>NZ_FNNV01000044.1 GCF_900106745.1 Paenibacillus sp. CF384 | reverse complement strand
AGAATGTCGAGAAACCCAACGTTTTTTTTCAAACGTTGGGTTTCTCTTTGGTTTTAGGGTTGGTTTGTGGAGGTCGAAGGGCGTTAAGCCTCCTTCGACCTCCTTTCTAGCTGGAGGGCTATCTTCTTCATGTTCTGTACGGCTGCGGTCATAAGCGCTTGCTCCATGACGTTTCGCAGCCCCCGCAAACGGCAATAGCGAAACCCGTGGAGCTCTTTAGCATCCGCGAAGCTTCGCTCTATCGTTTCTTTTCGTTTGCGGTACAGTTGTTTCCCGGATTTACTCAGCCGGTTCAGCCGTACTTGTTCTTTGCTGACTTCCCAGATGTGTCGGGTTACGACCTTGCGCTTGTTTTGAGATCTCGTACACTTCTCCAGCATTGGACATGCTGCACATTGTACGGGATCCGAAGCATATTGCCGGTATCCTTTACGATCTGTAGTGCGGTAAGGGAGCTCTTGTTTTTGTGGACAAATATACAGATTTCGCTCCTTATCATAGGTGAATTCCCATTTCGCGTACAATCCTTGCGTTGGATGAAATCTGCGGTGTGCGATAACGCCAAATATCTTTCGTTGTTCAAGTCCTTTGCAAATTGGTGTTGTCAGGTAACCAGAATCTAGAGCAACTGCCTCAACTTTAAACTGAAATCGTTCACGCTGGCGATCTAGACGAGAGAGGTAAGGCACGGAGTCATGCACGTTTCCGGCGGTAACGAAGACATCTGTAATTAGGTTGTACTTCACGTCAACCGTACGGTGATCTAAGTAGAAGAACCCCTCTGGTTTACCGTCTCGAATCATATAGCCACTGTCCCGATCTGTCGTACTAACCTTCACTTCTTTGTCTTTGTTCACCTCCTCCTGTTGTTTTAAAGCTTTTTTCCTTGTGCCTTACGCTCTGCTTCTACCGCGGAATTCAACTCATCTACATAGTCACGTGTATTCTGCTGGACTTGTTCTTTTGTGAACTTATGCTTGTTGGCATTCGCTTTGACATGAGTAGAGTCCGAGATAAGTACACGACCACCAACCATGCGATGCGAGATAGCTTGAAGCACAATCTCATCGAACACATCTTGAAAAACCGACGTGTCCTTAAAACGTGTACGACGGTTCCAACTAATTGTTGTATGATCAGGCACGCGGTCCGTGAGTCCCAAGCCAAGAAACCAGCGGTAAGCGAGATTCGTCTGAATCTCACGTTCCAGCTGGCGCTCGGAGCGTATGCCGTAAAAATACCCCAGAAAGATCATTTTAAAGAGCACGAGGGGATCTATTGCAGGTCGGCCGTTATCTTGGCAATACAAATGGCTCACTTTTTGATCGATAAAGGAAAAGTCGATGTACTTGTCCACCTTACGCAACAAATGATCAGCAGGGACTAGATCTTCTATGGAAACGAACTCGTAATTCTGTTGTTTATCCCGATTTGAACGTAGCATTTTACAACACCATCCGTTTGTTATTTGTTACTT
>NZ_FNNV01000018.1 GCF_900106745.1 Paenibacillus sp. CF384 | reverse complement strand
TGCTTTGTAGCTCTGAAAATGGATGTGTTCTACTTCCATTCTTAACCTACGACTTGAAGCAAATACGGGGCTGTTTTTACGTTCATCATAGCTAGCCGTTCAAAATGGCTGATTTTCATGAAATAGCCACGCTGGCAACCGTTAAACTTTTTTTCCACCGAATCAATTCTTTTCAACGGGTTTTTAGCACAAAAAAACCTCCCGGGACTCAATCCCCAGGAGGTTTCGTACTTTCAAACAATTAGCATTCGCCGGCTTCTGCAGGTTTACCCGCATCTGTTGCCGTTCTGAACGACGAACCGCAGCCGCATGTTGCAGATGCGTTCGGATTGTTAATCGTGAAGCCTCCGCCCATTGCGGATTCTTTGTAGTCAATTTCAAGGCCGTTCAGGTATTTCACGCTGTCTCCGTCCACGACAACCTTCAACCCGCTGAACTCCATCGTTTTGTCTGTATCGTTAAGCTCGTCATCGAAGCCCATGCCGTATGAGAATCCGCTGCAGCCGCCTTCCTTCACGCCAATGCGCAAGAACAACTCAGGTGACTCTTCAGCCTCCAGCATTTCCTTGATTTTCTCGTTTGCAGTCTCGCTTATATTAATCATGGTATCCCTCCTGAAAATAGGGAGTTTGACGGAGTCAAACTCTCACTGATTTGGTTACGTAATAAACTCACTATATATTTTATAGTATACTCCACATCGCAGAAGGACTCAATACACGGACAACCCAATTGTGATGGTTACGCAGGCAGCACATAGAGCAGAATGGCGAAGAAATGCAGCACCGAGCCGCCAAGTACAAATAAATGCCACACGGCATGATGATACTTAAAGCTGCGCCAAACATAGAATAATGTCCCCACCGTATACAACACGCCGCCGATAATCAGCAGTTGCAGTCCACCTGGCGCCAGATGCGCTTTAAGCGGCCCCCAAGCAAATACGATAATCCAGCCCATTGCGATATAAAGCAGCGTGGACGTGAAGAGGAACTTAGAGGCGTAGAACGCCTTGAACACAACGCCGCACAATGCGAGCCCCCATACAATGCCGAACAGCGTCCATCCCGCCGCACCTTGCACAATATGAAGCACGATCGGCGTGTACGTTCCGGCGATGAATAAATAAATGCAGGAATGATCCATAATTTCAAACACATTCTTCGCTTTCCCTTCCGGGAAGCTGTGAACGAGTGTAGACGAAATATACAATAATAGCATCATGGAGCCGTAAATCGTAAAGCTGACCACATGCGAAGCATTTCCTTTCATTGCAGCAAACACGATTAACAGCACCAGCGCAGCAACACTTAGTGCAGCACCTAGGCCATGCGTGATCGCGTTAGCTACTTCTTCCCTGCGAGAATACGTATATGTATTCGCCATGAAGTCCACCTCATTCTTATTAACTGTTTCGACGCTGCTCCTTATTGTAACCCAAATGGCATGGGATCGAAAGGAAGATGCCTCCTGCTGCTTCCATCCATTAGGTCCTCTGGCATGACTTAATAGTTGCCGCTCTTCATGATGAGGTTTATAATAAGGGAAGTTATTTGTGTGGGGTTCTTGGAGTGAGGGTAAGTAATTTTTTTCACAATGTTGTTTTTTTTCAATTTATACATTATACACCGGACCTGTAAATGAGTGCCCGGCGGACTGGGAGGATACTCTTATGAATGTCGTAATACCTACAGATGCTACACGAATGCAAGCTATTGTTGAGAAGGTTCGTGCTGGCGAACGTCTCAATCGGGAAGATGGAGAATTTCTTTATCGTTCCGACGATTTGCTCACCATCGGTCAAATGGCGAACGAAGTCAATCTCAAGAAGAACGGTCGGAAAGTTTATTTTATCGAGAATATGAGCTTATACTTCACAAATGTTTGTGAAGCTCATTGTGCGTTCTGCAACTTCCGCAAGGATGAAGGTCAAGAAGGTGCTTACACGCTTACCGGCGCGCAAATGATCGAGTATGTGGAGAAGCATATTCATCCGGATGTACGCGAATTCCATATCGTCGGCGGCCATAACCCGCATGTGCCTTTCCAGTACTACGTAGATTCGCTTCAAGCGTTGCATGATCGTTTCCCTAATGTTGCGCTCAAGGCGTACACTGCAGCTGAAATCGACTTTTTCTCGCGGATTAGCGGCCTAAGCTACAAAGAGGTTATTCAAGAGCTTATGAAAGCCGGCCTGCAAAGCTTAACGGGCGGCGGCGCCGAAATTCTGTCTGACGAATACCGCAAAAAGATGCGCGTAGACAAAGCCGATGTTTCCCAATATCTTGAGGTACATCGCACGGCTCATAATCTGGGTCTTCGCACACACACAACGATGCTCTACGGATCTGTCGAGAAAACCGAAGATCGCGTCAACCATATGCTTCAAATCCGTGATCTGCAGGATGAAACGAACGGCTTCCAAGTGTTCATTCCACTTTCCATGCAGCCAATCAGCCCCAAAGCAAGCATCCGCCGACGTAATTCCGCCTTTGACGATTTGAAGGCCATTGCGATCAGCCGCTTGCTGCTTGATAATTTCCAGCATATTAAGGCGTATTTCATCAACATTGGTACACAACTCACACAAGTTGCCCTTACAATGGGCGCTTCCGACGTACACGGCACAATGGTAAAAGAACGGATCAGCCATGCAGCTGGCGCACTTACGCCTGAAGGCATTACGCGCGAAGATTTGATCTGGCTCATTAAAGGGGCCGGTCGTATTCCGGTTGAGCGCGATACGTTCTACAACGAAGTGAAGGTTTTCGAATAAGCAGGTTTTGGCATCGTTATTGGATAGGACAAGCACTGATGGCTAAGGTCGCAGAGGCATATACTACGAGTAAGAGCAAACAGCGGACGCCGGCTTCCGGCGCCGCATAACTAACGAAATGCAGAAGATTTCTATTGCACACAGAGAAAGTTGGGATTAAGATGAAACGTTTTGTCATTCTTGGCGGCGGTTATGGAGGACTAACAGTCGCCCACTCCTTGCTGGAGGGCGAACTGCCAGACGACACAGTTGTCGTCCTTATTGACCGTATGCCGTTTCAAGGGTTGAAAACGGAGTATTACTCTTTAGTAGCGGGAACTGCTGCAGATATTGATCTGCGTGTTGCATTCCCTTCCGATCCGCGTTTAATTGTAACTTATGGCGAAGTAACCGATATCGATTTGGATGCGAAGCATATCCAGCTTGCCGGTCAAGATCCGCTTGAATACGAGTGGCTCGTAGTCGCGCTTGGCTGTACGGACAAATATCATGGTATTGATGGTGCGGAGCTCTACTCCAACAGCATTCAGACGTTCTCCGGATCACGTAAAACGTATTTGGCACTAAACGATGTGAAGCCATACGGACAAATAACCATTGTTGGCGGTGGTTTGAGCGGTGTAGAAGTAGCATCGGAGCTGCGCGAAGGCCGTCCTGACCTCAATATCCGGATCGTCGATCGCGGACCGAGCATTCTGTCTGCATTCCCGGGTAAGCTTCAGGAATATGTTTCATCGTGGTTTATCGAGCATGAAGTGGAAATGCGTGGTCATGTTTCGCTGCATAAGCTTGAAGAAGGATGCTTGTATGACCTGAACAATCCAAGCCCTATTCTGTCTGACGTAACGGTTTGGACTGCAGGTATTCAACCTGTTGCGCTGGTTCAGCGTATGAACTTGCCGAAGGACGCACAAGGCCGTCTCATCATCAATGAGCACCACCAGCTGCCGGATTACAATGATGTATTCATCGTCGGCGACTGCGCCTCCCTGCCGTTCTCGCCAAGCGCACAGGCTGCAGAAGGGCAAGGCAAACAGGTTGCAGAAGTCATGCAGGCGATATGGAGCGGCAAAACACCCAAACTTGGCAAAATCAAGCTTAAAGGCGTTCTCGGCTCACTTGGTAAAAAAGCCGGCTTCGGACTCATGGGCCGTACCCCTCTTATGGGCCGCGTGCCACGTGTCCTCAAAAGCGGTGTCTTATGGATGTCGAAGCATCATTTCGGCTAAACTAGTAAGATATGGAACCTAACTGGTAGTACTGGTCACATATCGTCGATAAGTCGATCTAATGCTTCACGGTCAGCTTGCTGCTTCACAATGGCCTTCATCATTAGTTCTTCCAGCTCTTCAATGGTTTCGCCGGCGATGATCTCGCCATTCACGAGACCAAATGGAGCCAAATAGCATTCGCCGCAATTGCCCAGGCAGCCGTACTCGATCACATCATAATCCGGATTTTCCTCTAGTTTCTTCATGAGACGGTCGGTGCCATGGTGCATATTGCTAGCACAAAATTCTATCATAGTTTTTAACATTTTTATTTAGTCACCTACACTTGAGTGGTTGATATCCATTTTCAATTGCTCTGCTTTGTACTATAATAGGGGAGAAAGGAGTGGATTGCAATGAGTGAAAATGCACAAAGCACAATGTACGATGAAGTTTTGGATGTTCTTGACAAGCTGCGCCCGTTCTTGCAGCGCGACGGCGGCGACGTTGAACTCGTCGACGTAGAGGACGGCATCGTGAAACTTCGTTTGGTGGGTGCTTGCGGCAGCTGCCCAAGCTCGACAATTACGCTTAAAGCAGGGATCGAACGCGCTCTGCTTGAGGAAGTCGAAGGCGTACAAGAGGTTATGCAAGTATTCTAATCTCTTAACCTCTTCACCCATTATTTACAATAAAGAGTCTTGCCGTTATCCCGCCTCTAAGGCGGATACGGCAAGACTCTTTTGTTTAGTTGGATGATGTTTTAATGGAGGTCTTAATCGGATCGAAGCCTCCGGTTACATCGACGATATTCCCTGTCAAATAATCCGATTGCGGCAAGCAGAGGAACGTGATGACACGGGCGACATCCTCCCCGCTTCCTGGACGTCCTCTCGGCGATTCATCATCTTGCTCACCGGAAACCTCCGCGATCGTCCTCTCCTTGTTCACGCCGCGAATATCGCCCGGACAAACCATATGAACCGTAATGCCGTTGCCTGCCTCTTCGACAGCCAGCGTCTTCGTGAAGGATACAAGACCCGTCTTGGCAGAAGCATAGACGGCTCTGTGAGGCCATGCACGGCCTTCTCCGGCATGACCGAAGCCGAAGTGGATAATACGTCCCCACTGCCGCTTACGCATCCCTGCGAGCATGTGGTGATCCAGCAGCATGACGCCAAGCAAATTGCCGTTAACCAAGCCGATCACTTCTTCTGCGGTATAATCCGCAAATAACCGCCGCTCGCGAATGAATGGGCCGGCGTTATTGATCAGAATATCAATGCTGCCGGTTTGCGACCATGCCTGCGCCTCTGCGGCCAGACGAGCGACATCGCCTTGAACGGCGACGTCTGCGCCGATTGCCGTTGCACGAACACCAAATTGCCGAGTAATTTCCTCAGCGAGCAAGAGCGCCTCCTGCTCGCTTGATTTATAGTTCAGCACGATGTCGCAGCCCATTTGAGCCAGTGACATCGCTGTCATTTTGCCTAAACCTTTCGCACTGCCTGTAATTAAAGCCGTTCGTCCTTTCAGCTCCATGGGCACCCTCCCAAGTTCAGATCATTTTCTCATCTGGCGATAAGCATGGTGAAAGGTTAGCTTCAATGTGTCCAGCACCATATCCATCATTTCATCCAGATCGCTCATTTGCTGCGAAATATTCTCCAGTTGATGCTGCTCTGAATATGAATCATGGCTTTGTCTGAGATCGTCCTGCATTTCCGAATTCATAAAATGGATCTCCGTATTCCGCCGTTTGCGGATTCGGTTCATCGTCGGTTTACCAAGCTCCTTGAGCTCGAATAAAGGCAGCGCCAGCTCTGAATATGCCTTGCGCTGCACCATCGTACGCAGCACGGTGAAATACGAGAAATGCGGCTTGACCCGCTCTGTTTGTAAACCAAGATAGTCGTTCATCAGCGTCCCTAATTTATCAAGCAGCGAGAACAGACGGATGAAGGCATTCTTGTCAAAGTACACGTAGCGGTGATAGTTCAACTGCTCTTCAGGCGACATAACCGAATAGGAAGCCGACGTGATCATGCCGCTGAATTTGCGGGCTGCATATTGACTTTGCTCAAGCTCATCCAGCGAGGAAATAAGACCAAGTGTGTAAATTTCGTATTTGCGAAGCTTGTGATTCTCATCATGACTCCGCTCGATTAACTTATGAAGCGCAGCAGCGTACTGCTCCATCGCTTGCAAAGTTTCGAGCAGTTTGCCATCCGAGACACGCGGCGGTTCACCAAACAGCATTCTAAGCACTAGGCAGTCCTCCTGAAGTTACAAGTTGTCTTCTTAGAGATGCATTTAACTTCGTCCTTCACGCCACTTCCATGCTCGAATCATAAAGTCGCACAGGATCCCGAACAGAATGGAGATGATGATATTGTGCAATATGCTTGTGAAAACAAACCAATCTTCATTGCCGATCGTCTTCGTAAGCAGTGCTCCGCTCAGCACTTGGCTGATGACAAGCACGAAAACGATAAATATCGAACTGCGAAGCGCCTGATTGCCGCTTGCTACGCGCTTCACATGCATCATTAACCAGGTAATCAAAATAAACAGTACGGCGGCAGCAACACGGTGAATGAAGACGTAACTTGTGGCGCCTTGCATATCGGGAATAAGGTCGCCGTTGCAGAGCGGCCAGCCTATGCATCCGCCCGCTGAATCGGTGTGCCGGATAAAGGCACCTAAGTAAATAACGGCATAGCTATAGATCAGAATAGCTAATGACAAGTAAAACACGGATTGGGGTACAGGAGCAGCAGGCTTGTCCGTTAGCTCGCCTCTCTTCATCCTGCCGGTCCATAGGAGAAGCAGCAGCGTAAACATGAAGGCCATAATAGAGAACCCAAAGTGAAGGGCCAGTACGGCAGGCGTTGTCGGCCATACAACCGCAGCAGCGCCGAGCAAAGCCTGCAACAACGTGAAGAATCCTGAGCCTGACGCGTAAATAATCGGCTCTTTGTAATTGCGGTACCACTTCAGCGTTGCAATAAATGTCGCAAGCACAAGCAGGCCGATGCCTCCGCTAATCAATCGGTGCGAATACTCGATTAACGATTCCAGCGTATACGCCGGTATAAATTTGCCGTTACATAGCGGCCAATCCGTTCCACAGCCGCGACCGGAGTCTGTATTCGTCACAAGCGCACCGGCAATCAACACTAAAAACATCCCTATGCACGTTACAATCGCAAGTGCACGATATCGGTTAGAATTCAACATATCCACCTAACTTCCGGAAAGAATCACCTCAATTATAACGAACTATGTAGGCAAATACCATGTTCAAACTGTGAACACAGACAGCCCTTAGCTCGAGACAGAAATGCCCGCTCTGCGCCAATTCGGACACATTGCGGGCTTCCCTGACCCTGGTATTCGTTATGTGCTTGGAAGTGCTTCCGCCACTTGCACGGCCCGATCCAGAAACTGCTCAATTTCCTCCCGTGACTTGCGCAGCTTGTTGACGAAACGAACAAGCTCCTGGCCTTTCTTGAACGCGATAAAGCTTGGAATGCCAAGAATGTTCAATTCGCTGCACAGATCCGGCAAATCGTCGCGATCGATTTGCAGAAACTGAATGCGATCTCCATAGCTGCTTTCGATATCAGGCATGAAGGGCTCGATATAATGGCAATCCTTGCACCAGGTCGTCTTGAAAACCGCTACCGTTACGAGATCCTCGCGATTTACGGCATCTCGGAATGCTTGTTCAGTTGTAATCATCTGCATGATAATGTTGTACTCCTTTCAATGTTCAGGCTTTGCTTAAGGCTCGCGTGAAATGACCAGATAGTCATCCTCGTAATCGTCGGTATTCCATTGCAGCGTTCCGCCGAACGCCTTCACGAAATCGCGAGCCGGTACATAAGTGACACCATTAATGACCGTAGGCGGGAAGCTCCAATTGACGGTCTTTCCGTTTAGTTTAACATTATTGCTGCCGGTTCTCATCCCAAGCCTAGAACCGGTCGCATCATCGTATACGACTAGTGTGCCTGCTTCCTTCCGAATAGTTGCATGAAAGCCGTTAACAGTTCGGCGAAGCGGAATCAGCGTTATGCCGTCAGGCGTAATAATCGGCGGAGTTGCACTGTATGCCGCATACATTGTAATCGCTTGTTTACTAATATGCGCTTGGTCCCGAAGCAAGCTGTATAAGACGGAATCCGGCTCGAGCGTGCGAAGAACTTCGTAACCCTCCATCCCCATCAATTGCTCGCCATCGATCGCAAGACGCGGAGCTGTCGGTTGATCCGGCGTCACGCTGCCGTTCACATTCCAGCGATCGCTCGTCACTTTGAGCCAGATGCCTTCAATCGGTGAGGAGCCTTCCAGCTCTCCTATTCCTATATGAACGTCATCAAATTCTTCCTCACCAACAACAGCCACAGCTGCTTGATCTGCAGCTGCAGCTTCCTTATCTGCCAAAGCATCCAGCGCTGCCAGATCCGGTTTGATCGAAGCCTCGATCACCGACTTGCGAATATCAAGCTTGCTGTCGATAAACAGATCGCCTTTCACATACGTGTCTTTGGTAAAGATCTGATTAAGCTCCTCTTGACTATTCAGCTCTGTCTCAGCGATTCCGTCCTTCAGCTCTGTGAGCATTTCCACAACGCTGTCGGTCGCTTCCTCTATGCTCTCCCCATCGATCTCTTCTTCAGGCAGCGAACCGAATATGCTCTCTGCACCGGTAGATTGCAGGGCTTCGCTCTGGCTCTGAACCAGATCGAGCAATTGGGTGAGCATGTCTTTCAGTCCATCCTTATCGCTGAGAAGCGCATCTACGTAGGATTGCGCCCAATCCCACAGCTCTATTCCCGTCAGCTCCGCATGAATTTTCATCCCGCTAACGGTTTCGCCGGCTACTTGCTCTTGCCCGACATTGACGGACAAGTGCTTCGGATTCGGCAAATTATGAATCGCATAATCGCCCGCGACATCCATCATCTGCTTGGCGGTTTCCGTCAGCTTAGCTTCTGTGGCATCGTTAAGCCCCCCTGATCCGCCTTCTTCCTCCGAACCAATCAGACTAGCCATATGTAAGACAATCGGGCGTTTCGCCCCTTCAAGGTCAATGACAGTCAGCTTGTCATCCATCTGAGCGTTAAACGCAATGGATTTCTCGCCAAGCGACAGCTTGCCCTTAACGGACATGGCACCGGCCTGCGCGACCATCACATGATCAAGCTCAAGCTTGACCGATGATATCAAATCGAGCACTGCCTTCTCTTCATCTGTAGCATCAGCAAGCGCATTATCCTTCAACAGCAGCTTGAATTCCACGGACTGGCTGCCTTCATACGAGGTAACCTTCAGCGACTGCTTCAGCATCGCATTGAAGTCTACGCCGCCGAGTGCCTGACATCCGGCCATCACCAATACAAGAAGGGATAAGAGCAATAAGCATGAATTCCTCCAGAACCTAGGCCACTTTTTCAATAAAAAAACTCCTCTCCAGCGGTAAAAAGACTAAGGTCCATTTTACCATGAAGAGGAATTTGTGGGAATAACAATCCAGTAAGTTAAGAGCGCGCCGCAACTCGCATCAGCGGATTCAGCAGCTTGCGCAGCGGACCTGGGAACTGCCGGACATCTTCGGCCTTCACGACACGAAGCAGCACAAGCAGCGCGACATAAAGTCCGAACGAGATACCTCCTGCAGCGATACAGGATATCAGGAAGGTCAGCTTAGCCGGGATCCCGCTAATATAGTGTCTGCATATATAATCGATAAGCCAGCCTGCGCCGGATGCCACCACGATTGTAATGGCATAGCCGACCCAACGCCGTCCGAGGATGGACAGCGAAATTTCCTTGCGAATGGCGCGGAAATTGAGCGAAGCAATCGTCATAAAGCAAATCGTCGATGAGAGGATCAGACCGTAAACGCCCAAGAACGGCGCCAGAGCGAGACTCGTCACAACCTTCACGACAATTCCGATCAGAGCATGCCGCATCGGCATATGCGGCTTGTTCATGCTGGTTAGAACGGTATTGCTCGTCATCATCGTAATTTGGAAAATCGTTCCGCCCGTCAATGCAGCAATAGCCAAACTACCGCCCGTATTGGCGAAGAGCAAACCATTAATCGACGTAGCGGCAATCGTCATAATGAGCGCAACCGGTACGCCGGTAAAGACAACGATGCGCATGACAAGCGAGGCTTGACGCTCTACCTCTGTCATATTACGCACGGAGTAAGCGGCGGATATAACCGGAATCATCGATTGACTGAGTGCGATCGCCAGAATCGGTGGAATGCCCGCCAAAGCTTGCGCCTTTAACCCAAGCCAGTCGAGCGTTTGGCGCGCATCAACAGCATTGTAATACCCATGCGTCAGCTTCATGAAGAGCGACGTATCAAAGAAATAAATAAATTGCACGGTCATCGAGGTAATGACGATCGGCACCGATATTCGGAACATTTCCTTATAAATCGTCTTGAAAGACAGAGGTGCACGCCCCGTCTTAGCAGCCGATTTCGTCTCCGCCACCGGAGCCGCGGCTTTCTCCAGCGCATCATGTCTGCGCAGCTTCCTGGCGTAGAATAACATCACGCAGAAAGCGCCGACACTCCCGAACACGCTGCCGAAGGTCGCAGCGGCCGCGATCCAGCTCTGTCCCCAGCCCCAAGCAAGTACGATATAAGCTAAGCCTACCGCTGTAATAACACGGAGAATTTGCTCAATGATCTGAGAGATGCCTCCGGCTGCCATAAGCTGACGACCTTGGAAGTATCCTCTCATCATCGCAATGATCGGGAAGAACAGCAGCGCTGGCGCAATGGCCCGGACGGCCAAATCAGCGCCGGGGTTCTCAGCGATATGCGTCGCATAGAAGGGAGCAAATATAAGCAGCAGAATCGTGATGACCACACCGGTGATGGAACCGAATAAGAGCGCCGCTTTGTAAATCCGCTTCGCTTCATCGGGACGGCCCTGTGCATAACGCTCAGAGACCATTTTGCTAATTGCGCTTGGGATGCCACCGGTTGCTACGATAAGAAGCATTAAATAAATATTATTAGCGACGGTAAAATAACCGCCGCCATTACTGTCTGTCATATAGTCCAGCGGAATGCGCTGGAAGATCCCGAGAAACCGGGCGACCAGCGCTGCCGCTGCGAGTATGATTGTTCCTTTAATTAAAGAATCCTTTTTAACCATTGGTTCTCCTGACCACGAGCTTTATTTCGCTTTGATGACTTCAAGCGGTTGATGGTGACCACGAACCGGTGCAGCCGCATTGGATGGAGCCGCCCAGCGGATACCGTTCTTAATCACTTGAAGGATCGTTTCGTTGTAATAAGTCGGGTACGTCTCGTGACCAGGGCGGAAGTAGAATACTTTACCTTGGCCGCGGTGCCAAGTGCAGCCGCTGCGGAAGACTTCGCCGCCTTCGAACCAGCTGACGAATACGAGATCATCCGGCTGCGGAATGTCGAAGTGTTCGCCGTACATTTCTTCGCGCTCCATCTCGAAATACTCCGGAATGCCTGCTGCGATCGGATGAGCCGGGTTAACGGTCCAGATCCGCTCTTTCTCGTCGGCTTCGCGCCATTTCAGGTCGCAGCCAGTGCCCATGAGCTTCTTGAAGATCTTAGAGAAGTGACCGGAATGAAGCACGATCAGACCCATGCCATTCATAACGCGTTTATGTACACGCTCAACGATCTCATCTTCCACTTTATCGTGAGCCATGTGGCCCCACCAGATCAGAACGTCCGTATTCGCAAGCACTTCTTCCGACAAGCCGTGCTCCGGCTGTTCCAATGTAGCTGTTGCAACTTCGAAACCATCTGTACCGATACCTGCTTTAATAGCTTGGTGAATCCCGTCCGGATAAACCTTAATGACCGCTTCGTTCGTTTTCTCATGCATAAACTCGTTCCATACCGTTACTTTAATCAACTTCGTGCGCCTCCTCAAATTAGATCCAAATGATAAAAATAATAATCATAGCCGCTTGCATAATAAATTTGGCGACCATGCTGGAGAACAACCCAACTACCGCACCAAGCCCTGCTTTGAGGGCCTTGTCCACTTTCGCGCCGGTAAACAGCTCACCGATTACCGCGCCAAGCAGCGGTCCAAGAATGATACCGAAGGCAGGAATGACGAACGGTCCGATAATCAGTCCGATCGTGCTGCCAATCACCGAGGCCCTGGAGCCTCCATACTTCTTGACGCCCCACGCACTGACGGCATAGTCCGCTATGAACAGCGCAACAACAATGAGCGATTGGATCGTCCAGAACCAGAAGCCAAACGGAGAGAACGAGATAAAGAAGCCATAGACGAAGAATGCCGCGTAGATCGCAAGCGCACCCGGCAGAATCGGATAAATGGCTCCGGCCATACCAATTACAAACAAGATGATGACTAAGATCCAACCGGCGATCTCCATGCTGTACTCATCCTCTCAGCACATAGTCCTGAATCACTCGCGCAACCGCATCCTCGTTGTGATGCACCGTGACGACATCCGCCGCGGCCTTCACTTCATCCTGCGCATTGCCCATCGCAACGCCTAGGCCGACGGCGCGGATCATCGCGATATCGTTCAAGCTGTCGCCCATTGCGGCAACCTCCGACATGTCGATGCCTAGCAGCGTGCACAGCTCGCGAATAGCCGAAGCCTTGGATACGCCTTCCGGATTCATCTCCAAATTCCACGGCGAAGAATTCGTAATTTCCAGCCCGCCCCAGCTTGAAGTCTCTCTCAGAATCGCTTCGCGCGTTGCCGCATCCTCGGTGTGATAACCGAATTTCAGCCAATGATGATTCTCGTAGTCGCCGGCAGGCTCGATCCACTGTTCCTTATTGTAGATCCCCATCGTGGAATAAGCCCAGTACCAGCATTCCGGATACTTCAATGCTTCCTTGTGGAGCCTCTTCAATGTGGATGCCGACATCAATGTGCGCTTGTGAAGCACATGCGGACGCTTCCAAATTTCTCCACCGTTCACCGTGATCATCGGCGTATCCAGCTTCAACTGCTCTGCATAAGGCAGTGCGCTCGGAAAGCCTCGTCCGGTCGCGAAACAAACGGTTACGCCGGCATCCAGCGCTCGGTGAATCCACTTCGCATTTTCACTGCTAATCTCTTGCCGATCGTTAAGCAATGTTCCATCCATATCGAGTGCGACTAGCTTGATTGTTCCCATGAAGCCCTCCCTATAAAGCGAACTGCAGATGCTGCAACCGATCAATGTACCAATTCTAGCACACTCTGAACAGAATCCAAACCTGCTCCATGAACGTCCGCGGCAATCGCGCCTAGTTACTTTTCTAATTATAGTGAGTCCTGCACGTAAACGCGTTATTCAATCTTGTGCTTTTTGTGTTCCATCTTGCTCTTATACCCCTAGAAGTGTACCGGTAAGAAATAAAATAGCGTACAGCAGGCGGCGAAGGGCGGCGTGCTTCTTGGAACGGCGCATATGGATCCCTCCTTGCGGTAGTGGATGGCATCCTTTCATGTTTTATCTTATGCAAAAATGTTTCTCATGTGCAACTTATCGGTTCTCATAAAAAAGGAGCTGCCCCTAAGCCAATTTGACTTCGGGACAACTCCATATAAAACTGTATGCTACTCTTATTGTGTCGCTGTATCCGTCTTGCCGTTCCCTGTTGTCGTGCCGGCCGGCGTTCCGGTGGTGCCTGTTGTCCCGTTCGTCGGAGGCGTCACCGGAGTCTTCGGCTTCTTCGGCACGCCATTCAGACCGATGGCATCGTCGTACGCATCGAGAATCTTGCGCGCAACAGGCGCGGCTCCATACGAGCCAAAGCCGCCTTCCGGAATAACGACCGCTACCGCAATGACTGGGTCTTCCGCTGGAGCCGACGCGATAAATACAGAGTTCTCAACGGTTGCTCCACTAACTTGCTGCTGTGAAGTACCGGTTTTGCGGAGCACCTTGTAAGGTGCGTTGTTGAACTCCGTTACGCTAACATTCAACATCCCGTCCTCGATCTCATCCCAATATTTCTCCGGGAAATTAACGGTATTGAGCACCTCAGGCTGAAAGCCCTGCACAACCTTGCCATCCGCATCGCGGATTTCCTTCACGAACTGCGGCTTCATTCGTTTGCCGTGACTGGCAAGCGTTGCTGCATATTGGGCAAGCTGCAGCGTCGTATATCGTCCCATCTGGCCGAAAGAAGCCAGAATTAACGCAGACTGCACGCTGGCTGCTTCTTTCTCATGGAAGTACCCGATAACGCCTTTGCTCTCGTTATGAAGTCCGCTCTCGGTATTTACGCCAAGGCCGAATTGTTTCACATAGGAATCCCAGATCTCAACGCCGTTCTTCGGCTCTTTTCTGTAAAGCGCATCCCCGACCATCTTGGCCATGAAGGGGTTGGAGGATTTCGCGATGGCTTTGGCCGGATCGAGCACACCGTACACATGCCCTTTGGCATTCCCGATTCTGCGGCGGGTACTGCCCTCTCGACCGTAGAAGAACGAACCGGTATCCGTATACGTTTGCGTCGTCGTGAACAGCTTCTCGTTTAGCCCGATCAGGATAGACAACGGCTTCTGCGTCGAGCCCAGGAAGACTACCGAGGATGGATGTTTACGCTGCTCCTTCGGATCGCTGTAAGGACCGATTACCGAGCTGATCGTACCATTCTGCAGCACATACTGGATGCTGTCATAATCATCCTTGCTGATCGTGCCGCCTTCCCAGATGTTCGGATTGTAATCCGGCATACTGGCCATCGCGATGATTTTGCCGGTCTTCACTTCCATCGCTACCGCGTAGCCGGTCTTCGCATTTTTCTCATGGCGATCGGGATCCGAGGTCGTTTGCAGGAAATGAAGCTGATCCATAATCGCTTGTTCCGTAACTTCCTGCACATGACGATTAATGGTCAAATATACGTTATCGCCTTTATCCGGCTTCGTAATGACCGGCGGCCCAATCACTCGGCTTGCGGCGTTCACCGGATACGTCTTCAAGCCGTTCTTGCCTCGCAGCACATCCTGGAACATATACTCCAGGCCGTCGTAGCCGACATCCTCTTGCTGCAAATATTTTAGGCGAGGATCATCGGTTTTGGCCCGATCCTTGTACAGATTATTCTCGGCACCGCCGCCGAATTTCTTCAAGTAACCGACCAATTGGACGGCAAACTGGCTCGTATCGTAATGACGAATGCTTTCCTCTACGATATCGATTCCCTGAAACAAATCGCGGTTCTCCATGAAGTAGGCGATCTCCTGCTGAGTCAGCCCGCTCTTGATGCGTCTAGGGACGGTCACCGTATTTTTCTTATAATCCAGATCCATGTTTTTGATAATTTGCTCTAATGTCACAGCAGTCTTCGGATTTCCGTATTTCTGAAAAACTTCAAACAGCTTCTCGGCAATAGCGATAGAATCTGCCTTCTTCATACCCGGCTCTATGCTGTAATGCAGCGACTGGGTCGAAGTCGAATAGGCAATCGGCGCACCGCCCGAGTCATAGATATTACCGCGAATCGGCGGGATCAGGACATCCTTCGAGCCCCGTTTCTCTTCTTCCTCACGCAGAGAGGGCCCATCAACAAACTGCAAAATTGCTAGCCGAACAATAAGAATACTGAAAACAGCAAACGTAGCAAAAAAGAATAAGTTCAACCGAAACGAAAAATTTCGCCGGTTCACAATCTCCCGCTTCTGCGGATCATCCTGCACCACTGTAAATCTCCTTTCTACACGGTCAAGTTTCCCTTATATGCGTGCTCGAGAACCCAGCCGGGTTAAACCAGTCGCCTGAGGAGGCCCATGTTGCGTCAAGCGGAATCCAAGCACCGCTGCTTGCCAAACGCACCTCATTCCAAGCATGGGGTCCATAGCTGCCGTTGCCTGTTGCGCCGAGTCCCGTAACGACACGCACATCAAGCCCGACTGAACGAGCCATCACCGCATACAATCTAGCCACATCTATACAGACGCCTTTTCGGGTATCAAAAGTTTCAGTTGGCGTTTGTTCTTTCCAAACACCGTGCTCTACATAATTATTGGCTTTATCCCAGTCATATGCAATACGTGAACCGATCCAATCATAGAGTGCCCGCGCCTTCGCCTCGTCATCATCGGATTGTTTCGTCACTTCTGCCGCAGCAGCCTCGATGTTGGCAGGGACCGCTGCATCAATTACCTCATACTTGCGCTGCAGCACACGGCGAAACTCCGCCTGAACCGCATCGGTAATGACCGGTCCGCGCTTCAGCACATCGCCGGCAACCGGGTCCAGCAGCTCTGCAGCCGTCTTCGCATAGATCGCAGACGCTCGAATGGCATCCGCCCCAAGTGCATGTGGAGCAAGTGTAACATACACAAACAGTACGGCAATTACGAGAAAAGCTCGTCCACCGCCCAGCAGTGCGCCGATTAATGCCCCTGTTGTCCTGCTGGCAGTTCCGGAGAGCTTGCCGTATGCGGAAGCCCGGCCCCGCCGAATCACCTGATCCGCCTGGTTCGCCGGCCGCATCACCGCATCATAGAGCATGTAACATAGCGGCTCCAGCAACCGAAGCAAGTATCGAACGAACGTGTACAAGATCAGAAACAGCACGCCGAACCGAAGCAGTTCAAAGTCGCGCAGGCTGGTCACGACCGTGTACCATAACTCTTTCCCCGCACTGAGCTCTTCCTGCGGCACGACGATGTGTCTGCCTTCCAGCCAATCACGGATTACCGGCGATAGCCGCGATGCTCCTTTACCGGCAAGCACGAGCGCAATCACGACCGAAACCGCTTGCCAAATAAAAAAGAAAAGGTGCTTCGCGGATCCCGACGCACCTCTTCTCATGCCTTGAATGAATGAGCCAAGCAGGATAATCAGCACCATGAGCGCAACCGGTTCCGGTTTCAATAAGGGAGCGACCCAAGCATTCATGATGAAGCCTCCTTCCATCGCCTAAACGTAGACTTGTCCATAAACTTGCCTTCGACTAGACTAGACGTTCTTCTTTGCTTGATCAATTAAGGACTGGATTGTCGCATCAATCTTCCAAGTGCCTAGCGGCGTACCCCGGAAGGTCACTTTCACTTCTTTCTGGCCAGGCGTTCCGTCCAGCGCTAAGTTCTTGGTTTTCACCGTAAACGTACCGTCGCTGTTCGTTGTAAATGTAGCATCCTGCGCTTCGCCGGCCATCGCAGAGATTGCCTCTTGCTTCACGCTGTCCGCAACCTTCGTGCCGAGCTCGGATCCGAGATTCTTCAATTCTTCAAGCGAATGTCCGCTATAGAATACGACGCCTGCAAGAATAGCCACTACGATAAGCCATTTCACGACCGTCTTAACGATACGAACGACGATGAACAGCACAACCAGCGCGATAACCAGAAACAGCCATTTGTCCTTGAAGAATTGTACGTACGTGTCCAAATCATAGTTAAAATCCAAGCCCATCGATTGGTCTCCTCCATTATACCTGCCAAAAAGTCTACATACAAAACATTATAACCCATGACCCTACCACCGTAAACCAACTGAACGCCGTGAGACATATCACGGCCTGGCCAAGCGTACAAGTAGTAACATACTGTCCACACTGATATCGCTGCGCGCTTATGCAAATCCGAAGGAGGATTCCCGTGAAAACTGCGATTTGGCTGTATTTGTTTCTGTTTGTGGCATTCTTTGATTTACATGCCCAGTATCCCATCTTGACCCCGTTTGCCGTCTCGCTCGGCGCGGCACCGTCCTTTATCGGGCTGATGATGGGACTTTACTCCATCACCCATCTGCCGGGCAATCTCATAGCCGGTTATGGGGTCGACCGTTACGGCAGCCGACTCTTCATCGTCTTCAGCCTGGCTGCAGCCGGCGGCATCCTGCTGCTGCAAGCCATGGTGACGAATCCATGGCAGCTGCTTGTGCTTCGTTCTATCAGTGGATTTGTACTCGCCTTTCTGTCGCCTGCTTGTATGTCGCTGCTCGCACGCATTGCTACAAGCCAAATCCGGCAGCGCAAGCTCATGGCCGGCAATGGCCTTGTGCACACCGTCGCATCGGTAATCTCGCCCGCAGTCGGCGCTTATCTCGTGGCCCAGATTGGGTTCACGACGGCTTTCACCGTGCTCGGCTGGATTCTCATCGCGACAGCTGCTTGCGCCATGTTCTTTATCCGCGAATTAGCCCCGCTGAAGGCTACTACGCCTGACTCCACAGCGCTGGCAACGCAAGCGAATGCTGAGGCGCTTGGCATGCGGGGAGCCACGAAGGAGGAGCCGGCGCCTCCCATACCATGGCTGATCTTCGTGCTGCCGATTGCGATGAGCTGCGCCCAAGGCATCCTTTCCTTCGAGCTGCCGCTCATGTCAACGACGAAGGAAGGGATGATGACAACGGGGCTCTTGTTCTCCATCGTCAGCCTTGGCGCACTATTCACGCTCAGCATGCTTTTCCTCAACAAGCTCTCGCCGTTTCTTCGCTCGCTCTGGGGAGCCTTCATGCTGGCACTCACTTATTTCGCCATCGCAGCCGGTATCCCGCTTCCCTTCATGGTCATGCTGTTGTTCGTCGGCATGGCCAAAGGCGTCATCTTCCCGGCGCTCTCCTCGCTCCTCATCGAACGAAGCGGCGGAGCCCGGTACGGCCGGATGTTCTCGATCTTATCCATCGCCTTCTCCATCGGCGCTTTCATGGGCCCGATGCTTGCTGGGCAGTTACGCGAATTCATCTCGCCTTATTATATTGCTTTCCTCAGCCTCATGATTGCCGTTTGCGTGCTCCCCTTCTATGCTTCGCCCACCAAAGCGGGCGGATCAAGCTCCAGCGCCCATTTTTCCGGAACTGGGTAATTGCACAGGGCTGTTATCACTCAGGGGCATACATTACAGTGTGGCAAGAGGCTAGATGCTTTTCAAAGTGAAGCAGAGCCCCAAACGCCCTGTTAGACATCATGCGAAAGAGGGGTGACATTCACAATGTCTCAATTCGTAGATGCTGATCGCGGAGGACATGGCTGCCATCAAGGCGCATTTACTTCTGCTGGTTCCATCCTGGTGCTTTTCATCCTGCTCGTCATTGTAATTTGCGGCTGTGGCGGCTGGTACTAATCCACATCCCCAAATCACGGACATAAACGGCTTGCCTAACGGCAGGCCGTTTTTCGTTTTCCATGTTCGCGTAGCATATAATAAGATGGTGGAAAGAGGTGAGAACTGCGATGGATGATATCGCCATTATTGTAGAGGGCAAGAACGACAGAAGCCGGTTGCGCCGTGTGCTTGCGGAGGAGACTCCGATTTTCTGCACGATGGGCACGCCGGGCGTCAACCAAATCGAGAAGCTGCGCCGACAGGTCGGCGACCGACATGCTTACATTTTTACCGATAATGATGCATCCGGCAGACGAATCAGAGGCATGCTGCGGGATGCGTTCCCGGATGCCGACCATATCCATACACGGCGCGGGTTTCCAGGTGTAGAGAAGACGCCAGAGGAATACTTAATTGAGCAATTAGAAAAAGCGGGCCTCGAGGAATACATCGTGTATCCTGCTCAAGGCACCGCCCTATGGAGTAAAGAAGATGGATTCTAAGCATGCAATCCTATAATAGCGAAAAGCTAAACGTTCAATACGAAGATTACGAGCGTTACCGTTATAATGCTTAAGACGGTTGAAGCCAACACAGCCTGCGAAGCAAACTCCTGCTCGTTGTCGAACTCCACTGCGAGCAGCACACTGGACAGCGAGGTTGGTACGCTGGAGGATACGATGAGCGCCTTTGCCATCAGCCCATCCAGTCCAAGCATCCACACTACGGCAAACGCCAGCACCGGTCCCAGCAAGAGACGCATGCTGCACGAAATCAGCACTTCCTTCACCATGAAGCTGTGAATGGAAAACTTCATACTCCCGAGCTGCACGCCAAGCGTAACAAGCGCCGTACCGATAAAGGCGTTAGCCGAATAATCCAGCGGTACGGATAAGGCATCCGGGATCGGCACATGAAATCCTCGCATTAGAAACCCGAGCGGGATCGCATAGATGACTGGCTGCTTAAGAATCGTCCGTATAATCTCCTTGCCGCTGATGCGATGTGCGTTGACGCTGTAGATCCCGTAGGTGTTCGGCAGCAGTGCCTGCAGCATCATAATCAGCACTTGAATGGACAACGTGAACGGATTAGAGGCAAATACAAGCTCATTGAGCGGGATGCCGTAGTTCGCACTGTTATAGAACAGCACGCTGTTTCGCATCGCCCCGCGCCTTCCCCCGGCAATTCCCCGCAGCCGAATGACGGCTTCCACGCAGATGTACATAAGCCCCATAAAGATAACGAAGAACAGCAGGACGGTCATCGCCGATTGCAGCGTTACCTCCGTCGTATACAATAATTTAAAAATAATAGCCGGTGAAAACAAGTAAAAGTTCAGCTTGGATAACGTTTTGATGTCCAAAGAAAAAACCCGATGCAGCGTGATGCCTATAGCAATCATGACTGACAACGGGATAATGTTGTTCCATAATATCGATAAGAATATGGCCATGCTACTCTTCAACCAATGCGTCTATGACGTTAACAATCTTCTCCGGACTTTGCGTCTCGTCGATCGAACCCGTAAGGTACTTGCGAACAACGCCTTTTCGGTCAACGAACGTGATCGTGTCCGTATGCGTGAATAGGTTTGTTGACTCATCCTTGAGAAGTCCCAGGCCAAAGTCCTTCATCAGCTGCTTCGTCTGTTCCTCGCTGTCCTCCCGGAGGAACTTCCAGCCGCTCGCATCGATGTCAAACTTCCCCGCGAATTTCCGCATCGCCTCGGCCGTATCGCGCTTCGGATCGAAGGTGATCGACATGAATTCCACGTCTTTGCCGAAGGTTCCGTTCTCCTTCAGCTTGTCCTGCACCTGTGTCATTAGATAAGTCGTAGGCGGGCAGATGTCCGGGCAATTGGCATAGAAGAAATAAATAACCCGCACTTTGCCTTCGGAATCGTCAAGCGTGACTTCTTTTCCATCCAAATCCGTCAGTTGAAAGCTCGGTGCCTTCAAATTCTGATCCAAATTCGGCTTCGCGTCCTTCGATGAGGAGAGGTACAAGTAAACCGCCATGACCAAACATAAAGCCAGAACTGCAATTGCAAATCCGTATTTGCGAATAATAGGCATGAATCGCCCTCCTAACCGATGCCGTTCGTATCGACGATCATGACTAGAAATACGATCATCAAATAGTTAATGGAAATGATAAAATTCGTCTTCGCCCATTTGTTGTCATCCTTCGCCTTAAGACCGATCAACGTGTGAACCAGCCAGAGCACGCCGCCGAGAAGCGAAATGATCAGAAACGCATAGCCAACGTAGCCATAAGTGAAGAACAGAATGCCTGTCGGAATCAACAGCAGAATGTACGGGTTCATCTGGAGCTTCGTGCGATGAACGCCTTTGACGACCGGCAGCAGCGGGAAACCCGCCGCGCGATATTCCTCCACCCGTCTGATTGCGAGCGACCAGAAATGAGCCGGCTGCCACAGAAACAGGAGTGCAAACAACAACCATGCGCCTTCATCCACAACGCCGGTTACCGCGCAGTAGCCGATTACCGGAGGCATCGCACCTGAAACACCGCCAATGGACGTGCTCCAAGTCGAAGTGCGTTTCAGCCACATGGTGTAAATGACGACATACACGAAAAACCCAAGCAATCCAAGCCAGCCGCTAATCGGATTCACCATCGTGAACAGCACGGTAACGCCTGCAATGCCAAGTACGATCCCGTACACCAATACGTTAGTCGGACTAAGTCGATTGGTCGGAAGCGCGCGGTTCTTCGTGCGTTCCATCTTCTTGTCCAGCTCGCGATCCCAATAGTTATTAATGACACATGCCGAGGCCATCGTGAGTACCGATCCAATCAACATGTAGAGCAGCAGCAACCAATCAATATCCCATTTGGAAGCGACCCAAAAGCCGCCAAACCCCGCGAATGCATTCAATCGTACCAGGTTCGGTTTTGTCAGGGCCACATATTCTTTAAACACAGCCAGTCTCCCCGCTTCCAATGCCTATGAGTGAAAATTAACCCATCTTTTTTGTTTTAAAATCGTTCTTTATCATACCGAAAAAACAAGCTGTTGACAATGTTCGCGGTTCTTGTTCATGAATTTGACACCTTATGGAACCATTTTGCCCATATCTCAATACACTATCAATGTGGTTATTGGCCCACCTGATGGAAAGGATGTGGAACTCAGGCGATATGGCAGCTATTAAATCCAACTCCGAAGAAGTCAAACTGCTTGCAAGGCTCCTCCGCGCTGAAGCTGAAGGCGAAGGCAACCAGGGCATGTTGATGGTAGGTAATGTTGGTGTCAACCGTGTGCTCGGCAACTGCATCGACTTCAAGAACATTCGCACCATTCAACAGATGGTATACCAAAGCCCCGGGGGATTCGAAGCAACGCAGAAAGGCTATTTCTATCAAGCTGCCAGAGACAATGAGCTCGCGCTGGCCAAACGCGTCATTAACGGTGAACGCCTGTGGCCTTCTACGAACGCATTGTGGTACTTCCGTCCGGCAGGCAGTTGCCCTCCAACATGGTGGGATCAGAGGCTCGTCGGTAAATTCAAGGCACATTGCTTCTATGCTCCGAAACAGAGCGAGTGCCCGGCAGTTTATTAATGATCCTTTTAAAGTTGACAATGCGAAAGTGAGGAATTAAATCTTATGTCAAACGGTTATGGGTACAATACAGCGGTTAGTCCAGCAAATACGGGAGGGTTTCCGGGCGGAGGGTATGGCGGCTATGGCTACTACCAGCATCCGACAGCGACACCGATGCCGACACCGGTGCCAACGCCTTTCGTAGCAGGTGCTTCTATGGCTCCGCCCATGGTACCAAGCGGTTCATTCATTACACCGTCCGGCGGTAATGTCGTAACGGTTCCGGTTAGTGAAGAGTCTTATGTAGAGAATATTCTGCGGATGAACCGCGGCAAAATGGCTACCTTTTACATGACGTACGAGAACAACCGGGAATGGAACGCCAAAGTATTCCGCGGAATCATCGAAGCCGCTGGACGCGATCATATCATCATCAGCGATCCGTCGACAGGAATGCGTTACTTACTGCTTACGCTTAATCTCGATTACGTGACATTCGATGGCCCGATCAACTACGAATATACGTTTAACGGCCAAACGATTACGAATACGACGCCGGTAGCTACTCAGGTACCGGCAGGCCGCTAATCGGCTTAAAAGTCCAGGCATGGACTTTAGGGGCGCCGCCCGGCACCCACTGTGACATCTCCCGCCAAGAAGAACGCTCCCCGCAGCGTTCTTTTTTGATGTCGAGCGCTTCCTGCTCGCTAGCCGCTTCCCACATCTCAACGAAGAGCAGCGGCTGGTCGGTGCCCTCGTACAGCTTGAACGCCTCGCCATTGCCGGGCTTGTCCGCAATCCAACTACGATATAAGGCTTCACTTTCAGGTGCAATATGATACTCGACAAAGCAGATATACATGTGGTTTTCTTCCTTTCGACAGCAATGTTAATGAGCCTCGCAGAGCCCGATTCCGCGTTAACAAATATTTATTTATAATCGCCCACGATTCGGAAAATACTTAAGCGTACAAATAGAAGTATCACCGTTCTCTTATTTTTACACAAATTGTGCATTTCCACACCAAGGCATATTGAACATGAGGAGGTTCCCTGTATGGATAGCGGAACGCATTTGGTCATGGGACTTGGACTCGCAGGGCTCGCCTCTGTTGATCCGGCCGTCGCCTCTGACCAAACGCTCTATGCCGCCGTGCTGATCGGCACAGTGCTTGGTTCACAAGCTCCCGATCTCGATGGATTGCTGCGCTTCAAGAGCAACGCGGCTTACATCCGAAACCATCGCGGCGCATCACATTCCCTGCCGGCCATTGCCATCTGGTCCGCGCTGATCACCTTGCTGCTCCAATCGTTTTTTCGCTTTCAGCTTCCATGGCTCCATCTAGGGGGCTGGGTACTGCTCGCAGTCGTCGTCCATGTATTCGTAGACTTGTTCAATACGTACGGCACGCAGGCGATGCGGCCGTTCAATCAGAAATGGATTTCGTGGAACATAATTCATATTTTCGACCCGGTCATCTTCTTGGCTCATCTCATTGCGATCGTCATGTGGGGGCTTAAGATCGGTAATCCGCAAATCGTATTCCCTTTGCTCTACGCGTTCTTAATTGTCTACTATTGCTGGCGCACCGCAGCCCATTACGCACTTCAGAAGCAGCTCGTGCGCATCGATACCGTCCATGAGCCCGGTGACCGCTACATCCTGATTCCAACCATATCGCTATATGATTGGAATGTCGTGAAACGCCGCGCTGACGACTCTTTCCTAATCGGCGACTATCGGCATGGCAAGCTGCGCTGGATGGACCGGGCCAAATGCTCTAACCACCCGGCCGTTGAGAAATCGAAGAACGATCATTCCATTCGCGCTTTCCTCTACTTCACCTCCTTCGCCTGCGCCGAGGTGCAGGAGCATCCTTGGGGCTATGAAGTCCGCTGGTCGGATGTGCGATATCGTCATCGCAAGCAATATCCTTTCGTCGGGGTGCTGCTGATGGATACGGAGTTCAAAACGTTAGGCTCCTACGTCGGATGGCTAAGCGAGGATCGGCTGCAGAAGCGGCTGAGAATGAATACGTATTGACTTAGAGAAGCCTCTTCTTGCACAATAGAAGAGGCTTTTCGCTTGTACTCGTTTAGGAAGCTTATTCGAAAGAAACAATAAGAACATTTGATTCTGTAAACACACAAAGCAGAAGCTCAAGGTTGCCCTTGAGCTTCTGACTGTTACTTCTTCGGTAATTAGTTGTTGCTTAGCAGCGATCTAACGGTAGTTGGATTGACCCGATAGTTGCTGTTCAGCAATTTGGACGAGTTTACGAGTGATGTATCCGCCCAATGAACCTGCGTCTCGAGTCGAGACGTTGCCATAGTAGCCGTCTGAAGGAATTTGAATACCCAACTCTTGCGCTGCCTCAAACTTCATTTGTTGAAGCGCTGCGGTTGCTTGCGGTACGACCAGCGTATTGCTGCTACGAGATTGTTGACTTGCCATGTGGAATTTCTCCTTTCATCTCTTACGATGGTGTGTTGCAAACTTATTATGATTCGTTTGCGAGAAGAATATGCTAAAGTTCAAAAACAATTTTATAAGGTTAAGGAGAGTGCGCAAATGTCGAAGCCAATGGCTTTGTTTTTCGCGGTTTTATCGGTATTGCTCATGAGTGCGACAGCTATTTCCATTAGCTATAATGGGTGGGTTGCCGTGCTTATGTTCCTATTGACCATCTGCAGCATCGGTGCCGGGTTTGTCGTGAATGCCAAAATGAAACGCCGCAATCAAGGGTGAAGCCTCCCTTGGCTGCGGCGTTAAACTTTCTTACAATATAAGAAACTTAAGAACGAGGCAGAAGGAAGCCCATTCTCTCTTTCGCATCGCGAAGCGTCTTATCGGCAATGACGGATACACGCTCTGCACCTTGCTTGAGAATCGCATGAATTTCGCCCGAGCTGCGGATTTCCGCATAACGCTGCTGGAGCGGCTCAAGCTTTGCAACGACATGCTCTGCCAGCTCCTTCTTGAACGCGCCGTAACCTTGCCCCTCATAACGCGCTTCGATTTCATCAAGCGTAAGCCCCGCGCAGTGCGAGTAGATGCTCATCAGGTTGCTGACTTCCGGCTTCTCAGCCGGATTGAACTTCACCTCGCGGCCGGAATCGGTCGTTGCCCGGCTGATTTTCTTGCGGATCACATCAGGCGGATCAAGCAGCGCAATGTAGCTGGCCGGGTTCGGATTGCTCTTGCTCATCTTCTTCGTGCCGTCATCGAGCGACATAATGCGTGCGCCGACTTTCGGAATGTACGGCTCCGGAATGGTGAACATATCGCCGTAGCGCTGATTAAAGCGCTGCGCCAAGTCGCGCGTAAGCTCCAGATGCTGCTTCTGATCGTCGCCAACCGGAACAAGGTCTGCATTGTACATGAGAATGTCGGCAGCCATCAGCGTCGGATAAACGAACAGTCCGGCACCGACGGAGTCTTTCCCTGTTGATTTGTCTTTGAACTGTGTCATCCGTTCAAGCTCGCCCATATAAGCAAGCGTCGTAAACAACCAGCCGAGCTCCGCATGTGCAGATACATGAGATTGCGCGAATACGCTCGCCTTAGCAGGATCAATACCTGCCGCGATGAACAGTGCCGCAACCGATTCCGTTTGTTCTCTTAGAGCCGCCGGCTCTTGAGGCACCGTGATCGCATGCAAGTCTACGACCATGAAGAAACATTCATGGGTTTCCTGAAGTTTAACGAAGTTTTGAATCGCACCGATGTAGTTGCCGAGTGTCAATTGACCGCTTGGCTGGATGCCGGATAATACGCGTGGCATAGTCGGTTCCTCCCTTATGGTTGATTGGTTGTCATTCTGAAGTCGTAATGTAATGCTAAATTTGAACGCAAAAAAAGCCCTCCGCCGCAAGGGACGAGGACCGTGGTGCCACCCTAATTTGTTTACGAACTGCGTATGAGAACGCGCTTCTGCTCCGTAAACCTCAAGCTTCCTAACGCGAAGCGAAACGAAGACGCATACGGCAAGTCGCTTCGGACCGCTTTCCTCATCTCTGCTCAAGGATCCATTCGGCAGTCGGACGCATGCACCGGTTCGCACCACCCACCGGCTCTCTGAAGCATTCATTCCCCGCTTACTTATTCCTATCATTGCATTTACGTGAATTATACTCTCTCCGGATGAAATGTCAAGCGTGCTCTTCGCCTATTCTGTTCACTTAAAATTGTCTCCGGACGGCTGTCCTGCTTGGCCCACTTCGAGCATACCTTGTAACGTAGGGAAGAGCCTGGACGATCCTCCCTCGCCTTGCCGAAAGGAGACCTCGACTAGCCATGCATGATTTCCAGCATATATTCATCAGCATTATCATAGAAGCCTTCCCGTTCATCCTGCTCGGCGTCTTCTTCTCAGCACTCCTGCAGGTGTTCGTTTCCGATGCGATGATCGCCCGAATAACGCCAAACCATCCATTCGTCGGCGTTTTATTCGGCTGTTTGCTCGGGCTGCTCTTACCGTTGTGCGAATGCGGTATGATTCCCGTCGTGAGGCGGCTGATTCGCAAAGGAATGCCTCCTTACATCGGCATGGTGTTTATATTCGCCGGCCCAATCATTAATCCCATCGTATTTGCTTCTACACTGAGCGCTTTCCGCTCCGAGCCCGCCATGGCTTACTCTCGAATCGGACTTGCATTCATCGTATGTATGCTGCTTGGACTGCTCATGGTTCGTTTCATGAAACGAAGTCCGCTCAAGCTCGGCATGCATTCGTTTATTGGCGGACGCTCCGGCGAATCGGCTTACGGCCACAACTACAACTATGGCAGCTTGAACAGCGGCTTCCGCGAACGCATTCACGCTACCTTCAATCATGCCTCCGATGAGTTTTTTGATATCGGCAAATATTTGATCATCGGCGCCTTCCTAACGGCCGTAGTCCAATCCGCAGTCGATCCGAGCGTACTGCTGTCGTTCAGCGAACATCCTGCTGGAGCGAATATCTTCATGATGGGAGCCGCATTCGCATTGTCGCTTTGCTCCACCTCGGACGCTTTTGTCGCCTCGTCGTTTCATGGCATCTTGGGTCCAGGCGCGCTTCTGGGGTTTCTGGTGTTCGGCCCGATGGTAGATGTGAAGAGCTTGCTCATGCTCTTCTCCGCGTTCCGCAGCAAAGTTATTATTGCCATCAGCTTGTACCTGGTAGCTGCTGTGTGGCTCTTGTCCATCGTGACAGAGAAACTCATCTTCAGACAATAAGGAGGCGTGGATATGCTGGCTACCGCGCAGCGACGAGCCGTTATTCATCATCTGATCAGAAGCTGCATTCTCACCGGCTTCGGTGTGTTCATTATCTATTTGGTCCGGACAGGAAGCCTGCTTCAATATGTAGAGCCTGCTCTTAGCCTCTATGTGAAGCTCTCCGCAATGGGACTCTTCGCTACCGCCATCTACCAGCTTCATTCTGCCTGGGACAGCTGGCGAGGTGTTGATGCGGCCGCATGCGACTGCAACCACGACCCTTCCCAATCCGCGATTGCAAATGTCTTCTATTATGGATTGTTCTTGCTCCCTCTTGCACTTGGCTTCCTTCTGTAAGCGGGAAAATAATTGGAAAAAATTACATTCTAAATCATGCCAATTTAATCGTATAAAAGCTTCCAGTGAATCCATACTAAGGGTACACAAAGGAGGTGATTAGGATGGCTTCCAGCTTGGTCGTACCTGGTGCTAGTGCAGCACTTGATCAAATGAAATATGAAGTAGCAAGAAGTCTTGGCATTTCTTTCGCTCAAGACGGATACTACGGCGACATGTTAACTCGTGATGCCGGCTATATCGGCGGAAACATTACTCGCAAACTTGTTGAAATTGCAGAAATGCAGCTTGCAGGTAGATCTTCTCGTTAAATCGCCGTATTTAGGCAAATAAAAAGCTGCCCCAGAGTGCCGAGGCAGCTTTTTGCTGTGTCTTATTAAGGAGCATCCCGAAAAGAATGCTGTGCAAATTTAGGCGTATAGCGGAACATGCTGCTGGCCATGTTGTAGTTGCTCTCGAACAGAATGCTTGCTGACCATGCGCCGGTGCCGGTGCGAACCGAGAAATCGTACATGATTTCTCCATGTGTCCAGTTCCGCTTCAGCTTGATGGAATCGATTGCCATCTGCCTGAAGGCTTGTACTTGTTCATGCGTCATCCCTTGCTCAGACTGCCCGATTTGACCGTTTCTGCTTTCAATCGGATGATGACGAATGCCATATTTGCCGACAGCATTATTGCGAATTTGAATGATTACCGTTCCGGCTTGAGCGTGAAGCAGCTCCTCTGCCAATTGCTTAAAGACGTAGTCCACTTGTCGAGTTAAAGGCATTGCGTCCACATTCATAGGTTTTCGCCTCCACGATCCTTATTTAGATGATTCTTCCAAGTCATCCAATAGGCCCATTATATGACATGAATTTCGTTCGCACAATCATAATTATACAAAAACATTACAAGAATTTAGTTAATTCGACACCTACCTTACAAACTATCCTCCTTCTTTCGACACATTCGCCCCGATATAGACGAATATAGACAAAAAGTACTATGGTGCTATAATATAACTATTCCATATAAAGGAGAGCTTCCCATCATGCAATGGTTCCATTCCTTATCTATTCGAAATAAGCTCCTTGTCGGCTGTTACACGATTGTTGCTGCATTTTCCATCGCTCTATTGCTTGGCCTTGCACTTACCGGCGGAAGTCTCATACTTGGATTAGTCATCATTGTTCTTGCCGCAGCTGTTACTTTTCCTCTTGTCAGAGTAATCGAGACAGCGCTTACATCTTCGATTGATGAAATGACCTCAATCGCGTTTGGTATCGCGAAAGGTGACTTTACGCAGAAGGTGGATGTATCCTCCTCCGCATCGCTCGGCGAACTTGGCCATTCCTTCAACAGCATGGTGGACAAGCTCCGCGATATTCTGAAAGAAACCTCGACCATCTCAAGAATCGTCAACGACACAAGCCGCAGCATCTTTGATAAGAATATTGATTTAAAGAAAGTGATGGAGCAAGTAGCCTCCTCTGCAGGCGAACTTGCAACCGGGGCGAATCAAATTTCCGAGGATGTCGGCGACATGGCTGACTCCATCCGCGAAATCGAAGACAAAGTATCCTCTTACGCGCACTCCACGAAAGTGATGAACGAACGCTCCGAACAGACGCTCAGTTTGGTTGAACGCGGAAGGCAAGCGGTCGAGAGTCAGTCGACGGGGATGTCGCGCAACGTCGAGGCAACCTCCCAAGTATCTGAAGCCATTGAAGAGCTGGCACGCAAAGCAGCGGGTATCTCCGCCATTACGCGCACGATTTCGGATTTGGCTGAGCAAACCAACCTGTTGTCGCTGAACGCATCCATCGAAGCGGCACGCGCCGGTGAGCATGGACGCGGCTTCGCAGTCGTTGCCCAGGAGGTCCGCAAGCTTGCAGAGGAGTCCACTTCCTCCACGAAGGAAGTGTTCAATCTTGTTCGCAGTATCGACACGGGCGTTAAACAAGCCATCCAGAACATCAAAGTCAATGAAGAGGTTGTTCAGCTTCAAATGAAGATGCTTCGGGACTCTGAAGTGATTTTCACGGAGCTTGTGACAAGCGTTGAGTTTATTACCGAGCAGATTGCACAATTCTCCGGCGAGAGCGACCAAATGATGGAGAGCGCCCGCAAAATTTCAAGCGCCATCCAAAGCATCTCTGCGATAACGCAGCAATCCGCAGCGGGAACCGAACAAGTATCTGCATCGATGAACGATCAAATCGGTTCTGTCCAGGCCGTTGTTAACGAAACCGAGAAAATGCAGCAGACGGTTATGCAGCTGCAGCGTACAATGGCGATTTTCAAAATCTAACTACATACCACCATGAAAGAAGACCTCCCGCTCCAGCCTTCGCTGGTTGATCGGGAGGTCTTCTGTTGTATCGGCTGAATCAAATGAACTTATAGCCCTTGTGAATAATCGAATCCGACCGCTTGCAGGAAGGCTCTCGCGAGTACCGCATGACCGGCTTGACTGGGATGAACGCGATCCCATGCGATCGTCGCCGGGTAGATATGCTCCATAACCCGGTTGAAGGCAGCCTGCGTATCCACAAACAGCGCATCATGCTTAGCTGCCAGATCACGAACGATTGCGCCGTAGCGATCCATCTGAGCTCTCATCGCATCGTTTGGATTCGGTTCAAGGTAGAACGGCGTCATGAGTACAAGCCCTTTCAGCTTCGGTCTGGTCTGAACGATGAGTTCCTCCAGTGTTGCTGCGTACTCTTCCGGGTAAACATGCGACTCTGTAATCAAAGGCGTATCGAATTGACGCCACACATCGTTGGTGCCAATCATAATCGAGAGCCAATCCGGCTTCTGATCCAGCACATCCGTTTGCCAGCGCGCCTTCAAATCAAGCACGGTATTGCCGCTCGTTCCGACGTTGACAACGCGAATGCCGCGCTCCGGATAGGCTGCCGTCAATAAAGCATCAACAAGACCCACATAACCTTTGCCAATGGCATCGAACAACCCTTCTCCTACAGGTCGAGCGCGGCCGCAATCCGTGATTGAATCCCCAATCATAACAAGCTTATCCTTGACCTCCAGCAACATGAACGTTCCCTCCCTATTCTGCTAAGAAAAACTGCATAATTTTATCATTCAAGCCCGGTAATCCTTCGTGACCGAAATCCGGGAAAATTTCCAGGCGTTTCGTCGAGTTAATCTTATTATAGGCTGCAAACTGTGTGGACGGCGGGCAGATCGTATCCATTAAACCTACGCCCATCAGCACCTCACCTTGAATCCGGTCGGCCAAATGCTGAATGTCTATGTAACCCAGCTTCGTGAAAATTTCATCTTCGCGCTCATGCTGCGGATCGAAATGACGGAAGTAAGTACGCAGCTCATGGTAGGCGTCCTTCGCCAGATCCATTTCCCATACGCGTCTATAGTCGCTGAGGAACGGGAATACAGGCGCGAGCTTGGCTACTCTCGGCTCAAGCGCCGCGCAAGCAATCGTCAAGGCGCCGCCTTGCGAGCCGCCCATAGCATAGACTCTGCTTGAATCGACTTCAGGCATATTCAGCGCGATGCCTGCCAATTGAGCGGTGTCGAGGAAGATGTGACGGAACAGCAGCTGATCCGGCTCATCGTCAAGACCCCGGATGATATGGCCATGATGGGTATTGCCTTTCACATTGCCGGTGTCTTCGGACTTACCGCCTTGGCCGCGGCAATCCATAGCGAACACAGAATAGCCAAGGGATACATAAGCAAGACGCTCCGTCCAATCGCCGGAGTGCCCGGTATAACCATGAAATTGTACAACTGCAGGATGTGGCGCTTGCGCGTTCCGAGGACGCGCATATTGCGCATGAACACGCGCACCTTTGACGCCGGTAAAGTAGAGATCGAAGCATTCCGCCTGCGGCGTTTGGAAGGAACTAGGAATAAGTTCGACGGCAGCATCAGTCTGGCGCATTTCCGTCAATGCACGTTCCCAGTATGCATCGAAGTCAGCAGGTTTCGGATTGATTCCTGAATACGTTTTCAATTCATGTAGCGGCATATCAATGGCTGGCATGTTCTATCCCCTTTTCAACTTATTCCCTTACATGTTACGTGTTTGAGACTAACCGTGTAAAGAGGGTCTTTTCATGCATGATCAAAGAACGGCAGGGCAAAATGAGAGCGAAAGGTTACTTCACGGCTATAATCGCACGGAGCGGAGGACGAAGACCATGTTCGGGATGCCTGTAACAAAGCGGGTGTTAGTGCTGCTGATTGCTTGGATCGCATTATTAAGCTCCTCTTCGTATGCCGACAATGCCCGGCCCTCATCGGACGGTTTGACGCAAGCCGGCAGCGTCAGAAAGCCTGGGCAAGCGACAGACGGACAGGGGATCAATGCTGGTGCCAAGCATGCCCAGCCTTCTTTCAACAGCGAGCAGAAACGCAGGAAGAAACGAAGCGCCGTGTCATGGGTAAAGCTGCAGCAGCAATTTCCCGGTTCATTCGTTGTATGGGGACCGCGAGGATCAAGAAGAGTGGCGCTGACCTTCGATGACGTGCCTGATCCGCGCTACACGCCTCAGGTACTGGAAATACTGGCTCGCTATAAAGTAAGAGCGACCTTCTTTGTCGTCGGCAACCGCGCAGCGAAACACCCTGCTCTTGTAAGGCGCATGCGCAAGGAAGGCCATATCATCGGCAATCATTCGTATGATCATGCGGTGTTCTCACGCATCTCCCGCTATGCCTTCGAGCAGCAAATTTGGCAAACCGATTGGATTCTGCGTCCTCTAGCCGGATACAGTCCCAAATTTATACGGCCTCCCTACGGCGAGATAACCCCGCAGCAAGTCGACTGGCTGCGGCGGCGTGGTTACATTGTAGTCAATTGGGATGTGGATTCCGTCGATTGGAAAGGCCTGGACAGCAACAGCATTCTCATCAACATCAAGAGAACGCTGCAGCCCGGTTCGATCATATTGCAGCATGCCGGAGGCGGCGAAGGACAAGATTTATCAGGCACGGTCGCGGCGCTGCCAAAGCTCATCCGGCTGCTCCGCAGCAAAGGCTACCAGATCGTCACGCTGCCCGAGCTGTTGAATAAACCTGAAGCTCGCGGTGCACGGACTAGGTAATCGGGAAACGAACAAAACGGCAGCCCCATCGACCGGGCTGCCGTTTGCGTCTCTATATGCTATTCCAGAACGAATACTTTCACGTATTGGAAGCCAAATGTCCTGGCTTGCTCTTGTGATTGCGGTATAAAAATATCAATACGCTGGCCTTTAATGGCACTGCCTGCATCTGCTGCAATGGCCATCATGCCGCCACTCGGAAGTCCACCATGGTCATAGCCGGTAACATAGACCTTGCTGCCAAGCGGGATAACCTTCGGGTCAACTGCAATAGTGCCAAGCTTCAGCGGGTTACCGAAGTAGTCAACAGCGCCCCATGAGCCGTTCTCAGAAGCAGCGGCCGTATAAGCACTTGCTTTAGCTTGAACAACTTCCGAATAGTTATAATTGCTGTTGCCGATGGTGATGATTTCTTCTTTTTTGTCCACCGAGGTCATTTTCATCGACTTGCCTACTGCTGCTTTAGATGCCGTTTTCACAGCTTTTGGCGCAGCCTTCGCTTTGGCTTTCGGAGCCGCCTTTGCTGCTGGCTTAGGTGCTGCTTTAGCCGCAGCCTTAGCTTCCGCCTTCGGCGCTGTCTTCGCATTCGTCGACGTCTTCACAACACTCGAGGCCGGGATCACGATGCTAAGCCCCGCGTAGATGTTGGTAGGTTCAATCATCGGATTAGCTTTCAACATCTGCTCCAATGAAATGCCGAATTGCTTGGAAAGCTCCCAGAAGGTGTCGCCGTCTTTGGCGCTGTACGTCGATGCCGCGTTTGCCGAGTGTGTAAGAACAGCAAAGCTGAGCGCTGCAATGACCGCGCTTTTCTTCCAAAGATGTTTCATCAAGTTGTATTGCCTCCTTTTGATTTACGGCTATCATCCACGTCGTGCTTGTGCGGATTTATTCCGTCATCGCGATAAAGGACACACAGCCATACAAGCTATGTCATAAACTTCCTTATCGCATGCGGCCTGCGAGGTTAGTTGTCGGATTCGGATTGAGGAGTTCAACCCTACGCTTCGTGAAATAAGCGATTCACCCCAGCGCCATATGCGCGTTCAGCGCTGCATTCCCTTATGAGAAATGCAGGCCGGAGGGCAGTTATGCCACTCCCTAAAAGATCCCCCGTACGTTACGTTTCGGCTCGCGTAATAGAATACCATATCCAGCAAAGCAAATCCTACCGGTAAATACAGGGACATCGCGCGAAAATACCTTTTTTTAGACATTTCGCGGAAGAAAAATGCTCACCGTCGTCCCTTTCTCGGGGATGCTCGTAATGTCCATTCGACCTCGATGACCTTCGATAATGCGATAACAAATCATCAGTCCAAGACCTGTCCCGCTGTCCTTCGTCGTGAAGAACGGACCGCCTAGTTTGGGCAGCTGATCCTGTGGTATACCAACACCTTGGTCGATGATCTCGACGATCAATTCGCTCTGCTGGTGCAGCGTCATGTCAATCGTGATTACGCCTCCGCTCGGCATGGCCTCTATCGCATTCTTGAGCACATTGACGAATACCTGCTTCAGCTGATTCTCGTCGCAAAGCAGCTCCGCTGACGTGGCATCCGCATGCGAGACGATCTGCACATCGCGCAGAATGGCCTGCGTCTCAAGCAGCGTCAATACATTTTGAATGATTTTGACCAAGTCATGCTTACGGAACTGATTGGCCTGCGGCTTGGCAAGCGCCATAAATTCCTGCACGATCGAATTGATTCGGTCTAATTCGACAAGCATAATATCGAAATACTCATGATATTGATCAATCTTCGTCTTCAGAAACTTAGAGAAGCCGATCAGCGAAGTCAGGGGGTTGCGAATTTCATGAGCGATTCCTGCGGCCATTTGGCCGGCCACAGACAGCTTCTCCGATTGAATCAGCGCTTCCTCTTCCTTCTTCCTCTCGCGCATATCGCGAAACACGCTTTGCACAACAGTGCCTTTATTCAAGTAATTGCGAATTCGCGTGCTCGATACCTCGACATCGATGATCTCCCCGCCTTCGGCAATCACCTTGCAATCTAGAAATTCATTGGGCTCGTCCGTCTGCATAATCGCTTGAACTCGTTCCGCGGATCGCTCCCAATAATCCGGATGTATGTAACGAAAGGCCTTCTCGCCTGCAAAGATTCCGCTGTCCGTAATATTCAACAGTTTAAGACCTGCTTGATTGGCGAACAGGATTTCGTTCCCGTCATGTACAAAAATCGGCTCCGGCAAATATTTAATCAATCGTTGATAATTGTGCATATCAGACCTGGCATCGACATCGTCCACGCCATGATTCCCTTTACCCAGCTTCCTCTTCACATTCACTGCAAGCGGCTTGTTACAATATACGGCTTTACGCCTCATGTCTCATACCCTCCGGGTGATGAAGTATTCCTAAGGATTTCGCCTCTAATTCTTACAAACCCTGCTCAGTGAGAAAGTTTTAATGTGAATGCATGCCGCGAATCAGCGTATGTATGCCTTGCTTGAAAATCGGCAACGTCCGCGCGAGCAGTTCATCCGTCGGTTCCGAGTGGTTGCTGTAGGTGCTGATGAAGCCTTGCAGGTAGTAAAATAAGATCCGGCCATTATTCAATGCCGCCTCTTGCGTCACTTCCTCTGACCTTTCAGAGACGGCAGTATGCAACACCTTCATAATGTGAGCGAACAATCGGTTGCGAATGACGTTGACCTCGAGTTCCGGCTGCAGTTCATCCACTCGCACCGAGGCGGACATGAACAGGACGGTCTGCAGACTGCCGCTCGTCAGGCTGAAGAGGACATATTCGCTGCATACGGCGAGCAGCTTATCCCGAGCCGCCGTGTCCGGCTTGCTGATTTCGTCCAGCAGCTTCTGTTCGAGCGTGAGCAGCGAAGGAATCGCAATCTGCTGAAGCAGTTCTTCTTTATTTCGGAAATATAAATAAATGGCGGTATGGGAGCAGCCTGCTGCTTTGGCAATTTCACGCATCGTTACGGCAGAATACCCCTTCTCCGCGAACAACGCTGCCGCTGCCGACCGAATCGCGGCTTTCATCTCTTCCGTTAATTGTTGTCTTCTTGTAGTCATAGGACTGGCACCTCGTATTTCGTTCGTTTGATAACCATTGGTCACAGAATAACCGATGGTTATAATAACGTCAACTTTTTCACGCAAAAAAGAGCGGCCACTGTGCGGCCGCTCTTAACTAATTGAATCTATAATTAGGACGTAAACTCTTGTACCCACTCGCCGTTATAATAAGCAACGCCGATTTTATTAAAGTTTTTGCTGAGGATGTTCGCTTTGTGGCCCGGGCTGTTCATCCATGCCTGCATGACTTCTGCCGGCGTACGCTGACCCTTCGCGATATTCTCACCCGCATAAGAGTAAGAAACGCCATAAGCACGCATCATATCAAACGGCGAACCGTATGTGGGCGAATTATGATCAAAGTAGTTGTTCGTATACATATCCTTCGCCTTGTCCAAAGCGACTTTCGTCAAGAGCGTATCGGATTTCAATGTGCCCAGACCTGCATTGGCACGTTCCTTGTTTACCAAAGTGACGACTTGAGCGGCGAACGTGCTCTTATCTGTTGTGCTGGTTCCTGTGTTGGTGTTCGAAGATCCATTGTTTGACGATCCGCTGTTCGAGGAACCTGTCGTTACCGGGACTTTAATCGTCATGCCAGCCCAAATGATATTCGGGTTCGCAATGTTGGGATTCGCAGCAATCAGCTTGCTGAGGCTGACCCCGTATTTCGTGGCGATTTTGTACATCGTGTCGCTGTTCGTAACCTTATACGAGACGGAACTGTTCACTGTGGCTGCTTCTGCCTTCTGCAGGGCTGCTCCTCCTCCGGCTACGATCATACCGGCTGCGAGTACGCTAGCTACACCTATACGAAATGGTTGCATCTTCATGAATATTTCCTCCTTGTTATGGTTATCGTGTGTGCCGACCTTTCGACGCCACCCATGTTAACACGAGGAAATGGCAAAAACACCTCATAAAATATGGAAACGATCCGATTGGATGCTAAAAATCATCGAATACGAAGTCCAATTTGTCCGCCTTCTTCAGGTTGCAGGCGGCGCATGCGCAGACGCAATTGGCGGGAGACGAAAGTCCTCCTTTTGACTTCGGCAGCACATGGTCAATCGTGTCCCCGTAACGGCCGCAATACTTGCAAATATAGTCGTCTCGTTGCAGCACCAGCAGCCGGAAATCCGTCTTCGTATAGAGCTTGTGGATCAAGCCCGGATTGATAATGCCCGCAGCACCTTCCTCCACCATTCGCACAGCCATCTCCGTCGGAATATCGGTCGACCAGCGTTTCCCTGTTTCGCGGTGACCGCGCAGCCGAATATGTCCGCGGCCACGATCGTTAAGGAGCGAAGTTTTGTATGTAAAAGCGCCTTTGATTGGATTTATGTTCCGATTCGGCGGGCGAACTGCAACCTGTTCAACTGCGCTGATTTCCGCTTTTAAGCTTTTGATCTTCGCGGCTTTCGATCGTTTGTGGCGGCGTTTGCGCTTCCGCTTCGCTGCAGGTACTGGCGCTGCTTCGTCCGCGGTAGCCATTGCGGATGATTGTCTTTGTACAGCAGCTGCATCCTTCTGCTCACAGTCACTGGCTGTCGCTACGGAGGCAGCCTGTCCATCATGGACAGGGGCGATCAGCTTGGACCCCACACTGCGCTTCTTGCGGCGACGCTTCCGCTTCCTTACCGGCTTGGCAGGAGTTTCATTCTCGGCATCAGCATCCGTTACGAACTCATGCTCCTCGCCGTGCTCATCCTCATGTTCTTGTTCATATTCCAGAAACCGGACAGCCTCTTCCACGCTGTCAAACGCCGCATCTCCCGGCGCTGTCTGCCGCTTCCTCTTGCGCAGACATGTTCGGCAAATCCCGCGCCTGCCGCTGCTTCCCGCGCGTTTCGTGAATGCTGTAAGCGGCTTCTCTATTCTGCATGCCGTGCATGGCTTCATCTCCATCGCAATCACTTCCGCTCCGTTTCCTTATCAGGTCGTCGTTAAGCCGTGCAGCTTACGAAACTGCTCCGGGGTAATCCCTTCCGCTTTGCCGAATGCGGCAATGAAATGGCTGGGATCGCGGTAGCCGGATAGTTGCGCAATCTCTTTAATCGACCTTTTGTCGCCAAGGCTCATCATTTCCTTGGATTTAATCATCCGCAGTCGAATTAAGTAAGCATAGGCCGTAATGCCGAACGCCTGCCGGAATAGTGAATTTAAATAACGGGAGCTAATGCCAAGCTGCTCCGCCATGTCGGTCAGGCTGATATCCGGATCTCCGTAATGGAAATCCAGCCAATGCAGAAGCGGGTCCAGCTTCTCCAGATGCTGGAATACGGAGGAACGTCCGCCCTTCTGCCCGTAAATTTTGATCATCGTAAGAAACCGGTACAGCTGCGCGGAAGCATTCAGACCTGTCCTGTCCTCATCATGCTGCGCTTGTTTAATCATGCTCTCCAACTGCGAGGTAATTGGCGCGTCTTCGTTCCAATTCAGCCATTCCGTTTGCCGGATGCCGAGGGAAGCCAACATCGAAGCTGCCAAGACTCCGCCGAACGTCACATACATGGTCGCCCACTTCTTGCCCGGCTTCGCTGTATAGAAATGAGGGACGTCCGGAAATAGCAGGGAACCGTTGCCTGGCGGAAGCGAATACTTGATTCCGTTAAGTTCAAACTCGCCTTCGCCCTCTATTGTTTGCAGCCAGTGGAAGCACGGATAGCCCTTTGTCCGGTCCACGGCTTCTTGGTCTGGATTGATTCCGATACTATCTACATAAAGCGGCAGCTCGTACTCACCTAGCGTGAACATGTAGCGGCTGCGCTGCTGACCGTCATTGAACCCTTTATTCCGCTCGATGATTTGTTCCATATTATCATATCCTGCCTATTCTTTTTTATATATCTCTAATCCGCATCTTACCATAAAATAAAGCTGTTATCATTCACTTCACTGGAGGAATTTGCGAATATGGATACTTCGAAACTGCCCAAAATGTTATATGGCGGCGATTATAATCCCGAACAGTGGGATTCCGCCATCTGGCCGGAAGATATGCGTATGTTGGAGCTTGCCGGAATGAACATCGCTACTGTAAATGTTTTCTCATGGGCGATGCTCCAGCCAAGCGAGGATACTTATGATTTTGATACCCTTGATCGGATTATGGACATGCTCCACGCAAACGGCGTTTATGCCTGCCTGGCAACGAGCACAGGTGCTCATCCCGCTTGGATGGCTAAACGTTATCCCGAAATTCTGCGCACGGATTTCGAAGGACGGAAGCATAAATTCGGTGGACGCCATAACTCCTGTCCGAACAGCGCGGTGTACCGGACTTATTCCACTCGTCTTGCCTCGAAGCTTGCAGAGCGTTATCAGAACCATCCTGCCGTTCTGCTGTGGCATGTTTCCAATGAATATGGCGGCGAATGTTACTGCGATCAATGCGAAATCGCATTTCGCGGCTGGCTGCAGAACAAATACGGCACGTTGGACAAACTAAATGAACAATGGAACACCCGTTTCTGGGGACATACCTTCTACGAGTGGGACGAAATTGTGCTGCCAAGCGCGCTATCCGAGCAATGGTCGTATGACAAAACTTGCTTTCAGGGCATCTCGCTCGACTTTAGCCGCTTCAATTCGGACAGCATGCTTGAATGTTACAAGCTGGAATATGATGCGATTAAGGCCTACACGCCTGAAATTCCCGTTACGACTAACTTAATGGGAACCTATAAACAAATTGATTATTTCAAATGGGCCAAGCATATGGACATCATTGCCTGGGATAACTACCCGTCCATGAATACCCCTTCCAGCTACGTGGCGATGACGCATGATCTGATGCGCGGGCTTAAAGGAGGCGCGCCGTTCCTGCTGATGGAGCAAACGCCGAGCCAGCAGAACTGGCAAGCGTATAACACGCTCAAACGTCCCGGAATTATGCGCCTATGGAGCTATCAGGCCGTCGCGCATGGTTCGGACAGCGTCATGTTCTTCCAGTTGCGCCGTTCTGTCGGCGCATGCGAGAAATACCACGGCGCGCTTATTGAGCATGTCGGTCATGAGCATACCCGTGTATTCCGCGAATGCGCACAGCTTGGAGCTGAGTTGAACGCTATGGGTTCGAAGCTTCTTGGTTCGAGACTGCCGAGCCGAGTCGCTATCATGTTCGACTGGGAGAATCGCTGGGCCATCGAATATTCGAGCGGACCGACCGTTGATTTGAAATATCTCGATGAAATTCATAAGTATTACCGCGCGTTCTATGATGGCGGCTACCAAGTGGACGTCGTGTCCTTCGAGGACGATCTCTCCGCATATGACATCGTGATCGCTCCGGTTATGTACATGGTCAAGCCGGGCATGGCTTCGCGAATCGAAGATTTTGTCCGGGACGGCGGCACCTTCGTAACGACCTTCTTCAGCGGAATCGTGAACGAGAACGATATCGTAACGTTAGGCGGATATCCGGGGGAGCTGCGCCCGCTCCTTGGCATCTGGGCCGAAGAAATCGACGCTCTGCTCCCTGACAGCAGCAACTCTGTCGTAATGAAAGATCCATTAGGTTCGCTGGAAGGCACCTATCGCTGCCATTTGCTTTGTGACCTTATCCACAGCGAAGGCGCAGAAGTCATTGCCGAATATGGCGAGGATTTCTATGCCGGCATGCCTGTCCTTACTCGCAATAAGTATGGCAGCGGCGAAGCTTGGTATGTCGCTTCCAGCCCGGATGAACAATTTATGAAGGGTTTCGCTGATGTATTGTGCAAGCAGCACGGTATTGCTCCATTGCCGGGCAAGCAGCCGGGCGTTGAAGTCACGCGCAGAGTGATCGATAATCGCGGTTATTTATTCGTTCTGAACCACAATGCGGAGTCCGTCACGATCGAGCTTGGAACAGATTCTGGCACCGACCTTATTACCGGAAACACATACGCTGGGCAAGCTGTCATTAATGGCCGCGATGTCCTCATCCTTGAGCAATTTGCTTGATATTGCCTAGCTCCGAGATCGAATAGCTCCTTTCCCCGCTGAACATATTAGTTGGTGTGAAAGGAGCTGGTTACTCAAATGAGAAGGTTTTTCGGTACATTATTCGGAATTGTATTAGCTTTTGGTATTGGCGCTCTTATCTACAATGGGGTGTCGGATCGCAACGTCACGCCAAACAACACCTACCACTCGGCAAGCAGACACGACCTCAACCAGCAGCGTTTGAGCATCAAATCCAATGATGATCTTCTGCCGCTGAACACAGGTCATCGCATGCTGCGGACGAATCAGCCAGGCACGATGAGAGCACAAAACCTTGATCTGGGCAAAATTCCGTGGTATCAGCTTTATTACGGCGGTACTTGGAATCCGGGTGGCGGCGGTGCAGCGAATCCGGGCACAGGGTATCCGAACGTTACCTACCCGGGCGGCAATAAGTGGACCGGTAATACCGGAAACACTGGGAATACCGGGAATACAGGTAATACTGGCAATACAGGAAACACCGGTAATGCTGGCAACACCGGCAATGCCGGCGGGTCCAACGCAGCGGACAGCTCCTCCATCTCGCAGCAAATCCTGCAGCTGGTTAATGCAGAACGTTCGAAAGCCGGCCTGCAGCCGCTGTCGCTGAATGCATCGCTGTCCAAAGTGGCACAAGCCAAATCGAATGATATGCGTGACAAAGGTTACTTTGATCACAATTCTCCAACCTACGGCAGTCCGTTCGATATGATGAAACAGTTCGGCATCAACTATTCCTATGCCGGGGAGAACATTGCAGCTGGTCAAAAAGGTGTACAAGCGGTTATGACTGCTTGGATGAACAGCCCGGGTCACCGTGCCAACATCCTCAGTGCTAACTTCACCCAACTTGGCGTCGGCTATGCTCCAGGCGGCAGCATGAGTCCTTATTGGACGCAGCAATTCATCAAACCTTAAGCAATTGTCTAAACAAAAGCTGTCCCAACTTGTGTCACGCGACACTTTGGAGACAGCTTTTGTTTTGATGGAGCGAGATGAGAACTAAGCGTTAGTTTGTCGTTCTTGTTGTGGGATGGCGGCGGTTTTGCAGTCGGGGGTTAGGCTACGTGCAGCGTTTGCTGCGATATTGGCCCGGCGCTTCTCCGACCTCCTTCTTGAACGCTTTCGTAAAATGATGCACGTCGGCAAAGCCGCAGTACGCAGCGATCTCTTCAATGGTATTGTCCGATCCCGTCAACAGCTCCTGCGCATGGTGAATGCGCAATTGGAGCAAGTACCGATGCGGTGAAACCCCTAGCTGCTCCTTGAACTTCGCGCTGAAACGCGAGGGGGAAAGGTTCGCTCTTGCTGCCATTTCACTGACCGTGAGCGGCTCGGCCAAATTCAAGGATAAGAACGATGTAATCCAATTCATCCGCTGCGGCGCCGCCTTCTCCGTTTGCTTCAGATCGGTGTGATCCTCCAGAATGGTTAGAATCACTTCCGTTCCGAGGGACTGTGCTCGAAGCTGCATGAGCGGATCGCGATGCTGCCAGCACTCCACCATCGCGAGAAACTTGTCCCGCAGCGCGATCGGATGCTTAGGCTGCAGCCTGACCGGGATTGTAACACCATGAAAGTCGTTCAGCCTCGGCTGAATGAGATGGCTGTACGGCTCAAGATCAATCTGACCGCTTCGCGTCGGAAATCGGTCCTCCCTGAGCGAATCGTAGAAGAAATCCATATGGGCAAACGGCGTAATCGTATTCGTTTTCCCTTCCAGCACATTCAATACATTCGGTTGAATCAGACAAAAGTCGCCTCTTCGAAACTCGTAAGGGACACCATCTACTTGAAACACGCACTCTCCTTCTTGAAAATAAACGAGCAAATAATCAAGCAATCTCCGTTCCGCAGATAACCACGGCTTCCGGACGGCATAGTCGCTCTCCCGAATGTAAGGAACAATCGGCTGTTTCTCCATCAATTCAGATAAGTACATGTAGGTAAGCTCCTTAGCCGCAATCGGTATGATTTGCTTTTATTATATAATAGGCGCAGTTGTTTTTGACAAAAGAATTGAGAGATCGAAACAAAGTCAGCAGCAGCAGCTGTGCTTTATAATTAAAGCATCTTAGCAGTACTAAGGAGATTCGATCATAATGACGACCACAAATCCATCTAATCTCGCCGAGCTTCCGCAGCTTGACAGCGATTATACGTTGACGACAGAACAAACCGATTTCTATCAGAAGAACGGGCATATCCTGCTGAAGGGCATTGTGACGCCTGATGAAATGAGCTTCTACGAGCCGCTTATCGAACAAACCGTGCGTCAGCACAATAACCATACGAAACCGGTTGAAGAGCGGGATACGTACGGTAAAGCATTCATTCAAATCGGAAACCTATGGGTCATGAATGAAGGAATCAAACGTTTCGTCTTGGCTCGTCGTTTCGCCAAAATCGCAGCCGAGCTTATGGGCGTGGATGGCGTTCGGATCTATCACGATCAAGCGTTGTTCAAAGAACCGGGCGGCGGTCATACGCCGTGGCATCAAGACCAAGTGTATTGGCCGCTTGAAACGCCAAACACCATTACGCTTTGGATGCCGCTTATTCCGATTTCCGAGGAAGTCGGCTCGATGACTTTCGTAGATGGATCACATACGTCCGGCTACATGAGCCGTCAATTCATCTCCGATGAATCACATAAGACGCTTGGTTCCTATATTGAAGGCAAAGGCCTTGCAAAGACGAACTACGGCGCTATGTCCGCAGGTGATGCGACATTCCACGCAGGATGGACACTGCATTCTGCACCGGGCAATCCAACGGATTCCATGCGCGAAGTCATGACCATCATCTATGTCGCCGATGGCGTCAACACGATGGCGCAACCAGACAGCAGCGCGCGCGAGAACGATTTAAAGTCCTGGTTCCCAGGCGTAAAAGCAGGAGAACCCGCTGTTTCCCCGCTCAACCCGCTTGTTTATAAGAAATAATACTAAAGGCTAGCCCTCAAAGCGGGGGCTAGCCTTTTTTTGCTTATGGATAAGATTGATGATCCGTGTCGCGCCGTCTATACATGCTCATCAACTTGTCCACGGGGAGCTCTTCGGGAAGTGCCGCAGCCCTATCCTGATACCAGTAGGCGGTCGAAGAGTACCAGTACGGCTTCAGGTGCTTCGCCTCCCATGGATTCACGAACGAGATGCTGAGATTTTTATCGAATGCAATGGCATCACGTTCGTGGAACCTGTACATGCTGATCATCGAACGCAGCGTGTCTTTGAGCGGTACGCCGTGCAGCTCTGCGTAGAATTCACCATCCCTGAAGTACCATCCGCCATTGAAATAATCTTCGAGTCCGGTGCCAACGATCGTCGGGTGCTCTCTGTCTTCCGTGTCGACGAACATATATTCAGGAGCTTCCAAGTAAGACAAGTAGTTGAGCTCCTCTCCTTGCATGGACAGCGAGCAACCGATGTAATGGCCGCGTCCTTGAATATCTACCAGAGGAAGCGGATCGGTACCTCCAAGACGGGCAGTCCGGAAGAGGCAATGGAACCGCCCGGAGTCCTTCGGCAGTTCGTCGTATACTTCGTAGTTTGCGTTAAAGAAAACATCAAGCGGGATGCTCTCATGCAAGTTCTCGAGCTCAATGCGCACTTGATTAAATGGCATCAAGAAGTAGGAATAGAAGCCTCCGCTCGACATTCCGATATACCGTGAGACGAAGTGTCGAAATTCACAATGGCCGATGCCGAAGAAGTCGCCGATCGGACATTCAACGGACGGTTTAGACTCGCCATCCCAATAGATACGGATGATGAGCTTCTTTAACGTAGATGTATCATTCTCGGCTTGCGTATCCCAATGTCGCCAGAACCATCCGGGAAAGGTCAGCCACATCCGGCTGATAATGCCTGGTGTGTCGCTCTTCACAATCGTGCGAGGAGGCTCCCCGGGCATGATTCTCACCGTCTTGCTCTTGGTGACGTGATCGAAGGTCGTGAATTGCCTTGTTGTCGCTTTTCCAATTTCGTATAAAGGGGGAAACATCCTCATCTCTCCTTATAAAGAGTAAGCCTTTTCATTTAATTTGATTAGAAGTCAATACGTACCGCAGCAAGGGAATACGGCGAAACATCCACGTTTAACGTATCGCCCGCAAGCGTCACGGAGCTATCGCCCGGAATCAGGTTCTCATTCACATCGACCGCGTAAGCTCTTACCGCTCCCTTAAACAGCTTAAAGGAAGCCGTTGCGCTTTTCCCATCCGTTTCGTACATCCGAATAATCCAGCTGGCCCCGCTGTTTCCTTCCGGCACTTTGATCGCCGACACGGCAACCGCGTCATCCAACTGCTCGATATACCCCGCATTCGCCGGCTTCGAGCCTGACCGCTTCAAGCCTGACAGCACATTCAAGGGGTGGTTAATCCGGTACGCATGCTCGATGACATCGCGGCTAGACGCCGATGCCTCCGCCAAACAAACCGACAGTTTAATCCGATGATGGTTGCCAAGCTCCGGATATGGATCCGGTTCATACGAACCTCGAATGAGCGAGACAGACATCGCATTATCCGTTCCCCGGAAACCGTATTTGTTGTTCGTCACGATGAACAACGTTGGCTTATGCGGATCATCAGCACGCAATGCCTGCACAAAGCTGTTACCCGGTAATTCCATGTCTCTGGCTTCCCGGACAATCGTTCCGAACGGAACATCATATTTATAAGCTTCGCTCGCATAGCCAATCGGAAAATAAAACTGCAGCTGCGGAATCCCAACCTCTCTGCTTCCCGCTTCCTGCCAGTCGCATTCTACATGGTAATCAAGGCTTCTGCTGCCTGCATCCAGTGAAACCGCGATGCGAAGCGATGAAGAAGTCTTGAACTTCATTTCATAGCTGATCGTTTGACGCAAGTCACCGGAGACCGTCTTCTTTAAGATGACACGCTCATGAAGGCTGTCGATTTGCATAAACCGCCCGACCCACCATGCCGCCATCCCTTTACTCGGATCCTCCTGAATAAGTCGGAATAACCCTGCGGGTCTGGCCGGATCAATCAGTTCCTCACCGGAGGACTTATCGATCAGGGATATGACAGAGGCATCTCTTGGATCGAAAACAACCCGTACATGATCGTTTTCGAGCGAATAATCCTCATCCCGGTCAACCCTCGGATCGCCGATGATAATTTGCGAGGAGTATCCATCTCCTTCGGCAACAATCAGGGTACCGTAGCCGCACGCCGGCACCTTCACGCGCGCAAGCAATCGCAAGTAATCATGCGACCAATAGGCATTGCGGCCGCTATCCAGAACCTGGCTTGGCATGGTCTCGCCCGCAGCCGTCTTCACGACAATCGACTTAATCGGGCTCTTCCAATCCCAGAGCAGAATCTCGACCGTTTCTTCCCTCGTTTGAAGCGAGGAATTAAAGAGATGCACGATACGCGTGCTCCCGGATCCGCGCTCAACCTGCGTAATCTTGAAATCGCGAGTCCCGAATCCGACACCCGCTCCTTGCGCCGTATTCGTGGCCGTATGGCCGATTTCTATCTCCGACGTATCAATATCGGCTGCGATTCGCTCAAGCGCAAGCTTCCGGTTCGTTCCGGCAATCGCCATCGTATTCTGAAACAACCCTAGGGCATGCTCGCGCGTTTCGATAACCCCGGATCCCGGCAGAATATCATGGAACTGATTAAACATGACGCCACGCCATGCTTCCTCGTAAGCAGCTCCCGGGTAACCTGCCCCATGCGCCGCTGCGGCTACCGAACTGAACAATTCGGCTTCGTTCAGCGTTGCTTCCGAAACACGATTCGCATTCTTAATGCGGGTCTGGGACGTGTAACAGCCTGTGAAGACGACATTCAATTCCCCTTTCACGACCGGCAGTTGATCCTTGATCCGCTCCGCTTCTTTGAAATAATCCGCATAACCGCCGAACCGTATCGTAGGACAAATCGGCCATTCCTGCATCGCCCGCAGACGATTCAAGTCACGTCTGGTCGGCCCGCCACCATGATCGCCTACTCCATAGACATACAGATAAGAATTCAAGCCTGTCCTGCGACAAATATCCGGCACATAAGACGTGAATACAGGACGGACAAAATCGTTATACCAGGTCAGCTCTCGATAGACGATGACCGATTTCCCGGAAGGCCCCTCCCAGCGTGTCAGCGGATCTCCCTCAGCACCGCGGCAGTGGTAGTAATAGCTCACACCGCCACTGGCTAAGATCTCAGGCACCTGCAAGCTATGTCCAAACGTGTCCGGCTCAAAATCCATATTCAAGCTGTCCGGCTCGATATCAAACAATTTGCTAAGATATCGCTTCGTATACAGAATATGCCTCGCCAAACTTTCGCCGCTTGGCATATTCTTATCCGCTTCCACCCAGTGCGAGGCCGTAATTTCCCAGCGACCTTCCTTCACTCGGCGTTTAATCTCCTCCAGCATCGATGGAGCATATTGCTCTACAATTCGGTAAATCGACGCTTGCGATTGAGAAAACGTAAACTCCGGATACTCCTCCATCAGATTGAGCATCGTGCGGAACGTATCGATGGTGACGGAAACCGTCTCATCCCAGCCCCACATCCAATTCATATCGATATGCGCGTGGGACACTGCTATTACGTCGTAACTTTTCGCATCGGCAGCTAAGCTTTGCAGCATTCCTTCCGCCTCAAGCGCAGCTTGCTTTACGATGGCTCCATCCTCGACAATGCGCTGTTCTATGTAATCAAGGGTACTCGCGATAACCGCGTCATACTTTAGTCCATTCACCTTCGAAAGCTCTTGTGCAAATACCAGCTGCGAGAGAATACGATCATTCCATTCATTGCGACCGCTATATTCGAGGTCATCCCAATAAGATTGCGGTTCCGGTCCGATCAGTCGTCTAATTCTCGTTTCGTTCATTTTCAATTCCCTTTCCTCTCCGAATAGGATTTGAAGAAAAAATCAGCACAAACGGCACAAGCTTAGCATAGCGTTCCAAGTCCACTTCCACAATCAGGAATTCTTAATCTATGGTGAGGTAATCTTAGCTTATTAGGACGAAAAAATGACCCGCAAGCAGTCACATTGAATGATCAATTGTGCTGCCTGCGAGTCATCGTAGTTGTAAGTGTGTATTAGAGAGAAATAACGCGGCCTGTCGCTTGGGATTCGAATGCAGCCAGGATAACTGCAAGCGATTTGCGACCTTCTTCGCCGGAGATGCTTGGTTTGGTGTTTGTCAGAAGCGATTCGATGAACGCATCTACAACGCCGCTGGTTTCTTGCTTATCGTTTGTGCTGATTGCACCAACGTTGTAGCGTTCAACTGTGCCGTTACGAAGCTCAACGATGATTTGATCCTTCGGATCCGTACCGATCTTCATAACGCCGTTCTCGCACCAGAATACAGTGGAGTTGTCTTCGCCTTTGTAGTACGTCCAGCTTGCTACAAGCGTGCCGATTGCGCCGCTCTTCATACGAAGCAAGCAAGTCGCGTTATCGTCAACATCTGTTCCTTCTTTATCAAGCGTACCGATGTAGCCTGTAACTTGCGCAACTTCATCGTCAAGCAGGTAACGGATCAAATCGGACTTGTGCACGCCAAGGTCGCCCATTGCGCCCATGATTGCTTCTTCTTTACGGAAGAACCAGCTGCCTTTGCCGTCTACGCTCCAGCCTTCAGGGCCGGGATGGCCGAAGGAAGTACGGAACGTCAATACGCGGCCAAGCGCGCCGCTTTGAAGAAGCTGCTTCGCTTTCACGTGTGGAGGCATCAGGCGTTGGTTGTGACCAACCATCAGATATACGCCGTTCTTGCTGGCAGCTTCGATCATGGCAGCCGCTTCTTCGTCTGTGGAAGCCATTGGCTTCTCAACAAGCACGTGAGCGCCTGCGTTTGCAGCAGCAATTGTAACCGGAGCATGCAGATAGTTCGGCGTACAAACGCTGACAGCCTCTGGTTTAATTTCGCTAAGCATAGCTTCGTAGCTTGTGAATGCTTTCGCATTGTATTTCGCTGCAAGTTCCTCTGCACGTTCGATAACGGGATCTACGAATGCCACGAACTCTACGTTCGGGTTAGCAGCGTATTCCGGAATATGACGGCGCTGAGCGATCGCACCGCAGCCTACGACGGCTACTTTGATTTTCTTCATGTGAAGCAACTCTCCCTTTGATCAATAATTATGCTTTATGGCCGTTTGCTACCAGCCAATTCATGCTTGTTTGTACGGATTCAAGCGGCGGATTTGCACAGCTGTCCTGCTCAACTACCAGCCATTCAACGCCTGCTTTGTTAGCCGCGTCGATAATATCGTTTAGCGCAAGATCACCATTGCCAAGCTCGACGGTGTCGATATGGTTGACCGATGTTTCTTTGCGGAAGTCTTTCAAGTGAAGCAGCGGCAGACGGCCGGCATATTTGGCGATATAAGCGAGCGGATCTTGATTGGAGTATTGCACCCAACCGATGTCCATTTCCACTTTAAGCAGATCAGCATCTACTTTCGTGTACATCGCATCGAAAATGTATTCGCCGTCGATTTGAGCGGCAAATTCAAAGTCATGGTTGTGGTAGCAGAATTGCAGACCTTCGTCGCGCAGACGAGCGCCGAATGTTGCGAATTTCGCGATCAGCTCGCGCCAGAACGCTTCTCCGCCAGCCAATTGCTCAGGGGACAACCAAGGGCAGATCACATAACGTGCGCCAACGGTTTTGAGGTATTGGATTTGTTCGTCCAAGTTTTCTTCAAGCTGCTGCAAGCCAACATGGCTGCCGAATGCTTCAAGGCCAAGCTCTTGCAGAAGGTCGCGCATTTCTTCAGCCGGGATATCTCCGTAGCCTGCAAATTCAACGCCTTCATAACCCATTGCCGCTACTTGGCGAAGCGTGCCTCTGAAATCTTTAGCTGTATCGTCACGCAGTGTAAACAATTGTAATCCGATTTTCACTTGTGATCTTCCTTTCATAATGACGGATGAACGCCTGATCGGCGTCAAGCCCGGTTAGTTGACCAATCTGACAACCATTATAGTGGATATCGAGGCGTTCGTAGATGTATTATATAACAGTGACATGTACAATTTTGCTGCAAAATGGAGAGAGACCTTTGAATACCGAAATTATGAGCTGCAATTACTCCTATCATTCACAGCCATTTCAAATTACCAATCGGGACGGATTACGCGCCTACGTGTTTCGTTTGCAAGTGGACGGCAGCTGTGAGGCATTCGTCGACGGGCGGATGCAGCGAATTGAAGCCGGTGATCTGCTGCTCTTTAAGCCTGGTGACTACTATCAGTTGAACATCGCGCCAAGTCACTCTCAAGAAGAAGAGGATGCGCAAACCGAAATCTCAAGCGGCGATTATTACGTCATCTGTCGCGGGAGCTGGCTCGACGAATGGTGGAGCCGCAAGGATCGCCCTCAGCGGGTAAAGGTTGTTCCGGATGAACGCTGGCTGTCCGTCTGGCAGGCGCTTATCTTAGAGAAACGGCGCTTTGAAGCAGAGGATCGCGAACTGGCCGATTACTTACTGCGCTCGTTATGCCTCTGCATTGACCGTGCGATTACAACACAGTCTGTGTTTCAAGGGAAATCTTTTGTCGCCACACGCATGAAAAACTTCATCGACGAGAATGCCGCACGGTCGTTCACGATTGCGGAGGTTGCCGAATGTGCACGGCTAAGCGTATCGCGCACCGTCCATCTGTTCAAGGAATGCTATGGCATGACCATCATTCAGTATACCCAAAATGTCCGATTATCCATGGCCATTGACCGCATCAAATACAGCACCATGACCTTAGAGCAGATCGCGGTTACATGCGGCTTCGGCAGTTATTCTTACTTCTATCGGGTGTTTCGTCAGAAGTACGGCGTGTCCCCTGCAGCCTATCGGCTGAGCTAGCCATTACGAACATTACGAATAACTTGAACATGAGTTCACTTTGCTGTTCTTGGAAACAATAGCATCATGTTTCCGGCCTAATTTGTCCCCCATATTCTAATCGGAGGTCTGCTGCCGCATGCGATTCAAAGACGTATTCTCCATAATCGGACCCTCCATGGTGGGCCCTTCAAGTTCGCATACCGCAGGTGCAGTCCGTATCGGACTTGTTGCCAGTCAGCTTCTGGGCGGCGTGCCGGATCAAGCGGAAATTATTTTCTACGGCTCCTTCGCCGCCACCTATCAAGGACATGGTACGGATATTGCGATTGTCAGCGGACTCCTTGGATTCGCCACGGATGATTATCGCATCCCGCAAGCGCTCGATATCGCTAGTGATCGCGGCCTTGCCATTTCTTTCGAACAAGGCAAAGGACTTTTCTCCCATCCCAATACCGTAAAACTCGTCTTATCCGTGGATCAGCCTGTCCCGCAGCAGCTATCTTTAATTGGAACCTCCATCGGAGGCGGTAATATCGAAATCGTCGAATTAAATGAATTTGCCGTTAAGCTTACCGGTAACTACCCCACGCTTGTCATTCGGCATGCTGACCGCCCCGGCGTGATTGCCGACCTGACTTCTTTGCTGAAATCGGAAAGCGTCAACATCGGCCATATGTCCGTCGATCGTAAAGGTCGAAGCGGCGATGCACTGACTGTGCTTGAGCTGGATGCTGCCTTGCCAGCTCCGCTGCTGGAGACTATCAAAGAAATCAGCCATGTGCAAGCCATTTATACCGTTGATCTAAGTCAATCAGAGGGGAGTGGTACGTCATGAATTTTCGGACGTTATCCGAGCTTGGCGAGCTGTGCGCGCAGCGCGGGCTTTCGATTGGGCGGTTGATGCTGGAGGAACAAAGCGCGGAGTCAGGCAAGTCTCCTGCGGACGAATTCGCCAAGATGACCGCCTATTACGGCGTCATGAAAGAAGCGGTCCGCCGCGGTCTGCACGAGAATACCACTTCGCGCAGCGGGTTGACCGGTCTAGATGCACAGCGCGTACTGGCGAAGAGACAAGAGCTCGAGCCCAGCCTCGGCGGGTCGGCCAGCGATGCGATGGCGTATGCGCTTGCGGTGTCTGAGGTTAACGCCTCGATGGGCCGCATTATCGCAACGCCAACGGCAGGCTCATGCGGCATTATCCCCGGCGTCTTCGTCAGCACCCAGGAGCGGTTCGGCTTGGCTGACGAAGAACTGGTCTATGCCTTATTCGCCGCCGGCGCCATTGGCTATGTCATCGCCAACAATTCCTTCGTCTCCGGCGCCGAAGGCGGATGCCAGGCGGAGGTTGGCTCCGCCATCGGCATGGCGGCCGGCGCGCTCGTGGAGCTGCGAGGCGGCACACCTGCGCAAGCGATTCATGCCGTAGGTCTCGCGCTGAAGAACACGCTCGGATTAATCTGCGACCCTGTCGGCGGACTTGTAGAAATTCCGTGCATCGTGCGCAACGGATTCGGCGCCGTTACGGCACTGGCTGCCGCGGATATGGCGCTTGCCGGTGTTCGCAGCGTCATCCCCTCCGACGAAGTCATCCAGGTCATGCTCGAGGTTGGCTCAGCCATGCCAGAGATCCACCGCGAAACAGCCGGCGGCGGCCTGGCCCAAACGCCGACCGGCCGCAAAATTATGAGCGACCTGAAGCATAAGAAAAAACCGCAGCAGACGTAACAATTAGCAGCCGCAATAGCACACTCCTGATACCAACCGGATGTATTTAATAGAAATGCTGCCAATTCTGCAACAATTCTACGAAATAAGAGCTTTCTGAGAGAGAATGTTGCATAATAGGCAACATTTTCTCCCGGAAAGTTCTTTTTACTACCTATCCTCTTTGAATTGTTGCATTTAAAGCAGCATTTGATGGAATTCGGCCCCCCAGAGTGTGAATTGTTGCACTTGAGGCAGCATTTCAGCGCAGCGTTGGTCGTGAGAGTCGAGTTGAACCGCTGAGAGTCGGTTTTTCCGACTCTCAGCCTCTTTTCGGCGCGGTTTCGGCGCTGAGAGTCGCATTTTTCGACTCTCAGCTACCGGAGCGGAGGTAGATTAGTTAGTTGAATCGCTGAGAGTCGCTTTTTCCGACTCTCAGCTACTTTTCGGCGCATTTCCAGCGCTGAGAGTCGCATTTTTCGACTCTCAGCTACCGGAGCGGAGGTAGATTAGCTAGTTGAACCGCTGAGAGTCGGCTTTTCCGACTCTCAGCCTCATTTTGGCGCGGTTTCGGCTCTGAGAGTCGGATTTTTCTACTCTCAGCTACCGGAGCGGAGGTAGCTTAGCTAGTTGAATCGCTGAGAGTCGGTTTTTCCGACTCTCAGCCTCATTTTGGAGCGGTTTCGGCGCTGAGAGTCGCATTTTTCGACTCTCAGCTACCGGAGCGGAGGTTGATTAGCTAGTTGAACCGCTGAGAGTCGGTTTTTCCTACTCTCAGCCTCATTTTGGCGCGGTTTCGGCGCTGAGAGTCGGATTTTTCGACTCTCAGCTACCGGAGCGGAGGTAGCTTAGCTAGTTGAATCGCTGAGAGTCGGTTTTTCCGACTCTCAGCCTCATTTTGGAGCGGTTTCGGCGCTGAGAGTCGCATTTTTCGACTCTCAGCTACCGGAGCGGAGGTAGATTAGCTAGTTGAACCGCTGAGAGTCGGTTTTTCCGACTCTCAGCCTCTTTTCGGTGCGGTTTCGGCGCTGAGAGTCGCATTTTTCGACTCTCAGCTACCGGAGCGGAGGTTGATTGGTTAGTTGAATCGATGAGAGTCGGTTTTTCCGACTCTCAGCCTCATTTTGGCGCGGTTTCGGCCTTGAGAGTCGGATTTCCCGACTCTCAGCTACCGCGATCAAATGCCCAGCCACTTTAGAATCGGCACAAGACAAGCGCCAATTAGAATCGACGGCAGCAAATTCGCGACCTTGATTCGCATCACGTTCAAGATATTAATGCCAATGCCCATAATCAAAACCCCGCCGATAGACGTGATTTCTACGATTATATCGTCCAGCATCGTCTGACCGATCCAAGTCGTAATGACGGAAGCAAACAGCGCAAGTGCTCCTTCATACAACAGAATTGGCACCGAGGAGAAAAGTACACCTACGCCTAAGGTCGATGCAAAGAGCAGCGCGAGAAATCCATCCAATATCGATTTAGTAAATAAGATGTCATGGTTGTTATGCAAGCCGCTCTCCAGCGACCCAAGCACCGCCATAGCCCCGATGCAGAATATGAGTGTCGTCGTAACAAACCCTTCCGCGACGCTGCTTGGCTTGTCTTGCGATATTAATTTCTGCAAACGTTCACCTAGTAATTGCAGCTTATGCTCAATGGCAAGCAGCTCGCCAAGAATCCCGCCAATCGCTAAACTAAAGGCCACGAGTACAAAATTGTTGGACTTAAGCGCCATGCCGATACCGAGAACAAGAACAAGAATCCCCATTCCGGCCATAACCGTTTTTCTCATTTCTTCTTTTACATGAGGAAGCACGATGCCAAGCGTGCCTCCCCCAATTATTGCAGCTGCATTTACGACTGCCCCCGTCAATACCACCTTGTTCTACCCCTTTATGGTCACTTCCCGTCTATCGTAACATGGAAGCTACTCGTGATAGAACTCTTCACACACCTCATCCAGTGAAAATTTGCATCTGGCCCCTGCGCGTCGCACTGAGGTAAACTGCTCAATTTATTCAACCCCGCGGAAACGGGAAGGTCTCCTTCAAGCCCATGCTGCTCATATCGATCGCTTCCCAGCCAAGACCGAATGCTGGCGATGCCGGATCCAGCGTAAATTGCACGTGGCCGCCTTCCCCTTCTGTGATTAGCATCGCATCCGCGTTCAAGGTGTGCGCATCAAATTTGCCATCCACCATATTGCGCCAAGCTTCCCATGGAATTGGTACGAGGCCTCGCTTGTCATCCCCGTAGATGCCGCTCACGGTCAGCTCCTTCGTCCCATTGTCATAGAGATTGAAGTCCGCCTCCAGCAGCCGGTCATCCTTCCAATTGACGAAATGATACAGCTGATCCCCCGAGCTCACTGCAAGGTTACGCAGAATCGTTATATCTCGATTCTCCTCACCGGCCATTTCTTGCGTGCCGAAGGCAGCCCGCGCATCGTTCCGTACCAGCAGATTGTTCTCAATCCGGTTGCCGATGCCTTTGGAGAACACAACAAACCACAGCACGCCGCTGCCCGCGCTGTACAAATCATGGATCACATTATGCGAGACGTGATAGTGATCCGATGCATCGTCCAAATAAATACAGAAGCCGAAGGAGAAATAAATGCCGCTGTGATGAAACCGATTGGCGATAATCCGGTTGCCGGTTCCCGCTCCCCAAGACTCCAGCATCCCGCCATCTTGGCTGTCCTTCATCACATCCCAGAAGTTATTGCGAGTAATCAGGTTGTTCCGCGTGTGCGTGAAATCCCAATGATTCTCCCACGTAACCTCCGTCCCGTAATAGGATGACTCCATGGCGCCTTGTCGTAACCCTTTCAGCGAAATGCCATATCTCGGCATGCCGTGAATCTCGTTATGTGACACTTCATTGCTTCCGCTTTGATAAAGCTGAATGCCTGAGCTGTGACCAATGAGTTCACCGCCGAACCGGATCAAATTATTCGTAATGAGATTCCCTTTGCTCACATCAGCCTGCTCGGCGCTATCATAGTCGCCTTCTCCCGGAGCGATGCCGATCACATAGACACCGTTATAGCCGGTATGCTCAATCAGATTGTCCGAGATTTCATTCCCCTGACAATATCCATTCAGTACGATGCCGCTGAAGCCACTGTTCCAGAGCCGGCAGCCTCTAACGGAAATACCGCAGGCATTCTCGAGATAAACGAGTCCATGTCGGCTCTCCAAGTGCTCGCAGTTGCTATCCGGCATTCGATATTCCTGCGCATAATCGGAGCACTCCACCGTTAATCCTTCAAGCACAATGCCCTTCACCGGGGTGTCAGGCGAACTGCCTACCAGCTCAATCACCCGCTTCATAGCAGGAGCTGCAATCACTTGCTCCTCAATGGGCAGCTGCCTCGGATAATAGTATAATTCGCCGCTAGCCGCGTCGAAGTAATATTCCCCCGGTTCCGTCAAGAGCGACAACGCCCCTTGAACTCTGTACCGCGAGCCTTGGTCGATCCCCCATGGCGCAGGTTCTTTGAACGAGACTATCCCTTCTTCCCAACTAATACGGTCGATCGTTTTCGTTTCCGTGAACCAATTCCACTCGCCTTCCCCAGGCCATATGTGGATCTGCGCACCTTGCGTACCCGGCCCGTGCTCGAATCTCGGAACATCCTCCTTATGAAATCGAAACCCGGTTCTCGAATCACCGTCTCCTCTACCGGCAACGACATGGTAACCTTGTTTGGGACTCCTCGCCGTCCATGCGCGTTCCCCATTCTCATAGAGCGTATGAATTGCACTACCTGCATTCAGCCGGACACGATAGGTATGGTCATCATAAGGCTCCCAACCTGTAATCGCGCTTCCGCCGCTAATCGTGACACCTTCTTCATCCTGTGCAGTACCGCGATAGGTCACCGAGTACCCATCAGCAGCAGAATCACGCTCATCCAAACGCAGCGGTTCCGTCAATTCGTACCGCCCGCCGCTAATCCAAACGGTAATGTCCTGCTTATAGGCTTCCGCCAGCTTCATTCGTACCAGTTCCCTAGCGCGTTCAAGTGTCCGAACAGCCGCCTCAGCAGTCATCCCCGTGTTAGCATCATCGCCATCCTTAACCGAAACAAACAACTCCATCTGAATAGCCCTCCCGTTCCATGTAAAAAGAGGCAGAGGTACCGTACTGCTCCCCCTGCCTCTTTGGCTTCGTTACCTCTTACCAGTAACCCTTATGATTACTTCAGGCCTTGCTTCACAAGGAACTCATCCCATTGTTTCTGGATCTCTTGGTCGATCTTCTCTTGACCTGCCGCTTTCAGCTTCTCGATATATTTCGGCATGATATCGGCAGGATCAACGGCACCGGTTTCCAGTGCTTGCGCGAATTCATTGTTAACCGCATTTGTGTTAGCAAGCTCCGACTTGATCGGATCTTGGTTAACGGAGAAGCCATACGATGCAGCAACCATTGCGCTGTTGTTCAGATCGATCGTTTTTTGCCATACATCTGCGGTTTGTGGCGCTTTCAGGTAAGCATTGAACTGGTTACCGAACACCCAGTCTACATTCGGCGCATAACCGGAATCTTTGATCGGCTCGATGTAGTCGCCGTCTTTCTTCGTATAGTGTTTGCCTTCAATACCGTAGCAGATCAAGTTGTACAGGAATTTATCTGTGTTTAACAAGTTAATGAACATTAAAGCACGTTCCGGATTTTTGGACGTTTTGCTAACGACCTGCATAGCGCTCGCGATACCTGTGAAGTAGCTGTCGGAAATCGGAGCATAGATAACTTCATTGCCGCCGTTGTTATTCATTTCATCGATCTCGCCGCCTGGCTTAGTCGTAAATTCAATACCGACTGCGACATTGCCTTTCTTCTCCAGGTCTCCGAAGTTTTTGAGAATCGGAGCATCCTCGTTGATGTAGCCTGCTTTATACCATCTGTGCATCGTTTCGTAGTATTCTTTCTTCGCATTGATTTGCTCTTCACCCGTCAGAATGGAATAATTCGGGTCGTCTTTCTTGTACGAAACGGCCAATCCGTCTGTACCCACCCAGTCAGGACTTGTATAGAAGCCCCATGAGTTCATGCCCATACCGAAAGGAATGACATCCTTTTCGCCTTCTTTAACTTGTTTCAGGAACGGCTCAATGTCTTTATATGTGTGGATGGTGCTGACATCAAGGTTGTATTTGTCGGCAAAACGCTTCTGAATGACCAAGCTCTTCGTCTTAGCCGCAACTTGGTAAACCGGGAAGCCATATACTTTGCCGTCATTGGCTTTCATATCCGGCCAGAATTTATCCGGAATGTTGGCACGTGCTTCAGGTGCATATTTGCTGATCATGTCGTCAGTAAGTTCAAGCAGTGCGCCTTTATCGATGTTTGCTTGATAGCTGAGCAGCCAGTATTTAGAGCCCCATGCGACATCGAATTCTTCGCCTGCAGCCATGATCGTATTGAGCTTCGGATCGTATTCGTCGAAAGAAAGCGGCTTCAAATCAACCGTTGCGTTAATTTTCTCTTTCAAATATTTATTGATTTCGTCATTAACGGCTTGTTGATCCGGTCCTGGCGGGTTACTTGGATAGTAGAACGTTAATTTTACTTCAGGAAGCTCCTCTTTGACAGGCTCTTCTGCCGTATTATTCGCAGCCGGTTCTTCCGTCGTTGTATTGGTTGTATTCGTTGCGGCCGTGTTCTCGGTCGCATTCTTGTTGTTCCCATTGTTATTGCTGGAACAAGCTGCGATGATGCTGAAGCATAGAAGGAGTAAACACCATTTAAGAACAGTAGACGATGATTTCATTTTCACTTGAAAGACACCTCCGTTTTTAGTTAACCCCATACCTTGTATTTAAGCAATAACAACTTTGTAATTCCTTGCCTCCTCACCACCTCTCATGGAATTCGACTTTATCCTTTCAAGGAACCAACCGTGATGCCCTTTACAAAGAACTTCTGGAAGAAAGGGAAGACGATGAGCATTGGCCCACCTGCCATGATCGCCATTGCCATGCGAACCGATAATGTCGGGAAATTAGCGAATTGCAGCTTGCTGGCCGCTTCTGCCAACGGTGAATTGGCCAGAAACTCGATTTGCGACAGGATCCGAACAAGCAGCAGCTGCAGCGGTACAAACTTATCGTTGTCAATAAAGAGCAAGGATGTGAACCAATCATTCCAATAAGCGAATGAAATGAACAGTCCAAGCGTGGCAAGTGCAGGCGTCGATAAGGGAAGGATGATTTGGATAAATATCCGCGTTTCACTGGAGCCGTCTACTTTCGCGGATTCAATGATTTCAAGCGAGATCTTGTCCAGGAAGCCCTTCATAATGAGAATATTGTAGGGACTGAGCAGCAGCGGAATAATAAGCGCACCTAGCGAGTTCTTGAGATGCAAGTACTGTGTCATCAGGATATAGAACGGAATTAATCCACCATTGAACAACATGGTAAAGAACACATAGAACGTGAGCGGGCGGTTATATCGAAAATCTCGCCGAGAGATCGGGTACGCCGTCAGCGCGGTAAGCAGCAGCGCAATCACCGTACCAACGACCGTAATCGTAATCGTGACGCCATAGCCGCGGAGCATAATGGTTGGTTCCTTCAGCACAATGCGGAAGGCCTCCAAACTGAATTCACTCGGAATGAAGCGATACCCATTCTGAACGAGACTATTTTCAGAGGTAATCGATACCGCGATAACGAGCAGAAACGGAAGCACAATAAGCGCGCTGACGATAATGAAAAATACATTGATGAACCAATTAGATTGCTGCATGGATTTCGCATTCGCATTCGCATTCGACATGTCCACAATTCCTCCTAGAATAAAGCGCTGTCCTTATCGACTCTACGCACCAGATAATTCGCTGATACAATGGTCACCAAGCCGACCACAGACTGCAGGAATCCGACAGCTGCGCCTGAGTTAATGTCACCAAGCTTCGTGAGTGCACGATAAACGTAAGTATCAATAATATCCGTCGTAGCAAAGTTGAGCCCCACGTTATTAGGTACAAAGTAGTGCAATCCGAAATCTCCGCGGAAAATATTGCCAAGACCCAAGATAAACAAAATAATAATAAGCGGCTTCAGCAGCGGCAGCGTGATTCGCGTCATCATTTGTACTCTGGATGCACCGTCCAGCCTGGCCGCCTCGTAATATTCGCTGTTAATGCCCATTATGCCGGCGTAATAGACGAGCGTGGAGAAACCGACACCCTTCCATACCGATACTAATGGCAGAATAAAGAGCCAAGGCGTAGTCTCAAAATACCAGTTATGCGGCTCCATCCCGAGATTCTGCAGAATACCGTTCAAATAACCGCTCTTATGCTCCAGGAACGCATAAGCAATGTAACCCACGAGCACCAGCGATATAAAGTAAGGCAGAAACATCGCGGTTTGGTAAATCTTCACCATTCTTCCTGACACTTCATTAAGCAGCAAGGCGAAGAGCAGCGCGGTTACCGTGCCAAGCACGATGTACGTACAGTTGTACAGCAAGGTGTTGCGAATGATACGAAGCGCATCCTGCGACTTGAAGAGAAATTCAAAGTTGTCGAATCCTACCCATCTGCTGCCGAAGATGCCTTGATCATACCGAAAGAACTTAAACGCTAGAATCAAACCGACCATCGGGAAATAATTAATGACTAATTTGTAAAGAATGCCTGGCACGGAAAGCAACAGCAGCTCTCTGTTCTTGCGTACATGCCGCCATTCTCGGCTCAGCCAGTTTCCTTTGCTTCTTTGACCCGAATCCATCATGACTTGTGACCTCCTCCTTCTGACCTTCATGTTGCCATGCCAGGGCAGCGAAATATAGAATACGATTTTCGAAAAGCTGTATCTTGCACGTGTAAAATGTTCGAATTTATGCAGTTTACAGGCTTATAGACCTAATAAAACCGCCGTTCCCACTGCCTCGAGAGGCTTTGTGGAAACGGCGGTCATAAGATAAGTCCGTTATGAGATGGATTTCTTCATTCGATATTCCTTTGGCGTACTTCCAAACTTCCCTTTGAACAACCGGAAGAAATAGCTCGGATTGGAATATCCGCATTTCTCCATAATTTCGATGACCGTATAATCATCCGTTTCCAGCAGCAGCTGTGCATGCTTCAAGCGGACTTCGTTCATGTATTCCGTTATGGACATCGAGGTGCTGTCTTTAAACATCTTGCCGATGTAAGCCGACGATAGCTTCACGGTAGCCGCGATGGATTGCTGACTTAAATTGATATCTGCGTATTTCTGTTCCACCAATTCCTTAATCGTCTCCAGAATCATATCATTGCGTTCCATCGTTGCCGGACGTTGACCTTCGCAGATCCTAGCGCAAAGCGCCAGCAGCGCAATGTACATTTCCTCCAGCGTTTCTTTCTCCTGCGTAATTTGAGTCGCATATTCCAAATCGACATCAAATTTGATAACGCGGTTATTGGCAATGTCCGCCGCCGTATTCTTCACCACCCATGCCAAGTTGGAGACAGCCCTCAGCATATCGTCATATCCGAAGGTTGCAAGCAGCGTAAATGCCTTCTCCAGCTCGCTTCCCGCCTCGGACATTTGACCTTTCTTCAACGCTTCTGACAGTTTACGTTCGATGGCATCCGGGATGGCGGATTGCTTGCTCAGTAAGTTCTCTCTAATCTGTTCGGGGACTATCGTAGCCATATGACCATGGATAATCTTATAGCTGCAGAGCTGCAGAGCCTGATTATAAGCCGACGAAATATACGGAAATTGCGGAATCGGGTCGCTTACGCCGCATGAGAGCGAGATGCCATAGAAATGAAGGATCGTTTGCTGGATTTCTCGCACAATCGGTACGACCTGCTCGGAGAACGTTGTTGCTGAATCCGGTATAAGTGCTGCATGACCGCCTTGGTCAGCGCTCGCTGAATCATTCGATACGATCAACACCACATGGTCGCCTCGCACCTCAACCACTTCGCAGCGATACCGCTTCGCCATAATTTCATGCGCGATGTTAACCATTGCAAAACTGTACAGCTTCTTCGCAGCTCCCGTCGTATTGCGGTCAAACGCCTGAAATTCATCGATTCGCAGGACACAGACCAGTAACTCGTCCTTTACCGCTATGCCAAGCCCATGCTTCTCGATGACTTCGAGCATATCATGATGCGTAAACAGACTGCTGTCCGTCAGCAGCTTGCGCAAATAATATTTGCTCACGATTTGCTCCGAGCTGATCTCCTGCAGCTTATCCGAAAGCCGCATGTAATTGTCGCTCATCAGATGGAACTCATCGCCTTCATAAACGGCAGGATTCTGTTCGTCTCGCGGTGCTTGCAAGCGAATGCGGCGCAGCATCCTTTCGATCGGCGTATAGAGCTTATAGGACAGCCATATCGATAAGCCAATGGACAGGACCAGGAAGATGCCCGTGATGGCAAATGATTTCGTCCGCGTTGATCGAACATCCTTCATCAGCAAATCGTAGGATTGCACGTAGATGATCGTCCAATTCCGAACTCCGTCATCCATATACGAGACGAGCTGCTTTTTCCCATCGATATCCCCGACCACAAAACCGGAGAGCTGCTTGTTCATGTCCTTATCACGCTGCACCAGCTGTTTGATTTGGTCGCGCTTAGCCTTGTCCTGTTCGGTTACAGCGTCGTCGGAGGAATAGAGGTGGCCGTCTTGATCGGCAATGTAAATTTCATTCCCCTCTTTGTCGCTGCTGACGGCATCCATCCGCTTCAAACTCTCGAATACCCAGTCGGACTTGATGTATAGAATAATAGCCGATTCCGCCCTGGAGAACGGTTTCAGCGAGTTCGTAACGAGAAATGCGAAGGCATCGATTCCGCCGTCTGCCTTCTCCAAGCTGACAGGAATCAGCCGCGAGGTTGGATGCGGCTTCGAAGCATCGAAGAGCCAATCGCGAATTTTAGCTTTTGTTTGGCCGCCGTCCAGCAGGAAGGCGCTTGTCGTGCCGTAGATTTCATTTTGCGTGTGATTATAGATGGCCATGGAATGCAGGAAGGAAGCGCTGTCCATAATGCTCGACAGCCGTTGGTAACCGCGAATGAAGTCCATCTTAGGCAGCTTCATGTCGAACAGGAGCGTGGCAAGTTGATTGTCTTTATTGACGTAGTTGGAAAGATGCGTAATGATTTCGTTCATGTAAGTGAGATTATATTGAATTTGCGATAATACCTTGAGGTTAGACTGCTCTTGGTTGCGTCTGACGGAGTCCTCCAGCACATACGTATTCGCTACGGACAGTGCCATGAGCACTACGACCATGGAAAGCATGATGGAGATTAAGACACGCTGCAAATATTTCTTCGACTTATAGATACCGAAGCCTTTCATAGTTGCTCCCCCTTTAGCACCGAAACTTCGTTTACCTATTATTATGTCAAATGTTGATTCAGACTGCTAGATGTATTTAGCGCGGTGTCGTAATGTCGGTTTCTTTACGAAGGGCGATTTTTTCATTATAATTAGCCATTAAAGAGGTGTAACATGATCATAATTAAAACCAAAGATGAAATCGAGCATATGCGCAAAGCAGGCGAAATTCTCGCAGCCTGCCACCGCGAAATCGCAAAAATGATTAAACCCGGCGTTACAACGAATGAAATTGACCAATTTGCCGAGAAATTCATGGAGCAGCACGGCGCGAAGCCGGAGCAGAAAGGTTACAAAGGCTACGCGTACGCAACCTGTGCTTCCGTCAACGACGTCATCTGTCACGGCTTCCCTTCGGCTGTGCCGCTGAAGGAAGGCGATATCGTCACCATTGATATGGTCGTCAACTTGAATGGCTGGCTCGCTGATTCCGCTTGGTCCTATGCGGTAGGCAAAGTATCCGCGCAAGCGAAGAAGCTGCTCAAAGTAACCGAAGAAGCGATGTACAAAGGCATCGAGCAAGCCGTTGTGGGCAACCGCATGGGCGATGTATCGAACGCAATCCAAAAGCATGCCGAAGCAGAAGGCTTCTCCGTTGTTCGTGAGTTTATCGGTCACGGCATCGGGCAAGATATGCATGAAGAACCGCAAGTGCCTCACTATGGACCTGCGGGTCGCGGAATCAGACTGAAAGCCGGCATGGTCATGACCATCGAGCCGATGCTGAATACCGGCGTATGGCAAAGCAAAATCGATTCCGATGGATGGACGGCACGCACGATGGACGGCGGTCTCTCTGCTCAGTATGAGCATACCATCGCCATTACGGACGAAGGTCCGATCATTCTTACCAAATAATAATGACGTATAAAAGGCTGTATTCGGAAAGTGCGCTCTGCGCCGCTTTGCCGAATACAGCCTTTTTATTTTCACCGGCGGGGGACACTGTTCCGGAGAAACAACAACTTCACAATCACTCTAACTAAAGCATTTCTCCACAAGCGCCATCCGAATATACAATCCGTTCTGAGCTTGTCTGAAATAAGCCGCCCGCGGATCGCTGTCGACTTCCGGATGAATTTCTCCGGCACGCGGCAGCGGATGAAGAATCATGGCATTCGCCTTCATCTCATCCAACAGCTTGCGGTCGATAATATACTGGCCTTCCGCCTTGCTGTACTCCTCCGGGGAAGGGAATCGCTCCTTCTGAATTCGCGTCTGGTAGAACACATCCGCCTTCCTGGCAATACCGGACAGATCCGTCGTTTCCTCGTAGGATATGCCTTTCTCATCCAAGTACTGTTTGACATAGGAAGGAATTCGCACATTATCCGGCGAGATAAAGGACAGATGTACATCTTTGTAATTCGCCAGCAGGTAGCTCAGGGAATGCACGGTACGGCCATAAGTCAGGTCGCCGATCATCGCGATATGCAGCCCATCGATTCTGCCGAATTCCTTCTGAATCGTATACAAATCAAGAAGGGCCTGCGTGGGATGCTCGCCGGATCCGTCGCCCGCATTGATGACGGGTACATTGGAAACCGCGGCCGCGCGCTTCGCAGCTCCGATATCCGTATGGCGCATCACGATGAGATCGCTGTAGCCCGAAATAATGCGGATCGTATCCTCCAACGTTTCACCTTTAATGGTGGACGAGAATTGGCTCGCATTCTCCGTACCGATGACGCGGCCGCCCAGTCGGTGCATAGCCGATTCGAACGAGAATCGGGTCCTCGTGCTCGCCTCGAAGAAGAGCGTGCTCATTATTTTGTTCGGGAAACGCTGATTGCCGCCTTCCTTCGCTACCAGCTCCATGCCTTTCGCGGATTCGAACAGCTCATCCAGCTCTCCTCGATCGAATTGCTTCGCTCCGAGTACATGATACAAACCACTCATACTTCGCCATCCCCTTTACGCGCGTTGTCCATTCGATTATAAGCTAGTCCTACCCGTACATTCAAACCATCCTGGTGATAAGTTATCCAATAATCAGCTTCTCTTCAGGGTACTTAATATCCGGTTTCTTCTTCCCGGAAGTGAACAAGGAGAAGAACAGGAACATCCCGATTCGACCGATGAACATGAGTAGAATGAGGGTGATTTTGCCCGAAACATGAAGCGATCCTGTGATGCCCGTCGACAGTCCGCACGTGCCGAAAGCGGAAGTGACCTCGAACAGCACGGCAGAGAGATCATAACGATGCCCTTCCGCCATGAGGACGGCGAATATGCCTACGATGACGAGCAGCACGGACATGCATAAGAAGACAAAGCTCTTATAGACGTCATCCTTGCTAATCGAGCGGTTGAAGAGCCGAATTTCCTTCTCGCCTTTGGCAAAGTTGATCATCACGATAACAATAACGGCAATCGTCGTCGTTCGGATACCTCCGCCAACGCTTGACGGACTTGCCCCTATGAACATCAATACCGAGATGAGCAGCTGTGACGCCTGATGCAGCGAAGACATATCGATGATTGTAAGACCTGCGCTGCGCGACGTGATAGAAGTGAACAACGCATTCATCAATTGCTGATGGATGGGCATATTCGCGAACGAATGGCCCGCTTCCGTGAGCCAAATCACTACGAAGCCGAGCAGAATAAGCACGGCGTGGGTGACCATCGTAACCTTCGTGAATAAGGAAAACCGAAACCGCTTCTGTTTCTTCCTAGCCCATTCGGTCAGTTCCGCAAGTACGGGAAACCCAACTGCACCAAGTACAATCAATAACATCGTTACGCTCTGCACAAAGTAATCGTCCGAGTAACGAATAAGCGAATCCCCGAACAAGTCAAAGCCCGCATTCGTAAAAGCGGAAACGGCGTGGAACAACCCGTTAAAGAAAGCACTCCATATCGTATCTGACGCGCCGGTCGTATAGAAATAAACACCGAATATAACCGTTCCTAGCAGCTCGATCGCAAGCGTGAGCAGCAAGACAAGCCTCATCAATAAGACGAGTCCAGACAGTTGATTCCGGTTCTGATCAATCATAATGAGCTTTCGCTCCAGCAGACCGATATTCTCCCCGAGTAAGAACCAATAGAAACTGCCGAGCGTCATAATACCAATCCCACCGAATTGAAAGGCGAAGATGAGGACAGCCGCTCCGAAGACGCTGAAGGAATCACCTGTGCTGACCGTTGTAAGTCCAGTAACGCTCACTGCGCTGGCAGCAGTGAATAAAGCGTCAATGAATGACAAGCGCACGCCCGGCTTCCAACTGACCGGCAGCATGAGCAGCAGCGTAATGAACAGGATTCCCAACACATAAACAGAAACGATCAGCCTCGCCGGGGACATTTTGCGGATTAATTTTCTGAGCATAAGTAAGAACATGACTCCTTAAGTAGACCTGATATAATACCGACTCTTCTAGTTTAATCGACAATGTTTTTGGATACAACTTCCTGTCAGTCGCTCGGTTCATTCCTACCCAAAAAAGCCGCCCCACGAAAGGGCAGCCTTGGCATGCAGTGTGAATCGTTTACCCGGATAAGTTGGATTCCTTCTGAAGCCACACGGCCATCTCGCCCGGTTCGCGGTTAGCCCATGCAAAGTAAGGAACAGCCGTAAACGTCACGTTCGTGTAGCGGGAGCCGCTTGGACGATACAGCGCCTGATTCCAATCTTCTGTGGACCGTACTGCAGCCTTGCCGTGAAGCATGACCATCGGAACTCCATTAATGTCACTAGTAGAATGACTGTACTCCGGCTGACGAAGAATCGTCATATCGAAGATGGTAAACGGATTGTCTACAGCTTCTAAGCAGTATACAACAGGTCCGCGCATGAGCGCGACTTTCCCGCTGCTCTCGGACACAAGCGGATTGGATTCAATTTCAACAACCGGCATCGGGAAGCGGAGCGAAACCGTACCCTTCCTAATCAAGCTCACCGGTATATGCAGATAACCATTTTTCAATACGAGACCGTCAGTGATTGTGTTGCCGTCAAATACCACTGTACCGTCGATCTCCACTGTTGGATTCGTGCACCAGCCCGGCATACGGAATGCAAGAGCGGCACCTTCGACAGTCTCTCCGCCTACTTGAACCGTTACCGTTTCCGTCCATGGATAATTCGTTGCCTGCTCTACTTGCATCGATCCCGAAGCCAGCTTGATATTCGCTTTGCTCTGCACATATTGGCTGATATACAACGTATCTTGCTCCGTAGCATAGACGTATTCGCCAATGGCCGCAATGAACCTCAGAATGTTCGGCGGGCAGCAGGAGCATTCGAATACACGCTCACGTCGGTAGTTAGGGAACAGATTCCGAGTATCGTGGACGCCTTTCAAGAAATCATTATGAGCCGGCACAGACTGCAGCGCATTATCGTAGAAGAATCCCGTCCCATCAAGAGACAGTCCAGCCAGAGCACCGTTATACATCTGACGCTCAATGATATCGGCATAACGCGTATCCGGCTCAATGGAGAACATCCGCTGCGCGAAGAATGCCATGGCAATAGAAGCGCAAGTCTCCGCATAGGAGCTTTGATTAGGCAGCATATAAGCCGCGCCAATGGCTTCGCCAAACCGTTCAGCGCTTACCCCGCCGGTTACATACATCTTACGAAGCGTTGCATCATCCCATAGCCGTAAGCAAGCTTCATACAATTCCTTATCGTCATACTCTCTGGAGATATCAGCCATCGAGGAGTAGAAATACATCGCTCTCACGGCATGACCTGCTGCAGCTGGCAGCTGGCGCGCTGGCGCATCATCCTGCGCATACGTATCGTTGTACAATAACTGGCTGTTAAGAGGCGGGCTAGCCGGCCAAGTTCCGTTTCTCACGGAGAAAATGCGATCACGCGCTTCCGTACCGCGGATGTCGATAAAATGTTTGGAGAGCTCCAAATAACGATCCTCTCCGGTAGCCTGCCACAACCGAACAAGTGCCAATTCAATTTCCTGGTGACCTGGAGCCGCATAGTTTGCAGTGCCTTCAAGCTTGAATGCGGTTTCAATGCAGTCAGCAAAACGTGTCATGATATTCAGAAAGCGCTTACTACCCGTGGAGTAATAATGAGCCACAGCGGCTTCCATCATATGACCTGCCGTATAGAGCTCATGCGCAGTGCGGTCTTTGAAACGATTCACCGGTTCGCATGTCAAAAAATACGAATTGAAATAACCATCCACATCCTGGCCCTGTTCAATATAATCAATAACCGTTTCCAGTTTCTTGCTAATTTCTTCATCCGGATGGTAGTACAAAATATAAGCTGCGCCTTCCATCCATTTGGCCACATCAGAATCCCAGAAAATATGCGGTTTGTTGTCCATGCCTTCTTGCCAAGACAGTCGCATCGCGTCAATTCGGCCTGTTTCGTTGAATCGGTCATAAATTGCGTTTACGGTAGCGCGGGCATTGGTGTGCTGCCATTTGCCCCAGAAGCCTTCACCTAGTGATATGTCTTTCCAATTCACTTGCGTTAATTTGCTCATTGTAGACTCAAATCTCCTCTGTCTCCATGTCGTATGTGGTCGAACCTCCTCTGTTTCTTCGACATGGAATAGATTAACACCTTCTGCATAATCAAATTTATTATGAGCCAAAAGAAGACAGCCTTCGAAACGATTCGATGGCTGTCTTCTTCAGATGGGTACAAAATAATACGGGCTTTCATCACAATTCAGGTACTCCGTCACAAGCTGCTCCCGCATCTGCTCGATGAAATAAATCGGATCTGCAATGTAAACCGTACCGGATGCCGCAATGGCGTTGATCTTGCACTGAATCTGTTCCATCACCTGCTCAGGGACATAATACGTGCCGTCGGCGGAATCTCTCGCTTTAATCCAGCAAGTGCTGCAAGTCTGGGATTGATACTCCTGCAGCTTGGCAATTGCCTTAAAATTACGGGTATCCAGATAATAATCAATAAGTGCTTCGTTCATGACTGTTGATGCAGCATCGTGCTGGATATAAATCTTGCTGTCGCTGCGCGAATGTTCCTTCATACCGGATCCCTCGCAAACGCAACTATTATGGTAGGTATTCCACACTATTCCATATGAACCACCTTAATACTATATATCACAAAATTTAGGATGTTGGCACTATTTTCAATACAACTTGTATTCAACGCGGTATACAAAAAAGCGCATCGATACGATATCGATGCGCCTTGCAAATTACATATAGATTTCGATTACATTCTGATCTGTTCGCAATCCGGCAAGAAGCGTCTCACGGCTAATCCGTACGCCGCCCTGACGGTAACGGTTCGCTGTCGGCTGAAGCGAAGCCTCCACTCCGTTAAGGGTTACCCGGCGTTCAGCACTGCCGCCATCCAGATGATAGACGAAACGGATCGGCTTAGCCAGCAAACGGAACTCAAACTGCAAACCGTTCAGATGTTTCGGCAGCACAGGGTCAATGACAAGATCGCCGCCCTCTTGGCGAATGCCCAGACAGTTGGAGATGAGCTGGTTCATGTAGATTCCCGGGCCGCTGGAGTACACTCTCCATCCGCCCTTCACTTGAACCTTGCCTTGTCTTAACTCATCGAATCGCTCCTGTGCCTCATAACGGTCGCCAAATTTCCCGTCGGAACTGCTGAAGTAGGCATTGCTCTGACGAATTTCCGCATTCGGCACGACGTCGCGCAACCCAACCGGATTAATCATCTGCAGCCCTTTCCATGCTTCATCTTGGAATCCAAGCTTGGCCATCGCTTCGACAAAGCGGATATGCGCATGCACATATTGCAAACCGATTTCCCGTCCGAAGTTAGAGGCTTGCTCTGCACGCTTGAAGCGCGTGCTAACGCCGCCGTTATAGACGGCCGGTTTGTTCATCAGACGAACGCCATCCGGGAAATACAGCTTTTCCTTAATGATGTCGTAATGGGCATAGGCTTGCTCTTTGGTGAGCAGCTCGCCGATCATGCTCCTGGTCATCGGCAGCAATCGGTACTGGATGCCTGTCTCGTTCTCATCCGGGTGAATCATCAGCTTCACCTGATCCGGATTCTCCATGTACAAGAAGCCCGGAATCGTGCCGGTTGGCAGCATATAACGGTTAAAGTCGGCTTGAATGCCAGATGCCAAAACACTAAGTTCATCCGACAAGTCCTTGTTGTAATTAACGAGTGCCGCAGCTAACTGCTTCATCACTTGGTAGGTCAAGGATACGGTCCAACTACTGACCAGATACTTCTTGAGCTGCGCGTTAGCCGGCTGCAGCGTATCGTCCCAATCCCCGTCACCGTAAGAAGACAAATTCGTGCCGTGCAGGAAATGCGCTTTAATATAATCGATTTCTTTGCGCACATGACCGAGCAGCGAATCCGTCTGTTCCGTTAACCCAAACGTATGCCGATCCGTGTACGGAAGCTGCACTTCCAGAATGCTGTAGTCTTTGGTCACATTCAAATAATCGCCGATGACCTTCAGCGGCCATACAATAATGTCGCCGTGACTTTCTTCCGATTGCACCTTGTTGTACTTGTCGTACATAAACCACTGCGGCCAGTTGCCTGTATCCTCATATTGATGCGTGAATACAGTCTGCAGGATCGTACGAACAACTTCATATTTCTGCGTAGCCATGAAATATTCCACCGGCCCTTGACAGACGTCACGCGAGCCCCAAGCGGCCCCGCCATATTGCTCTAGACCATGCGGCGTGGAGAAATGAACGAGCATGTTGTGCGTATACCACCAAGCGAGCGTATTCACTTTCTCCAGCTCGTCCGATACGGCTCCATCTAAGGAAAGTTCAAAGCCATTCATCACGCTATAATAGAAGTCACGGTAACGAGCTGCTTCATCTTCCACATTGCGAGTCACAAAAGGCAGCTCTTCACCATTCAATAGTCCCTGAATCGTTAAGCTCCAATTTGTGGCAGCAGCAACACTTAACACAACTAATGAAGCATCGCCGGGCTGGACATGTTCCGCCAGCAGTCGCTCATCGCCGATGCTCATCGAAGCGCCTGAGAGCTTCATGCGGTAGCATAGATCTGGGTAAACGGAGCGGCTGTATGAACGATCATCCGCGCGGAATGTAACAACATCGCCTTCTTGCTCCATGCGGAACGGGACTTCGTATTCGTTATTATCCATCGTTACCTGGTTCGTTACCAAATAACGATACGATTTGCCGTTCTCGGAAACAACCTGCAGCTGCACCTCCGGGGTATCCACCGTCGTAAAGCTCGTCACGACAATCTGATCCTCAGGCAATTTATAAACCCACTTGGCATAGTTGAAGCCAATCTCGTAGGCGGATGGCAGTGCCAGCAGACGATAGCTTCCTTCGAGCTCGACATAGATGCGTTGACCGGATGTCTTCATCATATTGAGCGCATTGCGAGCATTGGACATCATTTTGTTAAACGACGTGTTGCCTACTACGATATGCGAATTGAAGATACCATACATGAATGAGGTCGTTGCCAGAACCTGCTCGTTCATCCGATCGTTATTGCCTGTCATCATAATATGACCATGCGGACGTTCTACCCGTAGCTCTTTATCCTTAAGGACAACATGCTCATGCGTAGGCGTAAAGAAGGACAGCAATGTCTCTCCATCCCGCTCTTCCTGTTGACGCGATGGGTAACGCTGCTCAATCTCGGCTTCGGTCAATGATGCCGATTGAAGCGGCTGTCCGATCGTCGAATGAAGCGAAACCTTCTCTACCTCTTGAACAGCGTCCAGCGGCGCCTGTGATTCTGCCCATGCCCAAGCTTCCGCAATCTCGTCACCAAATTCAAGCGCAGCAACGGCATCGGTATGATTGTCCTTGTATAAGCCATAGAACACGACGCGTGCCGAGCCGAACAGCTGTATCCGATCCGATTGCAGTGCCGCATAAGCAAACTCGTATTGGTAGACCTCATTGGCTAATGATGCCTGCTTAAGGCCTGCCGCTTCATTGGTTCCTTTGTAAGACAAGCCGAACAGCTGGAATCCATCGGTGGAATAGCCGATCGCACCCGTTAGCGCCCCTTGCTGCAAATACGGGAATTTCCCTTGCTGAGGCTGATTCTGTCTGGAGCAAATGACGCAGCCTTTGCTCGTGTCTTGGAACACCGAATGACCGATATACTGCGAGACGTAAGCCTCATTAGAGCGGACAGCGCCACGGTTGGCGATGCCGATATCTTGTCCATACACAAGATCCACTTGAACGCCATCACCGCTCAAGGCGATATCCCAGAACCATATGCCGCGATCCGATAACCGGAAAATAACCTTGTAGGAGATACCCTTCGCCGATCCCTCCCACACGGCAGCATGCTCAGAATAAGCAAAGCGGCTTTGCGATTGGACGCCTAACAATGGAAAAACTTCCGCAATCGTTCCATCTTCGGCAAATAGCCTGAGATACACATTGTTAAACGATCCGTCGATAGCATTGGAGAGTACTTGATTGATAAGTACATCTCCGTGAGAGGCCTGATACAAGTCTCCGCTGTTCAAAAAGGTAAACTGCAGGCCTCCCCCGCTTAATGAGATTCTGGAAAGGGATTTGCTCGTTTCGACTGAGTTATTCACGTTAGTCCACTCTCATTTCCATTTTATTCGTTTGTTTTAGTGAAACGTATCACTAACTCTATAATACCATGTTCGGCACCTTTCCCGCATGATCGAATTCACAAAAAAAGGGGAAGCGACGTCGAAACGTCACTTCCCTATTGCCTGATCTATTCGTTCTTCATTTATCCTCGTTCTCAAGCAGCTTATAAAATTGTGCCACACTGTTAAACAAGCCATCCGGCAAAATATCATAAACCGAGCTTTGATAAGTAGATAACCAACGTACGCCGTACGTACGAAGCCCGGCTGCCTTACCTGCGAGAATGTCTGCATTACTATCCCCAACAAATATGGCATTAGATGAATCTACACCTAATATATGCAGCGCTTTATGTATACCTTCCGGATCCGGCTTCGGTTTATCGACGTCATCGCCTGTAATCGTGACATCAAAAAATTGTTGTAATTGTAACGCCTCGGATGAGATCGCAAATGCACGTCTGCTTTTCCCGGTAATGACGCCAATCTTCACACCTTGCTCCTTCAGATGCTGAAGTAAATCTACCAGTTCCTGTTCATTAGGAACATTATGGTCATGTCCCTTCTCATAGAACGAGTAATAATCCTCAATGGCCTGTAAGACCGCAGCTTTGTTTGTGAAGTTCTCATCTATAATGCCTTCCTCTGTCGGACCAAACATGGCAACAAGCTCATCGTTGGTCACCTCGCGATGATCATGCTGTTTAAACACGGATCTAAAGGCATTGAACGATAATGGTAATGTATCGGCGAGCGTTCCATCAAAATCAAATAAGACGGCCTGAATAGACATACGAGAACTCCCCCTTGTTTATAAAAGGATATGATAACCATTTTATCAGATTAACGGCATTCTCACTCATGTAGACTTCCTGGTTCGCTTCTTGCGCCGAAAACCCGGTAATCTCACTCATGTGGACCTCCTGGTTCGCTTCTTGCGCCGAAAACCCGGTAATCCCGCTCATGTAGACCTCCTGTTCCTGCTTCGCTTCTTGCGCCGAAAAACCCGGCATTCCCGCTCATGTAGACCTCCTGGTTCGCTTCTTACGCCGAAAGCCAGATTGTTAATAAACAGAAAAACCCGTAATTCCTTATGCTACAAGGAATTACGGGTTTTTCTTGGAATGCGGTCGGAGGGATTTGAACCCTCACGCCTTGTGAGCGCCACCCCCTCAAGATGGTGTGTCTGCCGTTCCACCACGACCGCGAAGTGATATGTGATTGTCCATATCGAATGAGGTAAAAGTGAGCCATGTAGGACTCGAACCTACGACACCCTGATTAAAAGTCAGGTGCTCTACCAACTGAGCTAATGGCTCGTAAATGGTGACCCGTAGGGGACTCGAACCCCTGTTACCTCCGTGAAAGGGAGGTGTCTTAACCACTTGACCAACGGGCCTAATTTTCGTCGTTTTTCGACATGCTTTTCAAACGACAAGTGTTATTATATCTAAACCATAAAGCAATAGCAAGCATTTTTTTCAATTCATTTCACAACTTATATTTTACAATTATAGCCAAAATAATTCAGCGCCTCCCCCATCGATACGTTCCCCTAAAAACCTACTAACTATTCGATATTAGCTTGTTTTTCTTCCGCAGATCTGAGTACACTAGTAGTAATAAAGGAGGAGAAATAAATTGACCACCACTAGCACTACTGCGAATATGGAAATCGGAATTAGCACTTTCTTAGAAGCAACGAATGACCTTACGACCGGTAAAGCCGTTAACCATGCGGAGAGATTGCGGCATGCGGTTGAAGAAATCGTTCTCGCCGATCAAGTAGGACTTGATGTCTATGGAGTAGGAGAGCATCATCGCTTGGATTATGCCGGCTCCGCCCCTGCTATTGTACTTGCTGCTGCAGCAGCTATGACGAAACGCATCCGACTCACAAGCGCGGTAACTGTTCTGTCCTCGGATGATCCGGTCCGCGTCTATCAATCCTTCTCGACTCTAGACGGCATTTCGAACGGGCGTGCGGAAATTATGGCAGGACGTGGTTCGTTTATTGAGTCCTTCCCGCTCTTCGGTTATGACCTAAACGATTATGATGAACTATTCGAAGAGAAGCTGGAGCTGCTGCTCGCGATTCGCGACTCAGAGAAAGTCAGTTGGCGCGGCGGCCATCGCCCGGCCTTCCAAAATCTCGGCGTCTACCCGCGCTCGGTTCAGCAGCCGCTCCCGGTTTGGATCGCCAGCGGCGGAAATCCGGAATCCGCGGTCAGAGCCGGCATGCTTGGGCTGCCAATTGCGTTCGCCATCATCGGCGGCATGCCCGAGAGCTTCGCTCCGCTAGTCAAACTATATAAAGAAGCGGCCGTTCGCGCGGGACATGATCCGGCAACCTTGCAAATCGCGACTCATTCCCATGGTTTCGTCAGCGATACAACGGAACAAGCCGCTGAAGCCTTCTTCCTCCCGACTCAAGCCCAAATGAACGTCATTGGGCGTGAACGCGGCTGGACCCAGCCTTACAGCCGTGCCACGTTCGACGCGGCGCGCAGCCTTCGCGGCGCTCTCTACGTTGGCGACCCGGAATATGTCGCTGAGAAGATCCTTCTCCTGCACAAGAACTTAGGCGTGACGCGTTTCTTCCTTCATGTGAACGTCGGCACGATGCCGCATAAGGAAACACTGCATGCCATCGAGCTGCTTGGCACCAAAGTAGCACCGATCGTGCGCAAGGAGCTTGCCCGTTTGGAAGCCAACGAATAAAGAAACGAGCGTGCCTATCCTCGCAGCGACATTGCTGCTGAGAATGGGCACGCTCTCTATTCCACTTCGTTAATATTTATGGTTCGCTTCAGAAACAAGAATGGCAGACGACATCTTTCTTCTAAACTCTTGAGGTGTCATCCCATTTTGCTTTTTGAAAAAACGAATAAACGCCATACTCGATTGATAGCCGGCTTTCATTGCGACATCTTGAATTTTAATTTTGTTGCACTTCAACAGTTCCTTAGCCGTTGTATTACGCATATCCGCAATGTAATCAGATAGCGAAATCCCCGTCTTCTGCTTATAGAATCGGGAAAAATACGAAGGATTAAAGTTCACCTGTGAGGCCAGCATAGGAAGTGTCAGATCATCAGCTAAATGTGCCTCGATATACGTATGCAACTTATCGATCCACTCCGGCGAATTCTCGCTTGCCATGGTTCGCTTATACTCGAAAATGGAGGATGCAATTTGCTTATATTGCTGTTGAAGCTCTTCCCAAGGTTTGTCACCGCTAAGATGAATCCTTTTATATATCTCTAAAGCCATGTCCAGCTCATCCGTCATTTGGCAAGCCATGATGTTCGATACAAAAACGGCATGGAGCGCATGAAGGCATTCCAGCTTGTGCAGCCGAAACGTCGAATCCTCCAATAGAAAAGCCTTCAGCTCATGAAACAATTTCGTAAAATCAGCTTCGTTTCCGCTCGCTAAATAATTGTCTAACAACCGAATTTTATGCAGCTGAAAATAGTTTGTACCGCTCTCATTTTTGCCCGATTGTACGGTAGTTTCGCTAAGTGCTCCCGTTTCGATCATTCCCAAAGAAATATCTGTTCCACGGGTGATTTCCCGCTTCAAATTCTCAAAAACATGACGAAACCCACTCCAACCTGCCGGTAAATCGTGCAGAACGAAAGCGATCTGGATATCGAGCAATTTTCGGCACGTTTGGCGAATCGGTTCCAACTTGTTGCGAATATAGGAAACTGTTTCAGCCCCATCATAACCATCGCCGTGCTCTTGAATTAAGAGTAGAAACTGAGAATCATGGCCACTAAGAATAAATAAACGGGCGCAGTCCCCCGTATATTGCTCAATAATATTTTGAACGGTGGCGAGCAGCCCTGCTTTATCTTGCTCCTTCACATCGTCCCACTCTTTAAAGTTCCCCATCACCATCTGCACAGGCAAATCAGCCCGAATAGAGGGGTTCATCCCCACCAATGCATGAATTAGGTCAGTCTCATTCGTTTTCTCTTCGCTTAGCAACTCCCATGCACAGGCTTCCTGTGGAGCCGTATCGGCCAAGGTCATATGCCTTTCAGTACCGTGAATTAAAGTTCTGGCGACGTTTTCTTCGTTCAGACTAGTAATTGCTTTTTCAACGGTCCGGACGATTTTGTCGTCCCCTTCAATTTTCAAAATATATTCGAACCCACCGAGCGATATCGCGCTGCGCACATAGGCAAAGTCATCGTAAGCCGTTAGAAAGATCACTTTGCAGTTTGGCCAGCTCACCTTAATCTCCTTTAGCAGATCGATGCCATGCATGCCGGGCATTTTGATGTCACTCAGCACGATATCGATCTTTTCAGTTCTCAGAATGTCGAGTGCCTTCGTTCCCGAATATGCCTTATACAATTTCAAGTTTAAATGTGTCATGCCTTGCAGCAGCTCCATCAAGCCATCTGCTACGATGGGCATATCGTCAACGACGAGCAACCGATACATCTGATTCCCCTCCCTGCCATGTCCTAAGCTTAATCTGCACGTGCAGTCCGCCAAGACGTGATCTTGCAAAAGTAAGACCGCAGTCCTCCCCATAACGTAACTGAATGCGTCTGTGAACATTTACGATGCCGATCGAGCTATCGATTTCATCCATTTCATTGGTGATTTTCCCGTTCAATAGTTCGATCATGGAATCATCCAAACCATTGCCGTTGTCTTCCGCATGCATGAAAATCTCATCGCCGTTCTTTTCAAAATGAATCCATAGCTTCCCATCGCCCTCTTGATGCTCAAAAACATGCTTGTACACGTTCTCGATGATTGGCTGAAGGACAAAGCGAATGACGGTCCCTTCGTTTGCGATCCATTCAGGTGTCTGAAACTCGACTTTTATTCGATCGCCCAGACAAACCGTCTGGATATCCACATACGTGCGAGCATGATTGATTTCTAGTTCCAACGGAATTTCATCCGTTTTGTCGCGCGTTACGATTTGGAAATAGTTACCCATATACATACAGAATTGATAGGCTTGTTCCGTATCTACTCTCTTGATCAACCGAGACATGACAAAGAAGCAATTATATAAAAAATGCGGATTGATTTGTGACTGCAGTCGCTTCAATTCTGATCGTTGACTTCTGATTTCTTGCTCATAAACCTCCTGAATCAAGCATCTTAGCCGCTCAACCATTTTGTTAAATCCCCGGTATAAATTACCGAACTCATCCTTTCGATTGTCCGGTAAGACCGGATACGTGTGAATGTCCCACGTTCGATTAAAGGCGTATATAAGCTTCCTCATCGGACGCAGGATCACCTTATTAATGGAGTAGGAAAAAAATATGATGATGATGACGGAAACAATAGACATCACCCAAAACCAGTTTTTGAGCGTTGTCATCGGACCGAGCATATAGGCTTCCGGCGTAAACGTCACGAGATAAGTATTGATCGCGGGTGAGAATCGATAAGATACGATGGTTCGCTTCTTATTAAGGCTCATGGTCGTCAAGCCGCTCTGAATTTCCTTGTCCTGCTGGCTGTGTAAAAACGACTTTATTTCCTCGACCTCGGTTTTGTTCCTCTGATCGCCAATCTCCCAATTCTGCTTCAAATTAATAAGTACCGCATTCCCTTGACCGGGTCTTGCTACGGTGTACAGCATGTCCTGTATCTGCTTAGTCGACAGTTCGATGCCGAGCACGAACAATGGGCTTCGTTTCACATTCGCCGGATAGGCCAGACTCAGAAACAATCGGTCGTTCCAAAAAATGATTGGGCCGCCGCTATTCTGCTTCCTCAAGGCTTCGAATTCCGGCTCATTGATACCTTCATCGAAATCAGCCTGCGTGACCGTCCTTCCGATCAAGGGGATGTAAGCTTTGGCTGCGGATATATACAGGCTGGAATACTTCATTAAGTACAGCCGTCTTTGCAGCGCGTTTACAAGTACTATTCGTTCGTACTGACTAATTTCATCACCGATGGAACTTAGTTTCTGAAGATCCTGATCGACGACATATTCGGGTAGCGAATCCGATATCCGACCAATCTCACTCTCCAGCATATTCATAAAATAATCGGTTCTGGCCATCGTAGACTCCGACATTTCGTACCGGATTCCTTCCGATCCCTTCACGTTAATTCGCAAGGTAATTAGATATAGAGGCGTAATAACCAGAAAGAACGTAAGAAACAGCTTTATAAAAATAGAAGGCGTTTTTAACGATGCCAACTTATTCATGAAGTTCATAATATCCACACCTGCTCAACTCATACTCGGAAGAACAATTTCCTCGCTAATTATGTCACGAGCGCATTAGCTTAAGCAATGTGAATGGCTGCCATCCTGAACTCACTTATTCCTTCACGCTTCCCATTACAATTCCTTTTGTAAAAAAACGCTGCAAGAACGGGTATATGATCAGAATAGGTACGGCTGCAACGAAAATTTGTGCGGCTGTACTCGTACGATCCGATAGTCTCAACATATCGAGATCATCCGCGGAGATGAATCTGAAATCTTTCTTAATAATGACGGTCTGCAAGAAAGTTTGCAGCGGGTAATTTTCGGGGCGGTTCATCAGCACGAGCCCGTCAAACCAACTGTTCCAATGTCCTACTATCGTAAACAAGCCAATCGTCGCCAGCGCAGGGGCAGATAGCGGCAAATATATTTTAAACAAGGTAACAAAATGGTTAGCGCCGTCTATTTTAGCCGACTCTTCCAATTCTTTAGGTAAACCGCGGTAAAAGTTAAGCAACAGAATGACATTAAATACCGGTACGGCTCCGGGCAAAATAAGCGCCCAAATCGAATCCAAAAGTCCCGTGGCTTTAATCGTCATATACCACGGAATCAAGCCGCCGCTAAACAATATCGTAATGACGAAGAACCAGGCATAGCCGGTTCGAAAGAGAAAATGACCGGACTCCTTGGATAAGGGGTACGCCGCCAGCACGGTTAACAGCATACTGATGGACGTGCCTAGCAGCACTCTTTTTATCGTAACGATGAACGCCGTAAAATACTGCGGTTTGTTAAAAATATTTTGATAAGCTTCAGTCGTAAATTCAACGGGCCATAGCGACACTGACCCTGCCGAAGCAGCTGAGCCCGAGCTAAAGGATAAAGCAAGGATATGAATCATTGGCAGAATACATAGCAAGGAGAGCGCGCCAAGAAAGATGTAATTCATGATTAAGAACAGAGATCTGCTCCGCGTTAGTTGGTGTATCACAATGCTGCCTCCGTCCTCATTAGAAAATTCTGTAATTGGCTAACCGATAAGCGAGGAAATACGAAAGTGATATGAAAACCAGGGATACGAGCGATTTTATTAGACCGATCGCCGTCGATACACCATATTGGAACTGTTCCATGCCAAGTCGATAGACGAGTGTATCGATAATGTCTCCGCTCTCGTACACTTGCGGGCTATACAAATTAAAAATTTGGTCAAAGCCTGCATTCAGTACATTGCCTAAGCTTAATGTCGCTAATAAGATAATGACGGGCAGCATCCCCGGCAGTGTGATGTGCCATGTTTGCTTCCATCTTCCTGCACCATCCATCGAAGCGGCCTCATATAAAGAAGGATTAATTGACGTAAGCGCTGCCAAATAAACAATGGTACTAAAGCCAAACTCTTTCCAAACGTCAGAAATGACGATAACAAAAGGAAACCATCGATTGTCCCCCAGAAAATAAATCGGCTCGATTCCCAGCATGCCCAGCGCCTTCGCCACAATCCCCGTCGAAGGTGAAAGAATATCGATCAAAATACCTCCGAGCAGTACCCATGACAAAAAGTGCGGCAAATAAACGAGTGTTTGAAATACCCTCTTGAACAGCACCTTGCGAATTTCGTTCAATAAGAGAGATACAATCAGCGGTACAATCAAACCAGCCGCCATTTTCATTAGGGCGATGCTAATCGTATTGAACAATACGCGTTGAAGATCGGGATATTCTAAGAAAAACTGGAAATTCTTCCATCCTACCTTAGGTGAATGCAAGATTCCTTTCGAGGGAATAAACTTTTCGAATGCGATCGCAATCCCGAACATGGGGATGTAGCTGTAAATAAAAAGGAGGATGACACTTGGAAAAATCATCAGATGCAGCGGCCACTCCCGGATCAACCTTTTACCCAACACTCGTTACACCCCATTTAGGATCAAATAGTAAATAAAATGAATATAGGAGGGTTCCCCCTCCTATATGGTTATAATTAGCTTTGCTTATTGTTGCTTCGCATACCAATCGTTGACTTCCTTCGTCATCTCTTCGCCGCCAAGCTTGTTCCATTCGGTCACGAACTTGTCGAATTCATCAATGGAAGTTTGGTTCATAATGATTTTGGTGAATACTTCCCGCTCTTTTGCAACCAGTATCCCCTTCTTATCCTGCATCGTTTGCGTAGGCGCTCCAAAGAATTGATCCTGCTCGAATCGATTTTCTTTCGAATATTGCGTCATGATCGAGAAGGAACCGCCTGGCTTGGCGATCATCCAATGGAACCAGCCGCTAATGTCGCCATTCAAGTATTTCTGTGCCGCATCGTAACGATTAAGCAAGTCCGGATCGTTATTCAAACCGCTAGGGTCCTTCGACTCAATCGCTTTAGGAAGCGTAATGCCTGCTTGAATATAACCATCCTGCGCTAACACGCGGATCGGATTGGCTTTGAAATAGAGCTTGCCTTTATCTTCAAGTTCTTTCCCGTTATAGTACACTTTCTCTTGATCCGACATTTTGAGCTGTACTTTGACCCACTGGTTGATCAGTTGAATGACGGCTTCCGGATTTTTGCAGTTTTTCGAAACGACAACATACCCGTTAACGCCTAAACCGATCTGTGTTTTAGCAGGAGTCTCATCAATCGATGGCAATCCATAGACTTGCCAATCCTGAACCAATTTGTTGTCTTTGATCGCTGCGCTTGCGATTGGCCATGCGCTTAAATAGAAACCGCCGTAAGCCATCCCGATTTTATTGGCTGCAACGAGTTCATTTTCTTTATCCGGATCCTTCGTACCGAATTCCGGATCGATTTGACCTGCTTTATACATATCTTGCAGTTGTTTCAAAGCCACTTTTGTCTGAGGTTGAATACTGCCGTAAACGAGCTTACCGTCCGCATCCTTCTGCCAAATGCCCGGATAAGCATGGTACCCGTTAAAAAATCCGCTCAGTCCATAATCGTCCATCAGTTCTTTGTGCAGCGCCAGACCGTACGATTTACCTGTCCCGCCTGGGTCCTTATTCGTAAATTCCTCGGCAATTTTCAATACGTCTTGCATCGTTTTCGGCTCGGGCAGATTCAGCTTGGTCAACCAATCCTTACGAATCCATAAATAATTCGACGAGTTATACGGGCTGTCCGAAAGCGGTATGGCAAGCAGCTTGCCATCTACTTGTGCGGATTTCATCTGAACTCCGCCATCTTTCGTAAAATGCTTCTTCGTTTCTTCGCTGGCATATTTATCGAATACTTCAGTCAAATCCATAATCATATCGGCGTCAATCAATTGCTGCAGTTGAACCTGGCCATTAACAGAGAAGAAGTCGGGAATGTCATTGGATGCAATCATCATGTTAAGCTTTTGTTCAGCCTGTTTCGAATCTGCAACCCACACATTTTTAATACGAATACCCAAATCTTTCTCATAGGCGTCGTAAACGGCGTTTTTGTCCATCGACTCGCCCGGGTCCCATTTAATATCGGATGGATTACTGCGAACTGTCGTCAACTCGACTACTTTTTTGTCTGAATTAGCAGTTGACGTTGAGTTAGACGCGCTTTGTGAAGTTTCATCCGTGTTACCGGAACTGCAAGCGCTTGAAAGCACAAGCGCACATGCGACAAAACCAAAAGCCGTTGTTCTTTTCCACATCTTCATTGCGTGTGTCCCCCTTAATGATTCTCTACATTAATCCGACTTCATTAATTATGATAGAGCTAAGGGCAATGAAATTCTATCTACCCGTTTTTACTTTGTATACGATTATTTACTTGTTTCCCTATACCCAATGGATCTATCCTTACGAACGGAAGACGCAGCCATAATATGCTTGCCGAATTCAGCAATCTCGATGGATCTCCCTTTGTTTAAGCGCGATTCTTCGGCTGCAAACGCCATCAAGTGACTACGTACCGAAGCCGCTGCGGAAGTCAAGCTTTCCCCGCCTGTATACGTGCGGACTTCGCTTATGAAGCTGCTCATAACCCCTGCATCCCCGCCGCCGTGGCCGCTGCTCGGCACATGAATCGAAATTTCATTCTTCTCTTTCGTTACGAAATCGTGCACGACGATTTTATCGTCGTGGCCGCTAATTTGACCCTTCGTGCCCATGATTTGTATGATTCGTTCCTGCTCCATTGTGAATCCGCACATGCTGAAAGTAGCCGTGGCACCGTTTGCGAACTCCATGTTCACAACCTGATGGTCCACCACATTATTATCAGATTTATACACACACCGCCCGTATGGGGATGTTTGCAGCCCTTTTACGATCGCTTCTCTGCTGGCATCCTGTGTGAAATGCCAAGCCCAGCCCTTGCCATCGCCCAGATAGAATCTCGGCGCCGAATAAGGGCATTGCGCTTCCACTGCGCAGCCGTCTAAACAACGATCCGCAGAGCCTTCCGGCGCATTGCCGGAATGAAAATGCATCAACGAGCCATACGAGCTGACGCGAACGCACGGCTGGTCCATCAGCCAGGATAATATGTCCATGTCATGGCAGGACTTCGATAGAATCATCGGGCTTGACGTATCGGAGTTGTTCCAGTTGCCGCGAACGAAACTGTGTGCAATATGCCAATAGCCAACATTTTCGTTCAGCTGAATGGAGGCCACTTCGCCAATTCGTCCTTCATCAATAATCCGTTTAACCGTTGACCAGAAGGGGGTATAACGCAGCACGTGACAAATCGTCAGCAAACGATTGTTTTCCTTTGCCGCCTGCTCCATTTCGATGCATTCTCGCGGATCTGGCGACATCGGTTTCTCGAGCAGAACATGATAGCCCTTATTGAGAGACTGAATCGTCGGCTCATGATGCATACGATCCTGCGTACAAATCATCATAATATCCGCCAGTTGCGGCTGCTCGAGCACTTCTTCCCAAGAAGCAAAGCATTGTTCTGCAGGTATGTGATGTTCTTGCGCAAACTTCTCGCGTCGTTCTTTATCCGGCTCGGCTACCGCGACAATCTTCAATTCGTGCGGGTAATCGAGTGCATAAGGCGCATAGCTTCGAGCACCTCGGGATCCTGCTCCAAGAAGTACAGCTGTCAATGGTTTCATGATCTATCCTTCTCTCTACGTTTACTCTAAAGATACCGGTTGCCCATTCGCTGCTGATTTGTACCCAGCTAAGGCAACTATCGTTGAACGCAAGCCATCTTCGCCAGTAATTGGCACCTGTTCTCCATTCAGCAAGGCATGGACAAAGGATTTTACTAAGAGATCATCCATGGAGTCTCCCCAATAGGTCCATTCGCCTTTGCCGGTTTCTTCACTATACAGATCATTTTTTTGCGCAAAACCATCGATCGAAAGCGTCCCCTTTGTCCCAATGACCGTCATGGTGACATCTCCCCACGTAGGGAAAGCAGAGTTCCGTGACCAGCTTGTGTCCAAGACGCCAACAGCCCCATTTGCGAATTTGACATGGATCATTCCGGCATCATCAATATCGATCTTTTCGTGAAATAACGTGCCAGCATAGGCGTATACTTCTTTCACTTCAGACTGGGTAAACCAATTCATTAAGTCCATGACGTGAACGGTATGGTCTAATAAAGCTCCGCCGCCGGCAAGCTCTTTTTGAAGAAACCAGCCTGAAGGAAGTGAACCGCGATTAGTTCCCTTAATGGCTAAGATATCGCCAATCTGACCTTGATCAATGGCTTCTTTCGCTTTAATAACAGCTGCCAAGTAGCGGCAGGGAAACGCCGTCATAAGCTGGACTCCGTTTTCTTTACACGCAGCAATCATGGCTTCCATCTCTGTAACGGAGAGGCCAAGAGGCTTTTCACAAAGCACATGCTTACCGGATTTCGCTGCTGCTATAGTGATCTCTGCATGTCGGCTGTTTTCCGCACAGATCACAACCGCATCCACGTCTACGGCCAGCAAATCCTGATATTTCTCAAAATAAGGCAGCTCGTATTTGCCGATAACGTTCTCAACGCGGCTATAAAGCTCGTCTGCGATGCCCACGACTTCGACATTGGCCATTGCCCTAAGTGCATTCAAATACGAATGAACATGGCCATGAGCAAAACTAATCATTCCGATTTTTAATCTCTTCATGGTGTTACCTCCCCTAGCGCCTTGCTCCGTTGCAGATGGACACATTTGCCTGTTCGTATAGACTCCAGTGCAGCTTGAGTAATTTCTAACGCTTTATAGGCATCGTGATCAGTTACGATTGGTTCCGTGCCTTCTCGTATGCATTGAATAAAATGGGCTAATTCCAAGTTATAAGGGCTAGTGAATCCAGGACTTTGAGGTACTTCCGCGAAACGTCGGTCTTCCGAGTCGGAAGGCGCTTTGCAAATTTGCAAGGAGCTGTTTTTCTGACTGTCGCTGCGAATAATGCCTTTGCTTCCGGCGATTTCTACAGCGGTTTGGAAAGGACCCTGATAGCCCCAGAAAGCTTCCAGATTCGCAACGGCTCCGCTTTCAAAGAGCAGCGTAACCAATGCGTAATCAATGTCATCCGCACGTTGGTTTAAGCCAAATACAGACTTGACCTCCCCCATCGCCCATCGGAAGAAATCAATATCGTGAATCATGAGATCGGTAATAACGCCGCCGCTTTTATCATCATCAAAGAACCAGCGTCCGGGGTGAGAGCCAATGCGTTTGGCATGGACTACACCAATGCGCCCCAGTTTCCCATCATCGATCGCTTGCTTCATTTGAACGTATTCGGGGAAAAATCGGACAACATGTCCGACAAAAAGCCGAACACCATGTTGTTCACAACAGCGGATCATCTCTGCGGCATCTTCGAGATGTAACGCAAGCGGTTTTTCACAGATCACATGCTTGCCGGCTGCGGCTGCTTTCAAAGTAAATTCTTTATGTAGATAGCTGGGTAATGTCACACTGAGAATATCGAATTCTATTTCTCTCAGCATGACGTCAAATGAGGTGAAAGCCGTTGCTCCCGTCTTCTTGGATAGTTCTTGCGCTAAACTGAAATCGATATCGCAGACGCCTACCAGCTTTACATCCGGGATATTCATGTAACCGCGGGCGTGCACATTTCCCAATCCCCCGCAACCAACAATGGCTACTTTCATTCTGCTTCACTCCTTATTTTCGTCTTTCATAACGACTGACTACGTTATATGATATAAACATTGTCGCTTATCCGAAATGCGGGCATTTATGCTTTTTATATCCATATTCGTGCTTATTGAAAGTGTGGTGTCGAGGTATACATGCGTATTTTCAAAGAACCGATCCCTTATCAAAACCCTTCACTCTGCATGAAAGTGTGGAGGTTTACGGATTCAAGCAAAGAGCGGAAGAGCTCAAATACCTGGCATTATCACAATGAGGTTGAGTTCATATTGGTCGAGAAGGGCAGCCACGAAATGCAAACACCGAATCATACCTACACGCTTAATGCGGGAGACGTGATGGTGATTGGATCTTCTCAACTGCACACCGGAAGAAAGCTCAGTGACAACGATCTCAGTTACATTGTGCTTCACATTGACTTCCGGCCTTTTTTCGATCCGGCCATGATGATGTACTATCGGCATTTCCTGGAGATCCTTCATCCCTTAGAGAAGCTGAATTACATTTTCCAGGAAAACGAACGCGTGAGAAATGACATTGCGAGGATGATTTCCGAAACACATGAAGAGGTTATGGATAAAAAGAAGGGCTACGAAATCGCGGTTAGCATGCATATCAAGTATTTGTTGTTGATGCTGCTTCGCTATGATACGCGGGAGCTGTTAACGTCACAGTCGCATGTGGATGCGGATGTAGACGTGATTCGATCGCTCGTCACCTATGTGGATGAACATTTGGCAGAGAAAATAGACATGGGAGCGGCAAGTCAACTTGCCGGCATGAGCTACTCCTATTTTTCGAAGTATTTTAAAAAGAAGATGGGCTCGTCCTTTACGGATTATGTGAATCAGAAACGAATTTCTAAAGCGGAACGACTGCTCGTTACCGAAAACCGCAGCGTGAACGAAATTGCCGAGTCCGTAGGGATCGAAAATATGGCTCATTTCTACGAGCTGTTCAAGCGATTCAATGGATGTACGCCAAAGCAATACGTAAGCAAAATGAACGGGAGAATAAACTAGAGGCTCCTCCAGCTGCGCAACCTACAACAGCCCCCACCATGAAAGCATGGTGGGGGCTGTTTAACCTTAATGAAAGGTTTCCATCATTATTGCATCTGGTATAAAACAAAAAAACCCTTAAATAATAAGGGTTTCTTGTTTTAAAACGGGAATGCGGTCGGAGGGATTTGAACCCTCACGCCTTGTGAGCGCCACCCCCTCAAGATGGTGTGTCTGCCGTTCCACCACGACCGCGAAGTGATATGTGATTGTCCATATCGAGAATGAAGATGGTGACCCGTAGGGGACTCGAACCCCTGTTACCTCCGTGAAAGGGAGGTGTCTTAACCACTTGACCAACGGGCCTCTTTGTTGCAAGCTCCCTCTCGCTGCTAACGAGATTGGAGAATTGAATGTCCACGAAATAAGTGCGTTCCATTCAGAAAAAATGGCGGAGAAGGAGGGATTCGAACCCTCGCACCACTTACGCAGTCTAACCCCTTAGCAGAGGGTCCCCTTGAGCCACTTGGGTACTTCTCCATCAATGGCTCCCCGAACAGGACTCGAACCTGTGACAACTCGATTAACAGTCGAGTGCTCTACCAACTGAGCTATCAGGGAATAGTAATGAGTGACAAGAAATAATGTATCATGTCTGAGAATTGAAGTCAAGCCTATAAAGCAACAAAATCCCCCGGCATTTTCCACATGCATAGCGGCGCGGATCGGTCTTTCTTTTGCGCAAATATTCAGTCCCGCAGCTGCGACAAACGAGCTTAAATCGATAGGGTTCCTGCTTGCGTTTGATCCCATCCGGCAGAGATTTGCAAAATCGCGTTCCGCCTACTTTGGCTAGCAGCAGCTTGAAATCCGCATCTCGATGCTGGTATCCCCGCTTCAATATATGCAAATGATAATGACAGAGCTCATGCTTGATGATCTTCTCGGTTTCCTCTTCACCGTAATTGGTCAATTGATGAGGGCTGATCTCGATATTGTGCGACTTCGTAAAATAGCGTCCTCCCGTAGACTTCAGTCTTCCGTTGAAGGTTGCTTGGTGCCGAAATGGAATCCCGAAATACTGCAAGGAAACCCGTTCCACCCATTCCTGTAGCTGATTATCCTGCATTTGATGGACTCCCTTGAATTTGTAACCTCATAATACTTGAATTTTAAAGGATGAATACGCTACACTGTCAAGTAGTAAAGATGAATATCAGCTTTGATGATTGGTTTATAGAGGGGAGAAGCTATCATGCCAGAAATGCGTTATATCATAATGAAAAACGGACAAGATGTTTCGTTCGTAGAAATGCCTGCCTCGCATGCGTATCAATTAAGCGCGCTTAATTTGCGCCTGCATAAAGAAATCGACAAGCTCACCGCCTCCGAAGTGCCGGTACTTCCTTACGCGATTGCAGAATGCGCAGATGCAGAGCTTCACGATAAGTCTATTGTCATCCACTCCGGGCTTGATTACATGAATCAGCTGGAGAAAGACTTCTCGTCCGTTGAAGAGAAATCTTACCCGCTCATCTCGCTGCTCACTGAAATTCGCGCGTTGCAGGCGCAATTAGAGCAGTGGTACGAGGAAGAACTCGACATTTAAGCTTCCGCTTCGCCTGTTTTTGCAAAATCTTGAACATTCGCGCTAGTTGGACCTGCACGGACATTCGCCCACTTCCATACACTTATTAGTACAACAAGTGATGGCTGGAAGGAGGGCGAAGCTATGCCGCAATGGCTGTGCAATCAACTGATGCGCGCTTTTCTGAAGAAAGACCACAGGCAAATTCGTCTATTGAACGATTGCTGGTATTTCTACCGTACGAGTCAACGGCCTGATGAGGATTCTGCAAGCTTGTAAGCGATTTGTAGAAAAAGGGTGCTATCTCTTTGCAGTGACGCTTGTGTCGTGACTGCTCGAAGATAACACCCTTTTTGCCGTGTAGAGTTGTGCTGTGCTGATTAATCCGGTTTGCGCATCGTCAGGCTGACTCTGCCCTTCTTAAGATCGACGCTAAGCACCCAGACCGTAACGGTATCCCCGACGGAGACAACATCCATGGGATGTTTTACGAATTTGTTGCTCAGCTGCGAAATATGGACGAGCCCGTCATTCTTAATGCCGATATCAACGAACGCGCCGAAGTCGATAACATTGCGTACCGTACCATGAAGCTCCATACCCGCCGTCAAATCCTCGATGCTTAACACATCCGTGTGGAATATCGGAGCAGGCAGCTCTTCACGCGGATCTCTTCCCGGACGCAGCAAGCTGTCCACGATATCTCTCAGCGTCGGCACGCCAACGCCCAGTGTTTGTGCGACTTCTTCCGCATTGATCGCGGAGATGGCCGCTTTAAACGCCTCTGTTCCCAATTGATCCAGCTTCAAGCCAATTGCCTTGCAAAGCTTATCTACGACGGCATACGATTCCGGATGAATCGGCGTACGATCCAGTGGATTGCTGCTCTCCGGAATTCGGATGAAGCCGATACACTGCTCGTAGGTTTTGGCACCGAGTCTTGGCACGCTCTGCAGTGTCTTGCGATCGCTGAACTTGCCTTTCTCTTCGCGGTACTTCACGATGTTCTTCGCCGTTGTCGCATTGATCCCAGCTACGTAGGATAGCAGCGATGGAGATGCCGTATTCACATCGACGCCGACGTGGTTAACCGCAGACTCCACGACGCCGCCAAGCGTCTCTTCCAACCGCTTCTGGCTGACATCATGCTGATATTGACCTACGCCGATCGCTTTGGGCTCAATCTTCACCAGCTCAGCCAGCGGATCCTGCAAACGACGCGCAATCGAAACCGCGCTTCGCTCGGCAACGTCCAGCTTCGGGAACTCCTCTGCAGCAAGCTTGGACGCCGAGTAGACACTCGCTCCTGCTTCATTGACGATAATATATTTAAGTGCATCTGCTCCGGGAAGCTTCGCTTTCTTGCGTTTGCCGATGAGCTCTGCGATGAATTGCTCCGTCTCGCGTGAAGCTGTGCCATTGCCGATTACAATAAGCTCTACGCTGTATTGGTCGATTAAGCCGCCAATCAGCTTCTCAGCCTCGGCTACTTTATTGTGAGGCGCCGTCGGATAGGAAACCGCGACTTCAAGCAGCTTGCCCGTTTCATCGATGACAGCGAGCTTGCAGCCTGTCCGGAAGGCCGGGTCAACGCCAAGCACGACATTGCCGCGAACCGGCGGTTGAAGCAGCAGATTACGCAGGTTTGTCGAGAAGATGCTGATGGCATGTTCTTCCGCTTTCTCCGTCAATTCACCGCGTACTTCGCGCTCGATCGAAGGTGCGATTAATCGCTTATAAGCATCCTCTATCGTTTGCAGCAAGATGCTGCGGATCGCTGGTGCCGTCTGCGGACGAATCGTTTGGCGATCGATATAGTCATGGACTTTCTCCGGCTGCAAATCCAGCGTGACGCGAAGAACTTCTTCACGCTCCGCGCGGTTGATGGCAAGCGTACGATGCGGCGGGAGCTTCTTCAGCGGCTCTTGATACGCATAATACATCTCGTACACCGTTTCCTGCTTCGCATCCTTCGCTTCTGTACGCATGATACCTTGATCGAATGTATAACGGCGTACCCATGTGCGAATCTTCGCATCATCAGCTAACTGCTCGGCAATGATGTCCATTGCGCCTTGAAGCGCGTCTTCGGCTGTTGGAACGCCTTTTCCTTCGTCTATGTAACGTGCAGCCTCGCGTGCAGGATCCGCTTGACGAGGCTGCGACAGCAGCCACTGCGCCAGCGGCTCCAAGCCGCGCTCCTTCGCTACGCTCGCACGGGTTTTTCTCTTCTGGCGGTATGGACGGTACAGATCTTCGATCTCCTGCAGCTTCACTGAAGCAATAATGGAGCCACGAAGCTCTTCCGTCAGTTTGCCCTGCTCCTCGATCAGTCGAATGACTTCGCGCTTGCGGCTCTCCAGGTTACGCATGTACTGCAGCTTCTCTTCGATGCCGCGCAGCTCGTTCTCATCCAGCTCGCCCGTCATTTCCTTCCGATATCTCGCGATAAAAGGAATCGTATTGCCCTCATCAAGCAGCGATACCGCCGATTTCACTTTACCAAGCGGCAGGTTTAGCTCCGCGGAGACACGCTTGACGATGCGCTCCTGTTCGGCTGCTTTCTCTTCAGGGGACAGCTCGATCTTGCCGCCAGCGCTTCCCTCGAGTTCTTCATCCTTCAACTTCTGTTTCGTTTCAGCCACGAATCAATTCCTCCATCAAGTAACGGAATAGAACCCTTAAGGCCAGCTGTTAAGCCGGCACAAAAGGGTTGTTTGCCATTTCATAACCAATCGTCGTCTGCGGACCATGTCCCGGATAGACCCGAACGGCAGGGTCCAGCTTGTATAATTTCAGACGGATAGAATCGTACAAATCGCGTTCCTTGCCGCCTGGCAAGTCACTGCGGCCGACGGATTGCTTGAAGAGAACATCGCCGCTAATCAGATGTCCGCCGCATAGCAAGCTGACACTGCCCGGAGAATGTCCCGGCGTGTGCAGTATGCTGAAGGTATGTCCGATCAGCTCCAGCTTCTGCCCTTCGGACAGCCCGAATTCGGCAGGCTCCGTCGTGAGCGGCTCCGTTACATCCGCCCAGCGGGCAGAGCCGTTCTTCTTGGCATCCGTCAGCCAATCGGCTTCGGCATCATGGAGATAAACCGGGCAATCGAAGGCACGGCGCAGCTCATCGACACCTGCCATATGGTCGAAATGCGCATGCGTCAACACAATGGCTTCAATAATAAGCCCGCGCTCGCGGATTCGCTCGATGAGTCGTTTCGGTCCCATGCCGGGATCAATAACGAAAGCGCGTTTACCGGTTTCCTCGGTGAGAAGGTAACAGTTCGTTTGCAGAGGACCCAGTGTAAATGTCTCAATCTTGAACATATTAGACCGATGCTAGCAGCGTGCGCAGCTCTTTAATGATGTCTTGCTGATACGCCGTACCTTCACCATAGCGGCGGACCACTTCTTGACGCGCAAGGGCGATGTTCGCTTGGTAATCGGCAGCGTCACGGTCGTTGTTCGCCAGTTTGAAAGCAGTCATCGGCTCTTGCACATAAGCGGAACGAGGACCCCATTGGCCAAGCACATGACCGCCGGTGTCTGCAAGAATGACGATCGGAATTCCGCGTCCGCCCATGGTCAGAAACTCGTCCATCGTATCCAAATGCTCTTCCATAACAAGGACGTCAATCGGCATGCCAGTCAGTTCCAGCGCTTTGAAAATAACCGGTACGTTGCGAACGACATCGCCGCACCAATCCGCCATCAGAATCAAACAGCGCAGATCGTCGCGGTTGTTGATCGATTCGAAGAACTCGCGGTCATCCTCGCTCGCCCATTCAAAACGGGTTCCCCAATCCTGAAACGCCTCTTTATTCTTGGTCATGGAGTCTAGAAATTGTTGAGGGCTAATGCCTTTATTTAACTTGCTTGCTACATTCTTGGCCATGAGAAATTGCCTCCTCTTGGAATCTTATTCCTAACCTATATTGTATCAAATGTTTCTGCCTGCGCACAAACCACAAAACGACTCGTCCTAGATAGACTTGCCTTTACGTTTCAACACTTTAAACAGCACATACACGATCAGTAGAGCAAGCGCAATGAGAATCGCCGGCTGAACGTACGGTGCCGCTTTCTCGTCAATATTGTGCCAGTTCGCCCCTAGCGAGCGGCCCAAGTACACGAAGAGAATCGCCCATGGAATGGAAGCCAATGCCGTGAGCACCGTAAACCTCATGAAAGACATCCGCGCCATCCCCGCAGGAATGGAAATGACCTGACGCATAACCGGGACAAAACGTGCCGTAAATACGATGCCTGACCCGTAACGCAGAAACCACTTTTCGGCGATGTCGATATGCTTCGGTTTGATTTTGATAAATTTGCCGTACTTCTCGAAGAATGGTCGGCCCGCATAGCGTCCGATTGCATAGAGGATCCATTGTTGTGCTACCGCGCCGATAGTACCGAATATGACCGCACCGAGAAAAGAAATCCTTCCTTCGTGCACCAAGTAACCTGCATAACCTAGAACAATTTCACTCGGGATAACTTCGATCATGAGGCCGATGAGAATTCCAAAATACCCCAAACTCTCAATCCATTGCAGCAATGAATCAACTATTTCATGAAACCAGGCCACTCTGTCAACTCCTATCATTCCCTATATTGAGACTTATCGATTTCCAGCCGGAAACGAAGCCTCTCTCCCCATATTCTAGCATACTTCCCTACCTCGCCTCCACCGCAGGCATTCAGGGCCAAGCTTTCGCATAGACTAGCTGTACCTTTTATAGGAAAGCCGGGTGAGCGAACATGTCGAATATTTTTGTAGTCAGCAGAAAACAGCTCTGGTTATTCACCCTATTGGTTCTCATCATCGTCATTGCAGCCGCGAGTTTAAGATGGAACCATTCCAGAACGGCAAGCGCCTTGCAGCAGAAGTCGCGCGTCTATCAGCTTGTAACCGGAGAGTTCAAAACCAAAACAGATGACGGTAAGGAGCTGGAGGTGTACCGCTTCGATCCCGGCACCCTCGTCGTGAATAAAGGCGAGCATGTCGAGCTGCGCATTACGGGCATTAACGGGAAATCGCATCCTTTTGTCATCCAGGAGCTTGGCGTTAAAGGAGAAGTCAATAAGGGGCAAACAACGGTGGTTCACTTCACTGCCGATCAGCGCGGGACCTATCCGATCGTCTGTCTGGCACATACATCGCTAACGAACGGCGGGCCGATGATAGGGTATATTGTGGTGCAGTAGGACTGTGGAACATGTCGGTGGGCGTGGTCTGAAGCGGACTTTCGCGGACTGTGACCAAGGTGTGCATCCGTGCATATATAGGGGGTAGAGAGGAGTCGGTTACGATGAAGCCTTCTACCCAAAAGCACACCTCGGAGTACCCTTCTGCACGCAAAATCAGACGCGCTTGCGAGAACGAGCTTTACCGCACCGTGAAACGGCTTGGCGTGTACATTCCCAAGGACAAGATGGAGCTCGCCGAGAAGCTCTATGTCCAGAAGGTTTTTCTCCATTCGCAGTGGATTCATGAGCATGCCAGCAATCGAAAACTGCTGTCCGACTGGTTTGACGAGAACGTCAGCGCCGATATCGCCGCGTTATGGGAAGTGGAGCAGCCTAAGCTATGTAAGGCATTCCGCGATGCCTTCGGAGGATGACGGGGGCAAGCCCTGCAACATAAAACAGCAGCACAGCTCTCTCTGAAGAGCCGTGCTGCTGTTGTCGTTAATGAGAGTTTTGCAGGCAGGCAGGTAGAACGATAAGTCCGGCTTAGCCAATGATTGCATAGGTTTGAACACCGGAAGGAATGGTACGTGTACGAAACAGCACACCGTTCGAATTATAGGTGCGGATCGTGTAAGTCACATTTGTTAATGTAGTGATGTTGTCAAAGCGAACAACGCCGAACGAGTCGAAGAAAGCTGTGGAGACGACTTGATTGTTCCGGAACAAACGAGCGAAGAAGCCGGTTGTCAGGAAAGGCACGCCATTCTGCGCGACCCAAACAACAGAGAGCCGATTGAACGTAGGTCCTGTCAACGTGGTTTCATTTAACGTTTTGGGCACAGTTGTGCGGATGACTTTGCCGGAGCTTGGCAAATAATATTTCGGTCTTACGCGTGATATTGCCATAAGCATCACTCCTCTCAGGGTTGCTTACAGCTTATGCCGAGACTGACGAGGAAGAGTGGACAATCCTCACGGGCGAAGAGCCTGTTTTGAAGATTACGCCCACGTCCGCGTGTTATTAATCTGCATCTTCTCCTTGAAGGCTTGCTCCAGATCGATCCCCAGCATATTCGCCAGATCGAAAATATTCCAAACCACGTCATACATCTCGTGGCCCAGGTTCGCTTTACGTTCCGCATCCGGATGGTAGGAGACGGACAGCACTTCTTTAGCCAGCTCGCCGACTTCCGTCATTAGAAACAACATCCTCTGCTCCATGGAGCTCTGGTCGAACCCTTGGAGCGCGCTCCACTCTTTCACATACTGCTGAAATTCGGCTGTATTCATATTCTTAGTTCCTTTCTATATGTGGGATTGTGCAACGTACACAGAGCTGAGCAAGATGCGAAATTGAAATCAGCAAGATGCGAAAATGAAATGAGCAAAATGCGAAATTGAAATCAGCAAGATGATAGAGCTGCTTAGCCCGCTGCGGGGCCGAGCTGCTTGAGCAGCAGTCGGCTCTGATTCGCCGCTGCCTGGGACGCTGCCGTGACGGCAAACTTGCGGCCGTTCACGCCGGGGTTGTCCTTCTGCGCCTCATACGCTTCGAAGAAGGTGACGGCCGTCTGCGCGGCCAGCCTGGCATCCGCGAGGCGCGAAGCAGCTCGCATGCCATCCGCGAGCTGCGCCATCGTGACGACCGCGTCCGTCTGCTTCTCGCGGTCGTAACGATCATAGTGCAAGGCGAGGCGCCAATACGCCGCCGCGCCGTGCACATCGCTCTGCTCGGCTGCCGCTGCGCCGAGCGCCCACAAGAGCGGCACGGACTGCGGCTCATACCGCAGTCCGGCCGCCAGCAGCACCGCCCGTTCCGGCGGCGGTGCCAATGCGGCAAGCTCGAGTCGAATCCGCGTCCAATACGGATTCAACTCGAGCGCCGCGCGAAGCGCGGCTGTTTGCGCAGCAGTACTGCGAGCGGCTGACACAGCCGCCTCGCGGTGCTGCACGGCACGGTCGAACTGCACGCTGAGCACAGCAGCGGCGGTTAGACCTACCGCGGCCGCGGCAAGCAGCGCGGTCCGCAGCGATCGCAGCGGCGGCGCCGCAGCAATGGCGCGCCTTCCTTCCGGCCTGCTTTCGCCTAAATAGTAGACGACCAAGCTGAGCAGCAAGAGCCAATAATACCCGAAGGACATATCGAAATCCACTGCCGCATGCAGAAGCAGCACACTAATAGGCAGAAAGCCCACCCGATTCGATCGCCACACTTGCCGCAGCAGGAAGAACAGCACCATGGCACAAACCAGCAGCCCGACTAGGCCAAGATCTAGCGCAATTTCGATGTAACCGCTATGTACTTCATTGCCCACATAAGGCGCTGTTTGAATTTGGGTAAACAACATTCGCCACGTATCGCCGCCTCGTCCGAAGAACAGCGCTTCTTTCATGAGCAGCCACGCATCCTGATAGAATAACCCGCGTGCGCCAGCCGTCTGGTACCCGCCGCTCAACCGACCTTGAATGACAGCTGGAAGCAGCATGATCATACCAAGTAAACCTACAAGCCAGAAACCCCATGCGATCCGGCCAAGCAGCTGCTCTCTTCCTCTTGCCAGCATCCACTGCAAACCTATGAATCCGGTAAGCACAGCCGCACAGATAAGCAGCAATAGCACGGTTTCTTGTGAAGTCGCGCCATGCTGAGCAGCTTGGACACTCTCGCCCGCAGCCGTACCTGCATTACCGCTTCGCAATCCTGCATGAACGACAGCCCTATACGCAGCCCCTCCGCCAATCAAAGCCCAGCCGCTGTAGATAAGCCATGCTATGCGCTCCTTCCTTCGAAGCATGAGGAGTCCGCCGAGCCATACAAACGCAGTTACAAGCCATGCTCCCCTTGATTCGGTCAACAGCAGCGCCAAGGCAGTTGGCACTACCGCTGCCGCTGCCCCTATGAACCAACATGCACCTGCCTTTGATCGAATTAGCAAGATCAAGTAGAACAGGAGATAGGCTCCTGCAACAGCGCCTAGGAAATTCGGATATTGCATGAACCCGGACAAGCGAGCTCCAACAGCGGACAGCCTTACATCACCGGTAGTCATGATGATCTCGGGGAACGTGATCCATCCCATCCAACCCGCAATCGCCCCAACGATAACGAAAACGCCTGAGCCTTGAATCGCCGCAGAAAGCCACTTCAAACGCTGTTCCCGCACAGCCGTATCGGAACTGGTACAGAACCAGCTGTACAAGGTGATGGCAAAAGCCGCATTGGCCATCCATCGCAGCGCCTCATCAAGGCTGCCAAGCACGGATGCTGGTTGATGAAACAGCGAAATCCCGTATAACATCGCAATTGCAAACAGTCCGTAGATCGATAAAGGCACACATTGGCTGAACCGCCTGTCCTCATGGCGAGCTTGAACAACCGAACCAGCTCCAATGACGAGTACACCTACGACCATGATGATCCATTCCCACCGATAGAAGATCGTATCAAAGAACATCCCGTTGCGATAAGCCGAACAAGCCAGTACAATTGCCACGGCCAGCGCAGCCAGTCCACTTCGCATAACCACTTCCCCTTTTACTCAAACCCGATCTCAATTACGTTATTTTTCCAATTGTACCATATTTGATGATCCGACTATAACAAAAGAAGGCGCTGACCGGATGACCCTCATCCGTTCAAACGCCTTCTACTATGTGCAACGCTGAAATCGCGTTTATCTGCCCTTCTTAGCCGTTGATTTCTCCTTCTTAAGCTTGAAATAGGCTTCAATTTGCATACGCAGCAAGTAAGCTCGAAGCGCCCGCTGCTGCTGCTCATCCAACTCTTGAAAACGAGCTCCATAAAATTTCCATTCATTCCCATCATCCTTGCGGATAATTTCAACCTTGCAATCCAATTGAAAACCCAGCGCTAAACTCGCCTGGAGTATCTCGCCTTGCGCAAGTGTCGGTGGACTCATTAAGGAAAACCCTATACCGGTGTCGCTTATATTCCTAAGCTCGATATCGAAGCTGTCTGTAGCTTCGATCGTCATTTTATTCCCTTTGGAGTCTTCAACCTCTTGCGAATACGTACGCGATATCGTTCCTCTTGCCTCAATATCGATACGAGGCGATTCCCGTTTCTCATCAAGACCCGAAAGCGAGCGAAGCGGAAAAATAACAGCGATCGAACCTTCCGCCTTCGCAATAATCGTCGATTGCAGCCGTTGAATGCCCACCGGTGAATAGATCGTTAAACTAACCGGTTCACCGAGCTCGAAGTTTTTGAATTCCGTCAGTTCGACTTCCATCATTTCGCCTTCTGCGTGGGCAAGCACTCCTGTCGCAACATAACCTTCTTTCTCGACCATCGTACGGCTGTGGAGCAGTGCTTTTATGGCAAAGTTAGGTTTACCTGATCCCATTCGTTCATTTAAGCCTGACATTCACTTTTCCCCCTTCACCTATGAAGAAACGCTCCCGCAACGTCAGTACGGCGCTATAAAATAGAAAAAGCGCTTCCTCATGTAAAACTGGAGCCGCTTCCGGAACCGCGAGATAACTCGGGTGTTCATTTCGGCAGTCAGGCTGTCATATGTTCGCTTCCATCAAGTAGAGCGGACATTTAGACCCTTTAACTTTGCGTCCTTACCTTTCGGTAAGTTTGCCAGTATCGATGATATGCAGTTGTCAGCAGCTAGCTAACCTGCCTACAGTTCTTTCACGATCATTAGTTTATGTTGGTCTTTGAGGTCGATCTGATAAGCTGCAGCAGGCGCTGTTCCGTCAGGCTCTCGGATGATCCGAACCGTTGGACGATGAACCGCGAGCGGGTCATTCAAAGCAACGACGGCCACTTGCCCTGAACTGAGCAGTACCGTTGTTGCGACCGGATAAATGGATATATGCTTACAGAAAATTTTGATTAAATCTAATTCAAAATAGGTATTTCCCGCAGCGAACAAAAACTCGATCGCTTCCGATGGCGTATAGCGTTTGCGATAAGGCCTTGAAGAAGTAAGCGCATCGTATACATCGGCGATTGCCACGATTTGAGCGTATTCATGAATAGCCTCCCGCTTAAGCTTGCGCGGATAACCTGACCCGTCATATCGCTCGTGATGCTGCAGCGCGCAGTGTGCCGAGAGTAAACTAATATCATGCTGTGCTCTAATGATGTTGAAGCCATCCTCGGTATGCTTCTCCATGAGCGTCCGTTCGCTTGGCGTTAATGCAGTCGTCTTCGTCAATATCTCTTTCGGCAGTCGCGTCATGCCGATATCGAACAACATCGCACCCATGCCAAGCTCTTCGAGCTGCGTTCGGTTATACCCTCTGGCTAGCCCCATAATTCCTGCAAGTATCGTGACATTCAAGGAATGGTGGAACAAGTAGCTGTCCGCCACGTGAATGTTCGTCAAGTTGACCATCACATCTTCACGTCTAATGAGATCCTGCATAATATCGCCGAATACTTTACGGAAGGTGCGGCCAAGCTCAGGGGCAATCGTTCGCCCTTTCGTAACTTGTTGATCCATCAGCGTATTCATCGTCTTAAAAATCGTATCCGATGCCGCTTTGCGCGTGCTGTCTTGAATAGCCGTAGTCGGCTCTAAACCCTCTGTCAGGGGATCATCAATGAAAAGCATGTCGATGCCTAGACCAACCAATCTGTCGATAAATCGTTGATTTAACTCCACACCGGCGCCAAGCAATATGTTCCCATTCTCCTGCAAAATAGGGCGAGCTAACTTTTCTCCCGGCTGAACGGAGTTGATGTGAACTTTTCTCATCGGTGTTTATTCCCGCCTTTACCGCATGCTCCCGGATTAAGCTTGTAAAGCTGCCGGTTCGGTCAACTGCGCCTTACGGACATATTTCTCAGCGTACATTCGTTTGTCCGCAGCTTGCAGCAGCTGGCCAATTTCCATTCCGTGTTCCGGGAACGAAGCATGTCCAACCGAAACTGACAATCGTAATCCGGTTCGCAATGAAATGCTATAGAGCTGTTCGTGAATGAGCTTTACGATTCGGTCAATACCTTTGTCATCTGCGTAGGGACAAATAAGGATGAATTCATCGCCGCCCCAGCGGCCGATAATTTCACCGTAGTTTGCGCATTCCGTAAGTGTTCTTGCAATTAGCGCAAGTGCGGTATCGCCTTGGCTATGGCCCATACGGTCGTTGACTTCTTTGAAATCATTGACATCAAGCAGCATGACCGTCATTTTCTTACGATTACGCTTAGCTTTAGTCGCCAGCTTCTTGAAATTGGATTCAATGAACCTGCGATTATACAATCCTGTTAAGCTGTCTAGAATGGAAGCTTCCTTCAATCGATCGTATTTGAGTCCTAAGTAATAGCCGATAGGCAGGGCTGCCGCTGCAAATGCAGCGGTACCGATTAGATAAGCGAGCGGCGTAGGTGTCTTACTTGCAAGCAGGCATAGACTCGCTGTAGCTAGTGTTGTTCCACATGATGCCACACACGCTGTAAGACGTCCGTTACGCGACATTCGCTGTCCTCCTTATAAATTCACTACCCGATTACGACCATTGTCTTTGGCTCTGTACAGGGCGGAATCCACCCTCGAGAACAAGTCCTTAATATAACCTTTGACGTCTTCGATCTGAAGCTCGGACTGCTCTTCCACCACAAGCATTCCCATGCTGATTGTTACAGATACCGGAGAGCGCCCGCGACCTATGGCAATCTCGTTGTTCTGAACAACTTCACGAATACGCTGCGCGAGCATGTCTGCTTGCTCTTTGTTCGTATGAGGCAAATAGACCGTAAACTCTTCCCCGCCATAGCGTGCCAATATATCTGTTCTTCTCAATGCGCCACGAACGGCATCGGCCGTTCTCCGAATGACTTCGTCACCGATCACATGACCGTACGTATCGTTGACGAGCTTGAACAAATCGATATCGAATAATAAGAGCGCAAACGGAATCTTGTAACGGACATTCGTCAGCACCTCATGCTCCAGCTGCTGCATCAGAAATCTACGGTTGAAGCAGCCCGTCAGACTATCCGTAATCGCCATCTGTTCCAGCTTGCGATTCGCTTGAAACAGCTCGTCCTGCATAAAGATGAGCGCACGGTTGCGCTCTTGCATCGAAGCATACTGTTCCTGCGACTTGAAGATCAGGGACTTAAGCTCAGAAATTTCTTGAAACGTGATGACCTTGCCGATTCTGCCTTTATTCACAATGATTGGCCCGACATGCAAGGAAAAGTACTGCTTGTGGGCGTTATCCTGTTCGATCATGATTTCGGTCTGAATTCGCTGCGAAGGGTCCATCCTGTACGCGTGCAGAAACTCTTCTTCATTCACTTTGTCAATATTACACCAAGTGAGCAGTTCCTCCATATTGAGCGTTTCGCCGATAACAATCTGAAGACGGGGACTGACGATCCGGTTCATCTCAATGACATTGTCATGCTCATCCAGCACGATAATGCCTACAGACAACGTATCCATCACATCCTGCTGCGCGATCTTGATCAAGTCGAGCGAACGATGCTTCTTCAAGGAGAATACGAAATACAGATCAGACAACACGATGCCAAGCGACGTAAGGCCGGGAATAACCGGCAGCCACGGATCAAGAATGACGTTTACCACTAAATCCATTAGTGGAAACGCCATCATAATAAATATTCCCGTGAGCGCGTTGGCGATTCGTGCCCGATCCTGCGAAAGCTTCCGTGAATGGTACGCCTTCAGTAAGATCCGTACCGTATATACGTAATACGAAATTAACAAACCTACCATCGCCCAGAAGATAGGCCCATAGACCCTCTCGTCATACGTATTACCCACCGTCGTAGCGAAGGCATTCCACGGATTCCATAACACGCCAATCGAGATGAGAACAGATGGGAGCATCATATATACAAGTGCGGGGCGACTCGGCCTGTAGTTGACGTTCACCAGAAATTTCGTAAACAGGAGCCACCCAAAGCCAAGCATCGATAAACCAACAAAGGAAATATTAATGTATATAATCTGGAGGTGTGGTTGATCCGTTGTGTGGATGCCGACTTGACCGAGTGGCCAAATCATCATGAAGAAGTGAAATAATAGATAGACCTTATGCTGCGTTGTGATCACATTAAATGCAAATACATAGATGAAAATGGTGAACAAAAAAAGAAATAGGCTCAAGTCCAGCCCTGTCATTAGTCCCATTCGCTTCACCCAAATCACAATCAAATTGTTAGACGTATCAAAGAAGTGGGACAATCTACTTAGAAGTAACTACATTCTACCATACTGTTTATTTATTCGACAATAAAGTTGTTACCTTTATTGACATGTACAAAAAATATTATTTGTGTGCCTGCTTTAATCGATCGCCAAGCGCCTGCTCCAAGTAAGGTTTCACCTGCAGCATGTCGCGGAAGACCACATACTCCTGCCATTTGCGCGCCGAATCAGCCGCAGAGCCCGCCGTACGGACTGCTCGGATCAGCATGTTTTTGGGCGTATGCTCCGGGTCGATAAATTCCAGCAGCTGCGTGCGATAGCCCAGCACTTCCAAGAGCTGCGTGCGGATGGCATCCGTCGCAAGCGCAGAGAACCTTTCCTTAAGAAGGCCATGCGTCAGAAGAGGCGCCATGGCGTCGTTCTGAATTTGCCGAAACAGCTCATGCTGACAGCAAGGGACGGACAGAATGACGGAAGCTCCCCACTCTACTGCTTTCACCAGAGCCGCGTCCGTCGCCGTATCGCAAGCATGCAGCGTAACGACCATATCCACCTTGGATTGATCCTTATACTGCGCAATATCTCCGACCTGGAATTTCAATTTATCGTAACCGAGCTTCTGTGCAAGCTCGGAGCAGAATGCGATGACATCGGCCTTCAAATCAAGGCCGACTACCGAGATGCTTCGCTGCTGCTTCACAGCAAGCAAATGATAGAGGGCAAACGTCAAATAGGACTTGCCGCAGCCGAAGTCCACAATCGTAATATCGCGATCAGCCGGCAAATGCGGCAGCACATCTGTCACCATCTCTAAGAACCGGTTGATCTGACGAAACTTATCCTGTTTCTTCGCAATTACTTGACCATCTTTGGTCATAATGCCCAGCTCCACCATGAACGGAGCCGCTTCGCCCTCTTGAACGACGCGCTGCTTCTGTCTATTATGCGATAGCGATTCCGAATCTGCTTTAGCTGTAGCAGGTTTAGTAACGATTGCAGCTTTGCCTTTCTTCGAGAACAGTACCTGTACATCGGCGTCATTCGTCTTGAACAACGCCTGCCGGTAATGCTGCTCCAGCCAAGCTGTAATTCGATCCGCCGCGTCCGATTGCGGCACATTCTCATGCGTCACTTTATTGTCGATGTAATATTGAAATTGATAGTGCAGCGTTCCCTTGAGTTCAATCGGACGAATAACCGTCTTAGCCGGCACTTGGCCGTCCTTACGGCGCAGTTGGCTAAAGGTCGCCTGCCGCAGCTGACCGCTGCCCACCCACTGCTCGATATCCGATTGCCATTGTTCCTTGCTTTCCATCTGTTACTGTTCAGCTCCTAAGCTTGCGTCAATTGTTGCCTCATTCGTTCTAACCCTTCATTCACCTCATCGCGAGGCAAGCCGCCTTGCAGGAGCGACTCGTCCGGCAGCAGCAGCAATCGGCGATAGAACGCCATCGCTTCCTCCGCCTCTACCGCGCCATCCTCCGAAAGCTCATGCAGCACATTCTCGGCCTCATCATAGCGTCCATCGCTTTCATGCCATTCCCATATCAACAGCTTCGTCTCTCTTGGAAGCTCATAGATACCGAGCTTCGCTTCAAGCTCCGCCGCTTCTTCCGAAGGCGTGCGCAGCATCGCCGGCGCATCCAGAATAGCTAACCTCATGAAGAGATGAAAGGCCTTCAGCTGCAGCGGATACCCCTGCTCCTGCCGGCCAAGCTCGGTAAGAATTTCGCCTTCTTCCTTGATCAGAAGCGCCACCGCATGCAGGTTCGCGGTTTCTACGATCCCGTTCGTCGTCATCATGCGGACCAGATCTGCATCCGACAGCTGACGAATCAGCTTCCCATTCATCCGAAATTGCCGATCTAGCAGCTCATCAATGACAAGCAGCGCCTCCTCTTGCTTGCGCTGCTGCCTCAGCCCCATTACTTGGCCGACTACTTCACTCATCTGCTCGATCATCCGCATAAAATAATCCCTTTGAAACAATGGTCGCATCCCCTCTCCACTTCATGCTTGCCGCTTAAAGCGACTTCAAAAACGCGACCATTTCTTCAACCAGCTGCTCCGGAGCCTCTATCATGCTCATATGACCGGAGCCTTCAAGAAGCGCTTGCGTAACATGCGGGCCATCCACCGTAAACGTGTTCGCAGGGGCGATGACTCCATCCTCCGATCCCGCAATGAGTAGACGCGGCACGTTTAATTGTTCCAGCACACCGGTCCGATCAGGACGCGCCTTCATTCCGAGCGCTGTCGCCGCCGCTCCGGCCGCCGAAGTCCCTCGTCCGATCTCGATCATATCCGTTATAGCCGCTGCCATCGTTTCTTTATGATCAGGGGCAAACAGCTTCGGAACCAGTCCCTCTACAAATGGACCAACGCCATCAGCAAGCAGCGCTTTCGCCGCTTTATCCCGGTTTCCCTTGGCTTCCTCGCCATCTGGCTTTGCAGTAGAATGCACGAGGGCAAACGACTTCAGCAGCTCCGGATGCCGCTCTGCGAATGCAAGCGACACATAGCCCCCGAGCGAGTGTCCGAATAAACTGATGCGCTCGATGCCGAGCTCGCGCGCCAGAACGAACAGATCCTCTGCGAATTGCTCCATTTCGTAGGGAGAATGATCCGGTGCCGAACTTCCGCCATGCCCCCGAAGATCCGGCGCAATAACACGCCCATGCGCAGAAAGTTGGGACACTACCTCTACCCAATAGGCAGAGCTTCCGCAGAAGCCATGCAAGAGCACGATCGCCGTATCGTCCACCGATTCACCGGCTTGCGGCTTGGAATCATAATAAGCAATCGTTTGACCATTCGGTAACTGAAAGGCGTTATTCGCCAGAGAAAGCTGCTTTTTCGTCATTTGGCTTCTTCCCTTCTCATTCCATTCTTATAGCGTCCATACCTCATTTATTGTATCCGAGAGATTGCGAGCCATTCCCATCACTTCGAATAAGGAAGCGTGCTGCAGCACCCAATAAGGTTTCACGCTGTGCGGCGCCACGATTCCGGCAATGCTGTAATCGCCGATCGGCGGCAATCGCTTGCCGACTGCCTGCGCCGGGAACAACGGTCCTCTCCCAATCATATAACAGGGCTCCTCATTTTTCTTACCCAAGCAAGCATCTATAGCAACCACCGTCATAAATGACGGAATGTCGGCAACGAGCCTTTCATAGTGATCCGCATCGCAGGGATGCTCCAAAGTTCCGATCACATTCGGCCAGCCAGCCTCCTTCAGCATCGTGCCCACCCAAGGACCGAACGAATCGCCTGTAGAGCAATCCGTTCCGATGCATACGAAGAGAACCTTTGATTGGTCAGGCTGTGTTACTGCCGCTTCCCGCAGCATGGCCCTGGTCCCGTCGATGCCTGCGCGCTCCCGGACAACCGGGTCTTCATTTCGATGTCTGCGCGCTTTCGCCCGACTTCCCATGATGAACGACTCCTTCGAACATTGCTGACTTCATTGTAACGAAATGCGGCTCCCTCTTCAAATCTCCCTTCTCAATGCAATGAGGCATTCTCGCTTTTTAAGAGTGAGGTTCAAGAACCAGCGGCGTACCATCCAACTGAATAACGTCTATCGAACAATTCAGCTTGTTCGCCAGAGCTTGCCAGCGAGCATGATGTCCACTGTCTGTACAGACAGGTACGAACCCGAGATTCAAGTACGTCTTGACGGCAGGGATGCGGTAATCATCCGTGTTCAGCACCGCTCGCGTAAAGCCTTCTCGCGCCATATGCAGCAGTGCTGCCAGGCTGACATACAGCCCCAGCTTCTTCCCTCCTTGCGATTGGAGGAGACCTACCATATGCAAGTAGCCTGTCGATTCACCGAATTGGGGGCGGAACCATGCGGAAGCAGTCGCAATCGGTACATCCTGTTCATCTGTAATGAACCATACCCGCTCCGGCGTATACGGCTCGTCGGATGCCATCTCTCTATCGAATGGATGGTTCCCTCCGAAGGAGTCGTTAATGATATGCTCCCAAGCTTTCTCATCTCCAGGCTGCAGGCTGCGTACGCCATATCCGGCGGGAAGCGTAAGTGCGGGCAAGGTGGAAATATCCTCTCTAACCATAAACAATTGAGATGAATGCTGTTGTTCGCTCATAGATTGATTGCTCCTTTATTAAAGTTTAATGATCTGATCCTTGAAGGATGAGCTTGTCTTGAAATTCGGCATGTCGATCGTCCGTCCGCCGTTCATGATGGATAACTCCGATAAGAGCGCAACTGCCGTCCATTCGCAAGCATCATAGACATCGATAGCAGACTTGCGATTCCCCTTCACCGCTTCAACAAAGTCTTCCACGATAAAATAATCGCCGCCCCAGTGGCCTGCTGCCTTCTGCTCTTCAGTCACATTCTTATAACGCTCAGGCAAATAGTCGTTGTAATCGCTGAGCGGCCGCCAAGCTGCATGATCCTCCGGATCTCCCATGCTCTCGAGCCAAATCTTGTGCGTATCGCCGAGTCCACGAGGCGCCTCGAAGCTGCCTTGCGTCCCTTGCAGCGTGTAATAGCTCATATTGTGCGGACGCTTCGAAATGCAGTCAATCCGCAGCTTAATCAGCTTCCCGCTTTCCATCTGGCACATCGTAACGGACGTATCCTCTTGGCGAAAACGTTTATCGGTATGCCAGCCTGTTCCGAAGCAGGATACGGAACGAATGCGATCTCCCTGAAACCACTGCATCACCGGTCCAAGACTGTGCGTCGGATAATAAGCGCCTCGTTTACCAAGCTGCCAATAGTTGCGCCAAGTCGGTTTCGAACCTCCTGCTGCGCCTTCACGGTTGAACCGTGTGGCAAGACTACGAATGTCATGCAAGTACTCGCCTTCTCCGAAATAAACATCACCGAACAACCCTTGCTTCACCATATTCAAGATCTGTTGATTTTGCGGGATGTAGCAGTAATTCTCTGCCATCATATACACCTTATTCGTTGACTCCACGGTTTCCTTCAGCCACCACAATTCGTCCATCGTAACGCCTGCCGTCACTTCGCTTAACACATGCTTGCCTGCTTGCAAGGCAGCAATCGTTTGCGGGACATGCAGCTGCATAGGCGTCGAAACAACAACGACATCAATATCCGACTCCAGCATATCCTCGAATACGCGGTAGGTCCGAGGAATCCCATTCTTCGCTGCAGCTTCTTTCACATAATCGCCGTCCAAATCGCAAAGCGCTACTACCTCAGTATCCGGGATGCACCGAAATCCTTGCAGTGTACTAAGTCCTCTAGCGCCCACGATACCTACTTTAATCGTCATCTTCCAGCCGCCTCCGCATGTTAGATTCTTATAAAGAAAACGATTGTCTCAGTTCCCCGAAACAATCGTTCTGTTTGCCGTATTAGATCAAGCCTGCTTCTTTCAAATTCAAGTAGCTTGCCGTGATGGTTTCCATCGGAGTCAGATTGCGCAGATTATCCTGCTCCACGACCATCCAATCCACGCCGATTTCACGGGCTGCGCGAATGGAATCGCTAATGTTGACAACGCCTGTTCCGACTGCGGTCCAGTGACCTTTCTCGCTTGTGCTGAACACATCCTTGATGTGAATGGAGGGAACGCGTCCGGCCATCCAGCCCAGCACTTGTACGGGATCCGCTTTGCCCATCGTAATCCAGGCAATGTCCATTTCGAAGAATACCGATTGGGGATCGGTGTACTCCACGAGAATATCCATCGCCGACACGCCGTTAAAGGAGGTCAGAAATTCATGCTCATGATTGTGGTACAACAGCTTTATGCCTTCCTCAGCCAGCCTCGCGCCGGCAGCATTGTACAGCTCGGCGTCTTGAAGCAGCTGTTCTTTGGAATTACACGGCCCCCACCACACGGATACATGGGAGGTTTGTACCGCTTTGGCATTCGTAATAATCGTATCCAGCTCACCGCGCAGTGTTTCACGGCTGGCACTCAGCGTGATGGCATGAAGCCCGAGATCTTGGAACCGACGTACATTCTCCGCTGTATCGCCCGGAAGCAGCAGCTCCGCTCCCTCAATTCCTTGATAGCCGATATCCGCGATTCGGCGAAGTGTCCCCCATAAATCCGCTTTCATTTCTTCATGCATAATGCCGATTAAACCCAGTTTAGGTGAAGTCATAGTCAAGTTAATCCTCCGTTTGGTAGGTGTTTGATCCTATTCTGATTATAAAGCAGCTTCGTTGCTGTTTATTGACTTCTTCTCTCAAAATTCAGCAGGATATGAACGAACCAGCGGCTGCCATTCTATTGATCTGATCCGTACATTGCGGATTTGAATGAAGCTTGCGTAAGCTTCGAATCCAACCTTCGTGTGGAGCTGCGAATCGATCGGATCATAATCGGTCAGCTCAAGCAGCAGCTTGCCGTCCACACAGACGAAACAATGTCCGTCGATACTGCCGGCTTGAATACGGTAAATACGTCCAGGCTCAAAATCGAACAACGGCGTAGCTGCATTCAATTTATATTCGGGAGACTTCTCGAGGCCGATTTTACCTTCCCACCAGCCTTGAAGTCCGGCGACGTAAGCGGCGCCGCGCATGTTCTTCTCCTCATCCCAGCTCGTATTCCACATCAGATTGATATCATGCGTACTCGGCAGAACCGTGCGGCCTTCAAATTCCACCAGCACATTGCCGGGATAATCCTGCTTGCTCAGCAGCACGCCCGGTGCATTCAGCGGATTCCTGCCCTGCAGCCAGCCGTCCTCGACCCACCACTCTCCGCTGCAAATCCGCCAATTATCCAGCTCTTGTTCATGCTCGAAGCTCGTTTCATATAATAGCGGGCATTGCTCAGTATCAACTTGTTTATGCAATAAACGTATCTTCATCCATATCCTCCACTCTTTGAAAACGGCTTATTAGGCGTAGCATGTACGCTGTGAGGCATGTTACAATACGAGCACAGACCTGTATGGAGAGGAGTTATCAACCAATGAGCAACTTATCGGAAGCAACCCAAGACAACGTCGCGTTTATGATTGATACCATAAAGAATAAGCTGCGCATGGCTTCAGGCGCAGCCATGCAAGCGAATAATTTCAGCTTAGAGCGGTACGAGGATTTGAAGGATATCTACGATATTGTCGCGAGCAAAGATAAATTCAGCATCAGTGAAGTGGAAGCCATCGTTTCCGAGCTTGGCCAGCTTAGAGAGAAATAGGAGTCAAATCGAAAAACCGAGACGGGACGCGCTCGGTTTTTCTTATTTTTCCCTTATGTATGAAACTAGATGTCTGCGCTCTCATCATTGCCAGCTTGTACCGCCTTGGATGCCGAGATGGAGAGCTTGATGGAAACCGCTTTATGCTCGCCTTTCAGAAAATGGGCCAGACGCTCCAGCTTATCTGCGAGCTCTGGGCCACTCAGTGTTACATTCAGCTCATAACCGAATTGATCGGCCGGAACGGATCTTTCACTATACGTATAAACGCCTGCAGTATATGCCTCTGGGCCTGTTCTGGATGTTAGAATTTGCTCTGGTGAGAATTTGTCTGACTTGTTCACGACACGCTCGTAGATGCGCAGCTTCTTCAGCAGCATGTAATACTGAGCCGAATGCTTGAACCCCCACGCTTCACGAATATCCTTAAGCGTATAGTCCATTTTCCACTGCTTCAGCTTCTCGACTTGATCATCTGTCGACAACGCCAGAAATTCATCAATAGGAATAATTGGAAGCGGCATTAAACATCCCCCTGACTTTGAAATACGATTACTATATATTTTTTCGCCATAACTACCGATATCCCTCTTCAATTTCTATAATTATTACAAATAATATAATTATTTGTTCATAAATTATCAATTTCTCACCACTTGGGAATAGAAAAAGCCCACCTCTTCTGTCACAAGTAATGGGCATTTGTCGATTAAACTCGGTTTAAGCCAAGTGAGAAAAGGAATCGCGCAAAAGCTTCCGCGCCTTGAGCCGTACGCTTGAAGACCCCTGCATCCATAAGTACTTCAAGGAACTTGCGTCCGACTTCATCGCGAAGAAGTGCCTCTGCTTGCTCCGCTGTATGCGACGATCCATGCGTCTGCACGATGGATGCAATCCACTCCGCGTGTTTCTCAAGCGAGCCGCCGACATGGGAGGCTTGATCAAACGCTTGCTCTCCGGTTAGGATGTGCGAGATTTCTTCCAATTCGGCACTGAGCCGGCCCGGGAGTACCGCGAGTCCCATGACCTCGATGAGACCGATATTCTCTTTCTTAATATGATGCAAATGCTGATGAGGGTGGAAAATGCCGTCCGGATGCTCTTCGCTTGTACGGTTGTTGCGCAGCACCAGATCGAGCTCGTATTCGCCGTTATCACGCAGTCTGGCGATTGGCGTAATCGTATTATGTGGTACCTGCTCGCCATTCTTCTCGGAGAATGCGAGGATATCCGCCTCCGTATCGCTGTATGCACGCCATGCATCCAGCATGCTGCCTGCAGCGCGCAGCACTGCTTCTTTGTCCGTTCCGTTCAGTCGAACGACCGACATTGGCCAAGCTACGGTGCTGTAAGTTACGCCATCCCCTTGCGGATGAGCAAATACTTGCTCGACAGCTGCTGTTTCCATTGGGAAGACATGACGACCAGCTTGGAAATGATCATGATTCAGGATGGAGCCGCCTACAATCGGCAGGTCTGCATTGGAGCCGATAAAGTAATGCGGAACGGCTTCAACGAAATCCAGCAGCCGTGCAAACGTGAGCGACGAAATGCGCATCGGGACATGCTTGCTGTGGAATACGATACTGTGCTCGTTGTAATACACATACGGCGAGTATTGGAAGTACCACGTCTCGCCTTGCAGCTCAAGCGGCACAATACGCAGATTCTGACGCGCAGGATGGTCTGCTCGGCCGGCGTAGCCTACATTGTCCGCGCAGAGCAGACATTTGGGATAGTTGCTTTTGACAGGCGCGAGCGACTTTAGTAACGCAATCTCCCGCGGATCCTTCTCCGGCTTGGAGAGATTGATGGTGATCTCCAAGCTGCCGTATGCCGTCGGCTGCTCCCAATATTGATTCTTCGCGATGCGATCCATCCGAATATAGTTGGAATCGATGCTCAGTCGGTAGAACTCATCGGTTGCTTTGCTAACCCCTTCGTTCTCAGCTGTCCGGCGAAACTTCGCAGCCGCTTCCGAGGGACGCGGCATGAGCAGTCCCATAATACGCGCATCCAGCAGATCGCGGAAAGTGGTTGTATTGTCTGCAATCAATCCGATCGAAGCTCCGTAGTCCAGCAGAGGTTCAAGCAGCGGTACGGCGCTCTCCAGCCGTTCCTCCGGGACGACGCCTTCATACGCTTCGTTAAACCCGAATAGTTCAAGCAGCGCATTACGGGATGCATAGACATCCAGCGGAGGCTCGATCATTCCGCGCTGCACCGCAAATTGCACAAGCCGTTCTATATGAAGGAGCACGGTTTCCGCGCTCGTGTTGGATGGATGTTGTTGTTGATGCTGATGCTGATGGTCAGTCATTGGACTTACTCCTCTCGCTCGCTCTCGCGACACGCGTACGTACTAGTTTTTGTTGTAGCCGCTTGGATTGGCCTGATGCCAAGCCCATGCGCTGCCAATGATGTCTTCCAGCTTGTTGCGGGAAGGGTTCCAGCCGAGCTCTTGGCGTGCCCGGTCCGAAGAAGCAACAAGCACTGCCGGGTCGCCGGCGCGGCGTGTCTCCATGACAGCCGGAATGTCGCGGCCTGTCACTTGACGAGCGATATCGATGACCTGCTTCACGGAGAAGCCTGTTCCGTTGCCGAGGTTGTAGATCGCGCTGTCTCCGCCTTTACGCAGCCGTTCTACGGCAAGGACATGCGCGTCTGCCAGATCGCTAACGTGGATGTAATCTCGTACGCAAGTACCGTCTTCGGTCGCATAGTCGTCACCGAAAATCGAGATATGGCTGCGCTGGCCAAGCGCTGTTTGGAGCACGAGCGGCACTAAGTGCGTCTCCGGATTATGATCTTCGCCGATTCGGCCGCTAGCATGCGCGCCTGCAGCGTTGAAATAACGCAGCGACACATATTTCATGTCATAAGCGGTATCGAACCACTTCATCATTTTCTCCATCGACAGCTTCGTTTCGCCGTACGTATTGGTCGGCAGCGTACGATCCTCCTCGTGAATCGGAATGTTCTCCGGTTCGCCGTAGGTAGCTGCGGTTGACGAGAACACGATTCTCTTCACGCCGTATTGGTTCATTTTCTCAAGCAAGCATAGTGTGCCGTAGACATTGTTATGGTAGTACTTGCCGGGATCCTTCATGCTCTCGCCAACGAGCGAGTTTGCCGCAAAATGGATGACGGCATCAATCGCATTCTCGCCGAATACCGTGTCCAGGAAATCGCCGTCACGCAGATCCCCTACATACAATTTACCGCCAAGCACCGCTTCCTTATGACCCTGCTGCAAATTATCGATGATTACAATTTCCTCGCCGCGTTCATGCAAAGCCGCCACCGCGTGCGACCCGATGTATCCTGCGCCTCCTGTTACTAGAACTGCCATAGTTCTCTCCTCCTCTATATCTGTGTAATGATGGTGGTTATGATGATGATTATTGTTGTTGTTCGACTCCGTTGCCGATGGTGCATACGTAGAAGTCAGGTACTAGCCCGGTAGCTTCTGTATAGATGCGTCCAACCTCAGCCTTGAACGTCTCTACGCTGTCTTTATGAACAAGGGATACGGTGCAGCCGCCAAAGCCTGCGCCTGTCATACGTGAGCCGAGTACGCCATCAACGGTGCGGGCCGCAGCAACCATTGTATCCAGTTCGTCTCCTGTTACTTCGTACAGGTCGCGAAGCGAATCGTGAGAGGCGTTCATTAATTGCCCGAAAGCTTGCAGATCATTTTCTTTGAGCACTTTCATCGATTGAAGCACGCGGTCGATTTCTTCCACGACATGCTTCGCACGCTTAAGCACGATTTCATCTTGAATGAGGTGCTGGTTGGCTTGGAATTGCTCCAAGGAAAGCTGACCGAGCAGCGTGAGCTCAGGGAATGCTGCCTTCAGATCCTCAACCGCTTGATTGCACTGGCTGCGGCGCTCATTATACTTGGAGTCCACCAGCCCGCGTCGTTTGTTTGTATTGCCGATGACGATCTGGTAATCGCCGGATTTAAACGGAATCAATTCAAATTCAAGCGTGTCGCACATAAGCAGAATCGCATGATCCCTCTTGCCGTTCGCAACTGCGAATTGATCCATGATGCCGCATTGCACACCATTGAATTCATTCTCGGACTTCTGTGCCAGGCGTGCGATTTGGACGGTGTCCGTTACATGACCTGCCATAGTGAGCAGAGCATAAGCCGTTACCACTTCAATGGATGCCGAGGATGACAAGCCTGCACCGTTCGGAATTTCACCATGGAACAAGAGATCGAATCCTTGGCTGAACGTGATGCCGCGCTGCTCCAGCTCGTTCACAATGCCCTTGGGGTAGTTCATCCAGTCATCCGCTTCGTCATGGACGATCGGCGAAATCGGAATATGTTTATGAAGATCGAAGTTGGTGGAAGCAAGTCCAAGCTGTTGATCCGCGCGTTTGCGAATAAGCAGTGTAGTTCCGAAGGTCAGTGCAGCCGGAAAAACGTAGCCGCCATTGTAGTCCGTATGCTCGCCGATCAAATTGACGCGGCCCGGTGCGTGGAATACTGCGATTTGCTCTGTCGACTCCTTGCCGTATGTGTTCAGAAACCGCTCAGTCAATTCATGGATGTTCGCCATTGTGTGCTACACCGCTTTCTTGGATTATATTTGTTTGTTTTATAGGTTTAGTATAGCGGAATAGCTAGCGGAACAAAATGGCTTGATGTGAACTTCACATGGAATTTTGTGACCTGTTAACGATATTAATGAGCATGCTGTGTTACAATAGCTGTAAGCTATTTACAGGTTATTTACAAGCTATTCACATGAAAAATGGAGGTGTTTCAGCACGATGTCGCTGCAGCCTACCTATACGGTTCTGTCCAATCCGGTTCCTAACGAACATGGTGATTTATATGTATTATTCTCGGGGGAAAGCCAGACAAAGCCCGATCATCTGATCGGGCCTAAAGTCTATGATTTTTATTTGATGCATCATATCCTGTCCGGCGCCGGCACCTTCGCTTATGCCGGCGGACAATATGAACTGCGAGCCGGGCAGACCTTTCTTATCCCGCCCGGGCAGCTGATCAGTTACGCATCCAGCGAAGCCGATCCGTGGCGGTATCGCTGGATTGCGTTTGAAGGCCGGCTCGCGGAGCAGCTGGTGGGCGGCGCCGGTCTCGATTCGGCGATGCCGATCGTCGATACGGGAGGCAATCCGCGCGTAGGCGTGTTGTTCCGCAGCATCCAGCGAACCTTCCGCCTTGGCGGTGGGGCGGCGCATCTGCGCGCAGTCGGTTACTTGTACTTGTTATTCGCGGAGTTCGGCGCGGCTCTGCCCGATACGGGATCCGGCGCGGCGCAGCGCGGGCAAGACAGCGAAGCGTTAACCGGCGACGTCATCCGGTATCTGTCGACGCAGTACGCCGAGCCGATCTCGATCGAGCATATGGCCGATGCGCTCGGCTACAATCGCGCTTATTTGTCGCGCATCTTCAAGCAGCAGACGGGCATTACACCCGTCACGTTTCTGCTGAAGCTGCGCATCGACAAAGCGCATTTGCTGCTGCGCGAGCGCCTCGAGCTGACGATCGAGCAGATCGCGGCGTCCGTCGGTTTCCAGGACGCGCTGTACTTCTCGAAGCAATTCCGCCGCTTCTATGGGCAGTCGCCGACGGCCTATCGCGAAGCGATGCGGCGGCTATAGCGCGGTTCGCGGCTTGGCGCGAATGCAGCTTGCTGCTAGACGCGATTGTCGCCGCTGATTAGACGCTTAGCGGCACCGCGTTGTCGTGTCGCTAGGCGCTTGAGCGTTATGCTAAACGCGTCTGCGGCCGAAAATAAACGAAATCACAAACAACACCAGAAACACTACGAACAAGATTTTCGCTATGCCGGCTGCTGCTGACGCGAGCGTGAAAAACCCTAGAAAACCTGCGATTAAAGCAACGATAAAAAACATAAGTGCATATCCCAACATCATTCCTCACCCTTTCGGTTCGATTCGTTTGTATGGTGCAGCACCTTGCTTACTTTGCTTTAAACAGCCTGTTCCTACTTGAAACGCAAAATAAGGTTGCCTCATCATCCACACTCCCGGATGAACGGAGGCAACCCTTTGATTTTGCTTGTTTTAAAGTTAGTTAGAAACAGGAGAGGTTCCCAGTGCCTTTCATACGACGAAATCCGGCCGGTTTGGCCGAATGTACGGTACTGCGCGCCGCTCATTCGAGTAATTCAGGCGATCTCGCTGTATGTACCGTACTGCGTACTGCTCTTAAAGCTAATTAGGTCGATCATATTGCAAGTGCGGTAGCTGGTACCTCAAAACCATCCAAAGCTTCTTGCTCGAAAATCGCTGCATTAGCCTCCATGTAGACCTCTGGGCTCGCTTCTTGCTCGAAAATTGCTGCAATGGCCTCCATTTAGACCTCTGGGTTCGCTTCTTGCTCGAAAATCGCTGCATTAGCCTCCATGTAGACCTCTGGGTTCGCTTCTTGCTCGAAAATCGCTGCATTAGCCTCCATGTAGACCTCTAGGTTCGCTTCTTGCTCGAAAATCGCTGCATTAGCCTCCATGTAGACCTCTAGGTTCGCTTCTTGCTCGAAAATCGCTGCATTAGCCTCCATGTAGACCTCTAGGTTCGCTTCTTGCTCGAAAATCGCTGCATTAGCCTCCATGTAGACCTCTAGGTTCGCTTCTTGCTCGAAAATCGCTGCATTAGCCTCCATGTAGACCTCTGGGTTCGCTTCTTGCTCGAAAATCGCTGCATTAGCCTCCATGTAGACCTCTAGGTTCGCTTCTTGCTCGAAAATCGCTGCATTAGTCTCCATGTAGACCTCTGGGTTCGCTTTCTGTGTTGCTCCCAGAGCTACTCTTTCGCCGAATCCGACCGTTTCCCACCAATGTGTTGCTCCTAGTATCACTCTTCCACCAAATCCGACGGTTTCCACCAATGTGTTGCTCCTAGTACTAAACTTCCGCAGTAATCTAGGGTTCCCATTCTTTGTATCACTCCCTGAGCTACTCTTGGCGAAGCAAATTGGCGGTTATGCGTTCAGCTTTAGCGTTAAACAGGATTCGCGGTGACCGACGAGCTGACCGGCGTCGTTTCGGATCTCAGGTGAGATTTGGCTGCGGATACGCGTGATAAGTGCTTCGCCGAGCTTGAGCTGCTCGAGAATGGCGCAAACTACTTCTGGCCACGGGGACTCTCCGCCATCTGCCAGCTTAATCACAACGGCGAGCCGCTCCTTGCGGAGGCCGAATACGAAGACGCCTTGCGCGCCGCTCTTGGCGACGACATTCCCGTCACCCAGCATAATGCTCGCCAGACGGTCTGGTCCCTCCACTAGGGTCGGATGGCTGATCATCGCTGCGGCGATGCGCTTCGCAGCCGCTGCAATAGCTGCTACCTCAGGTGCTGCCGGGTCTCCACCTTCGACGCTAGCAGACCCCGCCTCCGCTTCGCTGCCCCAAGCGGCAAACCGCGCATAAACAAGCGCGAGCCGCCACATCGGCATCGCGAACACCGGCAGGCCGCAGCCGTCGATGGCGCTGCCAATCTCCGCCGGAGCAAGCTCCGCCATCATCGCTACTGTGAGCAGAAGTTCCTGCTGGAGCGGATGTTCCGGCTGCGTATACGTCTCAAGCGGCCAGCCGCGCAGCTTGCATAACGCAAGCATGCCGATGTGCTTGCCCGCACATACATGAAACAGCTTGCGTGGAGCCCCGCCCTGGCGGAGCAGCTCATCGCGAGCTTCCTGATTGGCCGGGAGCATCGGCCCGAAAACCAGTTGTTCCTCGCGAACGCCGGTTTGCTCCAGCATTTGTTCCAGCACGGCAATATGTGCCGGCGTACCTTGATGGGATGCGCACATCAGCGCAATAGCCTCATCCTTCAATCCGTATGTGTCAACGACGCCGCCAAGCACGGCGGGCAAGGCTTGAATGGGTTTAGCCGTAGAGCGCATAAACGTCCATATGGACGCATCCCCAACCTGCGCGATGAGTTCACCGTCCCATGTCACGACTGCCGCATGACCGCTGTGAACATTTTCTACCCACTCGCCTCGTGTCGTCTGAACGAGCGGAACTCCCAGCACACTCGCTGCTGTTGTTGCTGTCTGTATCATCGTGCTCACCTCTGGCATTTTTCCAATCCCACTCCCAATTCTGTTTCCCCACACCTATACTTCCGACAACACGAAAGGGTTACCTTACTTTGCCGTACTCTTCCGTATTTCCCCTTACTTTCCCCTACAATCCCTCAATCCCTACCAGCTTATTCGAGAGCCCAAACTTCGGTTTCACGTTTCAACTGCTTCTGTCTGTGGTATATAGAAGTCAAGTATACACCTTATCGAACAATAAGGTTAAAGCCAGCGCACCTGGTGCCAATGCTTAATCCAGTATACCAAAGGAGCCATCGATCATGGAAAATCTAATCTGCGGGCAAGCCGGAAGCAAGTCGAAGCCAGTCTCGAACGCCAAGAACGGTTCAATGGTTCAAGACTACCAAGACATGAAACGACTCGGCTATGACATGAAAAATATGAAGACGAACAGCCAACTGCAGGATGAAGGTCTCATACCTGACCCGATTCAAGAATAGCATGCTTGTGCAGCCTAAATAAGTGGAGGGATCGTGAAAGATCCCTCTTTTTTCTTGTCCAAAAATGGGCATAGTAGCTACTGGAGGTATGATACTGATGAAAATACTACATAAAGGCCATCTCTATTGGCCGGAGACACTAACGAATTATGCAGCTTACCCTACGCTAGACGGCGATACGGAAGCTGAAGTTGCCATCATCGGAGGCGGGATGTCGGGCTCGATATGCGCGTACAAGCTCGCCCAGCAGGGAGTGAAGACCATTCTGCTCGAGCGAGGCGATGTCGCAGGCGGCAGCACGACGGCCAACACGGGCTTGCTGCAATTTTGCAACGACATTATGCTGTGCGATTTAATCGACCAAATTGGCGAGCGGGATGCGGTTCTCTTCTATAAAGGCTGCGCCGAAGCAATCGTTCAATTGGGGGAAGTCGCCGCTGAGCTGGAAGCAGATGTTGGTTTCGGCCCGAAAATCAGTTTATACGTAGCAAGCACCGAACAGGATCTGCCCAAGCTGAAGCGCGAATACGAGACGTTGAAGCGTCATGGCTTCGACGTGAGCTACTGGGAGCCGGATCAAATTGCCGCAGCCTTCCCATTCCGTAAGCCAGGCGCAATCGTAACTCGCGGTGACGCGCAGGTGAATCCGTTTCGATTCGTTCATTCCGTTATCGAAGCAGCAGCCAGCCGCTACAAGCTTGCTGTTCACGAACATACCGATGTGGTCAGCCATGAAACGGAAGCAGACGGAACGCATGTGCTTCGTACTTCGGCACAGGCTGTCATACGAGCCAAGCATGTCATCTATGCGATCGGCTATGAACCGGAGGAACTGCACGGACAACTTATCAAAGCCAATTTGGACCGTACCTTTGTCATCGTAACCGAGCCGCAGACTCATCTTCAGCCTTCGTACAAGGACTATTTTGTATGGGAAACCGCCCGTCCATATTTCTATATGCGCATCACCGACGATGGCCGGGTAATTGCCGGTGGCTATGATGAAGAATCCCCTGTACCGCTCGAAGAAAAGAATGCGAGAAACAAACATGCGGAGCTGCTGCTCACTCGCGTGCAAGCCTTCTACCCTTCCTTCGATGCGCCGATTGCGCATGAATGGAATGCAACCTTCGGACTCTCGCGCGACAACTTGCCTTTCATCGGGGAAGATCCGAATTGGAGCGGTGTCTATTATTGCCTCGGTTACGGAGGGAACGGCACCGTCTACAGCATGATGGGAGCCAACCTGCTCTATGCCCAAATTTCCCAAACCGCTCACGAGCTATCGCCCATCGTGGCTTTAAACCGACCCTCCTTGCAAAACGTATAAACCGCGTTACAACAGCGGCGAGAGCATTCGCGCGACAGCCTCTCCGGCCTTCTGCCGAAGCGGACGCTTCATAAACGCCTCGAGCGTAACCTCGCCGCTATCCTCCATATCCTTCATGAAATCCGCCTCCAGTCGATCGATCGCCTTCTCATCGAACAGCAGCGCGTTGATTTCGAAATTGCTGAAGAAGCTTCGCATATCCATATTCGCCGTCCCAACCGATGCCAGCAAGTGATCGACAATGAGCACTTTGGCATGCATGAAACCTTTGCGATACCGATAAATCCGCACACCTGCCGCGAGCATTTCCTCCGCATAAGAAAGCGTCGCATTCAACACCAGCTTTGTGTCCGGCACATACGGAATGATAATTCGCACATCGACGCCGCTTAGCGCTGCCGTTCGAAGTCCCATTAACAGGCTGGGATCCGGAATGAAATAAGGGGTTTCGATATAAATGCGCGATTTGGCAACCGATACCGCTGCAAACACGCATTCCAGTATGGCTTCATCTCTGCTGTTCGGTCCGCTGGCTACAATCTGAACCTGCTCACTGCCGGAGCAAGAGTGCGCAGGCATATAAAGTTGATCTGCCAGCTGCTGCTTCGAGGCGTACCACCAATCCTGCATAAACACTTCCTGCAGAAAATAAACCGCATCCCCTCTAAGCTGCAAATGCGTATCCCGCCAGAAGCCGAGCTTCGGATTGCCACCAAGGTATTCATCTCCGATGTTAATACCGCCGAGATAGCCGACCAGTCCGTCTACGACGACGATTTTGCGATGATTTCGGAAATTCATCCGCTTATCAAAGAATGCCATCCGTGGCGGCAAGAAACAGCTCATGTGTACACCGGCCCGCTCAAGTTCCTTCACATATTTGCGGCTTAAACTCAAGCTGCCAATGCCATCATAGATGACCCGCACCTCAATGCCTGCCCTCGCTTGGCGAATAAGCGCCTCCTTAAGCCGCTGCCCGACGCGATCATCTCGGATCGTATAAAACTCGATATGGATATGATGCCTGGCTTCCTCAATGGCTTGAAAAATAGCACCGTAAGCAGCATCTGCATCTGTCAGCACAATAGATTCATTGCGGCTCGTAATCGGCGACAACGTCAGCCGCTGCAGGATATAATAGAGTCTCTCCTGCTCGGCAAACTCTTCGCCATGCATATCGCTCGGTCGATGCACCTGCTCGCACTGCGACAGCGCTTTGCGTCTCAACCCTTCGGCGGAGCTGCTGATGGTACGAAATTCTTGCTGACGCTTGTACGTTTGCGCGAGAAAATAATACATCACAAAGCCGATGATCGGCAGCACAAACAAGATCAGCAGCCAGGCGACGCTTTTGGCCGGACGACGATATTCGAGTGCAAGAATTGTAGCGATTTGAAAGATAAATATGACCAGTGCCGCGAGTATCCACCCCAAGTCCAGCCCCCCTTTTCATGCGATAACAGCCATTCCTTCTTAGACTAGCTTTCACCCCCCTTCTAGCGGGTATACATGCGGAATTGGCATGTTTTAAAGCTTCCAAGAATAAATAGCTATATGACCTACCGTACGAGAGGGAGGATGATCGCAGCGATGTTCAAAGAGTCCAAACGGTCTGGTTCGGCCGAAACTCTGATCGGACTAGGCACGCATGTAGAAGGGAAGTTAGTTAGTGAAAGCAGCATTCGGATCGAAGGTGAATACCGGGGGGATATCGATTGTAAAGGCGATGTCATTATCGGGGAATGCGGCGTGGCGAGATCGGGCATTATTGCGCGCGACCTAACGATTGCAGGTAAGGTATTCGGAGATATCGTGGCAAAAGGAAGATTGACCATCACCGCCTCCGGTCAATTGTTCGGCAATGTGCTCGCCCACACGATGCTGATTCAAGACGGAGGCATCTATAACGGCAACTGCCGCATGGAGCGTGCTGTCGAGCAGCGAAATCGGCATTCGCAGGACGGAGTCGCTGAACCTGCACTCCAGCAGCAACAACAGGTGAAGGAAACACAAGCGAAGGAAAAAGCCCGGCAGGCCGGTTGAGACCTGCGAGCTAGCCTTCTGCCTTTAGCAACATATAGAGCGCCGCTTCCCGTCACTTACGTAGTGAAGGCAGCGGCTCTTTTTCTTTCTTGAGCTAGATGACTGTTAAGCTTTGATCAATTAGTTCGTAACATCAATAAGCGTTGTGTCAATACTGTTGATTTCGTCAGCAGACAATGGGTTGTCTCCATTGGTTTGAGCGCCAACTGCATCAGATGCATGGCCGGCATCTTGTACAGCTTGGTTGGCGTTGTTAAGCTCTGTGTTCAACCGCTCAACCTCAGTCCCCTGTTCAGTTTGGTTGGCATCGCTAAGCTCTGCTTTCAACCGCTCTATCTCTGCCTCCTGTTCAGTATTTTTAGCTTGCAGTTCTGCTTTTTCATCATTTAGCCATCCGATTTGTTCATTAAGATTCATAATCGTGTTACCCAATTGTCCAATCTGGCTCTGCAGCTGCTCAATTAATAGACCATACCCACGTTGATTCACTCTGAGTTGTTGGTTTTCTAGATCTAATTTTTCGAGTTGTTTTTGAACATCAATAACTTGAGCCTGAAGCTGGCTGACTTGTCCAACAAGTTGAGCGTTATCAGCTTGCTTAGCCGCCAATTCAGTTTTAAGATTTAGAATAAGTTCGTTTGCTGACGCAATGCGCGAGTTTGCGTTTGCCTTTACATCATTGATCTTTGCAAGCAACTTGGACTCATTTGCTTCGTAAGTATGTACCTTGTTACCAAGACCCGTTAACTGATTAGTGATGTTAGCAAGTGTTGCACTTCCTGTGAATGTTAATCCTACTGTTGCTGCATATGCGCTGCCTGCGATCATAGTAAGTGCAATTGCCCCTGATGCTATTGCGATTACTACTTTCTTATTTCTTGGCTTTTTGTTCGTTAATCTCATGGAACTTTAATCTCCTTTTGCGCCGCTGCGCGTTTTACTTTTAATAAACAGAATTGTAATAAGCTACTTGCACCGAAATGATACCGAACGTATATAGCAATGATACGAAATGTATATCAAATAAGTTGTCGAACTTTGCACCACAATGAAATTTAAGCGTGGCCTTCCAGTCAATTGAATGCAAACAAAAAGAGAGAAGGGTGATTAACCCTTCTCTCTTTCCATTAAGTAGCAACATCACGTTTATTAAATATCAGCCACGTGATGCTCACGAATACAATATAGTAAACTGCCAGTACCGCCAGCGAGAAGCCCATGGTCAATTCATGTATATTGTGCGTGATGACCGAGCTCTGCAGGTATTGCTTCAAATCCAAGTGAAGGAACAGCAGATATTCTACCCATGCATACTTGAGATTGAAGAGCAAACCGCTTGCAATCAGCCCGAAGAAGTAGATGAACATCGATAAGCCGATGGCCAGACCGCCGCTGCGGAAGATCGTCGAGAGCATGAAAGCGAATGTGACAATCATGATAAGCCCGATGTAATCCAGCAGATACACTTGAATCATATAGGACAGCGGATGAGAGTTGTTTAGCACGCCCAGTGCCGCATTTGCAGTTGCACTGTCGTTATAGCCGAACAAGATCAAGTTAAGCACATAGGATGACACCAGCATCAAGACGGAGAGCGTCAGTGCGAACAACAGCAGCGCTATGTATTTGGAAAGCAAGATCTTCGAGCGACTCCACGGGCGAATCAGCAGCAGCTTTATCGTGCCTGCCGAGAACTCGCCGGCTACACACTCCGCCGAGACTACGACGGTGAAGATGGTAATGAGGTAATAGGTAAACTGTTCGATCCCGTTCATAATCGTCCACATCGTATCATGCTCAGAGAATGCTTTGGACAGCGAGCTGACAACGATAACGATCAGCAGAATAATGCCGAGCATGATCCAGGTGCCGATACGGCGATAAATCTTCATATTCTCATTACGTACGAGCTGCAGGAAATCAAACAACCTGCTCACCTCCTGTCATCTCTAGGAACTGATCTTCCAGCGACTTGTTCAGGACGCGAATGCCGTACACTTTAATGCCCGCTTCAACGAGTTCGGCATTGAGCCGCGCGATCGTTTCCCGGTCAGCCCTTACAAGCGCCGCATCCGCTTCTCGAGATGCGCCATGCTCAGCCATCAGCTGCACAGCGGCATCCGGCTGATCCACCTCGAAGAGCACTTGATTCGTCTCATCCGCGAGCGGTGTGCCGGGACGAATACTGCGAACATCGATGAGCTTGCCTGCTTGGATAATCGCAACCCGATCGCACATGAGCTCCATCTCGCTGAGCAAATGACTCGAGACGAATACCGTGATGCCTTCTTCCTTGGACAGCTTCCTTAAATAATCGCGAAGCTCACGAATCCCGGCTGGGTCAAGCCCATTCGTAGGCTCGTCCAAGATGAGAAGCGACGGTTTATGCATAATGGCTTGCGCGACGCCAAGCCGTTGACGCATGCCGAGCGAGTAGGTTTTCACTTTATCGTGAATCCGACTTTTCAACCCGACAAGCTCAACGACCTCGTCTATGCGCTGCTTCGTTATTCCCGGCACCATCCGCGAGTAGTGCAGCAGATTTTGAAAACCGGTCAAATATTTGTACATTTCAGGATTCTCTACGATAGCTCCGACATGACGAATGGCGTTCTCATAATCTGTCCGGATGCTGTGTCCTTCAATAAGGACGTCGCCTTTGGTCAGCTTCATCAAACCTACCATCATCCGAATTGTCGTCGTTTTGCCGGCTCCGTTAGGCCCAAGAAATCCGAATACTTCCGACCTAGGTAAATCCAATGTAAGATCCTCGATGATGGTGCGTCTACCGATGACTTTCGTTACCTGCTGAAGACGAACGAGCGGCTGCTGCTCGTCTTGCTCGGACCGATAATCCACATCTATCCCCTCCTGCTTTAGGGAAGCCGAATGGTACTCATTCCAACTTCACATCTCCATCAGTATAACGAAGTAAGGAAGGGATTGGAAGTTTTACGTTCACTCGACCGATTAGCTATACGCAACAAGCAGGTGTTCCGCATTATAGGAACGGGTAAAGTCTGCAACAAGTGCATCTCTTTGCTGTTCATTTTCTTGCGATTGGATAAAGCAAGCCTTGCATAAACCCAGCGGATGGATGACTCGATAAAAGCCGGTTACAAACACCACTTCCGCATCCATACTCGTAAGCGTCCCTCCGCAGCCTACACAATGAAATTGTTCCTTATTCGTCATGTCAATCGCCCCTTCTTGATCGGATTCTAACTACTATATGTAGCAATTCATATAATAATGTTACGAAATGTATCGAAGTTAGAATACGACAATTATCGCTACATGTCAATAGGGAAGAACGTGAATAAAGCAAGAATTTGTCGTGTATGCGCTTTCATAACAAAATAAAAATAGATGGGCAATGCGGAGTCTTAATCAGCACTAAAGCTGATCTCTCCCCATCGCCCTTTGCTTAGCCCCTAACATCCAATCGCGCGTAGCTTGATTCTTTCCTATAGTTCATGCGCTTGTACAATTCATGAATTCGCTGCTGCTTCGGACGCATAGCCTGCAGCTTTGCAAGCAACGCACAAAGTAATCCTTTACGGATTCCCTCATCCGGAAGTAAAGCACAGCCGTAAATGTAATGATTGCCTTCAAGTCTCCTCCACACCGTATGTGCGAGCAGACTGAACTGCCACTCTCCGAGTGTAACCACAACTTGGAGCATATAGCTTCGGTTGACAGGCAGTCGGAGATGGCTCAGAACCTGTAAGCCCGATGGACTCATATTTTGAATTAGAATCGGCGTTGGCTTACTGGTATCCCCATCGTATCCTTCAATGTGACAAATTGACATTTCAGCCCGTACGCCGCCGATTAGCTTCATTCTCACATGCTCCCGCGGCTTCATCTCCGTCTCCATTGTCGCTACGCCTCGTTTCGTCGTATGTTACAAAACGTATCTTTAACATTAAAAAAAAGGGTCCCTGCTATTGATCCACCAATACTGGCTCTCCGCATCCATGTTCTCCACATTCGAAAGCATATACCGACGGCCATCCATATCGGTAATAATCCAGCGGCCAGCGTTGATTGCATGGACATGATCGAGCAGGTTATCCATCGTAATGGTGAGTCTGCCGAAGTCGGTGTCCACCTGCCAGTTCCATTCTGTACAATGCTTACGGATAGACGTGATCCTTCTAATAGAAGGAACTAAGTTCTGCCTGTTCAGCTCTTCCCTTGCTGCTCTTTGGCTGCGTTCATCCAATTGATCAATTTCGTGCAGCAGCATGATCTCCTCGTTCAGTTCACTTCGAATGGAAATGAAGCGATCCGGAAACGAATGGGGAAGCTCTCGCACCAGCTTCACTCGCTGGTACTGCCGTCCATCCTTATCCTCTGCCATTAAAGTGCCGTCCTCTGAGCGATAAAGTAGAATCGGACCCGCTTTCTTCGGTTTCATGTAGACAAGATTGCTCATGAATCAGATCACCTCCTGGGCATCTATTCGATGGTTAGCAGCGATGGGATCAGGAAATAGAGCAGGCCAAGGCCTGCCCTCTTCCATAGATTAATCTATTCGCGATCGTCTCTTTAAATTTATGATACAATACGTATCATGTCAAGCTTAATCTGTAGTTTTAATGGTAGCTACTTTATTATCGTTATCCCAGCTGACTTTGGCACCGGCAGCTTCACTGATAAATCGCAGATTCACATAAAACATGCTTTCCGTTGAAACAAATGGGGCAGGCGTTATTTGGAACTCCTTGTTATTCACACTTGCTTTATAACTGCCGCCAGCCATCTTAATGGTTATATTCTCTTTGGAAGCAATGACCGATTTGGTCGCATTGTTCCATTCCACCATCATACCCAGCGCCTCAAAAATTTGACGGAAAGGAACCATCGTCACACCTTTAATAATCGTTGGCTTTGCTTCAAAACTAAGCGCTCTGTCGTTAACGATGATCGTACTGAATCTACTTCCGACCGATCCGCTATAAGGAACACTTTCCTGACTATAACCAAGCGACGTATCCGATTTCAAGCTCGCGAACGGTCCGAGATTTTGATTAATAGGGTTCCTGCCGATGCCAACCTTACCGATCGGTGTCCTGCCTCCGATGTAATAGTTGGTATTCGCGAATCGGACGCTTGGATTCCAGCCGGAAGGATCCAGAATGGACAAAGCCAACGTATAGGTTCCGTTCGGCACCGATTTCGGAATTGTAAACATGCCATTAACCGTATTCACGGCCGGAGCTTCATTGTAGGCTCGAGTCGCACTGTTCCAATCGTCACCGGGCAGCCAATTTCGAATATCCGCTTGAAACAGCCCTTTCCAGGCAACCGTTCCGTCACTCTTCAGCAGACTCGCTTCAACAGGCCAATCATAGTAGAACGGAGAGGAGCCTTTATTGGTCACTTGGAACAACACGTTCATCGTCCCGCCGGGTGTCACATTGCCCGTAAACGTTACCTGATTCAGCACGTACCGATAACCAAGCACCTTCTGCATCGCTTTAGCCCCTGCTGAGACTGCTGCGTTGTTTGCTGAAAAATCCGAAATCCACCCCAAGCTAGAGGTGTGTGTTTTCATAATCCAGTCAATGACATAATCCGTATTTGCGATGTTGCTAAGCGTTCCATCCGGATTGCCGCCCAGTTTGGACTGATTTCCCCAATTGTAGGCTACCTCACCGCTATTGATCTGCGTCCGCCAAGTATCACGTCGAATCTCCCCATTCCCGCCGGAAGCATCATCCGGTAGCGCGAAGGAATCCCATTGAATGCCGAATTCGTAATCCTTGAACGTCTCCGGATAACGCACGAGTACTTTCTTGTTATGGAAGGCAGCCTCGTACGCATCCCCAAGCGCAATTTGGAAACTGAGCGGAATTTGATTGGAGCGGTCTGCAAATTTTCTGGGATGAATATGCTGCTCTCCCCAGTTTCCATATAGTCCAAGCTCTACAAAAGCTACTCGCGGGTCATTATCCCAAGCTTGCCCGATCTTTGCGATAAACGCCACAAGTCGCGATTTCAAGTCTTCTGACAGCCATTGATTAACGGGATCGCCATGTTCGACCCCATTCGGCCAATATTCCCCTGCACCCGGGTAAACTATGACGACTCTAGGAACAACCTTAATATTTTTCTTCTCAATGCCTGCCCAGGCTCTGTTGCTCCAATCGATGATCTTCTGTACAGAGTCCGTTGCATCGTATTCTAGATCGGTGTACTTGATATAATGTTTATAGATATCTGCATATTCCCGTTTCGGAAATGATCTATCATTGATGTTGCGCGACGGTCTGAAGCCCATGATCGGATTATTGAAAGCTTCCGATGTTTCGGTTAATTGAACCGTAATTGGCCCTACTGCCCCATCCGCATGCTCGTAAAAGCTCGTTCCCCTTCCGCTCCAGATCCAGATCAACGTGAGCAACGTTGCCATACAAAGGAGCAGTCTTAAACTTCGTTTCTTCACCTTGTCCCTCCTATAATAAACTCAGATTCGCACGTCGCCTACTGATCCGCTTTAATGATGCGAACCACTCTATGTTCTTCATTTTGAAGAAGAATAGCATATACTTTATCACCTATGTATAACGGTGTTTCTGGCATAAAATTAGTTTCACTGAACAAACAATGAGATTCTAATCCATTCGTTGCCTCGTAACAATGCTCATGCGGGCATTCCACAATGGTATAAAGGGATACTTCAGTGGGCGTGTTGTTCAATATACCAATTAGCAACGCTAAGATTTTAATCGAAGATGGTATCATTTATAGACTCGCTCCTCTCCTCATACGCTTTCCAAAATAACTACCCGCCAAATAAACAAACAAGCCTATGCAGCCTCCAGTAATATCTACTAGGACGTCCTGGGAATTGGAGGTTCGACCCGGAGATACACGCTGGTTTAATTCATCTAGCGAAGCGATCATAAGGACAATAAAGAGAGGAATCGGCCATCTTCTGGCGGGATGATTCTTCATATTCGTAGCGATAGCTGCTCCAATGGAAAGAACACCATACATGAATAAATGCGCGCCTTTACGAAATAAAAATTCAATGAACAAATATGGATCCCCATGGGAGGAATAGAGTCTGTGATGATAGTGGAAGGTTACATCCGGCAGCACCTCTCTGAGTGCATTTTCCGTCACGAGTCGATGCAGGACAGGTTGAATGCTCTGTTCCTGATAGGACTGAGATGAAAAGATGAAGATGAAAGCAATCCAGCAGACTACGACGATTAAACTAATCATATACCTCCTGCCTTTATTGCTCATTGGAAGGTACCTGCTGAAGTTGATCTTTGATTATATTATGAATGCGATCTCGTTCGCTGTCGTCCACCAAGTAATACCAAACCTTTTTAATAGTTTTCCCATTTCCTTTTATTTCCACCGTGTCGATGTTAGTAATCATAGGCCGATAATCGGTAACGAATTGTTTCATCTCATTAAAGCTCACATTCGTCTTCACGCTGTTTCCAAGCTCGCCCAGAAGAGAATGCAGGTGAGTCACATTGGAGATGTTCATCGCGTTGTTCATCACTTGCTGCAGAATCTCGCGCTGCCTGGAGTTGCGGCCGAAATCTCCCCGTGGATCATCATAACGCATGCGAGAGTATTTCAAGGCGTCCGAACCATTTAACATCAAGTGGCCTTTCTTGAACATATGACCCTCGTAGTCGAATGCAAACGGATTATCCACCTCAACGCCGCCTATTAAATCGATCAATCGCGCGAAACCTTCCATATTCACTTTGGCATAATAATCAATGGGATAATCCAGAAAATGCTCTACCGTTTGGATCGACATCTCCAAGCCGCCAAACGCATAAGCGTGATTGATTTTGTCTACCGTGCCGTGACCGATGATATCGGTTCGTGTATCCCTGGGAATGTTGAACATCAGAATGGAATGCTTCGCCGGATTAACAGCCAGCACAATCATCGTATCAGAACGCCCTCGATCATGCTCTCGCTCATCCACACCTAGGACAAGAACGGAGAACGGGGCCAGATTTTTCATTTGGACCGGCTCAGGTGGAGCCTTTTTCAATTCAACATCTTTACTAACATAGACCGTTTTCGTTGGTTTAACCTCTTCATACATCTTCGCAGCAGCCTGCTCGACAGAGTCGTATAAATACCAAGCTACTCCACCTGCAATCACAAGGATTACTGCAGCTCCAGCACTCGCCCAAACCAGAAATCGCTTCAGCTTCATGTTCAAGACTCCTTATTGATCACATAGTTTGCACCGTAGTGCCGAGGGATGCTTGTCGTAATCAGGCGTACAGCACAAAGGCCTGCCTACCGGATCGTAAGCAAGGCCTTTGTACCGAACATTACACTTTAATACAGCTGTCCGTAATTTCTTTCCATGTGGTATATAACTCGACGATTCGATTGACTTCTTGACTTTGACCGCTCTGAACCACAATCATCTCAATCTCTTTCACCGCTCGTAATGTATGGAGAGTTTTCATTGGAATATGAAGGATATTGCCTGCCTTTACATGCATGTAATTCCCGTTCTGAAGGAACTCCCCTTCGCCGTTCACGATGGTCCATACTTCTTCTCGGTACGTATGCATGCGGTAGCTAAGGTTTTCTCCAGTTCGGATTCCAACACGCTTGGTAGCTACACACCGGCCATCCTCATAGATCTGGTCGTCAAGAACTCTGACCCAGCCCCATTTGCGTTCTTCATATTTCGGCTTCTGATTGTAGTTGATATAATCTTTGATTCTAGTGCTTGCGCTCTTGCTGGAAACCAGAATTCCGTCAGGACTGGCTGCGACAACGATATTCGACAAGCCCACAATGGAGACGGGAATATCGATTTCGTTGATTAAATGCGTATTGTTACAATCCTCGCTTATGGTTCCTTTACCAATTTGGTTATTTCTCATTTCTTCGGTCAACGTATTCCAAGTACCGAGGTCCTTCCAGCCCCCTTCATAGGGAACCACCACGATACTGCTGGCTTTCTCTACAACCTGATAGTCAAAGCTAATCTTAGGAAGGAGCTGATATTGCTTACGCAGCTCATCATATTGAATCGGCATGTTCAACTGCTCCAGAAGCGAAATCAGATAGCCGAGCTTAAACGAGAATACGCCGCAGTTCCACAGAGCCTGCTGTGCCAGAAGCTCCACGGCTTGCGCTTCTGTCGGCTTTTCGCGGAAATTAAGAACTTGCTTATATTCTTTATCCAGAGTTTCTTCGGCAACTGCAGGAATAATGTATCCATATTTGGAAGATGGATAAGTTGGCTTTACGCCTATCAAGGCCAAATCGGCTTTCGATTCGTTCAGCACGTCTTCCAATTCCTTAATGGTTTCAAAGAAATTATTGTCTACCAATGGATCCACAGGCACGATCGTAATCGTCTCACTCAAGCTAACCTCTTCAACCGAGTAGAGATATACGGCAGCCAAAGCGATTGCAGGAAACGTATCTCTGCGCTCCGGTTCAATAATTAACGGAACGTCTGTACCAATCTGACTTTGCATCATTTCAACCTGGCTTTGACTGGTTGCGATGTAACTATGCTCACTTAGACGGCTGGTTTCCAGCTGTCCCCATAACTGCTGTACCATCGAAATCAATTGCTGCTCATCATTCTCGAGTACCTTAAGAAACTGCTTCGATCTAGCATCATTAGAAAGCGGCCAAAGCCTAGTTCCGGAACCACCGGATAGCAGAATAAGTTTCATCCTTCACTCCTCCATTCTCTCTACGAAACGAAATTCCATGAAACAGCAAATTGGGAGCAGCTTATGAAAGCCACTCCCAATCTGTGGATTAATTCAATCGATAATATTCACAATACCAATCCGTGAAATGCTGCAATCCTGCTTCAATTGACGTCTTCGGCTTAAACGCAATGACTTTATCTAATAATTCCGTTGATGCATAAGTAGCAGGCACATCGCCGGGCTTAATCGGTTCAAATACTTTCTCGAAGAATACTTCCTTGCCTAATGAAATGCTCAGGCACTTCTCCAGCGTTCCAATGAAAGTCATTAATTTCTCCGGGCTATTATTGCCGATATTATACACTTGATGGGGAGCATTCTTCTCCGCTGACGGAGGGTTACTGAGCAAACGCTCGATCCCTTCCACAATGTCATCGACATAGGTGAAATCTCGGTACAAGTCATTCTCGTAATCACCGTTGTTGAAGATTTTAATTGGCTTACCTGAGAAATAGTGCTGCGTAAAGCCAAAATAAGCCATGTCCGGCCGACCTAATGGGCCATACACCGTAAAGAAACGTAATCCCGACGTTGGTATCTGATACAAATGACTGTACGTATGAGCCATTAATTCGTTGGACTTCTTGGTAGCCGCATAGAGGGATACAGGTTGATCAACGCGATCGGACTCCTCGAAGGGAACCTTCTGATTGGCGCCGTAGACGGAGCTTGAAGAAGCATAGAGGAGATGCTCAACAGGGTAATGTCTGCATGCCTCAAGAATCGTATGGAAGCCGACAATATTACTTTGAATATAAACATCGGGGTTCTCTATCGAGTACCTAACACCGGCTTGAGCGGCTAAATTCACCACAACATGAGGCTTATATTCCTCAAATGCAGACATGATCAGATTCTTATCCGAGATATCACCTTTAATAAAGGTAAACCTCTTGTAGGGCTGCAACAGATCTAATCGCGTATATTTAAGGTTGATGTCGTAGTAATCATTGATGTTGTCAATCCCAATTACGCGGCAGCCTTGTTCCAATAGTTTTCTGGCTAGATAATAACCGATGAACCCTGCCGCCCCGGTAATTAGATAAGTCTTACTCTTATCAAGAATACTGTAATTCAATGTGCTTCGACTCCTTCAACCTATCTTTTCTTGCAGACATTCTTCCAATGGAGTGATACTCTACCCCTGCCTCTTGCATCTGTGCAACACTGTACATATTTCTCCCATCATAGACTAGTGGAGTTCTCATCAGGTTCTTATAGGTATCCGGAGATACTGCCTTTACCTCTCCCCATTCCGTAAAGAGAAAACACACATTGGCTCCGTCCAAAGCCTGCTCGATAGTAGAGGCATACGTCATACTTCCGCTTCCATTCTTGCCTGCCGGATGCTGTTTAGCAAAGTTCTCCGCTCCGACCGGATCATACGCCCATATATCCGCACCTTGCTCCAGTAATAATGGAATATTCTCAAGCGATGCAGCTTCCCTCAAATCATCCGTTCCCGGCTTAAAGGTTAAGCCTAAGACGGCTACCTTAAGACCATTGAAGGTAATGAGCCTTTTACTGGCTTTCCTGTATAAGAGCGTCTTCTGTTCTTTGTTAACATCAATCGCAGCCTCGACCGTCTTTAACTCATAGCCCTGCTGCCTTGCTATGTACGCTAATGCTTTCGTATCCTTCGGAAAACATGAACCGCCGTAACCTATTCCGGCATTTAAGAATTTGCTTCCAATCCGTTCATCGTAGCTCATTCCTCTCGCAACATCCTCGATGTCCGCACCGACAAGCTCGCATAGATTGGCAATATCATTCATATAGGATATCTTTAGCGCTAAGAAATCATTGGAAGCATATTTGATCATTTCTGCCGATCTTCTGTTTACCGCTACGATAGGCAAATGAAAAGGCTGATAGATCTGCTTAAGCAGCTCCTCAGCCCATTTGCTTTCCGTTCCTATAATAATTCGCTCGGCGTGCAAGGTGTCATGTACGGCCGAACCTTGTGCCAGAAATTCCGGATTCGATGCTACTTCCACATTCACATCATGGACTAAGAAATCCCGAATGAATTGCTCCACCTTGTCATTGGTACCTACAGGAACGGTTGATTTGACTACAATCAAGCAATCCTTCTCTACCGATTCCGCAATCTGCCTGGCGACTGTTGCGATGTAGGTAAGATTGGCAGATCCATCCGGCTGCTCCGGCGTTCCTACACCGATAAAGATAGCATCAGCATCTCTGTAGGATGCTTTGTAATCCGTCGTATAAGTGATTCTCCCCGCTTCATAATTTCGCTGCATCAAGGCTTCCAATCCCGCCTCATAAATCGGGGAAACACCGGATTGCATGACCTTTACTTTATTCTCATCTATATCCACACAAGTGACTTGATGTCCGACTTCCGCAAAACATACGCCTGCAACCAATCCGACATACCCGGTTCCCGCAACTGCGATTTTAAACATGTAAAGCCCCCTCTTATTTTGTCTTAAGGCCCGCTAACAACAACTCCCGATGGGCTTCGCATTCTATAAAATTTTGCATCGCTAACAAGTTAGGTTTGGAGTACCTTTGTTTTAATAGCCGGCCATTCAGCAGCTTTCGATCGATTCTTGACATCCATTTACCTAGTCCGGAGAAAGCCTTTAGATAGGCCTCTGTATTGGTATGGGCAAATTCCTGATATCGCCGCTCTACAAAACCCTCTTGGCTTATTTCCTCAGATCGGCTATAGAAGCCATTAAGTATGTTGTCCACTTCGCTGCCTTGAGCTGCTCGGATTACATGCTTCTGTTTGACAACCGGTACATAATTGACTTCCAATCGTTCGCCAATATGTATCTTTATCAATAGACTGGATTGCCAATACTCACTATCCATATAATCAAATATGAAATTGCCATGTCCATAAATGATCTTGGAATCCAGATAATTTTCATAAGCTCCGACACAATGACTATGCTGGCAGATGACAAGATCTGCGCCTTTCTGCACCATTTTCCTGCATACTCGCTGAACATTGGGAGATGGATATCGATAGTGCTCTTTTCCGCCGTGGTATAGCACAATCACGTAATCACACTTTTGTTTAAGTTCTTGTATATGATCAAGACTCTCTAGTGGATCAAATGGATTCGCCCCTGCAGAGGTAGCAGTGGCTATCGTAAATTCATTCTCCGCACAAGCATAGATGCCTACGGAAATGCCATCTTGATGAAGGATATGAGGTTTAGCAGCTTCAACGACATTGTCTGCAGCTCCCACGAAGGGAATATTGTATTGCTCCAGTAAGCGCTTCGTACTATGGAATCCTTGCGTTCCCTGGTCTAAGATGTGGTTATTAGCTAGTGTCACTAGTGTAGGCTGTAATTGCTTTATACCGTGTATGGTTCTTGTCTTGGCTATAAGATTAGGGCCGGTTTTCGCAATCGGCGTTTCTTGATCCGTAAGCGGAACTTCTAAATTAAACACTCTCATATCCGAGGCGTTCCAAATCTTGAACAGCTCTTCCCCAAGCAATGCACGAATATCTCCTTGAGCGAATAAATCTTCATTTGATCCAGTCGGAACCAGATCACTTGCAATCAATATTTCCACGTATGCTCACCCTCTTACTATGAAATGAAACGACTTATTCTTTACCACTTTTTTATCACGATTCCTTGGGTCAATGGTGTCACAGTGTTTCTTCTCCGCAGCTTAGTAGATAACATACTCGTTAAGTAGACGTAACTATCTATATTGAATAAGTGGGACGCCCCGACATAGATGATTGCACCACCGACAATTTGTAACAACAGAATCAAGATTGCCGGAAGTGCCAGCCATGAGATCGTATAGATGCTCCCACCCATTACAAGCGATAATAATAAGGAAGGTGCTAAATCGCGGAATTGTTCCCGCATGGAGTAATTCATCAATTTTTTATTTGGCATCATATTGATGATCATGGAGATACATGCAAAAACAGCATTGGATAGTGCAATTGCATAGACGCTTATATTCATACTGATCAGCAAGAGAGATACACCGATTATTTTCTTAATAATCTCCAGCTTCACAAGCATGTCGCTTCTTCCGAGTGCCTTAATGGCTTGCCAGTTAGCCGTTTGCATCGGTTGAAACAACCAATAAACGCAGCATATCTGCAAGAAGGGAACGGCGGCCGCCCATTTCTGAGTCAATAAAACCACGATTAATGAGGGTGCAATGCTCAAGAGGCCAATCATAAGTGGAAAGATCAAATAAGCGGTAATTTTCATGGACCGCCTGGTTACATTTTTCAAGTGAGCGACATCGTGATTTACTTCTGCCATCGCCGGGAATAACACTTTACCAATCGCTGTATCGATGCTGTTAATCAGAAGTGTAGGAAACTGATTGCCTCGGTTGTAATAAGCCAATGCTGTCACTGTATACAGCTTGCCTATCATCAAACTTCTTAATTCGAAATAGAAGATATTAATAAAATTAGCGGCTACAAGCTTCCATCCAAATCCTACAAGCTTCTTGATAGCCTCCATCGAAAATAACAATTTTGGTCTCCATGGCGCTATAAAGAAAAGCACGATTGTATTTACGATCGCATTCACTAAATATTGGGCTACAAGCGACCATACACCGTACCCGAGATAGGCCATCCCAATACCAATCAAACCGGAAGCTATCGTCCCGCCAATGGTCGATATAAACATCTTTTTAAACATCATTTTCTTCGATACATAAGCCTGTTGAATGGTAATAATCGACGACAGAGGCAGTATAAGTGCAATGACTCGCAATACCGATACTAATTCGGAATTGTCATAAAAAGCGCCAATAAATGGTGCAGAGAAGAACAATATTGTATAAAGAGCTATAGAGAATACCACGCTAAAATAAAAGAGAGAAGAAAAGTCCGTTTCATCTGCATCCTTTTTTTGAATCAATGTTTCGCCCATACCGTTTGTGACAAAAACATTCGCCAAATTGGTAAATACCAGTACCAACGCGATTAATCCGTACTCGCTGGGCATGAGCAGCCGCGCTAACAGGATCGACAAAATGAATGAAACGCCCTGCGAAACAATGCGTTCGCTGAATGCCCAAAATACGCCCGATACTACTTTATTCTTTAATCCGCTATCTCTCATGTTATCTCCACTCCGAAAAAATCCACCTTCAACAACATCGCAATGATTAATTGTTGAAGGTGGATTAGGGTTACCTTCCTTTAATAGATCCTTTAACAAGCGAATTAGGCTGCTTCTCGTGCAAGTAAGGTAACACCAGTTTATCGCCGATCATTTTGTTGTTCTCTACAGGGTAAAACGTGCCAATGCCGTTATTCGGATAAAACGTCATTTCGCCGAAATAAATTTTGCCGGCAAAATTATAGAAATCGATTCTTACAAATGGAAATCCATTGGCCAGCAATGTAGCGTAACATAACATTTCATCCAAATTATGCGGCTTTGGGATTTCTACCGAAGAATTAGCTACAATAAACCGTAAATCCATTTGGGACCAGTCCACATTGTAATAATTTCTTCGGTGCTCGCCAAAGCGATCGATGTCCAATTGAATGATTTCCGGTTTACCATGAAAGCATAAGATCTTGAAGTCGGCCGGTGAACGGCCATTATCATCCAGATACTCTTCAATGATGATTAATGGCTTGATATCCTTGTATGCCCACTCCCTGCCATAGAAGTAATGATTGGATTTTAAGTAGCCTTTAATTTTAGAGAAGGCTTGATTGAAATCCATTTTACTCTTATCTTTGCATATTATGTTTTGACCGCTGCCGTGATTTACCTTGATGACAAAGGAGTCCGGCAGTGCCGCTAGATCTATGTCCTCTACCTTTTCGTAGACGCCATAGAGTTTATTTAATACCTCGCTGCCTATCTTCTCCTCCACATAACTCCGTACCGCATATTTATCCGCACACTTCGTCATCATCGGATTATGCCAGTGAAGCTTAAACCATTGGATCTTTTCATTAATCGTCTCCGGATTGCTTAGATCGATTTTCTTACCCATTTGTTTTCTGTATTGCATTTTGATGTAGAGTTCGTCAGGGACAAAGCTGGAAATTTTCTTCCTGGCTTCCCTCGCTTTAATTACCGCTGTATATAAGATTGGGCTGCGCTTTATTATGTCTTTAACCCTCATTCATTTGACCTCCCAAGAGATAGAGAATCCAACAACAATAACCCGTCATACGATGATGACGAGATCGTTTTGAAGCTGTTAGTTAAATATTTACAAGCGCATGTTGAATCTTCCCAACCCAATTACGGTAATCGAATTTATTTTCGGCGCATTCCCTTGCATTCGTTGATAGCTCCACGATTTCATCCGGTGTCATTGTAAGTGCTTGACTTACTTTCTCGTAACACACTTCGATATTGCAGCCATCAAAGATTAAACTATTCACATTATCCTCCAGATAATATTTCGTATAATCTCCAACGCGCGACACGATCGGTACTACACCATAACACATGACTTCCGGTACTTTACTTGGAAAGTTAGCCAGCGTCATTTGGTTCTCTTCCCTAGCCAGCACCAGGAAATGCATCGCCTGATACAATGTAATCAACTCTTTGTATTTCATCCATTTGTGGATGACGATGATATCTCTTAGGTTCTCATATTCTTCCGGAGTCAATAATCCTATAATTTGCTCCTCCTTGACTCCGCACAAATGCAATTCAGTACGTTTCTTTTGTTGCGAGGTCAACCGGCTAAAACTTTTTAGGATCACTTCGATGGAATCCTTCATGAGCCCATTGCCTGGAAAAACAAATTTAATCTTATCAAACGACTTCGTTCCGATGGGATGTTCGCGTACATCGGCCATAATCGGCAAGCGCATCGTATTACAGTTTTTCTCAATCAAATAGTTTTGGATATAACTTGAGATGGGAAAAAGCAAGTCATGTCGGGGGAGAAATCGATCGTAATAAGTACTATAAGCTTTCCCTTCGCGCCTTGACTTAAATGCGCTGGCAGGAAACCACTCTGTTGCCACGCATGCAGTCTTGAATCCAATTTTCTCCTTGTACTTTAAAACTTCTCGATGCACGTATAAGTCCGGAGAATATAACAGTACAATATCTTCACTCGTCAAATGATGCCTCTTCAATATATTGACTAAGATACGCCCCTTCCCATAGTCAAATTCTAAGCGGCGTAATATTCTTTTCTTAGATATTTGAAATGGAATGATCTTAATTGTTTTATAGGACATGAAACCCTCTTGCTCTTGAAGCGTAAACTCTTCATTAATATTGCTAATCACGTAAACATCGTAATTCGCCTCCTTCAATGCATAGCTTAAATACTGAGTGTAATTAGCTGCTGCCGATCCGCGAGGGTAGTTTAAAAAACCAAAAAGAAAGATTCGTTTATTCATTGCAGTCCTCCACTAGTTATCCTATTGTTCTCTCTATTTAGGAATTATTTTCAACCATTTTTAATCGCAATCCCGTCATATACCGCACCTTTAATCACCGGGGTCCTTGTTCTTGGCTCGCTATAGCGCTTACGCTCCTTAGCTTCGCTCATCAATGAAACTCCGCGACCAATAAAAATAAGCACGAATAATGTACTAAGATTCCAACCAAATTTAAAATAGACGGACAAGCCGCCTAATGCTGCCAAATAGAAAAAACTCATAAACCGACATCCGATAATATAGGCTTGTTCCTCAAGCGTTAACCGATCCTTGTTTATTTTTCTAAATAAGCCACCGATCACACCAAATAAACAAAGCACCGGCACAATGCCATAATGAAACATGATATAGATAAATTGATTATCAAAGTATCGATAGTTTGTATTCCCAAGAAAGGTATAACTTCCATGCTGTCCATTTCCCCATAGCAAACTGGCTGCATCTACTTGCGAGAAGAAAGTCTCGTACTGACCGGATCGCGTATCCTCACCCATCCGGTTAAATAAACCCTCCGTAACACTAGGCAGCAGAATGATAATTAAGAGGAAGACGAGCACCACGCTAAAGGCGGCAACAATTTTCCGGAGTAAAGCATTCTTACCAGCGCTGTAGGCTAACATCGTATACAAAAGCAAGATGCATTGAACCATCCAGCCTCGGGATTGAATAAGAAAAGCACAAATTAATAAACAAATCCCTAGCACTAACTTAAATGTTCGATGGTGCTTTTTACTTTCGGGCATGCCCAGTGCGTAGCACCAATAGGCACTAATCACAATTGAAAACATTTCCTTACTTGGCGATGTTCTTGTTTCCGCTGAGAACCCATACTGGAATACAAAAGTTAAGCTGCTCCACAAAATCAAAGCAACCATCAGGATAACAATGTATGGAATCATTCTTTTTACACTATTGAATATGGCCTTCTCATACCCTAGCAAATACAATAAAGGAATAAGAATAATATTGATAGAAACATCATCCAGAAGAACTTCTTGGACATTCGTTTCGTAGATGGCATAAAAACCCCAAACAATAAATACGAGGGTGCTTATATATACAAATAATAGTGCTTTTCCCTTCTTCTGATTACTCCAGATGCAAATAAACAATAACAGATAAAGTAAATAACTCCCCAAAGTGCAGCATAAGGATGTAAGGTTTGAATAGTGGTGTATATACGTAAAAGCCTTAGAATTGGCCTCTCTCACCCAAGTCCCCGTAACGCCCGGAACAATTAATTGAATGAGCATCAGCACAATAATGCCGGTAAAGAGAATACCGATTAAATCCACTTTCATCTCGTTTGGCTTCATGTTCATGAGCACCCTTTTATCCCGTTTATTTCTCTAATAAATTTATCGATAATGATATCTACTTGATATTCTTCTTTCATTTTTTTCTTGGCTGCTTTCCCTGCTTCATTGCAAAATGCCGGATTCGTCACACAATAATTAATTGCTGCTGCCAGCTCGCTGACGTTATTACGCCTCACCAGAATACCGTCTGACATGTTGTTAATTAAGTCGCTGGGGCCAGTCGGGCAATCCGTGGAGATACACGGCAAGCCGACAGCCATCGCTTCCATTAAGGCGTTCGGCATCCCTTCATAGTTTGACGATAAAACAAACAGATCGGTAGATACCAGCGCTTCAGCGACGTTCGATACTCTTCCTCTAAACGTTACAGCATCCTGAATGCCCCGCTTCTTCACCAAATCCTTCAAATTATCTGCTTCTTCACCCGCCCCGTACAAGCTCAATCGTAAGGTCGGATTAGTTTCATAAGCCACTGCAAAAGCCTCGATTAACAGCTCCTGGTTCTTCTGGGTATTCAATCTCCCGAATGTAGCTATTTCCTGAATGGAGTCCCGCTTCGGATAATGAGAATCGATTAATTCATTGCTAACCGGATTCGGAACCACAAGCGTTTTACGCTTTGCAAATTTCGGAAAAAAGCCGGCTTGTTCTTCCGTTTGAAGCATTATACCGGTTGAACACAACGCAACGATCTTACCAACGGCTCTCTTTCGTTTCGAATCCGGATATTGAAACGGGTTATTTCTAACCGTAGAAACGAAAGGAATATTCATAAATCGCGATGCAACAAAGAAGTGGTTCACTTGATCCGGCAAGAAGGGAATGATGATGTGGGGGTCGACTTCGCGTATCGTCCGTCTCATGGCTGCGAGTTTTTTCGCAAAATACTTGATTCGGCTTTCACCCTTATTTTTAGGCAGTAGATGAATATGTACTTTGTCAGATATCGGATATTCATGCTGTACCCGTTCATACAGGATTAAATGAACTTCGTACCCTCTCTCAGCAATACCGCTTGCTAATATGGAGACCACACGCTCCGCGCCTCCGGAAGAAAGAGAATTCGTTACAAATAAATACTTGTCAACAGCCATATCACTAATCCCCTTCAAGCAAAATTCAACTTCCAGCGCGCTTAGCCGATATGCCTATAATACATTTCGATTAGCTCTTCATTGCCATACTCATGCTTAATTAAATACTCACTAAGCTGCTTACTCTTGCGGGGATCATTTATTAAGTTTATAACGGCTTGCGCGATTTGATCCGGCTCCAGCGGGACAATGATACCTTCTGCATCCTCAATAATTTGATCCTTCACGGTATCATAATTCGAAACAATGATCGGTTTCGCCAGAATTTTAGCTTCATCCAGCGCAACGGACTTCCCTTCGTATCGAGAGGGCTGCACGAAAATATTACAATGATAGTAGTAGGGATATGGATTCTCCCTAATCCCCAATAAGATGAATCGCTGCTCAACATGAGCTTCAATAATTTGCTTCTGCAGCTTCTCTCTAAGCTCACCTTGGCCGATAATGTACCAGATAAAATTGATGTTCTGATCCTGCATGACTTTTGCCGCCTGAATGGCCACATCAAATCCTTTTTGAGTGACAAGCCTGCCAATGGAAAGCAGGATCACCTTATCAGGATCACTTCGCCTGGCCTCCACATACTCAACCGGTTGGAACTCCCTCGCCATTTGCTTGATCAAAGATGATGATGTGAGATTGGGGATGTAAACGGTTCGAGCCGCGGCATCAGGAAAGCTATCACAGAATATATTTACACACTCATCAGAGATGGAGACGATTTTATCGAATTTCGCAACATACGGCCGATCCAACTCTTTATTGAAGCCCTCAGCGTTGTAATCGTTGTGCACCCAAATCATTTTTTTCTTGGCATGCACCTTATCCGCGACGTAGTACATTGCTTCACCATGCATATACGAAATGGCTACGTCATAATCGCCGGGCAGTTCCTTAATCGCTTGCTTAAATAACAGGTTCCAGCGAATCTGAGATCCCAAATTTCGGTTGCTTTTATATTTGACTCGCGTCAAAAAGACACCTAAATACCTTCTAATATTAGAATTCAAAGATGACAATTGTTTCATGCCATCTGCATCGAGCGCCTTAAACGCATATTTCAACGTGTTCGGTATGGGTAGAATGTTAACCTCTTTGGGCACCTGTTTGATGAAAATGCCCTCTTGTTTAAATAACAGCAGATCTACGCGGTACGTTGAATAATCAAACAGATTTAAGAGATTGACTAAGCTCTTTTCTGCTCCGCCGGTTGTTAATGTTGGGATGACAAAGAGAACCTTTTTCATTCGCTTAAAACCCCTACTTGATTATTTTTGTTTGCGGTCAATACGTATTGATATAAACGAGTTAATCGGTTTATGTGCCCTTCAAAGGAGTAGCCTTGCCTCACGATATTCACACTGGAATCTCCGTATTGCCTGCAGAGCTCTTCATTCTGGAGCATCTTTATTAAAGCATCGCTGAGCTTCTCTACATCCCCGGGCTTACAAGCATAACCGTTCTTCCCATCATGAACGATTTTGGGAACGCCGCCTACGCAGGTGCTTACAACTGGCATCCCATAGCCCATTGCATCTAAGATAGCCATTGGCATCCCTTCGTTGTAGGAAGGAAGAAAGAAGATGTCGCTCTCACGGAGCAGCCGATCTTTGTCTTCGCCTCTTACCCAGCCAGGGAAGAGCACATGCTGTTCCACGCCTCTTTCGAATAACGCATGCCTTACCGATTCAATATCTCCGCTGCCGCCGAGTACAAATTTCACACTTGGAAATTTGCGAGCGACCCGCTCCACAACAGCCGGGATGTCGTAACAGCCCTTTCGCTGTCCAATTTCACCTAAGAAGAGAATCTGATGATTGCTGCTTCGGTTTGCTCTCTCTTGTATGGCATCTTCATGGATTCTGCTATAATTCTCAATGACTTCAATTCTCTCATGCTGCACGATCGTACTAAGCCGTTCTTTCCATTCCGTAGAAAGGGCAAGCATGGTCGTACATTTGTTATATGCTTTTTGAACAAGCTTCTTCTTCCCGGGACTCGCGTTTATATAGAAGGAATCGAAATCCGCACCGTGACAATGATTGATAATAGGGACCTTAAACCAGGAGGCCATGTAGATAAACGGCAGCTTCCGATAGAAACTCGGTCCGAATGAAGAATGAATATGGACAAGCTCTGGTTTCTCCATCAGAAGCACACGGAGAAAATCAACGTATCCCGCAATGGCTTTGAAGAGCTTTCTGTATTTGTCCCCGTCCATATAAGATTCAACATATCTGACTTGATAGTCATTCTCCAATATAGACCCACGGTACCCGCCTACGACTGCAGCGATTCCACCTTTGACCAAGGGATGTTGAACAATCATACAGATTTTAGGATGCTTAGCCATAGATTCATTTCCCTCTCGCTACAAGCCATATAAACCTCGTGTTCGTATGAAAATACCTCTTAAACAACCGTTTGGGATCCTGTATCAGCCTGTACAGCCATTCTAAATTATGGTTCTGCATCCATTCAGGAGCACGTGCTATATTCGCTGCATAATAATCAAATCCGGCTCCAATGCCGATCATCAAACCGTTCACCTTGCCCTGATGAGCTGCCATCCACTTTTCCTGCTTCGGTGCCCCGAGCCCAACCCATATAAAATCAGGTTTACTTGCATTGATCAGCTCAACAATGGCTTTATCCTCTTCATCTGTCATCGGTCGGAACGGAGGACTGTATAGCCCGGCGATTTCAATGCCTGCATGACTATCCTTCAGCTTGGTATGCAGCTTGTTTAACGTTTCTTCAGTAGAACCATAGAAGAAGTGGCGGTACCCTTTCTCTACCGAAACCTGAAAAACTTCCTCCATAAGACTAGGACCGGTCGTCCTGGCCATGTTCTCATATCCGCGTTTTCTGCCAATGCTAGATAGTGGACCCCCGTCTGGAATGGCCAAAATACCGCCATTCTGAACAGCCCGATACTCCGGCTCTTCATAGCTGATTACGGTAGTATGAACGTTGGAAACACAAATATAGTCACCGGCTAATTTCTCGATATTCTCATTCAAATAGTCAAGCAGCCACTTCATATTAATTGCAGCTACATTCACCCCTAGAATGTTGCATGTAGGGATCTTCGACTTATCAACTGTGCGAATAATCACGAGATACCTCCTCACAACGAAAAAGGGCATCTTTGGGATGCCCTTCTCTGCTCATGAATTTGATATTATATGTAGAAACTCAGTGCGCCAGCATGAGCTGATTGTAAGAATCCTCAGCTCTGACTCGCTTCAAATCTTCATCTACCATCATCTGAATCAGCTGATGGAATCCAACCTTTAATTCCCAGCCTAGTTTTTCCTTCGCCTTTGTGCAATCTCCGAGCAACAAATCCACTTCGGCAGGGCGCACAAATTCTTGATCTATGACTACATAATCCTCATAATTTAATCCCACATAGGAAAATGCCACTTCAAGAAGCTCTTTAACAGTGTGCATTTCACCTGTTGAAATTACATAATCTTCTGGCTCATCCTGTTGGAGCATCAGCCACATCGCTTTCACATAATCCCCTGCAAAACCCCAATCGCGCAACGAATCGAGATTGCCCATTCTAAGCTCTTTTTGCAGACCCAGCTTAATTCTGGCAACCGCATCTGTTACTTTACGTGTAACAAACTCTTGTCCGCGGCGAGGCGACTCATGATTAAATAAAATGCCGGAGCAAGCAAACATTTGAAAGCTTTCCCGATAGTTGACTGTAATCCAATGCCCATACACCTTAGCTACCCCATATGGACTGCGTGGATAGAATGGTGTTGTTTCCTTCTGCGGTGTTTCCACTACTTTTCCATACATTTCACTGCTCGATGCTTGGTAGAATCTCGCAGTAGGCTTAATAATCCTTACGGCCTCCAGCATATTCGTGACAGATAATGCCGTGATTTGGCCCGTCAGTAAAGGCTGTGGCCAAGAAGCCGCCACAAAGGATTGAGCTGCCAGATTATAAACTTCATCCGGGTCAGAAGCTTTGACTGCCTCAATAAGGGAGGCGAGATCTGTCAGGTCTCCTGAAATCCATTTGATCTGATCTTTAATGTGGCTCACATTCTCGTAATTAGGCGTACTGGTCCTTCTTCTCAACCCATAGACCTCATAGCCTTTATCAAGCAGGAGTTCTGCCAGATAGGATCCATCTTGACCGGTAATACCCGTAATTAGAGCACGCTTTTGCATATGTTTTCCTCCACTTGATCTTTTTTATTGGTTAACTAAACAGTCATTTTGGAATGCCATGTATGCGGATCTAACGCCGTCCTCCAAGGAGATTCTAGCCTTCCAGCCTAGACGGTTGATCTTCGTAACATCAACCAATTTCCTTGGTGTTCCATCCGGCAACGAGGTATTGAATCGTATCTCTCCTTGATAGCCCACTATTCGCTTGATTAATTCCGCCAACTCTCGAATGGAAATATCATCGCCTACGCCGACATTCACGATTTCACTATCCGCATATTGTTCCATTAGAAATAGGCACGCTTCTGCCAGATCATCCGAGTGTAGAAACTCACGTCTCGGCTGTCCTGTTCCCCATACCTCAACGTGATCGGCATTAGCTGCTTTAGCTTCATGAAACTTCCGGATAAGTGCAGGTAATACATGTGAAGTCTTCAAATCGAAGTTATCATTTGGCCCATACATATTGGTAGGCATTACGGAGATGAATTGTGTTCCATATTGACGGTTATAGGACTGACACATACTAATCCCGGCAATTTTGGCAACGGCGTATGGTTGATTGGTAGGCTCAAGCTCACCGGTCAACAGATATTCTTCCTTAAGCGGCTGCGGTGCAAACTTCGGGTAAATGCATGTGGAGCCCAGAAACATGAGTTTCTTCACGTTGGCACGATAAGCGGAATCGATCACATTCGTTTGAATCAGTAAGTTATCACGAATGAAATCTGCCGGAAAATCATTGTTCGCCACGATACCGCCTACTTTAGCCGCAGCCAGAAACACATAGTCAATGTGATGATTCTGGAAGAAGTCCTGAACTTGATCAAACTTCCTTAAATCCAGCTCTTTACTGGATCGGTAAATTAAATTCTCGTACCCTCTTCTCTCTAATTCCCTTAGAATTGCCGAACCTACCAAACCTCTATGGCCGGCAACGTATATCGTCGAGCTCTTATCCATATTTGCACCTCGAATCAAGTTAAAAGGCATCTTTCCTGCCAACGATTACTTTTACGGTCTTGCACATAATTTTGATATCGAAGTAAATGCTTCTTTGTTCGATGTAGGCCAGATCTAACTCCACCATCTCACCGAAGCTTAAGCCGTTTCTGCCGCTGATCTGCCACAAACCGGTGCAACCGGGCATTGCTTTGAGTCGTAATTTGTCATAACTCGTATATTCCGCTACTTCTCTGGGTAAAGGTGGCCTGGGGCCGACAATGGACATTTCGCCTTTAATGACATTCCATAGCTGCGGCAGTTCATCGATACTGGTTTTTCTGATGAACCTCCCGACTCTTGTAACACGGGGATCTTCTTTCATCTTGAACATGGCTCCATGAATTTCGTTCTGACTTAATAGCTCATCAAGCAAGACTTCTGCATTGGATACCATCGAGCGGAACTTATACATGCGAAACGGTTTTTCATTTTTGCCGATCCGAACCTGATGAAAAAAAATAGGACCACGCGGGTCCTCCACTTTGATTATAATCGCTACGATAATGAACAAAGGAATTAAGCAGATCAGCCCGATAGCTGCACAAACAATATCAATTGCTCGTTTCAGCATCAGGTACTGAACAAGACCTCTTACTCTCTCTCTCGATTGCATTGAAGCAGAAAGCTTGGCTTTGAGCACGACATCCCCATCATTGCGCTGTGTGGATAAACTCATTCTTTCCCACCTGTCCTACATTTTATATTTCTTCAAACGTTCATGTTCAAGTGTCTCTTCAAGCGCTGTAAGTAGAGGAAGACGTAATTCATTATTGAGCAGTGCAAAATCAATCATTGTCGTAATAAAACCAAGTTTCTCACCAACATCATAACGTTTGCCATCAAAATCATAGGCATAAACACCTTGAAATTCATTTAACCGCTGAATGGCATCCGTCAGTTGAATTTCTCCACCTGCTCCGACTTCTTGATTCTCTAGAAAATCAAAGATTTCAGGTGTTAGAATGTATCTGCCCATAATAGCCAAATTAGAAGGCGCAGTACCTAACTTGGGTTTCTCTACAAAACGATTGACAGAATAGAGCTTGCCATAAGCCTCTAGAGGGTCAACTACCCCATAACGCTCAGTCATTTCAATGGAAATAGCTTGAACACCAATTACGGACCGTTGTACTTGCTCATATTGTGCGATCAACTGTTTGGTGCATGGCATGTCGGCAACTACGATATCGTCTCCTAAGAGCACGGCAAATGGTTCATTCCCGATGAACTTACGAGCACACCATACCGCATGTCCCAAACCTTTCGGTTCTTTCTGCCGGATATAATGAATATCGACACTTGATGATTTGCGCACTTCCCCGAGCAGCTCCATCTTCCCTTTCTCCATCAAGCTGGATTCCAGCTCGAAAGCAATGTCGAAGTGGTCCTCGATTGCACGCTTCCCTTTGCCCGTAACGATAATAATATCTTCGATCCCGGAGGCTATTGCTTCTTCCACGATGTATTGAATGGTAGGTTTGTCTACAATCGGAAGCATCTCTTTGGGCATAGCCTTCGTTGCTGGTAAGAATCGCGTCCCTAAACCTGCAGCTGGAATGATCGCTTTTCTAACCTGTTTCATCATCATCCACCCCTATTATTCTAATTTCTTAAGGAATATGCTGCTGTTAAAAAAACCAGCTATACCTTTATTTGCATTAAAAACATAGCTCGTTTTTTTAGCCGTTTATGGCCGCAGTATTTGAGGGCATTAAACCCTGCCTCACATCACACCCTTGACGATGAACGTCTAAGGCTGGCAAGCCAGCCCACAGCATGATCGAGTGCCTACGTGTGATACAGGTCCAGTAGACATCACCTATGGAATGTTCACTTGCCGCAAACATTTATTTTCTACCGTAATAATAGTAATATTGTCCATCATGCTTAGAGCGCTCATTATTATTGAGAACGACACCTAATATGCGGGATTTGGCATGCTCCAAGCTGGCTTTCGCTTTCTTTAGAAGCTCTTTCTTCACTTTGCCTGCATGAATGACAAGGATGATTCCGTCGCAATAGGAAGTAACAATAAGGCTATCAGCTACTGGAAGAACCGGCGGCGTATCAAAGAGAATGACATCGAACATGCTCTTCAGCTCATCGACCAGTGTATGCATGCGCTGCGACCCCAATATTTCAGAAGGATTAGGCGGAATAGGCCCGGATGTGAGGACGAAGAGATTTTCTACACTCGTCTCCTTAATAACATCCGCAAGTACTTGCTGATTCAGAATGGCACTGGTAAACCCCGATCGATTCGTTAGTTGAAATATATGATGTAAGGTAGGTCTCCGCAGATCCGTATCAACGAGAAGCACTCTCTTCCCTTCTTGTGCGTAAGTCACGGCAAGATTCGTAATCGTAGTTGTCTTGCCCTCTCCTTCACTAGCAGAGGCAACCATAAGCACTTTCATGGGTTGATCAATTGCAGAGAATTGTATATTCGTACGCAAGGTGCGATACGCTTCAGAGATTGGAGACATCGGATTAATAGCCGAAATGAGATGGCGCTGCTTATTGTCTTGCTGTGACATATGTGCCTTCACCTACTTTTTTTTCGGATATACGCGTCTTTCGGGGATTCAAATCTGATTTACTGATCTTCGTAATATTTGACAGTACCGGCAGCTCGAGCGATTGGAGAACATCATCTTCACTCTTGATTGTGTCATCCAAGTAATCGAGCAAGAAGACAAAGCCGATCGCCAGCATTAGAGATACGATAAAGCTCAAGGCGATGTAGAAAATAGGGCTTTTATTAATTGAAGATCCATCTGAGTTTGGATTCGCTTCTGACAAAATGGTAACGTTATCCACCTTCATAATGGACGGGATTTCATTCTTGAAGACTGTAGCAACGGCATTCACGATATGGGCTGCCCGTTCATAAGAAATGTCTGTTGCGCGTATATTCATGACCTGTGAATCACTCGCTGCACTAACTTCCAACAAGGAGCTTAGCTCGCCGGGTGAAGCTTTTAAATCAGGATAGTTACTCACTACTTTGTTTAAGATGGCTGACGAATTGATGATTTCTTTATAAGAGCTTATAAGCCTGATATTAGATTGAATGACATCCCAGTCTATTGTTCTTGTGCCGCCAACTTCAAAGGATTGACTCACAATCAGTTTCGCAGTAGCTTGATATACCAGGTCTGTGTAAAGGTAGGTTTTAACCCCGATTAACACACAAGTCACCATTACGATTGCTGAGATAAGGAGGAGCCTCTTGCGAATGATCTTCAAATAATCCTTCAGTTCCACTTAAATACCTCCAGTTAAATAATTTAGAAATATCATTTTATAGAGAAAAAATTGGAGTATTGTGAATGTCAGCAGGTATAATCGGTGCTTCTCTGGGTAATGAATAATACCAGTTGATTGATACAATTTGTATCTCTTTTCATGATTTACTTTACGATACGAATCGTAGCATGTCAATAGTTTTTTCATGCTTTCAGATACAATGTGACATTTCGTAGCAATGAATGCATTTGTAAGCGTTTCGTATTAATATGGAGTTATAGCCTGTTAGGAGGAGAAATATGAATATTGGTGACCGTATTGCCAAACTGAGGGATGATCGGGGTTGGACACAAGAACAGACAGCGGGATTACTTGGAATCTCACGCGCAGCCTTATCCCATTATGAGAAAAACCGCCGAGAACCGGATACGGAAACACTATCTAAGTTTGCCGATTTATTCAAAGTTTCTGTCGACTACCTTGTCGGAAGAACGAATGTGCCTCATATCACATTGGACGAGCCTGTTCGTGAATTTGTTGACCAGCTGGAGCTCTCCGAAGAAGATTTGCTAAGCAGACTTGCGCTGGCTATCGATGGAAAGAAATTATCACCGGAAGAAACAAGACGTTTCGTCGCTTTCGTTCGAGCAGAGAGAAATATGAAATAGTTCTTCTATTAAATAGTAAAACCATAGTCCGTATCGACTATGGTTTTTATTGTCCGCTTATTTATTTCTTTGTAGTGGAGGTAAATCTGAAGGCCATTTGGAAAGATCAATACCAAGCTGCTCCATAATAGTGAGTACATCCAACTCAATCGTTCCCTTAGATAAATGCGCATCTTTGCTTTGATCTTCAATTTTTCTCATACCTCGGCTCCGACTCCCTCTATTTATAATGAATCTAACGCCTTCCGCTCGAACTTAGCTGCAACTCTGGTTACTTCAACTACATGAACCTCGCCCGTTATTATTTATCTCTCTACATCTGGTTCTACTTGTCTTCACTAATTATATCCAACCTCATCCAAAAAGGATGTCGAAGGTTGTGGGACCTTTCTCACATTTAAAATCTTTTTTTGTCGATTATCCGTACATTTTATTAACTTATGATAGAATTGTTAACATTCGTTTACAAACAAAAAATAGACCACTCTTTTGAGAAAAGTGGCCTACAGTGAATCACTACAATATTCCCTTTTTATTCCATCCGTTTAATAAAATCCAACTCGAATGTTGCGAATGGATGCAACGATGTCAGCAGCCGCTAACGTTGTTGTCTGATTGCAACTAATATTGATTTCCAAATTGACGGCGAATCCAGCCTCTCTTGAATAGCTCAAAGGCTTATAAGCGGCAATAGGCATCCATTGTGAGTTCTTATTCACATTAATAATGCGGACTTGGCCTGTTGTAACAGGCGTTGGATGCGCTGTGCTGGATTCGGAAATGTTGATAAACACACTGAGTCCTCCAGGAACCGTTTCGAGCACCTTCGAATCATAGGCAATGAACACCCTGCTCTTGCCTGCCGGACTGTTTGCCCCTGTAAACCCTGCCATAGTGAGTGCTACTCTATTGAAATAAAATTCCCCATTAGCCGCTAAAGTCTTACTTGCAGTTTGGGTAAGGTTAACCTGCGTACCGCCATTGACGGACGAAGCAGCGATAACAAAGTTTGCACTGCTGCCTTGATTAGCACCCGTTCCGATAGTGGCGTTCGTTCCAACAACGACAGATGTCGAAGGAAAGTTGAAATAGTCCATATTATTTACTTTGAAAATAGACGAAATGTCATTAACTGTCGCTGTGAACGGCGTTGTGACATGTTTTGCTTTATTGGAGTAAACAAGTTCGTATGGATAGTAATTAATGTCGAATTTGTTGTAGCAGCATTTATCATCTTGCACAATGCCGTTAAGACCCGGGGTATTATATGGAGGATCAAAACTTGTAAATCGACCATCGATCATTGTCGCATCAATTTTATTAAACGATGAATTGATTAATCTTAATTGTGCATATGATCCGGTTAGACCGACTTTGTTGTTACTGTCCAGTACAGTCGCCATAATGGAAGAACCAACAACGTTCGTAAACAGGATGCCGTCATAAACATTCTGCTGAATTTCACAGCCCGATAAGTTTACGCCCAGGGTATTGCTTGCCTCTAAGCCTGCATATCCCGGCGCGTTTCGGCCATTCATATAGATTTTTGTTCCAACAAAGCGGAAATTGCCTCCATCAATTGAAACACCCGCTTTACCTGAGCTGCCGATATTACAATTGGTCATCAGACTATCCGATAAATTGCGACCATATAACCCATACCCGCCGGAATTATCAATAAAACACGTATCAAAGATATAATCGAGTCCGCGACCTGTTAAATGAAATGTATTACCACCTATATTATAAGTAACAAGATCGTTAAAATGATACCTTTCATACCAGTCGGTACGAGCTCCGTCAAAGTCCGCAAAACCGTGAATATTCATCCCTAAACCATGAATATAAAATTTCTCGAAGGTGACATAGTCGCCTTTAATGGAAAACAAAGAACCTGTAGCACCTGTATAAGGTTGGATGACGGAATTGAATCCTTCACCGCGAACGGTAGCTCCTCTGTTCACATAGACTGTCTTTATCTTATACACGCCTGTTGGAATATAAGCGAAATTATTAGCATCCAAACAAGCTTGAAACGCAGCTGTATCATCGGTTGCGCCATCACCTTTGGCACCATAGTTGAGTACATTCCCGCGCATGCCACCGTCTGCTGAAGTATTGGACCAAGCTGCTTTCTCCGCATCGGTTACAAATCGGTGCGTGGTGTCTTCTGTTATCATCGTCGCTGGATGTGTGGCTGGATGCGTATAGTTATTTGCTCCGACCGCAACACCGTCTAATTTTGATTTATCCGATGCGGGCATTAGCCCTTTTGCATTTGGCGTAACGGTTGGAATGGTTGCATTGATCGTGACATTGGTAGAACCGTCAAAAGTAGTCGAACCTGTTACATCTCCGTTAATGGCGATCGTCCGTGCTGCTTGCAGCTTCTCAGCTTGATCGACGACGCCGTCATTGTCCGTATCATAAACGGAACGCATCATATCCCCTTTTACGGTATTCCAAGCTGCTTTCTCCGTATCCGTAACGAAGCGATGATCCGTATCTTCGGTAATCATGGTTGCAGGATGAGTGGCAGGATGGGTGTAGTTGTTCGCCCCGGTTGCTACTCCATCCAGCTTTGATTTATCTGCTGCACTTAAAAGTCCCTTAACGTTCGGTGTTGCAGTAGGTATAGCTGCGTTAATCGTAACATTGGCGGAACCGTCGAAGGTCGTCGTACCGGTTACATCCCCGTTGATTGCGATCGTTCTTGCCGTTTGCAGCTTCTCTGCTTGATCGACGACGCCGTCATTATCCGTATCATAAACAGAGCGCATCATATCCCCTTTTACGGTATTCCAGGCTGCTTTCTCCGTATCCGAAACGAAGCGATGTCCCGTATCTTCGGTAATCATGGTTGCAGGGTGAGTTGCAGGATGCGTGTAATTATTTGCCCCGGCAGCTACTCCATCGAGCTTTGTTTTATCTTCGGCACTGAATAGACCCTTCGCACTTGGTGTCGCAATTGGGATGGTCGATTGAATGGAGGTGTTCGCAGATCCGTCAAAAGCTGCGCTTCCTGTCACATCACCTGTTAATGCAATGGTTCTGGCTACCTGCAGCTTAGCCGCTAGGTCAACAATACCGTCCTTATTCACATCATAGACCGATTTCAGCATGTCTCCGTCCTCACTTGGCGGAGCAACGTTATTTGAAAGTCGTAAATAAGCGGCATTCTCAGGTGTTCCCGGCGTTCCAGCTGCTACATAGACATCTGAGAATTGTTCCATTGCTACCATTAACAAATCTACGTCCTTATTCGCTGCTAGAAGCGTTTGCAGATAGGTTGGCATGATACCGTCCATAAAAACATCAAACTGCTGCAATCCTTCATCCGGAAGTGTAGGGCCCGCATAGATCTGAGTTACTCCCATTTTATCTACCTCCTCTATTAGATTTGAATAAAACTATCAACGTATCATATGCGAGAACGAGAGCATCTGTACTGAGCGATTGACGGGCTTGTGTTCAACTTGTACAGCGGCATTGTACACGTTGCCCATACGCAAAAAAAGACCGATAACGGGATATCCCGTTATCGGTCTCTTCATATAAAACTTAGTTACCGCCTACTCGAGCAAGCTCTTTCATGTTGGCTTCAAATGCCGCAAGAAGGGCTTCGTCGCCGGCTAGGCCGGTTTGTTCCATCTTCTCGATTTGTTCCAGCATCCGCTTGTAATCTTTCGGAATGATTTTGATGAATTTCGTCTTGGATTTCTCCCAATCGGAGAGTAGACGATCGCCGATCGCGCTGCCCGTGTATTCCACATGGCGTTTGATCATACCTTCCAGCTCTTCGGAATCGCGTGGATCCTCTACGCGCTCCAGAAGAACCATTTCGATGTTGCAGTGTTTGTAGAAATCGCCTGCTTCATCGAGGACGTAAGCGACACCGCCGGACATACCGGCTGCGAAGTTACGGCCTGTGCCTCCGAGAATTACGACGCGGCCGCCTGTCATATACTCACAGCCGTGGTCGCCAACACCTTCAACGACTACCTTCACGCCGGAGTTACGAACTGCGAAACGCTCACCCGCGATACCGCGGATGTAAGCTTCACCGTTTGTCGCGCCGTAGAAAGCCGTGTTGCCGATAATGACATTCTCTTCTGCCTTGAATGTTGCTTTCTTGGATGGAGCTACAATCACTTTACCGCCGGAAAGTCCTTTACCGACATAGTCATTGGAGTCGCCTTCCAAGGAAAGCGTGATGCCTTTCGGTACGAATGCGCCGAAGCTTTGACCGGCGGAGCCGACAAAGTGGAACGAAATCGTATCATCAGGCAATCCTTTCGCGCCGTACTTGCGAGTCACTTCACTACCTACAATCGTACCAACTACGCGGTTGATGTTCGTGATCGGCAATGTTGCGCGAACTTGCTCACCGGTTTCGATCGCAGGCAATGCGAGCGGCAGCAATTGCTGCATATCCAGCGATTCGTGCAGTTTATGATCCTGCTCCTGCGTACAGTAGCGTGCCGCATCCTGCGGAACTTCCATCTGGTGCAGAAGCGGTCTAAGGTCGATGCCTTTGAGCTTGTAGTGCTCAATAAGATCCTTCGTTTGCAAACGATCTACACGGCCGACCATTTCTTGAATCGTACGGAAGCCAAGCTCTGCCATAATTTCGCGCAGTTCTTGCGCAACGAACAGCATGTAGTTCGCTACGTGGCTCGGATCGCCCATGAACTTCGCACGAAGCTCAGGGTTTTGCGTAGCAACACCAACCGGACAAGTATCCAATTGGCAGACACGCATCATGATGCAGCCAAGTACGACAAGCGGTGCAGTCGAGAAGCCGTATTCTTCGGCGCCAAGAAGAGCTGCAATGGCAAGGTCGCGGCCGTTCATGATTTTGCCGTCTGTCTCAACGACTACGCGGTCACGCAGGTTGTTGATCATCAGCGTTTGGTGCGTTTCAGCAAGTCCAAGCTCCCACGGCATACCGGCATGACGGATCGATGCCAGCGGCGAAGCGCCTGTTCCGCCATCGTAGCCGCTGACGAGGATAACATCTGCGCGGCCTTTGGCAACGCCGGCAGCAATTGTTCCTACGCCTGCTTCGGATACGAGCTTCACGTTAATGCGTGCACGAGGGTTGGCGTTCTTCAAATCATGGATAAGCTCAGCCAAGTCCTCAATGGAATAGATATCGTGATGCGGAGGCGGGGAGATGAGTCCTACGCCAGGAGTGGAACCACGAACTTCTGCAACCCAAGGATAAACCTTACGTCCAGGAAGCTGGCCGCCTTCACCCGGCTTCGCGCCTTGCGCCATTTTAATTTGAATTTCGTCGGCATTAATCAAGTAGTTGCTCGTTACGCCGAAACGGCCGGAAGCCACTTGCTTGATCGCACTGCGGCGGGAATCGCCGTTAGCATCCGGAATATAACGCGCCGGATCTTCGCCGCCCTCGCCAGTATTGGATCGGCCGCCGATGCGGTTCATCGCAATAGCGAGTGCTTCATGCGCTTCTTTACTGATTGAACCATAGGACATCGCACCGGTCTTGAAGCGTTTCACGATGGATTCAACGGATTCGACTTCGTCAATCGAAACCGGAGCTGCATCGTAGTTGAAATCAAGCAACGAACGCAGTGTCAGATGTTTCTTGTCTTCGCCTTGAACAAGCGCGGAGAATTTCTTGTAGAGCTTATAGTCATTCGAACGGGAAGCCATCTGCAGCGTATGAATCGTCTGCGGGCTGAACAAGTGGTCTTCGCCGTCTTTACGCCATTGATATTCGCCGCCGGAGTCAAGCTCCTTCACGCGGCCTTCTTGCTCTGCGAAAGCACGGTTATGATGCTTCAGCGTCTCTTCTGCGATTACGTCGAGACCAATACCGCCAATACGTGTAGTCGTCCAAGTGAAGTACTCATCAACGAGCTCTTCCTTCAAGCCGACTGCTTCAAAAATTTGTGCGCCACGGTACGATTGGATCGTGGAGATACCCATTTTGGATAGAATCTTTACGACGCCTTTCGTAGCCGCTTTAATGAAGTTCTTAACGGCTTTCTCATGCGTTACGCCTCTGAGCAGACCTTGACGAATCATATCGTCGAGCGTTTCGAAAGCAAGGTAAGGATTCACGGCGCTTACGCCATAACCGAGCAGCAATGCAAAGTGGTGCACTTCGCGCGGCTCGCCGGATTCCAGCAAAATGCTGACACGTGTACGCGTACCTTCGCGAATCAAATGGTGATGCAGAGAAGATACAGCGAGCAGCGACGGAATCGCCGCATTCTCGCGGTCTACGCCGCGGTCAGACAGAATAAGAATATTATGGCCTTTGCCAATTACGCGGTCAGCCGCTTCGCACATTTGCTTAATCGCAAAACGCAAGCCAGCTTCGCCTTCTGCCGCATTAAACAGCGTAGGCAGCGTAATGGATTTGAACCCAGGACGGCGCACATGGCGCAGTTTCGCGAACTCTTCGTTCGATAATACAGGAGAAGCTAATTTAATATGACGGCAGCTTTCAGGCTCGGCAAGGAGCAGATTTCGCTCAGGACCCAGCGTTGTGCCTGTAGCTGTAATAATTTCTTCGCGAATCGCGTCGATTGGCGGATTCGTAACTTGTGCGAACATTTGTTTAAAGTAGTTGAACAAACGCTGCGGACGCTCAGACAGAATCGCAAGCGGCGCATCATAACCCATGGAAGCGATTGGCTCTACGCCGCTGCCTGCCATTGGCTCAAGTACTTTACGCAGATCTTCGAACGTATAGCCGAATGCTTGTTGACGATTCTCAACGGTTTCATGATCCGGTTCCGGAAGCTCAGGAGCATCAGGAAGCTCGTCAAGACCGATAAGATGCTCATCAAGCCACTCGCGGTAAGGGTTCTCCGCTGCGATTTGAGCTTTAACCTCTTCATCCGATACGATGCGGCCTTCTTTGGTATCGACAAGCAGCATACGACCTGGGCGAAGACGGTCTTTATAAAGGATGTTCTCAGGATCGATTGGAACGGTACCAGCTTCAGAGCCGAGAATGATAACGTCATCCTTCGTTACATAATAACGGGCAGGACGAAGACCGTTACGGTCAAGAATGGCTCCGATTTGCGTGCCATCCGTAAATGCCATCGCTGCTGGTCCGTCCCACGGCTCCATCAAACAGCTGTGGTATTCGTAGAAGGCTTTCTTCTCGTCACTCATGCCTTCGTGGTTGGACCAAGGCTCCGGAACCATCATCATCGCCGCATGCGGCAAAGAGCGACCGGATAGGTAAAGGAATTCAAGCGTGTTGTCGAACATCGCCGTATCCGATCCGTCCGGATTGATAATCGGTTTGATTTTGTCCAGATCGTCGCCGAATAGCTCCGAAGCAACCATCGTTTGACGAGCATGCATCCAGTTCACGTTACCGCGAAGCGTGTTGATCTCGCCGTTATGAATAAGATAACGGTATGGATGCGCGCGCTCCCAGCTCGGGAACGTGTTCGTGGAGAAACGGGAGTGAACAAGCGCGATAGCTGTTTCCATCGCTTCGTCGTTAAGCTCAACATAGAACGAGCGAACCTGCTCTGTCGTGAGCATCCCTTTGTACACGATTTTCTTGCTGGACATGCTGGAGAAATAGAAGCTGTCTGCGCCTTCTGCGCCGGAATAGCGAATCGCGATTTCCGCGCGCTTGCGAATGACATAAATCTTGCGTTCGAAAGCAAGCTCATCTTGAAGCTCAGCGCTGCGGCCAATGAACACTTGACGAACATACGGTTTAACCGATTTCGCCGAGTGGCCCAACTTCTCATCATTCGTAGGAACGGTACGCCAGCCAAGCAGCGTCTGGCCTTCCTCACGAATGATCGCTTCGAGCTCACGCTCATGCTTCACGCGAATGTTCTCGTCTTGTGACAGGAACAGCATACCTACGGCATATTCGCCGCTTGCAGGCAGTTCGACACCGAGCTCTCTGAGTTCACGAGAGAAGAAGCCATGCGGGATTTGCAATAAAATCCCTGCTCCGTCTCCTGTGTTAGGCTCGCTGCCCTGACCGCCGCGATGCTCCATGTTCTCGAGCACCGTCAGCGCCTGCTGAATAATTGTGTGTGATTTAATTCCCTTGATGTTAGCCACAAAGCCCATTCCGCAGGCGTCTTTCTCAAATTGCGGATCGTATAGACCTTGCTTCGGCGGCAATCCTAAACGGTTCTCTTTCACTTGGATGCAACCTTTCTATGAGAAATTTTTAAATAAACGGATGGAATGGATTCTTATTCATGGAATCCGGCTTCATTTCGAAAGCGAAATCGCATAAAATGAAGGTGTACACGCAGGTTAATGAAAAGGTTGCGTTCCAATAATACATCCCTTGAAAAAAGTTATTATATTATTTTAACACCAGTGCATTACGATATCAATTTAATATTTTTATGATTGTGATAAGTGTTCTTTACCACGACACAGCAGCAATTCAAAAAAATAACTGAAAATTGATACCACCAAATAAAACGCATAATTATGCAAAAGGATGTGGTGAATATGTATAGCAAATTCAGGAAATTGCCCAAGTGGACAATCACTTTCACGGCGGCCGCTTTGTTAGTAGGTACAGTTGGAAGCAGCGGAGCTTGGGCTTCTGCGGCAGCTTCATTTTCAACGCCTATTATGGCTGTTTCAGCAATCACCGCTCCGAAGGCTGAGGTTAACCAACCGCTTCGTATTGTTGGCGTTGGCGATTCATTGACGCTTGGTTATGAGCTGGGCATGTCGGAGAGCTCGGTTCCTTACGGCTATGTCGATCGACTGTACGAGCAGGCGCTGTATCACGGACGTGCTGAGCTGGTGAATTACGGGATTCTAGGTTTGAAATCGCCCGGATTGCAAAAACTACTGGAAGCGGCGGCGGCGGGAACACGTATAACGGCAGATCAGTTGCAACCGAATTTATCTACTTATCCACTGGCTGAAGCAACTGTCGCGAAGAGCGCACAGCTTGGCGAAGATCTGAAGAAAGCGAATTTGATCGTGCTCACGATTGGCGGGAATGATTTCACGCCGATCTTCAATGACATTTTAAATGATGAAGAAATCAGTGCGTCGGCGCTGCAAACTCGGTTAGATGCCTTATTGGCTAGTTATTATCCTTCATTAGAAGCATCGCTGCGCACGATTCTCAAGTTAAACCCAAAAGCTACGGTTGTGTTTGCCGACCAGTACCTGCCTGCGCCGAAGCCTTCCACGATTAATCAAACCATCACACAAGAACAGTATGCGGTATTAACCGATGGCGTGGCTAAGTTGAAAACACAAACCGAAGCGATTGCCGCTAAGCTAACGAAAGAAGGCTTCGATGTGCGAACCGTCGATGTATCGACGCCATTCCGCGGTAAAGAGCTCAGCTACACCTCTATCCTTAGAGGAGATATTCATCCGAAGCAATCCGGTTACGACGTGATGGGAAGAGTGTTTGCCCAAGGAATCTGGGGCGACTATCGCGACCCGGAAGCTCTGGATGCGGGAACGCCGCTGCGTGTTGTCGTAAACGGGAAAGCATTGAAGAGCGATAATAAACCGGTTTTGAAAAATAACACGACGTTCCTCCCCATGCGCGACGTCACGAAAGCGTTGAACGCCACTCTCGTCTGGGATGGCCCGTCGCGCACGGCTACCATTAAGTCCGGGGACAAGGTCGTTGCCTTCACCATTGGAGCAGACACGATGAAAGTAAACGGTCAAACCGTTCCGCTTGAGACGCCTGCATACCTGCAGCAGTCCGGCGGCAGCTCAGTGACCTACCTGCCGCTCGCGGCATTGTCCAAGGGTCTTGGCTATCAGGTCGTTTATCGCAAACCGATTGCGACTGTGTTTATCCAGTCTTAAGTTGTTAGGAAGAAGGCATGAATTCACTGGGTTAGTGAATTCGTGCTTTTTTTGTTGTTTGCGGAGGTGGGAATGTGGCGCGTGGGACGCTGGGCTACATTAGAGGAAATACATGGAATTGGCTCAACATGTGGACCTGCTGGTGGGCTTCTTTGCGCTAAAACCGGTGGATTTGCTCCATGTGGACTTGCTGGTTGGCTTCTTTGTGCTAGAACCGGTGGATTTGCTCCATGTAGACTTGCTGGTTCGCTTCTTGAGGATAAAACCGGTGGAGTTGCTCCATGTGGACTTCCTGGTACGCTACTTTGTGCTAAAACCGGTGGAATTGCTTCATGTGGACTTGCTGGTGGGCTTCTTGAAGCTAAAACCGGTGGAGTTGCTCCTTGTAGACTTGCTGGTTCGCTTCTTTCGAGTAAATTCTTGGGACACGCTCGATGTGGATCGAATGGTGATTTTTTTGCAAACCTTGTGGAGTACCCAGTAACGCTTTTTTGCTACTTTAGCTCTGGGAGCTACACTTGCACTAAAACTTATGTTGGTTGAACAAAGAGTAGCTCTGGGAGCTACTTTTGCACCAAAACTAATGTTAGTTGAACAAAGAGTAGCTCTGGGAGCTACTCTTTCGTTAATTTCGCGGCGGTTTAGCCAATCTGTAGCTCTGGGAGCTACACTTGCACTAAAACTAATGTTAGTTGAACAAAGAGTAGCTCCGGGAGCTACTCTTTCGTTCATTTCGCGGTGTTTTAGCCAATGTGTGGCTTTGGGAGCTACGCTGTTGTTGTGAGTTCTGTTGTTGTAGTGCGTTTTGTTTTGCGATGCAGCATGAGGAAGACGAGTAGGGATAGTACTGCAAACACGACTGCAAAGCTTGCTGTGTGCAGTGCTTTGCTGCCGACAGTCAGCAGTTCGTTTCCTGTCACGATTTCGCGGAAGGCGCTAATTGTGTATGTCATCGGCAGCCATGCACTGATATGCTGCAGCCATGATGGGACGAGCTCAGATGGATACGTGCCGGCACTGCCAGTGAGTTGCAGAATGAGCAGCATGACAGCGACGAAACGTCCCGGTTGATCAAGCAATGTAACCAGGAACTGTACGATCATCATGAAAGTGACACTTGCCAGCATCGACATGCCTATGAAAGCACCTAAATGGTTCACTTTGAGACCGATTCCGTAGAGCAGAATCGCATCTGCAATTAATGCTTGCACGATACCAACTACGATGAAGAGCAATACTTTGCTGACGAACCAGCTCCAGCCGGAGCGAGGCTTCAGTCCGGTTTCGCGCATCGGGAGGACCATTGTGGAAAGCAGTGCTCCTACAAACAGACCAAGTGACAGGAAGTACGGCGTGAAGCCCGTACCGTAGTTCGGCACGTCGGTCAGCTTGTGCTCATCGACATGGACAGGATTCGCGAACATGTCGTACAGGGCATCGGTTCCGGTGATGCCCCCGGTTTGCTTCGCGGCATCGCCGAGCTTGCCTGACAGCTCGGCCGTGCCGCCTGCGAGCTGCTCCGCGCCGCTCGCAAGTGCGGCGGAGCCGCTAGCCAGCTTGCCGGAGCCCCCGGCAAGCTCGGCCGCGCCGCGGCCTGCCGCGGCGGCGCCGTCCGCCAGCTTCGCGGCACCGGCCGCGGCGCTCTCGGCGCCGGCGGCTAGCTTGGCGCCGCCTTGCTGCGCGGCTGCGAGCTGCGCGTGCAGCGCCGCTAGCCCTTGCTGCAGCTGCAGCTGGCCCTGCTGCAGCTGCGCGCCGCCGGCGGCCAGCTTCGCGCTGCCGCCAGAGAGCTCGGCTGCGCCCGCGGATACCGCGCGGGCTGCGAAGAGGAGCTCCTGCAGCGCGGGAGCCTGCGCTGCATCCGGCGAAGCTGCGGCGGCGTACGCCTCAAGCGCCGCCGACAGCTTCTCGGCTGCGCCGGCGAGCTGCGCCCCGCCTTGCTCCGCCGAGGCAAGCCCCTCGGCCAGCTGCGCACCGGCCTCGGCGGCTTGCTTAGCTCCGCCGCCGAGCTGCGCGCCGGCAGCCTCGAGCTTGCCGAGCCCGGCTGCGAGCGCCGCCGAGCCGTCACGAACCGTGGCCGTGCCGGCCGCCAATTGTCCGGCGCCGCTGCCAAGCGCCTTAACGCCTCCGGCGAGCTGCTCCGTGCCGGAAGCGAGCTTCGATACATTATCGCGCAGCAGCTTGGTACCTTTCTCCGCATCCAAAGCGCCATCGCTCAGCTTTCCCGCACCTTCGCTCGCTTGTACAATACCATCGGACGCATCGCCAATGCTGGAGAAAACCGCCTCCGCATAGGCTTTTGTCACCTGCTGCGAAATTTCGGTTTGCAGCTTCTCAATGGCAGCTTGCCCGATCTTGGCCGCTAAGTAATTGCCGCTATCGTTGGACACGTACCGGATAGCCGCAGGCTGCGGCTTCTCATCCAGCAGCGTGGTCGCTTGCTTGGAGAAGGACTCCGGAATTTCAATGACATAATAGTAATCCCCATCCTGAACGCCTTTCTCCGCTTCAGCGCGGCTCACAAAAGCCCAATCAAATTCCGGATTCGCCTTCAATTCGTCCACCAAATCCTGTCCGACAGCCAGCGGTTTCCCTTCGAATTGTGCGCCGGCATCCTCATTCACGACCGCCACCGGAAGCTCACTCAGCTTCCCATACGGGTCCCAAAAAGACCCAATCAACATGCCGCTGTACATAATCGGGATGAACAACACCCCAACAATCGGAATCAGGAGCTTCGGATTTCGAACAATCCGGCTAAACTCCTTGCCAAACAATGATAAACCTCGCATAGTGCTTTCCCCTCCATAACAGAAATGAATAAATGACTGATTTGGTTTTTCGGTCAATTTACTTCAAAAAAAATGACTAGTCCACCTTCCCCAACTAGCCGATGCACTCCGAACTTCTGTCTGAGCGCACGTTCTCACCGAACTTCTGCATGCACGCCACGTTGTCTCCGAACTCTGCCTGCACGCACGTTCTCAACGAACTTCTACCTGCACGCAAGTACTCTCCGAACTACTGCCTGCACACACGTCCCTCTCCGAACCTCAGACTGCACGCGCGTCCCTCTCCGAACTTTTGCCTACACGCAAGTACTCTCCGCACTTCTGCCTGCACACACGTTCTCTCCGAACTTCTGCCTCGCACGCAAGTCCTCTCCGCACTTCAACCTACACATTGCAGCCGACCAACTCCGTCACTCAGCTAGACACACTTACCTTACTTCACGCCAACACCTTCACGCAGCAAACTCGTAAAATAAGCCGCAAGCTCTTCACGCGACAACTGGTGACTTCGGTTCCACTCGACGCCGATTGCAACATACAGCTTCAAGATTACAAAAGCAGTAAGCGCCGGATCAACTCCGCGCAGCTCTTTCTTCTCAATTGCAAGCTCAATCTCATGCTGGATAAAAGCGTAAATGGCCTGTTCAAGCCTCGCCACGCCATCTTTCGCCATCGGCGTACCCAGATCGCGAATCTCCTGCGACAATTTCACGATAAGCTCATGCTTCTCGCGAAACAACAGCAGCTCGTGCAGTACGGCGGCTAAGTTATCGAAGAAGTTCCGCTTGCGATCAATCGTGCGCTCCGCCAAGCTCCGAAGCTCGGCAGCCAGCTGCCCGATGATTTCATTAAATAAGTCTTCTTTCGTTGCAAAAAACGTATAAATCGTTCCCTTGCCGACTGCAGCGATTTTGGAAACCAGCTCCATCGTCGTCGCCTTATAGCCAAACATGGCAAACGATTTCCCTGCCGCCTCCACAATTTGCATTCTGCGGTCGACCGTTTTCTTCTGATCCATTGCGCTGCAGCCTCCTTCTTCAACATGATATAAGCCATAATAGCACCAACTGACCAAAATTACAATATGGTCATTCGGTCACCAATTACTCATCAATCGCTCCAATCTTCTCCCAAAGGCGCTGCATCCACCTTACTGCCCGCTGCCTCAAGCTCTTCGATCGTAAACAAAGCATGCAGCTTCAGTCCCGCTTCCTCGAGCTTCTTGCGACCATCCGGGTTCCGTTCGATGACACAAATAACATCCTCTACAATAGCGCCGGCTGCGCGCAGTTCCGCAACGCTAAGCAGGATCTGTCCGCCGGTTGTGACGACATCTTCCACGACGCATACGTTCTGGCCGCGCACTTCCGCGCCTTCGGCAAGCTTGCATGTCCCATAATTCTTCGCCTGCTTCCGTACGAAAGCCGCGGGGATATTCGTTTCCAGCGACAGAGCCGTCGCAATAGGGATGCCGCCCATCTCAAGTCCGGCAAGGACATCGATGCCAACCGGAATGCATAAGGCCAGTTCACAGGCAATCGCGCCAAGCAAGCGAGGGTTCGCTTCAAATAAATATTTGTCAAAATACGTCTCCGACACTTGACCGGAACGCAGCGTAAAACTCCCCGACAAATGCGAGCTGTTATATATCCCTTGTGCCAAATCATTTCTATTCATACCGTGTCCCCCTCCGGCTGCCTAAGCTGCTCTCGTCATTCCCTTACTTATACTCTTTCTCCAACTGCCTCAGCTGCTCAAGACCGCGCTCCGCCCAGCGCTTCAGACGGTCGATCGCCTCGATCTCAGCCGCCACTGCTCTTGTAAGCGACTCTTTGTACGATGGGACTTCTCCCCGGTAAAGTCCGCTGATATCTCCATAAGGTACATTCGTTTTCTCGGTGTAGCTAAGCGCTCTGCGTTCATGGAACATCGGCACATCGGGATTGTAGGGATTGTGCAAATCCCCCTGCTCCGGGTGCTTCAATACCGCCAGTACTTTAATCAATGCGCGTGGTCCGCCTGTTTCCATAACTTCCCCTGCATAGTTGCCTGATTTATAGGTAAACGTTACGATAGAGCCTTGTTCCGGAATAAACTTTTGATTTTGCTGCATGTTGTAACCACTCCATTCTTGTCCGTATTCGCTGCTTCCGCGAACCGCCTAATTTTTAGCATAGAATAAGGATGCAATCATACGCAAGTCTTAATTCCAATCTTGTGCTGCAAAGGGAAAACAGCGTAATATGAGATAGAGAGTTCTTAGGGATTCCTGAACCGGTAGAAGAAGCAGGTGATAATGTGCGAAAAAAAAGAGTATTGCTCCTTTCCGAAGGGTTCGGTTCCGGGCATACCCAGGCGGCTTACGCGCTTGCGGTAGGTCTTCGTTCACTTGATTCTACAATTCAGACTCGCGTCATTGAGCTGGGCAATTTTCTTAATCCGGTCATCGGCCCGCTGATTGTATCCGCATATCGCAAAACAGTGACTAAACAACCGAAGCTGCTCGGAAAGCTTTACCGCAGACAATATAAAAAATCACTTAACCGATTCGCTCAGCTGGCGCTGCATCGTATTTTCTACACGCATACTTCGCAGGTGATCGCCCAATTGAAGCCGGATCTGATCGTATGCACGCACCCGGTACCTAATGCAGTCGTTTCGCGGCTGAAGAGGCTTGGGCTGCAAGTTCCACTCTATACGCTCATTACCGATTATGATGCTCATGGCACATGGACAAGCTCCGAGGTGACCAAATATCTGGTGTCCACCAATGAGGTGAAGACCAAGCTGACCGACCGCGGCATCTCACCTGGGCGAATTGAGGTTACCGGCATTCCGGTACATCCGAACTTCTGGCAAACGCATGACAAGTCGGAGCTGCAGGCGCAGTTTGATTTGAAACCATTGCCAACCGTCCTTATTATGGGCGGTGGTTGGGGGATTATGTACAGCGACGATTTGCTCAGCTACATGACCCGTTGGCGCGATAAGATTCAGCTGATCTATTGTGTCGGCAACAACGAGAAAGTACGCGAGCGGATGCTGGCCGATCCGAGCTTCCAGCATTCAAACATCAAGGTGCTTGGGTTTACCAAAGAAATCAACAAGCTGATGGACGTCTCCGACCTGTTGATTACGAAGCCCGGCGGCATGACATGTACGGAAGGGTTAAGCAAAAGCATCCCGATGCTGTTCTACGAACCGATTCCAGGACAAGAAGAAGTGAACTGCGAATACTTCGTCGCGAGCGGTTTTGGCGAGATGCTAATCTCTTCTGAAACGATCGATAAATGGTTCGCCCTTATTCAAGAACCTTATACTTCCGGACAGCACCGGCTTGATCTAATAAACAAACGCAACCAACAATATAATCCGATGGAATGCTCCCGCGCCGTCCTGCAGTTTCTGCAGTGACGGTTTTTTTCTGTTCGGTTTACTGGTGAAGAAGTTAGTTGGGGGCTGGGGCTGGGGCTGGGGTTGGGGTTGGGGTTGAGTTTGAATTTGAGTTTGAGGTTGAGGTCGGGGCGGGTTGGGTTTGAGGTTGAGGTTGAGGTTGATTTGAGTTAGAGGTTGAGGTCGGGGGCGAGGTTGGCATTGGCGTTGGGTTCGGGGTCGGCGAGGTTGGCTGGTTCAGAAATTCTAAATTGTTGCACAAAATGCATCATTTCTGCCACCTAGTATAAGAAATCCACCAAATCCTGCTCAAAATGCAACATTTTCGGTCCGACGGCCTCCTATTATGAACTACAGCACACATATGATGCATTTTGCGCAACATTTTCTGATTTCAAGCATGATTTCCAGTGAAATGCTGCGTTTTCTGCAACATTTCGTGTATCCCGTCACCAGCTTCCCGCTTCTGCTCCAGCTCTCTGACACTAGCCTCCAACCACCAACAACAACAACAAAAAAACCGGAATGGCCCAAGGCCCTTCCGGTTTCGTCAATCTACTATTCTTTAAAGCACGCTTCCGCCAAACAAGAAGCGGTTCTCCCATTGTCCGCCCGAGATGTCGTTGGTACGAACGCCGCCGGATTCTGTGGAATACGTATGTAGGATTTGGCCATTTCCAAGGTAGATGCCTACGTGAGTGATGGTTTCAGTCGCTTTGTTGATGCCTGCATAGTTGGAAGCTTTGGAGCCTTTGTACTCCATGAAGAACATCAGGTCGCCGCGTTTCAGCGAACGCCAATCGGATTTCGTTGCGCCTTTGGCTTTCACATAGTCGCCTTGCTTGCGCGAATCAGCAGGAAGCGTCAGCTTTGCCCCTTCGCGGAATGCCGTGCGTACGAAGTCGGAGCAATCGAATGTAGTCGTCGTATCACGATCGGAGCCGAACTCATATGGCGTTCCCCAATATTTCATGCCGGCTGCGATTGTGTTCTCGATCAATTGCGGTGCGCTCGGAGTCGTGTCTCCGCCGCCTGTGCCTGAACCAGGCTTCGTGCCGCTAGGCAGCGAGAAGCTTGCACCAAGCGATATGTACTGTTCACTAGTGCTAACATAACCTTTAACACCTTTGGAATCCGTTACAGCAAACCATGCGCTGTTTGGCTGACCTGTGACCAGGACCGATTCACCTTTGCTCAGATAGCGTAGACGCGTGCCGTCTGTGGAAGCGGATTTACGGAACGAAACGGATGAAACGATCGATGCGTTATAGATGATTTCAATATATTTATCGGAAGAAGAGACATATGCGATGGTGCCGAGAACGTCTTGTACTTTGTACCAGCTTGCGTTCGTTTGCTCCAAGATGACAACGTTATCGCCAGCCTTCAAGTATTTGTAAACGGTTGAAGAAGTAGACGGTGCGCTGCGGAAACTTACACTGGATTGAATTTCTCCGACGACAGGTGCTGGAGCCGGTGAGGCCCCCATCACTGCTGGCATTACAAGTAGAGCAGATAAAATCAAGACTAGCAGTGATGCGGTAAACTTTTTCATTTTGATCCTCCTTGTGTTGGTCGTGCTGTAGGCTTTTTGCCCTAATGCCAATTGTACGGTTCTACGGAAGATGCATATATCGTCCACATGTCTCATTTGTCATCCCGCTCGCTAGTCGGATAGCCCTATCACACAAACCTAAACACGCAAAAAAGACACCTCCTTATCGGAGATGTCTTCAAGCGGACCCAAGCATTTCCTATGTTTCACCCCAAAGCACTTCAGTCCTATAAGAAAGCCTAAAGCACTAGTTTCTTCTGCGCCTTCTGCAATCATGTAAATAATTCCAATATCGTTCTCCTACGAATGGCCTGTTAATTCCTTTCCAATTCCGGAAAAAATGCATGAAGCTCTGATTCACTTTGGCTTTTCTTGGTCACCAGCATGAGGGTATCATAACGGTTTGGAGAATCGATGACCGACTGATAATCAAGTTTCCCGATGGACGAGAAAATAGCCACATCTCCTGTATGGTAGTACAAATACAAAGATGCCTCGTCCTCATTATACGAACAGAATGCGATTTGTTTGGATTCCACGGGTACGAGCATAGCCAACGCCTCCCAAGTGTAAGATATCGCAAGGACATTACTATATATATCCAAATTGTAACCATAACAGCACTATAGTGAATCGATATCCGTACAAAATATTATTTATCCCAAATACTTAATGGCCAGCAGGGCATCAATAGGCGTATGCTCCAAGCCAAATGCGTGAACAAAAGCCGGATTTCGCTGATCATGCATGCCTTTCATAATGGTGACCTCGTAACCCAGCTCCTCCAGTTCTGCCGGCTCCCAGCCGCTGCGATGCGTTTGGAACTTCTCCCCGTTCAGTCCAAAGTGATCCACATACTGCTGCGGGAAGAAACCTCGCGGCGTATAAACGATGACATGGTGCTTGGCAATCGCCTCCGCCTTCTGCAGGAGCAAATGCGCATCATGCTTGGTGAAATGCTCGATAGAATCGATGAACGCTACCGCTGAGAACGACTTTGGCACAAACAACTTATTCATTTCCCTGGCATCCGCATTTAAGGGAATAATATGACTGGCATTCGTTGCCCGGTTAATCAGATAAGGCCGATGAATCTCAAGCGCGACAATATGTGCATAGGGAAAAGTGTCCAGCAGGACACAGGGACCACTCCCGATATCGAGCAAACTCTCCCTATTCGTAAGCTTCTGATGAAGCATTGCATTGAAATCTCGGTCCGTTGTTTCGTATGCCACTTCTGCTACCTCCTTCGCCTGACAGCTCTTCTGTTAGTTTATGAGCATGTCCTTGTAACGTAACGGCACATGTACAACAATAAAAAAAGCAGTCCCCGTACACCAATAGGCGCATAGGGACTGCTTTGTAATAATATTAAGGTGCTAATATCCGGAACCGGAGGCGGATAAGCCCGAGCCGCAAGAAACGCAGAATTTAGCATTCAGCTCGTTCTCGGTTTTGCAGGTGTTGCAGATGACAACGATTTCGCCGACAGTCGTTTCATTCTTCAGTTCATCGCCAAGTGCAGATCCGCAATCCGGGCAGAACTTCGTATCCAGCGCAACGACTTTGCCGCAGCTGCACGTTTTCTCGAAACGAATCATCTTGATTCGCTCCTCTAGCTGGCCGACTTCTACATGCAGCTCATCTACCTGCAAGCAGCAGCTTGACACTTCATGCTCGGCAGAAGCCATGTCATGCGCTTGATGCGCACGGTAAACCGCTGCTCCGATGGTAGCATACACTTTCTCGATTTCTCTTTCTTTACCGGAAATCTGGGCTTTCAGCTTCGTGATTTCAACGGTTTGTTGTGCTTTTTTCGCCGCTTCCGATGCACCTTGTTTGACTTTATCGAAAAAGGACATTTACGATCGACTCCTTCAACTATTTATCTATTATTGTCATTTTAACATAAACCGCCCTGACAGGTCATGCACATCCAAAGTCCTAATATACGACAGAACCCTACAATAGGCTATTGCTATAGTTTATGTGCCAGACAAGTGCGCAAGAACAAATTAAAGCATTACATAGCAAAAAAGGACTGCCGAGAAGCATCTCGGTCAGTCCTTTCGTCAACCATGCGCGATTGAATAGATATAGACTATTCGGCTGGATACATACGCTCGCGAATCGCTTTCACTTCAGCGCTCTCGAGGTACTCATCGTAGGACATCATACGGTCAATTACACCGTTAGGCGTAATTTCGATAATCCGGTTCGCAATCGTTTGGACGAACTGATGGTCATGCGATGTGAAGATCAGCGTGCCGTCGAAGTCGATCAAGCCGTTGTTAAGCGCCGTAATGGATTCGAGATCCAAATGGTTCGTCGGTTCATCCATAAGAAGAACGTTCGAGCTGGACAGCATCATTTTGGACAGCATGCAGCGAACTTTCTCGCCCCCGGACAGTACGCTTGCTTTCTTAAGCGCCTCGTCTCCGGAGAAGAGCATCCGGCCAAGGAAGCCGCGGATGAAGCTCTCGTCCTGATCCTTGGAATATTGGCGAAGCCAGTCGACCAGGTTCATCTCTACGCCGTCGAAATATTCGGAGTTGTCTTTAGGGAAGTACGCTTGCGTCGTTGTAATCCCCCATTGGTACGACCCTGCATCCGGTTCGATCTCACCCGTAAGCAATTGGAACAAGATGGTCTTCGGCAGCGTGTTCGGTCCAACAAGTGCGATTTTGTCGCCTTTGTTGATTGCGATCGTCAGGTTGTCGATCAGATTCACGCCGTCAACAGTCTTCGTTAAACCTTCCGTCAGCAGCAATTGTTTGCCTGCCTCGCGCTCCGGCTTGAAGTTGATGAACGGATATTTACGGCTCGAAGGACGAATGTCATCCAGGGAAATTTTATCAAGAAGCTTCTTACGGGAAGTCGCTTGCTTGGATTTGGATTTGTTCGCGCTGAAACGTTGAATGAACGCTTGCAGCTCCTTGATCTTGTCTTCCTTCTTCTTGTTGTTGTCGCGCATGAGCGTCAGCGCCAATTGGCTGGATTCGTACCAGAAGTCGTAGTTACCGACATACATCTGGATTTTGCCGAAATCGATATCCGCAATATGCGTACACACTTGGTTCAAGAAGTGACGGTCATGGGATACTACGATGACAGTGCCTTCATAGCGGGAGAGGAAATCCTCCAGCCAGCCGATGGATTGCATGTCGAGATGGTTGGTAGGCTCATCGAGCAGCAGGATGTTCGGGGAACCGAACAAGGCTTGTGCCAAGAGCACGCGGACTTTCTCGTTACCGGAAAGCTCAGCCATCTTCTTGTCGTGCAGATCCGGCGTAATGCCAAGACCGTTCAGCATGCCTGCTGCTTCGGACTCCGCTTCCCAGCCATTCATGTCTGCGAATTCCGCTTCCAATTCGCCTGCACGCATGCCGTCTTCATCGGTGAATTCCGCTTTCGCATAGATCGCGTCTTTCTCTTTCATGACTTCATATAGCTTCTTGTGACCCATAATAACCGTTTCGAGCACGAGGAACTCATCGTATTCGTAATGGTTCTGCTTCAGGACCGCATAGCGTTCACCTGGCGTAATATGAACCTCGCCGCTCGTTTGCTCTACTTCGCCGGAAAGAATCTTCAGAAACGTCGATTTGCCTGCGCCGTTTGCACCAATCAAGCCGTAGCAGTTGCCAGGCGTAAATTTAATATTTACATCTTCAAATAGCGCACGCTTACCGAAACGAAGCGTTATGCCGCTTGTACTAATCATTGTAAACAATCCCGTCCTTCACTAAAAGATCTACTCATCACACCATTATAGCATAAAATCGCGAAGGATTGCCTACTTGTTATCATTTAATCGAACGGTTTCCCCATGAGGCAGGATCATAACGCTTCCTCGCGGCAGCGAAAGCCGCTTGCTCTCTGCCTCCAGTCGATCCAATGCTTCGCGCGGTGTGTCATCGGCTAATTTATACGAGCCGTAATGCATCGGAACGAACCGCTTGGCGCGCACATCGAGGAAGGCTTGCAACGCCTCCTCAGGCGTCACATGCTGCTGCCCCATGAACCATTCCGGTTCATAAGCTCCGATCGGCATCAGTGCAACATCGATATCGAAACGATTGCCAATTTCTGCGAATCCGTCGAAATACCCGCTATCCCCTGCAAAATATACCGTAGGCGCCAGTTCGGATTCGATGATGAATCCGCCCCAGTGCGACTTGTTCGTGTCCGTCAAGGTACGGCGCGTCCAGTGCTGTGCCGGTACAAAAGTAAACGTGATGCCGCTGATTGAAGCCGACTGCCACCACGCCAGCTCAATAATGGAGGAGAAGCCTCTGCGACGCAGTTTATTTGCCAGCCCGGCAGGGACGATCAATGTTTTGCTGCCTTTGAGCTGTTCGAGTGATTTCATATGAAGATGATCATAATGAGAATGAGAAATTAAGACGACATCGATTGGCGGTACATCTTGAATTGCCAGACCCGGCGGAGACAGCCGGCGTTGCAACGCAAGCTTCTCGGCCCAAATCGGATCCGTCATAATATTAAGTCCCGAGTGCTGGATTAGAAAAGTAGAGTGACCGATCCACGTCAACGACGGGTCAGCTGAATTGGAATGCAAATAAATCAAGTCCGGATCTGCGGTCGGGACGGTATAGGAATAGTCTTTGTGCTTGATCTTGCCGGCGCGTTCCCTGCGCCATTGTCTGACTTCCTTGAATGTTTTCGGTACGACTTCCCGATTTATATTTTCAAAGCGCATGGTGCTCACGTCTCCCGTCGTGTTGTCTGTTTCAAAGATACCAAGCTTAAATCCATTACGCAAACAGCGTTCAGCAGTTTGAATTCCGATTGTAGTCCCCTTGCCAAATGGTTTACAATATAGTCTAACAATCAACGGGAATGGGGGAAAACCACATGAAATTACTTGGTATTGAACCGACGCCAAGTCCAAATACAATGAAATTGAATGTGAATGAGAAGCTCCCATCCGGGCAGCGCTTTAGCCTTGCCCTTAGTGATGCCGACAGTGCGGTTGAACCGCTGCACAGCTTGCTTCGCATCGACGGCGTGCGCGGCTTGTTCCGCACGACCGATTTTATCGCGCTTGACCGGAAGCCGGGGGCTGACTGGGAGCGGATTCTGGCCGAAGCGCGGCGCATCCTTGTGAGCGGCGATGAGGCCGGCTCGGCCGAAGGCTCTGGTACGGGCACTGGCGCAGTCGTGCCCGGCGCAGAGAGCTTCGGCGAAGCGCACGCGTTCGTGCAGCTGTATCGGGGCATCCCGATGCAGGTGCGCGTACGCACGCCCGGCGGCGAAGCGCGTGCGGCGCTACCCGCGCAGTTCACGGAGGCGGTGACGCGGGCAGCCGCCTCGTCGATGATTCGCGAGCGAATGCTGGAGGAGCTCGGGGTCCGCTACGGCGAGCCCGATGAGATTGCAGCGGAGCTTGTGAGGGAGCTTGAAGCCGCGTATCCGCAGGAGCGGCTCGAGGAACTTATCGCGGCAGCGATCGCGCTCGGCGCCGCGCCTGGCGATGCGCCGGCGGCCCCGGCTGCGCGGCCTGCGCCGCTGACGGCAGAGCAGCTCGCCGAGCGGCTCGCATCGCCGGAGTGGAGCGTGCGCTACGAGGCGCTCTCGCGAACCGCGCCGGAGTCGGCGATGCTCCCGCTGCTCGCCCAAGCCATTTCCGACGACAACGTCTCCATCCGGAGACTGGCCGTCGTCTATCTCGGCGAGCTGCGCCTGCCGGAGGCGATGCCGCTCCTCATCGCGGCACTGCGCGACGCTTCCGCTTCCGTGCGGCGCACCGCCGGCGACACGCTATCGGATCTTGGCGACCCCGCCGCGATCCCAGCCATGATTGAAGCGCTGCGCGACCGCAACAAGCTCGTCCGCTGGCGGGCCGCCCGCTTCCTCTACGAGGTCGGCGACGACTCCGCGGCAGAGGCGCTGCAAGCAGCTGCGGCTGACCCGGAATTCGAGGTCAGCCTGCAGGCGCGCATCGCCCTGGAACGAATCGAGCGCGGCGAAGAAGCTGCCGGATCCGTCTGGCAGCAAATGACAGCGCAAAGAAGCAATAAATCACAACCATAATTACTTAGCCTGCTAGCTTCAGCTTGAGCGTTGGGGTTGGGGTTGGGGTTGGGGTTGGGGTTGGGGTTGGGGTTGGGGTTGGGGTTGGGGTTGGGGTTGGGGGTGGGGTTGGGGGTGGGGTTGG
>NZ_FNNV01000041.1 GCF_900106745.1 Paenibacillus sp. CF384 | reverse complement strand
GGAGTTAACTCCCCCTACCAAAACTTATAATGGACAGATATCCATCGTCCCGATGGATATCCCTACTGCCTTACACAAACTTCTTGACGCTACCCCAAACTAGCTGGAAATCCCGGTCTCTGGCTGCTGAGAGTTCGAAAAGTGGACTCTCAGCGTCGAAAACCGGGGGAAATGGAGCTGAGAGTCGGGAAAAGCGACCTCTCAGCGGTTAAACTAACTGGAAATCCCCGTCGCTTAGTGGTGAGAGTTCGAAAAGAGGACTCTCAGCGTCGAAAACCGGGGAAGTGTCGGGAAATCGAGCTCTCAGCTTAGATGCGAGGTAGTTTTGAACGCTGGAAAGCGAATATGCCGCTTACAGCGCAGAGATTGGCTAGTTTGGGACCTCGATAGAGGATATATCGCTTATCGAGGCGGTTTTCGGGTGGAGCGAGCGCAACATGCGCGTTTCGCAGACTGAAAGCGGATATGCCGCTTTCGAGCGGCGTCGAACTCTCGGCCTCTAACCCACCAGTTCTCGCAGCTCCCCAAAACGTGCCAAAAAAGCTGAGCAGGCCATTAACACGGCCTGCTCAGCTTTTTTACAACGTCACGCGGTCACCGCGCGTGGTAGGCGACGAAATAACGAGGAACTCCACCGGTTCGGTGGTGGAGCCGAGCATCTGATGAGGGGTCAGCGGCGGTACCTCGACCCCTTCCTGAGGTGCAAGGACGACGGGCACGCCGTCAACCTCGAGCGTCGCCGTCCCGGACAGCATGAAGAAAAACTGCCGCGACTGCTCGTGATAATGCCGCACCTCGCTGGCACCTGCGGGCATCCGTTCGTGGATGATGCTGAGCGTGCCATTTTTGACCAAATGCCAACCGTCGCATACGTCGCCCCACACATAATGCTCCGCGTTCTGTTTGCTCACTTTCATGCCCCGCCGGCCTTAATAACCGCGCTGGTATTGCTGCGGCAGAAACGCTGCAGCCTCGGTCGAGCCCTTAGCGGCCACCGCTTGAATCGCATGCAGCGCCCAGTACGGGTCGCGCAGCATGCCGCGGGCAACGGCCACGAGATCCGCGTTGCCGTGCGCGATCGTCGTGTTGGCCAGCTTCGGCTCATCGAGCAAGCCGACGGCGATAACCGGCACCGCAAGCGCGTCCTTCACGGCGCGAGCAAGCGGAACCTGATAACCGGCATAAATCGCCGGGCGATTAGCAGGGGTTACCGGTGCTTCGCCACCGCTCGAGACGTGGAAGATATCCGCGCCGGCCGCTTGATAACGCCGGAAAATTTCAATGCCCTCTTCCACCTTATAGCCGCCCTCCGAGAACTCGGCTGCGGAAATCCGAACGATTAGCGGCATATCGGCTGGCATCACGCTTTTGACAGCTTGAATGACTTCGACACCGAACAAAGCGCGGTCCTGACCGTATTCATCTTCGCGTCGGTTCGTCACCGGCGATTGGAATTGGTGGATCAAGTAGCCGTGAGCGGCGTGAAGCTCGATCGTATCGACACCGGCTTCTACTGCGCGCCGCGCCGCTTCCCGGAATTTTACGACCATAGCTTTTACTTCATCAGTCGTCAGTGCACGCGGCGTACGGTAGGCATCACTGAATGCGATAGCGGAAGGGGCAACCAGTTCTTCTGTTTCTTCGGCCTTGCGCCCTGCGTGAGCGATTTGAATGCCGATCTTCGCACCTTGGCGATGAACTTCCGAAATAATCCGACGATAAGCCGGGATCTGTTCATCCGACCACAAGCCAAGGCAGCGCTCGGTGATGCGGCCATCCGGCTCGATATCGGTCATTTCCATAATGATAAGGCCCGTACCGCCAACAGCACGCGTCACATAGTGGATATAATGCCACTCGTTCGGCGTACCGTCCTTCGCGTCTACGGAATATTGGCACATCGGCGCCATGACGATGCGATTTTTGAGAGAGAGGCTCTTCAGCGCAAAAGGTTCAGCTAATCGGTTCAACTGTCTCCACTCCTTTATAGTCAACTAACTAATATATATACCATCTCAATGGTGGCTCAGCCTCAGTATACCCCTGTCACTTACATTTTGAAAGTGAAATTCCTTCCACAAGCTGGGAAACGGGAATTAGACAAGTAAATCCGTTATAATAGAGGCAACTAACCATCGGGCAGGCAGGGAGAAGTTATGCAAAGTCAACACACGATGATCAATCATGTAGAGTTGCTTCAAGAGGCTGAGGCGTATATCAGACAATTCGGGAGCGAGCTGGCTATAGAAGAACAGGCGACAGAGGCACGAATAGTGGAGATCACAGCAGAGATCGCTGCTACCGGAACGTACACGCACACGCTGGAGGAGCTTGCCTACGGGGCTAAGCTGGCATGGCGCAACAGCAATCGGTGCATCGGCCGACTGTTTTGGGACTCGCTAAACGTACAGGATGCGAGGGAAGCAACCGCCGCGGCTGATGTAGCCAGAGCGGTGTTTCGCCATATTGAATATGCCACAGGCAGGGGTAAAATATTACCCTCTATTACCGTTTTCGCTCCATGCACAGACGTCGACTCGCCTCGTATTCGAATCTGGAACGAACAGTTGATTCGATATGCCGGCTACAGCCAGGATGATGGCTCTATTCTCGGAGATCCGATATCGCTCCCATTCACGCAAACGTGCATGGAAATGGGCTGGCGCGGGGCAGGAACTGCTTTTGACGTGCTGCCGCTCGTGATCCAGATCGGCTCGCAGCCGCCGGAGTGGTTCGATATTCCAACCGATATCGTTCTCGAGGTGCCGCTAACCCACCCGGACTTTCCTAATTTCGAAGAGCTGCAGCTAAAATGGTACGCCGTTCCTTTCGTCTCGAATATGCGTCTTGAAATCGGCGGTCTCCATTATACGGCGGCTCCGTTCAATGGCTGGTATATGGGCACCGAAATCGGAGCGCGCAATCTCGCCGACCCGTTCCGATATAACATGCTGCCGGCAGTAGGCGCAATAATGGGTTTGGACACAAGCAGAGAGATGACGTTATGGCGCGACCGGGCACTCGTTGAGCTGAACATCGCGGTGCTGCACTCCTATAAGGCGCAAGGCGTGACCATCGTCGATCACCATACCGCGAGCAAGCAGTTCTCTCTGTTTACAGAGAAGGAACAGCGCAGCGGCCGAAAGCCGACCGGACGTTGGTCTTGGTTAATTCCGCCGCTGTCTCCGGCGACTACGGCGACTTTTCACAATCGATATGAGGACACGGAGCTGAAACCGAACTATTTTGTGCAAAAGGCTCCATATGAGTCGTAATGCATAGGTTGGCGGGCTAGGGATGCGGACAAAATAAGAATAAAAGTGGAGGGAAATGGACGATTAGCGGCATTTTGACTCTTAATGGGAAGAATCGGTACATGAGCAGGTCCGTAATGTGGTACGATAGAAATGCCGGTTTTCGAACGGGAAGGCTTTAATAACTAAATGAGGTGGATGTATTGGCAGGTTTTGAACAATTAGGTATTGCCAGAGAACGGACATTGTCGCTGCAACATGAAGGGATTCATGAAGCGACGCCGATTCAAGAAGGCGCAATACCAGTCATTATGCAGGGCAGCGACGTCATCTGTCAGGCACAGACAGGTACGGGCAAAACGCTCGCGTTCCTGCTTCCGATGCTGGAGAAAATCAGACCGGAGCGCGAAGAATTGCAAGGTCTCATCCTTACGCCGACGCGTGAGCTTGCGCTGCAAATTACGACTGAACTGAAGAAACGGCTTGCAACGAAGGATGAATTCAGCGTGCTGGCCGTTTATGGCGGACAAGATGTGGAATCGCAGCTGCGGAAGCTTAAGCGTGCGGTTCACATTGTTGTAGCTACGCCGGGCAGGCTGCTTGATCATATTCGCAGAGGTACCGTGAAGCTGGGCTCGGTCAAAATGCTCGTGCTCGACGAGGCCGATCAAATGCTGCACATGGGCTTCCTGACCGAAGTTGAGGAAATTTTGAGCCAGATGCCTTACCGCAAGCAAACGATGCTGTTCTCGGCTACGATGCCGGGCGGCGTACGCTCGCTGGCGCAGCGATTCATGATCGAACCGAAAGACATCACGGTACGCGCACCGCAAGTGACGTTGAAGGCGATTCGCCAGCTGACGGTTGAAGTCGGCGCGAAAGACAAGATGGAGCAGCTGCAGCGCCTACTTGGCGAGTACAACCCGTATTTGGGCGTTATTTTCGTCCGTACGAAGAAACGGGCCAGCGCGCTTAACGAGTTCTTGCAGGAGAACGGCTTTAACAGCGATGAGCTGCATGGCGATCTCACGCAATCCAAACGCGAGCAGGTCATGAAGAAGTTCCGCGATGCGAAGATTCATTTGCTGGTTGCAACTGACGTCGCGGCACGCGGTCTCGATGTTGAAGGCATTACCCATGTATTCAACTTCGACATCCCGGAGAATGCAGAGAGCTACATTCACCGGATCGGCCGTACCGGCCGTGCAGGCGAAGACGGTCTTGCGATTACGCTTGTATCTCCGCATGATCGTCTGGAGCTTGCTGCCATCGAGAAAGGCATCAATCAGCCGATCCCGCGCGAGAAGAACCGCGTTGGGGCGCCGATTCGCACATCGGTAATGGACGATACGCCGGATCGCCAGGGCGGCGGCGCTCGCAAATCCAGCGGCGCGAGCCGCAGAGGCGGAACATCAGGTCAAGCGGCTTCCGGCAAGTGGGAGAATAAAGGCGGCCGTTCCGGCCAACAGGGCCGCAAGAGCAGATCCGGCTTCGGCGGCAACATCGACAGCCGCAAAGCCGGTTCAGGCGGCGGCGCTTACGGTGGAGCAGCGAAGCGCGGCGAATCGCGCGGAGCAGGCGTGCGCGGCAGCGGTGCTGAAGAGGCGCCGCAATGGGGAGCGGCAAGAGCGGAAGCACCGCGCGGACGCGGCGGAGCAGGCTCGCGCGATGGCGCGGCGCCGACAGGACGCGGGCGCTACAGCACGCCGTCCCGCGAAGATGGCGGCCGCGGCGAATTCGGCGGCGCTGGCGCAGCTGAGCGCAGCGGCGGACGCGAAGGCGCAGGCCGTGGACGCGGCGGCGACTCGTCGCGCGGACGCGGAGCGTCGGCTGGGCGCAGCGAGTTCGGCGGCGGTGGCCGCGGGGAATCACGAGGAGCAGCAGCACCGCGCAGCGAGTTTGGCGGCGGTGCAGGCGCACCGCAATTCCCGAACGGAGGCGGCGATAAGAATCGCGCCCGGTCTTCCTCGATTGGCAGACCATCCTCGGGTGGTGGCAGATCGTCCTCGGGCGGCAGATCATCCGCAGGCGGCGGCTTCAAAGGCGGCCGCAGCAGCGGTGGGAAGCAAGGCTCGGGCGGACGTCCGCAGCGCAAAGGGTCACGTTAATTTTCAATGATGAGCTAAGGATGAAGCAAGGCACAAGACGATATTCTGTCGATGCCTTGCTTCTTTTTCTATACATAAAGGAGTGGGGAAATATGGTGCGTTTGGTTAAGCCGTCAGTTGCATTACAAGAAGCTTATTTGGCATTCTATCGGGAGTGGATCGAGAGCGGGGAAGATATCGTTCCGTGGGTGGTCAGCAAGGACCCGAGCGATTTTGAGGCATACGTAAATGAATTGAACGAGGCCTGTAAGGAGGAGAATACGCCTGACGGCTGGGTGCCTCACTCCACCTGTTGGCTGCTGGATGGTGACGGGCATGTCGTTGGTGCGGCGAATATTCGCCATAGGTTGAATCAAAAGCTGCTTGAGAGCGGCGGTCATATCGGCTACGGCATTATTCCGTCTGAGCGGCGTAAAGGCTACGCGGCGCAACTTCTTGCCTTGTCGCTTCAGGAGACGGATGCTCTCGGCATACGTGAAGTCCTCGTCATTTGCGATCAGGATAATATCGGCTCGGAACGCACGATTCTGCGAAATGGCGGGAAATTCGAATCAAGCTTCACGGAAGCACACGGTAATGTCGTCAAGCGTTTCTGGATTCATCGCGTATAACATAAAAAGGGATGCCACTATCAATAGTGGCATCCCCAGAATGTCGAGAAACCCAACGTTTTTTTTCAAACGTTGGGTTTCTCTTTGGTTTTAGGGTTGGTTTGTGGAGGTCGAAGGGCGTTAAGCCTCCT
>NZ_FNNV01000028.1 GCF_900106745.1 Paenibacillus sp. CF384 | reverse complement strand
CTGGAAGACGACCAGGTTGATAGGTTCGAGGTGGAAGTGCAGCAATGCATGCAGCTGACGAATACTAATCGGTCGAGGGCTTATCCTACGAACATCTGCTCGGATGTTCAACTTCGGACAACATCAGCTAAGCAAGACCTTCGCAAAGGTTCGTATCCAGTTTTCAAGGCGCAAGCCTTGCAGCCTCATAAGGATGATTAAGAAGTCATCCGTCACCACCGTTTGGTGGCGATGGCGGAGGGGACCCACGCGTTCCCATCCCGAACACGACCGTTAAGCCCTCCAGCGCCGATGGTACTTGGACCGCAGGGTCCTGGGAGAGTAGGACGTCGCCAAGCACGATAAACCGACCATATCTGATATGGTCGGTTTTTTGTTGTCTCACCGTTCATCCACAGCTGCCTATTTTTCAACGCAACAACCACTTATTTAGACGGAACATTCATCGAAGTTGTCCTCATCTTGTGCAGAAGCTCTGTATAACTCCGGCTATTGGGCGTACATGCGCTAAATACATAATAGGTTATTCACATGTTCATAAATCTTTTTTAGTCATTCGCACATATATTGTTATTCATAACTCAACTTCCGCAGCAAGATATCGTTTAGTGAAAGTTGAGTTTGTACATTCCTCCGATTGTTGTGGATAAGCGAAACGGCAACGTATAAATAGGCGCGATCCGCCCAAGCTAGTAAGGATACGCAGTGATGGCAATCCGCTTGACCTTTTGACAAATTTGCGTATAATAAAGTTAAAGTCAAAGAAAGTCAAAGTCAATTTGACTAAAAACTTTGACGATTTAGATTTCTTGGCTATAAAAGTCGCCGAGTAGATGTATGGGCAACTTAGGGAGGTTGGTGAAATGCGCAACATTTCCGATCTCATCGAGCAGTACCTCAAGCATATGCTTAAAGAAAGTCCCGGTGGTGCTGTAGAGCTTCAGCGTAATGATTTGGCGGACCGCTTCTCTTGTGTACCGTCACAAATCAACTACGTTATCAGCACGAGGTTCACGCTGGAGAAAGGCTATTTTGTAGAGAGCAAACGCGGAGGCGGCGGTTATATTCGCATCCAACGTGTAGAGCTGCCCACACTGTCGGCCCTTCAAGAGCATCTTGCCCAAACCATCGGCGAGCAAGTGGATCAGGATACAGCAGAAGGCATCGTCTATCAGCTGGAGGAAGCGAAGGTCATATCCAGGCGAGAAGCGAATTTGCTTAGGGCCGCGATATCTCGTGATTCCATTGCTGTGAAGCTGCCGCTGCGGGATGAAATTCGGGCTAGGCTATTGAGGGCGATGTTGATCACACTGCTCGTTAAGTAAGCTGCGCAAGCCTTGTATGAGGAGGGATAGTGCGGAATGCTTTGTCAGGAATGTGACAAGAAGCCGGCTACGCTTCATTTTACGAAGATTGTGAATGGCGAGAAGACAGAGTTTCATATTTGTGAAGCCTGCGCGCGAGAACGAGGAGAAGGAATTCCGGGTACGGCAAACGGATTCTCGATCCACAGTCTGTTATCCGGGTTGCTTGATTTTGAGCCTGCCGGAAGCATGAACACACTTGGCGCCAAGTCGCAGCAGCAGCTGCGCTGTGAGCACTGCGGACTGACCTATACACAATTCAGTAAAATGGGCCGATTCGGCTGCAGCAATTGTTATATCCAATTTGGCAGCAAGCTGGACCCGATTTTTAAACGGGTGCATGGCAATACAACTCACGTAGGTAAAATTCCAAAGCGTACAGGTGTTCAAATCCAAGTGAAGCGTGAAATTGAACAGCTGAGAAGGGATTTGCACATGCGTATCGAACAGGAAGAGTTCGAGGACGCGGCCCAAATTCGGGATCGGATTCGGGAACTGGAGCGCAATATAGCCGATGTTTAGGCGCGGTTAGGAAGGTGATTCAGAAGGATGTCGAAGCGTTACGTAGATGAAGCGCTGAGCGACTGGATGAAGGGAAATGGCCCTGATACGGATGTTGTCATTAGCAGCCGCATCCGAATTGCCCGCAATTTATCGAGTCATCCGTTTCCGATGCTTGCCACAACAGAGCAAGCAAACGAAGTGATGGAACAGCTTACAAGTGTGGCCGAAACGGGCCAACTGAGCGAGCTCGGCGAATTCGAAACCATCAAGCTCTCTCAGCTTAACGAGCTTGAACGCAGAGTACTCGTTGAGAAACATCTCATTAGCCCTAATTTGGCCAATGAGTCACGCAGCGGCGCCGTACTGCTAAGCGAGAATGAATCCGTTAGCATTATGGTGAATGAAGAGGATCATTTGCGCATTCAATGTCTGTATCCCGGGTTTCAGGTGAAGGAAGCATGGGGACTGGCGAATCGCATTGACGATATTTTTGAGGACGTAACGAATTACGCGTATGACGAGCGAAGGGGATATTTAACAAGCTGCCCGACTAACGTTGGAACAGGCATACGCTCATCCGTCATGATGCATCTTCCGGGTCTTGTGCTCTCGCAGCAGATCAACCGCATTTTGTCGGCCGTCACGCAGGTGGGGCTGGCAGTTCGGGGCATTTATGGCGAAGGCAGCGAAGCGCTCGGAAACTTGTTTCAAATTTCGAACCAAATTACGCTTGGTCAGTCCGAAGGGGAAATCATCGAGAATCTGCACAGTGTGGCTCGGCAAATTATCGAGCATGAACGAGCGGCTCGCCAGCGTCTGCTGGAAGAATCGCGCGTCCGTCTGGAGGATCGGGTTTATCGTTCCTATGGCATTTTGTCGCATGCGATGATCATGGATACCAAGGAGGCTTCCCAAAGGCTGTCCGATGTCCGTTTAGGCATCGATTTGGGTTTGATTCGAAATGTCTCGCCACAGGTAATGAATGAAATGATGGTATTAACGCAGCCGGGCTTCCTCCAACAGGTGTTTCATGAAAAAATGACGCCTGAGCAGCGGGATATTCGGCGAGCGGAACTTATACGAAGTCATTTACAAAGCGAATCCGATCATGGGGGTGTATGAACATGATGTTTGGAAGATTTACGGAACGAGCACAGAAGGTGCTGGCACTGGCGCAGGAAGAAGCGGTTCGTCTCGGTCATAACAATATCGGCACGGAGCATATTCTGCTTGGGCTGAACCGAGAAGGGGAAGGAATCGCAGCAAAAGCATTGATCGGCCTTGGCCTCAGCCTTGAGAAAATTCAAGATGAAGTGGAGACGCTGATCGGACGAGGACAAGAACAACCTACCAATATTGCGTACACACCACGTGCCAAGAAGGTGATCGAGCTATCGATGGATGAAGCTCGCAAGCTTGGGCATACGTACGTGGGCACAGAGCATATTCTGCTCGGTCTGATCCGTGAAGGGGAAGGCGTTGCAGCCCGTGTACTGAACAACCTTGGCATCAGTTTAAATAAAGCACGTCAGCAAGTTCTGCAACTCTTGGGCAGCAGTGAAGCTGTTTCAAGCAATCACGGGGCTCCGACAAATGTAAGCACGCCAACACTGGATGGCCTTGCTCGCGATTTGACGGCTTATGCCAAAGACGGTAATTTGGACCCGGTTATCGGCCGGAGCAAAGAAATCGAACGCGTTATTCAAGTGCTGAGCCGCAGAACGAAGAACAATCCTGTTCTGATCGGGGAGCCGGGCGTTGGTAAGACGGCCATCGCGGAAGGATTAGCTCAGAAGATCATCGCGGGCGAAATTCCGGAGACACTTCGCGACAAACGCGTTATGACGCTCGATATGGGCTCTGTAGTTGCGGGTACGAAGTATCGCGGTGAGTTCGAGGACCGTTTGAAGAAAATCATGGATGAAATTCGTCAAGCCGGCAACATCGTTCTGTTCATCGATGAGCTGCATACGCTGATCGGTGCAGGGGGAGCGGAAGGTGCGATTGATGCATCGAATATTCTAAAACCTGCTCTTGCCCGCGGCGAGCTGCAGTGCATCGGTGCAACAACACTTGATGAATATCGCAAATATATCGAGAAGGATGCTGCTCTGGAACGTCGTTTCCAACCGATTACGGTGGATCAGCCGTCCCCTGAGGAAGCCATTCAAATCCTGCACGGTCTGCGTGATCGTTACGAGGCGCATCATCGTGTGAAAATTACGGATGAAGCGATCGAGCAAGCCGTTAAGCTCTCCGATCGTTACATCACGGATCGTTTCTTGCCGGATAAAGCGATTGACCTTATCGATGAAGCGAGCTCCAAGGTACGCCTGAAATCGTACACGGTACCGCCTAACCTCAAACAACTGGAGAATCGTCTGGAGGACATCCGTAAAGAGAAGGATTCCGCGGTTCAAAGCCAAGAGTTTGAGAAAGCTGCAGCACTTCGTGACACCGAGCAGAAGATTCGTGAAGAGCTCGATGTGACGAAGAACCAGTGGAAAGAAAAGCAGGGCCGTACGGATTCCGAAGTAACGCCTGACGATATCGCTCAAATCGTAGCGAGTTGGACCGGTATTCCGGTTACTAAACTTGCTGAGGAAGAAACACAGCGCCTGCTTAAGATGGAAGATATTCTCCATTCCCGTGTTATCGGACAGAGCGAAGCGGTAAAAGCCGTATCTCGTGCTATCCGAAGAGCGCGTGCAGGTCTGAAAGATCCGAAGCGTCCAATGGGCTCCTTCATCTTCCTCGGTCCTACCGGGGTTGGTAAAACCGAATTGGCACGTGCGCTTGCTGAAGCGATGTTCGGCGATGAGAATGCGGTCATCCGCATCGACATGTCGGAATATATGGAGAAACACTCCACTTCGAGATTGGTTGGCGCTCCTCCGGGATATGTCGGCTATGAAGAAGGCGGTCAATTGACCGAGAAGGTTCGCCGCAAGCCGTATTCGGTTGTGCTGCTCGATGAAATCGAGAAAGCCCATCCGGAAGTGTTTAATATTTTACTGCAAGTGCTTGAAGATGGTCGTCTCACGGACTCCAAAGGCCGCGTAGTCGACTTCCGCAACACCTTAATTATCATGACGTCTAACGTAGGCGCTGATCAAATCAAACGCAATTCCTCCCTCGGCTTTACGGCTGCACAGGATGCGGGGCGCGACTTTACGATCATGAAAGATAAAGTGTTGGCAGAGCTGAAGAAGAGCTTCCGCCCTGAGTTCCTGAACCGGATCGATGAAACGATCGTGTTCCATTCGCTCGAGCAGGAACATATCGCACAAATCGTAACGTTGATGTCCGATGAGCTTCGCAAGCGTCTGCGTGAGCAGGAAGTAGACTTCGATTTGACGGATACGGCCAAAGCATTCCTGGCAAAGGAAGGCTTCGATCCTGCGTATGGTGCGCGTCCGCTGCGAAGAGCGATCCAGAAGCATATTGAGGATCGTCTGTCAGAGGATCTGCTGATGGGCAAAATCGCGAAGGGTCATCATTTGATCATCGACGAGAAGGACGGAGAGCTTACGGTTACCCACCGTGACAGCAATCACGTTCCTGCTGCCGAAGAGCCTGCGACTAAATAAATCATACAAAGCCCTTTACTCTACTGCCACAGGCGGAGGAGTAAAGGGTTTTTTTGTGAAACAATGAGATCAGCTGCGGATAAGAATTGTTATCGGCGGGCATTAAATGGTAAACTTTGAATGATACGTCTTTTGCATAAGGAGCGGCACATGGCAAAACTTAAAGTGAAGTTCGCATGCACCGAATGCGGAACTGAGTCACCCAAGTGGATGGGGAAATGCCCCGGCTGCGGGCAGTGGAACACGATGGTGGAAGAGAAGGAAACGGTTGTGAAGACGCAAGGAATGGGCTCGACGCTCATTCAGACGAAAGAAAAGCCGCGTCCCATCATACATATAGAAAGTGGTCAGGAAAAACGGATCGAGACAACCAATCAGGAACTCAATCGGGTGCTGGGCGGCGGCGTAGTGCCAGGCTCACTGATCCTGGTCGGCGGGGATCCGGGTATCGGCAAATCGACATTGCTGCTGCAAACTTCCCATGCGCTGGCATCGAAGAAGCTGACTGTGCTCTATATTTCAGGAGAGGAATCTGTACGTCAGACACGATTGCGGGCCGATCGTCTTGGCGCGCTGTCTGACACGCTGTATGTACTGTGCGAAACGAACATGGAACAGATCAATGATGCGATTGAATCGGTTCAACCTGATTTTCTCGTTATCGACTCCATTCAGACGGTTTATGACCCGAGAGTAGAATCTGCGCCGGGAAGCGTTTCACAGGTACGGGAATGTACGGCTCACTTTATGCGGGTTGCTAAGATTAAGGGAATTGCGACCGTATTGGTTGGCCACGTTACGAAGGAAGGCGCGATTGCAGGTCCCCGGATGCTCGAGCATATGGTCGACTGCGTGCTCTATTTCGAAGGCGAACGTCATCATTCGTACCGATTGCTTAGGGCCGTTAAGAATCGGTTCGGTTCTACCAATGAAATCGGGATATTCGAAATGGTAGAAGAAGGACTGCGGGAGGTTAATAATCCGTCGGAGCTGTTCTTATCGGAACGACCGCTTGGCGTATCCGGTTCTTCTGTCGTGGCGAGTATGGAGGGCACAAGACCGGTGCTGGTCGAGCTTCAGGCGCTTGTCGCGTCAACCAATTTCCCCTCGCCGCGCAGGATGGCAACGGGTATCGACCACAACAGAATGACCTTGATTGTTGCCGTGCTGGAGAAACGAATGGGCATGTTTCTGCAGACGCAGGATGTTTACCTCAATGTGGCCGGAGGTATCCGGCTTGATGAGCCGGCTGTCGATCTGGCTGCGGCCGTCAGTATTGCATCCAGCTTCCGCGATGCGCCGACCAGACCGTTCGATGTATTCTTCGGAGAAATTGGCTTAACAGGCGAGGTGCGGGGCGTATCCCGCGCTGAGCAGCGTGTAAAGGAAGCACAGAAGCTGGGATTTAAGCGGGTCATTATGCCTCAGAAGAGCTTGAAGGGCTGGACCCCGCCTGCCGGCATAGAAATCATCGGTGTTGAGACGGTTGCAGATGCGCTGTCCAAGGCATTCGGATAGAGGGGGGAGAAATCGATGAAAGAGTCAAACCAAGCAGAAATGGTGAATCAGCTGCTCCAGATGGTCGCACCGGGCATGGCGTTCCGGGAAGGCCTCGATAATGTGCTGCGAGCGAAGACCGGGGCGCTCATCGTCGTCGGCTACAGTCCGGAAGTGATGGAAGTCGTGGACGGCGGCTTCTCCATCAATTGCGATTTTTCCCCGAACTATTTATACGAGCTGGCCAAAATGGATGGCGCCATTATACTTAGCGAAGATCGCAAACGTATTCTCTATGCCAATACCCAGCTGATTCCAGACAGCTCCATCTCCTCCAGCGAGACAGGAATTCGTCATCGGACCGCGGAGCGAGTGGCGAAACAAACAGGCAAGCTGGTTGTATCCATCTCCCAGCGGCGGAACGTTATTACGCTTTATCAAGGTCAGTTCAGGTATTCCCTAAAGGAAATGGGCGTTATCCTGACGAAGGCTAATCAGGCGATTCAGACGCTTGAGAAATACAAAGTGGTGCTGAACCAGTCCTTTACGAACCTATCCGCGCTGGAGTTTGAAGAAATGGTCACCTTGCAAGAGGTCGCCCATGTCATTAAGCGGGTAGAGATGGTTATCCGCGTCAAAATGGAAATCAAGCGTTATGTCAATGAACTCGGTACGGAAGGCCGACTCATCAGCATGCAGATGGAAGAGCTTGTAGGCGGCGTTGAAGAGGAAGCATGGTTCCTCCTCAAAGATTACGTGAAGGATCCGAACGAGGACCGCATCCGTGAAATTCGCGCAAGCATTCGCAAGCTGAATTCCGAGGAGCTGCTGGAACTGGGGCAAATCATGAAGCTGCTCGGTTATACCGGACTAAGCGCTGCTTCAGAAGAAATGGTTGCGCCGCGCGGGTATCGTCTGCTAAGTCGCATTCCAAGATTGCCGCAGGTTATCATGAACAATCTCGTGGAGCGATTCGGATATTTGCCTCATATTTTGATGGCAACGATTGAAGAATTGGACTCGGTAGACGGCATTGGGGAAGTTCGAGCACGTGCGATTAAGGAAGGCTTGAAGCGGATTCAAGAGCAGATGTTCATTGACAGACAAATTTAAATCCCATACAATGAGGGAATGCAGACGGACACTGGTTACAACTGACAATTAGCCGTATTGCACCCCTTAAACTTCTGGTGGAAGTTATTTTCTCAGTTTGCCTGCACTACTGCAAATTGCGGTTTTAGGGCATAGTAAAGATGAGGTGGAGCAAATGATTACGAAGTCAATACCGAGTCTTTTTACGGTGGCGAATTTATTTCTGGGTATTGTCGCCATTATTCTCATATTTCCTGAGAATGCGAAGCCTGAGGTAGCTGCGATGATGGTTATTATCGCGATGCTGATGGATGGTGTTGATGGCCGAGTGGCCCGCGCACTTAACGCTCAAAGCGAATTTGGTAAAGAATTAGATTCACTGTCGGATGTAATTTCTTTTGGAGTTGCACCTGCTTTCATTATGTATAGTGTCGCTTTCCAAGAACTGACCCCGGCTCCGGCTTGGATTATCACCGCATTGTTCCCGATTTGTGGAGCATTACGGCTAGCGAGATTCAACGTCATTTCCGGTATGCCTGGTTATTTCATTGGCTTGCCGATTCCAGCCGCTGGCGGCGTACTTGCCACACTGGCTTTGTTCCACAAAGATATTGCCGTATCCGTCCTGATGGCAAGTACGCTTGTCTTGTCGTTCCTGATGGTCAGCACCGTTCGTTACCCGAACTTTAAGAAGCTCGGTATTCCGAAGAACGCGATCTGGGTCGTACCGATTATTGTTGCGGTCTCTGTCGTGCTCGGCATCTTGTTCCCACATCATCTATCGAAGATCCTATTCGTTCCGCTGGTACTCTACGCGCTGTACGGCCTAAAAAAAAACGTTGATCGCCGTCTCCCAAGCAGGAAACGCAAGCGTTTAATGGAAAGCCAGCGCCAAGAAGAAGCGGTTCACAGCGAACATAGCGCATAAGCTACGAATTAAGAAAGACCGCCTTGTCTGTCCCCTAAGGGGATGTACAAGGCGGTCTTTCTTGCGTTTACCGCTGATTATGCCAACGGGTGGGTAAAGACTAAGTAAGATTGAATAAGCCGAGCGTGCTGCATTTATCGGATTCGTGTTCAATGACGTCTTCGAGTTGAATGTCGAGCAGATTCGCCATCGCGGACATATAGAACAAATTCCGACCGAGCTCGTTCTGAATGGCCTCTTTGCAATGTTCGCATAGCTCGCCTGAAATGTGATGATGAAGCTTTGTTTTGGCTTGTTCCAAATTAAAGTCATCCGCAAACTGCTGCTTCCGGGCATTTAATTCGATACATCCGCATTCCGTAACGGATTTGGCAACTGCCCGATTCACGGAAGCGCCGGACTGGCCGTACTTTGACATGACGTCTAACAAGCTGCGATGTCGCAACAGGAGTTCAGACACCTGCTGCTGAAATTGCTCCAGTGTTGGTGCGTTCATCGATTCCACCTCATTTCAGGAATGGATTGCTTTTCTTTTATTATAAGCCTCCCCGCGGTGCATTACAAAATGGATTTCACCTTTTTGTCCGCTTTTCGCTATAGGTTAATAAATTCTAATGCTTTCGCCCATGTAGGCGATTAACGTAACCAGAATTGGAACATAATTGTAATGGAGGTGGATTTATATGATGAAACGAATGATTCAACTGATTGGTCTATTGTTCGGCGGAGTTCTGGGCGCTCAAATGAACAGCTCCCTGAGCGGCGGTGTGAGCTGGGCGGAATCGTCTACCGGTCTTATGCAGCATTCAGGAAGCTATTACATGAACGTCGGCATTGGCGCGTTATGCGGCCTTGCAGCAGCAACGATATTGGCAGGCTCCATCCTCAAATGGATGCGGCAGGGAGCGGAGCGGGCGTCAGCCATTCCGACAGGCGAACTGGTAGCAGGCGGCGGCGGATTGATTGGCGGACTTGCGCTGTCTGCGCTATTGTATCCGGTTTTATCTGGTTTATCGGGAGCAGGCCTATTCATTCCTCTACTACTGACGTTGTTCTTAGGGTATGCAGGACTGCGGATCGGTTTAAACAAACGTGAGGAATTTACCGAAAGTCTGAGAGGGCTCTTCGAACGGCGGAGCAATGCTTCCCGGGTGGAAGAGGAAAGCAGTTATGAGGAGCACAAGATTCTGGATACGAGTGTCATCATCGATGGCCGAATTGCAGACATTTGCAAAACAGGGTTCATCGAGGGGACGCTGGTCATTCCGGAGTTTGTACTGGAAGAGCTGCAGCATATTGCCGATTCGTCGGATTTGCTCAAACGGAACAGAGGGCGCAGAGGGCTTGATATCCTGAACAAGATTCAAAAAGAGCTCGACGTGAAAGTGCTGATCTATGAAGGTGAAGCCGAAGAGGGCGAAGTGGACAGCAAGCTCGTGAAGCTGGCGAAAGTGCTGCATGGTAAAGTCGTCACGAATGACTTTAACCTGAACAAAGTGTGTGAGCTGCAAGGCGTATCGGTGTTAAATATCAATGACCTTGCGAATGCAGTGAAACCGGTCGTGCTCCCAGGTGAAGAGATTGTCGTTCAAGTCATTAAGGACGGCAAAGAACATGGCCAAGGAGTCGCGTATTTGGATGACGGTACGATGATTGTGGTAGAAGGCGGCAGGGACTACATCGGAACGACGATGGAGGTGCTCGTGACGAGCGTGCTGCAAACTTCTGCGGGCAGAATGATTTTCGCGAAGCCGAAATTGTTGGAAAAAGCGCTGTAACGCGGTATGATAAGGCTAATTGGTTTGCGTGAACAATCGTAAGATTGGGGATGCAGCATTTAGCCAGAAGTATACACGCGGGGCGGTTGAAGGCATGGAAGCAGCAGGTGCAAAATGGGGCGTCGTCGTTGTGGCGGCGGGCCGAGGTGCCAGAATGGGCACAGCGGAGAGCAAACAATATTTGCTCTTGCGGGACAAGCCTATTCTGGTTCATACCCTTGAACGATTTCAAGCCATGGATGACATTGCGGAAGTGGCGCTTATCGTCGGTCAGCAGGATGTGGACCGATGCCGGGCATTCGTAACGGAATATGGGCTGCACAAAGTGAAGCAAGTGGCAGCAGGCGGCAGCGAGCGCCAGCACTCGGTTCATCTTGGACTTGCAGCGTTAAGCGACTCGGTCGACTGGGTCATGGTTCATGACGGTGTCCGGCCTTTTGTGACGGAGAATGCGGTTCGGTCATGTATGCACAAAGCTCTTCAGACAGAAGCGGCTGTGCTTGCCGTACCTGTTAAAGATACCATTAAGCAAGTGAATGAAACCGGCGCCATTACGGCGACACCGGATCGGCGAAGCTTGTGGGCGATTCAAACGCCGCAGGCTTTTCGTCGTTCCTTGCTGCAGCAGGCGCTTGATCAAGCGGCCGCGGAGCAGTTTCTTGGGACGGATGACGCGATGGCTGTAGAACGACTAGGTGTCACGGTAACGGTTGCGGAAGGCGATTATACGAATATTAAGATTACAACACCGGAGGATTTGCCGTATGCGGAGTTTCTGCTGGCAAGCCGAGAGCGGGAGAGGGGATCGGAATCATGATTCGAGTAGGACAAGGGTTTGATGTGCATCAGTTAGTGGAGGGACGGCCTTGTATCATTGGGGGCGTAACCATTCCGTACGAGCGCGGACTTCTGGGGCATTCCGATGCCGATGTATTGCTGCATGCGATCAGCGATGCGGTGCTGGGGGCACTGGGACTTGGCGATATCGGGAAGCATTTCCCGGATACCGACCAGGCGTTTAAGGATGCAGACAGCTTGAAGCTGCTGCAGCATATTTGGGGATTGGTGAAAGAGCGCGGTTATAAGTTAGGAAATATCGATTCCACGATCATCGCGCAGCGTCCTAAGATGCTGCCTTACATTCCGCAGATGGTCGAGATTATTGCAGGGGCGCTGGAAGCAGAGGATCTCTCGCAGGTGAATGTGAAAGCAACCACAACGGAGCAGCTGGGATTCACCGGCCGCGGCGAAGGGATTGCCGCGCAATCGGTTGTCTGCCTTGTAAAAGTTGTGCTATGATTCTGCAATACAATTAGTTGTCCGGGAGGAGTAATACAAGATGTCAGAACAAATCAGAGTACGATATGCACCGTCACCAACAGGTCATTTACATATCGGCAATGCCAGAACGGCCTTATTCAACTATCTGTTTGCGCGTAATTTAGGCGGCAAATTCATTATACGGATCGAAGATACCGACGTGAAACGCAATGTGGCGGGCGGTGAAGAAAACCAGCTTACGTATTTGAAATGGCTTGGGATCGATTGGGATGAAAGCATCGACGTCGGCGGAGGTTACGGCCCTTACCGCCAGACAGAGCGTCTTGATCTGTACCGCGAGTACTGGCAAGAACTGCTCGACAAGGGTCTTGCTTACAAGTGCTACTGCACCGAGGAGGAGCTGGAGCAGGAGCGGGAAGAGCAGACGGCACGCGGGGAAATGCCGCGTTATTCCGGTAAGCACCGCAGCTTGACGGATGAGCAGCGTACTGCTTTTGAAGCGGAAGGCCGTATCCCGAGCATCCGCTTCCGTGTACCGGAGAACCGGACCTACACGTTTAACGATCTGGTGAAAGGTCAAATCAGCTTCGAGTCCGATGGCATCGGTGACTACGTCATCGTGAAGAAGGACGGCATCCCAACATACAACTTCGCTGTCGCATTGGATGATCATCTGATGGCCATCAGCCATGTCCTGCGCGGAGAGGATCATATCTCCAACACGCCGCGTCAGCTGATGATTTATGAAGCGTTCGGCTGGGAGCCGCCGGTATTCGGTCATATGACGCTGATCGTCAACGAGAACCGGAAGAAGCTGAGCAAGCGCGACGAGTCCATTATCCAGTTTATCGAGCAATACGATAAACTTGGTTATTTGCCGGAAGCGATGTTCAACTTCATTACCTTGCTCGGCTGGTCGCCAGAAGGTGAGCAGGAGATGTTCACGCGCGAGGAATTGGTGTCCGTCTTTACAGCTAATCGTTTGAGCAAAAGCCCTGCCGTGTTCGATACGAACAAGCTGAGCTGGATGAATAATGAGTACATGAAGAAATCGGACGTTCCGCGTATTGTGGAGCTGTGTATCCCGCATCTTCAAGAAGCGGGACGTTTGCCTGCGGCGTTAAGCGCTAGCGAGCATGATTGGGCGCGTGATCTGGTTGCTCTTTATCAAGATAAGCTGCGGTTTGCAGCGGATATTGTTCCGCTTACCGAGCTCTTCTTCTTGCCGGAAGCGGCAGACGAGGATGAGGCTAAGACCGTCTTGGCGGAGGAGCAGGTACCGGTTGTCCTGCAAGCTTTCTTGGATCAAGTGAAAGCGATGGAAGCCTTCGATGTAGATGGAATCAAAGCAGCCATCAAATCGGTCCAGCAAGCAACGGGCTTCAAGGGCAAGCAGCTCTTTATGCCGATTCGCGCCGCTCTGACGGGTCAAACTCACGGGCCAGACTTGAATCAGACTATAGCATTGTTGGGTCAAGCAAAGGTTGAACAGCGTTTGCAAGGGCGACTGGGTTAATGGCATCAGCCTATTAATTTCCACGAATACCTGGACGTGATAGGCGTTTGACTACTTGCCAGTTAGGAAGTCCTCGGCTATACTTGAATTAATTTAGAACGATAAGGCTTAGAACAGGATTGTTTATTTCAATACAGGAATACCAGAGAGGGCGACCTTCAAACGGAGCCGCAGATACAGTAGTATAGCGGTGTTCGAATGACTGGGTGTGAGTCGCTTATTCTTGGGAATAAACGTTGCGCCTGGGAGCCGCATCTCCGAGCTGCCGTTATCGGCAGGGTGGGTGGTGACGATTGGTCCTCGTTACGGACTATAAGACGAACGATACCAAGAAGTACAACTAATCGTTCCGATGCAGAGTGGGACCGCGTGATTACGCCTCTGCAGCCTTTGGGCTGCGGGGGCTTTTTGTATTATTGTCGATACCGGAGAGGGGGAATTTCGATGTTTCGAAGCTTGGCGTCTGACATTGAGACGATACTAGAGAATGATCCTGCTGCCCGCAATAAGCTGGAAGTCGTGTTCACTTATTCAGGTCTTCATGCGATATGGTCGCACCGAATCGCACACGCGCTCTTCAAACGCAAGTGGTACACACTTGCACGCGTCATCTCGCAGACCAGCCGATTTTTTACAGGCATTGAAATTCATCCGGGCGCGACAATCGGGGAAAAGCTGTTTATTGACCACGGCATGGGTGTAGTCATTGGGGAGACCTGCGAAATCGGCGATAATGTGGTTATCTATCAAGGGGTAACGCTTGGCGGGACGGGGAAAGAAAGAGGGAAGCGTCACCCGACCATCGGCAACAATGTGGTCATCGCATCAGGGGCAAAGGTTCTAGGCTCCTTCAAGGTTGGAGACAATGTGAATATTGGGGCAAATTCCGTTGTGCTGCGTGAAGTTCCTTCGAACAGCACAGTGGTCGGTATTCCCGGCAGAGTAATTAAACGCAATGGCACTCGGGTAGGGGACCGCCTGGATCATACCCAGCTCCCGGATCCGGTCATTGAGATGCTGCGGGCGATGCAGAAGGAAGTGTCTGAGTTAAGAATAGAGCTGGAGCAAGAAAGAGAACGACGCAAAGAGCCAGTTGCTGGAGGAGAAACGAGATAATGAGCCTGCGTATATATAACACAATGACACGTGAGAAGGAAATTTTTCAATCGCTTGAGCCCGGCAAAGTGAAAATGTACGTGTGCGGACCAACGGTTTATGATTATATCCATATCGGGAATGCCCGTCCGGCGATTTTCTTCGATGTCGTGCGCCGCTATCTGGAGTCGGCTGCTTACGAAGTAAATTACGTCGTGAACTTTACGGATGTGGACGATAAGCTGATTCGTAAAGCGGAGCAGCTGGGCACAACGGTTCCTGAAGTAGCAGAGCGGTTTATTCATGCGTTTAACGAGAATATCGAAGGACTGGGTATCCACAAAGCTACGCTTAATCCGCGTGTTACCGAACATATGGATGAAATTATTGCCTTTATCCAGTCGCTCATCGATGGCGGCCATGCGTATGAGAACGGCGGAGATGTATTTTTCCGTACGAGTACGTTCCCTGATTACGGCAAGCTTTCGCATCAGAATATGGATGAGCTGCAGCTGGGTATTCGGATCGGCGTGGATGAGCGCAAAGAAAGCGGTCAAGACTTTGTACTATGGAAAGCTGCGAAGCCCGGAGAAATCAAATGGGATAGCCCATGGGGAGCGGGACGCCCGGGCTGGCATATTGAGTGCTCTGCGATGGCGCGCAAATATCTGGGCGATACGCTGGACATCCATGGCGGCGGCCATGACCTGCAGTTCCCGCATCATGAATGTGAAATTGCACAATCCGAGTCTGTGACAGGCAAGCCGCTCGCGAACTATTGGATGCATAATGGTTACATCAACATCAACAATGAGAAAATGTCCAAGTCACTCGGTAACGGGATCACGGTGCAGGAGATGCTTACTCGCATTAAACCGGCTGTTATTCGCTACTTTATGCTGTCGGCGCATTATAGAAGTCCGCTTAACTTCAGCGACGAAACGATTGCGCAAGCAGAGAACAGCATTGAGCGGATCTTGAATTCCGTTTCGAATGTGAAACACCGTCTTTCCGTTGCGGTAAGCGTGCCGGACGGGGCGGCGCTTGATCAACTCAAAGAACGAATCGCTGCGATTCGCGAGCAGTTCAATGCGAAGATGGACGACGACTTCAACACGCCGGATGCCATTACCGCGATGTTCGAGCTGGTAAGCGAAGCGAACCTGCTTCTGCAGCGTTCGGTTGTATCGGCAGAGGAGCTTGAGCTGCTGCTGACGGCGTTCCAAGATTTTGACCGTGTACTGGGACTGTTGGAAGCAGAAGAAGAACTGCTCGATGCCGATATCGATGCTCTTATCGTGCAGCGGACAGAAGCGCGGACCAGTAAGAATTGGAAGCGGGCCGATGAAATTCGCGACCAGCTGTCTGCGCTCGGGATCGTACTAGAGGATACTCCGCAAGGTATCCGGTGGCGGCGGAAATGATGGATAACAAGGATAACGGACATTCGGATATCGGTATCGGAGGAAGCGGTGGAATCGGTTTGGGCATCGAAGAGAGCTTATGGTTCCACTCCCCGAACAAACCGGTTCAATTAATGAATCCCATCGTGCTGGCTTACATTGGGGATGCGGTGTTTGAGATGATGGTACGACAATATCTCATTTCGCAGCCCAATCATAAGCTGCACCATCTCCATCGTCAGGCTACGCAGTTTGTCTCGGCTAAAGCGCAGCGGATCCTGCTGGAGAAGTGGCAGCCGATTCTGACCGAGGAAGAAGCGGATATCGTAAGGCGAGGACGTAATGCCAAGTCAGGCACCTCGCCTAAGAACGCGGACCCGGCCGACTACCAGCAGGCGACGGCGCTGGAATGCTTAATTGGGTATTTGTATTATGGCAAGAAAGTGAGCCGGCTGCGTGAGCTGATGGCGATCGCTTTTGACGAATAGAAGCAGCAGAGAGTAGAGACATATTTAAGGAGGTTAATGATGCGCGAGGTTGAAGATGATACACAGGAATGGATCGCAGGTAAGCATCCCGTAATGGAAGCACTGCGCTCCGGACGCGAAATCAACAAAATTTGGGTGGCTGAGCAAGCACAGAAGGCAGCTCAGCCGATTATGCTGGAAGCGAAGAAAGCGGGTCTTGTCGTACAGATCGTGGACAAGCGGAAGCTGGACCAAATGGTGGAAGGCGTTCCGCACCAAGGTGTTGTTGCCCAAGCGGCAGCTTACCGGTACTACGAAATTGAAGAGCTTCTTGCGCGGGCCAAAGAAAGCGGCGAACTGCCATTCTTCCTGCTGCTCGATGAGATTGAAGATCCGCATAACTTGGGTTCTATTCTACGGACTGCGGAATGTACCGGTGTTCATGGTGTAATTATTCCGAAGCGGCGTTCTGCTTCACTGACAGCGACGGTTGCCAAAACATCCGCCGGGGCAGTAGAGTACATGCCGGTTGCTCGGATTACAAATATGGCACAAACAATCGATAAGCTGAAAGAAGCGGGTATTTGGGTAGCGGGTGCTGACGTTGGCGCGAAGCAGGATGTTTACTCATCTTCTACGAAGTTCGATATGCCGCTTGCGATTGTCATTGGCAATGAAGCGAATGGGATTGGCAGACTGATTCGTGAGAAATGCGATTTCCTCATCAAGCTTCCGATGAACGGCCAATTGAACTCACTAAACGCGTCCGTTGCAGCAGGTGTGCTGATGTACGAAGTCTTGCGGCAGCGCCTCGCCAAGTAGGCGATGAAGCGCCGGGAAGACGTACTGCTGGTTGACGGCTACAATATGATTGGTGCTTGGCCGGTTCTTTCCGCTATAGGTGACAGGGATTTAGAGGATGCGCGGGATCGGCTGCTGGAAATGCTGGCGGACTATCAAGGCTTCACCGGTATGAAGGTCATTGTGGTATTCGATGCGCATCAAGTTCCCGGAGTTGGCTCCACGTTCAAACAGCATAGGCTGACTGTCGTGTTTACGAAGGAGAAGGAAACAGCCGATGCTTGTATTGAGCGTCTTGCGTCGGAGCTTGCTCTTCGAAGCCGCAACATTCATGTCGCGACATCGGATATGGCGGAGCAGGCAGTCACTTTCGGGAAAGGCGCCTTGCGGAAATCTGCCAGGGAGCTGCTTATCGAAATCCAGCAAAACCGCAAAGCGATTGAGCGAAAGGTCGAACAGAAAACGACGGTTCGCAATGAGCTGGATGGCAATATTAGCATGGATGTTCGAATGAAACTGGAACGATGGCGCAGAGGTCAAATGTAAGCGCTAGACTTTCACGTTATCGGTATGGGAGAGAATAGGTTGAAAATCTCTTATATGTCGGTTGGAATTCCCATTTTTGCTAGATAATTAGCATGTTTTCAGAGGGATCGTCATTGACGGTTGAAGGTTACATAATGTATACTGAGTCTAAGTTTCTACACGTAGGGTACGTTGTAGAAGGTTGTTTCAGATATGTTATTTGCTCTAGTTATGAGACATTGCGCGCCGGTTTATAGATTAAGCTACTGATAGTTTTGGGCATTGTACGCCTTTCGAGCCGGAGGGATTGTTCGTGAGCATCGACCTCAGAGAATGGAAAACGCTGGATTATGACTGCAAAACGGACGAAGACATTGTCGAGACGGTTCGCGAGGGTGACAGCGAAGCGCTGGAATATTTAATTAATAAATACAAGAACTTTGTCCGTGCCAAAGCGCGTTCCTACTTCTTGATTGGGGCCGACCGCGAAGATATCGTCCAAGAAGGCATGATTGGCCTTTATAAGGCGATTCGAGATTTTAAGGGTGATAAGCTAGCTTCTTTCAAAGCCTTTGCTGAACTGTGCATAACAAGGCAGATCATTACGGCGATTAAGACGGCAACCCGTCAGAAGCATATCCCGCTTAATTCTTATGTTTCGCTCGACAAACCAATCTATGACGAAGATTCGGATCGCACGCTGCTTGACGTCATTTGCGGAACGAGAGTTTCGGATCCGGAAGAACTCATTATCAATCAAGAAGAGTTTGTTGGTCTTGAGGATAAAATGTCCGAGATCCTCAGTGATCTTGAACGTAAAGTGCTTATGCTCTATTTGGATGGAAGATCCTATCAAGAGATTGCCGTTGATTTGGATCGGCATGTGAAATCCATTGATAATGCGCTTCAACGGGTGAAACGGAAGCTCGAACGGTATTTGGAATTGCGTGATATTGGTAGCTAAATGGATGAAACCAGGGAGCCGATTGCGGCTCTTTTTTAATGGGAGGGCTTTTCGAGGTTTGAATTGTCCTTGTCCGGATCATACTGTTTACTGCGGAATGGAAGTTGTCGGCTCTTTTTGTGTTGTTGTCGCCCTGTCTGAGATGTGAGCAAGCAGCACAAGAATAGCAAGTGTGCAGGAATAGTTTTCCGTTGACACTACCTATTGCTTGTGATAAAGTGTTTTGGTAGCCCTAAATAGGTCTTTTTTTATTATGGGATCAAAATCAGGCTGGGTTCACATACAACGTTTCACACTTTATTTATTTATGGTAAGTTCGGGAGGTGTCAGCAATGCGGGTAATTATTACGTTGGCTTGCACAAACTGCAAACAAAGAAACTATGCTTCCAGCAAGAACAAACGGAATCACCCCGACCGTATTGAGATGAAGAAGTTTTGCAAGTATTGTAACGAGCATACTCCTCATCGCGAAACTCGATAAGGTCATTATGGAGGTTGGTGGACGTGGCATTTTTAGCTAAGCTGAAGCAAAGCTTCGGGTCGACTTTTTCCTTCTTCACCGACAGCTTCGCGGAATTAAAGAAAGTCCGCTGGCCAAGCCGTAAGGAATTGACAAGCTATACACTCGTAGTATTCTTTACGATTATAGCGGTGACAGTTTACTTCTGGGTCCTTGACATCGGAATTTCCGCATTGGTCGAACTGATTGTTTAAGAAGGGGCCAAGGGTGGCTTGTTATGGAAACGATGGAGAAAAGATGGTATGTTGTTCACACCTATTCAGGGTATGAGAACAAAGTAAAAGCGAACTTGGAGAAACGTGTTGAATCGATGGGCATGGAAGACAAGATCTTCCGTGTGCTTGTTCCTATGGAAGAAGAAGTGGTAGACAAGGACGGCAAGAAGAAAACCGTCATGCGTAAAGTTTACCCCGGCTATGTTCTTGTGGAAATGGTTCAGACGGATGATTCCTGGTATGTCGTTCGCAACACACCCGGCGTAACCGGATTTGTCGGTTCGACTGGCTCAGGTTCAAAACCTACGCCGCTTCTGCCTGATGAAGTGGAACAAATTTTGCGCCATATGGGCATGGAAGAGCCGAAGCCTAAGATCGAATTCGATCTGAAGGAAACGGTGCGTGTTAAAGTCGGGCCGTTCGCTAACTTTGTCGGAACAGTGGAAGAAATTCTGCTCGACAAGAGTAAGCTGAAGGTGCATGTCAACATGTTCGGAAGAGAAACGCCGGTTGAGCTTGACTACAATCAAGTAGAGAAAGTCTAATCGCGGATTCTTGGACTAGCGTGTGATTATTACGGCAAGGAGGTGTTCATCATGGCAAAAAAGGTCATCAAGTTGGTTAAACTGCAAGTTCCAGCGGGTAAAGCGAATCCGGCTCCGCCGATCGGTCCAGCGCTAGGTCAAGCAGGGGTTAACATCATGGCTTTCTGTAAAGAGTTTAACGCTCGTACTGCAGATCAAGCTGGTTTGATTATCCCAGTTGTAATCACTGTTTTTGAAGATCGCTCGTTTACTTTCGAAACGAAAACGCCGCCGGCTGCAGTACTTCTTCGCGTTGCTGCTAAGATTGCTAAAGGTTCCGGTGAGCCGAACAAGAAGAAAGTTGCGACGGTTAAACGTTCTGTCGTTCGTGAGATCGCTGAACAAAAAATGCCTGACCTCAACGCAGCTTCTGTAGAAGCAGCTATGCGCATGGTTGAAGGTACAGCGCGCAGCATGGGCGTTGTAGTTGAAGACTAGTCGTTAACGGCTGACAGAAGACACACCAGATGGCGTTGTCTGACTGACGAAGCGCTGCTTCGCTCAGGTGGGAGGATCTCCCTTTCGCAGGGAGGATTTTCCGTTACTACCACATAAGGAGGAGAATTCTAATGGCTAAACACGGTAAAAAATATCTTGAAGCTGTTAAGCTGATCGATGTTGAAGCAACATACGAGGCTGCTGAAGCGATTGAACTCGTTAAGAAAGCCGCTACAGCTAAATTCGACGAAACGGTTGAAGTTGCTGTACGTTTGGGTGTAGACCCTAAGAAACAAGACCAAGCAGTTCGTGGCGTAGTTGTACTTCCTCACGGTACTGGTAAAACAAAACGCGTACTCGTTTTTGCTAAGGGCGATAAAGCCAAAGAAGCAGAAGCAGCAGGCGCAGATTATGTTGGCGATGCTGACGTAATCGCAAAAATCCAACAAGGCTGGTTCGAGTTCGACGTTTGCGTTGCTACTCCGGACATGATGGCTGAAGTTGGTAAGCTCGGCCGTATCCTCGGCGGTAAAGGCCTTATGCCTAACCCTAAAGCGGGTACAGTAACGTTTGACGTTACTAAAGCCGTACAAGAAATCAAGGCTGGTAAGATTGAATACCGTCTTGACAGAGCAGGTCAAATCCATGCACCAATCGGTAAAGTATCGTTCGACTCCGAAAAGCTGAACGAAAACTTGAAAACACTGATCGATGCGCTGAACCGTGCAAAACCGGCTGCAGCTAAAGGGGTTTACCTGAAAGGTATTTCTGTTTCCTCGACAATGGGTCCTGGCGCTCGTTTGAACGCTGCTTCGTTCCGCTAAGAGAAACAGAAATTGATAATCGAATATGCATACCGAAGACAGTAGGTGCCTACTCGGCTTAATTTCCTACCGAGGTGTTATGATAAACGTGTTTGTGCGCTTTTCGCCGATTGGCAGGAAGTGATTTACGGACCATCATGGCCTTCGCTACGTCTGCGGGGGCCTTTCTCATGCATCGCGTGGAAGGATTCCGCTGCATTAATCGGGATGTTGACAACATAACGGGAGGTGTACATTATGGCAAACGCAAAAATCATTCAAGGTAAAGAGCTGGCTGTTGCAGACATCACGACTAAACTTCGCGAGAGTTCCTGCACAGTTGTTGCTGATTACCGTGGTCTTAACGTGAAGCAAGTAACTGAGCTCCGTAAACAATTGCGCGAAGCGAACATCGAGTTCCAAGTATTGAAAAACTCCCTCGTTCGTCGTGCGACTGCACAAGCGGAACTGTCTGAATTGGATGCTGTTCTGGCTGGCCCTACGGCTATCGCTTTCAGCAAAGAGGATGCAGTTGCTCCAGCTAAGATTTTGGCTGATTTCGCTAAGAAAAACGACGCACTTAAACTTAAGGGCGGCGTAGTTGAAGGTCAAGTCTTCAACGCGGAAGAAATCAAAGCACTGGCGGATCTACCTTCCAAAGAAGGTTTGCTGTCCATGCTTCTCAGCGTGCTTCAGGCTCCAATGCGCAACTTTGCTCTTGCAGTTAAAGCTGTTGCAGAGAAACAAGAAGCTTAGAAATGATTGGTTTGAGGCAGCCTGTGGCTGACTCAGCATTCATTTTAAATAATTGAAATAAAACAAAAACAAAACAAACTATTGGAGGTTTCACTCATGAGTAAAGAGCAAATCTTGGAAGCCATTAAAGGCATGAACGTTCTTGAACTGAACGACCTAGTTAAAGCAATCGAAGAAGAATTCGGCGTAACTGCAGCAGCACCAGTTGCAGCAGCAGGTGCAGCAGTAGCTGCAGTTGAAGAGCAAACTGAGTTCGACGTAATCTTGAACAACGCTGGCGCTTCCAAAATCAACGTTATCAAAGCAGTTCGCGAAATCACAGGTCTTGGCCTGAAAGAAGCGAAAGACCTTGTTGACGGCGCTCCTAAAGCAGTTAAAGAAAGAATCTCCAAAGAAGACGCTGACGCTATCAAAGCTAAGCTTGAAGAAGCAGGCGCTTCCGTAGAAGTGAAGTAATAACCGCTTATAGCGGAAACCCCTTGAAGCTTCGGCTTCAAGGGGTTTCCTTGATTTTAAGGTTGTTCCGGATGGGAGGGATATGATGTCAGACCATTATTACACACGTACGCCGGGTATCGCGCATGATCGGCATCTTCTTGAGACCGAGCTTCGCGGATATAAGCTGCGTTTTATGACGGATGCAGGCGTTTTCTCGAAAACCGGCATAGATTTTGGCAGTCGAGTGCTTGTCGAAGCGCTTCAGCTGGATAAGCAAGCGAAGGTGCTGGATGTCGGCTGTGGTTATGGGCCAATGGGAATTACAGCAGCGAAGCTGGCTGAACAAGGGCATGTGACGATGATCGACATTAATGAACGTGCCGTTGCGCTGGCAACGGAGAACTTGAAGTTAAATGGAGTCTTGAACGCTACGGTATTGCAGAGCGACATCTATGAACGGGTGATGGGTCAAACCTTCGACGCGATCATAACAAATCCGCCGATTCGGGCGGGCAAAGAGGTTGTTCATCGGATATTTGAAGAAGGTGCGAAGCTGTTAGTTCCGGGCGGGGCGATGTGGGTGGTCATTCAGAAGAAGCAAGGAGCACCCTCTGCGGCAGCGAAGCTCGAAGCGATTTTCGGAAACGTGGAAGAGGTTACGAAAGAGAAGGGTTATCGCATATTTAGGGCGCAGAAGGAAGTCTAGGGAAAAACGCAACATTTTGTTGACTTGACTTTTCTGATGTGATATCATTATAAAATGTCAGCATTAAAATGGGCACAATCTCTTTAGTCCGCTAAAATGTCAAGCGCTATTTTAAATGAATAGAAACAGCGGGTTTGACGTATAATGGTTTACATTTTGGGTCAAAATTACTTGATATGAGACTTTTGTGGTTTATTGTACCACAGAGTTGTGGCTGACAGAAGCATGCTCTTTTTTCGATTTCTCGATAAGGGCTTTTCTTTATTTGAATCAGAATTTGCCTGCTGCACATTCTGGTTTTAACAATGTGATAAACGTTCGCGGTCATGCTCGCACATTTAGGGGTACGATTAGCGAACTGTTTAAGCTTGTTTATACAAGGTCATTGTTCACTTTCTGTGAAGCAGACATGAGGGGTGAGGTTAAGTTGGCAGGACAACTTGTTCAGTATGGGCGTCGCACGCGTAGAAGCTATGCCCGCATCCGCGAGGTGCTCGAAGTTCCGAACCTGATTGAAATCCAACAAAAATCGTACGAGAAGTTTTTGGAGAAGGACTTGCTTGAGCTTTTCCAAGACATTTCGCCGATTCAGGATTTTACAGGTAATTTGATGCTTGAGTTCATCGACTATTCACTTGGCGAGCCTAAGTACTCTGTCGATGAGTCGAAAGAACGCGACGTGACTTATGCAGCACCGCTGCGTGTTAAGGTTCGACTCATTAACAAGGAAACCGGTGAAGTGAAAGAGCAAGAAGTGTTCATGGGTGATTTCCCGCTGATGACCGAGACGGGCACATTTATTATTAATGGCGCGGAACGCGTTATCGTCAGCCAATTGGTTCGTTCACCTAGCGTTTACTTTAGCACGAAAGTGGACAAAAACGGCAAGAAAAATTATACGGCTACGGTGATTCCAAACCGCGGTGCGTGGCTGGAACTTGAAACCGATGCGAAGGACATTATTTATGTTCGTATTGACCGCACTCGGAAGATCCCGGTTACAGTACTTCTTCGCGCGCTTGGATTCGGCACGGATGCTGAAATTTTAGAATTGCTGGGCCATGACGAATATATTCGCAACACGCTGGATAAGGATAACACCGATTCCACGGAAAAAGCTCTTATCGAGATTTACGAAAGACTCCGTCCGGGTGAGCCGCCTACGCTTGATAATGCAAAGAGCTTGCTGGTAGCACGCTTCTTTGATCCAAAGCGTTATGATTTGGCAAACGTAGGTCGTTACAAAATCAATAAGAAGCTGCACATTAAGAACCGTCTGTTCAACACACGGCTTGCGGAAACGTTGTTTGATCCTTCTACAGGGGAAATCCTGGCGGAAGCTGGCCAAATGATCGACCGTCGTTTGCTGGATGAGCTAATCCCTCATCTGGAGAACAATGTAGGCTTCAAAACGTACAATGTGGCAAATGGCGTTCTTGATGCGGATAGTATTCCGCTTCAAACGGTGAGTGTATACTCCCCGCTTGATGAGACTAAAGTGATTAAGGTCATTGCCAACGGCATTATCGACAAAGCTGTTAAGCATATTACACCTGCTGATATAATCGCTTCCATCAATTATTTCATAGATTTGCTGCACGGCGTAGGCAGCACGGATGATATTGACCACCTAGGTAACCGTCGTCTTCGTTCGGTTGGCGAGCTGCTTCAGAACCAGTTCCGTATCGGTTTGTCCCGTATGGAACGTGTTGTTCGTGAGCGTATGTCCATCCAGGATGCTAATGCGATTACACCGCAGGCGCTTATCAATATCCGTCCTGTTATCGCGTCGATTAAAGAGTTCTTTGGTTCATCCCAACTATCGCAGTTTATGGACCAAACCAATCCGCTTGCTGAGCTGACGCACAAACGTCGTCTGTCTGCACTCGGACCCGGCGGTTTGACGCGTGAGCGTGCGGGCTTTGAGGTTCGTGACGTTCATAACTCTCACTATGGCCGTATGTGTCCGATTGAGACGCCGGAGGGACCGAACATCGGTTTGATCAACTCCTTGTCGACATTCGCGCGTATTAATGAATATGGCTTTATCGAAGCTCCTTACCGCTGGGTAGATCCGAAGACGGCTATCGTTACGGAGCAAATTGCCTACCTGACTGCTGATGAAGAAGATAACTACGTTATCGCGCAAGCGAATGCTAAGCTTACGGGCGAAGGCAAGTTCCTCGACGATGCGGTTATCGTTCGTTACAACAAACAGGCTGACAATATTTTGACCATGCCTACTGAACGTGTTGACTATATGGACGTATCGCCTAAACAGGTTGTATCCGTCGCTACGGCGCTCATTCCGTTCCTTGAGAACGATGACTCCAACCGTGCGCTCATGGGATCCAACATGCAGCGGCAGGCTGTTCCACTGCTTATTCCGAAGTCTCCGCTTGTCGGTACGGGCATGGAACATAAGTCTGCTAAAGATTCAGGCGTATGTATCGTTGCAAAATACGATGGCGTTATCGAACGCGTGTCGGCCAATGAGATCTGGCTGCGCCGCGTTGAGATGATTGACGGTAAGCCGGTAACAGGAGACTTGGTGAAATCGAAGCTGCATAAGTTTATGCGCTCTAACCAAGGTACTTGTATTAACCAGCGTCCGATCTGCCGTAAAGGCGACATCGTGAAGAAAGGTGATATCCTTGCGGATGGTCCTTCCACCGAAATGGGCGAATTAGCGCTCGGACGTAACGTTGTCGTTGCGTTCATGACGTGGGAAGGCTACAACTATGAGGATGCGATCCTACTAAGCGAGAAACTGGTTAAAGAGGATGTCTACACGTCCATTCATATTGAAGAATATGAGTCGGAAGCGCGTGACACGAAGCTTGGACCGGAAGAAATTACACGCGACATTCCGAACGTCGGCGAAGAAGCGCTCCGCAACTTGGATGAGCGCGGTATTATCCGTGTCGGTGCCGAGATTAGCGCAGGGGACATTCTCGTCGGTAAAGTAACGCCTAAAGGGGTTACAGAGCTGACGGCCGAAGAGCGTTTGCTGCATGCGATTTTCGGTGAGAAAGCGCGTGAAGTTCGCGATACCAGCTTGCGGGTACCTCACGGTACCGACGGTATCGTTGTCGACGTTAAAGTGTTTACACGTGAGAACGGCGACGAATTGCCACCTGGCGTTAACCAATTGGTTCGTGCCTACATCGCACAGAAACGTAAGATCTCTGAAGGGGATAAGATGGCAGGACGCCATGGTAACAAAGGGGTTATCGCCCGTATCCTCCCAGAAGAAGATATGCCGTTCCTACCGGACGGAACGCCGGTAGAGGTTGTTCTTAACCCGCTGGGCGTACCTTCGCGTATGAACATCGGTCAAGTGCTCGAAGTCCATCTTGGTATGGCTTGTAAGCGCCTTGGCATCCATGCTGCAACGCCGGTATTCGATGGAGCGCGTGAGTATGACGTGTTTGACTCCATGGAAGAAGCAGGCATGCAGCGTAACGGTAAGACCGTTCTTTACGACGGACGCTCCGGTGAGCCTTTCGAGCGTGAAGTAACAGTAGGCGTCATGTACATGATTAAACTGGCGCACATGGTTGATGACAAAATCCATGCTCGTTCCACTGGTCCTTACTCGCTTGTTACTCAGCAGCCGCTGGGTGGTAAAGCACAGTTCGGCGGTCAGCGTTTCGGGGAGATGGAAGTTTGGGCGCTTGAAGCCTATGGCGCCGCATATACATTGCAAGAGATTTTGACCGTGAAATCAGATGATGTCGTCGGCCGTGTCAAAACGTACGAGTCTATCGTGAAGGGCGAGAACGTTCCGGAACCGGGCGTGCCTGAATCCTTCAAAGTTTTGATCAAAGAGCTTCAGAGCTTAGGTATGGACGTTAAGATCCTATCTGAGAATGAAGAAGAGATCGAAATGAAAGAGATGGACGACGAGGATGATGCAGCAACTGACAAGCTCAACCTCAACTTGGAAGGTGCAGAAGTAGGCGTCGAGTAATCGTTGCTTTCCTGCCGGAAGTCATAAGCATGCCGAATCCAACTTCACGGGCGGATGTAAGGCTGAAGGAGCCGCTTGAGCTGTGCTCCTTTAGCCGTTAACGGCGTTAAATACAGCATATTAGTGAACCATGACGAAGGAGGGTTGCTCCTTGTTGGACGTGAACAACTTCGAGTATATGAAGATTGGATTGGCATCTCCGGATAAAATCCGATCGTGGTCCCGCGGAGAAGTAAAGAAACCGGAAACGATCAACTACAGGACTTTAAAACCGGAGAAAGAAGGTCTTTTCTGCGAAAAGATTTTCGGACCGACGAAAGACTGGGAATGTCATTGCGGTAAATACAAGCGCGTTCGTTATAAAGGCGTCGTCTGTGACCGTTGTGGTGTTGAAGTAACGCGTGCGAAAGTTCGTCGTGAGCGTATGGGACATATCGAGCTAGCGGCTCCTGTATCCCATATCTGGTACTTCAAAGGAATTCCAAGCCGTATGGGGCTGGCACTTGATATGTCGCCTCGTTCGCTTGAAGAGATCATCTATTTTGCATCATATGTGGTTACGGATCCAGGCGATACGCCGCTTGAGAAAAAGCAGCTGTTGTCCGAGAAAGAATACCGCAGCTACCGTGAGAAGTACGGCTATGGCTTCCATGCCGGCATGGGTGCAGAAGCTGTGAAGAAACTGCTTCAAGACATCGATGTTGAGCGTGAGCTTGAAACATTGAAAGAAGATCTTCGTACCGCTCAAGGCCAACGTCGTAACCGTGCGATCAAACGTCTTGAAGTTATCGAAGCATTCCGCAACTCCGGCAATATGCCGGAATGGATGATTCTTGATGTGCTGCCGGTCATTCCACCGGAACTTCGTCCAATGGTACAGCTTGATGGTGGACGTTTTGCAACGTCTGACCTGAATGACTTGTACCGTCGTGTAATTAACCGTAACAACCGTCTGAAACGTCTGCTCGATCTCGGTGCGCCGGATATTATCGTGCAGAATGAGAAGCGTATGCTTCAAGAAGCGGTTGATGCTTTGATCGATAACGGCCGCCGTGGTCGCCCGGTAACGGGTCCAGGTAACCGTCCGCTTAAATCGCTCAGCCATATGCTCAAAGGTAAGCAAGGACGTTTCCGTCAGAACTTGCTCGGTAAACGGGTTGACTATTCCGGTCGTTCCGTTATCGTCGTAGGTCCTAGCTTGAAAATGTTCCAATGCGGATTGCCGAAAGAAATGGCGCTTGAGCTCTTCAAGCCATTCGTAATGAAGGAACTCGTTAACAAAGGTCTTGCACACAACATTAAGAGTGCAAAACGCAAAGTTGAACGTGTTAGCCCAGAAGTTTGGGATGTGCTGGAAGAAGTAATCAAGGAGCACCCGGTTCTACTCAACCGTGCTCCGACCCTTCACCGTTTGGGTATCCAAGCGTTCGAACCGATTTTGGTTGAAGGTCGCGCAATTAAACTTCACCCGCTCGTATGTACCGCTTATAACGCGGACTTTGACGGTGACCAAATGGCTGTTCACGTACCGCTCTCTGCTGAAGCGCAAGCTGAAGCACGTTTGCTCATGCTTGCATCGGGTAACATTTTGAACCCGAAAGACGGCAAGCCGGTCGTAACGCCTTCACAGGATATGGTTCTCGGAAGCTTCTACCTGACGATGGACAACAAAGAAGGTAAAGGCAGCGGTTCTGTATTTGCTACTGTAAACGAAGCGATCTCTGCATACCAACGCGGTATTGTATCCCTGCATGCACGTATATTTATCCCGGTTAAAGTTCTGAAGAAAACGTCCTTCACGGATGCACAGCAGAAGACGCTGATCTGCACCACTGTTGGTAAAGTCATCTTCAACGAAATTTACCCGCCGGATTTCCCTTTCATCAATGAACCTACCAAGGTGAACCTGCTGCAAGGTACCCCGGATAAATATTTTGTCCATGATAAGGGTGCAGATTTGCTTAAATTCATGGATGGTTTGGCTCAAATTGGCGGCGTTGGTAAAGAGTATCTCGGCTTGATTATTGCAGAGTGCTTCCGTCAATACCATACAACAAGAACTTCGGTCATGCTCGACAAGATTAAGGAACTGGGCTTTACGTACTCGACTCGTGCGGGTATTACGGTTGCGGTATCCGACGTTATCGTACCTCCTGAGAAGGTTGAGATCTTGAGAGAGTCCGAAGAGAAAGTAAAAGTCGTTTCGAATCAATACCGTCGTGGTTTGATTACAAACGAAGAGCGTTATGACCGTGTCATTGAAATTTGGAGCAAAACCAAAGATCAAATCACTGAAATTCTCATGAAATCGATGGATCGTTACAACTCCATCATGCTCATGGTGGATTCAAAAGCACGGGGTAACAAATCGCAAATTACACAGCTCGGCGGTATGCGTGGTTTGATGGCGAATCCATCCGGTCGGATTATCGAATTGCCAATCAAGTCCAACTTCCGTGAAGGCCTAACCGTACTCGAGTACTTCATCTCGACGCATGGTGCTCGTAAAGGTCTTGCCGATACTGCATTGCGTACAGCTGACTCCGGTTACCTGACTCGTCGTCTGGTTGACGTTGCGCAAGATGTAATCGTTCGTGAAGATGATTGCGGAACAGACAAAGGCTTTAGAGTAAGTAAAATTCAAGACGGTAAAGAGGTTATCGAAGATCTCTACGATCGTATTGAAGGCCGTTACTCCTTTGAAACTGTTCGTAATCCACAAAACGGCGAAATCATTCTACACCGCAGCCAGTTGATCGATTCCAATAAAGCAGAGGAACTTATCGCTGCTGGAGTAGAAAGCCTGCAAATCCGTTCCGTTCTTAGCTGCCGTGCTCGTCATGGCGTATGTAAAATTTGCTACGGACGTAACTTGGCAACAGGTAAATTCGTTGAGATCGGTGAAGCGGTCGGTATTATCGCTGCACAATCCATCGGGGAACCGGGAACACAGCTTACAATGCGTACCTTCCATACCGGCGGTGTTGCCGGAGACGATATTACGCAAGGTTTGCCGCGTATCCAAGAGCTTTTCGAAGCACGTAACCCGAAAGGTCAAGCGATCATTTCCGAAATCGACGGTGTTATTAAAGACATCCGCGAGACGAAAGACCGCCGTGAAATCGAAGTCCAAGGTGAAGCAGAATCCAAAGTTTATGCTGTTACTTACGGCTCGCGTATCCGCGTAGTCAAAGGCAAACAGATTGAAGCTGGCGATGAGCTCACAGATGGTTCGATCGATCCGAAGGATATGCTCCGTATTAAAGGTATCCGTGGCGTTCAGAACTATATCCTTCAGGAAGTTCAACGCGTATACCGGAACCAAGGGGTAGAAATCAACGATAAGCATATCGAGGTTATGGTGAAGCAAATGCTTCGCAAAATCCGTATCGTAGAAGCTGGCGACACAACGTTGCTGCCAGGTGCTTTTGTTGATATTCATGAGTACGAAGCGGCTAACCGCGACGCAATTCTCTCCGGTAAAGAGCCGGCGGTTGCGAAACCGGTATTGCTGGGTATTACTAAAGCCTCTCTGGAAACGGACTCCTTCTTGTCCGCAGCCTCATTCCAAGAGACAACTCGTGTCTTGACTGACGCCGCTATCAAAGGTAAAGTCGACCAGTTGCTTGGTTTGAAAGAGAATGTTATCATTGGTAAGCTCATCCCGGCAGGTACAGGTATGCAGCGTTATCGCAGCGTGCATGTAGCTGGCATGGATGATGAACCAGGCATGGAAGAACTGCAAGTTGAAGCAGAGAGCGTACCGGTTGAGTCTTAATCGGAATGTGATATAAGGCAGCGTGAGGACAAAGAGCGTGCGGGGCTGCACCGTTGCAAACGGAAGGTAGCCTGCCGCTCTTTGCGCCGTCATGCCTTGTCATGAAAATCCATTTTCTCCTGTAATTCTTAATGAGTCATGCTTGACAATTACCAAGCCTAGATGCTAATATGTCGTAGTGTGCCAAATCGCACAACCTCTACGCATGTCATTAACGAAACTTGATCGTTCTAGTTTTGGCTGACTTGGAAGGATGGTTGAGATGCGATTTGTAATTGGTAGCAAGCAAACGACGAAGATGGTTGAGCAAGGATTAGCCACTGAAGTCTACGTAGCACAAGATACAGATCCGCGGCTGAAGAACAGTATTGTTCGGCTTTGCGAATCATCGGGAGTGCCAATCATCTGGTCTGAATCAATGAAGGACCTTGGGGAAACCTGTGGAATTGAAGTTGGTGCAGCGATGGCAGCGGTTATACCGGAAATCGAATAAAGAAGTATCGTTTTTACCGAGTTGAATGACAAGGTAGAAACTTTCGTTTGTTTCTTTATGAACCGCCTGGATCTGTGGGCTTAAATAGCCAATATGTCTTGAAATGTTTTACTAAGTGAGGAAGGGGGATGCAACATGCCAACAATTAACCAACTCGTTCGCAAAGGCCGTGAAGCGAAAGTCGTTAAATCGAAATCGCCAGCCCTGCAAAGAGGTTTCAACGCATTGAAACGTGAAGAGACAAACCTTAGTTCACCACAAAAACGTGGGGTTTGTACACGTGTAGGTACGATGACTCCGAAAAAACCGAACTCCGCTTTGCGGAAATATGCGCGTGTACGTTTGACTAACCGCGTTGAGGTTACAGCTTACATCGGCGGTATTGGACATAACCTGCAAGAGCATAGCGTAGTATTGGTACGCGGCGGCCGGGTAAAAGATCTTCCGGGTGTTCGTTACCATATCGTTCGCGGTGCGCTTGATACAGCGGGTGTTAACAACCGTAAACAAGCTCGTTCCAAATACGGAACTAAACGTCCTAAAGTTAAAAAATAAGGCATAGCCGGTGACGGTTATCCTCATCCTAAAATGAAAAACTAGAAGAAAGGGGGACTTCCACATGCCACGCAAAGGTCCAGTAGCAAAACGTGATGTATTGCCAGATCCGTTGTACAGCAGCAAGCTTGTAACTCGCTTGATCAACCGTATCATGATCGATGGTAAGCGCGGTGTCGCTCAAACAATTTTGTATGATGCGTTCACACTTATCAACGAGCGTACGGGTAAAGAACCGATGGAAGTTTTTGAAGCAGCAATTAAGAACATCATGCCAGTACTTGAAGTTAAGGCACGTCGTGTAGGCGGTTCGAACTACCAGGTACCAATTGAAGTTAAACCGGAACGCCGTACAGCGCTTGGTCTCCGTTGGCTCGTGAACTATTCACGTAACCGCGGTGAGAAAACGATGGAAGAGCGTTTGGCAGCTGAAATCATCGATGCTTCCAATAACACTGGTTCATCCGTGAAAAAACGCGAAGATACACACAAAATGGCTGAAGCGAATAAAGCGTTCGCTCACTATCGTTGGTAGAATTCGCTTAATCGAAGGGAGACTGAATTATGGCAAGAGAGTTCTCCTTGAAAAATACGCGTAATATCGGGATCATGGCGCATATTGATGCAGGTAAAACTACCACAACAGAGCGGATCCTGTTCTACACAGGCCGTACCCACAAAATCGGCGAGGTGCACGAAGGTGCAGCGACGATGGACTGGATGGAGCAGGAACAAGAGCGCGGAATCACGATTACTTCCGCTGCTACTACTGCTCAATGGAATGGTCACCGCATTAATATTATCGACACCCCGGGGCACGTTGACTTCACTGTTGAAGTTGAACGTTCCCTGCGTGTATTGGACGGGGCCGTTGGTGTTTTCAGTGCTAAAGAAGGCGTAGAGCCGCAATCCGAAACCGTTTGGCGTCAAGCTGACCGTTACGGCGTACCGCGGATCGCTTACGTCAACAAAATGGATATTATCGGTGCAGACTTCCTTAACGTTGTTAATGATATGCGCCTGCGTCTTAACGCAAATGCAGTGGCAATTCAATTGCCGATCGGTGCAGAGAACGACTTCGTAGGTGTAATCGACTTGGTTGAACGAGTTGCTTACAAATACAAAGACGATCTTGGTAAAGATCCGGAGAAAATTGAAATCCCTGCAGAATACAAAGACAAAGTTGAAGAACTTCGTCTTGAATTGATCGAGAAAGTTGCTGAGCTTGATGAAGAGCTTACAATGAAATATCTCGAAGGCGAAGAAATCACTGTTGCCGAGATTAAATCCGCACTTCGTAAAGGTGTTTGCGAAGTTAAGATCTTCCCAGTAATCGTGGGTTCCTCGTACCGTAACAAAGGCGTTCAATTGATGCTTGATGCAGTTGTTGACTACTTGCCGTCGCCAATCGACGTTCCGGATATCAAGGGTACCCTTGAAGATGGTACGGAGACGATTCGCAAGTCTGCTGATGACCAGCCTTTCGCAGCATTGGCGTTCAAAATCATGACTGACCCTTACGTAGGTAAACTGACGTTCTTCCGCGTATACTCCGGCGTTCTTAGCTCCGGTTCGTACGTTGTGAATGCAACGAAAGGCAAACGTGAGCGGATCGGTCGTATCCTTCAAATGCACGCTAACAGCCGTCAAGAGATCAGCGAAGTTTACTCCGGTGATATCGCAGCAGCTGTAGGTTTGAAAGATACAACTACTGGTGATACGCTTTGTGATGAGAAGCACCCGGTTATCCTTGAGTCGATGAACTTCCCTGAGCCGGTTATCCAGCTTGCGGTTGAGCCTAAGACTAAAGCTGACCAAGACAAAATGGGTATTGCTCTTCAAAAGCTATCTGAGGAAGATCCTACGTTCCGTGCTCACACGGACGAAGAGACCGGCCAAACGATCATCGCTGGTATGGGCGAGCTTCACCTTGAAATCCTAGTTGACCGTATGCTTCGTGAATTCAAAGTCGAAACAAACGTTGGTAAGCCGCAAGTTGCTTACCGTGAGACGTTCAAAACGGCTGCGAAGGTCGAAGGTAAATTCGTTCGCCAATCCGGCGGTCGCGGTCAGTTCGGTCATTGTTGGGTTGAATTCTCACCGCAAGAGCCAGGAACCGGTTTTGTATTTGAAAACAAAACTGTGGGTGGCTCCATCCCGCGTGAGTTTATCGCTCCAATTCAAGCAGGTATCGAAGAGTCGATGAAAAATGGTGTTATCGCCGGCTTCCCGGTTGTTGACATCAAAGCAGTCGTAGTCGACGGTTCCTACCATGACGTTGACTCCTCGGAGATGGCGTTCAAAATTGCTGGATCGATGGCACTTAAAGCAGCGAAGGACAAATGTTCTCCGATCTTGCTTGAGCCTATCATGAAAGTAGAAGTAAGCGTTCCTGAAGAGTACATGGGCGACGTAATGGGTATGTTGAGCTCCCGCCGCGGTCGTATCGAAGGTTCGGACACACGCCATGGTGCGTTGATCGTTCGCGCTAAGGTGCCTCTGGCTGAGATGTTCGGTTACTCCACTACACTTCGTTCCGGTACACAAGGTCGCGGCGTGTTCTCCATGGAGCTTTCGCACTATGAAGAAGTACCACGTTCGATCTCGGAAGAGATCATCTCCAAATCCAAAGGCGCTGCTAACTAGTAGCTCTTAAACAACTTGTATCTCATAAGTTGCACTTTGGCTGAAAGTGGGGGCATTAAGCTCCCGCACAGCCGATCACATAATCTTCTACTTATTAAGGAGGAATAGTTCAATGGCTAAGGCTAAATTTGAACGTAATAAACCGCACGTTAACATTGGTACAATTGGTCACGTCGATCATGGTAAAACAACTTTGACGGCTGCAATCACTACAGTTCTTTCGAAAAGATACGGTGGTGCTGCTGTAGCATTCGACCAAATCGACAAAGCTCCAGAAGAGCGCGAGCGCGGTATCACAATCTCCACAGCTCACGTTGAGTATGAAACTCCTAACCGTCACTATGCACACGTTGACTGCCCAGGTCACGCCGACTATGTTAAAAACATGATCACTGGTGCTGCACAAATGGACGGAGCAATCCTGGTTGTATCCGCAGCTGACGGCCCAATGCCGCAAACGCGTGAGCACATCCTTCTTTCCCGCCAAGTAGGCGTACCTTACATCGTCGTATTCCTGAACAAATGCGACATGGTTGAAGATGATGAGTTGCTTGAATTGGTTGAGATGGAAGTTCGCGACCTTCTTAGCGAATATGAGTTCCCAGGTGATGATACTCCAATCATCCGTGGCGCTGCTCGTGAAGCTCTTCAAAACCCAGATGGCCCATGGGCTGACAAAATCATCGAGCTGTTCGAGCACGTTGATACTTACATCCCAACTCCACAACGTGACACTGACAAGCCGTTCCTTATGCCAGTTGAGGACGTGTTCACAATCACAGGTCGTGGTACAGTTGCTACAGGACGCGTTGAGCGTGGCGTAGTTAAAGTATCTGACGAAGTTGAAATCATCGGTATTGCTGAAGAAACTCGCAAATGCGTTGTAACAGGCGTAGAGATGTTCCGCAAATTGCTTGATTCCGCACAAGCTGGTGACAACATCGGCGCATTGCTTCGTGGTGTAGACCGTAAAGACATCGAGCGTGGTCAAGTACTTGCTAAGCCAGGTTCCGTTAAACCACACACGAACTTTACAGCTCAAATCTACGTTCTGACTAAAGAAGAGGGCGGACGTCACAAACCTTTTTTCACAGGTTACCGTCCACAGTTCTACTTCCGTACAACTGACGTAACTGGTATCATCAGCTTGCCTGAAGGTACTGAGATGGTTATGCCAGGCGACAACATCACAGTAACGGTTGAGCTTATCGCTCCAATCGCTCTGGAAGATGGTACTCGCTTCGCGATCCGTGAAGGCGGCCGTACTGTAGGCGCCGGCGCTGTAGCTTCCATCCAAAAATAATGAACCTGCAGCGTAAGCTGCAGCTCATAAAGCCCCCACATCCGTGGGGGCTTTTTTATTACTAAATTTTGATGTTTGCGAAAAAGCCGCACATTCATTAATATAAGTGAAGACAAAGACGCGCAGAAACAAAGAGAACAAAGTTCATGCTGTTATCGATAAATGGCTTCATTATATAAGCCATTTTTTATTTTGACCTTTTCTCTTGTGGCTTTATTGATTATGAATGTTCTCGGGAATCCACAAAGCGTAGCGGAGTGGGAAATGAGCCGGAGAGTTTACGTGCTGCCTTTGAAATTGAGTATCTACAGCTGAAGCAATTAATTAATGAAGAAACTCAATTTCAACAGCAGCCGAAGGCCATTTCCCGCGCAGCGTAGCGATCTATGGATCCCAGTTAATTCTTTTCAAGAAAGTCGATAATTTTGTTGCATTCGCCCATCGTTTCAGATATAATAGTGAGCGTTGGTCTGTGACGTTGCGATGATGCAAGAGGTTGCCGACACACACGGCTCCTTTGCCATGAGGGGCGTGTCGGGTTTTCTTGCGGAGTATGTCCGATACTAAATTGGGCGATAGAAGGAGGGACTTATATGGCTAAGCAAAAGATTCGTATTCGCTTGAAAGCATACGATCATAGAATTCTGGATCAATCCGCAGAGAAGATTGTTGAAACTGCGAAACGTTCCGGTGCAGGCGTGTCTGGGCCGATTCCGCTTCCTACTGAGAAGCAAATCATCACCATTCTGCGTGCGGTACACAAGTACAAGGATTCTAGGGAGCAATTCGAAATGCGCACTCATAAGCGTTTGATCGACATTGTTAACCCAACGCCGCAAACGGTTGATGCATTGATGCGCTTAGATCTGCCATCCGGTGTAGATATCGAAATCAAACTGTAAGTTATGCATATTTGAAAATGGAAAGGAAATGAGGTGTCAACATGAAAGGTATCTTAGGTAAAAAACTTGGAATGACGCAAGTGTTTACTCCTGAAGGTAACGTAATCCCGGTTACGGTTATCGAAGCAGGCCCTTGTGTTGTTTTGCAGAAGAAGGACCAAGACAATGACGGTTACGTATCCGTACAACTTGGTTTCTCCGACAAGAAAGAATCGAGAGCTACTAAGCCAGAAATCGGCCACGCTAAAAAAGCGGATACGGCTCCTAAGCGCTACGTTCGTGAATTCCGCAGCATCAACATTGCTGAATATGAAGTTGGCCAGGAATTGAAGGCTGACCTATTCACAGCTGGCGAGTTCGTTGACGTTACAGCTACTTCCAAAGGTAAAGGTTTCCAAGGTAACATCAAACGTTGGAACCAAAGCCGCGGCCCTATGGCGCACGGCTCGCGTTACCACCGTGGTCCAGGTTCGATGGGTTCCATCCAAGCGAACCGCGTACCAAAAGGCAAACACCTTCCAGGTCACATGGGTAACGAAACTGTTACAATCCAAAACCTTGAAATCGTGCGCGTCGATGCAGAACGTAATGTATTGCTCGTTAAAGGCTCCATTCCGGGCCCTAAAAATAGTTTTGTAAAAGTTAAATCTACGGTGAAGAAATAATCACCTAAGAAAGGAGGAACATGAAATGCCGAAAGTAGCACTTTATAGCGTGAATGGCTCGCAAGTTGGCGAGGTTGAATTGTCCGAAGCGGTATTCGGAATTGAACCAAACGTTCACGTATTGCATAGCGCAGTTCTTTTGCAGCAAGCTTCTGAACGCAGAGGTACGCACAAAACTAAAGGACGCTCCGAAGTACGCGGTGGCGGTCGTAAACCTTGGAAACAAAAAGGTACAGGCCGTGCACGTCAAGGTAGCATTCGCTCCCCGCAATGGGTTGGCGGTGGTACAGTATTCGGACCAACTCCACGCAGCTATAGCTTCAAACTTCCTAAGAAAGTTCGTCGCTTAGCAATCAAATCTGCTTTGTCTTCCAAAGTGATCGACAACGAAATTATCGTTCTGGATCAACTGGCGTTCGCGCAACCGAAGACTAAAGAATTCGCAGCGATTCTGAACAACCTGAAAGTGGCTCGTAAAGCACTGGTTGTAACAGCTGGCTACGAAGATAATGTAGCACTTGCAGCTCGTAACATTCCTAACGTGAAGTTCGTTGCAGCCGATGGCATCAATGTTCTAGACGTTATGAAATACGACAAGCTGATTATCACTAAAGAAGCGGTTGAAAAAGTACAGGAGGTGCTTGCGTAATGAAAAATCCTCGCGATATTATCAAGCGCCCAATCATTACTGAACAAACAAGTGATTTCATGGCGAATAAGAAGTATGTATTCGAAGTTGATATCCGTTCTAACAAAACAGAGATCAAACTTGCGATTCAATCGATCTTCAAAGTGAAAGTATCGAGCGTGAACACGCTTCGCATGCCGGCTAAGCCTAAACGCTACGGTAAACACAGCGGATATACATCCGAGTGGAAAAAAGCGATCGTGCAATTGAGCGCAGATAGCAACGAGCTAGAATTTTTCGAAACAGTTTAAGTAGCGAAGAAGCCCATGGCTTCTCGTGAAAGAACGTTAGATATCGGTTAAGGAGGGAATCGAAGTGCCAGTTAAGAAGTATAAACCGACATCTCCAGCGCGACGTGGTATGTCCGTCTCGACATTCGAAGAGATCACCACAAGCACACCGGAGAAATCGCTTCTTGCGCCGCTTTTCAAAAAAGCTGGTCGTAACAACCAAGGTAAAATTACGGTTCGTCATCACGGTGGCGGCCATAAACGTAAATACCGGATCATCGACTTCAAACGTAACAAGGACGGTATCGTAGGTAACGTCGCGACGATCGAATACGATCCGAACCGTACGTCCAACATCGCACTTATCCACTATGTGGATGGAGCGAAAGCCTACATCATCGCACCTAAAGGCCTTAAAGTTGGGGATAAGATCGTTTCCGGAGCAGATGCAGACATCAAGATCGGTAACGCGTTGCCGCTTGAAAACATCCCGGTAGGTACAGTTATCCACAACATCGAGCTAAAACCAGGTAAAGGCGGACAATTGGTTCGTGCTGCTGGAACAACTGCTCAACTTCTTGGTAAAGAAGAGCAATACGTCACAATTCGCTTGACGTCTGGCGAAGTACGTCGTATTCTGAAAAAATGCCGTGCGACAATCGGTTCTGTTGGTAACGAAGATCACGAACTCGTGAAAATCGGTAAAGCCGGCCGTTCCCGTTGGATGGGCAAACGCCCTGAAGTACGTGGTGTTGTAATGAACCCGAACGATCACCCACACGGTGGTGGTGAAGGCCGTGCGCCAATCGGACGTAAATCTCCAATGTCTCCATGGGGCAAACCGACACTTGGTTTCAAAACACGCAAAAAGAAAAAAGCATCGAGCCAATACATTGTTCGTCGTCGTACGAAGTAATAGGCGCCTCGGCGTCATGAGCGTGACGCGCTGCGTCGCGTAACGCTAGCGTGAAGGGAGGATCATCCATGGGTCGCAGTTTGAAGAAAGGACCGTTTATTGACGGTTACTTGCTGAAAAAGGTTGAAGTTCTGAACGAGGCTGAGAAGAAGACGGTTGTCAAAACTTGGTCGCGTCGTTCTACAATTTTCCCGCAATTCATCGGACACACTTTTGCTGTTTATGACGGTAAGAAGCACGTGCCGGTATATGTGACGGAAGATATGGTTGGCCACAAACTCGGTGAGTTCGCGCCAACTCGTACGTACAAAGGACACGGTAACGATGACAAGAAGACTGGTCGTCGTTAATCGGTTAAATAGTTAGGTAATAAAGGTCGAGAGGAGGTTCATCCATGCAACAAGCTAAAGCGTTCGCTAACCACGTCCGCATTGCACCTCGTAAAGCTCAGCTGGTTGTTGATTTGATCCGTGGTAAGCAAGTCGGCGAAGCAATCGCGATTCTGCGCCACACACCAAAATCGGCTTCCCCAATCGTTGAGAAGCTGCTGAATTCCGCAATTGCTAATGCGGAGCACAACTACCAATTGGACGTGAACAAACTTGTGATTACACAAGTGTTTGTTAACCAAGGGCCAACAATGAAACGTTTCCGCCCGCGCGCAATGGGTCGTGCTAGCCGGATTAACAAAAGAACCAGCCACATTACTTTGGTGGTATCCGAAAAATAAGGAGGGAAAACGTGTGGGACAAAAAGTAAACCCGGTCGGTCTACGTGTTGGTATTATCCGTGATTGGGAATCCAAATGGTACGCAGGCAAAGACTTCGGCGAATTGCTCATGGAAGATGTTAAAATCCGTGAGTACCTCAAAAACAAATTGAAAGATGCGGCTGTCTCCAAGTTCGAAATCGAGCGTGCAGCTAACCGCGTTAACGTTACAATTCATACAGCTAAGCCTGGTATGGTAATCGGTAAAGGCGGATCTGAAGTTGAAAACCTTCGTTCCGAACTGTCGAAAATCGCTAAAGGCAAAAAAGTGCACATCAACATCTCTGAGATCAAACATCCAGAACTTGATGCGATTCTCGTAGCTGAGAGCATTGCACAACAACTTGAGCGTCGGATCTCGTTCCGCCGTGCAATGAAACAATCCATCCAACGTACAATCCGTATGGGCGCGAAAGGTATCAAAACTGCCGTTAGCGGTCGTTTGGGCGGCGCTGAGATTGCTCGTCAAGAAGGTTATAGCGAAGGTACAGTTCCACTTCATACGCTGCGTGCAGACATTGATTATGGAACAGCAGAAGCTGCGACAACATACGGCCGTATCGGCGTTAAAGTATGGATCTATCGCGGTGAAATCCTTCCAACTAAGAAGAAAGCTCCACAGGAAGGAGGCAACTAATCATGTTGGTACCAAAACGTGTCAAACATCGTAAGCAACAACGTGGTCATATGAAAGGTCGCGCTAAAGGCGGTACTGAAGTAGCCTTCGGCGAATACGGTCTACAAGCACTTGAGCCTTCATGGATCACTAACCGTCAAATCGAAGCAGCGCGTATTGCGATGACTCGTTACATTAAACGTGGCGGTAAAGTATGGATCAAGATTTTCCCTGCGAAACCAATTACGCAAAAGCCTCTTGAAGTCCGGATGGGTAGCGGTAAAGGTAACGTAGAAAAATGGGTTGCTGTCGTAAAACCGGGCAAAATAATGTTCGAGCTTGCTGGCGTATCTGAAGAGATCGCACGTGAAGCTATGCGCCTTGCAGCACATAAACTCCCAGTTAAAACGAAGTTCGTGAAACGCGAAGAAGTGGGTGGTGAAGCAAATGAAAGCTAATGATTTCCGCAACCTAACCTCTGTTGAACTCGAACAAAAAGTCGCTGGATTCAAAGAAGAGCTATTCAACCTTCGTTTTCAATTGGCTACCGGCCAACTGGAAAACCCAACTCGCATCCGCGACGTACGTAAGGATATAGCTCGTGCCAAAACCGTTCTTCGTGAAAGAGAACTCGGAATCAGCAGCTAAACTGCGATTGTCCGTGAGCGATAACGAATGCATGGAAGGAGGATGAACATGAGCGAACGTAATGCCCGCAAAGTTCAAGTAGGTAAAGTCGTGAGTGATAAAATGGACAAAACAATCGTTGTTGCCATTGAAACTTACAAAAAACACGATCTATACCACAAACGTATTAAATACACGAGAAAATTCAAGGCGCACGACGAGAACAACCAAGCTAAGATCGGTGATATCGTTAAAGTCATGGAAACTCGCCCGCTATCCAAAGACAAACGGTTCCGTTTAGTCGAAATCGTTGAAGCTGCTGTTATTTTGTAAGAAATGCTTCCTAGTAAGCATTTTCCCGAAAGGAGGACGTTGAAATGATTCAACCATTTACACGTTTAGCTGTCGCTGACAACTCCGGCGCTAAAGAACTGATGTGCATTCGTGTGCTCGGTGGTACTGGACGTCGTGTTGGCCATATCGGCGATTTGATCGTCTGCTCCGTCAAACAAGCAACACCCGGTGGCGTTGTCAAAAAGGGTGATGTAGTTAAAGCGGTTATCGTACGTACGAAACGTGCGGTTCGCCGTAAAGACGGTTCATACATCGCATTTGATGAGAATGCAGCGGTTATCGTAAAAGAAGACAAAAGCCCGCGCGGCACACGTATTTTTGGACCAGTTGCTCGTGAACTTCGCGACCGCGACTTCATGAAAATCGTATCGCTTGCTCCGGAAGTTATCTAAAAAGTACTTTGCGCATTCCGCGCAAGCACGCAGGAGGTGTAACTCATGCCACGGTTGAAGAAAGTGTTAGAATCCCATAACAATAAATTGCACGTGAAGAAAGACGACACGGTAATGGTCATTACGGGCAAAGACAAAGGCAAAAAAGGCCGCGTTATTGCTGCGTATCCGCGCCAAAACCGCGTACTGATTGAAGGCGTCAATATGGTGAAGAAACATGCTCGTCCTTCGCAAGCTAATCCGCAAGGCGGCATTATCGAGCAAGAAGCGGCGATTCACGTTTCCAACGTTATGCACATCGATCCTAAGAGCGGTAAAGTAACTCGGATCGGATATAAAGTGCTTGATAACGGCAAAAAAGTCCGGATCGCTAAAAAATCCGGCGAGGTAATTGATTAATTGACCGATACGGAAAGGAGGTCCACGTTACATGGCAGCAAGAATGAAAGATCGTTTCCTGAATGAAATCACTCCTGCTCTTATGCAGAAGTTCAACTATACAACAGTAATGCAAGTGCCTAAGATCGAGAAAGTCGTAATCAACATGGGTGTTGGTGAGGCTGTTTCCAACTCTAAAGTTCTCGATGTTGCTGTTGAAGACATGCGTTTGATCTCTGGTCAAAAGCCTGTAGTAACTCGCTCCAAGAAATCGATCGCTGGTTTCAAACTTCGCGAGAACATGCCGATCGGGGTTAAAGTAACACTACGCGGTGAGCGTATGTACTACTTCCTTGATAAACTGTTCAATGTCACACTTCCACGCGTACGCGATTTCCGCGGCGTATCAAACAAAGCGTTTGATGGCCGTGGTAACTACACTCTGGGTTTGAAAGAGCAATTGATCTTCCCTGAGATCGAGTATGATAAAGTTGACAAAGTACGCGGTATGGACGTCGTCATCGTCACGACGGCAAAATCGGACGAAGAAGCTCGTGAACTGCTGACCCAAATGGGCATGCCGTTTACGAAGTAATCCACAGGAGGTGTAATACCAAGTGGCAAAAACTTCGATGAAGGTTAAGCAGCAACGTGCTCCTAAATTCAAAGTGCAGGCTTACACACGCTGCGAACGTTGCGGCCGTCCGCATTCCGTTTTGCAAAAGTTTAAAATTTGCCGGATTTGTTTCCGTGAATTAGCATACAAAGGCCAGATTCCTGGCGTTAAAAAAGCAAGCTGGTAATCAGCCTAGTTCGGGAAGGAGGTTTACACAATGGTTATGTCTGATCCGATCGCAGATATGCTTACACGCATTCGCAACGCAAACGTTGTGCGTCATGAGACCGTAGAAATGCCTGCTTCGAAAGTAAAGAAGCAAATCGCTGAAATTTTGAAACGCGAGGGCTTTATCCGCGATGCCGAGTATATTGAAGATAACAAACAAGGGATGATCCGTATTTTCCTTAAATACGGCCCGAACCAAGAGCGTGTAATTACGGGGCTGAAACGTATCAGCAAACCGGGTCTACGCGTTTACACGAAAAGCACTGAAGTGCCTCGCGTATTGGGCGGCCTGGGAATGGCTATCATTTCCACGTCCCAAGGAATTATGACTGATAAAGAAGCACGCCAAGTTAAATCCGGCGGCGAAGTCGTCTGCTACGTTTGGTAATTAACTGTCACAACGATTGGAGGTGTAACAATGTCTCGTATTGGCCGTAAACCGATCCAAGTTCCAGGTGGCGTAAACATCGACTTGGACAACAGCTTGATCACTGTTAAAGGACCTAAAGGTACACTGAGCCGCGAAATCCACAAGGATATGAAAGTGGTAGTAGCAGACAGCGTAATTACTGTAGAGCGTCCTTCTGACAATAAATTGCATCGTTCCCTACACGGTACAACTCGCAGCGTCATCGCTAACATGGTTAGTGGTGTAACTGAAGGTTTTGCAAAAAACCTTGAGCTAGTAGGCGTTGGTTACCGTGCAAACAAAACTGGCGAGAAAATCGTACTTAACGTAGGTTACTCGCATCCAGTTGAAATCACTCCTGAGAGCGGAATCGAGTTCGATGTTCCATCGAACACGAAAATCACTGTTAGAGGCATCGATAAAGAACTCGTTGGTGCAACTGCTGCGAAAATTCGCTCCGTACGTGAGCCTGAGCCGTATAAAGGTAAAGGTATCAAGTATGAAGGCGAGCGTATCCTTCGTAAAGAAGGTAAAGCTGGTAAGAAGAAATAAGCAGGCGCTTAGCGCTGCTTAATCGGATAGCTTCATAAGCACAAGGAAAGGAGTGTACAACGAATGATTACAAAAGGCGATAAAAACAAAGCACGTCTCAAACGTCACCTGCGTGTGCGTAAGAAAATCAACGGAACTACGCAGCGTCCGCGTCTCTCTGTATTCCGTTCCTCCAAACACATCTATGCACAATTGATTGATGATGTTCTAGGCGTAACGGTCGCTTCAGCGTCCACGCTTGATAAAGAAATCGCAGAACAATTCAGCAATGGTGGTAACATCGAGGCTGCTCGTAAAATCGGCGAAGTTATCGCTTCTCGCGCTAAAGCGAAAGGCGTAGACCAAGTGGTTTTCGACCGCGGCGGTTACTTGTACCATGGAAGAATTCAAGCACTGGCTGATGCAGCTCGCGAAGCAGGACTTGAGTTTTAATCGATAATACTTATGAAGGAGGTAAGTCGACTTGCGTATCGATCCAAATACGTTGGAACTAACTGAAAAAGTAGTTCAAATCAACCGTGTAGCGAAAGTAGTAAAAGGCGGACGCCGTTTCAGCTTTAGCGCACTGGTAGTTGTAGGTGACGGTAAAGGATATGTTGGCGCAGGGATCGGTAAAGCTGGCGAGGTACCGGATGCAATCCGCAAAGGTATCGAAGATGCTAAGAAAAACCTGATCCATGTACCACTTGTGAAAACAACAATCCCACATCAAGTACTCGGACACTTCGGCGCTGGCCGTGTATTGCTTAAACCAGCATCTGAAGGTACTGGAGTAATTGCAGGCGGACCGGTTCGTGCCGTTCTTGAGCTTGCAGGTGTTGGCGACATTCTAACCAAATCGCTTGGTTCTTCAAACTCCATGAATATGGTTAACGCGACACTAGAAGGACTTTCCCGTCTGAAACGTGCCGAGGACGTTGCTAAACTTCGTGGCAAAACCGTGAAAGAGCTTTTGGGCTAAGGAGGAGAATACGATGGCAAAATTGCAAATCACCCTCGTTCGCAGCCTGATCGGTCGTAACGAGAAGCAGCGTGCGACAGTTGCTACGCTTGGTCTTCGCAAGATTCGTCAATCGGTTGTCCACAGCGACAGCCCGGCTATTCGTGGCATGATCACTCATGTCAGCCACTTGGTTAAAGTGGAAGAAGTACAAGCTTAAATCGTCTTTAATGGCGTAAACGATATACCGCTTCAAAAGTATGCTTTCAAAGACGAGTTTTGCTGATGAAGCAAACTCGTACAGAAAGCAGCGTAAAACATTAAGGAGGTGCAACGTACGATGAAATTGCATGAACTTTCACCAGCACCGGGTTCGCGTAAAGAAGGCTTCCGTAAAGGCCGCGGTATCGGTAGCGGCAACGGTAAGACAGCCGGTCGTGGTCATAAAGGTCAAAATGCTCGTTCCGGTGGCGGCGTTCGCCCAGGCTTCGAGGGCGGACAAAACCCATTGTACCGTCGCTTGCCTAAACGCGGCTTCAACAACCCGTTCCGTAAAGAGTATGCGATTGTGAACATCGATGAGTTGAACAGCTTTGCAGCTGGCACAGAGGTAACACCTGAGCTTCTGCTTGAGCAAGGTATCGTTAAAAACCCACAGAGCGGAATCAAGATCTTGGGTAACGGCGAAATCACTGTTCAGCTTACGGTAAAAGCAAGCAAGTTCTCTCAATCTGCGGTAGAGAAAATCCAGGCTGCCGGCGGTAAAACCGAGGTGATCTAATTGTTCAAGACCGTGTCCAACATTTGGAAAGTGGAAGACCTTCGCAAGCGGATCCTGTTCACGCTGTTCATCCTATTGGTTTACCGGATCGGTTCCTTTATACCGGTTCCTGGTGTCAATAAAGATGTATTTACACAAACTGATCAGGCCGGTTCTGAATTGTTTGGTTTGCTTAATACGTTTTCCGGTGGGGCACTGTTCCAGTTCTCGATCTTCGCGATCGGGATCATGCCTTACATTACCTCATCGATCATCGTACAGCTTCTGTCGATGGACGTTATCCCTAAATTCGCCGAATGGGCGAAGGAAGGCGAGAACGGTAAACGTAAACTTGCTCAGATTACTCGTTACGGTACGATTGTTCTTGGTTTAGTCCAAGGTTTTGGTACTGCAATTGGTTTTAACCGGCAATATCAGTACGATATGATTCCTGGTGCAACGGTTACGGATTATATTATGATTGCGATAATTCTAACGGCGGGAACAGCCTTCCTCATGTGGCTCGGTGAGCAGATTACAGAGAGAGGCATCGGCAACGGGATCTCGGTCTTGATTTTTGCCGGTATCGTAGCAGCAATTCCTTCTCACATCCGTTCGATCTACACAGCGGAGTTTGTTGATGCAAGCAACATCTTCCTTAGCATTATCAAGGTAGTGGTGATTGTAATTGCGATCGTCGCAATTATCGTCGGCGTTATCTTTGTACAACAAGGTATTCGTAAAATTCCGGTTCAATACGCTAAGCGCGTTGTTGGACGGAAAATGTACGGTGGGCAATCTACCCACATTCCGCTGAAAGTTAACGGTGCAGGTGTTATCCCGGTTATCTTTGCGGTATCGCTTCTGATGTTCCCGGTTACGATCGCGAACTTCTGGTCGACACATGCTTGGGCATCTTGGGTTCAAACTCATATGTACTACGACAAGCCGCTTGGCATGGTGTTGTACGTAATTCTGATTATCGCTTTCACGTTCTTCTACACGTTTGTGCAAATCAATCCGGTGCAGATGGCCGATCAAATGAAGAAAAATGGTGGTTATATCCCGGGCATTCGTCCTGGTAAGCCTACATCTTCCTACATTACGCGCGTCATGTCGCGGATCACACTCAGCGGAGCGATCTTCCTATCGCTCATCTCGATCTTGCCGGTACTCTTCGGCACGCTCGCTGATTTGCCTCGTGATGTGAAGCTAGGCGGAACCTCGCTGCTAATCGTAATCGGTGTTGCACTGGATACGATGAAGCAAATCGAGACGCAATTGATCAAGCGCCACTACAAAGGGTTTATCAATAAATAACAATAGGTTCGCAAGCGGGCTTCCGCGCATCTAATTGTGTGGCGGGACCCGGCCGAGCCTATTATGTTTAAAGCGAGGAACACGCTAATGAACATCTTATTCATGGGCCCTCCGGGCGCCGGCAAAGGCACACAGGCGGAACGTATCGTGGACACTTTCAGTGTCCCGCACATTTCCACTGGCGATGCTTTCCGTTTAGCAATGAAGCAAGGCACACCTCTTGGTCTGAAGGCTAAAGAATTCGTGGATCAAGGTCTTCTTGTCCCGGATGAAATTACGAACGGCATCGTTCGTGAACGTCTCCAACTTGAGGATTGTAATGGCGGCTTCCTGCTGGATGGATTTCCTCGCACGCTGCAACAAGCTGAGGCGCTGGACGGGATGTTGGCTGAAATGGGACGCAGTATCGATCATGTTGTTAACTTGAAGGTTGACCGCGGTCTACTGCTTGCGCGTCTGACCGGTCGTCGCATTTGTAAAGCATGCGGCTCCACTTACCATGTTATGTTCAACCCGCCGAAGCAAGAAGGCGTTTGTGATAAATGCGGCGGCGAGCTGTACCAGCGGTCAGACGATACGGAAGCAAAAGTAGGCACGCGTCTCGACGAATATATCTCCAAAACAGCTCCATTACTTGAGTACTACACAAGTAAAGCCGTTTTGTGCGAAGTAGACGGCGAGAAAGAAATCGACGAAGTTACAGCTGACATCGTTAGCTGCCTGCGGGGAACAGCAGAATGATCATTTGCAAATCCGAATCGGAATTGCAAGTAATGAGAATAGCTGGCCGAATTGTATCGGAGACGCATCGCTTGCTCAAACAAGCTATTCGTCCCGGCATTACGACCAAAGAATTGGACGTTATTGCTGAGTCGTACATTCGCAGTCAGGACGCAATACCTTCTTTTAAAGGGTACAATCAATTTCCTGCCAGTATCTGCGCTTCTGTAAACAATGAGCTGGTACACGGTATTCCAGGATCACGTAAGTTGCATGATGGCGACATCATCAGCATAGATATTGGCGCACAGTATAAAGGCTACCATGGCGATTCCGCTTGGACCTACGGTGTAGGCAGTATTAGTGAAGAGTCTCAGCGGCTGCTCGACATTACAGAACAATCGCTTTATGCAGGACTCGCGCTCGTGAAACCGGATGTTCGTTTGTTAACCATCTCGCATGCGATTCAACAAGTGATTGAAGCTGCTGGTTTTTCTGTTGTTCGAGACTTTGTGGGGCATGGCATTGGTGCAGATCTGCACGAAGAACCGCAAATCCCGAATTTCGGATTACCCGATCGCGGACCTCGTCTAAAACCAGGAATGGTGCTGGCGATAGAACCGATGGTCAACATCGGTGAGCGATATGTGCGTACTCTGGAGGATAATTGGACAGTCGTGACACAGGATAACAGCCGATGCGCTCATTTCGAGCACACGGTTGCCGTCACAGAGGACGGCTGCGAAATCTTAACCCTATCCAGGGAGCAGGCAGGTTGAGTGCATTGGAACATATGCCGGAGATCGGCCGTATAGTTAAGGTCCTTAAAGGAAAAGACGGAGGCTCATACGCCGTCATCATTCAGGTTCTGGATGAACGTTTCGTCCTTGTAGCTGACGGAGACAAGCGGCGCTTCGATCAATCGAAGAAGAAGAACGTACTGCATCTTCTGATGCAACCGGTCGTCAGTCATGAAGTGGCTGACAGCATGCGGGAAACCGGCCGTGTTACTAACGCTAAACTGCGTTATGCTATTCAGAAGGCTGTGCAAGGGAAAGGAGAATGACTATGGCCAAAGAAGACGTCATTGAAGTCGAAGGTACGGTCATCGAACCACTACCTAACGCCATGTTCAAGGTTGAACTTGAGAATGGACACCAAATTCTCGCCCATGTATCGGGCAAACTGAGAATGCATTTTATCCGCATTCTGACAGGAGATAAAGTAGTCATTCAATTGTCGCCTTATGATTTATCTAGAGGACGCATTACCTATCGGAAGTAGGCCTTAAAAGGCTTGCCGACGAAAGAATTCGGGAGGTAATCACAATGAAGGTTAGACCATCGGTCAAGCCGATTTGCGAGAAATGTAAAGTCATTCGCCGCAAAGGCAATGTTATGGTGATTTGTGAAAATCCGAAACACAAACAAAAACAAGGATAAGGAGGAATAACGATACATGGCACGTATTGCTGGTGTAGACTTACCGCGTGATAAGCGCGTTGTCATCGCTCTGACATACATCTTCGGTATTGGCAGAACGACTGCTAATCAAATTCTTAGCGCAACCGGTATTAGCGAAAATACTCGCGTTCGTGATCTGACAGAAGATGAAGTCAGCCAACTTCGCGAAACAATCGATAAAACGGTTAAAGTAGAAGGCGACCTTCGCCGCGAAATCTCGCTTAACATCAAACGTCTGATCGAGATCGGCTGCTACCGCGGTGTACGTCACCGTCGTGGACTTCCGGTTCGTGGTCAACGGACGAAAACAAATGCTCGTACGCGTAAAGGTCCTCGCCGGACTGTAGCGAACAAGAAGAAATAAGAAGGAGGGATAACCGAAATGGCTAAACCAAAAAAAGTGGTTCGTACGAAACGTCGTGACCGTAAAAATATTGATACTGGCGTAGCGCATATCCGCTCGACATTCAATAATACGATCGTTACGATTACTGATCCGCACGGAAACGCGATTTCTTGGGCAAGCTCGGGTAACCTCGGCTTTAAAGGTTCCCGTAAGAGCACGCCGTTCGCAGCTCAAATGGCTGCTGAATCTGCAGCAAAAGCGGCAATGGAACACGGCATGAAAACTGTTGAAGTAATGGTTAAAGGTCCTGGCGCAGGCCGTGAAGCAGCGATTCGTTCGCTACAAGCAGCTGGTCTGGAAGTAAACCTTATTAAAGACGTTACTCCAGTTCCGCACAACGGATGCCGCCCGCCAAAACGTCGTCGCGTATAGTCAATATTTGTGGTATCAAATGACTACAACTTGTGAATAATGGTTGTGAAGGTTTGCCATACTACATGATTTGACTACTTATGCGATAATGGTAACGGAGCGACGTTTTGAGGGAGGGTACTATTGTGATTGAGATCGAAAAGCCGAAAATCGAAACCGTAGAACTAAACGAGGATGGCACGTACGGAAGGTTCGTTGTTGAACCGCTTGAACGTGGCTACGGAGCAACGCTCGGGAATTCGCTTCGCCGAATCCTGTTGTCGTCGCTGCCTGGTGCAGCGGTAACCTCTGTTCAAATCGATGGTGTACTTCATGAGTTCTCTACGGTTCCAGGTGTGATGGAGGACGTTACCGAAATCATCCTGAATCTCAAAGGCCTCTCGCTGAAAATCCATTCCGACGAAGAGAAGGTACTGGAGATTGACGCGGAAGGCGATGGCAACGTTACGGCTGGCGATATTCGCGCAGACAGCGATGTCGAGATTTTAAGCCCTGATCTTCATATCGCGACGCTGGCCTCCGGTGCACGGCTCCACATGCGGGTATTTGCTAATCGCGGACGCGGTTATGTGCAAGCAGATCGGAATAAACGGGAAGACCAACCAATTGGCGTCATTCCTGTTGATTCCATCTACACACCAATTACTCGTGTAAACTACTCGGTTGAGAACACTCGCGTTGGTCAAGTGACTAACTACGATAAGCTCACACTTGAAGTTTGGACCGACGGAAGCATTCGTCCGGAAGAGGCTGTAAGCCTCGGCGCCAAAATTTTGACTGAGCATCTGGATCTGTTCGTTGGTTTGACTGACGAAGCGAAAGATGCTGAGATCATGGTTGAAAAAGAAGAAGACAAGAAAGAGAAAGTACTTGAGATGACGATCGAAGAGCTCGATCTCTCGGTACGTTCTTATAACTGTCTGAAACGTGCAGGTATCAACACCGTCCAAGAGCTGATCACGAAAACAGAAGAAGACATGATGAAAGTCCGTAACCTCGGACGCAAGTCTTTGGAAGAAGTTCAAGAAAAGCTCGAAGAACTGGGTCTTGGCCTCCGCATGGAAGAATAAAAAGCAGCGTAGACTAAAGGTCGATAGACTGTTTTAAGGAGGGGAAAATCGATGGCATATTCAAAATTGAGCCGTGACGCAAGCTCCCGGAAAGCATTGTTCCGTGACCTCGTTACAGACTTGTTCTTGTATGAGCGCATTCAAACGACTGAGGCGAAAGCAAAAGAGCTTCGTCCAATCGCTGAGAAGCTAATCACACTTGCAAAACGTGGTGATCTGCACGCTCGTCGTCAAGTTGCAGCTTTCGTTCGCCGTGAGTCTTTGGTAGCTGGTGAACAAGATGCAATTCAAAAATTGTTCTCCGAACTGGCTACCCGTTACTCGGAACGTCCGGGCGGATATACGCGTATTTTGAAACTAGGACCACGTCGCGGTGACGCGGCACCTATGGTTTACTTGGAACTGGTGGATCGCGCGTAGCAAGAAGAAACGGCTGGCGACATATACTGGCGCCCGCGAAAGTTTCTTTCGGAAAGGGTGGACCTTGCGGCCACCTTTTTTTGTTGCCCTTGATACCGTTCACTAGGGGGACCATATGGGATGAAGAACATACGGATGGTTGTCAGCTATGTAGGCACGCATTATCATGGCTTTCAAACGCAGCCCATCGGAAATACGGTGCAGGACGTACTTGTGCAAGCGATTCATGTGTTGACCGGTGAGAAGGTTCATATCGTGGCATCCGGCAGAACGGATGCAGGTGTGCACGCGAGGGGGCAGGTGTTTAATTTCGTCACCTCCTCGCCAATTCCGGTCGGTCGCTGGGCGCTTGCCTTGAACTCACGACTGCCGGTTGACATCGCCATCTTAAAGGCCGATGAAGTACCCCTTGATTTTCATTCAAGCTACAGTGCGAAACGAAAAACGTATCGCTACTCCATCGACACCAATAAGTTTGCAGATGTATTCGAACGGGATTACCGGTTCCATTATCCCATGCCTCTTCGCTTGCCTGAAATGAGGGAAGCGTTGTCCAAAGTGGTTGGCAAGCATGATTTCACTTCCTTTGCATCGCTGCGTTCTACGAAGCGTACGCATGTGCGAACGATTCTAGAGGCGAGAATCGAACAAGGTGAAGGGAAATTGGATCTATTTGTGACTGGAGATGGCTTTCTCTATAACATGGTGAGAATCATTGTGGGTACCTTACTATGGGTAGGGGAAGGGAAGCTGACCGTGTCTGACTTTGAGCGAATCCTTGATGCGAAGGACCGTACTGCGGCCGGACCGACAGCGATGGCTCACGGTCTGATGCTTTGGGAAGTTTCCTACGACGATTGACGAGTATTACCAGTGCTCTGAGGGCATAATGCCTAAACAAATAGCTTGCACTTGTTAATCCTATGTTGTAGAATATAACTTGTGCTTTCTTAGTGGCTCTCCCACAGCCCCGACTGAGATCGCCAACCAACAATAGCATTTTTGAATGGAATCGAGCCGGTTACAGATGATGGCTTAGAGTAGACCTTTGGTCGATCCACCATTCATCTCTAACGTACCGTAACATTATAAATTAATTTAGAACCAATGTTTGAATGAACAAGGAGGAACATCCATGCGCATTACCTATATGGCAAAGTCCAGCGAAGTTGATCGCAAATGGTTTGTCATTGACGCAGAAGGCAAAACGCTTGGTCGCTTAGCGAGCGAAGCTGCTAGCCTGATCCGCGGCAAGCACAAACCGACTTTTACTCCACACGTTGATACTGGTGACTTTGTAGTTGTCATCAACGCGGAGAAAATTCACCTTACTGGTAAAAAACTTCAAAACAAAATGTACTACCGTCACTCCATGTACCAAGGCGGACTTAAAGTAACTCCGGCTCAGGACATGATCAAGAACAAACCAGAGCTAGTATTGGAGCAAGCGATCTACGGCATGCTTCCAAAGAATCGTCTTGGCGACAAAATGAAGATGAAGCTCAAAGTTTATGCCGGACCAGAACATCCACATCAAGCACAAAATCCAGAAGTTTACGAACTTCGCGGGTAAATAGAGGGAGGACAGTTTCATGGCACAAGTTCAATACTATGGAACCGGTCGTCGTAAACACTCTGTAGCACGTGTACGTCTCGTGCCGGGTGAAGGACGAATCATTATTAACAAACGTGACTTGAATGATTACTTCGGTCTGGAAACACTGAAGCTGATCGTTAAACAACCGCTTGCTCTTACTGAGACTGCAAGCAAATACGATATCTTGGTAATCGCACACGGCGGCGGTATCTCCGGTCAAGCCGGCGCTATCCGTCACGGTATCTCCCGTGCTCTGCTTAAAGCAGATCCGGAATTCCGTCCAGCCTTGAAGCGTGCAGGATTCTTGACTCGTGACCCACGTATGAAAGAGCGTAAAAAATACGGTCTTAAAGCAGCACGTCGCGCGCCACAATTCTCCAAACGTTAATATCGACTTACGAAAATGCCTTCTCTGCATGCAGAGAAGGCATTTTTTTCATATTCCGGTTATCATTTAAAAATATTGAACAAATGGAGCAATCGACGTATAATTTAATGTAGATTAGTTTACTAGGAATTTGAATATGGAGGTCTTCACCATGAACTTGTTTGAAAAGGAAGCACTAATCAGGCAGAAAGCGGAAGAGTTGGAAACAGCATCGCCGCAGGAGATCATTAAATTCGCAGTAGAAACTTTCCCGAACATTACGTTTGCCTGCAGTTTCGGTGCGGAAGATGTCGTACTTGTCGATATGCTGCAAAAAATCAGCCCGAAAACGGATATTTTCTATCTGGACACGGACTTCCACTTTAAAGAAACCTATGAAACCCGCGATAAAATGGCGGAAATCTACAATTTGAAATTTGTAGAAGTAAAGCCTGCAATTACGCCGGAAGAGCAAGCTTCTCAATTTGGCGAAGAGCTCTGGAAGAGCGATGCATCCCATTGCTGCAATATTCGCAAGGTAGATCCGCTGACGCAAATCCTTTCCAAATATGAAGCGTGGATTACAGGTATTCGCCGTGACCAAGCGCCTACACGCGCGAACGCGAAGAAGATTGAATACGATACAAAGTTTGGATTAGTGAAATTCAATCCAATTGCGAACTGGACTTCCGAAGATGTATGGAATTATATCCGTACGAACAATGTGTACTACAATCCGCTTCACGACAATCACTATCCGAGTATCGGATGTGAGCACTGCACACGTCAGGTAATGCCTGGTGAGGATCCACGTGCAGGCCGCTGGTCCGGTCAAGAAAAAACAGAATGCGGATTGCATAAATAAGAGGGGGCTTTCAGAGCATGAGCAGCATTAAGCCACATGGCGGCGTACTCATCAACCGAGTCGCAAGCGGAGCTGAGCGCGATGCGCTGCTGGCAGAAGCGGCAGCATTACCGGTCATCATTGTTAACACATGGGCAGTATCGGATTTGGATCTAATCGGAGTTGGCGCATTCTCGCCGCTTACCGGTTTCTTGAATGAAGCTGACTACCGCTCGGTAGTTGAACGTATGCGCCTTGCAGACGGCACGGTATGGAGCATTCCAATTACATTGGCAGTAGAAGAGGCGAAAGCCTCCGAGCTCTCTACAGGCCAGCGTGCAGCACTTGTAGGCGAAGACGGTATTGTTTATGGCGTTATTGATATCGAAAGCATTTACAGCGTTGATCAGAAGCATGAGGCTGTTAATGTGTATAAGACGGATGACATCGAACACCCTGGTGTTGCCAAAACGTTCAGCCGACCTAATACGTATGTTGGCGGACCGATTACGGTTCTTAACCGTCCGGTGCCTGAGAAGTTCAATGAGTTTTATTTTGATCCTTCTGAGACTAGACGGATCTTCGCAGAGAAAGGCTGGCGTACGATTGTCGGCTTCCAAACGCGTAACCCGGTTCACCGTGCACATGAGTACATTCAGAAGTGTGCCATGGAAATCGTAGATGCGTTGTTCTTGAACCCTCTTGTAGGTGAAACTAAGTCGGATGATGTTCCTGCAAATGTTCGAATGAAGAGTTATATCGCCTTGCTGGAGAACTACTATCCGGCTGATCGGACATTCCTTGGCGTGTTCCCGGCGGCTATGCGTTATGCTGGGCCACGTGAAGCGATCTTCCATGCTATGGTTCGCAAAAACTACGGCTGCACCCACTTTATCGTCGGTCGCGACCACGCCGGTGTAGGCGACTACTACGGCACGTATGAAGCCCAGGATCTATTGCGTTCCTTTACAGCGGATGAGCTTGGCATTACTCCTCTTTATTTCGAGCACAGCTTCTTCTGCACCAAATGCGGCAATATGGCGTCGAGCAAAACCTGCCCGCATGACAAAGAGAGTCATCTGACGCTGTCGGGTACGAAAGTTCGCGCTTTGCTGCGTGATGGTGTTTGCCCACCGCCGGAATTCTCGCGTCCGGAAGTCGCCAAAATTCTTATTGAAGGCATGTCAGAGCAGCCAGTTAATTAATAAGAAGTTGATCAAAGCATAACAAGCCACCTCGTCCCATAGGATGATAAAGAGTACAGGACAGACTCCTGTGCACGATCATCGGATGGAGATAGGGGTGGCTTTTGTATGCGCGGAGTTCGGAAACGTTTCGTCATCTGGATCACGTATCGCGGTGCTGCACGCATTTCCCTTGGCGTGGCGGCGGTTATACTAACTGTGATTCTGCTCACGCAGGAGGTGCCAGCCACACGCACCTGGACGTATTGGACACTGCCTTTATCCGGTAAGGTGATCGCGATAGATGCAGGTCACGGCGGCGTTGATGGCGGAGCGGTCAGCAAGCAGGGGATGGTAGAGAAGGATTTGAATTTAGCCATAGCTTTGCAGCTGAGAGATTATTTGCAGCAAGCCGGCGCGATCGTGGTTATGACACGAGAAGGGGATTACGATCTGGCTGAGGAAGGCACGTCGAAGATAAGCAAACGTAAGACACAGGACTTAGTGAACCGCGCCAAATTTGTAAAAGAAAAGAACGCCGCCATGCTGCTCAGCATTCATATGAACAGTATCCCTTCCCCTCGTTGGTCTGGGGCTCAGACGTTCTTTTATCCGAATTTACCGGAGAATGCGGTCCTTGCTTCTTTGATTCAAGATGAAATTAAGCGCAATTTGGCAAATACCGAGCGGGTAGCTGCTACTGTTAACACGGTATATCTGCTTAAGGCTATGGATGAAGTGCCGAGCGCCTTAGTGGAAGTCGGATTCTTATCCAATCCGGGAGAAGCAGCGCGGCTTGCAGATGCCGAGTACCAGAAGAAGGTTGCGGCTTCCATCTATCAAGGTGTTCTTCGCTTCACTGCCGGTGAGAAATGGGGAGCAGCCGCAGGCACGGAACCGAATGATCCCCAATAACCACGGCTTGGAACAGGGTCTTGGTCTTGTTATAATGGAGCAAGTACATACACACCCATTAATATAAGCACTTATTCAAGGACAAGAGGAGACGGTTAAACATGTTGACCCGCATAGAAGCTTTAGCGGCCGCTGAGTCTGCGGCGGCCCCCTATATGGCGGAAGGTGCGATTACCTTCCGCGATGTGATGGTTAAGGAGGACCGTCACGTTTCGATGACGGTCCTTGGGGCAAGCGCGAGCGCTGAGCGCGCGCTCGAGGCTGCGCTGCAAGCAGCGCTTGCCGCCGCCGGGGCCGAAACCGCGCACTTCCGGTTTCGCACCGGCGAAGGCGCGCCTGCGGCAGCGAAGCCCGCGGCAGCGCAGCCGCAGGCTGCAGCCTCCGGCCCCGTACGTGGGCACGGGGCCGGGCTGGAGGCACATCCGCTGCTGAGCAGCAGCAGCGGGGTGCAGTTCATCGCCGTCGCCAGCGGCAAGGGCGGCGTCGGCAAATCCACGGTGACCGTCAATCTCGCGGTCGCCTTAGCCCGCAAGGGCAAACGCGTCGGGATCATCGACGCGGATATTTACGGCTTTAGCGTGCCCGATATGATGGGCATCGAGGATCGCCCGCAGATCGTGAATGAGCGCGTCATCCCGATCGAGAAATTCGGCGTACGCGTCATGTCGATGGGCTTCTTCGTAGAAGATAATGCGCCAATCGTGTGGCGTGGGCCGATGCTGGGCAAGATGCTCCGCAATTTCTTTGCGGAGATCGAGTGGGGCGAGCTGGATTACTTGCTGCTGGACCTGCCGCCGGGAACAGGGGACGTAGCGCTTGACGTGCATCAGCTGATTCCGCAAAGCAAAGAAATCATCGTCACGACGCCGCATGCGACAGCCGCGTTTGTTGCTGCGCGCGCAGGGGCGATGGCGATTAAGACCGAACATGAGATTATCGGTATCGTCGAGAACATGTCCTACTTTATAAGCAAGGATGGAGAGCATGAGTATGTATTCGGACGCGGAGGCGGCGCAAGGCTGGCTGAATCGCTGAATGCCGAGCTGCTGGCTCAAATTCCGCTCGGCGCGCCGGACAACCATCCGTCAGAGCCGGATTTCGCACCTTCGGTGTACAAAGCCGATACGGACAATGGCCGCATTTACCTAGACATCGCCGACCGCGTCATTGCGAAATGCGAAGCATAATCTAGCCGATCTAATCGATCACGTAGAAAAAGCCGGTATCCCACACCTAATCGTGTGAGATACCGGCTTTTTGGTCATCTAATCATCAACCGCCTTGATCACTCATACCGCTGTCACCTTCACCGCCGCCTTCTCCCTCGCCGCCGCCTTCTCCTTCTCCGCCACCTTCACCTTCTCCGCTTTTATCGCCGCCTTCTTTTTGTTTCGTAACTTTCTCATCCGGCTTAGGCTTAAGCTCCTCTTGTACCGCCTTCTTGAGCAGATCCAGAATTTCAAGACGGAACAGAGGATTTTGCATGGATTCCTGCATGAGCGACATCGTTTGTTTCCGGTATTGGGTGCTTTGCAGCACTTCAAGAATCATTTTGTCCATTTCCGGACTCTTCATCACTTGAATGAGGTCCTTCTGATACGTAGGATCCTTCAGCAAATCCTTGTGAATTTGCTTATTTTGCTTATTTACGGCCTTCGCGAATTCACCAGCAAAACGAGGATCGGTCATCAACTTCTCTATTACCTTGCTGTACTCCGGTGCCACCAACGTTTCCTTGACTGCCAGTCGAACCTGCTCTTGATCCTGCACGGACAACGACCGGAGGCTGGTGCCGTTGTTGCCGCTTGCGGCGGAAGCCGATTCCTGGAGCGCTTTTTGCGCGTCTTCGGTTTTGAGTATGTCAATTACCATAGACTTCATGTCTTTATAGCTGATGGGCTCACTCGATGCGCTGGATTGCTGCGTACCGCAGCTTGACAGGCTGAATGTCAGGACAATGAGGGCACCAAGCCATGTAATTCGTTTAACCATGCTGTCAGTGTCTCCCTTCTGAAAAAGCAACTGTTGCTGTGTGTAGTATGCGACAATGTTCATCGTATTATCATGGAAGCGGCATGGCTTTTTGTATGGGACATGGTAAAATGAAGGATAGTTTCGGCATATTCGGAAACGCTGGCGATAAACGCCTGAAACATACCGGATTCATCAATCTCAACAAACCTGTAGGAGTGGAAAATAGTGAACTTGCGCAAATTGTTTTTCTTATTTTGGAGTACGATGGCCGTTGGCGGTGTCGTGACCATTGTTGTCGGCAGTATCATGCAATGGACCGATGCTTCATTTGGCTTCATGGGCTTGGAGGCAGCAGGCTTTAATGCAGCCATGATGGCCCTAGTCGGCCTGCTTTTCGGCGCATTCAGTCAAATGGGCTTCTTTGCTTACATGACCTTGAATTACATCGCACTTAGCGTCATCCGCAGAAAGTACATGTGGAACGCACTTCAGGCGTATACGACGTTGTTTGCACTGGGCGGCATCGGCTACTTGCTTTACCAGGATCGCGTGAAGCTCGATAACAATTGGATTTTCTGGGTGCTGCCGCTTGGACTTGGACTGGCCTCATGGGCAGTAGCCTATTACAAAGCCAAGCTAACGAACAATAATGCATTCATTCCGACGTTATTCCTACAAGTTGTAGTTACGCTGCTCGAAGCATGGCCAAGCCTCAGAGGCGAGGAAAGCAATGTAACGGCAATGATATTTATGATCATCCCAATGTTCGTCTGTAATGCCTACCAAATCTTGTGGCTGCACAAACTGGTGCGCAAACAACAAACAACCGATTCCGCATCAAATGCGAAACCGGCTGTATAAGGGCTATTATTGTTCGGCTGAAGCATCAAGCTGCTCGAACATCGCTGTTTTATCCTGTACCGTCTTGCCTTGGAGCTCCGTTTGGGCAATTAATTCCGATACCGTCACAAATTCATAGCCCTTGGAGCGCAGCTGTTCGATAATGGCAGGCAGTGCTTCATGGGTTTGCTTCACGGAATCGCTGGCATGCATCAGAATGATATCCCCGGGATGTGCTTTACTGACGACACGATTGATGATTTTGTCCGTGCCGATATTCATCCAGTCGAGCGAATCGGTATCCCATTGAATGACTTTGTAGTTCATTTGCTCGGCAATACGAAGGACGCGTTTGTCAAAATCTCCATTAGGCATACGGATCAGGCTTGGTGTCTTACCGGTAACTTGCGTCAAAATCGTTTGAGCGGTTTCGATCTGGCTGCGAATTTCTTCATCGCTGAACGTGCTGTAGTTGTCATGCTTGTGACCATGACTGCCGATTTCATAACCGCCGTCGACGATCTTCTTGACGATATCGGGGTGGGTTTGACTCCAAGGCGATGAGAGGAAGAACGTGACGTTCTTCACACCTTTCTCCTTCAATACTTCAAGGATCGGCTCCGTGCGTTTATCTCCCCAGCTGATGTCAAACGTCAGGGCAATCACCTTCTTATCTGTCGGAACGCTGTAGATGGCCGCAGGCTGATTGGGAGCAAACACCGTAATGTTGTCCTTCTCCGCGTAAATAACGCCCGCAGCAAACAAAATACCTACGGTGACTAGAAAGTAACGCTTTAGTTTCCGTCCATTCATCACATAAAACATATTCATTACAATTGCACTCCTCTCCAATAAGGGCTTGTTCTAGTACAATCTATGCTCGTACCAACAACTTATTCGTGTTATCCCAAAAACAGCCCAAAGAGGTGACGCCTACTTATGTTTTCGCCAAGAGAAGTCCTTCGACATTTGCAGACGATGCGGCACTATATCGCGTTCAGCACGATTTTTCTGCTAGCCGGCATCGTGGTAGGTGCAACTAACCCGGTTTTAGACTCCTTTATCAACAGTCAGCTCAGTGGGCTGAAGGGGGTTGCGGAAAATATTAATTCGAGCTCGCATCCGACCTTATTCTTAATGCTGTTTATCTTCTTCAATAATGCCATTAAAGCGATACTGGTCATGTATGTAGGTTCGCTGTTCGGGATCGTACCCATTGCTTTCTTAGCGATTAATGGCATGCTGCTCGGTTACTTGGTTCACAAGACAGCGGAGCAGGGGAATGAAGCTGTATTTACAATGGTGTTTAAAGGGCTGCTGCCACACGGTATCATCGAGATCGCGGCAATTATAATAGCTTGTGCATATGGTTTGCGGTTTGGCAGAATGATGCTGCAGGGGCTTGGAACCGTCTTTACGAAGCGTAAAGGCTGGGGGCAAGAGCTTGAGCTGTTCGTGATGCGAACGCTGCCGGTTATGGTTTTAATTGTGGTGATGTTGATTGTTGCAGCAGTTATTGAGAGTACAGTAACAGTTTGGTTGCTTAGTTAGTAATAAATTTCCAATTATTTGAGCATAACAATAAAGCGGCGTTTATCGTGTCATGCGATAGGCGCCGCTTTTTCTAAATTTCGGAGTGCGAATATTCGTTTCGCTTTGTTGAAATTTGGATAATATGAAGTAATTGTGCCGTTTTCAGGCGTTAATCGCAGTTTCTTCATGTTGGCCGATATTTTTCGGCCGATTATTTGAAGGGGGCCACCAACGGATATGCTCGGAATTCTGTTCAACGACAAAGAATGTAAAGAACTCGACTACGTACTACGCAAAGAACTTGACGAAATGCTGCTCGATTTGAACGATTCCCGGCTAGACGGCGATATTAAAACCGCGATTGCCAAACGCTATAAGGTCATCTTCCGCATGTATGCTCGTATTGCCTCTCCGAAAGAGCTGTCCCGTTATGCCCTGAATATGCGTACATACCGCTGATATCAACGGTTTTTTAAGGGGTTATGAACATGTGGATAAAAAAATCAAAAAAAGCCTTGCATTGTTTATAAAGCGTGTGATATATTAATCAAGTCGCCGCTGAGACACGGGCGAATGAACAACGGAATTTGTTCTTTGAAAACTGAACAATGAGCGACCAGTCAAATGGTCTTAAATCGCGAAATTAACGTTTCGCAAGCTAGTATTTTGAATGAGCTAACAAGCGAATTCATACAATGGCGAGTTTTCGGACAAGCCACTTTTATGGAGAGTTTGATCCTGGCTCAGGACGAACGCTGGCGGCGTGCCTAATACATGCAAGTCGAGCGGAGTTATTCCTTCGGGGATA
>NZ_FNNV01000040.1 GCF_900106745.1 Paenibacillus sp. CF384 | reverse complement strand
CTGAATAACACTGTTCCCTGATAGCTCAGTTGGTAGAGCACTCGACTGTTAATCGAGTTGTCACAGGTTCGAGTCCTGTTCGGGGAGCCATTCATGGAGAAGTACCCAAGTGGCTCAAGGGGACCCTCTGCTAAGGGGTTAGACTGCGTAAGTGGTGCGAGGGTTCGAATCCCTCCTTCTCCGTTGTAATTTTTCTTGTAAGGCCCGTTGGTCAAGTGGTTAAGACACCTCCCTTTCACGGAGGTAACAGGGGTTCGAGTCCCCTACGGGTCACCATTCATTTCCCTGGAGGCTTAGCTCAGCTGGGAGAGCATCTGCCTTACAAGCAGAGGGTCGGCGGTTCGATCCCGTCAGCCTCCACCATAAATGTTTTACTTGTACTATCGCGGGGTGGAGCAGCTCGGTAGCTCGTCGGGCTCATAACCCGAAGGCCGCAGGTTCAAATCCTGCCCCCGCAACCAATTTTAATGCGGAGCCGTGGTGTAGTGGCCCAACATGCCTGCCTGTCACGCAGGAGACCGCGGGTTCGAATCCCGTCGGCTCCGCCATTTTAACCAAAGCTTTATCTTGCCGGTGTAGCTCAGTTGGTAGAGCAACTGACTTGTAATCAGTAGGTCGTGGGTTCGACTCCTATCGCCGGCACCATCTTTACTCGAGTCATTAGCTCAGTTGGTAGAGCACCTGACTTTTAATCAGGGTGTCGTAGGTTCGAATCCTACATGACTCACCATTTTTTATGCGCGTATGGCGGAATTGGCAGACGCACCAGACTTAGGATCTGGCGGGCGACCGTGGGGGTTCAAGTCCCTCTACGCGCACCATATTTAAATGCGGAAGTGGCTCAGCGGTAGAGCATCGCCTTGCCAAGGCGAGGGTCGCGGGTTCGATTCCCGTCTTCCGCTCCATTGGCGCCCTTAGCTCAGCTGGATAGAGCGTTTGACTACGAATCAAAAGGCCGGGAGTTCGAATCTCTCAGGGCGCGCCATTTTTTATCTTGATTAACGGGATGTAGCTCAGCTTGGTAGAGCACCTGGTTTGGGACCAGGGGGTCGCATGTTCAAATCGTGTCATCCCGACCATATTTTTAAACGAACGCTCCTTGCGAAAGCAAGGGGCTTTTTTTGTGTTTACCGGAATAAAAACGTTTTACATAAATATCTTATAGCTCGACCATTTTTCGATTATTTTTATAGCTGAACTTCGAGAAAATCCAGGGATATCAAGGGATTGAGCGCTGCAAAAACGCAGTTTGTTTTAATGTTGAAGGAATCGTCCAGTCGATGGTAAGATGTCAGTACATTGACTTGAAAGTGCTTACAGTACCGTGACTCTCCGCCATAAAGTGGTGACTAGCGGCGTTAGGTTCACGTTAAAAACGTTTTTAGTGACTATAATGTTCAAGCAAAGAGAGGAACGATGGAATGGAGACGACAACTATAACTGAGGTACAATTGCCGGTTTGGATTTGGCATCAGGAACGGGAGCAGCGGCCCAAGTGCGTGCTGACTCGTACATTTACGGCAGAACAAGAAATTCGCCACGTCTCCATACACGCATCGTTTACAGGCGGAGCGCGAGTTGTGCTTGATGGGCAAGTCGTTGCTGAGATTGCAGAACGTGCCGGGAATGCAGGGGCTTTTATGAACATTGTCGGTTTTCCGGATGTATTGCAGCCAGGGGAGCATGAGCTCAGACTGGAAATGGACTGCACGGCGTTCATCCCACTGGTAGAAGTGAACTACTATCTGTGGAATCGCAGGGTTGGTGCAATTGCATTCCTGCAGGGTGATGGATTATGGATTACGACAGAGGCAGAGAGCTGGCTCGCGGATGAATCGGCTGCTGCGCAAATTTGTCTATTAGGCGAAGAGCCATTCGGCGATTTAGAGAACAGTCCGGCAGCATTCGTAGCAGGCGGCTTCGGAGATATTGCGGCTTATGACCTGAATGAAGTCGTCGTACAGGACCCATACGGGATAGAGGCGGCGGTATCCGGGGATGGTAAGGTCAAGCTCAGCGGCGCACATGGGCAAGATGGATTACTGGTACTGCCACAGCAAGAACAGCTAGAGCTGTTCTACCATCTGCGAAAGCAGAATGAGTGGAAAGCGATGAGGCAGCAGCAAATGGAGATGGACCTCGGCAGCGCTTCGAGAGTGACCGTAGATCTGCTGGCGGAGCATAACTGCCGGTTTACAGTCTTGAACCAAGGTGATGAATCGGTCAAGCTGTTATGGAATGGTGCCGAATCGCTCATGGAGCTTGAACATTATGACGGATGCATAACAGAGTGGCTCGTTGTGGCTCCGGGGGAAACGGTATGCACGCTCCCGCAGGGCTGCCGATATATACAGCTGTTTGTGCTTGGTGAGCCGGGGCAGTCATTTGAGCTTGAGCTGAGGTTCCAAACGGTTCATGTGGCGCTGCGTCAGGCAGGGCAACTGCAAAGCGACAACGCGGAGTTGAATCAGATCTTCGAGGTATCCGCACATACAAGCCGAATTTGTCATCAGATCGGGTTGTGGGACGGGATTAAGCGGGACCGGTTGAACTGGACCTTTGATTTCTACCTGGCGGCGAAATCCTGTTATTTCTTATGGGACGATACCAAGGTCATCCGCCGCGCGGTGCGCGAGTTAGGAGAAGGTACGCCGAGCGGTCATTGGATGAACAGTATTTGTGAATATACGCTATGGTGGATGAAGACGGTAACCGAGTATTATTTTCAGACGGGCGATAAGGAGTTCGTGCTGGAGATGAAGGAGCCGATGCAGCGTCATATCAACTGGGTGCTTCAGAACACGAAACCCGGCGAGGGCCTTCTCATCCAAGACGGCATTCTGATTGAATGGGTACCGCTCACGAATGAGGAGAAGGTTATTGCGCTGCAGGCTATTTATGCACTAACGCATGCCGACTTGGTGAAATTGGCAGCCGAATTACCGGAGCTTGAGCTGACGCCGCTGCTGGATTGGCCGATGCGGGCACTCAATTCCGAGGATTATATGAAGGAATCCTATGCGCTGGCAGTTAAAGTGCTCGGCATTGCGAGCGGTTATGTTAGTGAGGATGCTGCCATAACTTTCCTAGATGAATATGAGTTGATGGATCCAATTACGCCGTTGTCGGCGTTCCAGCTCGCTGAATGTTATTCTCGCTATGGCAAACATGAACGGGCGTATGAGGTGATTTCGATCGTATGGGGCGGAATGCTCGATCACGGGGCCACGACGTTCTGGGAAGCCTATTCGCACGGGGAAGGTGAGGGACGCGACTTTCACGATGCCCTGACGACCTATACCGCTTACGGCTCTTATCGGATGAGCTTATGCCACGCATGGTCCAGCACACCTGTCAAATGGATCGGTGAGGTTGTTCTCGGTGTTCAGTCGCTTGAACCGGGTTACAAAACAGTGATGGTTTCACCAAATCCGGTTGGCGGCATTCGCGCATGCAGCGGTACGGTCAACACTCCTCATGGCGATCTCCATGTGAAGTGGCATATGGACGACAGCGGCAAGGTGTGCACGAGCGTCATAGCACCTCCCGGCGTGCAGGTTGTGGAATGGAGCGAGAATAAGGTCTTATAAGCGGATTTGCATAATAATAGTTGATTTATGGGACTCATTTCGGTATTGTGAGAGTAATTTAAGAGTCTGGGCAGAGGTAAGGAGAGCTTACGAGTTCTCTTTACCTCTTTTTGTATATTCGGTAGAGGAGCGGATGCGAGTGAAGTCTTATCAACAGGAGTTGTTTGAGAAGCCTTATCCGGGGAGAACGTTGATTGCAGGCATGACGCCTTCCGGGTCGCATTACATGCAGGTGTATTGGATTATGGGGCGCAGTGTGAACAGCCGCAATCGGATTTTTGAACAGGATGGCATGTATGTGAGGAACAAAGCATTCGATCCGGCGTTGATGGAAGATCCCTCGCTTATTATTTATTATCCAATCCGCCACGTGGGAGATGCGCACATTGTCTCGAACGGCGATCAGACGGACACCATCTATGACGGTCTGCAGCTTAGGCAAACGTTCGAGCAAGCGCTTATGAACCGGGAGTTCGAGCCGGATGCGCCGCATTTTACTCCGAGGATCTCGGCCGTTATCTATGCGGATGTGCAGCAGTATGAATTGTCGATTCTCAAAACCTATGACAATGACCCATCGGTGTGCCTGCGTAATCGGTACCACTTCAGCCGCTTTAAGCAAGGAACCGGACACTGCATACATACCTATGAATCGGAACGCGATGGGGTATTAAAGCCGTTTAAAGGCGATCCGTTCGAAGTGCCGTTATTCGATTCGATTGAAGATACCGCCGATTTCTATTGGGAGGGAATTAACCCAGAGAATCGAATATCTCTGCTGGTCAAATCGATTGGCGTGGAGGATCAGGCCATTCAGTATGCTTTTCGAAATAAGCATGTGTGAGTAACTGGAAGAATTAGGGCGGATAATCGGGGAATACTGAAGCATTAGATTCGGCCCTAAGACGGAATAGGAGGCGTGCGTACAGTGGAGCTGCTGATGCAGAAAATAAGACAAGAGGGCATCGTGCTGGATGGCGGCGTGTTGAAGGTAGATACGTTTCTGAATCATCAGGTGGATGCAGAGCTGATGCTTGCGATCGGCAAAGCTTTTGCCGAGCTTTTCCGCGAGAGCGGCGTGACGAAAATCATGACTATCGAGTCTTCGGGCATTGCACCGGCAGTATTGACGGCGCTACAGCTTGGCGTACCGATGGTGTTCGGGCGTAAACGTAAATCGCTGACGCTTCGGGATGATCTGTACACGGAGAAGGTCTATTCGTACACGAAGCAAGAGGAGAGCGAGGTCACGATATCGAGAAAGTTCCTCGCACCGAATGATCGGGTGTTAATTATTGATGATTTTCTCGCTCACGGCGAGGCTGCGCTGGGGATGGCCCGTATCGTTCAGCAAGCAGGGGCAGAGGTGGCGGGCTTCGGAATCGTAATCGAGAAGTCGTTCCAATCCGGAAGAGGCAAGCTGCTCGAGCAGGGGTTCCGCGTGGAGTCGCTAGCTCGCATTGCTTCGCTGGAGGGCGGCAAGGTGGAGTTTGTGTGATTGTATTGAAGTATCAGTGATGCTGCTGCGAAGTTAGTGTTGCGTACGAATGACGTGATGGGGCTGGTGCAGCGATGGATATGTTGCAGAATATGCAACATTAGGATGCGGTAAGTGGCGTTGTCGAGTGTTATATTGCAGAAACTGCAACATTCTCTAAAGGAATAGCCTCGCAGAGGCGACATGGCTTAGAAATGATGCATTTCCTGCAACATTTGCGTAGATTAGGCGGCTTAAGTGGGGAAAAGTTGCATGTTATGCAACTTTGTTACCTACCCACCACCTGGAACCGGGGATATTGGATTCATCTACGTTGGAGAAGCTAGATGATTGAACTAGATCCATGTCTTCTTCAGCATGTGCAAGTACTTGTTCATTGCCTCGATGAAGCTGTCGGTATCGGCGGTCAGACGGCTGAGCAGGGAGTGAAGCGTGTCTCCCATCTCGAGGCGGTATGGGGCTATCCACCGTTTCTTGTTGCCGGCCCAGAATAAGCGGGATGCGCTGTTCGCTAGCGTTTGCTGCATCTCCTGATTGTGACTGAGCGCGATGACGCGGCTCACGAAATCATATTCGAACTGGCATAACGCAAGTTCGCCCGCGGGCTCGAGAGCTGGTCGATGATCGCAGGCGATCTCAAGAGCGGGGCTATAACCGCCGCTGATCTCAAGAGAGAGCTCATCGCTGGCAGCCAGCAGTGACTCCAGCTCGTGGACCAGCTGCCGCGACAAGTCGCCGAGCGCAGCCTCGTCGCGAAGGCGAACGCTCGTCACGGCATACAGCAGCAGCGCGGTCAGCAGCTCGAGCAGATCGCCGACCCGCTGGGCGGAAGAATCGAGTACGAGCACGCCGTGCTTAGGAATGATCCGCAGGAAGCCTTCATTCTCGAGCTGCTGCAGCGCGGCGCGAACCGGCGTGCGGCTCATATCGAGCTGGCGGCTGAGCTGCACCTCGGAGGTGACGGCTCCTTTGGCAAGCGCACCGCCTATAATTTGTTCATAGATGATGTGATAGGCTTCATCACGCAGCGATTGGCGGGGCATGCTGAGGATCCCTCCTATGATTGGTGCATCCGGATACTATTAAAAAGTAGTATAACATAAGAGTGAGGAAGCGAAGGAGGGACAAGCGTTGGAGAAACAGCAAACTGCGGTGACGCTGCGAGATCAGGCTTTCGAAGCGATTAAGAATCGGATTGTAACCGGAGAATGGCAGGGCGGAATGTTCTTGTCCGAGAAGCTGCTCAGCGAACTGCTGGGGATGAGTAAAACGCCGATTCGCTCCGCGCTTGATCGCTTGGAGATGATGGGGCTCGTAAAGCTGTCCCCGAAGCAGGGGGTCATCGTGCAAGAAGTGTCACTTAAGAAGATTCTGGAGATCTATGAGCTGCGATTGTCACTGGAAACCTATGCCGTTCGGCGACTGACGGGCAAGATGGATGCAGCGTTCTTCGCAGGTTTGGATGCGAATATGGCGCAGCAGGCAGAAGCAATAGCAAACGAGGATATCATCCGATATGTGGAGCTGGACCGCCAATTCCACGCACTCATTATCGCAGGGCTCGATAATGAGGAGTATACCGAAGTGATGTCGCGCATCCAAGATAAGTTTCTGCTCGTTGTGCGGACGACCTTCAATCGCAACAAGAAGCGGCTCGCAGGCAGTATCGAAGAGCATTGGCAGATTCGTCATGCGCTTGCAGGTAACGATCCGGAGCTGACCGTTCAATTAACGCAGCGGCATATTGAATATGTGAAGAAGATCATGCTTTGATGTATACAAGTTAGACATCTTGTCGCTTCCCAAACCGCTATGCTACGCTGGGCTCAATCAAGGATAATGAAATTGGGAGGCGCTGTGGCAATGAAAATAACTAATATTCGCACTTATATTCTCGGCAACCCGTGGAAGAACTGGCTCTTCGTGTTAGTAGACACAGATGAAGGTGTAACAGGGCTAGGCGAAGGGACGCTGAACGGTTTCGCCAAAACCGTAGAAGCTGCCATTCATGAACTGAAGCATCTCGTCATCGGACGCGATCCGTTCGATGTGGAAACGATCAGTCTGAAGCTGTTCCGCGACGTCTATTCCGACGGCGGACAGATTCAAGGTTCAGCGCTGGCCGCTATTGAAACCGCTTGCTGGGACATCATGGGCAAGGTGACGAACCAGCCCCTCTATAAACTGCTTGGCGGCAGCTGTCACGATAAGCTGCGCTGCTATGCCAACGGCTGGTACCGTGGACCGAATACACCGGAGAACTTCTTCGAGAAAGCGAAGATCGTAGTCGATAAAGGCTACACCGCCTTGAAGTTCGACCCGTTCGGCGCGGCTTGGCGTACGGTCAGCCGGCAGGACTTCTCCGCTGCGATCGAGAATATTGCAGCTGTCCGGGAAGCAGTCGGCAAGGATGTCGATATTCTCATCGAAGGCCATAATCGCTTCAGCGTGAGTACGGCACTGCAATTCGCGGATGCGATGCTGAAATATGAACCGACCTGGTTCGAAGCGCCGGTTCCGCCGCAGCTGATCTCCAGCATGGTCGAAGTGGCGCGCCGCAGCCCGGTGCCGGTCGCGTGCGGGGAGGACTACTACTCGCGCGAGCAATTCGCGGAGCTGCTCCGTCATGATGCGGTGCATATCATCCAGCTGGAGCCGCAGTATCTGGGCATTTCGGCATCGAAGCAAATTTGCGGTATGGTTCATGCCCATAACGGCGTGACGGCGCCGCACAGCGCGCAAGGTCCGGTATGCTCGGTTGTATGCAGCCACTTGAACATGGCGACGCCGAATTTCCTCATCCATGAGATTTTCGATGAATTCAATGAGCCGTGGGAAGAGCAAGTACTGCTTCCGCCTTTGAAGGTTCAGAATGGTTATTTATTGCCTCCGGAAGGGCCGGGCCTTGGCGTGGAGCTGAATCTTGAAGAGATTGACAAGCATCCGTACCAAGTAGGCAATTGGCTGCCGCTCTTCAAGCAAGGCTGGGAGAAGCGCGAAACCGTGAAGTAAGAGCAGAGAAGAGGCGTCCATACCAAGGACGTCTCTTTCGATAATACCTGATAATGGGGGCCGCATATGAGCTGGATCGGGAAAGTGGTTATCGTGACTGGTGGGGGAAGCGGAATTGGAAGAGCGGTCTGTCTCCGTTTTGCAAAGGAAGGTGCAGCGGTTGTCGTGGTGAATCGCACCGCCTCGAAAGGCGAGGTGGTGGCAGAGGAGATTACGGAAGCGGGACTGCTTGCCACTGCGATGCAGGCCGATGTATCGTCGGAGTCCGATGTGAAGCGGGTGGTGGAAGATACGCTCGCCAAGTACGGACGAATCGACGTCATGGTCAACAATGCCGCGGTATGCCCGCAAATTCGCATAACGGAGATGAGCTTGCAGGGTTGGAACGAAGTCATCACGAATAATTTGACATCGGTCTTTTTGTTCTGCCGGGAGGTACTTCCTGCTATGGTCAGCAGCGGCGGCGGTGCTATTGTGAACGTCAGCTCCGTGCATGCGCTGGCAACTTTGGATGGTTATTCGGCTTACGCAGCTTCCAAAGGCGGAATCGTGTCGCTCAGCCGGGCGATCGCACTTGATTTTGCCAAGCAAAATATTCGTGTAAACACGGTACTGCCCGGCGCTGTACATACACCGATGCTGGAGAGCAGCATTAAGAACCTCGACACGCCGCGCGAGGAAACGATGAAGCAGTGGAACGAAGCGCAGCCGATGGGCCGTGTCGGCACAGCAGATGAGATCGCATCGGTCGTCATGTTCGCGGCAAGCGCGGACAACTCGTTCATGACGGGGGCCGTATTAGTGGCTGATGGCGGGATGACTATTGATTTGTAGGAGGATGAACGATTGATGCAGCAATCTAATGCACAGCTGCGAGAGCAGCTGCATTCGCGCAAGGCGGAGCTGGTGCTTGACGCTCAAGCGATACTTGCCGAAGGACCAAGCTGGAACGCGGAGCAACGGAAGCTCTATTGGGTGGATATTACAGGCGGTTCATTCAGCCGCTTCGATCCGGCTACGGGCCGCAACGAGCAGTTTAGTATAGGCAAGCCGGTCGGCGCTGTCGTCTGTGATGCTTCGGATGGCGATGCCGTCATCCTGACGACGCGGGATGGATTTGAGCATTACCACTGCGGAACCGGGAAGCTGACCCCGATTGCTAATCCGGAGGCGCATTTGCCTGAGAACCGATTTAACGATGGAAAATGTGACTCCGCCGGCCGTTATTGGGCAGGGACGATGCAGGATGCCGAAGTGGATGTTAAGGGGTCCTTCTATGTGTTGGATCATGATTTGAGCTGCCGCAAAATGGTTGATGACGTTGGCGTTTCCAACGGTATCGCCTGGAGTCTCGACGAAACGCAGCTGTACTATATCGATTCCATGAAGCAGACGGTGACAGGGTTCGACTACGATGTGTTGACAGGGACGATTCGTAACCCGCGGCTGGTGATTGATTTTCGTCCGGAGGAAGGGTTCCCGGATGGAATGACGATCGATAGCGAAGGCATGTTATGGATCGCCCATTGGGATGGCTGGCAGGTGTCGAGATGGAATCCGCTGACGGGACAAAAGCTGGAATCGATCTACGTTCCTGTGGCAAAAGCGAGCTCATGCATCTTCGGCGGCGACAACCTGGATATCCTGTACATCACGACAGCGAGTATCGGTCTCACGCCGGAGACGAATGGGGATCAACCGCATGCAGGCGGAATCTTCACTTGCAAACCGGGCGTAGTCGGTACGCCGACACATGCGTTTCGAAGCGACAAAAGCTTTACGTAAAATTTAGCAATTTCGAGCTTGCGGAATCTATCAATTTCACCCAAAACGGGTATAGTAGAGATAGAGGCAAGTCTTACTAAAAGGCAAGTCTCGCTAACGCTTGCGAGCGAGGAGATGGTAATTATGAACCGACATGCACTAGGCATCGCGCTAACAATCATCGGATTGGTAGCTTGCATCTCAACAGCATCGGCAGTCGATAATAAGGGCTACGCGCCTGTAACCCAAACTCCGGAAATGATCACGGTTTACATCAACGGCATGGACACGCAAGGCGGTAAGCTGCTTCTGCAGACAGATGAGATTCAATGGTTCGAGGGGGAAGCGGCGGATGCGGCTTTCGTCCAAGAAGAACCGGATTCCGGTCTCGACCAAGCGCCAGACGGCTACTACATCGTGAATGATGATGAAACGGTGAAGACGCTCGAGGTCGATCCTCACGCAGCCGTCATTATGCAGATCTATGACCGTACCGGCAGCCTCGTGAATGCATCCACCGAGTGGAACCAGGCGATTTCGCTTGATAAATTCAATGCGATATATCACGCGGATGGCCTTATTAGTGTCAGCGATTATCCGTATCATCTCACGATTCAGAACGGTAAAGTTACGCGCATCGTACAGCAATTTATACCTTAATCTATTCGGCCTTTGGCCATTCAAAAAGCCGCTATCCATGAGAGATCATGGATAGCGGCTTTATTTTGTTTGGATACATCAAGTATGCTATTCGAACCGCGCCAGGAAGTAGTTCTTCTTCCCGCGGCGAAGGAGAATGTACTTGCCGTACAGCTTCTGATCTTGTCCGAGTACGGTTTCACTGACGGTTTGTTTCTGTCCGTTGATAGAGACCGCACCGCTCTCAATGTCCTGTCTCGCTTGACGACGGGATGAAGCCGCACCAACTTCGATCATCAGGTCCATCAAGCTGCGATCTTCCTCACCTGTACAAACGGTAGTCGGCATATCTTGCAGCGCTTCAACAAGCTCGGCTTCGCTCAGCGACATGAATTCGCCGGAGAACAATGCTTGCGTGATTTTCTCTGCGGTTATGACGGCTTCTTCACCATGTACAATCTTCGTTACTTCACGAGCAAGCTCCCGTTGTGCAACGCGGCGTTCGGGCTGCTGCTTCAGTTCGTTCTCGAGCGCTTCGATTTCCGCTTGGGAGAGGAACGTGAAGTATTTCAAGAATTTCACGACATCATTATCGTCCGTGTTGATCCAGAACTGATAGAACTGGTACACCGATGTTTTGCTTCGATCGAGCCAGATAGCGCCTGTCTCGGATTTGCCGAACTTCTTGCCGTCGCTCTTCGTAACAAGCGGCATCGTCATGCCGTAAGCGTCGCCGCCGCCCATTTTGCCGATCAATTCAAGACCTGCGGTAATGTTGCCCCATTGGTCGCTTCCGCCTACTTGCAGGGAACAGTTATGTTCTTGGTTCAGCTTATAGAAATCGTAAGCTTGCAGGATCATATAGCTGAATTCCGTAAACGAAATGCCATTGGATAATCGCGAGTCTACGGAGTCCTTCGCCAGCATGTAATTCACCGTGAAGTTCTTGCCGATATCCCGCAGGAACGTAATGACATCAAGTGGAGCAATCCAGTCGTAGTTGCTGACCAGCTTAGCAGGATTGCCTTCCGAGTTGAAATCGAGGAAGGCGCTAAGCTGTGCTTTCAAGCTGTTCGTCCACGATGCAACCGTGTCCGCTGTATTAAGCGAACGTTCGCTGGAGCGGCCGCTTGGGTCGCCGATCAAGCCTGTGCCTCCGCCTACAAGCGCAAGCGGAATATGGCCTGCAAGCTGGAAGCGTCGAAGGCATAGAATAGGTAGCAAGCTGCCGATATGAAGGCTGTCGGCTGTCGGATCGAAACCGCAGTACAGCGTGACACGTTCACTTTCCAGCTTCTTTCTCAAGTTTTCGGTATCCGTTAGCTGATGAATCAGACCACGGTATTCCAGATCGTTAACCAAGTCTTTACTGCTCTGTACGCTTCCGCTTAACATGGTTGAAATCCCTCCAGTAGATAATAGTCGAAATGAGTTGGCAAAACACAAGAAAGACCCGCCCCTGTCATAGACAGGGACGAGTCATCGCGTTACCACCCTAATTGAAAACACAGTACGCTGCGTTCTCCACTCTTGTCATGTAACGGCTGACAACCGTCTGCTCCTTCTGCGCTGCAGTTTCGGAGACGAGAAGCTCTGGAAATGTAATTGACGTTCAACCTGTACCGGCTTGCACCAACCGCCGACTCTCTGGAAGCAGGGTTTGAACGCTGTTGTTTTCCTTCATGGCTTTATCCATTTGCTTGTTATTGAAATAACTGTATACGATTATAGCTCGGCATGTCAACTTTGAACGGTGCTGAAGAAGAACTTGGCAGGTTTTTCGCAACGTTATAAGATTAGACCATACCAGCGAAGGGAGCTCGATCATATGTTTGATCCGACTGTATTTGATAACTTGAAGGTAGCGATCGAGAATCAAGTCTATGATCTGGACAATATTGCCGGACAAATCCTGATTACGGATCGCGTCGATCGGCTGGAAATGGCCGTTATGGCACGGGTATTCGCACTGCAATTCACGCTGGTGAACGGAGGCGGCATTACGGGAGAGATTCGGCTGGAAGCATCGCTGAAGGATCTCGCGGTAGAGCTGTTGGAGCACAAAGGCGAGAACCCGGGATGTACGCTGCGACTGCGCTTCTTTATGCCGGTTCAAGATATGGATGCGGAGTGCAAGGCGATTGAGCGGAAGCTGATCGAATTATGGCAGCCGGAGCTGCCTCCTACACAGACGCTGAGCTTTACGTATGGGGAGCAAACGGTCAGTTATTTCAATGAAATTGAACTCCATTTCAATCGGAAAATCAACGAGGAGCAAATGGAGGATTTGCCGGACCTTATTGATCATGTGATGCAGACTCTTGAGGCGCTGGATGGCTTAAGTACGGGGGATTAACGGGCTATTTTCAGGTACGATTTTTAATTCCGACAAAAACGATAGGAAAAGTCTTGACATTGGATTCTATTGCCAATAAGATAGAAACAAGTAAAGCAAACGACAGCATTTCATTAGTCGGATGACATAGGATGATCAGTCTACTGGACCACCAGAGATTCAATGAGCGCGCGTGATTATACACGCCCCTTGTTGGATCTTCTTTTTTTATCCGGAATCATCATTAAGGGGGAGGAACGACGAAGTAAGCTGTCGTTCTTTACAGGCAAGACCAATTAAGATCTCAATACACGTTGCTCAGAGAGCGAAGAAGGAGATGTTCTTACTATGAAAAAACCAAACGTATCCAAACTTACTTATTCCCTTGTGATCGCAGGCGCTGTTTTTCTGGTGTTGACTTATACCGCAGTATTCGCCAATAAAGATTCGCAAGAAAGCACGAATCCAACAACACCTGCCGTTGAACAAGCAGTAGCACCTGCAGTAGCACCTGCTGAGACAAAAGAGGCTGCTCCTGCGGCAGTAGTAACAACTGAAGAGAAGCAACCGGAATCAACTGTTGCTCCTGCTGAGGAAGCGCCTGCAGTTGAAACAGCAGTAGAAACGGCAGTTGCTCCGGCCGAGGAAACACAAGCCGCAGCTGTGGAAAATAATACTTCTGCTAAGTCGGCAAAAGCAGAGCCGGCTGCATCGACTAAAGCTGCTGCGGTGAAGCAAGTGAAAGCTCCGGCAACAAGCACGAAAGCCGCTTCCACGGTAACAACCAGCTCTGCTGCACCTAAAGCAGCTGCAGCGCCTGAGAAACAAGAGGCACCGGCAGCAACTGTAGTATCCGCACCTGTAGTTGAAGAACAACCAACAGCTCCTGCAGAAGCAACTGTCGACAAAGGACCGAAGAAAGTAGGCTCTTTGGTTGCTAAGAAAGAAACGCCACAACCAGCAGCATCGACATCTTCAACATCCTCGTCTTCATCCAGCTCCAACTCTTCATCACCTTCGTCCTCGGATTCTTCGAACTCTTCTGATGGAGGGAACAGTGGTGCAGGGGAAGAAGAGGTTTGCCCATAACCGAAATACTGCACACTCATCCCACCAATTAGGAGCGTAACGATATGCGAAAACATCAGCCAATTGTCAGACTAGGGGCCTTACTACTAGCCATCTTCCTAACGATCCCGTTCTTCCAAGCCTCGCCCGCTGCCGCTGATCCGGTAAGCCCAAGTGCTATCAGCCATTATGATTATTTTAGTGACGTTTATCCCAATTTGCAGGATGCCCATCATGTGTTCAGAACGGCAACGTATGAGGATATCGCTCACTTATTCGAGAGTGAAGGAACATACGCGGTTCTGTTCGGCGGCGCGTCCGTTGCCAGCACGCAGGCGAATATCGGCTTCCTTAATCAGGTGGCCAAAGAATACAACGTATCGACCATCTACAACTTTGACACGAAGCTCGATGGTGTGAGCTTGGATCTGGCAGACAGCAGCAACCAGTTTGCCGGTGTCTATACCGATCTGGTCAACAAATATTTGACGAAGAAGGATGCAAGCGGCACGGCGATTGAAGCGTCCCCGGCAGCGGACGTGAAGGACCAAACGCTCCTCTTCATCTACAACAAGGATAATAAAGACGGCGCGAACAGCCAGCCAATCGTGGCTTCGCTGAAAAGCAGCAACACCGCGAGCGATTTCCTGACAGACGGTAAGGAGGATGCGGCGAAGGTTACGGCGTATAAGGACCAAGTGAGAGCGGTCTTCGGCGCGGCGCCATCGTACGACACGATTAATCCGAACGACTTCATTGAACTGGCGTTCAACAAGAACGTGAAATTCAATTCGACGATTGGCCGGGATATCTTCGACGGTACGGACGGTAACGTCGTACTGGAGCATGTAACGTATCATGAGCTTACGAAATTGCTTGCTGCACAAGGCAACTACGCGATTCTCTTCGGCGGATCGTGGTGCCCGAATACGCAGGCGGCGATTAAGTTCATCAATGAATACGCGAAGAAATACAACGTCGATAAAGTGTACATGTGGGATCCTAGGCTTGATGCAGGCGTTGATGTGACGCAAACGGATTCGCCTACATTTGACTCCCACGATATCGATCGTCTGATGGTTCGCGACACCAATCATCCGTACGCCAATCTGTACGTAGACCTGGTGAACACGTACCTGACCAACATTAAGACGCAATACGTGAAAGGAACAACGGATGTTCGTTACACCGATGCGAATAGCAATGTAGTCATTGCGAACAAGCTTCAAGTTCCTTACTTATTCACGTACAACAAGGACAATAAGGATGCAGCAGGTAACAGCTCGCCGATCCTTGGACATGTAGAACTGATGTACTCGTGGACGAATATCCAACCGGATTACGTGCCGAATGGCGTATTGCCAAACACGGTCTACAAGGCTGCACTCGATAAACTGTTCTCAAGATTAGAGGCAGTACCGACAGGGCTTGCCGGAGTTAAACCAACAACGGCAAATGGTAATGACGGTCAAATTACTGGCACGAAAGCAGGCTTGGAATACAAGCTGGCAGGCGCTGCAAGCTACACAGCTGTAACAGGCAACTCCATTACAGGCTTGGCGGCGGGTACTTATAATGTCCGTTATGCTGCGAAACCAGGCTACAATGGTCCGGTGAGCAAGCGCGTAGAGGGCGTATCCACGCTGATTGCGCCAGTCGAAGTATTGTACAATCCGGGTGCTTCGGTAGATGTAATTGTACCTGCAGGTACGGGAAGCGGGAGCACAGCTCCACAAACACCTTACGTTGCAAGCACGCCTACTGTGGATGTAAAGAATACAACGACAGGTAATACAGTTACGTCTTCCTTTACTGTACCTTCCAAAACCGATGCGGCTACAGGTACAACATCTGCTGTCGTCACGAAGGAAGTGGTAACGGCTCTGGTAGCCGATGCGAAGAAAGCGGAAACTACTGGGAAATCAGCTGTAATCGAGTTTAAGGTAGAAGCAAGCGCAGCTACTGAAACCGGACAGCTAAGCATTCCACGCAGCGCTTTCAATGAAGTCGCAGATGGTACCGGGGCGCAGGTTAAAGTTAATTACACTGCAGTCGGTTCCATAGTGTTCGATGCCAAAGCAGCGGATAACATCCGTGCAACTTCAGGCGATGGCGATATCAAGATCGAAATTGCTAAGCGGGAACTTACTGAAGAAGGTAAGCAAGTATTGGGCGACCGACCTGTATATGAGCTGACAGTGAAAGCGGGAGACCAAACGGTTTCCACCTTTGGAGGCGGCAGTGTCAAAGTCAGTGTGCCTTACACGTTGAAAGCGGACGAAGATCCAAGTGCGGTCATTGTCTACTATTTGACCGACGATGGTTACCTGGAAACGGTAAACGGAAACTTCAACGCTGCAACGGGTACGGTAGATTTCGTGACGAACCACTTCTCGCAATATATTGTTGGCTACAACAAGGTTGCTTTCTCCGATGTTGCACCAGCTTCTTGGTACAGCAAAGCAGTAACCTTCCTAGCGGCAAGAGATATTGCTGCGGGTACGGACGAGAATCATTACAGTCCGCTTGCGAACGTAACGCGTGGTCAGTTCTTGGTGCTGTTATTGAAAGCTTACGGCATCGTGCCGAATGAGACGGAAGCGGATAATTTTGCAGACGCAGGCAATACGTATTACTCGAATTATCTAGGCGCTGCCAAACGTCTTGGCATCACCAACGGCCTTGGCGACAATGTGTTCGCGCCGGATAAAGTCATTACCCGTCAGGACCTGTTTACTCTTCTGTATCGCTCGCTTGACGCACTTGGCAAGCTTCCAACGGCTAAATCAGGCGCAAGTGTAAGCAGCTTCACCGATGCTAATCAAATTGCTGCCTATGCACAAGAAGCGGCTGCAGCGCTCGTAGAAGGCGGAGTCGTATCCGGCAATAACGGCAAGCTAAGCCCGAAAGGGGTTACGACAAGAGCTGAAGTTGCTCAGGTATTGTATAACTTGCTTGCGAACGAATAGAAGAGCTGTTCAGAATGAGAAAGGGCAGCCAATTGGCTGCCCCAGAATGTCGAGAAACCCAACGTTTTTTTTCAAACGTTGGGTTTCTCTTTGGTTTTAGGGTTGGTTTGTGGAGGTCGAAGGGCGTTAAGCCTCCT
>NZ_FNNV01000035.1 GCF_900106745.1 Paenibacillus sp. CF384 | reverse complement strand
GTAAAATCGTTTGCAGGATGGTGGTAAACATAGTAGACTTTTTCATAGGGCCGCCTCATTTCGGATGTTTGTAGGGGTACAAACACATTACCGAATGAGCGGTCTTTTTGCTACCTTTTTTTGGTTAATCAACAGTCTTGCACATTGTGCAACATTATCGAGCCAAACTAGTCCAATTGTTGAAGATGTTGCACAATATGCAACATTCCCAACGAGAAAGTGCCTCTGGGAGCTCATCGGCAGAGATATGTTGCATTTCATGCAACAATTGCAGAGTTTCGTGCTTGGATCGGCTGAAATGTTGCATATTGTGCAACATTTCAGCCCGCAGCCAGCTAAATCCAGCCTAGAAACAGCCCGCCGGAGCTAGCATGTAGCCAGATCGGGAACAGCTTGCTGGAGCGCCTGCAGCTAGCAGAGAACAACATGCACAGACCGCCCGCAGTCAGGCTCGGAACAGCCCGCCGGAGCAAGCATGCAGCCGGCCCGGAATAGCCAGTCCGGAGCAAGCATGCAGCCGGCTCGGGACCAGCCCACCCGGAGCGACTACTGCGAGCCCGCACGAAGAAGGACTGTCCCAAAAGTCGCGGCCGCGCAACTTTGAGTCAGTCCTTCTTGGCGTCGTCTACTCCGCGTAGCGGATAAACGACAGCAGCAGATCCTGCCGGTGGTCGCCGAAGTCGGCGCCGAAGAGGTTAAGGCCGCGGCAGTTGACGGCGTCCTCGGATACTTCCAGCCTGACACGGATCGGCTTATTGTACTGCAGGCCGAGTGACGCAAGCGTCGTGCCTTGCGCCGAGGCTTCGCCGTTCACTTGGCTGCCGGATGCGGTAACGCGCCACTCGGTCAGCTTGCCGTATTCGGTGCCGCTCTTCCATTTGTCCGGGGTCAGCTTGCCTTTGCGGTCGCCGAGATCGCCGGGGCTTGTCCAGGTGCCGACAAGCTGATCGTTAATACGCAGCGAAATATCGGAGGGCCAATCCGATTGGAAGCCCGCTGCTTCGGAGCACAGCTCTGCGCTGAACCACAGCTCATCGATCGCAACGCCGGGCGGCATGGGATTGGCAAAATAATATTCCACATAACCGGCCCCCGCAAACCAGATCAAGGACGCTTCCACGCGTTCAGGCAAGTAGAAGGCACGCGGATCGTCGACGGAACCGAGCTGCACACAGTCACGTGTAACGATGCCGCATGTCGGCTGCACGGAACAATGAGCGTACATGCCAATCGGCATACGCAGTTCCTCCGTGCGAAGCAATCCTTCGCCGAGCTTGACGGGCAAGTCCAATTGAATGGAGCGGCAGGTGACGGAGCAGATTTTCTCCCTGCTCGCACCGAGCGTGGAAGTAATGAGCTCGACGTTCTCCAGGATCTGCACGTTTACGGAAATGGTCGGCTGCGCAACGCCAAGCGCTTCGGCGAGCTGGCTGACGCTCATCGATTTCTCGCCCAGCGCTTCCAGGATGCGGACGCGAACGTCACCGGACAACGCTTTGGCCACATCGATCAGGCGGGTGGAGGGATATCGAATGGTATCTTGTTTGAGTTCACTCATGAGCAGTTTCAACCCTTCATCGTTCAGTTCTTTCCGTATCACCAGTGTACTCTATAATTGGTGTATTGTAAAAACATAATACATATTGATTAAATCATATACCAATGCTAAAATGATGGCAATTCCTATTCCAACTCAAATCCAAATCCATCATCTGAAAGGTTGTGCTTCCCTAATGGCTGCTCAAGCTTTGAAATCTGCACAAACAGAAATGCCGCGTCCCGAGTACCCGCGTCCGGATTGGCAGCGCCAAGATTGGCTGAATCTGAACGGGGTGTGGGATTTCCGCCTAGATACTGAAGTGAATGTAAGCGATTACGCATCCCTGCAGCCTACAGATCAATTTGATTCCGAAATTACGGTACCTTTCTCATGGTCCAGTCCATTGTCGGGTATCGGTCGTAATGATACCGGCACAGGCTGGTATAAGAAGACCGTAACATGGGCGCCGGCAGAGAGCCAATCGCTCGTGTTCGTGCGTTTCGGCGCCGTCGATTATCGCTCTGATGTATGGGTGAACGGCGTTCATGTCGGCTCTCATGCCGGCGGTTATGGCAGCTTCGAGTTCGAAGTCAGCACGCTGTGGAGAAACGATGCAGAGAACACAATCATCGTGCGCGCAGAAGACTTCGACCACAGCTCGCAAGCACGCGGCAAGCAAGGGTATGGCGAAATTCGCGGAATCTGGCAGCCGGTATGGCTGGAAGCAAGACCGCAAGCTTATATCCAATCGGCTAAGTTCATTACCAAGATAGACGGCACGATTGAAGTGAATGCTGCGATTACTGCGCAGGAAGCCGGAGAAGCAACGCTGCAGTTCAGCTTCGCTGATCAGTCGGTGCAGCATACGGCAATTGTTCAGCTAGAGGCAGGCAGTAACGCAATCACTACTTCTTTCACTGTAAGCAACCCGCAGCTGTGGAGCCCGGAGTCACCGTATCTCTACGAAGGTGAGCTAACTCTCACTAGCGGCACAAGCGCCGATACCGTTTCCACGTATTTCGGTATTCGTGAAATCGGGACGGCCTTGTTCGGTGACCGCTCCTACCGCTGGATTACGCTGAACGGCAAGCCGGTTTACCTGAACGGAACATTGGACCAGTCCTTCCATAAAACCGGTTATTTTACCTATCCAAGCGACGAAGAGATGCACGATGAAATTTACTTGCTGAAACGCCTTGGCCTCAATATGGTCCGTATCCATATCAAGCCGGAAGAGCCGCGCAAGCTGTACTGGGCGGATAAGCTGGGTATGCTCGTGATGGAAGATATGCCATGCTTCTGGGGCAACCCAGATGAAACGGCGCGTACTGCTTACGAGAGCGAAGCCAGAGAAATCATTGACCGTGACTACAACCATCCATCGATTTTCTGCTGGGTCATGTTCAACGAAACTTGGGGACTCAAGACCAACCCGCAAGGGGGCGGGTTAACGGGGGAGCCGGGTCAGCCGAGCTCGTATTTGCCGGAAACGCAGGACTGGGTACGCGGCATCTACCACTGGGCGAAGCAAATCGATCCGTCCCGGATCATCGAGGATAATTCTCCATGCAACTACGACCATGTCGAGTCGGATTTGAATTCTTGGCATTTCTATATCAACGGCTACGAGCATGTACGTGATCATGTAACCGAGATCGTGGAGAAGACTTATCCGGGCTCAGATTTCAACTATATCGGCGGCAACGTGCAGGGTGATGCTCCACTTATCAACAGCGAGTGCGGGAATGTTTGGGGCTTCACAAGCGGCGCAGGCGACAGCGACCTTGCTTGGCATTATCGGTATATGCTCAACGAGTTCCGCCGCCACGACAAGATGTGCGGATTCGTGTTCACGGAATTCCGCGATGTGACGAATGAGTTTAACGGCTACTACCGTCTAGACGGAACGGACAAATATTTCGGCTACGAGGAGTTTGTACCGGGCATGTCGCTTGCCGATCTGCACTCGGCAGACTTTATCGTTATCGACGCACCGCCATGCCAGACGGTTCAAGCAAGCGCACAGGTAGCGGTTCCGCTGCTGCGTTCCAGTTATTCCGATCAATATCACGGACAACAGCTGCAGCTGAGCTATGAGCTGTGGTATGACAATCTCGGTATCCGCACAGTTGCTGATCAAGGTACAGTCGAGCTTAACTGGGATGGCTTCGGCGTAACAGCAATTGACGCGCCGCTTACCGTTTCGATGCCGAAGCAGGATGCAGTTGCCGTGCTGGCGGTATCCCTGAAAGATGCCTCCGGTAAAGTTGTAACGCGCAACTTCATTACGTTCGATGTGCGCAGCGGAAGCGAAGATGGCGTTTACGATGCAGAGGGCCGTTTCGTCAATGTACCGGTTACGTCATTCGCGGAGCAAAGCTTTAACTATCAGTGGAACGCGATCCAAGGCTTCAAAACAAACGGCGGCGGAGAAGGCCAATTCGTTTATGACATTAATCTGCCAAGCCAAGCCGAGCAGAACGCGATCCATCATATGGATATCCGCTTCGAAGCAAGCGCGAAACGACTGCTTGCCCGCAATGTGGAAGGGGCTACGGATCGCGCGCATACGATTAGCTTCATGCACGGAGCTAACGCAGACGTGGAGCGCAATAGCAATACGTACTACATGACGGATGAAGAGCGTCATGAATCACGCATTCACGTACTCATTGACGGAGAGCGTGTCGGTTCGTTCCTGCTTCCGGATAACCCTGCGGATAGCCGAGGCGTTCTGTCCTGGCAGTATCAAGCGGTGCATAACAAGCTGGACGAAGCGGGATCCTTCGGTTACCTATGCAGCGTAACCGTGCCAAGCCGGATTACAGCGAAGCTTGATCGCAGCCGCAGCTTCAAGCTGACGTTTGAGGCCGATCAAGGCGGTCTTGCCCTCTACGGACGAAATTCCGGTCGTTATCCGTTTGATGTCCTGCTTCAATTGAGGTAGTAAAAGATTCACGCCATCAAACGTGAAGCAAGCAATAGGAAACAGACGAACAAGTCGTCCCATAGGGGGACGGCTTGTTTTGTTATGGAAAGTAACAATATTCCTACGTTCACCCAACAGGGTTCGCCCCTCTCTTTATTGAACACTTTACTAGATCCATATATATTTAGGGGGAACTTGGCATCCAGATCATCAGGCGCTCGCAAAAGTGAAGTCTGAAGCGGTGGCAAAACAGCCTTAAATCAGACACAGCCACGCATTAACTTGGAGGAGAGAAACGTATGATGAAGGCGATCATCGTGGACGACGAATATTTTGTGCGCAAAGGGTTCATGCAGATCATTCCTTGGGAAGAGCTTGGGATCGAGATTATCGGCGAAGCGGCTAATGGCGAAATTGCTTTAGAGCTCATGAAACAATGCCATGTGGATTTGGTGCTAACGGATTTAACGATGCCGGTGATGAACGGGTTCGAGCTGATCAAGCAGGTTCGCGAACATTATCTGGGTACTTGGATTGCCGTCTTAACTTGTCATCAGGATTTTCATCATATTCAAGAGGCTGTGCGGCTTGGTGCCATCGACTATGTGGTCAAAACAGAGCTGGAGGACGACACCTTAAACAAATCCATTGCGCGTATCATCGAACGCATTCGATTGGAGGAGAAACGCAAGCTGGAGCTGCAAGAGCAGCAACAGGAGGAGGATGAGCCTTGGGCGTTGTTCTTAACGCCGGTTACGAATGAGGCGAATTGGGAGCTGCCTTTCGAGCTCGTTATGCCCAGCTGCAAAAGCCGGGTCATTACGATACAGAAGAAGGGAATTTACGTAAGGCGGGAAGACCTGCTGCAGAAATATACGAATATCGCAATGGTGTATGCCGCGATGGACTGGAATCAATGGATTCCGATCATGATCCGCGGCGTGCGGAACTTGCCCGAGAAGGTCATGGTGCAGCTGCTGACCCGGTATCGGGATGAAAAGCTGTTCTTCGATTTCCAGTCGCAGAAGACAGGCTATGAAATCGATTGGAACGAGCTGGAGACAAAGCCTGTCGCCACCGATGATGCCGTTATGCAGGTGCTGAAGCAGCAATGGCGCTCCTACTATTGGGTGTATCATGATGGAGCTTTTCACGATTTAATGGACAAGGTACGAGAGCGCAAGCCGGCGGTTTCCGTTTGGATCGAGCATCTGCGGAACACAGTCCTGCTGTGGCGGCATTTCGAATCGATCTCGGAGTCGACGGACTGGGCGGCTGCTTCTGAAGAGCTGCTGTTTTGGGAGCAATGGATTGACTGGTTGGGGCTTGTCCGCTTACGGCTGCGCCATCATGAGCTATCCGAGGATGTATGCATCGGCATCCTGCGGGCGATGCAGATGATTTCAATCGACCTGCAAAGCAGCATGAACCAGACTGAGGTGGCGAAGCGGATTAACTTGAACCGCAGCTATCTAAGCCGCTGCTTCAAGCAATATGTCGGCAAGCCGTTTCAAGACGTGCTGAACGATCTGCGCGTCGAGAAAGCTACAGAGCTGCTGGCTACGACGAATGAGCCCGTCTATCAAATTGCCGAGAAAACGGGCTTTCAGGACGAGAAATATTTTAGCAAATTTTATAAACAACAGACCGGCAGACTGCCCAAGCATGTACGCAAAGAATAAGTTTCGTACGGGGTGCAGACGAGTTTCGCACACGCTTCATGTTGGACGTTCGCTACAATAGAAGAATGATCAGCTCATTAGGAGAGTGTAACTATGCAGCAATCCACGATTCAGTGTCAGGCTCCGTCAGCGCAAATTGCAGCTTCCGAGCGTTATAAAGTTCGTATTAACGGACAGTCGGTATTCGTATACAACAGTCAAGGTGCAGGATATGCAATGCTGTCCGCTGAAGGCAAGGTCACGGTTGAAATCGAAGACAGCCAAGCGGCTGAGCAAGTTGTCGTTCGTCCGCTCCGCCATGCGATTCAGCCGGTTCAAGACGGCGGCGTGCTTCGTTTCGAGACAGAGGCGCCACTAAAACTGTCTGTAGAGTTCGATGATAACATCCGGGAGCCGCTGTTTATTTGGATCAACCCGCTTGAACGCGAGGCACGTCCGGATCCGGCGGATCCAACAGTGCGATATTTCAGAGGCGGAGAAGTCCATCAAGCCGGAGAGATCGTATTGGCGGACGGAGAGACGGTCTACATTGAAGAAGGTGCCGTCGTTCATGGACGGATCAAGGCGGAGAACGCATCGAACATTGCGATTCGAGGTAGAGGAATCTTGGACGGTTCGTTATGGAGAGAAGCCGAAGAGGGCAGCAAACGGCATCTGATGATGCTTCTTGCTGGCTGCAAGCAAGTAACCATCGAGGGAATTTCGATTATCGATGGTCCAACCTGGCATGTGGTGCCGGCAGGCAGCACGCAAGTAGCGATCACCAATATTAATATCCTTACGTACGCAGGAACCGGTGACGGAATCGATATCGTTGGCTGCGAGGATGTGACGGTGGATAATGTGTTTGTCCGCTCTAAGGACGATTGCATCGCCATTAAAGCGGTCGATTATTTCCATAAGGCAGGCCTGCATGATGTGAGAAATGTACGTGTTATTCGATCGGTCTTCTGGAATGCAGAATGGGGCAATGCGCTCGAAATCGGTTATGAGACGCGCTGCGCTTCCATCTCCGAAGTCGAATTTAGCGACTGCGACATCATTCGCTGTGAATTCGAAGGCTACGAGTCGGGAGGAACCTTCACGATTCATAACGGTGACCGTGCGGATGTGCATAACGTGCTTTACAAGAATATCCGAGTTGAGGATTCGCGCGAGAAGCTCATCGATATTAAAGTGCAGTTCTCGCAATACTCGAAGGATACTGAACGCGGTCATGTCCGTGACATTCGTTTCGAAGATGTTGCGATTGTAGGCGGCTTGCTGCCGGTATCCATTATTCGCGGCTATGATGCGGGACATATGATTGAACAGGTTACAATCCGTAACCTGACCTATCAAGGCGAACCGCTTCGGGGCGCGAATGAAGCGAAGATGGTCGTGGAGCTCAGCAAGAAGATTGAATTCGTCTCGTAACTCTTATCGTTGATTAGGACCGTCTACCTATGCGTAGCGGTCCTTTTTTGATGTAATGGTAGATTTGCGTACGATTTGCGGGTGAGGAGAAGACAGATTTCACTGTTCTACCTACTATTTTCCATATTGGGACTTTCCAAGCCAAATTTATAATTAGAATTGCGGTCCCAGCATGTCATTCGAAAAATGAAGGGAAATGGTGAGCATGGTCAGCATTAAGAAGTGGGTCTCGATAATGGCAGCCGTAATGATGGTTTTCTCGTTGGCTAGCCAAGTCGTGCCCGTTCTCGCAAGCGCTTCCAATGAGCAATTTGCCAGTGATTTTAGCAGTGCCGAAGGTTGGACACTGGATCCTACGCTTTCAATCGCCAATGGCAAGCTGCATTCGGAGTCATGGAGTGCCTATCTGCAATCAGCGATTACCGATCAAAGCTTTACGGGTACCTACTCGTTCCAAGTCGACGTCGAAGCGCCTTTGTCGAGCGGGCATTGGAATGCCACGCGGCTGCTCTGGGGGTATCAAGATGCAAGCAACTATTATGAATTGCTTCTGGGCAATGCAAGCGTAGCGAACAATGCGGCCAACGTTTCCTTGAAGAAAATCGTGAACAATGTGGAAACCAGCTTAGCGGCGGATATTGTTTATGGATTAGGAGGCAAGACCTCCACGTTGCAAGTGGTCCAAGAGGATGACGGGCATATTTCAGTGAGCTCGCTTCAAGCGAATACGGTCACCAAGCTGTATGACCGGGTCGAAGATCACACGTATACTGCGGGTCAAATTGCAATCGGTGTGCGAAGCAGTCCGATTGATTTCGATAATTTCCGGGTCGTGGCAGGTGTAGAACCATTGACTGCGCCGGAGCAGCCGGAAGTGCCGGTCGTTGAAACGCCAACTATGGCAGAGGGCAATTTTGAAGTACAAGGGAGTGTAATTAAGGATCCGAGCGGAAACGATTTTATAGCCAAAGGCGTTAACGTAAACGGACCGCGCTGGCCTTGGGCACGCCCGACATTGCCAGACGTCAGTACGATCGTAGACACATGGCAATTCAATACGGTTCGAGTGAACATGTTCCCGCGGATGGAGCATTGGAACATCAACAATAACATGGATTTGGACGGCATCGTGAATGCGTTCACCTCGAGACATGTCGTAACGATGCTCGAAAATCACGATTTCACAGGCTCGTATCCGGGTGAAACCGGCGTGACGGAATCGGATGGCAGTTATTCGATGTCGGTAGATGAGCTCAAAGCGTATTGGGTCGATCTGGCAACCAAGTACAAAGACAACCCGTACGTCTGGTTCAACATCATGAATGAGCCGGGCCAAGCTGGTAAAGGGTATTCGACGAGCGAATCCATTGCTCGCTGGAAAGAAGTGCATGAAGAGATTATTGCCGCGATTCGAGCGATCGGAGCGGAGAATATCATCGTGCTGGATGGTCACTTCTACGGCCAAGAGGGCGGATTCAGAAACGGAACAGCTGACAGCGCGATATTGTCTACGGGCGAGCAGCTGGCAGCAACGTACGATAATCTGGTGTTCTCGCTTCACATGTATGGCGAATGGTTTAATGGCCAGCAGCGGCTCGCGACCTATCTGGATGAAGCTGCAAGCAAAGGCCTGGCACTGATTATTGGGGAATATGGCGGAGGCGACAGCCAAACGACGAACGTAACGGCCGCGATGTTTAACGAAGCCGTTCAGCGTAATGTCGGTCGTCTGGTATGGGCATGGGAAGGCGAAGACCAATTCGATCTTACGGCTGGTACGACCAAAGGCGGCGGTTGGGAAGTCGATAAATTAGACGGTTCACGTCCGACGAATCTCAGCTGGTTAGGCTCACAGGTGTGGGATGATAATCATAATTCGTTGACGCTCCCAGTGACGCTTAATCTACCTGTTATGGTCAATGGCAACTTTGAAGACGGCTTAACCAGCTGGCTGAACTGGTCGCGTGCCGAGCTCGCAACAGGCGTAGGCATCGATGGTTCCAAAGCGCTCAAAGTGCCTGCAGGTGGAGCGGGCGGTGGCGGTCAATATGTGACGGTTAAGCCCAATACGACGTATACGCTGACGGTTTGGGGTAAAGTGAGCGGAGCGATTGAGGCGGATAGTGCGGATGCCGGCTTCCAGTATAAACCGACGGAGCAGTCGCCGGATTCCGATCAAATCAAATTCATCCTATCGTTTGATTCGACGGCATGGACGAAGAAAGAAGTGACGTTCACGACGGGGCCAAGCGTTGCCGGAGCTAACGTATTCGTGTGGAAATCCGCCGCAGGCGTTGACCTGCTGGTCGACAACGTGTCTCTTGCAGAGCAGCCGCCAATTATTGTGAATGGCGATTTCGAGAAAGATCTGGACGCGTGGATGAACTGGGGACGTCTTGAAGCAGTGGCAGGTGCAGGAGTTGGCGGTTCGAAGGCGCTGAAAGTCACGGCCGGAGGAGCCGGGGGCGGCGGACAGTTCGTAACGGTGAAACCGAACACGAACTATAAGCTGACGATATGGGGCAAGGTGAGCGGGGCAACCGAAGCGGATGGCGCCGCGGCAGGCTTCCAATACAAGCCGACGGATCAGTCACCGGATTCGGACCAAATCAAGCATGTGCTGTCGTTCGACTCAACCGAGTGGACGAAGAAAGAGGTCGTGTTTAAGACGGGAGCAAGCGTAGCGGCTTCGAACGTGTTTATTTGGAAAAATGCAGCGGGCGTCGATTTGCTGATCGACAACGTTCAATTGGTCGAAACGATGGAGGAACCGGGAGAAGTAACGCCTGAGCCGGAAGGCTTAACGCTGGATGCGGCTTTATTCAAGAATGAGGCGGGTACAGTTGTAACAAGCGTGCCTGCTGAAGGCATGCTGCTCGCCGAAGTGACGGCGACGAATCATGGTGCGGCTCAGCCCGTGACCCTCGTTGTAGCGCTGTATAACAAGAAAGGTGTCATGAAGGCGATGTCGTCCGTCTCAAGAACGTTGAAGGACGGCGAGACAACGACGTTCACCAGCGGCTTCGATCTGCCGAAACGCGCAGAGAAGTTTACGGTCAAGGTGATGATTTGGAATAACCTTCAGGACAAGGTGCAATTGGCGGAACCGATTGTCATGCTGCCAGTGACGAAGGATGACAAGAAGGAAGAAAAGAAGGCAGAGAAGGAAGAGAAGAAGCAAGAGAAAGAAGAGAAGAAGGCGGAGAAAGACGAGAAGAAGGACGATAAGAAGGACGATAAGAAGGGAAAATAAGTAGCGAAGTGTCGCGGTTTTCGAGCGAGGCTGTTCCGAGAGTGGCATTATGCCATAATCGGAACAGCTGTTTTTGCTTAAGCGGGCAAGAATGTTGCAGCTTCTGCAACATTTAATCCCTTCATCAGGGCAAAACCGACCAAATTTTGACATTAAGGCAACATTTCAGCTTTAGTGCCCTCTTTAGCACAAAAATGTTGAACGAGGAATCGCAATATTTTATCCGGCTAAGATGGATGTGGGGCAAGAGGTGAAGTGAGAGCTCAGTTGGGCTCGTAACGGTTGTCAGTGAGCCTATTTCATTGAAAAATTGACTTTTTAACTGCTAACGGTTGTGACAGAGGCTATATACATGAAAATAGTGGATTTCGACTAGAAAATGGCCAAATAGGCTCACTTGCAACCGTTAGCGCAGAAAAGTGGTCCATTTATGCAAAATAAGCGCTGTCACAACCGTTACGAATCTGAACGTGGTGGTTAGGGGGGCAGTAGAAGTTGCGCGGCAACTGCCAAAGTGCCAATAATCCGCTTTAACAGTTTGGGTAAGCGGCAATCATCGAAGTGATCCTGATGGCTCCTGCAGTTGAAAGCCAGCGCGAAAAAGGCGGCGCAAGGGAGATTCTCCCTTGCGCCGCCTTTTATTATGGCAATCACGGATGAGCGGCAACCCAATCGACGATGGCGCGGTATTTAGGCGCGCTTGCGTTCGATTGGCCTGTGAACGCTTTGGCTCCCCACGCGCCGCCGGAAGACCAAGAACCGGCATGTGCGTAATGGTTATAGAGCACGAAATACGGAGCGAACTTATTCAGCATGTACGTGTATTCCGTGTAGATGTTCTGGTTGCCGCTCCATTGATCGGCATTGGTCAGCAGATGCTGTCCGCCTTCGTAGCAGCCGAGCTTCACGTTATATTTCTGCGCGATGGCGACTGCAGTGAGTACGCGATCCGTGAAGGTGGCATCAATATCGGCGTGGAACTGGCTTTGAATGCTGGCACTTGCGCCGTCCAAGCCGCTGCCGACATACGGAGCGATGGCAATCATATCGGCTTTCTGATTCGTTGGATTCCAAGTCGTACTATTCACGACATTCGCATATCCTTGATCGAAGATGTCATAGTTGCCGCTGAAGGAAGCGACGCGCACGACGCGTGCAGCCATTTCGGAACCGTACACGGTAGCGAATTGGTTCCAGATCTGAACCGACCGGTATAGGCTGAATGCACCGCCTTGGTACCATTGATTGGAACCGGGCAATCCAAGTGCTACGCCTTGATCAAGCGTGTATTGGAATTGTGCAAAGCCGCCGTTCCACGTCTCATTGGAGTATTCGACGTACACCTTCAGGTTCGAGTTTAGCTTCGATTTGATCAACGTAGCAAGCTGGTTGGCATAGTTGTTATCTGCCATATGCGGCAGGGTGACCCACATATCCTTGTTGGTTCGGTTACAGAGATCGATCATCCATTCGTAGGCAAGGCCGGCTCTGATCGGATCCGTTGGCCCGATGTAGCCGATGTCGCTGTTGACGGAATCATTCGGCAAGCGGCGCTGTGACCACGTTTGAACCTTGGAGTTATTGGTGCCGCCCCAATCCATGAAACGAAGCGTCGAGTAAGGTGCGAGTTCGCTGATGAAGGTCGGATTCCACACATCATCGCCGTTTGCGTAGGCAGTAGCCCAGTTTACGGTCGTTTTGAACGGCGTTTCACCGCTCCAGGTGCCCATGAACCAGAAGTTCGTTCCGATCTTCATCGTTCCCATACCGCCGCCCGGAGGGTTGGTTCCGCCGCCGCCGGTACCGGTCGTAATAATCAGCTCCGGTTTCGTGCTGCTCTCCCGTGACTGGTACACTTCCCAGCCGCCAATGTTGGAGCTGAAGCCGAAGGTCACCGAGGAGCTGGCTGCGCTCAGCTTGCTCTGCACGGCCGCTGTGACGTCGAGTTCCACGTACCCGTTGGCCGTAACCGATTGGGTAGCGATCTGCGTGCCTAATGTTGGCTTCGCACCGCCTTCGCTCCAACTTTCGGTCGAGGCACCGCTTACGATCAGCGTATGGTTCGCAGCATGGCTGTTATGGTAAATACGAACCTTCGCGCTTGAAATGGTAGAAGAGATGCCGCTAAGCGAGAACTTGGTATAGAGGTTGTTCCACTGGCTGACATTCAAAGTCGCATTCGTACCGGCAGCGACATCGCTCTGCGTATCCGTGTCTGCGACCGGATTTAGCGTAGAAGTGGAGCTCGTCGTATTCGGCGTAATGACGAGTACCGGTTTGTTGCTGCTTTCCCGCGATTGATAGACTTCCCATGAGCCGATATTCGTGCTGAAGCCGAAGGTGACGGAGGAGCTTGCAGTGCTTAATTTGCTTTGCACGGCTGCAGTAACATCAAGCTCGACGTACCCGACAGCGGACACGGCTTTCGTATTGATTTGGGAGCCTAATGCCGGTTTAGCGGAGCCTTCGCTCCAGCTTTCGGTCGAGGCACCGTTAACGATCAGGTTATGATTCGTGGCGTGCGTGGAATGATAGATTCTGACTTTCGCGCTGGCGATGGAGCTTGGCACGCCTGATAGGCTGAATTTGGTGAACAAGTTATTCCATTGACTGATGTTCAAAGTCGCATTCGTGCCGGCAGCAACATCGCTTTGCGTGTCCGTATCCGCTACCGGGTTTAACGTAATATCTGTCGCAGCCATTACCGTGGTATCGTCGCGATACGCCGTGAATGACCAAATCAGGGCAATTGCCAGTACAATCGAAAGCCATTTCCGCATTACATATGCCTCCTTGAATAGTGGTGTAAGACTGCTTTGATTCTCATGGATTTAAGCGCTTTCAACCTCCTTCAGTAAGAGGTTACCAAAGTGAATTTTTATGGTAAAGGCACAATTGTGTACTGGTGAGGGGGGAATTGTGTGCAGCATTAAAGCAGCAGCCCTGGCTAATACCAGGTACTAGAACAAGATGGTACTTATGGAGCCGGATGGTCCGCGGTATGATGAATTCATAACAAATAACCGTTCAGGTTATACAGGAGGGCTTTAAGCCATGATGGAAACAACGACAACGAATCGCAAAAACTTTTACCGCCGCCGTAACACACCGACGTACACATTTATGGCGTGGGCATCGTTCGTGCTGGCATGCGGCTTCGAATTTGTGGGTATTTACACGCTGGAGCAGCCGCTGTCGGTTCAAGGGTATTATGCGGTAACCGGCGTTCTGCTCATCATTACCTCCTTCCTGCTGCAGAAGGTTGCGCGAGACAACGACGAAGATAATTTCCTGAAAGAGTTCAATCCGAGTTACCGCAGAAGAAACACATCGGCCTTTACCTTCCTCTCCTGGGCCGGCTTCGTGCTCGCGATTCTTGCTGAATATATCGGTCTCTACACCTTGGAAGAGCCGTTCTATGTCAAAGGCTATTACGCCATCGGCGGTGCATTCCTCATCGTGTCGTGTCTCGTCTTGCAGAAAACAATTCGTGACAACGAAGAGGATCAACTGCATCTTAAAGAAACAGCCGAAGATCAAGCAGCTAATTTGTAGGCAAAAGGCGAAGACTTCCTTCACGAAAGGTGAGGGAAGTCTTTTTATTTTCTAACGCATAATTCTGCATAAATCGAGGTGTAGGTTAGCGTTAAATAGCGATTCGTGAAGGGTTGTAGCAGATCGTGCAGGTGAGGTGCATGAATTCCTATATAATACAATCGCTCAGTATGTATTTTCGCAATTGTTACAGTTTACGGGACATCGGCGGCGTGGCAGGATGGAGCTAGAGAGGAGGTGGAGCTGGAACTTCGGAAGAGATGGTATATGAAGCAGGATTGGCTAAGCAGACAAACGAGATTAAATTCATGAAATGAGGGACAGTTGAGGATGAGAAGTAAGAATGGCAAGAAGAATGGAACGTTGAAGGTGCGGGTCTTGACGATTCTTTCTGCGTTATCGCTTATGCTTCCGATTATTCCGGCTACGTCAGCTTTTGCGGCGACACTAAATGTAACCGCTTACGGGGCAAACGGAAGCGACACGGCCGATGACTTGGCGGCGATTCAGAATGCTGTCAATGCTGCAGCAAGCGGCGATACGGTGCTGCTTCCGGCCGGTACTTATTATTTGTCTGCGAATGTTAACGGTAAATCCGGGGTCAAGATTGCAGGTGCCGGACGTGATTTAACGACGGTGAAGATGACATCAGGCTCAGCTTCCACCATGTTCTTCTACCTTCATAACGTGACGAACGCGGAAGTGGCCGATATGACGCTGGACGGCAACAGCAGCACGGTGTTGTTATCTGCCGTTACCTCCGAATCAGGCGACAGCAACAAAATGCGCAACCTGCGAGTCAAGGATTTGGCCGCTTCGGCGGGCTTCGGGCCTTTCGCGCTTTATGCGATCGGATCGACTAATCTGGTGATCTCCAATAATATCGTAACCAATACGGGCGTAAACTCGGATTGGGGCGGAGGCGTTCGTGTGGGCTGGGGTTCGAGCCATGCGCTGATTGAGAATAATACGATCTCCAATACCGGTCGCGGAGGGATTTTCGTCAATGATGACAGCCCTTATGCGACGGTGCGCGGCAATACGATTACAGGAACGGGCAAGAAGATGGAAGGACTCGGCATCGAGCTGCATACCAACGTGGACTATTCCCTCATCGAGAATAACAATGTCGACCATTGGATTAGCGCTGTACGTTCCAAATATATTGCGGTTCGGAATAATATTGTAAAAGCGAACGACGGCTCGGTGGGCAACATGGGCCTTGAGGTCATGGTTGATCATGGCGTGACATCCGGCAACCTCGTGGATGGCGGTCAGCAAGTAGGGATGCAGCAGTCGCCTGGAACAGGCTATCAGCTGTGGAACTACAACACGGTTCAGAACATCGTCATGTGGGGCATGCAGCTCCAAGGCGCAGGCACCGGATTTACGGAGCAATATCAGTACTTCTACAAAAACACGTGGAAAACCGGCCCAACCGGCAATCCTGCCGCGGCCTATCCGGGCTATGACGGCAACGCGGTTCGGATTCATGGCGATACGAAGAATATCGTATTCGACAGCAACCAAATTCTCAATAACGGCCGCAAAGCCATTGAGATTACGACGGCCAGCGGAACAGATCGGATTAGCTTCATTAACAATACGATTACCGGCAATGGCGGTCCGTCCATTGACCAATATCCTTCCTCCGCGGCGGATCTGGAGTGGAGCAATAATACGGTAAGCGGCAACGGGACGAATACGCAGCTTACGAGCAGAGGATTCAGCGATGCGAAGCCGGTCGCGAACTTCACGGCTCCGCTGACCGTACAGCTGGGACAGCCGATTACGTTTACGAATACGTCCACGGACAACGGAACGATCGTTGAGAATCTGTGGGATTTGGGCGAAGGGATCCCGGTTACGACGGCAAGCCCGACGTATACGTATCAGAACGCCGGCACCTACAAAGTTATTCTTGGCGTATGGGATAACGGAGGAAGAGCAAGCGTGAAAGAACAGACGGTTACGGTATTTACCGGACCGCCGGATACGACGGCGCCTACCGCTCCGAGCAGCTTGTCCGCGCCTACGAAATCGAATGTCACGGTAGATCTTTCTTGGACGGCTTCCACGGATAATGTGGGGGTTATCGGCTATGACGTGTACCGAGGCGGCACGTTGATCGGTTCCACAACAGGTGCAAGTGCAACGACGTTTAATGTTACGGGTTTAACGCCAAGCACCGCGTACAGCTTTACGGTCAAGGCAAAGGATGCTTCAGGCAACGTTTCGACAGCAAGTAATACGCTGAATGTAACGACAGATGCAGGTGACACGCAGGCACCAACGGCGCCATCGAGCCTTTCTTCGCCAACGAAGAACGATACGAGTGTCAGCTTGTCGTGGTCGGCTTCTTCGGACAATGTCGGCGTAACGGGCTACAACATCTATAACGGTTCGACTTTGGCGGGCACGACTACAGGGGTGAGCGCGACTTCCTTCACGGTTACAGGCCTTGCATCGAACACTTCGTTTACGTTTACCGTTAAAGCGAAGGACGCATCGAACAATATTTCGGCAGCCAGCAACGCGCTCACGGTGACAACGGATCCTGCAGCAAACTGGGTGAATTGTGCCGGCGAGAACAATCCTTGTAATTTCACAGGCACGAAGCAAGTTCGCTACGGGGTACCGGGCAGCTATGTATACGGGACATTCACGAACACCGTAATGTGTTCCAATAACGGTTTCGGAACCGATCCGGCAGCTGGGCAATACAAGACTTGCGACGTCAATCTTGCCGGCGGCACAGGTGGCGACACGCAAGCACCAACGGCACCGACAGGATTGAGTTCGCCATCGAAAACATCGACAAGCGTCAATTTGTCTTGGACGGCATCGACCGACAATGTTGGTGTTACAGGTTACAATATCTATAACGGAAGCACGTTAGCTGGTTCTACTACAGGTGCAACGACCTTCACCGTGAGCGGTCTCACTGCAAATACAGTCTATACATTCACAGTTAAGGCCAAAGATGCAGCTAACAACTTATCGGCAGCGAGCAGCGGGCTGAATGTGACGACGAATGCGGCCTCGGATACGACGGCACCGTCGGCACCGACTGGTCTGAGTTCGCCATCCAAGACCTCGACAAGCGTTAGTTTGTCGTGGACGGCATCGACAGACAATGTCGGCGTCACAGGCTACGATGTGTATAACGGAAGCACGCTGGCAGGCTCCACGACTGGTGCGACAACCTTTACAGTGAGCGGCCTGAATGCAAGTACGGCCTATACGTTTACCGTTAAGGCCAAAGATGCAGCGGGTAACGTATCGGCTGCGAGCAGCGGGCTGAATGTCACGACGAACGCGTCTTCGGACACGACGGCACCAACGGCGCCGACCGGTTTGACTTCGCCATCCAAGACGGATACGAGCGTCAATCTGTCATGGACAGCTTCGACTGACAACGTCGGCGTCACTGGTTATAACATCTATAACGGAGCTGCTCTTGCAGGTTCGACAACAGGTGCAACGACGTTCACGGTAACTGGCTTGACCGGCAGCACGGCGTACAGCTTCACGGTCAAAGCGAAGGATGCGGCGAATAATTTATCCGCTGCCAGCTCCGCGCTGAACGTGACGACAAACGCGCCTTCATCGGGAACGAACGGCTTGCTGGGTCAATATTATTCCGGCGAGTTCGGTACGCTGGCGATGAGCAGAACCGATGCCACCGTCGACTTCGATTGGGGAGGCGGACGCCCGACAGACGATGTGCCGGGTGAATGGTTCACCGTGAGATGGACTGGAAAAGTTCAACCGCAATACTCGGAAACCTACACGTTCTACACTCATACAGATGATGGTGTGCGTCTGTGGGTGAACGGCGTACAAATCATTAATAACTGGGTCGCCATGAACGGGGAACTCAGTGCTACGGTTACTCTTACGGCTGGTGTGAAATACGACATCAAGATGGAGTATATCGAGAACGGCGGCAATGCGCACGCGCAGCTCTCTTGGTCGAGTGCATCGCAAGCGAAGCAAATCATTCCTACGGGCCGCTTGTTTACGAGCTAGCGGGCACTGAAACAGCAGTTTTTGTTAGTGGAAAAGGGCGTTCTTTCAACTTTTGTTGAGGGAACGTCTTTTTTTGTACAGAAATTGGGAACCGTAAGGATGTAACCTTTTATCCACGGAAGTCGTCAATAGACACATACCTCATACGATAGCTCGTCCAATCTCACACCAAGGAGACTATACCCAATGAAAAAAATCATGATACTCATGTTGACTGTTGTTATCGCAATTGTGCTGGGCGCTTGTGGAAACAGCAAGGACCAGAATGCGGGCCAGAACGCGGGTCAGAATGCCGGCCAGAACCAGAACCAAGATCAGAATCAGGTCGTGGAATCGAAGCTGTCTGCTAAAGAGATGATTACCGAAATGACGAAACAAGCGGGGCAGCCGATGTTTATGGAGCTCGACAAGCTGACATTAAAACGGTTTTATCAGATAGATGCGGCACTGCTGGAGGATTTCAATGTGCGCATGCCGATGGCGAACCTGTCCTCGAATGAAGTCGCGATCTTCAAAGTGAAGGATGCCAAAGATATTCCTACTGTGGAAGCGGGAATTAAGAAGCGGGCGGAGGAAGTGCAGAAGGAGTTCGAATCCAAGAAGGCCGATCAATATGAGCATGCCAAGAACTATAAGCTGCTGACCAAAGGCAACTACGTGCTGTTCATCATCTCCAGCAAACAAGCCGAAATGACGAAAGTTTACGAGAGCTTCTTCGAGAAGAATGGCGGCGTCTAAAATAAATCCGTCTATACGCATCGGCAACTGGATTCCTCGCCATGCATGCGTTACACTATCGATATCGAATGGAAATGGCCTGACTTTGCCTGCCTAGGGCAAGTCGGGCCTAATCTGTGTCTACATACAGGAGGATTACGATGCCAGAACTAAATAGAGTCTATACCGGAGATTGCAAGGTACTTCGTTTCTTCGAGGAGCTGTCTACGATTCCAAGAGGATCGGGAAACGAGAAGGCGGTCAGCGATTTCGTGAAGCAGTTTGCGGAAGCGCGCAACTGCACCGTGTTTCAGGATGAACGTCACAGCCTGATCATTAAGAAGCCGGCTGCGCCGGGGTATGAGCAGGCGCCGGCGGTTATTTTCCAAGGCCACTTGGACATGGTTTGCGAGAAAAATAAATCGACCGAGCATGATTTCACCAAGGATCCGATTCGCTTCAAGCTGGACGGCGATATGATCTATGCGCAGGATACGACGCTCGGGGCGGATAACGGCATCGGGGTATCGTTCGCGATGGCGTTAATCGATGCAGAGGATCTGGCGCATCCCGCGCTGGAAATTCTGCTGACGACGGAGGAAGAAACGAGCATGGCCGGCGCGGAGCATATCGACGCTTCGAAGCTGAGCGGGAAGATGCTCATCAATTTCGACTCTGACCGCGAAGGCGTGCTGTTCGTTAGCAGCGCCGGCGGTGCTTCAGCATTCCATACCGTGCCGATTGCTTGGCAGGATGGAGGTAGTACCGTCGGCAGCAAGCCGTACACGCTTGCCGTTCAAGGGCTGAAGGGCGGTCACTCCGGCGACGACATTATTCACGAGCGCGGCAATGCCAACAAGCTGCTCGGGCGGGTGCTGGATGATTTGCGCCGGCATACGGCATTCGATTTGGCCGGCATTAACGGCGGGATGAAGGTGAATGCCATTCCGCGTGAGGCGGAAGCGGTTGTGGGCTTAAGCGAAGACGGGCTGCATATTGCGGAAGCGCGAATTGCAGAGTGGAATCGCATTCTGCAGGACGAATATGAAGTATCGGACCCGGGCGTGAAGGTTTCTGTTAGCCGTGGCGGTGACGGGGCTGCTGCCCGTTGGTTCTCGGAAGAGACGAAGCTGACGGTTATCCGTCTGCTCGCGCTGATCCCAAGCGGTGTGCTGAGCATGAACAAGGCGATTGAGAACCTCGTACGAACGTCGACGAACATCGGAACGTTGTCGACGGGCGAGAATGAGGTCGTCTTCGAGAGCCTCGTTCGCAGCTCGCATCGTTCGCAGCTGGATGCGGTGCTGCTGCAGATGGAAACGCTCGGCGAGGCAGTCGGCGTAATGTACCGGCACGATCACTATTTCCCGGGTTGGCCGTATCGCTCGGATTCGAAGGTGCGCGAGGTGTTCCAAGCGGTCTACGAACGCAAATACAGCAAGCCGCTGGAAGTGAAGGCGATCCACGCCGGCCTCGAATGCGGCATCTTTATCGAGAAAATGCCGTATCTCGATGCGGTCTCCTATGGACCGAACATGTACAACTTCCATACGCCGGAGGAACATGTGTCGATCTCGTCCGTGGAACGTACTTGGGATTTCCTACAGGAGATCATGCGTGAATTGAAAGCATAGAGAAGGCGTACTACTGCGGGGGTATGCTGCAAGAAGGCGCAAGGGAGAGTTCCCTTGCGTCTTTTTGTTGATTTCCTTGCAGCTCTCCTCGGAGAATCAGAAATCGATGTAACCGCTTCTATATTTTCTATTCTATGCTAAACTATACCTTGCATTTAGTGGGATTAAGATTATCGTGCCGTGAAGGGATGGCTGCACATGTCAGCAAACATAGCCTTGGTTCAAGAAAATAGGACGGCGGTTCAAATCGAGCAATGTCCGGAATGCCAATCACATTTTGAGGCTAATCCGAATTTCATGTCTTGGTGTGAATGCGGCTGGAATTTGAAGCCTCATCGTCAAGAACACTCACCATCTGTCTTTGCCTCCTTCTATGAGCGGCTTGGACAACGAGTAGGGAAGCAGCTGCTCGGTGATATGGAAGTGCTCGAACATTTATTGCCAAAACCGACGAAAACCAGGCTGTTTACACTTGTTATGGCGACGGTCATTCATGCGATTTCCCTGGCCATGGTGCTGTTGTGTTTATTCGCGTTGTCCATCTATCGCGAGTACCCGGTGCTGGCGATTCTTGCTGCTCCCATGCTGATCTTGATATGGACGCAGCGTCCGCGGATCCCCAAGCTAAGCAAGGATGAGAAACGGGACGTTGTGCCAAGAGAGCAATTTCCCACCTTATACGCATTCGCGAATCAGATTGCCGATTATCTCCATATGCCACATTTTGAGGGCATTCTTATTAATGAAGAATTTAATGCGTCTTACCGGCAAGTGGGGTTAAGGCAGAAACGCTATTTGACACTGGGACTTCCCTTATTCAGCATCTTAAGTCCGGCAGAGAAAGCAGCACTCGTCGGGCATGAAGTGGGGCATGGAATTAATGGCGATTCCATTAGGAATTTATATACGCTTACTGCGATTATTACGCTGGAGAATTGGTTTGGGGTGCTGGCTTCAGCAGGTGACGATGAGGATGAGGTAGAGCAAGAAAGCTTAATAGGGATCGCAGCCAAAATTGTTGGGATGTTGCTAATGATTGTCGCCTTTATTCCGGACTTGCTTATCACTCTGTTTATTCATTCCTTTTATTACGAGAGCCAGAAGGCTGAATATATGGCAGATTATCTCGGGGCGAAAGTCGGAGGTACAGAGGGCGCATTAGGTTTATCGCGAAAAATGTTCTGTAATATAACCTTTGTTCTGTCACGTCAACGATTTGTTCTAAGGGGAGCAAAGGGGAATTATTTTGACGAACTTAAGGCTGCTGTGGCCTCTATTCCGTCGCGTGAATTTGAACGCATCCGGCGCGTCGAGATGATGGAAGGCTCTACGCTGGATCGCACGCATCCGCCGACCGCCTATCGAATCCAGACGCTGCAGCATCATGCACAGCTTGCGCCTGGGGCGATTCAATTGACGGATGTGCAGCTCAAGCAGTTGGATCGCGAGCTGAGTGCAGTAGAAGCAAAGATGCAGGAGCGTCTTGTCAATCAATTCAGAGAGAAAGAGTATTAATAAAAAAAGCCTATCCGTTAGCGGATAGGCTTGCTGCTGTTTGAACGGAGTTGGGGCAGGTAAGTCCCCAGCTCGAGGCATATTGCATAAAGCTGAAACAAGTACTCAACTATTAAAATTGGAAATATTATGCTAGAATAGTTCTAAAATTAACCGTCTTGAAGTATATTTCAAGCTTACAGCGTCTACGCTGTAGCCAGAACTTGCTCCGAGGAGGTGACCTATTTGAACGAGGAGGAAGAAAATGTGATTAAGCGTGAAGATATTAACAAAGCCCATGAGACGAAGATAATTGTTCCTAGCAAAGAAGAATTACAGCGTGCTGCTCGTACCGTGATGGACAAGCACCGTGAAGCGCTGGAAAGGTTGGCGAAACAATAGTGTTCGTAAAGCTGACGGCAGAAGCCATAATAGATATTCACGACCAAACTTTATCAGACTATGGCGGCATTGAGGGTATTAAGGATCGGGGATTTATTGAATTACTTGCGGACAAGCCATTTTTATCGGTGTTCGGTGAGGAACAATACCCTACTTTATATCTGAAAGCCGCTGTTTTGTTTCAAGGATTAGCTACAGCCCACGCGTTTAATGATGCTAATAAACGTACAGCATTCGCGTCCTGTGCCGTATTTATGTACTTAAACGGCTATACAATTGAAGCGAGTTCTGATGAGATAATTGACGTTTGTTTGCGGATTGCCAATAGTCAGTCGGATAGACACATGGGCACGACCGAGATAGCTGAGTGGTTAACTATTGTTTGTTGCCCAATTAACTGAAAAAAGCCTACTCGGCAGCACGGTCTCAATGAAACCGTGTTCGGAGTAGGCTTTTTTAATTAAAGCATGATATAGCTTACTTCGCCAGCTCCCCGAAGCGGGAGTAAACCGCGAGTGCAGGGTCAATCGGCACATCTGCGCGCTGTACATTGGCCGGGATGTTGATGGTTGGCGTAGGACGCGGCAGTCGGCCCTCGAACTGCGGCAGGTATTGCTGCTGCTCAATCATCATCTCTGTTACCATCTCGCGAATTTGCTTCAGCGTGAGGACGGAGGATGTGAGCGGGTCGAGCGCCACGGCTTGCACGACTGTTTCCGGGTCGCCGGTCTTCGCGGCAAGCACGGTCAAGCGCTGTACGTTGATGTTGGTCATGTTCAGCGCGGCACATTGCGGCGGCAGATCGCCATTGACCGTGCGATGCAGGCCGTTGCGGTCTGCGAAGACAAGGCCTTCGGCGCAGCAATCTTCCGGTAGGTTGGAGATCATGCCGTTATTGCGTAGATTGCCGCTGAACTTGAAGGTGTTGCCGGTTTCCAGCGCTTCGATGATATAAGCGCAGTATTCCACGCTGCGCGGCGGGAGGTCAACCGGCTCATCGGCAAGGACATCCTTCTCGCGGTATTTGTCTGCCACGTACGTACACCATGTGTAGTACGCGCCGCTTTCGCCGCCGAAGGACGGCTCGTCGCAGTAGAGGTCCAGCGCTTCTTGGCTGGAGCGGAACCATGGCACGTACTCGGAGAGATGGCCGGTCGATTCGGTCATGAAATAGCCGAAGTGACGGAATACCTCGCCGCGTACCTTCTCATTGACGTAAAATTCCGGCTCCTCGAACTTCTCGCGCAGGCGAGGATACAGATCTTCGCCTTTGTGCGAGAGCTTCGTAAACCAGCCCATATGATTGATACCCGCCGATACGTAGTCGATTTCTTGCTTGGGCACACCGACATAACCGGAGATCAGATCCAGCGTAGTCTGCACGCCGTGACAGAGCCCGACATACTTAATCTTCGTCTCGCCAAGCGCCCAGCAAATCATCGCCATCGGATTGACGTAGTTCAGCAGCGTCGCGTTCGGACACAGCTCTTCCATGTCACGGGCAACGTCGAGAATGATCGGAATGCTGCGCAGCGCGCGGAACACGCCGCCCGGTCCGAGCGTATCGCCGATGCACTGGTCAACGCCGTAGGAGAGGGGGATTTTGTAATCCTTCTCGAACAGATCGACGCCGCCGACCTGGAAGGAAGTAATGACGTAGTCGGCACCGCGCAGCGCTTCCCGGCGATCCGTCGTAATCGTAACCTTGGACTTCAACCCATTATGGGCAATCACCTTATCTGCAAAAGCTTTCACCTGCGTCGTCTTGCTCGTAGACGGTGCCATCAGCACAAACTCGGTCTCCTCAAGCACCTTCGTCGCCATTATGTCCAGCATCAGCGTCTTGCAGAACACAATACTGCCTGCACCAATGATCGCGATTCTTCTCATGGTATCAGCTCCTCAACATTTTTGGCGGGGTCACGCCCCACTTCTACCCAACAGTTACAGAACGCGCAGAAAGCAACACACTCATCGCAACAACCACGAACTCATGAACCACGGACTACACGAACCCATGAACTTAGAACTCGAAAAACCGCGCTACCATCTAATTTGCCGAACCGATATACTCGCGCCTCGCCGAACCCACACTAGCTCATGAACTCAGGCTCCGCGACCCAAGCCCCGAAAACCATCAAATCCAGCATACCGAAAATTCTAACGAATCCTACAGGTCTTATTTCGGCAATAATGGCCGCAATAATAATCTAACGAATCGTAGAGGTCTTATTTAGTTGTTTTCGAGCAAAATGTACCTCTGTCAAGGAAGTAGACACACATCAAACGACCTGGAGCTGCTCATAGTACCGTTTCTCGCGTTGTTGCGGGGTTAGGTAATTAATCGACGAATGGATGCGCATACGGTTGTACTCCAACTCAATATACTCGTAAATTGCATCATACGCCTGTTTACGAGTCTTGAATTTGGTTTGGTAAATAAG
>NZ_FNNV01000034.1 GCF_900106745.1 Paenibacillus sp. CF384 | reverse complement strand
TTGTCCTAAATGCTTCCCCATAACGGATCATCCCCTTAGCTAATAGTTTAAATTATTGGCTGAGAGGACTCCAGTTTAATTAAGGGGCCTTGGAGAGACGACCACTTGGGGAGGAAATGTTGCAAAATGCGCAACATTTCCTCCATTAGGCAACCATTTCACCGGGAATGTTGCATAAACTGCAACATTTCAAGCACAGCGAACGGTTTGGCCGACTTGAGACCGAGCACCGCGTGCCGGGATGGGGGCCTTACCCATGCGCATCTACTTCGCCGGCCCCTATCATACGCAAGTACCTGTCAACACCACCAACAAATTTCTCTTCAAAGAAACCCGCGTCGTCCATAACGCCGGGTTTCTTTTTTACTTTCGCGTAAACTTGTAAACCGCCTTAATAAAACCGCCAAACACCTCGTGGCTGTACGTGAAACCGCGGCTCAAGTAGAAGTTCAGCGCCGTATCGTTGCCATTGGAGATATAGATGAAGATGATGTCCACATTCGGGGAGCTTTCCAGCCAGGCGATCGACATGTCGAATAGCTTGGATCCAAGCTTCATCTCCCGATAGCCGTCACGGATATACAAATTGTTCAAGCAGCCGACCTTATTGGGCAGATCATCCCAATCAGGATAGAAGCCTTTGCCTCCGCGAGGAGCCCAGTCGGGGTACGCATTCCTGCTGCTTTCGTCCAGCTGATCGATAGTCGAGAATACATAGCCAATCGGTTCACCGTCATCCTTCGCGACGATAACCTGACTTTCCGGCGCACGGTCATAGCTTCGTTTCATCCGCGTATCGAAATTCATCGCATCGAAAACTTCCGGCAGCATCGTTGCCTGGGACTTCTGAAACGCCATCAGTTCATCGCATAGCGCCCGGCATGGCTCAATATTGCCATCCTCTATCACTTCAATCGTTATCTTGCCCATCGTTTCACCTCATTAATAACTTGACGGTTGCTGCCCAAATGCCTAGCCTTAGAGTATCACAGAACAGGGAATAGAACGCAATCGGCTCCATTTCTTTAGAATACAAAGTAAAACCTATACTTCTTTGCGTTTACGAAAGCAGGATGTCTTAGTAAAATGGATTAACTTTGAAAATACTAACGGAACGAAAACTTTCTGGTGGCGCGACTTGTAAGCGATTACAGTGAACAACAAACCACAATCGGAGGCATTCCTATGAGAAAAGCGATTCTGGTTGACGATGAAATGTTTGCCCGCAGAGGGCTGGTTGGGCTAATCCCTTGGGAGAAATGCGGCTTTCAGATCGTGGGCGAGGCGGAAGACGGGGAAGAAGCACTCGCATTAATTGAGCGGGAGATGCCGGATCTCGTCATTACCGACATTCGTATGCCGGTGCTGGATGGGCTTGAGCTTATTCAGACGGTTCAGGAGCGAATCAGCAAGGAGATCAAATTTATTATTATCAGCGGCTATGGCGATTTCAAATATGCGCAACAGGCCGTTCGATACGGCGTTCATGATTATTTGCTCAAGCCGATCGACGAGAACGAGCTCATGGAAACCTTAGGGCGGATTAATGAGATGCTCAATGAGCGACCGACGTGGCAAGAAGGCGGCAAGCTGCTATTCCAGATCTCCCTGTTCGAACAGCTTCTCTCGGGCAAATCCGACGAGAAGCTGCTTGCGGATGCATCGCAATACTTGGGGCTGCCAATCGATAAACCGCTGCGATACGTTGCGCTTGAGCTCAATAACGTCCCTTCCCGCTTGAGTGAGGATGAGAAGAACGAACAGATTGGCGAGTTAAAGGAAGCCGTCATCAAAGTAGTGAAGCGGCATGCGCCGGATCAAGAACCATTCATCTACATTCCAAGTCCCTATGGACTTGGATTTCTGATTCCATCATCGGATCCAAAGCCGGATGGGGTGAAGCGTCTGGCGGATGATCTGATCAGGGGGACGACAGGAATAGGCGAATGCGTCACCAGCGTGTATATTGGGGAGCGGACTGCCGGGCTGGATCAGGTGAAGGCTTCTTATATGACCGCGATGGAAACGATGAAATATAAATTCGCGCAGGCGCCTAAAGCGGCGATCCTCTATGACGACATCAAAGGCACGGCTTTGCAGTACAAGGAGCTTGAGCAGACGCAATACACGGAGCTGATGGAGCGCTTGGAAGAGCATGACAGCGAGGCCATAACGAAGCTCGTGGATGCGATGTTTGCAGCCTTTCGCGAGCAAGGCTTCGCCTTGGAATCGATGCGCGCTTCGATCTCCAGATGCGTGCACGGCGCAACTCGAATCATCCAGACGATGCAAGGCGATGTGAATAAGCTGGCGTCCTTCAATCCCATTATGCATTGGGATAACGAGCCTCGAACCTTAGAGAGCGTTAAGGGACTGCTGATGGAATTCCTAACGGAATGTACGGCTTATATGGCGTCGCTTCGCAGCAAGATCGGGAAAGGCGAGATTGGCAAAATCAAAAGCTATATCGAGAGTCACTATGCCAGCAATATCAGCCTGAAGAGCATCGCTAAGCTTTTCTATATGAATCCGGTTTACTTAGGCCAACTATTCAAGAAGTCATATGGCATGTACTTTAATGAGTTTCTGCTGCAGATTCGAATTCAAGAAGCGAAGAGTCAGCTTCGTCAGACGGATAAGAAAATTTACGAAATCGCGGCCAACGTCGGATTTGGCAATGCGGATTATTTCGTCTGCCAATTCGAGAAAGTGGAAGGGAAAACCCCGACCGAATACAAAAATGCGATGATCGCAAAAACATAGAAGGCGCAGGAGGATTCACGTTCATGAGAATAAGCAGCGCCTTCCACAACATCAGGCTTCGAAGCAAGATGCTGATGATTTATTTTCTATCCGTGTTAATTCCGGTCGTGCTCACGAACGTCATTTTCTACAATATTACGACGAATAACGTGAAGAATCAGAAGATGAAGGACTTGTCGCTGGCCATTGAGCAGATGCGCAACGAATTCATGTACCAGATCGATGCCGTAGTGGGCATCTCTTCCGTCCTTTATAACGATTCCATCATGAATGACTACTTGGATCAACGCTATGTGGATTCATCCGATTACGTCATGAACTACCACTCCTATATTACGGACATGCTGGAGAAATACGCGCCGGTATACAGAGCGATTCAGAACATTACCATCTACACGGATAACGATACGATTATTTATGGCGGCTATGTCTCGCCTATCTCACAAATTAGTCCAAATGCAGAGTGGTATAAGAGGCTTGTAAGCTCGGGTACGACCAATCCGATCCTCGTTCGCAATAACTTGTCGATCACGGATCCGGGAATCAGTATTGTCAGGCGAATGAGCAGCTCTGCGGGGCAGAATAATTTCGAGAAAATCATCAAGATTGATCTGGATCCCGGTCTTATCAAGCAAGTATTAAGCAATGTAACGCTGGAGGGCAGCGTGTATCTGCTCGAAGGGGATACCGTTCAGTATTCGTCCGGCAAGAAGTACAGCGGAGAGGACTCCGAGAATGATGGCATCCTATTCGATGAAGGCTTTGCGAACAAGGAATACCTAATGAATTGGCATGTTGTGGGCAAATTTCAGGAGCGCGAAGTGCTGGTAGAGGTTCGGAAGTCACGGGAATTCGTTATTTATATGGCGCTCCCGAACATCCTTGTTCCTACGCTTATTATCGTTTGGTTTACGCGCTCGCTCAATCAGCGGCTATTTCGCATCTTGAGGCAGATGAAGCGGGTGAAGAACCACAGCTTCGAGCTGATCGATAACGAAGAGACGAATGACGAAATCGGCCAGTTGACTACGGAATTCAACCGAATGACGATGCAGATCAAGAGTCTCATTCACGATGTTTATATGGCCGACATCCAGAAGAAGGAGCTGGAGCTTAGCCGCAATCAATCGCAGCTGCATGCGCTCCAGAGTCAGATCAATCCGCATTTCTTGTTTAACTCGCTGGAGACGATTCGGATGCGGAGCTTGATGAAGTCCGAGGAAGAGACGGCCAAAATCATTCACCATATGGCGAAGATCTTCCGTAAATCTCTGTCCTGGGGCAGAGATATGGTAACGGTTAAGGATGAGCTCGATTTGGTCGAGAGCTTCCTGCAGATTCAGAAATACCGATTCGGGGACAAGCTGGATTACAGCATTGAGGTAGATCCGGACGCAGCCATGGAGAAAATTCCGAAGATGACGCTGCAGCCGCTTGTCGAGAACTCGAGCATCCACGGTATCGAGCCCTTGAAGAACGCCGGTTTCATTACGATCAGCGTGCGCAAGTCTCCGGATGGACTTCTTTGCGTGGTCAGCGATAACGGCGTGGGAATGACGGCAGAGAAACGAAACGAGCTGCTGCAGAATCTGTATTCGACCGAGGAAGAGATCGGGGAAAGCATCGGCATTCGCAATGTGTATTTGCGGCTGAAGATGTTTTATGGCGAGCATGCGACCTTCGACTTGGAGAGCAGCAAAGGGGCAGGGACGTCGATTCGGATCGAAATACGATCTCTTTAATTTTCTAAGCGCGACATATAGTTTACCTGGTAAACAAAGATTGCTCGGCTTTGTATACTGAAGATGTTCAATTGAAGCGCTTACAAATTATAGAGCAGGAAGGGGACTTTTCTTTGAAAACGAGAAAGAAATGGCAGCTAGGCATCATGTCGCTCACGCTGATGATGAGTATTGTCGGCTGTTCCAGCGGCAATAACAATGCAAATGAAAACGCTCCAAAGGAAACAGGCAATGCTGCGACGACTAACACAGACACGACTACGAACACAACTGAGGCAGCTGAGCCGGAGAAAGCCGAGCCGGTAACCTTCACTTATTTCAATGCTACAGCTAACAAAGACACCGATACGAACAAGACGGAAATCGGTAAAATCCTCGAGGATCAAACAGGTGTCAACTTCAAGATGGAGCATCTTGTAGGCGACTTGAATACGAAGATCGGCACGATGATCGCAAGTAACGAATATCCGGATATCTTGCAGCCGGATGCAGGCATCGACAAAGTGTTGGAGGCGGGCGCATTCATTCCGCTTAACGATCTTATCGATAAATACGGTCCTAACATTAAGCGCGTATATGGCCCTTACATGAACCTGATGAAAGCGGACGATGGCAACATTTACTTCCTGCCATTCAGTGCAGTAGTCGGCGAATATAAACCTAATCCGACGATTGACCAAGGCGCATTCTGGGTACAAAACCGCGTCCTCAAGGATGCCGGTTATCCGAAAATCAAAACGTTCGACGAGTATTTTAACCTGATTAAAGATTATGCAGGCAAACATAAAGACGACAAATTGACGGGCTTCATGTCCCTGACGCATGACTGGCGCTTCTTTGCCACAACGAACCCGCCGAACCATCTTGCAGGCTACCCGAATGATGGTGAAGTTCAAGTCGATATGAATACGATGGATTCCAAAATCTACGCAGCTAATGATGGCACCAAACGTTGGCTCAAGAAGCTCAATGAGTTTAACGCTGAAGGGTTGTTCGACAAGTCCTCTTTCGTAGACAACTACGATCAATACTTGGCGAAGCTGACTTCCGGTAAAGTACTTGGATTCTTCGATTACGGCTGGCAGGTGAACCAAGCGCTGCAAACGTTGAAAACCGAAACGTTGAAGAACGGCGGCAACGACGATCTGGAATACTTCCCGCTGCCAATCACGTTCGACGCAGGCGTGAAAGACCAATATATCGATCCGGCTTCCTTCGTTAACAACCGCGGCGTGGGTATCACGACTAGCGCGAAAGACCCTGAACGCATCATTAAATTCTTCGACAACCTGCTTACGGACGAGAACCAGAAGCTGGTACAGTGGGGCGTTCAAGGCAAGAACTATGAAGTGGATGACAAAGGCAGATTGTACAGAACCCAAGAAGAAATCGACAAGCTCAAAGATAACGACTACAAACGTCAAGTGGGTATCGGCTACTTCGAGTACTACTGGCCGATGTACGGTCAAGGCTCCACATTCCCTGATGGCAATGCTGTAAACCCAGGCAGACAACCGGAAGTTGCACAAGCTTCCTTTACGCCTGCCGAGAAAGATCGTCTTGCGAAATACGGCGTTCAAACGTACGCAGAGATGTTCTCGGCTCCGGATGACCGTCCTTGGTACCCGGCATGGAGTATCGCGCTTGAGCAAGGCACGGATGCGCAAATCTACACGGCTAAGAAACCAGACGTACAACGTAAATATTTTGCCAAAATCGTTCTTGCAGCACCGGATAAATTCGACGGCCTGTGGAACGAGTATGTAGGCGAAATCAACAAGCTTCCTGTAGCGGAATACGAGAAAACGATGACGGAAGAAGTGAAAGAAAAAGCAGCAAAGATTAAAGGCTAATCAAGTAATAAGGGGAAGGCCGGAGCTCGCATGCAGTACGGGACCGGCCTTTCCTAATTTAGACGTATAGTACCGGGCAGGTATGGAGAGGAGTGATCGCAATGATAGAAACCAAGCAGCAGGAGATGACTGCCGATCGGATCCTTCTCGGTCAGAAATCCGGGATCGGATTATTTCTGCAGAAGCTTGTGAAGCAGCGGGCGCTGGTCCTGATGTCCGTTCCGTTCCTTATTTGGCTTGTGATCTTTAAATATATTCCGCTATGGGGCTGGTCGATCGCGTTTCAGAACTATAAGCCGGCGAAAGCCTTCAGCGATCAGAAATGGGTTGGTTTGAAGCAGTTTAAGTTTATGTTCTCCGATGATCGGTTCCTGGTGGTGCTTCGCAATACGCTTGCGATGAGCTTAATCAATTTCGTTCTCGGTTTTGTAACCGCCATTATACTTGCCATTCTATTAAACGAATTAAGAAAAGTAGCGTTTAAACGGGTCGTACAAACGATCAGCTATTTGCCGCATTTTATATCATGGGTTGTCGCAGCTACGATCATTCAGACCATTCTCTCTGCTGACGGCGGGGTTCTCAATGAAATTTTGATGGGTCTTGGGTTCATCAAGGAACCGATTCTTTGGCTTGGAGAAGGCAAGTATTTCTGGGGTATTCTAGGCGTTTCGGAAGTGTGGAAGAACGTAGGCTGGAACACGATTATTTATTTGGCCGCTATGACCTCAATCGATCCTGCGCAGTATGAAGCTGCTGAGATTGATGGTGCCGGACGCTTCCAGCGCATCTTCCACGTTACGCTGCCCGGTATCAAACCTGTTATTATCATTCTCATTATTCTTAACCTTGGACAAATTCTAGAGACTGGCTTCGAGCCGCAATATTTGCTTGGCAATGGACCGAACCTCGATTATTCCGAGAATCTTGAAATCTTCATCCTGAAGTATGGTATGAATCTTGGCAACTATTCATTGTCCGTTGCAGCAGGGATATTCAAGACGGTCATCAGTGTCGTGCTATTGTTCTCGGCGAATTACCTTTCAAAACGGCTAGGCCAAGAACGATTGTTTTAAGGAGGAGAACAGCATGGCTAAATCGCAAGGAAATATGGCCCGTCAATCATCGGCAGGAGATCGGCTGTTCGATATCGCCAATTACACGTTCATGGTGCTTCTCATGATCGTGACACTATATCCATTCATCAACATGCTGGCTGTTTCGCTCAACGATGCCGGAGACTCCATTAAGGGCGGCGTCTATTTATGGCCAAGGGTATTAACCTGGGAAAATTATAATTATGTGTTTAAGCAAGGAGAAATTCTGCACGCGACGATGGTATCCGCTTCGCGGACGATTCTCGGCACGCTGATCTCTACCTTCTGTTCGGCGATGGTCGCTTATACAATCAGCCGTCCGGAATTTGTATTGCGCAAATTCGTCACGCTGGCCTTTGTATTGACGATGTATTTTAACGGTGGCTTGATTCCGAACTTCTTGCTGATCCGCGAGCTTGGCCTTATGGGCAACTACTGGGTCTACATCATCCCGGGTATTGTTGGCGTATTTAACATCATCGTGATTCGCTCCTTCATTGAGACGCTGCCGGAAGGCATCCTGGAATCGGCAAGAATTGACGGCGCAGGCGAGTTTACGACGTTCCTGAAGATCGTCATGCCTCTGTCGATGCCGGTGCTCGCGACAACATCCTTGTTCACAGCCGTGTACCACTGGAATTCCTGGTTCGATGTGTTCCTGTACAACTCGTCGCATATTAACCTGAGTACGCTGCAATATGAATTGATGAAGATGCTCCAAAACTCGAATGCTTCGATCAGCTCTTCCGGCGGCAATATGGATGGCTCAGGCGGAACGGCTGCAAACTTCGTCACACCGACGTCCATTCGAGCAACGATGACGATTGTAGCGAGCTTGCCGATCGTGATGGTTTATCCATTCCTTCAGAAGTATTTTGTTAAAGGGATGACGCTGGGAGGCGTAAAAGGCTAATGGGACAACGCAATCTTCTGCTTGAGTATGGTTACGATGCGAAGGTTATTGAGGCAAAAGTCGAGCAAACGTGGGAGCTGCTGTTCGGCGATCATGAGGCAACGAGAATTTATTATCCGGCCGGCGACGATATGGGCTATATGCTCGATACCGGGAACCTCGATGTTCGGACGGAAGGCATGTCCTACGGCATGATGATGGCTGTTCAGCTGGACAAGAAAGATGTATTTGATCGGCTTTGGAGATGGAGCTATCAGTATATGTACATGACCTCCGGCGAGAACAAGGGTTATTTCGCCTGGTCCTGCAACACAGATGGCACGAAGCGTTCGAACGGACCGGCGCCTGATGGGGAGGAATATTTCGCGCTTGCGCTGTTCTTCGCTTCCCATCGGTGGGGCGACGGCGCAGCGCCGCTGGATTACGGCGTGAAGGCGCGTGTGCTGCTGCATGACTGCATCCACAATGGGGAAGACGGAGTTGGCTATCCGATGTGGAATCCGGACAATAAGTTAATCAAATTCGTGCCGAACTGCGAATACTCGGATCCGTCTTATCATCTGCCGCATTTCTATGAGCTGTTCGCGCTATGGGCGAATGAGGCGGATCGTCCGTTCTGGAGAGAAGCGGCAGAGGCCAGCAGAGACTATTTGAAGCTGGCTTGCCATCCGAAGACCGGTTTAGCTCCGGAGTATGCTCATTATGACGGAACACCAAATGATGATCGCGGGTATGGGCATTTCTTCAGCGATTCGTACCGGGTCGCAGCCAATATCGGGTTAGAGGCGCTGTGGTTTGGCGCAAGCGAATGGATGACGCAGGAGGCAGAGCTGATTCAAGCCTTCTTCGCGGATAAGCATCCCGATGACTATCGGCGGTATACGATTGCTGGTGAGCCGTTCGAGGAGCGATCGCTTCATCCGGTTGGGCTCATCGCCACGAATGCAACCGCGTCGTTAGCTGCACCGGATCGGCCCTATGCGCGAGAGAGTGTAGCGTTGTTCTGGAAGACGCCTGTTCGCGAGGGCGAAAGGCGCTATTACGATAATTGCCTCTACTTATTCGCCTTATTGGCGTTAAGCGGGAATTACCGAATTTGGACAGCAAAAGCAGCAGAATAAATGGATATGTAGTAGGTAGGGTCTCCTGTTACAGGAGGCCCTTTTCATTTCATGAAGTGAGAGGCAGGTTGTTGCAGCCATGAATAGAAGAAGAATAGAGAGCGGCTATGCATGTTGGCTTGATTATCAGTTTATCCGGAATGAAGCATTACGTTGTGAATATAAAAAGCGCTGCTCGCAGCTTGTGGTGGTTGGTGATTCGCCGCTGCTGCAAGCGGCTCGCAGAGAGTTGAAGCATGCCCTGAGCGTGATGCTTGGGGAAACGCCTACTGAGGTGGAGGATGATGCCGTTGCCGAGGAGCTGAGCCTGCCGGTAATTGTGGTCGGTACAATCGGCAGCTGCGAGCTGCTGAACACGCTCGCAAGTATTTATAATTTCAATGAGTTGGGTGAAGAAGGCTATGTTATCCATGCGTCCGGTTCGGATGAGAATCGGATCTATCTGTCAGCTGATGCGGATAAAGGCGTGCTGTATGCGGTGTTCCATTTGATCCGGCTGTTACAAACGGGGGCGAGCATCGACATGCTCGCCATTCGCGAGCTGCCGAGCAACGGTCTTCGCATGATTAACCATTGGGACAACATGGACGGATCGATTGAGCGCGGCTATGCGGGGAGAAGTATTTTCTTCCATGAGGGCCGATTTATTGGAGATCAAGAGCGTGTGCGGGACTATGCTCGGCTGCTGGCATCCGGAGGCATCAATGCGTTAACGATTAATAACGTTAACGTGCACAGCCAGGAATCGAGGCTCATTACCGATGAGTTTCTGCCGGATGTGGCGAAGACGGCGGATATTTTCCGCGAGTATGGTATTCGCCTTTACTTGAGCGTGAATTATGCGAGTCCGATGGAGCTTGGCGGACTGCACACGGCGGATCCGCTTGCGCCGGAGGTAGCGCAATGGTGGCATGGCGCGGCGAAAAACATTTATCGTCACATTCCGGATTTCGGCGGCTTTCTGGTCAAGGCTGATTCCGAATTCAGACCGGGGCCGTTTACGTACGGACGAAATCATGCGGACGGCGCGAACATGCTGGCAGATGCGCTGGCACCTTTTGGCGGCGAAGTGATTTGGCGTTGTTTTGTGTACAACTGCCTGCAGAATTGGCGAGATCGAAGCACGGATCGCGCTCGTGCGGCCTATGACCATTTCATGCCTTTGGATGGAACGTTCCGTGACAATGTCATGCTGCAGATTAAGAACGGACCGATGGATTTTCAAGTACGGGAGCCGGTTTCACCGTTGTTCGGCGGACTTCAGGACACCAACCAGCTGCTTGAGCTGCAAATTACGCAGGAGTACACGGGGCAGCAGCGGCATGTATGTTTCTTGGTGCCGCAGTGGAAGGAAGTCATGGACTTTGATACGCATGCCCGCGGGGAAGGTTCTACGGTTGCGGAAGTTGCTAGCGGGCGGCTGTTTGGCAGAGCACGCGGCGGCGTTGCGGCAGTAGCGAATATCGGGGATGACGCGAGCTGGACGGGGCACATTCTGGCACAGGCGAATTTGTATGGCTATGCGCGGTTGGCTTGGAATCCGAAGTTAAGTTCGGAGCAGATCGCACGGGAATGGATTGCGATGACCTTCGGATTGGATTCAGAGGTGGAGCGAGTCCTGCTTGGCATGCTTATGAGTTCGTACAGTATCTACGAGGATTATACCGCACCGCTTGGTGTAGGCTGGATGGTCAATCCGAATCATCATTATGGCCCTAATGTAGACGGCTATGAATATTCCAAGTGGGGCACCTATCACTATGCGGATTGCCATGGCATTGGCGTTGATCGTACCGCCCGCAGCGGCACCGGCTACGCGGGACAGTATCATTCTCCGGTGGCGGAGCGATACGAATCGGTGGCGTTATGCCCGGATGAGCTCCTGTTGTTCTTCCATCATGTGCCGTATACGCATCGGCTTAAGAGCGGCAAGACGGTGATCCAGCACATTTACGACACGCATTTCGAAGGTGCAGCGCGTGCAGCTCAGCTGGTAGAGCAGTGGAACTTGCTAGCCTCGCTGGTTGGAAGCGAACGGCACGAGCAGGTGATGGATCGACTCACTCACCAAGCGGAGCATGCGGAAGAATGGCGCGATTGCATTAATACGTATTTCTATCGGAAGTCGGGGATCGCCGATGAACGGGGGCGGTTGATTTATTGACTTTGGGTTAAAGCGCTAATGCTGCAGGGCTCAGGGATGTGCCTTCGGCCGCTGTTGATTGTGTGTTCTCTATGATGAGAGTTTAAGGTTACAACACACTATCAAAGGCGTCACGTAAACTCTCCGGCACAAACCCTTTCTCCCTTTCGCTGCGCTTTTTGGAAAGATTAGTAGATCAACCTTGGAAGAGAGAGGGAGGGGAGCTAGATTTGCTATCGGCGGGTAGACTCTATGGCACTTTGTCTCTCTGTCGCAGTCTCTATCTCTTTTTCGCAACTCTTATTTAAGTGAAGACTTAAATAATAAATCTCTGGAGAGAAGGGTAGGGAGCGGAATGTGCTCTTTTGCGGGTAGACTCTATGGCACATTGTCTCTCCGGCGCAGTCTCTATCTCATTTTTGCAGCTCTTATTTAAGTGAAGACTTAAATAAGAAATCTCCGAAGAGAAGGGGGCAGGGAAGCGTGATGTGCTTTTGGCGGTTAGACTCTATGCCACATTGTCTCTCTGTCGCAGTCTCTATCTCTTTTTCGCAACTCTTAATTAAGTGAAGACTTAAATAAGAAATCTCTAAAGAGAAGGATAGGGAAGCGGGATGTTGCCATTATTAAGTAAAGGCTTAAATAATAAACCTATTAAGAGAAAGGGAGGGAAGCGGCATGAGAATGGTGTTTCGCTGGTATGGGACCGGCAATGATACGGTTACGTTGAAGCAGATCAAGCAAATTCCAGGGGTAGAAGGTATTGTTTGGGCGCTGCATGATGTCCCTGCAGGTGAAGAGTGGCCGATGGACAAAATTCTGGCCTACAAGGAACAAGCCGATGAGTACGGCCTGCATCTGGAGGTTGTCGAAAGTGTAAATGTCCATGAGGATATTAAGCTGGGGCTGCCTTCGAGGGATCATTATATAAACAATTATAAGAAGACGATCGAGAAGCTGGCGAAGGTTGGCGTCAAAACGATCTGCTACAACTTTATGCCGGTTTTCGATTGGGTGCGGACCGAGTTGTTCAAGGAGCTGGAGGATGGTTCAACGGCGCTCTTCTATGAGAAGGCGAAGGTCGACAGCATGGATCCTGGCGAGCTCGTGAACCGTATCGCTAATGAGCTGGATTTTACGATGCCGGGCTGGGAGCCAGAACGATTAAAGCTGCTGGCGCCTTTATTTGAGCAATACAAGCAGGTGACGGCAGAAGATTTGTGGAGCAATCTACAGTATTTTCTGGAGCAGATTATCCCAACCGCGGAGCGTCATGGCATCCAAATGGCCATTCATCCCGATGATCCGCCTTGGCCGATTTTTGGCCTGCCGCGCATTATTAATAGCCGAGAAAGCATCCGCAGGCTGCTGCAGCTTGTCGACAGCCCTTGCAATGGCGTGACGTTGTGCAGCGGATCGCTTGGCGCTAATCCGGCCAACGATATCGTGGCTATGGTGCATGAGTTTAAGGGCCGTATTCCATTCGCGCATATTCGGAATGTGCGCGTCTATGACAATGGGGATTTCATTGAAACCTCGCATCGCACCTCCGACGGAACGGTAGATATTGCAGGTATCGTGCGAGCCTATTACGAGACAGGATTTACCGGTTATGCCCGTCCGGATCATGGTAGGCATATCTGGGATGAACAATGCCGTCCGGGTTATGGGCTGTATGATCGGGCGTTAGGCATTATGTATTTGTGGGGCGTTTGGGATTCCATGCGTGCAGGCGAGGTGACGAAATAATGAGTTTGAGTATACCGAAGCATGAGAATCTGCGGGGAAAAGTTGCTGTAGTGACAGGAGGAAGCGGCGTCCTGTGTTCCGCGATGGCGAAGGAATTAGCGAGGCAGGGAATGAAGGTAGCCATCCTGAACCGGACGGAGGAATCGGGCCGGAAAGTAGCAGAGGAGATTCGCGAGGAAGGGCATGAGGCGATCGCCGTTGTCTGCGACGTGCTCGATGCTGCAAGTGTGGATGCGGCGGCTGGCGTGGTTGCGGAGCAACTAGGACCATGCCATCTGCTCGTAAATGGCGCAGGCGGCAACCATCCGGAGGGCAGCACGACGAATGAGATTTTTAAAGCAGATGATGTAGGAGTCGAGGGCATTCGTACCTTTTTCGATTTAACGGAGAAGGGCTTCGGGTATGTGTTTGATTTGAATTTTAAAGGCACGCTGCTGCCTACGCAGGCTTTTGCCAAGCAAATGGTTCATGTCGAAGGAGCATCGATTATCAATATTTCTTCGATGAGCGCACCAAGTCCAATGACCAAAGTGCCTGCTTACAGCGCGGCAAAGGCAGCGATCGATAACTTCACGCAGTGGCTCGCGGTACATATGGCGGAAGCGGGAATTCGAGTCAATGCCATTGCGCCGGGTTTCTTCTTGACCGAACAGAATCGGAAGCTGCTCACCCATGAGGATGGTTCGCTGACAGAACGTTCTCATAAGATTATCACTCATACGCCAATGCGTAGATTCGGAAAGCCGGAGGATCTGCTTGGTGCACTTGTTTGGCTGGCGGACGATACCGTGTCCGGATTCGTCACCGGGGTCACGGTCCCGGTGGATGGCGGATTTATGGCGTATTCGGGCGTATAGGAGGAGGCTGAGATGACGCTCATTGTTCAGGATGTGCTTGATGTGTTGGGGGCGACGGCAGTCGGTGGAACTGCTGGATATGGTGCGGATCAACTGCTCTCTGGTAATACCGGGCAGGCTGTCAGTGGAATCGTCGTCACCTTCATCGCATCGCAGCAGGTGTTGGAGCAGGCGGTTTCGCTAGGTGCGAACTTGGTGATTTCCCATGAAGGGATCTTTTATAGTCATCACCATGATGGGGATAAGGTCGCGTCTATGGTGGGGACGGTGCACGCTGCTAAGAAACAGCTGATAGCTGACCACGGTCTTGCTGTCTATCGCTTCCATGATGGCTTGCATCGGAAGCAGCCCGATGGCATTATGGAAGGTTTGCTGCAGGAGCTGGGCTGGGAGGCATTCGTCGTGGAGCATCTCCCGGCTGCTTCGATTGTTGAGCTTCCTTCGCATACTGGCCTCGAATTTGCGGCACATGTGAAGAAGCGGCTCGGGATAGAGTCGCTTCGTGCTGTAGGTGATCTGTCTGCGCAGTGCCGGCGCGTCGGATTACTCGCTGGTTACAGGGGAGGGGGAGCGCTGGCAATTCCGCTCTTTGAGCAGTACCAGCTAGATCTGATCCTGTACGGCGAAGGACCGGAGTGGGAAACGCCGGAGTACGTGAGGGACGCGGTTCACATCGGAGTGGCGAAATCCCTCCTTGTCCTCGGCCACCTGGAGAGCGAGCAACCAGGCATGAAGCTGCTGGCTAATCGGCTCAGTCGGCTGTTCACCGCCGTGCCGGTGCACTATGTGAATGTAGATCCGGTGTTTGATGTGGTGTAAATGTGGGCTGTCTCAAAAGTGCGCAGGGGACTTTTGAGGGGGCTCTTTTTGCTGTGTTCTGATAGGTGACTAAGGTTCCAGTCGGCTGCATGAAGGAAACTTTCATCCAATCCTCCCATTTGGAAAAAATTGCAACACAGACGATCAGAAGTTTGATACTGTGTGAATAGGACACCAACAAGGACTGATTGGGAGGGAAATGAATTGAAATTGCATTATCCAGGACCTGCACGAGTTTGGACGGAAGCGCTGCCAATTGGCAACGGGCGATTGGGAGCTATGATTTATGGCAGTGTGGAACACGAACAGCTGCAGCTGAATGAAGACACGCTTTGGTCGGGGCCGAACCCCAGCTGGAACAATCCGGAGGCGCTTGCTGCCCTGCCGGAAGTTCGCCAATTGCTGGCGCAAGAGAAGTATGTAGAAGCAGATCAGCTGTGCAAACGAATGATGGGGGCATACACGCAATCGTATCTGCCTCTGGGCCATTTGCATCTGCTCTTCGAGCACGGTAATAATACGAACGATTACCGCCGGGAGCTCCGCATCGATGATGCGATATCGACGGTGAATTATAGGATCGGCAACGTAAATTATACGCGGGAGTATTTTGCCTCCCATCCGGATCAGGTCATTGTGATCAAACTGAGCGCCAGCGAGCCAGGGAAGATCTCCTTCCATGCCAAGCTTAGCAGTCCGCTTCGTCACCATACACATCCAGACGGGGCATCGGATCTAGTACTGAGCGGCATCGCTCCCGAGCATGTTGCGCCGAGCTATCAATCATCCGATAACCCGATTCGGTATGGCGATGAGTCGACGTCACAAGCCATCCGGTTTAACGGAAGGCTTGCAGCATCCGCGGAAGGCGGTACGGTAGAAGCAAGCGCCGATGGACTGCGCGTAAGCGGCGCCACATCGGTTGTCTTAGTCTTCGATGCGGCGACGGACTACGCGAAAGACGAGCAGCCTGCGCTACTTACCTCGCAGCGTATTCATGCGGCGCTGAGCCGCCCGTTCGAGGAGCTTCGCACGCGGCATATCGCAGATTATCAAGCATTTTTCAATCGTGTAGAACTGGATCTGGGCCCAGCATCGGAGTCGGACGAGCTGCTTCCGACGGATAAGCGGATTAAGCAGAACGGGGCGAATGACCCCGGACTAGTAAAGCTGCTATTCGATTACGGTCGTTACCTCATGATTGCTTCATCACGTCCGGGAACGCAAGCGACGAATCTGCAGGGCATATGGAATCAGGAAACAAGACCGCCATGGAGCAGCAATTATACGATTAATATAAATACGCAGATGAACTATTGGCCGGCAGAAACCTGTGCGCTCGCCGAGTGTCACGAGCCTATGATCGATTTAATCGAGAAGATATCGAAGAGCGGCCGGGAAACGGCACGCATTCATTACGGTGCTCGCGGCTGGACGGCTCATCATAACACGGATATTTGGGGACACACTGCGCCGGTTGGTGATTTCGGAGAAGGTGATGCCGCATGGGCTTTGTGGCCGATGGGCGGACCTTGGATGGCCCAGCATCTATGGGAGCATTACGCATTCAGCAGAGATAAAGCCTACCTGAGAGACAAGGCGTATCCGATCCTGAAAGAATCGGCTATGTTCTGCCTGGATTGGCTCATTGATGACGGTCAAGGAAGACTCATTACGTCACCATCCACATCGCCGGAGCATAAATTCGTGACAAAAGACGGGTTCTCCGGCGTCAGCGTGGCATCCACGATGGATCTATCGATTATATGGGACTTGTTTACGAACTGCATTGAAGCATCCGAGGAGCTGGAGGTAGATGCGGAATGGAGAGCGGAGCTGGTAGCGGCACTTGAGCGCTTATTCCCCTTGCAGATTGGCAAATATGGTCAGCTTCAGGAATGGTATAAGGACTTTGAGGATGAAGATCAATTCCATCGTCACGTCTCGCATTTATTCGGCGTCTATCCCGGCCGTCAGCTGACGGAGGCAGGTACACCGGAGCTGTTTGCAGCAGCCCGCCGCTCACTGGAGCGTCGTGGAGATGAAGGTACCGGTTGGAGCTTAGGGTGGAAAACTGGACTTTGGGCACGTTTTGGAGATGGCGACCGAGCGCTTAATTTAGTGAACAACCTGCTTCAACTAGTCGATGAGTACGCGAAGGAAAACTATCACCGCGGCGGTGTATACGCCAACTTATTCGACGCGCATCCACCATTCCAGATTGATGGCAACTTTGCCGCAACGGCAGGCATTGCGGAATTGCTTCTGCAATCCCATCAGGATTATGTATGGCTGCTTCCAGCGCTGCCGAATGCATGGCGAAACGGGTCTGTTAAGGGCTTGCGTGCTCGCGGGGGATTCGAAGTCGGCATGACGTGGAAGGAAGGCAAACTGCATACGGCAAGTGTAAAATCTCTTGTAGGTGGCAGCTGCACCCTGCGTTCAGAGTCGCCAATTACGATTACGGATGCCGAAGGTAACCTTGTCGCTGCCGAACAGGTAGACGGAGGTTTGTATCGATTCACAACTCATATAGACGGAAGCTACTCCATTACCGGGTAAGTTTCGAAAGCCGCCGCGGGAGGAGGAAGTGCCTCTTCGCCGGCGGCTTTTTTAGCTGCGTTGCTGCCGATAGATCGAGGGCGTCATGCCGACAATTTGCTTAAACACCCGGTGAAAATAAGGCATACTCTCGAAGCCGCAGGCTTCAGCAATGACTGCGATGGTATCATCCTTGCCTTGCAGCAGCTCCTTGGCTCTCACAATTCGTTTAACCGCAATAAACCCGGTAACGTTCATCCCTGTGCTCTGCTTAAATACACGGCTGAAATGCGCAGGGCTGACGGAAGCCATCTGACTTAGCTTGCTGAGGCTGACAGCCTCCGTGAAATGCTGGTCGATATACAATAAACTATCCTTCATCCAGCTCGGGCCGATAAAGGCGGAGCTGGCTCTAGGCTTCCTCTCACCGCCTTTCTCCCGATTGACCGCCAGCAGCAGCTGCTCTACATGCAGAACAATGGCATGGCGATAGCCTGCTTGCGCTGCCCGCAGCTCAGCTTCAACCCCATCCAGTGCTCGCTCCATAAGGTGCTGAAGCGCTGGTGTACATTCCATTTTGAAATTATGATGGATACGGCTTTGCTCGAAGCACTCCATATAGGAGAATGATTCACCCAGCGAAATACGATCCAGCAGTATAGGATGAAAAAATAGCGCAGTGGACGTAACGGGATCCTCTTTGTCCGGGAATGCGCGGTGAATGGTGTTGCCCGGAATGATGAAGAGATCGCCTTGATTCATGTCATAAATTGTTCGGTCTATGAAGAAAGCACCTTTGCCGCTGTGCACGTAGACAAGCTCAAACCAATCATGCAAATGATCAGGCAATTCGCGCTGCAGCGTCTTCCGATCCTTGAACGTGAAGGCGAAAGGGAATGAAGGCTGGGCATCGAACTGTTTGCGTATAGGCTTCATGTGCAAGCGCTCCTTTGTTGTCCGTATCTTTTCTAAGGATATATCAAATGAGGGTATAAATCTGCAATAATAGGCACTTTTATGATCTCATCAGGGTGTTACATTTAGGTGAAGACCAAACAAGCAAAGGGGTTTGAATCGATGGGAACAAAGCTTGGGAGCGAGACATTACCTGCTAAGCAGCGGCAAGCATACGAGGCTATGAAGCAAAGCCCGGTCACGGTGCTGCAAATTGGCGAAGGCAACTTTCTGCGCGGCTTCTTCGATTGGATGATCCATAGGTGTCAAGAGCAAGGTTTATTCCATGGAAGTGTGGCGCTGACGCAGCCAAGGCCGACGGGTCGGGCGAAAATCAATACACTGCAAAGCCAAGACGGTCTCTACACCTTAGTGACACGGGGACTGGAGAATGGGGAACGCGTGGAGAACAAGGAGATCTTGTCCGTCTTCTCTACCGTCTTCGACCCCTACAGCGATTGGCAGCAGCTCATCTCACTGGCGGAGAGTCCTGACTTACGTTTCGTCGTATCCAACACTACGGAAGCCGGACTCGTCTACAACCCGGAGCCGCTTGTGGAAGGCGAACCGATTCAGTCCTTCCCAGGCAAAATCGCATGGCTGCTCTATCGCAGATATTTGGCGCTGGGTGGCAGTGGAAGCGCGGACAACGGACTTATATTCCTGCCCTGTGAGCTGCTTGAACGCAATGGCGACGAGCTAAAGCGCTGCGTGCTGCAATATTGTGCGGATTGGTCGCTGCCTGAGCCGTTCCGGGAATGGGTATCGACGCATAATCGCTTCCTTAATTCGCTGGTGGACCGCATTGTCACGGGCTATCCGGCGGGGGATCAAGCGGAGGCGTGGTTCTCGGAATGGGGCTATGAAGATGCGATGCTGACTACGGCGGAGCCGTATCACTTCTGGGCAATCGAAGCGGATTCGAAGCTTGACGAGGAACTGCCTCTGCAGCAGGCAGGGCTCAATGTACGCTGGGTCGAGGATCTGCGTCCGTATCAGCTAAGAAAGGTGCGCATTCTTAACGGTGCTCATACGCTCATGACCCCGCTTGCCCTACTGCATGGCGAGGAATATGTCAGAGATGTCATGGAGAATCCGCAGTTCGGAGCTTTCGTAAGGGAAGCCGTTGCAGAAGAAATTGTGCCGACGGTTGCCATGCCGCAAGAAGAATTAATGGCGTATGCGGAAGCCGTGTATGAACGGTTTCTAAATCCATTCATTAACCATCGTCTCGCGGATATTGCGATGAACAGCATTAGCAAGTTCAGAACGCGGCTGCTGCCTACGCTGCTTTATTATGTGGATCGCGGAGAGTCGCTTCCGCCGAGAATCGTGAAGTCGCTAGCCGCACTTCTGCGGTATTACCAGGTCGTTCGCGAATCCGACGGCTTCACAGGTCGCACACTTGATGGTACTCCATATACGGTCAGGGATGATGCGGCATCCTTGGAGCTTCTAGCCGGAAGCTGGTCTAGTAAGCGTCCGCTTGCAGAGATTGTCCCTCTGCTGCTTAGCCACAAGGAAATTTGGGGCAGCGATTTGTCTGCCATCGAAGGGCTGACGGATGGAGTTACGGTATTCATTCGAGAGATGGAAGCGAGTCACGTCGACAATAACGCGGAGATAGGCAGGGGGCAGCTATGAAAGGAATTATTTGTGCGGAAGTAGAACGTTTCGAATGGACGGAGAGCTTGCCTGAGCCGGTACTGGAAGCGGGACATGCCATTGTCAGCATTAAACGAATCGGCATCTGCGGGACGGATCTTCACGCGTTCAAAGGCAATCAGCCGTTCTTCTCTTACCCGCGTATTCTGGGGCATGAGCTTGCGGGCATTATTGAAGGGATTGGCTATAATGAGCAGGGACTTACGGTTGGTGATCAAGTCAGCATTATCCCGTATGTACACTGCGGTGTTTGCATCGCCTGCCGCAGCGGCAAAACGAATTGCTGTACCGATATGTCGGTACTCGGCGTGCATCGCGATGGCGGCATGCGTGAGCGGATCTCAGTTCCTGTCGCTTGTCTGCTCTCGGCGAACGGACTGACGCTGGACCAGACGGCTGTGCTGGAGCCGCTTGCGATCGGGGCGCATGCCGTGCGCAGGTCTGGTCTTGCCGCGGGCGAGACGGCGCTGGTCATCGGGGGCGGACCGATCGGCCTCGGCGTGATGGCCATCGCTAAGCACATTGGTGCGAAAGTCATCGCGATGGACATAAGCGGCGATCGGCTTAGCTTCTGCGAGCAATGGGCGGGGACCGATGCGCTTGTAAACGCGCTGCAGGATGAACCGGTTCAGCGCATCATGGATGCTTGCGGCGGCGAGCTACCCACCGTCGTCTTCGATGCGACGGGCAATGCGCGGTCCATGGGCGACTCGTTCCGTTATGTGGCCCACGGCGGCAGGCTCGTCTTCGTCGGGTTGGTCAAAGCCGACATCACCTTCAACGATCCCGAGTTTCACAAACGCGAGCTAACGCTGATGGCCAGCCGCAATGCAACGAGAGAAGACTTCGACACCGTCTTGGAAGCGCTGTCCGCAGGCAGCATTGATGTCAACCGCTACATCACGCATCGTGCACCGCTCGCCGAGATGATCGAGCAATTTCAAGGCTGGTTGAAGCCGGAATCGCGAGTAATTAAAGCGATGGTGGAGCTTTAGGGGATGGCCAGTAGCAAAGGAGACTGATAGAAATGAGAAAACACATAGAGCTAGCGCTTATTGCTTTCCTGGGGCTAAGTACGATCTTTCCTGTTGTTGTTGCAGCTGCTACTGCCAACGCAGCTGCAGCTGTCAGTGCGGCAACGCTCTTTGATTACAATAGCAGTCTCTCGAGGGAAGATTTCGCCAAAACGGTCATTATGGAGATCGGGCAGGAGCGATTTTTTATAGGCGGCCATGAAGCCAGCAGCGATAAACCATTTGTTGAGCAGGGCCGTACGATGGTGCCTCTGCGCACGGTGGCTCAAGCTTTTGGTGCTAAAGTAGATTGGTCTGCTCCAAACAAAGAGGTTACCGTTACGCTGAACAATCTGAAAGTGGATTTAAGAGTAGGCAGCAAGAACATACAGGTTAATGGAGTTGAACGGGAGCTGGATGTAGCGGCAGAGGCGTTCAGTGGTCGTACTTATTTGCCTTTGCGTGCTATTGGCGAGGCTTTGGGCAAATCGGTTAGTTACGCGAACGCCTATAAACTCATCTTTATTGCAGATAAACAGGCATTTATTAAGAAATATGCGGACGGACATCGTTACCTCGCACTATTTGCATGGGCGATAGAAGGCAAAGGGAATAAAGTGTTTTATGGTGATCATAATTTACTTGTTTACTATAAAGATGATGGATCGATGGTTTTGCATGATTGGTCGGGTGGAGAATCGCCTTTTGCCAGCTATCATCCTTATCCCGGGACTCCCGGGAGTCCGTTTCACTGGTTTACGGTCTCGGATACCAAGTATCTAGTCTTCCATGTTGACGCAGAAGTCGGGGAAGATTCGATTTATCAATATCGAGACGGCACGCTGAAACTGATCTACTCCAACCCCATTTTCGATATCAAATTCACCAGTACGGCTATGTATATTTTGGTGAATGGTCCTGGTGTTGATCCGTGGCCAAGAGTGGATGAACACAGCAATTTATTGAAGGTGAATTTGCAAGATAATACCCAAGAATATCTAGGTGTTAAAGGTTATATATATGGCGTAAATGAGCAGCAGACTCCCGAAGGAGCCATTGCGGTTGTGAGAGATAACTGGAAAGTTGCAGATGATGGCGTTTATATTTCCGGGTATTATTATTTGGGTACAAGCGAGGAGAAGAACACTACCACCGGACAATATAAAATCAATGTAACAGGCCAAAGTCATGAGAAATTGGCACCATAAATATTAAGCACATCCTCTGCATAGGTATGTAACAGAGGAGCGTGAATCAGGTGGACAAGAAGGTTAAACGCTATTTCCAGTTGAAGCAGAAGCAGAAGGAAATCGAGCAGGAGCTGACGGAGCTTCGCGGAGAGATTTTGGTACACTGCGAGGATCAAGGTGTTTCGGAGCTGGAGACGGGGAAATACCGGGTGAAAGTCGTTCATCAGGAGCGCAAGGAATACGATGATATTAAACTGTACGAATCACTTGGTGACCTGGAAGTATGGCGGCTGCTCTCCAGACCGGACTCTTCTAAGATAGCAGGCTTAATCAAGTTAAACGTACTAAACGAAGAGAAGCTGAAGGATACGTATGCGGTGAAGAACGTCTCGCTGCTTCAAGTGGATAAGAAGTGAGCCTCGCCATTACCTGTCAGGATAAGAGTTGGAACCTCCAAGAACCACTTTAACTAGTGGAGCTGGAGGTTTTTTAACGCGTCGCCAATGATTCGATTCTTCCTCAGATGTGGTAAATTAATAGGATATCTACAAACCAACCGATAGATTGGAGCATGCAAAATGAATGTCACGACGTATTGGCTGCAAAACGTGCGGCTGGAGACGGGGTTCCAGCGTGAGAATGGAGTTGTCTCCGGAACAGAGACGGCGATTGGCCATGTGCTGGTTATGGATGGCCGAATCGAGTCGATCTTGTTCGAGGCGATCCCTGCAGAGGATCAGCGTCCGAAGCGAGATGCGAGAGGAATGCTGCTGCTTCCTGCATTCAGAGATGCGCACATCCATCTGGATAAAACCTATTTCGGCGGTCCTTGGCAGGCAGTGAAGCCGGCTCGGAGTATTTTTGACCGGATTGAAGAGGAGAAAATCTTACTGCCGAAGCTTCTTCCCGTTGCGGTAGATCGGGCGAAGCAAATCATCGAGCTGCTGCTCGGATTTGGGTCGACGCATATGAGAGGTCACGTCAACATCGAGCCGACCAGCGAGCTTAGAGGACTGGAAGTGGCGAAGCAAGCACTTGCCGCCTACGAAGGCAAACTGGACTATGAGCTGGTCGCGTTCCCGCAGCACGGTTTGCTGCGTTCGAATTCGCGCGGCTTGGTAAAGCAGGCGATTGAGCATGGTGCCACGCTTGTCGGCGGACTCGACCCTACTTCCGTGGATGGGGACATGGAGCAATCGCTGCATGCGATGATGGATCTTGCCGTTGAAACCGGCGCCGGTGTGGACATGCACCTTCATGAGCAAGGGGCAGCAGGTTATGAGACGATGCACCGACTTGCTGAGATGACGATCGATGCAGGCTGGCAGGGACGGGTTACCGTCAGCCATGCTTTTGGTTTTGCGAGTGGAACGCCGGCGCAAGCGGAGCAGTTGGCGGAACGTTTTGCGGAAGCGGGCATTTCGGTAGCCTCCACGGTGCCGATTGGGGGATTGGTCATGCCGATTCCAATGCTGCATCGCAAAGGCGTGAAGGTGGAGCTGGGAACGGACAGCCTTACGGATCACTGGTCACCATTCGGCAATGGCGATAATTTGGAGAAAGCGGGACGTCTGGCTGAGGTGTACCATATGTCGGACGAGTATTCGCTGACTCGTGCGCTTGGATTTATTACGGGCGGCGTGCTGCCGCTGAATGAACAAGGCCAGCGGGTATGGCCGGCTGTAGGCGACGATGCTTCGGCAGTACTCGTGCAAGCGAGCTGCTCCGCGGAAGCTGTGGCCAGAAGAGCGCCGCGAATCGCTTCGCTGTATCGTGGCAACGTGGTTTCGGGAACACTGTAAGTATTGCGGTAACCGCACGCCTATTTACTGGATAAGGATTTTCTGTTATCATCTTTCCAATAATGAAACGCGATGACGAGAAGAGTAGGGAAACATCGTTCTTATACAGAGAGCTCCGGCAGCTGAGAAGGAGCAAGGGACATTTTCGCGAAACAAGCCTCTGAGCAGCATGTCGGAACCGCACGGGGATGGCATGACGGGAGCTCCCGTTACAGAGCTAGAGTATAACCATCTGCATGGATACAGGCAGGCGGCGTACTTGAAGAGGTTAATATGGCGACATATTAATGAAGCTGGGGTGGCACCGCGACGATAAACTTCGTCCCCAAGACAACATGTCTTGGGGGTGGAGTTTTTTTAGTTTGTGCGTAGATGAATGCTGTGGCAACCAAAGGTTGCCCCAAACCAATCATCATTTGTCCCATCAACTTCATTAGGAGGCGTCGACCTTGGATAACGAGAAGGAACATCATAACGAGAATTTTCTATATAAGCTGATTAGCGGAGAATTGGAGAAGGAGCCTTTCGGGAGAGCCATGTGCACGCGGTTTCCGCCTGAGCCTAATGGCTATCTTCACATCGGGAGCGCCTATGCGATTCATACGAACTATACGATGGCGCAAAGATTCGGCGGCAACTTCAACCTGCGCTTCGACGACACGAATCCGCTGAAGGAGGATATCGAGTACGTTAACGCGATCGTGGAGGATATCCGCTGGCTCGGTTACGATCCGGGCGAGCATATCTATTACGGCTCCGATTACTCGGAACAAATTTATCAAGCTGCGGTCACCTTGATTGAGCGTGGGAGAGCGTACGTATGTGAGCTAACTCCGGACGAGACGCGGGAATATCGCGGAACGTTAACGGAGCCGGGGAAGAACAGTCCGTATCGGGGGCGGTCTATCGAGGAGAACTTGGGGATTTTTGCGAAAATGCGAAATGGCGACTATCCGGCCTCATCCATGGTGCTCCGTGCCAAAATCGACATGGCATCACCAAATCTCAATCTGCGCGACCCCATCATCTACCGAATTATCCATGCAGAGCACTATCGGACGGGGAACGAATGGTGTATTTATCCGATGTATGATTTTGCTCATCCCATTCAAGATGCCATCGAGGGGATTACGTACTCTCTGTGCTCGATTGAATTCAAGGACCACCGGCCGTTGTATGAGTGGGTTTTGGACGGACTGGGTATCGTAGAGCCTCCTCGGCAAAGGGAATTCGGGCGGCTTAACTTAACAGGCGTTGTGACGAGCAAGAGATTCCTGAGGCAGCTTGTCACCGGCGGCTACGTAGACGGCTGGGATGATCCGAGGCTGCCTACGCTGCGCGGGCTGAGAAGAAGAGGCTTTACGCCGGAGAGCATCCGCCGATTTATCGAGGAGATTGGCAGTATTCGTACGACGAGCACGGTGGATATCTCCCTGCTGGATCATTGTCTCAGACAAGAGCTGAAGGAGAAGACGGCGAGTGTGATGGCGGTTTTGCAGCCGTTGAAGGTAGTCATCACGAATTATCCGGAGGGTGAAACAGAGCTGCTGACGGTGGAGAACAATAGCGAGAACGAGGGTATGGGGCGGCGTGAGATTCCGTTCTCGCGGACGATCTATATTGAGCGGGATGATTTCGCGGAGGTGCCGCCGAAGGGGTATCACCGACTGAGCCCGGGATGTGAAGTGCGGCTGAAAGGCGCGTATTTCATCCGCTGCGAGGAAGTGGTCCGGGAGCCGGCGAGCGGGGAGGTTACGGAGCTTCGCTGCACGTATGATCCACTTACGAAGAGCGGATCGGGTTTCACCGCACGCAAGGTGAAGGGAACGATTCACTGGGTATCGGCAGCGCATGCGGTGAAGGCGGATGTTCATCTGTACGACAAGCTGCTGCTTGACGAGAGTGCGCCAACACGCGAGGACGGCAGCTGGGCCGACGCAATCAACCCAGACTCGCTCGTGATCGTCAAGGACGCGCTGATCGAGCCTTCGGTTCAAGGTGCAGGTCCGGAGGAAAGGTATCAATTCTTCCGGCACGGGTTCTTCTGCGTAGATCGGAAACATAGCGGCGTAGAGGGACGGCTTGTGTTTAATCGAATCGTGCCACTGAAGGATACGTGGAATAAGAAGTAAAGGGAAGAGATGCTCCTCAGTCATGCGCGATTGTGGGGCTGAGAGTTCATAAAACGAACTCTCACCACCAATACCGCACCGAAATGCTGCTGAGCGTACAAAATTGGAACTCTCAGCAGGTAAACTAACTAATCCAGCCACGAGTGTGGGGCTGAGAGGTCATAAAACGAACTCTCACCGCCAATACCGCACCGAAATGAAGCTGAGCGTACAGAATTAGAACTCTCAGCAGGTAAACTAATCAATCCAGCCGCGAGTGTGGGGGTGTGAGGCCATAAGTCGAACTCTCACCACCGAAGCCGCGCCAAAGTTCCCGTCAAGCATCCAAAAAGGGACGCCCCGCGATTACACACACTCGCGGGGCGTCCCTTTCCTATCCTACAGCGAGCGAACCAACCCGCCGTCGACCATTAACGCTTGGCCGGTCATATAGCTATTCGCTGGCGACGCGAGGAACGCGACGTAGCGGGCGAATTCCGCCGGTTCGCCGTAGCGGCCTACGCCGACTTCGCTTTCGGCACGAGCGCGCTGTGCCTCGTACGTAATGCCCGTTGCAGACGCGCGTGACTCGTCCAGCGAACGGACGCGGTCCGTCGCGAACCGGCCGGGCGCTGCCGCGTTGATCAGGATATTCCGCGGCGCGAGCTCGTCCGCAAGCGTCTTGATCAGCCCTTGCACGCCGAGGCGCAGCGAGTTGCTGAGCACGAGGCCGGGGATCGGCTGCTTGATCGACGTGGAGGATACGTACACGATCCGTCCGCCTTCAGCAGGGAAATGCGGCAGCGTATGCCGAACCAGTCGGACCACGCTCATCACGTTCTGCTGGAAGGCGGACTCCCACTGCTCGTCCGTGATGCTGGTGAACGTTCCTGCCGGTGGGCCGCCTGCATTGCAAACGAGCCCGTCAATACTGCCGAACCGCTCGACAGCAGCGGCTACAAGCGTTTCAATATCTGCGGGCGAGGAAACATCGGCTCGCACCGCAAGCACTTCCCCTCCGGTAGCCGTGCGGATATCAGCCGCAGCTGCTTCAATAGTGTCTGCGTTTCTGCCGCAGATGACCACGTTTGCTCCCTCTTCGGAGAGCCGAAGCGCGGAAGCTTTTCCAAGTCCCTTGCTGGATGCCGTCACGATTACAGTACGATTGCGAAATCCTAAATCCATCAAACCATTCCTCCATTCTACTCGTTCACTTTATTAACTAGCATGCAATATTTCCTCCTCCTTGTCGAGTGTGCTAAGCGATGTCACGATCCACGGAGATGCCTATCGTAGGATTAAAGGGATTAAATATTCATGAGTTAAGCGATTGTATAGAGCAGGAGAACGCCTTCAAATTGCAGAAGTATAGGGATACACAAAACATTTACATCGTAGAGGCACCGCACAAGGAGTTGAACGGGGACATGAACCCACACGAGTTTCATTTGCAAATCGGTCGGATGCTGGATGATATCGCAGACGGTGTCTTTATTATGAAAGCAGAGGACATGGAACTGACCTACTATTACGTTAATAAAGCGGCTACCCGTATGACGGGAATTACGATGGCAGATGTAGGGCAGACGTTCTTTGAACGCAATAAGCCTGCAATGGCTGAATATTTATATAAGAAATACGTTAGAGTCGTGACGGAGCGGACGGATATTCGCTATGAGGATGGCGTTGTGATGCCGAATGGGACGATGAGCGGGGAATCGATGCTGTCGCCTATATTTGGAGAAAGCGGGAAGGTCGAGTATGTCATCTGCTTGACGCGGGATATTACCGAACGCAAGAACTACGAGAACTTGCTGTTCCACTATGCCTACCACGATGACCGAACGAAACTGTACAACCGCAGATATCTCATGGAAAAAATGGTGAGTGCCGAAGCGCTCTTTCTGCTCGACCTCGACTATTTTAAAAATATTAACGATACGTTCGGCCACGATGCAGGAGATGCGGTGCTTGTGGAGGTTGCGACTCGATTAAGCATCGTCTTTAAGACGGACTATACGCTCGTTCGACTTGGCGGCGATGAATTTATCGTAGCTGCCGGCGTACCTGTAGAGCAGCCGGAGACGATGGCTTTTCTGATTATGGAGCTGTTTCGCGCACCTTTTCGAATTTACGACCAGCAAATTAAGCTGAACTGCAGCATTGGCATTGCGCTGAAGCAGGAACAGGAAGACATTCAGACCCTGCTCAAACAGGCGGACATTGCGCTCTATAAGGCCAAAGGTGCCGGTCGCAAAGGTTTCCACGTGTACGAGGCAACCTCCAGGTACGATCATGTCGAGAATTTCATCCATGAGCTTGCGTTGTCGAGAGCGCTTGAGCTGAAGGAGTTCGAGCTGCATTATCAGCTGATTTACAGCCCGCAGCAAGAATGCGTGGTCGGAGCCGAGGCACTGCTTCGCTGGAACCGAGCCCTTGTAGGGATGGTGCAGCCCGCAGAGTTTATTCCCATTACGGAACAAACCGGCCTCATTGTGCCGATCGGCTACTGGGTGATCCACCAAGCATGTAAGGATTGGCATCAGCTGGTGGAGAGCTACGGGGACGAGATTCGGGTATCCGTGAATATTTCGAGCGTGCAGCTAAGTGAGCCGGATTTTGTAGATCGAATCATTGCAATCGTCGAGCAGGAGAATGTCCCTCCACAAGCGATCGAGCTGGAGCTGACGGAGAGTACGGTAATTAGCGATGCCGAGGGCATAAGACAAACGCTCAGCCGGCTGCGATCCTTTGGTTTCAGCATTGCGCTGGATGACTTCGGCACCGGATACTCCTCGCTGAGTATGCTGACACTGCTGCCCATCGATACGTTGAAGATGGATCGCTCATTCATCCAAGAGATGAATGAGTCTGTTCTGTCCGCCATGCTGGTTATGGCCGGCGCTTTGCGGTTGAAGGTCATTGCAGAAGGTGTAGAGGACGCGGATCAGTATGAGATGCTTCGGGCGATGAGCTGCTGGGGCATTCAGGGGTATTACATTAACAAGCCGGTTGCGCTGGCGGCGCTGCAGCAGATTCCGGTTTAAGCAGTCGTGGACTATCCCGGAGGTGGGACAGGTTAGGAGAACAAAAGTGGCTGGCGGGGGTAGGCGTCCTTGCTTAGTCACTTTTTTGCGCTTGCAGTGGCGTCTTCGCGAGGGAATGTTGCCTATTATGCAACATTCCCATTGAAAAAGGGGGATTATAGAGGAAATGTTGCACATTGCGGCTCAGCCCCTTTAATCCGGAGTCCTTCCAGCCAAAAAACAAGTTCTCACAAGATTGCTTGTTTTTTCGCGCTGTTACATGGCTTTATGGAAC
>NZ_FNNV01000033.1 GCF_900106745.1 Paenibacillus sp. CF384 | reverse complement strand
TTGTCCTAAATGCTTCCCCATAACGGATCATCCCCTTAGCTAATAGTTTAAATTATTGGCTGAGAGGACTCCAGTTTAATTAAGGGGCCTTGGAGTAACATGCAGCATTTCCTCAATGCTCCTCATTTATATGCCGAGGTTCCCTACTCCTCGCGGTTTAGTTCACGCCTGATGGTCCATTAGAATGAACCCGCCCATATCACGCAGCGCCCCGCCGCTCGCGAGATGTCCAAGTACAGCGCGACGAAGCGATGTGTCGGCAGGAGCTTGCGTCCAATCCTCGTACAAGGTGCCGAAGATGCGACGCAGCCCTTCTTTGCCATCGCCGCCTACCGGATAGAGGCGGAATTCGCGCTGGAAACGGACAATGTTAGCGGAATCGCTAAGCAGCTGCCCGAACTGCGGATCGAGCAGCCAAGAGGTACAGACGAATGCGAGTCGTGTCTCCTCCGGGAAATGCCGCTTGAAGAATCCGACTGCATCCTTCATGGAGTCCAAACACTGCGCATAATCCATCTTTCCATCTGCGGCGATATGGACATCCAGAACCGGATCGCCGGCGCGCAGCACAGTTTCCCATTCGTCGGTGCGGAACGTTTCCGGTTGACGAACAGCGAAGCCGCCATCCGTAATCCGATACCCTCGCGTAACCGCATCGCCATCTTCGAGCACGGCTTCCCATGCCCCCGCTTCATCGAAGCGGTCATTCGTGCCGTCGATGAGACCGTCACTGCGGAAACGGACGCCGCTCTCCGCCAAGACGACCACCTCGCGCGTGTCGAGGCGGCGAAGCACACGCCTGCCGCCGCCGAAGCGGCCGCGCTCAAACTGCAGCCTTCCGACTCGGAACAGTCGGAAGGACATATGGTTCACGAGCCACTCGTTGCCGAGTCCCCAGCGGTTGTGCCGGCTGTAATAATCGTGCATCCAAAGCGCCATGTCGCTGAGGGTATGCTTCAGAATCTCTTGCGGAATTCCTCGCTCCGCATAGAGTCGCTGAAGCCGCTTCAGTCCGCTGAGCAGAATAAGCGGCTGATACAGCTCCGCCCCTTCTCCCATCTCGGCGAGGATGCCCGAGACCGTCTCGCCGCTGGTGGCCGCCCCTTCCTCACCCGAGAACAGTAATTGATGCCCTCGCAAGGCAAGCGAACTCAGTCTCTCATCCTGCCTCACCTTCACCGCTGCCTGCCGCAAAGCATCCCATGCTTCATCCGGAAGCTCAGCAACAAGGTTTGCTTCTCGAAGCGCCTCATCCTGCAGAAACCATAACTCATCCTGTATCAGCTGCCGACCTTGCCCGTTCATTGCTGCTTCTCCCCTTATAGCGCGGCGGTGCTTGGCATCCCGCACATTCTGCACTCGCACTGCGTTGTTTTGTCGATTATAGCACATGTTACTTGTTACTAATTTACCTCATGCGAGATTCACCTGACCAGATGCCGATTGGTTTGTGACTACGCAAAAAAGCGAGAGCCCGATAGCCCCCGCCTTTCGCCCTTCTAGACTTACGCTCTTACGCTTCCATCCCTTGAAACACACTCGTCAACAGCTGACGCGGCGGACGACCCACGACAAGCCGGCCCTCTTCCACATAACCTTCTTCGCGCCCGTCCAATTCCGCCGCCAAACGCTGCCTCCACACTTCCAATCGATCTTGCCAATAGGCAGAGTTAACCGCGGCTAGATTCACCAGCTCCTGCGGGTCGCTGACTAAGTCGAACAGCTGCTCCTCACCGGACTGCGAGAACCACAGATATTTCTCCCGGCCATCCGTTACAAAATGGTTCGACAACGACCCATACGAATGCTCGCCATGCAGATACGGCCGCCACTCAGCCTCTTCCTCGCCTCGGCATAGCGGCAGCACGCTGCTGCCCTCCACCGTACTCGGAATCGGAGCACCGGCAATATCGAGGAGGGTCGGCATAATATCGCGCAGCTCGACCACTTCCGATTGCGAACCGCCACGTTGCAGATTCAGCTTGCCGCCCGGGTCACTGAGGATAAACGGTACCTTCGCGCTTCCTTCATATGGAAGCGATTTGCGGAAATAATGATGATCCCCCAGCAGCTCCCCGTGATCAGACGCGAACAGGATGATTGTATTTTGCGAGACGCCGTACTCGTACAATGCGTTCACCAACCGGCCGATCTGATCGTCAAGATGCGTAATAAGCGCATAATAGGCAGCTCTTGCACGATCCAGCCTGCGCTTTGGCACAATGCCGAAATGCGTAGTCGGGTCGGAGCCGTTCGCCTTAGCCGCCTCTACATCCACCCAATCCCCGATTGGGAGATCAGGCAGCTCAAGATCCTTGTACATATCCATATAGACTTGCGGCGGATCAAGCGGAGAGTGCGGGCGTACAAATGACGTGTACAAGAAGAAAGGTTTGCCCGGGTCCCGGCGGCGCAGAAAATCAATCGACTGCGTCACCGTCCAATTCGTCGGATGCAGCTCCTCCGCCAGATGCCACGGCCTTGCAGCCGCAGATGCATTGCAATCGAGTCCATTATCCATGATGTCAACCTGCGCCCCAGCCTGCTGACGCAGCCAAGTTAAGTAATCATCCACTTGGTCAAAATGTCCATTGACCGTGTTGTTGTGCCGGCTGCGATTATGATGCAGATAGCCGTCATGCAGCACGATGTTATGGAACCCGCATAGATTCCGCGCGGGATAAACATGCATTTTGCCAACGCATTGGGTATGGTAACCGGCGCCGGCAAGCTCCCCTGCCAGCATGTGCTCGTATTCCCACGGCACGCGGTCCTGATACCCGACGCGTCCGTGCGAACACTGGCTCATGCCTGTCATTAACGCAGCCCTTGCAGGAACGCAGGTCGGCGTTGCCGAATACGCGTTGCGAAACAGAACACCGGATCGCGCCAAGCGATCCAGGTTCGGCGTCTCCACAATCGGATGACCGAGCGCGCTCAAGCAGTCGCCGCGCATCTGATCCACCGTGATTAATAGAATATTAGGTCTCGTTTGCGATTGCTTATCCGCTTGCATCCCGCCGCCTCCTAGCCTGCGTAATGGAAGGAAAGATCACGAAGAACCGGTTCCCCGTCGCTTTCCAGTATCTCTAGAATGACACCTGACACTTTGATAGTCGGAATGCGAATGATTGCTTTATGGCCGATATTATAGCCTTCATGAACGACGATACGGCCATGGGACTTCTCAGTTAAGACGGTAAGTCTGAACCGTAGCACGCTTTCGCCATGTGTCAAATCCTCTTGAATGATAATATGGTCAATCAAGTGCTTCTCCTGCGCGGCATACGTCCAAGTACGCCCTTCCTGTTTGCAGGCGGCAATCGAAGCAATCGGCTGCTCGAAACGACGACGGATTTCTTCGCCGAATTGCGTCAGATGCTGCACATCTTTGTTCGGAAGCAGCCCTTCGCGGTTCGGTCCGATATTGAGCAGCAGATTCGTGCCGCGTCCAACGGACAAGTAGTACAAGCCCATCAGTTCATCGACACTCTTGACCATATGCTCGTCCTCATCACTGTAAAACCAACTGATCCGGTTATACCGCAATTGCACGTCGCATTCAGCAGGCAGCCACATTTGCGCGCCAAGCTTCTCTTTCTCATCCGTTAGGATCGAGAAATCGGTCGAGTCCACCACATTCCAAGTCGGCGTTGATGCAACGCCGTCCTCGTTGCCGATCCAGCGGAAATCCGGATCGCCCATGTTGAAGATCAGAATGCCCGGCTGCAAGCGGCGGATTTCGCCGATGATCCGGTTCCAATCGTAGGTATGGCCTTCAGAGCCGCAGCCATCGAACCACAAGATATCGATCTGGCCGTAATTGCCCAGCAGCTCCGTAATTTGATTCACGAAATAATCGTCGTATGCTTTGGCATCCTGGGTATAGAAGTTGGCAGAACCGTCATATGGCGAATAGTAAAGGCCAGCTTTCACGTCGTATTTGCGGCAAGCATCTACGTACTCGCGAATGACATCGCCTTGTCCGTCCATCCACGGGGAAGCTTCCACCGAGAAAGAGCTGTATTTGGACGGCCAGTTGGAGAAACCGTCATGATGCTTCGCAGTCAGAACCGCATATTCCATACCCGCTTCCTTCGCGGTGCGGATCCATTGTTCGCAATCCAAGTTGACGGGATTAAAGTCTGCCGGCGACATCGGGCGCTCGTCGAAATCCGCATACCCTTCATAGAACGTCCGAAGTCCGAAATGCAGAAACAGACCAAATTCCATATCCTGATAAGCCAGCTGCTTCGCCGAAGGTACCGGCTTCTGAATCGTTTGCATCTCTGCTACCGCCTCTCTCTTTTCAAGCAATCCTTTAATTCTCTTTGCTCATACCTTACTCGCTTACGCCTCTTGCCACAGAGTGCGCAGGTTGTCCATCGCGATCCGCGACGCTTCTTTACACTCTTCCATGCCTTCGAACTCCACCGTAATATAACCGTCGTAGCCGGATTGCTTAATCAGCTTCGTGATTTTGCGAATCGGAATCTCACCGTGACCTACTATAGCGCCGCGCAAGTAATTGTCATGGCTCGTGCGGAACCAATTGCCGCCGCCCGGCGGCTCGTCGAATGGACGGAAGTAGAAGTCCTTGTAATGAACCAACGATGCATAAGGAAGATTCTTAATTACGCCGATAACGGGATTCTCGTCGACGCACATGAAGTTGCCGATATCCAGCGTTGTTTTGAAATTCGGGCGGTTAACGGCATGCAGCACGCGCTGTACGCGATCGCTCGCTTGCGCGCTGAAGCCATGATTCTCGATGGTCGTCGTGATCCCGTACTGTGCTGCATAATCAGCAATGATCTGGCTGCCTTTCACCATCAGGTGCAGGTTCTCCTCGAACCAGGCAATCGTCATTTGTTCCTTCGGAATCGTAAAAGCGGTCACATCATGGCGCATATGCTTCATGCCAAGGCGGTGAACCAGATCGACATGCTCCTTCACGCGCGCCATCTCGGCCTCGAACGCCTCGTCGTCCGGCTGCACGAAGTTCGCAGGCATCGAGTAGTTGGATAATGCAATGCCAACCTCTGCTGCTTTATTGCGAACCGCATCTGCCAATTCCGGATTATCTACGAGGGTAAAGCCGTACGGAACGATCTCCATATGCTCCCCGCCGTTATCCGCTATCCACTGAATCGCATCCAGTACGGTCATTTCGCCCGACTTTAACGCGTTTAACAAGCTGTATGTGCTTAATCCGATTTTCATCCTCTTACTCCCTCGTTTGCGTCATTATTCGTATCGCTGCAGCTTGAAGACCGCTTCATTGCGGCCGGCAACAATGCCGTTGTCATTGAGCATATCGGCAGGTGCCAAGGCACGCAGCCGGTCAATCGTTTCCTGACGGGAATAGCCGATTTGCTCCAGAATGGATGCGATGATAAGCGGCCACTCTTCCTGCGAACCGTCTAGCACCTTCAAGGCAAAACCGAGCCCTTCCTCACGCAAGCCGAAGCAATAGACACCTTTCGCCCCGCCTTTGGCCACAATATTATCGTCGAGCAGCAGAATCGAGCAAATTTGTCCGGATCCGGACACCATCTCAGGATGGCGGTTCATAAGCCCCGCGATCTTAATCGCTGCGCGGCGTACCGATTCATCCTCGATAAGCTCCGGCAGAGCCAGCTTCAGATAAGCCGTTGCCAGACGGTCTAGCGGAATCGCAAACACAGGGCAGCCGCAGCCGTCCACGCCTGTCACGACTTCTTCGACCGGCATAGCTGCCAAATAAGCAAGCGTAGCCGCAATTTCCAGCTGAGCAGGATGATCGGTATCTGTGTAGCCCTGCAGATCATAGCCTTTGTGCTTGCATAACGACAGAATGCCAAGATGCTTGCCGGAGCAATTATGATAAATTCTCCGTTTCGGCGAACCGCTGACGAACAGTTCGTCTCTGGCCGCCCCGTTTAGCGGATACGTTGGGGAGCATACCAACTGCTCCTCGTCCACGCCGATTTTCGCCATCATCGACTCCAGCTCCGACACGTGGAACCTTTCCGACCAGTGGGAGCCTGACATGATCGCAGTCTCCTTCTCCGACAATCCGAATGCTTCGTCTGCGCCATGTATAAGTGCAGGAAGCGCCTGAATCGGCTTCCCGGAAGAGCGTAGAAACGTCAAGTGACGTACATTCCCCGTACCGTATCGGATACCATCGGCATCTACACCACAAATATGGCCATAGTGCACGTTCTCCACATAACCGCCGCGATACTCATTAACCAATACCTCAGACATCGTTTACTCCTCCTACCTGATTACGTTATTGCACTGTACCCTTGCTACGGTTTGAGAACAGCTCGAAGTGCAGCCAGCCGAGCCGGATCAATCGAGGCTTGAGATAATCCGTTCTGCCTTACGCCTGATCCGAAATGAACGGCACGCACACCGGTTTGCTTCACGAAATCAGCTGCTGACTCCAGCGTCAGTCCGCTTCCCGCCATTATTTCCGGTCCGGTCGAACCGTTCACGCTTTGCCGCACGAGCTCCTTGATGGAATCGACCGCATCCAATACGCTTGGCTTCCCTCCGGACGTCAACACCGTGCGAATCTGCGGATAACGAGTAAGCGTCTCGTACGCCTCCTCCAGATTGCGCGCCTCATCGAACGCCCGATGAAACGTCACCGGAACGCCGTCTGCCGCATCAAGCAGCCGCTTCAGCTTCTCTTCATCGACTGTCTGCTCCTCGGTTAATACGCCAAGTACGTACGCGCCGATGCAGGAGAAACGCAGCGCTTTCATCTCGCGAACCATCTGCCCCATATCCTCTTCCGAGTATCGGAAATCTCTGCTGTGCGGACGAATCATGACATGAACCGGTATCGCAGCTTCCGCTGCGATTTCTTCCAGAATGGCCATTGCAGGCGTGAGTCCGCCTTCCTCGATGGCCGAGACAAGCTCTATGCGATCTGCGCCGCCCGCGGCAGCAAGCTTGGCATCTTCCGGTGTTAGAGCAATAACTTCCAGTAGCATAGACAATCTCCCTCGATTCAATCTGCGCCGGACGCGCCAGCATGTCCAGCGTTTCCGGTGCCTGTACTATAACTTCTAGCAGCTATAGCAATCTCCTTCCAAGACGCTGCTTTGCTCATTAACCATTTTTCGCTCTACAATTTTCCCTCGAATTCTGACAATTCAACCCTTTTCGGCGATTAATGCCGAAGTTCAATCTGCAATCTAGCACCCTGTGGAATGGATCGCTTCTGTGGGAATATGATGTTCCCTTTCTCCCACTTCCAATCTACCTGATAGCCTTCGATCCTTATCTCTACGAAGTCGTCTTCCGACAAGAACGGAAGTCCAAACGATGAAAGCGACAGCTCGCCATATTGAACATGCAGCTCTGCTTTCCCGGCCTCCATCCTAAAGACGCCCCAGCCGGCTGCAAGCGACCAGAAGGTTTCATAACCTTCGCGACGATCAATGGGGTTAAATCCGATATGTCCACGTACCATGTCATAGTCGAAGCCGCTGAAAGAGAGCAAGAGTGCATAACTGGCCATCGACCTTGCATAATGGCTGCCGCACTCCATTTCGTTCCACGGATTACGTTTCTCACCATCATATCGTTCACGAACCGCACGCACGACCGACATGCCTTCATCAACCATTCCTTCTTGAATCATATGAATCGCGGCTTGATATTCAAACCCGTTCATCGTTTCCGAATTGTACGTGATTGGAACCGCAGGCTTTCGTGTGCCTTCAGGCCATGAGCAGATAATGAGGCCGGACTCATCGTCCAAACTATATAAACGCCAAAGATTGGTGAATTCGGACATCTGTTTAAAGTTATGCGTGTATATAGATTTCAGCGCTTGCCGTGTTTGTGTGGGATCGAAGATTTCGCCTAGACCGCATAAATTAGCATGCCATTGCGCCACGACCTGGTCGATGGAGCATCCATCCTGTATCTGAAAGTTTATTTCGTTCGTTCGATCATTCCAATAGTATTCGAGTGCTTCATCATCGCATGTTGCCAACAGCGACTTGTCGGACAAGTCGATCTTCTGGATATAATATTCTCCGTTAAACAAGTGCTGATCGTTCCAAGACTTCCCTCTCTCGTAAAGTGCGCGATAGTCCTCTGCTTTCTCCGGGTAGCCCAAATAAGCCGCCATCTCCGCGCCGGCTTTAAGCGCCGCTAAGTAAAAACCATTCAACCAGGCGCTCGGGCCAAACAGCTCCACATCCAACGTATTATGCTGCCTGCCCTCTAGCACGCCGTCCCGATCCGCATCCCAGCGATGCTCGTTTGTCTCCGCCCAAGCATACTCCAGCGATTGTTGAACGGAAGGCCATAGCGATCGCAGCCAATCGGAATCACCCGATATTTTCCATTCCCGATAAACCTTAATAATGCCGCCGAATTGACCGTCCGCGCAGGCATACAAGTCGTTGGCCCGGCCAAGCGGCAGCTGGATGCGAAACGACATCCGTCCATCGGCGCGCATATTATACTTATAGTCCAAGTCCCGCATCGACCGCTCCAGCTTCGGGAACAGAAACGGCGCCGCGTAGGCATAGTTCCACACATGCGTACAAGAACCTTCACAGCAGCCCTCTGTATCGATGCAGCCTTCGAATCCGTATAAGGAGCCGTCCTCCAGGCGCAGAACCGTAGGCGATTTCAATGTCGATAGGTTTGCCGCTACTGCTTCCAGCGCCTCCTTAGGGAGATGAGAAGCATATAAAGACTGTTTAAACAGAAGCGTATCCCGGTATAACCGTTCCCAGTGTTCGAACGCATATAAAGCGCTGGCAAAGGAATCATCGAATAGAGTGGCATAGTAGTTCCTCCATGTCACTGGCTGATTTGCATCCTGTGCATCGCCTGTCTCGGGATTCCAATAGTTATAGCAGTTAGGAAAATGCCAAGTGATCAAGAAACGGATGCGCCGCGTTTCTCCGGGCCGCAGCTCCACATGAGCGGATAACTGCCCCAATTCTTTGGCAGAAGTGGGCTCGCTCAAGCTGCTCCCAAATCTGCCCGGAGAGCTAAATGTCCGCCAATACATTTCTCTGCCCTCATACCACTGACTGTTGACTTCCTCCGCATCCGTAGCGACGGTCAGTTCACCGAACTCCGGCCTGTTCGAATCATAAGCGTCCGAACCCATGCGGATGCCGTGAACGGAACCAAATTGCTCATACCGATTCCAATGCGGGCTTCCATGGTGCGGATTTGCAACGGACAAACATGCCGTGTAGGTAATCATGCTGTCGGTAGGATTATGAAACTCGATCTCGAAGAAAGCGCCCGGGATGCTGGAATCCCGATCGTTCAGCGGAATGAACGGATTGTAAGCCGTCAGCTTCACGTCACCGGGGAAACGCTTGTCGCGGAAACGAAGATCAGCGATAGGAAATTCCCCAACAAAGGTGCAGTCCTCAAAATGAGGAAAACCGCCCATTGTGGCCTCGCTCGGTCCGAATCCATACCCGCTATGATTTTTAATACGCTTATTTCCCATATAGGGCGGCAGCAGCTTGCCATTCAGAACTCGCGCATCCAGCACTTTCCCTTCCGACTCCGCTTTGACTGCGAAGTGGCTCATGCCGTTCATGCTTTGCTTGTTTGGCCGATTCTTAATTTCCCAATCCACTAGCCGGCCATTGCCGGCTAGTCCGATCGATCCACTGCCAATTCCTCCGAGAGGAAAGACGATCTCTTTAAGTTTGGCGTCTTTATAAGCAAACCGTTCCATATAGACTCCTTCAACTATTTTATTATTCCGTCAGCTCATCGACGATAACGTTATCGATCACTAATGAACCTTTATTGACGTCATTTCTCACGATGGCTACATAGTAATCCGGGTAAGGTCCGGTTACCAGTTCTGCAGTAAATCGATTCAATCCCTTTTGAAGCGGTTCCGTGAAGACTTCCCTCAATAGGCCGCCATACGCTGTCCTTACGCATATCGAATATTGTGCTTCATGTTCCGACCTGTAATCGAATGTCAGCTTATAGCTGCGATTCGGCTTGAACTCCAGCCTAGATGGCAAAGTCCGCAACAGCTCTCCGGAGAGTTCATCCATCGTTTTGAGCGACCATTCTCCTGCAAGGGTATCTTCCGTATAGCCTTCGTGAAGTTGGGCGAGATGTGTCTTGCCTATCTTGGGATTGGCGCTGACGAACGGCCCCCAGCCTTCGTCGACTTGCTCGAAATCTTCGTAGAAGTAATGCTCCGTCTGAGTAAGCGATCCTACCTCTCTTACTCGCACATCGTCGAAATGAACGAAGGAATTCGGCTCTCCTTGTTCTGCCAGAAGAGATAACACAGGTACACGCTCATCCTCGGAATGCGGCATTTCAAATCGAAGCTGCAATCGCTGATAGTACGTGCCCCGCTTATCGGAATCCACATCGCAATTAACGACTGCCGTTCGGCTAATGGTTCGTGTCAGTTCCTCTCCCCCATAGCCGTCGATCCGAATCGCGGCCTTCCTTCCCTCTGACACTTCCACCCATACCGAAGCAGAATAACTCTTGCCCGGGATAAGTCCTGAGAGGGTTTGGTAGACCCGTCCATCGGCACCGTTATTCCCGCTAATTCGCAAGTAAGATTGACCGTAGCTCGTTTCGGCAATCGCGATATGGTCCGTGTTACCCGACTGCGATGATTTCGACCACCAGTCGAACCCGTGACTGTCGAAGCCCATATCCTTCACCGGGCTGCCCTCGCTCCATGCCATCTTAGGAACCGGAGGCGCTTCCGACTTGTAAAGAACATAAGGCGTACAAGCCTCGGCTGCTACAACGACAGAACCGGAAACCACCCGAACATCACGAACAAATTCGCGCCCTAAATTCGTTAACCGGTACAGCTTCACTACCCCGTCGACAGGCCAGCTATCCGGAAGCTGCCAAACGGTTTCCCCGCCGGCGGCGTTCCAGTGGTATATTTTCGTTTCGCCAATCGGATCCCAAGGAATGAAGACCGTATCCCCGACCGCGATGACGCGATCGCTGCGGCGTATGACCGCAACACCTTCCTCCAGCCTCGACGAAACGCCGCCTTCCAAGATCACCTCTTCCGAGTCCTTCCAATTCATGATCGCGAAATGCATCAAGTAGCGATAAGGCAGCTGCTTCGTGAAGAAGGAACGGATGACCGCCTTCAAATCCCGCTCCCGCTGCCACCCCATGAAGCCGTTATCCCCGTACCTTGCATAGCCGCCTTTCAACAAGATATCTTCCGCGTAAACGTCTTTGTCCGTATGACGAATAAACCGCGAAATCCGGCTGTTGCCTGTGGAATCATGGGTCCATACGGCATCCGAATCAAGCGCGTCCGCCTCTTCGGTCCAGATCGTCCATCCGTTGCCGCGCAGCTTCTTAACCAGCCGCCAAGCAGCCCAATGTTCATCCCGATAAGTATCCACATAAACGAAACCAAGATGAGGCGCATGTTCGTTCAGCTCATCCAAGCGCCGATCGAAGTCACCGGATCGAATATCTTGTTCCCTGTCGATATAATAGGATTGGTCCAGCCACTTCCACCCCGGTGTGCTCGTGACGAGTGAAGACGAGTAGGAACGCGCCTCCGGATAGGCTTCGCTATGATTGATATGCACGCCAATGACCACGCCGAAATCAAGGGCTCGTTCAGCCAGGACATTCAAATCCTGCGCTCCCCCGGCCCGTTCATTGAAATTGTTGCCGTAATCGGGATGTCCGCTGTCATGTCCTTCACTTTGATAGCCTTTCAGTTCAATGAGTTGTCCGAACCCATCCGTATATAAGTAAAATTTCTTAATATTATCCAAAACTCGGAGAAACGGAAACTGAGCCATGCTGGAGAAGTTCATAACAATATGCGCATAACTATTTCGCAGCGATTCAGACCCGGGGATTGGCCCCAGCAGTTCCCGAGTTGCAATAGCGCCATCCTGCCAATCGACGATGCCATCGCCGTTCCGGTCGTCCGTTAGGACGACCTTCGACCAAGGCTCGCCGATCACTTCCATATCCGGTCCGCGGTAAGTCCAATAGGCGTTCCAGACAGCGGTCCGCTTGTAGCCGTTTCGCTGTACGGTTTGCACGCACAATCGCCTGCGGTTGTGCAGCATGTTTCCGATGACACTCGCCGCCAATTGATTCGTATTCACAATGGCAACTGCGCGATAAGCAGGTGCGCCCGATACGCACCATTCGGATGCACCTGCAAAATCGTCGCCTTTGATCCCTTCGGAGGATGCAACATGCGCGCATTCTTGTGTATCACGAACCGATACGAGCCCGTGGTCAGGAAAGGCGATCGTGCGAATGCGGAACTGACCGTTTTCTTGGATATTTGTTATGTTCATCTCAAGCGTTGCGCCGGATATATAGAAGTTAACGGTCATTTCGACCTCAATGGATGCGAATACGAGTTGATACGAAGCAACGGACTGAGATTTCGATTCCAAATAAACGGCAGGGATATACCGCTCTCCGTTCAGATCCACATAGATTAACCGATCCTCTTGTCCGAATAACTCAGCGCCGTTTGTTTTCCAACGATACTGTAGCACGCGCGGGAAGGAGGTATCCAATTCCACTTCCAGCAGATCGGATTCCAACTTCCACGATGGCGCAGCCACGTCTATATCATCAACGCTGTCCGAACGGTACTTGTCATCAAGAACAGTCGCATTCACTTCATCAAGACGAGCATGCCCCTCTTCTCCCTCTCCGTCCCCCCAAGCACGGAAGCCGATGGCTCCCGCTTCGGTCTGCAAATCCGGAATATCGCCATGATATTCCGGATAGCCATCCAAGGAGAGCGTCAGAACCGTACCGACAAAACGGATCTCCATGCGATAAGATTTGCCCTCATATAACGGATCTGTTTTAAACAGCACGCCTTGCTTCCCACAAGGTGCAGCCCAAATCCACGTACTTCTGCCGAAGGGGTCCATCGGCGTGTCGCAGCCGATGAAGATCCAACTATCCGTTGCCGTATAGCGAATTACTGCCCCAACCTTGCCTGCGGCATTGAGCGGCGTCAGCGTAAACGCTAACTCCCCGTCGCCTAAGATTGGGCTATCTTCTAACAACACTACGGTATCGGAACCATTTGCCTCCACTATCTTCATCGTGTAGCCCCTCTACGAACGGATTCCGGCTCGCCCCAAGTAATCACTTTGACACTCACCACCGGCTTAGGATCGCCTTCAAACTTGCAGCTGAAAGACACCGTCTGTCCGCCTTTCCGAACAATCGGCGCATCTGCAGATGCTTCAACCGTTCGAATTAAGTTCCAGTTCATATCGTAAATGTTCCCGGTTCGATCTCCGTCGCACACCAGATACTGATTCGCGTGCACCTCGGTGTCGAATGTCATGTACTCCCCGCCTGTATAGAAGGTTGGCCGTTTTACCGATGCGTCCACGTTGCCATACGAAGGCGTTACTCGCAGGCACAATCGCAGCGGCTGCTCCGAGAACTTATTGTAAAATGCCCAATCCGAGCCACCCGGCTGACCGGGCTGCAGCTCTTCCGTACTACAGACGAGCGGATTCGAAATATGAACAGGGTACAACTCCCAGCTTCCATCTTCTAAAGGTTCCAAATGCCAGTCGCTCTTCGGATCACGCATTCGCTCTTGCTGCGCAGGCGTAAACGCACCGGCATGACGAGCCGTTTCCCATTGCTTAACCGTATCCAGAAGGACATCAATATTACCGTTGCGCTTCAGTACCGCCTGATCAGCCGAGAGCGCGAAGCCGGCATTGAAGCCAGCCGCCTTCGAGAGTACCCACTCGATTTCATCAGGTGATGTTGCTTCAAACCGATCCGAAGCAGATCGAACGAGAAACCAACCAAGCATGGACGGGATAAAGTTACGAACGAAATATCGTTGATTGCTTAATCGCCATTCCAGCTGGCCTTCGCGAGTCGACACGCCCCATGGCTCGCCCCAATTGAAACGCGTAAATACATGCCATAAATAATTCGGGACGACGATACTGGCATCGTTAATGACTTCTTCATTCCAGCCATCGTAAATGCGCTTGACGAAGCGATTCACCCCGTAATCGTCATGACCGGTCGCATAACAACCCTCGAGTCCGTCGAATGAGATTTGTCGTAGTCCCGTCTTCTGGAACAACTCTGCAATTCTCAAACTATATTCTTCCTGAAGCTCGATGTTCGGGAACACAACGTCATAGGGATGATCCCACAACCGGCTTATAACAGAACCGCTCTCATGTGCTATAGCTGATGTACCGTTCGCGCCTCGCTTAACGCCTAGTAATTTCCACGGAGCCGCCGACGAAACGGCCTCGTATTCGATCAACTCACTACCCATGCTTACCGTTTGGCGGAACAAACTAACCCGAAACGGCTCGGGATCGTCGACCGTCAATTCGATCATCGAAGCATCAATCGGCTCTACAAGTCGCGCAACACCAACCGTTTGAAGCCGTTGATCCGGTATTGGCGTCACATACGAGTCATTTAGCGTCGTAAAGTTGGAAAGTGTATGTACGCCGACCTTAACGCCTTCATCTGCAGCGAGCTCAACGCAAGCTCTCATCCCCATATCACCATTCGGGAAGCTTCCCGGCTTCAGTACAAAGTGTCCCCACTGCGTGAATGGATCCGGGTGGTACACGTAATTCAGACCTGCTTGCTTCGTATATTCCACAGCTTGTTCGATGGAGGACTCCGAGAAGTCCGTAATCAAATAAGACTGCGTCGCCGCAGGTGACTTCTTACCCCAGACGCCGTCAATCATCGGATGCGGCAGCCCTTCGCCAAGCTCAATCGCCTCGATTGTTTCCAGCACTTCACTTGCCGCACAGCCGAACAACGCGATTTTGGATCCGCAAATTTGTGCGTCTTCTCCCGTTAGTGCAGGCACTTCGACTTCTTTCAAATTCCACGCCGGACGACGCGCAGGCTTCGTGCGATCGCGCGTATAGGCCTGTAACAGACTTCCTTCGCTTATCGGCCATGCCGTGCTCTTGTCGTATTCAAACTTGCTATCTTCATACGGTTGATTGGCGAATGCGAGGTTCTCCAGTTCGACAGGCCAACCGCCAATTGTTTTCCAGTTAAGGGCTTGGATTCCGATGGCAAACTCGCCATCGTGAACAACGCCGACAGACTCGCCAATCGACTCAGACAAAGACGTTAAGAACGGACCCCAAATGACTGCATCTACTCCATCGCCGGATAGTTGTTTCAATTCGAATGTGACATAGCTCTCTTTGTTTACGACCTCAACCTCTGCCTTCACGCCGGAGTCTCCGAAATGGAATATCGCGGTAGCGTCCCCATATTGAGCGGAAACAGGACGTTCAACCTGACCGTTAATCGAAATTCGAAGGAGCGGAGCCGCGTAACTCGTGTTCGTATAGGTCTTGCTTGATGCCGCTGAGGTCAAGCTCGTAACTTCTCCTCTGTCATTCAGTACAACAGTGCATGCGCCTGCATTGATTCTCATCATCCATTCTCCTCCCGATAAATAGAGAAACGGACACCGGAACCCCGATGCCCGTTCAACCTTCATGAACTTTATTTGTGCTGATCGTACACTTGCTGAGCTTCCGTCATCACTTTCTCTCCGCCCATTTTGTTCCAATCTTCAACGAATTTATCGAAATCGTCAATTGGCTTTTTGCCCGTAATGAAATCGATATAGGATTGCAGCGTGAACTGAGTAAGCTGGTCTTTGTTTTCGTTATAAAGCGGTTTCTGGTAAGCGTTCAGGATGTCATATACTTTGACGCCTTTTGCTCTTGCTTCTTGTGCAATTGGGCGAAGATCTTTATCCGCCGTATACGACGTTTGGAAGTCATAGTCGTTAAACGATCCAGCCATCGAATAGCCGCCGGCGATTCCGAGCTTCTTGCGCTCATCCTCATTATCATAAGGAGCAATATACTCGACAACGCCATGTTCGTTCAGCTGCCAATGCGTACCTTTTACCCCAAAGTTGAGCAGTTCATAGAATTCCGGTTCAAACTGAGTCGCTTCGAAAATCTGCAGATACTTGCCTAATTTCTCTTGGTCATCCGCAAGCTGCTTGCCGAACATCAGGCCGGATGCATTGTTCGGAGAGGATTGGGAAATACCGAATTTGCCCTCCGGTCCTTTAATGCCGCCCTCAGTCAGCCATTTGAAGTTTGGATCTACTTTGTGAAGCTTGTCATACCACGTTTCGCCTCCAAGGAAGGCATTGCCCGGATAATAGACCCACCAGTAGTAATCCGCTGCGCCGGCTTTTCCGGTTAACATTTTATCCTCGAAATTGTTGCCTTTATTCACGACGAACTCCGGATCGATCAGGCCGTTTGCGTACCAACGATTAAGCGTAGTCAAAGCTTGTTTAGCGCCAGGCTCGATTTCGCCGCGCACGATTTTCCCGTCTTTCTCGCGGAAGATACCCGGATAAGCGTCATAGGCACCGAATACGGAACTAAACATCATGTCCAGCGATTCCGCAGTAGCGGTAATTCCGTAAGTATCTTTCTTGCCGTTTCCGTCCGGATCGTCATTACGGAATTTCGTAAGAGCGGCTTCCTCTTCTTCGATCGTTTCCGGAATTTTGTTAATGCCTACCTTCTTGAGCCAATCTTCGCGGAATCCCAGCTGTTGGCCGTCGATACCGATATCCCAAATGCCCGGCAAACCATAAATTTTACCGTTTACCCGAACGTATTTGAACGGATCGTCTTTATCGATGAAGCGCTTGATCCACTCTACGTATTTCGGCATATACTTCTCGATCATATCTTGCGGAATTTCCGCAACGACACCTTGATCGACAAACTTCATATAATCTGTCGGAGCCGGTTCTTTAATCCAGTCCGGAATGTTGCCGGAAGCGATTTTCAAGTTTACATCTTCTTTGTACGTGTCGCCGCTTGTCGGAACGAGCTCTATCTCAGCATTGAATTTTTTAGCAAGTGCGGTTACCCCAGGTGAATCCACCTTGTTTTGATCCGGATAGTACGCCCAGAAGGTCAGATGATCCGGTTTATCTTCCGTAGTTGCCGAATTCGACGCCGCTGCATTGTTCGACGATGAATCCGAGGCCTGGCTGTTGTTGCTGCTGTTGACGTTGCCACTGCTGTTGTTGTTGCTCGTGCCGCAGCCTGCCAACAAACTCGCCAGCAAAGAAATACTTGCGCCTCCATAAACCAGCACTTTAAATTTCTTGTTCATCATCACAATCAACCCTTCCCATGATTTGTATCTATCTATCTATTAACGGCTACATCCGCATGATGCGGGATTACCCTTTAACAGCACCGACCATAACGCCCGTTACGAAATACTTCTGTACGAATGGATAGATAACCAGCATCGGAATAATCGAGAACATAATCATTGTCGCTTGAAGCTGCCTGCCGGAGAATTCGGAATGATGGGTTAGATTTTGCTGGGCCAGCATCAAGCCTGACGTATTGTTGTCAATAATGATTTTGCGCAAGATGACCTGAAGCACTTGGTGATTCGGATCTGAGATGTAGATCAAACTATCGAACCATGCATTCCAATGACCTACTGCGACCCACAAGGCAATCGTTGCGAGTACCGGTTTGGATAGCGGAATCACGATCTGCAAGAAGATCCTCACATATCCGGCTCCGTCGACGCGAGCGGATTCCTCAAGCTCTTCCGGCAGAGAGCGGAAGAAATTGCGGATGATGAGCACGTTAAACGCGCTGATCATACCCGGCACGACAAGCGCCCAGATCGTGTTATACATGCCGAGTCCTTTAATCAATAGGTAGGACGGAATCAGTCCGCCGCCAAACAGCATCGTGAACAAGATGATCCCGGTAAACACGCGATTCATCGGCAAGTCCTTCTTCGCCAGCGGATACGCGGTTAAAGAAGTGAACACCACCGCCAAAGCTACGCCAAGCACGGTACGCACAACGGTATTTTTATACCCGTACCATAAAGCATCGTAATGAAAAGCCAGCTTATAGCTTTCAAGCGTGAACTTGGCCGGATATAACACGAGTCCCGAAGCGTATGCTGTGCTCTTCGCTCCTCCGCCATCCATCGAAATGATCACTTGCGTCCAGAAAGGATAAAGCGTAAGCACCAATAATACCAACATGAACAGATATAGGATGACGTCGAAGCTTTTTTCGCCCGGCGTCTTCTTCACGGCAATCACAACGAAGCACCTCCAACCAAACGTACATTTACCATATCGCGCTGTCTTTCTGACCGATCATTTTGACAATCTTGTTTACGACAAAGATGAGGATGAGCGCGATGATGGACTTGAACAATCCGACCGCCGTAGCATAGCTGTAACTCATATCCACCAATCCTTTTCGATAAACGTACGTATCAATGATGTCGGACACATTATAAACTTTGACATTGTACATATTGAAAATTTGGTCGAATCCGGCATCCAATATACCTGACATGGATAGGATCAGCATGATCGCTACGACAGGAGCGATCATCGGTATGGAAATGTACCACATCCGCTTAAATCGACCTGCGCCATCCAGAACAGCCGCTTCGAACATTTGCGTATCGATGCCGGACAATGCCGCGAAATAAATAATGGAGCCCCAGCCGAAGCTTTGGAAGATATGGGTGATGACGAGCACCGTCCGGAAATATCGGGCATCGGCCAGATACAGGTTGGGGGTGCCTCCGAACAAGGTGATAAGCGTATTTATTGGCCCTTCCCAAGAAAGAATGGAGAAGAAAATACCGCCGAGTATAACCCATGAGATGAAGTGCGGTAAATACGACACCGTTTGAACAACTTTTTTGAATCTCACATTCGTAATTTCGTTTAATAACAAAGCGAAAATAATCGGAACCGGAAAGCCGAACAGCAGCTTGTAGAAACTAATGATGAGCGTGTTCTTGAGTACCGTGTAGAAATAGGGATCGGCGAACAGCTTATCGAAATGTTTAAGGCCAACCCACGGGCTTCCCATAATCCCATCCATGAATCTGTAATCCTTAAAAGCTAGAACGACACCATACATAGGAAAATAATTGAATACAACATAATAAATCATTCCGGGTATCAGCATCAGAAGCAGAACGCGATACTTTCTCCAATTGCTCCATTTCTGATTCTTAACGGCCGTTTTTGTCGAAGCGGCGATAGCCATTGCGGGCTTAACCTCCTTGCACCAGTTGTCATGACAGCGCTTTTATTTACTTGTACTTATCATAACAGCGGGCCCAAGGGTCGTAATTATCACATATCTTCGATCCTTATCAGTTTTCTACGTACTTTATAAAAAAACTCCGTACCCTAGATCAGGTACAGAGCCAGCAAGCTTTTCAACTTTTATGCTTCCATCGATAGAGGTATGGTTACTTTCATAGTCGTACCTTCACCGATCGTGCTGCTTATTGTGATTCCGTAATCGTCTCCGAACTTTAACTGAAGCCGTTCGTTTACGTTTTTCAAGCCATAGCCGGAAGACTGAACCGTAAGCAAATTTCCGATCATGTCCTCCGAAATCCCCGATCCGTTATCCTCTACTGTAAATACGACCGTGTCTGCCTCTATACGAGCAATGAGTTTGATTTGGCCTCGGCCCTCGTCTTTCTTATCAATGCCATGCTGGATCGCATTTTCTACGAGCGGCTGCAAGACGAGATTGATCATTTTATGCGCATAAACCTGTTCATCGATCTCATACACGACATCGAAGCTGTAATTTTTCATGATGAGCACGATTTCCAAGTAAGACCTGATATTCTCAAGCTCTTCCCGGACCGTAATAATTTGCCCGCCTTTGTTCAGAGCCGTTCGATAAAATTTCGACAACGAGACGACGATGTGACTAATATCATGCTCCTCGCTTCGCAGCGCCTTCCAATTGACAAACGACAATGTATTGTACAGGAAATGCGGATTGATTTGCGCTTGCAACGCGCGCAGCTCGGCATCCTTCTGGATGATTTTGCTCGCATAGGACTCTTGAATGACCTCATTAAGTCTCTTGAGCATATGCCCGAACCGAATCATTAACTCGCCGATTTCATCCTTGGCTCCCGTGTGTACCTGCAGCTCCAGCTCCCCGGTTTCCACCCGCTTCATCCAGGAGACGAGCGTATGAATCCGCTTCATGAGATTGTTGGACATCGCAGTTATGAGGATAAGGAGAAGCAGGATACAAGACCCGGCGACGATGGACGTTGCGGTTAGAATCTTATCGGCGTTCAACGACACATTCTTGACCGGTACATAGGTGTAGATCAACCAGCCCGACTCCGGAATTTGTTTCTTCAGCACAAGTAATTTCTGATCGTCGATTTCTACCGTCCCGCTTCTCGCTTGGATAATATCCGCATCATTTAAGCTGTTCAATCCGAATGCCTTTACAGATTCAGTGGAATTCGAATAGAGGATGCCGCCTTTGGCATTGGTCACGATGACCCCGTTTCCCGGCATCAGCTCGGCAACTCGTCCGAATAAATCTTTCATGTCAATCTGCATGACGAGCAGGTCGCGCTGACCATTCACGAGCAGACGCGGGAACGTACTGATGAAGTACAGCTCCGACGAGTGCCTGATCCATACCGGCCTTACATCATTTTGTCCAAGTTCCTTATACCAAGCAAACGAAGGCAGTCGCCGAGCAGACATAATGGCGTATCCTGACTCAGGCATCTCGTTCTCCGTATACACGGTTAGCTGGTTAATTTCTTTGTTGCCGATCCGTATTTGGTTGAAATTGGGGTAGAAGTATCGATTCAAGTCGTAGTACAAATTCACATAGTCCATATAGGGGGTACTAATGATCTGCTGGATCTTGCTGTTGTTTAGAATGATGTTTGCCGTATGATTGTACAATTCCGCCTTGTAATTGAAATAGCCGGCCATCGTATCCACATTGCGGTCTAATGCTTGCTCGGCTTGCGTGTTCAATAGCTGCTTGGACTGCCAATAGGAGTAGATGCCGAGTACCAATATCGGAATGATGATGACCGACAAATAAGACAAGAACAGCTTCGGCTTCAGACGCAAACCATTCCATTTATGAACGATTCTGCTGATCATATGCCAAGCTCTTCCCGGAATTGCGTCGGCGTCATGCCAAAATGGGACTTAAACAACGAGCAGAAGTAGGCCATATTGGAGTATCCCGTTTCTTCGCTGATGTCGGCTACTTTCTTGTTGGTTTCGGCAAGCAGCTCCTTGGCTTTCTTCATACGCGTATTCGTGATGTATTTGATAATACTGACGCCAACTTGTTTCTTGAACAAATGACTTAGATAGTTAGGTGACAAATAAACACTCTCCGCCAGCTCTTCGACAGATAGATCCCGCTTGTACTCGTTATGTATCGTTCGCAGAATGAATTCGGTCACTTTGCGGTTATTCGAGTCAGCCGTCTGCCCGTCCGTCGTTTCGCAGCTTTCCAATGCGGATATCATCAGCATGCAAAGCTCGCTCAGCTTGTTCGATTTATAGATCTGTTCGAGGTTTTTCTTGAACTGCTCCGTGTTTTTCTTCGGCGCATAGTCGAACATCATTTTCAAAATTTCCATGCAGCTGTACTTCAAATAAATCGAGGAAATCTGCTTCCCTGCCTTTAGCAGCTCAACTAATGTCTCAAATCGCATACGGGCGGATTGGAAATCCTTGCGCTCCACATCTTTTGCGATTTCCGACATCTTCTCTTCCACGCTGTCGGAAGAATGCCCGTCTATCCAAGCGCTTTCTGCAATCAATACGGCGCCTTTATCATAAAAAAACTTACTCTCCAGTATCGATTCAATTTCGTTATAGGCGATTCGAAGGCTGCCAATATTGTCAATCGGTCCGCTAAATGCGGCAAAAAGATCCGTATCGTACTTCTTCTTGAATTGTTGCAGGATACGGTTCCCGATTGCTTCCATGTCAGCGGTCGTATCCCCTTCCAGCACTTCCATGAACAGCATGCTCTGATATTCATTGAGATTGAACCCTTCATGCTGCCGCTGTACACATTCGCTGATCAACCTTTCGAGATCGAGATCAGATAAATCGAAAACACGACTGCGTGCGTCCAACATCACCATTCGCAGCGCTCTGGAACCGGTAAGCATCGGAATCGGCGCCTGTAATTCGAATGACTCGTGCTGGAGCTGGAGGTCGTCAATTTCCCCGTGAATCAACTGCGAAACCAGCCGCTGTTTCTCGTGACGGATGATCCCTTGCCCATAAGCCTTCTCGAGCTGTTTCTGCCGCTCCTCTTCCTGCTTTTCCTTCTCGCACATGTGGATGACTTGCGAGATGACCTTCAGAAATTCATTGACTTGCACCGGCTTCAGAATATACCTGATAGCGTTTACATCAATCGCTTTCTGCGCATATTCAAAATCGCCGTAGGCGCTCATGAAAATCACTTTAACCGGTATAGCCAGTTCCCGAACCGCGGCGGCCAGCTGAAGCCCATCCATGCCTTTCATCCGGATATCTGTAAATAAAATATCCACATGGTTCTGCTTCATGAACGCAAGCGCACTCTCTCCGCTGTCCGCTTCATGAATCTCCAGCTGCAAGTCATATTTGTCGATCAGGAATTTCACGCCTTCTCTTTCGAACTGTTCGTCGTCAACGATGAGCATCTTGAACATGGGCACTGCCCCCCTGGTGAGGATAGACTCTCTCCAAAACTTATTTCATCATTGTAACTGAATCGCGTGTTCGCGCCAATGCGAATCGTTTCCAGTGGCAGCCTCATGTCAGCACAAAAACCTCCCATTAGCCCTATAACATCTAGGTTATCGGCTAAAATGGGAGGTTGATATGGACGATAGTTCAATCTACGGATGGACTAACATACGGCTGAGCCCCATCCAAGTATCCATCAAGGAATGTCCGCCTCTTACGCGGCGATATTGGATGGAGCCCTTAATTGCCGACAACATGGCCAGGGCGATCGGACAAAAACCGGATTCAGCGTCGCGAGATTCAGCACCGTCCGGATGAATCAAGTCTTGCATGAGTGACAGCTCAAATTGACTGAGCTCCTGCATTTTCTGTCTCATCGTTTCCGGCAGCAGCTCGTAATCCGCCTGCAGCGATGAAATCGGGCAAATCTCATTATCAGCTAGCCGTTCGGATTGCAGATGGCAGAATTGGACGAATTTTTCTTCGACCGACTCCACCGATTCTCGCATCAGTGCAGAGAAATCGACTAGTCTCTGATAGATCTGATTGAGCACGGCCAGACCCAAGTCTTCCTTCTTCACAAAATGATAATGGATGCTCGCTTTGGATATGCCGAGATGCTTAGAGAGGTCGTCGTAACTGAAAGCCGTATAACCTTTTTGTCGAATCAACGATTCAGCCAATTGCAGCAGCTGCTCTTTGCGTTTTGCGGTTTCCATGTTGCCCACCTCGCTATCGGATAAATCAGAATGGAACTGCCGAGAGCATCTCGGCAGTTCCTTCCGTTATACAGGTTAAACTAGATACGGCCAGATGCTGCCAGCAGCTCGTACAGCACTTTCGCCGCAGCTTCGCGCGTCGTAGCGCCGGCTGGCTGGAAGTAGAACTTGCCGTTCGATTCGATGCCCTTCATCAGACCGGCATCTGTTACGAGTTGAATGCTTTCCTTCGCATAACTGCTAAACTTCGCAGCATCGGCGTAAACAACAGGATGGCTTGATTGCTGCAGCCCGACCAGCTTGATCGCCCTAGCCAGCATGACCGTCAAATCTTGACGGGTAATGGCTGCATTTGGGTTAAAGCGGCCATCCGAACCCGTTACAAGTCCAGCCTCATAAGCGCTGATCACATCGGAAGCAAACCAATCGCTGCCGCTTACATCGCTGAACGGATTGACCGCTGCTTTCGTTTGCAGCCCAAGCGTTCTTGCGAGCATCGACGCGAATTGTGCGCGCGTCACATTAGCCTTAGGCGAGTAAGCATGCTCTGAAGTGCCGTTCAGCAGGAATTTGTCTGCAAGCGATTGAATTTGATCATGCGCCCAAGACTTATCGATATCGGTGAACGTTACCTGTCTCGACGCAGCAGCATAGGTAGAGAAGCCCGGTCGACGAATCGTCACGATGGACTTGCCATCGCCTGCAGCCGTTACTTTGGCCGGTACAGGATAAACGTGGCCGCCATCAAGGTACAACGCGCCTGCCGCGCTTGCATCGCTCTCAACAAGGAACGATCTCGGCACGGCTTGGTCCGCTTTCAGCTTAAGCGGAGTACTAACGCCATTCTTCAAGCTGCTAGTTTCAAAGGCGTACGGCGTTCCGATGATCGCGGCATCTTTTACCTGCTTCACGAAATCGGATTTGCTGCCTTCGTCCTTCTTGATCGTAATCAAGATATCCGCTCCGTCAGCCGCTTGACCTAATGCAAGAAGCGGCAGAGCGACGGATGCATCGTTCCAAGTGAAGACGATCGATCCCTTCAGTCCGGCTTCTTTCACAAGCTTCACTTGTGCAGCTGTTAATTGCAGCTGTGCGGAAGAAGCATCCTTGGAAGCTGCTCCGATTGTGAGCGCAACGGATTGTTTCGCTTCGGCAATTGCTTTCTGCAAATCGGCATCCGTGACGGACACGGCCAATTGCGTGCCTTCCAGCTTCGATTGCGGTGCGATCGCAATGCCGGTCTGCCCCTTCTCTATCACGGAAGCTGCGACATCTTTGTTGTACGCTGCCTCATTAGGCGTTATCGGTCCTATCACAACAGGCGGGGTTGTCGGTGGATTAGGCTCGTCAACGGCAGCATCCTTCGACACGTAGAACGATTTGAATGCCACAGACTCATCGACGACATTGTAGTCCTTATCGAAGACCGTGCCTACGACCGCCAGCTTGTACCTTCCTTCCGGAAGATCTTCATTTAATTTATTGCCATCTTGCACAAGGATACCTAAGTTATAAGAGCCATCGAATTCAGGAATGATGACGCTTGACGGAATCGGCTTTAGGATGTCTTTCGCGTCATCCCGATCATAGACTTCGGCCACTAAGCCTAATACTTCGTTATTTAAGTCGACGACCACGGCGTAAAAGTGATTAATTGTTCCTGTCGGAAGCGACGCCGTAATGTCGATTGGCGCGTCCTTGGACACCGTCGTATTGCTGAGTGTCAGGTTCTGAATCAAGAAGTCGTTGTCATCAGACTCATCGCCGATGTGAATGACGAACGGCAGATGCAGGGAAGGAAGCCCCTTGCTCTCCAGTAAGACTTCACCCTCATATACGCCAACCTTTGCGCGTGGGATAGACTTCGCGGTCAAGTTGAAATTGAACTCGCTGCCTGCTCCTACTGTAATTTGGTTGGCTGTTACTCCCTCCAGTCCCATGATGATCTCGCCGGGATTCGGCGTAGGGATCGGATGATGCGGATCGGACGTTACCGAAGGATGCATCACGAGCTTCGCATTATACGTCACGGACGCATTCGAGAGGTTCTTGACGCGAAGCGGCTTTTTGACTGCGTCCTTCGCGCCCGGGTTCATCATGCCGAAGCTCACGCTGCTGCCTTCGCTAGGCATAACGATCGGATTCATCTTATCATCGTGAAGCGTAATTTCATCCATCGATTCAATAATGGCATGCGTGTCGATGGCATTCATGACATTGACGCGTCCTGCGCCTTGCGAATAGACATCATACATCGTGCCATTCTCGTCTTGAATCTCCTCTGCTGTATTCGCCAGCGCTGCGCGAATATCAGTCGGTGTCCAATCCGGATGAGCCTGCTTAATCAACAAAGCAAGTCCGGCCACATGAGGGGTAGCCATGCTTGTGCCGCTAAGCTTGGCATAGGCTTTGTCATAATTAGCTCCAGGATTCGCTTGCCCGTATGCAGGGATTGAAGAGAAGATCGACACGCCGGGAGCACTCAAGTCCGGCTTAATGCCATAATTGCCATCCGAGTTCGGGCCTCTGGAGCTGAAATCAGCCATATGGTCGCCGGCTACCGCAACGGTTTTGAAGTCATTTTTCATCGTAAACTGCAACGTTTGTTCCGGATGCGCCTTCAATTGGCGGGCTAAAGCACGCCCCATCTTGCCCGGCATATCGAATGTCGGGATATAGTCGTAGCCGTCGCCTAGGAAAGCAAGCGGACCGATCTCGCCGTCACGAGACAGAATTTCTTCCGATAAGTCAGGGACACCCGGGTTACTGGCATCGTAATTGCCATTGAAGATGACAGCTGCCTTCGCGCCATGCTTTGCAGCCAATTTCGCTTTCTCATCAAAGCTGGAAAGCCCCCGGGAGATGAAGACGATTTTGTCAGCTAGGAAGGCCGGCGTGAGTCCTTTATAATCATCTTCCCTACCCAAACCGACGTAAACGCCTTGAATTGGATTGGTTCCGAACATGGTGTTAAAGCTAACTTTATCCGTCGTCCAGCTCATCAAGCTCATATTCGTGTCATAAACCTCTGAACCGACTGCGCTGTGAATCGTTCCCCGGACGCGGTTGCTATCGCTTGTCACCGCGCCGACGGAAATCGCCATCTGCGAAGCGGCTGGTGATCCCATGGAATAGTAGTATTGATTACCGCCCCCGGCATTACCGTTCGCGACCACGGCTACAACCCCTGCTAATACGGCATTGTTTACCGCGATAGAGTCAGGCGAATCAGGATCCTTCTCCAGGTCGCTCCCTAGGGAAAGGTTAATGACATCCATTTGGTCGTCGACAGCATGCTCGATCCCGTCAATAACTTGGGAGGATGTGCCGCCTTCCGGGCCGAGCACTTTATATGCGTACAGATCCGCCTCATAGGCGACACCCTTCTGCACATGCGCAGACGTCGGGTTAGAAGCCGTGCCGGCAATCGTGCCGGATACGTGCGTTCCATGGATAGAGCCTGTCGAGTCTTCATAGCCTTTCACCGGCAAATCTTCATACGGGTCGTCGTCCTGATTGATGGCATCGTAACCGCCTTCGACATAATTGCCCTTGAGATCCGGATGTAGGTAATCGATGCCCGTATCAATGACGCCGACCTTCAACCCTTTGCCTGTCAATCCGCGTCCCCATGCCTCTAGAACGCCGATTTGCTCAAGTGGAACCGGATCGAAATCCGATAGGCCGGCAGCGCCTTGATAGCTGTCAGGCTCGTCGATCGGGTAATAGATGACATTCTTATGAATGGCTTTCACGCCCGGAAGCTTGGCCAATTGCGGAATCAGATCGGCTCGGATCGTAATCTCCATTCCGTTTAGCACCGTATTGAAGCTGCGGTTGACCTTAAACGGAATGCTGCTCGCTTGCGCACTTTGAACGAACGCCTGCTGCTCCGTTTGCACGTTTGCCTCGCTTGCTTCCGCGGCCAACTTCTTGTTCCCCAGCTTTGCAGCATATTTGCCAACGGCCGCCGGCTGGCCGCTTAGTTGAATGATGACATTCATTTCCTTCTTAGATGCGGTATCGATGTCATCGGCAATGTAAGCTTCGCCCGGGATCGCGTTGATCCCGGCCTCCGGCTTAGCTTGCTGCAGCAGTCTGGTTACGGCTTCCAGACCTTCCTTCGTTATGAATGCCTTGTCCCGAGGAGCGGCATGTGCGGCTGGCAAGCCGGTCGTGACCAAACTTCCGGCCAGCACCGAGACCGTTGCGAGCGAAAGTGATTTTTTGAGAAGTGATCGTTTCACGTTCAAGTACCCCATTTCGGTTCAGAATAGTAGCTGCTTGGCGATCTAGTTTAAGTTCAGGACGTCCAGGCCGTCGATGGTTACGATGCTGTTGCTCGACTTGGGATTCGATTCACCGGCATGCACGATCGAGACATGATGCACGCCGTTTGCGAGCTCGCCAGACGTAAAGACTGGCACCTGATAGCGGATCTTATCGCTGTATAGATCAATAGGAGCTGCCGTCACAGATTTACCGTCGATGAAGATATTCACCTTGCCGCGGTTACTGCCGGTCGAGGACCAGACGGTGACCTTCGTGCCTGTGAATGTGAAGTCGACCGCACTGCCCGGAGTCGTGGTATAGGTCTGCACACCATCGGCATATTTCTTGCCGTACCGAATTGCCCAAGGTCCCTCGTAATCGGCGGAAGGATCTGTCGGCGAAATTAAGCCGGAGAACACGAACGCATCCACGTTAATGGCCATCTTCATGTTCACACCGCGTACGGCTCGAATCTCTACGTCGTGATGTCCGTTGGGCAGTATCATTTTGAATAACGATTGCTTCGATTGAGGCGTCTTGCTGGACAATTCGGCATACCCCATAGGCGATCCGTCGATTCGGATCTCAGCAGTGCCCTGCATATCGTTCTTCGTACCGATCCATTCGAACAGATTCCCTCTAAAACCGAACTTGACGGAACCTTCGCCTTCGAGCTGCTTTATAGTTCCCCCTGAATAAGAAGGGCCTGTTAGTGTCGTCCAATTACCCTCGTAGGTAAGCGAGTCGTCGCTGTCCTCGATAGAACTGGAAGAGTTGCCGTACTGCACGTTCAAGGTGTAGGCACCTGCATTTTGGAAAGCATAAACGTTCACGTAATACGTACCTGCCTTAGGTGCGCGATACGTGATGGATTCGGTAGACGTGCCTTCCGTTTCAGAAAAGGCAACCGCACCTTCTATGCTTTGCACGGTCGTAGCGGAATCATCGTATAGAATCAGATCGAAATCCGTCCCCTCTTCACCTGTGAGCGTGAAGGTTGCCGTTTCGCCGGCGTTCAATTCGACGGAATAAACATGATTCGGATCGTTCGCCTGATCGAGTTTGCCTGTAACAGACGTATTAATTAATGACATACCCGGAATGTCCTTGTTCCACAGCGCGCGGTAAGCACTAATCAGTTTCCCGCTTAATGTAATGGGTTTTAATCCAGGAAGCGATTTGCCGCTCGTTACGACGCGCTGCTTGATATCCAATGCATTCATATCCGGATTCTGACTTCCAACCAGGGCAGCAACGCCTGTAGCATAGGCGGCGGCGTATAACGTACCTTGGGAATACGAGTACCTGCCTTTGCTATTCTTGATATTGACCGTGGTCATATCAGGCTTATTGCTAATGACGGTGTCGTAGAATAACGAGAAATCCATGAGCTTATACTCTTGACCCTCGTAAATCGTGCCGGGAACGCCCCAGCCTTTGAAAATATACCCGCCTTCCTTGACGAGCTTAAGGCCCAGTACATCCCTTACAAAGGCGGATTTCGGGCTCTGATCGATGGAGTCCTGGCCCGTGAGCATCAAGTGGCCGCCGGCGGTAAGATAACCGGTCAAATTCGCTTGGTCTTGATCAGTGATTAGTTTGCTATCCCCGGTAGCTGCCGCTGTTCCCGTGAACCAAATTACGATATCGTACTGCTGCAGCCCTTGCGGTCCGGTGAGCGCCGGACCATCGAAGGTCTCGTCTTCCGTCGTGAATGTTTCATAGGCATAGCCGGCTTTCTGAAGCAGCCCTTCGTAAACAGCCATAGGATCGCTCTCATATAGAGGTCCAACCCCTCCATCGCCGTTGTTAAAGGAGCGCTTGCTGTCATTGACGAGTAGAATTTTCGGTACGCCCTCACCTTCCGGCTTGAGGTAATCTAAGGCGCGATTAAACATATCCTGCCGTTGACCCGCATATTGTGGATCCTCAATCGGAATCTCTTCAAACCCAATTCCGTTGAAGTACGCTTTATAGATACCATTATCGATTTGTGCCGCGTAACCGGCATCAACGTCAGGCGTCGTCGAGATGACCAGTTCGGATGGGGCGGCAACATCGACGGACATTTGTCCGATCGCAGAGCCTACAGCAGGGTCCCCCAGTATGTTAACTCCGGTAACCGACAGCATGTTCAAACTTGGATAGGCCGCCGGGTACACCGGTTGTACATCCGTATTTAAGGTTCCTCTCATGCCTTGGCTTTCGCCGGCCGGGGCAACGAACAACATGTCTGAGGCGTTGATCGCATCTTCGACCAATCTGCTTCTGTAGAGATACACGATTCCGAGCGTTGCGATCTTGGCACCATGCTCATCGGCATAATGAATGGCATCCACGACATCCGTGAAGTAACCTAGCTCCTCGGAAGCCACTTTAAGCGGCATGATATTCACATTTGGCGCCACACCGGCGATGCCTTCGTTATTGTTCATCGCGGCCGCGATCTGTCCGGCAATCGTCGTGCCGTAGGAATCATTTAAGCCGTCGCTCGTATCGAACAACGTATCGTCGTCATGGGCGAAATCCCAGCCGTTCACATCATCGATCAGCCCGTTGTTATCGTCATCGATGTCGTTACCCGCAATTTCCTTGTCGTTGGTCCAGAACTGACCGATCAGATCGGGAGCATCCATCTTGACCCCTGTACCGATGACTGCGACGGTCATGTCCTTGCTGCCCGTCGTAATCTCCCAAGCTTCCGGCAGATCCATGTCGATATCCGGCGTACCTCCAGGCACCGAGCCTTCATTGAGATCTTGCCCGGTATTGTGTAACCCCCATTGTTCATGGAATAGCGGGTCATTCGGCAATACGGCAGATTCCCCTGTGTCCGCTGCTGAAGTAGATGCCTCCTTCGGCAAGACAACCGGTCGAATCATCTGCGGCACCAATGCAGAATTTATCTGGTAATCGGGTTCCGCATAGAGAACGTTCGGATCCTTTAGCAGCTCTACTATGACACTATGTACATCAGATCCAGTCGCGAGTTTCAACAGCTCCGCATTGGGTACGGAGAGCGGGCTGGACCCTGTTATTTGATTGCTTAGTGATAAGGCAAATACGGACTTCTGCTCCGTGCGATATCTGACAATGACGCGATCAGCGGCATACGCTGGCTGTTCAGGCAATGTGCTGGCGAATGAAGGCAGCTGCATGGAAGCTTGCTGTGCCGCATTTGCGTTTGAATCGATAGTTGGGGCAAGGGAATCTTCTCCTTCTGTCCTTTGGCTTTTTCTTATCGGATCGTTTTGCTGCGATTGCTCAGCTATTACAGGTGTTACAACTCCAAAAATCAGCATCGTTGACAGGAGAGCGGAAGCCATTCGCTTACTTGGTCTGATCAAGCCATATCACGTCCTCACTCAAATATTAAAAAATTAATCATAAAAACATAGGAAACGCTTACAATTTCAGTTGATTAACTTACCTACTGATAGATAGATGGGCAATGTGCATTTTATTTTCTTCCCTAAGCTTTACTTATTCATAAAAATATTTATAGGCATATGCCCCCTTTCGCTTCTGTCCTTCATACGTTCCTGTGGTGGCCTGATTCCAGCATGGGATCGCATGTTACGGATTCGAAAGTTTGTGTTACTTATTCTAACATTCTCTTCACAACGAATTCTGAGATGATTATATATTTACTCAATTGAAAGAGTCAATTTATTTATTTTTTTAACTTTTTTATTTATTTCTATAACTTTTTAAAGAAAGTTTGCGTTAGTATACTGAGGATTGTTTTCGGAGGTGGCATCAACCTAACGTAAATAGTCAAACCAGTGGTTATAACAATGCATGCTTGCCTATAGATTTAAACTTCATAATTTCTCTTTAATCTCGGAGAAGTCGTGGTCATTTCTCCAGAATCATGCAGAGCCTATCGCTTATTACCATTCTTGGATCTTTATTTATTCAGAAAACGAGCTACATGCACTATGCATAGATATATAGGTAAATGAGGGTGTGGATATGATTTCGAATCGCTTCTGCTTAACAGTCGATCATCAAGTGAATTTTGGGGTACATACCCAAATGAAAGAACAGCTCAAGTGGCTGATCGGAACGGGGCAACTGAAGCCCGGCGATCCTCTGCCTGCCGCGAGCCACCTGGCCGATCTGCTGGGACTTAATCGAAATACCGTGAACGGGGTATACAGCCAGCTGAAAGTCGAAGGTCTTGTTTCTATGCAAAAGGGTAAAGGAACACAAGTGCTTGGCGGCGCGGCGACAGAGCGGCTTCGCAGGAAAGCTGTACCCATGAAGAGGCTGCTGGATGGCGTTATTAAAGGAGCCCGCGCCGAAAAAATGGATCTGCAGGAGCTCTTCATGGCCGGCTTGGGTTATAGTCTGCTGCAAAGCGGCCTTCCGACCGTTCCAGCTCGCATCCTGCTCGTAGAAAGCAAGGACCATGATCTTTATTTCTATCAAGAAGAAATCGAACGGGTGACCGGTCTTGAGGTGTGTACGATTTTCCTCGAGGATTTGTTGGAAGGCACTCGCACGATTAAGGAGGCACGCCCGAACGATATATGGGTGACCAGCTTGAACCAGGCGAATCGCGCCAAGGCGATACTGGCTCCTCTGGACAAGAAGGTGCATGTCGTCGAAGTCACAGTCGATACTTCTATCGTTCTTGAATTAGCTACGCTGCAGCGAGATTCGCATATATCCTTTGTCTCTCACGGTCAAACCGGAGGGGAGTGGATGCTCCAGCGCATTCGTGATGACGGTATTACTCACTTGTGTCCGGTCATTATCGGCATAGATGAGCATGACAATCTAGAGAAAGCCCTTCGCCGCTCAACTAAAATATATACTTCCAATGCTGTTTACACAGAGCTCAAGCAATTGGCTCCGGACAAAGTCCAACTCTTCAAGTTACGTCTGGAACGAAGCAGCGAAAACCTGCTTAGAGAGCTGGCTGCCTCGGATCTGAATTATCGATACGGTACAGGATTTGCACCTTAAGGCATGCAGAAGGGTTGGGCAGAAATTATCCGCCCAACCCCCATGATTACAACACTTCTTCCAGCAGCTTGCGGCTGTGTGCATCCAGTTCACGCCAGTCCGTAATCTCGCAGCGTTTACCGCTCATGTCGGTCAGAATGACTCGACCGCCACCGGGATATTGCATATGCTCATGCAGATTGCGCATGACCATCCGGGTCGCGCCCAGATGGGTTTGCAGCTCCCACATCCAGAGATCGGACTTGAACTTCACGCTCTCAACACGCGTCACGCGCGGCATGAAATAACGCAGTTGCAGCTCCTTCTCAAGCTCTCTGGCACTCTCTTCATACAGCTCTTTAATGTCCGGAACGATCCCCAGCTCTTCGCCTTTCGTATTTCGAATCGAAATATATTCGGTGGTGTAGAGAAACGGAAACGCACGGTACACCTCAAGCTCTTCGTAGGGTACGCCTTCTATAATACCTTGGAATACGCCGCCATTGCCGCGGCTGAAATAAACATCATCCGGCGAGAACAGCCGAATATCATATTTGTCGACTTCAACGGTCATCAGCCTTCAACCCCCTTGATCTTGGACAGCTCTTTCTGCGCATCCACGAGCTTCCGGTAGGCGCCGTCCTCTTTCTCGAGCAGCTGCTCATGCGTGCCGACTTCAACGATTTTGCCTCGATCCAGGACAACAAGCCGATCTGCATTGCGAAGCGTCGACAGGCGATGCGCAATCGCGAATGTCGTCCGGCCTTTAACCAGCCGCGAAATCGCTTCTTGAATTTGGCGTTCTGTCTCGGTATCTACCGATGCAGTCGCTTCATCCAGAATCAGTATACGCGGATCATGAATAATGGCACGAGCGATGGCCACTCGCTGCTTCTCTCCGCCGGAGAGCTTATGCCCTCGCTCGCCTACGCGAGTATCGTAGCCGTCCGGGAGACGCACGATGAAGTCATGCGCGTTGGCAATCTTTGCTGCTCGCATAATCTCCATCGGCGTTGCGTCTGGCTTGGAGTAGGCGATATTCTCGGCGATTGTACCGTCGAAGAGAAACGTCTCCTGAAGCACGACGCCGATCTGCTTACGCAGGTCAACCTGACTAATGTCTCGAAGATCCGTACCATCAATGAGGATGGCACCTTCATCGGTGTCATAGAACCGGCAAATCATGTTGATGAACGTCGACTTACCCGCCCCGGAATGACCGACCAGGCCGATCATTTCACCTGCTTTAACCTGCAAGTTGACGTCTTTGAGCACCGGATGATGCTTCTCGTAGCCATAGGTGACTTTCTCGAAGATAACGTCCCCTTTGATAACGCCGATTGCTGCGGGATTACGAACGTCAGGCACGTCAGGCGGCGTATCCATGATTTCGAATACGCGATGTGCTGCCGCCATGGCATTGCTCGCCCAGCTGATCATTTGACTGATCCATTGCAGCGGGCCGAATAACATGCCAAGGTAAGCGATAAGTGCCATCAGTACACCAAGCTGCATATTGTCACTCAGTACTTTGCTTCCGCCGTTATACCAGATGAGCAGCGTGCCCAGTCCGGCAATGAAGGCAAAAGCCGGGAACATGAATGACCAGAGACCTTCCATGCGGATATTGCGTCGTACGACCTCAACATTCGCATCTGCATAACGAGATAGTTCATCCCTCTCCCTGCCGAACGCTTTAACAACGCGTATCCCTTGAAGAGAATCGCCGACAAGTGTGTTCAACCGGAAGATCGATCGCCATTGCTGGTACCAACGCCGTCCAATCTTCGGCCAGATCGTCATCGATACGGCGATCATGACCGGCACAGGCAGAATCGCATACAACGTAAGCTGCCAATCGAGTCCGAACATAATGATGAAGATCGCAATGATCCGCAATCCCTCCGCGGACATGAACACGACGCCATCCGTCATGAACTGTCGCATCGCTTCTGAATCGTTGTTGACCCTTCCAATGAATTGCGACGTTTGGCGGCGGTCGAAGAAAGCAAGTGAGAGCCGCATGAGCGAGCTGTAAACATCTTTACGCAAGTCGCCCATCAGCTTCGATCCTACCCATACACCGATTAATCCGCGAATCGTCTGCATAACCGACATGAGAAGCATCGTTACGCCTAACCCCAGCACAACATACAGCAGAGTCGAACCAATATCCTTAGGGCCAAGGACGTCATCAATAATGACCTTCGTTAAGTAAGGCGGTACCAATTCTACGAGTGTTGTTGTGATTAATAGACAAGCCGCAGCTATCATTTGCAGCTTATACGGCTTGGTGTAGCTCAGCATTCGAGCGGCTACCTTGCCATTGTGTGTGCATATCTGGCAGATCTGCGTCCCTTCAGACAGCGGGTTGCCGCAGCTATGGCAGCTGCGTGGGAGCTCGCGCTCCGAAAGTACTGGCCGCTCCTCGTTCTTCGCCATCGCGCCGAGCAGCTTCGCCGCAAAACCGAACACCGGCGATTGTGCAGCCGTATAACGCGCGATTACGACCGGACCTTTGTCTGTGTCAGTCACCAGCGTGCCTCCACCGATTGCACTGACAGCCCGCGCATCCTTCAGCTCTGCTAACGGCTGTTTGAGCAGCTGCGTCTTGTCTTGCTGCCATACCACGATGTCTTGCTCCGTGACAGCTATCCATTGCTCTCCGAATCGGCCATCCTGCAGCAGATCGGTCTTGGCGCTGAACAGAAGTTCAGACGTTAGTTGCTTCCTCAGCACTTCCGGAAGCTGGTCTTGAATTGACATGGTGCCCTCCTGTGTCTCTAAACAATTATTGGGCTGACTCCAATTTAGACCCGACAATCCAATTGCGAGTCGGCCACTACGAATATATGTTCTGTATTTACTTTATAATTCCTTCTTTCTTTGTAAACTTTAGCCAGAAATATGCCAATACGCAAAAATATCCCCACTTTTCGCATGATACCACACCTTCTAGCAAGTACCGCTCCGCCTCCGAAATGGTAGTATAGACTGTGGATGCAGCAATACTGCAATACCCATCGTGGATTCTAAAGCCCATAGGGGTATTAGAACTTTTTTCTCCCTATCGACGAACTAAAGTACCAGGTATGCAAAGGCAGGCTCATGCTATAATGCTAGAATCAGAACATAGAAGCGAGGGATTCCCATAATGAAAGTATTAGTTACCGGTGCTTCCGGCAATGGCGGGCAAGCGATAAGCAGAGCGCTTATTCAAGCGGGATATACGGTTCGCATGGCAGATGTGTCGCCTCCGGCGGGGACAGATTTCTCCGATGTGGAATTTGTCCGCTGCGACAGCCGTACAGCCGGCGATGTTCGCCGCGCTGTGGAAGGAATGGATGCTGTCGTTCATCTGGCCGCTTGGCACTGTGCCCATAATCCGCCGGTAAGTGATGAAACGATCTTTGCTGTGAATGTGGATGGTACGTTCAACGTACTTGAAGCATGTAAACAAGCAGGTATACAATCCATCGTTTATGCTTCATCGATGGCCTACGGCTGGGGCTCCGTATATAGCGTTTCGAAGGTAATCGGAGAAGATTTGTGCAGGGCTTATCACGAAATGACCGGTGCCTCGATCGCCATGCTTCGCTATCATGAATTCATTCCTCGTCCGTACTTAGAATTCGGCTCACGTTTGCTCCGAAATGGCGTCGACCGCAGAGATGTAGCTGCTGCTACCGTAGCATCCGTGAAAGTTTCGCTGAATCGGGATATCGGGCTTTTCTGCACAATTGTACATACCAATCATGGCATGCCTCAGGAAGTCGTGAACAACTTCCGAGAGCTTGGCCCCGATTGGTGCGAAGAGCAAGTGCCCGGCGCACGCCATCTAATCGAGAAATATGCGATCAGCCTGCCCGGCTCCGTTGAGCAGCACGACCTCTCCGAAGCGGAGCAAGCGCTCGGCTGGAAGCCTGCGATTGGTTTTACCCAGTTCCTTCGTGATCTTAAGATCCGTGATGAACGCGGCATTGATGTTAGCAGCCTCTTCGTGCCATCCGAATTACCGGCAGATCTATAGCCCTATCACAAAGGCTGCCTCCTAAGTATAAGTATGCATTGCAACTTCGGAGGCAGTCCTTATTAGTTGATCAACTCTTATTCAGTACATGCAGCAGTAACGCCTTTTGAACATGCATTCTGTTCTCCGCTTGTTGATAGATGATTGACTTCTCGGACTCAATCAACTCTTCTTCAATCTCGTACCCGGGATGAATAGGCATATCATGCATGATATATGGCGAGTAGCCACTAAGGTTCTTTCTGTTTAACTGAAAGGGAAGCATCTGCTCGATTCTTCGATTTTTCTCCTCTTCGTAACGACTTTCTTGGACAAATTCCATATCAACCCATGTATCCGTATAGACGAAATCAGACCTGGAGGATGCTTCAGCCAAGCTACTTACATGCTCGACAAACCCGCTCCGGCTAGCCGTTTGCATCAGTTCTTCATCCCATGACGGCCTGTTTATTATAGGTGTCACCAGCAGTAGGTTTATGCCCAAGGTGACGCAGCCAGCAATAAGTGAATTAGCTACATTATTATGTATCCCGACATAGGTGATTGTCACTCCCGAGAATGTTCCTGCTACCTCATAAATGGTCATTAAGTCTGCCAACGCTTGGCAGGGGTGATATTTATCGCAGCAACCATTGATTACGGGGACTTGAGAGTACTTGGCTAATTCAAGCAGATCGGAATGGTTCTTTAATCTTGCCATGATGACATCACAGTTTCTTGATGCATACCTGGCCTCATATTGTATGGGAGAAATGCTGAAATTGCTAGCGTCCCAATCCAGCGTCACAGCATATCCGCCTAATTGATTCATGCCGGACTGAAAGGATAGGTTGGTTCGAGTCGATGTCTTCTGAAAGAGCATGAGGAGTCCTTGTCGTTCACAAGCATCATAATAGTGCTGTGGATTCTTCTTTATCTCAATCGCCGACCGAATGATGGATTGAAGGGAAGCTTTGTTTAATTCTTTTAAAGATAGAAGATGGGTCACAGGTTCACCTCGAATGTATAATTATTCATACTAATTAATATAAATACAATATTATTGTGTTCATGAGTAAGTGTCAATAACAGAATGAAGGAGGAGAGTTGAGGTAGAGGTTGGAGAGCTGCTATTCCTCCGCGAGTTCATTGGGAGCAATCACGAGAATGCCACAACCAATGGCAACCTACACATCGTGAGTCCTATTTTTCTATGTACGATTAAATCTGGTAACAATACTGATATTCCAGCATCCCCCACAAATCCAGATCCCGATCAAATCGGTATCGGTTGGATTCCCCTTCATGAATTAGCGAACTTCCCCTTTTATCCGAAAACATTGATACCCCAGTTCATCGAAATTGCCAGAGGAAACAAACCCCGTCAATGCTATGTTGGCGATATGAACTAGAAATCCGCCTCCTGGCGTTAAACAAACAACAAAAAACCGACCTCATTGATAAGGTCGGTTCTTTATGTATGGCGGCTTGCGCCTTGAAAACTGGATACGAACCTTTGCGAAGGTCTTAATTAGCTGATGTTGTCCGAAGTTGAACATCCGAGCAGATGTTCGTAGGATAAGCCCTCGACCGATTAGTATTCGTCAGCTGCATGCATTGCTGCACTTCCACCTCGAACCTATCAACCTGGTCGTCTTCCAG
>NZ_FNNV01000029.1 GCF_900106745.1 Paenibacillus sp. CF384 | reverse complement strand
TTCCTGAATAACACTGTTCCCTGATAGCTCAGTTGGTAGAGCACTCGACTGTTAATCGAGTTGTCACAGGTTCGAGTCCTGTTCGGGGAGCCATTATGCTCTCATAGCTCAGTCGGCAGAGTGCATCCATGGTAAGGATGAGGTCACCGGTTCGATTCCGGTTGAGAGCTCCAGTGATTTTTTGCAAGAAGGCCCGTTGGTCAAGTGGTTAAGACACCTCCCTTTCACGGAGGTAACAGGGGTTCGAGTCCCCTACGGGTCACCATTTTTCTCACTATCCCGGAGGCTTAGCTCAGCTGGGAGAGCATCTGCCTTACAAGCAGAGGGTCGGCGGTTCGATCCCGTCAGCCTCCACCAGTATACTGGGGATTAGCCAAGCGGTAAGGCAACGGACTTTGACTCCGTCATCCCTAGGTTCGAATCCTAGATCCCCAGCCATTTTAGTTTGAGTCATTAGCTCAGTTGGTAGAGCACCTGACTTTTAATCAGGGTGTCGTAGGTTCGAATCCTACATGACTCACCATTTTCACCTAATGAGAATGGAATTGCATATGCGCGCGTATGGCGGAATTGGCAGACGCACCAGACTTAGGATCTGGCGGGCGACCGTGGGGGTTCAAGTCCCTCTACGCGCATCACAAACAGAAGACCCTCGTTGAGGGTCTTTTTGTGTATAACTCTGTAGATAACTATGGCATAATCGGCGAAACACTTGCTATGACTGCATTACTTATCCACAATTTCGCCGAATGTTGTGACAATTTGCACGATAATAAACGTTACTTCACAGAGTTGTGCACGGTGCGGGGATATAATTTCGATGAGCGCACGCTAACACTTGACGGATCAAGTGAGAATGATTATCATGGTATAGTACCATAATGAGAAATATTATCAGAGCAGGACAGTTTGTTCTGCAAGGAGCTGTAAATAGATGAATTCATTCATGACATCCAAACTCAATATTGGCTATGAGGAACGGCTCATTGTCGAGAATCTAAATATAATCATTCCTAAAGGTAAAATCACTGCGCTTGTGGGAGCCAATGGATCCGGTAAATCGACGATTCTAAAGACGATGGCTCGTTTGATGTCCCCTTCCGCCGGTACTGTGCTTCTGGACGGCAAATCAGTTCATAAACAATCCACGAAGGAAGTGGCGAAGCAGCTTGCAATTCTGCCCCAGAATCCTACGGCTCCGGATGGACTGACAGTGGCTGAGCTTGTCTCTTACGGGCGTTTTCCTTATCAGAAGGGTTTTGGCTCGCTCAGCAAGGAAGACCGCTCTGTAATCCAGTGGGCGGTTGAGAAGACGGGGATGACGGAATTCGCCGATCGGCCAATCGACCGTCTATCGGGTGGTCAGCGTCAACGTGCCTGGATTGCGATGGCATTGGCTCAGCAGACAGATATGCTGTTCCTTGATGAGCCTACAACATTCCTTGATATGACGCATCAGCTTGAAGTATTGGAGCTCTTGCAGCAATTGAATGAAACGGCCGGCAGAACCATTGTCATGGTCGTTCACGACTTGAATCATGCATCGCGTTATGCCCATCATATGATTGCCATCAAGAACGGTAACGTGGTTGGAGAAGGTACACCGGTTGCCGTTATGAACAAGGATGTCCTCCGTGAGGTGTTCAGCATCGAAGCGGATATCATTCTTGATCCTCGATCCGGCGTGCCGCTGTGTTTGCCGTATGCACTGGCTCGTACAGGAGTCCCAGCGGCGGTTCAGCAAGAGATTCCACAGCCGCTGAGTATGTCGGTATAGTAGCCGTTAGAGCAGCGTCACTAGCGCGATTTATCGCCGGTCATAGCAGTATGACCGGCGATTGCAAAGGTATCATATTTTTTTTGGGAAAAGGGTTGCTTTTCACAATTCAACATGATATATTATTACTTGTCGCGCTTGAGAAAAAGCGACTGAGATCATGCGGAAGTGGCTCAGCGGTAGAGCATCGCCTTGCCAAGGCGAGGGTCGCGGGTTCGATTCCCGTCTTCCGCTCCATTAGTGCCCTTAGCTCAGCTGGATAGAGCATTTGACTACGAATCAAAAGGTCGGGAGTTCGAATCTCTCAGGGCACGCCATTCTTTAATTGCAGTATTACATAACGGGATGTAGCTCAGCTTGGTAGAGCACCTGGTTTGGGACCAGGGGGTCGCATGTTCAAATCGTGTCATCCCGACCATCTTCTTCTGCGGGTGTAGTTCAATGGTAGAACTTTAGCCTTCCAAGCTAATAGCGTGGGTTCGATTCCCATCACCCGCTCCATACAATTGATAATCAAAGCCTTGGTACTCCAAGGCTTTTTATTTTTATATAGTTTCACCCTTATTCTTCCATGCTCGAAAAAGCTTCAACCGATTGTTAATTTGTAGTATGATGGTTAAAGTTAAAAACCGACAAAACGGGTTAAATAGGCTTATGTTGATGATTTTACGACCTGAAATCTGAGAGTAAGTCGTATAAATACACATGGCAAGTAGAATTCATGCGTTAAATCCGAAGATTTGCTTACGAGTGTTTTTGCTCCGTTACACACAAAGACTATGCTACGAGGTGGTTTTGCATCATGCGAAACCTGGAGGAGGATTAGGGAATGTCGGAACATGCTGGAACGACTGTCACAAGCACAAGGCCGCAATCAAACAATTTACTTCGCCGAGACGTTCGATTCTTGGGGAACATTCTTGGGGATGTACTTGTCCACCAAGGCGGTCATGAGCTGCTGGAGAATGTAGAGAAAATCCGTGAGATGAGTAAAGCGCTGCGTGCGCAATTCCTGCCAGAGCTGTATGAAGAATTCACTGCAGTCATTGATGCTTTGAATCCGGAGACGCGTCATCAGGTCATTCGTGCGTTTGCGATTTATTTTCAACTCGTTAATATTGCGGAACAGAATCACCGTATTCGCCGTAAACGCGATTACGAGCGTTCTGCCGGAGAAACGGTACAGCCCGGATCGATCGAGAGCGCCATTCAAGTGCTTAAAGATCAAGGTATTGATGTAGACAATGTTAGAAGCATTATTGAAGATATTTCTCTTGAGCTCGTCATGACGGCTCATCCAACAGAAGCTACTCGCCGCGCCGTGCTTGATATTCATCAGCGCATTGCAGAGGATGTCGTTGAGCTGGACAATCCAACGCTGACTTACCGTGAGCGTGAGAAATTGCGTGAGAAACTGCTTAATGAAGTACTTACGTTATGGCAAACCGATGAGCTTCGCGATCGTAAGCCTACGGTTATCGATGAAGTTCGTAATGGCATGTACTATTTTGACGAGACCTTGTTCGAAGTGCTTCCAAGTGTTTATGAAGAGCTTGAGCGCTGCTTGGACAAGTACTACCCTGAAGAGCGCTGGCATGTGCCTACGTATCTCCGCTTTGGATCGTGGATTGGCGGCGACCGTGACGGCAACCCTTCGGTAACGGCAAAAGTAACTTGGGAGACTTTAACGCTGCAGCGCGGACTTGTACTGGAAAAGTATGAAGAGCTGCTGAAAGAAGTTATGAGCCAGCTCAGCTTCAGCACGAATATCATTGAGGTTTCACAAGAATTGCTGGATTCCATCAAGAGTGATCGCGAGAAGATCGACACTCGCAGTGTGGATCTATGGCGTAACGATAAAGAACCTTACCGGGTTAAACTCGGCTATATGCTGGAGAAGCTCGCTAATACATCGAAGGATTCGCTTAAAGGCTCGGTTAAGCGCTATAACAGCGCGGATGAGCTGAAAGCGGATCTGTGTATCATCGACAGAAGCTTGCGTAATCATTTTGCCGATTATGTTGCGGATACGCACATTCGTAAACTGATTCGCCAAGTTGAATTGTTCGGCTTCCATCTAGCTGCACTGGACGTTCGTCAGCACAGTAAAGAGCATGAGAATGCGATGACGGAAGTGCTCGCGAACATGAACATCGTGGATAATTATGCGTCTTTGACTGAAGACGAGAAGATCGAGCTGCTGCATAAATTGCTGAACGATCCGCGTCCGCTTACTTCGCCGCATTTTGAATATTCCGAAGGCACTCGCGAGTGCTTGGATGTTTATCATACGATCTATCGTGCGCAAGCGGAGTTCGGTGTGAACTGTATCTCCAGCTACCTGATCAGCATGACGCAAGGCGCGAGCGATATGCTTGAAGTAATGGTGTTTGCCAAAGAAGTCGGTTTGTTCCGCAAGGAATCGAACGGCAACGTTCGCTGCACGCTGCAGGCAGTACCTCTATTCGAAACCATCGACGATTTGCATGCGGCACCTGGCATTATGGAGCAGCTGTTTGCACTGCCAATCTACCGACAAGCTGTTGAAGCGCGCGGGAATCTGCATGAGATCATGCTCGGATACTCCGACAGCAACAAAGACGGCGGCGTGGTTACGGCGAACTGGGAGCTGCGCGTAGCGCTTAATGCGATTACAAGTGCAGCGAAGAAATTCGACGTGAAACTGAAGTTCTTCCACGGTCGTGGCGGAGCGCTCGGACGCGGCGGTATGCCGCTGAACCGCAGTATTCTTGCACAGCCTCCGCATACGGTTGGCGGCGGTATTAAGATTACGGAGCAAGGGGAAGTATTGTCGTCCCGTTACTCGATGAAGGGTATCGCTTACCGCAGCTTGGAGCAAGCGACTTGGGCGCTGGTTACCGCTTCCCGCTTGGCGAAGTATCCGGAGCAAGAAGCCGGAGCAACAGCAGAGTGGGAAGAGATCGCACGCGGGATTTCGGAAACGGCGCTGACGAAGTATCAGGATCTGATATTCCGTGATCCGGATTTCATGACGTTCTTCAAAGAATCTACGCCTCTTCCTGAGGTTGGCGAGCTGAACATCGGTTCCCGCCCTGCCAAACGTAAAGGTAGCGACCGTTTCGAGGATCTGCGCGCTATTCCGTGGGTATTCGCTTGGACGCAAAGCCGCTACTTGCTGCCTGCATGGTATGCAGCCGGAACGGCGCTGCAAGGGTATGTCGCAGGTGACGAGAAGCGGATGAACACGCTGCGCGTCATGTACGAGAAATTCCCGTTCTTCACCACATTAATTGACAACTTGCAAATGGCGCTTGCGAAAGCCGACCTGCAAATTGCCAAAGAATATGCCTGCATGATTTCAGACACGACGATTCGGGACCGCATCTTCACTCAAATCGAGGAAGAGTATGCGATGACATCTTCGTTCATTCTGCAAATCACAGGCCAAGCGGATATTCTGGATAACGTACCTGTTATTCAAGAGTCTATCCGTCTGCGTAACCCGTACGTAGATCCGCTGAGCTACATGCAAGTGCAGCTCCTGAAGGAACTGCGCGAGAAACGTGCCAACGGCGAAGCCGATGATCCGGAGCTGCTGCGTGAAGTGCTGCTCACGATCAACGGAATTGCAGCGGGACTTCGGAACACGGGTTGATGGCGCTTGCCCGAGCCTTCGGCTTGGGCAGCATTGGTCGAGATGCTTGTCCCCCTAAGGGGGACAGTAGCATCCCTTTGCCAGATCGTGCATAACATTCATAAAAGGGGCTGGACGCCCGGACAGTTGTTGTCCGCCCGGGGTCCGGCCTTTTTTCGTTGTTATCCGGTCATCTGGTAGGGAGGCGGCTGCGCATGAAGCGGGATCCGTTGTATTGGCTGTCCTTACTTTGCGTACTGATGGGCGCTGCGAGCTATGGGCTGCTGCCGGTATTTATTAAGAAGGCGTATGAGGATGGCTTTACGCAGGGGCAAGTGACCGTTCATCAGACGGGTATAGCGATGGTGTTGTTATGGCTGATTGCACTGGTACGGTGGAAGCGGTGGCAGAATCCTCTGCAAGGTTCGTGGCTGAAGCTTGTGCTTATCGGTACATGCGGACTCGCGATGACGACGATTCTATATAATGCGGCGCTGCAGCGTTTGGACGCTTCGCTTGCGATAGTATTGCTTTTTCAGTTTACATGGATTACCATCTTGCTAGACAGCATTCAGAAACGGACATGGCCCGGCAAGCTGCGCTTGCTTGCGATTGTTATCGTTATGATCGGTACCGTGCTTGCCGCCCAGCTGCCGGAGAACGGGCTGACCAAGGTGAGTGTCACCGGTGTGCTGGCCGGATTCTTATCTGCCGTGTCTTATAGCTTGTTTATTTGGTGGACGGGGCAGCTTGAGGGGCAACAGGATACGGTTATACGCTCCGCTGTCATGGTCAGTGCGGGTTTTATACTCATTACGCTTCTCTATGGCTCTGGGGCCTTCTCAGCAGGGCGAGAAGCAGCGCTGGTTGGCTGGGGATTGCTGCTTGGTACATTGGCCCAAGTGGTACCCACTTTGCTGTTTAATATCGGGATTCCCCGCATTGGCAGCAGCTTATCTGCCTTGCTTGGCGCTGTAGAGCTGCCGGTCGTGATCTTGACGGCATGGGCTATCCTTGGAGAGCCGCTCAGCGTAGGGCGGGTAGTTGGTATCTTGCTTATTGTAGCAGGGATCGGAATAGCCGAATTGTCGACCGGTAAACGGAAGGGGAACTCGGCGCGTTTGGAGGAGAAGCATTGAAATCAGTTGAGGCGAGATTAGCCAAATTAGCTTTGAAAGGCGACCAACGGGCTTTTGCAGAGCTCGTGGAGCTTTATCAGGACAAGCTTTATCATATGTCTTATCGTATGCTGTACAACCGTCAAGAAGCAGAGGATGTCGTACAGGATGTGTTTCTGCGTGTATACAAGAATCTAGAGCGATACGATGATACGATGAAATTCTCCACCTGGATCTATCGGATCGCCACGAATTTATGTATCGACCGGTTGCGCAAGAGGAAGCCGGTATATTCCTTGGACGCAGAATCAGGTGAACACGAGGGTCTTGATGGTTACGCCATGATCCCTAGTGATAACCGCACGCCAGAGAGCGAGATGCTGCTATCGGATACACAGCGAATCATTCATCAAGCCATTGAGACGCTGCCGGCTAAGTATAAGTCGGTTATGGTGCTTCGCTACTTAGAGGAGCTGTCCTTGCAGGAAATCGGGGATGTGCTGGATATGCCGGTAACGACAGTGAAAACCCGTGTTCATCGCGGACGGGAGTTCCTTCGTAAGAAACTGGAGCATAAGTTGTAGGCAGAAGCGGATGGCGTTATAGGGAAATTTTGGTCAAGCGCGGATATTCAAAAAAAGTGAAACATCGCCGCCTTGCACACGTAACGTATATTACTGTAACTAATGAAGAAAGGAATGGCTGCTATGAATTGCAACGTCGCCGTCATGCTGATGCATGATTATTTGGATGATGAGCTGCCTCACGATGATCTGGCTGAATTGAAACTTCATATAGATTCCTGTGAATCATGCCGCGTAAGGCTTGAGCAACTGGAACGGACGGAAGCGCTGACACATTCGATGATGGACACTCGCGTCACGATTTCGCCGCACCAATCCGCGCAGCTCACGAGTCACATTATGAGCTCGCTGCCCGTGAAACGCCGCAGAATCGGTTTTGCCAACTGGATTCGGAATCATCCTGCCGTGTCGGTTGCCGCCGTATTCGCCCTTGTGATGTTCTCAAGCTTCCTCGCCATGTGGCAGCAGGATAACGATCTCACCGTACGCGGTGCGGATCTCGCACATGTTATTATTGAAGGGGATACCGTTACTGTACCGGAAGGCGCCCAAGTGAAGGGAGACCTTACGGTTGAGAACGGCAAAGCAAACGTACTCGGCGATGTAGAAGGCGATGTTACCGTGATTTCAGGTAAGTTGTATCAAGCCTCTACCGCACATATATCCGGAGAAGTGAAGCAGATTGACCAGGCGCTGGACTGGTTTTGGTACAAAGTTACGCATTCCATCAGCAGTTTGGCCTATTGATTTATGACTGCCTCCTCTTGCGGGAGGTTTTTTTGTGAAAAAAAAAGGATTTGCATCCCCGGTTCTAGAAAATAATAAAGTTAGAAATCCGATAAAAGAATTAAAATGCCCAGGCATTTGGTCTTTGGGGGTTGGCAGATGAACTATTTTGCAGATTTGACTTGGAAAGAATGGATCAAAGATCTCATTGATATTTCCGTCGTTAGCTACATTATTTATAAATTGATTCTGCTTGTCCGAGGAACAAGAGCAGTTCAGCTGTTGAAGGGGATCATTGTCCTGGTTGCGACATGGGCCATCAGCACCTGGTTCAATTTGTATACGCTCAAGTGGCTTATGAATCAAATGTTTACGTTCGGGGTCGTTACGATTCTGATTATTTTTCAGCCGGAGCTTCGCAGAGCGCTGGAGCAGCTTGGACGGGGCAGTCTGTTTAGCCGGTCCTCTGTAGTGGAGCGGGATATTAGTGATCGGATCGGCGAGATCATTAAGTCGCTTAATTATATGGCCAAACGCAAAATCGGCGCTTTGATTGTCTTTGAACGCAATACCGGGTTATCCGACTACATTGAATCCGGCATTCAAATGGAATCGATCGTGAGCTCGGAGCTGCTTATTAATATCTTCATCCCGAATACGCCGCTTCATGATGGAGCCGTTATTATTCGAGGCAGTCAAATTATGGCGGCGGGCTGCTATTTGCCGCTGTCGGAGAATCCTTTTATCAGCAAGGAATTAGGGACAAGGCATCGTGCCGCAATCGGCGTGACCGAGGTGTGCGACGCCGTGTCGATCGTCGTCTCGGAGGAGACGGGGCAGATTTCGCTTGCAGTCGGCGGTATGATTGTTCGCGACATTAAAGAAGAATCCCTGATTTCGAAGCTGTTCGAGGAGCTGAACCCGAACTCCAAAGCGCGCGAGCGTCAAGGGGCGAAGAAACCTTTCTGGAAACGGAAAGGAGGCAATCAGCATGGATAAGTGGTTAAGCCATCCGACGGCGATTAAGATTCTCTCATTGATGATCGGAATCCTGATGTGGGCGGTTGTCCATTTCGATTCGGAAAAAACGCCCAATACGGTGGCTAATCTGACGGAAACACAGGAAATTGATGCGGTTCAGGTCACGCCGATCGGGATGGATGATAAGAATTATGCGCTGCGGTTGCTAGATCCGGAAGTCGTTCATTTGACGGTACAGGGGTCGAAGTCGGATTTTCTGATCGCTTCTCGCAACAATGATTATCAAGTCACGGTCGATCTTAGCCAAGCAACGGAAGGGCGGAAGGTGCTTCCGGTTAAGGTGAATCTGCCTCGCGGACTGGATCTTATTGAAGTGCGGCCAAGCAACGTGACGGTCGTATTAGAACGTATCGTTACGAAAGAATATGAGGTAACGGTTAAGACCGATGGTGTTCCGGGTAAAGGGTACAAGGTCGGACAGCCTGTTGTCAAACCGAACAACCGCGTCCATGTGACACTGCCGAAGGATCAGATGGATTTGGTCGCGTCCGTCGGAGGCACGGTATCGGTCGAGGGTGAAGAAGAGACGGTTAACGATAAGAAGATGAAGCTTATCGCTTACGATAAGGAAGGCAATGAGCTTACAGACGCTGTCATCAGCCCGAGTGTGGTCGAAGTGGAAATTCCAATAACGAAACCGTTTAAGAAGCTGCCGCTGCAGATCGGATTTAAGGGCAAGCTTACGGACGGTTACGCGATTTCCTCCTTTAAGCAGAGTGTGGAACAGATTACGGTATACGGACCGCAGGACGTGCTGGACAAGTATGATTATTATGACGGCATTACAATTGACTTGTCGAAGCTTACAAAATCAGGTACGATGGAGCTCGATGTTCCACAATTAGAAGGAATTGCCACAGTAGATCCGCTGACAGTCACGTTCGAGTATGTGATTGTGCCTGCCGAGACGAGAGTCATGTCGCATTTGCCGGTGAAGATGATTGGTCTGTCGGAGGGCTTGAACGCCAAAGTAACTTTGCCTCCAAACGGCATGGTGGATGCGATTGTGAAAGGGGCTTCGAACGTTCTGGCTCAGCTGGAGTCTAAGGATGTTCAGCTCATTGCAGACTTAAGCGGTCTGGGACCAGGCAGCCATGATGTTCCGCTTGAGGTACATCTGCCGCGGTTTGTTGATCAAGCACCAAATACGCCGATCACGATTACGGTAGAGATAACAGACAGTACGGAGACGATTACGGATCCCGGCGGGGGAGACACCGGAGGAAATCCGGCGACGAATACGCCTGATTCCGAGGCTGTGAACGGCGGAGAAGAGGCTATAACCGGAGATGAATCTGCCGGTGAGGCTACAGGCAATAATGGCGGCGCTACGAATTCGAATGCAAACTCGAATACAGGAGCATCGGTGCCGTAGTGTGGTCGATTGTTGAATATTGGTTATTTGAGAATAGATAAAGGGGATTTAAATAAAATGGGAAAATATTTCGGAACAGACGGTGTACGCGGTGTAGCTAACCGCGAGCTCACGCCTGAGCTTGCTTATAAAATCGGTCGCTGCGGCGGCTACGTTCTTGCCGGTCAGGCCGAGAAGCCGAAGGTTGTTATCGGTCTCGATACCCGTATTTCAGGTCCAATGCTGGAGGCGTCGCTGATTGCGGGCCTGCTGTCCATTGGGGCAAGCGTTGTACGAATCGGCGTTGTATCGACGCCTGCAGTGGCTTACTTAACTCGCGTGCTGGGCGCGGATGCGGGTGTTATGATTTCCGCTTCGCATAATCCGGTTGAAGATAACGGCATTAAATTCTTTGGCGGAGACGGCTATAAGCTCTCCGATGACACTGAGCTTGAAATCGAGCGTTTGATGGATGCGGAAGTGGATGAATTGCCGCGTCCGGAAGGCGGAGATATCGGTACGGTTACGGTGGATGAAACGGCAAAACGCCAATTTATCGACTTCTTGAAGACGACGGTTACGCATTCGTTCACAGGGTTAAAGATCGTGCTCGATTGTGCGAACGGTTCCGCGCATTCCATTGCTCCGACTGTATTCCGTGAGCTTGGTGCAGATATCATTACGGTCGGCGCTGAGCCGAACGGCCTGAACATCAATGACGGCGTAGGCTCGACGCATCCGGAATATCTGCGTGAAGAAGTACTGAAGCATGGCGCAGATTTCGGACTTTCCTTCGACGGTGATGCGGATCGTTTGATCGCGATTGACGAGACAGGCGAAGAAGTCGATGGCGATTACATTCTGTGCATCTGCGGCGACGCGATGAAGCGGGCTGGCAAGCTGAAGAATGATACGGTCGTAACGACGGTGATGAGCAACATCGGCTTCTTCAAGGCAGCTGGCAAAATCGGTCTGAACACTGCACAAACGGCGGTCGGTGACCGCTACGTGATGGAAGAGATGCGCCGCGGCGGATTTAACTTGGGCGGCGAGCAGTCCGGCCATGTGATTTTCCTCGATTACAATACGACCGGTGACGGTATTCTGACTGCTTTGCAGCTGACGGATACACTTGTCGGTTCCGGTAAGAAACTTAGCGAACAGAAAACATTGATGCGCAAATATCCGCAGGTGCTGATCAACGTGCGCGTTGCAGATAAGAGCACATACAAGGATAATCCGGCGATTGCCGCGGTTATCGCTGAAGTGGAACAAGAGCTTGGCGACAACGGCCGCGTGCTTGTACGTCCTTCGGGCACAGAGTCACTTATCCGCGTTATGGCAGAAGGCCCGGATAAAGAGCAAGTTGAGGCTTACGTAGCTCGTATCGTAGACACGGTGCGTGCAGAGCTTGGTGCAGAGTAGTAAATTACGGCATTATCGTTCATAACTTTATGTGATTAGGCAACCCTAGACACACGCAATTATTGCGAGCGTCTAGGGTTGTTTTTTGAATGGGCAAGGTTCGTGGCGGTGCTAGATAGGCTATTGGAAAATATGTGCGTTTTGTAAACGGTTACCTCAATTATTTGTTGCACCTCAGCATAAAAATGAATATAGTAGGAGAAGTATCATTCAGGAATTGAAAGTGAGGATAGAGGTTGTAAGCAAGACAAAGCGCCAGAGCTTGCAAGGTTTTGTACAACTGCTGCACGGTCCATACGGAAATGGCCATGCAGGTAGTCGGGTGTATAAAGCGGCAAGCTGACGAGGTGGAGGTGTTCGGAATGTTCGGCGGGGACCTCCCGGTATTGCATTTAACCGTAAGCCGATACTCAAATAGACCGGGCGACCGGGCTGACAAAGGGTCGGTAAAATGCTCCATAGGAATTAGAAGCACCTGCGGCAACGGAGGCCGGAGTGTGTCGATTTGAGCTTGCAGATGTACACGGGCAGTGGCAGCAACCCATATAGGGGCTGTCTCTATTGCGTTGTGTTCGGACTTCTTTCTTGTTATTTTTTCAAAACGCACGGATGGTGCGCTTTCTTTCTTATTGTCTTTTTTTGATATTTCGAACCTTAGCAGGGACGATGCCGGCGAACGGAGGCGGCTTTGTGCCGACCCATTCTGTATTCATGGCAACCGTTGAAGCGGGGTAAACTACCCAATACGGAGGTCTATTCATATGTGTGGAATTGTAGGATATATTGGTAAACGGGATTCGCAGGATATTTTGATCGAGGGCTTGAAGAAGCTGGAATACCGCGGTTATGACTCGGCGGGTATTGCTGTTTTTACGAAGAATGGTCTTGAAGTGCGCAAGTCGATTGGTCGCCTTGCGAACCTGGAGCAGAAGCTAGACGGACAGCCGCTTGAAGGTTCCGTTGGTATCGGTCATACACGCTGGGCTACGCATGGTAAACCGTCTGATGCTAACTCTCATCCGCATACGGACAACACGCATAAGTTCTCTGTAGTGCACAACGGCATCATCGAGAACTATCTGGACTTGAAGGATGAGTTGATCGCAAAAGGCTGCAAGTTCGTATCCGAAACGGACACAGAGGTTATTTCCCACCTAGTTGCCGATGAGTACGATGGCGATATCGTGAAAGCCGTACAACGTGCGGTTAAACGGATGCGTGGTGCTTATGCGCTTGGTGTATTGACGGAGTATGAACCGGAACGTTTGGTTGCTGTACGTTTCGCTAGCCCGCTCGTAATCGGTATTGGCGAAGGCGAGAACTTCATCGGATCGGATATCCCGGCTATTCTGGAGCATACGCGTAATGTGTATATTCTGAATGACGGTGAAATGGCGATTCTAACGAAGAACGGTGTCGAATTGATGACGACTGAAGGCGAATTTATTTCCAAGGAAATATTCCATGTCGATTGGGACTTGGTAACGGCGGAGAAAGCCGGATTCGATCACTTCATGCTGAAAGAAATATATGAGCAGCCCAAAGCATACCGCGACACGATGATGGGCCGTATCTCGGACGATGGTCGTTCCGTCGAATTGAACGAAATCGGCATGACAGCGGATGAGATTCGTGCAATCCGTAAGATCCATATCGTAGCTTGCGGTACGGCAATGCATGCTGGTTTGGTGGGTAAAACCGTTCTCGAGAGCCTGGCTCGCATCCCCGTTGAAACGGATGTAGCGTCGGAGTATCGTTACCGTTCCCCAATCATTACGCCTGACACGCTTGTTATCGTAGTTAGCCAATCCGGTGAAACAGCTGATACGCTTGCTGCACTGCGTGAAGCTAAGCGCTGCGGCGCACGCGTTCTAGCCATTACGAATGTTGTTGGCAGCTCTGTTTCCCGCGAAGCGGATGATGTAATCATCACGCAAGCAGGACCTGAGATTGCGGTTGCTTCGACGAAAGCCTACACTTCTCAATTGATCGCGTTCTACCTGCTTGGTCTGTTCTTGGCGGATACGCTTGGAACGAAGGACAGCGAGTTTATTGCTGAAGTCGTTGCGGCGATGCACCAATTGCCTGAGCAAGTGGAAAGCATCATTGATAACGCGCCTGTGCTGAAGCAAGTGGCAGAGAGCCTTTCGAAGCATAACAACCTGTTCTTCATCGGCCGCGGCGTTGACTTTGCGGTTGCACAAGAGGGCTCGCTGAAGCTGAAAGAAATCTCCTACATTCACTCCGAGGCTTATGCTGCAGGTGAACTGAAGCACGGTACGCTTGCTCTGATCGAAGAGGGCATTCCGGTGATCTCGCTGATCACGCAAGAGGATCTGTACGAGAAAACACTTAGCAACATTAAAGAAGTGAAAGCTCGCGGCGCGCATGTACTTGGCGTAGTGAACGAAGGCTTCGAGGAAGAAGTGGCGAAATCGGTCGATGAGCTCTTCGCGATTCCGAAGACGCTGCCGCTTCTGTCGCCGGCATTGTCGGTTGTTCCGCTTCAGCTGATTGCGTACTATGCGTCGCTGGCACGTGGGAATGATGTGGATAAACCGCGTAACCTGGCGAAGTCGGTTACGGTGGAGTAGGGGTTAAGAAGTAAAATAGTTTACATTGATAGTGAACTAATAACAGTCCCGATGATCTTTATGGATCATCGGGACTTTTTTTTGTTCTGATCAAACCAGGATTTCATTCCGGGAGCCCTTTTTTTAATTCGAATAACAAAACCTGTTGACACGCACACTACTACGTGTTACTTTATAGATGTAGTCAGTAACACTGAATACCAGTAACACTGAATACCAGTAACACTGAATACCGGTGATACAGAATAGCGAGAGGTGATCGTGTTGGATAATCTGACGGAAATGCTCAAAGGGGTGCTCGAGGGCAGCGTCCTCGAAATTATAAGCCGCGAAGAAACATACGGGTACGAAATCACGAGGCGGCTGAATGCCCTAGGTTTTACGGATGTGGTGGAGGGTACGGTGTACACGATCCTGCTCCGGCTGGAGAAGAACAAGTTGGTGGAGATCACCAAGAAGCCGTCCGATATGGGACCGCCGCGAAAATTCTTTTTGATTAATGAAGCAGGGCGCGAGGAGTTACGGAAGTTCTGGGAGAAGTGGACGTTCGTCAATTCGAAAATGAGCGAGTTAAAGGAGAGAAAACAATGAACTTCTGGGATAAAATTACCGGCAACGACATGAAGAAAGAAATGAAAGCTTTTGATTCGCGAGTCCAAAAGCTGCCGGCCGATTATCAAACGGCATGGAAAGAAATCAATGCCCATCTGTGGCCGCACACGGACTTTACCGGTCGCAATCTGATGCCTATCTTTGATGGCGTGCTAGGCCTGCTCGAAGAGACGGCGGCAGACGGCCAGAGCGTGCAAGAAGTTCTAGGCGAAGATATCAAAGGCTTCTGTTCGGCGCTGGCCGGCAATGAAGGAGCCAAGTCTTATCGCGATAAGTGGCGCAAGCAGCTCAACGATAATATCTCCAAAAAATTAGGCAAATAGGAGTGATTCATATGGGAATCCGAGAAATCATCGAAGGCAAAAAAGAATGGCGGGCGCACGTGGCGCGCGTCAAAGCGCTCCCTAAGGATTATCAGATCGTGTATAAGGAGATTCAAAAATATCTGTTCAAAGTCGGACCTGTCGATCTCGTTGAAGGGGGGCTGCTCTCGGGCATCGTCGATCTATTCGAAGAAGGCGCGGTATCGGGGAAAGGCGTGCTTGAAGTAACGGGGAGCGACGTGGCGGCGTTCTGCGACGAGCTCATCAAAGATTCGAAGACATACGCGGACCTCTATCAAGAGTCGGTTGACCAGAAGAAGAACAAGAAATAAGTTGCGGCTTATAAACTATGAGGAGGGATATCCAATGGAAAAAGCAATAGAAGTGAAAGGCTTGCGAAAGTCTTACAAGGACACGGAAGTGTTAAAAGGCGTAGACTTCGAAGTGAAGCGGGGCGAGATTTTCGCTCTGCTGGGCTCAAACGGCGCGGGCAAGACAACAATCGTCAGAATTCTTACCACGCTGCTTAGGCAAGACGGAGGCACCGCCGCCGTACATGGCTTCGACGTCGCATCCAAACCCGAGAAGGTACGGCAAGCGATTAGTCTAACCGGGCAATTTGCGGCCGTGGACGAAATCTTGACCGGCAGGGAGAATTTAGTCATGATCGCCAAGCTGCGTCACCTGCCCAAACCGCGAGCTGTCGCGGATGAGCTGCTGAATCGATTCGGCTTGAATGACGCCGCGGATCGCAAGGCGTCCACCTATTCGGGAGGCATGCGCCGCAGGCTCGATATCGCGATGAGCCTGATCGGCAACCCGCAGCTTATCTTCCTCGACGAGCCGACCACGGGACTGGATCCCGAGGCGCGCATCGAGACTTGGAAGATCGTCAAGGGTCTGGCGGAGGGCGGCACGACGGTGTTTCTGACGACGCAGTACTTGGATGAAGCTGAACAGCTTGCCGATCAAATTGCGATTTTGCATAAGGGTACAATAATCGCGAATGGCACGCTGGATGAGCTGAAGAAGCTGTTCCCGCCCGCCAAGAAGGAGTACGTGGAGAAACAGCCTTCTTTGGAAGAGATCTTCCTCGCAATCATAGGTTATAAGGAGGGTGCTTAACGATGAGTGAACATTTCTTTAGCGACATGAGTGTTATGCTCGGACGATCCATGCGCCATATTATGCGCAGCATGGACACTATCATTACGGTGTGCATTACGCCGATCGCTATGATGCTGCTGTTCGTCTATGTGCTCGGCGGAGCTATCCAGGCCGGTACGGACAACTACGTGAACTACCTCTTGCCCGGCATCTTGCTGATGGCGATCGCAAGCGGAGTATCTTATACGGCTTACCGCCTCTTCCAGGATAAGCAGCGGGGTATAATCGAGCGATTCCATTCCATGCCGATCGCACGTTCCGCCGTGCTGTGGGGACACGTACTGACCTCTCTGGTATCTAACGCCCTATCGGTTGTCGTGATCATTCTCGTCGCGCTCATCATGGGTTTCCGTTCATCGGCGGGGGTACTGGAATGGCTTGCCGTAGCCGGCATACTCATGCTGTTCACTTTGGCTCTGACTTGGGTCGCGACGATTGCCGGACTGGCCGCGAATTCGATGGAAGGCGCTACCGCGTTCTCCTATCCGCTGATCTTCCTGCCGTTTATCAGCTCGGCGTTCGTTCCGACCGAATCGATGCCGGCGGTCGTACGCGCCTTCGCTGACAATCAGCCGGTGACCTCGATCGTAGAGACCATTCGCGCGTTATTATCGAATCAACCGGTCGGCGATGAGATCTGGGTCGCTCTAGCATGGTGCTTAGGGATACTGGTAGTCGCTTATTTCTTCGCGGTGCGCGCATACAAGAAGAGAAGTTAAACGAAGAAAACAAATACCGCAATAGAAACCATGATCTAAGCAAGCGCATGTATTACATCTTAGCCGTGGCGGCTGCGCGGGAGGAATGATTTGAACATGCTGCATCCACTACTCAAGAGGTCTCACGAGTGGGAACCCGTACTGATTGGTGAATCTGGTGATTTCGTCTACCGTCGGAATGACAATCTTGCTTACGCGAAGATTACGCCACCTGCGGGTGTCGCTGACCTAGCAGGTGAACGTGATCGCCTTCTTTGGCTCAGAGACCAAGGTGTCGCATGCCCTGAGGCAGTGGAATGGAACGAGGGGGAGGAAGGGGCCAGCTTGGTGATGACAGCGATTCCTGGAATCTCCGCAGCAAATCTATCGGGAGCTGATCTGCTCCATGCATGGCCGTCAATGGTACAGCAGCTTGCTATTCTTCACACGCTGCCGGTTGATCAGTGCCCATTTGAGCGAAGCTTGTCGCAGATGTTCGGACGCGCTGTAGAAGTGGTGTCGCGCGGTGCCGTAAATAGCGACTTCTTGCCCGACGAGGATAAACACATGCCACATGATGAACTTCTGGAGCGTGTACATAGAGAACTGCCGGTTCGGCTAGATCAAGAACGCACTGATCTGGTAGTCTGCCACGGTGATCCTTGCATGCCCAACTTCATTATTGACGCCGTTAGCTTTCAATGCACTGGCTTGATCGACATGGGACGCCTCGGGACAGCGGATCGCTATGCAGACTTAGCGCTGATGGTTGCCAATGCAGGGGAGAGTTGGACAGAGCGAGAAGAGGCCGAGCGCGCGTTCGTTCTCCTCTTCGAGATTTTAGAGATCAAAACTCCAGATCGCGAACGCCTAGATTTTTATCTTCGTCTGGATCCATTGACCTGGAGCTAAGTAGGCTAATGAAATGTGGGATTTATAGTGAATTATTGTTACTGCTTAAGTCGTAGAGGATTGCAAGGAATAGAACGATGTTAAAGTAACTTTTCAGGCTGTCGAGAAAATCTCGACAGCCACTTTTTTGTTGATGCAACTTTCAATAACTCTAGCAATATTGAACGCTTAGCTAGTTTATACGAAGCGCAATTCGGTAACTCTAGTAGTAATACCAAAATGCTATGAAAGGAGCGCTAACCATTGAAATGTATCAATTGCAATTCGATTGATATTGGTAAGATTGGTCCTCATCAATATTTCTGTTGGAATTGTTGTATCGAAATGAGTCTCGTCGGCGAGAAGCTCGATGTGTATCAGGTCGAAAAGGATGGATCGCTTAGTTCGTTAAATGATTTGTTCATGGAACAAGAGGTTGTTAATCCTGAAAACACAGAAACTAAAGTATAAGATCGTTTTGTAATGGAAGTATCCCACAAGAAAAGGCCGAGGAATCGTATCCTTGGTCTTTTTTGTCATGTCCAGCCAATTGCAGCTAACCTATTGAATTAACGTTATCAATATTCAAGAAATCTTCTGTTTTCCGGGCAAGCAATCGTTTATATTCAGTAATGAATCGCGTTTTTTATTCTTTGACGGCGCCGACCACGATGCCGGTGATGAAATATTTTTGCATGAATGGGTACACGATCAGGATCGGGAAAGCGCCGATACAAATTTGCGCGGCTTTTACGGAGCGTTGGGCGATATTGGCGAGCGCCTCCGGGTTGCGGGTTACGCGGGTCAGATCCTGCTGGACGATGACCGTTTGCAGGAAAGTGGCGAGCGGATATTTGGAAGATTCGGTGAGGTAGAGAAGTCCTGTGAACCACTCGTTCCAATGAAAGACCATGCTGAACAGGGACAGCGTGGCGATGGAGGGCATCGATAAGGGCAGGTGGACGGAGACCATGGTCCGAAAGTGGCCGGCTCCGTCGATCAAGGAAGCTTCCTCCAGTTCATGGGGAACGTTCCGGAAGAAGTTGAGCATGAGCACGATCAGCCACACGTTTACGGCGGACGGGAGCACCAGCGCCCAAATCGAGTTCATCAGCCCGAGTTTCTGCATGACGATATAGGAAGGGACGAGACCGCCGCTGAACAGCATCGTGAAGACGAAGAACCAGGCGTATGCCGACCTGCCTTTAAAGCCTTTATCCTTGGATAGCGGATAGGCGCACAAGAATACAAGCGCCATGCACAGAGTCGTTCCGAGCATCGTTCTCACAACCGCCATCCATAACGAGTCGAGGAACAGCTGGTTGTTTATCGTTGCCGCGTAAGCGTCCAAAGTGAAGTCGATCGGCCACAAACCTATCAGATTCGCTTCGGCAGGAGCTTTGCCGCTGAAGGATACGGCTAGAATGTGCAGCAGCGGAAGCAGGCACAGGGCGGACAGAACCGCAAGAAACAGATAATTGAAGGTGTTAAAAAGTTGCCGGGTTGCCGAAGTATAGTTCACAGATGACCCCCACTCTAGAAAATGCGATAGCCGGCAAATGTATAGGCCAACCTGTAACCGATTACGATCAGGGCGAATCCAATGAACGATTTTAGCAGGCCGACGGCTGTGCCGAAGCTCATTTTTCCGCCTACAATGGCCATGCGGTAGACGAAGGTATCGATGACATCGCCTTTGTCGTATACGAGTGGATTATACAAGTTGAAAATTTGGTCGAAGCCGGTGTTCAAAATGGTGCCGAGCGATAAGGTGCCGACGACGATGAAGATGGGGATCAGCGAAGGAATCGTAATGTACAGCGTCTGTTTCCAGCGGCTCGCTCCGTCCATGAGGGCGGCCTCGTATAGAGTCGGTTTGATGCCCGCCAACGCGGCGAGGAAGATGATGGCGCCGAATCCGCATTCCTTCCAGACGTCGCTGATCACGATCGTTACCCGGAACCAATTCCCTTCGCCGAGGAAGAAGATCGGTTCGATGCCGAACACGGCACCGATTATGCGGTTAACCAATCCGCCTTCGATCGACAGCAGGTCGATTAGGATACCTCCAAGGATGACCCAAGGCAGAAAATGCGGCAGGTAAACCATCGTCTGCACGGTTCGTTTGAACGTGACTTGTCGCACTTCGTTCAGCAGCAAGGCGAAGAGGAAGGGAGCGACCAGGCCGAAAACCCATCTCAACAGTGAAATGACGACGGTGTTCCATATGACTTGTTTGCTGTCGGGTCTCTCGAATAGGCTCCGAAAATGCTCCAAGCCGACCCATGGCGAGTGGATGAACCCCGTCCATGGTTTGAAGTCTTGGAATGCAATGACAAGACCGGCCATCGGTAGGTACTGAAACAGGAGGACGAAGATGACGCCGGGGAGCAGCATCAGGTGAAAAGGCCACGACCTTCTGAAATTCAAACGTTGCTTGGTGAACTTCACGGTGGCCGGGGTAGGTGAAGACATCGTATACCTCCTGATAGAGCTGTAAATGAGAGGCGTGTATGTAAATGATTGTATCAACCTCCTATATTGGAGCAACAGAATAATGTCTGAAGATACATAGCGTTTTCTTAACCAGCGGACAAGCAGAGAACTGGAGGAGGGGAAAGATTGAAGCCGTTCGAATCGAATATTTTTACGAAAATCATGGTCATCATCGTTCTGCTGCTCATCCCGATATTGCTCCTGTACGGGTATTCGAACAAAGTGTCGGTGCGGGTGGTGCAGAATGAAATCAATACGTCTTACGACAACCAAATGACGTTCTTCCTCAGCCAGGTCGACGCTCACGTCGAGCAGCTCGCGAAGAATACGGTGACGCTAAGCCGGGATCCGACCGTCCGCGAATATTCGTACCTTCATCTGCTGACGGACTGGTACGACTCCAACCAGACGCAAATCACGATCCTGGATAAACTGTTCTTGCAAAGCGTATCCGACAATTGGTCGCCGCAGTATGTCCTCTACAATCCGAATTCGCAAAGGTTCCTGACGACCGAATCGAGCGGTTCGTTCGACGACACCAAGATGCAGAACGTTCGCGAAGGGTGGCAATATCGGGTGCGCCAAGCAGACGGGGTCTCCTTAATGGAAGACCGGCGAGAATTTGTCTGGTATGGGGTATCTCCCGTGAATGCCTATTCGAATCCCAGCCAGGCCGATCTCATTATCGAAAGCGCATTCGCGGAAATCAATATGGTCAAGATGCTGGACCGCTACAAATCGGGCGGTAAAGGCGATCCGTTCTTCTACGATCCGCAGCACGGCACGATCGAGAGCCGATCCGCCAATGAAGCGGTGATTGGGAAGCTTACCCGGCAACTCGAAGGTACCGATCTCGGAACGTTCCGCAGCGCAACGATGGATCTCGGCGGCAGGGAATACTTGGTCAAAGTGATGCAATCCAAGATGCTCGGCTGGTATTTGGTCGACTATGTGCCGATCGACGCGATCACTGATCCGATTATCAGCAGCCGTAACTTGTTCTACGCGTCGACCGCGCTGCTGCTGGTCATGAGTCTGCTCGCGGCATTCTTGCTTTACCGCCATGTTCGGGTACCGCTGCGCGAGCTTATGATCCATGTTCAGAAGATTAAGAGGGGAGATTTCTCGTCGCGTATCGTGTACAAGCCCAAGAATGAGTTCGTGTTTCTGATTCAGCGGTTCAATGAGATGTCGGATCAAATGCAGCAGCTGATCGAAACGGTATTCGAAGAGAAAATCCGTTCCCGCGACGCGCGGCTCAAGCAGCTCCAATCCCAGATTAATCCCCATTTCCTATACAACTGCTTGTTCTTCATCAAGAACATGGTGCGGATCGGCGATGAAGAAGCGGTGGTTCGCATGTCGATGAGTCTCGCGGAATACTACCGGTATTCCACTCGTCTGGATATTCCGGACGTCCGATTAGAAGAAGAGGTCGCACTGGTCAACAACTATTTGACAATCCAGCAGCTGCGGATGAAACGCATCCGATTCGAGATCGACATTCCGGCGAACATGTCCGGGCTGACCATGCCCCGGCTATTGCTGCAGCCGGTTGTGGAGAACGCGTTGATTCACGGAATCGAAATGCAAGAGGACGGGGGCTGGATCGGAATCCGCGGCGAGTCGGATGAGGAAGAGTATCGGATCATCGTGGAGGACAACGGAACGGGCTTGGACGAGGAGCAGATGCGGAGCATCCGGGACAAGATAGGCGTTCCGATGGACGAGACGACGGGTTTCGGGCTGTGGAACGTGCATCAGCGGCTCGGTTTCCGGTTCGGTGAAGGCGCCGGATTAAGGCTGTCCAATTCCGATAAGGGCGGGCTTAAAGTCGAATTGGTTTGGAAAAGGGAGAAAGGCTTCGAATAGGAGAGGTGACGGACGATGTATCAACTCATGCTGGTAGACGACGAAGATGCAGTAATCGAAGGGTTGGCCATTACCATTCCGTGGGATCAATTGGGGATCGAAACGGTATATAAAGCAAATTCGGGCAGGGAAGCGCTGAAGCTGCTGGAGAAACATTCGATCGATATCGTAATCACCGATATTCGCATGCCGGGCATCAGCGGCCTGGAGCTGATCGAGACGATCCGCGCGAAATGGAAGGGCACGAAGTGTATCCTGCTCTCCGGTTTCGCGGAATTCGAATACGCCAAACAAGCGCTGGAGAACGAAACTGAGGATTATTTGCTGAAACCCGTCGAGGATGAGGATCTCATTCGGGTCGTTCGCCGCGTTCAGGATAAGCTGAAGCGGGAGTGGGAGGAGGCGAGCTCTCGCCGTCGAACGCTGCAAACGGTCCGGGATCATCTTCCGCTGCTTCGGACGCAGCTTCTGAAGGAGCTGCTGACGCGCAGTCATTGGGAGGAGCGCAATCTAGCGGACCGTCTGGCGTTGCTCGAGCTGCCCTTCACTCCCGGGGACAGGTGCGCGCTCGTGCTCGTTCGTCTGGAGGAACACTTCTACGACTATAACAATCGGAGTTTCTCGCTGTTTCAATATGCGATCGGGAATATCGCCGAAGAACTATTCGCGGGTCACTTCGGCTTGTGGCACTGCATGGACGATCACGATTACCTCGTGCTGCTCGTGCAAGCCCCCGCGGCGGCGGAGAACGCAGCGGAAGCGCAGGCGATTCTGGAGCGGCTTGCGGCGCAGCTTCAGAAGAGCGTCAAGCTTTATTTGAAGGGCACCGTTTCGGTGATGGTCGGTCAATGGACGAACGCATTCCCGCAAGGCTTGCGGCTCGCCTATGAAGATGCGGTCGGGGTGCTGCTGCGTCGGGCCGGCAACGAGAGCGAGATGTTCGTGACCGGCAGCGTACCTGGGCAGCTCATCGAAGTGATGGCTCTGCACACCTTGTATGAACCGCCGCTTCTGATGCATCTGCTCGAAGCCGGACGCTGGGACGAAGCCAAAGCCAAATTGTCCGCCGTTTTCCGCGAGCTGGACGAGAGGTTCGGGGAATCCGCCGAGCACATCCGGGAAGCTTACTATACGATTGCTGCCTCCTTCTCGTACGTCGCCCACAAACATCAACGGTTGCTGGCGGACATTGCGGGTTCGGCGGAAGACGATAGCCGCGAAGGATATGCGCTGCGGACGGTACGTCAACTTCGCGAATGGGCGTTCAGAACGATGGAGAAAGTGCGGGAAGACACGATTCGGGAAGTGAAGGACGCACGAGCCGATGTCGTCAGAATGATCCAGCAATATGTTGAACGTCACCTCGACGGCGATGTTTCCCTGCAAGCGGTTGCCGATTACGTTCACTTTCATCCGGTCTATCTATCCAAGGTGTACAAGATGGAAACGGGAGAAGCGTTCACCGAATACCTGTATCGACTGCGGATGAATAAAGCGGCGTTCTGGCTGAAGTCGGGCACCTACAAGGTGTATGAAATTTCCGAGATGCTCGGCTATCAGAACACGCCTTATTTTATCAAGAAGTTCAAGAAATACTTCGGCAAGACGCCTCAAGAATATAGAGAAAGCTAATCGGCGACTGTTAGAAAAGTTAAAATACCGTTATCGATGTTGAGGATATCTTCTATCGATCCCACAAGGCATCGCTTACATTAAGAGTACCCCCAACATCTTCAGGGAGGAAAAATCAGTATGAAAGTGGCATCCCGCAAAATCATTCTGCTGTTGATTGTGCTGCTCATGACAACGGTTGTCAGTGCATGCAGAAATTCCTCGAACAACGAAGACGCGACAAGCGGAGCCAGTCCGGGGGCCAGCCAAGGAGAGGCTGCCGAACCGGAAGGGCTGACGATGGATGGCGAGAAATATTCACCCGCAGTGACGATGACTACCGCAAGAGGGGTGGGTCCGAGCGTGTCCTTCGTGGAAGGTGAATCGATCGAAGACAACGTCCATACCCGCTGGGTCGAAGAGAATCTGGGCATCAAAATCAAGTATCTATGGACAACGTCAAATGCCAACGACGCATTCAAGACGAAGCTGCGGCTCACCTTGTCGGCGAACGAACCGCTGCCTGACGTGCTCACCGTTCCTACGGACGTGGCACATGAACTGATCGATTCGGGCAAATTCCAGCCGGTAGGAGAGCTGTTCGACAACTATGCCGGAGAGGTATGGAAAGCGGCCATGGACGAAGTACCCGCGGAGTGGTACCCCTATATCCGCGAAGGCAAGAAATACGGGATTCCGAATTTGGATTACAAGATGAGCAACAACAACGTCATGTGGATCCGCGAGGATTGGCTGACCAAGTTGAATTTGCAGCCGCCAAAGACCATCGAGGAATTGGAGAAGGTGATGGAGGCCTTCCGCAACGACGACCCGGACGGTAACGGAGTCAAGGATACGGTGCCGCTGGTGCTGGCACTCAAGACGATTGCCCACTCTTGGGTCAATACCGGCTGGATCTTCGGCGCTTATGGCGCTTTGCCGGAGGCTTGGGTAAAAGACGATTCAGGCAAACTGGTCTATGGTTCCACGCTGCCGGGAACCAAGCAAGGGCTGGGCAAGATTCAGGAATGGATGAAAGCCGGCTACATTCACAAAGAAGCCGCGCTGCATGATGAAACCAAAGCCTATCAATTGTTCACGGCCGGCACCTCGGGAATCATGGTCGCACCGACTTGGGCTGATGCTTGGCCGCTTAAAGAAACGGTAACGAACGTGCCGGGCGCCAAAATAAAAGCGTATCCGCTGCCTGTCGGTCCGGGTGGAAAAGCCGGACAGCTGAGCGGACCTACCCACTATATGGTCACGCTGATCAGTAAGGACATGAAAAATCCTGAAATCTATTTCCGGTACATGAACTACTTCTACGACAACTACGCTAACCCATCGGAGGATAGCCCCTTCGTCGACGGCTTGGCCGAAGGCTACGATTATGTCATCAAAGACGGAACGCCGACGAGCGACCGGGCTGCGGTGGAGGAAGTGACGGGACACAAATTCATTAGGGTCCAAGATTACTTGCTTTCCGAACCGGCGCCGCGCATCCCGTCTTTGCAGATCAACGCGATCTCCAAGCTGCATGCCGGCGGGAAGCCGGAAACGCCGTTCGAGAGGAAAATGGCGAGCATCTACACGCCGGAAGGCGGCCAGACGGTTCAGATCGCGCTCGATCAAGCCGAATTCGCCCACAACAACGAATTTGTCGGCAATCCGACGCCTACCATGAACGCGAAACGGGAACTGCTCACGAAGCTCGAGAAAGACATCTTCGGCCGAATCCATTACGGACGCGAACCGCTCGATGCATTCGACAAGTTCGTGGAGGAGTGGAAGAGACTCGGCGGAGATCAGATTACGCAGGAAGTCAACGACTGGTATCAATCGGTTCAAGGCAACTAAAAGGCATCGCCCGAGAGAGCTGATCAACCGGATAATCGAGGAGGAGAACACCATGTATTTCGGAGCTTGCTATTATCCCGAGCATTGGCCGGAGGAACGCTGGGAGACGGACGTAAAGCTGATGCGCGAGGCGGGGTTCAATCTTCTTCGCATCGGGGAATTCGCTTGGACGAGGCTAGAAAGAACGGAGGGGAATTTCACTTTCGAATGGCTGGACCGCATTATCGGTATGTTGGGCGAGGCCGGAATCCAGGTCATCTTGGGAACGCCGACGGCCAGCCCTCCGAAATGGATCATGGACAGGCATCCCGATATGTACAAACGGGATATGTACGGCCATGTCCGGGGATTCGGCACGCGCATGCATTACTGTTTCAACAATGCGGAATATCCGCGGTACGTCCGCAGCCTGGTCGGAGCCATGGCGGAACGATATCGGAACAATCCGCATGTAATCGGATGGCAGATCGATAATGAGTTCGGCTGTGTAGATACGACGTGGTGTTATTGCGACACGTGCAAATCGGCTTTTCAAGGTTGGCTGCAAGATAAATACGGGTCGGTGGACGCGGTGAACGAAGCGTGGGGCACGGTTGTCTGGAACAACGCGTACAACGCGTTCGAAGAGATCGAGACGCCGAAGCTGACGGTTTATCCGCTGCACAATCCCGGATACCAGCTTGATTTCCGGCGATTCTCCTCCGATGCCGTGCGCAAATTCATGAATATCCAAGTTGATCTGATCCGCGGCATTGCGCCGCATCAGAAGATTACGCATAACATGATGGGCATTTTTAACGAGATCGACTATTACGAGCTGGCAAGTACGCTGGATGTGTCCGCTCTTGATGTGTATCCGAATTTTCCCGAAGGAGAGCCGGTTAATCCCTATACGCCCGCGCTTCATCACGATGCCACTCGGGGGTTCAAGGGGAGCAATTATTGGGTTCTGGAATTCCAAGCCGGGACGCCGGGTGCTCATATTCTCAAGACGCCGGTTCGACCGGGAGATTTGCGGAGATGGTCTTACCAAGCGGTCGCGCACGGCGCGGATGCCCTGCTCTATTTCCGCTGGCGCACGGCCGTATTCGGTACCGAGCAGTATTGGCACGGCATTCTGCAGCACAGCGGCGTTCCCGGCCGCAAGTATGCGGAGGTGAAGCGGGTCGGCGAAGAGTTGGCGCGGCTCGCCCCTTATCTAGAGGGAAGCGTGATCCGCCATGACGCGGCAATCGTGCGCGATTTCCAGAACGAATGGGCATTCGAGATCCAGCCGCACAATCCGGGTTACAAGTACATGCGTCAGGTGAAAAATTATCATCGTTATTTCTTCGAGAAGCATAACGGCGTTGATATCATCTCGCCGGAAGCCGATTTCGGCGCGTACCGGCTGCTGATTCTACCGCATCTGGCAATCGTGGACGAACGAATAGCCGACAAAGTTTATCGTTATGTGGAGAATGGCGGCACCGTATTGCTAGACTTCCGTTCCGGCACGAAGCTGCCCGACAATCGGATGCGCTCCGAAGTGACGCCTGGTCCGTTCAGAGAGCTGCTGGGCATCGAAATCGACGACTACGGTATCATCCCGGAGGGCGAAGAACAGCAGGTTCGATTTGCAGGAGATGCTGAGGGGAATGCGGAGAATACGGAGTATGCTGCTCGGGTCTGGTTTGACGTGATTGAGAACCGCGGGGCGGAAGTCGTGGCGACCTTCGAGTCCGATTATTTTGCGGGAGCACCTGCCGTTACCGGCAAGGCGTATGGCAAAGGCAAAGCCTACTACGCGGGAACGGAGCTTGACCGTTCGGCATTGCATCGCTTGCTTGACCGGCTTTGCCAAGAGAGCGGGGCGGTTCCGGAGTGGACGGCCGCGCATCCGGAAGTGGAAGTGGCCATCCGGAGGCAAGGCGGAAGTAATCGTTATTTCGTGATTAATCACTCGGCATCTTCGGTTGCGATCGAACCGCCGCCCGGCTGCATGGATCTATTGGAAGGCCTGCCGTCGCCGGAACGGTTCACGCTTGAGCCGGGAGGCGTCAAGGTGCTGGGCAAGGATTCTGTAACAGACAAAACAACGAGGCAAAGGGAGAGCGATAAAGGATGAGTTTGCTTAACGATATTTACAACCTCAAGGAAGGCATTCGCACCAAACGGGTATCGAGCTACGACCGCACGGGAGGCAATGCAGATTACGTGACCATTCATGCCGGCGATACGGCGGTGCTGGCAGACATTCCCGGCGCGGGCATCATTAAGCATATTTGGTTCACGCTGAACACGGAAGACAAGATGATTCGCCGCAATGCGGTGCTGCGCATGTATTGGGACGGAGAAACCGAGCCGAGCGTAGAGGCGCCTCTGGGCGACTTCTTCGGCCAAGGCTGGGGCGAGGAATACAACTTCATCTCGTTGCCGTTAGCTGCGGCGCCGGCCAAAGGCAAAGCTTTGAACTGCTACTTCCCGATGCCGTTCGGCAGCGGCGCGCGGATTACGCTGCAGAACGAGTCCGACGAACCGATCAAGGCGTTCTTTTACTACATCGACTATGAGGAGCACCGGGAAGTGCCGGCCTCGATGGGCCGCTTCCACGCCTGGTGGAATCGCGAGCTGACCGAGGTGCATCCGGAAGCCGGGGAGAACGAGTGGAGCATGATCGCGCCTGAAGGCAAGAATCGGGGCGACGCGAACAACTACTTGTTCGCCGATATCGAAGGCAAAGGCCACTTCGTCGGCGTCAATTATTACGTGGATAGTCCGGGCCCGATGTGGTACGGCGAAGGCGATGACATGTGGCTCGTCGACGGCGAAGATTGGCCGGGCTCGCTGCACGGCACGGGAACGGAAGATTTCTTCAACAGCTCCTGGTGCCCTAACGAAGTCTACATGCATCCGTATTTCGGCTACGCCCGCGTGCCGGATAAGCTGGGTTGGATGGGCCGGACGCATTGCTACCGGTTCTTGCTGGAGGAGCCGGTCTACTTCGACAAGTCGCTGCGCGCGAGCATCGAGCACGGGCACGACAATAACTTGACGCTTGATCTGAGCACCGTCTCGTATTGGTACCAGATGGAACCGCATAAGCCATTCCCGGCGCTCCCGGCGAAAGAAAAGCGGCGGAACATGCCGGAAATTAGGCCGAAGGACGTTCACCTCTGGCGCCATGAATGGCGGCAGGCGCTCGGCGGCGGTACCCGGCTGTGGGGCCATGAACCGAAGGAAAACAAGCCCGAAGACGGCCAATAGGACGGAACCTGCGATCGGAGCGGGAATCATTACCGCCTGAGTGAAGACTTGCACGGTACACCAATCCAACACTGTTATATACCGATGTATGTCGATATATCGCTTCGCAGCGGCTTTTAAAGTAAGCGCTTACATTTTAAATGTTAGTTTAAATCAAGAAAGAGGGAGGGAACGCGCATGAACCGAACGGCCATCGCCTCCGCGCCGAGAACGTCATTGCTCAAGTTTTTGTGGAGACACCGTGCGCTCTATCTCATGCTCATTCCGGGTATCGCCTACCTGTTGCTGTTCAAATACGTTCCGCTGTTCGGCAGCGTGATCGCGTTCAAGGACTACAACATATTCAAGGGCTTCTGGGGCAGCGAATGGGTGGGGATGAAGTACTTCGAACAATTCCTGAACTATCCGCAATTCACGAGGCTGCTGTGGAATACGATCATCATCAGCTTCTATCAGTTGATCTTCGCCTTCCCGGCACCGATCCTACTCGCGGTCATGCTTAACGAGATTCGCAACATCGCGTTCAAGCGGAGCGTTCAGACGATCCTGTATTTGCCGCACTTCTTGTCGTGGGTCATCATCGGCGGGCTAGGGTACATGCTGCTGTCTCCGCAGATCGGCCTTGTCAATCAATGGATCACGTCGACGGGCGCGGAGCCGATTCACTTTATCCAAGATTCCGATTACTTCCGGTCGATTATCGTCGCCTCGGGTATCTGGAAAGAGATGGGCTGGAACGCGATCATCTTCCTCGCTGCGCTTGCGGGCATCAGTCCTTCGCTCTATGAAGCGGCGAACATAGACGGAGCCGGACGCTGGAACCAGTTCAGACATATTACGCTACCCGGATTGCTGCCCGCGATTATGCTCATTCTGCTGCTCAAGATCGGACATACGCTCGACTTAGGCTTCGAGCAAATCTATATTTTCCTGAATCCGATCACGTACGAGACAGGGGACGTGCTGGATACGTACGCTTACCGCGAAGGCATCGTGCAAGGACATTACAGCTTCACGACCGCGATTGGATTGTTCAAGGCCGTCGTCGGATTCATTCTGCTCATCGTCGCGAACCGCGCAAGCAAGGCAACGACAGGGCAAGGTATTTTCTAGAGAAGGAGCATGCCGGTTATGAAAATTCGTAGATCCGCTGGGGAGCGTCTATTCGACATCTCGAACATCATCTTCCTCGCCTTGGCCTGCGTGACGGTCATCGTTCCGATCCTGCACGTTCTCGCCAGCTCGTTCAGCTCGACCCAAGCGTTAATCCATGCGAAGGTCAGCCTTTGGCCAGTCGATTTCAACGTCGACAACTACAAGGCGGTATTGAACAATGATTCGTTCTGGCGGTCGTTCGGCATCTCGGTATTCATCGTCGTTGTCGGCACTTTGATCAATATGGCCGTAACCGTGCTAATGGCGTATCCGCTGTCCAAGAGCTACCTCCGCGGCCGCAACGTCATCATGCTCATGATCGTGTTCACGATGATCTTCTACCCGCCGATGATTCCTGTCTATCTCGTCGTGAAGTGGCTCGGCATCATTAACACGGTATGGGCGATGATCCTCCCGGTTGCGCTGGCACAATTCAATCTGCTGATCTGCTTGACGTTCTTCCGTTCGCTCCCAGAGGAATTGTTTGAGGCGGCGCGCGTGGACGGGATGTCGGAGACGCGCATGGTATGGCGAATCGCCGTGCCGCTGTCGAAGCCGATCATGATGACGTTAGGGCTATTCTACGCCGTCTATCACTGGAACAACTATTATTCGGCTCTCTTATATGTGACCAAGGCATCGCTAAGGCCGCTGCAGCTGTACCTGTACAACATCATTGCCAAGTCGGAGATGAACGAAATGCTGGCCAACGTGGCCGAGACGGCGACGACGTTAAGTCCGCAAGGGCTGCAGATGGCAACGATCATCGTCGCGACCGTTCCGATCGTCATCATCTATCCTTTCATCCAGAAGCACTTCATTAAGGGTGCATTGATCGGCTCCATTAAAGAATAGCTCCTTCTTACCGGTGTTTATGGCTTAGCCATGCACATAGATCATTATCATTCTTAGGAGGTCAAAGAAGAGATGAGAAAGAAACAATGGATTGGACTTATCGGTACAGCATCGCTTGCTTTAACGATGGTAGCTTGCGGCAGCAATAATAACGGCAATGAAGGCGCGACGAAGGCTGACAGCAACGTTACGCCTGCTGAATCGACGAATGCTTCAAATGCTGAATCGGCAAACACCACGCCAGCCGAAGCGCCGAAGGAGACGCCTAAGATTAAGCTGGTTGTATCCGATCACAGTATTGCAACGCCTAAGGAAGACGATCCGCGGCTGAAATACTTGGAAGAGAAGACGGGCGTCGATCTGGACGTCGAATTCCTGCCTCATGGCACCTACCAAGATCAGTTGAAATTGAAGTTCGCTTCGGGCGAGTTCCCGGACGTCTATCAATCGTGGTCCGGACCGGAACAAGATCTGATTGATGGCGATAAGATCTTGCCGCTAAACGATCTGATCGAGCAATTCGGTCCGAATCTGAAGAAGAATATTCCACAAGCCGCATGGGATGCCGTAACGCAAAAGGGACAAATTCTCGCCATTCCGCAGCCTGCGGACACGATGGCCGGGCAAGTGATGTTCATCCGTAAGGACTGGCTCGATAAACTGAGTTTGCCGGTGCCTACGACGTCCGACGAGCTGTTGAACGTGCTGCGCGCGTTCCGCGATAACGACTTGAACGGCAACGGAGAGAAGGACGAGATTCCATTCTCGATGCGCGAGAACTTCAGCTGGGGGGAGAATATATTCGGCATGTGGGGCATTGGCTCCGCATGGACGGAGTATTTCTACAACAACGAAGTCATCATGGGCAATATTCATCCGAATATGCTGAAGTCGCTCGAGTTCTTCCAGACGATGAACAAGGAAAAGCTGATCGATTCCGAATTTCTGACGAACAACCGCTCCGTGTGGGAGCAGAAGATCAAGGCTGGTCTTGTTGGGGTATGGGATCATACGGCGGCGCTCATCCCGCAATGGAACATCGATTTAATGACTTCGATCCCAGACCAGAAGCCGGAGGTTATCGCGATTCCTACTCCTCGCGGCACGGGCTATGAAGGTCCTGTCGGCTCGCGCTGGAGTCCGATCGGCAAGACGTTCATCGTCTCCAAGGCCGCAAAAAACCCAGAAGCGATCATCAAGTACTTCGATTGGCTCATCAGCGATGAAGGTCAGATCTTTACCTCTCTTGGCATCGAAGGCGATACGTACTTCAAGGCTACGGCCGATGGCCGCATTACATTCGACGCGAAGAAGACAGCGGAGATCAGCTGGCTGGAAACGGAGTTCAGAATCCATGGCTACAATCCGGAAGTGACGAAGATCAAGCTTGCCGATGATGCGATGTTCGAGAAGCTGGACGCTGCTTACAAGATCGCGAACAGCGAAGGCTACGCTAATGAAGCGGTTGGAATGCCGCCGATTGCCGACGAGCGCAACATGACAACGATGTTCCGTGAAGCTGCAGCGAAAGTAATTCTCGGCAAAGCGCCGCTCAGCGAATACGAGAAGTTCATGGAGGCGTGGAGAAACCAAGGGGGCGACGACTTGATTAAGGAACGGACGGACTGGTATAACGCGAACCGCAAGTAAATCGGTGGAGGAATTAGGAATGATCAGCGATGCGATTGCCAGAAGAATTGCGGACTTGGAGCGGCATTCCCCGCCGCTCACATCCAGGGAAGACTTGGAGCTGTATTGGGATGATGCGTTGAAGACTTCCGCAAGCCATCCGTTACATGCGTCTCGTACAAGAGTAGAAACACCTTTCGTTGATATGGTCGTCTATAAAGTCGCGTACCATGGCTTCGATAATACGCCGATTTACGGATGGTACCTTCTGCCTCGCAGGCAAGCGGAGTCGGGGGAGCAGCTGCCTTGCGTCGTGCTTCTCCACGGTTATACGGGCAGCAGAGGGTATCCGGAGGATTATGCCGCTTATCTACTGATGGGCGTCGCGGTTTTTGCGATCGACATAAGGGGGCAGAACGGGGAGACAGGCAACCTTCTGGCTCAAGATCACGGCATGGCCAAAGGGTGGATCACCCAAGGCATTCTACATCGCGATACGTGTTATTACAAGGCGATTACGATCGACACGCTTAAAGCGATCGACTGGGCAAGTGTGCAACCGGAGATCGATCCGGCTCGAATCTGCGTGCAAGGGTGCAGCCAAGGCGGTGGATTGGCGCTAATGGCGGCGGCTTTGTCCGATAAACCGGCTATCGCGGTCGCTCATATTCCGAACATGTGCCAAATGGATTTCGGCATGCTGCACTCTAATAGCTCACTGACGGAAGCAGCGGTATTCTGTGAGAGGTTCCCGGAGCATCTCGATACGGTACTAGAGACGCTAAGTTACTACGATATTATGAATTTGGCGCACAAGATCCGAATTCCGGTATTCGTTAGCGCTGGCTTGAAGGATCTGACAACGATGCCGGAAACGATATACGCCTCCTACAACCGGATCGCTTCCGACAAAAGGATCGTGCCGTCGCCGTTCTCAGGGCATACGGTCACCGGAGACCAGAACCGCAAAGCGATGCAGTTCATCGCGGAGCGATTGGTGCGTAACTAATGATTATCCTGCAATGATTCCTGAAATAATTAATCTCATAAGGTAAAGAAGAGAAGGACGAAACCGATGCGTCCTTCTCTTCTTTATCCTTCCTATTCTAATGAGTCATATACCATTGAATTCTTCGGTTCATCGCAGCATTATCCAATAGCATGAAGGGAAGCAGATCAGGCTTATAATTGCCTTCAATGATCCAAATTCGCTGCTTCTTATCGATGCCGATATCGAAGCCAACCTGTCTTAGATGAGGGTACCGCCGTCCGAGACGTTTAGCAGCGAGTACTGCAATACGCTCGGCTTTGACGCTCAAACCCTGGTCGTAGATACAAGCTTCCTTCATCGCAGCTTTCACTGGAATAATGCGACTGGCCACATTGGTGATCAGATACCCTTTCGCGGCAACCTTCGCATACGAACCCGTTACTCTCCAAGGGGAGTAGGCGCCTTTTGTACGCTGCACCATGATTCGAATGTCGAATGGTCTGCCTTGAATTTGAGCAAGCCGGAGTCTTATTTGGATGATATAACGACTCGACCTTGTGATAGAACCGAGCTTGTTGTACAGCTGGCGGATACCTGCTGCGGTAATCGTTTTTTTCTCGCGATGAATATGATACACCTTAGCTTCTTTACCTGTACGAATAAAACGGATTTGGTGGCCGTATCGACCATCTCGCGGTTTCAGCACGACGCTCTGATAGCGACGAAGCATCTCCGATAACGTTACAGGTCTGTTTAACAGCCATGTTTGCGGGAGTCTGCCGGCAAGTATTGGCGATTCCTTTAGGATGCGGTACTGTAACCATTTGTCCCGAACAATCGACTTTGCCACGGGCCTCTCCTCGTTTCTGCAGCTCGTTCTTCTTTACTCTATTCCGGTTGTGCCGGCTTGGATAACGCTACCCAATCTTTCTCGCTCCTATCAACATATATAGTAGATGAGAGGCAAGGAGATAGCGTGCGAGAAAAGGAGAGGGACGATATGGGTTTAAGATGCGGACTCGTGCATGATTCGATCACTTTGGCAACTGGTGAAACAGCAACCCTTACTTACAGGCAGCTTGGACTAGACGTTTATGGTGTTTTATTAAATGTAACCTATGATCCGTTTTATGTTGTGGCTAGTGTTAGTAGTGACCGCCTTAAGGTTATGATAACCGGGGATTTCATCAAACATGGCAGCACAACCGTCGTTGTGAAGGCAAATGATCGTGAGCATGGAAGTGGAATCTTGATTTGTATTCCGATCGTGGAGAGAAAGACTTAAGAACGTTTAAAAGACCGCCTTTTGAGCGGTCTTTTTCGATTCAAGGATCTGATATGAATTGCAGGTATGGGAATATAGTGGTAAATGCTTGAACCTCTACAACCGATAAACAAGGTATGTGAAATCGATATCATATACTACGAATAGAATAGGACGTGTCAAATGGTCAGAAAGTTTATCGGTTTGTTGGTTGTCTTCTGCTTGCTTGTAACTACCCCGCTTGTTGCGAATGCTGCTTCTGTTAGTAAGTCGATTCAACTGGTAGTGAATAATAAACAGATTGCAGGCGTACATCCGGTCGTAAAATCAGGCGTTATGTATGTACCATTTCGTAAATTATTCGATGCTATGGGATATAAGTCGGCCAAGTATGATCCGGGTACAGGGGAAGTCTCTGGGAACGTTAACGGCGCAGACATTCGATTCTGGTCCGGCGATAATGTTATGGAGGTTGACGATGGCAGTTACTACTTGGACCATGAAATTCCTGTCTTTAACGGACAAGTGTACATCCCTCTTCGCCAGTTTGGACAAATTGCGAAGTACTCGGTTTATTATGATCAACCGAAGCTCACTGTGAATTTAAAGTCATACGGCTACGGTCAAGAGACCGCTGTGAAAGAGCTCGTTACGAAGTATTACGAAACCTTTAGCCCCAAATTACTGACATCTGACAATCTAACATTGGGCTATATGAATCTAGATTATGATTACGAAGCGAATCAAGCAGTCAGCGAAATCCCGGTCCGCGACTTCAAAGTGAACATCGATCGGATCGAATATACTTCTGACCATGAAGCAACGCTTCAAGTCACTTATATCAAGCGTACGGAAGAATTGAACCGCGAAGATGTGTTTGGATACAACCTTCGCTATGAAGCAGGACAATGGAGAATCGCGCACGAGGGCATGATGTATAGCAACATGGAATCTCCGGAGGACATCGACCAGAAAGTCGAAGCCATCATGAAGAACCGTTTTAACGAGCAGAGTGCGGTTTTGTCGGATCTAAGAACTTATTATACAGCGTATAACGCAGAGGATTTCAAACGAACGCTGCAATACACAGCTCCTTCGTTTATCAAACATTGGAACGATTATGTCATGGGTCCAGAAACATGGGAAGACAGTCTGAAAGCGATTTTTGATCATAGCGAAGAAAGGTACAAGTTATCCGATGAACGAGTCATCTTCCTTGGCAAGAAGGAGGCTGTCGTCCAAGGGATGCTCAGTTGGAGCGATGTTACAGAAGACATTAAGGATGGCGACGATATATTCGAAGCGCTTATTTATTTGGAATATGCCAACGGTCACTGGAATTATAAAGAAGATATTAGCCTCGATCAGGACTTCGATCGTCGCGATGAGGTTGTCCTGTTCAAGTGATAGGAATAGCGAAAAGAGCAGAAGTGAACTTCTGCTCTTTTTTACAATTATTTCTTCACCACAGGCACCCAGAATTCGCCGTAAAACGTGCCGTCGCCGTTATCTTTGCGATAAGTCGCATTGGGACCGCCGATGTAAGCATAATCCGTGATTTGGGCCAGGACTTCGCCAAAAGCGCGGTAAGTCAGCTGATCAAACAAGGTTTCTTTGTCGCCATTTCCTGAAACGACGATGTATTCGCTCTCTGGAAACTCGATGGTGCGCGTGGCGTCAGCCACTGATTTTCTGGCTTCCACCGCGAAATAATTCCACGGTTTTCCTTGATAGACCTCATTGACTGACCATTCGCGATCGTCCTTTGCGGCGTCTTTGAGTTTATTGAAACGTCCGTCAGCCTTAAGTTTGCCCCAAAACTCGGCTTTTTCTTGCTGCATCGCCGGCATGTCTTGGAAATTCGACTGGATGGAAAAACCATATGCGGTCAAAGTAAAAGATTTTTTGTGATCAAGCGTGTAAGCTGTCATGTGAATGCTCCTTTTTCAAGAGATTAGCCTTCGACTTTTTTAACACGAAGCCACATTTCGCCGTAGAATTTACCGTTCTCATCTGCTTTGACGAAGGTGGAGTTACCGGGACCAACGTATTTGTAGTCCGTGATTTCTTCCAACATGCCGCTGAAAACTTTGCCTGTGATTTCATCAGCAAGACGGTCTTTGTCAGCGCCTGTGCCAGGCACGACGAGGTAGTCGCCAGCTAGGAATTCAAGGACAATCGCGCCTTCCACTTCGAACTCGCCCATCACGCCGAATCCGCGCCAAGCCTTGCGGTCGATGGCGAAGTTGATTTGATATTCTTGGCCGTCTGCGAGCGCGAGAAGTTCAGCAAGCTTGCCGTTTTCGGTGATTTCAGCTTTTTTCGCTGCCGTTTTGGCTGCATTGCCTGCCCAGTCGTTGTAGTCTTCTAGTGTAACACCGAAAGCAGTCATTTTGTAGTTTTCTGAGATGGTTTGGATGGAATGGTTAGTCATATTGTATCTCTCCTTCGTGGAATGTAGTTGGTTACAAGATTGATTCTAGATGCTGAATGTATCAAAAAATGATACCTTTTATGGATGCGTTTCTGATACAATAAAAGCATGAAAAAAACAGAACGAGTGAACCTAATCATGCGCTATATCAATAACCGTGCGCATTTTACGATTGCCGAGATCCAGCGGGAATTCAAGATCTCCCGCGCGACGGCGATTCGCGACATTAACGAGATTCAGGCATTAGGTTTTCCGCTGACGACCGAGCTTGGACGCGGCGGCGGCTACAACGTGCTCCAAAACCATTATCTGCCCGCAGCGCGCTTCACGCCGGATGAGCTGAAGGCGATTTTTATCAGCTTTATCGCCTCTAAAAATTCACAGCTGCCTTATCTGCAGAATCGCCGTTCCATTACGGAGAAACTTATCGGCATCGCTTCGCAATCCCAACAAGACGAGCTAATCGAGCTGAATAACATCTTGCTTTTTGAGAATACCAATCCCGCTAATCCGAATTTGCTCGAGCTCGATGATGCGGCGCCTGCGGAGCTGAACCAGCTGATTTCGCTTGCTGTGCGGGATAAGCATTTGCGCGTGACGTATGAGCTGAGTGTTGGCTGGCCGCAGCTGCTGGATGTATATCTGCTGCATATCTTTAATGCGAACGCACAGTGGCTGGTCGAGGTTTATGATTTGGATATGGACGAGTTTCGTTATTTGCCTGTCGATATGCTGCGGGATTCGGTAATCTCGGAGCAGGAGATGAAGTTATCTGAGCAAGAGATTCTAAGTAAGAAGCTGCTTCGTGCACGCCAATCCAATCTTGTTGTGAAGCTGGATACGACCGGGATTCAACGCTTTAAGCGCATGCACCCGCCGGGGATCATTTTGTCCTTTACCGGGATGTTCCAGTCGAGCGGGATGTTCAATGTGCAGTTGGATGTGACCGATGCTGAAATGCTGGCGTATTATGCGGACTGGCTGCTCTTTCTGGGGAAAGGCGCCGAGTTTGAGCGGATTCCTGATGAACTGCGCGTGATGCTGGAAGCGCGTTTGGCGAATTTAAGATTCTCTTGAGTTGTTATCCGAGGTTGTATAAAGATCTTCAAGTCCCGATGATGAGTTAATCCTTATCGGGGCTTTTCGTGCGTCTGATGACAGGCGAAAAAGTTGAAAACCTTCGGCAACTTTTACGTATACCTATTGCACATATGTTTTTGATGGTCAGAAACTTGCGATGGTGTATAGGAGGGCGAATCAAGTTGGAATCATTATGGTTGGAGTATGCCTGGGCTTTACTCATTCTTATCGGTTTGGAAGGGTTGTTGTCGGCTGACAATGCGCTCGTGTTGGCGGTTATTGCCAAGCAGTTGCCGGAGGAACAGAAGAAACGAGCGATCAATTACGGAATCATTATGGCATTTGTCTTTCGCTTTGCCGCTCTGTTCGCGATATCCTTTATTGCGAATGTCTGGCAGGTGCAGGCAATCGGCGCCGCCTATCTTCTATACCTAGGCTTAAAGCACATTATTCAAGAGCGATTTGGCAAAAAGAAAGAAGATACGCACAAGGAAGAGAAGCAAGGAGCAGGGACAGGCTTCTGGCCAACTGTCGGCAAGATCGCGCTGGCCGATCTCGCTTTTGCGATTGATTCCATTCTCGCTGCGGTTGCGCTCGCGCTTGGTTTACCGGATTCTCCGCTGAGGGAGTTCGGCGGCATGGACGGGGGGCAATTCATAGTTGTGGTGCTTGGCGGAGTTGCCGGACTGGTTCTAATTAAATACGCTGCTGCTTGGTTTGTGCAGCTGCTCGCACAACGACCGGCCCTCGAGACAACTGCTTATGCGATTGTGGCTTGGGTAGGAGTAAAGCTTGCCGTGATTACGCTTGCTCATGAGGATATCGGCGTGTTGGATCATCATTTTCCTCATAGCACGGGATGGACGGTAGTCTTCTATGCTGTCTTGGTTGCAGTGGCCGTTCTTGGTTGGTTTGCGCCCAGCAACAAAGTTTCAAAGGCGAGCACTTCTTAATCGGTCATATGGTCACATAGTAAGGAACCGCTGCTGCCGAGAGAGGCTGCCAATGACAGCTGTATAGGAAGGAGGAGGAATGGAGTTATGCGTCATTCACCAAACGTTTCGAAGGAACTTCTGGAATTCTGCTTAAAGGAGCAGTATGAATGGACTCCGGCGACACTTGAGTTTCTTCCGCTTGGACTTGATTACAGCTCTGCCGTGTATCTTGTGGTGAGCGAGCAGGAAACCGATTATTATCTGCTTAAAGTTACGTCTAGACCTTTATACGAACCGCAATATCGGGTTCCTCGATATCTTGGCGAGCAGGGGATTACAGCTGTTGTAGCTCCCATTTCGACCAAGAGCGGTGCCTTATGGACCTGTCTGGAGGATTGGACAGTCGTGGTCTACCCCTTTATCAAGGGGGATTCAAGCTTCGATGGGATGTCGGCAGAGCAGTGGAATAAGCTAGGGACTACCTTACAACACATTCACCGGATTCCTTTACCGCCTGAAGGATTGCAATCGCTCCGACAGGAGACCTTTGATACAACGGAATATGCGCGATGGATTCGCACCTTTGAGGATCAACTTGGACGCTTCGAAGGCGGAAGTCCATTGGATCGTACACTACATGCTTCTTGGGTAGCGCATAGGATGACGATACACGCGAAGCTGGCCGAATTGGTGGAGCTGGCTGGGACGCTTCAATCACGTAAGATCCCGCATGTCATCTGTCACGCGGATCTTCATCCGGCTAATGTGATTCGGGATCAGGCGGGGGAAGTGTTTGTAATCGATTGGGACGAGGTGATGCTCGCTCCCAAAGAGCGTGATTTCATCTTTGTCAGTCATCCGCATGACCAAGCATTTTTCCAAGGGTACGGAGCCGTAGAGGTGGATGAACAGGTGCTCTCCTATTACCGCTTAGAGAGGGTCCTTCAGGACCTGATAGAGTGTGCTCGGAACGTATGGATGATGGATGAGTTAGGGGAAGAAACGAAGGCTGAAGCTCTCAAGTTGTTTCAAGCTGTCTTGGCGGCGGAGGAAACTGCTAAGTAGACCTAATGTAGTTAAAAAAGAACCTCCGGGACACCATCGTCCCAGAGGTTCTTCTTGTCTTCACCAAGTTATTCAACAGGTACCAAGCTGTCCAAAATCTCCTGAAGGCTCAGCTCGCAGGCTGCCATGGACGTATCCGCGACGCCATAATACATCTTGACGACATCGCCTTCCACAAGCGCTCCGCAGGCGAAGACGACGTCTCCGAAGAAGCCTTTCTTCTCATAGTCCGCGTCCGGCTCAAGGATCGGTTTGCCTGAGCGGGCGATTACTTTGGACGGGTCGTTCAAATCAAGAAGCACTGCTCCCATGCAATAGCGATGCTCTAGCGTCGCGCCATGGTACAGCTCCAGCCAGCCGCGTTCCGTTCTAAACGGTACGCAGCCGCCGCCGATGCGGCCGCTGTCCCACATGCCCTGGCGAAGACCGATCAGATGCTTGTGATTGCCCCAGTACAGCAGGTTGTCCGACTCGGCGATCCACATTTCCGGGTTGCCGGTGCTCTTGGTCGTCGGGCGGTGAAGTGCATAATATTTGCCGTTTACTTTCTCCGGGAAAATAAGCACGTCTTTGTTATCCGGCCCGAAAATCATGCCGTGGTAAGTGACGTTCACGAAGTCGGTCGTGGAAATCATCGACTCGCCGACGCCGACCGGGCTTACGGCTGAATAGTAAATGTAATACGTGTCGCCGATCTGCGTAATGCGCGGATCCTCAATACCGAACGTCTCTAGCGAGTTCGACGGATAATGGAACGGCTTCTCATCGACAGTGAAGTTATGGCCATCCTTGCTGCGTGCGATCCGCAGGTAAGAAATTGAAGTTAAATACTCGAAAGTTGCACTATGCAACTTGTTCCGGATGACGCGCGGGTCCGAGAAATCGTAGCGCTCGTCATCTAACCGAAGCTCGATCAGGTCCAGATCGTTCGTGGCCGTATTGTAAACCGGCGCCAGCACAGTGCCCGGAACGGGACTAATTGGACGTTCAGCCACGCGCAGCAGCATTATAATTTCATTATTGTAAGACGCGATGCCGGCGTTGAACGCGCCGATGACCTCGAAATTGTCCCGGTGCGGTTTCACGTCGAGCGGCGTAATTAATGGATTCTCTTCATAGCGGTATACATTCATAAACAATCGATAACTCCCTTATCAAGCAAATTCGTGTTCAAACCGCGCAAACGGATCCGTGATGGTTATCCGCTGCGCATCGGCGTCGCTTATACCGGCGTACAAGACGGCTGTTCCATCCCCTTGGCGGACAAGACCGCCGCTGAAGACAACATCCTGCAGGTCCGGACGCTTCGACGGGCCGGGCAGAAAGGCAGCGCGAACCGCGATCAGTTCGATATCCGAGAAGGTTCCGTCAGCTGGATCGAAGACGAACGCCATCGGGTAATAGTGACGATCCCCTTGATCGTCGAACGAGGCAATGTGGCCGAGTACGCCAACCAGGCCGTTCTTGAGCAGGTGGGCTTCATTGGCGCCGCCCCACTCGTCATCGGTGAATTGTCCGTCAAGCAGCGGTGCATCGTTGATCCGATCGACGGTTAGCTCATCCAGCGAGGCGATATGGACGTAGCCGATTTTGCCGCGGCCGCCTTTGGCGCCTTGCGGACGCGTGAATACGCCGATGGAACCGTCCGCAAGCTCGACGAGACGGATATCCTTCATGCCATCAGGTCCTTTGAAGAAAGGCTGCAGTGCGGCGATGTTCTTGCCGCGGTAGAAGACGGTCCGCCATTTCAGTGCATCCGGCTTCATGGGATCCGGGAATATCTCCACGCCGCCGAGCACGAGATCCCCGGCAATGCGCGTGAAGAAAGGATCTTGCAAGCGGAATGACGGCGCGCCGTCTCTAGGCGACCAGCTTCCGCCCTGCTGCGTGAAGAACAGGATATCCGAATGCTCGCTGTCGCGCGACTCTACGCGTCCCGCAATGACTTGTTCGCCTTCGTCCGTGAAGGGAGCGGTAATATTGTAAACGTCCTTGTCGTCAATACCAGCGCCGGCAAAGACGATCTTCTGCGCATCGCGCACCGAGGCTTCCGAGGATTGGAACGCTCGTAGAAGCTCTTCGCATGTTTTAATAGCTGTTTTGTTCAAACTCAAGCTCTCCGACTCCTCTCGCCTAATAATTGCTATTTCAAGTTAAATTGCATACCCTCTTGGAATTTCTTGCCGAAGAAGATAAACAGGATGATGATTGGGATCGTCAGCAGCACGGATGCGGCGTAGAGCGGCCCCGGGTAGGTGCCGTATGGGCCGAACATTTGCGATAGCAGCACGTTCAGCGTTAGCTTATTATCGCTGCGCACGATGATCATATCCCATAGGAGCTCTGTCCAGCGCTCCATAATGAGGAACAGGAAGATGACGGTCGTGATCGACCTGGACATCGGAAGCATGATGCGGTACATAATTTTGAAATCATTGGCACCGTCCAGCTTGGCTGCTTCGATGAACACCGACGGAACCGCCTTGAAAAAGTTCGTGTACATGAAGATAGCCCATAGGCTGACGGCTTTGGGGAGTATCATCCCCAGATAGGTGTCGTACAGGCCGACTTTCTGAACGATCAGAAAAGTCGGAATGAGCAGAATGATCGCCGGAAAGAACATATGGAACAAGACGAAGTTGTTAATCGTGTCCCGCCCGCGGAAATTCAGCTTGGACAGCGCGTACGCTACCATAATGCCCGACAGCATCATCAGCGCTGTTGATGCGATCGATACGAACACGCTATTGAAGAACGAGCTCACCCAAGGACGCGATATACCCGTCTCGCCGCCGGAGAACAGCCAAACGTACGATTTCGTAGAAAATGAAGTCGGTACGAGCTTCCGGTCGATCTGGCTCCAATCCGCGAATGAATTAAGCACCATATACAGATACGGGTAGACCATGAAGAGCAGAAGAATGGCAGCCAGCACATAGCGGAACGCCAGCTTGCTTGTACGGTTTCGGTTAGACCCAACCATTGCGTTTCCCCCACAGTTCCAGCAGTTTGCGAATGATGAAGATAGAGATGAAGGTTGCGATCGACGCAAGCAGCGCGACAGCGGATGCGTAGCCGGCCTTCAGGTTTTTGAATGCTTGATTGAAAATCTCCATCTGCCACGTGTTCGTGGCGAAATTCGGTCCGCCGCCGGTTAATTGATACACTTCCGTAAAAATGCCGAAAGTGACGCCGAACGATAAAATGAGCGTCGTATAGAACGCCGGGTAGAGCAGCGGCAGCGTAATGCGCCAGAATCGCTGTCGATCCGTAACGCCGTCTATAGCGGCGGCTTCGTAGATCTCATTATCGATGCTGTTCAGACCAGACGTTAAGATCAGGGCATAGTACCCTGTGAATTTCCATGCTAATATCATCCCGACGACAAACAGCGCCGACATTGGAGTGCCGAGCCAGTCAATTTGAATGCCCAGCTTCCGCAGAAACGTATTGAGCGGACTCGAATAGGAAAGCAGTCCTTTCACGATTAGAGACGACACAACTCCCGATGACAGGTAAGGCAGGAAGAAACCGATTAGAAACAGGCTCTTGAGCCGTGGCAGGCTGTGCACGACAACCGCGACGCACAGTGCGAGAATCGTCACGAGCGGAACGAAAATCATCATGAATTTGTAAGTTACCCAGAACGAGGCGTGCACGGCGGGCGACTTCAGCGCGTCGGTGAAATTCTTAAGTCCGATAAGATTGTAGTCCGGCGCGATCAAATCCCAGTCCGTAAAGGACAGGTAGAAAGACCAGATCAGCGGGCCGAAGAAGAATATCAACGAATAAATGAGGTAGGGGCTGGTAAATAACCAGCCCAAACGATTGTTTCTTTGATCCATTAGGTCAACTCCCTCTATTGAAGAGCGGCTTCAATGGCTTTTTTCATATTCGCCCAGCCTTCGGCCGGTGCGATTTCACCGCGTACCACTTTGTTGAAAGCTTCTTGTCCGATAAGCGTCTGTAGGTCGTTATATTTTGCATTATCCATCGGCGGCACCGCATTCGGTACATTTTCCGCGTAAGGCTTCAGTTCTGGATTCGCATCGAGTACGGTTTTGAACGATTCATTGCTAGTCAAGTCGTCACGTGCTGGTGGAAGTTTCGTTTGCTCCAGCCATTTCACGTCGTTCTTCGGATCGGAGTAGACCCACTTAATGAAGTCAACAGCTGCTTTCTGCTCCGCTTCCGAAGCTTGGGCGAAGATGACAAGGCCTTTCGTATCTGCGAACGTTTTGCTTGTAGCCGGGTCTACGCCATCAGGCACTATAGGCATGGTCAACGCGTAAGTTTCGTTCAGTTTAAGCTCAGGGAACTTCTCTTCCCACATGCTGAACGTCCAAGGACCGATATCGGTAAAGACGCCAACGCCGGTTTCAAAAGGATCGGTAACGGTTTGCGACAGAATGCCTTTTTCCTTGCGCAGGTTGTCCACGAACGTCAATACTTCTGTGCCTGCTTTGTCGTCGCCAACAAATTTGCTGCCTTCGACGAAGTGGTTGCCGCCTGACGCTGCGTTGTACAGCATGAAGAAGTCGAACCAACGTTTCCAAGCAGTCGGATCAGCCAAATCCGGCTTCGCCCATACGTATTTATCCGGGAATTTCGCTTTCAGCTTCTTAGTCGCGTCCAGCATTTCACTGTAAGTTTTCGGCACTTCGTTCACGCCGGCTTGCTTCAAGATATCGATACGCCAGCCGAACAGCATCGGGTTAGAGTAGATCGGCAGCACGTATTGGTGGCCATCGGAGAACTTCCAAGGCTCGATTGTGTTTGACATGTTACGGCCTTTGATGATGTCTTCGAATCCCGGCATCGATTCTAATGGAACTAATGCTTTGCTGTTAGCCAGCTGAGCCGCGAAACCGCGGTTTATATTCTCCGAAATCGTCGGCGCGCTCTTACCGGCAATAGCCGATTGAATGCTTGCTTCTGATGTAGGTGATTCTTTAATAGCGCTAACGTTGATTTTTACTTTGTCATTGACTTTCGCATAAGCCTTGGCTAAGTCAGTCCAGTAAGCTTGCTGAGTCGGGTTGGGAGCAGCCCAGAACTCGATTGTGGTAACGCCATTACCAGAATCAGCGCCTTGATTTTGGTTATCGTCGCTTTTGCTGCCGCAGGCAGCGAGCATCGAACCGGCTACTGCGGTGATAAGTAGGGTAGAAGCGAGCTTTTTCATTACGTGAAATTCCTCCTTTGATGTGTAAACAAAATAAGTAATGAGGTTTGTCATGACTAAAGTAACGTTACATTATTTTTGTAAGCGCTTGTGTCATCAATTATTGATTATTTGTAACGCAAAGTCAAGTGATTAATTTGATTTCCAGATGCTCTGTCAAAGGACAAGATATTTACAATGCAATTTTGTAACGTTACAATAGAAGAAAGTGCTGCGCGGTAGGGATGTCTAATCATTTGTTATGCTGCGTCGAAAGGGTGTCTTGGCCATGAAACCGAAAGTAACGATGCAGAATATAGCCGACGAGCTTAATCTATCCAAAAACTCCGTCTCGCAAGCCTTGACCGGAAAAGACGGCGTCAGCGAAGATACGCGCAAGCTGATTATCGAGACGGCCCAGCGAATGGGCTATGTATACAGCAAGGGCAAGAAGGAGATGAGCAATCTCCCGATGAGCGGCAAATTCGCGCTGATTGCCTCGGATTTTGCCTTTAGCATGCACAGCTTCTTTGGCCAAATTTATTTGAGCGTGGAGAGAGAAGTAAAGCAGCAGGGCTATGAGCTGGTCATTCAATCGATCGGCCAAGGTGCCGTTCAGGAACTCCTTATGCCGCCAATCGTGCAGAACCGATCGGTAGATGGCATGATTATCTTGTCCCATATTACGACTGATTATATTAATGCCCTTCTGGATACAGGCATACCTGCCGTTCTGATCGACCATCATCACCCGCAAATCAAGGCAGACAGTATACTTACAAACAATCGTTTCGGTGCCTATGAAGCGGTCAGCCATTTGATTAAGTTGGGGCACTCCGACATCGGATTTGTAGGCGATATTGCGTTCTCGCCGAGCTATTACGAGCGATTAGATGGCTACCGTATGGCGATGTATGAATATGGGCTTCCTATAAGGGAAGAATGGGTTCATACCTCGGCGATTGAAGAAGGTTCGTTCATTTGTTCCTATATACAAGAGTTGAATGAGCGGCCGACGGCTTGGTTTTGCGTCAATGACGGCCTTGGCTTCTTCCTAAACGCCGCGGTGCAGCAGCAAGGACTGTCGGTGCCGGAGGATGTGTCTATCGTAAGTTTCGATAACGGCTATCTGTCCCGCATCTCCACGCCGCCATCCACGACGGTGGAGGTTGACCTGAAGCTTTACGCTGTCAAAGCTGTGGATCGGCTGATAGAGCGCATTAATAATCCAGACGCTCCCTACACGGAGCTGCTCCTGCCGACGCGATTGATTGTGCGTGGGTCAAGCGGTGTGGTCCGCGCGGAGTGAGAGGTGAACGTGATGAACGATAACAACACTCAAACGATTACACTCGGAATGGGCTGCTTCTGGGGTCCCGACGCTTTGTTCGGACAACTGGCGGGTATCACGAGAACGCGTGTAGGTTATACCGGAGGAACGACCGATAACCCAGCGACGCGGCATGCGGGAGATCACACCGAAATGGTCGAAATCGAATTCGATCCGGCTGTCGTGAAGTTGGAAACGATTCTGGATCTGTACTGGAACAGCCATAAGCCGGCGAATATCAATAACTACAGAGATCGTTTGTACAATTCCTTGATTTTGTATCGTGACCAGGCACAGCTAAGTGTCATTCAAGAGGTGATGCAGAAGAGAGGGGAACAAGGGAGTGGCGTGCCGGACACCGAGTTAACTCCCTTTAGCGTTTTCTACCCGGCGGAGGATCGTAATCAGAAGTATTATTTGAAACGGTATCCGGACGCTGTAGACAAGCTGCGAACGCTCTTCAAGACCGAGGATGACCTGACGAATGCGACGTTAGCTGCCCGATTAAACGGCATTGCGAAAGGCTTCGCCAACATGGATACCATTATCCAAGACATCCGGACATGGCAGATCAGCAGCGAGGAACAAGAGGAGATCATTCAGCTCATTAAGCAAATTAAATGGTAAATGTTTGCCCCCTTAAAAGGCCTGTACAATTCGCCAGCGAATGGCTAACGAACTGTACAGGCCTTATTTGGTCGGATTACTCGTCTCCGATATTCTAACGGATCGTAGGGGCCTTATTTTGGAAAAACCGGTTATAAATCACCTCTAAATGGTGAAATTGGACCTCTACGGTTCGTTAGATTTTTTTTGAAGCTATTTGGAGGCAAATAAGACCTCCACGATTCGTTAGAGTTCTCAGCGGATGGCTAACGAACCTATTGTGTAAGAAAGCTCGCGCCAGTTGAAAGCAGTTCGCCAATAGTTCGCCATTTCTTTCACAAAATCAAGCGGTACCCCGTAATTCCATCCCGTTCCCGGAATTTCGTCAGGTCAGCGTGTAAGTGACAAACGCAGATGAAGGTCGTCTAGTTCAGCCTGCGAGGTTTCAATGTGGAAAGGCTGGATGGCTTCTATGCTCGAGTCAAGATTAATGGACTTCGTCATGTTAATTCCTCCTAAGTGTTATTGAAAGGTGTCCTCACAGCATGCGTCGTAGATAGAACTTCACGCCAACCAGAACCGCCAGCAGGAGCAACAAGCCGACGAACCGCTTGTCCGCTCTCCTTCGGCGAAGACAGAGCAGCGCTTCAATCCCCGTCACGGCCATGGCCGTGTACAGGATCGTATGAATTACCGGTACCAGCAGCAGGTAGGCTGCATACAGTCCGCCCAGTTGAATAGCCAAGAGCAGCAAAGGTAGAGTGAGCAGCGGAGCGCCCAACTTTACCTTGAGAGAGCAGCCCTTCCGGTAAGCCCACAGCTGGAATATGCCGTGGCCGAAGAAAAGTACAGCATAAATGACAACGTGGTAGGTGCTCATATAATGCCGAGGCGCTTCAAAGCTTCCAACGTGACCGTCTTGGCCGTCGACCCGCTGCTGTCTACGTTACTGGCGAACACCCAGTCGGTCTTCCCGAGCTCAACGTAACCCACATACCAGCCGAGGCCATTGTCGGACAGCCGCGTCCCCGTCTTGCCATGTACCGTGTAGTTGTCCTGGTCGTTATCGATCATCATGCGCTTGACGGTCTTCTGCGTTTGCTCTTGGAAGGGCAGTGTCTCTTCCACCAGGTCTTCTATGAAGTCGACTTGCTCCTCCGCCGAGATCTTCAGCGAGCTGCTCAGCCAGAAGGTGTCGATGCCCCCGCTAATATCCATATTGCCGTAGTGAATGCGCTCCACATAACTCTTCATCCGCTCGGTTCCGATGTCCCTGGCCATCGCTTGGTAGTACCAGATTGCGGATGCCCGCATGGCCGAGGCCAGTGAATGGTCTCGGTTCCATACCTCGAACGGACGAATGATACCGTCCCACCTCTTCACGTCATACTCGTCCCGAACCGCTCCTACCTCGAGACCGATGAGAGCGTTCGGCACCTTGAACGACGACTCCGGCGTGAACCGCTGCCGGCTGCGCTCGGCATTGCAGACATAGACTCGGTCCGTTCGCAAGTTCTTGATGATCAAGGTGCCCTGCACGTCATGGAACAGCTCTTGGCAGCCGAGCTTCGTCTCTGAGGGGGCAGCATGTACAGGCCATGCGGTAATGCCTATTGCTCCGATGAACAGTAAGATGACGAGCGCCATTACGACGTGGCTCAACTTGTTCCAAGTTCTCAAATTGAATTCCTCCTTTGGCTTCTTCATAATGGAATAACAGGAAGGCTCATGTCGACAACACTGAGTATAGAGGAATTAACGGCGTGGCTGCATCGCCGTTTACAGTGACTGTACCCATACAGTTGGCAGAGAGGAGTGCATGTGGAGATGCTGTATGAAGCGATTGTGGAACAGCTTTTGCAAGAGATGAGGGCCGGGAAGCGGAGGCCGGGGGATAAGCTGCCGTCGATCCGGGAAGGGGCGGAAGCATTCGGCTGCAGCCGAAATACGATGATTCGGGCGTACAGGGAGCTTGAGCACAACCACCGGATCTATGCCGTGCCGCAGAGCGGCTATTATGTCGCGCATCGCCGTCAAGGCGGGGAAGAGGCAAGAAGCTCAGCTGAGGTGAAGGACGCCATCGATTTCGAATGGGCGGGTCCGGACCGAAACGCCATGCCTTACCGGGATTTCCAGCACTGCATGAACGAGGCCATCGAGAGGTACCGCGAGGATATGTTCACGTATTCGGAGGGACAAGGTCTTGCTTCGCTGCGATTCCAGCTGGCCCGGCATCTAAGGGAACTTCAGGTGTTCACCATCCCGGAGCATATTTATGTGGTGACCGGCTCTCAGCAGGCGCTGCATCTGCTGGTGGGACTGCCTTTTCCGAACGGCAAGAAGAATATCGTCTTGGAACAGCCCGTGCATACCGGAATGATCGAATCGCTGCGGGGCTATGATGGCGAAGTGTACGGCATCCCGTACGAGGAAGGCGGTATGGATTTAGAGCGGTTGGAAACGTTGTTTCGGGGAGGGGACGTCAAGTTTTTGTACACCGTTTCGCGTTTCCACAACCCAACCGGGCACAGCCACACGAACGAAGCCCGCAAGCGCATGGTGGAGCTGGCTCAGCGGTATGACGTGTACATCGTCGAGGATGATTATATGGGGGACCTGGATGACGATTCGAAGAACGATCCCATGTTCGCGTACGATCCGTCCGGGAGGGTGATCTACGTGAAAAGCTTCTCCAAAGTCATGCTCCCGGGCTTGCGCCTTGGGCTGGCCGTGCTGCCGGATGGACTGCGGAAGGAATTTCTGCGGGCGAAGGCTGCAGCCGATGTGCATTCACCGCTGCTGATGCAGGGTGCTCTTGAGGTGTACCTCGAGAGCGGGATGTTCGCCGCCCACATCGGCCGGATGCGGAAGATTTACCGCCGTAAGGCGGTGCTGCTTCAGGAAGCGTACCGCAAGTATCTGCCGCCGGGAACCGCCTATACCAGATCGACTTCCGGCTTCTATACCACGATCGGGCTGCCGGCACCGCTCCGGGCGCAGCCGACGGCCGAATACTTGCTGCAGCTCGGCGTGCGGGTCAATCCTGCTCCGCACATGTACCTGCCGGAGTTCCGGCAAGACGGTATCCTAAGGCTGAGCGTCTCGCAGGTAGAGGAACGACTTATCCAGCCCGGCATCCGGGCAATTGGTGAAGGCATTCGAGAGCTGCTTCGGCAACGCACGGAAGTAAGGTTCGTGAATCAAGGATAGGCATAGTAGGAGATTCACAGAGAGTGAATCAAATCTTAACCCAATTCGACAAAACTCATCGTATTCTCGCAGATAGTATGACACTCTTTTTTCACCGGACATCATAAGATGTAGGTACGCATTAGTTCCTACTTTCTCTATGAACAACATTGGGGGGATGGGCCGGTGGACGAGCAGTTTCTGAAGAGGTTGCATACATTAAATCGTCGTGACGAGTTAAGGTCGAAACTATTAATTGATGGTGCTAAATTCACACTGGAACGAAACAAGAAGATGGGTTGGTTTGCGAGATATTTGAAAAATAAAAAGAAAGCCGCTACCCCAGCCAAGTACTAACGGGGATGGCTGTATATGGTTCAAATATAGAAACCCCGAAACGGCGGCTCATGCCGTGTTTCGGGGTTTTCTCATGCGACTTTCGTTTAAGCGCGTCCCATCAGCTTAATCGACCGTTTGATCAATTTCGCCATGCCGACGCGGAGGTTGACGGTGGAGGAAACTTCGAGGCCATAGCGCCCATTGAGGATACAGTGGCGGATATCGTCGATGGTCAGGCAATCGTCCCGCAGGATGTTGCGCACGACGCCGAATTGGACGGGGAGATGCGAATCGCTGCCGGCTACGATCGGTTTGCCAAGGCGTGCGGCGAAGATTTCAAGCTCCCGCCTTGTCCCTGTCTCACGTCCATTGAGATCGAGAAAGTCCAGTCGGCTCAGCAGCTCCACAGGCAGATGCGTAAGCGGGGTTGAGATCCGGGTCGGATGAGCACCGATCTTAATGACGTTGTATTGCTCGGCTTTATCGAACAATTCTTGTCCCGTTGGGAAATTGTCCTTGCTCGTCCGGTGTTGAAAGAACTGCTGAATCGCCCGGATGTCCGAACGTTCGCCCACTAACAGAATATGCCCTACCTCCTTGATGTCCACCTCAATGCCGCAAAAAACCTTAAAGCCGTTCACATCATAGTAGTGATGCTTGTAAGGAAATTCACGATCAAGCGTATCGTAAATCTCGTGAAAGTTACGGGTGTTGAAATGCTCGGTGAGTGCGGTGGCATGAAGTCCGGCTTTACGCGCCGCAGCGATCATTTGATGAAAATAAGGCAGGGAGAAATCTCTCTTCTTACTCAGCTTGGTATGGGTATGAAAATCAATAATCATCAGGATTCCTTCTTTCCGTGTCCATGAATGGTAGTGTCTGCAGCCTCAGCATTAAAGCGGCAAAATGGTTCCGAGCCATGCGGCAAGAGCTGCATAGCCTGCGGTTAACCCGCTGAACAAATAGTCGCGAGTCTGAATGCGCATCTTCGCGAGCTTCAGTTTTCTCGCGCTGCCGCTCTCGAGCGCATAGTTAAAGCCGCGCAGCTCAAGCGCTTCTACTGTCGTACGTACTCGTTTGGCTGTATTCAGCAGAGTAGGGTAGAAAGCGAGCACGCATAGCTTGCAGAAAAAATAGCCGACTCTCCAAGAGAGCAGCCCTTTGTTCTTCGGCGGCATGCCGCGGAGCCGGTAGGAGGCGAATACTTCTTGATATTGCTCGACGAGGAGCGGGATCATTCGGTAGCCATATGAAATGCCAAAGCTAAATACGGTCGGCGCCTTCAAGGCGAGCAGCGCGTCGCTAAGTTTCTCGGGATCCATGCTGGAGAAGACGGCGATGCTGGCCAGTGCCATCGTAAGCAGCTTCAGCGTCAGCGTCGCCAGCGCGATAAAGGCATCCAAGTCACCGCCGAGAAATAGGGCGAGAATGACGACATAGACAATGTTCATGAAGGTGCTGAATGCGAGAAGACCGAGAATAAGGCTGCTGACGCGGGACGTCAATGCCAGCCCAAGTGCCAGCACAAGAAAGGCAACCAGTACCGTCTTGTTATAAGTAAACCAAGGAATGATGGAGAATATCGCGTACCAGATGATCAGCATGCGAGGATCCATACGGCCGAGAAGGGTTTGCTTATTGCCGTAGGCCGTCCGCATGAGCGTCATTTTTAATTGTTCCAGCGTGAGCCGGGACATCCATCTCTCAATGAGTGACACCGATGTGCGCCTCCTCTCTGGTATTCGCGTTGCCATCCGGGTTGCCATCCGCCGCGAATGCTGCGACGAACCGATCAATCGTTAACCTAGGCTGCAGGAAGCCGAGTGCGTGAGACAGCTCGACCGTCTGCGGCGGCCGGAGTCCGAAGCGGGCCAGCGCATCGCGGTCGGAGAAGAGCTCGGCCGGCGACAGGTCAGCGGCGATTCGGCCTTGGTGCAGCACGATGACGCGATCGGCCCACTCGGCGACGAGCTGCATATCGTGAGTGGCGGTCACGATGGATTCGACCTCGCTGCCGATTTGTTCCAGCAGAGCGATCATTTCCTTGCGGCTCACAACATCGAGGCTTGCCGTCGGCTCGTCGAGCAAGAGCACCTTCGGTTTCATGGACAATCCGATGGCTAGAGAAACACGGCGCTGTTGACCGCCGCTCAGCAGACGCGCATCGCGTGACTGCAGCTCTCTTAGATGGAGTCTGTCAATCAATAGATCGGCGAATGCATCGGCATCAGGAAGACGGCGAGCACGACCAAAGTACGAAATCTCGTCTCGGACGTTATCGCTGATGAACATGCTCTCGGGCTTCTGATAGATATAAGCCGCACGGCCAGCCGCATCCTCGGGCCGTTTGACGGTATGCCCGAACAGGCTCACTTCGCCTCCTGATGGTTTAATGAGGCCGGTCATCATTCGCAGCAGCGTGGACTTGCCGGCTCCATTGCCGCCGACCAGCGCAACGCGTTCGCCGGGCTGTATCGTCAAATTCAGCGACCGGAACACCGTATGCGGAATCTTGTTCATGGTCGGATAGGAGAACGTAATGTCGGAGAGTTGAACGGCCGAAGCAGCTTCAACCTTATGCAGAGTCGGCGTTGCAAGAGCAGCAGCAGGTTCGGAGGAAACTGAAGCTGATGATCTCCTCTTGAGTGCTTCGATGCCTTCCTCAAGCGTTACCGGATACAAGCTCGTGTCCAGACGTAAGCCAAGTCGTTCCCCGATCTGCGTCACTTGCGGCGGGAAAATCTGATGAGCGCGCAGTTCCTCCACGCAAGACAACGCTTCTGCCGTCGGTTTCTTCCACACGACGCGGCCATCCGCTACGAGGATGACGGAATCGCAATAGTTGGCAATCCATTCCGTATGGTGTTCGATGACCACGATCGTCTTCCCCTCGTTCTCGTTCAGTTTCCGCAGCGTGGCGTATACGGTCTCCGCGTGGAAAGGATCCAGCTCCGCCGCAGGTTCGTCGACGATGAGGATCTCGGGATCCAGGGACAGCACGGCGGCAAGTGCGGCAATATGCTTCTGCCCGCCGCTCAGCTGCCAGATATAGCGGTCGCTGAGATGAGCGATACCGAGCTTCTCCATCGTCCGAGTCGCTTGCATCTCGTAATCGAGGTGTCCGAAATTCATAGGCGCGAATTCAACCTCTTGACGAACGGTCGGACGTACAAGCTGGTTCTCGAAGTCTTGGCTGACGTACCCGACTTTATAGGCGAGGCTGGATACGCTCGCTTGCCGCGTATCCAGCCCGGCCACATGAACCGATCCTTCCATATCCCCCGTGTAGTAGTGCGGAATTAGTCCGGTTAATGCTTTGCATAACGATGATTTGCCGCTGCCATTGCTGCCGATAATAGCGACGAATTCCCCTTGCTCGACTTGAACATTCAAGCCGGTTAAGGAAGGAGCTTCGGCTCCCGGATAGCAGAACACAAGCTGCTGGACGTTGATGACGGATCGGGAATCAGCCATGCGTAGTCCTTGCTCCCGCAGAAGGATTGCCCTTATTCGTACGGCGCATGATCAAGAAGATAAGAATGGCGACCAGCGCCGCAAGACCGATGCCGCCCCAGATGAAGCCCTTGCCGAATTGATCGACGAAGTCCGGTGCCCACTCGCCCGGATCATCCATCGCTGCGCTCATAAGGGAGAAAGCAGCGGAGAGGCCAATGACGATGATGCCCGTAATCATGACCGCAATGCCGGCACCGACAAGGGAGACGTCTTGCGGCTTACGTGGGCGAATGCCCATGAGAGGCTCGATTTTGCCATGCATTCTTGGAACCATATACAGCGCCGGGATGATCCCGAACAGTACGCCGGAGACGAGCCATTCGATGCTGTTCTCGATCAGTTCAAGCACGATAATACTTTGCGGGAGACCTTCGACAGCCTCGAATTCCTCAACACCGAAAGCCACCTTCATGACATCGAGCGCACCGCTAAGCGCTTGGTCAATGCCGATACCGATCAAGCCTGCTACGATGATTTGTTTGCGATTGGATGGATCCCGAACGAGCAAGCCTGCAACGCACAAGCCGAGGAATAAGGTGAGGAAACCATCGATTTCACCAAGCCCGCCGAAGTCGCCCATGAGCAAATCCCCAAAAACAAGCTCCCCGAATGCCGCTCCGAGCGCCGCGTATAACGGGTTAAACAGCATGACGAGCACGAGAGCGACGAAACCGAAATAAGGAATTCCAATTTCGACCGGCCCGATCTCCACGTCGGGAATCAGTTCTGTCACGAGGTCGGACAGACCGAATACCGCCATAGATAATACAAACACCATCAATTTTTGAGCCTGCTTCATGAGAATGTTTCCTCCTTATTAAAGTGGACTATCTCATTTATACAGATGGATTGTTTGCGAGAGATTATGTAATGATTGTCATTTTGTAAAAAAAGTTTCATAAATTTAAATTCATTAAAATTAATTTACATTGCGATCATTGCTCTCAAAATGTGCACGGTGTTATGATGAATAGCATAAATACGGCGCATGAAAGGAAAGGAACGTTAGCCTCATGAAGCCATGGCTTGCTAATCAGGACAGCTTCACCCCCAGTGAAAGGAAGCTTGCCGACTATATCGTGAAATACGAGTATCGGCTTTCATTTCAGACGGAGAGGGATATCGCAGATTTGCTGCAAGTCAGCATCGCGACTGTATCCCGTTTCTGGCGAAAGATCGGCTATGCTAATTTTAAGGCGTATAAGTTGGAGCTCGCGGACAAAGTCGACGCGTTCCCGACGCCGGCGGAGAAGCTGAGGAGTATGTTGGAAGATCCGGTAGAGGATATCGTGGTCAAGATGCTTTCTCGGGAAATCGGGTATGTGCAGCAGACGCTGCAGCGATTGGATCGCGTTGCTTTCGATCATGCCGTTCAGACGCTTGGCAAGGCGAAGCGGGTTTACGTGTATGGCTCCGGCCCTTCGGCTAGTTTGTGCGAACTGCTGCGGTTTCGGTTGAATCGTTTCGGAAAAACGGTCATCGTACTGCCGAGGTCCGGCTCCGAACTGTTCGAAGCGCTTGTCCATGCGACGGCGGAGGATGCTTTCGTCGTATTCGGCTTCTTCCGGCAATCTCCGGAGATCAAGGTTATTCAGGAAGTGGTTCGCGGGTTGGGCAGTGAGATGGTGCTGTTTACGGATTTGACGTCATCGGCCATGATCGATGCGACGACGTGCGTGCTTTATGTGGATCGCGGAGAGTCCGGGCAATTTCATTCCTTAACCGCTCCGGTTGCACTGCTGGATGCGTTAATTGTAGCGATGGCACAGCAGGAACAAGCATCGGTGGACCAGCTCAACAAGCTGTATGAGCTGCGCAAGAGATATTCGGATATTTTGCCTCATTAATTGTCTATTACGCTAATTACTTAACTGGCTGATCTATTGCAATAGATCAGCTTCTGCCTGTTGAGCAACTGCTTCTCAGTACCACAATAGTTAGCAATAGCGAAACATTTGCATTCTGCATGTCACACTCTGTACCTCGTATGCTGCAACTCACCTCTCACCCCTCGCAGCTGGCACAATGTATCTCACACTCCGCCACTCGCACTACGCAACTCTTACTTCACATGAAGCACTCCACATCTCGCACTCTGCCTCTCGCATTCCGCAACTTGTACTCCAATGTCGCACTCCGCATCTTGCACTCCATATCTCGAATTCCATATCTCACACTCCACAATTTGATCTCGCATTCCGCATCTCACAATCCACATCCCGCAATTCGCAACTCGCAACTCGCATTCTGCATCTCGCACTCTGCCTCTCACACTCTGCCTCTCACACTCTGTATCTCGCACTCCGCCTCTCACACCGCGACACTCATACTTCACATGAAGCACATCTCACACTCTACATCTCACACTCTGCGAAACTCTAACGAACCGTGGGGGCCTTATTTGGCTGAATTTCGAGACTTCGAAATTCTAACGAACCGTAGGGGTCTTATATGGGGAATAGCGGCTTCAAATGCCCCATTTCGGTCGAATAAGGCGATGTAAAATAGTTTGTGTACCAAGATTTGGAGCCTTAACAGGCAGCAAAAAAGTAGGGTATTCTCGGGGTTACCACACGCACCAAGAAGGA
>NZ_FNNV01000032.1 GCF_900106745.1 Paenibacillus sp. CF384 | reverse complement strand
GCTATCCCCGAAGGAATAACCCCGCTCGACTTGCATGTATTAGGCACGCCGCCAGCGTTCGTCCTGAGCCAGGATCAAACTCTCCATAAAAGTGGTAAGCCCGAAGGCTTGGCCATTTTTAAGAATTCGCTTATTAGCTCATTCAAAAAACTAGCTTTGCGAAACGTTAGTTTCGCGATTTATGACCATTTGACTGGTCGCTCATTGTTCAGTTTTCAAAGAACAAATACTTTGTTTATTTCCCTCTGGCTCAATGACCCAGAATCAGATCTTACCATACTTCGAAACATAATTGCAAGCTTTATTTTTCAACTTGTTATTTGTTTCGTTCACCGCATCCCGTATCTCTCAGCGGCGGAATTAGAATATACCATGATTGTCTGCACAGTTGCAACAGGTATTATTTGACATCCCATATATCTCATAGAAAGGCGCGCCTGCGAGAACAAGCGCGCCTCCATCCTAGCTTTCAGTACTGCATTATTTCCACTCTTCACTGCTTTGAAACGGCATATGACGCGCTTCATCAAATTTAGGGAATGGCAGGTAATCATTAATACCCGGGACAGCATTACCGCGCAGCAAGAATGCCGAAGGCCACTGCGGCACTTTAATTAACGTGCTGGTTGGAATATAGCGAATCGTTAAGCCGCAGCGACGCAGCGGGGAGTGGTTAGCTTCCGATCCGTGAATGATGCTCGGGTGATGAACGGAAACGCCGCCTGCACGCAAGATGAGATCCACCGCTTTGTCCTCTTCAACCAGCGCAGGATCCACTTCGGATTCCAAAACATTCGCCGTTGTCGTGTTGGTTTTCATTTCTTGAAGCTCCATCGTTTGCGTGCCCGGGATCACTCGCAGACAGCCGTTCTCAGGCAGGGAGTCGTCGACTGCGAGCCACAATGTGACTACATTCATCGGTTCCAGCGGCCAGTAGCTGCCATCTTGATGCCAGAGAACAGGGCGGCCATCGAATGGCGGCTTACTAATATAGTGGGAAGCGAACAAGGCGATATCCGGACCAATATACTGCTCTGCAATATCGAGCAGCCGATCATCGCTGACTAGACGCAGCCAGAATGGATCATCCGCCAATAGCGTATGACCCAGGTTCTCCGGGCGAAGTCCCGGGTTCTTCTCCATCAGCCACTCCACATGCTGCTGGGCTTCATGAATCAATGATGCATCGAGAACATCCGGATAGACGGCATAGCCATCACGATCAAACTTTTCTTTTGCCAGCTTTAATTGATCTTGGGACATTGCTGGTTCCTCCTCATGAATTTGAATAACTGCGTGGATTAAGCTTCTTGTACTGCTTCCAGATAAATTCGTTCATTAAAGCCGCCGCGTTGTGCGGATTTCTCCGCTCTTATCGTTTCTAATTGCGCCGCGTTGAAGCCATGGACACTTGAGAGCGCATGAAGGAGTTCAAGGATATCGGCCAACTCTTCAAGGGCACTCTTGTTATCCTCCGCTTCCATGTACTCGCGCAGTTCCTCCGATAATTTAAGGCGCAGTTCTTCGTGATAAGCAGCTTCATCCAGAATACGAGTCGTGCACGTCTTGCCGTTGTTTGCGATGATTTCCGGAATTCGGTCGCGAACAAGCTTATTGTATGTAGGCATACAAAGGGCTCCTTCTTTAGGAAGTAATTCTAATAAATTCCTCACTTCGAGCCTATTATACCGTGATGATGACACAGATTAAACAGATTCCGGATAAAAAACACCAGCTTCGCAAGGCTTGTGCCCCATGCGGATTTCCCAATCACTGCGTACGATAAAACATCGGGATTCCATCGCGGGAGGAACAGACGCATGAAAGTGGTTGTCACAGGAGGGGCCGGGTTTATCGGCTCGCATCTCGTAAGAAGTTTAATTGCGCGCGGAGCGGAAGTCCATGTCATCGACAACCTCTCGTCGGGTTCGGCGGAACGCGTACATCCGAAAGCAAGCCTTCATATAGAGGATATTCGATTCGGTAGAGCCAAACGAATCATCACGTCCGTCAAGCCGGATGTCGTCTATCACCTCGCCGCTCAGGCAGATGTACAGCGTTCTATCGCACATCCAAACAGAGATGCTTCTATTAATGTCGGCGGTACGATTAATATGCTTGAAGCCTGTATACAAGCCGGCGTTCACAAAATGATTTTCGCCTCCACATCAGGGGTATACGGCAATTTAGAACGGGAGCGTATCACCGAACAGGATCCCACGGATCCCATTTCATTCTACGCCATGTCCAAGCTGACAGCCGAACGATATATTCGCCTCTATAGCCGATTCTACGGGCTGGGCTATACGATTCTTCGCTACGGCAACGTATACGGCCCCGGTCAAACGGCCAAAGGCGAAGGCGGCGTCATTGCGAATTTTATAGAGAGAACGGTAAAAGGTTTGCCGCTCGTGATCAACGGAGAGGGACTTCAGACAAGGGATTTCATCTATGTAGGCGATATTGTCTCGGCAAATTTGGCGGCGGCGGCACTCGGAGATCACGAAACTCTTCATGTAAGCACGGGGCTCCGAACGTCTATCAACCATTTAGCTGAGCTGCTTCGAGATCTACACCCCGATGAAATCGAGGTACTGTATCAACCGGCGAAACCGGGAGATATCATGCACAGCTGCTTGTCATGTGAGCGAACACGGCACATCCTACAATGGGAGCCGATTACCGGCATAGAACGAGGAGTCGGTGAAACGTACCGTTTCTGGACCGAGCCATGAAGTGAACCGAGCAGACTGCATGTGCGGCAAAATAATAACAGCCTCGTTCTTCACTCTGAAAGCGTTCAGTGTGAAGAAAGGGGCTGTATGATTGTCACGGTGCATATACGGAACCTTGAAGGGTGTACGGACCTGTAATCCGCGCACGTGTGTCATTAGAACGCACGGTCAAGTAGTAGCGCCGCTGCGGAATGGTTCCAACGAACGTCAGCTGCTCCTTCGATCTTCCTTTTGCAAAACAAGATTCCATATTCCAATAAACAACCACGCCATCCGGGCTATCCTCACGCAGCATGATCTCCATCTCGCCCGAGTCCCAGCTCGCTAGATCCGGATTCTCCCACCCCACCTCAAACCGCAGCACCAATCGGTCGCCGGGCGCTACGGAATCAAGCCATATTGAAGTGAGAACAAGCTGCTCTGGGCCCACGAGGATAGGATCGAAGCTGCCGACGTCTGCACTGCTTTTATCCGAATATTTCATACCGCACACTTCCTTCCGATTCCTTTAGATGGTTTGCAGCATATGCAAGAAATGTTGCCCATACTTTCGAGGTGAAAACTCCATATGCACAAAGCTCATTGCTTCTGTGCGTATTCGTTCTCGCAGCTCCGCGTTCTCCATCAGTTCGCGCGCTTCCCTCAGTGCCTCAGCAATATCGCCAAGCGTATAATACTTCCCCGTCCTATTGTGCATGATGGAGCTGGCCACGCCATCCGAATCGGTCGTCAGCACCGGACATCTGCAGCTCATCGCTTCTAGGACCGCATAAGGGGCTCCTTCTACTTTGGAGGTGGCACATAAGAACCCTCCTGAATCTCCGATCATCGAGAACCAATCAGGCATTTCGGTATGAGGAACATTAGACCTCACGGTTAAGAGTCCTGAAATTCCAAGCTCCCCTACAAGCTGTTCGAATGATAACCGTTCTTGCGGATCTGCCAAATGGGGATCATGGAACATCCACAGTCGTAAGCTCGGATAAGTAAGCGATAATTGATACCCAATCTGCAGAAACTCGCGCCAATTCTTGTTATCCTCCAATCGACCAAGCCACGCAATGATTGGAGATGCATCTGTCAGGAGCGCGGGACGATACGAGAACGCAGCTGCGTCAAATGCATTATTGAAGTGAAACTGCAGCTTATTCGGGAACAAGTCGCGAAATATCGCGGCAATATGCGGTGTGCGTGGATGAAGCAGCGCTGAAGCGTGACTCTGAATAACCGGCGAGGCCGCCGTAAGCGCCTGTCTCGCATCTTCTTTGGGGCCATAGCCTTGAATCTCGTAAATAAGCTTCCCATAATAACCGAGCATCCGGAAACGAGTGAGACTCTTATGGTCCGTCGTGACGATTATGGCTTCGTAACCGCCTGCATCGATCAGCTGTTTAATCGCAATATCGCTATCGGTAATGCGTACATCCGAGGAATCATCCCTATTTTGCAGACCGGCCCCCCACTTGTAGTACAGGCAATGCCCATACACTCCGATTTCCCGCAGCGCCTTGCACCTTATTCGGTTCAGCGTGTCCATGCCTCCGCTTGGCAGGTAGTAGACAAACAGCACCTTCAACGGCTTCATCCCCTCCTCCGTCCTCAATCCAGCCGATCAAAATCCTTCTCCGTTAATGTTGCAATCAGCGTACCTTTATTATGAAGTACGGCTTTAATTCGCATCGGCTTATGCGTCGAATAATTCGTAACAATCAGCAGACTGAACGGTGCATAGTTCGGCGCTAATGGAGGCAAATCAATTTGTTTCCGCGCTTCCATCTCCTGCAGCGTCTCGTAGAATAAAGTCCCGTTATTATAGACGTGCACGAGGCAATCAAATACGTCATCGCCGTCATTGACGATGGACCATGAAATGAACTCAATATACCGACAATCAATTCTCGCAAAAGCAGCGGCATCCAGCCGAAATATAGCCATGAACTCCCTCCTCCGCACGTCTTTCTTCTATTATCGTATGAGCAGCAGATCCAAACGCAAGGGCCAAACCGCCCCGGTCAGCCACCCAAAAACAAGGGTAACGCAACCATTTGTCCAAGCAGATTCCCTATCACTAGCATTAACTAAATAGAGTCTATCTACGAAAGGAAGGATGTGTGGACGATGCAACTCATAGACTTGAAGGGGAGCTACGACGCCATCTACAGCCTTGGCGATCTTTGTTTGCCGGCCATCCAAATGGAGCTTAACGAGATTCGACCATTCGCAGGTCCGCTGGACTGGATGCAATCGCAGAACCTCTCCGATGTCACCCGACTGCTTCGAAACCGTTTCGCCCGCTTCATGGATTACAGCCATTTGGAGGTCATCAGCAAAGCAAGCGAGAAGCTGTATTATGTCAAAGAGACCGAATATAACGTGTACTCGAATCACGACTTCTACACACACAACAATTTTCCGCCGGAATTGAACGCGTACCCGGAGGTGAAAGCCAAGTATGACCGCAGGGTTGCCCGCTTCCTGGAAAAAGCCGCTTTGAGCGACCACATTCTATTCATTCGTACCGAAGCCACCATGGAGCAAACGAAGGAACTGACCGACGTTCTCTCTGCTATGGTAGCAGGCAGCTATCGCCTATTGATTGTGAATCACGCGCCGGTGAGCGGTATCGTAGAGCAGCATTGGCCATTGCCGCATGTATGCGCCATTCAACTGCCAGATGAGGAAATATGGCATGGGAACGACCTGCTGTGGAAAGAGATTTTTCAAGGAATTGCGCTCCATGAGGAGTAAAGGAGAAAAGGGCATCCAAATCGGATCGCCCTTTTCTTGTTACGGCTTATGTTGATTATCGACCATTGTCGAGAGTACAGGCCAATCCGGCAGCTTATAGCCGCCGTTCGCTCGTCTAAGTCCGGCTAATATTCGGTTCCACACCTCATAGTCCACCATGACCCCGGGATCCGGCGTTTGGTCGGCAAATATACGGTTGTACAAATCGCCTTTCACCATGAATCTCTCATTCGGCATAGGTGCCCTCCTCACTTCTCGACCGTTACTTCTTCATAACGGATTGATAGACGTCCAGTACCCGCTCCATCATCTTATCCATCGACCAATGGGCGGTGCCCCATATTCTTGCGTTATGCCCAAGCTGTTCTCGGAGACTGTCGTTTGCAAGCAGCAGCCCCAGCTGTTCAGCCAGCTTAACCGAATCCCGCACGGGGGAGATTAAACCTGTCACTTCATGCTCGACCATCTCAGGCAGTCCGCCGGCCGTCGATACTAAGGAAGGAAGCCCTGCCACCTGCGCCTCCATCAAAGAGAAGGGCTGATTATCTTGTATGCAGGAATGAACGAAAATATCGGCTATCCGCAGCAGCCCCGGAATATCATCCCGAACACCCAGAAACAGCACATCCTGCTGGAGTTGATGAGCTGCCGTCAGCTGCTCAAGCTCTGCCCGCTGTTCTCCGTCTCCCACGATCCAGCACACCCAATCGCGGCGTGTCCACTTCAGAATGCCCAGCGCCGCGATGAGGATGTCAATTCCTTTGACGAATGAAAGGCGTGCGGGGCATATGATGATTTTCTTACTTGGCGGGCGCTGCATCGTCGTTCCTTTTCTTGCCTGCCGCTCGAAGGCGTCGATGTCCAGGCCATATGGAAACACCTTGATTCGTTCTTCCGGCACTCCGAACGTGTTCATTAGCAGCTGCTTCTGCCAGTTATTCGCCGTCACCGTTACATCGCCCGAGGTCGCCCCGTAATGCTCGATGCCGTTAAAATAATTCCAAGCCGGCGAGTTCTCCGCAACGCCTAACTGAGGGTTTAGTCGATAGTTCATCGTCACTTCTATCGCAACGGAGCCATGGACATGGGCTACAAGTGCCGTCCCCTTGGACTTCACCCGTCTAAGTGCTCTAGCGGCGAATATATCATGGGTATGGATGATGTCGTATTGTTCGAGTCCAAAATACGCAGCAGCCAGCTCCAAATAATAGCGCTCATATTCGCAATGCATCACATAAGGGTCCACGTGAATCTGCGGGACACGAGACGCGCTTAGCTTGGCGGCGATCAGAGGGCGCAGCGCTTCTTTGGCAATCTCCTTATTCAGGCCCGGCATATGCACTTTATCAGGAGCGGTGCCGAGCAGGTCCACTTGATGTCCCATCAGCTCAAGACGCTCTTTCAGCTGCATCATATACTTCCACACGCCGCCAACATGCGGAACCTGCCAAAAGGTGGCCAACAATATCTTCATGCTGTCCTCTCTCCCTGCATCCGTCAACTGCCGGGATAGCTGCTCCGGCGCGGAAGTGGTCATACGTTGTCGTAGTACCATCGTATGTTCGAGACATTTCTGGAGGCACGACGGTTGGACCCCGTCAATGATCCAATTCGTCAATGAGAGCGAGATTTAGAGAGCCTTGTTGCTGGCTTATGATAAAAAAACCTGCTTCCCATAACGGGAAGCAGGTTAGATAAAAGCTTATGCCTCGAGCAATTTGTAAATCACTTTCGCGCTTTCGGCGCGTGTTGCATGACCTTGCGGCTCGAAGCTGCCGCCATTCTTGCCATCTAGAAGGCCCAGTTCCTTCGCCGCCCCGATCGATGCTGCAGCCCAGCTGCTGATGGCGTTCGCATCGGAGAAGTTCTTCAGCTCTTCAGCTTGATTAGCTGTCCCCTTGCCGTGCTTCACTTCATACGCACGCATGAGCATGACGGCCATCTCTTCACGTGTAATCGTGCCGTTCGGCGCGAATGTTGATGCGCTGCGTCCGTTCACGATACCCGCTTCAGCTGCCGCTGCCACGAAAGGCGCGTACCAAGCGCCGGCTGATACGTCTGCGAATGCAGCCGACTTCGTCGCTTTGAGCTCCAGCGCGCGAATAAGCAATGCAGCGAACTCAGCACGGGTGATGCTGCGATTTGGCTCGAAACGATCCGCGCTTGCACCGTTCATGATATGCTTCGCCGTTAGTTCGCTAATCATCGAAGCTGCCCAGTGAGACGCGGACACATCGGAGAAGTGCTTCGTAAACTCAAGTACAGCGTAGCTGGAGAAGTGCGAAATCCGGACGGTCATTGTGCCGTCAGCATTCAGCTTTCCTCCAACAAACTCAAGTTGACCATTATCTGCGATATAGTAGACTCCGATCAATTTCGCATTGGCATTGCCGTTCACCTTGAAGGTAAGGGTAAGCGGTTCTGCAAACTTGCTCAGTACTGCTGTTTCCTTGCCCTTCGCATCTACAAGCGCGAGACGGAAATCGTAAATTTCCGATGCCGCATGTAGCTCTGTTGTGCCTTCTTGCTCGGCTTTAGCCAGAAGTGCTTGTTTAGCTTGCTCGCTTAGCGGCTGCATATGAAGTGAAATTTGGCTGCCGCTTCCGTTCGCACTGCCGCCTTCGCCTTGCTTGACCAGATCGTTCAACACGTCAGTCGGAACACCGATTTTAACGCCGCCTTGGTTCACTTCCAGTGATTTGTTGCCAAGAAGCTCTGCCGTATTCACAGGTAGAAGCAGCTGACTCTTCCCTTCCGTATGGATGGTTACTTTGTCGCCTGCTGCTTTGCCGATTACTTCTTTCAATTGTGCTTCTGTACGTCTATCTGTACCTTTATCTGTTTCGCTAACGGTTCCTCCGGAAGTACTTGACGGAGGCGGCGAAAGCTCGCCTTCTCTTGTAATCGTCAGCTCCAGCGTCTTCGTCGCTTGGCTCGCACGTCCTGCATCGGTATACCACGGAAGTGCCAGCGTCTCCGCGCTTGGCTCAATATGCAGCGTAAAGTTGTTGGCGCCTACTGCAAGCGGCAGGTTCTCGACAAGCACATTTCCCGCTGCATCCATATCAGCTGCATCAATTGGCTGACCGTTAATGGTAAAGTTCACGCCATAAGGCACGTTTGCTTTTAGCGTAAATTCTTTCTCGGACGTTGTGAATGCAATGTCATCGCCGTAGGAGATACGCGGCATCGTCACGATCATCGGCATATCCACCCAGCGCAGCACGTAATCGTCCACAACCATCGTGTTGCCGCCTTGGTTCTTGATCGTCAGCTGCATATTCGTATCCGTCGAGGAGTAAGCGTAATTGCCTGCATCCTCGGTATCATTGGCTTTACGAGTATGGGAAGTCAGCGCCTCCGTTGACCATGCCCCGCGTGTATATTTGTATTGAATGGTTTTGCCGGCCATCATCTTGAAGCTGTATTCCACCACATCGCGCGTCGTTGCACCGCTTGGCACATTCAGCTTGTTGCCCGATGCATTCCAGCCGTTAAGATCGCCTGCCAAGTAAATATCATCTTGAACCGGCGTGTAGCTTGGCAGATGAACGCGCAGCTTCACATCCACCATAACGAGTTTCGGCGTAACCGACTTCTCGTCGGAATAACCGCGATTATAGGCGCTATCCACTGCTGCCACTTTGTACGTGTACGCCGTATCATTGCTGACCGTAAAGTCCACATACGATGCAGCCGTATTGTCTACAACTGCAATGCGCACGAAGTCCGTGTCCGCTTTCTTGCGATACACCTCATAATGATGCGCCGCTTCCTCAGACGTTGCCGCAGTCCAGGTCAATTGAACACGGTTCGACTCTGTCATAATATCAGCGAGCACAGGTGCTTCCGGTGCCGTTGTGTCGCTGCTATCTGCGTGTACATCAACGCTCTGCTGTTCGGACTCCGTGAATGTATCCCCGTTATCGCTGGAGACTTTCGCGAAGTAATAGTAAGCACCTGACTCGATCGGCTCAAACGCTGCCCAATATATTTTCTTCCCGTCTTGTGTGTCCTGCTTATAGCGCAGCTTAGTTTCTACCGCATCAGATTGGCTTGAACCTTCCTTGTAATAAGCAAGGCGTGCAATCAAATTCGGCGCTTCGCTGCCTGCATAAGCTGCGTTATCGGTAAGTCCCGGAATGTCGATGGTGACTTGGATTTCGGAGGTCTTGTGACCTACGCCGAGCGTAACCGCATCCGATTGCTTCGTAATCGTTACCCCGTTCACTGCAAAAGAAGGCGTCGCCGATGCATACTCGCTCAGCAAACTCTCACCACTGCCCGTAACTGCAGTCACGGTGTAGTAGTACTTCTTCCCGTTCTCCACGTTCACATCTGTCCATGTGTTGCCTTCTGCTTGGCCGGCCAATTCCAGCTCAGCACCTTCGATTGCCGCACGGTACACATTGTAGCCCGTTGCACCTTGAACAGCATCCCATGTTAGCGCAACCTCGCAGTTACCGCCGACGGCTGCAACATTCTGCACCTGCGGTACTGTAACAAGCGCTGTCTTGGAGGTCATCATCAATCCGCTCATCGCTTTCACTGTAAGTGCGATGGAGCCACCTGTGACCGTACCTTCAATCTCACTGCCCAACTGATCAGCTAGTGTGATGCCTTCAGGGAGGAATCCAGCTACATTAGCTTCGATTGTCACATCTGTCGTTCCGCGATTCACAACGACAAGTCCTGCTTGGCTGTCCGTCTTGCGGGCATAGGCAATTACATCGCCTTGGTTGTAAGCCGTCTTCAGCTCGCCTGTACGGAATACTTCATTATCCTCGCGGATGTTGGCTGCTTTCTGATACGTATCAAATAACGCTGCGTACTTGCCTACTCCTGCATATTCACCGTCGGAACCCGTAACGCGTTCCCACGGGAATGTGCGGCGTGAATCCGGATCCTTCGTGCCCGTCAAACCAACCTCATCGCCATAGTTGATCGTAGGCGCACCCGGATAACCCAATTGGAAAATCGCCGTAAGCGCCTGCATCTGGAGGGCTTTGTCCGATGCATCAGGCGCAATCGCCAAATGCTCCTCTTCCCACTCCGGCTTGTCATATTTCGTAATGGAGCGAATCGTATCATGGGAATCCACGAGGTTCAGCATCACTTGCCATGCCTCTAACGGGTAATCCTCGCGAATGGATTCCAATGCATCATTAAACTGTGCTGCGTTACCGCTGATAATGAAGCTTTGCAGCGCACCGCGGAAACGGTAGTTCATAACGGAGTCAAACTGATCCCCAAGCAGGAAGCGAGTTGCAACGCCCCACTCTTCGCCGAGAATAATCGGGTCCGGAATCGTGTTGCCGTTGCTGTCTACGCGGCCGGCTGTCGATTTCACCGCTTTGCGGAATTGCTGCCATGTACCTGAGGACACATCCGGCGCAACGTCAAGACGCCAGCCGTTCGCGCCCATCCACTCCCAGCGCTGCGAGTTCGCATTTTGCATCAAGGCATCTGCGTCCTCGTCCGTCTTGCCGCTCAGGTCGTGACCGATAACGAGATCGCGATAGCCCTGCACGTTCCACTCATGGTTACCCTGCAGTGCATCGTTGTCACCGTCCGCTGCTTGCGGCGCATCGATAACCGGCAAGGAATCGTACCCCCACCAGCCTTCATACTTGTAGTGACCGTCTACTTGCTCATTGGAAACGGTAAACCACGTGGTAAAGTCAAAATCATTCGGATATGCATAGTGCTCCCCGGTAGCAGGGTTGATCTGTGCCGTGAACGCATCGATTGTCTGCTGCTTCGCAGCTGCTAACGTTGCGTCATCGTTATTCACTTTGTCGTACACTTGTGCCCAGAACTCGTAAGCGCCGATCTCCGGATACTTCTCATACCGGTCAAAATAAATGGAGTCATCGCCGACATGGTTGAACACGCCGTCCACGATCAGCTTGATGCCCATCTCGCTTGCTTTCTTCGTGAAAGCCGTGAACACACGGTCGGAAGCAATGCGCGTTGCTTCATAATCAAGTCCGGAAGCCGGATTGCCCGGTGTATTGTAGACCGGCTCGCCGAACATCGGATCCAGATGCTTATAATCCGTCGCATCATATTTGTGGTTCGAAGCCGCCCAAGCGACAGGGTTGAAGTAGATGACATTGACGCCAATAGACTTCAAATAGTCGAGTTTCTGTGATGCACCTGCAATGTCGCCGCCATAGAACTCATTCGTCCATAGACCATCGGATTCAGCCTCCGGGAAATACGGTTGCTGCTCAGGCGTTGTCCGATCCGGATTCTCAGGCACGTCATTCCATGATCCCCACACTTGATCGGATGCAGGATCATTCGATACGCCGCCATCAAAATATTGCAGCTTATGACCGTTCTTTGTTGTCAATTTCTCGCCCGGAAGAACTTCGCCGCCGCGATAGCCGTCCACGATCTTAGCGCGGTTGTTGGAAGAATCCCCATCTAAGAAACGATCCGGGAAGATTTGATAGACGACCGCATTCTTCATCCAATCCGGCGTCTTGAAATCTTTGTCATACACAGTCAAATCGTAAGGAAGAACGCCTTCATCCGCAGAAGCACCGCTGCCGCCACGCGATCCATCGTCGCCGTATTCCACTTTCGCAGGACCGTCGATCAGAATGAATTTGTAGCCCCAAACGCCGATCCCTTGGAACGCAGAAGCCGGGATGGTTACTTCCCAATAATCCTTCTCGTCAAAAGAAGTCGCTTTGCGCATATCGAACGCCGAAGCCAGCCCTTGCGGGTTGCTCAGCTCGACGCGCACCACTTGTGCGTCGCCCGCTTCTGTCGCGATGCGGAGCGTTACCGCCTCGCTGCCTTCTTTGATCGCGCCGAACGGCTTCTTGTACGTAACCGAACGGGAGTCAAATACCAGCTTATCGCGGTGAATCATGCCGTCGAACTGGCTGTCCGCCGGTTTATAGTCCGTCGTAATCGTGCGATCCGCGAGAACGGTGGTGAATGTCACATCCGCAGGATCCAGCGTTTGCAGCACGAAGTTGTCGCCGCCTGCACCGTAGTTGTTCGCATCCCAGTTATTGCCTTGCACGACTTTCATTTCATAGCGTGCAGCCGGAAGGGAGCGTTGCAGCTTATAAACCGAGCCGTCGAAGTTATAATCTACGAACAGCTGCTGCGCTTGATCCGGTGCCCATTCGGATTCGCCGAACACGGCTTGAATGCTGCCAACGAGCCGCGGCCATTCCGTGGAACTTAATGCCGGTGTATACTGCTGTGCACCGGCTACGCCTGGCAAGCTGATACGCACTTGACCTAGGTCATCATTAAGATAGAAATTGACTTTCGTCTGCTCCGTCAGTGTAAATTCGATATTATTGCCGCCGTTGGAGTAGCCGTCCCACGTGCCTTGGTGCACGACTTTAAAGGCGTATTGACCTGCCTCCAGCACGGTGGAGTACGCGTAAAACTCACCAACGAGATGCTTCATCTGCGTCACGGCGGAATCGTTGCTCCAGCCTTGGAAGGAGCCGACTACAACCCACTTGTGGTTGCCGCCCGGCTGCTCTACGAAAGTATCCGCTTGAATCGCGGATTCAGTTTCAGTGACAGCGTTTGCATTTGCCTGCTGTGGAAAGATACCTACAAGTTGTACCACCATAAGTATGGATAGAAGAAGTGCCCACATGCGAGTTTGGCGTTTGCCTTTCATGGTTATCATTCCTTTGCCTCCTAAGTTAAAATGACTGACGATGCTGTGCCTCTTGAGCTGAGTAGATAAAAACATGAAATTTCGCGCAAACGTTTGCGCAATTGCCCATAAAATCCCCTTTCCGCCGATAAAAAGAGCTGTCTCCAGAAGGAGGAGATAGCCAGGGTTGTTCCGCTTCGCATATCGAAGACCGGAAAGCATTTCCCTTAATTTAGCGATAATCAGTGTAGATCACTGCTTTTATCTTAGTATGAAAACGCTTTACAGTCAATGATATCCATTAAGGAAAATCATTGGCGAAATTCGCAGCGTGCTTCTTATCCATGTGGAGATTCGCGCAATCGTTTGCGCTTTAGTCGTTTTCAGTGAGTATTACTGAATATAACTTCATTGTCACTGCTCCGTTTCAAGCTCAGTTGGATATGGAATGAAATCCCGATCAATCATGTTAAAATTTCATGAAGCGTGTTGTATATTTATACACGTTGTCATATAATTATCCGTAATAAGATTGTGAGGGAGGATCATTAATGTCACTCGTAGTACGCAATGTAGAGTTTGGGGACGTAAACGGCTTAGCAGCCTTAATGCATAATTATATCGTAGACTTCTATAAGAAGGCATGGCCGGGAGATCGCGTTGTTCGCCAATTGATTCAAACACTGCTCGAGAAACAAGAGGGCATTCAATTCGTAGCGATTAAAGATGGAGAAACGGTGGGCTTTGCCACGCTCTATTTTACATATAGCACCTTGAAAGCCGAACGGATCACCGTAATGAACGACCTTTATGTTATGGAGCCCTATCGAGATACGCAGGTGGAGTCGCAGCTGTTCCTCGCCTGTCAGCGTTATACGCATGATCTCGGCTATGCTCGCATGTCGTGGATCACCGCTAAGGATAACACCAGAGCGCAGTGCTTCTTTGACAAAATGGGCGGCGTGCAAGATGAGTGGGTCAACTATTCGATTGGATAAGGTGGAACGGCAGTTCCCTTCCTGTGCGTTGAATTCGTGCATATCGTAAAAAAAGCCGCACCCCTCAACCGGGATGCGGCTTTCTTGATTCTATAGGGAGATGAAGGCACCGCCGGCGTCTGCCGACTTCTGTTCTGCTTCGATAATATCCAGTGTGCGCGCTGCGCTCTCCGGCGTGCATACTGTAATTGGCTTATCATTTGCCAACGAATCGATGAAGGAGCGAATTTCGAAATAGTAGCCCATATCATCGGACAGCTCAGCTATGAAGCTTGGCTCTTCGTTTGGATTAACCTTCACTTTATTGTCCGCGAAGATGAGGTTCCCGCCTTCGAAATTCAAGCGGTAGTTCATTTCAAAGCCGAAATCACCACGGAGCGTCCAATCCGCTTGTGCATTCAATACGAGACCGCTGTCGTACACATAGTGCGTCGACACGATATCATAAGCGCTGCCCGGAATAACGTTGCGAGCCATTGTGGAAACCTTATCCGGAACGCCGAACAGCCAATGAACCATGTCCGTGTCATGAATATGCATGTCGAGCAGACAGCCGCCGCTCTTGCTGCCATCAAGGAACCATTCAGCCGGCAAGCCTGAGCCGCGGAAGAATGAGCCGCCAAGCGGCTTACCGTAACGTCCATCCTCGATGCACGCTTTGGCATATTCATAGGCCGGCCAGAAGCGCAGACATTGACCGATCATCAGTTTCTTGCCTGTGCGTTCCGCAGTTGCTACCATTCGCCAAGCATCCTCAGCGGTGCGAGCAATCGGCTTCTCACACATCACGTGGTAGCCTTTCTCCAGCATGCGGATCGTAATATCGGCGTGCAGCCCTGTCGGCAGCGTGATATCGATCATATCCAGATCTTCATTGGCGATCATATCTTCAATACTGGTATAGAGATTGAACGGATCAAGGTTATACAGTTCCTGATTCGTCGCAATATTACCGATTGCTTTGCCGTCCTTCAATTCCTCGATAAGCACATCGCAAATCGCCTTCAATTGCACCGGCGCGCCTTCTGCCATAAGCCGTGTATAGTTGTCAAAATGCATACGTCCCATAAAACCAAAGCCGATCAGACCTACCTTAATCATGCTGCTTCCCCCTTATTAGTTGTTGCCTCGTCCCAGGATGGCATCCATCGCACGGGATGTGTTGTAAATGATTTGCTCGCCATGATGCGTATATCCGGGAATCATCTCTGCGATGACATAGTTGTTATAATCGATGGCACGAAGTGCCTCCACTACTGCAGGATAGTTCACATCGCCGGCAAGCAGATCAACAAACCCGTGCAATCCGCCGGCTTGTCTGCGGTAATCTTTGAAATGCACTTTTTTGATCCGGTTGCCCAGAATCCGTACCCATTGCTCTGGATATCCGTTAGCCACGACATTGCCCACATCAAAGTAGGAGCCGACATAATCGGAATTAACCGTATCGATGAACGTCCGAAGCTCGAGCGGGGAAAGCAAGAACTTGTTCCACACGTTTTCGATGCCGATCGACACTCCTGCAGCCTTCGCATCAGAAGAGAGCGTGCTGATACATTCAAGCGCGCGTTCATAAGCACGCTCGTAGTCCACTACTTCACTGTCCGGAATGAAATCAACGCCAACTGCTCCTGGAATAACCAAGATGGTATCGACGCCAAAAGATGCCGCAAGCTCCAATTGCTTGCGAGTAATATCCATGGCTTTCGTGCGGTTAGCCGCCGATTCACTTGTCATGGAATAGGACCAGTAGAGACCTGTAGCAAGACCGCAAATTTCAAGATCAGCCTGCTCCAATTGAGACTTGATATCGCGAACCTCTTGCTCTGTAGCTTCCAGACTAAGCTCGCCTGTTTCGTTCAAGGACAGCTCGATTCCTTCGAAGCCTGCGTCTTTGGCAATGCGTATCGATTCGGCAATTGTCGTCCCTTGTGGAAAAGACCAAATGTTAACACCCTTTTTCATCCGGCTTGCCTCCTAAGTCATTTGTATTTTTCCTGTTTATTGCGTAGCTGATCATTTATAATAAAACTGCCAACAATAATCAAAGTATAGTAGATATGACGAGAAAAATATTTAGCGTAAACAGATATAATTTGAACTTTTCCGAGATCATAATCGGTGAAGAAGAGTGAGGTTCGATCAGATGGAGCAGCTGCATGCGGAAGATCGTCATCAACTTGCTTACGCCCATTATCGCGAGTGGTCGCCAAGCATCCATTATGCCAAATATCAAAGCCTGCCCCCCGGGAAACTGCCAAGGCGGCGGCTCTACGACTATGAGATTCTGTATGTCAGCCAAGGCGAAGCCGCGACGACGATCAGGGAAACGCGCTACGAATGGAAGGCCGGCCAGCTGATTTACTTACCAGCGGGTTTGTTTCATCAGAATGAGGTTGTCTCCCAGCCAAACGCGCAATTTCTCGGCATCCATTTCGACTACTTCGATGAGCTTGAGGTAGGCTCCGACGAGGATATGGTTGTGAATGAGACGCATCCACTTGCGGAGAAGTTTTGCCGCGAGGCTATGAACGAGACCTTCCCGCCGCTATCGGAGCAAATTATCTATACTCCCTCCCTGCTCTGTGTACAGCTCATGGAGCAGTTAGTCGAGGAATTCACTACGCGTCCTCCCGGATACGAGCTGGCGTGCAAGGCGCTGATGCTGAACATTTTGTCACAGCTGCAGCGTTCCAGATCCACGCTCCATCAGCGTGCTGCCGATACGGTTCACGGTCAGCGTCTCTTGTCGCTCATGAAGCAGATGGAGTCATCGTTATCCGAGTCGTGGAGCAACAAACGATTGGCCGATTCGCTGCTCATGAATGAGGATCACGCTGCGAAGCTGTTCAAACAGGTCGCCGGACAGCCGCCCGGCGAATTCCTGCGCTCTATTCGGCACCGTGAAGCTCGCCGACTGCTCCGCGAAACCGACTTGTCCGTCGAAGAAGTCGGCGAACGCACGGGCTGCCCCGACATCCACTACTTCAGCCGGCAATTCCGCAAGCAGGAAGGGCTCTCGCCAAGCATGTACCGCAAACTCTCGCGGGTATTGTAGGGGGACGAGAAGCTGAGTGCGCGAAAATGGAATTCTCAACGCCGAAACTGTATCGAAAAAAAGCTGAGAGTTCAGAAAAGTAACTCTCAGTCTCCACACTAACCAATCTGCACCCTCACAGGATGCTGAGAACACGAAAATGGAACTCTCAGTGCCGAAACTGCTTCGAAAAAATGCTGAGAGTTCAGAAGTGGAACTCTCAGTCTCCGCACTAACCAATCATCACTTTCACAGGATGCTGAGAGTGCGAAAATGGAACTCTCAGCCTCCACATTAACTGTCGTTTGCTGGTTTGAGAACTAGTTCGCTGTTGGTGCTGGGGCTAGTGCGAGTGCGGTGTTGCGCAGGTACTGGTGCGGATGTTGGTGTTGGTGTTGGTGTTGGTGTTGGTGTTGCGATTGAATGATGCTGTTGGTGGCGTTGATGCTGGGGTTGGGGTTGGTGCTCCTGCTGACAATTGGTGCTGGCGGCGATGAAGTTGGTGCTGGCGTTGGTATCGGTAATCGTGCAGTGGTGGTGCTGGCGTTAATGCTTGGGATTGGACGATGTTGGTCCAGGTGTTGATGCTAGTGGTGGCATTGATGCTGATGCTGATGCTGATGCTGATGCTGGTGCTGCCGTTGGTATTGGCAATGGTGCTAGTGACGGCGGTGGCGCGGAACGCTAACGAACCGTACAGGCCTTATTCGGGCGAAATTGGACCGCATATTAATCTAACGAACCGTGGCGGCCTTATTTTAGTAAAGTGGGTTGAAATGAGCCTTTTCAACCTAGATAAGGCCTGTACGGTTCGTTAGAATTTCAGCACCCATCATTTGGGTGAAATAAGACCTCTGTGGTTCGTTAGAGCTTCGGCGGACCTGGACGGAGGCCAGGGTCGCGGCGCCACTCCCAGCTGCCACACGAACAAAAAAACTGCCCCACAACCCGCGAATGCGCGCCATTGGGACAGCCTTGATTCCAACTATGAACCGTTGGCACCGCTGGTGCCCTCGGGATTATTCTTCGTACCTTTGCTCGTATACGGCTTCGGCGCGCTCTTCTTCCGATTCTCGGCAGCCTGCCAGCGATTCCAGCCTTTCTTGCCTGTACCGCGGCCTGTACCGCCGCCTTTACTCTTCGCCATGACTAGCCTACCTTCTCGAAAGCGAAGCCCAAGTGCTCTCAAGCCACTTATCGAAATCTGCTTCTTTATCGCCTTCATAGATATCGTACACGTCGGATCTCATCTTCTTCAGCTTCTCTTTGAACTCTTCGTAGGTGTGGCCATCCGGCAAGCTCTTCTTGATCCGCACCAGAATCTTGTTCACGCCTTTGACCAGCTCGCCTGTCTTGCGTGCCGGCACTTGCACGTCCTCGCCAAGCTCCTTCAGCACACGATGGGCTGCAGCCTGTACTTGATGCGTCATATCGCTTTGCGCAATCCGCTTTAGCAACAAAGTTGCCTGCTCGCCGCCCAATTGTCCAAGCTCCTCAACAGCACGAAGGCGTTCACGCCAGTTCGATGTACGACCAGCAGCCTTCTTCAACTCTTCATAACTAACGGGTTGTTCTACTACTTCTTCTTCGGTATGTTCCAATTTCGATCAAGCTCCCTCGATTAACTATTCTATACACGCTACTAGAATGATTCAGGAAAGTCAATGTTTGGCTTGTCCGTATAGCCGGATTGCTTCGCATTCATGCGATATTGGCTGGGCGTTAAGCCATAGGCCTTCTTGAATTGGGTGAAGAAATGGCTCCGGCTCGCGAACCCCGATTTATCCATAATATCCGTGATCGTATCCGTGGAGGTCGCAACCAGCTGGCTAGCGTATGCGAGCCTCACATTATTAATGAAGTCCGATACCGACACAAGCCTATGCTTCTTAAATAGTTTACCCAGATATGGCGGTGACAGATCAACTTCATCCGCAATGTAATCCAGCGACAATGCCGGATTCGCCAGCTCACGATGAACGATCTGATTCACCATATCGAGCAGCTTCAAATACTTATTGTCTTTCTTCGCTTCAAGCTCCTGTGCCAAACGATCAAACAGCGCGGAGAAGTCCGCCATGATCTGCTCGATCGTTTCCATCTTTTGCAGCTTCATGAGATAGGCGTTGAAATGAAAATCCACCTTCATCGCATGATTGGTCTCCAGCACCTCAATGGCATGACGAATGAGCAGCAGGATTCGGATAAACATGGAGCTCAGCGCCGAATAGCTGTAGGCCGAAGCATCCTTGAGCATCGCCGACAGCGCATCCTTCGCCTCCCCAAAATGCCCCTGGATAAGAGCATCCTTCAATTCATCATCCTTCTCCTGCGACGATTTGAAGTCATCCGTTCGGACCGTGATGTGCTCGCTAAAGATCATACTTTCATGCCCGTAAATCAGTCGGTAATAAGACAAGTCCAGCGTCTTCAAATAATGAAAATTCAGCTGGGAGAGCGTTTCGAACGGCTCGCTGAACGTAACGGATACGGCAAGGCGCAAATACTGCTTCGTATGCTGCTGGATCTGCTGCATCCATTCCACCAGCGCCAACTGCTCGGAAGGTGCACCAAGCGAATCCACATTGAGCAGCAGCATGACCTGATCCTCTTCAAGCTCCAAGCATTCATGTGCGGCCTTCTGCTGCATCAGCTCAGTAACAATATTGACGATGCCAAACTTTAATAAACTTCGGTCTCCTCTGCCGTATGTCGCGCAGAAGTCCGAGAAGTGATCGATTTTGAACAGCACGATGAGAAAAGCCGTGGAAGGATCAAGAGAAATATCGTATTTGAGAAATTGCCGCCTTAATTCGTCCGCAGACAACGGCCCCTTGGAATGCATGATTTTGCGTAGAAACTGCTGCTTCCGGTCGTAGGACTCCCCCCGCTTCTCCATCTCCAGCTGGTTATATTTCTGAATGACGAGCGACATGGGCACCATCAGTCTTCGCGAGAAATAGAAGGTGAGCAGGATGCTGCCGATGATGAACAAGGCAACGAACAGATACGTCTTCTGCTTCATCCGTTCCACGTCTTTGACAATGTCGTGATAGGGCGTAATGCTGACCAGATTCCAGTCGAAGGCATCTGTGCTCGTATACGTAATAAACGAATCGACGCCCTCCACATTCATGCGGAAGTTCCCAGCCTGCACCTTAGAAGCATTAATCTGCTGGATATAAGGCTTGTCCGACAAATCGGCAAGCAGAGGATGCACCTGATCTGCCGATAGCAGCATGCCCGTACTGTCGGTTACGAAGATCCGGCTGCCGCCACCGTTCTGCGAATGAATGCTTTGACGCAGCCATTCCTCCGATATGTTGAGAATGATCGCTTCATTTACTTTGCCGCTCGCGACCTGGGAATCAAAGAACAAATACGAATAGACGTACATATCCTTGACGGCGCCCGTGGCGATACCGGACATGATATTCGGAATTTTGCGCAGCACGATACTGTGGGAAGGGTGGTTCTTAATGTCATCGAGAATCGGGAAGATGCCTTGGTCATCAAAGGATGTGCGGTCATAGATGAATTGTGCTCGGGGGACGGCATAGATTTGCTCACCATTGTAGATATAGATGGATTGGAGAAACGGATAAATATTTTTGTACGACTGCAATTTGATTTGGTATTTCACGTAGTCGTCGGAATCAATATCCGAGTAAAGCAAGTCTGTAATGATGTCATCGAAGAACGCCGTTGTCGACACCGATCTGGCCGTTTGTTCAAGCGTGCTTACGTTTCGGCTCGTATATTGAAGGTCCGCGAGCTGCTCGCGATACACCTGTTTCAATGCGAAATTCTCGAAATTTCGGCTCAATAAGGAGGATTGAACGAAGAGCAGCAGCACGGTGCTGACCAGGAAGGGAAGCAGAATCGTCAGGAAGAGCTGAAACGGGTTCTTCAGAACAAATTTCTTGAACATTATGCATGCAACTCCTCTACTTCCAAGACTATCACACAACGCGAAAATGATTCAATTTGTTTGCCGATTTCCCTTCAAATTCCTGTTTTCAGAACAAAAAGTGATTTTGAGAACTGTTCCATTCGTTCGAAAGTGAACTGAATAGGCATTTTAGAAATTGTCAGCTCCCCATCCGATCAACTATGATCAAGTCAGTCCTTGATAGCGTTTACATTCTTACCTAAAGGAGGTCTGGCTGCATTGAACAAAATTCCGTTCTTAACTTCATCACGTCATCTGAAGAAGAATCTGCAGCTGTCGCTGCTCGCACTGCCCGCTTTTCTAGTGATCTTCGTTTTCTCGTACCTTCCGATGGGCGGGATCTTCATTGCTTTCAAAAATATCAACTATACCGATGGCATTCTGCACAGTCCGTGGGTCGGGTTTGATAACATCAAGTTCTTCTTTACTTCCAGCGACGCTTGGATGGTCGTCAGAAACACGCTTCTATATAATAGCATCTTTATCGTTGTAGGCACGTTCTTATCCGTCGTATTCGCGATCCTACTCAATGAAGTCGTCAGCCGCAGATGGGTCAAAGCCTATCAGACGGTCTTCTTCTTCCCTTACTTCTTCTCCTGGATCATCGTGGCCTATATGGCGTACTCCTTCATCGGTCCATACGGCGTTCTTACGATGTTGACCGAGAAGCTGGGTTTCGCAGCATTCGACTTTTACTCCACGACGTGGGTTTGGCCTATTCTGCTAACCCTCATTAATATTTGGAAAGGGCTTGGCTATGTCAGCATTATTTTCTACGCCGGTATTCTGGGCATTTCACAGGAATACTTCGAGGCGGCCGAGATCGACGGCGCTTCCAAACTCCAGATTATCCGCAACATTACGATACCGCTCATCATGCCGCTCATTACGATCATGACCCTGCTTTCCATCGGCAAAATCTTCTACTCGGATTTCGGCTTGTTCTTCTTCGTCCCAAGGGAGGTCGGGCAATTGTTCCCAGTCACTCAAGTTATCGACACCTATGTGTTTCGGATGCTCAAAGTATCAGGCGATATCGGCATGTCCTCGGCAGTCGGATTATTCCAATCCGTGATGGGCTTTATCGTCGTATTGGCCAGCAACTACGTGGTGAAGAAAATCGATGATGACAATAAATTATTTTAGAAGACGTCTGGAGATGAGCCCATGCCACAGATGAAACAGAAGCTATCGCAGCTTCTCATCCATTTGATCTTTATTCTCTTTAGCCTATGTTGTATCCTGCCGCTCGTCTCCGTCTTGTCCATTTCCTTGAGCAATGAAGTGGATATTCTTAAGAACGGGTACAGCTTAATACCCCGCATGTTTGATTTGAAGGCTTATTCGTACGTCTTATATCGTCCTGTCCAGCTTCTGGGCGCGTTCAAAGTATCCATCATGGTCAGCTTCATCGGCACCTTTCTCGCCGTCTTGTTCATGGCCGGCATCTCCTACACGCTCTCGCGTTCCGACTTCAAATTCAAGAACAGCCTCAGCTTCTACGTGTTCTTCACGCTGCTGTTCAACGGCGGCTTGGTGCCAACCTATATCTTGATCAGCAATTACTTGCATCTGAAAAATACCATGTGGGTGCTTATCCTTCCGTATTTGGCCGTACCTTGGTTCATTCTGCTGCTGCGCTCCTTCATGCAGAAGATTCCTTTCAACATTATCGAATCGTGCATGATTGACGGTGCGAGCGAGTTCCGAATCTTCTTCCAAATGATCATCCCGCTTGCCAAACCGGGTTTGGCTACGGTCTCCTTATTCACCCTGCTGATGTACTGGAACGATTGGTGGCTCAGTTTGCTCTACATCGAGAACGAACACCTTGTTCCGCTGCAATATATGCTCTACCGCATGATGAACAACATCGCCTATCTCACCAGCTCAACCAACATGATGCCGCCTAGTATGAAGAATGCTGAGCTCCCATCGGAATCCGCCCGGATGGCGATGGCGATCCTGGCAGCCGGACCGATGCTCGCTGTCTTCCCCTTCTTCCAGAAGTATTTTGTCAAAGGACTTACGGTAGGTGCAGTCAAGGGATAGCTTAAACGTGGATCCATGATCCAATTTAAGATAGCAAGAGCCATTATAAAAAAGGGAGGATTCACAATGCAACGAGCAAGAGCATTCCGCTTGTCCAAGTTAGGCCTTCTATGTACGATTGTGCTTCTTGTATTCAGCATGCTGGCCGTCGCGTGCGGCAACTCCAATAACAATGGAGGGAACGCGAACACGTCCGGCAATGCAGCGAAGAACGATTCAACTAACACGGCAACCACAGACAACTCGGCGACTACTAATAATACAGCAGCTACGGATGGAAATACGGCTGCAGATCTTCCCGAGGTTAAGCTGACATGGTATTTCCCGGGTAACTTCCCGCAACCTCAACAAGATAAGATTTTCGCGGAAGTCAATAAAGTAATCAAAGAGAAAATCAATGCTACCGTTGATTTCAAGGCAATTCCATTCGGTGACTTTGATCAGAAAATGCAAGTCGTTATTGCCTCCGGCGAGCCTTACGACATCACGTTCACGGCCGGCTGGATCAACAACTATACGCAAAACGTAGCCAAAGGCGCATTCCTCCCGCTCGATGACCTGCTTGCCAAGTACGCACCGACAACTTTAAACTCCATGCCAGCATCCTTCTGGGATGCAACGAAAATCAAAGGGCAAATCTATGGTTTCGTGAATCAGCAAATTTCCGCAAGAACACCGGCTGTTGCCGTTCCAAAAGCACTGATCGATAAATACGGATTGGACATGAATGCCATCGGCGGAAAGATCGGCTATGACAGCCTAGACCTGCTCTTGCCGTTTATCCAAGCCGTACAGAAGGATAATCCTCAGAAATACCCGGTTATCGGGATCGACCCGGACTTCTTTAACATGGAAGCCATCGTAGGCTTCAATATTCCCGGCGTAGTGAAATTCGGCGATGATTCCCTTACGGTTGTGAATCAGTTCGAATCCAATGAAATGAAGACATTCGCAGCGACATTGCGTGATTGGAGCGCGCAGGGCATCCTGCACTCCAAAGAACGGATTTCGAAGAAAACCGATGATTGGACAGACGGCAAAGCCGGCAAATGGGTACTGAACATCGGCGGCGCATTCAAGCCGGGCGGTGCTAACCTTGACTCCGCGCTTGGCGGAGAGCCGTACCTTGAAGTTCCTGCTGGTACTGCCCATTTGACGACAGGCGGTATCACGGCTACGATGCAAGCGATCAACCGCAATTCCAAGAATCCGGAAAGAGCGATGATGCTGCTGGAATTGCTCAATACGGACAAAGATCTGTATAACCTCTTGAACTTCGGTATTAAAGGCGAGCAATACGATTTCGACGCGGACGGTCTAATGATCCCAGGACCTACGCAAGCCGATTACAACCCGCAAGTGCCTTGGATGTTCGCATCCAACTTCTTGGCTAATGTTGAGAAAGGCATGCCTGCAGATGTGTGGGAGCAAACGAAGAAAGTGAATGCAGAAGCTGAGCCTTCCAAGCTTCTTGGCTTCACGTTCGATGCCGAGCCTGTAAAAGGCGAAATCGCGAAAGCCTCTGCCGTCAACGACGAGTACTCCCGTGCGATTAGCTTGGGTGTTACATCCGAGGAGAAATACAACGAGTTCGTAGCGAAGATGAAAGATGCCGGTGCGGACAAAATTATCGCGGAAATGCAGAAGCAAATTAATGCTTGGAAAGCAGCGAAATAATATTCAATGACAAGAAGTCGTGCAGCTCAGCTGTACGACTTCTTTCTTTGTAACGTGGCGACGCTAATCTTGCAGCAAGAACCGATACCCGATACCCGGCTCCGTCTCAATGAAGACCGGTCTCGTCGGGTCTTCCTCCAGCTTCTTGCGCAAATGGCCAATGTAAATGCGCAGATAATGGCTGTCTGATTCGTGGTGATGGCCGCCCCACACCTGCTGCAGCAATTGGCGCTGCGTGATGACCTTGCCCGCACTCGAGGCTAATACTTTAAGCAGGTCGTACTCCGTAGGCGTCAGCTTCACTCGATTGCCGTCCAGCTCGACGATCCGCTGCGCCAAATCAATCATAAGACGGCCGAACTGAAGAACAGGCTCATCGGCAGATTTGGCTGCATGACGAAGCGCAACTCGTATTCTCGCGAGCAGCTCCCCCATGCCAAAGGGCTTGGTGACGTAATCGTCCGCTCCGCTGTCGAGCGCCGCAATCTTATCGTCTTCTCGGTCCTTGGCCGTCAATACGATGACCGGTACCCGCGTCCACTCTCGGACTCGGCGCAGCACTTCCATTCCGGATATATCGGGTAAGCCAAGATCGAGCACGATAAGGTCGGGATGGGAAATACTCGCTTGATAGACGCCTTCTTCTCCCGTTGCTGCGGTATGAATGTCAAAGTGATGCGCTTGCAGCGTTACTTTCAGCAGCTTACAGATCTGGGGCTCATCGTCGATGATTAGAATACGTGCACCGCTTGTAGTTGTCATTACTATTCACTGCTCCCCTTCGGCAATAATTCATCTAGGAAGCTCTGGTCGCCTACAGGCAGCGAAATTTGGATAACGGCACCTTTGGCCAGTTGAGGCTCCGCAGTAATCGTTCCCCCATGCGCTTCTATAATTCCTTTACAAATCGCCAGTCCAAGACCCGTTCCGGGCACATGCTTGGTCGTGCTGCCACGGTAAAATTTATCGAATATCCGCTCAAAGTCCGCATCCGCGATACCTAAACCGGCATCCGCTACCCTAATGATAACATGCGTTTCATCCTGTCTGACGGAAATCACAATGGTGCTCTCATCCGGCGAATACTTGATCGCATTGCTGACCACGTTAACCAGCACTTGCTCCAGCAGCACCTCGTCGCCAAGCACGATTGGAACACGCTCCGGCAGGCTCACCCGTATCTCTCTATTGCGCTGAAAGTCCTTCACCTGGGACAAGACGACTCCGATAATGTCTTCAACATCGCACCAGTTCTTGCGCAGCCGGAGCATGCCGCTCTCTAATTGGACCATGCCAAGCAAGTTCGTGACGAGCCGATTCATACGCAATGCCCCGTCTCTGATTGTCTCTAGCAATTCAAGTCGATCCTCGGAAGAGAACATCCGATCACCTTCGATGAGTCCCGTTGCCGACCCAATAACCGTTGCGAGCGGTGTCCGTAATTCATGGGAAACGGAGTCCAGCAATGCTGTTCGGAGGCGCTCGGATTCAGCCGTCAAATGGGCAAGCTTGGCCTCTTCCCCTAACTTCACCCTTGCAATTGCACTCGCTGCCAGTCCGGCATAGGCTTCCAGAAGCCTCTTATTCTCCATGGATAGAGTAGTCGTCGAATTTCCATTACTCGCAAGATTCATAGCTATTACGCCGTACACCCGCTCCTCCGTTAACAGCGGCACATACAAGCCGGGAAATTCTCTTAGCGTGCCTGAACCTCGGCCGGCCATCTCGCCGTGTGCATATACCCATTTGGCGATTGCCGTCTCCGATTCTCCCTTGCCCCAGTCCCCGCTTGCAGAAGACGCGGCTAAAGTAAGCTCATCCTGGCTGTCCGGCAGATATAGCGCCACCTGCGAGTTAATGGTAGTCGATACTTGGCGGCACACGTTCTCAAGCAAGGATTGAAGGTCCGCAATGGCCGTCATTTGCTGACTTAAGGTGTAGAGCGATGCCGTATGGGCTTCTCTTTGTTTGGCCAGAAGTAGCTGTTGTTTGAGTCTTGCTGCTAGACTGGCTGTTAATGCTGCAACGGCAAGGTAGACCACAAAGGAGAAGAGATAACGCAGATCCTCTACCGTAAAGCTGAGAAAAGGCGGGACAAAGAAGAAGTCAAAAGCAATCACGCCTAATGCCGCCGCATAGAATGAAGGTCCAAGTCCCCAATAGACAGCACTGAACAACACGGGAAATAAATAGATGAGGGCGATGTTAACCATATCGAAGGCCAGCTCAAACGCATGGAGGACAATGGTTAACAAGGTGACGCATAGGGTAACCCAAACATAAGGCTTCATCGAAAAGGCTCTGATTCGATAGGTCAGATTCATGTTCATCACATCCTGGAGGAGACTATATGCTGCCTGAAGTTATTGCGTTTGAACATCAAAGTCAGCCACAATTAATACATCCATATGCCTGGTAAGCCGAATGAGCTGATTGACGACGGAACCCTTCCACAGTGCTTCCCAGAAGGAAATCTTCGGTTGACCGATGACCAGCTGCGTCGCTTCAACCTCTTCCGCTTTGGAAGCTAAGACAACGGCGATTTGTCTATTCTGATGCTCTTCGTGGATAATAAACTTTCCGCCTAATCGCTCCGTCAATTTCTCCAAAGCGGCCAGCCGTTTCTTCAGTTCCTCCGAACAGCTGCCGCCCACCTGTACATAATTGACATACCAGGCGGCTTTCAGCCTGTACGCCGTCCGGAACCCGCGCCGTATCAAACGTTCGGCATGCGGCGTACTGTTGACGCAGATAAAGATCACTTCTTTCCTTCTCCACGGACCTCGCAGCGAGCTCTTCCGCTCGAACGATTCCAATCGTTCATCGACATCGTCGGCGATTTCGCGAAGCGCCAGCTCTCGCAGCGCAATCAGATTACCTGTCTTGAAGAAGTTATTCAGCGCCTGATCGACTTTCGTCATGGCGTAGACTTTGCCTTCCCGCATCCGATGCTGGAGCGCTTCCGGAGAAACGTCAATGAGCTGCACCTCATCGGCCAAATGAAGAATACTGTCGGGTACCGTCTCCCGGACGCGAACCCCAGTAATTTGTTCGACGGCGTCGTTCAAACTCTCCAGATGCTGTACGTTGACCGTTGAAATGACGGAAATGCCGGCATCCAATATGTCCAGCACATCTTCATAGCGCTTCTTGTACTTGCTTCCAGGTACATTCGTATGCGCAAGCTCGTCGACCAGTACGACCTCGGGACATCTTCGGATAATCTCTTCGGTATCCATTTCTTCGAGGGAAACCCCTTGATACACCATACGCTTTCGATCAATGACATTCAAGCTGCCGATTTGCTGAATCGTCTCTGCTCGGTTATGCGTTTCCAGCAGTCCAATCTGCACATCAATGCCCTTCCTCAGAAGGTCATTCCCTTCTCGCAGCATCATATACGTTTTACCTACGCCGGGAGCAGCGCCGATGTACACTTTAAACTTGCCGCGTCTGATCTGGTCGATCTTCTCCGCTACCTCCTGCTGACTGAGCCGCTTATACTGCTGCTGCTCCGTGGCAGCCGTCATTTGGGCAGGGAGAACCCGCTCCCCCTCATTGGCTGTCGAATCGGCAACCAGAAACAAATCAATATTTCTCGTGATCTTCAGAAGCTCACTAATAATGGACCCCTGCCATAATTCCTGCCACCGCGTTTGCTTCGAATGTCCCATCACGATGCGCGTCACACTATGCTGGGTCGCATAGTTCACTAACGTCCTTGGAATGCGCCTGCGTCTCGGAAAAGGCAGCTCTTCAAACTGGCCGTCCACTTTCTCTACCAGCTTAATCGTGCTCCTACGGAAGGTGGCCTCTTCCTTGGATAACGTCTTCTTCAAATTGCGAAACGTAATCACTACCAAATCTCCGTTCAGTCGTTTGGCAATTTGCTGCCCCCGTCTGACGTAGATCGAACCGTTCCAGTGATATTGCGTTGTAACCAAGATGCGCTCGGCTGCGCCCGATGGGCCGATGAGCCCCATTTCTTCACGATGTGATTTCAGAGAACCATTCACATCCTCCGCAACCAGCCGAAGCGCCAGTTCACGCAGCACGCCTAAGTTGCCTCGTTTAAACAACGTTGCATCCTTGTTGCCTTTCAAATGTCCTTCCGCCATTCGACTTAAGACCGTTTCCGGAGTGACGTCAATCAGCCTTACCTCATCGGCCAGTTCAAGCGTATCCGCCGGAACCGTACATGCCGCTTCAATTCCCGTAAGCTTATGCGCGATTTCCGTGTAACCTTCAAGCTCATAGACGTTAACGGTTGTGATCACGCTAATCGCATGGGAGAGCAGAAATTTGATATCCTCCAGCCTTGTAGGAAACCGAGCATCCGGTCGATTCCGGTGTGCGAGTCCGTCGACGAGAACGACTTCCGGATTTCGCTCTATCAGAGCATCCAAGTTCAAATCTTTGAATTCCGTACCGTCTGTATACCAATGAATACTAGGGACCCGCTCCAGATCACCTACTTGCTCTACCGTCTCGGGTCGCTGCAGCGTCGACACTGCGCAAATCACCACATCAATGCCTTGCTGCTTCAAGGTCTGTCCTTCACGCAGCATATGATAGGTTTTGCCTGAGCCGCTCACCGGACCGATGTAGATCTTCAGCGTCCCGCGATGAAGCTTAGAGATGGAGTGCAAGATATCTTCCGGCGTTCTGCGTTTGAAGCTCTCCATTGGCGATTTTCACTCCCCTATGTGAACGATGTACTAAACCGAGAAAGCCACCCCCATATGAAATGGAGGCGGCTGCTTAATCATCACTTCACTTGCTTCATGAGTTCCATATTGATTGCCGTTACGTTCACGCGCGGTTCCCCGAATATGCCAAGCTGGCGGCTTGTCGTATGGGCATCTACAAGCCTATTAAGCTCCTGCTCCGATATCCCAGTTTCTTTACTGATTCGCGGCACTTGAAACTTGGCCGCTTCCGGGGATATATCCGGATCAAACCCGGAGCCGGATATGGTTACTAGATCGGCCGGAATGTCCGTTAAGCTCGGATTTTCCTTCCGAAGCGCGTCAATTTGCTCCTTCATCGCTTGCACATACTCCGGATAAGCAACAGCCATATTGGAGCCTGCCGTGGAAGTCGGATCATATTTCGCATTGGATGCTCGCGGGTGAAACCATTTCGGCGATTGGAAGTCCTGGGCGATCAGCTCCGAACCTACAACTTTGCCGTCTACTTTAATTAAACTGCCCTCGGCTTGTTTAGGGAATAATACCTGGGCAAAACCCGTCGTGACAAGAGGATATAGGAGCCCGCAAAGCAGCATTAGCACTACGGACAGGCGGATCGCGGTCAGTGTCATCTTCATATGATTATCTCCTTAAACAAGTTGAAGACCATGAAGCACCAGGTCTATGATTTTGATACCTACGAAAGGGACGATAACCCCGCCGAGGCCGTAAATCAGAACGTTGCGCGTAAGCAGCGTATCTGCTGTCATCGCACGGTATTTCACGCCCTTCATCGCAATCGGAATGAGCAGCGGAATGATGACGGCGTTAAAGATAAGCGCCGACAGAATCGCCGATTTCGGCGAAGCCAGGTGCATGATATTCAGCGATTGCAGCTGAGGCATCGCGATGATGAACATAGCCGGGATAATCGCAAAATACTTGGCGATATCATTGGATATCGAGAATGTTGTCAGTGCACCCCGGGTAATGAGCAATTGTTTGCCGATTGAAACCACCGACAACAGCTTCGTCGGATCGGAATCCAAATCGATCATATTGGCGGCTTCCTTGGCAGCCATCGTTCCTGAATTCATGGCCAGACCTACGTCGGCTTGCGCCAGTGCCGGAGCATCATTCGTACCGTCGCCGGTCATCGCAACGAGCTTGCCTTCTTGCTGCTCTTTCTTAATGGCAGCGATTTTATCCTCTGGTTTCGCTTCGGCGATGAAGTCATCGACGCCCGCTTCGAGGGCAATCGTAGCCGCCGTGAGTGGATTGTCGCCCGTACACATGATCGTCTTGATGCCCATTGCCCGCATCTCTGCAAAACGTTCCTTCAGTCCAGGCTTCACGGTATCCTTCAAGTAAATGACGCCATAGATGCGATTGCCTACGGCCGCAGCCAGCGGCGTGCCTCCCGCTCTGGCGATCCGGTTCGAGATTTCTTCTAAGTCGCTCGGAATGCTGCCGCCACTCGCGGCAACAAATTTCTTAATGGCATCGACCGCGCCTTTGCGAATCTGAATGCCGCCTGCCATATCGAGTCCGGACATTCGTGTTTCTGCCGTAAACTCGACGATTTCAGCACTTGCATATTCGCTCGCCGTCCAAGATTCGCCCAGTTTGCCGGCCAGCTCTACGATCGAACGACCTTCAGGCGTTTCATCCTTCACAGAAGCCTGCAATGCGACGAACGTCATCTCCTTGGCGGTGACGCCTTTCACAGGAATAAACTCCGCAGCCATCCGATTCCCGTAGGTTATCGTGCCGGTTTTATCCAAGATCAACGTATCGATATCGCCGGCTGCCTCAACCGCCTTACCAGACATCGCAAGTACATTATACTGCGTAACCCGGTCCATGCCGGCAATCCCGATAGCGGACAACAGCGCGCCGATGGTGGTCGGTATTAAGCAGACGAGCAAAGCAATTAGAGTGGCGATATCCAAATTGACATTCAGATATTTGGCCATTGGCACCATCGTGATAATAACAATAAGGAATATGATCGTTAACACCGCAAGCAGCGTCGTTAACGCCAGTTCGTTCGGTGTTTTTTGCCGTTTGGCACCTTCTACGAGCGATATCATGCGATCCAGGAACGATTCACCGGGATCCGTCATGACCTTCACAACGATAAAGTCCGAGGCCACTCGCGTTCCCCCTGTAACCGAGGAGAAGTCGCCTCCGGCTTCCTTGATTACAGGTGCAGATTCACCTGTAATCGCTGATTCATCGATGGATGCGAGACCTTCTATAATCTCACCGTCGGTCGGAATAAGCTCGCCGGCTTCCACACGAACAATGTCACCTTTCTTCAGCTGCGTGGAAGGCACCTGCTTATAGGTACCATCCCGCTGAACAAGCTTCGCCATCGTTTCGGATTTTGTTTTCCGAAGGGTATCTGCCTGCGCCTTGCCTCGGCCTTCCGCTAAAGCTTCAGCGAAATTCCCGAACAGTACGGTAAAGAGCAGGATGAAAAACACGGTCACATTATAGCCTCGGCCTACTGTATCCGTCCCAAACAGATCCGGCCATATGGATAACAGCAGCGTAATCACTGTACCTACTTCAACGATAAACATAACCGGATTCTTCATCATAACGACCGGATTCAGTTTCTTAAAGGCATCAAGTATCGCCTGCGATGCGATTTCCTTCGTTATGGTCTTTCTGCGTGCAGCAGCCATCGTTATCTCTCCTTAAGTTTAGTGCGACATGGCCAGATGTTCAGCGATTGGTCCCAGTGCAAGGGACGGGAAGAACGTAAGCGCTCCGATCACGAGAATGATCATGATGAGAATACCCGTGAACAATGGTGTATTCGTGCGCAATGTTCCCGTTGTCACCGGAACAACTCGTTTAACCGCGAGAGATCCGGCAATCGCAAGCATCGCAATGATTGAAATATAACGGCCGAACAACATCACTAAACCAATTCCTACATTATAGAAGTCGGTGTTCGCGGTCAGCCCCCCAAATGCGGAACCATTGTTTGCCGCGCCGGATGTAAAGGCATAAAGCACTTCAGATAGTCCGTGCGTACCGGCGTTCGCTATGGACGCGACGGCTGTCGGCGTTGCAAGTGCAAGTGCGGTCGGAGCAAGAATGATTAAAGGGTGAATCAGCAGCGCAATGGCAGCCAGCTTCACTTCCTTGCCTTCAATCTTCTTACCGAGGAATTCCGGCGTACGTCCGACCATCAAACCGCAAATAAATACCGATAATATGAGATACAATAACCCATTGAGCAGCCCGACACCCTTACCGCCGAATACGTTATTCAGCATCATTTCGGCTAACGCAACGAACCCGCCCATCGGGGTTAATGATTCGTGCATATTATTTACAGAACCAGTCGTTGCTGCTGTTGTCACTGCTGTAAATAAGGCGGATTGAGATTCGCCAAACCTGACTTCCTTGCCTTCCATATTTCCGTGATAACCTACTGCATCAAGCGCTGGAACACCTTTGTATTCCGATACAAAAACGACTGTGAGCATGACCAAGAAGATAAGCCCCATAGCCCCAAATACGGCCCATCCTTGCTTCTTGTTCTTGACCATCAGACCAAACGCATACACAAGCGCGGTTGGAAGCAGCATCATGCAAATAATTTCAATCATATTTGTGAGCGGCGTCGGATTCTCAAACGGATGCGCCGAGTTCGTGCCGAACCAGCCTCCGCCATTCGTACCGATGTGCTTAATGGATTCAAGTGTTGCAACTAATCCTCTGGTTATCGTCTGTTGAGCGCCTTCAAGCGTGGTCGCATCTACAGCACCTTGGAACGTTTGCGGAATGCCTTGGAACACGAAGAACAAAGCGACCAAGAAGCTCAGCGGCAGGAATACGCGCGTAATTCCGCGAGTGATGTCCACATAGAAGTTACCGAGATTATCCTGACGGCCGACGAGTCCACGAATGAACGCAACTGCTATTGCAAAGCCGGTCGCCGCCGACGTGAACATCGGAAAGGTAATCGCGAGCAGTTGAGACAAGTAAGATAGTCCATTCTCACCTGAGTACGACTGCCAGTTCGTATTCGTAATAAACGATACGGCAGTATTAAAGGCCTGCCCTGCCGGCATATTTGCGATACCGTCCGGGTTAAGCGGCAGAAAGCTTTGAAACCGTAATACAAGATACAAGAGGAGCATCATCACAAAGTTGCTGAGCAGGACGGCTGCTACATACTTCTTCCAGCCCATTGCTTCATCTTCGCGTATGCCCATCAACCGATACAGCAATCGTTCAAACGGACCGAACACGCGATCCAATGCTGTTTTCTCATGCTGAAACACTTTTACAAGATAACTGCCTACCGGCTTAACCAACAACATAATGATGATCAGCGTAATGGCTACCTGTACGAACCCCATACTCATGTCATGAATCCTCCGCCCTGGCCATTTAGAATTTTTCTGGTTTAACTAATACAAAGCCTAGATACAAAATTAGAATAGCTGCAATAATGCCGACGATAATCATAGCGTTACCTCCCTAGGCTCTCTCACAGAATTTAAGGAATCCCCAGAATATAGCGAATGCAGCAACAAACAATACCACCATCGTAAAATCATTGACCATATCTTCTGACTACCTCCTATAGCTGCATGCAGTGAATTGAGAATATTTTCCCCTGCCGGATTGAAACTATTCTTTGTCTTTCCATGTGCTTGACGTTTATTATGCTGCTTATCATTTCCCCCTCGTCGGTATACGAAAATCTTAATACGGGTTACCGTAAAAAGGGGGTAAAGAAACCGGCTGTCAGGTGTAAAAAAAGTATAAAAATCGCTCACTAACCCCGTCTAGAAAGAGACATAGGCCTGCGAATGGTCGAATAAATAGGCACGATTCCATTCGGCGCAATTTCGATTGGTTATGCCTTTCGCTGTGCAATCCAGCTGCTCGGCCAAGCTTATTAATGCCGATTCCATTAAATGCGCGCGTTCCATCCCCCATGCGTCTTGCTTCTGATGGATGTAGTCCATACTCTCATCGAGTGTCAGTCCCTTCATTCGCTGGTAGACGGCCGTCCACTGCACAATGTCCCCCTTCAGGTTACAGCCGTGCATCTGGAATTCAATGAGGCTGCAGCCTCCGTCATTCGTGGTGATGGCGAGTAAACCGCAAATGCAGTCCTCACTATGTCCGGGCAGCCGTTCATCCATGAGCTCCCCATCAAATTGAAACAGCTCGATCGCCTGAATCTTGCAATCTTTCACAATACTCACTCTCCTGAATCGTTTGGTGGAAAACACAAAGAGGCCCGGGAGCAGAGAAACTCTACTCCCGGGCCTCTTTCACAGCATGCGTAAAGAAACAAGCTGCTGGAAGCTCGATTGAAGGGGGTTCTCTCTCATACGCTTACGAGGTTAGCTGTCGGATTCGGGCTTGAGAGTACCCTACCTTAACAAATAACACCTGTTATGGATTCACCCCAAGAAGCCGTTCTGATCGAAATCGGCTTCTGATTGGTTCCCCCGTTCCTCTTGCGAGGACTCAGCGTTTCAAGCAATGTATTCCGTTGATGAATCAAATCTTATTCTTGTGCGAGGAGAATGTAAAACCTGATTTACGTGCTAATTCCGCCAATTCTATCGAATTGTGCGCATGATTTCGCTTTCATCCTGCATACCCATTCTTTTCAATTGGATTATCAAAGGAATACTGCCAAACCTTTCAGCCTGTGATGCCAACATCAGGGAGGGAGGCACATTGCTCTCACATAGCAATTGAATGTGACCTCGAGATGCGATACGCTGGAATCTATAATAGGTCCGGTAGGTTTGCCGGGACGAAGGAGATTGGAACATCGTGCAGATTTTGCACCGGGAAAACAGCTTGCTAAACGAGATTACCGTTTACGATACGAATAAATACGGCGAGGAACATGGGCGATTCCGCGTCCTTCAGTTCTCTAACAACGCCATGCAAGGCGCTGTGGATTTGGATCAGCCGGAGCGGATTCTATTCGAATATCCACAGGCTATGCTTCACCTCATGAATGACAGCAATCAGGCCGATCAGCGTCTGTTTATCATTGGTCATGGCGTCGGAACAATTGCCCGACATCATACGGGGACAACGATCAAAGTTGCTGAGCTGGATGAGCGAGTCGTAGCGTTAAGCAAGCAATACTTTGGCTATGGGGACGATAATGTGGTGGTTGGCGATGGCCGTGAGCTGCTCTCATGCGAAGCTGAGCATACGGTTGATTTTATTGTGCTCGATGCCTTCTCCGATAAGGGAACGCCGAGGCATTTGACCTCGATGAGCTTCTTCGAACTTGCTGCCGACAAGCTGGATGAGAGCGGCGCAATCCTTATCAATCTCATGGGGAAGCGTGAGAACGATGCACATATTAACGCCATCTATACAACACTTCGAGAAGTGTTTCGATTCGTGAAAGCATTTGCCCTGCCAGCTGAGAATGCCGCGGATCGTCGAAATTACATCCTGACCGGCAGCAATACGCCGCTATCCTACCAGACTCGCCGAATGGCCGGGTTTATGGAGATGGAATTGGGGCAAGGCTATATCATCGTGGATCACGACTAATAGGATTCCATCTGTGAGACGAGCTAGCGTTATATTTGAGAAGAGAGGGGTTGCTATAAGCCTGTGAATACGCCAGCCGCTCCGGCGCAGACCGTCCGCTTATTCGCTGCCGTCCCTGTACCGGATTCCATTAAACAGTCCCTTTCGATAGGGTGCGAGGATATCAAGCCACAGCTTCCCTTTCGTAAATGGGCACATCCTGCCGATTATCACATCACGCTGCAATTTCTGGGCGATACGCCAATAGAGCTTGTCCCTGCCATCTCGGCAGCACTACGTGAAGCAGCGTCGTCCGTTCTAGCTTTCTCGTTACATGTGACTTCGCTTGGCGTCTTCGGGCGCCCGATTCGCCCCTCCGTCCTGTGGGCCGACGTCGCAGGGGATGTCGAGCAGCTGCACAAGCTGCAGCAGAACGTTGTCCGCGTATTAAAGCCTCTCGGCCTTATGCCGGAGAGCCGCTCCTACCATCCGCATCTCACGCTTGCACGGAACTACGCCGGCGAGAGCTCATTCGAGCCTTCGCAGCTGATGGGATGGAAGCTGCCGAGTGGAAGCCCGCTCCAGTGGCAAGCAGATGCCATAACCCTCTATCAGAGTCACTTGCAGCGGCGTCCGATGTACGAGGCCGTTTCGGTCGCTCCGCTCCTACTCTGAATTTCTTTCCAATCCCCTCCACTATTTGCGTTATACTGGTTAATAAACGAACCATTTTGGAGGTAGATGCACCCCTATGGAATCACGCTGTATCATTACCCATACCACCTATCAAGACTGGCCCGCCGTCCTCATGGAATCTACGGCACTGCGGATTACCATCATTCCCGAGCTGGGAGGCAAAATCGTCTCCCTAGAGAACGTCCTTACCGGTAAAGAGTGGATCGTCGGCACGGGGGCCCGGCCACTCGCCAAGGTCGAACATGGCTCTGACTTTCTCGCAGCGGATATGAGCGGCTGGGATGAATGTTTCCCTACCGTCGCCGCATGCACCTATCCGTTAGAAGGCGCCAACTTTGGACAACTCATGCCGGATCATGGCGATGTATGGTCCATCCCATGGGAGGTTTCTTTCGAAGAACAGGATGCACTCGTTTGCAAAGTAGTCGGCCGAGCGCTCCCCTATGAATTGACAAGAACAATTCGCTTCGAGAGTGATCAACAGCTGCGGTTTGAATACACAGTTCGGAACCTCAGTTCGGAGACGCTAGCGGCATTTTGGCTTGCGCATCCCCAATTTGTTGCCACGGCAAACACGCGGATTATGCTGCCTGGGGCCACTAAACAAGTGCGCTGCGTATACGGTGGTGGTTTGCTGCAGCAAGGCGAGCTGTACGATTGGCCGGAAACGGTTATGGATGGTTCGAAGCTTCGCCTAGATACGATTGGACCCTCTTCTGCCAAGGATGCTCGTAAATTCTATATTGACGGGGCAGTCGATGAGGGATGGACCGGACTTTATGAACAAGACAGCGAGGATTACTTAAAGCTGGAGTGGGATGCTGAATCCGTGCCTTACCTGGGCATCTGGATTGACGAAGGATTATGCAACGAGCAAGCTGTTTGCGCACTGGAGCCATGCAATGGTTACTACGACAGCCTAACTGAAGCAGTTGGACGAGACAAGCTTCTCCGCATTGCTCCTCACTCTGAGAGCGAGTGGCACTTATCCGTTAAGCTAGGCTCCGGTCCAATGAATACTAAGTAATTAGTCCTATTACCATAACGCCATCTCTCTTGAGTTAACACTTGAGAGAGAGCGGCTTATTTTTATTTCATGAGACTTTAGAACTAGGTGGAATTGCGACGTTCTGTGTCGAAGATAATTAGGAAATGTATGTTAATTGAAGGGAGCTGTGATTGCTTATGAAAGCACACGAGCTGCAGCAGCCATCTAGAGAGAGTGGCTTTACACTCGTTGAAATCTTAACCTGCCTCATCATCCTCTCCGTCGCCGGACTCGCGATGACAGGTTTTTTCGTCCATGCCCTCTCCTACGCCAAGGGTAACCAGAATAAGACAGTCATGGTCAATCTGGCGCGTAACACGCTGTTTTATATGCAGAAGCAGTCGAATTTTGATGCGATAACCAAATTTTATAAGATCGGACAACCGATCGGAATTGGTGATGATATAGATGATATTGATTCAAAAAACTGCTTAAAGGACAGTGGTTCTTGCTTGCAATATGAAAGTCTCTTTTCAGATCCACAGTCACTCTACTATATTTTGAATCCCGAAATTAACGGTATCGCTTATCGTGTGAAGGTCATATACCAGGATGAGCTCAATGATCTAGACAGCACAACAGATGGAAATATCGGCAAATATCTGATTCCGATTAAAGTTATAGTGACATCAGCTCCTTCGGATGGAGAAGATGTCAGCTCGAGTAAGCGTGAAAGCGCCGAAGTGGAGGGATACATAACCGATGAAGCGATTCGTTAACAAATTAAGGCGGCGAATAAAGATCAGTCAACATGCAGAGGGCGGTTATACGTTAATCGAGCTCATCGCTACGCTGGCCTTATTGTCCGTCGTAATGGGGGTTATTTACTCCTCTATCACATTTGGCCTCAATACATATAACAAAATTCGGATCGAGAATACACTGCGTGATGAAGGCGACCTGCTCATGTCTTCCATTATTTCAGAATTATACCGCGTGGGGCCAAGTCGAATCTCGCAATTACAGACGAACGGAAATCTGCGGCAATCGATTGTATTAATGTTCCCTGAGGTTGTCTCAGACGATGACTCGAATTCGGGTGGCACGTCGCTTCAAGAAGGGATCGCCATTAAACCGAATGATTCAGGTAAACACGCCTTATTCATTAACGATCGCGAAATTGCAATTGAATCTATCGTTGTACCAAATGCTGTGCCCTTGGATTTAGGTCAAGAGGCTTCAACGCACAACGATTCCTTCATTCGATTGAAATGTTTAAACGATCAATCGGGCTGCAGCAGCGGGATGTTGGAGATTAAGCTGAAGCTTCGGCAAGCATACAGCGGCAACTGCAAGTGCTGACGGTGACATAGCGGTATCTAAAGCGTACTCGGCTACTTTCAGTGTCAAGATGAAAACAGCAACTGAGGAGGATAACAATGGAACAACTAACTAAGAACCGTTCGTTGACCGTTCTCCTGCTCGCACTTCTGTTCCTTGTCTTGTTTGTCATTTACACGTACTTGCTCAAACCGTCTACGGATAAGATTGCAAATCAGCAAATTGAGATTGAAAGTCTAAACAACCAATACTCCCTATTAAGCAATAAACTCGCCGAGAAGAAGAAAGCAAGCGATGAGTACTCCAAATCAGCTGTACAGCTCGCGCTTCCACTCTGGGATAATACAGAACAGCTGCTGCTGGATCTACAGCAAATTGAGTCCGTTACCGGAACGGAAACGTTAACCGCGAGCTTTACGCCTGACCTTGAAGAGGGACAATCAATCGCTGGCGAAAACTCAGATACGAACGAAGGCACTACTGATTCCATCAACCCTTTGGGTCCTAATGTAAAGAAACTAAAGGTCGCTTCCGTCATTAAAGGAAGCTATTCCAATGTACTCCGTTATATCGAAGAGCTGCAGAAGCTGCCACGATTGATTACAGTGGATTCGTTCGACGTTGCTAAAACAGGGAGCATAAACGCTAGTTCCAAACCTATATCGGCCAACATTGTATATACCGCCTACTTTGATCCATCCTATAAGCCGCTCGTGAAAGAAACAATCCTGCCATTTGAAGAGAAATAGTAAAAAGCCGCTGTGCCGATATTGAATATCGGAGCAGCGGCTTTTCTATTCCAGCATGCAAAAAAGACCGTTACTCAGAGATCTGAGTAGCGGTCTTGAAGGTTGTAAAAATGGAGCGGAAGACGGGAATCGAACCCGCGACCCTCGCCTTGGCAAGGCGATGCTCTACCGCTGAGCCACTTCCGCAGGTAAATATGGTGCGCGTAGAGGGACTTGAACCCCCACGGTCGCCCGCCAGATCCTAAGTCTGGTGCGTCTGCCAATTCCGCCATACGCGCATAATGTGATGTGCCCCCATTGTCGTGAAACGAAAATGGTGAGCCATGTAGGACTCGAACCTACGACACCCTGATTAAAAGTCAGGTGCTCTACCAACTGAGCTAATGGCTCAAGTTTGAAAAAATGGTGCCGGCGATAGGAGTCGAACCCACGACCTACTGATTACAAGTCAGTTGCTCTACCAACTGAGCTACACCGGCATGTGTATACGTTTCAAGTCTTCCCAACTCAATGAAATAAAACCCACGAATGGGTTATTCAATTGGTTGGTTTGCAACTTGAAAACTGGATACGAACCTTTGCGAAGGTCTTAATTAGCTGATGTTGTCCGAAGTTGAACATCCGAGCGAATGTTCGTAGGATAAGCCCTCGACCGATTAGTATTCGTCAGCTGCATGCATTGCTGCAC
>NZ_FNNV01000026.1 GCF_900106745.1 Paenibacillus sp. CF384 | reverse complement strand
AATTGCATATCCGGTATTAGCATTCGTTTCCGAATGTTATCCCGGTCTTACAGGCAGGTTGCCTACGTGTTACTCACCCGTCCGCCGCTAAGCTATCCCCGAAGGAATAACTCCGCTCGACTTGCATGTATTAGGCACGCCGCCAGCGTTCGTCCTGAGCCAGGATCAAACTCTCCATAAAAGTGGTAAGCCCGAAGGCTTGGCCATTTTTAAGAATTCGCTTGTTAGCTCATTCAAAAAACTAGCTTTGCGAAACGTTAGTTTCGCGATTTATAACCATTTGACTGGTCGCTCATTGTTCAGTTTTCAAAGAACAAATACTTCGTGTTACTCTCGTTTATTTCCTTCCGGCTCATGACCGGAATTAGATCTTACCATGATTCGAAACATGATTGCAAGCTTTATTTTTCAACTTGTTTTTGTCTCGATCACCGCTTCTAAGTTAATGTCTCGGAGGCAGAAATATAATATAACACGGAAGATACGACTATAGCAACAGGTATTATTATACAATTAAATTTCATTACTATGCATTGCTATAACAAAAAGGCCCGACTGCACATCGCAGTCGAACCTTTACTACTGCTATGCTTATTTTAATCGGTCGGTAAAGAAGGACATGCCTCGCTTGAACGCCGTCATGCCATACAGCATGGAGCTCCAATCGATGACCGTTACTTTCTCCGGATACCAGCGCTCTGCTCCTTCAAGATGCCACCAGGAGAAACGATGCACCCCGTATTTGTAAGCTGCTTTGAATTTGGCTTCATCTTCCGGGTCTTGCGGATTCGTATACACGTCATATGGAATATGCAGCTGATACATCGCATACATGTCGTGAATACCCGCTGGGTACACCGGCAAGAAGCCGGCTATGATATAAGCAGAAGCGACATTCCCCGGCGAATCATTGATTTTATCGGCGTGATACGTGTTGTAAAGGCCGTCATTGGCGCCCGCTCCATATCCCCACACGTAGGAAGGCACATCGCTAAGCTCTTTCCACTTTAACCGGTCTGCCAGACAAGCATTCTCATAGAACTTGTTGTAGACTTCGCTCTTCGCATAGTCCGGCACTAAATAGTAAGGGAACTGATGCACGAATGAAGACAGAAACGCCAGATGGTTGTCGGTTGTGTTCGTGTCGGTGATGACCGGTATATCCCGGTAAAGCTTCTGCGGATAATTGGTGATTTGATCAACCGCAAACGTATTATCCCACAACTCGGCGATATCTTGGTGATCCGGCTCTGCGAGTTTGGCCAGATAAGCAACCATTACATATTCGTTAAATGCCGGCAGCGGCGCAATTCCTTTACCGTCTTTGACAATCATGTTGATGATGCCTTTATCCTTATCGGCGATGACGACACGCCAATCGATCTGATCCAGCAACTCATGGGCCATCGCGTCAATCTCGGGCGCTTTCTCTTTAAAATGCTGCCCAGCGAAGAGAGCTCCGGTTACGAGCAACGTCGTATCAATCGTCGATATTTCGGAACCCACATCGTTATTGCCCGAGTCCATATCTATGAAATGAGCGAAGAAGCCAGTCGATTCATCCCTTGTAGGACGGCAGCCATCTACATGGCCCAGTGCGGCGTTTAGCGTAAGCTTCACTTTCTCTGCCGCTTGGTCATCCCAGCCTTCATGATCCGCGACACATAGGCTGATCAAGCCGACTCCGGTAGCAGCCACAGAGCACATCTGCTCTGGATTACTGCCAAAGCTGAAATAGGCATCGCCATACAGACCGGTACGCGGATTGCGGCAAGCGTCGATCAAGCGATACGAGTCCATATGCTGGCGATCAGCGAACGCTTTGACCTTCTCCGAAAGCTGTTCGTATACTTCCGTCGTTTGCTTCATAACACTCTCTCCTTCACGAAACCATTCTATTGAAACGTTTCAATACACAATCCATCATAATTTGGAAACTAAAGCACGTCAATTATTAATGTAATCGTTTTCTTTACATTGAACTAACAGTCGCATTATACTTCTTCACTATACTAACTTTGTAGGTTCCGCTATCATGCTGCAATTATTGAAATTATCCTGAAGGAGGACATGCTTTGTGAATATGATATTTTTGGGCACTGCGGCTGCCGAAGGATGCCCCTGTTATTACTGCCGTTGCGATTACTGCAATGAAGTAAGAAAACGGGGCGGCAAGGACATTCGCACAAGATCCTCGTTCCGAATTGATGGCAAGCATCAAATCGACTTTAGTCCAGATATTTTCTATCAAATGCAGACTCTCAATCTGGACGTGTTTGAACTGGAGCATTTGCTGATCACCCATACACACGAAGACCATTTCGACCTTGCAGAAATTATCGTGAAGGAATGCGCGGTGGATCCGCAGCCGCAGCCGCTGAACATTTATCTCAGTCAGCAAGCACTCCCATGGGCCGAACGATTGATGGACAGCTATAGCACACATCTAAGTCCGGAGAAAAAAGCAGAGCTGCACTCTAAATACGTATTGGTGCCGCTGGACTACTTTGAGACCTATACAGTCGGAGACCTTGTCGTAACACCGGTAAAATCGAGTCATCACGCATTTGGCGAAAATGAACTGGCGCTCAATTATATGATTAGTATTCCGAGCGGGCACACGATGCTGTACGCATGCGATACCGGCTGGTATCCCGAGGAGACGTGGGACTATCTAAGCGGCAAAAAGCTGGATCTACTCATTATGGAATGCACGTTCGGCGGCAGACAAGACCGCGGCTTGTACATTGACGGCCATCTGGACATTCCAAACTTCTTGCTTATGCTCGAGCGCATGGAAAGCACCGGGCTTATTGACGAACAAACACCCGTGTATGCTACGCATATCAATCACAAACATCACTTGCTGCATGATGAAATGCAAACAACGTTGGATCAAAGCAGATTCAACGTTATCGTCGCGTATGACGGACTGCAGATATTCGAAGCATGACACTAACGTTAAAAAACCACATCCTCATAGGGATGTGGTTTTTTCATCTGGCTCGCCTCGCCCTACTCCTTCACCGCACCCAGCATAATACCGGATACGAAGTATCTTTGCAGGAAAGGGTATACGATTAGCATCGGTACCATGGCGATAAACACCTTGGCCGAGTTCAGCGTCCGGTTAGACAGCTCCGAAAGCTTCTTATATTGTTCCGGCGTCAGGCTGGTGCCGACCGGAATATTGACGACCAACTGCTGAATATAAGTCTGAAGCGGATATTTGGCAGCCGTGTTCATCAGCACCAGGCCGTTAAAGAACTCATTCCAGTGATACACGGCAAGGAACAACGCAACTGCCGCAAGCACAGGAATCGAGCATGGGATATACACCCGGAACAGAACGGACCATGGACCGGCACCGTCGACTACAGAAGCCTCATTGAGCTCCTTCGGCAGATTCTTGAAGAAGTTCATGATCAGGATGACATCGAAGACCGGCACGCCTCCGCCCAGCACCAAAGCCCAGATCGTATCGATCATGTGGTAGTTTTGGATCGTGAGGTACCAAGGGATCAAGCCTCCGTTAAACAGCATGCAGAAGACAAGGACCCACATGAACGTATTGCGCATTTTAAAATCTCTCTTAGGCCGAGCCAGCGGATACGCCATTAATACGGTCATCAGCAAGGAAAACGACGTACCGAGCACGGTGCGCTGGATGGAAATCCAGAACGCGTTAAAGAACAAGCTGTCGTTGATAATTTCCTTATACGGGGCCAACGAGAAGCCGATCGGATAAATGGTAACCAAGCCTGCATTAGCCGCGGACTTGATGGAGATGGATACACAGAACGTATACCACAGCGGGTATACACAGCTTATAAGCAGAATACCGAGGACGATAATATTGGCAATTTCAAACGTCCGCGAGCCTAACGTTGTATTTCTGACCAATGCAGCGTCCTCCTTTTAGAATACCGTGTAATCGGCATACCGATATGCCAGACGATAGGATATGAAAATCAGCACAAAGCTAATGACCGACTTGAACAACCCAGCAGCCGTCGCCAGCGAGAACTGAAGATTTTGCAAGCCCAGCCGGTATACCCATGTGTCCAAAATATCTCCGGTTGAAAAAACAAGCGGGTTATACAGGTTATACACTTGATCGAAGCCGGCGTTCAGTACGTTCCCCAAACTCAAGACGCCAAGCAGAACAACCGTGGTCGTCAACGCGGGAAGCGTAACATGCCGAATCATCTGCCAGCGGTTAGCGCCGTCAATGGCAGCCGCCTCGTACAGATTGAGATTAATGCCTGTCAGTGCCGCAAGATAGATAATCGCGTTATAGCCGAACTCTTTCCACACATCGCTTCCAATGACGATCTGCCGGAAAATGCCCGCATCCGCCATAAACAGTTTGGGATCATGGCCAAACATGCCGAGCACTGTATTGATAACGCCATAATAGCCGAAAATCCCAATGACAATCGTGGACATGATAACCCAGGACAGAAAGTGCGGCAGGTAAACAAAAGTCTGAACCAGCTTCTTATAACGCAAGCTGCGAAGCTCATTTAGCAGAATGGCGAAGATCAGCGGCACAATCAGGTTAAGCACGATTTTGCCGACAGCGATGATTAAGGTATTGACGATAACCGTCTTGCTGTCATTAAGCTGAAACATATACTTGAAGTTCTCCAGCCCGACCCACTCGGATTTGAACAGGCCCGCTCCCGGATTATAATTCTGAAATGCCATCAGAATGCCGAACATCGGCACAATGCTGAACATCACAAGCCAGACCATACCCGGCAGCAGCATCAAATAATAGTGCTTCTGATGGCCCAATTTTCTCATTCCGGCTAACCTCCCTCTCCTTCTCCCTATTTAGGAGTAAAGCTTGCGGGAGACACTCCTCATCGGCAGCGCCTTCCGCAAGCTTCTGCATCATTACTTCTTCAAGAGCTGTGCGACTTCCGCCGTGATCTCGTCTCCGCCTTGCGACTTCCAATCACTCACGAATTTGTCGAAGGAGTCGATGGACGCTTGGCCCAGGATGATCTTCATAACCATCTCATCTTCCATCTTCTTCAGATTCGCCCATTTGGTTTCCATGGTCGGTGTCTGGTTGTAGGTTACGCTGAAGACCTTCTTATCAATAGGAACCGTCGTAAACGGACGATCGCCGATCAAGAGGGAGTATAAGCGTTGGAAATCACCGAAGTTCGCCGTGCTGAAGTTGCTGACATTGAGATCATCGTATGGAGGCTTCACGACGTCCTTAACCTTCTTCGCATCCGCGTACATCAGTTTGTACAAGCTGTTCGGCTTATTGTAATCCTCAGGATTCGTTTCGCCTTTCAGTACTTTCAGAAGCTCGGTGTACTCGTATTCCGTCTCGTTGGCTGCAGCCATAACGTTGCGAAGCGGATACCAGCCCACACTAACCGATAGATCGAAGGTCGATTCATCGCGTACAAGCGCGTTATTCATGATCATGATGGCTTTCACGACATCCGGTTTAGCATTTTTGCTAATAACCGTGTACGTGCTGCCGGTCGTCTTCATATGGGTATTCCACTTGTTGTCGTCAGTATAAACCGGATAGGCCTGCCAGTTCGCAGTCGGATCATTCTTGAAAGAGTCCCCGTTGCCGTAGCCGCCATTCCACCATGGGCCGAAGAAAATTCCCGTCTGATTGGCATTAATCGGATCGCCTACGTTGTCACGTGTGCCTACCTCGGGATCAATAAGTCCTTTCGAGTACCAGTCAGCCAGCAAAGCCAGCGTTTTCTTCGTATTGTCGGAAGTCGTTCCGTACGATACCGTACCGTCGCCATTGTCGAGCCAGTAACCAGGGTAAGCATCATTCGCGCCAAAGATCGGATCGAAGCCTCCCATATTGTTAGAGGAAACAAGGAAGGTCGAATAAGGGAACGAGTTTTTGGATGGACCGGCGACACCGATCGTTTTGTCCCCGCCAAGCTTGTTATCGATGAACGCTTTCGCCGTTTTCTCGATATCGGCCAGCGTCTTCGGCACCGGCAAACTCAGTTTATCCAGCCAATCCTTGCGAATCCAGAGCACATGAACGCCATCGGTATCCACCGTGATATTCGGAAGCGCTACCATTTTACCGTCAAAGCTGGCATTCTCGAGTGCACGGCCCTCGGTACTCGCCATGATTTCCTTCACCTGCGAGGATTGATATTGATTGAAAATATCGGTGATATCATAGAGCAGTCCTGAGCTGGCTGCTTTGGTCATAAAGGAACGATCGTCGACGACCATGCCGTCAGGCAGTTTGCCCGATGCAATCGTCAAGCTGACCTTCTGTTTGAAGTCGTTACCGGTAGCCGCGGTCCAATCAACAATAATGTTGATGTTGTACTTGTCCTTCAGATAACGGGTGTACGGGTTGTTGCTTACGCTGTCGCCTTCCGGCAGCGTCTTGTCTGTCGGATCCACCACCATGCCGATGTGAACATCAACAGGCTTCGGGAATTTAGAGAAAGCCAGATCATCTCCCGTTAATGCCGGGGTTGCGGAGTTCGTGTCTGAATTTGAAGACGCTTTCACATTATTGTTCGATGAATCATTGGAACTACATGCTGTCACAGTTAAACCAAGTAATGCAGTGGAAAGCAACAATGCCATTTTCCTTTTCATCTTAACCCTCCCCTTTGTTTCTTGCCTTTTCATTGTACATGGGAAGCGATGAAAAAAAGTCAGACGGATGTGCCGCGTTTTGCGGCGAATACAGGACTGAGGTGGATATTTGTTCGATCGTTTGCAATCAATCGTCCCCCTTGTGAAATTGCGCTCGGAATTCGGAGGGCAACAGACGTGTCTGCTCATAGAAGAGCTGAGAGAAATACTTGGAATCATTGTAGCCTACGGCATGAGCCACCCACGCGATGGACTGATTGGTTTCGCACAGCAGCCGCTCGGCAGCTCTCATCCGCTCTTGTCTTAAGTAGTCATTGAACGTCGAACCCGTCAGCTTCTTAAAGCATTGGCTAAAATAACTCCGGCTCATATGGACATGATCCGCGACTTCCTCGGCATGCAGCGTGTTGGAAGCCTGCTCGCGAATGAACCATACCGCCTTGAGAATACTGGTCGTCGTGTTCGTAAAGTCCGATGAGGCTCTAACCTGCGCGTACACTCGTTTCCTGTAATCGCGCAGCCATTCAACCGCCGAGCGAACGTCATTGGCATCCGAGCGGAGCTCGATATCCAGTGCCGTAATCGTCTCGAGTTGGGAAAGGACGCGCATGAACAAGCCTTCTACACGGCGAAACGAAACCTTGGCTTCAATCGTCTGCTTGCATAGGCGCTGAAAGACCGATTCATTATACAGCCAGTAAAGAGCGCGCCACTCTTGCTCCAGTCCGGACCACACTTCTTCTTCTTTGGTATGGGTGTTGGATTCAGGGGCAGGAGCAGCAATCGATAATGCAGGGGGATTAGCTACGGTCTGACGCGACAGGTCACCGGTCATTTGCTGCTGGATTCGTTTCAATATTTGCTCGTCGTCCTCGGATTCCAATCGGACCTTCGATAGGTAATCGAGTGCCCCCATGCGATAAGCCGTTTGCACATTCTCGAACTCTTCATGGAAGGATAAGATCACGGAGCGAAGCCCCGGGAATCGTTGCTTGGTCACCTGAAGCAGCTCCATGCCCGACATGACCGGCATCGAGAGATCCACGAACATGAGATCCACCTCATGCCTTTCCATAAACTCCAGCGCCTTCGCGCCGTTGGCCGCTTCCCCGACAACAACCATATCGTGACTTGACCAAGGCATGATCGAAATCAATCCTTTGCGCGCCAGTTTGTCATCATCGACGACTAATACTCGGATCAAATCGCTTTCTCCTCTCTATGCTGAAGATAAGGTAGATCTAACGTTACCGTTGTGCCTTGGTTCGGCGTGCTCTCTATACCCATACGAGCGTTATGGCCATAAAATGATTCCAGCATGGATCGCACATATCGAAGTCCGATCCCCCATCCCGTCTGCTGCTGATCCGGCGTGTCGCGCTGCAGTAGAGCCAGTGTCTCCTGGCTCAGCCCTTTGCCATCATCGCGGATGATAATGTGCACCATCTGCGCCGTTTCATCAGGGGAGATGGAGATTTCCAGCATGCCGTGATCATCAAGGCCGTGACAGACGGCATTCTCTACGATAGGCTGCAGGATAAACCTTGCTACCGGGCTATCCAGATAGCACCCTTCCTCGATATCCAGCTTCACTTCAAAATCATGCCGCATCTGCTGCAGCTCCAGGTAAGTACGCATAACCTCTGTTTCTGATCGGAAGGTCGCGGTTTCCTTAGATTTACCTAAGTTATAATTCAACAGATTAATTAACGAAGAAACAAATTTCTCAATCTTCGCTTGCTTATGCATGACCGCCAGCCAGCGAACCGAATTGAGCGTATTCATCAGGAAATGCGGATTGATCTGGTAGGCAAGCTTCTCGATCTCGAGCTGATGCCGGCGCTTCTCCTTCTGCTCCACGTCTATAATGAGCTGCTGAATTTGCCGTTTCATTATATTGAACTGATCGAATATCCGGTCAAATTCATCGATTCCCGTACGATATTGGCTGGTCCCCATGTAGCCCTTGCCAAACGTCCTCATTTCCCTCTCGATGAGTTGAAACGGACCGTTAATGAGCCGCCGCAGCAGCAGCGTAAGCAGAAACATCATCAGCAGGGCAATAGCGAGAATCCAATACATATGATTCTTCCATGTATAGAGCTCGTGATTGTAATAAGAGACGGGAAGAAGCAGCGTGATGCCGTATCCGTAATCGCCCGTCATTCGGTTCCATACATAACCGTCCGTTGAACCCGATTGTCCGCTTAGCATGAGCCGCTGGCCGGCAGCAAACGCCGCCGAATCACTGCTATTATAGGTCACCAAACCCGCAGAATCGGTGAAAACAAGCGAATAGGGCATGTTTACGCTTTCTGAAAGCGAATTCATATCTGTCGAAATGTCGGTCTTGGCTTCGACATAAACGACTAATTGCGTGCCGTCTGAGAATTTCACTTCCCGTGTGACGGACACCACCTGATCATCGCTGAATCGACATAACGATTTATGCGGGGACTGGTATTTCAGCTGCCCCATGCCGGAGACATCAGGCAAGGATTGCAGCGTAAAGTCTCCCCGCAGAGGCAAATTCGATAAAGCAGGCTGTCCGGTTTCGGGATGAAAATACATCACCAGCTGCATGGCCGGATTGGAGAAGGTGATTAATCCGATATTGTAGGAGATATCACGAGAGAGAATACGCTGACTATACGAGTCCTTGGCTGAGAGATAGGACTCCATCAGATTGCCCACCGTGCCTTCCGGCGTCATCTGCTGCGTAACTTGAAGCAAGTTATTGTACATTTGGTTCAGCTTCGTTGTTTGCTGGTAGAGATCGAAAGCCATGGAGGTCTTGATTTTATCGTGCTGCATGGTATAAATCGCATTGTATGAGACCAGTGCCATTAAGCTGGCAAAGCCGACTAAACCAACCGTCAGCAGGATCATAATTCGTTTGCGCAGCGAGGAGAAACCGAACCGATTAAGCAGCACATGCAAGAAACTTATATTCCTGGGAATTGTTCTGGTCGTCTTTATCGAGCGAATGCCCCGCACCTCTGCCACCTCACTTCAAGTATGGAACAATATTCGCCACTTCGGAGGTTTATCCTTCTTGCAGCAAACCGGGCCATTCTCTTGTCGTCTTGGTTGGCAGGATTCGGCTTTGTCTCTCTAAGAAGCCGGCCCGCTCCACTTGATACAGATCATAGACATGCTGCGTGGAATTGATCGATTCAAAGATCTGCGGGCTGCGTTCATTCGCGAGCTGAACATACGGCAGCTTCTCTACCGCTTTCTTCGAACGAATATTGTGGCTGCGAATCTTCAAATACACCGTCTCGATGCCATGTTCAAGAAACAGCTCCGTCATGAAGCATTCTTTGGCGCGCGCATTGTACCCTTGGCCAAAATAAGGCGCTCCTATCCAAGTCGCCAAGAAGCCTGTTCGATTCCCAATATCGTATAACTGAATCGTACCAATCGGATGTCCTAGCTCATTCATAATCGTTCTCGAAATCAAGGTTCCCTGCGATTCCTGTGAGATCCACTGTTTCGTGGTGAACAAATATTCTTCGTAGGACTTGCACTTATTACGGACGTAAGGAAAAACGGCAGGATCCATCATTAAATGATGCAGCGAATGGCATTCATGCAAATCATGTTTTTTAAGTATTGTGAACGACCACCCTACTCCTTCTGATTCGTCTCTCGGACCATTCCAGTTTATATAAGGAGGTAGGGGTTTATATGAATTCTAGTTATAGGTTTTGTAAACTTTCTACTTCGAGCTCTGGATACAAATCACGAAGCATGTTCTCTTCATTTCGCGGCCGTCCAATATGATAACCCTGCAGCATATCGCATTGATAGTGGAGCAGCATGCGCTCTTGTTCAGCCGTTTCTACGCCCTCTGCGACTACCTTTAAATCAATCGTGTGCGTAAGCTCCACGAGTGTTTTCATGAACAGCCCGTCTCGATCGGACTGCAGCATGGAAATCACGAAGCTCTTATCGATTTTGACGTAGTCGATGGGGAGCAGCTTCAAATAATTCAGAGAGGAGTAGCCTGTACCGAAGTCATCTAAATAAATACGAACTCCGATTTCCTTTAATGCCTCCAGCTTGCTGCGGCTTCCCTCGAAGGAATTGATCAATACCGTTTCCGTCAATTCCAGCCCCAGCCAATCCGGATTTAATTGATTCCGACTTAGCGCATCCTCCACTTGCTGGACAAAGCCTTGCTGCGCAATATCGTTGGCGGATACGTTGACCGTGACTCTTATGCTTCGAGAGCGGCCGGCGTTCAGCTTACCGGCAAAGCGGCATGCCTCTTCAAGCACCCACTTGTCCAGCGGGATAATGAGTCCGGTCTGCTCCGCGGTTTCAATAATCGTCTGTGTGGGAATACCCAGGAGCGCAGGCGAGTTGCACCTTAGAAGTGTCTCCACACTGGTAATGCATCCTTCCGCGCAATCATAGATAGGCTGATAGTAGAGCTCGAATTGATGATTTCGCAGCGCTTCTTTGATGCTGCGCTCGATATAGGCTTTTTCGGTGATTTGCAGTTGGATGCTTTTATCAAACACGCAATATTGATTCTTCCCCTTGGCCTTGGACTGGTACATGGCCATATCCGCCTTCTGCAGCAGCTCCTCCATCGTTGCGCCATGCTCCGGATAGAAGGATACGCCTAGAGACGCGGATACATTACAAATCTGCTTCTGATGATAAATCGGGAGCTCTAGGGAAAGGATGAGCTGCTGCAAGGCCTCCTCCACCACCCCTCTGTTCTCCACATTGTGCAGCACGACGATGAATTCATCACCGCCGATACGCGAAGCATACTTATCCGAGTAAGCGATCGCTTCCAAACGCGAGGCTACCTCGACTAATACCTGATCTCCCGCTGAATGGCCGAGCGTATCGTTAATAAACTTGAAATTGTCCAAGTCCACATAAATGACGGCAATCCCCAATTCGGGATTTCCCGATAAGGCGTCTGTCGTCGTTTCCAGCAAGTGGCGGCGATTGAGCAGGCCCGTCAACGAGTCGAAATACGCAAGTCGGTATATTTTCTCATTGGATGCACTCAACTCTTCATCGCGCTTACTGAGTCCTTCCGTCATCAGATTGAAACTCTGAGATAGACTGCGAATCTCCTCATACGTTTGTATCGTTGCATGGACGCTATAATCGCCGTGTTCCACCGATTTCATTAAACTAACCAGTCGTTGCAGAGGCGCAATCCCCTTCAGCACGAAATAATACGTAACCAAGCCGAATAACGCCAGACAGATGAAACCGGTTAAGAAAACGGGAAAGAGCACGGCCCACACATGCTCATCGATTTCCTTCATACTAACGCCGGTCACAACCGCCATGCCGTTCTCGCGAACAAGATTCAGCTTGATATAGTAAGGTTTTCCCTTAAAGCTATACGCAATCGGCTTCACTTGTGCATTCGTCGCAATAGCCGCGAACCGATCCCCGAACGGCTTCTCCCCTATTGCGAAATTATCCGTATCCGCCAGGATGGTGCCGCTTGGGCTTAAGAGCATCACAAAGCCTTGGGTTCCGATCTTGGAGCCGCCGATATACCCGCTAATGGATGATAAATCAAAGTCCACCGCGAGAACGCCAATGGGCTCTCCGCTGTGAGACCATATCGTACGCGATGCCGTAATAATGATTTTTTGGTTCAAGTAATCCAGATAAGGTTCCGTCCAAATCGGCTTCGTCACGGATCGGTCGCCCAGCACATACCACATCTGCTCTCTGGGGTCGTAACTGGCTGGCATGGCTGCGGAAGGTCCGCTGTACAACGTTCCGTTCGCTAGGCCGAGCTTTACCGAGCTGCTGTTCAGAATCGTCTGCTGCACCGTTTGAAGCAGGAATTTCAAGCGGGACGGGTCCGTTACAGTAGCCGCATTCATCGCGTCATCTGTCTGGGAGAACTGCGCGAGGAACTGATTAGCTCCTCGGATTAAATTTTCAAACTGCAGTTGTGCCTGCTCCAGCTTAAGCTGCGATTCCTTGAAATAGGATTGCTTAAAGTTCGATTTCGTATTGTTGAAGGAAGTGTGCCCGAATGCGAGGATGACCACCATGCCAAGGCTTAGAATCAAAGCTGTGGACATGAACTTGATGCTATTCCATTTCAAAGTAGGAAACCCCTTTGTGCTTGAGTCAGCGCTTATTTCTTCTTTAAGAAATTATCTAGGATGAATTGTTTCCCCAGCACGTTTGATATATTGCTAATCTCGTTGTACTGACTATCCCGAACTTCCTCGTATTTCGCGATTGTCGCATCCAGCACTCGTATCGAGTCGGGGGATTTCTCATGAATCGTCAGCATGGCCGTCTTAAACTTCTTCTTGGCTTGGTTGGACAGATCCGCTCTTGCCACGAAGGGAGAGCCGGGAATTTCATTCGATTGCCAGAGGATACGGATATCCTCGTTCTTGTAATTGCCCGTTTCGATGTGCTTCTTCAAAGTAAGATCCTCCATCGCCCCAGCGTCCGCATGCTTCTCCATGACATCCGCAAGCACCGAATCATGCGATCCGGAATACACCGTTTTCGCAAAATAGTGGGTCATATCGATGTGTCGGCTGCTGAATAAGGAGTATGGAATGACAAAACCGGAAGTAGAACCCGGATCCACAAAGGCAAACGTCTTTCCTTGAAGATCTTCTATTGTATGGACGTTCGAATCCGCCCGGGTTATGATCAACGATCGGTATGTAATGCCCGTGCCTTTACGATATTGAATGACGAGTGGCTCCAGCTCCATCTCGCTCTTGGCGGCAATGTAAGAGAAGGCTCCAAACCAGCCGATATCCACCTCTTTGTTCTTCATCGCTTGAATGAGACCCGCATAATCTTTGGGAATCGTCGTCACGACTTTATACCCCGTCTCCGTTTCTAAATAGGCACGAACCGGTTCGAAGTTTTTCTTCATAGTTTCGGGGTCGCCTGAAGGCACTAACCCAATTGTCAGTTGGTTCGGCTCTTGGCCAAACCCTATGTAATACCCTAGCCCTAAAATGACCGCAATGAAAATGAAAAGAATCAGCCCGCGTTTCATCTGCTCCTCCTACTCGTTCCCTACAGCGATTATTATTTCAACCATCATTTAATCCAGTTAATCGTAACATGGGTACATTTATGGATTGTAAACTGCGAAAAAGATTTTTGAAGCAGGAAACTGAGCCGATTGGAGCAGTAGATGAGGACCCCTGAACACAAATAAACCCGACCTCATTGATAAGGTCGAGTTTTTTATTGAACTCCATGTCATCCAACAATTCTGATCAGGTGCCTTCCAAGAGTCCGCTTCTTTCCTTCGATTTCTTGTGCAAGTACGACAGAACCATCCACGTGAGCAAGGCCGGAACCACTGCAAAAATGACCAATATCAGCGCATCCTGCCGCACAAGCGCGTAGTCGCCCGTTGACAGCAGCGCGCGGAATCCTTCCACCGAATACGTCATGGGCAATCCCCCGTGAAGCGCCTGCATAATGCCCGGCGTCAGCTCCGCAGGGAACACGCCTCCGGTAGCCGTCAGCTGTAGGACGAGAACGATAATGCCCAGCAGCTTCCCGGGATCATCAAATGCCGTAATCAGCACTTGAACGACGGACATATATACAAGACTGGATAAGAAGGCGAAAGCAAAAAATGCGAACGGGAAAGATGGACTTAAGCCGACCCCGGGAATCAGAATTAAGCTGGCGACGGCGCTCTGAACGAGCGAAATCAAGGCGAGCACGCCAAATTTCGAGAGGAACCATAACCATCCCGACGGGGGAGCCGCACTCGTCGCTCTGAAGGAAAAGACGTTGCCAAATAAGAGCGCACCGATATATAGACTGAGCGAAACGAAAAACGGCGCGACACCCGTACCGTAGTTGGGCAAGGGATGAAGGGCCTGCTCCTTCAAATGGACGGGATTGGCGAGCATCGCGAATAAAGGGTCCGATGCGTGAATGCTCGCCGCTTTCTCCGCGCCTTCCGATAACCCAACGCTCAGCTCTGCGCCTCCTTGCGCGAGCGATTGCTGGCCGTCCGACAATTTAACAACATTAGTCGTAAGGCTGTTCCACCCGCCTGCCACTTTATGGATACCATCCGCAGCAGAAGCTGCGCCGTCGCGCAGCTTTGATGCGCCATCGCCAAGTGCCGCCAGCTGGCTCGCGAAGAGTCCGGCTCCGTTCGAGAGCTGCTCCGCACCGCCGCCGGCTTCGGCAACGCCTTTGGACAGCGCGTTTACACCGCCGCTTACTCGATCGATCGCATCGGACATCTGCTTGCTTTGTTTTCCGATGAGCGTCAGATCCGCGTCTTTGGCCTCATCAGGGTGAGCTGCAAGCCAGTTCGACAACGCAGCATTCAGCTGCTTTGCCGAAGCCGACGCCTTATCCGCCCCTTGAGCAGCCTCCGTGCTTCCTGCTTTCAGCTGATCCATCGCCTTGCTCAGACTTATCAGGCCGCCGGAAAGCTTGGTGGCGCCTTGTCCTAACTGCTCGGCGCCTCCGGAGAGACGGCCCGATGCAGACGCCAGCTCGGAAGCACCTTGTTCCAGCTTCGTTATGGGAACTTGTCCATTACGTAATCCCGCAAGAAGCGCTTTCGTGCCGTCAGCCGACTGTACAAGGCCGGTTTCGAGCCGCGACGCAGCATCGCTCGCCTTCTGGAAGCCCTTGCTGAGCGGGGTAAGCTGTTCGTATATGGCTTTGGCGTAGCTTGTCGATAGCTCTTCCGATAGCCGCTGCCTGATCGTTTCGACGGCCGATTTGCCAATTTTGCTCACGATGTAATTAAGGCCTTCGTTCAGCTTGAGGGTCAACTCAAGCGGCGTTGGCTGCCCTGTCCCCAAGGTTGTCGCCCGATGAGAGAAGTCGGAAGGAATGAAGATTTCGAAATAATACGTCCGGTTCCGAATCCCCTCATCCGCTTCCTCGGCATTCATAAACCGCCATTCCAAGGAACGGTCCTTCTTGAGCTCATTCACGAGATCATTGCCGATCGCAAACGTTTTACCTTGGTACTCGACCGACTGGTCCTCGTTCACGACAGCGACCGGCAGCCTTTCCAAGTGCCCGTACGGATCCCAATAGGTCCATAAATAAGTTCCGCTGTAAAGCGAGGGGATTAAGCACATTGCGATTATGGGTACGAGCATTTTCCGTGATCCAAAGAGCTTGCGCCATTCATTCCATAACCAGTTCAAGACATTCGCCTCCCGATCATTCAACCGCTTCGACCTCGTACCACCATTTCCTTAGTATCTATCAATCGAGAGAAATCATTCCGGAGCTGGCAGCTTATTCATGAACTGGATAGCCCAAAAACCCCATCCGCAATGCAGATGGGGTCTTTAGTGGAGGGTAGACGCGGCTATTGTTAAGCCACTTACGAGTAGCTATTAATCAAATCGATTCGCTTCCGGATCGTCCACATCGTAGCCGAAGGCATCCAGCGCCGGCCATAATTCAGGGGCAATCGGGTAATTGGCGAGTTCCACCGTCTGAGCTACCCGTTCCGGCTTGCTCATGCCAACGACCGTGCTGGTGACACGCGGGTCGCGAAGCGAGAACTGAAGGGCTGCTGCGGCCAGCGGCACATTAAACTCCTGGCACACTTTGACGAACGAACGCGCTCTGTCCAATACGATCGGCGAAGCTTCGCTATAGGCATATCGGGCGTATGCGTCCGGACCTTTGGCCAATATGCCGCTGCCATAAGGAGCACCGTTGATGACGGCGACGCCCATGCGACTCGCAACATCAAGCAGAGGTTCCGCAGCTCGATTAAGCAGTGTATAGCGATTATGAGTTTCCACCGCGCTAAACGCTCCCGTTTCGACGTATTGAATGAGCAGATCGATCGGTCCGCCGGATATGCCGATGTGATCGATGACTCCCTCACCTTGAAGCTTCTGCAATACTTCGAGCGGACCTCCGGGTCCCATGACATTTTGGAAAGTGGTATGTTCCGGATCGTGAATATAAACATATTGCAGACGATCAAGTCCCAAGCGCTCCAGACTTTGTTCGACGGAACGTTTGATTTGCTCGCCGCTGAAATCGCCGGTCGCGAAGTCGCGGTCCGCTTTGGTGGCAAGCACGTAACCCTCCGGAAGTCCTCCATTGGCCTGAATGGCCTTGCCGATCCGCCGCTCACTCTCGCCAAAACCATAGGATGCAGCTGTATCGATAAAGTTGATGGGACTTTCAAATGCGGTGCGCAGCGTTACCAAGGCTTGTTCTTCCGGCGTGCCATATTGAAAGGTTTCCGGCATATCCCCAAGCGGGGCGGCTCCAAGACATAACGACGTTACGTACAGACCGGTACTGCCGAGCGGCCGTTTGGTTAATAGTGTGTTCGACATTGAAATTGCATGATCCTCACTTTCATAGATGGCTGCGTTATAGAGATACGCCTAAGAACCCCCGCGTCAATTGGAAATCGATATTCCCTTGCTTATAGAGACGCGGTGAATAAGTATGTTCCAACACTTGCTTGCTGAGCTCGAGAATTTGATTCGCCCATTCAGCCGGGCTGCCCGAGAGCACCAAATCGACATCTTGCTGATGTTTCTGCAGCACGGCCTGCTCGGATGTGATTTGCAGCATCGGGACGAAAGGATGCGTCTGCATCGGACGATTGCCGATTAACGCAATCACGATCTCCACGCCGGTAGCTACAAGCCCTGTGACCGTCTCGACCCAGTGTGTCGTTGGCGTCTCCATAATGTGGAATCCGCTCTGGCGGGCATGTTCTCCATAAGCGATGGATGGCTGAGCTTGTGGTGCAGTCAATAGATGTTGGCTGAATGCTGCCGCAGCAAGCAATCCGCTATTCTCAGGAACGACGACCAACCCACCTGCACCGACGATCATCTTGGTCAGCGCGGCCAGCTGCTCGCCGGCATCGTCGCTAATGAGGCCGTCGCTTACAATCCCGATGCGCAGCCCTTCCAGTCCGACAGTCACCTTCTCTACGGGCGAAGCCGCGGCCAATCGATCGGCGAACCAAGCTTCGACCTTCTCGCTCACCTTGGCGATTCCGCCGTCAAGCTGAATGCTGGCATAGCCGAGTCGACTCGCATCAACGCCACTCACTTCCATCTGATGGCGCATATAATCGTTATGCGTTTTCTCGCAGCCATGCTCCAGCAGCAAACAATGCTCCACCATCGGATGCGTGATGTAGCCGATCATCGTGCGGGCAAACAGCGATTCGGCCGTTCCCCCTGAAGCGCCGCAGCCCTCCGTGTGTGCCAATGCGACAAAGCCCGAGAGATCGGACTGCCCCGCTCCTTGCTCGTTCAATCGCTTGGTGATCATGCCCGCTACCTGACCGGCACAGAGGCTGGTCGGCACAATCAAGCCGATATTCCCGCTGGACTGCCGATCACGCTGCCGAGTCAATGTAAACTGGATCGGATTAGCCAACGCTGCAGCATCCTCTTGAATGGCGATCGGAGCTCCACTCGGCGCGGGAGCGTGTAGCAGCGTCTGCAGCTGGCTCGCATCGTTCTGCTGCCAGTTGCGCCAAATTTGCACCTGAGCATGGCCAGCTTTCTCGCCGACGCTCTGCTGGCCGGAGGCAATCTGGATCGCCAATTCGAATACCTCTTGTCCCAGCTCATCCATCGATTTGCCTTCCAGATATTTACCTGCGTTCACATCCATATCGTTCGACAGCAGCTGGAATCGGCGAGTTGTCGTGACTACCTTGACCGTCGGCACATACGGGAAATTGGTTATTGATCCATTACCCGTCGTAAAGAAGATCATATTGCAGCCTGCGGCCACCTGCCCGGCGATGCTCTCCAGATCATTACCGGGGCTGTCCATGAAATAGTAGCCGCCGTCCTTCATGAGCTCTCCGTACTCGGTTGCATAATCAATCCGGGTTGCGGGGTCTTTCTTCATCGCGGCGCCAATGGATTTGAGATAGATGTTATACAAGCCTCGATACATGTTACCACCCGACGGGTTACCTTCCGCGCTTGTTCCATGCCAAGACGTGCGCTCCTTAAAGCGGTCCAATAGCTCCAGAAATTTGCGTGCGGTTTCCACATTGCGTACCTTTGACAGGACATAGGGCTCAGCGCCGATCAATTCATCGGTTTCGGCCAGACTGGCCGCGCCGCCGTAACGAACCAATTGTTCCGAAACCCAGCCGAGAAGCGGATTCGCGGATACACCGGAGAAGGCGTCCGAACCGCCGCACTGCAAGCCGATTCGCAAGTGGCTTATGGATTCTGGCGTCCGCTGCATCGTATTGACCGTCGGCAGCCACTCCCGTACTAACGCTTCACCCCTAACCAGTTCCTCTTCGAAACTGCCCGTGAGCGATACGAATTTATGAAGCACATCATCAATCGCGTAGCTGTGCTCGCGTGCATATGCCTCCACCATCTGGTTCGTGACCGATTCATTGCCATAATCGACAAGCAATACCGCACCGACATTCGGGTTGACCATAAAGCCGGCGAGCGTCCTAAGCAGCAAGTCCACGTTATTCGGCTTCTCCGTACCGCCCTCCGTATGAGCAGCGGGGACAATCCCATCGATATTCGAATAGTTCGCGCATTCGCCTTGCAGACGAGCGGCTAACTGCTTCACATAGCTGCCGGTGTGCGACGTGGTGCCAAGCAGGACGACGTAGTTGCGCGTGCCGACCCCGCGATCTTCATGCCGGCGATATCCCATAAACGTGCGCGTATCCGTATAAGCCGGCGATGCCGGAGCAGCCTGGAAGTTCTCCTCATCCAGAAGATAAGGATGAGCTTGGTCCGCGAAATTGGGCACAGGCGGCAGTGAGAATGACAACTTACGCACACTAAGCGCTCCCAGAACGGTTTCATTGATTACATAGTGACCGGGATCAATCGGCATAAGCGCCACCCCGAAAGGCAATTCCCACGAAAGCAGCTCTTCGCCGGGAGCGATCGCTCGTACCGCGAAGCGATGACCTTCCATAACCGTGTAATCCAAGACGAAGGATTGGCTTTCATACTGAATGACCGTGCCGGCGTTCAATTGGCGAATCGCAACGGCGCAGTTATCCCCGGGCAAAGGAAGTCTGGCTACTTCTTCAAATTGGTAAACGACGTCCATCGATAATCGGCTCCCTTAACATCCAAATTTCCCGCGACATCCAACTCTATCGTTGGGCGCGCTTTCATATTATCCATTCCTATAAGGCCAACTGGCATGTTTAGTAAGATTATATCACGAGATTCAAGTAGCGTGGCGTAGATCCTTCTTCATCTGATTCATCGGAATACGTAGTTGTAAACTGAAGAATAGATTGATTTAACAACAATAATACATCTTTATATAGTAAAAATTTATTGTAAAACAATAATTATTCATTTAGAATCATATTAAAACATTGATGTGCTCGCTCACAAGCTTCAGCCATTACCATATAGAAGGAGATCGATTATGAGCCATGAACCTAATGAACCTATCCTCAGCTTACGCCAAGTAACCAAACGAATCGGCCGTTCCACGATCATCGATAATTTAACGTTCGATGTTCCGCAAGGAGAAATTTTCGGATTCTTAGGGCCTAACGGGGCCGGCAAGACGACCACCATTCGCATGATGGTTGGCTTAATGTCCATTACCGAAGGCGAAATCTTCATCAAAGGGAAAAATATCAAAACCGAGTTCGAGCAAGCGATCCGTCATGTCGGAGCCATCGTGGAAAATCCGGAAATGTACAAGTATTTAAGCGGCTACCACAATCTCGTTCATTATGCGCGGATGGTGCCTGGCGTGACCAAGGCACGCATCGATGAGGTAGTTAGCCTCGTTAAGCTCGACAATCGGATCCGTGACAAGGTGAAGAAGTATTCCCTGGGGATGCGTCAGCGACTAGGCGTAGCGCAGGCGCTGCTGCATCGTCCGTCACTGCTCATTCTGGATGAGCCGACCAATGGGCTTGATCCTGCGGGCATTCGCGAGCTTCGCGATTATTTGCGCCTGTTGACCCGCACGGAAGGCATTACCGTCATTGTCTCCAGCCATTTATTGTCCGAGATGGAGCTGATGTGCGATCGCGTTGCCATCCTCCAACAAGGCAAGCTGGTCGACGTGAAACCGATTCAGGAGTTTGTTCAGTCGGCAAACCAAACGCAAACTTATTTCATTGAGGTGAAACCCGTCGAGCGCGCATTGGACGCCATGAAGGCGATCGAGTATGTGAAGGAAGCCAAGGCTCTTCCTGAAGGCGTAGAGTTTGTGGCTGAGAAGGAGCGGATTCCGGATATCTTGATGGATTTGATGAAATGGGATGTCAGAGTCTATGGTGTTCAAGCACAACGTCAATCCTTGGAGGATCGATTCTTAGAAATAACGGGGGGCGGACAAATTGGGTAGTCTGTTACTAAACGAAAATATGAAGCTGTATCGCCGAATCCGAACGTGGATCATGATCGGAGTCATGATCCTTATTCTTGGCTTTGTGAACTTCGCGGCATGGAACGACTACAGTAATGACCCGCAGAGCGGTACTTGGCAGGAGCATGTTGCCGCGGAGAAACAATCCCAACTGCAAGCTTTGCAGAAGTCGGACCTGAACAAGGAAAGCCGAAGCTCTGCTGAAGAGATGGTCACCCTATACGATTATCAGCTGGAGCACGATATCCGGCCAGTCGATGGCACGCTTTGGATGGGGATTAACCTTTCGACGAACTTTGTGATTCTCGTTACGTTATTTACCGTTATTGTCGCAGGGGACAGCATGGCCGGTGAATTCTCCTCCGGCACGATCAAGCTGCTGCTGATCCGACCGAGCAGCCGTCTCAAAATTCTTCTGTCTAAATATATATCCATGATTCTGTTCGGCTTCACGCTCCTGATCATTCTGTTTATCGTATCGATCTTGGTCAACGGACTGTTCTATGGATTTGGGCACATCGACTTGCCCTTGCTAAGCGTTAATGCTGACGGCGATGTTGTGGAACAGAACATGGTCGCGAACCTGTTGCAAACGTACTTGCTTAAAGCGGTATCGACAATCATGTTTGTTACCATTGCCTTCATGATCTCAACAGCGTTTCGCAGCAGTGCGATGGCCATCGGGATCTCCCTCTTTGCCATGTTCGCGGGTCAGATCGCTACGGAGTTCCTCAGGTCCTATGATTGGAGCAAGTATGTTTTGTTTGCGAATCTTGATCTGACCTCCTATTTATCAGGCCACCCTTATCAAGAAGGGATGACCCTTGCTTTTTCCGTTGCTGTACTGAGCGTTTACTTCATCGTTATCAATCTGGTCTCTTGGATTGTATTTACGAAGAGGGATGTTGCGGCTTGAGTGTGAGGGAATGCAGCGTCGGCATTAACAGTGGGTAGACAGCTCTATATATAGCAAAAACCCGACCTCATGCGGTCGGGTTTTACATTTGGTGGAGGCGAAGCGTGGCTGGATACATCCACAATTCGCCGTTGGGTGAATATCTAAGGTTATTTAGTATCTCCAGAAGCCGAAACTTGTTTTAAAAAATGAATATTGGCTAACGAATACTTTATCATATCAATAATTTTACTAAGGGGAGGCGATAGTTGGTTTGTTTTTAAAGATAATTCGAGAATATTTTCCTTGCTATATTTCGACTTTCTGTGTGGGGCACTTAGTATATGAGTAATAGCAGATTGAAGTGTTTTACCTCGCAATTTTAAAATAAACTGATTATAAACTTCAAAGAACGTATTTTCTTGGGGTTCAGTATAATGAATCCCTTTTATAAAATTCTCGCACAATCTTAAATCTTTGTTAACAATCTGTTGTACACTGTGGAATGTAGGGTATATTCCAGTTTCTTTATATTTTTCCACTTCAAAAGCAAACCATTTCGATACTGAATAAATTATTTTATCAAACAGTTTTTTTTCTTCCTCATCAAATAAATTACTTATAATTGAAAATGAATTAGACAATAAATCGTTCTCAATACTATATCCTTCAGTCCAGATTACTGAGTTATATTTAGTCGGTATTTTACTAAACAACCACATATCTTTATCCGCTAAAAAAATCGTTTTGGCATTTGGATACTCAGTTCTTCTATCAAATATTTCAAGTAATGCCGTTCTTCCCCCACATGTAATTATGTCACCATTAAATAAACCTATTTCCTTTTCAATCCATCTATATATTGATGCATCTGTCCCCCCCTCAACTAGAATATTGGGCAAAGTAGATCGTCTCAATACAGCAATTATTTCATCTGTTGTCATTTGTGGCAAGGGCACTAAAATCCACCTCTGTCATCAACCAACATGATTTCTCTATCCTCGTATTTAGAATATATGAACGGAGAATGTGTAGCTATAAAAAACTGGTTTGTTTGAGATTGAGATAACAAAGTAGGAAATAGTATTCTTTGCCAATCTACATGTAAACTTATTTCCGGTTCATCAATAAATATTGGACAATTATCTGAGAATGCGTTGTAACAAAGGAAACTTAACATCTGCTTTTCACCGGCAGATAGAGCATCTGAAAACATAGCTTCTTTGGCCTCACCTAGAGTAATTACTGAAGTTACTTTTATTCCCTTATGTTGAAACACATCGGCAATTAAACTAGATAACACAGTAAAAGGTTTTAATAATGTCTCACGTTGCTCCGTTACATAGTTAAGTTGATTGTGTATTCTTTTTAAAATATTATTAGCATCGTCCAATAGAGTTTTATCTGATTTATTATTATTTGTACCAACATTTTCATTTATTTGTTCTTCGATATAATTTGTTAATTCTGTATGTAATCTATTTGTCTCTTCTGATATGTTTGCATACTTTTCCGTCAACAAACTCACAATATCACTTGTTGATACTGAAGATATAAATTTGTGTCTCGAAACAGATAATTCATTTGATACAGTATTAAGCGCTTCTTCAACATTAATTCTACTATATCTATTTCTTTTACCCTTACCTGTTATAGAAAACCCGCCTTCAATTCTTCTGAATGTTGGAAAAAACAACGAACTATCTGTTGCTTTTTCAATAACTCGATTAATTACATCAATATCTTCATACTCTTTAATCTGTTCTAGCTCAGCTTTTGTTACTATACGTTTCATAGACCTAAGTACTAGCGCATCTTTACTATCACTACCCACGGTATATTTAATTTGGACTAAATCATGCGTTGAATCTTCAACTATTTCATTATTTATTTCAAGTTCAAATCCATCTCCACTCAAATAAACATATCTGAAATGAATCTCATCAATGGCTCTTTCAATATTACCGCTAATCAAATACCAAAGAAGCTTTAATAATGTAGTCTTTCCTGCTCCATTTCTCCCTGTTAAAATATTAATGTCATGAAAAAATGTTAAATTATAATCATATTTTTCATTTAAGCCCTTTACTATCATGTTATGAATCATATTTACTAATTCCTCCCTTTAACAAACATATCAAGTGATACACAAAGTATAACACCTAAAAGATTCCAGTAAAACTAAAAATCAATTATATAACAGCAAAAAACCCGACCTCATGCGGTCGGGTTTTACATTTGGTGGAGGCGAGGGGATTTGAACCCCTGTCCGAAGACAACGCCACACAGGCTTCTACGGGTGTAGTCACAGTTTTGATGTCACCCGAGCAGCGCCCCGTAACCGGCTCTGCGTTGGGTCAGCCTGATTATCTTCTTCCGTCGACCCCAGGCGGAGACCGAAGCGGCGTATCCCACTACATGTGAGCCCCTATCCCAGTCACATGGGCGATGCTGAGGAGGAGCACGCTAACAGGTTATTAAGCTGCTAAAGCGTAGTTGTTTTGTGATTTGCCGTTTAATAGGCTTTAGCGTTGATAAAGTGGACGCGTCCCCACTACCCGCAACCCATGCTCGAACTATCCCCGTCGAATCCATAAACGCCCCCAATTTCGCATAAACGGCTCCATACGTTCCGTTTAGCAGGTAAGACGCTCTGTCGACTGGTACCGCCTATCGTTCAGGCAGTCTCAACGTACTTGAGCATGTAAAACGATACTACAATCATTCGTTGCTTACTTAGTATAACACAGGTGCCGACATCGTGAAGGCATGTCTTTCTGGAAGCGATGGCGACGTTCACCATCATAGCCAGTCCAGCCAACAATCAGATTATCTGGCAACCTTCTGTTTCTCACGCAAAGCACGTTGGATATCGCGCTGCGCATCCTTCTTCGCCGCCGATTCACGCTTATCGTACTGCTTCTTCCCTTTACCAAGGCCGAGCAGCAGCTTCGCATAACCGTTGCGAACATAAATCTTAAGCGGCACGATCGCATAGCCATCTTGCTTGGACAATCCAAGAAGCTTATGAATCTGCACCTTGTGCATCAATAACTTGCGCGTCCGAGTCGGATCATCCGGATTGCTTCGGTTACCTTGCTCGAAAGGACTGATGTGCAAATTGTGAATGAAGATCTCACCGTTCCGAATCGTAGCGAACGAATCACCAATATTGGCCCGTCCCATCCGAAGCGACTTAATTTCACTTCCCATCAGCACCATGCCCGCTTCAAAGGTATCCTCGATGAAATAGTCATGGGAAGCCTTCTTATTCTGTGCCAGCTGTTTCCCGTCACTCTTCTTCGCCACTTCTATCCCACCTCTCCAGTAATAAACGGACTCCCAACCATTCCAGTCAGGAGTCCATTGTAACAACTTTACAGATTGAAATCAAGATTTGGTAAAAGCAAGCTCCAACCGCGTATTATAAGCGTTTCTTCCGCACAAAAGCTGCGGTTGAGTTGCCGTTTTTCTTCTTACGCGGCTTCGAGCCAGTGCTGCCAGTTCCGGCTGAGCTATTGCCCCCTGCATCAGGTCCCGGCGATACAGGCGTAGATTCGCCGCCAGCCGGTTTCTTACGGCGAGAGCCGGTTCCACCGGAAGCACTGCCGCTTCCTCCACTATTGCCGCTGCCACTTCGGGACGATCCTCCACGACCGGAGCCGGAAGAACGGCCGCCAAATCCGCGGTCACCACCGCCGCTGCGCGAACCTCGTCCGCCGCCATCGCGACCGCGTGAACGGTAAGCATCCGGATCTTCACCGTTATCCTTAAGCGATCCGGCGTTCAGGATCGGCAAGCCCCACATATCCGTGCGGACTGCTTTACGCTTGCCTTCACCGGACTCGCCGCCACTACGCGCTGCACTGTCCGTACCGAGAAGCCGATCGAGGTTGAAATCATCCTCCGGCTTCCATGCACGCCCGTCGCCTTCGCGACGCGCCGGCGCAACTCCCGCGCCTTGCGTCGCCGCTCCGCCGCTGCGCCCGGCTTCGCCTCCGCGGCCCTTGCGCCGGCGTCCGCCGCGCTCGCTGCCGCCGCGCTCCGCCTGCGGCGCTCCCGCTCCGCCGCCACCGCTGCGCGTCGCGCCCGGCTCCGCCGCGGCAGCGCCTCCGCGCCGCTGGCCGCGTCCGCGCGGCCCAACGGCCGCTTCGCGCGCCACCGCCGGCGCGCTACCGCCGCCGCCGCGCTCACGCTGCGCGCCTCCGCGGCCCTCGCGCGCGCCTGCGCCTCCGCGCCCGCTGCGCTGCGCGGCTGCGCCGCCACGCTCGCGGCCACCGCCGCCGCTGCGCGAACCGCGGCCGGCTCCGCTGCGGCCGCCGCCAAGCCCATACTCGCGCGCACGGTCGGCGCCGTCTGCGCTCTTATTCTCGAGCATCCCAAAATCAATGGTATGCTCATCCATGTTCACCCGCTCCACGCGGATGCGCACTTCATCGCCGATGCGATACGTCTTCGACGTCCGCTCGCCGATCAGCAGCATGTGCTGCTCGTGGAAGTGATAATAATCGTCCGAGAGCTCGCTCAAACGAATGAGCCCCTCGACCGTATTCGGCAGCTCCACGAAGATGCCGAAGCTCGTCACGCTGCTGATGATGCCGTCGAAGTCCTCGCCGACTTTATCAAGCATGTACTCGCATTTCTTCAGCTTCTCCGTGTCGCGTTCCGCTTCAACCGCGAGACGCTCCCGCTCCGACGACTGCTGCGCGATATCGGGCATCCGCGCTGTCAGCGCTTCCTGGCGAGCATCCGTCAGCGTGCCGCCATTCTCGAATACTTCGCGCATGACGCGGTGGATGACAAGATCGGGATAACGCCGAATCGGCGATGTAAAGTGCGAGTAGAACTCGGCGGCAAGGCCGAAGTGGCCGAGACTCTCCGCGTCGTACTTCGCCTGCTTCATCGAACGCAGCATCACCGTCGAGATAACGGTCTGCTCCTTCGACCCGCGCACGTCTTCAAGCAGCGTCTGGAGCGCACGCGGATGAATGACGCTTCCGCCTTTGCCTTTAATCGTATAGCCGAAGTTAGCCGCAAACTGCACGAAATGCAGCAGCTTCTCTTGATCCGGATTATCATGCGTCCGGTACAGGAACGGTACTTTCAGCCAGTGGAAATGCTCCGCAACCGTTTCGTTGGCCGCAAGCATGAACTCTTCAATAATCGACTCCGCAATGGAACGCTCGCGTTTCACGATGTCAACTGCTTTGCCATCGCTGTCCACGATGACCTTGGACTCGATGAAGTCAAAATCAATCGCGCCCCGCTTCATCCGCATATTGCGCAAACGCATCGCAAGCTCTTCCATCAGCTTGAACGTCGGCACTAGCTCGGCATAGCGCGCCATAACTTCTGGATCCTCATCCGCAACGATTTTGCGAACATTCGTATACGTCATTCGCTCTTTCGTCCGAATGACGCTCGTGAACACTTCATGACGCACGCGCTTAAGCGTAGCTGCATCAAACTCCATCTCGCAGGATAGCGTCAATCGATCCACCTGCGGATTCAAGGAACAGATCCCGTTCGACAGGCGGTGAGGCAGCATCGGAATAACGCGGTCCACCAAGTACACGCTGCATCCGCGGCGGTAAGCTTCTTGATCCAGAGCCGAGTTTTCCTTCACATAATAACCGACATCGGCAATATGCACGCCAAGCACGAAATTACCGTTCTCGAGGCGCTCTACATTGACTGCATCATCCAGATCTTTGGCATCCTCGCCATCGATCGTTACAATGACCTTATCGCGCAGATCGCGGCGGCCTTGACGTACAATCTCATCCTCTGTAATCGAGTCCGGCGCTGCTTCCGCTTCTGCCATCACATCATCCGGGAAGCTCTCAGGCAGCTGATGCTTTCGAATAATGGAGAGAATATCAATGCCCGGGTCATCCTTATGACCGAGCACTTCAATTATTTCGCCTTCAGCCGCCGAACGGCCTTCCGGATAGGACACGATGCGCACGACGACCTTCTGACCGGTTACCGCGCCTTTGAATTGACCTTGTGGAATAAAAATATCCCGATTAATCCGTTTATCATCCGGCAGCACGAAACCGTACGACTCATGATGATCAAATGTTCCGACAATTTGCGTTACAGCGCGATCGATGATCTTCACGACTTCGCCTTCCATGCGACCGCCGGATGCGCTCTTCGAAGTGACGCGCAGGAGCACGATATCGCCGTTCATCGCACTCTTCAGATCGTTGGCGTTGATGTACACATCGCCATGTCCCTTGTCCTCAGGGATTAAGAAAGCAAAACCCTTCGCATGACCCTGTACCCGTCCGCGCACCAAATTCATCCGCTCCGGAAGCCCGTAGCGGTCGCTGGAATTCCGTACGATTTTGCCCTCATTCTCCAGCTCGTTTAAGACTACAAGGAAATTGCGGAACGATGCCGCATCTCCCTCTCCGCCCAGCTGCTTATCTAGCTCTTGGTAGGTCATCGGCTTGTACGCCTGCTCACGCATAAACTCCAGCAGCTGCTGCTCTGTTACCATAACTTCTCACCTCATGTACCACTTCGGTTGATAGATTTGCCATATACTATATAGTATACACGAAAGGTATGGCCACCATCCGCACCAGCCTGGCAAAAATAACAATTTTCGCCGGCCGTATATACTTAGTTAACTTTTTCCAGTTCCTGCAAGCAACAAAAAAAGCGAGCCTTAAGCCCGCTTTCTGTACAACTTATTTCATTACGCCTTAACTAGGTACGCAACAACCAGAGCAGTAATGAAAAAGCCTGCTGCCACTGCAATTGTCATACGCTGTAAGAACAGGTCCAAGCCGCGTGCTTTAGTCTTACCGAACAAGTGCTCAGCACCGCCGGAAATAGCACCCGACAACCCAGCGCTCTTCCCTTTTTGTAAAAGTACAACTGAGATCAGAGCCAAGGAGAAAATAATAAGCAAAATTTTAAAAGTGATTTCCATAGTTCCACCTCCTGCGCACAAGGAGCAAATTTAAAGTTTGCCGTGCCTTGCCTAAGGAGACAAGACCTAGAAACAGCAATATTATTGTACCATAGCAAGGTGCCTAATACAAGCTAACAGATTTTGTCCTTCTGCCAGCGGATCTCCTCGTTGAACGGCAGGAACGTGAACTGCTCCTTCTTCCAATAGTACTGCAGATCCTCGCGTGTCCAGCCTTCGTACAACTCATCCCACTCGAATGGCCCGTGCGGCAGCAAGGATGCGTTCTCGATCGGCTGGGTCGCAGGTTGAAATCGCAAATCAAGCGATAATCGTACCCGTCCCGGGATCGTGTTGGCGAGTGCTTTGTGCACCGTTAAGCTGTGGAATATCAGAATATCTCCCGCTTCATAGTCCGTCTCCGCCCATTCATAACCAAGCCCGCACAGAATCGACTCCAGTCCTCCGGCACCGGGATTTGCTGTAACGCCGAGTAAACCCGTGTCATGACTGCCTTCCAGAACCGATAACCCCCCCAGCGCTTTAGGCACATCGCCGATTGGTGCCCAGCAGGTCCATGTGGTATAGCTGCCTTGGATATGGAGAAAATCTTGATGCGGCGGCGTCACGTTCAGCTTGTCGCTTGGCAGCATGATGCGGGCAATATTGCGGGGATGCGGAAAGGTGCGTTCGCCGAACAGCGTATCAAATAACCCAAGCAGCTTCGGATGATGGGCTACGGCGTGGAAGGATTCCAGCTTCTGAACTTTATGATAAACCTGCTGCGTCGTTCCGATTCCATTCCAGTTCAGCTCTTCGACCGTCATTTGGTCGATAATCGGCTGATTGCCAATCCCATCAAGCAGCGGCGCTTCATCGTCCAGAAGCCCTTCTTCCTGCAGGACATTCAGCATCTGCCCCCGAAGGTCTATCACTTCTTCCCGAGTGAAGAAATGCTTAAAGAACAGATACCCCTTCTTCTCCGCTTCACGTCTTAGTTCCTCAGGTACCGCCAATAAAGGTGTCGCATCTTCAAAAGACCGCGTTGCCGGTTTAATCGCCGGATCCATCGCCATCCCACCCTTTCATCCCACTAGGAATTTGTCGATTGTCGACTTTATAAATCCATTATATGCTTAGATGAAAGCGGTGTATTTATTTGCACCCGATGGATTTTTAACTCTCAGCGACATTCATATTCACAAGAGGGGGCAGACAATTTGTCCAACGGTCCTGTGCCAACCATTAGCTGGCAATCGCTGCAGCCTGCCGTTTGGTATGCCAATAAACTGCAGTGTCTCCCGGGCTTCTCGTTCGGTCCAAGGGTTATCGATGAGCATCAGTTTATTTTCGTTGCTGCCGGTCGCGGAACGGCCTTCATTCAAGGCGAGCCTTACAGCGCTCTTCCCGGCAGCTTGTTCTACTACGGCCCAGATACGGTGCATCACTTCATCGCCGATGAAGCAGCTCCGTTTCTCTTATACGGCTTGCACTTCAGCTGGGAAGAACATAACCCCTCGGGGAGAAGCCCGGGGATAAAGATTCGCGATACCGCCAAATTCGACCCGGCGCAAGACACTACGCAAGATAACAGGATGCTGGTGGGAAGCGCGGATTATCCGGATGATAGTCTCCTATTCCATGATGTGCGGCAGGTGTCGATTGATCGGTTCGAGCCTCGCTTCGCACGCCTGTCGGAATGCTACAGTGCCGAATCGCGAGCCTATACAGCTCCGCTTCTACGGGGACTTCTGCTTGAGCTGCTTGCTGCCATGAAACAGGAAGAACTTCGCAAATCCAACAAGCAGCAGCAGCCGTTGACCCCTATCATTAGCGCGATCGCAGCCAAATGCGACGAGCACGCACGAGAACGCTATGACCATAACTGGCTTGGACAGTGGAGTTCTTACCACCCTGATCATATGGCAAGGCTCTTCCGGGCGCAGCTGGGAACGACCCCTTACGATTATTTCATGAGCCGCAAGCTGCAGCTTGCCAAAGAGCTGCTCGCCCATTCCGAGCACTCCCTCCTCGCCATCGCCGATGAGCTTCAGGTCGGTTCCATTCACAACTTCACCAAATGGTTTAAACAACACACCGGCGTACCACCGGGTCAATTCCGTAAGCTTTCTCGCTTCATTTAGCATGGGCAGCATGCAGAAAAGGCTCCGCATTCCCAACCGGGAACGCAGAGCCTTTCTATACTTATCGATTATAGGTAGTCGTTCTCGCGGAAGAAATCAAGGCTGATCTTCGCGCTCTCCAGCGACGAAGAAACGAACTGCTCTTGTTCCACGAAAATATATTTAATGCCCGATTGCTCGGCTACGTCCAAGACGCCTTTCAAATTCACGATCCCTTTGCCTACCTCGGTGTCGCTGCGACCTTGGCCAAAATCTTTAAAGTGCGCCAAAGGCAAACGGCCCGCATAGCGGTTTGCATATTCAACCGGGTTCTGTCCGCCCATGTGTACCCAGCCGAAATCAAATTCAGCAATGAGGTATTCAGCAGGCACTTTCTCAAGCAGCAGATCCATGATCGGCTTACCGTCAACCAGCTTGAATTCAAAATCATGATTATGATAGCCGTAGATAAGGCCTGCTTCCGATACTTGCTTACCAGCTGCAGCCAGAATGTCTGCAAGCTTGCTCACGTCTTCAGCTGTCGGGTTCTCGGGCAGCGGAGCCCAAGGCGTCACGATATATTGAAGGCCGATTTCTTTGGCATATTCAATTTGCTTGGCCAGGTCGGCTTTGATTTTCTCAGGCTCGCCGAAGTTTAGACCGACATGCGCCGACGGCGCCTGCAAGTTAAGCTCGTCCAACAACGCTTTTAATTCCTTCGCGGGCGTATTGAAATAACCTGCAAATTCTACTGCTTTGTAGCCCATTTCGGCTACTTTGCGAATCGTTCCGATGAAATCCTTCTCTGTTTGATCACGAAGCGTATACAACTGTAAGCCAACAACCGGTTTAGCCAATGCTTCCACCTCATAGCTCTATAGTTTTTTGTTCTGCCCTTCCTGCTCGTCCCCATTGAAAAAAGGGAGAGCAACAAGTCTTGCGCCTTGTTATCTCTCCCTAATTATATCGAATGCCTAGGCGTAAACTACCTCACCTTTTGGGACACTCTTATGTCATTTTGGCTTCAGCCGTTTTTCCTTCGAAACTTATTTGAAGTTTTTCAGGTTGTAGAACGCGCTTTTGCCTGCGTATTGAGCAGTGGAACCCAATTGATCTTCGATGCGAAGCAATTGGTTGTATTTAGCAACACGGTCCGTACGGGACGGAGCGCCTGTTTTGATTTGGCCTGCATTTGTTGCTACTGCGATGTCTGCAATTGTGCTGTCTTCGGACTCACCGGAACGGTGGGAGATTACAGCTGTGTAGCCAGCGCGTTTTGCCATTTCGATCGCATCGAATGTTTCAGTCAGGGAACCGATTTGGTTAACTTTAACCAAGATGGAGTTACCTACGCCTTTGTCGATACCGTCGGACAGACGCTCTGTGTTCGTTACGAACAGGTCATCGCCAACGAGTTGGACTTTACCGCCCAATTTGTCAGTGAGCAATTTCCAACCTTCCCAGTCGTCTTCGGAGCAGCCGTCTTCGATTGTGATGATTGGGTACTTCTCAACCCACGAAGCAAGCAGGTCCACGAACTCAGCGGATGTGAACGAACGGCCTTCGCCTTCAAGGTGGTATTTGCCGTCTTTGTAGAACTCAGTGGAAGCCACGTCCATACCGAGGAATACGTCAACGCCCGGCTTGTAGCCTGCGCGCTCGATAGCGGAGATGATTGTCGTGATCGCTTCTTCGTTGGAACCAAGGTTCGGTGCGAAACCGCCTTCGTCGCCTACTGCTGTGTTCAGGCCTTTATCTTTCAGAACCGATTTCAGGTTGTGGAAGATTTCAGTACCGATGCGAAGCGCTTCTTTGAAGCTTTCTGCGCCAACCGGAAGAACCATGAACTCTTGAACGTCGATGTTGTTGTCAGCGTGCTCGCCGCCGTTAACGATGTTCATCATTGGAACCGGAAGTGTTTTTGCGTTGAATCCGCCAAGGTAGGTGTAAAGAGGTACGTCAAGCGCGTCAGCAGCTGCACGTGCACAAGCCATGGAAACGGCAAGAATTGCGTTAGCACCCAATTTGCCTTTGTTGTGCGTGCCGTCAAGCTGGATCATTTTACGGTCGATCAGCACTTGGTCAAGCGCATCCAAACCGATGATTTCAGGAGCGATGATTGTGTTTACGTTCTCGACAGCTGTCAGAACGCCTTTACCCAGGTAACGGGATTTGTCGCCGTCACGAAGCTCAACAGCCTCGTAAGCGCCTGTGGAAGCACCGGATGGAACGATTGCGCGGCCTTTGCCGCCGGACTCCAGCATAACCTCAACTTCAACAGTAGGGTTACCGCGGGAATCAAGTACTTCGCGTGCATAAACGTCAGTAATGATAGACATATTCGAAAACACTCCTTTAATTTTGATTGATTCTTTACCTAGATTATCGTCATTAATCATTAAACGCATGAATGAAAATAGTAAACCTGCCTAGGCAATTTACCATTGTCGTTCTTAGCCTTGCACCAGAGGCGTTCCTGTCATCTCTTCCGGCTTCGAGAGACCTGCAAGAGCTAGAATCGTCGGCGCGATATCCGCGAGGACGCCGCCTTCACGAAGAGGTCCAACCTGCTTCGTGACGATGAATGGAACCGGATTCGTCGTATGGGCTGTAAACGGACGACCGTTCTCATCGATCACCATATCAGCATTGCCGTGGTCAGCCGTAATCAGACATACGCCGCCTTTAGCCAGCACCGCTTCTACGACTTGCCCCAGACACTCATCCGTTGCTTCAACCGCTTTGATCGTCGGCTCCAGCATGCCGGAGTGACCAACCATATCCGGGTTCGCAAAGTTCAAGATGATGACATCTTGACGATCTGCTTCGATTTCTTTCACAGCCGCAGCTGCTACTTCGTACGCGCTCATTTCCGGCTGAAGATCGTAAGTGGCTACCTTCGGAGAAGGAATCAGAATACGCGTCTCGCCCGGAAGTTCTGCGTCGCGACCGCCGCTGAAGAAGAACGTAACATGCGGGTATTTCTCCGTCTCGGCGATGCGAAGCTGACGCTTCCCATTCTGCACGAGTACTTCACCCAGCGTGTTGTCGAGGTTCTTCGGCTTATACGCAACGAAGCCGCCGACGGTTTCACTGAACAGTGTCAGACAGACAAAGTACAGGTTATTCGGCGCTTTCGGCCCGCGGTCGAAACCGCGGAAGTCGCTGTTCGTAAACACTTGCGACAGCTGAATGGCACGGTCAGGACGGAAGTTGAAGAAAATAACCGCATCTTCGGATTCCACCACACCTACCGGGCTGCCGTCTTCTTTGACGATAACAGTCGGCATGACGAACTCGTCATAAACCGATTTCTCGTAGGATTCCACAACGGCTTGAATTGGATCTGTATATTGCGGTCCATCTCCATAAACCATTGCACGGTACGATTTCTCGGTACGCTCCCAGCGTTTGTCGCGGTCCATCGCGTAGTAGCGGCCTTGAACAGTCGCAATTTTACCTACACCGATTTCTTCGATTTTAGCTGTAAGCTGCTCGAGGTATCCTTTTGCGCTATCCGGCGACACGTCGCGGCCGTCCAAGAACGCATGAATGTACACTTCCTCGACTTCTTCCTTCTTCGCAAGCTCAAGCAATGCGAACAAGTGTGCAATATGGCTGTGTACGCCGCCGTCAGACAGCAGACCGTACAAATGCAGCTTCTTGCCATTCTCTTTCACGTGACGGATGGCGCCCATCAACGTCTCGTTATCGAAGAATTCACCGTCGCGGATCGACTTGCTGATGCGAGTCAGGTCTTGATAGACGACACGGCCTGCGCCGATGTTCAAATGGCCAACTTCGGAGTTACCCATTTGACCTTCCGGCAAGCCTACTGCCTCTCCGCACGCCGTTAATGTCGTGTGCGGGTAGGTGTTCCAGTAGCGGTCATAATTCGGCTTATTCGCTTGTGCTACCGCATTGCCGGTAACATCGTTACGCAAACCGAATCCGTCCAGGATAATAAGTGCAACCGGAGCTGTCATCTTACTTCGCCCCCTCGACAAGTGCGATGAAGGATGCAGGCTCTAAGCTTGCACCGCCGACCAATGCGCCGTCGATATTGGATTGACCCAGATATTCGCTTACGTTGTTCGGTTTCACGCTGCCGCCGTATTGAATGCGGACTGCGTCAGCCGTTGCTGCATCGTACAATCCTGCGATCACATCGCGGATGAATGCAATCACGTCTTCTGCATCAGCGGAAGTCGAGGATTTGCCTGTTCCGATTGCCCAGATAGGCTCATAAGCAACAACAACTTCTGCTGCTTGCGCTGCGGACAAGCCTTGGAAAGCTGCTTCGGTTTGAACTTTGCAAACCGACTTCGTTTGTTCTGCTTCGCGCTCTTCCAGCTTCTCGCCAACACATACGATAGGCGTCAGGCCGTGCTTGAATGCAGCATGGACTTTCTTATTTACAATCTCATCGGATTCCGCAAAATATGCGCGGCGCTCCGAGTGACCGATGATTACATATTGAACGCCCAGGTCTTTCAGCATAACGCCGCTGATTTCGCCCGTGAACGCACCGTTGTCCTCGAAGTGGACATTTTGCGCACCGATTGCGATCGACGTGCCTTTAGCCGCTTCTACAAGCGCAGGCAAAGTTGTGAATGGCGCGCAGATGACCGTTTCAACGCCGTCAACCTCTGCTTTGCCTTTCACGTCTGCGAAGAATGCAGTCGCTTCAGAAACCGTTTTGAACATTTTCCAGTTGCCTGCAATAATTGGTTTACGCATCGTTAATCGCTCCTCTTATCTCTTACTTATCGTTCAGTGCAACAACGCCCGGAAGCGCCTTGCCTTCCATGAATTCCAGGGATGCGCCGCCGCCTGTGGAGATGTGGTCCATCTTATCAGCCAGACCGAACTTCTCTGCAGCTGCCGCGGAATCGCCGCCGCCGATAACTGTATAAGCTTCTGTATCCGCACAAGCCGCTGCAACTGCACGAGTACCGTGCGAGAATGGCTCGATTTCGAATACGCCCATTGGTCCGTTCCATACAACCAGCTTGGAGTTCTTGATTACATCTGCATACAGCTCACGTGTTTTAGGACCGATGTCGATGCCTTCCCATTCAGCAGGAATGCCGTCAACATCCACGATTTGCGTGTTTGCTTTCGCGCTGAACTCGTCCGTAATGACGATATCAACCGGCAGCAAGAACTGTTTGCCCATCGATTTGGCTTTCTCGATAAACTCAAGTGCCAGATCAAGCTTGGAGTTGTCGCATAGCGATTGACCGATTTCATGGCCTTGCGCTTTGAAGAACGTATAGGAAAGACCGCCGCCGATGATGATGTTATCTGCGATTTCGATCATTTTGTTGATAACGTCGATTTTATCCTTAACTTTGGATCCGCCGACAATCGCCGTGAATGGACGTTCTGGTTTCAGAAGCGCGCGACCAAGCACGTCAAGCTCTTTCTCCATCAGAAGACCGGATACAGCCGGCAAATAGTGTGCGATACCTTCAGTCGATGCATGAGCGCGGTGAGCAGCGCCGAACGCATCATTAACGAACAGGTCAGCCAACTCGGCAAATTGCTTCGCCAATTCTGGATCGTTCTTCTCTTCACCCTCGTAGAAACGAACGTTCTCAAGCAACAGCACGTCGCCTTCTTTAAGAGCTGCTACTTGCGCTTTAACAGATTCACCAACAGCTTCGTCTGTTTTGACAACCGGCTTGCCAAGCAATTGCGACAAACGAACGCCAGCTTCAGTTAGACGCATGCCTTCAACGACTTGACCTTTTGGACGTCCCAGGTGGCTCGCCAAAATCACTTTCGCACCGTTCTCGATCAGATACTTGATGGTAGGCAGCGTCTCGCGAATACGCGTATCATCCGTAATCGCACCGTTCTCCATTGGTACGTTAAAATCCACACGAACAAATACACGTTTACCGGCTACTTCAACGTCACGCACACTCTTCTTGTTCATTAGTGAAATCCTCCCGGGAACCCCATGATAAAGGTCTTAAGTATATTTAAATTCTCCACTTGCTATCCATCCCGCAGTCTGAGCGGGTTTATCTCTAGTTTTTAAGTTTCCCTCAGGGAAACCATGTAGCAGGTTGCTACGGGCAACCGCTTCTAAAACGAGCATCAGCTTCCCATAGGGAAGCGCCGATGCGTTAATCTCTTGAACTTGAACTCTGAGCTAGGGAGCGCCACATGGAAGCTTACGATCCCGTGTTCCGCTAATTTAAGCGGAACACCAAGGTCGTATGGCGGGCATCCGCTAACTATCGCGAAGGAGCTGCCACAAGCAGCTCCTTCGACGGTTTTAATTGGGTGTCCAGAGGGGGACCCTCGGAATCCCCCTTTTTAAGGGGGACTTAGGGGGATGCCTCGGAACTTAAAGGGTTATCTTACAGACCCTTCGATGCAATGTATGCAGCAAGGTCAACTACACGGTTGGAGTAGCCCCACTCGTTGTCGTACCAGGAAATTACTTTAACCATGTTGCCTTCAACAACCATAGTCGACAAAGCGTCGATTGTGGAGGAAGCTGGGTCGCTGTTGTAGTCGCTCGATACAAGCGGCTCATCGGAGTAGTTCATGATGCCTTTAAGGGAAGTTTCAGCTGCATCTTTCAATGCTGCGTTTACTTCGTCAACAGTTACGTTAACTTTCAATTCAGCAACCAGATCCGTTACGGATACGTTAGGCGTAGGAACACGCATAGCCATACCGTTAAGTTTGCCTTTCAACTCAGGCAGTACAAGGGATACTGCTTTAGCAGCGCCTGTGGATGAAGGAATGATGTTTTCTGCAGCAGCGCGAGCACGGCGCAGGTCTTTATGTGGAACGTCCAATACGGATTGATCGTTCGTGTACGAGTGAATAGTAGTCATCATACCTTTTACGATTCCGAACTTGTCGTTGATTACTTTAGCGAATGGTGCAAGGCAGTTCGTTGTGCAAGAAGCGTTGGAGATGATTGTGTGAGCGGAAGCATCGTATTTATCTTCGTTAACGCCCATTACGATTGTGATATCTTCGTTAGTAGCTGGTGCGGAGATGATTACTTTCTTCGCGCCGCCTTTCAGGTGAAGCTCGGCTTTGTCTTTCGCTGTGAAAATACCAGTGGATTCAACAACGATTTCAGCGCCTACAGAAGCCCATGGAAGGTTCTCAGGGTTACGTTCAGCAAAAACCTTGATTTCACGGCCATTTACGATCAGTGCGCCTTCTTTAGCTTCTACAGTAGCTTCCAGCTTACCATGAGTAGTGTCATATTTAAGCAGGTGAGCCAGTGTGTTTGTGTCTGTCAAATCGTTAACAGCCACCACTTGTACATTCGGGTTGTTCAATGCTGCGCGGAACACGTTACGGCCGATACGACCAAATCCGTTAATACCAACTTTTACCATTTTAGTTTCCTCCTAGGCATAATTTCATTTATCTCAAGACGAGGCGTTGGACACCGGTTTCCGGCAGTCCACTCGTCAAGATCACATCACTTGCTGTTCCTGATCGATGATCGCTGCAATTTCAAGGGCAGCTGCCTCGTCGGTGACGAGTACATCATCATGTCCAAACCGCATTACAGCTGCGATCGCTTCACCTTTACTGCTGCCGCCTGCAATCGCAATGACAACCTCAGTGTCCATAATGTCTTCGATTCGAAGACCTGCGGTGAGCATCTTATGAACGACAGAACCGCTTCGGTCAAAATAGTACCCGAATGATTCCGCAAGCGCTCCTTCAGCTTTGAGTGCATCGACAACTGCCGCATCCACACGTCTGCGACGAGCCATTATCATAGCGTCCCCGATCCCATGAATGACGATGCGGGCTTTGCGGATGACTTCCACAATCTCCCTCACGTTAGGTTCTTGCATCAATGAGGTATACGCTTCTTCGCCCAAGTGATCCGGTACATGAAGCATCCGGTATTGCGCACCTGTTCGTTTAGCCATTGTCGAAACAATCGTATTGGCTTGGTAGTCCAAGCTTTCGCCAAGTCCTCCACGCGCCGGTACGAACCAATTGCCTTTGAGCGGTGTCTGCACAGTCAACTGATTGGCGACTTGAGCTAATGTCGATCCGCCTGTTACGGCAATGACATCGTCATTCTTCATCGCTTTGCTCAGTACTGCGCATCCTGCTCGTCCCAACTCCCGTTTAGTATGAGGGGAAGCATCGGAATCGCCGGAGACGATAACAACTTGTTTTAAACCAAAATGCTTGCGAATTCTCTCTTCCAGCTCCGACAATCCGAACATCGCTTTGTAGAAAGGCTCCATATCCTCAAGCAGCCGTTTACCGGCATCACTGATCCGCATCCCTGCAGCATCAATGAGGAGAAGCTCCTGTGCTTTGAGAAAATCCGTTTCCGCACGCAGCACCCGCTCTGTCATATCGAGTGAAGCTGCCAACGTGCGCCGACCGATCATATCCGAGAGCATGACCTGACGGAGAATAAGATACCTTTTCCTCATCACGATGAGTAAGTCTGGCAGAAGCTGCTGCTGTATTTCGATGAGAGATTGCATCTTCCAACATCAACTCCTGTTGCAGAGAGAGGCTTTCATATCTCTTAGGACAATCACAGGGACACGTTTCGTCCCATATGCTCTTTTTAAGTCCCACAGCTATTGTACCCCAAACTGAAGTCAGGGGCAAGATCAGTTTGCCTAATGAAACCGTTTACTGTCACGATTTGCACAAAATTAATTTCTCTAGCAGCCTTGCTTTTCTCTTCTCAATCACATATACTTATCTTCGCTGTCACTTTGCGCCCGTGGTCCAATGGATATGACGTAGGCCTCCGGAGCCTGAGATCGAGGTTCAATTCCTCGCGGGCGCGCCATAATAACTATAATGAATGTCTCATAATGAAGGACCTTCCGATTTATCGGAGGGTCCTTCTTCTATGTTTCAGGGGATGCTCACCTCAAACAGCATCTCCATTTCCACTCGAATGTAACCTTCATTTCTGCCTGTTTAGCTTGTTTACAGACAATTTGACCATCTTTGACTTTTAAATCGGAATCCGTTATGATGAATTTATTAGCAGATCAATAATCAAGGGTGATCCTACCACTCCGATTGCAGCATCTGCGTTTCACCACTATATGAATGTTCTAGAGGAGGGACTTACGATGAGTTTCGTACCAATGGTTATCGAATCGAACAACCGCGGCGAACGCGCATACGACATTTACTCCCGCTTGCTGAAGGATCGAATTGTATTCCTAGGCACGCCAGTCAACGATGTGGTGGCTAACTCCATTATCGCGCAGTTATTGTTCCTTGCAGCCGACGATCCGGATAAGGACATCTCGCTTTACATTAACAGCCCTGGCGGTTCGGTCTCTGCAGGTCTCGCCATTTTCGATACGATGAATTTCATTAAACCGTCCGTTTCCACCATTTGCGTGGGTATGGCCGCTTCGATGGGCGCATTCTTGCTGTCAGCCGGCGCTAAAGGTAAACGTTACGCGCTTCCTAACAGTGAGGTCATGATTCATCAGCCGCTTGGCGGAGCACAAGGTCAAGCAAGCGATATCGAGATCCGTGCGAAGCACATCTTGAAAACGCGCGATACGCTGAATCGCATTTTGGTGGAGAATACCGGCCAAACGCTTGAGAAGATCGAGCGCGATACTGACCGCGATTACTTCATGTCAGCTGCAGAAGCGGCAGCTTACGGCCTTGTTGACAAGGTTATCGAGAAATTGTAAGCCAATAGCCATCGCGGATAAGAAATAGAAGAGAGCGTTAATCCTTCGCGGGATTAACGCTCTTTTTTGTATTTTGGATTCAATTAACACAGTAATCCGATTATGTCAATGACAATTTGAAGCGCTGAATGGGAGCGGACTGCTCCATTAAATCATGATAAGATGTACTAAATGATTCCATATCCACCGTCACTTAGGACATGTTTCGGAAATCTAATATAAACGGAGTTGCACACGCATGAAACTTACGAACCCATTCGCAAGCGTGCGAAATTTCATTCGATCCAGTGATTCTGGCAGCGTCTTTACTTCCTACACGCCATCGTATGAACCTACCTTTCAGCATGCCACAACTGAAACAGATAATCAGAATCTCTTCTTGCCTATGCAGGACAAGTCTCTCCTGTTGCGTCCACTTAGCGATACTCATTTAATTGAGGTCTATCATGAAGCTAGAGCGATGCGTTTATCCGAAGAGTTTATTGCGCTGATTGAGCACGCTATTGAGCAACGTGGTTTATCTACCGCTGATGATCGCAAATCATTAGCCTAATTCATGTTGTTCCTTTTCCTGATCATCAAATAAGGCAGACCCTTCTCCATCACGGAGAGTGGTCTGCCTTATTTTTTACCCTTCACCTGCTATACTATTGCATTTCGTATACGACAGTAACATCCGCAGATACATTGATTACCCCGGTCTGCACGCTTGTTTCCGCTTTATCAGCCATACCTGCTGCTTCCGGAGCCATTTGATCCCGGCCGTAGTAGATGGGGCCGCTGCTCATGCCATTCTGCGAGATGCTGATGACTTCCTTCACTTGTTTGCCTGCCGCCTTCGCAAGTGCAGCCGCTTTCACTTTGGCGTTCGCCATTGCTTTCTCAAGCGCTTGAATCTCATATTGCTCCTGCTTCTCGGTATTGAACTGAACCCCGTCTACCCGGTTAGCGCCATTCGCCGACAGATCATCCAGCAATTTGCCGATACCATCTAAGTCACGTGTTGTAATTTGTATGTTATGCACGGACAGATAGCCTTTGATTTTGCTTGTGCCGTCTTTGTTGTTGTATTCATATTCCGCCTGCACGTAGAATCCTACCGTCTTTACATCCTTCGCATTCATCTTGTACGTGTTAAACAACACTTTCTTCAAGCCTGCAAACTGTGTCGCATTCTTCGACTGTGCTTCCTTCGCCGTAGCCGCTCGCGCTTCTACTGCTACGCTAAGATATGCCACATCCGGTGCCGCCTCCAGCTTGCCAGTGCCTGCCACTGTAATTGTGCTCTTCTGTACAAGGGTCCCATTATCCACCGCATACACCTCATTGCTGCCATGACTGCTTGCCCCAAACATTGCCCCTACGCCTACCGCCAGTGCCAGTACAGGTACCATCAGCCATTTGGATTGCAACTTCACCATCACGTCCAGCCCCCTTCATTCTCCATATTTGGTTCTATCTACTCAGACGCTGTTCTCCAATCGTTTGTTGCGGCAATGCAGCCAATAATTGGCCCTAAAATAGAAAAAACCCCCAATCGGGAGCTTCTTCGATGCGTTTATGTCTGATTATTGGTTTTCAAGCTCTTCCTTGCTAACCAGGTTGACTAAAGCGGTTACAGCTTGATCGGCATCGGAACCTTCCGCGCTTATTGTAACCTCAGTACCTGAGCTGATAGCAAGACTCATAATACCCATAATCGATTTAGCGTTCACTTTTTTATCGTCTTTCTCTACGAACACCTCGGAAGAAAACTTGTTCGCTTCCTGAACAAAAAGTGCGGCCGGTCTTGCATGAAGACCTGTCTTCAGTCGAACGACAACCGGATGCCTTGTCATGGAAACCTTACCCCCTATACGAAATTCAATCTTGCGATCATTTTGCACCAAGTCATTTTATTCGCTATTATATCACTTTTCTAAAGTCTACACTAGCCTTCTGCTTAACCGTTCCTTAATTTTTCGGCCAACTCGTCGATTTTGCGCAAACGGTGGTTCACACCGGACTTGCTCACCTTGCCCTTGAGCATCTCGCCGACTTCCGTTAAATTCAAATCCGGATGCATCAGCCGTATATTGGCCACCTCGCGAAGCTTATCTGGCAGTGTATCCAGCCCCACCTCACGATCGAGCAGCTTAATATTATCGATCTGCCTCACGGCCGCACCAATCGTTTTGTTCAAATTCGCCGTCTCGCAATTGACGATCCGGTTGACGGAGTTGCGCATATCACGCATGATGCGTACATCCTCGAATTTGAAGAGCGCTTGATGGGCACCAATGATGCTAAGGAGCTCGATAATTTTCTCGCCCTCTTTCATGTAGAAGATGAATCCTTTCTTACGTTCAATGCAGCGGGCGTTGAGATCAAACTTATTCGCCAGCTCCACGAGCGCTTGACAGTGCTCTTCATACATGGTGGCTATCTCCAGGTGGTAGGACGATCCTTCCGGGTTATTTACGGAACCCCCGGCCAGGAACGCGCCGCGTAAGTAGGAACGTTTGCAGCATGATTTGCGAATAATGTCCCTGTCGATGCCCTGGTTAAACATAAAGCCCTCGGAGACAATTTTGAGGTTACTCAATATCTCTTGCACGTTGGTCGGAATCCGCACGATATAGACGTTATTCTTCTTCAATCTCATCTTCTTGCGAACCAGCAGCTCCGTATGAACAGCGAACTGCTTCTTAATGAGGGAGTAGATCCGTCTTGCAATCGCCGCGTTTTCCGTCGATATATCGAGTATTACCTTTCGACTCGACAACGAAACCGAGCCGTTCATTCGAATCAATGCAGAGAGCTCCGCCTTCTCACAGCACGGATCGGCTTCGATGAGCGTCAATTCTTTTTTGGTTTGTCCCGCAAAAGACAATGTAACTCACCTCTTTCGTTCCATCCAGTTTTCCACAAGCTGATAAATATGATGACTTAACCTAGCTGCATCGTGACGCAAATACGTGCGAAACAGGACGAGCCGGTCTGCAATAACTTCATAGCCGCGCCGTTTCACTTCTTCGAGATCAAGATGTACAGCTTTGGCACCTCGTTCGGCGTACTTATTTTGCACCTGCTCAGGAATCTCACCGTCGTTAACGATGACATAATCGAACAGATGATGACCGATATGCGCATGTACAGCAGCCAAATGGTCGCTTACCGAATAATTATCCGTTTCTCCCGGCTGCGTCATTACGTTACAAACAAACATCTTCACTGCATTGGAATCCACGATCGCTTGAGCCAGCTTAGGCACAAGCAAATTCGGGATAATGCTCGTATATAGACTCCCCGGACCGATCAGAATGGCATCGGCTTCGCGAATGGCCTCCACGGCTTCTTCCAGAGGCTCGACATCTGCCGGCTCAATAAAGACCCGCTTAATGGCTTTGCCTGCCTTCGGAATGTTCGACTCGCCTGTAATGATCGTGCCGTCCACCGTCTCCGCCTTCAGCACAATGGCTTCACCTGCAGCAGGCAGCACACGTCCGCGAACCGCAAGCACTTTACTGAGCATTCGAACGCCGGACACAAAATCACCGGAGATGTCGGTCATTGCCGCTAGCATCAAGTTGCCTAAGCTGTGACCCGCAAGGCCGTTCCCGGAATTAAACCGATACTGCAGCAAATCGGAGAGAAGCGGCTCGACGTCAGCAAGGGCAATCAACACATTGCGGATATCGCCTGGAGGCGGCATCTGCAATTCATTCCGCAGAATACCGGAGCTTCCGCCATCGTCGGCCACCGTTACGATGGCCGTTATATCAAGCGGCTTCTCTTTCAACCCACGCAGCATGACCGACAGCCCTGTACCCCCGCCGATAACGACAATCCGGGGCTTCTGTTCTTTTCTCCGCTCTGCCACGCTTACCTCAGCTCCGATCACGATCTGAATCTCGATGACTGACTCGAACGAGCTCTGTGTCACTGCTGCCAAGCATTCGCCCTAGATATTCGGCAATGGCGACCGAACGGTGTTTCCCGCCCGTACAGCCGATTCCAATGACAACTTGGCTCTTGCCTTCTTTCCGATAGAGGGGAATAAGAAACTGCAGCATATCGAGCAGCTTCGTAAGGAAGGCCTGCGTTTCCGGCCATTTCATTACATACTCGAACACTTCAGGATCTTGGCCTGTATTGGGGCGCAAATGATCGACATAATGCGGATTCGGGAGAAAACGAACATCGTATATGAGATCGGCGTCAATTGGGATTCCATACTTGAATCCAAATGATGTGACATTAATAGAGATTGTATTGAGATCTGAGTTCGTGAAGCGAGACATGATTCGTTCTTTCAGCTGAGCCGGTTTCAAGTTGCTTGTATCGATAACCTGCGTTGCCCAGCCTTTCAAGTCCTCAAGGATACGTCTTTCAAGCTTGATGCCTTCCAGCGGCAATCCTTCCGAAGCCAGCGGATGAAGTCGGCGGCTTTCCTTATAACGCTGCACGAGCACGCCATCCGTTGCATCCAGGAAGAGAATCTCATACCCAATCGTGTAGTGCTCCTTCATATAGTTCAGTGATTCCGACAAAGCCGTGAAAAACTCGCGTCCTCGTAAATCAATAACGAGTGCGACTTTGCCGATTTTGCCATTGGACTGTTCTATGAGCTCCGCAAACTTCGGAATGAGCACCGGCGGAAGATTATCTACGCAGAAAAATCCGAGATCCTCCAGGCTTTGTACCGCAATCGTTTTACCAGCACCGGACATGCCTGTAATGATGACTAGCTTTGCCATCGCTGTTCCCGCTTCCACACTCAATCCCCCCCACCGTCTACCATGACGTTCTACGCGCGAATAATTAGACCTGCTGCGCCGACAACGCCTGCATCGTTACCAAGAATAGCCGGTACGATCTCAACGCCCTCTTGCGCCATTTCTGGAGCTGACTTCTTGAATGCTTCACGAATTTGTTCAAACAGGAACTCGCCTGCTTTGGATACGCCGCCGCCGATGATGAAACGCTGCGGATTAAGAACAACCGCTACGGTAGCCATCGACTTACCCAAGTAATGAGCTGCGCGAGCAACGATACGAGCCGCTACTTCATCGCCGGCTTTCGCTGCATCTACGACATCCTTCGCCATAATGTTCGTTACGAACGAAAGCGAAGTGCGATCTCCACGTTCGACAGCATCTTTCGCCATACGGATAATACCCGTTGCGGAAGAAACCGTCTCCAAGCAGCCCATTCTGCCGCAGCCGCATTGAATCGCTTCGAGATCCGGCACGATCGGAATATGACCCAGCTCGCCGGCCATGCCTGCGAAACCTTCTACGATTTTACCGTTTATAATTACACCGCCGCCAACGCCTGTTCCAAGCGTGTAGCATACGCAATCCGAAATATTACGGCCTGCTCCCGCCCATGCTTCGCCAAGCGCTGCCACGTTTGCGTCATTATTGACTAGTACTTTTTTACCAAGCTTCTCTTCAAGAATGGCTTTCAGAGGAACATGATCAAAGAACAGATTAACCGACTGCTTCACGATCCCGTTCGGGATATCGAGGAAACCAGCAATACCGATGCCTACGCCTTCTACTTGCTCCCATGTGAATGGGGACTGTTCAACGATCAGCTTGGCATAGTCAGCGATATTCGCGCAAACGACGTCAGAGCCTTTCTCAACTTCAGTTGCTCCTTCAAACGTATGCAACAATGCGCCTTCCATACTGCAAATACCAACTTTAATTGTTGTACCGCCAATATCTACACCAACGACTATTTTCTCAGACATAATAGGCCACCTCTATAATATAAGGATCTGGGGTTACTTCTGTTCCAACTAAACTATAAGCGAACGCTTCCAACTGGTCAAGGTGAAACGGCTGCCGCCATCCCATTGATGGCGCAGCGCGTTTCATTCCGTAGAAATACAAGGTGAGTGTAGAGTGAGACCTATACTTTCTTGTATTTCAAAGCTCGCTCTTTCACGTGAAAATATCGGGTCTTAGGCGTAATAATATAAAGGATGAAACTGCCCAGCCGCGCTAACAAGAAGTGACGCTGTCCGTTGCTACGGACAGCGTCATCCATACGTCATTCACTTGTGCAGAACCACTCTTGATGCAGCTTACAGCTTGCTATTATACCGATTGACTCCAGTCATGCACGGCATGACCTTCAATGAATTTCTCACAATCCAGTGCAGCCATACAGCCGCTTCCCGCTGCCGTAATCGCTTGGCGGTACTTGTTGTCCTGTACATCGCCGCAAGCGAAGATGCCGGGAATGTTCGTTTCGGATGTACCCGGCTTCACGATCAGATAGCCTGTCTCATCTGTTTCCAACTGGCCGCCGAGGAATTTCGTGTTCGGCGTGTGGCCGATCGCTACGAAGATCCCGTTTGTTTCGATCACTTCTTCTTCCCCTGTTTGGTTATTGCGCACTTTAAGGCCGGTTACAGCCATGTCATTCGCGACAACTTCCAGCGGTGTGCGGTCAAGCGCCCAACTGATCTTGCTGTTCTCGCGCGCACGATCCTGCATGATCTTGGATGCGCGCATTTCTGGACGGCGGTGAACGAGTACAACCTCCGAAGCGAAACGCGTCAAGAAATTCGCTTCTTCCATAGCGGAGTCGCCGCCGCCTACCACGATAATTTTCTTACCGCGGAAGAAGAATCCGTCACAGGTTGCGCATGTGCTTACGCCGCGTCCAACATTCTCGCGCTCATTCGCAATACCGAGGTATTTGGCCGAAGCACCTGTAGAGATAATAAGGGATTCCGCTTGCAGCTCGCCTTGGCCCTCCACTTGAAGCGTGAATGGACGCTTCGAAGTATCGACCGAATTGACCCAGCCAGTGCGGAATTCCGCACCGAAGCGCTCCGCTTGCTTACGCATGTTGGCCATCAGATCAGGGCCCATAATGCCATCAGGGAAACCCGGGAAGTTCTCAACCTCTGTCGTTGTCGTCAATTGTCCGCCCGGCTCAGGACCTTCAATAATAAGCGGGTTCATGTTGGCACGAGCCAAGTAGATCGCGGCTGTCAGCCCTGCAGGGCCTGTTCCGATAATAATTGCTTTATGCACAGATGTTACCTCCTAAGCATGGACTCCCCTAGTCGCGATGTTCCGCAAGTCCCGGGAATGTCATTCTCATTTTTTCTTTAATGCCGCATATTTCATCAATGCGCTTGGCGCATTTGCTAACCGTTGCTATCGACGTCCCATACCGCTGCGATACCTCGTGGTAGGAAATTTCTCTCCGGTGCATTTTGGCCGTCAAATACTCAAGCGCAGCAGCCCAGCCTTCCACTTTGCCAAGCTTCGGCACATTGGGATATATCCGCGAAAGAAACTCAATCCATAGCGTCAGCAAATCATGCTGCTGAACGAGGTCATAATGCTTGTTCATCCGCTGCAATGCCGCTTCAAGCACCGACTGCCATTTATCCTCCCAAATCGGAAGTCTCGAGGGCATCCGGCTATGTTCGATAACCGTTTCTTTGCCTTCAAGCACCGCTTTAAGCGATTCATGCACGCCGATGGAACGAAGCACGAAGATGGCAATTCGTTTCAAGTAGTCGTCTTCCTGCGGCTCTACGATAAAATCACGCAGCGCATCCTTCACTTCATTATCGGCAATCATACCGAGAGCTTGGATAACCTGCAGCTTCGTGTGTCTGTCGCCATGACGCAGCGCCCAGAAGAACGAAGAACGAACAAGCGGATCCCGCTTCATATGATCAGGCAGTGCTTCGGTCGATTTCTCCCACAGCTTGAACTGCTCTTCGAAGGGCAGGTGATAATGGTAGCTCGTAGGCGCCGCATTCAAACCCTTCTCCATAAGCGAAAGCTGCTCCAGATAGTAGCCCGGCACATGCGACTCGCTGTCCAGCTTACTGACCTGATGCCACAGCTTCTTAGCCTCTTCGTAACGCCCCATATTGCAAGCCGCAACGGCCGCATAGTGGTAGAGACACGGATCAGACTTCAGCGCATTGTCCTTAAGCAGACGAATGAAGTGACGGTACGCCTCGCCGTGTTCCCCTAGAATACCCATTGTTGTAGCTAGCTTAAACACATGCTCCTGATGGAATGGCACGGTTTTGCAAAGCAGCTCCACTAACGGTTTCAGCTGTTCCTGATCACCTTCATGCTGATGGAAGATTGCCAGGTTGCACAGCGCATGCAAATTGCCCGGTTCAATGTCCAGCACCTGATGAATCGTGACCATCGCTTTGTCGAAAATACCCATATAGTAGTAGGCTAACGCTAGATTGTTGCGAGCCGCAAGAAATTCGCCGTTCTTCTCGACAATACTCTCCAGCAATCGCACCGCTTCAACAAACTTGCCTTCTTCAAGCATGGACCTTGCACGGTCATGTTCGAAGAATCCTTCGCGCGCCTTAATATAAGCCAGCTTCATCGGACGCTCCAGCTCAAAGTGGAGCAGCTCCATCATTTCTTCCGCTTCATCGAGAAATTGCCCTTCGGGATCTTCCTCCAGGTATTTCACGAGCGAATCCTCGGCGGCTTCGTAATTCTCCATGTTGGCGAAATTGTTCGCCATATAGAAATGGCATTCCGTCATCTCCGGATCGAGCTCGTTCACGATCGACGACAAGATTCGATTCGATTCCTCGTAATTGCCCATTTCTGACAAAATGCCGGCCATATTGCAATGATTCACCGGATTATCCGGTTCATACTCGGCCGCGCGGCGGAAATACTTCAGTGCCTTGTCATAATGATAACGATCCATCGACCGAACCGCTCGCTCGAAGAAGAAGGTTGCGTCCCATTGTATCGGAATGACTTTCGTGCTGTGGCTGGCTACCGCAATTTTCTTTTCTTTCATAACAAAAGGCACCTCCCCGGTACATCAAATATTCTACGATTATACCATAGCGCGGCCTATCCATACACGAAAGAATATGTGGGAAATCGCGGGCATTCGCCCGCGATTTCGGAGTTTAGCCTAACGTACAGGCCGTATATTGCCTAGATTCCGGCATTTTTGAAGAGCGTGCTGATGGAGCCGCCTTCAATGATAATGCGCGTCGTTTCGGCTAAGATTGGCGCTACAGACAATACGGTAAAGCGGTCGGAACACTTCTCCGGCAGCGCAATAGAGTCCGTTACTACGACTTCTTTAATATTCGGATGGTCTAATCGCTGCACTGCAGGGCCGGAGAAGAGCGGGTGCGTTGCGCACACGTACACATCTTCAGCGCCGCGTTCTTTGAGACCTTCCACAACATTGACGATTGTCGTGCCCGTATCAATCAAGTCCTCGATAATTATTGGAGTCTGGCCTTCTACATCACCGATAACATGCGTTATGACGGATTCATTGTGTGCCGGACGTTTCTTAATCATAATCGCGAACGGTGCATCCAGATAGTTAGCCAGCTTCTCGGCAGTCGAGGCACGGCCCGCATCCGGAGATACTACAATCGGATTCTTAATGTTCTTCGATTTCAAGTAATCACTGATTAGATCTAGGCCAGTCAGATGATCCACTGGGATATTGAAGAAGCCCTGGATCGCCGGTGCGTGCAGATCAATCGTAATCACGCGGTTTGCACCAACGGTCGTCAGTACGTCCGCAAGCATTTTAGCCGAGATCGGTTCACGCGGAGCCGCTTTGCGCTCTTGGCGTGCGTAACCATAGTACGGCACGATGATGTTGACGGTACGCGCGGAAGCACGCTTCGCCGCATCGATCATGACGAGCAATTCGACAAAATGATCATTGATCGGATGTGAGAACGACTGCACAAGGAATACATCACAGTTACGGATGGTTTCCTCGTAGTGAACATAAATTTCACCGCTTTTGAAACGAGACACTTTGATTTTTCCGAGCTCCATACCTAGATTCTCGCAGATCCGTTCCGCAAGTTTGGGATTCGAGGACCCCGAGAAAATACGCAGCTTGTCGCTAAACAACATAATACCCTCCTGAGCGATTAGACCACTTTTTATTTACATGCATCAAAAACACCGCTTGATTCGACACCATTCATTATACATGGAATTCGTAATATTTCAAAAAACGATCAAATGCGCAAAAAGACCCATTATCCGCAACAATTGCACGTTCTCGGCATCTTTCAACAGCTAGCGCGGTTTGTCCCGATTTATGAACGTTTTATGGCAAAACGGCGTAGAACCGAGCTCTGACAATCAGGCTCGGTTCCTTATACAGCCGCGTAAGCACTTACTTCGGTTGTTTGGATTTGTTGTGACGACGACCAAGCTCAGCCATGACCTCGTCCAAGGACAAGCCGCGCTCGCGAAGCAGCACCATCAAATGGAAGATTAGATCGCTCGTTTCACAGCGCAGCTCATCATTGTCTTTGTTCTTAGCTGCAATAATGACTTCTGCCGACTCTTCGCCGACCTTCTTCAAGATCTTGTCGACGCCCTTCTCGAACAGATACGTTGTATACGCACCTTCCGGACGTTCTGTGTAACGCTGTGCGATTATGGCTTCGAGCTGATTCAGCATCGCGAATCGGTCGCTTGTCAGCGTTGTCGCATGCTCGTCAACACCTTGAATGCCCGTCACTTCATTCGTGAAGCAGCTGTACGAGCCTGTGTGACAAGCCGGTCCGGTCTGCTCGACGCGAAGCAGCAGGGTGTCGCCATCGCAATCGTAATGCATGGAGACGATTCGCTGCGTATGGCCGCTTGTCGCTCCTTTGTTCCACAATTCGCCGCGCGAACGGCTCCAGAACCATGTCTCGCCCGTCGCGATCGAACGACCAAGCGACTCCTCATTCATATAAGCCATCATAAGAACTTCTTTGCTATTGGCATCCTGCACGATTGCCGGGACGAGGCCGGCCTCATTCCATTTGATCGCTGCAGCAGCTGTCTCTAATCCTTGTCCAGTACTCACCTGATCTCGACTCCTTTCAGCCGCAAGTCATCCTTCACATCGCGGATCGTCAATTCTTTATAATGAAAAATCGTTGCTGCAAGACCCGCATCCGCATGACCCTGCTGAAATACATCGTAGAAATGCTCTACCTTGCCAGCACCGCCGGAAGCGATAACCGGAATACCGATGGACTGCGATACCGCTTGAGTCAACTTAATATCAAAGCCGTCCTTCGTACCGTCCGCATCCATGCTTGTAAGCAAAATCTCACCCGCTCCAAGCGATTCCACTTCCTTCACCCAAGCAAGCGCCTTAATACCTGTCGCTGTACGACCGCCGTGCGTATATACTTCCCATTCGCCCCAAGCCGGATTGAACTTGGCATCGATCGCAACCACGATACACTGGGAACCGAACTTCCGAGCCCCGTCCTTCACAAGCGACGGGTTCTTCACCGCTGCCGTATTGATGCCAATCTTGTCGGCTCCGGCGCGAAGCAGACGCTTCATATCATCGACGTGAGAAATGCCGCCGCCTACCGTAAAAGGTATCGTGATTTCGCCGGCTGTTCGTTTGACGACCTCGATCATCGTCGCTCTGCCTTCAACCGAAGCGGAGATATCAAGGAAAACAAGCTCGTCCGCGCCTTCCTTGTCGTAAATGGCCGCAAGCTCAACAGGATCGCCTGCATCGCGCAAGTTGACAAAGTTGACTCCTTTTACAACTCGGCCGTCCTTCACGTCCAGACATGGAATAATTCGTTTGGCCAGCATCCGAATGCCGCCTCCCTTCTAGCTTGAGATATAGTAGACCACTCCTACCTAGCGAGTAGTTTCACGTGAATCTGTCGTCAATGCGAGAAAATTCCGCAGCAGGCTCATGCCGAGCTCGCCGCTTTTCTCCGGATGGAACTGCATGCCGTACACATTGCCTCTGCCGACAATCGCGGTAACCGGACCGTTATAGTCCGTAATCGCAAGCAGATCATCGCTGCGCTGCGGCTTGGCATGGAAGGAATGCACGAAGTAGACATGTCCTTCCTCCAGCCCTTTAAACAGCGGACTCCCCTGCTTAAACGTCAGCTTGTTCCAGCCCATATGCGGCACCTTGAAGTCTCCGCGGAAGCGGATGACGCTGCCGGGCAGCAGCCCCAAGCCCTGATGCTGTCCGTACTCCTCGCTCTCGCTGAACAGCAGCTGCATGCCAAGGCAAATGCCAAGCAGCGGCTTGCCGGATGCGGCGTAGAAGCGTGTCACTTCTTCAAGGCCGGTATTCTGCAAGTTCTGCATCGCATCGCCGAAGGCGCCAACACCCGGCAGAATCGCACCGTCCGCCTCCATGATCTCCTGAGCATCAGCGGTGATCACCGCTTCATACCCAAGTCGCTCCACAGCCTTGCTTACGCTGTGAAGATTGCCCATGCCGTAATCGATGATCGCGATCATCCTACAGCACTCCTTTCGTCGAAGGCACTCCTTGCACGCGCGGGTCAATGGTAGTCGCTTCATCCAGCGCACGGCCAAGCGCTTTGAACACCGCCTCGATCATATGATGCGTATTCACGCCGTAATGCACGATAACATGCAGGTTCATGCGCGCTTCGAGCGCCAGCTTCCACAGAAACTCGTGAACCAGCTCCACTTGGAAGCTGCCCACTTGCTGGGACGGATACTGCGCGCGATATTCGAAAGCCGGACGGTTGCTCAGATCAATGACCACCTGTGCCAGCGCATCGTCCATGGGTACGAACACGGAAGCATAACGTTTAATGCCGCGTTTATCGCCCACAGCTTCACGAAGTGTTTGACCCAGGCAAATACCGATGTCTTCAACCGTGTGATGATCGTCGATATCTACGTCGCCGCGCGCTTCCACAGTGAGGTCGAATAAACCGTGCTTCGTGAATAGATCGAGCATGTGGTTCAGGAAAGGAACGTCGGTATCGATCTTGGAGATCCCTGTTCCGTCCACTCCAAAAGCCAGCTTAATGTCCGTTTCATTCGTCTTACGCGCAACTTCGGCCGCGCGGATTGCGAGATTCTCTGCCATGTAACATCCATCCTTCTTTCCACTCTACCCTATATTTTTGAAGATTGCTGCCCGAACGGCGGCTGCGTGCCGCTAAGCGTTACGCTCCCGCTCCAAGCGAATTTCGATCGCCCTGGCATGCGCTTCAAGCCCTTCATGGCGGGCAAGTGTCATAATGTTATCGCCGTTCGCAAGCAAAGCATCCTTGCTATAGTAAATCAAGCTCGACTTCTTCACGAAGTCATCCACATTCACAGGAGACGAGAAGCGAGCCGTACCGTTCGTTGGCAAAATATGATTCGGACCGGCATAATAATCGCCGACCGGCTCCGAGCTGTACGGTCCGACGAAGATCGCGCCGGCGTTCTCGATTCGGCCGAGCAGCGCCATCGGTTCTGCCGTCATAATTTCCAAATGCTCCGGCGCCATGCGATTCACCGCATCGATCGCCTCGGTCATCGTTTCGGCGATCAGAATCGCGCCATAACCCTCAATGGACTGTCTCGCCGTGCCTTCGCGCGGAAGCAGCGCCAGCTGACGCTCAACCTCGATCGCGACATCATCGCCAAGCGATTCCGATGTCGTCACGAGAATCGCGGACGCCATCTCATCGTGCTCCGCTTGCGACAGCAAATCCGCGGCCACGTAAGCCGGGTCAGCCGTCTCGTCCGCCAATACAACGATCTCGCTCGGACCTGCGATGCTGTCAATCGCGACAACCCCATAAACCGAGCGTTTTGCGAGGGCTACGTAGATGTTGCCCGGTCCGCAGATCTTATCCACCGGCGGAATCGTCGCTGTGCCATAAGCCAGAGCCGCTACCGCCTGCGCACCGCCAACGCGGTACATTTCCTTCACGCCCGCTTCAGCAGCCGCTACAAGAATATAAGGATCGATTCCGGTTTTGCCGCCAGTAGAAGGCGGTGTCACCATTACGATTTCCGGAACACCCGCAACCTGTGCCGGAATGACATTCATCAGCACCGAAGACGGATAAGCCGCTTTCCCGCCTGGCACATAGACCCCTACACGCTTAAGCGGTCTAAGCATTTGTCCAAGCATTGTACCGTCCGGCTGTACATCCACCCAAGATTGGCGCATCTGCTTCTCATGGAATTTCCGGATGTTCGCCGCCGCTTCGCGAATCGCGGTTAGAAAACCAGCGTCTACGTGGTCATAAGCGGCTTGTATCTCGCTCTCTGTGACGCGCAGCTGCGACTCATCCAGCTTTACGCGGTCATGCTGCTCGGTATATCGCAGCAAGGCCGCGTCTCCTTCGGCACGTACCGCTTCAACGATTTGACGTACCGATTCATTTTGTTCCGGTGAGCCGTAGTCCACCTTACGTGTTAATCCAAACTGCTCCGCACGCAGCTTCCGCATAACGCCACCCGCTCCTTTCACTTCTTCCGCCGCGTAAACTTGTATACGCTTATCCGCGACGGCCTTCTCTCGCTATCTATACGCCCGCTTTAGCCGCAATCGCAGTCTGCAGCTTGTCGCATAGGCTCTGAATCGCATCGTTCTTCATCCGGTAGCTGACACGGTTGGCAATCAACCGGCTCGTAATCCCGAAGATCGTCTCCATCTCTACAAGTCCGTTCTCGCGAAGCGTTTGCCCCGTCTCTACCATATCGACAATACGATCAGCAAGCCCAATAAGCGGCGCCAGCTCAATCGAGCCATTCAGCTTAATGACTTCCACCTGCTGCCCCAACTCGCGAAAATATTGCGAAGCCACATTCGGATACTTCGTTGCCACACGAGGTTGAATGACCGGCTTCCAATCCGGCAGTCCGATGACGGACATGCGGCATTTGGCGATACCCAGATCAAGCAGCTCATAGACGTCTTTATTTTCTTCCATTAGTACATCTTTGCCTACGATGCCGATATCCGCAACGCCATACTCGACATAGGTCGGTACATCGACGGGTTTCGCCATGATGAACGACATGCCTAGCTCCGGCAGTTCGATAATAAGCTTGCGTGTATCGTCAAAATCACTGGGGATAGGCACGCCTGCTTCCCGAAACAGATTGGATGCCACTTTATAGATACGTCCCTTTGGCATCGCGACCTTGAGCAGTTCGCGTCCCGATATGTCGCCGGTGTATAAACCGTTGCTCATCATGCTCATCTAGAAGTCCCTCCCTGTACGCCGCCGAAGAACGTCAACACCTTCGTAAACGTGACGCCTTTGTAGATTACCTGTCCGTCGACTGAATCCGATGCAGCAAGCACAGCCTGCTGGGCTTCAGCCCCGTCCATTTTCTCCGTTACCACTACGATAGCATCGCCACAACTCGCACCACCGCTGATTGCATCCGCTTCTTCACGAAGCTGACGTGCCTTATTAAGCGCTGCCGCACGGCCTGCAGTGTCATAACCAATCAACACGCGCTCCGTTCTCGCCTCACTCGCATCATCCCCGATAAGCTCCAGAATTCGCGTAGTCTTAAGCGCAAACCCTGTTGCAGGTGCAGGACGACCAAACTGCTTCAATAAGTTATCATAGCGTCCGCCGCTTGCTACCGGGAATCCGAGATCCGCCGCATAACCTTCGAACGTCATGCCGGTATAGTACTTAAAATCGCCAATCATCGTCAAATCAATCAAGACATGCTCGCACACGCCATACGCCTCAAGCACATCCCACATCTCGCAAAGATGCTGAATCGAAGCCTGCGCCGTCTGATCAAGGCTAAGGGCCAGCGCTTGGCTGCAGATCTCTTGCCCGCCGCGCAGACGAGTAATCCCTTCCAGCTCGCTGCGCATCGCCTCAGGCAGTGTCAGCTTCCGCAACCCTTCACGGTAGCCTACATAATCCCGTCCAAGCAAATAGGCTTTCAGCTCTTCTTGAGCAGCAGACTGCCCAGGCAGTGCTTCCTCGAACAGCCCGTTCAAGAAGCCTACATGCCCGATCGCAATCTTGAACCGGCTCACTCCCGCCGCTTTAAGCGAGGCAATCGCAAGAGCAACCACTTCGGCATCCGCCTCAGGAGAAGCGTCTCCGACAAGCTCAACGCCGGTTTGGAAGAATTCCGCCTCGCGGCCTGCTTCCTCTTCAATCGCTCGGAACACATTGGAATGATAAGACAAACGCACAGGAAACTGCGCATCCTTCAATACGGAACTAACGACACGCGCAATAGGTGCCGTCATATCAGAACGTAACACCAGCGTCGTACCGCGATTGTTAAGCAGCTTGAATAGCTTCTGATCGGAGGTCGAACTTGCGACACCGACTGTATCGTAATACTCCATAGTAGGGGTCATGATTTGCTCATAGCCCCAAGAGCTCATGCAGGCAAGGACTTGATTCTCAATTTGTCTCAGCTTCGTTACGGCATGCGGCAAATAATCTTTCACGCCAATCGGCTTCTCAAATACCTTCGGTTTAGACATGATATTCTCACCTACAATGCTTTAGTTAGTTAACGTGTTACCATATTACCATACTGCCAAAATAAAGGATTAGTCGTAATAATAACACGCGTCTCCCTATCCGTCAATACATCAGCACATAACTATTCGCGCCTGCAGATATAGAAAAAACGGAGAGCATCGCTCTCCGTTTCTGACCCGCAAAGAGTGCCATTATGTAGCTTGTTCCGTCCCGCTGCGTATAACCGCAATCGGGTTGCCTCCGACGAAAGCTCCGGGCGGCACGTCCTTATGAACAACCGATCCGGCCGCGACGACAGCGCCATCCCCGATAACAACGCCGGGAAGGATCGTCGTGTTCGCTCCGATCATGACATTGGAACCGATTCGAACCTCGCCAAGCCGATATTCTTTAATCAGATACTCATGCGTCAATATCGTTGTGTTATAGCCGATGATGGAATTTTCCCCGATACTAATCTTCTCCGGGAAGAAGACGTCAACCATTACCATGAGTGCAAACGCGCAGTGGCGCCCTACCTTCATGCCAAGCACATGCCGATAAATCCAGTTCTTCACTGGCAGAGAAGGACAATAGCGCGCTATCTGGATGAAGATAAAATTCCGTACGGCCTTCCATCTGCTGACCGTTCGGTATACTTGCCATAGGGCATTCGGCCCTTCGACCGGATAACGCTCAACGTTTCTCAAGTAGGGCTCTACTCCAATCCCGCGAATGCATACAGCTCGCGCATATCATGGATTACATGACGCGCTCCGCTTTCCTTCAGCTTCGCTTCACCTTTCAGTGACCATGCCACTCCGACCGAGATCACCCCTGCCGATTCAGCAGCTTCGATGTCGACCACACTATCTCCAACCATCAATGTCGTCGCCGGATCTGCGCCTAATGCTTCTAAAGCTTTCAGAACCGGCTCCGGGTGCGGCTTCGGATGCTCGACATCTTCAATGGTCACGATAGCGCCTGGCTCCACGTAATCGTACAGGCCTACGTAACGCAAACCTCGTTCCGTCGTCAGACGCATTTTGGTCGTTACGATTCCGATCTTTATCCCGGCTTCATGCAGACGCGCGAACACTTCCACTACCTGCGGGAACGCCGATACATAATCGTCATGCATCTTAAGATTGATTTCTCGATATGCCGCAACAAGGTCCGTAACGTCTTCGCGACCTGAGAATAACTGCATTTGCATGGTAAGCGGCTGTCCCATGCTTGGAATAATATGCTCCCGATCAAACTCTGGAGGGACGATTCCTTGAAGGGAGTGCAAGAACGATTGAATGATCAGCTCGTTCGTGTCCATGATCGTACCGTCTAAGTCAAACAACATTGTTTTCACTACTGCTGCCATGCGATTATTGATTACTCCTTTAATGTCGATTCTCCGTGACCTGGACCGTCCGATTTCTTATCCGGCTCGGTGCGATCAACCTTCTTATCAGGTGCTGCACTTGCAGGCAGCCCTGTTTTGTAATTGATAATCGGATCGCTGTAACGAACATTTGCTTCACCTGTGGTACGACGTCCGATGATCATGGCGATTGCCGCAATAATCAGCAATACCGATACCAGCTGCGAAATCCGAATATTGCCTTCTGCAGGGTTCAAATACCCTTGATCGAAAACAATGTTCATTGGCGCCCATAGTGCATTCATAACGGAAGCCGCCCACGAAGCACCATGGAAAGCCAAGCTGTCTGTACGTAATGCTTCAATGAAGAAACGTCCGATAGAGTAACCGATGAAGTACGTCATCAGCAGCTCACCTGCACGCAGGAACGGACGACGACGAAGGACAAGCAAGACTACCAAGACAAGCAGGTTCCACAGTGATTCGTATAGGAAGGTTGGATGGTGGAATACACCTTCCACATTCATATTGGTTACGATCCAATTCGGTAGATGAAGCGTGTCGCGCAGGAAGCTCTCTTCAACAGGTCCGCCATAAGCTTCCTGATTGACGAAGTTCCCCCAACGACCGATCATCTGACCCGCGATAAGCGATGGCGCACAGATATCCGCAATTCTCCAGAAGCTGTAGCCTTTATACCGGAAATAAATAATACCGCATATGAACGCACCTATAAGCGCTCCGAATATCGCAATACCGCCATTCCAAATCTTAAAGAAATCGAGCAAATTGCCCTTATACTCGTCCCACTTGAACGCTACAAAATAGATCCGCGCGCCTAAGATGGCAGACGGAACACCAAGCAGCAGTAAATCCATGAAGAAATCCGGAGACAAACCGAATCGTTTTCCTTCGCGGACTGCAAGCAGCAATCCTACAAGCGCTGCCGTACCCAAGATAATACCGTACCAATGCACAGTAATCGGGCCCAGCGAAAATGCAATCGGATCTAAACGTAATCCATACATGCGTCAACGGCTCCTTCTCTCACCATAATCGATAGTCTGGCTACCTATTCATTGTATCAAGGACGATAATCAATCAAAATCATCCGAATCTTCAGCGATCGTCTCTGTCAATTTATTCGTAAACTGCAGCGCTGCATTATAGCCCATCCGTTTCAGCCTGAAGTTCATCGCAGCCACTTCGATAATAACCGCTAAATTTCGGCCCGGACGAACGGGGACCGTAACGATTGGCACGTCGGTGTCGATAATCCTCGTTGTTTCTTCATCTAAACCAAGCCGGTCATACTGCTTGTCCGCTTGCCAATTCTCAAGCTTGATGACCACACTGATTTTCTTCATGTTGCGAACTGCACCGGCGCCGAACAGCGTCATGACATTGATAATACCAAGGCCGCGAATTTCAAGTAAGTGGCGAATAAGTTCAGGTGCCGTACCATGCAATTGTCCATCTGAGGTCTGGCGAATTTCAACGGCATCATCCGCGACAAGGCGATGGCTTCGCTTGACCAGCTCAAGCGCCGTCTCACTCTTACCAATACCGCTGCCGCCCGTTATGAGCATACCCACTCCATAGACATCGACAAGTACACCATGAATGGTAGCAGAAGGTGCCAGTTTTCGTTCAAGGAAGTTCGTAATTCGGCTTAAAAAGATTGTCGTAGCCGCATTGCTGCGAAGTACCGGAATTTGCTTCAAGTTCGATTGCTCAAGCAGCTCAACCGGCGCCTCCATGCCACGGGTAATGATGAAACATGGCGTTTCATCATCGCATAATCGTTCCATGCGATCTGCACGTTCTTGCGTGCTCAGTGTATCCATGAAAGTAATTTCAGTTTTACCTAGAATTTGTACGCGTTCCTTCGGATAGTAGTCGAAATAACCTGCTACCTCAAGTCCGGGGCGCGATAAATCGTCTAACGTAATGCTGCGGCGGAGTCCGTCTTCTCCACTTAGGATTTCAAGCTGAAATTGACTTACCAGATCGGACACTTTCACTTTCTTAGCCACTATTTCGGCCTCCTCAAAATCGCAGCCAGCTACGAGTTGTTAGATTAATTAACCAGATATCGTTATCGTATCGGAAATAACAAATAAAAACAACCGCCCGATAATTCGGGCGGTTGTCAGGAAAGGCTCAGCGCCTTATCTTATACTTCAAATACGTTCAGTTCGCTCTCTTTGTCGAAGACATGAACTTTGTTCATATCAAGGGCAAGCTTCACGTTTGTACCTTCTTTAACACCGGAGCGGCCGTCAACACGAGCGATTACTGTGTCTTTGCCAAGACCGTTCAGGTACAAGAACATTTCGTGACCAAGGTTCTCAGCAACTTCAACGTGAGCGTTCACGATTGTTTGCGGGGAAGCCTCGTGGAATACAGGCTCTTCGTGAAGATCTTCTGGACGAATACCAAGAATGATCTCTTTGCCGATAAGGCCTTTGTCTTTCAATTGTTGTGCTTTGCCTTCTGGAACAAGAACATCGATGTTAGTCGATTTGAAACGAACGGAACCGCCTGCTTCAGCAAGTGTGCCTGTGATGAAGTTCATCGAAGGAGCGCCGATAAAGCCTGCTACGAAAATGTTAACCGGGTGGTTGTACAGCTCTTCCGGGGAAGCAGCTTGTTGAATGATACCGTCTTTCATAACGACGATACGGTCACCCATTGTCATTGCCTCGATTTGGTCATGCGTTACGTAGATAACAGTTGTTTCAAGACGTTTAGCCAGTTTGGAGATCTCCGCGCGCATTTGACCACGAAGTTTAGCATCCAAGTTAGAAAGCGGCTCATCCATCAAGAATACTTGTGGTTCACGAACAATTGCGCGGCCTAGGGCAACACGCTGACGTTGACCACCGGACAATGCTTTTGGTTTACGGTCAAGCAAATGCTCGATATCAAGAATTTTAGCAGCTTCACGAACGCGTTTGTCGATCTCTGCTTTTTTGAATTTACGAAGTTTAAGGCCGAAAGCCATGTTTTGGTATACGTTCATGTGTGGGTACAAAGCGTAGGATTGGAATACCATCGCGATGTCGCGGTCTTTAGGGGCAACGTCATTAACAAGACGCTCGCCGATGAACAGTTTACCCTCGGAGATTTCTTCCAGACCTGCGATCATCCGAAGTGTTGTGGATTTACCGCAACCCGATGGACCGACAAGAACCAAAAATTCTTTGTCTTTAATGTCGAGGTTGAAATCTTTTACGGAAGCGAGATCAGTTCCCGCATATTTTTTGTAAACGTGCTCTAAGCGTACACCAGCCATTGTATTTCCCCCTAAAAGAAATAGTGTAATTCAATAACCTTAGTGTATATCAGTGCTGTCCTAATGACTATGCACATACTTTACAAAAAAACTACGACCTTTTCGTCACTTTATACAATAGTAAAATAATTTTGACTAGTACAGCATCACGGAATTGCCGAACGTCGAGTTCCGTCTCTTGTTTAAGCTTATCAAGTCGGTACAGAAGTGTATTCCGGTGAATATACAGTTTCTTCGCCGTTTCACTCACATTGCAGTCCAGACTGAAGAACGTTTCCAGCGTAGTTAAGATCTCCGGGTCTAGAAAAGCATCTGTACGCTTCAGCGCTTGCTCTACGAATTTAAGACGATGAGTTTCAGGAATCGTGTTTAGCAGCCGCTCTAAGTGCAGCAGCCATGGCAAATGAATATTGGACCCGATATGAAACGTTCTTCCCAAATGCACTGTCTCACGCAGCAGCGCTGTCGTTCCAACCAGCGAATTAGCCGGGGAGATCGGCTGGGAGACGGCAAGATGGCATTCGCCCATCCATTCACTGGTCAGCATATCGTTTAAGCCGTTGACGATGGACGCTAAGCTTTCCTCGACTGATTCCTCTTCTTCGTCATCGCGTTCCTCGGATTGCGCTTCATGGATAAGCGAAACCGGTCCTAACACGAGCCACTCCTGTTCCTTAAGAGGAATGATAATGACCTCTTCCGCAAGGAATGTACGCAACAGCTTCTCCAATTCACTATAGCTGGATCGACCGGATTCAGCCTGTTCACAGACGAGCATGAAAGGAATCATGGACGAGAATAATCTTCCTCGTGCGATAAGCCGCTCCGGCAAGGAGTGCTTCGGCTCCGCGGAATCAAGCTGCTCATCAATCCAAGCACCGAGCTCGCGCGCGTAACGCTCAGATTCCGTTATGCCTTCGTAGTTCTTGGAACGTACAGCCAGCATTTCGGATAATGTCCAGCTAATAAGGCGCTGTTCCTTCTCGCTTAATTGGCTGCGCTCAATTTCAAGCAGGTCGACAGTATGCACATTCACATTCATGACAAACCAAACAGTACCTTCAGTACCGTTCACGTAATCGCCGATGGTAATCGTATTATTTTTAACTAATGATTGCTCTTCAGTGCTTGTACTTTCCTCGGCCAGCATTCTCCAATCTTGAATTGGCAATTGATGCTCTCGGACCGGGCAATCCAGAACAGCTTGCAATTGCGCCATCCATTTTGCTTCACTCATCGGCTTGCCCCTATCCTATCCACGCCTAAATGCGCTTTATTATATAAGGAAGTAACAATTGTAACCGTACTTCGCTTATCTTCTAGGGAAGAACGTATTTCACCACCACATGCAGGCGGCAAAAGCTGTTTCTTCTTGGGACATTGTACCATAGATTGGGATCTATTTCAGCTTAAGGCAAGCAGCAGAACGATCGATAACAAGGAGAACAGCGCCGCTACCAGGTAGATGAAGGAAACGGTTTGAATTTGAGTTAAGCCCCAGCGCATCAATACATGATGGGTATGCAGCTTGTCCGCCCGGTGAAGTCCCTTGCCCGAAAGCAGTCTGCGAAGCATAACGACTGCAGTATCCAGAATCGGCACTCCAAGCGCAAGAAGCGGCACTGCCACTGTGACCAGCGTAGCACTCTTGAAAGCACCATCCACCGCAGTTACAGCCAGGGCATAGCCGAGGAAGGCAGCACCGGCATCCCCCATGAAAATTCTGGCCGGATAGAAATTATAAATAAGAAACGCCAAACATGCCCCGACGAGAATAACGGCAAGCATCGCAGTAGACGGTTGGTGCTTCAACAGCGCGGCAATAAATAGCGTTAATGAAGAGAAGGTCGAAACCCCTGAAGCGAGACCATCTACGCCATCAATGAAATTAATCATATTGATCAGTGCAAATACCCAAATAATCGAACTTATGGTGCCGAGCCATGTCGGAAAATGGATCAATCCGTTCGGACTGGACAGCCCTTCGATTCGAATACCGAAGAATAGCGGCAGAACCGCCGCAGCCAAATAGATCAGCACGCGGGGCCATACCGGAAATTCCGCTCCGTTTGCCTTTGCCGCATCATCCGCTAAACCAATGACTACGAGCATCAGACCGCCAATACTGATAACCATACTTAGGGGAGTTGCTCCTTGAAATATGAACAAGGTAATCACAATACCTGCATACAGCGCAGCTCCGCCCATCAGCGGAATGGGGGTGCGATGAATTTTACGCGAAGAGGGTTTGTCTACAAATCCCATACGGATCGCATATTTCCTTAGTATCGGTACCAATACAGCAACAATGGCAAAACAAAGCAAGGCAGCTAACACGTATCTCATCTCTATATGACCCCCTGAACAGCCCTTTGTGTTCAGTTTACCCGCAGTAGGGTGAAATACTCTGACCTCTCATGTAATATTAGGCAGAAAACAACAAAAAAACCTGCAGGTCAACGACCTACAGGTGAATGGTTTATGAAATGGTGAGTCATGTAGGATTCGAACCTACGACACCCTGATTAAAAGTCAGGTGCTCTACCAACTGAGCTAATGACTCTTACTGTAAAGGAATGGTGGAGGGCGATGGATTCGAACCACCGAACCGTGAGGAAGAGATTTACAGTCTCCCGCGTTTGGCCACTTCGCTAGCCCTCCACAAGATAATGGTGGCTCGGGACGGAATCGAACCGCCGACACGAGGATTTTCAGTCCTCTGCTCTACCGACTGAGCTACCGAGCCTTACTGATTTAAATTAGTGGCGGAGCCGACGGGATTCGAACCCGCGGTCTCCTGCGTGACAGGCAGGCATGTTGGGCCACTACACCACGGCTCCGCATTTAAAAATTATGGTGGAGGCTGACGGGATCGAACCGCCGACCCTCTGCTTGTAAGGCAGATGCTCTCCCAGCTGAGCTAAGCCTCCATATAGGTGTGGTAGCGGCGAAGGGACTCGAACCCCCGACCCTCCGGGTATGAACCGAATGCTCTAGCCAGCTGAGCTACACCGCCACACAATTGCCTCATTGTACTGCTTGTCCATCACGACTGAGGCAGCCGTAATAACCAGGTCAACTTACGCCCTGAAAACTGGATACGAACCTTTGCGAAGGTCTTATTTAGCTGATGTTGTCCGAAGTTGAACATCCGAGCAGATGTTCGTAGGATAAGCCCTCGACCGATTAGTATTCGTCAGCTGCATGCATTGCTGCACTTCCACCTCGAACCTATCAACCTGGTCGTCTTCCAG
>NZ_FNNV01000027.1 GCF_900106745.1 Paenibacillus sp. CF384 | reverse complement strand
TCCATTCATTACCTAACCCCGCAACAACGCGAGAAACGGTACTATGAGCAGCTCCAGGTCGTTTGATGTGTGTCTACTTCCTTGACAGAGGTACAAACTCGCCAGAAATGTTGCTTAGTTGGCAACATTTTAATTATCCAATTTGGAGAGTGCTCCTTTTTGGCTTGGTTTTGGTGCTGAGAGTTCGATTTGGCGACTCTCAGTTGCCGGAGCGGGGGATAAGAGGTTAGTTTGGTAGCTGAGAGTAGGATTATCCGACGACTCTCAGCTGCAATTTGGCTTGGTTTGGCTCTGAGAGTAGGATTCGGCGACTCTCAGCAGTCGGAGCAGGGGATAAGAGGTTAGTTTGGAAGCTGAGAGTAGGATTATCCGACTCTCAACTGCAATTTGGCTTGGTTTTGGCTCTGAGAGCTCGATTCGACGACTCTCAGCAGCAGGAGCGAGGGGTAAGAGGTTAGTTTGGTAACTGAGAGTAGGATTATCCGACTCTCAGTTGCAATTTGGATTGATTTTGGCTCTGAGAGCTCGATTCGGCGACTCTCAGCAGCCGATTTTTCGCATCAGCACATGCCTTTATGTCTGTAAACACAAAAATGGTGGCACTGGGTTCGTCCCTGTTGCCACCATTTCTATTTAGACGGTCTGCATCGCAGCATGACTCCCCGCGGTATAACCGGTCGAGAAAGCTGCCGTGATATTGTAGCCTCCTGTGTAGCCGTGGATATCCAGAATCTCGCCGCAGAAGTAGAGTCCTTCCTTGCATTTGGACTGCATCGTCTTCGGATCGATTTCTTTTAAATTCACGCCGCCGCCCGTAACGAAAGCTTCCTCGATCGATAAAGTTCCATTCACGTAAATCGGGAATGCCTTCATCAGCTGGCTGAGCTCGCGCCACTCTTGTTTTGGAATATTATCGTAGGTGACATAGGGGTCAAGAGTGGTTCGTCCGAGCACAATCGGAAGAATCCGTTCAGGCACGAAGCCTTTGAGCACATTGATAATGGCTTTCTTGGATTCCGATTTGGCCGCACTTAACGATTGATTATAGAGATCCTCTACACTCAAGTCCGGGAAAAAGTCGATCGTCAGTTGAACAGGAGCTTTGGTCTTCACCCGCTGCTTGACGACGAATTGACTGCAGCGAAGCACGATCGGGCCGGAGACGCCAAAGTGCGTAAACAGCATGTCGCCTCGGTGCGTTATGATCGATTTGCCTTTCTCGTTATGCACGCTGAGCGCGACATCTCTTAACGCAAGTCCCTGAATCTCTCGTTTGACGATAAAATCTTCCTTCGACGTCAGCGGTACCTCGGTCGGGAATAACGGCGTAATGGTGTGTCCGGCAGCTTCAGCCCATGCGTAGCCATCTCCGGTCGAGCCTGTGTGGGGCACCGATTTGCCGCCGACAGCGACGATTACGGCGTTGCCGTCAATTCGTTTGCCGCTGGCAAGCTTAACGCCAAGCACTTTTTCTTCATCATATAGCACGCTCGCAACCGGCGAGTTGACCAGCAAGTCCACATTGTAGCGTTTCACTTGGCCAACCAAGGCATCGACTACCGTCTTCGCTTTGTCCGAAACGGGGAACATGCGACCGTTATCTTCCTCCTTGAGCGCGATGCCCAGTCCCTCGAAGAACTCGATAATCTGTTTATTGGAGAAGTTACTTAGCGCGCTGTGCAGGAATCTTCCGTTGCCGGGAATGTGCTTAATCAGCTCATCGGTATCTTTATTGTTCGTCACATTGCAGCGTCCGCCGCCGGAGATGCCGAGCTTGCGCCCCAGCTTGTCCCCTTTGTCGAGCAGCAGGATTCTGGCTCCCAGCTTGCCGGCTGCCACAGCAGCCATCAGACCGGCAGAGCCTGCACCGACGATGATAATATCATAGGGTTTCATTTCTACTATTCCGCCTTTATATAGTGGAAGCTTATCCACGAGATTCGCTAATTATTTACTGAAAAAAACTGCAATTTACCGTTAATTATCATACTACCCCGAATATCCGGCGTCTACTCATTAGTCAGTTTTAAAACTACCATTTTGAAACGTTGTAAATTTCGAAGACCTATGTTTTAATCGGATTAACAGGTTTTCGCTATTACATATACTGGGTTTCTAGGTGCTAGTAGGAAGGTGGGACTAGTCTTTGTGTGGAAGCTAATACTCCTGCAAATTATCGTAGCTTTAATGCCAGTATTCGCCTTTCAAGTTTGGTACGATTATTCGAAACCGCGCAAAAACATTCCCATCATACTCATCCTCATTTGTGGAGCCTGCGTCCTTCTGGGACTGGAGGTTTGTGTCGAGATCAAAGAGTTCTACTTAGATTACCATTATGCACCGCTCTTAATCGGATCGTTATACGGCGGTATAGGCGTATTGATTCCATTAGCAACGATATTCATCGTTTCGGAACTATATATGATGAATGGACTAACGGTCTGGATCGACGCGATTGGAATGCTGCTGCTGCTTTTCCCCATTATTTATAAGTACCACAAAGGCTTCCTGAACTTCTCCAGACCACGCAAGCTTAAGATCGTGATGGCATCGACTGCTGTCATTCTATTAATTCGCGCAAGCGCCTTCTTTTATTATGATTGGACCGAGCAACCAAACCTGACCTCTACTGACCTCCTATACTTCATTGGCCACGAGCTGCTCTACTTCTTGGTGATGTGGATGATGCTGACTTTTGCTGAGAATTTCATTCGCAGACAAATGATCGCATACGAGCTCAACGACATTTCCAATAACTATCGCATCGAGGTCCAGAAGCTGCAGCAATTTATTGATGAAACACCGCTTGGCGTCATCTTCGTGGATCAACAGGGGACCATCACCCATATCAACGAAATGGCGATTCACCTGCTGCGCGATAAAGTAGGCGGCAAGCGGCGTCATGAGCTGGTTGGCCAGCCGTTTACGATTATGTATGATCATATCGAGAAGGATGTCCTTGGCAGGCTGCTCTATCAGGCGCTCAATGGGCATCGACTTACGACGGAATATGTGCAGGAACAGGGCAAAATGTACGTCAATTCCGGCATCTGCGTGCGCGATATGCAAAATAATGAAGTCATCGGAGCGGCTCTCATCGCCCATGATATCACCGAGCTTAGTCGTCTACGTGATGAGATCGGTCGGATGGAACGATTAAGTTTGGTCGGCCAAATGGCGGCGAGCATTACCCATGAAATCCGTAACCCGATGGCCGTCATTCGAGGCTTCGTACAATTGATGCGGGAGCGCAGCCCGGAGCATCAACAGGAATATTTTCGCATTGTGATGGACGAGCTTGATCGAGCGAATAGTATTATTAACGACTTTCTCTCCCTGGCCCAGAATCGGATCATTGAGAAAGAAAGCTGCTCGCTGCATGATATTCTTAATGAGATCATGCCGCTGCTGTGGGCAGATGCCAATTTGCGCGGACAGTCGATTGAGCTTCGTTTGGCAGAGCGGATTCCGTCCTTAATGTTGAACGAGAAAGAGATGAAGCAGCTGATCTTGAACCTGGCCCGCAACGGGATGGAGGCGATGGATCAGCATGGCGTGTTGACGATCCAGACGGAATCGCACACCGATTATGTGGAGCTTCGCGTAAACGATAAAGGCAGCGGCATTCCCAAAGAGAAGCTGGAGCGTCTGTTCGAACCATTCTTCACGACTAAATCGCGCGGTACCGGTCTTGGTTTGCCGCTATGTTTGAGCATTATCGAGCGCCACGGCGGCGGGATACAAGTGGATTCCCAAGAGGGAGTCGGTACGACGTTCATTGTCAAGATCGACAGATCCCGCAATCATAATGAAGCCGCCGCTGCACTGAGCAGCTACTAAGGAGAACAGAACATGTCTGAAACGATCGAACTTGGCCCTTTACGATTGGATGCGATGCTGCTTGCGGGTCTTCTATCTGCGGCAGTTGGACTGGCCATGTTCAAAATATGGCTCTCGCGATCATCGCTTCAAGGCGAGACCAATTGGATGGATATTGCATTGAATGCTGTTATTTGTACGATTATCGGCTGGAAGCTGGCGTTTCTTGTTCGAGATCCGGAACTGCTGTGGGAACGGCCAAGTGCATTGCTGCTTGTACGCGGCAGTGCAACCGATACGGCTTTCGGTTTTCTCCTCGCTTGCGCGTATGTTGCTTACGCAGGCAGGAAACGTAACATCCCGCTTAAGAAGCTGCTGGATGTGTGGCCTTATGCGATTATACCCGGGTGCATCGTGTGGACGTTGTTAACGGACTTCCCCTATGCCATCCCTTATGCACTGCTCCTCGCTTGCGTGTACGGGATCTTATTTCGCACCGGCGCTTCGAGTCGGATCGGCAGCGGGGAAACGGCATCGCTTAGTCTTCTTGGCACTGGTATAGGCGGCTTGTTCGTAAGTCTGTTTGCGGCATATCCTCCCGGAACATTACCTGCATTGACCTTTGGATTGACGATGCTGCAATGGCTGTTTATCGCGTTGTCGTTCATCGGTATTTTGATGCCTCGGAAGGTACGGATTAACGGATAAGCTGTTTGCCCCACGCGCATACTAGCGGTGGAAGGGGGTGCCAGCATTGGGAAATAAACAACAGCAGCACAATGCCGGGGCTCAAGAAGCCGCAGCAAGCAATAAGCAGCGCAGCAGCGGTAAAGCACCGGAATCCGAAGGTTATGACAAGAAATTAGACGGCCCTAATCGCCCTGCGGACTAAGGGGGAATTAGAATGAGCAAGAAGAAAGATAAGAAACCTATCTCGCAAGTCGATCTGTCTTCATTCCCGCCAGCGGCCGGTAAGGACGATTCGGCATTGGATCCGTTCGAGATTAATTTTCTACCGGAATTTCAATCGGGCCGGGGGCCGCATGATCCTTTCGTCAACGAATACGGCGTCGTGATCGGCGATCATCACTATGAGTCGCCTGAGTCTCCGCTCAGCCAGTGGACGGAAGAAACGGACCCTGAAGTCATGGCAGGCAACCAATGGGTGCATCCGTATAAGGATATCGGTTTCCTGACCAGCGAGAACCTGGATTATTTTGAACAAAAGATTCCTCCGCAAGGCGGGATTTACATGCATCCGGACATAAACGTCGTCTCGGCCATTGCAGAAGATGTGGCAGAAACGGATCGGTCAAATGAGAAATAACAGCAATCGGGCGCAGGTCCGGTTGCTTTTTCTTTGCTTTCAAATAGAGCGGGGCGTATAATAGAAAGAAAATTGTACTTTTAAGGAGCGATTATACATGTCGATGTCTTTTGAAAGATATATGCTGGATATGGTGCAGCCAATGCGCGATGATTTAACTCGAATCGGAATTGAGGAGCTTCGTACGCCTGACGACGTTGCTGCTAAATTGACGGATTCCAAGGGAACTGCGCTTGTTGTTGTTAACTCCGTTTGCGGCTGTGCTGCAGGTCAATGCCGTCCAGGCGTTGCACAAGCGTTGCAGCATGATATCACGCCGGATCACCTGTACACGGTTTTTGCCGGTCAAGATAAAGAAGCAACTGCCAAAGCGCGTGAATTCTTCGCGCCGTACCCGCCGTCTTCTCCATCCATCGCCCTGATGAAAGACGGAGAACTGGTTCATTTCATTGAACGTCATCAAATCGAGAACCGTTCGGCTGCTGATATTGCTGCAGATTTGACTTCTGCTTTCGAGCGTTTCTGCCGTTAAGCGGTGTAAGGAGACATGGGGATGAGCTTGCAGGACGAAATCATTAAGCAATTGGGCGTTAAGCCCGAAATCGATCCAGAGCAGGAAATTCGCCGCCGGGTTGATTTCCTTAAGGAATACGTGCGCAAGTCCGGCACGACTGGGCTGCTCATTGCGATCAGCGGCGGGATCGATAGCGCGGTAGCAACGGGTCTCTGCAAGAAAGCAACAGATGAATTGTCCGCTGAGACGGGCAAAGAATATATGACACTCGGCGTGTTCCAGCCTTACGGTGATCAGATTGATATTGCAGACAGCTATGCAGTTGCGGAAGCATTCAATCTGAAACATCGCGTGGAGACAAACATTCAAGAGGCCGTCGATGAGATTGCCATTGAAGTGGAACACAGCATGAAGTCGATCGGCATCTCGCGCCACATCAGCCGCGGAGGCAAAGGCAACGTGAAAGCCCGCACCCGTATGGTGGCCCAATATGCGCTCGCTTTCGAGCTTAATCTGCTCGTAGTCGGGACAGACCATGCGTCCGAAGCGGTCACCGGCTTCTACACCAAGTGGGGCGACGGCGCGGTCGATATTACGCCGCTCACGTCCTTGAACAAACGGCAGGTCCGCCAACTGGCAGCTGCACTCGGCGTTCCGAGCGCAGTCGTCACTAAGGCACCGACAGCCGGCCTCTGGGATGGCCAAACCGACGAGAACGAGCTTGGCATCACCTACGATGACAACAGCTCTTACCTCGAAGGCAAACAAATCAACGATACGACTCGCGAGAAGCTCGAGAAGCAATTCATCAAAACCGCTCACAAACGTGACCCGATTCCGGGTATCTAATGCTGTTTAAACCCGCCCTGCCGGCATATTGCCGGCAGGGCGGTTTTTTTTAGTTTGGCGCAGGTGCACCGAGTGCCCGATTCCTCGTTCGTTAACTGAGAGTCGGCAACTGGAACTCTCAGCGCCGAAACTAAGTGAAAATTTAGCTAAGAGTAGGGAGATCCGACTCTCAGCCCCCAAACTAACCCCCGCTCCCCCGTTCCGTTAGCTGAGAGTCGCCAAACCTGACTCTCAACGCCAAAACCAAGAGAAAATATAGCTGAGAGTAGGAAAAGCCGATTCTCAGCCCCCAAACTAACCCCCGATCCCCCGATCCCCCGTTCCGTTAGCTGAGAGTCGCCAAACCCGACTCTCAGTGCCAAAACCAAGAGAAAATAAAGCTGAGAGTAGGAAAATCCGACTCTCAGCGCCCAAACTAACCCACGATCTCACGTTCCGGCAGCTGAGAGTCGCCAAACCCGACTCTCAGTGCCAAAACCAAGAGAAAATATAGCTGAGAGTAGGATAATCCGACTCTCAGCGCCCAAACTAACCCCCGATCACCCGTTCTGGCGCTGAGAGTCGCCAAACCCGGCTCTCAACGCCAAAACCAAAGGAAAATATAGCTGAGAGTAGGGAAATCCGACTCTCAGCCCCCAAACTACCCCCAGATCTCCCGTTCTGGCGCTGAGAGTCGCCAAACCCGATCTCACTTTTAATATCGGGCTTGATCGCGATTAACGAGAAAGCCGCGAATCGTCTTGGTACCTTTACCTGATGGTTGCAAGAGATTGTTACGGTGCATCTGATGAAGGAGTTGATAGGCTTTCTCCCTGCTAATCTGCAGCAGCTCCATCACATCCCGCGGCCGTAGTGGTCGATTCAGACGGAGGCCGTGGCGAAGAACTTCCGCCTCGAGGAGCTCTGAGGCTCCGCGCGAACGACCGTTACCGTTAGCGCCGCCAAGCCAGCGGCCCATAAACTGTTGCAGAATTTGTTCGCACGCGCGGGGCTTCTCGCTGATGTCATCGTAAGAGAAACGCAGGAGCTGCCATCCGTCGATGATTAGGTGATTTTGGCGCATTAAGGAGTTGGAGAATTGCCAACGGGAGACTTTGGCTGAATGAGGGCCGTACCCATCAATTTCGATGGCCAGCTTGATCGGTTCACGAATGTAAGCGAAGTCTAGATACCGCGTGCCGTCCTTGAAGTCAGCCACTTCATATTCGCCGAATAAATAGTCGAAATTGCGAAACGCCGGATACCACACTTGTTGCAGAAACAGCCTCTCCGCATGACCTTGCCCATCCTCTAATTTGTGCTGTTTTCCATCACCTCGCTGCCCATGCAATTGACGATCCATCCATAGTTGGTACGCAGCTTGAAACGTCATACCATTCATCCTCCCTCAAAATGAACATAAAAAAACCGCACAATCGGACAGACGCGTCCAATCGAGCGGTGTGTGCTTCACAACCTGATGATAAGATTGTACCATGGCCTAGTGACATTCACAAAGGTTTCGGACAAGTGGTATGATAAGGGAAGTAACGCAAAGCATCATGGATATGCAGCACCGCAGGTCAAAGTTGTGTGAGTTCAAATGAACCTCATGGGGAGGAAGCTCAACAAATGAATGCAGCAGTGTGGAAACATCGCAATCCATTACTACATACGCGTAGGGCACTGTCGGAGGGACAGTTGACGGTTGGTTTTATCGGTGGGTCCATCACAGATGCGCGCACACGGCACAATTGGCCGGAGCCCGTCATTGCTTGGTTGGTTGAGCAGTACCCCGCAGCAAGAATTGTTGTTGAAAATGCAGCGATCGGAGCAACCGGCAGCGAGTTGGCTGTATTCCGTGCCAAACGAGATCTAATCGATCGCGGCTGCCAGCTCGTGTTTATCGATTATGCCGTGAATGATTATGGCGATCCGTCGGATCAAAGACGGCGCACGAGAGAAGGCTTACTTCGTAAGCTGCTTGCAGATGGAGACCGCGATATCGTGCTCGCGCATACGTTTATGCAGAACATGTATGCGGTGATGAGCGAAGACGGCGTACCGGATTCGATCGCCGAGTTGGAAGAGCTGGCCGATCATTACGGGATCGGTTCAGTGTGGATGGGGCTGTATGCGCTTGAAGAAGTCCGCAAAGGCCGAATGCGCTGGGAAGAGTGGCTGCCGGACGGCTTGCATCCCACGCATAGAGGCAGTTTGAGCTACGGGCAAAGCATCATTTCTTTTCTTGAGAAAGAGCTGCTAGGTGAGGCGATCAACGCCAAATCAGCTGTGCCCGCCGCCGAGTCCCTCCCCGAACCGCTGCATCCGCAGCACTGGGGAGCCGCGGAGCTGCTGCCGCTCGCACAAGTACGAACCGAGGGACCGTGGGTCATCCGCCGCTGGCCGTTCTATGAATGGATCGACCAAGTGCTCGAGACCGCAGCGGTAGGCGCGAAGCTGTCCTTCACGTTCGAAGGTCGGGGACTGTCGCTAGGGTTTGATTTTGGCAAAATGTCCTCCGAATTCCGTTATCGGATTGACGGCGGAGAGTGGGTGACGATGTCGCGCGAGCGCCCGGATTGGTGCGAGGATGACGGCTGGTATCGAGCCTGCTTCCTGGGAGATGAGCTGCCGCAAGGCATTCACGACCTGGAGCTGGAAGTCACGCATGGCGACGGGCCGGAATGCAAAGGGACAAACTTCAGGTTGGCACATATCGGCGTCATCCGCTAACGTGCGTAACTGTATATCGGAGATGAACATGAACAGATCGATTCCATTATGCAGTTTAATCCTTATCGTACTGCTCTGCGCAATCTTGTCATCCTGCAGTAAACCGCCGCAGCAGCCGGTCGAGCTAACCATATCGGCGGCCTCGAGCTTGAAGGATGCGCTCACCGAACTGAAAACATCCTACGAAGAGAAGCATCATGATGTGAGGATCACGTATAATTTTGGTGCATCGGGCACGCTGCAGCAGCAGATCGAACAGGGAGCGCCGGTGGACCTGTTTATTTCCGCGGGCCAGAAGCAGATGGATGCCCTCCAGAACAAGGGACTGGTGGGCGTGAGTCCGATTTTGCTGCGTAATGAGCTGGTGTTGATCGTACCCAAGCAGCCCAAAGAACCAACCTTAGCCGCACCATCTGAGCTAACGGCATTAACCGCTGCCGCTTATAAAACAATTGCGATTGGCGTTCCAGAGAGCGTTCCGGTTGGAGGCTACACGAAACAGTCGCTGACAGATGCGGATATTTGGGACGCAATCGAGCCAAAGTTGGTATACGCAAAGGATGTAAGGCAGGTCCTATCCTACGTAGAGACTGGCAACGCTGACGCTGGTTTCGTCTATTTGACGGATGCCATGACATCAGCCAACGTTACGGTCGCTCTAACGATAGCATCTGAAACGCATAAGCCTATCGTATACCCGGCAACCGTAGTGAAGGGAACGAAGCATCAAGAGCAAGCCTTGGAGCTGTTAGGTTTCTTGCAAAGCGAAGATGCGGGAAAAGTATGGAAGAAGTACGGATTTATTTTGCCCTAGTGACTCCACATTGACAAGTAAGGCGGTTGACAGCAGTGATTATCGGTATTGGGCATGACATCTCATCGCTCGAGCGAATGGGCAAAATGATACAAGGCGATAGCGGCGCAAAGTTTATGCATCGAATTCTGACCGAGCGAGAGCTGGAGCTTGCCGAAGCGGTAGGCGGGAAACGGCTGATTGAATTTACCGCTGGCCGGTTTGCGGTGAAGGAAGCGGTGTCTAAGGCATTCGGCTGCGGGATTGGAAGCAAGCTTTCTTGGCGCGATATCGAGGTGGATCGGCATGAAAGCGGGAAGCCGGTGTGCCGACTGACGGACGATGCCTGGGACCGGCTTGGCTTGATGCAAGCGAAGACGATCATCCATGTCACGATTACGCATGATCAGTCATTGGCCTCGGCTTTTGTGATCGTGGAACAGCTGGATTGAAAACGGATGCATAACATCGTCACCTTAAGCCCATAATTGGAATATACCAATAGGAAGTATGCAGGGTAGAGGGACGGTGGTAGGATGACGGCTCACTCTGAACGAAACGATAAGCGTTATTACAAGAGCGGAGAGCTTGTTCCGGCAGACGGCGTGTACGGCGATGCTTGGGGCAGCTTGTTGCCGCTGCTTGCCGGCGATCTGTTTCCGACTCATCCGAAGATGGGCGCTTCCAAGTGGTCCTATGCAAGCACGTTGACTTCCGGTTTGCCTCAATTTCGAATCGGTAAGCGAAACAATCGCACATAAAGATAAAAGACCCTATGCTCTAGGGGCGTCATGCTCAAGCATGACGCCCCTGCGGCAAGGGTCTTTTTTTATTATTTCTTGGCGCTGAGCCAGCTTGCCAGCTCCTGCACTTCGTCCTCTGTAAGCTTGCCTGAGAAGGCAGGCATACCACCGCCGCCATTATTAATTTGAGCGGTGATTTGCTCTTTCGTCATCCTGTTGCCAACATGCTGGAGGTTCGTTGTAGGTCCCACCCGGCCCTGCAGTTCCGATCCATGGCACGAAATGCAATTGGATTTATATACCTTGGGCAATTTCGAGGCTGCCGTCGAAGTCGGTGAGGACGAGCCGCACCCTGTCAACAGAAGTACCATAAGCAAAGCAAACAGCGGGAAAAAGCGTGATACATCAATGTTTTGGCTGATAGAAGTGCGCATAGGCGAGCGTAATCCTCCCTCTGTTAATGGGCAAATAAGTGAGACTTTGGTAGGAGTTGCTGGGATTGCACCGTCCGTTCGGAGGTGTTCATAAGGCCGAAGTGTGCGCTATAATAGTAAAATGCGTGACACTCGCAAAAATCTGAAAAGTGGGAGACGCAGGTGAAAGGAAAATGAAACATACCTACAAGACGATCATACAGAATTATTTTCACCGATTTCAAGCGGACGTAACCATAGCAGCATTCTCTGCGCCTAAGAACGGACAGGCTCTGGAACAAATTTCAGAATTTTATAGGCTCTGGTTTATTATAGAGGGTGAAGGCGAGCTGATGCAAAGCGGCCGCTTGTACCATACCAAACCCGGACAGCTGCTGCTTCTGCCTCCCGGCAAGCAATCGTTTAAGACGGGATCGGCGCCGAATGCGGTCTACTGGTGCAACTTTCGAGCATCCATCGGGGATATGGAGATGTTCGATCTGCTTAAGCTGCCGCTCATCGTAGTGCCGAAGGAGCAGGTTCACCTGCGGACGTTGTTTGAACGGTTGATCGACGTCTACAGATCGTCGACGATGACAAGGGAGCTGCGCATTCGGGCGGCTTTGTTTGATATTATGGCTATTTATTTGGAATATGGCGGCATTAGCGAAGAGTCGCTTCAACAGGTCGAACCGCTTGAGAAAATCGACCGTGTACTTGATTATATCGAGCATCATTTGTCCGAACAGATCGGCGTGGAAGATTTGGCTAGGCTTGCGTATCTCCACCCGAATTATTTTATAGGCTATTTCAAAAATATCGTCGGTTATGCGCCAACACAATACGTGAATATGCGCCGCGTCGAGCGAGCAAAGCAGCTGCTGGAGAAGCCGGATTGCAATATTACCGAGGTGGCTCAGCAGGTTGGGATGCAGAATCATTACTTATCGCGGATGTTCAAGCAATACACGGGCGTAACGCCGAGCCGCTATCGGCAAATCTATTTGAGCAAAAAACAGAATAAAACATGAAGTGTCGTGTAGGGCTGAGAGGATGAAACAAACATGGAGTCGGAGGCTTCCCGCTATTTCAGTATCGAACTGCTGAAGTGGTATTTAGCAAATAAACGTGTTTTGCCGTGGCGAATAAATCGCGATCCTTATCGGGTATGGGTTTCGGAGATTATGCTGCAGCAAACGCGAGTGGATACGGTCATTCCGTATTATGAACGGTTTATGGAGAAATTCCCGACAGCAGCTGCGCTTGCAGAAGCACCGGAGCCTGAAGTGTTGAAAAGCTGGGAAGGGCTTGGTTATTATTCACGGGCTCGGAATTTGCAGGCTGGCGCGCGCGAGGTATTGAGCCTTCATGGCGGGGTCGTGCCGGATAATAAAGAAGCGGTAGCTGCGCTGCGCGGCGTTGGGCCGTATACGACAGGAGCGATTATGAGCATCGCGTTCAATCGACCGGAGCCGGCGGTGGACGGCAATGTCATGCGCGTGCTGTCTCGCTATTTCTGCCTGGAAGAAGACATCGCGAAGCCGTCTACGCGGATCGGCATCGAGAAGCTGGCGGCGTCGCTGATTCCCGAGGGCTCAGCGGGAGACTTCAACCAAGCGCTCATGGAGCTCGGAGCGCTTGTGTGCACACCGAAGTCACCGGGCTGTCTGACTTGCCCGGTGATGATGCACTGCGAAGGCAGGATGGCAGGCAAAGAGCACATCCTGCCGATCAAGACCAAGGCGAAGCCGCCGCGGCCGGAAACGCGGCTTGCCGCCATTATTACAGGCAGCGGCGCGCATGAAGGCAAGCTGCTCGTGCGGCAGCGGCCGGAGAGCGGCTTGCTCGCCCAGATGTGGGAGCTGCCGCATGTGCTCGCGCTGCCCGGGGATAGCGGCGGTGCCGCGAAGCGGAAAGGCCGCGGCAAAGCCGGCGCAGCCGCAGCTGCGGCGGAGCTCGAAACCGCCGCGGCTTCCATCGCCGCAGCTGCGGCGCCAACCGCCGGCGTCGGCAGCTTGATGGACCGCCACGCGGCCCAAGCCGACTATCTGAGCCGCGTGTTATCGGCGGAAGAAGGCTTGCTTGTCAGGCCGACAAGCTGGTGGGGCGAAACGGAGCATGTGTTCAGCCACATCGTATGGGACGTACAGGTATTCCGCGCGGAATTCGGATTCTGGCAGCAGCTAGCTGAGGCTGACGCGAAGGCTGCCAATGCAGGTATACCTGCATTTCTGACGGCCGCGGAAACCTCCCCAACATATGGACTGCCCGAAGGAATAATGCCGGCCAACTATCGCTGGATCGGTCCGGAGCAGATGAAGGAGCTAGCGTTCCCGAATGTGTTTGTGCGTATATTACGCGATTATTGGAATGGTTTGGATTGATTTTCGTAAAGCTCTCGTTCTACAATGAACTATAGGATTGTCCATAGTGATGAGGAGGATGCTTAAACGTGAGTCAAATGCTGGAACGATTGCAGCAAGAGAAGGTTGTAGCTATTTTTCGTTATATCGAGGATCAATATGCAGACCAGGCGGCCGAAGCGCTGATGAGCGGCGGCATTACACTGATGGAAATTACGATGAATACCGAAGGCGCTGCCGGGATGATTAACCGCTGGCGCGATAAATACGGCGAACAAGCCGGAATCGGTGCAGGAACCGTGCTGGATCTGGATATGGCGAAGGAAGCCGTAGCAGCAGGCTCCCAGTTTCTGATTTCCCCGAACTTGGATGAGTCAGTCGTGGAGTATGGTTATGCAAACGGTGTGCCGGTATGGCCCGGCGTTATGACACCTACAGAAATTGTTCGTGCATGGAAAGCAGGTGCCGAAGCGGTAAAGATCTTCCCGATGGGTACGCTGGGCTGGAAATACCTATCCGAAATCCGCGCACCGCTGGACAAAATCCCGATGCTCGCAACGGGCGGCGTCGATCTGGACAACATCGCGGACTACTTCAAAGCCGGCGCATGTGCGGTCGGCATGGGCAGCAAGCTTGTGAATTTGGATTGGGTGCGCAGCGGGCGGTTTGACCTGCTGACGGAGCGTGCGCGTCAGTTTGCCGATGCAGCTAAAGCTTTGTAAACGACCAATTAATCAAGAATGAAAGCGTGGCAGCCTGCCGCGCTTTTTTTTTATCTCTCCGTCAATTTCTCTGTTGGCCGGCAATAAACTAAATGGGGTGATTGAAATGGAAAAAAATAGGAGTGTTATCCAAGTGCTCGCTCCTTCAACCAACGAGGATCGCGAATGGATGAAAGAGCTTTGGGTCAACGAGTTTGGTGGCGAAACGGTAATCAGCAAAGGAAAGGAGCATCATCTCCGCGACGTGGAAGCGCTCATTGCTTGGATGGATGGTGAAAGAGTCGGAGCAGCCACTTATCGACTATCAGAATCAGACGATTACTGTGAATTGACGGGTATTAATGCGGTTATCAAAGGCAGCGGTATTGGAAGTGAATTGTTAGCTGTTGTCGAACAAATCGCCAAGCAGGCTGGACTAAAACACATTTGGCTCATTACTACAAATGATAATGTAGATGCGTTACGGTTTTATCAGAGGCTTGGGTACCGAATTGTAGCCTTTCATCCAAACGCAGTTGATGAGGCAAGAAAGCGCAAGCCGGCAATCCCGCTTATCGGATTTTACGGCATTCCCCTGCGTGACGAAATTGAACTTCAGAAATTGCTATGAGCGCAGCGCATGAACCGCCTTCTCGCGAAGGCGGTTTTTGGTCTGAACGGACGTTGAAGGCAAAAAAAGAGGCCTGCGGCATCTCCGCAGGCACTAGAGAAACATATATTTTAAAAGGGGGGTCATGTGACTTATTATATAGAGCGATTATGAAGAAAAGATGAGGAGAGTATGAAAGAAGTATGAAGGGAATATTACAATTCGATTACGTGCGTCAATACGAAGCAATCGCTTCGTGCATTACGATTAGAAGTGACTATTAAACGGTCGGCACTGTACCACCGTCAATGACATACTCGCTTCCTGTAATGGAGGCTGAGCGATCAGAAACCAAGAAAGCGGCAAGCTCCGCGACTTCCTCAGGTAGGCCGGGACGACCAATTGGGATACCACCGAGTGAGTTCATAAGTTCCTGTAACGCCGCTTCTCGACTACCAGCGACCGTCGCGATCCGGTCAATCATCCGATCTGCTGCTTCCGTTTGAATAAATCCCGGCGCAATCGTATTGATACGAATCCCCTTTGGCGAAAACTCCTTTGACAGTCCTTTGCTGTAGTTGGTCAACGCCGCTTTTGATGCAGCATACGCCAAAGTCGTTTCGTATAGTGGCAATTTTCTTTGAATGGAGCTCACATGGATGATGACTCCTTTACCTTGCTCTACCATCATGGGTAGTAACCCTCTGTCCAATCGAACAGAACCAAGCAGATTCATGTTCAACGTTTCTAACCAATCTTCCTCTGTTAAGGCTAATGCCCCTCCTGGAGGTGTAGAGGCACCGCCAACGGTATTAATAAGAATGTCGATACCGCCTAACTTTTCTTTAACAGCTTCAACAAGGAACGCGGTGCCTTCGGGCTTCGTTATATCAGCTTGAATGAAGTGGACACCGTCGATATCGTAATCAGTCGGGATCGTACGCGCCGTTGTAAGCACTGTGGCTCCGGCTGCGGCCAACCGTTTTACGATAGCATAGCCCATCCCTTTTGTTCCTCCCGTTACTAATGCCCGTTTACCTTGAAACTCGTTCTCATACGAAGCGAAATTCATACTTGTATATCCTCCTTGTACGTTATCATGGTGTGTGGTTAAACTGTACATATGAATCATAACAACGCATGTACGATGAGTCTAATGCATGATTTCTATGATTTATATGATTTTTTTTCATGTATAATAGATAACAGGAAATTTCACAGGAGGATTGTATGGAGCTTACACAATTAGAGTATTTCTTGGCTGTTGCCCGAATGGAGCATTTAACGAAAGCTTCAGAAAATCTATCAGTTACACAGCCAGCACTAAGTCACTCGATTTCAAAACTAGAAGCGGAGCTCGGTGTACCTTTATTTGAACGAAAGGGCAGAAATCTGCAAATTAACCGATACGGTACAATGTTTGCAAAGCGTGTGGAGAAAATACTGAAGGAGGTAGAGCGTGGAAAACAGGAAATCGAGGAATACTCAAATCCTAACTCAGGTTTCATTCATCTTTCTTATTTAAATATCTTGGGAGTTGATTTAATTCCACACCTCATCCGAGAGTATCAGCAAGCCAATCCCCTCAATACGTTTAAATTGTTGCAAGGTGACAAGGGATTAATTATAGAACAGATTGAGAGCGGCGATTCGGATATTATGATTACCTCTGAAAGACCTGTGGATGATACTTTTGCGTGGATGCCGATGATCTCGATGCCGCTGTATCTAATAGTATCCTCCGAGCACAGACTTGCAGATCAGAAATCCATCAGCTTGAAAGAGATAGCCGGGGAGCCGTTTGTAGGCTTAAAACAAAACTGTTCACTCAAGGATTCACTCCTTGCCCGAGTCCATCATACGAATTTCACTTTGGCTTCTACTTACGATGCTGATGATTTACCGACAGTGGCGGGATTTGTCTCGGCCGGCCTCGGAGTATCTGTATTGCCAAGAACAGCTGGATTGGAACTAAAGGGTTTAAACTGGATCAATATCCAGGATAAAGGTTGGGTTTGGGAAATTGGTCTGCAATACAAAAAGAATAGGTTCCTTTCACCGGCTACCCAGCGATTCATTAGCTATCTGGAGGCAAAGTTCAATTAAGCCTTATCATAACTAGTGGATTGGCTGAATCACACTATTATCATTAATTTTATTAATGGATCTTATTGAAAATATAAAACATACAAATAAGCCTCTCGTGACTATAGTTGTTTTATGAAAGCAGCAATTCATAGGGATTGCAAAAACAAAAGTGCCTATCTTCTCGTTCTGCCACGGCAGAATAAGAAGATAGGCACTTTTAAGTAGGTTGAAATTTATGGTTAACGATCTCGATTACGTTCGTTAGAACGAAGCAATCGCTTCTTGAAGCTTATCGGATTGGCTGCGAAACACACCATCTCTCCCATTGCTCTTTGCAGTGTAAAGCGCTTTGTCGCAGGTTGCATATAATGTCTCCAGCTGCGTGTGCTTATTCGGAACTATGGTGAGCACGCCTATGCTAATCGTATAAGGTACCAGCTGACTCTCACTGAGCGAGCCGCCGCTAAGCGATTGTTTAATTCGTTCGGCTAGTTCGGTGGATTCGGCTTCATTCGTTCCCGGGAGCAGAAGTCCAAACTCATCGCCCCCATACCGGACGAACAAATCCTCGCTGCCTAATAGTCGCTTCACCTGTGATGCCAAGTCTTGCAAGACTAGATCGCCAACGTGGTGGCCATAGGTATCATTAATGGATTTGAACCGATCAATGTCGAATAGCAGATAGGAAACAGGTTTCTCCTTCTTCGCAAACTGAGCAAGAGCCAGCCTCGCTTGAATTGTAAATGTTCTGCGGTTCAGCGTTCCTGTCAAATCATCGTAGCTCGCTAACTGGACTAGTTCCTGATTGGCTTTCTCCTTCAAAAGCAATACAAATGCCGTACTCCCTATAACCGTAAGCAGGAATATCCCCAATATCGAAATCAATTGAAAGATTCCCGGAACGAAGAAGCTAGCTGCTTTCACGGATTGCAAAGCAATGATTCCTCTAACGAAGAAAACCATAATTGCAATCATATATAAACTGCCCGTAACTCTCCTAAGGACAGTTGTTTCTCGCTCAAGCACGAGCCGACTGGCTGGAATTATCAAAGCCGCTATGGCCCAAGAGATATAGGCAATGCGTATATATTCCTTGTTATACAGTAGGATGATTAATTGAAAACCGATAATGCTGCATATCGTCAAAATCGTTAATCTTTTGTTGGTCTTGAGTCCAATCGGTTTATGAAGATTCAAGAGGGTTACTATTTCGATGGCAGTCCCTACTAATAGAATAGAGTTCGCCAAACTGATGGTGATAAATTCCGGTACGCTGTCTCCTCGAAGCGCCATGCTAAACCAGGCCATAATTTGCAAGCATTTCGCCAAGAGGTAATTCTTGATCGAAGCTAAATTCGTACGATCCAGCCAATAGGCGCTAGCAAGCAGTAACGCTATCAAATATCCAATTCCAAGCGCAATAATAATCGTGCGTACATCTAAATATAAATTCATGTTGTGCACCTGCTTAAGTAGGAATAACGATTCCATCTGATTATAACAAATACTGATGGCGTGTATATACACCTGTATTGGAAGCGCTCTGCAGTTCGGCTTAACATGAAGTGGATTGAATTCTTACAAAATAATTACTCAATTCCATCGCTTTCTACTATTCGCTGCGGAAAGTCTCTTAAAAAACAAAGAGGCCTGCGGCATATCCGCAGGCACAAGAGAAAATATATAATAAAGGGGGGTCATGTGTTTATTATAAGGGCTTAATATGAAAGGAATATGAAGGGAATATTACAATTACATTACAAAGTTAAAATTTGGAGGTGAAAGTTCCTTACTTTTAATTTTGTATGGCTTGGTGAGAGAATGTAGTCTTCCACTAAAAAAAGGAAATCAGATCTATATTCTAGAACAAGTATTCACAGATAAATTTGGTCCAATACAGAAAATCATTGAGGTTACTTTTCCGAAGTAAATTATAAATGGAATGACATCCTTGTATCTCGTGGCGTATTTGCTGAGCATCAAATTAGCTTAAGAGATGAGGTGTAGAATATACATATGGACAAAGAGTACCGGACTAATAGGAATGAAACGTTCCTTAAGAATTTATTCTCATACTTCTTAATTATCTTTATAAGTATCATAATTAGTACTGCTGCTTATCTTATTTCTGTGCAGATCATCCGGGATGAGATAGATAAAGCACATTATAATTCATTAAATCAAGTTAAGCGCATTGTGGATGACAGACTAAGCGAAGTCAGCAAACTTTTTCTTCAAATAGGCTTGGATCAAAGAATTCAACTAGCGATGAATTATGGCGCCAGCCTTAAGCCCGGCGAGATCTTCAACTTGGCACAGATACAAAAGGATTTGCTGAAGTATAAACTCACAAATCCCATCATTAAAGAGATATATATTTATTTTAGTAATAACAAAATCATATTATACGATGATGGGAAGTTTCCATTGGATGCACTGGATAAAGCTGAATTCTCCAGTAATTCTACTTTAACCAGACAATGGTTGGAAGGAAAAGAAGTTGGGTTTATTCCATATAAGGCTAATAACTTGCAAAATGAAATTGTTTTTATGGAATCTCTGTCCATTCCCAGAAAAAAGAATATGTCAGGGAAATTAATTGTAGTTTTCGATAAGAAGGTCATAAATCCTTTGATCGAAGGATTGAAATGGATGGATGAAAATGAAATTTTGATTGTTGATAAAAATAATAGAGCTTTTCTGTTTGGAGAACAAAACGACTCTTCCCGTTTAATAAGTGAGGCAAACTTCGATAATCTTACATCGACTACTAATAGTAAAAAATACGTCACTTCACATGTCACATCAAATATTACCCAATGGAAATATATATCGGTCATACCACGACATATCTATTTCGGAAGGGTAAACCAAGTAAAGAGTGTAATATATGTATCCCTGTTTCTGTGTTTGCTATTTGGAGGCTTAGTTGCCTATTTATTTGCGTATAAAAATTATAAACCAATGAATAAATTAATCCAATTTATCAGGAGTGATATCAAGCATTCTTATGCTAGAGAAGAAAACGAATATGATTTTATAAAAAATGTTTTGGAAAAAGTGTACAAAGAAAAAGAAGTGATTAATGTACAGATCTCAAAACAGCGGGACAAGTTAAGAAACCAGTTTATGACTAAGATGGTTAAGGGGAAGCTTCACCTTGACGGGATTGAGGAAATGCTTGCATTATATGATATTCAGATCTCCAACGATAACTTTTATGTGGTCATGGTATTTTATGAAATCAGTAATCTTAACTTGGATATGGCTAATTTTATTGTGCAAAATATTGCGGAAGAATTAGTAAACGAAAAATTTCGAGGTTTTTATCTACAAGATGATGACTACAGTATTTGTTTGGTTGATGTTGGGAAAGAAGATTTGCACGGTTCGGAAAGAGATATAAAAGCTATTGTACAACAGATTAAAAAAATCAATCAGGAGAAGTTCGGAATTTTCCTTTCTGTTGCTATTAGTCAATATGAAAAAGGTTTTTCTGGCATTTCCCAAGCTTATAAAGTAGCTGTAGAAGTTATGGAATATCATATTTTGATGGGCCGAAGTGAAGTTTTATCCTATAGCGATTTGCAGCGATATAATAATAAAGTTCATCATCATTTACTTCATGATGAGCATCAGTTTATTAACTATGTTTTGGTTATGGATTATGATAACGCTAAAAGGATATTTAATACCATCATACAGGAATGGTTCATTAATGATATGCCTTCATTTCAACTAGCCAAATGCAGAATGTACAGCATTATTAATGCTCTTATCATTGCCCTGAAAGAACTGAAGAGATCATATGGGGAAGAGTTTATTCAAAATAATCAGCTTATCGATCGTTTACTACAATGTGAATCTTTAAGCGAGCTGAAACATGTAATTGATGAAATGATGGATCGCATCGAGGTGTATTTTAAGAGGGATGATCCTTATAAGAGCGAAGAAATTCATAAAAAGGTGATGTCTTATATCAAAGAGCATTATAGTTTGCAGGAGCTTAATGTTTCCAAGATTGCTGATGAATTTCAAATAGACGTACCCTATTTATCAAAGTCCTTTAAGAAAGGTACTGGAATTGGACCATTAAAGTTTTTACATATGATAAGAATTGATAAGGCTAAGGAGTTATTGGTAAATACGAATACGAACATAAGGGATATTTCTACTGAGGTAGGATATATAAGTACGGTAAGTTTTACAAGAGTATTTAAACAATATGAAGGTATTACACCAGGAGCTTACAGGGATATTATGAAGTAATATAGATATTCCCGATGTTTGTGCAGAGGACAAGAATCGTATGTTGGCAAGAAATGAATCTTTCTCTTGAGGGAAATTGCCGCTATATATAAATGTAACTTGGATATAGAGATACAAATAATGAATACCCGTAAAAAGTGTTTGTTTACCAGCTTATTTATGAATCGTATAGTTTGATTAAGGCGCCAGTTTCACCGTTTTAAAAGTGGTTAAAGAGTTCTTTTTGAAAGCGGTTTCAAAAAAATATTCTTAAGGAGGAAGAAGAATGTACAAACGTGTGCTTGGGATTATATTGACAATTGCCCTTATAATTTCAGTCGCAGCATGTTCAAACTCTGCCCCTACCACCGAGGACCCCAAGGATACGACGAGCAAAGAACCCATCAAGGTTAGAGTGGGACTTCCTGAGATTGTAAACGCTAAGTTCGCACCAGGCGAGGATTACAACAATAATCTCTGGACCAAATTGTTCAAGGAAAAATTCAATATTGATGTGGTAGCGGATTGGGTAACGACTGAGTACGATACGAAGATCAACCTTGCGATTGCATCCGGCGAACTACCAGATATGTTCACGGTAAATATCGTACAACTCAACCAGCTTATGGAAGCTGGTATGCTTGAGGATTTAACGAGTTCTTACGAGGAATATGCCTCACAATCTCTGAGAGATATGATTAAACCAAACCAGGACATCGTTGAAACTGCCATGTTTGATGGTAAGTTAATGGCGATACCTAGACTACACTATGGCGATGAAACATCCACTTCGTTCCTATGGGTAAGAAAAGACTGGTTAGAGGGAACCGGCATTAAAGAAGTCAAAACGATTGAGGATTATGAGAAGCTGATGGAGGCGTTTAAAACGAAAAATGGTGCGAAATTCGGTACCATGCTCGATAAAACCCTCGGTGCATTCTTCGAAATGGCTAGTTCATTCCACGCTTATCCCAAAATTTGGGTGGATGGCCCTGACGGCAAAATCGTCTATGGCGCAACCTTGCCCGAGACTAAAAATGCACTTGCCAAATGGGCTGAATGGTATAAAAAAGGCTATATCAAAAAGGACTTTGCCACAATGGACAGCGCTGCCATGCTGAGGGATGCCTATAATGGAGAAGTCGGGACATATGCACAGCAAAACTGGGCTGGCTGGCAAGTCGGTTCAGACATGGTTAAGAATAAAGGGGATGACACTTACTTTGTGTCCCTGAACCTGCCTAGTATAGATGGCGAAAAAATCTATTATCCAAGACAATTCAGCAACAGCGTATACAATGTTGTCCGTAAGGGCTATAAACACCCAGAGGTACTTGTCGAGCTGATAAACACATACGTTGATGTTCTGGATGACGCCATTGGCAACGGAACCATGACCCTTGAGGAAGTCCTGCCCTTTAACACCAATGAAATGCACCATATCACCGGTCCGTTCAAGGTTGAGTTCGCCCATTATCAAGACATCAAGGATGTATCTTCTTCGGTCATTACGGGTGAAGAGCATCTTGGATCAGGAAATGCGGTGTTGTTCTACAATGAAATCTTAAAATGGAAGAATAATCATGATTTGGTTGGTTTAGGTCGTTATCTTCAGATGGGTTATGAAACATCATCTCTCGCCCTTGGAATCGCTCATGTTGACAATGAACAGATCAAAAAAACCAAGGTATGGGGTGCAATGCCAGAGGTCATGCTTGATTACGGTACCACACTCGATGACCTGCTGACTGAGGGTTATACAAAAATTATCATGGGCCTTGAAGATATCAGCTATTTCGATACCTTGATTGAAGCTTGGAGACACGCCGGCGGTGACGAAGTAACGGAAGCCGTCAACAAGATGTACGGAAAGTAATGAAATAATAATCGGTCAGAGATCTCCTTCTGTCATAGGATGCAAGGAGATTTCTGACAGCGTAAAGTCCGTTTTCTAGGAGGATTCAGCGATGAAATCATTACTGTTTACGTTAAGTAAGCAATGGCCCTATCATCTATTGTTAATCCCCGCGGTTGTCTTGATATTTATATTCAATTACATCCCGCTATATGGACTTATCATTGCATTTCAAAGATACAATCCGTCCATGGGCTTTCATTCTCCTTGGGTCGGTTTCGACAATTTTATGCGTGTGTTTAGCCAGCCCAACTTTGTACAGACAATCTGGAACACTATATTCATAGCAGGGTTCCAAATAATAGGCGGTATTATTGTGCCTGTCGTGTTTTCACTCCTGCTCAACGAGGTGCGCAAAGTTTCGGCAAAGCGTGTTTTTCAAACCATTATCTATTTGCCTTATTTTCTGTCTTGGGTAATCCTAGCAGGCGTTATGATAGATATTCTAAGTCGCGGGGGGATCATAAATACGTTCCTGTCTTTATTTGACATAGGGCCTATTTCATTTTTAGGCGACCCGAAAACATTTCGATGGACCATGATTATCTCAGAGATATGGAAAAGCTTTGGTTTCGGAACTGTTATTTTTTTGGCAGCGCTGACCAGTATAGACCCCGGTTTGTATGAATCAGCTATCGTGGACGGAGCAAAACGATGGAAGCAGACATGGTACATCACCATTCCTTCGATTATGCCCATAATCGTTCTGATGACCATTCTATCACTGGGAAACTTATTGAACGCTGGTTTTGATCAGATCTACAACCTATACTCACCGATCGTTTATTCGACTGGCGATATCATTGACACTTATGTGTACCGTTTGGGTATCCAGCAGGCTCAGTATTCAGTCGCTACGGCGGTCGGAATGTTCAAGTCCTTGATTGCAGCCTTTATGATTTTTATGTCCTATTATCTGGCTGACAAATTTGCCGGTTACAGGGTGTTATAGTTGTTTGTCTACTCATAGAATTCTGAAATGAGGGGATTAAAGACATGGTGAATTATCGATCACCTTCTCGTACAGCTTTTATTGTGTTTAATACGATTGTTCTATCTCTTACAGCTATTGCATGTATTATACCTTTCATTCATCTATTGGCCATATCATTCAGTGGATCTTCCGCTGTTGCAGCTGGCAAGGTTGTTTTCTGGCCTGTTGACTTAACGACAGTATCGTATGAATTTGCCTTCCGGGGCGGTAAGTTTTTACCAGCTTTGTGGGTAAGCATTAGTCGGGTGTTGCTTGGCGTGATCGTAAACCTTGTGCTGATTGTTATAACCGCCTATCCTCTCTCAAAGAATAAGGACAAGGTTTTCGGACGGAATATTTATATGATTTATTTTGTCCTAACAATAATTATTAACGGGGGGTTGATCCCTACCTATATATTAGTCACAAAACTTGGGCTTTTGAATAGTCTATGGTCGCTAATTCTGCCTGGAGCGCTGCCGATATTCAGCATGATCATCATGATGAATTTTATGAGAGGCCTGCCGGAAGAAATAGAGCAAGCTGCAATGATCGATGGAGCAGGCGTGTTTGCTACCTTGTTCCGTGTTATGCTGCCACTGTTGACCCCAGCGTTGGCGACAGTAGGTCTGTTCTCAGTCGTTGCTCACTGGAACGATTGGTTTAGCGGATTGATTTACATGCAAGACAGCAGAAATTATCCTTTGCAGACTTATTTGCATACGCTGATCATTAATTTTGAAGAAGTCATACGTATGGCTCAGGGTGACACTGCTAAGATTCTTGCTTATATGAATGTCCGCACAGGCCGGGCGGCTCAGTTGTTCCTTGCAACAATACCTGTCTTGGTGGTTTACCCATTCATCCAGAAATATTTCACTACAGGATTAGTCCTTGGAAGTGTTAAGGGCTAAATAGTGCGAGAAGTCGGAATATCCCGAGAGCGTTTATGTTTGTTTTATGAGGAGGAATGAACATGGTGATGACGTTTGAAGATGTGACTCGCTATGAAAGAGATGGCTATTTGCTGGTGAATAAGCTATTTACCCGTGAGGAAGTTGACCGAATGATTCAAGAGGTCGAAGGCGGAGGGCGGGTAGCCGGTTCTACATACAGCAACAGTGACAGCCAGGGCCTTAAAGCAAAACTTGCGCTTTGGTTCGAGCTTGGTGCAGATATGTGGTCTGACGTATCAAGCTGCCCGCGCGTAGTTAATGGCGTTCGTATATTATTAGGCGAAGACGCGGCTTTCTTTCATGGAAAAGTGATGCTGAAGGAAGCGCATTCGGGCGGAGCTTGGGAGTGGCATCAAGATTACGGCTATTGGTACGATCAAGGGTTTATATATCCGAATATGATCAGCGTGTTTATTTCCTTAGATGCTGCAACGCGTGAGAATGGATGCTTACAGGTGCTGCGTGGCTCTCATAAGCTTGGCCGGCTGGAGCATGGAAGAGTGGGGCAGCAAACAGGTGCCGATACGAATCGTATTAAGCAAGTGGAGAAGATGTTTGAGCTGGTCCACTGCGAGATGGAACCAGGATCTGCACTGTTCTTTCATAGTAATTTGTTGCACTGCTCTGCTCCGAACTTGTCGGAACGTCATCGGCGTTCATTTATCGTCTGTTACAATGCGACTGGCAATCCGCAGCTTCAAGGAGACAATCTGAAGCATTACACATCTTGCCCGGTAGGTACAGACGATTGGCTGCAGAAGATGTACAAATGATAACAGCGCGGGCCTGCTTTCGCGATATACGGGCAAAATAGTTCAATTACGAATTACGGCAGCTGATTTCACGATCAGCTGCCGTTTTCATTGAAGTAACGGGAGGACAGCTAAATAAGGCTGCAGACACCATTTATAATGCAGGAGTTTCTTGGGTAGACGAGTTAAAATTAACCAAGGACTTACAAGTAACTGAAATCAGTCGCCAAAGTAACGATGATAAAGATTTTACAAACGGTACAGCCAATAAACTGGAAGTGGGTACAAAGATATTCCGAGTTAAAGAGCGGAATGATATATTGATAACTGAAACAGAAAATGGTGACATTAGATTTTATCAATTAGTAGAGGGATAGTTGATCAATAAAATAATAATCTTTTGACGGCAGCCGGATAGGCTGCTGTTTTTTGTGCTACCCAGGAGTTGGGGGGCGATAGGATGGAGCTGCCTTTGATAAATTTTATTATGAGTTCTCGTTTATTTTATTATTTGTTGTACATGGAATAAAACCTTACATTAATTATACAGAGGTAGAGCTTTGCAACTATAGAGCTAGATAAGAGGAGAGAAAACCAGAATGAATGCTGCCCTAGATAATTATTTTCGTAACGCAATTGAAAAAGTGGAACGAGAGGCATGGTTTGATTTATTTGCCGCTGCGCCTGAAGAATATGTCCGACATTCCAAGAATTCGAGTACTCGTATAGGTACGAGTGTTGCCCTCGCGGATCCGGGAACGCCAATCTATGAATTCAACCGGGTTCTAGGATTAGGTAGTGATAATCCTGTAAGCCAAGCGGAACTGGAACCGGCGATTGCCTGGATGAATGAACACGCGGCTCCGTCGTACGCCTTGCAAATTGCACCGGCTGCGCGCCTTGGTACCTTTGAAGAACAAGTTCAAGCAAATGGATTCAATCGTACCGGGAACGGTTTGGCCAAATTCTACCGAGATGCAAGGGCTGCGGAGAGTCATCCCCAGCCATCTTCGATTGAAGTCAAGCTGGTGATACCGCATCATGCTGCAGATTTCGGTTATGCCGTGCAGGCAGGGTTCGGCTTGCCTGCGTCTGTTATCCCGTGGTTCACAGCATTGGTAGGAAGACCCAAATGGAATGTTTACGTGGCATACGATGGTCATCTTCCCGTGGCTTGCGGAGCTATGTTTATGGATCATAATTGGGCTTGGTTTGGTATCGATGCAACCGTATCCGAATATCGCGGCAGAGGAGCCCAGAACGCCATCATTAAACGGCGGATTACGGATGGGATTGATGCAGGAGTTATTGGATTCACTGCGGAAACTGGACAACCGTCCGAAGGAGAAGAGAATCAGAATAAATCTTATTGCAACTACCAGCGTGCAGGATTTACGCGGCAGTACATTCGTCCGAATTATGTAAACAGATCTTGAGAAACGAGGGAATCCAATCGTGATAAAGACGGCATACACGGCGATAGTCATCGCTCTCTTGCTTGCCGCCTGCAGCAATGTCGGAGGTGGCACAGACACGCCGGCCAAGGGATCCGCGATTGGGGCGGCATCCGAACCAGTCAAGCTGACATTCGTCACTTACCTTCTGAGTAATCAGGTGAAAACGATCGCGCAGCAGTACGAGCAGCTGCATCCGAGCATCGATATTAACCTTCTGGCTACGCCGACATCCGGGAAGGATCTGGGCGAAGCGCTGGCGTACCGGGATAAATTCGTGACCGTAACCAATACCACGATGCTCGCTGGTAAAGGCCCTGATTTGGTGGAGCTGGATGTATTGCCCTTGGATGCTTACATCCGCCGCGGTCTTCTCGTCGAACTGGACGAGCTGTTGAAACTCGACGACTCGTACCGCTCCGAAGACTATTTCGCCAACGTGCTGGATCACGCGACAACCGGAGGCGGGCTGTATGGCATGCCGCTGTACTTTTCGCTTGTCGGCTTCATCGGCGATGACGAGGCCATCGGCAAGACAGGCGTGCAGATTGACGACAGCCGCTGGACCTGGGCGGATTTTGCCGAAATCGCCAAGCAGTTGCAGCAGAAGGGTACGATGCAGCATGTACTTATCAGCCTCCCGTCGGTGCTGCTGCGCGAGATGGTCGCTGAGAGTTACTCTACGCTGGTCACGGATAAGAACGGCAAGCAATCCTTCGACGGGGAGTTGTTTGCCGGCCTCATGCAGCAAGTGAAGGCGTTATTCGATGATGGTCTGGCATTCGACTTGGTCAAGGACGGAGGAGGCCGGGGAAGCGAGACTTCTCGTCATGCGAAGGCGTATTTCAACGCTAACACGATCGGTTCGTTTGGCAACCTTCTCACGAATGGATTAGATGCGCATCCGAAGCTCTATACGAAGCCGCATCAAGACGGAGCTAATGCAGGCGGCTTCTTCGAGACCTACGGCATGGTCGGTATCAACGCGAAATCCTCGCACAAGAAGGAGGCATACGAATTTCTACGCTTCCTGATGGAGCAGCAGACCAAGACGTATGACGGAGTGGCAGGGGGCAATCGCGGCTTCCCGATTAATCAGCTTGCTTATGACAAGAGCGCGGCCAAACTGCTGGCTGCCGGTACGTTTCAGACGGACTCTGGAACTGCCGTCGCCGTCCAGGAAGAGCTGTTGAAGCAACTGAAGAGCAAGCTAGCGAACGCCGAAAACTGGGTTAGGACGCCTTCTGATCTCGACAATGTGATCATATCCGAATCCGAGGCATTCTTCAGCGGACAGAAGACGGCACAATCGGTCGCGCAGATTGTAGAGAGCAAGGCGGATTTGATTTTGAACGAATAGGTTGTCTCCCGATTAACAGCGGGCTATTTTAGCCCATCTTCTCCTCATAACCATTTGTTATCCCCCACCTAACCTAACGATAGTACAAACAATAGCCGTATCATGATACATTATGGCAATTGCTATAGCGCATGAATAGCAGCTATTAATTGCGTAAATGGAAGGAGAAGTTATGGTTGATTTTGAATGGTACAGAAGTTTTATTGCCATTTATAAACACAGTTCGGTTTCAGAAGCCGCGAGGACCCGGATTATGACGCAGCCGGCGATGAGCCAGCACCTCGCCTCGCTTGAAGCTAGAGTCGGTGAACAACTGTTCTTTCGAACTTCGCGAAAATTAGTTCCAACTGAACGCGGTAAGCAGCTTTATGCTCATGTTGCACCTCATATTGAGGCATTAGACGAGAGAACGATGGAATTAAAGCATAATTTGTCTCCATTAAGGAACACGATTAGAATCGGTACGACGCCTGAGTTGTTTGCCGAGATTGTTATGGCTTCTTTGTCCCAAATGGAATGGAATATCGTTTCCTATTTCGGTGATACCGAACAACTATTGGAGCTTCTGAAAGAAGAACGTGTGGATGTCATATTAACGCCAAGGAAATTCGTAACACCAGGCATTGAGTACGTGCGGCTGATGCAGGAAAGTTTTGTCGTTGTTGCTCCTTATGAAACCGTTGTGCCTGAGTTTACGCATTTGAAGGATATGGAGAGCTGGCTTTCGGAGCAACGATGGATCAGCTATGGTCTGGAACTCCCTATTATAAGAAGGTATTGGAAAGAAATGTTCAAAAAAGGGCCGTTAATTAATCCAACCCATGTCATTCCAAGCATGCCGTTAATCTTAAAAGCGATTGAAGAAGGTGTGGGAATAAGCCTGCTTCCGGTCCATATGCTGAAGGATCAGGAAACAACAAAGCCTAGGTGGAAGTTGGTTTTTGAGCATATGACCATTCATAACGATTTGTTAATCGGCATTAAGTCCAAGCAGAAGCATGTTCTGGTCATCAATGATTTCATCAAATGTTTATGCGAACATCATAAGAATCATAGTAATGACAGTAAAGAACTTGTCGGAATTGGAGCGACAAATGAGTATGCTCGTTTAATCATAGATAGCTACGAGCGTCTGACAGGGAGAATGCTCTTAGACGAGAAGGCGATGCCAGGCAATGAATTCAATCAGCTGTACCATGCTCCCGTTGTCGTACTGTCTCATGGGCCGGAAGCGGATCCGATTCTGAATTATAGCAATCTTGCCGCGCAGGAACTGTGGGAAATGGATTGGAGTGCTTTCATGGGCACGCCGTCAAGATGGACGACAGAGGCACTGGATAGGGAAGAGCGGGATGGCTTATTTAGAGCTGTAGATGAACATGGATACGTTGATAATTATACGGGAATACGGATTTCCAGCACGGGCAGAAGATTCTATGTCGAGCAGGCTACGGTGTGGAATTTGATCGACGAGCGTGGTGTGAAGCATGGTCAAGCCGCCGCTTTTCGGGAGTATCGCTATATTTAACTCGGACAACAAGGAGAGAGCTGTTGATGACTAGTATTAGGAAAGAATTGATCGTGGATAATTATGTGAAAGCATATGAGCAGTTGAGCAAATGCAGCGGGATGTTTACATTCGTTCAAGAAGACCGTATTCAGCGTTGCGAATCCAATATTCCATTAGGTCCCATTAACAGTGTATTAACCTATCAACGCTCTGAAACCAAAGACCCAATTGACGAAGTGAAAGAACTGGAAGATGCTTATGCCGCAGAAGGAAGGAAGCTCATTTGGCTGACTTATTCGCATCAACCGGATGAACTCGTTGAGCAGGCTTTGCAGGTTAATGAGTTTCAATCCATAGAAGAGATGACAGGTTTCGGATTATTGCTGGAAGATTGGACCTCCGATCTATTTATTCATGGATTGGACGTCCGTCCCGTTCAATCGGAGGCAGAGCTTGAATCCTACCGAGCCTTAGCTTTAGCCGGTTTTGAAATTCCTGATAATATGGCGGACATTTTCAGTAAAATATTCGTTGATGGGCCCACTCAGGACAAGGCTTTCCACCACTATGTAGCCTATATGGAAGGTGAACCGGTAACTACCCTTACGACGTTCGAGGCGGATGGGGTTGTCGGTATTTATAATGTCGCAACACCAGCTGGTCATCGTAGAAGAGGCTATGCTAGAACAGCTATTGCTCATGTATTGCGCGAGCTGCAACACCGTGGTGTCAAAGAAGCGGCCATTATTGCGACTCCGATGGCCATGAGCGTTTATCCCTCAGTGGGATTTAAGGAAGAATTCAAGATCCGAGTTTATTCAAAATAGAGATGTCATAGTTCGAGTTTGAACAATCACACAGAGAGAATGCCCTTGAAGGCGGTAGGCGAGAAGCTGACTGCCTTTTTGTGTTTGATAATTTATGGAATTATTTCCGTGAAAAATATAATTTATTTTATATCCATCACATTATTTTGTGATTTGTTGCATATGTAATATAACCTTACACTAATTATACAGAGTAACTATCAGTAAATTTGATTATAGGAGAAGAGAAATTAAATAAAATGAAAAATTAACAATAAATATTAATTTTGTGAATGTAATCGAAATGAAAGCAAATATCTATCTGAATTTCGTATGGACAGGAGAACACTACCATGGAACTTACAGGAATCGGCGCGACCAACGAACATGCCCGCTTAATCATTGATAGCTACGTGCGCTTAACAGGGAAGAAGCTGTCAGAAGGAGGAGATGCATTACCAGGCAAGGAATTCGAATGGCTGTATCATCTGCCTTTCGTTGTCTTGTCTCACGGGCGGGATCCGGATCCGGTACTCAATTTCGGTAACCTGACAGCTCAGAACCTATGGGAAATGGATTGGCGCACTTTACGGTCACGCCATCGCGATTGACGGCCGAACCAATGCGGCGTGAGGTACGCGACGACTTTTTGAAAACAGTCACTAAACAAGGTTTCGTCGACAAATACTCAGGCATACGGATTTCCAGTACAGGCCGAAGCTTCTTCATTGTGGATACGACAGTATGGAATCTGATCGACGAAAACGGTCATAACCATGGACAAGCTGCTATGTTGCTAGAGTATAGGTACATTTGAACCAAAGCACGGATCCTAAGGAAGGCATTTTTTTCCAAAGTCAGAGGTTTATATAGATGTTTTTATCGGTTTCCTCTTTGAGTTGTACAAACTACACGACAAATCGAAGTCTTCCGAGAAAAAAGGTAGTTCACGTGTATAACATGCATTTGAAATACGGATAACCTGCTATATTCACCCGAAAGAAAGGTATGAATTGTACTTTGTACACGTCAACCGCCATTTGAGACCAGAAAGTAGCGAATGTGTTGTACTCCTTACACGTCATCTTCGATTTGCGTGACAGGTGATCTCTCGCAGGCAGGCAGAGAGCAATGTCACAATTCAATAGAATCGCTATGATCGCTAGTCAACCTAAGTTCTTCAGTGCCTCGATATGGCAGTTGTCTATTTTCACAGATCGATTTGGAATTGGAGAGCGAAAGAAATGAAAAAAGTCAAAAAAGCAATCATTCCCGCAGCCGGACTAGGTACGCGGTTTTTGCCGGCTACGAAAGCGATGCCTAAGGAAATGCTCCCCATTATTGATAAACCGACGATTCAATATATTGTCGAAGAGGCCGTGGAATCCGGAATCGAGGATATCATCATCGTGACGGGAAAGGGGAAACGAGCGATCGAAGATCACTTCGATTCCGCGTTCGAACTGGAGCAGAACTTAATCGAGAAGGGCAAGTTGGAACTGCTGAAAGAAGTGCAGCGATCCTCGAAGGTGGACATTCATTATATACGGCAAAAGGAACCGAAAGGTCTGGGGCATGCGATCTGGTGCGCGAGGAAATTCATCGGGAACGAACCTTTCGCCGTGCTGCTGGGGGATGATATCGTCGTTGCAGATACACCGTGCTTGAAACAATTGATTCAGCATTACGATAAGACTGGTTCATCTATCATAGGCGTACAGTCTGTTCCCGAAGAAGAAACACAGCGTTACGGCATTGTTGATGGAACCAGAGTCGGATCCGAACTTTTCCGAATCAACGATTTAGTCGAGAAACCGGCGTTAGGAGAAGCGCCTTCTAATATGGCCATCATGGGCCGATATGTATTGACTCCAGAAATATTTGACTATTTAAGCCTATTTGAAACGGGATCCGGTGGAGAGATTCAGCTGACCGATGCCATGCGCAAGTTAAATATGATCCAGTCTATGTATGCCTATCCATTCCACGGAGTTCGATACGACGTCGGCGAGAAACTCGGCTTTATTCTGACGACGCTCGAATTTGCGCTTCACAATGACGAACTCCGGGAGCCGCTTATCAACGCGTTAAAGGACGTTCTTCACCGCGAACAAGTGAACATTAAATACTAGATCTTACTATTAAAAACTAGAATTGGAGACGAGAAATCATGGCTAAATTTTTATTCGCAGTTGTGCCTATTCATGGTCACATCAGTCCCGGGTTGCCGATCGCACGTCAATTAGTGGAACTGGGTCATGAGGTGATGTGGTACAGTACCTCGAAATACCAGCAAAAGATAGAAATGACCGGCGCTCGCTTTACTAAAGTGCAGGCAGCTAAGGATTATGATGATAGCCGATTGGAAGAGTGGTTTCCCGGAAGAGCTGATTATGCCGGAATCAATCAGCTCAAATTTGATTTAAAGCATATTTTCACGGATGAAATGATTGGGTACAATGAGGATTTAACAGGAATTCTGAGGGATTTCCCTGCCGATGTCGTAATCACGGATTCAGCATTCACAGGGATGCTTCCTATGCAGCTGGCTGGCAAGGCTCCCAAAACAGCTGTATACGGTATTCTGCCTTTAACGCTGAGCAGTCGCGACGTTGCGCCTTATGGGCTGGGGATTTCGCCAAACGCAACCGCCATGGGGAGAATTCGCAATCACCTGTTGCGCGGTCTAGTGGAGAAGATTGTTTTTGGTGACGTACAGAAGCATATCAATAAGTTAATGTTCAGCCTGGGCCTTCCCAAGCTGCCGCATTTCTTGATGAATGCGCCGGCCATGATGAGCGACCTGTTCCTTCAGGGGACAACCGCTTCTTTTGAATATCCGCGCAGTGATCTTCCTGCTAACGTAAAGTTTGTCGGACCCTTCTTGCCGGCTCGGCCGAACGAGTTTACCCCTCCTTCATGGTGGGAAGAACTGAAGGATCGTACGGTAGTTCATGTGACGCAAGGTACGATCGCTAACGAAAATTTCCATCAGCTGCTTATTCCTACGATTCAAGCACTAGCCCAGGAAGATGTGCTGGTCGTAGCCACTACAGGCGGCAAACCAACGGATAAACTGAATATTCCGCTGCCTAGCAATGTGCGGCTGGAAAGCTTTATTCCGCATCATGAGCTGCTGCCTTATGTGGATGCAATTGTCACGAACGGCGGATACGGCGGCGTGCAGATGGCGATTAATTACGGCGTACCTCTCGTCACAGCAGGTAAAACCGAGGATAAACCCGAGGTATGTGCGCGCGTGCAATGGGCAGGCGTAGGGGTTAATTTGAAGACCGGACAGCCGAGCAAAGAACAAATCCTGCATGCAGTCAAGGACGTGCTGAACAAACCGCACTACAAAGCAAACGTTTCGCGTTTGTCCAAAGAATTTCAATCGGCTGATGCCATTGGTGAAACAATGAACTACCTCGTTCAGTTGGCTGACTCCGATAAGTAAGCTTGACGGAAATAATAGAGAGAAACGAAAGTGTCCACCTTTGCTGCTTGCAAAGAGGGGCTCTTTTTAATTGTTTCTTATAGACTGATCCAACTGCCGATTTAATTTAAACAACTGATTCCGAAATGGTTATATACCTCATTTTGTAGAAACTTGTACGAAAAAGAATATCAGTGATACACTTGCAATATTATTAGTCATTTTTACCAATTTCCGCATCTAATAGGAGGTTGTTATAGAAGACTAAAAGGTGGCATGAGCCACAATTATCTATAGCGGGAGTGATCGAGATGAATCCTAAGCAAAGAGAATACCGTATGCTGAACCAGCACGCTCTTAAAGGGCAAATCTTATTCGTAGGCTCTTCTCTGATGGAAGGATTCCCGATTTACGAAATGCAGCTGACGTTGAATCTTGGTCTTGATCGCGTCATCTATAATCGTGGAATTGGCGGCACGACGACCGCGGACCTGCTGCAATCGATGGATGATTGTATCTTTGATTTAGAGCCAAGCAAGCTCTTTATTAACATCGGCTCGAACGATATCGCAGGAGCTGGGACGGAAGGGTACAGCAAAGACACCTTGCTTGTGAACTACAATAACATTTTAAATCAGATTAAAGTACGGTTGCCGCAATGCGAAGTATTCGTGATGGCCTACTATCCCATCAATGCACAAGCAGACTTCGGACTTGATATCACCGAGAAGAAATCGATGTTTGCCACCCGGACAAACGCCAACCTTCTAGAGGCGAATGAAGCAATCGAACAATTAGCTAAGCAGCATGGATATTCTTATATTAACGTGAACGAAGGCTTAGCAGACGAGAACGGTAACTTGATGCCGGAATTCACCGTAGAAGGCGTTCATTTATGGCCCAACGCCTACACGGTCATTCTCAATAATTTGAAGAGACATTTATAAAAGGTTTCCAGCACGTGTAGTCGCAACCATCGTGCTCGTACATTCGTCAGTAATTAGGGGGAAATACGATTTATTGTGGAGGTACATATGAAACTGCTGGCATTCTTAACTCGTGCGTTATTAACGCTCGCAACACTCGGCGCACTGCTGTTGCTCGCCATCGCTTTTCTATTCAACGATACTAACGAGTCAGCTATTAAGCTGCTTTCCATTTGGGGAGGATATGCGCTTGTCGGAATCATCCTGATTATCGTGAACGAGATTATGCTGCGAAGTGCTAAAGCGAATCATTCGTTCCGGAGGATTTACGGCCTTATTTGGGCAGCCATCGCGGTCGTGGGGATTTGCGCTTGGGTGATATCCGCATATTTCATGAGCTGAATGTGAGATGTACTATTTTTTAGGAGATTCAGTATGGTAAATTGAAAGAGGTCCTAGTGGAGCTGAAGCGGAACGGTTTTGGGTGAAATTATGCTTGGATAAATGAGGAGGAGCTTCATGAAGAAAATGACTGCATCAGTCGTCGGCGGGGGAGCCGGCGGGCAGCTCAGCATGAATGCCTTGCACAATTCAGAGCATTACGAGTTAGTAGCCATCGCAGATATTCGGCCGGAAGTGTGTGAGAAACTGCAAAAACAATATCCCGGCATCCGCACTTATTTGGATCATAACGAGATGTTTAACGACTGTCCCACAGATGTCGTATGCGTAAGCACCTTCCCGCCTTCTCATGAAGAAGTGGCGCTGGACGCGCTCAAGCTTCCCCTTAAGGGGATTCTCGTGGAGAAACCACTTGGTCATACGGTGGCGTCAGGCCGGCGGATTCTGGAAGAAATCAAGAAGCGTGATTTGCCAATGGCTGTGCCGCATGGCATGGTGGCGAAGAGGACACCTCTGGAAATCATAAGGCGCGTGAAGGGCGGCGACATTGGAGAGCTCAAGCTCGTAGAAATTCAAAATACGAATTGGGATATCATCAATGCCGGCATCCACTGGCTTCATTTCTTCGTGCAATTGACGGGGAACGAACCCATGGACAATGTGATGGGGATTTGTGAATCCAGTACACGAACTTATCGTGATGGGATGCAGGTGGAGACAACTGCAGTCACGTATGGGCAAACGAAGAGTGGAATCCGTGTAGTCATGAATACGGGGGACCACGTGCGGATTAACACCGAGGGAAAAGATACGGTATTTCGTCTAATCGGAACTGCGGGACAGATTGAATTCTGGGGCTGGGAGAACGGCTATCATATTCTGAATGCTGAGTTTCCGAAGGGCGAGCTTATGATCCCCGAAGAGCTGGCCGTTACGGGACATCAGGCGCATCTCGAGAATATGGCTCGCAGAATCGAGCACGGCGAATCGGATTATTCGATCCCGGAGAGCTCCTTATTGGCACTTGAAATTGTGGAAGGCGCGTACATATCCAGCAGACATCGCTGCAAGGTTACGTTCCCCGTTGATACATTCGAAGCACCGGTTGAACCGGATTGGAATCCGGGTATTGCATATAGCGGAACCGGCGGAGGCCGAGACGGTAGGAAGCTCTAGTGAAATGACGACGGAGGGATAGAGATGAGTCGAATTCGATTTGCCATTGTTGGCGGCGGCTGGCGTACGGAATTTTATCTGCGTATTGCCAAGGAACTCCCCGAACAGTTTGAAGTGTGCGGTGTCGTAGTGCGAAATGAAGAGAAAGCGAAGAAGCTGGCAGCTGCGTGGCAAGTGCCGGTCTACCGCACCACTGCCGCGATGCTGGAGCAAGCCGATCCGCTGTTTGTCGTATCGTCGGTTCCCTGGGATGCGAATCCGGGCGTAATCGAAGAATTAGCACAGGCAGGAATGCCGGTTCTATCCGAGACGCCGCCGGCACCGGATGTAGAAGCACTTATTCGTCTGCATGAGAAGTTTGGCGACAGCCGCATTCAAGTGGCTGAGCAGTATCTGTTTCAACCGCTTCACGCAGCTCGCATTGCAATCGCGCAGTCCGGTAAGCTTGGAGCGGTGTCGCAAGCCCAGGTATCGGCCGCGCACGGGTATCATGGCATTAGCCTTTTGCGCCAATTACTTGGCATTACGTTCGAGAACGCAGTCATCCAAGCTTCACGGTTTCGTTCACCGCTGGTGAATGGACCGGGCCGAGACGGCAATCCCAAGGTACACAAGCTCATCGATTCCGATCAGGTCATAGCCTCGCTCGCATTCGATGGGAAACTAGGAATCTACGATTTCACAGGGGATCAATACTTCTCATGGATTCGCAGTCAACGTCTGCTGGTACGCGGGGAATCCGGTGAAATCAACAATAAGGAAATTCGGTACTTGAAGGATTATCTGACACCGATCGAGATGGAGCTGCGCAGACAGAATGCAGGGGAGAACGGGAATCTCGAAGGCTATTATTTCAAAGGCATCCTTGCCGGTGAAGAGTGGGTCTATCGCAATCCGTTCACGCCGGGCCGATTGACGGATGATGAAATCGCGATCGCAACCTCGCTCGCGAAGATGGCCGAATATGCGAATGGCGGGCCAAGCTTCTACAGCTTAGCAGAAGCGGCGCAGGATCATTATTTGAGCATCAAGATCAATGAGGCGCTCGAAACAGGCATGCCGGTACAAACGGAAACACAGCCGTGGGCTGCTTCGAATACGCGATAATCCAAGGCATACTTCGATATACAAAGAGTCAGCAGAGAACCTATGGTTCTCACGCTGGCTTTTTTTTTGCATTCTGGCAGCTTACTTAATTGCAGTGCAAATTTTTTGTAAATGAGTGATAATGTGACAAAAGGCAACAGGATCCAGTAGCAGAAGGGAAAGATGAGGGGATGAGTCGCCTATGAAAAGGAAGGTTAGACTGGCAAATCTGCATGTGTATCAGAAGGTTATTCTTATTTTCATCTTGCTGATCGTTCCCCTGCTCCTAATCAATCTGCGCATGAATACAACAGGCGCATCCTTCATCAAGAAAGAATATACGAACTCCATTAACTCCAACGTAAAGTTCTATTCCCGTCAGCTCAACGATCAAATTGCATTTATCCGTAATTTGCAGCTTCAGTTCATGAATGATTCTGATCTGCAGAAGCTGAGTTTCATTGGCAAGCGATTAGAGGGCTACGAACAATTTCAGCTCGTGAATCGCGTGCGGGAGCGGCTGTTATTGATTCAGAACTCAAGTGAATTCCTAGTAAACAGCGGCGTGTACGTGAAGTCGTTGGAGAAGACTTTTTCTGTCAGGGCCGGTATTAAGGATCTGCCAAACGCGGAATACGAGGCAATAGCTTCATACCGAGAGTCCGATCAGACACAACCCTTCTACAGCAAAGGCGGCAGGCTGTACTTTATTGCTTCAAGCAACAACGGCCGAATTGTTTCGTACATGGAGATCTCCAAGCCGAAGCTGGAAGAGACGCTGCGCCGATTTGTGGAGAACTATGAGGATTCAGGCGCTGCGCTCACCAATGATGATTTTACAACGACGATCGCGGTGAAAATGGACGAGAACATCTTCAATCAGATTCAGCAGCATATCGGCAGCAGAGGTACGCTAGAAGACCCCATCCGCACAGATACGCTGAGGCTCGGCAAGCACAAATATCTGATTACATCGAGCGGTATTGAGATGTTCGGGATGACGATCTTCACCTATATCAATCAGAACGAAGTGCTCGGGCCGATTCGGACGTTTAATTTCTGGTATATTATCCTGTCCACGGTTTCCGTAGGCGTTCTGGTCGTCTTCTCCTTCTCGGTCAATGTCATGATTCATCGGCCGCTTAAGCGATTGATTCAAGCTTTCAAAATACTGGAAACCGATAATTTGAATATATCCATTCGTCCGCAAGGGGATATTGAATTCGGTTATCTCTATCGAAGCTTCGACCGTATGGTAGACAAGCTAAGAGGCTCCATTCAAGAAAACTATGAACAGAAAATCGCCCTGCAGCACTCCGAATTAAAGCAGCTCCAATCCCAAATCAATCCCCATTTTCTATACAACAGCTTCTTCAATATTTACATGATCAGCAGAAGCGGCGACGCGGAGAACGCGGCAACGCTGGCACAAAGGCTCGGCAGCTATTATCAATTTATTACACGCAGCGGGAGCGACGAGGTCACGCTGGAACAAGAATATCGGCATGCGGTGGATTATTGCGACATTCAGGGCATCCGGTTCTCGAATCGAATTACCATCGAAGCGGCTAAGCTGCCTGAGATGTGTAAGCCACTGTTGGTACCGAGGTTGTTGATTCAACCCGTCGTGGAGAATGCCTTCGAGCATGCCTTCGAGGATGGCATGAGACGGGGGAATGTCTCCGTAACCGTGGAGTACGAGGACGATACGCTGTGCATTTCCGTGGAAGACGACGGCGACACTTTAACGGACGAGGCGCTTGAGCTGCTTCGCGAGCGGCTTGCCGATGTATCTGCTTCGGAAGAGAAGACCGGCTTGTTCAACGTCTGTAGGCGCATCCGGCTCAAATTCGGGCAGAGCAGCGGCATCTTTGTTTCTCGCAGCGCACTCGGCGGGCTAAAGGCTGACCTTATCATTCACTTTAACGAGATGGGAGTTTGAGAGATTCCATGTATCGATTACTCATTGTAGACGATGAACCGGCTATCGTTGACGGCCTTGTGCAGCATTTTCAGCAAGTGGAGTCTTTAGAGCTCGACGTATGTAAGGCGTATTCGCCACTTGAAGCACTCGGCATTGTGAAGAAAACCAAGATCGATCTGGTCATCAGCGATATTCGGATGCCGGGGAAGAGCGGCTTGCAGCTCGCGGACGACATTCTATTCTACTGGCCGGCTTGCCGAATCATCCTGCTGACGGGCTATAGCGAATTCGACTATGTGTATAGCGCCATTCAGAAGAATATAGACAATTACATATTGAAGACAGAAGGCATCGAGACCATCGTGGCGGCTGTTCTTGCTGCCATTGACAAGCTGGATCAAGCGAACCAAATGCAGGCAGCACTCGAGCAGGCTAAGCAGCAGCTGACGGTAGCAGAGCCTCATCTCAAGAAACAGTTTTTCGAAGCGCTGCTGCTCGGGGAGAAAGCGCTCGATCTGTGGCAGGCTCCTTATTTTGCAGGATTGTCCATGAGACTGAGCCGTTCAGATCAAGTGATGATGATCGTCGGGAGAATGGATCGCTATGATCAAGTTCTCACTTATACGGATAAATTAAATTTGCACCTGTCCATTCAAGAGGTACTGCAGCAGCAATTGCCTTCGCACTTCCATATGGAGTCGGTCGTGCATGACTCGTCCTTACTCGTGTGGTTTATTCAGCCTGCGGAGGAAGCGGGCATGTTTAAGAGCGGTGAGGGGATCACGCAATGGGCAGATATCTCGGAGTATCTCAAGGGGATGCTGGAGCCCGTTCAAGATCAATGCCGCATCGCGTTGAATGCGGACGTATCGTTTGCGATCAGCCGCGCTGCGGTGGATTGGGACGGGTCGGCAGCGGAATTCGAACGATTGAAGTCGTCGATGAAGAAATGCTCGCTCTTCGGTCAGCCCATGTCGATTATTCATCTGGGCGATATGGATGAAGTCATTCAAGCAGAACGGCCTCACCCATCGGCGGAGCTGTCCACGGGGATGTTCAATAAGCAGCTGGATGCCTTGCAGCGGAGCTTGGAAACGGGAGATGAGGGGGCTGCTGCTAAGCTGACTTCGGAGCTCTATGCCCATGTTGAGGTGAATCTCTCTTCAAATTCGCTTATCGGCATGGAAAGATACTATCAATTCGTGCTTGTTATTATTACGCAAATGACGCAGGTTCGCCCTTCGGGAGCATCGGATGATGAAGCATGGACACTTGACCTTGGCGCGTCGGAGGAGCAGTTGTTAGCGCTTGTCCATAAGCTATGTGCGCAGAAGAAGGAACAGCAGAATAAAGGCGAGCATCTCATTATTGAACGGATCCATCGGTTTATCGCGGAGCATTTAGGCCGTGATTTGTCGCTGGCGAGAATAGCGGAGGCGGTTTATTTTAACCCTTCGTATCTGTCCCGGTTCTATAAACAGCTGACAGGAAGGACGCTGTCGGACTATATGAATGCGACGAGGGCAGATGCTGCGAGGCAGATGCTGGAGGAAACGCAGATGAAAGTGAATGAAATCGCGCTGCGGCTCGGCTTCGAATCTCCGTCGTATTTCACGGCCTTTTTCCGGAAAATGACGGGCAGCACGCCTCAAGAATTTCGGGAGTCGGTCCTATTGCGAAGAGATCGTAAAGAAAACAGAAGCATGTAAAGATGTTTATAGAGCGAGCCCCCTGCCGCTCAATTTATGATGAAGTAGTAAGGTCAAACGCAGTGAACAACAATTTCTATGGGGGGAAACAAAATGAACAGATGGGCCAGTTCTTTTCTGATTATCTCATTAATCGCCACCATGACCGCATGCTCCAGCAATGACGGCAACACTGCAAACGATCAAGCGAACAAGACAGACAACACAGTTACGACAGACAATGCAACGACGGAACAGACAAACGATGCAGCTGCGGAGAACGTTGACCCGCTAGGCAAATATGCGGAGCCGCTAACGGTAACCGAAGTACTCGGGTACGGACCGCCGGAAGATCCGAAGACACCGTCCGGTTTAACGCCGGATCAGAATGCGTACCTGAAGGATCTGAAGGAACAGCTGAATATCGATTTGAAATACAAATGGACGGTGCCAACCGATCAATACGAGCAGAAGTTCTCGCTTTCCATTGCTTCCGGGGATTTGCCGGATATTATGGATGTCGACATTCGCAACTTCGAGAAGTTTAAGACGCAAGGTGTCCTGGCTGACTTAACGGACGCTTACGAGAAATATGCATCGCCGACGCTGAGAAAGTTCATGGATTCCGATGGCGGGCAAGCGATGAAGTCGCTGACTTCGGATGGCAAGCTATACGGCATTCCGGGCTTCGAAGAGCCCTTCTTATCCACGCAGATTCTATGGATTCGCGCCGATTGGTTGAAGAACGTCAACTTGGAAGCACCTAAGACGATCGATGATTTAGAGAAAATCGCAACCGCTTTCGTCAATGACGACCCGGATAAGGACGGTAAGAAAGATACGTACGGCCTTGCGCTGCAGAAGAACATCGTCAACTGGGGATTCGATACTCGCGGCCTGTTCTTCGGCTTTAATGCGTATCCGAGCGGGTGGATCAAAGGCAGTGACGGCAAGCTGGTGCCGGGCGAGATTCAGCCGGAGATGAAGCCTGCGCTGAGCAAGCTGCAGAGCTGGTATAAGAACGGCATTCTCGATAAGGAATTCGCGCTCAAGGACGAGAACAAGGTCGTTGAAGATATTGTCGGCAGCAAAGTCGGCATGCTGTACGGCGAATGGTGGCTTCCGAACTGGCCGCTTAACCTGAACAAAGATGCGGACCCGAATGCAGAATGGATTTGCGTGCAAATTCCGTCGCTTGACGGCTCCCCGGGTAAATCGCTTGTACCGAAAGTACGCATGGGACATATCGTTGTCGTAAACAGCAAGTTCAGCAACCCGGAAGCGGCCATTAAGATGATCAACTTCTATATCGAGATGAACACGAAGGCGCATTACGACACGAACAAGCCGGAGAATGGCTACGTGTACAACTGGTTCGTGCCGCGGATTTACAATCCGGTTGAAATTCAAACGATTCATGATGAAGTGAACAATGCGGTCGCAAACAAGTCGAATTCGGTGAGTGAGGATATTCCGTATTACGTCAACATTCAGAAGCCGCTTGAAGCAACGCAGAAATTCCTTGCAGGCGACAAAACCGGATGGGGACTCTATTCCAGCCGCGTTTCCAAAGACGGAGGCTGGGGTCTGACGAGTCAAATTCGCGACAGCAAACAATTCGTGTACAACGAATTCTACGGCTCTGCTACGGAATCGCAGGTCGAGAATGGCGCGCAGCTGGATAAGCTGATGAATGAAACGTTCACGAAGATCATTATGGGCGAATCGATCGACAGCTTCGATAAATTCGTCAGCAGCTGGAAAGCGCTCGGCGGTGACGATGTAACGGCAGAAGTGAACGATTGGTACAGCAGCGCATCGAAATAATGAGAATGGCAGAAACGGCGGAAGGCGCTTACGCAAGCAAGCAGGCAGCTATGTGAGCGAGCTATCGAGCGTCTTCCCCGCTGCTTCTTACTGGAGGCGGAACCTTGATGAAACAGCAGACAATGCGGAGAAGCCGGTTCATACGGCAATTGCCATTCCATATCATGCTTATACCCGGTATCATCGTCACGCTCATTTATGCCTATGGCCCGATGTTCGGAATCGTCATGGCTTTTCAGAAGTTCGATCCCGTGCTTAGCTTCTGGAAATCGAAATTCGTCGGCTGGAAAAATTTCCGATACATGTTTCACCTGCCGGATATGAATCAAGTCATCTGGAATACCGTGGTGATTTCCGTTCTTAAGATTGCCTTTGGACTGGCCATCCCGCTTATTCTTGCCTTATTGCTCAATGAGCTTAGCAGAGACTGGTTTAAGCGCATCATCCAAACGAGTATTTTTCTGCCGTTCTTCCTCTCGTGGACGGTGCTTGGCGGTGTCATTCTGGAGCTGTTTTCCTTGAAAGGACCGATTAATGATTTGCTCGCCGGTACTGGGATTGAACCGATCATGTTCATGGGCCAAGGGGATTGGTTTCGGGCCATCATTGTAGGCTCGGAGGTTTGGAAGGGCATGGGCTACAATATGATTATTTTCCTGGCAGCCATTGCCGGGATCAATTCAAATTTGTATGAAGCGGCCGAAGTGGACGGAGCGGGCAAATGGAAGCAAGTTGTCCATATCACGCTGCCGGGCATGGCGCCGATTATTATATTGCTCGCTACGCTTAGCTTAGGCAATATTTTGAATGCCGGATTCGATCAAATTCTGATTCTGTATAATCCGGTCGTCTACGAGAGTGCCGATATTCTCGATACGTTCGTCTACCGGCTCGGTATCTTCAACCAGCAATACGCGCCGGCAGCTGCTGTTGGATTGTTTAAGTCCGCGATTTCTTTAGGATTGGTAGGCTTATCCTATTACTTAGCCTATCGGTTCACCAAGTATAGAATCTTCTAAGAGACTGGGGGAGATGGCATGGTTTATCGAGCATCATGGGGCAGAGTCCTGTTCATGGTCGTGAATACGATCGTGTTAATAGGAGTGACGCTGCTTGGCATCTTACCGTTCATCCATCTGCTTTCAGTCAGTTTAAGCTCCAACATTGCCGCAGTGGCTGCGCAGGTTAAGCTGTGGCCCGTCGGATTTACATTGGATGCCTACCAATACTTAGCGCAAAAGGTGGAGTTTATTCGTTCCTTGAAAGTATCACTGGAGCGCGTTATCCTCGGCACGGCACTCAGCATGGTTCTGACGATCATCACCGCTTATCCGTTATCGAAGAGCAGAGAACAGTTTGATTTCCGAACGCTGTATGTCTGGTTCTTCGCGGTGACGATGTTTTTCGGCGGCGGCTTGATTCCGACTTATATCGTTGTCAAAGAAACCGGACTAATTAATAGCATCTGGTCGCTGATTATCCCGAGTGCGCTCAATGTATGGAACATGGTGATGCTGCTCAACTTCTTCCGCAACATTCCGAAGGATATGGAAGAAGCGGCTACCATTGACGGAGCAGGCCAGTGGGCCATTCTGCTGCGCGTCTATCTTCCGGTGTCGCTGCCATCGCTTGCGACTATACTATTGTTCACGATCGTGGGACATTGGAACTCGTGGTTTGACGGCATCTTGTACATGAATTCACCGGAGAAGTATCCGCTGCAGACATACTTATCGACACTGGTGACATCTATTAATAAAGCAGCGATATCCATCGACGACTTGAAGCGGCTCGAAGAAGTCAGCGAGAAAACATTACGAACGGCGCAAATTTTCTTAGGCGCTTTGCCGATTATGCTGGTTTACCCGTTCCTGCAGCGGTATTTCATCAAAGGGATTACGGTTGGTAGTGTAAAAGAGTAGGAGATGAGCATCTGATGAGCAAAGTGAAGATTGCCTTAATCGGAGCGGGACTGCGCGGACAAAATTACGTCGATTATGCGCTGGCACATCCGGATGAGATGGAAGTCGTGGCGGTTGCCGACCCCAACCTTGATCGGCGAGATCGCTTAATGCAGCGTCACGGGGTAGATGAGCGCTTGGGTTACGACGACTGGCGCGAATTGCTGGCGCAGCCGAAGCTGGCGGATGCCGTGCTGATCTGTACGCAGGATAAGATGCACTTCGAGCCGACGATGATGGCGCTTGATGCGGGTTATCATGTTCTACTTGAGAAGCCGATGTCTCCGGACCCGCAGGAATGCTTGGAGATGGGGGCGAAAGCACAGCAGTCCGGACTCATCTTCTCGATCTGTCATGTGCTCCGTTATACGAATTTCTTCCGCACGGTGAAAAGGCTGCTCGCCGAAGGTCAGATCGGTCAGCTGATGTCGATTCAGCATAATGAGAATGTGGGTTATTGGCATCAAGCACATAGCTTCGTTCGCGGCAATTGGCGTAATGCCGAGGAGTCGAGTCCGATGATTCTGGCAAAATCCTGCCATGATATGGACATCTTGTTATGGCTGGCGGGAGATGACTGTACACGCCTGTCCTCTTTTGGCTCACTCTCATACTTCAATGCCTCCAATGCTCCGGAAGGCGCACCGAAGCGCTGTACGGATGGCTGCCCGGTGGCGGATGAATGCTTATACTATGCACCTAATGTTTACCTTGGGGACTCGGAAAGCTGGATGGCGGCGGCCATTAGCGATGATCCGAGTCCTGAAGCAAGGCTTAAAGCTTTGCAAGAGGGACCGTACGGTCGCTGTGTGTACCACTGCGATAATAATGTGGTAGATCATCAGGTTGTGAATATGGAGTTTGCGAACGAAGTGACGGCTGTTTTCACGATGAGCGCATTTACGCAAGAGTGCAACCGCACGCTGAAGCTGATGGGAACGAAGGGCGAGATCCGGGCCGCTATGGAGAAGAACGAAATCGAGCTCATTCGTTTCGGCAGTCTCGCGCCGGAGAAGATTTCACTCGAACTGCCCGGCGGACATGCAGGTCATGGCGGCGGAGATTATGGCTTAATGAGCGACTTTATCGGACTGGTGAAGTCAGGCGGTTCGGGCGGCGACAGCCTCACTTCCGCGGCCAAATCTGTACAAAGCCATATGATGGCTTTTGCCGCGGAAACATCGCGCTTAGAGAAACGCGTGATTGAGCTGGCTGCGTTTAGTGGGTAAAGGGCGGCGTTATTTAACCCCGTGTCGGATGCTGAGAGTAGGGAAATCCGACTCTCACGTCCGAAACCACGCCGAAACGAGGCTGAGAGTCGGAAAAACCGACTCTCAGCGATCAAACTAACCAATCTATCCCGGTGTCGGATGCTGAATGCTGAGAGTAGGGAAATCCGACTCTCATGTCCGAAACCACACCGAAACGAGGTTGAGAGTCGGAAAAACCGACTCTCAGCGATCAAACTAACCCATCTAGCCCCGTGTCGGATGCTGAGAATAGGGAAACCCCACTCTCATGTCCGAAACCACACCGAAACGAGGCTGAGAGTCGGAAAATCCGACTCTCAGCGATTAAACTAACCCATCTAGCCCCGTGTCGGATGCTGAGAGTAGGGAAATCCGACTCTCACGTCCCAGTCCACGCCGAAATGAGGCTGAGAGTCGGAAAAACCGACTTTCAGCGATTAAACTAACCAATCTAGCCCCTGTGTCGGATGCTGAGAGTAGGGAAATCCGACTCTCACGTCCCAGTCCACGCCGAAATGAGGCTGAGAGTCGGAAAAACCGACTCTCAGCGATCAAACTAACCCATCTAGCCCCGTGTCGGATGCTGAGAGTAGGGAATTCCGACTCTCATGTCCCAGTCCACGCCGAAACGAGGCTGAGAGTCGGAAAAACCGACTCTCAGCGATGAAACTAATCAGTTAACTGCTCGGCTTCTGTGAAAATGTTGCCTTTCATGCAACATAATTGAAGCTAATCGAGTAGGGAGATGGAAATGTTGTCCTTTATGCAACATTCCAACTTCTAACAGGCTTAAATAGGCCGGAATCTGCAGAAATGTTGCTTTTTATGCAACAATTAACAGAAACGAGACCAATTTGGGCGTAAATGCTGCACTTTGAGCAACATTTCTGCATGCGAGCGGATTACCCAAGAACATCAGTCCCAGATTCGCACCAGTTCCAGCAGCCGCATGCACCACCAGCCGCACTCGCTCCACCAGCATCACCAGCGCAACTAGCGCCACCAGCGCCACCAGCCCCAGCATCACCGGTGCCACCAGCGCCACTATCTCCTGCCGCCGCAAGCATACGCACCAAAAAGGACCGCCTCATAGTGCCATGTGCACTATTGAGGCGGTCCTCTTGTCTCTACTTCCTATACTCGTTTCACCAAGCGGCGGTAGTCGCTGTCGCCGATGCGAAGCATGTCGTCTTCCTCGTAGCCGCTTGCGAGATAAAGCCGGTAAGCGCGCTCGTTGTAGGTTTCGACGATTAGTGCCGCGCGCTCGAACCCAAGCTGAGCAGCGCGCTGCTCGGCGGCTGCCATAAGAAGCTTGGCGATGCCTTGTCCGCGATATTGCTCCGCTACGGCCAGCGCGTCCAGATAGAACTCGCCATCTCGCGCTTCACGAACAATTTCGCTATCTTCATTGCCCGGTCTGCTGCGAAGCTTCACGAGGAAAGGTTCGTCCAACTGCCCAGCATCGTTACCGGAATAGGCCACGACCATACCGGCAATTCGGCCATCCTGTTCGGCGACGATGACATTGCCCGAGCTGACTCGATTGCCCGGCTGCTTGTAGAAGTCGGTCAGCAGCTCCGCTGCCTCGATTTCATCCGATGCGCCTGTAAGCAGGTAAGCAATCTCACCAATCGCTTCGAGCAGCAGCGGAATAACTTCGGGGGCGTCGTCTCTAGTTGCAATACGCGTAATCATGCGGTGACACTCCTTGTGAAGCGATTATTTTCCCAGTAGAAACTCGCTCAATACGTCCACGATAATCTGATGATCAAGCTCGCCTGGCAGACCGGAAGCTGTGATTGTTCCTACGATGCCGACATTCTTAATGATAAGCGGGAAGGAGCCGCCTTCAGCCGCATAATCCTTCGGATCAAGGTGAGAGGCTTCGATGGAGTTACCGTTTGCTTTAAACTCGACATGCATGAAGTACGAGCTGTGACCGAAATGGTGAACAACGTTGCGTTTACGCTGAATCCACTGATCGTTGTTTGCATTTGTTCCGTTCATTTTGCTATGGAATAATAGCTCGCCGTTTCTTACGATTGTAACCGCGATCGCTTTGTTCTCTTGCTGCGCTCTCTCGATGATCTTAGTACCGATCTCAAAAGCGGTTTCGTTAGTAAATGTGGAGAATTGAAGCTCGTTCTCCTGTTGTTGCAACTGCTCTAGCAAAGCTTGATATTCACTCATATGTAGCACTTCCTATCGGCTGATTTTTTCACCTCTAATACTATGCTTTAAGCTAGGCTTCGTCAAACCGGGGCTTGGTCTATTCGGACAAATACTTAGGCAGGAATGCACTTCCGGTACTCGAATAGGATGGAATAGAGGACGACCTAATTTCCTCACATTGAAGGAGTGATCGGAAGTGCCGGAATTTACGCAGGGCAGCTATGGTGGAGAATCCATACGATTAGTTAACGAGCATATGCGGATTGACGTGCATAAGAGATTGACCGGATGGGGATGGGCGGAAGTATTTTCGGCAGATGAGCGGTTTATGGGGGTATTGGAGCATTTCGGGGAGCTGCTGCTGCGGGATCAGGAGATTCCGATCCGGATGGAATCGGAGTCGTACGAGCGGGCGCAATCCGATGAAGGGGAGTCGCTGACGTTCAAGGTGAAAGCGCTGGTCGTGCAGCAGAAGCTGAAAGGCACATCGTTCGATACGTGGATTCAATATCCTTTCGATGCGGCCCTAATGGACGGCGAAGTGAAGCTGACGTTATTGCGTGATCAGCCTGTATTGAAGCTGGCTTATTCGTTTGTCTCGCATTATAACCTGTTTGTCCGTTATGTCAGAGGGCCGTGGGTCAAAGTCGGAGCGGATTCTTTCGGAGCGAACAAAACAGATGCCATCTTCCCCGGTGTGGAATGGTTGGAAGGCGAGGAGTGGTCGAGCGGTACCGATTGGTTTAAGGACCCGTGGGCGCTCAGAGTCGCGCCGCATCCGAATAAGGTAGCTTTTCCGGTGATGGCGGTCAGTCACGAAGGTACGGCGGTTGGGCTCTCGTGGGACCCGGCGCTGCATGCAACCCGCTGGTTCAACTACCGCGTTCATGTGCAGCAGCCTGTATTCGCTTCTCCGAATTTCATAGACAGACGGAATCATCATCTACTGGGGCTGATGGTGCCGGATGCTCAAACCGAGCACGCGGAAAATCAAATTTATGCTGCAGAACCATTGGAGCTCCATCCGCAGCAGGTGGTTGCTTGGAATGCCGAGCTTGTTGTCATTCCGGGCCGATCGCTCGATGTAATGACGGATTGGATCGCTCGCAGTGGAGGGCTTCCTGCACCAGCCACACCTAGATGGGCTTATGAGGATGCGCTTGATCGCATCGCGCTTGCCTATGATGAGCGATATTGGCAGGAAGGACAAGGCTTCGGTACGCCGCAGCACGAGAAAGGTTATTCGCACCGAGTACCGCGTTTCGCCGAAGCTTACATAGAGCGTCGCAAAGGGACGGCACTAGCTGCTTCGCTGCAGGAGAAAATCGACAAGTGCAAAACGCTGAATGCGGCGGCGGATGAGGTTAGCGGTGGTACAGGCGAGATAAGTGGTGCGGCATCTGCTCATGACCGCTTATTGCGTAAAGGCCTGGAGCTGCTGGCTCATCAAAGAGAAGACGGTGCATTCCCGTTCGATCCGGATGGGCGGCATTACATGAAGGATGATTTTGTCGTGGCGCGGGCTTTTCTGGAACCGATGGGTCATGCCGGGGATACGGCGCTTGATCTATGCGTTACGCCAGCGATCGAGCTGCTTCGCCTTTGGAAAGAGACCGGCGACGAGCGCTTGAAGGAAGGCGCGCTGCGTGCCATCGACTATTGCTTGCCGATGACAAGGCCGGAGGGCGGCGATTTCTGGGAAACGCCTCTGCATAGTCCGAACTTATTCGCGGCAGGCCATGCCGCAATTGCGAACTGGCTCGCACATCTAGCAACCGGCAAAGAAGTGTACAAGGAGAAGGCCGTGTACTGGATTCGTTCGTTGCTTCCTTTTACTCATCTGTGGCAGCCGGCAGATAAGCCCATGCTCTACAATACAAAGCCGTGCTTCTGCTCCAGCGATTGGTATTTCGCCAATTGGGTGCGTGATCATGTGCAGTGGGAAGTGTTGGAAACCTTTGCGGAATCGCATAGGCTCGGTATCGACTGGGCGGTTATTGATCCGGCCATCGATTGGACGTGTTATCGGGAGGGGATCACGAATGCAGCGATGCGCTGGATGATCGATCACCGGGATGCGACGTGGATGCCGCATAATTTGCAGCATACGAAGGTGTATTATGATCAGGGCTTACTCGACGATTGCTTCGCCGATACGCATAATTCGGTCACCGGTTTGTATGGCGGGATGGCGATTATGCCGGATGCGATTGCTGTGAATTTGCTGGCGATGACGGAGAAATAGAGTGAAGCTCACGGCTCCTCCGGGAACTGTGGGCTTCTATTTGTCTTGCTTGATTCCGAGGCTGCCGCTATGATCATTCCTAGAGTAATTATGGGAAGACTGCCTAGTGACGCGGATTGGAGGACTCATCGATATGAATAAACTGAACACGCTCGGTTCCCGGTTCATCCTGCTGTTCTGCGCCATCACCATTCCGCTGCTGATCATTCTGTTCCTCGCAGGGGGCTACGCCAAGAGCGTTGTGCTCACCCAGGTGGCGAATTCCTATCAGACTTTGGTGAATTCGAACCTCAATATGATCGACAGAAGCTTGGAGGATATCACGACGAATATGGTCGACATCGTGAATAACAGTGATGAGTTCCAGCGATTCGGCCAGCCGGGATTAACGGACTCCGATTATTATTTTGCTCAGATGGAACTGATTCACCGCAACTCGACCTATCAATCGTACTACCACACGGTAGATATGTTCTTCGTTTACTCCATGCCGAATGCTGCGCTGTATTCCACAAACCTTGTAGGCGCGGCATCGGGGTATTATGAACCGGTGAGAGCTTGGATCGACAACTCGTTCCAGCGTCCGGAATTGCTCAAGCAATATCTATACAAGTGGTCGGTTATTCGAATCAAAGACCAATATTTCTTATATCGGCTGGTCAGCGATGACTTGACGAACAATGCCTACATTGGCGCCATTATCAACATTAATAGCTTGAAAACACCACTCGGCAACCTGGATGTTGGCGGCGGAGGTGTCGTAATTGTAGGCGATGACGGCAGTGTATTATCGAACCCTTCCGCACCGCTTTCGACCATTACGAAGCTGCCCCCGGACAAAATAAAGCTGAACGGTTCCTTCACCGTGGAGGATGGGGACGCCAAGCTGCTCGCGGTGAACAAGCATTCGGGGACTGCCGGCATCAGCTACGCAGTCGTTGTTCCAAACTCCGAGCTGCTCAGTGGTCTGAGCCGCTTTCAAGCCGTCATCAACTTTCTTCCGCTGCTCGTATTCGCTATGTTGGTGCTTTACTTGTTTATTTTCCGGAACATCCTATTCAATCCTATTCGTCATCTGCTAGGAGCTATTCGGAGAATCAAAGAAGGCGACATGAGCACGCGGCTGCCGAATTCGCAAATCGCCGAGTTTGCGATCATTAACCATACCTTCAACAACATGGTCGAAGAGATTACCCATCTGAAAATCGATGTGTACGAGGAGAACCTGCGCGCACAGCAAGCGGAGCTGAAGCATTTGCAGACGCAGATCAACCCGCATTTCTTCCTGAACACGTTAAATATTATTTTTCAATTGGCGGATTTGAAGCGTAACGAGCTGGTGAAGAAAACAGTTCGGCACATGGTCGAATATTTCCGCTTTAGTCTGAGGACGAAGCGGGATGCGATTACGCTTGAGCAGGAGCTGGGGCATATCCGGAACTACTTGGAAATTCAGAAAATGCGATTCCAAGACTCCTTCTCCTTCGAGCTTCACGTGCCAGATGACTTGCTGCGTGCCAAGCTGCCTTCGCTGATCGTGCAGCCGTTCGTGGAGAATGCGATGATTCACGGCATGAGTGTGAAGAACGCGCCGTTCATCCTGCAGTTGTCGGCGCGGCGTGTCCAAGGTGAGCAAGAGATGGTGGAGATTGTAATTGAGGATAATGGCAAAGGCATGACGAGCGAGAAGCTCGCTGAATTGAATGATGACGGGTATGCCCCTGATTCGGAAGATCATCATATCGGGATCTGGAATGTGAAGAAGCGATTAACGATGCAATATGGGAAGAAGGCTGAGCTGGTTTTTAGTCCGAATGAACGAAGTGGCGTAAGGATTCGTCTCCTGCTGCCGATTGAATATGCGGAGGAGTGAGCTTGCGTTGGAAAAGTGTAAAATGCTGATCGTCGATGATGAGAAGTTCGCCATAGAAGGCATAATGAATTGCATGGATTGGGAATCGCGGGGCATTGAAGCGGTGTATGCCGCCGGCAGCGCGGATGAAGCTAGGATACTTATGCAGGAGAAGCCGATCGATATTCTGATCTGCGATATCGAGATGCCTGATGAAGACGGGCTGTCGCTGATACGCTGGGTGAAGGAGCATTACCCGCTGACGGAGTTTGTGTTTCTGACCTGTCACAGTGAATTTACCTATGCGAAGCAGGCTGTGCATCTTGGGAGCTTCGACTATTTGCTGAAGCCGGTCGACAGCGAGGAGCTGGCGCAGGTGGTCGAGCGTATGATCGATTCGATTCATGAACGAAGAGAGCTGTCGGATTACAACGAGAAGTATCAGAAATATTATGCGTTATATAACAAACAGCAGCCGCTGCTGGTTGAGCATTTCTGGCAGGATATGCTGTCCCGCCGGATCCTGTCTTACGGAGATTTCTTGGATCGTGCGCTGCAGGATGCTCAAGTTGCGCTGTCATCGGGCGATGAGGTGCAGCCCATTCTGATTAGTTTGGAAGAATGGACGAAGGTGCTGCCGGAGCGGGACCAGGAAATTCTGGAGTATGCGGTGAAGAAAGCAGCGGAGGAAATGCTGCTGGACGGGCGGCGCGGACATGCGGTGACGGACAGGAACGGATTTCTGTTCGTGCTGGCGTATGGTGATCATGGAGCTGGTGACGAGGATGGAGATGGCCCGGATGGTTGGGTTCAAGCTGTGGAGCGGTTCAAAGAGGCTTGTCTGTCCTACTTCTACTGTCAGATCTCCTGCTATATCGGATATCGTGCGCCGCTTCAGGAGCTGCCGGGACTATGCGATGCTCTGAAGGACATGGAGCGAAATAACGTGACCAAACCGCATTCGGTGCTGCTTTATAATAAGGCTGCATCAGTGGCGGGAGTAATGGCTCCTGCTTCTGGTGAGCCGGTGAGCACGCCAATTTCCGAATGGATGAGCGTGATCGCAAGCGGTAACCGCGATAAAGTCATCGCATTAATCGGGCAGCATGTGGCGAAGCTGGAGCAAAATCCGAACAGTACGCCGAAGCAGCTTGAGACGTATCTGCATGAGTTTCTGCAGGTCATCTATCATTTTCTGTATGGCCGCGGCATCGCTGTCAGTCAGATTCCGAATTTCACGATGTGGTCAACGGCGCAGATCCGCACGCTCGCCCAGTTCAGGTATTGGGCCGTCCATTTGGTTTCGGCTGTGATGGATACCGTGTTCCGCGACAAAGAAGCAGATGGTTTCGTGCAGAAAGCCATCTACTTCATGCGTGAGAACGTCGAGGAGGATATCTCCCGCGAGGATGTAGCCGCCTATGTAAATCTCAATCCGGCTTACCTCTCTCGACTCTTCAAGAAAGAGACGGAGCGCAACTTGATCGATTATCTCATCGAAACGAAAGTCAATCGCGCGAAGCACTTGCTCGATTCAACGGACATGACGGTCAGCGCAATCGCCCAGCAGGTTGGCTACTCGAACTTCTCGCATTTTACGAGGACGTTCAAGAAGTATACCGGGGTGAATCCGCAGGAGTATCGGAGGCAGTCGTAATGGTAGCAGGGAATGAACAAAGGAACATGGCCGATTATGGCCATGTTTTTTTGGTATGTCCACATGAAGATGTCACAAATCGACTAGGCGAGGGTGACAAAAACGGTATGGGCACAATCGGATTCTCGGTATGATGATCACATCAAGAAGCAACAGGATGGTGAACAACATGGGAGCAGGCGCAGATCAGCCGGTTACAACGGCGGCGACGGCAATCAAGAAAGCGAAGGGGAGAACGGGTAATCCGTTTCGGGCGCTGCTGAAATATCACGCGCTGTGGATATTGGCCTTACCGGGAATATTGCTGCTGCTGATTAATAACTACATGCCGATGTTCGGCATATTCCTCGCATTCAAGAGCTTGAACTTCTCCAAAGGCATATGGGGCAGCGACTGGGTCGGCTTCGATAACTTCAAATTTCTGTTCGCCACCAATGACATTTGGCGCATTATCGCGAACACGGTGTTATACAACATCGCTTTTATCGTCATCAATACGGCTCTCTCGGTTCTGCTGGCACTCTTGCTCAATGAGGTGAGGAGCAAGGTGCTGTCGAAGTTTTTCCAAAGCTCGATGCTCCTGCCGCATTTCATATCGATGGTGGTCGTGGCCTATCTCGTATTCGGCTTCCTTAACCCGGATCTGGGGTTCATCAACAAAGCGATTCTGGAGCCATCGGGGCACGAGGCTGTCTCATGGTATATGTCACCAAAGTACTGGCCGTATATTCTGATCATCGTGAACAGCTGGAAGTCAGTCGGATTCGGATCGATCATCTACTTGGCGACAATCGTCGGAATCGATAAGGAATATTACGAGGCGGCGATGATTGACGGAGCCGGGAAGTGGAAACAAATGACGAAGATAACCGTTCCGTTCCTGATCCCGATCATGATCATCCTCACGCTGCTGTCGATCGGCCGAATTTTCAATGCGGACTTCGGATTGTTCTATCAGGTGACAATGAATTCAGGCATGCTGAAGGATGTCACGGAGGTCATCGATACCTACGTATACAACGCGCTGTTAGTCTCCGGAGATACGGATTTAGCGTCATCGGCCGGGCTGCTTCAGTCGGTTATCGGATTTATTTTGGTCGTATCGGTCAATATGATTGTGAAACGAGTGAGCAGTGATAAAGCTTTATTCTAAAAGGTGGGAGAGCATGAACAACAGCAATCGGACGAACCCGATCATCATTGTATTCTTTATCATCGTCAGTCTGGCGAGCTTGCTTCCGTTCTGGCTTATCCTCATGGTGTCGCTTACGGGTCAAAATGCATTGGTCAAATACGGATACAGCTTCTGGCCCAAAGATTTCGATCTGGCCGCTTATCGCTTCCTCATGCATGACGCAGAACCTATTCTTCGCGCATACGGCGTTTCGATATTCGTCACCGTAGTCGGTACGATCGTAAGTTTGTTCGTCACATCGGCACTGGCATACACCTTGTCGAGAAATGATTTTCCGTTCCGTAATTTACTCAGCTTCTACGTGCTGTTCACGATGCTGTTCGGCGGGGGCTTGCTCCCATGGTACCTCGTGTATACGAAGTTTCTGCACTTGCAAGACACGCTTCCGGCTCTCATCATCCCAGGGTTGCTAGGCGGATTCAACGTATTCATCATGCGGACGTATTTCACGACAAGCATCCCGCCATCTTTAGTGGATTCGGCGCAAATTGACGGGGCCAGCGAGTATCGGACGTACTTCAGCATTATTTTGCCGCTGTCGCTTCCGGTTCTTGCGACGATTGGACTGTTCGTCATCGTGACGTACTGGAATGATTGGTTCACGAGCTTGGTGTTTATCAACAACGACAGGCTGTACAACCTGCAATATTTCCTCTACAACACGCTCATGAATGCACAATACCTGCAGGCCATTGCGAGCAAAGCGCATATTGATGCATCGTCCACGCAAATCCTTCCACTAGAGGAGCTGCAGATGGCGATGGCGATTATCGCGGTGCTGCCGGTTGCGATGGTGTTCCCGTTCTTGCAGAAGTATTTTGTGAAAGGCCTGACGGTAGGCGCTGTAAAAGGCTGAACTCGGCATATGCCGATTTAGTATAAAGTCATCATATAGAGCATTCATTATGGGAGGTTACAGAAAATGAAAATGGTATCGAAAGGCTCCTTTGTTCTGTCATCGCTGCTCCTTTCACTCTCGCTCGTAGCGGCCGGCTGCTCCAGCGGCAACAACACGGCCAATAACGAGAAGCCCTCGAATCAAGCGCAAGAGAGCACGAACACCAACACGGGCACGACTAATACCGAAGCACCTAAAGCGCTGGAGCCGTACGAGGTTGTCATGGTTTATCCCGATGGCAAGCAGAACGACCTTGGCGTCGTGCAAACGGCGATGAATGATTACTTGAAACAAACCTATCCGGACATGAATATGACCGTTAAGCTGAACCCGATCGATTGGAGCGCCTACGCAGACAAGACGAACCTGATGATGTCCTCCGGTCAAAAGTTCGACCTGATCTGGACGGCAAACTGGATGAATTTCGATGCACAGGTGAACAAAGGAGGATTGCTTCCACTCGACGATCTGCTGGCACAGAATGCGCCGGATATCGAAGCGATTGAAGGCAAGTTCCATGATGGCGCGCTGCGCAACGGCAAAATCTACGGCGTTCACGTGCATCAAGAGCTGGGCAATCCGCAAGGTGTCGCGATCAGCAAAGCACTCATAGACAAGTACAATCTGGACTTAAGCGCGCTGAAGTCCGGCGAGTTCAAAGACCTCGGACCTATCTTGAAAACAATCAAGGAAAATGAGCCTGGCGTAACGCCTGCCGTTGGACCTTCGTTCCCGCTTGGTGCTTACTACGGTTCGGGCAGCACAGCGAACATCGTTGGCCCAATTGGGCTTGATCTAAGAGATACCGATCCGAATAATACGTACAAAGTCGTGAATACCTATGCAACACCGCGCTATATGGAGCTTGCCAAGCTGACGCGTGAGTGGTTCAAAGCCGGCTACATCAATAAGGATGCAACAACGCCTGGCGTAGATATCTGGAAGAAATTCCAAGCGAAGACGGCATTTGCTTCCATCGGCAGCGACTTGGACATTCTGGCAGGCACCGAAATCGGCTTGCCGCAGTTGATGCCTAGCAAAACAAGCAGCGTAGGCAGCGACATTATTCAAGTGCCGCTGAACATCGACAGACTGCAAACAACGAAACTCGCTGCAACGATGCAAGGGATTTCGCAAACCTCGAAGGACCCTGCTCGTGCGATGATGCTGCTTAACCTGTTCTACAAGGATCAGAAGCTGCTGAGCTTGTTCAACTTCGGCGTGGAAGGCACGCATTATGTGCTCAAAGATGGTCAAGTTGCGCTGCCGGACGGCAAAACTCAGGATACGGTCGGTTTCTATCACGACAACATGTGGCAAATCGGAAACCAAATGCTGAACTACACTCGTGTAGGCGAAGACCCGAATAAGTACAAGAACTATGAAGAGTTTAACCAGAAGGTATCGAGCAATCCTTCGCCGATTCTCGGCTTCGTATTCAACTCTGAGCCTGTGAAGAACGAGCTGATTGCCGTAAGCAAAGTACAGAGCACGTTCGATCCGGGTCTGCAATCCGGTCAGCTTGATCCAGAGGTTGAAATACCGAAGCTGCTTGCGAAACTCCAAGGGGCAGGCATTGACACAATCATTACTGAGGCTCAGAAACAGCTGGACGAATGGCGTGCAGCAAACGGAAAGTAAGGATTACAACCAGGGGGTATAATCCAAGTGATTATACCCCCTTACTTATCAAACCGGCCGTATCGATCTCTTTGCCGGTACAACTAACAGGATGGTGAGCCAATATGATCAAAGTAACCGTTTGGAATGAATATTTGCATGAAATCAACAATCCCGCTGTGGCGGCAATTTATCCAAAAGGAATTCACGGTGCGTTAGCGGATGGCTTGTCCAGCGAGCAAATCAGCGTGAAGACAGCGACACTTGCTGAGCCGGAACATGGCTTGTCCGAGGAGACACTAGCCAATACCGATGTTCTGATTTGGTGGGGGCACTTGGCTCATGACAAGGTAGACGATGCGATTGTGGAGCGGGTATATAATCGTGTTCTGAGAGGCATGGGACTTATCGTTCTGCATTCCGGTCATGCATCCAAAATCTTCAGCAAGCTGCTTGGTACCCCGACAGGGCAATTGAAATGGCGGGAAGCGGATGACAAAGAGCGTATCTGGGTCATCGATCCTGCGCATCCGATTGCCTCAGGAATTGGGGAATATATTGAACTGGAGAAGGAAGAAATGTACGGCGAGCATTTCCATATCCCGGCTCCGGACCAGTTAGTATTCGTATCCTGGTTCGAGGGCGGCGAAGTGTTCAGAAGCGGCGTTACGTACAATCGCGGACAGGGCAAAATCTTCTACTTCCGTCCGGGTCACGAAACGTATCCGACTTACTACAACGAAGAAATTCTTCGTGTCATCGCTAATGGCGTGCATTGGGCAGCGCCAAGCGACACGGCTGCTCCGGTATACGGTCATTCGGCACCGCTGGAGCCGATTTCAGTAAAGGCTTAGTGGTTACGGGAGAGGGGGAACAGCAATGAGCAAGTTTCGTATTGGTTTAATCGGTCTTGGCGGCATGGCAAATGCGCATATCCGCTGGTTGGCTGAGGAAGGCGAGCGGTTTGAGGTTGTAGCCGTGAGCGATGTGAACGCGGAGGCGCTGACCCGAGTCGGCAATCAGCTCGGACTTGATGAAAGGAAGCGGTACGCCGATTTTCATGCGCTAGTTGAAGACCCGGATGTAGATGCCATCGTATCGGCAACGCCGAATCATGTGCACGCGGACATTATCCGGGCGTGCTTGAAGGCAGGCAAACCATTCATGGCAGAGAAGCCGTTCACGCGCGTATTCGAGGAGGCGGAGCCGCTGCTTGAGCTATATAAGCAGCAGCCGGTAGCGGCGATGATCGGATTTACGTACCGTTATACGCCTGCTTTTCGTTACGCTCGTGAACTTGTGAAGCAGGGCAAGCTGGGAGCAATCCGCAGCTTCTCCGTACAATATCTTCAGGGCTGGGGCGCGGCGCAGTACAAGGTTCCGTATGTCTGGCGTTTCGATAAGAACATTACCGGCACGGGAACGCTCGGCGATCTCGGCTCGCATATGATAGACTTAGCGCGTTTCCTGTTCGGTGAGTTCGAAGAGCTGTCCGCACACCTGAAGACGATTATTACGGAACGTCCCGATGCGGCAACTGGGAAAATGGTTCCGATTGAAGTCGATGACTTTGCCAGCTTCCAAGCGCGGATGACAGGCGACGTGATGGGCGTCTTCCAAACGTCGCGAAATGCAATCGGATCAGGCAACCAGCATGAAATATCTATCTATGGCGACTTCGGAACGATTCATGCATCCACCGAAAATCCGGATAAACTGATCTGGATCCGCGAGGAAGAGCCTGGCCAGCTATCCCGATCAACACTCGATGTGCCGAGCTCGTGCAAAATTTCCCAGTATTCCGATTTTCTCGCGATGCTGGATGGCAAGGATCCCAGCGGTCTGCCAGGATTCATGGACGGTTATCGCAATCAACAGGTACTGGATGCAATCATCCGAGCGAGCGAGACGAAGTCTGTAGTACGGTTATAGGAAAGCTGAAAGAGCCGCAAATGTTGCGGCTCTTTTGTTGTAGTTGCCCCCACTCCAGTAGAAAGTTTTAATCAATTAGGGTGAGATTTGTAATCGGTTCCATGAAACTCGTATTCATAGGGTAAGAGAACGCTTATGATGGATGGAGACTCGTTAAGGGGGAAACAGTGTGAGCCAGCAATCGTATAGTCAATCGTATTCGGGGGATCGCAATTCTCATATCGCTTATCCGCTTGGCGGAATCGGAGCGGGGATGTTTTGCCTGGAGGGAACGGGGGCGATGTCCCATTTCTCCTTGCGTCAAGCACCTAATATTACGCATGAGCCTATCATCTTTTCCGCCTTATGCGTCAAAGAGGAGCAGGGCAATATTGCGAGGGTCATGGAAGGACCGGTTCCTTCTTGGAAGATCTACGGCAATAAAGCGGAGTCGATGAATCCCGGCAGCGGGTTGTTCGCTAAACACTTCGGCTTGCCGCGCTTTGAGAGCAGCACGTTTCATGCAAAGTTTCCTTTTGGTACTGTAGAGCTGCATGATGATCGGCTGCCTGTCGAGGCGTCGATTACGGGCTGGAGCCCGTTTATTCCCTTGCAAGCGGATGATTCGAGTTTGCCGGCAGCGGCACTCGAAGTTACCTTAATCAATCCAACAGATCGCCCTGTCGAGCTCGTGTATTCCCTTCATGCATCCAACTTCATGGCGTCCAATAAATCGACGAAACAACGGGTATACAGCTCGAAATCAGGCAAAGGTTTTGTACTTGAGCAGTCCGCTGCCGAAGGCAAGCCATGGGAAGAAGGATCATTCAGCGCCTTCACGGATCATCCGAACGCCACAGCCGACTGCGCTTGGTTCCGCGGCGGGTGGTTCGACTCATTAACGATGGTTTGGAACGCGATTAAAGCAGGCCAAAGTATGGAAAATCCTGAAGTAACGGAAGGGAAGCCAAGTCCCGGCGGAAGTCTGTATATTCCGCTTACGCTAGCCCCTCGTGACCGGCAGGTCGTTCGAATTATGTTATCGTGGTATGTGCCGGAGACAAACCTGATTGAAGGCGTCGAAGAAGCTAAACAAGCGGATTGGGCCGGAGAATACCATAAACCTTGGTATGCGGGTAAATTCGCAACCGTTTCGGAAGTTTCGGAGTACTGGTTCCGCCAGTATGATTCGCTGCGCGAAAGAAGTTTGACATTTAGCGATACATTCTATGGAACCTCGCTTCCTTCGGAGGCCAAGGATGCCATAACCGCGAATCTGACGATTCTGAAATCGCCTACCGTCATGCGCCAGACGGACGGCCGTATGTGGGGCTGGGAAGGACAGCAGCTCACAGAAGGCAGCTGCAGCGGTTCATGTACGCATGTCTGGAATTATGCGCAAGCGGTGCCGCATCTGTTTCCAGAATTGGAGCGCAGCTTGCGGGTTACGGAATTTACGGAAGGACAGGATGAACGCGGGCATCAGAATTTCCGGGTGCCACTGCCTATTCAGCCGGCGAGTCACAAGTATCACGCGGCTTCGGATGGCCAGTTAGGCGGCATCATGAAGGCATACCGTGAATGGAGAATCAGCGGGGATACCGAGTGGCTCCGGAAGTATTGGCCGCAAATCAAGCAAAGCTTGATGTATTGCAAGGAGCTTTGGGACCCCGATGGCATGGGAGTTTTGATCGAGCCGCACCACAATACGTACGACATCGAATTCTGGGGACCGGACGGCATGTGCTCTTCCATCTATATTGGCGCGCTTAAAGCAGCTTCCCTCATGGGTGAAGCGCTGGGAGACCCTTCGAACGAATACGAAGAGCTTTATCGCAAGGGCAGGACGTATTTGGAGCAAGAGCTGTTCAACGGCGAATACTTCGAGCAAAAGATTATGTGGCAGGGGCTTCGCGCGCCGGATCCGTCCAAATTGGTTCCACAAGGGAATGACAGCTTCAAGGCGGCAGAAACATTGGAAGGGCCTGAAGCTTGGAATGTCAACTACTCCAGGGAGGCGCAAGAGCTGCTGCAGCAGGAGGGCCCTAAGTATCAATATGGAAAAGGCTGCTTGTCGGACGGGGTCATCGGAGCGTGGATCGCGGAAATGTGTGGTCTCGGGGATATCTTGGATCGCGAGATGGTTAAATCCCACTTGCTAAGCATTTATAAATACAATCTTAAACGTGACTTATCCGAGCATGCCAACCCGCAGCGGTCCGGATTTGCGCTCGGCAGAGATGGCGGACTGCTGCTTTGCACATGGCCGAAGGGGGGGCAGCTGTCGCTCCCGTTCGTATATAGCAACGAAGTCTGGACCGGTATCGAATATCAAGTCGCCTCGCATTTAATGTCGGTTGGCTGCGTGGAAGAAGGGCTGGACATTGTGCGCGTTTGCCGCGACCGGTACGACGGAAGCGTAAGAAATCCCTTCGATGAATACGAGTGCGGACATTGGTATGCAAGAGCAATGGCTTCTTATGGCATCCTTCAAGGCTGGAGCGGTATTCGGTACGATGCAGTGGAGCGTGTACTCTACGTTTCGCCGAAGGTACGGGGAGATTATAGCAGCTTCTTGTGCACTGCTACAGGATACGGAATCGCCGGAATTCGGGGCGGTGAAGTATTTGTTGAAGTAAAGGAAGGCACGATAGAAGTAGATGAGATTCGCTTGGCTTTAACGAAATAGGAGTTCAATTCGATGTCTCATCTGCAGATTGGTGAACGCCGTTTCACCAATTAAAGCTTTCCAAGTGGGAATGAATTTGTTATTTTATAGCTTAGCAAGCGCATTCTTACCACAGCTAAACAGATTGGATGGGATAAAGTGAAAGTTAGTGCAGAAGAACTGGCATCCGGTAAATTGTTGCCTTCGACAATCGAACTGGCTGTACAGTTGATTCAAGTTAATGGTTACGTGCTGATTGAAGAAGTGCTGCCGCGGACGCAAATCGATCAATTGAACAACAGAATCGGTGACTACCTCGAAGGGTTCATGGCGAAGAACGGATTCAGCCTCGAAGAAGGCTTCCATGATGGCACGAACCATATCGGCATGTATTTGCCGTTTGAGCACCCGTTCTGCGATGAGTCGCTTATTGCGCATCCTTTTGTAACGGATATTGTGGATCAAATTCTTGGCTCCGATTGCGAGCTTACTTATTTTGCTTCAAACACGTCGATGCCTAAAGGCACGAAGTCTCAAGATGTTCACGCCGACACGGGGGCTAGATTCGGCAGCCGCTTTGGTGTGAACGTACCCATCACCAATCTTGTCGTGAATTACCCGCTCGTAGACGTCAATGATGAGAACGGTCCGATGGAAGTTTGGCCGGGCGGCACGCATCTGCATCCAGATAGCTGGTACAGCTCGAAAGTGTTGAACAAGACTGAGCTTGCTCCGCATATGCTTTCCTTCAAAGCACACATGCCTGCCGGCTCCATCATGATTCGTGACGACCGCATGTGGCACCGCGGTACGCCGAACCGTTCGGACAAGCCAAGACCAAACATTGCATTGATCTACTCGTCTACTGCAACGGCTCCTTACCAAGGCGGTCTTCAAATCCCGCAAGAGACGTACGATCAGTTCTCGGATCGCGCGAAGCAGCTCGTTCGCAAGCAGAAAATCGGCTCTGAAGTCATCAAGCCGTACTAATAGCGGTTCAAGCTGAGACAGTATCTAGAAAAGCACCTGACCATATGGTCAGGTGCTTTTCTGCGTGCTGTTCGTCAGGATTGCTTGATGAACGTGCTGACCGGTATCCGAATGTTGCATAACATGCAGGACTGTTGATTAACCAAAAAAAGGTAGCAAAAAGACCGCTCATTCGGTAATGTGTTTGTACCCCTACAAACATCCGAAATGAGGCGGCCCTATGAAAAAGTCTACTATGTTTACCACCATCCTGCAAACGATTTTAC
>NZ_FNNV01000030.1 GCF_900106745.1 Paenibacillus sp. CF384 | reverse complement strand
TCCTTTCTCGGTGCGTGTCGTAACCCCGAGGATACCCTACTTTTTTTGTGCCCGACTAGGCCCAAATGTTGGTACACAAACTATTTTACGTCATCCAGGCGTGAGCGGGGTTTTGGGTTTATTGATGCTGAGAGTCGGGTTTCGCGACTCTCAGTTTCGTTTTGTGGCGTTTTCGCCGCTGAGAGTCGCTTTTTGCGATTCTCAGCCTCCGGCGTGAGTGAGGTTTTGGGTTTGTTGAAGCTGAGAGTCGGATTTCGCGACTCTCAGTTTCGTTTTGCGGCGTTTTCGCCGCTAAGAGCCGCATATTGCGACTATCAGCATCTTTCTGCGGCTTGCATCCCTCGAACGCCGGCTTCATTGCTCTTTACAAAGCACCTCTTAACGGGATAAGAATCTGAACCGCGGTGCCGATGCCCAGGCGGCTATAGATATGGACGCCGTAGCTGTCGCCGAACGTCAGCTTGATGCGGCGGTCCACGTTGCGGATGCCGTAGCCGGAAACACCGTCGCTATCCTCTTCACCGTGGATGCGTTGGAGCTTCTCCGGCCTCATGCCCATGCCGTCGTCGATGACCTCTAGCATTAGCGTATCATCCTTAATGCAGGCTCTGATGATTACGTTGATGCCGGCCTCGTCGTCCCAGATCCCGTGATTGATGGCATTTTCGATAAAAGGCTGCAGCATCAGCTTGATTACCGGATAAGGTAGGGCGGCTTCTTCAATGTCATAGTGCACATGAAGGAGTCCTTCGAAGCGCAGCTGCTGGATGGCAATGTAGGACTTCGTCAACCGCAGCTCCTCCGCGAAGCCGACAATGGTTTTGCCTTTGTTCAGCGAGATCCGATAGAACTTCGCCAGATGGGTGACCATGTCCTGAATGCGATTGTCATCGCTGCGCATCGCAAGCGAGGAGATGGAGGCCAGCGTGTTGTAGAGGAAATGCGGATTAATTTGGGCCTGCAGCATGCTCATTTCCGCTTCCTTCTTCGCGATTTCCTTCTTGTACACCTCATTAATCAGTTCCTTCATGCGCCTGGCCATCTTCGTCATGGCGAAGGATAACAGCCCGACCTCATCATGCCATGTCGATACGGCTTGGACATCAAAGTCTTCAGACTCGATGCGGCGCGTGAGCTGCAGCAGTTTCTCAATTCGAATCGTGAACCATCTGGCCATGATATAGATAAGGATGATGGATAGGATTAAGCTGGCGATAGCAATCGTGAATAGCCGAGAGAACGCGATCTTCACGTTCATCAGCAGGCTGTTATAGGACACGATCGAGACGGTTTTCCAGCCGTTATCGATGGAGTTATAGACGACAAAAACGCGCTCGCCCTTATACATGCCAATAAAGCTGCCTGCCTTGCTGTTCCCCCAATCCCCCTGCACAAACTCCTTCAGATTGTGGTTAATCTTGTTTTTGTCCTTGCCGGAGATGATCGCTCCATCCTCAGAAACGATGAATAGCTCTTTGTTATTGTTTTCTTTGGCCATCAGGGCGTAAATATCGACTTCGGGAATATCCATGGTCAGGATCCCGTAGGGGTAGTTCAGGCTGTTGTTGTCCAGCAGACGAGCGAGCACGATGCGTGACGGTTTGCGTTCCTCGATGCCTTGCGTCACTTGTTCGCTGGATGGATTGGTGGCGGGCATCACGGTGAACGTTACGCTGCCGTAAGACTTGCTCGCCAAACTGTACCAGGGGTAGCGCATGAGGTCTTTATCGGCGCGTTTAATAAACACCTGATCGGTGGGCAACGTCAGATTCGTCGTGTAGACGGTCACACTGCTCAGATCCGTGTTGGTAACGAGCAGATTTCGGAACGAACTGTTGATATATTCATAGGCATCGACATATTGGTTATTGCCGGACGAATAGTCCATGGTCAGGAAGTCGCGAAGACGGCTGTCCAGATACAAGGAGGAGGAGACTTTGGAATAGGAATCGAGCTTCATCTTCAGGTTGGAGCCAATCTGATCGGTCGTGGAGAGCATGTTGGAGTACATCTGTCTGGTCAGCTCGCTCTTCATCGTTTCGTAGGAATAGATGGCTAAGAAGATCAGGGGAATAACGGATACCAGCCCGAAGACGACGAACAGCTTGTTGCGCAAATGCATGTTGAGAAAAGGTCTTATGAGCAGGCGATGAATGAGGCCGGGCACGAGCGTCCCCGTAATTACCTCCAGAATGGTGCGTCCGGTCTTCTCTTTATAGATGGTGCGGATATAATTCGGCGATAAGTAGACTTCCTTCGCAATATCCTCGACAGTTAGCGGCTTGTGATAGGAACGGTCAATAATATCTTGAATTTGCTTGGCGATATGCTGATGGCGGTCTTTGTCCTTCTCCGACAGGGCCATGATTAAGCTGTGGCAGACATGCAGGACATGCTCCCCGATTTCGTCCAGCGTTTGGCAATGGCTCATAATCTCCCATTCGCTGCTGAACGGGCCGATCTGGAGCTCATGAATCGCGCCGCTGAAATGCTGCTCCACAGCCGTGATGAGACGAACCGCTGCGGAGCGGGCAAGATGGGGGTGTACATGTTTCTCTCGCAGCCTATGGATGAACAGGGCAACCTCCTGCTCCGTTTCCTCCGAGCGCTGATGCACGATGGCCCGGCAAAGCGCGGCACGGTGCTCTTCGACCTCGACCTCATCCGTAGACGGCTTGTGAACGTCTTCCGCAGCTAACAAGGCCCCGTTACCGAAATAGAAAGCCTGCTTAGCGGCGTCATGCGCTTCTTTAAAGAGGTCATGTGCATCTTCCAGTCTTTCACTCGCCCTTGATAGTCCGATTGTAAGCGATACGGGGAAATCCGCCTCGATCAGCTTCTGTAATTGCTGCCAGGTCTCCCGTTCCCCATCAAACAGAGAGTCCGGGAACACGCCTGCGAATGTGCGATACTCCCAATCGATCAGCTCGCCAATATAGCCGAGCGCCTTTAAACGGTTATGTACGGCTTCACCAATGCTTCGCTCAAGCGGATCCGGCATGCCCGAATCCGCAGCAGCTCCGTCATTGCGGCTCGGGCGGTCAATCACCAAGCAAGCGGCTTTGAAGGGACCGCGCAATGGCGGCGAGGCGATAGAGTCTAGCTGCAGCAGCCTCTGCGCCAATTCGGCGCGCCGATCCGGCGTTTCTTCCATGAGGAGCATCCGGAGCAGCTTCTCTTTGGCCATCTCTTCCGAGCGTTCCGCCAGTTTGGCTTCCTCGCATTTCTGTTTGACCTTCTCCATGAGATGCCGCAGCTCTTCCATGTCGATGGGCTTGAGCAGATAGCCGGATGCTTCGACGGCGAGTGCGGCTTTAATATATTGAAACTCGTCGTGACCGCTGAGGAATACGATCTTGACCCGTTTGCGAACCTGCTTCGCGCGTTTCACGAACTCAAGTCCGTCCATGATAGGCATGCGAACATCGGTCAGAATGATATCGGGGTCAAGCTGCTGGGTTAACTCCAGTGCTTCTCGGCCGTTGCGGGCGGTCCCGATAACCCGTATCCCCATCGCTTCCCAAGGCACATAAGTAGTAAGCGTTTCCAATTCTATCTTCTCATCATCTACGAGCAGTATGGAATGCATAGGTGAGCCACGTCCTTCCTATGTGAGAGCGGGATGATCGTTACTTGTTTTATTGTAGTCGGCCTACGGTATTTCAACAATGGCACTACATGAAATCAGGTGTTTTGGCGTATGAATTGGCGGATGTTTGCATGGAATGGCTGCGGAAAGCTCCCCTATAATGAGGATATTCCAGACGATAAGGCAGGGGGAGAGCGTAATTGAAAGCGCAGATCGAACAACCGTTGCAGCGTGCGCCGCTGCTCGGAAAGACTAACGGAAAGTGGAAGCGTTTCCGTCAGCAGAAGTATTTATGGCTTATGATCATGCCCGCGTTTATTTGCACGCTGCTGTTTTCATATACCCCGATGTTCGGACTCTATATGGCGTTCATTAATTATCAGCCAGGCGGATCATTCTTCGGATCTTTCTTTCACAGCGAATTTGTCGGCTTGCGGTGGTTCCAATACTTCTTCGACAACGGCGACTTCTGGCTGATTATGCGCAACACGCTGGCCCAAAGCTCATTAAGCTTGCTATTCGGATTCCCGGCACCGATCATTCTTGCCATCGCGATTAATGAAATCAGCAGCGGAGCGTTCAAACGGATCGTACAGACGATTTCGTACTTGCCGCACTTTATCTCCTGGGTTATCGCAGCGAACATCATCGTCACGCTGTTATCGTCGCAGGGGCTTGTGAATAAAGTGCTGATGCTGCTGCACATCACCGAGGAGCCGGTCGGCTTCTTCCAGAACGGCCATTATTTCTGGTGGATTATCGCTTCTTCCAACATGTGGAAGGACATGGGCTTCAACGCCATCATGTACCTTGCGGCCATCGCTTCCATTAATCCCGAGCTGTTCGAGGCGGCCAAGGTGGACGGCGCATCCCGTATGAAGCAAATGCTGTACGTGACGCTGCCCGCGCTTCGCCCGACGATCGTCATCCTGCTCATTCTGGCGGTTGGCGGCATTCTGAATGCCGGGTTCGACCAGCAGTACTTGCTGCAGAACAACCTGGTCTTGAAGTATTCCGATGTTATCGACACCTATACGTACAGGTACGGCTTACAGAATGGGATGTTCTCCTATGGCGCGGCAGTAGGATTGTTCAAGTCCGTGGTCGCTTTTATATTAGTGCTGCTGGTGAATAGGCTGGCGAAGAAAGTCAATGATCAATCGCTGTTCTAACATAGGGGTTTAGGGAGGAATAGAGAGCATGAAAAGCAGGGCAATGGGAGACATGCTTTACTCCGGCGCGGTATACGCCTTTCTACTGGCAGTCGTATTCGCAACGTTCTACCCGTTCTGGAATGTGCTGGTGCTATCGGTCAACAGCGCCTCGGATACCATCAAGGGAGGCATCTACTTCTGGCCGAGGGAGCTTTCATTTACGAGCTATAAAGAGATTTTAACCGATGGTCAGATCCTTCATGCCGTGTGGGTAACGGTAGCGAGGACGGTGATCGGGACGCCGCTTACGATTCTGGTCATCAGCTTGCTGTCCTACCCGCTGAGCAATCGTGATTTGGTGTTCAGAAGGCCGATTACGCTGTATTTCATCTTCACGATGTATTTCGGCGGTGGGTTGATCCCGTACTATATGGTGCTGAAAAATGTACACCTGATCGACTCGTTCTGGGTGTTTATCTTCCCGGGGCTGATGAACGTGTTCTATATGATTCTTGTGCGGACGTATATCGAGCAGCTTCCGCAGGAGCTGACGGAGTCGGCTAAGATTGACGGCGCTAACGATTTGCAAGTGTTCATCCGTATCATTCTTCCCCTGACGACGCCGGTGCTGGCGACGATCGCACTGTTTACGGCTATCGGTCATTGGAACGCTTGGTTCGATTCGTATGTGTTCACCTATAAGCCCAGCTTGAAAACCCTTCAAGCGGTGCTAGTGAAGATACTTAATCAGTACCAGACAGGCAGCATGGTGTCCGAAGCGCAGCAGTTGGCAGATTCCTCTAAGAGGCTGGCGGTATCGTCGGATACGATCCGCATGGCAGCGACCATGGTCGCAACTCTTCCGATTGTGCTGGTTTATCCGTTCCTGCAGCGATATTTCGTTAAGGGCATGACGCTTGGCGCAGTCAAAAGCTGATTTTTCTCGGGTTATGAAAGGAGTGTGAGTGGAAGGCGGCTATTATGGCGCACGGGCAGTATATTCTCGTTTTACCACGGAATGTCTATGGAAACGCTCATGAATCAACTATCATTGTATTTGGGGGGAGCAACACGCTATGAATAAGAAACGTATATTGACAGTCATGCTCACAATCATGGTCTTTACGACGCTGCTTATCGGCTGCAGCAGTAAAGATAACAACACCGCAGCGAACGAGTCCAATGATACCGCGGCTACTGCTAATTCTACGAATTCCACGGATGCGAACAATGCGGCGGCGGAAACGAACAGTAAACCTTCGGAGCCGATTACGCTTACTTTCTTCGATAAGAATACGGGCGATGCCTTCACGAACCCCGTAGCCCAAGAGGTTACCAAACGTACAGGCGTCTCTGTCGAAATTCAACAGCCGAGCGGCAATCCGTCGGAGAAGCTGAATCTGATGCTTGCCAGCGGCGACTTGCCGGATATTATCCTCATGGACCGTGGCAGCGATATCGTGAACAAATATATTGCAGCGGGCGCCATTATTCCGTTAGATGATCTCATTGAGAGCTTGGGACCTGACGTGAAGTCCCAATATGGCGAGGTCTTGCAAAAGACGCGTTATACCGACGGCAAAAACTACTATCTGTCCAACTGGTACGGCATGGATAACAGTCCGGTATTCGGCATTCAGATGCGCAAGGATCTACTGAAGGAGCTCGCGCCGGACAAAGCGGAAGGCGGCCAACCGTTCACGACGGATGAATTCGAGCAATTGCTGAAGGACTTCAAAGCGAAATATCCGAACATTGACGGCAAGGCTTCGATACCGCTTACTCTGAATGCGGAGAATATGGGTGCAGTCCTTGGCACATTCAAAGGCATGTGGGGGATGAAAGCCTACTACGAAGACGGAGGAAGCCTGAAGTTTGACGTGAAAGACCCGAAATACCGCGAAATGATCCTCTACATGAACAAATTGTATCGCGAAGATTTGATCGATCATGAATGGGCGGTCAATAAAACGCAAACGTGGGAACAGAAGCTATCCAACGGTTTTGTCTTCTCGACGGCTTCGGCTTATTGGGATCCGGGTAACGCGAACAACGCTTTGCTGAAAGCCGGCGGAGCAGACAAACAGCTATTCTCCTATAAAGTGGTTGCACCGGGCGTTGATCCTGGCGCGACAACGTTCGGTCCGCGCAGCCCGCTCGGCTGGGATGCGATTGCCATCTCCAAGAACAACAAGCATCCGGAAGAAACGATGAAGTTCATCAACTTCCTTGCAAGTGAAGAGGGGCAATATCTCCTCATGTGGGGGATCGAAGGCCAGACTTGGGATATGAAGGACGGCAAACATACGCCGAAGCCGGAAGTTCTTCAAGGCTTGAAGGAAGATTGGGCTGCCGAACAGAAGAAGACCGGTCTTCAGAAATGGACCTGGTTCGTTAAGAACGGACTGGGCAGCGACGGCACGCCTTATCACATCGGGGACAACAATCGCGGCGAAATCGACCTGATGGCGTTCAAGAATCTATCGGATACGGTTTGGGATACATCACCATACGATAACCTCGGACCAGGAGGCGGTACTCCGGAATCGCTCAGCTACCAGAAGGTTCAGGATATCATGAAGCAATCGATCACGAAGATCATTATCGCGAAGAGCGAGCAAGAGGCTAACGCCGGCTTCGACAGCATGCTTGCGGAGATGAAGTCAGCCGGCGACGAGAATGTGGAAGCGATTATCACAGATAACTACAACAAGCGCCAAGAGCTTTGGAAATAAACCGATTCATGCGGTGGGACTGCTGAGCGTTCCATTATGGAATGCTCAGCGTCCGAATGGCGTGGCTAGCCCTCGCATAAGAAGCTGAGAGCACCATTGGCCCCCGCTGTAACTTAAACGGTTACTTCCGGGAAATCAGGATTCGAAGGGCTGCCGTTCTCGGCGGCCTTTTGGCGTGCGCGGAACCGACGGACCTTCATCAGATTGCCGCAGGCTCGCTCGTCGCAGAACCGTTTAGACCGGTTGCGAGTCTCGTCATAGTAAACCGCACGGCAATCCGGATTATCGCAAATACGCAAGCGGGAGGGTTCGCTATCTGTGAGTAAGCGGCTGAAGGAAGTGGCGACCTCTGCTCCGATGCGGGCCCAGCCTGTTTGCAGCGGAGTAGTCTCCAGACTGAAATTGGAGTTCGACTCCGTGATGTGCAGAATTATGGGCCCGCTCGATAGGGCACGGTTCAGTCCTTCCAGATTAAGGGGATCCACGCTTTCGCCTACCGTCAGCTTCCGGACGATATGGAGAATATGCTCCCGCAACTGCTTCAACTCATCTACTTCTTTCGCGCTTGGAACTCCCGGATAAGGAAGATTGTGCGAGTTCAGAAACTTTTCCAACCATTCCGGCTTATCCAACAGCTCCTCGGTATGCCCGCTGCCTCTCCAGTCGCGATAGTCACTTCTCAGAAAATCGTCCCATAATACAAACATCCGCGCCACGCCCCTCTTGCTTCCTATGGAATTTTCTATATTGTAACACCCATGTCATTGCTTAGCTAGTTACTTGACGGACAAAACCGTTCATGTTACAGTGTGTTCCGTAACAGCTATTTTATAACTAGATGGTTACGATTTATTGACAACTATATTTATTCCGTCACTCATAGTTATCCTGTACCCTGTAAAAAGTAATAGAAAAAGAAAAGGTGAAATGACCGATCATGAATCCCATGCGCAATCAGAACCGCAGCTGCACGGATACCGAGCAGATCCGTTCCTTTCTGGAGCAAGCCCGGACCGGCTTTCTCGGGTTATCCGCAGGCGATGTTCCGTATGTAATACCGCTGAATTATGTATGGTTGAATAACGCCATCTACTTTCATGGAGCTGAAGAAGGTAGGAAAATCAACTATATCGCCCAGAACCCGCAGGCTTGTTTCACTGTCAGCGAGAACTATGGGACGATTACGAGCCCGGTACCGGCCGATACGGATACGGCCTACATGAGCGTCATTATCGAAGGAGCGCTGCTTCCGGTTCTGGATATGAACGAGGCGATGGAGGCTATGCAGGTCATGCTGGATAAATACGTACCCGGTTATTACGATCGACCGCTGGGGCGGGTTCATCTGGAACGGTATGTATCCAGCTTAGGCAGTAAAACCGCGATCTATAAGCTGCCTGCAGATTCATTGTCGGCCAAAGAACAATCCGCACCATCGGAGCGTATGTTCTATGAAGGTAAAACCGTTCATCATGACCGGGCATAAGGAAGCGGGGCAGATATAGATATCTGCCCCGCTTTGTGTTATATGGCGAGCGGAAGCTTCACCTCGAATGAGGTTCTCCCATCGTCGCTGGCTGCGGAGATCGTACCCTGATGAAGCTCGACGATGTTTTTGGCGATGGCAAGGCCTAGTCCCGAGCCGCCCGTATTCCGCGAGCGGGATTGTTCGCCGCGATAGAAACGCTGGAACAGAAGCGGAATGATGGAAGCCGGCAAAGTCTCGCCATAGTTCGCGATTTCGACGACCGCTTGTCCGTTGGTGCTCCAAGTCGTGATCTCGATACGCCGGCCGCTCTTGCCGTATTGAATCGCATTAACGATTAAATTCTCGAATACCCGAACAAGCTTGTCCCCGTCCGCATGAATGACAAGGGGATGGTCGGGGAGAATCAATTGGCATTCCATCCCCGCCTGTTCGAATTGCAAACGAAATTGACCTGCCAATTGTCCCATCAGTTCGGCGAGATTGATCGGCGACGGTCGAAGCTTCATGCCGCCGCTTGTCCGCGTAAATTCGAACAGATCATCGATCATCGATTTCAGGTGCATCGATTTATGATGCGCGATTTGGACGTATTGCCGCAGCTCCACTTCATCCTGATAACGATCATCATTGATCAGACCCAGATACCCGACGATGGACGTCAGCGGCGTGCGCAGATCGTGAGAAACATTCGTGACCAGCTCGGCCTTCGTTCGCTCGGCGCGCCGTTCTTCCTCGATGGACAGCTTCAGCTGCGCCGTCATGCGATTGATATTATCGGCCAATGCGCCGAGCTCGTCCTCTCTGCGAATCGGAAGGCGGAAATCGAAATTTCCGCCGGCGATCCGTTCGATGCCTTGCGAGATTTCCATCAGATAGTGAATGGTGGAGCGGCTGAAGACGAAGAAATAGATGATCGTAAATAAGAGGCCGGCTAAAGTGAAAGAGATGGGAATGCCGAGCTGAGATCTTGCCAAGTCCAAGAGATTGCTGATGAAAGGGATATCGGTATGGTAGGCGGCGAGGGCGATCAAGCTTAGAAAAACGACCGTCAGGCTGGACGCAAGCGCGCTTAAGGCGAACAAATACAACATTTTGAAACGAAGGCTTTCCCACGGACGAATGTTAGGGATCAATTTTGTACCCCACTCCCCAGACGGTCTGGATAAGCTTCACGCCGCCCAGCTCGCTCTCCAATTTATCGCGAAGCTTGCTTATATGAACCATAACAGTATTGTTGGACTCCATGAACTTGTCCTTCCACACCGCTTCGAATATCGCCTCCGCACTGAACACCTGCTTGGGATGACTCGCCAGCAAATACAAGATATCGAACTCCGTCGACGTCAAACTGACATTCCGATCCTCGATGGTAACGGCATGCAATTTTTTGTTGATCTTCAGCGATTGGATCTGAATTTCATCCTGATCCTGTGCCGGCTGCGTCTGTGTATTCAAAAGCATGGACCTGCGCAGCAGCGACTTTACTCTGGCCAGCAGCTCAAGGGCATTGAACGGCTTAACCATGTAATCGTCAGCCCCCGTCGTCAAACCCATGATCTTGTCCATATCCTCAGCCTTGGCACTCAGCATCAGAATCGGAATATTGTCATACTCCACTCGTACCGTTCGCACGACCTCCAGCCCATCCATCTCCGGCATCATGACATCGAGGACGAGCAATTGGACCGATTCCTTGGCGATCAAGTCGAGTGCTTCTCGACCGTTGCTTGCCGTCAGCACCTGGTAGCCTTCGTTGGTCAGGAAGATTGAGATCAGCTTGGCGATTTCCGGGTCATCGTCCGCGATCAGAATTTGAATCGATTTCATAGAAGAATCTCTCCGTTTGCATGAAGTTAACTACCGTATTTGTAGCATTAGCTTATCAGATATCGTATCCGCAACCTACCGTATGAATCCACAAATAAGAAAAACTTAAGGTTTCTTTTAAGGCGTTTTATGAACCTGTCCGGCTCGGGACGTTATCGTAGAGTGGCAAGAACATTTAACGATAACAAGGAGGTTCGTGCGAGATGGAACAACAACTACACCAAGCCGAACAACATATAGGCAGTCATTCGAAAGGTAACGTCGTGCAAGCAGCTCGTTCTGAGATCCACCAAGGGCATCTGGTCTTAATTAATCGCGAGAACCCGATCCAGCAGGTGATTTCCACCGGCAGCCTGCTGCCGCTTAGCTCGTTCCCGGCTATTCATACCCTGAGCGACAATATGCTGCTGGAACGGACTTGCTTGCAGCATTTGAATGATTTGCTTGAGGCTTGCGAAGGGGTACACGATATTATCGCGGTCAGCGGGTATCGGAGCCGATTGGAGCAGGAGATGATTTATCAATCCTCGCTAGTCGAGAATGGCGCCGAATACACGGCCTGTTACGTGGCGTTGCCCAATCAGAGCGAGCATCAGACGGGACTTGCTATCGACGTCGGCAAGAGGAACAAGGATGACAAGGACGTGAATTTCATTGCGCCGTCTTTTCCGGACAGTGGCGTTTATCTGACCTTCAAGCAGCTAGCTGCCCGGTACGGGTTCATTCAACGCTACAAGGAAGGCAAGGAAGCGATTACGCATATATCTTGCGAGCCGTGGCATTTCCGTTATGTCGGTTATCCCCACGCTGCAATCATGGAGCGGAACGATTGGTGCTTGGAGGAATACATCGATCAGCTTCGAAGTTTCCCGTACGAAGAGGATCATCTTGTATTCGAGGACGAGCATGCTTGCGTTTCGATTTATTATGTACCGGCGGCGGGTGAGGGTACGACGACTAATACCACCGACATTCCCGTTGTACCTTGCGATCACTACACGGTATCGGGTAATAACAGCGATGGGTTTATTGTGACCGCATACCGGGATAAAGGAAGTCAAGCTAATGTCTAAACCAAATTTCGGCGGGCTCGATTGGCTTAAATTCATTGTCGCGATTATGGTCGTTGCCAATCATACAGGGCCGTTTCTGTCCTACAGCACCACGGCTGATTTTGTTCTAAGCAATTTGCTTACTCGCATAGCCGTTCCGGTTTTCTTCATGACAGCCGGGTTTTTATTCTACCGCAAACTAACCGGGGACCCGGCGAAGGATCGCAAAGCGCTGTACAGTTACATGCGGAGGACCGGTAAGTTATATCTGATTGCGATCGTGCTGTACATTCCGCTGAATGTGTATAAAGGTTATTTTTCGGATTCCTTTACCGTTTATTCGTTGATCAAGGACATTGTGTTTGATGGCACATTCTATCACCTGTGGTATTTGCCGGCCTTAATGTTAGGGTTGTTAATTACTTACGTCCTGTATCAGATGAAGTCCATGAACGCTATGCTGGCTATCGCAGGCGGCTTGTACATCGTGGGATTGCTGGGGGACAGCTACTATGGAATTCTGCCAAGCGGTAGTGTAATCACTCAAATGTATGCAGGTATGTTCAATGTGTTCGATTATACGCGTAATGGGTTCTTCTATGCTCCTATCTTCCTGGCGCTCGGCGCTTGGGCAGCCAAGCAGCCGGCTTCCGCCAAATCGCCGATTGCCAATGCAACCTTGTTTGCGTGTTCGCTCGGCTTGATGGTTCTGGAAGGATCGGTTCTGCGCGCCTTTGATATTCCGCGGCATGACAGCATGTATATCTTTGCGCTGCCCGCCACGTATTTCTTGTTCCATTGGGCCATGCAGTGGAAGATCCAGTCGAGCAAAACGTTCCGAGAGTGGCGCGTATGGGTTTACATTCTTCATCCGATTGCGATTGTGCTCGTTCGCGGAGCAGCAGAGGCAGTGCACTTGGAACGACTGTTTATCGCGAACAGCTTGCTCCATTTTGTCGCTGTGTGCCTGGTCTCGGTCGGGATGTCCGCCGTTACGGTCTGGGTAGTGGACAACAAACGAAGAAGGAAACTACGGCCAAGACGTTACGCACTGGAGCAATCGTAATGGGCTTGACTACAAATAAGAAATTTTTAAGGAATCCTTTATGGCGTGTTATAAACCTCCTCGGCCCGGGGCGTTATCTTAGAGATAGAGCAACGGACAAGAACCTAGGAGGCATTACAAATGAAAACCAAGTTGTACTTACTATACGGCGGTAAATCCGTCGAGCACGACGTGTCATTGAAAACGGCAGTTACGGTCCTGCTTTCCATAGATGAAAGCCGCTTTGAAGTGTATCCCATCTATATTACGCGCGATGGCTTATGGTGTTCGCCAGGACATCTTTCCAAGGAAGGTTTAACGATTGAGCGGCTAATCGCGCGGCCCGATTCGAAAGACGCAGCCGACTCGATCGGTCGACTATTAACAGGCATGCTGGCATTGCCCGGCCCTAAAGTCGTCATGCCGCTTCTGCACGGCCCCAACGGGGAGGACGGCACGGTACAAGGCTTGATGGAGCTGCTGAATATTCCCTACGTTGGGAATGGCGTGCTCTCAGCTGCCCTTACGCTGGATAAGGCGATGTCGAAACAGATATTGGCCCAAGCCGACATTCACCAAACGGAATACGTAGTATGCCGCTATGAGGAATGGAAATCGGATGAGAAGGCGATCCTCTCGGGCGTGGAGGAGAGCATTGGTTATCCCTGTTATGTGAAGCCGGCTTCTCTCGGATCGAGCATCGGCATCAGCAGATGCACAAACCGAAATGAGCTGCTGGCCGGTATTCTGGAGGCTTTCTCTTATGATAAGAAGCTCGTGTTCGAACGCGAGGTGGCCGGCAGGGAAATTCAAGTGGCGGTTATCGGCAACGAAAGGCCGCTTGCTTCGCTGCCTGGAGAATTTATCCACGAGCATCGATTCTTCGATTACGAATCCAAGTATTTCGATAAGCAGCTTCGCATGTCCATTCCGGCCGAGCTGCCGAACGGCTTGACCGAGCGAATCCGCGAGCTGGCGATCCGAGCTTATCAAGCTCATGGCTGCGAGGGCCTTGCCCGCGTCGACTTCTTCCTGAACAGTGACGGCGATCTGTTCCTTAACGAGATTAATGCTTTGCCCGGATTCACGAACTTCAGCATGTATCCGGTGATGTGGGAACGTACCGACGGAACGACCTATGCGGAGCTGGTCGAGAAATTGATCGGCCACGCGATTGCCAGGCACGAGAACAAACAAACGATTCGTTATTCCAAATAAAGCGAGGCGGAAGGAATGCTAAGAGATACATGGGCTGAAATTAGTGTAAGCCGCATTCGCGAGAATATGCAGACCATTCGCCGCTCCTTACATCCTTCCGTCAAGCTGATGGCCGTCGTGAAGGCGAACGGCTATGGACATGGCGACCTTGAGTCAGCAGCGGCGGCGGAATCGGCAGGGGTGGATTATCTGGCCGTCGCCTACCTTGAGGAAGCACTGCATTTGCGAGCTAGCGGCATCCAATTGCCGATTCTAATCTTGACTCCAATCAAGCCGGAGCTGGTACCAATGGCGCTCGAGCATGAGTTCACGTTAACCGTAACGAGTGCCAAATGGTTTGCGGAGCTGCGGAAATCCATCCCTTACGCCGCTTCGGGAAAGCTTCGCATTCATGTCAAGATGGATACGGGCTTAGGGCGGATCGGAATTCGAACGCGGCAAGAATGGGAGGAGCTTGTTCCTTGGCTTCGCGCGGAGGATGTCGAGGTCGACGGCTTCTATACGCATTTCGCGACGGCAGGGCAGGCGGACACCGACTTTCTGGAGCAGCAAGTTGCACGCTTCCTCGAAATGAAGGAGTGGGGACGCTCGTCCGGCTTAGCGATTAGTCATTATCATTGTGCAGGCAGCGCCGCGGCACTACGGTTTCCGCAGCTGGCGATGGATATGGTGCGGATCGGCGCAGCGATGTACGGCTTCTATCCGGAGAAGCTCGTACGCTCCGTGAAGCTCGAGCCGGCATTAAGCCTGCACAGCCGTTTGATCCAGGTGAAGAAGCTGGCCAAAGGCGAGTACCTCGGCTACGACAATTCGTACCAAGCCGAAGCAGACGAGTGGATTGGAACCGTGCCGATCGGCTATGCGGATGGTTGGAATCAGCGGATGCAAGGTACGGACGTGCTGGTTGAAGGCCGGCGTGCTCCAATTGTCGGTAAGATCTGCATGGATCAGCTGATGATTAGGCTTCCTCGTCCTTGTCCGGAAGGTACCCAGGTAACTTTGATAGGACGGCAAGGAGCCGAACGCATTACGATCGCAGAGCTCGCCGAACCGCTCGGCTGCGCGCAGCAGGAGATATCCACATCTCTATCTGCTCGCGTCACGAGAACATACATCGAATATGAGGAGACACGAGCGCTGACAATAGCGGACAACGTAACATTCGGTCTTTGGCAGGAACACTTCAGCTCCGGTCGCGATGAATGTTCTCTGTGTAACCTTTAAAAATAATTTAGATAGTTACTTGTATTCATCTCCTTCACATGATATAGTACGTCTTGTAACTGGTTAAGTTTATTTGAGTAGTTACAAATGTGGTGTGGAAAACGTGTAAATGATTCTCCCGTGATTTCAAGCCTGCGAAGCCGGGCTGCGCGTAGTTAATCACAAGCTAATTTACATCAAGTCACTGCGCTGGTTTGCTCGGCCACCCACAAACTCTAAATCAGAAGGAGATTAACAACATGACTAATCCACAAAGTATTCGTCCGTTTCACGTAAACGTTCCGGAAGCGGAACTCACTGAATTGCGCAATCGTATTCTCGCTACAAGATGGCCGGAGAAAGAAACCGTTTCGGATCAATCGCAAGGCACGCAGCTTGAGACCATGCAAGAGCTTGCTCGTTATTGGGCGAATGAATACGACTGGCGCAAGATTGAAGCGAAGATTAACGCCGTGCCGCATTTTCTTACGGAGATCGACGGTCTTGACATCCACTTCATCCACGTTCGCTCGAAGCATGAGAATGCGATGCCGATTCTAATTGCACACGGATGGCCGGGCTCGATTATCGAGCAGATGAAGCTGATCGAACCACTGACTAATCCTACGGAGCATGGCGGAAATGCATCGGATGCTTTCCATGTTGTTATTCCGTCGATGCCTGGATACGGGTACTCGGGTAAGCCGACGACGACAGGCTGGGATCCGGAACGCATCGCGCGCGCTTATGCTGAACTGATGACTCGTCTTGGCTATGAGAAATACGCAGCGCAAGGCGGCGATTGGGGCGCGATTGTGGTTGATGCCATGGGCGTACAAGAGCCTAAAGGCTTGCTTGGTATTCACACCAATATGCCTAAGGTAATTCCGGCCGACGTTGATGCGGCGATTTGGACCGGCAACCCGCTGCCGGCCGGTCTTTCTGACGAAGAAATCAAAGCGGTCGAGCAAGTGCGCGAGAATAAATTTTATTACGCGTTCATCATGGGTACGCGTCCGCAGACGCTGACTGGACTAGTGGATTCGCCTGTCGGTTTGGCAGCCTTTATGCTGGACCACGACTGGAAGAGCCTTGCCTTGATTACGAGATCCTTCTCCGGCATCCAAGAAGGCTTGTCGCGCGATGACGTCCTCGATAACATCACGCTCTTCTGGTTCACGAACTCGGCGATTTCGGCGGCACGTATTTACTGGGAGAACAAGTCATCCTTCTTCGCTGTCCAAGGCGTCAAGCTTCCGGTTGCCGTTAGCGTATTCCCGGACGAACTCTTCGAAGCGCCGAAGAGCTGGACAGAGAAAGCTTATCCGAACCTGATTCACTACAACAGACTTCCTAAGGGCGGACATTTCGCAGCCTGGGAGCAGCCAGAATACATGACCGAAGAAATCCGCACAGGATTAAGGTCGCTGCGTTAATCTAAAATACATGTTGATGTAAGGAGCCTGCCGTAAGGGGGCTCCTTTTTGCGTGCTGCTTTATTCGTTCATAGGACAATGCGATATGGTTAGACTAACAATGGGGAAATGACGTCTAACTTGCCTATTTTTCAAGATGCAGCAGACGAGAAGGGGTCATGGGATAGTGGGATCGATGATGCTGAAAGCTACAACGAATCGCGTGTGGAAGAAAACGGTCTCGCTGAGAGGGCTTTTCGGCTTGAAACTCGTTTATGATCTCGTTCTGACGGGGCTGTTTTATTTTGAACATTCGGTTGCGATCTTCTGGAAGCTGACTTTTCTTGTGTTTTCCATACTGGTGTTTCTGTTCGTTAATTACTTCTATACCAGCATGAAGAAGCATTGGCTGTTGTACCTTTTGGTCATTGATTTCTTGGTATCTGCTTCTTATGGCTATATCTACATCGGGGGTAGAATTCCCAATCATCTGTTTAATGGCATTACGGCTTTAGCCATCTTCATGTTTATCAAGAATACCCGAGTGCTTATCGCATCCTGCGTGCTCTTGCTATTCCTTTATTTAGCGACGATGTGCACCATTGATTGGACGTTGTATCGGCAACTTGATCCATCCGGCTATTATATTTCCTCTTCGTTTATCGTGTTTGCGTGCATTGTGAGCTTTATGGTTCATTCTTATAAAAAGTCCAGCACGGATACGATGCAGCTCTACGATCAATTAAAGCAATCACATGAGCAACTGCGGGGGTATGCGAATCAAGCGGAGGAGTGGGCAGCGACAAGGGAAAGAGTGAGAATGACACGGGAAATTCATGATACGGTCGGTCATAAACTGACGGCCTTGTTGGTTCACATGCAAGTGGCTCGAAAGCTAAGCAAGCTGGATGCTTTACGCAGTGAGCAAACCTATTTGGAATGCGAAGGTTTAGTGAGGTCTGCTCTGCAAGAGGTGCGACTTTCCGTAAGGGCAATAAGAGACGACGCCCATACATCAGCCCCTTTGCACGAAAACCTTGCCCGCTTATCGGAGGAATTTACTAAGTTTACCGAGGTTCATACAGTGCTGGAAGTCGAAGGGATGCCCGTCGACATTCCCATCGATCTTCGATTAACGGCCTATCGCATCGCGCAGGAATCGCTTACCAATGCTCAGAAGCATGGCCATGCGACTCGTATCGTGATTGTGCTCGTTTATGCCGAAGCCCTATTTCGTCTAATTATTCGTAATAATGGAGAATTGCCTGTCGAGCTAAAACCGGGGTTTGGATTGATGAATGTACAAGAAAGGGTGCGGGAGTGGGGCGGAGAGGTTCATTTCAGGATGGAGCAAGAGTCAGGATTTGCCGTTGAAGTACAGTTTCCTTACGTTAGAACGGAAGTGGAGGGGGAGCATTGAAAATCCTCATTGTCGACGATCAACGGCTGATGAGAGAGGGTCTAGCGACCATCATTGGCTTGGAGCCGGGGATGGAAGTGGTTGGGACAGCGGAAGATGGCCGAGATGCCTATGCCAAAGTAGTCGAATGGCAGCCTGACGTCGTGTTGATGGATATTCGAATGCCGGGCATGGATGGCGTGGAAGGAACAGAGTTGATTCTGAAGCACTTTCCGAAGACGAAGGTGCTGATTCTGACCACTTTCGATGACGCGGAACTCATTATGACCGTCTTGGGGAAAGGGGTACACGGTTATTTATTGAAAGACATGCCGTCGGAGGCCATTATCAGTGCGATCCAATCGGTGTACAACGGAGGAACGGTGCTTCAACACGATATCACCGCCTTGCTGCTCAAGGAATTGAAGAAAATGTCGGATATGAATCCGAATCAAGTCCACCCATTAAGTAAAGAGGAGCCGGCCGAGCTGAGTCTGCTGACCGAACGAGAGAAAGAAGTGATTGCCTTGCTGGGCCAAGGATGCAATAACAAAGAAATCGCCGATTCCCTGTATCTTACGGAAGGTACGGTGAAGAATCACGTTTCCAATCTGATTGCGAAGCTCGGACTGCGCGATCGAACACAAGTTGCCCTATTTGCAGTGCGTCATTTCGAACCGTGAAGAGGCATGACTTTTGGCATGAGGCATGAAATTATGCATGGTTTGCAATCGGATCCGGCAGTTATCGACGTACAAAGTTCGTGACTTTCCACAGATTTGCTCGTGCACGATTGTTGCTATAATTCCGGCAGGGATACCGATGGCGCTGAAATAGGAGATCGATCAGTAAAGAATGAGGGGAAAGAAGGGAACGAATGAAGAAGGGCTGGTTTGAACTAGACAATTACAGGCACGAAAATGATTATATCCAAGATTCCTCTAAGATGTGGAGAATCAACATTTATTCCTATGAAGGCGAAGACGAATCGACGCCGGATGTCACCTTGAACTTGAATACGACGAGTGAAAACGGCAACGGTTATTGCTTGGTGGAATTATCGATTACCTATGTTGGCCGCTCAATCATGTTCGATGAGGTCATTGCATTGGTCAAACGGTTGGATGAGATCAGCATCAATGATGACTCGGTTAGTTTGACCGAGCACTTGGTCGTTTGCCGCGAGTTTTTTGATTGCGGAAGGATGCTCCCCCTGTCACATAGGGCAGTGCAGTCTCACTAGAGGGGGACTGCTTTTTTTATCCACTCGACCAAATATCCAATCTTTACAATATAGATAGTTACTTGCTTTTTGAATGTGGCCATGATATATTGTAACCAGTAAAACTAATATAGATAGTTACTAACTTACTTGGAGGAGGATATTGAATATGTTTAAAAAAATAATCACTTGGTCTCTTCTCGTTGCTCTTGTTGGCGGATCTATTTATGAAATGAATTGCTTCTTGAACTATTAAGATAACTAATGAGGAAATGGCTCCGGACCTACGGGAGGGAAGCTGCCCGATGAGAGAAGAATTCGCTCTTCGCCAATTGAACAAACATATAAAGAAATTCATTCGCGTCCTCAACCAATGTCCGCCGGAGAAGCGAGTCCTCATACCGGAAGGCTTTATAAACAATATTCACTGGCATTTGGGACATGTTCTGGTCGTCACGCATTATGATGTACTGGTTCTTTCGGAACAGCAGGACAACCTGCCGGGCCGCTATCAAGAATTCTTCGCTTATGGTACTAAGCCTGCGGATTGGCAGGGAGAACCGCCTGAGTGGGATGAATTGGTCACCAAGCTGAAAGAATTAAACAAGCATATTAGAGAGACGTTGAAAGATCGCTTGAATGAACCCATCAGAGAGAACGTTCTTCACGCCGAGAACATCGGCGAGTTAATCTATTTGACCGCGCTTCATATGCATTACCATCAAGGCGTTGTGTACGGCATGCTTCAGTCGTTACAGGCAGCTTCGACTGCTGCGCCTCAAGAGTAAAGCCATTTGGATGAATAAATGCGAGGGAGATGACGAAATGAAAACGAATGCTAAACCAGGTGCAGCTATGAATTTCTCCAAAGAAGAGAAGTTAAAAGAATTGACTAAGCTCCAATATGACGTAACCCAGCGTGGTATAGACGAGCGACCGTTCGCTAACGAGTACTGGAATAATGAAGAGGAAGGCATTTACGTAGATGTCGTTTCCGGCGAGCCTTTATTCAGCTCCAAAGACAAATATGATGCTTGTACAGGCTGGCCAAGCTTCTCCAAGCCTCTGGAAGCTGATAATGTCGTACTGAAACGGAAAGGTTTCTTCTCTGGAACAGAGGTCAGAAGCCGGAACGCGGATTCCTTCTTAGGTGATGTGTTTAACGATGGGCCAACGTCAACGGGACTGAGGTTCTGTATGAACTCTGCGGCGATGAAATTCATCCCGAAAGCCGACCTAGAGAAAAGCGGCTACGGTGCCTATGCCAAACTGTTTGAATAATTGATTAAAGACGACCTAAATTCCGTGTTAAGGAATAAGGTCGTCTTCTTTGTCTTAAACTAACATCCCCGCGGCATTCGAGCGGGCCTCTAGGTTACCGTGCGAGTGGCGTAGCCGCGAGCACCAGGTAACTCATCTCTTCCTCGCGCCAACCGTAAAGTGTGTCCCGAATGGGACGAAAACGAGGACTTGCACGCACTATCACCCAAGCGCCTCTGAAGCGGACCACGTTATCATGGTCCCGTAAGGGACACCAGGTAGCTAAAACCCGCCCAAAGTTAAGCGTGTCCCGAATGGGACGAAAGCGATCATACGCATAAATGAATCTCGCGAGCGCTCCTCTGTAGCACATACGTTAGTCAAATTCCGGGTGTCCAGAGGGACGGGTCCCTCGGGGTCCCCCTTTTAGGGGGATTTAGGGGGTTATTAAGGTGTTGACATTACCTCAAAAATAAGATATCTTTAATTCAAGATAATTAAATCAAAGACATCTGAGGGAGGTGAACGCTAATGTCATTCCAACTCGATGACGACCAAGCGGTCTCGCTTAAAACTTTCGTCGTACTTTCCAAATCATTCCGAACGTTGATGGACCGTGCTGTCAAAGACATGAAGCAATACGAGCTGTCATCCTCCGAATTTACGATACTTGAGGTGCTCTACACAAAGGGAAGAATTCCGCTCCAGCAAATCGGGGAGAAAATTCTGGTTACCAGTGGAAGCATCACGTACAACATCGATAAACTGGAGAAGAAAGGGCTGCTCAAGCGAGTTCCATGTGAAGACGATCGCAGAGTCATCTTTGCGGAAATCACACAAGCGGGTAACGATCTGTTTGATGACATTTTTCCCAAGCATGCCGCTTCCATACACCAGATGTCACAAAGTTTATCCCATGAAGAGAAGTTAACCCTTATTGAGCTGCTCAAGAAATTAGGGAAAGGCGTAGATAGTTAGACGTTCTGAGCACCATTTTTTTTGCTAAATATCTTAAATCAAAGATTATTAAAACCGAAATATAAATGGAGGTTGAACTACATGTTAGCATTAGGATTGTTAATTATTCGCGTAGTAATTGGTTTGTTGTTTATCGGACATGGCGCACAGAAGTTGTTTGGTTGGTTTGGCGGTTACGGTCCGAAGGGAACCGGCGGTTGGATGGAATCGATCGGCATGAAGCCCGGCGTCCTGATGGCTGTGGCAGCAGGTCTTATGGAATTAGTCGGCGGGGCACTCTTCGCAGCAGGTTTGTTCACACCGCTGGCAGCCGCGTTGATTGCACTGACGATGCTTGGAGCAATCGTTAAGGTACACGGGAAGAACGGAATTTGGGTTACGGCGAACGGTTATGAATATCCGCTTGTAGCACTTGCAGTCGTGATCGGAGTAGCTTTTGCAGGAGCAGGTTCGTATTCGCTGGACGCCCTGTTGTTTAACTAATACGCAGGTCGAATATCTTTAATCAAAGACTATTAAAATAAAACTATGTGGAGGTAAGTTAGAAATGTTAGCATTAGGATTCTTGATTATTCGTGTAGTGATTGGTTTGTTGTTTATCGGACATGGTGCACAGAAATTGTTTGGCTGGTTCGGCGGTTACGGTCCGAAGGGAACCGGCGGTTGGATGGAATCGATCGGCATGAAACCCGGCGTCCTGATGGCTGTTGCAGCAGGTCTCATGGAATTCGTCGGCGGGGCACTCTTCGCAGCAGGCTTGTTCATGCCACTGGCAGCCATACTCATTACATTGACGATGCTTGGAGCAATCGTTAAAGTGCATGGCAAGAATGGGCTATGGGTAACGGCAAACGGTTATGAATACCCGCTTGCTATCATCGCCGTCGTGATCGGTTTAGCTTTCGCCGGAGCAGGTTCTTATTCGCTGGATGCCCTGTTTAACTAATCGCTCACCTCATTATTTTCGAGCGAATAGCGGAATACTAACTGCAATAACTAAGGATTGTGCACGTCATTACAAATTAATCGAAGTGGGAGTGATTGTTTATGTCATTACAAACAGCCGGTATTCACCATATTACAGCCTTTGCAAGAGATCCGCAGGCAAACGTCGACTTCTACGCAGGTATCCTTGGCCTGCGTCTTGTGAAACAGACGATTAACTTCGATGCTCCGGATGTGTATCATCTGTACTTCGGCGACAAAGCCGGTACTCCGGGCACGATCATCACCTTCTTCCCATGGCCGAATTCCCGCAAAGGCAAAGTTGGCGGCGGGCAAGTGGGGATTACCACTTATGTAGTTCCTGTAGGGGCGTTCAGCTTCTGGGAAGATCGCCTGAAAAGCTTCGGTATCGCGACGACAACCGTTACGCGATTCAACGAGACCTATCTGCAATTCTCGGATAATGAAGGGCTGCTGCTTGAGATCGTGGAGCGTGAAGCGGGAGCAAACAGCGAATGGTCCTTTGGCGGCGTTACTACGGATAAAGCGATCAAAGGTTTTGGCGGAGCGGTACTGTTTAGTACGAAATCGGCGCAAACGAGGCATGCCCTTGAGCATATCATGGGTATGACCAAAATCGGCGAGGATCAAGGGTATGCACGCTTCCAAGCCTCTGCGGATCTCGGCAACTTGATCGACGTACCCGTAGCGGATATGGAGTGGGGCGCAGGTGGCGCAGGTACTGTGCACCATATTGCATGGAGAGCGAAGGATTATGAAGAGCACGCGCAGTGGCAGACGGAAGTGCTGAATTCCGGTTATCAACCGACTCAGATTATCGATCGTCAGTACTTTAACGCGATTTACTTCCGGGAAGCCGGCGGCATACTGTTCGAGATCGCTACGGATCCACCGGGATTCGCGAATGATGAATCCGCGGATGCGCTGGGTGAGAAGCTGCAGCTGCCATCGTGGTACGAACCGAAACGCGAGCAAATTCAAGCCAATCTGCATCCGATCCGGGTTCGTGAGTTGGAGGCGAAAAAATCATGAAGCATATATTCGAACAGGGCACATCTTCTAGTGCGCCAACATTAGTGCTGCTGCACGGTACAGGCGGAACGGAGAGAGATCTGATTACGCTTGGACAACGGATCTCTCCGGGTTCTTCGCTGCTAAGCATTCGCGGTAACATCCTGGAGAATGGCATGCCGCGCTTCTTCCGGCGCTTGGCCGAAGGTATCTTCGATGAAGAGGATCTTGTGTTCCGGACGAAGGAGCTTTACGACTTCCTGGATGAAGCCGCAGCTCAATACGGCATTGATCGCCGCAATTTCGTAGCAGTCGGATACTCGAATGGCGCTAACATCGCCGGAAGCCTTCTGTTCCATTATTCGGATGCTTTCAAAGGCGCGATCCTGCATCATCCGATGGTTCCGCTGCGAGGACTTGCGCTGCCTGACTTGTCAGGCACTCCGATCTTCATCGGTGCCGGAACGAATGACCCGATCTGCTCGGCGAGCGAAACCGAGGAATTGCAGCAGCTGCTCGGAGGAACAGGAGCCGATGTTGCCGTCCATTGGGAGAACTACGGTCACCAGTTGACCGCTTCCGAAGTGAATGCGGCCACGAAATGGTTTCAAGTGCATTTTCCGGCATGAGGAACGACATGATCTCCATCGATCCGGCAGCGCAAGGCGATCGAGATAATTATAAGCTCCTGATCGGCAGCGTCGTTCCGCGGCCCATCGCGTTTGTGACCACGCTATCGAAGCAAGGAGTGTTGAACGGCGCACCATTCAGCTATTTCTCCATCGTTTCCAGCAATCCACCGCTGTTATCGGTAGCTGTTCAGCGTAAGAATGGCGTGATGAAGGATACAGCACGAAATGCCGTTGCAACGGGAGAGCTTGTGATTCATATCGTGGATGAGACCAATGTGGCTGCCATTAATGAAACTGCAGCGAATTTGCCTCCGGATGAAAGTGAGATTACAATTGCAGGGCTCACGGCAACGGAGAGTGAAAAGGTTAACGTACCGGGTATTGCAGAGTCCAAAATCAGAATGGAATGCGTGCTGGAACAGGCTTTGGAGCTAGGCGGAACGGGCGGCTCACCGGGATGTGACCTGTTGATCGCGCGAGTGGTTCGTTTTCAGATCGCGAAGGAGATTCTGGAGAACGGTAGAATTGATGCGCAGAAGCTGGCGCCTGTGAGCCGAATGGCAGGCAACTTCTACTCATCGCTCGGCAGTCTGTTTGAGATTGAACGTCCGCAATAAAGGAGTGAGCCATCATACTAAATATTCTTAATCGAATTAATGAGCTGTCTAGGAAGCAGAAAGAATCGGGTTTATCGGAAGCCGAGAAAGCAGAACAAGCCGATCTGCGCCAAGAATATCTTCGTATCTTTCGCGGTTCAGTAGGCAGTCTGCTGCTGCACTCCACGATCATCGATCCGGACGGCAATGATGTTACGCCGGAGAAATTAAAGCAAGAACAGGCAAGAAGAGCAGCGCATTAATCATAGAGGGAAGCAGCGAATCGCTGCTTCCCTTATTTATTTGGGATGCTTGTGTATGAAAGCTGTGACTATTCTGTATGTTTATTATATGTTATAGGGAGAAACTCAACTATTGCATCGAATAGAACGGAGTGTATCATTCATGAGCCAGCCCGCAGAGATACCATGCGATTTGCGTCTAAATAGCCGAGAGAGCGTCCGATTCGATTGGGGTCATGTTCAGCGTTTGTCGTTGCAGGTTGCGATTACGCAAGTATCTGATGAAGAAGACTACGTGTCCATTGTTCAGCAGGACCAGGATCAAGATCAAGATCAAGATCAAGATCAAGAGCAGGGGCATAAGGAGATCATTCGCGTTTATTCCGGCACTTCGGCTGCCATACAGCAGTCTTCGATCATCGTGGAATTTCGTACAGATGCACGTCCGAATCCGTTAAGCTTATCTGTTCCGTGGGATGCAGTCGGACGCGAGGGACATTCATTATTTCTCAGCTATAACGGTCATTCCGTTCGATTCTATGTCGATGGCGTTCTGGTGGACGAAGAGTGGCCGATGGGTACGCTGCCGCTCGCGAATGTGGAAGTCAAGGTTGGAGAGTGCGGTGACAAGCTCTGTTTATGGAACAACACAATCACTCCTGAGAAACCTTCTGCGCAGCTCGAGGATCAATATCTTGGCGTGGAGCCAACGACGATTCAGTATTGGAGGCCGCGCGGACACAATACCGGAGTCGGGGATTGCATGCCTTTCTTTGATGGCGAACGCTTCCGCTTTTTTTACTTATACGATCGTAGAGGTCATGCGAGCAAATGGCGTCTTGGCGCGCATCAATGGGCTCAGATCAGTACGCATGATTTCAAAACCTGGGAGCATCATCCCATGGCCGTGGCCATTACAGCGGACTGGGAAGGCTCGATCTGCACGGGTTCAGTTATCGTGAAGGATGATACGTATTATGCTTATTATGCCGTGAGGGCTACGGATGGTTCGCCGGCCAAATTAACGTATGCCACCAGCACCGATGGATCGGAATTTCTTAAATCAGAGCAGTACATAGGGCTGTCCACTAAGTATTCGCTGGCATCCGTCCGGGACCCGCATGTGTTTCAGGATGAGGATGGCGTGTATCATATGCTGATTACAACGAGTCTGCTCGCCCCTTCCCGCAATCAGGGCTGCTTAGCCCATCTGACTTCAGAGGATCTAGTGAGCTGGACGGAGCAGGTACCGTTTATCGTACCGGGGTATCATGATGAGCCGGAATGCTCGGATTATTTTCAGTGGAATGGTTGGTATTATCTGATTTTCAGCAATGACGGCGTAGCTCGGTATCGCTATTCCCAAGAGCCGATGGGGCCGTGGCTGCGGCCGGCGATGGATGTATTCGATTGCGTGCAATGGCGCGTGCCGAAGACAGCCGCCTATCATGATGGGAGACGTGTTGTGGCGGGCTTCCTTTCCACGCCGGACAGGTACGCAGGAGAACTCGTCATTCGGGAGCTTGTGCAGCATGCTGATGGTACATTAGGGTTCAAGCCCATGCCGGAACTGGCGATGGAACCGGTTGCTGCGCATGAGATTGGCCAGGTAGCATTAACTGATTTCAACGGACTTATCTATCGCGATATTGAATTCGAGGGAGCTTCTGATTTGACCATTTCTTGTCAGGCTACCCCTGGAAACCACAACTTATATTACGGATTGTCGCTTGCCGGCCCGAATGGGTTCGAGGACGGTTATGATATTCGATTCGATCCTTCTCGCCGTAAAGTCGGCATTCATCGTGCCCATTGTTCCTCTTTGCTTGAGAATGAGGCTGCCTCGATCTATGAAGTCCAAGCCTTGCACGAAACCACCTCGATAGAGGTTGTTATCAAACAGAATTGGATCGATCTCTGCGTGAACGGCAATCGGACCTTAATTTCGAGATTTCAGAGGCAGGCTCAAGCACCGTTGAAACTGCGTTTATTCGTGCAATTCGGCAGCGTCACGTTCGATGATATTCGGATTGGGGAACTCGCATAGCCATCTGAAAGCGAAGGAACCGGTGAAGATTCATTTTGAAGTTTAAGAAATCCTTTAGGTTTTCCCCCACTTCTTCTTAACAAGTTTTCTTTATCCTTAGAAGCATAAAGGGATAAGGGGGCTTGGGAAATGAAGAAGTGGGTTTTTTGTTTTGTTATACTCGTATCGCTGTTGTTCGGCTACGGCGTTCGGGAAACCAAATTAAACGCAGATAATGAGATTCAACTGAATGAAGGCAAGCAAGCTCAAGAAGCATCGTCTTCAATGAGTGAGCTTCACATAGACGCAGATCAAATTTATAAAGGCGACTTACTGCTTGTGAATAAGGATCATCCGGTGCATCCGGAAAGTGAAGAGACTGGTGCGGTTAATTTGTCAGAGCATCTAGAGCTGGTGAATGGATTCCGTTTATTGGATAATGAGATTGAGCTGTCGCCAAGCTTGGCACGTAAATTCGCCGACATGGTGAAGGCTGCGAAGAACGATGGCGTGAGCCATTTTATCGTCAACAGCGGTTATCGGAATCATGAGGAGCAGAATCAGCTTTATGCTGAGAAAGGTGCTGACTACGCGCTGCCTGCAGGCTACAGTGAACATAACTTGGGGCTATCGCTGGATATCGGATCAACGCAAGCGGAGATGAGTCAAGCGCTTGAGGGCAAGTGGCTGAAGAAGAACGCATGGCGATATGGGTTTATCTTGCGGTATCCTGAAGACAAAACGGCAGTCACAGGGATTGAGTTCGAGCCGTGGCACTTCCGTTATGTTGGTTTGCCGCACAGTGCCGTGATGGAGAAGAAGAACTTTGCCTTAGAAGAGTATTTGGACTACTTGAAGGACAAGAAGCAAATTACGATTACGATCGATGATGAAATCTATGAGATCTCTTATTATCCGATCACCGGGGATACCACCATTCCGGTACCGGCGAAAGGCGGCTATGAGCTGTCAGGCAACAATAAGGACGGGGTCATCGTGACCACACAAATCAAGTAATCGAAGTATGAAATTTACGAGCATTCCTCATGCTAAGGGGATCCAGGGAGGAACGAATGAAGTCGATCACAATTCTAATTGCAGATGATGAGTCGGAAATTGCCGATCTAATCGAGCTGCATTTACTCAAAGAGGGCTACAACTGCATAAAAGTGACGGACGGGCACGAGGCGGTCGCTGCGATCCAGAAGCATCCCATCGACTTGGCGATTATGGATATTATGATGCCGAAGCTGGATGGCTACGAAGCAACAAGGCAAATTCGCGCTCATTATAACCTGCCGATCATCTTCTTAAGCGCCAAAACGACCGATCTCGATAAGATCACCGGACTCGTCAGCGGAGCGGATGATTATGTCACCAAACCGTTCAACCCCATGGAGCTGGTGGCTCGCGTGAACGCGCAGCTGAGACGCTCCATGATGCTGAATCAGCCTGCAGCAGCGAATCCGCTGGTCGTGGAAGCCGGTGGTTTGCTGATCAATCCGGAACAGCGTAAGGTTGTTCTCTATGGAGAAACGATCGAGATCACGCCAAAAGAGTTCGATATCCTGTACTTACTCGCCAGTCATCCGAAGAAGGTGTTCAGCGCGGAACAGCTTTTTCTCCAGGTGTGGGGCGAGGCTTATTTTGAAGGAAACAATACGGTCATGGTTCATATTCGTACTCTCCGGAAGAAGCTTGGTGAAGATGTTCGCAAGAACAAGCTGATCAAGACGGTATGGGGAGTGGGGTATTCGTTCCATGGCTGAGATGGTCCGCAGCTTCCGGTTTAAGATGCTTCAGTACTTTGGGCTGAGTATGGTTTTGTCGGGCGGCATTACTTATCTGCTCTATAAAGCGCTGCAGCTTTATTATTCGACTACCAAGCGGGAAAGCCCGCTCTTTAGGGTACGGTCTTTTATTGGCGAAATCGGGGATATCAACTTTTTCATGATTGTGTTCATCCCGCTCTCCATTTTGTTTTTCTACCTCTTCACGAGCCGATATGCGTCATATTTTCGCGAAATATCCAGCGGGATCAATCAGCTTGCCAAGGGTGACTTCAATAATCGTGTACAACTCTCATCCAATGACGAATTCGAAGATATTGCGCGGGATATTAATCTAGCCAGTGAGAAGTTGCAGCAAGCGCTGGAGAGAGGCGATTTTGCGGAGAACAGCAAGGAGCAGCTGGTCTTAAATTTAGCGCATGATTTGCGCACGCCGCTGACTTCGGTGCTCGGTTATCTGGATTTCATTCTTCAGGGCGATCAGCTGACAGCGGAGCAAATCAACCACTATACGAGCATTGCGTACACGAAGTCGCAGCGACTTGAGAAGCTGATTGACGAGCTGTTCGAAATTACGCGAGTGAATTATGGCAAGCTGCAAGTGGAGAAGAAGCCGCTTGATCTGAGCGAGCTCCTCATTCAGCTGAATGAGGAGCTCTATCCGGCGCTGGAGAAAAACAATCTTACTGCGCGCCTGAATGTGGCGCCGCATTTGACTGTGATGGGGGACGGCGAGCTGTTGGCACGCGTGTTCGAGAACTTGCTGACCAATGCCATTCGCTATGGCAGTGAGGGACGTTTTATCGATCTCAACGGCCAACTGGAAGCGGAGGAAGCGGTCATTCAGGTGGTTAACTACGGCACCAGCATTCCTCCGGAGGAACTGCCGTACATCTTCGACATGTTCTATACCGGCGATAAAGCACGTACCCATCGCGGTGAAGGAAGCACAGGTCTGGGCTTGTCCATCGCGAAGAACATCGTGACGCAGCATCAAGGGACCATCACGGCGCAGAGCGATGTCATTCGCACGCTGTTCGAGGTTCGATTACCGCGAAATATGGAAGCCGACGCTGGCGGGGAAGCTGAGTCATTGTAGGGGGCGCTCGCTGGCGTGAGGCTCGCGTGAGGCTCGCTGGGGGGATTGATTGCTGAGAGTCGGATTTTCCGACTCTCAGCACTTTTTATGAGGCGATTTCGAGCTGAGAGTCGTGTTTTCCGTCTCTCAGACGCCGAGATAGGGTTTAGTTGGTGGGCTGGCTAGCTGAGAGTCGGATTTTCCGTCTCTCAGCTGCCGAGATAGGGTTTAATTGGTGGGTTGGCTAACTGAGAGTAGGATTTTCCGACTTTCAGCTCTATTTATGAGGCGATTTCGAGCTGAGAGTCGTGTTTTCCGTCTCTCAGACGCCGAATAGGGGGTTAGTTGTTGGTAGGGGGAGAATCGGGGTAAGTTGACTGGGGGGACTATTTTTCGGAACATGACCATAAATTGACAACGCTTACATATAAATATGGTACAATCTAGATGCTTGCCGCTCATTGATGAAATGGGTTTCATTGCTGTAGCAGGCGAGTTATTGCGTTATTCCTGCTTATCGATTTGATCGGAAAGGAGGTGAGGCGAAATGAAGGGTCGGACTGTGGTCCGCCTTAGTTACGTGATCAGTTGCCTGATGAACATTCGAATAGGAGAGGAGCAATGACGTAATGTTGAAACGAATTGGGTTGTCCATTTTCAGCTGGGTGGTGATGGTGACGATGATGGGATCGGGCTTGGGAGGCATGCATGTTCCCAAGGTAAGCGCAGCTGCTTATACAGCTGTCGTTAACCCAAGTGTTCAATTTCAGACATGGGAAGGCTGGGGCACGACGCTCGCTTGGTGGGCGCACCGTGTCGGAGGTGCATCGGATTCGGTTCGCAACGATTATGCGGATCGGTTGTTCAGCACGAGCGGATTGAATTTCAACATCGTGCGCTACAACATCGGTGGCGGCGAGAATCCCGCCTATCCGAACCATATGGACTTGCGGGCGCGAATTCCCGGCTTTAAGGCTTCGTCTACCGCAAGCTACGATTGGACGGCAGATGCCAATCAACGCTGGGTGTTGAATGCCGCGAAGTCACGGATCAATGCGAGCGAGTTCATTGCCGAGGCGTTCGCCAATTCACCCCCGTGGTGGATGACGAAGAGCGGCAGTGTTACCGGGAATAACAACGCTGACGAGAACCTGAAGGTGGATATGTATGATGATTTCGCGGACTATTTGACGACGGTTACGCAGCATTTTCAGAGCAGCTGGGGTGTTAATTTCCGTACACTCTCTGCTTTTAACGAGCCAAGCTCCAATTATTGGACGTTCGGCAATCGCCAAGAGGGCAACCGCATGTACCCTGCTAATCAGCAGATCATGATCGGTGAGCTGTACAACTCGCTGACTGCCAAAGGAATAACGACGGGCATCAGCGCGCCGGAAGAAACGAGTATCGACCTTGCGAGGGATACGATTAATAGTTATTCTGCGGCGACTAAGGCGAAGCTTGTGCAGTACAATTCGCATACGTACGGAGGCAGTGACCGTGTAGGCTTGAACACCGCAGCCGGTGGCAAACGGATCTGGAACTCCGAGCACGGCGACGGGGAAGCGAATGGGATCACGATGTCTCGGAATATTTTGTGGGATATCAAGTATATGAAAAATGCAGCATGGGTCTATTGGCAAGCGGTAGAGACACCGGGCGGCTGGGGGATGATCGAAACCGATCTGAATAATGCCAGCGCGAATCTCGGCACCTTCACGGTGAAGAAGAAATACTATTCCATGGCTCAGTGGAGCAAGTACATCCGCCCAGGCTACAAAATCCTCGATATCGCCGATGGGGATTCCATTGCAGCATATGACAGTACGGGAAGCAAGCTCGTCATCGTTACGGTCAACGACTCCTCCGCTTCCAACACGGTGACGTATGACCTGTCGCAGTTTACGAACGTGACCGGTTCGGTGACGGGGACTCGGACCAGCGGCACGGAGAATTTGGCTGCGGTTTCCGGCCTTGCGCTCTCGAACAAGAAATTTACGGCGACGGTTCCGGCGGGATCTGTCAGCACATTCGTCATCACCGGCGTTTCGGGTACCAGCACGCCGACGATAGATACGTCAGCTTACTACAAGCTGGTAAACCGCAACAGCGGCAAACTGATGGACGTCAGCCAAGGGTCGCAGTCAGATGGGGCAGACGTCATCCAGTGGGGAGATAACGGCGGTATGAACCAAATGTGGCAATTCGTTTCCGTCGGCAGCGGTTACTACAAGCTGGTGAACCGCAATAGCGGCAAGGTGCTCGACGTGTCGGGGCAATCGACCGCGGATGGCGGCAATATCATCCAGAATACAAGCGGCACCGGTCTTAGCCAGCAATGGCAGCCGGTACTCGTCGGAAGCTATTACAAGCTGATTAACCGAAATAGCGGCAAACTCGCGGATGTCAGCGGTGCTTCGACTTCGGATGGCGGCGACGTCATCCAGTACTTTGACAACGGGGGAACGAATCAACAGTGGCAGCTTGTAAAAGTGAATTAATAGCGGAATGCCTAAGTAGAGCTTCGTTGTAACCATGCAGCCAGCAGCCGGACCCGATTAAGGGTCCGGCTGTTTGGTGAGAAACGGACGATTATCGTACGTGGTAGATCCTATCGATTTCGTACTAGATTCTGCTCTATTAGAGTGAGTCTGGTTGTCGCCATCTGTAACCCCTACATAAAGCAAAAGCACGCAACTCCACACTCCACAACGAGCACTCGGCAACTCGTACTCCGCATCTCACACTCTGCATTACTCACTCGTACAACTCACACTCCGCATTTCTCACTCGTACAACTCATACTCTGCAACTCACACTCCACATCGCACCACCAACTAATTCGCAATAATCTAACGAACCGTGGAGGCCTTATTTGGCCGAATCCCGGGGCTTTGAGAATCTAACGAACTGTACAGGTCTTATTCTGGGGAAATCGGCCTCCAATTGCCCGAATTCCAGCAAATAGAACCTGTACGGTTCGTTAGAATTTTTGGGGAGCTATTTTCGGACAAATAACCCCCGTACGGTTCGTTAGAAAATTTCGCACTTCCCAAAGCAGCTAAAAATTCCCTGCCAATCAGAGCGATAGTTTACCATGAGAGAGATAGAGTCTCAGACTAGCGACTGAACATCTAAACGGAGTATGATGGGAATATTGTGTGGAACGATCAGGATAGGGGGAAGAATGCGTGTACATCGGTGTGGACGGCTCCAAAAATCAGTGGGTAGCAGCTCTATTGGACAGCACACAGGAAGAGTCGACAATTCGATATGTTCAGGTAGAGCATTTGGAAGAGCTCTGGGCAGAATTCGGCATGACCTGCCGGAAGCTGCTGATCGATATGCCGCTCGGTCTAAGCAGCAGCGGCAAACGTCGGTGTGATGAATTAGTTATGGATATGCTGGGTCCTGCCAATAAGAAAAGATGCTTCCATGCGCCAAGCTACAATGCTTTAGAGGAGTGGCGGCGCCTTACACGTGCAGAGTCAAATGGCGAACCGGCACGATCGCCAATAGAGAGGTACAACGCGATTAATGGCATTAACGTTACAGATACCCAAATGAATCTGACTCCGCCCGGCTATGCATTGGTCCCCAGAATTGCAAATGTACGTGACTTCGTATTAAGCATCGCGGACCGTTCCGTGGTTTCGGAAGCACATCCTGAAGTTTGCTTCTTGGCCTTATCGAATCGTGAAAGATTCTCGAGCAAGCATCATGTCCCCGGTTTATTTGAACGACTCGCAGTGATCCAGTCCCATATCCCGAATTTTATCAACGATGTCGCTAGTGGCGGAGACGCGGTCTGGAACCAAGTTTCAGCTAAAATGGACGATGTCCTGGATGCGACTGTCCTTGCGCTGACCGCGCGAATGATGATGGAGAACCCGGCAAGTACAAGGCGGATCACGAACGAGCCGCCGCTAAACGATCAATCGGGCATTCCGATTGAAATCGTCTATGCAGAGCAGGAATAACAATCACAATTCCAATAGAACAGAGGTAAAGATCTTCAATTGACGCCTATGTGGCTGTAAAGTACGATATGCCCGAAGCACATTAGAGATCTTGTGCGAATCCATTCACAAAGGGGGAAGATTGGTTACCTGCCGTGCAACGCACGCGATGCAACGCAAGAAGGCTTCATTCTATCCACCACGGGTCGACATGATTAAAACTCGATTAGGAGGTTCTATCATGAAAAGAAGCAGCAGGATCTCAGTTGTACTGATTATCGCCATGCTGGCTATGTTGATTTCGACGTTAGCCATGCCATCAAGTGTTAGCGCTTACAGTACGCCGAATACAAGAGGCGGGATAATGGGGCAATGGTATTTTGGGACGCAAGCAGAGCTCAATACAGCCGCAGATAATGTCGTGGCCGCAGGCTTGAAGTGGGTGCGGTTGGATCTGAAATGGGACATTGTGCAAGCAGGCGGAGCTACCTCCTATGACTGGAGCTGGCCGGACAAAATGGTCAACACAGCGCTTAGCAGAGGGCTGAAGGTCATGCTCGTAGCCGGCTACACGCCAAGCTGGGCGAATGGCGGAAATTCGGATAGCCGCTACTATCCGAATGCGGCGAACATCAACGCGTGGAAGAACTTCCTCGATCTTGCCGTAAGACGCTACTTGCCGCTTGGCGTAACGACTTATGAGCTATGGAATGAGCCGAATTACTCGGTGCAATCCAGCCCTTCTTTATTCGTCAGCAACATTCTGATTCCGGGATCGACGGCAATCCGTGCAGCCTCTACGGACTTGCAAGTACCGGTTACGATCGTTAACGGCGCACCGGCAAACCTGATCAATACATCCGGAATCGTGGATCCGTATGATTGGGTGACGGGGATTTATGCGAACGGCGGAAAGAACTATTTTGATGCGCTCGCGATTCATCCTTATTGCTGGCCTGCGGCTCCGACAACGCCGAGCGTATGGAACGCCCTGCTGCGGGCGAATGAAATTCATACGATCATGGCCAACAACGGAGACGGAAGCAAGCAAATATGGGCGACGGAATTCGGATACCCCACATCGGGTCCGAATACGGTAACGGAGCAGCAGCAAAGTGACTATATCGTGTCAGCCTTCCAAGTGTGGACGCAGTCCGCGTGGGCAGCTTGGACGGGGCCGATGTTTCTGTATACGTACAAAGATGGCAGCACCAATCTGAATGATCCGGAATCCAACTTCGGATTGCTGCGCAACAATAATACGTTTAAGCCTGTCATGAGCCAGCTACTCTCGATTATGACGAACTCGCCTCCGCCGCCTGCTCCGGCCACCTCAGGTTATGGCGGTACCACGCCGCCCCCTACTGGAGGAACGACGGTCTATGAGGCAGAGAACGGAACCTATGCCGGCGGCGGGCAGCAGCAGAATGCAACTAATGCGTCTAACGGCAAGGTTGTCGGTAATTTGAACAGCGTAGGCGCGTCTTCCCAAGTGAGCAGTGTAAATGGCGGCGCAGGAGGGAATGCGACTCTGGTCGTCCGCTTCTCCAACGCGAATACGAATGCAAGAACGTTAAGCTTATACGTGAACAATGTGAAAATCCAACAGACCAGCTTCGCGCCAACGGGCAGCTGGAACACGTTCTCCAATACGGGATCCATAACGATACCGTTAAATGCGGGCACATCGAATACGATTAAGATTCAGCGAGACTCCGCCGATAATCCGGCTGCGGATATCGACAGCTACACGGTTACCACGGCATCGTCATCTTCGAGCCTCTTAGTGAACGGCTTTGAGAATACGGCGCAATGGGCGGGAGAGGCGACGCGAACAGCAGATACTACGAAGAAAACCGAAGGTGCTCAGTCCATCAAATTCCATTACGCGGTACCTTCGAGCGGCTGGGCTAACGGCTACTACACCATTAGCAGTCCGTATGTAGATATTGCTAACGCCACCAGCTTGAAGCTCGATGTGTATCCGACAACCCAATCACCATCGGGGCAAACCGAACCCATTGTGTTGAAGCTCCAGGATCAAACAGGCGGCGTCATCTATGAGAATCGGCTGCCGAATTTGACGGCCAACCAGTGGAACACGGTAACCATCAGTTTAACTGGAATCGCACAGGTCAATCGCCATCAGATCAACAATGTGAATCTATATGTATGGTCTGGCTTCACCGCTCAACTTAACGGCAGAACGACGCTCGATTACTACTTCGATAATTTGAGAGTACAATAGTCGTCGCCACACGCAGCCAAAAAATGAGCCGTCTCGAAAGGCTGCCACATGCAGCATTCGAGACGGCTTTGTTGTGCTCATTTGAGTAGCAGCGCGATGGATGGGGCAGCGCGGCTGTACGCCTGTGGGGAAGGGTTAAGTAAATGTTGCAGAAAAAGCAACAATCAACGCTCCCTAATGTGCGGATACAGCCTAATGTTGCAGAAACTGCAACATCTAACCGAGAAATGCCCTCTGTGAGGCTAATGAAATAGAAAATGCTGCATAATGTGCAACATTTTCCAGTAAGAGTGCTGAATTGACCTGGAATGCTGCATAAAATGCAACATTTCTGCTGCGAAGTGGAGTTCGTGCAGTTTACAACGATGTGCTCGTAAGGGAGCGCCGCCGGTTTGATCTGAAGTGTAGCGAGCAGCGCGGGATAGATCAGAGCTGATGCGCGCGGTTAGCGGGTTCGGCTGGGATTATTCGATGCCCATTCTCTTCGCCTCGGCATTCACCTCGTTAATCATCCGATCCAGCCCTTTGGCCTTGTAGCCGTCGATGATGGATTTCCATATCACCTCAACGGGCAGCTTGCTAATCATGACGCGAATCATATCATCGTTGTCGAAGATGGTGAACGTATCCTTCGTGGGCGTGGATAGGTTCGTCAGCCTCGGCTCGTACGCTTGCTTGCTCGTCATGCGCAAGGAGTAATCAATCAGCTCCTTCTGCGCCTTGTAAGCTTCAGGTGAAATACCGGAATAATTCGGATGAAGCATGGCCATCCCATCCCAGTTGGCTAAATTCGCGAATAGCGAGAACGAGCGATACTTGGACAGAATGTTAGTACTCGGATCGCTTTTCTGTATCGCATCTCCGTCCTTGGTGAAATCGACATTCTCCAGACCGTAATGCCTCATTTCCAGAAAGTCCGGAGAGTTCATGTAATCGAACAGCTGCAGGATGCGGTCCATCTTATCCTTGGATACATTTGACGAGATGTAACTCTCGGACCAGAACGTTTTGAACACCGCACTGTACCGGTTGCCGTCTATCGCCGGAAGAGGCTTGAGGAATCTTACGGAATCATAGAAACTCTGCTCCTTCGGATGCAGCTTCTGCCACCGGCTTTGATCCATATTCGCGTCCACGGAGCGAAACATGCCGGCTGTAATGATGGCCGCCACTTTGCCCTCGGCAAATTTATCAACCCCCATATTGCCCCGGGTGATCGGCAATTCCGGATCAATTAAACCGGCTGTATAGAAATCTCTCAGTTGCTGTAAGGACGCAATCGCATGCTTCGAGAATACGGCAGGAATATAACGCCCATCTTCCTTTATCCATTTAAAATCACTTCCGCTGCCGTCGCTTGTTGCAGCAGGCGAGCCGTACAGCCAGAACAATCCGCCAAGCAGAATCTTAGAGACCGTGGTGAGACCCGTAATGTGCTTGTTCTCGGGGTCTTTGTCGACGATGGCTTTGAGCATGGCACGGAACTCATCCCAAGTCTCCGGCTCTTTGGTAATACCCGCTTGCTGCGCGAGATCCCAGCGATAGGCGACCAATCGGTCCAGGACGTTATAGTCGGTGCTGTCATAGGTTTTGCGCGGGATAAAATACAGCTTGCCATGATCTTTAAGATCCTGAAATTCGGTCGTCGCCAGATACTGGGCCAAATACGGATAGGCGGTTAAATCATTCGGCAGCGGCTTGATGACGCCTTGATCCCTCCAGTTGCGATAGTACTGGGAGTTCACGGCATCGACTGCGAAGATATCAGGCAGTTGGCCCGTGGAAGCCCACATCTGAAACTGTTGGACGTAATTTGCGGTTGTAATGTCAACCGGTTTGATGGTGATATTGAGCTTCTTCTCCAAGCGTTGTACTAGCGGGTCGTCTGCTAACATGTTGTCCTTCAGGTCCCATAACGCAACGGAAATATCCATATGCTCGGATGGGGCGGAGGCAGCGGGCTGCGATGGCAGTCTTTGCTGGCTGGTGTCGCGGCAGCCTGCAGCCGTGGCGAACAGCACAACGATTGCAAGCATCAAGGGGAGCCGTCTTTTCACGATGTTCATACTCATTACGCCTCGCCGCCCCCGTTGCTCAGCATTCGATATTGCTTCGGTGTTTGCTGAGTGTTCTTCTTGAAGATGCGCGTGAAATAGAAGTAATCGCGGAACCCGATCGTTTCAGCAACCTCGCCAATTGGCAGATTCGTCGTACGCAGCAGGTTCTTCGCTTCTTGTAATCGCACCTTCGTTAAGTACTCCGTAAACGTCACCTTGATCTCGCGCTTGAACAGCTGGCTTAAGTAGTTCGGATGCAGGTAGAAGATGCGCGAGATGCTCTGGATGGAGATATGATTGCGATAGTTTTCATTCATATACTTGATGATTTCCTTCAAGTTCGCGTGTTCGGTTTCCCCCTTCACAGCGCGGGATGCGCTTACAACAGATTCGGAGGGCCCCTCAAGCTCGTCGTTTAAGCTTTCCTTCAAGCTCTCGATCATCTGATCGAAGCTCGGATAGAGATGATGCAGCTGCTCCTTGCTAAAGATGTAATCGTCCTCGGACGAATGGGAAGCAGAGTGAAAATAAACGATATTATACACTCTTAGCGAGTGGTAGATTGTGAAGCATTGCTTGTTGGAAGGCAGACACATCTCATCTAATAATTCCACAGCAAGGGTGAATTCACGCTTCGCTACCGCTCGCTCAAGCCTTCGGATCAGAAGAGCGGCAGTATCCTCCTTCGTCTGCTGCTCCTCCCAATACAGATCCCGGCGATTATGAATAAAGAAATCCCAGGCACGCACCGTGCATTGTTCGATTCGCTGCATCATGCCCTCTAGATTCCGGTCTGACTGCTGAATGCCTATGCCAAGAATACCGCCCTGCAAAGGCAATTGGATCGCTGTTAACAACGTATCCCGATCAGCCGATTGCACCCAATAGACACTGCGGGAATTACCAAGATTAAGGCCGACATAGTTCGTCTCCGGAAGGAACGTTAACCGGCCTTTGCCGCCGACGGTAACGAGAAGATAAATGGCATCTGAGGTGACGCCGGCATCCGATAAGATGTCATGAAAAACGGATTGTGCCTGTGCTGTAGCTGGATCATCAAGCAGTTCAAGCAGCTTGCCTTCGCGTTTGTGTTTAATCTCATTCAAGTTGCCGGCTGCCGTTTGAAGCAACGTATGGATTTCATGATCGTCGAAGGGCTTGAGGCAGTAGCCAAGAACGCCGTAATTCAACGACTTCTGAACATAGGCGAATTCAGCGTAGCCGCTGATGACGATGATTTGGATATCCTTATCCAGTTCTTTAATCTGCTTAATTAACTCAAGGCCCGATAACCCCGGCATACGGATATCGGTAAACACGACATGCGGCTGGAGCTCTTGAATCAATTGAAGCGCTTTGGTGGCATTATTCGCTTTGCCCGCAACAGAGAAGCCGGACTTCTTCCAATCCACGCCTGCCGCCAAACTCTTCAGAACAAGATTCTCATCATCCACGAGAAGTACTTTATACACGGATATCCCCTCCCTGTTGTACGTAGTGGCTTGGCATCGTAAGGGTGATGCATGTTCCATGACCGGCTTCGCTTTCGAAGGTGAGCCCATATTGAAAGCCATAGGCTAACCGAAGTCTATTATTCACGTTAAGCAAACCTATGCTGTCGCTGTCCGATGAGTCCTGACCGTCACGGCTCAAGGAGGACGTTTTCTCCAGCAATTTGCTTTGGATACGGCGCAAGGTTTCCTCATCGACGCCCATGCCATCGTCGGAGATGCGGAGCACGAGCGTCCTGCCATTCTCGACTTCACCGGTGATCGTGAGGTTACCTTTGGAGGTTTTCGGTTCAAGTCCATGGAAAACGGCATTCTCTACGAGCGGCTGCAGAATCATTTTGAGCACCGATACTTGCAGGGCTTCGTCCGTGAACTGATAGGTAACGTCGAAACGATCCTCGAACCGAATCAATTGCAGGTATATGTATGACTTGACCGCATTCAGCTCCTGATCGAGCGTGACATAACCAGAGCCTTTGATGCTGTAATGGAACAGCTTGCCGAGCGCCTTCGTCATTTCGACGATTTGGGGAGCTTCGGCTTCGAGCGCAACACCTTTAATCGATTCTAACGTGTTATATAGAAAATGCGGATTGATCTGACTGCGCAGATAAGCCGTGGCGGCTTTCTCCTTCTCGATCTCGGCCTCCAGCAGATGGGTGTTCGTCTCGACGAGGCGGTGTGTGAGATTGTCGATTTCACTTAACATGCCGTTCAAATTCTCGGCGACCACGCTCATTTCCACATTGCCTTCAAGGTGGATGGTTGATTTCAGATCCTTGATGCTGCCGAATTTGATGCCGTTAATGAATCGGACGAGCCGCTGAATGGGCTGCACGATATTATTCGTAATCACCGCGAAAGGAACGGCCATGAACAGGATCGATAGGATAACGATGAGAATGCTGCGGTTGCGCACGGAGTCGAGCTCCGCTAACAGCGCTTCTTGCGGGACGAAGCTGAGCACGGAAGCATTGATCTGGTCGAGCCGCTGGATTTGGATGGCTCCTTTGACCCCACCGATAGAATCGGTCAGCTTCTGCTCGCTATTATGCTGGCTGCTTAACGTACTAATCGTTCTGGTGATATCGGGTGAATTCGTCTCCGGATAGACACTGCCGAAGTGGTCGATGAGATAGAATCCGACGCCGGGCTCTGCCTTGCTCCTGTCGTCATCGAAGAACATCGCCTCCACGTCGATAATGACGGCTATGTACCCGATGCGATTGCCATCCGTGCCGTTGCCGAGATCGCTGGAATAGATATTCTGAGCGAACAGCATGCTGTTCTTTGAAGTGGAACTATAATCATAGGGCTCTAAGCCGCTGACATACACGGTCTTGCTGGACTCAATTTCCGCATCAGAGCGCTGTACGAAATCAATGCTGCCGTTCAGGCTGTAACGCATGCCGCTGGTGCCGATCAAGACGATATCCTGGAAGCCTTTGCGGCCGGCCTTTAAGGAGATGATCTTGCGGTCCAGTTCATTGCTCATCTCATAGAGCAAGCTGGGGTCGTTCTGCGTCATGAATTTCTGCACGAAGGGATCGAACCCTAAGCTGAGAATAATTTGACTGATTTCATCGGTCTTCTGCGAGAGGTTAAGCTTGAATTTACGAATGGTATCTTCGGTATATTGATTGTTGTTCTTGATGACGATTTGAGAGGTTTGGGTGTACAAGGAGTAAATAATCATCAGCATGATGATCACTATTAGTGCAACAGCTAACTGAAGCTGCGTCTTGATGCGCATTCTCGTTAAAATTCCCATGATAGCACCTATCCGTATCGAGAGTGAAATGGCGTTTATGTAAATGAGTATATCATCATCGATTTCGAAAGAGTCGGTTTCAAGCAAAGCTCTTAGTTTTATCCATATTCGTATAAGTTGTTTACATACTTTTAACACTTCAAGTTGCTTATAGGAGGGGGGACCGATGTCCGCCCTCTATTTGGCTGCGCTCGGAGCAGGCTTATTATTATCCAGTTTTATCTAATCTGCAGGCATACTTACTCGGATTTAATGCGCCTATAATCACACTTGTAAGCCATTACATGCCGGGGGGAATTCACTTTGATCCAAAGAAAACCATTAGCCGCACTAACGTTAACGACGATGCTGGCGCTGTCCGTATTGTCGGGCTGCGGGAAATCAAACAACGATACCAAGGCAACGAATGCTTCTGCGAATGAGAAGGAATCCACGAACACCGCTGCAACCGCTAATACGAGTACGAATACGAATGCGGCCAATGCGACAACAGATGAAAGCACTGCAGCAGGCCTCGAAGGGAAAGTCGTCTTCTGGTCGATGTGGAGCAATGCGGAGCCGCAGGCGAAAGTCATCGATGAGGCGGTCAAAGAGTTCGAGGCTGCCAACCCGAATGTGGATGTCGAAGTGAAGTATAACGGACGTGACATTAATAAGCTGATCAAGCCGGCACTTGAGAGCGGCGAGCAAATTGATATCTTCGAGCAAGACCCTGGCTCGGCGCTCGGCAATCTGAAGGATCATGTATTGAAGCTTGACGAGCTCTTGGAGCAGCCGTCAATCGGCATCGATGGCAAGTCCGTGAAGGATTCCCTGCTTCCGTCGCTGATGGACTGGGTGAAATCGCTGGCTGCACCTGCAGGTCTTGAAGAAGGCTACTACGCAATTCCGCAGCAGCCTTACGCGGTGCTGTTCTTCTACAATAAAGCCCTGTTTGCGCAAGCAGGCATCACAGCGGTCCCTACTTCATGGGATGAGTTCCTGGCGGATTGCGAGCTGCTCAAGAAAGCAGGCGTAGAGCCAATCACATTCGATGATGCTTATCGCGACCTCTTCATCGGCGGGTACCTCGGAAGCGCGATGGGCAGCGACTGGACCGACAGTCTGGTCAAAGACAAAACAGGCGAGATGTGGAAAGATCCGATCGTGCTCCAGTTCGCGAAAGACATGCAAATCTTGAATGACAAAGGCTACTTCTCCAAGAAAATCGCAGGCAATAAGTATCCGGCAGGACAGCAAGATCTGGCGCTCGGCAAAGTGGCCATGTATTTGAACGGCACTTGGCTGCCGAATGAAGTAGCCGCAACAGCAGGTCCTGACTTCCAATGGGGCTCCTTCCAATTCCCAGTCGTCGCGAACGGCAATGACAAGGGCGGCCAACAAGGCCTTTCCTTCGGCGCACAAGGCTTGCTGATGAATAAGAACAGCAAGAACGTTCCTGCTGCATTCGAGTTAGTGAAGTACCTTGTCGGCAAGAAAGCGCAAGAGGGCATGTCGGCGCAAGCGCTTGCGATCCCGGCTACGATCGATTCCACATGGCCTGCTCCGCTTGCGGAAGCTGCGGTTGCTTTCGGCAACGCGAAAGTAAACATGCCGTGGGGCTTCGGTATCGACAACGGCGGAGATTTCTCGAGCGGTACGGTTCTCCCGACATTCATGGAGCTGGCAACAGGCAAGATCAAGCCGGAAGCGTACGTAAGCAAAATGGCGGACCAAGCGAAGAAGTTCTATGAAGGCAAGTAAGGCGAAGTAACGCTATTGCAATCGGAACGCGGCGTTCGTGGGAACGCCGCGTTTTACGAATTGGAAGGCTGACATGTTGCGGGGGTGCTGTCATGAGAATGAAAAAATCGATTATCGCGCTGTTCTTGGCGCCGGCCGTCATTATATATCTGGCTATTTTCCTATATCCGACTTTGCGTACATTCGCTATGAGCTTCTATAATATCCCGACTCTCTCCAGCCGTATCGCGGAGTGGAAGTTTGTTGGCCTCGTGAATTACAAGGATGTAACGAGCAGTACTTATTTTATCGGGTCGGTCAAAAATGTACTTGGCATATGGGCGTTTGGCGGTGTGCTCATCTTCGTCTTTGCTTTCCTATACGCGGCCATTCTAACTTCCGGGGTGAAGGGGAAAAACTTCTGGCGATCACTGATTTTCCTGCCGAATACGGTCTCCGCGGTAGTCATGTCCGTTGTATGGCTGCAGTATATTTACAATTCGAGCTTCGGCTTGCTAACCTCCGTATTTAATCGCCTTGGTTTAACGGCGCTTGCCAATATACAGTGGACGGATAACGAGCATATCTATTACGCCATGATTATGGCGTTCAGCTTCGGTTCGATCGGTTATTTCATGCTGATCCTGAATGCCGGTATCAACCGCATTCCCGGCGATTTCTACGAAGTAGCCACCTTGGAGGGGGCGAGTCCGTGGACGAAGTTTTTCAAAATCACCTTGCCGCTGCTGCGGGATGTGTTTCGGACGACGCTGGTCCTGTGGACCATCACGGCGTTCAATTTCTTCGTATGGTCGGCGACGTTCGGGCTCGATGATCCGCATACCGTTACGCCGGGGTATTACATGTACCAGAAGGTGTTCGGCATGGCCAAAGGAACATCGGTTCTGAATGAAGGGGCATTTAACGTCGGATCAGGGGCGAGCGTGGGCATCTTGATTACGTTAGCGACGCTGATTGCATCTGCGCTCATCAGCCGGCTTTTCCCGAGGGACCGTTTGGAATATTAAGAGGAGGAGGAATCTTCATGCGCAGCGCAGCAATGCGAAAGAAAATAAATCTATTACCGGCTTACATTCCGCTCTATGGCTGGCTGATCTTCTCCGTCATTCTGTTCGGTTGGGTCATCCTGGCTTCGCTGAGTTCGACGAGGGATATATTCACGAACTCCTTACTGAAAAGCGGCATCCATTTCTCCAACTATACGGACTTGTTCAAGCAGCAGGACATTGGGCGATATTTTGCGAATAGTGTTATTTATACGGTTACGGCCTGCATCGGCATCGTCGTCGTTTCGGCTCCGGCTGCGTACATGCTGGGTCGTGCTCAGTTTAAGGGACGCGGGCTGCTGAACATGATGTTCATGTCTGCGCTTGCGATTCCGAGTATTCTCATCTCGATTCCGCTGTTCTCGATCTTCGTGGAATTGAAGCTGACCGGCTCGATCATTACGCTGATTCTCGTTTATATTTGCACGAACGTTCCGTTTGCCGTGTTTTTTCTCACCAGCTTCTTCTCCTCGGTTCCCAAAGAGCTTGAGGAATCTGCCGCCATGGATGGCTGCGGTCCGATTCGAGCGTTCATCCAAATCATTCTGCCGGTGGCACAGCCGGGCATCATTACGTTATCGATCTTCAACTTTCTAGGGGTGTGGAACGAATACTTCTTCGCGCTGATCTTCTCCAATGACGCCAATTCGCGCACACTCGCGTTATCGCTGCAGTCCATCGTGTACGGGTATGCCAATACGGGCAATTACGGCGGTATCTTCGCGGCATGTATGGTCGTGTTTCTGCCAAGCTTTATCGTGTATTTGTTCGTATCCAAGCGAATTATCTCGGGTTTGACTGTAGGTGCTGTAAAAGGATAAAAGCTGGGGAGCTGATGGACCGCCATGTTGGTGAGAACCGCAAGTTTGACGATCGAGGGAGCACGGCCGGAAGGGGTGAACCCCCTGCCGATGTTCAGAAATAAGAACGCGCATCGCGAAGTCACGGATAACGGCAGTCTGACGCCGGAACATAAGCTGCATATGGGAGACAATACGGGCGAGCGATATTTGCCGTACCGGATGCAGGATCGGTATTCCAGGAAGCGCGAGACGATTGAATTGAAGACGATTGTGCTGGAAAATGACGTGCTCAAAGCAGTGTTTCTGCCGGAGTACGGCGGAAGGCTGTATTCGCTGCAAGAGAAAGCAACTGGGCGAGAGATCCTGTATAGGAATCCGGTGTTCCAGCCGGCGAATTTAGCGATTCTGAACGCGTGGTTCTCGGGCGGAATCGAGTGGAATATCGGTCACATCGGCCATACGTTCACAACCTGCTCGCCGATGCACGCGGCCAAGCTTACGGATGATGAAGGGAACGAGTTTCTTCGCATCTACGAGTATGAGCGGTGCAAGAACCTGTTCTGGCATATCGATTTTCATTTGCCGCCGGGTGCTAGGCAGTTAGGGGTCTATGTCCGTATCGTGAATGATCAAGCGGCGGCCGTGCCTATGTATTGGTGGACGAATATCGCGGTAGAGGAGACGGAGAAGTCGCGGGTGTTCTCGGGGACCGGCGATGTTATTTATATCGATCCTGCGCAGAAGGGTTATGGCGCTGACAAGCTGCCGGTATTGCCCGCTGTCCCAGGCGTGGACGTGTCGTATCCGATGGGCTTCCCTTATGCGAGCGAGTATTTCTTCCAGACGCCTGCAGCCGAGAAGTCGCCGTGGGAGGCTGTCTCCTATGAGGATGGCCGCATGTTCTTCGAGCGATCGACTGCAAGGCTTCGGTATCGAAAAATGTTCTGCTGGGGCAATCATGCGGGAGGCAGACGGTGGTGCGACTTCTTGGCGAAGCCGGGCGAAGGCAACTACATCGAGGTGCAGGGCGGGTTCGCGCCAACGCAGCTGCATGACATCGAGATGCCTGCGCATTCCGTTTGGGATTTCACGCAAATGATAGGCATGCTGAGCGGCATCGATACGGAAGCGGCTTATCAGGAGAATTGGGACCAGGCTCGTGATTATATAGAGGAGCAAGTCAGTCAGGAGCTCAGCGACGAAGCGGTGTATGCCGCGCATGCGAGATATCAGGCGCTGGCAGGCAAAACGCCGGAATTATCGCTGCATACGGGCTCAGGCTGGGGCGCGTTAGAGCGAGTGCGGAGGGAGAGCGAAGTCGGGGGCGTCGGCGGTGTCCCGCAAGGCTTCCTCTTCGCGGATGAAACGCTCGGGGTAGAGCAGCAACCTTGGCTCGTCCTGCTGCGAGAAGGTTATCTGCCGGAGCATGATGTTGAAGAGATTCCGCCGTCTTGGATGATTCAAGACGTATGGATGGACAGGCTGAAGCGGAGCCTGGAACACGCTGATAATCGCACGTGGACGGCGCTCTTGCATGAAGGAGTAATGCGTTATGAGAAAGGGCTGGACGCGGAAGCGATTGAAGCGTGGGAAGCATCGCTGCGTTTGAAGCCTTCGGCATGGGTATACCGGAATTTAGCCGTGGTGATGAAGCAGCGGGGCGAGACGGATCGTGCGTTAGCTTATTATGAGCAGGCTTATGGAGTATCCGGTCGTTTCCCGGACCGGGCATTCGTGGAAGAGTATCTCAATCTCGTCATTCAGAACAAGGATTACGAGCGGGCATGGCACTTATACGAATCGCTGCCGCCGGCATTCGCGAGCAGCGACCGCATTCAAATCATTGTAGGCGCAGTCGCGCTGGAGCTTGGCCATGATGCATTCATGGAGAAGCTGTTCGCCACGGAGTTCGCCGTCATCCGCGAAGGCGAAATATTGATCATCGAGCTATGGTTCAAGTACAACGCCAAGAAGCTCGCTGCACAAAGGAACGTCGAACTGTCTCAAGAGCTGATTGAAGAAGCCATGCAGCTTTGTCCGCCGCCGCTCCATATTGATTTCCGGATGATCGGTTAAGGCCGATAAGCAAATGAGGCGACTGGGAAGCGGGGCACCGAGTATCGAGCATGGAGTAAATGTTGCATAAAATGCAGCATTCTAGCGCCACCATTACCCACACACTTGAGCTGTGTGGGTGATGGGCATCGAGCATCGAGCAAAATGTTGCATAAAATGCAGCATTTAACCCTCCACAGTGAGCTGAAAGGCCGAATGTTGCACAAAATGCAGCATTTTTATGAAAAGGGCAGCCAGACCGGCTCAGCCCCTTTAATCCGGAGTCCTTCCAGCCAAAAAACAAGTTCTCACAAGATTGCTTGTTTTTTCGCGCTGTTACATGGCTTTATGGAAC
>NZ_FNNV01000024.1 GCF_900106745.1 Paenibacillus sp. CF384 | reverse complement strand
CTGGAAGACGACCAGGTTGATAGGTTCGAGGTGGAAGTGCAGCAATGCATGCAGCTGACGAATACTAATCGGTCGAGGGCTTATCCTACGAACATCTGCTCGGATGTTCAACTTCGGAACAACATCAGCTAATTAAGACCTTCGCAAAGGTTCGTATCCAGTTTTCAAGGCGCAAGCTTTGAACAGAGTATCGCTCACGCGATTTCACCGTTTGGTGGCGATGGCGGAGGGGACCCACGCGTTCCCATCCCGAACACGACCGTTAAGCCCTCCAGCGCCGATGGTACTTGGACCGCAGGGTCCTGGGAGAGTAGGACGTCGCCAAGCACGATGAACCGACCGTAATTATACGGTCGGTTTTTTGTTGTCCCTAAATCACAAAGTCAGCTGCCATCATCGTTCCGTTTCATTCGAAACGGGTTACCGATGATAGTAGCTGACTTCAGATACAGCGATGCGAAGCACGCCGTTGCGTTTGGCTTTGCGAAGCTTGCGCATGATGACTAGCCGGGGCGCTAATATCCAAACATGGCACATAATGAGACTGATCATTGTAGCTTCATTGGCCCATGGATAGAAGACGCCAATGGCGCATAGACCAAGCCATAATAAGTGACGATGCAATCTACGATACAAGGCAAGCTCGATGTGAGCTGTTGGAATGTAACCGATCCATGGCGGCATAATGCGCCAGCCCCATCTGCGATCATCCGGCTCGTCAACGCGGATGAGCGTTAACCGCGTAATAATGAACTGGATTACGAAGGTGCTAATGAATCCGATTCCGAGTGCTTTCATTCCCTCCATGTGATACATGAGCCAGAGGAAGATAGCAAGAATGGCTAGTATACTGAGATGGCTTCGACGCAGTTCATCTCGTACGAGCACCTTCTGTATGAGTTGGTATTGATAGATTGTTGCTTTCTCTTGTTCAGCAAGTTTACCGCGCATGATGTTCACGCCTTTCTGCGTTCTACACCATGTATCGGTAAAAGGTTGATTAATGTGTAGACTTCCTGCCCGAAAGAAGTGCAAGCCCTTCGTCACCAATCTGGGCGCTTCAACATAAACTGTATTACTATTTGAAATGGGCTATGAAAGTCGTATAGTTTGCTAGACTTTGTGGCATACTAGAAGCAATGACATATTTTCACTTGGATGAGGTGAAACGAAATGATGGAAGAGATTACGGGAAACTCATGCATTATTTGCGGTCAAGAGAAAGAACAAGGCATTCGAATCATTGATGAGTTTATTTGCGAAACTTGCGAGGTTGAGATGGTACGCACAGAAGTGCAGGATGCTAAATACCCTTTCTTTATACACCAACTAAAACGGATCTGGATGCAAAATAATGCCTAAACTCTCGAACTGCTACAGTGTAAGGAACAAGTAATCCCTATATCGTCTCGAGTTGTAGAAATACCCGAGAATGGTTAGGGGTTATTTTGTTTACAGGCTGTGTCTTCAACAGGTTTATGTTGCCTTCATAATGGATTATGATGAGAGAAAGAAGAAGTTTAAGCAGGGGGAAAGTTGCTTGGCAGATACTCAGAGCAAACAGTGGCATGCGCCGCTATTCGATACCTTAACAGCCTTGCAGCGATCAAATCCTGTAAGCTTTCATGTACCTGGCCATAAATATGGTCAGTCTATCGCACATCTGACCGGCATGAATGACAATGCCGTACAGACCTTTCAATCCATAATGAGGATTGATGTAACAGAAATATCGGGGACCGACGACCTCCATGCACCATCAGGTATCATTCAGGAAGCACAGACATTAGCTGCTGAGGTATTCGGAGCGGACCAAACCTTCTTCCTCGTAGGAGGCAGCACAGTTGGAAACTTAGCTATGTTATTGGCTGCATGTAGGCCAGGAGACCTAGTCATTGTACAACGTAACGCGCACAAATCGGTTTTAAACGGTTTAATGCTTGCAGGGGCAAGTGCAGTGTTTATCATGCCTCAGAAGAATGCAGGGAGCAATTTAGACGTTCTCCCGGATATTTCGCAAGTTGAAGAGGCTATGGCTAAATACCCAGATGCAAAAGCTGTATTTCTGACGAACCCCAGCTACTATGGGCTCAGCATAGACTTGGAGCCATATGCAAAGCAGATTCATGCTCATGGAATGCTGCTGCTTGTTGACGAAGCGCATGGTGCTCATTACGGTCTGCATCCGGCATTTCCGCGTTCCGCTATACAAGCAGGCGCCGATGCTGTCGTGCAATCGACACATAAAACATTGCCTGCACTGACAATGGGCGCTATGCTGCATGTTCAAGGTCAACGAATCCATACGTTGGCGCTTGCTGATGCACTGCGAATGATACAGAGCTCAAGTCCATCGTATCCCATTATAGCTTCACTCGATATGACACGGGCTATGCTGCAAGCGTATGGCAGTGATCTTTTTGAACAAGGCATTCATGCTGCTCGTAGGTTTAGAGCTTGGATCAAAGACCAATCAGCATTTGAAACAATCATAGTGGATGAGGAACAGGGGCGATCATCAGCAGCTGCAATTAGGGTAGATCCGATTCGTGTTATTTTGCGAGAAGCTCATGGTCGGTTGTCGGGGTTTGACCTGCAGCAACGTTTGGAGAAGTACGGCTGTTATGCCGAGATGGCTGACCTTCGTTATGTAGTCTTGTTATTTGGGCTGGCGGCATCCGATTCAGATGTAGACAGACTTCAAGAAGCACTGCATGCGATCGCGGAAGAGATTGAGCGTGAAGGTTTGAAAGCCAGGGAAAACGTCGAAATGCCAATCGAACATCACCGAACAATGTCGGAACCGGTTGTATTCACGAGATCAGGCGTGCAACATGCTTCGAATGGGACGGAAACCATTCCATTGTCGAATTCGGCGGGACGTTACACCGTAGAAGCGGTCATTCCTTATCCCCCCGGCATCCCATTGTTATATGAAGGCGAACGCATTACGGAGGAAACGATAATTTACATCCAACAGTTGATGGAGCACGGCGCAAGATGTCAGGGAGCGTCAGATCCGACGATGCAAACAATAACCGTACTACGGACGGGCTAGTCGTTTACGCCTATGATTGGCTTTGATATGATAAGGGTATTAACAGACAGAGGAGTACTGAAGTGGAAAAAGGGTTGTTTTTGACGATAGAAGGCGGCGAAGGAGCAGGTAAAACGACCCTTATAGAGGGCGTAGTACGTGCACTTAGAGCCCAAGGCAGAAATGTCATAATGACAAGAGAACCAGGAGGCATCCCGATTGCCGAGCAGATTCGGAATGTGATACTGGATACAGCCAATACATCCATGGATGCACGAACGGAGGCACTTCTATACGCAGCGGCCAGACGACAGCATCTTGTGGAGAAGGTTCTGCCGGCGCTAGCTCAAGGCGATGTGGTCCTATGTGACCGTTTTGTCGACAGCAGCCTAGCTTATCAAGGGTATGCGCGCGGACTTGGGATCGAGGAAGTATGGTCGATTAACCAATTTGCGATAGAAGGGTTCATGCCGCAATTGACGATATGGATGGATATCTCTGCGGAAGCGGGCTTAGCACGGATTAATGCTACTTCGGAGAGAGAAATCAACAGACTCGACCTAGAGAGTTTGGCTTTTCATGAGAAGGTGAGAGAAGGGTATCGCAGGCTCATGGCAGCCGATCCGGATCGAATTGTGCGTGTTAATGCCGAACAAACGCAAGAGAACGTGTTGAATGATGTCATGGCTATAATAAATAGACGATTTTAAAGGATTATTTACAAGGGATGTCAAATTAATAATAAGGTAACGATGTCTTTCGAAAATTTTAGGAGGGATATTGATGAAATTAGTTATTGCGATTGTACAGGATAAAGATAGCAACCGGTTGTCGAATGCACTTGTAAGAGAGGGATTCCGGGCAACAAAGCTGGCTAGTACCGGCGGTTTTCTGCGTGCAGGCAACACAACCTTCATGATCGGTATTGAGGATGAGCGGGTTCATGAGGTGATGACGGTGATTCGTTCAAACTGTAAAGTCCGTGATCAACTTGTTTCACCTGTATCCCCTATGGGCAGCACGACAGATGCCTACATTCCGTTCCCTGTTGAAGTGCAAGTTGGCGGCGCTGCCGTATTCGTCGTACCGGTAGAGCGGTTCGAACATTTCTGATTGGACGTGAACTTCAATGAAGATTAATCCGGGCTGGCGTCCTTTAGGGCAAGACCGAGCGCGGCCGGATCTCGGCTCCAAACCGATTGCGCCTAAGAACTTTGCAGATGTGATGAACTTTCAGGACGAACAGCGTACGATTGAACAGCTGCAGGAGAAACTGCAGAATATTCATAATCAAGGCGAACGACTCGCAAGATCGATGACCGTCAGAGAGCTGCGACTTTATCGCCAGATGGTAAAGCAATTCCTCGAGGATACCGTCAGACGAGGTATAGGAATGAAGGAAACGCGCGGGTTTGACCGTCGCGGCCGTACGAAACGATATAAGTTATTAGAAGAAATAGATTCTTCCCTCGTATTGATGGGTGAAGAACTGCTTGAAAGTGAAGAAGGACGACTTGAGCTGCTGCAAAAAGTCGGCGATATTCGCGGCATTCTCATTAATTTGTTTTTCTAGCATAGAGGGGATCTTTACCATGAGCATTGCACAGCTTGCCGGGCAACCGAAGGCGAAACGCATTTTGTTTTATGCGCTGACAAGCGGCAAAGTTTCGCATGCCTATTTATTCAGTGGGCCGCCCGGAAGCGGGCGGATGAACATGGCGATGGCGTTTGCCAAAGCATTGTTCTGTACAGGCGAAGGCGATGACGCTTGCGGCGAATGCTTGGAGTGCCGGAAGTTCGAGCATGGCAACCAGCCGGATTTGCATCTGGTAGAACCAGATGGCAACTCCATTAAAATCGACCAAATTCGCGAGCTTCAAAGAGAGCTTGCCTATCGAAATATAAGCACGTCACGAAAGATCTATATCGTGCAGCGCGTTGAAACCATGACGCTGCAAGCCGCGAACAGCTTGCTGAAGTTTCTGGAGGAGCCGCAATCGCCGGTTGTCGCGATTCTTCTGACGGAGAATGGACAAGCCGTACTGCCAACCATCCGTTCACGAACGCAGTGGGTTCCGTTTATGCCGCTTGCACCCGATGACATGCTGCAAACATTGGCGAATGAAGGTGTTCCTCAGCTGTCTGCCCGTGCTGCCGTTCATCTCGCATCGGGATTAGATGCGTGCAGGGCGCTTATCCAGCAGAATGGGTTTGCAGAAATGAGAAACGTAGTGATACAATTAGGAAAGGACAGTCTCACGCGGTTTACTGCGGCGATGATGTCTGCGCAACAGCATATTTTTAAGACGGAGCTTGGTGAGCAGCCTCAGCTTCTGTTGTCATTACTCGTTCTATGGTACAAAGATATGATTCATTTTCAAGCAGGAAGACACGAGGCTCTTGTTTTTATAGATCAGCTTGATTGGATTGGTAAACATGCATTCTCACGTTCGGCTGAGGGCTGGGTGACATGTATGGAGTATACGCTTGAGGCAGGCAAACGCATGCGCGCGCATGTATCGCCGCAATTAGCGCTTGAGCAGCTGCTAATCCGTGTACAGGAGGGGTGAAACGTTGTATAACGTCGTTGGTGTCCGCTTCAAGAAGGCGGGCAAAATCTATTATTTTGACCCGGTCGATTTCCCAATTGATAAGGATCAGCATGTCATTGTTGAGACGGCAAGAGGGATTGAATACGGTAAGGTAGTGGTTGGACAGAAGCAAGTCGGAGAATCGGATGTTGTCCTGCCTCTTAAGAAAGTCATTCGGATCGCCGGTGACAACGACGCCAAAATTGTCGAAGAGAACAAGGCAGCCGCACGCAATGCGTTTGCGACCTGTCTTGAGAAAATAAGAGATCATCAGCTTAAGATGAAACTCGTTGATGTCGAATTTACGTTCGATCGCAACAAAATTATTTTTTACTTCACAGCTGAAGGCCGCGTTGATTTCCGTGAGCTCGTTAAGGATCTGGCCAGCGTATTCCGTACACGAATTGAACTTAGACAAATCGGTGTGCGGGATGAAGCGAAGATGCTTGGCGGCATTGGACCTTGCGGACGCGTACTATGCTGCTCGACTTGGCTCGGCGATTTTGAACCGGTGTCCATTAAGATGGCGAAGGATCAGAACTTATCGCTTAATCCAACCAAAATTTCCGGCTTGTGTGGGCGTCTCATGTGCTGCTTGAAATATGAGCATGACAATTATGAGAGCGTTCGCGAAGAATTGCCGGCAGTGGGTAAGGTTGTTGTCACTTCTTATGGTGAAGGTAAAGTAACCGGAATCAATGCGGGCTCCAAATCGGTGTATGTACAGCTGTTTGATGGCGGCAAACCGAAGGAATTACCGCTTGATGATGTTGTAGTGAAATAAGTAAGCGAATCCGAAGCTGTATAGCCTTGGGGTGGAGACTTGAAAAAAGACATATTTAGTCAAATCAGCGAATTGGAATCCCATATGGGAAGCCTGCATCAGGAGCTGGGAGCGATGAAACAGAAGATCAAGTCGCTCTTGGAAGAAAACAACCGGCTTAGCATAGAAAATCAGCAGTTGCGCAAAGTATTAAAGCGGGAAACGGCCAGTCTTACACCGAAGCCGGTACCGGCCGCTGCCGTGGAAGATGATTCTCATGCCATGCCAATCGATGAACCCGTGCTGGCAAGTGACGCGATAGGCGTCGGGCAAGGGTACGATAATTTGGCGAGATTGTATCATGAAGGTTTTCATATTTGTAATTTGTATTATGGACATTTGCGAACGGAAGGCGACTGTTTGTTCTGCCTTTCGTTTCTCAATAAGGAATAAGAGACAAGACCCTTCCATAGGGTCTTGTTTGCATATTCAAGCGGTTCGAATTTGGCAGACGTAAGGAGCAATGAATGATGAATAATGAAGTAACACTGGAGCCGAATGAAAGGCTGGATGATTTACTAACGCATCAGCTGCATATTATCCAGAGCCGGGAAGTATTCAGCTTCTCCATGGATGCCGTATTGTTGGCTCGTTTCGCGGCTGTGCCGCCGCGCGGTAAAATTCTGGATCTATGCACGGGCAATGGCGTTATACCACTGCTCTTAACGACAAGGACAAAAGCCCAGATTGACGCTGTTGAAATTCAGCCTCGGCTTGCGGATATGGCAAGGCGAAGTGTAAAAGCGAATGGGCTCGAGGATCGTATTCATATCTATGAAGGTGACCTGCGTGATTTCTATAAACAAAGCGGACATGGAAATTACGATGTCATTACGGTTAATCCACCTTATATGCCTGCTGGAACAGGGGATCAGAATGAGAATGAGCATTTTGCTGCAGCAAGGCATGAGCGTAATGGGACGTTGGATGATATTGTAGCAGCATGTACGCGACTCGTACGACCAGGCGGGAGGGTCGCCATGGTGCATCGTCCTAATCGGTTGGTTGAAATACTGGAAACGTTCCGCAAATGGAAGCTTGAACCGAAGCGGATTCGCTTCGTACATCCGCATGCAGGTGCCGAAGCCAATATGGTCCTGATTGAAGCGGCCAGAGATGGTAAACCGGATGTGAAGCTGCTGCCGCCGATGATCGTATATAATGAACAGCGACAATATAATGAAGAGTTAATGCGGATCTATTACGGCGATCTAGCGCCGGGAGCGGGAACGAGGGATTCATCCAAATGATTGTACAGCGTAGTTTCAGTGCAACAGAAGCCAGTAGTAATGGCATAGCCGGAACATTGTATCTGGTTGGAACACCGATTGGTAATTTGGAAGACATGACTTTTCGGGCGATTCGAATCCTTAAAGAAGTGGATATGATCGCAGCAGAGGATACACGCCAAACACGCAAGCTGCTGGCACATTTTGAAATTTCGACTAGGCTTGTCAGCTACCATGAGCATAATAAGGAGGCGAGCGGGCCAGAACTTATCCGATTGCTCGCGAGCGGACAATCCATTGCACTCGTCAGTGATGCGGGGCTTCCGGCAATATCCGATCCCGGAGCCGATCTTGTAGCAGCTGCGGCTGAAAGTGGAATTGCCATTGTACCGATACCAGGCGCGAATGCAGCGTTGTCTGCATTAATCATCTCTGGTTTGTCGACAGAAAAGTTTCTATTTACGGGGTTCCCTCCGCGAGATCGCAAGTCGCTCACCGCATGGCTGCAGCAATTGCAGAGGCAAGAGGCGACATTAATCTGTTACGAATCGCCGCACCGAATCACAAAAACCCTTGCAGTGATGCTAGAGCAGTTAGGTGACCGGAAGATGGCGATGGTTCGTGAATTAACGAAACGTCATGAAGAAGCTGCCCGAGGAACAATTGCCGAGTGTATGGCGTGGCTGGAAGAGAATCCGCCGCTTGGCGAGTATTGTTTGGTTATTGCAGGTATGAGCAAAGAAGAATCGGCTCAATTGCAGCTGGATGATCCGGTATGGTGGAGCGGGCTAGAGTTGGAAGAGCATGTGAGCCGATACGAGGAGCAAGGTGAGGATCGGAAAGAAGCCATCAAACGAACAGCACTTGATCGAGGCATGCAGAAACGTGATGTATATAATGAAGTAATGAAGAAATAGAAGGCTATCGGAAGACAAAAAAAAAGACCTTCCTGACCGACATGGCTCAGGAAGGCATCAAGGAGTATAAAAAGGTTAGAATTAACAGGTTTGATAAATGTATTATAACCTATAAAACTGAATTTGTCGTCTCTTATTTTGTAACAGGAGTCGGCATTTCTGTTAAACAAACGTTACATACGATTTTACCTTTGAAATAAGCGACATTCTCTGCGTTACCACAGAAGATACAAGCCGGCTCATATTTCTTAAGCATGATGCGCTCGCCATCCACGTAGATCTCAAGAGCATCCTTCTCACCGATTCCGAGCGTACGGCGCAATTCAATCGGAATTACTACACGTCCCAGTTCATCTACTTTACGCACAATTCCTGTAGATTTCATCATATCTATTATTCCCCTTCGCAATGGATTAACTCGTCATCATTCGACAAAATTCTATCATATAATGCCTTTATAATACCAACGTTTCCCATAATAGTCAACCTGGTTTTAGCGGTAATTGTGTCCAATAATAACCGATTACCGTTGTAAATAGGCATTTGTTCAATATATATATAGTACTGCAAACGAAGTCCGGTTGGAAATGATATTGCGACATTATTCGACATTAGTTCGACATTTGTGTCGAATGATTGAACTTTAAGGAGCGTGATTCGACATGAGTGCTGCTCATCGAGAGGATAAACTCGCGGAAGAGAAAGTATTTAAGGACCCTGTACATAAATATATTTACGTTCAGGATCAACTGATCTGGCAGCTCATTAATACGCGGGAATTTCAGCGGCTGCGTCGTATACGCCAGCTTGGCACATCCTATTTGACCTTTCATGGTGCAGAACACAGTCGGTTCTCGCATTCCCTGGGCGTCTACGAAATTACTCGCAAAATCATATCTCAGTTTGAGCGCGGCGGTTATACCGATTGGCCAAAGGAAGAGAAGCTCGTTGCGCTGTGTGCGGCTTTGCTTCATGACATTGGACATGGCCCATTCTCTCATTCCATAGAAGATGTATTCGACAGCCACCATGAAGAGTGGACGTGCCGCATTTTGCTTGGAAATACGGAAATTAATGAAGTCTTACGCGAATTTGATTCAAGCTATCCGGAGCGCATTGCCGCTGTTATATGCAAAACCTATCATCAGCCGATTGTGGTTAGTCTGGTCTCAAGTCAGATGGATGCCGATCGCATGGATTACCTGCTTAGGGATGCATATTTTACAGGCGTGAATTACGGCACCTTTGATTTGGAGCGTATATTGCGAGTGCTGCGGCCTCATCAAGGCAGGATCGTGGTGAAGGAAAGCGGCATGCATGCCGTCGAGGACTATCTCATGTCTCGTTATCAAATGTACTGGCAGGTGTATTTTCACCCGGTCACGCGAAGCTCAGAAATCATATTAAGGCAAATTTTTCGAAGGGCGAAGGAGCTCTTCGGGAGTGAATACAAATTTCATACATTAATGAAGCCTATACAAATGCTGCTTGCGGGCACAATGGACATTGAAGGGTATTTGGATCTGGATGAAGCGCTTGTTCAAACGGCTTTCGCACAATGGGTCCATGAGCCTGATCCCGTGTTATCGGACCTATGCCGTAGGTTTCTCAACCGCAAGCTGTACAAATATGTGACGATGGATCACCCTGATGAGAAGCTGTGGCAGGAAATTCGTGAGCAGTTGCGAGAAATCGGTCTTCATCCGGACTATCACCTAGAAATTGACTTTCCTTACGACATGCCCTACGATGTTTATCGTCCCGGTTCAACAACGGCTGCGGGCAAGGAAGAAAAACCTCCGATTCTGCTGCTGAGCAGTGATGAACGACTGTCGGAAATTTCAAGCCGCTCGGATATCATTCGATCCATTACCGGTATCCATCAAGGCAAGTACCATCTATATTACCCGGAGGAACCGCTTCGCGAATCAGCCCACCGGCTGCCTGCGAAACTCCGCGAATTATTTGCTTTAATGTAGAAAGGGGTTCCAAAGACCATCATGTTAATCGACACGCATACGCATTTAGACTCGCCTAAATTCGACGAAGACCGGGCAGAAGTTATCGAAAGAGCGCAGGCTGCCGGCGTACATAAGCTCATCAATATCGGCTTTAACCGTGAAACCATCCCAACTACGATGGCGCTTGCCGAGCAGTATTCATTTATCTATGCGGCTGTAGGCTGGCATCCGGTTGACAGCATTGATATGCTTCCTGAGGATCTCGATTGGATTGCATCGCTTTGTGACCATCCGAAGGTTGTGGCGATCGGCGAAATCGGTCTTGATTACCACTGGGATACGTCGCCTAAAGATGTTCAGCAGCGCGTATTCCGCGAACAAATCCAATTAGCCAAGCAGAAACGGATGCCAATCGTTATTCATAACCGGGATGCTCACGAGGATGTCGTTCGTTTGCTTCGAGAAGAGGATGCCAAGGACGTTGGCGGGGTCATGCACTGCTTCTCCGGCAGCTGGGAAACGGCGAAACAATGTCTCGATATGAACTTCTATATTTCGTTCGGTGGACCGCTTACATTCACCAATGCAAGGGTGCCAAAGGAAGTGCTTTCACAAGTGCCTCTAGACCGAATTTTGATCGAAACGGATGCTCCATATTTGGCTCCTCACCCCCATCGCGGGAAACGAAATGAGTCTGCATTCGTCCGTCTTGTAGCAAACACGATCTCGGAGATAACGGGTAAAAGTGTGGAGGAAGTCGGCGAAATAACCACGGAAAATGCAAGGAAATGTTTTGGAATCTGATGAAAACGGGTTTGAAAGCAAGGATTTGGGACTATTCTCGTGATAAAACTGATTTTGATTGAAGAAATTGCTTACTTTTCGCCTATTTTTCCTTGAAATTCGTTAAAATCGTCATTAATCAGTTCTTTACAATGTGGCGCGGTAGACGGTATGATTCATTTCAGAGCAACAAAACTTGTATTCCTTTTCCAATAATACGCTTAATCTCCGGAATTCGGAGAGCGGGGGAACCAATTGTTGAAACTGTTTGTATCACGGAGAAACAGCTTGTTCTTTTCTTCGCCTTAAAACGTGTTCGTCGACTAAAGGGCGACACTGTTTTGTACAAGGCAGACAGCGATAGACATGAAATTCTTCTTGGGGTGAATTTTGCGACCGGCACAACAGCAATTGTTCGAACGTGCCATTAGCGAATAGGGCGACTCTCACGCCCGAATCCGACAGCTAACCTCGTAAGCGTCAATAAGAGAGATCAACCTCGTGCATGCAATTCCATGCTACCATTGTCTAATGGGAAGCCACGAAACAGATCCTCTGTCGTCGGGCTTCTTTTTGTTTGAAAGAAGCATAAACTGACGACAAAAGCTGTATTATGGAAGTGGTCCGGGGCTGAATTTGGAAAGAAAATCTCTATAGTCGCGTCTATGTAATCATGCGTAACAAAGGCGGCGGGGCTATGTAAGGAGGACCGAAGAAATGGGAGCACTCCAGCTTAAGGACACCCATGGGAAACGATCATCCAGCATGTCTTTCGCATTGCGATGGAAGCATGAGAACATGCGTTTAATTGTACTAAGCGCCATGATCTCAATCGCTATGACTTTCATGTTTCTGGTGTTGTTGTACGGAACGGCTGACAAGCGCGTGTCCGTAGTAGTGAATGGACGAGAAACCATTGTCTCTACGAAGCAATGGGTCCTTCAACGCCTACTGGATGAACAAGCTATTGCAGTTGGCACTTATGATAAAGTGTCGATGCCGCTGGATGGCGGTATTAAAGACGGTGACCGCATTGTTATTAATCAAGCGGTGCCTCTTATTGTAAAAGCTGACGGCAAAGCAAGAACGTTGTACACGACAGAAAGAACCGTACAGGCGGCGATCGATCAGGCTCATATATCGATACGCAGTCAAGATAAGGTAGTACCTTCGTTATCGCAGCCACTCAAACCGAATATGATTATTGCAATCACTCGGATTGACACAAAGATCTCGGAGAGTACCCACCCCGTTCCCTTCTCCACTGTGAAGAAGGATGATCCCAAGCTAGCGCTGGGGAAAGAACAGCTTGTCCAAACGGGAAAACAAGGCACGGTCGTTAAACGTTATGAAAAGACTTTCGAAGACGGTGTTCTAGTCTCGCAGACCTTAGTCGAGAAGTTGACCAAGTCACCTTCTGTCGATCAGATTGTGTCGGTCGGGACGAAGAAACCTGAGCCGAAGGTAACGATGCTGCGGGCGAATTCGCCAAGCGTATCTACCATGACGAAGCGAGGCGTTACTTTCAGTGCCAAGAAAGTCATTAAGAACGTAACCCTTACGGCTTATTCTGCCGGCTTGGCTTCGACGGGTAAAGGTAAGAACCATCCACAGTACGGCATTACCGCATCGGGAGCACGCGTTCAGGAAGGTCGTACCATTGCGGTCGACCCGAAAGTCATTCCGATCGGCTGGTGGGTGTATATCGAAGGAATCGGTTTCCGCCGAGCTGAGGATACGGGCAGTGCAGTCAAAGGCAACAAGATTGATGTTTACTTTGACAGCGAGTCGTATGCCGATAAATTCGGGCGGAAGCGGGGCTATACGGTGTATGTGCTGGGTCCGAAGAAACCAACAGCAGTGTAACCCGTATTCCTCGGTATGAACATGCGTATCGTATTTCGCGCGTAAATATGCCATCATAAGAAGAGGCGATGCCTCTTCTTTTTGCATGTTGTAATGAAGGGAAGGAATGGAGTCCCATGATTAAAGAAATCATTGTAGTAGAAGGTAAAGACGATACTGTCGCCATCAAACGCGCCGTTGAAGCAGAAACCATCGAAACCGGAGGGTCAGCGATTGGCGAAGCGGTAATTCGCCGAGTCATGCTGGCGCAGGAGCGCAGAGGCGTTATTATTTTCACCGACCCAGATCATGCAGGCGAGCGAATCCGCAAGATCGTAGCGCAGCGTGTGCCGGGCTGCAAGCATGCTTTTCTCCCTCAGGAGGAGGCGCTTTACAAAGGAGACATAGGCGTCGAGAACGCATCACCGGAAGCCATTAAGCGAGCACTCGCTAATTTGCGGACGGAAGCGACGTCTGATACTGCCGGGCTTGCTGAGGTCACGATGGAAGATTTAATGCAAGCAGGTCTGCTCGTACATCCGCAAGCTTCGGATAGACGGCTGAAGATGGGCAATCTGCTCGGAATCGGCTATGCGAATGGCAAGCAGTTCTATAAGCGCTGTTCGATGTTTCGCATTACGCGCGAGGAATTTATGCGGGCTCTAACTACGATGGAGCAGGCGAGCGAAGGAGATCAATGATGGCAGAGGGAATGAAGGCAGGTGTCGATGTTGCTTCACCGAAGCGCACGAAAGACATTATTGCCAGATACGGTTTCACCTTTAAGAAGAGTCTCGGTCAGAACTTTCTGATCGATCAAAATATTTTGCGCAACATTGTCAGTGCCGCTGAGCTGGATGAGACGAAAGGCGCGCTTGAGATCGGGCCGGGTATCGGCGCATTGACGCAGAAGCTGGCAGACACTGCAGGGCGCGTAGCCGCAGTGGAGATCGACAATCGGCTTATTCCGATTCTTAAGGATGTATTGGCGGATACGCCGAATGTGCACGTCGTGCATGGCGACGTACTGAAGCTCGACCTCGCTCAGCTGCTGAAGGAGCAGTTTGCCGGGCTCTCAGGCGTGAGCGTCGTTGCGAACCTGCCTTATTACGTAACGACACCGATTCTGATGAAGCTGCTGGAAGAGAAGCTGCCGCTTGAGCATATCGTCGTCATGATCCAGAAGGAAGTCGCGCAGCGGATGGCCGCCAAGCCTGGTGGCAAGGAGTACGGCAGTCTTAGCGTTGCTGTGCAGTACTATTGCGTGCCTGAGCTTGTATGCATCGTTCCGCACACCGTATTCATTCCGCAGCCGAATGTCGATTCCGCGGTTATTAAGCTTTCGCTGCGGGACAAGCCGGCTGTTGAAGTCGAGAACGAAGCGCATTTCTTCCAAACGGTACAAGCTTGTTTCGCGCAGCGCCGCAAGACCATTGCGAACAATTTGACCGCTTATGTAGGCAAAGTGAATCGAGAGAAGCTCGGACCGCTGCTTGAGGGCATCGGCATTGATCCGTCCCGGCGTGGGGAGACACTGTCGCTGGAGGAGTTTGCCGCATTGAGCCGTGCACTCCTGGCTGCGGACTTACACAGCAGCTAGACGAAAAAATAAAAGTGAGCGCACCATCAGGGGCGTCTCCCCATAGGATAGACGAAGAGGTGATTTGCCCATGAAGCAAGGGGACCTGGTCGTCCGCAAATCCTATGGCGGGGACGTCCTTTTTCGTGTTGCGACAATTCTAGAAGAACATACAGCCATCCTGAAGGGCACCGACTATCGTCTGCTTGCAGACGCGCCAATTGTCGATTTGTCCGTTATGAGCGATCCGGAATCGTCCGGCGCAGCGAGGCAGGCACGCATTAAGGCCAGTGAGTCCACGCTAAGGATGCAGGAACAACGCGAGCAGCAGATAATTGAACGTGAACTGCAGCGCGCGCAAAGCCAATCCCAGCCGTTCTTTGAGGTGCCCGGAAAAGTCCTTCATTTGGACGGGGACAGCAACTATATGAGAAAAAGCATGCAGCTGTATACGCAAATGCGCGTTCCTGCTCACGGGGTATACGTGCATGAATCCCAAATGGCCGATGTGGTGTACCGACTGCTCCCGCAGATCAAGCCGGATATAGTCGTGATTACCGGCCATGACGGCGTGCTGAAGACTCGGAACCAGGACGATCTGCAAAACTTGGCCAGCTACAAAAACTCGCAAAATTTCGTTAATGCTGTACGAATAGCGCGTCAGTATGAGAAAAGCAAAGACAGCTTAATCGTTGTAGCCGGCGCATGCCAATCCCATTACGAAGCGCTGCTGCAGAATGGATCGAACTTCGCCAGTTCTCCGGGCCGGGTACTCATCCATGCGCTGGATCCGGTGTACGTGGCCATCAAAGCCAGCTACACCTCAATACGGGAGACGATCAATTTATCGGATGTCATTCACGGGACAATCAGCGGAATAGATGGAGTCGGGGGTATTGAAACATTAGGGAAGTTCCGGGTTGGTTTGCCTAAGCCTAAAACGCTGACCGGAATAAAGCCAACTGTATAATATGGCTGCTTCGGGCTAAAATATACGTACCGGAGAAAAAAGTACCCTTTTTTATATTGACACCAAAGTGACTCCACTGTTATAATTATAATTTTTTGACAAACCACCTCCTTTTGGTTATAATGGACAAGGAAAGAGGTGGTAGTGCACAATGGCAAAAAATGCGCTATTGGAAATCAAACGCAGTTTGGAAACCCATGTCGGCTCCAAAATCCGTCTTCGTGCTAACGGTGGTCGTCGAAAGACGATTGAACGGACCGGTGTGTTAGAAGAAATCTACCCTTCTGTATTTATTGTCAGGCTCGACCAGGAGCAGCATGCGTTTAAGCGCGTCTCTTACAGCTACGCCGATATATTAACGGAGTCCGTTGAAGTTACGGTGGACAGTGATGATGGTCAAGTACGCATTACGTATATACAATGAGATAAATAAGAATCGAACATGTGCAGATTTGCGGACGCGGCCAGAGCAGCGTAAGCAGGATCTGCACTTTTTTTGTACCTAGAACCACGTTACCCATTGTCCGTATGAGAACGTCAAAAACAACCATACTAACGGTACTACCCGTTTCAAAGGAGGAGAGTGTTTATGTCACGCAGACGCCGCGGTACGATGAGTGAAGAGCTGAAGAAAGAGCTGGCGAAGGATCTTGGCTTCTATGATACGGTGCAGAAGGAAGGCTGGGGAGGCATTAAAGCAAAGGATGCCGGCAATATGGTGAAGCGAGCGATTCAAATCGCTGAGCAGGCCGCAGCGAAGCAGTATGCTGCACAGCAGGCACAGTCACAGTCACAGCCCTATCAGCAAACGTATCAGTCGGCACAAACTACCTATAGGCCGCAGCCTGACCGCAGTCCATTCGTGCAGCCGCAAGCGCAGCCCAATTATGCGCCACAGCGCCAGCAGGCATCTGGTACGGTTCCGGCTTATATGCATCAAGCCATGCAGGCCTCGCAGCAGCAAACGTCCCACTATCAACCACACTAAGGGGTTATTTCAAGCTAAGGTGCCAAGCAGGCCCACAGACTGCTTAAAGCATCTTAGCTTTTCTTATGACCTTTTGTTATAATATGTGAAGTTTAACGATAACGGACGGGTGAGCCTACATATGAAGATTTATGAGAAAGCGCCGGCAAAAATCAATTTGCTGCTGGACGTCATGCGTAAGCGTGAGGATGGATTCCACGAAGTTGAAATGATTATGACCATGGTGGATTTAGCGGATCGGCTTGAGATGGAAGAGCTTCCGCGGGACACTATCATTATCTCGAGTCAGGCGGGGTATATTCCGCTTGATGAGAAGAATTTGGCCTTTCAGGCGGCAAGACTGATCAAGGATCGCTACAATGTCCGCAAAGGCGTCTATATTCATCTGGATAAGAAGATACCGGTTGCCGCAGGGCTTGCCGGCGGAAGCAGTGATGCAGCCGCTACGCTGCGCGGGCTCAATCGGCTGTGGGGGCTCGGCATCTCCGAAGAAGAGCTGTGTACGCTCGGTGCGGAGCTTGGCTCCGATGTACCGTTCTGTGTAACCGGCGGTACCGCAATCGCACGCGGCCGCGGAGAGAAGCTGGAGCGAATCAGCAACCCGCCGCAATGCTGGGTCATTCTGGCCAAGCCGCCGATTAACGTTTCCACGGCAGACGTATACGGGAAGCTTCGCGCTTCTGAGCTGAAGCAGCATCCTTCAACAGCGGACATGCTGTCCGCGATCTCAAGCGGCTCATTCGGCGGCGTCTGCACGTATCTGGGCAACGTCCTGGAATCGGTAACGCTTCAGCTTCACCCCGAGGTGCTGCAGCTAAAGGAAATCATGCAGCGTCTGGGCGCAGATGGCGTGTTAATGTCAGGCAGCGGACCGACGGTTTTTGGCCTTGTAAGCAAGGAAGCGAAGGTTTCGCGCATCTATAATGGACTCCGCGGATTTTGCAAAGAAGTCTATGTGGTAAGAATGCTGACATGAAGCCTACGTGTGTCTTGATTAAATCCGTATGAAAATGGTATTATGTCATTATAATATTCGGATTTGGCTGGGGGGAGTACACGTTGAAGAAGTTAAAACGGAGTGCAAGGTTAGTAGAAATGACGCAGTACTTACTTACACGCCCCCATACGTTAATTTCTCTGACAGCATTCGCTGATCGCTACCAATCTGCCAAGTCATCTATTAGTGAGGATTTGGCGATTATTAAAGAGGTATTCGAAGAAGAAGGGCTCGGTGAGCTGCATACGTTGGCAGGGGCCGCAGGAGGCGTGAAATATACGCCGAAGATGGGTCAGGCCGAGGCACTTGGCATCATGAACGGCATTTGTCGTCAATTGGAGCAACCGGAGCGGGTTCTTGCCGGAGGCTACTTGTACATGACGGATATGCTGGGACAGCCGGGACTGCTCGCAGATGTTGGACGAATGTTTGCAACCGCATTCGCAGCTTCGGATATCGATGTCATCATGACGGTCGAGACGAAAGGGATCCCTCTTGCTTATGCAACGGCAGCTTGCATGAATCTGCCTGTTGTCATTGTGCGTCGCGACAACAAAGTGACGGAAGGCTCTGCTGTGAGCATCAATTACGTATCGGGCTCCAATAAACGCATTCAGACGATGTCACTTGCACGTCGTGCATTGAAGGAACATGCACGCGTATTAATCATTGATGATTTTATGAAGGCCGGCGGAACAATTCAAGGCATGATGGATTTGCTGTTCGAATTTAACGCAAAGGTAGCCGGTGTCGGCGTATTCGTGGAATCCGGGGAATTGGAAACCGAGGATCGACTGCTAGAGGATTATGTGTCGTTAGCGAAGCTGACGGCTGTAGATATGAAGACGAAACACACAACTGTTGTACCAGGAAACTATTTCACGTCACGAACTTCTGTGTAGCAACCAACCGAGGAGGATTACTTGATCATGAAAGCACAACCACAAATCGTAGCGACTACGCAAGCGCCAGCTGCAATCGGACCTTATTCCCAGGCAATTAAGCTGGGCAACCTGCTGTTTACCTCCGGTCAAATTCCGCTGACAGCGGAAGGCGTTCTTGTTGAAGGTGGAATCGAAGAGCAGACGCATCAAGTATTCCGCAATCTGCAGGCTGTCCTAGCTGAAGCGGGAGCAACATTCGCTGACGTAGCGAAGGCGACGGTGTTCATCAAAGATATGAATCAGTTCGCAGCGCTCAATACCATTTATGCATCCTACTTCGGCGATCATAAGCCAGCCCGCTCTACCGTTGAGGTTGCGCGCCTGCCAAAAGACGTGCTTGTCGAAATTGAGCTGATCGTGGCGATTGAAGTCGAATAGAAACGGATAATATTCCGTTTAAAAAAATATTTTCAAACAATACAGTTATTTTCCAGAATCATGAAGGAATTCGCATTGAAACGTGGAAGTATACACCAAGTCCTTGATAGGCAAAGGTGGTGAACACAGATGCAAATTACCGATGTTAGACTCCGCCGAGTTAATTCCGAAGGCCGGATGAAGGCAATCGCCTCAATTACCATTGACAATGAATTTGTCGTTCACGATATTCGCGTGATAGACGGTAACAATGGAATGTTTGTGGCAATGCCAAGCAAGCGTACTCCTGATGGAGAATTCCGCGATATCGCACACCCTATTTCTTCGACGACACGGGAGAAAATCCAAGCTGCCGTCCTAGCAGAATACGAACGTGCAGCGACGGAAGAAGATGTAGCAATCGAAGAGGGCGCCTAAATCAAGGTATCAAGACGTCTAGCAAAGAGAGCCCAACCGGGCTCTCTTTTCTTTTGCGTACAGATACGCTATATTCAGTAGAGCATTTAAGCAAGGTGAATCGGCTGCGGCTATGCCGGCGAGGTTCATTTCGGAGAAATATAAGCTGTGTCTATGGTTTATATTTTGAATAACATAGGGATATAGAAGCTGGGAGGGACATCCTTTGAACAAAGTAATGGCAATTGTGTTGGCGGCAGGACAAGGGAAACGAATGAAGTCCAAACTATATAAAGTGTTGCATCCGGTATGTGGCAAGCCGATGGTGGCTCATGTGCTGCAGACGGTACAAGATGCGGCTTGTGAGCGCACAGTCGTCGTGCTGGGTCATGGCGCGGAAACGGTCCGCACGTATCTGGGGGATGGCGTGGAGTTTGTGCTGCAGGAGCAGCAGCTGGGTACTGGCCATGCCGTACAGCAAGCAGAACCGCTGCTTGGCGAGGAAGCGGGTACGACGGTCATTCTGTACGGAGATACGCCTCTGGTGACTTCAGAAACGATTGCAGCGCTGCTTGCGCTTCATACGAAGACAGAATCGGCAGCGACCGTGCTGACGGCAATTGTGCCTAATCCGCAAGGACTTGGACGTATCATCCGCGATGAGGCCGGCAATGTTCTTCGGATCGTGGAGCAGAAGGACTGCACGCCTGAGCAGGCGGCGATAACTGAGATCAACACAGGCATGTATTGCTTTGACAATAAGAAGCTGTTCCAGGCGCTGAAGAAGGTAACGAACAACAATGCACAAGGGGAGTTCTACCTCACCGACGTGATGGAAATATTGAAAAAGGCAGGCGAGACAGTAGGCGCGTATTGCACGCCGGATTATGCCGAGGGCATTGGCGTAAACGATCGTGTCGGCCTAGGTGAAGCGGAGGCGCTCATGCGTGCTCGAATTAACCGGAAGCATCAAATTAACGGCGTGACGATTATTGATCCTGCTGCGACCTACATCGAAGCAGATGTGGTTATCGGCTCGGACACGATTGTTTACCCAGGCACCGTATTGCGCGGTCGTACTGTCATCGGAGAAGATTGCGTGATTGGTCCTCATGCGGATATTACGGATACGGAGATCGGAAACGGTGTGACGGTGAAGCATTCCAACGCTGTGGAGTCCGTTATTGGCGACGATTGTGCAGTGGGACCATATGCCTACCTGCGTCCGGGCGCTAAGCTTGGTGCGGGCTGCAAAATCGGCGATTTCGTCGAGATCAAGAACGCTGAGTTAGGCGAAGGCACGAAGGTTTCCCATCTGAGCTATGTCGGCGACGCGAAAGTAGGCAAAGACGTGAACATCGGCTGCGGCGCGATTACCGTTAATTATGACGGCTATAACAAGTCGCTGACCGAAATCGGCGACCGTGCTTTCGTAGGCAGCAACGTGAATTTAATCGCGCCTGTTAAGATCGGTGACGGTGCTTATGTCGTTGCAGGATCTACCATTACGCAGGACGTGCCAGACAATGATGTCGCGATCGCTCGCGAGCGCCAGGTCAACAAACCGGGTTATGCCGAGAAGCTGCGCGGACGCGCCAAAGCGAAGAAGGATAGCAAGGCGAAAGGCTGATTGTGAGAAGTTGTTCGTTTATTTCCGGGCCGGAATGGGTATGAATATATGGAAATCACTACACTCTCAGGAGGTTTCCGACTATGGCGATACCATTTCGAGCAGAAGCACGGACGACAGCCACGCAAGGCCAATTGAGACAAATGAGACAGCAGGGCAACATACCCGGCGTCGTATACGGCACGAAGCTAACCAAATCGATTTCGATCTCGGTCAATGAGAAGGAGCTGGCGCATTTGCTGCGCTCCCATCCGCATGCCTTGCTTGAACTTGATATTCCGGGAGAAGGCAAGCAGCCGGTCATGCTGACGCAAGTGCAGCGCGAGCCGCTGACGCGCGAGCTGCTCCATATTGATTTCCATCAGGTGAACATGAATGAAACCATCAAAACGCCGGTTCGGCTGGAGATGGTCGGCGATTCTACCGGGGTGCGAGAAGGCGGAATTCTGCAGGCGATGCTGCATGAGCTTGAGGTGCATTGTTTACCGGATCGTATACCGGAGGTCATTGAGGTGGATGTGTCCTCATTAGGTATTGGGGAGAACCTGCTAGTCAGTGACTTGAAGCTTCCATCCGGTGTAACGACCAAGCTGGACGCTGACCAAGTCATTGTCACGATTCTGACTCCTCAGAAAGATCTGACGGCGGAAGAAGCAGAGGATGCGGCGGTAGAAACGAAGGAAGCGGAGCAGCGTGCACATGAAGCGGAGATGCATGCGGCTAAGTTTGAATAAACGTACGATAAGGGCTGCGGGTAAGAGGCAGCCCTTTACTTTTTTTCAATAGCCGGGTCTGGAAACAAAGGTAAACTGCTTGCGGCTGTAGAAAATATTATTCATCTTGATGTACGAAGGGCTGAAATATTCGACGTAGCCAATATCATGATGTTCTTGGCCCCAATAGACCTGGACAGGAACTTGATGCTCATGGTGATCCTGGAACTGATAATCGTCGAAGATAGGCTGGCCGTTTACATACATCGAAAGATACGCTCCTTTATGAACGAAGTTCGGCTTTTCTGCCGAATCTATATGTATGACAATCGAAGGCGAAGATTCGTTGCATCAAGAAAAAAGAAATTTGGGTGTAGCAGGAGTTGAGGTTTCAGCATGAAATGGATAGTCGGATTAGGCAACCCCGGCACCGCGTATCAAGGGACGCGGCATAATGTGGGCTTTATGGTCATCGATGCGCTGGCTAAGCGTTGGGGGATTAGCGTTACGCAGAGCAAATGCAAGGGACTTATTGGCGAAGGCAATGTGGCGGGAACGAAAGTTGCACTCATTAAACCGATGACCTTTATGAATTTATCCGGTGAAACGGTAAGAGGCTTCATGGATTATTTTAAAGCGAATTTGGAAGATGCCATCATCGTTTACGATGATATGGATACGGAAACGGGCAAAATCCGTCTGCGTTATCAAGGCAGCGCCGGTGGGCACAACGGGATTAAGTCCATTATTCAGCACACGGGGACCCAGACGTTCGACCGGATTAGAATCGGCATCTCTCGTCCGCAGCCGGGCATGAGCATTTCGGACTATGTACTCTCGAATTTCCCGAAGAGCGAGCAGGATCTGCTTAAGGTGATGGTGGAAGAGAGCTGCGATGCGGCCGAGTTCGCGCTGACGAATACCTTTGAACGGACGATGGCCAAATATAACCGTTAAATTTCAGCCGATGCGGGCATACTGAGGGTATAACGATTACTCAGGAGGCATACATATGGCTGTAAATTATATTTGCCGGCATTGCAAATCGCAGATCGGGTCGATCGACAACGCCCAAATTTCAGAAACACAGCTCGGTTTCCATTTCTTGACCCCCGAAGAGCGCAGCGATATAATAGCGTATAATCCGAACGGCGACGTTACGGTTAACGTGGTTTGCGACTATTGCCGCGAGGCGATCGACAGTAACCCTGAGCTGCTGCTTGTTTCGAACCCGCTGCAATAAGCGGGCTGCTGGAAATGAATGAAGAGCCTTGGCGTACGGCTGAGGCTTCTTTTTGTAGTGATCTCGAATGCAAAATGTGAATAGTACCTTTGCTAGAGGACGGCTGGTGCCGGTTCTTATAGATGGTCTGGTGTGGAAAGAAACGAGGTGCCGCTAACGTTGAAAGCATTACTGGAAGCTTACGCTGCGGATACGGATTTTCAATCTATCGTATCCGGAATCAAGAAAGGGATGCAGGAGCAGCTGGTATCCGGGCTCGCCGGTTCTTCGAGGCAGGTCATGATCGCCGCTCTGAAACATGAGTTTGACAGACCGATGCTGGTGGTCACTCACAATATGTTCGCCGCGCAGAAGATCGCGGAGGATCTGGTGGAGTGCCTGTCCGAGAACGAAGTCCTGCTGTATCCCGCCAATGAATTAGTCGCTGCAGAAGCAGCAATATCGAGCCCGGAAACGCTGGCGCAACGGATGGATGTGCTTATCCGACTGTCGCAAGGGTTTCGCGGGATTGTTGTCGTGCCGTTCTCCGGCGTTCGCCGTTTCCTGCCGATAAGCAGCGTGATGGCAGATGCTCGCATCGAGCTGCGCGTAGGCGAGACACTATCGTTGGAAGCGTTCTTACGCCAAATGGTAGAGCTTGGCTTTGTGCGCGTCGATAAGGTAGAAGGCAAAGGCGAAATGAGTGTGAGGGGCGGAATCGTCGACTTCTTCCCGCTTACTTCAGCCCATCCATACCGGGTGGAATGGTTCGACGACGAGATCGATTCGATTCGTTCCTTTGATCAAACCGATCAGCGCTCCATAGAGAAGATGGAGGCGTATACCGTACCGCCATGTCAGGAAATTCTGGCCGATGCGAGAAGGTTTGAGAATGCGGCTCAGCATGCCGCAGAGCTGCTGGAGCAGCAGCTGCTCAAGATGACAGACCGCACAGCGAAGGATCGTCTGCGTTCGGAGATCGGTTCGGAGCTTGAGAAGCTGCGGGAGCATGTGTATTTTCCGGAAATCTATAAATATATTTCGCTGCTCTATCCGGAGCGGCATACGTTATTTGATTATGTACCTAAGGATACGCTGCTGATTTATGACGAGCCGACAAGGCTGATTGAAACCGGTCGCCAACTGGAGCGGGATGAATCGGAGTGGGCGCTGCATCTCTTAACGAACGGCAAAGCGCTGCCTTCGCTTGCCCTTGCGCGTCCTTCTGACGACGTGCTCTTCCATCGTCCGTTCCCGACGCTGTTTCTCTCCCTTTTCTTAAGGCAAATTCCGCATACGCAGCCGCAAAATATTTTGAATGTAGTGTGCCGCTCCATGCAGAACTTCCACGGTCAAATGAACGTGCTGAAAGCGGAGATGGAACGTTGGCGCAAGACAGGCGCCACGGTTATGATGCTGGCCGGAAACGCAGAGCGGATGGACCGCATGCGCCGGGTGCTGCATGACTACGGCATTGAACCGCCTGTCATCATGGAAGGCAATCTGCAAACGGGCTTCGAGCTGCCTTCGATTCATCTGATCGTAATCACCGAAGGCGAGATGTTCTCGCAGAAGCAGCGCAAGGCGCGCCGCCTCGATAAGAAGATGGACAATGCTGAGCGGATTAAGAGCTATACGGAGCTGAAGGTCGGCGATTACGTCGTCCATCAGAATCATGGGATTGGCAAGTACATGGGGATCGGTACGCTTGAAATTGCCGGTATCCATAAGGACTACATGCATATTTTGTACGCAGGCGGCGACAAGCTGTCCGTACCGATTGAACAGATTGACCTGATTCAGAAATATGTCGGCTCCGAAGAGAAAGAGCCGAAGGTCTATAAACTCGGTGGCAGCGAATGGACGCGGGTGAAGAGCAAGGCGCAATCGTCGGTTAAAGACATTGCCGATGAGCTCATTAAGCTGTATGCCGACCGTCAGGCTACGACCGGTTTTGCATTCGGTGCTGACACCTCGTATCAGCAAGATTTCGAGGCGATGTTCCCCTATGACGAGACCGTCGACCAGCTGCGGGCGATTAAAGAAATCAAGAAGGATATGCAGACCGCTCGTCCGATGGATCGTTTGCTCTGCGGCGATGTCGGCTACGGCAAAACCGAGGTAGCGGTTAGGGCTGCCTTTAAGTCTGCCATCGAAGGCAAGCAGGTCGCCATTCTGGTACCTACGACGATTCTGGCGCAGCAGCACTATGAAACCTTCCGCGAGCGTTTCTCGGGATTCCCTTTCAATGTGCAGGTACTAAGCCGTTTCCGTTCGAAGAAGGATCAAACGGCCACGATGAAAGGGCTGAAGGCGGGCACGGTCGATGTGGTCATCGGCACGCACCGTCTGCTTTCGCAGGATATTATTTTCAAAGACCTGGGACTGCTTATCGTGGATGAGGAGCAGCGTTTCGGCGTGTCGCATAAAGAGAAGCTGAAGCGGCTCAAAACAAACGTCGACGTGCTGACGCTGACGGCAACGCCGATTCCGCGCACGCTTCATATGTCGATGCTCGGTGTGCGGGACTTGTCCGTCATTGAGACGCCGCCGGAGAATCGGTTCCCGGTTCAAACCTACGTGGTGGAATACAGTCCTTCGCTTGTTCGGGAGTCCATCGAGCGGGAGCTTGCGCGCGGCGGCCAAGTGTACTATCTATATAATCGCGTACAGGGAATCCACCAGATGGCGGAGCAAATCCATGCGCTTGTGCCGGATGCACGGGTGGCGGTCGGTCATGGCCAAATGTCGGAGCAGGAGCTGGAGAAGACGATTCTGGACTTCCTGGACGGGGAATCCGACGTGCTTGTCAGCACCAGCATCATTGAGACAGGCGTCGATATTCCGAACGTCAATACGCTTATCGTCCACGACGCGGACAAGATGGGGCTTTCCCAGCTGTATCAGCTGCGCGGCAGGGTGGGACGTTCCAACCGGATCGCTTATGCATACTTCACCTACCAACGTGATAAGGTGCTGACTGAAGTAGCCGAGAAGCGGCTGCAGTCAATCAAAGAATTTACGGAGCTCGGCTCCGGATTCAAGATTGCGATGCGCGACCTGTCGATCCGCGGAGCGGGAAACCTGCTTGGTGCGGAGCAGCATGGGTTCATTGCGTCTGTTGGCTTTGATCTGTATTCGCAAATGCTGGCCGATGAGATTAAGAAGCGCAAAGCAGACATGGGCGGCGGCGAAGTCGAGGAGCCTGTGAAAGAAGTCAGCACGATCATAGATATGAGCATCGATGCCTACTTGCCGTCTTCCTATATTTACGATAGCATACAGAAGATAGAGATTTATAAGAAAGTGGCCTCGGTTCGCACCTTTGAGGAAGTGGAAGATTTGCGCGAGGAGTTGATTGACCGGTTTGGCGATCTGCCTCAAGCGGTCGACAACCTGCTTTCTGTAGCTCGTTTGAAGGTGTACGGCGCGATCTGCGGCATTGAGCAAATCGGCGGAAAAGGCGAGGATATCGCCTTGCGCTTCGCGGAGCGTGAGAAGCAGCGGTTCGACACGAAGAAGGTTGACATGTTATGCCTGCAGCTGGAAAACCGATTCAAGCGTTCTGCCGGACAAGAGCCTTATCCGCTTATGCAATTAAGGGGCAAAGGATTGTCGGTAGAGCAGAAGCTTGAGCTGCTGGAACGTTTTTTGATGCACTATAAAGACACCATTCAATCGAAAGGGGAACTACAGAATGTTACGCACTAACTATTGGAGAAAAGCGACTCTGCTCGCACTGGCTGCTGTGCTGGTTGTTGTATTGGCAGCAGGCTGCGGCAAGAAGAAAGAGGAGGGCGCGGCTCCGGGTACGGGCGAAGGCAAGACGATCGCTACGTATACAGACGGCACGGTAACGGATAAGGAATTTAAGAAGTACTCGACATTCTTTGGCATCGTACAGCCTCAAACAGAGATGTACCTCAGCATTCCACAGCTGCAGGAACAATTTCTGCGTGAATATATCGGCTACAAAGTGTTGTACAAGCGTCTAGGCGACGTGAAGCAAGACGATGCAACGAAGAAAGAAGTCGACAATTTCTACACGCAAATGAAGCAGCAAATCGACGGTACACCGGAAATCAAGAAGAAAGCCGATGACGCTGGTTTGACTGAAGACGATATTAAATACTTCTACTCCATGATCTCTACGATTATGAAGGAGCAAGAGAAGAAAGTCACCGACGATCAAGTGAAGAAAGAATTTGAAACGACAAAAGCCGATTATAACGTAATCAGCGTTCGTCACATTCTCATCGGCACTGTAGATCCTGCAACAGGCCAAGAGAAGCGTAAAGACGAAGAAGCGCTAAAAATCGCAAAAGAAGTAAAAGCGAAGCTGGATGCCGGCGGCGACTGGAAAGAGCTTGCGAAGAAGTACTCCGACGATACAGGCTCCAAAGAAAACGGCGGTCTGTACGAAGCTCAGCAAGCAAAAGGCTGGGTTGCGGAATTCAAAGACGCGGCCAACAAGCAAGAAATCGGCAAAGTCGGCGATCCGGTTAAATCCCAATTCGGTTACCATGTCATGAAGGTTGAGAAACGCGAAGCTACGGCATTCGATAAATTAACCGCAGAAGACAAGACGCAGCTGAAGCAAGCTGTCGCTTCGGCTAACCTGAATAAATTCATGACGGACGAGCTTCCGAAGCTGATTACGAAGATCGATCTGCCTAAAGCGGAAACGCCTGCTGCAGATGACTCCAAGACGGATGATTCGAAGACAAATGATTCGAAAACAGACAACGCGGACAAAGCGACAGACGATAAAGCAACAAACGACAAGAAGTAAGAAGCAACACGACAAGCTCAGCCTCATGGCTGGGCTTGTTTTGAACCTATAGCGAAAAACGGGAGGCGTTTCAATGGGACAGCAGTTATTTTTTGTGGGATCCTATTCAGCGAAAGAGCAAGAAGGCATCTCGGGCATGGTCTTACATACGGAGGACGGCGCAATTACGCGGCTTTCAGGTCAAGCGGGCATTCTTAATCCATCCTTTCTAAGAAGCAATGAAGCAGGCACAAGACTATATGTGGTCAGTGAGACAGGGACAGAGCCGGGCAGCGTGCATAGCTTTGCCATCCATGCCGATAACGGGGAACTGAAGGCGATCAACGAAGTAACCACGCAGGGTGGTTCACCTTGCCATATTGAATTTGATGCTACAGGGAAGCTGCTTGTGGTGACGAACTATACAGGAGGCAATCTGGCTCTATACGGAATCGAGAGTGAGGATGGTGCGCTCGTGCCGGCGGATTTCGCTGCTCATGAGGGAAGCGGGCCGCGGAAGGATCGTCAGGAAGCGCCGCATCCGCATTCCGCCATTATTGATCCAGCCAACCGTTATGTGCTGATTGCGGACCTCGGTATTGATCGACTGGTTCATTATGAAATCGATCACGCTGCGCAGAAGCTGGTTAGACATAAGGAGACGGAGATGCCTGCCGGCGCGGGTCCGCGTCACATGGCATTCCACCCGCAATCGCCTGTGCTGTATGTGATTAATGAGCTGGACAGCACAGTAGGCATTTACGATTATGAGGCCGAACAGTCTCAGCTTACATTGAAGCAAATTATCTCTACACTGCCGGAAGGATACGACGGAGCGACGACATGTGCCGACATTCATGTGACGGCGGATGGCCGCTTCTTGTATGCCTCCAACAGAGGGCATGATAGTATTGCGGTTTATCGCGTAGTTGCGGAAGGGAAGCTGGAGCTTGTCGAGATTACGCCGAGCGGCGGCAGAACACCGCGAAACTTCGCGATCTCGCCGGATGGACAGTACCTGCTTGCGGCTAACCAGGAATCGGATAACATCGTTACGTTCCGAATCGATGAAGCGACAGGCGGGCTGACGCCTACGGGCAACGTCATCGAGACGAGCAAGCCGGTTTGTATTGCTTTTGCATAAGCAGGCAAGGTAGAAAGTCGGATGGGCACATGGTGCCTGTCCGGCTTTTTTGTTGTTTGTATGGTTGGTTCTGGGATGATGCGGAGAGCAATTATTTGTGTCATATTAATGTTAGATATATGATACATATAAATGAATATCTTGCATTTTTCAATCAAACAAGTGAGTTAATATAACATAAAATTGATCATTTTTAGAGTGTATGCGCTAACACATAAATATTTCCATCATTTATGTAATCTTTGTTGACATAAAACTTGGGCTGATCTTATAATGAAACCACGAACGATGGAAGTTCAATCCAGTAGAACGTTCGGATTAGAGATAAAAAGTGGATAGGGAGTGGGAGAATGAGGAAGAACGTTTGGAAAAGTGGGGTTTTCATCCTGTTTGCCTGTTGTTTGGTGCTGGCAGGCTGCAGCAAGAACGACAATAAGGCCGCATCGACGAATACAGTCGGCGGTTCTGGCGACAGTGCAAGCGAAATTAAAGTCGGCATTCTTCATTCTCTTAGCGGCACGATGGCAATCAGCGAAGTATCGGTGAAAGATTCGGAAATGATGGCGATTGACGAAATTAACGCTAAGGGCGGTGTATTAGGGAAGAAGATCGTGCCTGTCGTCGAGGATGGCGCGTCCGACTGGCCGACATTCGCGGAGAAGGCGCGGAAGCTGATTTCGGAGGATGAGGTTGCGACTGTATTTGGCGGATGGACGTCTTCCAGCCGTAAAGCAATGCTTCCGGTGTTCGAAGAGCTGAAAGGCTTACTCTGGTACCCGGTTCAATATGAAGGCTTAGAGCAATCCCCGAACATCATGTACACCGGCGCTACGACCAACCAACAAATCGTTCCGGCTGTCACTTGGCTGCTTGAAAACCACGGCAAGAAATTCTTCCTCCTAGGCTCTGACTACGTATTCCCGCGCACCGCTAACAAAATCATCAAAGAACAGCTGAAAGTCGAAGGCGGCGAGCTCGCCGGTGAAGAATATACCCCACTTGGACATACCGACTATGCAACAGTCATTGCCAAAATCAAAGAAGCGAAGCCGGATGTAGTGTTCAATACCCTTAACGGCGACAGCAACGTAGCGTTCTTCAAACAATTGAAGGATGCTGGAATCTCCTCGAAAGACCTGACGACCTTATCCGTATCCGTAGCTGAAGAAGAAATTCGCGGTATTGGCGTCGATGTACTGGCCGGTACATATGCCGCATGGAACTACTACCAAACCACAGATACCCCGGCGAACAAAACCTTCGTTGAAAACTATAAGAAAAAATACGGCGAAGACCGTGTTACGGCCGACCCGATTGAAGCAGGCTACGATGCTGTTTACCTCTGGGCGGCAGCCGTTGAGAAAGCAGGATCCGCGGACGTAGAGAAAGTGAAAGAAGCGGCCAAAGAGCTGGAGTGGGATGCGCCGGAAGGCAAAGTGAAAATCGACGGCGAAACCCAGCACTTGTACAAAACGGTTCGGATCGGCGAGGTTCAAACGGATGGTCAATTCAAGGAAGTATGGAACTCCGGAGAGCCGGTTAAGCCAGACCCTTACCTCAAAGGCTACTCATGGGCTGCCAGCTTGAGCGAAAGCAAATAAACAAACCAATAGTCCGGTACTAACGTGAACTGCGCCGCCGCCAGACACAGCAAGCCCTGTCATCGGGACCAACTTGATGTGTTTAGGACGGCGCAGTTTGCATAAGGGGTGCATGCAATCGATGGATGTTATTATTGTGCAGTTGTTTAACGGGATCAGCGTAAGCTCGATTCTGCTGCTTATCGCGCTTGGCTTGGCGATTACCTTCGGCCTTATGAAAGTCATTAATATGGCGCATGGCGAGCTTATTATGATCGGTGCCTACACCGCATACGTCGTGCAAAATCTCTTTACCTCTTATATGCCTGAATCGGCATTCGGTTGGTATTTCGTGCTTGCCATACCGGTAAGCTTCTGCGTTGCTTTCGCGTTTGGCATGGTGCTGGAGATGACGCTTATCCGATTTCTCTATGGACGACCGCTCGACAGTCTGCTTGCCACATGGGGTGTCGGACTCATGCTGCAGCAGATCGCTCGAAGCATCTTCGGTGCTCCGAATGTCGGCGTAACAAGTCCTGAATGGCTCAATGGCGGCGTAACGGCGCTGGGCGGCGTTGTATTCCCGTACAAGCGACTATTCATCATCGGTCTGGTGCTGGTCTGTTTGTTCGTCATGTATCTGTACATCTATCGGAGTCACTCCGGACGCAGAATGAGAGCCGTTATGCAAAATCGTGAAATGGCTGCCTGCCTCGGCATTTCAACGCGCAGAGTAGATGCGATGACTTTCGCGATTGGCTCTGGCATTGCGGGCATCGCAGGCTGTGCGCTTACGCTCATTGGTCCGATTGGTCCTTCGATTGGGACGTACTACATCGTGGATGCGTTTATGGTCGTTGTACTCGGTGGTGTAGGGAAGTTGGTGGGTACGGTGTTCGGTGCGCTTGGCATCGGGCTGTCGAATACGATTTTTGAATATTGGACGACGGCATCGCTTGGCAAAGTACTTGTATTCCTGTGTATCGTCGCTTTCCTGCAGTGGAAGCCGATGGGGCTTGTGGCGATGCGTTCGCGTTCGCTTGATAACTAGACGGGATAGAGTTGCCCTTGAAAGGTGGAGTCATGATGCAGCTTCGAACGATGACGCCTGAGCGGATATGGCTTTTGGCGGGTTATGCGGTTGCCGCTGCTGCGTTATTCTGTGCACCGCTTGTATTGAGTGATTTTCGGCTAAATTTGCTGGCAAAGTTTCTGGCCTACGCCATTGTAGCGCTGGGGCTTGATTTGATATGGGGGTATACCGGCATTCTAAGCCTGGGACACGGGGTGTTCTTCGGCTTAGGTGGTTATGCGATGGCGATGTATCTGAAGTTGGATGCCAATGGAGGGAAACTTCCCGACTTTATGGATTGGAGCGGCCTCACGGCGCTTCCTTGGTTCTGGAAGCCGTTCGGATCGCTGCCCTTTGCCTTGCTGGCAGGTATATTAATACCGGCACTGCTGGCTCTGATACTAGGTTACTTTACGTTCCGCAATCGCATTCGCGGCGTGTACTTCACGATTCTAACGCAAGCGCTCGTCATCATTACCGTCACGCTGTTCATTGGGCAGCAGGCGTATACCGGCGGTACGAACGGAGTGACCGGTTACAGCAAGCTGCTCGGCTTCTCCCTGGCATCGCCGGACACGAAGCGCTACCTATACTGGGTAACAGTTGTACTGCTTATCGGGGCCTTCCTACTCTGCCGTTTTATAGTGAAGAGCCGCTTCGGCAAGGTGCTGCGAGCAATAAGAGATGGCGAGAATCGGGTACGGTTCATCGGGTATAACCCTGCCGTCTATCAGATGGTTGCCTTCAGCATCTCGGCAGGGCTTGCCGGACTCGCAGGTATGCTGTTCGTGCTGCATGTCGGCATTATTTCGCCCTCTATGATGGGCATAGTGCCTTCCATTGAGATGGTGCTCTGGGTAGCAATCGGAGGCCGCGGAACATTGGTCGGCGCGGTGCTCGGCGCAGTGCTGCTGAATTCTGCTAAGAGTGCTTTCAGCGAATCTTACCCGGATATATGGATTCTGTTCATGGGCGCATTGTTCGTCGTTGTCGTGGTCTTCTTACCGAAGGGAGCGGCGGGCCTGTTTGGGCAATTCAAGTGGTTTAGAAGGAGGAAGGCTGCTGATGAAGGAGCAAAAGGAGTCCCTAGTAGTCCTGCAGTGTGACGAGGTAACGGTCGACTTTGACGGATTTAAAGCGGTGCAGGGGATGAATTTCTCCCTTGCCCAGGGGGAGCTGCGATTTCTAATCGGCCCCAACGGAGCGGGGAAGACGACAATGCTTGATGTCATATGCGGTAAAGTGAAGCCGGCTGACGGGAAGGTGATGTTCAGCGGAAGCATTGATATTACGCGGAAGAAGGAGCATCAGATCGCGGAGCTTGGCATCGGCCGCAAATTTCAAACGCCGTCCATATTCGCGTCCCTTACCGTGATGGAGAACTTTGAAATTGCGATGAAGCAGAATCGGGGCGTATTTGCCGCGATGCGAGCGAAGATGCGAGCGGAGGACCGAGAGAGGATCCTTGCTCAACTGGAGTTGGTAGGACTATCGGGAAAAGCGGACTGGCGCGCAGGCGGTCTCTCGCACGGAGAGAAGCAGTGGCTCGAAATCGGAATGATGCTGCTGCAGGAGCCGGAGATTCTGCTGCTGGATGAGCCTGTTGCCGGGATGACTGATGGGGAGACCGAGAAAACCGGCGAGCTGCTGCAGCATATTCGCAAGACGCAGTCGATTGTCGTGGTGGAGCATGATATGGAATTCGTGCGCAGCTTCGCGAGCAAGGTGACGGTGATGCATGAAGGGAAGCTGCTGAAGGAAGGCTCCATGGAAGAAGTGCAGCGCGATGACCGCGTAGCGGAAGTGTATCTGGGGAAAAGGCGGGATGTCGATGCTAGCCGTTCAACAGCTTGAAGCGGGTTATGGGGAGAGCGTTATTTTGCGGCAGGTTACGCTTCAGGTGCGGCCGGGGCAGGTCGTCTGTTTGCTTGGGCGTAACGGAGTCGGCAAGACGACGCTGATGAAGAGCATTATGGGGGTGCTGAAGGCACGGAGAGGTACGGTGACCTACAAAGGAACCGATCTGACGAAGCGGGCACCCGGCGAGCGTGCGAAGAAGGGGATCGGGTACGTGCCGCAAGGGCGCGAAATCTTCCCGCAGCTGACCGTATTTGAGAATGTGCTGCTCGGATTGGAAGCATGCAAAGAGAAAAAACGCGCCATTCCGGAGTCAGCCGTTGCCAAATTTCCCGTATTGCCTTCCATGTATGGTCGCAGGGGCGGTGATCTGAGCGGTGGACAGCAGCAGCAGCTGGCTTTTGCCAGAGCACTTGCCTCCGAGCCAGAATTGCTGCTGCTCGATGAGCCGTGTGAAGGCATCCAGCCATCGATTGTCGATGATATCCGCGATGTGATTCGTTCGATCAAGGCCGGAGGCGACACAGCGATTCTGCTGGCGGAGCAAAGTCTGGAGTTCGTGAAGAGCGTCGGCGACTACTTCTATATCCTCGAGAAAGGCTCGATCGCATGGGAAGGCGGCTTGTCCGATTTGAACGATGAAGTCATCCGTCATTATTTGACTGTCTAGCATTCATGTAATAAAACCTTACATAGACATTGACACACTAGCTATTTCACTCTTACAATACAGATAAATGTAAGGTTGGCTAACAATAGAATATCGGTTCTCGGTCATATACGGGAACGAAAAAGCTGTCTAGGGTTCCGTGGTGTCACAACCAGCTGGTCCGAGAGGCGGCGTATGGAGAATGGCTCACATGAACTTGGGCGGCGATCTCCGTATAACACGGAAGGACAAAAGCCTGGGAGATCTCTCCTGAGGCTTTTTCTATTTATAGAGAATTGATGGGAGTGGGGAGAAATGAAGAGAACGAAACGGACGACGGTTACACTGCTACTGCTTGCTGCAATGCTGATGGCGCTCACCGGTTGCGGAGGTTCCAAGGAAGCTTCATCGAGTTCGGACGATTCGCCGATTACAATTGCGCTTAGTCCTTGGCCGGGCTGGTTCTTCTGGTACCTCGTCGATGAGAAGGGCTTCTTCGAGAAACATGACGTCAAAGTCGATCTGAAATGGTTCCCGGTTTACAGTGATTCTCTTCAAGCGCTCGCTACGGGCAAAGTGGATGCCAACAGCCAAACGCTCAGCGATACGCTCGCTCCCGCATCCAAAGGAATCGGCCTGAAAGCCGTTCTTGTCAATGACAACTCCTACGGCGGCGATGCCATTGTCAGCAAGTCCAACATCGGCTCCATTGCCGAACTCAAAGGCAAAACCGTTGCAACTGAGCTGGGTACCGTCGATCACCTGCTGCTGCTGACCGCGCTGGATCAGAACGGATTGACCGAGAGCGACGTCAATTACGTCAACATGACGGTCAACGATGCAGGTCCTGCTTTTATATCCGGCAAAACCGATGCTTCCGTGCTATGGGAGCCGTTCCAAACGAAAGCCGTTAAAGAAGGCAAGGGCAAGGTGCTCTTCTCTTCCAAAGATACGCCGGGCCTCATTCCCGATCTGCTCGTCTTCCGCGATGATGTCGTGAAGAACCGTCCGGATGACATTCAGAAAATCGTAGATGCGTGGTTCGATGCACTGAATTATTTCAAATCGCACCAGGATGAAGCCATTAAGCTTATGGCGGAGAAGGCAGAAACGACGCCGGAGGATTTCAAGCTTGGTCTGGACAGTATCAAGCTGTTCACGCCGTCGGATAACGTGAACGCATTCGGTAAACGCGATGATTACACGTCATTGCCTTATACCGCTAAGAAAACAGCAGACTTCTTGAAAAAGCTTGATATGGTGGATGAAATCAAAGACTTCGACATCCTCTTCGACTCATCGTTTGTAGAAAAAGCAGCTAAGGAGTGATCACGATGAAGGCAAACGAGCTTAAACCAGGGCATAAGAAGCGGCCGAATCGGTTTCAAATCTTTAAGGATATCGGCGGGAGGCCGTTTGCCTTCACCGCAGGATTCTCTTTTGCACTCTTGTTCATCGTCTGGTCGGCACTTAGTTACACGGAATCGGTTAATCCGGTCTTCCTGCCAACGCCGGATAAAGTGTTTGTAGAGATGTTCAAGATGCTAGGTACCGGCGAGTACTGGCATCATATCGGGATTAGCGTGTTCCGCGTATCGGCAGGGTTCTTGCTTGCCTGTATCGTAGGCATTCCGCTTGGCATCTTCGCAGGTACATTCAAGTACGGCGAAGCCTTCGTAGAACCGCCGATGGAATTCATCCGCTACATGCCGGCAGTTGCCTTCATTCCACTCATTATGGTGTGGGCAGGCATCGGGGAATGGGCGAAAATCCTGCTTATCTTCCTCGGCTGCTTCTTCCAGCTCGTCTTGATGGTGGCGGACAACACGCGCCGCGTCTCCCACGATCTGCTTCAAGCGTCCTTCACGCTTGGGGCAGGCCGCTGGAAGGCGATCGAGACGGTGCTCATTCCGGCCATTCAGCCGCAATTAATGAACACGCTTCGCCTCATTCTAGGCTGGGCATGGACGTACCTCGTCGTTGCCGAGCTCGTAGCGGTCAACAGTGGACTCGGTTACGCCATCATGAAGGCACAGCGGTTCCTGAATACGGATCAGATTTTTGTAGGCATTATCGTCATCGGTCTTCTTGGACTCATTAGCGACCGGATCTTCGCTTTCTTAAACCGCAGGTTGTTCCCTTGGGCGTGATCGGAATGAAGTAGGCTTACGGATGGCTTTGAGGCAGGTGCAAGGAAATAAGTACAGGGAGTTGATCGCGGATGGAAGCCGTTAAACGTGAAGCTAACTATGAAGAGCAATCGGCAAACGCGAAAGGAAATACTCGAGCCGGTGCGAAGGAATTAGCAGTGGTGCAGCGCGGTGAGATCGTGATCCGAGGCCTGCAGAAGGTGTACGAGACGAAGAAAAGCCAATTCGAAGCCCTCAAAAATATCGATATGAGCATTGGCACCAACGAGTTTGTCACCATCGTAGGCCCTTCCGGCTGCGGGAAGTCGACGCTGCTCCGTATCGTTGCGGGACTTGATGAGCTGACGGACGGATCGGTTACGCTGGATGGCGAAGAAGTAATCGGGCCGGGTGCGGAACGGGGCATGGTCTTCCAAGGGTATACGCTGTTTCCGTGGCTCACGGTGCGTGAGAATATTGAGTACGGCCCGAAGCTGAAAGGAATTTCGACGCTGGAGCGCCGTGCGATCAGCAATCATTTTCTGAAAGTGATTAAGCTCGAAGCGTTTGCGAGCGCCTATCCGAAGCAGCTTTCCGGCGGGATGAAGCAGCGGGTGGCGATTGCAAGGGCACTTGCGAACCGTCCGAAGGTACTGCTGATGGATGAACCGTTCGGAGCGCTTGATGCCCAGACGAAGCTGGAGATGCAAGAGATGCTGCTTGAGGTGTGGGAGAAGGAGAAGACGACCGTTCTCTTCATCACGCATGATATCGACGAAGCGATTTTCCTGTCGCAGCGCATTGTGGTCATGGGTGCAGGCCCGGGCCGCATTCTGAAAACCTTCGATGTGGGACTGCCGGATAAACGGACTCCTGAAGTACGCGAGCTGCCGGAGTTTCTGGCGCTCAAGCGGGAGCTTGGACAGCTGTTGAAGCACTAGAAGTAAGGCAATCCTGGGCGAGGAGTGATCCGGCATGGTGAGGCGTGATTCGAATGGTCCTTCCGCGGAAAGCGGCAAGGTGGGCAGTGCAGGTGGTGCTGATGCGAAGCGCTTCAATAGAAAGCTACTGGCGGCACTTGGTTTTATCGTTAGAATGATGTTCTTTCGGCATCCCGAAGCTCTTCGTTAGAGCTGCGGGGTGCTTTTTTTCTATGTTCTGGAGGTGTTTGTGGAAGATACCTCCAACAGCGGTGATTCAAGGCTTTTGTCCCTTTTCCACGTGCATAAGAAAATGGGAGGGGATGAATACTATGGTCAGATCGATAATCACCTTTTTCAAGGATCCTCTCCTCTTGAACGATAGAAAAAATTGCAATTTGCAGTTTGCGTCCAGTCCAATTCAAAACCTTCAAGGAAAGTGGGGCAACTAGAACATGAAAGCAACTGGAATTGTCCGTCGTATCGATGATCTCGGCCGGGTCGTCATCCCTAAGGAAATCCGCCGAACACTGCGCATACGCGAGGGCGACCCGCTGGAAATATTCGTTGATCGCGATGGCGAAGTTATTCTGAAGAAGTATTCCCCAATTGGTGAGCTTGGCGATTTCGCCAAAGAGTATGCGGAATCTTTAGCCGAAAGCACAGGCCATATTACGTTGATCACGGATCGGGACAATATTATTGCGGTCGCGGGAGCATCCAAGAAAGATTATTTGGAGAAGCAGATCGGCTCCATGCTGGAGAACTGTATGGAGAACCGCAAAACCGTTATGGAAGCCAGCGGAGGCTCTTACGAGGTCGTCAAAGATACTGGAGAGTCATTCAGTTCTTTCGTGGCGGCTCCAATAGTGGCCGGCGGCGATCCGATCGGTACCGTTGTGCTGCTAAGTAAGGATGAGAGCGTCAAGATGTCGCAAATGGAAACCAAAATGGCAGAAACCGCAGCGGGGTTCCTCGCCAAGCAAATGGAGCAATAGCCGCGTAGAAGCTTCCTTGAAGAGCATGTCTTCATGGGAGCTTTTTTCTGTTGAGGTCCATTCTGCGGGGCCGTTTGGGGTATAATGGGAGCAGGAGAAGAGAGTAGGGCAGGTGCACAGGTTTTGAAAATAGGGCAAGAGGAGCATGCTGGGACTACGGGTGTGAATGGGCAGCGTGCGGAGCAAGGTGCGGGGAAGACGGAGAAACGTGCGGGCACGGGGGAGATGGAGCGTGCAGGCACGGGGGGAACGGTGAAGAGTACAGGCACGGGGAATAAGCCTCTGCTGCTTCGTGGCGCGGCTTTGATGGGCGTTGCCATGCTTATCAGCAAGGTGCTTGGTACGATGCAGAAAATTCCGTTGCAAAATATAGCCGGTGATCGCGTATTCGGGATCTATAATGCGGTATATCCCTTGTATCAACTGCTGTTGGTCATGGTAACGGCAGGATTTCCTGTTGCGGTTTCGCTGCTCGTAGCCGAGCGCGAGGCACGCGGGGATTCAGGTGGTGCAAGGCGGGTACTTGGCGCCAGCGCTTGGTTATTGTTTATGAGCGGCGCGGTAGGATTTGTGCTGCTGTGGCTGGCAGCCGATAGAATCGCCGACTGGATAGGCGACGCGGCCACTGCATCTGCGGTTCGAACCGTTTCGCTCGCGCTTTGGTTCGCGCCTGTCATGGCTGCCCTTCGCGGCTATTACCAAGGACGGGGACAGATGCTTCCTTCGGCCGTATCCCAGCTATCGGAACAGACCGTCCGCGTGGGTGGCATGTTGATTCTGCTCGCGATCGGTTGGCATTACAATTGGTCGGATGCTAAGCTTGCTGCCGGCGCAACCGCCGGTTCTGCGATTGGCGGTGCGGCTGGCCTTGCGGTAATTGCGGCGTTCTGGCTGCGGGAGCGGGGATGGCGGGAGCAAGAACAGGAGCGAGAACAAGAGCAGGAGCAAGAGCGAGGGAAAGGGCAAGGGAAAGAGAAAGAGCAAGAGCAAGAGCAAGAGCAAGAGCAAGAGCAAGAGCAAGAGCAAGAGCGGAAAGAGAAGTGGAAGCTCGGCGTTACGGTTGAGCGTAACTTTTTGCAGGAAGCGGGTAAAGAACGAATAGTGACGCTGATGCGCAAGCTGGCTCTGCTTGCGATTCCGGTCACGCTTGGGGCGCTTGCCGTGCCGGCGCTTGGCGTTGTGGATGCGTTCACGGTTCCGCGGCTGCTTCGCGGAACAGGTGTGTCGCAGGCCGAAGCGATGTCGCTCTTCGGCCTGTACAGCCGAGGCCAGCCGCTTGTGCAGCTGGTCGTCATGGTTGCAGGCGCGATGGGAGCCGCGCTGGTTCCCGCGCTAGCGGCCGCACGCGTGCGCGGAGACGAAGCCGCCGTGCGTCAGCAGGCGGCTCTCGTGCTGCGGGCTGCGTGGGGCATCGGCGCAGCCGCGGCTTTAGGGCTCGCGCTGCTGGCCGAGCCCGTTAATGTGATGTTATACGCGGACGATGCCGGATCGCGTACGTTCGCCCTTGTCGGGTGCACGGCGCTCGCGGGCACCGTTAGCGCCATCGCGGCTGCTGCGCTGCAGGGGCTGGGGGCCGTCCGTGCCCCTGCGCTGTTCATGCTGGCCGCGGCGGCGCTGAAGGCGGCGTTCAACGCCGCCCTCGTGCCGTCGTTCGGCACGGCCGGCGCAGCCTGCGCCGGCATCGCTGCGCTCACGGCGGCCGCCCTGCTCGGCACGGGCGCCGTCCGCCGCGCCGCCGGCGCGGCGATGCCCGCGCGTCGCGTCGCGGGCATCGGACTCGCACTCGCGGTCATGGCCGCGGTGCTCGTCCTGGTCGAGCGCGGCGGTGCCCCGCTGCTCGACCTGGCGCTGCCGCCGAGGGCGGCAGCTTGCGCGCTCGCGCTCGGGGGAACCGCCCTCGGCGGAGCGCTCTTCGCCGCCGCCGTGCTGCGCTTCGGCGGCGTGACCGCGCGCGAGCTGCGCGCGCTTCCGGGCGGCGATGCGCTGGCCGCCCGATTACAGCGTTGGCGGCTGCTGCCCGCCGCCAACTAGGCTCGCAAGACAATTGCATTCCCAAAGGAGGAACAAATAGATGCCACAACCAACAATAACCGTAGTCGGACTAGGTTCCGGCGACGAAGACCAGCTTACGCTTGGTGTTTGGCGCAGACTGCAAGAAGCGTCGAATCGCTATGTCCGGACGGACAAGCACCCCATGATGAAGTTATTCAGCGATCATCAATTAGCATACGAGTCCTTTGATTTTCTATACGAGCAGATGGAATCGTTCCCGGATGTATATGAAGCCATTGCGGAGCAGCTGATCAAGAACGCCGGCACGAAAGGCAGCTTGATTTTCGCCGTTCCCGGCCATCCCATGGTGGCGGAGCGAACCGTACAGCTGCTGCGCGAGCGCTGCCCGGAGCACGGCATCGAGCTGAGCATTCTTGGCGGCGAGAGCTTCCTGGATCAAGCTTTTACGAGGCTCGGCTTCGATCCGATCGAGGGCTTCCAGCTGCTGGATGCAGCGGAATTGAAGCCGTCCATGATCCGTACGGAGCTGCATACCGTAATCGGCCAAGTCTATGACGAGTTTACGGCTTCGGATGTGAAGCTGACGCTTATGGAGCTGCTGCCGGATGACTATCCCATCACGATCGGTCATGCGCTCGGCGTACCCGGCGAGGAGCAGATCATCACCGTTCCGCTCTACGAGCTGGACCGGACGCCAGGGTACGGCAACCTCTCGCTGATTTGGCTGCCGCGTTCCACGGATGATATGCTGCGCAATCGCTCCTTTGAGCGCTTGCATGAAATCGTTGCGATTCTGCGAAGCCCCGAAGGCTGCCCGTGGGATCGGGAGCAAACCCATCAATCGATTCGCAAGAATTTCATCGAAGAAACCTATGAAGCAATCGAAGCACTGGATAACGATGATCCGGATGGGATGCGCGAAGAGTTCGGTGATGTTATTTTGCAAGTGATGCTGCATAGTCAGATGGAAGAAGAGGTTGGCGCGTTCTCCGTCTATGATGTTATTCAATCTCTTAACGAGAAGCTGCTGTTCCGTCATCCGCATGTATTTGGCGATACGAGTGCCGGCAATTCCGAAGAGGCGCTGCGCAATTGGGAGCAGATGAAAGCCGAGGAGAAACGCCGCAAGGGCATCGATCCTACCAAAGTCTCGCAGCTCGATGGCATTCCGCCTGATTTGCCTGCGCTGATGAAAGCTTACAAGATTCAGAAGAAAGCGGCCAAAGTTGGCTTCGACTGGGATCATATCGGACCGGCGCTCGACAAGGTTGGCGAGGAGCTTCAAGAGCTGCGCGAAGCGATTCAATCGAAGGATGCTGAGGAGCAGGCGGACGAGCTTGGCGATTTGTTGTTCGCGGCAGTCAACGTATCTCGCTTCATCCATGCCGATCCGGAAGAGGCGCTTTCTCGCACCAATTCGAAATTTAAGAAACGATTTTCATATATTGAGGAGCAGCTTCGTATAAGCGGCCGAACCTTTGACCAAACTGATTTAACAGAGATGGATCGCTACTGGGAGGATGCGAAGAAGCTTCCCTAGTAAAAGGATTAAAGATTCGTCAAAATTCGGCTTATTTCCTCACAAAACGTGAAAATAATTTTCCAATCAGCAGGATTTATTTGCTAATAGGCAGAAGTAGTAGCTGAGGAAACTAAGCTATGCGGCAGTCTAAACACTGCCTACAAGTATATTTGAACTATTAGGAGGCCATTAACCATGAACAAAACAGACTTGATCAACAACATCTCGGCAAAAAGCGGTTTGACGAAGCGTGATGTAGAATCCGTATTGAACGGCTTTCTGGGCGAAGTAACAGATGCCCTGGCAGGCGGAGACAAAGTACAATTGATCGGTTTCGGTACATTCGAAACGCGTAAGCGTTCCGGCCGTACAGGTCGCAACCCGCAAACGGGCAACCCGATCACCATTGCAGAATCCAAAGTTCCAGCGTTTAAAGCCGGCAATAAATTGAAAGACGCAATCAAGTAATCATGCGTCTGGATAAGTTTCTCAAAGTATCGCGTTTAATCAAGCGGCGTACTGTCGCAAAGGACGTGTCCGAACAAGGCCGCGTCTGGATTAACGATCGTGAAGCCAAAGCGAGCAGCACCGTCAAAGCCGGCGACGAGCTCAAGATTCAATACGGCCAGAAGATCGTCACCGTCCGCGTCGAGCGGATCTTGGAGACGACCAAGAAGGACGAGGCTAGCGGGATGTATACTTTGTTGAAAGAAGAAGCGCGCCAGCAAGAGAACAAACTCGACTGGCAAGCATAAGCAGTTGAAGCGACAGCCTCAACCGGGTCATACCTGGGGGAGGCTGTTTTTCTTATGCGCCTATTTCGGCTTGTGGGGCAGCTATTGGTTTTTGTTTAGTACCTCACGAGCTATTTGTTGCAGAATATGCAGCATTTCAACCTCCTAATGGTCAAAAAGAGCTTAATGCTGCAGAATCTGCAACATTTCTGAACGAAATCGCCGCAAATCCGTCTGTTGGAGCAGGAATGTTGCATACTTTGCAACATTAACCCCCACGAGACACCAAAGCGCAGGAAATGTTGCATGTTATGCAACATTAGTCAGTGAGAGTGAGTTAACTGTATCCATATTTTGCACAAAAATGCTATAATCTCACAAGCGGCAGCTTGTTTTCAATACGGATGGCGAGGTGAACGATGACAGCCCATAAAAACTACCTATTCGGTATTCTAGCTGGACTTGTGCTTTTTTTGCATGAATGATCGGCTAATCGGTTCCGTCTTCCTCACACTGGCAGAATCATCGAACAGCTACCTGTTCATCCGAACGGCTATGCGAATCATCAGCGCTATCGGCGGGATTTGCATCCTATTCTTCGCCTTCGCCCTGCTCGTCCAAGTCGTCAAATCTATGATCCTGCCAAAACCGTAACCCTCGAATCTCGCAGTTTGCAGTTCTAAAACCTGTCCTTGCCCCATAGGCTAGTCTCAGTGATAGATGTGCTGAAGGAGGGGGACGAGCAATGATCGAGCAAGCTAAGGGACAGAAGCGCCAGGAAATCAAAATGCTTAACCGCAAGATCCTTGAGATTACCGGCGTGATGAATGTGGAGAGCTTCGACAATGAAGAGTTTCTGCTGGAGACGGAGCTTGGTTTTCTGGCGATCCGCGGGCAGAACCTGCATATGAAGCATCTCAGTCTGGAGCAGGGATTGGTCGCCATTGAAGGGCTGGTTCATTCGCTCACTTACCTGGATGGCAATACGGGCAGCAAGTCGAAGGGCTTGTTCGGGAAGATATTCAAGTGAGTCTGACCGTTCAGTGGTGGACCATGATAACGATGCTGCTCTCTGGGATCGGGATGGGCGTCGTTTTCGATGGGTATCGTGTCGTATCGGACGAGCTGCGGATCAGCCGGTTATGGGTTCCGATCTTCGACTTGCTCTACTGGATTGCGGCCACGTTGGTTGTCTTTCAGGTGCTCTCTGCGAGCAATGAAGGAGAAGTGCGGGCCTATGTGTTCATCGGGCTGCTGCTTGGCATCGGCTGTTACTACTGGCTGTTTAGCAAAATCACGATGCAGCTCGTGCATATTCTGATCCGCACCGTCCGCGCGGTTACGAGATTCATCATCCGTGCTTTTGATCTGTTGATTATTCGTCCTCTGCTGCTGCTCTATCGAATCGGAAAGCTGCTCTTTGCGTTTTTGAGAGCATTTGCTATTTTCCTTTTCAAAATTGTGGTACAATTGGTACGTCCATTTTGGCTGCTGGCTGCTTGGATGACCAAGCCGATTTGGAAGCCGCTGCTTCGTTCTTGGAGACGCTGGGTAAATCCCATTATAACCAAGTGGCGAATACCGGAACGAGTCACTGCACTTCGTACCGGATTGATTAAGCTATGGCAGCGCTGGAAGAATCGGAAGCAAGAGAAGAAAGACGATTAATCTAACGTCAGGAGGTCCGTGATATGGCGACAACTACAACAAGTTCTCATTCATCCGCTGCGGCGCAATATGCAGGAACGAAACGCCGGTTGAAGATCTGGGTTGTTTTTATCGTTCTTTTCATGGGCTGGGCGCTATATACGCTGATCTCTCAGCTTGATCGACAAGGACAAGCGGAGATCAAGCTGGCGAATGCCTCCCAGAAAATCGACGCGGCAGCTAAGCAGGTCGAAGAGCTGAAGCTTGCGGTCGCGCGATTGAGCGATAAGGAGTACATCGGACAGCTGGCAACGAAGGAACAAGGCATGGTTCGCAAAGGCGAGAAGCGGATTGAGGTCGTTACTCAGCCATGATGATTGGCTTGGGGAGACCTTCGGTCGATCATGCATTCATCAACTATGATTGGTTTGAGGCAACCTTTGGTTGACTCAGCATTCATCTTGCATCCATCAAGGATGGGCGTAACAACGGGTGTCCGTCCTGTTGCCTTGCATCTCCCATTGGAGTATAATCAGCTTAGTAACCATATTTTTAAAACGGCTTACCGTAGTCATATTTTATTTTTATGCTCGCAGTCTCAGGCTGTGAGAACTCGAAGCTAATGGCTTCGCATAACGGTTAGGGAGGAACATTTTTACCTATGGCAATTGAAGTGGGCGCCAAGTTAGAGGGCAAGGTGACAGGCATTACGCATTTCGGAGCATTCGTCGATTTGTCGGGAGGTGTCACAGGGCTAGTTCACATCTCAGAGATTGCCGATAACTACGTCAAAGATGTTAAAGACCATTTGAAACTGGAAGATGTCGTTACAGTGAAGGTCATTAATGTAGATAAAGACGGGAAAATCGGGCTTTCCATTAAGCAAGCAATCGACCGGCCAGAAGGCTCTGCACCTCCTCAGCGTGAACGCAGTGGAGATCGCGGACCAGGCGGCAGCTTCAACCGGACAGGTGCCGGTGGTGGCGGTGGAGGCTTCAATCGTACAGGCGGACCGGGCGGCGGCGGAGATCGCGGACCAAGCGGCGGCGGAGGCGGTTTTAATCGTCAAGGCGGCGGTGGTGGCGGACGTCCATTCAACAAAGCTGGCGGCGGCAAACCTGCTTACGGCAAACCGTCCTTCGAGGACAAAATGTCACGTTTCCTGAAAGACAGCGAAGAGCGTATGTCTTCGCTTAAGAAGAACACGGAATCCAAACGCGGTGGCCGTGGTGCTAAGCGCGATTAATAGCATAGTAATAGAGAAGAAGGCAGTGCCCCTTGAGGCGCTGCCTTTTTTTTGATGCTTTTCTTCGGCATGAAGGGGCTGTCAATGCCTTGATATGCAGCATATCCAATAAATATACCCGCCCACCTCAAAAACTTTTCTCTTGTTCTCACGTTATCCCGACAGGTTCGGACGGCGGTTCGCCAAGCGCAGGCTTGGCGGAAGGAACGTTTTTTGTTGAAACGGTGGGTGACGGGAAGGCGCATAAGGATGTCGATCCCTTGATAGCGCTAGGATGCCGCAATCCCGACAGGGGGTCGCCCACGGCGCGTGAAAATGTCGGAAAAAACTTTTGTATGACAACGCTTTCTGACAAACATTTCTAAATTCGTAATTCTATAATGGGGATACAAATTTGGAATAAGGCGGTGTCATCAGGCATGGTGGACAAACCTAAAGTTGTCATGTTCCCCGGTGTACAGAAAACTAGCTTCGTCCAATCAACCTTTAGGAAAGGAATAGAACGAACCGGGTTGCTTCGCATAGCAGGGATGCTGACCTCGCGAAAATGGACGTTTGCGCTGATGGCCGTCGGGTTTCTGCTCGGACGAGCTGTCATCTTGGAGTCATTGACTCCGTTTGCAGTTGCTTACTTTACCGTAATCTTCTTTCTGCGCCGAGATCTGCTGCTTCCGGTTGCGGCTGCCATTGTAGCAGGGAGTTGGCTTGCTGTCGCGCCGGAACCGATGTGGATCGCGATGGAGCTGGCCGTCGTTTACTTATTGCTGAGGGGCCTTGAGGCATATGAACGAGCGGAACTGTCCTACGCACCGCTGCTTGTATTCCTCGCTACCATGTTGGTGCGATTGTTCGGCGTAGTGACGACAGACACCTTGGATTGGTACCAGCTGATGATGGTTGGCGTAGAGGCATCACTTGCCTTTGTCCTGACCTTGGTATTCGTCCAAGCGATACCGGTGCTGACGCTGACGAAGAAGTCCTCGGCACTGAAGAATGAGGAAATTATCTGTTTGATGATCATGCTCGCCTCCATTATGACGGGGGCTGTGGGCTGGACGATATATGGCATGTCCGTTGAGCATATCATGTCGAGGTTTATGCTTCTGCTCTTTGCGCTTGTAGGCGGCGCACCCCTTGGCGCTTCTGTGGGTGTTGTCGCCGGTCTCATACTCAGTTTGGCGGATACCAATGCAATTGTGCAGATGAGCTTGCTAGCTTTTGCCGGCTTGCTTGCCGGACTGCTTCGTGAAGGCGGCAAAATGGCCGTAGCCTTCGGGATGCTGCTCGGTTCCTCGATTCTATCCATCTATGTCGGTAATCAGGCAGACGTGATGGCGTCGACGTGGGAGTCGGTGATCGCGGCCACTATGCTAATGTTTACCCCAAAATCGATTATTCGCATCATCTCGAAATATGTGCCCGGCACGCAGGAACACGTGAAATCGCAGCATGAATACGCAAGGCGAGTCCGAGATGTCACGGCACAGCGCGTCAATCAGTTCTCTGAAGTGTTTCGCCAGCTTTCTCGAAGTTTCGGACAGCTTGGCCAAGAGGCTACGGAGAAAGAAAGGCGGGAAGAAGCTGCCGGTCACTTCATGAATGCGGCCGCAGAGCGAACATGCAATGCCTGCCACAAGCGGGAACTTTGCTGGGAGGGGCGATTCTATGATACGTACAAGATGATGACGAGCATGATGACAACCGTAGAGGAAGGGCGCCGTTTGGGGCCGAAGGAGGTGCCGAGGGAGTGGAGCGTGCATTGCGTGAAGCCACATCAAGTGCTTAACGTCATGCAGCAGCAGCATGAGTTATACCAGCATGATCGGCATTGGCGCAAGCAACTGAACGATTCTCGGCAGCTTGTCGCAGAACAGTTGTCCGGCGTTTCTCAAGTCATGGAAGACTTGGCGCGGGAAATTCAGCGGGAAGGGCAGCAGCTGCATTTGCAGGAAGAACAAATCCGGGAGGCGCTGGAAGGGCTCGGTTTATCGATACAAGGCATTGAAATTATTAACTTGGAGGAGGGAAACGTTGAGATTGAGGTGTATCACACCTTTGGCCGCGGTTATGATGAATGCCGCAAAATCATCGCGCCGCTGTTATCCGATATTCTAGGCGAGCCCATTGCCGTTATGTCGGAGACTTATCCGGAGAAGAAGGGAAGTGCTGCGCAGGTCATTTTCGGAACAGCCAAAGCGTATGAGATTGAAACGGGTGTCGCCGGACTCGCCAAGGGAGGCGATCTGCTGTCGGGAGACAGCTTTAGTACGGTGGAGCTCGGCAATGGCAAATTTGCTGTCGCCATCAGCGACGGTATGGGCAATGGGGAGCGTGCAAAGCAGGAGAGCAGCACTGCTTTGACGATTCTGCAGCAGCTTCTGCAATCCGGCATGGATGAGAAGCTTGCGATCAAATCGGTTAACTCCGTTCTGCTGCTGCGTTCTTCGGATGAGATATTCGCAACTGTCGATGTCGCACTCATCGACATGTACTCCGCGAAGACGACTTTTATGAAAATCGGATCAACGCCCAGCTTCATTAAGCGCGGGAACGAAGTGATTCCGATCACGGCCAACAATTTGCCGGTAGGGATTTTGCAGGACATTGACATAGATCTTATTCGCGTTCAGCTGCAGCCCGGAGATACGCTCATTATGATGACCGACGGCATCTATGACGCGCCGGGGCATGCCGTGAATAAGGAAATGTGGATGAAACGGGTCATTCAAGAAATTCGATCCGATGATCCACAGGAAATTGCCGATGGACTGCTGGACACAGTCGTGAGGTACCACAAAGGCGACATTGTGGATGATATGACGGTTGTCGTTGCGAGAGTAGACAAACATCAGCCCGAGTGGGCTACATTCCGCTGGCCTGGCGTGACCAAGGTCGAGCGACCAAGGACGGTGAGCTAACCATGAACATGAAATGGATCCAGCAACTACTCCAAAGGCGCAAGCAGCGGAAACGCATTCGGCACCCTTCTTTAATGAAGCGTGCACCGGCAATTATTAATGATCAATAAGAGAATCGGTAATCTTAGATGGTTTGTCATCACTAGAATGATCAGACATCAGCCTAGGCGGGCTGCATTCCGCCAACCTGGTAGAGCCGGGTTGAGCACAATAGGGACGGTGAGCCGATTAGATGAACATCAACATACGAAACGGACAGTTTACCCGAGGGCGGCAACAGCGGAAGCGTGTACAAGCATTGAGGCAGTATAAGCGTGCGGCGGCGATTATTAAAGATCCATAGCTTTATATAGAAGAAGAGGAATGGAAGCCTGTCCGGCCGGCAGGCTTCTTTTTCGTGTGCGGGTGCTTGTAGCGATGGGAGAAGATGCGCTTCACGCCGCCTACCCAAACCGCCCGACTGAGCCAAATAGGGTTATCCCCTCTCATAATTGGCAATGCTGATAGAGCTAGTACTAGGGAAGAAACTTGCCTGGACGATAGTTGTAGGCAGGTTTCTTCCGGCAGTAGATTCAGATTCCAAGGTTTTGGGGGAATGAACGATGAGGCAGATTCTATTAGTAACGGACGGCTGCTCCAATGTTGGGGTAAGTCCGGTTATCGCAGCTGCGCAGGCGCACGCAGTAGGGATCACGGTGAATGTTGTCGGTGTGGTGGATCAAGGCGATCTCGCCGAATTTGGAACAACCGAAATTGAAGAGATTGCACGGGCAGGGGGCGGTCTGAGCCGGTTATCGCATACACGGCAGCTCTCGCAAACGGTTCAAATGCTCACGCGCAAGACCGTCGTGCAGACAATACAGCAAGCCGTTCAACGGGAGTTGAAGCAGGTGCTCGGCACGTCGTCCATCGAAGAGCTCTCACCGGAGAAGCGCGGTGAAGTCGTACGCGTCATCGATGAGCTGAGCGAGACGAGCAAGCTGCGCGTTGCGCTGTTGATTGATGCCAGTGCCAGTATGAAACCGAAGCTGCAAGCGGTAGAAGAGGCCATTCGCGATCTGGCGATCAGTTTGCAGTCGAGACAGGGAGGCAGCGAGCTTGCGGTGTTTCATTTTCCCGGCTCCGCCTACGGAGAGGATTGCAAGCTTGATCTTGATTGGACAGGTAATATTAGCGGCGTGCATTCCTTATTCCCGCGGCTGCAGATGCGAGGGACGACGCCGACAGGTCCTGCGATCTTGCATGTCATTGATTTTTATCAGAAAGCCGATTATGGTAGTAGGAAGAATGATGAAACGGACGGGATGATGAGTGACTACGTCGTTTGAATGGACGCTTCCGCGCGGTACGATCATTCGTGGCAAGTGGAAGCAGGGCAGTTATCGCGTGGAACGGCTGCTTGGCGAAGGCGCCAATGGCAAAGTATTTCTGGTCGAGCGGCAGCGCGAGCTGTACGCGCTTAAGATCGGTTCGGATACCGTAGATTTGCAGTCGGAAGTGAATGTGCTGCAAACGATTTCCAAGCAGAAACAGAAGCGTGGCGCTAAGGGAGGTCTATTCCTTGTCGATGTAGATGATTTCCGCGGGGGAGATGGCAAAGAGCATCCGTTCTATGTCATGCGATACATTAAAGGGATGACGCTTGCCGATTATCTAGGTAAACAAGGGAAGGAATGGTTTCCTGTCGTTGCTTTTAATCTATTAGGCAAACTAGCAGAGCTCAATGAAGCCGGCTGGACGTTCGGCGACTTGAAGGTAGAGAACGTCCTTGTCGGCGATTACGGTCGGCCGGAGCTCGTAGACTACGGCGGTGCTACTGCTTTCGGCAAAGGCGTACGGCAGTTTACGGAGATCTACGACCGGGGCTATTGGAATGCGGGAACGCGAACGGCGGATGCACGATATGACATGTTCTCGTTTGCGGTCCTTTGCATCCAGCTGCACGAAAGCCGCCGGCTTGCGCAGCTTAGTGCCGGACTGCTGCCGCAGACGCGAACGCCGGACGAGCTGGCGAAGCTCGCCGCGACCAGCGCCGCGCTTAAGCCGCTCAGCGGTTGGCTGCGCAAGGCGCTTTACGGCGAGTTTGCAAGCGCCCGCGAAGCGGCTGCTGCTTGGCAGCAGTGGATGCACCGCTCAGGAGCGGGCAAGTCCGTTTCCGCGCCGGCACCTCGCTGGATGAAGGGATTGTTCGCCGCATCGGCGGCCGTGCTGGCCACCACGATCTATTGGCTGCTGCGCGGCGCATCATAAGAATACGCAACTTGGGAAGGATGAGGGAAGTGGATGATTGGCTAAGCGAGCTGTCCGCACTAGCCCGGGATGAGCAGCTGTGGCTGCCGGGAGAGACGATCGTCGTTGCGGTATCCGGCGGACCGGATTCCATGGCTTTACTCCATTTGCTTCACCGGCTGTCCGGGCAAGAGCGGCTTACTCTGGTTGCCGCTCACGTGGACCATGGCTTTCGCGGCGAGGAATCGGCGCGTGAAGCTGAATCTGTGAGACAATACGCGGCGCTGCTCGGCATCCCTTGCGAAACGGCGCTTTTTAATTTGCCTGCTTATATAGAAGAAACAAGAATGAACGCGCAGGCGGCGGCCCGCCAGAAGCGGTATGCCTTCTTGCATCAGGTTGCTCATACATACGGCGCTGCACGCATCGCGCTCGCCCACCATGCCGACGATCAAGCCGAAACGGTACTGATGCGAGTGGTTCGCGGAACGGGACCCGGAGGGCTTGCGGGAATAGCAATTCGGCGAAATGAAAAAAACGTGGAACTTATTCGGCCGCTTCTGCGTACATACAAGGCAGACATCCTGCGTTACTGTGAACAGTGGGCGATCCCGTTCAGTCAAGATAGCAGCAATGGGCAGAAGTATTATTTTCGCAATGTGGTCCGTATGGACGTTCTGCCTTACTTGGCTTCGTTTAACCCGCAGTTTTCCCAGTCGCTAGTCCGATTGGCGGAGCTTGCATCGGCTGAAGACGATTGGCTGGAGCAAGAAACTAAGGCAATTTTCGAGCGCCATATCGCGCCTCACAGCGAAGGATGCCAATTGACCCGCAAAGCGCTGCTTGGCCTGCATGTCGCTTTACAAAGGAGATTGATTAAACTAATATTGAGTTATATTGGCTTGGAAACGGAAACCACTTCATTCGAAAGCGTAGAAACGATAAGGATTGCGGCCTCTGATGGCGCAGCTGCAACGTGGAGCTTCGATGTTGGCAGCGGAGTTCGATTTCTGCGTGAGTACGACAATTTAGTGTTCACCCGTGCGAATAAGGGGAGAATGACCCCCGAGCGCAGCGGATATGCTTATGTTGTGAATCGAGATGCGGTACGCCTGGCTTTGCCGGAGGCGGAAGCGGAATTGTCGCTTGAGGAACGGGCTGCAGATCATGCGCTCAGACCGAATAATCGACATGAAGCTCTGTTTGATGCCGACTCGCTCGAATTCCCGCTCTTGGTCCGAAATCGCCGTCCAGGTGACCGAATGCAAGTGCTTGGTTTAAATGGCACCAAAAAGGTACAAGATATGTTCGTTGATGAACGTGTCGCACCCTCACGTCGTGAGATGCTGCCGATCGTTGTCGACGCTAACGGAACCGTGCTTTGGATCCCGGGCATTCGAAGATCAAGACATGCTCAGGTGATGGAAACGACGAGCCGTGTTATCAGAATGATGATGCGGGTCAACCTCGATGCTTCCGCACTGAACCAACTTGAATAAGATGCACTGATCCATTCATAGTATAGGCAAGAACCATTTAGGAGGGCCCGTGTTGCTGAACGACATTCAAGAAGTACTTTACGACGCAGACCAAATTCAGCAGAAAGTAAAAGAACTAGGCGATACCATTAGCCGCGAATTCGAGGGGCGTAATCCACTCGTTATCTGCGTTCTTAAAGGCGCTTTTATTTTTATGGCTGACTTGGTTAAGACCATCACAATTCCGGTCGAACTCGACTTTATGGCGGTGTCCAGCTACGGACAATCGACCAAAACAAGCGGTGTTGTGAAAATTATCAAGGACCTTGACACATCGGTGCAAGGCCGAGACGTACTCATTGTTGAAGATATTATCGACAGTGGTCTTACGCTCAGCTATCTCATCGATGTGCTGGAGCGCCGCAACGCCAAGTCCATCACGCTTGTTACGCTGTTTGATAAGCCGACAGGCCGTAAGGTGGAGTTGGAAGCGGACTATAAAGGATTTGTATTGCCGGACGCATTTGTCGTCGGGTACGGGCTTGATTATGCGGAGCAATACCGCAACTTGCCGTTTATCGGCATTTTGAAGCCTGAGGTTTATGAGAAGTAAGGTTGTAAGACAGTCCATGCAATCAGCCATGTATCGAGGGCTCCCGCACACGGGAGCTTACCGAGCAAGGTCATCTTATTTTTTGCGTCTTGAGAGGAGGTAGGGGATGAACCGGATCATCCGTAACACTGGCTTTTATTTGATTATTTTTTTGGTGACCGTCGGGATCTTCCAATTTATCAGCAGCCAAAATGACTCCACCACTGAAATCCGTTACGATCAATTTAGGCAGGAACTAGCTAATGACAATGTGAAGCAAGTTGAGCTTCAGTTCGACGGCTACTCTTACTTGATCACCGGTGAGTACAAGAACAAACCGGAAAGTTCGGATTCAGCCCAATTCTACACCCATACCAGCGTTGAGGAATACGTCGTTAAAGAAGTGACCGATGCGCAGCTAAAAAACAAATTCGCAATGGAAGTTAAGCCGATGGAAGGACAGAGCATCTGGCTCACCTTCTTGACCTCAATCATTCCATTCGTGATCATCTTTATTTTGTTCTTCTTCCTGATCAATCAGGCGCAAGGCGGCGGCGGCAAAGTGATGAACTTTGGCAAGAGCCGTGCCAGATTGTACAACGAAGAGAAGAAACGTGTCACATTCGAGGATGTGGCAGGCGCAGACGAGGAGAAGCAAGAGCTTGTCGAGGTTGTCGAGTTCTTGAAAGATCCGCGTAAATTCGCAGCTGTAGGCGCTCGTATTCCGAAAGGGGTACTGCTTGTCGGCCCTCCGGGTACCGGTAAAACGTTGCTTGCTCGTGCTGTTGCAGGCGAAGCGGGCACGCCGTTCTTCAGCATTTCCGGTTCGGACTTTGTTGAAATGTTCGTCGGTGTCGGTGCTTCCCGTGTTCGTGACTTGTTCGAGAATGCGAAGAAGAACGCACCATGTATCATCTTTATCGATGAAATCGATGCCGTTGGACGTCAGCGCGGCGCCGGTCTCGGCGGTGGACATGATGAGCGCGAACAAACGCTCAATCAGCTCCTCGTTGAAATGGACGGCTTCGGTGCGAACGAAGGTATCATTATCGTGGCGGCTACCAACCGTCCGGATATTCTCGATCCTGCACTTCTTCGTCCGGGTCGTTTCGACCGTCAAATTACGGTTGACCGTCCGGATGTGAAAGGCCGCGAAGCTGTACTGAAAGTACATGCACGCAATAAGCCGCTTGCCAAAGACGTGAAACTCGATGTCATCGCGAAGCGGACTACGGGCTTTACCGGTGCGGATCTGGAGAACCTGCTTAACGAAGCAGCGCTTCTAGCCGCTCGCCGCAACAAGAAAGACATCGCGATGGTAGAAGTGGACGAAGCGATTGACCGTGTAATCGTCGGTACGGAGAAACGCAGCCGCGTGATCAGCGACCGTGAGAAACGGATTGTAGCTTACCATGAAGCAGGCCACACCATTGCAGGCTACTTCCTGGAGCATGCGGATCAGGTTCATAAAGTAACGATTATCCCGCGCGGACGCGCAGGCGGCTATGTCATCATGCTTCCTAAAGATGGCGATCGCATGCTGACGACTAAGCAGGAATTGCTTGATAAAGTAACGGGATTGCTAGCCGGTCGCGTAGCCGAAGAGATCTACATCGGCGAAATCGGCACTGGCGCATACAGCGACTTCAAATCGGCGACGAGCATCGTTCGTGCCATGATTATGGAGTACGGGATGAGCGATAAGCTCGGACCTATGCAATTCGGCAGCAGCTCGCAAGGCCAAGTATTCTTGGGCCGTGACATCGGACATGAGCAGAACTACTCCGATGCCATCGCTTACGAAATTGACCAAGAGATGCAGAACATTATTCAAGACTGCTATGCTCGTGCGAAGAAGCTTCTTACGGAGAAGAGCAGAGAGATGCATCTCATTGCCAAAACGCTTCTTACGGAAGAAACGTTGGAGCTTGAGCAAATCAAGCGTCTTATCGAGGGCGGATCGGCAGAAGGCAGCGAGGGTGAAGGCGAAGGCAGCTCGAACATCGTTTCCGCAGAGCCTAAAGCAGAGCCGATTATCGATACGATTGGCGGAGTGAAGGTTCGTATTGGTTCCAAGGAGCCAGGCGAATTAACGACTCCGGTTGATCCAGATAGCGGTAACGAAGACGACGACGGTACGCCGAAGTCCTAACGAAATAGAAGTTGATAGTCCTCAAAGGCTGTCCGATTGCAGGCAACTGCACGGGCAGCCTTTTGTGCAAGTAGGCGCTTTAGCGCTATAGCGGAAGGACGAGTAAGCATAGGGGCTTACTAACTTCTTTACTTGCGTAAACCTTCCGTAGATCGGTTAATACGGCCTCTTTTGTCTGTTGACAGCGCACACTACCTTGTGTAAATTTAAGGTTAATCCCTTGTAAAGGCGCTTGCGAATCAAGCGGCTTATGACGTGGGCATCATAAGGATGATGAAATACACAGCGGAATAACAGCATTTTCGATAAATCATGGTGAACGAACAGCCAAGTTTGTGCATCAGTTCACAAAGTTAGTGAAAAGAGGGGAATTTAGCTATGGAAGCATTAGCTCTCGAAAGGAAAGCGGAACAAAACCGTGAACTCCGGGAACGATTGTTGCAATTGAAGAAAGAACGTAACGCCATTATACTTGCGCATTATTATCAGCGTGATGAAATTCAAGAAGTGGCCGATTTCCGCGGTGACTCCTTCCTGCTTGCGCAGAAGGCAGCGGAGACGGATGCAGACGTTATCGTGTTCTGCGGCGTTCATTTTATGGGCGAAAGTGCGAAGATCCTGGCTCCAAACAAGACCGTTATCATTCCCGATGAACGTGCGGGCTGTCCGATGGCTGACATGGTCAACGTCGATGGCTTGCGGAAGCTGAAAGCACAGCATCCGAATGCGAAGGTAGTCACCTACATCAACTCCTCCGCCGAAATCAAAGCGGAAACGGATATTTGCTGTACCTCTGCTAATGCCGTGCGTGTCGTGAATTCGGTCGATTCGGACGAAATTATTTGGGTGCCGGATAAGAACCTTGGCCATTACGTGCAGCAGAAAACAGACAAGAAGATGATTATCTGGGAAGGCTACTGCAACACGCATGACATGCTGACCGTCAAAGATGTTGAAGAAATGAAAGCGAAATATCCAAATGCGCAGTTCGTCGTTCACCCTGAATGCCGTCCTGAAGTAGTAGCGCTTGGCGATTTCGTCGGCAGTACAACTGCTATTATAAAATATTGTAAAGAATCGGAAGGCCAGGAGTTTATCGTCGGAACGGAAGATGGCACGGGGTATCAGCTTCGTCTGGACAGCCCGAATAAGACGTTCCACTTTGCAACGAAGTACTTGGTTTGCCCGAACATGAAAGTAAACAACCTGAAGAAGCTAGTGAAATGTCTGGAAACGATGCAGCCGCAAATTTACGTACCCGAGCAGGTTGCCGATCAAGCCCGTCTATCCCTGGAGCGCATGTTACAAGTGAAGTAGCATGCGCTACTCTCTTTCCATGAGAAAGGAAAGTTGCACTTATGATTCCACGTTATCTCGTAGATGTTGAACTCGAAGGGCTTCCAGTCATATATAAAGATGTCATTGTAATCGGGGCCGGCATTGCCGGTCTTTTTACCGCAATTAAAGCCAGTGAAACGAATGACGTTCTCATGATTACGAAAAAGTCGCTGATGGACAGCAATACGCGTTATGCCCAAGGCGGCATTGCAGCTGTGATCTCCGAAGACGACTCCCCGGCTTACCATCGTCAGGATACGCTTATTGCCGGAGCCGGACTTTGCTCCCATAAAGCTGTCGATGTGCTCGTGCATGAGGGAACGAAGGGCGTAGAGGACTTAGTCCGCATGGGTACGCAGTTTGACCAAGAGAACGGCGAGTTTGCGCTCACCAAGGAAGGTGCGCACAGTCAGCGTCGTATTTTGCATGCCAATGGAGATGCGACCGGTTTCGAAATCGTTCGTGCGTTGTCGGAGAAAGCGATTGCGAACCCACGGATTGAGGTTTGGGATGATCATTTTGTAATCGATCTGATTACCGATGACGGTGTTTGCGTAGGTGCTTTGGTGCAGAAGCCGGATGGGCAGCGATTATTCGTGCGCGGCAAAGCAACCATTCTTTGCTCCGGGGGAGCAGGGCAGCTGTACCGTTATACGACGAATCCAGAAGTAGCTACCGGGGACGGCATTGCTATGGCTTATCGCGCAGGTGCTTACATACAAGATGTAGAGTTTATTCAATTTCATCCCACATCGCTTTGTTACCCGGGTGCGCCTCGGTTTCTGATTTCGGAAGCGGTGCGTGGTGAAGGTGCGGTGCTTCGCAACATTCGGGGCGAGCGGTTTATGGAGAAATATCATGAGCAGCTTGAGCTGGCTCCTCGGGATGTCGTGGCGCGGGCGATTGTCAGCGAGATGGAAGCGACCAAATCCACCTTCGTTTATATTGACGTGACACACGAATCCGCGGATATGGTGAGACATCGTTTCCCGAACATTTATGAGTTCTGTTTGAATTTCGGACTTGATTTGACGTCGGATTGGATTCCCGTTGCCCCTGCGGCGCATTATATGATGGGCGGGGTTAAAACCGACTTGAACGGCGAAACGAATTTGCGGCGGCTGTTCGCCTGCGGCGAATGTTCGTCGACCGGCGTTCATGGTGCGAATCGATTAGCAAGCAATTCGTTATCCGAAGCGATTGTGTTCGGACGGCGAATTGTAGAGCGTATTAACGCGCTGCCTCCGCTTGAAGGCCATACGGACGTTCACATGGATTCACTGAAACGGAGCGAAGCGCCGATTCAGGCGGTGGTCGAGAAACGATTGAAGCTGCAGAAGACGATGGTGCGGTATGTCGGGTTGAATCGTGATGCTAACGGGCTGAACAAAGGACTTGAAGAACTCAAGAAGCTGCGTTCGATCTTCCACTCCGTTATTACGAAACGAGAAGAATATGAGTTTGCGAATCTGCTGACCTGCGCGATGCTCACGGCAGAGTCTGCCCTAACACGGGAAGAAAGCCGCGGCGCGCATAGTCGGGAAGATTTTCCGGAGCGAAATGATACGCTCTGGCGCAAGCATACCGTACTCCACCGGGAGAACGGGATAACAGAGGAGCGAATTGAAGATGTATGAAGCACAATTTGCGGCGGCATTCGGGAACAGTGCGACTGAGATGCTGCGGGCTCAAATAAAGGCGTGGCTTGCTGAAGATATCGGGTCAGGGGATATTACAAGCTGGGCGACGATTCCGGCAGGAACGCGTTCGATGGCTGTCATTCATGTGAAGGAGGATGGCATACTGGCAGGTGTGCCGGTTGCGAAGCTTGTTTTCGAGGTGGTCGACCCCGCATTGGAATTCCGTCCGTTGGCGGCAGACGGCGATGCTGTGACGAAAGGTACGATACTGGCTGAAGTCGAAGGCAGCACGCATAGTATCCTGACAGGTGAGCGTCTGGCGCTGAATCTGATGCAGCGTTTGTCTGGCATCGCCACCAAGACCCGCGCTTTTGTCCAGGCTATTGAAGGGCTTCCTACACGCCTGGTTGATACGCGCAAAACAACGCCTGGTCATCGACTTCTGGAGAAGTACGCTGTGAGAGTGGGCGGCGGATTCAACCATCGTTTCGGATTATACGACGCGGTTATGATCAAAGATAATCACATCAAAGGCTCAGGCGGGATTGCCGGCGCTGTGAAGGCTGCTCGTCACGTTATTCCCCATACCATGAAAATTGAAGTGGAGACGGAGTCGCTTGCTCAAGTGGATGAAGCACTCGCCTGCGGCACTGATATTATCATGCTCGATAACATGTCCAATGATCTTATGCGTGAAGCGGTTGGACGCATCAAGGCCAGCTCCCCTCATGTGATCGTTGAAGCATCGGGTGGAGTGAATTTGTCGACCATTCGCGGCATCGCGGAAACAGGCGTTGATGTCATTTCCGTTGGCGGGCTGACGTATTCGTTCCAATCCCTCGACATTAGTCTGGATTTGAATGGGAAGAAAGGAGGCCCAGCAGCATGATCGTCGTTGTGGACGTAGGCAATACGAACATTGTGCTGGGTATCTACCAAGCTCGCAAACTGCTTTACCACTGGCGCCTGAGCACGAATCGTTCGGCAACCGTGGATGAATACGGCATTATGATTCACAATTTGTTTCAAATTGCAGGAGTTAAGCTGGATCAGATCGAAGGGGTTATTATCTCCTCCGTTGTGCCGCCGCTTATGCGTACGTTGGAGCAGCTATGCCAGAAATATATGCGTCAGTCTCCGCTCATTGTCGGACCCGGCATCAAGACCGGACTTAACATCCGTTATGAGAATCCGCGTGAGGTCGGCGCGGATCGTATCGTAAACTCCATTGCCGGCATTGAGAAATATGGCGCGCCCTTGATCGTTGTCGATTTCGGTACCGCTACGACATTTGATTATATTGACGCAGGCAATAACTACTTGGGCGGAGCGATCGTACCGGGTATCGGCATTTCAACCGAAGCGCTATACCAGCGTGCCGCTAAGCTGCCCCGTATTGAACTGGTGAAACCGAAGAGTGTGATTGGGCGAAACCCGGTTACGTCGATGCAAGCCGGGATTATTTTCGGCTATGCCGGTCAAGTGGACGGAATCGTGAATCGGATTCGCAAAGAATTCAGTGTAACGCCGCGTGTTATTGCGACAGGCGGACTGGCAGACTTAATTGCCGCCGAATCGGAAACCATTGAAGAAGTAGACCCGCTGTTGACCTTGGAAGGTTTACGCATTATTTATGAACGAAACCAAGAATAAAAGAGGTATCATAGAGATGACTGAAGAGCATAAAGATTATTTAGTACGCGGTACCGCATGGAATGGACAGCTTCGCGTATTTGCCGTCAAGACAACCGGGCTGGTAGAAGAGCTGCGCAAGCGGCATAACACAATGCCGACCACAACAGCAGCACTTGGACGCACGGCTACGGCAGGTGCGATGATGGGCGCGATGTTGAAGGGTAATGAGAAGCTGACGATTCAAGTCAAAGGCGATGGGCCTGTCGGCCAAATCGTCGTCGATGCCAATGCCAATGGCGAGGTTCGCGGTTATGTAGACAACCCGGATGTACAGCTGCCCAGCAATGCACTTGGGAAGCTGGATGTAGCAGGAGCTGTCGGTCGTACTGGTTACATCCATATTATTAAGGACCTGGGGCTGAAGGAGCCGTATCGCGGCAGCATTCCGATCGTATCAGGCGAGCTTGCGGAAGATTTCACTTACTACTTCGCTACATCCGAGCAAACGCCGTCTGTTGTCGGTCTGAGCGTGCTAGTCGATGAATATGGCACGGTCATGAACGCAGGAGGCTTCATCGTACAAGTGTTACCGGGTATCACTGAAGAGAACCTTACGAAGTTGGAGCAGGCGATTGCGGCACTGCCGCCTATATCCGCTCTGTTTGAACAAGGAGAAACACCTGAAAGCCTGCTGCGTCTTGTCGTTGGTGATGAAATTCAGCTGATGGACCAAGTGGACGTCGTCTTTAAATGCCAATGCTCCATGGAACGAGTAGAACGTACGCTCATCAGCATGGGTGAGCATGAGTTGAAACAGTTAATTGATGAAGACGGACAAGCTGAAGTCGTGTGCCATTTCTGCAACGAGATCTACGCATTTGACCGCCAGCAGCTTGAGATGCTGCTCGATCAGGCTAAGCCGAAGCCGATTCAATAATCGGAGGCCAAGCGATAATGAAGAACGACCGGGTGCTGAAGAGCATTGTGCTCATTCAGGCGATCTGTATGATTATTTTAGCTCTCGTGGTGGTGTTCCGGGTACTGCTCCCGCCTAAGGCAGATCCGCAAACGACGGTCGATAATTCACAAGACCAAGAAGGCCCCGCGTCTTCGGAGGAGCCGATTGCCGCTAAGGTTGGCGATGAGCAAATTACGGCCAAGCAGCTCAGCGACGAGCTGCAGCTGCAATACGGTGATCAGCTGCTTCGTACATTGATGGTGCGAGCAGCTACCCGGCAGGAGGCGGAAGCTTACGACCTGAGCATCTCGGACACGGAAATGAACGATGAGCTTGAGGCCATGATGACAGGCTATGAGAATAAGGAACAATATTATGCCACGATGAAAGAGCAGCTCGGCTTAACGCCTGAGGGGATTCGGGAAGACACCGAGTACCGGCTGCTGCTTGAGAAAATCGCAGTTCGATCCGTAGAGGTGACCGAGTCGGAGATTGATGCCTACATAGCAGACAACAAGGAGCAGTTCGCCCCTCGGAAGCAGCTGCATTTGGCATGGATTGTGCTTGCAACGGAGAACGAAGCCGATGACTTGCTGCGGCAGCTTGAATCAGGAGAAGATTTTGCCCTAATGGCAAAGACCTACTCGATTGATACCAATACGGCAGATAACGGCGGGGATCTGGGGTTTATTGAAGCCGATGATCCGTTCACGGATGATGCCATTCTGGAAGCGGCCAATCAACTGTCGGTTGGCGAGGTTACCGGACCAATAGAGGTGGAGCAGGGGCAAGCCGTCATTCAACTGCTTGAAACGCATACGGAAGAAGTGCTGAGCGAGAGCCGCATACGTAATCAAGTGAAGCGAGAGCTGGCTTTATCCAAGCTGAACGGGCTGCGTGAAGTAGAGAATTCACTGCTGCAGAAGTATAACGCGGAAGTGGTGCCAAAGCCGTCCAAAGGGTAGAGCTGTAGGCCATTAGTTCGAAAACTGACTATTGACAACTACTGGGTTTCATTGATAATATGTAAGTAAAACCAACTAATTTAGTCGGAATAAGGAGGAGCACTATTCATGGCTAGAATTGTACAAAGCGTGACCGAACTTATTGGGGATACACCGCTTGTTCGTCTTAACCGTTTGGTACCGGAGGACAGCGCAGAAATTTACGTGAAGCTTGAGTACCAGAATCCGGGTGCAAGCGTTAAGGACCGTATTGCAATCAGCATGATCGAAGTAGCTGAACAGCAAGGTATCCTTAAACCGGGTGATACAATCGTAGAACCAACTAGCGGTAACACGGGGATCGGCCTGGCAATGGTAGCTGCCGCTAAAGGCTATAAAGCAATTCTCGTTATGCCTGAAACCATGAGCGTTGAGCGTCGCAACTTGCTTCGCGCATACGGTGCTGAGCTTGTGCTTACACCGGGATCTGAAGGTATGAACGGAGCCGTTCGCCGTGCAGAAGAGCTGCAAGCCGAGAATCCTTCTTACTTCATTCCGCAACAATTCAAGAACCAAGCGAACGTGAAGGTACACCGCGAAACAACAGGCCCTGAGATCGTTGAAGCGATCAACTCGCTTGACGGCAAGCTGGATGCTTTCGTTGCAGGTATCGGTACAGGCGGTACGATTTCCGGTGCCGGTGAAGTACTGAAGCAGAACTTCCCAGGCATCAAAGTAGTAGCTGTTGAGCCTGCTGCTTCTCCGCTGCTCTCCGGTGGCGGCCCTGGCGGTCACAAAATTCAAGGGATTGGCGCTAACTTCATCCCTGAAATTCTAAACCGCGAGATTTACGATCAAGTCATCACAATCGAGAATGACGAAGCTTTCGAAACGGCTCGCCGTGCAGCGAAAGAAGAAGGCATTCTCTGCGGAATTTCCTCCGGTGCAGCGATCTTCGCAGCATTGAAAGTTGCCAAAGAACTCGGTAAAGGCAAACGTGTCGTTGCTATTGTTCCATCCAACGGTGAACGTTACCTGTCTACACCACTGTTCAACTTCGAGAACTAATACAAGCTTATATGATGAGGATCCTCTTTCCCAAGGGGTACTCAATTTTAGAGAAACCCACGTTTTTTAAAACGTCGGGTTTCTTTTTTTTTTGAAGTCTGGTGCTCAAATAACGTGCAGCAGCTTCTTGCCCGATGGGTAATAAATTGGTCCGGTATAGGGAAAAATAAGGCGATTCCTTGGAAAGGGGTGCGGTTTCGATGTCGAACAAGCCTACAAAGACCGACGATTGGAATACATATCGGTTAGCGCTGCAAGAGCGTACTTACCATATTGAATGGCTGTCATCCATGGTCGATCTGCAAATGATGCGTGAGCGCTTCCTGCCGATGCTCCAGCTGCATAAGCCTCGTTCCAGCGAAGATATGCGCCTAATATTGCCGTTTGAAAACATAGAAATACGCGGCCAATTCGAGAAGCATGCGCTTCTCTTGAAAGGGTATATAAGTGTCACTATTGAAACGGCAGGTGTCGCGCATCCCGATGTGCTTTATTTGCCCTGTAAGAAAAGTAATTACCGCGGAATTGAAGAGCCGAAGGAAGAATTCTCGGAAGCAGGCCCGCTTGAGGCTTTCACAGAATCTCTTGAAACGAATTCGAATATGATTCGCCGGCGATTAGTGACGGAGCAGCTTCAGGTGCGAAACTTGACGCTTGGCTCCGCGAAGACGCCGGCTTCCATTTTTTATTTGGCGGAAAGCCAGATCCTGGCTGACCGATTGACATATCAAGTAGAGCAGGCGTCGATCGATCATCCGAAGACTTTGCTGGACATTTCTAACTTCGCGATGCGGCTGCCAAACGGCAAGAGCACGTTTTTCCCGCCGTATGAATTTACGGAGTTGCCGCTGCACGCGATTCATATGCTGGAGTCGGGGAAAGTCATCCTGGTTATGGAAGGTTCGCGCAAGGCGCTTATTGCGCCAACCTCGTTTGAGGACTCCTTCGTCACGGTATCGGATCTTTTTTTATCTCATAATTATGTCGTGGTCATTCGCGTGGTTCGTGTGTTCAGCTTCATCATGGCGTTAACGCTCACTCCGTTGTATGTGGCCGTGAATACGTACCATTTTCAAATATTTTCGATCAAACTGATTGAAACGATGCTGATCTCCAGGTATCAGGTGCCGTTCTCCGCGTTCTTTGAAGCACTTATCATGGAGCTGCTTGTCCTTATTCAGCTAGAGGCTGTTACTCGTCTACCGACCAAGCTGTCGCAAAGCGCGGGCATCGTGGCTGGCATCGTGCTGGGCTCCGCTGCCGTGGAAGCGGGCCTCGTAAGCAACGTGATGCTCGTCATGGTAGCGGTATCCGCCTTGTTTACGCTCACATCGGCGTCCGTCCAAATGCGCAATTTTCTATTCGTGCTCAAGATCCCTTGCTTGATTCTGGCGCAGTTGTACGGCATGACGGGCATCGGCCTATTCTGGTTTCTCATGCTATCGCGGATGTTTGCGGTTCGATCTTTGGATCAGCCGTTTGCATTGTTTGGCCTACTCCCCTTCTCGCGTTATTTGAAGGGAAAGGAGTGAGCAAGAGATGGAACAAGATCGGTTGACGGCTTGGCAGCTGTTTTATATCGCTCTGGGCATTCAAGGAGGATCGCAGTATCTACTCGTAATTGGCAGGTTGATTAAGCTGGGCGGCACTTCTGCCTGGTTATACGTTCTTGTTTTCGGCACGATCACGGGCTTGATGCTCATGTTGATGGAGAAGGTGTTGACAGGAGGCAAGCAGAAAGATTTTGTCGCTAATCACTTGAGTGCATTTGGCAATGCGGTAGGCGTTATTCTCCTGCTGTTTTTTGTGGGGTGGTTGTTTATTTATGAGACGATCATGCTGAATGAGACAATCGGCATGTTCGATGAATATCAGGCGCCTAACCTGCAAACCTATTGGTCGGTGATTCCTCTTGTTATCTGCGCGGTCGTTGCGGCAAAAGGCGGGGTTCGTGTTATTGCCGGCTTGTTTTTTGTCGCTCTCGGTTTGCGTCTGATTGAGCACGTCATCATCATACTCGGCTCCTGGGACTATATCGAGCTGCGGTCCGTATTGCCGTTGTGGAATGGAGAGCGTCCGAAGTTTGAGAGCATCTCCACCAGCATTAACATGTTTAATGGAATCGAGCTGCTGGTTTTTCTCAAGCTGTTCACCAGTCATCTGAAGACCTCACAGATAAGGCGGGCGATTTGGGGGGCAATCGGCATGCAGGTGCTGTTATCTATGGATGCGCTATTTCTTATCCTTAGCGTTTTCGAGATTGATTTTGCGTCGTCCAGGCAGCAGATCACCATGGTCGACTTCTTCAAAGTGGTTTCGCTGCCGTTCCTGGAGCAAATCGACCAAGTCGGCGTTGCCGCGCTTGTGTTTCGGCTGCTTCCGGATATGTCCCTAGGGCTGTGGATTGTAGCGATGTTAATGCGCAAGCTAATATTCCGCAAGCTCTCTGAGATGGCTCATCTCTGTATTTGGGCGGCGCTGCTGGTCATCACCGCAAGAGTCATTTGGCATTTCCAGAAGACATTGTTTTTGGGGAACGTATACCCTGCCTTCACGTTTGGCATGCTGCTCGTCTATTTGCCTATATATGTGCTATTAAGCCGCAGAGGACAAAGACGGGCATCCGGCGGAGCTGCGCCTATAGGGGGCGAGGCAAATGGTTAAATGGATCGGGGTCGCAGGCTTGATGCTCGCTTTATCGCTTCTGATATCCGGTTGCCAGAGTCAGCCGATCGAGAAGATGAGCATCGTGTACGGCATCGCCTTAGAGCCAGGGCAAGCCCGAGACAGCGGTAAACCCAGCTTGATGGCGACTTACTTGATTCCGTTGTATAAGAAGGACGGCTTTAATAATTTTTTTATTGAAGTCAAAGGAAACTCGACGACGAAGATGAACGATGAGGCGAGCTTGAAAGCGGGAGGAAGGCTCGTCGACCAGAAAGTGCAAGTCTATTTAATCGAGCAGTCGCTAGCGAGGAAAGGGATAACCCCGTTCATCAGCCAATATGTCAGCTTGCTCAATCTATCCGCCAACTTGTCGATTGCCGTGACGGAGACGGTACCCTCCAAATTGTTGAAACTATCCGTGAAGAAGGCGGATGCCGCGACTATTATTAACGATGTCATTTCAAAGAATGAAGAAGCCAGCCTCATTCCAATGACCAATCTGCTCATTTTTGCGCGACAGCTGGAGGGAAAAGGGCAGGACCCGGTTTTGCCGCTCATCCGCGAGGATGAAGAAGACAAAAATGTAGAGCTGCAAGGACTGGCGCTTTTTAAAGATGACCGTTACGTGATGCCTCTGCGAGGTTACATGAACATGTTGTTTTTTTCAATGATGAAACAGTCGGTTCACCGCGGTCAATTCGAGACGGAAAGCGGCGATGTGCGGATGCAGATCGAGCGCTCCAAAGTCTCTTATCGGTGGCAGCGTTCTCGTAAACAGATGCAAGTGCGGTTAAAAGTAAACGGCCGACTGAATCAACCGGTAGATCGTCTGACATTGGAGATGAATGGACCAAAGATCAGTCAGATGAAGAGCAAAGCTGAGAAAGAGTTTGAAGCGAAAATAAATACAATGATTCGAACTTTCCAACGTGCCGGCATTGATCCGATTGGGTTTGGCGCCATTGCGCGATCGCAGGATAGGAAATGGAATGAACAGTCATGGGATAAGTTGTACCCGGAGCTGGCTATTCAGGCTGATGTTCAAATCAGTATAGATGAGGAACGGAGATAGAAGCACCATCGCACCATCTCTTTCCTTTTTCTCGTAATTTCGGTATACTAGCTGGCAAACAAAGATCGCTTGCTGCTGCAAGTTTCTGACAGAACAAGCGGATTGAACGGCGACGAAGTGGAGGGGCTGCGATAATGGAACGTACAGCCTTTAAGGATTGGTTGAACTGGCGGGAAGAGGGTTATACTTCGCTGCCAATGCTTACGAAGCGACCTCTCAGCAGTGGAGAAGGACGTCCGGCCTCATGGGAAGCGGCGTGGAAGATGGCATCGCCTCACGCGTTCGTGCTGGAGAGCGGCAAGGATGGCCGCTATACGTATTTGGGGCTAAACCCTACGTCGGTTATCCGCGGCAAAGGAATGATCGCTGAGGCGGTCGATCATGATAGAGTCGGTCGTGTAACCCCATATAAGGAGAAACCGCTCGAAGCGGTGCGCAGCTGGATGGGCGGCCTTCGAGCGCCGCGGGTCCCGGGAGCACCGAAGTGGACGGGCGGCTGTGCAGGCTTCTGGAGCTACGATGTCATTCGCTCGATTGAGCGGCTTCCGGAGCAGGCGGCAGACGACCTGGGCTTGCCTGATTATTTGTTTATGCGGATGGACGAGCTGTGGATCGTGGATCATCAAGAGGAGCAGCTCTACTGTGCTGTACATACCGCACTAACGGGACAAGAAACGAAGGAACAGCTCGAAGGTTTGTTCGAAGCAGCTTGTAGTCGTGGGCAGCGCATGGCGGAGCAGTGGACTGCTTTTGCCGGAGGAGAAGCAGCGGCAGCAGCAGAAGCTTTGCGGAGTGCTCGGACTCGCTTTATGGAGGATGGCTCGCTTCAAATCGACTTGGAGTCGGTAAACGGGATTACGTCGCCTTTTGCCAAGGAAGCCTTTAAAGCGGCAGTGGAGCGAATTCGGGACTATATCGCGGCAGGTGATGTGTTTCAAGTCAACCTCTCGCAGCGTCAAAGCCGTAACATTCAGTCGAGCCCGGAAGAGCTCTATGAATGGCTGAGACTGTTCAACCCTTCGCCTTATATGGGATTCTTGAATTGTCCGGACTTCCAGCTCGTATCGGCTTCGCCGGAGCTGCTGGTGGAGCTCTCAGATGGCAAGCTGGCTACGCGCCCCATTGCGGGAACGCGTCGCCGAGGACTGACCGAAGAAGAGGACCTTCGGATGGCCGAGGAGCTTCGAAGCAACGAGAAAGAACGTGCAGAGCATATCATGCTGGTCGATCTGGAGCGCAATGATCTCGGACGTATATCAGCATATGGCTCGGTTCATGTAGCGGAGCTCATGGTAATCGAATATTACAGCCATGTGATGCATTTGGTCTCGCAAGTTGAAGGCCGAATTGCCTCAGGCAAGGACGCTTATGATGTCATTGGAGCGACCTTCCCGGGCGGTACCATTACAGGTGCACCTAAGATCCGTACGATGGAAATCATCGAAGAGTTGGAGCCGACGCGGCGCGGGCCTTACACCGGTTCGCTCGGATGGATTGACTACAACGGAGATATGGAATTTAATATTATTATAAGAACGATGTCGGTGAAGGATGAAGTCGTCCACATTCAGGCCGGAGCGGGAATCGTCATTGATTCCGATCCGGAGCGTGAATACCGCGAATCACTGAGCAAAGCCAAGGCACTGTGGAAGGCGATCGAGTACAGCGAGCAATGGGCAGAAGCAAGCCGCGCGCGGCTGTAATCCAAAGGGGGAAACGCAAATGATATTGGTCATCGATAACTACGACTCATTTACGTACAATTTGGTTCAGTACTTGGGAGAGCTGGGCGAGGAGATTGTCGTGAAACGCAATGATGAGATGGGGCTTGAGGATATTGCGGCCCTTGCACCGGATCATATTCTGATTTCGCCGGGACCATGCAGCCCGAATGAAGCGGGTATCAGCCTTGCCCTCATTGAACGTTTCAAAGGCATCATTCCGATATTCGGCGTATGTCTTGGCCATCAAGCGATCGGACAAGCCTTCGGAGGCGACGTTGTTCGCGCAGAGAAGCTGATGCACGGCAAGACCTCGCAGATTCATCATGACGGGCGCACGATTTTTGAAGGGATTCCTTCTCCGTATACGGCGACGCGCTACCATTCCTTGATTGTGAAGAAAGAGACACTCCCGGATTGCCTGGAAATCAGTGCGGAGACAGAAGAAGGCGAAATTATGGGACTGCGTCACAAAGAGTATCTCATTGAAGGCGTTCAATTCCATCCGGAGTCAATCATCACCGAGAACGGACTGAAGCTGCTTCGCAATTTCCTGAACATGCGGGCAGGCGCAGTACGATGATGATCGGATGGAATGGCAGCATCAAGTTACAGGAAGAGGCCGTGATCTCGGTTTACGATCACGGTTTTTTGTATGGAATGGGCCTCTTCGAGACGTTTCGCACCTATGGCGGCGAGCCATATTTATTGGAAAGGCACTTGGAGCGGTTGTCGGCCGGATGTGAGTCGCTTGGCATCAAGTGCAAGCTTGATACAGGTGAGCTCCGAAGCTGGCTTCGCGAGCTAATGGCCGCTAATGGGCTGGAAGAAGCGTATGTTCGACTGACGGTTACCGCAGGCGAAGGCGTACTTGGTCTTCCGACCGGGGATTATGAAGAGCCCAATGTGCTGCTTCTTGTAAAAGCACTGCCTGAACCTAATGATGACCTCTACCTTAACGGCCGCGAGTTAGCGCTGCTGCGGACCTTGCGGAATACGCCGGAGGGCGAAGTGCGTTTGAAATCGCTGCATTATATGAATAATATTATTGCAAAGCGGGAACTGGCGGCGATCGGCTGGGCAGCCTCAGGAACAGAAGGGCTCATGCTGACCCGGGAAGGGTGGCTGTCGGAAGGGATCGTCAGCAATCTTTTCTTCGCTAGCGGGGGTAAGGTATTCACGCCTGACATTGAAACAGGCATACTTCCGGGAATTACACGGCAGCGTGTAATGGAGCTGGCTAGGGAAGCGGGAATAACCGTCGAAGAAGGATTCTATACGTGGGCAGAGCTTTCGGAGGCGGAAGAAGTATGGGTAACGAACTCGATTCAAGAGCTTGTACCTGTCACTGTGTTAAGGGATGATGACGGCTGCCGAACCGTGATTGGGAGTGGACAAGCCGGCTCGATCACACGGAAGCTGCTGGCGGCATATCGGGAGGATACCCATTTATGAAAGCATGCATAACAGAAGATACAGTAAAGCAATGGCCCTTTGAGCGAGGCTACGTATTTCCGGGCGGTGTGCAGCTTGCGCTTGGAACACGGACGCTGATTATGGGCATTTTGAATATGACACCGGACTCCTTCTCTGATGGAGGGCGTTATAACGAGGTGGAAGCGGCCGTTCGTCATGCCAACCAAATGGTTGCAGACGGCGCAGACATCATCGATATCGGCGGGGAATCGACACGTCCGGGATTCGAGCCTGTTCCGCTTGAGGAAGAGCTGAAGCGGGTCATCCCCGTCATTCGTGCCATTCGAGCGGCGTTGCCGAACATTCCGATTTCTATTGATACCTATAAAGCCGAAACTGCCGACCAGGCTTTGCATGCGGGAGCACACATCATCAATGACATATGGGGACTTAAAGGTGACCCGCGAATGGCCGAAGTTGCTGCAGCGCATCGCTGTCCCGTCATTATTAGTCATAATAGGCAGGCAAGAGATTATTCCGATTTGGTCACGGACGTCCTAGCTGATTTGCGCGAAAGTATCGCAATAGCGCGAAAAGCCGGCGTATCGGACGAATTCATCTGGCTCGACCCGGGGATTGGGTTTGCTAAGACCTATGAGGATAATCTCGCGTTAATGGGCAAGCTTGATCAACTGGTGGCGGAAGGGTTTCCCGTTCTGCTTGGCACCTCTCGCAAGAAGTTTATCCGCGAAGCGCTGCAGCTGAATTCGAATGAGATCACGTTTGGTACAGCGGCGACAACCTCGCTTGGCATCATGCAAGGCTGTCAGATCGTCCGAGTACACGATATTCGCGAGAACAAGCAGACCGCCTTAATGAGCGATGCTATTGTATATCCGCGCACGAAGTCGATATAAGAAGAAATTTGTCGAAGAATGGGGAATGAATCATGGACAAAATGACTCTAAAAGGGATGCGGTTCTTCGGATATCACGGCGTTTTTCCGGAGGAAAACAAACTTGGCCAGCAGTTCTATGTCGATCTGTCCCTTCAGATGGACTTATCGCAGGCTGCCAGAACCGACGACCTAGAACATACGATTAACTATGCCGAAATTCATGCCCGGGTGAAGTCCATTGTTGAAGGACCGCCGTTTAAACTGATTGAGGCGCTGGCAGGTCACGTTGCATCGGCAGTCCTCGACGCTTATACTAGTGTAAATGAAGTGACGGTGTCCGTAACGAAGCCGAACCCGCCCTTTGAAATCTTTTTCGATGGCGTGACGGTGGAACTTTGCAGAAAGCGGGATGACTATGGAACCGAGCGGCCCGCAAGGCATTAATGATCCGAACCTCATCTTTCACACGGATGAGGCCAACGCGTATATAGCACTCGGCGCTAATGTCGGCGATCGGCAGCAGCGGCTCCGGGACGCACTTCATTTGCTGGACAGCCACCCAGCCATAACGGTTGTACGTGCATCGGCCATTTACGAAACCGACCCGGTCGGCTATACCGATCAACCGGCGTTTCTGAATATGGCTGCCGCACTGCGTACCTCGCTTGAACCACATGAACTCTTGTATGCGATGCTTGCGATGGAGCAGCAGCTTGGGAGAAAACGTGATATCCGCTGGGGACCGCGAACCATTGATTTGGATTTGCTTTTATATGAAGGAGTTACGCTTGCGGAAGAGGAGCTTATACTGCCGCATCCACGTATGATGGAGCGTTCGTTTGTGTTGGTGCCTCTGAGTGATGTAATGGCGGAGGAGCATTCACTGCAGAAGCAAGTGAAAGAAATCGCAAAGCAAGCGCTACAAGACAGAGGGGAAGGAATCGCGCTATGGAATACGATCAATTGGCCGGGCGCGTCCGCGCATTCCGAAAGCTAAAGGGCTATACGCAGCAAGAACTCGCTGCCAAGCTAAGCGTTTCTGTTGCTGTGCTCGGATCGCTTGAGCGGGGAACACGCAAGCCGGATCCTAAGCTGCTGGAGCGAATTTCGGACACGCTCGGTGTCAGTTACAGCGAACTGACCGCCGACTTTAAATGAGTATGCTGCTGGTTTGACCATTGTTATTTAATTATTTCTCTCAGAAGGGAGTCTGGACGTCCATGCTTAAAATCGGAAACATCGAGATGAAGAATCAAGTCGTGCTGGCGCCGATGGCAGGTGTGTGCAACCCGGCTTTTCGACTGATAGCCAAAGAATTCGGCACCGGTCTGGTTTGCGCCGAGATGGTTAGCGACAAAGCGATCCTGCACGGCAATAAGCGCACACTGGAAATGCTGTTTGTAGATGAGCGCGAGAAGCCGCTTAGCTTGCAAATTTTTGGCGGTGACCGCGAATCGTTAGTGGAGGCAGCTAAAGTCGTCGATAAGCAAACGAACGCAGATATTATCGACATCAATATGGGCTGCCCTGTGCCTAAAGTCACAAAATGCGACGCAGGTGCCAGATGGCTGCTCGATCCGAACAAAATCTACGAAATGGTGTCGGCTGTTGTCGATGCTGTCGATAAACCGGTTACGGTGAAGATGCGGATCGGATGGGACAGTGAACATGTATTTGCAGTTGAGAATGCGCAAGCTGTTGAGCGTGCGGGCGGCAAAGCGGTCAGCGTTCATGGCCGTACGCGGGAGCAATTGTATACCGGTAAGGCCAATTGGGATATTATAAAGGATGTTAAGCAATCCGTATCCATTCCCGTTATTGGTAATGGCGATGTGTTCTCTCCAGAGGATGCACGCAGTTTGCTTGACCACACCGGCTGCGATGGTGTCATGATTGGCCGTGGAGCACTCGGTAATCCGTGGATGCTGTATCGGACAATCCAATATTTGCAGACGGGCGAGCTGTTTCCGGATCCAACGCCTCGCGAGAAGCTGGACGTAGCTATTTTGCATATGGATCGTCTTGTTAACTTGAAAGGCGAATCGACGGCCGTTCGGGAGATGCGCAAGCATTTGGCTTGGTACCTCAAAGGGATTCCGGGTGCGGCGCGCGTCAAAGACGTTATCATGGAAGAAACGACACGCGACAACGTGGTGGATATTCTAGGCCAGTATGTCGAGTCATTAGGTGAACTGAGCGAAGAGCCTACAGCCTCGATCACACCTTCCACTTCTACGGAAGAAGCCGTATATCACTAATCCAGCGCAAAGGAGCTCGTAAGCGAGCGCCTTTGCGTTTCGTGGAGTTAAGCGATTACATTTGCTGGTTGGCTTTCGTTGACATATAGGGGAAGTTGAAATATAATCTTCCAATAACAAACCGTCCGCCCTGGTTTATGACTGGCAATTCTCATTCCTGCGCGGTGTCATCATGGGCATGATGCGTAATATATTAAGTAACAGTGATTCATACACGGTATGAAAAAATGCCACACGACAGGAGAATTGTAACATGAGTGATAAAGAGATTATCCTTACACAAGACGGCCTGAAGAAGTTGGAAGATGAGCTTGAGAACCTGAAGTCCGTCAAACGTCGTGAAGTTGCTGAGCGGATCAAAGTGGCTATCGGCTATGGCGATATCAGTGAAAACTCGGAGTATGAGGACGCTAAGAATGAACAGGCGTTTATCGAAGGCCGGGTTATTACACTTGAGAAAATGCTTCGTAATGCCCGTATTATCAATAACGATGAAATCAATATTGAAACGGTGAGCATCGGTTCTATTGTTACGGTTGAAGATTTGGAGTTCGGTGATATGATGGAGTATGCGATCGTCGGTTCGGCCGAGTCGGATCCGCTTAAGAATAAAATCTCTAATGAAAGCCCGGTTGGCAAAGCTATTCTAGGCAAGAACAAAGGCACGATCGTAGAAGTAAGCGTACCAGCCGGCATCATTCAATATAAAATCGTTGATATCAAAAAATAAACCAGGCATGCCTTTTGAGAAAGCTTCCTTGAGGAAGCTTTTTTCAACATTGTGGAGCAGGAATCTGTTCTGCTCTGGCAAGGGTAATAGGGCAGCGGCTGTACCGCCCTGCCTTTCTGGACCAACAAGGAGATGAATCGTGGTGGAGCAAGGAACGCAAGAACAAGAATTAAGCGAGCTTCTGCAAATTCGCAGAGACAAGCTGGACGAGCTCCGCGGACTGGGCATTGACCCATTCGGCGGCAAATTTGAACGGACTCATCATGCTAAGAACATCGTAGATACGTATGAAGAGGTAAGCAAGGAAGATCTCGAGGCTCAGGCTGTTGAGGTTACCGTGGCAGGCCGAATCATGCAGAAACGCGGAATGGGCAAAGCCAGCTTTGCTCATATTCAAGATTTGAGCGGCAAGATTCAAATCTATGCGCGCAAGGACACCGTCGAGGAAGCTCAGTATCAAGCCTTCGATCTTCTCGATCTTGGCGATATTATTGGCGTGCGCGGAGTTGTCTTCAAAACAAATACAGGCGAAACCTCTATTAAGGCAAAAGAAATCACGGTGTTGTCCAAGTCGCTTCTGCCGCTTCCAGAGAAATATCACGGCCTCAAAGACGTAGAGCTGCGTTACCGTCAGCGTTATGTAGATTTGATCGTGAGCCCGGAAGTACAGCAAACGTTTATCTTGCGCTCCCGTATTATCCAAACTATGCGTCGTTACCTGGATGCGCAGGGGTACCTGGAAGTCGAAACACCAACACTGCATTCCATTGCTGGCGGTGCTGCGGCACGTCCGTTTATTACCCACCACAATGCGCTCGACATGCAGCTGTACATGCGTATCGCAATAGAACTTCACTTGAAGCGCCTCATTGTCGGCGGCATGGAGAAAGTATACGAAATCGGCCGCGTTTATCGGAACGAAGGGATTTCGACACGTCATAACCCTGAATTTACAATGATTGAGCTCTACGAGGCTTACGCGGATTATAAAGATATTATGGCTCTAACGGAGTCGCTTATTGCACATATTGCGCAAGAAGTGCTGGGAACTACGAAGATTATGTACCAAGGTACGGAAGTTGACCTAACGCCGGCATGGCGCCGTGTGTCGATGGTTGAATTGGTCAAAGAAGCAAAAGGTGTCGACTTCAGCCAGCAGATGACAGACGAAGAAGCGCATGCACATGCCAAAGCGCATAATGTGAAAGTTGAACCGCATATGACTTTCGGTCATATCCTCAACGCATTCTTCGAGGAGTTCTGTGAGCATACGTTGATTCAACCGACATTTGTGACCGGTCATCCGGTTGCGATCTCGCCGCTTGCGAAGAAGAACGATCTCGATCCGCGCTTTACGGATCGGTTCGAGTTGTTTATCGTGGCGCGTGAGCATGCGAATGCCTTTACGGAGCTGAACGATCCAATCGATCAGCGTCAACGTTTTGAGTCGCAGCTGCTTGAGAAAGAACAAGGCAATGACGAAGCGCATGAAATGGATGAGGACTTCATCCGTGCACTTGAATACGGTATGCCGCCAACAGGCGGACTAGGCATCGGGATTGACCGTCTCGTTATGCTGCTTACTGATGCACCTTCTATAAGAGACGTACTGTTGTTCCCGCTTATGCGTGAGCGTGCAGGCGAATAATCGAATCAAACGAAACCGCCGGGGGAGTAGCCCTGGCGGTTTTCTTTATGGAATCGCCAAGCGAAAAACAGTACTCCAAAAAGAAATTGAAGAAAGTTTAAAAAAAGGTTGCAATCATCTTGTGGGCTATGATATATTAATCAAGTCGCCGCTGAGACACGGGCGAATGAGTAAGAAAAACACGAAGTATTTGTTCTTTGAAAACTGAACAATGAGCGACCAGTCAAATGGTTATAAATCGCGAAATTAACATTTCGCAAGCTAGTATTTGAATGAGCTAACAAGCGAATTCATAAACGGTCTTCGGACCACTTTTATGGAGAGTTTGATCCTGGCTCAGGACGAACGCTGGCGGCGTGCCTAATACATGCAAGTCGAGCGGAGTTATTCCTTCGGGGATAGC
>NZ_FNNV01000023.1 GCF_900106745.1 Paenibacillus sp. CF384 | reverse complement strand
CTTGGAAGTTTCGGTGGGGGAGTAGCCTCCCCCACCGAAACTTCTCACACCTCGAGCTTATTCCTACTTACACAAACTTCTTGACGCTACCCCTCGTCGGTTCGTTAGAGTTTATTTGGAGCTATTATCGGGCAAATAAGCGCTGTACGGTTCGTTAGAGTTCTCGCTCCCCACATTCTGCATTCAGCAACTCCCGCTACGCACAACGTGAACAACTAACGAACAGTACAGGCGTTAGTAAGCCGAATTTGGGATTTTTAAAATTCACCCACGAAAAAGACGTGCCTCAACCAGGCACGTCTTTTCTCTATTCTAATATTTGAATTTCGCCACCGACTCATTGAGCTTCGCGGCCATATAAGAAAGCTCCTGCGAAGATGCAGCCGTCTCTTCCGCCGCCGCTGCCGATTGTTCGCTGATTGCCGCAACCGAGCTGATTGACTGCATTACTTCACCTGATGCCGCTGCTTGGGTCTGGCTGTCCTTGAAGATTTCTTCAACTTTGCTTGAGGTCATCTGCACATTCATGACGATGTCCCCGAAGGAATCTCGCGTTCTGCCAAACTGGGCTACACTCTCAGCAACCGCTAGAACGCTCTTCTCCGCGCTGTTCTGCATAACCTTAATGATTCCTGCGATTTGTCTGGTGGCATCACCGCTTCGTTCAGCCAATTTGCGCACTTCATCTGCTACAACCGCGAAGCCGCGTCCCTGCTCCCCTGCACGCGCTGCTTCGATTGCTGCATTCAGCGCCAGCAGATTCGTTTGCTCCGCAATATCGTTAATAACGCCGCTAATATCCCCGATTTTGCGCGAATCGCTCTCCAGCTGGGACATATGCCGATTCACTTCGTCCATCTGACCGATCGTCTGATTGATCAGGTTCGTGCCTTCTTTGGCAATGTTCACCGTTTCACCCGACAGCGATTTCGCTTCTCTTGCACTTGCCGACACAGAGCGGATGGAGTTATCGAGACTGCCGAACAATTCGGACATGACACCTGCTTGTGCCGCCTGATCCACGCTTCCTTTTGCCACTTCATCCGTACTGATCGTAATCTGTTCGGCCGATGAGGCTACGCCTACGGAAGCTGTCGATACCTGCTCAATCATACTGGACAAGCCATCTAACATCCCATTCATATGAACGGCCAGTTCGCCCAATTCATCCTTGGAACGAATTTCGATTCTAGGTCGGAGATCACCTGTCGCCAGCTTCTTGACCATCGCTGTAATGTAGATGATTGGCTGAACCATTCTCGTTGTAAACGTATAGATCGCGACTAATGCGACTAATGCGACAATGAGTGCTGTAATCAGCGTAGTGCGCATCATTTGATTGATTGGCGCCATTAGTTCGCTCTCCGGAACGGCCAGCATCGTGACGAATCCGGTTTCGCTTCCGTATGCATAGCCGATTTTTTTGACGCCGTCAAATTCATAGGAGTAAGAGGCCGGTTTTCCTTGCTTCGCCGACTCAAACGCTGCTGTAAGTTCGGGAATGTTTAGATCAGCTATGTTTTTCTTCATGATAAAAGAAGCATCCGGATGATAGACCATTGTCCCGTTCATATCCAGGAGGACCGCATACCCGGAGTCGCCGATTTTCGTTTCGCGAATGACGCGGGTAGCTTCATTGATCTCTATAGCAGAGGAATAGAACCCGTAAGTGACGCCATCCTTAATCAACGGAGCTGCGAATGGAACAATCAGAGTGGACGGATCTGCCTTGGACACTGCGGGAGGTGCAATCGCCGACTCCCCACGTCTCAATTGCGGAATATACGTCCTTCCCGACAGATCGATGCTCAATCCTGTACTCAGGACGGCATTCTTGCCATCCAGATCCATGGAGAGGGAAACGCCTTGCCCGAATTCTTTGTGCTGTGCCGCGAAAGCTTTCACCATCTCCAAGTGACGCGCTTTATCAGGGCCAAGCAGCTGCGCATAGCTCGCAAAGGACTCCAGCTTCGTTAACTCTTGTCTTAGATTATGATCAAAGGAAGTCGCAATATTCTCTGTCTTTAGCGCCAATTCCTGATCAATCTGATCACGAAACAACTTGGAGTTGGGCAAGAAGAGTGCGATCGACATCGCTGCTACGATGATAATCATAATGAAGAGTGTTACCGCTGAGAACCTAGTTGCAAGCTTACGAAATGTGAAAAATTGAAGTGCGTTCTTAACCATTGCTTAATGCTGCCCCCTACTTGAAGTTAATAGTTTCTGGTTGACTTCCAGCTAACTCCAAGTTTAAGCGCTAAATGTTTAAGAAGATTATGTATAACAATTAGATCCCTACGAGATTTCATAGAAAAGTTAAATGAATATTAGATCGCAACCAAATTATGTAAGCTAACCGCCAATTGCAGCTCCGTCTCCCCTTGGATCCGCCGCACCGCTAATGACGCCATCACTGCCGATCAAGATCCCTTGCGCCTGACCCATTATGCCGTCCCAGCCATCCACCACATCGATCTGGTGTCCCCAAGCTTTCAATTGCTCAGCGGCATCGCCGAGATCGCGGTTCTCCAATCGAAGCCGATCACTATCGTCGCCCCAGGTGCGCCCGTACACCCATCGCGGTAATTCAATAGCCTCTTGAATGGTGCAGCCGTAATCCAAAACGCCGGTAATAACCGAAAGCTGCGTCTGCGGCTGCCCTTCCCCGCCTTGCGTTCCCATCAGCATGATCGGCTTCCCGTCTTTAAGCGCCATACCTGGCATAAGCGTATGGAAAGGACGTTTTCCTGGAAGCAGCACATTGGGATGAGCTGGATCGAGAGAAAAGTAGGAACCGCGATTTTGCAAAATAATGCCTGTCTGCCCGGCCGTATACGCGGAGCCGAAATCGTAATAGAGGCTTTGAATGAAGGACACCGCATTCCCCGCTTCATCTACGACCGAGGCGTATGCGGTGTCTTGACCCGTGGGCACGGAGTCACAATCACTTGCCTGCACAGGATTTCTCTGTATTTCGTTGACCAGTTGCTCCGCCATTTCTTTACTAAGCAGCTGCTCCAGCGGAATCGTGCTGAATGTCGGATCGGCTAGATACATATCTCGGTAGCGAAACGCTCGCTTTACCACCTCGGTCACCAAATGATAGAAAGCCGAAGAACTGCGCGGAATCCGCTTTAGATCGAACAGCTCCAGCATGTTCAGCATCATGAGGAGGGAGAAGCCTTGTGAATTAGGGGGCATTTGATAGACTTGCGCGCCTCTATATTCCACAGCAAGCGGCTCCACCCACTCACTATGGTGTGAGGTAAAATCCGATTCGGCAAGTAAACCGCCATCCGCGCGTACCGCATCGACGATTGCTTTCATGAGTGTGCCTTCATAGAAGGCATCGCGGCCTTCGTGCATCAACGTGCGCAGTGATTCGGCAAGCTGCGGCTGTTTGAGCCTCGAACCTTCAGGCTTGATCGTGTTCATAACGGGATCGATGTACAAGTCGCGCAGAACAGGATCCGCACGCAGCAGCTGCTCATCGCGAGTCATCCATACGTGCAGATTGCGCGAAATCGGAATGCCTTCTTCGGCATATCGGAGTGCGGGTCGCATAAGCTCTTCCCATGGCAGCTTGCCGTATTTCGACCATACTTCCCACCATGCGTCCACCATGTCGGGAACCGTTATCGCACTCTGCACGCCGCGATCAGGAAGCCGGCTCAGCCCTTCCTTCAGAAATTGGTCCGGATTTGCAGCTGACGCTGCTCTGCCGCTGCCATTTAGACCGATGATTCTATTTTCTTGCACGGAATAAATCAGAAAGAAGCTGTCACCGCCAAGCCCAGTCATATGCGGATACACGACGGCAAGCGCAGCGCTGACCGCCACGGCAGCATCTATCGCATTGCCGCCTTGAAGGAGAATCCCGCTTCCCACTTGGCTTGCCAAATAATGAGGTGTCGTCACCATATAGCGATAGGATCGCGGCATAACGTTATGCATCCGGCTTCGCCCCTTCCACATAAACAGCCAATGCCGCCGAGATGGCAGCACCTGGAATGATGCTTGCACCATTGAGGGGCAATACTGCTTCGAGCGCTGCCAAACCAAGTAAGATATTGGATTTGCGGCAGCTGTACCCCATTGTGCCGATTCGCCAAATCTGACCTTTCAGCGGGCCGAATGAGCTTGCGATTTCGATACCGAAATCCGCAAGGAGCTGGCTGCGCACCGCTTCTCCGTCTACGCCTGAGGGAATGCAAATGCAGGTAACGACAGGCATCTTGCAGCTATCGTCGCCGTATCTTGTCAGTCCCATCGCTTGAAGCCCTGCAACTAACGCTTGTTCATGCAGGCGATGGCGCGCAAAACGCTGCTCCAGTCCTTCTTCCAGCACAAGACGCAGTCCTTCTCGAAGTCCATACACCATCGCCGTCGCTTCGGTATGATGGTTCAGTCGCTGCGGACTCCAATAATCCTGCAGCTGCGTCAAGTCCAAGTAATTGCTGCGGATGAATAATTGAGGATCCTCATCGATGTAACCATCCGGCCGGATTCCCTTCTCAATCCGCTTACGCTTCATCAGCTTCGCTTCAACCCGATCGTTATATGTGATTGGTGCCATGCCGGATGGGACGGATAAGCACTTCTGCGTTCCGCCGACCACGGCGTCGAGCTGCCATGCATCCGTCTCGACAGGAACGCCGCCGATTGTCGCGACTGCATCCACGATGAGCAAGAGATCCCGTTCCCGGCAGGCTCGGCCAATCGCTTCAAGCGGCTGCAAACGGCCTGTCGATGTTTCACCATGGACGATGGCGACCAGAGTCGGCTTGAGTCTGTCGATGGCATCGATGACATCGCCGGGCTTAAACACCGTGCCCCACTCCGTCTCGATGGTTACGACTTCTGCTCCGCAGCGTTCCGCGATTTCGGCGAGCAAATAGCCGAATCGGCCGAAGATCGGAACGAGCACCCGGTCTCCCGGCTCGATGAGTCCGGTTAGCACCGCCTCCAAGCCTGCGCGGGAAGTTCCGTCTATCGGGTAAGCCCATCGATTGGACGTTCGGAAGAGCTCGCGCAGCATTTGCATCGTCTCATTCATGATCGCGGTAAACTCCGGATCGAATTGGCCGAGCATCGGATAAGAAAGCGCTCTGGATACGCGCGGATCAACCTCGACGGGACCCGGTGTCAGTATGATGCGAGGCGAGGGAGATAAATCCTTATATCGCTTCATGGGACTCCTCCACATAGGCAAGTTGATAGAGCAGTTCGGTTAAGACGTCGGTACCGCGCACGATAGCGTCCGGAGCTGTATATTCCAGCGGTGAATGGCTGATTCCACCTTGACTCGGCACGAATATCATCGCGCACGCGCATTGCGATGCGAATAATCCTGCATCATGGCCGGCTCCGCTGGTGACCGTCATATGGGAATACCCTTTATCCTCAGCGATTCGAGCCATGCGTTCTTGTATCGCCGCATTCATTGGCGCCGGATGCTCGCTCAGCCAGCACGACTTCGATATCAGGACGTTATGCTGAGCCGCTGTCACCTCAAACGCTTGAAAAGTGCGCTCACAGAATGCGGTAATGACGGCTTCATCCCGGTGCCGAATGTCTACGGAGAAGCGAACTTTATCCGGTATGACGTTGGCGATATTCGGTGAAACGTCCAGCTTCCCGACCGTGGCCACAAGACCATCCCCGTGCTCTACGCCGGCTTTGCGCAGCCAGACAATCATTTCCGCTCCCGCAGCCAATGCATCCTCGCGGATCGCCATCGGTGTCGTGCCTGCATGTCCGCTGCGTCCCTGAATATCCACGAAATAGCGCCGCTGCCCGCAGATGGCATCTACGACTCCGATCTCACATTGCGAACGCTCCAGCACTTCACCTTGCTCAATGTGCAGCTCGATGTAAATGCCGATATCCGTCCGCCTGCTTCGCCGATGTGCATCCGGATCGAATCCCGCTTCTACCATCGCCTCGCGAAGTGAGATGCCCTCGGAATCCTTTGCCTCCAATGCTCCATCGAAGCTCTTGCTGCCGGTAACATTGCCCGATCCCCAGTAGGCCAGCGGGAAACGGCTTCCTTCTTCCTCACAGAATGACACCACTTCAAGCGTTCGGCGAGGCTGTCCGTACTTGAACTGCAGCTCCGAGAGTGCCGCAATGCCAGCCGCAATACCTAGTGCACCGTCATATCGCCCTCCACATGGCACCGTGTCCATATGTGAACCAGTCAGTACATGCAATGCTTCGGCATCCGATCCGGCTAATCTCCCATATACATTGCCGACTTCATCGATGGAGACTGCGAGTCCGGCATCAGCCATCATACGAGCAGCCGCTTGCTGCGCTTGCCGCCAGGCTGAGTCATACAGCAGCCGAGTGACGCCTCCATGCGGATCTTCGCCAATCGCAGCGAGTTCCGCAAGCAGCTCTAAGATCCCTATGCTCGCCTTCAATACAGACTCCCCCTCCCTGCATATTCACGTCCCGGCAACATGAGGCCATAGCCGTTGACCACCGCCACCTGTCCGCTCTCCACCTGCTTCAGCGCTTCTGTTAAAAAGGATATTCCCGCGCAGCAGAGTCATGTCTACTTGGCAGTCAAACGCATAACCGACGAATGCGCTGTGCGGATGCCGATATTTCAGCTGCTGCTCAGTAAGTACATAGGGAGAAGTCAAATCGACTACAACCAAGTCGGCATCAAATCCGAACGTAATCTTCCCCTTCTTATGCCCGAATCCGAAGCGTTCAGCAGGCGCTGCCGACATGGCCCGGGACAACACGTGAAGGGGTATACCGCGTTTCAATCCGCCCTCGCTCACGATGACTTCAAGCAAACTCTGCGCACCGAGTATTCCGCCCCAAACGTCAAAATAATTCCCACCCGTTACTTCCTTCATTGCCGGCGGGCACGGAGAGTGATCGGACGCGATGATATCAATCTCGCCTGCGGCAAGCTGCTTCCACAGTGCCTCACGCTCGCGCTCAGAGCGTATTGGAGGCGAGCATTTCGCAGCGGCGCCAATTCGAATCACATCCTCGTCGGTGAATGCCAAATAATGCGGGCATGTTTCCGCCGTAACATCGAGCCCCGATTGCTTGGCTTCGCCAATGAGATCAATCGCCTCAGGCGTGCTGATATGGACAAAATGCAGCTTGCAGCCTGTACGCTCAGCCATATGCAGCGCACGCTTCACCGCTTCCCATTCAGCCGCAGGCGGCCTGGCGTCCAAATAATCTCGCAAGCTTACCTTGCCTTCTGCTTGCTTGGCAGCAGCAAGCGCCGATACCATCGCTTCATCCTCCGCATGCAGCGCCAATATTCCATCTAGCGAGGCGATTGCTTTCATGCCCTCCATTAATGTTTCGTCGTCCACATTCATGAAACAACCTTCTCCCGTATCGCCGGGGTAGGACATGAAGGCTTTATAGCCCACAACGCCTGCTTCCGACAGCGCCGCCAATTCTCCAATATTCCCGGGGACAAGCCCTCCCCAGATGGCATAATCCACACATGCTCCGTTCTCACCGGCTGCCGCGTCCAGCTTCAGCTTCAGTGCCGATAGATTTACGGTAGGCGGTAATCCATTAAGCGGCATATCGATGAACGAAGTGCAGCCTCCTGCCGCAAGAGCCGCAGTCCCGGTCGCGAAGCCTTCCCAATCGCCGAGCCCCGGCTCATTGAAATGCACATGGGCATCCACAATGCCGGCGAAAATATGCTTGCCTGCCGCCGAGATGACGAGATTCGCAGCGGCTTCCGGTAGATTCGATGACAGGCCGGTTATTCGCCCATCCGTAATTCCGATGTCGAGTACCTCGACGCCATCCGGCAGCACGACACTGCCTCCTTTAATGAGGACATCCCATTGCCTATCGTTCATCTCGCTTACCTCCCTATTTATACATAAAGAAGGCAAACCTCGCCTGAAATCACACTCAAAGTTTGCCGCTCCACTATACTTCACCTGATTGCGTTAGATTACATAACATATAAATGACTAATAAACCTATATTATCCTGATTATTTCGTCATGTCACTTCCTAATTCGTACAACTACTACTCTATGCCTGTATTTCATCTGCTAGAACGAGCTTGCCTAGCGGCCATCAACATTCTAATGTTACATAGTCTTACACACAAAAAAAGAAGACTCGCGAAACGCGAATCTTCCCATTGAATAATTACTTATGAAGGTATTCTTTCCAACATCTCTTTGGATCTAACTTCCCGCTCTTCCGGCGTCATTCGCGGACAGACATAACATTTGGTCCCATCGGCGCGGCGGTCAAACAAGCAGCAGGAGGAGCGCATGACCCAGTTCTCGTCAGGCTTCAAAGGATTTGCCACATAGCGGCGGGTCCACTGAAACGGATTCCGTTTACGGTTAAAGACTTCAAGGGAAATCGACTCCGTCAGGAGCTTGAAATGATAATTAAACCCATCCTTCACTTGCTCCGGCAGCTGCATAGCATGAACGAACTCCATCATCATGCCCGCTAATCCGCCGAATTGCTGCCATATCATCTCCGGCTTCATCGACGCTGCACTTGCAATCGCTTCGACCGCCGGCCTAACCGTCGTAACGATGAAATGCTCCCAATCCGCCAATACGAAGGCCTCGCCATTCTCGGAAGGAATATCTTGCGTAATAAGCTGGTTAATCTTGTAGCCCAGATGAGCGTGACCATGTCCTTCTTCATAATCAATTTGGAATAGAAGATGATCGAGGGATAAGTCCAGCACCTTGTTGTACGCCGACAGAAAATACAGCTTCGTAATACATAGATTGCACAGAGAAGTGCCGAAGAACGAGCCCGCCAGCTGGTTGTCAATCGCTTGAACCGTCTCCCCTGTCTTGCGCAGCATGTCTTCTAAGCGAGCAGGTTGAAAGAAATCCACGGCCGGCATTTCATCCAGAATATGATCGGCTCCCTCAGGCGAGATATGTAAATACATTTTAATTAAGGAAAAATCGTAAGCCGTTGTCATCTCTTCACCCCACATGAAAATGATTATCATTGTCGTCATTTTATCATGACAACCACTTTCCTACAATAAAATAAAGAAAAGTCCACGATCATGATCGTGAACTCTTCCTTATTTATTCCGCTCTGGACCAAGTACACGGTTCCCCGTCTTTCAGGCCGAGAGCTGTACGTATCATGCGTTCCACAACCGAGTAATCCTCCGGATTCTCCCGATTGAAATTCATTCGTTCATGCGTTGGCGCTACACGGTTGCACATGAAGCGAGGAACGCCAAGCTCGTTGTCGGATGGAGCATGGTAGAGGAACGGATGACAAATCACCATGTCTCCGGGTTTTCCTGTTGTCTCTACTACACGAAGCGAGTAGCCGTCCGGATCTTCGTAAGCTGTATCCTTAAACTTCTGCAGACGCTCCTTCTTCGCTTGACGATTGTCGGATGGCGTTGCTGCATAGATGTCATCGGAAGCTGGGATGTTCTTGCCCAGCAAGTCAGCCAGCCATGGGTGCTTGTTACACTCGCGAATCGCCTCGCCAAGGCCGATGCCTTCAGGGTGCTTCTCCAGCATCTTAGCCACAATATTATGGGAGCCTTCGGCCACCAACGTTCCCGATCCGCCTTTGTTAACTTCCGAGAACAAACAAACAAGAAGTACACCTTGTTCCCAGCTATCCAGGTAATGGCGGAAATGGCTGCCGTCATAATGCCAGTTGCCCGGCACCTCCGGTCCGAAATTGACGATATAACCGCCCCAGCTGACATTCTCTCTTTCTTTGCCCAGCTGCCAGCGGCCTTCACCGATCAAATCTTCAATTGCGCCCGTCAGTCGATCCGAGTTCAAACCGTTATGAATGGGATGAACATAGTCGCCAAGCCGAACGACAGGTTCGGTCCAAGTGGCTTGATCTTCTCGTTGCACGCCCCGTTTCGCCAGCTCCTCCCACAAGAAATCCTGCACCTTAAGCGCTTCTTCCCGCGGATAAGCTTCCTCGACTTTAACCCAGCCCTTGTCTATGAAATGCTTCACTTGTTCTTCTGTAAGTACTTTGGGCAATCTAAACACTCCCTAGCTTATGAGATGGTTGAACTTGCTTGTCCTTATGTTAGCGCTTTTATGGAATCAGGGCGAGAGAGGATTTTCCTAAACTGATAGGAATATCGTAGGCAGCTCTTCAGGATTGCTAACAATTATCGGAGGTTCTGCCAACAATATTCCTACCTGAGATGCTAAGCTTTTCACTGATAGCTCTAGAATGCGACAAAAAGCTGCCGGTACCAGCCGGCAGCTTTTTGCTTGTTGTGCATTTGTTTACATTCTCGGATAATTCACCTGCATGATGTCCATGAACGGAACCTTCTGCAGGCCCTCGGACGTTTCGACATGCACCCGACCGGTCCGCGAATCCATCGTCACGATTTGACCTTGGACGGCCTCTTCTCTTCCCCATACGGATAACACGATGATGGATTCCTCTTGATATGCTTCAACCAATTGATTACCCAGTTCCTCCAGCACGAACTCGTCTCGAGTCGGCCTTTTGGCAACCTTTGCTTTTGCCAATTCTGTCACTCCCCATCTATATGAAAAACGTCAAGTCTATTGTTATCATGCAGCCAAGCTCTAATCAGAGAGCCCCGGACATCCTATTATACCAAATAATTTCTAGGAGAAATAAAAAACTTGCAGCACCGGAATACGAGTCTGCCATGGAAGTGCATAAATATTCCAATCCGTCGCAAAATAACCATATTGCGCGTATTGGGGGTGTTTGGCGATGGGATTGTTCCGCAACATACTGCGAGGTAAACGGCAAAATAGCAGACAGCACAAGGCAGCACCTCAGACGAACAAGCTGCAAGCTACCAAGGCGATTAGCGACGACATCGACGTCAATCTCTCTGATCTACAGGCGCTGCTCACCGAATCTCCTGATCTCAATACGCGAAGGTTTCTGATCAAATCGACGCAAGAACGTGCAGCGTTAGTCTATCTCGACAATATGACCGACAAAGCTGCCATCAATAACGATATCCTTCGGCCGCTAATGCACGAAACGGCAGCCGATCCACAGATCGAACATATTATTACCATCGGCGGAATCAAAGCCGCAACGGATCTATATGAAATCGAACAAGCCGTTCTGCAGGGATCCAGTGTCCTGTTTGTAGACAATAGCCGTACAGCAACACTTCTCGACACGCATGGCTGGCCTCAAAGAGCCATCGAAGACCCTCAAATGGAAGCCTCGTTGAAAGGGGCTCATCAAGGGTTCGTGGAAACGGGAAGCCAGAACATCGCGCTTATTCGTAGATACATCCCCAATCGGGAATTGAAAACCATCGAAACTCGCGTAGGCGAACGCGGGCTGACAACCGTCAGTATTTTATATTTGGCTGACGTGGCGAATAAACAAGTGCTGCAAGAGCTGATCGACAGAATCGATCGAATCGATGTGGATGCCATCCTATCCTCTGGCGAATTGGAGGAGTTCATCGAAGATAACTCCTACTCTCCGTTTCCGCAATTTATTACGACGGAGCGTCCGGATTCCGTAGCATCACAAATCTTGCAGGGACGCTTAGCCATCGTGATCGATAAGTCTCCGGAGGTTCTGATCGGTCCGGCCAATTTCGTGATGTTCTTCCAAACGATCGATGACTACAGCAATCGCTGGCAGGTGTCGTCCTTTATTCGGATACTGCGGTTTCTCGCCTTCTTTATTACCATATTCTTGCCTTCGTTCTATATCGCCGTCATCTCGTATAACTTCGAGGTCATCCCGCTTCGGTTACTATTATCGGTCGGGCAATCCCGGGCAAGCGTTCCGTTCCCTCCTATTCTTGAAGCATTGATTATGGAAATTACACTTGAAATGCTGAAGGAAGCCGGGATTCGACTGCCGGCTCCGATTGGCCAGACCGTCGGGATCGTCGGCGCCATTGTAATTGGACAAGCGACTGTTCAGGCAGGTGTCGTGAGCAATATCATGGTTATCGTTGTTTCGCTAACAGCGCTATCTTCATTTATTATCCCAAATAACGACATGTCATCCGCCATCCGATTAATTCGCTTCCCCATGATGCTGGTTGCGTTCATCTATGGCATCCTTGGCGTAGCCATTGGCATGCTGGTGTTGCTCATCCATTTGATTTCGCTTGAGTCGCTTGGCACCCCTTACTTCAGTCCTTTCAGCCCGGTAAGGTTTAGAGATTTGAAGGATACGATCATCCGTTTGCCGATTTGGAAAATGACTACGCGTCCACTCAGTGCCAGAGGCATTCAGAGTAAGAAACAAGCTTCTGACCGAGGTGATAAAACTTGAAAAAATATGCGTTGAACGAGATAACGGTGATGCAATATATCTTACTGATCCACTCGACGCAGTTAGGATTTGGTTTATTGTCGCTGCCGGCGGATTTAGCGATGTATGCCGGAACGGACGGCTGGATTTCTCTTCTGATCGGATGGGCACTTGCCGTTCTTGCCAGTCTCTTTATTGTCCAAGTGATGAAAAAACACCAAGATGACACGATCTACGATCTTTTTCCTCGCTACTTCGGCAAAGTACTGGGGTTTATCCTGAACAGCTGTATTATCGTCTTTTTCATGTGCGGTTTCTTTGTATCGTTCTTTTCCGCGGTTGGCTTCTTCAAATTAGAGCTCTTAGCCAATACGCCGAATTTCTTATTGGTACTCTTGTTTGCCTTGCCCACCTATCAGCTTGCCCGTAACAATGTTCGCATTCTAGCGAGATATGCGGAAATCACGTTTTGGAGTTTCATGTGGATTATGCTCGTCATCCTGTATCCTTTAAAAGAAGCGCACTGGTTGTACTTATTGCCGGTCCTCAAAGATGGTTGGGGGCCAGTCCTGAAAGCGGTAAACCCGACCGGACTCTCTTTCCTCGGGTTTGAAATCAGCTTTATTCTGTATCCATTCCTTAAACATAAAGAGAAGGCGGCAATGGGTATTATCGTGGGAAATACGATCACGCTTGTGATCTATATGGTTGTGATCCTGATTTGTTTCCTGTTTTTCTCGCCGGACGATATTACCTCGTACAAATATCCAACTTTAAAAGTATTGAAGATAATTGAATTTCGCTTCATGGAACGGATTGAAATTATCGTCCTGGTCGCCTATTTGTTCTTGATCTTTCGCGTATGGACCTCTTATTTGTACGCATCCACGTTTGGGATCAGTCAGCTTCTGGGAAAACAAGACCATGAACCCTTTGTTAGGCTCACCATGATTGTAGTGCTTTTAGTATCAACCTTTTATAGACCTTCCAGTACTGGATTTGCTTCTCTCCTTCTCAGGTTCGGTCAGGTGGGGTGGTACTTCTCATTTGCTCTTCCTTTTTTCTTATTGGCATACACAAGTGTATTCACGCGTAAAGGAGGACTACAATGATCCGCATCCTGAAGGTTCTCCTTACACTAGCCATGTTTGTGCTGCTGCTGCCCGGCTGCTACGATCAGATGAATCTGGAGGATGCCTCCATTTCACTCATGCTCGGCATTGATGTCGATGAGGATAATCAAATTGTCATCTACTCACAGAGCCCTGTCTTTTATAAAGAAGCGCAGGAAAAAACCGAAACCGCGTCCGTACGTGCAGATTCAATCCGGCTTGCGCGAGCAAAATTCGACTCCATGTTAACAGGGATTACAACCGGCGGGAAACTCCAATCGATTCTAATTGGCAAGCGACTGTTACAGCAGAAAGATTGGTATAATATGTTCGATCTTTTCTATCGCGTCCCAAAGCAGACGGAGACGCCTATCGTAGTCGTTGTTGACGGGCCGATCGAGAGCATCTTTCACTATAAGCCGATTGATAAGCCGCGCCTCTCCCTTCATGTACGGAAGCTCATTGAAACGGCGAATAAAAGCAACATTACGGTTTCAAGGAATTTGCAGGAGCTGCGGCGAGAGATGAAAGACAAAGGAATGACAGCCTCTTTAACGCAGGTAAGGAAAGAGAAGAAAAACGTTGTTGTAACCGGAACTGCATTGTTGAACAAGAAAGGTCAGTTTACTGAGCATTTCTCGCTTCAAGAAACAACATTGTTTCTCCTCTTACAGAATCAATTTATAGGGACGCCTTCGTTCATTCTCGAATTGGATGGCGTTCAAGAACAAAGTGAAGATAGTAATCAAGCCGTCAAGAATGCAGTAGCGTTCGAGATTGTAAAAAGCTTCTACGACGTGGATACAAACGTACGAGATGGAAGGTTTATATATAACGTAACGATGCAGCTCAATATAATCATATCGACGCTGCAAACCGACGATCCAGAATTCGCCAAGGAAACGGCACCCAAATTACAGCGTTTAATTGCAGCTAAACTTCAGCAGCAATTCTCGCAGCTCATCCGTAGATGTCAGGACAAGCAGATTGATCCTTTCGGGTTCGGCATCTACGCCAGAGCTTACCAGTATAAAGCCTGGAAGCCTGTTCAGGATGATTGGGGAGCTGCGTTCGCGGATGCGCATGTGAACATCAAGCTGAAAGTCGCGATTAAGAGTACAGGGGTCGTCGATTTGTATAGTCCTTTGTAACATGAGTTACAAGGCATGAGAAAAGCCCACGATCATGATCGTGGGCTTCAACGTTTATTTGGCAAAGCGATGATGTCCAATCGTTGAAATGACTTCGAGACCGGACCAGAATGGTCCCTGGGAGACGGCAGGATTGAAGAAATAAACGGCATCCTTCACGTTGTTCTTCCCGTTCAGCGCATCCTTGGCTGCCCGCAGCGCACCTGCATTCGGCTGGCTCTTGTCCAGCAACCCGTTATGGGCCGGAGGAAACTGTCTTCCCGAATAAATGACATCGCGGATCGAATCCGGGAACTTCGCATTCTTCACTCGATTCAGGATCACATTAGCTAATGCAAGCTGGCCTTCATACGATTCATAACCGGCTTCCACCATCGTAATCTTGGCAAGCAGCATAAGATCTGCTTCTGTGAAAGGTTTGGCCGCTTTATTAAAGAACGAAGGAATGACAACTTTAAGCTTCTCGCCAGCGGCAATCTTCGATTCACCTGATAGAGCATTACGCTTCAGTAGTTCTTCCTTAGAGATATCAAATTGCTGACTGATTTGGTCCAGGCCAAATTCGTCTGTAATCGCTGCAGGTTCAACTGTCTTCAGTTCAATGACATCCGTGTCGGCATTCCATTTCAATTCTGCGTGGAGCAATTCCGAGAGCTGACGCAAAGGCACATACAGCCTGTCATCCGCCAGAAACGGGAGCGCCCCCATCCGGTAACGTGCACCGTTGAAATAAACGACCGGAACTTCATTGCCAAGCACAATCTTATCGCCGAGTGCTGTGTGTATCGTTAATTCCTCATTCACTTTGTTCCAGCTTGTCTTCGCGCCAAGCAGCTGTGCAACACGAGCCACAGGTATGTAAGTTCTGTTCTCTACCATCAGTGCAGGATCGGCCAGCTTCACCGTCTCGCCATTCAGTTCAATCGCAATATGGGTCTTCTTCGTAGTTTCCGCTGCTGAAACGATGGACTTTGGCCCAATTCCAATCAGAAGTAATGCCAAGGCCATCGTTACGATAAGCGGCTTGAATGGTCTGATCATGAATACCTCCAAGCTCATCCGTAGTATAAATCTGCCAAACTTGCTCTGGGCAAAATTATAACACAGCTAATTGCACCTGTAGGATTAACATTTTCACAGAATTAATAAAAACTTTAACTTTTCTTTATGCTAAGTTGAACAATTATCCTTCTTCGATGTCTGCAACGAGGTCACTTGCCACTTCTACCATCTTCGGAATGACCGCTTCATTCGTGCCGGAAACGTAGAGATCCCCTTGATAATGACGGAATGGAATCTGGCTATCCCCATAGCTCCACATGAAGAAATCACCTTCGATGGACATGGTCGTCTCGCCTTTCACGGTAAATACGGATGTATAGGTGAAATCAGGCTTTGAGGCAAAATAGTTCTTGCATTCCTCCAGCGAAATCGTTTGTGCGGCTAAATCCTCATGGCCTTGTAACGATCTCGTAATGCGATAACGCTGACTCATAATCGGCCTCCAATATGATGTTGATTATACTTTATGCAGTTGATGGACGCCGCTTAAGCTGGCACCTTCGACGAAGAAACGTTTAATGTTCTCCTCCACCACAGGATCCTGCAGCAGCGGCGGTGCTTGATGCGGTTTCGTGCGGGCGTCGATAATGACATTATCGCATGCCCAGTGCTTGAACTCGTAATAGCTGTTTACACCGTAAATATCATGGGAAGGATTACTTCGCGTGAAGGTCGTCCACAAGAAATTATTCAGCGTTTCGCTTACGAAGCGGCTGTCGTCACAAACAATGATCGTCGGGCACCCATCGATCGAGCCTTTCGCATGAATCGCTTCGGATAACGCCTGGAATTGCTGAGCAGCTTCGGCGTAATCGCGAAATGCCGGCCCTTGGATAGCAACAATGCCCGGCATGACAAGCGAGGCATGTTCATACCCCGGAAGATCTCTCAGAACCTCCGGAACTTCTTGGCACAGCACTCTCTTCTTCTCCCCAACCGCGGCGAAAATCACCTTGCTGCCGGAATTCAATCCGGTTCCGGAATAATCCAACGTATCGATGGTCGTATTCGTATAGAAATGGATATCTCGCTGTAGGTTGATTCGCTCTAGGATATAGGTGAGAAACCCTTCAATATCATGCGTATCCACTGGCTGATCTTCTTCGGCAGTGATGAACAAATACTTCGCCAGGCTCAATTGTCCTGTTCCCAGAATACGATTCGCGATGGTCAGAATCTCTGCCGGCTGTTTGACTTGTGCATATGGCGTGTATCTTTCGCTGCCGATCGCAAAGAGGAGCGGATGGACGCCTGCCGCATCAATAGCATGGACCTCCTTGACGCCGGGAATTTCCTGCTGAATCGCATCCCCCGTCAGTTCATGAATGAGTGCGCCGAAGGCCGTGTCCTCTTGAGGCGGGCGTCCAACAACGGTGAACGGGAAGATCGCGCCGGGCCTTGCATATACTTTATGCACTTTCATAACCGGGAACTCGTGCGTAAGGCTGTAATAGCCCAGATGATCGCCGAAAGGCCCTTCCGGCTTCGTCTCGCCTTGATGAATCTCTCCTGTGATGACGAAATCGGCATCATTGCTGATACAGAAACCATCTATATAGCTGTAGTGGAAACGCCGTCCCGCGAGTAAACCCGCGAAGGTAAGCTCGCTCATGCCTTCAGGCAGCGGCATCACCGCAGATAAGGTGTGCGCTGGGGGACCGCCGATAAAGCAGCTGACCTTGAGCGGAACACCTAGCTTGTTCGCTTTCTTCTGATGAACGCCGATGCCGCGATGGATTTGATAATGAACGCCAATTTCTTTGTTCATCTCATAATCATTGCCGCTAAGCTGAATCCGGTACATTCCCAAATTGGAGTTCATAATGCCCGGCTTCTCCGGATCTTCCGTATACACTTGCGGCAAGGTGACAAAGGCACCGCCATCATCCTGCCAATGTTTGATCAGCGGAAGATCGCTAATTTGAATTTCCTGCATGGCAACAGGCTGTCCACCGGACTTCCGTACCGGCAGCGCTTTACGTGCAGCGAGGCCCGTTCCGATATGCTTGAATGGATTCTTAAGGGCTTGCATCGGATCATTGCGCAGCGCAATCACGTTCTGAACCGACTCCCATGTATGACGGAAAATAAACTTACTCCGCTCCACCGTTCCGAAGAGGTTGGATACCGCGCGAAACTTCGAACCTTTCACATTCTCGAATAATAAGGCAGGTCCGCCGATTTCGAACATTTTCATATGGATGGCCGCCATCTCCAGATGCGGATCCACTTCTTCACGTACTCGGACCAAATGTCCGTTTCGTTCCAGGTCGATAATGCATTCTTCCAAACTCCGATAATTCATCGTATGACTCCAATCTCTGAGCTTCCTTTTTGCTATCTTTCATTATAGCCTTATCGTTAAGAAAATAAAGAGCGTGCCGAATGGTCTCGGAACGCTCTTTAAGAAGTGGTGATCTTACTACACCAACGCCGCTTGCTGCTTCTGCTCCAGCCAGGCTGTCATATCCTGAGCCGTCATCGGCTTGCTGTAATAGAAGCCTTGCATCACATGGCAGCCTCTGGACTGCAAGATATCGATTTGATCTTGCGTCTCCACGCCTTCGGCCACGACCTCGAGGTTTAAGTTCTTGGCGATGGCGATAATATTGCTTATAATAGCTTGTTTGGACAACTGCGCGCTTTTGTGAATGAAGATTTGATCGATCTTCAGCGTATCCACCGGCAGCTCGTCTAATGTGCCGAGTGAGGAATAGCCCGTACCGAAATCATCAAGCGACACTTTCACAGCAAGATCACGGATGCTGCGCAGCTGACTGACGATATCGTTCATATCACTCTTCGCAATCGATTCCGTAATCTCCAGCTCCAAATAATGCCCCTGCAATTCCGAAGCCCTTAGTGCATCATCAACCATTTCAAACAACAGCTGACTTTCAAATATCCGAATCGACATATTCACCGAAATGCAAGTGTAAATGTTATCATTCACCTGCCAGAGTTTGTTCTGCTTGCATACCTCTTGCAGCATCCAGCGCGTCATCGGAATAATCATGCCCGTTTCTTCTGCTATTGCTATAAATTCACTCGGCGATACGGCGCCAAGCTCCGGATGCTGCCAGCGCATTAAGGCTTCCATGCCGCTCAATTGATCGGTTCCCGTATCCCACTTCGGCTGATACATGATCGCGAACTCGCCATGTACCATCGCTTTGCGCATATCCTTCTCCAGCACCAGCTTGCGTATCTGATTGCGGCTCATGTCTTCATCGAAGATTCGGAATCTGTTCTTGCCGTCAAACTTAGCGGCATACATCGCCGTATCTGCTGCTTTAAGCAGCGAAGAACGGTCAACGCCATGAACCGGAGCATGGCTGATTCCGATACTGCAAGTCACATACAGTTCATGCGCTTCTACGAAATAAGCTTGTTTAATCTGGTTCAACAAATTATTGGCAAGCTGCTCCAACGCGCCGATATCCGATGTTCTTGCGACGATCAGGAACTCGTCGCCTCCAAGTCGGAATATCAATTCCCCGTCGACGGCACATAATCGCAATCGGTCCGCCACCTGCTGCAGCAGCAAATCGCCAACATCATGTCCGAGCGTATCGTTGATCATTTTGAAGCGATCCAGATCAATAAAGAGAAAAGCGCCTTGCTCAAGGCGATCATTCTTCTCGTTGAAAAACCGCTGCAAGTCATGTCGATTAGGCAGATTCGTTAGTTGATCGTAATAAGCCATCTTCTCCAGTACATGTCGATCGAAGAAAACAGCTCCCCACGAAACAGCCAATATGAAGAAGGTGGATACGGTTACGCCGAACAGTAGAAAGAACTGCGGTTCTCCGCTATCCATTACATGCTGAATCTCACTGTTTACGGTAAACTTCGCTGCCGCCATTCCCGTATAATGCATGCCACAAATGGCAATGCCCATCACGATTGCAGAGATGAGCTTCCATAAAGTGAAATCAGGCGAGTAACGCAATTTGTGGAACAAATACAGTGCGGCATAGGAAGCTGCTAATGCGATAAAGGCCGATAGTAACCATAACGTCAGGTCATAGGTCACTTCCCCCGGCATACGCATCGCACTCATGCCTGTGTAATGCATCGCGACGATGCCGCATCCCATAATCAAACCGCCTAATGCATACCTCAGCGGGCTGGACTGGCTTCTGGCCGTAATTCGAAAGGCAATGAACGAAGCCAAAATGCTGCCAAGCGACGATAGAATCGTAATAGTCGTATCGTATGTAACTTTCGTATCCATGTGATAGGCCAGCATTCCGACAAAATGCATCGACCAAACGCCCATCCCCATGACCACTGAGCCAGCAATTAGCCAAATGGTTCGCGTTCTGCCGCTTGATCGTGTAATTTTGCCTGCTAAATTTAAGGCTGAATAAGAGGCCATCACGGCAATAGCAAAGGATAGAAGGACAATCCATATATTAAAGTGACCCTGCATGTGTTGCTCTATGGGAATCCCCTCTCTCCGAACGAATTATTATGTATTCCTATTATATGTTATTCGACATTTCTCTGATAGAAGAAATTATATATTTTTGTATGAAAAGATCGAAAAAAGCCACTTCTAATCGAAGTGGCTTCGTTCTTGAAATCTCTATCCTCGACTGACGAAAAACGGCAGCTTATCAATACCTGCTATGCGCAAATAGATAAACATCTGTCCTTTGTGATGAATCTCATGATCCTTCGCATTCTGAAGCAATACGCTGCCTCGAAGGACATTCCCGAAGAAATCGATCGGTTGATCCAATTGCTCCGGTGTGATCGTTCTCAGAATCGCTTCTGTTTGTGCGGTTTGGGCTTCTATATTAGCTTTGAGCTCATCGATTGTCGCACAAGCTTTCGAAGGAACGGCCGGCGTATAGGCTCCATTCTGCACCGTTGAGGCAAACATGCCCATCGAACCGGTGATATGCAGGACAAGTCCTGACAAGGACATGCCTTGCTCCCACGGCTTCATCTGGAGCTGCTCGGTCGTTACATCCGTCAGCATCTGATGCAATACTCTTCGATGGCTTAGCCAGTCGGAAATAAATCCATTAATCATCGTCATTTAAGGCGTGCTCCTTTGGTTTCTCAGCAAGTAGTATATGCACTATGTCCGGCGCATATAAGCTCTCACCGTAATTGGAGCAAAGATGGCTACAATTACTGCGGCACCGAGGAGGGAGATGACCAGATCCCAGCCTACTGTTCCTTTGTTGGTCAAATCGCGAACGGCCGAGATGAGATGCGAGATCGGGTTCATTTTGACAAACCATTGCAGCCAGTTCGGCATCGTTTCAGTCGGTACAAATGCGTTAGATAGGAAGGTAAGTGGAAACAATACCAGCATGGAAATGCCTTGTACGCTCGAAGCGGTTCGGGCGATAACGCCGAAGAAAGCGAATATCCAGCTCATAGCCCACGAGCAAGCAATAACAAGAACGGCCGCTAAGGCAACATGCTCCAAACCGCCTTCAGGACGATAACCCATAATGTAGCCCATACTGAACGTTAGCACCGTGGCTATCGTATACCGAATGGTATCAGCCAGCAGTGCTCCTGCAAGCGGCGCAATACGAGCGATCGGCAGCGACTTGAATCGATCGAACACCCCTTTATCCATGTCCTCCCTCAGCTGCACCCCAGTGACGATGGAAGTCGTAATAACGGTCTGCACAAGGATGCCGGGAATGATAACGGGCAGATAGCTCGCAACGTCCCCGGAGATTGCGCCTCCGAAGATATACGTAAACATCAAGGTGAAAATAATCGGCTGTAACGTAACATCAAACAATTGCTCCGGTGTACGCCGGATCTTCAGCAAACCGCGGTAAGCCATGGTTAGTGAGTTGCGTATGGTCTGCCCGAGGCTCGTGTGGTTCTTTAGCTTGAGCGCTGCGACTGATTTATTGGATACTCCACTCATGCTCTTGCCTCCTTCGCTTTGTACATTTCATCGGATCCCTGTGTCGTTGTCGCCTCTTCCTTTACACCTTCGCCTGTAATCGTTAGGAATACTTCATCGAGCGTCGGTTTCTGCACGCTCATCTCGGATAGATGAATGCCTGCCGTGCGCAGCGCAATCAACAGATCGGTAACGAGGTCGGCATTCGCCATCGGGGCTGTAATTTTGCCCGCTTCGGATGATATTTTGCTCGGGACACCCAGCACCTGTTCAATAATATGACGAGCACCGTTGTTATCATCCGGATTTACTAGACGCAGATGCAACGAAGATGTACCCACGGATGCTTTCAATTCATCTACAGTCCCTTCCGCAACGACTTTGCCCGTATCGATAACGGCGATTCGATCGGCTAATTGATCGGCCTCATCGAGGTACTGCGTAGTCAGAAGGACGGTTGAGCCCGTCTTCACGAGACGACGGATTGTGTCCCACATCTGCGAACGAGTGCGCGGATCCAGGCCGGTCGTCGGCTCATCCAAGAAGATGAGCGGCGGCTGCGCAATAAGACTTGCGGCCAAGTCCAATCTACGACGCATACCGCCTGAGAAGTTCTTAAGCGGACGCTTCGCGGCCTCTGACAAACCAAATTCCTCAAGCAGCTCCTCTGCCTTACGGCGCGATTCTGCCCGTCCCAGCCCAAGCAGCCGGGAGAAGATGATCAGGTTCTCGGTAGCGCTAAGTGATTCATCAACGGATGCATACTGACCGGTCACTCCGATCAACTGACGGACGATCTGTGACTCCTTCGACACATCATGTCCGAAAATTCTCGCCGAACCTGCATCCGGACGAAGCAAAGTCGCCAGCATTCTAATCGTTGTTGTCTTACCTGCACCATTAGGACCGAGAACCCCATAGATCGAACCGGTGCGTACTTGCAGATCTACACCATCTACTGCACGATTATCGCCAAATGTTTTGACGAGTCCATGCGCTTCAACGGCCCAATCGCCGTTTGATCCGCTTTTGTTTCCATAAACCATTGCAATTCCTCCTAGATAACTGATTACTTAGGATGTTATCTCAAATTTATGAACTGAATATGAACCGCCAAGTCATATGAAAGCAGCAGATCAGGAAATAATACGATGAAGGTTGTCACAGATTGAAGCCGACTATCGTTTTATGAGTGTTCTGGCAATAACACAGCGGCGTCTGGATCTTCACTTTGGAGATCAAGTTCATACAAATACAGCAACTAACTAGGAGGATTCACATGAAAATCGTTGTTATCGGTGGTAGTGGACTAATCGGGAAGAAACTCGTAACTAATTTAAAGGAACTTGGTCATGATGTCGTGGCGGCATCGCCTTCCCTAGGAATCAATTCCGTTACCGGAGAAGGACTGGCAGAAGCAATTAGCGGTGCACAAGTTGTCGTTGACGTTTCGAATGCCCCTTCTTGGGAGGACCAAGCCGTTCTGGATTTCTTCGAAACATCAACGCGCAATCTGCTTAAAGCCGAAGCTGAGGCTGGCGTGAAGCATCACGTTGCATTGTCGGTCGTGGGTACAGACGGACTTCTTGAAAGTGGTTATTTCCGCGCCAAGATGGCGCAAGAAGAAATGATCAAAGCATCCGGCATTCCTTATACCATTGTTCGCGCGACACAGTTTTTCGAGTTCGTCGAAAGTATTGCTCAATTCTCGACGGAAGGGCAAACCGTCCGCATGCCGTCTCACTTTATTCAACCGATCGTTTCAGATGATGTCGCAGCTGCGCTTGTGGTCTATGCACTTGACAACCCCGTGAACGGCATCACCGATTTGGCCGGTCCGGAACGGATGGGGCTGGACGATCTTGTTCGTCGCTTCCTAAGCATCACGAAAGACTCACGACATGTGGTGACAGACGATAATGCACCTTATTATGGCGTAGTATTAAAGCAATATTCTCTGGTACCTGTTGGCGAGGCACGAATCGCAACGACACGATTCGAGGATTGGTTAAACCGCGCCACGAAATAAATGTTCGGATACTAAAACGGATGATCTCCCTATAAGGAGACCATCCGTTTTTTGTATTGCTTCTATTAGATGACGAACCGACTAACAGCCTCGCCAAGCTTGCTCGCCATGACCCGAAGCTGCTCTGATGCACCGGAGACTTCTTCAACCGAAGCAAGCTGCTCCTCAGATGCAGCCGCAACATGATGGGAATTGGTGGATGACCGTTTGGCGATCTGCTCCTGCTCCACCATTGTCGCCGCGATTTGCTCGCTGCCGGCAGACATTTGCTGACAAGCTGCCGATACATCCTGCACCAGATCCGATACTTGCTTAATGGATGCGAGAATCGATTGGATTGAGCTGCCCGTCGTTTGGACCAGCTCTGTGCCTGTACGAGCTTCCTCTGCGGAACCTTCAAGCACCGCAGATGCAGCCGCTGTCTTCTCCTTGATCGCTTGCAGGATCGTTCGAATCTCATCCGATGATTCTCTGGAGCGCTCTGCTAATTTGCGAATTTCTTGAGCGACGACTGCAAAGCCCTTCCCATGCTCGCCAGCGCGAGCCGCTTCAATAGATGCATTCAATGCAAGCAAATTCGTTTGACCGGCAACCTCGGTAATAAGCGTGAGAATGTCGTCTACTTTGCCGCTTGCCAGCTGAAGCTCTTGCATCGTGTCCGTTGCATGAAGTACGCCTGTTTGAATGGAGTTCATCTGGTGAACGGTGTCTCGCAATGCCTGCTCGCCCTCTGAAGCACGTTCAGATGTATGTAAAGCTAGATCCGATACGATGGCAGATGACTCGGTAATCCGCTGAATCCCGATGGCCATCTCGGTCATAGCCCGCTGGGTTTCCTGCGAGCTGCTGAACTGCGCTTCGGCGCTGGAAGCGACCGTTTGAATCGCTATGGTTATCTCTTGGGTAGCCTGTGAGGATTGATTCGCAAATTCTTTCAAGTTTAAGGAAGATACGGTTACCTCGTCCGAGGTTTGCTTGATGCTGCTAGTCAACTGACGCAAACTATGGATCATGTCGTTGAACGAGGCAGCTGCTCGGCCGATTTCATCGCTGCTCGTAACCGGCATGCTGATTGTCAAATTACCTTGTGCTGCTTCCTGCGCCGCAACGGCAAGCATGCCAAGCGGTCGAACGGTCGCGCGGATAATAAAGAAAAGAATCCCTATCGCTACAGCTGCAGCGAGCATACCAATCCCGATTACTCCCCATAATAACGCAGACAGCTCGCGCTTGACTTGGTCGTAATCGTAATCCAGCCCGAACATGGCTACAATGTTTCCTTGATCATCTTTAATCGGGGCCAAATAGGAGATCCACGTTCCGATATCATCCGAGTATGCATGGGTTAACAACGTCTCTCCGGTCATGACACGATGGTAACCATCCAGAAATACATCATCCAGCGGATAATCCGTCCCGTTATCGTTACTTCCCTCGCTGCTGAGACTGGACTGAATCATGGTAATCAGGTTCGGCTGTCCATCGATCTCAAATTGCTTCGTAGACATATAGTAAGCGTTCGTCAGGTTGTCATCATCAATCATCGCATTAAGCTGCAGCTGCAAGCTGGATACAAGTTCTGCTTGCGGATTCTGTTTGTTCTCGTAGGCTCCAGCCACAGATGCGATGAGATTACTGCTGACTTGTGCCTGAGCACTTAGCTTCGCCCCGATTTCGGTAAAACCATGAAAGGCCGCATTCTTCTGCTCCTTGTATAAAAGTCCCACCATAACGGCGATCAGAGAGAGAAAAAGGATAGAGAGTGCCAAAGTGGATGTTAAGACCAGGCTTCTGCGTTTACGAATAAATGACAAGCTACACACCTCGTTACTCAAGTTTTGTTAGCTTCAGTATACGGGCAACTTGTTAAGAAAATAGATTACTAAACGTTTAATTTCTGTTAGTACTTATTCCTTATTCAACATCATGTCGAGAATAAGGTTATCGATATCCGAGGTCGCTTCATTCCCGATCCGGCAGAAATTATCGATTGTTTTCTCCGCATCGTTTTCGATAAAACCATTAGTCGATGAAATCGTCATCCCTTTCGAAGCCAGAAGCGCCGATTGAACGGCCGCACTCGTGCAGGTAGCTACTTTCATGGCACAGCCGCCTTTGGCACCATCGCACATCATCCCGGTCACATTCCCTAGCATGTTCTGGATCGCGCCTTTTATCTCTGATTTGCCTCCGCCAAGCAGATAGGTAATCCCGCAGCTTGCCCCTGTACCAGATACCGTCACGCCGCATAATGCCGACAATCGGCCGAATTTCGACTTGATATAAATCGTCACTAAATGGCTCAGTGCTACCGCGCGAATAAGTTGGTCTTCCGATGCTCCCAGCTTCTCTGCGGCTGCAATTACGGGATTCGTCGCTGCAATTCCTTGATTGCCGCTTCCCGAATTCGCCATAACAGGCATCGTTGATCCTGCCATACGCGCATCCGATCCCGCTGCCGCCAGCGCCATCGCATGAGAGATTAAATCGTCGGATAGAATGCCTCTTTGCACATTTTCTTTAATCGTCTTCCCGACTTCCAGACCATAGGAATGAGCTAACCCGTCCAGCCCGGCCTTCCGGTTCAACTCAATACTTTGTTTAACCAAATGAAGCTCATCCGGATCGATCGCATTCACAAAATCTACAATCGTATCGATAGACAGCGCACTGCGTTCCTCCTTGGAGCTCTTAAAGCTAACGTTCGCGCAGCCGCCTGATTCGACGACCTTCCCATCCACTTCGATCAGCGTAATATTCGTGTGATTGTCTGTAATGACAACCTTCGCATAACTGTCTGCTGTTTCAACGATGACCTCTATATATAATTTCCGAGGTGTATCCGCTAGTTGAAACACGGCATTACCTTGATCCACCATCGCCTGCGCCTTTGCAATATCGTCTGATGTGATATCCGCGAGAACTTCCAGCTGCTTCTCGGCGTTTCCTGCCAATGCACCTAATGCAGCGACAAAATCAATACCCGTCAACTCCGTGCCGGGTATTCCGACAGCCAGTGCATTCTTAATGATACCGGCACTCGCTTTCACCGTAATTCGGGCAATGTCAGCAGGCAGATAGGTTTTGGCTTTTGCCGCAGCTAAGGCGATCGCAACCGGTTCCGTGCAGCCAAGCGCGACGACAAGCTCATTTTGCAGGATTTGAATGAAATTGTGCTTCTCCAACTTATGTCCTCCTAGAATACCTAAGGCACCTTACACCTTCGCATAATTCTAAAAATATACTATAGGTTGCTCCTCCGAATCAATCATATTCACCAGTAAGTTTTACCTTTCCGCTAATGCGCAAAGGGACTGCTTATCGCTAAGCAGTCCCTCCGTTTATTTCGTTACACGATTCTGCATCAATTCTTCCGCATAGTCGGCGAGCGTAATGGATTTACCGCCATTCAGACGCGACTCTTCGGCAGCAAATGCCATCAGATGACTGCGCACAGAAGCCACCGCTGATGTTAATGTCTCTCGTCCGCTATAGTTCCGTACATCGGTCAGGAAACTTCTCACGATGCCGGCGTCGCCGCCGCCATGTCCGCTGGATTGCGATGGGATCGTGATTTCGGTTTTCTGATGCGTGAGGAAATCAAACCATGTAATCTTGTCATCGTCCCCGCGCAGTTCACCGCGTGTACCCATAATTTGAATTCTTCGTTCCTGCTCGAACGTAAAGCCGCACATACTAAACATGGCCGTTGCCCCGTTCGCAAACTCCATGCCAACGACTTGATGGTCAACCACGTTGTTATCGCTCCTATAGACGCATCGGCCATAATCCGTTTCGCGCAAACCCTGAACGATATTTTCTTTGGTAAGCTCCGGTGTGAAATGTCTAGCCCAGCCTTTAAACTGCTCGCTTAAATAGAATCGAGGCGCGGAATACGGACAAGTCGTTTCGACTGCACAGTCGAGGCAACGATCCGCTGAACCTTCCGGCGCACTCGCGCTATTGAAGTGCATGAGTGATCCGTAAGAGTTCACACGCACGCAAGGCTGATCCATCAACCAGGAGAGAACGTCCATGTCATGGCATGATTTGGCCAATATCATCGGGCTGGACGTCTCGGAATTGTTCCAATTCCCTCTGACGAAACTATGCGCAATATGCCAGTAGCCTACATTCTCATTGAGCTGGATCGATACGATGTCTCCGATATGGCCCTCACTTAGAATATGCTTAATCTTGCTCCAGAACGGCGTATACCGCAGCACGTGGCAGATCGACAGTAAACGGTTATTCTCACGAGCAGCCTGCTCCATCTCGAGACACTCCAGAGGGTCCGGGGACATCGGCTTTTCCAGCAGAACATGATATTTCATGTTCAAAGCCTGTATGGTCGGATGATAGTGCATCCGGTCCATCGTGCAAATGACGGCAATATCGGCAAGCTTCGGATTCGCCAGTATCTGCTCCCAAGAATCAAAGCACATCGTATCCGGAATGTGGTGCTGCTGAGCAAACTTCTCCCGTCTAGTCGAATCCGGCTCGGCGACCGCAACGAATTTCAATTCATGCGGAAAGTCCAATGCAAAAGGAGCATAGCTGGCCGCTCCCCGTGCGCCTGCGCCAATTAGTATTGCAGTAAGTTGAGCCATATTGTCTCCCCCATTTGATTCATAGATTTAATTCTTTTCCCTATTCCGTTATTCATTATTCCAGATCGTTACCCTAGCACTGCGCTGTCTTGTAACTTGACGACAGGCTCCTCGCAGCCATGCAGCTCAAATATAACCAGTTCATTAACACCTTCGCGAAGCAGCGGTGCGGGAATATACAAGGTTTGCTGCGGTCCAATCTCCCAATAACGACCGAGATTATAACCATTCACATAAACAACACCTTTTGTCCAGCCGCTAAGAGCGAGGAAGGTATCCGCCACTTCATCAACTTCGAAAGACCCTTTATAGAACGTCGGTTTCTCCTGCTTCTCGCTGCTCTCTAGATAGTCTAGCTTCTGCAAGTCGTTAAGCGGCAGCGGACGGATCGACCAATGGTATAGAAATTGCTGCCCTAGTCGCACGCCTTCCGTAATGCCTTTGGGATCCTTCATATACGGACCATAATTAATCCGCCCCATGTTCTCAACCAGAATGTCGAGTGTCGCACCTTCTGCCGGAATATCGAGCAGCACGTCATGGTCTGGGTTATTGCGTTCAATGATGCCTTTGTACGCACCATTCAAGAAAATAAGTGCGCGGTCATGCACATCCTGCAAGTTTAATCGGGAAGCGGTAAGCGGCCCAAGCACTGTAGTCGAGTACAGAATGAAGCCGTAATCCTGCCCGAGCTGCTCCATCGTTTCCGGGCATGTACGCTCTACCGGTTCGGACAGCATGTCGAGGGACGAGAAGAGCGGAGCCTGTTCGGTCATCTTTACGCTGCCATAAGCTTTCTTCTTAATGGGTTCCGGCAGGTTAAGGGGTCCAAGCTCCACATACTTCGAGATGACCTCGCGGAATTTATAGAATTTGTCCGTCAGATCGCCGGACTCACTGATTGCCACGTCGTAATCATAGCTCGTAATCGTCGGTTGATGTTTGTTGTCACCGAAATTCGCGCCATTATAGAAGCCAAAGTTCGTACCGCCATGATACATATAGGCATTCACCGATGCGCCGGCAGCCAGCATGTCATCCAGCACGCGCGCCGCATCATCGGAATCGCGCGTATGATGCTGCTCACCCCAGTGGTCGAACCAGCCATTCCAATATTCCATGCACATGAGCGGCTTATCTTGCTGATACTCACCTAATTTATCGAATGCCTCTTGCGCGCGAGATCCGAAATTCACCGTCGCGAGCACGTCGTCCACCATTCCGCCCTGTAAGTAGAAATCTCCCGGTCCATCGGACGTAAACAGAAGCACGTCAATGCCTCTTTCCTTCATGCCGTTCTCCAAATACTTCAAATACTTCTTGTCATTCCCGTAGCTGCCGTATTCGTTCTCGATCTGCATCGCGATAATCGGACCGCCATTCGTCGAGAGAAGCGGTACCAGCTTCGGCAGCAATACATCGTAATACGCATCCACTTTATCTAGGAAAGGCTGATGATAGCAGCGAAGTCGCATGCCGGGATCAGCAAGCAGCCATGCAGGCAGTCCGCCGAATTCCCATTCCGCGCAGATATACGGACTTGGACGTACGATGACATGCAAGCCCAGCTCGCCTGCTATCGCAATGAATTCTTCAAGATCTGCAATTCCTTCGAACACGAACTGACCTTCCTTGGGCTCATGGATATTCCAAGCTACGTAGGTCTCTACCGTATTGAAGCCGCCTTCCCGCAGTTTCCAAAGCCGATCCCGCCAATATTCAGGTACAACGCGGAAATAGTGAATAGCCCCTGAAAGGATGCGAAACGGCTCGCCATCGAGCAGGAATTGTTGTTTTTCTGTAGTCAATACTGGCATACGTTATACTCCTTTGCATAAGTGCGGTAATGTTGTGACAGCCCGAACCGAGTCGGTTCGGGCTGTCTGTTATGGAATCACTTACTTCCACTCGCCTTGAACATGGTTGTCTTCCAATTGTTTATTGACCTCGTCAATCATTTCTTTACCGCCTTTGGCCATGTACTCCTCGACCATCTTGTCCCAGTCGCTTAGCGGTCTTTCACCGAAAATCATCTTCGTCGTTTCATCCGTAATATACGCCTGCAGCTCTCCGCTCTTCTCCATAAGCAGCGGCGAGATAATCCGACTTGTCGGATTGACGTAAAACTTCATCGTATGCAGCATATCTGCGAGCGTTTGCTGGAACTTCTGATCTTCAGGCGTCTTGGCGATCTTAGCAAACGTGAACAAATCTTCGTCCTTCATGAACCATCCGCCCTCGGTAATATAAGCGCCAGGAGCGACGTTCGAACGATTCTCGGCCATTGGCTGTGCCACGCCGTCGACCATTTGGTAGCCCTTTCCTTCACCGCCGTAGAGCCAGTCGAAGTATTCGTTCTGCGGATTACGTTCCTCGAAAGTTACCGGCTTGTGGAAGTAATCGATCATTTCAAGAATGCGCTTCACTTTCTCCGGCTGATCCTTCAATTTCGCCGAAATCATATACATCCGATACCAGCCGCCGCTGATGGTCAGTCCCTCTGAACCGTCAGGAGCTTTGAACGGCGGAATCGGCTCTACGACTGCTTTCGGATCGTTCTGCTTCAGCACATCGAACAATACCCCGTTGTTGCCGCTATTTCCGGGCTGTTCATACCAAATGCCGACTTTGCCCGCGTTAAATGCTTTGAAAATATCTTTGTAGGCGGTTACTGCCCAGTCCGCTTGCAGAATGCCTTCTTTTTGCAGATCAGCCAGGAAAGTGACTTTCTCTTTATTTCCGTCAGCGATGATGCCCGGAATCAGCTGTCCGCCGCTGTTCTTGTGATACCAAATCGAATTGCCGTAATAAGCACCGAAGGAAGGATCATAATAAATGCCTTTGGCCAAACCTAAACCTATTGTATCCGCTTTGCCGTTGCCGTCCGGATCGTCTTTGGTAAAGGCGATTGCCACTTTCTTCAGCTCTTCATAGTTCGTCGGCATTTTCAGTCCGAGCTTGTCCAGCCAGTCCTTACGAATGATCGGCTTCTTGCCGCCTTTAGCGGAGAAGTAGGTTGGGATACCGTACACTTTCCCGTCTACCTTCAAGGAATCCCATGAATAATTCGGCACAGCCTTGGTCGACTCATACTGCTGCAAGAATTCGTCCAATGGCAAGAATGCGCCTTGATTCGCCCATTTCGTATAATTGGAGTTTACTTCTTCCATGCCAATGACATCGGGGATATCGCCGGAGGCCATTTTCACGGCTAACTTCTCTTCATAGGTATCAAAAGGAATGTATTGCGGCTTAAAATCCACATTGAATTTCTCGTTGATCTTCTTCACAGCTTCGCTGTTGCCTGTCGGAACCGGATCTTCCCACGTGCCGTCGAACCAATCAATGGTAATCTTCTGTGCATGCGGGTCTGCCGTCGTTGCAGCGCCATTGTTTGTCTTACTCGTGTTGGAGGAAGTATTGGTCGTGGAATCCTCATTGCCGGATGAACATGCTGCAAGCATGGATCCGGATAGTGCAACTACGAGAACAGATGAGACTAGTTTGTTACGCATACTTTCGACCTCCTCTTTATGTTGGACACTTCGGTGATACTCACTTACATGAAAGCTAGCCTTTCACGGAACCGAGCATCACCCCTTTCGCAAAATGCTTTTGCAGGAACGGGTAAAGCGCAAGAATCGGAAGTGTTGCAATGAGAATGGCAGCCATACCAATCGTTTCAGCCGGTGGAGAAGCATTCGCCAGTGCGGCTTGCTGTCCATCCGATAGAGAATCGAGTCGTTGGCTTAAGATGACGATCTGCCGCAATATAACCTGTATGGTCCACTTGCTCGGATCGCTAATATAAATAAGTGCCGTAAAATAGGTGTTCCAGCTGGTTACGGCATAGAAAAGTCCGAATGCAGCCAGCGCCGGTTTCGACAGCGGAAGAATGATGCGCGCGAAAATTTGCATGTCATTCGCACCATCGAGCACGGAGGCTTCCGTTAGATCCTGAGGGATACCGAGAAAGAACTGCCTTAGCACGATCAAATTAAAGGAATTGATGGCCCCCGGAATGATAAGCGCCCAGTAAGTGTCGAGCAAGTGCGTTTCCTTTACAACCATATAGGACGGAATAATACCTGCTCCGAAGACGAATGTAAACAACACAAGGAACAGGAAGAACTTCTGGCCTGTAATATTCCGCGACAGCGCGTAAGCCATCATCGAGGTGAGCCATAGGCTGAAGATCGTACCTACTACCGTCACGCAGATGGTAACGATGAGCGCCCGGACAAACACCTTGGAGTGGAAAATGTATTGATAAGCATCCACGACCCATTTTTCCGGAAACAGAATAAACGACTTGGTTGCGCTCTCCGAAACCGATGTAAACGAGGTCGCAATCATGTAATAGAACGGAAACAGCATGGCAAGCCCGACCGCGGCAAGCAAGATTACGTTAAGGGCATTTGCTATTTTTTCCGAAATGGAATGAGTTTTAACCACTGCTCTACCGCCTCCTTAATAGATACCTTCTTCTCCGAATTTTTTGGATAACTTATTCGCTCCAACGATTAAGATCAACCCGACAAGAGACTTAAACAGCCCTACTGCCGTTGCAAAGCTGAAGTCCGAGTTGTCGATCCCTTTGTAATACACGAACGTATCGAGTACATTCCCGATCTCCTTGTTGAGCGGATTGAGCATGAGGAAAATTTGTTCGAAGCCAACATCAAGCACGCTGCCAAGCCTTAGGATGAGCAGGATAATGATGGTGCCGCGGATCGAAGGCAATGTGATATGCCAGATCTGCCTCATTCGACTTGCGCCGTCGACGACAGCCGCCTCGTACAAATGGGGATTAACACCCGCTAATGCTGCAAGGAAAATAATCGTCCCCCAGCCGGATTCTTTCCAAATGACCTCGAGCACAATGATTGGCATAAACCAATGCGCCGACGTCAGAAACGGAATCGGTTCGATGCCGAAGACCATTTGAATGAGCTGATTAATAATGCCCTCGGATTTCAAGAATGTCGTTACAATCCCGATCACAACGACCCAGGATAAGAAATGCGGCAAATAGACAAGCGATTGGATCACTCTCTTATAACGTTCGTTACGCACCTCATTAAGCATGATCGCAAGTACAATCGAAATCGGGAAAGCGAATACAATTTGAAGAAACGAGAGATAAAGCGTGTTCCAGATGACCCGGATGACTTCGCTATCTTCGAAAATTTTATTGAAATGCTTCAGTCCGACCCAGTCGCTGTGCAAGAAACCTTGAAATGGACTGAAATCTTGAAAGGCGATAATGTTTCCCAGCATCGGAATGTACCGATAAATAATAAAGTATAAAAGTCCCGGGAGGAGAAGGATAAACAGGTAGCGCTCATTCCACAGCTTGTCCATGAAAGAACGTTTTCTTTCCCTATGAGTGATAACTGTTGCCGGTGCATTTGCACCAGTATTCGTGTAGTTATTCAATGATGATCCCCCTCGATTTATTTGAAATATATGAATCTTGATTTTTCATTCCTAGCGCTATACTATAAGACTCACCCCTTGAAGAACATCGGAAATATGCCCGATTTCACGCGAATTTCAAGGTTTCCGTAAAATTGCACAGTTTTCACAAATAGGATCAGACCAAAGCAGAAGGGGTTTATTCATGAGGCAGATTTTGCAATGGAAGATTAATACCCGTTCGATCTTAACCAAGATGGTGCTCAGCTTTATGGCGATTATTCTATTGTTTGTTTCCTTTAATTTGATCTCGCTCACCTTGTTTAGAAAAAGCATCCATAGCGAAATCATTACGTATAACGATGCGAATCTGACCCATACCACAAGCGGATTCGAGCAGTACTTCGAGCTGCTGGACAATGTTATCGTAGGGATGTATTTGAATGATCATCTGAATGATTTACAGAAATCGAAGCCTTATTATAGGGCCGCCGGGAGAATTATCGATGATTTAGAGGGGATCACGGTGAATCCACGGATTTATTTGAACAATATTTTTATGTATGACGTGAAGCATCATTACATATTGGACAAGTATCGCGGCAGCTCGCTTGCAGTCATGTTCTCTGAGCACTATGTGAACCGCATTTATACACCGGACTTCTGGGAAGAGGAACTAACCAAGGCGGGCTCCGATGCCAAGCTGTATCCGGCCGCTGTATTCACGAGTCCGCCGCCGACTTATCAGGATTCGCAGCCGGGTATCGTTATTCCATATTTGTTCCGCAGTCAGCTGTATCCCGATTTCAAGTTCCTCGCATTCATTGATGCGAATGAGCTGTATCGCAATTATCATCAGTCCATTAACAACACCTTCTATATACTGGGTCCGCAAGGAAATAAGATATTCACCTCCGATCCGGCCTTTAACGAAGCCTTACCGGAACTTGTGCCGGGGAGAAACTGGATTAAGCAGAACGGCTATTATTTCTTCTATCAGAAAGGCGCGACTACCGGGCTTACTTACGTGAATATCATTCCGGACAGCAGCGTTTCCAACCGAATTGTGAAGCTAACGGTTACTCTAATCGTGCTGCTCATTGTCACGTCTATCGTCAGCTTGATCCTATCCGTCATCTTCAGCAGACGATTTAATAATCCGGTTCGCAAAATCGTGGAGTCGATTCGAAGTTTAAACGAGAATCGGGAGCTTGTTCGCGGGACGGTTAACGACTTTGAGCTGATCCATGCCAATATCGGCCACATGATCAAAGAGAATCAGGAAGCAAGGCGAAGCCTTGAAAGCAAGAAAAACCATCTGCGCCATTATTCGCTCATGAATGTACTCAAACGGATTCGGATCGAATATGAAGACTCGGATCCGGCAGCCGAGCAGGACTACCGACCGTTTCGATTTGTTCTCTTCCAGATGAATTTCAAGCAACGATTCTGGGATGAGATGCCTGAAGAAGAAGAACGGACCATTGCTTTTATTCGCGAATATATCATCCAGGCGATTGGACGAGAGATGGATGGCGCACAAACCTTCCAAATCGAGACGAATCAAATCTTATCGGTCGTCTATCTAAACAGTGAAGATGACAGCTGCCTGTCATCTGTCATCTCGGACATCAAGACGGTGCTGGAGACGGATATCGCCTATAGTTTCTGTACCATTGCCGTGAGCTCGCATTATCCGCATGCTTCTCAAATGACGAGTGCTTATGCGGAGGTGCTGAAGCTTGTGAAGCTGCGGCCTTTCGATGATTCGACCTATGTGTCTCAGGCAGGCGAAACGTACGAGAAGCCGATGCTGCCGACAACCATCCTGGAGCAGGAGCTGAATGTGAGCTTGCAAGAAGGCAACGACCAGCTCGCTCTGCAGTCTCTGCGCCGGATGCTCGCGAAGATGAAGAAACGAAACATTGCCGCAAGCAAGTTTCATCGTTTCGCGGAAGAAACCACAGACAAGGTCATGCGCGTGCTCCACAGCATGCAAATCGACAGCGATGGCTTGTCCGGCATGCTGCCTCTTATCGAGAAGCAGCATACGGTTGAAGAGCTGGATGATTACCTGGTGAAACTGGTGAACGAAGCCGGACGGCTTGTAAGGTTGAAGAAAGAGGAGCGCGATCCGATCATCAGCTTTACCGTTAGCTATACGGAGACCCATTATGGAGAAGAGCTCTCCCTCGATCTCATCGCCGGCAAATTGAATATTAGCAGCGGCTATCTCTCCACTTATTTCAAGGAGAAAATGGGCACGAATTTCGTGGATTTCGTCAATGAGGTGCGAGTGAAGAAAGCGAAGGACCTACTGCTTCTCTCGGAGATGAAGATCCAAGAAATCGCGACCGAAGTAGGCTATACGACGCTCAGTTCCTTCAATCGCTCCTTCAAGAAAATCTCCGGCGTCACGCCAACGGAGTACAGACGCAATGCCGCTGTTGCCGAGCGGTAAAGCGTCGACAGTATAAGAGGGCTTGGACGATAGCGCAACATTTCTTGTGATCCTGCTACTTCGGTGAGCGAGTGCGAACAACAAAAGCGTCCTCAAAAGTGAAGTTGCACTTTTGAGGACGCTTTTTAATTATCTATACCAGCTAATTCCAAGCTACTTGCTGGAACGTATTCGTATTCGCAGACTCGTTGGCCTTCAGGCAAAGCAGCGCGCTCAGAAGTCCATCGTCGAGCGAGGTGAACGAACGCTCCGCGCCGTTTACGATTTGGAAGAAGTTGCTCAGCAGCATGCCATCTCCCCCGCCATGACCATCCATCGCATTCAAGTCGAACTGATGGGTTTCCACTCGCGCCTCGTGGTGCATGTAAACCTTCAACTCGCCCGTATACCAATCGAATTCGAGCGTTCCTTTATAACCTAACAGACGTGCTCCGCGTCTCTGAGCCCCTCTTCTTGCGAAGAAGTTCTGCGAGTAGTTAACGTGCATGCCTGATTCGTAACGAATCAGAGCACTGCCGGAATCTTCGTTGCCGGTATCCTCCGCAAAGCTGCAATAGCTCCCTCTATCCTTGTTCGCCTGCTTGAGCGTACTCTCTTCGCAAGTGTGCTTCTCGTCGCAGTCGCGGCACATCAAACCTGCCGGCTTATCGCCTTTGAAGATTTGCTTCGATTTCATAGCCGCTATGGCAATTGGGCTTGCACCCAGCAAATAATTAATATAATCGAAATCATGCGTCGCCTTCTGCAGGAACAATCCGCCCGTAATGCTCTCATCGCGGTACCAGCTATGATAGTAGACCCCGCCGTAAGGCACATTGTTCACAGCCTGCACATGCTCCACCGTTCCGATTTGGCCTGAATCGATGATAGCCTTGGCAAGCTTGACAAGCGGCGTATTACGCAGCGGGAATGAAACAACGACTTGTGAATCAGAAGCCTCATAGCCCTTTTTCAGTCGATAGAGATCTTCAAAGGTCGTGGCAACCGGCTTCTCCAGGAATAAAGGCAGGCTGCGCTTCAATACCTTAAGTGCCATCTCCGTGTGCAAATTGCAGCGAGTACCGATTACGACGCCATCCAGTCCGGCATTATTCAACATATCATCGGCGTCCTCGTACCGTGCCAGGTTGTTTGCTCCCTCACCCATATGAGCGGCTAGCTCCTGCGCCCGGGGATCCGCAATTGCGACAAGCTGGCAGCCCGTTTCCTGCTCATCTAATTTGCCAAACAAACCGCTGACTCTGAGCCCATACCCGATGATTCCGATTCGCTTCACCATATCGCCAGTCCCCCTATTGATCAATGTCATAGTTGTTTATTGTCGCTAACTAATTCGAATGATACTATAGGTTCTATAGGATGTATTTACTCTATTTCGCTATAAAGTTGTCTATTATCGACTTCTACTCATTTAAGGGGCTTGGACCAAATGGCTGTACTATCGCAAGGCAACACCAAACCTGATCCTATGACTTGGATGCCCAGCATTCACTGGGCCCAGTACCAGAACTCCGCCTATTATCAAGGAAACGAACGACGTCTGTACGACTTCGAGGTCATGTACGTCATTTCCGGGGAAATGATCGTTCATTTCAAGGACGAGCCCGAGTCGATTCGGTATTACCCCGGCGACTTCTTATTTCTAAGTGCTCGCGAGAGGCATCGCATAGAAATCCCGACAGCAGCCGGAGCCCAATTGCTCGGTATTCATTTTGACTTCTATGATGAGTTCGAGCTGACACCCGATATCCATATGGTTGTAGATGAAACTCACGACGTTCAAGAGGCCTTGTTCTGCCGTATGCCTGTAAACGCTGATGGTGAGCGGCTGTTCGCACGTAAATACACCTCGCTTTCCGTTGAAATCGTGAAAGGAATGGAATTGATCTGCGAAGAATTCACGACTGCCAGAGCCGGCTATGAGCTTATCTGCCGAGGTGCCATGCTGCAACTGCTCGCATCGATCCTAAGATTACAGACCGTCCCGCAGCGAACCGCCTCCGCCGCCTACTTGACGGCTCTTCGGGAGCTGGTCGACGAGATAAGCGTCAGCTTGCACTTGACTTGGCCGAATTCGGTAATGGCGGAGCGATTAAACGTCAGCGAGGATCATTTTATCCGTCTGTTCAAAGAACAGTTCGGCGTCACCCCGAATCAATATGTGCAGCATCTCCGCCATCAAGAGTCCAAGCGGTGTTTGAGGGAAACGGAGATGAAAATCGAGGCGATCGGCTGCCGTATCGGCTACGACAGCTTGCATCAATTCAGTCATGCATTCAAGAGATGGCAAGGCGTATCTCCACGAGAATACCGGAAGCTGTGCAGCATTCTATAAGAGTATTGTTTATGATTGAAGCGCTCGATCAGAAACGTACACATACCTTTCAAATCGCGCCAGAATATGGCTTTTCTGCGTCGGATAATTCTCATACAGATAGTCGATGAAATGGCCCGGATGCTCCGTATTGCCCTCGAACATGTCATAATGCGCCGGAATTACCGTGTCGATCCCGGCCGCAACCGCAAACTCTGCCGCCTCACGAAAGTTCATGTTGCCGACGATATTACGCGCAAGCCGGAACGGATCGCGTCCGTTAATCGGCAGCAGGGCAACGTCGACCTGTTCCGCTTTCACCGTTTCGATCAGACCGGGATAGATCGTCGTATCGCCGGCATGGTAGAACGTCACGCCGTTTAGGTTCAGCACATAACCAACGAATCGATGATCCTGCTCGGGATCATACGCCAGTTCCTCATGCGCTGCCGGGATCGGCAAATAGCGCAAACCGCGCAGTTCTCGCCATTCGCCGGTCACCGCATGAACACGCCGCTCCGGCGCAACGCCGAATTCAGCAAGAGCGCTCAGGCTGTAGCCCGGCGCCACAAACACCGTATCATTGCGGGTTTTCGCCATCCCCGGTATCGTATCCGGATCCAAATGATCGATATGATCATGCGTGATCAGCACAACATCCGCGTTATTCGCTTCTTCCGGCAGAAGCGGCGGCTTAAACCGCCGATATGGCGCATCGGCCAAATACGGATCGATATAAACGATCGTATCGCCCCCTTTGACGATGACACTCACCTGACCGAGAAACCAGATAGCCAGCATCCCGTAAGGTACACGAGTTTCGTTAATTTCTCGAATCAGTTCCTGACCTGTCCGCACATTAGGAATATTCATTTGTTCTCTCCTTAATAACACCATAATGAAGTAACCCGTACTACTCATCTTCTACGCCGGATGCAAGGAAACCTTCTCGCTCAAAAAAGCCAGGACTCCATCGATAGGAGACCTGGCATAATGGTTTCGCAGATTCGTAAATAACCATACACTTATTCAGCAGAACGAGTCAGCGTCTTCTCTAGCATACCCCGGACTAGTTTCTCCAGCGCTTCTTTATGAATGAATGGTGCAAGTGAGGAGAGAATGTCGGCGCCAAGAAGACCAGACTCCACATGCTCCAGAAGCTTCTCGATGCTTTCCCTTGATAAGAAAGGAGCAAGTCCAACAATTTGCCTGGCATCGATGCTGCCGGCGGCAATCCGATCGACAAGACGGTCCAGCGTATCCCGGCTTATGAACGGCGCCAAGGCTTGAACAACCTGCCAATCAATTGTGCCTTCCTCGGCTTGCAGAACAAGCCTGTCGATTTGTTCGGTATCTAGGAAAGGAGCAAGTCCTCCTAGCTGCCGCATATCGAGCTTTCCTAGAGCAGCCTTATCCACCAAGCGGGCTAAGGAGCTTTTACTGATAAACGGGGCCAAGCCCTGAATAACGTCAGCGCTCAGACGGCCTTCCTCCACATAACCGAGCATCTCATCAATCGTATCGCTCCCCAGAAAAGGCGCTAACCGAAGGATCGCTTGCAAGCTCGGATGTGAGTCATCATCCGTATCGTTCGAATCATCGTCCTGCTCTTCCTGCTCTTCCTGCTCTTCGACCTGAGCTTCGGCGGGCTCGATTTCGATTGCCACACTTACTTCTTCATCTATACTTTCTTCACCTTGAGGCTTCTCGATGATGTATTGCTCTTCGCCAGCAGCAGACTGTACGGATGCTGTTTCCTGAACGAGTACAATCTTGCTTTCACCGGCGAGAAGCTCATCAATGGACGCTTCAAGCAGCCGGCTGATTGCCGGCAGCATCCCGATATCAGGCAGCGACTCACCGCGTTCCCACTTGGACACGGCTTGATGACTTATTCCTAAACGCTGGGCGAATTCCGCCTGCGTCATCCCTTGTTTTTTTCGTAGACTGGAGATGAAAGCACCGATCTTACGCATTTCCATTGTAGAACGCCTCCACTTATTGGATTGTACAGTGCGCACTGTCTGCAATCAGCATAGCATGCCTGGCTGCTCTACTCTATCAATAGTCAGTTGAACACGTCAATTCAACTGCCGGTTGAATCCATCCTATTCAGGGTGATTATGCGATTCCGTGCCGAGAGCAAAAGGTGTCGTAATCCCTTCGTAGGCGAGATGCATCGACATGCCGACTTTGGCATGATCCAGATTGTGACAATGATCCATCCATATACCTGGGTTATCCGCGAGAAAAGCAACCTCGTATCGCTCGCCAGGACCGACGTACAGCGTATCGGACCACCATGGACTGCCGCTAACCGACTTGCCGTTGCGACTCAATACCAGCATATGATGACCATGCAAATGCATGGGATGCTCCACCATACCGCGGTTAACAATCGTGGTTTTGACCAAATCCCCCTCTTTAACCATGTACATCGGTGTATTCGGGAACAACTCGCCATTGATGGTATACAATGCGCCGAAACCGCCGTTATAGAACGTGAACTGATTATCCAATACCATCAGAAACTCTCTGTCATAATGACTGTCTAAACTAAAAGGCAGTACTTCCTGCGTTCCGTAAGTGGATGGATCGAATATCGTACTGCTCTTAGGCAAATCAAGAGGTTCACCATTGCCCTCCATACTAAAGAGAATGCCTTCCTCATGATTGCCGATGTTAATAAATACCGGCGTCTTCGGCATTATGAATGTCACGTCATACCGGCCGCCGGTCGTTACTTCAAGACGCGTATTACTGCTCAAATCCGTTGGTCCGTTTAGCTCCGTGCCATCGATCGCCGCTACTTGAAAAGGAACGCCTACAATGGTGAATGCGCGCTGCACCCAGTTCTCGGTATTAATCAAACGCAGCCGCACCGGCGTACCCGGTTCAGCTTGAACTTGCTCGAGCATCTTCGCATCGGCTCCTGCACCGAAGGAGAATCCGCTATTCTTTAACGAGTAGGTCATGATCGTCCGGTCGATCCCATAATTCGTTGCAGGATCAGCAGGATCCTCCACCACTAAAGCACCGAACAACCCTTTCTTCACCGCCTCGGCGGAGTCTTGGTGCGAATGGTACCAGAAGGTTCCGGTTTGTTCAGCGATGAATCGATACGTATGCGTCTGCCCGGGCATGACCGCATTCTGAGTCGCGCCTGCTACGCCATCCTCTGCATTGGGAACATCCAGACCATGCCAGTGTAACGTAACGCCTGCATCAATGTTGTTATTAATCAAGGTAACTTCGATCAGTTCCCCCTGCCGCATCCGCAGCTCCGGTCCCGGAATTTGACCGTTATACGTCCATGCCTCCACCATTTGACCCGAACGGCTGCGAACCAGCTTCTTCTCTGCCGTCAGCGTGAATCGGCGATCCGGTTCTCCCTCTCTTGGGCCGGTTAACGTCTCCACGCTGACACTGCCTTCGCCCGTAGTTACAGCATGGGCAGCGTGCTGATGAGCGCTCGCACTGACAATACCTCCGCCGAAATCGGCTGTTCCGGTCATCATGCTCATCGTTTCCGGTAGACGGCTCGCTTTCGCCTCATACATCCAGACACCGAAGGCGAGCAGCACAACAATTAGAATCTCGACAACTCCTTTGGCCGCGCGCAGCTTACGTCCCAGTGGCATCCAATTCTCATGTTGATGAATGCTCTTGCTGCGGCTAAGCACACGGTAAGCCATAATCGTAATGAACACCAGCAGAATGAGAAGTACTGCTGCCGCATCCAGCCATCTGATCGGGACAACCGGAACGAAATAGAACAACAAGCTTGCTATTGCGGTGTACTTCATTCCTTTGAACGGAATGATCAGAGCAGAGTCGCCTGCCAGGCGGTAGGCCGCCGCATCCAGCGGCATATCTTGATTCTCAGCCTGCAATCGCATGACGCGGATGAGGCGAGGAATGCCGTAGACACCGCTTGCCATCCCAGCAAGTAGAAGCGGTGGAAGTTGAAGGAGAATGCGATCCTGCGAGAACAGCCAGCCGAATTGCGTATACAGCTGCTGCGCAATGATCATTTTACCTGCCAACGCCAGCAAGGACAGGCTGAACAAGATCATAACGGTTCTTGATTTATGTTTCAGCTTCTTGTAAGACGCGCTGTAAACAAGTCGCCCTGCCTTGCCTCCGGCCATCCAGCCGAAGACAACGAGTACGATCGTAGTGAGAGCATCCAGCCCGTAAAGTAACGCATACATCGAACAAATCCCCTTTGGCAAATGAGTTATGCCAACATATTACGGGAAATCAAGATTGACTTTAATGGACTGAAGTTTAGTTTTCCCCTAGTCTAAGGTCGGAACCGACTCTTGCACTAGTTGTAAACAGCTGGTAAAAGTGATATCATAATAATATCGCAAAGATATTAGATTCTCTTAATTGATCAAGACCGATGCCCACACAGACAAGGAGGATAACCATGCAAGAACACAAAGCGTGGCACGTAAATGGATTTGCCGTAATATTTGTTTCCATCATGTTATTCGTGTTGATGATTCTGACATTCGTCAAAGGAGTAGACGAAACGCCGAATTTCTCACTTATCGCGCTGGGAGCCGTTCAATTAATCTTGCTCGTGATTTGCTTATCATCGTTAATCATCGTGAATCCGAATGAGAGCGCAGTCATCACATTCTTCGGCAAATATAAGGGTTCCGTGCTCGAAAGCGGACTATGGATGGTGCTGCCGCTCACAGAGAAGAGAAAGGTGACACTTCGCGTACGCAACTTCACGAGCCAGAAGCTCAAAGTAAATGACGCGCAAGGCAATCCGGTGGAAATTGCGGCCGTAGTCGTATTTAAGGTCATGGATACGGCGAAAGCGTCCTTCAACGTGGATAATTACGAGAAATTCGTGGAAATTCAGAGCGAAACCGCTGTTCGGCATATCGCAGCGCAATATCCGTATGATACATTTTCGGATGAGCAGCAGTTTTCATTGCGAGGTAACGCGGATGATGTGGCACGCGAATTATTGACGGAACTGCAGAGCAAATTGTTGTTTTCCGGCGTGCAAATCATAGAAACACGTCTCATTCATCTCGCATACGCGCAAGAAATCGCCAGCGCAATGCTGCAGCGACAACAAGCTACCGCAATCGTAGCGGCGAGATCCAAGATCGTCGAAGGAGCGGTGGGCATGGTCGACATGGCTCTTCGTCAACTGGAAGACAAGGGGATTGTCCTCGACGAGGAGCGCCGCGCGGTAATGGTCAACAATCTGATGGTTGCCATCGTATCCGATAAAGGCGCAACGCCTGTCATCAATACGGGCACCTTGTACACCTAAGGGGCGGATATCGATCGCAACTGAGAAGAGGGCGTTTCCCCTTCGCCTGGATCCTGAAATTTATCGCGCGTTAGAACAGTGGGCGAACGAAGAATTCCGAAGCGTTAATGGACACCTCGAATTTCTGATTCGCGAAGCGTTGAAGAAGGCTGACCGATTGCCGAAGAAGCCGCCCAATGCTTAAATTGGAACATAAATAAGGAATGGCGGCCTCGGGTACAAACCTAGTGCCGCCATTTTCTATAGAGCCAGCAGTTGTACATGACGGCTGGTTTTAGTTGACTTTTATATTCAGCAGTCTGGTCTTCGTAACCATTCCCGCGCTTTCCAATGTTAATTTCGAAGCTTCGTTATAGTACCAACAGCCGCATATAGGCGTTAGATTATGCTCATAACACCATTTTTTCAAGTGCAAAATGATGTTCCTCCCCACCCCCTGCTTACGCATCTGCTCATTCGTAAACATCCCTATGCTGGCCACTCCTGCAATCATCTTGGATGACTCCATAACGCCGACGCCGAGTAGCAGTGTATCTCTATAGTAGGTGAATAGCTCTCCATTACGAATTCGGCGCTCATAGTCATCTAGAAAATCGCCGCAAACCTGCTCAATTTGAGGTAAATCACCGAAGTCGGCAAGGCGAAATGACTCATCTCCTGTCCCCTTGCTTTCCGATTGCTCCACCTGGCCGTCTTGAAAGAAGTAAGCTTGTTTATCGATCTTGAAGTCTTTATCTAAAGCCAGACTTAGAAACAGTTCATCGCAGGTCGGAACAAGCAGCGAGGTCAACGTATTCCGTTCAAGTACTTCGCTGAATAGCCGCTGTGAATGCTTCTGGTATGCGCGGATGATATAGAACTGAGTTAGTGTTTCGCTATTATGGATCGCATAGTAGCCGACGGATGCAGCTCCTTCTTCAAACACGTAGAACGACGATGCTGCGATGTGATCCTCCAGAAATGAATCGAATGGCGAAGATAGACTCTGCGAATATTCTTCGATAAGATGATGAATCTCACGGATCTGACAAGGCCTCGTTATCATCTTAAGCAGCTCCCTCCATTGCTAATAGTTGAACCGAATGTCATGAGCTTCGTCCTCACCAGCTACGAATTTCAGTAGTTGAGCTCCTTCTTCGGTTAATTCGTCACATTCCTGCGAAGTAAGTTTCTTGAATGGTTCAATGGTTAGCACAGCCCTCTTCCCGCTTCCCCGATTCAGATGCCACATTCCGCTGACGAAGCCGTCAACAAGGATAACCGATCGGATGATGCCGTTCTTCGTAAATACGCGATTACGATAAGCATCATCAATAATTCGCGTACGATCAGCATGCGACAAGAGTATATTGTCAAACTCGCCCAGCAATCGAGCTGGGGACGGACTATCAGCATCCGGCCGCGGCGCATCCGGCAGATCGAACAGCTCGTTCCCCAGCTCGTCTTGGAAGCTAACGAGTCTAGGTCGGAGCTTCTCGAATTCGCTGCGCAGCCCCGTTAAACCCGACCATGTCTGCATATCTTTCACGGAAGCCGGGCCAAAGGCAGACAGATAGCGGAGGATCATCTCCTCAGCCTCCGGTTCGGAAGAAAGCGTCTGTCCTAACCATGCTTCTGCAGAAGTATGAGTGGCTTGTCCGCTTTCACCCCAAAGGCCGCGAGGCGGCAATTGGACAAGCGGAACTGAATTTCGGGTGGCGGCTGCAAGAGCTTCGGGATCTCGGTCCGGCCATTTCTCGCTAAGCCGCTTGCCAAGCTCGTTCGAAGTCATCGGCTGTTCCTCGACCAGCGCGCGGCCTGCATCAGCAAGTTCCTGCTCATCTAAACCAGTAAGAAGTTTGCCGAATGAACCTTTTAATCCACGGTTAAGAACGGCTTGTACCCATGGTCTTAAAGCCAAACAATCGCGAGCGGACACCAAATGGATGGTCGAGCGCATCAGCGCGATGCGAACGGCCTTTCGTTCTTGCAGAAGCTGGCTCAATTCTTCCTGCCTGAAATCTTCGAGCCGCGCCCACAAACCGTAATAAGGGGAATTCGGAGCTTGGGCCTGCAATCCGACTAATCGCTCTATCGCATCCAATGCCGGCAGATTGACGCGCTTCAGCAGCATTTGCCTCGCGAGCAGTGCGCGGTTCAAATCGCGCTTTCCAAGTACTGGAACCGTAATCGTCATGTCTTAAGACCTCCTGTTTAGATGGAAATTTCTATCAGACTATGAGAAACTAGAGATGAAACTAGATTTGAGGAGGATGATTGTAGAAATGGCAGAAGAACGCAACTATTCCTTAGAAACATTAGCTGTACACGCAGGGCAAGAAATTGATTCCGCGACAATGTCACGTGCAGTACCGCTCTACCAAACGACTTCTTATGGGTTCCGCGATTCCGAGCATGCATCAAATTTATTCTCTCTTCAAGAGTTTGGCAACATCTACACGCGCATCATGAATCCCACAACAGATGTATTCGAGAAAAGAATCGCCGCGCTCGAAGGCGCGCCTGCAGCTTTAGCTACTTCTTCGGGTATGGCTGCCATTACATACTCCATTCTTAATATTGCGGAAGCAGGAGATGAAATCGTCTCCGCGGCAAGTCTGTACGGCGGCACTTATAATTTATTTTCCACTACTTTGCCGAAGCTTGGCATCAAGGTTCATTTCGTCGATCCAAGCAATCCGGACAATTTCCGCAGTGCCATCAACGAAAGAACGAAGGCCATCTTCGCAGAAACCATCGGCAACCCTAAGGGGGATGTGCTTGATATCGAAGCCGTAGCCTCCATTGCCCATGAGAACGGTCTTCCTCTAATTGTAGATAACACGTTCCCGAGCCCTTACTTGCTTCGTCCGATTGAGCATGGTGCTGATATTGTCGTTCATTCGGCGACCAAGTTTATTGGCGGACACGGCACTTCGATCGGCGGCATCATCGTAGATGGCGGTAAATTCGATTGGAAAGGAAGCGGTCGTTTCCCTGGCCTGACAGAACCGGACCCTAGCTATAATGGCGTCGTGTATACGGATGCTGTCGGACCGATCGCTTATATTATTAAAGCACGTGTGCAATTGCTGCGTGATATGGGAGCTGCAATCTCTCCGTTCAACTCCTTCATGCTGCTGCAAGGCTTGGAAACGCTGCATCTGCGTATGGAGCGTCATTCTTCTAACGCACTGGCAGCGGCTCAGTTTCTTGAAGCGCATGAGGCTGTCGAGTGGGTAAGTTACCCTGGCCTGCAGAGCCATCCGTCCTATGACAAAGCGCAGAAGTACCTGCCTAATGGTCAAGGCGCTATCCTGACGTTCGGTATTAAAGGCGGCTTGAATGCGGGGAAAAAGGTAATCGAGAACGTGAAACTCTTCTCCCACTTGGCGAATGTCGGCGATTCGAAGTCGCTTATCATTCATCCGGCCAGCACGACACATGCACAGCTTAAAGAAGACGAACAGGTTGCAACCGGCGTCTCCCCGGGGATGATTCGCTTATCCATTGGAACGGAAGGCATCGCCGACATTCTTCATGATTTGGAACAGGCGATTCAAGCGAGCCAGCAATAATCGCTCCTCTTTCAAACTCTCTTATAGGGCATCGATCCTCATCGGATCGGTGCCCTATTTCAGCTTCGCTTCGAAGTTCATGCATGGTTTGCCGGATGAAAATAGAACAGCAGCACTTGGCATCGTGGACGTTTTGAACTTAAATGCTTTGCAGCCTCGGGGGAACTTCGGGTCCCATGTCACATAGTAATGGAGGCATTGCATGCAATTGATTCGCACCGGTGAGGTAGTCATGTGGATTCCTTTCAGCTTTTTCCTTATTAGAGAAGAGTTCGACTTATAAAAGCAAAACCCTTTGGAAATTACTCCAAAGGGTTTCATCTCAATTAAATCGTTTAATAATCACTTCGATTGCTTCATCCGCAGACTCGTACGGCACTTGGCAAGTTCCGGCAGCTTCATGTCCGCCGCCACCGAATTCCCGCATCAGATAGCCAACCGGGACACTGCATGAGCGATTCACGATGCTATGTCCGCATGCGATCGCGCAATTCTGTTTCTGGAATCCATCCACGATCCACAGCGACACATTCTGCTCCGGATGAAGGGCATACACCAAGAAACGATTGCCGGGATAGATGGTTTCCACGCCTCTGAGATCCGTAATGATCGCATTCCCTTCCACACGCGTATGGGCAGCGAGCATCTCACGGAACAACAGATCCAGTTCAAAATACCGGTCCACCCGTTGTTTCACGTCTTCATCCTGCATGATCTCTTCAAGCGATTGTTCCAGACATAGACCAACCAACTTCTCCATCAGCTGGTAATTGCTTATACGGAAATCACGATAGCGGCCAAGCCCCGTGCGAGAGTCCATAATAAAGGAGAGCAGATCCCAGCCTTGCGGATTCAATATATCCTCTTTGCTAAACTTTGCGGCATCCGCCTTGTCTACGCCTTCCATGATACTATCGAAGAACGAACCGAACTTATCGCGTCCCCCATAGAAATCATAGACGACTCTTGCGGCGCTATCGACAATTCTGATCTCGCCTTTGTATGTAAATCCCTCTTCCTGTGATCGTTTCAACTCGCTCGCATGATGATCGAACCATAGACCGCAGCCTGCTATAAAAGGAACATTCGTCAAAATATCGTTACTCGTAATTTCAACTAAACCATCCTGCATGTCTTTGGGATGTACAAACTTCATATCATCGATCATGCCTAGCTTTCTGAACAAAACCGCCGTAACCAACCCATCGAAATCTGATCTTGTGACTAGCCTCATCCTGACCCCTCCGTGTAGTAGATCTATCAGTCCGTTAATAGGACTATTATACCATACCATTATTAGGATGGAGTAAAAGGATTGTAGGCTAGAGATTAAATTCGAGGGGATCAGGCGGTCTTAAGCGTCCGATATACCTCTTTATCCATAACAACAGCTGCACGCTTGACCAAATCGTTAACATAAGCGATATACTTCTTATCTTTCAATAATTGAGCGATCGATTCACTAACTTCCCCCAGTTTATGGAATCCTTCATCCGATTTCTCGAGACACTTCATGACATAATAAGCTTTATTGTACTCGAAAACCTCACTTACCTGCCCTACAGATAAGCCGACAGCATTTTCGGTAAATTCATGAGTGGCGGGCATATAATCTTCATGATTTGTTGTAGAATCAAATATCTGTTCACCGGATTCTACTTGAATTAGAGAATGCTTTCCAACCCAATCCGATAGTTCCTTTAATGAATCTCCGTTAGCGAATTTCTTCTGTACTTCTTCTGCCAGTTCCTTTGCATCGGTCTTACTCTTATCATCTCCGGCTATAAATGGGAAAGCTATTTTCTCTACCTTTACTGTATCTGTTTTCTTATACTTATTAGCAGCTATGGCTTGCTCATAATAGAGCTTGATCTCTTTCTCTGAAACGACATGTTGCTCATTTACTTGGTCCATTAATTTATGAGTCATATCCGTAAACAATTTTGCAAAATAAACATCTTCCGTATACTGCTGCGGACCATAGACGACTTTCTTGTTTGCGATAGCCGTTGCCCGTCTTGTATTCTCGTTCTTCAGATCTTCTAGAAATTGAGAATAGCTGATATCCTTAACCAGTCCCTTCTCTAGTCCTGCGATCTGCTGAACTTTAATAGCGATACACTCATCCAGGGCAATCTTCTTAAGCATTTCTGCCGGTATCTCTCCATCGAAGCTGCTTGTCCAGAAATCTTCTCCCGGTTCAACGTTATGTTCCTTCTTAAAATACGCCAATACTTCAGCGCGATGCTTGACGAGTTTAGGCATGAATTCTTGCACGGTGATCGGTTCATCGTTTACCGTTGCTACCACACTAGACTCCCAATTGTTATGTTTTGTATAGCCGACAATGATAAAAGTCGTTAATGAAACTGCAATTGCCGCAATAACGAACAACATAGGTTTGAATTGTAGATGAAACTGCTTCTTCGTACCTCTCTTACCCATGTTTACTTCCTCCTTTCATGAGATGGCTCTTTGAGTCAAAGAGCCACCTCTTGAATGAATGTATTTACACTACCGTGATGTTACTTCGCATTCATGAACATGTTCCAAATAACAACTGCTGCCTGTGCTCTAGTTGCCACATCCCGAGGTGCGAATTTCCCATTACCTACACCGTTAATGATACTGGCTTGTTGAATAGCGGCTACCGCGTTTACAGCGTATGCCGCGATTTCGGATTGATCCCGGAAGGAAGCTGCTTCTCCGTTTCCGGCAAAGTCAGCCTTTACCAGTAACCCTGCATTGTAAATCATAACAGCCATGTCCTGTCTAGAAATCAGATCATGAACGCCAAACATGCTGTTCGATTTCCCTTTTACAATACCGAGTTGCTGTGCCGATGCGATTGCGCCGTAATACCATGTGTCCTTCTTCACGTCGGTTAGTGAAGTCGTGGCCTTACTGTCAATCAAATCAAAGGCATTCATCAGCATCGTAATAAAGGCTGCTCTTGTCAGCTGATCATTTGGTTTAAAGCTGTGTAAACCAACGCCTTGGATAATGCCTCTTGCTGCCAATGCTTCTATGCTGTCTTGCGCCCATGATACGTTGGCAATATCGTTAAAGCTTACAACGTTTAAGGCAATGGCATATTTACTGAAATGCGTAGTGTTGAATGTCACTTGACCGGTTACGGAATCGAATTTGCCGTTCTTCACGATTTCAAGCTTGCCGTTATCATTCACGTAATAAATGATGATTTGATTCGGGTCTTCTCCGGGCTTCAACGTATAGTTCAGCTTCACTGTCACGGCTTGATCCCCGAATTGGCTAATCGTCTTCCCGTCGACGCTGAGATTGAAGTCATAAACCGGATGGCTGCCAACAGTTGCTTTCACTTCATCGGATAGCGACTGGGAATCGACATTCGTTACCGAAAGTTGAACATTTCCGGAAGCTCCGTCTTGCTTCTTCAACAGTTCCGTCGAAATCGAGATCACGGCAAGTCCGGTATTGATATTAAACTGCTTAATCTTATTGTCGAGCGCGGATTGAATGGATTCGCCGGACAGATTAACGATTACTGCTTTGGCCGACTCTGCTCCTTCAACGATAATGTCCACAATGGAGTCTTTCGCACTGAGCAGAGCTGCCTGAAGTTCATTTGCCTTCACGTCGACGACAGCTTTTCCGTTACCGTCAGGATTCGCTGCAATCTTCACGGTTCCGGGCTGCGGGTTCGATGGTGTCGTAGACGGTATCGTAGACGGTATCGTTGACGGTGCCGTTGGCGGCGTTGGTCCGTCAACCACGTTGATTTGTACATCTTCAGAAACGGTGCTTGTTCCATCCGTCACGTAAAACGTAACCGCGTATACGCCTGCTTGAGAATACGTTGGCGTCCAGCTGAATACACGGGAGGAAGCATTGAATGAAGCGCCTGCAGGCAGATTCGACGCGCTGTAAGTCAATGGAGTTCCATTCTTATCCGTTGCATGAATCGTAAACAACAGCGGGTTGTTTTCGCGTATCGATTTGTCCCTCAATGGATAAAATTCTGGTTTGCTATTAGCATCAATGACTTCAACGAGGGAAAATGGCCCTTCCACGCCCCACCAAGGGACCGACGACCCGTCTTCAAAGTCGGCGTTCTCGATTAGGTTCGCCCCGCCGGATATGCCAAAGAAAACATCGTCGATAAACATCGTAGTGGGTTTATCCGTCGCTTTGATCATGACATGCATGAGAGTATTAGATCCGGTATTAATCACAACTTCACGTTTACCTTCACCTTCACCCTCACTGATGCTCACGTCGGTCCATTCGTCAGTTGCGGTTAAGTCCATCTCGCCAAGTGTAGACCAATCCGCTTTGGCTATGACGACTTTAACGCCTCCGCTTCCTTTCACCCATGCCTTAAATACCATATCGGTATTCGGCGTAACCGCGATATTGCTGTACCCTATATTCTTCCAGGCACTTCCAGCTAAGTTATTGTCGACTTTAATTGCGTATTCTCCGCTGTGTACCTCGTTATCTACCGTTGGCGGCGTTGTCGGCGGCGCTGTCGGTTCGTCGGCATCGGTATTCAAGCTTGTCATATGCAAATAATCGAAATCGGCAATGACATTCGTTCCATTGCAGTTATACAGACCGATCCGTTTATTACCGGGGAAGTAAACGGTAAAGCTGGCGATCTTGGTATAAGCTGTACCATCCTGCGAATAGTACCCCGTATAGGTTGCGCCTATTTTCTCCAGCTTCAAGTAATAATCGGCATTATCATCTTCAGTATCGTTGATATTCGTGTAAGTCCCGCTGTTCCACACACCGGCTTGCTTATATCCGAACTGGAATTTCAGTTCGCCGTCATGGACCCGGTTAAGCTTAATGTGATTAGCGCCGTCCATATAAACCAACAAACCGGTCTGCTCCCAATCCGCCGTCGGAATGGCCGATACTTTGGTCTCGATCGTAAAATCGCCTTTAGGCGCCCATTGGAGCAATACGTTCTTCGTAGAATCGACATCTCCGCCGCTGCTCGCGATATTCATATGACCCGGATTCGTGGACAGACTCCATTTCAACGGATCTTCTGAAACCCACTTCCACCTAGCATTCAATGTACTGCTATCGAAATCGTCGTTCACTTGTACTGCCGTTGTCGGAAGTTCCGGCTCCGGCTCTGGGTCCGGCGTATCCGGATTCGTAGGATCAACGGTATGGAAGAGTGTAAATACGTCGCCTCTTGCCCACGGCCTGTTCCCGTATTCGAAACTGCTGTTTTCGAGCAAATTCGAACCATTCGCGACTCCCAAATATGCATCGTCGAAGTACGCGGTTCCAGCTGTCCCTCCTGTTTCAGTCAACGCATACACCAGCATCGAAGAGTTTCCGCTGTTCACAGGCAACTGAATTTCAGTCCATTCATTCGAAGCTTCAAAGGATACGTCATCGATAACGGTATTTCCATCGCTCACCGATAACGTGTATCCGCCCGTGCCTTTCACCCACACCTTTGCTTCATAATCCTTATTAGATTCCACACCTGTAAGGGTCTGCTTCAGTTCACTGTTTGAAGCCGTGTCTGTAGAAACGGCCTTCACGGACCATCTTCCGGCGTGAATGGCCGGATCTATCGCATCAGGGATAAGTAACGGCTTAGGCGTTACGGTCACCGCCGCTGCTTTGGGACTTCCGAATTCATGTGCTCCAATATCGGGAGCGTCTTTATAGAGCGTATTGCCCCAGAAATCTCTGCCGCCATTATCCGCAATGATGGTTCCCGCGTTAATATACGGAGAATCCGCGCTCAATTTGAATACGTCGGCACCTTCCATGCCATCCGTAGGAACCGCCGGAATCGGCTCGGCAAATTTCGGATCCGCAGTAATGGCGTGCGTGTCTTCGGCCGGCGCAATATTCCCGGTTCCAAAGTAGCCGTTATAGTCAAACACGTTATTGGAATCCGCAGCGGAAGGATAGGTCGAAGCTGCGTTCGAATAGAAAATGTTGTTCTGATAATAAATGTTAGCCGCTTCCGTAGCGAGCGACTTGATATGAATGCCTTCATCTTCAATGTTGTTGTAGAACACGTTATTATAAATGTACGAACCCTCTGAACCCGCGTGATTGATCGATAAGGTCGTATTTTCGTTGACGTTGGTTTTATGGTCGTTGAAACTCACGTTGTATCGGACGGTCGCGCCTTTATAGTTCTCCTGGGAATTGCCCATGACCAGCAGGAAACCGCCCGCGTTGTCATGGCTGTAGTTGTACTGGAACGTAACGCGGTCAACCGTCGCGATGTCGGCGTCGAAAGCCTGCGAATCCCCGTCGTCGTTATCTTGCAGCGGATCATGATTCGTGTAGGCGACTTCGTTATTTTGGAAGACCGCATTCTTGCTGAGCCACTCCCACATGGAAACGGTATAGCCGTAACCTTCGAAACCGCCGCCCTGATCATAGGAAGTGTTGTACTCGATCAGAGGAGCGTCGCAGAGACCGACAACGATATCTCCGTTTCCGTTTCTTTCGAAAAAGTTATTTCTTATCACTACGTTCGTAAAAAAAGTATGATCTTTAACAGCTTCATCTCCATCGCTTTGAATGCCGTGGCTCTCGTTATCGTAGATATGGCTGTCCGCGATCAGAAAGTCATCATAAGACGAATTGCTTTTATACGCATTAAAGCCGATCGCAGCGGACCAGAAACGCAAGCTGCCTGCATAGTTACCTTTCACATTATGAATATCTAGGCTCTCAAAGTGTAAGCTTCTTAATGTCCGGCCCGTATCATTGGATACGAAAATTCCATAACGGTGATCATTTTCAGGCGCATCGTTCGTGATTTCAAGATTTTTGATCGTTACATATTCCGCATTTTTCACGAAAATCGTTTTCGGCACGCCTCCACCTGCAATAATCGGTTTCGGACCTTCACCATACTTATCAAACGTAATGCGGTTTGCACCATAACCGGAGTCATCTATCGTTAAATGCCCATTCCAGACGTCTCCTGCTTTGAACAAAATCTGATCGCCCGGCACAAACTCCGTGCTGTTTACTTTGTTTAACGTTTTCCAAGCCTGACCTGGGCTCAAGCCACTATTATTATCATTTCCGTACACAGCATCCACATAGTAGGAATTTAGAGACGTTGCACTGGCTGCTGCTGGGCTTATGCTCATTAAAGATGCAACCAATGTAAGCATACAGAAAAAAGCGATGACCTTTTTAAACCTTACCATTCAAATAATCTCCCCTTTTAATAGAATGTGAACGATTAGCCTATTTATCATATAGTTGATTCCCGTATTTCAACTACGAATCAGCATGACACCAATAACGTTAATATGACGAGAATCGTTTATAGAATGAAAATAAGAAAAGGCAAGGCTCCACAAATGAATGTGAAAGCCTTGCCTTGTATGATTATAGAACCCTCTACTCTACTAGGAAAACCGTCCCGGCAAGAACGCATCATAATCAGGCGATGCCGACCTCTTCCCATCGATCCAATCCGCCGCCAGCTTGGCGGTCGCAGGACTAAGCAGAATGCCATTGCGATAATGCCCGACCGCAAACACCACGCGATTAGCAGCGTCGATTGCACCAATCAGCGGAAGCCCATCCTGCGTGGAGGGGCGCAAACCGGCCCAGCGATGAAACGGTTCTCTCTCTCCGAGAAACGGGAACACCTTCTTGTTCCATCTCGTAAGACGCTCGATTCCCTTGGCCGTAACGGAAGTATCGAAGCCGGCGACATCCTCGGAAGCACCGCATACCAGTGTGCCATTATCTTTTCCCACCAGGTAGCCCTGATTGCCGAAAACCATATGCTGAACCGGCTTCGCTTCTACCTCATAAGCACAAATTTGTCCACGAATCGGGTACACGGGAATTTGAATGCCAAACGTATCGTAAAGCTCTTGCGCCCATACCCCCGAGCACACCAGCAATCGCTCTCCGCTGAACAGACGTCCATCGGCAGATTGAATACGTATCTCGTTCTCCCACTCATCTACGCTAAGCTGCTCGAGATTCTCGTGGATATGAACGCCCAGCAACCGGCAAGCTTGCTCCAATGCCTTGACATAATGCGGGGCATAGAGATGAGTCTCCTCCGGCGTATGCAGCGCGGCTCTTACATTCGTTGACAGATGAGGCTCAAGGCGCAGCAGCGCATCCCCTTCCACGATGCTGCCGGAAGAGCCGTACTGACGCTGCCATAACAGTCTGCCTTCCAGTGCCAGCAAATCCGCATCATGGTACGCAATATAGAGACTGCCGGAGTTCGTATATTCGAAGGTCTGCCCGGAAATCTCCTTCACGCCGGCCTGCCAATCGGGATAAAGCTGTAGACTTTCTAGGCACAAACGGAAAAAAGCATCGGAACCCTCTACATTCTCGGAATACGGCGCCAGCATGCCCGCGGCCGCTCCGGACGCTTGGCCTCCGCAGCGATGAATCTCCAGCACCGTAACCTGATAACCCCGCTCCTGTAACTCGAATGCGCAGGATAATCCGATGACTCCGCCTCCCATGACCACAATGCTCTCTTTCATTTCCAGACCAACTCTCCCAAGTACTCACTCACTAGTTCGCCTTATTTCAATTTAAACGCATCCAGACCGCTGCTTGCCGACGCATAGCGTTTCTTCTCGATCCGGCCGGATAGATAAGCAAGGCGTCCTGCTTCGATGCCCATTCGCATCGCCTGCGCCATGCCGACAGGATTTCTGGCTTTGGCAACAGGGGTGTTCATAAGGACCGCCGATACGCCAAGCTCCATCGCTTGCGCGACATCGCTCACCGAACCAAGGCCGGCATCCACGATGATCGGTACTTGGGCATCTTCCACGATCAGACTTAAATGATAGGGATTCAGAATGCCAAGTCCCGTACCGATCGGGGCTGCGCCAGGCATGACTGCCGCCGCTCCCGCTTCTTCAAGTCTTTTGCACATGATCGGATCATCGGTAATATACGGAAGCACCGTAAACCCTTCTTTAACAAGGATTTCAGTCGCTTTCAACGTTTCAATCGGGTCCGGCAGCAGAGTCCGCTCATTCGCGCTAATCTCGACTTTAATCCAGTCGCTTAGGCCGGAAGCGCGCGCCAATCGGGCGATACGAACCGCTTCGTCCGCTGTCCTAGCACCGGACGTATTCGGTAAATAGATATATTCACCATCCTGCACATGCTGCAGAATAGAATCATCTTCCGTGGACTCTAAGTTAATGCGCCGAATAGCAAAGGTAAGCACCTGAGCACCCGAGGCTTTGATGGCTTCCATTTGCACATAGGGATTAGGGAAAAGTCCTGTACCGATAAAGAAACGAGAGGATAACTCCCGGCCGCCAATCTTGAACACATCCTGCTTCATCCGTTCTCGTCAACCTCCTCCGACAAAATGTACGAGCTCGATTTGCATATCCTGGCGAACAGTCGTGGTCTCCCACTCTCCGGCCGTAAGAACAGCGCCGTCCGCCTCAACCACGATCGGTTTGCCGGCTAACCCATAGTGGACAATGACATCCTGTATCGTCCGGGCTTTCAGCTCCTGCTTCTGACCATTGATTACAAGCACCATAAGCACATCAACCCCTATTTATTCAGCTTCTCGAGTAACGCTTCACAAGTCCCGCGCACATCGCTGCTTCCGACAATCCCGCTAACCACACAGATGCGCGTCGCGCCTGCGGCGAGAACTTCATCTACGTTGCCGAGTTTGATGCCGCCAATGGCTACGAAAGGAATGCGCACGCTCGCCGCAACCTCGCGTACATACGAGACGCCAACCGGATCAACGACATCGACTTTCGTCTTCGTAGCGAAAACAGGACCAACGCCGATATAATCCGCACCGTCACGTTCAGCCTGAAGCGCTTCTTCGAGCTTATGCGTCGAGATGCCGATGATTTTGCTGCCGACGATTCGTCTTGCTTCATGAAGAGGTACATCATCCTGGCCCAGATGGATGCCATCCGCATCGACTTCCATCGCCACATCGATGTGGTCGTTCACGATAAACGTCACGCCATGCTTCCGAGTAAGCTCCCGAAGCGCCCGCGCTTTCTGCAGCAGCTCCGGTTTACCGCTCGTTTTATCCCGCAGCTGAATGATATCCACGCCGCCGAGAATCGCTTCCTCCATGACTTCGATCATGTCGCGTCCTGGGTGGAATTGCTCTCCTGTAATCGCATATAAACGAAACTCTTTCATTCTACTAGTCCCTCCCTATTAAGATCCGATATAGCGGGCATACAAAATCTTCGCGCGAACCAAATCATCCGTTCCCTGCACGAACACTCGACCATCCGGGAATAAGACCAGTCTCTCTCCTTCCGGCAGCTCCGCACGAAGCAGGTAAGCATTCACGCTCACTTGTACTACCGCTGGCTCCAGTCGCGTTCGCCATAATTCCAAATCAATAGGACCGTTCCCGGCCATTTGTACCGTTTCTCGTCCGCATAAGGAGATGGCCGAGTCTTGTTCAGCCTTATCCAGTGCGGGATATTGCTTTAACTGGCAGCATGGACAATTGCTTCTTGGTTCGCCAAGCTTCATATCATAGGCATGATTGGCCCACAGATCAAAGGTCACTAGACTGTTTCGACGTTTGTCATGCGCTCCGACAAGATACTTCATCGCCTCTACGGCTTGATAGGAAGCGACAATATCAACGACTGGCGCAATAACGCCGATCGTATCGCAGGTTTGACCGCTGGCATCGGCAGATTGTATGAAGCAGCGCAAGCAAGGCGTGCTGCCCGGAACCAGAATCGCGCTCATCCCTCGCGAGCTGACCGCACCTCCATACGTGAAGGGAATGCCCATCTTGAAGCATGCATCATTGAGCAGAAATCTCGTTTGGAAATTATCCGTTCCATCGAGCACCAAATCGATTCCCTCCAGGAGGGATTCCATATTATGAACGGTGACATCGGCCACAATCGCTTCGAGCTTGACATCGGAGTTAATCTTGCGCAGTTTCTTCTCCGCAGCGATGACCTTGGGATAACCTTGCCGAACATCGTCCTCATCGAATAACATCTGCCGCTGCAAATTGCTCTGCTCCACATAATCCCGGTCCACGAACCGTACCAAGCCTACACCGGCTCTTACCATATGATTAGCCAGCACCGTGCCCAGCGCGCCCATGCCAACGATCAAGACCGCGCTGTCCTTCAGCTTCTGCTGACCGGTTTCTCCGATTGGCGCAAACAGCATCTGCCTTGAATATCGTTCATTCACCTGTCCGACTCTCCTCGCCTTACAAATTGCGGAATGCTTCTGCTGCCTTCACGCTCTTCGAGATCTGGCCTTGTTCTGTCAGCCACGTAATCACGTCGTTCCACGATTGCTCCGACTGACTGGCAAAAGGCTCTTTCCCTGCATCCATCAAGGGCAGCAAGATCGCTAAGCTTTGTTTCTCGACAGCAGCATCCAGCGGGAAGTCTGCACTCTGTTCATCCAGCAGCAGCTGCAGCGCCTCATCCGGATGGCTTGCCGTATAGGCTTGCCCTTTGCCCGCTGCCTCTATGAATTTCTTGATGGCGTCACTCTTACTGTTCAGCCCTTCTTCACTTGCGGTAAGGACCAGCTCATAGTAATCCGGCACGCCGTATTTGGAAGGATCGAAGGCCGTCAGCTTCTCGCCTTCTTTCTCCAATAACAGCTTCTCGTGATTCACATAGCCGCCGATGATCCCATCGACCTTCTTCGTCGTCATCGCCGGAATCAGGTCCCAGCCTACGTCTGTATAAGATAGTTTCGAAGGGTCGCCGCCGTCTGACTTCACCATCGTATTGACGATCGCTTCATCGAGCGGAATCGAAGGGTATCCGATTTTCTTGCCGACCAGATCCTTGGGACTGTTAATTCCCGCTGAATCCAGAACAAGCAGTTGATTGAGCGGATGACGAACAATAGCGCCGACGGACACGATCGGAATGCCTTCGGATCGTGAGATCGCCACCTGCATTTGATAGCTCAGCGCCAGATCCGCTTTCCCGGTAGCCACCAGCTTCAGCGCGTCGTTCGTGTCCGCCGGCGTTTGCAAATTCACTTTCAACCCGGCATCCTGGAAATATCCCTGCTCTTGTGCCGCATACAAGAACGTATGCACGGCGTTCGGATACCAATCGAGCAGTACCGTAATTTCCGTCTCCCCATTAGCTGTCTGCTTATTGGACCCGCAGCCTGCAACGACCAGTAAAACCAATGCAAGAGCTGCCGTCTTCCAGGTATTTCTCGACCATACACGTAACTTCACTGTCATTTCTCCTTTTTCACTTAACTTCTGCGATGACCCAGGCAAGCCCGCTCTAACCATTGAACTGCGAGGAACAAGATGATCCCCATAGCCGACAACAGAATCACGCCTGAGAACACCGCTTCGCCGCGCAGCATATTGGATGCCCGCTTCGTGTACATCCCGAGACCACTTTCGCCTCCGAGCCATTCTCCAAGCGTTGCGCCGCCAACGCTGATCGCCGCTGCCATCTTCAGCCCCGTGAAGAATCCCGGAAGCGCAGATGGAATCTTCCACTTCGTAAGGAGATCGCGTTTGCGAGCCCCCATCGTTCGCATGAGCTCCCCAATATCGGGATCAGCCGAGCGAAGCCCATCCGCTGTATTCACGGCAAGCGGGAAGAACGTGAACAAGACGACCACGGCAATCTTGCTCCATATCTCATAACCGAACCACATCACCATGATTGGCGATAGAGCTATAATCGGAATCGTCTGAGAGCCTACAATAAGCGGGTAGATCGTCTTCTTCGCTAAACCGGAGCTTTCTATCCAAGCGGCAGCCAGCGTTCCGAACAAGACGGAAATGCCCAGCCCGAGCAGAGACTCTCCCAGCGTGACGCCAAAATGTTTCCCCAGCAGCTGTTTATTCTCCCACATGGAGACAAACACATCAGATAACCTTGGAATGATGTAATGCGGGATGTTCATGACCCTCGTTCCGACTTCCCAAAGCACAGCCAGCAGCAGCACGAACACTAGAACAGGGACATTCGCGATTAAACTTCGTTTCATCGCTTGACACCTCCATTCGAGCGGCCGACACCGAAACCGATCCAATCCAGCAGCTGCCGCTTCAAGCCGATGAACGTCTCATCCAGCGCCGCTTCATAGCCGCGAGGGCGAGGTAAATTGACGTTCAGCTCACGAAGCATCGTGATGGGGGATTGCGCCGCGACGAGTACCCGATCTGATAGGAGCAGCGCTTCATCAACGTCATGCGTGATGAATAGAATCGTCTTGCGGTGCTGCTCCCAAACTTGCAGCAGCCACTCCTGCATGCTGATTCGCGTCATGGCATCCAAAGCGCTGAAGGGTTCATCCAGCAGGAACAGCTCCCCTCCGCCCAGTAAGGAGCGCAGAAACGATACGCGCTGACGCATACCGCCGGATAATTCATGCGGATATTTGTTTTCCGTTCCTTCCAGCCCTAAGCCCGGCAGCAGCTCTACGACCTGGCGACGGGCTTCCCGCTTCGATGTTCCGTGCAGTTCCAAGCCAATTGCAGCATTATCGAGCACGGATCTCCATGGGAGAAGGCAGTCCTTCTGGGGCATATAGCCGATCTTCCCAAGCTTCGTTGCTGCTGTCGCGGAGTCGCCTGCTGCGCCGATTGCAATCGTGCCGGCTGTAGGAGCAAGCAGTCCGGACAACAGCCGGAAGAGGGTTGTTTTGCCGATCCCGCTTGCCGCCAGGATGCTGACAAACTCGCCTTGTTTAATCGTGAAGCTGAGCGATTCGAATAGTGGTGATTCTTGCGGAAAAGAAAAGCTGAGCCCGCGTACTGATAACGCTGCCTGCTGCCCGCCCGCCTCTATGTTTGTGCTCAAACCGGCCACTCCTCTTGTCGATAGGCCATATCCCAGAACATATATTCAAGCTTGGATGCAACGAGGAAACGCTCCTCGAGCTGTGCAAGCTCCGCTTCAGGCTGGCCTTCTGCCAAACGATCCATTAAATCGATGCACCAATGGGTTAAGGCCTCGAACTCCTCGGAACCGTACATAAGAATCCACTCCCGATATAGCGGATGATCCAAAGCCCCCGGAATTTTCATAAATGTGGCCCCAATTTCCTGATAACTCCACATACATGGCAGCAGCGCGGCTACCACCTCCGCGAGCGAGCCCTGCGCGGCGACATCCAGCAAATATTTGGTATAAGCAACCGTAGTCGGCGCAGGACGCGTCTGCTCCAGCTCCTCTCGCGTGACGCCGAAACGCGCCGCGTAACCCCGGTGGAGCTCCATCTCGACATGCAGCGTGGAATGAAGCAATTCTGCGAACTTTACCATCGTCTCCATATCTCTGGCCTTCATGCTGCCCATAGCGAATAGCTTGGCATAATCGATCAGATACACATAATCCTGCTTCAAATAATAGATAAAGCGCTGCGGATCAAGCGTCCCCTCCCGCAATTCCGTCAGAAACGGATGCTGGTGGCTCTTGACCCAAATCTCATGCGCTGAATGGTATAGTCTTTCACTAAATCGACTCACTGGTTCTCCTCCATCCTCTTGCCTGTTCCGTTACTCGTCTCCTTGCTTGCTCCGATTACACCAATCCGCAATGAAGCCAATCATGACTTTGACGTAATCCACGAGTTCCTTCATATCCGTGCTTTCATTAACGGCATGCGCATGCGCAAGTTCACCCGGACCGTAGATAACGGTCTTGATTCCTGCCCGCCCGATCCAGCCTGCATCCGTTACGGTTGGACTCATGCCCATCTGTGGTTCGGTGCCCATCACTCGTTGGTGGCCCGCAATCAATGCCTTCAGCCCCTCGCTCTCCGTGTCCAGCTCCAGCGAGGGGAATATTTCGCCGCGTTCCTCAATCATCGACCGACCGCCCCAGCGGAAAGTAGGCGGATTGTTCCTAAGCCAAGGATCGGCTTGCGCGATTGCGAGCAAATGCTCCTCGATTTCAGCAGCAACCGATTCATAATCCTCATTCGGATAAAAATGCACTGTGATCCATAACGCACACTTATCTGCAATAAAAGCCGCATGGCGGCCACCTTCAATAACGGCGGGATTAATCGTATTCGAGCCCGCCGGAAAACCGGGATAAGACTTGGTCACAGCCCAGTGTCGCTCCAGCTCTTGCAGCCCTGTAATCAGTTTGGCCATCTTCTCGATGGCGCTAGCCCCTTGAATGCCGCCGCCGGCATGAATCATGCGTGCTCGCATGCCATCATGGTAGGTAACTGGACTTTGGATCGTCACCCAGCCGGTGATGACGCCGCCTTGTCCTTGAATCGCCATTGCGCTTGTATCTGCAACAACGGCAAAATCCGCCGTATATCCGCGTTCCATGCAAGCACGCGTCCCGGCTTCGCCGGCCTCTTCCCCAATTACGGAATGAAACAGCAGATCGCCTCGAAGCTCAACTCCCGCTTCTGTTAGCAGCTTCACGGCGAATAGCAGCGCCGCAAGCCCGCCTTTCATATCCGAAGTTCCTCTCCCATACGCTCTACCATCCTTCAAGGTCAACTGGAAGGGGGCTTCGTGCCACTCGCTGCTATCTCCGACCTCGGCTACATCCATGTGCCCGTTCAGCAGCAGGCTTTGATGCGTCTCCCGCTGCGTACCGCGTTTGATCGCCGTAACGTTCGGATCGCCGGGATAAACCTCCCACAATTCCGTCTCAAATCCATTCGCCCGGAGATATTCCTCCAAGAACCGCTGCGCCTCTAACGTGTTTCGAGCAGGCGGACTAACGGTTGGGAATGCGATCAACTCGGCGAGCAAAGCAAACAGTTCACCTTGTCGCTCCTCTACCTGCTGCTGCAAGTGCGAAATGATGGAATCTCTCATTACCTATGATCTCCTTTCCGTAGGAAAGCAGGCATGAACAACAGAAAAAAACCATTCGAGAATATACGAATGGTTTGAATTCGATACGTTCTCTACGCCAGCATTACCTGGTTCAGATTAACGGTCAGGGAAATAACGTTCCCTATCTCAGCCAGACTCCATCCAGCACCCGTACTTCAATATGAAATTATCCTCACTATAGCTCATTATGTTGTAATTGACAACAAAAGTTAATTGAGTTCCCTGCAGCGCACACGGCAGCGCACACGAAAAAATGTATATTGTTACCATCCGAGGGTATACTCACACTAATATCTGGGAGAGGAGGCTCTGTCGTGAACACGATCCTTCAGAATCTAAGGGATGCTTTTTCCGGGGATGATGATTTTTTCTTGCAAGAAGAAACACTCATCGAGAATCCCGTCGTATTGGCGGGCTGCCATTCACTAATGGATTTGGTCCTCACGAAACTCAGCCTGCAAACCTATGTGAATACAGCCAAGCAATCCAATCTTACAATAGATGAACTCAAGAACGTATTAGGTGAAGTGAAAGTCCCTGCCGACACGAAGGATTTAGTCACCTCTATCATTACAGGCAAGCTTCTCATTTATTTCGAAAATGACGGTTCGTTTGTCATCATGACGCCCTCTCCAAACCCGATAAATCGGGCAATTGAGCCTCCTATTAACGAAAATGTATTTCTAGGCTCTCAAAATTCGTTTACCGAGGATATCAATTACAATATCGGAATGCTGCGGAAACAAATTTCCTCTGATCGAATAAGGGTACAATCTCACTTAATCGGAGAAGAACCAACGAAGCTCTCGCTCATCTATTATGAAGGGCATACGAACATGGAATTGGTTCAAACAATCGTGGAGCAAATCGAGAAAAACAAAAACAAATCTATCGAAAATTTACAGCAGTTATCCAGACTGATCATAGGGCTGCCTTCATGGACGATCATCTCCAAATTCAATCAAACGGAGCTTCCCCAAGAAGCCGCGAAATTTCTGAGAAAAGGCAGAGCCATTCTGTTTGTGGACAGGCTTCCTTTGGCATTAGTCGTACCCGGCCTGTTTATGGATATCTTCTGTATGGACAGTGATCGAAACTTGCCTCTCCCGTTAATGTGGTTTTTGCGCGTTACACGGGTCATAGGCGCGTGGTTAGCGTTGATCCTGCCGGGCTTATATGTCGCTCTAGTCTCCGTCAACCCCGAGGTACTGCGTATCGAATTGGCTTTATCGATTGCGCAGACCAGATCAGGCATTCCTTATCCTTCCATTGTCGAAATATTACTCATGCTCATCATTATTGAACTCGTAATCGAAGCCAGCATCCGATTACCCAAAAATATCGGTCCCACCATAACGATGGTTGGGGGGATCATTCTTGGACAAGCTGTGGTGCAAGCTAAATTAGTCAGTAATCTGCTTATCATCGTCATTGCGGCGACTACAATAGCGAATTCTACCATCGTTGGGTTGCAGCAATCCCTGGCCCTTAGAATCTCGAAATACGTTATCGTCGTGATGGCTGCCCTATTCGGTGTACTCGGAATCTTGGAAGGACTGGTACTTGTGTGTGCCTATTTAGCGAGTTTAAATACGTATGGAATTCCGTACCTCAGTTTCTCAAAGAGAATGGATGAGATCAATCGTGGATAAAACTTGGCAAGTAACCGTTACGTATATCATTATGAATCTTGGTCTTATCTTCTTCCTCTACCCCGGAGATATCATCGCAAGTACGGTTGACGGTCACTGGATTCCGATTCTTCTGGGCTTTGCTGTGCATTTTCTGGTGATAACCATCTATATGACGGGCCTCGAAAACTTGGGGAACAAAGATATCATTAGTTTATACTTAGGAATAGGCAAAGGATTACCCCTTATACTTTTACTTCCTATCGCTGTTTATGTGCTTATGACGATCATTATTATGATTCGAAGCTTAGCTGAGTTCATGATGATCGTTTTCCTTGGCAGCACGCCTTTATGGGCGGTCTTGCTTCTATTCTTGTTTATAGCAAACTATCTTGCCCTCAAGGGAATCAATTCCATCTTGCGAACGAGCATTCTTCTCGGCTTGGTGAATATTCCGGTTATTTTGTTTTTTTTCTCGAGCTCCTTTCAAAATGCCGATTGGCGGTATGTGTTTCCGTTGTTTGGAGACTTATCCTTCATTTCATCCCCCAGCTACATGAAAAGCTTTTTCGTTTTCTCCGGCGGATTCCTTTTTCTCGGTTTTATGCAACCGGCGGTTACTTTTCGGAAACGCAATATATGGATTGCCGCTTTGGTTCTTCTGCCCTTCATTGTTTTCTCCGTCTACATCCCTTTAATGACCTTCGGGCAGGCAACAGCGTCCACGTTCCACTTTCCGTTTGTCATTGCGCTCGATACCATATCCCTTACTTGGCTTATGTTTGACAGAATTACGATATTTTTGTTCTTGAGTTTGATTTCTTTTCTCATGATCTTTCTTTCGATCGGTTTATGGTCGATGACGCGAATCGTCAATCAAAGCTTTCCTGTCACAAAGCCCATTTATGTGCTGCCGGTGCTTTCGCTGTTCGTTTTTGTTGTTTGTTTGGTGATTCCCAATTGGAAAGACATTGAGAAACTTTTTTGGTGGAATACATACTTGAGGTTTTATATTCTGCTAACCGTTCCACTTTCGACTTATATGATCGGATTGCGAACTAAAGGAAGGTCAAATTATGAACCGATCGGTTAAACGAGCGCTAGGTTTGGCGATAAGTGCCGGAATGGTCCTCTTATTATGCGGATGCTGGGACAACAGGGACATCAATCACAGGTCGTTACCTATTGGAATGGGACTTGCCTTACATAAAGGCATCTATGAAGTTGTCCTGCAAATTCCGGAGCCAGCCCGCAGTGGCGTCAATATTAGAATATTGAAGCAAAAAGGGGAAACCATCAGCCAAGCCGTGGACAAGATCAGCGAACGAATGGAATCCAGCGTCGATCTTCTGCATTTGAAATTCATCCTGATCGAGAAAGGTTACGCGGAGCAAGGGCTTAAGGATAGCATTTCCAGTTTCATGAGGTCCAAAGACATTTCGCCCAAAGTGATTATTTCCATCTGTGACGATAAAATAGGTCCATTCTTTGATTATGTGCAGCGTTCAATGAACCCCACGAGTACGACCCTCTACGATTGTTTCGAGAAAAATGCGGGATGGAATCCACAAATGGCGTTGACACGGATTTGGGAAGTTTATCGAAGCATCTACTCCTATACCCGGGATGTCGCCGTCCCGATCATTAAAACCGGAAGAAGCGGAACGATCGATTATGTAGGTTCGGCAATCATGAGGAATGGCAAAATGGTTGACCAGATTACACCGGATGAATCGTTGCTTTTCAATGCCTTTAACGGGGAAAGCGCGCAAGGAAAAATTGAAGTCACGGACAAGGCAAGTGTCCTCATATTAGGGAGCTCGATGAACCATCGCAGCAGCTTTAGCAACAATACACCGTATTTAGACATTCAAATGACGATCAAAGTTTCGGTCGTCGAGACTAGAGGGACTGTCACTTCACAGATCATTAAGCAAGAATTAAATGCTGCGCTTACAAAGCGCTTTAATCATTTATTTCATAAAATGCAAACCCGAGAAGCCGATATCCTCGGAATCGGACAATACTTTAGAACCAAAATTCCTCGATCTCATTTAAGCCATTGGAGAAGTGAGTATCTCCCAAGGCTGCAATTGCATTTCAGAGTAAATACGATCATTCAGAATGAAGGGAAGACCAAACTCGCATAGAAAAAACCACGTCCATGGAATGAACGTGGTTGAATGGTTTATTAGGTTGTCTTCCCTTTACGCTATATGCCTAACTTGAGCTGCTGTACGCGAGCTTCTTCTTACGAGTAAGTAATAAGCCAGCAACGCGGCGAGACTTGTCAACAAAATAATGACGCCAAGCGGAACGGCAGTGTCTTCTCCTGCGATACCGACAAGCGGGGAGACAACCGCTCCAAGCAAGAAGGGAACTACGCCAAGCAGCGCAGCCGCACTGCCTGCCATATGCCCCTGGCTCTCCATCGCAAGCGGGAATGCTGCCGTTGATGTGATACCAATAGACGCTACGAAGATAAACAGCGGAATTACGAGCGCGACGAGCGGCCCATGGACGATGCCGACAATTAAGACGGTGACACTTGCCAGTAAGGCAAGCCCAAGGCCGAGTAACAGGAAGGCCTGTTCGGATACGCGATGCGACATCCGTCCAACCAGCTGGGATCCGATGATTAAGCTAATGCCGTTCGATGCGAATAATAGCGCGAATACGGTCGGCGAAGCCCCATAGATATTTTGATAAATAAATGGCGTACCCGAAACATAAGCGAAAACCCCTGCAATCATGATGCCCTGTGCGAGCATATAGCCGAGAAACTGGCGATCTTGCAAGAGCGACCCGTAGTTCCGCAGCTGCTCCATGAAATTACTGGGCCTGCGAAGATCGGCCGGCAGCGTCTCCTGCAGTCCCCATTTGGTCATGATTAATAGATAGATTCCCAGCAGTGCCAGTGCAATAAATACGCCGATCCACGTCGAGAACGAAAGAACGCCGCTGCCGGAAACCGGCGCCACGAGCGGACCTAAATTACCGACCAGCAAGAGCATCGAGAAAAATTTCGTTAGTTCATGACCGCTGTACAGGTCGCGTGCGATCGCTCGGGAAATGACAATGCCCGCCGCTGCGGCAAACCCTTGCACGAACCGGAATGCGATCAGGAGCCCGATAGTAGGCGAGATTGCGCAAGCTAACGAAGCGGCAACATAAGCAGCCATGGCGATCAGCAGAGGATTACGTCTCCCATATACGTCGCTGAGCGAACCCATGACCAGCTGGCCGATGCCGAGTCCGAGTAAACAAGCGGTTAAGCTGAGTTGGACCAGTGAAGCTGACGTATCAAATTGCTTCACAATTTCCGGGAAAGCAGGTAAATACATATCAATCGTAAAAGGCCCGAGTGTCGAGAATATACCGAGCAGCATCGCTAATTTAAACACGTTCTGACTGTTCTTGTTCTTCATAATCAAGCAAATCTCCTATTCTACTAACTATATCCCAATCCAAAACTCTTAATAGCTCAATTCCGTGCTATAGAGTCTGTTTCTCATCCTATCACAACTGTACGGATGACCACAACAAATGGGGGCACACAAAATAAGCCAACCCATGATGACGGGTTGGTTTATTCCAGGCCTGGCACCTTGCATTTTGCATGCACGGTTCGTTAGCTCATCCAACCTTGCCTCCAGCAAAAGATACGCCTACAATGAATGTATCCTATTCGAGAGCGAGTGTGATTGCAATGAAAACCATACAAATATTGGAAGCCGCAGCCATAACGCACAACACTTTCAGGAGGTACTATGACAAACATAGATCGATTACAACCAACTTCAACGACGACTGTCAAGATGCACAATAACGAGGTCGAAATTGATGCCTCGCTAGTGAAACGGTTACTCGCCGGACAATTCCAGCAATGGGCGGAGCTTCCGCTTACTCGGATACAGTCCAGCGGAACGGACAACGCGATTTATCTGCTTGGTGAGGATTTAGCCGTTCGAATGCCTCGCATTGATTGGGCAACAGGTCAAGCTGAATTGGAGCAGTATTGGCTGCCAAAACTTGCTCCACATCTGCCGCTTCCCATTCCTGCCCCGCTCGCTATTGGGGTCCCTGCCGAAGGTTATCCATGGCAGTGGGCTGTCTATCGATGGTTTAAGGGAGCGGATGCCATTGTCGGAAGAATTGACGATTTGGGTCAAGCCGCAGCTGATATCGCGCAGTTCGTCGGCGCCATGCAGCGTATCGATCTTGGCAGCGAGGTCATACCTCCGTCATCCTCGCGAGGGATGTCGCTGACACCGAGAGATAGCGGTGTTCGCAAGGCGATCGCTGAGCTGGAAGGCATGATTGATCAACAAGCGGCGCTCTCAGCTTGGGAAGAAGCTCTTGGAGTACCCGATTGGCAAGGAGCTGGTGTCTGGATCCACGGTGACATTCACGCAGGGAACGTACTCATAGAGAATGGCCGCATTAGCGCCGTTATCGACTTTGGCTGTATGGGCTTAGGCGATCCCGCATGCGACATGTTGTTTGCTTGGAGTATTCTCACCGATGCAACGCGGCCTTTATTCCGTGCGGTGCTGCAGCCGGATGACGCAACCTGGGCTCGGGGCCGCGGCTATGCGCTGTCCATGGGCTTGTTTGCACTGCCTTATTACAAGGACACCAACCCAGTGTTCGCCTCCGTCGCAAAACGAATTATTGATGAAGTGCTTACTGATTTCAAGAATAGAAACGAATCTTAACTCGTACCGCGGAACGCCACAGCAGCACACACCAAAAACCGCATTGCAACCCTCTTCTCAGGGTGCAATGCGGTTTTTTCTCATTCACGTCTAATGCTTCGGCTCGGCAACAGGAAAGCCGATCTTCTCATTACGCAGCAAACGCTGTGCTTTCACAGACAGCTGATCGTACATCTCTTGCGGTATTTGAATGGTGGCCTCACGCTGCTTGTTCTCCGAGTAAATAAGCGCGATATTCGGTCGATGCTTGTCGGACTTGTTTGGCGTGCCGCGGTGCCAGACTCGATCATCGCGAATCAAGATGGAGCCTGCCGGCATGAGCATCTTGATCCCATGCATATGCTCGGCGAGCTTAGATTTGCTGAATGCATTCGGCGCATACCAGTTATCCGGATGCAAATGCGTCCCGCCCGGCCAAATCTCCATCGGACCGTTATTCTCATGAACATCCACAAGCGGATAATTGACAATTAAGTTGGCAATCGGCAAATTCGCTGCGTATTTATCTCCGTATCGCGAAGATGTATCCGAATGGACAGGCTGTGATTTCTTACCGCCGGGCATGGACGTGTTCGTTGCAAAATAGGTCATTACGCAATCCTCGCCCAAAATCCGATCCACGATTTCAGTCACGAATGGGTTGGCAATGACCACTTCATCGCAGAACGGCTCCTCAAACGGCAAGTAGAGTCGTACGTGGTTGGTGCCATCGTTAAATCCATTCTTCGGATTAAGAATCTCTTCGCGATGCTCCTCGAAGTAGGGATCCAGAATGGCTGTATAGCTGTTGAACAGCTCTTCCACTTGAGCTCTTGGCAACACTTCTTCAAATAACACATACCCGTTGACTTTAATCAATTGAATAGCAAGCTCCAATGTTTCGGGAGATAACTTGCCGCTTTTCAGTTCCTCAGCGCTAAGTCTCATTGCATACCAACCTCCACTAGTTAGAATGTAATCGTCATCATCATGCAGACAAAGGCTTTAGAGCAGCCGCTTTGTACTCTCACGTACGATCAATTCATTCTTCAGCACCACGTTGTGGTCAACATCTGTTCCTTCGAGCATCTCGATCAGCAGCTTTGCCGATGCCCAGCCCATCTCGTATTTGTTCTGATGAACGGTAGTCAGCTTCGGGGTACAGTACGAGGAGAGAATGATGTCGTCATAGCCGACCACGGATACCGAATCAGGGACCTTTCGCCCCCTCTTCTCGAGCGCCCTCATCGCGCCGAGCGCCATAAGATCACTGGAGCAAAATACGGCGGTAACCCCCGGATGTTCGTCCAAAATACGCATCATCGCCTGTTCTCCGCCCTCTTCGGAAAACTTTCCATCGAAAATTTTCGAAGAATCGAAAGCATATTCGCGTTCGAAGAGCGCCTTCTTAAAGCCCCTTAGACGCTGCTCACTGACATGTGCTTCATCATAGCCGTTGATCATCGCGATATTCGTATGACCCCACTCCATCAAATGATGTATGGCCAATCGAACCCCTTCAATATTGTCGGTCGTGACATTGCCCAGAATCTCATTCGAGAACGGGATATCAATCAGGACGCACGGAAAATTGGACTTCTTGATGACTTCCTCCAAGTATGGATCGTCGACCCTTAAGCCGAAGATAATCGCGCCATCCACATTTCGCTCTTTGCATAAGTTGTAGTAGGATTTGATCCGCTGCTTGGACGGACTTGTGCTGAACAACAAGATGTCATATTCCAGCTCGTTTGCCCGATCATTGATGCCGCATAAGATTTCGAAGGCGAGATTGTCTTTCCCCCCCGAATACTTCAGTCCCGAGAAAATAACGCCAATGGTACGCGTTTTGCTCGATACCAGGCTTCTCGCTACCGCATTGGGCGAATAATCCAACTCTTCGGCTATCTCATGGATTCGCCGCTTCGTCTCTTGGCTAACGTCATCATAGCCGTTAAGCGCTCTGGAAACGGTAGTTGTCGATACACCGGCCATTCTAGCAATATCCTTTATCGTCGCCAATCGCTCATCAACCTTTCACGCCGCCACTGACAACGCTCTGCTGCACCTGTTCCTGAGCCACCATATATAGAATAATACTAGGCAGCGTCACGAGCGTCAGTGCTGCGAACAGCTGGGTGTAGTTATAGGAGAATTGTTCGGTAAAAAACTGCAAGGCGACAGGCAGCGTCCGATTCTCTGCGGAAGCCGTCAGCATGAACCCATAGAAAAATTCATTCCAATTGCCGAGGAACATGAGAATGCCTGCCGTTGCCAAGCCTGATCGCGCAAGCGGTAAATTGATATAGAAGAACACCTGCCAGAAGTTAGCCGATTCCATATAGGCCGCTTCATCGAGCTCTCTTGGAATGGAGAGGAACGTAGCCCTCATGATGAACAGCGATACAGCAAGTCCCGCCGATATGTATACGACAATGAGTGCCAATCTCGTATCGTAAAGTCCGGTAATATTGATGAAAGAGAAAATAGGCTGTGCCGTAGCATGGCCGGGAATGAGCAGCGTAATGGAGAACAGAACGAACAGAATATGTTTTCCCTTAAAATCGAACTTCGCAAACGAATAAGCCGCGAGCGCATAGAACAGAAGCGCTATAAGTGTCGAAGTGACCGATATCAATACGGAGTTGGTCGTGTTGCTCAAGAAGTTATTCATCTTCAGCACCGAGTAATAGGCATGAAAGTTAATGTCTACCGGAAGCGCAAACGGCGTGTTCAATATCGCTTTGTTCGATTTAAACGAAGAAACGACAATCCAGAGCAGCGGGACTAGCGATATGCAGACTGTGAATAAGAGCACCAAATAACTGAAAGCCCCTACCAGGCCGCGTTTCAAAGGTTCAGCCTTCATACAGCAGAATCACCACCTATCAGTTGTAGACACTTTTGTTCATCTTGAACACCTTGGTCGTAATGGCCAGAACGCCGATTCCCAGAATGATCATGATCGTTGCGACCGCATTGGCATACCCGAATTGATAATTAATGATGCCGTCGTAGAGCATGACCGAGATATTATACGTGGAGTTGCCGGGACCGCCTTTGGTCGTCAAGAAGATCGCTTCGAACATCGTAATTCGCGCTATGATCGATAAGATGACCGAAGTCCCCAGCGCTCCGCGAATCAACGGCAAATTGATCCGCCAATGAATTTGAGCTTCTGTTGCTCCGTCTATTTTGGCCGCTTCATGGAGCTCCTTAGGAATCGCCATGAGGTCGGATAAGACAAGCAATGTCACGATTACCGCGTAGAAGACCCATGTTAAGCTGATTGCCGAGAACGCGTATTGTTGATCGAAGAACCAATTCGTATGAAAGTTCGAGAATCCGAGTTTTCGAATGAAATTGTTAAGCAGGCCCATCTGGTCATTGAAAATAAACCGATAGATGATCGCCCATGCGGATACCGCGATAACGTTCGGAATCATGAATACTCCGCGCACGAATCGCCAGCCGACCGGGCGCTTGAAGATAATAAAGGCGACCAACGCTCCGAACGGGACATGGATGAAGGTGGCGATAAGCGACCATTTTAACAAATTCATTAAGGAGACAAGAATCGAATTGTCGTCCGTGAAAATCATTTTATAATTATCGAATCCAATAAATTTCGCCGAATCAAAGCCGTTCCACTCCATGAATCCGGTTGTAAACACGGTCAGAATGGGTACGAAATAGAAAATCAGAAAGACGATAAGCGTAGGCACGATAAAGAGATACACCCAGAATTTGTTGTACTTGTACATGACCGAACTCCTTCCCGAAGAGCGGTTTGTCTGTGCAAGAAGCGCACCGGCTATTGCTGCGCGCTTCTTGCACAACTTATCCTATCTGCTGCGTTATTTCTTAAACTTCTCGGCCGTGTCTGTCATCGCTTTGCAGAACTGTTCGGGCGTCATATCGTTCGTAGCCAGGAGCGGCAAGTTTTTGGCGAACAGATCGGATACGGATTGAGGCACGATATCGTAGATCAATCGGTTGAGTGTTTTCATCTTGGAGCCGACTTCGTCGTTCAACTGTCTTAGAATCGGATCCAGCTTCGCTTTCGCATCATCAGGCATCGGAAGCTTCGGAGCAAAGCCGCCTTCCGCTACCAGAAATGCATTTAACTCATCCGGCGAATAGATGAATTTGAAGTACTCGATCAATCCATCCACCGTTTCCTGCGGCGTATCCTTCGGAATGGAATACCAGTAGCCGTCAGCGGAGCCAAGCGCGACGCCGTTCGGATAGATCGTTGCGCCTACTTTGCCCGCAAAACCCTCGGAGGCTTTGTCCGGATTGCTGAAATCCCCGACCATCCATGGGCCGTTAGCAATCATGGCCGTATTGTCGCTGAAGAATTCATTGGCTGCAATGGAGTAAGTCGCACCGAGTGCGGACTTCGTCGTGTAATCCGTCAGCAGCTTCTGTACCTTGGCAAAGGTATCAATCCACAGCGGAGAGTTAAAGTTTGTCACGATATCGCCTTTCGTTAACAGCTCCTGACCTTCCGGCTCAGAGGCGATCATGGCGGAAGCAAGCAGCATCGTCGTCCAACCGTTCTCGCCGGTCATGAGGGACAACGGCGTAACGCCGGCCGTTTTCAATTTATCCAGATCGCTGAAGAAACCGTCCCACGTCGTCGCCGGCTCCGTAATACCGGCTTTCTGAAGCAGCTCTTTGTTGTAATACAGGCCGATCGGACGCTCGAAAGCAAGCGGCAGCGATACGATCTTGCCGTTCTTATCTGTGTTATATTTCACTGAATCATCAATTAGGATCGAATTGATTTCCGGATTGTTGTCGATGTAAGGTTTCAAATCGAGAAGATCGCCGTTGTTAATCATAATGTCGGCAAGCTCTTTATCGACTTCGATAAGCGGGGGGAGTTTCTTCTGCTGATAGAGGAGTTTAATTTTCTTCGCGTATTCGTCTTGCACGATTTCCTCGATTTCAATCTTATATTTACCGGCATATTTCTGGTTAAAACGCTCAATCTGCGGAAGGTAAAAGATCGCTCCGACGTTATTTCCCGTTTTGTAACTCGGGAACTTGATGACTACTTCTTTGCCGCTGTCTGCCTTGTTAGTACCGCTATTCGAATTTGCCGACTCACCGCCATTATTGTTGTTGCTGCCACAGGCTGCCATCGTTAGAACAAGAAGGGTTGCAACTAGTAAGAAACCGATTTTCTTCACAGATAAACCTCCCCTAATTTTAGCTCGTTACTTCCGTTTAAGTGAAGTATGACTGAAAATGTGGTGGTATCAGTTCGAAATCTGTACACTCCTTTCTTCATAAGAAATGAATGACGGAACCTTCCGAAACGTTTAGGGAAATCATCCGAAACGTTTAAGGAAGACTGCGCCTTCATTATAATTACGATTGGAAGCGATTACAAGGTAGTTTTTGCCATTCGATTGAAGTTGTTAAGATTCGACAAAATAGCTCCTAATCATATAAAAAGCCACTTCTTGTCGAAGTGGCTTTTGTGTCATTTAATCATCTATGCTTTAGGAAATTGACCTGCATCTTGAAGGCGACGTTTCGCTTCCTCGTAAACATCTGCCGGAAGCACGCCCTTCTGGGCAATCTTAATGTTTTCATTCAAATGCTCCGGACTCTTCGTCCCGACAATCGTAGTCGTTAGGTCAGGGTGACTTAAGGTATACCGCAGCAAGAACGCTGTACGGCTTTCGCCTTCATCCAACAGCTCGTCTAGCTTGGCAGTCTCCCATGCAGCCCATTTATCCCCATTGCCCAAGCCTACGCCTGGTTCTCCGCGCCCGACTCCTCCGCGAATGATGGTTCCTGCACCGGATAGTGCCGCCTCGGAAATCACATTCTCGTGATCGCGCTCCAGTGCAGAGTACGGAATTTGGAAGCTGTCGAATACGCCGGTTTCGATGTATTTCGTGATGTGGGGAAGCGTCGAGGATATTCCGATCCAACGCACTTTTCCTGTTGCCTGAATTTCCTTCAGCACATCAATTAACTGGCCTTCATCGGTTTGTTCGATGGTAGGATTATGAAGCTGCATAAGATCAATGTAGTCCGTGTTCATTCTTCGCAAACTTACATCTACATTTCGCAATAGATTATCTCTTGTCCATACATGAGGCGTCTCGTCATGATCGCCTGCATTGACGACCGTGCAGCCGCATTTGGTTGCTAAGAAATACTCGCTGCGCCGCTTGCTGATAAATCGTCCGATATACTCTTCGCTTAATCCGTAATCGTATGCCGTGTCGATAAAATTGATACCGGCATCCAGAACCGCATTTAGGATCCGCTCTGCATCGGAATCCGTAACGGGGCGTCCTCCCCAAATCCGGGGTCCCCGAATTTCCATTGCACCAAAACCCAGTGTGGTAACTTCCAGTCCGGTACGTCCCAATTGTCGCTTTTGCATCCATTTTCACTCCATTTCTGAATGGTATACAGATTTGATGATGTGCCTGGATTACGCCTTCTTTGGATCTACTAAATAGTCTATCAATTAGAATATAAACAACAATACTGGAAATGAATAGTACGCACATTAAATTCACTAGGTTACCTTGGGGTTAGTAGCTTCTAAGTATAGAAAAAGCCCACGAACGATATTCGTGGACTTAAAGTACGGCCTAGCCAAATAGATTGGACATGTCGTCCGCATATAGAATGACTACTCCGGCAGCAATCAATAGATTCAATAGAGCCGGGAATACTTTTGCGAAAGGATGGATGTTTAGCCTTGAAATGAAAGAGCAGCGCCACAATCATCATAACGCCTACCAATACGCCGGCCCATGCGGCATACCCCGGAGTCCAGTATCCGATGATAAGTCCAATGCATGCAACAATTTGGACGATCCCTGTAATGACGCGAAACCATTGAGGCAATTTAATCGAATCGAATAGTTCAACCTGATGCTTAGCTCCTGCAAGCTTGCTTCCTCCGAAGAATGCCATGGAGAAGAGCAGCCAGCTTTGAAGAATAATGGCGAGTATATGCACGTAAACTCCACTTCCTTTATGTTTTGTAATCGGACACCAATCAGTGTCCCAATTCATAATATAACACCTTTAGGTGTCCTGTAAAGCAAAAAAAAACCACGTCCATTGGACGTGGCTGTGTGTTTATTGTGCCGAACCTTTGTCAGGATCCTGCCAGACATTGAATTTATTGCCGTCCGGGTCTTTAAACTTAAATTGCAGACCGCACCCCCCAAGATCAACGATAGGTTCTACATGCGTTCCGCTCTTGCGAAGCGACGCATGAAGCGTAATGATATCATCTGTCTCGAAGGTCAGCGAAAACATTTCGTAATTGTCGCCTTCCCAGTCGTCGGTAATAAAGTTGGCATTTTTATGGCTCTTGGACTCCAGCAGAAACAACCATTGACCATTGCCAAGGATAAGAATCCCGCCATCGTTCCTATCGGTGCGATTATCGCTGATATGCTTTAAGCCAAGGTATTCCATATACCATGCCAATGCCTTCTGTAAATCGGAGACCGGCAAATAGTTATGGGATACGCGTTTCAGAAGCGGTTTAATCTCTTTCTCTTCCTTTTCTTTCATTGTCAATTGTTCCTCATTCATGCTCATCATCCTCCAATTCATTATTCAATAAATAGACGAATGGCAAATCGAAATTCCGTCACTTCAATTAAAAAATTATTGGGATTGATAAATGCCGAAGCGGTTATTGTCCAAGTCCTGGAAGAAAAAGTGTTTGCCTGTCATTCCATTTTCTAATTGGCCGACAGAAATGCCATTCTTCTTAAGCCTTTCATACACATCCGTAATCGCATCCACCTCGAAGGACAATACGGGCACGATCACGTCGTCGGCAGCGAAGATGATGTCTGAAGGTTTGAACGGCAATAAATACAGGATTTGTCCCGATGGAAGAATCAGATCCCCATTCCGATCCGAGAACAAGCCGAATTGATCCACAAACCATGTTGAGGATTGGGTCTTGTCGGATACAGGTATGTAAAAATGGCCGGCCTTTTTAATTATGTTAGCTGTTACTTTAGACTTCATCAGTAGAGCCGGATATTGATCTCTCAATCCATCGAAGTAGACATCCATCAGCTCTTGCTTTAACAGCTTTCGAGTCCTTCGGTGGCAGCTTTCAACCGCACTGACGGACATATTCAGAAACTTCCCTATACTCGCCATGGAAAATCCGCTGATATGAAATAATACCATGATGATCCGATTGCGCTCATCCAGTCCGTTTAAAGCTTTCCAAACCTCTGCTCGGATTTCCCGCTTCTCCACGATCTCATCGAATGTAAGGGAATGTTCTATTCCTGCTGCCCCTTCAAGCGCTTGTTGCGCATTGTGCAGTTTTCTCTTCGCATCCAGGCTTTGCCGATAAGTAATGGCATATAACCAGCTTCCTACCTTTACGGCATCCTTCAACGTATGCAGATTAAAGTAAGCCTTGACCAACGATTCTTGAACAATATCTTGTGCCAAATGGAAATCGCCAATGACTCCGTAAGCAACCGAACAGAGCGCATTGGCATATCTCTCAACCAATAAAGAAAAAGCATTCACATCCCCATTAACGGTTGCTGCAACAAGCTCTTCGTCTTTTTGAATAGGGATCCCTCCTAGTTCTGCCAACAATAAAGGAGTTCCATGGACACGAATCATAATCCTTCTTCTCTCAGCTTCAGCGAAGTTGTACTGCACATTGAATTAATTCCCATATCATGGTATATTTCACACTGTATACGGTGTGAAGCACATACCGCTTTGGTACGTCTTGTCTTTTCGACAATGACGTTCCGAGGCGGTATTTTTTATACATAGAGAGGGATGTGAAGGAATGAGCCGATTTGACGAAGTCTATCATAACTGGATCGAGCAGCATATTGCTGAGGAGAAAAGTCCTAGAAGGCGGGAAATACTTAAGAAAGGATTGAGCCACGGATCAATCGAATTTTTGCGCTTAGTCTGGTTTCCTGCCATTGGAAATCTAGAGCATCTATACCCTGAATACGAAGTCAGAGACTTTAATAATGGGTTTCGTTATCTTGATTTTGCGTACATGCCAGGTAGTCTAAAAGGTTGTATTGAAATTCAAGATTTTCGGAGTCATGCCAGAGATATCGAGGTCAGCCGGTTTAAAGATTTATGTATGAAACAATCACTGCTCGTTCTTGATGACTGGATATTCCTCCCCATTGCATACTTGTCCATTCGAGATGATCCTGGCGTTTGCAAGCAGCTCGTCCTTTCGTTCGTTGGAAAGTTTCTAGCCCGTGCAGCTCCCACCGGACTGAACTGGGCTGAAGCCGAAATTATGCGCTATGTTCACAGACTACTCCGTCCGGTTGCTCCGACCGAGCTAGCAAGCCACATGCTGCTCACCGAAAATCGCGTCCGAGTGCTCCTTCGCAGCCTAATGGAGAAAAAATTGCTGGAGGTTGCAAGTGGAAGCCAACGCTATCGTACTTATCGCCTAGTAACATAAGAGTCAGTCATTCGCAGAGGTGCCATTCTAGCGGTTGCCAGAGTAGCTATTTCGCGGAATTTGCTGCTTTTCCAGCTCTTACGGTTGTGTGAGGCCTTATTTGCCTCACAACGCTCGATTCCAATGGGTAAATTCCCAAATAAGTTCTCTGGCAACCGTTAGAAAATAAAACAGACCTAATTATCCCAAATAGCCACTCTCACAACCGTTAGCGCTATCACCTCCATATTGCCTAGTACAGCACAACTAATATAGTTTCGAGGAGTAGTTTCTAACGGTTGCCAGAGTGGCTATTTCGCGGAATTTGCTGCTTTTCAAGCTCTAACGGTTGTGTGAGGCCTTATTTGCCTCACAACGCTCGATTCCAATGGGTAATTTCCCAAATAAGTTCTCTGGCAACCGTTAGAAAATAAATCAGACCTAATTATCCCAAATAGCCACTCTCACAACCGTTAACCGAGCAGCGGCGTGCGACATCGGCATGGCAAGGGGGAGCGGCAGAAGTCTGCGGGGGAAGTTGATTTGCTTTACCGGATCTAGCCATAGACCTAGACGCCGTGCTCGTCCGACCCTACCCCGTTCGAACTAACTCCAGCCCCCTGGCCCCCTCCCCTTCAACACTCTCCCACCTTTAGGTTCTCGACTCCCATAGATTTGAACCATATTACTCTAGTAACCAGGACGAAGAAAGGGTTAGCTTTACGAAGCCAGCAGCAAAGGGCCCATTAATTCAAGACTATAGTTGTATAATTTTATCCTTCTATAATGGAAATATCCCCCTATCCTAAATTTACTAACAATCTTATTCTGAAATAGATACATAAACCATATTGGGAGGTTCATTTACAATGAAAAAGAGTCTTCTGGTCCCAGCACTCGCCGTAGTACTTGCGTCAACAACTGTCTTAAGTTCGGCTGGTGCGGCTACAAAAACCGACACCATCGTGATCAGACATACGCAACTGGGCGAGGCCAAACAACAACGTCTCAATATTTTAAAAGATGTCTTGAGCAAGGTTTCAAAAGAAGTGCCAGGCGTCAAATACAAACTGGACGGCGTAGATTCGGACGTCAACCGCAAAGAGAAATTACGCTCTGAAATGGTAGTCAACAAAGCACCTGCGATCTTTGATCTGTTCGGTGGAGCAGATACGCAATTGTATGTTGAAGCCAATCGATTGCTTGATCTTACACCGATTCTGAAAGAGCTTGGCTTGTCGAATAGATTTATTTCCTTGGACGAATTTAAGGTGAACGGCAAAGTGTACGGTTTGCCTATCGGCGGCTACCAAGAAGGTTATTTCTACAATAAAGAGTACTTCAAAGCCAAAGGCCTGAAGACGCCAAAAACATTGGCTGAACTTGAGACATTGGCTGCTACCATTAAGAAAGACGGGAAAACGCCTTTTGCTCAAGCTTCCAAAGCCGCATGGGTGCCGTTAATGACAGCTAATACCCTATGGTCCCGTTATGCAGGTCCGGATATTACGAACGGGTTTGCAACCGGCAAAACCAAATGGAATAGCGCTCCAATGGTGGCCGCTTTCACGAAGTACCAGGATTGGGTGAAGAAAGGCTACTTTAAACAAGGTGAACTCGGTTTGGATTATGCGGAACAACGCAACCAGCTCATCCGTGGCGAAGCAATCATGATGTATGATGGCTCATGGGCTTCCAGCGTATTTGCGGATCCTAAACAAGCCGGCGATTTGACGAATAAAGTTGGCTATTTCGCATTGCCTTCGGTAGCTGGCGGCAAAGGCAGCCAAACGGCTGTAAACGGCGGTTTCTCCAACGGTTATGGCTTCTCGGCAAAAGTGAAAAACGACAAGAAGCAAATGGCCTTCGTAAAATCGTTTATCAAGAACATGTACAATGACGAAATGCAAATTCGCGGTCTTGAAGCAGACGGCGTCCTGCCTTCCATGAAAGTAAACAGCACGAAATTGGCGAATGCCAAAGCTTCTAACCTGGTAAAAGAAATCATTGCAGTAGGCAACAAAGCAAGCGGTGCTTTCCCTGCATTCGATTCCTTGGTTCAACCTGACGTAAATACGGCGATCAGCGAAGGCATTCAAAAACTAATCGGCGGAAAAGTGACACCTAAAGCCATGCTGGACACTGTTCAAAAAGCGCAAGATGCAGCAAACAACGACGATTTCTAAAAGCATATAAGCAAGGAAAGTACCACCCGCCTCAGAGTGGGTGGTACTTTTTTTATAAGCTCGACTCATGCAGCCAATGTCTGATTATCGCGGAGGAACCGATGAATAAAACATTACGAAACCCATGGACCTATATCCTGTTTTTGCTGCCTCTCCTACTGCTCTATCTCTTGTTCTTCATTTATCCGATGATTTCTGCCTTCACTACAGGCTTTATGAAATGGAACGGTTTAACCGAAGCGAAGTTTAATGGTTTGACGAACTTTAAGCATGCGTTTGGCGATGTTTTATTCTGGGACTCCGTTCTCAATAACGGGAAATTCATTCTATTCTCGGTTTTCGTGCAAGTTCCGGTCATTATCTTCTTCTCTCTCTTAATCAGTAACGTCAAGAAACTCAAAGGTTTATATAAAACAGCCGTATTTGTTCCTTCCGTGATGTCGACTGCGGTAATCGGAATTTTGTGGAGTTTCATCTATGAACCGGATATCGGCTTGTTCAATCAAATTTTGACGAAACTCGGCTTTCAGCCTGTCATGTGGTTATCCGACACCAGTTGGGCGATGTTTTCGATCTTGATCACCAATGCGTGGCAATGGACGGGATTCTATGTCGTCATGGTCCTTGCTGCAATCTTGTCCATTCCGAGAGAAATCGATGAAGCTGCCATTGTCGACGGGGCCAGCGCTTGGACCCGTGCAACCCGAATTACGGTGCCGCTTATCATGCCGATCATTTCCGTAGTCATTATGCTCTCCATCTCTGGTGCGATGAAAGCGGCCGATATTATCATCGTCATGACGGATGGCGGTCCAGGCGGGGTAACCGATGTAATGGCAACCTATTTAATTAAATACGGGATCACGAATGCGAAATATGGATATGGAAACTCCATTGGGGTGTTGATTTTCATGTTCTCTCTCATTCTTACAGCCTTGTACCAATTCTTAATTGCCAGAAGAGTCGAAAGGGTCGAATACTAATGACGATGACACTAAGATCAGTGAAGAAGAGTCTCCCCCATATTATTCTATTAGGTTATTTAGTCGTGACTCTTTACCCGTTCCTATTCGTCCTTTTCTCCTCCATCAAGTCGGATAACCAGGCGATTGCAAGCAATCCGTTCGGATTCCCTTCTTCGTTTCATTTCGAGAATTACTACGAGGCTTGGGTGAATGCGAAGATCAGTGTTTACTTCCTTAATAGTTTGTATATCGCCACGCTATGTTCCATTGCGACGATTATCTTCTCTTCCATGGGAGCATTTGCGATTACGCGGATGCGCTATAAGAAAATGAGCAAAGGATTGTATCAATTCATCCTGATCGGCTTGCTCATTCCGAGCGGCGCCTTGCTTTTGCCTATTTTTATCCTATTAAATAAGCTAGTGATATTTGGTCAGCCCATATTGGGAACCCACATGGCACTCATCCTGCCGTACACTGCCGGTGCAATTCCGTTTACGGTTATTATACTGTCGGCGTTTATGAAATCGATACCGAGTGAAATCGAAGAAGCCTCCGTCATGGATGGTTTGAGTGCAAAGGGCATATTCGCAAGAATCATTATGCCGATTACAGTTCCGGCGTTAGTAACCGTGTTTATCATCAACTTCATCGGAAACTGGAACGAGTTTCTAATGGCGAATTTCTTCATCTCCACCGATGAATTGCGAACGCTGCCGGTCGGAATGGTCGGGTTCCGCGATATCTATAACACGAATTACGCTCAAATGTCGGCGGGAATCGTCTACAGCATCGTGCCGGTCATGGTGATTTACGCCGTTCTGCAAAAACAAATCATTGAAGGATTAACCGCCGGCGGGGTTAAAGGTTGACCTGCTGAATGACGAAAGAGACGTTGGGGCACTCCCCAACGTCTCTTTTTTAGTTAAGCTGACTTCACAGTCGTACTCCTATTACTTGAAATTGGCGCTAACGAGCATTCGTCCGATGAGCGCGGCGGCTTCGGCACGGCTCGCATAGGATTTAGGCGCCAATAAGGTGTCGTTCCTTCCCTTCAGAAGACCGGTTGAGATGGCCAGCTGCCCGTCGGCAAGGGCCCATGGAGCAATCTGCTCCTGATCTCCGAAACCTTCGAGATTCAAAGGCTTAGCTGGATGTTGAACGCCAAGCCAAGACAGTGCGCGCGACGCCATGACCGCCATTTGCTCGCGGGTTACAAGAGCGTCCGGCCGTAACTTCCCGGCGGCGTCGCCTTGTACAAGACCGGCGTTCGCCGCTGTGCCTAAGGCGCCTGCGAACCAAGCGTCCGACTGAACGTCGGAGAACGTCGCGATTGCGGATCCGGTCAAACCAAGCGAGCGAACCAACATCGCCGTGAATTCCGCTCTCGTCACTTGGCCGTCCGGTACGAAGCGATTACCGCCTACCCCGTTTAAGACCAGCTTCGCTGCTAGGCGTTCAATATCATTACGAGCCCAATGCCCGGTTAAATCCTCGAATGCATGGTTGGACGTCACGACCACATACACGCTATTGCCGTTGCGGGAGAGTTTCGCTTCCGTTACGCCTTCTTCCCGCGAAGTAAACGCAGTCGGAACGAAGGTGAATTGGTTCGTATCCGGATCATACAAGACGCCGGTTGAACGGCTTGCGTCGATCTTCTCATCCAAGACAATTCCTCTAGCTACGTACGTCGATCCGAAGTTATTCAAGGCGACGGTCTTGCCACTGGCTTCCGCGACCAATGTAAATTCGATCGCACCGCTTAACGGAACGATGCCTTGCGCGGCTGCTGCCGCCTTCAGACGTCCGTCGATATCGGCTGTCACAGGGGTGACCGATAGTTTAATCGAGACTTCAACGGCTGGAACTCCCAGCTTGGTGCCGAGCGATTCCGCATCGATTAACGCCAATGGGAGCTCGTAACTGCCGCCATCATAGATCAGTATGAGCGTAGCACCTGGCGTCGATTTGCTAATTTGTGACAATGCAGCAGCAGGCAATAGCGTCCGCAGCTCGCCATCGACCGCTTCTATCTGAATCTTTACTTTTGGAGATAAGGCATTGTCTGTTTTAGCTTGCGCAAAAGCTTGTTCAAGCGGCATTCCGCCAATTGTCGCCGTTGTCAGCGAGCTGCCGTTCGTCGAACTATGGTTGACAGCTCCGCTAGGAAGAATTAGCTGCACCATGCCGCCGTTAGCTGCGTTAGCTGGGACGATGACCGCGCTAGCAGCGCTCGTCGATCCGGAAACCGGCGGTTGTGCCGGTGGATCCTGTTGAAGTTCTACGCGAATATCATCTACGTAGACGTAGCCGCCAGCAGTCGATGATTTATAGAGGTAGACTTGGATTTTCGTCGTGCCTGGCACCGTCGTGAAATTTATTGATTTTTTCTCATAGGCCGTTCCGTCGAACCGAAGAGTGAATTTCCCGCCGGGTATTTTATTGCCCCCGCCTGCGCCGGGTTTATCGTTTAAGCAATCGATCCCGATCATCGCTTCGTCCCCGACGATATCGACTTTACCCCAACCGGACAATGTCAGCTTCTTGCCTTCGCCGATACCGGTCACGATTTGCCCCATGCCTCCTTCTTCCAAGCCGATGCGGGCCGCTTTGTTCCCGGCGTTCGGAGCCGGATCTTTGACGAATTCAACAAAGCCCCAATCTTCCCAAGGGGATGTCCCGGATTCGAAACTGCCATTGCTTACGATAGCGCTGCCATCTTCTGGCGCTTCCGGCTGCTCGGGTTCCTGAGGAACGTCAGTCGAGACGCCGTTCGTCAGCCACTCGTCTTTCCACCAGCCTCTGGCGTGGGAATAATCTTGATTATCGCGCGGATCCGGATGATCAAGAATAAATGTCCCCCACCAGAAGATACCTGATCCGTACACATTCGCCCCGTCCGCTATCGCTTGCTTCAAGCCGCGTGCGGCATGATAGACGTTCTCGATAACAGGATCGTGATAGACAACGAACTGTCCGTACTCCGGCACCGTAGGGTCCGTCTCCGTGTAGCCTTTCGTATCGTAGGCTGGCATTATTGGTGCTAATTGACAATCCGGATTATTGCTCGCCGCGATTGCCGTGCTATATCGGAGTGAAGTCGCTTTCCATAAAGCCTCGTATTCTTCGCCGCTCTGTACAACATTCGGCTTCCAGCTGTCTGGGCCTATCGTGTCGTAGATCATCGGGTTCAGCATATCCATCACATTCGCGATTTCCGTAATATAGGCATTCGACCACACGCTGTCCCATGCCGGTGTAGCAATGGACAGATGCACGTCGTTACCTACCGCATTCCGAATATCCTTCAGCAGCGATAACAGCTCGGGGTCATCTTTCCACCGCGCGCGCAGCGGTTCGATATCGAACTGGATGCCGTCTACTTTGTAATAGACGCCTTCGTACAGAAACCCCGTATCGATCATCGTTTTCAAGGAGTTGACGATGGTTGCGTGCATGGCCACCTTCTCCTCTTCGGTGCCTACATGCAGGTGGCGCTCTGTATTTCCGTTGATCCACGCGATGACTTTCTGATTCGGATCTGTCTCTCTAGAAACCTTGATCCAATGGCCGAGCTCGTCACTTTGTGTAGGATCGATCGTGCCGTCCGCCTGCAAGGAGCCAATGTTCGCGAATTGGTACTCGATCTCGTGCTGTTCGAGCTGTTCTACCCGCTCTGCGATCGTTTCGTCCGGTTTAGGCAGATAAAACCATTCTTCCGGCAAGTATGCATGATTATGAGGGTGGACGATATCGATCTCCGGCGTCTCTGCGACAACGCTGATATCGTCAATGAAGGCGTATCCTGCCCCTTCGTTTTTGTAGATGTAAATCAGCAGCTCGGTCGCCCCCGCAGCAGCGGTATACGTAATCGACTTCTGCTCGTAAGCTTGCCCGGAGAACGTCAAAGATGCTTCGCTTCCGGGAATGGCCGGCCCATTGAGGCTTTTGACGCCAACGATCGCCGTTTCCCCTTCGCTTGCTTTACCCCATGCGGAAATGGTGAACTTCTGCCCACCGGTGACGTCGGCGACGTACCAGCCCGCGCCTCCTTCAATCGCTTCGCCGGTACCGATGACGGCCGCTTGTTCGCCTGAATGTACATCCGCTTCGTTCGATGTCACGCCTGTCGCGCCCCAATCCTCCCAGGCCGCGATGCCCGATTCGAATCCTCCGCCATCCGTCATCCAGTTGCCGCTCTGTGCCGCCTCGGCCGTCCGCAGAATCGTATTCATCGATACAAACGCCAAGACGAATACTAGCGCCAAAGCCAACATTTTTCTGTGCATTCATTTAACCTCCCCAGATTATTCCTGCAAATTTATGATAATCGTCATTCGTAGGACGAAATACTGCTTACAGCAACTAAAAGTAGCTTCTAATCAACTGACTTCGGAAATGTAATGAAGAAACAAAGAAGCACTGCAACCTGATGGGCTGCAGTGCTTCTTTATCTTGTTCGAATCTAGTTTAATCACCTGCGTAAATCACCGTTACTTCATCAACCCATACTTCTCTTTCACGCGATCCAGCTTCTCAAGCATGGGTCTGGCGAGCATAAGCAGAAACACAACCGTCGCAAACCCGTGAATGAGATCGAACGGGATACCTCTTATACAGGCAAGGACGAACATCTCTACTGTAACTTTGGTCTGCGTCATGAATACAGAAGAGACATTCATGATTGTGCCGTAGATGACAAATGCAGCAATTCCCCCGAATAGGCTTAAGCTTATTCGGTTTCGGCGAAGCAAGCCTTTTCTGAACAACACGCCGGCCATGAATCCGATTATGCCGAAACCAAACATTTGCCAAGGCGTCCATGGGCCTTGACCGAAATAATAATTGGATACAAAACCTGTGACCGCGCCAACAAGAAAGCCTGCTTCAGGACCTAAGGCTACGCCGGAAATAATGACGATCGCCAGTACCGGCTTGAACTGCGGCACCATGAATAACGCCATACGGCCGGCTACACCTATGCCGCATAATACGGCTAACGTCACCAGCTCTTTGGGCTGCGGTTTCCTGCCCTCATACATGAAGGCAAACGGCAGTATCGTCTCCCCCATCACAAGCATGGAGATAAAGTAATACTTGCGGTCATCGAGATAGTAGATTCCGAACCATATCGTCAGCGGAATGAGCAATACAATCATCATCATGGCTGTAAGGGTTCGCTTAGAGAGCTTTCGTTGATCAGCAGGCACTTGTTGATCTTGACTTGTCCCAAGGGAGGATGCGCCTTTCTTGGGCCTTGGTGCAACTGCCAATGCTGCGAATGCCTGCCGCTGACCGGCGAAGCTAATCGCGTCCTCTTTAAGACCGCCAAAAGCATGGATAATCTCATTAGGCGTAACAGCCCAAGGAAGCAGCTCTCTAGCCATCCGATTCGCTGCCGTCGTGTATAAACGATTGCCCGAGAAGAACTCCCGAGGCTGACCGTCCGATACGACTCCACCATCGAAGAACATCGAACATCGGTCGGAGAAGCTAGCGCAAAAGTCGATATCGTGGCTGACCATAAGAATAGTCGTACCCTGCTGCTTAAGCTGATGCAATATGCCGGCGAGCTTCAGCTTGTACCCCGCATCCAAGCCCTTGGTCGGCTCATCGAGCAGCAGAATAGAGGGCTCCAGAAGCAGTATTTTGGCCAAAGCTGCACGTTGCTGCTCCCCTCCGGATAAATCGTACGGATGCCTGCCAAGTAATTCATCCAGCTCGCATAAGTCCGAAACATACCGAATGCGATCTTGAGCTGTTGCTTGATCTACCCCCGACAACAGTTCAAGAAGATCCGCCTCCACCGTCTTTCCTACGAAGAGTGCTTGTGGATTTTGAGGCAGTACACCTAGTAATCCATTGTATTTCTCGCCATCCGTATATTCCCCAATTGCCCTGCCATAGAGCAGGACTTTCCCGCGGTAGGACTTGCGTAAGCCGGAAATCAGAGAAAGCGCCGTTGTTTTCCCAGCCCCGTTACCACCGACAATCGCATGAAGCTCACCTGGAAACACCTTCAATGACAACCCTTTCAGCACATCCGGCGCATGTTGATCATATTTGAACCAGACTTCGTCAAGTTCAATTGCAGCAATTTCCTCCTGCTGCCATGTCATCTCCACCGGCATTTCTTTGGAATAGGATGTCGTTTCCGCCAGCCGGTGTAAGAACTCGCGTCCTTCCCGAACGGTAACCGGGCATTCCAGCGCATTATCAATCCTCGAATATACACGCATAGGCGTAGGCATGGCGTAGAACATGTCGTGCCGCAGTTCACGGAGCTTCTCCCCTACTTCCCTCGGCGTGCCGGATACGGCAATTTCACCTAAATCCATCACATGCACGATGTCAGACAGCGGCAGTACTTCTTCCAGCCGATGCTCGGTCAGCACGATGGTTATCCCGAGTTCTCGATTGATCTTGCCCAGTGTACCAAGAAACTCGGAAGCTGCAATCGGATCCAACTGGCTGGTCGGCTCGTCGAGCAAGAGCACTTGAGGCTGCATAACCATCACGGAGGCCAGATTAAGCAGCTGCTTCTGCCCGCCGGAGAGCTCTGTTACTTTCTTATGAAACCACTCTTGAATGCCGAAGAAACTAGCCGTCTCGGCCACGCGCCTACGAATTTCCGGAGCGCTGCAGCCAAGACTCTCCAGTCCAAAAGCCAACTCATGCCACACTTTATCCGTGACGATCTGATTATCAGGAGACTGCAGAACATAGCCGATGTTTGCAATTTGCGTACGACGGTCCAAGTTCTCCATTGCTGTCCCTCGAAACTTTACAGATCCGCTCCGTTCACCATGCGGCGCAAGTTCCGATTTTAGATGCCGGAGCAGCGTTGACTTCCCACACCCCGATTTGCCGCACAGTGCGACGAACGCTCCATCTCGAATGGTAAATGAAACATCCTGTAACGCTTTCCGATCAGAACCGGGATAGGAGAAGCTTAGATGCTCGACTGTGAATGCTTCCATCGCAGATCCTCCCGAACGTTAATAACCAGCGGTATGGCGCAAAACGCGGCAAATGCGGCAAACACGCTTACACTAAAGACCGATAGTTCCACACCGCGCATGGATGGAAAGTAACGATAATACATGGCTTTCGCATACATGCCTACAAGAATATAGCTGCCAATTATAGAAATAACGAGCAGCGCAGCCCGGTCGCGACGATCGAATTGGTATAGCGAGAACGCGGTTCTCCCTTTCAATCCATAACCGCGGCTGCGCATGGATGCGGCAGTTTCAATGCTATTCTCAAGCATCCATGTTGTCATAATGGACAGTATGCGAATGCCATGCCGAATTCTCGCAAGCACACTGCCATTCCTAACATCTCTTCCGATACATCGCTGCGCTTCTGACACTACGGTAAACTGAGCTTTGAACTTCGGAACAAACCGAAGGACCATCGAGAGCACAAGTGAAAGTGCAGGAATAACCCGGCCGAATAAATAGATGAACTTATCTGAGGTCATCACGGCGTTGTAACAGGAGAACCAGCAGATGACTGCTATGAACATCGTCGCTGCAGCAATACCGTAAGTAATGGATTCTAAGGTCAATGGATTACCGCTATGCAGATAAAGGAGTATGGTTACCCCTTCATGATTGAATGCCGGATTAATGAGCGCAGTTACGACCAACATGGGAAGCATGTAGAATAAGTTGAATTTCATGGCGCGCTTCCCGTTTAATTGGATCGAGTAGGCACAAGCGAACATGATCGAGATCCCCAGACATACCGGATGCATCAAGATCATCGAGAAGGATAGGACGAGCGCAAAATACGAGAAATTCACGACGGGATGGTAGCTAGAGAACGCATCTCTCATTTCTTATCACCGCCTGCAGCAGCATAACTATCGCCTACGTCCCTTCCCAAGTCGCAGGTATAGACCCACTCGATTACATCTCCCTGCTTAAGTTGGTATCGGCTGCTTCCGTAATTCGGGAACCAGTCGTTTACCTTGTACATCCATCCGGATAGCTCTCCGCAGTCGAATTCATAAAGATTGTTAATTCCCTCAATGTAAGCAGAGTTATACATAGGCGTATTTTCAAATTCCATATGAATTTTGCTTCTCTTCAATTCTCTCTGCAATACATTGAATACCGATTCCCCTTCATAGAAGGTAACTTCGCGTTTCGATACGATGATTCCGTCCTCCGGAACTAGCTCCAGCTTCTCGGGATCGAGCTTATCCAGATTATCCAGAATGGCAGCGCAGCTTACGGAGAGGTAGGCGGTCAGCGTCTTATCGGATACCGTTGAATCCTCCGGCTCTACAGGGACTGGTTTGCCATCCGGTACAGCTTCGGTCAAATACTTATCCTTGCCGGTCTTAGGATCAATCGTCATGGACGGCTTGGAGGGTTTGGAAGGCTTGGAAGGCTTGGAAGGCTTGCCTTCCGTCGGTGTCGATGACGCCGTCGTCTGTGAAGAATCGCCTTGCTTAACCGGAGGCTTCACTGTTGGTTTGCCGGATTTGACCTCTTGTTGGCCGTTCCCCTTTGTTGTGTTTGGTATAGATGTCGACACATCACTAGACTTAACTGTATTCGCTGAAGCAGTCGACTCTCCCGTCAAAGTATTGTCCGTGTCCGTCTTCGACGTCGTTTCAACTGGGTTCTCATTCGTTACAGGTTGCTCAACAGCTGGTTCTGTTCCCGTTGAATCTGCGCTCTGCTGATGAGCATCAGCCGTTTGCGCTGCATCAGTCGAAGTAGGTGGCGATTCAGGCGAGCGGCTCTCAAGTGGGCCGCTACTGAGATACGCAACGACAAGAACAGCAATAAAGATCGCTGCTGCGATGATTTTAGATCTGGTCACTTTCATAGGAACGCCTCTTTACAACAATTTGGTTGCGGCTAACATGCGGTAGAGCATCTCCGCGATCTCGGCACGCGTAATCGCCACTTTAGGCTCAATATTAAATGCATCCTGCGACAAAATATTCTCTCGGAAGTTGAAAGCAAGCGCTGCCCTCGCCCACTCGGCAGTCTTCGTATAATCACCGAATTGAGCCAGCATATCTCTTGTTTCTGCCACGCTTAGATTGGTATCCATGCCGCATAGCTTGGCTGCGCTCGCGATCATAACAGCAGCTTCTTGCTTCGTAATGGTAACGCCGGGAGAGAAGGTTGTCTTCGATGTGCCTCTCACGATCCCATAGCTGAAAGCAGTACCTACGTAACCTGCATACCAGCCGCCTTTAGGAACATCGGTAAATACCGAAGTTGCCTTTGGCAGCAGCCCCAGACCTTTGGTCACGATCGCTGCGAATTCTGCCCGGGTCATTGTCCGATTCGGAGCAAAGGTGTCTGCGGTCATACCGTTAATGATCCCGCGTGACGCAAGCTGTTCGATAGCCTTTCTATTCAGATGATTGGCAATATCAGAGAACGTCTTGCCCGCTTCGAGCACGGGCATTGCTTTAATATCCTTATGTTTATCCGGTAAGCCCGCCTCTTCATTTGAAGTGGAAGGCGTCTTCCTTATAACGTCGGACATCCTGTAAAGACTATTCTTGTTTGCCGATCTCCGCTCCGCGTTCACAAGTCCATACATCGCCTGCTCTGTAGACATTCCGTTTACGCCACTGTTATCGATTGCATGTTGAAATCCTTTTCCCTCCGCATAATAGCCAAGGAGATCATCGACAACGGTACTGCCGTTCTTGACGAATCGACTATCATTGATGGGGATGCCAAGCTCACATAACGCCATCAACACCTGAACCGTGCTTTCGGAATTTTTGACTCCCCAGCTGGAGTAGCCGCCTTTATTATCCTGTATCTTCGATAACCGCTCGAGCGCTTTATCTGTTGCAGCTTTCACGCTTTTCTTGTCCTGATATTTCGCAAGTGCCTGCAATGCCATGCCCGTAACATCCGGATCCGACACCGTACCGGAAAGCGCAAATCCACCATCCTTCAGCTGCCTGGATAAGATTTCGTCCACGTACATTTCTCTTGTTGCTTTCGTCTTGGCCGTGCTATTGAATGGCATCGCATAATTTTTGCTGTCCAAAGCGATTAGTGCGAAGATCGGTCCGTTTATCCCCTGCCAAATGGTCTTATCGAAATCACCAAGCGGTGTCAGCAGATTGTAGCCGCCTACATGGGTCGGATCCGCTCCGATGGCGGTTAGAGCCAAGATGATTCTGGAATATTCGGTATACTTCTTATCATGAAGATCGCCCTTCAGCGATATGACGTAGTTCTCAACCGTCTTGTAATAGTCGTCAAAATAACGTTGAGGGACTGGGTATCCGGAACGAGCCAAACCGATGACAGCCCACTCTCCACCAACGGAGCCAACTTGAGGTTCCTGTACCGCAGCCAACAAGTAAGCCGCTGTATCCTGAATGGCATGGTCCACATCTTTGGCCGGTGAACCGTATATAGGTGCAATACTCAATTGACCAATCATCAAACACAAGATAACAATGGCGCATACTAATTTACTGCTTCTGTTCATAATTTCCCCTTCCTAGTAAAGCGAGATGGGAGCAGCCCAATACAAATAGCCTTCGATTCATAGAGAATCAAAGGCTGGCACTGTCCGTAGTCAAATAAATGACAACATAAATAAGCACCGCCTCCATCATCCGTAGAGTCTGTGAACACAAGTACACGTCAAGGCAGGTCTCCTGGCTTTGAGTCAACGCTTCTCCATGCCTTCCCGGTATTTCTACCAGTGGCTTTCATGGAGTTGCTCGTCAATAACAGTGGCGGGACCGCGCCGGATTTGCACCGGACTTCCCTTTTAAGCGATGTTTAGTTGGCTAAACACGCACCTTGCTGTGGTTATTCAATTACCATGATCATATAGTGACCTACTTCGTTTGTCTATTATTCAATGTATTCTATCAATTTACAAAGATGCTAAAGTGCTTTCACATTCGAAATTCTTCTAGTATAAAAGCCTTAGCCCAAGCTAGGTTTTACTAACTAGTTTGAAAGCTGCGCTGAGAAAAACTGTCAATAAATATGCATATTGCGTATATACGTTTTTGTCGTATAATCAGGATATAAGTAATATTATGTAAGGCGGGTGATTGTTTGAAGTTCTCGATCACGAAATGCACCGAGTTGGCGCATGAAGCGAGAGGAGAAGTCGGGGAATGCATTCTATCCTTAATTGATGAAATACGGATTTTGAGGGAACAAGTAGCAGCTAGCCCAAGTTACCCTAAACTTGTCGGCAGTGCGGAGGTATCAGAGATACTGGGGATCGATCGGCGCAATATGCATCATAAGAGGAAGACGAAGGGATTTCCTGATCCGGTCCTTGTCATTAAGAGCGGACCGCTCTGGATTGAGGATGCAATTATAGAGTTTAGAGATGAATCTGATGATCGCCGCAGGAAAGACGAAGATAAATAAAGGGAGCGGTCGGGGCATGAATTATTTTCTTTTCATTGTTGGGTCTACATTCGAGTACATTGGCACGCTGCTATTCTTGTTTACATTGTTTAGGTTTGGATTGGACAGAAGATTGATCATTAACGTATTGCTAGTTTCCTTATTAATGAGTCAAGCTTCTTACTTCTCGCGCTTAGATCCTGCTGTTGGTGATTTGTCTTCTTATATCCAGTTTATCCTCTTTGTACTCGTTCTATGGATCTTGTTCCGGGTTCCGATTTTCCATTCCATAATCATGAATTTTGCGGGAATAGCCGCTCTATTTACAGTGCAGGGCTTAATTATTCTAGTAGCTAGCCAGGTTAGCGATACTTCATTCTCGACGATAACCAGCAATCATGCTACTGCAACAGCTGTACAAATTATCACTTGTTTAGCCAACATCGCGATTGCCAGAACCGTATACATAAAGAACTGGGGATTCGACTTCGTTCCAACTTCACGGCGAGTATATGTCGAAATTAGAGGTACGAATGCAATACTATTAGCAATCATAGCATTCGCAATCGTATTAGCTGCCATCCTGGCTGTCGTATTCCGTAATAATTATGATGAATATGTGATCGCCGCGAGTGTTGTCTTTTTACTGACTCTTCCTTTATTCCTATACTTTACACTGAGAAAGGATACTGAAGATGCTGCGTAAAATAGCCACTGACCTAAATGTACGAATGAAGGCAAATGGTGTAGCTAATGCGCCATCAGTCGACGTTATCGTCTACTCGTTGAGCATTATTTGGAATACGGTATCGATTACTGCATTTTCTCTACTAATAGGACTTTTTACTGGCGAAATTGGAAGAACTGGATTATTATTAATAGTATTCGCGACTATTCGCCTATTAACAGGCGGTTACCACTTAAAGTCCGGTTGGCTATGTATTTTTGTCTCAACGTTTGCTATGGCAGTAATGCCGCATATTTTCTTGTCAGATAATTGGACTTACATCCTCACAGCAGTTGCACTGCTAAGTGTGCTAATCTTCGCGCCGGCGAACTATGACAAGTACGCCCGGCTTTCCCCAAAATATTATCCTTTGTTAAAAATTGTATCCGCAGCGCTCGTCGCGACTAACTTCCTATTTGTTTCTGACCTCCTTGCAGTCGCTTTTATAGTGCAAGCTTTGTTATTACCTTTCAAAGAAAGGGGGTGAAACAACAGATGAAACAACTAGCATATCGTGGTGTGGCTGCTATTGTAATTGGAGTAGCATCGGTTTTCGTTCTCGTGGGTTCTTACGCTTTCATCAATAAACCTGAAATCCCTGCGGAACTTAGAAAGTAGTATATCGAAGGGATGTTGAAGCATGCATCGCCCATTTCATGTAGTTAATCGTCGCAAAGACGGGAGTTTCGATATTGTCGAAATAGACCTAAACGATGTCCGATTTGTGGGCAGTCTAAATGGCGAAAAGTATCTCCAGACGCACGAGGGAGCCTTTTACTACATAAAAAGTCCGGAGGAACAAGAACGGTTTTTTAGTTTACAGGGTTTTGTCAAGATCGACCGTTGTTTCATGGTCCAAAAAGACAAAATTGAGTTTTACGATGAAGACACGCATCAAGTCTTTTTCGAGAAAGAACCAGTTGGAAAAGACGCCCTCCGTGCCCCTGTCTCTAGAGCGCATTATAAAGAAGTTAGAGACATTAGGCGGAGAGGCAGTTCCACTGCGAAGAATGGTCTTCTTAGCAATCGCAATCCTTTAACAGAATAAACAAAGCTACCAGAATAAACTGCATCTCCTTTAATCGGGGATGCAGTTTTTTTAAATTCAATTAGGCACCAACACGTAAAAACATTCGAAACAAACAAAAAAACCCTTATGAAGGGTTCTGACGGTTATTTATTGGTGGAGCCTAGGGGGATCGAACCCCTGACCTCATCGCTGCCAGTAACGTTCTTACGAATTGCATCTGAATGCTTTGACTCAGCCCAAATCACAAACTCGTGCTGTACATTGCTTGCCTATTGGTCAGCCTGCCCCGGAGTCATCCCGAGCACTTCAGCGTAAATGTTAGGCTTCAATCTTAAGCCTGGTCCAATAACATTCGTTCTCGCCGTCTTCAGCGTTGCTACTCCAATTGGGCCATTTAAATAAAGCCACATGATCTTGCACGAATCGTCTCAAGTGAACGATCTATGTCTTACTTAGGACTTGCCGAGCTTGTGATCCAGCCCCGCATGGTCTTCTTTGTCTCCGAAGCCCCGCCCTGTTCGTACCCATTTAATAATTCGTTTACCTTGCGGGCGGCTGACCGTCTCATTACGGCTTCTTAATTGATGAAAGCAACAAACCTATCAAATATATTGATACTGCACACCTCCCGCTTAAGAATTGGATAAAAAGAAACAGCTATGCCCTTGGACAAGAAATAATGTCCTAGACTGCCGCTGTATAAATTTATACCGAAAGTATTCTCCGATTGACCTGAAATGGCGTTCAACATCAATATACTGTCAAAATAAATCTAAGCCTCTAGGATTAACCAAATTTTGCTGTAATTACTGTATCATCAATAAATAACTTTGATACTGGAACTAAGAGTTGATTACTATTCCCATCATTCGTTGGTTTAATTAAGGTTCCCCCGACAACTCCTGATCCATACACTCTATTAATAATTATGTTTATCGCTCCCACTGCCTGAAGTGCATTCGCAAATGTTCCATGACTCGTTATTCCATTAATATCGTGCTTAACTTTATTATAAGCTTTCCACCATTGTGGAACATGTTCTTCCGTAACACTTGAATTTCTATCCCATCCATCAAGAGATTTATAAGGCTGAAGGATATCATGTCCAGCAAACTCACCTTCTAAAGAAGGGCTATCTAGACACACATCTCTCAAATGAAGAAATGCATCTAATGACAAAAAATTAAAAATATTCAATTGGTAGTTACTATTTATATCAAACAATTGTTTATAGATAGATCTCGCAATAATCTCAAATAGGTTTGAACACTCACGAATAATTGTTGCAAATCGAACCGAGGTTGTCGGCAAATTAGTGATAGTAGGGTCAACATATTGAAAAGACTTAATCATCTCATCTTCAAGATATAAATATTGATTCTTGATACTTGAGGCTTCAGAAGAGACTTTTCTACGATAAGAAAGTAATTGCTCTTCAAATGTATCATATGACTGTCCGTGTACGTAAATTTTTTTTTCTGTATTTTGAGCATTTCTTGATGGGAATGGAAATGAATTATTGGACATATGTAGTTCTCCTTAATTAGAGATTATTTCTTTAATATTAACTTATTTTATAAGTAGTTTTGACTGTATCGTTCAATTCTTCAAAGAATTTATAGTATTCAAACAAACTCAAAAGCTCGATGTTTCTATTGGTGAAACAATATATTAATATCAACTCATACTCTGAAATCTGTGATCTAAAGAACTTAATATACTGCTGCTTGTCACTTTCAATTAGAACTTTATGTTTGTGAACATATTCTACTATAGTAGTTGCTGTATTAAAGTAATGGTTTAATAGATAATGGAAACCTTTAAACACAAATTCAAAATCATTATTGTTTTGATGCAAATTATTCATGACTTTAATGAAGACCTCTCTACCTCTCGCTGTACCAATACTAATCTCGCTAACCACATCACCATAAACCTTCACCAAATTGAAGAAAGTAGTTTCAAACCGTTGAAACTCCATCTGCTCTCTTTGACCTGCTAGTTCTTGCGTTGACTTTGCTACCTCATCGCGCTGTAATTTTAATTCCTCACGTTGTAGAGCCAATTCTTTTCGTTGCATCATAATTGTATAGATTATGCCAGCAAAAGCAAGACCTGAGAACAACGCATTTATTGCTCCAAACATATCACCAATTGTGCCTCTCCCGGTATCGCCCCAGATTACTTGAATCAGGATTCCCGATCCAAACCAGCTTACTGTTGTCATTCCAAGTAACAAATACAACGGTTTATACTTTTCCATCAAACCCCTCCTAATTTCCAAAGAAGGGGATTCGACAATTGTTTACAAATATCCTTCAAATAAAAAAACCACTCATTTTGAGTAGCTTTGCTTACTCTTTAATATCACTTACAACCTGACCACATTTAGCTACTGCGGTCAACCAAATTTCATGTAGTTCGGCGATATATTTATAACAGTTTTCTTCATCTAAATTATGTTCTTCATTTGCTACAAACTCCCAAAGTAGGGATCTTCCCCTTGCTTTCTCATTGATTACAACATATGCTTTTTAGTATCATTTAGGCACCAAAATGGCACCAAATCATTTCAGAAATGCATAGAGACAGACGAAAACAAACAAAAAAACCCTTCATTATGAAGGGTTCTGACGGTTAATTATGGTGGAGCCTAGGGGGATCGAACCCCTGACCTCATCGCTGCCAGCGATGCGCTCTCCCAGCTGAGCTAAGGCCCCGTGTTAAATCAGTGACAAGCGTTATCTTACCACGAGCCTGAATACGCTGTCAACGCATTTACGGAGGAATATCTGGGATGTCCTTCGGAAGGGCATCTTCCAACTATAAAATGGCGTCACTAGCTGCAAGCTGTGGCGCCATTTCTCGACTTCGATCATCTGCGTCCTTCATTTCCAACTCTAACGAATCCTAGTGGGCTTATACGGCAGAAATGTGCCCATTCGAAATTCTAACGAAGCGTACAAGGCTTATTTGCTTGCAGAATACCCATTATTGAGTTTAGGATAATAAGTGGACACAACATAACAGCGACCTGTTACTATAAATACAACAAAACAGGTCGAGGTGTATCATGAGAAAAACACGTC
>NZ_FNNV01000046.1 GCF_900106745.1 Paenibacillus sp. CF384 | reverse complement strand
GGTAGCGTCAAGAAGTTTGTGTAAGTAGGAATAAGCTCGAGGTGTGAGAAGTTTCGGTGGGGGAGGCTACTCCCCCACCGAAACTTCCAAGCTCGGATATCTTTCAACATACTTTTTTTCAAGTAAATCTTTTGTTTCTTGATCTACAAAGCCACGTATGGCACGTCTGCTCCACGTTTCATTGTAGTCGAGTGCCTGCAGGTAAATGATTTTTTCAGCAGCTTCAATGTTGGTTAAACTGTTCATCGGCCTAAGGCGCTTGCGTATCTCTTTGTTCATTCTTTCAATTGCATTTGACGTATAAATAGCCGGCCAGATTAACGGTGGATAGTCGAAAAAGGTGAGTAAAGTAGGAAGTTGATCTTCCCATGACTTCATCTCCCTTGGGTATAGTTTCTTCCACTTTGCCTGGATACCGCTGAATATGGCCTTCGCCACGCCGCCGTCCGTTGCGTTATACACTGCCTTCAGATCTTCAAGAAATTCAGTCTTATCTGATACACGAATCTTCGGGAACGTACTGCGCACCTTGTGTACGATGCAGTGCTGCACGTCGGCTTTGGGATAAATCTCTTTGAAGGCATTTTCTAGACCAGGCAGGCCATCAAACACCCCAAGGAGCACATCGGTAGCTCCACGACTGTGAATATCTTTAAGCACATCTCGCCAACCGTTAGCACTCTCCTGCCCGCCAACATAGAAACCTAGGATCTGCCGGTAGCCTCTCTCGTCAATGCCCATTGCAAGGTAAACAGCCTCACTGCTGACCGTGTTCCGTTTGAGTTTGACGTACAATCCATCTAAGTAGATGACGGAATAGCGTCGCTCCAAAGGCCGCTTCTGCCACGCTTCGATGTCTTCCATAACCGTCTGAGTAATATTGCTGATGGTGGTCGGTGAGTACTGAGTTCCATACATGCTTTCAATGAACTTGGCGACATCTCGTGTACTCATGCCGCCTTTGTACATATGAATGATGGCCTCCTCCAACCACCCTTCGCGACGCTGGTAGGGTTCGAACAGCTGCGTTTGAAACTCCCCATTACGGTCCCGAGGCACCTTGAGATTGTCAATTTTGCCATGACGGGTTTCGTAAGTGCGTTCGTAATAACCATTGCGGCTATTGTGTTGATCTTCTTGTTCGACTTCAAGGAAGTTCTTAATTTCTTCACGCAAAAGCAATTCTAGTTTTTCTTTAACAAGGCGAGTTACTGCATTTTCCAGTAGATCATTGAACATATTTTCGGGTAAAGTAGTCATCGAGTAGGGCTCCTTCTTGGTGCGTGTGGTAACCCCGAGAATACCCTACTTTTTTGCTGCCTGTTAAGGCTCCAAATCTTGGTACACAAACTATTTTACATCGCC
>NZ_FNNV01000012.1 GCF_900106745.1 Paenibacillus sp. CF384 | reverse complement strand
TGGAGAGCTGTCCGAGTGGTCGAAGGAGCACGATTGGAAATCGTGTAGGCGCTAACCGCGTCTCGAGAGTTCGAATCTCTCGCTCTCCGCCAGATAGGGCCCGTTGGTCAAGTGGTTAAGACACCTCCCTTTCACGGAGGTAACAGGGGTTCGAGTCCCCTACGGGTCACCATTATTCATTTCCCTGGAGGCTTAGCTCAGCTGGGAGAGCATCTGCCTTACAAGCAGAGGGTCGGCGGTTCGATCCCGTCAGCCTCCACCATATATGTTTTACTTGTACTATCGCGGGGTGGAGCAGCTCGGTAGCTCGTCGGGCTCATAACCCGAAGGCCGCAGGTTCAAATCCTGCCCCCGCAACCAATTTTACTGCGGAGCCGTGGTGTAGTGGCCCAACATGCCTGCCTGTCACGCAGGAGACCGCGGGTTCGAATCCCGTCGGCTCCGCCATTTCTTCAAAGTTCGGCTCGGTAGCTCAGTCGGTAGAGCAGAGGACTGAAAATCCTCGTGTCGGCGGTTCGATTCCGTCCCGAGCCACCATTTTCAAAATTGTAAGTTCTTATGCCGGTGTAGCTCAGTTGGTAGAGCAACTGACTTGTAATCAGTAGGTCGTGGGTTCGACTCCTATCGCCGGCACCATTTTTTGGAGGATTAGCGAAGTGGCCAAACGCGGGAGACTGTAAATCTCTTCCTCACGGTTCGGTGGTTCGAATCCATCATCCTCCACCATATTTTTACGGCGGTCGTGGCGAAGTGGTTAACGCACCGGTTTGTGGATCCGGCATTCGTGGGTTCAATTCCCATCGGTCGCCCCATTTTATTAACCAAATGAAATGCTTCATGTTGGGGATTAGCCAAGCGGTAAGGCAACGGACTTTGACTCCGTCATCCCTAGGTTCGAATCCTAGATCCCCAGCCATTACGAGTCATTAGCTCAGTTGGTAGAGCACCTGACTTTTAATCAGGGTGTCGTAGGTTCGAATCCTACATGACTCACTTTATCTTGTTACGCGGTCATGGCGGAATTGGCAGACGCGCTAGATTCAGGTTCTAGTGTCAGCAATGACGTGGAGGTTCGAGTCCTCTTGACCGCACCAACCATCTGCGGAAGTGGCTCAGCGGTAGAGCATCGCCTTGCCAAGGCGAGGGTCGCGGGTTCGATTCCCGTCTTCCGCTCCATCATGGCGCCATAGCCAAGTGGTAAGGCAGAGCTCTGCAAAAGCTTCACCCCCAGTTCGAATCTGGGTGGCGCCTTGAAAGTTTGTTTCATGAATCACGGGATGTAGCTCAGCTTGGTAGAGCACCTGGTTTGGGACCAGGGGGTCGCATGTTCAAATCGTGTCATCCCGACCATTTTTCTGCGGGTGTAGTTCAATGGTAGAACTTTAGCCTTCCAAGCTAATAGCGTGGGTTCGATTCCCATCACCCGCTTTCCTTCATCTAAAAAAGCCTTATATCCGTTGGGATATAAGGCTTTTTTGTCTTTTTCGATCAAATGTAAGTACTATTTGGCATTTACGTCCGGTTGATGGAGCCCAATAATATTGCCTTCGGTATCGATGTAATATCCCTGCCACGCCATGCCGGGCAGCGCGTATTTCGGTAACGCGACCGTGCCGCCGTTCGCTAGGATTTTGGCTTCCGTCGCGTCGTAGTCTCCGGTTCCCATTGTGCAGGCAAAACCATTCACAGGCTGCCCCGGTTGCGGAGCAGCGCCATGGCGCTGCATCAAAGCACCGTTAATTCCCATTGCATCCGCATCACCTGTCACAGCTCCAAAGTAGGGCATGCCGGCGTAGCTGCTGTAATCCTCAAATGTCCAGCCGAATACTTCTCCATAAAACTTCTTAGCGCGGTCCATGTCATCGACATGAATTTCGAAATGTATGACTCTTCCCATGATAACCTCCATTGTTTTGGCTTCCTTACATGATTCTTGTAATAGGGTTTCCTTTCCTACCTGATCCATAACAAATAACAAAATAAAAATAAACCCGACCAAGGATGATCGGGTTCCGGTAGTTAGCTGCTATAGCTGCCATGTTTCTTCTTATAATGCCCATGGCCATAATTGGAGTGATGCGACGAGTAATGGTTGCCTTTCTTATAATCGCTGCTGCTGTGATTCTGGTGACCGTAGTATCCGTGTGAACCGTGATGCTTGCGGCCGAGCAAGGAGTTGAAGAGGCGGTTCAATAGATGTCTTAACATACGCGTTGGACCTCCTATATCAAAATCGAGTGGAAGCGCTTTAGACTTGTAGAATAATACGCAGCTTGATGAATCAGGTTTCGTTATAAATCGCCCAATTACAATTCGATTATAAGAAACCGAGCACCTTGTACAGCCGTAAGTGAAAGCAGGGGAGTGATACGGATGTTAGGTGCATGGTGGCGGGAAAGGCGGCTCAATTGGCTGGATTATCCGCTCCGGGAAGGCGCGGTATGGGCGGGCAGGTATCGCATCGAACAGTTGCTAGGTATGGGGAGCTACGGTCAAGCTTATCGCTGCACGGATCTGAGAAGCGGAGCTAGTGTCCTAATGAAGCGAGGTAAGCCGAGCAAGCGAAGCTTGGCCCGGAAGATGCTTAAGCGTGAGAGCGAGACTCTTCGTGAACTCCATCATCCGCAAATTCCACAGTGGCTGGATTATGCCGCCCACGGCAGAGAAATGGTGCTCGTGATGGAGCTGATTGTAGGGTATAGCTTGGAGCATGCTGTACTGGGGACGGAGAGAAGATACAGCCAGCAGGAAGCATTGCGCCTCATTCGTCTATTGCTGCGGCCGCTGCGGTATATGCATGAAGCCGGCTATATTCACCGGGATGTGCGTATCCCTAATGTTCTGGTTAGCGGTGATAAGCTGGTTATCATCGACGTTGGGTTAGCTTGCCGAATAGGCGAAGAGTCTGCCTACGATAAGGATGAGCCAATCGGATTCGCGGACAGCTGGGGAGCCGTGAAGCACCGGATGCGCGTTCCTGAACCGGCAAGCGACTTGTATGGTCTAGGACATCTCTTCTTGTTTCTCATGTACGCAGGTTACTTGCCGCATGAAGGACAGGAGGAGCTGGGCTGGGAGGAAGAATTGGAGCTTGATCCAGTCGTACAAGACTTTGTGCGAGGGTTGCTGGAGAACAGATGGCAGACGGCGGAAGGATGCGAGCTGGAGCTTGAGCGGACATTCAAGGTGTTGGAAGGGCTAGAATGCAAGGAATAAATAGTTGAAGAAATTGCTTAATCCTACCATTCGCTTCAATTGAGAGCCCGGTTAGGGTACAATCTATATATATTGGTTGAAATGTAAAGGGGTTTAGGTATGGATTTACAAAAAGAAATGCTGCAGTTGAATGTGAATAATGCGATTAAAGGTACGGTTAAGACCAGCTTGCAGGACATCCTTGGACAGCTGACCAAGGATCGGTTGAATTTCATCGCTGCCAACTGCGCGCTAGCGGGGCGCTCCAAACTGAAGAAGCAGGAGCTCGTAGACGCGCTTTGCGATCGGATTACGAATATGGCACAAGTACGGTCAGCCTTCCTTACGGCTGAGCCGCAGGAGTGGGAGCTTGTGAGCCGCCTTCTTAAAGTACCGCATATTCAGGATAATACGATTTACGCTGATGCTTACTTGTTTTTGATGGATAAAGGGTTGGTGTTCAGCTTCCTGGAAGGGGACGAGCTGTTCTTTGTGATGCCGGAGGAAGTCAAAGCCGCATATAAGAAGCTGGACAAGAAGTCTTTCCAAGAGGAACGTCATGTTAACCAACTGGTGCTTCGATATATGGAAGCTGCGGCTAACTTGTATGGCATCTGTCCTCTGGATAAGCTGATTGCGATTATTAACGAACAGAACGATGTTGGCTTGACGGAGGAGAAGCTCCATGCCATTCGTTTATCTGTTTCCGATAAGGTACTGACTTGGGATATTCAGCGCGGTTTTCTGTTTAGCGATAGTCTCGATGGCGAAGACTTGGACGATTATGAAGCGTTCTTGGAGAGCGTGAAGGATAAGCCGTACTACATTCCTCCCCAAGAAGAGCTGCTGCTTTATTCGAATATCGATTATTTCGAGAAGACGCCTGAGCTGGAGGCTTTGAAGAGCTACATCATGCAGGCTCTAGGCAAAACAGAGAAGCAGGCGGAGGCGCTAGTGGATGATATCCAGCTCGCTTGTGCGATGGAAGAGCCGCTCAGCGTCATTATGGAAGAGTTTGATCAGCGCAAGATCCGTTTGAACAAGAATCAGCTCAAGGATGTTGCGCCGTTAATTATTAATGTGCATAACAATACGAGAATGTGGTCGAATCGCGGTTTTACGCCTAATGAGCTGAGACCGAAGACAGTGGAGAACGCGAACGTGATCCAGTTTCCGGCGGCATCTTCGAAAATCGGAAGAAATGAACCATGTCCATGCGGCAGCGGGAAAAAACATAAAAAGTGCTGTCTGTAGGTTATGGAGATTCAACTCGAACAGCGAACCATTGATGTGCATGTCGCCTATGGGGCTGGGAAGAAGCTATCGATCCAGATCGAGCCTTCGGGTTTTATTACGGTGAAGGCGCCTAACGGCACCAGCGACGAGATGATCATACGTGCAGTGAAACAGCATGAGAAGGGGATTGCTGCACAGCTCGATCGGATCGAGAAGTCCCGTGAAGCGCTGACGTTGAAAGAATATCAAGAACAGGGCAAGTTCCTCCACCTGGGGAAGTACTGCTTGTTGAGCGACTTAATTGATACAACGGCGCAGAATGAAGAAGAGCTTCGGCAGCGGTTGAAGAAGTTTTATTTTGCCAGCTGCAAGAAGATTGTTCTGGAACGCATTGCGGCCTATCAGAAACAACTGAAGGTCGCGCCAAAGTCGATCGAGATCGTAGAGTCCAGCACCAAATGGGGAAGCTGCAGCTCGAAGAAACAGCTTACGTTTAACTATCGTCTGGCCATGGCCCCGATCGAGGTCATTGACTATGTCATTATTCATGAGCTGTGCCACCTGTCGCATATGAATCATGACCGGTCGTTCTGGAGACTTGTAGGAAGTGTCATGCCGGACTACAAGGAGAAGGAAGCGTATCTGGCGCGGTATGGACAGGCGATGACGCTTTAGGATTTCACTTGCCGTGATTGGAGGCTAGAAACCGAAGCTGTAGCTAAGGCAAGTTTCTCGACATTGAAAACCCACATCCTAATGGATGTGGGTTTTACTTTTGGCGGGGGTTCTTACAGCTTCCAAATACGGTACAGAATAACCGCCGCTTCGGCGCGGGTGAGGGAGTCGTGCGGAGCGATGCTGCCGTTCTTACCGTTTACGATTCCGGATTTCACCAGTGCTGCAGCGCTGTCTTGCGCATAGCCGGAAATCGTAGAGGCATCTGCGTAAGCATCTAGTGCTCCGGAAGTTACGATTGGCTTACCAGCGGCAGCCAGAGCACGTGTTGTCAGCACCATCATATCTTGACGGGAGATTGTGCGGCCTGGCTGGAAGGTATTATTATCGAGGCCTGTTGCGATGCCCAGCTCCTTGGCGATAACCAGCTCGTTGTAATAATAAGCGGATTGCTCGACATCGCTGAACATCGCGCCTCCTTTGCCTGAGTCGTGCAGTTCTAGTGCTCTTACTAGAAGAGCAATAAAGTCTGCCCGTTTAATGGAGGCGGCTGGAGAGAAGCTGTTCTCAGCTGTTCCCTTGATAATAGCATGCGAGGCCATAGCCTCTACGGCTTGTTTGGACCAAGGCACATGCTGAAGGTCACCGAATGTCTTGAATACGGAGCCTACCGCATAGGTGCTGAAGTGGGTCGTTTGGAAAACAACCGATTGGCTTGCTGCATCATAGCGAGCGTTCGGGATCTGTGTCGCTTTGCCCTGACCATCGATGTACCAAATCACGATATGATCCGGATTACGGAGTTCTTCCGCTGACGGCGTGTAAGGGATCGCGACCGATACAGGCGCAGCCGGATTGTTCCATGCAAGGATGGTGGTGCCTGCTGCGACTACGTTCAGATCGATAACCGGACGGTTTCCAATCAGCTCGCGGGTAGCGGCATCCAAGCTGTCTGTTGAAGCTTTGCCCACACGGATGGATACTTGCTCTGCTTTGTCTGTCACGCTGGAGAGCATGTTGCTTGGAATTTGGATCGTTGCGTTCTCGGTCTTCACCGAAAGGACGAAGGATTCTTGCCCTTTCAGACTTTGCGCCGGTAATTGTACTTCGTACGATGTCGCGTTCGCCTGCTTCGGCAGCTCAATGACGACTTGTTTCTTGCCGTTAGCTGCAAGAGCGGCTTGCTCCAGCGCCTTCTTCAAATTGTCGCCGGAAATCATGCCGATGGCACGTCCGTTGTCCGTCTTCATTTCCGGATGAATCGTAACGACGCCGTTCTGATTCTGGATACTGCCGGTTGGCAGGCTGACAATGCTGCTGCCACCACCTTGATAGGTCGGAGTATTGGTAAGCGTTAGAACACCGTAAACGGATGTGTCCATATAGCCGTTACCCGTCGTATCGTTCCACGCGGTTACGCTTTGGCGGGAGCCGTCCTTCGCGTCATTGATCTGTACGTCGAAACCGAGCTTCTTGCCGTCAGCAGGTGAGATCGCTGTCAATGGGATTTTCACTTCAACCGTGTAGTTGGTTCCGGACACCTTAGTTGCGGATTCGAAACCGGCTGCAAGACTTGACGGATTGAAGGAGGTTTCATTGTCGAAGTTTACTCTGTACTGACCGTCATCCTCTTGATAGAACGATGTTTTTGCATTGTTTGGATCTACGAAGATTTCCACGGAATCTTGTTCATATTTGTTTACATTTGCTTTGTCGAGCTGTGCGTCGCTCACCTGAATCAGAACATACAGATTGTGCTCATCCCAGAGTGCTTTGGCGACTCCGCTCGCCCCTTGCCATGCTGTCTGATACCGGTTAATCGGTATTTCCGATGTCTGGCTCCAAATCGCGTCAACGGTACCATCGACTATCGGCGTAGCAAGGTACGCGGTTGCTTGATTGGCTTCTGCTAATACGGGCTGATGCTCCTCCATGAATGCAGCTGGGTCAATCACACCGTAATAAGCCGGTTTGGCCTGTAGGTTCTTATCAAACAACAAAGGGTTGGAAGCGGCTCTCCAGCTCGTATTGTCATCCATCCCCCAGAAAGTAACGCGCTTGATATGGGCAGCATGTGCTTGAAAAATGTCAAACAGCTGCGCATACAGGTAACCTTGAGCATCGGCAAGCGGCTCGGACAGCTGATAGTTGCTTCCTGCCTGAATGTCGAGCTCCGTAATGCTGATTTCTACGCCCAATGAAATAAACTTCTCCAAGGATAGTTGTACATTGTCCGGGTTCGTGTTCACACTGTAGTGGGCCTGCATGCCGATACCATCAATGAGAAGCTTGCCAGGGTGTGTTTCCGCATATCTGTCGTTGATCGCTTTGACCATATTGGTGATTGCTTGTGCTTTATTCTGATTATCCTCGTTGTAATCATTGTAGTAGAGCTTGATGTCCCAATCCGGATGCGCATCCAGCACTTCTCTCGCTGCCAAGAATGACTGCTCTACATAGTCTGTTCCGATCGCATTGTTCCAAGGCGTTTGGCGCAAGGAGGCTTCCCAATCTGCAGGATCGGAGGGGTTATCGTTCATCGCTTCGTTAACGACATCCCATGAAATGACCTTGCTTCCGAAATGCTCCATGACCGTTTGGATATGGGTCTTCAAATTCGTGAGCGCTTCTTCTCGGCTCAGTGGAATCGTGTTGTCATTGGCATCCTTTGTCGTGTTCATCCAAGCAGGCGATTGTTGATGCCATACCAGTACATGCCCGTGCATCTGAAGACCTTCAGCCTGCACTTTATCGACAAGTGCATCGGCTGCCGTAAAGGTGAAGTTACCCTTCGTAGGCTGAAGCCCATCCGGTTTCATTGCGTTGCCAGCCGTTACGACGTTGAAATGCTGCTTCAGAAGCTCGAGTCTCACGCCTTCCAGATCCTCGGAGGAAATTGCGTTACCGATGAGGAAATCATCCTGGTACGTGTCTTTGATCGGAGCCAGATCCTTCTGAATGGATATCGGTCCGGTTCCTGTGCTTTCAAAGCTGATATCGTCGATGTAGTAGGAAGCGGTTTTGTTAGTGGAGCTCTCTACATAGATCGATAAGAACTCACTGCTTACATTGTTGTATCGGTAGGTGCCTTCAAACTTCACCCAGCCGTCGCTTGCACTGATTGTTTTGCCTGAAAGCTGCACATAGTTGGCACTGCCACCTTGACCAACCTGCGTAGAGAGCTGAAGCTGCGAGCTTGCAGGAGAGATCAACTTGACCCAGGCCGTGATTTTGTATTCGGAGCCCTTGTCTACATAGTTCTCCACGCGTAATGTCGGTCCATGCCATGCATCCGTACGGCCTTCTACTTTCAAAGCGTAGGAGCCTGCTTCGGAATGATTGGCTTCATTGGTTACAGTCAGGGTTTCCGTACCTGCCCGGCCTACAAAGCCGCCCGCTGTTTGATCCTCAAACGTTACGGTGTTGAAATCCAAGGCCGGAGGCCGCGGCTCTTCTACCTCAGGCTCTTCCGGGGTCGCAGTCACTTTCTCGGTGATGAGGACATCCCCGATGTAGAAAGGCACGGTTTTGCCGGATTCGCTGGACTGCACGCGCAGGCTCGAATCTTTGCTCGTATCCACCGTAAACTCTTTCGTCAGCGTGAAGGCTGCGCCGGCAGCGAAATTAGCGCCAGCCAAGAAGCCGTAGCTGTTGACCGTTTGCAGATAGGCTTGTGAACCGTCTGGTATGACCGTGCCGGAGTCAACATAGCCTTGAACAGTCACGGTATAGGTTTTACCGTTCGTAAGTCCGATGTCGCTGAATTTGAAGTCGGCTGCGTCCCAGGTATTCGCTCTGTTGGTTATGGACAAAGCAGCTCCGTCAGCATTGCCGTCAAACACCTTGTCGGAGACCTTCGATAAGCTGGCACCGCCCGATTGAATGGCTTTGCCAATGCCGCCGCTAAAATCCTCATGATAAACAACGTTCGTGCCTGCAGTCGCGGCTTGCGCAGCCGGAGCGAGCAGGCTGGAAGGAATAAGTAAAGCTGCTGCCAGCAAGACCGAGAGTACTTGTTTAATGGTTCCAGTCATGTATTGCATCCCCCTGCGAAGTCAATTTGGTAAATTTAAATAAAGCGCTTACAACACCGAACTGATTCAACCTCCTCTTTCGTTCTTAACCTCGATTATAGCCCGTGTTTAAAACTTCTTTTACCAGAAGAAGTAAACAATATAGTGTACAAATTAAATATAAGAGCCGATTTGATGTAGTATAGAAGATAATGTAAGACTTCGAAGGAGGAGCTTGTGATGGGGATCTTATCGAGGTTTAGAGACGTGATGAAAGCCAATATGCATGGTTGGCATAACCATGCGGATAATCCGGAGAAGACTGTAAAGGCGTACATGGAGAGCTTACATAGCGATCTCGGCCAAGTGAAGGCGGAGACGGCGGCGGTGCTGCTCAAGGAGAGCAGAGCGAAGCGGGAGTTGGATGAATGCAGCGCCGAGATCAAGAAGCTGCAGCGATATGCGGAGAAGTCCGCGGAGTCCGGCGAGGATGAGAATGCGCTCAAATTTTTGGATCTCAAATCAAAGCAAGCGGCAAAATGCGCGGAGCTGCAACCAGCTTACGATCAAGCCTCCGCAAAGGCGACGATGATGAAGCATATGCAGGATAAGCTTGAGTCCGACCTGGCACAGCTGGAAGCGCGGTATACGGAGCTGCAAGGAAAGATGGTCGATGCCGCCAATGCACAGCACCAGCAAGTAAACAGTGAAGCGAGCGCCGCCTTCAGCACAATGGAAGAGAAGGCGAACCGGGCGTTGAACGAAGCGACGGCTCTCGCTGAGCTTAGAGCCGAGGCTCAAGAAGAAGATCTGGACGTATTGATCGCTAAGCTTGAGAAGCAGGCAGAAGCGGGTACGACTGCAGCATCTGCGGCCGCCGTACAGACAACACCTGAAGATGAGCTCACAGCAATCAAAGATAAATTAAAGTCGAGGTGAGCCACGTGGCGACGGTTATCGAGTATAAGTGTCCCAATTGCGGCAGCGGTATGCTGTTCGATGCAGGCACAGGGACGCTGTCTTGTCCCAGCTGCGGACGACAGGACCAGATTGATCAAATCCCCGATCCGCTGAAGCATCAGGGGGTTACAGAAGCTGCTGACGTGAAGGAGTATCACTGCAACAGCTGCGGAGCGGTCATCGTAACGGAGCGGGAGACAAGTGCAACGACATGCAGCTTTTGCGGATCTGCCGTGGTGCTGAGCGATCGGTTATCGGGGGATTTTGCTCCGGTGATGGTGATTCCCTTCACGATCTCGAAGGAAGCCGCGATGAAGGCGTTCAAGAAATGGTGCAGAAACGGTTTGCTTACGCCTAAGGGGTTCGTGACAGCGGATCGAATCGCCGGGATTACAGGGATGTACGTTCCCTTCTGGCTCTATGACTTGAACAACGGCATCGAGGTTCACGGCCAGGGCACGAGGGTTAGAATCTATACACAAGGCGATTATAGGTATACAGAGACGCAGCATTTCAATATCTATCGCAAAATCCGGCTGAACTATGTAAGGCTGCCGATCGATGCATCGGAGAAAATGAATGATGAGCTGATGGATAAGCTGGAGCCATTCCCCTATGATCAGCTGAAAGCATTCAAGACCCCTTATCTGGCCGGCTATCTGGCGGAGAAATACAGCTATAATGATGAACAGTTATTTCCGCGGGCGAAGGAGAAAACGAGCTCCTACATCGATGCCTATATATCTTCAACGGTACAAGGGTACTCGAGCGTGATGTACACCGATAAGCTAATCGACACGACCGTGAAACAGGCGGATTATGTGCTGCTCCCCGTATGGATGATCAGGTACAACTATAATCGGCAGGAGTATACGTTTGCGATGAATGGTCAGACAGGGAAGGTAGTAGGCAAACCGCCGATCAGCAAGGCGAAGGTAACCGCATGGTTTGCGGGCGTTTCCGCCGTTTCATTCGTGGGGTTAAAGATCGTTTCCTGGATGATGGGAGGCGGGTTCCTATGAGCAAACAGCCTAAGGTTCTGGCAGCAGCGCTCGTCGTACTCACGATTTGTTTAATGGCCTTCATAATCCCGGTCTCACCTAAAGCCGAAGCAGCAGCAACGTCTGAGAGTAAGAAGCTGATTTATGATCAGGCGCATCTGCTCAGCGAGCAGGAACAAGTTGATTTGAGCGCCTTGGCGATGAAATACGGGACTGATCGAGAGACGGACATCATCATTCTTACATCCGCTAATACGGAGAACCGGGATGTTCAGCTGATGACGGAGGATTTCTATGATAATCAGGCACCGGGGTACGATAAGCCGCACGGTAACGCGGTGATCCTGACCATGGACATGAACAATCGTCAGGTTTACTTGGCCGGCTTTGGCAAAGCGGAAACCGAACTCGACAGCGGCAGGCTGGATAAGATTCGAAATGCCATTTCGCCGGATCTAACGCAAGGCGATTACGCCCAAGCATTCAAGAGGTATATCACACTCTCGCACAAGTATATGGGGTTCAAGCCCGGCGTAAATCCCGATAACATCTTGTTTACCCTTTGGTTTCAGCTGGGAGCAGCTGTAGTCATCGGGGGGATTGTCGTCAGTGTGATGGTGTTTCGTTCAGGCGGCCGCATTACAGTCACTCGGGCGACCTATGAGGATTTAAGCACTTCAGGCGTGTTGGAGCATGCGGATCAGTATATTCGGACGACCGTTACGAAGAGCAGGATTCCGAAGAACAATGGCCGCAGTTCAGGCGGTGGCGGCGGCGGTGGGACTAGCGGCGGCGGTCATTCCCATAGCGGAAGCAGAGGGTCTTTCTAATCGCCAAACAATACGGATTATAGAAGGGATGGGAATGGCATGGGGCTTTTCGGGAATCAGTTCGCAAACGTTGTGGAATGGGAAGAGTTTAGGGATGATATGATTTTCTGGAAGTGGAACAACCGGGAGATCAAGAAGGGAAGCAAGCTTGTAATTCGCGCCGGTCAAGATGCTGTATTTCTGAATAACGGCAAGGTAGAGGGGATTTTCAAGGATGAAGGCTCCTTCCAGATCGATTCGGATATCATTCCCTTCTTGTCGACGCTGAAAGGGTTCAAATTTGGCTTCAACAGCGGCATGAGGGTAGAGGTTCTCTTCGTGAATACGAAGGAGTTTACCGTAAGATGGGGAACGCAGAATCCGGTACTGATTCCAACCCCCCAGCTTCCGGGCGGGATGCCGATCCGTGCGAATGGTACGTTTACGTTCAAAGTGAGCGACTATATGGCGCTGATCGATAAGATTGCCGGAGTCAGACAAGATTATTTGGTCGAGGATGTCAAAATCCGAATCACTGCCGTGCTGGATCAGCTGCTGATGAAGTGGATCAGCCGAGAGGGCAAGGATATGTTCAATCTGCAGGCGAATGCATCCGACATTGCGAAGGGAATTCGCGAGGATCTGGATATGCAGCTGATGGATATCGGTATCGCGATCAACGGTTTCCAGGTCATGAGCTTCAATTACCCGCAAGAGATTCAGGACATGATTACGAAGACGGCTTCGCATGAGATGATCGGCAATTTGCAGAAGTATCAGCAGGTGAGCATGACCGATGGCATCTCATCCGGGAAGGTGCAGGGAGGCGGGGCTGCCGCGGATATGGCCGGTATGATGATGGGCATGAATATCGCTGGCGAAATGCTAAAAAATATGAACCAGCAGAACCAGAATCAGCAAGCTGAGGCAGATAAGAGCTCAGACACAGCAGCGGTTCCTTCGTCCGCGGGAGGCAGCAAGAAGCCGAACTTCTGTCCCAATTGCGGCGCCAAGAATGAAGGAGCCAACTTCTGCCCGAATTGCGGCCAGAAACTGGGCTAGTGTAACTTGGACGATTTGCTGAACGCAGCAGAGGAAGCTTAAAACCACATTCGCTGAGAATGTGGTTTTTGTCTGTTTGGAGAACGTAAACGGCATTAATTAATAACCTTAATTTTCAAAATCAAAATAAAGTTGGAAAAATTGAGAAAATGTATTGTAGGATAAAGCGCTTTCAATTACACTGATGCTATCAGACAGGCAGAGTGTATGCCTGGAAGATATGGAAGAGAATCGCATGCAAGTTGGAGGCTTGTTATACCAAAAGGAGGCTAGTGAAATGGCGGCAGGGAAACAGAAAAAGATGCTATTCGGTGCGGTCGCAGGTGTGTTGCTTGTAGGCGTAATGGCAGGCTGTAACGACAACGGCGGCGGGTCAGGGAAGAAGGTCACGCTGCGCATGATCGAGAGCTTGACGAGTCCAGCCCGAACAACGGTTTTGAATGAGATGATTTCCAAGTTTGAAGCAGCCAATCCGAATATTAAAGTTGAATTGATTTCGCCTCCTTTTGACCAAGCCGACAATAAAATCAAAACCATTCTCGGAGCGAAGCAGGATCTAGACGTGTTGGAAGTGCGCGATTCCACCATTTCCGAGTTTTCCAATAATGGCTACCTTGAGCCGCTTAATGACTACGTGAAAGACTGGTCCGATTATGGAACTGAAGTCGACGTAGCCAAATCGGTGGCAACGCTGAATGACAAGCTGTATTTTATCACGAACGGCATGTATCAGCGTCAGATGTTCTATCGCAAAGACTGGTTCCAAGAGAAGGGCATTCAGCCGCCGACGAATTATGAAGAGATGGTTGCGGCCGCGATTAAGCTGACAGACGCAAGTAAGAACCGTTATGGCTTCTCGTTCCGCGGGGGAGCAGGCGCTAACGGCGTACCGGATACGATTATTATGAACTACAACTTTGATAATATCGATCATGATGATTCGAATTTCCTTAAAGACGGTAAGTCGATGTACTCCACGCCGGAAGCGAAGAAAGCACTTGAACTGTATGTGAAGCTTTACAACGAGGGTTCCCCGAAAGATTCGATTAACTGGGGCTACCAAGAGCAGGTTCAAGCATTCACATCAGGAGTCACCGGTATCCTGCTGCAAGACCCTGACGCTATCCCGGCTTTAATGGAGAAAATGGATGTCAACACCATTGGCACGGCTCCAATGCCAAGAGGGCCAAGCGGTAAGGCGTTCACGGCGACCGGCGGCGCAGGCTGGGGGATCACGAATTACTCGAAGAACAAGGAGGAGGCATTTAAGCTGATCGCCTTCCTATCGAGTCCGGAACAAAATACGTATTTCGCTCAAAAGACGGCCCTTATTCCTATTCATTCCACGGCTAGCGAAGATGCATTCTTCCAAACGGATATGTATAAGTCGCTGCTTGAAATGTCCAGTAAGCCGGATGAGTTCGTGAACCTGAAAGCGAACACGAAATATCCGGGCATCGGCCAATGGGGACAAATTGCGATGGAAAGCGGTCAATCGATGCTGCTGGGCAAAGTATCGGTAGATGATACCTTGAAGCAATGGGATCAGTTCTGGGCGGATCAACGAGCAAATTTGAAAAAATAAATGGATGCACAAGGGATGATGGGTGACCAGCAGTCATGAGCAGTCATGAGCAGTCACCCCTCATTACCACTTAACTCTGAATAAGGTGGTGCGATTCATGAAAGATGATCAGCCTTCCATTATTGGGCGAGTGCAGGCCAGTTACCGGAATTCGCCGCGCGGCTTCATCTTTTTCAGTTTGTTGCCTACTGTGGTCCTGATGCTTGTCTTTACCTACTATCCCTTCTTGCGCGGTATTGTGATGGCGTTTCAGAACTATCAACTCTTCGATCTGACTGACGTTCATTTCATCGGCTTTGACAACTTCACGAATATGTTTGAAGATCTGAAATTCAAACATGCCTCAATTAACAGCATCTACTGGGTATTCATCTCCCTTATCTCACAATTTACGATCGGTATGACAGTCGCATTGCTATTAAACAAACGGTTCCGCGGGCGGGGAATCTTCCAGGGCTTTGTCTTCTATCCTTGGGCGTTGTCCGGATTTCTGATTGGTCTGATATGGAAATGGATGTTCAATTCACAGATCGGAGTCATCAACGACTTGCTGCTTCGAACCGGAATCATTCAGGAGCGAATCGGCTTCTTGTCGGATCCCAATTGGGCGATGGCCTCGGTCATAGTTGCGAATATATGGTATGGGATCGCTTTTTTTGCGATCATGCTGCTGGCGGCGCTGCAGTCGGTGCCATCCGAGCTCTACGAAGCGGGAAGCATGGACGGCGCTAACGGTGCACGCAAGCTGGTGAACATTACATTGCCCTATATTATGCCGACAGTCATTACGACTACGCTGCTGCGCGCAATCTGGATATTCAATGATCCCTCGATTATTTATGGGTTGACGAACGGCGGGCCGGCTGGCTCGACGCATATTTTGTCTTCCCTGATGCTTGACAAAATCATGTACGGCGGCGATTATGGCGCGGCGTCCGCAATCGGTATCCTCATGATCGGCATTCTCATGCTCTATACGATCTTTTATTTAACCGTGACGAGATCTGAGAAAATGGGGGACTTCTAATATGAAGCGGCACTTGTCGAAAGCGATGAAGGTCGTCTTCTTGACGATCTATTTAATGGTGATGGTGTTTCCGCTCTATTGGATCGTAATCACATCCCTGAAGCCGCAGAAAGAAATCTTCTCTTTCCCGCTGAAATACTGGCCTGATCATTTGAGCTTTCAAAATTACATCAACATTATCAAAATTTCAAAATTCCATATCTATATTGCCAACAGTATGCTGATTTCGCTCAGCGCTGCCGCTGTTGTGGTCTGCATTGCGGTACTCAGCGCCTACGTGCTGGCCCGATTTAAATTTCGCGGTCACCGGCAGATCATGCTGGGATTCTTCCTGACGCAGATGCTGCCAGGTTTCGTAGCGCTGGCCCCTCTATATTTGCTCATGTCCCGCTTGGATTTAATTAATACGCGATCCTCGCTCATTCTGATGTACACGGTCGGTTTGATTCCGTTCTCGACCATCTTGTTAAAAGGGTTTTTCGAGCGAATCCCGTCCAGCCTCGAGGAGGCAGCGATGATCGATGGCTGTTCCCGGATGTCGGCGCTGATTCGTGTCATTATGCCAGTCATGCTCAATGGGATTGCAGCCACCTTTATTTTCGCCTTTGTGCAGAACTGGAACGAACTGTTTATGGCGGTCCTATTCATAGATAATGAATCGCTGAAGACGCTGCCTGTGGCCATGAATTCCTTCGTCATGAAGTTTGATGTGGACTGGGGCGCGATGTCGGCCGGAACCGTGTTGTCCGTCATTCCGACGATCGCTTTGTTCGCCCTTGCGCAGCGATTCATCGTCGAAGGGTTGACGCAGGGGGCTGTTAAGGGATAACGGCCGGCATACAGGGATGGAAGGAGGCGTGTAACGGATGACTGAGAAGAATGACCGGGAATGGCAGTACACCGTGACGGCACATGACGCCGTCGATGAACGACATCACGGATCGATTAATATACCGATCTATCAAACAAGCCTATTCGCCTTTGAAACGTACGACAAATTTCAGGAGGCGACGAAGCAATCACAGACCCATCATGTCTATTCGCGGGGAAATAACCCGACCGTTCGGTATTTAGAGGATAAGCTGGCCGAACTGGAACATGCGGAAATGGCGAAGTGCTTCGCTTCGGGGATGGCTGCAATCTCAGCTGCGATCCTCTCGTCGGTGAAGGCCGGTGACCATATTGTTTGCGTGGATCAGGCATACGGGCCGACGCGAACGTTTGTGACCCAGTACTTGAAGCGCTTCGACATTGAATCGACGCTGGTGGACGGAAGCCAGATGGACAACATTCGTTCGGCGCTTCGCCCGGAAACCAAGCTGATCTATCTGGAAAGCCCGACTTCGATGCTGTTCCAATTGCAGGACCTGAAAGCCTGTGCGGAGCTTGCCCGCAGCCGCGGCATCGTCACGATCGCTGATAACTCCTGGGCTACGCCTGTATTCCAGCGTCCATTGGAACTTGGCATCAACCTCGTCGTGCACTCCGTAACCAAGTACATCTCAGGGCAAAGCGACAGCGTTGCCGGTGTTGTGCTCGGATCGGAGCGACTCATAAGTCGAATTGCAGATGAAGAATATATGCTGTTCGGCGGCATCATGACGGCGCACACTGCTGCCTTGGTTACTCGCTGCCTGCGTACGCTGCCCCTTCGCATGGAGCGGCATGAGCGCAGTGCGCTGAAGGTCGCGACACATATGGCCGGCCATCCTTATGTTGTGCGAGTCAATTACCCTGCGCTCCCTTCGCATCCGCAGTACGAGCTTGGCCTAAAGCAAATGAACGGCTCGAGCGGGTTGTTTTCGTTCGAATCTGCCGAGTCGCCGGAGAAGATGCGGGAATGGGCGGGCAAGCTGAAGCTGTTCAAGATCGGGGTCAGCTGGGGCGGCTTCGAGTCACTCGTCATCGTTAATCCGGCTTTTGCGGCTTGTGCGGCAGAAGCGCACAGCCTGATTCGACTGCATATCGGATTGGAGAGCGTCGACGATTTGATCCGTGACTTGGATCAGGCTTGGGCGCAAGTCAGTGATTTACAGATGTAGGGACAGAGCCTTCTACTAACTTGGATTCGTAAATGCGGGGAGTGATTCGATGTGGCTAAGATCCAACGGCAATTGATGCCTGAGCTGGTATCGCAGGAAATTCAAAATTATATTGAAGAGAAAGGCCTTCAGGAGGGAGATAAGCTTCCATCGGCCGAGGTGATGACGCAGATGTTCGGCGTTGGTCGTTCTTCACTCCGAGAAGCGCTGCGCTACCTGGAGGCGATTGATGTTCTCACCGTCGCTAACGGAAAGGGGATCTTCGTCCGTGATGTAGGCACGTATCGGTTTGCCGGTAAAATCAAAATAGAAAACGAGAAGCGATTTCTGCTTTCGATATTAGATGTGCGCCGGGCGCTGGAGGGAAAGGCAGTCGAATTAGCAGCCCAGCGGATTACGCAGGTTCAAATTGATGAGCTGACGGCCTGTTTGGAGGAATACAGCCGATTGAAAGAATTAGGGAAACCTACTTCGCAAATCGACTTGGCGTTCCACCGTGGCGTTATGAGTGCGGCGTCCAATCCCATTCTCGCCAGCGTGCTGGAGTCTATATCTGCGCTGTACGAGAAGTTTTTCAATGAACCGCTCGGCGAACAGAAGCTGTTCGACGAAACGTATGAGTTCCACCACACCATGTTCGCCGCGATCGCGGTTCATGACGCGGAGCAGGCACTGGCTGAGTTTAACAAGCTTATGGATTGCATCGAGAATATCATCAAGGCCTACTGACTGCTGCTGTAAACCCGCATCTGTATACGGATGTGGGTTTTGTTTTGTAAGGATGCGCAATAAAAAAGGGGATTAATTGGTGTTAACCGAAATAAGTTCATAGATCCATACAAGGATGCCATATATTCTACTTATAGCCATAAAACAAGTCCTAGGGGGTAATGGAATGGGGATGTTGATTATTGCTGTGCTGATGGGAGCGTGTGCTGCGGGATTGATTTTGTTCCGTAGAAATACAATCCCTGTCGATCTACAAGATCATCCCCCTCAGCAGCGAAAGCAGCAGAAGCTGTCCGTCATTATCCCGGCTAGGAATGAAGAAGGCAACTTGCCGCATTTGCTGCGTTCACTCCGAGCCCAGACTATAGAAGAGATCGAAATTATCGTCGTGGACGATCATTCCGAGGATCAGACAAGAGCGATTGCAGAGAGCTATGGCGTCAAAGTGATTGCCAGTCCCGAGCTGCCCTTGGGATGGACAGGTAAGAACTGGGCGGTCTGGAACGGCTACTTGCAGAGCACGGGAGAGCTGATCGCATTTCTGGATGCCGATGTCCGGCTCGCGCCGGATGCGCTTCAGGCACTCATTGCGGCGAGAGAACAGGTCGGCGGGACGATCTCGGTCGTACCGTATCATCAGGCAGAGAAGCTCTATGAGAAATTGGCGCTAATCCCCAACCTCCTGGGCTTGTTCGCGTTCACATCACCCATGGAACGGACGAATGCGACGAAAGGGCTGTACGGGTCATGTATTCTCACGACCAGAATGCTCTATGACAAGGTGCAAGGTCATGAAGGCATTAAGGGCGAGCTGCTGGACGACTTGAATCTAGGCGCTAAATTTATGGAAGCGGGCATCCCGGTCGTGAATTACATTGGGTACGATAAGGTATCCTTTCGCATGTACCCCGGCGGCATTCGCAGCGAAATCGAAGGCTTCAGCAAAGGGGCCGTGCTTAGTACAAGCAAGCTCAGTTTGCGGACAACACTGCTCGTGGCGGTGTGGTTAATCGGATTAATTGTGGTGGAGGCGACTCCGTTCTTCCTGGGAACCTCATGGGGAATGCCGCTCACGATTGGGTACGTTCTCTACACCGTGCAAATTTATTATTTGGTTCATTATACAGGTCGATTCGGCAAATGGCTGCCTGCCGTTCATTTCTTGAGCACGGTATTCTTTCTGATGATCATGCTGTATTCCCTTTACCAGGTTGTTTTCTTTGGACGAGTGGCTTGGAAAGGTCGAAGTATTGATGTCGGAGCTCGGAGAAAATGATGATAATCCTATGGACGATCCTATCCTACCTATCGGGATCGCTGATGTTCTCTTATTGGCTTGGCTTGATGGCGAAGCATAATTTAAAGGAGCATGGCGATGGCAATCCCGGAGCGCTGAACTTGTGGAGAGCGGCCGGTTATACGTACGGGTTGACCGGTGTTGCGCTCGATTTTCTGAAGGGTTATGTCCCGATATTCTGGCTTGTGCATACGAATGCGGCGACAGGATCGGGTATCGTCCTTCCGGCTGTCGCGGCCATTCTCGGCCACATCTTCTCGCCCTTCTTGCGCTGGAAGGGAGGCAAAGCGATCGCAGTTTCATTCGGTGTATGGAGCGGTTTGACGGGCTTCGCGGCATCGCTCGCCTATGCCATTATTCTGGCCGTACTCCTATTGTCGGGCCGATTGCTCAGCAGAGGAAAGGCATCCTCTTCGGAAGCGGATGCCTTTCAAGTTGTGCTCGGCATGCTGCTGCTGGTGATCTTCTTGTTCTTTGCGAAGTATTCCGGCGCGTTCCTTCTCTTCGGAATGATCAATTTGCTGTTGCTCGTCTATTCCCATCGAAGAGAGCTGCGCGTTGTTGTGCTCAAACGAATGGAGTGATGAATTAGCTAAGTATTGCCTTACATTTCCTGTTTTTGCTTTAGGATTGGTTCCGATTTCATGGTATAATGAAATATTGGATGAAACAGAAACGTGAGGTTACTTACTATGCAGGAGTTTAACGACTGGAATTTGAAAGTGAAGGAAACGTTCAACGCAACTAGCAACGAAGTTGTGTTAACCGTGACGGAAGCCGGCAGTTTGCTGGGCCTCTCTAAGGATCATATGAAGGTGTACGTAGAGAAACATAAACTAACCAAGGTTCCGATCATGCGAAGCGTCCATCGCTACTTGCTCCTCAAGAGCGAAATCGATGAAATTCTTGCGCAGAAGTAAGATCGAACTGGTAGCACTATATAGGCTCTGGGACAAGGTTTCTTTCGCTAATTAAGCGATAGTGTGGTATAGTTTGATCACGTATTAGATATGAGACTTTATGTCACATACCGAAAAGGTGCGGTGTTGCCTGATTCGGTATGTGACTTTTTTTATGAGGTTACGAAGGGGAGGATTTGCTCATGTATTTTTCACGGAAGAGACCCGTTGAGGATTTACCGTATGAAATGACAGCCATTTGGTCATGCACGAAGGAAGGCTGCAATGGTTGGATGAGGAATAATTACTCGTTTGAGGAAGTTCCGACATGCGCGCAATGTAAATCTCCAATGACTAACAGTATGAAAGATCTCCCCATTCTGCATAACTCCAGCTCCGAACTGAAGACAGCGTTAAAGAACGTAACGCCGAAGCCGTAATGAACAAAGCCGACCGCTGCATGGTCGGCTTTTTTGTTGCGATTTTTCTTTTGCCCAGTTCTCATTTACCTATATACAAAATTACGTATATATATTATGTTTTATATATACATTATAGTTTTCATATACATATCCATGAGAGGATGTTCCAATTATGAATCCGATTCGTCCAGCTGCAGTACCTTTAGTAACGGTAGATCCTTATTTCAGCGTATGGTCAACTGCTGACCGTTTAACCGATGATTTCACCCGCCATTGGACAGGACAACGACATGCCATGACAGGGCTTATTCGTATTGATGGAGTGCCATATCGCTTTGCAGGTCTAGTTGAACCGAGAGCGGAGCGTTATTATAGCGAGCCGCAGGCACTTACGCAAACCAGCCTGAAGGTCACGCCGCTCAGCACGATCTATACGTTTGAAGCTGCCGGCATCGAATTGACTGTTCGGTTCACGACGCCTTTGCTTTTGGAGGATTTGGATGTGCTGTCGAGACCGGCGTCCTATGTGGCCTTCGAGGTGAAATCCCTGGATGGACAAGGGCATGACGTAAGTGTCTATTTCGACGTAACCGGCGAGTGGTGCGTGGATCAGACTTCGCAGGCCGTCGTCTCGGGGCTTAACGAGAACAATGAGCTGCTGGTGATGAAAATAAGTCATGAGAAACAAGACTATATGAATCGGTCCGGCGATGATCATCGCATCGATTGGGGTCACTTCTATTTAACCACGCAGAAGTCGGAGCAAACGCATGCTTATTTGCATTCGGCTAATTTGCGTAAACTCTTCGTACGTAACGAGAAGCTAACGAACGAACCAGCTGCTTCACCTCAAGTGGTAGCAGAAGGGAATCCGGTCATGGCACTCGTCTATGATCTAGGTGAGGTTGGCGCGTCGCCGGTATCTCAGCTGGCCGTATTGGCTTATGATGATGTGTACGCCGTGACTTATTTCGGCGATCAGCTGCAGGCTTACTGGAAGAGAAATGGCCTAAGCACAGACGATATGATTTCGGCTGCCTTCGCTGAATACGACGAGTTAATGGAGCGCTGCGCTGCATTTGATCAGGTGATTTTGACGGATGGCGTACAATCGAGCGGAGAGAAATACGCGGATCTTCTGGCGCTTTCTTATCGCCAGGCGATTGCGGCGCACAAGCTGGTCACCGATACAGATGGAGAGCTGCTGTTCCTGTCCAAAGAATGCTATAGCAACGGCTGTATGGCAACCGTAGACGTCAGCTACCCTTCGATGCCACTATTCCTGCTCTACAATCCAGCGCTGGTTGAGGGAATGATCCGTCCGATTATGAAGTACACCAGAAGCGATAAGTGGCCGTTCGAATTTGCGCCGCATGATATCGGGCAGTATCCAATCGGCAATGGTCAGGTGTACAGCGAGAATTCCAGAGATGGTCAAATGCCTGTTGAGGAATGCGGCAACATGCTGGTTATGGCTGCAGCGGTTTGTTTGGCAGGCGGGAATCGCGCGTATATTTTCGACCAAATGGATGTTTTCACAGAGTGGGCGGAGTACTTGCTTGAGCATGGATTGGATCCGGAGAATCAGCTGTGTACGGATGATTTTGCCGGCCATCTGGCCCGCAATGCGAACCTGTCTGTCAAAGCGATCATGGGCGTTGCGAGCTTCTCGATTCTGAAGAAGCTGCAGGGCGAGGCTGATGAGGCCGCTCGCTACCGCAATGCGGCGAAGGAAATGGCGGATCAGTGGGGAGCGCTTGCTGATGATGGCGATCACACGAAGCTGGCGTTCGGGCAAGAGGGCAGCTGGAGCTTGAAATATAATTTGATCTGGGATCAATTGTTCGGCACGGAGCTGTTCGATAAAGCCATGATCCGGAAGGAAGTGGCTTGGTACTCGAAACAGAGCAACAAGTACGGTACACCGCTGGATAGCCGAGCTACCTATACGAAGTCGGATTGGCTGGTATGGTCAGCAGCATTGGCTGACGAACAAGAAACATTCACTGCGTTAATCGAACCGATCTGGCAGATGCTGAACGATACGCCGGACCGCGTCATGTTCTCTGACTGGACCGATACGTTGACGGCAAGACCGCTTAACTTCCAGCATCGCAGCGTAGTAGGAGGCATCTCGATGAAGGTGCTGAAAGACAAAGGAATCATGAAAGCATAGTACGGCTGAATAGATAACGATAAGGGAATATTGGATGAGGGGGCCGAGGTGGCTCCCTCTATCTATTTCCTAAACAGCAATCGAATAACATAGGGGTGAAACCAAAGCGATGAGCAAAACCATACTTATAACTGGCGGTTCTGCAGGCATTGGACTCGCAACTGCGCTTAAGTTTGCGCAAAACGGCTGGCAGGTATATGCCGGTACGAGGCAGTTGGAGCGGGATCAAGAGCAGTATGCACGGTATGACAATCTCCATTTTCGCGAAATGGAGGTTACGGATCCGGATGCGATTCGTGCTGTAATCGATGAGATCAAACGGGAGCAGAAGCAGCTCGATGTGTTGTTCTGCAATGCGGGCATCGGCTATCTCCGCGCGCTGGGGCAAGCGCCCATGCAGGAAATCGAGCATATCTTCGGCACGAACGTGTATGGCGTTATGCATACGATTCAAGCTGCACTGCCTATGATGCAGAAGGCCGGTCATGGCCATATTATTGCAACGTCCAGTGTCGGCGGCTTGGTGGGTCAGCCGATGAATGAAATCTACTGCGCGAGCAAGTTTGCGGTAGAGGGCTTGCTGGAGAGCTTGGCCACCTATTATAAGCCTTTCTTCAATATAGATGTGACGCTGCTTGAGCCAGGTGCGATCGCAACGAATTTCACCCAATCTGTTCTGGGGCATGTTGCAAGCACAGGCGGCATTCTGGAGGATGAGTATAAGCCAATCATCGATCAATATACGAAGATGTTCTTAAGCCGCAACGCCGAGCCTCAGTCCGCAGACGCGGTTGCAGAAGTGATGTGGGAACTGGTAGCGATGGAAGAGAAGCCGCTGCGCATCCGCACCTCCGAGCGGGCGGAGAAGTTTGCTCACCACAAGACGCAGAATGATCCTACCGGACTGGACGGCGTGCGCGGAATACGCAAGCTGCAGCTCGGGATCGAAGATTAAGGCGGGAAGCCTAATTGTGAGGACGAAACGACCCTTTAGGGTCGTTTTTTGTCGTTTTATGGGATTTTTTGGGGAGTTTTGGCCGGGAAATTGTGGTAGACTAATAGGTAAACAATTACATAGGTCTGCAGGAGGAGTATACGTATCATGTTCTTAAGCATTAGAAGCCGGCTGGCAGTGAAGTTATCTGTTCTTATTTTGGCTACTCTCGTCATCCTGTCTACCACTTTGATTTACTTGCAAGTGCAGAACACGAGGAAAGCAAGCGAAGAAGCGATCGGCAGCTTTGGCATGCATACAGCTGAGGCCTATGCGGGACAATTCGATGTGAAGCAATACGAGACGTATGCGCAGGATGCTAAGGAGAATGATCTCTATTGGCAAATTCGCGCTGACATGAATGACTATCGACAGCGAATCGGCGCTTTGTACGTATATACGATTCAAATTAATGAGCAAGGGGAACCGATTATTCTAATCGATGGTCAGCCTAAAGCGGATGAGGATGCTTCACCGATCGGTGAAGTGACTGATATGCCGAAGGATGCCATAGCGTTAGTATTAGCAGGGAAATCAGCCAAATCCGGCATTATTCATAATCCCGAATATGGGACTTATATTTCAGCTTATGCGCCGCTTCGCAATGAATCAGGTACAATCATTGGCGCAATTGGCATTGATACGGATATTTCGGTATCGACGACCATCTATAAGGAAGTTTTGACATCCAGTACGCCGTTATTTGTCGTCATGGGTATTGTGATTTTGCTTGTTTTTATCTTCATTACCGTGTTCCTCTCCCGTGCATTAAGGCCTTTAAGGATTGTCGTAAAAGGGGCAGAAGCGATGGCCGGAGGAGACTTCTCTGCTGCCAAAGGACATCTTGGCGCCATGCGAGTAAGCTCGCCCGATGAGATCGGACAAGCTTTCACGGCGATGAACAAAATGAGCGACAGACTTGGCGTGACCTTAGGCAATGTAGTTCGGGATATGCAGGTAACGACGCAGGATCTCATTCATTCCACCGATCAGTTCGGCTCGGAGGCGGGACAGTTGGTCGACTTGAACGAGAAGCTCGAGCTATCCATCTCGCAATTGGCGGATGGCGCGCAGCATCAGCGTATCGGAGCGGAAGAAAGCGCCAAATCCATGGAGGAAATTACATACGCAATTCAGCGCGTATCCGAGGCTTCATCTCAAGTATCGAGTGCCTCTATAGAAGCGCTTGATTCCGCGGAGCAGGGCCGTAATTCCATTCACCAGCTAAGGTCGCAAGTGGTTTCCATCTCCGATGTAGCAAGGCAGACGAATGAATCCGTCTTAGCTCTAAATGCATTCATGCATGAGATGGAGCCGGTACTGGCTTCCATCTCGAGTGTTGCGGATCAAACCAAGCTATTGGCACTGAATGCTTCCATTGAGGCGGCAAGAGCGGGAGAGCATGGCTCGGGTTTTGCCATTGTAGCCGGTGAGGTGCGTAAGCTGGCTGAAGCTTCTTCTGTGTCTGCTGCTCACATCACTTCGCTTCTTGGGCAGATTGCGCAGGAGTCGGCTCATATCGGCAAGCAAATGATGGAAGGCAGCGCAGAGATGAACCGGAGCACGGAGCTGTCCGGTTATGTGGAGATGATGTTTGATCAGACGGTGGATCGATTCCATCTGGTGAACAGTCAGATCCAGGAGATCTCCGCGGCGGCGGAGGAAGTGCTGGCAGGTTCAGAAGAGGTTGCGGCATCGGTAGAGCAAATTTCGCAAATCTCAAGTACAGCTGCGGACAACACCGCGTTGATTCAGAGAATGTCGGCCGATCAACTGGCAGCGACCAAGCGAATTGCCGTTACAACGGAGCAGCTGAAGCTGCGAAGCTCTGGTCTGGAAGAAGCGATTGAGAAGTTTAAACTATAAGAAGTGATTGCCACATCCGGTTGTCGGATGCAACAGATGATGATATCGAACATAAACAGAAACCGGCCTCTGCATTCGCTGCAGAGGCCGGTTTTATTTGAAGAGGAGCTTCGCAGAGGGATGTCGTGCCAGAATGTTGCATTAACTGCAGCATTACTCCGTCCCCAGCCTCCAAAAACCACTTTTATTGCACGAAGTACAACATTTCCACTGAGGATGGGCATTCCAGGGCAGAATCGAGGCCAAATGTTGCATATTGCGCAACATTCCAATCTACATGACCACTAAACACTACTTTTGTTGCATATTAGGCAACATTTTCTTTGAGACAACGTATGCCCTGGAGCAATGGGGGTATATGCGGTCTCGATATCAGAGATACAGTCCCGCCGTATAAAGATCGGTAATGTTGGCGGCGATTTCCTCGACCGAGCTTTGGTGCTCGCCTCGAACGATTTCCCACAGGTACATTTCATTCGTATAGAACCAGCCGCGTGCGATCAGCAGGTGGTTGAGGTCGGTTCGTGCCAGTCCATGCGACTGCGAATAGGCAATGTCGCTGGATATCCGCTGAATAAACTTCTCGCGGATGCCCTTCCACTTGTCGGAGATGACAGCTGAGATGCCGATTGCCTGCTCGAAAACCTGCATCATATGACGCTCTGCCTCGGCCATTAAGAGAAAAGCTAAGGTTTGTTTGCGTATGGTGTGAACCGCTTCCTCTCGCGTAGCCGGAACGAAGGAAATAGCGGCAATTTCATAAAACTGCTCCATGACATTTTCCATTAATACGCTTAACAAATCTTCTTTTCCTTGGAAATGAACATAAGCTGTTCCATATCCGATTGAGGCGGCATGAATCATCTGAGAGATGGTCGCTTTATGGAACCCTTCCTCCAGAAACACCTGCTTGGCCGCAACCAATAGCTTCTGGCGAGTCAGCGCGGAGCGCAAGTGTCGTTTATCTATCGTTTTCTCTGTGGCCATCTCGTGTTCCCCCTCCGTCCATACCCTTCTAGAATATAAGAAACGGATAGAAAATGAAAGGTTCGTCCATACGTCGGAGAAGCGTGCCGTTTGCCCAGTTTGAACATATTGACACGATGTCATATTGGTTGATATGATCACCTCAGCAAGCGATTATTCTGTGAAAATGAGGGAGCAGCTATGGAAACCAATTCGTTTCAACCCACGCTAGATTACGCTAAACAATTAGATGCTGATGATAACCTTGCGAGGTTTCGCGAAGAGTTCTACGTGAAGCCTGATTCGATTTATATGGATGGAAACTCCTTAGGGCTCCTGTCGAAGAGAGCAGAGCGTACGCTGCTGGAATCGCTCGCGGACTGGAGGGAGCACGGGATTGACGGCTGGATGCAAGGCAATCACCCTTGGTTCACTTTATCGGAGAAGCTCGGTGAGATGAGCGCGGGACTCGTCGGCGCTTCCCCGGAGGAAGTGATCGTTACCGGTTCTACGACGGTAAATCTGCATCAGCTGGTCGCTACGTTCTATGAGCCGCAAGGAGAGCGCAGTAAGATTTTGGCGGATGAATTGACATTCCCCTCTGATATTTACGCGCTTCAGAGCCAGCTTCGTATTCGTGGTTATGATCCCGATACGCATCTTGTGCGAGTGAAGAGCCGTGACGGCCGCTTCTTGGAAGAGGACGATATTATCGCGGCGATGACGGGTGATATTGCGTTGATCGTCCTGCCGACGGTGCTCTACCGCAGCGGGCAGATCCTGGATATGAAGCGTTTGACGGAGGAGGCCCATAAGCGCGGCATTCTTATTGGCTTCGATGGTTGTCATTCTGTCGGAGCGATTCCACATTCGTTCAGCGAGTGGGAGGTTGATTTTGCTTATTGGTGCAATTATAAGCATCTTGGCGGCGGGCCGGGCAGCGTCGGCGGGCTCTATGTCAACCGGAAGCATTTTGGCAAGAACCCCGGCTTAGCCGGCTGGTTCGGCTCGCGCAAAGATAAACAATTCGATATGGAGCATACGCTGACACCTGCGGAAACAGCGGGGGCGTATCAGATCGGAACGCCTCATGTGCTAAGCTTAGCGCCGTTACTTGGTGCGCTGGAGATATTCGCGGAAGCGGGCATTGCGAATATTCGGCAGAAGTCGCTTCATATTAATCAATATTTAATTGACTTAATTGAACATGAGCTAGGCGCATTTGGATTTGAGATCGGCAGCCCGCGTGACGATGCAAGGCGTGGCGGTCACGTCAGCTTGGAGCATCCGGAAGCGGCAAGGGTATGCAAGTCCTTGAAACATAACGGTATCATTCCGGACTTCCGGGCACCTAATATTATTCGGCTGGCGCCGGTCGCTCTTTACAACTCCTATACCGAGGTATGGGAAGTCGTTCAGAAGCTGAAGCGAATCATGGTCGACAAGGAATATGAACAGTTTAGGAATGAACGCGAAGTCGTTGCCTAACGAACATTGAGAGGGGCCATACACCATGAACAACCATGAAGATCAGCACGGCAGCGGGAAGCTTGAGAAGGATATTCAAACCGATTTCTCCAAATCGATGTCCTACGGGGACTATCTTCATCTGGATAAAATATTGGAAAGTCAGCATAGATGCTCCGACCATCACGATGAAATGCTGTTTATTATCATTCATCAGGCAAGCGAGCTGTGGATGAAGCTTATCCTGCATGAGGTTCAGGCGGCTACGGTGTCCATTCGCAATAATGATCTGGAGCCGTCCTTCAAAATGCTGGCGCGCGTGTCCCGGATTCAGCAGCAATTGATCCAGTCCTGGAGCGTACTCTCGACGCTGACACCGGCTGAATATATGGGCTTCCGTGATGCGCTTGGCTCATCCTCAGGTTTTCAGTCGCATCAGAATCGGTTGATCGAGTTCGCGATGGGCAACAAGAATGTGCATACCTTGTCCGTGTTTAAGCATCAAACCGAGCTGTATGCGCAGATGCAGCAGGCACTGCATGAGCCAGGCCTCTACGATGCAGCTATTGGAGCGCTCGCAGCGCGCGGCTTACCTATTGATCAAGAGGCACTGGACCGGGATTGGTCGCAAAACTACCAGCCGAATGCCAGTGTGGAAGAAGCATGGCTCACCGTTTACCGCGATGTCGATCAATATTGGGATCTCTATGAGCTGGCAGAGAAGCTAGTGGATATCGGCAGCCAGCAGCAGTTCTGGCGCTTTAACCATATGACGACTGTGGAACGGATTATCGGCAATAAGATGGGAACCGGCGGTTCGTCGGGGGTTAACTACTTGAAGAGAGCGCTGGATCAGCAGTTCTTTCCTGAACTGTGGAGCATGCGCACCAAGCTGTAATCACCGAGCGCGGCAGGGATGGGATACGCAGGAAGGGGAATATAGGCGATATGAGCAACTGGATCGATATTTCGCAGCCGCTGGATGAGAAGGTCGCCACTTGGCCGGGGGACACTCCCTTCTCCTATAAGGTGAGTTGGAGCAAAGAAGAGAGCGGGTCCGTGAATGTGGGTCAGATCGTGATGAGCATTCATACGGGGACGCATATTGATGCGCCGTTTCATTTTGACAATGAGGGCAAGAGGGTCAGCGAACTAGACCTTGATCTATATATTGGGCAGGCGAGAGTCATTCATCTGCCGAACCCTGCATCGATTGGCGTGCGTGATCTGGCCGGCGTTGAACTCGGTGGGGTTGCCAGGCTGCTGATTCGTACGGATGCGTGGCAGGATAGGCATGTGTTTCCTGGGTGGATACCGCCAATCGAACCAGAGCTGGCCGCGTATCTTGCAGGCTATGGCGTGCGGCTGATCGGTCTGGATTTGCCCTCAGTCGATCCGCTGGACAGCAAAGAACTACCCGCTCATCATGAGCTCGCCGGGCATGGCATTCACATTCTGGAAGGGCTTGTCCTAGACCATGTTGAACCGGGGGATTATGAGCTGATTGCACTCCCGCTGCCGCTAACCGAGGCGGATGGAAGTCCGGTTCGCGCGGTGCTAAGGAAATGATTGATATAGACATAGAAGCCGCATCCCGTTTGGGGATACGGCTTTTTTGTTGTTCTCCGAGGGAGGGTCACGGTAGGGGGCGCATGGAATTCATGTTCAGGTGAGGGTGCGCTTCTCAACCAGTAGAGGGGACATCTTCTTCCACACCTGGCGCATTAGTTGCCGGTCCGCTGCGGATTGACCGGGTTCTGGCTTCTTCAAGGTTTGAGGGATCGGGAGAACCCTGTAGCTTATGCCGCTTGATGTTGTCAGTCTCGTTGTCCACGTGGGCACGTAGCTGACCTCTTTCACGCGCACCTTGCCGCTGTCGTCTTGTACAACGGTTAGTTGGGCAATCGCGCCGCAATTGGTGGCAGCATTCTTGTAGAGCCTGGTGGAGGCAAAATTGCCAAGCGAGTAGATGGCGAAGCGGTCGTCTTTGGTATGAAAGGCCGGCTGAAGGACATGCGGGTGGTGGCCGAGTATAATGTGTGCGCCGCTCGCAAGCAGCAGATTCACGAGCTCACGCGATTGCTGGAGCGGAACATGGCGGCATTCTTTGCCGATATGCAGGCAAACGATGACGACATCGACCTGTCCCGCGAGTCTGCGGATGTGGGCAGCTGTTTTGGCGTAGGTGCTGGGCGTAACGGTGTTTACTCGCCATGACTCTCCGGCAGGCAGGGGGATATTGTTGGTTCCTTTGGAATAGTTGGCGATGCCGACTTTGAGGCCTTTCACTTCGACAATGATATGATTATCGGCTCCGGGGTCGGAAGCATAGGTGCCCGTGTGAGCCAGACCGTTATCGTTAAGCACATTAAGGGTGCGAATCAGCCCCTTCTTGCCGCGGTCCATGCAGTGGTTGTTGGCGGTCGTTAAGACGCCGAAGCCAGCGGACTTCAGGGCTGGTGCGAGCTCATCCGGGCAGTTAAACATGGAGAAACCTGTGGTGTTGTTCGCTCGCGTATAGGCAGTCTCTCTGCCGGCTAGCGGCGTTTCCAGATTGCCAATGACCAGATCCGCTTGTTTGAGGTAAGGAGCAACCTTCTGGAATAGGGGTTCGAACGCGTAATGGTCCCCTTGTTGCTTGGCAGACCGCAGAATCGGCCCAATCATCAAAATATCCCCGACAGCAGCGAGCTTAAATTCCATAGAAGACTTCGCATCCTTTCCTCATTAACGGCGGCGTAGCGTAGGTGGTTCCCCTAGACATGGTATGTAGCTTTCCGCTCTAACGAACCACACAGGTCTTATTTGGGCGTTTTAAAAATCAGCACGCGCGACAATTCAAAAACCCACAGCATCCTCGCGGAGACTGTGGGTTCCTTCATTCAATACTATAGCTTAACCGGCGCTTCCAATCTCGCTGATTCCAGTGCAGCAAGCGCAACTCGAGCCGACTTCAAGCCGTCTTCGCCGGTGATCGGCACGGCAGAGCCGCTGCGAATCGCGTCGATGAAGGCGTCCACAAGACCAGCGTCCATGCCGTCGCCCCAGTATAGCCATTGCGCCTTCGACTCGTTATTGCTGTACAGGTCATTCTTCTGCGCAAAGGAATTGATGCTGATGACGCCATTCGTACCGATGATCTCCATCGTAACGTCGCCCCATGTCGGGAATGAACGGGAGCGGGACCAGCTTGGATCCAGGGAGGCAATTACGCCATTGCCGAAACGGACATGCACCATACCGGCATCTTCGACCTCGAGCTCCGGATGGAACAGGGTAGCTGCTTCTGCATACACATCGACTACGTCGGATGGAACGAACCAGTTCATCAGGTCCATGACATGGACGGTATGGTCGAGTACGGCGCCGCCGCCGGATGCGGAAGGCACAACGAACCAATCCCCCGGCATCGAGCCGCGGTTCGTCCCTTTAATGGCAACGATCTCGCCAATATCGCCGCGATCGATCGATTTCTTCGCTTCAACGACAGCTGGGATGTATCGGCAAGGGAAAGCGGTCATTAGCTGAACGCCGTTCACTGCGCAAGCTTGAATCATCAGCTCCATCTCTTCCACGGAGATGCCGAGCGGTTTCTCGCACATGACATGTTTCTTAGCTGCAGCCGCGGCAAGCGTCAGATCAGCATGCTTCGCGTTCTCCGAGCAGATAATGACGGCATCGATGCCCGCACCAAGCAGCTCCTGCAAGGATTCGTAGTGGCGGAAGCCATATTGCGCGGCAACGGAATTTGCACGGTCTTGATTATCGTCCCAGAAACCGGCGATAGTCACATCGGAACGACGGAGCAGCTCTCCGGTGTAGCTGTGGGCATGACCATGGGCGAAACTAAGCAGGCCAACCGAGATAGATGTAGTCGTCATATTAGCGTGCCTCCCCGGTAGTCGATTGTAATCGGATTAATTGGCCGGTAGCAGCCGATTCCATAGCAGCTCTTGCAACCTCGACCGCTTTCTTCGCATCTTCTGCCGTCACGATCGGTTCTACCCCGCTGCGGATACAGTCGATAAAATGAGCCAGCTCGATGAAATACGGATCGCGATAGGATGGACTTTGCGGCACCTGAACCGATTTCTCGGCAGCAGCAGCTTCCGTGCGGCGAACTTGCAGCGACTTGGCCTTGCTACTGTCGTATTGAAGAACACCGGAAGTGCCGGCGAAATCCACGGCTGTCGTGAATGCGCCCGGATATCCCCAGTGCGATTCAAGATGAACAATGGCGGAATGATTGTGGAAACGCAGCGTTACGAGCGCATAATCAAGGGAAGGCTCCGTCCGGTTAAGCGCATAAACCGATTTCACGTCTCCGAAGAGGGAGCGCATGTAGTCGATATCGTGAATCATCAGATCCATGATTACGCCGCCGCTGGCTTCTTTATCCGCATACCAAGACGAGTGGTCGCCTGGATGGGAGCCGATACGCTTCGCATTGGCGACGCCGACAGTCCCGATGGCACCTGATTCAATTCGTTTGCTTAGATCCACGTATTCAGGGAAGAAACGAACAACATGACCGACAAACAGACGCACGCCTTGCGCGCGGCAAGCTGCGATCATTTCTTTCGCATCTTCGGCCGTCGGTGCGATCGGTTTCTCGCAGATGACATGTTTGCCTAATGCGGCGACCTTCAGCACATATTCCTTGTGGAAGGGAGTAGGCAAAGCCACCGAGACGACGTCAGCATCGACGGCATCCATCATTTCCTCGAACGAGGTATAGGAGGTCGTTCCAAGTGAAGAAGCGACGCGTTCTGCGCGCTCTTCGTCAATATCACACACAGCGGCGAGCGTGACGCCGGGCATCTTGCTGAATGCGGCGGCGTGTACGTATCCCATTGTGCCGCAACCCAATACTACGACTTTCATGAACATGCGCTCCTTTGCAAAATAATGGTAGTCCGAGTTGGTTCACTGTCATTTTAGACGAAGTTCAGGCCATTGGATAGGGGGAAAAGTGCAACATACCCAGTTAGGAATTCTAGTGAATTTTTCCATGCTCCATGCTATCATTAGGGCATAAGAACCAATACTAGTGAGGTTATGATATGGCTATAGAACTAAACGTGGCGCATTGCCCCAACTGTGGAAGAGTATTTCAGAAGAATCTGCGTAATTTATGTGCAGCATGCACGGCCGAGGAAGATGGACAAATTACATCGATTGAGCAGGTTTTAAGGCGGAACCGCCAGCTTACCAACGAGCAATTGGCTGAACAGACTTCTGTTCCCGTGCAGCAGATTCGCTCGTATATCCGCAAGGGCAAGCTTAAATTATTTGATTACCCGAATTTATCCGATGCCTGTGACCTTTGTTCGGAGCCTACCCGCCACGGGAAGCTCTGTGTCAAATGTGTCTCGAAACTGAAAGATGACATTATGCAAGATCGCGAGAAAGTCGTTCAGAAGAAAGAGCATGTCTTCTTATCGAAATATAGAAGATGATTTTCATCCAACGACCAAACAGCCCGCCCCATTCACTGGGGCGGGCTGTTTGACTTATTTATTAGGATATTTTTCGTCTCAAGCGATATTGTTTCCAGTGAAAGTACATGAAGCAGCCGAAGCAAAACCCGCTAAGGGCGAGCACTACGGCTACGGTGAGCATGCCCAGCACAACATAGGCTGCCGTCAGCATCCCGAGCGCATAGGCGGCCAATGTGATAACGAGGAATAGGATAGCCAGCAAATTGTTGAACCGGAGCAGCTCGCGGCTCTCCGTTCGAGCACTGACAGGGAATAGCGGTGCGAATAGACGAACGAATAAATTATAGTTCACGCCATAGGTGCGGCTGATCAGCTGGACGATTAGAGGAAGTGCCAGTATCCACAACTGTCCCGTACTTACACTAATGATAATGCTAAGCAAGATACCAAGCTGGTTGCCGCGAACGCGGTGCAAAGGAACATCGTCTACGCATTCATAAGTAAGGGAAATCGGTTGTTTGCTCATCTTAAGGCCCTCCTTGTAGGTTGAATCAGTATCCTCAGTATACACTAAAACCTAGTTAACTGGTAGGTTTAAATGGCTATTTTTCAGGTGATTTTTACGGGAGAGGTCGTTATAATAATAAAGGTTGTAAAACGATTAGGAGGCCTTAACGACCTAATGAATGTGAAGTCTTTAGCTATTTGTTTGTACGTCGTGCTGCTCTACTGGCTCTCGCTGCATGTTTCGTTCCTGGATACGCTGTTTTTCCCGACGATCGGTGCATTTAGTTTTCTGTTTCTCTCTCGCACGTATCTGATGTCGGAGCTGGGTAAGATTACCTTTGGCGCTGTAGTATCAGCTTTAATAGGCACGGTTCTGTTCTATCTCTATCCGAGCTCGATCACCTTGTTTGTGAATGCTGTCATTATCATTTGGTTAATCCGCAGATTTAATTGGAATGCACCGCCGATTGCTGCAGTTGCCCTAATTCCTTTCTTCTCGCATTCCCCGCATCTATGGGCGATTCCGCTATCGGTATGCGCTGCGCTGCTTGGTTTAATGGGCTCTCTTGTCTTGGCGGAGGTGCTGGAGCGTAAGTTCGGTCATCCGTTATCATTGGTGTTCAGAAACAAACCTGCAGCAGTCGATTCCAGAGACATTGCAAGTTGAACTGCATAGATAAGCAAGAAAGCCGGCCGCGTCAGGTCGGCTCTTGTTTGTCGTAAAATTGACTCTGCCGTTAAGCGATAGGTACAATGAATGTAGCGAACACGGAAGCTCAGGGTAAAGGAGTTAGGTCATGGATTCATCCATCGGTTTAGTACTGGAAGGCGGAGGCATGCGGGGCATCTATACGGCCGGCGTGCTGGACTATTTTACGGAACAGAACATGTACTTTCCCTATACAATAGGCGTATCGGCCGGAGCCTGCATGGCAGCAAGTTACTTATCGAGGCAGCTTGGTCGCAATCGAGAAGTTAATGTAGGCTGGGTCACGGACCCGCGCTATATCTCGTGGAAGAATTATTTCAGCAAGGGCGAGCTGTTCGGCATGGATTTTATTTTTGATGAGCTCCCGAATGTCATTGTTCCGTTCGATTATCAAGCTTTCGAAGCGAGCCAAGAGCAGTTTGTCATCGGCACGACCGATTGCGATACCGGGGAGACGATTTTCTACAACCGGGATGAACCGGGCTTTGACCTGTTGAGAATCATTCGAGCTTCGAGCTCGCTTCCTTTTATCGCGCCGATCGTGGAATATAAGGGCCGCAACCTGCTGGATGGCGGGATCTCGGACCCGATTCCGCTTCGCAAAGCGGAGAGCGACGGCTTTAAGCGCAATGTCATTGTTCTGACCCGGGACACGGGTTACCGCAAATCACGCAATCGTTTCGGCTGGCTCGTACGACGTGCCTATAGGAAATACCCCGAGTTTGTCAAAATCATGCTTCGCCGGCATGAGATCTACAACGACACGTTGGCTTACATTGAAGAGCAGGAGCGTAAAGGCAATCTCTTCGTCATTCGGCCGCAGCAGAAGCTGACGGTAGGGCGGATGGAGCGCGACCCGGCAAAGCTGGATGCTCTCTATAAGGAAGGCTATGAAGACGCCAAGCGTTTAATGCCGGTTATGGAAGCATGGATGCAGGCATAAGCTGAACGGTGCTGATGTGGATATAGCTTGAAGGACCTCCATCTCGATACGGGATTGGAGGTCTTTTGACATAGACAGGGTCATGTGGAGGTGGGATAATAACGATTGGTGTAGAGAGATGAAATGGAATAAGTGATAGGAGATAGTCCCTTTGATAAAGAATGATACTGTACCATCTTGGAAGAAGCTGAGTCTCTTTGCCTTGTCGTGGCCGATTCTGGTGGACTCGGTTCTGCGTATGATGCTCGGAACGGCCGATGTTTTCATGCTCAGCCGAATTTCGGATAAAGTAGCGGGAGCTGTCGGGTTTGCCAATGAAATAATAATGTTCTGTATTATGATGTTCGGCTTCGTCGCCATTGGAACGAGTGTCGCGGTTACGCAATACTTGGGAGCGGGACAGAAAGCAACGGCCAGCCGCATCTCCGCGCTTGCCATCATGATGAATCTGATATTCGGTGTTATTGTCAGCATCGTCATTGTCTTGTTCAGCGAACCGGGCATGCGACTGCTTCATCTCGACGATTCGCAAATTGCGATAGCGAGCACCTATTTGAAACTGATTGGCGGATTTATATGGATCGAAGCTATGTCGTACGCGGTTTCGTCCATTATTCGATCGAATGGCAATACTCGGGACGTTATGTATGTAACACTCGGTGTGAATTTGATCCATGTCGCAGGCAACTACCTGTTGATCTTCGGGAACTTAGGATTCCCGGAATGGGGCGTGACCGGCGCTGCCGTGTCGACGATCGGAAGCCGGATTCTCGGCCTTATCGTACTGTTCATCCTCTTGTATCGCAAGACGCCGAGCCCCATCAGGCTCCGAGATTATGTTTCCTTCGATAAGCAGTATATGAGGAAAATACTCGGTATCGGCCTGCCGTCTGCAGGTGAGCATCTGGCTTGGCAGTCGCAGATGATGATGATTATGGGCTTTATCAATCTCATTGGCCAACAGGCGCTCAGCGCCCATGTGTATGTCTACAATATCAGCGCGTATTTCATGGCGTTGTCCATGGCGATTGGCATGGGGACGGAAATCATAGTCGGGCATATGGTCGGGGCCGGTGAGAAGAAGGCCGCGTACTTCCGGCTGCTGCGAAGCTTGCGGATCAGCATTCTGCTGACAGCTGTATTAGTCGGCATTGCGGCGCTGTTCCGCTATCAGCTGGTCGGGTTGTTCACCGATGATCCCAAGGTTATCGCGGTCGGGGCGAGTATCCTGCTCTTATCGATTATTTTGGAACCGGGGCGGGTATTCAACATTGTTGTCATCAACTCGCTTCGCGCAGCCGGGGATGCGAAGTTCCCGGTCTTAATGGGCGTCTGCTCCATGTGGGGCATTTGCGTTCCGTTGTCCTACTACCTCGGCATTCATTTGGAGATGGGCTTAATCGGCGTATGGATTTCGTTCACAGTAGACGAATGGGTGCGCGGACTGCTGATGCTGGCCAGATGGAAGAGCGGGGTTTGGACGAAGAAGGCGATTGTGAGCCGTGAGCATGCACCACATACCAATTCGCATTCGCTTGAAGCTTAAGCAGGTTGCAAGACATACAGCAGGAGTACATGTAATAAAAGAAGGAGCCGGGAAGTCCGATTAACGGACCTCTCAGCTCCTTTGTTCTGTCTTATGGCAAAATATTGCCTGCCGCGCGGTAGATGGCGTACCATTCTTCGCGTGTCAGGTGAATCTCGCTTGCTTTGATGCAATCGAGAATCCGCTCGACGCTTGTAGTGCCCGTTACCGGCTGCATTTGTGCCGGATGGCGAAGCAGCCATGCGATCGCGATCGTCGTGTTGCTCACTTCGTATTTAGCGGCGACTTCATCAATTACTTTATTCAGCTCCGGGAATTTCTCGCTGCCCAGGAATACGCCTTCGAAGAAGCCGTATTGGAATGGCGACCATGGCTGAATCGTAATGTCGTTCAGGCGGCAGTAATCCAGAATGCTGCCGTCGCGGCTGATGGACGAATCGACCGTCATATTGACGTTGATGCCGTTCGAGATCATATTGGCATTCGTGATGCTCAGCTGCAGCTGGTTCGCTACAAGCGGCTGCTTCACGACTTTCTTAAGCAGTTGAATTTGCATCGGGTTCTGGTTGGATACGCCGAAATGGCGAACCTTACCGGAGCTCTCCAGTTTATCGAAAGCTTCCGCTACTTCATGCGGCTCAACAAGGGCATCCGGACGGTGCAGCAGCAGAATATCGAGGTAGTCTGTTCTGAGACGCTTCAAGATGGCATCTACAGAGTCAAGGATATGTTCTTTCGAGAAATCGAACATGCCACTACGAATACCGCATTTGGATTGCAGGATGATTTTCTCCCGCACGTCGTCGTTCATATGTATAGCGTCCGCGAAGATTTCCTCGCATTTGCCGCCGCCATAAATATCAGCATGGTCAAAGAAATTCGCCCCAGCTTCCAGCGAAGTGTGGACGAATCGTTCCGCTTCGGCTTTCTCCAGCCCATTAATACGCATACACCCTACAGCAAGAACCGGCACCTCAAGGGAGCTGCTTCCGAGCTTCATCGTTCTCATTCGTTTCATCCTCCTAATTTGCGAAAAGGTATAGTCCTACAGAAGATTGTGACATACAAGCATGCGAGATTCAAGCGCACTGCTTATTCCATGCGTGCTTTGTACTCGGCAGGCGTGTATTCGGTATGTTTCTTGAACGATTTGCAGAAATGCGCGGCGTCGAAAAAACCCGTATCCATCGCAATATCGGTAATCTGCAGATGGGTGGTGCGGAGCAGCCGTTTGGCCTGCTCAATGCGAATTTTCATCAGATAACGCCCAAGCGGAATGCCGGTTGCCCCTTTAAAAATATGATTCAAGTACCGTTCGTTCAGCGAATAGGTTGCGGCAATATCAGAGAGCGAAATGTCGGAGCCGTAATTCTCATTCAGCTCGTTGATGATCTCTCCGATCATCTGCTCATGCTTGTTATGCTTCGGTCTACTGCCATGATAGATATGAACAGCCCTGTAAATTTTCACGAGAATATGGATGAACAGATGCTTCAGCAGATGCGGAAAACGCAAGCCTGAGCGCAGTTCCGTAGTGAGCGCGACAAAATCATCCTCAAGTCCGGGCACCGCAAGCGGCTGGGAGTCACGGGCGATGGTCTTATAAATCTGGCGCAGCCTTGTGTTTAACGCATCGTCCTTAAACCAGAACGATAAGAAAATCACCTTGAAGCTGCCGTCGTCACAGCTGCTCTTGCGTATCGTATCCGGTAGAAAAAGCAGATCGCCCTGCTTCACTTCTACCCTGGCTTGGTCCTGGCGAATCACATTGCTGCCTTGTATATAGTAGTTCAGCTCGAAGCTGTGGCCGACGCCATCCCAGCCTTGGTTCCGCCACAAGCCATAGGAATGCAGGTCAAGGGAGGACCACTCTGAATCGATAAGGGCGATGAGTTCTTCGAGTCCTGACAGGAGGTTATCGGTTGCTGGCAAATTTATCACTCGCTTTTTTCTGACTTTTTTACAATTTCGATTCCATTATACAATACGTCCTCGAATCTGCAACGTATAATCAGGACATAAATCGCAAACAAGGAGTGATTAACGATGTTATTGAAATTGACTGAGCAAGAGAAATTGACTGGTGTACCGGAGCAAGAAACAATCGAGGTAGCTATTGAGCAAATTCGCAAGAACGGATATATCGGATTTGAAAGCGTTTTGTCCAAGGAACAAGTACAAGAAATTAAGGATGCATTCCTTCCGATCTTCAATGAATATATCGACAGATTTGGGTATAATACAGGTACGAACCGCGCACAGATGCACCTACCTTTTTTACAACCATTCGTCAATGACTATATGGTGGCAAACGCATTTGCAATGCCTGTAATTAACGCTGTGCTTGGCGAAGGCGTTCGTTGTACGTACCTCGCTTCGGATACAGCTTGCCCAGGTTCCGATTATCAAAACGTACACTCCGACGTTCCGCCGCTGTTCCCGACACTGGGCGTAGCGCTGCCGGCATACAGTTTGGTTATGAATATCCCGCTTGTGGATGTTCATGAAGAGAACGGACCGCTTGAAGTATGGCCGGGCGGTACGCATCTGGACCCTGAGAGCACGAAGCATACGTCCATCGACGGTGAAATGCTGCGTGCTGCGAAATCGATGTACTCGGAGAAAGTCTACATGCCTGCGGGCTCGGTTGTTATCCGTGACATTCGCATGTGGCACCGTGGTACGCCAAACCGTACGCAAGAGAACCGCACGAACATCGCATTGATCTACAACAACGACTGGTACGGTGCTGGCGGATCGATTCACGTTCCGCAAGAAGCGTATGACCAAGCATCACCAGCTGTGAAAAGCCTGTTCAGACACGAAAGAGTCGGCGCTTCTGTCAAAATGCCTTGGCAGTGGTAATCCCTTTATAAATAACACAAGAGACACCGAGAAATTCGGTGTCTCTTGTTGTTGTATAAGCGGGCAACCTACCGGCTGTCCCCCCAGAAGTACTCGAAATACTGTTTCAATTCGTAAAACCCTTCCATCCTGATGGCGTAGATTCGTTGGGTGTCGGCGCGCCTTACAGCGACAAGGCCAGCTTCCTCTAATACTTTAAGATGCTGTGAAATAGCCGATGGCGATACGGAAAAATGGGATGCGATGGCGCTCGAGGCGAGCTCCTTATCACGGATGAAATCTAAAATATCTCTGCGCCTGGGGTCCGCTAAGGCTTGAATGATTGTATGGATCATGTCATTAATTTAGCATGCGTTTGATTAAGAGTACACTTAATTAATGAGGTTTTTGAAAAAGCCATTTAGTACTCTACTCCAAGAGTCGCGCTAAGGCTGTATGGTTTATCGATCACGTTATTAATTAAGCATTAGCTTAATTAAGTGTCGACTTAAATAAAGAGCGTCTTCTGGAAAGGAAAGTATGGGATGGCGCCCAATATGAGTTCCTTATCACGGATGAAATGTAAAATATCTTTGCGCTGGGTTCCTCCATGGGAGATATGTTTGTATTGTCATACTATTAATTAAGTGCTCACTTAATTAAGCAATCACTTAATTAATAAAAGTCAAAAGGAAAGGTAGTTGGCCCACAACCGTCCTGGAAAAAGAGGGACTATCTGCTAACCGGCCAGGCTAATACATAATAAATGATGTTGGATAGACGGATCATGTCTGTTTAACCTCCTTGATTGGTTTGCGATAAGAGCGGCGCTCGCCCCCGGGCTTCCATATCGATAGGATGTACATGACGACGAGCGACACGGTTTGCAGCACAATTCCGATCCAGAGCAGCGTATGATTGACGGTAAAGCCTGCTGTTTGCCATGCGCCAATACCGGCCTGTACAGTCGGTTCGATCCCTTTCAACGTCCATTCGTACAACCCGATGATGCCGACTCCAATGCACAGTAAGGTTAGCGCTTGTTTAGCTATGATCCAGTTGTAGCGGAACAGCTTCCACGAAGTCATCACGGACAGCATGATGCCGGTGACGGTCACCCCAATGGTTGAGGCACGAACGCTGCTTGAAGCAAGCAGATTCATGACGGAGTAGCAAGCGCGCAGTACCGTACTATCGCTGGTCACAGAAGCGGTCAGCGCCAGAATGATAAACACCGCCTGTACGCCAAGCATAATTGCGGCAAATATGATATGCAGCAGCAGAAGGATTCTGCGTCCCTGCAAGGATAGTTTTTTCACGTAACGCAGCTCCTCTAATGGTTATAGGTTAAATCTGTAGCCGACGCCCCAAACCGTCTCGACATACCGCGGCTTGGACGGATCGCGTTCGAGCTTCTCCCGCAGCTTGCTGATGTGAACGGTCACTGTTGCATGATCGCCCAGTGCGTCCAGCCCCCAAATGCGTTCGAACAACTCCTCCTTGCGGAAGACCCGGTTCGGATTCATGACGAGGAAGAGCAGCAGATCGTACTCTTTGGCAGTGAAGAGTACTTCCTCATCGTTGACATACACGCGGCGAGATTGGCGATCGATGCGAATGTTATGCAGCTCCAGCTCATCTCTGCGCCATTCGCCGCTGCCGACAAGTCGGTCGTACCGTGCCAGATGCGCTTTGACACGTGCAACAAGCTCGCCGAGCCCGAATGGCTTCAGAATATAATCGTCTGCTCCCAGTCCGAAGCCGCGGATCTTGTCCACTTCCTCTTTCTTCGCGGAGACGATCAGGATGGGGATGTTACTCGCTTCTCGAACACGTCGGCATATGTCATAGCCATCCATCCGAGGCAGCATCAGATCGAGCAGGAGGAGGTCATAGCCGTCCCCTCGCAGCGCCATTTCGAGCCCAAGGTCGCCGCGATCCGCAATGTCTGCGGAGAAGCCGCTTGCTTCCAGATAGTCCTTCTGCACCTCGGCAATGACAGGGTCATCCTCGATAATCAAGATTCGTTTGCGAGCTCGATTCATTGCGGCTCCTCCCCTTCTTCAGATGACAAGCGTACTCGCTGCACGGCAGGGAGACGAAGTGTGATTGCTGTCCCTTCGCCCTCGCGGCTTCTGGCTTCTACCGTACCTCCATGCTCCTCTATAATTTGTTTCACGATAGCAAGCCCAAGACCGCTGCTGCCCGCATCCGGACGGCGCGATGACTCTGCCCGATAGAACTGGTCGAACACCTGGGGCAGCGCTTCGGCCGAAATGCCAGTGCCATTATCTGAGATGGTGATAGCTGCGGTGGAGGAATGACGCTCTTCGCCACTCAGCTCAATCATCAGTACGCGCGGTGTTTTGTCCATATATTTAATGCTGTTATTGACGATGTTAAAGATTGCCCGATGCAGCTTCTCGCGGTCCGCTCGAACGAGCAGTGGTTGGCCTGCACTCGTTGCTGCCGCGTTGTTGCGGAACTGGATCTCGGCTCCGCTCAGCCGAGGGTCCAGCTTCAGCTCATCGACGGTAAGGCGGAGATACTCCGCGACGTCCAGCGTCTCAAACCGGAATGGCAGCTTGCCGATATCCAGCGTGGAGTACAGCAGCAGCTCTTCAATCATCCGATTCATATCGGTCGTTTTTCCGCCGATCATATCGATGTATTTGCTGCGTTTCTCCTCCGTATCGGCAACGCCTTCGCGCAGGCAATCGACGCAGCCTTGGATAGCGGTGATCGGCGTCTTCAAGTCGTGAGAGATGTTCGCAAGAAGCTCCTTACGGCTTTGTTCCAGCTGCAGCTGCGCGTTAATCGATCCTTTCAGTCGGATACGCATCTCCTCGAAGGCCGATCCAAGCTGTCCGATTTCATCCTTGCGCTGCAGATGAATCGCGTGGTCCAGCCGGCCTTCGCGGATTTGTCCCGCGGCATCCCGCAGGGCGTGCAGCGGCTTAATGATGCTGCGGGAGACGAAGAACGTGAGGACGCCGTTCGTCAGCACGAGTGCAAGAAGCAATGCCAGAAGCACGGTCGGGATGAACCTCTTGAAGAAATGCGCGACCGCTTCCATATCGGATACGATGATAATCGAGCCGGGCTTGCCGTCCGGACGCGTATAGGTGATTTGATCAAGGCTATTGCCGCTCGGCGGTCCCGGACGATCGATATGACGATGGCCGTTTTCCTCACTGCTGCCGCCTTGTATTTGGGCAATAACTTCCTCGGCTGACAGTCCCGGAGACGTATAGAAGGGAGCTGCGGCCTTATCGCCCATAATAACCATGCCAGCGTCTACCTTAGCCAGCTCGGACTCCGTCGAAGCAAGGAATGCGGGGTCGCTGAGCAGCTTCGGATCATGCTGGGCAACGAACCGAAGGCCGGAGGCGAGCTCGCTGCGTCCGCTGAACAAGTCGCGGATTTCGGCAAACGGCACATGGCTTTGCGCATCTTCGCTTTGGGAAGTCATATCCTGTTTGAAGACATTTGCCGCTAAGGTGACCGTAATACCAAGAAGCAGGACCGGAATCACAATCATCGCAATATAAGAGAATAATAATTTCGTTCGGATGGACATGGCGTAGAAGCCTCCTTCCATTTCATTGTAGTATCTACCCGTAAATATTCCATAAACCAGTTCTAAAAAAAGTATAAACAATGCCCAGCGGCGAGCCATAACGTTTCATGGTGCTTGAGTTCGAGTAAAGGTAACCTAGATTCTGCTATACTGGAACGAGCAAATAAAGAAACAGGTGAATCGCATGTTGGTTATTACACAGAGAGAAGTCAAAGAACTGCTGACCATGCAGGGATGTATCGGCATTATGGAAGAGGTGCTGGCTGACCTGACTACGGGAGAAGCGGTGCAATCCCTGCGAAGCGTTGTTCCGGTACACGGGGGCAATTTAATGGGACTCATGCCTGCGTACTTGAAGCGGGAGGAGAAGGTCGGCGCCAAAATCATTACCGTCTTCCCGGACAATCATGCGAAGCGATTACCGTCGCATCAAGGGTTTGTATCGCTGTTCAATGCGGTTACGGGAGAGCTCGAAGCCATCGTGGATGGCAGGCAGATTACGGCCATCCGTACTGCGGCAGTCAGCGCAGCTGCGACGAAGCTGCTCGCACGCGAAGACGCAGCAGTGCTTGCGGTCATTGGGACCGGCGAGCAAGCGCGCAGTCATATTGAAGCGATGCTGCTTGTGCGGCCGATTAAGCGCATTGCAATTTGGGGGCCGAATCCGGCCCATGCGGCGCAGCTTAAGCTGGAGACCGAGCAGCGCTTCGGCGCGCAAGTCATCGTAGAAACGATGCCGACTGCGGAGCAAGCCGTGGCAGAGGCCGATATTATTTGCACCGTTACGGCATCAGCGACCCCTGTTATCCAAGGCGAATGGGTCAAGGAGGGCGCGCATGTCAACGCGGTAGGGGCATGCCGAGCGAAGGACAGGGAGCTGGACTCCGAGCTCGTGCGGCGTTCGGAGCTGTATGTGGATCGCAGGGAATCGGCCGTCAACGAAGCAGGCGATTACCTTATTCCGCTTGCGGAAGGCGTGATTACGGAGGCGCATATTCGAGGCGAGCTTGGCGAACTGCTGATAGGCAGCGAGCAAGGTCGAAGCTCGGCACAGGCGATTACGTTGTTCAAGGCGCTTGGACTGGCGAGTGAGGATTTGGCGGCGGCCGGATTTATCTTGAAAGAAGCGATTCGTTTACATAAAGGCACACCAATTGACTTGTAGGAGAGGGCATTCAACATGAAGCACCAACCAGAGGGACTGTACCCTTTCCCGTTATCGGCGGAAGAAGAAGAGCGAGCAAGACAGCTGCATGAGCAGATGATCATCATTGATCTGCTGTTCCAAGGACCGCTGTCACCGCAGGCGATACCTGCGGAAGTATCCGAACAATTGCGTGAGCAATGCGAGCCCTATCGGGATCAACCGATGGAATACAGCATGATGCCAGCCAAACTCATCAAAGGCATGATTGCCCGCGGGGAGCTTGCGGAGTTCCAAGAAGAATGGTACCGCTCAGGCATTACAGCTGGTAATCGGGAGCTCGATCTATCGAGCCCGGAGAGCGTCGTCACGAGCATGGGCGACGTGCAGCGCCAGTTCGATGCCGTGGAATGGCTGGATAAAGCGCTGACGGCTGAGGATATTCGAGAGGCGAAGCGCAGTGGACGGAAAGCCGGTATCGTAACGGCGCAGGAGAACGATGGCCTGGGCAAAAACTTGGATTTGCTCGATACGCTTCATCACTTCGGACTCCGAATACTACAACTGACGTACAACAACCAGAACTATGTGGCTTCCGGCTGCATGGAACCGAAGGACGGCGGCGTGAGCAAATTCGGCGCGCGCTTCATCGGTCGTATGAACGAGCTCGGCATTATCGTCGATACAAGTCACTGCGGCAAACAAACGACGCTTGATGCGTGCAGCCTATCCGCTCAGCCTGTTATTGCTTCGCATACCGGAGCTGAAGCCATATACGGGCATGCTCGCTGCAAAAGCGATGAGGAAATCAAGGCGATTGCCGCAACGGGCGGCGTGATCGGCGTGTTCGCCATGCCATGGTTCGTACACGGCGATCCCAATGATACGACGATGGAGCATGTGCTGAATCATATCGACTACATCGTGCAGCTCGTTGGCGCCGATCATGTCGGGATCGGCACCGATTGGCCGATGAGCGATGTGGAGTGGGCGCTTGTCCATTTCAAGGAGCATGTGGCGCCGATGCTCGGTTTTGCCAAAGGGGACGGACCTTCCACGGAGACGGTGAAGGGGCTGGAGAAGTACAGTCATTTTATCAACTTTACGCGGGGCTTGGTTGCAAGAGGGTATCGGGACGAAGAAATCGCGAAGATTATGGGCGGCAATTGGCTGCGCGTGTTCGAGCAGGTATGGGGATAGGGGGCAGCGAGACGAATATGAGTAAACTACTGCAAGAGACAACGTTTAAGCTTTATTGTGCAGGTGTGTATGAAGGACGGATTCGATTTACGGCCGATAAGATTATGCACGCCAAGGTAGATGCAAGGCGCCGGACGCAAATGCAGGAAAATGTCCTGTCGGAGCAGGCTCCCTACATGCTGCCCCTGCAGCGAATCAAGCAGTTCCTTGATCAGTACGAGGGAGCGGCTTGGAGCGGGGAAGAGGTTAAGCTTGCGAACGGAGATGTGTATCGTCAGCATATCCGCTATACCGCTGACATAGATGGCCGTGAAGTAACTTCGCAAGTATGGGCGCGGCGGATGGATACGGCGCTGGATGTGGTGACCGTGGATGGATGCGTCATCGGTTTCGTGGCACCGAACCGCTACGGGATGGAAATTCTCGTCGCGGAAGGGTACGAGGCGCTGACTCCGCTGGTGGTCTACGATTCGCCGCAATTGTCACAGGCGCAGTATGGCATTCAGGAGCTGGGAACGGACTTAATTCCGATGCGGGATGGCGTTCGCCTTGCGACGGATGTATATCTGCCAGAAGGCATCGAGCCCGGCGCGAAGCTGCCGACCATTCTGATTCGTACCTGCTACGACCGCCATATGAAGAAGGATCAGCTGAAACGTTGGGCGAACAAAGGCTACGCTGTCGTCAATCAGGATGTCCGCGGACGGGCAGATTCGGAAGGGGAGCTTGTGCCGTTCTATTACGAGCGGGATGACAGCTCCGACACGATCGATTGGATTATTGCGCAAGACTGGTCGGACGGCAACGTTGGCATGTGGGGCGCGTCGTACCTCGGTTATGTCGTTACGGCTGCAGCGACCAGCGGACATCCGAATTTAAAGGCTATCGTTAACGAGGTTAACGTAGGCTCACCGTTCGTGGACACGGTTCGTAAGGGCGGCACCGTATGCTCGTGGCCATTGCTGTGCTGGACGCTGGCGCAGTCGGTGGGGACGCGGACGGACTTTAATATCTTCGCGGGGATTACGGTGAATCCGGAGAAGGCTGTCGATGCGAGGCCGATCCGCGACATTCCTCAGCAAATGATCGGACGAGCATCCGGGCCTTGGGACTTGTGGAGCGAGCATCCGGAGTACGATGATTTCTGGCGGAATTGTACATACTCCGAGCGAGGCGATCAGGTGAAGGCGCCGATGTTCGTCATCTCCGGTTGGTACGATGGCGACAGTGCGGGTGTCTCGGAAACGTGGCGCATGCTGACCGAGCATGATGTGCCGAACCGCAAGCTGTGGCTTGGACCCTGGGAGCATGGCCCGAACCGGGCACGTGATCTCATGGGCGTAAGCTTCAGCAACGATGCGGTCGTTTACGATTATGATGTGAACGTGCTGCGCTGGTTCGATCGTTTCCTTAAAGGCGTGGACAACGGCATCGACCGGGAGCCGAGAGCCGCTTATTATGTGGTCGGAACCAATGAATGGCGGACCTCTGAAGATTGGACGCCTGTTGAAGCGGAGGTGCGCAGCTTCTACCTAGGCAGCGGCGGCCGAGCGAATTCGAGTCTCGGCGATGGGGTGCTGGGAGCCGCGCCTGCGACGGCAGCTCAGTCGGAGCCGGATTCGTATCTGTACAATCCGGATGAGCCTGTGGCAGACAGCGGGGAACGAGAGCCGGAGAATATGCGCAAGCATGAGCTGCGCAGCGATATCCTTGTCTATACAGGTGAGGCGTTGAGGGAAGAGCTGACCGTTGCCGGCGAATTGTCTTGCGAGCTGTATGCGGCGAGCACGGGCGTCGATACGGATTGGGTCGTGACGCTGAGCGACGTAGATGAGAAGGGGAACTCCATTCGACTGTCCAACTATATCGTGAGAGCCAAGTATCGCAATGGCTTCGATACACCTGAGCTGCTAACGCCGGGTAAGGTGGAGAAGTATACGATCTTCCTGCAAAATATCGCGCATACGTTCCAAGCGGGTCATCGCATTCGATTCACGGTCACGTCCTCGAGTAAGCTCGTTGCCTTCCCGAACACGAATACCGGCCTGAATCCATACGACGATCCGCAGCCGGTGATCGTGAAGCAGACGATCCATCACTCGGCTGAATATCCGAGCCGAGTGCTGCTGCCTGTCCTGTAGACCTGCCCAAAGACCGAATCTGCCAGCCGGCGGATCCGGTCTTTTCTCATGCCGCGACCGACTGTCGTCCCGAGCTGTTGACCACATTGACGCGCAACATGACAGATTAGGCCATTTTTCCTAAAATAATTAAAATAATTTCGCATTTTGAAGGCGTTTTCATATTTTTGTGTAGAAATTTGTAAGGCTTCCATAGTATTTTTATACTAGTAGATAAATTTGCATACCGTCGGATGTTCTAGAAACTAGGGGAATGGGGATCCATTTATGTTAAAAGAACAAATGAGATATTCACGTCTCGCGAACTTAACGAAGCTAATCAATACGAAGCTTGAGCTGCGTGAAGTGTTGGAGCATGTGACAACGGCGATATCCGAGGAAATTGTACGCTGCAATTCGGTAGGTATCTATTTGCCTCAGGAGGACGGCACGTTCCGCGGTTATGTCGGCAAGCCGAGCGTCATCAACGGCTGGACCATCGATATGCATGTCATCGATACCGAGATGGATTTGCTGGCCAAAGAAGTCATTGAAACGAAAAAAACGATCTATATCCCCGACACCTCCAGAGATACGCGTCCTGACCCGCGAGCTGTGCAAGGTTTTCAAATAAAATCACTGCTGGTACTCCCCATTTCGTTCGAGCAAGAGCTGTTTGGCCTTGTATTTTTATTCGACTATGGGATTCCGATGAACCTGACTCACTCCGAGATTCAAACGGTTGAAGCTTATGTGAACATGGCGGCTGTTGCGATTCAGAATGCCAAGAACTTAACGCATAAAGAAAATCTGATTTCCGAGAAGCAGCTGCTCCTTGATGTGACGCGCGATCTGGCGATGTGCTCCACGATGCAGGAGAGCTTGGACAGCTGTTTCTTCTATCTGGGCAAGGTGCTCGACAATTACAACATCGGTGTCCATCTCTTGGACCCGATTACGGAGGGTCATATTCGACCGGCGAAGCTGAGCAAGAACAGCGACTGGACGGAAGAAGACTGGATCGAAGCCCATAGCAAAATCCGCATTGACGAGAGCAACGACCCGGTGATCCAAGAGGTCATTCGGACGAAGAAGGCTGTACTGATTCCGGATGTCTTCGCAGATGAACGACCTAACCATGAAGTGTGCCGCAATTTTGGCATGAAGGGGATGCTCGTGCTGCCGATCGTCTCGATGGGCGAGGTGCTCGGCGTTATTCCGGTCGTGAATTTGGAGGAAGGCTGCTTTGTCTTCTCGGAAGCGACCATCCAGCTGGCGCAGTCGATTGTCGATGCGACTGCTTCTACGTTATCGAACCTGCTCTACATGGAGAAGCAAGAAATCATTATCAAAGAGAGAACCTCAGAAGTTACGGTGAAGAACAAGGAGCTCGAACGTGTCGTGACGGAGCTGCGGCAGCTCAGCCGAGAGAAGGAACTGATCCTCAACTCGGCCGGCGAGGGCATCTTCGGCTTGGATCTGGATCGTAAGATTACCTTCTGTAATCCAGCGGGCATTGCCATGTTAGGCTATGATTCGAGCCAAGAGATCATCGGACAGGACTCCTGCACCATTGTGACAGGCCAGGATCCGCCGACCGGAAGCGATGGCAATTGGAATCGGCATTATCAGGATGAGAAGTTCTGCAGAAAAGATAAAACCGTCTTCCCGGTTGAATATGTGATCTCCTCCATCCGAGAAGGTAACGAAATTGTAGGGGAAGTTGTAACCTTCAAGGATATTACGCAGCGGAAGCAGATGGAAGAAGAGATCAAATATCGCGCGTATTTCGACAGCTTGACTGATTTGCCCAATCGCCTTCTGTTGAAGGACAGGCTGAATCAAGGGCTGACACAAGCTCAGATCAACAACGAGAAGCTGGCTGTGCTGTACCTGGATTTGGATCGCTTCAAGTTTATTAACGATTCAATGGGACACAGTTACGGCGACCTCTTGCTGCGAGATGTGGCCAAACGGCTCAGTGACTGCGTGCCGCTGGGAGCGACGGTTTCGCGGCAGGGCGGCGACGAGTTCACCATCTTCTTGCCTAATATTAAGAACGAGAACGAAGTGCTGAAGGTTGTCCAGCTGGTAGTCGACTCCTTCACGGATCCGTTCCAGCTGCTGGACAATGAGATCTACATGAAGGCAAGCATCGGTATCAGCCTCTATCCGGACAACGGGGATACGAGCGAAACCTTAATCAAGAATGCGGATACGGCCATGTACAAATCCAAGGAAATTTCGGGCAACAGCTATCATTTCTTCAGCGAGGGCATGGACACCAGAACGTTCGAACGCGTGAAGCTGGAGAACGATCTCTATAAGGCGCTTGACCAGAATGAGCTTGAGATTTATTACCAACCGCAAATCAACTACAAAACGAAGCGGATTGTCGGTGTTGAAGCGCTGCTCAGATGGAATCATCCGAAGAGAGGCCTTATAGCGCCCGATCAGTTCATTCCGATTGCAGAAGAGACGGCATTAATCGTACCGATTGGCGAATGGGTGCTTAGAGAGTCATGCAGGCAGTTAAAGGAATGGCAGGACCTTGGCTATCCGCTGTTCCGGATGTCGGTCAACTTGTCTGTTCGTCAGTTTGAACAGAACAATTTGTTCTCGATGGTCAATAACGTACTCAGGGAAGTAGGATTGTCTCCCGAGCATTTGGAGCTGGAGCTCACGGAGAACTTGATCATCAAGAACCGGGAATTGACGCTGAAAACCATGAAGGAGCTCAAGGGGCTCGGGATCAAGATCGCCATCGACGACTTCGGAACGGGGTATTCGTCACTTGGCTACTTGAAGAGCTTGCCGATCGATACGCTCAAGATCGACAAATCGTTCATGCAGGATATAACCAATGACGATGATAATGCAGCCATTACGAACATTATTATTACGCTGGCACAGAACTTGAACTTAAGCGTTATCGCTGAAGGGGTTGAAACCCAGGAGCATGTTCAATTTCTATTTGCCCGTGATTGTTACTTAATGCAAGGCTATTACTTCAGTCGCCCAATGAAGGCGGAGGATATTGCAGAACAATTTCTTCATATCTAATGGGATTGGGAGCTGGAGACATGAGAGCAGCAGGAGCGGTATTGGAGTTTTTAAGGGAAAATGGGGTGAAGCATCTATTCGGAATTCCGGCAGGCTCCGTTAATGCATTCTTCGACGAGTTATATGACATGCCGGAAATCGAACCCATTGTTACAAAGCATGAAGGCGCAGCTTCGTACATGGCTGCGGCCTACGCCAAATACACCGGCCAGTTGAGCGTAGCTATCGGCTGCAGCGGGCCAGGCGCAACGAATTTGGTGACAGGCGCTGCTAATGCGATGCGGGAGCATCTGCCGGTGTTGTTTATAACCGGTGCTGTTCCCGTCAGCACAATGGGATTGAATGCCTCTCAGGAGCTTGATGTCGCTCCTGTGTTTCGTCCCGTGACCAAGTATAGCGTTTTGGTCACGGAAGCGAAGGATCTGCTTCGTGAAGTAGCCAGAGCCTGCCAAATCGCCATCTCCGGCGTGCCGGGACCTGTTCACGTGGCGATTCCGATAGACGTTCAGCATGCGGATATCGGCAACCCGATCCTACCGCCCTTACTCCCGCGCAAACCGATGATTCCTCAGCTTACTACGATAGAGACAGCGGCGAAAGCGCTGCGGAAGAGGCAGAAAGGCTGCATCTTTGTCGGACAAGGGGTTAGGGGCTCGGTGGATTCCTTGATTGAGCTGGCGGAGCTGCTGGCATGGCCGATCGTCACAACGCCGCAGGCCAAAGGCTATATTCCGGAAAGCCATCCTTTGTATGTCGGCGTGTTTGGCTTTGCCGGCCATGAAGCGGCTTCGGCCCTGATTGCCGAGGATGACGGCGGCGCCTTGTTAATTGTGGGCTCCAGCTTAGGCGAGACGGCTACGAACAATTATAACGCGAATCTGACTAAGGGCCGCTATACGGTGCAGCTGGATTTTGACGAGACGGTATTTAACCGCAAATATAAGATTGATTTGCCTATTCTTGGTGACATCCATTTGAGCTTGCTGATGTTGACCGAAGAGCTTAGAGGGCTTGGGGCTTCGAGCCAGAAGAGGGAAGTTGACGTCGTTAAAGAGCGGCCGCGGCCGCTTCATGATGCAGCCGAAGACTATAACACAAGAAATGTGCTGCTGAACATTCAAGAGTGCCTCCCTGCGGATATGCGGTACACGGTAGATATCGGAGAGTTCATGTCCTATGTCATTCATTATATGAAGGTGCGGGATTGGGATACATATAATATCAATGTCCACTTCGGGGCGATGGGAACGGGGATTGCTTCGGCGATCGGCTCCAAATTGGCGGAACCGGATCGTCCGGTGGCATGCATTACAGGAGACGGCTGTTTCTTCATGCACGGGATGGAAATCCTGACAGCCAAGGAATTGGGATTGCCGATCTTGTTTATTGTGGTTAACAATGCCCGACTGGGCATGGTGTATCACGGACATTCGCTGCAATTTAAGCGGACCCATCCGTCCTTCGAGCAAGAAGCCGTCAGTATCGCGGGAATGGCTGCTGCGATGGGGATACCGAGCTACCGCATTAATGGGATGGACGATATCCGTTCCGAGCTTATTGAGCCGTTAACGGCATTGAAAGGACCGGCGATTCTAGAGGTGGCCTTGAAGGACAATAGCACCCCCCCGATGGGGGATCGCGTTAAGTTTCTCTCCTCCTTCGGCAAGTAGAAGCGGCGTTACAGGTGACCACTGACAGTTCGAATGGCTGCCATTACCGCCTTCATCGTTTGACCCTTGAAGGCGTCCGGAACCGGTTCGCCGTGGGGGCTCGTGTACGAACAAGTGCGAGCTTCCGCATCGCAGGCGAACCCCAAGCTGATCAAGGCATCCAGCAGCTCCTGCGGCAGCTGCGCGGTGCCGGCGTGTTCCGTGTAATAGGCAGTGGGGTAAATGCTCACGCCTACGTCATCGGTCCCTGTGTGGACGACGAACAAGTCCTGTTCATGCTGAAGCATCCACTGCCCTTTGGAATAGAGCGAGATTCGAGCCTGCTCCAGTGCGGATAAGGCATCCAGATTAATCGCAAACGTTTCATTGATCATCCTGCGCACCTCTGTGCCGGTCACTGAACCAGCGGCCTGCTGGAGGAACGCATCCAATACGTCTCGCGGCAAAGGCGATACCTGCAGGGTTTCGAGATCGAAGTTGAAAATGCGCCGGATGATTGCGATCAGATCGGAGCTGTTGATTCCTGCATGATGTGCGTCGAGGAGCTTGTCCATTTGTGCGGCCTTCGTCATGTGATAACTTAACCTCCATTACCGTTGGGATAGTGCTTTCTAACTATTTATTCGGCAATTCATGGATCAAACTAAAGCTGGGCCGATTATTCGGCTCCGCTTTTTTTTGTTGACGACTTCAGAGAAAAATGTTAGATTGGTTTTACGCAATTGAATTGCATGCAATTAAAATGACGAGGGAGAGATTAGACATGGAAACATTATATACAGCAATCGCAACAGTAGAAGGTGGACGGAATGGCAAGATTACTTCCTCCGACGGTGTGCTTAATCTGGATTTGCGTATGCCGAAGTCGCTGGGCGGTAACGGTGAAGAAGGTACGAATCCGGAGCAGCTGTTCGCAGCAGGCTACTCGGCTTGCTTTGACAGTGCATTGAACTTGGTGGCTCGCTCGCAGAAGGTTCAGCATTCCGGCACGGATGTAACTGCGCACGTGAGCATCGGCAAAGATGCGGAAGGCGGATTCGAGCTGGCTGTACAGCTTCACGTGAACATCGATGGCGTGGAGCAGCACACGGCGGAAGAACTGGTCAAAGCGGCGAAAGGCGTATGTCCGTACTCCAAAGCAACGCGAGGCAACATCGAAACGAAGCTTGTTGTAAATGGACAGCCTGTAGGCTAAAACTTCGATTGTACTTGTGCCATTCCCAAAAAAATGCTATAAAAAAGAGAGTGTTTAGCACTCCGAAAGCTAGAGTGCTAACGACATGACTGCGACATTTTTTGGGAGGGTATCGACTAATGATCAAGCAAGAGTTTAAGGCAGAGTCCAAGCGACTGCTCGAAATGATGATTAATTCCATCTACACGCAGCGAGAAATTTTCTTGCGGGAGCTGATCTCCAATGCGAGTGATGCCATCGATAAGATCTATTACAAGGCCTTAACAGACGATAACCTGGTATTTAACCAGGCTGATTATTATGTGAAAGTGACGGCAGATAAAGAAGCGCGCACGCTCACGCTCACGGATACCGGTATCGGCATGACGCAAGAAGAGCTGGAGAACAATCTTGGCGTCATCGCGAAGAGCGGCTCGCTCGCGTTTAAGAAAGATAATGAAAGCAAGGATGGCCACAACATTATCGGCCAGTTCGGCGTTGGCTTCTATGCAGCGTTCATGGTGGCGGACCGCGTGACGGTAACGAGCCGTGCGCTTGGCAGCGACGAAGCGTTCAAGTGGGAATCCGAAGGCGCGGATGGTTACACAATCGTGCCAAGCGAGAAGGCAACTGTCGGCACGGAGATCGTGCTCCACATTAAGCCGAACACGGAAGACGACAACTATGACGAGTTCCTTGAGGAATACCGTCTGCGTTCCGTCATCAAGAAATACTCGGACTTCATTCGTTATCCGATCAAGATGGATGTGAAGGGTCAGCGTCCGAAAGCGGGCACTGAGGGCGAAGAAGAGGCTGAGCTGGAATCGTACGTGGAAGAGCAAACCGTGAACAGCATGGTGCCGATCTGGCGCAAGAATAAGAGCGAGCTGACTGCAGCCGATTACGAGCAGTTCTACAATGAGAAGCGTTACGGCTTCGATAAGCCGCTCAAGCATATCCATATCAGTGCAGACGGCGCGGTTGTGTACCAAGCGATTCTGTACATTCCGGAGAGCACGCCGTTCGATTATTACACGAAGGAATACGAGAAAGGGCTTGAGCTCTATTCCAACGGCGTTCTGATCATGAACAAATGCGCGGATCTGCTGCCGGACTACTTCAGCTTCGTCAAAGGAATGGTCGATTCCGAGGATCTATCGCTGAACATCTCCCGTGAGATGCTGCAGCATGACCGTCAGCTGACGCTCATCGCGAAGAACATCAAGAACAAGATCAAGAGCCAGCTGCAAAGCCTGCTGAAGGACGAGCGCGACAAGTACGAAACCTTCTACAAAGCTTTCGGCCGCCAACTGAAATTCGGTGTGTACAGCGACTACGGCATGAACAAGGACACGCTGCAGGATCTGCTGCTGTTCCACTCTTCCAAGGAGAAGAAGCTGGTTTCGCTGGACGAATACGTGTCGAGAATGCCTGAAGACCAGAAGTTTATCTACTACGCTGCAGGTGATTCCATCGAGCGGATCGAGAAACTCCCGGCAATCGAGGTTGTTTCGGACAAGGGCTATGAAATTCTCTACTTCACCGACGATATCGATGAGTTCGCGATCAAGTCGATCATGAGCTACAAAGAGAAGCAGTTCAAGTCCGTCTCGAGCGGCGATCTCGGTATTGAGTCGGATGCGGATAAGGATGCGCAGGATGCAGAAGAGAGCGGCAGCAAAGAGCTGTTCGAACAGATGCAAACGATCCTTAGCGGCAAAGTAATCAAGGTTAAAGCGTCGAAGCGTCTGAAGAGCCACCCGGTATGCCTCTCCAGCGAAGGCGAAGTATCCATTGAGATGGAGAAAATCTTGAAGGCGATGCCGAACAACCAAGACGTGCAGGCGGAAAAGGTGCTTGAGATCAACGTCAATCATCCGGTATTCCAATCGCTGAAGGAAGCGGCTGACAAGGATGCGGAGAAGCTGAACCTGTATACGCAGCTGCTTTACAACCAAGCGCTGCTGATCGAAGGCTTGCCGATTCAAGATCCGGTTGCTTTTACGAATGCGATTTGCAAAGTGATGGTATAGATATGAGAAAGAGACCTCGTGTGAGGTCTCTTTTTTCGTGCGCTCTTATTCAGTTCATCCGGCTGAGCTTCTAGCTTATTGCAACGTATTCGAGGCGCCGTATGGGAACTGACTGGAATAGCCGTTGAACTGCTGGTAGGCTTCGTCGAGCTTCGTCTGCTCTTCGGCTTCCAGCTTGTAGTGTCCCTTGCGGAACATCAGCTCGAAGATCTCATGCTGGCATTGATGCGTCTCCGTCAGCACCGTCATAATATCCTGATGGAGGGAGGAATGACTCGCTTCATTGGCTGCGATGCTGAAGCTGTCACCCAAATACTTTTCCGTCGCCAGGATATCGTTGATGCGGTCGCGGTCCGTTAACTCGGGGCCTTTTACCTGCGACTCATAAGGCGGTTTCGGATTTTGGATCGAATTCTGATTGTTCGGGCTCACGATCGGTGTACCTCCTTTCTAATGTTGAGGAACGTTCTTCATTTCCTGCGTGTTGTTGTTCTGCAGATGCTTGAGCAGAAGGGTATAGTGGCGTTCATGCATCATGCCTGCTTTATGAATGGCTTGGCCGATTTCAGGGTCAGAGCATTCTCGGGCAAAATGGCTGCACTTCTTCATGGCCAATAGAAGCCAGGACAATTGGTCTTTCAAATAAGACGCGTCTTTGGTCGTGATGACTTTGGGCGGCACCGGCATGATGCCTGCCTGCTGCTGAGTGGATTGCGTTTGCTGCACGTGAAATGACCTCCTTTACGTATTCCCGTATAGCTTGCGCAATTCCGCCAAAATAACTCGCGTGCTTCTATGGTTCACTTTTATTGCCATGGTAACTTATGACGATTTTAAGCTTTTCTTAAGATTTAGCTTCTATAGTGTTGGGATGTGATGATGATTCGAAACAAGAGGTCACGGTGTGGAAGCCGCGACTACACATACAGACCATACAACAAAGGGGTGCAGCATAATGGACAACAACTTAGAAACGACATCGATGACGCCCAGAAGGCGAACTTCCCATCCTGTGAAAAGCACAAAGAAACGTTGGCAGCGAACGGTCAAGCGGCTGTCTGCCTTACTCGTTGTGGCCGTGCTGGCTGGCAGCGCATGGTTCTACCTGACGCCATCCGGCTCCGATATTCGGTACATGATGGCCGATACGCTGATTACGAGCAAGCATCGGTATTTGGCGAAATATTTGATCGGACAAGCAGAGCTCGATAACCGCGTTGCGGCCTATAACGAGCAGTTCGATGCGATGGCGGACGTCAAAGATAATCATAATGTCAATCTGGCCTCGCACCCGAAGGGGACGGTGACGGTTGAACCGATTTCGCGTAAAGGGTTCAAAGGGTATCTCATGTATGTGCATGATCCGAAAATGATCCGTGTCGTCACGACCAGCATAGTCGGTTCAGGCGAACGAGTGGAGAGTATGGTGAAGCGGACAGGTGCGATTGCCGGCGTGAACGGCGGCGCATTCGATGATCCGAACTGGAATGGTAATGGGTTTAAGCCGGCCGGTATCGTCATGTCAGGCGGAAAAGTGCTGTACAAAGGCAATGGCATGAACGCGAAAGTGAATGTCGTCGGTATCGACCGCAACGGTTTGATGGTGGCAGGTCGTTATTCGCCTAAGCAGCTGCTGGCTATGGGGGTATCGGATGCGGTAACCTTCCAGCCCAAATTTATCGTAAACGGCAAAGGCCTTATTAAGAGCGAGGCCGACGGCTGGGGAATCGCGCCTCGTACTTGCATGGCTCAGTTGAAAGACGGCACGATCGTATTCGTCGTGATTGACGGACGTCAGCCTGGCTACTCGGTCGGCGCAACGTTGTACGATGTGCAGAAGATTTTGCTTGAGAAGGGTGCTGTAACGGCTGCGAATTTGGATGGCGGATCATCCACGGTCATGGTGAAGGATGATGAGGTAGTCAATAAACCTTCGAGTAAGTACGGAGCGCGCTACTTGCCAACGGCTTTCCTTGTATTTGATCATCCCGAGGATGCCGACTTGCCGAACATCTGGTCAGGCATCGATATGAATAACTTCGACTCTACGAAGAAGCGTACGCAGCAGCAGGCCTCATAATTTATTTGTTAGCAAATGCCTTCGTGTCCACTTTAGTATGGTGGACATGGAGGCTTTTTATATGCGGGTCGGTCGCTGTTTGGAGGATAAATCCCAGTTTGCGCGCACATAGTATAAGGTGTTGAATGGATGAACAGGAGGAACGCATGTGGTTGTGGTATGGCGCTGCTCGGCAGTTCTGCTGTGCTTGGGCCTGTTATGCGGGTTTCAGCTGCCGAAGAAAGACCGTTATTTCTATGAGAGCCGGGGGGATATCATATGGGAGGTGCCGCTCGATCAGAAGAAGATTGCGCTCACCTTCGACGATGGTCCCTATCCGGAAATGACGAATGACATCCTGGATCTGCTTAAGCAGTACAATGCCAAAGCGACGTTCTTCGTACTGGGTTACCGAGTAAAAGAATTCCCGGAGTTAATTAAGCGAGAAGTCGCGGAAGGTCATGAGGTTGCCAATCATACATATAGCCATGCTTTTCTGACGAAGGGTACCGCGCTATCGACGATTCAGAATGAGATTATGCAGACGGAAGATTCGCTGGTTGCGCTAACCGGTAAGAAGCCGCATTTATTCCGCCCCCCGGGCGGCTTCTATAGTGATCAGACGATACAAGTTGCACGCAAGCTCGGCTACACGACAGTGCTCTGGTCTTGGCATCAGGATACGAGCGATTGGCGCAGTCCGGGCGTGAATTATATTGTGCGCAAGGTGCTCAAGAATGCAAGGAACGGCGACATTGTTCTGCTTCATGACTACATCCCGGGTTCGATCCATACGGTGAAGGCGCTTCGGATTATCCTTCCGGAGCTTGCGCGGCGAGGGTTTAAGTTTGTCACCGTATCGGAGCTGATTGAAGAGAAAGCACATGCATATCCGTAACACAGACGTTCCCATAAGGGAGGGTGATGGCTTCTGGATCCAAAGACGGCCAAGGAAACACGATGTTTTAAAGTGTCGCGGGTATTCCCGACAGATGTAAACAACCATGAAACGTTGTTTGGCGGGAAGCTGATGTCGTATATCGACGACATCGCTTCCATCTCCGTATCGAAACTATGCCGTGCCGCGGCGGTGACCGCTTCGACGGACTCTGTCGATTTCCTGCAGCCGATTCGCCCCACGGACTCGGTATCGCTGGAATCGTTCATCACATGGACGGGTACGAGCTCGATGGAGGTCTTCGTGAAGGTCATCCGCGAGGACCTAAGAAGCGGCGACCGCAAGATTGCCGCGACCGCCTTTCTCACCTTCGTCGCCCTCGACGAGAACAATCGACCAACGACCGTTCCCCAGATCGTACCGGAGACGGAAGAGGAGAAGAAGCTGCACGAAACCGCCGAACTCCGAGCCGAAATGCGCAAGCATCGCAGAGACGAAAGCAAAAAGTTCGCCGATTACTTGCTGACGAAGTATCCTTGGGAGTAGCTTGTTTGTGCTAGTATGCCTTTGATCGCCAGTGAACGTCTATTTCCGCCTTCTGCGGAAGTGGGCGTTCATTTTGTTGTAGCAGAGTAGCTCCCAAGACCATACATCCGCCGAAACGCGGCGTATTGGAGCAAAGAGTAGCCTCCAGGACTACACATCCGCCGAAACGCGGCGTAGTGGAGCAAAGAGTAGCCCCCAGGGCTACACATCCGCCGAAACGCGGCGTAGTCGAGCAAAGAGTATCCCCCAGGACTACACATCCGCCGAAATGAGGCGGGTTAGGGGATGGGCTTCAAAGTAAAATAGCTCCCTATGTGATCGATAACAGGGATATTCGCTCAAAAACCACCAAAGTGGCTCACTAGGTTCCCATTTAGCACCCCTGGTACGCTTCATGCGCACATTCCGCCCAATTCGCACGAATGTAGACTTGCTGGTACGCTACATGCGCCCAATCCGCCCAATTCCCACGAATGTAGACTTGTCGGTTCGCTACATGCGCACAATCCGCCCAATTCCCGCGAAAGTAGACTTGCTGGTACGCTACATGCGCACATTCCGCCCAATTCCCACGAATGTAGACTTGCTGGTTCGCCTCATGCGCACATTCCGCTCATTTCCCACGAATGTAGACTTGCTGGTTCGCTTCATGCGCCCAATCCGCTCATTTCCCACGAATGTAGACTTGCTGGTAAGCTTCATGCGCCCAATCCGCTCATTTCCCACGAATGTAGACTTGCTGGTTCGCTTCATGCGCCCAATCCGCCTAATTTCCACCTAAGCAGCTCCCTAGTTACCCCAGTCATTCTCACAATCCGCCAACCGACCACCGAAGTAGCTAATCACTGCGACTTCGAGTCAACGCAGCTTGCGAATGACCGCCAAACATTCACGACTCCCCTAGAAATTGGTGAAACGTTTCGCAGCCCCGCCTCATTATCCCATTTCCACAGCCGATTTCCCCTGTAGAAACAGCCCTTAAACAAGTAATCTTAATTTTGGTCACTATCATATAAGAAATGATCCGTATTCATCTTGAAAGCGCTTCATGTATAGTGTGGATATAGAAATGAAGGAGGTAGACGGGTACCTGATACGCACGCGATCTCCATTGGAAAGCGTATTCAATAGCGAAGCGTTGAAGAAACTCCCGGTCTTTTGAAACGTTTCTATTTTGTGGAGAAGCAAGTCGTGCGAACGCTAAGCTCATGAGTCGGAGTTACTCAGCAATTGGCCTAAAGTGAAGTTTGGAAATAGCGGATTTGCACCATCACTTCAAGTAAACAGGGGGATTTCAAAGATGAAAAAGAATTACAAAGTTAAGCTTGCCTCTCTTACATTGTGTCTATCGTTATCGCTATCACTCGCAGCTTGTGGAAACAACAACAATGATGGAGCTTCGTCGGATTCAAATGAAACCGCTGACATCTCTAAACTGCTAGATCCGAACTCGGAGCCGAAAGACCCGGGCAAATATTCGCCGGCAATCGAAGTCACAACCGTTCACACGAACAACGGCGTTCTACAGAACATGCCGAAAGATATCACGATTGAAAACAACATTTACACAAAGACTTGGGAAGAGAAGCTTGGCATCAAGCTGAAATATAACTGGACTTCACCAGGCGAGCAAGCCGAAGAGAAGATGAACCTGATGATCGCAAGCGGCGACTTGCCTGACTTCTTCTATGTAACGCCGCCGCAATTCGAGAAGCTGGCATCGACCGGCCAATTGGAAGATATCACGAAAGTCGTGCAAGACTATGCTTCCAAATACACGAAGCAGTATCTGACAGGCGACTACTTGGGATTGCTTGAAGGCGTAACGAAGAATGGCAAAATCTACGGTTTGCCTAACGGTATGACTTACCACGACCAAGGCAACATGCTGTGGATCCGTGAAGACAACTTGAAGAAAGCCGGCCTAGAGGCGCCTAAGACAGTTGCGGATCTGGACAAAGTGCTCGAAGCGTTCAAGAAGAACGACTACGACGGCACAGGCGGAGAGAAATACCCGATTCCACTGGCAGACGCTAGCATGGATTCTGTGAACTGGGGTATCGGCGGCGCGTTCTTCAATATGTTCCATTCATATCCGGACATTTGGGTGAAGAACAGCAAAGGCGAGCTCGAGCACGGGATGTTCGGTTCAGAAACACGTGAAAACACGCGTGCTGCGCTTCTGAAGCTGCAAGAGTACTACAAGAAAGGCTATATCCACCCAGACTTCGCATCGCTTGACAGTGCGAAATACAACGAGCAAATCGTGAACGCGCAATCGTTCGTCGCTTTCGGCGGTCTGTGGGATGCTTGGTGGCCGCTTAACCTAGAACTTGAGAAGAACCCGAATGCGAAATGGGAGCCGGTAGGCATTCCGTCCGTAGACGACAAACCGGGCAAATCGTCCGTAACAGCAGCAACCGTTCTTGGTGTCAATGTAGCGAAGAAGGGCGTTAAACACCCTGAGGCGCTTGTAACGATGGCGAACCTGTTCCATGATCTGAACAACAATCCAGAGACGATGCAGTTCGGTAAATACAACACAGATCCAACAACGAACGCAGGTATTTTCCAATTGTACTCGATGCCGATCTACAACCCGTCGTTCAACTATCAAGCATTCCTAGACATTAGCGATGCGTTCAAAACAGGCTCGACGGATAAACTGTCCGAAGCATACAAGCTGTTCTATGATCAATCCAAAGCGTATGCAGACAAGAACGATGCTGCCGGATTCCCGTCCTACCTGTCCTATACAGACAAAGGTTCCCTTGCAGTTGTAGATCAATACATCAAGGAAAAAAGATTCGCAATGAACGAGTACACAGCGATGCCGACACAAGAAATGCTCGACAATGCACCAATCATCAAAAAAGCATGGGATGTTATGTTCCTGAACGTAGTGAAAGGCGCAGACATCAAAGCGTATGACGATTTCTTGGCGCAATACGACTCCATGTATGCTTCCGCTGTAAATCCGGTTGTGAACAAATGGTTCGAAGCGAAGAACAAAGAAAGCGTTCAAGAGTGGTTTGAGAAGAAATAAGGAACTGGAGTAGAACATGCAGAGTACGGATGTCACGTACATCCGTACTCTGCATCTATTCTTAGCCTTAAATTTAGTCATCGTAAGGGGCGAGCTTATGAACGCTTTCAAAATTCCGAAGAAGCAGCTGGCGCTGTATCTCATGCTGATTCTCCCAGTCGTAGTCGTATTTATTTATTCGTATCTCCCGATGTTCGGGGTTATCATGGCTTTCCAGAAATATGAGCCGACGCAAGGTTTCTTTGGCTCCAAATGGGTAGGCTTGGATCATTTCAGACGTCTCATGCAAATTCCTGATGTGAAGCAAGTCGTTGCCAACACGCTCTTTATTGCCACGATGAAAATTATCGTCGAAACGTTCGCAGCCATTGCGGTTGCCATTCTACTTAATGAAATTGTATCCAAAGTGTTCAAACGTACCGTGCAAACCATTGTTTATTTTCCTTACTTCCTTTCGTGGGTTATCCTCGGCGGTATCTTCCGGGATATGCTCTCTCGTGACGGTTTAATTAATGTGATGCTTGGCAAAATGGGCTTCGACCCGATTATTTTCCTAGAGAAAGCTTCGTGGTTTCCTTATATTCTTGTAGCTACTGAGACATGGCAAATAACCGGCTTCGGTACGATTGTATATCTTGCGGCAATTACGACAATCGATCCGACGCTTTACGAAGCGTCTGTTATGGACGGCGCAAGCCGCTGGAGACAAACGCTGAATATTACACTTCCAGGCATGAAATCGACCATTGTTCTGATGGGGACACTAAGTCTTGGCTACATTCTGAATGCAGGTTTTGAACAAGTACTTATGCTTTACTCTTCGGCTGTCTACTCGACAGGCGATGTTATCGATACCTGGGTCTATCGGATGGGGATTCAGCAGGCTCAATATTCGTTAGGTGCCGCGATCGGCTTGTTCCGTTCCGTTGTCAGCCTAATCCTCATTGTTGCATCGTACTATCTGGCCCGCAAAATATCGGATCATCGCATTTTCTAAAGTCTGGAGGGGAAATTAAATGGTAGATCGTTCGTTAGGCAGACGTATTTTCTTGAACTTGAACGGCTTGCTGTTCATTCTGTTCTCACTTGCCTGTCTCATTCCGATGCTTCACGTACTTGCGATTTCTTTCAGCAAGAGCAGCGCGGTAACGGCCGGCGAGGTTACGTTCTGGCCGGTACAGTTCTCGCTGAAGTCGTATGAATATATTCTAAGCAACTCCGAATTTTGGACGGCGATGTTCGTTTCTGTGAAACGTGTGTTTCTTGGTGTGGCAATCAGCATGTTCCTTACGGTACTAGCGGCTTACCCGCTCTCCAAGAGCCAAGCGAACTTCAAGCATCAGTCGTTCTTTGCCTGGTATTTCGTCGTTACGATGCTGTTCTCCGGCGGTCTTATTCCGACCTTTATGATCGTGAAGAACACCCATCTGTACGGCACGATTTGGTCGCTCGTCATTCCGGGTGCGATTTCGGTATTTAACGTGCTGCTCCTCTCCAACTTCTTCCGGAATATTCCGAAGGATATTGAAGAGTCGGCGTACATGGACGGCGCAGGACATTTCCGCATTCTCGGCACGTTGTACCTCGCTTTGTCGATGCCGATCATTGCCACGCTGATCGTATTCTCGGCGGTCGGACATTGGAATGCATGGTTTGACGGCTTGATCTATTTGAAAAGCCAGAAGGACTATCCGCTGCAGTCTTACTTGCAGACCATCCTTGTGGAATCGAACAGCAGGCTGCTTACGAAAGCGCAAGCACAGCTGATGAACAAAGTATCGAACCGTACGATCCAAGCGTCGCAAGTGTTTATCGCTTCGCTTCCGATTCTGATCGTCTATCCGTTCATGCAAAAGTATTTCGTATCCGGCATGATGGTCGGTGCGGTAAAAGAATAGGCATGCAGCTAAAAAGCCGACCCTTGTGGGGTCGGCTTTAATCTTGTCTGTCAACAGCGATGGTCGGGCGTCCATGCATTTTCTACTTCGCTGGATGCTGGGCTTCGCCGAATTGGCGAGGCGTCATGTTCGTATGTTTCTTAAATACTTTGAAGAAATGTCGCTGACTCTCGAAGCCGGTCTGCATCGCGACCTCGCTAAGCGGCAAGGAAGGCCGCGAGATGAGCAGCTCCTTCGCTTTGATGACCCGGAGCTGCTGGATATAGGCGAGCACATTCATGCCGGTTTCTTTCTTGAACAGATGGCTCACATAGTTGGGGTGCAGGCCGACGTGCTCCGCAACGGAACTCAGAGACAGATCTCTCACGTAGTTCGCTTCAATATACTCCAGCATTTGCTTGCTGGCTTCCGGCTTCTCCACATAGTCATGCTCAGCGACCTCAGTGAAGGTCTCCTGCTCTTCGGCCTCATGTTTCTCGTGTTCGGCGAGGGCGGCTTGGCCAAGCCGGGTGAGCAGCTCTTCAAGCTGTTCATCATCGATAGGCTTGAGCAGATAGTCGATGACCTGCAGCCGCAGCGCATCCCGCGCATAAGAGAAATCATCATAACCGGACAAGATAATGAAGCGGCTGCATAACCCTTCGTTCTTAGCGGTTTGGATGAGTTCCAGCCCGTTCATCTCCGGCATGTTAATGTCGGTCATGACCAGATCAGCCCCATGCTGCCGCAGCGTCTCCAGTGCTTCCGCCGCGCCGGAGGCACCTGTAATGTCCGTAAAGGGGGTATGGAATTGGTTGATTTTGCGCAGCAATCCCCGCAAGATTGGCGCTTCATCTTCAACGATGAGTAGCTTCAACGGCATTTCCCTCCTTCGGCATGGATAATGTAATCGTCGTTCCGACTCCCAGTTCGCTCTCAATTATAAGCCCATAGGCAGGTCCGAAATGGCTGATCATTCGCTCATGAACATTCATCACGCCGATTCCGCCTTGCTCCTGTTCAGGCTCCTGTGCACTCGCGAAGCCATCAAGCTTCTGACGAAGCATCTCAAGGCGTTCCGGCGGGATGCCGGCCCCGTCATCTTGAATGCGAACCAAGGCTAAGGGGCCTTCGCTATACAAGCGGATGCGCAGCGTGCCTGTGCCGAGCTTCTGAGATATGCCGTGCACGATAGCGTTCTCCACCAGCGGTTGGATGATAAATCGCGGACAGGCGATGCGAAGGAGGCTTTCATCCTCGACATCAATTTCGTATTGAAGCCGCTCTTCCATCCGAACCTTATAAATTTGCAGATAGCTGCGAATATGCGAGAGCTCGTCCCGAAGCACGACATACTGGCTCTTCGATAAGCTGTATCGGATCGATTGCCCGAGCGCAAAGATCATTTTGGCTACGTCAGGGCTATCGCTTTCCTCAGCGGCCATTCGAATGGCTTCAAGCCCGTTGTAGATAAAATGAGGGTTAATCTGGGCCTGCAGCGCCAGATAAGCGGCTTCCTTCTGCCGGAGCTGCGAAATGTCAACTTTGCTCATCAGCTCATCGTTGCGATCGATCATTTTATTGTAAGAAGAGACGAGGAAGGCGATCTCATCGCTGTCTTGTTCTTCTTTATATTTGGCCAGCAGATTGCCTCGCATATGCTTGCCGAGCTTGACGATCCGTTGCACGACGGTGGAGACGGTAAAGAAATAGGCGCATGAGAGGATGAGCAACAAGGCGCTGATCATCAGCAAGTAGAATTGAACGGAATTTTTCGTTTTCTGGAAGAGCTCGCTGGTCGGTGTCACGGTCAAGATGGTGGAAGACAACCGCGGAACATAGAAACTGTTCATCATCAGCTGGCCAAGCTCCGAATCCAGGTACTGCAGCGATTTGGATTGCTGAACGGACGAGTAGATCCGCATCTTGTCGGAACTCTCGAGCGGCAGCTTGGCCGATAACGCCACAATTTCGGTATGGGTGATGCCCTTTCTCGGATTGCTGTCTTCGGCCATGTAATAGTGCAGCGGCGTACCTTTCACATCAGAGGTGTGGAACATGCTGGAGAGGAACGTGTATTTCAGTCGGATCTCCATAAGTCCAATCGCTTGGCTGAAGTTCTCATTGTACAGCTTCTTGTAATAGATCATTTGCAGCGCAGACGGCGTAGACATTTCCTGCAGCCAATAGCCTTCCCCGACCTTCAAGTCGGAGGCTCGCGACGGGATGCTGCCATCGCTGTCCACGATGCTTGTCCCCATGCTCCGCACCTTGGGGTCTGTCTTATAGATGCGGATCTGATCGATGTAGAACGAATTGCTTTTATAGAAGGAAAATAACGGCACGAGCTCCTTCAGATAGACGCCAACTTGCTCAGACTCCTGTTTGTACTTGCCGGATAGCAGGCCGCTCAGCACCTTATTCGTTTGAAAAATATCATGAATCATCTCGATCTGATTCATGTTCATCGTCAGGGAGGAGCCGAACTGTTGGATGAAGTATTCGCGGTTATTGGCAAAATCCTTCAGAGCATTATTATGAATCTGTTTATAGTACAGCAGCCCGATGCAGATAGTGGGCAGCAGAATGATGACGACATAGCCGATAATCATTTTCTTCACGATGCCGATTCGAGGTTTGCGCAGTTTCAGTCCATTCACCTTCTCTGATGTAAGCGTGATCTCCCCACAATTATAATTCACTTGAAGTGTAATATACTACATGGCATAGGCATTTAATATCATTCAATTTTCATGCTATGATGGAAGCAGCACGGCAAGCAACCGGGAGAGGGGGCTATTGCGAATTGAACAAACTAATGAAAGCCGTTTCTTTAGTTATGGCAGCATCCTTAGTATTGGCAGGCTGCGGAGGCGGCAACGCGGACAAGACCGGGAAGATCGACAGCGATGAGGCCAATCCCGAGAAGATTGATTATTTCAAGCTCCCGGAGCCGGTGGAAATGAGCGTTATTAAATCCGTTGGACCCGGTCTGAAGTTGAAGCCCGGCGAAACGATTGAAGATAATGAATATACGGATTATGTATTTAACAAAACGAATATTAAGACCAAGGTGCTATGGGATGCTTCCTCTACGGATTTCGATCAGAAAATGCAGCTTGCGATCGCAAATGACGAGATACCGGACGCGATGATTGTGGATGAGAAGACCTTTCGCGCCATGGCTGCGGCCAATCAGCTGGAGGACCTAACGACGGTCTACAAGCGATATGCTTCGGCTCAAATGAAGGATTTCTACAAGTCGACAAAGGACAAGGCGCTGGAGAAAGCCACGTATGACGGCAAGCTGATGGCGCTGCCAAGCGTGGCGATTCAAGCGGATGCGCCGTCCATTCTGTGGCTTCGCAAGGATTGGCTGGATAAAGTGAAGCTCAAGGCGCCGAGGACGATCGATGAGCTGAAACAGGTACTCCACGCATTCATCGAGAAGGACCCCGACGGTAATGGACAAGCGGACACGATCGGACTAACGGGGAATAGTTTTCAACTTGCAACAGATGGCGGCGGCATTCATGATTTCAAAGGCATCTTTAATGCCTTTCATGCCTATCCGATGATCTGGATCAAGGACGAGAATGGCGACGTGGTATACGGATCTACGACATTCGGTACGAAGCAAGCGCTTAGCGAGATTCACGAGATGTATGCGGAAGGCTTGATTGATAAGGAGTTTGCGCTTCGCAAAAATCCGGACGAGCTGGTTCTAAACGGTAAGAGCGGAGCCTTCTTCGGCCCGTGGTGGGTGCCGTGGGCACTCGTCGATGCGGTGAAGAAGAATCCGAAGGCGGACTGGATGCCATTCATGATTGAGGATGAGAAAGGTCAATATAATATTGCGAGCGTTCCGGTAAGCAACTCTTTTCTCGTTGTGCGCAAAGGTTACGAGCATCCGGAGGCGGCGGTTGTGTACTCCAACATGCGCGTGCAAGCGGAGCGTACGCCAGATGAGCAGGCAGTCAAGCTGGACCCGGGACATGGCCTATGGCCGCTGCTGATGACGATCGACTATGCCGATGCGGCTACGCGTAAGCATGATCTGCTGCTGGATGCTTTGGCCGGCAAGGTGAAGAAGGAAGAGATGGACGGCGAGATGCAGCTGGTCTATGAGCAAGAGCTGCGTGACCGGATGAATCCGAGAAAGAATGCAGATGATTGGGCTCCGCCTGCAGCATATTTAATGGGAGCGGGCATACTGAAACTACCGATGAACGTAACCGAACCGGTGTATTCGGCTATGACGAAGACGATGGAGACGCGCTGGGCGAACCTGCAGACGATGGAGACCGAAACCTTCTACAAGATCGTACTGGGCGATGAGCCGATCAATGCGTTTGACCAGTTCGTCAAGGACTGGAAGGAGCAAGGCGGCGACAAAATCGTCGAGGAAGTCAAGGAAGAGCTGAAGAAGTAAGCGGCTCTTTCCGTGCCCTATTAGGACATGGCTGGAAGTAAGCGTGGTTTTTCGTAATAACGATTGATAGAGTAACCGTTTTCGGGTTATAATAACGTATTCCGTGCCCGCGCACGAAGTTCGGGACTGGTTATTATTATACGTATAGGAGTGAGTATGAATGGCAACAAGAATTTACCTGATTGGCGCAGGCTTCATCGCCCGCACACACGCAGAAGCAGCTTATAAATTTTACGGGGAAACACCGACAGACATCGAACTGAAGGTTGCGGATCCGAATCCGAAAGCATTGGCTAGCTTCGTTGAGCAGTTCCCGCACGCGGTTACGTTCAGCGATATGAAGGATATGCTGGCAGAAGAAGCACAAGAGCATGATGTCGTTGTTGTATGCACACCGCCATTCACGCATTTCGAGCTGTCCAGCTATGCGCTGAAATCAGGCCGTCACGTGCTTTGCGAGAAGCCGCTTGTTATGAACGCTGCCGAAGCAGATGAGCTTTCGCAGCTGGCGAAGGACCAAGGCAAGCTGTTTGGCGACTGCAGCGACCGCTTTATCGGTCTGCCTAAGACGGAGCAAGTGAAGGCGATTGTGGCTTCCGGCGCCCTGGGCGAAATCTACAAAGTGAGCTTCATTCACCGCGATCAACGCGGAAGAGCAGGCGTCGAGTACCAACCGGAGAGCCGTTGGTTCTTGAACAGCAAGCTTTGCGGCGGCGGCATTCTGACGGACTGGGGTCCGTACGACTTTACCGTACTTGCTGATATTCTTCAGCCATCGGCTGTAGATGTGCTTGGCGGCTGGATCGCAAAACCTATAACAGGCGCAGATCCGCAAGATGTCGTGTACGATGTAGAGCATAACTCCGGCGCTCTCATGCGCTATCATGCACAAGGCCAAGACCGTCCTGTGCTTGTACAATATGAGCGTTCTTCCTGTACGCATGGCGAAGCTTATTCCTTGGTTGAGATTGAAGGAACGCTTGGCGCAGTGAAATGGTCGCCGTATTTCGGCGGCGATGCAGTCGTTCAACGCTTCGACGAGCAAGGCTCCGTAGCCGAGAAAGAAGCTCAAGTTCCGAATGACAATGCGTACAGCTTTATGGATGCGCCGCTTTACTTCTTCGTAGAACGCGTACTGGGTCATGATTCGGCTGCGCTCTTGAATGAAGATGCGGTGTTTAACTTCAAATGTATCCAAGCGGTATATGAGAGCGCGGCATCCGGCAACATTCAATCCGTTACACGCGGTTAGTTTGTAAAGGGATAGACGTCTTAAGGAAAAAGCGATCATTTCCGGCATTTTGCCAGTAAATGGTCGCTTTTTTGCCTTATTTGCCCGCGCACAGCGATTCATAATTGAAGTATAATGGGTAAAATTAAGGTTTAGCGAGTAGTTGATGAAATAGGTATTGTAATTCCGAGTATTCCGATGTATGATTACGAATATCAATTGAAACTCTTCATAGAGATACTTGGAGGATGAGAGAATGCGCAGCAAGAGAAGTTTACCCGTCGTTATCGTACTAGCCCTACTTACCCTGGTAATCAGTGCATGCTCCGGTGGCAATTCGAACTCGAACAACACAGCTTCGAATAACGCTCCGGCCAATAATACGCAAGCGTCTGACAATGCGGGTACCGACGCATCGCAGCCGAAGGATGGCGGCAGCCTCATTATTGCTGTAGCAGCTGATCCGACAATCCTTAACCCGAACTATGCAAGCGACCGTGTCAGCCTGACAATTGACCAAGCTCTATATGCACCATTGTTCCAAATCAACAACGGCAAGAAGACCTTCTATCTTGCAGAGAGCTTAACACCGTCTGCTGACAACCTTACTTATACATTGAAACTGAAGAGCGGCCTGACTTGGCACGATGGCGAGAAGCTGACTGCCGATGACGTTGTCTTCACATTCAATAAAATATTGGAAGAGAAACAAAACAGCTTTCTGCGCGGCAACCTGATCATTGGCGGCAAGCCAATCGAAGCGGTTAAAGTGGATGATACTACGGTTGACTTCAAGCTTCCGAGCGTAAGCCCGGCATTCGAAGCTACCTTGGTACAAATCACGCCGATTCCGAAGCACATCTTCGAGAACGAAGCGGATATTGAGAAAAGCACGAAGAACGCAGCGCCAATCGGTTCCGGTGCGTTCAAATTCAAAGAATACAAAACAGGCGAGTACCTGACGCTTGATCGTTTCGATAACTATTTTGGCGGTAAACCGCATCTGGATTCCATTACGTACCGTGTTGCGAAGGATGCCAATGCAGCGAACCTTGCTCTGCAAAGCGGCGAGATCAACGTGAAATACTTGGATCCGCAAGATGTAGCGACAATTGATGCAACAGGTAATTTCGAAATTAAGCCTTATAGCGAAGGTCGTCTGTCTTACCTGAACTTCAATGCAAACAGCGACACTGGCATTCTGAAGAAGAAAGAAGTTCGTCAAGCGCTGTCTTATGCGCTAAACCGTGAAGAGCTCATCCAAGCGGCTTACTCCTCTGCTGATTATGCAGAACAGGCTCATTCGATCCTGACGCCGGATACCCTGTACCAAACGAATGACGTTGCTTCATTTGACAATGATACAGCGAAAGCGAAAGACCTGTTGAAAGCAGCAGGCGTTAAAGAAGGACAGAAGCTGCGTTTCATCGTGTCGAGCGGCAACAAAGTGCAAGAGTCGGTTTCCTTGTATGTACAACAGAAGCTTAAAGAAGTTGGTCTGGAAGTAGAACTGCAGAACATGGATGCATCGGCTTTCGGCGATAAGGCTTACGATCCGAAGGCAGCTGATTTCGAATTCTTCGTGGGTGGTTACATTATGGGTTCTGACCCTGATGCCTACAGCATCTTGTACGCTACAGGTGCTGACTACAACACTTCACATTACTCCAATGCGGAAGTAGACGGTTTGTGGAAACAAGGCGCTGCAGAAGGCGACACTGCAAAACGCGGCGAAGTGTACAAGAAGATTCAAGAAATCGTTGCGGATGATGCGCCACTGTTCCCAATCGGTTACACCAAAACAATCGTTGCTATGGACAAGCGCTTTGGCGGTATTGACGAAGCGGTTCTGAAACCAGTCGTTATCTTCGAAGATCCGTCCAAACTATATTTGAAATAAGAACGTTCAAAAAATAAGCTGGATCGTTCCAGCTTATTTTTTGCTACTTGAAAGCAAGGAGAATTCAGCATGAGACAGCTCATCGCCAAACGATTATTGCAGACCATTCCGATGCTCTTCTTCGTCTCGGTTGTCTGCTTCGCTATGATTAAGATGGCTCCGGGCGATCCGGTGCTTTCGTTCGTTACGCCAGCTATGCATGCGGACGATATAGAACGGATTCGGCATAATATGGGGCTCGATCAGCCCGCGATTGTACAGTATTGGGAGTGGCTGAAAGCTTGCTTAACAGGTAACCTGGGTTACTCCTTCATTAATCATCAGCCGGTGACGGAGCAAATCATCGATCGGCTGCCTGCAACCGCAGGGCTGATGGGCGCCGCGATTGGTTTGGCAGTACTGCTTGCGATCCCGCTGGGGCTGCTGGCGGGGGCATACCGTAATAAATGGGTGGACAAGCTGATTAATTTCCTGTCTTATATCGGTATTTCTGTGCCGCTGTTCTGGCTTGCCATTCTGTTTATTTATTTCTTTGCGGTTAAGCTGCACTGGCTGCCTAGTATGGGCATGCGGACAATCGGTACGAACTCTGCATGGGATGTCATCAAGCATGGCATGCTGCCTTGTCTTGTGCTGGCATTCGGGTTCATGCCCGGCTATGTTCGCTATATCCGTTCGAGTACGATCGGACAATTGAAAGAAGACTATGTACAAATCCAATATGCATTCGGTTCAACTCGAATGAAGATTCTATATCGCCATGTCATGAAGCATGTGCTGCTGCCTGTTATTACGCTGCTTGGGATGTCCATGGCCGATTTGGTGGCAGGCGCTATCGTGACGGAAACGATATTTTCCTGGCCGGGTATCGGATCACTGGGCATGACAGCCGCGAGGGGAATGGATTATCCCGTTATTATGGGCATAACGCTGTTCTCATCCGTGATGCTGATAATAGGGAATCTGGCCGCGGATCTGCTGTACGGCATTGCCGATCCGAGAATCAAACAGACGAGGTGACTTCATGAATCGCACCAAATGGCGCAATGTTAGAATCGAGCTACTGTCGAATAAATTTGGGATCGCGGCCGTCGTTATTTTGGCGGTGCTGACGATTGGCGCTATTCTGGCGTTTCTCTCCTCGCAGGATCCCAATCAATTGAATGTATTGGAGCGGCTGAAGAAGCCGAGCTCGGCCCACTGGTTCGGGACGGACGACTTCGGTCGTGATTATTTTACAAGGGCATTGTTTGGCGGTCGTGTGTCCCTAATGGTTGGTTTCGCCTCCATGTTAGTGGCTACGGGTATCGGCGTCACCATCGGGGTGGTAAGCGGCTACTTCGGCGGCAAGCTGGATAATGTACTGATGCGGGGCGTGGAGGTCATCATGTCGATTCCTTCGTTCCTAGTCCTGCTCTTGCTCAGCATATTCTTAAAGCCGAATGTCGGCAGCATTATTCTAATTATTGCCTTATTAATGTGGATGAATATCGCCCGAATTATAAGGGCGGAGACGATGACGGTGAAAGAGCGTGAATTCGTGCTGTATGCCAAAGCATCCGGGCAGAGTGCCGTCGGCATTATCATTCGGCATATTCTGCCGAACCTGATGCCCGTCATTATCGTAGGCGCTACGAATACGATCGGTAACGCGATTATGATGGAGTCATCTCTTAGTTTTCTCGGCTTTGGGGTGCAGCCGCCAAGCGCGACATGGGGCAGCATGCTCAACAATGCGCAGGGTTATATCGCACAGGCGCCTTACTTGGCGGTGTTTCCAGGATTATTTATACTACTGACGGTTCTTAGCTTCAACGTGCTGGGCGATATTTTGCGCGTCGGTTTTGAACCGAAGCTCACTCGGAGATAACCGGTGAACAGCAGGCCACAAGGGAGTGAGTCACAGATGACAAAACGGTTACTGACCGCCACGGACCTTAAGGTTTCATTCTTCACCCGTGAAGGGGAGAATCAAGCTGTCCGGGGCGTCAGCTTTCATATTGATGCAGGGGAAACCGTCGGTATCGTCGGCGAATCCGGGAGCGGGAAGAGCGTAACAGCCAAAGCGCTGATGGGACTTATTCCGCCGCCTGGCAAAGTGCTTCAAGGGGATATTGAGTTTGACGGGAAATCAGTCACCAATCTAACGGATAAAGAATGGCGGAAGCTGCGCGGCAATCGGATCGCGATGGTGTTCCAGGACCCGATGACGGCGCTCAATCCCGTGCAGCGGATCGGCAAGCAGATGTCGGAGATTATTGAGCGGCATCGCGGTTTGAAGCCGAAGGCCGCGCTCGCGGAAGCGATCGAAATGCTGCGTCAAGTCGGCATTACGGAGCCGGAGCGGCGCGTACAGCAATATCCGCATGAATTCAGCGGCGGCATGCGCCAGCGGGTTATGATTGCGATGGCGCTGTCCTGCCAGCCGGAGCTGCTCATTGCCGATGAGCCGACGACGGCGCTCGACGTGACAATTCAGGCGCAAATTCTGGATTTGCTCAAGGAGCTGAAAGAACGCTCCCAGACTGCGATTGCGCTCATTACGCATGATTTGGGCGTAGTGGCGCAGGTGTGCAGCCGCGTAGTCGTTATGTACGGCGGCATGGTGATGGAGGAAGGACCGGTAGAGCAAATCTTCTATCATCCGCAGCATCCATATACACAAGGACTGTTGCGCTCCTTGCCAAAGCGTGACAATGGTTTTAAGGAAAGGCTTGTCTCCATTGAGGGTACGCCGCCGAATTTACTGGACCCGCCGCCGGGCTGCCCGTTCATGGCGCGTTGTCCTCATGCCATGTCCAAGTGCGCGGCGCTACCGACGGTCGCGGAGGTTTCGCCGGGGCACCGATCGCTGTGCTGGTTAACGGTTGATAAGGAGGTCGGCAACCATGAGTGAACGACGTGATGATTTGCTCGTCGAAGTGCGAGGACTGAAGAAGCATTTCACGAAGAGCACAGATGTATGGGGCAGACCGACCGAGGTGCTGAAGGCCGTTGACGGCGTCAGCTTCGGCATCAAACGCGGAGAAACGTTCGGTCTTGTCGGCGAGTCCGGCAGCGGCAAGTCTACTGTCGGCCGCTGCTTGCTTCGGCTTTATGACTATACAGCGGGTGAGGTTCGCTTTGACGGCCACGAGCTGTCATCGCTTGGCGAGCGGCAGTTGAAGCCGTTCCGCCGCCGCATCCAATCGGTTTTCCAAGATCCGTATTCATCGCTTAATCCCGGCATGAACGTGCTGGAGCTAATTGGGGAGCCTATGGATATTCACGGGCTGCATCGCGGTTCTGAACGCAAGGATGCCGTGGCTGCACTTCTCGAGAGGGTCGGACTGAAGCGGGAGCATCTGCTTCGTTATCCGCATGAGTTCAGCGGCGGTCAGCGTCAGCGGATCTCGATTGCCAGAGCGTTGTCGGTGCGACCGGATTTCGTCGTATGCGACGAGCCGATCTCGGCACTCGACGTATCCGTTCAAGCGCAGGTCATTAACATGCTGGAGGATTTGCAGCAGGAGTTTGGCTTAACGTATCTCTTTATTGCGCATGACTTATCGATGGTGCGGCATATTTCGGACCGGATTGGCGTTATGTACGGCGGCCGATTGGTTGAGGTAGCATCAAGCGAGGAGTTGTACGAGAATCCGCTGCATCCTTATACGAAGGCGCTGCTATCCTCGATCCCGGTACCGGATCCGCGTGCAGTAAGCGAGCGCGTGATCTGGACGAAGGAAGCCGGGGCAGTCGTGCCGGAATTGCGGGAAGTCAGCCCGGGTCATTTTGTAGCGTTGGAGTAAGAGCTATTAGTCGTACCTTGACGTCCACATGAGCGGGATTGCGGAGTTTTCGGCGCAAGAAGCGTACGTGGACGTCTACATGTGCGAGATTGCGGAGTTTTCGGAGCATGAAGCGTACGTGGACGTCTACATGAGCGAGATTGCGGAGTTTTCGGAAGATGAAGCGTACGTAGAGGTCTACATGAGCGAGATTGCGGGGTTTTCGGAGCATGAAGCGTACGTGGAGGTCTACATGAGCGAGATTGCGGGGTTTTCGGAGCATGAAGCGTACGTAGAGGTCTACATTGATCGATACAGCGAGGAGGAAATCATGATGACAGCAGAAGGAACGGAACGGGTGAAATTATCCCAATGGGACGCAATGCTGATTGAATCGCTGCGTGTACTTGGCTGGTCGGATGATGAACTGATTCATCGTACTCAGCAAGGCGACCTGCCGAAGGATGACACCAGCATCTATGAGTTCAACTACGAGGAACTGGCGGCCTTCGCTGCCAAAGAACCGGCGACGTTCGAAGCGGCGGTTCGCTCGGGGTATCAGATCAAGTACAATACCATTCGCGGCATCCGCAGCTGGATCGCCATTGCATTCGTTCAGGAGCCTGAGCTTGTGCTGGAAGAAGGTCGCGAAGCGGTTGTCGCTACACTGACGCCGGCTGAGAAGGCGCGCCTGTCGGCAGTCTTGTCGCATGGCTGGACGATTCTCGGCGGCGAGGATGAGGCCGGGGCTGGCGCAGGTGCGTCGGTGTATCGGATCGTGCCGCAGCCGCAGGCTTAACGGCCTAAAGTAGCATCATGAAAAGCTGTTGCCCAAGTGCGTCGTGTGACTTGGTGAGCAGCTTTTTTGTGTTGAAGAGTTGGTGGGCCCCCTTGATGCAGGATTTCCACTATCGCTCGGGGTGGTTTTGGCTCTAACAAATCCTATTTGGGCTAAATCAGCGGACCACCGAAGTCCCTTCCAACTAGCACATGTGTAGCACTGAGAACCACACATCCGCCGAAGTCCCCGCCAACTAGCACATGTGTAGCACTGAGAGCTACACATCCGCCGAAATCACCGCCAACTAGCACATGTGTAGCACTGAGAACCACACATCCACTGAAGTCCCCGCCAACAAGCACATGTGTAGCACTGAGAGCTACACATCCACCGAAGTCCCCTCCAACTAGCCCATGTGTTGCTCTGAGAACCACACATCCACCGAAGTCCCCGCTAACTAGCACATGTGTAGCACTGAGAGCTACACATCCACGGGAAGCGTCGCAGTATTGCTCGCGCGGCGCGTCTCTCCTCTAAACTAAGGCAGCGCCTCCGGCCGCATGTACCGGTCGCGGAACACAGAGGGCGTCACGCCTTCGGCGAGGCGGAAGCGCTCGATATAGTAGCTCGGCTTCGAGAAGCCCGCCTCAAGGGCGATTTGCTTCACGGGTTTGGACGTCGTAATCAACATCTGCTTCGATAGCTCAATGCGCAGCATATTGAGATAGGTTAGCGGGGGCATCCCCATCTGCGTATGGAAAGTCCGGCTGAAATAAGCCGGGCTTATTCCGCATTGATCGGCCAGCTTCTGCAAGGGCAAATCCTTGGCGCAGTTCATGCGCATGAATTCGGCGGCGCGTCTGATGGCATGCACCAAGCCGGGCTCGCTTGGCGCGTTCAAGTCAGCGGAATGGAGCAGAATTTCGAGCAGGATCTCATACGTTAAGGCGGCATACCGTGGCACATAGGCCATATCGTTCTTGCTTGCCGCATCCCATAGTTCTTCCATCAGCGCAATCAGCCGCGTATTGCCTTCGAACGAGAAAGCCCAGACATCTCCAATCCGCTTATCGCCAATCAAATCCCGGATCCCTTCCCCGCTCAAGTAAATCCACCACACTTCCCAAGGGTCATCTGCGTAGGTTCCGAAATGCTGATACTGATCCTCCGCATAGACGAAGCCCATGCCGGACTTCAGTTCAACGGATCCGACACCAGTTCGGAGCCACCCGCTGCCACGTACAACAAAGTGAATATTATAGAAATTCTGCCCATAGCGCATGCCGTTAACAAGGTGGTTCGGCTCATCGAAGATATGACCGACACCGATCGGATAAGCAGGGAAACGGTTGAAATCAGGTTTGGCTAAAAAGTGGGCATCGTACATCTTCATCAGCTCCGCAAAAAGTTGGTATACAAAACGCAAAAAACAGGCATCCGATTGCTAATAGTAATAGTATATATTGAGGTTATGAAAGAAGAAATAACAAAATCATCATACTTCTTAAGTGAAAGGACGCTGAGGCATGGAGTATACGACATTTGGACGAACGGGACTGAAGGTATCCAAACTTGGCCTTGGAGGGGCACCAATCGGCGGCGACTTCAAGGATGTCAATGAAGCGGAAATCGAGCGCGTCATTCACGAGTCGCTGGATCTGGGCATTAATTTCATCGATACGGCTCCCTTGTACGGAAGCGGTTTATCCGAAGAACGCTTCGGCCGGGCGCTCGTCGGCGGAAGACGCGAGAAGATTGTCCTCGCCACGAAAGCGGCGCGTTTCGATAAGGATTACGATTACGAGGGCATCATGAAGTCCGTTGAAGAAAGTCTACAGCGCTTACAGACGGATTATATCGATCTGCTTCAGCTCCATGATGTGGAGAAGAAACCGTATGACGTCATTATCAACGAAGCGATTCCGGCGATGCTGAAGCTGCGGGAGCAGGGCAAGATTCGTTTCCTCGGCGTGACAACACGCAATTTGGATTTGCTGAAGCGGTATATGGAGACCGACGCATTCGACTCCATTCAGTTCTACGCACGCTATATGCTGCTCGATTATTCGGCTGCCAAGGAGATCATTCCGCTCGCCAAGGAGAAGAACATTGCAGTTATTAACGGCAGCGTTCTCGGCATGGGGCTTCTCGCGGATGCGCCTGCGAAGTTCCTGAATGAAGAACTGACCAGCGAAGCAGCCAGACGCATGGAGAGTTTAGCATTCCTACGGCGCACGGAGCCCAAAGGGTTGGTTGAACCGGGGATGCGGTTCAGTTTGCAGAATCCTGATATTCATGTCACGCTGACCGGCACTGCTTCAAGCCGTTCATTGCGCGCCAACATCTCCTATTGCGACGGCCAAGGCTTGGCGCCCGAGGATCACAGCCGAGTGATGAGTTTGTTCGCCGACAGCCCGTCTTTATTTGTCTAATCCCATTAATAATCACACACTAATTAACCATCTAAAGGAGCGTATACGACCATGACCTATATTGTGAAAAACACCCATACGATCAGCGACGAATTGCTGGAGGAATTGAAGCTTGTCAGTGTCAGCACGGCTTCCCATACCCTTGTTGAGATGGGATACCGCAACGCATATATGCAAGGCATTATGCCATTAAGCTTTCCCGAAGGTCAGGAAAGCGCGGTAGGCCGCGCGGTAACCTTGCGTTTCGTTCCACTGCGCGAGGATCTCGTGAAACAGCAGTACGATACCCTTCCGGAGTCGCCGCACCGGGTTGCGCTGGAGTCCATTACGCCGAACGATGTGCTCGTGATCGATACCGGCAGTCATATGGAAACCGGCGTTGTCGGGGATATTTTTACGCGTCGTCTGCGTTACCTGGGTGGTCAAGCCATTATCGTCGATGGTTGCATTCGTGATTTGCAGCGGGTAAAAGCCGTGAATTTCCCGGTGTTGGCCAGAGGCGTTCACGGCGGCGCCATTCCGCGGTCGTTAATGTCCGTTGGTTTTAATGAACCGATTCGCTGCGGCGGAGTGTCAGTCGTGCCGGGCGATATTATCCTGGTCGACCGTGATGGCGCTGTAGCGATTCCGCCGCAATGCGTGGAGGATATCGTGAAGATTGCCAGAGCGCATGACGAGCTGGAGGAACGCTGGATTAAGATGAAGCTGGACGAAGGTGCGTCACTGCATACTCATTACCCGCCAAACGCAGAAGCGAAGATCGAATTCGAGAACTGGAAGAAGGAGAATGGCTATGCTTAAACTGCATGCTAATCTTGCTTTCTACGAGCCGCCGAAGTGGGCGTTGCTTGAACGGCAGCTCATCAATCTGATGAATGATGCAGTTGAGCCGCTTATCGAACGCTATATCCGCCCTGACGGCACGATTCTGTGGCCTACCACGGATACCCATACCGGCATTGACGCGCTGGATGACATGTATGAGAGCTTTTTCAATTGGCCGTTGTTCTATATCTTGGGCGGTCATGAGAAGTTTAAGACGTTGTCCAAGAAGGAATTCGACGCGATTACGACGCAATTCGCGCGTTACGATTCCGGCACCGGCCACAAAATGGTCGAGAAGGAATATGAGCAGGGCTACGACTGGTTCCACCAAGGCGAAGGGTATACGATGTTTTACCACATGGGGTTAATGGACCCGAATGATCCCGTTATCAAAGAGCGTGCGAAGCGTTTTGCCGGACTATTCTTAAACGAAGACCCGGAAGCGATCAACTATGACCCGGAGCACCGCATCATTCCTTATCCGCATTCCGGCAGTAAAGGGGCGACGGACCGCAATTTCACGACTCATTTCAGCGGCTGGTATTATATCGATTGGATGAGGCATTACGGGCTGCATTTTCAGGATGTGCCGGGCGTGACAACGTTGGATGATTTGAAGCATGACGAGGGCGCGCTGGCGATGGGCAAGGCGATTGTCGAACGTGCCTCTCGCGGCGATATTCCGCTGAATTTGCTCGCCACCAGTATGGTGACGAATGCTTATCTGCACACGGGCGATCCCAAGTATAAAACGTGGGTGAAGGAGTACGTGGATGCTTGGATCGACAGGGCCAAACAGAACGGCGGCCTGATTCCGGATAATGTCGGCTTGAACGGAATCATCGGGGAGCATAACGGCGGCAAATGGTACGGCGGCTGGTATGGCTGGACTTGGCCGCATGGCTGGGTAAGCATTGGTCAAGGCGTTGGCGTAGCTGTGCAAAATGCCCTGCTGCTCGAACGTGATCCGGCATACATGGAGTTTCTGCGCTCACAGCTGACCATCATGAACGACAAGGCGATCGTTGGGGAAGATGGCACCCGCTATCTGCCTAATAAATTCGGCGATCCGGGTTGGTATCAGTATACGACCTCGAATATTATTCTCGATGACGATGGGAAGACGGTGACATGGAAGGATCACGCTTTCGAGTTCACGACCATCGAGCCGTTCTATCCGACACATCTCTGGTACATGTCGATGGAGGAAGCCGACCATACGCTTCTGAAATCGCTACGCAATTATGCGAAGCCGGACTACAATCAAATCCGTTATTTCCGGAACAAGGACCAAGCCGGACACGATTATTGCTGGGTTTCCTATCTAGAAGGGGAATATCCGAGCTATCCGGAAGAGATCTTGAACTATAATTTGACCCAGATCTATCAGCGTCTGAGCTTCATGCGGACGGACACGGAAGATCCTGCAGGCTATCGCGACGATTACTTGCAAATTCGCAATACGGTAACGCTGGAAGGGTTGCTGCAGCTAACACTCGGTGCGCCGTCTCCGCTCTATAACGGCGGCTTGCTGCAGGCGCGACTTCGTTACTACGATGCCGATGCGAAGCGGCCGGGATTGCCTGCCGACGTTGCGGCACTGGTTGAGAAGCTGGAAGCGGATCGGACGACGGTGAAGCTGGTCAATCTTCACCCTACGGAATCACGCACCGTTATCCTGCAAGCGGGTGCATTCGGCGAACATCAATTTACGGATGTGGTGTATACGGTGTTTGGTGCTGCTGTGAACGATGGCAGCCAGCTTAGCGCGTCCACGACGATGGAGAAGCTGCCGAGCGGTTTGTTCAATCCACAATCGACAACAGCTACCGCAGAGGTAAACGATAAGTGGCTGCAAGTGACCATTGAGCCAGGCAGCCATACGACGCTTGAACTCGGCATGGTCCGGTTCGCAAACGATCCATCCTATCAGGAGCCTTGGAGTGAATAACATGTCTAATGACATCGAACGGATCATCTGGATTTCTGCCATTAAGCCGGGTATGGAGGAGGCGTTCCTGACCGAGCTGGCTGGCGCGGATGCTTCATTAAAGGCGCGGCTGAAGCAGTGTGGCGTGGAAACATGCAGCGTATTTCGCGAAGGGCGGTACCTCTTCACGTATTTGGAGCAGCTGCTGGGTAGCGCTGCTATCGAGCGGGCTCGCTTATGGGCTGCGGACGAGAAACTGTTGTCGCTGCTGGAAACTTGGCCGAGTATCGACGGTGCCAAGGGTACGTACGAACTGCGGATGAACGATATTTTTCACGATGACCTTCCGCAGTCTGACGTACCTTGGCGGCATCCGGATTACCGGCCGACGCAGCGGGTCGGCAGTCTGTCGAGGCTGAAGCCGAATCAGTACGCCAGCTATGTGTTCTTGCATTATCAGCTGCAAGAAGAGAAGCCGAGACTGTTTAATAAGTATTATATAATCGGCAGTCTGGGCGAATATATCTTCTCTTATCAGGAGCTCCCTGCCATAGTGGAGGCACCTCGAAAGGGGCTGCTGTCAACGAAAGAAACGCCGCCGGATTGGGGCGTGGCGATGGAGCCGCATTTCGAGCCGTGGACGGATAAACCGGAAGCGGAGCGGCTGTGGTGCGTGATGGAAGAGCTGTTCTACATGGGCAGAGAGGAATAGTACTCGCTCCATAAGAAAAACCTTACCAAGCTTGGAGATGCCGCGAACGTTGCGAGCCACCAAGGCAGGGTAAGGTTTTTTCGTTTGTTTAAGCCGACTGTTTATCGAATAAGTTGAACATGCTGTTGTAAATGACCGCAGAGAGCGCGGCGAGCACGGCCAGCAGCGTGAACGTCCATGTGAAGCCAATCCAGCTGGTTAGCGGGATGGTAAGCGGCGAGAGTGTCCGTCCGAGCGTATAGCGTAAGCTGGCTGCGGCAAAATATTGTCCGCGCATATCCTCCGGCGCGAGCCTTGCGATGAAAGCCTGCTGCGGTCCGGCGGACATCAGCTCGGCCAAGGTGAAGATGGCAATCGCGAGCGCGAAGCCCCAGAAGGTGGACATGAGGCCGAACATCTGAATGCCTACGGCATAGAGTAAGGCGCCTCCGATGAAGATGTACCGATCGCGGAAGCCGACGATCCACTTGGTGACAAGGACGGTGAAGAGGGCGACGAGCAGTCCGTTCTCCGATACAATCAGGCCGAACAGCTGTTGTCCGGTGACTTCCAGATGCCAGTCCTTGAACGAGAAGATCGTGGCCTGCTGAACGGTTTCCTTCAAGAAGACCGGGAACAAGAGGTCGAGCTGCATGAACGTTTGCGAGAGCAGAACGCCGGCTATGGTGAAGAGCAGAAAGACGCGGTCCGACGCGATAACCTTGTAGTCCCGCAGTTGTACAGCGACTGCGCGGTACCAAGGATCGCCGGCGTTCGAGCGTTTGCGTTCGGTGAGTTTCTCCGGAAGCGTCTCTTGCAGACGATAGTTCATGAAGAGCGCGAGCAGCATACAGATAATGGCGGCTCCCAGCAATACCGAATAGGGATTATCCTCGTATAACAGCGACCCGAGCAGCGGTCCGACAACAACGGCTACGTTGGCCGCAGTATAGAAGATGGCGAAGACGCTCGCCTGGTCTTTCTCCTCGACCACATCGGCGACCATTGCTTGGCTGGCAGGCCAGTACAAGGCACCGAAGAAGCTCGCCATGGTGAAGCCGGCGAAACCGAGAACCGGCATGGACAGCCATGGAGATGCGGCAGCGGCGAACAGTCCATATCCGACGGCTTGTCCATATGCCGCAAACACCATCATGCGCTTGCGTCCGAATCGGTCCGCGCAGTAACCACCGAGCAAGTTCGCAAATACGGATAACAGTTGAGACAATACGAGGAGGATACCGGTCCAGCCTTTGCCGAACTCACGGGTGAAATAGATGGAGAGGAATGGAAAGAAGGTCCAGAAAATAACGTTAAAAGCTGCTTCCCCGCCAAGGCGGATTTTTAAATTTGAATCCCAATCTCTGATTTTCATGGTGTGCAAATCCCTCTGGTTCTAAGTGTTTAACCATCATACACCTTCTATTCATATTGAAACAACAAGAAATGGCTGTCATAATTGAACGAACAGCACAAATGACGAAGAGGTGTCTATGTCCAGCGATACGTCTTATACGACCGAAGAAATAGCCAAGCTGCTCAAAATATCCAAGCTCACCGTGTATGATCTAATCAAGAAAGGCGAGCTCCCATCTTACCGGGTCGGGAAGCAGATCCGCGTGGATGCTTCCGCTCTTGACGTGTACAAGCATCGGGCCCAAGGAACTGGAGCCTCCGGTCAAGGAGCCGCGCAGCAGGCAATTATGTCACCGTCCTCGACTATTCCGTATACACCGCCGCCAAGCATAGCTTCAGAACGCTCGCTTGTCATCACCGGACATGATATTAGCCTCGACATGCTGAGCAAGCATATGGAGAAGCAATTGCCAGGCTATCGGCCGCTGCGTGCATTCGTCGGCAGCATGGACAGTTTGATCTCCATGTACAAGGGCGAATCCGACATCGTAAGCACCCATTTGCTCGACGGAGATACAGGCACTTATAATTTGCCCTATATTCGGAAACTGCTTGTCGGCAAGCCGGTGATTGTCGTTCATCTGCTCGCGCGCTCGGCTGGCTTCTATGTCAAAGAAGGGAATCCGAAGCAGGTGCAGACATGGGCGGATTTGAGCCAGCCGGGGCTAAGAATCGTGAACCGCGAGCAAGGCTCGGGTGCGCGCGTGCTGCTCGATGAACAGCTGAGGCTGCATCAGATTTCGGCGCAGCAGCTGAAGGGTTACCGGGATGAAGAACATAGCCATCTAGCTATCGCCGGCAAAATCGCTTCGGGTGAAGCCGATGTTGGCGTTGGGATCGAGCAGGCAGCAAGCATCGTCGGAGGCGTTGAATTCGTGCCGCTCATTCAGGAGCGTTACGATCTGGTCATGCTGAAGCGACCGGATAATCTGCGGTGGATTGAAGCCGTCGTGCAGATTCTGCAATCCGACGCTTATCAAAGCGAGCTGCGGAGCATTCGCGGTTATGATTTACGGGAGAGCGGACGAATTCTGCTCGATATGTAATGATAAATAGAGCCCCTCGGCGAGCACTTCATTTCGATGTGCGCGCCGAGGGGCTCTTATGCGGAAAATCCCCTTCACCACGCAGCATGCGAGGCAAAGGGGATTCTTCAATTAGTGATCTTCTTTGGTTATTCGATTGACGATCAGGAGCATGATAAAGGAGAGCGCCACCATGGATCCGGCCCACGCCCATGCCATCCGCATGCTGCCTCCGTCCATCGCAACATAGATGGCGGTAGGAATCGTCTGCGTTCGGCCCGGAATATTCCCGGCAATCATGAGCGTTGCTCCGAATTCGCCGAGCCCGCGTGCGAAGCCTAGAATATAGCCTGTCGTCACGGAGCGAAAAGCAAGGGGAAGCGTAATGTAGCGAAAAACCTGCCATTCCGAAGCTCCGTACACCCTTGCCGAATTTTCCAGTGAGCGGTCTATTCCCTCAAAGCCGGCTTTCATTGTACGATAAGCTAGCGGAAACGCGACGACTACAGCAGCGATGACGGCAGCTTCCCAAGTAAAGATGATCGGTCCGCCGAACAGCTTCTCATACAGCTTGCCGGGCCAGCTGCGCCGTCCGAAGACTACGAGCAGGATGAACCCGATGACCGTTGGCGGCAGCACAAGCGGCAGCATCAGAATCGCATCGACGATGCTTTTGCCGAAGAATCGCATGCGGGCCATCCGCCAAGCAATGAAGACGGATAACACCAGCATGATGACGCTGGCGATCAGCGATACTTGGATGGAAAGCGATATGGGTTCAAGAAAAGTTGGCCAATCCATTGTTCATCATCCTGTCTTATGGCAGCATAAAACCGTATTTGACGAATATAGCATCAGCCTTGCTGCCTTGTAAATACGAATAGAAATCCGCAGCTTCTTTCAAATGTTTCGTGTCCTTCACGATACCGGCCGGATAAAGAATCGGCTTATGAACGCCCGGAATAATACGAAGAGCCACTTTTACTTTCTTGGAAGTGAGCGCATCGGTCTTGTAGACGAAACCTGCATCTACATTCCCGGTTTCAACGTAAGTTAGCACTTGACGAACATCTTTAGCGTAGACAAGTTTAGACTCTACGGAATCCCATACTTTGCGGGTAGTTAATGTGTCTTTCGCATATTGACCGGCCGGAACGGATTCCGGTTGACCGATGGCAATGGTTTTCACATCTTTATCCGCCAATTGCTTAACCGTGTTGAAAGCTTTCTTGCTAGTGGTTGGCACTACCATGACAAGCTCATTCTTTAGCAGCAGGGAGCTGCGTTCAATCAGCTTCGCATCCGTCAGTGCATCCATTTGCTTCTGACCTGCGGAGAGGAACAAGTCAGCTGGCGCGCCTTGCTCGATTTGCTTCTGCAAGGTACCGGATGAACCAAGGTTAAACACCAAGTCAATCGTAGGATGGCTGGCTTCATAGCCTTTCTCGATTTCAGCGAGGCTGTCCTTCAAGCTTGCGGCAGCCGAAACAAGCAGCTCTGTTTTCTTCGAAGCAGCGATTGCAGGTTGTGCCGTTGCAGCAAGAAGAGCTACCGGTAGGGCGATGCTCAGCATTATTTTCGACGTGCGTTTCAACATAAGTAATAACACTCCATTTCATCGTCTATGAAATTATCTATGTGATATATCGTAACATAGTAGACTACTGATTTGAATGTCTATTTTATATTTATATCTATTTAGTATGGTTTAGTTATAAATAGAATGAAAGCTAATCTGCATAATCGGGAGAAGATCCTAGTGAATAGACGTTACAAGCGCAAGCTTCTTATTCTGTGCATTGGTTTTATCTTTGCAATTCTATCCTTCACTATTGGCGTGAATCAGCTGCTTACCTACAAGAAAGCGGTGGTTGTATTCGCCTCGGGCAGGGAGTCGGAGGTTCAGATTCCGGTGCTCTGCTATCATTCGATCACGGATAAGAAATCAGGGGAGTATGTGGTCAGTCCGGCTCACCTCGAGGAACAGATGCTTTGGCTGCACGAACAAGGTTATCGGAGCATTAATCTGAATCAGTTTGAGCTATTAATGAAAGGAAAAATACCGAACGATGGACGCAATGTGCTGATTACGTTCGATGACGGGTATAAGGACAACTATACGAATGCCTATCCGATCTTGAACAAGTACGGGTATGCAGCTGTGGAGTTTCTGGTGACCAACTGGGTTGGCGGGCCGGACTATATGAATTGGAGCGAAGTTGATCAACTTGGCAGGGGCGGCTGGGATCTGATGTCGCACACGCGGACGCATCCGTATCTGCCCCTCCACACGGCGAAGGGCCAGGTCGATGAAATTGCCGGTTCCAAGGCCGCGCTTGAGAAACATCTGTCCAAACCGGTTCGCGTCATCGCTTATCCGTATGGACTGCGCAGCTTTGAGACCATGAAGATCGTAAAGGACAGCGGGTATGATTATGCATTTACGTTCGATGACGGCATGACAACCTCGTTGCAGGATCCCTATCTTCTAAAGCGCTTGTTCATCTCCGGCGAGATGGAGCTGCCTGCGTTTGAGCAGAAGATGGAGCCGGATCGTGAAAGCTAATCGTTCGTATGGATGAAAAAAGAACCTTCAACGTCACTGCAGCAGTGGGTTGAGGGTTCTTTTGCATATGCGTGTTATTCGGTTGTGTATCCCTGAAAGAACTGTCCGTTCTCGAGCTGATGGACGAATTGCTGCAGCCATTCATAGTAACGTACGGCATGTTTTAATTTATGGAGGTCCTTGAGACATAACATCCGCTCTTCCTCCGAGGTATCCAGCTCGAGGATCATCTCCGATAAGGAAGGGAACACTTCGTCAATGGCGCTGCGCATGACATCAATTTCCCGCTGCAGCTTCGCTGCGAAGAATTGCTGGAACGCTTTGAAGAAATCCGTCTCGACTTCATAGAGCTCTTTGCGGTCAGCCTTCTCTTCGAGCTTGACCATCATTTTGGAATCGATTAATGCGCGGACGGCGTAGCTCATATTGCTCTTGCTCATGTTCATGCTGGCTTGCATCTCTTCTTGGGTCATGGGCCGATCCTCGAAGAGCATAATGCCGTAGAGCTGGCCGAAGGAATAATTAACGCCGTACAAGTCCATTGTTTTGGCAATGGCATCGATGACCTTCATGCGAAACTGCTCGCGCGGCGACACCGGTTCTTTCAGTTTCCCCGAAGTGACTTTCTTCACGTTCTCCGCCTCCGCCTACGAATGTACAAGGGTTCCGAAAAATTATACCAAACCGATGGGGGAAACGAAATAACCATGTTTATTTCGTTCAAAAATTATTGAATTTAAATCATTTATCACGTAATAAAGCTATTATTAGATGAAAATTAAATATTTATTGAACAAATTAGGATTGATGAAGGCGTATGATATGAGTATAGTGGTGTAGAGGGGGCGACGACTTGAATCAATTGACAGCAGCAGGTAACCGTTATCCGATTGATGCTATTTTATTTGATAAAGACGGCACGTTGATCGATTTTATTTTCACTTGGGGACGATGGAGCGAGCATATGCTGGAAGCATTCGCTAACCAGCTCGAGGCCAAGCAGCTGCCGCCGATGCAGCTCGATATGGCAACCTTGTGGGGGACTCGTCATGCCTCGAACGGGGAGATTATCGACTACGATCGTAATGGTCCTCTTGCGATGGGCACGATCGATGATCTGATTGCCGTGCTCGCCTGGCAAGGATATCTCGCCGGTATGTCATGGGCCGAGGCGAAGCTTGCCGTGCAGCAATGCCGGCAATATGCGGATGCGCAGCTTCATGCAGCGCGAGCAGCCAAAGCGCTTCCCGGCGTTATTCCATTCTTGGAGCAATGCCGCGAGAACGGGCTTATACTTGCTGTCGTAACTGCGGACGAGACAGACGCAGCCGTCAAGCAATTGGAGTGGCTGGGGCTTACGTCTTATTTTGCAGCCTGTATCGGTACGGATCAGGTGGAGCGGGGTAAACCGTTCCCGGATATGGTGGAGCTGGCCTGCTCAAGACTGTCGCTTTCTCCTTCGCGGGTGGCTGTCATTGGGGATACCAATGGCGATATGAAGATGGCTAAGTTTGCGGGAGCGGCCGTTGCCATCGGTATTGCGTCTGACGCTAGCGATGGCGCTAGGGCGAAGCTGTCCGATGCGGATGCCGTTATCGTCTCGATGTCTGAATTAGAACTGCGTAAGCAGCTATGATGAAAGGTGAGAGCACCGTGGGTTGGATTTTATTAGCGATAGCTATCGCTTTCGAGCTAACCGGTACAATTTCCATGAAATTGTCCGCAAGCTTCACGAAGCTGATTCCTTCCATTATCATGTTTGTCTGCTATGCAGCAAGCTTCACATTAATTAATTACGCGCTTGGTTATTTGCAGGTTAGCATTGTCTATGCGATTTGGTCAGGTGTCGGAATCGTGCTGATTACGATTGCCGGGTATTTTATTTTCGATGAAAAACTGCCTCCGATCTCCTTCTTATGGATTGGTTTGATCCTTGTTGGCGTAATCGGATTGCAAGTGAGCAGCAAAGGACATTGAAACCGAAATTCAAAGGGGATATTTGAAATCAATGGAAACGACAATAAACCAAGAGCAGTCGGAGCGGCCTTTACTCTCCTTCCAAGTCATAACGGATACGCATATTACCAATGATCCGGCGCATGAGCATAATCGCAATTTGGAGTGGGCATTAGCTGATATTGCGGCGAATGGAGAAGGAAGCTGCGGTATCATGCATGCGGGGGATTTGACGGATAACGGGATTATCGAGGAATATGAGGAATTTCATCGGATATGGAATGCGAGCAGTGAGGCGCTGCCGAAGCTCTATGTGACAAGCGGCAATCATGATATTGGTGATGAATGGCGGCACCATATGGAGCTATTCTTAGCGCAAACGGGCATGACCGGTATGTACCATGACCACTGGATTGATGGATATCATTTCATCTTCCTCGGAACGGAGGAGGGGATCGGTCTGTACTGCACCTTGTCGGAGACGCAGCTTGCTTGGCTGGATGCGAAGCTTGGGGAAGAGGCCTCGCCCGATAAGCCGGTGTTTGTATTCTTGCATCAGCCGTTGAAAGATACGGTAGCAGGCTCGCTTGAGGCGCAGAACTGGTACGGCGTTACGCAGGACGAGGAGCTCAAAGCGGTTCTGGCCAAACATCGCCAAGCGATCATGTTTACCGGTCATACGCACTGGGAGCTGGATGCACCGCATAATTTCTTTGACGGAGGCGGGCAGCTGCCCGCGATGTTTAATGCCGCTTCGACGGCATACCTATGGACGGATGAGGATGAGCATAAGGACGGCAGTCAAGGCTATTATGTAGAAGTGTATCCCGACCGTGTACTTGTGATAGGCAGGGACTTCGAGCGAGGCGAATGGGTAGAAGGCGCGCAATTTCAAGTGAAATATCCGGTCTCATTTTAGATGCAGTAGGGCACCTTTGCGGGTCAAAGTCATGGAGTTAAGACTTAACTTCATGTCATTGACCTAGGGGTGTCCTATTTTATTGTTGTCATTCGGACTTTGTGGATGTATTATTTTACCAAGTTAATTGGCGGGAGGACGCTGTGAATGGCATTGTATAAGCATAGCTTGCAGACCGAAATCAGGAAGCCGATCTCGATTGGCTATCAGCTGTTTCTGCCATCGGCTTATGACGAGCATGAAGAGAAGGACTGGCCGCTGATCGTGTTTCTTCACGGCATTAATCGTCGGGGCGACGATCTGAGCGCGCTTGACGGATACGGACTGCCGGCGATTGCGGAGAGCCGCGGTATTTTCAAATTCGTCGTCGCGGCTCCGCAGTGCGGGACACATTCGTTCTGGCCGATCGAGCGTGATGGCGTGATGGCGATGATCGATCATCTCGTTGCGACCTGCCGAATCGATGAGCGGCGTATTTATTTAACCGGGTTTAGTATGGGCGGCAACGGGGCTTGGGATCTGGCGGCTCGTTATCCGGAGCGGTTCGCGGCGGTGGCTCCGCTCTCCGGCTGGTACCAGCCCGAGGCAGCGGCCTTGCTGAAGGACGTCCCGATCTGGGCGTTCCACGGCGAAGATGACGATGTTGTGCCAGTGAGCGGTTCGCGCGATATGGTGCAGGCGCTCCAAGCGATCGGCGGCAATATCGCCTTCACGAGCTACCCGGGGCTGAAGCATCCCATCATGAATGAAACGTACCGAAATACGGAGTTGTACCAGTGGTTTTTGCAGCATGAACGGAGAGAGAACCCAGCCGGTTAGTGGCTGGGTTTTTTGCATGAAGCGGAGCTGTCCGTGTGCGTGCAACCTTCTGTGTAAGGCGGCCGTCTGTTGAGGTGAAAAGGGGGGCTTGCGTTGAGAAGAACTACGATTATACTGATTGCGCTGTTCGCGCTCGCAGGTGCATTCTATGGAGGTTTCTTTGTCGGCTCGCATCAGAACAAGGCAGGGGAAGGGGCTGTCCAAGAAGCAATTGCTTCAAGATGGGTCAAGGCGGAAAAACCTCCATTACCGAAGATTATTATCGTTGGGGAAGCGATCCCTGTGAAGTTGAGTGCGTACTCGTGGTGCGGTCCATCCGTAGGCGATTCAGCGACCTGCACAAGTGTAGATGCGTCCATTCCGGAAATCGAACCTGTTGTCGTGAAAGGCGGTTCTCTGATTGAGCAAGTCCCGCCACCGAGAATTAAAGAGTTTTCCTTGACCAACACAAGCAAAGCTGCCGGTGGCAGTGACGATCCTTATTACGTCCCCGCCGAGAAAGGTGTTTACTTGTACCACATCCACTGCGAGTGGTTTTTGGACCAGGGGCAGGCAGAGTTTTATTTTGCGGTTGAGGTAAAATAGATCGGAATAGAGAGGCGACCTATGATGGGTCGCCTTGTTGTTGACTCCAATTCCCTTCAACTGGGGGTGTCCGCTATCCTCGCTCGATTGTCGAGACCATCTCAACAGTTTCTCAGCAGACTTACACGCTAACGAACCACTGAGGGCTTATTTTGGGGAAAAGAGTGCTTTTGAAAATCTAACGGATTCTACAGGTCTTATTATTGAATTTATAGCCTTATATTGTTTGAATTCACCGAATAAGACCTGTACGGTTCGTTAGAAAAATTCAGGTGCTGATTTTCCTTAAATAAGACCTCTACGGTTCGTTAGAATTTTCGAATCGTAAAATGACAACAAGTGGACGGTTCAGGAACAAGCTGCTTGGTTTGCAGGAGCGGCGAACGAGGCATCTGCAGCGCGCAGAAGCGGCACAGTCGTGCCACAAAAAAAAGCTTCCTCAAAAGCCGCCTGCTGCGGCACTTCTGAGGAAGCTTTGTTTATCCTACCATCCAATCGCGGCGCAGAGTGAACATGTCCTTCAGCGCTTCGGTTGACAGTTCGGTGATCCAGCCTTCGGAGCTAGTGATGACGTTGTCGCTCAGCTGCTGCTTGCTCTCCAGCATTTCGTCAATCCGTTCCTCCAGCGTGCCGAGCGAGATGAACTTATGCACCTGCACATCGCGCGTCTGGCCCATCCGGTAAGCCCGGTCGGTGGCTTGGTTCTCGACAGCCGGGTTCCACCACCTGTCGAAGTGGAAGACATGGTTCGCCGCCGTCAAATTCAGTCCAACACCGCCGGCCTTAATGGACAACACAAACACGTTCGGCTGTTCGGCTGCCGGGAGCGACTGTGACTGGAACTGCTCGATCATCCGGTCGCGGCCCGTCTTGGACGTTCCGCCGTGCAGATAGAGCACCGGCTCCTGCAATTCCTGCCCCAGCACGCGCTGCAGCATTTGCCCCATCCCAATGTACTGCGTGAAAATCAAACAGCGCTCGCCTTCCTCGCGCAATTCTCTCACCATCGCGAGCAGCCGCTCCAGCTTAGCAGACCGGCCAATCAATGGCTCTGTTGCAAGCAACCCTTCCTCATCCGGCTCCGGAATCGGTTCCTTCGTGAGCAGCATCGGATGATCACAAAGCTGCTTGAGCTGAGTGAGTGCAGCGAGAATGGCCCCTTTGCGCTCAATGCCTTCCAGCGACTGCATCTTCTCCATCAGCTGATTAACCGTCTGATCGTAGAGCGCGCCTTGTTCAGCAGTGAGGTTAATGTAGGTTTTCATCTCATTCTTATCCGGCAGATCGAGCTGAATCGCGGGATCCTTCTTCTTCCGTCGAAGCATGAACGGCTTCACGAGCTTCTGCAAATCCTGCGTACGTTCTTCATCGCGCGCCTTCTCGATGGCTTGGCTGAACTGCTCATTGAAGGCGCGAGAGCTGCCAAGATACCCCGGATTAATAAAATCATAGATCGACCATAGCTCGGACAGTCGATTCTCAATCGGCGTACCGGTCAGCGCGATACGGTGCCTAGCCGGGAAGCTACGAACGGCAACAGATTGTTTGGTCCCGGCATTCTTAATGTTCTGCGCCTCATCCAGACAGACAGAAGACCAGGTAAAGCTGCTGATGGTATCCTGATCCAGCGCAGCGGTAGCAAACGATGTGAGCACAAGATCCGCTTCCTTTACCTCTGCGAGGAAAGCTTCGCCGCTCTGGCGCCTGCTTCCATAATGAAGCATGATGCGAAGCGAAGGAGCGAAACGCTTGAGTTCCTTCTGCCAATTGCCGAGCACGGAGGTGGGACAAATCAGCAGAGACGGTACCGTTTCAACGCCGCCGTTAAGATCAGCCATCTCCTTCACGTGGAGGAGATAGGTGATAAACTGAACGGTTTTGCCAAGCCCCATGTCGTCGGCGAGACAAGCACCAAGCCCGAAGCGGCGCAGGAAGGCGAGCCACGCAAAGCCGTCCCGCTGATAGCTGCGCAGTTCCGCCTGCAAGCCTACGGGAATAGGGACCGAAGGCCATTCCGTCTGCTGCGTCAGCTGTGCCATGAGCTTCGTCAGATGCTCGTTAAGCTCCACTTCAAGCTGAACGCGGCCCGAATCTGCCTCGCCGCCGCCAGCGCCGCCGCTATCTGCTGCACCGTCACCCGTACCTTCCGCACCGTTCCCGAGCAAATGCAGCTGCATAATATCTTGAAAAGACAAGCCGCTGCTGCGATCCACGCTTGCCATCGCTTTGCGAATTTGAGCGAGCAGCACCGGATCCAGCGGCACCCAGCGGCCCCGGAAACGAACGAGACGTTCGCCGCGGGCAACAAGCTCCGCGAATTCAGCCTCGGTCAGATCGGTATCCCCGATCGCGATGCGCCAGTCGAAATCCACGAGCGAATCAAGACCGAACAGTGAACCGCCTGCGCTTGTGCGATCGCCGCCTGCGCCCGGGCGAACCTTCGCCCGCAGCCGCGGCTTCTTGCGGCTGGCTGCTTCCCACCACGCGGGAAGCAGCACTTGCCACCCCGCTGCGAGCAGCCGCTGGCTGCCCTCGGTCAAGAACTGCCAGGCATCCGCATCGGTCAGCGGGCAGTTCAAGACGTCGTCGTCGCCGCCGTCAAGCCGTTCTGCAGGCAAGCTTGCCTGCAGATGCGTCAGCCAAGCGGCTGAACGCTCGCGCACATGCGGCGTCCACGAAGCCGGCCACGAGCCTAGCGCCGAGCCATCCCTCGTCAGCCGCAGCGGAACGAGCAGCGAGGGCTCGCGCTTATCTTGCAGTACGAGCGCAAGCTGCCACTCATCCTGGCCTTCATCCGACGGCTCAAGCAGCTGAAGCAAGGGCCGGAACGGCGACGTATCGGCCTTCCAGCCGGCAGCGACTAGCCAGGCTTGTGCATCCATGCCGGCAACGGCCGATGCGCGATCCTTCGCGAAGAGCAGCGGGTAGTCGCGGCGCAAATCCGCCGATGTCTCTTCTGCCCCGTAATAGCGCGAGAAGACGGCCGCTGAGAACGCGGCTCGCAAACCGGCGAAGAAAGCATCATCCCCGCCTTCTTCACCTTCATCTTCACCGGCTTCGGCCTGTAATCCATACTGCCGAAGCAACCGCAGCTCCTCGGCTTCCAACTGCGCCTCGTCCCAGACCCACTGCAGCTTGCCGCTCCGGAAAGCCGCGAAGCTCGGCACATATTTCCGCTCCGCCAGGCACGCGGCGAGAACAGGGGCCAGCACTGTCAGCGTCTCGGCATCATGTTCCCAATTCCACTCCATATGCTCAAGCAGCCGGCGCTCGCCGAAGAAAGGGATGACATGCTCCGAAGGGAGTACAACAAGCTCCATGTCCTGGACCTTCTCGATCTCCAGCTCCGTTCCGTAGAAGGACGGCTCATGCCATGCGAACAGCCGATGCTTCACGTACACGCCGGTTACGAGGAGGCCCGGTATCGTACCGTGAATGAGTGCGTCGCCATGCGAAGTCAGGCTGACTTGAATCGAAATCGTCTCCGTGTACGTGCTCATGACAGCAATCCTCCTTTCCGAAGCTCTTCTTGCAAAGCGCGAAGGCGGCTATGGCGTGCAACAAAGCCGCTGATGAAGACTTCCCAGCGCTCATCCTGTTTGGTTTTCTTGTACAGCTTGTTAAGACGTTTCAACAGCTTCACGGCAGCTTTATAGCTGTCTCTATTCTTCAGCAGCACGTAGCGCTCAACGGCTTGATGGTAGAAAGGAAGCAGCAGCTCCGGCGCTTCTTTCTCGATTGGCTTGAACACGCCAACCTTGAACTCAAGAGGCTCACGGCCTGAGCTGATTTGATAATCCATCCACTGCTGCCATCTGCCGTAGGACAGCAGCGCTTCTTCGTAGAGACTTCGGGAATAGGGGAGCATGGCGCCGAGTGTCGCCCACATCCGCGGCTCCGCATCATGAACATGCGTGAGCGCAGTCTCCCAATAGCCGCCATAGGCATTGAAGTCATCGCTTCGATAACGGCTTAGCATTGGACCTACCTGCTCCAGCCAGTTCACGAGTCTCGGCCATGCCTCGGCCTGCACGAGCGCTTCTAATAAAGGGTCTACTTGGCTCGGCTGCAGAGAGGCTCGTTTACCTTCTGCTTGCAGCAGCGCCCAAGCATCCTCGTCTTGGTGAAGTTCGAAGAACAGCAAGCATTGCGCCAGCATCCAAGGCACACGGGACAGATGCTGCCCATGTACGTCCTCGGCCTGCTGCAGCTCGCGTAATTCCTCTTGCACCAGCCCCTCATCATCCAAGTTTGGCCGGACCCACTTCATCCAGAACAGCTGATACAGCTTGGCAAAACAGTTCAAGCTGCGATCTTCCCTCAGCATATGCGCTCGCAAATAAGCCAGCGTTTCCTTCACGCGCGGCCAATAGTCAGACTCCGAACCAATAGGCAGCGGCTCGGTCAAACAGCGAAGCGCGGCTTCGAGCAGTTCATCCATCGCAAGCTGGGTATGATACCCCATGAAATGGCCGGAATGGCGCCAGTCCTCTTGGGCGGGCTTCACCAGCTTCTCCAGCACGAACAAGTAAGCATGCAGATTAAAGAGCTGCTCCGGCACCAGTGTGAGAGGCGGCTTCATGCTGTGGATGCCCGCGAGCATTTCCTTCGCTTCCTGCAAGAAGCGAGGACTGTGATTGAGTGGGCCTAATGATTTGCTAAACCTCGCATGCCACTCGGCAATGCTCAGTGCTGCGAGCTCATCGGCACTAAATGCTGCGGGACGAACAAGTTGAGCCTTTCCGGTCCCAATAGCGCCTTTAGCCGCGGTATTTGCATTGGCTCCTGCCGCGGAGCGAGCATTTACAATAGCATGCACGGAACGCCCTTGCGAGGCGGCGTAATAGAGCAAGACTGCGATAATATGCTTGCAGCCTTTCGTTTTGACAGGACAAGTGCACATACTTTCTAGAAAATCATCCAGATACAAACTTACGTCGTACATCTCTGAGCCATCTACGGCAGCTTCCACTGTTGTAGGTTCAAGCATCATAACCGTATGGACCCGGTCTTGCTTATAGTATTGAAAGCCTCTTTTAATTGTAAGGTCGTCGAAGTGCTTGCCCACCTGCAAGACAAGTTCAGTCCACTCGGCGTCACTGATGGAAAAAGGGAGTGATATCGTCATAATTGGCGTCTCCTGCAAATGAATTCTTAAACTGCATTCTATTATATCAGGTTTCGATTCACACAAAGGCGAACAGAGACAATATTCCTGTACATTTCATTAGCAGCCCATTGGGTACGTGTGTCTATGACCTTCCCTATGCTTGCAGGTTAGGTTTTTTTGATTTGGGGGAAGCTAGGTCAACAAGGTTTACAGGAGGCGCTGCAAGACATGGACAACCTATTTAAGCTGCAAGAACGTGGTACTACGGTGTCAACGGAAGTGATGGCAGGGATTACGACGTTTCTAACCATGGTTTATATCGTCATCGTAAACCCGGGTATTCTGAGCGAAGCGGGCATGGATTTCCACGGCGTATTCATCGCAACGGTGCTGGCCAGTATAGTCGCCACGCTAATTATGGGGTTATTCGCAAACTATCCGATCGTGATTGCGCCCGGGATGGGGTTAAACGCCTATTTTGCCTTCAGTGTCGTAGGTGGAAGCGGGATATCTTGGCAGGTGGCGCTTGGAGCTGTGTTTGTTGCGGGAATTCTGTTCGTGCTGCTGTCTCTCACTTCGTTCCGCTACGCCCTGCTCGATGCGATTCCTACCAGTCTGAAGCATGCCATCACAGCAGGGATCGGGTTGTTCATTACCTTCATAGGCTTGCAAAATGCGAAGATTATCGTCGACTCCCCGGCAACGCTGCTGACACTGGGCGATCTCTCTGCTCCGATGACGCTGCTTACTATAGTGGGTCTTGTTATTTCACTTATTCTAATGGCTTACGGTGCGCGAGGTTTCCTATTTATAGGCATGATTATTACAGCGATCATTGCGTTGATAAGCGGACAAATGCACTTCCCCGATGCGATTGTTGCGATGCCAAGCGGACTGTCTGCAACGGCCTTCCAATTGGATATAGGCAGCGTGTTTACGAAAGGGCTCTATTCGGTGATTTTCACCTTCCTGCTGATCACGTTATTTGATACAACGGGTACGATGCTGGGGGTGGCCGAGCAGGCCAATCTGCTGCAAGACAATAAATTCCCGCGTTCGCAAGGAGCGCTGCTGGCTGATGCTGCAGGTACAACGATCGGTGCGCTGCTAGGAACAAGTCCGACTTCCGCTTATATCGAATCCAGTGCAGGCGTTGCGATCGGCGGCAGAACAGGGCTTACCGCTGTAGTCGTGAGTATCCTGCTTGCGGTAACCTTATTCTTCTCACCTGTTGTGTCCGTACTGGCCGGCATTCCGGCGATTACAGCGCCTGCCCTTATTATCGTCGGTTTCTTGATGCTGAATGTGCTGCGCAAAATCGAATGGCATGACATCGAAGAAGCATTTCCTGCCTTCCTCATCGTCGTCCTTATGCCGCTAACATATAGCATAGCGACAGGCATCGGTGTCGGCTTTATCGTCTATCCAGTTCTGAAGCTCGTACGCGGCAAAAGCAAAGACGTCCACCCGATCTTCTATTTGTTCGCTGTGTTATTCTTCATCCAGCTCACATTCTTCAATCATTAAAAAGTTTGAAAAGTATGAGTGAAACTTTCTTGAATGCAACTTGTACGCTAGATAAAATCTAACATTTTCTTGCTATACTGGAAGAGTAGTATGCAAATGTAACCGCCACAGGGGATAGGAGTCAGTCAGCATGAATAGAGTCGTTGGATTGGGAGAATGGGTTTGTTCAGGCAACCAAGTAGAGACTATCACAACCTTCTCCCTGTCCACCTGTGTGGCGGTTACAGCATACTGCCCGGTTAAGAAAGTAGCGGGCTTAATTCATATTGTGCTTCCGCAGCCGCTTTCCGTGAAGGACGAGCTCAAACGGCCGGGCCATTTTGCCACTACAGGCGTTCCACTCCTTATTCGCAAGATGGTGGAGCAGTTTGGCTGCCGCAAGCACAACCTGATTATCCAGCTGTTCGGAGGCGCACAGCCGAAGAAGCGTGATTACTTTCGAATCGGAAGCCGCAACTTGGAGCAAGTCCAGCTCATGCTGCAGCATATGAATTTAGAACCCATCAAGGCTGAAGTCGGCGGCCAAGTAAGTCGTACGCTTATTATGAGCGTGAAGACTGGCGAGATTAAGCTCTCCACGTTACCTCTAAGTTCGTAAGAAGAGTAGACATGCAGTGGTATTACATTTAGAGGGAAATTCACCATTGTTGTCGAATGATGACTGATAAACCTATCAAGCAGGTGTGCAGACATGACGACTTGGATCAGTACAACAACAATTATAGTTGCAATTTCAGCGGCTCTCTTATGGGGCCGCTTCTATTACGTTCGGATGAACGGAGCGGTGGCGCAGTTCAAGGCGCTTCAGTTGGAGTATGCGACCTTGCTGCGGGAGCAGCAGGGGGTTACGTTTAAGATTAAGAAGGTAGATGGACGCTACCACTACACGATGGCAGACGGCCAACTGTTCTATCGGCTTGGACTGACGCAAGCGGATATCGGCAAAACCATGGAAGATATCGTACCGGAAAGTATGCATGCTTATATTAGAAGCGTTTACGACCGAGCATGGGCAGGGGAACAGTTTCAATATGAGTCCGAGCTAAAGGGGTATACCTATCTGAACAGTGTCATGCCGATTAGGAAAGACGGCGAAACGGTGGAAGTCATCATAGTTGGCAGCGATATCACCGGGCGGAAGAAAGCGGAGCAGGACATGCAAGAGAGTGAAGACCGCTATCGCCGTTTAGTAGATCTGTCGCCGGATGCGATTATGGTTATCGCGAACAGCAAGCTTGTGCTCGCCAATCAGAAGGCGGTTCAATTTCTCGGTGACGGCAGTCTCGAACGGTTGATGGAGCGTCCGCTTCGGGCGATGGTGCATCCCGAATATGTGGCAAGAGCAAGCAAGCATGTCCAGCAAGTGCTTGAGAACAGGGATGTCCTGCGGCCCTTCGAGAGTGTCTATTTACGCGTGGACGGGAAGCCGATCGATGTGGAAGTGACGGCATCTTGGATGCAATATAATGGCGAGCCTGCCGTTATGATCATTTTCCGAGACATCACGCAGCGTAAGCTTGAGAAACAACTATTGCAGGAAACGAATAAGATGCTTGCTGAGCTGGCCCACGTCGACGGACTGACGGGCATTGCTAACCGCCGACATTTCGATGACCTGTTCGACAAAGAGTGGGAGCTGGCCGTTCATGGGGCGCTTCCGCTGTCGGTTATCCTTTGCGACATCGACTATTTTAAAGCGTATAATGATAGCTATGGACATCAAGAAGGGGATACCTGCTTGCGGCAGGTTGCCGGCGTACTAAGCAGTTTACCGCTGCCGAACGGCGGTTTCGTTGCGCGATACGGCGGTGAGGAATTCATCGTGCTGCTACCGGAAACGAACCTTGAAGATGCAGCGGTGTTTGGCAGCATGCTGGGCAATCAAATCAAGAAGCTGGGTATCCCGCATCGTGCTTCGCGCGTAAGCAGCTCGGTTACAATTAGTGTAGGTGTAGCGGCCTTAACGCCGACGGTCTTGATCGACAAAGAGATGCTCGTTCGCCATGCGGACAAGGCGCTCTACGAGGCCAAGCAGCAGGGACGGAATCAGATGAAGGTCTATGGCAGTGAATCTTTCATTAAAGAAGGTGTGTAGGTAGGTGGCCAAGCAGAAGTTTTATGTCGTTTGGGTAGGAAGAAAGCCAGGCGTATACAGCAATTGGAGTGAGTGTCAGGCTCAAACGAGCGGATTTGACGATGCGAAATTTAAGTCCTATGAAACAAAAGCAGCAGCCGACGAAGCCTATCAAGGCGGATGGAAGAAGCATTGGGGACAAGGCAGCAGCAGCGCTTCAAGCAGCTCCGGGCAGCACTTTAAACGCAAGAGCTCCGCAGTGGAAGCAGGCAACGAAGAGATCGATTATAACAGCATCTCCGTAGATGTTGGCACAAACGGTAATCCCGGACCTGTGGAATATAAAGGCGTGGATACGCAAACAGGTGAAGTGATCTTCGCTGTAGGCCCGGTATCCAAAGGCACGAATAACCTCGGAGAGTTTCTCGCCATTGTACATGGACTAGCTTATTTGAAGAAGCTCGGCAGCAATAAGACGGTGTACAGCGATTCAATGAATGCACTCAAATGGGTGAGGCAGAAGGAAGTATCCTCTACGCTTGTCAGAGATGCGTCCACGGCGGAAATCTGGGGCATGGTAGACCGCGCCGTCAAGTGGCTGCAAACCAACTCGTATTCGAATAAAGTGCTCAAGTGGCAGACGAAGCAGTGGGGCGAGATTAAAGCGGATTACGGGCGCAAATAAGCGTCCGTTTTACGTAGAATACAGGCAGAAGATTGGAGTACGCATATGGCTTTTCAAGAGATTACCGAGCAAGAATGGCTGGGACAGCCCAAAGCGGAGAAGGAGCGGGAAGCGATCTACTTCTTCACGCCGCTATGCGGGACATGCAAGCTGGGGCTGCGCATGCTCGAAATCGCAGAAGCAGCCGGCAGCACGACGCCGATTCGGACGATGAATATCAATTTCTCGCCGACCTTGCGAGACGGGTGGCGAATTACCAGCGTGCCTTGCCTCGTAATTGTTGAAGGCGGGGAACCTGTCCGTTTCGAATATGCAATGAGGTCTGTCGATGACCTGTATCGACTGCTTAAGTAACGTTCCTTTCCTCACAGATTGGAACGTTTTTTTATTTTTATTGAGAATAAATAGAAATCTAACAGTTACTAAATAACTTTACTAACGACTGTGTGGTACATTAGTATCAGATTAGTCCGAAAGCACGATTTTTGGTGAAATTTGTCGAAGATTCCGCTTTACTACATATAGATGCTGATTGAGGAGGCGGAGTTTGTGAAGGCGAATTTCAAGCCCTTTTTATTTATATTATTATGCTCTACCTTGCTGGTCGCCGGAATCAGCTTCTTCTCTTACTCACAGTCCAAGTCCATTCTGAAAGAGAAGATGACGCTCTCGGCGCAGCAGATGGTTATGCAGTCTGTTGATAAACTGAACCTCACGTTACGGGGTTATGAGGACCTGACGTACAACTTTATTACAGACAGTATGATCTTAAGCAATTTGGCCGATTACAGCAGCAACAGCAGCGGACAGCTGGAACGTTATACCGCTTCGAATGCGATCAAAACAACCATTGCGGTCCGTTTCTTCAGCAAAGGGGAAATTACGGCCGTCCACCTCCTGCCTCGGGATTCCGATTTGAAGGTTATCACGACCACCCCTCCTGATGTACCTAGTATTGACTACACCCATACCGCTTGGTATAAACAAGCCTTGGCCGGAGGCAGGATCGTATGGCATGAAACGAAGAGCGAGGGTTACATGTCCGGCTTGTCATCGTTTGCGATCAGCCGCAATTTGACACTGAGCTCCGGCCGACAATATCTGCTCCTGGTCGAGATCAGTACCCGTGTATTGAACGATACGCTCTCCGAGAGACGGCTTGGCGGCAGCGGCGAGATGGTGCTGTTAGATGGGAACAATCGTCTGCTAAGCGCGGCACGCGGTGCCGGCGAAGGAGAGGTTTACGGAATTCCTGCGCTGAACCGGACGGATATCGACAAGGATGCCTCCTTATCGACGATTGATACCGCTACGATCAAGGTAAACGGCACGCAGCAGTTGATTGTGGCGGGCAAGCTGTCTACCGCGGGTTGGAAGGTGGAAGCGGTGATTCCGGTCTCGGAGCTTGTGAAGGATACGCGTAAAATTCGCAATACTACGCTTGCAAGTGTGCTTACCATTGCGATTGTGACGTATTTGCTCAATTATTTGTACCAGCGCAGACGAAGTGAGGCCAGAATCCGCTATATGGCATATCATGACCATTTGACCGATTTAGCCAACCGAAAGCTGTTTAACGAACTCTTAGAGAAGGAGATCGTCACAGCCAAGCAGCATGGGCAGCGTTTTGCTGTCCTGTTTATTGACTTAGATCGACTCAAGATCATTAACGATACCTTCGGACATGGTGCAGGCGACAAGCTGCTCATTGATATTTCGGATAAGCTGAAGCGGCACCTTAATAAAGCCTTCACCATTGCACGGTTTGGCGGGGATGAGTTTCTTGTATTAATGCCTCAAATCAGTGAGTATGACGAGGTTGAAACGGTTATTTATGAAATTGCAGCCCTTATCCAGCAGCCTATTTATTATCAGGATAAAGAATTGTTCGTTTCCGCCAGCATCGGAGTCAGTATTTATCCGCAGCACGGCGAGGATGGACAGTCGCTCATTAAGAATGCCGATATGGCGATGTACAGCGTCAAAGAAAGCGGCCGAAGCAGTCACAGGTTATACGATGCAGCGATGGATAAGAAATCATACGGCAACCTGTCGCTGGAGCGGGATTTGCGCAAGGCGCTGGAGCGGGAGCAGCTGCTGCTGATGTATCAGCCGCAATACGAGCTCGCAACCGGAAGAATCGCCGGTGTCGAGGCGCTGGTCAGGTGGAGGCATCACGAGCATGGGCTCATTTCGCCGGCTGATTTTATCCCGATTGCCGAGGATTCCCGTCTCATCATTCCGATCGGGGAATGGATTCTATATACGGCCTGCAAGCAGAATAAGGCATGGCAAGACGCCGGATTACCCGCGGTACAAGTTTCCGTCAACTTATCCATTCATCAATTTCAGTGCAACGGCATTATTGAAACGGTATCGAACATTTTGCAACAGACAGGGCTTTTACCGCAATATCTGGAGCTTGAAATTACGGAATCGATCGCGATGCAGGATGTCGAGAAGGTCATTCTTACGCTGCAAGGCCTTTCTAAGCTTGGTGTCAAAATTTCCATCGATGATTTTGGGACAGGATACTCTTCGCTCAGCTACTTGAAGAACTTCCCCATTCATCGGCTGAAGATAGACAAGTCCTTCTTGGATGATATGATTGAGAACCCGAAGGAGCGTGCGATTGTCGGAGCGATCATCGTCATGTCGCACAGTTTGAATTTATGTGTAACGGCCGAAGGCGTCGAGACGATGGAGCAAGTGAAGCTGCTCAGCGAATTGAACTGCGATGACGTTCAGGGATACATATTCAGTCGCCCTCTCTTACCGGAGGAATGTGCGAATCGTTTAGTCGAAAATGTCAGTTTTGCAGGCAGGAGGCTATAGCTATGGGAGTTTATCCTACTAGAAAGCTGCGCCCGTTTGTTTACGCATTGATGATGGTGACCATGGTCACAGGCTGCAGCGCCAAGAACAATTCGGGTTCGGAGAATGGTAGCCTACTGAGCGAGCCGGTGCAGGCGAATGCGCCATCGGAGAAGGTTACCCTTAAGATGATGGAGAGTTTGACGAACCCCCAGCGAACAGTCATCTTGAAAGATCAAATTGCGGAGTTCGAGGCGCAGAACCCGATGATTCATGTGGAGCTGATCTCGCCTCCATTCGACCAAGCGGACGAGACGATTCAAACGATGCTGGCTGCTAAACAAGATCTGGACGTGATCGAGGTACGGGATGTTAATATTGCGGATTATGTAAGTAAACAGTACATTGATCCCCTGGATGCTTACGCTGCGAATTGGAAGGATTTCTCGACGGTGGCTGAAATTCCGCTGAATGTTGGCAGTGTGCAGGGGAAGCTTTATTTTCTGGCTAACGGCTTGTATGAACGACAGCTCTATTATCGTAAGGATTGGTTCGACAGTCAGAAGCTAAAGCCGCCGGCAACGTGGCAGGAGCTGTATGAGACGGCCGTGAAGCTGACCGATCGCAGCAAGAACCGCTACGGATTCTCCTTCCGCGGTGCGAAGGGAGCCAATTCGATCTTTGATACGATGGTCCGGACGTACAATGGCGATGGGATGAATGTGGAAGACGGCGCCTTCCGCAAAGACGGCACGAGTGCTTATTCGTCGCCTGAAGCGGAGGAGGCTCTTTCGTTGTATACGTTACTCTATAAGAATGCCTCTCCTGAGGAATCGTTGTATTATGGATTTGAAGAGCAGGTCAATGCGTTCACCTCCGGACAGACGGCTATGCTGCTTCAAGATTCGGATGTCATACAGACGCTTCAGGCCAAGATGCCGCATGGCACATGGGCAACAGCCCCGATGCCCGCAGGACCGGACGGCAAAGCGCTAATTACAGTCGGTGCAGCAGGCTGGGGAATTCCCGTACAATCGCTGCATAAGGAAGAGGCATGGAAGCTCATTGCGTATCTGTCTAGCCCGAAGCAGAACATCTCTATGGGCAAACGATACGGATTGGTGCCGATTCACACGACTGCGGCTGCAGATCCTTTTTTTATGACCGGTCCCTATCAACCATTGATCGAAATGAACAATAACACGGATAAATACATGTACTATCGACTCCCGATTCAATACCCCAGCTATTCCGAATGGGAGAGACGCTCGACTAAAGCAGAACAGCAGATGCTCCTCGGGGAATTAACGGTGAAGGAAACGTTGACGGCTTGGGATACCTTCTGGAAGGAACAGAAGGAGCTCATGCAGCGTTAGTAAGAAGCAAGTCCGCCAGCTGGGTGGGCTTGCTTTTTTTTACAAAAAAACGTTGACAGTTTGTCCCAAGCGGGAGTAGCATAGGTGCCATGTTACAAAAGTAAACCGTTTTCATTCTAACGTAGGGAGTGTACAGCGACTTGTATAACTTTAATGGTTTGGATTTGGGAATTGGAAACTTAGCACGACTGTCGAATGCCAAGACAAGATCGATCAGCCCGGAGAACTTTACGGGTGAGCCAGGCAAAGGAGCCATGGCTGCAGAGGGAACAGGTGCAAACTGCGCACGTGATTTGGGAGTCGGCTGGAAAGTATCGCCATCCGTCGAAATCGCGGCGGGCGAAACATTAACGATGGGCGAAATTGCCGGACCCGGTGCGATTCAACATATTTGGTTGACCTGCCATCCCGGTTCGTGGAGAAATATGATCTTCCGCATTTATTGGGATAATGAGGAGACGCCTTCCGTAGAAGTACCTGTCGGCGACTACTTCTGTAATGGCTGGCAAGAGCGCTGCAACGTGAATTCGTTCCCGGTTGCGGTTAATCCGGCCGGAGGCATGAACAGCTACTGGCAAATGCCTTTCCGCGGCTCGGCGCGCCTCACGATGGAGAATACGTCGAAGTCGGACAAGGCTGTCCTGTATTATCAAATCGATTACACCCTTACGGAAGTGCCGGAGGATATGGCGTATTTCCACGCGCAGTGGAGAAGAAGCAATCCGGTCGCTTACAAGGATGTTCATACGTTAATTGACGGCGTTAAAGGTAAAGGCCATTACGTAGGTACTTACCTCGCTTGGCAAGTAAACAACACCGGCTGGTGGGGCGAGGGCGAAATCAAGTTCTTCATGGACGGGGACACGGAATACCCGACAATCTGTGGAACGGGTACGGAGGATTATTTCGGCGGCGCTTGGAACTGGGAGCATCCGCAGGGACAATACGGAGTTTACTCCACGCCGTTCCTCGGCATGCACCAAGTCATTAAGCCGGATGGCCTGTACCGCAGTCAACAGCGTTTCGGCATGTATCGCTGGCATGTGCAGGATCCGATTCGTTTCGATTCCGAGCTGCGCGTGACGATACAAGATCTGGGCTGGCGGTCCGGCGGTCGCTACCTGCCGCAGCAAAGCGATATCGCTTCGACTACGTTCTGGTATCAAGCGGAGCCGCATGCGCCATTCCCGGTTTTGCCGGGTAACGATGAGCGGGAAGTTATCTAATTGATGGATGCCTCAGGCAGAAGCCGGCTCAAGATGAGTCGGCTTCTTTTCTGTGCTATGATAATGACAACCTAAACATTGGAAAAGCAGGTGGTAGTCCTATGCCTTCGCGTAAGTTCGCCGGGTTATGGAAATGGGTCGCACTAACAGCCGTGTATGCGGTCTTGATGGCTGTATATGTCTGGTTTACGTCTCCGAATAACGTACCGGCAGCGTATGTCGGGACCGCCGCCGATCCGGCGACCTTCTTCAGCGCGGAGCAGTTGAAGGATAGTGCGGTGTTGAATGCGCTGCGTAATTGGATATTCTTCATTAGCGGGCCTTGGGAATGGTTGATTTATCTGTTTCTGCTCTTCGGCGGTCTCGCTCGTTATTGGCGGGATGCCTTGGAGCGCCGGGGGCTGCCGCTTGTTGTGCGGTTTCCGATCTTCGTGCTGCTGGTTGACGCGGCTTCGTTTCTGCTCTATTTGCCGCTTCGTGTGTTTGGCTATAGCTTGTCGAAGTCGTATGGCATTACGACGCAGCCTGTGCCGGGGTGGATTCGGGATAAGCTGGTTGCCTTTGGCGTGGGGTATGTGACGCTGCTCGCCGTCTCTGCAGTTGCGTTCTGGATTCTCTCGCGCAAGGGCAGATGGTGGCTGAAGCTGTGGCTGATTTCGGTCCCGTTCACGGTATTCATGATGTATGTGCAGCCGGTCGTCATCGATCCGCTGTACAATCATTTTACGGAGCTGTCTAATCCGCAGCTGGAGCAACGTATTCTGGAGCTTGCTGCGAAAGCGGATATCCCTGCTGATCGTGTGTATGAGGCGGATATGTCCACCAAGACCAATGCGATTAACGCTTATGTGACAGGGATTGGTTCTTCTCTGCGAATCGTGCTGTGGGACACGACGCTGAAACAGTTGACCGAGCAGGAGATTCTGCTCATTATGGCGCATGAGATGGGGCACTATGTGATGCACCACTTAGAGTGGAGCGCACTAGGCGCTGTCGGTTCGTCCCTTGTGGTTATTGTTGTTGGCGGCTGGATCTACACTTGGAGCATTCGCCGCTACGGGGATCGCTTCGGCATTCGCAGTCGCTCCGATATAACGGCACTGCCGCTCTTGCTGCTGATTATCGCGGTGCTGTCCTTCGCGTCGCTGCCGGTTAGCAATCTCGTATCGCGAGGCGCGGAATCCGCGGCTGATGCCTATGCAATGGATTTGCTCGGCAGTGCGGACGGCTCGATCTCGATGCAGCAGAAAACTGCGGTCATTACGCTGAGCGATATTAATCCTCCGCTGCTCGTGCGCTGGTTCCGGGATACGCATCCGAGCGATCTGGAGCGGATTGCGGCGGCTATGAAGTTCGAACGTGAGCATAAAGGGGAAGGAACGCATGAGTAATCCTCCTGCCAAAGGCGAAGTCTCGCTCTATCTGCTGAGCGGTCTGGCGACTGCTCCGCAATTCATGGAGAGCTTTCGAGCTTCGCTGCATGCTATACTGACTCGAGAAGGCTACGAGGTAGGTGCTTCGCAGCTGCTCTTCCCTTATGGGGATTGGAGTCGGAACGTCATCCCTCAGCTCTGGGAAATCGGGCGTGATATGCGGCTTAGCTCGCGGCATGCTGATCGCTCCATTGGCGGGAAGCGCGTGGTCGCCGAGATTCAGGCCGGACGACTTCGCCGCGGGCAGCAGGGAGGCCGGACGATTCTGATCGGCCACAGCGGCGGAGGCGTAGCAGCCGTGCAGGCGGCGAAGCTCCTGCATGAGCAAGAGGGCGGGGCACCGAGCCCGGTAGTGATGATTGGCTCGCCGCGATGCCGCATTGCGCAGGAGCTGCGGCAGTCGGTACTGTTTGTTCATGCTACCGCGGAGTCGGCTGGTGACAGAGCGGTGGATAGGATTAGCCGGTTGGGCACATTCGGCGGCTGGGCTCGTGGGCAGCGCGGCTTCCTGCCTGTATGGCAGCCGGATAAGCATGGGCCGGCCGGAGCATGCGGCGTACCGATTATTGGCAAACATGCGGATTATTTTCGAGAGCATGCGCCGTATACGAATCGGATGGGCTTGTCGAACCAGTGGCTGACGCTGCAGGCGGTTTGGGGCTGGCTTAGCGGGATCATCTAGAACAAAGTCTTGCTGTTCTCGGGTAATTTTGCTATTTTGCTTAATAGATAAACTAAATATGGTGACACAACGACTGGGAGGAACTGGGGACAATGCTTATTGGAGCGGTGGAAGCCGGCGGTACGAAGTTTGTTTGCGGGATCGGTAATGAGAAAGGCGAAATTCTGGATCGGGTAAGCTTCCCGACCGAGCAGCCGGAGAAGACGCTGGCGAACGTGATCGCGTATTTCCGTGAGAAAGAAGTAGAAGCCATCGGAATCGGCTCGTTCGGTCCGATTAATATTGATCCGGATAGCCCGTTATACGGCTATGTTACGACAACGCCGAAGCCGGGCTGGGGCAACTATCCATTCCTGCCGGAGCTGCGCAAAGTGTTTGACGTTCCTTTTGGCTGGGATACCGATGTAAACGCGGCAGCGCTGGGTGAAGCTACTTGGGGCGCGGCTGCCGGACTGGACAGCTGTCTCTATTACACGATCGGTACCGGTGTCGGTGTCGGCGTATATGCAGAAGGCAAGCTCGTTCATGGATTGGTTCACCCAGAAGGCGGACACGTGTTGACGCGTCGTCATCCTGAGGATACGTATGAAGGCTTCTGCCCGTATCATGGCGATTGCTTGGAGGGTATGGCTGCAGGTCCGGCGCTTGAGGGCAGATGGAAAGTGAAGGGCAGCGAGCTAGGCGTGGATCACCCGGCTTGGGCGATGGAGGCTTTCTATATTGGACAGGCCGTATCGAGTGCGGTTCTGCTCATGTCGCCGAAGCGTGTTATTCTAGGCGGCGGCGTTATGCATCAGGAGCACCTCTTCCCGCTCATCCGTGAAGAGGTTCGTAAGAACCTGAACGGTTACGTCAGTGCGGAAGCGTTGCTTGGCGGCATCGACGAGTACATCGTGCCACCGGGTCTTGGCGACAACGCCGGCTTGAGCGGCGCGCTGGCACTCGGCCTGCGTGCGCTTGCCGCGAAGTAAGGAATAAAAGCTGCTCCACTAGTTGCGATTAGGCGACTATTGGAGCAGCTTTTTGTTTTGTTGCGAGCGGGCTAGGCGGCTGGGCGTGAAAATGATGCCGGAAATGCAACATTTCACCTCATCGGTGGGTAAATGGAGCCCAATGTTGCACAAATGGCAACATTTCCATGAAGAATGGCCCGCATACGGCTTAATGAGATGAAAATGTTGTATTTAGCGCAACATTTCCTCCGTTAGGCGGGTATTGCTCGATAAATGTTGCATAAATGGAAACATTTCCTCAATCAAGCGCGAGGTGTGATGGTCCTGATGATGTGAGATAGTGCGTGAAGTTGCAAGATGGTGCGCGATGGCCGTGAAGATGAGTAATGGTGTGTGAAGATGCGTAATAGTGAGTGCTAGTGTGTGATGGTGTATGGTTATACGAAATGATGCGCAACGCTGTCAATATCCTGTCGCATCCGACAGCGTTGCGAACAATTGCCACCAGCAGATAATACATACTTGCACCTGGAGAAGCTGCGCTAGGGAACCCGACTATCGCTACTCGCTCAGCGAGCGCACATAACGCAGTGCCGTGCTCGAGAGCTCTTCCCACTGATCCGCGTGGTCGGGCGGGACCTGGATCCAGCCCTTCATCGCTTTGCCGGGGGACGGCTCGAATGTCCCCGCGCCGTCAAGAGCTGCGGCACCGTTGTCCGCAGGCAGCTTGAAGACCATGTTGCCACGGTGGAACATGGCAAAAGCTTTCTTGTTAATTTTCAGACATTTGGCGCCGAACATGCTGCCCTTCACGACTTCATCGCTGAGGACCAGTTGATCGCCGATTTCGTTGTATATGTGCTCATACTGCGACATATTCGTTCCTCCTACTCCTCCCGAACAAGCAGCTTCCCGCTGAAGTTACGCACCTCAACCGTAAGTTCTGTCGGTGCCGATAACCGGTAACGAAGCTCGCCATTCTCAATGCGCCATTCCAGTTCGACAAGCCCCTCCGGCGTCGGCAGCTTCCCGCTGCACCATTGCAGCGACGTATTCGTGAAGGCGATCAGCAGCTTATTCTGCAACAGATCGAGCGACTCGATGCCAAGCGCATCGCGGTACAGACTGCGTACGACATGGGAGGCAAAGCCGTGGTTGCAGCTGGCGGTCGTTCGGTTATGCTCCCAGAGCGTGCCGGTTTGTTCAGCCATACGGCCGAAGAAGGCTTTGATCTCCTCGAGCAGCTGTGCGGAGGCACCTAGTTGCGATAACAGCTCCATGCGCAAATAGTAGCCGATAAACGCGTTTGCAGGATGGATGTCGCTAATGTCGGCGATAGTTGGTTCGTCCGCGCCGCGGCTCGGACTGAAATCGTGAACGAGGCTCGCGTACCAATCGTGCTGCGTCTCGGCATCCGCAATCCCGAAGAAGGCAGCGTAGTATTGGCACACTTCAGTGCGGTTGTCGGTCATTTCGATTTCGCCATCGGCATTCTCAATCGCCTGATCAACGAAGAACTCCCCATCGAACGAAAATTCCCTAATGACCTGCTTCAGTGCGACCCCTTGCGCCAAGTAATCGTCGTTCTGATAAAGCCGGCCAGCTGCTTCCAGCGCTCCGGCGTAGAGCATGTTGGAAGGGAAATTAATGCCGCTAACAAAACTATTCGCCTTCGACCATTCGATAAACACCCAGCTCTCCAAGTTCTCCAGCAGCCCAAACTCATTATGGAAGCCTTCGAAATAGCGCAGCAGCGCATCCACTCGAGGCTGCAGGGAACGGATCAGCGCCTCATCCCCGCCGCGCGAACGGAATTCCTCCAGCTGAATAATGAACCACAGCGACCAATTGGGAATGAATTCACCGCTGTAATGATCTGCGGGATAACACATGGGCAGCATGCCCTCAGGCAGATGAGCGAAGTGCTCAGGCAGCGCGAAATTCTCAAGGAAATTGTGTTCAATGACGGAACGTCCGGTCAAATCGGCCTCAACGCGTGCCGTGAAGAAGCTGTCGCACAGCCAGCCGGCACGTTCACGAGAAGGGCAGTCCATGAAGATATCCACTGCATTCTGACGGAACGATTCCCTCGCTGCATCGAAGATTGACCCCAGCGCTTCATCAGAGCTGCGGAAATCCGCGCGATCCGCATCCGGATTCGCATATTCCCGCAAGCTGCAGCCGGAGAGAAGGCAGTCACCTTCGAGAACGATGATTTTCATATATTTCAGCGTATACGGCTCAATCGATTCGAAGGCATAAGTACCTGGCTCACAGGCGAGATGGATGACGTTCGAGCATTCCAGCCGCAGATGATCGACATCGCCATTCAAGAGAATCTCATCGAATGTAATCGCAATACGCGAAGCCCGCTCACAAGTGAACTGAATCCCAATAAACCCGGATAGATTGCGGTCAAAAGCCAATATAACAGTATCCTGCGTGCCCAACTGAAGGGGTTGTCCTTCATATGAAACGGCTGCAGCATCGTTGTGCAGGCTTGTCTCCAGCTCTCCCAACTCATCCGTAGGCAGGAGCGCCAGCTCGCTGATCTCGAAGCCTTTGAACAAGGGGCCAATTCCGGTTAACGCCCGGTCCCGCCAAGGGGAATTTACGTCAGCCCCGCCAGCGGAGCGTTTCGCAACCGTGCCGGAGGCAACGATGGCAGCCAGAGCTTTGACCGCAAAGTCCGAATAACTTACCCGCCGCGGGAGAAGCTGTTTCTCTTCCATAAGGGCACCTGAAGCTGCCGGGGAAGCGGGAATCGAATCCGCGTTTGTGCGCCACTCATGCACATGCGCATCCAGCTGGTAGGCCTCGATAAAAGCACGCTGGAAGCTGTAACGCTGCACCTTCTGCACGCGTTCCGGAAGCACGAACACGTCGAAACCTCGAGCCGAGTCGCCTGTTGCAGCTACTACAATGCCATCAACCTCAACCTCTGCTTGGACAAAAGAAGGCTGGTCGAGCGTGTAAAAGCTGTTCACATTGTAGCCTGCGACTTCAATGGCGACGATGTTCGAGCCTTCCTGCACCACACTCGGCGAAAGCTCCCATTCATCGACCCGGTAATGGGCATGCGGTCCTGCCGCCGGTCCATGACCGCAGAAATGTCCATTCACATAAACGCGATAGCGGGAGGAAGCCGTGATTCTTACAATCCGGCGTTCAGTCCCAATCCCTTGAAACTGAGCTCTGAAGCCGCCGGTGCAATTCATTTCCTGCTCTAGCCTTTCCGGCCAGATGGGGCGTGCATAGTTGAACATAGAGAGTTCTACCTCCGTGAATGATTTATCTTCTGATTCGCGCCGCCGCAGCTGGATCTAATAATAAGCTCCGAGGGGATGACGATATTCTGAGCGCTGCGTTCTTTCTTGCGGGTGAGCAGTTTATAGAGGAGCCTCGCGCCTTCCCTGCCGATCTCATGCAGATCTGTTGTCGCCGATGAAATACCGTATTTCTCGGCGAGCTCGGAGTTCTCGAAGCTGATGAGCGCGAGGTCATCCGGGATGGAGATGCTATGCTCCCGCGCATATTCGTACACCCCGACAGCCTGTGTATCCCGACCGGATACGATGGCAGTCGGCGGTTCCTTCAAGTTAAGCAAAGCATGCGCAGCACGGTAGCCGCTTCCTTCAAGCTCATCACCGATAAACAGGTACTCGTCACGGTACCGAATTCCTGCCTCTTCAAGAGCGCCACGATAGCCTTCCAGCCGATCCTCGCATACGAGAAATTCGAGTGGTCCCGGGCTGATGAATGCGATTCGCGTATGCCCGAGCGCCAGTAGATGCTGCACGTTGCGGTAGGCGATATCGTAATTATCGACGTCGACGGAATTGACCTGGTTCTTCAGTCCGTTGCTGCCAATGATGACGACGGGAAAATGATGCTCGAGCAGCTCCTCAATAACCGAGGAATCGTGGCTAGGCAGACAGATTAGTACGCCGTCCATGGCCCGCTCTCGCATCAGCTTGATGAGCTTCGGCGTTTTGGCTTTGTGGCCAAGGTTGTCCCAAGAGATGAGCAGATTATAATCCTTCTGGTCCAGAATCTCGCCGATGCCTTGCAGCAGGTGGGCGAACACACTATTGCCTGCGAAGGAGAAGAAACTGGAAGCAGGTTGAGGCGTAAACAAACAAATATTGTTCGTCCTGCGCGTGACAAGGCCGCGGGCTGCGGAGTTCGGCTGATAATTCAGCCGTTTGATGACCTCGAAGATGCGTTCTTTCGTATCAGGTGCGACAGGTGCGGTGCCGTTAAAGGCGAAAGAAACCGTAGAAATCGATACGCCGGCTTCTCGCGCAATATCTTTGATCGTGACGCTGCGGTCTGACTTTCTCATCGCTCGCACCCTCTAAAAACGTTTTATACGGGTAACGTAGCACACCGATTTGAGAGCGTCAATATATGGAATTTGTTATAATCAATTCACAAATGCCGGGGTATACTCTGTACAGCAAGCGGGCAAAGCGTACCTTGGGAGGGAGGAAATCTGAATTGAATCGAAATGGCCAGACCGTTCCATATGGCTACGAGCCGCCTAAGGAGCAGCTAAAAGGAACCATGATTGTCTATGATTCCTTCCAGCGGATGTCCAACGAGAGTCTTGCTTTTGCCGTGGAAACGGCGGTAAAGCTTCGTTTTGCCAAGCTGGTGCTGTACCCGCTGCATGAAGAGACGATCAGACGGATGACGAAGGAAACCGTGCTGCCCTATTATAAAAGGCTGGATCGGCTGCATGATTGGAAGCGTGAGCTTGAAGCTCGGGGTGAGGTCGGCGGTAGAGGCAGCGGCGAGCTGACGATTGTCATAGAAGGGCTGGAAGGCAAGCGGAAGAAATACACGCCGATCGAAGCGGCACTGCGCCATCTGGCAGAGTCTTACCCATCGCCATACTTCTTGTATATCACACCGGAGACGGCTAATTTGTTCGCTTCCTACTCTTCGTTCGAGGAGTGGATCGTCAAATTAAGATTGCTGCTGGCATCTAAACCATCGCAATCGCTGCATCCGAAGCTGGAACAATATCGTCATCGCTGGAATATCGCAGGTGAATAATAAGCAAAGAAGCCCCGGCACTTGATCTGTGACCGCGGGCTTGTTTTAGCTTAGTCAGGGTTTGGTTGTAATACGGTGTGGTTAACGGGTAAATGAGCATATAGATCAGAATGGAAACGAGGATTAGGCAGCTTTCGAAGGGGAAAGGGGCTTGTCCGTATGGAGATCTGCGATTACGCGAAGCTCATGAAGCAAGACGTTCAGTTCGTTGCGCAGGTCGCTTAGTTCTTTACTGCAGCGGGCTTGGAGCTTGTTTAGCTCTCGATCCGACAGTTGATGCTGTTTCACCTGGTAAATCAGTTTGTTGGTCACGGTGTCGCTTTCGCTCAACCTTGTGGTGTAGATGATGCTGGAATTCGTAGACGTAGACGTGGACATGGGCTTGGTGCAGCTCCTTCGTGGTTGATTTGAACCCAGTATAGCAACGAATGATTAGAGGTAGATGTGAGAAGTGTAAAAGCTGTGTTAGATTTTGGTTCCATGTCCTGCAACCGGCCGATTCGTTCACTCGTCAGAGGAAGAAGAGATAGAGAATGGGGATTGTTGGGTAATCTACGAATATGAGGTGATGTGGATGAGAAGAGGAAGAAGAGTTGCGATGTGGGTGATGGCCGTGCTGCTTGGGACATCTTTGTTGGTGCCGGCGGCGTATAACGCTTCTGCACAAGCGGCAGCGCCGGCACCGGAGGCTTCGGCAGCCTGCAGAACCGATAATCATGGATTGAACTTACAGGCGATGACGGATACGAGCGCTCCGCATATACAGGCGATTCAGTTCTTAGGCGCCACTATCGGACGCGCGGCCGGGAACGGCTTCATGATCGGCACGTCGGACGGCGGCTGCCACTGGCAGGCCATCTATAACACAGGCAAGCTGAGCTTCAGCCAGATGGAGTTCTTGACCAATTCGGTCGGCTATGTGCTGGCGAAGACGAGCGCAACGAAGCAGAATACACTGCTCAAAACGACAAATGGCGGCGCAGACTATACGTGGGTGCCTACTGGGCAGTATGGCTTTGAGCGGATTGATTTTCTGAATGAGCAAGTGGGTTACGGGTTTACGCGTGCATACACCTTCAAGACCAACAATGGTGGCAAGACATGGACGAAGGTGGCGACACCACCGAACTCTCGCTATGTGCATTTCGTAACGGAGGCTAAAGGCTGGGTCATTACGGTGCTGGCTGCCGGCGGGTATGAGGTGAAGCGCACGATTGACGGCGGTCGCCACTGGACCGATTTCCTTAAAGTCAAAGCGACTGTTAACTACGGCGGAGCCATCTACGGCACGGACAGCTCGGATATTTGGGTGATGCTGTATGGGGATTCCGGGATGTCGCAGACGTCCTACTCGCTGTTCCATACCACGGATGCAGGCGCTCACTGGAAGCAGGTGATCTCGCATCCTACTGCAGGAGGCGGACCGGCGCCGGGACCGGTTGCTCCAGCGGGTACACTTGCAGGACCGGCGGGAAGTCCGACAGATATGGCGGTGATCGGGCGCAAAGGAGCATTCCTCGCAGCCGGAAGCGGAGCGCTGGATAATCTGCAATTCGGCCGATCGCTGGATGATGGCAAGACATGGAGCAATTTGCCGATCGCTGTGCCGGGGTATGAGGGGAAGCTTTCGTTCGTGTCGCCGACTACCGGCTATCTGGCGGTAACGAGCCTGTCGAAGTCCGGCGTCTACCGGACCGTTGACGGCGGGAAGACGTGGACGAAACGATTTTCGCTGCCAGAGCCTCAGTAAATGATGCTATAATGGTGGAAAAAAGGCGGTGAACGAACGCGATGATTCACCATGAGGGCATTCATCATGTGAGCTTGATTGTTACGGATATCGAGCGGGCGAAGGCATTTTATCGAGATGTGATCGGCTTGCAGGAGATTCAGCGGCCGGCGTTTGATTTTGAAGGGGCTTGGTATGCCGTTGGCGGCAGTGGCCAGCAGCTGCATTTGCTCGTACATGACGGCGAGACGAAGCGCACCGGCAGCATAGATACGCGAGATGGACATTTTGCGATTCGCGTAGCCGACTTTGACGAAACCATTGATTGGCTGAATGAGTGCGGCATCCCGCATCGTCACAACCGTAACAGTATCACGGGTTTCTCTCAGATCTTCCTGCTCGATCCCGATCATAATGTCATTGAGCTCAATGCCGCACGGCACGATTCCTAAGCATACAAGTTAAGGCCGACTAGCACGCGTAAACGTCGATGACGTTCATGCATGGGAGTCGGCCTTTTCGATTTACAGGATGTTCGCTAGCCTTCCACCATGAGCAGCTCCTGAATTTCCTCGGCAGTGAGGGCGGAGAGCGCCTCTTGACCGGGTTGAATGACCTCGTCGATGAGGTTCTTCTTGCGCTGCTGCAGCTCGTACATTTTGTCCTCGACTGTGCCTTCGGAGACGAGTCGGATGACTTGGACGACCTTCTTCTGGCCGATGCGATGCGCGCGGTCTGCGGCTTGCTGCTCCACGGCAGGGTTCCACCAGAGGTCATAGAGAATGACGGTGTCTGCACCTGTGAGGTTAAGTCCGGTACCGCCGGCTTTGAGCGAGATGAGGAATAAATCCCGCTCGCCGTCGTTGAATCTTGTGCTTAGCTCCGCTCGTTCCGAAGACGGTGTACTGCCATCTAAGTAGAAATGGGGGATTTCTCTCCGCTGCATTTCCAGCTTGATGATCTTCAGCATCTCCACGAACTGCGAGAACACGAGCAGCCGCTTGCCTGCTTCGCGGCATTCATCGATCAGCTCCAGCAGCTGCTCGAGCTTGGCAGAACTGCCCGCATAGTCCTCGATGAAGAGAGCGGGATGGCAGCAAAGCTGGCGCAGACGGGTAAGGCCGGCTAAGATACGGATCCGATTCTTATGCAGCGTATCCTTGTTCAGATGCTTCAATGTCTCCTCGCGAAGCTTGGCGAGATAGGCGGCATACAGCTTCTTCTGCTCCGGCAGCAGCTTCGACACCTGCGTGGACTCGATCTTCTCCGGGAGCTCCTGCAGAACGTCGGTCTTCACGCGGCGCAGCAAGAACGGACGCGATCGCTTCGCGACGACTTCGCGAGGCAGATCGCCGAAAGCACGTCTTGCCGGGAAGAGCTCGGGGCACACCGCATCGAAGATCGACCAGAGATCCTCCAATCGATTCTCTACAGGCGTACCTGTCAGTGCAAAATGATGACGCGCCTTCAGCAGCTTTACGCTTTGCGCAGTCTGAGTGTTGTAATTCTTGAACGCCTGCGCTTCATCCAGAATTAACGTGTGGAAGGACATTGCGGCATAAGCTTCGATGTCCCGGCGCAGCAGCGGATATGACGTAATTAAGACGTCAACGGTCGAGCTTCTTCTCAGTATGGCGTCTCTTTCTTGCTTCGTCCCATCGACAATCGCGACGCGAAGGCTCGGCGCGAATTTACGCAGCTCATTGCGCCAGTTGTAGGTGATGGAGGCGGGGGCTACAATTAATGCGGGCAGTCGTTCTTCCCGAATATCCGGTAGGAAAGATTGCAAGAACGCGATAGCCTGCACCGTCTTGCCAAGTCCCATATCATCCGCAAGAATGCCGCCGAAGCCATACCTGGCCAGCGTCCGCATCCACTGATAGCCGTAGCTTTGATAATCCCGCAGCACGCCGGACATGCCTTCGGGCAGCTCGAAATCCAGGTTATCCGGATTTCGGAGGTTCTCGAGCAGCTGTCTGAGGGGTTTAGCGAGCTTGACCGAGCTGCCTTGTCTCGGCGTATCCATGAGATGCAGCCCGCGGAAGAGCGGGATGGAAATGCCGGAATCGCGCAGATCCTTCAGCGTGAATCGGGCTTCGTTGATCATGCGAATGATTTCCTGCATAGCTTCGGTCTCAAGCGGCATTAGCGCGCCGGTTGCCAAGCGGTGAAATTTGCGCTTCTCCTCAATGGACTTCAGCAGCTTGCGAATTTCGGCCTCAGGTATGCCATCGATATCGAATTTGAAATCCAGCCAATTCGTTCGTTCGTTAAACTGGACTTTCACAATCGGCGGCATGCTTCCCGTGTGGATGCGTGTACGCACGGCCGAAGTGGCATGCACCGTCAGCAGCTTCTCCAGCTGCGGCACGACATGGTAGAGGAAGTGATATTCGCTGTCCTCGTCGCCTAAGAAGTAGCCGGCCTCCGTCTTGGCGAAAGAAGCCTCTTCCATGAGCGTGAGGATCTGGCGCTCATGCTCGCCATCGCGCACGAGAATGGGTCCGTTCGTGCGGACCTCGCTCTCCGCTTCCAGCGGATTGATGATGAGGTCGCCGTAGTGGAATTCCAGCGCAGCAAGAAGTCTGTCCCTTATGCGGTCGAGGAACAGCTTGGCCTTGAGCGGCCGATGCGTGATGCGCCGCGACACGTCTTCCGCGATATGAACAGTGCCCAGCTTCAGCAGTTCCGGCACGACGCGCTCCATGAAGGGCTCGATCTGTTCCGGCAGGATCGGGATATAAGGCATGGAGGACCGTTCTTGCAGCTGCTGCAGCTCTGCCAGTCGGCGGCATGCCGCTTGCTGCAGCTCAATAAATCTGCCTTCCGCGAGCACAAGCCCATAGGCTTCAATGATGACCAGTTGGTCCAAGCCTTGTGCTTGAACGTGATAGCTGCCTCGATCATTGCCAATAGGAGCACTACTTGCATGAAGCTGCTGAAGATCGAAGGTTAGCGGGGGAATCCGCTCCTCGGATATCGCAATGGTTGGATAAGTGGTATTGCCTTGCTCGAGCATTGTCGAAGGCGCGCTAACCAATGTGGCGAGCAGAGGCTTCCAAGCACCGGGCGGGATCGGCAGCATGCGCTGGCCGCTAAGCGGAGCCGCATGTATGGCATAGATGCTCGATGTTTCTTGGTATAAGCGTTCCTGCTGCAGCACCGCAATCAGCTGCCGAATCACCTCGAAGTCTTCCGGCAGGAAGCTGTGCAGCTGCGGATCGTAGTGAAAAGATTTCGCAATCGCAAAGGGTTCGCCGAGTTCAACGTGACGGAGAAACTCGCGAACCTGCTGTACGATAATCGGCCGCTTCGATCCGACCTTCAGCTCGATGCCAAGCAGCAGCTTGCCGCCGCTGTAAGTGAACGGCTTGCAGACGAAGGTGACGGCAAGCGGTTCGCGGGTATCGAACCGGGTCTGAGCGCTGCGAATGGACTTTCGCGAGTTCGCCGGAGCGAACATGGAGAGCAGCTCGCGGGCGAGCTCGCCGCTGGATTCGTGGGAGGCAGAAGTAGGGCCGCTGCCTGCATGTCCGGTTTGTCCGGTTTGGCTGCCTCCTCCCATCGGCGCTCGGCCGCTCTGCTGCGCATCGTACAAGAGCAAGAGGACGGACGCTACATGGGAGCAATATTTGTCATAGGAAGATAAGGAGGGGCAGCTGCATTTGGCGGCAACATCTCCATCGTCATCGAAACGGATGCTAACTTCAAACGTTTCCTGCAGCTTGACTGTCGCCTCGCATCGTGCGGCGTCCGGATCATAATAGGTAATCGCTACTTTCCGGCTGCGGAAAGCGGATTCCCCTTTCTTATAAGAAAGCTGTCCGCACATGGATAAGATGGCGGACTGCGTCAGATGGTAGCTCATGTGCGGTATTCCTTTCTTTTGTGCCCGATCGGGCAAGGTCTGCTCGTGAAGCTCTATCAGCATCATAACCGTTTTGATCATGGCTGCACCAGCTTATTGCCTCTCTATACAATAAAAGAGCTGAGTCCCGGACATTGCCGCCGGATCTCAGCTCTTCTTGTTTTACGATTCGTCTTGCAGCTGTTCAAGCGCCCATTCCGCCCAGTTCAGATCGGACTGCGTGGCGAACCGTCCTCTCTCGAGCAGCAGCCGCATGCCCCGTGAAGGAGGCGGCTCCTTCGAGGAATAGAATTCGATTTTGCGATCCAGCCAGTGGACCCTGTCGCGGCAGTAGTTGATGCGCAGCTCCAGCTGGCGCTTCATATCGTCCGGGTCGCCTTGATCCATGGCAAACACTTTGAGTATAAGCTCGTCACGTATTACGGGGTCGTTGGCAGGCACAGTCAGCCAGGCGCGAAGGGCGTCGCGACCTTTATCGGTTATCGAATAAACCTTCTTATCCGGCTTATCGGTTTGGGTGACGAGTACGTGCCGAACGTAGCCCTCGCTCTCCATCTGGGAGAGGAGCGGATAGATTTGGCTGTGCTTGGCGGGCCAACAGGACTGGATTTTTAACATCAGGTCATAACCTGAATCGGGAGAATAAGAGAGCAGACTAAGGAGCCCATAAGCAAGCGTGTTCATAGGATGTCCTCCCATATGTTAGTTTTGACATATTTATGGTAGTGGTATATGATTGTCATTGGTTTTGATTATATGTAAATACCGACATATATGCAACGGCGCCGGGAGAGGTGCCTGTTTGATTACGATGCTCTGGTATTGAGGGGGAAATGAAATTGACTGAACAGGAGCAGCAGGACAAAGTAAAGTTTTGGCCGATTATGACGGCGATCTTTGTCGGCTCTTTTTTGTGTGTTTTGGCATCGAGTACGATTAATATTGCGCTGCCGATTTTGCAGGACCATTTTCATACCACGCTCGGCTCCATTCAATGGACGCTGACGGGCTTTATGCTGGCGATGGGTACACTGGCTCCAATCGTTGGGTACTTGGGAGAGAAATTCAGCTATAAGCGGCTTTATTTATTCGCGCTTATCGGCTTTGTAGTTGCATCTGTGCTGTGTGCCGCATCTTGGGATGAGTATTCGCTTATCGCATTCCGTGTTATGCAGGGCGCATTCAGCGGTTTGATCTTGCCGGCATCGATGGCCATTATCTATCAAGTGGTTCCGCGTGAGAAACAAGCGATGGCGATTGCTCTCTGGTCGCTTGCTGCGATGATGGCCCCGGCAATCGGACCGACATTCAGCGGCTGGTTATTGGAGAATTTTGCGTGGCAGTGGCTGTTCTTGATGAACATTCCAATCGGTTTGATTTCGATCGTGCTGGTGTTTGCCTTTATTCCATTCTATCGTCTCAGCGTGCCGAAGAGCTTCGATGGCATCGGGTTTATTACCGTCCTTGTCAGCAGCTCTTCGCTCCTGCTTGCGCTTGGTCAAGGCCACAACTGGGGCTGGGATTCGGGCCGGATTATTTCGCTTCTCGTCGTAGGTGTTGTGATGCTGGTGCTATTCATTTGGCGGGAGCTTACGACCGATACGCCGCTGCTTAATTTGCATGTGTTCAAGAACGGACGTTATACGCTGAACTTGATCATTACGATCGTTCTGACGATCAGCTTGTACTCCGGTACATTCCTGACGCCGATCTTCCTGCAGCGCATTCAGCATGTGTCTGCGATGGACACGGGGCTGATTCTTCTTCCGGCTTCGCTGGCTATGGCTCTTATTATGCCTGTTGTGGGCAAATTATATGGCAAAATCGGACCGCGCTGGCTGATGGCGATGGGCATTCCGCTGCTTGCGCTCGGTACGCTGACGCTTAGCTGGCTCAGTATCGACGTTTCCCATTCCTACATCCTCTGGTGGATGACGGTTCGAAACCTTGGTATCGCGATGGTGATGATGCCTGCGAGCAACGCGGCGATGGAGCAAATTCCTCGTCACTTGGTTGGTCATGCTTCTTCGATCTCCAACTGGACGCGTAACGTATTCGGTTCCTTCGCGATTGCGATCTTCACTACGCTGCTCGCATCGCGTTCCGTTACGCACGGTACCGATCTGGCCATGGCCGGCGATACCGACCAGCTGCATATCGCGAACATGGCGTTCACGATGAGCGTCAACGATGTGTATCTGCTGGCAACCTTAATCGCTGCTGTTGCATTCCCGCTGGCCCTGTTCGTCGGCAAAGCGAAGCAGCAGAAGGTTGCTGCCGTGGAAGCACGCCAATCGGCGTAACGTATGAATGGATGGGAGCCTCTCCGTTGTCTGATGAGACAATGGGGAGGCTTTTTTTGCGTTTGCCGCCTGCCGCTCAAAGCTCTAACGAACCCCAGGGGTCTTATTTAGTCGAAAATCGGTGTTTCTAAATTCTAACGAACTCAGGAGGTCTTATTTGGTGAAAATGAGCCTCGCCAGACCCGAAATCCGCTAAATAAGGCTCCGTAGGTTCGTTAGAATTTTTAAGTCGGCGTTTGTGCACGAATAAGACCTCCACGGTTCGTTAGAAGTTGCAGCGCACGCACGCAGATGTCACTTTTCGTATAGTAAAATATGGTATGGTGAGTAGATCGAACGTGGATTGCTTAATGTAGTTGGCGGTGGATAGAATGAATCGGGAAGGGACGAATATGATGCGATTTGACCGGATGGAAGAACGTTATCTACCGCAGGTGCTGGAGATTTACAATCATTATGTCGTGCATACGACGGTTTCTTTTCACACGCTTCCCCTGACGATGGACGAAATTCGGGCGAATGTACTGCCTGCCAACCCGCTGTACTGCACCTATGTGTGTGAAGAAGACGGTGTCATAATAGGCTACGGACTGCTTACGCAGCATAAGAACAAGCAGGCGTATAATACGACGGCGGAGGTCACGATTTATCTGGCCCCGGAGCATCTCGGCAAGCGGATTGGCGCAGAGATGGTCGCTTTGCTGGAGTCGCAAGCGCGCGAGCGCGAGTTTCATGTGCTTGTTGCCACGGTGTGCACGGAGAATGAGCGAAGTATTCGCATGTTTGAGCGACTGGGTTACGAGCGGGCGGCACTATTCAAAGAAGTGGGCCATAAGTTTGGCAGATGGCTCGACATTGCCAGTTATCAGAAGATCCTCCGATAAGGGGCGGGGCTCCTGGCTCACGGGACCGACCTTATGAATCCAAACGAAAGAAGGAGATACATACCTATGAATAACTTGACCAAATTTCGAATCGCCAGACCCGCACACGACCTGTTCGAAGCCTTCGTAGACCCTGCGAAGATCGGCAACTTCTGGTTCTCATCCAGCTCGGAGCGATGGGAGAAGGGCAAGACGGTTACGCTGATTTACAAGGAGTACAATGCCGAAGTAGGCATTGCCCTGCTCGAGGTTGAGGCAGATAAGAAGATCGTGTTTCAATGGGCCGGCGAGGATCATATTGTGACCATCACCTTGGAAGAGCAGCCTGACGAGAGCACGATTATTGCCATTAACGAAGAGGGGTTTCGGGAAGATGATCCTGAGCTGTTAAGCAAAATCGTGGATAACAAAGAAGGCTGGGTGTTTGTGCTGACGTGCTTGAAAGGGTACTTGGAGTTCGGCGTGACGCAGCTCCGGACGGGCATTGTCAAATAAATGAGCAGGGCGGTCAAACTCCTGTGTCACGCTGCTCCAAGATAACGACGTGTAAAGAGTACAACACAATTGCTGTTTTCTAGTCTCAAATGACGTATGACGTGTACCTAGTACATTTCATACGTTTTTTTGCAGTGAATATAGTTGGTTATCCATATTTCAAATGCATGTTATGCATGTTAAATACCTTTTTTCTCAGAAGGCTTCGATTTGTCGTGTAGGTTGTACAGCTCAAGGAGAAAGCCGATCTCCTTCTCATGCGATCACCGTCGCCGTCACCGATAACGCAAGCGGAACTCCTTCGGGCGAGCACCAGTGTGCTTGCTGAAGCAGCGGACGAAGTAGGGGAAGGTTTGGAAGCCGGTTTCTTCGGCAATCTTACCGATGGGCTCACTGGTATGAATGAGCAGCTGCTTCGCCTGCTCGATGCGGTAGCGAGTAAGGTAGTCCTGCGGCGTGCATCCGAATGCTTTCTTCATGCACAGCGCGATGTAGTTGGCGTGAAAATGCAGCTGATCCGACAGCTCCTTGTAGCTGAGCTGTTCCCGGTAATGGCGGCGCAAGAAAGCAGCCGCTTCATCTGCCAGCGTCAGCTGCGGGTCCTTGGCAGTAGCTGCACTGCTGCCTTCCTCTTGCAGTTGAAGCAGAAGCTCGAGCAGCAGGGTTTGCTGGCGGAAACGGGCTGCGGCATGGAAGTCGGCATGGAGCTGCAGCAGGTTCTGCAGCCGTTCATAGACGCCTTCTCTTGCGAGCAGCTCACCGAATCTCGGCACATGAAACGCGAAGGTTTCGATTTGTGGGTAGGGATCGGTAATAGGCGGGGACATATGCGGTTCGCGTTCTGCAACAACGCTCCAGCTGCCAAGCGTTTGAAAATGAAGCCAGTAGAAATGCGTCTCCTCTTGGCAGGGAATCGCGGTCTTGTGCGCGCGATCCGGACGCAGAATGGCAAACTGATTGGCGCTAACGGTGAGCGGCACACCATCCTCCTCCAGATAGAGCGCTCCACGCGTTACGGCAAGCAGGTCGAATACGCCGATGCTTGCGCGGCCCGGATGCTTGCCGCCTGCTGCATAGGTATCCTCGCCTGACGTGATATAGTGCGGCATGGGCGGAGAAGTAAATCGGAACATTCGGCATTGGCTCCTTTCGGAGAGTTTTGCTTATATCATAAGTGTTTATCAGGGATTATGCCATATAGGAAATATTCACTTCATGTTGTGATTAGATAAAAAAGGGTTGTCATCGGCTATCGGCTGCCTGCACGTATCCGTGCTATATTCGCTTCATAGCTATCTTATTATGAAGATCCGAAGGAGACGAACCGCATGGAGACGACGACAACGAAACTCATCGCCACGGCATTTCAAGCTTTACCGCTGGGGGCGATTAAACCCGCAGGATGGCTGCGCAATCAGCTGCGCATTCAGGCGGATGGATTAACCGGGCATTTGGAAGAGCATTGGAGCGATGTTGGGCCGGATAACGGTTGGATCGGCGGCCAAGGCGAGAGCTGGGAGCGCGGTCCTTATTATTTGGACGGACTGCTGCCGCTTGCTTATTTGCTGGAGGATGAGGGGCTGATCGCCAAAGCGCAGCGCTGGGTGGAATGGTCGCTCGCAAGCCAAGGCGAGGATGGCAACTTCGGTCCGCGTGGAACGATTCAATCGGTCAACGATGACATCAACAAAAAGCACGACTGGTGGCACTACATGATCATGCTCAAGGTGATGACGCAATATGCGGAAGTGACGGGGGACGAGCGTATTGTTCCGTTCTTGACCCGATATTTCCGTTACGTTCACAGTCATATTGCAGCTAACCCGCTTGAGGGATGGGCAAAAGCACGCGGCGCAGAGATGGTGCTGTGCGTGCAATGGCTGTACAAAGAGACAGGGGATGCGTTCTTGCTGGAGCTGGCAGCGACGGTTGCCGAGCAGACGCTCGACTGGACAGACGTGTTTCACGACTTCCCATACTGGCGCAAGGTGGAGGAGTGGGATTGGAGCACGCATGTCGTCAACGTGGCAATGGGCATCAAAACACCGGCGATCCGTTATGAGCTAAGCGGTGAAGAGGTTGAACTTGCTGCCGTTCATCGCGGCATCGACAGCCTGATGACGTATCATGGGCAAGCGCATGGCATGTTCTCCGGTGACGAGTGGTTATCGGGAACGAGCCCAAGTCAAGGCGTCGAGCTGTGCGCCGTGGTCGAATATATGTATTCCATGGAGCATCTGACGCGCGTGTTCGGCGAAGGACGGTTTGGGGATATTTTGGAAAAGGTAGCTTTCAACGCGCTCCCGGCCGCAATCTCGAAGGACTGGACTTCGCATCAATATGATCAGCAGGTGAATCAAATCGTGTGCAACGTGGCTCCGCGGGCTTGGAGCAACGGCCCCGATGCGAACTTGTTTGGTTTGGAGCCGCATTTCGGCTGCTGCACGTCGAATATGCATCAAGGCTGGCCTAAGTTTACGTCCCATCTATGGATGGGCGACGGGAACGGCGGATTGGCTGCTGTATCGTACGCGCCTAGCGTGGTGAACGCGTCGGTTGGGAGCGGTGCGACGGCAACGGTAACGGTGAGCGGCGAGTATCCGTTTCGTGATACGGTTCACATAGCTGTGGCGCTGGATCGTCCGAGCGAAGCCTTCGCTGTTTCGCTGCGCATTCCGGCCTGGTGCGGTTCGCCAAGCTTGTCGGTTAACGGCGCTAACGTTTCGCTAAACGTCGTTAATGGTTATGCACGTGTGGAACGCGAGTGGAAGAACGGGGACGTGCTGACGCTTGGTTTGCCGATGGTCGTTACGACGACATCCCGCAACTTGTACGCGATTAGCGTCGAGCGCGGACCGCTTGTCTACGCCCTGCCGATTCAAGAGAACTGGCAGCTGCTCACGAAGCGGGCGAAGTTTCACGACTGGGAGGTTTACCCGGGTTCGCCTTGGAAATACGGCCTGTTGGCAGACAACGACTATGCGGTTAGCGAGCGTGAAGTGCCGTATCAACCATTCGATGCAGAGCATGCGCCTGTTCGGTTGAAGGCAGTCGGTCAGCTGGTGCGGGAGTGGAAGATGGAGGGCAACAACGCGGGGACGCCGCCGATCTATCCGAAGACCGAAGGTCAGGAGATCGCGGAATTGACGCTTGTCCCTTATGGCAGCGCGCGCTTGCGGATTGGAGAATTCCCGCTGATCGGAGAACGCGAGAAGGCGTGGAAGAAGCGGGTGTAAGTGAAGCTGGGTGTGTAAACGAAGTGGCTGAATGGGGGGATCTCCTGTTCAGCCACTTTTTGTATGGCTTGCAAACTCATTTAATGCGGACAAGCGCATGCTGCAGCACGTTGTTGCCGGTCTGCGGCGTGAGCGGCTCTTTGCTGAGGCCGAACACGTTGAGGATCACGTTGCGATTGGCTGTGCTTCGGCTGATGCGCACTTCGTACTTATACGAAACGCTCGACACGTCCGCGTACACGAAATTCGATGTGCCCGGGGCAAGGGGGACGAAACACTTGGTCGTATTGCACGGCGACACCTTGAGTGCGACAGGCAGGCCGCTCGACCAGTCGAATACTTGAACACACATTCGCAAGGCATTTTTATAGCCTAGGTTAACAAGGTCAACGAGGGCAAAGTTGGTGCCGGGATTCCTCCGGAGAATTCCCGTTGAATACACGGCTCTGCTGTAGCTTTTCCTGGTGCGCCCCGAGCAGCATTTTTGAAATTTACGGCTGCTTTTGACGGGAGTTCCTTTTGTTTTGCCGCTGCTCGTGGTGGCTCGGCTGAATTGGAGCTTACGGCTGCTTGTGAAGACTCTGCTGCTGTTTCTCTTCATCGACATTCTCTTATCCCCTACTCTCTCATTCATGTCGCTGCTAGTTACTATACTCCAATTAATAGATGCCGAGAGTTCACCTTACGTGCATGAAATCAATGGAAATGTCCACAATAAAGGGGCTAACCCTACCGACTATACCGGCCTCACAAAAAAGGAGAAGAACAACAATGCGGATGAGAAAACAATGGCTGAGCCTAACGCTCGTATGCGTGCTGCTTGGGCTGGGAGTTACCCCAGTACATGCCTCAGCGTCAAGGCAGGATCATCATGCCCATCAACTACGCTATACGCAGTCGATGGTAAACCTGAACAAAGAGCTCCGAAAGCTGTGGGGCGACCATATCTACTGGACAAGAGCCTACATCGTGAGTGCAACCGAAGGACTTGCAGACCGCGATAAGGTGCTGGAACGTCTGCTTCGCAATCAACAGGATCTCGGCAACGCCGTTAAGCCGTACTATGGCGAGAATGCAGGCAACAAGCTGGCTGAGCTGCTGCGGGAGCATATCCTGCTTGCCGGGCAAGTGCTTGAAGCGGTGAAGTCCGGCAACCAGGCAGACTTGGAGAAGCATACTAAAGCGTGGTACCGCAATGCCGACGATATTGCCAAATTTCTAAGCGGTGCTAACCCGAATTGGACCTACAAAGAAATTAAGGACATCATGGATCGGCATTTGCAGTTCATTACGGTCGCTGTGGCCGCGAGGATGAAGAAAGACTGGAATGGCGATATTCTGGCTTTTGACGAGGGATTGGCACACATGCTGATGTTCGCGGACATTCTCACGCAGGGGATCGTTGCTCAGTTCCCTGATAAGTTCAAATAAATAACTTCATAGCACGAAGAATTGGCCACCGGGAAAGTACGGTGGTCTTTTTTATGCTGCGAGCAGGATTCAGCAAGAATCATCAAGAAATTAGGCTGAAGCCACGTTACAATTTGTGGAGTACGAGTACTGCAAGTTAGAGGAGGTCGTGCATTCGAATGAGGGAGGATTACCTGCTGCAGATCCAAACGACTATCGATTACGTAGAAGCACATGTAGCGGAGGAGCTGTCCTTATCGCGGCTGGCGCAGGTCGCGAGGCTGTCCGACTTTCATTTCCACCGGGTCTTTCTGTCCATGGCGGGAGATACCGTAATGGAATACGTGCGTAAGCGTCGTCTGGCGTTATCGGCATGGCAGGTGGCCTATTCGGATACAAGGCTGCTCGACATTGCGCTGAACTACGGCTTTCAGAATCATGAAACGTTCACCCGCGCCTTCAAGCGCATGTTCGAGATGACGCCTGCTGACTATCGCAAGCAAGGGATCAAGCCGCCGGCTTACTCGAAGCTAAACGTGCTGCAGCGCAAATACAATCCATATTTGGGAGGCATTCGCATGAATTACCGGATTGAAACCAAACCAGCGTACAAGGTCATCGGCTACGAACTTCAAACCTCCACGAACGACGGGGAGAATCAGCGTCAAATTCCAGCCTATTGGCAGGAGTATCTGAAGAACGGCTGGGCGTGCCGTATTCCGAACCGCGTGCATAAGGAAAGCCCGATTGAGCTCGGCATCTGCCACGGCTTCGATATGGCGACCGGAAGCTTCAAGTACCTAATTGGCATGGAAGCGGAGAGCTTCGACAACGTGCCGGAGGATCTTATTTGCCGCGAGTTCCCTGCTGCTGAATATGCGGTGTTTACGACGCCAAAGGTGCCGACGGAGCAGTTCTCGAACTCGATCCAAAGCACGTGGGGAGCAGTCTTCGGCGAGTGGTTCCCGCACTCCGGCTATGAGCATTCCGGTGCTGCGGAGTTCGAGCTGTACGATTATCGCTGCCACCCGGACCAAGAGCTGGTGGAGATGGACATTTATGTCCCGGTGAAACGCAAAGCGTAAGCGGCTTTAATCGAATAGTCTGATTAGGAAAAGGTGCGGTCGATAATCGGCTGCGCTTTTTCTCATTTCTTCCGGAAGGCGAATGATGTGCGATTGGAGGATGCAAGTTTCGCCGACATCTCCTTTTTCAACGTAGAAGGGGCTTGAGAAAATGGTGTAGTGCCCACTTCAGGGTGGAAAAAGGTGAACTTCCCGAAAAAATCCCGTTGAGCGCAGGAAGTACCGCGTTTATCCTATGTCTACAAGACAGAGGCAAGGAGCGAGCATATTGACCCATTTTTCTATAGAAGGAAATGCGTTTGTGTATGAAGGCAAGCCCGTCCGACTTCTGTCCGGCGCTATGCATTATTTCCGGATTGTCCCTCAGTACTGGCAAGACCGTTTAATGAAGATGAAAGCTTGCGGACTAAACACGGTGGAGACATATATTCCCTGGAACGTGCATGAGCCGTATGAGGGGCAGTTCTGCTTCGATGGACTAGCCGATGTGTTCGCTTATATCGAGCTTGCGGGCAGTCTCGGCATGCATGTCATTGTTCGTCCGAGTCCATATATTTGTGCGGAATGGGAATTTGGCGGTCTGCCTGCATGGCTGTTGGCCGATTCCGATATGCAGCTGAGATGCAGCTATCCCGCGTATCTGAGCAAGGTTGATGCTTATTATGATGTACTCATTCCGCGGCTGAGGCCGCTGCTTTGCACAAATGGCGGACCGATTATCGCCGTACAGATCGAGAATGAATATGGCAGCTATGGCAATGATGCCGTATACTTGGACTATTTGCACCAGGCTCTGATTAATCGCGGTATCGATGTACCGCTGTTCACCTCAGATGGCCCCACAGATGCGCTATTGCAGGGCGGATCTGTCCAAGGCGTGCTGTCAACGGTCAACTTCGGATCCAATCCAACCTCTTCTTTCGATAAGCTGAAGGAATATCAGCCGGATTCGCCGCTGATGTGCATGGAGTATTGGAATGGGTGGTTTGACCATTGGGGCAAACCGCATCATACACGCGATGCTGCAGACGCGGCAGCAGTGCTGGACGAAATGCTGGCTGCCGGCGCTTCCGTCAACTTCTACATGTTCCATGGCGGTACGAATTTCGGGTTCTATAATGGCGCCAACTGCCAGGAGCCGAATCTCTACGAGCCTACGATTACGAGCTATGACTACGATTCTGCGTTGGATGAGTCTGGTGTGCCGACAGCCAAGTACTATGCGTTCCGCGAGGTCATTGCACGGTATGAGGAGCTTGGTCCGTTGGCGTTGCCTCCTGTTATCCCTCGCCGAGCCTACGGGCAAGTCGAGTTGACAGAGCAGGCAGCGTTATGGGAACAGCTCGATGCTCTGTCGGCACCGATCCAATCCGTTACGCCGCTTCCGATGGAGAAGGTTGGACAGAATTATGGGTTTATCTTGTATTCAACGCACATTTCCGGACCGCGGCCTTCGGAGCAGCTCCACCTGCAAGAGGTACGCGACCGGGCATTGGTTTATGTGGATGGCGAATTCAAGGGCGTAATCGAACGATCGCAGACACCGCAATCGCTGGCGATTGAAGTGCCGGCCGAAGGCGCGAGGCTGGATATTCTCGTTGAGAATATGGGCAGAATCAACTATGGCCCTTACCTCAGAGATCGCAAAGGGATCACGGAAGGGGTTCGACTGGGGTTCCAATTCCTATTTAATTGGACCATTCGACCGATTCCGCTGGAAGACTTATCGAAGCTGGCTTGGGCCGCTGACAGCTCGAATGCAATTGCGAATGCGGCGGATAGTCCTCGGTTCTGTAAAGGAAATTTCCACGTTTCCGAAGCCGGCGCAGATACGTTCCTGGACATGCAGGGCTGGACGAAAGGTGTCGTCTTCATCAATGGCTTCAACCTGGGGCGTTACTGGAGCAAAGGTCCTCAACAAACGTTGTATGTGCCAGCCCCTCTTCTCCGAGAAGGCAGCAATGAAATCATCGTATTCGAGCTGCATGATGCTTCGCAAGCATCGACGGTTATGCTTACGGATACGCCGGTTCTAAACCGCCAGCCGCAGCAAGCCGAGTAATAAGAAGGAACTACAAAATACACATAAGAAGGTGAATCCGCTTGACAACTTCAATCCAAATGCCGCAATCGATTCAAAATATTCTAGCTATGGCGGAAACAGAGCTAGCGCAGCATCCGAAGCTGCTTCATATGTTCAAGCAATGCTTCCCGAACACATTGGAAACAACCACGCGTAAGCTGGAAGACGGTACGTCCTTCGTATTTACCGGCGACATCCCGGCGATGTGGCTGCGGGATTCCAGTGCACAGGTCAGGCCCTATATTCAGCTGGCTTCGGAAGATCCGGAGCTTCGCGGCATTATCGAAGGGCTGTTGAAGCGCCAATTCCGCTGCATCCTCATCGATCCTTATGCGAATGCCTTCAATGAAGAGGCCAACGACATGCGCTACGAGAACGATGTGACCGAATTGCCTGCGCCAAGCCCATGGGTGTGGGAGCGCAAATACGAGATTGATTCCCTTTGTTATCCGCTCCAGATCAGCTACCTGTACTGGAAACAAACTGGCAGCACAGCTGCTTTCGATGACGATTTCAAGCAGGCGGCGGTACGTATTCTACAGCTATGGCGCACGGAGCAGAAGCATGTGGAGGAGTCGCCTTACCGCTTCACCCGTCTATCAGGCCCGCCAAGCGATACGATCCACAACAACGGAATGGGCGCACCGGTCAGCTACACAGGCATGACATGGTCCGGCTTCCGGCCAAGTGATGATGCATGCGCCTATGGGTATCTGGTTCCGGCTAACATGTTCGCGAGCGTAGTGCTTGGCTACTTGGCAGAGATCGCCGCCGAAGTGCTTGGCGATGCGTCTATGCAGAGCGAAGCCCTTGCACTGCAGGAAGACATCGACCGTGGCATTCGCGATTTCGGCATTTACAAGCATCCGGTGTACGGCGATATGTACGCGTATGAAACCGATGGGCAGGGCAATTACACGCTGATGGACGATGCGAACGTGCCAAGCCTGTTGTCCATTCCTTACCTGGGCTATGCAGCCAAGGAAGATCCGATTTATCTGAATACGCGCCGATTCATTCTAAGCAAGGACAACCCTTATTACTACGAAGGCAGCTGTGCGAAGGGCATCGGAAGCCCGCATACGCCGCCGCGTTATATCTGGCACATCAGCTTGGTTATGCAAGCACTCACCTCGACCGATGATCAGGAAATCGCGGAGCTCGTGAAGCTGCTGATCGCTACCGATGGAGACACCGGCTTTATGCACGAAGGCTTCAGCGTGGATGATCCTACGCAGTTCACAAGATCGTGGTTTGCTTGGGCAAACACGTTGTTCGGCGAGCTGATCCTGAAGCTGATCAATGAGAAGAAGCTTGGGGCTATGCTCGCATAAGCAGCGAAGCATCGTTAACATTAAGGAGGCTAACAACATGAGTGAAACCGTACATGAAGTGGAAAATGGCGTTCATAACTATAGCAGTGAATCCGATTGGGTCAAACCGACGGACCCAGTAACCTTGGAGCGTCTGGAATGGTTCCAGGATCAGAAGCTCGCCTTGATGATGCACTGGGGTCCCTATTCCCAGATCGGCATGGTGGAATCGTGGACACTTAGTGACGAAGACGGCGACTGGGCACGAAACGACGTCGATTGGACGAATGACTATGAAGAAATGAAGCGCGAGTATTTCGCGCTGAACAAGACGTTTAATCCGATTCGCTTCGAACCGGAGAAGTGGGCAGAAGTAGCTGCCGAAGGCGGCTTCAAATACTTGATCTTCACGACTAAGCATCACGATGGCTTCTGCATGTGGGACACGCATACGACGGATTACCGCATTACGGGCAAGGAAACGCCTTTCCATGCACACCGTTACGCTGATATCTGCAAGAATGTATTCGATGCCTTCCGTGATAAAGGGCTGGCGATCGCGACGTACTTCTCCAAAGCGGACTGGAATACCCCTTATTACTGGGCACCGGGAATGGAGAGAGGTCGTCATATGTGGCGCGGACCTTCATACAATCCGGCGGAGCATCCTTCGATGTGGGAGAAATTTGTCCAGTTCACGCATGAGCAAATTATGGAGCTGATGACTCGCTACGGCCGTATCGACATTCTATGGCTGGATGCCGGTTGGGTACGAGACGGCGGCAAAGTGAATCAAGATATTCGTCTGGGCGAAGTGGTTGAGCGTGCGCGTCAGACATCGCAGCCATGGCTGCTGTCGGCTGACCGTACAGTTGGCGGCGCATATGAGAACTACGTCACACCGGAGCAAACGATCCCTGATCGTCCGCTGCATGTGCCGTGGGAAAGCTGCATCACCATTGGCACGTCGTTCTCGTTCGGCTTCGAGGACAAGTACAAGTCGGCTCGCCAATTGGTTCATATCTTGATGGAGGTTGTAGCTAAGGGCGGCAACCTGGCGCTGAATGTCGGGCCACAGCCTGACGGCAGATTGCCTAAAGGCGCAGTGAAGAGCATGAAGGATCTCGGAGCTTGGATGAAAGTGTATGGCGAAGCGGTCTATGGCACGCGCATTTGCGCGCCTTACTATACAAGTGATTGTGCATTTACGCGCAAAGGTGACACCGTTTACTGCACGTATCTGTACGCAAGCGAGGATTCACCGGTTTCCGAACAGATCCGAATTCCGTATACAGAAGCGATTACGGGCATTGAGCTCGTGGGAACGGAAGAAAATGTGTTCTACACGCGGGATCAAGAAGGCATCATCGTACATCTTCCGAAGAGTCAGCTGGACGGTGCAGCTCCGATTGCACATGTTTTCCGCATCGCTACGAAGTAAATGATAGGATCGATTCACTAGGGGGATTGGAAATAAGCGATTGATTAGTGTAGAATAAAGTGTATTTTTAACCGGTAGCGCGGGAAATAAGATAATGGGGGATAAACATGAACAGCAATTGGTTCCGTAAATTACTATTATCTTATCTTCCCGTGTTTTTTGTCGTGGTAACCATACTATTCGTGGTGTTCTTCCAAACGCTGAATGAACAGAACCGCAAAGAAGCGATTAAAGCCAATGAGTTTCTTGCCCAGCAGGTTGTACGGTTCACGGACAATTCGCTCAAGACGCTGGATTATCGCATCCTGCGGGATACGCTTTCGACTGCGGAGCTAAGGAAGTTCTTTAATGCGAAGAGCGAAGATGTGTACATCACGATGCAAGCGAATACGCTCATGGATGACTGGAAGCTTAATTATCCGATCATCGATTCCGCCTATCTCATTCGGTTAAAGGATGATTTCGTCGTTGGCGACGGATCGGGCATTACCTCAGACTTCGTGGACAAGCCATTTATACAACCTTACATAGAGAAAAGACTGCCGCCTGGGAAATGGACAGGAAAAAGAAGCTATAAACCCTATACGGCTGAGAAACTGAAAGATGTCATTACGCTTGTGCAGGATTATCCGCATTTTACGACCGAGAAGAAGGGTTATATCGTCGTGAATGTCAGCTTGTCCAAGTTGAAAGCCTCCATTTCGCCGATGTACGATCAGAATCTCACTTTTGTTCACATCAGCGACAAGCTTGGCAGCAGCTTAGTGGATAACAGCACGGCAAGCCAAGGAAGCAGAAGTGTGCTTTCCCATTATGTTTCTCCGTATACAGGATGGGAAGTGGAGAGCGGGCCGGTTGATTCGGTTTTGTCGCGGCTTGCCCTCAATTTCTATAGCATTTGGGTCATCATTGCCATCGTTGCCGTTCTTCTTGGCGTGATCTGGGTCGTTCACGTGACGAGGCGCAATTATAAACCGATCAGTCAGTTGGTCTCCCTCATTCGGACAAGTGCGTTAATTAAACCGGAGGATGGCAAAACCGGGGACAATGAATTCGGGTTTATCCGCGGTGCGCTGGAGCATCTGATGGAGGAGACGACGAAGACAAGAGAGCAGAACAAAGAAACGGTTATTCTGAAGAAGAAGCATCGCTTCCATGAGGCCATGGAAGGCCGGGTGCCTATTCGAGAGTCAGAATGGCAGGCGGATTTGCTTACCTATCATATCAATCCGGCGGGCTTGCAGGCTTTCGTGCTTGTGCTTGAAATTGACCGTTATCAGCAGTTTATCGAGAATTATCATCACCAGGATCAATCCATTCTCAAATTCGTCGTATCCAGCGTTACGCAGGAAATGTCTGCGCTTAGCGGGGCAAGCGTTTGGGCGGAGTGGATTGTAGACAGTAAGCTGGCCGCTGTCGTATGGGTACCGGATGAAGCAGATGCAGCTGCGCTGAGCGTGCACATCGGCGGGCAAATCGTGGAATGGGTTCACAGCAATTTGAGCTTCACGGTTACGATCGGCTCAGGAGCTGTGGCGCACAGTCTCGAAGGCATTCGAAGCTCCTACGAGCTCGCAGGCAATTTGCTGCAATATAAAGCCGTGCTCGGGACGGGGAGATTGCTTCAGCCATCAGAGCTTGATGCGTCTAAGTTCCGTGTACATGATTATTTTGGCACCATTCACTCTCTATCTCAGGCGATCAGGCTTGCTGAAAGCAGTTGGAAGAAACATCTGGACGAGCTGTTCGAACAAATCCAAGATTCCATCTCATCGCGGAAGGAAATCGAGAGCTTCCTGCAGTTCCTGCACCAGCAGCTTAGCCGCGTATTCGTGGAGCTGTCCAAGGATTATCGCAATGTGTGGAAGGATGCGGGTGCTGAGCTGGTTGAACTGGGGAGAAGTTGGGAAACGGCAGCGGAATTGAAGCAGGGCTGCACCCGAATCTTCGAAGCTGCTACGGATCGCTTGCAGGCGCTGAAGGATTCCCAGCGGACGCGTGCCGTAATTGGCGATATTCGAGCCTATATCGAAGAGCATTATGCCAATCCGGAGCTCTCGCTTGACCATCTTAGCGACAAATTCAACATTCATGCGAAGAACATCAGCAAGCTGTTCAAAGAAGAGTCCGGCGGGAATTTCGTGGATTTCTTAATCGGACTTCGAATGGATAAAGCCAAACAGCTGCTGCTCACTACCGATACATCTTTACAGGAAATAAGCGCGCAGGTCGGCTATTTTAATTACAACTCCTTCAATCGTGCCTTCAAGAACGTTGCGGGACTTTCACCAAGTGATTATCGCAAGCAGCAGAAGTGATGGGCATTCTATAACCTTGGGTCATGCCAGCAACCGTGGCGGATACCAAGGTTTTTTTGCGCTTAAAGGCCGTAACTACACGAAATTCGGAGTTATATGGGGGCGAAAAAGTCCATCTGTAGAAAAATGAGGAGTACCCTTATTTCCTTACGCTATAATCCGTCAACCGTGCACTATGCGAAAAAGGTGGTATCGCGGAATCTTACGAATTGCTGGTGTTGTCCTCGGCGGGCTAGAATCGAGCTATCGAATACGACACTGAATAAAGGGGTAATGCGGATGGCGCAGACATGGGGCAAAATGAAGCGGAGTTGGGAGCTATACCTGCTTGTCCTTCTACCGGTACTCTATCTTATCATCTTCAAATATATACCAATGTTTGGAGTAATCATCGCGTTTAAAGACTTTAACGTCATTAAAGGGATCTTGGGCAGCCCATGGGTAGGGTTTAAACACTTTGATAATTTGTTTAGCTCGCCGAACTTCCCGATCCTAATTAAAAATACGCTGATCATCAGCTTCTACTCGCTCTTGGCAGGATTCCCGATACCGATTCTGCTGGCGCTGGCGTTAAACGAAATACGGACAGGCTTCTTTAAACGGTCGGTTCAAATGATCACGTACGCGCCTCACTTTATTTCGACGGTAATCATGGTATCGATTATTATATTGATGCTTTCACCGCATGTCGGGGTAATTGACAGGGTCATGTCCTTCTTAGGATGGGAGTCCATTAACTTCATGGGTGAGCCGAAGTTGTTCAAATCCATTTATGTCTGGTCCGGCGTGTGGCAGGAAATGGGTTATGCATCCATCATCTATATCGCGGCATTGGCCAGCGTCGATCCTTCGCTCTATGAAGCTGCACGAATGGATGGCGCATCGCGGTTTAAGAAAATCATTCATATCGATTTGCCTTCCCTGCTCCCGATTACCATTACGCTGCTCATTCTAAGTCTGGGCAATGTAATGGCAGTCGGCTTTGAGAAAATCTTCTTGATGCAAAACTCATTGAACTTGAGTACGTCCGAGGTTATCTCGACTTACGTGTACAAGGTTGGTTTGCTCGGAGCGAACTTCAGCTTCTCATCTGCGGTTGGACTATTCAACTCCGTCATTAACTTGATCCTGCTTGTCGGTGTCAACGCAGTTGCACGCAGAGTATCACAAAACAGCTTATGGTAGAAAGGCGGCCGTCTATGACAATCAAACAAAAAATCAGGGAACCTTTCGGCGACCGTGTCTTGCTGATAAGTCTTTATCTCTTGCTTGCGGCAATTACGCTGACCGTACTTTATCCGTTGCTTTATATTTTCAGCTCGTCGCTCAGCTCGCCGGATGCCGTTGTTTCGGGCAAAGTGTGGCTTTATCCGGTTGACTTCTCCTTCAGAGCGTATAAGTCGATCTTCCAGAGCTCGCAGCTTATGACAGGTTATTATAACAGCTTTATTTATACGATTTTTGGAACGCTGATTAACGTCGCTTTTACGGTCCTCATGGCTTTCCCGCTGTCGCAGCGTTCGATGCCGGGCCGCAAATACATCATGATTCTCATGATGGTGACATTATTCTTTAGCGGCGGACTCATACCAACGTACTTGTTGGTAAAAAATTTACACATGCTGGATACGCGCTGGGCGCTATGGCTCCCCGGAGCGTTCTCCATTTTCCAAGTCATTATCGCCAGAACCTTCTTCCAATCCTCGATTCCGCAGGAGCTCCAAGAAGCTTCGCAAATGGATGGTTGCCGAGATATACGCTATCTGATGAGCATCGTATTACCATTGTCCAAGCCGGTTCTGGCCGTCATGACGCTGATGTATGCCGTAGGACACTGGAATGCCTACTTTGATGCCTTGATTTACTTGAGGTCGGAACATCTCTTCCCACTTCAATATGTTCTTCGCAACATGCTGATTCTGAATGCAGCTGATCCTGCGATGTTGGCGAATACCGCGCAGAGTCTCCGGGATAAAGGCTTCGAGCAGGTGTTGAAATATGCGCTTATCGTCGTAGCCTGCGTACCGGTTCTCATCATGTATCCTTTCGTACAGAAGCATTTCGTCAAAGGTGTTATGGTTGGTTCCTTAAAGGGCTAACTTCAACAATAGCGTGAACTACTTGTGGAGGTGGGGCAACGACATCATCGATCAGTCAGTAGCGCGTCGTCAATCAGGCAATCAGGGGGAACTGCTCGAGAAGTTCGAGCAGCTGCAACGAAACAATTCATTCTAGGAGGAGTTCGTTTTGAAAAAGTCCATCTGGGTATCACTCATGATCGTATTGATCAGCAGTATCGTTCTTTCCGCATGTGGCAGCAACAACAAAGAGAATGCCGGTGCAGGCAATGAAACAACTGGAGCTACTGAAGAGGCTTCTGGTCCAATCAATATCGGTTTTTTTGCACCACAAGGCAAAGCGCCGCTTGAGGACAATGATTACACGAAACTCGTGGAAGAGAAATTCAACGTTAAAATCAAGTGGGATGTCGCTCCTACTGACGCGCTTGTAGACCGTAGACAGCTGCTGCTTGCAAGCGGCGACTATCCGGAAGTGTTCCTGGAAGCGAAATTTACAACAGGAGACTTGATGACTTACGGCAAGCAAGGCGTTCTTATTCCGCTTAACGATCTCATTGACAAATATGCTCCGAATTTGAAAGCGATGTTCGAGAAGAAGCCTTATGTGAAAGAAGCGATGACGGCGCCGGACGGCAATATTTACGGCATTGCTCGTACGAATGAATGTTACCACTGTACGCATGCACAGAAGTTCTGGATGAACAAAGCATGGCTCGACAAGGTAGGACTTGCTGTTCCTACGACGACTGATGAGCTGTATACGGTTCTGAAAGCTTTCAAAACGCAAGATCCGAACGGCAACGGCAAGGCAGATGAAATTCCTTTGACAGGTGCTCCGAACAAATCGGTTTGGAACGGTAATATCGACTCCTATCTCATGAATTCATTTATTTATAACGATAATGACAAGTATTTAACGGTAACAGATGGTAAAGTAGACTTTGCAGCGAACAAGCCGGAGTGGAAAGAAGGCTTGGCTTATATGCACAAGCTGTACGCCGAAGGTTTGATCGACAAAGCATCCTTCACACAGAACGACCAAGCGGTTGGTCAACTCGGCCAACGTGAAGGCGATGAGATTGTAGGTTCCATTACGACAGCTCTTGTCAGCTACCTGGTTAAAGCTTACGAAGATACAGATGAGCGTCAGAAGCACTGGGTTATCGTACCACCGGTAAAAGGTCCAAGCGGCGTTCAACTTGCAGGTACATCCCAAGGGATCAGCGAGTTCCCAATGGCCATTACGAACAAAGCGTCTGAAGCGCAGCAAATTGCCGCAATCAAAATTATGGACTATGCTTATAGTGAAGAAGGCTCGTTGTTCAGCGAATATGGCGTCAAAGAAGGCATTGGCTGGAAGAAAGCAGAAGCAGGCGAGCTTAACATTAGCGGTCAACCTGCGAAGTACAGCTTCTCCGGACTGCAGCCGCTAGACGAAAATGTTGTGCGCAATGATAGCTGGTCGCTTCTTGGACCTAAAGACTTGTCCAAGGAATTCCGCGATTTGTTCGCGACAGCTCAAGACCCGCTGACAGCTGCCGGTTACGAGAAACGCCTTGCAGATGCAACAGCAGCATATGATGCCTATGCACCGAAAGAAACTTACCCATCCGGCGCTTATGTGAAAGCAGAAGATACGGATACAATCGCTCAATTGGCGACTTCCATCAAGGATTACGTCAATTCGAACATGGCTCAGTTCATCATCGGCGACAAGGACATTGAAAAAGATTGGGATGGTTACGTGAAAGGGTTCGACGGTTTGAACCTGCCGCAATACATCCAAATCTATCAATCCGCAATTGAGAAGAAATAATACAAAGATCAGGGAAGTATTCCTTCGGGCGTACTTCCTTGTGCTTGTCTTGGGGGACAGAAGGAGGAAGGTACTATGCGTTACAAAGACGCTTCGCTTACAATCTCTGAACGGGTAAGTGATTTGCTGGCACAGATGACAGTCGAAGAGAAGATCGGTCAGATGACTCAGCCATTCGGGTGGAAAACGTATCATAAGAAGGCTGATGGCACGATCGAGCTGGACGCTGACTTTCAGGAGCAGGTTAAGAAGGGCGGCATCGGCTCCCTCTACGGCACGCTTCGTGCAGATCCGTGGACAGAGGTGACGCTTGAGAACGGACTTTCGCCGGAGGAAGGCGCGCGCGCGGTTAATGAAATCCAGCGCTTCGCCATGGAAGAGTCCAGACTCGGCATTCCGATCCTGTTTGGTGAAGAGTGCTCGCATGGTCATATGGCGATTGGCGCTACCGTATTTCCGGTTCCGCTTCTGATCGGAAGCGCATGGAATGTGGAGCTATACCGCGAGATGTGCCGCGCTGTTGCCCTCGAAACCCGCAGCCAAGGCGGGGCCGCTACCTATTCGCCGGTGCTTGACGTCGTACGGGATCCGCGCTGGGGCCGGACCGAGGAGTGCTTCGGGGAAGACCCGTTCATGATCGGAGAGCTGGCGGTTGCTGCCGTACAGGGATTGCAAGGGGAACGGCTTGATGGAGAAGGAAGCGTCATTGCTACGCTGAAGCATTTTGTCGGCTATGGCGCCTCGGAGGGAGGACGCAATGCCGGTCCTGCTCATATGGGCAAACGGGAGCTGCATGAAGTCGACCTGCTTCCGTTTCGTAAAGGCGTCGAGGCAGGTGCGAAGTCGATCATGCCGGCTTATAACGAGATCGACGGCGTGCCGTGCACGTCGAATGCCGAGCTGTTGGAGCAAGTGCTCCGCGAAGAATGGGGTTTTGACGGGTTCGTTATTACGGATTGCGGAGCGATTAACATGCTGGCTTGGGGACATGATGTCGCCGCGGATGGAGAAGAAGCATCGGCGATCTCGCTCAAGGCCGGCATCGATATGGAGATGTCGGGGGCGATGTTTGCCGTTCATCTCCATAAAGCACTGCGTAACGGCTTAATTGAGGAAGCGGATCTTGATGTGGCCGTTGAGCGGATTCTTAGGGCCAAGTTCGAGCTCGGCTTGTTCGATCGTGCGTATGTTGATCCGGCTGCGGCCGGGAAGATTATCGGCAGCCCGGAGCATGCGGAGCTGGCGCGCGAGGTCGCTCGTCAAGGCATCATCATGCTAAAGAACGAAGGTGCGGCACTGCCTCTGTCCAAAGCTAGCGGTAGTGGCCGAATCGCCGTGATTGGTCCCAATGCCGATAACATCTACAATCAGCTTGGCGATTACACGTCGCCGCAGCCGCGCGAGCAAATCGTTACTTTGCTAGACGGCGTTAAGGCAGCGCTTGGCGAGCAAGCGCAGGACCGTGTGCTCTACGCCCCGGGCTGCAGAATTCAAGGCGATTCCAAGGAAGGTTTCGCTTCCGCTTTGGCTTGCGCGGAGCTAGCCGATGTGGTCATACTGGCACTTGGCGGTTCGAGCGCGCGAGACTTTGGCGAAGGCACGATCGATTTGCGCACAGGTGCATCCGTCGTATCGGAGCTAGCTTGGAGCGATATGGAATGCGGTGAAGGGATCGACCGCACGGGACTTCATTTGATGGGCGTGCAGCTTACGCTGGCGCAGGAAATTCATAAATTGGGCAAGAAGCTCATTGTCGTCTATATTAACGGGCGTCCGATCGTAGAGCCATGGATCGACGAGCATGCGGATGCCATTCTTGAGGCTTGGTATCCAGGGCAAGAAGGCGGCGCAGCGCTCGCCGATATTCTGTTCGGCGATGTGAATCCGTCCGGCAGACTGACGATATCGGTGCCGAAGCATGTCGGCCAGCTTCCGGTCTACTATAACGGCAAACGCTCCCGAGGTAAACGGTATTTGGAAATGGATGCCAAGCCGCGTTATCCGTTTGGCTTCGGACTAAGTTATACTAGCTTCGAATACAGCGAGCTTGCTGTTTTCCCGGAAATGATCGCACCGGATGGGGAAGCGGTCGTTACCGTAAAGGTATCCAATACCGGTAAAGTTGCAGGTACAGAGGTCGTTCAATTCTATATCTCCGATAAAGTGAGCTCCATTACCCGTCCGGGAAAAGAGCTGAAAGGCTTCGAGCGCGTGGCGCTTGAGCCGGGAGAAACCAAGACGGTCAGCTTCAACGTAAGGAAGGAACAGCTGCAAATGCTGGATGCCAACCTGAAGCCTTTTGTAGAAGCAGGGGAATTCCTGATGATGATCGGAAGAAACGCAGAAGACGTAATCAGCACATCGTTGCATGTGCGAAGTGAGGTGTAGGGCATGTATCGCATTCATCGTTTTATTCGTAACCTGTCGGAGCGTCAATGGGCAGAGGCGACGACTTTGCTGGATTGGGAAATGAGAAAGGTTCGTTACGGCTTGCCGGGCGAATATGAGACGCTTCCGGGCGGTGAGCCAAGTATCCTGAAGGACACGCGTCTTGATGGGAAGCATGGCATTACTTATTTTCTGAAGAAGCAGATCACCATTCCTTCGCATTGGGAGGACGGGACGGCCGGTTTGACGTTGAGCGGCGGCGGCGAAGGGCTGCTGCGCGTGAACGGTGCGTCTTACCAGGGCTTGGACCGCAATCATGATTTCGTTCCGCTTTATCTGAAAGGGGCAGGCGGTCGTGAGCCGCTGCTTGAGATTGAATTGTTCGATCCCATTCCGGAGCCGGTTGATCCACTGAACAATCAAGCTCCTGTTGTATCGCCGGTAACGAATTACGAGGTAAAGCTCGTTCGCGTGAATAAGGCGGCGCAGAGCTTGCTTTACAGCGTTCAGGCTGTCTACGAGACGATGCGTATGCTGCCAGAGCAGGACTATAGCCGCCAGCAGATGATGGACGCGCTGTATGGGACCATGAAAGAAGCGGAGCAACTGCCGGAGGATAGCTGGCATAGTCCGGAGCTGCTTGCTGCCATCGAGCAGGGACTTCGCGATCGAATTAATGAGCAATTCCCGGCGAACGCATCGCAGGGCAAGATGCATCTGGTCGGTCAATCCCATATCGATATCGCGTGGCTGTGGCCTGTTCGGGAGACGGTGCGCAAAGCGAGCCGTACGTTCTCGACCATGACGTCGCTAATGGAGGAATACCCGGAGTTCATCTATTCCCAGAGCCAGCCGCTCCTGTATGCGTTCGTGAAGGAGCATGATCCGGCCCTCTATGCCAAAATCAAACAAGCCATAGCTGATGATCGCTGGGAGCTCGTCGGAGGTATGTGGGTCGAACCGGATCTGAACATCCCAAGCGGAGAGTCGCTCGTTCGCCAAATGCTGTATGGCCAGCTCTTCTACCGAGATGAGTTTAACAAGAGCTCGGCGATCGAATGGCTGCCGGATACGTTCGGCTATTGCGCGTCATTGCCACAACTGCTGAAGCTGGCAGGCGTCGATTATTTCATGACGACGAAGCTGAATTGGAACGATACGAATAAGTTCCCGCATGAGCTGTTCCACTGGGTCGGCATCGACGGGACTGCCATTGTCTCTTACTTGAACCATGGCATTAATGAGCATACGAGACCCAAAGACGTGGAGGAACACTGGAGAGAGTACCGTCAGAAGGACAAGCTGAACGAGCTGATGCTGCTGTACGGACATGGTGACGGAGGCGGCGGGGTAACGCGCGAAATGATCGAGTTCGCGAAGCGCGGCTCGCTGATGCCGGGTCTTCCGACAAGCAGCTTCAGCACGGCGGCTGCCTTCTTCGAATCGGTGGAGGAAGTCTCGCACACCTTGCCGGAGTGGCATGGGGACTTGTATCTGGAGCTGCATCGCGGCACCTTGACGACGCATGGCCTCAATAAGAGAAGCAACCGTAAGGCGGAAGTACTGTACCGCGAAGCGGAGATTTGGAGCACGCTGGCTCGTGCATATACGGGTGCCCGCGGTGATGCGGAGGCGCTTGCCGAAGGCTGGAAGCTGATGATGCTTAACCAGTTCCATGATATTATTCCGGGTACCGCGATTACGGAAACGTATGTCACGTCAGCTGCGGAATACGAGCGAATCTTTGCGCTAGGCAACCAGGAGCTTTCGCAAGCGATGCTGTCAGTCGGGGGAGTGGTAGGCGCCGTCGGCGAAGGCACGCCATACGCCGTGTTTAACAGTCTTGGCTGGGAGCGCGATGAAACGGTCGTTCTTGAAGTCGGCGCACATCAAGTAGGCGTTAGCGCATTTGATGGCGAAGGCAATCGCCTGCCATGCGACCGGATTGAGCTTGAGAGCGGCAAAGTTGCGTTGTCGATTGTCGTCTCCGCTATCCCGGCTTTCGGCTACTCGACGATCTGGCTGCGGGAGTCCGCAAAAGATGAGGCGAAGCAGCGTCAGGTGAGCCGCGCAGCAGCTGCCGAAGGCGATTCCCTGAACGAATGGGAAACCGTTCACTATAAGCTGGCGTTTAATGAGCGCGGGGAAATCGTCCGCTGGCTCGACAAAGCGGCGAACCGCGAGCTGTTGCCTAAGGGTGCGAAGGCGAATGAGCTGCAGTTCTTCCACGACAGACCGCTGTACTGGGACGCGTGGGACATCGATCCAAAGTTTGAGCAATACAGAGCGGGCGAAGCGGAGCTGATGTCGAAGCGGCTTGTGCTCGCTGGCGAAGCGCTTGACGTCATTCGTTTCGAGTGGCGATTGGGCGAGTCGGTAATTGAGCAGGATCTCATGCTGTACCATCATCAGAAGCGGGTTGATTTCAAGACGCGCGTGCAGTGGAACGAGAGCCATAAATTGCTGAAGGTTGCCTTCCCGGTGGACGTCTTAAGCACGAAGGCAACGTATGAAATTCCGTTTGGCGCTATGGAGCGTCCGACGCATCGCAATACGAGCTGGGAGCAGGCGCAATTCGAAGTCTGCGGCCATCGCTGGGCGGATCTATCGGAAGGCGGCTACGGCGTCAGCCTGATGAACGATTGCAAATACGGCTACGACGTGAAAGACGGCGTTCTGCGCCTATCCTTACTGCGCGCTCCAAAATGGCCGGATAATACGGCTGATCTGGGCGAGCATGAGTTCACGTATTCGTTGTTCCCGCATGAGCAGGACTGGCGTCAGGCAGAGGTCGTGCGCAGGGCAGCGGAATTGAACCATCCGGCGATTGCCCTCCGTCTTCCGGAGAGCAAGGCATCGGCTCATGCGCTGCCGGCATCGTATTCGATGCTGCAGCTGGACAGCCGCACGGTGCTGCTCGACACCGTCAAACCGGCAGAACGCGGCGAAGGAACCATTCTCCGTTTCTATGAATCGACGGGCAGCCGTGATCAAGTGAAGGTGCAGCTGCCAGCAGGTACGAAGCGGGCGAGCATCGTGAATTTGCTTGAGGATGAGCTGGAACCTTGCAGCATCGGTGCAGACGGCGTACTGACCTTGTCGTTTAAGCCATACGAAATCCAAACGGTTCGCTTCGAATAAGACAAAGAAAAGCTGTCCTAAAGTGTTAGTCACTTTGGGACAGCTTTTTGTGTGTTAGGGCATCGAGAGGTCGAACAGGTTCCTTCTTTCGAGGCAGGGTCAGGGTGAGGTTGTGGTGGTGGTGGTGGTGGTGGTGGTGGTGGTGGTGGGCGAGTTTGGCAGCTGAGCGTCGGATTTTCCGACGCTCAGCTGCCTTTTTTAGTGAATTTACGATCGAGAGTCGGGTTTTCCTACTCTCAGAGGGTGGCGAAGGTGGAGGTTAGCGAGTTTGACCGCTGAGAGACGGATTTTGAGACTCTCGGCATGTTTTTTCAGTGATTTTACGGTCGAGAGTCGGGTTTTGCGACTCTCAGAGGGTGGCGAAGGTGGAGGTTAGCGAGTTTGGCATCTGAGAGACGGATTTTCCGACTCTCAGATGCCTTTTTCAGTGAATTTACGATTGAGAGTCGAGTTTTCCGACTCTCGAAGAGTGGCGAAGGTGGGGGTTAGCGAGTTTGACCGCTGAGGGTCGGATTTTCCGACTCTCGAGGAGTGGTCATGGTGGTGGTGGTGGTGGTGGTGGTGCGCGATTTCCATCGAACCCGGCCGATTGTTGCACAAAAGGCAACATTTCAACCCGTGAACGGTCGAAAACGATTAAATGTTGCAGAACATGCAACATCTCAAAGCTAATTAGCGGCCAAGTGGCTCTGGGTGAAGAAAATGTTGCAATAAAGGCAACAATTCCGCTGATGGAGCTCATTTACGGAAGGATTGTTGCATAAAAGGCAACAATTCAACTCAAGAGGTCGAACCCGGCCGATTGTTGCACAACATGCAACATTACAACCCGTGAACGGTTGAAAACAATTAAATGTTGCATAAAATGCAACATCTCAAAGCTAATTAGCGGCCAAGTGGCTCTGGGTGAAGAAAATGTTGCAATAAAGGCAACAATTCCGCTGATCGAGCTCATTTCCAGAAGAAATGCTGCACAAAATGCAACAATTCAACTAAGGAGGTCGAGCCTAACCGGATTGTTGCTCACTAAAGGCAACAATTCAACTCAAGAGGTCGAACCCAACCGATTCTTCGGGTGCTGCCAACAAGGCAATGCAACTACTTTTCTGCTCCTGGGAGTGCGAGGTGTGAGCCGGCAATCCTACTAATTATGCGCCTACTGGGCTACCTTCTGCGAATCTCGAAGAACTCGCATGCGTTGCGGTCGTGGTAAGCGACGTCGCTGATGCTGGATTGACTGACGACAATCGAGTCATCGAAGCGGATAATGATGCCGCCGGAGTCGACGATATGGTCGTCCTTATAGACGCGAAGCTTGAACTGGCGCTCCATCGCCTCCGTGAAATCGGCATCCGTCTGAAGACGGCGGTACAAGGCCATGAAAGTCCCTCCTTTCTTTCTTAGCTTTCTGCACTAGTGAGCATGCGCTCGAAGTGATATTCCATGTCTCCGGCCATTGCGGCAGGGGTATCGCCCATCACGCGGAAATCGTGGCGGTAGAGCAGCTCGAAATCGCCGAAATCAACCTGCTTATAGAACTCGAAGCAAGGGAAACCGTCATGTCTGCCCTTTACTTCGACTTGTCCGGTTTCTTCATGGACGGTCACGTACAGCTCATAATCTACTGCCGGATCAGTTGGACGCAGCGGATTCGCAGCAGTCGCGCTCATGACGAATGAAACCGAGGAAGCGTCCCAGGTTTCATTCGAAACGATCACGCCATCGGCAGAAGCCTTGCCTCGCTTAAACTCCGATATCCCGCCAGGCTTGGTCACGCGCAGCGTAGTAGAGCCCGTATTCGCGAAGGTGAACAGCTTGCGCTTCACGAAATCAACGACGACCTCTTGCTCCACGCGAGATCGATCCGTATTCACAGCATGAGGCGTGAATTCCCGCGCATCGCCCGCATATTCATGGATCAGGCCGGTATCGGGGTCGGTGATGGCAGGGAGCCACTGGAGGCCGCCGATAAAGGCACTTCCTCTTATTTTCACAATTGCAGCAGTCATTGTCGATTTCTCCTCGCAGTCGGCATTTACTCCGCTTATTTTAGCATAGAAATGACCAAGACCTTGCAGCTTGTCCGCAAAATGCACATAACTTCCAGCCATACAGGATAAAGTAACTTCTGTATGGTTTCAATTCCAACATGCAGCAGGCAACATGCGAGAAGAAAGTGGTGAGCATCGAACATCATGTACAAACCAAACCGTCTTCGCCCACAAGCTTGGCTTTCTCTGTTGGCGACGCTTGTCCTCATGCTATCCGTTGCAGGAACAGCGATGGCATCGGGAACAATTGGTGCGCCGGGAGGCCCCTTTCATTTTGGATTTAAGAAGAGCGTCGGCGGCACGCTGCCCTCGATCAGAGAAGAAGGCTTTCAGCCGATTCTGGAGCAGCATGGAGCGATCTTCCTTGGCGATACGAAACAAAGAGAGCTGTATCTGACCTTCGATAACGGCTACGAGAATGGCTTCACAAGCCGAATCCTTGACGTGTTGAAGGAGAAAGGCGTACCGGCCATCTTCTTCGTAACCGGTCATTATGTCAAGGACAAGCCCGAACTAGTGAAACGGATGGTCGCAGAGGGCCATCTGATTGGCAACCACTCCTGGAGCCACCCGGATATGAGTATCATTCCAAGCACGCAGATTCAAACGGAGCTCGCGAAAGTGAAGACGGCCGTCACGGAGCTGACCGGACAGCAGGACATGCAGTTCCTTCGTCCGCCGCGGGGGATTTTCAATAGTCGGGTGCTTGCCGTCAGCAAGGAGCAGGGGTATACGAGCGTGTTCTGGTCGGTTGCCTACAAGGATTGGGACCCCAATGCTCAGCGCGGCTGGCGTTACGCTTACGATAACGTAATGAAGCAGCTTCACCCGGGAGCGGTCATTCTGCTGCACAGCGTATCCAAAGACAATACCGAGGCGCTCCCTCAAATCATCGATGCGGCAAGGCAGCAAGGCTACACGTTTAAACCGCTTAATGAGCTCGAAACCAAGACTTATTAACCGTATGGAAGAGGACGAATGCGAAGAGAGGTGCTGATCCGGCACCTCTCTTTTATTTGTCGACAAGCAGAGGGGATTGGCGAATTATGTCGAATACTGGATAAGAATATCCATGACATTCACAGCGGGATGGTGAGCATCAATGATAAAAGATTTGGTTGTTAACGCAGCATTCATGACCATGATCACTTTCTTCTCCAGCAGGCTGTTTGCGACAAACAGAAAATATAGCAAGTGGAAAGAAATCCTTATATTGGGCCTCGTACAAGGGGTGCTTGGCTGTATTCTGGTCTATTACGGCGTCCGGCTAAGCGACAGCATCGTTATCGATTTACGCTATGTTCCGGTGTTGATGGCGACTTATTTCGGAGGGTTCTGGGCTGCGGCTATAGCGGCGGCATTAGTCATGTTATATCGGATGACGGTGTCTCCGTTCGGGATCGGCACCATTACGGCGATCGTGACGATGCTGGTTTATGTAGGCGGGGCCGGATTCATCATGCTGCGCGTCAAATCCCTCTTCCGTCAGTGGGTATATGCCACGCTGTTCAGTGGAATTGCTTTCCTGATCATCGGAACGCAGATGATTCACATCCCTGTGAAGATCCTGTTGATTCTCAGCACGATGAATACACTGGGCTGCTACGCGATGATTTATTTCCGGTCCTACATTATCCGTGCGAGTGAGCTGGAACAGAAGAACCTCCGCGCAAGCGAAGAGATGCATCGGTTGCTGCATCTCCAATCCGGGATGACGGCGAAGATCATTCGGGACAGTCAAGGCGATTACCGCTATTCCTTAATTGAAGGACAGCTGCTGCTCAAACAAGGCTGGAATAGCAGCGAGATAACGGGTAAACGGCCTATTGATTTGGAAGGGCTGACACAAGAGCATGTGGAACGGGTCTCAGCCATTTACGATCGTGCGTTTAGAGGCGAGGAAGTCAGATACGAGTCCGGCTTTAACCAGTTTCGGACGTTTAACATCGTGCAGCCGATCATTAAGGATGGACAAGTCACGGAGATCATCCTCTCCAGCACCGATATTACGAATTGGAAGCAAGCAGAAGATGATCTGCTCGAGAGCGAGGAACGATACCGGACCATCGTAGAGAATTCGAACGATATCTTCATTGCGTTCAATAGCGATGGGACGATTCTGTCGGTTAACGCGAAGCTGGCTCAGATGCTGGATCTGAAGATGGAAGGGATCGAGGGCAAACGGCTGACGGATTTGGTGCGCATCGGCAAAGAGGAAGAGTGGGAGCGGTATTTCCGTGAAGGCGTAGAAACGAAAGAGAGGCAACGCTTCGAGCTGGATCTTTACTTCGAGGGCCAATCCCCCAGAAGTTTCTCCGTCACGATTCTGCCTATGACTGTGAAGGGGAAGATGCGGATCAAGGTCACCTTCCACGACTTGACCGACTGGAAGCTCAAACGCGAAGCCGATGGGGCGAACAAAGCGAAGAGTCAGTTCCTGGCGCAGATGAGCCATGAGATTCGGACGCCGATCAATGCGATTCTGGGGCTGAATTATTTGCTGCAGAAGACGGAGCTCTCGGACAGACAGAAGGACTATGTCAACAAATCGCTTCTATCGACGAGAAGCTTGCTCAATATCATCGACGACATTCTGGATTTCTCGAAAATCGAAGCGAACAAAATTGTGCTCGAGCAGGTTGCTTTTGACCTGTACGAAGTCATTCATGATCTCTCTAATATTGTGGCGGTTAAAGCGTACGAGAAGGAGCTGAAGCTGCATTTCGCGATTGATCACCGTGTACCGCAAATGCTGAGCGGCGATCCGCTGCGCCTGAAGCAGGTCCTGCTTAACCTCGTTAACAATGCGGTGAAATTCACGCATCAAGGGGAAATTGCGATTGCCATCGATTATGTGAAGAGCGACGAGTGCGAGGTCACGCTTCATTTTGCAGTGAAAGATACAGGAATAGGCATCAGCGCCGAGGAGCAGAAGAAGCTGTTCCGTAATTTCACACAGGCGGACATGTCGACGACGAGGCGTTACGGCGGGACAGGATTAGGGCTCGTGATCAGTAAGAAATTCGTGGAGTTGATGAACGGTAAGCTTGAAGTAGAAAGCACCCCCGGCGAAGGCAGCTGCTTCTCTTTCAAAGCGGAATTCAGAAGTACGGATGTACCGGCCATGCGGCAGGGGCTGGAGCTGGACATGAAGTTTCTGCGCGTGCTGCTCATTTGCGATAATCCGGAGATGCAGCAGGTGCTGCGCAATCAGCTGGAGCAGTTTAAGTTTATTGTCAGCTTGGCAGCATCGGAGCAAGAAGCGATCTATACCATTTCGATGCATAACCGGTATGACTTAATTATGGTGGATTGGAAGCTGCAGGCCGGAGATGCGGTGCAGCTTGCGGAGCGGATCAAACGTGATCTGCCAGACAAATCGCAGTCAATCGTGCTTACGAGCGCCTATCACGAAATGGAGCTGCAAAAAGGCGTACCTTCTCCGGCAATCGAGAAAGTGTTCTTCTATCCGATTAGCCAGTCGCATCTGTTTGATGAAGTCATTTCGCTGATGAAGCCGCAAGCCGGTGCGAAGCCTCTCAAAGCGGAAAATGCGGAGCATGCCGAGAAATACGCGCCGCTTCGCGGTGCTTCCGTACTGCTTGTGGAGGATAATGCGATTAATCAGCTTGTTGCGATGGAGCTGCTCAAGGGAATAGGCATGCTCATCGATATCGTCGATAACGGCGAGGAGGCGGTGAACAGCGTGCGCGGCAAGCGATACGACGTGATTCTGATGGATTTGCAGATGCCGATTATGGATGGGTACGAGGCAACCAAACTGATCCGCCAGATCGAGCATGCGAAGCAAACGCCAATTATTGCGATGACCGCGGATGCGATGAAAGGCGTGCAGGAAGAAGTGCTCGAAGCGGGCATGGATTATTATTTGACCAAACCGTTTGATCCGGCCCTGATTTACACGGTGCTGCTGCAATCTATGCAACGAATAGCCTAGTAAGGTGGGGTGCGGAAACCGGGAATAATTCACCACTACAGATGAGCCGCGGATGATATACTTTGTTGTATAGCTGGTCATTATTCGGAGCGAGGTGAGTAAGGAATGAATGTGGCAAACAATGTTTCCCGCTTAACGAAGCCCTACTCGGAGCAGCAGCTTGGCTTGACGGAGCTTACGCCTTCTTACCGGGTTGACCTTCGTCCGCACAAAGACAAGGCATACGAGAAGTTTATTCGTGTGAATACGGTGCAGGATTGGTCGCAGCTGACCTGGGAGCGGATAGGCAAGCCTTACGAGGTGCGGACAATGTCGGAAACCCGTAAGCAGTGGGAGCAGGAGCATGAGAAGGCGATGGATGCGAAGACATCCTGGACGTATTTCAACAAAGCCTTTCATGAGTGGTTCGATAAGGATATTCCGCAAGAAATCAGCGGCGAGCAGTCTGCGTTTCTGAAGAGTCTCGCGACGTTCAAGCCAGCGGAGATCCGTGCGGCCTTGGGCGATGTGGCCCGCATTCATCTATGGAATTATGTGCACCGCATACAAGACGGCGTATGGGACCCGCGGGGCAAGCGCTCCTTGTTCGAAGGGCTGAATGTCTCTCGTCCGCGCATTCTGTTTCTCGGTGCAGCGGAGGGGTATGAGGCGATGCAGCTTGCGGCGCTTTATCCGGGAGCCGAAGTGGTTATGGTCGACTATGACGCCTATTGCAAAACCGTTCGTCACGGCGAGTTTCCCGATTCCTATCCGTTTCTGGGCTCGAGCTCCTCTACCGGCGGGGCGAAGGTGTATTATAAGCCTGATTTCAATATTGAATACGTAGTCGATGATGTTCGCAATCTATCGTTTGGCAAAACGTTCGATATTGTGCTCTCGGTCGGCTTGCTGGAGCATTTCCCGGACACCTACAAACCGGAGGTTGTGGATTGGCACCGCAGATTCCTCAAGGACGGCGGCTATGCGATCTTCACAACACCGCGCAACCAGTGGAAGAGCAGGCTGTTCTACGTCATTATGGCCGATATTATGAATCACACGTATCGCGAGCTGATGACGGTAGAGCAGATGGGTCTGTATATTTACGAGAATGGCTTCGACATCATCCGCCACGGCTATATCAAGGCGCACAATGCGGTCATTGCCCAGGTACGCTAATCGGGGGCGAATGCTTCTTTGTTATAGATTTTTGTAAGCACTTACATTCGGAGGGCCGGCTTCGTCCGGCTCACCGGGAGAGCAGGGATATCATGGCTTCCTTTGAGGAATTGTTGAAACGGCAGCAGGTCTGGTTTCAGACAGGCGAAAGCCGAGGTTATGCGTTTCGATTGGCGCAGCTGCGTAAATTGAAACAAGCCGTGGTGGAGCGCGAGGCTGCGATTATCGCGGCGCTCCACACGGATCTAAATAAGAGCGAGCATGAAGCGTACACGCTGGAGATCGGCCCCTTCTACACCGAGATCAACTTCGCGATTAAACATCTGAAGAAATGGATGAAGCCTAAGCGGGTCAAGACGCCGTCTACGCATCTGGGCAGCCGGGGTTATACGATACCGGAGCCGCTCGGTTCATCGCTCATCATTGCCCCTTGGAATTATCCTTTTAATCTCACCCTAGTTCCGCTAATCGGCGCCATCGCTGCAGGCAATACCGCTGTACTGAAACCATCCGAGCTATCGTTCGCAACGACGGAAGTGATCGCCGCTATTATCGAGGGCAGCTTCCGGCCCGAGTATATTGAGGTCGTTCAAGGCGGGGTAGAGACGAGTCAGGCTTTGCTCGAGCTGCCATTCGATCATATCTTCTTCACCGGCGGGGTAGAGGTGGGCAAGTCCGTGATGGCTGCGGCAGCGAAGCATCTTACCGCCGTGACGTTAGAGCTCGGAGGCAAGTCGCCGTGCATCGTCCATCATGATGCGTCCATCGCGCTTGCGGCCAGACGGATTGCCTTCGGCAAATTTCTCAATAGCGGGCAAACCTGCCTCGCGCCTGATTATCTGCTCGTGCATCACAGCGTGAAGGATGAACTGCTCGCCTCTATCCACCAATCGGTGACGGCATTCTATGGCGAGGCGCCATTGGAGCACCCGGACTATGGCGCGATCGTCTCGCGCCGTCACTATGATCGTCTTCGCGGTTTCCTGAAGGATGGCACGGCTGCCATCGGCGGAGGAGCGGACGACGAGAAGCTGCGCATCGCACCGACTGTGCTAGAAGACGTGTCGTGGGACTCCCCTATTATGCAGGAAGAGATCTTCGGTCCGCTCCTGCCAGTGTTCACTTATGATGACCCGCGCGAGGTGGTAGCGATTGTGAATGCGCGGCCCAAGCCGCTGGCGTTGTACGTTTTCAGCAAGGATCAAGCGGTACAGCAGCTGTTTACGGAGAAAGTCTCCTTCGGCGGCGGCTGCATTAACGATACGCTGCTGCATATCGGAACACCGTATTTACCGTTTGGCGGGGTAGGTCACAGTGGTGCGGGCAGCTATCACGGCGAACAAAGCTTCCTCACGTTCTCCCATAAGAAGAGTGTGCTGAAGCAAACCACGTTGTTTGATTTTCCGTTCCGTTACCCATCTGCCAAGAATGGGCTCAAGTTTATTCGCATGCTAATGAAGCCTTAGGTGGAAGAGGATGTGCAGACGACTATGAAGGATACCTATGCGTATTACAAAACGGCTTTTGCGGGTCTGCCGATGCCATTTGCATTCGTGGATTTGGATAGGCTGGACCGCAACATCGCGGCTATTGCGCAGGCTGCGGGACACAAGAAGGTGCGGATCGCGAGCAAATCGATCCGCTGCCCGGAGATCATGAGACGCATTCTGGCCAGCAGTCCGGTATATCAAGGGATCATGTGTTATACCGCCGACGAAGCAGCGATGCTTATTCGCGAAGGATTCGATGATCTGCTGCTTGGTTACCCGCAGTGGCAGCCGGATCGGATTGCCGAGCTGGTCAGGTCCGTCGGGGAGGGGCGTTCCATTACATTCATGGTCGACTGTGCCGAACATGTGCAGCACTTGGAGCGAATAGCCGCGGAACAGGGGATTGTCGTGCCGTTATGCCTTGATGTCGATATGTCGGCCGATTATCCGGGATTGCATTTTGGCGTCTGGCGTTCGCCATTAGCGAGCTGGGAGCAAGTGCGCCCCGTTGCAGAGCTTATTATCGCATCACCGTGGCTTAAGCTGGATGGCATTATGGGCTACGAGGCGCAGATTGCCGGTCTTGGCGATCAGGTGCCCGGCAAGCCGCTGAAGAACAGCGTGATCCGCTGGCTGAAGAAACGCTCGATCGCCGAAGTGGCGAAACGTCGCCGCGAAGTCGTGGAAGGCCTCGAAGCGATAGGCGCTTCGGAGGAGCTTCGTTTCGTGAATGCCGGGGGAACGGGCAGCATGGACAGCTCGCGTCTGGAAGCGTGCGTGACGGAGATCACGGCAGGCTCCGGGTTCTATTCGCCGGGCTTGTTTGACGCATACAGCGGGTTTCGCTATGAGCCTGCGGCAGGGTATGCGGTGGAGATTGTCCGCCGTCCAAGGCCGGATATCGTCACCTGCATGGGCGGGGGTTATACCGCCTCAGGGGCGGTAGGGATCGAGAAACAGGCGCAGGTATATCTCCCGGAAGGGCTGGAGCTTTTACCGCTGGAGGGGGCAGGCGAGGTGCAGACACCTCTACGTGTGAAGAGGGGGCTTTCACTGTCGTTAGGCGATCCGGTCTTCTTCCGCCATGCCAAAGCAGGAGAGCTATGCGAGCGCTTCTTGCAGCTGGTCGCTGTATCCAATGGGCAAGTCGTCGGTGAATATGTAACCTATCGCGGAATGGGGGCTTGTTTTGTATGAATGGACATGCGGCAATGCGCGTAGCTTGGTCGAATTGGTCAGGCTCCGTACAGGCCACGCCGAGTATGGTGCTATATCCCGAATCCATTGAAGACGTCGTCGAAATTGTACGGATGTGCAGGCGAGAGGGGAGGAAACTCCGGGTTGTCGGAACGGGGCATTCGTTTACGCCAGTCGCGGCTTCCGGTGATGTGCTGGTCTCCCTTGACCGCATGCAAGGCTTGGTTCAAGTCGATGCCGAAGCAGAAACCGCCACGGTATGGGCAGGTACGAAGCTGAAGCTGCTAGGGGAGCTGCTGTTTCAGCAAGGGTTGGCGCAGGAGAATCTCGGTGATATAGACGTTCAGTCCATTGCGGGTGCAATAAGCACCGGCACGCATGGCACAGGCCGGGAGTTCGGCAATATCGCGACGCAGGTGATTGGGCTAACGTTTGTAACCGGATGCGGTGATGTCGTGGAGTGCTCGATGGATTCACATCCGGAGACGTTCCGGGGTATGCAAGTATCGCTTGGCGCACTCGGCGTATTGGTGCAGGTGAAGCTGAGACTTCGAGCTGCATTCAAAATGCGCTACGAGAGCAAGCGGACGAAGCTCACGGAAAGTTTGACGCAGCTGACAACGCTTGCGGACTCGCACCGTCACTTCGAGATGTACTGGTTCCCCTACGCGGAATCGTGTCAGCTCAAAATCATGAATGAAACGACCGAGCCCGTCACGCCGAGGCGGGTATGCGATTATATCAGCGACGTGGTGCTGGAGAATGGCGTATTCGGTTTGTTATCCGGCATGTGCCGACAGGTTCCGAAGCTGTGCAGGCCCATAAGTCGGTTCTCTGCGGCGCAGTTCCCTCTGTTTAGCAAGGTGTCGTACAGCCATCGTCTGTTCGCGACGAAGCGGCTCGTGCGTTTCAATGAGATGGAATACAATCTGCCTGCGGAGGCGATGCCGGCTGTCATCGCAGAGATGCGTGCCGTAATGGAAGAAGAGCAGTTTGCGGTTCATTTTCCGATTGAGTGCCGCTATGCCAAAGGAGATGACATCTGGCTGAGCCCTGCCTATGGCCGGGATTCTGCTTACATTGCTGTACATATGTATAAAGGGATGCCGTACGGGGCTTATTTTGCGGCGATGGAGAAGATCTTCCTGCGTTATGGAGGGCGGCCGCATTGGGGCAAAATGCACTCTCTGCGCGCATCGCAGCTGCAGGAGCTGTATCCGATGTGGAACTCATTCGTCATTCTGCGGGAACAGTATGATCCGGATCGCGTTCTATTGAACCCTTATTTAGAGAAGCTGTTCGGGGTTCCGGAGTTGTCGCTATGATGGGCGGCCAAGGCTTGAATCAGGGGGATGAAGAAGGACGAGGGCATGAGCATGGCGCTTCGCGTTGGTCCGTTATCGCTGCTTATGCGGGAGTAGTGGCAGTCACTCAGCTGCTGTGGGTGACTTTTACGCCGATTACGACGGATGCCTCCGAGCTGTGGGGAGTATCTATTGATGCTGTCGGGTGGCTATCGCTCGTTTTTCCGCTTGTCTATGTGCTGCTGTCTATCCCGTTTGGCTTCGCATCGGATCGCAGTTTCCGCGGCGTACTCACTTGGGGAGCGGGACTTACTGTCGCCGGCGCCTTGATTCGGGTTGTGCCCGGCTATGAGTATGCGCTTGCCGGACAGTTCATCATCGCTGTCGGTCAGCCGCTTGTGCTGGGTGCGGTGAATAAAATGGCGGTGCTCTATGCAGCACCGCCTAAACGTCCAATAGCCATTGCAGCCGGCACGGCCAGCTTGTTTGTCGGCATTATGATATCCAATGTGACAGTGCCCTTCCTGCTGGAATGGGGCGGAATGCCTGCCGTTCTGTGGACGCAGGCCATTATGGGTGCGGCGGCTTGCCTCGCGCTGCTGGTTACCCTTCGGAAGCCGCCTCTTTATGAAGGGGCGACGACGGATGTGGAACCCGCGCCGGCGCTTCGCACCTTGCGGGCGCTTTGGTCGCAGCAGTGGGTTCGGTTGTTCAGTTTGCTCCTGTTTGCGGGCTTCGGTATTTTCATTACGTTGGCAACATGGCTCGAAGTATTGGCAGATGCCATCGGCTATGATTCGGTGCAGGTCGGAACGGGCCTCGGACTCATGACGGCGGCTGGTATTATCGGGGCGGCGGTGCTGCCGGACTTCGCAATGCACGGGAATCGCGCACGAAACGTACTTGTGCTGTCACTCGCGGTTAGCGCGGTATTGCTTGTATTCCTTGCGGCAGGGATGCCTGCCTGGCTGTTTATGACCCTGCTGGCTTTGGCCGGACTGCTGCTGCTCGCCGACTTGCCCATTGTGCTTTCGTTTGCCGAGGCCAAAGCGGAGCCGCGCACTGCCGGAGCGGTTACGGGGCTGCTGCTCTTGTTCGGCAATCTAGGCGGCATCGTGCTGTCGCTGCTCGTACAGCTGCTGCTGGATGAACGCGTTCTGGCTATCGGAGCACTCGCGGTCGTAACGGTCGTCATTCTGCCCTTTGCGCTCCTATTTCCGGGGAAATCAGAACCACATAAATAAGGAGCGGAACAAGCCGCGTTTGCGTGCGGGCGATGGGACGGAAACCGGCAATTCGATGGCTGCCGCTGTCTCGGCGGCGTATGGCGGTATGCTCAAGGGCGGAATAGGCTGCTTGGCATATTCGATGGCTGCGCTCAGGTGATCGATCATCTTGCGCAGCTCCTCCAGCTCTGAGCGATGCTGCAAGATTTGGGCGGCGACAACCTCGTCTGCCTTGTGTTCGAGTCTGCGCTCAACCAGCATCAAGCGGCAGTGAAGCTCGGAATCATGCGATTCTGATGCGGCAGCCACCTGCTCGTTGTAGCCGGATAGCAGGGGCTGCGAATCGGAATGGTTTGCCCGTTCCTGTTCGTCGGAACGGTGCTCCGGCTGCTGCTCGGGCTCAGGCAACACAATCATATCCATCGTTTCTCCGCGTTCGAGCGAATCTTTGATATAAGCGAGCATCCACAGGTCACTGCGCGTAAATACATAATGGCCGAATTTATCCTTTTGAAAATAATGAGGGAAGTGGGAAGCCCAGCGTTTGACTGTGGTTTGGCTGACGTTCAACGACTCAGCTGCGTCCTTGCTCTTGACAAGTTCCAATCCTATCACTCCGTTCAGGTGGAATGCATAGGTAATTCGCGCTCCCGCAACCACTCCCTGCAAGGGTGACAAAGGAAGTGCTCATTCGCTAAACAAAGTGGTTTTACGCGCCATCTCGCGCTCTCGTGGCAGGTGCTGTTCGTCAAGTTTCTCGTTGCTTACGGCAATTACACGGAGAAGTGGTGGTGTGAAAAACATTCGTAATTAATAATTTTCTTGGTATCCGTTAAGTGTCAAGGTTGTTTTCGTGTTGAACTTTCTGTGTTAAAATTCGCATTGCCTACTTTTGCTGTCTTATAAGTTGGAGATTTAGGGTTCATATCATAGACGATGATTTCTTGTTTAACTACATATTCGCCTTGCTCCTTAACTATTGTTACTGGTGCAGGAGGCATTGTGCCGGATCCCTCATAAGTGAGTGCTACCTGCAATTGAACATTGTTTACATCTGTCGAATCTGCAGAAAGAATTTTAAAACTTTTAAGTGGAGTGCCTTCATTACCATCCGCGCTCGTTTCGATAATATCTTGGTAGTATGCTGCTGCCGCTGCTACGGCAGCCTGACCATTACTTGCGTTTTTGCTGGGGGTAGCACTTGAAACCACAACAACAGACGTTAATACCAAAGATAGCATTCCGAGTGCCATTAAAAATGTCTTGATTTTCAATCCCGTCACCTCATCTAGTTGTTTGATATTTCCATTTCATAGAATATCTTTTTTTCTATTTAATGTAAATTATTTAGAGTTAAACTTTTGCTAAAGTCAAGGGATATTCATATAGATGCAATGTATCGAATTTAAAAAAACTCCACTCTTTATTCATGATTCCAAGAAAATAGTCTGATATCTATTAAAAGTAAAAAAGCCTTGTAGCTCTCCGTCAAAGACGGCAGCTACAAGGCTCAATCGTTATTAATAGACCACAACCTAAGTTTGCCCCTTGATCCAAACCTACTTCCCGCCGCTCCCAAAACTGCTCACATCGATAAACGGTGTCGCTCCTCCGGTCACGTTAGGCAGACTGCCGTTCCATTTCTCCACGGCCATCTCCTGCACCTCGATTTGCTTCAGCTGGATGAGCTCCGGCGTCACCTCTTGCTTCTTCAGCTTCAGCGATTCCGCTTCCGCCTGCGCCTGCGCGATCTTCTGCTTCGCTTCGATTTGCACCCGTTTGAGGTCGTTCTCGGCTTTCAACGCCTGCTGCTGCGCAACCTGCTTCGCTTCGATCGACGCGTTGAACGCATCGGAGAACTTGAAGTTCACGATGTTAATGTCTGCCACGATTAAATTATACTTGGCGAGCCGCGTCGTCAGATGCTCCCGGACTTCGGCGGCAACGACGTCGCGCTTGGCAATCAGATCTTCCGCGGGATAACGGGCGGTCACTTCCTTGACGATTTCCTGGATAGCCGGGTTCACGATAACGTTGTCGAACGAGCCGCCGACGTTGTTCATCAGCTTATATGCGGCCGCTTTGTCGACGGAATAGTTGACGGCCACATGCGTGGAAACCGGCTGCAGGTCCTTAGAGGACGCGCTCGTATCGGTCTCTGCCTTGGTCACCTGCACATTCACCTGAATGATGCTCTGCACGAACGGGATCTTCATGTGAATGCCCGGTGCCAGTATGTTATCATTTAATTTACCGAATGTTTTGTACAAGCCGACGTTACCGTACTGGACCGTTTGAAACCCGTTAAAGGCGACAATAACGCCGACGACAATCAATAGGCTGAATAAAATGTAAGGCTTCAAATTTACTTTTTTCACCGGATTCGGTTCAACAACATGCATGGACGACCCCTCCTCATAGATAGCTATGCGCATTATTAGGGATACATACGAAGCTGCATGGAAAAAGGTTCCTAAATGGAACGAAAAGGGAGATGGCGAGATAAATGGAACATACAGCGCAAGAAGCAGCAGAGTGGATGGTGCAGGAGTTGATGTCGGCAGGCATGCTGCGTCAGGAGCAGGCGGTTGCGCATATCAAGGCGCATTTCGGAGAGAAGTTTATTTATATCAACGAGAATGGCAACGAGTCCATCGACAAGGAAGTTAAGAAAGCATTCAAAAAGCTGCACGGCGGGCGCGCAGCTTGGGAGCGAGACGGGTTTTTCTGGGGTTGGGTATAAAGGTGAAGCAAGCTTACACAAGCTAGACGGTGTAGTCGATTTTGCCATCGGCCCAGATGATGAGCTGTTTGGCTGCTGCGTCATATTCAACGAGGCCATGTGTAGAATAATACCAAGTCTTCTGATCAACAGCGCCATCGGCGACGACAAAGATATTCAGCTCGTCATGATGCCGCGAAATCGGTGTGCCGATGGACTCTTCCACCGCATCAATACAGAGCTTCCAGCCTTCTCGGCCCTCTGCAGGTGAGATGGAGAACGTAAGCTCATGCTTCTTCGAATCGAGAAATAATCGGCCGCCAACCGTGTGGCGAATGTACAAATGATCCAATGGAATCCCTCCTTGACAAAGCTAACTATAGCACACATACTTACATAAAGTAAGTGAGTAAAAAATGAAATCATGAGGAGTGTTCTGGAGCATGATCGCAATCTATCCGGCAGCATCGAGGCATTCTGGAGACTTGGGATGGCTACAGTTTAATTTTAGTTTTTCATTTGCAGATTATTACGATCCGGACAATTTGAATTTTGGTCCGCTGCGCGTATTTAATGAGGATTATATTCAACCAAGTAAAGGATTCGGCACGCATCCGCACCGGGATATGGAAATCGTTACGGTCGTGATGAGGGGCGAGCTCGCGCATGAGGACAACACAGGCGGCAAAGAGGTTTTAAGAGCCGGCGAAGTTCAGCGCATGACAGCGGGAACGGGGATTCTTCATTCCGAGGTCAATTCGTCAGACACCGAAGTAGCTAACCTGCTGCAGATGTGGTTCCTCCCAGAGGCGAAGGGGCTTACACCGTCATACGAGCAAAAGGCGTTCGATTCTGCTGCTATGAAGAATGCACTGCTTCCCATCGTGTCGCAGCGCCTTCAAAGCGAAACGATTACATCGATTCATCAGGATCTCACCATTTACCTTTCTCGCCTTGAATCGGGCAACAGCGTCTCGTTCGAGCAGGATGCCGCACGCAAAATCTTCCTGTTCGTGATGGAAGGTGAAGTCACCTTAAACGGCGAGCATCAGTTGAGCCGAAGTGATTCCGCGCGCATTACCGATCTGGAGGAGCTCGTTATTGCCAGTAAGAATGGCGGGCAATTTATGCTCATCGATTTGCCATAAATCTGTCCGAGCAACGCATAAGCAGGGCTATTGCAGTTAACAATGAGAGTAAACCTGAAATCTAGCAATGGAGGGACTCTCGTGAATTATAAACCAGCTCAACTAGACGGACAGCTATTGGCGCGGCTGCAGCAATTCGAATCGGATTTGCGTAAGCAAACAGCCAGCAATATCGTGTTGATTGCCTATCAAACTACCGGCGAGGATGCAGATAACGGAGCGGCAGCAGGCGGGAAGTAAGCGACTGCGGAGAGTAAGGAGAGCACAGGCCCGATGAGGTTTGTGCTCTTTTTGTGTTGTTCCCTACTTTTATCTGAATGGGACTTTTTTCCTGAATAATGATTGTGACTTTTGGAGGATATTGGCTCTGTGCTGTCGAAAATTACTAATAGATGTCACTAAACATGTTCGGGTAGGAGAGGCCGTTTATGAAATTAATTTCGGGTAACGCGTTCGGGCAAACCTTACGCAAATTCGGCGAAGACAAGGAAGAGTATACGAAGGTGCTTTTCCTCTTTATTTATTTGTTTGCGGTTTCATCGGCTTCGACGGTTGGCAGAACGGCGGCGGATGCGCTGTTTCTGTCCCGTTTCGGCGCCTCGCAGCTTTCCTTTATGTATGTGCCGCAGTCGGCGGCGCTTCTATTAATCGGACTCCTGTTCCAACGATTCAGTCCGCGGTTTCGGATGGATCATTTGCTGAAGCTGCTCATTCCGCTAATTTCTGTGCTGGTGTTGATTTCGCGGCTTGGCGTGGGCATGGATTTCAGCTGGGTATATCCGGTTATCTACGTTGGTTATGATGTGTTCAATTTCCTGATGATCGTCTGTTTCTGGCAGTTTGCAGCGTCCATTCTGGATCAGCGCAAGGTCAAGCGGACGATCGGACTTGTCGGCAGCGGCGGTCTTATGGGCGGTATTATAAGCGGTTTTGGTTTGAAGCTTATCGTTCCTTTGGTGGGGACGGCGAACCTCATTTGCTTCTATGCCGCACTTCAGCTGCTTGCGCTTGTAGCGGTTATTCGGTTATTGAAGCTCGCAGGGAAAGGGTCAGATCTGTTCACCTCCGTTAAGCCTCAACGCAAACAGGCTGGCGGCAGTGGTGCGAAGAAGAAGGAAAGTGGCGGCTTATTCCGCAATGTCCCCCATCTCAAATATATTGCAATCATGTCGGCGGCGCTCGTGATTACCCTGACGCTCATCGACTATCAGTTTAAGGTTATTTTGCGCGGTACGCTTCAGGATGAGGCATTGGCCGGATTTATGGGAAGTTTCTATGGATTCTCCGGCTTGCTGGCGTTGTTTATTCAGCTCTTCATCGCAGGTAAGCTGCTGACAAGGTTCGGTGTCATGACTGCGATCTTGGTATTCCCGATTGCCCTGTTCACTGGAAGTCTCGGCGTATTGATGATGCCAGTGCTGGCGATGGTTGTGATCGTAAAAGGGAGCGACAAGGTGCTTGGCGATACGATTTATTCATCGGTCAGCCAGCTCGTCATGTTCCCGATTCCGCCGGAGTGGCGAAATTCGGCGAAGAGCTTCCTTGACGGCGTCGTTCGCAACGGTGCCAAAGGAATCGCCGCTGTAAGCTTGATCCTGCTCTCTCAACTGCTCACGACGCAGCAGTTTAGCTATGTGATTTTGACGCTGCTGTGCGTCTGTATCGTAGCGGCTGTGAAGGTGAAAGGGGCTTACCTGGAAGCGCTTCTGTCTACTTTGAAGACCAGGGGACATGACCTGCATGAAGGTCAGCTCGATCTGATGGACCCTGCCAGCTTGCGGGTGCTGACGGATACACTGGTGCAGCCCGATAAGGTGCAGGTGCTGTATGCGCTGAAGATTTTGCAGGATATTGATGGCTTTGACCTTATGCCGCACATGGAAGGATTGATTCGTCATCCTTCGCAAGAGGTTTGCGTAGAGGCGCTGCGTTACATGGAACGTAATCAGCCGGCAGGGCAAGAAGAAGTGCTGCTGGCGCTCATTAGGGAAGGACATAGCGGAGTTCGGGCTGCTGCCATTCTTGCTTTGGCGGCTTATGCGAAGGATGAGCATTTGGATGACATTACGTCGCGGCTTGGTGAAGAGGATATGGATGTGAAGTCGGCGGCCATAGCGGGTTTGATCAAATATTACGGCATCGAGGGAATGTTCCGCGCCGTGGGCACGTTGAAGGAACTCATGGAGAGCTCTCGTGAGGATGAGCGTACTTCAATGGCCATTCTATTCGGTCAAATCGGCATACGGGAGTTCTACAAACCGCTAATTCCGCTGCTTCGGGATGAGGCGCCACAGGTTCGTAAATTCGCTGTTCAATCTGCTGCTGTGCTGCAGGTGCCGGAGCTTGTGCCGCATATCGTGCCAATGCTGCAGCATAACGAGACAAGGGAAGCCGCTGTTGAAACGCTGGCTGCCTATGATGAGCGGGAGATTCTCAAGCTGCTCGCAGCCTACTTTGATGTGGAATCGGTAACCTTGCATTTGCCAAAAGTGTTTGAACGAATCGGTGGGCAGCAGGCTTTCGATTTGTTGTTCCAGCGATATGAACCTGCGAATTTCGAAATGCGAGATAAGCTGCTGGAAGCGATGACCCGGATGCATAAAGGCATCCAGCAGGTGGATGCCAAGGGGTTCGAGGCGAATATTTTGCTCGAGCTGGAGCTATACGGACGGTTTACGTCGTACCAAGGGGATCTCCTTGCAGTTGAAGGTTATGAGGAAGTGGCAGAAGCGGTCGAGCAGGTTCGTTCTGCGATGATTAAGCGGATCTTCTTGCTGCTGGGTTTTATCTATGAAGCCAAAACCATTCAAGCGGTGTACGTGAACTGGACTGAAGGCGCGGCACGCCAACAAGCGAATGCGGCGGAAATTATTGACCAGCTGGTGCAGGGGAATCTGCGCATGGAGCTGGCGAAGCTGATGTCGGCTTCCCGCACCGTGACGGCGAATGTCATGAAGAACGAAGCGGCGCTTGAATTAGACTGGATGAATGATCAGGGCGATGAGTGGCTCTGCCAAGTCATTCAGTTTGCTTCACGGAGCAAGGTGGAAGCGTCGGTACCTGGCCGGCATTCCGTAGATGAGACCTGGCTGAGCGAGCAGATGGAACGGATTGCAATGTTGAAGAAGGTCTCCTTGTTCGATGGCTTGTCGGCACGGGAGCTGTCGATGATTGCGATGCGCATGGAGCGGGTGTCCTATTCGAAAGGGGCTACCGTGTTTCAGGTGAATGATCCCGGAGATGCGCTCTATCTCATTCAAAGCGGGCGAACCGGCATTTATCGTGGAGCTGAGAAGCTCAATGAACGCAAGGCCGGAGAGTGCTTCGGACAGACCGCTATATTGACGCGCCGATTGCGCACGGCTACGGTTATGGCTGAAGAGGATCTTGTATTATGGCGGCTCGATTCGTCTGGCTTCTATGATGTGATCTTTGACCGTACGGGCATTGCGCTTGAAATGATGAAGCTGCTCTCGAGGCGTCTGCGCTCGAAGCTGGCGCAGCAATCATCGGTAAGTTCGGCACAGGCTAGTGAGCAGCAGGCGGAAGTTGCAGCGGCTTCGGCGCTGGATGCAGGAGGGGCAGTCACGGAGTCCTCGCAAGAGGGGCACGGCATGGCGAATGATATTATTTTGCGGCGGGTACTTATTCTGCAAAAGATTGATCTGTTTGCCCGTTTATCGCAGGAAGATGTCATCGCTCTCGCGCAGCTTGTTGAGGAAGTGGAGTACGGGGCGGGAGAATCGATCTGCCGGGTTGATGATTACGGCGATACGTTGTACGGTATTATAGAGGGAAGCGTACGTGTACATAAGGGCAGCCAAACTTTCGCGACGCTAGGGGAAGGCGAATGCTTCGGTGAAATGGCCGTCATCGACAGCGGACTTCGTTCTGCAGATTGCACGGCAGCGAGTCCGACCGTTCTGCTTCAATTGCACCGCGACCAAGTGTTCACGCTGTGCTTCCAGAACATTGGCGTATTGCGCAGCATGATGCAGGTGCTTGCGGACAGGCTTCGTGGGATGTTGTAAGCTGCAGGTGGAAGTCGGAGTGCAGAGAAGTCAGGACGCAGAAACCTGAATGGCTGGAATGGCGCTGGAATTTGAAACGCTGAATGCTGGAGATTGGAAACACGGTAGTGAAAGCCGGAAGTCGTCAATCGCGCCGTTTAAGTGTAAGAGGGAGTGAAGGTTTGCAGTGAAACGCATCATGCAATTCATAATTTTAATAAGTGGCTTAGCTGTATTGCTTACGGCTTGCGGCGGCAAGAGTGAAACGCCGTTAACGTTCATCGACCAAGTCGACTCCACGGACTTGAGTGCGGAGAAAAGCGGGGATAAGGTGGAGCTGGGCCTTACCGAGCAGGAGCTCGTGACCAAGTTAGGCAAGCCGCAGCGTACGCTTAATAACGGCAGAACTTTTCTATTCATGTACGAGGAATATCAGTACACCTCGCTCAGTAATATCGTACTGGCCTACTCGCTCAGCCCTAAGGTCGCTACGGCGAAGGGCGTGAAGCTGGGTGATACCCGGGAGAGCGCACAGAAGCTGTACGGGGAAAGTTACTATACGCGTGGAAATGCAATTGGCTACATCGACAAAGAGAAGCGACTGGCGCTGGAGTTCGAGTTAAAGGACGACCGAATCGCAGCAATCTCGGTGTCGGCACTTGCGATGTATGAGTAAGGGAAAGGACAGCTCCAGATTTTGGAGCTGTCCTTTGTTGTTTGCTGGCGCGCCTCCGCGAAAGATGGCTGAGAGTGCGGAAATTGAACGCTCAGCGCTAGAACCACTCCGAAAAGAAGCTGAGAGTTCCCAAAAAGGACTCTCAGCACCTCAACTAACCTGTCTCCCCTGCGAAAGTTGGCTGAGAGTGCGAAAACTGAACTCTCAGCGCCGAAACCACCCTGAAAAGAAGCCGAGAGTTCCAGAAACGGACTCTCGGCTCCAAACTAACTCTGATTAGGTCAACACATTCGACGAAAAGCGGGGGATGTGAGCAAAGAGTAGTCTTCAGGACAACACATTCGCCGAAATGTGGGGGATGTGAGCACAGAGTAGTCTTCAGGACAACACATTCGCCGAAATGTGGGGGATGTGAGCACAGAGTAGTCTCCAGGACAACACATTCGCCGAAAAGCAGGGGATGTGAGCAAAGAGTAGTCTCCAAGACAACACATTCGCCGAAATGTGGAGGATGCGAGCAAAGAGTAGTCTCCACGGCTACACATTCGCCGAAATGCGGGGGATGCGAGCAAAGAGTAGTCTTCATGGCTACACATTCGCCGAAATGTGGGGGATATGAGCAAAGAGTAGTCTCCAGGACCCCACATTCGCCGAAATGTGGGGGGATGCGAGCAAAGAGTAGTCTCCAGGGCAACACATTCGCCGAAATGTGGGGGATGTGAGCCAAGAGTAGTCTCCAGGACCACACATTCGCCGAAATGTGTGGGGATATGAGCCAAGAGTAGTCTCCAGGGCTACACATTCGCCGAAATGAGGGGGGTGCGAGCAAAGAGTAGTCTCTAGGGCTACACATTCGCGGAAATGTGTGGGATGCGAGCAAAGAGTAGTCTCCAGGACAACACATTCGACGAAAAGCTGAGGATGATAGCCAAGAGTAGTCTCCAGGGCCACACATTCGCCGAAATGTGTGGGATGCGAGCCAAGAGTAGTCTCCAGGACAACACATTCGCCGAAATGTGGGGGGATGCGAGCAAAGAAGCCCACCAGGAAGTCTACATGGTGGCGGAAGCAGTGAATTTAGCGAAAGAAGCCAACCAGGAAGTCTACATGGTGGCGAAAGCAGCGAATTTAGCGAAAGAAGCCCATCAGGAAGTCTACATGGTGGCGAAAGCAGCGAATGTAGCGAAAGAAGCCCACCAGGAAGTCTACATGGTGGCGGAAGCAGTGAATTTAGCGAAAGAAGCCCACCAGGAAGTCTACATGGTGGCGAAAGCAGCGAATGTAGCGAAAGAAGCCCACCAGGAAGTCTACATGATGGCGAAAGCAGCGAATGTAGCGCAAGAAAGAGCCCATACAACAAAAAAACCGCCCCACATAACCGGGGCGGTCCATCAATCAAATCATGTCCACATAAAGTGGACCATAAGTCTCTTCCTTGCCACCGGCAATCAGCTTCATCTCAAGCATGTCGCCATCCGCAAGCGGACCGACACCTGCCGGTGTGCCGGTGTAGATGACATCGCCTGCGCCGAGGCCCATGTTGGTGCCGATGAAGTCGATCAGCTGCTGTAGCGGGAAGATCATGTCCTGCGGACAGCCGGCTTGCACCGTCTCCTCGTTCTTAAGCAGGCTAAACGTTAACTGCGTGAAATCCTCCACGCCTGTGAACGGCACAAACGGACTCAGCACCGCAGAGCCGACGAAGCCTTTGGCCAGCAGCCAAGGATGGCGCTTCTCCTTCAGCTTCGATTGCACATCGCGCGCCGTCAGGTCGATGCCGAGCGCAATGCCGTCCACCAGCTCTTCGGCCTTCATGCCCGGCCGATAACTCGCTCCGATGCGCACCACAACCTCCAGCTCATAATGGATTTCGCCGATGGTGCTGGGCAGTTCAAGCTTGCCTACTGCGGGATGAAGCGCATGCGTAGGCTTGGAGAAGATCATCGGCTCCTCCGGCACATCGTTGCCGAGCTCTTTGGCATGCAGCGCATAATTGCGTCCGACGCAATAAATATTACGAATTGATTCCATGGATAAACGTCCTTTCGCTAATGGCGGTTAGTGAGTTTTATCAAAGTTCTAACGCTTCTAACATCATAGCACGACAGAGGTGCTTTCATTAAGTTTTGAAAGTAGTCCCGAAAGTGGTCTCGAAAGTGGTTTGAAAGTTGCAAACCGCTCGCCCCCCATACATAACTCACCGGCAAATGCTTGTAAACCTTTACATATTTGTTTGAATCCACCGACTAAAGCCGCGTTTTCTCGTCTTCATATCGCCTCAGAAGCAGTCTGTTTTTTCACATAACCTTGAAAAAGCAAACCTCACTCCTTAATTTCGCGCATTGTTGCTGATGGCTCTGTGCATGATAATAAGCGTATATCAACCCGAGGGGGAATAGAGAACATGGCAAGCAAAACGATGAAAACAACTGCAGTTGCGTTGACGGCAGCAGCATTGCTGCTTGGAGCAACAGCATGTGGTAACAAAGACAACAACACAGCAGATAATACGAATACAGGTACAAATGCCGGTACAAACGCTGGCGGCAACGCAAGCGACGAGAAAGTAACGATCACGTTCCAGAACATCTACCCGGATCCTGAAACGCCTTCGTACAAAATGCTTCACTCCATCGTAGATCAATACACGAAGGATCACCCGAACGTAACGATCGAGCTGGATACGCTTAACACGGACCAACAGAAGCTGAAGCTTAAAACACAAGCCGCTTCCAAAGAAGTGCCGGACATCACAATCGTGAACCCTTCCGCACAAATGAAGCCTTTCGTAGATGCTGGCCTCTTCGCTCCGCTGAACGATATGCTGGATCAGAACGGCCTGAAAGATACATTCCAAAAAGGTCTTCTTGACTACTACAGCTTCGACAACAACGTATACGCGTTGCCAGACGGCAACAACATCGAAGTTGTTTACTACAACAAAGATCTGTTCGCACAAGCAGGCATCACTGAAGTGCCTACAACTTACGAGCAGTTCATCGATGACGTGAAGAAATTGAAAGCGAAAAACATCACGCCAATCGCAATCGGTGAGAAGGATTCCTGGACAGGTTCGTTCTTGTTCATGAACGTATTGCTTCGCACGAACGGCGGCCCTGGCTTCCTGCAAGACGTACAAGACGGCAAGAAAACATTTAACGATCCTGCATTCGTAGACGCAGTATCCAAAATGCAAGATCTGATCCAAGCTAAAGCGTTCAACGAAGGCGCAACTTCCGTTGACTACAACACTGGCGGTAACCTATTCAAAACAGGTAAAGCAGCTATGATGATCATGGGTACTTGGGAAACTGGCGCAATCGATGCTTCCTCCGTTGGCGGCAAAGTGGGCGCATTCAAATTCCCAACTGTAGGCGGCAAAGGCGATCCAGACCAATTCATGCTTGCTCCGGGTTCCGCATTCGCAATCTCGGCTAACAGCAAACATCTGCAAGCTACAAAAGATTTCTTGAACTACTTCATGCTGAACATGCCTAAGAAACAGTTCGAGCTGAAAAACGCAGTAGGCAGCGGTCAAATCATCGAAGGCGACTTCAAAGCAGCTGGCTACTCCGACCTTGCAATCAGCGTACTTGATCTGTTCAAAGGCGTTAAAGGCGGCGACCTGGCGTTCGATAACACAATGAAACCGGCTATCGCACAAGCTCACCTTAGCAGCATCCAAAACATGTTCGTTCAAAAGGTTGACCCTGCAGCAGTAGCTCAGGAGCACCAAGCAGCATTTGACGCTAACAAATAAGAATGACTAAATAGCTAGTTGTTTGCGGGTGGAGGCATACTTAGCGGCTTCCATCCGTTTACGACTTATTTTCAATCTATTACGATCAGGAGGCAACCCCAGTGAATGTTTTAAAAGTCCCGGCCCGCACTATTGCTGTTTTCGTCCTGCCGTGTCTGCTTCTCTATATCTGCCTCGTGTTCGTTCCGATCGTCGTTTCGGTATACGACAGCTTGCTGGATTGGGACAGCATCAACAAGGCGAAATTTATCGGGCTCGATAACTTTAAAACGATCCTGACTGAAGATACAAACTTCTGGCCATCTGTTCGCCGCACGTTAATGTACTCGGTATTTTCCATGTTGGAAATTCCGATCTGTCTATTTATCGCAGCACTGATGAATCGTTACGTACGTAAAGCAAACACGCTGGTTTCTCTTTATTTTGTACCTGTTATCTTGTCAGTCGTTATTATTGGTCAACTTTGGAAAACGATCTACAACCCAACTGAAATGGGCGGAATGCTCAATGGCGTTCTGACCGCGATTGGACTGGAAAGCTGGACACGCAGCTGGCTGACAGAGCCTAAGATTGCGATGTACTGTTTGTATTTTGTATCGCTATGGCAATACTTCGGTTACCATCTGCTCATTCAATACACAGGTGTGCAGAACATTTCGAGTGAAATTTATGAAGCAGCTAAAATCGACGGTGCGGAAGGCTTCAAATCCGACTGGTACATCACGTACCCAATGGCGATTCCGATCTTCAAAATCTCCATCATTCTTGCCTTTATCGGTTCCTTGCAAGCCTTTGACCTTGTTTGGGTTATGACAGGCGGCGGTCCTGCACATGCGACGGATACGATTTCGATGCATATGTACAACATGTCGTTCCTATCGCTCAAATACGGATACGGAAGTGCACTTGCTACAATCCTTGTTATGATTTGCTTGATTTTCACTGTCGTCATCAATTTCGTCTTCAAAAAAGTCGAAGCGAAATACAGCTAAGAAGGGAGAACAAAGAACATGGCAGGTATTAAAAAAGGGCTCGTGTATCTACTTCTCTCGATCCTTGTCGTCACGCAAATTTACCCATTGCTCTGGCTTGTGATGTACTCGCTCAAAACGAACGAGCAAATTCTCGGCGGTCATTTCTTCTCACTGCCGACCACGCCGCAATGGGGTAACTATAAAGCCGCTTATACGAGCGGTCACTACTTGAAATACTTGAGCAACAGCCTCATCGTAACGTCGATCACACTCATTTGCGTAATCGTGCTGGCCTCTATGGTCGCTTATGCGATTTCGCGTTTCAAATGGAAGTACGGACCACTGGTAACATTGATCTTCTTGCTCGGGATGATGATTCCGATGCAAGCAACGCTGCTGCCGCTGATGGTTATTTTCAGCCATTTGGACATTCTTAACACGCGTTTGTCGCTCATTCTGCCGTATATCGCGTTCTCGACGCCGATCGCCGTCTTTATCCTCAGCGGATTTATGCGCGGCATCCCAGCCGAGATCGAAGAGTCGGCCTTTATGGACGGAGCTAGCGTATACCGGATCTTCCGCAGCATCATCCTGCCGATATCGGTACCGCCGATTATGACAGTCGTCATCCTGACGTTCATCACGATTTGGAACGAGTACATTATGGCAGCGACGTTTATTTCTGCAGAGAAGTTGAAAACTCTTCCTTTCGGCATATATAATTTCGTTAGTCAGTACAACGCCAATTTTGGTGCAATCGGTGCATACCTTGTACTTGGCGCCTTGCCTGTTATGCTCGTTTACTTCGTACTCTCCGAGAAAATCACGAAGGGTATGGTAGCCGGAGCGGTGAAAGGGTAAGGAATGGGTTCATGAGAGGCGGAAAGGCCAGTGGCACGCGGATTTCACTCCATTCAATACCGATTATTCGTGCTGTTCCTCATCAGTATGTCTGCAATCTTACTGATCGTCAGCATTCTGTACTATAACCGAACGACGGTGCAATTTCATGAGAAGGTCAGCGGCTTATCCAAGCAGAACGTATCGCAGACGGTAGGTTTGTTTGACCTTCTTCTGAAAAGCTATGACAGTCTGTCCAAGTCCGTCATCGGCAATAATGATCTAGCTCGGATCCTGAGCAATCCCGTAGTCGACAGCCCTGCTGTCGATTATTTTAATGAGCGGAACATTACGAATATCCTTGGCGCAGCCTTCCTGTCGCAGGAGGATATTATCGGCATTCATGTATTAACGGACAAAGGGAAAGTGTATAACTACGGAAACTACGCCAATGTAGTGGACCCGGACTATGCGCAGACCGATTGGTATAAGCAAATCAAAGCCTCTACCGGCAGTATGGTATGGCTAGGTGTGTTTGAACGCTCCATTATCGATCAGGTGGAGAACCGCTCTGTGTTTGCTTTTGGCCGACCGATCTACGATCTGAATAATCATAAGCAGGTTGGTATCGAGCTGTTCGAGACAAGTCCGAGGGCGATAATTGCGGCTATGGAGAATTTGAAGCTTGGCGCGCATAGCCAGGTTTTTTTGATGTCCGGCGAGGGGAAAGTCGTCTCCACGACCTCTATCACTTGGGATGAACCTTGGCTTGCGAGCTTAGAGCGCCCGATTGACGGGATACCGGTCGTGATGGAGAAAGATGATCAGCTAATCGTAGCTTCGAAGCTTCCTTATGCAGATTGGACGGTGCTCAGCGTGACGCCGGATAAGGATCTGAACGTGGAGCTGGCGGAGACGCAGCGGTTTCTGCTTCTGGTAGGCTCAGCGCTCGTTCTGGTTGCGACGCTTATTGCGACGATTTTCTCGCGGACGATATCTTCGCCGCTTAAGCGGCTGATCTCCGAGATGAAGCAGGTCGAAATCGGTAATTTCCGCGGCTCGCTGAATGTGACCTCGTATCAGGAAATTAACATACTGGTCGCTTCTTTTAATCAGATGGTGAATCAGATCGCCGAGCTTATTGAACGGGTGAAGATCTCATCTGTCAGTGAGAAGAATGCGGAGCTGAAGGCGCTGCAGTCGCAGGTGAATCCCCATTTTCTCTATAACACGCTCGATATGATCTACTGGATGCTCGATGAGAAAGGCCATGACAGGTTGGGCGAGGTGGTGCTGTCTCTATCGCGGCTGTTCCGTTACAGCAGTTATTGGGAAGATCATGCGGTCAGCATGCGGGAGGAAATCGAACAGACCGAGCATTACCTGACGATTATTGTGACGCGGTTGGAAGGACGCCTAACGGTGGACATCGACGTAGGGGAACCTTGGCTGAACATCCCATTGCCCAAAATGACCCTGCAGCCCATTATTGAGAACGCGGTGAAATACGGGTTGGAACCTCTAGTTGATCGGTGCGGCTCGCTGCGCGTCTACACGGAATCCGATGAACGTCAATTGCGCATCATCGTGCAGGATAACGGTGCGGGGATGGATGAGGCAGCGCTGGCGAAGTTGAATGCATCGCTGTTGAATCCGGAGGATGAGGCTGAACATGGGGAGCATGAGGCAGTCCGGCATGAAGGCGGCATCGGTCTGGTGAACCTGCAGCGGCGAATTCGGCATATGTATGGTGATGCCTACGGCGTGGAACTTAGGAGTGTGCTGAACGAAGGGACAACCGCAATCATTACGGTGCCGCTTCATCTGCCGCCGACCAAGGAAGGAGCAACTGTCCATGGCAGTGAATATTCTCATCGCGGATGATGAAGGCGTCATTCGTGAAGGTGTGAAACGGACGATCAAGCGGGCTTTTCCCGACTATTCCATTCATTTGGCAGCTTCGGCGGAGGAAGCGGTTAAACTCATGGACAGTCAGCCGATTGATATTGTGCTGACCGATATATTGATGCCCGGCATCGATGGCTTGGAGTTCATGAAGATGTCTCGCCGTAAGTATCCCCATGCCAAATGGGTCGTGATCTCTGCGCATTCCGAGTTCTCGTACGCTCAGAAAGCAGTGCGGCTAGGTGCGCGCGACTACCTCCTTAAGCCGATCGGCAAAACGCGTCTGGTCGAGCTGATGGCGCAGCTTGCCGATGAAGCGAAGCAGGAGTCCGCGATTACGAAGGAAAGCGAGCTGCTGAAGACGAATCTGAAGTACTTGCGGGAAGCTGTCTTTCAGCGGCTCGCGTCGGGACTCGATATCGGCAACTTAGACATCGGCGAGTTAATCGAGCGATACCCGGAATTCCGTTTGATTATGGTGCGCATAGAAGAGGCGGTTAAGAACGTACAGCTGGAGCATTTTATTATCGAAAATGTACTGTCTGAGCTGATCGATCGGCACGGACAGGGGGTTGTCGTCAACTTCGACCGTCAGAGCTTGCTTGGGCTTGTTCAATTGGAGGATAACCGGACGGAGGGCGAGTTGCTGCAGGAGCTGCGCACGCATCTCAGCCATTATCTGAAGGTGCCGTTTCATATTACGTCTTCGGATATGATTCGCGAGTTTACGCACATCCCGGACGAGGTCAGGCGTTTGCGCCAGTCGTCGGTGATGATGGCAGGCGATCGCCAAGAGGGCGGGGACAAGGCAATCGAGGTGGCCTTGCAATACTTGAAGGCACATTATAACGAGGAACTGTCGCTCGAGAAGGTGGCGTCGGTCGTGTTCTTGAATCCGATCTATTTCAGCCAGCTGTTCAAGCAGAAGACAGGGCAAGGGTACAAGGACTACGTCATCAGTCTGCGTATCGAGCAGGCAAGGGAGCTGCTGCTGCAGCCGGGCCTCAAGCTGGCCGAGATCGCCGAGCGAATCGGCTACTCGGACGTGCGTCATTTCACGCAGGTGTTCCGCAGGAAGATGAACGTAACGCCGACGGAGTACCGCCAGCAGCTTCTGGCGGAGCGGTAGCGGGGCTGGGCGAGCCGCAGTTGTAGTAGTAACAGTTCAGGGCTGAGTGATCGTATGCGATCACTCAGCCCTGTTTGCATCTAGGAGTTACACTCGGAGTGAATATGTTGCGCGATATGCAACATTTTCACCTTGCAGCAGCCTTTACTTCGAAAATGCTGCTCAACATGCAACATTCGTATGATTTTCGCCATATCTAGCCCGAAACAACCTGAAATGTTGTAGTGCATGCAACATTTGGCGATTTAGGTGAGCAATTGAGCTGAAATGCTGCATATCATACAACATTTTGCCAAAGTAACTCTACGGGAGGTGAGTAAGAGGTTAATGCTCCTCCTCATCATCCACGGCAACGCCAAGCTGGCGATTCTTCTCCTTGAAGCGCGAGTTGTGCGAGGAGACGTAGGCCGTCTTGTCGGCGGCAGGGTCGAGATAGGTTTTGACGCTGTTCGACGCGTTCACGGCATCGGTGAATGTGCCTGCGATGAGATGCACTTTGCTGTCGTGCATGACGAAATCGCCTGCTGCGAAGACGCCAGGGAGGTTCGTTTCCATTTTACTGCTGACATGGGCGTTCCATTCTCCCATCTCGACGCCCCAATCGCGAATCGCGCCGAAGTTATACCGCAGCCCGTGGTTGACGATGACCGCATCGACACTAAGCTGTTCTACTTCGCCGGTTTCCACATGGGTAATCGACACGCGGTCGATGGCACTCCCGTTGCTGCTGTGCAGCGCTTGAACAGCGTACGGCGTCCGAACGGATGCAGATGATTCCTTCATCTTCGTCACATTGCGCTCATGGCCGCCGAACTTATCCCGGCGATGCACGACGGTCAGGCTTGCCGCGATCGGCTCGATCATGTTGGCCCAGTCAACCGCAGAGTCGCCGCCGCCGGAGATGAGCACATGTTTGCCGCGGAACTCCTCCAGCGACTGCACGGTATAATGCAGGTTCGTTACCTCGAAACGATCCGCACCTTCGATCTCCAGCTTTGCCAGCTCCAGAATGCCGTAGCCGATCGCGAGCACGACCGAGCGTGTCCAGTGCTTCTCTCCGGATGCGGCAGTAAGCATAATCGTACCGTCTGTTTGCCGCTCGAGACCGATAATATGCTGACCGAGCACGACAGTCGGCTCGAACGTCATCGCTTGTGTCACTAGCGACTCGATTAAGTTGGCGCCAAGCGTCGGTGTTAGGCCCCCAACATCCCATATCATTTTCTCCGGGTAAATGAGAATGCGTCCGCCAAGCTCTTCACGGGCTTCGATCAGCTTCGTCTTCATCTCCCGCATGCCGCTATAGAAAGCGGTGTAGAGGCCGGCCGGGCCGCCTCCGATTATGGTAACATCGAATAATTCCAGTTGATTGTTCATGTATGTGCCTACTTTCTTCTACGCTATTTAAGTGGGTGTCCGCCGCTGCTCGCAACGTAATGATTAATGGTGTATATAAATGAAAGCCCATGAATCAAACTCAATGATACTGAGAATCATTATCACAATAATCATCATACAACGAAAGTAGGAGAAAGAAAATGAACAAAATGTTAATTTATATAGAAAAGACCGAGCAGCGAGTCCCAGACTCTCTGCTCGGTCTATACGGTTGCAATTACGATTGTGGGAAGAACTGCGGCAAATAGTCTTTGTTCGCTTCCAGCATCTCATCCAGCAGTTTAATCGCGATTTCTACGCTCGGTACCAGCGGGTGGTGAACCATCGCTTGGAGTGCGATATCGCGGCTGCCGGTGACGGCTGCTTCTATGGTTAGCTGCTCGTAGGTCTTAACGGCATGAATTAATCCTTTGACATGCAGAGGCACATTCGTCAGAGGAAGGGGCAGCGGGCCGGTCTTCGTCACGACACAGTTCACCTCAATGGATGCGTTGTCCGGCAGGAAGTCAATCGTGCCATTATTAGCGACATTAAGCGTTTGAATGTCGTTCTTGCCGTTGTAAAGCGACTTCATGAGATTAACGGCAGCCTCGGAATAATAGGCACCGCCGCGCTGCTCGAGCTGCTTGGGTTTCTCGCTCAGGTTAGGGTCTGCGTACAGCTGGAACAGCTCATCTTCTACGCGTTTCACGACTGCTGCGCGGTTGCCGTCTCGCTTGAAGGATTCCTGCTGCTCGGCCAGCATCTCATCGGTCATATAGAAATACTTCAGATAATAGGAAGGCAGTGCACCAAGAGAGCGAAGGAAATCCGGATTCCAGCCTGTCTGCGGGACGTTCTTGCCGCTGAAGCCTTCCGTATTGTTCAGCAGCTCAGGAAGCTTATCTACGCCGTTAACGTCTACACGCGTGACCCAGTGCAGGTGGTTCAAGCCAACGAACTCGGTGTAGATATGCTCTGGCGCTGTTTCGTATGCCGTGGTCAACCATTTGGTCAGTCCGATCGGAGCATTGCACAGACCGACGCTGCGTACGCTCGAATGCGTGTGGATAGCCTCGGTAACGATACCCGCCGGGTTCGTGAAGTTAAGGAGCCATGCTTGAGGCGCCAGTTCCTCGATATCCCGGCAGATGTCCAGCAATACCGGAATCGTCCGCAAGGCTTTCATCATGCCGCCTGGGCCGGTCGTTTCCTGGCCGATTACGCCGTATTTCAGCGGAATGGACTCGTCTCTGCCGCGCGCTTCGAGCATGCCGACGCGCATCTGGGTGCTGATGAAATCAGCGCCTTTGATCGCCGTGCGGCGGTCTGTCGTCAGGTGCACCTCGATCGGAAGGCCGGAGCGTTCCACCATACGTTTGGCTAAATTGCCGACAATGTTCAGCTTATGAAGACCTGCCTCAATATCGACGAGCCACAGCTCACGTACCGGAAGCTCATGATGGAAGCGAATAAATCCTTCAACCAGCTCCGGGGTATAGGAGGAACCGCCCCCAATAACAACAACCTTCAATCCGTCTGCCATCCCAGTCACATCCCATTCCATATCGTTAGTTATGCGTTATTGTTTGATATCATCGAATTCGCCAAGTGCTCGCATGCGGTCATATACATGCTGCTCAATCGTTAAGCCATCGGCTTCCATGGCAGACCAGACCGCGCCGAAGACCGGATCGACCGTCAATGTGACAAGTGTTGCCGCCGGTGCGGCGGTCGATACAAGCTCTTCAAGCGGCCCGCGAATCCAGCCGCCGCGGTCTCCGCGTGTCAGCAGACTGCCCGCCAGCACGACATCAAAGCTGTCGCCGGTCATCCCGAGGCGCCGCGCTACAGCGACTACCGACTTGCCCAGCTCTGTTCCTTGATGGTGAAGGATAGCGATTGCGGCTTCATCACCAAGTGCGGCTGCTTCGAATAACAGCTTCGTTACATCGACAGGGACCTTCTTGTTATGATCGAGAAAATCGTTAAACATCGTTTCTACGTCATCATATCCCAGGTAACGAAGCAGTAAGTCGGTGAGCAGCGTAGGCTTCTCACGACCATCCCAGGCGCGGATTACGGTACGGAATGCTTCTATGTTAAGGGAGCCGCCTCCGCCAAAATCGCCATGCATATATTCAAAGCCGCCGCATTGTAAATGGATACCTGCTTGGTTACGGCCGGCACAGTTGGTGCCGGTACCGCAAATGACCGAAATCCCATAGGAACGATCTGTTCCGGCGCGCAGTCCGATCATGGTATCGCAAGTAATCGAGTAGCGAGGTAGGCCGATCGCACTCACGATGGGATGCAGGATTCGATAATCCGCTTCCCGGTCAGCGCCTGCAAGACCGAAATAGGCATGTTGTACATCCTCATGGTTGATTCCTGCTTGCGCTAGTGCCGCGGATACGGCTTCCGCCAAGTGCCGAGCAGCGCCTTCCGCATCAAGCTGATGATTGCCGTTGCCGCTTTGGCCTTTGCCAAGCACATTCCCTTGTTCGTCGGTGAGCAGGGCGTGTGTCTTGGTGCCCCCGCCGTCAATGCCCAGATAATAAGCCATTCGTGCCACTCCTGTCTCCGTAGGTAGGTCAAGCCATTAAATATTGTTCACGGTAGAGGCCGATGAAAGTTAAAGCGGTTATACTTTACTTCAAAATAATATGGGATCTTATCCCGATGATAATTCATTTTATTGTTCTAAAAGTTAAAGTGCTTTAACTTTAGTCGCTTATCCCTATTGTAGTGGAGGCCACTTTGTTTATCAAGTGTAATTTCTGTTCCTTCCTATACAAGCTATCGCAAAAAGCATATAATAAATCCAAAATTACCCGTATGCATAAGCTGGAGCGCCGGAAGAGCTGACGAGCGCGAAGGCGGCTTGGCGGAGGAAGAGACAGACCTCGGGTCATGTCTCTTTTTTCTTGCTTTTAGGGCTGTTTTTGCAACTGATTCGTATGAAGTGGTATGGTGTAAAGAAGCACTAGTAGGAGGAAGAACATGGCGAACGATTCGAGAAAAAACAAACATATTGCTAATATATCGCTTGGCATCATGGCGACGGGTTTCGCGGCTACGCTGCCTTTCGGCGGCACGGGGATTAGCTTGCTGCATGTCGGCTTCGAGGCTGGCGTCATCGGGGGGCTCGCGGACTGGTTTGCCGTGACGGCCCTGTTTCGCCATCCGCTGCGCATTCCGATTCCGCACACGGCGCTGCTGCCGCGCAATCGCAAGAAGATGTCGGACGGCATCGTGCGCGTGCTCGAAGATCGGCTGCTTGCCAAAGAGAGCATGATCGAGAAGCTGCGGCAGATCGAGCTCGCGAAGCAGCTGCTGCCTGCTCTTCGCCAGGCTGCTCACTCGGCGGTACACAGCGAGCGTTTGCCTCATCTGCTTGAAGGTGCGCTCCGTGCGATCGAGATGGAGAAGCTAGTCCCTGTTCTCTCGGGGGAAATTCGTTCCGCGGTGGAGCGAATTGATTTGGAAGCAGCGCTGCGCGGCTTCTTGCGCAACGCCGTGGAGAATGGCGTAGACGAGCGCCTGCTCGATCTGCTGCTGGAACGTGCGGAAGAATGGGCAAGCACCGAAGGGATGCGCCGCGAGCTCGGCAATGCGGCGATGCAGCTCGTGAAAGGGCTGAATCTAGGCGGCCTGATGCAATTTGCTGTCAACGCGTTTATCGGTTATCTGGATGAGGATCGGCTGGGCACGATGCTGCAATCCTTTATCCTAACGAAGATTCATGAACTCAAGGTTCAAGGCACGGATCGGCGTGCTGTTATTATGAAGCATCTGCATCAAGGGCTGGAGATGTTGATCTCACGTTTGGCCGAAACCGGACAGCTCGATGCGCTGCGCGATGAATTGCTTGCTTCCTTCGATCTGGATGGCGAGATGACACGGTTGTTCGAATCGCTGCGCGAGAGGGGCATTACGTTCCTTTATTCGGAGGAGTTTGCAGCTAAGGTTTGGCCGATGCTGGAGGGTCTGCTTGACCGCCTGGAGGAGAACCACGGCTTGGTTCAGGATGCCGAGCATTGGTTGAAAGGGCAGGTCGCCGGACTCATTGAACGCAATCACGCGAAGATCGGCTCGTTCGTCAAGGAGAACCTCGATCGCCTCGACAATGATCAGCTGGTGGAGTTAATTGAAGATAAAGTAGGGCAGGACCTGCAATGGATTCGGGTGAATGGTGCCGTCTGCGGCTTCCTGATCGGGCTATTGTTACGATTAATTGAAATGGGCTTCGGTTATAACTAGCGCGAAGCATGAGGCAGTCTCTTCTATTTCGCCTTATTTGTGAGAAACGGCAAATTAGTGAGGTAGAAGGAGACTGCTTGCGATCTACTCCGTTGTAAGCGTTATATTCGCGTCAGTTGGCTGGAAATGAGAACGAAACCGTTTGCGGCATTCCTTTACAAAAGACATGCGCAGGCGTAACATACGATTCATGCTTAATCTTCTGCTATAGCGCTGAATTTCTCAATAGAAATCGGGGGAACCACTCATCTGGGGTGAATCTTGAAGAACGGACCGCTTGGTCGATGCTTCAAGTAGGGCGACTCTCACGCCCGAATCCGTCAGCTAACCTCGAAAGCGTATAAGAGAGGCAACGAATGTTCGTGCAATAGACACTTTGATGATAACTTGTGCCTAGAAGCCGCGAGAGGCGTTCCTCTGTGTTAAAGAGGCAATTCCCCTGCAGGCTTCTTTTTTGTGCGTTTTATGGGATAAGAATGGACACAAAGAAGAATAAGTTTGCGAAGATTATGTAAGTTTAAAGGTGTAGAAAGGAAGGCGAAGTTGTCATGGCTGGTTACCGCCGCAAAACCCCTGAAGAAATGCTCTTATCCATCTCCAAAATTCATCGCGGCCGTCTTAAAATTTATGTTGGTGCCGTGAGCGGCTCAGGCAAAACCTATCATATGCTGCGTGAAGGCCAAGCGCTTATGCAGCAGGGCATCGAGGTTGTGATTTGTGCAGTATCGACGATGCGCCGACCTGAAACGGTGGAGCAACTCGCTGATTTGGAGCGGATTCCGAGTATCCATTGGTACAAGGGGGACGTGGAGAAGAAAGATCTTAATTTGGATGCCATTCTGGAACGGAATCCGGAGGTGCTGCTCGTTGACGGGCTGGCGCACGAGAACCGTCCGGATGCGAAATTCCCGACCCGTCTGGAGGACATCCAATTTCTTCTGAGTCATGGTATCAGCATCATCACAACCGTGAATGTATACGAACTCGAAGGGGTAACCGAGCTTGCGCAGAAATTGACAGGCATCACAGCGGAATGCACGGTGTCCGCGGATCTGCTGGAATTGGCGGATGAGGTGCGGTTAATCGATGCTTCACCGGAAACGATTCTGTCACGCCTGAATGAAGGGCGTTTAAATAATATTAAAGATCTCGGGCTGCTCAAGCGCGGGAATCTCGGCAAGCTCAGAGAGATTGCGCTGCGGCTGATGGCCGAAGGCGTGAACGAGTCGCTGGAGAAATACCGCGAGGAGCAGGGCTTCATCGGACCGTCCGGCGCGACGGAGCGCATCTTGGTAGCGGCGCAGTATCACTGGAATGGTTCGATCTATATCCGTCGCGGGCAACAAATCGCCAAACGTCTTGGCGGCGACTTGGAGGTTGTGGTCTTCGTCGATTCCAGCCAGGAGCCTACGAAGGAGAGAGATGACTTCAAGCGATCCATAATGAAGCTGACCGAGAAGGTGGATGCCGGCTTCAGAGAGATCCTGGTCAATAATAGAAGACAAATCCCGCGCGCGCTCATTAAATATGCGATGCTGATTAATGCCACCCGTATCGTTATGGGGCATTCCAAGCAGACGCGTGCACAGGAGATTGCACAGGGGTCCATCGCGGGCAGCGTGCTGAAACAAATGCGCAACATAGACGTTTTCTTCATGGCGGACAGAGCCGATCATGAGGGAGAGCGAGTACTGCCGACGAAACGGTCGACCCCGAAGATGACAGCCGAACCGTACCGGAGGCTGAGCGCGCAAGAGGTCGAGAAGAAGATCGAGCGGATTCGCCGCGGTAAGTTCAAGGTCTATGTCGGCGCAGCACCAGGTGTGGGCAAGTCCTACATGATGCTTCGCGAGGGCAATGATCTGCTGCGCAAAGAGATCGATGTTGTCGTTGGACTTATGGAGACGCATGACCGCGCGGAAACGCAGGATCAGGCCGGACGGCTTGAGGTTGTGCCACGTCGGACCGTTGAATGCGATGGCCAGGTTTACTCGGAGATGGATGTGGACGCGATTATTGCGCGCAATCCGGAGGTTGTGCTGATTGATGAGCTGGCTTCTACCAACGCACCGAGCTGCCGCAACAAACGGAGGTACGAGGATGTTCAGGAGATCTTGGACGCCGGCATATCCGTTATTGCGACAATGAACATTCACCATCTGGAAAGCTTGAAGGATGCGGTGGAGCAAATTACAGGAACTGCTGTCAAAGAGACGGTTCCGGACTTGATGCTGCGCGTTGCCGATGAGGTGGAACTGATCGATGTGGCGCCTGACACGCTGCAGCAACGGATGCGGGAAGGTCAAATATATAAAATGTGCGACGTTGAGGACGCGCTCTGCGGCTTCTTCAAGACAGGCAATTTGATTGCGCTGCGCGAGCTTGCTTTGCGGGAAATCGCCGACGATGTCGATGAGCGCCTTGAATCATGGGAACGCAACGGTTCGCTTCGCGGTCCATGGCGGCGTCACGAATCGATCTTCGTTGCGGTAACGGTGAACAAGAAAGCGGAGCGACTCATTCGCCGCGGCTTCCGTATTGCGCATAGGCTCAAAGCGGATTGGCATGTTCATTACGTGCAGACGGATGCGGTGCCAGGTGAAGAGGAGCGGATTGCAGAGCTGCAAGAGCTGACGGCGCGACTTGGCGGTACGTTCGAGGTCGAGCACAACGTCTCGCGTAACGATGTGCCTGCTGCTTTGCTGGCGAAGGCAAATGCATTGAAGAGCTCCCAAATGGTGCTTGGTCAATCCGGTCAAGGCTTCTGGAGCAAGCTGCGGAATAAATGCGTGGTAGACACCATTTTGCGTGATGGACGGCATATGGATGTGCTTGTTGTAGCGGATTTTAATCCAAACATCGAAATTGGAGAAGAATAGATACTGGGGTGCAGATACACATTTATTCACGGTCACGAATAACCATTTATTTTGGTAATATGTGAGATTACCTGACAATTTAAAAATTTAAATTGAAACAGACCACTTTTCTTGATAGAATCTTAGTTAATTAAAGCTACTAAATAGGGGGAAGCAGAATGAAAAAGTGGTATATTATAGCTATTCTTACATTAGTGACAGCAGTAATTCTCTCTGGTTGTGGCGCGAAGAACAACAGCAATAACGCAGGCAGCGAAGCAGGCAATAGCAGTGACGCTACTACGTACGTGTTTGGAACAGATGCGGCTTATGCTCCAATGGAATATATGGACAAAGACAAGATCACAGGATTCGACATCGAATTCATTGATGCTGTCATGGATGAAGCCGGCCTGAAGCATGAAGTGAAGAACACAGGCTGGGATGGCATGCTGGTTGGCGTAGAGAAAGCTACAGAACTTCAAGCAGGTATCTCCAGTATTTCGATCACCGATGAGCGTAAACAAACTTACGATTACTCCATGCCTTATTTTGAATCCATTAACGTAATCATGGTTAAAGAAGGCAGCGATATCAAGAGCGCGCTTGACCTGAAAGACAAGAAGGTTGCCGTGCAAACCGGTACTACTGCGGATACTCTGATGACTGAGATCATGGGTAACAGCAACACGGATCTGAAGAAATTCGACAGCAACGCAGTTGCTCTGCTTGAGCTTGATCAAGGCGGCGCAGATGCAGTCGTTGCGGATATTGCAATCGTACGCGACTACATTAAGAACAACCCGGACAAGAAATACGTAGAAGTTTCGGATACAACGAACTTCACGCCGGAGTATTACGGCATTCTGTATCCAAAAGGCAGCGAGTTGAAAGCGAAGCTGGATCCGGCGATTAAGACAGTCATCGAGAACGGCAAATATGCAGAACTGTATAAGAAATGGTTTGGCGAAGAGCCGAATACGGCTAATCTGTTGAAGTAAGAAAGCGCCAAGGGCATGCGTGATTGCGCATGCCCTTTTGTTCGCTTAGCCTATCATCGATGTAAAGAAGACGAAAGGGCGAATATGGATGGATTTAAGATTTAGATTTGATATCATTATGGATTATGCGCCGCTTCTACTAAAGGGGACGCTGTATACCATCGGGATTTCCTTATCGGGAATCATAATTGGTTCGATCTTGGGATTACTCGTTAGCTTCGGCAAAATGTCGACTCGCTGGTTTCTTCGGTGGCCGATGCAGTCTTACATCAACTTCTTCCGCGGAACTCCGCTGCTTGTGCAGATTTATATCGTGCACTTCGGTCTTATTCCGCTCGTTTACGGGAAAACAAATGCGATTGTTGCGGCTATCACCGCTTTATCTTTGAATGCTGCAGCCTATACGGCTGAAATATACAGGGCTGGTATTCAGTCCATCGACAAAGGTCAGACCGAAGCGGCGAAATCGCTTGGGATGACCCATGCCCAAACGATGCGTTTCATCGTGCTTCCGCAGGCGATCAAACGGATGATTCCGGCTTTCGGTAACGAATTTATCGTCCTTGTGAAGGACTCCTCGCTGGTTGCGCTTATTACGGCGCCTGAGATCATGTATTGGAGCAACGTTATGAAGGGGCAGTACATTCGTGTATGGGAGCCGTACCTGACGGCTGCGCTCATCTACTTCATTCTTACTTACTCGTTAAGTAAGCTGCTCAATGCATTGGAAAGGAAAGTGTAATGCACATGAGTCCAATTATTCAAGTAACCGGGTTGTCCAAAGCGTTCGGCACGAATGTCGTACTCAAAGATATTAATGTAGATATCAGCAACCAAGAAGTTGTCGTGGTCATCGGTCCGTCCGGATCAGGCAAATCGACGTTTCTGCGCTGCCTTAACCTATTGGAAGAACCGACAGGCGGCAACATTGTGATCGAAGGCCAGTCGTTGATGGATAAGAATACGAGCATCACGAGCATCCGTACTGAGGTTGGCATGGTGTTTCAGCAGTTTAATTTGTTCCCGCATCTGAAGGTGCTGGACAATATTACGATCGGTCCTATTCAAATTCGCAAATGGCCGGCTCAGAAAGCACGCGCCAAAGCGATGGAGCTGCTCGAGAAGGTAGGCTTGGCGGACAAAGCGAATGCGTATCCGGCTTCGCTGTCCGGCGGTCAATCCCAGCGCGTTGCGATTGCGCGTGCGCTTGCGATGGAGCCGAAGATCATGCTCTTCGATGAGCCGACATCGGCGCTCGATCCGGAGATGGTCGGCGAGGTGCTAGCGGTTATGAAGCAGCTCGCGAAGGAAGGCATGACGATGGTCGTCGTCACGCATGAGATGGGCTTCGCCCGCGAAGTAGGCGACCGCGTCATCTTCATGGAGCAGGGCTACATCGTCGAGCAAGGCACGCCGGCACAGATCTTCGAGCATCCGCAGCAGGAGCGGACGAAGGCGTTCTTGTCGAAGGTGCTTTAAGAGAGGAAAAGTAAAAGCACCACTCCTTGTGCCGAGAGGCAGAACAGAGTGGTGCTTTTTTTGTGCGGTTACTTATTAGAACGCCCAGTTGCCGTTGCGGAAGATCGTTTCCTTCGTGCCGTCGACGCGTTCGCCTTCGATGTTCAACTCTGCGGAGCCGATCATGAAGTCCACGTGGACAAGGCTGTTGTTGAGGCCGTTCGCGACTTGTTCTTCCTCGTTCATCGTTTTGCCGCCTTCGATACAGAAAGCGTAGGCTTTGCCGATCGCCAAGTGACAGGAAGCATTCTCGTCGAACAGCGTGTTGTAGAACACGAGGTTCGTGTCCGAGATCGGGGAACGATGCGGTACAAGCGCGACTTCGCCGAGGTAAGCGGCGCCTTCGTCTGTGGCCACAAGGTTCTTCAGGACTTCAAGTCCTTCTTCGGCTTGCACGTCAATGATTTGACCGTCCTTGAACGTCAGCGAGAAGTCTTTGATTAGGTTGCCGCCGTAGCTAAGCGGCTTCGTGCTGGAAACAGTACCGTTCACACCGCCTCTAAGCGGAGCAGTGAACACTTCCTCTGTCGGCATGTTGGCGACGAAGATATCGCCCTTCGCGTTCTCGCTGCCTGCGCTGATCCAGATATGGCCCGGTGCCAGCTCGATCGTGAGATCAGTTCCCGGCGCCGTATAGTGCAGCTTGCGGAATTTCTTCTCGTTCAAGTGGGATGCTTTCGTATCCAGCACTTCAATATGCGACTTCCATGCCGCAACCGGATCTTCTTCGTTCATGCGGGTTGCTGCGAAGATCGCATCCCAGAGCGCATCCTCTTGGCCGCTTGGCTCTACGTCCGGGAACACTTTGGCAGCCCAATCCGGAGATGGAACGGCAACGATGGACCAGCTGACTTTGTCGGACATGGTGTAGCTTCTCCACGTCTTCAGGGCGATGCCTGCCGCTTTGTTCGCGTTGGCGATCCGCTCAGGCTTCGTGCCTTTCAGCAGATCCGGGTTAGGTGCGATGATGCTGAGGAAAGCCGCGTTGTCGGCAGCCATCTGCTCCCAGCCCTTCGCACGCCATTCCGGATATTCCGTGAAGGCTTCGTCTGGGGCAAGCTCATACTTCGTGCGAGTGACGACATCGTCGTTCCACTCTACATGCACGTTTTTGGCGCCGATTTCATAAGCTTTCTTCACGACAAGACGCACGAAAGGCGCGCATGACAGGGATGTGGAAATCACTAAAGTTTGGCCAGGCTGTACATTTACGCCGACCTCAACAGCAAGAGCTGCGTAACGCTCGAGTTTTTCTTGAAAATTAGGCAATGGACTCACTCCTACAGGACAGAATAGATTTATTCTAACATAGAAGCCTAGCTTTTCCCTAAGGGGGGAATTTCTCAGAGGTCAGCAGGGGGATATCGCTCAACTTTCCTTGCAGGGGCAGGCCGTATAGGGTGTATACTAATAGAGATTAAAGGAGGTGCGTCATGACGCCATTTACAGCGCAGGTCATTGCAGTTATCTCGAAAATCCCATCAGGCACGGTCATGACGTACGGTCAGATCGCGGCAGAGGCCGGCAGCCCAAGAGGGGCGCGGCAGGTAGTACGTATTCTTCATTCCATGAGCGAGAAGCATGGATTGCCTTGGCACCGCGTCATCAACGGTAAAGGCGAGATCGCCATCGGCGACGGCGACGGGCGCTACATGCAGCGTGTGCTGCTTGAGGGCGAAGGGGTCTACGTGAGTCCCGCCGGCACGATCGATTTGGGGGAATTCCGTTACGAGCCTGAGCCGAATTATTAAGGAATAGAAAGAAGGATTACAGGTTGCCCAGACTCATCTATGTCGCACTTCTGCTGTTAAGCCTCATCTGGGGCGGTTCGTTTTATTTTATCAAACTATTGCTGCATGACTTTGGCCCGTGGTCGATCGCGTTTCTGCGTTCATTCTGCGGACTGGTTGTCGTGCTGTTCATTATGCTGATTTTCAAGAAGCCTTTTGCCTTCCGAAGCCTGCCATGGCCGGCGATGTTCATTATGGCACTGATCAATACGGCGCTGCCTTGGACCTTGATTGGATTCAGCGAGCAGCATCTGACGAGCAGCATGGCTTCGATCCTGAATGCGATGACACCGGTGTGGACGATCATCGTGGGCATTCTGTTCTTCAAGAGCAAGTCGCATTACATGCAGTGGGTAGGTATTGGCGTAGCGACAATCGGCCTGGTGATTCTGCTCGGCATTCGTCCCGGCGCGCTGCTGTCTGTCAATGGCATTGGACTGATCGGCATGCTGACGGCTACGTTCTGTTATGCTGTGGGCTCGCAATTGTCCAAAAGGCTATCCGTGCGAGGCAGCTCCATGTACCAAATTACATACGGCACGCTGCTTAGCAGTACGATTGTCAGTGGCACGCTGGCATTCTCTACGGAGTCGATAACATGGGGGCACGTAAGCGATATGAGCAATGTGCCGCATATTATCGGGCTTGGGATCTTTGGCTCGGGCTTCGCCTATATCTTGTTCTATTATATGGTCGAGAAGGGCAGCGCAGAATTCGCCTCCATGGTCACGTATTTGGTGCCTTCCACCGCGCTGATTTGGGGCTCGGTGCTCCTAGACGAAGCGATCAAATGGAATATGCTCGCAGGGCTCGTTATTATCCTCTTCGGCGTCTTCCTGGCAAGCCGGAAGCCAAGGCGAGAGGCAGCGTTGAAGCCGCGAAGTGTTCATTGAGCAAGAAGTGTCGCGAAGATAGGTTGAGACGTTAGACCCGCTTTTGGCTGTTATTTGGGATGCAGCTCGAAGGCGGGTTTGCTTGTGGAAGTATAGCGAGGTTCGTTTGCAGCAGGCAGGAGGAAATATCCAATCTTGGGCAAATTACTATAAGGATACCAGGTGCGATGTTGGTACATTGCCGCAGCAAGAGGTACAATCAAAGCAGTAACTTTTGGCAGAATGAATAAAGGGGGCAATATCTTGTCTTTCGTGACACGGCTTCAGTGGTTCTTTAAACTCAGATGGATGCATTACACGCTTGCCATCAGCTTGATGACGGTGGTGAGCCTGTTAACGACGGTTCCGCCGAAAATGATCGGGAACACCATTGACCGCATCCGCGAGCATACGCTGACGGCTTCTCAGCTGAGCAGCACCGTGCTGCTGCTGGTTAGTCTCTCTTTGCTCTTATATGTGCTCGTATATATTTGGATCACCACGCTGTTCGGCAACTCGGTGCTGATCGAGAAGCTGCTGCGCGGACGGTTTCTGGCGCATATGACTCGTATGACGCCTTCATTCTTCCAACGCAACAACACCGGTCAGCTGATGGCGCTGGCTACCAACGATATTCTGGCCATCGGCAACACGGCCGGATACGGGGTAATGACGCTCGTGAATACGCTCGTCGGCGCATCGGTCGTCATCATCACGATGATTTCGCTTATTGACTACAAGCTGATGATAGCCGCGTTAATTCCGCTGCCGCTGCTGGCTGTCGTCATCAACAAGCTGGGGAAACAAGTTCGGGTTCGGTTCATGGCGGCTCAGGATGCTTTTGGCAAAATGAACAATCATGCGCTGGAGTCGATCTCGGGTATCCGAGTGGTTCGTTCCTACGTACAGGAGAAGCATGATCTGACTGCCTTCGATCAAGTGACGACGGAGGTCATGGATCGCAACCGTGAAGTATCGATTCTGAATGCGCTGTTTCAGCCGCTGATCTCGCTTATTGTGGGTGTCAGCTACTCCATCGGGATCGGCTATGGGAGTTATCTGGTGTTTCACGATGAGATTACGCTGGGACAGTTAATCTCCTTTAATATTTATTTAGGGATGTTAATTTGGCCGATGATTTCCTTCGGCGAGTTTATCAACGTCCTGCAGCGGGGCAGTGCTTCTGCGGATCGGTTGGAGCAAGCGTTCAAGCAGGAGCCGGATCTTGCGGATGTCGCATCACCGGTAGAGGTGGCTGTCCCGACGACGATTGAAATGAAAGGGCTGACGTTCACCTACCCGACAGCCAATCAGCCTAGTTTGCGCGAGGTATCGTTCACACTTGAGCGTGGGCAGACGCTTGGCATCGTTGGCCGTACGGGAAGCGGGAAGAGCACGCTGCTGAAGCAGTTGCTAAGGCAATACCCCGTTGATACGGACAAGCTGTTTATCTCGGGGGTGCCTGTTGAGCAGATCGCCATTGATCAAGTGAAACGCTGGATCGCTTATGTACCGCAGGAGCATCTGCTGCTCTCGAAGTCGATCAGCGATAATATCGCGCTCGGCAAACCTCAGGCTTCGGAAGCTGAGATTGCAAAAGCAGTCGAGATGGCTTCCTTCACCTCGGATATCGCCGCGATGCCGGAAGGCCTTGGCACGATCGTCGGCGAGAACGGCGTCATGCTCTCCGGCGGTCAGAAGCAGCGGCTTGCCATCGCGAGGGCGCTGCTCATCGATTCGGAAATTCTGCTGCTGGATGACGCCTTGTCAGCGGTGGATGCCAGAACGGAAAGCCGCATCCTGCATAATATTCGCTTGGAGCGTTCAGGCAAGACGACCTTTATCGCCACGCACCGCTTATCCGCCGTCAGTCATGCGGACTGGATTCTGGTGCTCGATGATGGGCGGATTGTGGAAGAAGGCACGCACGAAGAGCTGATGCATTTCGGCGGCTGGTACAGACAGCAATGGGATCGGCAGCAGATGGAAGCTAGTTTGGAGGACTAGCTATACTAGGCGCGATTAGCGGCCTTAGTGAGCTAGGTATGCCAGTACGAGGCGCGATTAGCGGCCTTAGTGAGCTAGGTATGCCAGTACGAGGCGCGATTAGCGGCCTTAGTGAGCTAGGTATGCCAATACTAGGCGCGATTAGCAGCCTTAGTGAGCTAGGTCTATCGGAAAAAGGCGCAAGCCATCAAAAATAGCCCGCTTACGGGCATCCGAATACAGGAGGTAGCTATGAATCCATCGACGACGAGAAGGCTTCTCGGCTATGCACTCGTCTACAAATACCGTATTATCGCGGCGCTGCTCATCCTTTGCATCGCGGTTGGCGCTGAGCTCGGCGGACCGTATATTACCAAAACCATCATCGACAAGCATCTATCGAGTAATGAGCGAGACATCGGCGCAGTGCTTAAGCTGCTGGGCCTCTACATGGGGCTGCTGCTCACGGCCAGCGTATGCAACTTTTCACAATCGTACCTGCTGCAAGCCACGGCGCTTCGCATCATTAAGAACATGCGGATCGACTTGATGCGGCATATCGGGCGAATTCCGCTGAAGTATTTTGACAATACGCCGATTGGGCAGGTCGTCTCGCGTATCGCGAACGATACGGAAGCTGTGCGTGATCTGTTTATGAGCTTCATGGCGACCTTCGTGGTCAGCCTTGTTCAGTTGGCGGGGATTTACACGGCACTGTTTATATTGGATGCACGGCTGGCGCTGTTCGCGCTGCTGCTTCCGCCACTGTTCGTGATCATCATGTATGTGCATTTGAAATACTCGAAGGTCTTCATCACCATCATGCGCGCTCGGTTAAGCGACATGAACGCGATGATTAATGAATCGATTGTCGTCATGCCGATCATTCAAGCTTTTCGCAGGGAAAAGGTAACGATCGAGGAGTTCGAGGTGCTGAACGAGGATCGTTATGTGAATCAAGTAAAGCAGTTTCGGGTATTCTCTCTGTCCTCGCGTAATATCGTCGGCACCATCGGCAGTTTGGTTACCGCTTATGTGGTGTGGTATTTCGGGAGAGAGTCGCTGTCCACGGGAATCTCCTTCGGGGTGTTCTACGCGTTTATCGATTATATGGGCCGGATCTTCCAGCCGATTATCGGGATATTCGATCAATTGACCAATGCGCAGCGGGCTTTCGTCTCGGCCGAGAAGGTGTTCGCGATTATGGACATCGAAGGCAAGGAAGTTGAGGATACTGCAGGCGTTAACCGTCCCGAAGGCGTCGTGAAATTCGACAACGTGACCTTCGCTTATAAGGAAGGCGAGAATGTGCTGAAGGGCATCTCGTTTGAGGCGCGCCGAGGGGAGACGGTTGCGCTTGTCGGCCATACCGGCTCAGGCAAAAGCTCCATTATGAACCTGCTGCTCGGCTTCTATGAGCCGCAGCAAGGTATCATCACCATCGATGGACGTGATATCGGCAGCTTCTCGAAGCAGGCTTTGCGCAAGCATATGGGCATCGTGCTGCAGGATCCGTTCTTGTTCGCAGGCGATATCAAGTTCAATGTCAGCTTGTACAACAAGGACATTAGCATCGACCGCGTGAAGAATGCGCTGCGCGAAGTCGGTGCCGCGCCGTTCATCGAGCAGCTGCCCGGCGGCTATGATGAACTAGTCGTGGAACGCGGGAGCACGCTGTCTTCCGGGCAGCGGCAGCTGATCTCGTTTGCTCGGGCGCTGGCGTTCGACCCTTCCATTCTCATTCTGGATGAGGCGACGGCCAGCATCGACAGTGAAACGGAAGGTTTGATCCAGCAGGCGCTGAAGGTCGTCAGCGAAGGACGCACGACGCTGGTCATCGCGCACCGTCTCTCGACGATCCGCGAGGCGGATCAGATTCTCGTGCTGCATCGCGGCGAGATCGTGGAGCGAGGCAATCACCGCGAGCTGATGGCGCTGCAGGGCCGATACTTCAAGATGTATCAGCTGCAGACGGGCGAGCAGGCGCCGGGTCCGGCTGATGCTCCAGCCGGAACGGATGCTGCCGCGACAGCTGCGGCGAGCAAGGGTTTGTAATAGTGAAGGACTGTTTCAAAAGTGTGCTAGGTGACTTTTGAGATGGTCCTTTTTTTGTTGAGTGGGAAGGGGGAGGAGAGGAGCGGGGGTTGTAGAGTTGATGGGGTTGCTGAATTGTTAGAAGTGCTGGAGGTGCTGGAGGTGCTGGAAGTGCTGGAAGTGCTGGAAGTGCTGGAAGTACGGAAGTGCTGGATGTGATGGAGGTAGTTGCCATAGTAGTCTCGGTAGTTGTAGCTACTATTGCGTTAAACATGCAGTTAGTGAGTGGAGTGGGATGGGTTGTATGTGGATGAGGTGTCAGAACGTGAGAGGAGTGAGCAATTGTTGCATAAAGTGCAACAAATCAGCGGTCACAAGGGTACTGGAGCGTTAATTGTGCAGGAAATGCAACATTTCTGAGCAGATGAGCGCCATATGAGCGTATGGAACCGAAAATGTTGCATGTTATGCAACATCTCCTAGAATAGGCTCGATATTGACTGGAAATGTTGCAGAAAATGCAGCATTTCTTGTGACCGAGCAACTTAGGAGGGGGAGGTGTTTGGAATCTGCTGCTAGTATGCGGCGTGGCAGCTGATTTCCCGCGATACCGTGCGGATGGTCGTTTCATCTGCTTCATTTTCCATGTACAATAGGCGTTATATGGGAATGTTCCCAGTGGAGTAGGAGGTGGCACGCGTTGAAGGAAATCGTACGGCCGGATGGGACGCTGGATGATCGTCGAATCTGGAGAAGAGATATTCTCTATACGGGTACGAACGGGAAGTGCGTGGAGCGCGTCTATGTGTCGCCCGATGAAAGTTACATATTCAAGCCGTTAACGAATGAGAGTCAGCTTGGGCAAGAGGCCTGGGTGTATGAGCATATATTGAAGGGGATGTCTTTCCCCGCCGTTTATCCGCAGCTGCTGGCTGGCTCGGAGCTGGCAACCAGCGAGCACAGCTGGCAGCTGTTCGAGGACTTGGGGCCTCTGGAGCACAACTTCGAAGCGGAGGCCGCGCTTGAACTGGTCGCGCATGTGGCGTGGTGGCATGCCTTGCCTGTGGAACACTTGCAGCAGCAACAGCTGCTTGGGCCGAAGCCGTTCATCGAGGATATTGCGAAGCAGGTGATGGACCTCAGTCACCGTAATGAGCTGCTAGAACCACTCGCGACAAGGTTCACGAATGCAGAGTCAGTCCTCGAGCATCTGGAGTCACTAATGATGCAACCAGCAGCAACTGCCACCCAGCATTGGTCGAGAAACGTAATCTCGCATGGTGATCTGCACCTTGGCAACTATGCACGGGTGAAGGGCGCTGTCAGCGTGCTCGATTGGGAGCATGCGCATCTGAACAGCCGCTACTGGGATCTGTTTCACTTGATCGATTCGACGCATCCCGTGTTCCCGAAGGCCATGACCTCAGAGCTGCGCGAAGAGCTGCTGAATCGCTACATCCTTCAAAGTGCAAGCCACGGAATCGAGCTGGAAGCGAGCGCATTCAAGCAGGGCTATTACTTATTCACCGCGCTGTTCTCGTTATGGATGGTGCTTCTAATCGCAGGTGATCTGCGGCGTCTCAACGGCGTTGACGGCAAATGGTCCATCCAGCAGCTGCAGGAGCAGTTGAAGGAAACGCTGGACAACCTCGAACAGTGTGTCAACAGGTTAGCCGCGCAATCATAATCCCTCTGAAGGAGTGACTCGTCAATGACGAACAGGAATCATTCACAGCGGATCGCCTTAGTGACCGGCGCAAGCGGTGGTATGGGACGGGCAACGGCCGCGATGCTTGCAGCGGAGCACGGTATGAAGGTATTCATGCTTGCGCGAAATCGGGAGAAGGGGCAAGCAGCGGTTGACTATGTGAACCGCAAGTCCGGTCGCGGAGATGCGGAACTCGTGCTCTGCGATCTCGCTTCCTTCGCGAGCATCCGAGAGGCTGCGGCGGAGCTGGCGAACCGGACAAGCCATCTCGATGTGCTGGTCAACAATGCAGGTGTCATTACGCTGAAGCGGGAAGAAACGGCGGATGGGTTCGAGCGGCAGCTTGGCGTGAACCATCTGGGCCATTATCTGCTGACGGGCTTGCTGCTGCCGCTTCTGCGTCAGAGTCAATCGGCGCGGATCGTCAACGTATCCTCGGGTGCGCATAAGATTGGCACGATGGACTATGGAGATCCGGGAATGAGCAAGAGCTTCACGGTGTGGCGTGCTTACAGCCGCTCGAAGATCGCGAATATTTGGTTCACGAAGGAGCTTGCGCGTAGATTAAGCGGAACCGGCATTCCGGTCTATGCGCTGCATCCCGGCGTAGTGTCGACCGATATCGGGGTGAACCGGAACACGGGGTTCGGCGCGCTCGTCCATAAGCTGATGCGTCCATTCTTCCAGACGGCGGAGCAAGGCTCGGCGACAGCCGTGTTTCTGGCGAGTGCGGCTGAGTCTGAGATTGGCGGCAAGTCCGGCGATTATTTCTACAAGCTGAAGCCAATTGCGGTTTCGCAGCTGGCAGCATCTGCGGATGAGGCCGGCCGATTCTGGTCGTGGAGCGAGCAAGCGACGAGGTTCACCTATTCCGTTTAACAGAGGAGGCGTAATATGGCGACGATTCAATATCCGTGGATGGCAAAGGGAGCAACAATCGGGGTAACGGCACCTTCGTCCGGAGTAGATCCGGCGGCCCACGGACTGCTGGAACAGGTTAGTGAGCGGTTAGCAACGAAAGGCTTCTGTCTTGAAATTGGAGCTACAACCTATACGCAAAATAAAGCGAAATCCGCTCCCGCTGCAGTGCGCGCACAAGAGTTTAATGCGATGATGCAGGATGCCGGAGTCGATCTGATCATTCCTCCCTGGGGAGGCGAATTGTTAATTGAGATGGTGGATCAAGTAGAGTATGAACATCTGCCGGCCAAATGGGTGCTCGGGTATTCCGATCTAAGCGTCCTCCTGCTTGCCATCACGCTTAAGACGGGAATCGCCACGGCGCATGGTACGAATATTGTGGACCTCAGAGGAGAAGTGCCTGATGAGACGACTGCCATGTGGCAAGCCGTTCTCTCGACCAAAGCCGGCGAATCCTGCGAGCAGCGGTCCTCGCTTCATTATCAGAAGGACTGGGTGAAGGACAATCCGAACGTGTTCAATCTGACGGAACCCACCTATTGGCGCAAAGTGCTGCCTAGCGGCGAGATCGAATCACCTGGCGGTGAGAACGATGAGCGGTTCAGCGGCACAACCGTCATGAAAGGAAGATTGCTCGCGGGCTGCATCGATGTCGTTCGGCATTTAATCGGTACGCCGTACGGCGATGTTCGGCGGTTCAGAGAGCAATACATACCCGGGGAACCGGTAGTATGGGTGCTCGAGAATTGCGAGCTGAACACGGCGGATGTACGACGATCGCTGGTTCAGATGAAGCTGGCAGGCTGGTTCGACAACTGCTCCGGTATTCTATTCGGGCGGAGTCCAGCTAATAGCCCTGTTGAGAATTACACCATTGAAGATGTGTACGCCGATTTGGCCGCGGAGCTTGGGCTGCCTATAGTCGTTGACGTCGATTGCGGGCATGTCCCACCCCAGATCACTTTGATTAATGGCGCTTATGCGGAGATTGAAGTGGAAGCGGGCCGAGGGACGGTTAAGCAATCTTTTGTATAGTAGGATCAGCAGTGGGGAAGCTACCGAACATTCGGTGTAAGGAAGCTTCGGAAGGTAGGGATAGGCAGTGATACTTAAAGGGAAGAGAATTTACTATGTGCTGGGTGCAGTGCTCGTGCTGCTTCTGGTCAATACATTCATGGGTACGCGCAACAGCTCCACCGTGGAGGAAGTGCTTAATAAGGGCCACATGAAGAAGGTGCAGCTCCTGTACCAAACGAAAGTGGATCAAGGGGATACACTGGCTTTCTACCTGAGCGTACCGGAGGAGCAGGCGGTAAGTGAGTCCAAAGACCTTGCGGTAACGGATATGGGCTATGGATTATTGAAGAAGAATATTTTTGGCAAATGGGTAATCAAGCAGTCGGCGGAATATGGCAGCCTTAAGGCTTACCTCGCGGATGACGGGTTTACAGGAGAAATCGCCTTGTCTCCGACGATGCTCTATGGCGTTATCAGCGATGATCGCATCGGATCCATAAACGTGACTTATCAAGATGGAGATCAACAGGTGTTGACGAAGGCGACCATCGTAGACACCAAACCGATCCGGCTCTGGTATGCGCCTTCGGATGAGCGGATTGCGGATCGTGTAATCAAGCTGGAAGCTGTCGGTCAGGATGGCAAGGCGATAGCGACGAAGAAGGTTTCTTTTTAATAACCCGTGGGAGGGCGCCTGAACTTGCAGGGATATAATGTACTGATGATTTACAGCAAGAACGAGGAACGACTGCTCATGTGCAAGCGACTGAAGGAGCCGTATAAAGGATTAAGTAATTTGGTAGGCGGCAAAATCGAACCCGGTGAATCAGGGATCGACGCAGCGTATCGGGAGCTGGCGGAAGAAACCGGCATTTCGCAAGAGGATGTCACTTTGCATCATGTCATGGACTTCACCTATTATCTGCAGGATTGTTATGTGGAGGTTTACGCTGGTAAGTTGAAGCGTGATGTGGAGCCGGCAGGTGATGAGAACGAGCTCTATTGGTCGGAGCTGCATCATGATTTCTTCGATATGTCGCGCTATGCCGGTGAAGGCAATATCGGTCATATGATCGAGCAGGTGAACATGAGCAAGGTTCTGGCGATGGATGAACAATAAAGAAAATAAAGAAACGCCCTTTACGAAGTTCCGCTAAGAAGCGGTCAAGTAAAGGGCGTTTCTTGTTACCAAGGTTAGTCCGCCGCAGAGCCTTCCAGCCCGGCTGCTTCAGCCACGATCTCATAAGACCGCAGGCGCGCGGTATGATCGTAAATCTGGGAGGTGACAATTAGCTCGTCGACCATCGTCTCGCTCAGAATTTCACGCAGGCGAGCAGCTACGGTTGCTTTGTTTCCGGTAATCGCATACTTGAATTTGGACTGCAGCGCATCCCGCTCATGCGCCATCCACAGCTCATCCATGTTGTCGATCGGCGGCTTCAGCTTGCCCGGACGGCCGCGGATGAGGCTGAGGAATTGCTGCTGCTGCGAGGTCGAGAGGAAGCTTGCTTCCTCATCGGTGTCTGCGGCAACAATGTTGATGCCGATCATGACGTAAGGTTTCGCGAGTGCTTCGGACGGGCGGAAGCTGCTGCGGTAGAGATGGATCGCCGGCATGAGATACTCCGGAGCAAAATGGCTCGCGAACGAGAATGGCAAGCCTAGCTCGCCGGCCAGCTTCGCGCTGAAGCCGCTTGAGCCGAGCAGCCAGATCGGCACATCCAGGCCTTCGCCCGGAGTAGCGCGTACCGGCCGAACGGAATCCGCCGGCGGATGAAAGTAAGCGCGCAGCTCGGACAGCAGCTCCGGGAACTCCTGACCGTTCGAAGCCAGATCGCGGCGAAGCGCGCGAGCCGTCGTCTGGTCAGAGCCCGGTGCGCGGCCAAGGCCAAGATCGATTCGGCCCGGGTACATCGACTCCAGCGTGCCGAACTGCTCGGCAATGACAAGCGGCGAGTGGTTCGGCAGCATAATGCCGCCGGAGCCGACGCGAATGCGCTTCGTGCCGCCGGCTACGTAGCCGATGACGACCGAGGTAGCCGAGCTTGCGATGCCCGCCATGTTATGGTGCTCGGCGAGCCAGTAACGGTTATAGCCAAGACGCTCGGCGTGGCGCGCGAGGTCCAGTGTATTGCGGAACGCATCCGCAGGCGTCCCGACATCGGTAACGGATGCCAAGTCTAATACGGACAGCGGTACTTTTATGGAATCAGTCATTGTTAACATGACCTCCTGTATCATTGGTAGTTGGTATGCGGTAGTGCGCCATTGATTATCTTTATTATGGAACACCTTCGGAGTTAATTCAAGCTGCTAACTAATTACAAGTAAATAACCATTATACATTGATGGGCCGGGGAGGGAATTGGCGATATGTGGAGAATTATGTAGCATACTCCTCCTGATCCGTGTGTTCATGCATCCTTGGACTCGTGCATGCTCATCACAGGTGGAGCGTTTCCTGCATGATTGAAGCAACTCTATGCCGGGGGTGGCAAATGCTGCTGAATATCCTGAAACGCATCGCTTCTGTATCTATATTGCCCAAGCTTGTCCTCACTTTCCTTGTTACACTCACACCGCTTTACATCATCAGCTGGAAAATGAACGAAACCGGCTCCTCCCACGTCCAGAAAGAAATCACTGACTCCCTTGTATCGCGGACCTCACTCTATATGAACATGCTGGAATTCGATATCGACAGTGCCATTCGGCAGCTCCAGGAATATGTCAATGACGACGATTTGCTTAAGCTGTCCTCCTCCTCCGAGGTAATGACGGAAATCGAGAAGATGCAGGCGCAGCTTCGATTGAAGAGCCGCCTCGATGCCCTTCAGAAATCCAGTAAATTCGTGGATAATGCCATCGCCTTCATCCCTGCTATGAATCGTACCGTGTCTGCGAAGGCCAATGTCATCGGCATTTTTGATCAAGAGCAATTCCAAGCGCTCAGCAAGTCGACAAATCGGTTTGAATCCCCTTTTCTATTATGGAAGGATCGGATCTTCATTAGTATTCCATATCCCGACCCGGCTATCTCAAGCCGCAGAAGCCCTGTCTTCCTCCTTGCCATTGAAATCTCGCGTCCAGCATTAAGCAAGGTACTGCAGGAGTTTACGAATGAAGGCGGCCATACGGTGCTGGTTGGAAACAAGCAGCCTTTTCTCATCACCGGAGGCTCAGACGCGGTGGATGAAGAGCTTATCCATGATTTCCAGCACGAGGAAGATGCAGCGGAGGAAGGGAAGCTGCAGTCGGTAGAATGGAAGGATGAGTCGTATATGGTGGTCTCCAATCATTCTTCGCGGCTCGACATGACCCTCCTAATGTATGTGCCTGCGAACAAAGTGAACGCATCGCTGCAGGTCTACCGCTTCTGGTTCTATGTACTGTCGGCCATGTCCGTCTTCCTGGTTCTATTGTTCTCCTACAGTATTTATCTCATTATTCATCAACCGCTCAAACGGCTCGTTCGTTCCTTCCGGCGCATCGAACAGGGACAGTTCAATCTGGAGGTCCATTACCCGCTGCAGGATGAATTCGGTTATTTGTACGGACAGTTCAACGGCATGGTGAAGCGGCTTGATGTGCTCGTCCATGAAGTGTATGAGCAGCAGTATCTGGCCCGATTGGCAGAGCTGCGCCATCTGCAGTCGCAGATCAATCCGCATTTTCTGTACAACAGTTATTTTATTCTGTACCGAATGGCGCAGCAGAGGGACCATGATAATGTGATCTATTTCACGAAGCACTTGGGTGAATATTTCCAATACATCACACGCGACGGTTCGGATGAAGTACCGCTGGCAAACGAGATTCACCATGCCCGCACGTATGCGGAAATCCAATCGATCCGATTCTCCGAGCGGATCATGGTGGAGTTCGAGGAGGTGCCTGAGGAGCTGCGCGCGTTCCCCGTTCCTCGTCTCATCGTCCAGCCGATTATCGAGAACGCCTATAACCATGGCCTGGAGCATAAGCGAAGGCATGGTTTAATTACAGTCGCATTCCGCACGAAACCCGGGGCGATCGAGATTTCCATTACCGACAACGGGGAGAACATGGATGAGGAGAAGCTGCGAGAGCTGCAATTGAGCTTGCTCGACAAAGCGCAGCCGACAGAGCATACCGGTCTGCTTAACGTACACCGGCGCATTATTATCAAATACGGGGGAGGCGGTCTTACGCTCAGCTTGGGCGAGGAACGAGGCCTCAAAGTGAAGATGACGATTCCGAGGGAGGCGGGTACAGAGGATGAACCGCTTATTGATTGTGGATGACGAGAGATTCACGGTTGACGGCCTGTATGAAATGATCGAAGACACGCCTGGACTTGAGCTGGACATCTATCGGGCCTACTCCCCGGAGGAAGCGCTGGAGTGGCTGACGCGGACGAAGATTGACATTGTGCTCAGCGATGTACGTATGCCCGGCATGACCGGACTTGAGCTGCAGCAGCGGATTGTGGCGCAGTGGCCGCGCTGCAAAGTTATTTTCCTGACCGGCATTCATAACTTAGAAACCGCGCAGCTTGCCATTCGGACAGGCTCCATTGACTATATTCTCAAAACCGAAGGCGACGAAGCGATCATTCGCAGCATTCGCAAAGCGATCGATAGTCTGGCTGCGGAATCGCAGAGCCAGCAATTTATGCTGCAGGCCAAGGACCGATTGAGCCGTGCGCTGCCCTTGCTCCACCGAGACTGGCTAATGGCGGTGTTGGAGTCGAGCGAGGCTCATTCTGTCGTGACGGAAGACAAACTGCAGGAGCTGCACATACCGCTGCGCAGTGATGCACCGGTTATTCCGCTCATCGGACGCATCGACCGCTGGGGAGAAGGAAGCTATCACGACAGGGCCTTGCTGCTCTATGCCGTCCAAAATATTGCTTCCGAATACTATGCGCCGCTAGTGGTGTTTACTGCGAGCTTGGATATGCATCATTTTATATGCCTCCTGCAGCCGGCAGCGCAAGCTAACGAGCAAAGTGAAACATGGCGGGAAACCGTCAGCTTCGTACAGGGCACGATGGAATCGATTCAGCAAACCTGCGACAAGCTGCTGAAACTGCCGGTCTCACTGATTTGCGGTGCACAGCCCGCGGAGTGGGAGCAGCTGCCTCGCGTATACGAGCAGATGAAGAAAAGGTTGATCGTCGGACTCGGGACGAGGGACCGCATGCTGCTGATCTTAGACAGGCGTGAAGAGGGAATCGTTCCTGAGGCTGCCCTGCCGCCGCTGCGAACACTGATGCTGCAGCTGGAGCATTTGCTGGAGGATGGTACCGAGGAGGCTTTCGCTGGGGCGATTAAGAGCTATACCTCGCTGCCTACTCAATATGCTGAATATACGCTGGTCTATTATGCCATTGCCAATCTGCTGCTCAGTCAACTGACGCAGGGAGGGGAGGGACGCACAGGCGAAGGCGATGTCGCTGTCAGGGACGGATTGATGAACCTCTCTGCCCATCCATCGCGTGAGGCTGCGCTTAGCTATCTGCTTCAGACGTCGTCCACGATCTATGCAAGGCGCAAATCGATTCAGCATGAACGGACGCATCAGCTGATTGCGCGGCTGCATCAGTATATTCGGGGCAATCTGGGCGGCGATCTGTCGCTTACGAGCTTATCGGAGATCGTCTTCTTAAATCCTGCGTACTTGTCCGTTCTCTATAAACAGCAGACAGGCATGAATTTATCGGAATACATCGCCGAGCTGCGCCTGGAGAAAGCCAAAGAGCTGCTCACAGCCACGCCGCTCAAAATCCATGAGATCGCCGACAAGGTCGGTTTTGAAACATCGGGTTATTTTATCCGCTTCTTCAAGAAACGGATCCAGCTGACTCCGCAGGAATATCGGGCAAGAGAATAGCTCCGCGAGAGATTACCTATACAGGAGACCACGAATCTATAGATTGTTCCATAGTGAAGCAAAGTGCCATTATTCTATACTGAAGGAGTAGGAAGCTTGCAGAATAAAAGGGAGGTTAGGGGAATGCGAAAGCCATTCAAATGGACTGCGGTTCTGCTTATGACTTTTATTTTTGTTTTTGTAACCGCTTGCAGCTCGGGGAACAACAACAACAAGAATACTTCCGATTCCACGGGGAATGACAAAACCAATACATCGACGAATACGGCAGATACGGGAAACAGCACCAACGCGAATACGAACGAGCCTGCACCTGCGGCAGAGCCTGATCCGTATTTCGGCAAGTATGATCCGCCAATCAACATTACGAGCGTGCGTGTCATCAACGATACGTATAAGTTCATGGAAGGTCAGACGATCGACAACAACATGTGGACGCAGCAGCTCCAAGAGAAGCTTGGCATCAATGTCAAATATGACTGGGTTGTCAGCGGCGATCAGCCGGGCGGCCAAGGCGAGCAGAAGATGAACGTTTCCATCGCCTCAGGCGACTTGCCGGCATTTATTCCGGTAAACGCCAAGCAGCTCAAGCAGCTGCAGGAAGCGGATGAATTGGAAGATTTGACGGCTGTTTACGAGAAATATGCTTCTCCTTTCCTGAAGGAAATTCTGAATCAAGACGGTCCGGCCGCACTCGCTTCTGCTACATTTGGCGGTAAGCTGATGGCGATTCCGAATACCGGTTCCTCCATGGATGGAGCGGCTATGATCTGGATCCGTAAGGATTGGCTCGACAAGCTTAGCTTGCAGCCGCCGCAAACGATGGCTGACGTGCTTGCCATCTCGGAAGCCTTCACGACGAAGGACCCTGACGGCGACGGTAAGCCTAACTCCTACGGTATTGCCATGAACAAAGACTTGTACGGCGGCTTCGCTGATATTACAGGTCTCATGAACAGCTACCACGCCTATCCGAAGTCCTGGATTAAAGACGCAAGCGGAAACCTGGTCTATGGCAGTATTCAGCCTGAGATGAAGACTGCGCTGGCTGTGCTGCAAGAGATGTACAAGAAAGGTCAGATCGACAAAGAGTTCGGCGTTAAAGACGGCGGTAAAGAGGCGGAATTGACGGCTTCAGGCAAAATCGGCATGCAGTTCGGCCAGATGTGGAATCCGCTGTGGCCGCTCGTCGACAACAAGAAGAACGACCCGAACGCACAATGGCAATCGTACCCGCTCGCTTCGGCTGACGATCAACCGGTTACACCGCAGGTGGGCTTCTCGGTCGGACAATATTTTGTCGTGAAGAAGGGTGCCGAGCATCCGGAAGCGCTGCTGAAGATGCTCAACCTGTTCGTGGAAACAGGCTGGGGCGAAACGACAACACCTGAGAACTACGCGAAATATTTTACGGGCGATGGCTTCGAGAAGTTCAAAAACATGCCGTTCCAAGCATGGCCGGCTCGTAAAAACTTGGATATCTACCTCCATGTAACGGCTGCGCTGGACAGCAAAGATACGTCGGCTCTCAATCCGGAAGAGAAGGATAACCATGATAAGATCGCTTCTTGGATGGATGGTTCGAACAAAGAACCGTTGAACTGGGCGTATGAGCGTGTCTTCGGCAAAGAAGGCTCGTTCAAGGTCATCGATCAGTATGTCAGCGGAAAAGCGCTCAAGCTGACGGAGTTCTACGGTGCTCCGACGCCTGCCATGGTTGAGAAGGAATCGAACCTGCAGAAGAGAGAGCTCGAGACGTTCACGAAGATTATCATGGGTGACTCGCTCGATACGTTCGATAAATTCGTCGAAGAGTGGAAGAAGCTTGGCGGCGATGAAATTACGCAAGAAGTGAATGATTGGGCGAAGAACAAGTAAGTGGCATGATGCAGGCGGGGGAAGCGACGTCTTCCCCCGTCTTTTGACTAGACAGGGCAGGGAGGGAACGCTTTGTTGCGGAGAAATTGGAGCGGAACGCTTCCGCTGCACTTGATGATTTTGCCGGGTCTCATCCTCATTCTGATTTATAGCTACGGTCCAATGTTAGGCTTTGTCATTGCGTTCGAGAAGTTTAAGCCCGCTATAGGCGTGTTTGAATCCAAATGGGTGGGATTCGATAATTTTCGTTACGTGATGGAAATGCCGGAGTCCAGACAGATCGTATGGAATACGATCTTGATCGCCATTATGAAAATCGTCGCCGGCCTGGTAGCGCCGATCGTCACAGCACTGCTGCTGAACGAGGTGCGGAAGGAAGTATTCAAACGCGGTGTTCAGACGGTTGTTTATTTGCCTCACTTTCTGTCGTGGATCATTCTCGGGGGCATTCTGATCGATATTTTGTCGCCGACGAGCGGGATTGTCAATCAAGTGCTGGGGTGGGTCGGCATTGAGCCGATTTATTTTCTGGGGGATAATAACTGGTTTCGCTATGTACTGGTCATCACGGACACGTGGAAGGAGTTTGGTTTCAATACCATCGTTTATTTAGCGGCCTTAACGAGCATTAATCCGACGCTGTATGAAGCGGCTATCGTCGATGGAGCAGGCAGGTGGAAACAGACGCTGCATGTGACGCTGCCGGGGATGATGCCGATTATTATCTTGTTAATGACCTTAAGCTTAGGAAATGTGCTGAACGCCGGGTTTGACCAGGTGTTTAATTTATATAGTCCGCAGGTGTACGAGACAGGCGATATCATTGATACCTTCGTCTATCGAATCGGTCTGATTGATGCGCAGTATGGGGTGGCAACGGCAGTCGGTATTTTTAGATCCGTCGTCTCGCTGTTCAGCATATCATTGTCCTATTATTTGGCTTATCGATTCGCCAATTATCGTATTTTCTGATGAGAGGAGAGGGCGGGAGTGCTGGAGTATTACACGGTTGGTCGCAGATTCTTTCTATCCTTTAACTACGTCTTTCTTGCCTGTCTCGGTCTGCTATGTATTTTGCCGATTATACACGTCCTTGCCATATCGTTCAGTTCAAGCGCGGCTGCTCAGGCCGGTTACGTCAAGCTTTGGCCGGTGCAATTCTCGCTGAGCTCCTATGAATATGTATTGCATAAACCGGCCTTCTTCAAATCCATTCTCGTTACCTTGAAGCGGGTCGCCCTCGGTATTCCGGTCAACATGCTGCTTACCGTGCTGATTGCCTATCCGCTTGCCAAAGAAGCCAAGAAATTTCCGATGCGGACGTTCTATGCCTGGGTGTTCGTCATTACGATTCTATTCAGCGGCGGATTGATTCCGCTCTATATGACGATTAAATACACCGGCATTATGGATAGTATCTGGGCGCTGGTGCTGCCAGGCGCAGTACCGGTGTTCAACGTAATCTTGCTGCTGAACTTCTTCCGCGGGCTGCCGAAGGAGCTGGAGGAAGCGGCGTTCATGGATGGCGCGGGACATTGGACGACGCTGTGGCGGATCTTCCTTCCGCTGTCGCTGCCGGCGCTGGCGACGATCACCTTATTCGCCACGGTTAACCATTGGAACTCCTGGTTTGACGGGCTGATCTTCATGAACTCGCCGGATCACTATCCGCTGCAAAGTTACCTGCAGACGGTGGTCATCAACCGGGATTTGACCTTGATGTCCTCGGCGGACATGAAGTCGCTCACCGAGGTGAACGACCGCACCGCGAAGGCGGCGCAGATCTTCCTCGGCGCGCTGCCGATCTTGATGGTGTATCCGTTTCTGCAGCGGTTTTTCATGAAAGGGATTGTGCTTGGAAGCGTGAAGGAATAATTATAAGGCGATCTCAAAAGTGGGCAGGGCTACTTTTGAGATCGTTTTTATTTTTGCTGCTGAGGCACGTTCCCCACCACCTATGGCAGGTTCAGTTCCAAACTAAATGAAGCATCTGAGGGCTGGCCTGACAGATCGAGCCGGGGCGAAATGTTGCATAAATAGCAGCATTTTGAGTATTTGAATAGGCGCAGACCCCGAATGTTGCAGAAAAGGCAACATTTTCACAGCGAATGGGTATCCTGGGGCTATTTCGGGACGAAATGTTGCATAATGCGCAACAAGTCCCCACTCTCACCCGCGAGAAGCTACTTTTGTTGCATAAAAGGCAACATTTTCGTAGAGCGCGAGCAGCACCCATGCTAGGCCCAGCCCCACATGCATGATTGTGAAAAACAAGCTTCCATATTATGCTAGAGTTTGGGCGTGTAGTCGACACTGTAGTAGGAGCGGGCAAGCATGAGAAACATACCGAATGCTTTGAAATTTGCAGTGCGTTATGGTTCGAGAATGATGAAGATCAGTTTCATACTGTGTCTTGCGGGCGTGTATCTCACCGTATATAACATCCCCGGAAATCCTGAGGGAGTAGCGTTATCGGCAGCACTGCTTTTCTTTGGCTGCGTACTTAGTTACGTTAGCCTGGTAAGGGCTAATAGAAAAATTAATCTCCTCGAGAGCGGACATCAAGCAGTAGGTACGTTCCAAGAATGGAAAAATTCGTTCATCACCTATAATAACGGTACTTTAGTTTTCCTGTGCTACAGCTACGTGGATATGAGGCGGAAGAAGCAAGAAGCACGTACCCTTTCTACAAGTGCGGATGGGCTCGAGAGGACAAATGTCTTTTATGACGAAGAGGATAGTACGATACTGGAGTACCTGCCGGGTAAACCGAGCATAAACTCGCAAAACGAATTCGAAGTCGGCTCACGCATACCGACTCTATTGTTCTACGCTGCAGTGTTTCTGGTTTCGCTTGCAGCCACCGCTACAAGCCACTTAGATTGATAGGGAGGAACGCGACATGTTAAACATGGACAACATCTACCTCATCACGGATATTCCCGGCTTTACGCCGCAAATTAGCCGACTGCTCTCGATGATGAATTATGCCCGCCATACGACGGTTGAGTCGGTGCAAGATCTGACCCAGGAGCAGCTGGATTATCTGCTAGACCCGCAAAGCAACTCCATCGGCGCGCTGCTGCTGCATTTCGCGGCTGTTGAATATGCGTACCAGGTGGTGACCTTCGAGCAACGTGATTTAAATGAAGAGGATATGGCGATATGGGGGGCGGCGCTGGATCTCGGCGACGCAGGCCGGGAGAACATCAAAGGTCATGACCTCACGTACTACCTCACTAAGCTGGAAGAGGTTCGGAGCCGCACCTTTGATCTGTTCAAAACGGTGGACGACGAGTGGTTATGCAAGCAGGAGGAATTCTGGTACGGGAAACAGGCGAACCATTACTTCATGTGGTTTCATGTGTTCGAGGATGAAATCAACCACCGCGGTCAGATCAGATTAATCCGAAAGAGACTTCCTCAGTAGAGCAGCGCATCAGTTAACCTCAAAGGGAGATGGACGATATACCTTCATTTTTCTCGCGTCATACGACAGAGCACTTCATCGCATACTCCAACTCGCATATAGCGGTGCTCGCGATTATGGTGGTGCTGGCTGTTCTCATGTTCGGGTATAGATTCAGTATCAGGCTGAAGAAATCTGCCAAAACAATCATCCTTTACACCATTCTGCTAGGCCTGCTTGTCCCTCAGCTCATCCTCTACTATTGGTATGCTGACCAGGGACTGTGGGACATCCAGTATACGCTACCGCTCGAGCTATGCAGTATTTCACAGGTGCTCGCGATCATCATGTTAATTACGCGAAGCCGACTACTGTATCAAATTGTGTTCTTTGCCGGTATTGGCGGGGCGCTGCAGGCGATGCTGACACCGGATCTGGATTATCCGTTCCCGCATTTCCGTTTCTATCACTTCTTTATTGTACATATTGCGATTATTCTCGCAGCGCTTTACATGACCTGGATCGAAAACTACCGACCTACTTGGAGATCAATCGGAATTACGATGATCTTCCTGAATGTCCTCCTCGTCGTTGTGGGAGGGACAGACCTCTTGTTAGATGCGAACTATATGTTCCTCAGGCATAAGCCGGAAGGTGCTTCTTTGCTCGATTTGCTAGGGCCTTATCCGTACTACTTAATCGTGGAAGAAGTCATCGCGCTGCTTATTTTTACGCTGATGTATCTGCCGTTTGTACGGTGGGGAAGGAAGCCAGTGTAGAACGCAAAAGATGCCGAAACTACCTGCAAATTTGGCTATTCGAGTCATGCAAAAAGCCGTGTGAGGTGGTGGCGAAGGAGAATGTTGCGCTTTGTGCAACATTTCTGCTGTTTAAGGGGGTTAGAAGAGGAAATGCTGCGTTTTGTGCAACATTTTCGCTTCAAATAGCCACTTGGTTGCGAATCTAGAGCCAAATGTTGCTTATTATGCAACATTTGGCTGTTTCTGGCTGCTGTAAGGTTCAAATGTTGCAACAACTGCAACAACTCCCGATGTTTCCTCGCCCAGTCACCCCCAATGCCCAGAATTACTGCCACCGAACGACGCTCATCACCACGCGCTTTCCGCTGAGGCGACGAACTCGCACAACCTCTCCATGAGCCAGACAAAAGCTTCCCCGAAAGCCACAATGCGCTTTCGGGGAAGCTTTTTCATTACATCCGATCCTCAACCCAAACCGCCATTTCCCCAATGCCGCGATTGGCCCAGGCATAGTAGGGGATGAAGGTTGCTTTCATGGGGGTGTTTTCCCATTTCATATCGCTAGCGTACAGCGATTGCTGCCAGTCTGCGGCAGGACCTCGCCTTACTGCATCTGCAGTAATCGTGCAGAGACCGCCAAGCAGCTGCGGATTAAACTGCACCTCAAGGTCACCGCCACGAAGCAGGGCAACCTGATGCAAATGGGCGCCGTTATCCGCTTCCTCCATGCAATAAACGAAAGGGCCTCGCTGCAGGGTTGTTTTGCCGAAAGTATGCCGAATGAGAGGATGGCCTTTCATACGCAGGATCGGCATATCGAATGTAAGTTCGACCGTATCGCCGCTCTGCCACACTCGGTTCAATTCAACATATCCGCCGCCGCGCGCTGCTTCACTTGAATGCGAATCCGAGGAGGAGGACTTGGCCAATTGGCCATTAATAAGGAGGCTGTACCCGCCGCCGCTCCAGCTTGGAATCCGCAGTGAAAGCGTGAATGCCACAGGTACAGCAGCGGCATGCTCAACCCGCATGCGAACGGCGCCATTCCAAGCGTAATCCGACTCTTGCACAAGGCTGATTACATTACCGTCAAGCACCCATTCGGCTTGCCCGCCTATGTAGAGATGGGTGTACAGCGTCCGATCGCGCGTCGTGTACATATATTGACCGAGTGACGCGAGCAGCCTCGCGATATTAGGCGGGCAGCAGGCGCAGCCGAACCAACCTTGGCGTTCGGGCTTGATATGCTTGTAATTATGATTGTGACTACAGGCTTCCGGATGCACTTCAAGCGGGTTCACATAGAAGAAGTGCTTCCCATCGCGAGACATGCCGCTGACTACGGTATTATACAGCGCGCGTTCAAGCACATCGGCGTATCCGCCGTCCTTCGGCTCGATCTGCAGCATCCGCGCCGCGAAGAAAATCAGCCCGATGGATGCGCAAGTCTCCGCATAGACCGTATCGCTGGGCAGGTCGTAATCGTAGGTGAACGATTCTCCGTGCGCCATGGAGCCGATGCCGCCGGTGATATACATCCGCTTGGTCACCATGTTTGACCATAGCTTCCGGCACGCCGCGAGCAGTTCCGCATCACCGGTTTCTGCTGCAACATCGGCCATTCCGGCACACAGATAGACGAGTCGAACGGCATGACCGTCGGCTGCTTCCTGCTGGCGGACAGGTAAGTGAGCTTGGCTATAGGCATAATCATGAGACATCAGAAGACCCGGGAAATGGACTGTTTCGCCTCGCTTCTCCCATTCCAGCTTATAGAAATGCGGCTGCGCACCGCGCTGATCAAGGAAGAATCGGCTGAGCGAGAGATACCTGTGTTCACCTGTTGCCCGGTACAGCTTTACCAGCGCCAGCTCAATCTCCGGATGACCGTCATACCCCTGCAGCTTGGCTGGCTCAGGGCCGAATATTGTATCGATATAATCCGCGAATCGGCGGGCAATGTCGAGGACTCTCATATTGCCGGTCGCAGCATGGTAAGCGACGGCGGCTTCGATCAAGTGCCCTGCGCAGTATAATTCATGACACTCGCTCAGATTCGTCCATCGTTTGCCGGGTTCTCTCAACGTGAAATACGTATTGAGGTATCCATCCGGCTGCTGAGCTCGCGCGAGCAGGTCGATTACCTCGTCGGCCAATGTTACAAGCTCTTCATCGTGCTCGGAGGCAAGCAAATAGCCGACGGCCTCCAGCCATTTGGCAACATCGCTGTCCTGAAACACCATGCCGTAGAAAGAACCTTGTTCGTCGCCTGCGGCGATTTGGAAGTTGCGAATGGCATGACTCGGTTCGGCACCGGGAACGCGGTCATTAAGCGCCTCCCATTGATAAGGAACGACAACCTCGCGTACAAGACGAATGTACTCGGACCAGAAGCTATCTTGAATGCGAACACTGCTTAGCGGCAGCGGACGTGAACGGTTCATTGCTGAAACGAAAACGGAGTCTTTCTCCATCTGATCCATAGGTCTCATTCCTTTACCCCTTAATCCCGGTCGTTGCAATGCCTTCGATGAAGTAGCGTTGACCGATTAGAAATACGATGATGGCGGGACTAACAACGATCGTGGTTGCGGCCATCAGGAGGTTGTAAGGTGTATTCAGCGCGCCGCGGAGAGAGGACAAGCCAAGTGCGACCGTGTAAAGCTGCTCCCTGCCCAAATAAATGAGCTGTCCGAGAAAGTCATTCCATACGCCGATAAAGGTAAACAGGAGAACGACGACCATAGCCGGCCGAATGAGCGGCAGAATGATTTTGGAATAGACCGTGAAATAGCTGGCTCCATCGATAATGGCCGATTCATCCAGCTCTCGCGGAATCGTCAGCAGAAACTGCCGGAACAGAAAGATATTAAAGGATCCTCCTCCGAAGAACGCAGGCAGAATAAGCGGCCAGAACGTATTGGTCAGCCCGATCTTGGACCAGCCCACATAGAGGGGGACGAGCGTAATAATGCCGGGAAGCAGAATAGTCATGATGACAAGCGCAAACCAGAAATTTCGCAGCGGAAACTCGACTCTGGCGAACGAGAAGGCCGCGATACTGCTGGTAAACGCAACGCCGATGAGGACGGGGATGACGATGATAAACGTGTTCTTAAAATTCCGCCCGAAATGGACGCGGTCCATGACATCGGTATAGTTGCTGATCCGAAAGGCGGATGGAATCCACCTTGGCGGAAACTGCATGGTCTCGACGAGATTCATCAATGAGGTGCGAACAATCCAGTACATCGGAAGCAGCACGATGGCTGTCAACAGAAGGAGCACGAAGTAAGTGAGCAGCCGGCTTGATAAACGCTTGGCCATCAGCTTCTGCCCCCTTCGTAGTGGACCCAGAACCGAGAAACGCGAAACAGCAGCAGCGTGAAGAGCGAAACGATCACGAACAGCACCATCGCAAGTGCGCAGGCATAGCCCATATTCATATGCTTGAACGCTTCGCGGTAGATAAGGAAGGCGTAGAATAACGCAGAATCATTGGGGCCGCCGCCTTGCGTGCCCAACGTATAGGTCTGCGTGAAGGTAGTCACCGAATTGACGAAGGCCAGAATGATGTTATAGAAAATAACCGGTGACATCAGCGGAATCGTGACGGAGCGCAGCTTGCTCCACCAGTTGCCGCCGTCGATTTCCACCGCTTCTAACAGATGACGGGGGACATCCTGCAGCCCGGCAAGGAAGATGACGATGATATTGCCTGACGCCCACACGGACATAATGATAATCGACGGTATAACAGTGCCCGGACTGCTGACCCACATCTGCTTCGGAATGTGAAACCAGCTGAGGATATGGTTAATGACGCCGAAATCAATATCGTAGAGCCAATACCAAATCAAGCTCGTTGCGAGAATCGGGATAACGGAGGGCAAGTAGAACACGGAACGAAAGAAAGCTCGGCCGCGGATGTTCTGATTGAGGAGCAGCGCAATAATGAAACAGAAGACAATACAAGCAAGTACGTTCCCGATGGAATAATAGGCAGTCACGCGAAGTGATTTGGTGAAGAAGAGATCCTCTGTGAAAATCTTGTGATAATTGTCGAACCCCACCCACTGCTCCGAGTGAAAAATATCCCACTTCGTAAAGCTCAAATAAAAGCTGTACAGCAGCGGCAGGACAGTGAACAGCAGCACGCCCAGTATGGCAGGCAATATGGTCAAATAGGCAAACAAGACCCGCTGCCGGGTATGATTCCTATAGCTTGTTGTCTTCCGAATCGCCACGGTTCGTTCCTCCTCCGGCCGGAACGTGGAGGAGGCCATGATTGCAGCTCATGACTCATGGTCTCCCCACACGCAGATACGTGATCGTTATTACTCGATTGCTTTGCCGCTGTCGAATATCGCTTGGATTTTGGGCATCATCTCGGTAATCGCTTGCTGCGCGGTCTTCGTGCCGAGCCATACCGGGTCAAGGCCCGGATTGAGCACTTCGCCGATGCGGCTGTAGGTCGGGAGAAAGAACCATGGCGTTGGATAAGTCGCTTTGAGCGCGTAATCGATAACGGCTGTTCTGTACTCCGGCGGATGAACAGGGCTCGCCGTCCATTTCTTAATCAGCGCATCATCCGTGTACCAGTTGGCTTCCGTAGGCATCCAGACGCCGCTGTCGAAGTTGGCCTGGCTGTTGTTGGGATCCATAATATATTTGTAGAGCTCGACTACTTCATCCTTATGCTTGGTCGTGTTGAAGATGACTACAGGGGTACCGGTATTGGTCGTCGCCGGTTTCTTGAAGATCGGCAGGACGCCGATGCCGTTCTTGAGGCCTTGGCTAAGCTGGGGATTAATATTGACGAGCTCCCATTGGCCGGAGGTGACCATGGCAACCTTCTTCGTGAGAAGACGTTGGCCGACATCGCCGAGATTAGCAGCCTGAGCAGGCAACGGTGCGACATGCTCCTTCAGCGCGAGATCGGCAACCTTCTGAATCGCTTCAATCGTTTCCGGTTTATCGAGCAGCAGTTCCTTGCCGTCTTGGCTTACTTCGCCGCCGCCATTGCTTATCGCGAAGGGGGTCCAGAAGAAGTCAGCGGCCGTCGTGATTTGGATGCCGTATTGGACGATGTTGTCTTTATCGAAGCCTTCATCGTTCGGGTGCTTGCCGTTTTTGTCCAGCGTCAGCTTGCGAGCTGTATCCAGCATTTGATCCCAGGTCCAGGCTTTCTCGGTTTCGGCCGGCGGGTAAGGGAGACTTGCATCGTCGAACAGCTGCTTGTTGTAGTGGAGGAGGATGATTTCATTGGCGATGCTGTAGCCTAGCAGTTTGCCATCCGGGGAGACGAACTTGTTGCTCTCGATCTTCGGTGTTACGGTGCCGTTCTCATAGAAAGCAGTGAGGTCGAGCAGTTTGCCGGATTCATTCCATTTAAGCGCATCCGCTTCGAGCAGGTTGCCGATATCAGGGAGGGTATCCGAGGCGGCCATGGCTGTGAGCTTCGCACCATAGTCATTGTAAGGAATGTTCTGGTAGTCGATCTTGATGTTCGGATGCAGCTCTTCAAACTTGTCGAGCACTTTGCGGTAAGACTTGGCTTCCTCGCTGTTTGCCCAGTCGGTGTACGTAATCGTCACCGTTTCCTTCGAGGTATTCACGTTCTTGGACGTATCCGTACTCGTGTCCTTGTCGTTCGTTGAAGCATTCTGATTCGTTGCTTTGTTGCCGTTGTTGTTGGAATTCGAGCTGCAGCCCGCGATAAGTGCCACAGTAAGAAGGACGAGCGAAGCCAATTTCACAAATTTACTGGCTGACCCCATACAAACGCCTCCAATGTAGTCAATATACTTAAACCTTTGCAGGTTTTAAGTCGAAATCTAAACGTTTAACTTTATGGAAATAGAAGAAACGCCAGTCGCCGTCCCATGCAGGTGCGGCGAGTTACTTCTCAGAGGCAGGAAAAAGGGATGCTGTGCGGTCACCCTCTGGGCGGAGCTACGGAATCCCGTTCGATGAGTGTGCATGATGGCAGCGGGTTCAGATCGAGAATTTCTCCGCGGATAATACGTGTGAGCGAGTCCATGGCTTGAAAGCCCATTTCGTGAAGTGGAAGATCCATGGTGGTAATACGGGGGATGAGGTAGCTGCTGAATTCACGATTGTCGAAGCCGACAACGGACAAGTCTTTAGGAATATGTACGTCAGCCTCGGATGCGGCTCGCAATACGCCGACAGCCATGACGTCGTTCATGGAGAGAATGGCAGTTGGCCGATCAGGCAGGGCAAGCAGTTCTTGGGTTAGTCGATAGCCGGATTCCGCTTCCCAGTCGCCCATCTTGACTAATTGGGGATCGAATGGAAGCTGGTGCTCGGTGATGGCTTTGTAATAGCCGTTAAATCGGCGCTGCGACGGAAGGGAGTTCATGATGCCGCTGATGATGGCGACTCGGGTATGGCCTTTCTTGATCAAGTGGCACATGGCTTCATAGGAGGCTAACTCGTCGTTGTATTGGATGGAGAGATCATTCTGCGTGTAACAGTAGGTGTATACGATGGGTTTGCCTGCGGTATCAATCAGTCCCGTTAGCTCGCGGGGGTGCACGCCGATATAAATAATGCCTTCGACCTGCTTGCTGAGCAGCTCGGAAACCGCGTTGACCGCATATTTACGGTAGTTCTCGGTGTGCTCGAAGTTACGTCCGATTCGCTTGTGAAGCCGTAGATTCGTTAGCAAGATATGCATATCATGCTGGTCGGCAAAATCGTTAATGCCATCGATGATTTCCGGCACATTGAATACGGTCACATCCTCGGCGATGACGCCGATGGTGTTCGTGCGTTTAATCTTAAGGCTCTTGGCGATATCATTGGGCTTATAGTTCAGCTCCTCAATCACCTTCAACACGCGCTCACGAGTCTTCAGCTTGACGTTCCGGGTGCCGTTGAGTACGTAAGATACGGTGGCCGTGGATACATCAGCCATCGCGGCAATTTCTTTAATGCCGATTTTGGTCATTGGCAGGACCTCCGCTCCACCCTTCACGTTCAGTTATCTAAACGTTTAGATTTCTTGATTTCGTTATACCATGGGCCATCCATTTTTTGCAAGCGTTATTTTGTAAGCGCTTTTCCGAAACTAATAATTGCCTTATACAATTCTAATATTTATCTGAAACTCTACTGCTACGATCGGGATAGGTATTCATAGAGGGAGAGGATTAGATGACACCCATCAGTAAGGAAGTACAGTCACTGGTTAATCAACTTCATCTGTCAGACAATGAAATCGCAGAGAAATTTCAATTCGCGCTGAGTGGTCAGCAATTGTCGCCGGAAGAATCGAAACGGTTTATCGCTTTTCTCAAACAAGAATTAGCGGTTGCGGCAACCTAATCGATCGCATAGATCCTATATAAACAGTCTCCCTCTGTGAAGTAGAGCGTCATCTAATAGCAGGGGGTTCTTTGTGTCTGTTTACTAAGATAACGGCTAGCCTAAGCTATATAGGTCTTTAGATGCAGATACAAATTACCACTGTGCTAGGAAACAAAATCCAGTATAATGGATGTCAAAGACTAGCATGGGAGTGTTCGAATGAATTATTCCGGAGATTTATCTGTATTGAATGCCATGGAGCCTATTGTGGTGTCCGTATTGGAGGAGCACTACGTGAAGACAGGTATCCTCAAGTGCGGCTGTGACCGATGCAAGCTGGATATTCTGCTCTTAACACTTAACCATCTTCCCACTCATTACACTTCATCTCAACAGGGTGAAGCTTATATTAAAGCTTATTATTTGAACCCGCAGCAGCAGTCAGATGTATTGCGCGAGATCACGGAGGCTGTCAAAGTCATTGAGTTAAAACCGCATCATTAATGAGCTTGCAGCCATCCGTTCGTCATGAACGGGTGGTTTTGTTGTTTGAGAGGGCGGCTTTTGCGAAGGAGCTGCCCAATATGGCAAGATAGAAACATACGGCAATAGAAGGAGTGGAAGGTATGCGTCATGTGCTGGTGCTAGGTGGTACGCGTTTTTTTGGCAAGAAGCTGGTGGAACGTCTGTTGGAAGCGGGAGATCAGGTCACGATCGTAAGCAGGGGAGCACAGGAGCATCCATTCGGTGACCGCGTGCAGCATTTGCAGGTCGATCGGACGGATGCGGAGGCGCTGGAGTCCGCAATCGGCGAGGGTCGTTATGATGTCGTTTACGACAACATCTGCTATAACCCGAAGGAGGCAGAGGAGGCGGTTAAGCTGTTCGCCGGCCGCACAAGTAAATATATCGTGACCTCGACGCTAAGCGTGTATCCGTTCGGGGAGCCGCGGAAGTCGGAGTCGTTCTTTGATTCGGTGACGTACCCCATTCCGCAGCCTTATCCTGCCGAAATCAACTATGGAGAAGGCAAGCGATTAGTAGAAGCGGTTTTCTTCCAAAAGGCTTCGTTCCCCGTTGCGGCAGTCCGTTTCCCGATTGTGCTCGGAGACGATGACTATACAAGGCGGCTGCACTTCCATGTGGAGCATGTGCAGCAAGGGCTGCCGCTCGGTATTCCGAATGCCGATGCGGTGATGTCCTTCATCGATGCGGATGAAGCGGCTGCGTTCCTGGACTGGCTGGGTCGCAACGCGGAGACCGGTCCGTTCAATGCCTGCTCTCGCGGGGAGATTTCGCCGGGCGGCATAGTGGCATGGATTGAGAAGGCAACGGGAAAGCAAGCCTATGTGGCGCTGGAAACCGATGAGCAGCACAGCTCGCCGTTTGGCGTACCTGAGCCGTGGTACATGGATACGGCCAAAGCTGAGGCAGCCGGTTACAAGTTCCGTGAGCTTCACGAATGGATGCTGCCGCTGATTGAGCGTATCGCACAAGAGAAGAAGTAAGCCAGAATAGCTGCCGGGTGTCGCAGATTTTGCGATGCTCGGCAGCTTTTCTCTATATACAGGGGTTTAGCCGCTCATATTAATTGGGAAAACCGCCCATACTACTTCGGAAACACGAAGGAATAGATGGAGGGTATATGAAAAAGAGTCGAATGACACATGCCGGGAGCCGGCTGCTCGCTGCGCTGTTCATGGTTGTTATTGGTGCCTCACTTATCGGGATGAATGGGACGATCGTGCGGGCGGCGGAGTCCATGCAGGAGCCATCGCAGGTGCAGGCACAGGAGCAATCCCAGGATCAGGAGCCGCCGCAAGCAGAGGTGCAGAATCAGGAGCAAATGCAGGCGCTGCCGCCGTCGCCGTCGCAAGAGCAGGAGAAACCTTTAACGGCTGCGTTTGTACGTGGTGGTGCGCTGTGGATGAAGATAGGCAGCGAGGAGAAACAGCTCACGCAAGCGGAGCATGTCCTTTCGCCGAAGTGGTCTAACGACGGACAATGGCTTGCCTATGCAGCCGGGGAGCAATCCAATGAGCTATGGATGCTGGATGTATCGACAGGAGCGAAGCATCTGGTTGCCGCGAACGGCGGCCGCAATTATAAATGGTCACCGAATCGACTGCTGCTCGCTTTCGATGAGGAGCAGCGGCTCTATGTTGTGGACTCGCAGGAAGCGACGAAGCCGGTGGAGGTGAGCTCGGCGATTGGGGCTATCAGCAATTATGGCTGGCTGCCGGAAGGTGACGGCTTCGTGGTTTCGACGCAAGGGACATTTAACGGTCAGACGCCAGTGCGCATCATGCAGCTTGCGATGCAGCCGGATATGACCGGGGCAGGCTCCGTTCAAGCGAAGCAGCTGTACGTGATGCCTTCACAGCTGAATGAACTGCCTGTCGTTGGCACAAGCGTGTTCAAGTGGTCGGCAAACGGCAAATGGATGGCGTTCCTCGCGATTCCGACGGCTTCCCTCTCAGCAGACAGCAACACGTTATGCGTGCTGGCAGCGGACGGCTCCGTCTTCAAGCCGGTTGATCAGATGGTGAACCATGCCGGTTGGATACAATGGTCACCGCAACGCGACGAGCTGGCTTATATCGGTGGGATTGGCAGAGAAGCGACGTCTAATAAACAGCTGCGCGTGACAAGTGTTCCGGATATTCAGCCGAGGAATGACCTGACGCCGGCAGGCTTTGTCGATCAAGATTTCACTTGGCGGAGTCCGGTGAATATCGTCGTATCACGCGCAAAGGCGAGCGATGGAACGGACAGCTCAGGGAATCGACCTTACCCGAATTTGGTGAGCGTGAAGTTGGATGGGGGACAGCAGAAACGAATCACCAAGAACGCAGATGGCTACGGCGATTTTGGCCCGGTATCGCTTGGAGCAGCTGGGCTTGGCTGGGTGAGATCGAATCGGAGCATGGCCAACGTGCTCGTTGCACCTCCCGGTCAGGGTGAGAACAAGGCGGTACAATGGATCGCGAACATCGATATCGGTACTAATTACTATGAGCAATGGAATTGGAATTCAGTGCTGAAATTCAGTGGTAAATAGTGTAATAAAATCAAGCGAAATAGCCACAAAATCAATGTTTTGACTTTGCGGCTATTTCGTATGTACAAACAAAGTTTACGTACATCTTCCTGTAAGTAAAACAAATAACATTGTTGCCATAATTTAAATATAAATTGGAAGAAACTAAATGAATGATTTTCGGGTATCTACGATTATAGTAGAAGTTATATGTAATCATTGTGCGACTTAAGTCCTATAATGCCAATAGATTTTTAACGATAGAGGAGAACAATATGCGAATCATCCTTTTATCCGGGGGGTCAGGGAAAAGATTGTGGCCCCTGTCGAATGATTACCGCTCGAAACAATTTATGAGGGTTATGGCTGCTCAGGATCCCTCGGAAGATGTTCAAACCTCGATGATACAGCGTGTTTGGGCGAAGCTGGAGGAACATGGCCTTGCGGCATATTCAGTCATAGCTGCCAGTAAAGATCAACAGGAAATCATACAAGCTCAAATCGGGCACGAGGTGCCGCTTGTTCTCGAGCCTAGCCGAAAGGATACCTTTCCTGCGATTTGCTTGGCATCCAGCTTTCTTCGCAGCGAATTAAAGGTCAATGCCGACGAAGTCGTTGTCGTGATGCCGGTCGATGTGGATGCGGACGACAGCTTTTTCTCCTCCATTAAGCAGTTAGCTGTTCAATTTAACGATACAGTGGGTAATCTTGGATTAATGGGGTTAAAACCAACGCATCCCTCTGAGAAATTCGGATATATTCTCGCTGGCGCCGTGCACGAACAATCCAAGCTGCTTCAGATTGATAGATTTGTAGAAAAACCATCCATCGAAGAGGCTTCCGCTTTAATTAATCAAGGAGCGCTTTGGAATTGCGGCGTATTTGCTTTCCGGTTGCAGTATATGTTGGATTTGCTTCAGGAGGGATCGTGGCCGGTCGATTACGAGCGTCTTCTGCTTCACTATGCTAGCCTGCCCTCCATTAGCTTCGATTATCAGGTTGTAGAACGGGAACACAGCATTCTCGTGTATCCGTATGACGGACGCTGGAACGACTTGGGGACATGGGATGAGTGGACTGAAACGATGCCCCATCGCCTCAATGGCAAAGGCATCCTCAGTGACGATAGCGTAAACACTTACATTATTAACGAGCTGCAAATTCCGGTCGTCGTGATGGGGATAACGGACGCGATCGTTGCTGCAAGTCCGGACGGAATCCTGGTCATTGACCGGGAAGCCAGTCCGAGGCTGAAGGATCTCGTGCAATCCATTTCCTCACGCCCCATGTACGAAGAAACCGAATATGGCTGGTACCGCATCATCGACGAGGAGAATCAGTCCGAGAGCCGCCAGGTCGTGACGAAACGCGTTCATATTTGGGCGGGGAAATGGATCCCTTATCATGAGCACGAGTTCCGGGATGAAATATGGACGTTCATCAGCGGGACGGCGGAGGTATTGGTAAACGAACGAAGGTTTCATGCGAAGGCCGGAGATGTGATCCACATTCCTTCCGGTACCAAGCATGCGATCAAAGCGATAGATCCCATTAACCTCATCGAGGTTCAAATCGGAAACCCTATAAGCGATTCCGATTTGCGCCGCTGCGACTACGATTGGGAAGCAACGAAGTAGGCAAGGAAAGGATGACCGCAAGTATGCAGGCAATAAGGATTGGGGATGCCCTCCTGAAGGAAGGCTTAATTACAGAAGCCGAATTAAAGGAAGCCGTAGACTACCAAGCTAAATTCGGTGGTCGGATCGGCGATATTATTGCGGAATTATTCCATCTTGATCGCGAGCTCATTCAATGGGCAACCAAGAAGGTCGCTGCCAAAGGGCGTCTCGGTGAAATGCTCGTGCAGACTGGTGAAATTACGCAGGAGCAGTTGCGCGAAGCGCTTGCTTTCCAGCAGAAAAGCGGCGGCGTTCTGGGCGATATTCTGTTGTCGTTGCGGTTTATTGAGCCGGATCGGCTGTACAGAGCCATCGCGACGCAGAACCAGGTAGGGCGCATCGGGAGCGAGTTCTCCATCGAGCAAGAGTTGAAGCTTCCCGAAGCGATGGCCAGAGCCTATAACGCCATTATTATAAATAGCGATAAGAAACGGCTGTTAATAGCCGTAGGTTCGATTCTAACGGCAGAACAGTTAGCCGAGCTCGAACAGCATCTAGGACAAGCGGTTGAGCAAGTGCTGGCTACCCGTGAAGAAATGGAGTTTTTCTACAAGGCGGCTTACGAGCAGGAGCTTATGGATGAAAGCACGACGAAGCTTATGCTCGCGCAGCCCGAGAATTCAGCTCATATTACGATTATGTTATCCCAATGGTTGATGATCGGAATTATCGCGGCGATTCTGGTCGGCGGGCTAATATGGAATTGGCTATGGACGCTGATCATTGCCAATATCATTATTCAAATTGCTTATATCGGGATGTCCGTCTTCAAATACACCATTATCTTATTCGGCATGAAGGAGTCCTCTCAGCTTCGCTTTACTCCGCAGCAGATCGCCGAGATCGATGAACGAACGCTCCCCGTCTATACGATATTAGTTCCGATGTACAAGGAGAGCGCCGTCATCCCGCAATTGCTGAACAATATAGAGGGCTTGGATTATCCGAAAGCCAAGCTCGACGTGAGGCTTCTGATCGAGGAAGACGATACGGAAGCGCAGGATATGCTTAAAGCGATGAATTTACCGGCTTATTATACGGTTCTCGTCGTGCCGCACAGCCTTCCCAAGACCAAGCCGAAGGCTTGCAATTACGGACTGATTCGGGCATACGGAGAATATGTGGTCATCTACGATGCGGAAGATCGGCCCGACCCCGATCAGCTCAAGAAGGTTCATCTGGCTTTCCAGCAAGAACCCGAGAACTGCTGCTGTATTCAGGCGAAACTGAACTACTTCAACAGTGAGCAGAACCTGTTGACCAGATGGTTTACTCATGAATACAGCATGTGGTTCGAATTATTGCTGCCGGGCGTTATGCAATTGGACATTCCGATTCCGCTTGGGGGAACTTCGAATCATTTTAAGATGAGTGTGCTGAAGAAGTTAAATGCTTGGGATCCGTACAACGTTACCGAGGATGCGGATTTGGGAGTACGGCTGTACAAGGAAGGCTATAAGACGGCTATCGTCGATTCCCACACGTGGGAAGAAGCCAACAGCCGCTTAGGCAACTGGATTCGTCAACGCTCCAGATGGATCAAGGGTTATATGCAAACCTGGCTTGTTCATATGCGAAACCCGATCAAGTTATGGCGAGAAATCGGTACGAAAGGATTCATCGGCTTCCAAGTCATGATCTTGGCGACGCCGCTGCTTCCGTTATTGAATCCTATTTTCTGGCTGATGCTTGTGGCGTGGTACTTGGGTAAAGTGGATGCGATTTCGTTGTTCTTCCCGGGTCCGATTTATTACCTGGCCGCAATTGAGCTGTTCTGCGGGAATTTCCTGTTTGTTTACAGCAACACGATGGGTGTCTACCGCATTACCGAACAGCTGCACAACAAGAACAAATCGGTATTCTCGTTTGGCAACATCAAATACACGCTGCTTACGCCGATCTATTGGATTCTAATTAGCATTGCAGCGGTCAAAGCGGGCATTCAGCTTATTACAAACCCCTTCTATTGGGAGAAAACCACGCATGGACACGCACCTGCGAGCGCAAGCGAGAAGATTGGTGCATAGTCGCTGCTTACCTTATTAATGGAGGCTCGCAAAAGATAATGATTAGTCAATCTCCTCCTCATCAACAAACTAGGGCGGACAAGCTGCTAGCTTGGATGTTGTTCGTATTCATAAGCCTGACCGCGTTCGCGGTAGGCTTCTATATCAGCTATACGCAGGGGTATATGCATTCCGATTCTGTCAGTCGGGTTGCTAATGCCTTCTATGTTCTCTATAGTCGGGATCCCCATCTTGGCGCGATCGGTTTCGTTTGGACGCCGCTGCCAAGCTTATTGGATCTTGTCGTTCTGCTGCTCTATCCCTTGTTCCCGGCTTTAGCGTCTCACGCGCTTGCTGCCGTCGTTGTCAGCAGCATCTTCTCGGGACTCGCTGCCGCGTTGTTATACAAGACGGGAATTCGGTTCGGCTTGCCACGATGGTTAACGCTGAGCATCGTAATCTTGTATTCTCTGAACCCGTTTATCTTCTTATTCGGCGTTAATGGCCTAAGCGACTCGCCATATTTATATTTCCTGCTGTATGCCATGATTCAGTTTACGGATTGGATGGAGCGGCGGGACTCGACCGGTTTGGTGAAAGCGGGCTTTGCTCTGGCGCTCGCATTCTGGACGAGATATGAAGCGGTACCGGTCGGATTCGCGATGGCATGCGCTGTATTCGTGGTCATCTGGTTTATTTTCGGACATGCCCATCCGGAGGAATCGAGGAAACTTCAATATAAGCGGAAGTACCATCATATCGAAGCAACGTGGATTCTCCTGCTGCTTCCAGTTGTATTCTCGGGTCTCATTTGGATTTTCTTTAACTATACGATTATGCACAATCCGCTCTATTTCTTGAACTCGGAATACTCGAACGTCGCGCAATCCGATTCACTTAAGGCAGACGCTAACTTCGAGAAAATATTCAATAGCCCGATCCTTGCGCTATGGCTCTGCATCAAGAAAACAGCGTGGTTCTCAGCCCCGCTTATTGGTGTAATCTTACTTGGATTGATGAACAAGCGACTCTTCAAGTGGGACATCGTGGTTCTTGTGCTCGTCTTTTGCTCGATTCCGGCATTGCAGTTTCTGCTGCTGCTAAACTCTTCCTCCTTTGCCTGGTTCCGTTACTTCATGTACGTGTATCCGATTACGGTAGCCTGGCTGCCTTATGAATTAAGCAAAGTGAAGATCAACTTCCGGAATTGCGCGGTTGTGCTGACCAGCCTTGTCGTGACGGTAGGGCTGCTCACCTATGCATTGACGAATCCGCTCATTGCACCGGATGAGAATACATTCCTCACGTATAAGCAGGGCAGGCATATCAAGAGCATTCAATTGGATCGTTCGGTAGCCAAATGGTTGGACGAGAACCTGAAGAACGATACGATTCTAACCGACAGCGCCGCATCGTTCATGATCATCGTGAACAGCAAATATCCGAAACGGTTCATGATTACGAGCGATTATGATTTTCGAGATGCTGTAACCGATCCGAAGGGAAATGGGATCGATTATATCTTAATTCCTCGATTGCCCGTGTACAGTACGATTAATAAAACGTATCCGAATTTATTCGAGCATGGCAGCGAGTTTGCCACGTTCTACAGAAGTTTTGAAGACCCGATGCATCGTTATGAATGGCGATTATACAAGGTGGTAAAGGGGGAACAAACAGATGAAGGACATTGAAATCTCAGTCGTGATCCCCGTCTATAACGAAGCGGTTCATATCGCGGATTCGCTCCGAACCGTATCGGATCAATTGCAGTTAACGACATCCTCGTTCGAAATCATCGTCATTGATGATGGCTCCCGGGACGGGACTTGGCACGAGCTGTCAACGCTTAGCCAGCATTTGCCCGAGTTGTACTCCTTCCGGCTTAGCCGTAACTTTGGCAAAGAATACGCGCTTTCTGCCGGCTTGGATCAAGCGAAGGGAAGAGCCGTCATTGTGATGGACTCTGATATGCAGCACCCGCCAAGTCTGCTGGCCCAGATGATTCATCTGTGGAGGAACGAGGGGAAACAAATCGTCGAGTGCGTCAAAGTCAATCGCGGCAAAGAACGATTCGATAAAGCGCTTGGCGCCTCTATCTTCTACCGGTTATTGAATCGCTTATCCGGACTCGACCTGCGCGGCGCCTCCGATTTCAAGCTATTGGATCGCAGAATCGTGGATGCGTGGAAGTTTATGCCCGAACGAAATACGTTTTTTCGAGGGATGACGGCATGGGTCGGTTTCGAACGTGCGCAAATCCCTTTCGAGGTACCGGAGCGGGTCGGGGGCAACAGCCAGTGGAGTCTATTTAGCCTCATTAAACTTGGCGTGCAAGCCATCGTTGCGTTCTCCTCCATCCCGCTGCGAATCGTAAACTTATTCGGTGTTATCTTCTTGATCGGTTCCGCCCTCTTAGGTATTCAAACGTTGGTTCGTTATTTCATGGGAACTGCCGTAAGCGGATTTACGACCGTTATTCTGCTCCTTCTCTTTACGGGTAGTCTCATCTTAATCTCGCTTGGTATAATAGGGGAGTATATGGCATCGATCTATATGGAAGTCAAAGGAAGGCCTCGCTATTTCATTCGTGAAGCTGCCTATGGAGCAGCCTCCTCGAAGGAGACGTTGGACTATCGTGCGGAAGTGGCCGCGAGCATCGAGAAAACATGAAACTTAAGATCATGATGAAGTATGGTGTTGTCGGCGTTATCGGAACGGCGCTTCACTTTATGCTGCTTATTGCATTGGTCGAACGGATGGGCTTGCATCCGGCCTTGGCATCGGCAATCGGCTTTATTGCGGTATTGGTATTATCCTATTATTTGAATCGAAATTGGACGTTCGCCGCCGCCGCGCCTTCCGGATTACGCTCGATCGTCAAGTATACGGTCGTGTCCGTGAGCGGGTTGCTATTAAATACCGGCATCATGTATATCTCGGTTGAGGTTTTGCATTTCCGCTATACCGTCGGCCAGCTGCTGGTTACGGTTGTCATCCCTCTGTTTAACTTTGTCCTGAATTATTACTGGACGTTCCGCAGTGAGGAGAAGGTGACGTTAGCGGTTGAGGAAACCTGAGGTTGAGGAACGCTAGTGAAGGGTGTTCAGGTTCAGTCTGCCGGAGAATGTCTCGACAGCCACTTATTTGTCTATGATCATGAATGTTAGGTTTAACTATGATGAACGTAAAAACAGCCCCGTATTTGCTTCAAGTCGTAGGTTAAGAATGGAAGTAGAACACATCCATTTTCAGAGCTACAAAGCAAAGG
>NZ_FNNV01000045.1 GCF_900106745.1 Paenibacillus sp. CF384 | reverse complement strand
CTCCAAGGCCCCTTAATTAAACTGGAGTCCTCTCAGCCAATAATTTAAACTATTAGCTAAGGGGATGATCCGTTATGGGGAAGCATTTAGGACAAGAAACACAACTGAATATAGTGAAAGAAGTACTCGCTGGCGTGAAGGTGGGGGCATTAGCCCGCATGTATGGAGTTCATCCGGAGACCATTCGCAATTGGGTCAGAGAACATCGAGATTCAATTCCTCCGGAAGAGATCCCAATGACCGACGAACATTTGCTGGAACTTCAACGGCTTCAAGAGATTGAAGCGAGATACGCGAAAGCAATGAAACTGCTCGGAGAAAAAGAACTCGAGAATGAGATTCTGAGAGAACTCATAAAAAAGAGAAACCCCGCTTATCCGAAAAGCACGAAGTAGCGGACCAGTTTATTAAGCGGGGTGAATCAGCAGCACTGGTTTTGCGAGCCGTTGGCCTTTCATCGTCCACGTACTACGATCGCAAAAAGCGATCTTCACATCTGGCAGAACGAGTTACACGCGGCCAAGTGGGACGCCCTCAGCCTGGATTTTCTTTGACGCAAACAGGATTGAAGATCTATGACCAACAGATCAAAGAATGGCTTATGGAGCTTGCTGAAGGCGAAGAACACGTTTACGGATACAAGCTCCTAGCACGGTGCTTGCGAAATGAACACGAATTAGTACTCAACAAGAAGAAATCCTACCGTCTGTGTAAGGAACTGGGCCTTCTCCAAAAGCAACGGGAACGTTCACCAAGACACCCGCGCAGATTACCGAAAAATCGCACCGTAACTGGCTCGAACCAGCTGTGGCAGATGGATATTAAGTACGGATACGTCATAGGACGCGAACGTTTCTTTTTCGTGCTCAGTATTATTGATGTGTTTGATCGTGTCGTGGTGAAGCAGTACAGAGGCCCCGTTTGTGAGGCAAAACATGCCGTTCAGACATTGTGGTACGCACTTCAAAAGCGAGTACAACCAGGAGAACCCCTTCCTGTTATCCGAACAGATAATGGGCCACAATTCATCAGTAAACTGTTTGGTGATACCTGCGAAAGTCTAGAAATGGTGCACGAGCGCATACCACCGCGGAGCCCTAACATGAATGCATACATCGAGTCATTCCACAGTTTGCTAGAGCGCGATCTGTTCAGCAAGATGGACTTCAGGACCTTTGAAGAAGCCTATACCGAGCTTGACAGGTACATGGACTTCTACAACAACCGCAAGATGCATGGCAGCCTGAAATTGATGCCTCCAGCGAAATTCTCCGAGTGGGTAAAAACGCTAGCGGATCGATCCATGTTCCATAAAGCCATGTAACAGCGCGAAAAAACAAGCAATCTTGTGAGAACTTGTTTTTTGGCTGGAAGGACTCCGGATTAAAGGGGCTGAGCCG
>NZ_FNNV01000016.1 GCF_900106745.1 Paenibacillus sp. CF384 | reverse complement strand
TGACGTGTTTTTCTCATGATACACCTCGACCTGTTTTGTTGTATTTATAGTAACAGGTCGCTGTTATGTTGTGTCCACTTATTATCCTAAACTCAAACTGCTCAAAAACACCCCCAAACCGCCAAATAACACCTGTACGGTTCGTTAGAATTTTTTCGAACTATTTTCGAGGCAAATAAGCCCCGTACGGTTCGTTAGAGAATTCGGTTCAGCTCAACACTTCCTCCTTCTTCTCCCCCGACCCAAGCATACTTCCCAGCTTCTGCACCGGAACACTACAGAGAATAAGCAGCGCGGCGAGGCCGTCCATCAGCGTCAGCCGCTCGTCGAGCAGCAGCATGATAAACACCAGCGTGACGAACGGCGTAAAGAAAGTGAAGCTCGCAATGAGTGAAGCCGGCGAATAACGCAGCGCCCGGAAATACAAGAAGAAGCCGAGCACGATGTTGCACATGCTTAACCAGAACACCCCGCCGAAGTCGACCAGCCGAGGCAGCATGAGGTTCGAATAAACAAACAGTCCACCCGCAGACAGCACGAAAGCCACAACCGTGATGAAGAAGGTGCTGATCAGCATATCCTGCTTGTTCTTCTTCACCAGATTAGTGAACAATCCCCAACTAACTGCCGCCAGAATCGCCAGTACGTCGCCGATCCAATTCGTCAGTTTCATCGATGAAATATCCCCTTTTGTCATGAGCAGCACCGTCCCCGCGAAACCCATGAAGACGGAGAGCAGCTTGTATCGGTTCATTTTCTCCTTATGGATGGGGATCGCGAAGATGACAATAAAGATAGGAAACAAATAATTCAGCATCGATGCCTCGACCGCCGGAATCCGATCCAGCGCTTGAAGATAGAGCGCATCATACAAGAACGCGAACAAGCCGCACGACGCAATTAGCGCCATTTGGCGCCATGACCACAAGCGCAGCGTTCTCCATCGCACTTTAACCAACACGATGCCGGCGAACACGACAACCCCGATTCCATTCATATAAAATAACACCTGATAGCTGTCCAATTGGCCCAGCACCAGCTTACTTACTGCCGCAACGGAGCCCCACAGCAGCAGCAAAATCGGCATGAGCACATAAGGGCTCCGCGATAATTCAGACTTCGTCTGACTGACTTGCATCCTGCTCTACTCCCCATCCCCATGTTTCTTAACGGCGTTCAAACCGGCAAATCATCAGCGCATTGCCTTCGCAATCTTTGAAGCTGAAACAGGCATGATCGCTATATTGCTTAATAGGCTCCGGACCCACGCCAAGCTCTGCCAACCGTCGATGCACCTGCCGAAGATCAGCCGTATCAAACGTGAATGGCGCCTGTAATACAGGCCCCGCGTCACCTTCTGATTGTAGCAAATGCATGACATAACGACCATCAATGGCAAGCTCCACGAACGAACGGTAATCATAGGCGGTTATTGTAAATCCGAGCGTGTCGCAGTACCATTTTGCCGCAGACTCCAAATCCTTTACATAGTGCATGACTCCGATGATTTCTTGCTTAATTAATGGCTGCATCTGCTTCATCCACCTCGCCTGATTATTTGACAACCCCGTACTTGTTGCCATCCGGATCGTATAACGGGAAGCCGCTAATGCCATCATCATAGTGGACGATCTCCCCAATATCGGCCCCCTTATCCTTTAAGTTACGGTAAGCCTCTTTCACATCGTCGGTATGAAAATTAAAATATTGCTCGACCTGGTAGTCGTTCTGCGGAAATGCATGCTGCACAATGTTATACGACTTCACGAGACAGAACATGATGCGGTGATCATTCATCATCATAACGGTTGCCCTGGGCTCATCCCTGCCTGTTATCTCGAAGCCCAGCATCTCCGTATACCACGTCGTGGAACGCTCCAAATCACTCACCGGGACAAAAATCCCTACGCCATACAAAGCCGGTTTACTCATCTCATTGTTCCTCCTGCTTCAATTGATTCGTTCTGAAAGGCGTCGACACCATCAAGACATGGCCATCGGGATCTTTAAAATAAAACCAAGCTTGCCCTCGGACCACCATGACCCGGTCAATCGTGATACCAGCCCCGGACAGCTCTCGATAGCTGCGGAACATCGCCGTCATATCGGCTTCGCGGAACGCTCTTACGAAAGATTCGAACAACTCCGTGCCTGACTGCCGACGCATGGCCGTCTCATTCGGAGATCCTGTCGCTGTCTCCAGCCAGTGAAGCTGCCGTTCTGCTGCCTTCTTCAACCGCGTACGCGCTCGGTGGAGCACCGCTTTGATCGCCGTTACCGGCTGCCCCAATGCCCGGCCAGTCTCGGTTGGGGAGAAGCCGAATACATCGGTCAGAAGAATGAGCACCACCTGTCTCGGCTCCAGCGCATCCATTAAATATTCGAGCGACTCTCGCACATCATGACGATTCCATTCGGAGTAGGCCAAGTCGTTATAGTCGGCCAGAAGCTCCGGCAGGAAGGCGATTTTGCGGCGGCGACAGCTATCAAACCACGCATTGGCGGCAATACGGTACAGATAGGGCTTGCTCAGCTCGCGCTCCGGCCAGCGGATGAATCTGCGATAGGCTTTGAGCATCACCTCTTGAAACAGATCCTCGCCGTCCCAGGCTGAACCGGCTAGTTTACCGCAATAGCGGAGCAGCTCCGATTTGTACGGTGTCGTCTGCCTTTCGAATGTTTCGTCTTTGTAGGTTGTCATGGGCGGTTAACCGTTGCGGTATTTCTGCTTGTGAGGATAGTAAGCCGAATTCGGCAAATCTTCCACGATGCCGATGAGGTTGCCGTCCGGATCGAGGCAATCGAAGAAACGGGTTCCGCTCGCATCCTCCACAATCGGCAGCACTTCCGCCCCTTTCTCACGAAGCGAAGCGTGGGAGTATTCGATATCAAAGGACTCGAAATTATAATACGGAATCCGCACCCCTCCTCCCGCATCGAATTGCGTCGGTACCGGGCGCTCTACCTTCCATAGATTAATAAACGTCGCCTCACCCGGAAAAGCAAGTCCTGTGCAGCAGTCCGACAGATCGATCGTCTCCAGATCAAACATCCGTATGTACCACTCCGTGGAGCGCTCCATATCCGTTACAGGAATAAAAATACCGCTAATTCTGCTTACACTTCGTTGCATGAGACTCCCTCCCAATTGGAAATTCGCTACACCTATCATAACGTGGTCAGAAGGCGCACAGATACGGGGGCAGAATAATATTTTCAAAAATGGTACTCGTAACATTTTCAGCAACTCTATTGAAAATTTGCATGTGCTATTATAGAATAAATATTACTGATAATGATTATCAATACCATTTAGTCCGAAGTCGCACCGATTGCATCTATTGCCGGCGGCGCTGTTTACTACCCACTATTTAAGGAGGCATTTCCATGAAACAGCCCAACATCGAAGAATCACGCGGGAAGTACATCGACTTTATCGAAAGCCGCAAATCGCTGATTCTCAGCACCCAAGACGCAGAAGGCACTCCTTTCATCAGCTATGCGCCGTTCGTTAAAGTAGACGGCAAACTGTACATCTACATCAGCCGTATCTCCGATCATTATCGTTTTGTAGAGAATAACGAGCGTATTCACGTGATGTTGATCAATGACGAGTCGGCTACGCCGAATGCTTTTGCCCGTGAGCGCGCTCGCTGGGTATGTGAATCGCAGAACCTCGGCAACGAAGGCCATGAAGCGATCTTCTCCGCATTCGATGAGAAGTTTGGCGACAAAATGATGACGATGCTGCGCGGACTCGACTTCTCGCTGTTCGAGCTGACCCCATCGGCAGGTCGTTATGTGGTTGGTTTCGGACAAGCATTCGAGGTCGATCTAGCCGGCGACCGTTTCGAGCATGTTGTCGTAGATCGCAAAGATAAATAATATGAGGACGGTGTAAGCATGAGTTATGCAGCGGTTGGTCCAATCTGGCGCGTTGTCCGTGATCGGTTTCAGAAAATGGTTCAAGGCTTGACGGAAGAAGAGCTTAGACTGGCGATGACGACAGAATCCTCTTCCATCGGTCATATGATTCGTCATAACGCCGAGGTTGAATATATGTTCGCGGAGTGGTTCTTCGGTGCAACGGTTCCTGAGGGAACGGAATACATAGCAAGCGGTCAAGGCGGCGCGAAGAATGAGCATGCCCTTACGCTGCAAGAGCTTATCGCGTTCTCTGCGGCAGCAGATGCTTTCCTGACGGAAGCGATGAAACAGCTAAGCGATGACGCTTGGGATACGATCGTCGAATCGAAGATCGGACCGTCCTCACCGCGCGAAGCGCTGGGCCGTGCCATCTACCATACAGGACTGCACGCAGGTCAAATCGGACTTATTCGTAAACATGCACCGCAGCCATCGTCAGCGCAAATCATACATTAAAGAAGGCAGGTCCTCGTGTGGAGGACCTGCCTTTGTCTTATCAGCCGAGCTTAGTGACCTTTGCTCTTATTATCCGCATTGTCTTGATTGTCTTTGCTGCCTTGATTGTTTTGATTGTTTTGATTGTTTTGGTTGTTTTGGCCGCCGCCTTGGCTTCCGCCCTGCGAACCACCGTTATCCTTGCCCTGCTTCTCAGTGCCTTCTTGCTGCGACTTCTCTTCGACTTGGCCTTTCTCTTGTCCTTGCTCGGTACCTTGTTCTTGTTTTTGCTCTACACCGCCGCCTTGGCCACCGCCCATGCCGCCGCCTTGACCGCCGCCCATGCCGCCGCCTTGACCGCCGCCTGCGCCACCACCAGCACCGCCGCCTGCGCCGCCTCCAGCACCGCCGCCTGCGCCGCCACCAGCACCGCCGCCTGCGCCACCACCGGCACCGCCGCCTGCGCCGCCGCCTCTACCGCCGCTGCGAATACGTTTGACTCCTTTGCCCATGCCTCTGCTCTTCGCCTTCATCTTCACGCCTGATTTCTTAGCATCGTAGGCGTAAACGATCGACTTCAGCGTACGTTTATCTACGTTGCCGGTCATCGGCAGTCCGTGCGACTTCTGATAATATTTGACACCGCGAACAGTCAGCGCATTATAGCGCCCGTCGATCGGTCCGGAATAGCTGCCTAATGATTTCAGCATCCCTTGAATAACGTAAACATCCGGCCCCCGTGCCCCTTTTCCAATAGCCGAGCCGACATTTGGCGCACCAACAAGAAGGGTTAGCACCAACAAAAATGATCCAAGAAACTTTGCAGCCGATCTCAAGGATTTACCTTTAGATCCATGAGAACGTTTATTTGCTTCCATGTAACAAGACACCTTCCTTTTGGATGTAGTGAGCATGATTTGCCACAGCCCTTACTATACCCAATACCTATTTTCCATTATGCTTCTTCGGGGTAAAGGTTTGTCTGTTTCGTACAGCTGCTTGCTTATAACGGGTAATTCTTAAACATGCCAAGCGATTGCGGTGCCGTATATGTAAAGCCGAATTTCTGGTATAATCTGTCTGCCGGTACATCGGCGAGCAAGCTCACATACGCGCCGGCCGGCGCATGAGCATCCATATCATTCATCAGTTCTGTCATGATCTGTTTGCCCAAGCCTCTGCCTTGAAATGCAGGATCAACGGCAATATCGACCACTTGATAAAAACAGCCGCCATCGCCAATGATTCTGCCCATTCCAACAAGTCTTCCTGAGACCCGCAGCGAAACCGCATAAATAGAGTTCTTCAGCGCAATGCTTGCTGCTGCCTCGTCCCTCGGACTTAAACCGGCAGCTAAACGCAAGGCAATATATTCACTCGCCTCAGGCGCAATTTTAACGATTACGACTGTATCCAGCTCATCCGCCCCTTCTCGTTACAAATTTCTCGACATTATATCCATCGCACACTTGAATCATGCAATGCCCCTGCATCCGGCTGCCATGCAGCAAAAAGGAGGATTCTCGTTATGATCCACAACCGCTCAGTACCAACTAACCAAGTATTGCCGCATCTTTACTATGAGAATGTCGCTGAGGCGCTGACTTGGGTAAACCAAACCTTCGGATTTCAAGAACATTTCCGCTTCGAGCTTCCGAACGGGCAGCTGCATGGAGCGATGATCTACCTCGGTGATGTATGGGTCATGCTGAAGAGTATCGACCAGCTCACAGCCAGTCCGATCAAGCTTGGAGCAGCGACACAGTCATTAATGCTCTTCGTGACCGACATAGAAGAGCATTACAATCATTCAAAAACCGCCGGAGCACGCATTGTCGAGGAGCTCTTCGAAACGGAATACGGGGAGCGCCAATATGCAGCAGTGGACATTGAAAACCACTTATGGCTCTTCTCACAACATGTCAAAGACGTGGACCCCACAGCATGGGGAGCCACGTTGGCTGCTCGTTCATAACCAAGAAAGCCGGGTGCTCTCATGAAGAGAAGCACACGGCTTTCTTTATTTTGTGGATCGAATTGACATTGGAGACCATCTCCACTAAAATTTGATTAAGTAATCAGTTTTTTGATTAAATGCTCAGCACATTGATAATCCGTATAATAAAAAGGAGAATGTCCAATGAACAAACCCATCAAAGAAATCCCATCCTCAACCGGCTGGAGATCGCTCCCTCTAAACACACTGGGTCTGCTCGCTGTATTAGCCGGTATTGCTTACCCACTGGTCACCTGGCTGATCTTCCGAAATTCATGGGATTCCCCTGACTTTCATTGGTATGAATGGATCACCCCGATCGCGCTTCTGCTTGGCGGTGCCATGAGCTGGCTGGCGGCAGTGATGCTGTTCATCCGCAATGCAGCAGGCCGCGATGTGCTGGAGCTGGCGATTGCCATCGTGCCCATTACACTTGCGATACGCTTGCTGATTGTCATCGTTGTGTTCATCGGAACAATTGCACGCAGGCTTCTCGATGGATCGGTTGTCGATTTTTTCAAGGATCTGGAGGTATCCTCCGGGAAATTGCTCATTAATATCGCACTAATCTTGGTTATAATTACGCTGATCCTCATACGTACCAACGCGAAATCCAAATCAACACCACCGAAGGAGAACAAGGATGACTGAACGTAAGGAGGGCGAGAAGCAGTCGTTCATAACCGAAGCAAGAAGGACGCAAATCATGAACGCGGCCATCACTACGCTCGATGAGATCGGTTATGTGAATGCCAGCCTCGCCCAAATCGCTAAGAGAGCCGGTATCAGCACGGCGCTTATTTCGTATCATTTTAAAGACAAGAACGATCTGATGGACCATACGCTGATGATGCTCGTTCAGGAATCGTCCTCCTATGTGCTGAATAGAACGGCCACCGCGGCGACTGCTACGGAGAAGCTTCGTGCGTATATTTACGCCAGCATTGCCTATCAAGGCACTCGGCCCCAACATAACACGGCGCTGATCGAAATTGTATTTCACGCACGGACGCCGGATAATGTGCCCTATTACAAGATTGGCGACGACGAGGACGATCCCATGCTTGCCCGGCTCCAGCAGATCTTGTTCGATGGGCAAGCAGCAGGCGAGTTCTGCGCGTTCAACGTCCTCATCATGGCAAGCACCATTCAAGGCGCCATCGGCGAGTATTTGGTGAACCCGAATCTAATCGCGCAAGTGGACATGGAAACGTACAGCGCTGAGCTGGTACGTACGTTTGAACGCGCCATCCTCGCTTCGCCATCCGCGTGATGGAAGGCAACGAATAAACGGCTGCACGGGATGAATGCCATCCGGTGCAGCCGTTTTCTGTTAAGGCATGCTATTGACCATAATAAGGACCGGCTTCTCGGCAACGTTCACGGTTACCTTGCCTGCGGATATCGTAAGCGACGAGGCATTGCCCGTACTGCTCTCGTTCAGCTGCACCAAGGTAGCGGATGTCGCACCGCTCACGGTGAGCTGATAATTCGAGACGACCGTGTTGTTGCTTGTAGGCGCCCACACGACATAAGCACCAGCTCCTGTTGTAGGATGCTTGATTTTATAAATGAGCACGTTGCTGTTGCCGGATGCTTGCTCGCCATTGAATCGCATGCCGGTCAAGCGATTCTTCAACGTGTTGATATAATACCAGGCCGGCTTCTTCTGATACTGGGTGTAACCTGCAGCTGTGTATTGATTAATGTCGCAGCCGGACCAAGCCGAGCAGAAGTAAGTCAATCCTGTTGTCAAATCCCACTGCGACGAGAACGGATTGGAATCGCGGATCGCGTAATAATGCATGCGATCTACGCCTGCCGCTAGTCCAGCCATGTACGCACGAATCGTCCACATGCCCTGCACCTCTAGGCTGCTGTAAGGACCAATCGGAGGTGCATACATCCAGTTGCCCGCTTTGGTCCCCCATCCGAATTCGGAGAACCAAACTTCCTTATCGGGTTCATTCGTATCGCGCCATGCCGTTAAGGCTTGCAATCTGCCTTTCAGGTTGTCGGCCTCCGGACTAATGCCGTTGCCCGAGCAGCAAGCGGCCGAGCTGCTGTAGTGATGGACGTTAATGACATCAAGCGGCAGCTTGCCGTCTTCACGATTAGCCGAAGCCCAGGCCTTCATGCCATCCAAGAAAGGAACATCAATCTGGAACAAGCCGCCCATAACCATGCGGGCAGTCGGATCTGCGTTCTTCACGCCAAGCTTATCGGCGTTCGCCATGCTGCGGCAATTGGCGTCGAAGTCCGCGCTCGACATCGCTGCGAGCTCTGCCGGCGAGAATTGCGCGGCTGCGCCCATCCAGTTCTTGTCGGGCTCATTCCAGTTCTCAAAGTAGCGTACCGAATTCAAGCCGCTCAATCTTGGTTGATCCGGCGCTAATTTGAGGTTCGCATCCGGAACCGTTTGACTGCCATAGCGGGCAACAAACTGGTACATATGCTCGGCTTTGGCCACATACGAATTCGGGCTCGTCGTACTTGCCCCTGCCGGATAAACCGGCTTATCTTCATGCCCCCAAGCAATGAAGTTCGGCGTTTGCCAGATGACCGGACTGACATCTATGCCTGCTGCTTTATGCGTGGCATAGACATTGTCGAAGTTCCATGGATCGCCGGAGTAGCTCGGATTAAACTTCAGCAAATTGTTCGGATAGGGAGCGGAGTTGGTTTCATCCCATGGCCAAGGGTGGTATTCGCGCAAGGCGCCGCCTACGCTCTGAATATCAACCGGTACATCATTAAATCCATTCACGCCAAGGAATTTATCCACGGTATGTTGAACTCTCGGTGCGTAAGGCCCGCAGTTTGCGCTTGGAGCCGAGGTAGTCGCGTTCACGACATTGGAGAGCGCAGAGATGAGCCCGACATCATCGGTTGTCTTCATGGCAAAATAATAGAGCACCTGCGGCTGAAGCCCCGTTACGCTGAACGATTGCGCAGAACCCGGCGTTCCCGGAATAGGCTCATTATTAGCCTGCGTCGCGTTGCTCCAATTGCTTGCTGTAATTGGCGCCGTGCTGAAACGAACATCGTAGGAAGAGGCATAACCTGCCGCACCGTCATCCCCCGGCGCCGTCCACTGCAGCGTCACCGAGGTGGAAGATACGGTTCCTTTGGCCAGATTCGTGACAGCGCCAGGAGGTGTTGTATCCGGACCGCCGCCCCCGCTCGCTGTGCCGTAGAGCACGATTTCAGCCATTTTGGCATCCAGAGAGCCCATGGTCAATCGAAGGTAACGGGTATTCACGTTAACAGCATGCGGATTCCAGACCAGATAATTCGTCAATCCATCCGTGAACAAGGAAGTCCAGATGCCGGGCGTACCTGAAAATACCCCATAACTTCCCGAACCTTGGTGGTCGTACAGATAGATATGGCTGAGCTGATAGGATTGACCCAAGTCAATCGTGACACTGGCGGGATAAGAACTCGGATTCCAGCCCGGGTGCCAGTACGTAGCCGGATTACCACCCGCTCCGCCTAGCGGATTTCCTGCCAGCGTCTGCTCATCTACCAGAAGCTCCGCGCTGCCTAAACCGGATTCATTGGTGAGCATCGCCGGGGAGAGCGTGATCTTCGTACCCGTGCCTCCGCCTCCGCTGCTGGACGTGGTGATGCTTGCAATATTGGATAGGGCCGATAGATTAGGAACCTCATCATTCGTGCGAATAGCAAAATAATAAGTCGTGCTTGCCGTTAAGCCCGTAATGCTCATGGACTGGCTGGTACCCGAAGCAGCAGGCATCGGTTCGCCGCTCACTTGCGTGGCACTGCCCCAGTTAGCCGTTGTAATGGTTGATGTGCTGTAGCGTATGTCGTAGGAGGAGGCGGTACCTGTGCTTCCATCATCTCCCGGGGAAGTCCAACTAAGGGTAGCCAAGGTGGTAGTAGGCGAGCCGGCAGCCAAATTCGCTACTGCAGCAGGTGCGGTTGTATCCGCACCGCCCGAGCCCGAAGAGCCATAGATCACGATTTCAGACATCTTCGATTGATCGGTCAGCATCGTCACGCGGACATAACGCGTGGATACATTCACAGCATGTGCGTTCCACGCCAAATATCCGGTTAGCGGATCGGTAAAGAGCGGCGTCCAATTCCCCGGCGATCCTGAGGATACGGTATAGTTTCCTGCACCTTCATGGTCAAACAAATAGATGGCGCTCAAGGTATAGGACTGGCCCAAGTCGATGTATGCGCTTGCAGGATAGGTGCTGGCCGTCCATCCCGGATGCCAATACGTGTTCGTGCTGCCTCCTGCACCTCCAAGCGGGTTGCCCGCAGCACTCTGTTCATCCACCAACATGCCGGCTGTGCCTAATCCGGATTCATTCACGACCATGGATGCTGTCAGCGTGAGCTTCGGGTCGACCGCGTAAGCCGTATTGGCCGGTCCCAGTGGAGAGAATACAGTCAGTAAGGCAAGACACATGATGAGTGTTGCGGGCACTAACCTTCGGATTCCATACATAAATGACCTCCTCCATTCTCAATGTGCGACTCTTACAAACGTTGTCCCCCTCTCTAAATCCCATTATATTCCTATTTTCCCGAACTAAAATAATAGGATTCCCACTATTCTTGCCGTATGATTACTTCTTTCGTTTCCCTCATAATATAAACAAATACTGGTATATGGAGGGGTGGCATGCTCCGACTCTTGATTGTCGACGATGAACCCATTATCGTACGCGGACTATGCGAATTGTTCGAGGAATTGGCACCTGAAATGAGCTTGGATGTCTATGGCTCAGACTCCGCGGATGAAGCGCTGGATTGGATGAAACGGATTCGAATCGATATTATTGTGACCGATATTCAGATGCCGGGGAAGAACGGAATTGAGCTGCAAGCGATTGTCAGAAACAACTGGCCGCGCTGCAAAGTGATCTTCTTGACCGCTTACACCGATTTCGCTTACGCCCAGTCCGCGCTTCGTAACGGCAGTGTCGATTACGTGTTGAAAACAGAAGGCGACCGCCCCCTTATTCAAGCGGTGCGAAGAGCCTGCGAGCAAATCAAGCTCGATATGGATCATACGAGCTTCTTCGAACAGGCCAAGCTGCAGTACAGGGCATCCCTTCCCATTCTTCAGAAAGAGCTGCTGCTGAACATGTTTCATGGTCATAAACCCGCTCCCCCCTCAGCGGATTCCTTATCCGAGCTGCACATGCCCGTAAATCTAGCTGACCGCTTCTACCTCGTGATGGGCAGAGTGGATCAGTGGAACAAACCCTATTCCGGACCCGATCGCACGCTTCTCTTGTATGCCGTAAACAATATTGCCGATGAGCTGCTCAGACATAAGGCAAACCTAATGCGTGTTCAAATCGAAGCAGACCGCTGGTTATGGCTCATTCAACCGAAGGAGTCTGCCGAACAAGAATACGATGAGAACCGTATCTCATTGGCTGCATTTATCCACGGAAATATCGAATCCGTACAAATACATACGAAAGAAATGCTGAACCTGCCCTGTTCCTTCATCGTGCAATCCACTCCGATTACATGGTGTCATGCTGCTGAAACCTTTGATCAACTTCAGCGCAAAATGAACCTGGGACTAGGCGCAGACGACGAGATGCTAATGATCGATGTCGAACAGCGAAGACATGGACTGCCCTCTTCCTCCTTCTCTTTAAACGCCTTTCGGCGCAAAGTCACCGAGCTTGAGACCCTTCTCGAGAGCGGCCAACATGAGCTTTTTCAGTCGCAGCTTCGCTCCTTGCTTCATTCGGTAACCGCAACCCGGCCCCATTCACAGAGCACTACTTATGAAATCTATTATCTGCTCGCCCTTATGATGATCTCCTGCTGTAATCGCATCGGCATGTGTGATGACGATCTTCCCTCCATGGATATGGAGCTGCTGTTCCACATGAAGGGTCTCTCCTCCTGGTCGAAGCTGGAAGCGATGCTCTTGCAATTCTCGCAACGATTCCTGCGCTTTAAAGACAAGCTCCGCACCAAACATACGCATGTGATTGTCAGGAGCATTCACACTTACATCCAGCACCATTTATCCGGTGATCTCTCCATCACCCATCTATCCGAAATCGTACACTTGAATCCCAATTATCTGTCTCGGCTCTTCAAACAAGAGAGCGGCGAATCCATTACGGCCTACATCTTCAACCTTCGAATGAATCGTGCCAAAGAGCTGCTGCTGCTGGACCCCTTGATTAAAATTCACGATATTGCCCATGCCGTCGGGTTTGAATCCCCTTCCTACTTCACGCGCATGTTTAAACGTGCAGCCGGTCTGGCTCCGCAAGAATACAGAGATACGGTGCTGAACTGAAGAAGGCCGCAGATGACCAAAGACGAGAAATGGCGCCACAGGTATGAAACCTGTGACGCCATTTTGGGGCCAGCCCTTTTGGCGAGTACTGTGACAGCTGACCGCGCTTTTGCACGGTAGAATGGTCCATCTGACTGACGTTCCCCCCGGAAAGTGTTGCAGTTTATGCAACAAAAGCGACTTTTTACAGTAGAATCTACGGAAATGTTGCGCATAATGCAGCATTTCCGCCCAAAACGCCCCCTGGGCGCTCCATCTCTACGCAAATGCTGCCTTTTGTGCAACAAAAGTGGCTCCATCGCCCATTGGAGGGAGTAATGTTGCCTTTTATGCAACAATCGCGGGGTTTGTTGATGCGCCTCATGCTGAGTGTGGCCGAGTGCATCACCTGAAACGAGGCTTCTCCATTACATAGGACTTCCGCCCGTCAAGAACAGCAGCTGTTCCTTCGTCAGAGACAACGTTCCGGCCGCGCAGCTATCCAGCATATATGCCCGCTTATTCGCTCCGGCAATCGGGAAGACCGGAATCGGCTGCGAAGTCAGATAGGCGAGCGCGATGCGCGAGGCCGTTGTACCAAGCTCCTCCGCAAGCTGCTTCGCGCGATCCAGCCGGTCGAAGCTGGCATCGTTGAAATAATGCGCTTTGACAATATGCCCGCTGCCGCCCATCTGAATGTCCTGCCCTCTGAAGTAGCGTCCGCCAAAGAACCCGTTCGCCTGCGAAGAGAAAGGCACAACCGCCATGCCGATCTCCTTGTAATAGGCGAGCGACTTCTCGTCCATGATCGCAACGGTCGGATCCGCAATGATCCCCTCGTTGAGCACCGCGAGGTTCCACAGAGGCTGGCTCGCCGCGAAGCTCGCAATCCCTCTGCGCTCTGCATATTGGCGTGCTTCCTCGATACGCCGGGCACTCCAATTCGAGCAGCCGAACGCGCGAATCTTGCCTGCGGCCACTTGTTCATGCAGCGTTTCGATAATTTCCCCTGCGGGAATCGACGGGTCATCTCTGTGCAGCCAGTACAAATCAATATAGTCCGTTTGCAAATGCCGGAGGCTCTGTTCGAGATCGTGAATGATCTCTTCCTTGCTTAGCCGGGACACGGACATCGAGTGCAGATCCGGATGGCCGCCCTTAGTCGCGAGGATGATCTTGTCTCTGCCGCCGCGCAATTGGAGCCACTCCCCGAGCGTACGTTCACTCGTGCTCTTTCCTTTGCCAAGCCAATCCTCATAGACATTGGCCGTATCCAGAAAATTGCCCCCGAGCTCCGTGAATAGATCCAGCAGCTCCATAGCCTCTTCCTTCGGCAGTGTACCGCCATAAGCGGACGTTCCAAGACAGATAACGGAAGCCTCGAGCGGCGTTCCCGGTATGGTGCGTTTATTCATCCTCACTGCCTCCCCATAATCCGTCGCATGTTACTCCGATGATCGAATTGCTGCTTTCTCCCGATATTCCTGAGGAGAAAGAGTCGTCATTTTCTTGAAATAGCGGGAGAAGTAGCCCGGATCCAGCCCGATTCGAAGCGCAACCTCGCCAATCTTGAGCTGCGGGTCGCGAAGCAGCTCCTTCGCTTTGGTCAGCTTCAGCTCGGTGATGTACTCGGATAGACCGCTCCCCGTCAGCTGCTTGTACAATCTGCACAAGTAGCTGCTGTTGAGTCCCACCAGATCCGCCAATCGGGACAACGAGAGATCGCCTTCAATATGCTCATGGATATAGCCATGAAGCTGGTCGACGACCTCATTGCTCTTCGCTGACTTATCCTGATCGAGCAGCGCGAAAATCACTTCGGCCGTACGTTTCAAATAGTCGCCTGCCACCTGCCAAGACACATGTCCATCCAAATGAAGCAGCCGATTAATGGGAAGCTTGTTGGACACGGCCTCGTAAACGCCCCATCGATTCATGTTTGAAAGCAGCAAAGTCGCGATCATATAATACGTTTCCTGCACGATGCCGTACGACCGCCCGGCTGTTCGCCCTAAGATGCTCTCCAGCAGCTGCAAGAAAGCTTCCCGATTGCCGCTGTCAAGCAGGGTTCCCAGCTGGTTGAGCTCGCTGTGCCAGCGGGAGATGCTGGTCTCCGAATCCGGATCCTCCTCCTGCTTCTCGTAGAGCAGCATGCGATCGCCTTGTCCGAGCCCCCGAATAAGCAGCCTATTCAAACGTCCGTAATAATCCGGCAGCTCGTCCCAAGCAATCTCCTGCTCCGTCGAGGCTAGCGAAATCGGCACACTGAGCAGCGATTCGCATTGATTCTGAATAAAGTCGAGTGATTCCTGAACGAACCGCGCTGGAACTTCACCATCCACTTCGCTTCCACCTACTTGAATGAACCAGAAGAAACGTGAGCGATCGCTCATCACGGGGACGAAGGCACCCGCATGGCTGACCACTTCTTCCGCGATATTCTGGACGGCGTACAGGAGCAGCTCCTTGTCCATGGCGGAATACTTCTCATCCCAGCGGTCTACCCGGCCAATAACAAGCATGAACGGTCGGTCCGCCCGCAGCCCGAGCTCCAGCTCTTGAAACCGCTTGGCTCTGGTCGCATCGTCGGCAAGCAGCTCGCCTTCTGCAAGCTCGGTCAGAAACCCCCTCTGCAGCAGCGGCTGTGCCTGGCGCATACGGAGCTGCGCTTTCTCGATCGAGACTTGCGCATGCTGTTCACCGTTCATGCCCGCGATGACATTGGCTACGGCAAGCACGATTTCCTCTTCATCGTCCGTCTTGAGCAGATACCCTGCGCTTCCCTGACGAAGAGCCTCCTGCACGTACGAGAACTCATTGTGCCCGGATAGGAAAATCACTTTGCAAGCCGGCCATCTGCGCCGAATGTGGGCGAGCAGCTCAAGCCCGGTCATGCCGGGCATGCGGATGTCGCTAAGCACGATATCGATTCGCGTCTGCTCCAGCCGTGCGATGGCGTCCATGGCCGAGCCTGCGCAATAAATATCCAGCTCGAGATGCTCCGCTTCCTCGAACAACTCCTTCAAACTCGAGACGATATACGGCTCATCATCTACAATTAATAGCCGGTGCATCATGATTCCTCCTTTACCGGAATGTAGAGCTCGACTTTCAGCCCTCCGAGCGTCTCGCTGGTCGTTACGCGAATGCCGCTTTCTTTGCCATACATCAATTGAAGCCGCTTGTGCACGTTGATCATGCCCGTAATTTCGAGCTGCGCCTGCGAGTGGCTCAGCTTACGGTTCAAGGCGTATATGTCTTCCTCGCTCATCCCTTTGCCGTTATCTTCGATGACAACGGTTAGCAAACCGCCTGCTTGCATGAACCCAATGTGCAGCCGCCCTCCGGCTACAACATCCTCCAGCCCATACTTATAGCAATTCTCGATAATCGGCTGCAAGGTCAGTCTCGGCACCAGCAAATCCGCGTAATGCTCAGGCAATAATTCAATATCGATATGGATGCGGTCCTCAAACCGGATCTTCTGAATTTCCAAATACGATTGGGCAAAAGCCAACTCTTCTCGAAGCGCAACCTCGTCGGAAGCATCGCGCGTAATGAATTTGAAATAGTTGCCCAAGTGCTTCGTGAACGGCTTCAGCTTCGGATAATCCTCTACCTTCACCATCCGGTTCAGAATGAAGAAGGTGTTATATAGAAAATGGGGATTGATCTGCGCCTGCAGCTGCTTCAGCTCCGAGCGCTGCGAACGGATTTGCTGCTCGTACACTTCTTCAATCAATACGTTCACTCGGCCGATCATCGAGTTAAACTGGCTGTACAAGTATTCGAATTCATCGCGCGTTGAAGGTTCCAGACGCACATCAAGCTGCCCTTTCTCCACTTTACGAAACGTTCGGACCAGCTGCTCAAGCGGCTTATGAATGACGCGGTAAATCCAATACGAGAAGAATAATACGATAATGAACGAAGTGAGCGACAGCACCCACAGCCACACGTTATATTTGGCAATTGGCCCAAGCGCATTCTTCACAGGCATGTACATGACGAGCGTCATATCGAAGGAAGACTCATGCTCCAAGGTAAGCAAATACGATTTCCCTTCATAATCAACCGTATCCATAGCGGTCACTGTGTCGCCTTTCACGAGGCTCTTCGCAACTTGCCGTATATGTTCAATCAGCTCGGAGTGATCGTCATTCGTAATCGACCAAGCAAAGTCAGTGCCGAATAAGATCGCCTGCTCGTCTTGAATATTGCTAAATTGCTGCAGCTCCTGCCGGATGGCCTTCTTCGAGATTTCTTCGTTTAAGAAGAAGGTGAGCGAATCGGGATACCCCATATCGGGGTATTTCTGCGTGATGAACAGACGATCCTGCCACGACTGGACAATGGGATGGATGCGGTCGGATTCATCAATTAAGGTCTTCAAATACGCTTGATCCGCGGAATCATAATTGTTCTGCGAATTGATGACCTTATCAAGACTCGGTATATAGGCATTAAAGCTGGCAATATAGTTACTAGAGTTCTTCACAAGCGCAAGTCGCTCCTGCAGCCTGATAATCGTCTGTGTCCGTTCGTTATCCGACATGATTTCACTGGCTACGCTCAGCTTCTGCAAATCGCGATCATTAATGAAATCCCACTGCAGCCGCTGTATGCGCTCGAACTCCACGACGAGCGATTGAATATAGAAGTGGACTCGGCCTTTCATCGACTTCGTAATTTCATCGCGGACGCTGGCAGCGCCCCACTGATTCAGATAGAGGCTTATCGTGTACATCGGAATGATGACGAGCATGAAGGCAATGACGAGCTTGCCGTAGATCGGGATTCGGAGCTTGGCGGTTCGTCTCAGCGGAATCGACTCCCTTTCGGATCTTAACATTTGGCTCATTATAACATGCCCTCGTGCTTCGCCATCGCCATCACTACTCCTTCACGCTTCCAAGCACGATGCCTTTGACGAAGAAACGCTGCAGAAACGGATAGATTAACAGAATCGGCAGCGCCCCCATGAAGATCTGGGCAGCTTTGGACGTGCGATCCGACACCTGTGCGAGGGAATCGAGATCTTTCGCCGACTGCATCGCCAAATCAATCTTGATGACGACCGTGTGCAGATAGCTCTGAAGCGGATAATTCTCCGGACGATGCATGAAGATCAGCCCGTCGAACCAGGAATTCCAGTGGTGCACGATAGTAAACAGCACGATCGTCGCAAGCGCAGGCATAGACAGCGGAACGAACACTCTCCACAGCACCGTCCACGCGCGAGCGCCGTCCACGAATGCAGCCTCCTCCAGCTCCTTCGGCAATCCTCGGAAGAAGTTAAGCAGCAGGATCACATTAAACACGGGCACGGCGCCGGGGATGATCAGCGCCCAGATGGTATCCATCAAATGCGTCTTCGACACCACGATATAACTCGGGATCAAGCCGCCGCTGAACAGAATGGTCAGCACGAAGAACCAGGCATAAACCGTACGGTATTTGAACGTCCGGACTTCCTTGGACAGCGGATAGGCCAGCAGAATGGTCAGAAACATATTCACGAGCGTGCCAAGGGCAACCCGTTCCAGGGTAACGAAGAAGGATCTCGAGAACTCCGGTTTGTGAAGCACGTATTCGTAGGATTGCAGCGTGAAATCGACGGGCCATAACACGACGTCGCCTGCGGCAGCCGCAGTCTTGTCGCTAAGCGAAATCGCGAATACATGAAGCAAAGGCAGAATGCACAGAATGGACAATCCGATAAGAAACGTATAATTGGCTGCTTGGAACAGCTTGCGGCCGGTCGTTAATTGATAAGACAAGTTCGCGCACCTCCTAGAATATGCGATAGTTGGCCAAACGGTAGGCGAGTAGATAGGAAGTCGATATGAGCACGAACGAAACGAAGGATTTGAACAATCCGACTGCTGTCGCAGGTCCGAACTGCGCCTGCTCAAGCCCAAGGCGATAGACCAGCGTATCAATAATATCTCCGCTTTCGAATACTTGCGGGGAGTAGAGGTTGAAGATTTGGTCAAAGCCGGCATTCAGCACATTGCCAAGGCTTAATGTCGTCAGCAGCACGATAATCGGCACCATGCCCGGCAGCGTTACATGCCAGGTTTGCTTCCAGCGGCTCGCACCATCCACAACTGCCGCTTCGTAAAGTACCGGATTAATAGAGGTGAGTGCGGCCAAGTAGACGATCGTGGAGAAACCAAATTCCTTCCACAAGTCGCTGATGACGACCGTAAAGGGGAACCACCGATTATCACCGAGAAAATAAATCGGCTCTACGCCGAAGAGGCCAAGGATGTGGTTGACGATGCCGCTCGATGGGGACAGAACATCGATCAGGATGCCGCCAAGGATGATCCAAGACAGGAAGTGCGGCAAATAGATAAGCGTTTGAATGCCCCGCTTGATGGCGGTCTTGGTCACTTCATTAAGCATGAGCGCGATGAGTACGGGAAACACGAGCCCCGCCACGATTTTCATAACGGAAATGTAGATGGTATTCCAGAGCACGGTTAACGTCTCCGGCATATCCCACACATACTGAAAATTGTCCCAACCGGTAAACTCCGAGCCGGAGTAGCCGAGAGCCGGGATAAAATGCTGAAACGCCATGACAATGCCGAGCATCGGGCCATAGCTGTAGATCAGCACGAGAATGACACCCGGAAGCAGCATCAAATGAAAGGGCATCTGGCTGATTCGATTCTTAACCATCGCGGTCCCTCCGTCTTTCGTATGTCGTATTTGGGGTAGAGGAAAGAAGAAGAAGAAGAAGGATAGGAAGATCACTATCGTTCTTCTTCTTTGTCTTCTGAGCTATTTACTTGCTTTGCTGCGCGGCCCACTCGGCCACTTCTTGCGTAATTTGATCGCCGCCAAGCTTCTTCCAGTCGGCTACGAATTTGTCGAACTCCTCGATTGGCGAGCCTAGGATGATTTTGGTGAACACTTCTTTTTGCATTTTATCGAGCGTCGCCATTTTCTCCGCCATGGTCTTCGTCTTGGAGCCGTAGAACTTCGTGAAGTTGATGTTCTGCTCCTTGTTCTGATAGATGCCGTCCAGTACGCTATACGCGCTTTCAGTACCGAATACTCGCACCGTTCCCCACGTTGTACGGTCTCCGCCTTGGAAGGCAACGATTTTGTCGTAATAGCCTTTCTCCTCCGGATTGAGCGGTGTTGCATCCTTAGAGTCGAGCGCGCTAATCACTTTCTTATAGTGGCCGTAGTTTCCGATCGGGTCGGAGCCTTTGACCATCATGACGTTCTCTTTGAAGTGCGCATATTCTTTGTCCCCTACGATTTCCGTATGGAACACTTTCGGATCTGCTTTACCGCCGTAGAGCTTCTCTTGGCTTATATTCAGCAGCTTGATGAGCGCTTCAGGGTGCTCCATCTTCTTGCTGACAACCATGTACTCATTGAATTCCAAAGCGCCGGTGTATTGAACCGGTTTATCGGTAGCGGATATGCCCGGAAGCACGACCCAATCCGCATCGGCATTCTTCGTTACGCTATCTTGCAAGGGCCAAAGCGGATTCCACAGCGCACCGAAGTTAACGCCGATTCGGTTATTGGCATAATCCTCGCCGACCTTGCCGGAGTCCTTCACGCCGAATTCGCGATCGATAAGTCCCTTGTTCTTCATCTCTTGCAGCTTAAGCAGCGCTTCTCTCACTTCCGGCTGAATACCGCCGTAGCCGATCGTGCCGTCTGCTTGCGTAACCCACGTGTACGGCTGCGCGCCGAATGCGTTGAATACGCCAGTCGCTTCCGCAACTCCGTTCTTGTACAGGTCCTTCGTCAAGCCCATACCGAACGTATCCTTCTTGCCATTGCCGTCCGGATCTTGGTTCACGAAAGCATCCATGACCTTCTCGAGCTCCGCCCACGTCTTAGGCGCTTCAAGGTTCAGCTTCTTCAGCCAGTCTGCACGGATGTACATCAAGGACACGCCGCCCTCGAATGAGCCTTCATCCGGCGGAATCGCCATCAGTTTGCCGTCGAACGTCGCGGAAGCTTTGGCCAGCGGACCCATTTCGATCGATTTCTTCGTCAGCTCGGACGCGTATTTGTTATAGACATCTGTTAAGTCGGCAATCAAGTCGGCATCCACCAGCTGCTTCAATTGCGCGCCGTTTACTTTCATAATGTCCGGAATATCCCCGGAAGCGATTGCAACATTGAGTTTCTCATAATATTGATCCGATGGAGCGATCCAATCGTATTTAAGCGTAATGCCCAGCTCATCCGCGTAAGCTTTGGTCCAGTTGTTGTTCTCAAAGTCGTCGCCTTCTTTGAACGCCATGGATGGATCTTGGTCACGAATGGCCGTAACGGTAATCGCCGGATCATACTTTGCATTAATGTCGATCGTTTCTTCAGCCGCATTGGCCGAATTGTTGCTGCCTGCAGCAGGTTCGTTTGCCGCATCGCTACCGGACGTGTCATTCGATTTGCCGCATGCTGAAGTAAACACGACCATGGTCATTACCGTCAACAGCAAAACGTGTTTCATAGATTTCATCTTTGCAACCTCCCGTTTATATATACGCTGTCCTTCTTGCTGCTTCATCATATCGAACTCACCGGGAGGCGAAAATATGAATGTATTGACATGAAATGACCAATCTTTACTTTAGTAAACGAAAGAGTATGGAAGTCAATACATTCCTTATCTAGCGGAACAGAATCGGCTTCTTAGCTAGGGCATCCTGCTTCGCAGCCTCGCGAATCGGACGATAGATCGGTAAGAATTCGTGCTTATTCTTCTCATCCCGATAAACCGCGTTTCCGAGTGGTGTAAGCGTAGAGCCGGCTTGAATGGATGCAGCGTCGACGTCATGCGGCCCATGAAGAAGAAGCGCGCCATGCCGGAGCGTAACCATTGCCGGACCCTCGGACTCCTTGCTGCTTTGGATCGGGACTTGCTGCAGCTCGATGTCGAAAGAAAGCTCAAGCTTCACCCCTGTTGCAAGAATCACCGCGGGAACTTCAATAAACCCGTTACTCAGCACGGCATCATTCACCAACGCACCATTAAGGCGAAGCGCCGCTGAACCCGCCACGGAATAGCTTGGCACGAATAGCCTGATCGTCTTCTGCGGAATGGAATACGGGCATTGAACGACGGTAAGTGATGCATAGCCTTCATATGGGTAGCGCGTCTCCAACTCAACTGACACCGTGCCTTCTGCAAACGAAAGCTCCGCTTTGTTAGCATGATAGAAGGGCACCGTTAATTCGTCTTCTCTCAGCCAGTAGCTGTATTCCGCGGCTCGTGAAAGCCCCTCTCCGCCGCGCATCGTGCAGCACCAGTATGCTTCGTATACATTCTCGAGCGCGTACAGGGAAGGCTCCTCTTCACGCGTACAGCAATCGCAGCCGAAGCCGCCGTTCTCGCGCTGACCGTGGCTGATCGCGTTGTAATAGATGAGATGCGCCGTCTCCAGATAGTGTGGATGATCTGTATATCTCCACAGCTCTACGGCAGCTACGAATGAGTCCACAACTGCGCAAGGCTCTGTCCACCATGGGCGGTTGAACCAGTTGCGATTCGCATAATTCTCCGTCTTGCCCTCGTTCAAATATAAGGAATATATAGACTCCGCCGCATGCAGCAGCTTCTTGTCCCCGCTCATGCCGTAATAGCGGAGAATGCCCCGCAGCGCCGATAACGTCGCATGCGTCTGCGCGTTGATACCCGCAAGATCGATCGCGAGGAATCGCTCGATCATCTCTTGGACGGTCGCTTCGAGCTCCGGCCATTGCAGCAGCTCATAAGCATGTGTCGCCCCATCGAGCATGATGAAGGCGCAGCCGATGTCCGTCGACAGGTACCAGTCGCGAACCGTCTTGTCGGCGAGCGTGCCGGACGCTTCGCCGCCCTCCGCCCGCTCGGACGGATCGGTCGGATAATGAGCGAAGTGGCTGTGGGCGGGCAGCAGCAGGTTCTTCACGATGCGCCCGATTTGCTCCAGCACCTCCGGCTGCCGCTTCCAAGCGTACAGCTCGCACAAGGCACGCAGAAACCAGCTGTTGCCGGAGAGCTGCTGCTCATCGGTAATCCCCTCAGGCAGAATATTCCCAAAATAGCCAAGTCCATTCAAATAGAACGGCACCTTCGCTAAGATCGCGTCCAAGTGGACGGCATCCTCGCCTGTTGCGCGGGCGGTCAAGATTTGAGCGAGCAGCGTTCTGCCTTCGTTATCGCCCGGCCAATCATAGCTGGACGGCTTAAAGACTTCCTCCGGGCTATATAGAGGGTCTGCCAAACGAGCCGCATTCGCTCTTAAACGATCCAGCAAATCCCCTTGCACGGCGATCTGTTCCAATTGGGCTGTATTTCGAATCATCCCGATTCCCCTTCTCTCCTCGTATTGTTCCGGTTCGAGTTACTGCTCTCCGCGGTTTACAGCAGCATCATCCAGTATTAAGACCCAGTCCTCGCCAATTCCCGAAGTGGGCGGCACGAACGCTCTTAGGCCATGGTTCGGAATCTCCTGATCATGTGCGCTCGCGCTCAGCGTCTCGCCTGTACGCGGATCGTACCAATAGGCGCGAACCCGGTCGCCTGTTATACGTCCCATATTCACTTCGAAAGGCTGCCCGGTCGCGCTATAAACATACAAATAACCGCACCCTCTTGCCGCCCGAATATGATTCGCCTCTTCGAGCTGATCCGTGATTAAACTTTGATCCGGCACCAGCTCCAGCATAGGCCGAGACTCGAAGAGCGCCCGCACATGCTTCATCTGGTCGGCGCCCGGGCGGCTCAAAGCCTCCTGCCAATGAAGTTTCGCTCCGCTATAAGCGGTACGCCCGGGCTCATAGAATTGCCACACGCTCGTATGGCCGTACACATGGCCGAAGGCGCCCGCCAAGACCGCCCAGTATGCGGCCTGCCGAACGTCGTAGTCGAGGAAGAAACCAAGCTCCTCGTTCCAATTCACGGAGTGATCCTCATAACGGGGTTCCCCATCGATCGTCGGCTTGGGCGGATAAATATGATAGTCCTTCGCGATTAGGTTGTAGTTTGCCAGATGCCGTCCGAAATGTCCGGATTGATGCGTGTGATAATCACACCAGTCGTCGTGATGGAACCAGATCGAGGAGGAGAAGCCGCCCATCGGATGGTACGTAATCAGATGATTGCCCGCATCGCCTTCGCGCAATCCGCCTGCCATCGCCCGCCATACCGCTATTCGCTCATCCGGATTCCGGTCGCCGCCGAGAATCCAAACGATATTCGGCTTGTCCTTGTACCTCGCACCGACATACCGACCAAATTCGCGCGCGTTGTCCACGTTGAAGATCTCCGGCCCCCTGGCAAAAGGATTGCCCAGCAGCACTTTGTCCCCCCAAGTCGGCACGATGCCAACCATGAGATCGAGCGATGCCGCATACTCGACGACATAGTCGATATGCTTCCAATAATCGTAGCGATCCGCGATTTCCGCGGGACGCGACGGATCGAAGCTGCCTGCTTCATTCTGCAGCAGCGGCACCTCGCCGTACGCGTTCTGCTCGGCCAGACCTTCAAGCTCGAAGAGAATGACCGCTTGTACGACGTTGAAGCCCTGTTCCTTACGGGTTTCCAGATACGTTGCGGTCTGCTCACGGTCCAGCCGGTGGAACAGCTCCCATGCCGTATCGGCCATATAGAAGAAAGGCGTACCGTCTTCTTTGACCAGAAAACGTTTATTCTCAGCTATCTTTAGCATCGTTCTTTTCTCCCCTTCGACTTGGTTAGCCTTGCGATTGCGGTGGCTGCGTCCGCCACTCGTTGCCCCACAGCTTCGTTCCGCCGCCGAACGCCTTGCGGTATTCGTGCCGCCAATAATGCACATCATGCAAATTGAGCATCGGCATGTTCTGCCTGCCGGCCCGATCAGGCAGCTTCGGATAAGGCTTATGCGGTTCGGATTGATACCAGTACGCAACGGTTGCCAAGTCCAACGTCAGGACGTTTCCGTGACCATGTTCCATGCTCGCGCGCAGCGATTTCTCGAAATACACCGGATCCTCCAGCATGAAGCGATAGCAGTGCGTCCGTCCGAGAAACCCGGTTTCCCCTTCATTGATCTTGGCAATGCCGAAATACGGATGCATGAACACTTCCTTCGGACACCACGCGGTATTGAAATAATCCTCCGTCCCCGTGCCATGCAGCGATCCCGGCCATTCTTCGCCGTCGATCATCCACATATCGTCGCCTTCCCCGTACCACATCGGACTCGGGTTATCGACGAAGTAATTCAGCCCGACGAAAAGACCCTTTCCTTCTATATCTGCAAACACGTAATTGCTCTTGTCATCCAAAGTCGGCTTCAGCGGTACGAGCTCAAGCAAACCCTCATTCTCGCCATCCTCCGGATCTGCTTCTGTCAGTTCGCGGCGCCAGTGCGCGTGGAATCTGCCGACGTCATCTCCAAGCTCGTCATGCTCTTCATAATCCACATAATAATAGAGAGCATCCATCGGCTTGTCCGAATCATTCTCCACCGTAATGACAGCCCCTTGACCGAACGGCATCGGAAAATAACAATTCAGCCCTCTGCCCCCTTGCGGAGCGGCAGCCAGTGGCAAAGACATAAACGGATAGGACTGGCCCCAGCCTTGTCCGAAGAAATCCCCGATCGGCGATTCCACGCTCGGCTTGGTTTCCCCATCCCAGTACATGCGCAGCACCGCATTCCGGCGAATCATAGGATCGCTCGTGCTGATGGTCATCCAGATATGGCGGATAATGCCCGACCCTTCAATCCGTGCTATTTCCCGGACCTCTCCCGCGCCGATCGGCACGGAATCCTTGTTGAAGCCCGCTCGGTCATAGCTTGATATCCGTTTTGTTCTTCTGCCGCTATGAAGCTTGTAAAGGCCATCTAGTATGGACATGATGATCGCTCCTCTATGGATAGAATAGAAATGATCCGATTTGATCATTCCGCTTACCCCAAAAAAAACTCCTATCCTCAGATGGACAGGAGTGATCAAATCTCGGCGGCTATGTAGGTTTGGCGTTCGTTTCCTATCTCGATTATAGAGCCTGCGCAAGCACGCCTACAACGTGAAATCGTTGACTCTCGTTGTCTTTCATTTACCTTTTTGCCAATCGGCGATTACATTTTTTTACGGTGGTCTTTTCGCGTGACTTCAACTAAGATAAGAGAGGTTCATGAAGCGATTCAATAATTTTTGAACAAACTTACTAGGGGAGTGGAGCAGCATGAGAAACAGAGAGATGAAACGAGCTGGCAAGTTTGTTGCAACTACATTAGCAGTAGGAATGCTCGCAGTACCATTTAGCGGGATCGTTTCCGCAGAAGCAGCAGGCGCTTCGACTTTGAAGCTTAGCATTATGGAAACAACGGACATTCACACGAACTTGATGTCCTACGATTACTACAAGGATGCTGCAGCTCCAACCGTAGGTTTAGCAAGAACGGCGAACCTGGTCAAACAAGTTCGTGAACAATCCCCGAATACGTTCTTGGTCGATAACGGTGACCTGATTCAAGGCACGCCGCTCGGTACGTACAAAGCGAAAGTCGCTCCATTGAAAGCCGGCGAAATTCACCCGGTGTACAAAGCGATGAATCTGATGAACTACGATGTAGCTACACTCGGCAATCATGAGTTCAACTACGGCCTTGATTACCTGAACCAAGCGATCAAAGGCGCTAACTTCCCTTACATCTCAGCTAACGTCTATGTAGATGATAAGGATAACAACCCTGACAATGATGTAAACAAATTCGAGCCCTACAAGCTCATTGAGAAGAAGTACAAAGACGAATCCGGCCAAGAGCAAACGCTCAAGATCGGCGTAATCGGTTTTGTGCCTCCGCAAATTATGGACTGGGACAAAGCTTCGCTTGAGGGCAATGTCATCACGAAGGACATCGTCGAAACCGCTGAGAAATTCATTCCTGTCATGAAGGCTGAAGGCGCGGATATCATTATCGCTATGGCTCACACCGGATTTAACGGCAGCGCGCAAGCACATGTGAAGGCGGAAGATGCCGTATTGCCGCTAAGTAAAGTGCCTGGCATCGATGCGATTACGTTCTCCCACACGCATAAGGTATTCCCGGCAGTGGACGAGAAATCCCTTGATGCCCTGTTCAAAGACGCTTCTGGCAAAGTATTGCCTGGCGTAGACAACGCTAAAGGTACAATCAACGGCGTTCCTGCTGTACAAGCCGGCTACGGCGGCAGCGACCTTGGCGTCATCGATCTTACGCTTGAGAAGCAAGACGGCAAGTGGAAAGTGGCGGCTTCCCAGTCTTCCACGAAATCCATCTATGACAAAGTAGCGAAGAAATCGCTCGTTGAAGAAGATCCTGCAATCGTAGCGGCTGTTAAAGCGGACCACGATGCAACAATTGCTTATGCGAACAACCCGATCGGTACGACGACTTCGCCGATTCACAGCTATTTTGCCCTAGTTCAAGATGATCCATCGGTCCAAATTGTGACGAACGCGCAGAAGTGGTATGTGGAACAATATGTGAAAGACAATTTGCCGCAATACAAAGATACGCCGATTCTGTCGGTTGGCGCTCCGTTTAAAGCAGGCCGCAACGGCGTAGAAGAGTACACTGAAATTAAGGCAGGTCCTCTTGCCATTAAGAGTGCAGGTGACCTTTACCTCTACGACAACACTATGAAGGCGATTCTGGTTAAAGGTTCTGTTGTCAAGGAATGGCTTGAAATGTCGGCAGGTAAGTTTAATCAAATCAATCCGACCGTCAAAGAAGAGCAAGCTTTGCTGAACGCCAGCTTCCCAGTATACAACTTTGACGTCATTGACGGCGTAACGTATCAAGTCGATGTTACGAAGCCGGCGAAATATAAAGTAGACGGCACGGTTAACAATGCGGATTCCAGCCGTATCATCAACCTGAAATACAAAGGCAAAGCGGTAGATCCGAACCAAGACTTTATCGTTGTAACGAACAACTACCGTGCAAGCGGCGGCGGCAACTTCCCAGGCGTTAAAGGAAGCAAATATATCATTGATTCCACCGAAGAGAACCGCCAAATCCTGATGGATTACATCACGGAAAATAAAGAAATTAACCCGTCGATCGACAACAACTGGTCCATTGCGCCAATCTTCGGCGATGTGAATGTAACGTTCGCTTCTTCACCGAAGGCAGAAGGTTATGCGAAAGCAACAAGCAACATTCGTTACTTGGACAAAACAGATGACAAAGGCTTCGGCGTCTTCTCCATCAACTTGAACAAAACGTTCCGTGACGTACCTGCTTCGCACTGGGCTTACGCATCGATTCAGCTTTTAGCGGCTAAGCAAATCGTTCAAGGTAAGAACGAAACGGACTTCGATCCGAACGCACAAGTTACGCGCGCTGAATTCGCAAGCATGCTTGTGAAAGCATTGGGTCTTAAACCAACCGCGACTGCAGCATCGTTCAAAGACGTTCCGGCTGGCAGCTGGTACGCTGACGCAGTAGCAGCAGCTTACGGCAATGGTTTGGTTAAAGGCATCAGCAGCGATCTGTTTGCTCCTGCAGCAAGCATCACACGCGAGCAAATGGCTGTCATGGCTAAGAATGCCCTGGATCTTCAAGCAGCGGAAGCTGCAACGGCAGCCGCTGTTCCTTTCACGGACAGCGACATGATCAGCACTTGGGCGAAGTCCAGCGTGGATGCCGTTACAAGCAAAGGCATTATGAATGGCCGCGGCAACAATACGTTTGTTCCGAAAGCAACATCGACGCGCGCAGAAGCAGCTAAAGTAATCGATCTGCTCATGACTAGCGCAACCAAATAATTAACGTGCAAGCCTAAGACCCGCAAGATGGACACTTGAATTCAAGTGACCTCTTGCGGGTCTTTTTTTACGTGGACAAAGGGTACCCTAATCAGGTACCTTTTTCTATTTTATATATCAATATTGACATATAGTTGAGATCGGAGCATAATACTTCGTATGCGAAATTTCGTATGCGAAGCAATTCGCAACTAGGCAGGAGGTGACCTCCATGGATGATGAACAGCGAATCCTTCAGATCTTTCATAGCTACCGCGAAGTGAATCAAGCCTTCTTCCATGTGATGAAGAAAGTCGCACAGCAGCATCAGATTACGCCGATCCAGCTCATCGTCATTCGCATCTTGAGAGAGCATCCGGAGATTAAGCTGACAGAGCTCGCCGAGAAGCTGAATCTTGGCAGCAGCACGGCTAGCGGCATTATTGATCGCATGGTGCGTGATGAGCTTGTATACCGCGAGCGGACCGAGGCAGATCGACGGGCCATGACGCTCACGCTTACCGATAAAGGACGAACGTTGTGGGAAGAATCGAACGAGACTCGTACGCTGATGTTCCAGCCTCTTCTTCAATTGTCCGAGGAGGATCAGCACCAATTTCTACGTATCCAAACCGAAATTTTAGGCATCTTAAGAAAAGTGAAAGAGGATGGTGCTATATGACCAGCATGATAAGCTCAACCCTGCGCAAAGGTCCGATTATGGCCTCGCTGCTCCTCGCAGCATTCGTAGCGTTGCTCAGCCAAACCGTATTAAATGTCGCTTTACCCAAAATGATGGAGGACCTGGGCGTAAACGAGAGCACGATTCAGTGGCTGTCCAACGGCTACATGCTCGTAAACGGCGTTCTCGTACCGATCAGCGCCTTCTTGTTCAATCGGTTCTCCACGCGCAAGCTGTTCTTGGTGGCTTCGTCATTATTCGCCGTCGGTACCATCATATGTGCCTTCTCAGGCGACTTTGGCGTATTGCTCTCCGGCCGCCTTGTGCAGGCTGTCGGCGCCGGCATCCTTATGCCGCTCATGTCCGTCGTCATTCTCACGATCTTCCCTGTAGAAGAACGCGGCAAAGCGATGGGGATGATGGGAATCGCGATGATATTTGCACCGGCTATTGGCCCAACGATGTCCGGCTGGGTCGTCGAGCATTATAACTGGCATGTCCTGTTCTACATCATCATGCCGCTAGCAATCTTGGCCGTCATTATCGGTGCCATCTTCATGAAGGATGTTATTAAGACCAGTCTTCCTAAACTCGATTCCCTTGGGGTTGTCCTATCCACCATCGGCTTCGGCGGACTCTTGTACGGCTTTAGCGACGCTGGCTCGGCCGGCTGGGGAAGCACAACCGTTATTGTCTGTCTCGCATTAGGCGGGCTATCCTTACTGCTCTTCGTCATTCGATCACTCACAGCCGAGAAGCCGCTGCTTGATCTGAATGTATTCAAATATCCGATGTTCTCCTTGACGACACTGATCAACGCGATCATCACGATGGCCATGTTCTCCGGTATGATTCTGCTTCCGATCTTCCTGCAGAACATCCGCGGCTTCTCCCCGCTGGACTCCGGTTTGCTGCTGCTTCCTGGAGCCATTCTAATGGGGATTATGTCTCCGATCACGGGGATGATCTTCGATAAAGTCGGTGCTCGCTGGCTGGCGGTTGTCGGTCTTGTCATTACGACGATTACAACCTATGAATTCAGTCATTTGACGGCGGACACCACTTATAATCACATGATGCTGATCTATACGCTGCGGATGTTCGGGATGTCGATGCTCATGATGCCCATCCAGACAGCCGGCATGAACCAGCTGCCGCGCCGCCTGAACGCTCACGGTTCGGCGATGTCGCAGACGCTTCGTAACGTCTCCGGCGCACTCGGCACCGCGATTCTGGTCACACTCATGACGAACAAATCGGCGTCTCACGCCAAGGAGCTCATCATTGCGGGCAATGTCGATACGACCGACCAAACCAAAATGGCAGAAGTCACGCAAACGGCGATGATCTACGGCATCAATCATTCCTTCATCGTTGCAACTTGGCTGACCGTGGCCGCACTCGTTCTGGCGTTCTTCATTCGCAAGGCAAAGCCGCATGAAGAGCCTGTCGCTGCACGCACGGACTTCACTGATTTTGCCGATGTAGATTAAGGAACGACAAAAGGCCGGGAATTCTCCGCTTAAGGAGATCCCGGCCTTCTTTATTGCCATTTTATGCGACGATTTGGTCTTCTTGTTCGCCGGCGCGCAGATCCTCATAGAAATGCGCCATCGACGTGCTGAAATATGGTCCTAACCAGAGGAGTCCAATCCCAAGCGTAGGCAGGCATAACAAGAACCAGCCGAAGAAGGATAAGTAGAGCACGAACAGCCTCCATTTGTGACCAGCCATCATGGCCTTACTGCGGTTAATCGCTTCAGTCGGCGCCATGCCCGGGTTATCCCCCAGGATATAATAGGACTGGGAGTAACGGAGTGCCGCGATGATACCGGGAACGATGAGCAGCAGCGTCCAAAGGAACGTAAAGATCGACATGACAACGTAAAGCACAAGCGAATCTTTATACCGCTCAAAGCCTCTAAGGACACCGGCGGTTTCCGGCACGTTCCTTCGCGCATAATCCAAGTAATGATTATAGATCCCGTACGTTAACGGAGCTTCCATGATGATACTGATGATCCACCCAATATAATTAATTTTATTGGTGACGGTACTCACGATAATCGAAATGACCACGAACAATAAGAAGTGCAGAACAGCTGGTTTCCAATTTCCGGATAAGCTTTGTCTCGCTCTGGCACGGATTTGAGGACGAGTGAGCATGTGTCGAATTTCCCCCTGCATACAATAGTGGATTGCAACCCTATCTTACCTTGCCAAGCCGGGAGTTCACAACCCTTTATTGCCGCCGTTTCGTTAGAATCACCCATTCCACAAGGACAAGATCGATGACGATTGCCGTCCAAATATTCACGTTCAGCACCTCTTCAATCATCCCCTCTCTACCTTCCGGCAGAGAAAACCCATTCAACACCCCATAGGTTAGCAGCAAAATCGGAACTGCCAAGCGCGCACACACGGCCACCAGCGTAACCCCGTAACTGCGAATCATCCACATGCGATGTTCGTCAAACTTCCGGTGTACCGCAGTCCGATATCCTTTCCAACTCGTGAACAGCCAGAGGCCGGTCAACACGAGGAAAGACACCGCTTTGGTAAAATCCTCGACATACAGAATGACCACCAGCGATAGCATTCCACTTAGAAAAACACTGCCGACGTACACACGTCCCAATTGGCGATGCACGCGGGGATATTTCCTGCGGATTTGCTGGGCGAACTGACTCCAGCCCGTCAGCAAAGCGACAAAAGCAAAGCAGATATGCGCAACAAGCGCCGGATATTGAATGGCCTTGGAGGAGATGCTCACACGGCTGTTATCCGAATTGAATGTCAAATACGGGAACATAAAGGGAATCATCACCCCAAGCGAAACAACGAGCAGAATCCACCAACGCTTATTCGTCCTCACAACTAACGCCACCTAGGTTTTCTTTTCATTGTACCTGCCCATTCTATCGAATCCGTAAAGGAATTCTAAAAAAAGACTAAACAAGAATCGCTTCTGCAGCCTAGGATGGGTTAAGCTCAAACGTCCACGGTCCGCGAATCACGACTTCCGGCCGGATGATCTTCAAGCTTACCTTCTTGCTTCCCGGCTCCATATCGAACTCCATATACGAAGCCTCCCCTGTTTGCTCATCCAGCTTGACCATGCTGCTTGTATTCAAACTGAAATTAAACAGCGATGCTGTTGCATGCTCGTCATAGTGCATATCCAGATAAATTCGGAGGCCAGTCTCCTTTACCCGTTCCACTTTCGTAATCGTGACCGGGAAACCGGCGATCTCGAAGGTCTGATTCAGATGCTCGTTTGCTGCGGTCGGTACCTTGATCTGCACCTCCTCGGTGTACGTAACGCTGATTTCGAGCAGCGTCAGGGTATAGCGTTCGCCAGCGGACTGCTTCGGCACGCCAAAGAAAAACTCGCTTGCCGGACTGCTGACACCTGGAATTTTCTCGATCTCCAGCTGCTTCCCCGTTTCATCCGTCACCTGCAGTTTCCGGCTGTCGTCATGCATGTAGACCCCATATATGCCATAATCCCTCACATAGAAATCATCAGAATGGCGAGACACCAAGGAAACTCTAGCCTTCTCGTCCATCCGGTCTGTAATCGCCGTTATGGAGACTCCGGCAGCCGTATCCGTTGCACCTAATTCCGAATAACTGGCATAGGTCGCAGCCTTCGACAGTTGAACCTCTACTTCAACAGCAGGATCAAGCGGCAGGATCAGTTTAACCGACCCGCTAAGATCCAGCTTTCCTTTATGCCAGAATCCGGAGGTCCATTGCGCTCCACCCCAACTGGCCGTAGAAGAACCAAGGGTGAACTTCATTCCCTTGTCATTCACGATCTCAATCTGCTTGAGACGCGGCACATCCGTCCCTGCCATCGTGAGATAGGTCATCTCTTCATCGGACATAAATCCCGTAATAAGGATGGTTCCTTCCCCAACCTTCACCGTAATCGGCTGCTTCATCACAAACCGCTCCATAGGAACATCTTCTTCTTTCACAATGCCGATGCCGGGCACGAATTGCAAAGCCTTCTGAATGGCTGCCCATACTCTCGAGTGATCTACAAGCGCCGCAGTCATGAGGATAACGATTATCGCTGCTGCAACTGCAATCCATCTCCGCTTCCGCGCCGGCTTCACTCTGCTGCTTATTGAGCTGCTAATGCCCTGTTGTCGTTCCACAGCAGCTTGCTCAATGCCTAACCGGCTTCGCTGCCCCAGCTCAGGAGGTATAGGTATCGTTTCCAATCGGTCTTTAATTGGATTTGAACTCACGACTATCGCCCTCCTCTACTCGCATGCGAAGCTTCTTAAGCGTCCGGTACAGCAATGTTTTCCCTGTCCCCAGTGGAATACCCATGATTTCCACCACTTCTCGAATCGTAAAATCATAATAAAATCGCAATATAATGATGTGCTTCTCCTCTGCCGTCAAGGACTCCATCAGATCCTGCAGCGACACAGACAGCGGAATATTTTCTTCGTCCTGTATAGTCGTAATGGCGTCCAAGTAGTCTGCGCTCCATTGCACTTCTTTCTTCCTTTTACGAAGCATGTCGATGGAGCAGCTGATGGCGATTTGAATGAGCCATGTTTTGAAATACTGAGGCTCCTTAATATTCGCGATCGCTTTATACGACTTATAGGCCGTTTCTTGTACAACATCAAGGGCGTCCTCCGGACTTCCCAAGTAAACATAAGCCGTTCGGTAAATATCCGCTTCATACTGCTGGAACAGCTCTATATACGCTTGCTCATCGCCTTGCTGAGCTTTCTTGACCCGTTCAATAATCCCCATCACCTGCTTCGCATTTACCTTCCTAACGATTAGACGCACGAACGGGGCATTTGGCTCTGCGACTTGAGATAAAGATTGATAACATCAAAAAAGCCGAGAACCTCCGCTAACGGAGTTCCCGGCCTTCATTCATCCGATTTGCCTCAAGCCGTACGTTCTTCTTGTTACTTTGAAATATCCTCGTAGAAGTGCCCAGCCGCCGTACTCACATAGGGGCCAAGCCAGAGGTACCCGATCCCGAGCGTAGGAATGCACAGCAATGCCCATCCGATGAAAGACAGGTAGAGTGTAAACAACCGCCATTTGTTCCCCGCCATCATCGCTTTGCTGCGATCGATCGCTTCAAGCGGCGTTATCCCTGGATTATCCCGCAGTATAAAATAAGATTGCGAGTAGCGAAGCGCCGCGATAATCCCCGGAACAATCAGCAGCAGCGCCCACAGCATCGTGAAGATCGACATGACGACGTAAACAATGAGCGACTCCTTGTAACGCTGAAATCCGCGAAAAATCGCTGTCGCCTCCGGCACCTTCCCCCTAGCGAAATCCAGATAATGATTGTAGATCCCATACGCTAATGGAGCCGTCAGCAGAATGTTGATGATCCATCCAATGAAATCGATTTTATTCGTGACCGTGCTAATGAGGCCCGAAACGACCATGTACAACAAGAAGTGAAGTACGGCCGTCTTCCAGTTGCCGGATAAGCTTTGCCTTGCTTTCACTCGAATCTCAGGACGACTCAGCATACGTCAGTTCCCTCCCGAACCAGTATCGTTTAGCTTCAAACTATACTACGTGGGGGAAATCTGATTTAGTCCAAGTCCAATGAATTGGACAAACAAACTTTAGGAAATGACGAGATTAATTCGTCGTTTCTTTCCCTGGAGCGACTTCATTTACATCCCTGCCGCCAATTGGCCTTGAGAGTAGTTCAATTAGCGAGAGTGGAGTATCCGCAATTTCAATTTGATCCCGCATCTCCGAATGATCGTCCTCCATCTCTTGCATTGATTTATACAAATTATATAGCAATCCCATTATACAGATCCTCCAACCTCGGCAAGCGCTCTGACAAATTGTCTGCCAAACTGTTTGCAGATTTCTTTCTCAGCGGGGCTCGGCCCGAATTCTATTTTTAGCCCTTCCAACACGACTTCTGAGCCCAGTTCCTTGAGTTTATCCATCAAGATGTCTACAGCAACTCCATAAGCAGAGTAAGAGGAATCACAGGAGCCGAACACGGCGGATTTGGTGCCTTGCAGCTGCAAGCCGGTCATTTGTGCATAGTAATCAAGAAACTCATCCGGCAGTTCTCCGTCCCCCCACGTATACGCGCCAAGGACAATACCATCGTAAGCCGCCAAGTCGGCAGCAGCAGCATCCATCACCATCTGAACCTTGAGCGTTCCGCCCGCCTCGCGTATGCCTTGTGCGATTGCATCCGCCATATCCTCCGTATTACCTGTCATGCTCGCATAAACCAGCAGTACATTTGCCATGCCCACAACACTCCTCTACCCTATGTCTCCATAGTCCATTGCTTGGGTATGCGTTCCTTACGTCCCGCATTTCCTCTCTCATATTAGTTGATAATGATTATCATTGTCAATTAATCTTTTGAAAATAATACCCATGACTTAATGACATTCGTCTATTTGGAGAACACTGTGCTGGGGTAAGAGGGTTTCAATTGTGCGGGGAAGCCCCATATAAAAAGCCGAAACCCCTTATAGAGAAAGGAGTTTCGGCTTTCGGGACAATATTTTAATGGTACAAGATGCTCTTGGCCATATCGGCTATGCGGTAAAGCTTGTCTTTCTCCGTAAGTGATCGCGTTAACACTCGCAAGCCAAGCAAGTTGTTGTGCAGGCTTTCGGCGAGCACTTCCGCGCTGCGCTTCGACGTAAAGTCGCCTTTCTGCTGACCCTTGCTGATAACATCGACAAGAATTTGCTCCCAATACGCGAAGCTTTCGCTCACCTTGGCTCTTGCTTCGGAATCAATGGAAGCCAGCTCAACCGCCATATTCACCATCATGCAGCCTGCAGGATTATCCTCGCTTGTGCCCTGAATCGTGTAATCGAATATGAAATCGATCGCCTGACTGGGCGTGGAGTTCGGAATGAGGGAACCAAGCCGGTTATTGGTCAATGTTTTGTACCGATCAAAGGCCCTTAGATACAGCATATGTTTATCACCGAACGTATCGTACAAGCTCCTGCGGTGAATGCCCATACGCTCAACAAGATCATTAATTGACGTTTTCTCGTAGCCCTGCTCCCAGAACAGCTTCATTGCCTTCAGCAGGACGACGTCTTCTTCGAATTCTTTCGCTCTAGCCATAAGCATACCCCTTTCCAGTCGATTTTACCATATTGAGAACAATCGGTAAAGAATCCCCTGAACAGGCGTCCTATACGCCAGGCGACTTTTATCCTTGGCGATAGACCGGAGCGCCGAACGGAGATGAGCCCGCGCCGCCGTCTACTCTGATTTCGGCACCTTGAACGTATAATGCATCATCCGAAGCCAGGAATAAGGCCACATTAGCGATTTCTTCCGGTTCACCCAAACGGTTCAGCGGAACCGATCGTGTAAGTTTGGATTCCATTTGCGCCAATCCCTCAGGCTGGCCCCAGATCGGCGTGCGTGTAGGACCTGGCGCGATTGTATTTACGCGAATGCCGCGCGGCGACAACTCGGAAACAAACACTCTAGCCATGCTGGCAACTGCAGCTTTGCTCGCCGCATAAGCCGACCATCCCGGACTTCCTGCATTGGCAAGCACTGAACCATTCAGGATTACCGAAGCGCCTTCCTTCAGGTAAGGCAATGCCGCTTGTACCGTGAAGAATACGCCTGTCACGTTCACGTTCATAACCTCTTGGAATAAAGCTACTTCCGTGCCACCCAGTGGAGTATGACCACCAATGCCGGCATTAGCGAATACGACGTCCAGTCGGCCGAATTTCTCGACTGCCGCAGCTGCTGCTTTCTCCAAGCTCTGCGGATCGGTTGTTTCGGCTTGAATGCCGAAGCTATTCGCCACGCCAAGCTCCTTCACCGCAGTGTCGAGTTTAGCTTGATCACGACCCGTGATGACGACTTTAGCTCCTTCGGCTACAAACAATTTCGCAGTTGCAAACCCAATGCCGCTGTTACCACCTGTGATGAATGCTACTTTACCGTTTAATTTACCCATTATGAATCGCTCCTTTGTTATGTGCTTATTATGCTGCATTTTTTGAGAATAATCGTTCTCAAAAGAGTAAAAAAATAAACAGTGTCGCAAACTAAAACTGAACGAACGCCTTACTCCACTTCCCTTACGGGAATGATCGTTCTATTATTACAAATAAAAAAGGAATGCATCTTTACTACTCGATTGCTTCCTTCTTGCTTACGAGATGATCTTATCATATTGAGAACGATCAGTAAAGAATTATTTTAAAACTAGCCCACTGCTGTGGACTAGTGCAATTTCTTTATGAACGTGACCAGTCATATTCCATCAAGCTCGCTGCCAGAAGCGCGCGTTCCTCGCCTAACAGCTTGCCGATCACATACAGGGACGCATCGATCCCTGCTGAAACGCCGGCTGACAGAATGATCTTCCCATTGTCCACATAACGAGCATCTTCGTGAATTTCAGCCGATTCCGGCGCTATTGCTCGAAGCTCATGCATCGCCAGGCGGTTCGTAGCCAGCTTCAACCCATCTGCAAGCTGCGCTTTCACAACAAGAAGCGCGCCTGTGCAAACGGACAGCAGCAGTTCGGCCTCTCCCGCAGTCTTACGGATCCAGTCCGTCAAGACCGCATTGTGCATTTCGGTTCTGGTGCCCGGTCCGCCGGGAATGACGAGAATGTCCGGCTTCGGACAGTTCCGAAAGCTGTAAGCCGGGTTAATGCTCAGGTTGCCAAGCGCTTGAATCGGGCCATCTTGTTCCGCCACAGTGAACACATTCAAATCTCGGCCATAGTTACTTCCGGATAGGAAAGCTTCGAATGGTCCTGCAAAATCCAACACTTCCACACGATCAAAGATCAGAATCGCTACATTTCTTGCCTGCCGCACCTGCTCCTGCTCCATTTCATCATCTCCCATGAAATAATAAAAAGTGCTCAGTCCAAAGACCAAGCACTTTCGCCCAGGCGTACGGCATATGAAATATGTGCTCCCTCGTGGTTCTCCACGTTTACGCCAGTCACACACACCGAATACTACTTTCATTTTAGTCCGAATATTCTCACAAATCAACCGCGAAGTTCACCGGCCTTCCCGCAGAGAGCCCGGGCTCGGCTGCGGATCGGCTCCGAATGATAGGAATCAGCCTCACATCTGCATAATCCGCTCCCAGACCAGCTCAGGAAATTCAATTGTTGCAGAAAATGCAACATTTAATGGAGTTACTTGCTCCAAACTCACATTTGTTGCACAAAATGCAACATTTGATCCTCCAATCAGCCTTATTAGCCTGATCCCCAGTGAGATGTTGCATAATCTGCAACATTTCACTCGACACCGCATAAACACGGCCGAAATGCTGCAATTTCTGCAACATTTTGCTTTATCGCCCCCATATGGAAGTGCCCCCCCTGAATCCTCAGCCACCGCTCCGACCATCTGATTTCATAGGACCTACATTCCCTTACTCCGTCGCCCATAAACCACTCGAATAACGAACTCGGCTGCAAGCAGCAGGAACAGAATTGCCCCATAAACGCCGACGGTGTAGCTGTGCGTGTAAGATAGGCCGAATCCTTGGTAAGCTACATAGGTAATCGCGTGAATACACAGATTCATGTAGCAGAATGCGTAGCTCCTCACCATCCAATTGCGGTGGGCGATGCGCTGTTTTCTTCTTATTTTGACAATTGCAATCAAGGTCATGGCCGACCATAGGATGCTCACTAGGTTAAACGGAACGCTGTTCAGCTTGCCCCCAGTCGCATAAGGCGCCATGTAGCCGGAAGTCAGCACCACGACAAGGATCGCGCCAAAATAAACATAGCCGATCACTCGGTGTACCCTTCGATAGTGGTTCTGCACTTTCGGTGCAAAATTAACCGCTCCCGCCACTATCGCGATGCACGCACACACCACATGCACATACATCACATTAAGCCAAACCGGCTTGTTTAACGGATGCTTCAGGTTGATTTTGTGGCTCAGAAAGTTCTCAGCCTGAGGATCCAGAATAAAATTATCGCTGATGACATAGACGATGAAGCCGATCGCAATCACCAGCATGCACCGATACAGGATGTTTGATTTCTGCATAGCTAGGTTGTACCTCGTTTCAACATGAAAACTCTGCCGCGGACCTTCAAGCAGCACTCATCGGAACCGGAATTGTTCATAGTGAATCGAACCCGCGGGAACGCCGCCAAGCCGAAATTCCCGCTGAAATGCCGCAAGCATCGGAGCCGGTCCGCACATATAGATCTGTTTGGCCGCCACAGCCTTCTTACCTTGCATCACGCTGACTACACGCTCGGCAGTGAGTCGCCCCTGTTCCGCAGAATAGTGGACATGCACGCTGAGGTTATCATGCCGCTGCTCGGCTTCAAGTATCTCACCTAGAAACAACGCTTCCTCCTTCGTTCGCACCGTGTAGAAGAAATCAATACGATGGGGGAGCTGTTCCGGCATATCTCGAATCCAGCTAAGAAATGGGGTCACACCGATGCCGCCGGCAATCCATATTTGATCACTGCCGCCTTTGCGGTAATCCATCGTGCCATAACCGCCTTCAATAACGGCTCGCGCACCTGATTTCAAGTTTCGATTCAAATAGTCGGTATAATCACCGGCGGCGCGGATCGTCAGTCTGAGACCGGACTCTTTCGGTGAGCTGCTGACGGTGAACGGATGCCACTCCGACAACACCCTGTCCCCTTTGAACCGAATAAACAGAAACTGCCCCGCTTCAAATTGCAGCTTTTTCTTCTCCGGAAAGAGCGTGACCTCGACTGCTCCTGCGCCCAACTGCCGTACCTCGTTCACTTTATAGCGCGCTCTTCGCCTCACGAATCTTGCAATAAGCTCTGTGTATAGATAAGAAGTGATGCCGACAACGATTGCAATCATCAGGAGTGTGAACGGCACTGCAGTCGTCCGAACGAGCGGATCAACCAGCAGCGAATGCGCCGTACCGATAATAAAGAAAATCCCGATAAACCGATGCGAGATTCGCCATCCTCGGTAGCCTAACCGCATAACCCGCCGTACGACCGGAATTCGCGGTGCCATTGAAAGGAGAATAAGCAGGACAAAACCCCCAAATGCAATATAACCGGGAGCTCGTCCGGGAGGAACCTCATACGGATTAAGCGGCATCACGAGCAAATGTAGAAAGAGCAGCAGGAACACAAATATACCCGCGTTGCGATGGACGACATACAGCTTATCCAAGCCGCCGAATAATCGTTCCAATACCCGGAATCTCGTTGCGAGCAATAAGGTGAAGGCCATCATCATCATCATGGTCGAGCCAATGACTTCGCCTAGATAGCGCTGGGTGAACGCAGGCAGTTGGCCCGTATCCATAGGTGGAAAAGCAATCCACACGGCGGCATTAACAAGCGGTAGCAAGAAAATAAAAAAATGGCGAGGCTGCAGCATGCACGTGCTCCTTTTCTCGAGTGAAATCCTTGTCTATTTCTGATTCTACCATAGACCTCACTCGAAAAATCTCACCGTACGATGAATATCTGCTGTGCCTCGCCACAATTTTACTTCTCGCCGAATTCGACTTTCTTCACCCAACCGAACGGATCCGGGGCGGATCCGGTTTGGATGCCCGTCAGCGTATCATAGATGGATTTCGAGAGCTGCCCGGTCACGCCTTCGCTGATCACGAGCTTCTCTCCGTTCCAGTTCATCTCTCCAATTGGCGAAATGACTGCTGCTGTTCCCGTTCCGAAAGCCTCTTCCAGCGTGCCGTTACGGCCTGCTTCATAAAGCTCTTCAATGGACAGCACTCTCTCTTCAACAGGAATATCCCAGTGCTTCAGGAGTTGGATGACCGAATTCCGCGTAATACCCGCCAAGATGCTGCCGTTCAGCGCAGGAGTTACAACCGTTCCGTTGATCTTGAAGAATACATTCATGCTGCCGACTTCTTCGATATATTTGTGCTGCGTGCCATCGAGCCAAAGTACCTGCGTGTAGCCTTGCTCCTTAGCGGCTTGCTGCGATTTCAAGGCTGCGGCATAGTTGCCTGCTGTCTTCGCTTCACCTACGCCGCCCACAACTGCACGAACATACTGGGATTCCACGTGGATTTTGACCGGGTTAATGCCCTCGGGATAGTAGGCGCCGACAGGCGACATGATAATGATAAATTGGTAATTCTCAGATGGAGCCACGCCAAGCGTCGCTTGCGTAGCGATGACGTATGGACGAATATAGAGCGATGTACCTGCAAGATCCGGAATCCAGTCTTGGTCGACTGCGATGAGCTGCTCCAGCGCATCAATCGCCACATCAATATCCAGCTCAGGTACACTCATACGATCATTGGAGCGGTTCATACGGGCAAAATTATCGCGAGGACGGAACAGTTGAATGCCGCCGTCTTCGGTTTTGTACGCCTTCAAGCCTTCGAAGATGGTTTGTCCGTAATGGAACACTTTCGCGGCCGGATCAAGTACGATCGGCTGGTAAGGCGTGATGCGCGGGTTATGCCAGTCTTGCTCGACACTATAATCCATTACAAACATGTGATCCGTAAAATAAATCCCAAAACCAAGCTGATCCTGCGCTGGCTTGGTCTTCTTGTTCTGACTGGGTTCAATCGGAATGGCTTTATTGGCTGTTGTCATGGTTTATTCACTACTCCCTTACTTTCATGATTGGTGATTGCATAATACAACTTGTTGAGGTATATATAAAATATCTATTATGTTCACTATCCATACCTTTAGAGTATGTAAATAGATCTTCACATTGGGGATGCTTACATGGATTTTCGACAGTTAAAATACTTCTTGGCCATCGCGCACGAGAAGCAGATTACGCGAGCGGCGAAGCTGCTGCACATGGAACAACCGCCCCTCAGCAGGCAGCTTATGCTGATGGAAGAAGAGCTCGGCGCGCAGCTGTTCGAACGGAGCCGAACGCAGCTGACATTGACCGCTGCAGGGCGGCTGCTCAAGGATCGAGCGGAGTCGTTGCTGCTGCAATTAGACGAGACGATGAAGGAAGTCAAGGAGCTCGAGCTTGGCGTACGCGGAACGCTCTCGCTCGGCGCGGTCGTTTCCTGCGTCTCCATTCTCCCTCGTCCGATCCAGCAATTACGCGAGAAATACCCTCAGGTTACGTTTAAGATCGCCGAAGGCGACCATTACTTGCTCGGCGAAATGCTGGAGCGACGCTCGATTGAGCTCGTCATATCCCGATTGCCGTTTGAGGCACATTTGCTCCCGAATAAGCTGGATATGCTCCCGCTCCCTTCGGATCCGTATGTTGCCTTAATGCCTACCGAGTGGGCTTCCCCTGACAGAGGCAACAATATCAGCATCGAAGAGCTCGCCCAATATCCGCTGCTCACGTTAAAGACCGATAAAACGATCAAAATGCACGAACAGGTTGTCAACGAGTTCCGTCGTCACGGCTTCGAACCGAATATCATCTGCGAATGCTCCAGCGTCGCCATTATTATGTCCCTAATTGCCGCAGGAATCGGCGCGACGGTGTTTCCGAAATCGGTTATTTCCTCGTTTCCCTCCGGGGACGTGATTACGCTCAGTATCCGCGATGCCGATTTTCAATCGGAGGTCGGGATTCTGTGGTTGAAAGATCAACTGCTGTCCAAGCGCGCTCAGCATTTTATTGAATGCTTCCAATAGTTGAAATAAACAAGACCGAGCACTCTGCCAGGCAGATGCGCTCGGTCTATTGTTTTACTTTCTTCTAACCATTAATAAAAGCCAGCTGCTGCAGCATTCGCTTCAAAGCTACAACGGCATTGGCTCTTGTAACGGACAGAGCCGGCTCGAATTTGCCTTTCAATTCGACTTCCAGAATACCGGATTTCAGCAGTTGATTGATATCCTCGGCAGCCCATCCGGCAATTGAAGCAGCATCCGGCAGCTTATCCACGCTCAATGCCGTGTTGGTCGCACCTGTCTGCGGCTTTACTGTCACGTACTTCATGGCCCTGCCAATCATGACCGCCATTTCCTGCTTCGTAATAATGCCATTCGGCGAGAATCTGCCATTCGTATCCCCTTTAATCAAACCCGTTTGATCCGCAACACTTGCTACACGTGCATACCAAGCGTTCGGTTGAACATCGGTGAAACGCAGCGAGCTTGTTTGCGGCGTCGCCATTCCAAGTGCTCGAACGAGCAGCGCAGCAAATTCCGCACGTGTTACCTTCTGGTCCGGGTTGAACGTCGTCGCCGTCACGCCAAGCACCACACGTTTCGAGGCCATAATCTCGATATCCGACTGCGCCCAGTGTCCCGTAATATCCGTGAAGGTCTTCGACGCGCTAGCCACCGTGTATGTGCTGTTATGAGGCACCTTAACGTCCAGAACGGTGTTATCCCCCTCCTTGCGTGCAAAAGCAGGCACAAACCCTGAGGCTCCTGTTTCAAAATCATATACTAGCGCTGTAAGGTGATTCATATCCACGTTTCCTTTGATGGTAAACGAACGTGTAACATAGGTGCCATTGAAATCATTCCATTCCGTGCTCTTACCGTTCTTCTCCAGCATAACGGTAAATCCGATGGAATCCGACAGTGGCTTGAATCCTTCTTGCGTCAATTGCTTCGTAATCTTGTTGCGTATCAAGTTGCTTGCTTTGGCGATGCTGATCTCTACGGTCGTATCATCCGAAATGACCGTATTTCCCTTATTCAAGAATGCTCTGATAGGCAGCTCATACGTGACATTATGGGTTTGAACGACAATCAGCATATCCGAGTATTTCTTGCTTGCCTCCAGCAGTACACTTGCTGGAAGATCCACAGATACATTCACTTCAAGCTGTTCCAGGTTGAAGATAACCTTCGGAACAACCGGTTCGTCCTCTTGTTTGGCTTGTGCATCAGCCTGCTCCTGCGCCTTAACCAGTGCTGCACGGAGATCAGATGAATCCAATTCAAAGTGCATGCCCGAACTATCTGTCGTCGTCTTCATATCATCCGGACCTAGTTTCACAGATGGATCTACCGGCTCTGCAGGGAAGAATCCGCCGAAGAAGCCGCCTCCACCGCCTCCGCCACCTCCGCCACCTCCGCCATTGTTACCGCTCCCGTTATTCTCTGAAGGATCCGGTGAGTTTGGCGGAATTGGACAACCGTTTACCGGCGAACTTGCAGCTTGTGCGACCGACTGCCCAGTGATAGACGGCTTGCTCAAGCCAGGCAAAGCAGCTTGCACGAGTGAATAAGGCGCGAGAGTTGTGTGACCACTCTCACTATAAGCGAGTATAAGCTCATCTTGCTCATTACCCGGTAAAATATCCGTTATAGTCGTTGGCATTGCAAGTTGCTGCTTCAACTGGAAGGTCGCATAATCGTACACATTAATCGTTGATCCATTTAACGCGTAGAACGTTGTCAGGTCTTGCGAGAAGACAACTTTGCTAAACGGTTCAATTGTTCTGATATACCGCATATCGCCCGCTTTAGTAGTCGAGGCCGTAAATATAGTACCTGCTCCGTTGAACAAGTATTTATAATCCGGCGAAATCTGGAAGTAGGTCGACATTCTATAGTCCCCATGATAAGGAGAGTCATAGCCGCCCGGGTACAATGGCTCCATGAAATGTCCGGCGTCGTCAACATTAAAGGCATAGATATCTCTAGGCGAAACATCCGTATTGATCGCATACAAATGATTCGGACTGTATTGAAGATAGGATGCCTGTCGAATATTCGCTTCTTCAATGAGCTGATTAGTAGGCGAATAAGAATTGAAATACGTCCACTGCCCTGAACCCGACGAAACATACATATAACCGCTATCATCCACAACGAGATCAAAAGGATCGATCGTAATGTCGAACTGGTCTACTTTCGCAAGCGTATCTGCCTTCAATATGGCAATGCCGCCTGATTGATCTTCCTCCCACCAATAGGAACTATGGGAACCGTTAACTAAAGCTACATAGAGCTTTCCTCCCGATACATACAACCTCTCAGGCTGACGATCCAGCGTGGCGGATTTTACGTCACCTGTTTCAAGATTAACGGAAGATACGGTATTACTATCATTAAAGATGCCATAGATCACCGGCTCGGTTGGATGCTTAAGCATTTGCTTCAAGCTGCCGTTGAAATAAGCCCAGTTCTCGCCGGCATTCACTCCTGATATTCCTGTGCGGTTTGAAACCTCCAGTTTATTGAAAGCAGACATATTATTACCGCTAAGGTCGGTTACTCGTGCCACGGTTGATACAGGTGTGTAGGAGACCGTCACATGATCTGTTGCTAAAACTTTTTTATCCAGAGTCAATATAATCTTTCGTCCTACAGAGTTAATATCGTACAGCATGGCGGCCTTATTATTAACTTCAACATAAAACGTGTCCCTAACCGCGCCGTATGCGTTCTTCAAAGGCTCATTATAGGTTAATGTCAATTGATTACCGTTAATGCGAGCCGTACTCAATACAGGCTGTGCCGTATCATCCATTAGGAAATACCCGTTCGTCGCATCGGGGCGCACGCTGCGGCCATTGGTTCCTTTCAAGCCTGATACGGTAATCTTGTAGCCGTTCTTAGACACGAGTGCAGAAGTCGTCAGATAGACGACATTATCATAATCGCAATCGACTTCCACTTTCGAAATTTGGGGATTGGAATAACCGGAAATCAACGATTCCAGCTTGTAATTGGCTATATTGCCAAGTGCTGAAAGACTCATCGCCTGATCAAATACAACCGCTACTGTAGTGCTATTCTCCGCATACCCGCCAAGCACCTTCGGGCTTACGGAGTCCTTGATTGCCGTAACCGTCCATGTTTGAATAGTACCATTCTCTGCTGTAACGGTATACACGACCGGCCGATTCAGGTTCACTGCACTTCCGCTGGCAGGTGAAATCTTCGCGCCAGCTGAGATCTCAACCGTTGGCTTTAGGACCGATACATCATCTTCTGATTCCACATATAACGTAACCGTGTGCTGGATAGGATTGATAATGGCTGGCCCTGTGAGCACATCCGAGTTAAAGCCTACAATTTCTCGTTCAGCCTGCGGATCAGCGACAGCCCCTTGAATCATCCACGTCTGTAACTGCCCATTCTGAGAAGTTACGGTGTAAGCGACCGGATTCGTGAAGTCCTGCGCGACATGAATATCAGGCGTAATGCTGGCACCCGGTGAAATGGCAATCTGCGGAGCAAGTGCAGTTAAGTTCGTCCCATATGCAGCCGAGAAGGTAACGGTATGCGCTAACGCGTTGATATCCGGATTTCCGACCATTCCGGCAGCACTGAACGAAACAATACCGTTCTCATTATTCGTATAAGGGAGGCCAACTGTAGCCCATGCTGCCTTCACAACTTCGATAACGACATTCTTCTGCTCTTCCGGAAGTGTAAGATCATTAGCCGCAAGAACAAAAGAATCCCTCGCTTCTACAAAACCGGATGTAGGCGTCAGATAGGAAGTAAGCGCCGTATACGTGATGTCACCAAGGATTGAACGCCCTTGGCCAGTCAAAGCAGGCAGCGCATCAATACCGCTTGCAATCAAATAAGCGGCATGATTGGGGATACCGCTATTCAAATGAACGCCGCCGTTATCATGATCGATATCCTCAGGCAATTCCTCATATCCCGCCATAGTGGAGGGTTGCGGCGGAACTCCGCGCTCCGGATGCTCCAGATCACGCAGTACACCGCTTCCGCCCGCAACGCCTGCATTCTCGGCAATGGACCAGTCTTGATCGTCATATAGGACAGCCATTATATCGGAGATAGATTCGTTTAGTGCCCCAGACTGTCCCGCATACTCCAAATTCGCTGTATGCTCCGTTACGGCATGCGTCAACTCATGGGCGATGATGTCATTCGCGCAAGTTAAACATTCGAATAATTCGTCTCCATCGCCATAGACGATTTCATAGCCATCCCAATAGGCATTATCAATCGCGCCCGCATTCACAACTGAGATAATGGACATCCCATTGCCATCCAAGCTGTTCCGATTGAACCGGCTCGCATAGAAGTCATACACTTGACCTGCAAAATAATGCGCATCCACAGCCTCGGGGTCATCAAATGACGGTGTAGTGGAGTTAACAGGGAAGAACGGGTTCTCCGCATCGTAGGTCTCGATTACACCTGATTCGATCCCGTTTTCCAAGTGATACATCGGTTTGGTTTTGTCGGAGAGGTAGTATTCATTGCCTTGCAGTGCCAAATTTAGTGGCCTTGTTTCTCCGTAATAGCCTCTGCCCCAGCCGCTTGTGCTATCGTTCGGAGCTGATTGTTCCAGTCGACTGAACTTCTTAAGTACAGCCTCCGTATGCGCATCAACGAATCCGACCCAGCGTCCCATCGTTGGCTGCACGTACTCCATATCGATACGATAGGCTAAATAGTAGGTCCCATCCGATGGATATACCATCAGTTCCACTTTCGGTTTGCCTAGTTCGCGGGAGGCGATGTGACCGCCCAGCGTTATGGCATAACCGGCCTCTTGCTCCACAGCCACTTGGAAAGCGGCAGCTGCTTGGTTCTCATCCACAGTGGGCTGTGTATTCAAAGCGATACCATCCAGCTCCGTAGAAGCATCATTCGTAATGGCATACATCCGCTTATCTGTGCCGACGTGCGCCGTTATGTATTTGCCGTAGACAGGAAGTCCATGAAATTGCTGCTGCAGCATGTAATGCTGCCTGCCTTCGTCGTCGTTTGTTTTCTTTACCAATGTCAGACTGGTTTGTGTCTGTGTCTGCTTAAGTGATTGTTGATTCGCTGAAAAATACTGAATCACGTCTGAGTCGGTACGTAATTCACCGGAAAGCTTACCTTGCAGCATACGTGGAGCTTGTCCCTGCGAACCCTCTAGCACATTGCCGATACCGGGAGTCAATGGCCCGGTGAATCCTGACGCCATTGCCGATGGAACGGCAACAGAAGAGAGGAGTATACTTGCAAGCATGCTTAAACAGATGGACTTAAAACGACGTGACGACAATACGTTTCCCCCCAAGGATAATAAATTCAATAAATTACCACCACTATAGAATATAGTAAATTAATCGAGGCTGACAATGCTATTTACGAGATTTATAGTTAGTAGATTTTACCGTATGCAGCGCAGCAGAAAATGCCTTCAACCCGCATAGACTCTCCGTTCCACGAATATGTTGTCTTGAACCTCCGATATGCGGAACCCAGTTAAAGGGGCGAACCTGAATGTTGAGACGATATCTTGCTATGCTGGCAAATGTAGTGCTGTATGTGGCCATGATTATTGCCGCGATCGTAATCTACAATGCGGCCGTAAATCCGCTGCTCGGATGGGGAAGTTTCGGGGAAGGCGAACAATTGCCTGCACAAGTCTTTATCGTGCTGGTGCTGTCCGTCGTGTTGTGTTATCTGGCTTATCGCGTCAAATATTCGCTGATCGTACCGCAGATAGCGCCGCCCGGATTCTTACGGATGCAGCACTATCTGCCGATTTCAACCTTGCGAGCCGTGCATATGATCACCGTCGGCATCGGCTTTGCCTTCTTCTTCACCGCCTCCCTCAAGTTCCTGCTCCATCAAGGAGTAAGCGAGCTGGCAGCCTTCACCGATCAATATGCCGACGTTTCGACAGGCTACCTCATCATCTCTGCCGTTATCAACACCGCGCTCGAGATCATCTTGTTCATGGGCATCCTCTTCAATGAAGCACGCCGCAATGTGGCCGTCTTCTGGGCCGTCCTCCTCGTTTCCATCATTATCGCCGCTCTGCAGCCGGGAGGGATCGCCATGCAGCTGCTTGGCATTCCGCTGGGTTTCCTGTACGGCTACATGTATCTCCGTCTGCGTTCGATTTGGTCGGTGATTCTCATCGGGTGCTCCTTCAATGTGCTGTTCTTTGCTTTTGTCAAAACGGCTGCCTTCGACTGGTTCGATAAGCTTCATGACAGTTGGCTAATCGTCATCATTGCTGTTGCGGCGATCTATATGGCAGCGAGCGTCCTGAAGTACAGCCCGAAGAAAAGTTCGAGTCCCTTGTAAGCACAACAAAGAAGCGTCTCTCGCATGAGAGACGCTTCTTTGTGTAGGAGACCGGAATCGTTCCTATTCTAGAGCTTCAAGGACAGCTTGAACGCCGTAGCTGTTGCCGATTGGGCCGTAGCCCATCGCCAGCTCGCCGTTAATCGCGTAGGTTTGGTTATTTTGAACAGCCTTCAGACTTTTCCAGACGGCATTCTTCTCCCAATCGTCTGTCATTGCCGGCTGCGACTTGTCGACGTAATTGAAGTAGCCCAGGAAGAGATGGTCCGGATTAAGCTTGCTTAAACCTTCGAGCGAAAGCTCTACGCCTTCCTCCATAGCCGGATCGTTCGGTGCTTTCAGGCCCAGACCGCTGTAGTACTGTGTCAAATACTTCGTGCCGCCCAGCCATACCGCATTGTTCCGAACTTGGACGAATGCTACTGTTCCTTCCACTTTCGCCAATTTCGCTTTGACCTCTTGAAGCTTCGCATTGTAATTGTCAATGTATTGCTTCGCCACATCCTCTTGTCCGAGGATTTCTCCGAACTTCGTAACAACCGCCTGCCAGTTGCTCCAGATATCGGTTTTGGCTTCATCAATAACGACCGTCTTTGCGATCTTCTCCAGTTGATCCGTCACTTCGGCGTTGATGCTGTTACCGGCGATGATCAAGTCCGGGTTATAGCTCAGCAAGGCCTCCATATTGACCGTTGTATTCTCGCCAACGACGACCATTTCACCCAGCTTGTCTACATAAGGCTTATAGCTGTCCGTATGCAGCGCCGATGACTTCTCCGTGAAAGGAAGCGCAAGCGCAGCCGATTTCAGATCGAACAGCAGAATCGAGTCGATATAACCCCAATGTACGACTGCCACTCTTTCCGGCTTCTTAGTGATTTCGATTTGGCCGTTCGCCGCATCGATGGTACGCGGGAATGCGCTGGTCGAAGTATCGTTGCTCTGCTCCGCTTCACCGCTCGGCGCAGTATTGGACGCTCCATTATTATTCGAACCGGAGCACGCGCTCAGGATCAAAGCCAAACTTAACAGAACGATTAGTACCAAATAGGATTGTTTTCTCAGGTGCATGTCAAGCTTCCCCTCTTCTATTCATCTCGATAACGATTCTCATTATCAACTAAAAGAGTACCATCGGACGCAGGATAATAGAATAGAGAAATTCCCGACTCTTCCATGGACTATTTCTTCTGATGCAGATGTCCGACTCTACTTGGCGCTATGCCTTTGTATTTCTTGAACAACCTGCTGAAGTAATAAGAGTCTGCGTATCCGACGCTCTTCGCGACGGCCGATACCGAAACCTGCTCGGTCAGCAGCCACTCGTGCGCTTTATTCATGCGGTAATGAATCAAATAATCGATCGGTCCGGTGCCCGTATATTTGTGAAATAAATAAGAGAAGTATTTGGGCTTCAGCTGATAGCGCTCCGCTAACCCGGCAAGCGTCAGCGAATCCATGAAGCGGTCATGAATATGGCCGAGCGCGTCGTCGATTACCGAGTAGCTGTCTTTGTTCTGACGGTTACGCTCAGACTGAAGCAGCTTGGCTACGTATTGATAAAACAACGACTTCTTCGCAAGCATGCCCATATTGTCAGGAACCGAAGCGGCTTGAAGCAGCTGCTCTTGCAGTCGCAGCAGCTCAGGATCTACCGTAACCTCCAGCAGCGTTATATCATGATTACGCTCTAAGCTCCCCGGCACTGCTTCCGCCGTATTGGGCATATAATGCACGATATTATATTGAAAGCCGCTGTCGCCTACGATAATCTCAAGCCTTCTGCCCGCTCCGCCAATCAGTATTTTGCCGGGTTCCAGCCGGTAGCGCTCCTCGCCATCGAAGATAAATTCGGCAGCTCCGCTAAGTGCGCAAATAATCGCGCATTTCGAAGTCGGCTTGTCCACATGCCCGCTGTAAACTTGGTTCGCTTCAAGCTGTGTCCGATACACGCCAAACAGATCAACAGGTGTATGAACAAACCCTCTTGCCAGCTCTTCGTAGCTGTAGGCCATGTGTTTCCACTCCCTTCACTCCTTCATTCTCCCCATCATATAACAAAATGTACAAGCTGACGAGGCGACCGACGAGCAGCCGGGAGAATCGTGAGCGGCATCCCGGTGAGGCCACTGCACCATCTCCGCGGCCGAGAATTATGATATACTGTTTACTACATATACACTTATGGAAGCGCTAAGCTAACGGAGGAATACAGGCAATGGCCGACAATAAAGAACCTAATGATGATGAAGCGATTCAAAGCTTACCGGAGAGCGTCAGGCTGAGCTGGGGAATTATTAAGCCATCGCGCCGAGGGCCGAAGGGCGAGCTCAGCATTCCCTTAATCGTAGATACCGCTGTCGCGATTGCCGATCAAGACGGTCTGTCCGCCGTATCCATGAGCCGCGTTGCCGGAGCGCTCGGTTTCACTACGATGTCTCTTTACCGATACATAACCAGCAAAGAGGATTTGCTGCTTCTGATGCAGGATAGAGTCTGTCCCCTTCCACCGGAAGCCGATCCGGACGCACCCAAGAAACATTGGCGCGAGGAAATGCAGGACTATGTGCAATTCTGTATCAAGGTCTTCCGGGACCATCCCTGGTTCGCCGATATTCCCATTCGGAGCGTTCCTATGATGCCCGGCAATCTTCGTATTATTGATTGGACGCTTCGCATTATGCGCGGCTTTCCCGTTAATGATTTCGAGAAAATGTCCTTCGTGCTCTTGATTAGCAGCTATGCGAGGGCATGCGGCATGATTGCCAGGGATATGGATTTGGTCATTAAGGCGGGCGACAGCTTCTCGACGTTCAGCGGATTGAGCTACACGGCCGCGTTGAAGCAGCTCATTACGGAGGGCAGCTTCCCGGACCTGCATCCGATCGTCATGTCAGGCGCCTACACAGGTGAGGTTGAGAGTCCGATCGGGGACGATCTAGCCTTCGGGCTGGAGCGTATACTTGATGGTATCGAGCATTATCTCGAAGTGAGGCGCCAGATGTAAGAAAAGCAGCGATTAGAGCTCATTAGCTCCAATCGCTGCTTTTTATTTTATCGCTGTCCGGCTTTGCGGCGGAACGCGAGTGTGCACCATATTAAGGCCAGCATCAAGATGAAGGTGCACCAGCCGATCGCCCACCAGCCGTTGTCCCCGATTGGCGTGCCCGAGAGCAATCCGCGAATGGTCTCGATGACCGGCGTGATCGGCTGATGATTGGCTAACCCTTGCAGCCATGAAGGCATCGTGCTGGTCGGCACGAAGGCGCTCGACAGATACGGAAGGAAGAGCAGCGCGAAGCCGTAGCCGCTTGCGGCGGACGGGCTCCCGGTCACCAGTCCGATCGCGGCGAATAACCACGTGAACGTCAGGATGAACAGGATGATGACGCCAAGCGCACCCGCCCACTCCAACACGCTTGCGTCCGAGCGGAAGCCCACGGCCAGAGCTACGCCGATGACGATACAGGTCGCAAGCAAATTACGGACCAGGCTCGCGACCACGTGTCCAACGACGACGCTAAGCGAACGAATCGGCATCGTGCGGAATCGATCGATAATGCCGTTCGTCATGTCCGTCGCGACATCGACTGCGGTGCTGGAGGAACCGAAGCCTGCGCACAACAAGATGATGCCGGGTACAACGTAATTGACATAGTCACCTGAGGGGTCAATCGCCCCGCCGAACACATACGTGAACAATAACATGAGCATAACGGGGAGCATAATCGCCATCACCAGCGACTCGACATTGCGCAGACTGTGACGGAGACTGCGTCCGATGAAGACAAGATTAGTCACGCCGAAGGATGCGGGCTTCGGTGCCCGTTGCTGTAATAAGGTTCTCATGCCAGCGACGCCTCCTTCTCCATGCTCGTTAACGCCAAGAAAACATCGTCCATGCTCGGCTTGCGAATACTGAGCTGCGTGCCTTCAGGGAAGGAATGAACGACACTTCCTAGCGTTTGCCACACATCAACGATGGTCCCGTTCGTCGGCAGGGTTCGAAGCAGCTCATTATCCTTATTGCGCAGCTCGATGACTTCGCCGCCCACATGCGCCTTCAGCTCGGCCGCCGTCCCGGACGCGACTATTCGCCCGTGGTTAATGACCGCGATCCGATCGGCCAACTGATCCGCTTCCTCCAAATACTGCGTCGTCAGGAAGATCGTGATTCCCTGCTCCTTCAACTGCTGAATATTCGCCCAGAGTGCGCGCCGGCTCACCGTGTCGAGCCCCGTTGTCGGCTCATCCAAGAACAGCACCGGCCGGTGCACGACAAGACTGACGGCAAGATCCAGCTTCCGGCGCATTCCGCCGGAATAGGTCTTCACGCGTTTGCCTGCAGCAGCTTCCAGATCGAAGCTTCTGAGCAGCTCCGCCGTGCGGACGCGGCTTTCCGCTGCGGACAGTCCGGACAAGCGGCACATCATGTTCACGTTCTCCGCCCCCGTCAACACCTCGTCAACCGCAGCGAATTGACCGGTCAAACCGATCGACCGGCGTACCTCTTTCTTGTTTGCCACAATATCATACCCTTCAATCCGCGCACTGCCGGCATCAGGTTCGATCAAGGTCGATAGAATATGAATAAGAGTGGTTTTGCCGGCGCCGTTTGGGCCAAGCAAGGCGAAGATCGTTCCCTTCGCGACCGCCAAGTCGATGCCGTCCAGCACCGTTTGGCTGCCGAAGCTCTTACGCAGCCCAGTGGCTTCTATTGCAAGCTTTGTCATTATCATCATCCCCCTCATTAATTGTGTATTGTATAATCAGTATATTATGTACACAGTTAATTTACAACAAGAAAAAAGGTCCCGGTGCATCTTTTCAGATACAACTTGGACCTTTCTTCTTCTAGAAACATCGGACTTTTTGTAAGTGGCGAGCATTGCTCATTGAGGATTTTGGCGACTTACAGCCCCTGCCGTGTGGTTAGATTGGTTAGTTTTTTGGCTGAGAGTCCGATTTCTGTACTCTCAGCGTGAATGCGATAGGTTTTTCGAGCTGAGAGTTCGTTTTTCCGACTCTCAGCTTCAGCTGAAGGCTTAGATGGGTTAGTTTGTGATCTGAGAGTTCGTTTTCGTCACTCTCGGTATGAATGCGATGGTTTTTTGGAGGTGAGAGTTCGTTTTTCCGACTCTCACCTCATGCCTCGTGGCATATTGGTTAGTCTGTGCGCCGAGAGTCGGTTTCCGGAACTGTCCGCGTCCCTTCGGCTTGCTTTGCACCTTCTTAATTCTGTACCGGCAATACACCCGGCAGCTCCGCCTGGCCGAGCAGCACGTTCATGCCGGCTTTAATATTCGGCTCTTGTTTCCCATAGAGCGCCATACCTGACTTCACGTCCCGCAAGTAAAGCAGCTCGTAAGGATTGCCTAGCGAGACGAGCGAATACCGTTTGCCTAGCTTATTCACTTCATCAATAACCGTTTGATAATCCGACCACCCGAACTGACTGGCTACGTTGCGGAACTGGTAGGAGGCGAGCACAACGTAATTTGCATCTTTCAACTTCCGCAGTGCTTCCGCTGTCTTTCCTGGCCCGATGATCACAATCTCAATACTCAGCTGCTGTGAAGCGCCGGCCTCTCGCAATTGTTTCGCCAATTGCTTCCCAATCTCATCGTCGGCGGCAGCGATGACAACGCGATCTCCTTGTCCGATTCGATCCGGATACTTCCCATCACGACCGGTCAGCAGCGTAACCGCGTGCTCCGCGATCTCTTGCTCGACCTTGCGATGCGGTGTAGCACCAATAATCGCCGGCAATGCAGCCAGCTTGGAAGAAAGGCGTTCATCCCTTTCGCCGAACAAGCCATACTTCGCTTTCAGCTGTAGGATTCGTTTAACCGAGGCATGGATCGCCTCTGTGGAGAGCGTTCCATTATGGACGGCCTCTACCAGCGCTTGATGCGCAATCGCCGAATCCTTCGGCATCAGAATAATATCAATGCCTGCGGATACCGCACGCACGACAGCCTGTTCCTCGCCAAAATGCTCCGCGATCCCGTTCATCGTAAACGCATCGGATATGATAACACCCTTGAAGTCGAGCTCATCCCGCAACAATCCGGTCAGTACCTTCTTCGATAAGGTTGCCGGCACAGGTACGCTGCTGCCATCCTTGCGAGAGGTAACATGCTCATTATCTACGGCCGGGAACGCGATATGCGCACTCATGATCATGTCCACGCCTGCCTCAATGGCAGCGCGGAACGGCTTCAACTCCACCGCGTCCAATCGCGCGCGGTCATGCGTCAGCACAGGCAGTCCCAGATGGGAATCGACCGTCGTGTCCCCATGCCCCGGAAAATGCTTAACCGCCGGGATAACGCCTGACGATTGCAGCCCCTTGATCTCTGCCAGCCCCAATCGTGTGACTAAATCCGGGTCCGAGGAGAAAGAGCGCATCCCGATAATGGGATTGTCCGGATTGCTGTTAATATCGAGCACCGGTGCAAAATCAAGCTGCATACCGAGCGCCTTTAGCTCCTCGCCCGTGAGCTTCCCCGCGGCTTCGGCCAGCGAAGTATCTCGCGCGGCGCCTAGCGCCATCTGCCCGGGCAGATTCGTACCGCCGGGAATGCGCTTAATAACGCCGCCTTCTTGGTCGATGCCAAGAAACAGCGGAATATCCCCTGCTTCTGCTTGCAGCCCATGCGTGAGTGTCGTAACTTGCTCGGCATTCGCGATATTTTTCTCAAACAGAATGAAGCCGCCAAGATCCTGATCGTGAATCGTTGCCTTGATGCCCTCGTTCAATGTCCTTGTGGGCTGCCCTTTCCACTCCCGGATATCCGGCATAAGCATTTGCCCTACCTGCTCGCTAACGGTCATATAGGACATGAGCTTATCCCAGTCCTGCGCCTGAATGGCATTCGCTCTCTCGAACCGGATCACTCTTGTCATAAACACCGCAAACTCCGCGCGCGTGACAGATTTATCCGGTCGATAGGCGCCGTCCGCATACCCGCCGATCAGCCCATTCGAGCTCATAACCCCAATAGGTGCAGCAGCCCAGTGCGTTGCCGTGTCAGACAGACTCACCGCGCGCTCCCCGGATTGAAGGGCGTAGGCGCGAGTAAGAAAAGCGGCTGTTTCCGCACGGCTAACCGGAGCATCCGGATGGAACGAACCATCAGGGAAACCACCGGCTAATCCCATCCGGGCGGCCACTGAAATTTCTTTATAGAAAGGATGACTCCGCGGTACATCCGTATACGTCTGGTCACTGTCAGCCAACTGCTGCGGATACAGCTCTCGCACCATGAAGGTAACCGCCTGTGCACGAGTAACCGCCCCTTCAGGCTTAAAAATCCCATTGCCGTAACCGGCTACCGTTCCCCTCTTCGCCATGTATGTAATGCTGTCTGCCGCCCACTGCGCTCCTTTTAAATCCATAAATTGATCTCCCGTTGCCCCTGCGGCTGTCCCTGCCCAGACCATACAAGCAATTCCCGCAGCCGCCGCACCTAGCCCGGCCGGTTTCCATTTCATCATCTGTTACACACCTCTGTATCTATTTGCTAGATGTATAGACGCAGAGGAAGGTGTTTTGTTACTTGGAAGCAATTTACAAATTTATAGGCCATGATGCTGACATTGAAGTCATTTCACGGCCTACTTTTGCCAGCAGCAACCAGCGAGAGCGCATTGTTAGAGCAGGAAAACAAGGAGTATCCAAACGAGATGGTATATGGCGAGCAGAGCGTAGACGAGGGTCACGATGAGAATCCATTTCTTGATAAAAGATTTTTCAGATACATTTTGTATCAAAAAGAACAGAAGTAGCGGCAGCATAATCTTATATGCGTAGAAGACGATCGGATCGGTCTCGTACAAATAAGCAGCGAACGGGTTTGCTTCACTGATCGCGCGCATTCGAATGCCCATATCTGTCGCAAATGCATCAAAAAATGATAAAAGAACCAACCATGTCAACGTGCTTTTACCCGGACGCAAGCTCCAGACAGCAACTTTCGCTCGAGCAGGCATCGTATCACCTCCTTCTTTTTAGATACAAATTGTATCACATTCTACCAAATAAATACACACCCTTACATCCAGCAAAAAGAGCAGCAGCAACACCGTCGCCCTGCTCTTCTATGCTTCTCAATCTCTCGATGCCTCATACAGCTTCTGCGCCAGAAGTGCGGGCTGCGTTCTGAAGTAGGTCATATGATCGCCATGCGATCGAATCAGCCGGAACACGCCAAGTCGGCTCGACATATGCGGATGCCAGCCGTAACCCTCTCCCTGCGGCAGCAAATTATCTTCCGTAAGATAGAGATAGCTTCGCGGGATGTTCAAACTGTAGAACTTCTTCAAGTCCAGCTTCTCAAAGGCAGGCTTAGCCGGCTCCGACTTCGCTTCGCTGTACAGCTGCTGCGCGAGCTTCAGATCCGCCAAATTCGTAAACAGCTCGCGGAAGATCGGGAACGGCAGCACGAGCGCATCATCCGGTGAGGATTGTCTAAGCTGCTCGAACATTTGCTGAACAGGTGGCGGAAACTGATCCACTACGGATTGCCCATCACCCAGCACGAAACCATCCATAAAGACAAGCCGTTTGATGCGGTCCGGAACCTGCTCCGCCGTCTTCTGGATGACCGATCCGCCGAAGCTGTGCCCGACCAATATGATATCGCGCAAATTATTCTTGATAATGAAATCCACTACCGCTTGCGTAATCATGGCATGCGTCACATTCTTGTTTGGATCGCTCCCATGGCCGGGGTACTCCGGGGTATATACGCGATGCCCCATTCTGCGCAGCATGACGGCAACCCCATTCCAGAAGCTGGCATCCGCCCATGAACCGTGGACGAGGACGAAGGTAAGCGGCTGCTCGCGCTCCTTTGCTCTTTGCTCCATCGCATACTGCCAACCGGGAACCCACTCACTCACGCTATTCCTTATATCGAGATACATGATTGTTATTCCTTTCGCACATAGCATTGGTTTATAGCCTAGTCTATGTCCGAAGCGGCTTCGGGGTGCTTTAGCTGGCGGTACTTCCATTCGATATATGTACATTCAACCGACTTAGAAATTCAGCTATAGTGAAAGAACAATCATCCATTCCAACAATTGGGGGAACTATCCGATGGAAACAAGATCAAGTTGTTCGATTATCGTTCAGGCCGACGAAGGCCGTTTGCAAGGCGTTGCAGTTGCACAGGAGACACCCGGTTACAGCGGAGCCGGTTACGTGAATGGCACGGAGAATGAAGGAGACTGGCTGGAGGTTGATGTACAGATTCAGGAGGAAGGCTTCTATGAGCTTAGTGTCCGTTATGCCGTACCGGACGGCTATCGCTCCAATGCGCTCCTCATCGATGGCAATTGCTACGGCTATGTAAGATCTCGTCCGACCGAAGGGTTTGTAACGGAGCGTCAGTGCAGCGTTTATCTAGAGGCCGGCACACATAGGCTTGCCATGCTTAAAGCCTGGGACAACGGCGTGGAAGTCGACTGCTTCCTGTTATCTGCAGTGGACACGCCCGAGCTCAGCCGTGCGCCGCGCAAATTAATTAACCCTAAGGCAACGGCGGAAACCGTGTCGCTGTGGAACTACTTGAACAGCCAGTTTGGCAGCAGCCTCTTTACGGGTCAGCATACCGCTTCCGGGTTTACACCTGTAAAGGAATTCATTTATATCGAGCGCGTGACCGGCAAACAGCCTGCCATTCGGGGATTTGATCTGATCAGCTATACGCATGCTACCGAAACAGCGGATCCAACCCCGCATAAGCTGCTCGAAATCGCAGAGAACAAAGGCTCCATCGAATCCGCTATCGAGTGGACAACCGTTCATAATGGAATCGTAACCTTGACCTGGCACTGGTATGCGCCAACCGGCGGAACGGACAAAACCTTCTACACGAAGAATACCGACTTTAATCTTCCGCTCGCTCTGCAGCCCGATTCGCAGGAACATCAGCTGCTGCTGGCTGATATCGATGCCGTTGCGGCGCAATTGAAGAAGCTGCAGGATGCCAATGTCCCTGTGCTCTGGCGGCCTTTGCACGAAGCAGACGGCGCTTGGTTCTGGTGGGGCGCATTCGGTGCCGAACCGTGCAAGCAGCTATGGCGATTGCTGTACGACCGACTGACGAATCTGCATCAGCTCCATAACTTGATTTGGGTTTGGAATTCTCATGTGGAGGAGTGGTATCCGGGAGAAGGCGAAACCGACATCGACAGCTGCGACATCTACGCGCCGTCTGCCAATTACGGTCCGCTGCGCAAGCCGTTCGAGCAAGTGGATGCGCTGGCCGGCGGCAAGAAACTCATCGCGCTCGGTGAGAACGGATCGATTCCCGATCCGGATCAGCTCATCGCGAGCCGCACGCCTTGGCTGTGGTATATGACATGGGGCGAAGGCTTCGTCCTCGACGGCAAGTCGACGACAGACGAGCAGCTGAAGAAGGTCTATCATCATCCGAACTGCATCACGCTTGACCGACTCCCGAACTGGAGAGGTGTCAGCCAAGGTTAAGGCATAAGTGCTAAATGAACCCCTAATCGCTATCGCTGCGTTTGGGGGTTTCGTTGTGAGTTGGCCGCTCGTTGGGGCTGTCCTCTTGGCAGCCCGATGCCCAGCCATCCCGTCCCCCGCTACTAGAAGTGCTGCCATTTGTGCAACATCTCCGGATAAAACGAGTGTATGCGGATAATACGCGGCATGAAATAAGAGTACGCACGGTGGAGGCGCTAGCTGAAAGCGGATATACCGCTTTCAGTGTTCAATCGTGGTCGCTACCGACGCGATAGCGGATATGCCGCTATCAGTGTGCCGTAATCGCCGAAAATGGAGTAAATTCGTATGTTTTGGAAGCCGAAAGCGGATATTCCGCTTTCAGTGTTCAATCGTGGTCGATAGAGGACACGATAGCGGATATTCCGCTCTCAGTGTTCACCTCGCCCAATGCGAACCCTGCTTGGAAGCTGAGAGTGCGAAAATCCAACTCTCAGCACCAAAACCACCTCGAAAAAAAGACTGAGAGTCGCGAAATCCGACTCTCAGTCCAAAAACTAACCAATCCAAACCCTCCCGAGAGCTGAGAGTGCGAAAATCCAACTCTCAGCACCAAAACCACCTCGAAAAAAGACTGAGAGTCGCGGAATCCGACTCTCAGTCCCCAAACTAACCAATCCAGACCCTCCCGAGATGCTGAGAGTGCGAAAATCCAACTCTCAGCGCCAAAACCACCTCAAAAATAGACTGAGAGTCGCGAAATCCGACTCTCAGTCCACAAACTAACCAATCCAAACCCTCCCGAGAGCTGAGAGTGCGAAAATCCAACTCTCAGCGCCAAAACCACCTCGAAAAAAGACTGAGAGTCGCGAAATCCGACTCTCAGTCCACAAACTAACCAATCCAGAGATGCTGAGAGTCGCGAAATCCGACTCTTAGTCCCCAAACTAACCAATCCAGACCTTCCCGAGATTCTGAGAGTGCGAAAATCCGACTCTCAGCCTTCAACCGCCAAAGGTGGCTCCGAGACCACTCGGAGTTTTTTTGCATTCAAGGCCTCCATACTGTCACAAAGTAAGTGTTTCAATTGTCTACCTAGCAGGAACCACACAATAGAATCCACGGGAGGAATCGATATGAACTTACGAATGAACGCATCCAAAGCCAACCCAACAGCTTACCAAGCGATGCAACGACTTGATGGTACGGCAAAAGAGTTAATTGCAGACAAGGTGATCTATGAGCTCATCAAAATCCGGGCTTCCCAAATCAACGGCTGCGCGTTCTGCGTGGATATGCACACAACCGATTTGCGGAAGATGGGTGAAAGCGAGCGTCGGCTAAACCTGATCGTCGTTTGGCGTGAATCTCCTCAATTTACGGAGAAGGAACGCGCTGTACTCGCATTGACCGAAGCGGTTACGCTGATCTCCGAAGGCGGCGTGCCGCAGAGCATCTACGACGAAGCCCGCAAACACTTCGACGAAAGCGAGTTTGTTGCCCTGCTGCTCGCCATCAATGCGATCAACGGCTGGAACCGGATCGCGATTGCTACAGGCATGTATCCGGACTGTTTTGTCGCGAAATAAGTCAACGTATCTGACAAGCCACCCCGCAGCGGGTGGCTTTCTTTCATGCTCTTATCTTGATAAAATGCATCTAGAATCGGAGGGTGATGCGCCTTGACGTCGATCGATCACACGTTGGAAGTGGAACAGTTATACCGCGAGCACAAGACGCTGCTTACCTCCATTGCTTATCGCATGCTCGGCTCGATGAGCGAGGCCGAGGATGCCGTTCAAGATGTGTTCGTCACGATAAGCAAGCTGGGCAAGATCGACATGACTCACCCGAGAGCCTACCTGGTCAAAATGGTCACCAACCGCGTGCTCAATGTGATGAAAGCAGCGCCGCGCAATCGCGAGAGCTATACCGGCCACTGGCTGCCGGAGCCTGTCATCGAGCTTGGCACTTCGGCCGCGGATACGCCGCTTGCCCGCGTCATTCAGCACGAGCAGCTTGGCTATGCCATGCTCGTGCTCCTGCAGATCTGCACGCCTCAGGAGCGCGCCGTCTTCGTGCTGCGTGAATCGTTCGGCTACGAATATGCCGACATCGCGTCCATGCTGGATAAGTCCGAGGCCGCCTGCCGCAAAATCTTCAGCCGTGCCTCCGCGAAGATCGGACACTTATCGCGCACGGGCAATGAACGGACCATGGACTCGTCAGTCGAACGATTCGTTCAGTCGTTCACGCAAGCCATTCATACCGGCCGATTAGAGGGCTTCATTCATCTGCTGACCGAAGATGCGGTCATGATCAGCGACGGCGGCGGTATTGTCCGTGCCGCTATCCATCCTATTCTGGGTCGCAGCCGGATCAAAGCTTTCTTCGAGGGGATTGCGGGCAAAGGCTCCCTAATTGGGCAGCTCCACCATGTATCGATAAGTGGCCAGCAGGGACTGCTTCTGCAGCGGGAGAATAGACCTCCGTTTGCCCTCGTGTTCGAACCGAGTGAGGATTTCACCGCCATTAGAGCCGTTTATATGGTCTCTAACCCCGAGAAGCTTACGCGCATTAACGGGCTGGATCAGAAACAGAGCTGCTGAGGTCACGCCTCGGCAGCTCGAATTGGTTCCTATGGGATGCGGCTCTCGCTTAATGCCTGCACCGCTTTCTCGATACGCCGCTGCCTGGTTTCGGCCGTCTTCGCACCGTCAATGGAAAGTACAATTCTACGCTTGTTACTGTAAGACAATCCGTCGAAGAATATGCGGGATGCCGGTGCATCACCGAGCGCAGCAACGAAATCCTCAGGCACTTCAAGCTCTCGCGGCTCGGTATCCAGTTCAAGCTCGACTTCAATTTCTTCCCCCGCTGCAACGCCGGCGCCTTGGCGGTTCTCCGCGCTGAGCGGGAGCATGAAGCGTCCGCCCATTGTAGCAACCGTACTGCGATACACATAAGTGCCAATCTTCACCTTAACAGCCGGCTTCTTGCTTGTCCCAAGTGACGCCACTACTTCACCCGGCACCTCAAGTCCGGTTGCGGTCTTGCCGCCAAGCTCGACGACCGTTCGAAATTTCATACTCTACGCCTCCTCTTACCATCCACTACTCTACGGCCGCCTGCCGCTCCATCCTAGCAAACTGCAATATCGCGACTGCAGCCCGTTCCCGCCGCTCGACATCCTCACTTCGCATCGCGGCTTTCAGTATATCGAGCGCTTCCTGAACGGTTACCTCGTCGACCAGCCTCGTCCCGGCCGGCGCCTGTCCCGCGAGCAGCCGTTCAAGCTGCTCCTTGCTAACCGCTCGCCCGAACATGCCAAGCTTCCCTTCCTGCTCCAGAAAAGCAAGCAGCTCCGGCTGCAGTTCCTCGCCATGCAGGCTCCGCAGCCAAGTCACACCTCGCCGGTGCCCGCTCTGATCAGCCTCGTTGTCGAAGTCATCGAGATAGTAATAATCGCCGAGATCGCCCAGATACATGCGATCGCTATCCCCTACGATGATATAGTCGCCGTCCTGCATCACTTGCGCGAAAGCGTAATGCGCTTCGACTTCGCTTACCAGCTCTGACCCATCAAGCCCAGCGCCTTCAACTAACGCCGCTGCCAGCTCTGCCTCAGTTAATCCGCTCATGTCTCCGATGCCCGGTCTGCCGCAGCTTATATAATGATTTTCAACAAATTCAGCTAATCCGTTCTTGCCTTCCGACTCCACCCGCATCCGAAACAACTGCATGTCGGCATCGCCCCTTTACACCATTATCCAGTTGCTTTACCATTCATACTATAACGCCCTTTAGCACGGTTTGCCATTCATTCGCATCATATCGATTAGGAGGCAATGAGCATGACAGCAGCCATGAAGGAAGAGTTCGATCGGCAAGGCTATTTCATTCTAAAGCAGCTTTATTCGCAAGAAGAGGTGCAAGCCTTAAAGGCGGAAGCAGCCGAGATTCTAGCAAGGCATGATGTTGATAGAAGCGGCGTTTTTCTCGGATTAACGTCCGAAAGCGAATTGTTTAAGGAGGCCGCGCAATCACCTGCGCTTACTCGCGCATTGAAAGCGATTATCGGCGATTACGTCCTGTTCATGAACGACAAGGTCGTCTTCAAGAATGCGAGCACGGACTTCGGTTCACCTTGGCACCAAGACTACTCCTACTGGCACGGCAGTCACAAATTCTCCGTTTGGATTGCGCTTGACGATGCGACCCCAGCCAACGGCTGTCTGAGAGTCCTTCCCGGCTCCCATCGTTCGACAATCAGCCATGATGGTGACGCGGCGGATAACAACGGATTCGTTCATCGCTTAAATGAGGATCAGATCGACGCTTCGCAGGTTGTCGATTTCACAGCCACCAAAGGAGACGCCATCGTCTTCCACGATTTATTGCTGCATGCCTCTTATTCCAACACGTCCGGCGCAGACCGCTGGGCGCTTATCTCCACCTACAAGGACGGAACCCAGCCGGATCCCGAATATCCTTGGGCCAAAGCTGCTTTCGCGCTAAAGTAACGCTCTTCGAAGCCGCAGCCGCTGCGGCTTCGGCTCATTCATTAGTACCTCTTCTTATAATCAACCAAATTGCGCAGATCGGCAGCATGCCCGGACGAATACAGCTCCAAATTCGACAGGAACAGCTTCACGAGCCGCTCCCCGTTGCGAACGGTCAACCCCCCGGCATTATGCGGCGTGAGAATCACGTTCGGCATTGCCCACAGTGGATGATCCGCAGGCAGCGGCTCTTGCTCGAACACATCAAGTCCCGCACCGGCGATAATGCCTTTATCGAGCGCCTCAACGAGATCCTCCGTTCGCACGGTCGCCCCTCGCCCCACGTTAATAAAATAAGCCGTACGCTTCATCACAGCGAATCGTTCCGCATGAAACAGATGCTGCGTCTCACCCGTAAGCGGCAAAATATTAACGACATAATCCGCTTCCCGCAGTGCATCATCAAGACGCGACGTCTCGTAAACGACATCCGCTTCCGGCATCTGGCCGCCCGATCGGCGAACGGCAATGACGCGCATATCGAACGCGCGAGCGATCCGCGCCACCTCGCGGCCGATTTCGCCTGCGCCGACAATCGCTACGGTGCCCCCGTTCATCTCCGCAAGCGTATCGGGGCTTTCCCACAGGCCGGTCCGCTGATTGCGAACAGCCGCGGCAATGCCGCGCGACAGTCCCAGCATCATGGCGACTGCCGTCTCGGACACCGATCTGGCGTGTACGCCGCTGGCATCCGTCAGCAAGATGCCGCGTTCCTCCAGCCGATCCAGCGGCAAGCTGTCGATCCCCGACGACCAGCTCTGCACCCAGCGCAGCTTCGAGCCCTCCTGCAGCGCAATCTCCGTCACCCTCTTATCCCATCCCAGAATAATCTCCGCATCGCGAAAATCTTGATCGCCCGCCACAGACTTCCCGCCGAAAACAATCGTCGCATCCGGTGCCCCCTGCCGCACTGCCGCTCGCTGCTCCGAAGTAAGCTCTTGTAAACAAAGTATCGTTGTCATAGGTAAAATGCCTCCTTGTTTGTTGTCCTTTTGCTGCATTGTCTGCATTGTCCGCATTAGCTCACAAACTCATGAATATGCTGGTTTCTCCAGAAATCCGAGAACCGCCCTTTCGCTTGCAGCAGTTCCTTAGGCGAACCCATTTCCTGTACGCGTCCATTCTCCAGAAAAATCACGTAATCGACATCGCGAATCGTCGATAACCGATGGGCAATAATGATCTTGGTACTGGCTCCCGCCCACTTCGGCAAATCACTCTGGAACATCGCTTCTGTCTCCACATCAAGCGCGGAGGTAGGCTCGTCCAGAATGGTGACCGTCGCCCTTCTAAGAACAGCTCTTGCTATACCAATGCGCTGCCTCTGCCCATGGGATAGCTTAATGCCGCGCTCCCCAACCACCGTATCCAGCCCTTCCGGAAGCTCCCGAATAAACGCCGCTTGTGACAGTTCCGCAGCTCTGAGGATGTCCGCCTCCGTCGCATTCGCGAACCCGATCGCAATATTTTCCCGAATCGTGCCATCGAACAAATACACGTCTTGGGTAACCGCGGCCAGCTGCCCCCGCAGCGATGCGATCGTAAACCCCTCGATCGGACGCTCATCCAGTCGAATCGAGCCTCCGCTCGGCTCATAGAACCGGTAGAGCAGTTTAATCAACGTGCTCTTCCCGCTGCCGCTTGGGCCGACCAGCGCTACGGATTTGCCAGCCGGAATCTCGAAGCTGACGTTATGAAGGACCGGACGATCCGCTTCATAAGAGAAGGAGACATTATCGAAGCGAATGGAGCAAGGCTTGGCCGGAAGTACGTTTCCTCGATCCTTCACCTCAGGCGCCATCTCCATGACGGTAAGCAGATTCTCCGCTCCGGCCGACACTCTCTGCAGCGAGCTTATGATGGCGGTTATGCTGACGAAAGGCTCGCTAACCTTATCAAGCAGCGTGAGAAAGGCAATGATCGCACCAGCGCCAATATCCCCATTTACCATCAGAACAGCGCCAACGGTAATACCTAGTAAATACCCGATTTTCTCCGGAATGAGCCTAATAAACTCGCGAAACGCCTCCATTTTCTCAGGCGGAAACCCAGAGCCGGATACCCTCCTTGCACACCTTCTCGAACCTCGCGAATACCGACTGCTCTAATTGATTCATTTTGACTTCCCGAATGCCCGAGAGCGTCTCATCCATATGGAAGAACACTTCGCCCCCGTTGGCCTGTTGTTCTGCAATAAGATCCTTGAATCTCCCTCGCATCACCAGATTGCTGAGCAGCTGAAACGGACCTACAAGAACTGCGATGGCTCCGAGCAGAGGGTTAACCGTAAACAAATAGATGCCGACAGCGATGAAGGATACAGGCAGCGAAATCAGTCGCAGCATATCAAACACGATAAAATGCTTGAACACTTCCAGCTCATTAAAGAGAATATTCTGCGTGTGAGCGCTGTGGGTGCGTTCATGATACTTCAGCGATAGATTGGTTAGCTGCTGCAGTATGATCTGCCTCATTCTGAACACAATATTGGTGTTTACGACTTGATTGCAAATTCTAGCTCCCAGCGAGAAGAACAAGCCTAGCATGACCATCACGGCTATGCCGATGATTAATCGGACAAGCTCTGCATGAGTCAGTTCCGTGCCGCCGTCGAAGATCCTTCTGCTCAGCTCCGCGAGCAGGAGCGCAGCCCCCGTGCCGCCAAGCTGCAGCACCAGAACGGCTAGATATAAATATTTGTAGCGCTTACAAAGCTCTAAAAATTGCCGGAATCCTTGTCTGCGAATCAGGCCCGTAACGCTCCTGGTCGATGTGCTCAATCCATTACCTCCGTCTCTAGCTACTACTTTCTTGAGCATTTTCAAAAGAAATAGTTTACATTCCATGTAATATCTTTATACTTAATAAAGATCATCCATACATGCAGAATACCCCATATTAGGAGGAATTTGAAGTGAGTAAAACAATCAAAATCGGCATTGTAGGCTACGGAAACCTCGGCAGAGGCGTTGAGAAAGCAATCGTTCAAAATCCCGATATGGAACTTACTGCGATCTTCACGCGCAGACAGCCTGAGCAAATGACCGGCGGAGAAGGCGTCCGCTTCGAACATATTTCGGCAGCTGAGCAATACAAAGGCATTATCGATGTTATGATTCTCTGCGGTGGTTCAGCTACCGATCTTCCGGAGCAAACGCCTGTTATTGCAAGCATGTTCAACACGGTAGACAGCTTCGATACCCATGCTAAGATTCCTGAGTTCTACGAAACGGTCAACGCTGCCTCGCAGCAAGCCGGTACACTCAGCATTATTTCGACAGGCTGGGATCCGGGTCTGTTCTCCCTCAACCGCCTTCTTGCAGAAGCGATTCTGCCGGTTGGTAAAGACTTCACGTTCTGGGGCAAAGGCGTAAGCCAAGGTCACTCCGATGCGATCCGCCGCGTACCAGGTGTCAAAGCAGGCGTTCAATATACCGTGCCTGTTCAAGAAGTCATCGATCAAATCCGCTCGGGTGAAACTCCGGAGCTGGCGACTCGCGACAAACATTTGCGCGAATGCTACGTTGTTGCCGAAGAAGGCGCGGATAAAGAAGAAATTACACAAACCATCGTAAACATGCCGAACTATTTCTCGGATTACAACACGACGGTGACGTTCATTAGCGAAGAGCAGCTGCAAGCTGAGCACCAAGGCATGCCGCATGGCGGATTCGTCATTCGCAGTGGAATTACCGGCACTGGCACGAAACAAATTATCGAGTTCGGCCTGACGCTCGAGAGCAATCCCGAGTTTACGGCAAGCGTGCTTGTGGCTTGCGCGAGAGCGGGCTATCGTTTAAGCCAAGAGGGCAGCAAAGGCGCGAAGACGATCTTCGACCTTCCAATCGGCTACCTCTCCCCGAAATCAGCAGAACAGCTTCGCCGCGAGCTGCTCTAATCTCTAAGCTCTAGGGTCTGACAGCTCCTATAAACCGCCTCTTCGATCACATTCGGGGAGGCGGTTTTTTCACGCCCAGCTAGGCCTCTGCATAGGATAATTCATGTTCAAAATGGAGGTTATCAATTATGAGCTCGCAACATAAGTCCGTGCAACAAGAGCTAAAGCCGATCTATCAATGCGACTCCAAAGTTCATCACACGCTGCAATCCGTCAAAGACCATCTTCATCAGCTGTGCGCGAATCACGCACACCGGCTGGTTAAGGTTGAAACGATGGACGGTGATGTGTTCGAAGGACATATCGTCCATTGTGACAGGAGTATCCTCTACATTTGCCTGTCGAATGAAGGCGCCCGTCGCGGTTTCTTCCCAAGCCCTGGTTTCCCACCGCAGCAGCAAACATACAGTAACGTAATCCTGCCTCTGGTTCTGTTTAATCTTCTGGCCATCTCGCTGCTTTAAGCTTGTAGTTTGAATTGGACAGTCAACCACAAAGGAGTGATTAGCATGGCATTTATGCCACCGGTCGGACCTCAGGGTATGCAGCAGCCCCCAAGTTCACCGCCGCCGCAAATGGTTCCTCCCAAACCCCTTACTACTTCAACGCTTGCCGTTGATCCGGGAGCGATCTCCCGCTGTATGTTCCGCCAAACCTATATATGGCCGCGCAGCGGACAGGGCTTCTGGTTCTATCCGGTCTTCCTCGGCCGGACTTCGGTTTCCGGATTTCGTTGGAACGGCTTCTTCTGGATGTACACCGGTTTAGACCTTAACCGAATCGATGCCTTTACTTGTTTCTGAATCGCAAGATCGCTGAGCCCGGAAGCCCTCGCTGCTCGTGTGCGGGAGTTTCCGGGTTTTTCATTGTCATGGAATCTGACAAGCTCGCTGCAAATACAATTTCAAGTGGAGATTGTTACGATGAAAGCAGGGATCTATGTAATGGGGAGCAAGCAAGAGTTTATCGTTGTGGTCGTGCCGATGTCAGAAATCAAGAAGTTCGTCGTCATTGATATTATTGGAGGTACCGTATTGTACTATTTGATCAAGCTGCCCCTCCATTCCTTCTATGCAGCAATGGTGGGAAGCGCGGTTGGTCCGATGCTCATCCGCCGCTCCATGAAAGGCCCGAAGCCTCGTAAAAGATAGGCCTCCAGCATAGATGTCATATGACCTGCCATGACTATATGGCAGGTTTTATCACATTTGGGCTATAAATGTATTTTATCAGTATACAAAGATTTATTAATTGGTATTATGATAACCACGCGTTTACAATGTATAAAAATACAAACTTTCAGCAGAAAAATGCAAATTTGAGCACTTATCATCTAAAGGAGCGTTGGTAAAATTGATAACCGTTATACCTGATCAGCAATTGGCAGCGGCCGAGGAATACGTGCAATCCGTATACGAAACAATTGTTCAACGTAACCACCACGAGCCTGAATTCCACCAAGCGGTGAAGGAAATTCTGGATTCCCTTGTTCCTGTGCTGGCTCAGCATCCGGAGTATCAAGACAATAGTATTCTTGAGCGAATTACAGAGCCTGAACGTGTCGTATCCTTCCGTGTACCTTGGGTAGATGACAAAGGGAATGTGCACGTGAACCGCGGGTTCCGCGTTCAGTTCAACAGCGCACTAGGCCCATACAAGGGTGGCCTGCGGTTCCATCCGTCCGTAAATGCAAGCATCATCAAATTCTTGGGCTTCGAGCAGATCTTCAAGAACAGCCTAACCGGCCAGCCGATCGGCGGCGGCAAAGGCGGATCGGATTTCGATCCGAAAGGCAAATCCGATCGTGAAATCATGCGTTTTACGCAAAGCTTTATGACGGAGCTCTATAAGTATATTGGACCTGAAGTCGATGTTCCTGCAGGCGATATCGGTGTAGGAGCACGGGAAATCGGCTACATGTTCGGACAATACAAACGTATTCGCGGCGGCAACGAGGCAGGCGTTCTAACGGGCAAAGGCATTGTCTACGGCGGAAGCCTCGCGCGTAAGGAAGCGACCGGCTACGGCTGCGTTTATTTCGTGAACGAGATGCTTGCAAGCAAAGGCATGAGCTTCCAGTCCAGTACGGTAGTCGTATCCGGTTCAGGCAACGTCTCCATCTATGCGATTGAGAAAGCACAGCAGCTTGGCGCTAAAGTGGTTGCATGCAGTGACTCCGGCGGGTATATCTACGACCCAGAAGGCATCAACCTTGATACCGTCAAGCAGTTGAAGGAGCTGGATCGCAAACGAATCAGCGAATATGTGAAAATCCATCCACATGCTGCCTACACGCCGGGCTGCGATGGCATTTGGTCCATTCCGTGTGATATCGCGCTTCCATGCGCAACACAGAATGAGATCGATTCGGCGTCCGCACAGCTGTTAGTAGATGGCGGCGTGAAGGCAATTGGCGAAGGGGCTAATATGCCGTCAACGTTGGAAGCCATCGATGTGTTTCTGAATAACGACGTTCTGTTTGGGCCGGCCAAGGCTGCAAATGCGGGCGGAGTCGCTGTATCTGCACTCGAAATGGCGCAGAACAGCATGAGACTGTCGTGGACCTTCGAAGAAGTAGACGCCAAATTGCATAGCATTATGAAAAACATCTATGACAACAGCGTCAAAGCATCGGTAGATTACGGACATGCCGGTAATCTGGTTTATGGTGCGAATATTGCCGGATTCATTAAAGTAGCCGACTCCATGATCGCTCAAGGCGTCGTTTAAGCTTAGCCTAAATACAGAAGGTCCCCAAAGTGGCGTCAACCAACTTTGGGGACCTTTTATTTAACCTTCACCGAGCACGGCTCCGAACTGATTCTTAAACATATTGGCATATACGCCCTGCTTCTCGAGCAGCTCTTCATGGGAGCCCTTCTCCATGATCGCCCCACGGTCGATGACCATGATGGTGTCGGCGTCACGGATGGTATTCAGCCGGTGAGCGATTAAGAAACTGGTGCGGCCATGCAGCACGCCTCGCAGCGCATCTTGGATATGCAGCTCCGTTCGGGTGTCGATGCTGCTAGTCGCCTCGTCGAGGATAAGAATCGGCGGGTCGGCCAGAATGACCCTTGCAATGGCAAGCAGCTGCCGCTGACCTTGACTGAGGTTGCCGCCATTCTCGGCGAGCACCGTATCATAACGCTGAGGAAGCCTTCGGATGAACGAAGCGGCATTGGCCAGCGCAGCCGCCCGCTCCATCTCCTCATCGGTTGCGCTTGGCTTCCCGTACTTGATATTCTCTCGGATCGTTCCGGAGAATAGATAGGTATCCTGCAGCACAATGCCGAACGCCTGCCGAAGACTATTCTTCGTATAATCGCGGATGTCGCGTCCGTCAATTCGGATGGAGCCGTCTGTCACATCGTAGAACCGATTTAATAGGTTCACGATTGTTGTTTTGCCTGCGCCTGTAGGACCGATCAGCGCCGTGCTTGTGCCCTCGGCGGAATCAAAGCTGATCCCCTTCAGAATCGGCACGTCGGCGCGATATCCGAAGGACACATTGTCAAAGACGACATGTCCGCGCGGATTGACGAACGTCTTCGCCCCCGGACGATCGGCCGGCTCCTCTTCTTCGTCGAGCACCTCGAATACCCGCTCCGCCCCCGCTACGCCGGACTGCAGTACGTTGAACAGATTCGCAAGCTCGATGAGCGGCCGCACAAACTGGCGCGAGTAGCTGAGGAAGCTGGCGATAACGCCGACCGTAATATGTCCATTCACCGCCAGCATCCCGCCGACAATGGCTACGGCCGCGAAGCCGACGTTGTTGATGACGTTCATAATCGGCATGAGGAAACCGGAGCGAATCTGCGCTTTAATGCCAATCTCACGCAGCTCTTCATTCACGACCTCGAAGTCATCAATAACCTTGTCTTCGCGGTTAAATGCCTTTACGATCTGAATCCCCGAGATCGTTTCTTCAATATGGCCATTCAGCTTGCCGAGCTTGCTCTGCTGCTGCTTGAACAAAGGCCCTGTTGCACGGGCGATTGTCCGCGTCAGCAGGAATACGGCCGGCACCGTAATCAAGCTCGCCAGCGTCAGCACGGGGCTGAGCACGAGCATCATAACGAGCGCACCTGTTATGGCTACCGATCCCGTCATCACTTGAATCGCCGACTGGGCGATGGTATTGCTCACATTGTCGATATCATTGGACATCCGGCTCATCAGTTCCCCGTGTGTCCGCGTATCGAAGAAGCGGATCGGCAGCTTGTGCAGCTTGGCGAATAAGGAGGTCCGCATGCGCCCAACGATACGCTGGGAAACGCCGGCCATCAGCCACCCCTGCAGGAAGGTCAGGCCACCATCAGCGATGTAAGAAGAGACAAGCGCAATGAGCGCGATCTGAAGCAGTCCGAAGTCGACCGGGCTGCCATCGTTCCCTGTGGACATGGCGTCAATCGCCACGCCAATGAGATACGGGCCAGCCAGTGTAATAAGGGCATCGATCAGTACGATGACGAAGATAATCGCGAGCAGCTTTCGTTCCTTGCCGAAATACGACCACAGCCGGCCCAGCGTCGCCTTCAAATTCTTCGGCTTCACAACCGGTCCCCGGCCCATAAAGCCGCCTCGGCCCGGGACGTTCACGGCAGGCATCGGCGGCGGCGACCCCTGAGCTTGAGCCTGCGATTGCGTTTGCCCCTGCGCCGGAGCACTTCCCTCAGGTCGTTGATTCCGTTCAGACATTGGCACGCGCCTCCTTGCCGGTCTGCGACCGATAGATTTCCTGATAAGCCGAGCAGCTTATCATCAGCTCTTCGTGTCGCCCGGAGCCCACAATCTGCCCGTTATCGAGCACGATAATACGGTCTGCATCCATCACAGAGGACATACGCTGCGCGATCAGGATGCAAGTCAATCCCTGCGCATATTCGCGAAGCGCTTCCTTAATGCGAGATTCCGTCGATGTATCCACGGCGCTCGTGCAGTCGTCCAGAATCAGAATGGACGGCTGGCGAATGAGCGCCCTGGCAATGGAAACCCGCTGCTTCTGACCTCCGGAGAGGTTAACCCCGCCCTGACCTAGCAGCGTATCGTAGCCTTCAGGACAATCCATAATGAAGTCATGCGCCTGCGCCATCCGCGCCGCCAGCTCGACCTCCTCATGGCTGGCATTTTCCTTGCCCCACAGTAGATTCTCCCGGATGGTGCCGGAAAACAGAACGGCTTTCTGCGGCACGATAGCGATTTGCTCCCGAAGCGACTTTAGCTCGATGTTCCGCACATCCTGCCCGTCCACTTCCACCGTACCTGAGGCAGCATCGTAGAATCGCGGAATAAGATTGACGAGCGTGCTTTTGCCCGAGCCTGTCGAACCGATGATCCCAATTGTCTCGCCCGGTTGGCAGTCCAGCGTAATATCGCGAAGCACCGTATCCGAATCGGCATACGAGAACGATACGCCTTTGAACGCAATGCTCCCCTTGCCGCCGAATTGCCCGGAAACCGCCTTCTGCTGCCCCCCATCGCTCACCGTCATCGAATCCTTCTCCGCGAATACCTCGCCGATCCGCTCAGCCGACGCCTTCGCTCTTACGAACATCGTGAACACGCTCGATATCATCAACAGCGAGAACAAAATTTGCGTCATGTAGTTAATAAATGCAATAATATGGCCAACCTGCATGTGGCCTCCGTCGACCCGTACGCCGCCGATCCAAATCACCGCGGTAATCCCGAGATTCACGGTCAGCATAATGCTTGGACTGAAGATCGACATCAGACGCATCGCGCGAGTCGACGCTTCCTGATAGCTGTCGTTGACCATGCCGAACTTGTCCGTCTCGTAATCGACGCGATTAAAGGCTTTGACAACACGTACCCCGGATAAATATTCGCGCGACACGCCATTAACGCGATCGAGCGCACGCTGCACACCTGCAAACAGAGGAAAACCAATACGCATATTGATCACAATGAGCAGCGCCACGAAAGGAATGACAACCGCCAATACAAGCGATAGAGGCGGATTCAATCGAATCGCCATAATGAGACTGCCGATACAAATCAGCGGAGCTTTGACAAAGATACGCATGAGTCCGTTCGTGAAGTTTTGAATCTGGGTCACATCGTTCGTCAGCCTTGTAACCAGAGAAGCCCGATCGAATTTGTCGATGCTGTCAAACGATAACGTCTGAATCCGGCGGAACAAGTCCGACCGCAGACGCGTGCCGAAATTCAAGGATACATGGCTGGAGATAATGTTGCGCATCGTCGCTCCTGCCGCACCAATTGCCGTTATGAGCAGCATGTAGCCGCCGAAACGGAAGACATAATCCAGATTTCGGTTCGCAACACCAACGTCAATAATCCGCGACATCAGCGTCGGCTGCATGAGATCGCATAACGCTTCGAGCATTAGGAATAGAATCGCTGCGGCAAACGGTTTTCCGAATTGGCGAAAATAAGGCTTTAGAAAGCTCAACGTTCAGGACTCCCTCACAGTTTGTCTTCCTTATATTGTAACTACTATTGCCCTGCTATTGGAACCCGGTTAACGAAAACTAATCACGGAGGTACCCTGTATGAAGAAAATAGTAATCATTAGCGCAGCTGTCCTTGTCCTCCTTATTCTTATTCTATTTGGCACGCTTAAATGGATGAACTCGCGCACCTTTCAAGTATTCGGAGGCATAACGAGCCAAGTGGAGACGAGTCAGAAGGTCATCGCAATCACCTTCGACGACGGCCCTACCGGCAATGTCGATCAGCTCCTGCCGCTGCTGGACAAGTACAAAGCCAAAGCCACCTTCTTCCTCATTGGCGGAGAGCTGGAGCAGCATCCGGAGGAAGGCCGCAAGATTGTAGAAGCCGGACATGAAATCGGGAATCACACCTTCTCGCACGACCGAATGGTCTTCAAATCACCTTCCTATATCAAGGACGAAATCGAAAAAACCAATGCGCTAATTCGCCAAACCGGCTACAAGGGAGATATCCTATTTCGTCCGCCTTACGGCAAGAAGCTGCTTGGACTTCCTTATTACTTGCACAAACATCATATGAAGTCAATCACTTGGAACCTTGAACCGGATACGTACTATTCGGCGACTGCCGATAAGGTACGCTATGTGGAAGAGAAGGTGAAGCCGGGAGACATTCTGCTGCTTCATCCCATGTATGACCAGAACGAGATCGCCGCAACCGATGAAATCCTGCAGGCGCTAACGGAGCAAGGGTATGCCTTTGTTACGGTTAGTGAGCTGTTGAAGCTGAAGTAACCCTGACGAGCGAGCGGGATTGCTCCACGCATGCGCACGGGAGGGAAAGTGGGGGTGGTGCACGATTCCAGCACTTCGCATAAGCTGCGGGCGGGTCATTGTTGCATATTGTGCAACATTTCTGAAGCAAAGTTAGCTTCAAACAGGAAAAGTTGCACAAATGGCAACATTCTTCCTAAATATGGCCTCATAGCAGCTAATTCTCTTAGGAATGTTGCATCTTGTGCAGCATTAAGTGAATTAAGGCTATTCGACGGGATGAAATGTTGCATTTTACGCAACATCGGCGCGGTCCCCTTCCCCGACCGGCAGAAAAAGGACCGAGCAGCAGCAGCCGCTCGGTCCTTTCTCTATCTTACACATAACGAATGGCCGTACCATAAGCATTCAATGTCCCAGCCGCCAGACCTGGCGTGAGCAGGATGCCGATAACCGCATCACACTCCGATACTGCCCCGCCGGCGAGGCCAAGCTGCTGCAGCAAATTCACAGGCGAGCTGTTGCTTATCCTGCCGGAGTAGACGGTGCACAGCACTTCATAAGGCTGCGGCAGCGAATGGACGGTGTATACGGGGACGACCCGAGCCGTGTCCGCTGCCGCCGGCTCCGTTGTTTTCGCATTCTTATTGCCGAACATGGATCCATCACCCCGACTGTTGTTTTGCAACTATCATAGCAGATGGCTTCGTGCTCGCATACAGCCTTGGCCCAATTAAGCTTCTTGCCGCAGCTGGAGCCTATTCAATTAGCTGATCCATGTCATGTCTGCCTTCTTCACTTGCCATTCTCCGTCCTTTAATTCCACCACAACTTTCATTCCAATGGCTCCGTCACCCGAACGATACTTGGAACCCTCTACTATAAGCTGCCTCTCCGTAAGCTCTGCCTTATCCACTTTCAACAGGATTCCGTCAAGCGACAGTGTATTCTTATTAAATAACCCTTTGGCCTCTAACTGCTCATAGGTCGCTTCCATCACGTCCACCTTATAGGTTTTGAAATGGTCCAGAATCTGTCCCTTATCTGCCCCATCGAGGTCTTTCAAGTTGCTCATATCAATGGCAATGTATTTCATTCCGCCATTGAGGCCTTCATCAACCGGCATATAAGCGTCGAGAGCCAAGCTGTACAGTTCGCCTAAATCCGGAGCAGCGACTTCAGACTTCTCCCCGCATGCACTCAATAGCAGCATGATCGCGCATAAGGATACCCACATTATTTTTCGGAAAAGCATGCCAGCCTCACATCCATTTCGGCTCTATTGCTATACAAGACGGCGTGAATAGTAAAATTGTTGCCAGGGTAATGATATATAATCCGCCTTAGCAGCATCTATGAGTCGATATTGAATATTCCTTGACAGGAATATTCCTAATAGAGTATATTCAAAGCAGGAAATTTAACTCTGGAGGTATCATAATGACCGATAACCAAGCAGTAAACGCTAACGAAGTAAGCACGAAGGATGGGAAATTAGTCATTTCTCGTACTTTTAACGCACCGCGCGAGCTAGTTTTTAAAGTTTTTACAGAAGCCGAGCATCTGAAGCACTGGTGGGGACCTAAGGGTCTGGATCTTGAAGTGGTACAGCTTGATCTGCGTCCCGGCGGCATATTCCTCTACACCATGAGCACGCCCGATGGACAATCCATGTGGGGCAAATTCGTTTATCAAGAAATCGCGGCACCGGAGAAGCTTTCTTTCTTCAGCTCGTTCTCTAACCCAGAGGGCGGCACGGAACGCCCTCCATTCGCGCCGCAATTTCCGCTGCAAGTGCTGAATATGGTTACTTTTACCGAGAACGAAGGCCAAACGACGATTAAGCTTGAAGGCGGCCCTCACGAAGCAACCGCTGAGGAGAACGCATTCTACAAAGGCATGTTCGAATCCATGCAACAAGGGTTCGGCGGCACCTTCGATAAGCTCGACGACTACTTGGCAAGCTTGTAATCGACAGAAACAGGGCCGTGATTATCACCCGTATGGGCGATTGTCACGGCCTTTGTATGGAATTTGGGGAATAATACTTGCATCAACAGTAAAGAAGGTGCCCTAATAATGAAGAACAACAAGCATTACGCCGTATTCGCCCTGCTCTTCCCCTGCATCATCGCATGGGATTTGTTCATGGATCTCCTCCAAGGGCTTCCTCCGGACCGCATGATCAGAAATTTAATATTCCCGTTCAACATGCTGGATTTGGTCGAGAGAATCATGCTTGCAGCACTCCTCTTCTTCTATATTCGTAAGCCGTTTATGGCTCTTGTACGCAAGCTCATGCCAGGGCCCGGCAACCCGCCTTCGTCAGGAGGAAGCGACGGATCGCCATCTGCGCCGAATTAAGCCAATCAGCATAAGTACGGTTGGAATCGCGTACTGGAGAGGCAGATGAAGGTAATACGGCACGATCTTGAGTCCTTCTTGCAGATGTTCCGTCAAGCTTCCAGCGATCGTAAGCGATGAGAACAGCACAATTAAGCCAATCGGCATAATGAGTGTCTTGTGATCCGCAATCCGAAACAAATCGCCGGCGGCCAAGATCGCGGCAAACATGAAGGTGCCGATTTTGACGAAGCTGGTGATGATAAATAAGAAGAGCACAATCGAATCCATTCGCTGCACAATTTCAGACAACCTTAGTCTGCTCAAGGAAGTAAACAAAGGAAAGGTCGCTCGCGAAGCGATTTCAGTACCCAGCACGGACGTATTCACGTAAGTCGCAATGCAGAGCAGTATCGCGCTGAACACCATCGCGCCGGTACCGATCTTGACCGCTTTATATTTCTTGTTCAGGTAAGGCAGGAACATCGTCATGACAATCATCTCGCCGAATGGAAACGTGATGTTCGTGGGGAACAAGGCTTTCCAGACGGGGGTCCATCCTTCGCCAAGCACCGGGAGCAGCCGCTTGCCATCCGACAAATCCGAGAACATCACCAAGACGATGATGAACAGAAACATGAAACAGCAGATCATGAAGAAAACAAAGGTTGTTCTGCCAAACACCTCGACTCCCAGACGAATCGTATACCCGGTCGCGATCAGCATGACCAACGAAAGCGCGAACAGCGGTGTGACATCATAAGCGGCAGCGGATAACAAATCGGCAAAGTCTCTCACATCGCGCCCGGAAATATAGATGAAATACAGCAGGTACGCGAAGCCCAGTATCCAACCTGGAACAGGGCCGATAATTTGACGGATGTACCCTGTCAGGGGAAGGTCGGGATACAGTCTATACAGCGTGCCGAACACCCCGGCAAACAGGGCAACGCCGCACAGACAGCCGAGCACAATGACAATCCAGGCATCCTGCTTCGCTTCCATCCCCATCTGAATGACGACGGCTGTTCCCAGCTCGAATAAGGTAATCCATGCAAACAAATGCAGCGGCCCAATGTAAACCACCCGGCTCTTCATGCTGCCATTCCTCCCTGTATCAAGGCTTCTCCATTAGCGATTTGCCCCTCATGCCCGATCTCATGATCTGCCCTTGGAAGGTGATGCTCACCTCCGCTTCAGAGAATGCTTCCGCCCAATTGTCTTCTACTTGCTTCCACGCCTTCGGATGACTGCGCTGCAGCACTTCGCCGAAACCAAACACATCGGACTGTACGGCTTGGGCACGTTGAATCGCCGCCATCATGCTTGCTTTGACCAACTCGCCCCATTCTTGCTCCAGCTTGTTCAGCACGGATAATTCCGTAAGCGGAATGCCGCATTTGACCTCGGCTACGTTCCCCTCTGCCTTCACGACGATATGCACCTTCGCATGACCGTCTTTCATCGAAACCTGCGTCTTCGTTTTACTCTTTATGACTTCAAGCGCAATGCCGTCCGCCTGACCTTCACATGACAAATTCATAATCGTACTGTTCATTTGATCGATGATGAACATGTACCCGCGCGATTCTGAGTTCTCCAGCCAGCCCGCGAGCTTCTTGTCACGGAACATGGCAATGCCGGATATTTCAAGGTGATAAGGCAGACGTGTCTGCCCCAGGTTCTGCTGCTGCGTCACGTTCTGCTGATCCCCCAGCAATCGGAGTCCGCTGATGGACGGATCGGCCCCCGGATTGATCAACTTCCGGATCACCTCGTCAATTCCGATATCGGGAGAGCTGGACCAAATTTTCGACGAAAATTCGCTGGCACCCAGAACAGCCTCGGCTTGCAAAGGCGCAAGCGGCGTGATCGTACTTATTAATTTCCCCGGGGGGCTGCCCTTGGCAACAAGCAGCATGGAAGTTAACCGCACCTCATGCGATCGTTCGAAGAAGTCGAAAATCTCTTCGATTCCCGCCTTAGCGAGCCTCTCGCCGAGAACCACAACTTGAATGTGAGAGAAGAACAATTGCCTCGGCACCTGCTTGGATGCCTTGCGTATGCCTTCAAACAAGGTTTTGGATCGCACGCTGTAAATGGAGAACGGCGCACCTCCTCCACCTCCGCTATTGCTCGACTTTGCTAACTGGCCCGGGATGACAACCTGGAAGGTCAGCTCGTATTGATCGGCATCAGCCGCTTTGTCGATCGCCATTGCCGTCACAATCGCAAGCTTGTTCAGCTCTCTGCTGTTCCAGCAGCCGGTTGCGAGCAAGACAGAAGCCAATGAGACAGCAATCAGGACAAGCTTAGCCAATCGTTTTTCGATCTTCATTAGTCTGATCCCCCTACTCACTCGCTCTCTGGTTTCTGTCCCGGAGGCATCCGAACGGTCTCCTTCGCCGTATCGTCCGGCCGGTCTTCAAGACTCCAGTGCGGGAGACGGACAAACACGTCTTTCATCTGTTTGTATTTGAATGGCACGAGCGGAGACAGGAAGGATACGCCGAATGAGCGCAGTGCATTCAAGTGCGCTACCATCATGATCATGCCTAATACAATGCCATAGAACCCAAGTAATCCGGCCGCTATCATGAATAGGAATCTCAGCATGCGTGCCGTTATGGCCAGATTGTAGGCCGGAATGGAGAAGTTCGCGATGGCGGTTATAGCCACGACGATGACCATGATCGGCGATACGATACCGGCCTGAACGGCCGCTTCACCCAGAACCAGCGCGCCTACGATCGACACCGCTTGTCCGACAGCCCTGGGCATCCGAATGCCGGCCTCCCTCAGGATCTCAAAGCAAATCTCCATAATGAACGCTTCGACGAGCGCCGGAAAAGGAACGCCTTCTCTGGACGCCGACAAATTGATGAGGAGTGTCGTTGGCAGCATCTCTTGGTGAAAAGTCGTTAAAGCGATATAGGCAGCCGGTCCGAACAACGAAATTATGAATGCCACATAACGCAATAATCGGATGAAGGTGCCAATATCGTAACGCTGGTAATAGTCCTCTGCAGCCGCAAAAAATTGCGAAAGTACGGTGGGTACCACCAAGGCAAATGGAGTTCCGTCTACCAAAATCGCAATACGTCCCTCGAGCAAATTAGCTGCGATGACGTCGGGTCGCTCCGTGTTGAATACCGTTGGGAAAGGAGAGCTCCAGTTGTCTTCGATGAACTCCTCGATATACCCGGATTCCAGGATCGCGTCCGTGTTGATTCTCTCCAACCGGCTTCTTACTTCTTGCTTAATATCATCCTTGACGATTCCCTCTATATAAAGCATCGCAACCGAGGTTTGCGTAACGGAGCCAATCTTGATGGCTTCAAAGCCAAAATTCGTGCTCCGTATCCGGCGTCGTACCAGCGAGATATTCGTCGAGATTGATTCGGAGAAGCTGTCCTTCGGTCCCCGAATGACAACTTGGGTGCTCGCCTCCGATACGGCACGTTTCTCACCGCCAATCGTGTTGCCGCAGACGCACTGGCCCCAGCCGTTGACAATGAGAAGCGTCTTGCCGGTCAACAATTCGAGCAGCATGGATGTCCAGTTATCGAGCACTTCGATCTGCCCTACTGCGAGCGCATTATCGCAGATAAACCGGAAAGCAGTCTCCGTAGAATCCGCGTCCTCCGGGATTTGCGGCAGAAATGGCGACATGAGCGAGCGCATCACAAATTCGTTCACCATTTCTTTATCTGTAATGGTATCCAGATAAACCGCAGCCACGTGAAGCGGCTGTCCCGTACGCAGCGTGAATTTGCGCACGATGAGATCCGGGCTGGATACCAACTCCGTTCGGATTCGGTTTATATTGGCATCTAGATCCGTTTCAAGCTGCCCGGGCGCAACGGTGCGCTTCTCCTTGCCGCCTCCGCCACCGCCGCCCGCCCTGCCATGGCCGAATACCGCTCTACGTATCCTCATCAGAGTTGCATCTCCTTCGACCTGCAATCGATCTATTTGCGTACCACATTGGCTAGTATGCCTTGTTTGTCCTTTTTTTACCTATTGGGATAGAAAAAGCCGGCAACTCTCCCGAATGAAGAGTTACCGGCTATATGTTTGTTAATTAGACTGCTCGTACTCGCCTTTGATAATAGCCAGGATACGTTTAGCTTCTATTGCCGCAGCTGAAGCTTTATCGTTCCAATTGTAGGTGATAAGCGCCTTCCATAGTGCCCAGCCGCATGCCCGGTGGCGTGTTCCTTCGTCACAGCCGAGCTCTCTAAGGAAGATCTCCCTGCTTTCAGAGTCGAAGAATGTCCATGCCATCACGTAATCGCAGGCCGGGTCGCCCGTGCCCATTGTGCCGAAGTCGATAACCCCACCCAGTCGCCCGTTCTGCGCCAAGAGATTGCCCACTGCAACATCGCCGTGCACCCAGACCGGCTTGCCCGTCCATTGCGACTGTAGGGCTAGGTCCCACTTTTCATGAAATCCGCGAGTATCTAAGGTCGACTTGAGATTCTCAATTGCAGCCTTCGTTTCCTCATGATAGACAGTAAGTGAACCGCCCCGATGGAAATTATGCGTTCCCGCAGGAGGTCCTTCCGAAGCCGGAATGGCCTGAAGCTCCTTTAAGAAAGCAGCTAAATCTATAGCCAGCTGATTCAAATCGTCTATTGAAGAAAGGCTTACGGTTTCCCCATCAATCCATTGATTGATGGACCACGGCCACAGGTAACCTTCCGCAGGATTCCCTTTAGCTAACGGAACTTGTATCGGTAAAGTCAGGTGCGGTCTAAGCTGAGGCAGCCACGTTAATTCTTTTTCCACTTGTGCCGCATATGCCTCATGACTCGGCAGCCTGACACTCATCGTGCTGCCTAGATGGAAAGTTCGGTTATCATGGCCGCTATTGGCAACCGGATAGATCGGCAAGTCTGCCCATTTCGGGAACTGGCCTTTGATCAGTCTGCTTACTAGTTCCACGTTGATCTCCGTCATTCGATATCATGCACTCCTTCGTGCTTTGAAAATTTTGATTTGTGCCGCGAAATCCACCGAAACTGGACCGACTCCTCACCCGATCAAGGGAGCCGATTGTCCAAGTGTCCCTTCTACATCGTTCCCTTCCTTCCGCCAGTATTCGATGCCGCCGAGCATCTCTTTGACTTGGAATCCAAGACCGGATAACCGCGCCGCGCCTTTCGTGCCGCCATTGCAAGCCGGCCCCCAGCAGTAAACCACGATTACTTGTTCTTTCGAGAATGCGGCTGTCGTCTCTGGGCTGATATTGTTGGAAGGCAGGCTGATTGCGCCCCGAACATGACATTCTTCGTAGGCTTTCGTGCTGCGAACGTCGATAAGCAGGAAATCATTCAGACCATGCTGCATGTCATACCGCACATCCGCAACATCGGTTTCCACAGCTAGTTTGTTCATGAAGTGACGATGCGTATGCTCAGGCGATGCAGCAGGTGTTTCGAGAACGAGAGATTGGCGTGTTTGAGTGGTCATTTGGATTACCTCCGGTAGGGTTGTGGTTTTTGTTTGTTGATCTCAATGTATCACAGCCCCTAACCATGGAGTTATCGATAGAAATCTATACTATACTTCACTCATTTCGATAATTAGCGTTGTCGCCGCCGCTGAGCAGTTCCACCAAGCCATTGAACGCCTTGGACTTCCATTTCTTCTTCGAATAAATCAATTGCGTGTAGAACTTGCAGTCCGGGTGGACAAAAGGAATCGCGATCAGCTGACCTTTGCGAATCTCCTCAGCCACCGTAATCCGGGGCACCAAGGCAATCCCAAGTCCATAGATGACGCACTGCTTGATCGCTTCCAAATTGCCAAACTCATAGGAGAGACTGAAGCTCACTTGATTGCCCTTCAGCACCTTGAGCAGCATCGCCCGGTATGTGCAGCCATCCTCCGTCAGGATGAGGGACTCGTTCTCCAAATCCTCGACATGAACTTCGCTTTGTCCATTTAATCTATGATTGGGACTCGTGATCATAACAAGCGTTTCTTCCCGCAGGATGCTGCTGTGAAGCTCTGGGTCCGTGAACGGAGGATCCAGAATGATCCCAACGTCGAGCTCGCCCTCTTTGACCGCCTCGATAATGAACGGCTCATTTGCCGGCTGAATGACTATGTTAACTTCCGGAAACTCGCGGCGATAAGCCTGTAGATGCGGCGGGAGGTAGAAGGCGGCTAATGTCTCGATCGTCCCAATCGAGAGCGTCCCCTTGGCTTGTTTGGCTACGACTTCTTTGGACTCCTCGTGCAGTCTGTGGATATCGTTGGCGTATTGCAGGAGCGCTTCACCGGCCATCGTCAGCCTCATGCCTCTTCCGAACCGCTCCAACAGGACCGCCCCGTACGCTTCTTCCAGCTTCTGAATCTGCGACGTGATGCTCGACTGGGCATAACCCAGCGATTCCGCGGCCCGCGTATAGCTCCCACACTTCGCTACCTCGCGAAAAGTCTTCAAGTACGTCAGTTCCATGGGTACCGACCCCATTCCTATAAGTTCCCGCTACTTTATCATGATCTCGCTGTTCCGGCAATCCATACGGCGCTGAGCCAGGTGCAGCTTATAGACTCGAATGGAGCTCTCGCAGCGCGATTAATGCTTTTGACTCCAACGCCTGTAGCTCAATCAGGAGTACGGCGCATTGTTCACTCTGTTCGAGTGTTTGCGTGCGTGGTTCCGTATAGGGATACATATCCTTTAATACCTTACCTTTAGCCGCAATTTCGGTATAAGTGAGGATGAGTTGATCCAGGCAGCTGAGATTGAGATTCGTCATGCTCGCTCTGATTTCGGACAGAAACTGGGCTGCATGATGCCTGGCTTCCGTTATAATTTCGACGAATAAACTGAAGAAATACTTATCTAACTGCTGGCTTTCAAGCGCCGTTAACCACCGATCATAGGCATGCGATCCGACGAAATAGGTTTTGCCGGACCATCGATAAGAGCCTATCTCATTTAACTGGATGACGAACTCGAGTGCTTCTTTCAGAGCAGCCTGATTCTCTCTCGCGACTGGAATAGACGTTGCCCGGTGAAGCGAGATTAGTCCGCTGGTGGAATCGGCGGTTTGCGTATCGGATGACTCACGATCATGTACGCAATTGATGCACGGGCATAGACTTAACCCTAACTGATTCCACGGGATCACATCATCGCTGTGCTCATAACCCGTGTGCCAATTATCGGTGTAGTACCCTTGATCGTCGTATGCAAGGATGACCGACGACTGGTTGCTGATATCGATGTTTTTGGCGAAGACTGGCTGCCCCGCGTTAATGGCTTCTCTCGCTTTCTCCCAAGCCTCCGCCTGTAATTGCGTGAAAGCCTCTCCCTCTGCATGGATGTGATAGCCCTCAATATCCACGCCCAAATTACGAGCAAGCGCAATACCTCCGGTTCCAACGGTCCTCCATTAGGCTCACACATGTTCTCGTCAAGGATGTGCAGGAAGGCAATGCCGGTCATGCCATAGATCCATGATGTCGTTAGCGGAAGTTGATAGTAATCAGCAACCGACTTGATGGCACCGACGAGTGAAGCATCTAGGCCGCTGAACTTATAATTCTCGAGCTTTACCAACGTGTTAGGCTGAACGAACGTATCCTCTTGCATTTGGCAGCACCACCCTCGCATGATCTCACAAAGAACATTCACCATTATTATCCAACTTACCTGCCGAACAACAAAAAAATACAGAGCCGCGGCGATACGCTCACCACTGCTCTGTACGTAGACTTATTGCTTAAAAGAAAGCCCGACTGCCTCCAACGCCGCTCTCAGCTTTGGCATTGATCCGGGTCCCATCCCGTGAAATTTGAGTATTTCCACTTCCCTATATTGCGATAGCTGCTCTAATGTGGTGACCCCGTTGTTCTCCAATGCACGTCTTGCCGGTGCCGACAGCTGAGACAGAAATCCACTCTCCGGCTTCCGCTCTTGCTCGCAGGTCGGGCAGGTCGGACAATCCGTGCTTTTATAATACTGATGCCCTTTTCGGCAGGTACGTAAGGACTTCTCAGACGTTGTCATTGGTGTACAACCATCCTCTCCGGGGAATGCTCTGTTTTGTTTATTGTACCGCAAAAAGACCGGCAGCTGTCGCCTCCAGTTGTCCTCCGACAATTATTTGTGCCAATCCTGCAAATTCACTACCATGTAGACTTCCTGGTTGGCTACATGGGAGCCAACGCTGTATATTCACTACCATGTAGACTTCCTGGTTGGCTACATGGGAGCCAACGCTGTAAATTCACTACCATGTAGACTTCCCGGTGGGCTACATGGGAGCCAATGCTGTAAATTCACTACCATGTAGACTTCCCGGTGGGCTACATGGGAGCCAATGCTGCAAATTCACTACCATGTAGACTTCCTGGTTGGCTACATGGGAGCCAATGCTGCAAATGAGGACCCTAACAAAAAAAGCGTGGGACACTGCCATCACAGTGTGCCACGCTTTTTTACTTTAGCCGTTCTCACCCGACCGCCGCATCTACGAGCTGCCGCAGCTGCTTGGCTGCCGCGAATGGCTCCTCGGCCAGCGATATCGCAGAGATTAGCGATATCCCGTCAGCTCCAGCACGGATAACCTCGGCTGCGTTCCCATCGGTAATTCCGCCGATGCCGACGATTGGGATGCGCATGCCCCGTTCACGCATCTGCGTAAGCACGCTAAGACCCGAGGCGTCCTTGGCATCCTCCTTCGTACGCGTGGAGAACAGCGGGCCAATGCCTAAATAGTCCGCACCGCAACGAATCGCCGCCTCAGCTTCCCGCTCATCGTAGGCAGAGACGCCAAGCAGCTTGTTATCGCCAATCAACCGGCGTACGGTCGTTGCTGCTTCATCCTCCTGGCCGACATGGACACCGTCCGCGTCCACTTCCAAGGCGAGCTCGACATCGTCGTTCACGATGAACGGAATGCGATGCTCGCGGCACAGCTCACGAAGCCGCCAAGCAAGCGCTACTCGGGCATCGCCGCCAAGCGCGCCGCTTCCCTTCTCCCGGAACTGAAACATAGAGACGCCGCCTCGGATCGCTTCCGCCAACACCTGCACGGGATCGCTTCCCGGCAAACAGTTGTTGCTCCCCATGATGAAATAAAGCCGCAGCGCCTCACGAATGGCATCACCCTGCCATGCCCCAGCGCTCATCGGCCGCTCTCCTGATCGCGGTACGCCCAGTGATTGGTCGGCCCGTGGCCTTGTCCAAGACCAAGCGGATATTCGATCGCCGCCTGGATGAAGGCTTTGGCAACCTCGACTGCCTCAGTCACGTCTCGGCCTTTGGCAAGCTCAGCCGTAATCGCGGAAGCGAACGTGCATCCCGTGCCATGGGTATGACGCGTTTCTCTCCGCTGGCTGCTAAATTCATAGAAGTCCCGTCCATCATAGAGAATATCGATGGCCTGCCCGTCATCGGACAGATCATGGCCGCCTTTGAGCACGACATGCTTGGCGCCGAAATCGGCGAGCCGCTTAGCCGCTTCTTTACGCGCAGCAATGCCGGAGATCGTCATCCCCGTCAGCGCTTCCGCTTCCGGCACATTAGGCGTGACGACCCAAGCCAGCGGAAGCAGCGTTTCTTTCATCGCGCGAACCGCTTGATCCAGCAGCAGCGAGGCTCCGCCCTTGGCGATCATAACCGGATCGACAACAACCTTGCTCCAGCCGTAGCGGCGGATTTCCTCGGCAACCGCAACAATAATTTCATCGTTGAACAGCATGCCCGTCTTCACCGCATCCGTGCCGAGGTCATCGCCAATGGCCTCAATCTGCGACCGAACCGCTTCAGCCGTAAGCGGATAAATCCCCCGTACGCCTAGCGTATTCTGCGATGTAACAGCCGTTATTGCCGACATCCCATATACCCGCAGCTCTTGAAAAGTCTTCAAATCCGCTTGAATACCGGCACCGCCGCCGCTATCCGAGCCTGCAATCGTTAATGCTCTCGCTACATGACTCATGCTTCAATCCGCTCCACTCGGCCCAGCTTCTCGATATCCTCTACCGTTACATTCGACAATTGATCGAGGAACGCGATTTGGAAGCTGCCGGGTCCTTGTCCGGCCGCCTTCACGGCAGCAAGCTCAGCAGCTACGCCGTATGCCGCTAGTGCAGCGACCGAAGCAACGATTAGATCGCTCTCCACCGCCGCGAATGCGCCGATAACCGATGTCAACAGACAGCCCGTTCCGGTAACTCGCGTCAGAATCGCATCTCCGTTGCGCACGGCAAACGTTCTAGTTCCGTCAGACACGATGTCTGCCTCGCCGGTAATAACGACGACAGTATCAAGTTGAATAGCAGCATACTTAGCTAATTCGACAACATCGCCGCCGCTCGTTCCGGCATCGACGCCTTTGATCGACCATTCGCGGCCGACAACGTTTGCGATTTCGGCGGCATTGCCTCGAAGGATGCTGATCTTCACTTCTGCCAGCAATCCTCTTGCAGTATCCGTACGATAAGCCGAAGCTCCCGCGCCTACCGGATCCAGCACGACCGGTACACCATGCGCGTTCGCCGAGCATCCTGCCAGCTTCATCGCTTCGATCTCCGTTTCGTTCAGCGTGCCAATGTTGAGCACGAGCGCTCCCGATATTTTGGCGATATCCGCAACTTCCTGTTTGGCATAGGCCATGACCGGCGATGCGCCCAATGCTAGCAGGCCGTTTGCCGTGAAATTGGTGACGACGACATTCGTAATATTGTGAATTAACGGGTTCGTTTCCCTTACTTGTCTCAGCTTGCTCGCTACTGCTTGAATATTCATAGCCTCGCCCACCTCTTCTTTACTATTTTGCCACTCGAGTATCAAAAAAACGCCTTACCCGCCAAAAGAGGGTAAGGCGCAACAATGCGCACGACAGCCGTGAACTTCCTACGATGGCATTACCCAACAGGTTAAACGGTCTACGACGGATTAGTCGTACTCTCAGCCTGTTTCCACAAGCTCCCGCGCTTATTCGATTGTGATCAGTGTAATCCATGACACCCAAAATTGCAACGAAATTCGCGGGATACGGATACGGACATGGACACGGATGATTAACTAATTCTATCGAGTAGTCCTAGCAATCTGAAAATACTAGAATAGAATAGTGTATCCCGCTCTGAAAGGAGGATACACCTCATGGCAGGCATAAAAACATTTGTAAATACGACCGGAGCCGCATTGGATATAACGCTGTTTATCCGCGCAGGATTTGAGCCTTACAACCAATATGGCACGGAATCCTTTACCCTTGGACCGTATGGGACAGAAGAGGTTGCTTATGGCGACGACAACAACAAGTTTCTGAACGGCATCCTGATTTTCACCATTTTCGAAGGTGACCTCTATAGTAAAATGCAATTCGTTGTGACCGTCGAAAGCGATTTTGATGCCTTAATTAACACGAACAGTACCCTTACGTACACGCTAGTGAACACGGATTATGTGATTTCAGGCAGCAACTAATGATGCTTTGATTTACGCTCGCGACACAAACAGCCCCCGCTTCACGCAACGTGATGGCGGGGGCTGTTATGTTCATCTACCGGTTACAGAACTCACTTTACCGTCACAAGCGCTTCCGCTTGCTGCCCCAGCTTCTGATCCCCGATCGTAATATCGACGGCGATTCGGGCTCGTTTTACGGTTATCCCAGCAGGAACTGTAATCGTAAACTGTATCGTCGCCACCTGGTGTGGATCGATCTCCAGCTGTTGTTCATCGGCTTCCATGTTCCAGCTTGGAGGCGTAACCAGCCGAACAGTAACCTTCTCCCTGAGTGAGAACGGATTTAACACCTCAACCGCGATCTCAGTCGTTTCCCCGTTGGAGACCTCAACTTGATACGGTTTAATCCATGCGCAGTACCCTTCCGCTCCCAGATCAATCTTCTCTAGAGTCAGCAGCTCGTCGTGCAGTTGCTTCAAGCTCTCCCCGTCCCGCTTCAGCTTGTCGAAGTAACCTTCCTGCACCCATAGCGGGTCCCAGTGACCGGAAATAATCAATTCGGGGTTCAGCTTCTGGTACAACTCTGCACTCAGCACATAATCATGCGAACGGAACCGGTTCTGATACACGTAATTATTCAAATTCCCGTCGTTGCCTTGCTGATCTCCGATAGCCAACACGCGTTTCCCATCGACTTCGAACGAGATCGCAACCGCATAGAGCGTATGCCCAGGCTGCTCGTAGAGGCGGATCTCACACCCCTCCCACACAACGGTTTGTTCGAGAGGTATTCTCCGATCTACCGGGATCGGATCATACCAAATGCAGGGCACGTCGTAGTGGGATGGATTTTCGAACAAATCGGCAAAATTATCGGCTACCCACGTCTCCGTACCTTCGACATCACGCAGAAGATTAAACCCCGCCACATGATCGTCATGATAATGCGTCGGTATGACCACATCAATCTTGGTCACGTTGTATTGTTTCTTCAACTGCTCAATCGGAAAGAGGTTTGGCCGGCGTGATGCGCGATCCGTACCTGCTATGAAGATGGCATGCAGGTTTGCATAACCGTAGTCGATGAGAAGCGCTTTGCCGCTCTCAGACAGAAGGACGAAGGAGTTGGCAAAACTACGCGCATTCCACAGCAGGTGAGGAGTAATTTCCCGAAACTCCGGTTCCTTGAACGACTCATAATCCGCATATTGGCCGCGAAGCCGGAGAAGCTGCTCTAGTTTCTCGATTAAAGGTTCAATGGCAGCTGAGGGCTGCTCCATTATTTCGCCGTGTGACGGAAGCAGCAGTTGTAAGCCTTTATTGCGTAGGGCTGCCAACGAACAGATGGAATGATAGACCCCTTCGCAGCCGTTATACGACCACTGAGTGGCAGACATGGACCACACCTTTCCCGGGCCGGCGATCAAATCCCCTGTAAATCCAACAAGGTTGCCGTCCAATACGGTTGTCAGCGTTATCGATCCCGTGGTGTGACCGGGGGTTGGAACGACGTTAAACGAATACCCGCCGAAGTTGTGGTTACTATAATCCTTCAATGTTCCGGCAATCGGAATCGGCTCGAGCAGCGAGAATTTATCTTGGCGCACATTGTAATTGACGAGTATTTCACGAGCCTGCCAGTGTTGATCCACTTGGGCAAACAAATCCTGCTCATGATGAGGCACCCACACACTTGCACCCGCCGCAACCGCTTTGTCCAAGCCTTGCCCTTGATCGCGATGATGATGCGTCATCAGAACATCCGTTACCTTGTCGACGCCAATAGAAGCCAATTCTTCAAGCACAGCCCCGGATCCGAAATCGATCAAGACTGCCTCGCTGCCATTCTTAATGACATACACCAGACAAGTATCCTCATATTGAAAAAGATGCGTCGAAATCGGCTTCAGCATGCCCGTTGCCCCTCCACTATTTCTATTATCGATAAGTTTGTCTTCTCATCCACTGGGTCGCTACCCACTTCTCGCCGACTACAATGGGGTTGCCGCCATGCAAAGTAAGTCCGTTCAAATGGTCGTCGGTATAGAAATATTCAAAGTAGACAGCGCTTCCTTTTCTAGGTGTCACTGCAAAACGAAGCGAAGGAAAGTACGTTTCTCCGCCTTCTTCCACATCATTTAAGTACATGACCAAGGTGCTGATGCGATTGTTTACGGCGTGTCCGGTCTTAAAATAGTCATAGTGCGGCTGGTACTGCTCACCGGCCTTATAATGTAAAATTTGCAGTGGCTCCGCATGCGCGAGCGGTACATTCATGAGCTCGGCCACCCGGGTTTCGATGCGATGAATCGATTCATTCTCGCTCTCCTCGAAGAACATGCTGCTGCTGGTGCGAATATCGCTTACCTCGTGCGACTTGCCAATCTTAGCCCGCTGCATGCGGTTTGTAGCCAAAGCGATCAACGTATCGCACTCGGCGTGGCTCAATACATTTTCCAAGATGAGAATTAGCGGTTCTTCGATCCTGCCGACAATCGTAATTTCCTGATCCGTGGTTACAATTTTGTTGCTGCTCACGTTCACAATCGTCTGCTCTTTAATCGCCAATGTCCCGTCCTCCTCTGCTTCGAATACTGAGGAAGTAGTCGAGTGAAACGGTATTCCAGTTGGTTACTCTTTCGTCAGACGAGCCTGAAAACCCTTCCATAGGATGGATTGGCGCATTGCGCACACGCAAAAAGGCACGGGTGGGGGGACCCGTGCCTTTAGCAGGTTTACCAGTTGCCGCGGATTCTAACGAATCGTCGGAGCCTTATTCAGCCGAATTTCGGTGTTTCGAAATTCTAACGAACCGTGGAGGTCTTATTTCGGGCAAATCCGCCCTCAACCCCCGACAAACCACCAAATAAGGCCTGTAGGATTCGTTAGCTTTTTTTCGGGGCTGTTTTCGGGCAAATAAGACCTGTACGGTTCGTTAGCGCATTTCACTGTAGATAAAATCATCCTCTTCAACATTCTCATACTCGGCTAACTCACTCCACAACCGTTCAATGTCTTGTTGCAGCAACGGTTGTACACTCGCACACAATTGAAGCAGATCATTAATCTTATTCTGCTTTACTTTAATTCTTACGTTACGATTGTATCCGTCAGCAAGTAAAGCGGTTATTGTGTCCGAGTTGTGCTGCCGCTCGCTGTGGAATAATTCCTCCACAAGATCTTCGGCCATGAACGGTTTTGCAATAAATCCTTTTGCCCCGGCACTAAGACTCTCAAGCACGTTTAGAACCTGCGATCTCGCCGAACACATAATCATGACGGCTGATGAATGGATCTGATGAATTCTTTTCACGACATCGATGCCATTCATACCAGGCATGTTAATATCAACGATGGTTATATCCGGTCTTAGCTCATCGTATAAACGTACACCCGACTCCCCGTCTGCTGCCTCTCCAACGATTTGAAAACCTTGTTTCTCATCGATATCCCATATTGCTTTCACTCCATAATGGCAAGCAGGTCCATTACCTGCTCATCTGTGTAATAACGGTAGCGTGTCGATGGATGAATATGATTTGGCTTAAATAAGCCAATTTGGTCATAATGACTTAAGGCATCTACGGATATCTTCACCATCTTAGAAAGTTGGCCAATTGAGTGCATAATTCCCTCCACAAAATTTTCGTTCCGGAACTGAATTCATCGTAATGCCTAGGGTAACACAAGGGTCAACTACAAATCGAGAATTAAAAAGAGCACCGGGAATCACTCCTATGTGGAGGATTGCCGGCCCGCTTGCATCATTTTATTACTTCATTTATTTTCAATTTATTTAAGTATTCATCATTTTTGATCGGGTTGTTAGGGATTTTCAGTGTTTTTAAATGTTTAAGATCCCTTAATGGCTCTATATTACTGATTCTATTATCGCTCAAGTACAGAACAGTAAGATTCGGTAAGTTACGCACCCAATCGATTTGTTCAATATTGAGATTTTCTGCCGATAAAACTTGAAGTTTTGTCATCGCATATAATGGAGAGAGATCAGAGATCGGATTCAACCCTATACCTAAGACGATAAGATTATTAAGCTCGTTAATAACTTCTATATTTTTTACGTTGTTGCTATCGAACGCCAGCGTGTACAGCGAATGGAGCGTTCTTAAAGGAGCTAAGTCGTTCACATGATTACGAGTCATGTCCAAGTAGGATAAGTTTACTAGATTTCCAAGAGAACGGATATTACTAATCTGATTCGAACCTAAATTCAAATACGTTAATTTGGTTAGCGATGCAAGACTACTGACATCTTGAATTTTATTATTAGATAGGTCTAACTCTTTAAGATTTATGAATTTCTTTAAATCACTTAGATCTGTCAAAGAAATGCCACTCAATGAAAGCTGCTCAATTCCTTCAATATCCGTTTCTTTTATTGCTTGTTTACGATCAATATGTAGAGATTCTCTTACCGCTACTTCCACTAATGGGTTAGTAAAAATAGTATTACTGCCCTGTCTATTAAATAAAAAGTAACCTGCAATTAAAATAATAATAGCCGTCAATCCGAGTATATTTCTTTTCATTCGAACATTCCTTTGGTGTTTGAAACACTTAAATTTTTCTTACGACTAGAAGTATATGTAAATTCTGTATGCGAGTCAATGTTTGTTCATAATATTGTAAATAAACAAAGAAATAATAGTCGTACACAAAACAGGGCCAGGAATCTCTCCTATGTGGAGGACTCCCAGCCCTGTTTTTTACATCCAGTTGTGCAACTTGCAACTATTCCTGCGCGATAATGTTTCTCCTAATCGGCGGCAGCTGCGGAATAATCATCCCCACCAGCATAAACACACAACCGATGACGCCGCGTGTATCCAGCAGCTCACCGAGGATCAAATAACCGCCTATAACCGCAAACACCGTTTCCATGCTCATAATAATCGCCGCCTGCGTCGGATGCGCACCCTTCTGGCCAACAACCTGCAGGGTGTAAGCAATCCCGACAGAGCATATTCCGCCATACAGCAGAGGAATAAGGGCCTGCGACAGTCCTGTCCATTCGATCGTCTCCGTTGCAAAAGCAACGATAAAGCTAAGCACGCAGCAGGTTACCACCTGGAAGAACGACAGCTTTATGACATCCGTCCGCCGAGATAACTTGTCGATCAGCAGAATATGCGCCGACCAGAAGAATGCCCCTACGAGCTCGTATAAGTCGCCGGTTCCGAGCGTCAGATCACTCTTTAAGCACAGTAAATATAAACCGTATACCGCAATAATCGCACCTACTGCACTGTTCGCATTAATCCGCTGCTTTAGAAACAAGCCCAGAAACGGTACGATTACAATGTATAGACCGGTGACGAAAGCGGCTTTACCCGCTGTTGTGTATATCAGTCCGATTTGCTGCAACGACGCTCCGCAGAAGAGGATCAGACCTGCTATGAAGCCGGAGGCGGCGGAGCTCTTGACTGAAGCCTTAATCTCGCCGGCTGATTTCCCGGATTTGCGGTCCAGCCAGATGATGAGTGGAACCAAGGATAATGCACCTAGCGCAAATCTAACGGCATTAAAGGTAAACGGCCCTACATGGGACATCCCTTCTCGCTGAGCGACAAAAGCGGACCCCCAGATGCAAGCCGTAATCAGAAGCAATAAACTGGATTTCATTTGTTTACTCATAAGATGTCGTCTCTCCCAGCCAATCTTTTTGAAACACCAACTAACCATACCAAAAATACCGGTACCTTTGTATATCGATTTCCCTTGAAACACGGCCTGGTACAATTTGACTCACTAATAGTGCGGTCTTTCCAAAAAAGAGAGCACGATTACTTATTCCCTTTTGCTCGGACTGCCCCTATACTAATGATTAATGACAGAGAACGATAATCAATCTCAATGATAGGGGTTATAAACATGTACGCAATGAAACGAATGTCCTTACTCGCTCTACTGATCTCCCTGGTCCTACTCGTTGCGGCGTGTGGCAACTCATCTAACAAATCGAACACCGCCACGGACAATTCGAATGCGTCGGCAAATTCGTCGGCATCCTCGAACAACGCTGTGGCATCCGAAGACTCAACAGCGTCGGAATCGGAAGCAACCTTCCGCACGTTAACGGATGTCATGGGTCATGAAGTGCAAGTGCCAACGCATCCGAAACGGATTATCGCTCCGTTCATGGAAGACCCGCTTGCCGCGTTGAATCTCAAACCGGTCGCGCAATGGGGTGCCGGCGGCGTTCCGCAGCACTATTTGCAGGATCAGCTGAAAGATATTCCCGTGCTGGATATGAACGGCGGTCTAAAGCCGGAAGAGGCACTATCCTACAAGCCTGACCTTATTATCTTCCTCGCTCCGACTTACATTGCCGACGGCAGTTACGAGCAGTTTGCGAAAATCGCGCCAACGTTCGTATTATCCGAGGACGAAGCAGACTGGCGCGGCAACATGCAGAAGCTAGGTGCATTGCTTAACGAGGAAGATGCCGCCAAGCAAGCATTGGACAGCTACGATCAGAAGCTCGCTACAGCAAAAGCTACGCTCGGTACGCTCCCGGCTAACAAAACAGCCGTTGTCCTGCAAGCTGACGAAGAGAAAGGTTTTGCCCTGTTCGGCCCGAATTTCTACGGCGGCGCTACGCTGTATGGTGCACTTGGCTTCAAGCAGCCGGCTGTTCTAAAGGGTGAATATGAGCAGTATTCCATTGAAGCGCTCGCTGAGCTGAAGGATGTGGACTATATCTTCCTCATTACCGGGGAAGGACGCGGTAAGCCGCCGGTCAATAATACGCTCTGGAAGTCCCTCTCCGCGGTGAAGGCAGGTCACGTATTCGATGCGGATTCCGGCCATTGGTTCAACGCCAATCCGATTGCAAATGACCTGATTATCTCCGATGTTCTGAAAGATATCCATGAATAAGAATATCAATTTCGACTCTCAGCCCATGGCTGGGAGTCTTCTCCGTTACACGCTGCTGGATGTTAAAGCCCTTCGGATTACAGCGCTTGAAACCGGATCTGAACGAGACTTCATTGAGCCGAGTAAATCCCATCTGCTCCTGCTGTCCGTTTCCCATGGCGGGAACCTAGTCATCGATGGGCATCTTCATGCGCTTCGTCCCGGAACCTTAATTATCTGCGCCCCCGGCCAATTAATTGAGCTGACCAACTTCGCGGGGCTCCCTTTTGAATTGCTGCTGCTTGAATTCGAAGTACACGCTTTTCCTTCAGGGAATTCTGCCGCGCGATTCCCTTTTATCGGTGAAGCGACGATTCCTTCGGCTGCCACGGCCGCACATCTCTTTGATACGCTGCGTTCGAACTGGAACCGCGACAGCGCCGCTTCGCGTCTTCGCTGCGAAGCCGGCTTGCTCGAGCTGCTCAGTCTTGTGCTTGGCTATCAAGAACAGAAAACAGCTTTCGCCTTAGAGAGCGCTCGGCTGGAACTCGAACGACGTTACAAAGAAGAGCTCACCATCGACTCGCTTGCGGCCATCGCCGGCCTAAGCCGCTATCATTTCATGCGACTGTTTAAGGATCGTTATGGCAAAGGCGTGTCTGAATACCGCACCGAGCTTCGTCTCACGGAAGCGAAGCGTCTGATGGAAGGGGACAAGCCCTTGCTCATCAGCCAAATCGTATATGAGGTGGGGTTTAAGAATGAAGCTTACTTCAGCAGCCTGTTCAAGAAAGAAACCGGGGTTGCCCCGGCCGTCTATCAGCGCAACCAGAAGCTTAAAGTGGCCGCGTACAGCTGGATCAACTTCGGTCAATTGCTTGCCCTGCAGATCATTCCATTCGCTGCTCCGATGGATCACTATTGGACCGATATGTATCGCAACAAATACAAATACGAGGTGAAAGTGCCGCTCAGCCATCGGTACGACTACAATTACAACGCTTTGCGGCAGGCGCAGCCCGATTACATTATCGGGATCGAGGATCTTATTCCGCCGGAAGAACGTGCGAGGTTGAATGCAATAGCGCCGACTCTGTTTCTGCGTAACGAGGACGATTGGCGGCGTCATCTGCTATTGATTGCGGAATTGCTCGACAAGCCGGAAGCAGCACGCAAATGGCTTACTCGCTACGATCGCAAAGCAGCCGCGACCAAAGAATCGCTGTCACCCCTAATTAGACAAGACGCCTTGCTGGTCTTGCTCGTCTGCCGCGATCAGCTGTATGTATGGGGGCGCAGAGCCGGTACGGTATTGTACGACGACCTCGGCATACCCGCTCCGACGACCATATCCGAGCTCGAATGGAAGCGGCCCATCCAGCCCAATGAGCTTGCAGAATTAGCGGCCGATCGGATTCTGCTTCATGTTGAAGGCGATGAAGCCGCGCAAGCGTTATGGAGTCGACTCTCCCAGTCCCAAGTGTGGCGCGAGCTCGCTCCTGTCCGGGGCGGCAAAATCCATCTCGCCTCCGGCTACTCCTGCTTCGAGGCTCCTTGGAGCGATTATGCGGCGAGTCAGCACGATATTTTTCTCAGTAACGTTCCGCAGCTCTTCTCCTCGCATCTCGAATGAATTATTCCACTAAATAAGGCCGGATTGTCATCGATTAGATGGCAGCCGGCCTTTCGTTTATCGCTCAAACCGTATGAATTACAGCGTTTTCCGTGCAAATTGCATCGTATATTGTTCATCGAAGCCAAGGCTATCATACAGATTTCTGGCGTAATTCCCCACCACGCACCATAGGTCGACGTTGGCATGGCCACGCTGATAAATCTCGTTGCATAAGTACATCGTAAACTTCCTTCCGATGCCTTGCCCCTGCAGGTCTGCACGAACAGAAATACTGCTGAGCTCATGATTAGAAAGATGGCCATACGCAGCAATTTCCCCGTTGAATATGTAGACAAAACGATCTTGCATATCCTCCTGCCATGATCTCCGCTCTTGTTCACTGGGTTCCGCAATCACGGAATCCGGAAAGGAGCCGACACGGACACGCATCTCATGAAAAGCTCTGGCATACAACGACTGACTGACCGTATAGTCTTCGTCCGTGTATCCTCTCACCGGAAGCTCCTCCAAGGAAAAAGGCTCGCCGGTTCGCCGCATTAAGGTCGACGAGAAATATTCGACATAACCGAGTTTACGTGCAAACGTAAGGGTTGAGGGATGACTGGCGCGAAAAGAACTCCTGACTTTCTGGGTTCCGCCCGTTCGCAATCGTTCCTCCGCGTACCTTACCACCGCAGAACCAATGCCTTGCCTACGATACGGTGGAGCGACAAACACGGTTAAATAGGACAGCGTTCCAGGTTCGTTCACTTGAGCCAGCGCAACCAGCTTATCTTCGATAAACGCCGTAATAAACAGCTGCGGCTCTGCATCAAGCACCCGAAGAATATTCTCTCCTGCATCAACATGGCTTAATAGTTCCCGTGCGGCATGATAATCTCGCTCATTAAAACGCTCGTATCGGATTGATGTTGTGTTCATGTAGCCTTCAATACCACCTTCCCCTTCGTATTTACGCCAGGCGCTGTCTACGACGTTTATCCCTCTATCCGGTGCATCTTTCTATATTTGTGCGGCGGCAGGCCAATCGTCTTCTTAAACACGTTCTTGAAGTGGGTTTCACTCTGATAACCGACCAGCTCAGCGATTCGGTACACCGGCTCTTTCTCGGTCCTCAAGTAATGCTTGGCAACCTCCATCCGATAGCCAACCAAATATTGAATAGGGCTGATTCCCTCGGATTGACTGAACACGCGGCATGTATAGCCCGGACTAAGAAAAGAAGCTTTTGACAGCTGCTCGAGCGTAATCGCGTCCATGTAATGATTATGAATGTATTGTTTAATAGCGGTGACTGTCCGGTCGCTGCTTGTCGACGTTTCCTTGGCAAAGCCGGTATAGACGATCTTGGCTAGCTCGATTAACAGAATGGCCAAATAATAACGGGTGCTAAGCTCGCCCGGTACGTAAGGATCTTCGGCCGATTGCAGAATCATCCGCGATAAGGAAGCTATCTCATCATAGCGATCGCCCAGCTCGATGACCGGGCTGATTCCGGCTTTCATGAAAGTGCCAGGCGGCAGATCGGCAAGCTGGAAAGCTGCGAAGGATATCGAAATCGCTTTAAACGGTTGCGAGGCGTCTGCCAGCTCCTCATGCCACACGCCGGTATCATAGACCAGCATCGTTCGCGGTCCGACTTTATAGGTTGTCCCATCGATTAGAAACGTTCCGCTGCCTTCGGAGATCAGCAGCAGCTGCGCCAGCTCAGGGTGATGGTGAAGGGGGAATACGAATTGTTCGCCCCGCTTCAAATCGAAATTTAACACGGCAGGCACGAATGGCAGGAACGGTTCGACAAAAAGCGATTGAGTCAGGGCGAATCACTCCTTTGTTATAAAAACAAAAGCGCATATCTTTTCGACCAGTATACCCTCTGCAAAGCACTTACAAATTATCATATACTCGGGTTACCAGTTGTTGCAAGCGCTTTCCATTCAACAGGTGAAGTGGCAAATCAAATATGAATGCAACACAGCGTGAGGTGAAAGAGCAGTGGGAAAAGAGGGAAAACGCGAGGCAGTCGCAGGTTATCTGTTCATCGCTCCGTGGATTGTCGGTTTCGTCGTATTTGTGTTGGGAGCCTTGATCACCGCTTTTTATGTCAGCCTGACGGATTGGGATTTGCTTACACCGTCCAAGTGGATTGGCGCAGACAATTATAACACGCTCATTCATGACAAGAAGTTCTGGATCTCGCTGAGAGTGACGGTCATCTACGTCGTAACCGCCGTTCCGCTCGGCATCGCATTCGGCTTCTGCATTGCACTGCTGCTCAATCAGAAAATAAAAGGGTTGTCCGTCTGGCGGACGATTTACTATTTCCCCGCCATCTTATCGGGTGTCGCCGTTTCGCTCATGTGGATGTGGGTACTGAATCCTGACTTCGGTGTCATTAACCTTCTTCTCTCTTACGTCGGCATTCAGGGTCCTGGCTGGATTGCCAGTCCGGATTGGGCGCTCCCGTCATTGGTCCTTATGAGCGTCTGGGGCGCAGGAGGCGGAATGATTATTTACTTGGCCGGACTTCAGGGCATTCCCACCGAATTGTACGAGGCTGCCGAAATCGACGGCTGCAGCAAATGGATGAAGCTGTGGAAGATCACGATCCCCATGATGACATCCGTGATTTTCTTTAATCTGATCATCGGAATGATCAGTGCGTTCCAGACGTTCACGGAGGCCTACGTCATCACCAATGGCGGGCCTGATAACGCTACGCTGTTCTATGCGATGTATTTGTACCAGAACGCCTTTAAGTTTTTCAAAATGGGCTATGCTTCCGCTCTTGCCTGGGTCTTGTTCTTGATCATTCTGCTGGTGACCGTCTTATTGTTCGCGACCTCGAGAAAATGGGTGTATTATGCGAGCGGAGAGGAGAATCGGGGATGAAATCAGCTGCCGGGCAGTTGCAGAAAGCACTTATATATGCCGTTATCGGATGCGGCGCCTTATTCCTGCTCGTTCCGCTTTGGTGGATGATTACAACCTCAATTAAGCCTTATGCGGACGTGTTTATATTCCCGCCGGAGGTCATTCCGTCGCGATTCCGATGGTCCAACTATCCGGATATCTTTCGGATATTGCCGTTCGGCAAATACTTTCTGAACACCTTATTTATTGCCGTGTTCGTCGTCAGCGGCACTGTCTTCTCTTCGGCGATGGTTGGTTACGGCTTCGCCAACTTGAGGTTTCCCGGACGCGGCGTTCTCTTCATCGTGATGCTGTCAACCATGATGATCCCCTACCATACCACCTTGGTGCCCCAATTCATCATTTTCAAAGAACTCGGCTGGCTCGACTCCTATTTGCCTCTAATCGCACCGGCCTTCTTCGGGACGCCATTCTATATCTTTCTATACCGGCAATTCTTCATGAATATCGCCAAGGAGTACAGCGATGCCGCCAAAATCGATGGCTGCGGCTATTGGAGCACCTTTATCCGCATTATTATCCCGATGTCGCTCCCCGTTATTGGCGTCGTGACCATTTTCTCATTCAACGGCGTATGGAATGACTTCCTCGGACCGCTCATTTATATCAATTCCGAGCAGCTCCGAACCATTCAACTGGGTATTAACGCGCTTAGAGGCTTGCATACCGTGGAGTGGCATCTTCTGATGGCAGCTTCCGTCATCGCGCTCGTTCCGACTGTCACCATCTTCTTCTTGTTCCAGCGCAAGATGATTCAAGGCGTGGTCGTTTCCGGAATCAAAGGGTAACGGAAGGGGGGATGTCGAAGGCCGTGCCGGATTGAAGTTTCGTGAAGCAGTTAAATATTAAGGGGAGGCAACACAAATGAGAACGCAGAAAGTCGTCAAATGGAGCCGTTTACTGCTATTGTGCACTGCCGTTAGTTCGCTCGTCTTCGCTGCAGCATGTTCAAACAATAATTCAGGCGGTTCCGGAGACAAGGTCACGATTACTATGACGTATACCGGCGATGAGAATGCGACGAAAGTGTTGAAAGCGCGGATCGATAAATACTTAGACAAATCGCTTAACATCGATGTACAAGTTACACCGATACCCGGAGGAGAATACTGGGATAAGGTAACGACGATGTTTGCCGGCGGCACGCAGCCGGATGTGCTGTTCATGAGCGAACCGCTCAAGAAGTTCGCAAGTCAGGGCAAGCTGCTGGACATGAATCCGTATATCGAAGCCAGCTCGACATTTAATAAAGACGATTTCTATCCGGCGTCACTGGAGTTCTATCAATACGACGGAAAACAATACGGTATTCCGCAGGACTTGAATACGGCGCTCTTCTTCTATAACGAAGATATGTTCAAGGCTGCCGGATTGAAAACACCTTGGGAATCCTACGAGGAAGGGAACTGGACGTGGGAAACGTACTTGGAGGATGCCAAGAAGCTGACGCTGAAGGACGGCGATCGTTTCGCGCAATTCGGCACCAGCTATCCGGGAATCGGGCCATGGTGGTATAGCGCTTGGGTATTCACCAATGGCGGATCCTATTTGAACGAAGACAGCACGAAATCGGCATTCAACGATCCGAAAGTCATCGCTGCGCTTGCGTTTACAAGTGAGCTATCCAACAAGTACAACGTAGCTCCGTCACCGGCCGGCGGCGGTCAAGACGTGACGGGCATGTCGTTTGCAACGGGCAAGATCGCCATGGAAGCGAACTTCTCTTGGGCAATCGGCGGTTATAAGACGTTGCCGTTCAAATGGAACGTAGCGCCGATGCCGGTGGCAAGCACCGATATCGATCCGCTCACCACTTATATTCACAACTCAGGCTTCTCCATCTCCAAAGATACGAAGCATGCTGATGAAGCATGGGCGGTTATCGAAGCGCTCTCGACGCCGGACTCTTACTCGGATGACGCAGCCAGCCGTGGCATTATTCCACCTAGACCGAGCGTCGTCGACAAGAAAGAGATATTGAACGCGGAAGGAATGCCGTCCAACGCCAAGATCATTTCGCAAATGCTGCAAAAAGGCAAGTTGTATCAGTTTACCGAAACGACGGCGGAAGAGGATCAGGTGTATATCACTTACGGCGATCAAATTCTGAACAAGAAAGTGACGCCGGAAGAAGGCGCCAAGAAGATCGCTGAAGAAATCGACGCCATATTAAGCAAGGAAAAGTAACCATACTTAAGGGGCGCTCCATTAAACCGGAGCGCCCCTTTTTATCTTAAACCTTATCATTTGCATGAATGTTGTACGATAGGGGTAGAAGTACATTATCGAGTGAAAGGGGTTTATGAAATGAATCAAATCAAACCTATATTCCCGTGTCCCTCCATCAAGGAACAGACTGCCTTCTATGAACATCTGGGCTTCGAAACCGTGTATACCTCCAATCGTCCGCATACGTATGCCGTTGTAAAGTATGGTGAGCTGGAGATCCATTTCTATGGAAGCAAGAAGCTGGTGCCTGCCGCAAATTCGCAAATGTGTTACGTGCAAGTGGATGACGTCAATCGTCTCTATGAGGCTTTCACTTCCGGCTTGAAACAAGCGACCGGGCGAATCCCGCGCTCCGGCATCCCCCGCATATCGAAGTTGAAGGACTTGGCAGAGGATCGTCGCTTTATCATCACGGATCTGGGAGGAAATACGTTGTATGTCGGAACGCCTAATACCGAGCTTGCCAATCCGGCTTTCTTTCGGACGATCGAGAGCGCGGAATGGTCCGGTCCCTTCGAGACGCTCTTCGATTTAATGTACTCCAAAGAAGATACCCCGTCCGCGTACAGAATGCTGGAGAAGTTTTTTCCTGCGGATCTCCATACGTTGAACGTCGAAAACAAGGACTTAGCTAAAATACTGCTCGTTGGATTGGATATTCATCTGCAGCTCCATAACGATGTCCATCCGGCTGTGAACGTTCGACTAAAGGCGCTTATTGACGCTTGCGATCCAAACGATGCCGATTGGCTGCGAATTTCTCAGCAGTTTGCCGACATCACGAACGGCGAATAGCACGAGCATAAGCGACAACCGGCGGCTCGCCGAAAGCTTGCGCGTAGTCCTCACCTAACCATACGCCGAAGCTGGTCTGCCGGTTGAACCCCAAACTCCGATAATACGCCGCGTCCTGATGGATAACCTCTTCGTAGAAAGGCAATGCTTGCAACGGCTTGGTCCAGTTTAGAAACCTGGAGTTGTCCATCCAGTATTCCAGAATCTGAGCGCCATCCTGTCCGAATAGCTGCAGTAGACCCGGCAGATGTTCGAGCTCCTTATAATTCTCTGGACAATCCGAATCATCAATCGGACGGGCTGAATTGCGGTAGATAGGCGCATATTCCAGGAATATCCCCGGGTCGGGCTGTACCTTCACTGGCGCTTGGATCGTATCTTGGTAAGCCAGATAACAATGCTCGGCCGCTTCATCGAAGCGCCGAATCCCCCGCAGGATATGATTGTAGAAAATCATTGCCTGGTCGGAAGTAGATAACGTACGGCATTCTTCACAGTGGCAGGCACTGTTCGTCACGTCGTCGATCCAGAAGTAGTATCGCCCGGATTGTGTAGGCAACGCTCGAGCCAGCTCTTCTGACCGCGCCTCTAGGAAATGAAGTCCCTCCTTGTTGGAAGCACACAAGTTGAAGTCCGGATTGCGATTTCCTGACTCGTCCAGACGGAACCAGTCGGGATGCTCGGAGAAGAGCGCTCGCGGAACAAGCCATGACATCGCGTGCGACTCGAACTCGAGGTCCACATTGAGCTCCTTCATCCGTTCTGCGAATTGCGCAAAAACCGGGGTTTTCACGAATTCCAGCATCTTCTCGAGCTCTTCAAGCGCTCCCGCTCCCCAGCCCGGATGGATCCCCACCAGATTAAGGCCTGAACGCGCAATCAGGTCCGCCCAATAAGGGCCAACCTCCTCTGGCAGAATGAGTATGCCGCGTTTATCTTCTTTCATGTTGGTCGTCTCCTCTGATGCTGTTAAAATTTATCCGCCGTATACCAGAAGATCGGAAGCGGAAACCATCCGGCAGGCACGTTTGCTCTCGAATAACGACCTTGCGGAGTAAGGAGAAGCGTCTGCGCCTGCTTCTTATCCAGCTGGACCGCACCGGGCTCGGCCGACCGTTCCACCGTCACGCCATTCTCATCCACGCGAGCGGTAACAGGCTGGCCATCCAGCACGGCGGAGAATTTACCCGGTGCAAGTCCGGTCGTCCGATGGGCAAGCGTCAAATAAGCTTCAAGCACACGGGCAAAGTCTATGATATGGTACATATCCGATGTACCAATTACGTAATTTTCGGCAAAACTGCTCAGGCTCGCATTTAGCTCCGTCTCGTAGTCCGGCGCGAATACAGCGATCCATTCCTGACCCGCATGTGCCAAATACCCTTTGATTGCGCGCGGCACATCGTTCACATTCTCCATCGCGATCTCCGTAATTTCATTGCCTTCTTTGTTGAGGATGATATAGCCAATAAGCTTGTCCCCGTCTAACACGCCGATCGCTCGCTGCTCCAGTCCGTGCAAAATGTACGACATGTGCTGCTCGTTACGATGAACGAATGCAGGCCTAGCCTCATTCAGCTTATGCGCGAAGGCCGCTGCGCCTTCGATCTCGAACAACGGGGGGAAGGTCAGCCCCTTCACTTCTGCGTCCTTCAAAGCATGGCGGCAATTGACCTGGCCCACCGAATACTTGATTTTCACCCCTCCGACGGTAAAATCGAAATACTCGTACCGCTGCCGCTGACCCCATAGGACGACCATATCGTACGATTCAGGCGCTTCTTCCAGCCACTTGTTCATCAGCACCTTCATATGCCCTTCCCCGCGTGCTCTCGGGTGCACCGATACAATTCCCAAGTATCCGATGCGCAGCGCAACGCCGCTTACGTTCATCGACTCCGGGTAGATGGCTACCTGCGCGCGCAACCGTCCCTGCTCATCTGCAGCCACCATATGGATACCCGAATAATCGACGTCCTTGCTGTACACTTTGGGCAGCACGGTCTCGACGTCAATCTTAAAGGCATAATTGGCTAAATCGATATATTCTTCACGTTCATCCGGTCTTGCCTTTCTATATTCCAGCATGATAGTAGCTCCCTTATATAAGAATTGGATGTATGCATTCAGGCATCTGTTTGTAAACTACCTTCCATTATACCGAAAAAAGAATCCCCCAAGACGAGTCGCTTCATATTGCAGTACTTTCGACAAAACTTTCTTCTCCCGCCAGATAACTAACAGACTTCATGCGGAAAATAGCTACAATTTCTTAGCATATGTTTCACCTGCTAAGACTTGATCAATCGCCTGCTAATTGACAAAAGCTGTGCCGACCCTCCGGAAAACAAAAAACCGCGTTACCCATATGGTATCGCGGTTTTTTCGTGTGAGCTCCTGCCCTGGCAGTCTACGCTCTAAGCTCTGCGAGCCGTCGATTCTCTCACAATCAGCTCCGGCTCGATCTGCATCGTCACGCTGCGTTTGGCAGGCTCGTTAATCACGTTCAGCAGCAGCTCCACTGCGGCATGCCCGATCCGGTCCGACGGTTGCCGGACTGTCGTCAGCCTCGGATGAAATTCGGAGGCCAGAATCTGGTCGTCGAAGCCGACGAGCGACACATCCTCAGGTATGCGAATGCCCGAGGTCATACAAGCGTTCAGCACACCTACCGCAATGTAATCATCCGAAGCGAAGATCGCGGACGGCAAGCTTCCTTCGTCGATCCACTGCTTCGCAATGCGGTAACCGGTAGGAATTTCGAAGCCGCCTCGCTCCATTCCGTAAGGCTGCAAACCTGCTTCTTCGAGTGCGAAGCGGAATCCCCGCTCGCGTTCCCTGCTGCTGAGGAAAGAATCCGGCCCTGCAATATGCGCGATTTCCGTATGTCCAAGATCAATCAAGTGTTTCGTCGCTTCGTAGCCGCCCTTGAAGTTGTCTACGATGATCGAAGTTACTGAAGGATTGCGCTGCGAGTTATCGATCATAATAAACGGAATTTTCTTCTTCTTCAGTTCCATCACATACTCATCTTCATCCACGGGAGACAGCAAGATGACCCCATCTACGCGATCCTCCTGAAACAAGGAACGATGAAACGTATCTTCGTAGCCGTTCGAGATCGACAACGCGAGAAAATATCCGTGCTCCGCCAACCGGTCGTTGATTTCCTTGACCACAGCATCCAAGAAAGAATCATGAAGCGTCGTCAGCATCAAGCCGATGATGCCCGTTTTTCCTCTGGCTAGACTGCGAGCCGATGCGTTCGGATGGTAATCGAGTTCTTTCATCGCTTGAAGCACTTTCTCCCTGTTGTTTTGACGCACGGATGATGAATTATTTAATACCCTCGAAACCGTAACTACGGACAAGCCTGATTTCTTCGCAACATCAAAGATACTGACTTTCATCGTTATATCGCTCCTATACGAATAAAAAATGACTGCTCTTACCGTATCATAGTTGGAGCCAAGAGCAAACTAAGACGCGCGTCTCTTGATTTACTTGTTGACGCGTTCCAGCAGCTTCGTCAGCTTCTCCTGAATGCGCGGAAGCGCGACTTCGACCTTCTCGTCCCCGTTCTCGACGCCAGCCAGCTCGTTAATGAACAATTCGTTGATCTGCGAGTAGTTCGAAATCAAGTGATTATACGATTCGAAGCCGTATTTGTATGCGCCGTCGAACACCTGCTTAATTTGAGCCGGATCGATGCCTTCAAAATTATTGTAATACGTCTCCGCCGCCGCTTGGTTGACCGGAGGATTGCCGCCGCTCAGCTCAATCGACTTCTTCTGCACGTCTGTCGTGATCAAGTATTTGATCCATTCCAGCGCTTCTTTCGGATGCTTGGAATCTTTGAGCACGAAGAGAGGATCCACGTACAGCACGCTTCTTACATTCTCATTGGGACCTTGCGGTACCGCCGCAACGCCGACCTTGAAGTTAAAGTCGCTGGATGCCGCCAGGCTCCAGGAGCCTACGACGGACATGGCGATTTTGCCGGAGAGGAACGGATCGCCGAATTGGCCGGAAACCGACTTCGAGAATGCAGGTGTCGGAGAAACCTTCTGATCCCAGATAAGACCGTATACTTTCTTGTAAGCTTCAATAACGTCCGGCTCCGTCAGGTTGATCTTAGAAGGCTTGCCGCCATTGGTCCACGTATCGTCGGAGTAGACTTGACCTCCAAAATAAGAAGGCCGTTGGTCGCGCTCGCCGAACCCGAAGTCCACGCCGTATTGCGCCTCGGCCAAGTTCTTCGAATCCACCGTCATTTTCTTCGCGTAATCCACCATCTTATCGAAAGTCCAACTCTTATCCTCGTAGTCCGTCGGAGGATACGCAAGTCCGGCTTTGTCGAACAGGTCCTTATTGTACAGCATGACCGTCACGTAACTATTCAGCGGGATTCCGAAAGTCTTGCCGTCCACCTTGTAGATGTTCATGACATCATCCGGAATGTTATAGTCGGATGCCTTGAAATCAGCGAGATAAGGCGTCATATCCATCAGCATCCCTTTGTTGTAGTACTCCATGAATCCGCCATACCCCCAGTGGGAAGTGACGTCCGGAGAGTTCTTGGCGGCTATGGATGATTGAAGCTTGGAGTCGAATTGCTCATATGGCGCTTTGGTCACTTTAATCTTAATGTTCGGATGGGTTTTCTCGAAATCCGGGATTAGCTTCTCCACGAAAGTGCGATCCGGGGAATCGATCGTATAGTGCGTGATCGTGACAACATCCCCGTCTTTACCGCCTCCATCTGAACATCCCGCCGCAACCAATCCAACTAATCCGAACGTTAGCGTCAAGCTAAGCATCGTCTTTCCAACCTTTGCGCTCATGCAAATCCCCCTCGTTAATAGTAGTGACGGACTATGTGAACAACTACTTGATACCGGTAAGAACGATCCCTTGGACGAAACGTCTTTGCGCTACTGCGAACAGAGCAACAATAGGAAGAACCGACAGCAGCGAGGCCGCCATCATAAGATTCCACGGCGCAATGCGGAATTTCGAGGACATCATCGCAGCCATCCCGATCGGAAGCGTGAAATTCTCCTGCGAATCCAGGTACAGCACAGGCGTTAAGAGGTCATTCCAGCTCCAGAGGAAGGAGAAAATCGCTACAGTCGCTAATACCGGACCTGCTAACGGGAGCGTTAAGCTCCAATAGAGCTGTATCTCTCTGCAGCCGTCGATTCTGCCCGCATCATAAAGCTCATTGGGCAGCGTCGTGAAGAATTGCTTCAATAGAAAAATCATATAGGCCGATGCAAAGAAGGAAGGCAGAATGAGCGGCAGCAAGGAATCGTGGAGCCCGAGCTTCGTAAAGAGCAGAAACTGCGGAATCATAATCGCCGGATAAGGCAGCATGAGCGTGCTGAGCACGAGCATGAACAGAAATTGGCTTCCTCTTGCCCGGTACCGAGTAAAACCGAAAGCAACGAACGAAGAAGAATATACCGTTCCGATTACCGTCAATACAGCCACAATCACGCTGTTTATGTACTGCCGTCCGAACTTGATCTCCGAGTTCACGAAAAGTTCTTTGAAGTTCTCCCAAGCAAAGTGCTCCGGAATGAAGGACGGCGGATACACGAACATTTCCTTCGTCGTCTTGAGCGATGTCGATAGCATGAACCAGAACGGCATAATCATGGCGACGGTAACGAGCAATAGAATGAGAAATCCGATGACTTGGAGCAAATCGACCTTCTTGGCCATCCCACTCATTGCGGGGTTCCCCCTTCGTAATGCACGTATCGTTTGGACAGCTTCATAATGAAGAACGTAATGACTGTAACGGCAATCAGCAGTATCCAGGACATGGCTGAGGCGTAACCGTAGCGGAAGTTTTTGAAGGCGTTAATGTAGATGTTGTAGACGTAGAACCAGGTGGAATAGTTCGGCCCGCCTTGGGTAATCGTGTACGCTTGCGTGAACACTTGAAAGGAGTCAATTAATCCGATGATGAGCTGGAAGAGGATAACGGGAGAGATGAGCGGCAATGTGACGTTCCAGAACGACCTGAGCCTTCCGGCTCCATCAAGCTTCGCTGCCTCAAGTAAGTGTGCCGGCACGCCTTGCAATCCAGCTAAGAAGATAAGCATCCCCCCGCCTAAACCCCAGAAGGACATGATAATGAGGGCCCACATCGCATATTTCTCATCGAGGAACCAGTTAATCTGATCGACGCCGAACATGGATAAGAAGTAATTGAAGAGACCGGCTTGTGGATTAAATACCCAGAACCAGAGGAGCGCCATCGACACGCCCGAGATCATGCTCGGAAAATACATCGCCGTCCGGAACAAACCGCGGAACGGAATTCTCTGATTGATCAGGATGGCGAAGATCAGGGAGAGGACAAGCGTCAAAGGAACACTAATGAAGGTATACCGCAGCGTGACCTCGATGGAGTTCCAGAACAACTCGTCGTGGAACATCTCGTTGTAGTTGCCAAATCCGATAAACTCCGGCGCATGAATGATGTCATACTCCGTGAAGCTGTAATACAAGGAAGCGAGCACCGGAAACAAAGCGAATACAATAAATCCAATCAGCCACGGAGACACGAACAAGTAAAACAGTCTTCCCTCGCGGCGGCTTGCCCTGGTTGACTTCACGCCACCAATCCCCCTTCGATTGCCCAATCGACCAGCGCCGGAATGACGCATTTAAAGTTTAATCGCTTTAACTTTAGGTATAAAAAAATAAATATAACACAGCTTGTTATATGAAAATTAAAGCGATTAAACTTTACACAATCATTATAAATGGAAATAGAAGCATTTGACAAGGACAATTATTAGGCGCGCCCAGGGCTACACAAAACATTTACAAATCTATGATTTCTCGAAAACACACAACTTGTACTCTACTTGTAGACATATTGAATTTCTTAGGAGGGTATATAAAAATGAAACAATCATCAAAACTCACAACAGCGGTTTTATCCGCATCTTTGCTCGTAGGCGCCATTGTTGCTCCCGCATCCAGCTTCGCAGCAGCACCGATCGCCAAGAAACCGGGTGCTTTCACGCAAGCCAGCGTGGAACGCACAGCTCAAGGTAAATTAATCGTACGTTGGAAAGCGGACACTGATCTAGGCGCAGCCAAAGTATACTGGAGCACATCCCCGGACAACATCGAGACGACTGGTAAATTGCTGGCTAAGACTTACTCCGCATTTAACGGATTTGTAACCGAAGATCCTAAACCGGGCTCGCACATTTACTTCCTTGTCAAAGGCGGGAACAGCTCAACGATCGAGACGGCTGAGCGCAAAGTAAACCTGCAAGGCGCCTTTAACTTCCGCGACCTCGGCGGCTACAAAACGACAGATGGCAAAACGGTAAAATGGGGCAAACTATTCCGCGGCGAAGAGCTTGGCCATCTGACGGATGCAGACTTGAAGACCATTCAAGAAATGGGTATCAAGACTAACGTCGACTACCGTACCGATGCGGAAGTTAAAGCTCTTCCGGATCCGGTAATAGCAGGTATCAACAACATTCGTACGGATGCAGGCAACGCAGGTTGGACTGCTGATATGAATGCGATGATCGCTTCCGGCATGATGAAGGATGCCGCATCCGCCGTTCAAATGATGGTTGGCTTCAACAAACAGATGGTTGACGCTCCGAAGTTTTACGTGCAATTGATGGATCTTCTTAACGATCCGAAGAACGCCGCTCTCTTGCAGCACTGTACGGCCGGTAAAGACCGCACAGGTCTTGGCTCCGCTATTATCCTTCTGACGCTTGGCGTTGATGAGAAAACCGTAATGGACGACTATCTGCTCAGCAACTTCTACCGTGCGGATGCCAACAAGAAGATGATCGATGGTGTAAAGCAGCAAGTAAAAGACGAGAACGTTGTTGCTGCCATTACTGCACTGATGGGCGTTCAGCAAGAATTCCTTCAAGCAGCTATTGACGAGATGAAAGCAAAGTACGGCTCCATAGATGCATTCCTGGAAACAGGACTTGGCATCACGAAAGAAGAGCGCGCTAAGCTGAAAACGATGTACACGGAGTAAATCTGATAGCAAGGAGTCGCTCCCCGTTGCGGGGCGACTCCTTTTTCAACTGCATTGGGATGCTGTCAGTTTGCAGTCCGCCTCTTGCATGTCATAATATACAGAGGAGTGCAAGAGAGAGAGGAACGTGTAATGATGGCGAATTCGACACTAATCGATACCGCGTACGACTATGTAAATACCCAAATTCGAACCGGCGAGTTCATGCCAGGTTCACTTCTGTCTGAGAACGAATTGTCCGAAACCCTGAACATGAGTCGTACACCTATCCGCGCGGCCATTTCTCGCCTTGAGCATGAAGGACTGCTCGTTACGCTTAAGAATAGAGGCGTACTCGTCAAAGAGATCTCCATGAAAGAGGTCATTGATACCATGGAGGTTCTGTACCTGTTTCAACTGCAGGCCATTGCTCTACTGAAAGATGGTGTAGTAGAGCCGGATCTCAAGAATCTGCAGGAGCATCTGAACCGTTCCATCCTGGCTGAGCAGAATAATGATTATACACAGTACCTTGTGAGCTCCATGAAATTCTCTGAATGCTTGCTCAATGTCATGAACAACGGCGTCATTGCGAAGATCGTCGATGCCAGCGTCAAACAAATGATTCTCTTCGCCACCATTAACTTCAAATTAACGCCTCATGAGCCGCATTATTCCGCCAACCGACTGAATCAATCCATCTACGACACGATTCTAGCAGGTGACTACGATCGATTCCGAGAGATCGCCAACCAATCCTACGCCCATAACCGGCAGCGCATGCTGCGCATGTCGAGATTATAGAATAACAACAAGGGCTTCCTTTGCGGGAAGCCTTTTTGTATTTTATTAGCCACCGATTCTGCCTAAATAAGCCGATCAAAATATCCTTATTTTTCTTGTTAGATGCGGTATAATTTAATCTATGTATCTACCATTACTCGGTCTATAAAAGGAGGAGCTCCACTTGATTCGTAAGATGCTTGCGTATGCCATTGGACTTATGAGCCTCTCTTATATTTTCCTCGTTCCCGACGAACCGGAAGTCATCAAGCTGGTTTTTAAGCTGATTCCTATGATTCTTATCCTGACGTATGCCTTCTTGCTCTGCCCGACCTCTCGGCAGCCGAAGCATTCGCTGCTCTTGCTCGGTTTGCTCTTCTCGATGTGCGGCGACGGTTTAATGAAATGGTTCGTTGCCGGTCTCTCTGCCTTTCTGATCGGACATCTGTTCTACACCACATCCTTCATCCGGCAAATGCGGTTCTCTTGGCCGCGTGCCGCGACCCTCATTCCAATTGCTGCCTATGCCGGATATATGAGTATACGGCTGGTGCATGCCCTTCAAGACAGCGGGCAGAGCGGACTCATCGCACCTGTTCTTCTCTATGTAACGGTCATCTCCATCATGGCCTGGACGGCAATTCTGACCGGCAATCTTTACGCTGTAATCGGATCACTGCTCTTCTTGGCCTCCGATTCCCTTCTGTCTTGGAATATGTTCGTTTCGGACATTTCCCACCCCGACATTTGGATCATGGTCACCTACTATGCGGCCCAATTCTTCATTGCCAATAGCTTGAGGGAACCATCCCTATCGACTTCAAGCACGCCTCATTTTCCCGCAAAATATTAATCATTATAAGAGTATGTTCTCTTTCCTTAATAGACATAATTATAGTAGAATCGAACATATGATCTACTATTTTGCTAGAGAGGATGAATGTTTAACATGGAACTCCCTGTAACAAATAGTCCTTCATCAGAAGCTAAGCCCTCTATGGGCTCCATGCTCAGAAACCGGTTTATTCAAGCAATCTTATCAGCAGGCGTATTCATGCAAATTGGCATCTGGGTGCGCAACTTCGCGGTGCTCTTGTTTGTCGTCGAAATGACCGATGGGGACGCGCTTGCCGTCTCGCTGGTCTCGGTAGCGGAGTTCGCGCCTATTTTCGTATTCTCCTTCATCGGCGGCGCATTTGCTGATCGATGGAAACCTAAGCGAACAATGGTAATATGCGACCTGCTTAGCGCAATATCAATCTTCGTTATTATGCTCACCTTACTTTATGGCTCTTGGCAAGCCATATTCTTCGCCACGTTCGTCTCGGCGATTCTGTCGCAGTTCTCTCAGCCTTCCAGTATGAAGTTATTTAAGCTGCATGTACCGGGCGAGCAAATGCAGGCCGGCATGGCTTTATTCCAGACGATGATGGCCGTGTTCATGATTTTGGGTCCGATTCTGGGCACATTCGTATTCGAACAATTAAACATCCACTGGTCGATGGGCATTGTCTGCGCCATGTTCCTCATCTCTGCCGCCGTACTTACGCTGCTGCCCCCGGACAGAGACGAAGAGAAAATCGATAAAGGGACTTCGATTTGGACCGAGATGAAGATGGGGCTCGATTACGTTCTTCATCGCAAAGCGCTCGTCGCTTTGGGCGGCTCTTTCCTCGCTGCGGGACTTGGCATCGGCGTCATTCATACGCTGGCCGTCTTTCTTATTACCGAGCAGCTCGGATTGCCGAAGGGCAATCTACAATGGCTCTTCGCGGCCAACGGCGCAGCGATGCTTGTCGGCGGGGGATTATCGATGGTGTTCTCGAACAAAGTTGCGCCGCAAACGCTTGTTTTATGGGGCATGCTTGTCACGGGGATTGGCGTATCCATCATGGGATTCTCCGAGATGTTCTGGCTCACGCTCGCGATGGAAGCCATGATCGGCCTCTTCATGCCAGCCTTGCAGATCGGTATAAATACGCTCATTCTGAATAAGACGGAGGAATCATTCGTTGGGCGTGTGAACGGTATTCTGACACCTATGTTCATGGGCGCCATGGTGGTTACCATGAGTGTCTCCGGTTTCTTGAAGGACAGCTTATCGCTCTCTTGGACCTATCAATGCTCCGCTGCAATGTTTCTAATCGGCATCGTGTTTCTACTGCCTATTTACCGAATCAAGGACCCGGTTCCCGTTGCGGTGGAAGCGCAGTAAGCAGCACGATGAAACTAAGAAAAGGCGCCACAGATCTCCAATCTGTGGCGCCTTTTCTCGTCCTCGGCCATCTGCGCCCCCCTTGATAACTCTAACAAATCCTAGCGGGCTTATTTGGTCGCAAAATGTCCATCACGACTCGAAATCAGCTAAATAGGACCTCTGTGATTCGTTAGATTTTTTTGGATGCCATTTTCGCTTAAATAAGGCTTCTACGATTCGTTAGCGCCTAGCAAACGGTCAATCTCTTCGACGGGCGACATGGAGAACGGCACCCCAATGACGGCGAACGGATTGGTCTGCACGTTTATGGAGACGAGCTCGAATTTCGCCAAAAAGCTTATCGCGCTTCCATTCCTCCATAAGAATATGTCCGGAGAAGGTTTCTAGGAGCTTAATGTACGCCTCCACATGATAGATGCGTTCCCAATCGAAATGTCGGAGGTGAACAACCTCGAACAGACCGCTTGCCTCAATCTCGTCTACTTGCTCCTGAAGTTCTCCGACCCGCGGCCAGTCGTTGTCCTCTACAGGCTTACCTTCCCCGATTTCATGATACACGTCTTGAATGTCAACAAAGAAGGGATCTCCTTCATCCGCAAAAACGTGATTGGCATTCCAGAACGCCAGGTGTCCGCCCGGACGAAGGGCTTGCCATGCCTTCCTGTACCGAACTTCAGGATCAATCCAATTCCAAGCAGTCGCAGCGAATACCAGATCGTAACCATCCCCCGCCTCCGGTTGCCACACCTCGAAATTCCCGTTAATAACGTTAACATTCATGCCTGCAAGGTTGCGCCGAGCAGTTGCAGCGAGCTCCGCGCCGAGTTCGATGCACGTGATATTAAATCCTCGCTGTGCTAGTGGAAGAGTCGCCTTTCCTGTAGCACAACCTACTTCCAACAAACGGTTGCCTGCCTTCAAATGGGTCACGCGCAATAGATCATTGAGCAAGTCTTCGGGGTAATCCGGACGCGCTTGCTGGTAAATGCTCGCGGCTTGTTCAAACGACTCGCGTAATTTATTTTGATCATTCTTCACGTTTAACCTGCCTCCCTATACGCTGTAAGAGCTGCCTATTTTCCGATTTCCCTTTCGTTTACTATATCCCCTGGTCATTCACCCACTCCAAGACTATCCCTTCCGAATATGTTGTAGGTGCTCATACCTATTCGACTCGAGGGAGTGGAAACAGTGCCCGGACTATTACGAACAGTGAACGGAACGACTACCCTATTCGCAACGGCGAGCATCAAATCCAAGCAAGAAGGCATCTTAAGCGCGAACGTCGACGTGGTCGCCAATCCCCGCAGCGGTGTCATGGACTTCTTCCTAAACATTACGCAAAATGCATGCAATTTGGCAACAATAAAGATCCAGTCTCTGACTCGCACAAGCAGCAGACTCACCGCTTCCTTCGGCAAACAAGTGAAAGGTGCTTGCAGCGCCAACATTATTTTTCGAGATCAGAAAGGCAAGCTCACGGCCAGAGGATTTATCAACAAGAAAGCCATCGTTCCGATCAAATTCGGCGGCTGCGGCTGTCAAGATGGATGCTCTTGCGGAGGTTCGCAGAAGGTTCGTTTCAAAGACGGCACTACGTTAAACGTGCGAATAGGCAAATCGCTTAACCTTGCGCTTAAGCGCCTATTCACGAAGCTTGCGCGGGAACTAAAGAAGCTGACTCCGCGAAGAAGCAGAGCTGCCGTCGCTGCCGCAGCGGCTAACGATCGGGAAGCTTGCCGAGCAAACTGTGTGCGAATCGGCAACGCTTGCCGGGCCGCGTGCGGTATTTTCGCTCCATTATGTGCACCGATTTGCGCTACCGCTCAGGGAGTTTGCATCATCCAGTGCGGTTTTTGATTCGTAGATAACTAAAAAACAGAGCCGGCAAATTCTTGCCGTGCTCTGTTTGTAGTCTACCGGCTCCCGCTCACGAACAGCTGCTTCTGATCGTTGACCTCCGCGTAGAAAATATTCTTGATAGCAGAACCATGCTGGGATTTGAGCTGCTTCTCCAACCAGTCCTCGTTTACTCCGGCCGCTTGAAGCTGGTCTTTCATGAGATAACCATCGATAATGACCGCGTATGAGAGCCCTTCCTGTTGAGGCGAGAGCTTGAGATCATCCGGCGTTACCGGTCTTGCCGTCGATTTCGGCAGTATGGACAAGTCTCCGCCCGCCTCCAGAATCGCATACTCCACGTCCGACACCTGAAAATAACCTTGTACCCGGAGCTGGGAGAGCAGCATATGCAGATTCATGCTGTTCTTTCGGAGCTCTTTCTTGTCGATGACCCCTTTGGCAATGAGAATCGAGGGCGTAAAGTCCATCTTGTAAAACCAGCGGTGCAGCGACAGCTTCGCGATTACCACTAGGCAAAGACCCATAAAGATCATTCCTGCAGCCGTCTTGAACGAGTCCTTATTTACTAAAGGCTGCGCGGCCACGTTCGAAATCACGAACAGAATGGCCAAGTCATAGGGAGTCAGCTGAGCTATTGATTTTTTGCCGATAAAATTGGTGACGAGCCAGGTCGCCAGAAGCACGATTAAGCATCGCACGGCGAATACGAAGAATTCCATTGTGATCACAGCTCCCTATGGTGACTTTGGCGATAGAGAAGTAATATTGTCGAACAAGACCAGCGCTTCCTTCGTGCTGTACCGAACGGTTCGAAGATCCTTCTCCTCTGTTGCGGCCTTGAGCACGTCTAACGTAACGTTCATCAACGTGAAACTGGTATCGGCGTACTTAATCGCGATGAGGGTATGGCCCTTCTTCCAAATTCGCAGTACGCTCTCGACTTCTTGCTGAGCCTGACTCCATTTCCCTTGAATCGCATAGGACTCGACGCTATGAAGACGGTCCTGAAAGTCGGGGTTCCCCGCATGGAAGAGTTGATATTGCCATATGAATAGTCCGCCTAATAGCAGAAGCAGAATAACCGACAAAACGACAGTTAAACTTTTTTGTTTCAATGTAAAAAACCTCCTTCTGGTTAGCATTGACCAGAAGGAGGGGAGTCAAACCATGTCCATTGACGCGATGGAGCTGCGGCTGCAGGTGCTTATTTATTCAACAATTGAACCACGTCATCCAACTGAGCGTTAAACGACATTACGTCATACGAGAACCATAGATCCGAATTGACCGCATACACTTTGCCTGCCTTGACGGCGGGGAGGTTCTTCCACAGACTGCTCTTGTTCACCTCATCTACGAAGTCGGGGTCATTATCGAAGGTGACGAGGAACAAGCGATCGGCCGAAGCGTAGTCGGGCAGCTTCTCAAGCGATATATTCAGCCCTTGTTCATTGTTGCCTTTACTCATCTCCGCGCTTACCAAATCCGTCATTGGAAATTTCAGCGCATCATATAAGGTATACCCGACATTGCTGTTTCCGTAGATACGCAGTTGCTTCATATCATAACCGCCGATAACGACGACACCGAAGGTTTCCCCCGGCTTAACGAAGGTCGCCAGCTTCGCCCGCGTGTCCTCTGCTTTCTTCTCGTAAGCTTGAATCCATTCATCGGCCTTGTCCTTCATGCCGACAAGGGCCGCGACTTCCTTGAAGTGGACAAACGCATCGTGGCCTTCCCATTGGACTGCGATTGTCGGGGCGATCTTGGTCCATTGCTCTACTTGATCCTTGTTATATTCTGTGGCGATAATCAGATCCGGCTTTAAAGCGAGCATCTTCTCTACATCAGGGGCATTGGCCACCCCAATGTCCTCGATCCCTTCCAGCTGATCCTTAGTCGCTGCATAGCCTGTGAGTAGATGAGTGGCGGCACCAACCGGTTTAACACCAACGGCAGCCATCTCCGGTAAATACTGCGTCGTAATGATACGCTTTGGATGAGTGGGAATATCCACCTTACGACCAAGCGCGTCCGTGAAGGTATAGGTAGCAGACTCATTGGTATCGACTTCTTTATTTCCGTTGTTTCCGCAAGCGGACAAGAGCAAGAGTATGAAGACCAACATCCCGATCAGTGCGAGTCGGTTCTGTTTCATTCGAAGCTGTAACATAAAACGGTTAAACCCCTTTTCACGATATATTTTAAACTCCAACTATTGCGTAATAATGAGAATTATTATCACTTACTGTTGAAGTATAAGCTATTCCACTGCTTGCGAAAATGGATGATGGTGCTCCGTTTCCCTGTATGATCATGCTTTTAGTACGCCTGGCAGCTCGTCCAGAAACTTTCTCTGCGTATAGGCCGAGTACTCGAACCACATGTAGGGCGACAGCAAGGAGATGTTATGGTTTCTTACCGCCCTCAGTTCCGCCCAAGCTTCCACCTGGCGCAGCTCTTCCCAGCTTGTTCGCGGATCTAAGCTATCCGTCATCATAATGAGCATCCGATCCGCGTCCAGCTCGGCCAATCGCTGCAGCGTCAGTTCCTGATGTGAATGATTGATGTCTTTCCCCAGCGGGGACATAAACCCAAGGTCTTCATACATGACGCTTGCGACCGAACGGTTGCCATACGCATAGATTTTTCCTTGATGCAGTTGCAGCATGAGCACAGATTCGTTCCGGCTCAGACCTTCTAATTGATGCGTGGTTTTGATAACTTTCCGCTCGTACTCCTCCATCCATGCCTCGTATTCGGCCTCATTGCCCAGAAACTCGGCGGCGAGCCGCATATGCTCTCGCCAGTTGGCAGATGTCCAAGGTACAAATAAGGTAGGCGCGATTTCTTTAAGTTTGAGCTGTTCTTCTTCGACCGTGAAGTCATCGATGCCGATAATAAAGTCCGGCTTTGCTTGCCTTAGCGCATTCAGATTGAAGTCATAATGATGGCTTAGTTTCACCACGACGTCGGATTCGTACTTCCGACGATAAATGTCCGTCCAATAATGATCCATAGGCGCGGCATAAGGCACAATTCGCAGCGGCAGCAGCTGTCCGATATTCGGGAAGCTGTACGCTGCGATTTTACGTTTGCGGCTCTTCATGTAAGAGGCCGGCGGAATGCCGACCTTCTGCTTGAATTTGCGGGCGAAGTAATACTCATCTTGATATCCGATCCGCTCGGCCACTTCTTGAAGACGAATGTCCGTCCTCTCCATCAGCCTCTTGGATTGGCTAATTCGGAGCTCTAACAAACAATCGATTGCGCTTATGCCGAAGGCGCGCTTAAACGAGCGCATATAATGATAGCGGCTAAGCCCTGCCAGATCCGCCAACTCGTCGATGGTAATATTCCGGTTATAATGAAGCTCCATATACGCCTTCGTTTGAGTTAACGTATACTTCACGGCTTGATCCTTGCGTGAGAAATCAAGCAGCAAGCGGTATACAATGTCGTGAAAAAGCGCCTGGGACTGGAATCGCTGTATTGCTGCTCCGCTCCCCCACAAGTTTACGATGGATTCGCAGCTTTGAACGATTTTCACAGGGTCAGATAGCTGGACGATGCCGTTTACCGGAAAATCGCCCTTGGTACTGCCCTCATCTACCTTGATGTCAAAGCGAAGAATATATAGCTCCGAGTCCTCTTCCCCTTCAACAACCGCATAGACAAGCTGATTCGGCAAGCATAGGATCGCACTGCCTGCCGCCAACGAGGAATACGCTCCGTCCACGGCTATCTGAGCATCCCCTCTGCCCACAATCAGAATCAAATAAGAGTCAATATAGTTCAACGGTATGCGCCACTGCGCGTCCTTCACAACTTCGATTTCCTTAAGCTTCATCCATACTTCATCTAGCTCGTGATGCTCTTTCATCTCCGTTCGAGCCCCTTCGTTAAATGATAACTATTCTCAGTAATAGTTATCATATCATAGGTTTGCAGACAATAGAAAAGGCCTCACCATCCCTAGGACGGTGAGGCCTTCTATCATGCTCTACTTAATGCATCATCACGGGAGCATTGACTTGATCCGTTGCTTCGCCTTCCACGGCTTTCGGCTTCCGAAGCAGAATGGCCAATAAGGCGCCGGCCGTAGCGATACATCCGGCGATGAAGAACGTATCTCCGAAAGCGGCTACGAGCGAGACAGCCGCATCGCCTTTACTCGTAGTCATATGATCCGTCATTCGCGTGCTCAGATAACTGGCCAATCCCGCAACCGCGAATGACACCACGACTTGCTGAGCAGCGGACGTAAGCGGCGTTACCCGGCCTACGAGATGGCGAGGTGCTGCTTTCAAGATATGCGTATTAACCGGCATCATCGACAGTCCCATGCCTACGCCCATAATCATCGTTGCAATGATGACGAAGCCTGAGCCGGAATCCGCTTGAATTTGCGACATATAGAACATGCCTGCCGCAACAAAGGCGACCCCGACCACACAAACGGCGCGAGCGCCGAATTTATCGAACAGTTTACCGCCAATAGGCATAAACAATCCTGTCATCGCGACCTGCGGCAGGATCATAAACCCGGTTTTGAGCGGCTCATAATGAAACACTTGCTGCATGTACATCGGCACGAACAGGAAGGAACCGAATAAGGCCATGAACATGAGCCAAGACGTAACCATGCCGATGGTGAAGTCCGGGGACTTGAACGCGCGAAGCTCCAGTAACGGTTGTTTATGGCGAAGCTCGACAATAATGAATAACACCAAGGCTACGAAGCCCACAATTAAGCCGACAATCGTTTTCGTAGAACCCCAATCTTTGCCGCCTTCACTAACCGCGTAAGATAACGTAGCGAATGCGATCGGTGCAAGGAACATGCCCCATATATCGAGTTCCGGCACGGTTTTGCGTTCTACTCTCGGTAAGTACTTGAGGCCAACTAAGATGGCAATAATACCGATTGGCAGATTGATCAGGAAGATCCAGTGCCACGTCGCGTATTCCAGCAGATAACCGCCCAATACCGGTCCAAGCGCGGGTCCCAGCATCATTGGAATGCCGAGCATGCCCATGACCGCACCCTGCTTGTTAGGAGGAGCAAGCTTGAAAATAATCGCCATCCCGATCGGCTGTACCATGCCTCCGCCGATACCTTGAATAACACGATAGGCGATCAGTTGTTCAGGCGTTGTCGCAAAGGAACATAGAAGAGAACCTGCCGCGAACAAGAATATCGTGATCAGAAAAATTTGTTTGGCGCCGAATCGATCGGTTAGCCAGCCGGCCAGCGGAATAACCGCGGAAAGCGCCAGCGTATAAGCAGTAATGGACCATTGCATCGTATTGACGGACGACTTGAAATCATCCATTAAAGTCGGCAATGCAATGTTCATCACCGTACTGTCGAGGATAACCATGATCATCCCGACGACGATTGCCATTAGCGGACCCATAATCGCTTTCATCGAGAACGGCGCTTCCTCTGTGGCAGCAACTGCATTCGAATAGTTAGACAACTTATCTCCTCATTTCCTTAAACTCTTACCAATAAACGGTACTATTATTGGTCCGATTTTGCAATCGCCTAAACGACATTTATTGTTAATTTTTAGTTTCAGAAAAAAGAACCCGCTTCCCGCAGGTTCATGAAAGCCCATTCCGGATATCAGGCAATTTCGCCGATATCGTGTTGGCCGACAATAAGCTTCACCGGTTCCAAGTACACCCTGGTAACGACCGGTTGCGCAATCATATCAAGCTCGATATCCTTGATTTGATAACGAGCGATTTTGCCTTCCCTTTTGTCGTAGACAACGCTAAATTCCTTCAACCCCAATTGATGAATCAAGATGGATGAACCGATCGACAAAGCCGCCGTCTCGTACTCCCCATGCTCAAACAACACTTCCGAGATAATTTCATCATCCATATCCACGATTTTCACTTGCTGGCAGAACTGGTAGTGCATGAACGAATCTCCCCTTCCATTTCTTCTAGATGCCGATGTGCCTATGCAAATCGTTAGTACCATTCTCCTATAATATCGGTTGCTTCCTGCTAAAATTGAAATTCAAGCCGGCGTTTTGTGATTCCCTGCACCACTATGCTACAATACTGAGATTAATGTAATTACACATAAGCGAGGTCTTATCGACAGCTATGCTAATCATCGGAATTGCAGGCGGCACGGGATCGGGTAAAACAACGGTCGCGCGCTCAGTCATTGAACATCACGGGTCTGATAAAGTGACCTTTATATCGCAAGACAACTATTACAAAGACCATCCCCATCTTACGATGGCCGAACGCGAGCAGCTAAACTACGATCATCCGCTCGTGTTCGAGAACGACCTGCTGGTCGAGCATTTGAAGCTGCTGAAGGCCGGACAGACCGCCTACGCGCCGGTCTATGATTTCACCATGCATGCCCGCTTCAAGGATCGAACCGAGAAGCTCATGCCCTACAACATCGTCATTATTGAAGGGCTTCACGTGCTCTCTGACGAGAACCTGCGGGCGATGCTCGATATCAAGGTGTTCGTCGACACCGATCCGGACGTCCGTATACTGCGCCGGGTATTGCGCGACATGGAAGAGCGCGGCCGGTCGATCCAATCCGTCCACGATCAATACTTGCAGACCGTCAAGCCCATGCACGAGGCTTTCATCGAACCGTCCAAGAAATACGCCGACATCATCATCCCCGAAGGCGGGCAGAATGAAGTGGGCATCCGACTGCTTTCCATATTGACGGAGAAATACTTAGGCGAGAAACGCATAACCGAATAGGTGAACATAACAAATACATCGCCCGGGCACAGCCCATGGCGATGTATTTGTTTCATTTCGGATCTTATCTGAGACAAGTGAGCGCCAACTTCATTTTCTCGATGTAGGCGGCTTCCCCGCCGGTACACATGAACGTCACATGACCGCTCCCCAAGCCTGTTTCGATGCCATAGCGATTCAACAACGCCGACAACCTTCTGACCGTGCCAGCGTTTCCGTTGACGATCTCGATATGGGGCGGCAATAGGTCGCGGAGAATATCCGTATAGAACGGATAATGCGTACAGCCTAACACGATAATGCCGTACTGGTTAAGATCATAGGGGGCAAGCTTACCTCGGAAGTACTCACCCATGACATCCCTATCGAATTGAAGGGATTCGCAGTACTGGACAAGCTCCGGCAACGGCAGCGAATCCACGATGCCATCTTGATCTACGCGGGATACGAGCGCATAGTATTTAGGCATCTGCAGCGTAAGAGGTGTAGCGAAAACAAGTACTCTCTTGCCGGTTGCGCGATTCATCTCTACGGCCGGTTTGACGGCAGGCTCCATGCCGATAATCGGAAAGGAATACCGCTCTCTCAGCTCGTTTATCGCAATGCTTGTCGCCGTGTTGCAAGCAATAACAAGCGCATCGATGCCATGCTGAACCATCTTCTCCACAGCTTCAAAGACGAAGGTCTGCACGTCTTCCTTCGATTTGGTCCCGTAGGGGACGTGCGTGGTATCTGCCATATAGAGATAATCCTCAGCAGGGAGCAGCCTGAGCGATTCCGCCAATACCGTAAGCCCGCCAATGCCGGAATCAAAAAAACCGAGTTTCATAGGGAATCAATTCCTATCGAATGTTGTAGTCATAGTCATACCTACAGCATAGCGCGATTGAACTCCCTAGGGCAAGAACTGACATGTTGTTTTCGTTGCCATTTTCACAGATTCATAGAGATGAACCTTTACTCTGTCGCAAATTCCGAACCGCTGGCCGATGGATTCTTCTCGACTTGAACGACTTCTCCGGTTTCGGCATTGATCGTTGCAACGTAAAGATCGTTTAGCTGGATGTCCATTTCCTTACCCGCAAGTAAATCCCGCTTCGCTTTGGCGAGCTCTTCATCGGTGTACGTGTATTTCTGACTTTGGAAAGCTACAAAATAGAACGTGCCTTCCATGTCTTCGCGTTTGCCCAAATTATAAGAAATATCCATGCCGCTTAAGGATACGTTATATTTGTCTTGAATCGCTTTCTCCGCCGTTACAACGGCGATCTTCTCGTGCACCGGCACATGTTCGACTTTAGTAATGGCGGGCGGCTGGTGTTTACCGGTAACCTCCACCTGCTGCGCATGATCAAATGTAGACGCATTTGCCGAGATCACGCTGTTTCCTGCAACCAGCACGGTCGCTACTCCCAGAGTCATTGCTGCCGTGATAAACTTCTTCTTCATTCTTCATTACCTCCAATAGTTTATGGTGTTTCGTAGCTACAAACCCACTATAATGGAGCCGCATTATGAACTAATCTTCAAGTTGTAATCGAGTTGTAAAATACACGGAGACCCTTGTATATTCATTTTCTTTGGACTCGATTCGTATGGTTGCACCATGGAGCTGGGCAATCTGATGGCAGATGGATAAGCCAAGCCCAATTCCACCTAATTCTTTGGAACGGGATCGATCCACGACATAGAACGCTTCCGTAATTCTTGCGATGTCCTTCTGCGGGATGCCTCTTCCATGATCCAAGACTTCAAGCACAACGCCTTCGTCATTATGGAAGCTTCTCAATAGAATCTCCCCGCCAGCCGAGGATGCTTTGATGCTGTTCTCGACTAAGTTAATGAACAAGGACTGCAGTAGTTCTTGATCGCCATAGACTTTGTCAGCCGAGCACTCCCATCGCACCTTCATCTGCTTTGCCTCTACGTGATGCCGCTCCATGTTTACCACATAGGCGAACAGATTCTCTATATCAACAGGCTCCCTTGCAATCTCACCGCTCTTCAAATACAGTAATTGCATCATTTTGCCCGAGAGAACATCCAGCCTCGCAATATGCTCATGAATGTACTGAACCGCCATTTGTCGTTCATCCTCGTTATAATTGGCATGATTCAGAAACGCGCTATACCCCTTGATCGCTGTAATGGGTGTTTTCAGTTCATGCGTGAGGTTGTTGATGAATAACTCTTTGTCTTCGCTCGCCTTATTGATCGTTTCAATATGATGCGAAACCGCACCCGCCATCTTATTAAAATCTTGCGCCAATTCCCCGAACTCGTCGTTCCCGCTTACCTTCACTCGCTGCTCATACGCGCCTGCGGCAATGGCCTTCACGCCTTTGTTCAACCTGCGAATAGGCGCGGTTAATTGAAACAGCAGAAAAATAAGCGCTGCCGATAAAATCAACGAAATGACGATGCTCAATCGAATGAAATACTGCCGCAACGTGACATGATAGTCCTGTAAATACTCCGATTTTCTTGAAATAACGAGTCTTAAGTCTTGGAGCTCCATCTTTCCGCCGACAAACAGCCATAGCTCGCCATTCATCTTTCTGTAAACGAATCGGTACGGCTCCCCGTGAAGCTCCGCCCGCTCCCCGGCAAACTCATAGGCATTGGAGAAGAGCAATTGATCCGCCCGGTAAACCTCCAGAAGGATATTCTCTTTATTAGGATTGGCCGCAAAACTGGCGATTAACGTCTCGTAGTCGGTACTTCCCGAGCTTTCGGTATAGGCGCGAAGGATGTAGCTTAATGATTTTTCGATGCTCCCGTATTCGCTCATGCCTCTTGAGATATCCAATTGTTCGTTTAGTTCATAGCTCTTCTTGAGAAGCGCATAGGCCCCGAGGTCGAAGGCGATCAGAAATACAATCAACACGCTTAAGTACGTCTTCTGCCAAAATTTCACCTCTACACCTCTAGCCTGTACCCGTATTTATACACCGTCTTGATTCGATTCTCCCAATTCAGTTTCTTTCGCAGCTTCTGAATATGCACGTCAACGGTTCTTGTCTCGCCATAGAAATCAAAGCCCCAGGTCTGTTCGATAATTCTCTCGCGTGACAGCGCGATATTTTTATTTTGCACAAGAAGGTCCATTAATTGAAACTCCTTATTCGTTAGCTCCACTTCTTGTCCTTGAACCGTCACAACATGCTTGTCCAGATCAACGACGGTGTCATCCAGCCTAAATTCGTTGGCAGTCTTGTGGTTTCTTCTTAGAATGACATGGATGCGCGCGATGAGTTCCACGGCTTCGAAAGGCTTAACGATATAATCTTCCGCTCCGGTCTCGAGGCCGTGCACTTTATCCGAAACCGTAGTTCTTGCCGTCAAGAAGATGACCGGCACGCCCCGTTTCACGATATCCTGTACGATTTCAAAGCCGTCTCTGCCGGGCAGCATCACATCGAGAATAACTAAATCGATTCGCGTCTCATTCAAGGTTTGCAGAACGTGATCGCCACTATATAATTGCACATACTCATGCCCGACCATCTTCAAATTGACGGCAATCAAATCGTTGATGGCCTTCTCATCATCTACAATCAGTATTTTCGCCATAAGCATACACCTCTACGCCATGATAGCAATTCCGAAATGGAAAGTTATCATGGAGTTGTAAAATTGTTTATCCCACAGTCTACCCCACTGAAGTTGATCCATTCCAAGCAGAGGAAGTCTCCTGCTAATTAAAGATATAAAAAAACAGAGCAACGGCAGCTATATCGCCGTGCTCTGTTTCAAATTTGAACGTTTATGGCTGAAGCAGCCAACGGTGAGCCTTAGCAAACAGCGGTCCCCACGTAGATTCGTGGTGCGTGCCGCCCGGAATGTAGTCGAATTGAATTCGACCTTCCGCCACCCCTGCTGCAATCAGCGTCTGTTGTGTCAGTGTAACGTGCTCATGAGCAATCCGATTAAAGTCCGGATTGTCGGTCTCCAATTCGCCGATGCTCAGATAGACGCGCAGCGTGGGAGAGATAACCGACTTCTGGATCAATTCAATGATTGCACCGTTGTCATGCCACATGACGAACGATAATCCGCCTACTCGGTCGAACTGGGCGGGATAACGGATAGCGGCGTAGAGCGAGATATACGCTCCGAACGAGCTTCCGCTAATCATCGTATGCTCCGGTTCGGGAAGGGTCCGATAGTGAAGATCGATATACGGTTTAAGCGTCTCCGCGAGGAATGCGGCGTAAGCTTCGCCTTTGCCTCCGAAGCCATATTCCGCGTTAATCGTGAAGTTATACTCATTGTTGCGCTGGTCGCCTCCATTGTCGATAGCAACCACGATCGCCTCGATCTCCGGTTCATCAACTGCCAGCTGCTCCAATGTCTCGTCGACGCCCCACTCGGTGCCCCATGACGTCGGTTGATTAAACACATTTTGACCGTCGTGCATATAAAGGACCGGATACCTGCGATCACCTTCGTTATAGCTTCTCGGCAAGTAGATCCACACTCTGCGTTCGGTCTGCAATTGCGGAATCGGGAACGCTTCGATCACCCTCACATCACCGGTAATGGTATGTACGGCGTCGTCTTTCAGCACTTCTCTCCACGGCAAAGCAGTAAGATTCATCATCGTTTCCCCTCAGCGTGAATAAGCTTTAAGCTTCGCGCATGATGGCGGCCAATCGGCACGACCATCGGGGAATCCGACACAGGGTCGCGAATGACCGCGCAGTCAAGGTCGAAGACTTCTTGGATCAAGCCGGCCGTAATGACCTCAGACGGCTTGCCTTCCGCCACCAGCTTGCCTTCGCGAAGAGCGAAGATATAGTCAGCATAACGGGCGGACAAGTTAATGTCGTGAAGCACCATGACGATTGTCGTGCCGTGCTTGCGGTTGAGATCGGTCAACAAATCCAATATCTCGACCTGATAGGTAATATCCAAGAAGGTCGTCGGCTCATCGAGGAACAGAATGTCCGTCTGCTGCGCCAGTGCCATGGCAATCCAGACGCGCTGCCTCTGGCCGCCGGACAGCTCATCGATATTCCGGTCTCCCAGATCTGTGATCTTCATAATGTCCATCGCTTCGGCGACGGCCTCGTAATCCTTCTTCGTCCATCCGCCGAGCCAGCTCTGATGCGGGAAACGCCCTCGGCCAACCAAGTCCGCGACCGTAATCCCTTCCGGCACGATCGGAGACTGCGGCAATATGCCGAGGATCCGAGCGAGCGGCTTGGGGGAGAACTCGTGGAGCGCCTTGCCGTCCAGCGTGATTTGGCCGGATTCCGGTTTAATCAGCTTCGCCATGGTTTTCAGCAGCGTGGACTTTCCGCATGCATTGGCTCCGATAATGACGCTGATCTTGTTGCTCGGAACGGATAAGCTCACACCATGGAGAATCGTTTTGTTGTCATAACCCGCAACGGTTTGTTCAGCTTGGAACTGATGGCTGGGTTTCATGATTAGAAATCCCCCTTTCGGTTCATTCGGATAAGCAGGTAGATCAGATACGGCGCTCCGAGAATACCGGTGATGACGCCCACGGGAAACCGGGTCTCGAACGCATACTGGCCGATCAGATCAGCCCCTAGAACCAAGATAACGCCGACCAGACCGGCAGGAATAACGGTCGAGTAGCCGACGCCGACCAATCGCTTCGCGATCGGGCCCGCCAGAAAAGCTACGAAAGCAATGGGACCTGTTGTCGCGGTCGCTATGGCAATTAAGCAAACAGCGCTTAAGACTAGCAGAATGCGGGTTCTGTCCGTGTGAATCCCAAGGGAAGAAGCCGATTGTTCGCCAAGCTCGAGCAGACTAAGGCGCTTGCCCAATAGCATGATAATTGGGGTGCACACCAATACGGTAATCGCAAGCGGCGGGAGATCATCCAATTGCGTGCCGTTAAGGCTTCCGCTTAGCCAGCGGAATGCTGCAGGAACGTCGTATGTTGAGCTAATCTTCAACAGGTAGGTAATGACAGATCCGAACATGGCATCCAGACCGATACCGATCAGAACAAGCCGCCCGATGGAGAAGACTTTCCGACGGGACAACAGATAGAGCAGCATCACCGAAGCTAAGCCTGCCAGGAACGCCGAAATGGAGACTACCGCTTCGCTCGTATGAAGGTAGATGATACAGAAGACGGCTGCGACGCTGGAACTTGACGTAATGCCCAGTACGTCCGGATTCGCAAGCGGATTCCGGAGCATCGTCTGAAACGTATTGCCCGCTAATCCGAAAGCAAATCCTGCTAACAGTCCCGCCAGCATGCGCGGCAACCGGATCGTCTCCATGGTGAAGGTCAATCCTTTGACCTCTCCTCCCAGCAGAACCCGCACGATATCTTTGACCGGATAGATCGTATTGCCGAAATAAAGCATCGCGAAGCAAAGCAGGAAGGAAATGCCTCCGAGCAGGGAAGTAATCAGGACAAAGCGGCGGCGCCTTAGACGCCTGCCCGTCATAATGAGGTTAATCGTCGACGTATTCATCATAAGGATCGCACTTTCGATCTAATCGCCAACAGGATGAGGATCGGGGCACCGACGAATGCGGTGACCATGCCGACCTCCAGCTCCCCGGGGCTTCCGAGGACTCTGCCGATGACGTCAGATATGGTTAAGATAACCGCGCCGGCCAAAGCCGACATCGGAATAAGATAACGTTGATCAGGTCCGATTAACAGACGGATGACGTGGGTCGCCAGCAGTCCAATGAAACCGATCGGACCGGCAAGCGCAGTGACGGTACCGCATAGCAAGACGCCAGCTATCGACGCAACGAGTCGCAAGATTCCGGTTCGCACACCTAGTCCACTAGCTGCCTCATCGCCAAGCGCGAGCGCATTGAGAGCGGCAGCCGATGCGATTGCAATTAGCATGCCAACAATGAGAAAAGGTAGGAACGTCGTGATATCATGCCAATTCGCCGAGCCGACGCTGCCCATCTGCCAGAAACGAAACCGGTCCATGACTTCGGCGCGCGGAATCATGATGGCGCTGATAAGCGAAGAAAGTGCGGCACTTGTAGCCGCACCTGCTAACACGAGCTTGATAGGCGTAGGTCCGCCACGTCCCAATGAACCGATGCCGAACACGAACACCGCGGTAATCGCCGCTCCTGCGCAAGCCAGCCCAATATATTGGTTAGCCGTACTAATATGGAAGAACGCGATTCCGCAAACGACGAACAATGCCGCACCGGTATTGACCCCGAGCACGCTCGGATCGGCAATCGGATTGCGTGTGACCGCCTGCATGAGAGAACCTGCGATGCCGAGCGCCCCGCCGCAGCAGAGACTGAACACCGTTCGCGCGACGCGCTGGTGCATAATACTGGCACCGAATGAATCGGTGCCAGTATTGAACAACCCGTCTACCATTTCCTTCATGCCTAGGACCCGAGAGCCGAACGCCAGAGATGCCAAGATGCAGGCACCGAGCACGGCCAAGCCGATAATCAAGACGATCGCGAAGTGCTTGGGCACAGACGACTTTAGCGGCTTAGATACGGGGGAGACTAAATTAACCATTTGCCTTCTTAGCAGCCGCATCGATCAGTTTCAAGTACTCGTCAAGCGTATAAGAGATGGACAGCGGATTCGGGTTGCCAGCAGCTGCAAGCGGCGTGTTGTCCTTGATCAGAACCATGGAGCCTTTAGCGATTGCCGGAATCTTGCCAAGCAGCGGATCAGCTTGAAGCTTCTTCAGCAAAGCTTCGTCCCCGTAAGTAACAATAATATCGGTATCGTTAAGGATATCCGCGTTCTCGGCGCTAAGTTCGAAATAGAAGCTATCCTTGGACACTTTGCTAAGCACGGATTCCGAGTATTTCATGCCGAGCTCAACTAAGAAGTCGCCGCGAGGATCTCCAGGCGCATAAATAGAAACTTTCGACATGTCGTCCGGGTAAAAGAATGCGAAGAGAGCATTCTTGCCTTGAAGGTCCGGATAAGCGCTTGCCTTCTCTTTAATAACATTTTCTGTATCCTTAATGAGCTGCTCGCCTTCTGCTTCCATACCCATACCCATCGAATCGAACTTGATCATCTCTTGCCAGCTCGTAACCCAAGGGCTCTTCTGATAAGCAACTACCGGAGCGATCTTGCTCAATGTTTCGTAGTCTTCCTTCGTAAGACCGGAATAAGCTGCCAGAATGACATCAGGCTTCGAATCCGAGATTGCTTCGAAGTCTAGACCGTCTGTATCTTGATAAATGTTAGGGGATGTTGAACCAAGCTCGTCGAGCTTCTTCTTCGTCCAAGGCAACAAGCCGCTGCCGTCCGTAACGCCGTAGTTCGCCGCCGAGAATCCGACAGGTACAACGCCGAGTGCCAGAGCAACGTCTTGGTTCGCCCACGAAATTGTAGCAATCCGTTCAGGCTTCTTCTCTAGTACCGTCTCACCGAATGCGTGCTTAATCGTGATTGGATATTGTTGCGTTGCTTCCTCAGAAGCAGTCTCATTCGAAGCCGGCGCATTAGCCGCGACGTTCGAGTTCGTTGCCCCGGAATTCGTGGTATTCGCTGCATTGCTGTTGGTATTGTTGTTGCTGCCACAGCCTGTCAGAGCGAGCATAAGCGTAAGTGATGCGAGAAGAGTAGACACTACAAATTTACGTTTGGACTTCATTGGTACAACCCCATCCTCTTTTTTATAATAATTGATAACGATTATCATTATTAGTATTGTAAGGTGGTTCGGAAGACCTGTCAATGGACGTTCACAGAATGTTCGAAGCTTTGTATCAATTGCAGGTTTTCGTACTGTACTGAGCGAATCCACCGATGAAACGACAGCAGGCTGCTCGACGAGATCGTGTCCGTCATGAGCCACAACTAATAGATGCTCAAAAAAAAAGACCAGAACGCCTAACTAAGGCGTTCTGGTCTTTATCGTACCCGCGGTTATATTACTGCTGTAAAGCAGAATGAATCTCGACAATTCCGCTATCGTAGCTGCTGCCGTTCCATACGGAGTAGGACAGCTTGTTGCCCGAAGGGCTCCAAGAGGAACTCACGGCATTCTCGACGTCGACTACGACACGGGTCGCTTCATCGGACAGAAGGTCGTGGACGTAGAGGCCTTTGACCGTCGCTCCGCTTGCCTCGCCTTGCATGCTGTACGCGATCAGCCGCTGATCCGCTGACCAAGAGATTGCACCAATTTCCGCGCCTTCCGCGATTGTCTTAGCGTTCCCTCCGTCCAGATCACACAGGACAAGCTTCACTTTAGAGCCGTCGTATTGCTTCACCAGCAGCTGCTTGCCGTCGGGCGAAGGAATGACGCTGCCTACGGAACCAAGTCCCATATCCTTGGTCTCCTTGGTATCCAGATGGAGCACCTTCAGCGCTTCATCCGCATTGGAGTTGTAATAGATGCTGTTGCCGAGCTTGGCTACGATAATCAGTGCGCCTTTGTCCAATTCCTTAAGTGCGGCGATATCACCTTCCGCGGTTGCCGTGTAAGCTCCGCCAGCATAAGAAGCTCCGATGATGCTGCCATCATCCGTCCATCCAGCGCTCATGGCTCCACCGATCGGATCACCGGCCAAACCAACCGACTTCAGCGTTTCCAGATTCATGACATAAAACGCAGGATCGCCGAGCGTGTACGCCTGGTAGATCAGATGTTTCTTGTCCGGCGACAAGCTTGCGCCCCCCAAGAACACGTTCTCCTGTTCTTTCAGCGGTACGAAGTCCCCTGTCTTCAGATTGACTCGGTACAGGCTGCGCGGGTAGGAATCCGCCAGCTCCTCCAGCTTCATTTTCGCTAAAGAATCATTCTCCTTGGATACAATGACTGTATCCTCGTCCAGCCAGCCGAATACTTCCGTCTTCCCGTACATCTTGATGTCGCCTAATGTAATGGCCGGTCCAGCCGTCGGTTTCTCGTTTCCTTTATCAATGACGGTAATGGTTTTCCCCGGCTCCTTGATGACTTGACGATTCCCTTCGTTATTTCCGCTGCAAGCGGTGAGGGTAAGCAGCAATGCGGGAACGCATGCGATAATGGCTAATTTTCTTGTATGGATCAATGTGATCGCCTCCTTAATGCATACAATACCAACCGAATGTTGCAAAAGAACGAAGGGTTGTTTCCAAATTGTAAACAATCTTATCGGGATTGCGTCGGGAACGTCAGTTGGAACGTCGTGCCGTTGCCATCCGACTTCACGATGGAGATGCGGCCTCCCTGCGACTCGGCATACCGCTTCGCGATGGACAGCCCAAGTCCAGCACCCCCATGCTCCCTGGATCTGTTCCGATCCACCGTATAGAACGCTTCAAAGATCTTACCCGCGACTTCTGCCGGAATACCAATTCCCGTATCGGCTATTTCGATGACGATCTCATTACCTCTGACGACGTTGCTTACGCGGATACGACCGTCTGTCCTGTTGTATTTGATGGCATTGTCCAGCAGATTCCCAAGCACGATATTCATGTAATCCTTATCGGCTTCCATATAAGCTTCGTGCAAATCCGTCTCAAGCGTAAGGCCGAACTTCTCCATTTTGCCTTTGAGGAAGTCCAGCACTGTTTCAATCGTACTCCGAATCTCGAGGCTTTCCTTGTTATATTCAAAATCGTATTTCTCCAGCGCGGACAATTGCAGCACCTTCTCCACCATTTCGTAGAGCCGCTGCGTCTCTCCGGCGATATGGGTTTTGGCCGTAGTCAGCAATTCCTCGTCACCCGGATACATGTCGAGCAGATCGAGGTAGGCTTTAATGGAAGTCAGCGGCGTCTTGAACTCATGCGTGACATTGCCGATGAACTCCTTCTGCTGCCGATCCAGCTCCGATAACTTGCGAACCGCAAGCGCCAGCTTCTCCCGCTCCTCGTCCTTGTCCCGCATCGTGGCCATGAGCCGTTCGCTCATGGCGGCAATGCCCGCGCCGAGTTCCCCGAGCTCGTCCCAGCGCTTCATATCCGGCACTGCGAACTGTCCCTCCCGAATACGGCTTACCGTAACGTTCAGCTTAATGATGCTGCGAGCGAAGGAGTTAAAGAACAAGTAGGCTAAGAGGAAGCTGAGCACGAACACGCCCGCTCCAATGGAGATAAACAATCGCTTAATCTCATCGTAGAAGACTTGATGGTCATGGAGGGAATAATAAAACTGGACGACGCCGACCTGCTCGCCTCCCGCGCGCAGAGGAGTCAAATAATACAGGGACTCCCCTTCCACCAAATAAGCGGTCTTGTTCTCCAGCGCATACGCCAGTGTCTGCTTAATACTGCTAGACGGAGGAGCCGCAGCCTTCCTCCCCATGACGGCGCCGCTCCCATCGAAGAGGACCACGGGCTGCCCGCTGATCAGCTCCAGCTGCTTGGCGAACGCTTCACCTTTGTTCTTCAGGAAGGTCTGGGGAACTTTATTGGACTGCTCATTAATGGATTGGATGAAATAGACGTTTGCCGTATCGGCTTGCTGAGAGAGAAGCCCCTCCACTTGCACGCGCTGATTCCGCTCAATTCCCTGCAGAACCAGCATACTGAGCACGATTACGGTGAGCAGCAAAATAGCGGCGAGGAACAGGCTGAATTTCAGCTTGATGCTAATTCTAATTCTCACGGTGCCCTCCGGACGCCCTGTAGCCTACGCCATGTACGGTTTGGATCGTATCGCCGTAGTCAGGTCCCAGCTTCTTGCGCAGTCGCTGCACATGAATGTCTACCGTACGCGTACCTCCGAAATAATCCATCCCCCACACCAGGTCAAGCAATTGCTCCCTTTCGTACACCCTGTCCGGATTCGCTGCAAGCAGCGCCAGCAGATCGAATTCCTTAGGCGTCAGCTCCAGCTGGCGTTCTCCCACCATTGCCGTTCTTCTGGCGACGTTCACCTTCACTACGCCCAGCTCAAGCTCTCGCGGCTTCTTCTCTCCGGCTTCCTGCAGCCGTCTAAGCAGGGACTTAAGCCGCGCGAGCAGCTCCCGCATGTCGAAGGGCTTCGTCATATAATCGTCAGCTCCAAGCTCTAGCCCGAGCACCTTATTCACGATGTCTTCCTTGGCCGTCAGCATGATGACGCCAATTCCACCTTTGTCCTGCAGCTTCTTCAGCACGTCGTAGCCGTCCATACCGGGCAGCATCACATCGAGAATGATGGCATCCGGACGAGTCTCGCCAAGACGCTTCGCAGCGATATCCCCGCGATCAATGACCTCCACCTCATAGCCTTCGCGCTTCAGGGCATAGGAGATCGCGTCCGCGATTGCTTTCTCGTCTTCGATGACCATGATCTTTGCTTGCATACCATTCACACCTGCCCCGTATCGTTATCGTATTCTTCCATTATATAGGCTTTTGCGGCTGGAGCCAAAATCACCCTTGCAGTTTTAAACATTAAATTACCCTCTGTATGATTTCTCCATTTTTTTCTATAATTGAAACCATACTGGGGAAGGGGTCATTGATATGAGAAAAGTAGGCCTTTTGTTTTTAGTTGTTATAGTTGCACTTATTTGCGTACCCAACCATGGTTTTAGCTCTACAAATATTTATTTATCAGAATCATCAGGTCATCAGCTGGACTGGGAGTATACAGAAACTCCGCCGAAACGACCGAAGCCCAAAATCCTTAACTCCGCCTACTATGAAGCAAAATGGAAAATGGATAACCCGCTTCTCTTTAGCCTTGTTCAAGACAAGGACGGAATCCTTTATACGACCGATTCCGATAACAATGTACATGCCGTTTATCCCAATGGCAAAAGAAAATGGACCCTTCACTTAGATATGGGTTTTGAACTGTCGGTTATTTATTTAAAGCTAGGACAAGACGGAACTATTTATGCTTATAGTTCAGATTCTTTATCAGAGCCAAGTTTGACGTCAATTTATGCACTATCTCCAGAAGGGAAAGTCATTTGGAAGCTCCAGCCAAGTACGATCTACAGCAGATTCGATTATCATTTTGCTGGCGACTCGCTTGGAAACTTCGTTTACTTTACAGAAGAAGGACTTGTCTCTCGAAATGCTAAAGGCGAAATCAATTGGATTAATAAAGCAATCCAGACATCCGATCCGAGCAAATACTTAGAAAGCTTGCACCATTCCAACGTGTATACTGATCTGGCAGGGAACATCTACGTCGATTCTGCCAACAAAGAAATCATTTCATTGGACGCTGCAGGCAATGAACGTTGGCGTTCCAAACCTCAAGGCTACCTGAATGCTTTTAATGTCTTTCGCCCCTTTTTTTCGGACGCGGGTCTACTGTACATGCTGACAATTGATGGCTTACATGCCTTAAAAGCCGCAGACGGAAGTGCAGTGGCCATTACTAGCGAGTCCAATTTAAGCGATATCCGATCCTCCGGTATTCCAACGGATGGCAGAGGCGGATATTATATTGTAGACAAAGGATTGGTTCAAAAAATCGATTATACTGGAATCTCAAAGTGGGTGTACGTCCAGAGAGAAACCGAAAGGCAGAGCATCGGATATATTGATATTCTCGCGACCGATGACAAAGGGAACGTCTATTTCCCCACGGGAGTTGGCAACATTTTTGGCTTAAACAGCGAAGGACAAGAAATTTTCGCGTTTCTTAGAAATTCCTACTGGTATATTATCTCTGAAGTTGTTGTCGGGAGAAATGGCAATATTTATTCAAGCAATATGGATATCGGACTTCTGGCCTTTGGTAAAAAACAAATCCAAGTATACGTGGATAACCTATATTTGCCTTTACCGGTAGCTCCAATTAAGGAGAACGGGACCGTGTCGGTTCCTTTTCGTTCCCTATTCGAGAGTTTGGGTCTAACCGTAAGCTGGGATTCTGTATCGCAGACCATTACCGGTTCAAAGGACGGCTTGTCCATCCAGATGACTCTTGGATCTACAACTGCTTTAGTAAATGGTCAAGCCAAGCAGCTGACCGTGGCTCCCAAAGTAACAAACAACTCCACCTATGTACCGCTCCGATTCGTTGGGGAAGCACTTGGAAAGGACGTAAGCTGGGATTCCAAGAGCTCCTCCGTCAATATTAATTCGAGGACTTAATAAAAACGGTTGAGCAGATACAATCCGCTCAACCGTTTCTTTATGCCACGCCGTTCTATTTAAACAAGTCAGGGTAGATCTCTTTGGCCAATTGCTCCATTCCATCAATCGTATTGTAGCTATAGCCGAACAAATAGTTATAATCCACAATATAAATTTGCTTGTTCTTAATGGCTTTCATGCTCGATAATTTCGGATTGGCATACATCTCATCTCTTACCTTGTTGAGATCCGTCTCATCCCATTTCGGCAAGATTAAGATGTCCGGATCTGTAGCAATCAGCGTTTCGACGCTGACGTCTCCTTTTTCCTGCGCGAATACATTGTCCAGCTTAATCATGCTAAAAGCATCATTGAAGAAGGATTCATCGCTTGCCGGATACACATACAACTCTTTCGGATCGTTCGTATGCAAGTAGGCGAACGTTTTGTGGTCTTTAATGTTTTCCAATTTGGCAAAGATCGCAGCTTGCTTATCTTTCAGTTCTTTGATGAAACCATCCGCTTTATCTTTAACGTCAAATATGTTCCCGATGTTCTCGATATCCTTATAAATCGAATCATAAGTCCCGCTTGTAATCGACGACTCCAGCACGTACGTTTTGATTTTCAAGCCATTGAGCGTATCTACCGTTCCTACTCCCCAGTCCGCATTTTCGAACAAACCGCCCCGTCCAAACACCAAATCCGGATTGGTGCCCATGGTGACTTCTTTCCCGACATACTCATCGCTCAAGATGTTCAGCTTCTTATATTCGGCCTCTACCGATGGGTCAGGCACTCCGAAATTGGCCCCTACCCCAACGATCTTGTCACCCAAACCCAGATGAAGCAACAGTTCTGCAGCCGGACGCGTATTAGCCATGATTCTTTCGGGCGCTTGATCGAAGACTTGATCTTTCTTCTCCCAACTCGCGCCTTCATTTGCTCTGGCAAAGTTTTGAATCGTCAGCGGGTACTTCGCTTGCGTCGTCTCGGCTTGTTCTGCATTGTTGGTATTCGAACTTGCACAACCGGTTAGTGACAGCGCTACAGAAAGCGCAATACTGAATAATAACGTCTTTTTCATCTTGTTCTCCTTATAAGCCATAAGCAAATCCAATTCCGTTCGTGACCGGATTCGTGAATGTTTGGCATTTTATTTGGTATAGCGTTTCAATGGTCGTTGAAGTCAACACTTCTTGCGGCGTTCCGTGAGCATACACTTCCCCGTCTTTCATCGCGTACACGTAGTCGCAATATTGGGCCGCCATCTCTAAATCATGAAGCGCGGCCAAGACGCCAATGTCCAACTGTTTGACGATCGACAGAATCTCAATTTGATAACGGATATCCAGATGGTTCGTCGGCTCATCCAAGATCATAAACTTCGGCTGCTGCGCGATGGTTCTGGCCAGAATAACCCTTTGTTTCTCCCCGCCGGACAACGACAAGTAGCCGCGATGCTTATAATCAAGCAAATTCGTTCTGGCCAACGCTTCTTCCACAATGGCCAAATCCGCTCGATTATCGGACTCCAGCATTTTTTTGTGCGGCGTCCTGCCGAGCATCACCATTTGCTGCACGGACAAATTAAAGCTGATATCGTTAAACTGACCGACAACGCCTAAGTTCTGCGACACCTTCTTCTCTGAGCTCTTCAGCACATCGATGTCATCCAGAAACACGACTCCTTTCTGGGGAGTCAGACTTTTATAAATGCTTTTGAGCAACGTCGATTTCCCGCAGCCATTGGGTCCAATCAGCCCTACGAACTGTTTGTTCTTCACTTGGACCGAAACATCTTTTACAATTTCCTTCTTGCCGATTCGCACTTCCATTCCCTTGGCAACTAGTTCCATTCCCTACCCCCCAAAATTATAGCCTCGTTTGACAATCATATAGATGAACAAAGGAGATCCGATGACCGAGGTAATGATGCCGATCGGAAGCTCCACGTTGTGGATGATCGTTCTGGACAAAATGTCCGCCCATATCATGAACAGCCCTCCCAGCAGCAGCGTCCCAAGCATCAATCGCTTATGATCGGTGCCGAATATCCCTCTGGTGATATGCGGAATCACCAAACCGACAAATCCAATCATGCCCGAGTAAGCAACCATGGTTCCCGTAACAAGAGCAACTACGATCATGTAAAATTTACGGTATGCGCTTAAATTAATGCCTAGCGTAACCGCGGATTCATCGCCCAGCAGCATAGTATTCAAGATCCGATGTTGGAAGAGGAACAGCACCGCTCCAAGCACCACGACAACGGCCATAATCGGAACCCGATCCCAGCTTGAGGAGGCCAGGCTGCCCATCGACCAGAACGTAACCGACTTGATGCCTTCCGCATTGTTGGCAAAATAAATGATCAAGCTGGAGAATGATCCGCATAACGCGCCGATGACAACGCCGGATAAGACAAGTTTCACAGACGTTGCCTTGCCCCCGATGCTTGCTAACAGCAGGACGGCGATGGAGGTTAACATTGCCCCGGCAAAAGCGCCGAAAGCAACGCCCATCTGCACCAAATAAGCTCCGCTTCCGAATCCCACTAGTATTGCAAAAGTTGCACCCAGCGAGGCGCCGGAAGAAATCCCCAGTATGTACGGGTCCGCGAGCGGATTTTGTACGACGGCCTGCATGACCGTCCCGCATAGCGAAAGTCCAATACCGATCAACAGGGCATAGACCACCCGGGGCATTCTGACCTGCATAATGATGTTTACAAAGGACTCATTGTCAACCTTATCGAGTGATCCCAGCGCACCATTGGTCAATGCATGCAACACGATCTCCTTGGATTGGGCAAAGGGAATATTCACTTGTCCGATGGATACAGAAAACACAACAGATAACATAATCAGGGCGATTAGTAGAAAAATAAACAAATAATAACGCTTGCCCATGCCGAGATTGTTTAGGTTTAGGTCATCTTTTCGCAAAGCTTCACTCTTTTCTGTAAGGCGTTGTATTTGTACTGCATGTGTTGTTTGATAATGATTATCATTATCGTTATGTAGTATAAAACGGGTTGCATGAAAATGCAACAAAATATTGGTTGAGGGACGATCGGGCTCCCATGTCGACTGCCGTTCGATTCTATTGGTGAACCGGGCATCAAAGCTGCGAAGGATAGCAAACTGTTTATTCTAACGAACCGTGCAGGCCTTATTTCACCCCAATGACCCCAGTTGAAATTCTAACAAACCGTACAGGTCTTATATCGCCCCAATCCTGCTCCAAACCGCCATTTTCGACGAAATAAGCCCCCAGAGGTTCGTTACAATTTCTGATGGCCCTTTTCCCGCCAAATAAGACCTGTGTGGTTCGTTAGCGTGAAAACTTCGACTCCACAAAAAAACATCGCCGGGGCTTAGTAAAGCCACCTGGCGATGTTTTCACGTTTCGCTTATGTCCAGCGGGTAGATCGGCCGTATCGTCAGCGGCAATGTTCAGCGCGACGCAGCCGAGTCCATCGCGCTCCGCTGCGAGCAGGCATGCTTCCACGGCGTCGCGAGCGTCCACGTAACTCCACAGCACCCTGCGAAGTTCTTCCGGCTTATCTAGGCAAGACTTGAAGTAGGCGTAATATTCTTCGCTTATAAGTGAGGATAGGCGCAAACTCACGACCTGCATGCCCGTTCTTCGATGAAAAGCTTCGCCCGTCAATTCGTTGACGGCCTTGGACAAACCGTAGCAATCTTCCGCCAGCAGCGGATGCTCCTCGTCTACCGGCACATACAGGGGTGACAACGGCTTATCCGCCCAAGGAAAACCGTACGCCGATTCGCTGGAAGCGAGCACCGCTTTGCGAATGCCCCACGCAGCTGCGGCTTCGAGCACGTTGTACGTAGTAGTCGCGTTGTTGCCGAACACGACGGAGGCGGACTGCAGCTTCGGGTTCGGAATCGCCGCCATGTGAACGACCGCATCGCAGCCTTCAAGCGCATCGAGCACCGCGTCGTAATCGCCCAGATCCAAAAACCGTACCTTCACGCCAGGCCGTCCATGAAACGCCCCGTTGTCGGCGCGGTCGAGAACGACCACTTCGTATCCCCGCCGCAGCGCGCCTTCGACGAGCTCCCGTCCGAACGATCCATTGCCTCCGGTTATCGCTATTTTTCGCATGGTCAGTGTCTCGCTTTCATTTTCCATATGTAAATTTTGTTTCCAAATCGAAATATGCACCAATAATATATACATTTAGTGGAATGTTGTCTATACAAAAAACGGCCCCCCGCGATAAGCGAAAGAGCCGTTGTACATCTTGCTTCTTTATTCGGTTAAACCCTTTAAGACAGCGCCAAGTCTGTCCAAATTCTGTTCGTTCGCCTCTTCGCACATCGACTTCAGCTTGGCGTAATCATCAGCGGATTCAAAAGCTTGACGGAACACGATCTCCGTCCCGCCGTTGCTTTCTTCGAAATCAGCCGTCAATATAAAATACGGGTTGGAATCGTGTCGCAGCACGATCCGCTCGGGCCCAACTTCGCTAAACACGTTACGGTTTGGATAATCCACACCGTTAGGACCATGCATCGTAAATTCCCAGACGCCTCCGGGACGCCAGTCGAACTTGTGCATCGTATTCGTAAACCCGTTTGGTCCCCACCATTTGGCCAGCAAATCCTGTTCCGCCCATGCCCGGTAGACCGTTTCGCGAGGAGCATCTAACCTTCTCCTGGACACCAGCTCATGTGTCTCGTCATTGCTTTCCCCAAGCGATTTGCCGAGTAGATCCAGAAGATAATTCGTTCCATGCTCGCGTTGTTCGGGCTTGTCGTAACCGTCGAAAAACGCGCCTTGCTCCGTAAATGTCAGCTTAACGCCTTCTTCAGTCTGAACAAATTCAATCGTCGATACGGATACGGATATTCGGTCATCATCTTGATCCATGCTGTATGTGTAAACGATGCGTTCATGGGGTACGATTTCCTGATACAAAGCGTCAAACGTGTAGACAGCGCCGCCCGGAGGACCCCCCCGGCTAAACTCGCGTCCACCAACGCGAAATTCGAATTGCTCCGCTGGCGAGAACCACCGCGCTTTGGCATCTGGATTTGACCATGCCGCGTACACTCTTTCCATAGAGGCACGGTAAGTGCGCTCAATTTTGAACGTCGAGTGAGTCGTAAATCTTGGCTTCATTAGAAGTCCTCCCTTAATAAAGTCATGTCTCCTACGGTTCTTTCAGAAAATCGTCAAGCCGATCCAATCGGTGCTCCAAATCCATTCGACGCTCCAATATATATTTCTCCTGGCTTGCCTTCATCGTCTCCAGAAGCGAGACGAATGCGTCAACGGAAGGCGGTTGCCGATTATTCATCTTCTCGGCCACCCGTTCGAGCTCGAATAGGAGCTTCCGTTGCGACTCAATCGTTTGACGTACGCGTTCAATTTGAATGGTGACAATGTCGTATGGCGTATACGAATGTCCTTGCAACGTCGACTGAATTTCATCCAGCGATAACCCTAAGTCCTTAAGCGCCATGATCTGTTGCAGCCGCCTAATGTCGGCCTCGTTGTACAAACGATGCCCCGAATCGGAGTGTCCGGAGGGCGTAAACAGTCCGATCTGATCGTAAAACCGAAGGGTGCGTATCGTCAGTCCGGTGAGTTTGGCCAGATCCCCCACCTTCCAATGCTTCTGCATAATCCGCTCCCTCCCCTTGCGCTAACTTGCTACCGGTAAATTTAGAATAATACATGACGTTACGTAAGGTGCAAGCGAAAAATAAAATAAATCTCACATCGACCTATGATACAATTTTCTATTATACGAAAAGGGGTTAGCGCTATGAGAATCAAGCTGGAGGGCATTACGATTTTGGCCGATGATGTCGCATCGTTGGCAAGCTTCTATAAGAACGCGATCGGATTCCATGCGTCCGTTGAAGAGGAACATTACGTGGAGCTGGTGAATGACGGCGTTCGACTTGCATTCTGCTCGAGGACTTTAATGGCCGAGAATACGAATAACCATCGCTCTTTCCTCGACAATCGCCAAGGCCAAGCCTTCGAACTCAATTTCGAGTGCGATTCTCCCGAGGCCGTGTATGAGCTGCTCGAGCAATACGTCGCGCAAGGCGCCGTGGCCATTTCCGAGCCGACAATCAAGTCTTGGGGACACACGACCTGCTTCTTCGCCGATCCCGAGGGCAATATCCATTCGCTGTTTGCGGTTAATCCGGTGTAATGGTTCACGCGCCGCGACTGAGGACATATCTTCCAAGAGCACTTTAAATACAAGAAAAATGCAGAGCTGCCGCATTAACCATGCCACGCTCTGCATTTTTTCGTTACTATGACCTTTCTGGGGTAACTACTTATTCATTCGTTTGTTAACTTCAATCGCAATGAACGCCGGCAAATAATTAGGCGTACAGTTCTTTGCTACCATTTGATCTTTATAAAGACCTGTTTTCTCCCCCAGTTCAATACAACGTGCTCGGTTCTTTTGATCATAGACGCCTATCCAGCCTGCGGTGAAATTCATAGCCCATTGAACTTCCGGTTCTTCCTGCTCAATAGTAGCTTCAATTGCAAGTAGTAAGTCTTCGGTGTTATCAGGCGGTGTTTGTCCGGTCCATCTCAATCGCCCTTGATAATACCAGAAGGCTCGCCTTTGAAGAGCGGAAGGACTATTTCCCCATAACTCCATCAATGCAATGTTCTTCTTGTCTTTGGTGAGCTGATTCGCCATTAACCAATCCATTAAGTTATTCCGCTCATCAAATGTATGAATCTGCATATCCTTATCAAGCTTATTTAGCACATCTTCTGAAAGAAGTTTTTTGTCCATAATTAAGATTGCCAATAGTCTGGGCAGCAACTTTTCGGTTGACCAAAGTTCCATAGCTAGTTCGTGATCTTTAATAATGTCCTTCGCGATTTTTCGCAAGTCGCCTAGCATCGTTTTACTATTGATCTGTTGTAGAATATTTTCTGCTTTTGAAGAGCGTTTTATTTCTGTACGTTCATTCGTATTCATATTCGTTTGATACAACTCCTTTCTTCATGCACTGTTTCATCCTATGTCCTTGGCGCGATATATCAATAATCATACTCTGTATACTTTTATTCCGCATAGGCTCGTATTCTCCCCCTACAGCTGCCGGTTTTTTCTTTAATTAATATTGAGGATATCCATCGAACGGTCTAGGTGGTAATATTTAGAAGACGCGACACCACAAGGGTTTCCTTGTGTTTATATAGATATTCCATTTACAAAGGATGACACTAAATGAAAATCACCTGTAATCGTCAAAACAACCGGAGAGTGACTATATTCTAGCTCTCCGTAATTAAAGGAGAGAGTTATGACTCATAACGACGTAATTAATATTAGCAACGCCTATCTACTTCCCCTAATAGCAGAGCTGTACGGGTTAGACGGCTATGGCATCCAACCTGTCCCTGCTCATGATGGCGGAAGGAATGTCGTTTATACGTGCGAGAAGGAAGGCGCCGGTGCAAAAGTAATCCGAATTGCATTCTTAAGCGACAGGAGCCGGGAAGATTTCCTGGGAGAAGTGGAATATATCCGGTATTTGTTCGAACACGGCTGCAGCGTCTCGGATGTAATCAGCTCCAAGAAAGGAAGTCTACTCGAAGAGATTGCCCACCTTGACCGCAACTTCTTTGTCTGCGTATTCGACAAGGCCAAGGGCAAGCTACTCGCGGAAAATTATTATCAGTATCGGGAAGGGGTTCCGATTACCGAGTATTACTACAACTGCGGTAAAGTCCTCGGCAACATGCACCAATTGTCGAAAGGGTATACTCCTGTCCATCGCCGGCATCATTTTTTTGATAAATACAATACCGACTATATCGACAAGCTGATCCCAGGCTCGTTGTCTCTGCTTAAGAAGAAGCTTGCAGAGCTCCTTGAATCATTAGCAGCATTAGACGAGAGCCCTGAGAGTTTCGGGATGGTGCATTTGGATTACAGCGATGGGAATTACATGATTGACTTTGATACCGGCCAAATCACTGTTTTCGATTTCGATAACGCTTGTTTCTGTTGGTATATGTATGATCTGGCGAATGTCTGGGCGCACGGCGTCGGCTGGATCCAATTCGAACGGGACGTCGCCAAACGCAAAACGTTCATGGAAGATTATTTTGAAACCGTCCTCGCGGGGTACCGATCGGAAACTACAATCGAAGATTCCATGCTCGAAAAACTGCCCCTATTTATTAGCGTAACGCTCATGGAAAGCATCGTTGATGCCTTCGAGGTGATGCGCAACAATGGCGAAGAACCGGAATGCGATGAGAGGCTGTCCTATCTCATCAAATGCATGGAAGACGATATTCCGTATGAGGGATTTTTCCATGACATTTACTCCTGTGAAGAACCCTTTGAGTATGAGGTAAGAAAGATTTAGCCTTTGTGCAATGTTATTTTCTATTAAAGAACGGATACTTCCGACAAAGGTATCCGTTCTTATCTTTTCTATTGAATTATAGAATGAAAAGCCCAAATTTTTAATATTTTTACTCTGAAGCGCCACTTTTCTCTTTGTTTATACATGGCCACATAATTGTCTAAGCCTCGCTGTACTTATTTTCAAACCAACGGTGTTGATTTGGACGTTGTGTCTAGACATCAACAAATACATGCCAGGGTCTGAGTGCCACATGGCAGTGATTCTATTAAATTAATATAGATTCAAACATATACTTAGGTATATTTCCTTAGATATTTAGGTTTACATTGAGAAAAACAAAGGAATTATTACCTATTATGTCGAATTTCACCCGGAGCGGTATTTAAAACTAACTTGTTTGGAGTATTCAGAATGAATAAGAACCCAACTGTGGCACTAGCCAAACCCTTCCTGCGATGGGCCGGAGGGAAGTCCTGGCTAATAAAATCTTTACAATTAATACTTGGAGAAACAAAAATTAACCAATATCACGAACCCTTTCTCGGAGGAGGTTCAATATTCTTCACTCTCTCACCACAAAAAAACTCTTATCTTTCTGATTTAAATAAAGAATTAATAGAAACATATCAAGCTATAAAAGATAATCCATTACAGATTATTAAAATATTAAAAACTTTTGAAAACACAGAAGGATTCTATTACCAAAAAAGAAGTCAAATATTAATTGACCCATTTGAAAGAGCCGCTCGATTTATTTACTTAAATCAGACTTCTTTTAATGGTATATATCGGGTTAATCTACGCGGTGAATACAATGTTCCATTTGGTTTTAGAGAAAAAAATTTCTTAGAGGAAGATAAGTTAATTGCGGCTAGTAAATCACTTCAATTTACCACACTCCTACAGGGTGACTTTACCTGCAATAAAGAAAACATAAATAAGGGGGATTTGATCTTTCTAGATCCCCCTTACACAGTCTCCCATAACAATAATGGCTTTATTAAATATAATCAAAAACTATTTTCACTAGATGACCAGAAACGACTTAGTAATTTCATTGATTATATTAAAAGCCAAAATGCATATTACATTTTGACAAACGCAGCTCACCAGATAATATTAGAAATCTTTGAAAAGGGAGATCGACGGTTAGAGTTAAGCCGTGCAAGCTTAATTGGCGGTGAAAATGCAAAGCGTGAAAGAGTTTCTGAATATATTTTCACAAACTTGCCAGGGGGTGCAATGAATGAATGTAATAGAGAGGTTGGTTTCAAAAAAGGAACTTGATGTAGTAAGGAAAAAGCGTGCCCGGGTATACAACTATTCAAATTTCGAACCCGAACTGCAAGCAAAAAGGGAAAATGAAGGTTGGAATTTAGATAAGATCCTAAAAAAGTCAGTTCGCATGAAAAAGGCTAAACCGCAAGATGAACAATTCGAAGACGAAGTATGGTGCTTATTTGCATCGTTGGGTTTTCAGTATATGAATAGAGACCGATATCTCCAATTTCCTTATGGATCAAATGGAGCAGCAACAAAGCAGGTTGATGTATTTGCAGTTGATGACGAGACAATTTTATTTATTGAATGTAAATGTGCCCAAAGCGGAAAAAAAGGTGATTTTAAAAAAGATATAGAAGCTATATCTGGTTTTCGTAATGGTTTATTTGCCGAAGCCAGGAAGCTATTTCCTGGAAAAAGACAGAAGTATATTTTCGCAACAAAAAACTACGAATTATCTGACAACGATCGTGCGAGAATGAAAGAGCTTGAGATCCAACATTTTGACGAATATACGATCATGTATTTTTCTGAGCTAACTAGGCACCTAGGTCGTAGTGCTCGATATCAGCTACTTGGTAGTTTATTTCAAGGAAAAAAAATAAATGCTATGGAAAATAAAGTACCAGCTATTGAAGGATCTATGGGTGGACATAAATACTATGCATTTTCTATTGAGCCGGAGAAACTTTTAAAAATAGCATATGTATTGCATCGAAATGAAGCCAATAATGAACTAATGCCAACCTATCAACGTCTAATCAAGAAAAGTAGACTTGATGCAATTCAAAAATTTGTAAATGGGGGCGGGTTCTTTCCAAACTCCCTCATTATCAGCATCGATTCAAATAATTTAAAATTTGATATTGCATCTCCTCAAGTAGAATCATCAGTTTCTCGTATTGGTATTCTTCATCTACCCCAATTATATCGTTCCGCTTACATAATTGATGGACAACATCGTTTATACGGTTATGCCGATTCAAAATACTCAAACACAAACTCAATTCCTGTTGTTGCTTTTTTAAATCTTAACAAAGAAAAACAAGTTGAATTATTTATGGAAATAAATGAGAATCAAAAATCAGTACCGAAAAACTTGAAGAATTCACTTAATGCTGATCTTTTGTGGGACTCTGAGGATTGGAACAAACAGAGGCAGGCTTTACGTCTACGTATTGCAGAAAAATTAGGTGAGGTTCAATCCTCTCCACTATTCAGTCGTGTTAAAATTGGGGAAAATGAAACTATTTCAAACAATTATATTTCAACAGATACTATTGAAATCGCTTTAAAATCAACGAAATTTCTTAGTAAATATTCAAAAATGAATTCAATAATTGAAAATGGCACTTTTGATAAAGGAAATAACGAAGCTACACTAAAAGTACTATATCCCTTTATTTCACATTGTCTCTCTTACATTAAAGAGGGGGCTGAGGAGGAATGGGAAAATGATGAGCCCAAACGAATTATACTAACAAATAACAATAGCATTAATGCTTTGATAAGAATTATGAATGATATTGTTAATCATTTAATTAAACTGAATAAAATTAACCCTAACATTGTTACTCCATATGATGCGGCCGCTGAAGTTGAGTATTATTTATCACCTCTAATTCATTATTTTAATCTAATCAGTGAAGATCAAAGAAAAGAGCTTCGTTCGTATTATGGCAGTGGAGCCCCTATTAAGGTGTGGAGAACTTACCAGAAGGTTATTGCCGATTCGCGAACAGATTTTCAACCTGAAGGACTGACTCAATGGATAAAAGATAATACAAAACAATTTAATTTTGAATCTTATCAAATGATTCAAGACCTTGAGAACGCAATAAAAAATAATTTCTCTGAAAAGTTGAAGGGAAAATATGGAGATAATTGGGTCATCGCCGGTTTACCCGCAAAAGTATTTAACCAAGCAAATACGATTATGGGAAAACGTAATTATGAAAGTAGTAAAAACAACTTCGGAAAAACACTAAATGTTTGGGACTGTGTAACCATTGCAAATTGTAAGGATATCGCAACATTTGGTCCAAACTGGACTGAGCTTTTTGAATCGATTTGTACACGACCTGAGGAAACAAAGCTTCAAGGAGGAAAAAACGCGAAAACAGCTTGGATAAACAGATTATCAACTCTTTCAAATAACAATGGAAACTCTAATTACAGTGTTTCCGAAGATGATTATCTTTTTTTAAAGTCCCTCTACATATGGCTTGTAGGTACTAAAGTATATAACTAAGAGTACAGCGTATTGTTTAATATTACGCTCCTTTAATACGCTCAGAATGTCTTTTAATTTCATATTTTTCATTTCGTGATTATGGAAATGAGCATAAAAATACATAGCTCAACGGCCAGCAAGCGATGTATTCAAAGCTTAGATAAGCTCTCATACATATATGTAAAAAAGGAGCTGCCACGGCAACTCCTTTTTTACATTACCTCGTTTATCATACATGGTTGTATAATTTAATTACACATACTTTTACACACGACCCTTTGTATCATACGAATAATAATCGATTAAATTATTGTATACTTCTAGTCTTCATAATCTAGGTCCACTTTCATTCCAAGTGCAAAAGTTATTGTTAATAACGTATCCTCACTTAAATTACACATACTATTCATTGCCATTTGTATCATACGTATATAATTGATTTAAATTATTGTATACTTCTGGTCTTCAAAACCTAGGTCCACTTTCATTCCAAGTGCAAAAGTTATTGTTAATAACGTATCCACTCTTGGAATAGTCTCTGCAGCTTCAAAGCGAGATATATTGGATTGCTTAATACCAGTTTTTTTTGCTAGTTGACTCTGTGTCCACCCCAAATCTTGTCGACGTTTAATTATTTTCCCGATCATTTTTGCAGCAAATTGTAATGCTTCTACTTCATAAGTTGGGATCGCCGACACATGTTTTTTCACATCGTCGCGCTCATACATTTTGTGAACCCTCCTAATATCAGATTACGACTACTCACAGTTCAGTTTACAAGCTACAGATGATAGTCGACTGCTCCTTCTCCTTCCTAGTGTTTTATATATTTCCACAGAATAGATCAATTAATCCATGATTGTCATCTTTGGTTAGGTCCCCCAGAGGGGAGGGGTTACCCCCTACTGCTCATGACGCCTTATCCAATCGTCCATTTCACGCTTTGCCTTGGCAATTTCGAACTCATCGATTTGGTTTTGGTCTTTGTAAAAGGTATGTAAGAGTACGATATTATTGTTTTCCCACATGAAGAAGAAAATCCTATAATCGTCCATCCTCATTCTCCACAACTTACCATCGATTTGCTTGGTGAATTTTTTCCCAGCTCTAGTACCTACTTCCTTAAGAAGAGATTCACAGTAAATGAATTTTCTCAGTAAGATACCAGCTGACTTGTTCCCCTTAGCTGTTCTTGCATCAAGGTCAGAGACGAAATCTCCAACTGGACAATTGCCATGAACATCCCTGTACCGGATGATGTTATACATGGAAAATGTCCTCCTATTTTGTTATAAATGTTCAATCTCCACCTTTAATATGATGGCATTTTAAATTATATCAAATTCGATATAATTAATCAAGAAGCACAACAATAGTTTATTTCGTGTAGAAACTCGTGGTGTAAAGCTGACCCTTATCTGTCTTTACAACGCATTGTGAAAATACCAGCGGAAGCTGGATTTTATCCGCTGCGTAAGTATCTTCACGAAACGAGCGTTGACTCTGTGTTGATTAGGAATAATCATAGGGGCATGTACAATAACATTGTACCCGCCATTCGCTTTATTAAAGAACGGAACCCTGCTATAAGCTTTGAACCTTATTCGTCCCCCACAGCAATCGGATTCCCCTCATACGAAATCCAATCACTCCAACTCCCCGCATACAGCCTTACATTCGTAAAGCCCGCTTCCTGCAACGCCAGCACATTTGGACAAGCCGTCACACCCGATCCGCAGTACACAATCGTCTCCCCGTCCTGCGCCAGTCCTTCGAACCTCACCGCCTGCTCCTCGGCACTCTTCCACTGCCCGTCCGCACCGCGGCCTTCCGCCCAGAAGCGGTTGATCGCGCCTGGGATATGGCCGGCTACGCGGTCGATCGGCTCGACCTCGCCGCGATAACGCGCGCCTTCACGCGAATCGATAAGCGTCACGCCGGCTTTGCCCAGCTTCTCCTGCACTTCATCGACCTCGACAAGCATGTTATGCTGCACCGTCGCGAAGAACGGACTCGGAATTAATATCTTCTGGTCCGCCGATACCGGGAATCCAGCATTCTTCCAAGCCGTGAAGCCTTCATCCAGCACAAACACCTGCTCATGGCCGAGGTACTTCAGCAGCCACCACAGACGTGATGCCATTGCGCCGCCTTGATCGTCATAAGCGATAACGCGCGAATCATTGCCAATACCAGCTCGGCTTAACGTGCCTGTCAGCTCTGCAATGTCCGGCAGCGGATGGCGACCGCCATGCTCCGTAATCGCCGAAGACAGATCCTTCTCCAAATCCAAATACACCGCACCCGGAATATGCGATTCATTATAAGCTTCACGGCCCGACTCCGGCTTACCTAGCTGGAAGCGGCAGTCGACGATTACAACATCCGATTCATACATACGAGCGAGCAACCATTTGAGTGATACGATATTTTTCATCTTAATATCCGCCTTCCTTATCCATTCGAATGGATTCCATTAGCTTAAATTATACATGATTTCAATCAGCCAATTGTAGTTTTGACTAGGCTCGTTTACAAAGTATTTAGCTTGTATTGACGACCGGCAAACAAATCTCCCTTACGATCACTTAGGATTACCAAATTCCAACATCGAAAGGGAGTTGACGATTAATGTTTAAACGTTTGTTGCTAACCGCTTCACTTGCCATTACAGTTGGGGCCACCCTACTAATGGGATCTTCCATGGAGCCAACTACGGCTCACGCTGCAAGCAACATGGTACCGGACTACGAAGTAAAACTGCTGCTGAATCCGGCTGTCGTGCTCGGAAGTGATTTCAAGCTGACAAGCACGGTACTGAGCACATTTAGCATGCCGACAACCGTAACGAAGATGAACGTCGCCTTCCTTGACACCTCCGCCAAAGATATTTACAACAACGGCTGGAGCCCGCGCATTCGCAAAACAGAAGGTGAATCCGACTTCGAGCTCAGCTACAAGAAACGCTACGCCATCACGAACAATAATATCAACGCTGCCCTGACACAGGCGAACAATGAAGGCTTTAACTCCGGTGACAGCAATTATGAAGCACAAGTGGAATGGGGTTACCAGAAGCAGACCCTCAGCATCACCCGCACCAAGAGCGGTAGTAAATCCGGCTACAGCGGCATGGATCTTCCCTCGATCACGGACGCTCGCAGCCTTATGATCAGCAACGCGCCTGATAAGTTCAATAACTGGGTGTCCAGCGGATGGGGAACAACCAAGCTGCAAAGCTCCCGCTACTACGGCCCGGTGTTAGCTAAACGTTCGGTAGGCACTTGGAGCGGCATGCAGTTATACATCGAAGTATGGCCGATTAAGAACGCTGCAGGCACAGGTACCGAATACGTCGTAGAGGCTTCCTTCAAAACAACCAGTGCCACGACGGCTTCCACCAAGCATGACCAACTAATCACCTTCCTGCAGGGCAAAGGCTGGTTCCTAGCGCAGGACTCGCTCAAAACACAGCTGATCATGGACCGCTACTAATACTAAGTTCAACCGATAACTCCCTCTTGTAACCGAGTCAAATAAGGTGGATCGCAATTATTTTGCGTTCCACCTTTTTCATTTCACACAACCTGCCCCCATCATTCTTCCCCCGCTTCCAAGCACTTCCCATTTCTGCTACGATAAAGAAGTTTACAATCCCTTAATTCCCCCACAAGGAGCCAACGCATCCATGACCGCTTCCACCGACACCGATCAAGCTCTGCCTGCCAAATCCCATTTCACCGTCGTGCCGCTATCCGACGCATTAGCCGAGGAGCTCAGCACCTGGCGGTATGAATCACCCTACGATTTCTACAATTGGTCCACCTGGGAAGTCATGCAGCAGCTCGGCATTGAATTTGGCGATGCCTATGTCCGGGAGCAGCAATATGCCGCGGTGACGAGTGACGACGGCCGCCTAATTGGTTTCGCACAGTTCTTTCCCCTGCTCGGCGTAACGCGCATCGGCTTAGGATTACGCCCGGACCTATGTGGCACAGGGCTCGGTCTTCCGCTCGTACAAGCCATTGTAGCCGAAGCGATCCACCGTGCGCCAACCGACATTATCGACCTGGAAGTACATGTCTGGAACACGCGAGCCATTCGGACCTACGAGCGCTCCGGATTCATCATCACCGACACGTATGCCAAGCAAACAGCCACCGGATCGGTCGATGTACACTGCATGTGTTACGCGCCATGATAGCCTATATACGCACAACAGCGCGGCCTTACACGGGCGGCGCTTTCTTTTTTATCGTGCTAAAAGCTCCCGCTCCCGCATATCCGTAGTAGTGTCACGAGTCATTACTTTTAAAGGAGGCGGGTCCAATGAAAGTTTTGAACATCGTCAGCTTATTAGTCCTAATTCTCGGCGGCCTGAATTGGTTGGCAGTGGGGCTATTTGAGTATGATGTCGTTTCAGAAGTTTTTGACGGGTCAGATTCCGTAGGTGCCAAGATCGTGTACATTGTTGTCGGGGTAGCTGCCCTATACAGCTTATCCTTCTTCTCCAAAGTGTCGGCAGAAGACTAACGTCCCCCCTTCCGCACCCTCGCGGACAATTAATCGTATGGACAAAATAAGAGCCTGTCCCAAGCGCTTCATGCGCGGGGCGGGCTCTTTTCTATTAGCGTTCACCCTCGAGCTCGGCCGCATCCAGAAACAGAATGCAGCTGCTGCCAACCGGCACCGATATGGTCCGGATGCGATCGAAGGAATCGAGATCCGTATACGTCTGCGAAACCATCGCTTGCGGCCGATCTGTGAACTGAGCGGATAATGGGATAAAATAAGGCCGCCAGCTCCAGTTATGCCCCTGATATTGCGGTTCTCTATCCCACGTACCATCGCTGACTCGTTGATAATTCGCGCTCATTTGAATGCCGTCTTTGTTGCATAGATAGAGGCGAATGCAAGGCGAGTCTGCCAGAAGCAACCCGTCCAGCAGCGCCTCAATGAAGTCATCTCCCGCAGCACAGCCGCGATTAGCGAATGCCTCCCATACCTGATCGACTGCCAGCTGCACCCGTTCCGCTTCCGCACTCCAGTGCCGCTCTACATGCAGCATGCGTGCCCGGCGCCGATCCAGTCCAGCCTCCAGCAGTCCAGCGAACGACAGTGCCGGCCGGAAATTGGCCACCGCAGGCGAGAACAGATACCCCTGCACATACCGTGCACCAATTTCAATCGCCCGCTGCAAGTCCTGCTCGGTTTCCACGCCTTCCACTAGCAAGGAGGCTCCGATCTGATCCGCCAATGTCGAGAAGGAACGCATCACGCCGTAGTAACCGCTGTGGCACTCGCTCCTCTGAAGCATATGGATATCGATCTTCAGAATATGCGGCTGAATTTGGGCAATTCGGTCAATGCTGCTGAACCCGCTGCCCACATCATCGATAGCAATCAGGCATCCATAATCCCTGTATAAATCCACTACTGCGCGCAGCTGCTCCATCGGCCCCAGAAACGACTCCTCGGTAATTTCAATGACGACCCGCCGCGGGTCAATCTTATACTTATCAAGCAGCTGCAGCGTCGGAAGCTCCCCGGTTGCCACATAGGTTTGATAAATCCACGAAGGCTTTAAATTAATGAATAGCTTCCCATACTCCGGATCACACGCCGCAAACTTCGCCAGCGCCTGCTCCCGTAAGTTTCGGTCCACCCGAATCTGCTCCGCCATGGGCACGGTCTTATCTGCAAAGAAAGGCCCTACACTCCGTACTCCTTCACCCGAGCGAATGCGACCAAGGGCTTCATAGCCCATAATCCGCCTGGTATCCAGCGCGAGAATCGGCTGATAATACGGAACAAGTCGACTGATCATATCCTTATATAGACCCTCATGCAAGCCATCTTGCATGCGCTGCGCTTCCGCCATCACCGTTGCTCCCCGAATCTTGGAATATGATGTCATATTTTCTGACATCACTAGTTTCACCTATTGTAAAGTAGCCGCATTAGCTTGTAAAGCATCCTCCCACATCTCTTGCAAATCAACCAATAATAGGGCGTAGCGCGCATCAAAAAACGCCGATTACCCGTTCCCGGGAATCGACGTCCGATAGACTTCATTAAAGCGTTCCGCCGACTGCATATCGAGCTCCGTCAAGCCCCCCGCATGCCAAGTCGTCAAACGCAGCGTTACTTTCTTGTAGTCAATGCCAATGAACGGATGATGGTTCATCGCCTCCGCAATCTCAGCAACTTTGCCCACGAAGGCAATCGCCTCGACGAACGTGCCGAATCGGTAGTTCCCCTGCATCCATTTCTCATCCTGGCGCGACCAGCCGGGGAGTGCCGCAATTGCCTCGTCTGCTGCATCGGAACGCATTTTCTCCATTTTGCCCACTAATCGCACCTCCCATATCGAACAGAATCAACCTTAGATTAATCGGATAATCCGAATTTCCTTCTGATCCACCGACACTTCAATAATGTGATGTTTCGGACGGTAAGCCACGACACCTCCGCCTACATGAAGGACAGGCTCCTCGCCAAGCGCGTAGAACACGTCATCCGCGAGCGCCTCCATTAGCTCAACTCGCTGCGCTTCCTCAAGCTCTTCCCAGTCCGCCGTTTCCATCTCGAAGAACAGATAGCCATCTCCGATGGAATGCATCGCTTCCGCCAACTCGCTTAGAATATCGCTGTATTCCCTTGCATGTTTAACTCCCATTTCCAATTGCCCCGCTTTCAGCTCTTATTCTCGCCTCTTATGTCTTCATTTTACACGAAATCAGATGAAAACTGCTAAAACATCCATTTTGCTCTAATCTGAGCGCTCTTTCTGACGATAATAAATAGAGATAGAATTGTCGAAATGCGGTTCATTTTGTCAGTCTGACACATCAGATTGTCTACAGCTGCTCCCTGTTCTCCGGGGCGTAACCGAATCGTTCGGTTACAAGGTCCTTATTATCTTATTAGACGAGGTGTGTCATGGAAAAATCTACTGTAATTGGTCTCGTGCTCGGCCTTATCGCCGTTCTTGTCGGTATGACGCTGAAAGGCGCCCCAATCCACAACCTAGTTAACCCCGCTGCATTCTTGATTATCATTGTCGGAACCGCAGCCTCGCTCTTCATCGGCTTCCCGCTGAGCGAACTGAAGAAATTCCCGAAGCTGATCAAAATGATCTTCACGGTACAGAATCTGCTTCCGCGTGAAGAAGTGATCGCACTCTTCATGGAATGGGCAACAATCACACGTCGTGAGGGCCTTCTTGCGCTGGAGTCTAAAGTAGACGACATCCAAGATATGTTCCTTCGTAACGGCATGCGAATGATCATAGACGGTAACGACCAAGACCTCGTACGCGATGTATTGCTCGAGGACATTGCCGCAACCGAAGAACGTCACCGCGCAGGGGCGCTTATCTTCTCCCAAGCCGGCATGTATGCACCTACGCTCGGGGTTCTCGGCGCCGTAATCGGCCTCATCGCGGCACTTGCCGATATGAGCGACATGGAAAAGCTCGCACATGCGATCGCAGCCGCGTTCGTTGCTACTCTTCTAGGTATATTCACCGGTTATGTATTGTGGCACCCCATTGCCAATAAGCTCAAGCGTCTTTCCAAGCGTGAGGTTGAACTGCGCCTCATGATGGTTGAAGGTCTGCTGTCGATTCAATCCGGTGTTTCCACGATTGCGATTAACCAGAAGCTCTCGGTCTTCTTAACTCCGACCGAACGTATCCAACTGAGCCAGAAGGGAGCAGAGGCCGTTGAGCAAAAAGCATAAAAGTGAACATCACGAGGAACATGCCGATGAAACCTGGCTAATTCCATATGCCGATCTCCTTACCCTATTACTCGCCTTATTTATCGTATTGTATGCGATGAGCTCGACCGATTCGAAGAAATTTCAAGATATGAGCAAAGCCTTCAATATCGCGTTCAGCAGCGGTGTTGGCGTACTGGAACAATCGGCTGTCATCAGCAATGCCAATCAGATGGACGATGCTAACAAGACAAGACGCCACGAGGCCGATCAAGATATGCAGAAGAAAGACATCGAGGCTCTGAAGCAGAAAGAACAAGAAGACCTCGAGAAGCTCAAGAAACAAGTCGACCAGTACATTAAGACGAATGGTCTGACGACGCAGCTCGATACGAAGCTCAACCAATCCCAGCTAACGATTACGATCTCCGACAGCTCCTTGTTCTCGCCGGGCAGCGCGAAGGTTAAGCCGGAATCACGCAAGCTGGCCGTTGAAATCTCCAACATGCTGCAGAAGTATCCGGATTATGAAGTGAAAGTGTCCGGCCATACCGATAACGTACCGATTAACAATAAAGAGTTCGAATCCAACTGGGAGCTCAGCTCCATGCGGGCCATCCGTTTCATGGACATCCTGCTTCTGAATAAGAAGCTTGATCCGCATCTATTCAGTACAATCGGCTTCGGCGAGTATCGCCCGATTGCGCAGAATACATCCAACGTTGGACGTGCCAAGAACCGCCGTGTTGAAGTTTCGATTATTCGGAAGTATACCGATGCCAGCAAAGATGCCACTGTATCCGTTGCTGCGGCCAAATAAACAAAAACCGTCAGGGCCCTAGGGTTCTGACGGTTTTTCATGTTACAGGGACAGCTCAATGGAGCGCTTCACCAGCACATCCATCGCATCGACACAGTGCTGCTTCGTTCCTTCACTAAGGGGAACAATCGACAGCTCCGTGCAAGCGATAATGATGCACTGACAGCCATCTTCCGTAATCAACTGATGAATGATATCCTCAAGCTCCTGCGGGTCGATCTGCACGCCGCGCTTGATATCCTTGTAGATCATATTCATAATATCCTGCTGCATGGCATCTGACGGCAGATGCGGCACCAGCTTGTGCTTACGAGCGGATTCACTGTAGATTCCGCTGTGCAGCGTCCCGTTCGTCGCAAGAATGCCGACCTTACAACCATCACCGTAAGCTTCGTGGATGACCTTAATAGACTCTTCCACCATATTGATGATCGGAATCTGCGTCATCTGCTGCATCTCGTCTACGTAGTAATGCGCCGTGTTGCACGGAATTGCGATATTGGATACCTCGGCATACTCCAGCAGCCGGATATCCTTCTCAATCATCTGCAGAAACTGTTCGGGACTATTCTCAAGAATGACATGAGTGCGATCCGGAAGCGAAGCATGATTGAGTATGACCATATCAATATGATCCTGATCTCTGTCCGCAACCGTACTCTCGATAATTTGATCGATAAATACGCTCGTCGCCTTCGGCCCCATTCCGCCAAGTACACCCAACCGACTTCTCTGTTCCATCATTCAACCTACTTTATATGAGTTAATCTATAGCGTTCGTTATTCGTTACCCTTCTTGGCCTTGCTCCGAAACCGCCTATTCCGTATCGTTCAGCAGCTTTAACGCAATTTCCGCTCCCGGGTCCATCCCTTGACAGCCCGCTAGCAGAATTACATCTCCGCGCTCTGCCTTCGACAGCGCATAGGAGATCGCATCCGGCAGCTCACGATACAGCTTCACGTTAATGTTCGCTTCCGCCATCACTTCCATGAACACATCCGCTTCCTCATCGGAAACGGTATTGTTCTTGTTCACATGGGACTCACTGCGCGTCGCGATAATTTCATTCATCTCGAGGCGGTTCATCCATTTCACGATCGCTTCTGCATTCTCACGATTAATGATCGGCCCACGATTGCCACGGATTGCATAGACGAAATGGCACTGTTCATAGTCCATATACCGCAGCGTTTCCAGCGTCACGTCGATATTCCCCGGATTGGCAAAATGATCATCGATCATAATGAACTCATCTTCGTGAATAAACTCGAATCTGCGCTCTACGCCGCCGAAGGTCCGCAGCGTTTCCTGAATCGTTGCAATAGGTACGCCGCAGAGCAGTGCAATTGCAATGGCCGCCATCGAGTTGTAGACCGAATGCAGCCCCGGAATGCGCAGCTCAACGCGGAACTCGCTAGGCGTATACGCGACTCCGTCTCCCTCGAACGGCTTCCTGATTTCAACCGTAAACTTGGCTCGTCCGGTCGATAGATCCAGGTCCTTGCAGTACAGCGTACCATCGCTGCTCTTCAGACCGTAAGTCACGACCTTTGCTCGCGTCTGATCGACCAGCGAAGCCGAATACTCGTTGTCCAGGTTAAGCACAGCATAGCTATGTTCCCCAGCCTTTTTAATCAAACTCGCCTTAGCCTCAAAATAATTCTCGAACGTCCCATGAGAATCAATATGCTCGCGGCTTAAGTTATTGAAGCACACGATATCGTAATCCACCGTCTCTACCCGGTGCGACTCCAGCGCGGCCGAGGAAACCTCCATGCTGACATGCGAAACGCCGCGATCAACCATTTGTCCCAGATAGGACTGCAGATCGAGCGATTCCGGTGTCGTCAGCTCGGATGGGATTTTCACATCATCGATTTTGATAATAACCGTCCCCATAAGTCCGGTCTTGAGACCATGCTGCTCAAGAATCGCATTGGTCATATAGGTCGTGCTTGTTTTCCCGTTGGTCGCCGTAATGCCGATCATCTTCAGCTTTGAGGACGGATGACCGAAGTAAGCATCCCCCAGCTGCGCCATCGCAATGCGGCTGTTCGGCACGACATATTGCGGAATCGGCACATCTTCTTGGATATACTCGACAATTGCGGCAACCGCGCCGCTTCTGACCGCATCGCGCAGATATTTGTGACCATCCGTGCTATAGCCTGTTATACAAACGAATAGGTGCCCCGGCGACACCTTCTGTGAATGATAAGAAATGCCGCTGATCGTGAGATCCTCTGCCTGGAACGACTCGGTAATCGTTGTCGCTTGAAGCAGCTCCTGTAATCTGGTCATAGAATGAATCCCTTCTCTGTATAATCGACCGCAACCGTATGTATGCCATGAATGCCTAAGCAACGAATCGTGATTAAGCCTATATAATAATTAACAAACGCACACCCTGCTTGAATATATTTTTTATGAATACCTCTATGCAAAGCGCCTACAATCCTATATAATTTTACTTCATGTATTCTAGGAATACAAATGTTATTATTGCTTGCTATAGAGGTAAAATCGACCGTTTATACGAATCAAACAGCGTACATAAACGCTTAGAATTAACAAAAAACCAACATCGCCGACCCCATGTCGGACGATGTTGGTTTCTTCTTATTCCCGGGAAAAGTGTCGAACTTTATTGATAGTTGAGCAGCGTAAACAGTTCCTTCAGCTCGCCATTCGTAAGGTCGCGCCATTTGCCGCTCGCAAGCTGTCCCAATTGAATATTCATAATCCGCACGCGGCGAAGCTTCCTGACGTTGTAGTCGAATGTCTGGCACATCCGACGAATCTGTCGGTTCTTGCCTTCGGTCAGCGTAATCCGAAATACGCGGTCGCCTTCTTTCACTACCTTGCAAGGCAGCGTCATTGCGCCTAGTATTCGAACACCTTCGCTCATCGCCTTCAGAAATCGCGGCGTGACCGGCCGATCTACGGTCACAATATATTCCTTCTCGTGTTTGCCTTCCGCCCGCAAAATTCGGTTGACGATATCGCCATCATTCGTGAGCAGAATCAGCCCTTCCGAATCCTTGTCCAGTCGGCCAATTGGAAAGATCCGCTCCGGATGCCCGATATATTCAACAATATTGCCCTCGACCTGCGATTCGGTTGTGCTTGTGATGCCAACCGGCTTGTTCAGTGCAATATAGACATGACCTTTCTGCTCGCCGATTACTTTCCCATCGATCCGCACATCGTCACCCAGCTCCGCTTGACTGCCAAGCTCAGCCGTGACGCCATTAATGGAAACGCGTCCGCCCTCTACCAACTTATCTGCTTCTCGTCTGGAACAATAGCCTGTTTCGCTAATAAACTTGTTAATCCTCAACTGCCGTGTTCACCCCGCATGAAAAGTGCTTCTTATAGCTGTATTTTAGCGTGTATTGCATCATTTTCATAGATTTTTACGAAAGTTCCCGCTTCTTGCCCCGTAATCGTGATACCTTGGCGGCATAGGCTAACCATGAAAGCCGCGACATCCTCTGCTTCAACAGGTCGGTACTTACGAAGCGCGCCTTGCATGAAGAGCTTCAGCAGCGGCGTGAGCAAGATACCCGCCTTCTCCCCGAGCCTGAACTCTTCCCGCTTCCCCAGCAGCAGAGACGGTCGCACGATATGCAGCTCCCGCAAGCCAAGTGCGCTCAGCTGCGCCTCCATCTCACCTTTGACTCGGTTATAGAAGATCGAGGAAGATGCATTCGCTCCCATAGCGGAAACAATGATCATCTTCGCCGCTCCATGCCGCGCCGCCCATTCCCCAATTGCCACCGGATACGCCAAGTCTACCTGCCGAAAGGCTTCTTGCGTCTTGGCTTTCTTAATGGTTGTGCCGAGCGTGCAGAAGACGATATCCGCTTCTACGCCGGCCAGCGCCTCATCCATGCGGTCGAAATCAGCTGTAATCACCGTCAGCTTCCTGTTCGAGCCGCTCTCGTCAGCAGGAGGACGGAGCGGTCTGCGGACGAGAATCGTAACGGCGCTGCATCTGCTGTCTTGCAGCAACTGCCGCAGCAGTGAAGCACCTACTAGACCGGTTGCTCCAACGAGCAGCGCTTTGTATGGCGCCGATGCCTCCATGCCAATCACCTTCTTGTATGTATTGTTCATAGAACGTTGGCCATGCAGCTGCCCAGACTGCTTAAGCTTCTAGAAGCACCTGGTCTTTGTTTAGCGGCAGCAGGATGTTCACCGTCGTACCCACGTTCACTTTGCTCTTGATCTCGAGCATCCCTTGATGCGTCTGAATAATGCGCTGGCTGACCATGATACCAAGCCCGGTGCCCATATCCTTATCGGTGTAGAACGGGTCACCAAGCTTCGCAATCCGCTCTTCCGGGATGCCGATTCCTTCATCCGTTATGGATACGTTGACATGATGCTGATCATTCCGCCTCGCTTCAATCGTGATCCGCCCGCCTTCCGGCATCGCCTCGATCGCATTTTTGAGCACATTGATAAACACTTGCTTCAACTGGTTCTCTTCGCACGAGATTCGGCAATTCTCTAAGTCAAAATACGTCTCGAACTCAATATCGCACAGATGCGCCTGGCTATCGAGCAGTGAAATGACATCGCCAAGAATAAACCGAACATCCTTCACCTCAAAGCGCGTCGCCTGCGGTTTAGCCAGGATGAGAAACTCGCTGACAATCAAATTAATACGATCAAGCTCCGAGAGCATAATATCCACATGACGTGTATTGAGCTTCTCGGTTTCGAGCTGCAGCTGCAGAAACCCTCGCAGCGTCGTTAGCGGATTGCGAATTTCATGGGCTACACCGGCTGCCAGTTGGCCGACTGTCGTCAGCTTCTCTGACCTGCGCAGCAGTTCCTCCATCTTATTGCGGCTTGTCATATCGCGGGTTATACTCGCGATGGCACGGAGCTCTCCGTGCTTATCTTGGATTGGCGATGTCGTTGCGCTGACGGATATCCAATCGCCGCTCTTCGTTACTCGCAATGTCTCGCGAGCTGCAAGCGGCTTACCCGATTTAAGCAGCTCCATGGTCTGCTGCTCTTCTTCGTACAAATGCTCCGGAACAAGCGGAAGCATCTGCCCAATTGCCTCTTCCGTCGTATAACCGAACAATTGCTCGAAAGCGCGGTTCACCTGCGTAATGCGGCCGTCCAAGTCCACGACATGGATGGCATCTGTCGTATGATTAATGAATGATTCCAAATACTCTTTCATGGACCGGTTCTCTTCGAACGCCATCTTCAGCTTCGTCATATAGATGTTGAGGTTCTTCGACATGGCATTCACGCGCTGCGCCAGCTGCCCCAATTCATCCTTCCGCTTAACCTCGATCGTATCGTCGAATCTCCCGAAGGATACCTCGTTTACCTTCCACAGTATTGAACGGACCGGCCGCAGCAGAATATCCGATAACCAATAGCTGCAGAATACAACAACGATAAGCAGCACGATCGAAATAAAGATCTGATTGTTGCGCTGTTCATCCGCTAGCTTCATAATCGGCGCTTTGTCGAGCACAAGGCCAATCACATAGGGAACAGGCTCTTTCAGCGCAATAAAGCTCTTTATTACAGTATGATCATGAATCGTTTCTTCGCGGAACACCATTTTGCCCTGCAACGATTCCTTTATACTCTTCTTATCCTTCTCTATTTGCCCATATTCATAACTGCCGAACGAAACCGGTTTCTCCTTCAACTGCTCCATGCTTACAATAGAAGGAATATCTTTAATGGGCTCGTCGCCGAACAGCTCCGGATTAAACCCTGTAATCTCAAGTATCGTCGGATTACCCGTCTTCAGTTCCGCTAACAATGAAGTCGTATGGGAAATCTTCCGGATGTCTGTGAATTGATCGCTTTTCATATAAAATCGAATGATGTAGTCCAAGTTGCGGTCCGTATAGAAGCTCTCTTGACCCAGAACCGTATTGTCAGTCAGCGTCAGCTTGTCCGGCCCTATCCAAAACTCATAATTAAGCGTCTCCTGCTCAATCGTTTGAGATTTATGTGCAATCCAGACATTACTGGCATCGCCGATCTCCGGCGGATTAGTCGATTGGACGACATAATACTTCGAGCCTTTCTGCTTGAGCAAAGACATGCTCGAAACGCCGACATTATCTGCAACCTGTCTCAGCTGCTGATAAGTGACCTCATCGGCATGATAAGGCAGCTGGCTCGCCGCAGAGAACGAAGCCAACTTCATCTTATCGGACAAGACGGTTTGAACGAATTCGATTTCTCTCGTATTTTGAATGACGTTTGCCGCAACCTGCTGACTAATCGACATCATTTTGAGCTGAATGTCGTCCCTTAGATTGACCCGCGTCGAATATTCGTTCAGAATCACATTAAGAACGAGCAGCACAAAGACAATCAAGGAAATCATGACAGATAGTTTAGTTTTAACCGACAATATACGACACATCCTTTGACACCAGCCTGTTGACAGCTACTTGGATCATACCATAATTGGCATAAAATGAAAGCAATCTCGCGCATCATTTCCTCTTGTCACCGTGCAAAAGAAGTCGAATCGGTTGTGCGATATGTTGGTAGCACCGATAGTTATACACAAGTTTTTCCCCATACTCACAGGCCAAGTGAATAATTTGTGTACAGATCTGTGAATAATCACGAGTTATCCACAATTCTATGCACAACCTGTTAACAACGAATATTTGTTCGCGGCACAATTCGACAGTCGATTGACGTCGAATGGGTATAACTCATTATATAGAACAGGACCGGAGGCATAATTCATGACGGCGATAGGGACGGATTTTTTTCGAGAAGAGGACTATAAGTGGATGCAAGAAGCCATACTGGAGGCGAAGAAAGCGGAAGAAATCGGTGAGGTGCCTATTGGCGCGGTCATTGTAAAGGATGGCGAAGTCATCGGCAGGGGCTATAATTTGAGGGAGACGAATTTGGATCCGACCGCGCATGCGGAGATGATCGCGATTCGGGAGGCTAGCAAACATTTGAATGCGTGGAGGCTGCTGGACTGTACGCTTTATGTGACGCTTGAGCCATGTCCGATGTGTGCGGGAGCACTGGTTCAGAGTCGTATTCGAAAAGTAGTGTACGGCACAACCGACCCCAAGGCAGGCTGCGCCGGCACATTAATGAATTTACTGCAAGAGCCGCGCTTCAATCATGAGACTGAGCTGCTTGGCGGGCTGATGCAGCAAGAATGTTCGGATTTATTAACCCTCTTCTTCCGTCGACTCAGAAGGCGTATCTAGCAGCATCGCTTACTAGTTCATCTCTTTGCATCAGTTGTAGCGTTACGATAAGTTCATCTGCAGCTTCACTTATTGCAAGTACCTCAGGGTCAGTTAAACTTCCGCGGGCTTCAGCCATTTCGAGCAGCTTTGTACGAAGCACCTGCAACTCATGGAGTAGGTTCATTTTGTCATTCATCCGCCCTCGGTACATCTCCTATCTCTTCTACTTAGTTACAGTCAGTAACTACATTCATTATATATGGTGCAAGCTATTAATTTTGTAAAATCTTGTCGACAATCTCCCCCCATAATGGGGCAAAGTTTCGACAGTATTCATCAGTAAATCCTGTAATCAGGACTATTTTCTCACTGTTTTACAGCCTCGTTAGGACTAATAGACTTGCTTGCACCACATTTGGCATTCATGCTATTATTATCCTTGCCGCGCGCCCGTAGCTCAGCAGGATAGAGCGACAGTTTCCTAAACTGCAGGTCGTACGTTCGAATCGTATCGGGCGCGCCATTTAAAACGATAAAACCCTTGATTATCAAGGGTTTTTTTATTTCTACTTATTCGTATTTTGGCTCAATTAACATTTTGGGGGCGAATTGGGGGCGAAGTGTTATTTTTCAGTCAAATATTCACCTAATACATAACTCTTTTTCTGCTCAATTTCTATGGTATAAATAGCCGAGCCGCCAGGTGAGAGAAATGAAACCTCCGTAGGGGTAATGTTGTACCCAGATGCTGCTACAAGGTACTTCCGAAGGCTAATGAAAAGCGCTAAATGGACTCTCCACCTATCCGTCTACACGATCTCCGGCATACCACGGCTAAGCTGCTTGGGGAAAGCGGTGCAGATACAAAATCTATTCAGGAAGTTCTGCGACATACACGTGAAGAGACGACTTCTAATATGTACATGGAAGAATCAGAAAAAATGAATAAGCGATCCTCAAGTGCTCTCGATAAGTATGCACCAGCATTTAGTGTCTAATGACAAGAACATATTCGATTAATATCAGCTCAAGATCACTATTCCACTTTTATTTATATCAAGAGTAACAGCTCAATAATAGGAGACAATTAGAAAACACTTATCACTGTTTTCTAATTGTCTCCTATTATTATTTAATATCACTATTTTTATTGTAATATAATAGAAACTTTTGAACTAATACTCCGTCGAATGATGTCGATATTTGTTTTTTACTCTAAAAATTAGTTAAGGTAGCTTGTAAATTCCTGACCACCCTCCTACTATAGGAAATGCATGGAATAACTGTAACGGTGATTCCAATTCTAACTAACGAGGAGATACTCAGATGAAAAAAGCATTGTTGGCATCAGGAATTATCGGTTTATTGCTCACAGCAGTACCAACGGTTCAAGCTCAGTCGGTAGAAAATAAGGATCTAGGTGGTACTACAGTTCTCAACCTCAATCCACGGGGTGATAACTACAATGACGTTACTTTGCAAGAAAAAACAGGTCTAATTGTTCAAGATGCTGACGTTACTTCATCAACAATTGAACTTAAAGGTTATTTATCCAATACAAATAAACCTATTGATATCTATGCTACCCTTAAGAAACCTGATTATACGAATGAAATGGTAGTAGGGGATGCAGAGGACAAAGCTGGCAACTATGAAGTTGTATTTTTGGGAATTGATAAAAAACCTCAATCATCCCTCACCTTCAATCATTCATTTAATGCATCTGACGAAGTACTTAAAGTATACTTAATGGAAAAAGACACTCGTAATTTTACAATTATTGAAACTACAGATTTTAAAGATATTATTAATGAAAATACTGTATTTCAGAATGTTAATTCCTTGCCGGAAGCAGATCACGAAGACGTGTTTTGGTATTCAAAAATACTCGCTCCAGAGATGGTAAATAGTATTCAACCACGATCTATAGTAACTGGCCATTCTGACAAAACATATACCGTTTCTTACGCTGCTGCTGGACAAACAATTTACGAAGAAATGGTTATTAGATCCTATGTTGAGGGTCCACAATCAATTATTAATAGCGGTACATTCAATACAAAATTATACGTACTTTCAGAGCGTACATACTGTCCTACATTACCGAGTATGAACTCAAATAATAGTGATTGGGAGCTTGGATATTATGCTCCGACAGTTTTTGAAACACACACAGATCCAGGGGATGCGGTAAGAACAATTCAATGGGATTCTTCTACTCAAACATCAACCTCTGGTAAGTTTAAACTAGACTGGTCTTGGAGTCTACCTGGCACTCCAGTTTCGTTTGGTTTTACACCAGGTGGTACTACATCATCTGATGCAACATCTCTGAGGAACTTTGACAACACGAGCACGAGTGTTTGCAAGAATATCTTATCCACACTCAAACAAGGGAATTATTTTTCAAACGTTGGGCACACCTTTGATCAAGTTATTACCGTAGGACATTTCACCGGCGCTGCTGCAACGAAGTTATTATCGTTGAAGTGGACATACAACATGTCAAATGGACATGATTATACTGCAGGAGGAAATAATAGCCACAATATGTCTTTCTCCTACGTGTCAAATCCATAGGCTCTTCCTGTACAAAATAGTTTAACTAATAGGTTAAAAAATAAATCATAACATTTGTTGTGATTTATTTTTTGTCTATATATACTTACCTTAGAAGGAGCTGACAAGTTTGATGGCTTTAATAATCGGATTGATTACCTTGGTTTGCATAACAATTCTATTAGGAGTAACATTTAATAGCGAGAAATCATTAACTGCATTATTATCAGTAATCTCGCAATTAATGATTTATGTATCTATTCTCGCAGTGTATTATTATTCTCAATATGATAGTGGAGCTGATACTGTTACTTTCATGATCTTTTTCCATATTACTCATGAGCAAGCTTCAATTTTACTAAAGGTATCACTTATGATAAGTTTAATTTGCTTCACAATGAAAAAGTATTTAAAAAGCAAGGACAGTTAGCCTTTTCAGTCTACGAATGACTAACCAAGGATGAACCCTGCTCAAGGAACCTTTCGAAAAAGCTTCGTAGAGATATCGCAAACTATATGGGGGGGCAGTTTCCTAAACTGCAGGTCGTACGTTCGAATCATATCGGGCGCGCCATTTTGCTAATTAAAACCTTGTTATGCAAGGTTTTTTGTTTTATATCCGAACATTCCTGACATGCATATCGCTTCGGGCGATGAATGGGCAGACAGAATCAGGAGGCACATGACGATGACTCTTATAGGTGACCGCGTATATATTCGTTTCTTAGAGATTGAGGATGCAGAAGCATTACTGGATATGCAAGTGAGAAACCGCGAATTATTTCAGAAGTATTCCCCCATCTTCGCCGATGATTTCTACACGCTCGAATCGAAACGCCAGTCAATTACCGATTCGATCAAGCAGCGCGAAGAAGATAAGAAATATAACTTCGGAATCTTCCTCAAGGAATCCGACATCCTGATCGGCAGCATATCCCTTAACCAAATCTATCGCGGTCCGCTTGAGCGGGGCATGATTGGTTATCAATTGGACGGGCTCTATAACGGCAAAGGACTTATGACGGAGGCCGTCTCGTTAACCGTCGCATTTGCGTTTCATGAACTTCACTTACATCGCATTGATGCAGGCGTAATGCCGAGTAATACAGGTTCAATGCGCGTCTTAGAAAAGGCAGGCTTTCAAAAGGAAGGTATTGAGCGGCGCGGCGTAAAGATCAATGGTCAATGGGAAGACCACCAAATATTCGCGATCCTATCCGAGCATGACTAGCTGAGCTGCCTCGCTTATGTGCTATATATGTAGAAGAACCGCAGCTGTGTGCGGTTCTTTTTTGTGCGAATGGCTAGTTGGCAGCCCCGAAGCTTCATGGGTCCCCATAACCACTGCATCATTCATACTCAACCTACGATTCTTGATTCTCCGTTCCTGCCGCGCCTTCAGTCATCTTCCGGCCGCCTTGTCCGCCATCCCCGCCTCCTCTGCGGCCTGGGAAACCGCCACCGCCACCGCCTGGACCACCCATTCCACTGCGAGCTTCGGTTACGCCTGATTCGTTCAACCAGGTCACGATAGTCGACGTTTTAAAGTCGATGAGCTTCGTTCCTCCCTGATAGTCGCCTCCGTCATATAGCCCGCTCTTCTGGCTGCCGGTCGATGTTCCTCCGGAATAAAGTACATAAGACGTGTTCACTTTCAAATCCGGTGAGCTGACGAACACAGCTTGGTAGTCCTTCAGCGGAGCAAAAGTCAGCACATCATCGCCTGCTCCGTCTTCCACTCGAATCAATGTTCCCGCTTCTTGCGTTTGCGGATATGTCATCAAGATCCCGGCCTGCGTCGATTGATCCGATATGGCTTGTGCCATACCGGAGCTGCCCGCGGCAACAAGGAAACCACTGGTCAACTCGAAGCTGCCATCATAGTCCAAGGAGCCGTTGCCATTCTCGGTCGGTCCATTAACGATGACGGTGCCGCCGCTCATGAAGATGGAGCCGTTCGCATCCAGACCGTCACCTGCCGCGTTCACAGTGAGCTGGCCACCACTGATCGTGAGCGTGTTGTTCCCCGCTGCTCCGCCCGGCCGCATGCCCCCAAATGCACCGTCCGGTGGCATGCCATCCGGAGAAGTTTCGAACGACGGCGCGCCTTCCGGCGGAGTGCCTCCGCCTCCGCTGCTTCCATCGCCAGTTCCAGGGCTAGCTCCGTCTACTGCTTGACCGCCTTCGCCCGCAGCTGCAGGTGCCTTCCCGCCATCCAGCATATCCGGCGGAGTGCCTCCACCACCACCGGGACCGCGTCCTCCTTGTCCACCGTCAGCCGTCTCGCTGTCGCCCGAAGCGGCATTCACGCCGTCATCGCTCGACTCCACCGTAGTCGTACCGCCGGCGATCAGAATGCTCGGAGCCTCGAGCCCTTCATTGCTCTTCGCGACTTCGACCGTGCCGCCCGTCACGGCAAGCGCAAGCTCCGCATGCACCCCATCATCTCCGGCATTGATATGGAGCTCGCCGCCTCCGATTAATAGGCCGCCGCTGCTGTGCAAAGCATCTTCACCGGAAGTAATGTCGAAGCTTCCGCCTTCGATGGCGATGACGCCTTCTTCGCCTTCCGTATCTTTCGTCGTTTTGATGCCATGGCCACCGGCTTCGATCGTCAGATTACCGGCCTCAACCGCAACCAAATCACGGCCCATCACGGCATCGTCGGCGGCATGGATCGCAAGCGTGCCGCCTGTTATTTTCAGCTTATCCTTACTCGTAATTCCGTTATTATAGTGACCTTCCACCACAAGCTTGCCACTGCCATTAATCGTAAGGTCGTCTTTGCTGAAGATCGCCGCATTGGGCTCCGCGTCCTCCTCCGAACCATCCGGGAAGACATATTTCGCGCCATCCTCGACCCGGTTATCCGTCCCTTCTGCCAGAGATAGAATCGTCTTACCCGCTTCCTCGACGTAAATCGCGGAGCTCGATGCGTTATGGATCTCGGCCCCGTTCAAGATAAGACGCACGGTACCTTTATCCGCTACATGGACGACAATACGCCCATCATCCAGCTTTCCGCTTACCGCGTACGTGCCTGCCTTCGTAATCGTAATGGTTCCTTCTTTCGCCTCCGCGCCTTCTCCTTCAATCGTCGCACTGGCACCATTTAGTTTAATAAGGGTAGCATCTGTCTCCGACCATTCCTCATAAGCGTCGTCCGTGTCGTACTCGATATCACCATCCAGTTTCAAGCTGGCCAGCGTAGCAGCCTCAGCTTGCGAGACAGCATCAGCATCTGCAGTCGTCGCATTCGTCCCCGTCGACGCAGATTCATTCAAAGCAGCGTTATCGCTGCATGCCGTCAATAGAACGGCGCATAATAGGAGGGCGCTCAGTTTCTTGGTCGTTTGAGTTGGTTTCATCGTTCATCTTCCTTTCGATCATCGTTTAATTGTCCATCACCGGCGGATTCATCGTCAGTGTAATATCGAGATTGCCGTTCCTGCACCGAATCGCGTCCAGTAGCTCCTTCTGGTTCGTTTGCGGATCGAGCGTAATGGCATACACCACTTCATACAAGCTCCCAAGCTCCGTTGTTCTCACTTTTCTTAGTTCATACGCCACATCAAACATGTTGAAAATTTCATCGAACGCCTCTTCATAGCCCAGATTCTCCGGAATGGTTACCTTGAGCAGCTTCTGCGTCGCTCGTTTGGCACCGAAATTCACGGCCCGCAGAACGAACATCAGCACGCACAGCACGACTGTGAACAATACGGCATAGCCAAACGACCCGACACCGCAAGCAAGACCGGCGGCCATCGTAAATAGGACGAACGCAATATCCTTCGGATCGCCAGGCGCACTGCGGAACCGGATAATGGAGAAGGCACCTGCGAGACTGAAGGCTCTTGCCACATTACTGCCGATCAAGAGAATGATAATGGCTACAATAACGGGCAGCACAATCATGGTCAGCGCAAAATTCTGAGTATATCCGACTTGCGTCCGCATGTACGTCCAGCTGATAAGCAATCCAAGTGCAATCGCTACAAATAAGGTTAGTAGTGCATCGGTCAGCGTGAGCGCCGAACCTTCGGCCGCCGACGAGAATAAAGAATCAATCATAACAGTACGCTCTCCTTCGTCATCATTTTAGATGGGCTGTGCAGGCTTGGTCTGCCGTCCCTTGTCCACTTCTTATACTCATTGCCGTATTTCGAGAAGCTTGCCTTGAACATCCCGCTCTCCGATAGCAGCCGGGAGAGCCAGACCGGAATCGTCTTCTCCGCCTTCACTTCCATGAGCCACTGCCCCGCTGGCATTAGCAGCTCACCGTAATCTCCGCGCTCGAGCCCGATATCATGCCGCCTTGTCCGAATGTTCGTATCGAATGTGATACGCAAGTCGCGGTTCTCTTTGCTGAAGAGCGCGATCCGGTCGTAAGCCAGATACACCTTCGGCCGCAATTCGTAGCGCTGCAGAAAATAATGAATTTCTCGGATGACCTGCCGGTTCATCCCGGCACGAAATTTCGGCTCCTCGCCTGTTCGAACGAACGTGTAGGCCTCATCCAGCGTCAGTGCCGTCCTGCGCTTATTCACCAAACCGAACACTTTCTTTTTTAACTCGAGGTATACTTTGCTATCCTCCCTGGGTATTCCGTATGCCCGGATACGCAGCTTTTCCCGGTACTTTGGCTTCGCCAGACTGGTGCGGATCAATGTATCATGCTCGGTATCGTAATAGAGATTGCTGATCGAGTAGAAATCGCCGTCCTGGTTATAGGCATCGGGCTCCATATACGCAAGCAGCCGGTTATGCAGGGTAGTGAATGCTTGGGTATCCATGAGGTATTTATTCTCGTAACGGTTAAACACTTCAATTGCCATCGTGCCGTTCGCTCCTTTCATGCCGGCGCAGTCCGCCGTGCCATGACTGTATCTTAGAGCCTGAACCTTTAACGAATCTTAAATCTTTACACGTTATTTACAATTAGCGGTTGCCTGCAAGGCTTCGGTAGAATTAAGGTTGATTAAAGGTTCGTTGCCTATGATGAAGGCGAAACAGCAACACGCTGACGAAAAGGGGAAACCGGAATGAGACTGTTAATCGTGGAAGACGAGGTTCATCTCGCGGAAGCGTTGACCCAAATACTTAAGAAACACCATTATGCCGTCGATGTCGCGCATGATGGCAGAGAAGGGCTTGACCATGCCCTGAGCGGCATCTATGATCTCGTGCTGCTCGACATCATGCTGCCGGAACTGGACGGCATCTCGGTCCTTAAGGCACTTCGGGCGGAAGGCGTTCCGATGCCTGTCATTCTGTTGACCGCCAAAGGAGAGATTGATGACAAAATCTCCGGACTTGACCATGGCGCGGACGATTACGTCGCCAAGCCGTTCTCGACGGGGGAGCTCCTCGCGAGGATTAGAGCTGCTTTGAGACGCAAGGGAGATGCGATAGCGGAGGATACATTGCGATTCGGAGACATCGAATTGAATACGTCGACGCTCAGGCTAACGTGCAAGGGGAAGGAACTTAAACTAATCCTCAAAGAATGCGGCCTGCTGGAGCTGCTCATGACGCGGAATACCGCCATTACTTCCAAGGAGCAAATGATCGAGAAACTGTGGGGGTTTGACACGGAGGTGGAGCACAACAACGTGGAAGTCTACGTCTCCTTCCTGCGCAAGAAGCTGGCATTCCTGGACGCTTCAGTGCGGATTAACACCATCCGCGGCGTCGGATACGTGCTGGAGGTGACGAACTGATGTTTAATCGGCTTCGCAACCGCTTCTTAATCTTGAATATCGTCATCATTACTTGCATGATGCTCGTAGCGTTCGGAGCCATCTATACGATCACGTATCAAAATGTGCGCGCCGATATCGATATGGAATTGCACCGCGTCTCGGACTTCTATCGGAAGCCAGGTAAAGGGGGCGATGGGGAAGGAAGCCTGCATCAGGGCGGCGAAGATCATCCTCGTATGGATAACACAATCAATGGAGGAGGGCCACCGCCGGAGCGTTCGGTCTCGTTCTCCTTGCAAACCGACGCGGCTTGGAAGCTCACGTCAACGGACTCCCGCTTCGATATGAACGATGATTTCTACGACCGAGCTATCGCGATTGCCGCCCAAGGCCATGCGAACAGCGGGCGCTTCTCTCTCGACGGCACTCACTGGGCTTATCTGATTCAAAATACGATATCCGGTTACTCGATCGCCTACCTCGACGTGACCGCCCAGCAGCAAATTCTAACCCATCTCGTCTATACGTTCCTAATAGTCGGTCTCGGCATGCTCATCGTCATCTATCTGACGAGCCGCTATTTCGCGAATCGTTCCATTGCACCGGTCAAGGAAGCGTTCGAGAAGCAGAAGCAATTCATTGCAGACGCCTCACATGAATTGAAGACGCCGCTCGCCGTCATCAACACTAACGTGGACGTGCTCCTTGCCCACAAGGAGGAGCGCATCGCCGATCAAGCCAAATGGCTGAATCATATCCAATCGGAGACCGAGCGTATGAAGACATTGACGAGCGACCTCCTGTATTTGACCGAAATGGATGATTCCAGGGCACGTATGGCGTTCGCCCCGTTTAACGCTAGCGAAGCCGTGGAGAGCGTCATTCTGACGATGGAGGCTGTCATCTTCGAGCAAGACCTGTCACTCAGCTACGAGATTGAGCCGGGCTTGATCGTTCGCGGCAGCGGCGAACAAATCAAGCAGGTCGTGATGATCCTGCTCGATAACGCGGCCAAATACGCCAACGCGAAGAGTGCCATTGACGTGAAGCTGAGCAGGCGCCACCACGACCTGATGCTCACAGTAAGCAATGCAGGCGAAGGTATTGCCTCCGAGCATCTGGAACGCATCTTCGACCGCTTCTATCGAGCAGATGCCTCAAGGTCCCGCAAACAAGGCGGACACGGCTTAGGCTTAGCCATCGCCAAATCCATTGCCGAGCAGCATAAAGGAAAGATCACGGCGCGCAGTATTCCGAACGAGACAACGACATTCTCGCTCCAACTGCCACTAGCCTCCATAGGCAAATAAGGCCATCCACTTCTAAAATGCTGCCTTTTCTGCAACATTTCATCTGATATTAAGGCCTCCTAGAGGAAATGCTGCATTGATTGCAACATTTTCATCTCAAATCGGCACATATCAGCTCATTCCCTTCGAAATGCTGCATATTGTGCAACAACTAGCCGCAGTAGACCTCACTAGGGTAAAAAATGTTGCCTTTCCTGCAAGATTTAGCATAACCGCAGTTCGGTAGCCACCGAAAAGACCTGCCAAGTTAAAACGCCTTTCCTAAAAACAAAGAGAACTCATTGGCGTATGAGTTCTCTTTGTTTTTGTGCATTTCACTCCATAAACGTCTCAAGCGGGAAATTTAGCACGTTGACCTTCCCGCCGTCCTTCGCGCTATACTCGAAGATCTGCAGCATCAAGGTCCCGTTCTTCGGCAGCTTATTCGCCGGAATCACGATACTCAGCTCGAAGGTTGACCAAGCCGGCGCGCCTTCGCTAAGCATATAGTTCTTCTCCAGCAAGTAGTTGTGCCCGTCTTCCACGGCATAATTCATCATCGCCTCGAACACTCTCGCTTCGCCGGTTACCTTGTACTTGCCCCCGCTCCCGGAGACCTCGACGTTGCGAAACGCATTATTTTGCGCAGACGTTTCACTGGTACCGCCGTACGAAATCTCCACCTGTCTAAGCGTGCTGTTCCACTCTACACCTGCACCCAGCAAATCGCCGACTGCTCGCAGCGGCACATAGGTACTGCCCTTATAATTCATAACCGGCAAGCTCTCATCTTCATAGGTTGTACCGTTCACCACAATCGGATAAGTGGCGTCCCCCAGCACATATTGCTTCACCGCTGCACCTACTGTCGGCATGGCAAGCATGATCATACTTCCGGTTAATGCACCGACTATGAATCCGCGGATATGCTTCATCGCCTTCACACTCTTTTCATGGGCAACGCCCGATTTGGACTACCGATAGTACATCCTATGCGGGGATTTCGACACTTACCCTACCCATGCAAAAAAGCCCCCAACATCACAACGTAATGTTGAAGGCTTCCCCTATCTAACTCACCAGTGACTGTACGGAACCACTCGCCTCTTTGATCCGCTGCAGCGTACGCTCGTTCTGCTCCGCGAGCGTAGTAATCGTAGCAGACAGCTCCTCCATTGTCGCAGAGGACTGCTGGCTAACCGCAGCCACATTCTCAGTCGCACTCTCGATCGAGCTGCTTGTACCGCGGATAGCGGTCATGGTGTCGCGATAATAGTCCAGCGAGTGTGCAAGCTGTTCCACCGTTTGACGCACGACCACGAACGCTTCACGCATATCCGTCGTAATCCGACTGCTGGTGGCCATCTGATGGCCAATCCCGTTCATAAGGCCGCGCGTAGCATCGGCTTGATTCTGCATGCTCTCGAGCTGCTCCGAGATCGCATCTGCCGTCCCGGCCGAGAGCTCAGCCAGCTTACGCACCTCGCCTGCTACTACTGCGAAACCACGGCCGGACTCCCCGGCTCTAGCCGCTTCGATGCTTGCGTTAAGCGCAAGCAGGTTCGTTTCGCTTGCGATCCGGACGATCGATTCCGTAAACTCGCTGACGTGACCGATTACCCCATCCAGTGCCGCCATCTGCTCGGACATCCCTTTAACCGAGAGCTGGAACTGCGAGATGCTCTCGTAAAGCTCGTCCATTTTCTCGCCGCCGCTCGTTGTTGAGCTGTTGGCTATAGTAGACTGGGCTTCCAGCTGATAAAGCGAATTGTCCATCGTCTCTAGCCGCACATGCGTTTCTTGCACCAATCTCGAAATATCGGAAGTAGAGGAAGCCTGCGTATTCGCGCCTTCCGTAATCTCCTGGAAAGCATGCGTCATCTCGCGGAACGAGGCTTGATTAGCTTCGCTGGCTTCGGTAATTTGCAGCAGATTGCTTGCAATGGATTCCACCTGCGCAAGCAATTGCTCCTTCTGTGCCGTCTGCTGCTTCGTTGCCACTTCAGACTGCGCACGCATCGTTTCCATTTGAGCCGCAAAGTACTTCCCCGCTTGAACAAGTGCAATCAGAAGCGCACTCACAAGCCCGAAGTACACGAAAATCCCAATGGCCGTACTGGAACTCAACTGCTCGCCAAGCTTCGGACCTTGTACGATTAACACGTAGATGTTCATGAACAATCCGATACTGAGTCCTAACAGCAAGGGCGTCCATCTCATATAAATAACCGCAATGGCTACAATGTAATAGACCGAGAAGAAATTCGTAATAGATACGACATCAAACATAAGATAAAGCGTCAGTGCCGCGCTCCCGCCGACAGCGATATAAGGGAAAATATGCATTCCCGCCTTGCGAGTCAACATAACCCCAAGAACCGCAAGCAGCACGACGGAAATAGCAAGAATCATCCATTTACCCGCACCTGGGATTAAATTCAGCGCCATAACGCTGCCAACCGAAATAACCGATGACGCAATCAAGCCCATAAACACAATACGATTCCGATAAAATAAATCCGCGACCTGCAATTCTGACTGTGTCATCCTTCCAACCCCTACCCGATCTCAAAGTAGGATTAAACCCGTTCTACGAACCGCGCGGCAAGCCCAACATCTCCTGAATCTTCTCTACAGGCACCGCGTCTTTCGGCAGCTCATACTCAAATTTAATCTCCTTATTTATATCGTCCAAGGAGAGGTCGAAATGAATGCCCAGCTTCATCCCTTGTGCGGAATTTGTCGATTCGATATTCATATCCAAACCTTCATACGTCAAGTAATCGTCCGTAATCCCGCCGGTAACATCAAGCTGGTTGATCTTGATCGATTTCTTCATTTCATCGACAGCCGCTTTGACCTTGCCGTCCTCTTTACCCTCCAACTCCTTCTTGGCAGCCTCAAGGTCGGACTTCGTAAGCTTGAACAGCTTCATATAAGCCTCATTCTTGAGCAAAATATCAATGATCTGAGGCGCCGCCTTCTCCATGATCGCCGTCCACGCCGCTTCGACATTCTGCTCGTTGATCGAGAAACGAACGAGCTGATCGACTTTATGATCGGCAGCCAAACCTTTCACATCCGCAGCTTCAGGCTCGCTGAAGTACGTTTTCTCATCCAAGCTGTCTACCAGTGCTTTCAGAAGGTCCTGTCCCACCTGCGGGGAGGCTGCAACATCGGCAGCGCCTTGTTCTTGTTCAAGCTTCTTCATATCAATTTCCACGAATTTGCCTGCGATCGTCTCCGGCAGCGGAAGCCCCGGAATTTGCGGCACTTTAATCCATGTTTTGTCCTCGGTTATGATCATCGGAATCGATGCATTCAATTTCACATCGCCGCTGCCAAGCGTAACATCCATCGTCAGCTCTGCGCGCATCGGCGATTTCTGAACCGAACCGTGCACGTTGATGACAGTCCCCTTCAAGAAGGAAAGCATCGTCGCTGTCATAGCAGAATTCGCGCTTCCTGCAGCATCCGCCGCGGCCGGAGGCAGCACCAAGTCGGTGAACGTCATCGATCCTTTATATGTCATGCTGGTTGCTTTCTGATTGCTCGCCATCGCATCCATCATCGCTTCTTTCGGTGACGCCGCTGAGCTGCACCCCGCCAGAAAGGCAAGCGAAGCCACGAGCAGCACGGCTGTTCCCCGTTTCCATACTTTCATTTCAGAACCCCTCTCCTCATATGAGCACCTTCAATTTTACCCCATCCCGTCCCATTCCGAAAGGTTAAAAATCATGGCATGACGTTATGCAGCATTCAACTTTCAAGCATGCAAAAAGCCCCCGTCTACCGGTGAATCTCCGGCTTTCGAGGGCTGAACGTTGATCGTTATACGAGCTGCAGCTTATCCTTCCGGATTGTTGTGGCTCACATGATTAGCCTGCTTCGTCTTCTTCGAGCCGCTATGAGGCGCTTGCTGACTTGAACCGCCCGAACGCGACTTGGAATCGTTATTGTCATAAGGATTAGCTACAGGAACATTCTTGGGTTTACCCATTACAAAGCACCTCTCTAATCAAATAGTCGGGTTAACTCCGGGAATGATACAAATCCGATGGTTCATCATGGTTCAATTGATCCTGATGCCTGCGATCATTCGTATCCTGCTGCAGCTGCTGTGCATGATGGCTGTTAACAGGGTTCTGATCTAAGTCTTCTACGACATTGCTTAAGTTCTTATCTGCGGTACCTTTAGCCTTCGTCATCGCTCGTATCTCCTGCCTTTCGCTTGGCGTACAGCCCTTGCCGGGTGTTAGGCTCCACCTCCGCTAAGCATGCGTCAGCCCGTGCAGCGCCTGTGCGCACTCATGAATATGTCGGGTGTAATCCTGCACGAGCTGTTGAATAATGTCCGTGCGTTCATCCACCGTACGTCCGTCTTTCTCCACATCAATTAACGTCGTTTGAATTTCGCGGCTGTCCACATAGGTGACTTTAAAATCAAACGTGTACATCTGGTGTCCTGCTATATGAATCGTGACGCGTAGAGCTTTGGGATCCGCCTCGTCCGGCAGAACCTCGGCGCGGTCTGCAGGCTGAATCGTTTCCGGCAGCGTACGCTGCCATGCCGCAGTCAGCTGCTGTTGATCAATCGACAACTCGTCGTGTTTGCTCATCGCTTACCACCTCCATGCCGATAATATGCGGTTTTGGCTGCCTTTTTATGCGGCTTGCAGCGTGAAGCAAATAGGAAAAAAGCGCCCAAGCGAATGATCGCTTGAGCGCTATGCTGTAAAAGTTATGGCGGAGAGGGTGGGATTCGCTCCGTCGCACAGCATCCTATTGGACGCTGTTAGGGCGACTATCACGCCAGGGCCTACAAACACGGTGTGTTTGCTTAACGGCCCGTTCGAATCCCTCCACCGCCATTGCACAAAAAAGCCGATTCCCATTCAGGAATCGACTTGTAGTTTATTTATGGCGGAGAGGGTGGGATTCGCTCCGTCGCACTGCATCCAATAGGATGCTGTTAGGGCGACTATCACGCCAGGGCCTACAAACACAGTGTGTTTGCTTAACGGCCCGTTCGAATCCCTCCTTCGCCATTGCACAAAAAAGCCGATTCCCATTCAGGAATCGGCTTGTAGTTTATTTATGGCGGAGAGGGTGGGATTCGAACCCACGTGGAGTTGCCCCCTAACGGTTTTCAAGACCGCCCCGTTATGACCGCTTCGGTACCTCTCCAATGTATAAAGTCACCTGTTTCAAAAGGTCACAAGATGTATTGTACCACAGACGAATTCGGATAAGCAACTCCAAATTACGCCTGCGGTCCAATAATAATGAAGCTCTTATTAACGTGGTCCGATAATGGCTAGTCCGCCCATGTAAGGACGAAGCACTTCCGGCACAACGACTGTACCGTCAGCTTGCTGGAAGTTCTCCAGAATCGCGGCAACCGTACGTCCGACCGCAAGTCCCGAGCCATTCAGCGTGTGCACGAATTCCGGCTTGCTCTTCACTTCCGGACGGTAACGAATGTTCGCGCGGCGCGCTTGGAAGTCCTCGAAGTTGGAGCAAGAAGAAATCTCGCGGTACGTACCGCCGCTTGGGATCCATACTTCAAGATCGTACGTCTTCGCCGATGTGAAGCCCATATCGCCTGTGCAGAGCGTCAGCACGCGGTAAGGCAAGCCAAGGAGCTGCAGCACTTTCTCGGCGTTTGCAGTAAGCTTCTCGAGCTCTGCATAGGAGTCCTCAGGCTTCACCAGCTTCACCAGCTCAATCTTGTTGAACTGATGCTGACGGATTAGACCGCGCGTATCGCGTCCTGCGGAACCGGCTTCCGAACGGAAGCAAGCGCTGTAAGCCACGAAATTCTTCGGCAGATCTTCGGCAGACAGAATTTCTTCGCGGTGAATATTCGTCACAGGTACTTCTGCCGTTGGAATCAGATAATACTCGGTGTCCGCAATCTTGAAGAGATCCTCTTCGAATTTCGGCAGTTGGCCGGTACCGATCAAGCTATCGCGGTTTACGATATAAGGCGGCAGCACTTCTTCGTAGCCATGCTCATCGCTATGTAAGTCCATCATAAAGTTAATCAGTGCACGCTCCAGACGAGCCCCTAGACCGCGGTAGAACACGAAACGCGAACCGGTTACTTTCGCTGCGCGCTCGAAGTCCAGAATCCCCAGATCCTGTGCCACTTCAAAATGCGCCTTCGGTTCAAAATCAAACGCAGGCACTTCCCCATGACGGCGAATTTCCACGTTGTCTTCTTCCGACGCCCCAACCGGTACCGACTCATTCGGTACGTTCGGGATTGCGAGCATCAGATCTGCAATATCCGCTTCCGCTGCACGGATCTCTTCATCCAGCACCTTAATGCGGTCGCCCACTTCACGCATCTCAAGAATGAGCGCTTCCGCGTCTCCGCCGCTCTTCTTCAGCTTCGCAACCTCTTGCGAAACGGTGTTACGACGGTTCTTCAGCTGCTCCGTCTCCTGCAGCATATCGCGCCATTTGCCATCCAACGCAGGGAAACCTGCGATCAAATCAAGCGATTTGCCGCGATTCTTCAAGGCTTGCTCTACTTTAGCGTAATCATTACGCATCAATTTAACATCTAACACGGAAGGTAACCCCTCTCTTTATCATTTTCATTTATTGCCTCTTGGAGCGTCCTTCATACGGACAGACCTGCCAGGAGAGCCCAAACGGCAAAAAGACTGCGCATACGCAGTCTTTCTCCGTTATTCTTTCGACGCAGCCGCAGCCGCCGCTTCCTTCGCCATATCAAGGAAATACGAGTGCAGACGATAATCGTCCGTCAGCTCCGGATGATAAGACGAGGCCAGCAAATGTCCTTGGCGCGCCGTTACAATTTCACCGTTATACGTCGACAGAACGTCCACGTTTGGCGATACTTCTTTGATCAGAGGTGCACGGATAAATACCGCGCGCACCGTCTCATCGATTCCTTTAATCGGCAAGTCCGTCTCGAAGCTTTCGCGTTGACGACCGAATGCATTGCGAGCGACAGTCATGTCCATCAGCTGCAGATGCGCATCCTCTTGGCCTTCAATACGGTTAGCAAGTACGATGAGACCTGCACAGGTGCCGAAGATCGGCTTGCCTTGCTCGGAGAAATCACGAATCGCCTCGATAAAGCCGTAATGACGCATCAGCTTACCGATCGTAGTGCTTTCTCCGCCGGGAATGATGAGGCCATCCAGTTCTTGCAGCTGTTCTGTCCGCTTAATAGCGATGCCTTCGCCACCCGCAGCTTCTATGCTTCGTATATGTTCCGCAACGGCGCCTTGAAGCGCCAGTACACCAATCTTCATCGGTTCATGCCTTCTTTCCGATATTACCAGCCGCGATCCTGCATACGCTCGGAAGCATTCAGCTTGGAAATTTCAATGCCTTTCATAGGCGTGCCCAAGTTTTTGGACACTTCTGCGATCAGCTTGTAATCCGTGTAGTGCGTTGTAGCTTCAACGATAGCACGGGCAAATTTCTCCGGATTATCGGATTTGAAAATACCCGATCCAACGAATACGCCGTCAGCGCCCAGGTGCATCATCAATGCAGCATCGGATGGTGTAGCCACGCCGCCTGCCGCGAAGTTTACTACCGGAAGTTTACCTGTTTGGTGAACATCCAGAAGCAAGTCGTAGTTTACGCCAAGGTTCTTGGCTTCTGCATACAGCTCGTCCTTCGACAAGTTCTGTACCTTACGGATTTGACCCGTGATCAAACGGATATGACGTACCGCTTCAACGATGTTTCCTGTTCCCGGCTCGCCTTTTGTACGCATCATCGCTGCACCTTCTTGAATACGGCGAAGCGCCTCTCCAAGATCTTTCGCGCCGCACACGAACGGTACAGTGAATTCACGCTTGTCGATATGGAACACTTCATCAGCTGGCGTGAGTACTTCACTCTCATCGATATAGTCAGCGCCCAGTGCTTCCAATACGCGAGCCTCTACATAATGCCCGATACGCGCTTTAGCCATAACCGGGATCGATACAACCTTCATTACTTCTTCAAGTATTGTCGGATCTCCCATGCGGGCAACGCCGCCTGCAGCACGAATATCAGAAGGTACACGCTCAAGGGCCATAACAGCCGTTGCGCCTGCCGCCTCAGCGATCTTTGCTTGCTCAGCATTCGCAACGTCCATAATGACGCCGCCTTTTTGCATTTCAGCCATACCGCGTTTAACGCGTGAAGTTCCTGTTTCCATGTTCGTGAATCCTCCCAAAAAGTTTTTGCACTGTCATCCGTGAATGTGAATCGTTCCGGACTTGCTAGCTCTAACCAATAATTTTACATGATAGAAGAAAAATCGACAACCATCATTTCAAAGTAAACGGGTTGCCTATTCATTTATCTAGAACAAATCAACGATCCCTTTGAACAAGCCGGAGATAAAGCCGCCAAGCGCGCGGAACATCAGACGCCACCAGCTAGCCTTCTTCACTTCCTCGGAAGTAATCAGCTTCACTGTTTTCTCGATGGACTTGCCTGTATCCGGATCTTTATACGAGTACGTAGCCGTGCCGACTTCTTGACCGTTTGCAATCGGAGCAACAAGCTCATCTTCCGATTTCAGCGTAACATTCTTAAGTTCAATGCTCGGCGTTGCATTCTTCTTCACGAGGAAGGTCACGTCAGAAGCCGTCATGATCGGCACTTCCTTCGATTTACCCTTCTTTATTTTGACCGTCTTTGCCGTTTCTACAACTGTCTTCGGCGCAACAATCGTCTTTTTCTCAAAATTATTAAATCCATAGTCGAACAATTTCGCCGTTTGGACGAATCGCGCGGATTTAGAAGCCGCATCCATGACAACGGAAATCAAACGCAAGTCGCCGCGTTTCGCCGTTCCTGTGAAGCAATAACCTGCCGCACCGATATAGCCGGTTTTCATCCCGTCCACACCCGGATAGGCATATTGCTTAAACGATTGCACGTTTTTGTTCGATTCCAGCATCCAGTTGAGATTAATCATATCCGTCTTGTCACGCTCACGGAATCTGTAGCTTGGCGTGCTTGAGAATTCGAGGAATTCAGGGTGCTTCTTTACCAGAATGCTTGCGAATTTAGCCAAGTCGCCTGCCGAAATAACAGTCGTATCCGCTAGACCCGTCGCACTTGTAAAATTAGCCGTTGTAAGGCCAAGCGCCTTCGCAGTCTCGTTCATTTTCGTGACAAAAGCTTGCTCTGTTCCGGAAATGTGGTCGGCAAGCGCAATTGTAGCGTCATTGGCGGACTGAACAGCCATCGCCATATATAAATCTTTGACCGAATGTACGTCCCCTTCGGCCAAGTAGATTGCGGAACCATCAGGAGGGATGTCAGCTGCTTCCTTCGAAGTCGTAACCATGTCTGTCAGCTTCAAGCGACCCGCTGTAATCTCTTCCAATACGAGATACTCTGTCATCAGCTTCGTCATACTTGCCGGTGGATATGCTTTATCGGCATTTACAGCATAGAGTACTTGTCCGGTATCTGCATCTATGAGGACAGCTGAACGAACTTCTATTCCTAGCGGATTCGGTGTCACTTCTGCGGCATAAGTAGTGTGGGAACCTAGATTAACAGTAAGCATCGTGGCAATTACAGTCGCGCAAATGGTCGGTACAAAGCGTACCCAGCCCTTTTTCGGTTTCAACGTCTTCTCTCCTCTTCTATCATACATTCTCTCTAGTATTGTAACACAAAGAGAGCTGTTACCAAAAAAGAAAGACAGGAAAACGGTGATTCCCACCATCTTCCTGCCGGGCAGTTCTACTTTATGATACTAGGTAAATATAAGCGTCGCAGTAACGCTGATTACAGCGAGTAGTTTGGTGCTTCTTTCGTGATTTGAACATCATGCGGATGGCTTTCACGCAAGCCGGCGTTCGTAATCCGCACAAATTGCGTGTCGTTCTTCAGCGCTTCGATATTTGCAGCGCCGCAGTAGCCCATGCCGGAACGAAGTCCGCCGATAAGCTGATGAACCGTATCTGCCAATGGTCCTTTGTAAGCAACGCGGCCTTCAATACCTTCCGGAACGAGCTTGTTCTCGTTCTCTTGGAAGTAACGGTCCTTGCTGCCTTCTTTCATCGCGCCGATAGAGCCCATACCGCGGTATACCTTGAAACGGCGACCTTGATAGATTTCCGACTCGCCCGGGCTTTCTTCCGTACCTGCGAACAAGCTGCCGATCATAATCGCGCTTGCGCCGGAAGCGATCGCTTTCGTTACATCACCGGAATACTTGATACCGCCATCTGCAATGATCGGTACATTATATTCGCGTGCTACGGATGCACAATCGTAGATCGCCGTAATTTGAGGAACACCGATACCTGCGATAATCCGAGTTGTACAGATCGAACCAGGTCCCATACCTACTTTAATCACAGAAGCGCCGGCTTGAATCAATTCACGTGTACCCTCGCCTGTTGCTACGTTGCCTGCCACAATAGTGAGGTCCTCGTATTTGCTGCGAAGCAAACGTACCATCTCAATAACGTTCTTCTGATGACCGTGTGCTGTATCAATGACAAGCACGTCAACACCGGCGTTAACGAGTGCTTCTGCACGTTCAGGCGTATCTTTGGCAATGCCGACAGCGGCACCGCACAGCAAACGTCCTTGGCGGTCTTTAGCTGAATTCGGGAATTGAATAGCTTTCTCGATATCTTTAATCGTAATAAGCCCTTTAAGTGTGTTGGTTTCGTCCACTAGAGGAAGCTTCTCGATTTTGTGCTTCTGCAGAAGAACCTCCGCTTGCTGAAGCGTCGTGCCGACCGGAGCCGTAACCAGGTTGTCTTTGGTCATGACTTCGCTGATCTTGATGGAATAATCATGAATGAAACGAAGGTCGCGGTTCGTAATGATCCCGACCAGCTTCTTATTCTGATCTACAACTGGCACACCGGAAATCCGGTATTTGCCCATCAGTTCTTCAGCGTCGTATACATGGTGGTCAGCTGTCAGCGAGAAAGGATTGGTAATAACGCCGCTCTCCGAACGTTTAACGCGATCTACTTCTTCTGCTTGTTGCGCAATAGACATGTTTTTATGAATAATACCGATGCCGCCCTCACGCGCCATAGAAATCGCAAGCTTAGCCTCTGTTACCGTGTCCATTCCCGCACTCATCAGCGGAATGTTCAGCTTCACATTGGGACCAAGCGTTACAGATACATCTACTTCCCTCGGCAATACTTCCGATTTACGCGGCACTAACAGGACGTCATCGAAGGTTAATCCTTCTTTGGCGAATTTATTTTCCCACACAGACTTGTTCCTCCTCTTGCAATTTACGTTCCCTTAACGAGCCTTCAAAAACCGCAGTTTTTGAATAGGCTCGCGTATATTATTGCAATATTAGCAGAGGGGTAGGGGGCTGTCAAGGCAAAGGGAGCAGGGGGAATTTGTCCATATTACGAACGATAATCATACTTGCAATTCGAACTCCACAGCAGAAATTCATGGATCCCTTGCTCGCGTGCGGCTTGGATTTGCTTATTCACCTGTGCGGCACCGTATTGCTGATGCGGATGAACCCATCTCGCCGTAAAGCTTTGCAGCCATGGTCGAATCGTTGCCGTCGACTGACTGCCGCTGCTCTGAATAATCGCATTTCGCCGCTTCGCATCCATCATGGCCTGCCTGATTATCGGGTAGGGATTAAGATCTGGCTGCTTCACGCCGTACATGCCTGTCGAATAGTGCGAGGGGTAGGTCATTGGCGATATGACATCTACTGCACTCGAAACTGCCCGCCACGATTGTCCAATCCCCATATCATTCGTAGAAGAGGTCACTAATCCGAAGACATCTGCGGAAATTCTGGCACCAGATTTATGCACGCTCGTCCTTCCCTGCCGGAGAAAATAAGCGATCACATCCGACTTCGTTCTTCCTTCGCGATCTCCATACCGCACTTCACGATCCACCTTAGCCCCGTTATCGGGAAAACGCACATAATCGAATTGAATCTCATCGAAACCCTTAGCAGCTGCTTCCCCGGCAATCGCAGCGTTATACTGGCGCACCTGCTTCTGAAAAGGGTTCAGCCACGCCTTTCCTTGGACGTCCCTCCATACGCCTCCGCCTTGCTTCTGCAGCGCCATGCTCGGATGCATCTTCGCATAGAGTGGATCTTTGAAGGTGACGATTCTTCCGATAACGTAGATGTGCTTGGCTTTGAGCTTTGCAAGTAATCCTTCGATATCCGATATCGCCACATGACGGTCAGCCCCGATCGCATGCACAGCAGGCAGCTTGGAGTTGTAAGTCATTTGACCGTAATCATTCTTCACATCAATCACCATGGCGTTAAGGTCCGTCTTGTCTAATAAATCAATAAGGGCGTCCATTCGTTTCTTACTGCCGGCCACCCATCCGGATACATAAATACCGCGTACCGGCTGCTCCGGCTTGTGAATTTTACGAGAGGCTGCAGCAATGGAGTGCTTGCTATTCGCAGCAGCTGTGCTTGTTAGGATCTTCGTTGTTGGTTTCATGCTTGGGGCTGATCTGCTGTTATGTTTGACCGTCAGTTGTTGGAGATCGGTGTTGGTCTGACTTTGTTGCTTTAATGGAGGAAGACTGACTTGATCTTGTCGATCCGCCGAATTGCACCCTGCACAGACGATCATGCCCGACAAAATCATCGTCATGCTCACCTTCTTCATACCGTCCTTCACCATCATCAGCTAGCACCCCCAGTACGTTGAATGACTACGTTACCAGTAGTATGTGCCTGCCCTTCCATACAATTGTGTAGGAGATTTAACCAGCATTGGTAAAAACATAACAAAAAACCGACCGTATAATTACGGTCGGTTCATCGTGCTTGGCGACGTCCTACTCTCCCAGGACCCTGCGGTCCAAGTACCATCGGCGCTGGAGGGCTTAACGGTCGTGTTCGGGATGGGAACGCGTGGGTCCCCTCCGCCATCGCCACCAAACGGTGAAATCGCGTGAGCGATACTCTGTTCAAAGCTTGCGCCTTGAAAACTGGATACGAACCTTTGCGAAGGTCTTAATTAGCTGATGTTGTCCGAAGTTGAACATCCGAGCAGATGTTCGTAGGATAAGCCCTCGACCGATTAGTATTCGTCAGCTGCATGCATTGCTGCACTTCCACCTCGAACCTATCAACCTGGTCGTCTTCCAG
>NZ_FNNV01000005.1 GCF_900106745.1 Paenibacillus sp. CF384 | reverse complement strand
GTAAAATCGTTTGCAGGATGGTGGTAAACATAGTAGACTTTTTCATAGGGCCGCCTCATTTCGGATGTTTGTAGGGGTACAAACACATTACCGAACGAGCGGTCTTTTTGCTACCTTTTTTTGGTTAATCAACAGTCCTGCATGACATGCAACATTCTCTGCTCATGAAGTAGTTACTCTAAACTGGACTTCACTTATTCCGATGCATTGCGCGGTAGTCTTGCGGCGAGACGCCTTCCTTGCCTTTGAACGTGCGGCTGAAATGCGCGCCGTCGTAGAATCCGGCGGCGTGCGCGATGGCCGTGATCGGCATCGACGTCGTTTCGAGCAGCCGTTTGGCCTGCTCGAGGCGGATTGCATTCATATAGATACCGATCGTGACGCCGGTTTCTTGCTTGAACAGCTGGTTGAGATAGCGTTCATTCAGCGAATAACGCGCTGCAATCTCGCTGAGAAGGAGCCGCTCGCCTGCATTACTAACTCGTTCATGCAAGTCATTCATGACCGCATGAATGAGTTTATGATGGGCGCTTTGCGAAGTTTGCGCCGCACCATGATAGATGCGCACGAGCAAATGCAGGAAATGCTGCTTCACCAGGACCGAATCCTGCCTGCCTAAGTTCAGATCAGCCATGATCGCCTGATAATCCTGCTGCAGCCCTTGGAGCGCCATTGGCCGAGTATCCAGCTTCAGTCTGGCGAACAATTCGCGGAACGCCGTATTGATCTCCGCTTTGTCCGAGTAGAAGCCGATATAATAAAGCCGAAACTGTCCGCCTGCGCAGGAGCTGTTCCGAAGCGTATCTTGCACGGCAAGCAGGTCACTTTGATTCAACTGAACGGCTTGACCGTCTTGGATGACAAGCTGGCTCCCGCCGGTCAAGTAATTGAGCTCAAACCATCTGCCCGGACCATCCCAGCCTAAGTTCTCCCAGAACCCGCAGGAATGGATGCGAATATGGTTCCAGTTCTGATCGACCAACTTGATCAGAGCCTCTACACCGATGCGAGGCTGGTTGTCGGCATGCATGCTAACCCCTCCAATTCATCTTACAATTATACAAATGGAGAAGTAGACATACAATACATATCGTGATGATGACTGTATATTCTAGGTATGGATATACAAATTGAACGTCAAAGGGGACAGCGAATACAATGAAACCAATCACGGCTGAACAAGCGAAGCTAGATCAACAATTTTACGAGGAAAACGGCTACTGGATTAGTCCGGTTGTCTTCGATGCAGAAGAAGTAGAAGCGCTGCGCAAAGCGCATGATCGCATTTGGAATCAAGATTTCGACGGTGACGCATACCCGCTTACGGAATGGTTCCCGAGTGACAATCCGACTCGTCTGCGCAAGGTCGACAATGCTTGGTGGATCAACGACGAGGTGTACAAAACGGTAACCGCTCGTAAACTCGGCAAATTGGCAGCTAACCTGATGAACACAAGCGAAGTTCGCGTCTGGTATGACCAAGCGATCTACAAGCCTGGTACCGGCAAAGGCGAGCAAACATCCGTTGGCAACGTTGGCTGGCATCAAGATTATGTATACTGGCAATGCACGAACACAACAAACTTAGTTACGGCTTGGATTGCGCTGCAGGATACGGATCTGTCCAATGGCTGCATGCAAGTGATTCCAGGCTCGCACAAATGGGGACTTCTGAACTCCGACGGATTCTTTAACACAGAGCTAGAGGCTGTGAAGAAACAAATGGAAGTCGACGAGAAGCCTTGGCGCGAAGAGCCGCTTATTCTCAAAGCCGGCCAAGTCAGCTTCCACCATTCGTATACGATTCACGGGTCCAGACAAAATTATTCCAACGACCCGCGCCTTAGCATCGTAGCGCATTATATCCCGCAAGGAACGGCTTATAAGAGAACTCAGAATGTCGATAATATTCGTCTGCTGGGCCCTCGTCCGAAGGAAGGCGACCTGTACGACAACCAATATTTCCCGCTTGCATACTCGTCATCCGAGGAATAATAATAGCTGATTTTCCGCGTCAAACCTCGGTTTTTGACGAACGGACGAACTTTATTTTGACCATGACCCCCTTAAATGCTCGGCCACTCTCCGAACGATATGAGCGAAAGTAAAAAAAGCGGCACGGACCGCATTCGCGAGGAGAGTGGCAGCACCATGAAAAAAGCCATTTTGAAAAAGGCGGCAATTACATCAGTGGCGTTACTTACCCTAGCAGGTGGCGCAGGAAGCGCTTTTGCTCACGGTAACGACAAAGGACATGACGATAAAGGCAACCACCAAAACAACAACGGAAACAACAAGAACGATAACAAGAAAGACAATGATAAACACGGCATCAACCTTCAGTTCAAGGATGAGAAAGAGCTGAAATGGGCGCTTGAGTATATCATTCGTCTGGCATCCAAAGGCGTGTTCAACGGCTATGACGACGGCACGTTCAAGCCTCAACAGAAAATCACGCGCATCGAATCCATCGTAGCGGCTGTTCGTTTGATGGGTCTGAAAGCGCAAGCGGAATCGCAAGCTGAAATGAGCACGAAGCTGCACTTCAAAGATGCAGACGTTCTTGCAAAAAGATACCCATGGGCAGTTGGCTACGTAGCCGTAGCGCTTGAGAAAGATCTGTTCAGCGAGACAGACGATGCGATTCAACCGGACAAGCCGGCAACTCGTTTGTTCGCGGCAACTTTGCTTGTGAAAGCAATGGGCTTGGAAGCAGAAGCGAAAGCGAAAGTAAACTCGGAGCTGAAGTTCCGCGACGCTGACAAAATCCCTGCGGGATCTGTTGGCTACGTTGCAGTAGCGATCGAGAAAGGCCTAATCACAGGCTACGAGGACAACTCGTTCCGTCCGAACCAACAAGTTACTCGCGCTGAGCTTGCGGCTCTGCTTGACCGTACGGATGAGCAGCTTCCGGATCAAGACGCTCAAGCGATCACAGGCAAGCTGAAAGCGGATCCTGCAAGCAACGCAATCGTAGTTGTAAAACCAAACAACACCGAAGTGGCACTTGCGCTTGACCCGAACGTCTTCATTTTCCGTAATAACGTGAAGGTTGCCGTATCGGCACTGAAAGCCGGCGACGAAGTTCTTGTTCGTACGTACCAGAACAAAGTCGTGTTCATCGAAGTGACGAAGCTGGCTTCCGAGCAGCCTGCCGTTACAACTCAAGTTGGCTTGTTCAACTCCTATTCCTTGAATGAGCAAGGTAAAATCGCAACGATTTCGATCACGCGTACAGAGAACGGTACTACACAAGCGTACGTGTTTAACACGGCTCCTGACGTAGCGATTGTTGGCAATGCAGCTCTGCTCGTAGCTGGTCATGCCGTTGAACTGACTGTCCTTAATAACCTCGTTTATTCCATCAAAGTCCTATAATAAACAAGCACCTAGAGGGCCTCATGACCTGCAGCAATGCAGGCACGAGGCCTTTTTGCTTGCGATTTTTCATTTTGCCGAAAATTTGGTAGTATCAGGGTGAGAATGTAGAGGTGATTGCGATGAAGCCAGTCTTAGAGGTAAAAGGGTTAACAGGCGGATACAGCCCCCGCAGGCCAGTGCTCCATGATTTGTCTTTCGAAGTGGGCGCGGGTGAAATGGTTGGACTTATCGGGCTGAACGGTGCAGGCAAAAGTACGGCCATCAAGCATATTCTCGGGCTGATGCAGCCGCACAGCGGGGAGATTCGCATTAGCGGTCATACGCTGGCAGAGAATTCGGAGGCGTATCGCAGCTCGCTGGCCTACGTGCCGGAGTCGCCGCTGCTCTTCGATGAACTGACGGTCGAAGAGCATTTGGCATTGACGGGCATGGCCTACAATGTGGAAGAGAGCTTGTATAAGCAGCGAACGGAGAGCTTGCTGGATGAGTTTTATATGACGCCGAAGCGAAGCGCATTCGCGGCACACTTATCCAAAGGAATGCGGCAGAAGGTCATGATCATGAATGCGCTGCTGGCAAGGCCTGCGTTATATGTGATTGACGAGCCGTTCCTTGGCCTCGATCCGCTCGGCATTCGTTCGCTGCTCGATAAACTGGTCGAGGTAACGAAGGAGGGCTCCTCCGTGTTTATGAGCTCCCATATCTTATCGACGGTAGAATCGTATTGCAGCCGGTTTATCGTGCTGCATCAAGGGGCTGTTGTTGCACAAGGCACGCTGCAGGATGTGTGCGAGGCAGCCGGAATGCCGCACGAGAGCAGAGCCGGTTCGCTGGAAGAAGCTTTCTACCGGCTCGTGGCAGGTGGAGGGGCAAATGGAGCGATCGGTTGATTCGTTGTGGCGTACGCGCTCAAGCACGTTCTGGCGCGGAGCTCTGCCTTATTTTCGCTATATTGTTCAGAGTGGACTGCCGGGTGTAACGATCATGCTGCTGCTGGCCGGGTTAGCCGGATACGGAATGCTGCTGCGAAATATGCCGGTTACCTTCCCGATTACGCTTGTTGGCGTAGTCGTGCTGACGCCGTTCATATGCTGGAGTCCCTTGCGGACATGGCTGCGCGAGGCGGATGTGGTGTTTCTGGTTCCGCGTGAAGCGCAGCTGCCGTCTTATCTGCGGCGTTCCTTTCGTTACAATAGCATGGGCATCATGGCTGCTGTTCTGTTGATGTGCGGCATCTATATTCCGCTTTACATAGCGACGGATGGTCAGACAAGCAGCATCATAATCGTAGTAGCAGCTTTGCTGTTGAAGCTGCTGCACATGGGGGCAGCTTGGCGCGAGCGCCAGCTTGTTCATGCAGGAAGCAGGCGCAGCATTCGGCTGCTGCGCTGGTCCGCCACTGCGGTAGGCGTTGCGTCGCTGCTGCATACCGAGATATGGAAGACGGTGATGTATCTCGCTGTTGTCGGTTGTCTCTTCGGACTTCTGTACTTGCGTATGCCGCGTTATCCGATTCCATGGCTGCTGCTTATTGAGGAAGAGAAAGGCACCCGGCGCAGGTATGATGTTTTCTTCGGGGCGTTCACGGATGTGCCGACTGAATCGGCAGCGGTCAAGTCACGGCCCTATGCATCGTGGATGGCAAAGCGGATCCGCTACCGCAGGGAGCATGCATTTGTTTATCTCTATACATTTACACTGATCCGTACCGAGCTTGGCGGCATATTGCTGCGTTTAACAGGACTTGGTTTATTCACGGGCATCTTGTCCGCCTATTCCGGCCTGTGGTCAGGCTGGGGGTCGGCCGGCGTCTGTATGCTGTTCGTCTGGTTGAGCGGGGTTCAGTTGAGCGCGCTCACGCAGGCGCATCGGCATTCGGTCTGGCGGCATGTCTACCCGCTGCCGGAGCAGACTCGTTATGATGCCGTAATGCGCGTCGATCGTATGGCTGCCCTCTTGTGCGCCATTATCATCTGGCTTCCGCAGATCGTGCTGCTGCCTTCACAAGGTCTCGTGGTACAGGCGTTAACCTCACTTGTGTTGTCGCTGCTCTATGTCTTGGCGTTACGGCCGGGAAGAGTGAAGCGTAAGCTCGTGTTCGATCCCGATGAGGATTAGAATTTAGGAAGCAATCTTGGTCCGTTATCAATAGGACTAAGGTTGCTTCTTTTTCTATGAAAATTTACGACAATTCGCCATTAATGCGTCGTATAAAGGAGACTAGTATTTGTGGCAGCGCTTCATACGGAAATTCAAATGAAATAGAGGTGCGATTATGCAAATTCTTTTCGACAACGAACGTGCCTGTAGCAGTTTTATGGAAAATGACAGTTTTATGCAGGGGGAAAAAGAAACAACAATTTTTATGGACGTTCTGTGAAAAAATGGACGGAAAAGAATAAATAATGCAATCGTACATAGATTAATTTATCCATTGCAAGAATGGCGGCTTGTGCTGTTCGACATCACTGAGAAGCGGCACTGTCGAATCGTAGGGCACGAATATGCTGGAAGTAGGATTCAAAGTTTATGGCTGGAAGGTATACTGAATAACGAATTGAGAGCTGTTCTCAAACCTAGCAAATAACCAATTAGACCTAGTTTAAATATTTAAAGCCGGATTGTAATGCAATTTTCTATTTTCAAATATATGGAAAATTGTATATGTAAATAAAGCTATATTGTAAGGGACGTAAGCTTGAGTAGAGAAGGAGAAGATGTTGTAGATGAGCAAAAAAAGAATGATGGCTATGCTTCTTGCTGGAGGCGAAGGAAAGCGATTAGGCGTACTTACACAGGAGTTGGCGAAGCCTGCAGTTCATTTCGGAGGGAAGTATAGAATCATTGACTTCACGTTAAGCAACTGTGTGCATTCCGGCATTGACACGGTTGGTGTGCTAACGCAATATCAGCCTCTTGTATTGAATGGTTATTTGGGTAACGGCAGCCCGTGGGGGCTAGATCGACGCGATGGCGGCATGTCTATTCTTCCTCCTTATATGAAACAAAAAGGCGGCAAATGGTATAAAGGCACGGCGAATGCCATCTATCAAAATATCGGATTTATTGAACAATATGATCCAGAATATGTCCTTGTTATCTCCGGCGATCACATCTACAAAATGGATTACAACCGGATGCTGGAGCAGCATGAGGCGCGCGGCGCTGATGTTACCATCGCATGTCTCCAAGTAGACTTGAAAGAAGCAAGCCGGTTTGGCATTATGCATGTCGACGATTCAGGGGCCATTACTTCCTTCGTAGAGAAGCCGAAAGTGCCTACGAGCAACCTTGCCTCGATGGGCGTTTATATATTCAAGTGGTCAGCGCTGAAGAAATACTTGATTCGTGATGAAGCCAATGAACTTTCGGGTAATGATTTTGGTAAAGACATTATTCCGGCTATGCTCGATGATGGGATGAAGCTGGATTCCTATACGTTTGACGGGTATTGGAAGGATGTCGGAACACTTGAGAGCTTATGGGAAGCGAATATGGATCTGTTAGCAAAGACGCCATCACTTGATTTGAACGATTATAATTGGCCCATCTATTCGGTTCAGCCGAATCGTCCGGCACATTTTGCGGCAGCTGGGGCCAAGATTTCGAATTCACTCGTTACGGAAGGCTGCACTGTGGAAGGAACAGTTGTCGGTTCGGTACTCTTCTGTGACGTACAGGTGGGACCGGACAGCCGAATTCATGATTCGGTTATTATGCCAGGTGTGCAGATAGGTAAGGGAGTCAGCATTTATAAAGCAATTGTCGCTGAGGGAACCGTTATTCCCGATGGTGCTTCAATAGGCGGTCCTGAATTCAGCGAGGTTACGGTTGTGAATCAATCCATGACGGAGGTAGAGCAGCTGTGCAAGCAAATATTCTCGGCATAATCAATCTCATCCATGCACCGGATGAAATGGGGTCTCTTACGGCGAATCGTTGCTTAGCTTCTGTTCCTTTTGGCGGCCAATACCGGCTGATTGATTTTGTACTATCGAGTATGGCGAATTCCGGCATTACGAAGGTTGGCGTATTCGCGCATACGAAGTATCGCGGCCTGATGGATCATCTTGATTCGGGTAAACATTGGGATCTTGAGCAGCCTGAAAGCGGGCTATCCATTATTCCGCCTAATATTATGGAGCACGCCCATGAAACGAACCGTGGTGATCTGTATCATTTCTATGAGAATCAGGATTACTTTAAGCATCATTCCTGCGAATATGTGTTAATTACGCGCGGTTATATGATCTGTAACGTGGATTATAAGCCTGTACTGGCTGCACATCAGGCAAGCGGGGCGGATATTACGGTCATTTGCAAGCAGTCGAACAACCTCATGGGCGGAAAAGCGCGGAAGGTCAAGACGGATGCTGGCGGCCGTATCACCTCTATTGCACCGATGTCGGGTGAAGCGGACCATGATCTGATTTCTATGGAAATGTACATCATGCGCAAGGAGCTGTTCCTTGATTTGGTCGATACTTCCTTGGCGCAGGGACAGGATCATCTCGTGGAGCATGCCATCATGGGCGGGGTCGATCAGCTGCATATTCAGAGCTACATGCATGAAGGCTGCCTAGGTGTGGTCAATACGCTGGCCAGTTATTATGAGAACAGCATGCAGCTGCTGCGTCCCGGCATTCGAAGAGGCTTGTTTGCTCAACAGGGGAGCATCATAACGAAGCTTAATGACGAGCCGCCTGCACGTTATGTCGAAGGCTCGAGGGCAAGCAATTCGATCATCGCGAATGGCTGCATCATTGAGGGCACTGTAATAAACAGCATCTTGTTCGAAGGGGTTCATGTACGCAAAGGTGCGGTCGTCCGCGACAGTATCGTGATGTGTAACAGTGTTATCGACGATGAAGGATTCGTGGATCATGTCATCCTCGATAAAGAGGTCCGTTTGGCGTCATCGAAGAGGTATGCTTAAAAGCGGTTGGCTAGGTGCGAAATGCAAAAAGGGCAGTGAGGAAAGGTCGTTATCATGACCTTCTCTCATTGCCCTTCTTGCGTATTGAAAGCAGAAGCTGCTATTTATTTGCTGGCAACCGCGACATCTTGAACGGCTTTGTAAATCGTATCGAACAGCTCTTCGAGGTTCTCTTCTTCAATGCAAGAGAAGGCTACACGAAGGTCGGTATCGCCAAGAGCGATTGTACCGATTTCGTAGGTGTCGAGCAGACGTTTACGGACGGTCTCAGCTTCCACATTGTTCAGCTTAAGGCACATGAAGTAGCCGGAGTTGAACGGATAGTAGGACCATACATCGCCGTAGCGGCCACTGTCGAGCAGTTCCTTCACTCGATTGGCGCGACCTTTCATAATCGCGTACTTCTCTTCCTTCTGCGGTTCAAAGTCCTTCGATTGCAGCGCGTGAAGCACGAAGGTTTGGGATGGATGCGGACCGCTCGAAATGGTTGCACGGATAATACCGAGTGTCTTCTGCTCAAGCGCAGCAAGTACGGCATCGGAAGCACCTGCATACGTAATGAACCCTACGCGGAAGCCCCATACGTATTCTTCCTTCGTCGCACCGTCGACTTTGATCGGCAGCACGCGAGGGTGTAGATCAGACAATTGGCCAAACAGGGATTCATGCATGGAACCTTCGAAGAACAGTCCGAAGTACGCATCGTCGGTGACGACAACAACGTTGATGCCGGCTTCAGCCGCATCGCGGATGGCCGCAACGATTTCAGCGCCTTCTTGCGCGCCCGGTGTGTAGCCCGTCGGGTTGTTCGGGAAGTTGAGCACGACGATCGCTTTGCCTTTGCTCTTCTGAGCAAGCAATGCTTCGCGGAGTCCGTCGCTGTTGAAGCGGTTCTCGTTGTTGTACAGCGGATATTGGACGATCTCGGCGCCGCGGCGAATGCCGAAGGTCAGTTCGTAATTTTCCCAGTTCTTGTTCGGAATAATAACGGCGTCCCCTGCATCTGCGAACAGATCCGCTACTATGCTGAGGCCATGCGTCAAGGCGTTCGTTACGACAGGGTTGCCGTAATTCTTATTGGCAAGCGAAGGGTTCTCCTTCAGCATTTTACTGCGCCATGCAGCGCGCAGCTCCGGCTTACCTGCCGGCGGTGCATATTCATAGAGATCCTTCGGATTATAAGCGGAGAGCGTGTCTTGAATGACCTTCAAATGCATAGGCTGGCCGTTCTCAATGGCAATACCAATTGTTGCATTGTACTTCTTCGCCTTCGCTTTTGCTTCGGCAGATTGGCTCAGAATGCCTTCCTTCGGGAAAAAAATAGCTTTACCGAGTGTTGACAACATGGCGAATACATGACCATTCTCTCGCTCAATCGTCGCGTTCAATTGCTGGGCAAGTGGGTTCATCGACTTCATTCATCCTTCCGGCGTTTCATTCTCATTTGGTCCCCATTGGAAACCGTTTAGGAGATATTATATCACTGTTTGGGAGTGGAAGGCCATGTTACATTCACTTTTTTGCAACAATTATTTCGTGAGGGTTGTCCTTCATGCAAGGTGTCCATATTGGCAAAGGAATCGCAGTATTGTATGATGACAACGATATTGTTTTTGCAAACGGAGGAAGCTGAGATGCTGCACTGTGCGCCGACATCTTTTCAATTAAAACCCGCGTTAGCCAAAATCGTCTGCGAGCCGGGATGGAAGTGGCAAAAGCGCGAAAAACCGCTGGCGAATTACGACTTATTCTATGTATGGAGCGGCAGCGGAGAAGTTCTATTAAACGGCGTGCCGTTCTCGGTCAGTAAAGGGAGCTGCTTTCTATTTAAGCCTGGGGATTATACGAGTGCGACTCATAACCCGCAGAAGCCGCTTGTGCTGACGTATATTCATTTTGACGTCTCCGAGAGTGTCAGCGTCGTGCCGCAGTCGTATCGGATTCTTGAAGAGACGGTAGATTTCGAGCATCTGTTGTCCCGTTACGTACGATTGTTTCTGGTGAAGACCTTCGCCGCGGAGGAAGAGGCGCAATTGATCCTGAAGCAGCTGATGATTTACTTGCTGCGCGAGGATCTGGAAGGTCAAGGTCCGGTAGAACGGAAGGTCAGCAATCAATTGACTGAAGCCATTCATGAGGTGGCCAACTATATTCGGCAAAACCCCGGGATCGCGCATCGGGTGGAGGATTTAACCCAGCGAGCGCAGCTGTCTCCGAGATATTTTTCGATTAAATTCAAGGAACTCATCGGTTCATCGGTGCAGAATTACATGATTCGCACGCGGATCGATCGCGCGCAGCATTTGCTCATGCATGCCGGCATGAACGTGACGGAAGTCGCCGACGCGCTGGGGTATCGCGATATATTCTTCTTCAGCAGGCAGTTCAAGCAGTATACGGGGAAGAGCCCATCGGAAATCCGATAGGCTCTTTTTTTTGCTTGTTGTAGGTACAGGCAGTTCCTGATGCAATGTGAGATTAATAAAATAGTGTGCGGCATAGTCTGAGGGAGCGGAGAGAGGCGAATATATGGCTGAAATAGCTAAGAAAGTCAATATTTCATTATCGGCGCCTGAATTCACGTACTTTAACGAAATCAAGTATTCTGTAGGGAATGACCCGCTTGTACAAGTAGATCCTCTGCGTCGATTGGCAAGCGGCAATTATCTGGTTACACTTCGCGTGAAAGGGACACTTAAAGCGAAAGCACTGGCGACGCTTCTCGTGCTGAACCGGAATTTAGGGAGTTACCGAATCTTTGTGAGGGTGCGAGACAGCCAAGGCAAGCTGTTAACACCGATTACGAACAACCTGACTCCACGGGCCATCGCCATTCTCTTCCGCAGAGCATTTAGCACGAATAGGCTGTTCAAATTCGTCGCTGTACGGGACACCTTCGGCCTAATATCTGTCTATCCCGTGTTTAAAGTCTTTGTCGTTCAGTTCTATAATGATGATCTCTCGGACTTCTATAGCAACTATAACAATGTGGCCGCAGCGGTCTTCCGAAACGTCCTCCGGAAATCGATTCAACGCGCCACGATTCAATGCTCAACAGCTCGGAAGAAATAGGTGGAGGAAGGAGACAAGGCAGCCGGGTGGCTGCCTTGTTCTGCTGTATTGTGCGCTGTAGTGTAGGGGGCGCCTTCGCCGGTTTCACGTTCAGTCGCCTATGGCCCTCGCATGGGGACAGTAGCGCTGCATCATGGCGATCGTCTCCGCATCCAGCGGAAGATCGCGCTCAGCCAGTTGGTCTGTAATCGTTGTTTTCTCAGCTTGCTTGAGGTTCTGCCCGAATTTGAACTTCCCTGTTATCCGGTCTGCATCGATCCGTACAACGGCAACGCCCTTCAGACGCGGAATGTAGTCGGGGTCGCTGGCATCAATCGTTTTGTAGCCGCCTTCCGGCTGCAGCTTGCGCATTAAAGCTTCGAGCGCTTCTGCTTTCTCATTCGGATCATCGACCAAGGCAGCGCAGCCATCCACGCGGACGGATTTGAAGAAGGCCGTTGCCGGACAAGCCATCAGCGGATCGGTGAAATACGAAGGGATGATGGCATATTCTTTGGCGACCATGAAGCTAACGCGTTCGTCAGCCTTTAATTGAGTCATTTTCTCCCCGGCTCTGCTTCCGTGAAAATAGATGCTCCCGTTCACATAGACGAAGTTCAGCGGAGTCATGTTAGGCTCGCCGTTTGCTGAAACGGTTCCCAGAAAACCAAAGCTCATCTCTTGGAGAAAGCTCTCCAATTCCTCGTGGTTCTCTGCTTCATTCATCGCAAATTCTTTTCTGCGCATCGCTGCTCCCCCTCCATTACGAATCCCAATAATGCCCGCGCGCCGGACTTAATAGGTATGAGCATACTGCGATTATTGACAATTAAAAAGATCCAATTTAGTCTATTTTCATTAGACCAATTTTCGACATCGGATAAGGATGGGGGCGAGCGAACGTTATGGATATGGATTTTCGCATTCCCTTTGAGCGCTACTACGAGGAACTCGGACGCAAGACAGAGGCGTTGTTTCATGCCCTTCGTGAAGGGATCTTGAGTGGTACCTTGGCGGGAGGAGCTCGCTTGCCTTCCAGCAGGAAGTTAGCTGAGTTGTATGAGGTGTCACGCGGTTCTGTGAATCAAGCCTATGACATGCTGATTGCGGAAGGGTATGCCTGGGCTGAAGGCGGAAGCGGAACGTTTGTCGCGGATTCTTCGGGTGTTGTGAAGGATGGGGAGTCGGGGACGGTTGCCGGTGCGCGCGTTACATTGTCGGCTTGGGCCGAACAGCTGATTTCATCCAGGAAGCTGTTCATAACCGTTGAGAATCATCCTGTTAAGGCGGCTGGCGGCGCGGAGGGGATCAGTTTTCGGCTGGGGCAGGTGGATTCGTCGCAATTTCCGGTGGAGGAGTGGAAAGCGGCGCTGCATGCCGAGGTTCGAGAGATGATGGCTGCGTTTCCTGCAATCAGCAGTGAAGTGGAGGGCTACCTTCCGCTGAGAGAAGCGATTGCTAAGGGGTTGCGCCGTGAGCGAGGAATACGCGCGAATGCTTCGCAAATTTACATTACGAACGGCTCGATGCATGCGATCGCGCTGTTGTCTATGCTGCTCGTGCGTCCGGAGCTCCCGGTAGTGGTGGAGAATCCATGCTTCACCGGCATTCGCAGAGCTGTAGCTGCCGCTGGGGGCTCGACTGTTGCGGCTGCCGTTGACGATGACGGCATTGTGCCGCAGGACTGGCCATCCAAGCTGCTCGTCGTAACGCCGACGCGGCAATATCCTACCGGCGCTGTACTGTCGGCACAACGAAGAGCGGAATTGCTTAAATGGGCAGGGAGGCACGGGGCCGTCATTATCGAGGATGACTACGATAGCGAGCTGCGCTGGGGAGGCAGGCCCGTAGAACCGCTTAAGGCACTCGATCATGATGATCGAGTCGTCTATATGGGCACCTTCTCGAAGACGATGTTCGTCGATTTGCGCCTTGGGTATGTCGTGCTGCCTGCATCGTTGGCAGAGCCGTTTCGCCTGGCGAAAGCACTGCTGGAGCCGCATCCATCGGCTCTTGTGGAGCAGCGTGCGCTAGCGAATTTTATAACGAGCGGCAGTTATTCTCGTCACCTGCGGCGGATGAAGCGGGTTATCGGTCGGCGGCTGCTCGTCTTTCGTGAACAATTCGAGAGCCGTCTTTCAAGGTGGTTCAGGTTCGTTCCTGCAGATGCGGGACTTCATGTGTATGCCGAGTGGCGGGGCGATCGGGAGAGCTATGTCCGTCTTCAGGATGCATGTGCAGCAGCTGGCGTTCATTGGTCTGTAGGTGATTCGTTGTGGGAGGGCGAAATGCCCTTCCATACGGCGTTGTTTGGCTTCTCGCATTTGACGGAGGAGCAGATTGTGGCTGGGGCAGAGCGGATTGAGGCGATAGCAATGTCGTTGTTGGGGGAGGGGGCGGATTGAGTGGGGAGGCGCTAGACCGCGCGCGACCGCGGATTCACGGACCCTGCGCACCTGTCGAAACCCGAGTACCTCGCGTGGTCCGAGCACTTCGCGCAACCGTCGCACCGCGTCGTACCGCAGCACCTCGCGTACCTTGAGCACTCGCACCTCCATTGCCCTCGCGTGCACCCGATGTACCTTGATCGCAACTTGCAACTTGTCGCCCCCCCGCACACGCTAACGAACCGTGGAGACGCTATTTCGGGGAATTGAGACGAAAATGGGCGTGTTGACACCAAATAAGACCTGTAGGGTTCGTTAGAAATTTGAATCCTCTCATTTGGATCAAATAAGACCTGTGTGGTTTGTTAGAGCTAGACTCCGCGGAATTAAAGAAGCTGCCACAAAAGTGAGTTACACTTTTGGGCAGCTTGTTCCATATTCTATGTGTTGGCAAGCGTGCCGAGCTTCTCGCCCATGCGTACTTTAAGTCCTGTCTTCATATCCGGACGCGGGGAGAAGCTGTCATCCTCGGTCAGGAGTACGACGGTTGAGCCAAACTCGAAGTAGGCGAGATCGGCACCTTTGTCCATTCGATCCTGCAAGGGTAATACGTATTTAATACTGCTGACGTTCATCGCGCCAACCTTGACTATAGCAGTCTCTGCATTGGCATGACGCATGTAGGTGATGAGCCTTTCGTTGCGACTCAGCACGCGGCGCATATGCCGGAGGCCGAAATCGTTGACGGGATAGACTTTGCCGAGTACATGCTCGCGTTCTACGATCGTGCCTGAAATAGGCGTATGTATGCGGTGATAATCGGTTGGGCTGAGATACAGCACCATGTAGTAGCCATTCTTGTAATTCTCCATACGTGGAGAGCGGTTGAGCAGCTCTTCGATGGTGTAATCTTGGCCTTTGACGTTAAGAATCGTACCTTGCTCTATCGGACCGCAGCCTGTAATAAGTGCATCAACCGGGCTGACAAGCGCAGCTGGGTCAGCATCAATTACGCGTGCGCCGGGCTTCAAGCGCCTTGTGAAAAACTCATTTAACGTAGAATACTCATGCAGCTGTTTCTCGGCTTCCTCTATAGCGATCCCGTACATACGGGCGAATCTTGGAATAAAGCGCCGGCTAGCAGGCGATTGGGCAAATCGACCGGTTATTCGCGAAATCCATTTGCGCGAGCTAAGCTCAGTCATGGATCGGAGCAGCCATTTGGTCATGCCGGTAGTTCACGTCCTCTCTGGAATAAACGGGGGTTCATCGTGGTGGTCTCCGACTAGTTTGACATATCGCGACTCATTTATCAATAGAGTTCACTGGAAGCATGTTTAAGGGAGGAATAGGTATGCAAATACTGTCATATGAGGTGATCGTATGACAGGGTTAGTGCTCATTGGAGCGATTATTGGAGGCTTAATTCTAGCGGTGCTTCGGGCCAAGTACGAAGGTCTCCGTAAAATCATTGATGGGCTGGCAGTCTTAGCCTATCTGGGCTTCTTCAGCATTGCAGCGAACAGCGTGGCGAGGACACTGCTAGATGATACCGTATTTATGACGCAGGTGCATGATGTACTGCTGAGTCCGGTTTTTCTGGGGAGTGGCGCTTATTTGGGACCCTATGGATTATGTATGCTGCTTCAACAGCTGTGGAGCAGACGCCAATAAGTTGGATGCAGCGGAATCGTTGGAATGGGGCCTCTGTCGGAGTCAGCAAGCGAACCTTGTACGTATGATAGGAGAAGCAAGCTGTTGAAAGAGAGGCGGGCTTCGTTCATGGCCAGAGCTAGAGCCAAAATCGCATTTGTGACACCGGGTACGTATGTGCTCCCTTCTCAGAGCAGCAGCTCCGTGGAGCGGGTAGTTGAGAAGCTTGTGCCGCTGCTAGTTCCTCGAGTGGAAGCTTATATCTATGGGAGATCAAGCCGGACGCTGGAGAATAGGACGATGCTTGGTGGTGCGTCTGTTGTTCGATACCCGGCTCATAATAAACGGCTGTATTTGAAGCGGGTAGGACAATCCATCCTGACGCAACAACCGGATTTGCTGCAGGTCGAGAATCGACCTCTCTATGCTTTGAAGCTTAGAAGACTGCGACCGCAGAGCAAAATATGGCTGAACTTGCATTCCTCGACTTTTATTCGCAAACAGGCCATTAGCAGTGCACGCTTAACTCAGAGTTTCCGAGCTGCCGATCGCATTATCGTGAATAGCGAGTACTTGAGAGAGGACGTTGCCGCTCGTGTGCCGGAGTGCGCCGAGAAGCTGCGTGTCGTCTATCTTGGAGTCGATACGGAGCGTTTTCAATCTCAGTATTCCGCAATGGGGGCTTATCGTAGAACTCAACTTCGGCATGAACGCGGATGGTCAGGCAGAAGTGTCATCTTGTTTATGGGCAGACTTCTTGCAATCAAGGGAGTCCACCACTTGCTGAAGCTAATGCCGAAGCTTGTGCAGGAGCATCCTTCTGCACTTCTGGTTATTGTAGGTGGCGCGTTCTATGGTTCCAAGCGTACAACTCCATATGTGAAGCAGCTGCGGCAGCTTGGTCGGAAGCTGAAGGGGCATGTGCAGTTTGTGCCTTATGTACCTTATTCCGAAGTGCCGAGCTGGTTCCTCGCAGCGGATGTCGCTGTAGTTCCTTCTGGGAAACGGGAGGCATTCGGCCTTGTGAATGTGGAGGCGATGTCCTGCGGTTTGCCTGTCGTCGCGACGCGGGCCGGCGGAATGAAAGAAATTATTGAGGATGGCGTTACCGGTTATTTGGTCAATCCGGATGATGTGGTTCATGAAATGCGTGAGCGGTTATTGGAGCTCTTGCGCGATGATCAGCTGCGTATGCAGATGGGTCGAAAGAGTCGGGAGCGGGTGGAGCAGCATTTTACATGGCAGCACTCGGCCGAGCGATGGCTGGAGTTGTTCCGAGACGCGCAGATGGAAAGCGATGTTGATGGTCGTCCGGAGTAGAAACGAGCGAAAAGATAATAAATGTAAAATTAAGGTTGAAGTATGTCGAAAGTCAAAGTAAGATAGGAAGTAGCAAAAGATAGAGAGTGGTAGGCAACAACGAATTATGCGCCTAAGAAAAGTATAGAGACAACATGCAGGAGGCACCTGCTTGCGGCTGATTATTCAGCTTGCGAGTAGGTGCTTTTTTTTGCGTAACAGGCTGGATTATATGGTAGAAAATGATAGATTTATCTCGTCGAATTATGGTGAAAAGTGGTAGAATATGTTAGTTCCTACGAAAGCAACTTAGTCGAATTCAACTTAGAGGAGTGTTCGGAATGAAGATGTTTTATGCGCTCGTTGTGATAATTATGTTGATCGTGATCTCGATGGGTGTGATGGGGATTGTGCAGGCTAGTAAGGAAGGTGCGAGGATACCGCGGGATGATGGTCAGGGAGTTCATGTTCGGGGAGATTAATATATAGAAGGAGAGGGAACGAAATGAAGAAAAAATTACTAGTAGCTACTCTTGCACTATCTATGGCATTACCTCTTGGAGTTGTAAATGCAGCAGTTCCGAAGATGTTGAAGGCAGACATGCCAATCGAGGTTCTATATAATGCCCGTAAAATTGCATTCGACGTGAAACCTAAGATGGTTGATGGTACCGTGTTAATTCCTGTTCGATATGTTTCGGAAAAGCTTCAAGCTACCGTAGCCCAGCAGGGTAATACGATCCTTGTTTCCAAAGGTAGTAAGACTATAAAGCTAACGATCGAATCGAAAGTAGCGGAAATAAATGGGAAGAGTGTTGCGCTGCCACAGCCAGCTATTGTCGAACAAGGGCGTACCCTTGTCCCTATTCGAGTGATTAGCGAAGGACTTGGTGTAGCGGTTGAGTGGGATTCTGAATTGAGATTTGTTTGGATTGGAAGTAAAGAAGTCCCAGAGCTAAATGATATTATTTCCCCAGTTAATATAAAGCCATATTTAGCATACTTCAAAGGTGGGGAATACCTTTTAGATGATGGATTAGGTGACTATACCAAAGCATCGATTGTTAGAAATGAGGACTTTCCATTTAAAGTAGGGGTGGTTACTTACTTTAAACTTGATCTTGCATATGATTCTAGTGAAAATGTATATCTTCGGACAGTAATAAAAACAAATTTTGAAAGGGGTTCAGATTGCTTTTACTTAAAGAAAAATACTGTTCCTAAAAAGGGAGTTTCCTTAAATTATTTAAGAGAACATGTTTCGAAAGGAATTCATATTAATTTTAATGATGTATCAGCGCTAGGTAACTCAAAAATTTTTAAAGAAAACAAGGTTGAATATATTGGGATTCGCACTTCTAACCGGCTAAAAGACGGAACGGGTAGTGTGATTTTAATAGATAATCCGTGGAGGTAATTTCATTGAATAGAAAAAGGATACTTCAAAAAATTATATCCTATGCTTTAATTATTTCAATAATTCTCTCCATGATTCCTATTATCTCCAACCAAAGAGCTTCTGCGGCTAGTGCAAATCCAAGTGTTACTCCAGTAAGGGAGAAGGACACTAACGGAGAATATCTTAATTCTAACAAAAGATTTGCTGTTGGGTTCGTGTACGTAGATATTTGGTCTGATTCTACAGGAGGTAATTGGGACCCTTACTCTCAGGGCCAAAAAGACGTTACTATCACCAATCCATACACCTTCACATTTACTGGTAGAACCGTGAAAAATGTAACAGTTTCAAGGTTTGACCAAAATTCCGCAATGCAGCAAACCGTCTTTACAGAATCAAGGGCTGGAGAGTCTTGGTTAAACTATAAGGACTATGTTGGAAAAAATCCATCTAGTCCGAGTAGATCAGCAGCTGATCCTGGGTATGGAACAAGTTCAGTATCCTTTTCAGTTTCAATATCTGGAGATCTAACTACAAGCGATCCATATGATATTCGTTTGCAGGATGGAGCGTGTAGCGGTTGTTCTCCTAATGTAAAGGGTTATCGGTATTTCTTTCCTGTACTGTTTACATTTGAATTGAATGGATATATGGAAGTCCACCACAAAACCACTGATGGAACCAATATTGATAGTTTGTTTGTGAATCAGTCAACTAATTTAGGTGGTAGCCCATATACTCTAGCTCCTGCAACCAACGCAGAATATGAATATAAAGGTTATAAAAAGAGCACCGTCTCTTCGCCGTCTGGAGGCGTAATCACACCAGGTAATCCACCTACAGTGAAATATGATGCAACTTATGATACCTATTATCTCAATCTTTATTATGAGAAGAAGCCCGAAGGTGGAGGGCAGGCAATTGTAAAGCACTACTCAACCGATGGGCAGAGTTTGGATTCCGTTTTTCATGATCGTACAGATATTCTCGAAAAGAATAAAAATTATAACCCGATTCATCCTACTGAAACTGGGTTCAATTACGCTGGATATAAGAAGAAAATCGGCGCAGAAGCCCCAAACACCGTGCCACCATACACGGCAGGAGAATATTCCATTAACCCATATGTAGGTGATTTTGAAACCGTAAATTTATCATATTTCTACGATGTAGTCAGTGCCGGCAAGATTCACGTCCGTCATATGGTACGAACAGGTCCTACCGGCACTTATAGCCAGCAGGGCAGTGAAGAGCTAATTCCGGTGGCAACCTTGCCGTACTCTAGGTCGATTGCAGCTGATAGTTCGTATGGGACGGTGAAGGGGAAAAACGTATCGTATGTCTCCTTCTCAAGTACAGTTACGACAGGATCGACTGCAAGCGTGAATCTGACCACGGCGCTGCCGGAAGTCTATGTAACCTTTTTCTATGAACAAACTGTAGTAACCCCTCCTGGTGAGAATCATCCGCCGGAATTTATTATCGGTTTTGTAGATCCCTATAACAGAAAAGTACCGTTGCATAGGGTTGTCGAAGGAACAACCTTAGATCTAATCTATATCGATGATCCATCGGTGCCAACACCGAATGATATCGATGGAGATACCTTGTATTTTGAGGGGTTTGATTTTGATGCAGGCAACACCTTTATTAAATCGATCCCATCGAAGAGCATTGATTATGTTGACGGACAGCATGGACTAACTATGGATACGATTGGATACCACTACGTGTGCGCTAAAATGAGCGATCAACATGGAGCAACGGTAACTGCGTGTACCTATATTGAAGTCGTTTCGAAGAATCCAGTGCCAGTCATTGAATGCCCACCATCGGTTATCGCCAATCATCCGCTGCCAGTTGATGCGATAAATAGTACAGGCAGCTACAGCCCAATGGGGCGCACGATTGATCACGCAAAAGACGAGTGGACGAACAAGCAGTCCAGTTACACGAATTCCACGGCATCGGATATTACAATCACGGTATCTTTGAGCGTGTATGACAGCGCGGGACTTAAATCTCTTGCTCCAGCGACATGTACAATCATTGTAAAGCCGGATCTGCCGCCAATAGCAAAGCTAATCGTTCCGCCACTTTCGGTTCGAGGAACCCAACTGGATATCGTAAACAAATCCACGAGCCAAGATGGCGATACCATTACAGTCGCAGAATATAAGTACAAATATGATGCGAACAATAACGGATTTGCTGACGAAGCATGGATTGCCGCTACCGGTACGATGGCCAAGATGCAGATTACGCCAACCAAAGTGGGTAAATACTTGTTTTACCTCAAGGTCACGGAGGAATATGGTGCTTGGGATGATACCTTGTCCGATGCTCAAACAACACTGACGCTCGATGTCGTCAATAATGCGCCGGAAGTTTCATTCGAGATGGAAGGGAGAAATCCTCAGCCGGATCTTGACCCGTACACACGAATTAAGCCCGTAGATATGATGAATTGGCCTGTCTATGTGCCAGGTACGAATACACTCGTGAATAATAAGAAGAACCTGTGGAGCGCCGAAGGAGCCAATCTCGTAAGTGGAGAGGGACGGAATTTCGGAAAGCAAAAGGTAGAAACGTATGATTACAATGTGACTCGGTTTAGCACCACAATGCAGCGCTGGGATTCCTATCCGTTACAAGATAACGGGTACGGCTCAAACGAGCTTTCACCATGGAGAGCCGCGTTACAGTCTAATGTGGTAGCGAATATACACGATGAGAACGGTAAACGATTAGATTGGCCTAATCTTAACGCTGGGCTTCCGTATCCGATAATACGATCATCTAAAAAGCTCATTTACTTTGATAAACATGATACGACTTACTATTATGATTACGATAAGCAAAAAGGAACTTACACGTATAACGATCGTATTTACGCGCTGGACCCAACTAAATTATCAAATATCAAAGATGTAATCGACCAGTACGGGTCCGTTTCCCAAAAGTACGAGAGTGGACAGCATCCCTATAAATTCATCTTGAAAGCTGATAAAACAAGACAAGCGAATGTTGATTATGATGGGACTATTTATAATAATATTACACTTAGTCTGCAGCAATTAAGAGAATACGAAATGTCAGATGGGTATCTATATGTTCGTCGGATATGGAGCGGATATGTCGCCAGTAAAACACGTGATTTTTACGATATTGGGGTATATGATGCTGCTACTGGGAAGGAGCTCTATAGTTCCTTTGATTCTCCTGATTTTAAACAAGCCCTGACAGATAACGGGACAAACATAACTTCTATTCAATTCATCAGCTCAGAGGGGCGGAATTTACTTGTAGCGGAGAATAAAGATTCGTATATAGGTTATGCTGCACCACTTAAAGTCGGTCAATCCTACCAAGGTATGTACTACTTAACGCCGGATTTTAAGCTGACAAAGATCCCATCAACTTTTATTATGCCTGCTCCAAATTCGCAGTATAACAAAGATAAGTTTGCGAGTGCGACAGAAGCAGAAAAGAAGCAATGGGGTTATGGTTTTCTGGAGGAAATGAGAGATGCAACAGGAGCTATCTATCGGTATGAAGCCCTAACTTACTCCGGGAATATCTACGAACTAAACGTGGCGAAATATAATGCAGATTACTCGCTTGCTTGGAGGAAGTATATCGGAGATACATTGTCTGGCAGCAATCTGGGGATTACGAACGCGAAGGCGTTCTCATCCGCTTACTACTATCCTGAAATTAAAGGTGGATTCTTTTTTAATCCGACTAAAAAAGAAATATACGCCAAAGTGTACTATGATCACATGGCAGAAGGGAACGTCTGGCCGGATACGTATGAAGCTGTTTATGTGCTAAACTCAGGGACTGGAAGTCTTAAGAAATTGGTTGATGCACTGGCAGGCGATGATGTAATGCTTTATCATTATGGCGATTTTGGTTACTCTGGATCGATGACGCAGTTTTCAACTGATTTTGGAGGTAACATCATCCCTAAAAGTAGACAATCGACCACGATTGACGGCTATCGAACAAGCAATTCACTCGGTGACGGATCAACGTGTGATGATTATCCCTTGATGTACACCGGGTTTGGCACGAATACGGTGTATGATGCAGCTGGAAATCCGGTTGGCAACGTGAAAAAGGGATGTAACTACTCAGATGCAGAGTATGGCCAGTACGTTGGAGATGGAGTATATTTGTCGCTTTCACAAGCATATCCCAACAATGGAGGTTATTCGTATGCTTCAACGATGCGAATGACGATTGCCGTTGGTACACCAACGGCAAGTCCTGCTGTAATTCGTTCGTTTACAAACGGTCAGTTTTACTCGCCAACGTCCCAATCTGACACAGAATATAAGTTCAGCTTTAAGATTAATGATGTTGATTACGACCATGAATGGCTAGGTTTCTCATTCCGCATGCAGGACAGACAAAATGGTTACGCGGTTGAAACTGACGCGAACAAAATCGAACTGGTCATGTACAAGAATGGCAATCGTACGGTCCTAAAAACGCAGAATTACTCGATGCTCAGCCAGAAAACATACTCCGTCAAACTGCAAGCTAGTGGCGAGCATATTGCGGTATATCTAGACAATACACTATTGTTTGAAGCCGATGACGCTGCTTATTCCAGTGGACGTTACGGGTATTTTTCGAACAAGTCATACACCACCTTTGGCACGCTGGCCTTCAAGCCAATCGTTACGAATGATGTATGGTCTGACCAATATGCGATTTGGGACGAGGGCAAAGCCACGGCTCAAATACAATATAATAACATTCAGTTCACCGATCCTGAGAATGATCCTGCTGCAGGAGGGCTCTACGATTGGACGGTGCAGCATACACCGCGTTTTATTCATAACCAAGGTACATCCGTCTTGAACAATAAGACCTTCCCAAATGCGCAGCTGACCTTCGATAAGGTAGGGGATTATCTGGTGAAGCTGAAAGCGAAGGATGATCCGAATCCAAGCTATCTCTACCCGAATCCAACGTTTGATTCGTATCGGAAGTCTTCGAATGAATTTTCACAGAAGATTACCGTTCATCGGCGGCCGATAGCAAGTTACACGCTCGCAGCGTCATCCACAGACGGCAAAGTGCTTTGGACCGATAAGAGTTATGATCCGGACCGTTACTTGAGCAGTACGGACTATTCCACCGAAGCAACCGGTATCGATTACAAAACAACAAAAGGCGTGCTGGAAAAGAAGTTTTATTACATCTCGCCGAGCGGCACCTACACCGCTGCGAAGCTTGTATCCCCTCAGGAGATCGGTACATACGAGGTCGGAATGGCCGTGCGCGATGAATACGATGCGTGGTCGGAATGGACAGTTGTCCTGCTACCGATATCTAAGCATGCATCGCCTAACTCTCCCCCGAATCCCGGTTTTACAAGCAGTCATATCAACACTTTTCGCGGGGTAGCCATTACCTTTGATTCATATGCAAACGACGAGGAGGATGGCGATCGAACGAAGCTGGTGCATGAATACTATTTGAAGAATGTGACTGCAGGCAGTGCCGAAACCTTAGTAAGCGGCTCCCGGACGAATTGGATTAAGTCGTTCAGCAGCTTAGGCACGTTCATGATTCGCCAATTGGTTGAGGATACAGCCGGAGCTGCAGCACAGTTCAGTTTGCAGGTGAATATCGCTAATCAATTGCCTAGTGCGAATGTTGCGAATCCGGCGAGCAGCGATCAGAACAGGCCAACGAAGCTGGAGGTCTTGCGACCTAACTTGACTTGGACGTATTTCGACGCAGACTCCGACGGGCAAACCCGGTTTCAGATGAAGATCTACCGATACGGCGGAATATTAGTTCAAGATTCCGGCGTGGTTCTTAATGCCGGTTTAAACTGGATTCCATCGTCCGATTTACCGGAGAAGGTCAATATGTACGTGATTGTTCGCGTATACGATGGGTATGATTGGAGCGATTACAGCCCGCCTAAATATTTCTATATTGAAACGAACCAGCCGCCAACCGCGGATTTTGACTGGGTTCCTAAACCGGCTTATGAAGGTGACAGCATTACACTGACACATACGATTGCCGATCCGGATAGCGATCACTTGGACGTACAGTACTCCATTACGGATCCTGCCGGAAACAGTCGGACTTACAATTACAACGGAGAGCATCCTTATTCCGCATCAGGTCCGAACTTCAGAGGTGATCTGCCGGGATCCTATATTGCCCAGCTTACCGTTTCGGACGGGAAAGCTTCTCCGGTCATCGTTCGCAAAACCATCACCGTGCTGCCCTTGTCGGTTAGCGGGCAAGTGAAGCATACGGAGCTTTGGGATGAGCGCCGCAAGGAGGCTAATCTGGCCGACAGCGGAAATGTGAACAGTCCACGAGGTTACTCGGTGTATTGGGCTGGGGAGAAATTCATGCTGTCCGCTGCTACGACGGCAACCGGAACCGCGACGATCGCCGATCAAGTAAAGGTTACGATGAATGGGCTGACGGTTACGCTTAGTCCGACAAACGCTGCCAAGACATCTTGGACAGGGGAGATGTGGGAGGAGAGCTTCGAGGAGTTGGACGATGGGCCGCTGACGTTCTCGTTTAAAGCCATCTACAACAATGGTACAGTCAAGACTGCGAATGTGACGATTACGATTGGCGGCGATGTGCAGCAAACGATCGGCGTTCATCGCGTGCAATAATCAGATTGATTTGTGGAAGAAGCTGCTCCTTCATGGAAGCAGCTTTATTTCCCATTTCTCGCCTATGCAATAACATATTTATCCGAACGTTTTCAAGGCATTCGCCGCCGTTTACAAATAATTTGACCTTCGATCATGTGACCAGCCCATGGGTGAATGCATATGATACCTATGACATTTGAGGTGGAAGAAGGAGAGGGCTATGGCGAAGAGCAGCAAAGGAAAAGGCCCCAAAGGGCGGAAGCCGTTATTTTATGTGGATAATCCGAACGCGTCGGAGTTGAAATGGCTCGAGGAATTGAAGAAGAAAAAGCCGACATCGGCGAAACCGGAAGAGAAAATGGTTCAAGTGAATGCAGCAGCACCTGTGCTGGAAACAGAAACTCCGGAAGAGGTTACGCAGCAAGTGGAGCCGGAAGAACAGTCTCAGCAAGAGGTTGAAGTGACTACTGCGCAGGAAGTTGCGGAAGTTGTGGAACAACAAGCGCTGCAGCAGGAGCCGGTCGTGGTTGTCTCGGAAGAGCCGGCCGTGCTGATTCCTCATACACAGGCGGATGCAGAATTACAGGCAATCACAGAAGAAATAGAGCGGCTGGCCCGCGAGAACGAAGAAGCAGAACGACTCCATATGGAACAGATGGAGGAGCTGTTGAAACAGGAGCTCATGCGCAAAGAAGCGTTAGTGGCTGAGAAGCGCATGCCGGATTCCCCGCTGCCTTTCATACACACGGACGATATTGCCGACAATGCCATCACATCGGCTAAATTGGCATATGGTACGGTTGACTCCGACCGGATTAAGCAGAGTGCGGTCATTACGAACACGATTGCCGATTTCGCGGTTGAAAGCATCAAAATCGCTAACGGTGCCATTACTTCGTCCAAAATCGCGTCGGAGTCCATTACGGGCGACCATTTGACGAAGAATGCCATCTCAGGCACGAAAATTCGCGACCGCTCGATTACAGGCGATAAGCTGCGTGACAACAGCATTACGTCGGAGAAGCTGGCTGACCGGACAATCAGCGCCGATAAGCTCGCGGAAGGGTCCATTGAAGCGAAACATTTGAAGCCGCTCATTGTTACATCAGATCTGCTTGAAGATCAAACCATTACGTCAAGCAAAATCAAAAGTGCGGCGATCCGCACCGAAAATATTGCCAACGAAGCGATCTCAACCTCCAAGCTTGCGGAAGGCTCCATCACCCGCTCGAAGATTCGCGATGCCTCGATTACCGGTGAGAAGATCAGCATTGGAGCAATCGACTCCTCCCATCTTCAGCCCGGACTGCTGCTTGCGGAGCATGTAGCACCAGGCGTACTGCTGGGCAAACATCTGGCGCAGGGCGAAATTACAGCTGCCCATATGGTTGAAGGGGCGGTCGGCACGAGAGAGCTGAAAGCCGGCTCCGTAACGTCCGAATCCATTGCGCAAGGAGCTGTCAGCTCGAAGGAACTGCAGGATGGCGCCGTGAAGTCGCAGCATATCGCAGCCGCCGAAATCGGTACGGAGCATGTGCAGGATTACTCGATCTCGTCACCGAAAATTGCAGACCTGTCGATTTCCACGATTAAACTCGTCGATCATGCGGTTACGGCATCCAAGATCGCGGATCATAGCATTACGGCAAGCAAGCTGACTGATGATGCGGTTCACGGTAAGCATCTTAGCAGACTCAGCATCAGCGGCGACAAGATGTTGTCCGATACGATTGAAGAACGCCATCTGGCGGAGAACTCGGTCGGTTCGAAGCAATTGATTGATGACAGTATAGCGACCGGGCATCTGACCAACAATTCCGTAACGGATAAGAAGCTTGCTGCACAGTCGGTGAAGCAGGTGCACATTAGCGCAGCTGCTGTCGGTCAAGTACAGCTGCAGGATGAGTCGGTCAGCGAGCAGAAGCTCATCGATGGCAGTGTGACCAGTTCGAAACTGGCAGAGCTGTCTATTCAGACAAAACATCTGGCGGATGAGTCGGTCACGTTTGACAAGATCGGACCCGAAGCGGTTCGCGCCTTCCATCTATCGCCGGGAACGGTAACGGAAGAAGCGATCTCGCCTGAGGCGGTCTCCTCGCAGCATTTGCAACCGGGGCTGATCGAAGCGTATCACATCAGCGAAGGCGCTATTGAAACAAACGCGCTTCAAGATGGAGCGGTGAAATCGATTAAGCTGGCAACCGGTTCCGTATCGGAACGGCATTTGGCAGCGGGCTCGATTCACTCTCACCATTTGGCGGATCATATCGTGAATTCCCTCAAGCTTTCACCGGAGAGTGTTTCTACTGATAAGCTGTCGGACTGCGCGGTGACATCAAGTAAGCTGGCTGACAGCAGCGTAACAACGGCTAAACTGGTGAACGGTTCAGTTACAAGCGAGCAGTTGGCGCATGGCTCCGTTACACGCAAGCATCTGGCAAAAGGTGCAATCGATGCGGAGCATCTTGCCAAAGGCATTATCAACGAGCGTCATCTGTCACCGGGCATTGTCGGCAGCGATGCGCTATCTCAAGGTGCAGTTACGAGCGATAAGCTTGCACTTGGATCGATAACCGGCGGCCATCTGAGCAGCGAGTCAGTCGGCAGCAAGCACTTGGCGGAGCAATCCGTATTCGGCGCGCATCTTGCAGCGGAGAGTGTGCGCGACGTTCATCTGAGCAATGATTCGGTTACAGCAGCGAAGCTGAGCGAAGGAAGCGTGGCGAGTTATCATCTGCAAAATGAAGCGGTAAGCTCGCGTGCCATTGAACCTTCCGCAATTCATGGCCAGCATGTAGCTGCTTCTGCGATTGATTCCAACCATCTCGCAGAGTCTTCCGTTGGCAGCACGCATCTGAAGATCGACAGCGTCCTGCAGCTTCATTTGTCCGAGGAGTCCGTTGGCACGGATCAACTGTGCGACGAAGCGGTAACAAGCTCGAAGCTCTCATCGCTCTCTGTGCACGGCGATCACATTCAACTGGAAACCATTGCGGGCAAACATTTGAAGGCAGAAGCCATTCAAGGGTATCACATCCGCAAAGGGTCGATCTCCCAGGCGCATTTGGCTTCGGAGTTCTACACATTTGATAAAGCACCGGATGGCATCATCCATGGCATTAAGATCAAAAGAGGCACGATCAGCAACGACACGCTGAGTGACGGAGCTGTCAGTAGCACGAAGATTGCCAGCGGTGCGGTTGGATCCGAAGCGATCGGAACATCGGCGGTTGGCGAAGGGCATTTGCAGCCAGGTGCGGTAACGCTTAGCAAAATTGCACCGAAATCGATCGCAAGCGCGCATCTGACGGCAGGCGCTGTCGGAAGCGAAGCGCTGGGCGAAGGAGCGGTGATTAGCTCGAAGCTGGCGAACGGCGCAGTCGGTTCGGAAGCGCTAAGTGAAGGCGCGGTCGAAAGCACGCACTTGGCCAGCGGAGCAGTTGGCACGGAAGCGCTGAGCGATAGCGCGGTTACCAGCGAGAAGCTGGCGAATGGTGCGGTTGGCACGAAAGCGCTAAGCGAAGGAGCGGTAACAAGCGTGAAGCTTGCGCCGGGTGCAGTGAACACAGATGCGCTTGGCACCAGCGTTGTAACGAGCGAGAAGCTGGCGCTTGGAGCTGTAGGATCCAAAGCGCTTGGCGACGGAGTCGTAACAAGCGCGAAGCTGTCAAGCGGAGCAGTCGGCACGGTTGCAATCGGCGATGGAGCGGTGACAAGCGTGAAGCTGTCGAGCGGAGCGGTGAGCACAGAAGCGCTCATCGACAGCTCAGTGACGGGCGTGAAGCTGGCGAACGGCGCTGTAAGTACGAAAGTGCTGATTGATGGCTCGGTAACGACGGCTAAGCTGGCACTGGGAGCCGTGAGCACGGATGCGCTCAGCGATAGCGCGGTAACAAGCGAGAAGCTGGCGATCAGTGCGGTAAGCGCGAAAGCGCTGAGCGACGGAGCGGTAACAAGCGCGAAGCTTGCGAGCGGATCGGTTAGCACGGAAGCGCTGATCGATAGCTCGATAACACGCGAGAAGCTGGCAAGCGGAGCGGTAGGCGCGGAAGCGCTGGGCGACAACGCGGTAACAAGCACGAAGCTGGCAGCCGGTGCAGTCGGCACGGATGTGCTCGCCGATAACGCAGTCACAGGCACGAAGCTGGCCAAAGGAGCCGTAAGCGCCGAAGCGCTGGGCAACAGCGCAGTAACAAGCGCGAAGCTGTCGAGCGGTTCTGTCGGTACGGAAGCGCTGGGCGACAACGCGGTAACAAGTGCGAAGCTGGCAAGCGATTCGGTCGGCACAGATGCGCTCATTGACAGCGCAGTAACACGTACGAAGCTGGCTAGCGGAGCAATCGGCACGGAAGCGCTCAGCGACGGCTCGGTGACAAGAGCGAAGCTCTCCGTCGGCTCGGTCGGCACGGAAGCGCTCGGCGATAACGCGGTAACAGGCGCGAAGTTGTCCGGCGGTTCGGTCGGCACGGAAGCAATCGGCGATAACGCGGTAACAAGCGCGAAACTGTCAAGCGGAGCAGTCGGTACAGAAGCGCTCAGCGACAATGCGGTAACAAGCGCGAAGCTGGTTAGCGGAGCAGTCGGTACAGAAGCGCTGAGCGACGGTTGTGTGACTAGCGCGAAGCTGTCGAGCGGCTCGGTCGGTACTGATGCGCTCCTTAATAACGCGGTAACAAGCGCGAAGCTCGCGCTCGGCTCGGTTGGCTCGGCGGCACTCAGCGACAGCGCAGTCACAGGCGAGAAACTGGCCGGCGGAGCAGTCAGTACAAAGGCGTTGTGTGACGGAGCAGTAACAAGCGAGAAGCTCTCGAGCGGAGCAGTTGGCTCGGAAGCGCTTAGCGACCACGCCGTAACAAGTGCGAAACTGGCGAGCAGCGCAGTCGGCACGGAAACACTCAGCGACAGCGCGGTAACAAGCGCGAAGCTGGCAAGCGGAGCAGTTGGCTCGGAAGCGCTTAGCGACCATGCCGTAACAAGTGCGAAACTGGCGAGCAGCGCAGTCGATACGGAAGCACTCAGCGACAGCGCGGTAACAAGTGCGAAGCTGGCGCTCGGGTCGGTCGGCACGGAGGCGCTCAGCGACAGCTCGGTGACGAGCACCAAGCTGGCACTGGGCATAATAAGCGAAGGACACTTGCAGCATGGGGCAGTGACTTCAAACATCATTGCACACAAAGCCATTGGTACTGCTCATTATGCAGCAGGTTCCGTGGGCAGCGAAGCGCTCAGCGATGGCGCCGTCAGCGGCACGAAGCTGGCGAACGGAGCGGTTGGCGAGAACCAGCTGCAAGCCGGCTCAGTGACGCTTAGCAAGATCGCAGCACGCTCCATTACGACCTCGCATCTCATCCCTGGCTCCATCGAAAGCGTTGCTTTATGCAACGGTTCGGTGACCCCCGAGAAGCTGGCAGTCGGTGCGGTTGGCACGGAAGCGATCGCTGACGGAGCAATTACGCTCGAGAAGCTTGCACCCGGCGTACTAGCGCCGACTCAGCAAACGATATCAAGCGGCTGCATCGAGGAAGGCCACATTGCAATCGGAGCAGTGAATTCAGAGCAACTGGCAGACGGCGCTGTAACAGGTGTCAAAATCGCTCTCGGCAGCATCACGGCAGCTCACTTTGCTGAAGATGCATTCCCGGTTCAGCCAGCTCCGGCTCCGGAAGTCGCTGTGGAAGGAAGCTCGCTGCAAGACGGCAGCATTAGCAGCGATAAGCTCGATTTCACCCCGGTTACGACGGTCAAACGGGAAACAGCCGTCATCCAGCAGTTCGGGCTTGCGCCGTACAGCTTCCAAGGCCAAGGCGAGCAGCTTGACATTACGATTGAATTCGACCAGTCATTCAGCAGCAACGCCTATGTGTTCGTTGCGACGACGGATCAGCCTTCCTGCTATGCAGTAATCAAGAGCAAAACAGCCGAAGCGGTTCAATTGACAATCGTGCGGACCCGAATCAGCCCAGAGCCGATCGGCTTCGTGAACTGGATCGGAATCGGCCAATAAAATAAGCAGAAACTGTAGCCGGAGTCCCCTCAGGGAGCTCCGGCTATTTGGTTATTAAAGTATATTTCCAGTTGACAGCGTTCTCATTTCTCGCGTACGATGTACCTGTCAGACAGGTAGCTAGGTGAAAGGGCGAACTACGGACAATGAAGAAAATTCAAAAAATACTCGTACATGAACAAGTATCCCAGGAGATTCAGAACTTCATAGAAGAGAAGAATCTTTCCGAAGGCGACAAGCTGCCCTCTGTAGAAGAAATGACGCAAATGTTCGGTGTCGGCCGCTCCTCGCTGCGCGAAGCGCTTCGCTATTTGGAAGCGATGGATATTATTCAGGTTCACAATGGCAAAGGGATCTTTGTTAAGGACGTCAACACGTTCCGCTTTACCGGGAAAGTGAAGATTGAACGGGAGAAGAATTTCCTGTTATCCATTCTTGAAGTACGCAGAGCGCTGGAAGGACAGTCTGTTGCGCTGGCATCCAAACGGATTACCAGCAAACAAATTGCCGAAGTAGAAGAGTGTCTGGAAGAATACCGCATTTTGAAAGAGGGCAATAAAGACACTTCGCAGATTGATTTAGCCTTCCATCATCATATTATTAAAGCTGCGAATAATCCGGTGCTAGAGACCGTGCTAGATTCGATTTCAGGCTTATATGAGAAGTTTTTCAACGATCCGCTTGGAAACAAACAGCTCTTTGATGAGACGTATCCGTATCATATTACGATGTTTAAAGCCATTGCAGCGCATGATACACAGACTGCTTTGGAAGAGTTTGGCAAGCTGATGGACTGCATCGAGGAGAAAATAAAAAGCGCCAAGTAAGCGCAATTTTTTCCTTGACAAGGTTTAAGCGCTTTCACTATAATCAACCTATCAGACAGGATGACAGTATGACTGTGTGATACACGAATTAAATAGGGGGATGACATTCATGACAGGTCGCAACAAGCTTATTACTACACTGCTTTGTGGTGTTGTATCAGTTGGTCTTTTGGCAGGATGCGGTAACAATTCGAATGACGGCACGGCTAGTAACTCAAACGCAAATGCAAACGCAGGTGCAAGTGACGAGAAAGTAAAGCTACGCATGATCGAAAGTTTAACAAGTCCGAACAGAACGAAACTGATTCAAGCTTCGATTGACAAGTTTGAAGCTGCGAATCCGAACATTGAAGTCGAATTCATTTCCCCTCCATTCGACCAAGCAGACAACAAGATCAGAACGATGCTGGGTGCCAAAGAAGATATCGACATCCTTGAGGTTCGTGACTTGAACGTTGCTGAAATGGTGAATAACGGCTTTGTTGAGCCACTAAACACATACGCAGATAAATGGGCTGATTTCGGAACATTGACAGCGGTATCCAAATCCGTTGGTTCCGTCGGCGATAAATTGTATTTCATTCCTAACGGTCTGTACGAGAGACAATTGTTCTATCGTGCCGATTGGTTCAAAGAATTGGGTCTAACACCACCGAAAACGTGGGATGAGCTCTACGAAACAGGCAAGAAGCTGACAGATCCTGCGAAGAACCGTTTCGGTTTCTCCTTCCGTGGTGGTTCAGGTTCCACAGGTACAACAGATGCTATGATTCAAGCTTTTAACGGTGCTAACGTGAATGTTGAAGACTCCATGTTTACAACAGCTGGCGCAACCATCTACTCGACGCCTGAAGCGAAAGCAGCTATGGAGCTTTACATGAAGATTTACAAAGAAATTTCTCCACCGGATTCCGTTAACTGGGGCTTCCAAGAGCAAGTACAAGCCTTTACTTCCGGAGTAACCGGCATGCTGCTTCAAGATCCGGACGTTATTCAATCGCTTGCTGAGAAAATGGACGCAGGCACTTGGGCTACGGCACCACTGCAAACGGGTCCAACAGGCAAAGCATTGTTCGCAGCAGGTGGCGCAGGCTGGGGTATCGCGACTAATTCCGAGCATAAAGAAGCAGCTTGGAAGCTGATCGAATTCTTGTCGAGCCCGGCTGAGAACACGCAATTCTCGAAAGACTTTGGACTTATTCCGGTTCATTCCAGCGCTACGGAAGATGAATTCTTCAAAACAGGTCCTTACGCAACATTGCTCGACATGTCCAACCAACCGGATACTTTCGTAAACTTCAAACCGGCATTCCAGTACGCAGGCAATGCACAATGGGGACAAGTTGCAATGGAAACTACGCAAGCGCTTCTGCTTGGTCAAGCGAATCTGGATGATACGCTGAAGAAGTGGGATAAGTACTGGGTAGACGAGAAAGCTAAAGTGTCAAAATAATGCATATCAGGAGGGCGGCGACAAGCCGCCCTTACTAAATTCAAAGAGCAAGGCGGTGTCTTATGAAAAATCAACGCATCTTTATACTATCGGGGCTGCTTCCCGCTTTGTGTCTCGTGTTAGTGTTTACGTATTATCCGTTTCTCAAAGGGATCTTAATGGCTTTCCAAGATTACAAGCTGTTTGATTTACGTAATGTACATTTTGTCGGTTTGGCGAACTTTAAAGCGGCTTTCCATGATCCTAAAATTATGATGGCCATGAAGAACAGCGCCTATTGGGTGTTCTGTTCCCTGATTTTGCAATTTACATTCGGTCTCCTGCTGGCTTTGGCGATGAAGAAACAATTCAGAGGCAGAGGGATATATCAAGGCTTTGCCTTCTACTCATGGGCATTATCCGGCTTCCTGATCGGTCTGATTTGGAAATGGATGTTTAACTCCCAAATCGGTGTTATCAACGATTTGCTCCTCAAGCTAGGCATTATTAATGAGCGTATTGGTTTTCTATCCGATCCCAAATGGGCGATGGTATCCGTAATTGTGGCCAATGTATGGTACGGCGTAGCCTTCTTTGCCATCATGCTGCTGGCTGCCCTGCAATCCGTTCCCGGCGAGCTCTACGAAGCTGCGGACATGGACGGTGCTACAGGCGCGCGGAAATTCCTGAACGTAACACTGCCTTACATTATGCCGACTATTATCGCGACAACGCTGCTGCGTGCGATTTGGATATTCAATGATCCGACAATTATTTACGGCTTGACCAACGGCGGTCCTGCCGGAACTACACATATTCTGTCCTCGCTCATGCTGGACAAAATCCTGTATGGCGGAGATTACGGTGCCGCATCAGCGATCGGTATTATTATGATAGTTATTCTCCTTCTTTACACAATCTTCTTCCTGGCAGTCACAAAGGCTGAGAAAGTAGGTGATTTCTAATGAAGCAACGCCTTCTGAGCCTGTTTCGAATCGGTTACTTATCCCTGTACTTAATCGGTATGCTCTTCCCGCTTTATTGGATCGTCATCACGTCACTTAAACCGCAGAAGGATATTTTCTCCTATCCGATTAAGTATTGGCCGACTACCTTTACGCTTGATAATTTCATTAATATTTTCAAAATATCCAAGTTTCACATCTACATCGGCAACAGCTTTCTGATTGCGATCTCGGCTGCATGCGTCGTATTGGTTATTGCGGTATTGAGTGCGTATGTACTTGCACGGTTTTCTTTCAGAGGACATCGCCAAATCATGTTAGCGTTCTTCATTACGCAGATGCTGCCCGGATTTATCGCGCTTGCACCGCTTTATCTGATGATGAGTCAGATGAACCTGCTTAACCACCGAATTGCGCTGGTCTTGATGTACACGGTAGGTCTAATCCCGTTCTCGACCATCATGCTGCGCGGCTTCTTCCAACGTATTCCCGGCAGTCTTGAAGAAGCGGCTATGATCGATGGCTGCTCGCGTTGGTCGGCATTGATCCGGATTATTATTCCCGTAATGCTGCCAGGTATTGCATCTACATTTATTTTCGCCTTCGTACAGAACTGGAACGAGTTGTTCTTGGCCGCTTTGTTTATTGATAACGATTCACTCAAGACGATTCCGGTCGCTATGAATTCATTTATTCTAAAATTCGATGTGGATTGGGGCTCAATGTCCGCAGGAGTGGTATTGTCGATCATTCCGACGGTATTGATTTTCGCCTTTGCACAGCGTTTCATCGTTGAGGGTTTGACACAAGGAGCAGAAAAAGGATGAGTAAAACGGAAACGGGACATGATGCAGTTGCAGCGAGAGAAAAACATTTTACTCAAGTCTCTTACGATAAGCTCGATTCGAGGCATCATGGCGCGATCCATATGCCTATCTATCAGAACAGCTTGTTTGCATTTCAAACGTACGAAGAGTTCGACACTGCTTTTCAAGCATTGCTCGACAACCATATCTATTCACGCGGCAACAATCCAACGGTAACGTACCTGGAGCAGAAGCTGGCGGAGCTCGAAGGCGCGGACAAGGCTAAATGCTTCGCATCCGGCATGGCTGCTATTTCGTCGGCCATCTTGTCATCGGTGCAGCAAGGGGATCACGTCATTTGCGTGGATCAGGCTTACGGCCCGACCAGAGAGTTTCTGGGCAGTTACATGGTGAAATTCGGCGTGGAAACGACGTTTGTGGATGGGACCAACATCGACAGCTTCAGAGCGGCGGTTCGTCCGAATACGAAGCTGCTTTATCTGGAGAGTCCAACTTCAGGGCTGTTCGAACTGCAAAATCTGCGGGAATGCGCTGCGTATGCTAAGCTTATTGGCGCACGGACAATCATTGATAACACGTGGGCAACGCCTTGCTTCCAGAGTCCGCTTGATCTTGGCGTGGATCTGGTTGTCCATTCCATTACGAAATACATTAGCGGTCATAGTGACTGCGTCGGCGGCGTCATTCTTGGCTCGCATGAGCTGATTGACCAAGTCGGATATGCCGAATATATGCTGCTTGGCGGACTCATGACGCCTCAGACGGCAGCGCTCGTATCCAAAGGAATGCGCACACTGCCGCTGCGGATGCAAAGACACGAAGAGAGCGGATTGCTGCTGGCGGAGTTTATGAGCCGCAAAGCCTATGTAAGCCGCGTCAATCATCCCGGCTTGACTTCGCATCCGCAATACGAGCTGGGCAAAAGCCAGATGAAGGGCTACAGCAGCTTATTCTCCTTCGTGACGGACGAGCCGCTTGCGAAGATGAGAGCTTGGGCAACGAAGCTGCAATATTTCAAAATCGCAGTCAGCTGGGGCGGCTTCGAGAGCCTCGTGACGGTGAACGCACTTCCTCCGGGAACGGACGGACAGTCCGCTACGGTGGTTCGTTTGTACGTAGGGATGGAAGATCCGAAGGATCTGATGGCGGATATTGATCTTGCTTGGGATTCGCTATAGTGAGGTAAACATAGGGCTGAGAGTCGGATTTTCCGACTCTCAGCCTTTTCAACTTAAGTAATACACACGACTTCCGCTCGGTACCGCACCTGTGAGGTGAACCGGCGAAAAGAGTAAAAGAGAGGTACTGGTTACCGCCCGCACCTTGCACCCGCACCCGCACTATTCAATCCGAAATCCACACTTCGCAATCAACACCGCCACCAAAAAAGTATCAGGGAGTCTACATGGGAGAGAATTTGGCGGAATATGCGAAGAAGCGAACGTAGGAGTCTACATGGGAGCGAATTCGGCGGAACGGGCGAAAGAAGCGAACCAGGAAGTCTACATGAGAGCGAATTCGGCGGAACGGGCGAAAGAAGCGAACCAGGAAGTCTACATGGGAGCGAAATCGGCGGAACGGGCGAAAGAAGCGAACCAGGAAGTCTATATGGGAGCGAAATCGGCGGAATGGGTGAAAGAACCGAACCAGGAAGTCTACATGTGAGCGAAATCGGTGGAACGGGCGAAAGAAGCGAACCAGGAAGTCTACACGGGAGCGAATTCGGCGGATTGGGCGAAAGTTAGGGACTGTCCCAGTCATCAAATGATGACATAGAGGACAGTCCCTTTTTATTGTTCTGATCGCATCCGACCGATTGCCGCTAACCAATTGTGAACCGGTAATCATAACGTTTGCCGGAACGGCTGATGATCTTGTACCCGCAACAGGTACGGGCAATGGTGTAATAAATCGGCACATTGCCGTCCGGATCACCGGATAACAGGGCACGGACCCGAATCCTTGTGCTCGTAATGCTCAGAATGCGCACGGATTCGACGAAGTTCGGAATTTGTCCGGGATCGCCCAAAATAACATAAACCCTCCCGTTATGCACGATGGACTTCAAGCTGCGCAGCTGCATGCGGCTATAGGTAATCCCCCAATACTTGCGAAAGTAAGCGTAAATTTTAGCCCTTGAACTATAGCGCAAGGGTAACTGGATGTATTCCGTACCGCCGACTTTTATCTCTTTTCTATTAAAGCTGGAGCCATACACGTCAAACCAAGCCGCTTCAGCCTTGTTTAGGAAGACACGAAGTGCTTGTCGAAGCTGTAAGCTTTCTACCATTTGGCATCACCTCCCCTATGTCAACAGCATATGTAATTAGGTAGATTCAGTGACGTGAAAAACGCGTAAAATCAGCGCGGCTCCTGCCTTAACGTACATCAGCCGTTCCTCTTGCACTCTATCGTCCATAAACTAACTGGTAAAAAGACGGATATGGAGGTGAACGAGTTCATGAAGCCTAGCAGCGGAAGAGTCATCCAGCAGATTCGGAAGCAGCCGCTCCTAAATGATAGAGTCTATGCCGGGTTATCGAAGGCAACCGGGAGCCGCGCCATTCACGCAGCGTGGAGCGAGACCTCCGCCGCACCTCCAATCACAGCAGTATCACCTCCCAGGCAACAGGCATCTTCCCGAACTAATAAATCAGCCATCGCAGCGAAACCGGTCCCCCGAGCAAGTAAGAAGGCAAGTGTGCAGAAAACCGAACCGAGAAAACGAGCAGCGAAGCAACCGCCGATCGTTCAACATGCGACCCTAGCGAAAGTTACTTCGGCGTCGATCAAGTCCGGAAAGTCTTTCTCCAAAGCCGTCCCGAAGCAGCCGAAACAGAAGCAGACTCCGGCAGCTGAAGCCGCCGTCAGACAGCAAGCATTCCGAATTACTGAGCCGCAACCAATGCCAGAGGTACAGCCGCAGCTGCATACACAGCCACAATCGCACTCGCATCCACTCGCACAACCGCATCCACTCTCACGACCTCAGCCACAACCTGAGCCGGTAGTGACGATATCTGCAACGCCGACACCGACTAATCCCCTCGTGTCGGTTATCATCCCGGTCATGAATGAGCGTCGTACCATTGGAAAAGTGATTCAAGAAGCGAAGAAGGTACATTCCAGCGTGGAAGTCATCGTCGTCATCAACGGATCGACTGACGGCTCGGCGGCCATCGCCAAGCGCAAGGGAGCTAAGGTTATTCCGTTCGCGGAGCCGCTTGGTCATGATGTCGGACGAAGTGTCGGGGCTGCCGCCGCCAGCGGGCAGGTGCTGCTCTTTCTCGACGGCGATATGATCATACCGGCGTCGGGGCTGAAGCCCTTCGTTCAATCCGTACTGCATGGCGGAGTAGATGTGGCACTTAACGATTACTCCGGTCCTACGAACAAATCATCCGTCCACAGCGTCGTCCTCGCAAAACATGCGCTGAATTCGATCCTGAGGCGTCCCGATTTGAAAGGCACTTCGATGACAGCAGTCCCCCATGCCATCAGCCGCAGCGCATTAACGAGAATCGGTGCCGACGCACTGGCGATACCGCCGCTCGCGCATGCCAAAGCCGTACAGCATGGACTAACAGTATCTGCAGTGAAACGCATTAATGTGGGAAAGCTCAATCTGCCCCGCAAGCAGAGAGAACGGACGAATCCGCTTGAGCTGCTCATCGTAGGCGATCATTTGGAAGCCATTGATTGGCTGACGAAGCAGACGGATGATCGCGGCGGATATACGGATATGGCGCGAAAACGTTATTTGGCGAGGTGAACGTATGCAATCCAGAAAGTCAGGCCGCTCAGGCAAAAGAGCGTCTACGAAGACCCGCACGCATCGCTCGCGTGCGGGGCGAACCGGCCAAGAACGCGCTGCCGGCAGCTATACCGGCAAGCTGAGAACGGCCTATAATGCCGGCTATACCGATGGTGCGCTGCTTCGCAAGAACGGATATACCTCGCAGTCCGGCACCACGGAAGCGAAGCTGCGAATGAATGAGCGCTGGACGACGCGCTGCGCAGGCCGAAACCATACCGATGCGCTGCGAGTCAAGCTGCTCTCGGAAGGCAGAGCATATGCAGACGGCTTCGCCGCAGCCCTTAATTTGCCGCGGGGCATGTGGCAGCCGATCGCAATGGGCAAGTCAGTCGCGGCTGTCGTCCTCTCCGTCCCAGGTATGAATCCGTCCGCGATCAATCAACTGCTGAGGCTGCCGCTGCAGGAAGTGATCGTCGTGCTGGAGGGTGGCAGTGAAGGCGAGTTTGCGGAGCTTCGCGCGGTGCCGGAGATTACGATCATGCAAATCGGAGAGTCGCTCGGCGCAGATGTCGGGCGGGCGATCGGAGCTCGCATGACAAGGTCCGATATTGTCCTGTTCGCGGACGGACAATCCATAATCGCAGCAGAGCAGCTGGCGCTAATGCTCTCGGTTGCAGAGACCGGCGCGGATATTGTGGTGGCGGATCAGACGCCGTCACTTGGGATTTTCAAGACTTGGGATGAAGCTGCACGAGTGCGAGCATTTATGAACTGGTCGCTCGGTCGTGCCGAGCTGCTGGCTAACTCGGTTGAACTGCTGCCCCATGCCTGGTCGCGCCATGGAATGGAAACCGTCGGCGTATCGACGCTTGCGGTCCCGCCGATGGCTCATATGGCGGCCATCCAGCACAAGCTGATGGTCCGAAGCTGCTCGCTGAGCAAAGTGCGCAAGAACAAGACGGTCGCCATTAGAGGACCGGTAGGAGTAGTTTCCAAGGAGCTGTCCCTCGGCGACCACGTTGAAGCGCTGCAGACAGCCATGAGATCGAGGGGTCCAAGACTGGCATTTCCAGATCAGGTTCGGCGGCGTGCCGCTGCGGGAGGAACAGCAACATGACAGGCATGACGAGCATTATTATACCGAGCTACAACGGCCTATCGCTTCTGCAGGATGCCATCGAAGCCATACGCCGGTATACAGACTCGAACGAGTCGCCTTATGAAATCATTGTCGTCGACAACGGCTCGACTGACGGCACATGCCAGTGGTGTATCCGAGAAGGAATTCCCTGTCTGTCACTGGCCAGAAACACCGGGTTCCCATTTGCTTGCAATCGTGGATTGCGTATGGCACGCGGCGAATATCTGATGCTGCTGAACAATGACGTCACCGTCTCAGCCGGCTGGCTGCCTGCATTAATCAGGGCATTGACGGCACGTGCAGATATCGGCATGGTTGGACCCGTAACGAATTATATCAGCGGCAGACAACAGGTGGAGCATCCATTCAGCTCGATGGAAGAGTTCCACGGCCAAGCGGCAGCGGCGCTCGTAAGGGAAGCGAAGATAAGTGAGCCGATTATGAGGCTGGTCGGTTTCTGCATGCTGTTCAAGCGTTCGCTCTATGAACGGATCGGTGAGCTTGACGAGAGGTTCACGCCAGGTCACTACGAAGACGATGATTATTGCTTCCGGGCTCGCATGCACGGGTACAGTCTGCTCATGTGCAGGGATGTGTTCGTTCATCATCGCGGCAGCGTCAGCTTCAAACGCAGTAACCCGCAGGAATTGCAGCAGCTCGTCGAGCGCAATCGGAAGCATTTTATAGCCAAGTGGAAGGTAGACCCTGCTAACTTTATGTATTGAGCGAAGTGGCAAAGCAAAGGAGGTTATTTATTTGAAAGCTGTTATCTTGGCCGGTGGTACGGGAACGCGCCTAATGCCGCTGACGAAGCTGTTGAACAAACATTTGCTGCCGGTCGGGAGGCTCCCGATGATATGCTACAGCATTAACAGTTTGCAAGAGGCTGGCATTACGGACATTTTGCTCATTACAAGCCGAGTCTCTGCAGGGATGTTTACTTCTTTTCTCGGAAGCGGCGTAGAGTACGGGGTGTCACTTACTTACCGCATCCAGGAAGAAGCCGGCGGGATTGCCCAGGCGCTTGAACTGGCCAGGTCTTTCGTTGGCGAGGATGCCAAGTTTATCGTGCTGCTGGGCGATAATCTGTTCGAGGAATCGCTGGCCCCCCATCTGGAAGCGTTCATGCAGCAAGCAGATGGAGCGATGGTGCTGCTCAAGCAAGTGCCTGACCCGGAGCGCTATGGGGTTCCAGTATTCGACGAGGAAGGGCAGATCGTTCATATCGATGAGAAGCCGAAGAAGCCATTAACCGACAGCTGCGTAACCGGGATCTATCTGTTCGATCGCGAAGTCTTTCATTTCATTGCGGCACAGACGCCATCGCTGCGCGGGGAACTGGAGATTACCGACGTGAACAACGTTTATGCGAGCATGGGAAAGCTGGCGCATCGGTATATCACTGGTTGGTGGACAGATGCCGGGACCTTTCAATCGCTTCTTGAGGCTTCGATAAAGTTTAGCGGGGATGATGGACCATGAAGGTAGCGATAATCCACAGAAACTTGATGCTCACAAGCAGCAGCGGGCAGGGGCAGGTCGCGACTAAACGCAGTGCACCGGTACCGGCACCGAAGACCCAATCGCAGCCGAAGCAGAATCCAGCTCCCGCAGCGGTTAAGACCTCGGGGGGAAATGCGCCGCAGAAGAGCGTGAAGAAGCAGGCAGTTCCAGCGGCAACCGGAGGCAGGAGCGGAGCTGCAAAAGCCGGGCAGTCAAGGAAATCAAGCGCGAATGGCGCCAAGAAAAGGACAAGAGGGCGAAAGTCGTCCTTGGCCAAGAAGCGGGGTCGCCGCCGGGGACAGCGCGACAGCGCCGCACTTCCACCCGGCATGGAACATGGGCAATTTCACGACAATGCTTTTACGGCGGGGTATGAGCTTGGCAAGTACGAAGGAGGAGAGCTGCTGCTGGAGCAAGCGCTGCCTATGAATTTGCTTCTCCCCGAAGTACGTCTCCAAGACGTCATTGCCATAGGCGCTGAGCATTTGCGGCCGAGATGCCTGCCGTTAATGGATGTTCATGAGGTGTATGCCGAGATGGAACAGTCCATTCATGAGCGCAGACCGTGCGCGGTCGTCAGACTCGGAGACGGGGAGCTGCTGACATTGGCGCAGGAAGTCGTCTACGACACCGCTACGATCCAGCGAGAGGGCACGTTTCTCCCCTATGCCGGCGTAAATCCGCCTGATCTGCTGGCGCGCGATCAGCTCATGCACGCTATACGTCATGCGCATATCGTCGGCGTGCCACTGGCGCGCAGAAAGCATTTTCACCCGCTGCTGCATCCGGTGTTTCGCGCACATCAACTTGACCCCGGGGAGCTTCGGATGACGAACTCGACAGTCAATTACGGGCTTGCCCAAACCGGGCTGCTCGGCGGTCTGCTCGCCGGCAAGCAGCTGCTGGTCATCGGCAATACAGCTCCGGCGCTCGCGCATATGCTCACGGAACGGGGATTCATCGTGTCAGGGCTGATCAGTCCGGTACGGGGAGTGCGTGATGTGGAACGCGTCATCTTGGAGAGTCGAGGTGTTGAATTTGATTTGGCGCTCGTGTCCGCGGGAATTGCGGCCGTTATGATTTGCACCCGAATCGCACACGAGCGGGGCAAGACAACGCTTGATTTTGGCCATATGGCAGATGCCATCGTGAAGGGGCAGATCGCGCTTACGCATTAAGGATAGGAGAGGGCAGAGCGGATGAGAAGGCAAGCGCATGCGCATCGCAAGCGGAAGAAATCGACGGCTACGAATACCTCTGCAGCACGCAAAACGAAGAAATCCGGCCAATTTCCAATCGGAATGGCAGCCGGCTATCAGGAAGGTGTCCGCACGGGGTACTTTGGCTTCGGTACTTATTTTGAAGGCACAAGCATCATTATTCCAAGCTATAACAAAGTGGACTTCTTGAAGAAATGCATTGCCAGCATCGAACTGCATACGCCGAGCGCTTATGAAATCATCATCGTCGACAATGCGTCTACGGACGGTACGGCTGCCTACTTGCGCGGACTCGGCAACAGAGTGCGGTTTCGGGTGCTTGAGACGAATCGAGGCTTCGCCGGCGCGATTAATATCGGCATGATGATGGCGAAGGGATCTTACCTGATGCTCCTCAACAACGATACGATTGTGACAGAGCGTTGGCTCGGCAATATGCTAGCCTGCTTGAACAGCGATCCCGCAATCGGGATGGTCGGTCCGGTGACGAATTATATCAGCGGCGATCAGCGTATCGAAGTGCCGTACAAGACGGTCAAAGGCATTGCACCTTTCGCAAGAATGTATAATATTCCAAACCCGGCCAGATGGCAGCGAACGGACCGATTAACGGGCTTCTGCCTGCTGTTTCGCCGCGAACTGTGGGATCGAACCGGCTACCTCGACGAAGGCTACCGGATTGGAAACTATGAGGACGACGATTACAACATCCGCGTACGTCTGCAAGGGTATACGCTTGTCATCGCGCGCGATTCCTTCATTCACCATTTCGGCAGTGTAAGCATGAAAGAGCTTGGGACGAAGTTTGTAGAAGTCAACGATCACAATTTGCAAGTGTACGTTGAGAAATGGGGGAATCCCCACGATCTCGTCTATCAAGTGCAAGCTATGAACGCAGACGGTGACCGCGCACAGGGGGAAACCGCCTTTTTTCCACAGCATGTCATCGTTCGCGGTGTTTCCGGGGCGCTCTACTGGGTGGAAGGAGGTATGCGTCGCCCGATTATGGGCCAAGTTACCCTGCCTATCGTACGGCTCTCGCAAGTGGATTTGCGACGCTGGCCGATCGGAGAAAGCATTGCAGCCGAGGCTGTGGAAGCAGGCTGGCACGGACGAAGCATCGATGGAGCACTAACGATGCAAGGCGTCACTGCAACTGGAGTGGACGGCAGTTTCTATGTGGTCGAGAACGGTGTTCGGCGCAGAGTGGCAAGCGCGAAAGCAGCGGAGGCATGGTGCCTGCAATGGAAGCCGGCAGGATTGGTGACGGAGGAGCAGCTCGGCATGCTGCCGGAAGGACTGCCAATCATCGCCCCGGTCCAAGTTGCCGATCAGTTGTAGCACCTTGGCGGTCTTGGCTGTACCAAGCGGAGAGGGCGGCGCATATGTTAACAAAGAGACCGATTCCTGATAGTGCGATAGGTAAAGGAGGGACTGCGCCTTGCAGCATATCGTAACGGAAATGATTGAGCATATGTCACATTCCCATGAGCAGCTGGCGCGCGTCTTGGAGGCGAAGCGTCATGTCGCAGTCCGGATGGCACAAATTGTGCACGCATTGCCGGATACGCACCCGAGCTTCGGCGGGGTCGGCGAGCTGATGGATAATTCTCAAGTGATGACGAAGAGCGTAGTGGCGTATTTAAACAGTATTGCAGAGCTGCAGGAGTCGCTTGCCATGACGATTTCCATTGTTATGAAAGAGATGAACATCGAGGACGAAGAATAGGCGGAGGAAAGGAAGCGTGCTGGTTATGAGTCGAGAAACCGCATATATCCGAATGCTGGACGCCTCCGCTAAGCTGCAATGGAATGTGGCGATGATTCTGGAGGCAAAGGCCGTGGAAGCGGAGAAAGTACGTGCTTGGCTGTGCAATCATATTACGCCGGATTCATTCACGGAGCAGCAAGATCAATGGAAGTCCTCGATGATGGTACATGATCAGCTTGTCGAAGTAATTGACGGACTTGCGAAGCTCAATCATGGGATGACCAATGTACTGAAGGCGGCACTGCGCCAGGTGGATGATATGGGGATGGGGGCGGGACCGATGAACGGCATCGAAAATATGCTGAACGGACCGTTTGATATGGGTGATAGGCACTAATGAATTGGAGCTTGAAGGAGCGGGAGGTACGAATCGAGCTGCTAGCGTCGCTCTCCCGCAGCCAGCAGGCCGTCGCTCGAATTCTGAACAGCGTCGCAGCTGAAGCCGAGCGGGCATCCGGTCTGGCAGAAGCCATACAGCGCAACATGAAGCGGCTCGAGGCGATGCAGCTGACGCTTACCGCAATGGTAAGCGCCATGGAGAGCAGTCAGAGCCAAAGACGAAGCAGGGACAGTCGCTCTGCCAAGCCATGGCTGAATGCTGCCGTGCAGGTTGGTTCGCATCCAATACGGGAAGGTAAAGGAGGAACCGGAAAGTGATTGCAGCGGGAATAAGCGGGAAGACAGTCAGCAAGTCACCAATCACACCACGGGTCACACCGAACAAGACTTCAAGCAGGGCAGCGGCAGGCAGCCAGAAGAAGGCGACCTCGACAACGCAGCGTAAACGCACGAAGTCAGGCACCGGCAAATCTTCCGTGCGCAAGCAGAAGCGCGGAAGGAAGCGGGGGGGAAGCAGTCCAGGTTATAATCGGGCTTTCGATAATGCCTATAATCAAGGCTATAATCTTGGCTTTGCCAAAGGTTTCGAGGATGGCCATCAGCTCGCCTACGAACAGCAAACCTAGTATCGATCAAGCAGCTTGGAGGGAGTTCGGGCCATCATAGGAACGGGCTTGTACTCCCCTACGAATTGCTTAGCTCAAGGACCGGAGTTAGCAGCAGCCCCGCTTCCTCAGCCGATATAGGATAACCGATGAGATAGCCTTGAGCAGCGTCGCAGCGCTGTTCCATTAAGCGTGCAAGCTGAGTCTCGTTCTCAACCCCTTCAGCGAGGACTTGAAGCTTGAGACTATGAGCCATCCCGATGATTGCCGTGACGATGGCCAGATCATCTTGATTGTGATCGATATTGCGAATGAAGCATTTGTCCATCTTAAGGGTGTCCACCGGAAAAAGGCGCAGATAGCTAAGAGACGAGTATCCGGTTCCGAAGTCATCAATCGAAATCGCAACGCCGAGTGCCTTCATTTCATGCAGCTTCTCGATAAGCGGGGCTTCGAAATTCGATGAAGCAACGCTCTCTGTAATTTCAAGTTCAATGAGACGTGGTTCAACCTCAGTGGAGAGCAGGATCGTCTTCAGCATATCAATCAGGTTGTCCTGTTTGAATTGGCGAACCGATAAGTTCACGGATACCGGCAAGGGAGACAAGCCCGCTTGTGTCCAAGTATTGATTTGATTACATACCTGCCGTATGACCCACTCCCCAATCGGAACAATAAGCCCTGTTTCTTCCGCAAGCGGAATAAATTCAGCCGGAGAAACGGCACCGAACTTGGGATGCGTCCAACGAAGGAGAGCCTCGAAGCCGATCAGACGGCCAGCTTGCAAATTCTTCTTGCCCTGATAGAGCAAATGCAGCTCCCCCTGCTGCAGCGCTTTGCGCAAGTCCTGCTCCAGCATCATTTTCCGCAAATTAACCTCGTTCATCTCCTTACTATAGAAGGCGTAGTTGTTTCTTCCCCGTCTCTTAGCCGCATACATAGCCGCATCTGCGTGAATCAGAAGCGTATCGGCATCCTGCCCGTCTTTGGGATACATAGCGATTCCGATGCTTGTCGTAACGATGATTTCTTGACCTCTGAGAATAAAAGGTTCAGAGAGCCGCTCCAGCAGAGGGCCAACCAGCGTCCCCACCGTGTCAGCATCGCTATTCGGCACCAGGATGACAAACTCGTCGCCGGCAAGTCTGGCTGCAAATGCAGCCGGCTGCAGCGATGCCTGAAGCCGTTTCGCGAAGCTCTTGAGCAGACGGTCCCCTTGAGGATGGCCAAATGTGTCGTTGATGGACTTGAACCTATCCATATCAAGGAATAGGAGAGCGAAGCTGCATGGTTTGTGTACCGCATACCGGAGCTCTGCATCGAGCTTCGTTATGAATTGATAACGGTTCGGAAGATCAGTGAGTTGATCGTGATAGGCCATGAAGTTTATGGTTTCACGAGCCATCTTCGTTTCCGTAATATTACGGAAGTTGGATAGGATCGCGGGCTGATTGTGAAATAGAATCGAGATGGAATTGGTTTCAACGTCGATCACTTCACCGTTTAGCTTGTAAATGCGGAGTTCCGCGTGATCAACGGCTGTGCGGCCTTTTATGAGGTCGGTTGATTTGGTTCGCATCATCTCGTGATACTCTGGCAATGCGATGTCAAACACATTGACGCCGATTAACTCATCCAAATGCTGTGCGCCTAGCATCGTTAGCCCTGATCGATTCATATGAACGATCTTATAGTCGATCTGTACAATATTAGCTTCCGGAGACAGTTCGAAAATTTGACGGTACCGATTCTCGTTATCCAGCGCTTTCTTCTCGCTGTGCTGCGCACGCGCGATGATTCGTCGTCCAATGATGCAAACGCTGATACAGGTGATACAGCACATGGTGTACAAGGTGAATTGTACAATTCGGTAGAGCAGATCCGTTGCGAGTAGGTAGGGGTTGAACAATTGATGGGTGATGAGTACAAGGATGCCATATCCACCTGCCATCAGCGTCACGAATCGGTCCAGATAGATGAGGGAGAGAAGCGCAAAGAGGAAGACGATGGTGCCGGAGTTTGATGTTGGGATAAACCACATGACGATGAAGCAAAGCAGGAACGAATAGGCTGAAATAATGACTTTCCCTCTGAGTGTTTGATAGGTTTGGCGGTAAATGAAGTAGAGCACAATGCCAAGTGGGATAACGGAAGCGACGAATCGGATAAAGACTTGAAAGGTAATTAGCTCAAGTGAGAATACAATTACATATATAGGAAGAGAAGTTATGATAAGGAATATTAATGTATATGTCAGAAGCTTAGAACTGAACTGTTCGTAAGGGGCTGCCAAGCCGTACACATCCTTTCTATGTCAAAATAGGTATACAAAAAACCTTGGGCCTCGAAGCAAGATGGCGGCAACAGACCGATACGCATCTTCCAGCTTGGAGAACCAAGGTCAGCAGATTAACTTCGGCAGTCTGGCTGTCGTATCTTTCTCGATTTAGGAGAATAGACTTAGACCCAATGACTTTGCGTCCCCTGCTTTCGTAGGGTTTGCCTGTGATAAACGATTCAGTTATGACGAATTATGTAGGAATTTAGTGCTATTTCTATTTTCCATAATATCTCAATGGCGCGAATGAGTCTCTGGAACCTATTTAAAAGGATAGAGTTGGTAGTTATTGATGATATTGATGTCCGAGTTGTGTTATTTAAGGACTAAAGATTCATATTAGTAGGCCTATATACATACGTTCCGTCGGATTCAGACTCTGGATTGACACAGATGATACACCTATCATATAGTCAAGCTAATCTAGTAGAGATGAAGGTGAATAGGCTGACTACATTCCCGTATCACCGAATTAAGGAAGATATTCGAAAGCGCATACATGGAGGAGAGTGGAGGGATGCTTCGCGCCTGCCTTCCAGCCGGAATTTGGCGGAGTCCTATCAATCCAGCGTAAATACAATAGAGAAGGCGATTAAGGAATTATGCGGGGAAGGGCTTCTCACGCGAGACAACCGCCGAGGGACCTATTTGGCAGATGGCGGGCTCTTGTCTCTGCCGATCAGCCGAATAAGGGGCGAGAATGGGAAGGGGAGCGGACTCATTGCTGCGTCGGTTATCGGTATCGATAATCCGCTCTGGGGGGCGGCTCTGCGCGGGATCGAGGATGTGCTGCAGCCGAAGGGGTATCAGCTGATGAGCAGCAGCGATAACCGCAGTCTAGATAAGCTGGAGTCGTTCGTCGCGAGCGCGATTGCGAGGCAAGTGGAGGGAATTATACTGAGTCCGATTCACGGCGGTCTGGACGAGCCTCGCAGTCGGCAGATCTACGAGAAGTTAGCGGGCTGCGGAATTCCGGTTATTTTTCTGGATAGACGTGTATGGGATACCGATATTCCTTTTGTAACGAGCGATAACGCTTCAGGGGCGTATTCGCTTACGAAATTGCTGCTTGCCAAGGGACATCGGCGAATTGCATTCGTACGCAATTCGGATCTCAGCACGTTCTATGAACGGCTGCTTGGCATGAGACAGGCTTTTATAGAAGCAGGCGTTTCTTACGAAGCCGAATACGACTTATGTATCCCGACCCGGTTCGAGAATTTCGAGAGCGAGTTCGAAGACTTTGTTGCTCGGCTTGCGCATGCACTGGATACGAAGCGGTATACGGCTGTTTTTGCAGCGAATGATCAAATTGCCGAGGCTGCGCTCGCTGCACTAGAGCGGCTTGGCAAGCGCGTTCCGGACGAGATGTCCTTGGTTACATATGATGCGCAGGGGTTGAACGGGAAACTCCGACTGGATCTTACAGGCGCGAACCAGCCTTTCTATGATATGGGACGAAGTGCAGCCATTGAGATTGTGCACGCGGCAGAAGGCAAGCAGCCGATCGCGGTTGCCGGACATATTTGCAAAGCGGACATTCATTACGGCAGCTCGGTTTGGGAAGCAAAGATTGAATAACAAGGGTGGTACTTGCTTATGAGCCTCATTCGTCTGTTTCAAGAGAAGAAATATTTGCTGCGCATCTTCTTGTGGATCACCAGCATTATTCTGCTAATCGTCGTTTCGTTCTCCACGCTTGTGTATGTGAATGTAGAGAAGAAGGTGTTCAAGAGCGAATACGAGAACAGCCAGAAGGTACTCTCGCAGATGAAATACAACATCGATTATCTCGATACGATGATTCGCAATATTACCCTCTCCACCTATGGCAGCAATGACGTGAAGGCGCTTATGTATCTGAACGATGAGGAAACGTACGAGCATTTGAATGTCATTAATAAACTAAACGCGACGATTGTGGCGAACAACCCGTTCATTCAATCCATCTACATCTATAACAATCATAAGAAATTGTATTACTCGACATACGGTGATTTGTATCATAAGGACGCAGAGCTCGATAAAGTGCTGCACAGCTATACGAACATTCCGGTGCTCCGTGCAATTGTGCGGCGCAGCGCGGAAGCCGCTGATCAAGGCGCAGCCGGAGCTGGTGCGAATACGGTATTAAGCTATGTGATGTATGAGACGACGGATCGCGATAATCGTATGGATGGCGCCATCATTCTGAACATTAAGCTGGACTGGCTCGTCGATAACATCCGTGCGATTAACCGAATCGAGGCCGGCGGGCGAAGCGAGCTCTACATCTTGGACAGCGGCAATGGGCTGATTGAGACCGATCCGGGTAATCCGGTACAAACTTCAGCATTCGCGAATACGATTAAGCAGGCTTATGAGGACCAGGCGAGCAGCGCTGAAGGCTTAGCTGCGCAGCCGTCAGGTTTCTTCAATAAGAGCATCGGAGGCGAGAAATATATCATCTCGTATATCCGTCTGGAGAAGACCGGCTGGACGCTGCTTGATGCAAAGCCGTACAAAGAGGCATATGCGAACCTGAAGCAGCTGCTGGATACGATTCTGCTCATTTCGTTGGCGATTTTTGCCGGTGCGCTGCTGCTGACCTTGTCGGTTTCAAGAGGGATCTACAAGCCGGTTAGAAGGCTGATGGAACAGACCTCACGCGGCGGCTCCGTGGCTCCGGGGGCTAAGGATGAATTCTCCTATTTGACCGAGGTGTATCGAAAATCAAGAGAGCAGCTGTACGAGTATCATCTGGAGAAAAACAATAATACCGGCATTATGAAATTGTATTTTCTCAGACGTTTGCTAGTCGACAGCTTCAGTATGAGCGGCACGTCATTCGGGGAGGCGCTCCATTCGCTCCATCCTGCGTTGTCGCAGGAGAAACCGTTTCTGCTTTGCGTGCTGCGCATCGACAACTATAAGCTGTTCATGACGAAGAGCTTGGTTGAGCGAGAGCTTCTGCGCTTCGCCATCGCCAACATCACGACAGAGGTGGTTAGCCGATCATTCGCTCAGCAAACCGTGGATATGAAGGATGATTCGTTCACGATTCTTCTCAATATTGATGCTGCGCCGCAGGCAGAGATGGTTATGGAGCTGCTGACGGAAGCGCAGCACTACATTAGGGATCATTACAAAATCTCCTTCTCCGCTGCCATCAGCGAGCCGATTGAACACTATCAAGCGATTGCGGCGGCGTACAGTCACACCTTCACGAACAGCTCCTATCGTTATGTGCGCGGCCATATGGCGATGATTACTCAAGCAGAGATCGATGGGCAGACGAGCAGTATGGATATGGAGCAGGCGATGGAGCTTACAAGCAAGTTCATCGAGATTCTCAAGAAGGGCGATCCCGTGCGAACGGAAGAGAAATTCCGCGAGCTGTTCCGTTATATACGCAAGCTGGAGTACAGCGATATTATGCTTGTCAGCATGCAGGTTGTGCATCATGTGAAGAAAGCGGTGTACGAAATGAACCGTACCCTCAAGGAGCCGATTCATATCCATGCGAAGCTGATGAACCGGGAGCTATACGAGGAGGAGACGGCGGAGCAGTTCGAGGAGCAGCTGCTTGAAGCGGTTCAGACGATGACGAGTGAGCGGAAATCGGCTGCCGAGGAAGGCAATCAGGTGGCTGCAGACACGATCAAGGCTTTCATCGATTCGAATTACTTTGACTCCTCCCTCTCGGCGACCGATATTTCGGGCATGATGCGGCTCTCCGCCTATAAGCTGAGCAAGATATCGAAGGAGCATTTTGGCATGTCGATACCGGAGTACATTAATCAAGTCCGGTTGACGAAAGCGGTAGAGTGGTTGGAGAACTCGAAGCTGAGCATTCAAGAGATTATGCGCCGAGTGGGCATCGAGAATGAAAGCTACTTCTATAAATTGTTCAAAGCGAAGTATGGCATGACGCCGCGGGAGTATATTGCCGGGCGGGGGAAAGGGTAGGCGTGAGTCGGAACACTTGCGTCACAAATATAGAAAGGCCGCCGATTTCAGTATTCGGTGGCTTTTTTTTGTTCCCGCGCAAGAAAGTCTCAAGGGGCTGCTGGCTGAGTTCCTCGGGAGTGCGTGCGGCAAATTCTAACGAACCGTACAGGTCTTATTTGGCCTGAAATCACTTTGGGATAATTCTAACGAATCGTGGAGGTCTTATTTGAAGGTTTTTACGTATTTGGGAGGCATTTTCACCCCAAATAAGACCGCTACGGTTCGTTAGATTGTCGGAGGCGTGGAATTCGTCCCAATAAGGCCTCCACGGTTCGTTAGCGTTTGGTGACCGTAGCAGTGAGTCGCCAAATTGAACGCTCGGCGTCCAGACTAACCTCCATTCATTCGAACCAGTAGCAGAGAGTCGCCAAATCGACCTCTCAGCGTCCAAAAACTAACTGAAAGTCATCATATGAACCTCTCAGCATCAATTCGGCGAGGTTTCGGAGTTGAGAGTTCAGTTTCTGTACGCGCAGCATCCAGCGCAGGGGTATTTAAGTTAGTTTGCTCGCTGAGAGTCGTCAGAATGAACGCTCAGCATCCATCAAGGGGGATGAGTTAATGTGCCCCACCATTTTGATCAAACACTGGTTTCTCTACAATCTGAAGGCCGCCGATCCCAGTATCGGCGGCCTTTTTTGGATTTTGTACAGTGGATTTTCGGCTGATTTGACTATCGTACAGTGCTTTTTTGGCGCTGCAAAAATGAGCAGTTTCGCCATTGCACCCATACGCCGTATGCTCAGAATCGTAAACAACGAAATGGCAAAACGGCACAAAGGAGGAGCACATGAGCAGAGGAATCACATCGGTATTCAAGAAGGAATGGAAGCATTTCACGAAAGGCAGAAGCTTATTCATGATCAGCCTGCCTGCGATCATCGTCGTCTTTATTTTCTATTACCTGCCGCTCTTTGGCATCGTGATCGCATTTAAAGACATCAATTATGCGGATGGCATTTGGGGCAGCGCCTGGTCGGGCTTGAACAACTTTAAGTTCTTCTTCAACTCCCAGGATGCGATGCGGATTACACGTAACACGCTCCTGTTGAACGGAGTATTCATCGTCGTCGGGACGATCTGCTCCGTTATTGTTGGACTGCTGATGGCAGAAATGGGCAGAAAGCTCGTGAAAATTTTTCAAACGATCCTGTTCTTCCCTTACTTTCTCTCGTGGGTCGTCGTCGGGTTCGTCACCTACATTCTGCTTAATCCAACTTACGGCGTCATAAATAAAATCGTCGAACAATTCCATGGCACGGCCGTGGATTGGTACGGCAATCCATCCTATTGGCCGCTCATTCTGACGCTGACCTACTTATGGAAGAACGTCGGTTACACCGCGATTATTTTCTTCACCGGCTTGCTCGCGATAGATTCGAGCTATTATGAAGCGGCTTCGATCGATGGAGCTTCCCGCTTGCAGCAGATTCGCAACATCTCGATTCCACTAATTACACCGCTCATCACGATGCTGACCATGTTGAATATCGGACGTATTTTCTACTCCGACTTCGGCTTGTTCTACTTCATACCGAGGGACGCAGGGATGCTCTACTCAACGACAGACGTCATGGACACGTACGTGTACCGATCGCTGCGCGTCGTCGGGGATCTCGGAATGGCCTCTGCAGCAAGCTTGTATCAGGCGGTTGTCGGACTCATCTTAGTGCTGACAACGAATCTGCTCGTTCGAAAATACAGCAAGGACAACGCGTTGTTCTAATGGAGGTGAGCGCAAATGCACGCAGCTAAAGCGGGCAGACTGGGCGGCAACAACCTAGGGATCGTACTGGTTCTGACCCTGCTGTCGATTCTGATTATTTTTCCATTGCTGTACGTGGTGTCGGTCTCGCTCTCCTATGACGCCGATATTGCCAGGTACGGTTACCAGCTCATTCCGAAGAGGTTTACGTTTACCGCCTACTCTTATTTGCTTCAGAATCCGAAGCTTCTGCTGCAATCGTATTTCGTTACGATTGTCGTCACGGTGGTCGGAACCGTAATCGCGCTGCTCCTTACGGCTTCGATTGCGTACGTCATGACGCGCAAGGATTACAGGTACAGCAAAGCAACCACATTCTTCGTCTTCTTCACGCTTCTCTTTAATGCGGGACTGGTGCCTTCGTACATGATCATGACGAATGTGCTGCATCTGCAGGACACGATCTGGGCGTTGATTCTTCCCTATGGCGTCAGTGCTTGGTTCGCGATGCTGATGAAGGGATTTATGCAAGGGCTGCCGTTCGAAATTATTGAATCTGCAAAAATCGATGGCGCAACGGAGCCCGGCATTTTCGTGCGAATCATACTTCCGTTATCGAAGCCGGCTCTCGCGACAATTGGGTTGTTCTACGCGCTGGCATTCTGGAATGATTGGTGGCTGGCTATGCTCTACATTCAGAACGAGAAGCTCATACCGCTGCAGTTCTTCCTCAACCGCATCATGACCAACATCGAATTTCTGACGAAGAATGTGCAAGCCGGCATCAGCGTTGATCTGAGCGCGATTCCGACGGAATCTTCCCGCATGGCAATTGCGATTCTGGCTGCAGGCCCGATGCTGTTCGCTTTCCCATTCTTCCAGAAATATTTGGTTAAGGGATTAACGGTCGGTGCGGTTAAGGGATAAAGCCGGTGAATGATTGAGGCTTGGCTGGGCTTGGTTTGTCTCGGCGCAGTTTGAAAAGTTGTACTGGATTATCGGTCCGTTCTCGGATGATAATAAATAGTAATCACAGGAGGGTTATTTCAATGAGAAGAAGAGGGTTCAAGTTTGTTACGGCAACACTGACAGCGGTTCTTTCCGTTAGCATGCTGCTTAGCGGCTGCGGCAACAGTAACACAGAGAATACTGCCAATACGTCCGCGAATACAGGCAATACCAAGGCAGACAATACGGCTGCAAGCACGACTGCAACGGATGCATCCAAGCTCGACCCCTACGAAATTACATGGTATTTGCCTCAAAGCGTGTTCCCGGATGCGAAGCTTGTGCAGGATGAGATGAGCAAGATCACGCAGGAGAAAATCAATGCGACGCTGAACATTCAGCTAGTCGATTGGGGCACCTACGATCAGAAGATGCAAGCGATTGCCGCCTCCGGCGAGAAAGCGGATCTGATTTTTACCTCCAACTGGACCAACGATTATTTGCAAAATGTGAATAAAGGCGCGTTCCTCGACATTACGGATCTGCTTCCGCAGTACGGACCGGATATTCTGAAGCAGGTGCCTGAGGCAGCATGGGATGCGGCTAAAGTGAAAGGCAAGCTTTATGCCATCATAAATACACAAGTACTGGCAAGAACACCGGGCATCCTGATTAACAAGACGTTCCTAGATAAGTATGGCTTCACAGCCGATCAATTCAAGACGCTCCAGGATTTGACGCCGTTCTTCGAGAAGGTCAAAGCAGGCGAGCCGGATAAATTCCCGTTCAGCTTGAAAGGCGACACCGATGTTATGGGCAACTACGGCAGCGCGCTCGGCATCGAATATTTCTCGCAGAAAAATCCGGGCGTGGTTTACATTAACGATGACAGCACGAAGGTTGTTAATTTGTACGAAACACCTGAATTTACAAGCTTCTTGAAGCTCATGCATGAATGGTTCCAGAAGGGTATCATCCGTAAGGATGCATCGACGCTGAAAGATACGAACTCCGACGAATTGGCAGGCAAATACGTGACCTCCACCTTTACCGTTATCAACCCCGATACAGCGGCTAACCAAGCGGCCAAATTCGGCGGCGGAGATGCGGCGAACGTGGCAGCTGTCGAGTTCTCCAAGCCTTACATGAGCACGGGCTCCATTATTGCAACGATGACGGCGATCTCCCGTACGTCCAAGGATCCGGCGAGAGCGATGATGTTCTACAACCTGCTCTACTCCGATCCGCAGCTGTTCAATCTGATGAGCTTCGGTATCGAAGGCAAACATTACACGAAGGCTGGAGACGACCTGATTCAGAAGATCGACAACACCGGCTACTGGATGGATTCCGGCTGGGAGTATGGCAATATGTTCAACTCCTACCGCACAAGCCCGACACAGCCGAAGTGGTTCCCAGCAGGTCCAGATAAGAATGCAGCTGCGATTCCTTCCAAGCTGCTGGGTTTCTCCTTTGATCCGAGCAACGTGAAGAGTGAACTTGCGCAAACTGCTTCTGTTGTGGATGAGTTCTATGCGGGACTGGTAACGGGTATAGCTGATCCGGATACGACGCTTACGAAGATGAACGAGAAGCTGAAGAAGGCGGGGCTCGATAAGATTTTGGCGGAAATGCAAGCACAGATCGATGCCTGGAAAGCATCGAAATAATAGATGGGCCGGCGGTTCTTTCCTGAGCAGGGGGGAATCGGCGGCCTTTTCATTTTCGCCGAATTGAAGTGAGGCTTGTCGGCAATAAGTGGTCGACAGTGTATGTATCTGATGGGAAATTTACACATAACAGCGTCGAATCGAGAAGGTAATTGCTGAATTCTGTCGAAAATGTATCATGCTATTGAAGTGCCTTCTAGGGATGACTACGATTAATAAGGAGGAAACACCATGATTACAGCTATCTTTGATCCTGCTATTAAACTGATGAATCGCTTGAAATACGCACAGAAATTTATCATTATCGGCGTCGTTCTCATCATCCCTATCGCGTTATTAATGTACTTCTATATTTCGGAGAAGAAGGTCGGCATTGCATTCGGTAAGAAGGAATTAATCGGAAACCAGTACAATGCAGGCATGAAGAACATGCTTCGGATTGCGCTGGACTTGCGTGAGCAGACGACTTCGCTGCAATTGGGTGAAATCGGCAGTGAGGCAGCGATTACGGAGAGTCAGAAATTGATGACGATGGCGATGAAGCAGCAGCAAACGCTTGAAGACAAATATGGGTCGAAGCTTGGGACCGAAGCGGGTTGGAAGAAGCTGCTGATTGACTGGCAGGATTTCAAGAGCACCTTGCCCAAAGCAGGTGTCGTGGATGACAAGTATAACAAATATGATGTGTTGGTACAGGATCATTTGGATCTAATTACGCTTGTGGGGGATCACTCGAATTTGGTCTTGGATCCGGATCTGGATTCTTACTATATTATGGATATAAGCTTAGTGAAACTTCCGTATATGATCGATTTGCTCAGCTCTTCCGCTGTCATAGCGAACCGAGCGATTTATGATGGAGTAATGACACAGTCGACCAAGCGCCTATTGGATCGCAATTTGACGCAGATTCGGAGCAATCTGTCGGAGATTGAGAAAAATTTGCAGACGGTTTACGCCTACAATCCCGGCTTGAGAGAGGACATTGGACCCGTTGCAACGGAATCGGTAGCTTCTTTCCTTACCTTTCTGGAGCGGATGAATGAACGGTTTATCGAGGCGGATCGAGTACCGGTAGGTGCAGGCAGTAAAGATGATCTGAGCGATGAAGTGATATCGGCAGCATTCTCTCTATACGAGACATCTTCGGAAGTTCTCGATGACTTGCTCCATAAGCGGGTAGACGGATTTACCTCCGAACGGTTGCAGAGCACGCTCTTTGTCTCGCTGCTCTTGCTGCTTGCGACTTATCTGACCATCGGTTTCTGTATTTCCACGCGCAGCTTTGAACAGGCAAGATCGACACAATCGATTAATGAGATGCTGCAAGAGCTAACGGTCGCAATCGATACCGTTGCCATCAGTGAGGAAGGTGCGGCTAATCTGTGCGGCGATACGCGAAATGTAGCGGAGGAGAGCGAGCGAATCGTGCAGCGCTCGATCCCAAGTATGGATGTACTCAGCGACAAAATGAACACCTTGCAGGAAGCATCGTCGAAGATCGGAGAAATCATCGGCATAATCGATGAGATTGCGCAGCAAACCAACTTGCTCGCCTTGAATGCTGCCATCGAAGCGGCTAGAGCTACAACTGGAGAGAACGGCAAAGGGTTCTCCGTTGTAGCGGAGGAAGTACGTAAGCTAGCCGAGCGCAGCAGCGCGGCGGAGAAGCAGATTACCGGCATGATCGGGGAGATGCAGACCATCACCTCGGAGAGCACGCAAGCAGCGCTCGATTCCATTAAGTTCGCTAAACAAACCGGGAGAGGTTACGCGGCGGCAGGATACCGATATCGCCGCTGCCAGCGAGGAACAGCAGCGGTAAACAAGGGGAGTACTTGAGGCCACCGAGCACATCGCGGCAGTCAGCGACTAGAAAACCACACCGAAATGAGGCGGAGAGTTCCGGAATTGAACTCTCGCGCGGACCACCCCCGTTCCCCCTGCGTCGGATGCTGAGAGAGCGGAATTGGAACTCTCAGCGTCGAAACCACACCGAAGAGGAGAGTTCCGGAATTGAACTCTCGCGCGGACCAACTACCCCCGTTCCCCTGCGTCGGATGCTGAGAGAGCGGAAGTGGAACTCTCATCGTCGAAACCACACCGGAATGAAGAGGAGAGTTCCAGAATTGAACTCTCGCGCGGACCAACTAACCCTGTTCCTGCTGCGTCGGATGCTGAGAGAGCGGGGTTTCGGCGCAGGAGCGACATCGTAAGCGGCATATCCTCTTATGTGCAAGAAATCGACCACGTTTTGGAGCAATAAGCGGTATATCCGCTAACAGCTCCCCGAAAAGGCGAGATGACCAGGGGTTTCGGCGCAGCTGCATCACCCTGCATCCGCGGAAACATCAACATGAAGAGGCTGACCTTTAATCATCATCGATGATTAAGAGTCAGCCTCTTCATGTTGATTATCTATTGCCGACCCGTAGCATAGGTCCGGCAGCTTTTACAGGAGATGAAGGCTGAGTTGAACAGAGGTCGCCTCAAACCAATCATCTACTGGAAGCTGCGCTTCGTGCCGTTGGTAAGTACGGGCAGGCTTTTGATATCGCTGGTCATGCTGGAGTGGCAGATGGGGCAGTTGGGGAATTCGCCGAATGAGAAGTCATTTCGCATCCAGCAGCTGCAACCCTCGTTACTGCATGTCCAAATGGATGTTTCTTCTTCCGGAATCGGTTCAATCACTTTCTTTGAGAAATGAATAATCAAGCCCTCCTTCGTGTTCATGCCGTAACCTCTTTTAATATGTGACTGCATTGCCAGAAATATACTACTTTTTTCAAGACAATCTGCCTTAGGGGTCAAACGCCAATTTTGCAAGCCAAGCGGACAAGTGACCAAGAGCCTTGCCTGTCATTCGCATATATATGGAGACAGAATACTCGAAAATCAGGGGTGGAGCGCGTGCAGGCGAAGCGAAAAATGAACGCCAAAGCAGCAAGAAAAGGATTCGCCGCAGGATACAGCAACGGCCAGCGGGATGGCGCTTGCGACTTTATCTACAAGCGACTGCATCCGGCCGCAGCATTCCCGAAACGGAATGTCTGTGTGCTGTATATTCCGCAGGGCTTCGAAGCCATCGACCAAGGCATCATTGAAGCGCTTCGCCAAACCGTACGCGAGGTGCATGTGGCAGATGCCAAGTTCATGGCGGAGCAAGCTTCGTTCATCCGGCCGGATTGGATGCTGGTGCTCAACGGACTGCATGTATTCCCGGACAATCATTTGGAACAGGTCGATGCGGTGCGGGCAATGGGCATTCGTACGGCCATTTGGTTCGCGGATGATCCCTATGTAACCGCAGATACGGTACAAATCGCGCCTCATTACGATGTTGTCCTTACCCATGAGCTGAGCACAGTAGAGCTCTACAGAGGACTTGGCTGCGCGGAAGTTGTCTATATGCCGCTGGCGGTGGATCCCCATTGGTTTAAGCCAATGAAAGTGGAGGCGGTGCATCGCAGCGATATTTGTTTTATCGGGCAAGCATTCTGGAATCGCGTGGAGCTCTTCGATGCCATAGCTCCCTACTTGAAGAACCGCAAAGTGTTTATAGCAGGCGGCTTGTGGGATCGACTGCGCAACTATAAGCAGCTGCAGAAGTTCATCAGAATGGGCTGGCTGCCGGTCGATGAATCGATCCGTTACTACAACGGCGCCAAGATTGTCATTAATATGCACCGGACAACGGAGCGGGGTAAGGACAATAAAAACGAGCTGAACCTACCCGGGAAATCCATTAACCCGCGCACTTACGAGATAGCGGCATGCGGGACGCTGCAGCTGACCGATGTGCGTGAAGATTTGCAGAACTACTATGTGCCTGGCGTAGAACTCGACACTTTTCATTCCCCGGATGAGCTCATTATGAAGCTGGATTACTACTTAAATCATGAGGAGCAGCGCAGACAAGTTGCCTTACGGGGACTGCATCGAACATTGAAGGACCATACCTTCGTTCAGCGTTTGCAGCAGGTTGCTGAGGTGTTGAAGTGGTAATCCGGCGCAGCAAAAGAAAGTTTAGGCAGGGAGGAGTGGATGAGATGGCAACCAAAACACGAAGACGCCGAATACGCAAAGGTAAAGTAGCCCGGGGACTTCGGGGGGAAGCGCGAGGCAGAGTAGACGGGTTCCGGTTTGGCTGGCAGCACGGCCATTGGTTCGGTCAATGCGAGTCCGTTTTGCAAAGTACGGCACCAACCCAGATTTTCCCGGTGAGACAGGCGCATGTGCTGTTTGTCGCGACAGGGAAAGGCTTTCCGTATTCACCGCTCGATGAGGCCATCGCGAACGCACTTCGTGCACAGGTAACGCAGCTGACCATTACGGACACCTTGCAGCCTGTAGCGGATATCGCGATGCGGATCAGACCGGATATTGTAATTGTCCTCGATGGTTTGCAATTCAATGTCGCGCAAGCCGATGCCATGCGGGCAGCCGGCATTCGTACCGCCATCTGGTTCACGGATGATCCGTATTACACGGACATCACCTCAGGCATAGCGCCTCATTATGACGAAGTGTTCACGCTGGAGCTGGTTTGCGTGGACTATTACCGCCGCCTGGGCTGTCCGAATGTATATTATTTGCCCCTCGGAGCAGATCCGGCATCCTTCAGGCCGCGCAATCCGCTGAGATCGCAGCGTCATGACATCTGCTTCATCGGCTCGGCTTACTGGCGGCGCGTCGAGTTTTTTAACGAAGTGACGAAATTTCTCGCAACGAAGGATACGCATATTTCCGGCATCTGGTGGGAGCGGCTGAAAGATTTTCAACTGATGAAGAGCAAGATTGAGCTTGGTCGCTGGATGGGTCCCGATGAAACGGCGAATATGTACAACGGCGCCAAAATCGTCATTAACATGCACCGTGCCCATGATGATGAAACGTTCAACAACAACAGTGCAGGCATCGGCGCGATCTCGCCGAACCCGCGAACCTTTGAGATTTCGGCTTGCGCAGCGCTGCAGCTGACTGATATTCGCAGTGATCTCGTGTCGTTTTACACGCCGGATGTGGACATTGTCACCTACTCTTCGCCGCAAGAGATGATCGATAAAATTCAGTATTACCTGGCGCACGAGGAAGAGCGCAAAGCAATCGCCATGCGCGGGATGTACCGGACGATGCGAGAGCATACGTATGGCAAACGGATTGAACTGATGCTTGCGATATTGTTTCCCGGTTAAGAGGGGGACACCTATCATTCACAGTGAGCAGCGGAGATTGAGTCGGCGGTATTTTGTGCGTTTGGAAAGGTTCAAATGTCGTGCCGTTTAAGTAGCCGTCACAATATATTGTACAACTAGGGTTTTGAAAGCTGCGATGAAAAGGCGGAGGGGAGTCAACCAATTGAAGCTTAGCAAACCAAAAATGCTAGTATTCTCGCATATTTGCAGCCCGCAATATGTGACAGGCGCCGAGAAACTGCTGCTGTTTATGGTCAGGGAGCTGCTGCCTTCCTTCGCCTGCACGCTTGTCGTTCCCAATGAGGGCATTATTGCCGCAAATGCACGCAAGCTGGGAATTACGGTCATCGTGCATCAAATTCCACTCGTCGTGCCTCTGTATCTAGGACTCTCTCATATGACGGATGAGATAGGCACTCACCAACGTGATCCCTTATGGCTGCAGTTGATTCGGCTCATTCATTACGAACGGCCGAGTATCATCATAGCCAATACATGCGTTCATCCAATGCCTGCAATTGCCGGCAAGCTGCTTGGTATTCCTGTCGTCTGGACGGTTATGGAAGCCATCCGGGAAACCCCTCATACCGCGCTCGCAGCTTCCGTTATCGAGCAATATTCGGACTACATCGTCGGCATCTCAGAGACGACACTGGCACCGCTTCGCACGCCGGGGATGATTCCCAAATCGACGTTGATTCCGCCGTCTTGGCATCAGAGCGAGCTGAATCCGCATGGTTGGCAGCAGCACCGCATCAATCGGCGCAAGCAGCTGGCGATTGCTGATGAACAACGAGTGGTCGGGTACATTTCATCGTCGATCTTTGAGCTAAAAGGACTTGAGCATTTCATGCAAATGGCCGTAAACACGGCAGAGCAGCATCCCCAAGCGATGTATCTCATCGTGGGCAACCCGGTGGATCAGGGCTATTTTGACAAATGCATAGGCATCGCCAGAGACCGCGGACTGATGGAGCGATTTCGCTGGATTCGGTTCGAAGAGCAGGTGGAGACGGTTTATCCGGCCATGGATGTACTCGTTGTACCCAGTTTAACGGTGGAAGGCTTCGGCATGACGGCGCTTGAGGGCATGGTGTTCGGAAAGCCGGTCGTCGTGTACGGCTCCGGCGGACTCTCTGAAATAGGCCGAGCTACCGGAAACGAAGCCTACGTTGTACCCGTGGGGGATACGGGAGGACTAACGCACTGCGTGTCATCGCTGCTGGCTGATGAGGCTGCAATGCAAGCGATTGGCGCGCGCAATGTGCAAGCGGCTCATGAAGTGTACGGGGTTAATGCCTATCGGGACCGGCTGCTCAGGTTCATTGCTACGCTGGCTCTCCGTGGATATGCACCGCCAACGGTGCTCAAAGGCAGCGGCACACCTATAATCTACAAGTTTGACAATGGCGTTCTCCGTCCTTTTCGATCGGCACGCTCCTTCTACAGAGCAGGATATCGCATGGATGAGATTCGCGAGGTTCCGGATGTTTACATTGCCGCATGGCCGAAAGGCGAGCCGATTGGCACGGCGTACAGAAGTAGAAGAAAGGGTGGCAAACGGCTTACAGGCCGAGCAGGGAAGAACCGGCGCCGTCATGGCGTTCGGAAGCAAGGCAGCTTGAAGCGCCGAAGGCAACCGGGGCGCCAGAGGAACCGGGCAAGGGGCGCTAAGAAGAAGCGATAGCAGCTCGCCCGTCAGTTGAACGACGAAGGAGGGACGTTTCATGCGCGTTGTAACGATTTTGGGCACGCGCCCGGAAATTATACGACTGAGTCTTATCATTCAGAAGCTGGATGCGCTGGCCGAGAAGCATGTGCTCGTGCATACAAGGCAGAACTTTTCGCCGTCGCTTAGCGATGTGTTCTTCCGGGAGATGGGGCTGAGGCAGCCGGACTATATGTTCACGGAGACACGGCAGACGCTCGGCGGTCAATTGTCCGTCATGTTTGCAGAAGTGGAACGCATTCTGATCGCTCATGAGCCGGATGTGGTGCTGCTGCTTGGCGATACGAACAGCGCACTGTGCGCCATCATCGCCGAACGGATGGGGATTCCGGTTGTACACATGGAAGCGGGCAATCGCTGCTACGATCTATCGGTACCGGAGGAGAAGAATCGCCGGATTATCGATGCCATCGCAAGTATCAACATGCCGTACACGTCCTACAGCAAGAACAACTTGCTGCGTGAAGGCTTTCCCAGCAATCGCATTGTGCTGACAGGTAATCCGATCCATGAAGTGATTGAGCATTACAAGCCGCAGATTGATGCCAGCGACGTGCTGGAACGCTTCGGTCTGCAGGCTGGCAGCTACGTGCTCGTGACAGCGCACCGCGCGGAGAATGTCGATGTGCCGGAGCGGCTGACCGGTATATTGGAGGGGCTTAATCGCGTAGCGGCGCGCTTTGACAAGCGTGTCATCTGCAGTGTTCACCCACGGACGAGATCGCGGATCGACAGCGGGTCCGTGAACGTGGAGATGGATGAGCGGGTCGTTTTCTATGAGCCGCTGGGGTTCTTTGATTTTGTCAGGCTGGAGCAGAATGCCTTCTGCGCCATTACAGACAGCGGTACCGTGCAAGAAGAATGCTGCCTGTTCGGTGTTCCGACCGTCACCATCCGGCAGACGACGGAGCGTCCGGAAACCATAGACTGCGGCAGTAATGTTGTATGCGGGTTGAAGGCGGAACGAATCGAAGAGGCTGCGGTCATCATGACTTCGCTGCCTGCAGTTTGGGAGTGTCCGGACGGGTATTTGGCCAAAGATGTGTCGGATAAAGTGGTTAAATTTGTGCTTGGAGGGAAATGGAATGTTTACTAATCAGCGCATACTGGTCACCGGGGGAACAGGGTCCTGGGGCTACGAACTGATCCGCCAGCTGCTGCCTCAGCAGCCCAAACAAATTATTGTGTTTTCCCGTAACGAGTCCAGCCAGGTGGCGATGAGCCGCACGTTTGAGGATTCGCGTCTGTCCTTCTGCATCGGAGATATTCGGGATAAAGAAGCATTGATGCGTGCGTGCGAGCGGGTCGATTACGTGTTTCATTTGGCAGCGCTGAAGCATGTGCCCGTTTGTGAGGACCAGCCGTACGAAGCGCTCAAAACGAACGTCATCGGCACGCAAAATGTCATCGAAGCCGCCATCGCAAACGGGGTCAAACGAGTCGTCTATATCTCCACAGATAAGGCGGCGAACCCGTCGAATTTCTATGGCATGACAAAAGCGATTGGAGAGAAGTTAATCGTATACGCGAACCTGCTCCATTCCGATACGACATTTGTCTGCGTGCGCGGCGGTAATGTACTTGGTACGAACGGGAGCGTCGTGCATCTGTTTATGAATCAGATTAGGGAAAAAGGGCAAGTGCGGATTACAGACAAGAACATGACGCGCTTCTTCCTGACGCTGCAAGATGCCATCACGTTATTGTTCAAAGCATCGGAGGAAAGCATTGGCGGAGAAATCTTCGTGATGACGATGCCAACCTGCCGAATTGTAGACCTGGCTGCCGTGTTGATCGATGACTTGGGTATTCCTGCAACGATGGTGACAACAGGGATTCGGCCAGGGGAGAAAATACATGAGATTCTGCTGACCGACCATGAAAGCACGACTACGATTGTGTACGATGAAGAGTATTTGGTCATTCTGCCAACCCTTGATATTCCAGGGCTCCGGCAGCATTATAGCAGCTACCCAAGCGTCGATTTCGAGAGCTACAGCTCCAGTCAGTCCTTGCTGACGAAGGAAGAAATTCGGTCGATGCTGGTACGGGGCGGGTTTCTGTCATGAAGCTGCTCATTATCGGAGGAAGCGGCATGGCAGGTCATGTTCTGATCCGGTATTTTGAACAGCTGCATCCGGAAGTGGATGTTGTGTACACGACTCGAACGGCAGAGGGGGGAGCTAAGGGGCTTCGGTTGGATGCTGCAGACAATGAGGCTGTAGCTGCTCTCGTGTATGACGTTCAGCCGGACGTGATCGTCAATGCGGTGGGCGTGCTGAATCAGGATGCCGAGCAGCATCCGCTTGCCGCTTATCAGGTGAATGGGTTTCTGCCTCATTGGCTGCGGCATCTGGCCGATCATCTGGACACACCGGCACGCGTTATTCATATCAGCTCAGATTGCGTGTTCAGCGGGATGAAAGGTGCGTACTCCGAGCAGGATGTGCCGGATGGCACCTCCGTCTATGCGAGATCCAAGGCGCTCGGCGAAGCGCCGGGCTCCCGCCATCTTACGATTCGCACGTCCATTATTGGACCTGAGATCCGGCCGCAAGGAATTGGACTGCTGAAGTGGTTTCTCGCTCAGCAAGGAACCGTCAGCGGCTATGCGAACGTGCGGTGGAACGGGGTCACGACGCTTGAGCTGGCCAAGGCAGTGGATTATGCCATTGCAAATCCGGAGATTGGGGGATTGGTCCATTTGACAGCTGCCGAAACGGTAAGCAAGCTCACGCTGCTGCACTTGTTTCAATCCGCCTTTCACGTAAGCGGGATCAAGATCGTACCCGATGATCGGCAGTATCTCGATCGGACGCTTGCAGCTTCGCGCAGCGATTGGGGCTACCGAGCACCCAGCTATGTACCGATGCTGGAGGAGCTTGTGAACTGGATGAATGAAGGTTGAGCCGCCCGCGCCTCCTGGTAACAGGGGCCGGCGGCTTCTGCGGCGAGCATGCCTGCCGCTACTTTAGCGAGGCAGGCTGGGATGTGACGGCGGTCGTTCGCCGTCTGCCGCAGCCTGATGCAGAAGAGTGGGCATGGCTGAACGCCGTGCATGAGGTGCTGGCTTGTGATCTGGCCGCGCAATCCGAGGTGCTGGCGCTTATCGAGCGTGCCAAGCCGGACTATGTGCTGCATTTGGCCGGCGCCAATGCGGTCGGTGCCTCATGGAATGACCCTGCAGCCGTGCTGCAAAGTAATGTGATGGGTACCGTGCACGTGCTTGAAGGTGTGCGGCGGGCTGGGACTGCGTGCCGGGTCGTCGTAGCCGGCTCGATGCTGCGCTTCCCGCTCGCTGCGGCTGAACATGGCGGTGCTGAGCGGCCTCAGCCGCAGCATCCGTATAGCTTAAGCAAGACGATGCAGGTGTTGATTGCCCAGAGCTGGACATCGCTCTATGGCATGGAGGTTGTAATCGCCGAGCCGTCGAATCTGATCGGCCCCGGTCGATCCGGCGGCTTGTGCGCACTGCTTGCGCGCTACGCCGCCAGGGCGGAGCAGGCAGCGGCAAGCGGCGATGCTCCGCCGGCGCCGTTTCGGCTGTCTTCGCGCAGCGAGCAGCGCGATCTGCTGGATGTGCGCGATGCGATTCGCGCGTATGAGCTGCTGCTGCGCGCAGGAGAGAGCGGCCGCATCTACCCGGTCGCCTCCGGCCGAATGCGCACGCTCGGCGACATCGCGGATGCGTTCGATGCGCTGGCGCAACATCCGCTGCAGTGGGAGGTTGGCGAGTCGCAAGCCGTCTCGCCGGCGCCGTTGAATTGCGAAGGCGTCATCGCCCTTGGCTGGACGCCGCTTATCCCGATGGAGCAGTCGCTGCGCGAAACGCTGGAAGCGGCGCGGCAGCGCTGAGGCTGAGGCTGAGGCTAGTGCTGGGACAGGAGCTGGAACTGGGGCAACAGGAGCTTTTGGAGTAACTGGAACATCAGGAGCTTCAAAGGCATCAGGAGCTAAAGTTGAAGAAGCTGAAGTTAAAGGACAACAATAGAGAAGAAGAAGCAGCAGGAGGCAGGCAGGATGGGAAACCCGAAGGTGAGTATCGTCATCCCCTTTTATAACGACCCCTATGTGACGGAAGCCATCGAGAGTGCACTCGCGCAGACCTATGACAATATCGAGATTATTGTCGTGGATGACGGCTCAACGAAGCATGCAGAGAAGATGCGTCCGTATGAGGGACGAATTCATTATGCCGGTAAAGTGAACGGCGGCACGGCAAGCGCGCTGAACGCAGGTTTCCGCCTGGCCAGCGGCAAATATGTAGCATGGCTGAGCTCCGACGATCGATTCTATCCGGACAAAATCAGACGACAAGTCGAGGCGATGGAGGAGCAGGAAGCGCTCATCAGCCATACCGGCTTCGATATCATCGACGGCCGCGGCAAAATGACGGAGCTCGACCTCATCCCGCCGGGCTACGAGAACGGCGCGTTCTATCGCGCGCTTCAAACGAGCAACCCGATTAATGGCTGCACGGTCATGATGAGTAAGGCGCTTTATCGCATTACCGGCCCTTTTCATGAAGGGCTGAAGTATACGCATGACCTGGATTACTGGTACCGCGTGCTGCTGACGGGCATTCCGTTTCTGCTGATCCCGGAGCCGCTCAGTGCCTACCGCCGCCACGAGGAAATGGGGACAGTCCGCCACCGTGACGCGGTTGCGGTAGAAGTGAAGGCAACATTCGCCCAATACGAGAAACGCTGGCGCTCGTATATTTCGCAGCTCGGCTTCGGACCTCCGCGGAAAGCCAAGACGCCGGCGGCGATCGATCGGACCAGAACGAATCAGAAGCGGCGGTCGGCTCGCGGCTAGGATGGTTCGCATACACTCGAAGTAACTCAGCCGACGCCACCTAATGTTGCACAAACTGCAACAATCTACCGTCTTTCGGGCTGAAATCTAGCGAATGTTGCACAGAATGCAACATTCGCTAGCGGTAAAGAGGCTATAAGCTGATTCAGGAGGAGAATGTTGCATAATCTGCAACATCTCCACGGAAGTGAGGTACAAGCCATGAGAAAGTTGCATAATCTGCAACATCTCCTCGTAATCAAGCTGCAAACCGTGAAAATGTTGAGCAATAGGCAGCATGTTGAGTCCCAATCAGGTCGGTTTTCGGTCTAACGAACCCTACAAGTCTTATTTGAGCCAAACGAGTCGATTTGAAAATCTAACAAACCCTGCAGGTCTTATTTCGTGTAATTTCGCCATTTTCGCGCCAATTTCCGTCAATAAGGCCCATACGGTTCGTTAGAATTTATTACGGAGTATTTTCATTCAAATAAGGCCTCTACGGTTCGTTAGAATATTTATCTGGAAACAGTAAAGAAGTCATGGTGACTTCTTCACTGTTTTTTGTTGGAGTAAGTTCGAATTGCAGTCTAATAGTATAATAATGAACAAGCCGCTGCTTGTCCCTTCCGCGATCGTTTCTACATAGGCGACGCAGGCTCAACCGTTGTGAGGGTACTCAGTTAAATATAGTGGTATAATCACCTAAGACGGACGGAAGCAGAAGGGGTATTGTCATGAGCGTAATCCGATTGGAAGATGTAACGAAGAAGTACGAAGAGTCGATGATTTTTCGCAATATTTATTTCAAAGTAACGCAGGGAGAACGAATCGGCCTAATTGGGCGCAATGGAGCCGGGAAGTCGACGGTATTCAAGCTCATTATGGGGCAAGAAGAGCCCACAACCGGCAATGTGGAAGTCGATCCGCAGGTTAGAATCGGTTACTTCTCGCAATTCTCCGAAATGCACGGCAGCTTGTCGGTTCAGCAGGAGCTGGAAAATTGCTTCGAGCAGGTCGCTCTGATCGAGCGTGAGCTTCAGGAGGTCGGGGAGAAGCTGGGTTTCGTCACCGATGACGGCGAAATGGAGCGGCTGCTTGCAAGACAGGCGGAGTTGTTCGAACAAATGGAGCATCTGGACGGCTGGAACGTATCCGTTGAAATTAACACGGTGCTGACGAAGCTTGGATTTAACGACAGGTCGCGCCATCAGCCGGTGGACGAGCTGTCGGGAGGCTGGCGTAACCGTGCGGCACTGGCCAAAATGCTCATTGAGCAGCCTGACGTCGTATTGCTAGACGAGCCTACCAACTACTTAGACATGGAAGGCATTGCGTGGCTGGAGCAATGGCTGTATCGCTTCAAAGGCGCCATGATTCTCATTTCGCATGACCGGCAATTTATCGATAAAGTAGTGACACGTACGATTGAGATCGAAAACTATCATTTTCAGGAATACGAAGGTAATTACACGGACTATATTCGTAAGAAGAAGATGCGCAAGAAGGAGCTCGACCGTCAGTTCGAGTGGGAGGAAGAGCTGCTCCTTATGGAATCCGAAGCGATCGACAACCGGGCAAACCGCAAATCGTCGAAGGATCGCCTCTCCCGTCAATTGGCAGATAACAAGAAACGGATCGAGCCGCATCCGGTTAACGTGCTGATTACGGATATTTACGAGAAGCTTCGTTTTCCGGACAAGCTGTGCGAAGTGAAAAATATAGGCCAATCCTACGAGGGGCGGCAAATTTTCGAGCAGGTCAGCTTCGATATCCAAAAAGAAGATCGGCTGGTCATTGTTGGCTCTAACGGAAGCGGGAAGTCAACGATGATTAAGGTGTTAACCGGACAGGAGAAGCCTGAATCCGGTGAGGTGTCCTGGGAGAAGGGCGTCAGTTACGCGTACTTCAACCGCATGTGGGAGGAGCTTAATCCCAAGGACACGGTTAGCCATGCGGTGAACACATACGGCCTAGGACTCGATGCTCCGCGTAAGAAGGTGAACAAATTCCTCTCGATGCTGCAGTTCTCGGAGATGGACCTAAGCAAGTTCATCGGCAATCTATCGGGGGGACAGAAAGCCCGTGTTGCATTGGCAAAATGTCTGCTCTCGGGAGCGGCTGTCATCATCTTGGATGAGCCGACCAACCATCTGGACCTGACGAGCATTCAGGTCATGGAACAGGCATTGATTCATTTCCCGGGGGCAGTCATAACCGTCAGCCATGATCGGTTCTTTATCGATAAGATCGGAACGAAAATGCTGACCTTTGACCCGGCAGCGGGGATAAGCGTACAGAATCTATAGGTAGCAAAAAATGTAACGGTTGCCAGAGTGGCTATTTCATGCAAATCAGCCTATTTGAAACGCTAACGGTTGTGACAGAGCTTATTTACAGCAAATTGGTCGATTCGCAGCGGAAATCTGTTAAATAAGCTCGCTGGCAACCGTTAGAAAATAAACAGGGTAAATGAATGCCAAATAACCACTGTGACAACCGTTAGGGTTGGCATTGTGACGAAGCATTGGTTCATCGCGGAGGCACAGAATAAAAACCGATGTTGTATCAGATGTCGGTTCTCGAAAGAAGACCGGATGCTCCTCCTCAGGAGCACCCGGTCTTCTTGATTTACTCTAGCTTCTTGTCATCTTCAAGTCTCTCGCTTCGCTGTCCATTCAATAATGACGGCATCGCCATCTTGAATCTTCTCGTAATAAGCGGCAGGCTCGCCATTGAGCGTCATTCGTAGTGACCCATGAACCTGTGTGCGGTCGAAATCGATGTAATCGAAGAGATGAATGAATGTGAATCCTTCTCTATAAGGCAACGAGAGTGGGCCGCCATTATAAGTGATGTGGATGAACGGTTCAGTAGGAGACTGAGGTTGATGCTGCTCTTCGGGAACCACCGCCGGTGATTGTTCATTCACAGCAGTGATAGCGACCACGGCCTTGACCTCGTCCTTGACCACGGCCTTGACCTCGTCCTTGACCTCGACCTCGTCCTCGTCCTCCCCCGCGACTTCGCGTTCAACTGTAATGGAGTCGCGAGGTTGAATTCGATACTGCATCTCCATGGCTAGGCCATTGACAAGAACCCTTACAGTCGGTGGAATATTAAAATGCCGATACACATCAGTTAGTGTTACAAGCTGCAGAACCGTAACGGAGTCGTCAGCGGTAATGAGACGATCATCAGCCGCCGGCGTCCCATTGATGGTCACGGACTGAGTGGTTTGCACCCACTGCTCGTTCCAATAGAAGCCTGCGTTCATATCAAACAGCTGGCCAACTGTAAGTTCCTTGGGTTTACCCGGTATTGCCGGCGTAATCGTAATGTCATCATGAAGCTTTATTGGCGTGCTGATGCTGGCTAATTGGTTATTGACGCAGATTTCGCCAGGCTGTCCGGGTTCGCCGAATATCGTTCGTGTGCGTCCGTTTATCGTGATTTCCATCGATTGGCCCGCTCGTGCAATTAATTGCTGCGGATTAAACCCGATTAGCATGAGGGCATCAATCACCTGAAGTGCTTTCGTATTAATTAACTTCACTCGATCCCCGTTAACGGTAACCTCTACAAAATCCTTGCCCAAATGAGCGGCAGCTTTGATCAAGATGCCAATTGGCGTCATCACCTCAGGACCGTTCATCTCAAAATGCCGTATGGTCATCTTGGGGATCGTTGCAAGATCTCGAGTGGCGACTCTACCGACAGGTAATTGCAAATAGGAGGCGATAGCCTGGCTCAATCGGGGCAGCTTGCTTCCTCCGCCGGTTAAGAAAACGGCGCTTGGTGCTTTATTGTTTCTCTCCAAGATATTGTCGGCTATGTTCTTGGCAATCAGCTCGATAACTTCCTGAATCGTGTCTAGTATCTCTTCAGATGCGACTGTATGCTGGAGGCCAATGATATCAGTGAACGTGTGCTGCTCCGCACCTTGGTTCAGCTTGCATTTCAACGCTTCCGCACTGTCGAAATCGAGCAAATAGGCTTGAGCAATGGCTTCGGTCACTTCATCGCCGGCGGTCGAGGTCATCGCATAAGCGACAACCGTACCATCCTTGGTAATGGCAATGTCCGAGGTGCCGGCCCCGATGTCAACGAGTGCGATATTCAGAAGGCGCATGTTGGCAGGAACGGCTGCTTCAATTGCCGCGATTGGCTCAAGAGTCAGATAGCTGACGTTTAGTCCGATGTTACTGACTGACGCATAGAGGCTTTCCACGACGGTACGAGGCAAGAAGGTGGCGATTAGATCAACTTTAATCGTTCTGCCTCTGTGGCCGATCAAACTGAGCATCATCGCATCGTTAATATAGTAATGGACGACCGTATGGCCGATGCAGAAATAATCTTTGATATCCTGGGATTGCTCTAGCAGCTGATTATAGATGAGGTTTAAGCATTCGGATTCGAGAGCGTCCACGATATGTTTCTCGATCGGTTTGTTATGATCGATTTCTTGCTCCAGCTCCGCACGACCCGTGATCAGAGAGCGGCCTGCAGCAGCAATCGCAACATCGGTCAGGCGTTGTCCGCATTTGGTTTCCAGCTTTTCCTTAATCACCTTGATCGATTCCGTGACGCCTTCAATGTCATGAATTTGTCCGTCTATCATCACGCGGTCCTTATGGTACTCTACTTCGCCGTGCTCGATGATTAGACTTCCATCCTCGTAGTAGCCGGTTAAGCCAATGACGCTTCTGGTTCCAATATCAACTGCAAAAACACGCTGCATATAGCTTCCTGCCGCTTCGATCCGTACCATTCGAGAGTCCCCTGCCTTCATGTTGGTTGCATTCGTGGTGTGTAAGGCGGACGGAAACCAATCCGCTAGGTTGACCCAATAAAAGGATAATTGTTCCTAGTATAGCATAGAATGTCGAAATTCAGCGGTTCAGTTCTCGGTGGCGGCTAGGTTCGGAGAGAGTCATAGAGAAAGTTAATATTTTGCTAATAACATGTTCGAATATTGCTTGTGTCACTATGCTACCTTTAAGATCATCGACATCCAGATTCATCATGCCTAATCCGTTTGAGATGGAGGTGGTGCGACATATGTAATCGGTAATAACGAAACGTTGGCTACTGAGTACAGATGATAAGGAGATGCAGCGATGATCAGAAGAAGGTTGAAGCAAGGAATATATGGTGCCATGGCATTCACGCTCATTGCCAGCGGTTTGCTTGTGAATGAGGGGAGAAGCGAAGCAGCCCCGATTCCCGAAACGGTAACGTACAGCGCATTAACGTCTTTCGGTACAACGCAAGGCGTCGGCAATTGGTTCAATATGAAGAAGACGGGAAGCACGTATTCGTATCTCAGCGTTTATGATGCGACTACCCCTGCCAAGTGGAAGGAAACCTCCGGGTATCCGTACGTGAGGGACGCTTTCTTTCATCCGGAGACAACCTATGATGCGGTGAAGAAATGGGTAGCGCCGCAAGCAGGCAATGTCGACATTACAGGCAATGTGATCAAGGTGAATGCCAGCAGTAACGGAGTCGTGGCGAAAATCTTCAAGAATACAACGCAGCTCTGGAGCGCTACCGTGACACCGTCAGCCGATGTAACCCCAAGCGGTGTATCGAATATTCATGTCGAGGCTGGGGATGCACTTTATTTTGTCATCAATGCTAACGGGAATATGAACTTCGATGAAACGAGTTGGTCGCCGGTTATAACGATGACAACGGCAATCAAGATCGAAGCGGAGAGCTACAGCTCGATGTCTGGGGTAGCACCGGCATCAACGCCGGATACGGGCGGGGGCCAGCAGGTTGGCAGCTTCGATACGAATGATTATATGGTGTATAACAATGTGAATTTAAGCGGCGGCTACAAGACGCTCGAGGCTCGTGTTGCGGCAATAGCGACGGGCAACAAGTTCGAGGTTCGGCTCGACAGCCTGACAGGGCCCGTAATCAGCACATTTACGGTGGCCAATACGGACAGCTGGAATACGTTCGAGACCCAAACTTGGCCGATCACGGGTTCTGCTACGGGCACACATAATTTATATGTGAAAGGAGTCACAGGTTCCGGAATCGCGAATATCAACTGGCTGCGGCTGACCAACAACAATTCCCGTGGTGCAACGATGCCATTCACAACCTATGAGGCGGAGAATGGTACACTCGGCGGCGGAGCGACTACGAATAATGACACGACGATGAAGAAGGAAGCCGCTTCCGGCAAAAGCTACGTGCACCTCGATGCGACAGGCGAGTCCGTGCAGTGGACCAATGTTCGCGATGCGAACCGGCTGATTCTGCGGTACAGCATTCCTCAGAATACGAGCGGGACATTGGCTCTCTATGTCAATGGCGTGAAGCGTCAAGACTTGTCGCTCACCTCCACGTTCAATTATGATACGGCTCCGGGAAACTCGTATGTACGCAGCTTTGACGATAAGGATTTTGCGATCGATATTAATGCAGGGGATACGGTGAAGCTGCAAAAGGATTCCGGCAACAGCCTCACTTGGTACGGGGTTGATCTAATCGATTTGGAGACGGCGGCAGCTCCGATTGCGATGCCGGCGAATTATATTTCGGTTAAGTCGGCGCCTTACAATGCGGTTGGCAATGGGATCGCGGATGATACGGCAGCGATTCAAAGCGCGGTTAACGCCGCAGCTTCTTCTGGCAAGAACGTCTGGTTCCCGCCGGGGACCTACAACCAAAGCGATAAGATCGCTGTCCCATCAGGCGTAAGCTTGAAAGGCGCAGGTATCTGGTATTCTAATTTGCATAGCACCGTTACGAATGGAATCTGGGGCGGCGAGGTTGGGTTCACGCTCAACAACAACACGACGATTTCGGATCTTCGCATTAGCAGCGTGGATACGCAGCGGGATGGGCATTATGGCATCATCGTGCTTACCAATCCCGGTACCGGAACTAACAATGTGCTGCAGAATCTATGGGCAGAGCATATGGGCTGCTTGGAGGGCTGGACGGATTGGTCGAACTCGACCATTCAGAATGTACGGCTTTACAATACGTATTTTGACGGCATTCACTGGGGAGATGACGGGAACGCCGGCAACGTGGCACAGAATAACTTCATGCGCGGACTTGGCGATGATGGGGTTGCGCAGGTGAATCTGATGAACTTCCCAGGCGTCGCTCAGAATAACGTGGGGCAGTTCAACACGATTATCGCGAGCTACTGGGGGCGAGGCATGTCCGATGTAGGCGGCAATAACTTGATCTTCCGCGATAACTACATCGACAGCACGTTTAACGCGGGCATGATCGTCACGACGGAGCCGGTCGAGCCGACGAAACCTTCGTATACGATCAGCGGCCTCAAGTTCCAACGGAACACGATTAACAAAGCGGGTCATACCGGTCACAACCACGCAGGAATTCAGTTCTGGCTCTACGTCAACCCAATGCTCAATGTGCGAATCGAGCTCAACAACATTACGAACGGCGAGACGGAAGGCATTCATATCGACAACACGAGCTACGGTGACAGCGGCGGTCGGACGCAGTTCAACTTTAACGTTGCCTCCGGCAACGCGCTGGCGAACTATACGAATGCGAATCCGTTGGTCGTGCCGGTGTTGAACGGGAATACGGGGTTCTAAGAAGCGAGTAATTTAGATGTAGATAGAAAAGCTGCCCTAAAAGCGCATGTTATGGCTTTTGGGGCAGCTTTTGTTTTTGTCTGCGGATGATAGGGTCCTCGATCCAACGTGTAACTGCCTTTCCTATGCCTTTCATTATCCGGTATAAGCGGAAGCGTTCAAGTTCTCCGGACCGATACGAGCGATTCCTGGTGAGAGAGCGATTGCGAATAACGTGTAGGGTTGAAGCCCCGATGCAGGTGCAGGGATATGATAATCGGATGCAGAGAACCCAATCGTGTGTATGCCGAAATCAAACGAATGGACAGATTTGTAAATCAGCACGTCGTCGATGGTCAGACCTCTAACGATATAAAGCTCCAGGATGAATCCTTGCGGAAAATCCGTCGGAAGTGCGACACCAACCATGCCTGTCAATTGAACCCGGATAATTCCCTGGGTTTGAGGCGGAATGTTCAGTCCTACCTGTCCAACGATGACAGGGGTATCGAGCGGAAACGTATTATCAAACTCGGTAAGAACGACGGGGATATTGCTTGAAGTTCGTGCATCAATAAGTTGTCCCACTACATCACCTACTCCTTTTCTACTAAAATATGCAGCATTGCTAGAGAAGGGCAGGGACATGTGTCTGCAGGAGCGTAAAAAGGATTCATTTGTCGTTTCTCGAATATATCACTCGAATATAGTTGTATTGAAAGGCGGTAACCAAACCCATGAACGACATTCGATTCCCAATTGGCCCGTTCCAAGCGGCGCCAATTTCGACACACGAACAACGTGCAGCCGTCATCAACGAGATTCCCGGCATTACCGTGACACTGAGGAAACTGATAAGCAACCTCGGCTCGGAACAACTGGACGTCCCATACCGCGAAGGCGGCTGGTCTGCCAGACAGATCGTGCATCATCTGGCCGACAACGATATGAATGCATACTTGAGGTTCAAGCGAGCGCTGACGGAGGAAGAACCGCTCGGAGCGACGTACCGGGAGGATTTGTGGGGCGAGCTGCATGATTATAGGGAGGTTCCGATCGAGGATACACTGGATTTACTAGAGATTCTGCATCGGCGGTTTGTGATTCTGCTTCAAGGGTTGAGCCCGGAGCAGTTCAGCAGGAAGTTACGCACGCTGGCACTCGGGAGTATCACGCTGGATACGGCGCTGCAGCGGTTTGTTTGGCATAACCGCCATCATACGGCGCAGATCGAATCGTCGTGGTATCGCATGAGCTGGAGCGGGTCAGCCGCGATCTGTTTCAATGCGTCAGGTGGCCTCCTCATGGTGCTGCAGGGGAAACCGCATGAGGAGAAACGATGGTCTGTTCCGTCAGGAGGACGGGAGTCGAACGAATCCTATGAAGATTGCTGCATCCGCGAGGTTTTCGAGGAAACAGGCTATCGCATTCGGTTGGCCGGGCAGCTCTTCATGAAGCAAGAGAGAATCGCCTATTTCCGTGGTGAAATTGTGGGCGGCGAGCCGTGTATCCAAGACCCGGATGGCCTAATCTATGAGATTGCATGGAAGACAGTCGAAGAGCTGAGAGAACTGGAATTATCGTTCGAAGAAGATCGAGAACCCCTTATTCGGTTCCTGCAAGAACGAAACGGTGCAGGAGGAGAGACCTAGCGATTTGCCACTGTTTCCTTAGGTAGATAGCTGGGGGCGGCAAGAGCGGCCGGGATATTTTGTTGCCGCTTTCATTGGCGTGCGGTATGCTGGTAGTGGATTTTAATGCTATCAGCGAGGGTGGAGTTCTATGCCGTTTTGGCAGTCGGTTCGTTTTAAGATCGTCTTCGGCTTTCTGCTGATGACTGCACCTATGGTGCTCTTTCTTGTCTACAATAACGTCTATGCGACTAAAGTCGTGCGTGAACAAATCTCGCTCCATTACAACAAGCTGATGGAGCAGCAAGTGCAGAACAATGACGCAATATTGCAGGAAACGATGCGTTATTTGTACCGGATGCAGGGCGACCCCAACATTCAATCGCTGCAGGAGCTGTCATTGGCCGAAGAAGACTCGGACTATACGATGGTGAAGATGGAGCTGACGAGACGTTTCCTGCTGGATACCGGTTATTACAATAAAGTAGATACTTTCTTCGTTTACTCCCGCAAGGACGACGACATGTTCTTCGCCACGCAGTACAGCTTTCACTTCGCGGAGGTGCAATCCGCGCTGCTGGACTATACCACGAATCTCGCCTCTAAGGATCTGCCGGAAGAGACGCAGCGCTGGGAGCGTTTCTCCATTCCGAACGATACCAATTATCTCATCAAAACCGTTGACCTTGGCTCAGGCGTCTATATCGGCGCGCTTGTGCAAGTCGATCGGTTAAACGAGGAATTGAATAAATTCGATGTTGGCCCCGATGGGGCTGCGTTCGTCGTGGACCCGGCGGGCAATCCGCTAACCAACTCCCCCTTGCCGGTTGTGCAGGAATCCATCGTGCAGAAGGATATTGTGGAAATGACGAAGCAAGACAGGACGACGTGGAACCAGAATCATTTTCTCGTCATTACACAGCCTTCCTCCATTTCGGATATCCACTATATGATCGTCATTCCGGAAACGTATATTTTGAAAAACCTCCCCTATTTCCAAAAGATGCTCTACATCTGGATTCCGCTCACCGTCGCCATCGTCCTATCCTTATACTTGTTATTCTTACAGCGGGTCATGTTCAAGCCGCTTGTTGGACTCGTTCGAGGCATGCGGAAGCTGGGTCAAGGGCAGTTCAACGTCAGAATGCCGGTTAACACCGACAATAGTGAATTTGCCTTTATGTCAGGGACGTTCAACCAAATGGCCGAGCAAATCGAGAAGCTGAAGATCGACGTGTACGAGGAGCAGATTCGGGTGCAGAAAGCGGAGTACAAGCATCTGCAGATTCAGATCAATCCTCATTTCTATATGAACAGCTTGAACATTATTTATAATTTGGCCGCCTTAAAGGACTACAAGCTCGTTCAGAAAATGAGCCTGCACTTAGCGGACTACTTCCGTTTCGTCATGCTAGGACATCGCGCCGTAGTTTCCCTGGAAGATGAAATCCGGCATATCGAGCATTACCTGGAAATCCAGAAAATCCGCTACGTGACGAAGCTGGAATATGAAATCCAGATGCTGCCCGAGCATGCATCGGTGCCGATCTCGCCTTTATTGCTGCAGCCTTTTGTCGAGAACTCGGTCATTCATGGGTTTAATAAGAGAGTTCAGGATGGCATGCCTTTCCGCATCGGCATTTACTCCGAACAAGATGAAGAGGATGCCGGGAGATTCATTAAGCTGACGATCATTGACAATGGCCCGGGGTTTCCGGAGTCCGTTCTGGAAGGGCTGCGCGACGGTGTAGAAATTGAAGGCTCAGGCGAGCTTCATCTGGGAATCTGGAATATCCTTCATCGGTTCCGTATGCTGTACGGCAATGAAGGCGGAATCACGTTCATGAACGGGAAACCGGGAGGGGCTGTCGTGCAGATGCGCCTTCCTGTAGAGAGGCCTACTACGTTCGAGGGCAATGAATAACGGACTGGCATACGAAGGAGAGCGAAAATAATGGTGAACATGCTCGTTGTAGATGATGAGATTTACGCACTGAAGGGAATCGCACAAGGTATCGACTGGAGTGACTTACCTATTCAGTCCATCTGGGAGGCCGAGGATGTGTCCCAATCCATCAAGGTGTTAGAAGAGCATCCCGTGGACTTGGTGATATCCGATATCGAAATGCCCGGTATGAACGGACTGGAGCTGCTCCGCTGGATTCGGGATAACAAGCCGCAGACACTGACGATATTCCTCACGGGACATGCGCGATTCGATTATGCGCAGGAGGCTATGCATAATGGCTGCTTTGACTATATCTTGAAGCCGGTTGATCATGACGATCTGAAGGCGCTTGTGAAACGTGCGATCACCGAGATCGGCATGCGAAGAGAACGGCTCCAAGTCGAAGAATTGGTGGATGCGAACCGCAGGCAATGGACAAGCCAGCTTCCGATCTTGGTAGAACGGTTCTGGCAAGAACTGCTGGCAGGCCGAGTGAGGCTGTCCCCGGAACGACTCCATCGCCAGTTGGAATCCTATCAAATACCTCTATCGGCAAGCAGCAAGGTTCTTCCTGTTCTGCTTAGTATCGAGCAATGGGATATCGAATTGGATGCGCGTGACGAGAACATCATGGAGTATGCACTGCGCAAATCGGCTGCGGAGATCATCCTCGGGAATTGGCCGGGTACGGTGCTGCAGGACCGAAATGAGCTCAATATGGCGCTGCTCTATCTGAGTGACAGCGATCTGGTTGATCGTGATGGGTTGCTTCGGAGATGTGCCGAGTACGTGCAGGCATGCCAGCACTATTTTCACTGCAGAGTTTCCTGTTACGTGGGAGAGCCGGCAGCGATCGGCGGACTAGCAGCCGCACTCGAACGATTGCAGCAATTGGAGCGAGCCAATGTATCGGCACCTCAATCTGTACAGGATGCGGGAGCACAAGCGGGTTATGAAGCGGTCGGGACGGATTCGGGTATTCCGATACCATCTTTTACCGACTGGGGGGCGCTGCTCGATAATGGCGGACATGAACAGCTGATCGTCCAATTGGAAGAGACGTTGAAACGCTGGCAGACTGAGCAAGCAAGCCGTGAAGCGCTGGAGCTGTTTCATTATGGTTTCCTGAACATGATGTACGGCGCAGCCTATCGCAAAGGCTTCTCGATCTACGACGTGTTTACTGCTGCTGAAATGAAAGACATTCAAGCCGCTCGCAATTCCCAGCAGCTGATGGTTTGTGCGGGGAGAATGGCAACCAAGATGGGACAAGCATTGGCAGAGCGTCCGCGCGATGCATCCGCCGTCATTGCGAAGGTGAAGACATTTATTCAAGAGCAACTGCATACGGAATTGACGCGGGACGACATTGCTGCGCATGTCTATCGCAACCCGGCCTATTTATCGCGATTATTTCGCAAGGAGACGGGATTTTCCTTGTCGGACTACATGACGGAGCTGCGCATCGAACGCGCGAAGCGCTGCCTGGTCGATACGAACGACAAAGTAAGCAACATTGCCGAAGAGGTCGGTTATGTCCACTTCTCTTATTTTGCCAAGCTATTCAAGAAGATGACCGGATTATCCCCCCAAGAGTACCGCAAGAAGCACCAGAATTTACGCTAAATGGAACTAGCACTTTTCTGTTCTCCAATGTCACCAGAGTGCTATGTGCGTCATCTCAGTAGATAGATGGAGTAGGTTCCCGCCCTATACAATGAGAGTACAAGAGAACGAAAGGATGGTTATGGGGATGACTCCTTCAACGGAAGCCGCGGAAGTCGTAGCGAAGGCGAAGGCGCCTAGAACACGAACGAAGCAGAACATTGGCTATTGGAAGAGATACGGAGCTTTCTATATTATGATGGCTCCCGCGCTGCTCGTGTTGTTGATGAACAATTACCTGCCAATGATCGGCTCTTTAATCGCTTTCAAACAAATTGAGTATACCTCAACAAGCTTCATCAAGAGTTTCCTGGAGAGCAAATGGGTGGGTTTGGAGAACTTCAATTATTTGTTCAGCACGACCGACGCTTGGACCATCACCCGAAACACGCTTGCTTATAATGCGGTCTTTATCGTCTTGAATCTGGTTATCGGCGTTACGCTCGCGCTTCTCTTCAACGCCATGCGAAACCGCCGATTGGCAAAGCTTCACCAGACGGCGATGTTCCTGCCTTACTTTCTCTCGATGGTCGTCATTTCCTATCTTGTATACGCTTTCTTAAATCCGGATATCGGCATCTTCAACAAATTCGTACTGCCAGCGCTTGGGATCGAGCCTGTAGATTGGTATACGGAGTCCAAGTGGTGGCCGTTCATTCTGCCCATCATTAATACTTGGAAAGGTATCGGCTATTATGCGGTCATCTTCCTCGCGGCCATTATCGGGATCGACAACGAGTATTATGAAGCGGCAACGATTGACGGTGCTTCCAAATGGCGCCAGATCTTCAGCATTACGATTCCATTGATTAGGCCTGTCATTATCATCCTTACGTTCCTCCAGATTGGCCGTATTTTCTACTCGGACTTCGGATTGTTCTTTCAAGTTACTCGTAATTCAGGCATTCTCTACGACACGACGCTCGTCATTGATACTTACGTGTACCAAGGATTTATCGTAAGCGGGGATATCGGGATGTCATCTGCCGCCGGCTTGTACCAAGCGGTCGTCGGATTCGTGCTGGTGCTGCTATCAAATTTGGTCATTCGTCGGATCAGCAGAGACGATGCCTTGTTCTAAGGAGGATACATGCGAATGGCGACGACGGTTATGACCAAACGGAAAAAGGGTCTGCATGAAATATCGAGCCTTCCAAATTTCTTTATCAACGGATTCTTCTGGATTTACACGCTCTTATGCGTGCTGCCGCTGGTGCTCGTCATTGCCGTATCATTCTCCGATGAGAATCTGGTTCTGGTTAATGGCTATAAGCTCTGGCCTGAGCAGTTCAGTGCATCGGCCTATGATTTTCTGCTCAGCGATTGGCAGAGCATCCTTCGATCGTACGGCAACTCGTTCTTCGTTACGGTGGTCGGCACACTGATTGCTCTCATCACGATGTCGCTGTATGCCTATCCGATATCCAGAACGGATTTCAAGCATCGTAAGGTGTTTTCCTTCATTATGTTCTTTACGCTCCTATTTAACAGCGGGCTGGTTCCCTTCTACTTGCTGTATACACAAGGGTTTCACCTGCGGGATAACATATGGGCGCTCATGATTCCGATGTTCGTTCAGCCCTTCTTCGTACTCATCTTGCGTACCTTCTTCACGAACTCGGTGCCGCCGGCACTTTTGGAATCGGCCAAGATTGATGGCTCAGGCGAGTGGCGGATTTTTGCTCAAATCGTACTGCCGCTGTCCTTGCCGGTATTAGCGACGGTAGGCTTGTTCTGTACGCTGAGTTATTGGAACGACTGGTACCTTAGCTTATTGTTCATCAATGAGGACAGTTTGTACACTATCCAGTACCGCATGTATCAAGCGCTGCTCGATATTACATTCCTGAGTGCTAACTCGTCAGCTTACTCGGCGATTCTGGCTCAGAATCCGGACTACCAGCTGCCTACAGAGACCGTGACCATGGCTATGGCGGTTGTCGGAATTGGTCCGATCGTGTTTGCTTACCCGTTCTTCCAGCGGTACTTCATCAAGGGATTGACTGTCGGCGCAGTTAAAGGATAGCGGTCATCCGCAGATACAATGGCAAGCAGTCAGGCACACAGGCTCGTGGTGTTCTTACATTGGCTCGTTCCGGTTCATCCGGTTGAGTATACAGAGCATTTAAACTAATAAGGGAGGCACTACCGCATGTTCAAAGGAAAAAGCAAGCTGGGAAAAAGCATCTCTCTGATTTTGGGCGGAAGCCTTGTTCTATCCGCGTTACCGGTTGCCAGCGCCGCTGGTAGCAGCACGCTGGATCCTTACAAACTTACATTGTACTATCCGGGCTCACCTGCCAAAGACGAAGCCCAGATCGAAGCGAAAATGAGCAGATATCTGACAGACAAAATCAACGCGACGATTGATCTCATCCCGATCGATTGGGGTCAATGGGACAGCAAGATGAACCTGCTCAAAGCAAGCCGCGAGCCGATGGACGTCATCTTCACGGCACAATGGAACGGCCATGCTAACGATGTGGCGAAGAAAGTGTTCCTTGCGCTTGACGATGCGAAAGGTCCGGCCGGTAATTTGCTAAGCAAATACGGCAAAGACATCACGAAATCGCTTGATCCGGCATTCCTTGCGGGAGCCAAAGTAAACGGGCATAACTACGGCGTGCCGACTAACAAAGAATTGGCAGCGCAAGGCGGCGTCATCTACCGCAAAGATATTGCCAGCAAGCTCGGCTTGACCGCTCAATTGAATGCAGTGAAATCGGTAAATGATCTTGTTCCGATCCTGGCGAAGGTTAAAGCGAAAATGCCAAGCATGACGCCATTGTTCCTGCGTGACGGCGAAACCTTCAACTCGCACTATTTCAGCCAGCAGGATTACCTAGGCGATACGACGATTGAAGGGCTGATCCGCAAAGACGGCACAAGCACGAAAGTCATTACACGCTTCGACGATAAGCAGTATATGGACCAATTGAAATTGACACGCAGTTTATTCAAGAAAGGCTACATCAACAAAGACGCGGCAACGACGCAATTGTCCGGACAGGATGCCTTGAAGAAGGGCAATGTGTTCATGATCGTGTCCTCCTTGAAGCCGGGTAAAGACGCCGAGATGGCGATTGCCGCGAATTTGGCAGGCAAGCTGCAGCAGATCAACATGACGGAGCGCACTGTATCAACGGGCGAAACCGCAGGTTCCATGCTGGGTATTTCCACGACTTCCAAAAATCCGGCACGTGCGATGATGTTCATCAACCTGCTCCACTCCGATAAATACTTGAATAACTTGCTGAACTTCGGTATTCAAGGCCAGCATTACGAGAAAGTGTCGACTGAAATCATTAAACCAGGTCCGGATGCCGCGAACTACAATCCAGGCGCGACATGGATGTTCGGTAACCAATTCTTGAACTATGTATGGAATACGGAAGCACCGGATAAATGGGCACAGTTCAAGAAGTTCAACAAAGGCGCGAAGCTGTCGCCTGCGCTTGGCTTCACGTTCAACGCGCAGCCGGTGAAATCGCAAGTAGCCGCGCTCGTAACCGTACGCAGCAAATACATCGCAGGTCTGGAAACAGGCGCAATCGATCCTTCGAAAGCGGCGGAATTCCAGAAGAAAGAGAAAGCGAACGGACTGGATAAAGTACTCAAAGAGAAGCAAAAGCAATTGAACGCTTTCCTTGCTTCGAAGTAGTAGAACTGTTAGTTGAATGTACCCGTCAGGCCTCCGGCCTGGCGGGTTTTCTGTTTAGGCGGAGAACTGGGCGGTGATCGTGCAGCAGAAGGAAATGAAGGTTATTTGTTGAATACCATCGTTAAATTCTCATGGAGGGGGCGGTGAAGGCGAAGATGACTCGAAAACTAGGAGCGCATGCTGTCGTTATAGGTTCCGGAATAGCCGGACTTTGTTCTGCCCAAGTGTTATGTCGTTACTTTGAAGAAGTTACCTTATTGGAAAGAGGCGCAGAGCCTCACGATAAACAACCCAGAAAGGAAGTCCCTCAAAGCTATCATCTTCATGCTTTGCTCAAAGGTGGGGAACAAGCACTGGAGCAGCTGTTTCCCGGTATTGTCCAGGCGATGATGGAAGATGGTTCGACCGGTATCAATGGTTCCAAGGATCTCAACTGGTTTCATCACGGCGTATGGAAGAAGAGATTTGTTGGGGATATCGTGGTTCATCTTCAAAGTCGCCCTTTTCTGGAACATCATATTCGACTTCAAGCGGAGAAGAATTCGAACTTGCGTATCCGATGTAACATGCTGGCGCTGGAACCTATATACGATGAGAAGAAGAACATGATCCTTGGGGTACAGGTAACGGAAGCAGATTCGTCACAGTCGACGTCTCTTTATGCGGATTTGGTCATCGATGCGAGCGGGTATGGCTCAAGATTTCATCCATGGTTTCAAACCCATCAACTCCAACATCCCGAAGAGAAGGTTAGAATAGATCTCTGTTATGTTAGTCAAATCTATCAATTAGATGCTGCCGATCGGGATTGGTCCACTCTCTTGGTATATCCTTCTGCGCCTGTCGAACGAAACGGAGGAGCGGTTTGTCGTATAGAGGGTAATCGTCATATTTTCACGTTATTCGGTTACGATAGTGAGCTGTCGCATGCCAATCTTAACGACGCCGAGAGCTTTATTGCCTTTACGAAGAAGCTGCCGGACGCGATGATTTACAACGAGCTTCAAGGAGCAGCACCACTCTCTGCAGTCAAAGTACATAAGGTTCCCTATATCGTGCGCCATCATTATGAGAAGGTCCGCAATCTCCCGCAAGGATTCTTGTTTATCGGGGATGCTTTCTGCCGATTTGATCCCGTCTTCGGACAAGGCATGTCGGTAGCTGCCATGGAAGCGTTGGCGTTAGAGGAGTGTCTCGTGCGAGAATGGAAAGATAGAGCGAGAAGGAAAGACACAACGGGGACCGGCATTTCAGCCCGATTGACCAAGCGATTCTATAGAAGAATAGCCAAGGTCATAGACCCCGTCTGGAAAATAACGATCGTAGAGGATTTTCGATTTCCTCACGTGGTGGGCAAGAAGCCATTCGGACTCTCCCTGCTTCAATGGTATACCGGCCGAATCTTTCACCGTTCCTCGCAAAATACCGACGTTTATCATGCGTTTATCTATGTCATGAACTTGTTGCGTCCGGTCAGGACGTTGTTTTCGCCATCGATGCTATATAGAATATTGCGTAGAGGTGGTTGATTATCGGTAACGATAATCCAATCAAATCAGTCAAAGAACCGCCGATTACTACATTTGAAACGATTCTGATAAAATAAGTAATAAGGCGATTAAATGCTCTGACTCGCGGCAAGCATGATGAAGGAATAGTCGCTCGTGATCAGGAAATACAATAGGTGCTTGGAGGAAGAAAATGCAGCTCATCGACAAAACGAAAGTCCAGCAGTTTATAGATATCCTTATTGATCGGGATTTATATATCCATCTCGAGATGACAACGGGAGCTTACGCAGCGCATCTGGATCGTACGAAGCATCCGGCAGCGACCTTTATTTCGAATGCCGTTATTCGATATTCCCACGGCTCGATTTCCGGAGAGGGACCTTATCGCGTAGGCTTGAAGACGGAGCAGGGCTGGGTTTATTCCGAGGGGCTAACCCACTATGAAGAGACGGATTCCGAAAGACTCATCCTTGCGGGGCATGACACTGCGGGAAAACTCGTCGTAGCGCTGCAATTGAGCCGGGAACCATTTTAAGGAAAAGGGAGAATTGGAACAGATATGAAACGAAACATACTGGTGGTGCTTCCTCATCCGGACGATGAAGCGTTCAGCTTGTCAGGGACGCTTGCGATGCATCTCGACCAAGGAACGGCAAATGTCACTTACGCTTGTTTGACTTTAGGAGAGATGGGCCGCAACATGGGAATACCGCCTTTCGCGAGCAGGGTCACTCTACCCGCCATACGCAAGCAGGAACTGGAAGCTTCTTGCCGCGCCATTGGGATTAAGGATCTTCGGATGCTTGGTTTTCACGATAAAATGCTCGAATTCGAGGACAAAACAAAGTTAGACGGAAGTGTCGAAGCGCTCATTGAAGAGTTGAATCCTTCGTTGGTCATTACGTTTCACCCGACGCTGAGCGTTCATCCCGATCACAACGCATGCGGGGCATCGGTAATTCGAACAATCGCCAGAATGCCTGCCGACCGCAGACCGACCGTGCATTGCATGGCATTCGCCAACAATCACGAACAAGAGATCGGCAAGCCCGATATCATCAATGACGTCAAAGCTTACTTGAAACAGAAGATGGCGTCTATTCAAGCTCATAAGTCCCAGTTCCAAGCAGCCGAATTGTTAGGCAACAAGAAGTTATCGGATGCGGAAATCCAAGGGCGCTTCGGAATGGAACGATTCTGGACGTATCGATTCGCATAAATCGATCGTTGGAGTCACTATGGATGCTGGTTGATGCCGATATGAGCCGCCTATCAAACTCTAACGGTTGTGGGAGTGCTTATTTGGCCTAAAAAATCCGTTTTTATTTTCTAACGGTTGCTAGCGGACTTATTTGGGGATTTTTTGATCGAAATCAACCATCACGCATCGAATAACGATTCTCACAACCGTTAGCTTTTTAAAAAGGGTCCATTTCATGAAATAGTCACGCTCACAACCGTTACAGAATGAATAGGCAATATTGGGAAACCAAAGATGAAGCTGCCGGCATGATAGGCGGCTTCATTGCGTGTAGCCATCCAACATCCAATACAAATCCAAGGAGTAGACGTAGTGAGTATGGTAAATGAGATTGACTGCATTGAGGTGGCTGGCCACAGTGATGGAATTACAACTTGAAAACGGAAACTATACTTTACCAATTGAACAACATGCCAAACTGAAGTGGTCCATGCATGTCCTTCTCCTATTCATGATTGGATTGTTCGGAGCATTTTTGTTTCTCCCTATTGATGGAGTTTATTTCAATGTCGCTTTTAAGTTAATCTGGATATTCGCAATCGCTTTTTTCTTATATGCATGGTTGTTTATAGGGGTACTACGACTACAGACACTAAAGATAACCCAGAATGGGATTGAAATTAGGACCGCATTTGGGACTAAGCGAGCGAATTGGATGGAGATCTATGACGTACAGGTCTTTTCCATACAGCGTAATACGGTTATCGGACTGATCCTAAAGGAACAAATCAAGAAAAGAAAGCAATCCTTCTTGTCTGAAATCAACAATACGTACGGCGGGATGTTCTCCATCCGAATTCCGATTGCCCAATTCCCTTCCCTCGATATTGAAACGTTGTATTCCACGATTAGAGCACAATTGAAATTGCAGCCGACTGATCTTGATCTATCTCAAGAGAATCAGCCAGAAATAGAGAAACAGGGAGAACCCAACCGGCTTATCTCGATTCTTAAATTAACGCTGTTCGTACTCTTGTGGGGATTGGTTTATGGGATCTCGATCTATTTGCTAAAAACGAATTTCATATTAATTCCGTTATTCGGGCTTATGTTTGTGCTTTATTTCTATCAGAAGAATGTCCATGAGGAAGTTATCGTTTGGCCGATCAGGTTCGTTGTTGGGCTATTGTGTGCCTTGCAAATTTTCATCGCTATGATTACAAATCTATTTCTGACGGCATCCATTCCATTCAGCTTAAGGAATCTGTATGAGATTTCTTCAGCATACATGATGTATTTGAAGGATGAACCCACGAATAATATGCTCGTAATCGGAATGGCTGTTGCGCTCTTCGCTTATGGCACTTTTCATGGGAAAACGTTTCGGATCGTTAAGGGAATGAGCAAATTCTTCATGAAGAGAGATGGTCATTATGTATACAAGAGAGACGGTAGAATTGTAGAAATTTATGTAATAAATCCCGTAGACTTTCAAGACGATGAAACCAAGTTTGTGGTCTATCTCAATGAAGGGTGTTTAATTGAAAGGGAAGGTAAACGAGTGAAAGCATTATTGCTGCCTTTAAAAGCAATGAGTGAACTATCACTTACAATTATGGGTAGTCAGATCGTCCAACATGGGGACGAACAGTATACACGTATCGATCTCGGGGGCACAGGCTCTTATGTTCCGTATGTTTTTCCTTGTGTACTTATCTGCAGCAATAATAAGGAAGTCGAACTCATTCGGATTGAACTTCCGTAGCACGGAAAAGGCTCGATGGTGTGAATGAAACGCTAACGAACCGTGGAGGTCTTATTTTGGAGAAATCGGCCCTTCCATTATTCTAACGAACCACAGAGGCCTTATTTCCCCGAAATTGGAAGAAATACACGAGTTTTCGAGCAGATAAGACCTGTAGGGTTCGTTAGAATTTCAAATCGTTATTTTGAGATCAAATAAGGCCTGTACGGTTAGTTAGAATTAGGGCAGGTGCGATATCGCACTGTTGCGGTAGTAATGCAAGGGGATTCATGAGAGAATCATGAATGGAAAGCAAGAATGAAGTCTAGGAAACGAAACCATAGACCCTATATTCCGTAAGAGTAATGAATAATTGGGAAAGCAGCAGGGTGCATGAGAATTTATTAGCTAGATAACGAAAGGATGGCATACATGAATAAGTTCAATATTCTTCGTCCGATTATGCTGATTGCGATTGCGCTCCTGACGAAGAGCTTGGTTACCAATCTTTGCATGGTGCTGGGCATGAAATCCGAAGCAGCCCAAAACATGGGTTACATAGCCATGTTGATTGCCGGACTCGTGGTCTTCTCCCGGATCCGCAAAAATCAGAAGAAATAGGATATTCAGAAAGAAACCCGGCTAGAATATGCCGGGTTTCTTTCTTGTTACGTGATATAAAGTTCTTACGGTTTAGCGGTCTCATTAATCTTCTCGAAGAACGGGGCAAGCTTGGAGGCAAGCTGCTTAAACTGCTGCTGTTCTTCTTTAGTCAGTTTCTCCTCGTGTACAACTCCGTTTTCATCAGTAATTTTCAGCTTTAACTGCACAAGCTGCTTGGTCAGTTCCGTATACTCCTTGAACTCGTCTTCCGTGAGCTTGCCTTTTGCGGCCTGAAGCATGCCCTCAATCTCTTTGTAATCCTCTTGCGTACCGCCATGCTCTTCAATGGTTTTAGAAGAACCGAAGATATCATTAGCCAGATAGGTACCGGCATATGCGGCGGTTGGAATCAGGATTATGATTGCCGCAATTCCTATGAGAATTCGTTTTTTCATGGATTTCCCTCTCTTTTCGTTCGCATAGTGTCGATAGGATTGTTGGACACGTCCATACAAATCGGGAGGACACTGCATCGAATCTGCCACCTGACGAAGCTCTTCACGCAACTGCTTGTCAATAGACATACGCGTCTCCTCCCGTCGATTTGAATCGGTTCCGTAGTTCTTTCAGAGCCAGATGCTGCCTGGATTTCACTGTGCCAACGGGGATTTGCAGCATAGCTGCGATTTCTTCCAGCGTATAGTCGTGCAAATAACGCAGGATGATGACGACTCGTAGTTTGTATGACAACTGGCGGACATGGCTGAACAGCTCATGCTGCATTTCGGACTGCAGGACAGTCTTGTCCGTCCAGTCGATGGCTTCACCAGTCGTCTGGCGGTTGCGTTCAAGGAGCCGAATTCGCCGCCAAGCCTTTCTCTTCCAATCTTGGACCTGATGTACAGTGATCCCGTGCAACCAGAATCGGAATGGCCGGCTCGAGTCGTAGGTGTGGAACGACCGCCACATTCGCAGATAAACCTCATTGACTATGTCCTCAATGTCCTGTTTGTTGTAAACGAGAAAAGCTACCGTTCGATAGACATCTTGGTGAGTCGCCTGATAGACAAGCTGAAAAGCCGACTCATCGCCTAACGTCGCATTTCTAAGCAGTGGAATTAATTCTTTATCATTCAATAGGGGCCCCTCCTGAACGTGTTACAACTCTTATTTCGCTCCATGATGGAAAAAGGTTCAGTAGGAGAATAAATTTTTTGGCAATGTGGTTGCCGTGTCCGGTGGGCTGTAAATAGTTTATACTCATTTGTTCTCTATCTGCTCGTGAGAGCTTCGCCTAGAATATGAATTAGCGCCGTATGGTTTGCCCAGCGGTTCTTCATATATTCAGGATAAGAGAGGTACCTAAACATGTACAATCAACCAATGGCTCTGCGTTCCGTACTTGATCCCAAATACTTAGCATATTGCTTAAGCGGCAATTATAACATCGGACCTTGGCATGAATGTTTGTTCTGGTTACGAGGACTAAATGATACTTACAGAATTCGGACTTCCAATGGGACATACATGCTGCGTATTTACCGGCTTGCCGTTCATGAAAGCGACGTAATAGCGGAGCTATCCGTGTTAATTCAATTAAAAAGCATCCTTAGCGCAATGAATACAAAAGTATCGGAGCCAATAGCTAAGGTAGACAATAGTTTACATACCGTCATTGATGCACCAGAGGGGAAAAGAATTGCGGTTATTTTCCGCTATATCGATGGGGTGGAAAACGTACTGCAAGATGAGGAATCCTGTTATGCTTTTGGAATTTCGGCTGGCGAACTGCACATGGCTATGGATCAAGTTATTTTAAACGAACCCAGGTACGAGTTGGACACGAATGTTCTCATTTCTCAACCTCTGGCTCGAATCTTGACCTACATAGGCGAGGAAAGTCCGGCTGCAAACTTCCTGCAACGATTTGCTAACGAGTTGATAGAACGGGTCAATCAAGCAGCCAAACAAGGTTTGGATTGGGGGCTGTGTCATGGCGATATGCACGGAAATAACAATGCATTTCAATTGGATAAGCATTTCACTCATTACGACTTTGAATGGGCTGCAAGAGGGTGGCGGGCCTATGATTTAGCTCAAGTCCGGGGGAGAAAGCGTCAATTAACGGATAAGAAAGAGCCGCTCTGGGATGCATTTATGGCAGGTTATCGATCAGTCAGAAGCTTCACCGTCCAGGATGAAGAGGCGATTCAATTATTTATGATTGTTCGTCGCTTATGGGTGATGGGACTTGATACGAGTTTTATCCCCACGGATTCTGGAGTTCTTGATTATTCAGAAGATTGGCTGGAAGGCTTTGTTCATGAATTTCAGAGTTACAATATCATTTAAAACAACAAAACGGCGGCCGATCAATCGGTCGCCGTTCTGTCTTCATTCAGGAACAGAAGTGAATAATGAACTACGATCGGCCTGAAGGAAGCAGCATTTTAGAAGCAAGAGCAATGAACTGTGAGCGCTCATCTTCATTCAGGTTATCCGTTATGGCTTGTATTTGATGTTGGATCTTACTGCTTACGGTCTGAATGATTTGTCGTCCTTCGGCAGTCACCTTTACATAATTGACGCGGCGATCGTGCGGGGAATTGCTGCGTTCAACAAGCCCTCGGCGCTCCGCTCGATTGATAAGTCCGGTAATGCTGGATTTGTCGAGGCCGAGGTACTGCGCGAGCTGCAGCATGTTTAGTTCTCGATCTCGTAAAATGCCGAACAATCGAATCTGTATGATGGAAACATCGTATTCAGCTCCGACTCCATTAAGGATGCCTTGAACAAGAAAGGATAATTGGACCATACTATCCATGATCGACAGATTTTCCTGGGGAGCAGCGTTATTGTGGTTCACCATGATTCACTCCATTTAAGCTTAGATAGTCGTGTGAAGCCTGTAAGCCTTAGTCGATATTCATTTTATCATAAAAGTCATTGACATAGTACGTCACACCAACTATATTGTTTGTAACACGTAGTTTGTGTCACGTACTAATAGTGTAGGATATGGCTATTGGATAAGGAACGTACGGAATAAATGGATGAGAATGATTTGAAGAAATGAAGGTGTAATCATGGAACAGAAGAAGACGGTTCTCCTGATTATGGGGAGCACACGAGCGGGGAGAAATTGCCCGAAAATCACGGCATGGATCGAGTCCATCGGACGAGCTAATTCAAATTACGAATACGAGATAATCGATTTGGCGAAATGGCCGCTGCCGATGGACGATGAACCGGGCATTCCCGCATTGGTAACCTACAGCCAGCCGCACACGCACGCTTGGAGCGAGAAGATCAAGAGTGCAAGCGGCCTGATTGTCGTCACGCCTCAGTATAATTGGGGGTATCCGGCGGTCCTCAAGAACGCGATCGATCATCTTTACCACGAGTGGCGGGACAAGCCCGTCATGATTGTAACCTACGGCGGTCATGGCGGCGGCCGGTGCGGGAAGCAGCTGCGGAGGGTAGCGGTCCGTCTGAGGATGCGCATCGTGCCTACGTCTCCTGCACTTCGGTTGTCGGATGCGATTATTCGTGAAGGAGCGGAGCTGTTGCCTGATCGTGAATTTCAGCGATATACGTCACAGGTTCAGCGGGCTTTATCGGAACTGGCAGACCAAATTGAGGGTCATGAACGTGTCATGGCACGAATGCGCCGTAATTGGAAGGCGACATTAGCTGTGCTTTCTTAATGAAGTATTATGACGTCTTGTCACTATGTGCAGTTATGAAATGGGACATTCCTCCATATATTTGAGATTGAGTGAACATAACTACAATCCAATTGGAGGGATGTCAACGAATGGCACAGGAAGTTAAAGTAAATCAATCGATTGAGGATCTACTCAAGCAGCCGCAGCAGCTATTTATCAATGGTCAATTTGTACCTTCAGCTGAAGGCAAAACATTCGTAAGCTATAACCCGGCAACCGGAAAGCCGCTTGCTCAGGTGCACGAGGGCCAGGAAGAGGATATTAACCGCGCCGTTGCTGCCGCAAGACAAGCCTTTGAAAGTGGTCCTTGGCGTACAATGAGCGCTTCTGAGCGCGGTCGTCTACTATTTAAACTCGCCGATTTAATTGAAGCAAACCGTGAAGAGATTGCACAGCTCGAGTCGCTCGATAACGGCAAACCGATCCGCGAAACGCGAGCAGCCGATCTTCCGCTTGCCATCGATCATTTCCGCTACTACGGGGGATGGGCAACCAAAATTACCGGGCAAACGATTCCCGTTGCCGGCGAGTATTTCAACTACACCAGACATGAGCCCGTCGGCGTTGTCGGACAAATTATCCCGTGGAACTTCCCGCTGTTAATGGCGGCATGGAAACTGGGTCCCGCCCTTGCCACAGGCTGTACCGTCGTATTAAAGCCGGCAGAACAAACGCCGTTGTCCGCGATATATTTGGCAAAGCTCATTCAAGAAGCGGGCTTTCCGGATGGCGTCGTTAACATTGTTCCGGGCTTTGGCGAAACGGCAGGCCAGGCGCTTGTCAATCACCCCGATGTGAATAAGATTGCCTTCACCGGGTCCACGGAAGTCGGCAAACTCATTGCGCGTCAAGCGGCGGACCATGTGAAACGCGTAACCCTCGAGCTTGGGGGCAAATCACCGAACATCATATTGCCGGATGCGGATCTCTCCCGCGCGATCCCCGGTGCACTCGGGGGCGTGATGTTTAACCAAGGTCAGGTATGCTGCGCCGGAAGCCGCGTATACGTTCAGAAAAAAGCCTATGATAACGTGGTTGCTGACATGGCTTCCTTTGCAGCCCAAATTAAACAGGGACCCGGCATTCACGCTGACACGGAGATGGGTCCGCTGGTATCACTGGAGCAGCAGCAAAAAGTACTCGGCTATATTCGCCAAGGTCGAGTGGAAGGCGCGGAGCTTGTTTGCGGCGGGGAGGATCGATTTGATGCCGGCTATTATGTCAAACCGACGATTTTTGCCGACGTTGACGAATCGATGACCATCGCCCGCGAAGAAATCTTCGGTCCGGTTGTGTGCGCGATTCCGTTCGAATCCATCGATGATGTGATCGATCGCGCCAATAACAGTGAATACGGACTTGCCGCCGGTCTGTGGACAGAGAATCTAAAGAATGCGCACTATGTAGCCAACCGGCTTCGCGCAGGCACGGTGTGGGTGAACTGCTACAATATGTTTGACGCTGCTTCTCCTTTTGGCGGCTATAAGCAGTCTGGCATCGGACGCGAAATGGGCGACTACGCGCTTCGCAACTACACCGAAGTCAAGAGCGTCTGGATAAATATGCAATAACTTTGAAGCTTAGGAAAAGGCCAATGAACGAGAAGCATCGCTTCCGATCATTGGCCTTTTCTTTAATTGAAGAGCTCTAGGTCGTTCCGGCAGAAGCGATGCCGTTAAATACGGCAGGGCCGCCTAGAACGAGACTGAAATAACCGTCTACGGCAATAAACAGCGTGTAACGAATTTGATGGCCTAATACATCAGCGGCCGGCGGGAAATCGGCAGCGGATACAGAGATCGGGAACAAAGTGCTCCAACGATAAATTTCAAACTGTTCATTGAGGATCGTGACACCTGTTCCGGCAGTGCCGTCGCCACCGCGTTCCACAGTGAGCGTCACGACAGTAGGGTCTAGAATCCCTTCTTCAGGCTCTACCGCCGGTGCGAAATCGATAACGGCCGTCCCTGTCAAAGCAACGCGGACGTTGGATGTGTTAAGTGGAATTGCAGCCAAAACTTGCAGACCGATGTCCCCGATTAACAGAGGCAAATCGGATAATGGGTCTGATCCGCCGAATTCGTTACTATGAATGGAAATACGAGAATCCAGAAATTGAATGGGCATATAATCACCTCCAATCACTACTAGTATTCTATGATTCGTTTAAGCAAATGGACTAGTCTATCGCGCATTTATCATCTCTCGAATCTCTTGAGAGGAAGAAAGACTCAATTGGAAACGGCAGGGAGGTATTCGCGTGAGAGATAGAGAACATAGGGAGGTAGCAGCTATTTACGATCAAAGCGATGAGAAGCGAAAAGGGGATTCACAATGGTAGGAGCGATTGTTCTATGGTTGATTATGGTTTCCGTATTCTTCTTTATTTTGCACGCAGTCATTCAGTCCGCACTGGATTCTTCGAACATGGCTAAGAACATTCAAGACATAAGGGATTTTTTGTATGATGCGAAGAAGGAAGGCAAAGCGAGTAAACACAATGCGGCTCTTCGGCACCGATCGATTCAATCTCAGGCGCCTGAAGACCTCTACGAGGAATGCCCGGCTTGTGGCGAGAAAGTCATTCAGCATGAACCGGAATGTCCGAGCTGCGGCTTAAGATTGAAGGATTAGCAGCGAAGCGAGGAAGAGGAGGAGCTTCATGAATAAAGTCTTGTTAACCGGCTTTGATCCATTTGGCGGAGAAACGATTAATCCTGCTTGGGAGGTCGTCAGCCAATTAAGCCATCGGCCATTTGAAGGGTTGGAAGTGGAAGTCAGACAGATCCCGACGGTGTTCACGAAGTCCATACAAAAGCTAAGGCAGGCCATTCTGGAGGTGAAACCGGATGTAGTAATATGCGTCGGGCAAGCGGGAGGCCGCAGCGATATTGCGATAGAGCGAGTGGCAATCAACGTAAACGATGCCCGCATCCCGGATAATGAGGGTAATCAGCCGATCGATGAGCCTATCGCCGCAGCAGGCCCGGTCGCCTATTGGTCCTCGCTGCCGATAAAGGCAATTACCTCACAGCTGCGCAAAGCAGGCATACCGGCTTCGGTATCCCATACTGCGGGTACATTCGTATGCAATCATTTGTTCTACGGTCTTCAGCATATGCTTGCGACGGAGTTTCCGGCGATAAGAGGCGGCTTTATCCATATCCCTTACCTTCCCATCCAAACCGAGCAGAAACCGCAGATGCCGAGCATGAGCCTGGAGGTTATGGTAAAAGCGATCGAAATCGCCGTGGTTACCAGTGTTCAGCATAAACAAGATATTTTCGCTTCTGAAGGTCAGCTGCATTGACGGAATGTTCTTGGCATTCAAAGTGATGAGCATGAGAGTGACAGTGTACTGTGCATGAAGAAGCAAGCCTAACGAAAGGGAGAGCGTGAATGATGGTAAGTCAGGCAAAAGAGATATCCGTGCTGCGATACGGAAGTACCGAGCCGCTGCCAGAGCGGCTGCTGCTTAAGGCGGGGCCGCTGACAGCTGTGCTGGAAGAGGGAGGACTTCGATATATTCGCTATGGCGGGCAGGAAGTGGTGCGCGGCATCTACGCCGCTGTCCGGGATCAGAACTGGGGGACGATTAAGCCGGTTTTTCGTGAGTTTCGTGTGGTAACGAATCATATGGATGAGTTTGAAGTCAGTTTCGTAGCAGAGCATCGGCAGGCAGAAATTGATTTGGAGTGGGAGGGAGTCATCTCCGGCTCGAAGGATGGAACGATTAGCTTCACGTTCGACGGTGAGGCACATTCGGGGTTTCTTCGCAATCGGATCGGCTTCTGCATTCTCCATCCTTCCGATCTGGCAGGTTGTAAGGTGGAGGTAGAATCCGAGGAGGGGACAATCTTAGGTGCGTTTCCAGAGCGGATTTCGCCGCATCAGCCATTCCTCGGCATGACAGCTATTCGCCATGATATAACGCCGAAGTTGACTGCGGAGTTGCGATTTAGCGGCGATTTGTTCGAGATGGAGGATCAGAGGAATTGGACGGATGCCTCTTACAAAACCTATTGCACGCCGCTTAGCATCCCTTACCCAGTGAAAGTTTCAAGCGGGGAGCGAGTCAGACAGTCTGTCACGCTTAGGTTAATCGGTGAAGTGGACGAGATCGTGGATAGGGAATCGGATAACGAACAGGATTCTCAAAAGATCAGCGTGGAGCTGTACGACCATCTGGTCGGGAAGGTTCCAGATGTTGGTTTAGGGATGACTCCTGGCCGTGAGCTGTCGCTGTCTGAGGTTGAGGCGCTTCGTCCGCTTGCACTGACTTTCCTGCGAGCGGTCATAAGATTGGCAGATGCGGGCTGGGAGCAGGAGCTTGCGAATACGACTGCTGCCGCAGGTGCGCTCGGCGCAGGCGTAGAGCTTGAAGTGATTGTCCCGGTGGAAAATGAAGGGCAAGGCCTAGGTTTGCTCGAGACGTTTGTTCAAGCTATCGCCGAAGTGGAAGCAGCCGTGGATACGGTGTTTGTATTCCCTGAAGTTGGATTCGTGAGCAGTCATGAGCTGTCCACCGAGCTTATGAAGCTGCGCGATTCGGCGAAGCTGTCCTTTCGCGTGGGCGGAGGCACTCGTGCTTACTTCACGGAGTTAAACCGCGCGGAGCTGCCGCTTGCTCCGATGGAAGCGGCGATGTACACGATTAATCCGCAGGTGCATGCCTTCGATATTGCCTCACTCGCCGAGACGGTTTCCGCACAGGCGGATACGGTTCGCAGTGCGCGAAGTATTGTACCCGGAGTGCCGCTAAGCATCGGTCCAATCACGTTCAAGCCGCGTCTGAATCCGAACTCGACTAGCGAAGAAGGAAGGCGCAGGTCCGAGGACCGAGCTAATCATACCGATGCGCGCCAATGGTCGTTGTTTGGCGCGGCATGGACGCTTGGCAGCTTGCGGAGCTTATCGGAAGCCGGAGCTGAGCGGGTCTGCTATCTAGAGACAGCCGGGCTGCTTGGGGTTATGCATGAGGGCGGGGAAGAGAAGTATCCGCTCTATCATGTATTGGCAGCTGCGGCCAAGCTGCAAGGTGCAGAAGTGCTGGATTGCCAAGTGTCTGACCGGTTATGCTGTGACGCACTTGCAGTAAGAGGTAAAGATGGCGCTGTGACCTTGCTCGCAGCGAATTATACGAACAAAACCATTCGGGTTCGTGTGCAGTCGACGGCGATTAAGCCGGCGGAGCTGTTCGCGCTGGATGAGCGATCGGTCCAGCCGGTTATGCCAGCAGCGTATCCGCCGCCGGTGGTGCAGGATGACGGCTCTTTTGAGCTGGAGCTGCTTCCGTTCGCGGTTGTAGTGGTGCGTTAAGGTTTCAGGACGTGAACAAGGATGCAAGCCTAAGCCCGCATCCTTGTTTTTGTTATAGGGATGAATAACTGCTGCGAGCGCTACGCCGGCACAGATTTTAACTCGATATACTCGGATTGAGCTCCCCATTTGACCAGCAGCTTGGCGGTTGTGTTTGGCAGCAGCTCCTTCGTTCCGAGCGATGGAAGCATCACATAAATTCCGTTCTCCGGTGCTTCGGGAATTAACATGCCAGAGCCGCCAACGGCGTCGCCAAATGTGTATTCGGTAGAGAGCTGCCCGGTAGGCTTCGGATCTTCTCCGGTATACACGAGCACCTCTTTCATCTTGAATTTATCTGCGCCTTTGAGCTTGTAAACGAACAGAACAGCACTCCAATTGTCGGCATGCCCTCTATACTGGTAGACATATTCAAGATTGGCCTCGGTCAATTCGGGGAAGTCTGTTTTGCTGATACCTCCATAAATATCGGACGGTTTCGTACATCCGCTAAGAACAACGACGACGCAGCTAACAATGATCAGTGCGCTCATGAGCCAACGTGCGATCTCTCTCACTCCCTTTTTTTCCAGTTGAATCCATTATACCATCTGATCGTCAGATAATGATTCCTTTGAAGGAAGATAATAAACAATCGGAATTTACAACAAAAGAAAGCCCTTTTACAATGCTTCCTCTCTGGCTTCGTACTACAATGTGAAGTAGAAGGGAGCGATTACAGTGAAGCAATTTGTATATGAGGATGAGCGGTTACATGCAATCTCGTTTCCGATAGGCGGTATTGGCACTGGCTGCATCGGTCTGGCGGGTAATGGAAGATTAATGGATTGGGAAATTTTGAATCGTCCGAACAAGCGCAGCATGAATGTGCTTAGCCATTTTGCAATCAAAGCGGAAGATGGCGAGCGCGTGCTCGACGCTCGGATTTTACAAGGGGAACTCCAACCTCCCTATATGGGTGAGCCGGTTCGAGGAGGCGCGCTGCATTCCGGATATGGATTTGGCCCGCATGCTGGGACATTGGGGGGAATGCCTCATTTTGAGAAGACTGTCTTCACGGGTACGTTCCCGATGGCTGATATCGAGTTTCAAGATCCGACATTCCCAGGGCAGGTGCGAATGAGCGCGTTTAATCCGTTCATTCCTTCGAATGAAGATGATTCCAGTCTGCCGGCTGCATTCTTTACGATTACCGTATTGAATACGACTAAGCAGGCAGTAACCTACACCGTCAACTTATCTTCGGCGAATATGATGAAGACCTCACCAAGTCAGCACCGCTATGTGAACGATAACGGCTTGAGACGGATACATATGGCAACACAATCGGAGCAGAAGGACAATCCGGAATATGGCGAGCTGACGATGGCAACGGATCAAACGGAGGGCAGCTGCCAACTGTACTGGTATCGCGGCGGATGGTGTGATTCGCTGGAGATGTTTTGGCGGGATTTCACAACGTTTGGCCCCTTCAACAATCGCGAATATGAGCCGGATGCCAAATTCCGCAATCAAGATATGGCTTCACTGGCAGCGTCAATAAACGTACCAGCAGGTGAGTCGCGGAGCGTAAGGTTCATGCTCGCTTGGAGCAGTCCGTTCATGTACAATCACTGGAATCCCGAGAAAGACGGCAAACGGACCATCTGGAAAAATCACTATGCGGTTCGATTCGAAGACTCGCTCGCCAGCAGTGCATATGCATTTGCAGAGTGGGACCGGTTGGAGCGGGAAACGCGGCTATTCCGTGATGCGCTGTATGGATCAACGCTTCCGGAGGCTGTACTGGATGCGGTAGTGGCGAATTTATCCGTGCTGAAATCGCCAACCTGTCTGCGGCTCGAGGATGGATCTTTCTACGGCTTCGAAGGCTGCATCGAGGATGTCGGCTGCTGCGAAGGTTCCTGTACGCATGTTTGGAACTACGCTTATGCGCTGCCGTATTTGTTCCCACAGCTAGAGCGGAGCATGCGCGATCTGGACTTTACACATAATCGCCGAGAAGACGGGCAGATGCAGTTCCGACTGATGCTGCCTGTTGGGCGCGAGCGCTCGAAGTATCATGCCTGTGCTGACGGGCAATTCGGCGGGATCATTAAAATGTACCGGGATTGGCGGATTAGTGGGGATGACGAGTGGTTAAGAGGGCACTGGGAAGCGGCCAAATCGATGATTTCCTACGCTTGGGCCGACACCAATGAGGATCGATGGGATGCCAATCAAGATGGCGTACTCGAAGGACGGCAGCATCATACGCTCGATATGGAGCTGTTCGGGCCCAATTCATGGCTGAACGGATTCTATCTCGCCGCTTTGAAGGCGGGGGCGGAGATCGCGGATTATCTGGGAGAGCCGGAAACGGCGGAGCTCTACCGCGGGCTGTTCGAACGTGGAAAAGCTTTTACCGACCGCGAGCTGTTTAACGGAGAATATTATATACAGCAGGTTCAATTACAAGATTTGTCACAGCTTACCCGTTACTCGGAGGGGAAGATTGGCAATGCCGTTGAACAAGCGTACTGGAATGCGGAAGCAGGCGAGATCAAATATCAGATAGGCGAAGGCTGCAGCATCGATCAGGTCGTCGCGCAGTGGCATGCCAACTTGTGCGGCTTAGGCGAGATCTTCGACGGGGAGCAGACGCGCACGGCGCTGCAATCGCTCTATCGCTATAATTTCAAGAGCGAGATGAGGAAGGAAGCCAACCCGTGGCGGCTGTATTCGCTAGGCGACGAGGGAGGATTGCTCATCTGCACCTGGCCGGAGGGTCGGACGAAACCGGCCGTTCCGCTGACCTATAATTCGGAGACGATGACCGGCTTCGAATATCAAGCTGCGGTGCACATGATTCAGGAAGGCCTGTACGAGGAAGGCTTATCCATAGTCGAAGCCATTCGCCGCCGCTATGACGGGAACCGCCGCAATCCGTGGAACGAAATCGAATGCGGCAGCAATTATGCCCGCTCGATGGCCAGTTATTCGCTGCTGCATGCTTACAGTGGGTTCCACTATCACAAAGGGCAGGGTTTGCTCGGTTTTGAGCCTAAGGTTGCGGCGGCAGCAGGAGTCGGTGCGGCGAGTTATCAAGCTTTCTGGGCGCTCGATGGTGCATGGGGTACGGTAAAATACGGTGAAGATGCGCTTGAAATCGAAGTGCTCTACGGTGAGTTTGCGCTGCAGCGCCTTCAGTTGGGCGAAGCGCTCGTGAACCGCGTTGAAGCGGTGAGTCTTGGCGATGATGAGCTGGACTTCGAGCGCAGCGGAGACCAGCTTCGCCTAGCCAGCGGCAGCGCGGTGCTCTCGCCGGCTCGCTCGATTAGAGTGATGTTGAGCGTGGTGGATAGTGTTGTTCAAGGGGCAACACTTTAGCGGGAAATCATAGAGTAGCAACATGAGAGGCAGCGGTTACCGCACATAGGTGGGAGAGCGGGAAAGTAGCAACATGAGAGGTAGCGGTTACCGCACATTGGTGGGAAAGCGGGAAAGTAGCAACATGATAGGCAGCGGTTACCGCACATTGGTGGGAGAGCGGTAGATTCGGCGGAAGAGTGGCTCCGAGAGCAACACTCTAGTGGAAACCAGGTGAAGTTAGCAGAAGAGTAGCTTCCAGAGCAACACATTTGCGGGAAACAGGTGAAATTGGCAGAAGAGTGGCTCTCAGAGCAACACTCTAGCGGAAAACAGTTGGATTCGGCGGAAGAGTAGCTCTTAGAGCAACACATTAGTGGAAAACAGGTGAAATTGGCGGAAGAGTAGCTTTGGGAGCAACACATTGACTGAAAACCCGTGGAATCCGCTAATGTAGCGAACCTAGAGGTCTACATTGACGGAATATCGGTGGAGTCAGTCAATGTAGCAAACCCAGAGGTCTACATTGACTGAAAATCCGTGGAGTCCGCCAATGTAGCAAACCCAGAGGTCTACATTGACTGAAAACCCGTGGAATTCGCTAATGTAGCGAACCCAGAAGTCTACAATAGCAGAATACCGGCGGAGTCCGTCAATGTAGCGAACCTAGAGGTCTACATTGACGGAATATCGGTGGAATCCGCCACCCTACTCACTCTCGTTCATCCCGGCCCGGTATTGGCCGGGAGTGACTCCCGTCGTTCGCTTGAACGTGTTGGCAAAATGATGATTGTCCGTAAAGCCGCAATAATCGGCGATTTCGTGCATAGTCAGCATACTCGTGCGAAGCAGCTCTTTGGCGTGCTTGAGCCGCAGCGTAAGAAAATAGTGATAGGGCGAAACGCCGAATGTCTCGCGGAACACGACGTTGAAGCGCGGCACGGACAAGTTCGCCCTTTTTGCCATATCGGCTACCCGCAGCGGCTCTGAGATGTGCAAAGCAAAATAGGATGTCACCCAGCCGAGCAGCGAGTGGCTTTTATTCGGAGTCCGCTCCTCCTCGACATACGGCTCAAGCAGCTGAAAAATCAATTGCAGTGCAGCGCCATGCGCCTTCATCCGATTAAGCAGGCCGCAAGCTCCGTCATCCCAGGCTTGGATGAGGGCAAGCAGCGTTTCGACGAATGCCGATTTATTTCGGGGAGTGAATAGGGTCGGTACCTGCTCAAAGCCCTCCAAGTCAGAAATCCGAGGCTGGATCAGTTCCTCTTGCCCAGCGACTTGAATTTGCCCGGGCAACGTCACGAAGCTGCGCTCGCGATGCGGGTTATAGAATAGATCCATATGGACATAGGGGGAGATGGTATCCGTCGTCCCCTCCAAAATATGTAGATCACCAGGCTGCAGCAGGCAGAATTGCCCGCTCGTAATGGAAAACACTCTATTCTCCCGAGTAAGCGTCACGCGCATCGTTCCCTCTTGCACATAAAGAATCGCGTAATCGAGCAAGGTGCGCTCGCCGAGGAAGAAGGGCTTACGAATCGCATTCGCTGCGGAACGAATATAGGGAACAAGATCAAGCTGAGTAGCGTTCATAAGTAACCTGCCTAGTATAAAATAGTTCGTCTGCTCTATCATAACAGGTCTGGATGAGGGAAGCTCACATTGGATGATTATTCTTGTTAAGTAAAAATTTACTTGACGATCGCATAAGGAAGCGATTACACTAGGATAAATTTGTAAGAGGATGGAGCGTGCAAAGATGACCCAGTTCTTGACAGCAGTTATCGGTTAATCGATATCTGAATAGGCATGATAGCTACAACACGCGATCGAACGGCTGCTCAGCAGCGGTCTGTTTGTGTTACCGGCTAACATGCACCCTGTCATGAACATTCATCCTTAACGCTTGGCCTAACCGGACGCGCAGCTTATGCTGCGTACTCGTGCTGCCTGAAGCCGTAGATGGAAATTCGTTCATCTGCGGCTTTTTTGCGTGCATTTTACTCCATACGCCTACAAATAATCCATGATGAAAGCAGGAATAACTTTATGAAACCAACTCAATCGTATACGATCTTCTTCTCGCAACGAACCGGAAGTACTTTGCTCGCAGAAGCGCTGAAATCGACAGGTGTAGCGGGAGTCCCCAGAGAATTTATGCACTTTAACGATCCCGAAACAACCGGCTTGCAAGCAATGGAGCAGAGATTGGAAGAAGGGACTACTCCGAACGGGGTGTTCGGCATCAAGGATTCGATATGTTTCCCTCAGTTTGACAACTGGATGACGTGTTTCAGAAAGATCTATAATCTGGCAGACGATGTGCCAAGGCCGGCCGTGTGGGAAGCTACTTTTCCAAACTGCAAATATATCTACATGACTAGACGTAATAAAGTGCGTCTTGCCGTATCCTGGTGGCGCGCGATCGTTTCGGATGAATGGCACCGCGGGCATGGGCAGAAACCAAGTGAAGCCGATATTTCCGCCGAGTATAACTTCGATGCGATCAATCATTTGGAGGCGGAATCGGTATTGCGCGAGGCTGCGATGCAAGAGTTTTTCGATGAAGGCGGAATTACGCCGATGACCATCGTCTATGAGGATTTTATCCAGAACTACGAGCGAACAGTGCTGGATATTCTGACCTATTTGGGCATTGAGACGACAGGTGTTGTTGTAGCGCCGCCGCAATTCGATCCCATTGCAGACGACATTGCCGAGCAGTGGGTACAGCGATACCGTGAAGAAAGACAGAAGGATTGGACGAATCGCGCTTGGTAATTAGGCCTTACAACAATAAAGAGAATGCCCACCGCCGATAATCCTATCAGCAGGCATTCTCTTCTTGTCGAATTAGCTAACCGGGCAGTGTTGCGAGCAGTTGATCGAGCAGATGGGCGTATTTGGCATTGACGCCGTTAGCCTCATGCATGACCGTGTTGAAGTTTCGGACCGTCCCCATCTGGGAGTGGCGGCGGTACAAGGTCAGCGGCTCATTCAGATAATGAAAATCAACACGAGAAAGCAGCACGCGGATCCACATATCGTAGTCATGGGTATAGGGCAATCCCTCGTTGAAGCCCCCTAAACCGTGAAACAGCTCTTTGGTCATCATGATCGTGCATCCGTTGACCGGACATCCGTGCCGTATGCCGTTAATGAACGCTTTGGCTGACGAATATTTGGCTGCTGCCGTATATTCCGTAATAGCCCCGTGTTCATTAATGACATGGTAATCCGTATGGCAGATACGAGCCTGCGTTTGTTCCATGTAGGCCACTTGCCGTTCCACTTTATCCGGTGTGAGCCGGTCGTCAGAACTTAACCAAGCGACGTATTTGCCGGTGGCCATCGTCATGCCGTAGTTCAGTGCGCTGCCTGTTCCACCGTTTCTTTTGCCAAGATAATGAATGCGGCTGCGATAGGGGGCGATCACGTTCTGATGCCGGGTCGAGCCGTCATCGACAACGATGATTTCGATATTCGGATAGGTTTGATAGAGCGCACTGACGATAGCTTGATCAACATAAGGATCGTTATAGAAAGGAATGACGATCGACACTTTTGGCAGCATAGTCTTTCTCTCACCTCGACGGATTCATATCTATCCTTACTATATGGGGACAGGGCGAATGCAGACACAGCGGTTGTTCTTAGGTAGAGGACCATTTTTGTGTTTCAGGCATGCTGCATTAAATGGAGCGCGATGAAAATATTGATCAAATCAGCTGCATACCGGTTTGGGGAGAATGCGCTTTGGATATGCTCTTTAGCGCCGCGCACGATGAGCTCTCTTAGCGGTTTGTTGTCCATGAGATCCTTTGCTTCTCGAACGGCCTCTTCTACCGTGTGACTCATGAAAAACTTCCCGGTCTGATTATGCGTAATGAAGCAGCGCACGCCGTCGGAATCGGTGGAGAGCACAGGACAATGGCAGCTCATCGCTTCTGCGACAGCATAACCGAAGCCTTCGGTGGTCGAGGTTGAAAGCAGCATGCCGCCGGAGTCCCCTATTGCGGATAAGTAATGGGGCATGTGGCTATGCGGCATATTGGAGCGTATCGTAATATTGTTCTGCAGATTGAGTTCATACAGCATGGTGTAGAATCTTTCCCGCTCGCCGGGTTCTGAAATCGTGGCATCTTCAAAAATCCATACCTGCATACTTGGGCGCTCCTTGACCAGTTCGCTGCAGATCGACAAGTAAAGCGGCCAGTTTTTGTTGCGCTCCAGACGACCGATCCAGCCTAGGATCGGCGCACCGGTAGGATTCAATAGTGGCACATGATGGTGGATGAAGCTGGCCGTATCGATCATATTTTGCACATAGAATCGGGGGAGGGTACCCAGGTAGGTTTGAAAAAGCCCCATAAGATGCGAGGTCGGCGGGCTAATGGCAGCTCTGGCATACGTGCGAATATAACCGGAGGCAAATGCAAATGTAGCCAATGCTTGCTCCTTCGTGCCGAGGCCTTGAGCCTCGTAAATCATGGCGCCCCGGTAACCAAGTCCGTACAGCCGTTCCAGCATAAGATGGTCACAGGTTACAATAATGGCATCATATTGATGCGCAGCTAGAATCGCTTGAATCTCCTCATTACTGTTGGTGACAAAATGAGGGATGCCAATCATATTCTGCCTACCTGCGCCATCCCACAAATAGAGCGCGTGCGCCTCTATGCCAACCGCGCGAAGCGCATGATAGCGCAGCCGATTCAGCGTTTCGATCCCGCCGCTTGGAATAAAATACGTGAATAGCAGCTTCATCAGTTGCGAACCTCCCTATCTAGCAAACACTTATGATTACAATATGTGGAAGAATAGAAGCGCGTGTGGGTAGTTGTTGATCAGTGGGAGATAAGTATCAACTATGGATAGGAACCTATCTTAAAGCGTGATTTTCATGCGCAACGATGTATACTGAAAAGGACGAAGTTTCAGAGCATCTATACATGCGAGAGGAACGGTGGGAATGAATATCCAATTGGCATTAGACGAAGTAAACGCTGCAGCCAGAGAGAAGTCGGAAGGGGTTGTGTTTGCCCCGATTGAGATGGCAGGCGTGCTGGATTCAGGTGCGTTGCGTGAAGTTGCTCCTTTTGTGCGAGAGCGAGGATACGGCGAGGTCGTGCTTGTTGTCGATGCGAATACGTGGGATGCTGCCGGAAAAGAGCTTGCTGCGCATTTGGAGGGGGCAGGCGTGGCTTTCCGGGTTTGCGAGCTGAAGCCGAATGCCCAAGGGGATGTCATCGCGGATGAGCGGACGATCGTGCAATTGATGCTGGAAACCCCGCCGCATGTTAAGGCGGTTCTGGCCGTAGGGTCGGGCACGATCCACGATATCGTGCGGTTCGTGTGTTATCAGACGGGACGCGATTTCGTATCCGTTCCGACAGCGGCATCGGTGGACGGATTCACCTCCGTTGGTGCGCCGATCATTGTCGATGGCGTGAAAATAACGGTTCCGGCCGTCGCGCCTTGCGCCGTATTCGCGGATTTGCATGTCCTTGCTGCTGCGCCGCAGCGACTTACGGCAGCGGGCTTTGCCGATATGCTCGGCAAGTTTACGTCGCTTGCCGATTGGCGATTCTCGCATGAGCTGGCAGGCGAGCCGTTCTGCCCGCTGGCTTATGAGCTCACCGAGCAGGCGCTCATGACGTGCATCGCGAACGTGAACGAGATCGCAACCGGCTCGCTTAGCGGGGTTGGCGTGCTGATGGAGGCGCTGCTGCTGTCCGGCTGGTCCATGCTGCTTGTGGGACATTCTCGCCCGGCGTCTGGGGGCGAGCATCATTTGTCGCATCATTTCGAGATGGCGTACATCCGCGAGGGCCGTAGGCAGCTGCTGCACGGGGCCAAGGTCGGCGTCGCTTCGGTGCTGCTCGCCGAGCTGTACGGCGAGCAGCTTGCCGCGGAGTACCCCGCCATCTACGGCTCGCTTCCGCATGCCGACCAGCTGCGGGACTGGCTCCGCGCAGCCGGCGGACCGTCCGATCCGGCCGAGATCGGCCTGTCCGACGCGCTCATCGCCGAAGCGATGCAAGAAGCGCATAAGCTGCGGGATCGCTACACGGGCTTGAAGCATCTGGTGCTGCGGGAGCGTTCTTGAGAGCTGCGAGATTCGCCAAACGCGACTCTCAGCACGGAAACTAACCATATAGCGATGTCGGCGAGAGCTGAGAGTCGATAAATCCGACTCTCAGTCGCTGAACACCGCCTAAAAGATGCTGAGAGTCGCCAAACGCGACTCTCAGTACGGAAACTAACCATATAGTGATGTCGGCGAGAGCTGAGAGTCGATAAATCCGACTCTCAGTTGCCAAACACCGCCTAAAAGATGCTGAGATTCGCCAAACGCGACGCTCAGCACGGAAACTAACCATATAGCGATGTCGGCGAGAGCTGAGAGTCGATAAATCCGACTCTCAGTCGCTGAACACCGCCTAAAAGCTGCTGAGAGTCGCCAAATGCGACTCTCAGCACGGAAACTAACCTAAAAGTAATCTCAGCGCTGTAAGCGACTATTTCGCTAAGGGAGTGAGGTTTGCTCGTTTTAGCAAACCGTAAGCGGCTATATCGCTTATCGAGCTGGCAAGCAGGAGATTGAGGTTAGTTTACAAGAATTTCGACGCTGTAAGCGGCTATTTCGCTAAGGGAGTGAGTTTTGCTCGTTTTTGCAGCCCGTAAGAGGATATACCGCATATCGAGCTGGCAAGTAGGAGATTGTGGTTAGTTTACAAGAATCTCAGCGCTGTAAGCGGCTATTTCGCTAAAGGAGTGAAGTTTGCTCGTTTTTGCAAACTGTAAGCGGATATATCGCTTATCGAGCTGGCAAGTAAGAGATTGTGGTTAGTTTACAAGAATTTCGACGCTGTAAGCGGCTATTTCGCTAAGGGAGTGAAGTTTGCTCGTTTTAGCAAACCGTAAGCGGATATACCGCTTATCGAGCTGGCAAGCAGGAGATTGAGGTTACTTGTACAAGAATGTCGGCGAAACAATCAGCCCGCCAACACCAACAAGGGCCGTACCTAAGTCAACGAAGTTGACTCCAGGTACGGCCCTTACTCTTATCTTTACTTAGCAGCTGGCTCCAAATAATTCGCGATAAACTTAAACGCGTTGTCTTGTTTCTCGCCGTTGATCCGGATGCCGGCAATGTATTCTTTGCCGAAGACCGGCACGCCTTTCATCAGCGGGCTGTCCGAGATATCGACGCCGTACACATGTTGTTCCGGTACGTCTTCAGTTACGGCTTTCAAGGCCTGCTCTGGTTTATAGCCAGCCCCCAGCTTGCTTAGATTCGCACCGTCAAGCGGAAGCAGCGAACCATCCTGCGCGAGCTTCATGAAGTTATCTTTATCCATGATGTAGACATCGGCCTTGTTCATCATGAGATCAATCATGCTTTTCTGAATCATCGCGGAATCCTGCTGGCTGTTCATTTGGGAAGGCACGTACGTGAAGAACACGGTGACGCGCTTCCAATCCGGGAACTGCGAGAGGAACCGGTTCTCGAGCGGCTTAAGGTCGGACATCGGATAAGTGCCGTCCTCGCTGAAATATTCGCCGAAGAAGGAAACGCTCACATCAACAGGAGGAAGCTTCGCAAGCTCAGCCTGCTCATGGCGATGATCGATATACGCACGTGTTCCAAAAATAATAATAAGAATGACAGCGATTACACCAAGAACATGAAACTTATAATAGTTAAAGAAGTGCTCGGTCTTCTGAACGAAAGGCCCCATCGCCTTATATTTGCCGTAATTCGCTTGATTAAACTGGTCCGTCGTCTTCTGATCTTCCATCTCCAGGATCAGCTTGTACGCTCGGTTGATCTCTTCCAGACTGACGCCTTGCTCTTCGGTATGCTCGGCTACTTCGCGTTGCTTCGTCATCCGGTCACGACGGATTAGAATAAAATAACGTTTCTCCACATCTTCCTTCGCTGCGCCTTCCGGCAGGCCAAGCAGCTCATAAGCCTGTTTCAGATCATTCATAAGCGGGCTACCTACACTTTCTCTTAAACTTAGACTGGTATTTCTACTAGTATACTTCCTTTGCCACCCTTCGGGCAAAATAAAACAAAACAGCCCCGCCATGTACTTTCTGGCAAAGGGCTGTCAGCCTTCGATTATAACGTCCAGCGAAGCAGCAGAGCGGACTCCGTCAAGCCGCCGCCGAAGCCGTAAAGCAAGACCAGATCACCGGTTTTGATCCGATTATCCTTGATGGCAAGATCGAGAGCAAGCGGGATGGAAGCTGCAGACGTATTGCCGTATTCACGCATGCTAGTCAGCGTGTTCTCAAGCGGAATACCGGTTCGCTCGCAAACTGATTCCACGATCCGCATATTGGCGCTGTGCGGAACGAACCAGTTGATGTCTTCCAGCGTCAGGCTGTTCTGATCCATCATGGTTTGAATGCCTTTAGGCACAGTCGTTACCGCCCAGCGATACACCTCGCGCCCGTTCTGAACGATCAAGCCGTTCGTCTGAATCGGCACGCCGTCAATGGCGGAAGAAAGCGAAGAGCGGTAAAGATGATGGCCATCATTGCCTTTCGTATTATTGAAGGAAGCGAGGAATGCCCCGTCCTCACTGCGTTCTATGAGCATCGCTCCGGCACCGTCACCGAACAGAATACATGTAGAGCGATCGGTGTAATCCGTCGCTTTGGACAGCGTCTCCGCACCGATAACGAGAATTTTGTGATAAGCACCTGAGAGCAATAACCCATTGGCGAGCTGCAGTGCCGAGACAAAACCAGCGCAAGCCGCTTGCACATCGGCCGCTCCGCATGAAGTAATGCCAAACTCAGCCTGTACACGCGCAGCCATACTTGGAAAATAGGTATCCGGCGTAGTTGTTGCGACTAGGATATAATCGACATCCTCGAGCACAACTCCATAACGGAGCTGCAGGTCCCGAACCGCGCCAAAGCAGAGGTCACTGCAGAACTGATCGTCTGCGGCTATCCGTCTTTCTTTGATGCCGGTTCGCTGGAAAATCCACTCGTCCGTCGTTTCTACCATCTGTTCCAAATCTTCATTCGTTAATACACGTTCAGGGACATAAGCGCCAAAAGCAGTTATAGATGCCAGTGATCGTAAAGGATGTTGCAGCATGGTCTTCATCTCCTTAGTACCAGGTACTATGATCTGATATTAATAATAGTAGCGTACACCTTTTTATTACACATGTCTATCTAATATTCTAAACAGTTGGTCTTATTATGTATAAACAGGACTTTGCAGCTTATCAGGCACAGTCCTTTTTAATTTTTCATGGAAGAGAACCCTTATGTGATGAAGTTACAGATTGCTTGTTTCGGCGATGTTATGATTCTACTTGTCGACAGCAAACAAAACCCAAGCAACAAACGATTTTCAAATAACTCACTATCAAAGGAGAAGATGATAATGACTTCAATAAAAGTAAAAGTGGCTGGAACTGCTCTGATGACCGCTGTTTTGTTAACGGGATCCCAATGGGGGAACGTTAGTACCGCTCAAGCAGCATCTAATGCCTTACCTGTAAAAGCAACTTTATCCCAGATGTATGACATCGGCCCTGATCGTCTGTACTTCGACCCTGCTACCGGTTATCTGCAAATTGACGGACAGAATGTGTTGAAACCATTCGTGAAAAATGGGGTATCCTACGCTTCATCCAGCGAGATTGCTCAAGCAGCAGTCAAAGCTAATAAACAGGAGCCTTTGAATTTTGTGCTTATCCATGGTTCTTGGTCCGATGCCAGCTTCTGGGACAAGACAGTTGTGGAACTGAAAAGAAACGGCCATGCCGCTTATGCACCTGAATACGCGGGTCATGGCAAGCAGTATGATCCTAAAGTAGCCCATGAAGCGATCGTGGAATCGATCGTGAACGATATTAAAGCCAAGAAACTGACTCATATCGTGCTTGTCGGACACAGCTTCGGCGGTTCCATTATTCAGAAAGTCGCGGAGCAAATACCCGATCGCATTGATCGCTTAGTATTCTTCGATGCCTTTGTTCCGCTTGACGGACAGAGTGTAGCAGACCAGCTTCCGCCTGAACTGCAAGGAGCCTTTGGTCAATTAATCGAAGCTTCCGGCAATAATACCATTCCTATGCCGTATCCGTTATTCCGAGACGGGTTCGTGAATTTAGCAAGCGACAGTTTGGCGAAACAAATTTATCAAAGCGCGAAACCTGAACCAGCTACTCCGCTGCTGCAAAAGCTGGATTTGAAGAAGTTCTATAACCTGCATATTCCCAAAAGCTATCTCTATCTCACATCCGACATGGTAGCGCCGCAGGGTGAGAAATATAGTTTCCATCCTGCGCAATCCAGCCACTTAGGCCAATTCCGACTCATTACCGGTGACGGGGATCATATGTCGACCGCTTATTCGAAGCCTGCATATTTGGAGAAGAAACTGTATGAAGCAGCTAGGAAATAAATAAATCAGAGAAAACGGATAATAAGTCAGCGCAGCCACTGAGCGGCGCTGACTTATTATTTTGGAGAAAGGACTGGGCGTTAGTGGGGAAATTCAAACGGATTGGAAGTGAATGGATATGAGATCGACAGAGAAGCTCTGGACACGAAACTTTATCCTGCTCGGACTCTCGAATCTGCTCTTATTTGTTGCAATCGAAATGCTGCTGCCTACACTTCCAATATTTGCAGATTGAGCGTGGAGGGAGTGGGTCGCAGATCGGGATGATGCTGGGTATCTTTACTTTCTCAGCAGTCCTGTCTAGGCTCCTGATTAGTATCGGGCTGCGAAAGTTCGGTAAGCGAAAATTGCTCCTTATCGGTGTGGCCATTAGTCTTATAGGCATGACGGGGCATTATGCAGTCGATTCAATCTCTGCACTGCTTCTGCTTCGGGTTATCCATGGTTTTGGCTTTGGTATTGCGACTGCCCTTTATGTCACACTTGTCTCCGACGTGATTCCTTCTGCACGACGAGGGGAAGGGATGGGGTATTTTGCAATGGGCAATGCGGTCTCCTTCTCGCTTGGGCCGTTGCTCGGATTATGGCTCCTGGAGCATTACAATTATACCGGCTTGTTCGGCGCTGGAGTGATCATTCTTGCTATTACATTGGTCATGACACTGCTCATTCGGAAGACTGGAGCTCAGGCAAAGGAGAGTACAGGAACAATAGCAACGGAACCCGTAGAGCCTCATTCAACAGGGAAGAAGCCGGCGGCATGGGCTGGGATTATCGAGCCAAAAGTGCTTGTGCCATCAACCCTTGGTTTATTTGTTGGGTTCTCCTTTGGAGGACTACTCAGCTTTGTGACCTTGTTCAGCATGGAAATCGGTATCAAGGAGACCGGTTACTTTTTCCTTGTTGTGGCAATCAGTGAGGTGTTAATCCGGTTCGTGAGCGGTCCATTGTTCGATCGGAAAGGGCCGTTCTGGGTGCTGGTCGGAGCGGCGATCCTTTGTATCATCGGCTGTGTGCTGTTGTACTATACGGATTCGATGGCAATGCTTATGCTCGCAGGGATATTCAGTGGGGCTGGTTTTGGCGCTATGTTCCCGGCTCTGCAGGCTTGGGTCATTAACCTGGTTGAACCGGAACGCCGCGGAGTTGCTTCAGCGACCTATTATAACTTCTTAGATATCGGGATCGGATTTGGCTCTATTCTGCTTGGGGTAGTTGTGTCGATGACTGGCTATGCCACAATGTTCCTGTTATCGGGTATTATGTATGTTCTGTATCTGGTCGTTTATTTGATGTACGTGCTCCGCCAGCGCTCGGGGAGTGAATGGAAAAAAAACGGAGGGACAAAATAACGATTGTCCTTTATCATTAAATGGCATACACGCAAATCATATCAAACTCGGATGTCATAGCGAAGCAAGGAGTCGGCATATATGAACGTTATTCATAATTACCCATTAGTAGCGGGGCTGGCTGCCATAATTATTGCGCAAGTGATTAAGGTTCCTATTTATTTGGTTACGCATCGAACAATGGACCTCAAGCTTGCTTTTGGCACGGGCGGCATGCCTAGTTCGCATTCCGCGGCAGTAACGGCGTTATCGACTGCAATCGGCATCAAAGAGGGATTCACTTCAAGCATGTTCGCGATCGCTTGTATGGTTGCTTTCATTACGATGTATGATGCGGCCGGCATTCGCAGACATGCGGGGGAGCACGCCTCCATCTTGAATCGAATTGCCAAGAAACTATCCATGCACAGGCATGAGAAGGTCGATCCGGTATTAAAAGAGATGCTCGGCCACCGCCCGAGCGAAGTGTTTGTTGGTGCGCTCTTTGGTATTGGGATAAGTATCTTGCTTCAATATGCTTACTCGTAAAGGCGGCAAATTCTAAAGTTTTATAAGTAAAATCAATACTTTATCTGATGAAGAGAGGTGAAAACTTCTCTATAATAGGATGAAAGCGATTACGCGATAGAGAAGGAGCGTTTGTGATGAAACCGAATGAGCCAATTGTCACGCACATATACACGGCAGATCCTTCTGCTCATGTTTTTGAAGGGAAGCTCTATATCTATCCTTCGCATGACATCGACCATGACGGACCGACGAATGATAACGGCGACCAGTATGCGATGGAAGATTATCACGTGTTGTCGATGGACAATATGGAGTCGCCTTGTGTGGACAACGGAGAAGCGCTTCACGTGAAAGACGTGCCATGGGCCTCGAAGCAAATGTGGGCACCGGATGCTGCTTATCGAAATCTTAAGTACTATTTATTCTTCCCGGCCAGAGACCACGATGGCATCTTCCGCATAGGTGTCGCTACGGGGACTTCTCCTAGCGGGCCATTCCAGGCAGAGGAGAACTATATTCCCGGAAGCTTCAGCATCGATCCTGCGGTATATGTGAATGATGACGGCAGAGCGTTTATGTATTTCGGCGGACTATGGGGCGGACAATTGGAGAAATGGCAGACCGGCACCTACTTGCCCGAAGCCGCTGGACCTGACGCACACGCGCCGGCACTTGGCCCACAAGTAGCCGAGCTGAGTGACGATATGCTCACGTTCAAGCAAGCACCGAAGGAAATTTCGATCGTAGATGAAGATGGGAATCCGATTCCGGCAGGGGACGAGGATCGCCGCTATTTCGAAGGTCCTTGGATGCACAAGTATAACGGAACTTATTATCTCTCCTACTCCACTGGAACAACGCACAAGCTCGTGTACGCGGTGAGCGACAATCCGGAAGGACCGTTTGTGTTCAAAGGCACGATTCTGACACCGGTTCTCGGCTGGACGACGCATCACTCCATCGTAGAGTTTCAAGACAAATGGTATCTGTTCTACCATGACGCCTCCCTCTCCGGCGGAGTCGATCACAAACGCAGCGTGAAATTTACCGAGCTGCACTACAACGAGGATGGTACGATCCAAACGATCAACCCTTATCAGGAATAGCATTGGAATTGGAACTCAGCTTATCGACTGGGTTCTTTTTTTATGTGAGTAGCCCCCCCCCCCATTCACCAAAAGCGGTGGGCTCGAGCGAAGAGTGGTTCTACGAACCACACATGCGCCGAAAGTGGTGGAATCGAGCGAAGAGTAGCACTAGGAACCACACATTCGCAGAAAAGTGGTGGGATTGAGCGAAGAGTAGTCCTAGGAACCACACATTCGCGGAAAAGTGGGGGAATTGAGCGAAGTGTAGCTTTAGGAACCACTCAAGAAGCTAACCCAGAAGTCTACATTGCAGCGAAAGCAGCGAATATCGCAAAAGAAGCTAACCCAGAAGTCTACATTACAGCGGAGCACGAAACCTAACTTAGCTTTTTTCACTCTAAGAGACTATTCCGCTTATGAGGTGTCAATTGGTCGGTTTTGCCTTCGATAAGCGGATATTTCGCTTAAAGAGGGGGAAAGTAGGAGATTGGGGTTAGTTTACAAGAATATTGGCGCAGTAAGAGACTATTCAGCTTATGGAGCGTCAATTGGTCGGTTTTGCCTTCGATAAGCGGATATTTCGCTTATAGAGGAGACATGTTGGAGATTGGGGCTAGTTTACAAGAATATCGGCGCAGTAAGAGACTATTCCGCTTATGAGGTGTCAATTGGTCGGTTTTGACGCGATAAGCTACTATTCCGCATATTGAGCTGCCAAACAGAAGATGGACGTTAGTTTCTTTACCTCATCGCTTTCACAATCCCCATAATTATTCAACTACAATCCAATATATTTTCTCTATTAACGCTTCTGGTTGTTGCATTATAATGACGGTTAGAAAGCGTTTTCATTATGAAAGGGGAATCGTTGATGAATCGCAATACCAGATGGATGTCCATGATGACCGTTATGGCGATGATGATGACACTGTTTGCGTTATTTGCACCGGTAGAAGTGAATATCGCCCATGCAGCGAATGGCAACTTGGCGTTAACGGGAACAGCAACAGCTTCTTCAGCGCAAAGCTCCACCTATGCCGCAGGCAAAGCGGTCGACGGAAACCTTACTACATACTGGAATGCAAGCAGCACCTCGATGCCTCAGTGGTTACAGATTGATCTTGGAGGACTGTACACCTTAAGCAAGATCGATCAGACCTTCGCGAATGACGATGTGTGGAAGTACAAGATTGAAGGCTCAATCGATAATGCCAACTGGGCAACATTGGTAGACAAGTCTGCCAGTGCTTCCGGCCGGACCTTCGGAGACAGCGTGAACGGAACCTACAGGTACGTTAAGCTCACCGTCCTAAGCTCAGCCTCCGGTTACGCGGCATCCAGCCAAGAGCTTACGATTATCGGCTCTGATGAAGGCTACATCATCTCACAAGGAAAAGCATACACCGCCTCCTCGAACTTAGTGAAATATGAGCCGAGCAAAGCGGGCGATGGAAATACGTCAACCTACTGGGCAGCAAGCAGCGGAAGTACGCCGCAGTGGTTGAAGGTAGACTTGGGAAGCCCGAGCATCGTCACTGGGGTCGAGCAGAACTTCAAGGATTTCGATACGTTCGGCTTTAAGATTGAAGGCTCTCTAGATAATACAAGCTGGACGATGCTGCTCGATCGAATGACGCCTGCGGCTGGCCAATCCTTCAAGCAGGCGGTAAGCGGCACCTACCGTTATGTTAGATTGACGGTCAATTCCTCCGCGTCAGGATTCTGGAGCGGCAGCACGGAATTCAATGTATACGGATTCGCCAACCTCGCCTTAGGGAAATCAACCTCGGCATCCACGACTGAACCGGGATGGGATACATTCAAAGCCGTGGATGGTGACCCGAGTACCTACTGGCTTGCAACGGATGCTGCGATGCCTCAGTCGTTGACCGTTGATCTGGGGGGCATCAGTTCACTCAAGCGGGTGGAGCAGAATTTCTTTGATGCGGATATTTGGAAATTCAAGATTGAAGCCTCCCTGGATAACGTGAACTGGACGATGCTTGCGGATAAGACGGGAGCGGGGATCAATGGAACGTTCCTGGGACAAGACGTTAGCGGGACTTATCGCTATGTCCGATTGACCGTAACCTTCTCGCAGAACAGTCACTGGGCATGCAGCGGGGAACTGAAAGTATTCGGCACGCCGCTTGAGCGTAATTTGGCAGTGGGTACATCCGTTACATCGTCCTCCTTGGCGCCTGGCTATGAGCCATGGATTGCGGTAGACGGGAATCCGAACAGCTACTGGATTGCCTCCGATGCGACAATGCCGCAATGGATTATTGTCGATTTAGGCGTTAACAGCCTAGTGACTAGATTGGAACAGAATTTTTTTGATCCGGATATTTGGAAGTTTAAGATCGAAGGCTCGACAGATAAGACCAATTGGACGATGCTCGTGGATAAGACAGGGACGGGGATTAACGGAACGAGCTCCGTTACGAATGTAACCGGGACCTACCGCTATATCAGACTGACTGTCAATTACTCGCAGGCTGCGCACTGGGCGTGCAGCGGGGAATTGAAGGTATTCGGCTACGGCTCACCGGTCACGACCAAATGGTGGGAAAGCACCTCCGGCGTCATGCGCTATTATGCCAAATATTATAATCAGACCTTCAATTACCTGACCAGTCAACTGGATACGTTGAAGTCGAAGGGTTACGGGGCAATCGAGCTTGTTGCTCCTTATCCGGGTGCACCGGATGTGTGGGCAGGGCTTGGAGCAACGGATAATTACGGGGTAGACACGAGTCTCGGCACGATGGCTGAAATGGAAAATCTGATAAGTCAGGCTCACGCCAAAGGGATTCGTATCGTGGTCATGCTGAATCCGGGTTATGCTCGTGACACGGCCGCGATGTTTCTGAAAGCAGCTGACGATTACCGCAATAACGTGTATAGCAAGGAGCGTTATTGGTTCCACTTCAGTCCGACGCCAAGCCCATATGAGCGCTGGACATGGAGCGCAAGGGCGAACGCCTATTACTGGGCGTATTGGGGCGATGACCCGGCAACTCCTCAGTGGGATTCCAACATTCCATCGTATAACTTTGCCAATCAGGAATGGCGGGACGAGGCGAAGAAGTATCTCCGCTTCTGGATGGACAAAGGCTTTGACGGCATCGTTCTGGACGCTCCCGTTGTCTATGACGGCATTAATGTCTCGATCAACAATTCGAGCATCACCGATGTTCTGCGAAACTATGATATTTCCAGCAATGCCGAAGGTGCAGGCGGACAAGAAATGATTACCGATTGGCACTATAACCTGCTGCAGGATTATGAGATTACGAATTGGGGCGGCTCCGGTTACAGTACGATTATTCCGGCCATTAATAACCAGAATCCGAACGCCATAGACGGTATCTTGAAAAACAACCGAGATGCAATCAATGCGGTGAATGGGATTACGCAGACGCCGCCAAGCTGGGAGATTGCCGGAGTTTCTTCGACCAAAAGGCTGCTTGAGATTGCTACTCTGACGACGATGGGCACGTTCTTCTACCTGCATAATGGGCAGCATACGATTGATCCCACGACGACGATCATTCCAACTTGGCCGGCTTCGGATCAGAATATGTTAAGCAAGCTTATTAAAGCGCAGAACAGCTACAAGGCGTTATCGCCGAACGGCTCCAGAGTGAAGCTGAACACGAACGATAATAACAAGTATTACGCATTCAAACGCACGAACAAGACCGGCACCAGCAAAGCGCTTGTCATCCTAAACTATCAGAACGCCTCGCAGACCATTACCGTAAATCTGGCGAACACGGACATCAGCACCTCACAGACGCCTGTTGATCTCTTAAACGGAGGAGCAGCTGCTGCTATTACGTCAACCAGCTATACGGTAACGCTGCCCGCTTACGGATTTACCGTTCTTGGTGTAAATTAAATCAAGGCTGCCGCTTCATTTCCAAGCCGGAAATGGAGCGGTTTTTTGCGTTTATACCCAAAACAGATATTTACTTTCTTTAAATTTTAAGCATACTTGAATTAACGCGAAATTTGTCTAATGAAGGAGACGATCATGATTCGGAAACCACTTTCCTTCCAGCATCGGTTAATGCTCGTTATCCTCTTGACCGTGCTCCTGCCTTCGGTCCTTATCAATTTCCTTACCTTCTCTACCATTAAGACGCAGATGCAGAAGGATGCGATTACATGGCTCAAGGGCATTACGAATAACTCGGGGCGAACGATGGACAGTTACATTCAGCTTGTCACCGGCATCACTAAGAACCCGGAGTATGATAGCACGCTAATGAGCATTTTCGAAAGACATCGGTTTAATATTCATGGCTTGTACGGTTATCCCTACGATGAGCGCGTACAGATTAATGGCTGGCTGTCGATGCTCCGTGAAATGGATGACAATATCTATGCCGTTAATTTTGTCGACATTAATGGTAACCGCTTTCATCTGGGCAAGGATTATGTGGAAGCGAATAAAGATTGGATCGATCGCACGCGTGAATACAATGGGGGCAGCCTCGTTTGGCCGCCAGTCAAGTCAGCGGATGGGGAAACGGTGTTCTCGGTAACGCGAACGATCATTAACCCGAATACCTTCCACGTTACGGCAACGATACAGCTCGCCTTTCAACTGAATTTCCTTACGCAGGAGGACAACGAGAATTTCTTGCAGGAGGGCGATTTACTGATTCTGGATCAAACCGATCGCGTTATCTTTGATCTCAATGGGAAAAGAACCGGCGATCAGATGGATTGGAACAACCAAGAGCAGCAGTTCCATGTCAGCTACGATTCGGAGTTAACCGGCTGGAAGCTTGTCGGCATGGTTCCGGAGCATCTCTTATTCCAGAAGGTAGATCAGCTTCGCAAATGGATTTTGCTCGCAAATATTGTCTTTATTTTATTGACCATGGTCATCGTGTATCTACTCAGCTATCGCTTAACAAGGCCGCTCTGGAACTTGAGTAAGATCATGCAGCGGGCTTCGAAGACAAACTTCATCATCGACACCATCAGCTTCAAGCGCAAGGATGAAATCGGCATGATATCCAACAGCTTCAACCTCATGGTTCGCAGAATTCATGATCTCATCGACACGGTCACAGACACGGAACGAAGACGCAAGAAATCGGAAATCGAGGCGCTGCAATCGCAAATAAATCCTCATTTTCTATACAACACCTTAAGCGCGATTACGATGCAGGCGGAGCTGGATGAGAATTATAAAATTTCGGACATGTCCTCCCTGCTCGGCAAACTGCTGCGCTATTCGATCGGCAGTCAGGAGGAATGGGTCGAGGTTAAGCAAGAATGCGACTATATTCGGACCTATATTCGAATTATGCAATTCCGCTTCCCGCTCATTCAGTTCAACTTACAGATCGACGAAATCGTGAATAATTGGCTGGTCATTCGTCTATTGATTCAGCCTATCGTAGAGAATGCCATCATTCATGGGATTGTTCCGAAAGGGAAAGAAGGGCTGGTCAACATTCATGTAGGAGAGAAGCTGACAGATGCCGGCGACAGCAGGCTGTTTATCTCGGTCAAGGACTCCGGCGTGGGGATGGATCAACAAACGGTCGACGCCACGATGATGAAGCTGAGGGAATACGAGGATCAGTCGGGCGGCATCGGACTGCAAAATGTATATAATCGCATCGCGCTTTCGTACGAAGGGGATTTCGAATTTAGTTTGGAAAGCGAAGAAGGCATAGGAACGTCATTCTATATTGAAATCCCTAGGAGGCTGCGCAATGAGAATCATGATCGTTGAAGATGAAGATCTGCTCCGCGAGGGGCTTGTTAAGATGATCGGGCGAATGGGCTTAAACGGCTCGGTCGTTGCGGTAGCCAGTAATGGAGAGGAAGCATTGGAGCAGCTCTCTCACATCGGTGTGGATCTTATCATTACGGACATCCGCATGCCGAAGAAGGACGGGCTTCAGCTCCTAGAGGAAGTGATGCAAACGAACCCCGCCATACGTTCCATCGTGCTGAGCGGCTACGATGATTTTGAATATGCGAAGCGAGCGCTGAAACTGAATTGTAAGGATTATATTTTAAAGCCGATCATGTATCATGATCTCCTTGAACTGCTCGGGAAGATCGAGGTCGAGTTTACCGCGATGCAGAAGAAAATGCTCGAAGAGGTGAAGCTGAAGGGGATTCTGAATCAGAATCAATATCTCATCCGGCATGAATTTCTGAGAACGTTCATACAGCACGACAAGGTGCAGCAGATAGAGACCATCCTAACCGAGGCAGACACGATTGGTATTCCTTTGAAAGCAGGCAGCTACTCGCTATTCACCATTCAAATTGAAGAGAAGTCGGAAACGAAGGGGAAGTATGGCACAAGCGATTGGACGTTAATGAAGTACGCCCTTCACAATATCGTAGAGGAACTGACAGGCTATGCCCCTTGCTATTATGACGAGCAGGAGGTGCTGGTCGTGCTCTATGAAGGCGTTATGGACGAAGTGAAGGTGCATGCGTTATGCAGCCAGATCGTGATGAAAAGCAGAGAACTGTTAAAAATCTCGGTTTCGATTGGCATATCCGACACGCATGACCTGCGACAGCTGTCAATCGGTTATCAAGAAGCGACGCGGGTGCTGAAGGTTCGTCTGATCTCCGATAGTCATATCATTGTTTTCTACTCGCAAGCAAGTCGTAGTACAAGCCGATCCATCAAACCTTATATGGATCAGTTAGCGGAGCTGTTTGATCTTGAACAAGCGGATACGGTCATCGAGCGGCTGAAACAATGGTATGAAGGGTTGAAGCAGGCAGAATTGACGCTCGAAGCCATTGCAGCCATGGAGAAAGAAGTGATTATTGTATTCCATTCCTTGCTGCGCCATTTCGTGAAGGAGCTTGGGGATCAGGAGTATGATCTGGGTGCGGAATTTGGCATCATGGAGTCGGCAGACTCCTTCTATGCGAGAATGAATCCGCTAATCAAGGTGCTTAAGGAGATCAGTTCGGATAGCAAGAAGGGGAAAATCGAGAATCGAACATCGGAGCAAGTGATGAAGTACATTCGGGAGCATTTCAGCGAAAATATTACTTTAACTTCAATCTCGGAATATATCTACATGAACTCGGCTTATTTGAGCGTGATGTTCAAGAAGAAGACAGGCAAAAGCATTATAGAATACTTAACTGAAGTGCGAATGGGGGAAGCGAAGAAGCAGTTAATCCACACCGATTTGAAAACCTATCAGATCGCGGAAATGGTAGGTTATAACGACGCCGCTTATTTCTCCACACTGTTCAAGAAATACTGCGGTTCATCCCCTCAAGAATATAGAACTATAAATACTCTAAGATAATCTATATTTCCTAGATGGGAACCGATCCGATACCCCTATACAATGAAGCAGTAGACAATTCATATGGTCCAGTCAAAACAAATGGGGGGAACCAAAGAATGAAGAAGAAAAACATGTTGCTCAGCAGTGTGGTAGCGCTGTCAAGCTTATCCTTTGTCGTAGCGGGTTGCTCAAGCAACAATAATTCCGGGTCGAACAATACGGCAGCGACAGAAACCAATACAGCTGCGACTACTAACAATTCGACGAATGCGGCGGCGAATAATGCGCCTGCAACTGAAGAAGCAAAGCCAATTAACGCGCAATTCTATTATGATTTTGCGCCACTTACGGATTACCTGAAGGAAATTAATCCTATAGTTCAAGCGTCAGACAACGTCACCTTCGAAGGTGTTCCTTACACGGACACAACAGCTTATCAAACCGCAGTGCGTATTGGATTCACTACGCAAGAAGCGCCTGATCTCTTCAAATGGTGGAACGGTTATAAATTAAAGGAGCTCGCGGACAGCGGAAACCTGGCTGATATGACGGAGCAGTGGAAAGAGCTTAGCGCGGACGGCAATGGCATTCTGCCTTCGCTCGCAGGACCATTGACAGTCGATGGCAAGGTTTACGGTATTCCGGCTTCTGCCCATTACTGGACGATCTTCTATAACAAGAAGGTATTCGCAGATAACGGCTTAACGCCACCGAAGACATGGGACGAATTGATGAAAATCAGCGATACGCTGAAAGCGAAGAACATTACGCCATTCGGCACCTCGATCAAGGATACATGGAACGGCTTTATCTGGTTTGAGGATCTGCTCATTCACTCCTATCCTGATTTCTACAATAAACTCGTTATCGGCCAAGCGAAATATACAGATCCTGAAATGGTAGAAGTGATGGAACTGTGGAAATCGATGTACGACAAAGGCTACTTCTCCAAACCGATGACGATGGATGCCGAAATTCCGCAGGCATTCGTGAAAGGCGAAATCGGCATGTACTTGGTGGGCACTTGGTACGAGAGCTTCTTGAACGGTGTAGGCATGAAGCCTGAAGAAGGATATGGCTCGTTCATCATGCCTGCGATTAAGCCGGAAGCCGGCAATACCGTCATCTCCGAGATCACGCCGTTCCTAGTCTCGCAAAATGCTAAAAACCGCGATGACGCCATTAAAGCTGCCCTTTCGTTAACGAACAAAGAAACGAACGAGAAGCTGCTCAAGGTATTCGGCGGCGTGCCTACTCGTAAGGATGTAGAAGCAAGCAGCCCAACGATTAAGGCGCTTGTGGACAATATTTCCGCAGGCAGCTACACAGCCATCACTCGTTACTGGGAAGCAACGCCTTCCGAGCTTTCCGAGTACGGTTCAAGCGAATTTATTCGCTTCATGCTCAATCCGGACCAATACATGGATGTCCTGAACAACATCGAGAAGAAGGCAGAGAAATACTGGGCAGAACAGAAAAAATAGCGAATAGGGTTAAGGGGCGATAGCTGCCTCTTAACCCTGCTTATTATCGGGACACATGGGAGTGTGACAAGATGAACTACTTCAAGAAACACGGAGAAGCATTGCTTTATGTATTACCTGCCGCCTTGATGATCACTGTTTTTTTTGTTTCCTCCGTTATCTACACCTTCTATATCAGCTTCACGGATTGGGATGGACTAACGAGGTCTCACTGGGTCGGCTTGAGTAATTACATGGAAGTGTTTAGTGATGTGACGTATATTACATCGCTCAAGAATACATTTATGTGGGTTGCCTTGTCCTTGGTGCTCCCGGTTGGACTGGGGCTTCTGCTCAGCATTCTGCTGCAGCAAATGAAGGGACAACGGTTTTTCAAAAACCTGTTTTATATGCCTTACGCGATGTCGCTTACCGTAGTCGGTGTCATTTGGATCTTCTTGTTCTCCCCAAGCGGAATCAATTATCTTCTCACGCATATCGGGCTTGAATCTTGGGCTAAAGATTGGCTGCGTACGCCTTACTATAATACGTTCGCGATGCTGGTTGCTTCCATATGGCAGGGAGCCGGCACGAATATGCTATTGTTCCTCGTCGGTTTAGGCTCATTGCCGAAGGATCCGTTCGAGGCTGCCGCGATTGACGGCGCGAACCGATTTCAAATGTTTTGGAAAATAACGCTGCCTCTCTTAAACCCGGTTACGATCGTTGTGATGGGGCTGGCGCTGGTTAATAGCTTTAAGACGTTCGATATTATCTGGGTCATGACGCAAGGCGGACCTTACCGTTCTTCGGAAACGTTGGCCGTCACGATGTATCGCGAATCCTTCATGCTGTTCCACTTCGGACAAGGTGCAGCGATTTCAATTCTCTTAACGGTATTATCCATTGTTGCATCTTGGTTTTATTTGAAGAAAACGATCGTCGAGGAGTGAGGGCATGAAACGTCTTGCAAATGGGCTCAAGTATATCATTGTCATCACGTTAGCTATTGTTTGGATTGCTCCGGTCGTATTGGTTCTGATGAATTCGACGAAATCGATAGGCGACTTCATGAACGGAAGCATGTGGGCGTGGCCGAAGGAATTTCATCTCTTCCAGAACATAGAGGAAGCAATGAATGCAGGGAAGCTCACCAAATACGTAAAAAACAGCTTTACCTATGGTGTAGTAGGGGCGACGGCCAGCATTCTGATCTCTGCTTTTGCGGCGTACGGTTTGGTTGTTCTTCGCTTGAAAGGCTCCTTCTACTGGTTCCTGCTGATTTATAGCGGCACGATCTTTCCTTTCCAAATGTACCTGGTTCCCTTGTTCTCGGGTTTTCAGAAGGTGGGCATCTATGATACGTTCCTTGGCATGTGTCTGTTCTATACCGCCATCTGTATTCCGTTCTGCGTGTTCTTGCTGCGTAACTTTATGACGACCATCTCGCGGGAATATGTGGAAGCGGCGCAATTGGACGGCTATTCGACAATCGCCATTCTATTTCGGATCATCTTCCCGTTCTTGGTGCCGCCGATCTCGGTCTTGTTCTTGTTCCAATTCACGTTTATATGGAATGATCTGATCTTCGGACTGATCCTAACGCGAAGCGATGATATTCGTCCGATCATGTCGGGACTTGCCGCCATGCAAGGGACCTACATTTCAACGGGAATTACAACGCTGATGGCGGGTATCCTGGTGACGTCTATTCCGACCCTGATTCTGTTCTTTGCTCTTCAGAAGAACTTTATTAAAGGGATGCAAATTACGGTGAAATCGTAAGCCGATAAAGGGAGGACTTTTTCTTTAAAATGAGGATTTTCTAGAGAAACCCGTTTTCGTTTAAAATAAAATAAGTTATTGTAGGTTTATGGAGTATTTGATTCCCTGGCCTGTCGATCGTAGGATCCGGCAGGTTAGGGATTTTTGCTTTATCGGCGCTTTGACGGCAGGTTCCGTCAAAGGCTAATCCTCAGAGCTGGGAGTCCAATATGATTAATCAAAGTTTCGTTGATGCAGCAGAAGAGCTGAAGCCCGAGTTGATCGGGAACAAAGTATCTCCTGCTCGCGTTGTTGATGTGGTACACGATTCAGAAGCGCTGCATGGGTGGAAAACCCAGCATGCAAGCACGTTCGAAGAACTGCAGGAACAGAGGTTCAGCAAAGGCGATTCCTTTGTCTTGGATTTCGGAGACCATCAAGTGGGCTACTTGACGATTTCGCTGCAGTCCGTGGAGGCAAGAGCGGATGCCCCGGTTCGATTGAAATTTATATTCGGGGAAATGCCTTGTGAAATTGGCGAGAGCTTCGATACCTATGAGGGAGGGCTGGACCGCTCATGGCTGCAGGATGAGATTGTGAATTTTGACGTGGTGCCAGGCACTTATACGCTTCCTCGGCGATACAGCTTCCGTTATTTGAAGATCGAAGTGATTACTCCGGCCCGGAAATTCAAGCTGGCGTTCCCGGATGTTTATGTGACGTCCGTAAGTTCGGGGGATCTTTCTCTCGTAGCACCTTTGCCGGATCATGTGCCTGCAGATTTGCGAGAAATGGACCGAATCGCGATTCGTACCTTGCAGGATTGCATGCACACCGTATTCGAGGACGGGCCCAAACGGGATCGGCGTTTGTGGATCGGTGATCTTCGGCTGCAGGCGCTGGCGAATTATGAGACCTTCAATCATTATGATCTTGTGAAGAGATGCTTGTATCTGTTCGCAGGCTTGCGCCTTGAAGGCGGCCAAGTATCGGCATGCGTGTATGAGAAGCCAGAGCCGGCGGCAGATGATATTTACTTGTACGATTATTCGTTGTTTTTCATTTCGACGCTGCATGATTATTACGCCGCTTCGCAAGATCGTGATACGCTCTCGCAGCTGTGGCCGATCGCGCTGGAGCAGGTCGAGCTGGCTCTTCTTCGTTTAGATGCTCGGGGAATCGTGACGGACGATCCGTCCTGGTATTGCTTCACGGATTGGCAGAATGATTTAAACAAGCAGGCTTCCGCACAAGCGATATTGATTTATTGTATGAAGCAAGCTGTGGTGCTAGCGGAAACGATGGGGCAGCGTGAGCAGGCTGCTGCGATCCAAGGTTACGTGGAACATGTCTCGACAGCAGCTTTGAACCATCTGCTGAACGAGCGTACCGGCATGTTCGAAAGTGGAGAAGCGGGTCAAGTTTCGTGGGCTTCACAAGTATGGATGGTGCTCGCCGGCGTACTGGATCAAGAAGCGAACGGTGCTTTGCTGGATCGTCTCTTCGAAGAGGATCCTGTCATTCGTCCGATGACTCCTTATATGTACCATCATTTGATCGAAGCGTTGATCGTTTCCGGGAGGAAGGACAAGGCGCTGGAGCAAATGCGTGCTTACTGGGGCGAGATGGCCCGTGATGGAGCGGACACGTTCTGGGAAGTATTCCAGCCGGCAGACAAGAACAATTCGCCATACGGCAGCAATCTAATCAACAGCTACTGCCATGCCTGGAGCTGTACGCCGACATACTTTATTCGCAAGTATTTCGCGGGGAGCTAGGCGGTACTACTTACTTCCACCGTCATCATCGCCATTATTTATTGTCACGCATTGAAAGTCGGAAAACCCGACTCTCAATCGTGAAATCGCTGGAAATAGCTGCTGAGAGTCGGGAAATCCGTCTCTCAGCGGGCCAAGGTCGCTCACCACACTATGGCCACGCCCCGAGAGTCGGAAAACCCGACTCTCAGTCGTAAAATGGCTGGAAATAGCTGCTGAGAGTCGGAAAATCCGTCTCTCAGCGGTCAAAGTCGCACGACAAACCATGGCCACGCCATGAGAGTCGGAAAATCCGTCTCTCAATCGCAAAATCGCTGGAAATAGCTGCTGAGAGTCGGGAAATCCGTCTCTCAGCGGGCCAAAGTCGCTCACCACACTATGGCCACGCCCCGAGAGTCGGGAATCCGCCTCTCAGTCAAGCATGCTGGGGTTGGTTCGAGTTTGAAATGTTCTCTACGGCGAAACGAACCATCCTGTCTTCTTGCGTAGCAGTGAAAGTTCCAAAGTGGAACTCTCACCGCAAAATCCGCGCCGAATGATTGCTGAGAGTTCTAGAATGGAACTCTCAGCAATCAAGCTAACTAATCCGGCTCATAGTGTCGCAGTGAAAGTTCCAAAGTGGAACTCTCACCGCAAAATCCGCGCCGAATGCGTGCTGAGAGTTCGAGAATGGAACTCTCAGCACTCAAGCTAAACTAATCCGGCTCATAGCGTGGATGAGAGAGTTCCAAAGTGAAACTCTCTCACATCCCAGTCCGCGCCTTAACCGCCCCGGGCCGCCGGTACTCATAGCCCTCGACTGTGGAGGCTCCCACAGGAAACGCATGCTTAGACAGATGCGTTTTTTGTTGTTGCCTAACAGACATCCTTCACTTAAAATGAACATATATATTACCAAATGAACTAATATGAACATAAGAGGAGATATGTCCACATGGAAATCCGCTATGCCTCGCATCCTAATGAAGTAAAGTCATTTGACACGACTCGTCTTCGCGAAGAATTTCTGATCGAACGGTTGTTTGCCGCTGACGAACTCAAGCTTAGCTACTCGCATGTGGATCGTTTTATTATCGGTGGTGCAGTTCCGGTCCATGGTCCGGTGAACCTCGCGGTCGATCCGGCAACGATAGGTGCGGCTACGTTTCTGGAGCGCCGGGAGATTGGGATTATTAATGTCGGCGGCAAGGGTACGGTTACGGTGGACGGAGAAGTCTATGCCATGGACAGCAAGGACTGTCTGTACATTGGCCGCGGCGCGAAGGAAGTCAGCTTCGCAAGCGAAGATGGCTCGCAGCCTGCGAAGTATTATTTGAATTCCGCTCCTGCACATCAGACATATCCGACTGTGAAAGCAGCGATTAGTGAAGCATCCCCCAACCATCTGGGCAGCTTGGAGAACTCCAATGAGCGAACCATCTACCGCTACATTCACACAGGCGGCATTCAGAGCTGTCAGCTCGTAATGGGCATGACATTGCTGAAGCCGGGAAGCATGTGGAATACGATGCCGTGCCATACGCATAACCGCAGGTCGGAAGTGTATTTCTACTTCGACATGCCGGATAACGGCGCGGTGTTTCATCTCATGGGCGAAGCGGCTGAAACCCGCCACTTGGTCGTGCGCAATGAGCAAGCGGTCATCTCCCCGAGCTGGTCAATTCACAGCGGCGTGGGGACGAACAGTTATACGTTCATTTGGGGGATGGCGGGAGAGAACCAGACCTTCGAGGACATGGACGCCGTCGCTATGAAAGACTTACGCTAAACAGACAATTCAGCATGAAAGTGATGGTTTCCGATGAACCCTTTGCGTAGATATGAGAAAATTATGGAAATACTGCTCGTCTCCCGAGAAGTGATGGTCACAGAACTCAGCGAGCAACTGCGGGTGACAGGCAAGACCATTCGCGAGGACTTAGCCAAGCTGGAACAGAAGGGGCTGCTGCAGCGCATTCACGGTGGAGCGGTCCTGGCACAGGAGAATCAGCTTGGCATCCTGTCGATGAAGCAAGAAGAAGCGCCATACGCAGCCGAGCATCAAGAGATTGCAGAGCTGGCGGTTTCGCTGATAGCAGCCAACGAGGTTATTGCCCTCGATGGCGGCCGCACAACGCTTGCGATTGCCAAGCTGCTGCCGGATGAGCCGCTGACGGTCGTCACGAATGATCTTTCTATTATTGCGGAGTTGGCTAGAAGAACGTCGATTCGTTTGGTCGTACCGGGCGGCTATCAAATTCGCAATATGCTGATCGGAGCCGAGGCGGCGGCCTATATTCGCAGGCTGAACATTGCCAAAGCGTTCCTCTCCGCAACAGCCATCCATCCTCAGTCCGGGTTTACGATCTACTCCGGCGAATCGGCAGACATTAAGCGGGCATGGCTGGAGACAGCCAAGACCTCCTACGTCGTGGCGGATCATTATAAATTCGGTCAAGGCGCGCTCTTCACATTCGCGAAGTTAAGCGAGGTTAGCGCGATCATAACGGATTCCGGCATTTCGCGGGAGACAGCAGAGCAGTTCCGGCAAGAAGGAGCGACACTTCTTATAGGAGAGAAGGGAACATAAGGATGAGCTTTAATTTAACTGGCAAAACAGCACTGGTCACCGGTACTTCAGGCGGGATCGGCCAAGCAATCGCGGTCGGACTGGCTGAAGCGGGTGCTTCTATCGTGGCCGTCTCCGCTTCGAACAGCGACGAGACGGTTCACATGATTCGCAGCACAGGCGGACTTGCTTCCCAAATTTCTGCGGATTTAAGTCAGCTCGATCATTTAGAGCCATTGTTTCATGAAGCGGCAGCGTGTTTCGGCGGCATCGATATACTGGTCAACAATGCCGGAACGATTCGTCGCTCACCGGCAGTCGAGCATTCGCGTGCCGATTGGTTCGATGTCATCGACCTGAATATGAATGCCGTGTTCTTCCTCAGCCAAATGGCAGGCAACCATATGATTGCCAGGGGCAGCGGCAAAATCATCAATATCGCCTCGATGCTCAGCTTCCAAGGCGGCATTAATGTACCGGGTTATACGGCAAGCAAACATGCCGTTACCGGAATCACGAAGGCGCTCGCCAATGAATGGGGCGGCAAAGGCATTCAAGTGAATGCGATCGCGCCCGGATATATCGATACGCGTAATACGGCTCCGCTCATGGCCGATGAGAAGCGGAGACAAGCGATTCTGGAGCGGATTCCGGCAGGCAGATGGGGATTGCCGAAGGACTTGCAGGGACCTGCCGTGTTCCTTGCTTCGGCAGCATCCGATTATATGAACGGCCATGTCCTCTGCGTGGATGGCGGCTGGTTGGCACGCTAGTTCAAATCAGGCGGGAGGCGAGAGCGTGGCAGAGGTGATCGGTTGGACGAAGGATCAACTGTTGAGCGGGCTCGAAGAAGGACGTTCTGCCGAACGGTGTGTGTACGGAGAGGATGCAATAAGCGCTGCCAAGTGGCAGGAGATCGCAGGTTCACCTCATTTTGCAGACATGGTACGGGAAGTAGAGAAGGAAGAGCAGCTCCTGATCCAAGCGCCAATACCGGAGCTTACGCCTGAGCTGTATGCGCTCTATGAGAAAACCGGGAATCGGTTGCTGTACGAAGACGTCTACTTCCAGCGCAGAAGGCGGCTTGCAACCTTCGCGATTCTTCACTTCTTGTATCCGAGCGAGATACGTTACATCGCCTCGCTGGAGGAAATCATTGCGGCAATCTTAGAGGAGACGACTTGGTGCTTGCCGGCCCATATGAGAGGTCAGGCGATTGATCGCAACATCGATCTGTTCGCAGCTGAGACCGGCTTCGCGCTCTCAGAGATTCTAGCGATATCTGGTGAGGGGCATCTTTCTATTCCGCTTCAGGCTGCGATTCGTCGTGAAGTGGATCGGCGTCTGTTCCAGCGCTATCTGAGTGAGGGTCCCTATCACTGGGAAACGGCGGATCATAACTGGGCGGCGGTTTGCGCCGGGTCCATCGCTTCCGCTGCACTTCTCATAGAGTCGGATTCCGATCGAGCAGCCGCTATCCTGGAGAAAGCTATTGCCACTATGGGGCATTATCTGTCCGGCTTTGGCGAGGATGGCGCCTGCCTCGAAGGTCCGGGCTATTGGAATTACGGTTTCGGTTATTTCGTTGCGTTCGCTGATCTGCTGAACCGCGGAACCGGCGGCAAAGCGAACCTGCTCGACGACAACAAAGTGCGAGCCATTGCGCAGTTTCAGCAGCGCTGTTACCTGGCCGGCAACCGGCCTGCTAACTTCTCGGACGCTGTTCCGGTTGTGAATGTTCATCTCGGACTCTCGGATTATCTAGCCTCCAATTATGATGAAGTAAATTATCCTCCGCTGACCATTCGGGCGAGCTTCAGCGATGATCATTGCTGGCGTTTCGCCCATGCGCTGCGCAATTTCATCTGGCATCGACCGGAGGTTCCAAGAGCGGAGAGCTGGCTGTCCGGAAGCTGGTTTCTGCCGGATGCGAAGTGGCTTGTTTCCCGTTATACGACTACGGCGGGCCGCTTCGGGTTTGCAGCCAAAGGCGGCACAAACCACGAGCCGCATAACCATATCGATGTGGGCCATTTTATTCTGCTCGCGGATGAGGATCCGGCATTCGCGGCCGATCTTGGCAGCGGTGAATATACGGCCGACTACTTCGGCGCAGGGCGTTACGGCTATGATTGCAACGGGGCGCAAGGCCATTCGCTGCCGATCATCGGCGGGCATCTACAAGCAGTTGGCGCGCAAAGTGCAGCAACCGTTCTTGAAGCGCATACCGGTGAGGCAGAAGATCGCTTCGAATTGGAGCTGGCCTCGTGTTATCCAAGCAGCGGGTTGACCTCTTATCGGCGGCAATTCAGCTGGCAGAAGAGTTCCGAACGGCCCCTATTAGAGCTGCGGGATACGTTTTGTTTTAGCGGGAATCCAGCACCCATTACGGAGACGTTCATCACCCGCTCCAAGCCGGAAGTGATAGCTGATGGACGAATTAGCCTGCAAGGCGAACGCCATGCAGCTAGGCTTGAATACGAATCGGGCTGCTACGAGGTCCGGATCGAGGAGCGGACGTACTCGAACCACTTTGGTCAGGAAGAGAGCTTTACTCGCATTTACTTGGATCTAAGAGAAGATAGGATTAAGGGCGAAGCTGCAATTGAGCTTGTTTTTCAATTCACATTTCTAGAATAGGCAGGTGGGTATGGCATGGCGGAAACTGCAAATTCGGAATCTGTAGCTATTTCATGGGTGAATGAGGCGTGGGAGCAGACGATCCAGAAGGTGAAACGTACCAGTGTCCGAATCGGAGCCAACTTTCCACATGCAAGCCAAGGCGGCCGTTATGTATTGGAACAGCCGCAATGGTGGACGGCGGGATTCTGGCCGGGACTGCTGTGGCTGCTGCGTGATGGCAATCCGGAATTTCAAGCGCTTGCCGAGCAATGTGAGCTCAAGCTTGACGCTGTACTTGATGGCTTTGACCATCTTGATCATGATTCAGGTTTCATGTGGACGCTGACCAGCATCATCAATTACAAGCTGAGCGGCAGTGAAGCTTCGCGCAGACGAGCCTTCAAAGCGGCGAGCCATCTGGCAGGCCGATTTAATGTAAAGGGCAACTATATCCGCGCTTGGAATCCTTGGCGGGAAGGCGATAACAATGCTGGTCTGGCCATCATCGATTGCGCGATGAATTTGCCGCTGCTTTACTTCGCTTCGCGGGAAAGCGGTGATCCGCGTTATGCCCATATTGCGGAAGCGCATATGAGCACCGTGCTCGCGCATTTCATTCGCCCGGACGGATCAGTTCGGCATATCGTGCGCTTCGACCCTCAGACCGGTGAGGTTGCCGAATATATCGGCGGGCAAGGCTACGCGCCTGAATCCGCATGGTCACGAGGCACGGCTTGGGCAATCTATGGGCTTGCGCTGGCTGCTAAGCATACGGGCCGTCAAGATTACATAGAAGCGGCCCAGAGAGTCGCGCATTTCTTCCTCTCACAGCTGCCCGAGGATGCTGTCCCGGCCTGGGATTTCCGCGCGCCGCTTGAGACGCGAGCGCTTCGCGATTCTTCCGCCGGCGCATGCGCGGCATGCGGCTTGCTGTTAATCGCTGAACTTGTACCAGATGCGGAATCGCACAGCTACAGGCGAGCAGGTGAGCGCATATTGGAGTCGCTCTATCGGAATTACGGGGCCTTTGACGATGATCAGGAAGAAGGACTTATTTTGCACGGTACGAGTCATTATCCGGAGCGTAAGAATGTCGACGTACCGCTGATTTACGGCGACTATTATTTTGTAGAAGGTCTGGCGAGGCTCAGAGGGGACATCACGATTCCTTGGGAGTAGTAACTGTCCCGCAGCTATAGGAAATGTTGCATTTCACGCAGCAATTTCTCACTGTTCCCCCTACTCCACTCACTCTTCTCTCTCTAAATTTCCGAAATTATTAATGACCACTTTAACTTTGTAATTCACTTTCAGTTTCGGATAATAGTCGGTACGCCAACGCTTCAGCTCTTCGAGCTGTAGCTTGTTTCTAAAATGATTCCCAAATCCAAGAGGGTCGCTCTTGAATCGCTGCAGTTTGGCAGTTAAGCGATAGAGCTGATCGGTCATATACTTTTCCATTTCTGCTGTCAATTCCTCTTCGGAAGCATCCTCTCTGCTTTCGGTGAGGGCAGCTTTTACGTATAGAGTGCCATCTAAGGTCGGTCCATCTTGTGTTAATCGAGCCTTCCATTTCATTTTGGCGTTCAGAATCATCAGATTTGCACTCTTTAGAACCTCGATTGCCGCACCGTGGAACCGGTTTGTAACCACGTTAGCGAACATGGTCTCTTCCTGCCCAATGCGTGCCACCATCTTTCCTTCTCGCATGACAGCGGATCCGGGGAAGTTGAGTACCGTTTCCTTACCGGGACGAATGATGGGGATAATCACGTCTTGGGTGTAGGATTTCGTGGATTCATAGGCTTCCCACATTTTGGTTTTGGCGGTTTTAGGTGTCCAGCCGGCCGCTTTATTGGAGAATTTCAGAAAAGTCGTCACATCGGATTTAATGGCTTTATTCGTATTGGTAAACAGCTCTTTCATATTCGCATCCGTTATGGCTACTAAGGATCGAGGTGGAATGCCTCTAGTTCGGACGGCATTATTGAATTCTTCCTCCAGCCCTTCGTGTGCAACGGATTCATGAAAAACGACCATCTCGATATCTAACAAGTCAATATAGTTCTCGATGTTGATTTTCATATTATCGAAGGCTAAACCAATCGAACTGGATTCTTGGGAGACCGTCTTGATGGAGAATGTATCCTCTGCAGGAATCGGTATTTGGAGGGTGACGTTATAAGCTTGAGATTCCCCTTTGCCAATGCCGATGATGACGGGCATCGTTCGAAGATTAATGTCGTGGCTGTCCCAACATCCGCTCAGGAGCAGAGGAAAAGTGAGACATACGAGAAGACATGCTGGTTTACATGTTCGAAAGATCATTGCGTCAGTTCATCTCCTAGGCCGCACTTGTCTTCGGTAATAAGTCCCTGCCAGCGCAATGGCTAACACGAGTCCAAATCGTGCAGGGGCACCCCATTCCGATAATTTCTCCAGATCTCCCATGTTTACAACAAGCATGGCTAAACACAGGGCAAGCACAGAGATCGTGATGGGACTCGCGATCCATTTGGTGAATCTCGAGGAACGACTGGCAAGCGATCGAGTAAGCCAGAGCAGACCGGTGACGTTCAATAGCGTACTCAATAAGACAGCCATCACATAAAACATGGATAGCCGATCGAAGAAAAACCAATTGACCCGAATGGAATCCAGAACAATAATAAGCGGGTATCGCAAAGGGGCTGCGCCTTCGTGTCCAAACATACCAAGCGGGATATAAACGACGATCAGATAAAAGAACAAGGACAGGCACCAAGCTCCCCACAACCAGCGTTTGGAGTTTTGGGAAAGCGGGCCAAAAAATCCGATCACGCCGATCGTATGCGAGAAGATAAAGAACAGGGGCAGTATCTTCGCGTCCCCCATGAACGCTAATGTAGGGTTGAGCGGACTAATCATATCTAGGGATAGATTGCCGTACACACTCGCAAGGCTGATCATGACAAGTGGAAGTCCGAATAACCCGGCCAGCAGGGAAAGCCGTAATAACGAGTTTCGCCCGGCATACGAAATACACAAAGACGAAATTAGCAGGAGTGCCATTAACACCCAAATCGGCGTATTCGGTAGAAATAACATTTTGAGTAATTGGGAGTGGCCTCGAATGATGATGGTGATGACAAGAACGTTGCTGATGGTTATCAACCAGAGCCAGAAGATTCGGGCTGCCGTTCTTGCCTGTAAGAAACAAAGGAGCAAGTCTGCCTTCTCCTCCTTCAATCCACCAACCATCAAACGAAGCAAGATGCCTTGGAGCAGCCATCCCAATACGACTGTCATCCAATGTCCGGAGGGCTGAGACTGAATAACACTTTGCGGAAAAATAAACATGAGCAGACCATATTGAAGCACGATAAATAACACGGAAATGGAGATACCTTGCTTCATTTGTTCGGTTTTCCTCCTCTCAGAGCGGTGGTTGGCACAAACGGTTTATGGAGCACGGTGGTATTGCTGAGGAGAGATAGAAGCAAATATAAGCCGCACACGATCCCTAAAGGGCCGAACAATGCCGCAAAAAATAGCATGATATATCGCCACAGCCGAACCGTGAGCGCGAATTGATAGCCAATTATCGTGAAGTTAGCGATCGTAGAAGCCGCCAGTACGATAATCAGTAAATTGCTGACCAGCTTAGCCTCGACAACCGCTTGACCGAGAATGATCCCCCCTACCATTGTCATGGCTGGACCGATGCTCTTAGGCAAGCGGACGATCGCTTCCAGGAGCATTTCAATGATGAAAAACAAGATGAGCGCTTCCGTAAGCGAAGGATAAGGCACGCCTACGCGGCTTTGGGCGATGGAATAAATCAATTCCAGCTTCATGACATCCGGATTGATCGAAACTAAAGCAACGTAAGCGGCAGGTGCAATGATAGCGATGAGCGCGCCAAGGACCCGGAAGAAAATGAGCATAATTGAAAGAACAGAAGGCAGGTCAAGATCCGTATCCAAAATAAACAAGTCGGCAAGATGGACAGGAATGATGATCGCTTCCGGGTAACCTTCGATGAGCAGCGCAATCCGACCTTGTTTCAGATAATGGCAGGTCTCATGCGGCGACTCCGTTCGGTTATAGCAAGGGAGCGGACTCCATAACGGCTGCTGCCGGAGCCACTTGGCCACTTGCCTTGTAGACGTGAAATCTTCGTTGGCATGGGCACGAATGGCTGCTTCGCATTCCGCGAGCAACGCCGCATCTACTGAATGATCGAGCGATAAAATGATCATGCGCTGCTTATGCGTAGAGCCTACGAGCACAAGAGACTGCTTCAAATGCGCGGAACGAAGCTCATTACGGATCAAGCCAACATTCGTCATCATGTCTTCAATGAAGCCGGTTTGGGAGGAAATGAGGATATTTTGATTGTTAGGCGTATTGATGGATCGGTTCAAATTCTGAGACAGGGGCTGTATCCAAATCGCTTCCGAACCGTTTGAGCTAAAGAGAAGGGCTCGTCCTTCCAACAGGCCTTGAACATGCTCTTCTGCCTTAGCTGCTTCATCTGCGCCAAGTGTCCACTTCAACTGCTCCCACGTATAGGCCTCCGCAGAAGCGATTTCCTTCAGCCGCCACACGGTTGCGGCGACATCGACGAGACTCGATAGGGCGAATAGCTCTGCATGCTTGCCCCCGAGCAGAATATGCTGATGTTGAAAATCGGGACTCTTCGCAAATGTTTCGATGACATGTTTCACCATTACTCACCACCTGTGGGTAGTATTGGTAAAAGCCGCCGAAATTATGAATCTGGCAGGCTTGTTTATGCTACTGATTGTCACACTTTTCCTTTATGATAAAGAGAGAGTTAGGCAAGAACCGCCAAAAGGGGCTGAGTCCTATTGAGTCAAGCGTCTGAAATGAGTACGGCTTCGATCCGTTTAACGATGGAGAAGCAATTCCCGCAGCCCAAATCCCGAGTGTGGCAGATTTTATCCGATACGAATCGTCTTAATCGAGCGATCGGACTAGACCCGGTGAACAAGCAGAAGCATAAGCCGAAGTCTGTCAGCCGCACGTTGAAATCGAAGGCGCTTCAGCTCATCCCGATGGAGTGGGAGGAGTATCCTTTTGAATGGACACATGAGCAGTGGTACGAGGTGTTTCGTCACTATGCCAAAGGACCAATGAGCAAATTCCGTTCAGGCATACAGTTGAAAGCTGTTGAAGTAGCAGGGGAAGAACATACGATGGTTACGCTTTATTCGACGATCATACCTGCGTCGGCTGTGATGCATCTCCCTGTTAAACTCATTGCTCAGCAATCGATGCACAAAACATTTCGTTACATAGAATCATCTATCGTTGCAGCTGTGGCCGCAGGGAACCAAGCCGTTGTCATGAGAGCTAACGCGGACGCTCAAGTGAACGCTCAAGTAAACGCTAGTCACGATCACAAAGTTAACGACAGCAAGCTTAATCACGTGCTGGAGCAGCTTGATGAGCTTGGCTTTAGCGGCGCTCCGGTTGAACGCCTGGCTGACCTTATCAGGCGCAGTGATGATCAAGACGTGGCGGATATTCGCCCATACGTCCTTGCGAAGGAGTGGCAATTGCCGCGAAGCGAAGTGCTGAAGCTGATGCTTCATGGCACTAGACTTGGTTTATTTAATTTGGAATGGCGATTGATCTGCCCGAATTGCCGTGTGGCGGAATCGTCCTCGGACAAGCTGGCTGCCATTACGGAAAGTTATCATTGCGATTACTGCGGTATTCAGTATGAGGTGATGTTTGATCGCTATGTGGAATTGTGCTTCTCGGTTCATCCTGAGGTTAGGCGTGCTGTACGGTCCGTTTATTGCGTAGGAGCGCCTGCGATGGCCCCACATATTCATACGCAGCGGTTGATACGCATCGGCGAGTCGATTCGGATGGAGCTGCCCGAGCAGGCCATTGATTGGAGACTGCGTGTTCTTCGCAGCAATGAGCGGCTTGAGGTAAGGCTGTCAGAGCAGTCTGAGGGGTCGAAGGTTAATGCTGAGGTGGAAGGAAATGCGGGGAGCGTTATTTTGGCCGAACATGGGTGGGTGCAAGAGGGGATTCATGGAACAACCGGAGGGTGGATAACGATAACCAATAAGCGTGATATTGACGTGATGGTCGTTCTGGAGCGTGAAGGTTGGGATGATGTCGTTGCGACGGCTTCCCAAGTTACGATGTTCCCCGAATTCCGCGCTCTGTTTGCATCCGATGTTCTGGCTCCGGGTCAACAGGCAGGCGTTTCGAGTTTAACGGTACTGTTTACCGATCTGTGCGGATCAACCGCGTATTACGAAAGTGTCGGTGACGCCAGCGCTTACGGCTATGTAAGGCAGATGTTCGAGTTTCTGTCGGAGCAGGTGCAGCAGCATGGAGGCGTAGTTGTCAAAACGATCGGCGATGCGGTAATGGCCGTGTTCGACAGTCCGGAAGCAGGCTTTAGAGCGGCGCTGAACATTCAGCAGGACTGGCATTCGTTGAAAGGGCTCGACCTGCGAATCGGACTTCATCATGGACCGGCGGTGACGGTTGGGATGAACGGTCGGAATGATTATTTTGGACGGACAGTCAATATGGCGGCGCGGATTCAAGCCATCGGCGGTCCTCGAGAAATCGTGCTTGAGGCGGGACTTCTTGCGCAGCTCGGCGGACAACAAAGGAACGAAACGTTTACGGTGACGGATCCGTTCGTTGTGGACCTTAAAGGGATGCTTGAACCGGTTCAACTGGTGCGCGTTCTGTTCGTACAGCATGAAGCTGCAGAGGCGGAAACGAAAGAAGCGGAAGCGGAGAAGGTGCCCACCTAAAAACTTGCCAGCATAGCTCATCCCCGTTCGGCTAACCCTATAAACGGGCCGCATCAATTCGGTTCATACGAAACGGAGGATGAGATGGAATGCAGCGAAAATGGGCAGTGCTCGCAGCCGGCGCGATGTTGACGACGATACTGACAGGCTGTATGGATAAACAAGGGGACCTTGGCAACCGCAACATCCGCAATAACAGTATCGCTTATGACATGAACGGCAACCGAATCATCAATTCCAGATTCGCGAACGATCAAATGAACGAAATGAATCGGGTGGACGGACATCGATTAAACAGCAATAATATTATCGGTCTCCACAAAAACTACAGGCTCGAAATGAGCAAGGAGATCTCTGATCGGCTCGAAAGCTTGCCTGAAGTGAACAAAGCTCATGTGATGCTGACCGATGATAACGCCTATGTCGGCGTTTCGCTGAAGGATAAGTCGGAGATGAAGGGCATGGGCACGCGTGCAATGAACGTTCCTTCTGCACCGACTCCGCTTAGTCGTACACAGCGAGCCTATCAGCGTCCAAACATGAATACTGGCACGATGGGTACGAAAATCAGTGCAATTGCTACCGGTCCGAACATGCTGCGGGTCTATAACACCAATCCGGCACCAACGGTTCCTAGTGCTCCGAGTCGGATGACGCGGGATGCAGACGTGACCGGCGGCTTGAAAGACCGGATTGCCAATGAAGTCAAACAGATGGCGCCAACAGTTAAGAATGTATACGTCTCAGCGAATCCGGAATTCTTCGATCGCATGGACGCTTACATGAGCGATGTGAAGCTTGGTCATCCGATTCAAGGCTTCATCGCTGAATTTAACGCCATGGTGGACCGTGTTTTCCCGCATAGATCCGGATCTTAATTCAAGGCGTTATTACTAGTTACTATGAGCATTTAAGCGGCAGCCCATTCACGTACTCTGACGTGAATGGGCTTCTGTTCTCTTCTTTGCATGAAGTTAAGTCACCATGGAGGAACAAAACTGACTGAAGCTTGTACCCATCTTGTTCTTGAACATACGGCCGAACGTATGCACATCCGCATAACCTACGGCATTGGCTATTTCTCCGATCGACATATTCGTTTGAATGGCTAGTTCCTTGGCTCGTTCAATCCGTACGCGCGTTAAATACTCGAATGGTGTCATGCCGAAAACATGGCGGAATTTAATGATAATATAATTGCGGCTGAGCCCCGACATGGCTTCCAGCTCATGATGCTGAATGTTCCCGCTGTAGTGATTGGCGATGTAATTTCGGATGAGCACCATTTTGGTCTTTATCTTCTGCTGCCCCTCCGTCTTCGTTTCTTGTTCCTGCTTGATGCCCGAGAGATCGGCCAAAATTTGCATCAGAAGTCCTTGACACTGTGTATGGTGGGTAAGTCCGGGCTGATGATAGTGAGTAATCAGCTGCGTAAGCTTTTTCTCGATGTCATGGCCTGCGAAATTGCCCAAGAAACGTTCCTCGCCAAGCATTCGTTCAACGGGATAGTTCGTCTCTCCGAAGTCGAATAGGATGGAGATACAAATATATTTTTCCCCTGGAATCGTGTGTACTTCATGAGCTTGCAATGGGGAGTGATAGATCAGATCGCCTCGGCGTGTCGTGTAGGTTTGATCCTCAATCCGATATTCGGCGGCGCCTTCAACAACATATTGGAATTGATAATTATTCAACATGCGTCTTGCGATATCCCATTGCTGCGGCGCGTGAAACAAATGGGCGAGCGTGATGTAAGGGGGATGAAAATATAAACCTGCGACATGTTCGGGCAGCGTGTGATGGTAGTAGGGGACTTTGGTCGGCGTATTCATTGGTCGTGTCACCTCGGCGGGGTTAGGGTAGGTGCTGACTGTTCAAGTTTACTATCGCAATTTCGTGTGATTTCTGCAACCTCTTTGTTACTTTCAACTACATACACCTTTCGTCCATATCCCTTATACTTAGCTGAGAAGCACTCATTACCTATGAGGGAGTGGAGCATAAATGGGCACTATCAAGGTGGAAATGCCGTTCGTCGATGCAAGGGCGCAGGAGAGTATTACGGAGGAACAGGCGCAGTTTTTCTTGGATAATGGTTTTCTTGTCATTCGGAATGTGGTCGTTGGCGAAGAATTGAAAGTGGTGCAGAACGACATGCAAGCGCTCTACGAGAAAGGTGCCGCAGGTGCAGATGGCGACCCGGACTTTATGTATGGGGTTGGTGTGAAATCAGGCCAATCGATCTTAAAGCGCGTCGAATATGTCATTGCTAAAAGCCATCCGATGAAGGTGCTGCTCGGTCATCCGTTTATATTGCGCTCTGTGGAGAAGCTGCAGGGCCGGAACTTCATCGCCACCTGGGATTCCATGGTGTTGAAGGCGCCGAACGAAGGCATTATCGTGCCGTGGCATCGCGACGCTGCGGTACCGGACGGCTGTGAGGATGCGCGTCCGATCTTCAATGTGGATTTCTATCTGGATGAAGCGGATCTGCAAACCTGCTTATGGGTTATTCCGGGGAGTAATAAGTGGAGTAAAGAGGAAGCCGATCAACGCTGCAAGCAGCCCGGCTTCACGACGGAGGATGCGATTCCGGTTCCGATGCAGCCCGGAGATGTGATCTTCCACAATATCGAAGTGCTGCACGGCTCGCCTGCAGGTGACGGCAACCCGCTGCGCCGCACCGTTTACTACGAATTCCGTCCCGGCGAGATCGAAGCCGATTTCGGCCCGCACACGCTGGAGTACTTGTCGCTCAAACAGCATGTGCTGCTGGACTGCATCGAGCGCCGCAAAGTCGCGTCGTACGCGCAAGGCGAAGCGCCATTCGCGTATGAGCCGGGCGGCGCATTCGCGATCCGCGCGCCGAAGCAGCCGGCGCAGTATCGCTACGCGCACGAAATGTACTGGCGCCGATAGGCGCTTATGTGAGCCTGGGGCCCGGTCGCGTTGTTGCGGCCGGGCTTTTTGTTATGGGTGGTGAATATCCACCCATATTTCGCCGCCGGGAGGTAACTGAGAATGCCTCCGTCGCGGCGGTATCTGAGAGTCGGGAAACCCGACTCTCACCACCAAAACCGCTGAAAAAAGAAGCTGAGAGTCGGAAAACCCGGCTCTCAGCCCTCAAACTAACCCAATTAACCCCTCCGCGGTAACTGAGAGTCGGGAAACCCAACTCTCACCGCCAAAACCGCTGAAAAAAGATGCTGAGAGTCGGAAAACTCGACTCTCAGCTATTTTACGGAAGATGGCAAGTACAGAACGCATTTATCCATGTCTATAATGAAACCGTAAGTTTTCAAAATATCCAGACCGAGCAGTCCTTTGTGTGATTTAGGGAGGATGCCCACATCGACTTCCACCGACTCAATTTTGAATGTGTCGATCTCAATATATTCCATGATCTTCGTGTAAAAAGGTACTGAGCCACCAATACCATAGGCTTCATAAACCGAATCTCCATTTTCATAAGTAACTCCGATTTCTTCCAGAACATCAGGGCTGAATATGGTGTGTGAAGAGCCTGTGTCAATGATAACATCGGAAATTTGCAGACATTGACCACGATAACAAACATTGATTATGGCTGTAAGTAGTTGTCCATCATAAGATATTTTCAAATTTAACGCCTCACTCTTAACAACGGATCTTTGCGCAGGTGAATAACGCATTCCTCGTTAGAGGTATGATAGACGACGTTTCCCGGTGCTGCGCTGAAAAACTCTTTGTTGGCGTCACGCTCCGAAATGGCCTTGACAGGTGCTACTTCTGTTACTACTTTTTTATCTTCTTCCTCACGGTAATCCAATATCGAAAGCAGTACAAATTGGTCGGGAAACAATTCTCTGACTTGCTGCCATTTCATTGTAGATCCCTCCTGTAAATTCTTGTTCTTATTATTGATTTTATCACAGATGGGTTAAATTTGAGTATCAATCCAGGGATAGCATAGGCATCCGTCATGGAGCGACAAATACCCGCCCATTTTTTCAAGATACCGCACCACTACAGGCGCCTGATCATAATATAATTTGACTGTATCCCTTAACCTTGTTAAACCATAAAAACCCGAGCAAGGAGGGGTGACAAACATCAATGGGTAGCGACCAGAAGAGCAAGTTCTTATTAACTCATCGTGAACGCGAGGTTTTCGAGCTGCTTGTGCAGGATAAAACCACAAGGGATATCGCACAGCAACTGTTCATCAGCGAGAAAACTGTTCGAAACCACATCTCCAACGTGATATAGTTTGAAACACGGAACAATTATATCGCCTGATGAGCCCGCAGCATAAGCGGACGAAACCTAGCCACCACCAACTGGCGCGATGGTCGCGGATCCCGCACCGAGCTGGCTTTGCAAAGCCGGCCTTTACATATAATTCGATCATTGACAATTACATATTGATAAAAAGGTTGGGTGACAATTTCATGGATGATGCTATAACGGTTAAGGACTTAATAGCCTATTTGCAGAAGCTGCCACAAGATGCGGAGTTATTTGCCTATAACGAGCGAGGTGGATTTTTCTCAATTGATTCGCCAGATGATCTGGCTACATATTTTCAGATGAGCGAAGATGGCACTGTGCTGAATTTCGATTATGGACGTTATCTGGCCGATGACAGCAAGCGCATCTCTGAGGGGAAAGAATGGTTGGACTATTATGAACCCAAAGATCTCAAACTGGCGTTGGAATTAGTACTGGAGAAAAGGGCTTGAGTAAAATGCTCATTTTCTGTCCTACGACTGCCACCTATAAGTGAGAAGGTAAACAACCCTTCGAAATCATCACCAAACGATCATAACCATTGGTTATACAGGCAGAACGTATGTTTGGGGTATGATTACAGCACAAGCCCTTTCTGCTCTCGCTGGCGGGCACCAGTAATATCTAAATGACTGCTTGCAGAATTCCTATTCAATATAGGATAATTTCACTAAGAAATTACTCAGTGGTGAGGGTGAATAAATTTGTTGAGAGCAGCGCTTAAGGATATATACAATTTCAGAATTAAGCCAGTAAACAAGTTCGATGGAAGACTCGTTATAGAAGCCGGCGATACTTATGTGAAATGCGACTCTTGCTCCAATGGCAAAATGCGGAACAGTAAAAGTGACACACCGACCTTCAAGGTAATTACATTCTCATGCACTAGCTGTTCGATGACTGAGGATATTTATATTAAAAGCAGGAAAATCAGTGGGATGATGCTCACTGTTGGAGATGAATATACTTTCTTTAGTGTTAAAAATAAGAAGCTGCACTCTGTCTTAGGAACAGTCAAATATTGAAGTATGATGAGGTACCAACTAACTAGTGGTCCCTCTTTTTCTTTGCCCACAAATTCCCGCAATTTATTAGACTCCGAGGGTTTATAATGGAATAGGGTGATGAAAATGTTTATTTCTCCAATGTTGCTGCAGTACGCTCCAAACAACAGGGCATATGACAAACGCAACCACATCGCTGAGATGAAGTTCGACGGCATCCGGTTGATCGTATCGAACATGGATGAACTGAAGCTGTATACTCGGCACAACAACGATGTATCTGCAAAGTTTCCAGAACTGCATAAACCACCATTCCCGCAAGGCACAATACTTGACGGGGAACTGGTTGTAATTGATAAACAAGGAAAGCCTGATTTCGAAGAAATGATGTCGCGGTTCCAGTCAAAGACGAGCAAGACGAAAGTCACGTTCTGTGCCTTTGATATTCTCCGGCACCGCGGGATCGATGTGACAGGTTTGCCGCTTGCACGGAGGAAAGCACTGCTTGCTGAAGCTTTCCGAGATAATGAGTACTATACCAAGGTTCAAGTGTCTAACGGCAGCATTATCGACTATTTCGAAGCGGTGCAGCTGCATGGGCTTGAAGGCATAGTAATCAAGGATTTGAATTCGAGGTATAAGGTTGATACCCGATCGCCATCTTGGCAGAAGGTAATCAACTGGACCGAAGCTGAGGTTTACTTGACTGGCTATAAGAAGAACGAATTCGGCTGGCTTACTTCGGTAGAAGACAACGGACGGATCCGGCCGGCGGGCATCGTCGAGTTCGGAGTGAACGATGACCACAAGAAGGCATTCCGGAGTGTAGTTGATAAGTTGGCCATTAAGGACGATAAGGATTTCGTCCACTTGCAGCCGGTTATCAAGGCTCGAGTGAAGACGAGGAACTGGACGAAGAATGGAATGCTTCGCTCACCTGTATTCATGGAATTCATTCTCTAATTGATTTAAGAACAATTGTTCGCATATAATACCCATGAGGTGACATTATGGGCGGCGTACAATTAGCTACTAAAGAAGAACTGGAAATGATCCGAGACAGTTGTCTGTTGCCCATGCTTCTGGATGTGGTCGAGAAGCAGCGCAAAAAAATGGAACGTACAAACCAGCCTCTCAAGGCACTTTTCCTAGCTACTAACGAGCACCTGCTTGATTTAATCCATGAGGATCTCGTTGAAATACGGCGGCAGCTTAAGCATGCTGATATTAAGGTGTGGGCTCTGCATGAAAAAACTAGCGAAGCCGCAATTTGGTATCGGTACAAATGCCGAGGCTACCAGAACGATTTTGGTATTATGCACTTTGTAATTAAAACGGATCTCCAAATTAAGCTTGGAAAGTACGTAGCGCGTGCGGAGATGGGTTTGTCGAGAGTTCATTCTCTGAAATAATAAAAGCGGCTTACCGGATATAGAACCGGCAGGCCGCTTTTGTGTAGTACATATCATTTACCCTCACGGAATGTTCGTTAAGCTCCTGGATCGGTCCGCCGTAATCGGCGATCTCGCCTTCCAAGTATTTAACCACAATTGGCAGTTGAGCAAGTTTTACTCGTTTCAATTCGGATTCCAGGTAGAGCTCCTGACCGATGCTAAACATGATGATCGCCTCCTAAAAAGACAATATTCGGTGCGTGGAGAGGAAACTCCTTCCTCTCGTCGAATTTCCAACTTGAGGTGATTGATGTTGAAAAGGGATATGGACTTACTCAGAAAAATTCTCTTGGAAGTAGAAGAGCATGCGGTTGGCGGTAACAACTGGGTTCCATTAAGGTTTGAAGGTTTTTCTGAAATTGAAGTTACTTATCATGTTAAGCTTTTGAGAGAAGCTGGATTTATACAGGCTTCATCTGTACCTGATGAGACTAGGTTTATTAGGCCGACTCGAATGTTGTGGAATGGACATGAATTTCTTGATTCAATCCGAAATGACAGCGTGTGGGCTGATATGAAAAATAAGATAGGCAAGGATTTATCCACGTTACCTATTACGGTAATTGGGGCGGTAGCCCTTGAGGCTGCAAAAGCATTTGCTCTTGGAAAATTAGGACTGAATAAATGAGCACTCCTTCGGGGGTGCTTTTTTATTGCCATAAATAAATTATGGAAGAAAATAAATATCCACCGACAGTGCGCGAAATTTCCAAAGGAATCAACTTAAACAGCGCGTCAACAATCCTTCGCTATCTGGATCAACTTGAAGCTGCTGCACTCATCAAACGTGTACCTGGAGCACCGCGAGCAATAGTGATTAAAAGCGATCATTCCTTGGAGGATGAACTCCAGCGGCTACGTGAACAAAACGAACAACTGCTTGCGAGATTGGAGGGCGCCAATGCCTGACACATTTTACTGGATCATGTTATTTAGTGATGCTGACCAAGTCAGACGAGTAATGTCTGATAGAGCATCAATCGCTAAAACATTTACATTGGAAGACGCTATCCGCGAATATGATGGTGGACGGCCGTTCCACGGAAAGGAAGGTGCAGCACAATGACTCGATTTGTAGGACTTGATCCATCAACGCGGTGCGGTTTCGTCGCACTAGATACTGCAGGAGGAGTGCTTCAAAAGAAGGAACTGCAGGGTATCGGCAAGACGGACCCGAAGCGTATGTCCACACAGATTGACGAAATCATAGATCATATATATCCAGATGATGTAATCGTCATTGAGGGGTTTGGCTTCGCTTCTCAGCAGGCTATACAACTCGGCGGCATTGGTTGGGGCCTCCGGATGGCACTCTTCCGCCGCGGAATGAGCTACATCGAAGCCTCGCCTTCCCAGCTCAAGAAGTTCGCCAGCGGTAAGGGTAACACGAAGAAGGATGAACTTGGTGTCCACATCTTCAAACGCTGGGGATTCGAGAGCAGCAGCAATAACGTTCTGGACGCTTTCGTCTTGGCACACATTGCGCTCGGTCTGAACTCTTATAACGCGGAGCTCATGTCAACAGCATTCACTTCGTTCCAACGTGAAGTGCTCGAAGCGATCGAGAGTCCGCCGGAGAAAAAGGCAAAGGGGAAAAGATCACTATGAGTCGTATTTTATTCAACCGCACACCACTACGTTATGGCGGAGCCATTGAGCAACCAACAATCGATGTACTGAAGAATACGCCGCAGCTTTGGAACGCTTCGCTAGATGATGCACTGAAATATGGCGGCGAGCTTACGAAAGCAGCAATTGGAGCGATGGATCTAAGGTTCGATCGGAAGCACATCGTCGTAGATACTAAGGTCCACATGCTCATGCCAGGAATGTGTCCGGCTATTCCGAATTGGCATACTGATGGCGTGCCGCGTGGTAAGGAGCTCCGGCCAGAAGTGAAAGACGTCCCGAATATACATGCCCAAGAAGAAATGACAACGTCACGATTTCATCTGATTGTGACTGGTGCAGGCTGCCTAACCGAGTTTGTCGCTCAACCACAGCTTATTGAATTGCCTGATGGTCCACATCCAGATTTGAATAAGCTCATCAATCAGGCTACAGAACGCATGAGACATTGTGAAGAAAACATCCCACTTAAGACTGTGACCGCTCCAAGCTGCCAGGCTGTTGAATTCGATTGGTGGACCATCCACCGCGGTGTCTATGCAACGAAACACGAGTGGCGCTATCTGATTAGAGTTGCTGAAACGGACCACATGGAGCCGCAGACAGACCTCCGTCAGATTCTTCGGACACAAGTTCAAGTATATGTACCCGAAAGTTTTGCTTGGTAAATACCGCGCCTTCGCTCGGTAAAGGGTTTCGTGCTGTCATTAAACCGAACGTATGATCTTGTTTTGAGGAGGGAACGACCATGAATTGGCCGGAGGCAGTTTTTAATTCCGTTGGAATCTTTAGCTTAGCACTCGTAGCAATTCGATTTATCTCCTTGACAATACGGAAGATTATGAGGAGGGAATGAACGTGGAAAAATCTATTAATCAATTAATCGAGGAAGCACACCAGAACGCAGTAAACAAAGGCTGGTGGCAAGAGGATCGGAGTTTCGGTGAAATCATAGCATTGATTCACTCGGAGGCTTCCGAGGCGTTGGAAGATCACCGGAATGGACACAGATGTACAAAAGTATGGTACGAATTTAAGCACCCCTCTTTAGGATTGTTGACTCATGAAAGCAGTAACGTCATGAATTGGGATGGAGAAGATCATCTCGGTAAGCCTTGTGGGATTCCATCAGAACTGGCTGACATCGTGATTCGAGTATTCGATGCATGCGGCCGATATGGAATTGATCTAGAGAAAGCGATCACTGAGAAGATGGCCTACAATGCGACGCGGCCGATCCGGCACGGCGGGAAGAAGCTCTAGGCTTGGCAAACTACCGAAAACGCAGCGGGAACGTGGAGTCATTTCCTCGACCAATTCAGAAGGAAGTATATGTTTGTGTCTGCTATGGATGTGATCAATATTTCTGGGTTGAACGCGGACCACTCGTGAGGCAGATCCGTTGCCCAGTATGTAATTCGACTAAATCAGAAGCAGAATGCTTAGGGATGGCGACTGCGGAAATCACGATGAAATAGATTTAACCCCCGGTCGTCTCCGGCGTCTGGCAGCAAAGTGCTGCTATAAAACCGAACATATGTTTGATAATCGAGAGGAGCAATTTTAAATGAAAACTATATTAGGCGTAAATTTCACGAAATTCAACACAAACAAAAAGGACGAGACGGTTCTTGAATTCCAAGTAAGAGGCGACCTATCCGACGAACAGATTCTTGCTCTTCACAAGCTTAAGGCAGCCGGCCAAGTAACGCTGGGGGTCGGTTCATCTCAAATGGACATTGACGATATTCGTTCTGCCGTTCAACACGAAGGAATCCGCGGCACCATCGATAAGGATGGATCGGTCAACGTGGATGATGGCGGCCGGCAATTGACCTTGGAAGAAGCTGCTGCTGCCGAAGAACACGAGGATGTTTCGTTGCCTGGTCTGGAGGAAGATAGCGAATCAGAGGCAGAGGCTTCCGAAGAGCAGCCTGCGGATGACGAAGCTGAAACTGATGATGGTGAGCATGAAGATTCAGCGGAAGATGAGCATGGCGATGATGAAGATCCGCTCGGCGATCTGGAGGAATAGCATGCGCTGGAATGGCTGGAAGACAGGTGCTGTGTTAGTCAGTTGTGCTATGTGGTATGGAATCATTGATTTCATCAGGCAATTGTTTTAAATTACGGCCCCGGTTCGCCGGGGCATCTCCTACAACAACTAAAGGGGCGTGAGAGCGTGAGAGATGTGAGTGATGAACCGGACAAATATTTCATAAAGGATGATCACGGATTTGTTGTGGATCTCCAAGATTTGAAGAAATGGTATCGTCATACTCTTCGCTATCATCAAAAGCGCCGGCGTGAGCTTGAGGAGATAATTGAGGAAGAGACTGGGATGACGATGGAGCAGCTCGGTGAGAAAAAGAATCGAAATGCTTATAGACTGTGGAAAGCGAGTAACCAAGGTGCTTTCGTTGATCTTCAAGATACAAAAGAAATCATATCCGACTTAAATCACGTAATTGAATGGCTGCATAACGGAAGGCAACCAGGCGGAAGTAAGCGCGGGATCGAGCGGCGATCGGCGTACCAGCGTCAAAAATATAAAGATCCGCTTATCATGCAAGCATATTCAAACCAATACAATTCTCGCAGCAGCTCCACTTTAACCGAATGGCAGCTGTTTCAGATCGAAGAGGCACTGCGTCGTCTAAGTGATCGGGAACGTGAATGCTATGAGTTAGCACACGGTCAAGGATTTTCACATTCATACATCGCCAATATGCTTTGTATCCAGAAATCTTCTGTCAGCGAGTATGTAGAGCGAGCACAGAAGAAAGTCAGTGAGGATCTCGGAGGGAATTTGTTTTTGATGGAATACGAGGAATAAGTACGAGAGCATGGAAAAAGTCCATGCTCTCGCTCATAAAATACCACAGGGTGATGCTGATATGGAAAAAAAAACGAAGAAAAAATCATTCACCATACGCATTGTCCGTGTGGGTGATCGTCCTCACGAAGTAGTTCGCGAGCTCGTCAGAGACAGGATACAATCGGTACTTGCAAATAACGGTGTTGTATCGGATAATCTTGATGATGTTCTGTGCAAATACATCTCGGAGGAAATGTGTAATGAGCAAAAAAGGTGAAGATCGTTTATATGTCCGAGTTTCGACTTTGAAGGACTCACAGAAAGATAGTCCAGAACACCAACAGGCTTTTATTCGTGAGCATGCTGCGAGAATGGGAATATATTTTAGCGATAATGCTGCCTATGAAGATAGAGATTCTGCTTCTAGTATTGTCGCTCGTGATGATGTTCAAAGGATGATTGCAGATGCCAAGAGGGGAGAAATCAGTTCGCTCTGGTTTACTTCCCTTTCACGTTTCAGTCGTGATGCATTAGATGCAATTTCGTTGAAACGGATCTTAGTTAATGCATTGAAGATAAGGGTAGTATCAATTGAGGATGCATATGACTCTGGTGTGAAAGATGATGAGCTGCTTTTTGGTATCAAATCCGTGGTTAATCAAAACACAAGCGGGGACATCAGTGTATCTTCCCGTAGGGGAATACGACAATCCGCCATTGAAGGAAACTTTACAGGAAGCATCCCTCCATTTGGGTACAAGAAAGTTGTCGTACCGACTCCTATGGGGAAAAAGTCTGTAAGGAAAACACTTGAAGTGATACCCGAGCAGGCTGAAGTTGTAAAGCTCATTTTCGATCTATACGTTAATAAAGGTTTAGGCGAAAAGTCAATAGTTAACTATCTCAATGGTGATGGTGGAAGTCGTGAGCCGGTACCTTCGTATAAAGGTGGTCTATGGGGTCTCTCTTCGGTACAGAGAGTTCTAACAAATGAGAACTACACTGGGTTTACTGTGTTTGGGAGGCATACAGTAGAGGTCGCCTATAATGATTTGAACGATCTAATGGATCGCGGAAAGAAGCTCGTACAAAAACCCAAGGAAGAATGGGAACGGACTCAGTTTCAAACCCATGAAGTAATTATCTCGAAAGAACTATATGACCAAGCCCAGGAGCTTAGATTGATCAGGGGCGGCGGCGTCCGCGGCGGCCGTCGAGCATTTGTAAATGTGTTCGCAAAGATGGCATATTGTGCTGAGTGCGGGGCTGCCATGGTGACCATGTCCACTTTAAAGCGAAATAAACAATATCGTTACCTAATGTGTTCCCGCCGGCGCCGTATCGGTGAAGTAGGTTGCAGCAATGGAAGATGGATTGAGTACTTCGATCTTAAGGATGATCTGATTGAGGAAATTTTGAAGATAATTCGTAAAATCGTAAAAGATTTCAATCGACATGGTATTAAATCCGTTGAAGCTAAGCTGCCTAAAAGTGGCTACGATAAGGATATTTCTAAGCATGAGAAGAAAATCGCAGACAATCGCAAACTACTCTTCGAGATCCGCAGGCAACACATGCTTGGTGAAATAGATACGGAGCAGTATAATTTTGAGAAGGAACAGTACGAGAAAGAAATCGAAGAAGTAACTCGGAAGCTCCAGTTACTTGAGGCAAGTCAGAAACAAGTGTTAAATGTTGAGAAAAACGTAAAAGAGATGCAGCTTGCGCTCAAGGAACTGACAAGCCTAAAGTCATATGATGACGTAGATAAAACGCGTGCGCTGCTCTTAAAAGTCGTCCGGAGAATTGAAATTGATAAGAATGGCGAAACCATTGTTCAGACCATTATTTAATCCAATACCTCCCTCAAGCGGGATTCTTGTCGTCCTAAACGCTTGAGGGAGGTTTTTTGTCTATTCAACATAATAAGCATCATGATGCGGTGATAATTTCGTATAAGTCCCATCTTTGTAGTTGATCTGTAGCGTCTGACTTTTGGGACTCACCTCAACCTGGTCAACACGATCGACGATGAAATCCAAAGAAACCTGCGGCTTCACGATCTTTTTTCCACTACCGATGATGAGTCCTTGTTTTATAAGCTCTATTTCGTAATGATTGTAAATTAACTCAACAAGCAATACCTCATCAACCTTCCACCGCGTGCAGGTCCTATAATTATGATACGTGCTGCAGTAATACCGTTTCTTCCCTCGCTCGGTGATCGCTTGATAATTCCCTTTACAGTCGAGGCACTTAATTTTCTTTGAACAGGTACATATAATTCACCTCTTTCCCCTTGATTTTACTGTGTTTTCAAGGGGAACGGAACCATTATGATTTTATGTGCTTGAAAACACATCTCCAACGTCATGCAGAAGTTGAACGTAAAAGGTCGTTCACAAGCGGTTGTCGAGCTTATAAAGCTTGGGGAATTAAAGATTTGACGATAATCACCGCATACCTTGCTCAGCCTTCTGGCAATGCTTCCGAATTTATTCGGAAACGTTTGCGAGAAGGTTTTTTGACGTTTATGGGGGTTATAAAGTTAGGTGCGTATCATCAAAACAAGCAAATATAGCCAAATATATATTGTGTACTAATAATCCAATGTGATACATTAATTATCAAATAAGGACGCATGAATGAGGTGGTTGGCATCACGTTAACGGCAAGGCAAGTCGAAATATTGAAGCTCGTTAAGCTGCATGCGCCGATCACGGGCGATCAGCTGGCGGAGATGCTGGGGACGGGTAAGCCGACGCTCCGCGCGGATTTATCACTGCTCGTTATGCTTCGACTCTTGGAGGCGAAGCCGAGAGTTGGTTATTTTCCGGGGACGGCAGCTCTGGGGAGAGAGCAAGTGCTTAAGCGGTGGGAAGACGCGTGCGTGAAGGATGTGCAAGGGCTGCCGATCAGTGTGGCGGAAACCGCATCCGTGCATGACGCTGTCATTACGTTATTCATGGGCAATGCCGAGGTGCTCACCGTTGTGGATGAGAACCGGCATTTTGTAGGCGTCGTGACACCGAAAGACTTGCTGAAGATCACACTAAGCAGCAGCAATGCCGCCGCGATTCCGGTAAGTATGGCAATGTCGCGTCTGCCGGCTATCGCTGCCGTGCAAGCCGATCAACCTTTGATGGACGCGGTGAAGAAGATGCTCGTGCAGGAGCTTGACGGTTTACCGGTCGTTGCAAGCGTTGCAACCGAAGAACAGTTCGCGAATCGACACGAGGTTGTAGGCTGGATCAGCAAAACGAATATCCTCCGCTGGATGATGGAGCTGGAAGCGGACAGGCAGGGCTAAGGAGGCAGGACGTGGGGAGCTCAGGGAAACGTGTGCAGCCGATCTATATTTGCTCGGATGCGGTTGGGGAAACGGCGGAAGCGGTCGTGAAGGCGGCGATGCGTCAGTTCGCTTTTGAAGATGTGAAATTGATTCGGTGCGGCCACATCAGGTCGGAGGACGAAATCGTACACATTGTCGGAGATGCAGCCGGCGCAGGCGGATTCATCGCTTATACGCTGGTGCAGCCGGAGCTCCGCGAAACGATGAGAGAGGAAGCGCTGCTTAAAGGCGTGCGAGCCATTGATGTATTGGGACCGATGATGCAAGCTTTCATTGATACGTTTAATGATTCACCGAAACGACAACCCGGTCTGCTCCATACGCTCGATGATGATTATTACCGTCGTATTGAAGCGATTGAGTTCGCCGTGAAATATGACGACGGCAAGGATACGAAAGGACTGCTGCTCGCAGAAGTTGTCATCATCGGCGTATCCCGCACATCGAAAACACCGCTAAGCATCTATCTCGCCCATAAAGGCATTCGAGTCGCGAACTTGCCGCTCGTACCGGAAGTGAAAGTTCCGCAGGAGCTCTATCAAGGCAAACGCCTCGTCGTAGGGTTAACGATGCAGCCGAAGAAGCTTTCAGGAATACGAACCGAACGGCTTAAAGCGATGGGCCTTCCTTTCTCTGCGAAATACGCATCCTCAGAGCGCATAGACGCTGAGCTGGCCTACGCACATTCCGTTATGAAATCGTTAAACTGTCCGGTCATCGATGTTACGGAGAAAGCGATTGAAGAAACGGCGGGCATCATTATTGGTTGGCTTCAGCAAGCAAACTGAGGAGGGGGCAGGTGCACGATGGAAAGGGAATTGGCACTTGAAATTGTACGGGTAACGGAGCTGGCAGCCCTTGCTGCTGCTCCTTGGATGGGCAGAGGAGACAAGCATCGCGCCGATGAAGCGGCGACGAATGCCATGAGGGGTATGCTGGACTCGGTCTCCATACGAGGGACGGTTGTGATCGGGGAAGGCGAGATGGATGAGGCACCAATGCTCTATATTGGGGAAGTAGTCGGGAGCCTCCAAGGTCCAGAGGTGGATGTGGCGGTTGATCCGCTGGAAGGGACGGAGCTTGTAGCGCGAGGGCTCAATAACGCGATGGCTGTCATTGCAGTGGCACCGAAAGGACGGCTGCTGCATGCACCGGATATGTATATGGAGAAGCTAGCGGTCGGGCCGGCGCTTGCCGGGAAGCTGAGGCTGGAGGATCCAATCCGCACAACGGTAGAGAAAGCGGCGCTTGCCCTTCACAAGCAAGTGTCGGATCTGACCGTCATGATCCTTGATCGTGAACGACACGCGGAGCTGATCCGCTCGCTTCGGGAAGTCGGGGTACGCATCAAGTTTCTGTCAGATGGCGACGTTGCGGGGGCGATCGCCCCGGCTTTTCCGGAAGCCGGCATCGACCTCTATGTTGGCTCGGGAGGCGCACCGGAAGGCGTGCTTGCTGCAGCCGCACTCAAATGCCTCGGCGGCGAGATTCAAGGCCGGCTGATGCCCCTCAATGAGGAGCAGGAACAGCGCTGCAGAGCGATGGGGCTCTCAGATCCGCGCAAGCTGCTGCGGATGGAAGATATGATCGGCAATGACGATGTGATCTTCGCGGCTACAGGCGTCACGCCGGGTGAGTTTCTCGGCGGTGTCTCCATGCTGCCGGATCAACGAGCCGAAACCCATTCCATCGTGATGCGAGTGAAGACGCGTACCATTCGCTACATCAAATCCCAGCATTATTTGCCGAATAAACCGATCTTAGGCCAACTTTAGTTCTAACCCATCAACCAAATAAAGGACGCTGCCGCGCAACCCCTTACTAACAAGGGAATTGCTCGGCAGCGTCCTTTTTTGCACATACATTATCGCCCGAGAAAAAGGCTACTGTAATAAGAAATGTACTTCGCCTTCATCTGTTCCGTTGTCTGCCCTCGATCTTCAGTGAAGTAGAGGAACGCGATCGGACTCATGGAAATCGTAATATGGAAGGCTGCGAATTCGGTATCCACATGCGGTGCCAAGCCGGCAGCGACAGCTTCATCCAGCAATTTCTTCAGAACGCCTGTCACAAATTGAAAAGGCGGAGAGCTAATCATCTTATCCCGATCATCCGAACACCAAGTATCTGGCTGAATCGCATTAAACCATTGCATTTCGGTTGCGATAAAATCAATCCAGCGCGACAAGAACGTTTCCATTCGCTCGCGTACCGGCAATTGCGCCTCCAGCGCAAGATAAGCGGAAATATTGGATGCGAATCGCTCGAAGCGATCCGTAAGAAGTTCCATGCAGAGCTCCGCTTTGGAAGAATATCGTCTGTACAGTGTGCCTTGGCCGACGCCTGCGCACTTGGCGATCTGATGCATGCTGACGCTTTCTACACCATGTTCATGAAACAGCTGGGAGGCTGTGTCGAGTATGAGCTCTCGGTGTCTGGCGGCGTCCTTTCGTTCGCTCCGTTGCTGCATATGCCATGAACCTCCTGAAATTGAAAAAAGTTCACATTGTCTTTCGTTGACAATGCGCGTAGCGTTAGGTAAGCTGTATTTAAAGCGGACAATTGTCCATTTATAAAAAACCGAGATGTTCCGAACTAGGTTCCGATGCCTTCATTGTACTCCTCCGCATAGGAAGGGTCAATGGAAGTACGGGGGATCTGGAGGAGCATAGGACGGGTAAAGGGAGCTGGAGAGTACGATGTCTGCACAAACAACATCTGCTGCAAGGAGCGAAGAGCCGTTTTCCATTCAGAAAATATTAGGCCCGCTTGCAGCCATTATTATCGGGATTTTCATGGTCGTGCTGGACGGAACTGCCGTTAACGTGGCACTTCCGGGTTTGCTTCAAGAGTTTAACACCACGTATCAGGTTGTATCCTGGACAGTTACAGGGTACGCACTTGCACAAGCAGCGGTCATCCCGCTAGCCGGATGGTTGTCTGACCGTTATGGCGCGAAGCAAGTATTTCTCGTCTCCGTGTTTCTGTTTACGGTAGGATCGCTGCTTTGCGCATTGGCAACATCCGTTGAAACCTTGATTATTTTCCGTATTGTTCAAGGTATCGGCGGCGGTATGGTGCTTCCGGTTGCGATGGCTTTCATCTATCGTCTTAGCCCACCGGAGAAAGTCGGCGCTGTAATGGGCATGATGGGGATTCCGATCCTTCTTGCTCCGGCGCTTGGACCTGTACTTGCAGGTTACCTGGTTGACTATGTCAGCTGGAAATGGCTGTTCCTGATCAACATTCCAATCGGTGCATTCGGCGTTATCCTTGGTATTCGCTCCTTGCCGCGCATCGAGCGTCAAGCTGTAGCCGCTCTGGATAAGCTCGGTTTCCTCTTGGCTCCAATCGCTTTCGCCGGTCTTTCCTACGGTGTTAGTGAGGGCGCAGTAAGCTGGACGGCATCGAAGACGATTATCGGTATCATTGTTGGAGCAGTAGCCCTTATTCTGTTCGTTATCGTTGAACTCAGACGTAAAGATCCATTGCTTGAACTTCGTGTCTTCCGTTCGATGGATTTCACGAAAGGCATCGTGGTGCAGTGGATTTCCCAAATCGCATTGTTCGGCACGATGTTCCTAGTTCCGTTGTTCTTGCAGCAAGCGCAGCATTACAGCGCGTTTGATACTGGACTTATCATGCTTCCGCAAGCCATCGCCGCAGGTCTGTTCATGCCAATCGGCGGGATGCTTTACGATAAGATCGGCGCAAGACCGCTAGTATTCGCAGGGATGCTGCTCGTAACTGTAGCGGCATACATCTTCTCTCATGTTGATGCAGAATCCGGCAAAATGATGATTATGGGGCCGCTGGCGTTGCTCGGAGCAGGCATGGGGATGTCGATGATGCCGCTGAATACGCATCTGATGCAATCCGCACCGCGTGATCTCGTCAGCCGCGTAACGTCCCTTACGAATGCTGCGCAGCAAATCATGACTTCATTTGCAGTAGCGGGATTGGCAACCATTCTTGCTAAACGTATGGTGTTCTACGGACCGACAGCGAAGAGCGAGCTTGAAGCTTATTCACTCTCCTTCGGCGATACGTTCCTGATCTTGACGTTCATCGCGATCTTCGGCGCCGTACTTGGTTTAATGCTTCGCAAACCGGCACCGATTGCCGGCGAAGAAGGCGGCAAACAACCGGAAATGATGATGCACGTAGGTTAATTGAAGGTTATTGGCATGATATAAGAAAGAGGCTGAACCCGTGGAAACCAATCCACAAGTTCAGCCTCTTTTCTCATTGCTATACTTAGAAAATCCGCCAATCCAGCGCAGTTGACATCGTCTCCAGCAAATGTACACCTGCCGTGCTGTTTCCTTTCGCGCCGAGTGCCGGCCCTATGACGCCAATGCCGTACTGGCCGGGAACCAAGGCGAGGATGCCTCCGGATACGCCGCTCTTCGCCGGAATGCCGACTTTAATCGCGAATTCGCCGGATGCGTTGTACATGCCGCACATGATCATGAACGTTTTGGCGATTTGGACATAACGTTTCGGCACGAGCTGCCGACCGACCAGCGGGTCGAAGCCGTCGAATGCCAGCAGCAGCGCCATTCGAGCAAGCTGATTGCAGCTGACTTCGATGGAGCAATGCCGGAAATAGACATGCAGCACATCTTCGACGTCAATTTCATCGCCTAACACTTCGTTATCCTTGAGGAAATAAGCGAGCGAACGATTCCGATGAGCCGTTGCAGATTCAGAACGGAATACATCTTCGTTGACGCTGAGCGCAGCACCGCCTGCCGCTTCCCCGAAGAAGGCCAGTATGCGCTGCGTCTTCGCTGCAGGCGTATCGCCATGAATCAACGAACTGATCGCGATTGCACCGGCGTTGATCAGCGGATTAAACGGCTTGCCCGGCTCTACGAGCTCCAGCTTAAGCATCGAATTGAAGTCGTCGCCGGTCGGTTCCATGCCGACTTTGGCAAACACGCCTTCCTCCCCGTTATCCATAAGAGCCAGAAGCAAGGTGAACACCTTCGATATACTCTGCATCGTAAAAGGGAAATCAGTCTCTCCAGCGCTAATTGTCTCCCCGCTCGCACCCATAATCGTAACACCGAGCGCATCTGCAGGCGCTTTGGCGAGCTCCGGAATATAGGAGGCCACTTGTCCTGCGCTTGCATGCAGCCGGCTTGCATGTACCCATATCGGTAAGGTTTCCCGCAATTGTTCCATCATTATTGTCGCCTCATCCTCGCAGCTAGTCTTTTCTACTTCATAGTGTACGGCTCACCGGAGTTCCTCGGCAAGAGGAAAAAGATTTCCCACTATCTGAGAGCCAGGCCAATCGTGTACAATGATGACAGCAATTAACCTTATCATAGGTAGCAGGAGGCAATATGGTTAAAATCCTACTTTTCGGCTTATTATGGTGGCTGACGGGCAGTCCGTTTCTTGCTGTTCTTGTCCTTCTGGCCCTGCTCTATGTACTGGACCGCAGATTTATCGGACTCACGCCGAGTTTCGTGAAACCGCTGCGCAGATTCGGTACCATCAGAAGACTGCGTCAGCAAATCCTCATGAATCCAAACGATATTCCGGCCAAACACGAGCTCGCGCGACTGCTGATTGAACGCAAGCGATATAAAGAAGCGAAGGAATGGCTCATGCCGCTGCAAGATGCACTGGAGCATTCCGCGGAGTTCTGGGATGATCTGGGTGCGAGTCTCAGTCAACTGGGCGAAACGGATGCTGCAGAAGCGGCAATCGGCAACGCGCTTTCGATCAATCCGAGAGTCAAATATGGAACTCCCTATTTGCGATTAGCTGCTATTTACGCCAAAACAAATCCAGAGAAGGCAATCGGACATTTGCAATCTTTCCGCGCTATACATTCTTCTTCCATCGAAGCGTATTATAAGCTGGCACTGCTGTATGCTCAGCTGGGGAGAGCAGAAGATGCGAAACAGACGCTTGTGGAATGCGGAACACTGTACCGCGCTTTGCCTCGTTACAAGAAACGGCAAGAGCGCAAATGGGCTCTTCTGGCCTTTTTTAAGAGACTTTCTTCCTAGTAAAAAGCGGTTCCGGCATGTGTCATTAGGTGCTGAGCCGCTTTTTTCGTCAAAAAACTCCAAAAGTAGTGTATTATACCCATTACTGTTCAATTCTTTCATTGTCACTCTCTATGAAATCAGACATAATTGAGAGAAATATCGAATTTGATCGGAGAGTCTGTCGAAATGCGGCGTAATGCGTGGCTTCTTGCCATCTTGTTGATCGCGCTATTACTTGGCGTCAATAATACAATCTATTATTTTACAACCAAAGATTCACTGGAAGACAGCCTTGAGCATGAAATGGAATCGGTTGCAAAACAGATTGAAATCTCTATTGAGCTATCTCGGAACGGCGCAGAGAAATATCAAGAGCAAATTGGCCGTGAGCTTCGTGCAGTCTCGATCGCAACTCAGTTCGCCTTAAGCCCGGATGTCGAAAAAGTATCCAACTCGCAACTGGTGGAGCTTTCCAAGAAGCTTGACATGGTGGGCATTACGCTGCTCAAACGGACTAAAGACAATATCATCCTTTATAAATCGTCCAGTCCCAAACAAATTGGATATAAGACGAATACATGGAAACCTTGGTATCAGGCGTTTAACCAATTGTATGACGAACACAAGGTTACGATTGACTGGGGCCAGCGCTTGACGAATTTCTGGACAGGCCCATTCGAGTTTGCAACGACAGACACGAGCTCCATTCAAAAATGGGGTTACTATTATGACGGCACGACCAATTATATGATTGATCCTTACATTAGCTACGACAGCAGGCAGCATGATTACGACGAGGCAACCGGGGTCGACAAGCTGATCTCGCAGACGCTGAAGGAGAATCAATCGCTCAGTGAAATTACGATCATTAATCCGACTACTTTTGGAAACGGCGAGAAAACAACCATTACGGATAATGGCGATGTTCTAACGCATATGACCCAAAATCCAATCATTAATGGAACCTATAAGTATGCAGACCCTGATGATCTGGCTAACGTGAAACTGGCCAACGAGAAGAACACGAAGGTGTATCAGAATGATGTCATCAACGGTAAACATGTTATTAAGCTGTTTATACCGGTCGATATCACAAATAAAGTAGCCAGCATGCTCGATGAGAAAGGCGAACCGCTTAATCGTTATGTCATCTCGGTCGTATCGGATTACGCGATCATTCAACAGACGCTGGACAAACAATTTGTTAATATTGCGATTATTATCGGCGTAGTAACGGTGATCAGCTTGATCTTGGTTTACCTGTTCGTGACTGCTTATCGCAAGTCGCAGGATAAATTGATTCGGAAAGCGCAAGAAACCTACTTGGATGAAATTAACGGGCTGTTTCAATCGATTCGCTCGCAGCGCCATGATTTCGCTAACCATGTACAGACCATTCATGCGTTGGCTGAGCTTGGCAAGACAGAAGAATTAAAGTCGTACACGGCAGAATTAACCGGCGAGATTCGAGAATTGAACGATATTATCGACATCGGCAATCCTGCCATTGCTGCGCTTATTCGTGCGAAAGGCTTGCAGGCTGAGGTGCTCAAAGTGGAATTCAAGGCGGATTTCAATGACATCAATAAGCTTGAGCTTGGGATGAAGTCATTGGATATGACGAGGCTGCTTGGCAATCTGATCGATAATGCGTTTGATGAGGTGCTTAAATACGCAGAAGGTCAACGTTCGGTCAATATCGAGGCTTGCCAGAAGACCGGGTATTACGAATTTGCCGTAAGCAATACTTGCTTGTGCGCAGCGGAGCTTGTGAATAAACCGATCTTTCAGGCGGGTTACACGTCGAAGAAGGGCAGTCATTCCGGACTTGGCTTGCATATTGTGAAGTCCATCGTGGAGAAGTATAAAGGTGGCATTAACCTAGCCATTAATGAACCCAATACCGTTACGTTTATCGTGAAAGTGCCTTATTAAGCTGGATTGTTGATTCCATCCTACGAAGCCTCTTGCTCGGACTTACCTGTCCGGACAAGGGGCTTTTATTATATCTCTTCCTGTCTGTCCCAGTTCAAAGCGAAACCGTTTGTGAATGTGGTATAATGATTGGAATGGTTATTGAGGAACGGGGGACGCATCGTGAGCACGTTTTTTCAATTGGATGAACAGCGGCTGCAGGCTTTGGAGACAGCTGTCGCAAGCAGCATCCCCCTTGAGGTGATGCAGCTTGGCTTTGATTATTACCGCCGGGAGAAGGTGCTTTCCGTTCAAGTGATGGAAGGAACCTCTGTATATGGAACCGTCAAGGATGCTGCGATTTTTGCCGTTACGCTCGATTGCGATGAGTTTGGATTCAGCACCTGTACGTGTCCGGTTAAAGGGTATTGCAAGCATATGGCTGCCGTTTTCTATGCTTATTATGAATATGCGGGAAGAAGTGCGGATGAGGTGCATAACCGCTTGTTATACGGTCAAGATCCGATGTTTACGGAAGATCGGGGAGATGGTGGTACGACTGCGGCAGCGGCAGTTGTTGCTGCGGCTAAGACCGGTCTCGAAGGTGACCCGCATCTATGGCAGCAAGATATGGAAGCGAAGCATGGCGAAATATGGCGGCAATGCAGACATTCCCTGCATCCGCTGCAGCCGGTTTTGTCGGCGATAAAGGCGGTTTCGAAGAATTGGGATGAAGGACTAAGACGGCTGCACTGGATGCACGGTATTATTTTTGTCATCGAGCAGTCGGAGAAAGCCTATTCGATTACAGACAGCTACAGCCGCTACTATTATGAGATGGCTTTCGCGCGGATGACGGAGCCCTGGATCAATCACTATCACGAGCTCGCGGGCGAGCTTACACCGGATACGATGACAGATCTTGAACGGGTCGGTGTCGAACAATTGCTTGAGCTGTTCCATGTACGGGAGATGGATCGGGAGCAGCAGCTTCACAGATGGGAGGCGCTGTATTTCTCGATCTGGGGGCAGCTTGTACATGATCCAGGCTGGACCGGCAAGGAGAAGCAATGGCTGGAGAATAAGCTGGCAGAGGAGAAAGGCACGGGACATGCAAGCTTCTTCGTCCCGATGGCACTGGCTTTTCTCGCATATGCAGAGAATAACGACGACTACGCGATGGAGCTGCTGGCGAGAACTCCATTTAATCGGACGGCCCTGCTTGCTTGCGATTGTGCCCTGCAGCGGCTGGAGGAACGGAATTGGACGAAGCTGGACAATTGGATTCGGTATTTGTACGGAGGTTTATCGATTGAGCGGAAATCCAAGGCATTTGGACCGTTCTTGTCGATGTGCCGTTTAGCCGATCTCCAGCAGCCGGATAATCCGAGCTGGCAGCAATACTTGGTTTCGTTCCTGCCGTATTCATATTTGGCGTTGACGGAGCATTGGCTGGATCGCAAGCATTATGACAAATGGGCTGATCTGCAGCTTCTGTTCGGCATTGAGCCTGACGAGATGGACATTCAATTGGTGCGGGAGATCAGCAAGGCTGCTCCCCGTGTGCTGTACCCGCTGTACCATCAAGCGATTGATGGCGCGATTCGCTCGCGTAATCGGCAAGGCTACAGGCAAGCCGTCAAGCTGATGAAGAAGCTCGAGAAGCTGTACAAAGCGGAAGAGCACAGCGATAAATGGAGCCGTTATGTGGATGGTATCGTACACAAGCATGGGCGCCTGCGCGCGCTGCAGGAAGAGCTTTGGAGGGGTAAAATCATCACATGAGAGGGTACACAGGTACTGAAACGGTTGTCGTTGACGGATTTTGGAAAGATGGCGAAGGCTTGGTGCTGGCAGCCGGGCATGTCGCTGGCATAACGCTTCGTCTGCGCCGCCTTCTCTTCGCTTGGCACGAAGCCTCATGGTTCGGTGCAGAGATCGAGGAACGTACGGACGAGCGGCTCAAACGAACGGAGCTGCCGTTGTCACCGGCAATTGCGATGGATTATTTATCTTCCCCGAAGCCGGTTAGGCTGCTGCAGGTGGAATGGACGGATAGGCTGCAGACGCTGGCTAAACTTGCTGAGATGATGCGCGAGGTGCTTCTCCACGGCTGGTTCTCTCCGGATTGGACGCGCTGGCGGGCAGAGGCGAGAGCTTGGCGACTCGATGTGCCGCGCGATGAGGAGAACAAGCGCAAGGAGTGGAAGCAGCTTGCAGAGCAGCTCGAGGAGCAGGGAGATATCGGAGCGCTGCAAGGCTGGCTGACCGGTATCGTGGAAGAGCTGATCGCTTCCGATGATTCGGTAGGCGTGGCTTGGCGAAACGCCGTATCCCAGGCCGGCGAAGGTGCGCTTATGATGAAAGCGGCCGATGAGGACGATTGGCTCGTCTCCATCGGCATGAAGCAGGATAATGCGCCGTTCCGAACCGCTTTGCAGCTGCTGGAGCCGAGCGATGGGCATGGCTGGCGGCTGCGTCCGGCAGTTCGCGACCGCGAAGATGGCGGACGCTGGATGACGCTTGCGCTTAATGAAGCGGCCGAGTCGCGTGGCGAAGATCGGTTTATGCTGCCGGCGGATGCTCCGGAAGCGTGGCGGGAGTCTTTTGCCGAGCGTATGCGCAAGGAAGAGATGAAATGGGCTGCGGCGCTTCCGGAATGGACGCGATCCGAGGATGGTACGCTTGGCGGCGATGCGGATGCCGGCCATATTCGTATTGAGCTGAATGATGCGCAGGCCTATGCATTTCTGGAGCAAGAGAGCGTGAAGCTGCTTGCCGCAGGCTGCTCCGTGCTGCTGCCATCTTGGTGGGAAGCGGCGCGCAACCGCAGGATGAAGCTGAAAGCCAAAGTGAAATCGTCGGTCGGCTCAGCCGAGCAGTCGATGTTCGGCCTTCAGCAAATCGTGGATTTCGACTGGAAGCTTGCCGTTGGCAACGTCGATATGACGGAAGCAGAGTTTATGAAGCTGGCTTCCGAGAATCGCAGACTGATGCAAGTTGGCGGCGAATGGGTGCATTTGGACCCGGGCGACATGGAACGGCTGCGCAAGTGGCTGAAGAAGAACGGCGGCAAGCGCGGCCTAACGATGCGCGATGTGATGGAGATGCATCTGCGCGGCGGGGCAGAGCTTGAGCCGGAAGATGAGATGCAGGAAGCATTGACAGCCGAAATCGAGCTGAATGAGCACTTGGCTACTTGGATCGGGCAGTTGAATGAATCGGCAGACTTGCCGCTTGTTGAAACGCCGGATGCTTTCCAAGGCGAGCTTCGCCATTATCAGCTGCAAGGTGTATCGTGGCTCGCGTTTCTGCGTAAGTTCGGACTTGGCGGCTGCTTAGCCGATGATATGGGTCTTGGCAAAACGATTCAGTTTACTGCTTATTTGCAGCATGTGATGGAGCAAGGGAGCTTCGGACCCTCGCTGCTTATCTGCCCGACGTCGGTTATCGGCAACTGGGAGAAGGAGCTGGAACGATTCGCTCCGGAGCTGCGCGTGATGGTGCATTATGGACCGAAACGCATGCGCGGAGAGGACTTCGCGGCTGAAGCTGCCGAGGCTGACCTTGTTATCACCTCGTATACACTGGCTCCAATCGATGAAGAAGAACTCGGTGCTGTTTCATGGGATGTTCTTTGTTTGGATGAAGCCCAGAATATTAAGAACTATTACACGAAGCAATCTTCCGCGATTCGCGGGTTCTCCGCGCATCACCGGGTTGCTTTGACAGGTACGCCGATGGAGAATCGGTTGACGGAGCTGTGGTCGCTGTATGATTTTACGAATCCGGGCTATCTGGGGACGTTGACTGAATTCCGTAAAGCGGTCGTGCTTCCGATTGAGAAGGAGCGCGACGAGGCGCTGATTGCTGAGCTGCAGCGGTGGGTGAAACCCTTCATGCTGCGCCGGCTTAAGAAGGATCCTGCCATCGCGCTTGCGCTGCCGGAGAAGAACGAGATGCGTACGTATTTGTCGCTGACGGTGGAGCAAGGTGCGCTGTACGAGAATATTGTGTCTGAACTGATGAATCAGCTGGAGGCGGTCGGCGCGCTGCAGCGTCGGGGGATTATTCTCTCCGCGCTTACTCGCTTGAAGCAGGTATGCGATCATCCGAGCTTATTATTGAAGGAAGACCGGGCGTTATTCCCTTCAGCATGGGAGATCGAGCGCTCCAACAAGGTGCTGCGCGTTCTTGAGATGGTGGAAGAGATTGCGGCGGAAGGCGAACGCTGTTTGATTTTCACGCAGTATGTGGAGATGGGGGCTACGCTCAAGCGGCTCATTGAAGAGCGGCTGAGTATTCCGACGCCGTATCTGTACGGGGCTGTGCCGAAGGCGGAGCGGGATCAGATGATCGAGCGATTCCAGAATGAAGCGGAGCCGGGATGCGCCTTCGTCCTGTCATTGAAAGCAGGCGGTACCGGACTCAACTTGACGGCGGCGAATCATGTGATTCATTTCGATAGATGGTGGAATCCAGCTGTCGAGAATCAAGCGACAGACCGTGCGTTCCGAATCGGTCAGAAGCGTAATGTGCAGGTTCACAAATACGTGACGCTGGGCACACTGGAAGAGCGGATCGACGACATGATCACACGCAAGCAGATGCTTAACGATCAAGTCGTGAGCCAATCGGAGAACTGGATTACCGAGATGTCGACTGACGAGCTGCGCGAGCTGTTCTCGCTCCGCAAGCATCGGCTCAAGGGTTAGAGCGAACGTGAGTGATGTGCGGGGCAGGGCAGAGCAGAGCAGGACAGGGCAGAGCAGGACAGGGCAGGAAGCTAAATGATCGTGAGGCGACCAATGGAGCTAAACATGGTGCGGCAGAAGGCGATCAATGGAGTTAAGCAATCGAGGTGCAGTTTATTACAATCGATGGAGCTATGCAACAGTGAGTGAGGTGCAAGGCAACTGATGGAAGAATGGGCGGGTAAACAAGCGCGTGAGGATGAAGTTGTGCTAACAGCTGAGCTAGACACCGAAGAGGTGAGAGATGGATCCGAGGCGGAGGCAGCTGATGGTGTGGTGCAGCCGAGTGGTGCAGAAGCTGGAGCGGGTACCAAGTCTTCACCTGCGGTTGATGTATCGCAGCGAGAGAGCCGCCTTCATTTAAGCGGTAAGCCGGCGCCTACGGCGGAGCAGGGCACGCCGGGGAGCGTGATCGGCCCAGCCGAGGCTGCGCCGCATTGGCGTGAATTTTACGGCGCCGTTCGCGCTGCAGTACAAGGGATGCGCGGTGGTGAGTAGCCTCACCACTTGCTATAGATATTGAGAAGACGGCGATGATGGTTATCGCCGTCTTTATTTGTTCATCATTCCAATTCCAAAGAAGGGTATCCGCTACCTTACATTTGCATATTTCCGCTTATAAGGGCTCAAGAAGGGTACCATGTTCCGCTCTTGAGCTCCTTTTTTCGATTTTTACACCAAGAGAGGTACTAGCTACCTCTCTGAATATCATTGTGGGACTGCTTCATACAAAGGTGTAGCTCTGGGCGATGAGAGGAAGTAGCGTGTCTAGACGTCTACATTGGCGGGAATGAGGGGAGTGCGGAGAAAGTAGCGTGTCTAGGTGTCTACATTGGCGGGAATGTGGTGATTTCGGAGAGAGTAGCTGGTCTAGACGTCTTACATTGGTGAGAATGAGGGGAATGGAGAAGAAGTAGCGTGTCTAGACGTCTACATTGGCGGTAATAAGGGGAATGGAGAAGAAGTAGCTGGTCTAGACGTCTACATTGGCGGTAATGAGGGGAATGCGGAGGAAGTAGCGAGTCTAGGTGTCTACATTGGCGGGAATGTGGTGATTTCGGAGAGAGTAGCTGGTCTAGACGTCTACATTGGTGAGAATGAGGGGAATGGAGAAGAAGTAGCTGGTCTAGACGTCTACATTAGCGGAAATGAGGGGAGTGCGGAGAAAGTAGCGTGTCTAGACGTCTACATCGGCGGGAATGAGGGGAATGCGGAGAAAGTAGCGTGTCTAGACGTCTACATCGGCGGGAATTAGGGGAATGCGGAGGAAGTAGCGAGTCTAGGTGTCTACATTGGCGGGAATTAGGGGGATTTCGAGAAAGAAGCTCATCTAGAAGTCTACATTAGCCAGAGCTCGTTGCAGCAGACATCCGCCTTAGATACTCGATAGCAACTAACTTACCGAGAGATTTGCATTAACTTAGTATGGAGAGCCACGTGCGCCGCAGTCATTCAATTCGAGCTCATGTGTGGTCCTGAGAGCCACACATGAGCCGTAATCATCCAATTCGAGCACATGTGTGGTTCTGAGAGCCACACATGAGCCGTAATCATCCAATTCGAGCAAATGTGTGGTCCTGAGAGCCACACATACGCCGCAGTCATCCAATTCGAGCAAATGTGTGGTCCTGAGAGCCACACATGCGCAGCAATTCTCCAATCGCCTAAACAGCAACTTCATTTCTCTTTCCCGGCCAAATTCTTTATAATAGGAAAGGGACTTATTTCCTTATCTCATTCATACTTGGAAGAGGAGCTGTGAAATCAAGATGAAGTATACCTATTTGGGACGTTCTGGTTTGAAGGTTAGCCGCTTGTGCTTGGGAACGATGAATTTCGGAGTCGATACGGACGAGCAGGAAGCGTTTCGGATTATGGATGCGGCACTGGATGCGGGCATTAACTTCTTTGATACGGCGAACATTTACGGTTGGGGCGAGAATGCCGGCCGCACGGAGGAAATCATCGGTCGCTGGTTCGCGCAAGGCGGCGGACGCCGTGAGCGTACCGTGCTGGCAACGAAATTCTACGGTGATATGAGTAACAAGAACGATGGACCAAACCGCGATGGCGGGTTGTCTGCTTATAAGCTTCGCCGTCACTTGGAAGCCTCGCTTAAGCGCTTACAAACGGATCATATCGAGCTGTACCAAATGCATCACGTTGATCGCAACGTGAGCTGGGACGAGCTATGGCCTGCATTCCAAGCGGCACAAACACAAGGTCAAATCGGCTACGTCGGGGCGAGCAACTTTGCCGGCTGGGACCTTGCCGTTGCACAAGGCGAAGCCAAAGCTCGCGGAATACTCGGACTTGTGTCGGAGCAACATAAATATAACCTGCTTTGCCGCTTGCCGGAGCTGGAAGTACTGCCAGCCTCCCAAGGACTCGGCATCGGCGTCATTCCCTGGAGCCCGCTTGACGGCGGCCTGCTGGCTGGTAACGTTCGCCGCGGCGGCGCTGGCAAACGCAGCGGTGACCTCAAGCGCATCGAGCAGCACGCGGCGCAGCTTGAAGCTTACGGCGCGCTTTGCGACGAGCTTGGCGAACGCGAGGATGTTGTTTCGCTGGCATGGCTGCTGTCGAACCCAGCTGTAACAGCTCCAATCATCGGCGTACGTACGGCCGAGCAATTCGAAAGCTCTCTGCGTGCAGTTGAGCTTGAATTGGACGAGTCGACGCTGAAACGCATCGACGAGATCTTCCCAGGACCAGGCGGAGAAGCACCACGCGCGTATGCTTGGTAATCAATAAGTCAATCACACGTTCCAATGTCATGGAACCTAACAGCAAGGATACTATTCTCTGATTAATAACGCTGCCCACAGGATTATTACCTCCTGTGGGTCGTTTATTATTACCCCTTCCTCATTTTCAAGCCTAAAAGTATCCCCATCTCGTTGTATTTTCGACCTCCTGCGTTCTTGCTGCTCCCTCTATAATTCAAAGTGTAAGGAAGAGCAGTAAACAACTATTACGATTACACATTTGGAGGTCTTGAAATGAAAAAAGGATTTACAGTCGCAGCCGTGACGCTCATGTCGGCATCCCTTGTACTTTCCGCATGCGGTTCCAAAGACGACAACAACACTACCAACACTTCAAATACGACAACGAACGAAGGCTCAACCAACAACGAAACGCCGGTGGCGAAAGACGTTACGCTTTCCCTGCGTCATACGCAAATTAAAGAAACAAGCAAAGTGCGTCTGAAGATCCTGCAAGATGTTGTAGCAAAAACAGAACAAGAAAACGCCGGCCTCAAATTCAACCTTGAAGGTATCGACGAAGTCGTTAACCGCGATCAGAAGCTGAAAGCGGAAATGGCCGCAGGCAACCCGCCTGACATCTTCGAAGTATTCGGCGGCGCGGACTTGAACCTCTACGTAAAAGCAGGCCGTATGCTCGACCTGACGCCGATCATTGAAGAGCTTGGCATCAAAGACAAGTTCGCAAGCTTGGACGAGTTTACAATCGACGGTAAAGTGTACGGCCTTCCATTCGGCGGTTACAGCGAGGGCGTGTTCTATAACAAGAAGATGTTCACGGATTACGGCCTGGAAGTTCCGAAAACATTCGCAGACCTGATCAAAGTAGCCGACGCGATTAAAGCAAAAGGCAAAACGCCATTCGCGCTTGCGGCCAAAGACGGCTGGGTTAACGGCATGCTGTGGAACACAGTCATGGAACGTCGCGTGGGCATCGATGCTTTCAGCAAACTGGTGACAGGCGAAGCCAAATGGACCGATGCTGATTTCGTAGCCGGCTTCAGCGACTACGCAACACTGGTGAATAACGATTACTTCACTAAAGGTGCACTTGGCTTGCCATATGCAGAGCAAGGCGCGCAATTCCTGAAAGGAGACGCAGCGATGGTCTTCACAGGAAGCTGGGATGCCAACCGCTTCACAGGCGACGAAGCAGGCGAGCTCAAAGGCAATATCGGTTACTTCTCCTACCCGTCCATCGACGGCGGTAAAGGCGACCAAACATCGATCAATGCAAGTTACTCCAACGGTTTCGGCTTCTCGTCTAACCTGAATGATGATCAAAAAGAAGCAGTGAAGAAATTCATCGGTAACTTCTTCAACGAAGAAATCCAGAAGCGTACGCTGCTTGAAGACAAGGTTCTTCCTTCCATGAAACTGTCCGACCTGTCCGGCGTAGATCCGCTGATCTCTGATGTTCTGAACGTAATGGGCGGCGCATCGACGTCCTGGAAAGCTTTTGACGCGATCGTTCAACCAAGCGTTGGCGCTGATGTAGGTGTAGGTCTGCAAGAGCTGATCGGCAAAGTGAAGAAGCCGGAAGAAGTAGCGGCGAAAATCCAAGCGTCCCAAGAGAAAGCGAACGCAGCACAAAAATAAGAGCAATCACAACTTGTTGATGAATGGAGGGTGTCCTGCCGTAACAGGCACCCTCTTTTTATACGCCTAACCTGCTAGGAGGATCCCAATGTATCAAGCGCTGAGAAACCCTTGGACGTATCTGGCTTTTGTTATCCCCACGCTTCTGCTTTACGGTTTGTTCTTTTTATATCCGGTCGTTGTGTCTTTCATTTATGGATTCTATCAATGGGATGGCATTTCCGAGAAAGTATTTATCGGCATCGATAACTTTACAAGATTGATTCACGACGAAGTGTTCTTGAAATCGCTCGGCAACAACTTCTATTTCATGGCTTTTTCCCTTATCGTCAATATTCCGCTCGTGTTTCTGATTGCCATTATGGTCAGTAAAGCAAGACGCATGCGCGGTTTCTATAAATCAGCTGTGTTCGTACCTGTCGTCATCTCCACGGCAACCGTCGCGATTCTGTTCGGCGTATTGTACAACTATGAATCCGGTATGATCAACCAAGTTTTGCGCGCGATCGGCGGCGAAAGCTGGGCGAAAGAATGGCTCTCCGATCCACATCTGGCGATGCTCTCGATTCTGATCGCGAACGCATGGCAGAACATCGGTTTCTTCATTGTGCTCTGTCTGGCTGCGATTCTGAATATTCCGAAGGAAATCGGCGAAGCGGCGAAGATCGACGGCGTCAACGCATGGAGCGAAACGTGGAAAATCACGCTGCCGCTCGTACGTCCCATTCTGTTCGTCATGCTGCTGCTAACGGTGTCCGGCACGTTAAAAGTGCTTGATATCGTGCAAATTATGACCAATGGCGGACCCTTCCAGTCTACAGAGGTGATGTCAACGTATGCTCTGAAAGTCGGCTTCCGCTCCTTGGAGCTTGGTTATGGCAGCTCCATCGGCGTAGCGATGTTCATTCTGATTCTGGCGATGACGGCTATCCTGCAGCGTGTATCCAAATCCGAGGAGGTGCAGTACTAATGGAACGTGTCCTTACGAAAGGCAACCTTACACCATCGAAAGATACGGCCAATCATAAACTGCACCGTTCGAACAAAATAAGCAACAGCCAGTGGTCGCTTCATTTGTCATTATGGGTGTACGTGATTGTGATTCTTTTCCCGCTGCTGTGGCTGCTCCTATCTTCATTCAAGACGAATCGGGAGATTACCGTTAATACCTGGGCATTCCCATCCAAGTTCAACTTCGACAACTACAAGGCTGCTTGGCAAAGCGCTCATATCGGGGAGTATGCGTTTAACAGTCTATATGTAACGGTTGCTGCATGTTTGCTAACGATTGTGCTTTCGGCAGCAACGGCTTTCGCGTTGTCCCGGATGAAATACAAAGTGCTAAGCAAGCGGATTTATGGTCTTATTCTGATGGGCTTGCTCGTGCCTCCGGGCGCTCTGTTCATCCCCCTGTACCGCTTGGTGAATGATCTTCATCTCTACGATACGCATCAGGCGCTCATTTTGGTATACTGCACATATGCATTGCCAATTACCATCTTCATCCTGCATGCGTTCATGCAATCCGTTCCAACCGAGCTTGAAGAGGCCGGCATTATGGACGGGCTTAGTGCTGCGGGATTGTTCGTCAGAGTGATTATACCGGTGTCGATGCCGGCGCTCGTTACCGTCTTCATCCTTGCGTTCATCGGCAACTGGAACGAATATATACTCTCGCAGCTGCTCGTCACGACAGAATCGCTGCGTACGCTGCCGACCGGAATGGCTACGTTCAATGACGGCTACCGGACGAATTTTGCATCGCTCTCTGCGGCAGTCATTATCAGCATCATTCCGGTGCTGCTCGTGTACATGTTCCTGCAGCGCCAAATTATCGACGGAATGACAGCGGGCAGCGTGAAGGGCTAACTTCGTAGCTTGGCGCGGACGCGCTTGTCGGTGACAAGAACTGTACTCATAAAGGAGCCGTCCCATGAATTTGCGTCCGAAGCTGCTGCTGGCATTTATAGGTTTGATCGTTGCTCCGCTTATTTGTCTTGGCATCGTCTCCTTTCTGAATTCGGAGCAGCTGCTGGAGAAGAAGTATAGCGAGCAAACCGAAATTACGCTCAAAGCGGTGGGCGGCAATATCCGCTATTTCTTCCGGGAGCTCGATCAGCTTACCGATACCAGCGTCACGAACGCAACCGTTCAAGATGCGCTGCGCAGCTCCCGCAACTCGGTTAATGATGCAAGCAGGCTGATCGCAATCAGCCAATACGAGAAGTCGCTCGGAAAGCTGCTTTGGCAAAATCCGGCGCTCAGCATGGTGATGCTTTACGGGGAGGACGGGACGATGTTCCGTTCTTATCGTAATGATCCGACGACATTTAAGAATATTACGTACGATATGTTGAAGAATCACTCGATCTATCCGCAGATCAAGCAGTACAGCGGCCGGCCGATGTGGATCGGTCCTTACGAACAGCCCGGCTTAACAGGTACCGGTGCGGCTTTATTCACGCAGCTGCGCATTGTGCGTGATATGGAATCTTTCAACGAATCCGGTATTATGGTGACACAGGTGAAGACCGACGATGTGGACAGCATGCTGCAGGATTTTACGCTCTCAGGGGAACAAGAAACGCAGACTCGCTATCTCATCATCAACAACGGCGGTCTGGTTATGCTGGATAGTAAGCACGAATTAGAGGGAAGATACGCTCAAAATGAAATGCAGCTTCAATTGCAGCATACCCAGCGTTATGTAAGCTCTCGCACCATGTTCAATCATGAGGATTCTCTTGTTTCGGCGTATAACCTCGACCGCAGCGGGTGGATCCTTATTTCCGTCAAGTCATGGGAGTCGCTCACCAGCGAAAATATCCGTTTCGTGCAGTGGATCGGCGGAATTACGCTGCTATGTTTGATTTTTGCGATTCTATTTAATATTTTCTTCGTTAGCCGGGTCGCGAAATCAATCATTCGGGTCGTTCGCAAAATGCGCCTCGTGGAGCAGGGCATGATGGATACCCGCGTTCCGGCGAAAGGCAAGGACGAAACCGTGCTCCTAGCGCGCAGCTTTAACAGCATGGTGGAGACAATAGGGCGTCTGCTAAGTGAGGTGCGCACCGAGCAGGAGCGGAAGCAGCGCGCGGAGATGATGCTGATGCAGGCGCAGATCAAGCCGCATTTTCTATTTAATACGCTGGAGTCGATCAATGCGCTGGCAGCCCAGAACGAAGGCGGCAAAATCATGCAGATGGTGCGCAGATTGAGCATCCTCCTGCGAACGAGCATGCATCACTCGGAGATTATTACGGTTCAGCAAGAGGTTGAGCATGTGCGCAGCTACCTGGAGATTCAGAAATACCGCTTCGAGGATCTATTCAGCTATGAGCTGTTGATCTCGGAGGAGACGCTCGATTATACGATTCTGAAGCTGACCCTGCAGCCGCTTGTCGAGAACAGTATTCAACACGGATTTGAAGGGCTTGCGCATGTTGGCATGATTTCCGTTTCGGTTCATCTGGAAGAAGGTTTGGTCATCCTGACCGTTACCGATAATGGAATCGGCATGAACGAGGAGGCCTTGAAACGCATTAACGGACTGAGCAGCGAGCAGGAGCGAGATCTCGATTTGAACATGGCGGAACAAGGAGAACGGCGCGGACTTGGACTGCGCAGTGTCGCAGATCGGCTTCGCATTCATTATGGCTCGCCTTATGGTTTGCTCCTGTGCAGCCAGGAGGGGTACGGCACCATTATCCGAATTAAGATTCCACGAAACAGAGGTGAACGGGTATGAACGGAAAAGTGCTGCTTGTCGATGACGAACAACATATTACTCGCAACCTAGAGAAGGTTATCCCTTGGAGTATGCTTGGACTTGAAGTTACAGGTACCGCGAAGAACGGTGTTGAGGCATTGGAGCTTCTGCGGGAGAAACCTGCGGATTTGATCCTCTGCGACATCCGGATGCCGGTCATGGATGGACTCGAGCTCGTCCGCCAGATTCGGGAGCGGGGAATGGTTTGCGATGTTATCATGCTCTCGGGCTACCAGGACTTCTCGTACACGAGGTCTGCGATTCAGTATGGGGTGAAGGATTATATCCTTAAACCGATTCCGTATGATGAGCTGACTGGCGTTATCGCCCGCGTCATGTCGGAGCAGCGCAATAAACGGCAGCAGATGAAGGAAGAGCAGCGCAAGCTCGATCGCATGATCGATTTGGTGAACGAGAAGATTCTGTATGATGTGCTGATGGACTATACGGATATTACCCCGGACAATTGGCTGATGGCGGGACAGGAGCAGCTGCTCGGGGAGCCCCAATATACGCTGCTCGTGCTCGATATCGATGCCGGTTCAGCCGATGCTCGGGATTGGCGTGAATGGCCGGACAAAGAGCGGAAGATCTGGAATTTCGCCGTATGTAACGTCCTGCGCGAAACGCTGCAGCTGGATGGGCTGCATCATGCCGTCATCCAAATGCGTGATGGCGAATGGTGCGTCTTGATTCGCGGCGAGAAGGCTGCGGCAAGCGGAGATGGTTCGCCGGAGGCCCGTGACCTGCAGGTGAAGCAGTGGGCAGAAATGCTGCTGGCCTCCGTTCGCAAGAATGCTAAATTGCAGCTGCATGCGGGTATTTATGATAAAATGACAGCGATGAATAAGCTGTCCTCCGCTTATAAAACCGTGCAGCGCGGCATGCAGCTGTCTACCGAATCGGTGCCGATCGCGGTCTACGGCAGCGAGCTTGCAGGAGGCTTTGATGCGGGGCGCACGCTGTGGGATATTGCGGAGCGGTTGATTGGTGCGATGAAGCGCGGCGATGCGGTCGGCGTAGAAGGCGAGCAGAAGCGACTGGCGGAGCAGCTGCATAAGGCCGGCGGCAGTGCGGAAGGTCGGCTGAAGCCGATGCTGCATTTTCTGGCGCTGCATCTGATGCGGGAGCTGAAGGAAGCGGATTTGCTGCAGCGTGAGCAGGAAGAAGCCATGTGGCGCAAGATGGACTTGCATTTTGGCGTGAAGGATTTGTTCGCGGCGATCCGGCAGGCTTCCAGTGAAGGCGTGGCGCGTTCGACGGACAAGCGGAAGCATTCCGAGCGGCAGATGACCGATGCGAAGCAGTTCATGGACCGTCATCTGTTCCGCGATCTCAGCGTGGAAGAAGCCGCTACATACGTCGGATTGTCGACCTCGCATTTCAGCTTGTTATTTAAGCAAACGTATGGCGAAACCTTCATCGAATATATTACGCGTCAGCGAATGGAGAAAGCCAAATCGCTGCTGCTCGATACGCCGAAGAGCGTCGCGCTGATTGCCAAGGAAGTCGGGTATGCGGAGCGGCGGTATTTTACAAAAGTGTTTATGAAGTATGCGGGACAGAAACCGACGGACTACCGAATGGCCGTTCAGGGCGGCGGATCGCTGCTAGCGGTTTCTGAAGATTCAGAGGATGAGCATTAACGGGAGAGGTGCGTTCGAGACATGGGAGAGCAAGTTGCGTGGGGACAGTTTAGTTTGCGGGAGAAAATCGGGCAGTTATTTGTGTTTGGATTCCACGGTCATGAGCCGTCTGCCGAGATCGAAGCGCTGATTGGGGACTACGGCGTTGGCGGCATTATCTATTTTACGCGTAATATCGTAGATGCGAAACAGGTGCATGCCCTGTCGGCAGGTTTAATGGCTTCGGCAGAGCGATCGGGGAGATCGCCGATGTTTATTGCGGTGGATCAAGAAGGCGGCATGGTGTCGCGGCTAGTGAAAGGTGTCACGTTGATGCCGGGCAATATGGCGCTTGGCGCTGCAGGTTCTGCCGGAGGCGTGTTCGAGTCGGCGGCCATGTGCGGCGAGCAGCTTCGCGCACTCGGCATTAATTTGAACTATGCGCCTTGCATCGACGTGAACAATAACCCGGACAATCCGGTTATTAACGTTCGTTCCTACAGCGATCGGCCGGAGGTTGTCGGCGAGCTTGGGTTGGCGGCCGTTCGCGGTTATCAGCGCTCGCGTGTCTCGGCGACCGTGAAACATTTTCCGGGACATGGAGATACGAGCGTTGACTCGCATCGCGATTTGCCTGTGTTGACGCATGATCGGGAGCGGCTTGATGCGATTGAACTGGTGCCCTTCAAGATGGCAGCCGGCGAGACGGATATGATCATGACGGCACATGTTTGTTTGCCTGCGCTAGACCCGTCGGGCGTGCCTTCGACCTTGTCGCAGCCTGTATTGACGGGTTTGCTGCGCGGCGAGCTCGGTTATGAAGGCGTCATCGTAACGGACTGCTTGGAGATGAACGCCATCGACAAGTTCTACGGTCCGGAGCGCGGTGCTGTTATGGCGCTGCAAGCAGGCGCGGATATGGTGCTGATCTGCCACACGGCAGCGAAGCAGCGGACTGCGATTGAAGCGGTCGTTGCCGCGGTAGAGAACGGCGAGCTGAGCGAGGCGCGCATCGATGCTTCGCTGGCGCGCGTCATGCGCTTGAAGGCGAAGCGCGCGGTGGGCGAGGCGCTTGCGCCATGGGCGGAGGTCGAACCGGCGCTGAATACGCCGGACCAGCAGGCTGCAGCGCGCCACTGGAGCGAGGCTTCTGCGACGCTCGTGAAGAACGATCGCGGCTTGCTGCCGCTGCGGCGCGAGGCGAAGACGCTCGTGCTCTGGCCCGAGATCGTGACCGTGTCGGAAGCAGACGAGCTGCTGACCGACGACGGTACACTTGGGGGCCGACTCGCGGCGCGCATGCCGCATGTGACGGAGCGCCGCGTCGGAGCTGCCGATGCGCTGCAGGATCTTGCGGCGTTCGAGCAGATCGTGTTCGTGAGCTACGACGCGGCGAAGCACGCGAACGAGCGCGAGCTCGCTGCGCGGCTGCTCGCGGAAGCGGGCGATCGCACGGTTGCGGTATCTGTCCGCAACCCGCTCGATCTGCTCGTGTACCCGGACGTATCGGCGTTCATCGCCGTATACGAATGCCGTCCACTCGCGCTGGAATCCGCCGCGGGCGCACTGCTCGGCGAATTCACGCCAACAGGCCGACTGCCGCTGACACTGTCCGCGCAGTACCCGTTCGGCTGGCGTTGGGGCGAGTAAAGGTTGAGTTGATAGAGTTGCACGGGCCGTGGGCCTTGTGCAGCTCTTTTTTATTGTGTGTGTGTTGCTGTTGGGAGGCAATACATCGCTCGAAAGTAATCAAATGAGAGGAAGAGTGGCTCAGAGAGCAACACATTACTGGGGATGTAGCCGAATTTGTGGAAGGGAGCAACACATCTCTGGGAAAGTAGCTAAATGAGAGGAAGAGTGGTCCTGGGAACTACACATCGCTGAAATAGTAGTCAAATGAGAGATAGAGTGGTTCTAGGAGCAACACATCGCTGAAATAGTAGTCAAATGAGAGGAAGAGTGGTCCTGGAAGCAACACTTCACTGGAAAAGTAGTCAAATGAGAGAAAGAGTGGTTCTGGGAGCAACACATTGCTGGAATAGAAGCCAAATGAGAGAAAGAGTGGTTCTGGGAGCAACACATTGCTGGAATAGATGCCAAATGAGAGAAAGAGTGGTCCTGGAAGCAACACATCCCTGGAAAAGTAGCTAGATGAGAGAAAGAGCGGTCCTGGGAGCAACACATCACTGGAAAAGTAGCCATATGAGAGAAAGAGTAGCACAAGAGGCCACACATAATCGGAAACCGCAAAAGAAGCCCACCCAGAAGTCCACATGCGCATAAAATCATCGGAAACCGCAAAAGAAGCCCACCTAGAAGTCTACATGAGAATAAAATCATCGGAAAACACAAAAGTAGCCAACACAGAAGTCTACATGCGCATAAAATCAACGGAAACCGCAAAAGAAGCCCACCCAGAAGTCCACATGCGCATAAAATCATCGGAAACCGCAAAAGAAGCCCACCTAGAAGTCTACATGAGAATAAAATCATCGGAAAACACAAAAGTAGCCCACCCAGAAGTCTACATGCGCATAAAATCAACGGAAACCGGAAAAGAAGCCCACCCAGAAGTCCACATGCGCATAAAATCATCGGTAAACGCAAAAGAAGCCCACCTAGAAGTCTACATGAGAATAAAATCATCGGAAACCGCAAAAGAAGCCCATCTAGAAGTCTACATGCGCATAAAATCAACGGAAACCACAAAAGAAGCCCACCTAGAAGGCTACATGACCAGAAAATCTAAATTTTCACCACATCTGTCACAAACCCCCCTCCTCCAACGCCTTAACTTATGAAAGCATTCGGGGAGGGTGACAATAATGAAAACAAACTATGATACAGCGGTGATCGGCGGCGGGTTGGCGGGTTTGATTGCAGCGATAAAGGTGGCGCAGAGCGGCCGCTCCGTCCTGCTGCTGGAGAAGTCGAATCGACTCGGCGGACGTGCGATGACGAACCACAACAATGGTGTGTATCTCAACTTAGGCGGGCATGCGCTGTATAAAGCCGGTCGTGCGAATAGTATCCTGCAAGAACTTGGCATTCGAGCGGAAGGCGCTAAGCCGTCCACCAAAATGAATGTAATCTGGAACAATCAGCTCGTCCCTATGGGAGCAGATCCGCTTGGCATGCTGAAGACGAAGCTGCTCACATGGTCAAGCAAGATGCAGCTGATGCGTCTAATGGTCAAGTTAACTCGAATCAACGCAGCCAACATTCCTGCATCGAGCATTCGGGAATGGGCGGAGCGCGAGGTGCAAGATCCGATGGTAAGGCATGTTTTCTATGCGCTGTGCCGGACGGCGACGTATGCGTTTGATCCGGATCATCAGCTTGCTGCACCTGCTCTAGGGCAAATTCAGCGTTCGCTCAAGGGAGTCGTCTATCTCAATAAAGGCTGGCAGACCATCGTAGATCAATTGCGAGTCAAAGCTCAGCAGGCAGGCGTGCACATCGAGGCCAGCAAATCGGTAAAAGAAATCACTCATAGGGAAGGCAAGGTTACAGGTCTCGAACTGGGAGATGGCCTATCGATTTCCACAGCAAATGTGATTAGTACGGCCTCCCCTTCGGAAACGTATAAGCTTGTACCCGGAGCCGATGCGACGGTATTAAAGCAATGGAAAACAGAAGCGACCCCTTCTATGGCGGCCTGCCTGGATATTGGACTGAAGAAGCTCCCGGTCCCAGAGCATGAATTCGCGCTTGGCCTCGATCAGCCGATCTTCTTCTCCAATCATTCCGCTCATGCCACGATGAGCGACAACGGTGCGGTCGTGGTCCATTTGATCAAATATAACGGTCCCGGCGAGAACGATCCGAAGGCGGATGAGCAGCTGCTGCTGCAAACGATGAACTGGCTGCAGCCGGGCTGGCAGGACGAAGTTCTCGCAAAGCAGTTTCTGCCGAATATCACGGTAACGCACGGTTATCCGCGTACCGGTCAGAAGTTCAAGAACATGGGGCCGTCCGTTCCTGAAATTCATGGCTTATATGTCGCAGGAGACTGGGCCGGTCATGGCGAATTGCTTGCTGACGCATCGGCGGCAAGTGCCGTCAGGGCTGCGGAAGCTGTCGCAAAGCATTCACCAAGCTTGGCAGCGGCAAGGTAACGACACGGAGGTGTGCAACGATGAACATGAACACGGAACCGGAATCAAGCAAAGGAGCATCGTCGTCTGTAGAGGATTATATCTCCTATCGGCCGCTCTTGTTTTCATTAGCTTACCGGATGCTCGGCAGCGTAATGGATGCGGAAGATGTGGTGCAGGAGGCTTTTATCTATGTAAATGTGAAGAGGCCGGAGCACATCACCAGTATGAAGGCGTATTTGTGCAAAATCGTCACGAACCGCTGCATCGATCTACTGCGTTCCTCTCGAAAGCAGCGGGAAGTCTACGTTGGAACCTGGCTGCCGGAGCCGCTTGTCCCGGATGCAGCACGTTCGTTCGCAGAGCCGGATGACCGCTATCTACAGAAAGAGTCCATATCTACAGCATACTTGCTCCTGCTGCAGCAGCTGTCTTGGGTGGAGCGTGCCGTATTTCTACTCCGCGAAGTGCTGCAGTACGAGTATGACGAGATTGCAGAGATCGTGGGCAAGAGCAGCACGAATTGCCGCCAAATTTTCCGCCGAGCCAAGCTGGCCATCAGTCAAATACCGGAGCAGGATGATGCGCTGAAGTCATCGCTGCAAACTACACCAATCGAGCAGCAACAGCCATTAAAGCCGCCGGCCGTCGAGAAAACATCAACAATCGTGGAGCAGTTCGTGCAAGCCATCATGTCCGGAAATATGGGGCAATTGCTAAGCGTTGTTCGTGCAGATGCGGTTCTCTACTCGGATGGCGGCGGGAAGGTGAAAGCGGCGATTCGTCCCATTCTGGGCGCCGAGCGTATCGCGGCATACTTCTTCGGTCTGCTTGCTAAGCTGCCGCAAGATTATACCTACGTCTTGTCCGAGGTAAACGGAGAAACCGGCATTGTCGGATACGATGGCGATGGACAGCCGAATAACGTGCATTCCTTTGAGATTGCGGATGGCCAAATCTCATCGTTCTATATCGTCGTCAATCCCGATAAACTCAGACATATCGCGGCTGCGTCGGAACGGTAGCCCTCGCGCACACTGTCTCCTTATCGCCTTCTCTTTCTAATTCTAGACTCAATGGCCGCTACAATTTGGTACATGAACGTTGCGAAAGCCGCAATGATAAACAAGCTCGCGAGAACGAGTGTAAAGTTAAACACTTGAAAACCGTAAATAATTAAATAGCCCAGCCCTTCCTTGGCTACCAGGAATTCGCCTACAATAACCCCGACCCAAGCCAAGCCGACATTCACTTTAAGCGTCGATACGATAGCGGGGAAGGAAGCGGGCAGAATAACTTTGCTGTACGATTGCGTTTTGGTCGCGCCGAATACGTTCACGACTTTCACATAGTTGGCGTCGACCTCCTGGAAGGCGTTATAGATGACAAGCGTGGTGATGATGACGGTAATCGAGAGTATCGTTGCGATGATGGAGAGGATGCCGGAGCCAAGCGCCACGATGAACAGAGGACCGAGCGCTACCTTGGGTAAGGAGTTAAGCACGACAAGATACGGATCAAGTACGCGTGCCAGAAAAGGACTCCACCAAATAATCGTTGCAATCAACAAGCCGCATAACGTACCAAGTGCAAAACCTGCCGCTGTTTCCGCTACCGTAACCCCGATATGAGGCAGCAGCGAGCCGTCCATTGCTTTTGTGTACAGCAGATTGAAGATTTTGCTGGGATAACTGAACAAGAAGACGTCGATTAACCTCGTTCTCCCCGCATACTCCCAGGAGCCGAGGAAGAGGGCAAGCAGCAATACTTGCGTAATATGAACAACAAGCTTTTCTTTATTTCTTGCTTGTTTGAAGGCCTTATAGATGAGCTGCGGATCGACATTGCTCCGCGGTTCTTTGTGTTGTTCTGTTCCAGACTGCACTGTTCCAGACAGTTCCGCCTCAGACGGTTCTTTCCCAAACTTGTCGTTCCCCATAGGTGTGTTCATCTCCTTCTCTCTGTCGATTCGAACTCCTTCCGCACCATACGAAACCACTCCTGAAACCCGTCTTGCTCACGCGCGGCAATAGGCGTCATCTCCGCCAAATACTCCGGGATGGTGATTTCGCTCTTAATTCGTCCCGGGTTAGGCGCTAGCACAATCACCCTGTCGCTCATCGCGATGGCCTCGGCAATATCGTGGGTAACGAGCAGCGAAGTTTTACGGCGAGCTTTAAGGGTGTGGGAGATCAAGTTCTCGAGCTGCAGCTTCGTTTGAAAATCCAGTGACGAGAACGGTTCATCCAGAAATAAAATATCCGGTTCGGTAGCCAGCGTACGCGCAAGCGCTGCACGCTGCCGCATACCGCCAGACAACTCTCCGGGATACTTGCCAGCTGACCCGCCAAGCCCCAGCTCATCGAGCAGATGAAGCGCGAACTCCTTCTTCTCGCGAGTGAGCTTACCCATGATTTCCAGACCAATCGTCACATTCTCGCGAATCGTCCGCCACGGAAACAGAAAGTCCTGCTGCAGCATATAACCGATCTTCGACGTCGGACCGGTAACGGGCTGCCCGAGTATGGAGACCTCTCCTTCGGTTGGCAGAATTAAGCCCGCGATGATGGAGAGCAGCGTTGTTTTGCCGCAGCCGCTTGGGCCGACGAGGGAGACGAATTCACCGCTTCTGACCGTTAATTCAATCTGATCCAGAGCCAGCGTTGCACCCTTCTCATTGACGTACACATGCGTAACATCTTTTACTTCCACAACAGGAATCAAAGCGGTCACTCCTTCCATACGCTTGAAGAGGCCGCACGCTGGCGGCCATCCTTCAAGTCCTTCAAGTGCTCGTTACTTCACATTCTTGATCGCTTTCTCTGCAAACGTATTGTTTACCAGCTTGCCGAATTCCGCAGGACCATCCAGTTCGCCGGCCGATTTCATCACATCCTGCAAATTCGCCCACTCGGTTTCGTCGATGATTGGATCAGTAGCATAGGAGCCTTGATCTTTGTACCGTTTCACAACGCCGCGGATCAGCTCAATGTCTGTGTCCGGGAAGAATGGAGCAACAGCATCAGCGATTTCATTTACACTATGCTCTTGCACCCACTTTTGTCCTTTATGGACGGCATTCGTGAACTTCTGTACGGTACCCGGATTGTCATCGAGGTAGCTTTGTTTGGTCATGAACACGGTATAAGGCAGATGACCGCTCTCCGTTCCGAATGAAGCAACCACATATCCTTTGCCTTGCTGCTCAATCATGGTAGCCGATGGCTCGAAGAGCTGAACATAGTCGCCCGTGCCCGATGTGAAGGCAGGAACGATGTTGGCAAATTCCACATTTTGAATGAGTTCCAGATCATTCTGAGGGTTGATGCCGTGTTTCTTGAGCGTAAATTCACCGGCCATTTGCGGCATGCCGCCTTTGCGCTGCCCGAGGAATTTGGACCCTTTCAGCATGTTCCAATCGAAATTGTCGACCTTGGAGCGGGAAATAAGGAAGGTCCCGTCGGTTTGCGTTAATTGGGCGAAATTAATGACCGGATCTTCCGAGCCTTGCAGCGAGACATAAATGGATGTCTCGGACCCTACCAGTGCCACGTCAATGTTGTTGCTGAGCAGTGCCGTCATCGTTTTATCTCCGCCAGGCGTCGTGGTCAATTCTACGTCCAGACCTTCATCTTTGAAGAATCCATTCGTAATCGCGACATATTGCGGTGCATAGAAGATAGAACGTGTGACTTCGCCGATTCGAACCTTGGTCGGTTCCGACTTCTTCCCACCGCAGCCTGCCAGCAGCAGCGCTAAGCTGATTACAATGAACGAAAGTCTCATCATGTTTCTTTTCAAGAAAACCCCTCCATAGACTTTCTGCACTACACGCCGGGGGCAGCCTGCCGCGCAGAAGAAATAAGTATGTTCACATGCTATGCGGGCGCCCAGAAACGGTGCGTATAAATGGCAAGGATTGGATTGTTTATGGAAGGGAATGGACGGTTAGTGTCGAATTATGGGATATAAGGTGACATCATTTTAAGGGGATGAATGGAGAATGAGTAGACAGAATCAAGCCGGAAGGTTGTCGGTGCTTACCCTGGTGTGGACAACGATATTCCTTCTAGCGGCCGTAATACAAGCACCGGTCAGCGCATCAGCAGCATCAGCAGCACCGGCAGCACAGAAGAGTGCAGCGCCGACTATTACGGTGGTCATTGACGGTAAGCCGCTGCAATTATCAGCAGCTCCGCTTATGTATAAAGGCAGCTTATTGCTGCCGATGAAGTCGATATTGGATGCGCTTGGCGTCAAGGCGGCGGTACAGCTGGGAAGAATCGATATGACGCGGGGATCGACGAAATGGACTATTCGTTTGAATACTACAATGCTCCAAACATCCAATCAGAACATTCGTTTAAGCCAGGCGCCGATTATTCTAAATGGACGTATTTACGTCTCGGCAAGGCTGGTTGCGATCGTGAGCGGGAAGAACGTGAACTACGATACCAAGCAGAAGAAGGTTGTTATCGGGTATAGTGAGGCCGATCTGAAAGTCTTTCAGCGTACGTTGTTTGAAGCAGCCATGAGTGGCGATGCAGTGACGATCGAGCGGATGCTGGATCGAGGCGTTGACCCGAATTTGAAGCTGGTCAACATGTTTGGGGATAATGTTCCGATTGAGTATGCGGTGATGAAGAGCAGTACGGAGGGGACGCGAGCGCTGCTGGAGCATGGCGCAGATGTCAAGTTGTCATCGCGGGACTTGGTTTCGGAGGCGATATTGAACCAAAATGCTGATCTGCTAGACTTGCTATTGTCGCATGGCTATGACGCGAATAAAACAAACCGCGATGGTTACTCCTATTTGGAATCCGCTTCAGGCGTAATCGGCCGTTCCAGTAATGGGAGTAACTATGTGAATCAATATCCGAAGGCAGAGATCGTTCAGACGCTGCTCGCGCACGGCGCTGATCCGGGACTCGATAGCTCCTTGTATACAGCTGTGCAGTGGTCCAGCTACCCAATTGCGCAACTGCTGCTCAAGGCAGGTGCTGATCCCTACAAAGAAAATCGGTTTCATGATACTCCCTACAAAATGGCTGTTTCTCGCGGCACGACCAAATGGTTAGTTGTTCAGGATAAACAGCCGGTAATTCCGGAGCTGCGCATCATGGATGCACAGGGAGTGCCGGTTGAGAGCGGCACCATCTTTATTCAGTCCGCGGAAGGCAGATACGACCTGGATCGCTGGGTAAACTGGGAAGGACGCACAGCTTATGCGGAATTACCTGATGGTAACTATAATATTGTAAGTGCTAGGACTTATCGCACGACCAGTGTACTGAACAAGCCGATTCGTGTGCAGAATGGCCAGTTTGAGAGCGCAACGCTCCAACTGCAGAAGCCGAATGTGACCGGAACCGCTAGTTTCGAGAATGCCTCCGTCAATCGTTCCGGCCAGTTGAACATCTATAACGACCGTAACAGCTACATTTGCGACGTTGTTCTGAATAATGGGAAATTCGAGCTCTCCCTGCCGCCGGGAACGTACAGCTTCGGCCAATATTTTGACTTCAACGGCGACACCTATGCGGCCAAAGGAACAATATCCGTTCCTGCGGAAGGCTCCATCTCAGCCAATGTGACTGTGTCGGCTACGAAGTACGTGTATCCGCAGGGGTAACTAGTAATATTCAACAGGAAACGAGGATGCCTATGAACATATTCGCTGTGAGGCACGGTCAAACCGAGTGGAATGTAGCGCGCCGCATCTGTGGAATCTCAGACATTGCCTTGACGAGTCGAGGCATAGAGCAAGCAAGAACGTTAGCCGCTAGCATGGGAGAAGTGAAGATCGATCTCATTCTTTCATCTCCGCTCATTAGAGCAAGACATACTGCTGAGATTCTCTCTGATGCGCTAGGAGTAGCTTATGTCGTGGATGATAGACTGAGGGAGCAGAATTATGGCAAATACGAGGGAGTTATGCGTGATGACGCTGGTTTCCTTGAGGCCAAGAAACATTTTCCGAGCAAGCTATCAGGTGGAGAATCCGTATTGCAGGTGGCGCAACGCGTTTATAATGTATTGGATGAAATCATAGAGAAGTATAAAGGCCAGCATGTATTGCTGGTCTCTCATGGCGGAATTTGCAGGGTCATTCATTCTTATTTCCATGAACAATCAAATGAAGAATACTATAACTTTCACACCGGCAATTGTGAGCTTAGGTCATACGAAGTGAAAGTGAGCGAGGTTTAGCTGAAGATCATCATTATGTGCCGCATTGCGCTAAGAGAGACACTCTTATGCCGATGCGGCTTTTTCTTTGGAAGAAATTTATCGCCACTGCTTCATGATATGGGATACAATACCAATTACGATGTCTTAGTGAGGTGCGCCAAAATGAAAATAGGCAAACAGGTTGGAAGAGGTAATACAGCAGATGTCTATGAGTGGGGCGAGCATGAGGTGATTAAATTGTTTCATCATGCCCATGAAGCACCGAAGGAAGCGAAGAATGCGGCAATCATTGCTCGTTTAGCGATACGGACGCCGCGGTTCGGCGGACTTATGGAGTATGAAGGCCGCTCCGGCATCGTCTATGAGCGAATCAACGCGCCTTCCATGATGAGCAGGATTGAGCCCAATAGAGAGAGCGTTACCCACTATGCGAAAATGTTGGCGGAGCTCCAATTTCAGCTTCATGAACGGAAGGTTGATTTTACACCGAATCTGAAGGAGGAGCTGCTGAAACATACGATGGCGGCCGCTGAAATTTCGGATCGTCAGAGGGATCACATTATTGCTGTGCTTCGGCAATTACCGGACGGGCAGGCATTATGCCACTATGATTTTCACCCGGGTAACATTCTCATGGCAGACGACGGCCCCGTCATCATCGACTGGATGAATGTCCTAATTGGCGACAAGGCCGCGGATGTGAGCCGAACCTTGATGATGCTGGCATCGAGCTCTTTACCACCGGATGCGCCTAGCTGGCTGCGTGAGGGACGGAAGCTGTTTCACGAGGTTTATCGCGATGAATACATAGCTTTAAGTGGCGTCGATGCAGCTGAACTGGAGGCGTGGAAGCTTCCTACATTAGCCGTTCGCATCCACGAGATGGCTGGCAAAGAACAAGAAGAAATTATTGAACTGCTGCAAGATGAATGGAAGGAATAAATGCTACTTGAACAATAATAATTGGTTAGGAGAAGCAGCATGACAGCAAAGAAGCTCACTGTGCTAGCAGGATTAATGTTTATTATGGGATGTTCATCCCCCAAGTTCGTTCAGCCAGATTCTCCGGAACATGTAGCTATACTCGTGAAGCAGGCAATCGATCATCAGGACTTGCAGCAGTTGAATGTCTACTTGTCGGATGCCATGAAGGGAACCTTGTCAGAGGTTGATATGAGTCAATTAAAGGACTTCTCCGCGACCGGAGCCGAGCTTCGAACGTATAGCTTTCTAAGGATGGAAGATGAGATTCTACTGCTGGATATCGTGAAAGACCCGGATTCAAACATGTACAAGGTACAAGATATTATTCATGTGCCGGAAGAGAGCAGGACGATGTTTGATCAAACTGCACCGTTAAAATAAATCAATAGAATGAGAGTGATACTAGAAAGGAAAAGGGAGGCCTCTGGTATCGCTCTATTGTTGTGCCCAAACAATAAAAAAGTGTAAATTTTCAAAAAGTTATTCCATTATTCAGAAATGATGGTAAATTAGTAATATGCATTTCTGGTATCGATACCAGAAATGATTTAGATGCTTTTTCTGATAGAGGGAATGAAGGCGATCATGAATCACTTTATACGATGAATATCAATGATCACGGAGGTAGACATGAATCATTCGATGGGTAACGGTTGTATCAGCCGGGATGTTCTGGAGGGCTTTCTGTCCAGGGCGGTTACGGCCGCAGATTTGGTCAACAGCGAAACGTTAAGTGATGATTTAAGGATGATCAAGAACATCGGGGCAAAGTTTCTGGGACGCGCTTCGGGCGTGTGGCTGCTGGAAGCGGATGACGGTGAGCATTTCCGGAAGTCTAAGACGCTTGCTGAGCGTGTACACGAAGTGGACCCGGACATTATGCTGCAAACCTGCATCTTCGAAGCTGTATTCCCGGATGTCGAGAAGATCAAGATTCCGGATTGGGTGTTCAAAGCCTTCCAGTTACCGGCCGAGGATCGCAATTTCCGTATCGCGGATATGCTGTTTGACGAGAACCCGCAAGGCTTCGTCTGGGACGATGGCGGCGGGATTCCCAACATGAACAAGCTTGAGACACAGTTCTGGTTCTATTACCGGGCGGTTAACTATATCGATGCGGGCTATGAAGCGATTCATATGGGGCAGATTCACCTGTACACTGCTGAAGACTTCGGGCTCAAGAAGACGATCGCCTTATTTCAAATGATACGGGACTATGCAAGCGAACACGCTAGACGAGGCATTGTACTGCTTGATGCACATACGCATGGCGTGAACATTGAGGGCAAGCTTCTGTTTGATTTTCATTCCATGCCATACTCCCGGATGCCGATTCTAGACGTACCGTGCGACAAGCTCGCGCTGGTGCAAGAAGGCTTCAGTGAAGGCGGCATGACGCCAAGCGGCTGGAGCTGCGATTCGTTACCGATGCTGATGGAGCTTGATAATTGGGGCGGCAAATTCTTCGATGAGCAGGCCAACATCCCTAATGAACGCAGAGCATGGACGGAATGGTGGGGCTACGATCAGATTGCTTGGTTCGCATCGCAGGATGATGAGAGTCGCAACCGTTTTCTTGAATACGCCTTCAAATGGACGGCTGTAAACAATGTCAACGCGTATTTGCAGATGCCGATTCGAAGAACGCTCGGCAGTTATCATGTTCCAATGCCGACCGGCAGCGCCGGTGAAGAACTGTCGAATTGCTATCAGGCGAATCAAGCTGGCGAAGGCTGTCCGCTCGGATTCGGACAGGAAGAGAAGATCAGATCGCTGTGGCAAGCCGAACAGAATCTTAGGCACAGAGCAGGCAATCCGCTGCCGAACACCTCCTATGGGGCGGACGACAGCTATGATCCCGAGACAGGAATCAAACTTCCGGCTCGCGTCATCTTGTACGGAAGCTTCCAGCATCATGTAGGCGCGTTCAGTCATGACTCCAATAGCGAAACAACGCGAATGTACTACATCGGCAATGGCATCTACCGGCGCGCCTTTGTTATGCCGTTCAAGGGTACTTACACCTATGCCGTTGCACCTTACGGAACGTTATCGCAAACGTATTCGATTGACGAATATCCGCGGAGCGGGTCTTCGACGAAAGCGACTATGAACATCGAGCAGGATAACACCGTTATTGAATTTATCTTTGACTTCATGAAACGAAGCCTCAAGGTACAAGTGATCGAAGGGTTGTAATTGGTTAGGGGCCAAATGACAGGATTCGCCAAAAACAGCTATTGAGATTTGCAATCTTTTTTCGTAAAATAAGTTAAGCGCTTAATCTACTGTGGAATAGTAAGAAGAGCGTTATTTTTATGCCACAAGGTATAGCGCTTAACCTACTTAATCTAAGGAGGAGTCAAGCATAATGAATACAGTTCGGCTTACGATGTCGCAAGCGCTGCTGCGATTTCTGGATCAGCAATACATCTCGGTGGACGGCGAGGAAACGAAGTTCGTTAAGGGCGTTATGGGTATCTTCGGTCATGGCAACGTAACCGGGATTGGGGAAGCCTTGGAGCACAGCGCAGGTGAACTGGTTTACATACAAGGCAAGAATGAGCAGGGCATGGTTCATGCCGCCGCTGCATTCGCGAAGCAAAGCAATCGCAAACAGATTTATGCCTGCACGTCCTCAATCGGACCAGGGGCTTTGAATATGATTACGGCGGCCGCGACGGCAACCGTAAACCGCATCCCGGTACTGCTGCTGCCGGGTGATAATTTCGCCAGCAGACAGCCGGATCCGGTGCTGCAACAACTTGAAGTTGTAAGCGATTACACCATTTCCGCCAATGAGCCGTTTAAATCGGTCAGCAAGTATTGGGATCGCATCGTGAGACCGGAGCAATTGATGACGGCTGCGGTGCAGGCGATGCGCGTATTGACCGATCCGGCTGAGACCGGCGCGGTGACGCTGGCTCTGCCACAGGATGTACAGGCGGAAGCCTATGATTATCCGATCCATTTCTTTGACCGAAAGGTGCATTATTTGGATCGTCGTCCACCGGTGCCGGATGCGATTAAGCGCGCGGTGAAGCTCATGGCAGGCAAGAAGAAGCCGCTGATTATCGCCGGGGGCGGGGTATTGTACTCTTCTGCATCGAGTGAACTTGCTGCATTCGCCGAGGCTTACCATATCCCGGTTGCCGAAACACAAGCAGGGAAGAGCTCGTTATCTTGGAACCACCCGCTAAACGTAGGCGCGATAGGAGTTACAGGCGCTCTGGCCGCAAACAAGATCGCGCAAGAAGCCGATCTCATCATCGGCGTTGGCACGCGGTATTCCGATTTCACGACGGCTTCCAAATCCGCCTTCGGTCATCCGGATGTGCAATTCATTAACGTGAACGTCAGCGGATTCGATTCCTCCAAGCTGAACGGGGTAGCCATTACGGCGGATGCCAAAGAAGGTCTTATCGCGCTGCAAGCTGCACTCGAGGATATTCGCTACCGAAGCGAACATGATCTACAGGAAGTTAAGACGATCAAGCAAGTGTGGGATGACGAGGTCGATCGACTTTTTGCGATGGAGCATGAGCTTGGTTTGGCTCAGACCCGGGCACTCGGGGTCATTCAGGAGACGATCGCATCGAATTCGGTTATCGTATGCGCGGCGGGAAGTCTGCCTGGCGATCTTCACCGGGTTTGGCGTCCGACAGAACCGAAAACCTACCATATGGAATATGGCTTCTCCTGCATGGGGTACGAGATCGCCGGCGCATTCGGCGTCGCGCTGGCTGAACCGCACCGCGAAGTCTATGCGATTGTGGGAGACGGCGGGTATCTCATGCTTCACTCTGAGCTGGTGACGAGCCTGCAGGAAGGTCGCAAAATTACCGTACTGCTGTTCGACAACCACGGGTTCCAGTGCATCCACAATTTGCAGAGGAGCCAAGGCAGCGATGGCTTCGGGAACGAGTTCCGTTTCCGCTCGGCGGAGTCCGGTAAGCTGACCGGAACGTACATGCCAATCGACTTCGCGGCACATGCGCGCAGTCTTGGTGCGAAAGCCTACAAGGCGACTAACCCGCAAGAATTGAAGGAAGCGCTGCAGCTGGCGAAGCAAGAGACCGTGACGACGCTCATCGAGATTCCGGTTGTGCCGGGCACGAACACAGGCGGTTATGAGTCCTGGTGGAACGTTGCGGTTCCCGAGGTGTCAGAAAGCGATAACGTAATCAAAGCCGGCAAAGAAATGAACGCGAAGATCAGATCCATCCAACTCCTATAAGAGAGGGGCTGCGAGCCTATGAAACAGTTGCCATTCCGATTAGGGATTCATCCCATCAATTGGGTTGGAGAGGATGTCAAGGAGCACGGCGACGATACTTCGTTCGAGCGGATCGTCGATGACATCGTCGCGCTTGGTTTGACAGGAACGGAGATGGGGCGGAAGTTCCCGAGCGATCCAGAGGTACTGAAGAATGAGCTATCAAGGCGGGGGATCAGCTTGACGTCGCAGTGGAAGTCGGTGCTATTCTCCGATCCGGCGTACCGTGAAGAAGAGCTGAACGCTTATCGTAAGCATGTCGAGTTCTTGAAGGACATGGGAAGCACCGTGATCAGCACGTGCGAGGCGGGAGGATCGCTTCACTTCGATCCGCGGCGTTCTCCGAATGAGAAGGACGTGCAGCGTTTAAGCGATGAACAGTGGGCGTCGCTGGCTGAAGGCTTGAATGCTGCCGGAGCAATTGCCAAGGAGCTTGGGTTGAAATTGACCTATCATCATCACGGAGGAACGGTTGTGGAGCGGCCAGAAGAGATCGATCGGCTCATGGAGTTGACCGATCCGGAGCTCGTCTACCTGCTCTTCGACACGGGGCATGCCTATTACGGCGGAGCGGATCCGCTGACTGTGCTGCAGAAGCATTACGACCGGATCGCCTATGTTCATCTGAAGGATATTCGGCCTCAAATATTGGAGGAAGCAAGAGCAGAACAGGCGGACTTTATCACTTGCATCCGCAAAGGCGTGTTCACTGTTCCGGGCGATGGCTGCATTGATTTTGGACCGATTCTATCTGAACTGGTCAAACGTAATTATAAGGGATGGGCCTTGCTGGAGGGGGAACAAGATCCCGCGCTGCATCCGGCCTATGAATATGCGAGGAATGCGCTTCAGTACATCGAATCTCTGACTTCGGAAGAAAGAAGGTAATCCACGCCATGACTTATGTGTCTTTCAAGGCAGACAGAGCCTATGACTTCACGGCGATTGGACGTCTCTGCATCGATTTGAATGCGAATGAGATCAATCGCCCGATGGAAGAGACGATGACATTCACCAAATATGTCGGCGGTTCTCCTGCGAACATTACAATCGGGATGGCAAGACTCGGACGCCAAACGGCGTTTATCGGTAAAATCGCAAATGATCAGATGGGGCGCTTCATCCTCGATTATTTGCAGCGAACCGGGATCGAGACGGGGAATGTCGTGACCGATCGATCCGGTGCGGTGACCGGGCTGGCTTTAACCGAGATTAAGAGTCCTACCGATTGCAGTATTCTCATGTATCGCGACAACGTGGCCGATCTGCTGCTGGAAGCTGGGGAAGTCAGTGAGGCTTTGGTTGCGCAGTCGAAGATGCTCTTAATCTCAGGCACGGCGCTTGCGCAGAGTCCCTCGCGGGAAGCGGTATTCCAAGCGCTGCAGTACGCGAAGAAACACGGAACGGTTATCGCGTTCGATCTGGATTATCGCCCTTATACGTGGACTTCCAAGCAAGAAACAGCCGTTTACTATAATATGGCCGCAGCATATTGCGATATCATCCTGGGGACGCGCGAGGAGTTCGACATGATGGAGGTGTTCGAGCAAAATCCGGAGCACAGCGACAGCGTAACGGCCTCCAAATGGTTCGACGACAACGCAAAAATCGTCATTATCAAGCATGGCAAAGAGGGCTCGATCGCCTATACGACTGATAACAAGAGTCATAGAGCGAAGAGCTTCCCGGCTAAGGTTATCAAAACCTTCGGCGCAGGCGACTCCTATGCCGCCGGATTCCTGCATGGGATTATGCAGGGCTGGTCGCTTGAGCAGTGCATGGAGTTCGGCAGCGCGGCTGCCTGTATCGTTATTTCGAGCCATAGCTGTTCTGACGCCATGCCAACCGAGAGCCAAGTGCTCCAATATATCGAAGACTGCAATAACGGCAAAATAACAGCCTCATAGTCGTCGCTGACAGATTGTTGATTACGAAAGGGGAATTCGAGTATGACTGAATTGTTGAACAACTGGATCGGAGGCAGCTGGGTACCGTCCGCCTCTGCCGCACGCGAGAACGTCTATAACCCGGCAACGGAAGAAGTGCTGGCGCTGGTTCCGCTGTCTACCAAAGAAGACGTTGACCTTGCGGTGAGAACGGCCAAGGAAGCTTTCGCGGGATGGAGCCGGACGCCGGTTCCGCGCCGAGCTCGCATTTTATTCAAATATCAGCAGCTCTTGGTCGACAACTGGGAAGCGCTCGCCCGCCTAGTCACGCTCGAGAACGGCAAAAGCTACAGTGAAGCTTACGGCGAGGTGCAGCGTGGGATCGAATGCGTTGAATTCGCCGCAGGCGCCCCGACGTTGATGATGGGCAAACAGCTGCCTGACATTGCATCGAACCTCGAATCCGGCATGTATCGTTATCCCGTTGGCGTCGTTGCCGGGATTACGCCGTTTAACTTTCCGATGATGGTGCCATGCTGGATGTTCCCGCTCGCGATTGCCTGCGGCAATACGTTTGTCATGAAACCATCGGAACGTACGCCACTTCTGGCGAACCGTCTCGCGGAGCTGTTCACGGAAGCGGGCTTGCCGGATGGCGTCCTGAATATCGTTCATGGTGCGCATGATGTCGTGAATGGCATTCTGGAGCATCCGGATGTTACGGCCGTGTCGTTCGTCGGCTCCCAGCCGGTAGCGGAGTATGTGTACAAAATAGCTTCCGCGAACGGGAAGCGGGTTCAAGCGCTTGCCGGAGCGAAGAACCATTCCATCGTGATGCCGGACGCCGATCTGGAGTTGACGGTGAAGGAAATTGTCAATGCGGCATTCGGTTCCGCAGGCGAGCGCTGCATGGCTTGCTCCGTCGTAGTAGCTGTAGGCGAAGTTGCCGATACGCTCGTGAACAAGCTGGTCGAAGCAGCGGATCGCATCACGATCGGCAATGGCATGGAAGAGGGCGTTTTCCTCGGCCCTGTTATTCGCGGACCCCACAAAGAACGTACATTGAAGTACATCGAGCTTGGCGAGTCGGAAGGCGCGCTCTTGATTCGGGACGGACGCAAGGATGCGGCATCAACGGGTGAAGGTTATTTTGTCGGACCGACCTTGTTCGATGAAGTGCAATGCGGCATGAAAATTTGGGAAGACGAGATCTTCGCGCCGGTGCTGTCCATCGTGCGCGTGGCAACGCTGGAGGAAGCCATCGAAGTGGCCAATCGGTCGGATTTCGCCAACGGCGCATGTTTGTTTACGAAGAGCGGCGCTAACGTTCGTCAGTTCCGCGAAACCATCGATGCCGGCATGCTGGGCGTGAATCTCGGGGTTCCGGCTCCAATGGCATTCTTCCCGTTCTCCGGTTGGAAGAAGTCGTTCTACGGCGACTTGCATGCTAACGGCAGCGACGGTGTAGAGTTCTATACGCGCAAGAAAATGATCACTACCCGCTGGTAAGAGGAGGCCTATCGATATGGCGTTGGAGAAAATCAAGATCGGCATCATCGGAGCGGGCCGGATCGGCAAAATACATGCCGATAATCTGCTGCGGATGCCGCAAGTGGAAGTCATCGCGGTGAGCGATTTATTCGCAGGTCCTGAGCTAGAGGAATGGGCGGCGCTTCGAGACATTCCGTTAGTAACGAAGGACAGCGGGGCCATTATTGCCCATCCGGATATCGATGCCGTGTTCATCTGCTCCTCGACGGACACGCATGTCCCGCTCATTAAGCAAGCTGCACTGGCGGGCAAACATATCTTCTGCGAGAAACCTGTCAGTATGGACATCAGACAGACCCAGGAAGCTGTAGAGACCGCGAAGCAGGCTGGCGTGAAGCTGCAAATCGGGTTCAACCGGCGTTTCGACCATAACTTCAAGAGGATCAGCGAGCATGTGCAGAGCGGTACGATTGGAACCCCGCACATTGTCAAAATCACCTCGCGCGACCCCAATCCGCCGCATCAAGATTACATTCGGGTATCCGGCGGTATGTTCATGGATATGATGATCCATGATTTCGATATGGCACGTTACGTAACCGGTAGCGAAATCGAAGAGGTGTATGCACACGGCGGCGTGTTGATCGACCCTGTATTCGCGCAATATGGCGATGTCGATACGGCGATCGTAACGCTGAAGTTTGCGAGTGGAGCGATGGGAGTCATCGATAACAGCCGTCAGGCCGTATATGGATACGATCAACGCGTGGAGGTATTCGGTTCCAAAGGAGCGGCAGCCGTGACGAACGATTATCCGAATTCGGCGGAAATCAGTACGGCTGAAGGCGTGTTCCGCGATAAGCCGCTGCATTTCTTCTTGGAGCGGTATCAAGAGGCCTACAGAGAAGAGACGCGGATCTTTATCGATTGCATCCGAGAGGATCGGCCGGTTCCGGTCAGCGGTTCCGATGGCTTGCAGGCGGAGCTGGCTGCGCTGGCTGCCAAGTTATCCGTTATGCTTGCGCGTCCCGTTAAAGTCTCGGAAGCGATGCAGCTCGCGGAGCAGCATGCGATCCTTATCTAGGAGGGGAGATAGGCAACGATGTCGAATTTAATCATTGCGCCGGCTGATCATCCGGATCACGATGGCAGTATAATGAACATTACGCCGGAGTCGGCAGGTTGGAAGTATGTTGGATTTCAAGTCATCAAGTTAGAAGCAGGTCAAGCCTTCCGCCGTGATACCGGAGATCGAGAAGTGTGCCTTGTCCTTCTAAGCGGTAAAGCGGATGTGACAACGAGGTCGCATGAGTGGCTTGCGATTGGAAGCAGAATGAATATATTCGAACGAACAACGCCTTATTCGGTCTATGTACCGAATGACGATAACTACGAGATTCGCGCCGTAACGGATGTGGAGATGGCCATTTGTTCCGCTCCGGGCAATGGCAATCATGAAGCTCGGCTGATCAAGCCGGAGCAGGTCGGTGTGGAAACACGCGGCTATGGCAGCTTGGAGCGTCAAATTCATAACATTCTGCCTGAGCAGCAGTCGGCTGATAGCCTGCTTGTGGTGGAGGTGTTCACGCCTAACGGACATTGGTCCAGCTACCCGCCGCATAAGCATGATCAGGATGCGCTTCCGGCGGAATCACTGCTCGAGGAAACCTATTATTTCCGGATTCAGCAGGAGAAGGGGTTTGCGATCCAGCGCGTGTACACGGACGATCGCTCCTTGGACGAGACGCTGGTTGTCAAGGATGGGCAAGCAGTCATGGTGCCCAAAGGCTATCATCCGGTCTCCGCTCCGCCGGGATATGATTGTTATTATTTGAATGTAATGGCCGGTCCGGTACGTACGTGGAAGTTCCACAACGATCCGGACCATGAGTGGATCATGGTCAACCCGAACCCGAATCGTTAGTAAACGGTAAGAGGCATAGAAGCAGGAGGAGTTACTAGAGTGAAAGCAACGATTTACGACGTAGCACGAGAAGCCGGGGTTTCCATTGCGGCCGTCTCCCAAGTTATTAACGGGAAAGGGAAGATTAGCGAAGAGCGCCGAGCCTCTATTATCAGCGTCATGGAACAGCTGAATTATAAGCCGAGCCTCATCGCCTCCGCATTGACCGGCAAGAAAACGTATACGCTGGGGCTGCTCATTCCGGATATTTCCAACCCCTTCTTCGCCGAAATCGCCCGGGCTGTGGAAGACCAGGGAGATGTGCATGGCTACAGCTTGGTCATCTGCAGCACGGATAACAAAGACGAGCGAGTCGAACGGTATTTGAATTTGCTTCAACAAAAGAGTGTCGACGGTATCATTATCGGTACGGGGATCGATAGCGGGGAGCTGCTGGATAAGCTTCAGAAGAAGTCCATTCCATTCGCGCTGATCGCAAGGGAAATGCCTGGTCATGATCTGGCGACCGTCGTCGTTGACGATTATGAAGGCGGCCGAATGGCTGCTCGTCATTTGCTGGATTTAGGGCATACCCGAATGGCTGTGCTGGCTGAGCATCCGAAAGTAATGAGCTCGCAAGAACGGATTCGCGGCTTCCAAGACGAAGTCATCGAAGCTGGGTTACAGATCCCAGAGTACATGGTGAAAATGAGCGGTCATGACTTGGTTAGAGATGGCAGGCGCGGCGCTTCGGAGCTGCTTCGCTATGCGGATCGCCCAACAGCCGTGTTCTGCTGCAACGATCTGCTCGCCATCGGCGCGCTGCAAGCAGCGAAGGAGATGAGTGTTCGCGTTCCGGAGGAGCTGTCGATTGTCGGGTTTGACAATACGATATTGGCGACGGTTACTGATCCCCTGCTGACGACGGTTTCGCAGCCAACGGAGCAGATGGGTCAGCTTGTTGTAGACTTGGTTCTGAGTAAGAATAATGCGGGGAAACCCGGAGACTCGAAACGTATAGTGCTGAAGCCGGAGCTTGTTATTCGGCAATCTACCGGGAAACCAATCACTATCTAAGCGATGAAGCTGCCCGGTAGGGTTACAGTTAATGATTCAGTCGCAGCCCCATTCATGGGGCATACGACTTCGTTATGTGGTATCGCTACCAGAAAGTTCGACATAGCTGCACAAGGAGGGCCTACTCAATGAAGTTCATGGAAATCAATGGCGTTCGTCTGTCCCGGCTCATGATGGGAACCGGCGACTTAAGCAAGTTGAATGGAACGGACATGTTGGACACCTATGTTGCCGCAGGCGGAACAACGATTGATACCGCTCATCAATATCGACGTGCCGAGACCATCCTCGGGCAATGGATGACGGAGAAGGGAATCCGGAATCAGATGGTCATCATGACCAAAGGTGCCCACCACAATGACGGCAGCCCGGGGCCTCGCGTTAATGCGGAAGCGATACGCAAGGATTTGTTCGAAAGCCTTGATCGCTTGGAAACGAATTATATCGATTTGTATGCTCTTCATCGTGACGAGCCGGGAACGCCGGTCGGACCGATTATGGAGGAGCTGAACTTGCATCTTAGCGAAGGCCGGGTACGGGCCATCGGGGCTTCTAACTGGACGCATCATCGCATACAGGAAGCTAATGACTATGCAGAGGCGCATGGTTTGTCCGGTTTCATGTTCAGCAGCACGAATCTTGCTCTGGCTGCAGCGAATGAGCCGAGATGGGAAGGCTGCGTGTCGGCGGATGAACAAGCCAGCAAGTGGCATGAACGCAAGCAATTGCCGCTGCTTGCATGGTCTGCGCAAGCAGGTGGTTTCTTTACGGGATTATTCTCGCCGGAGGATCGATCCAATTCGGACATGGTTCGCGTCTATTATAACGAGGACAACTGGAAGCGCTATGAGCGAGCGAAGAAGCTGGCGGACAGCAAAGGCGTCACGGCTCTGCATATCGCCCTATCCTTTGTGCTCAATCGCCCGTTTCCTACCGGAGCGATTATTGGCCCGCGCAGCGATGCGGAGTTGATGGATTCCGTGAAAGCGATGGAAATCAATCTTACAGAAGCAGAGCAGGAATGGCTGGATCTGAAACGAGAGGAGCTTGTGGTATGAGAGAGAAACTAGCTGCGCAATTGTACACGCTCCGGAATGAGTTGAAGAAGGATTTCCCGGGCACGCTTCGCGAACTGAAGAAGATGGGCTGGCAGGCGGTGCAAATCGACGGTTTACATGGCAATGATCCGCGTGAAATCGCAGCGGTTATGAATGAGCTCGGCCTGCAAACCGCCGGGATGCATGTCGGCTTGGAGCGCATGAAGCATGATTTGCCGGCCGTGCTGGAAGAAGCCAGATTGTTCAAGACGAGAGATTTCATCTGTCACTCCTTGCCCGATGAGCTAATGAATCCGGAAGGGTATCGAAGCGTACGGGAAGCGCTGCGCCTTGTTGCAGCTCAAGTCCACTCCATGGGTTTTAGAGCCGGCTATCATAACCATGACTTTGAATTCCATACGTCCATGAACGGGCAATACGCGCTGGATTATGTGTTAGAGCTGGATCCCGAGAGTCCGGTCTATGCGGAGATTGATACGTATTGGGTCAAGAAAGCGAATGTGGATCCGCTCACGTACATCGAGCAATACGCCGGGCGTATGCCAATTCTCCACTTGAAAGATATGACCGCTGACGAACGGGGGTATTTTGCCGAGATTGGCAGCGGAATTATTGACTTTGTCCCGATCATTCGGTGGGGTGAAGCGAGCGGCGTAGAATGGTACGCTGTTGAGCAGGATTACTGCCCGGGCAGCCCGATGGACAGTCTGGCATTAAGCTTGGAGAACTTGCTTCGAATGGAGACGGAAATCAAACGGGCTGTGAATAATTAACCGTAGTCTGGCTTAGAGAGAACATCCAAGAGAAGGAGCCGATACTAGATGCGCAAACCATTAACCGCAGCCCATACGGGCTGCGGCATTCATCCGGATAATACGTTAGCTTCGTTCTTCGAAGCCATGGAGAGCGGTGCCCAAATCGCAGAAGTAGACGTGCTTGTGACGCTTGGAGGTACGGCAGTATTGCTGCATGATCATTCGCCGGCACTGCTGACCTGTACCTATGAGGAATTGAATGCCCCTGAAGTGAGGCAATCAATCTCTCCTATATATAGCGAGCATGAAATAGCGACACTGGAGCAGATTTTACGGGTATCAGATTCAAGTGGTATGCTGCTCAATCTGGATTTGAAATCAACCGACGCCATCGGTCCGACAGCTAAGCTGATTTATCAGTTCGCTGCGCAGAAGCGCGTCTTTATTACGGGGGCTTCCGAATCGATGACCGCGAGGTACCCCGATATTAGAGTAATGTACAACACGCCTGATGTTTGGACCGATGGGAAAGGCGAGCGCTATGTCGAGTTTGCGGATGCCGTATGCCGGAAAGCGCAAATAGGCGGCTATGCCGGTTTGAACATGGAGAGCTCGACATGTCGCCAAGAAGTAGTGGATCGTGCGCATGCCGCGGGACTGCTTGTATGGGTGTATACGGTGAACGAACCGCAAGAGATGAGACGGCTGATCGGAATAGGGGTAGATGCCATCACCACGAGGCAGCCAAGCCGACTGTTAAGTATTCATGAAGAGTAGAAAAACGTATAGCCAGATTCGAAATTAGTTGCTATAATGAAACCAATGGCAACGCTTACTTTCCGTTTTATTGGAAAGTAAATTTTTTAGCCGTTTCTGGTATCGATACCAGAAAATCAAATCAGAACCGACAGAAGCAACAGAGCACAACAAGAATTAGCCATTTCTCCGAAAAGAAGGTGATTCCCGACTCATGGCAAATGTCTCGACGACTTCGCAAGTGAAGCTGAAAAAACCCAGAGCTTCTTTGTGGAAAAACATTATGCTGCATCGGTACTTGTATTTCATGCTACTGCCTTGTCTCGTGTTCTTCATCGTATTTTCATATATTCCGATGGGCGGCTTGTTGTTAGCCTTTAAGGAATATAAGTTCAACAAAGGCATACTCGGAAGCCCCTGGATCGGTTTTGACTATTTCGTCACCTTCTTCAACTCCTACCAAAGCAAGAGTTTAATCCAAAACACGCTGATTATCAGCAGTATGAAGCTGTTCCTGTACTTGCCTTTTCCAATCATACTGGCACTTATGTTTAATGAAGTTCGCAACAAATGGTTCAAGAACGTTTCACAGAGCGTCATGTATCTGCCGCACTTCCTGTCCTGGGTCGTGGTTGTCGGATTGATCCAGCGGATTCTCGCTCCGGACACCGGCCTGCTCAATCAATTCATTGCCAATGTGGGCGGTGATGGCAGCATCTTCTACATGATGGACCCTAAGTACTTCTATCAAATTATGTTCGGCAGCCATCTATGGAAGTCGATCGGCTGGGATTCGATCATTTATATGGCAGCGATATCAGGTGTAAACCCCGATATGTACGAAGCGGCGAAGATCGATGGTGCCGGTAAGCTTCGGGAGATCTGGAACATAACACTTCCTTCTATCATGCCGACAGTAGTCATTCTGTTTATTTTATCGCTTGGAAGCATCTTATCCGCCGGATTCGACCAGCTTTATCTGCTGCGAACGCCGGGAAACATGCAGCTTTCCGATATTTTAGATACCTATATCATTCGAGTCGGCTTACAAGGCGGACAATATGGATATGCAACCGCAGTTGGTATGCTGCAAGGCGTTATCGGACTAATCTTAGTAGTACTGGCCAATAAGCTGTCCCGTAAAGTGTCAGACACTTCACTATGGTAACGCTACCATGTGATGAAGAACGCTCTAAGGTGGAAACGTCAACCGACGTATTCATACAAAAAAATTGAATTAAAGGGGAAAAAAGCATGAGCAGAAAATGGACGAAGTTTCTAGCGATTCCTGTTATGGTTTCTATGCTACTCGCAGGTTGTTCCAACAATAGCGGCAACAACACGAGCAATGAACCTGCTGCAAACAGCAATACCGCTTCAGACAGCAATGCCACTGCTACAAATGCACCTGAAGGAAAGCCGGCGACATGGATTGCAGACCGTACGATTAAAGGCCTCGTATTCATGGGAACCGACGATTACACCGAGGATATGAACCCTGAAATCAAAGCGCAAATTAAAGAGAAAACGGGCATTGATTTCGAAATCGAAATTATGAAGGCCGAGCATTCCATTGATGGTTTGATTGCAGGGCTCGCGGCGAACGATCTGCCGGATTTCGTTGCTTTCTATCTGAACAACAGCGGTCGTCCGGAAATGCCGGTCGTGCTCAAAGCAGCTCGCGAAGGCATGTTCACCGACCTGACTCCTTTCTTCAAGGATTCGAAGGTGTACAGCAAATATTTGCAGGCTGATTACCTGCCAATGGATACGCAGTACGGCGTTATGTTCCGTCCGGAGTTCAACGGCGCTACATACTTCACGCATATGAACATCCAACGCGAAGGCGGTCAAGTATCATGGAAAGGTGTCGGAGGTCCTTACATCCGTAAAGATATCGTAGACGCACTGGGTATTGATCCACGCACCATTACATCGACAGATCAGCTGTATGATTTGGCTAAGAAGATTAAAGCAGGCAATTTCAAAGACAACAATGGCGGTCCGGTTACGCCAATCGGCCCCTCTTACTGGGGCGGTAAGGAAGTCGGAGCGTTGTTCAATGATCTAGAGTGGGGCGCAGACGATCAACGCATCAAGCAGACCAAAGACGGTAAAATTCTGCATGAGGCGCAAACCGAATATGCCCTGAAGAAAGTCGATTATATTCAGAAGTTGATCAAAGAAAAATTAATTCATCCCGAGTTCTTCACGATTGACGAGAGCCGTGCAACAGAAGGCGCATTAAACGGTTCATGGGCGATTATCGGCGATACGCACAGCTACCAAGAATTTAACCAAGATATGCATTATGTTCCGCTTGGTCCAATTAACCAAGTAGACGGTCCTTATCAAATGCAAATTTCCTATAAGTCCGGTTACTCCGCTTGGGCGATTCCGACTACGACCGAGAAACCCGAAGACATCGTTAAATTCGCTGATTTCCTTGCAAGCCGCGAAGGCAAGCTGCTGTGGAAATACGGAATTGAAGGCCGCGACTACACGCTTGACGACAAAGGCAACCCGCTCGTGAAACAAGAAGTCGTGGATTTGAAAGCGAAAGATCCTAACGAAGCGAAGAAGCTTGGTTTTGGCGGCGTAGGCAACAACTGGGGCGATATCCTCGGCAGCACGGACAATGATAATCTAGTGGATTTCGGTGAAGCCAATTATGGCGATAACGCAGCATCAGGCTTGTTCCCGGCAGTAGAGCAAATCGCAACCTACTGGAACTTCGATGAGAAGGTGAAGAACGGCGTTGTATCCGATGCTTATCAGCCGAATTCGTTTATTGGCGAGTTTAGCAATGGCACAGAATTGCAAACCGCACTTGATAACTACAACGACAGCTTGATCCAAGCGTATTACAGCAAAAGTCATGATGAAGCGAAGAAGATCATTGACAATGCGCTGAAGCAAATGGAAGCTTCCGGCTTGGACGACTACTTGAAGCTGCTTGCGGAGAAGAATGCGGATCCAAAAACAAAGGTAAAGCTGTAGCATCTACCGGCAGCAAATGAGTACCTGATGGTCAGGCGGTTTTATTCGCAGCCCGGATAGAACCGCCTTGCTATCGCAGTTTCGGAGTGTGGTTTCTTCGAGGTGTAGGAGGAGGGAAGTCAGTGAACGAATTTTATAAGATCAGCCTTGGCGAGAAAGTATTCCGCGTCATCAATTATGTCCTAATTGTCCTCTTGTGCTTGTCTATTATTCTTCCTTTCCTGAATATATTCGCGTTAGCATTTAATCCGGGCAAAGATGCGGAAAGAGGCGGCATCTTCTTCTGGCCTCGCATCTGGTCGTTCGAGAATTTCATGAAGGTATTCGAAGCCTCTAATATCGCATCGGCTTTCGGGATTTCAATGTTCCGTACTGTGGTCGGCACGGTCTCCAGCGTGTTTATGACAGCGATGGCTGCTTATGCGTTAAAGAGCAAAACACTGCCCGGTGGAAAATTCTTCATGATGCTTATTTTCTTCACGATGCTGTTTGGCGGAGGCATCATCCCCTACTACATGCTGCTCAAGTCGATTCATTTAACGAACAACATCTGGGTTTATGTCATTCCAACCTTATACAGTGCATGGAATTTGATCATTATCCGAACCTTCTTCCAGCAAATTCACCCAAGCTTAGAGGAATCGGCGCGCATTGACGGCTACAACGACTTTGCCATCTTTATGCGCATTATTATGCCGCTCAGCCGTCCTGTTATTGCCGTTATTGGTTTGTTCAACGCCGTAGGGCATTGGAATGATTGGTTTACCGGTGCATTCTTCGTACGTAAAGCCAGTCTGCGTCCGTTATCGACACTGCTTCAGGAAATGCTGACAAGCGCCGAAGCGATGCGCGATACGCTCAATCAAGCGGCGGGCACGACCAGATACGAGCTGCTCGACAAAATCCAAATTACGGGCAACTCGCTTAAGATGGCGACGATCATCGTAGTGGTGGCTCCGATTATCATTATTTATCCTTTCGTCCAGCGTTATTTTGCTAAAGGCATTATGATCGGTTCCATGAAAGAATAGAAAGAAGAGCGGAGAGAGGGAGATATCGGTGATGAAAATCTTGAATAGCTACACGCAAACGGGCAAATGGTGGAGAGGCAGCTTTCACAATCATACGACGAACAGCGATGGCTGGTTCCCGCTGGAAACGGTCTATAAGATGTATGGCGGCTACGATTTTCTGGGTATTTCCGATCATGATAAAATTACGAAGCACGAAGGCGAGCGCAGCATTCCTACTGTATTCGATGCCATTGAAGTGAGCAGCCGCCAGACGCATATGCTGCTCGTTAATCCGCCGCTGACAATGCTTGATGGATACAGCAACGAATTTACGATTGAAAACTATCAGCGGTTGCTCGATATGGCGGTCGACAACGGCGGGTTTGGCGTTCTTGTTCATCCGAATCGCTTCTTCTCTAATTATTGGACCTTGGAAGATATGATGAAATTGGAACGCTATATTGGAATTGAAGTGTATAACGGCGACGGCAACCCGGAGTACGATATCGCCTTTGATAAATGGGATGCCTTATTGTCGAGCGGACGGAAGGTATGGGGCTTCGGCAACGATGATTCGCATGTTTACGGCCAAGAGAAACGAGCTTGGAATATGGTGCAGGCGGAAGCGAATACGAATGAAGCGATTACGCAAGCGATCAAGGACGGCAATTTCTACGTATCTACGGGCTATGGATTCGATGCTATTCGCACGGAAGGCCATACGATTGTAATCGATCTCCGTTCGAATGAGCTGCTGGATAAAATGTATAAGTATGTAACGTTCTTCGGTAAAGACGGCCGCGTGCTGCAGGAGACGACGGGCAGAATAAGCCAGGCTACTTACGAATGTAAAGGCGATGAAGGATACGTACGCATTGCGGCCTATTTGGAAGGCGGCTACGGCGCATTTTCCCAGCCTTTATTTATTTCTAAGAATTTATAAGTTTCACATTTATAAATGAGCTTAGAAATCTCCGGTATGAAACGCTCTGCGCTGTCAAAGGACGGCGTCAGCCGTTTCACCTTGGTCGAAACTAGTAAATAATGCTTAGAAGCGTAAAGGAGTTTGTTTCGTGAACGGCGAACTGCTTCTTAATTGAATCTTTATAAAGAGGGTGAGTAATGTGCAGCCAAAAATTAAAGACGTGGCGCGCCTGGCGGGCGTTTCGGTAACGACCGTATCCCGTGTGTTGAACGGCGAGAAGTATGTCAAGGACGATCTCAAGCGCAAAGTGAATCAAGCTATCGAAGAATTGGGATATGCCCCTAGCCATATTGCCCGTAGTTTGGTGCGTAACAAAACGAACCTGATCGGTGTAATCGTACCTGATATTACCTCCAGCTTCTATGCGACTATTCTTAGCAGCATTGAAGAAGCCGCAAGCGCAAACGACTACAATTTGCTCGTGTGCAACATCAGCGAGGATATTGATAAGGAATATAAGTATTTGAACGTCTTTCAAGAGATGCGGGTTGAAGGCATCATTATTATGCATGAGAAGATCAACGAGGAGATTCGAAGTCTCATCCATAAGATGAAGATTCCGGTTATTTTCTCCAGCGTTAAACCGATGGATCAACAATTCGTATCCGTTATCGTCGACGATTATAAGGCAGCCTATGATGCGACGTCTTATTTGATCGAGCTGGGGCATGAAGAAATCGGCTTTATCGGCGGCGACATGCGTGATATCACGTCAGGGCAGAATCGGTACAGCGGTTATCGGAATGCACTTGCGAGCAAAGGGATCCGGATCATTCACGAGCATATCCGTTTCGGGGATTATAAAGTGAAAAGCGGCTACGCGCAGATGAAAGAGCTGCTCCGAGTTAGCCAGCGTCCGACTGCAGTGTTTGCGGTGAGTGACGATATGGCTGTCGGAGCGATGAATTGTATCCGGGATCACAATCTTCGTGTGCCTGAGGATATTTCGGTCATCGGCTTTGACGGCAGCCAATTAACCGAGCTTACGAGACCCACGTTGACCTCGATGGAACAGCCCATTCATGAAATGGGGAAAGAAACGATGCGCATCCTGCTTCACCAGGTGGAGACCGGCGAGGTGCCAAGCGGTGATCTCGTCCTCGAGCATCGGCTGGTGGCGCGCGAGAGCTGTATAGCTAAGAAGAAGTAGATGAGCAGAGGCAAGCATATCAGGAGTAGGGCGGAGATGAAGCAACCTTGAAGAAATACGACGCGATTGTAATTGGGGACGCGAACATCGATTTGGTCGTTGCCGGCTGCAACGAGCTGCCGAAGCCCGGACAAGAGGTGCTTGTTCAGAACATGACGATTCATGTGGGCGGCGGAGCCGCATTGTTCAGTATGGCATTGGCGAAACTTGGCTTAAAGATTGCGTTTAACGGCATACTCGGTGAAGATGGTTTCGGACAATTCGTGCGCGATCATTTGACCGAGCATGGCATCGATACCAGCTATATCCGCATCAGCGGCAGCAGCACAGGCATTTCCATCGCGATCAATCCGGAGAAGGATCGTTCCTTCATTACTTATATGGGATCAAACGCGGAGCTGAGCATGGGGCTTCTCGATATGGATAGCGTTGCCTTGGCAAGACATGTGCATCTGACCGGTTATCGTGGCAGAGAGAATCACGCGGAATATATGAAAGTCGTTCAAAGGATTAAGGCGTTAGGCGTGACGACCTCCATTGATGTAGGTTGGGACGATACCGGCGAGTGGTTCGCTGGCATCTATGAACTGATGAGCGAAGTCAGTGTGTTCTTCATGAATGAAGTCGAGGCGGAGCATTATACCGGATGTTCAAGCATAAAGGATATCATTGCGAAGTTGTCTGCTCATAGCAACCATTTCGTAGTCAAGCTTGGTTCTGCCGGCGCGGTTTCGACAGTAAACGGACAAGCTCAGTTTCGTTCGGGTTTCCATGTACCTGTGGTCGATACGACTGGTGCCGGGGATTCCTTTAACGCCGGCTACATCTACGGTTTTCTGAGCGGGCTGAAGCCAGAGCAGTGTTTATTATATGGCAACGCATGCGGAGCCTTGTCTGTGACACAATCAGGCGGTAGTACGGGAACGCCGGATCAAACGGAGATGGAACATTTTCTATTCGAGAAGGTCAACTGTACGACGGACACTTGGGAGAGCGCCTAAAGCACCTAAGCGAAGGGAGATCGCGAGCAGCTATGCATTTCGAAATAAGCCAGGGAACTGGCATTCAGACTGTGATTGTTCCTGTATTTACGGAAAGCTTGGCGGATTTGTCTCAAAGCCGGGAAGAGCTGCGAAAGGCTTCCCTGTTGCCGTATATGGGTGCCAGACATGCGATAACATGGTTTTATGGCACTCACAGCGGTCAGGCCGATCTCATGGTAGTTGGTCTGGGCGAAGCAGACAAGTTTAACCTGGCTGTTCTGCGTGATGCGGCAGGGAATGCGGGACGTGCTTTACATAAAGAGAAGCGGGATTGCGCAGTAGTTTCCTTCGAAGCCCTAGAAGGTGGCGGAGTCTTCGCAGGCAGGTTGACTGCCTATATGGAAGCTTGGGTAGAGGGTTCACTGTTAGGTACTTATGTGTTCGATAAATATAAATCGGCGGCGCGAGCCGAGCATCGCGTGGATATCCACATGCATCTGATTGGTGATTCTTCGGCAGAGCGGGCAGAAGCGATTCGTCTGGGTCAGCTTCGAGCCGAGAGTACGATGTGGTCGCGGGATCTGACGAACGAGCCGCCTAACTACCTGCGTCCCCGCGATCTGGCGGAGCGAACAGTGGAGCGGTTTGCCGGCACCAAGGCGACGGTTGCGGTGTATGAAGGCGAGGAGATTACACGCCGCGGGTTTGCCGGACTCGCGGCAGTTGGCAAAGGAAGCATCCATCCGCCTGTGTTTATCGAGCTGCGGTATTGCACCGACGAGACGAAGCCCCTGGTGGCTTTAATCGGCAAAGGCATTACGTTCGATACCGGCGGCATTAGCTTGAAGCGAGACCATGATATCAGCGATATGCGTATGGATATGGCAGGGGCCGCCGGTGTGCTCGGTGCTCTCGATCTGGTCGTGCGCGCGGAGTATCCGGCCAATCTCGTCGTGCTTGTACCATCGGCGGAGAACAGTCCATCCGATCGCTCAATGCTGCCCGGCGAAGTCATCCGGTATGCGAACGGGGTCACCGTCCAAGTCGGCAATACGGATTCGGAAGGCAGACTGATTCTGGCGGATGCCTTGGTTTATGCCCATCAGCTCGGCGCAGAGCAGGTCATCGATATGGCGACGTTGACATATTCGGTCGTTGGAGCGCTTGGTACTGCGGTCGCAGGTGCTTTTGGACAGAACGAGCTTGTACAAGCGTTGAAGGCAGCAGGTGAGCCGTATGGCGAGAAGATCTGGCAGCTGCCGATTATTGACGAGTATGAAGGCTACCTGTCCAGCGATTATGCGGATACGTCCAATATTAGCAGTGGGAATGGCGGTGGCGCTATTATGGCGGCATTGTTTTTGCGAAAATTCGTGCATCCCGCTCTCACATGGGCCCATATGGATATGAACGGACCGAAGGACTGCTCTTCAGCCAAAGGCCAGCTTGCCGTTGGTGCGACCGGTTGGGGAGCCCGCTTATTGTCAGCTTACGTAATGTCTATTTAGACTAGAGAGGAGATCTCCAAGTGGAACCCAATAAGCTTCGCTTTCGTGCAAACGGAACATTTTCAATCCTACAGTTTACCGATATGCATATCCAAGACGGGTCCAAGAAAGATGTCCAAACCCTAGCGCTTATCGATCAGATGATCGCGGATCAGAAGCCGGATTTGATCGTGCTTACGGGGGATGTGATTGCGAGCTACGACATCGCTGATCAAGAAGGGGCATTCCGCCTCGCCATTGCCGGTGTCGTGAAATCCGGTATTCCGTTTGCCGTCGTTTATGGCAATCATGATTCGGAGAAAGGAATTACGCGTCAGCGGTTGAATCAGATTCTAAGGGAACATGACAATAACTTGTCCGTCGATGGACCTGAGGACATTTATGGCATCGGCAATTATGTGCTGACTGTCGGAGGTTCTGCGAGCAGTGAGGATGCGGCCGCTTTATATTTCTTCGACTCTGGTGACTACGCGCCGGAGAGCGTTGGCGGGTACGCATGGATTCAGCCGAATCAAGTGGAGTGGTATCGGCATGAATCGCTGGCGCTGAGAGCGAGAAACGCCGGTCGCACGTTGCCTGCGCTCGCATTCTTCCATATTCCGATTCCGGAGTATGAACAGGTCTGCCACCTTGGCACGATACAAGGCATCAAAGGCGAGGCGGTTTGCTGTCCGAAATTGAACAGCGGCTTGTTCACGGCCATGCTGGAGATGGGCGATATCGTCGGAACCTTCGTCGGGCATGACCACGATAACGACTATGTCGGTCGCTTCCATGGCATACAATTATGTTACGGCCGCGTTACCGGATATAACACCTACGGCAAGCTTGAACGCGGTGCGCGCGTGATTACATTAATAGAAGGTTCGCGAGAGTTCGAAACTTCTGTTCGGTTGAACAATCAATAGCAGCGGAATTGAAGGGGCTGTCCAAAAGTCATTCATAATGACGAAGAGGCCACAGAACGAGGGATCACCTGTCACGCGGCTCGAAGATGACGTGTAAGGCGTACAACACAATCGCTACTTTCTAGTCTCTAATGACGTATGACGTGTACTTTGTACACGTCATACGTTTTTTTCTTGTGAATATTGCTGGTTATTCGTTTTTCAAATGCATTTTATACAAGATAACTACCTATATTCTCGGAAGGCTTTGGTTTGTCGTGTAGTTGGTGCAACTCAAGGTGGAAGTCGATTAAAACGTGGTAGTTAGCTCCATGCTGCCCCTCTTATTCGCAGACTGTTAGACCTGGCAGCGGACTAAACTATCCAATCAATAGAATGGCGCCACAGATATAAGATCTGCGGCGCCATTTTTTAGTTAGATTCTTCACTGGATGAATCGCGCTGCGCCGCCAAGTGAAGGGCAACAGCCGTTTCACGTTGTTAAGCTACGCTGACGGCTGCACCTTGCTGCAGCTGGTACATGGCGTGGTATTTGCCGCCATGCTCCATCAGCTCGTCGTGATTGCCGCGTTCCACGATGCGGCCGCGATCGAGTACGAGGATCTGGTCTGCAGCGCGAATCGTCGACAACCGGTGAGCGATGACGAAGGTTGTGCGACCTCGCTTGAGCACGTCGAGCGCTTGTTGGATGATCGCTTCCGTCTCCGTGTCGATGCTCGCCGTTGCCTCATCGAGAATCAGAATCGCCGGATCGAACGCTAGCGCACGCGCGAAGGAGATCAGCTGTCGCTGGCCCGCTGAGAGCGTGCTGCCTTTCTCAATCACCGGCTCATCGAGTCCGCCCGGCAGCTGCATGAACATGTCATACGCGCCGACATCGCGAAGCGATTGTTCCACCTTCTCACGCGTAATCGACGGATCGTCCAGACTGACGTTCGAAGCGATCGTACCTGTGAAGAGGAACGGCTCTTGCAGCACGATGCCCATATGCTGACGCAGCTGCTGCTTTGTCATCTCGCGTACATCGTTGCCATCCACCGTAATCGAGCCGCGATCGATGTCGTAGAAGCGGAAGAGCAGATTCAGAATTGAGCTCTTACCCGATCCCGTATGACCGACAAGCGCAACGGTTTCACCTTGTTTGGCCGTGAAATCGATGTTCTTGAGCACGTCTTCGCTTTCTTTGTACCCGAACGATACGTTATTGAAAGCAACATGACCCTTATAACGGTCCAAACGCTGCTCCGACACGGGAATGCCGGGCTCATCCAGAAGGGCGAATACCCGCTCGGCGGATACACGAGCAACCTCTAGGTTGGACAGCTGATTGACCATACCGACGATAGGGGACATCATCCGGTTCATATAATCGATGAACGCATAGAGGACACCGACCGAAACGGCTGCTCCGAGCCAGCCGCCCGCAAACATCCATACTACCGCAATGAAGATGATATTACGGAAGATCGTAAGCAAGTTGTGGCTCGTAAACGAGTTCAAATAAAGCATCTTGTTCTGGTATTTGAAATACTCGTCGTTCGTCTCATGGAACTCCGCCATCGTTTGTTTCTCTCGGCGGAACACTTGAATGATCGGCATCCCTTGAATGGATTCGTTGATCATGCCGTTAATATCGCTCAGACGCGAGCGAATGACATGATTGTAGCTGGATGCATATTTGCGGTACACGACGATCCATACGTAGAGGATCGGCAATAAAGGCAGCGCGATTAAGGCGAGTTTCGTATCCAGAACGAACAATGCGCCCATGATGGCGGTCATATAGATAATACCGGAGAAGAAGTTCGCCAGTACCGAGACGTACAGCTCACGAATCGCTTCGGTGTCATTGGTTACGCGAGAAACGACCTTGCCTGCCGGGAGATTATCGAAATATTGAACCGGCAGCTCCTGAATATGCCGGAACACATCGTTACGCATCTTGCGTACAATCCGGTTAGCGGACACTTGAAGCAAATACTTCTGACCGTAAGCCAGAAGCGCTCCGATTAGCAGCAGAACGACATAGCCGGAAGCAAGCGTGATCATGCTTCTAATCTCCGGTTTGTAGAAGCCATAAGTTTCATTGCGGCTCATTTGCACCGCAGGGAATTGCTGCGCGCTGTCATCCTTCGCTGTGACAGTCAGCTGACCGTCCTTAAACGAGAGCGATCCCGTGCTTGGAACACCGGGCGCATCTACAAAATAATACGTAAGACCGGACTGCATCACATGGACTTCCCGGCCTTTCACTTCGCCGTCCTCCCAGTGGTCAGCTCGCTTGTACCAGCTGTCCTTATAAGGGACGGAGTAAGGCCCGACTTGCTTGCTTTCGTACCACGGTTTCTGTATCCCCATAATGTTCGTATCAATCATACGTTTGGCAAGGAACGGTCCTACAAGCTCGACCGAGATGGCCAAAGCCAGCAGCAGAAGCGCTAGCAGAATGGGCCTTTTATAATGCCAGGCATATTGAAACAATCGTTTTCCGTTGTTACCCATTGTCATTGTCACCTTCATTTCATTTATCCTAGTATGCGCACATTTGAGCCGGCAGTCGATTATTCTTCCACCAGGGAAGCGAGCTGCTGCCTATCGTACTGCTCTTTGTACCAGCCATTGTTCTGAATCAGCTGTTCATGTGTGCCTTCTTCCGTAATACGGCCCTCATCCAGCACAAGAATCCAATCCGCGTGCTGTACGGCCGACAGCCGGTGCGTCGTAATGAGCGTTGTTTTGCCGGCTCGTTCTCTTCGAATACCTTCCAGAATCTCGGTCTCTGTCTTCGCATCAACAGCGGAGAGGGCATCATCCAGCATCAGAATTTCCGGATTGGCAATGACGGCTCTCGCAATGCTGACCCGCTGTTTCTGTCCGCCTGATAGCGCAACGCCTTTCTCGCCGACCAGCGTTTCGAGGCCATCCGGGAGGAACGTGACGTCCTTGCGGAATGCAGCCAGCTCCAGCGCTTTGTTCAGCAGCTCGTCGTCCATGGTGACACCGGTGGTGCCATAGGCGATGTTCTGGCGAATGGTCTTGCTGAACAAGATCGGTTGCTGCGGCACATACCCGATCCAGCTGCGGATTTGATCAAGCTCGATCTCCGTGATGGAGACGTCGCCTGCTTTCAGGCTCCCTTGACCCATCGGATATTCGCGCAGCAGCTGCTTGAGCAGCGTCGTCTTGCCGCTTCCTGTTCTGCCGACGATGCCAAGCGTTTCGCCTCTGCGCAGCTTGAAGGAAATATCGACCAGATTATCGATGGTTGAAGAAGGGTAACGGAAGGACAATTGCTCGTATTCGATTGACTCCGGCACTGCCATGGCTACCGGCGACTGCGCATCTTTCACATTTGGCTTAATGCCAAGCGTCTCATTGATACGATCGAGCGAGGCATTACCGCGCTGCATAATATTAATCAGTTCCCCAATGGCAAACATCGGCCAGATGAGCATCCCGAGGAACATGTTGAACGATACCATTTCCCCAAGCGAAATTTCGCCGCGGAACACGAGCACGCCGCCATAGCAGAGACCGATTAAGTAACTGATCCCGACCAGAATTTTGAGTGCCGGCTCGAACAAAGCGTCGATCTTGGCAACGGCAATGTTCTTACTGAACACTTCATCTGTCATATCGCTAAACCGTTTCCGGTCTGCTTCTTCTTGGACGAAGGCGCGAATAACCCGTACGCCGGATACGGATTCCAGCACCTGATCATTCAAGTTACCGAAGGCATCTTGCTGCACCGTAAACCGCTCATGAATTTTCTTGCCAAAATGCTGCATGACCAGTGCCAGAATCGGCAGTGGCAGCATAGCCGCAAGCGTTAGCTTCCAGCTGATTAACACAGCCATAACGAAAAGAATCGTCGTCATGAACACGGTGGAATCAATCAGCGTGAGAATCCCGAAGCCTGCCGTCGTCGATACGGCGCCGAGGTCGTTCGTAGCCCGGGCCATGAGGTCCCCGGTACGATTACGCTCGTAGAACGTAGGCGTCATCTTGAGCAGATGACGCATCAGATTGGAACGGAGCGTACGTTCCAGCATGAAGGCAGAGCCGAACAGCAGCGACCACCATACGCAAGTAATAAGATAAATCGCGATCGTAAGGGCGCCCCAGAACAGCAGAAGTTCGGTTAGCTTCCCCGTCGTCATCGTCCCTTGCCCGATGCTGTCGACGGCATATCCGATTAATTTCGGAGGCATAACCTCCATAATGCCAACGATTGTCAGCAGAACGCCTGCAACCGTGTAGCGTTTCCAATGCATTTTGAAAAACCAGCTTAGCTTCTTAAGTACTGCAAACACGTCGATCAACAACCTTTCTAAACTTCTGAGGAACCAAAAAAGGCATACCGCCCGTAAGCGATACGCCTGAACTCGTATGGTGATCGACAGCTTGAGAACTGTCGCCACCTGACCCGAGTGCAATAAAAAAGGCGCACGATTACGTCACCGCAACCATGCACCTTCTAACGTTATTCAGCGAGAATCTGCCATTCTCCGCCTCTTAACGCCGGTTTGCGCGAGGGTTACGTACATTTCGATTGTATGCTCCGCCTTCAGGCAGAAATGATGCAAACATATGTCGGTTAAACATATCCGTAACCCTCCTTTCCGTTCTTCAAAGTATATGTGAGTACTTTATCATCGCCCCCTCGGAGCTGTCAACGGGGTTTTTGAAGGTATGTGCTTATTATTTTCTCGTTAATAACCGGGATCACATCGAATTTACATATTATGTTATTCTAGTAACAATGAATCTAGTAAACTAAGGTGGTGTTCGCATGGTTATGGGAAGCCGCATTGCAATGTATCCGAAGGTGATTCAAGACGTGCTCGTCAATCCGGGAACCGGATTTATGACGTTCCAGCGTTTTAACGGAGATCAGCTGAATCCGGGAACCAGGCATTGGACAGAAGGACATCCGATCGAATATCAGAGCTATAGCGGAAGCTTGGAAAATGTAGATTACCCGATGACATCGCTCGCGTATTATCGCGTGTACTGGAAATATCTGGAGCCCGAAGAAGGAGAATATCGCTGGGATTTGATCGATACTGCATTGTCTGTGGCGCGCGAGCGCAGACAGACGCTTCAGCTGCGAATCGCGCCTTATGGAGTAGGAGAATCGGAGGATGTACCGGCATGGTTTCGCGCGATGGTGGGTAGCAGCGGCAGACCGCTGCCGGATGCCAAATGGCAGGTGGACCCTGAGAATCCGCTGTACGTGAAGCATTTTGGCGGGTTCACACGGCTTATGGGCGAGAGGTATAACGGGCATCCCGATTTGGAGACGGTGGATATGTCCATTGTCAGCGCATGGGGCGAAGGCGAATCCTCTCACCTCTTGAGCGAGCACACGCGTGCGGCTCTGGCAGATTCCTATACCGACACATTTATAGATACGCCTCTAGTCATGCTGTTAACAGATCCCTATACAAATCAATATGGTCTGACGAAGGCGAATGTGGGCTATCGGATGGATTGCCTTGGCGATATGACGGAAGGCGCGGCACATATGCTGGACTGTTATCCGCAGCAGATCATCCAATGCGGGATGCAGCATGCTTGGAAGAAAGGCCATGTGTCCTTTGAATCGTGCGGGGTCATGTATTCATGGTTCCACCGCGGTGTCGATATCGACTACGTGATCGATCAATCGCTGAAATGGCATATGTCCTCCTTCAATCCCAAATCATCCCCGATTCCACGTGAATGGGAAAGTCAGGTGAATCGCTGGCTGCGATCGATGGGGTACCGCTTCGCACTGCGCAAGTGGACTTACCCGGATGTCGTGAAGCCTGGCGGCAAGCTCGATTTCACCTCTTGGTGGGAGAACCTTGGCGTTGCGCCGATCTATCGTAGGTTTCCTTTGGCGGTGCGGCTGGTTAACGAGCGCTGCAGCAACGTGTATCTGACAGATGCCGACATTCGGGAATGGCTGCCCGGCGACATCACCTATGAGCGGTCGCTCGACATTCCGCCGGATATGCCGCTTGGTCATTACAGACTCGAAGTAGCACTTGTCGATAGACTTACCGGCGAGCCGGGAATCCGTCTTGCTTCCGAAGGAAGACAGCCGGACGGCTGGTACGCAGCGGGAACCGTCCACGTCCAAACCGAGCTTGATTCGCCTCCTTCTCCGATTGGCGAGATTGTGGTGTCGCCGTGGCAGTGAGTTTATTTCATTATTACGACAAGAGGCTGGGGCCTTTTCGTAATTTATCCAGTCTTCCAATGGAGCAAGCGGAAGAGGTGCAGAGGCAGCTTGTACGAGAAGGCAAAGGGTTTGCGAGCCGGCGCTCAGCGGATTATTTGACCATACGCAGAGAGCTGGAAGCAGCAGCTAGAGAGATATTCATAGCCAAAGGGGGCAAACCGCAACAGCTTTATCCGCATTATATGACACTCGGAGCATGCGGCTGGATAGAGGAATGGTTTGAAGAAGGGGGCTTGCTGCAGATCCCTTTAGATGAGTTTGAGGTGGATTCGGTCAGCTTCACGTATGGAGATTTGTTCCCGACCATGAGATTTAACGACGACAGAGCGTATAGAAAGCAAGTCTATACGAGGCTTGAAATTGAGAATATTATTGAACAATATGGACTCCCTCAGCAGTGGAATGCAGATGGTGCATTTGGCCCGGAGCGATATATCGAAGTGCAAGTCTGGGATGAACATGTTATAGGGAGCTATAAATGATAGGCAAAATAGACCGAATGAGGTGTTGTGAATATTGATTCATTTTCCACCAGTAACGACAGATAGATTGATTTTAAGAGAGCTGACGCTGGATGATGCGGAAGAGGTATTCAAACACTTCTCGGACCCGGAAGTCACTGCTTTTATGGACATCGAGCCGTGTCAGTCTATTGCTGAAGCGGAGGATATTATTCAGTTTCACATAGAGGACAGCGGTTGCAGATATGGATTGTTTAGCAAAGAGAGCGGATCGTTGATCGGCACTTGCGGTTACCATTGTTGGGTGAAGGATGAGGGTGGTCCATCTCGAGCAGAGATTGGTTTTGATTTAGGTCGAGCTTATTGGGGCCAAGGGTACATGAAGGAAGTGCTCCGACCTATGTTCCGATTGGGATTCGATGTGATGCAGCTCGATTACATTGAGGCCACGGTTGAAGAAGCGAATGTGAGATGCCAGCGATTGCTGGAAGCTTGTCAGTTCGTGAGAGAAGAGGAACTGCGAGATCGGCTTATATACTATAAGCTGGAGTTGGTGTGAATTATCTTGGCTTCATTTGAAACAAATGGAAACGATCCGCGTGAACATCACTAACATTCGAACTTTTGTGGAGGTTATCTCAATATGGGAATTAAGGATTGGTTTCTAGAAGCCTTTTCCGGTCAAAAGGTGTGTCCGATCGAGCATCTGGAGAGCTACAAGCGACTTGGCGAGCAAGTTTATTCCCTCCATGTGGAGTTAGCGGACAATACGTCTCCCCGTGCATTGGCCTTTGTTCAAGCAGCAAGAAGTATTCAGAAGATGGCTGACGCTTTACTGGGCGATGCCTTCTCCGGCGATGAACCGAAAGCAGTTCCGATTGTAACTCATGATCAAGCCGATATTTGGTATGGGATGCTGCCTGATATAATGGTCGCGGCTAGACAAGAGGCTTCTTTTGCGCAATCAGCGCGTATAGAACTTCCGATCCGACTCGGCACACAGATTGAAGGTCCAAAGCCATGCCCGGTTCAGCACATCGCCGGACTTCGCAATGCGGCTGCTGAGATGGAGGAAATGCTTGCCTTGGAAGTATCGCTCGCCCGCAATGAGAAGGAACGATACAGAGAGGCGATTCTCCTGTACGAAGAAGCGAGGACACGGAAACAGGCTGGGGATTCCATCGTGGGCACGATCTCGAACGGAAGACATGTTTCAGAAGAAAGTCATGAAGATGCCGAGGAACAATATTGGATGGCATTATCGAATTATTTGTTGATCGCCCAAGGGTTGAAGGACCCCGAATTGCTTAAGCGTCCCTCCGTCGGAACGAGAACGCAAGGCATGGGCTTTAAACGCTGTAAATTAGATTCGAACGATATATGGAAAGTGACATCACCGATGGCTGCTAGTGAGATCAAGCGTGCAGGCGAGTTTTTTCAGGCGGAGCGTGATTTAATCGAGCATTGGGAATGTTTTGTGGATAGCGGAGTAGAACGGGATTATGAAACGACTGTAGAGGAACTGGTGTCAAAAGGTCATATCAGCGAAGATTCTTACTGGTATTGCTGTCCATTTCCATCGGTTTACAAAGTGCAGACGGATGCTGTAAGGGTATTGGGAAAAGTAATTCCAAGAGATCATGTATTTGTGTTTGAATATGGCGACGACGGTGCCCCCGGGAAATTCATCACACAGGCTTCATTCCAACCAGCGGATTCACGTAAATACTGCGAAGATTAATCGGCCACAGGAGTGGGATGATGGGAATAGTAGATCGGATAAAAGGTCTGTTTCGTCAAGGATTGCAGCAGGAAGCGAAGCAGGGTTCCTTCGAATCCTGCTTGGAGTCAGCGAATGAGCGATTACGTGAAATTTCGGTTATCGTTAATCGCTTGGAATCGGAGCTGTTGTCAGCCAAAGAGCGGATACGAGGTGTCGAGAAACAAAACCTATCGTTTCGACAGCTCGCAGAGCAAGCGGCGGAACAGCAGAATCATGAGGTTGTAGGCCGCTATCTGGAGCAGGAATATTCGGGGAAAGAACGATTGGCGGTCATGCTGGGGGATTTGAGGCAGATGGAGGAGCGGTTTACCGGTGTAAAAGAGCGTTATCTACAATTCGCGCAAACGATACAAGAAGCGAGCAGCAGGCACGATACGATATTGATCCGATCTTTGATCGCGACAACAGAGCTTGAAACGATTAGAGTTTCCTCGACTGGCAGGGTAGATGCGTTGCTGGAGGGCAAGGATGAGGAGCATCATGTGATCGAAGCGAGGCTGGAGCTCGCTCGTTCAGGTCAACCGGATGCACTGGATCGGGAAATCGAGGATTTGATTCGCAGCAAAAATAAATAATGGAAGTGGCTGCAGCCACGATTAAGAAGAGCCTTTCTGTAGAAGGGCTCTTCTTTTCATCTGTGGTTTTTATTTATGCGGGCTCGAATGGCCCATTTGTCGGAGCTTGCTGCCAATGCAGGAGCGGGTATTCTGCTGAGACCTTGCTGATAAGGCTGTAGAGAAAGCTTGGCGCAACTCATCACACCGCGGATATCTAACGAACCGTGGAGGTCTTATTTGGCCGAATTTCGGGGCTTCGACAATCTAACGAACCGTGGAGGTCTTATTGTGGGATAATCAGCCTCCAAACACTCAAAAACCGTCGAATAAGTCCCCTACGGTTCGTTAGAATTTTAATGGAGCCATTCAGGGGGAAATAAGTCCCTGTGTGGTTCGTTAGAATATTCAAGAGACTAGGGGACACCCCTTTTACATATCAATTTCACTCTTTACAAGCGAACATATGTTTGCTAAAGTGGTGAAGTGGATATAAATTCCAGTGAAGTGAGGGATCTTTGATGGGTAGAGTAATTGGATTCGAGCTAAGCAGCCAACAGCCAGAGAAGGCAGCAGAATTTTATAGCAATGTGTTTGGGTGGAAGGTAGCAGAACCTCAGTGGGAGTATTGGAACGTTACGACGGGTGCCTCTGAGAAGCCGGGAATTGATGGCGGAATCGGAAGAGGCCCGGCCGATCATCCGCATGGTACGCGTATTCAGATTGAAGTCGATGCGATTGACGAAGCTATTGCCAAAGCAAGAGATAACGGAGCGGTCATCGTGCGTGATAAAATGGAATTCGACGATTTCTATCTCGCCTATTTGGTAGATCCTGTAGGCTTAGGAATCGGGCTTATCCAGAAAAAGTAGTGAAATGGTGGGTTACTGATGCAAGGGATTGAATTATGCCGGCGTTACTATGAAGAAATCGTAGAGCCGCAGTTAGCTGTATTCACATCGATAGCTTACTCGGCAGCTCTCATCGGGCCTGGGAGTGAAGTTCTCGGTTTCGATACCGAGATGTCGCAGGACCATGACTGGGGTCCGAGAACGCTGATTTTCCTTCATGATTCGGACGAGGAAGTGGCTGAGCGGCTTCGCGCCTCTATCATCGATAAATTACCGGAAACGTTCTACGGTTTCCCGGTTGAAGCGGAGAAGACCGTCATTACGACGCTGCAGCAGTACACTTGGCATTGTCTTGCTTACGACTTTAGCAAACCGCTGGATTCGGCGGATTGGCTGACGTTCTCTTCGCAAACATTGCTTGAGATGACGAAGGGCGAAGTGTTCCATGATGATGATGATCGCTTAGCCGAGCTGCGCGAGCAATTGCAGTTCTATCCGGATGAAGTGTGGTTCTATCTACTGGCTTCCGCGTGGCAGCGTATCGGTCAAGAGGAGCATCTGATGCTTCGCGCCGGATATGCCGGAGATGAGCTTGGTTCAGCCGTTATTGCATCTCGGCTTATCCGAGATGTCATGAACCTCGGTTTCCTCATGGAACGCCAGTATGCACCGTATCCGAAATGGTTCGGTACAGCATTCGCGAAGCTGAACTGCGCGGAACAGCTGACACCTCTCTTATGGAAGGTTCAAACGGCGACAGTGTGGAAAGAGCGGGAGCAAGGGATGAACAGCATTTACAAGCATCTGGCCCATATGCACAACGAGCTTGGCATTACCGAACCGGTATCGGATGAAGCAACGAGCTTCTATACTCGACCGTTTCTGGTTATGAACGGCGGGGATATCGGAGGACGCCTAGCGAACCGGATTCAAGATGAGAAGCTGCAAGGGGTGATTCGTGGAAACCGATTGATCGGCAGCTTGGATCTCATTACGGATAATACGGATTTCCGCATGCTGAACACGTGGAAGGACGAATCGGGGAATAGCGCCAGGTCGATTCTGAAGCAGTTTTATCGTTTCGGGGACGAAAGTTAAAGAGGCAGTCATGGGCGAGAGGGAATAGGTCCATGGCAGCCTCTTCTAGGAATTCAGTGCTTGACCATCTTCAAAGCAAATGTTTCAAATGAAGGGTAGGTTCGTAAGGAATTTGCGGTTGGCCGGTACGAAGCCGCTGCACGAAATCCGGATCAGCCAGTAGAGGTTTGCCAAACGCGGCAAGGTCGATGACACCAGCCACTATCGCGTCCGAGGCAGAGCTCGGAGTCAGACCTCCTACTCCGATGACGGCGCCATTCCAACGCTGGCGAACGAGCTCATGCAGCGATAGGCCGCCTGCCACTGGTGTTATGAATGAATTTGTCGACGGATGGATGATTCCTAATCCTACCTCGCGAAATAGATAGAGATAGGCATCTAACTCCCTCTCGGGTTCTTGCCACCGATAGCCAGTTTGATCATCCTTCAGCTCGGAGAAACGTATGCTTAAACGATCCATGCCTACTACCTCGCCTACAGCCGAGAGCACTTCCTTCATCAACCGAAGGCGACCTTCTCTATCCTTGCCGTAATTGTCGATTCGGCTATTCGTAATCGGCGAAGCGAACTGGTCGATGATATAGCCATGTGCGCCATGGATTTCAACGCCGTCGAATCCTGCTTCCATCGCGTGCTTCGCAGCCAGCGTGTACTGGCTGACAAGCTCCCGGATTTCGTCGGTCGTCATGGCCGCTGGCATTGCGAATGGTTTACGGAGCTTATGCACGAGTCCTTCCGCTTGTATGGCTGACGGTGCTTGTGGCGCCAGACCGCCGATCAAATCCGGATGAGTCAGCCTGCCGACATGCCAGAGCTGCGCTATAATCGTACCGCCTTCCTCATGTACGGCCTCCGTTACTTTACGCCAAGAGTCGGCTTGCTCTTTCGTATATAATCCGGGTACGCCGAAAGTACCTTTTCCTTGCGGCGAAGGCGTAATGCCTTCCGTAATAATTAATCCGACCCCGTCTCGGGCACGGCGCCGATAATAAGTGACGACCTCTTCTCCAACCGTCCCGGTGACATCGTTAGCGAAACCGCGCGTCATTGGCGCCATCGTGATCCGTGACCGAAGTTTCCAAGGACCGATGTTAATGTTCTGCAATAATGCTTGATTCTCCATATATGTTGCGCTCCCTTAATTGAATTGTTTTCTATGGTTGAATTTTATATAATAATCCGGACTTATCCCATAGTTGTTTCAAGGCCTTTAGCTGGGTTCTCTTATAAAATCCATTTATTATATAATGCTCACCTTAAAATTAAAGGAGTCGCTTCTCGTGGACGAATTAGACAAACAAATATTGCTTATTCTGCAAGAGCAAGGTCGCATTTCAATGACCGATCTGGGCAAAACCGTTTCCTTGTCGCAACCAGCAGTCACAGAGCGGGTACGTCGCATGGAAGAGAAGGGGATCATCGACCACTACCGTGCCGTGGTTATCCCGGAGAAAATCAATAAACCAATATCTGCGTATGTACTGTTCTATACCAAAGGATGTGACCGGTTTGTAGAATACTGCGGGGAAATGAGCGAAGTAGTCGAGCTGCATCGCATCAGCGGACACCAATATAACTTTCTCGTTAAACTTGTCACCGAATCACTTCAAACGTTGGAAGGCGCACTAAACAAACTGGGAGCGTTCGGAGATTCAACGACACTTATTGTTCTATCCTCACCGCTCATCCATGAACCATTGATCCCATAATCCCTTGAACCGCCATTTACTTACCTATAAATTAGAATGTCCATTTGTAAAGGAACGGCAGCAATAAATAAGAAAAGCCGGGCGATTATTCGCCAGGCTCTTCCTGATCTAACCAAGTACGACTTGTTCGACTTCAAGCTCATATCCATCCGGCTTCACCAGCTGAAGCTCGATATGGGACGGAGCCACAACGCGAAGCTGCATCACTTTGGTCTGTTCATCGACCTTCCAGGATACATTGATGCTGCCGCTGCCCGGAACCGGAACGGAGCCGCGTGCCCAAGTAAGACCAACCGGCTTCGGCGCAACTTCCACCTTCGTCCAACCCGGTGTCAGCCCGCGTACACCCAGCACTTCGGTGCCGAGGAAATAGACCGGACCTGCGGACCAAGCGTGACAATGGCTGCGCGTTAGCATTTTGTCATTAATCGTAATATTGCTGGTCGGATACACTTCCCATACGGAAGTAGCGCCTTGGTCTACCATGACCCCATACTGCTCTAAGATATCGGCAGTCATGGTTGATTGCAATCCCAACTTAGCCAGTGCTTCATGGTAGAAGAAGGACATGAATGGGCTGCCAATTTGGACAAAAGAAGCTGGAGGCTCCACGATGTAACGCTTCAGCACTTCCAAGCGTTCTCCTGTTGTGATGTCGCACAAGCAAGCAACCACCTGCGTTTGCATACTGGTTGTACGCGATGGGCTGCCGTCCGGATGAATGCAATCCAGGTAAGCCTGACGGTCCGCATCCCACAGTTCCACATTAATGGCATCGCGAATTTGTGAAGCGCGCTTACGGAATTCTACGCCTGTTAACTCATCACCAGCGGTTTCAGCAAGCTGAGCAGCATCGCGAAGTGCCTTGACGAGGAACATGTTTTGCGGTGCGACGATACCTTCGCCTGGTTGCTCAAAGGCTGCCCAATCGAGCAGATTCCAGCCGCTAATGTTTAACAAACCGCGTTCGTCGATCTTCTGCAAGTAATGCTCCAGCGTGAAACGAACATGAGGCCACATATCGCGCGCAAAGGTTTCATTGCCGGTGTATTGGTAATGCTCTAGGCAAGCCGATACCCAGAATAGAGTCCAGTTCGGAATGACGCTGCTCCAGCCGCTTGGCACCTGGTCGCCATAGAGCGGTGATTGGAAGGAGGAGCCGGGTACAAGGCGCAGGCAACGCTCCACGATTTCTGCAGAACCAAATGCATAATAGTTAACGAGCGAAGCATTACGGGCATCGCCAACCCAATAGGTTTGCTCATAAGCCGGGCAATCCACGAACGTATCCTCCATGCAGAGCCGCGTCGTATCTCGGCTGATCCGCCAAATTTCATTCAGCTTCGCATTGCTGGAATGGAACGTACCGACATTGGCGACTGGGAAGTTGCTTTGAATCATCTTCACTTCTACCAGCTTCGCCGGACGTGCTGCACCGCGTACCGTTATGGCAAGATACCGCAGACCGCGGCGAACGACGGAGACATAGGATTGTCTGCCTTCACGGCATGTGTAGCGGAACGTATTGTCGAGCTCATAGGTGTACTGACGCCAGCCATCGCGCATATATTCGAAGCCGTAGCCGTCCACGATCGTTCCTTCGGCGGCATCGATCGTAAAGGCCACATATCCGGTCAACTCGCGGCCGAAATCGAACAAAATCTCGGTATCAAGCTCTGCATGAAGCGGAACAATGCCAGCATCCGAACTAGCCAGAACAGCTTGCTGCAGTTGAACCGGTACCGGCTGCGGCAGGTCTACGACACGCCATGCAGTTTGGCTATAGACGTCAGTGAAATGCACCAGCTGGGACGGAATCGGACGGATCCACTCGGCAAATTCCCTCAGTTGCGAGGCGGAGTCGATTTGCTTCACAGCTTCATAGAGCGACTGCTCCTGCTTCATCGAAACACCGGGCTGGTGGTCGATATGCTCTGCGGAATCGAAAGCACCGATCTGAGCAAAAGGCACTGCCGGGCTCTCTTGTCCACGCTCAGCGATAGGGGAACTAAGCTCAAACGGGCCATCGCAATGAAGGCCAAGGTGATAGCCATGTCCGTGCGAGCCGCCGCTCAGATCGAACAGAAGGAAATGCTCGCCGGCAGGCAATTGAAGCTCGAGGAACATGTTTGGCCGCTCGCCGGAGAAGTCTTCATCCTTGTACCATTTGCCGCCGACACGAACGCGGAATGGGACTCGGCCTCCGTCCACAGTGCCAATTGTAAAAGCAGCTGCTTCAGGAAGCGTGAGTACAGTAGCCATAAGTCCGATAAAAGAAATCGGATTCGCGTGATTCACACTTTCCGGAACGAGCATCGTCCGAACGTCGAATACGGCACTCCAAGCAACCGGCTTAACGAACGACAGCTCTTCCACGCGCGCCGGATAGACGGGCTCTTCAGTTAGATAAGGAATCGTCCGCGGCACAAGGCTTGTCCATGGTGCCATGCCAACGCTGCCGATGACCGTTGCCAGCTCCCATGCAGCATCGTCAACCTGCGCCACCATCCACGCATCATCCCAGTTCCGTGCATCATAACGATCGGTGAATGGAAGCTGGCAGGAAATGCGAGATGAGGTCGCATCATATGCGGCGTGTACAGCAGTTGACCAAGATTCGTCGGTACAAACGATGGAAGTGCCATCTGCGTCTACGACTTGTAGAAGCAAGCCGCCTCTGCCTCTCAAATATTGAAAGGTAGAGATGCCGGAATGGAGCACCAATACCGCGATTGTATTCAAAGCGCCATTGTGCAGCAAATGGCCGATTTCATATTCATCATAAGCAAGCTCAAACGGCCAAGAGCGGAGCGGTCCGCGACCTACTTGCGTGCCATTCACATAGAGAACGTAGCGGGAATCCGCCGTCAGTTTCAGTTTCGTTTCGCTGGTGCCCGTCTGCTCGAGCTGAAAGGTTTTACGGAAACAGCGCCATTCATTGCGCGGGCTTTCCTCGCCGCTGCCCCAAATCCATGATGCTTGCCACATAATTGATTGCCTCCTCTATCGTCATCATCCCCCTCATTGTAAACGATTACTAGGAGGCGAAGGGGGTTCTGTTCGGACATTTATATAGGGCGATTCGGACATGCCGAAAATCAATTCATGACAGCAGTGGCAGTCAAGCAGAGCATGACTGCCAGATTCCCCTCTATCTGGGCAGAAAGACCGATTATACGGCGGAATTCAAGCAAGAATCTAGCAGGAGAGGTTATTTGGCCCAGAGTGCTCGGTTAAAGCGCTTACCTGATTTGGCTGCTATGTTACAATGACAGCAATTGGATGTAGCTTAGTCGGAGGTGGCCCCGTACAGATGAAGGCAAGTTTAGGAATGAGATGGAATGCCATGAAAGGAAGCCCGGTTCCAAAGGAGCGAGAGCTTGGAAGAGAAGCGCTTGTTGCGCTGATCATCCATGGATGCTTTCAATTCGGCGCTTCGATGTCGGGGCTGTTTCTGAACTTGTATTTGTGGCGGCTCACCCACGATCTAGCCGTTAATGGTTTCTATAATATGATCGTGTTCCTATTCACACCGATTGCGTTCGCGCTGGGTGGCTGGATCACGAAACGCAAGGATCGGATGGTCACCTATCGGATAGGCATTCTGTTGATTGCCATCTTCTATCTGCTCGTTGTCATTGCACAAGAGAACGTTGCGACATGGTATGTGCTCTTTGCGATTTTTCACGGGATGGCTGCCGGCTTGTACTGGACCGGATACCTTGTTCTTATGTACGATGTGTCAACGGAGAACAACCGAGTTCGATTTCTGGCGATTAATATGGTTGTGTTTAACTTGGCCGGCCTGCTTGGACCGGCGCTTGCCGGCTTTATTATTCAATTTAACGAAGGATTGCGCGGCTATATCATCACGTTTATGCTTGCTTTCATCATGTTCCTGGTAGCTTCGATCATCAGCTTCCGAATTCCGATGATGGCAACACATCATCGTGTCTATCATTTGAACCTAATGGGCCTTGTTATGCGGAAGAACGCGCAATGGGTGAAAGGACTGCTGGCGTTTTTTGTTCTGGGATTATTTCAAGGCATCATGCTGTTTCTACCGAACATTCTGCTCTATCAAACCATAGGTAGAGAAGACTTCGTCGGCTATTTAGGAGTATGCTTCTCTGCTCTAACCGTCGCTACCGGGTACATCATTTCACGCAAAGCGAAGAAAGAACAGGTGCGCAAACATGTGCTGTATTCCACGAGTGGGATTTTGCTCGGTGCGGCTTTCCTTCTCTATGATGTGTCTGCCTGGACGGTCGTCTTCTATATGGTTGCCTTCTCGATTTGCAATCCTCTGGCCGTGAACACGTTAACCTCCTATTATTACAGGCTCATTGGCAAACTACCGCTGAAAGGACAACTCAAGGTGGAATCGGTTGTCATGAGGGAAGTGTTCCTGAATGCGGGGCGGATTATATCGATTACGCTGCTGCTCTTTGTTTCGAAAGACCTGGAATCCATATGGCTTCCGGTTGTCGTTGCGGGGACGGCTGCGATGCAATATTTAATGTTCTGGCTAATGAAGGACTAGGCTCCGCAGCCATAGAAGAAGTAGGAAGCACCATCATTATGGAGGAGGCTGAATATGAGTCGAACCGCAGAGTGGATCAAAGCCGGACCCGTCCAGGAATTGAAGGAGAAAGGTTCCGCTGTCATTAAAGGCGGCATTGCCGTCTTCGTGCATGAGGAAGGCATCTTCGCCGTCGACAACCGTTGCCCGCATCTCGGATTTCCGCTTCATATGGGAAGCTTGTGCGATGGCATCTTAACTTGTCATTGGCATCATGCCCGTTTTGACGTATGCAGCGGCGGGACGCTCGATCCTTGGGCGGATGATGTGCCTTCCTACGAAGTAAGAGTGGAAGAAGAGACCGTGTGGGTGAACCCGCAGCCGAAGATCGCGAATCATATTCAGAAGTATAAAGATCGCCTCATGGAAGGCTTGGAGCAAAATATTAGTATCGTCATCGCCAAAGCAGTCGTCGGTTTGGTGGAAGCGAATGTGCCGGATAGCGAGATTGCAGCAGTTGGGATCGCTTTCGGGACCCGCAGCGGAAGCGGCTGGAATTCCGGATTGACGATTCTGACCGCAATGGTCCGCGTAATTCCGAAGCTGGACAAGACAGGCCGCATTCTGGCGCTCTATCAGGGTTTGGTGCATGTGGCAAGGGGCAGCTCGGGCCGCGGCATTCATTATTTGCTTCGCGCACTGCCAAGTGCAGACGTTTCCTTCGAGCGTCTTGCGGGCTGGTACCGCAATTGCATCGAGGTAAGAGATACGCAGGGCGCCGAGAAGCTGGTCATTACTGCGATCGAGAAAGGGATGAGTCCGGAGCAATTGGCCGATATGATGCTGATTGCCGCAACGGATCATTTCTATCTGGACGGCGGGCATGTGTTTGATTTTCATAATAAAGCGTTCGAGGCGCTTGAGCTTGTAGGCGCTGATCAGTCGAAGCAGGTGTTAACCTCGCTGCTGCATATGATGGGAAATCCGACTCGCAGCGAAGAGCAGCATCACTGGCAGGCGCCGATTAATCTTGTGGAGCCAATTCATGAGGCTGTGCGAGAGTTGGCGGAGTTGCGAGTTGTAGGCGAAGAAGTGACTGCCATTGACGAAGAGGCCATCCTGCAGCAGCTGCTAAGTGAAGAGCCGCTTGAAACGATTGCTTTGCTCAGAGACCTGCTCTTGGCAGGTGCAGCACCAGTGCAGCTTGCACAATTGGTCGCACTTGCCTCTGCCGAGCGAGTAGTTCGATTCCATACGCAGAATGATCACCGCGATTGGGTTGCGGTGCTTCATACGTTCACTTATGCGCATGCACTGCATGAGAGATTGCTGCGCTCTGAGGAACCGCTGCTGGTGCGAGCTATTTTCCATGGTGCGATGAGCGTGTACTTGGATCGATTCTTGAACGTGCCATCGGCGAAGCGGCCCAAAGCGGCTCCGAGTGACGTGAATGCGACGACGAATACATCGGAGCTGCTTCAACTGCTCGATCAAAGGCAGCAGGTAGAACAGGCGGCCAAATGGGTTTTCGACTATGTGAAGAGCGGCGGCGAGATGGACGCACTGCTGAATACGCTTGGGCATGCGCTGCTGCGTGAGGATGCGGAGTTTCATACGTTCCAGATGGTGGAGGCTGCTTTTGCCGAGTATGAACGTTGGTGTTTACGGACAGGCGAATTTGCGGAGAAGGCACAAGAGACGATGCTGCTCGCTTGCACGAGGTACTTGGCTGCACATGCGCCGACAGCGCGCGAGCTGCCTCATACGGCACAGATTGCATGGCGACTGCATAAGGGCGAACGATTGTTTGAAGAGTAATATATCTTTGTGAGAGGGGCAATAAGAGGATGAGTACAAATTCAAATTCGGCTTTACTTGTGATTGACGTTCAAACGGCGATGTTCGATGAATCGAACCCGGTCTATAACGCGGACGTGTTGCTGGAGCGGATCAACGGACTGCTGGCCAAAGCGCGCGCGGCCGATGTTCCGGTCATTTATGTGCAGCATAATGAAGGGGAAGGCGAGGAACTGGAAACAGGGTCTCCGGCGTGGGAAATCAACGCTGCTATAGCGCCGAGAGAGGGTGAACTTCGCATTCAGAAGTACAAGCCGGATTCATTCTATGAAACGGACCTTCAGCGAGTATTGTCGGAGCGAGGCGTAGGCAAACTTGTCATCACGGGTCTTCAAACAGACATGTGCGTGAATGCGACGACTACAAGAGCTGCAGAGCTTGGCTATGAGATTATCGTGGCCGGCGATACACACAGCACGTGGGGATCCGGTGGTCTGACTGCGGAGGAAATCATAGCAGAGCATAACGCGCGTTTTTCCTCTTTTGCCCAAATCAGTCCGGCGAAGGACATCGAGTTCTAAATGAAAAAAGGGCGGCCGTCACTTCTTCAATGAAGTGCCGAGCCGCCTATTATTCCACCATCTCTGTAACCATCCACGCGCCTTATTCGCTTGCTCCGCTTGAGGCTTTGCCTCAGCTTCCTCTCCCGAATGAATCATTAAATCTCTGCGAAGTTTCTGTTCCAATTCCGCCTGTTGAAATTGTGCAAGCTTCTCTATCGCGTACGTGTTTGTGCACTGAAACATGTTGTTTTCCTCCTCTGGTTTATAGTTCAATTATGCGCTCGCTAAAAGGGGATAAAAAGAGTAGAATCTTTATAAAACACTTCCCCTTTTCACCCGGGTACAGGAGGGATGTCGGCATGCAACTGGCTGCTGCTGAACGCTATTTGGATTTATACAGCCGATTCGCTGATGGGATTGCGACGACTGGAGTACCTGTTGAGGTCTCGCTTGACGAGCTTGCGCAGGTGCTGTTTTGCACAACCCGTAATGTGAAGCTCGTGCTGCGCAAAATGGAAGAGGAAAGCTGGATTCGCTGGCTGCCCGGCCTGGGCAGAGGCAATCGCTCGCAGATGGTTTTTCTGCTGGAGCGCGATACGATGCTGCTTGAGCTCGCGCAGCGGATGGCGCAGCGAGGCGAGTATAAGCCTGCGTTTGAGCTGATCCATACCCATGGGAAAGGTTCACCGGTGAAGGATCGTTTCTCGGAATGGCTGGAGCTGCATTTTGGCTACCGAACGGAAGTGCTGGATGGCAAACGGAGTGTGGATACGCTGCGGCTTCCCGTGCATACCCCGATAGTGACGCTAGATCCGGGCGATGTCCTGTACGCATTCGATGCACATATGATCAAGCAGCTGTTTAATCAGCTGCTTTATTACGATGTGGTGGCCGGACGGGTTGTTCCGGCGCTTGCGCATGCGTGGGAATCTAATAAGGAAGCGACTGTGTGGCAATTTCATCTGCGCAAGGGCGTTTACTTTCATCATGGTCATGAAATGACGGCGGATGATGTAGTCTTCTCGTTAGAGCGGCTGCGCTTAGGCAAAGCGCACAGCTGGCTGCTAAGATCGGTGGTTAAGATCGAGACCGTCGGGCTGCGAACGATCCGAATTGAGCTGGAGAAGCCCAACCGTATTTTTCACCGATTCATGAGCTCGCCTGCAGCCTCGATTCTGCCTCGTGAATTGGTGGAGAGCGATGAGGAACAGTTCTGGCGTAAGCCGTCCGGTACAGGGCCTTTCATGGCCGGAGAGTGGAACGAAGATCGCTTCGTGCTTGCGGTGAACAAGAATTATTTCAACGGCAGAGCGCATTTGGACGGTGTCGTCATCGCCTTCATGCCGCCGGAGCATGGAGATTCCTCGCGTAAATGCTGGGAGAAGCTCATCTGGGATCATGATCTGCAGGATCAGAAGCCGGAAGAGGATTGGGTTAAGATGGAGACATTGTGCAAAGGGTGCACGATGCTGACTTGGAATATGGGGAAAGAAGGGCCTCAGCAATCGGCGTTATTTCGCAAGGCGATCGATCTGCTGATTGACCGTCATTCCATGATTCGGGAGCTGGGTGAAGATCGCATGTACGCGGCTCGCGGTTTCCGTCCCGACGATAATACGCCGCTTCGAAGCATCCGTCATGATTCAGCAATGGCGCAAGCCCTTCTACGTGAGTCAGGCTATGATGGGACGCCCATTACACTCTATACAACAAGCTTCCATATGCGGGATGCCAAGTGGATTGCGGATCGCTGCGGGGAGCACGGAGTTGTCGTACATATTGAGCAGCATGACAACAATGAATTTAAGAGAAGGGATGTCATCAACGAGGCAGATACCATTCTATATGGCATCTTGTTTGCGCAGGATGAGGTATGCGAGATTGAGTCCTACGAGCAGCACGGCAGCTTCATTAAGGAGCATCTGCATTCGGATTTCCGGGCATGGGCGAGGGGCAAAATCGATCTGGCCTTAGCGTCGAAGACCTCCGAAGAACGCCGGCTTATCATGGGCGAAATCGAGGATCGGCTTCGCGAGGAGGGACATGTCGTGTTCCTGCTGCACAAGAAGACGAACACCTCCTACCATCCGGGAATCAAGGGGATCACGATGTCGTCTCTCGGGTGGATCGACTTTAAGGATGTGTGGGTGCAGAGTGCGTCGGGTTAGCGACAAGCTGGCCGGAGAATGGGAGAAACTAGCACACGGGGAGTCTACGGTGGCAGGAAATGCGGTAAATGGGAGAAAGAAGCGAACGAGGGAGTCTACATTGTGCGGAAATGCGGTAACTGGGAGGAAGTAGCGAACGAGGGAGTCTACATAAGCCGGAAATGCGGTACCTGGGAGAAAGTAGCGAGCCAGGGAGTCTTCTTTGGAAAAATGGCGCTAGAAAAAAGATACCATCACTCTATTAAAGGAGCGAATACCGATGTCAGAGGATTTCTATTGCGAGGAAGTTTTAAGCGGTCGAACGCTGGTTCAGAAAGTAATAGAGACCGATAATGTGCTTGCCTATTATCATACTCGCCCATTCTACCCCGTGCACATTGTTGCGATACCGAAGAAGCATATTTCATCTCTACTTACGTTAGAGCCTAGCGATAACGACCTGCTCTTGGAATTAATAGATGTCGTGAAACAGGTGGCGGCCAAAGTGACGGCTGAACACGGGGCATGCCGAGTCATCACGAACCTAGGCAAATACCAGGATTCGAAGCATCTCCATTGGCACGTGATTTATGGTGAGCCACTGCGTTGACGTTAATTTCCGGTTCGCAATATTCTTAAGTTGCTGAACCTCCGCGATGATCGTATGCGTTGTCGCATGCCAACGCTAACGGTTGTGACAGTGGCTATTTGGCATCAAATGCCCCTTTTTATTTGCTAACGGTTGCCAGCGAGCCTATTTCAACGTTTTCCACTAGAAATTGACCAATAAGCTGCAAATAACGTCTGCCACAACCGTTAGCTTTTCAAACAGGCTTATTTGCTTGAAATAGCCACGTTGACAACCGTTACACAATATTTCATGATGTTTAGACAAAAAAGTGGCCGCCCGAGAAAATCTCGGGCGGCCGGCGGCTGCCTACAAAGGCAGCCTTTTTATTAGCTCAGCGGGAGGCGTGCAGGTCATCAAGCTCGGGCAGCAGCGTTACGCTCTCCTGTTCGTTCGGATCGGTGCGGGCGATGACCGCCGTGCAGACGTCCGTATCCGAACGGTTATAGGGCAGATGCGGCACGCCAGCCGGTATGTACATAAAGTCCCCGGCTTCCACTTCCATATGCTGCTCGAGCTGCTCGCCGTACCACATTCCAGCGCTTCCGGAAAGCACATATACAGAGGATTCGTGGTTCTCATGCAGATGCGCTTTGGCGCGGCCGCCCGGAGGGATGGTCAACAAATGCATGCAGAGTCCGGTCGAGCCGACGCTCTCAGCAGAAATCGCTTCTTGATAGTCGAAGCCCTGCTTCCCCTGATAATTACCCTTCGTACGAATCCGCATGCAAGTCCGGTTGTCTCCCAATGCCCATCACTCTCTTCCGCCCGATATAGAGTAAATGCGAAGCTGTTCCTAGCTTATAGGTTCATCCTCAAGATGAGCTCCTAAGCTTCGTGCTCAGACAGCTCATCCAGCGTCTTGTTGAAGCTTGGCGCCATATAGGTCAAGAACCAATTGACCTCTTGCATGTTCAGATCCGCGAGCTTTTGCTCCGTCTGCCCTTTTGCGACAGCGAATTCGCGATTGCCGGAGGAGAGCTCGGAGAGGCACTTCATGTATGCATCGAGAAGGTCCGCTGCTTTCACCATCTTCAGCAGCTCCTTCTCCTCGTCGCTATGAGCCGATCCGATGACGAGCGGCTCATAGGCAGCCTGCAGCGGCTTCGGCACCATGCTGAGCAGCCGCTCGGCGGCCAGCGCCTCGATCTCGCGGAAGTTCGCGAGCATCTTCGGGTTGTGATGCTTCACCGGCGTTGGGATATCGCCGGTGAACACTTCGGTGGCGTCATGGAACAGCGCCATCGTGACCGCTCGGTCGGCATTCAATGAGCGGCCGAACAGCTGATTGCCAATCTCGCAAAGCATATGCGAGAGAAGCGCGACATGGTAGGAATGCTCGGCGACATTTTCACGGGTGGTATTGCGCATGAGGCTCCATCTCTCAATATAGCGAAGCCGGTACATATAAGCGATAAATGGACTGTCCATAATGGCAGGATGCTCCTTCTACTCTATAAATTGGAGAACATATGAGACTCCGAAAGCGTGGTATGCCCGCTCGTTTAGGATATGGTATGATATAGATTGATTATATAAGGAAAGACGATTAAGGAATAGAGAGAGGAGCCATTTAGGCCTTATGCAGCATTTTGAACAGAGTGTTTATAACCTTATTGTTGAAACTTCTACGAATCTTCCGGGAGACGTCCGGAAAGTCATTCAAGCCGCACAAGAGGCGGAGGACCGTGCAACTCGTGCAGGACTGTCGCTCTCCACAATTGCAACGAACATTGAGATGGCGGAGTGCAATGTCTCCCCGATCTGTCAGGATACAGGCATGCCGACCTTTGTTGTTCATACCCCGGTTGGCGCCAACCAAATTATTATGAAGCAGCAGATTCGCAGTGCCATCGCACGCGCGACGAAAGACGGCAAGCTGCGCACGAACTCCGTAGATTCGCTCACCGGCTCCAACACAGGTGACAACCTCGGACCTGGAACACCAGTGATTCACTTCGAGCAATGGGAGAAGGACGACATCGATGTGCGTCTGATCCTCAAAGGCGGCGGCTGCGAGAACAAGAACATTCAGTACAGCCTGCCAATGGAAATTCCGGGACTTGGCAAAGCTGGCCGTGATCTCGACGGGATCCGCAAATGTATCATGCATTCCATCTATCAAGCACAAGGTCAAGGCTGCAGCGCGGGCTTCATCGGCGTTGGCATCGGCGGGGACCGGACGACAGGCTATGAATTGGCGAAACAGCAATTATTCCGTCATACCGATGATACGAACAGCATTCCTGAGCTAGCACAAATGGAAGAATACGTGATGGAGAATGCCAACAAGCTTGGCATTGGCACAATGGGCTTCGGCGGCCAAGTGACATTGCTCGGCTGTAAAGTCGGCGTCATGAACCGTCTGCCGGCGAGCTTCTTCGTCTCGGTTGCTTATAACTGCTGGGCTTACCGCCGTCAAGGCGTATTGCTCTCTGCAGACAGCGGAGAGATCAAATCTTGGATTTATCCGAGCGGCTCCGATACGCCGATGAAATCGCAAGCTGCTGATGAAGCAGCTGAGGCGGTAACGGAGAGCGCGGAACGCCGTGAAGTGGTTCTGAACACGCCGCTCTCCGAAGAAGATGTCCGCAGTTTGCGAGTTGGCGACATCGTCATCATTAATGGAGAGATGCACACAGGACGCGACTCGATTCACCATCACCTGATGGATCATGACGCGCCGATCGACTTGAATGGCTCCGTCATTTATCACTGCGGACCTGTAATGATGAAGGATGAGAACGGTTGGCAAGTGAAAGCAGCTGGACCGACGACAAGCATTCGCGAGGAGCCTTACCAAGGCGATATCATTAAGAAATTCGGTATCCGCGCGGTTATCGGCAAAGGCGGAATGGGACCGAAGACATTGGCTGCCCTGCAGGAGCATGGTGCGGTTTATCTGAATGCAATCGGCGGTGCGGCACAGTACTACGCGGAATGCTTCAAGAATGTTAACGGCGTCGACTTTATGGAATTCGGTATTCCAGAGGCCATGTGGCATCTGAAGACGGAAGGTTTTGCAGCGGTCGTAACGATGGATTCCCATGGCAACAGCTTGCATGCTGATGTAGACAAGGACTCTTTTGCTAAGCTTGCCCAATTTAAAGAGCCTGTATTTAAATAATTACCAAAGTAGACAATAGAATGAGGGATGCGGTACGCGCAGCTTCGGACTCGCCTTCAATCGAAGGTATGAACAATGGATGTTTTTTATTATCCCTGGATCACTTATCCTGGGATTCTTTTTTTCTCCGTATTTGCACAAATACGTGAATGCTGTTCCTTATTGCTTCGCCTTCGTCACGCTGACGATGGCGATCGGATGCGGCTTGCAGCAGCTGCGAGCTGTATTGAATCGGCCTGGCGTGATGATATGGACCTTCCTACTGGCACATGTCCTGTCACCGCTGGTAGCATACGGATTAGGGTATATGTTGTTCGGCCCGGATTCTCCTTACGTCGTGGGACTTGTCCTATTCACGATTATCCCGCTTGGCATATCAACCGTGCTGTGGGTCGGAATGTCGGCCGGAAGTGTGCCGCTTATGCTGGCTATGGTTGTCATCGATTCAGCACTTAGTCCGATTGTGGTGCCAACCGGCATTCATCTGCTGTTTCGTACCGATGTAGAGACCAACACAATGGCGATGATGGGTGACTTAATGCTCCTTATTGTAGCGCCAACGATTATTGGTGTTGCTTTGCATGAGTGGTCCAAAGGACGCATTCAACAAGCCGTTAAGCCCTACGCTCCGCCCTTGTCTAAGCTGTGTTTCACAGCAGTCGTCATGCTGAATGCGGCAGCCATTGCTCCTTCCACAGAAGCGCTTCGCGGTGATTTGTTGAAAGTAGTGCCAGCGGCCTTGGTCATGGTGGGCTTATGTTATGCAATTGGCTATTTCGGTACGGCGCATTACCGGAGTCGCGAGGTACAAGTGACGGTTTCCTATGCGACCGGTATGCGGAATATTTCGCTTGGCGTCGTGCTTGCAATGGGCTATTTTAGCCCGCTGGCCGCTGTTCCGGTCGTGCTGTCCATTCTGATTCAACAGCCGCTTGCCACGCTGCATCATTACATTTTACAAAAACTTAACAATCGCAGCGCTGGCGCAGGCGGCTGAGAACAAGGTACGATGGATGGTACATGGAGCAACCCGGCATGGAGGTAGGAGAAGATGAATAGCTTTCGCGTGCGGCTTACGATGATTCTGATCGGTATGATCGGACTTGCCGTTCTGGCTGCCGGTTTATTTATGGGCAAGACGTATAAGGAAAATCATTTGGATGCGCTGCAGGAAAATATGGTGCGCGAAATGAAGATCATCCTCGATCAAATGGATTGGCAGAGCGGGGAACCGTCGTCGGTCTACAGCTACTACACGAGCCATGCCAAGCGCCTGAAGGAGATTACGGAAACACGGATTACTTTCATTCGAGGCGATGGCGTAGTTCTTGGCGATTCCGATCATGATCCGACAACGATGGATAACCATCTGAATCGAGAAGAAGTGATGGAGGCCAAGAAAGACGGCGTAGGACGTACGACGCGGTACAGCGACACCATTAATGAGAATTTGCTTTACGTGGCGATGCTTGTTCACCCCGATGATCCGAATTCGGACATTATCCGAATGGCACTCAGCTTGCAGCAGGTGGACGAGAGCGTACAGCGCATTTGGATAACGCTTGTACTGGGGCTGCTCATTCTATTCATAGCAGCTGCGCTTATCAGTTACCGTGTCGCGCTCGGATTAACACGTCCGCTTGAACAGATTACTCGCGTCGCGAAGCGAATTAAGAGTCTCGATTATCGAGCGCGCGTTCATGTGAAGCGTAATGATGAGATCGGTGAACTGGGGCTTGCTATCAATGCGATGGCGGATTCGCTTCAAGTACAGATGACGCGCATTCATCAGAACGAGAGCCAATTGGCCAGCGTCTTGGACAACATGATCAGCGGCGTTGTCATGATCGATGCGAGCGGGCATATTGTACTGCTGAATCGGCGGGCAGAAGAAGTGCTTGGCTTCTCGACACGAGAGCTGGTCGGCCATCATTTTACAGTGGCTAAACAGCAGTACGAGCTGTCGCAAATCATTCAAGAGGGCATCGAGCGCAAAGAGCATCTGCGCGAAGAAGTCACCTTCTATTATCCGGAGGAGCGGCTGCTTGATCTCAACTTGGTGCCAATCTTCGAAGATGATGATTCCTTCGGCGGCGTCCTGCTTGTCCTTCAAGATGTGACGGCCATTCGCAGGCTGGAACGGATGCGCAGCGAATTCGTTGCAAACGTGTCACATGAGCTGAAGACACCGATTACTGCGGTCAAAGGGTTCGCGGAGACGCTGCTTGGCGGCGCTGTGGATGATCCGGAGACCGCGCGCTCCTTCTTGCAAATCATTTATGACGAGAGCGACCGCTTGAACCGGCTAATCGGCGACATCTTGGAATTGTCCAAGATCGAGTCACGCCGAGTACCGCTGCAATTCTCGCCGATCGAGCTGGCGTCATTCGTGGAGAAGACGGTGGAGCTGATGCGTGCAGAAGGGCTGCAGAAGCAAATTCGATTATCTTATAAAGCTGATCGGGATGTGTATGTGGAGGCAGACGAAGATCGATTGCGTCAAATCATCATGAACCTGCTCTCGAACGGAATTAACTACACGCCTGAAGGCGGCAGTGTTTCCATCGTCGTTGAACCGGTTGGCGGGGACAATTACGAATCCGTACGCATTCACATATCCGACACAGGTATCGGTATACCGAAGAAAGATCTGCCGCGAATATTCGAGCGTTTCTACCGAGTGGACAAGGCAAGATCCCGCAGTTCAGGCGGAACAGGGCTAGGGTTGTCGATCGTGAAACATCTTGTTGAGCTGCACAAAGGAACGATATCTGTAGAGAGCCGAGTGGGCAGCGGCTCGACGTTTACAATTGAGCTGCCGGTCCTACAATAGCAATAAGCCAGTAATTGGGGTTTCCCCTTCCACTGAACAATGCTATCATGGTTATGAACGTAGAACGAGTTACCATGCCGAGTATTAGCAGCGGCATGCGTGGAAGCCAGGGGGTCAACATGTCACAGAAAGTGTTGGTCATTGAGGATGAGCCGACGTTAGCCAGATTACTCTCGTATAACCTTTCGCAAGAAGGTTATGACACGACTGTCATTGATCATGGTGCAGAAGGCTTGCAGGTTGCTTTGCAACGCGCATTTGATCTTATCATTCTAGATATCATGCTGCCAGGCATGAACGGTTTCGAGATCTTATCTCGCTTGCGGCAGAGTGGCAACCGTACGCCGGTTATCGTACTGACAGCCCGCAATGCGGAAGAAGAAGTTGTACAAGGCCTTAAGCGAGGCGCCGATGACTATATGACTAAGCCATTCGGCGTGGCTGAACTTCTTGCGCGCGTATCTGCGGTGCTCCGCAGAACCGGACAAGATGAAGGCAAGCTGACGGAGTCCACGGACAAAGTTATCACGGCCGGTGATTTATCGATTTATCCGGAACGGTATGAGGTCGTCCTTAATGGCGAAACGGTACCGCTGCGGCCGAAGGAATTCGAAGTGCTGCTCTATCTTGTTCAACGTCCCGGCGTTGTCGTTACCCGCGATGATCTTATGAATGTCGTGTGGGGTTTCGACTATTTCGGCGGACAGCGAACGGTAGATGTCCATGTCAGCTCCTTGCGCAAGAAATTGGAGCTGGGCCAGCAATCGGTCGAAATTGAATCCATACGCGGCGTAGGCTATAAGCTGGTTATGCCGAAGAAGCTAGGTTCACCTAAATAAGGTGAACTTTTTTTTGTCTATTTCCGTTGAAAATAATGGTAAACTCACTTTAGAAACTAATGGAGGTGTTCAGAGAATGGTTGCTTATGGTTGGTGCAGAGGGATCGAGGACGCGGAGCTGCTTCACAAATACGGGTATGATTACATCGAGTGTCCTCTGTCCGCTCTGCAGCTGGAGAACGAGGTCTTGCACCGAGAATTGCTGCGTGCTTATAAGGAAAGTCCGCTTCCTGTCTATGCGTTTAACTTGTTTTTCCCTGGGGATATTAAAGTAGTCGGTCCCGATGTAGAACCGGAGCGTATCCGGCGCTATGTATATCGTGCCGCGCAAGCGATGCATGAGATCGGTGCGAAAATTTCCGTGCTTGGAAGCGGGGGAGCGCGCAACATACCGGATGGATGGGAGCGTAATCGGGCGGAGGATCAGATGCTTCACTTACTTAGCTGGATTTCGGAGGAGTTTACGGGAAGCGGCGTAACGCTGGCTATTGAACCGCTGAACAAGAAAGAGACGAATCTGATCGGCTCTGTGGCCGAAGCTGTTCAATTCGCCAAACAAATCAATCACCCTGCCATTCGGGTGCTGGCTGATTTCTATCACATGGATGAGGACAGCGAAGCGCTGGACACATTGACTGCTAATAAGGACTGGCTTGCGCATATTCACATCGCTGATACGGGCAGACGATCACCGGGAACCGGGCAATATCCATACGCGGACTTTGCCGCGCAGCTGACGGCAGCAGGCTACAAGGGCGGAATCTCCGCGGAATGCAGCCTTCAGCAACCAGACGAGGAATTATCGGCCAGTCTGACTTTCATGAAACAACAATTCCATCGGCTGGGCTGATGTCCCTGCGGGACATTGCTGTTAAGCGCGGTTCCACTCCAGCATTTTCTTCTGAAATTGCTTAGGCGAGCAATCATTGTATTTCTTGAACATCTTGTAGAAGTGAGCCATATTCGGCATGCCGATCCGGTCGCCGACCTCGGAGACGCTGAGGTCCTTCGTGAGCAGAATGCGCTCGGCCCATTTGATCTTGCGATAATTCACATACTCCGTGAAGGACATGCCGATCGCCTTCTTGAAGAATTTAACGAAATAATAGTAGCTCATATTGGCGAGCTTCGATACTTCTTCTACTTGGATGCGGTCGGTCAGATGTTCTTCCACGTAGTCGATCACGCCTCGAAGACGAGCACGATCGAAGTCATCATGATCAGCAAGCACTTTCCTGGAATCCCCCCGGATGAGCAGAAGGAGCAGCTTCTTTATGTACATGCTGACGGCAAGCTCATACCCGCTTTGCTTGGTCGTGACTTCCTGCAGAATGCCGCGGATACATTCCGATGCCTCTGCTCGTGCGGATTCATTTTCTTGGAAAATGTAATTCGCTCGACTGAGCGGATTCTTCGTTTCGGAGAAAAATCGCATATATGGCATGGAGCTTTGGTCGATAAATTGCTCCAAATCGAACTGCAAGACGATATAATTCAGCGGGCTGCTCATGCTGCGATCGCGATGAAGCTGCCTTGCACCGATCAATGCGATGTCGCCCGTTTGTAGTTTTATGCACTCATCTTCAATATTTACGTCAAGTTCGCCGGTGATCACAAGCAGCAATTCGATTTCTCGATGATAATGCCAATTGATAAACAGATCGTTATTCCGCAGGGATTGAAACACTTTGATGGAGAGCAGCGGGTTCTCGTAAACGACCTTCTCATTGTAAAATTCCACGGTACCATCCCTTCAATAACAAAATCACATAAAACCATACCTATATAGCGCCTATATTTTAGTGGACAAGTTCGGATATACTGTAGTCATTGTATGTCTCTCTATCTAGCTGACACACATACTACAAATTATATCATTTCGAGGCTCATGGAGGTAGAAATTTAAAATGTCAAAAGTACGTGTAGGCATTATTGGCTGCGGCGGTATCGCCAACGGTAAACATCTCCCAAGTTTGGCCCAAGTCAAAGACGCTGAAATCGTAGCTTTCTGCGATATCATTGTTGAGAAGGCTGAACAAGCAAAAGCGAAATACGGCACAGAAGAAGCAAAAGTATATTCTGACTATAAACTACTGCTTCAAGACGCGTCGATCGACGTGATCCACGTTTGTACGCCTAACGATTCCCATGCGGTTATCTCCATCGACGCTTTGGAAGCTGGCAAACACGTGCTTTGCGAGAAGCCAATGGCTAAAACAGCTGCTGACGCTCGTAAAATGCTTGAAGTTGCACAACGTACCGGCAAAAAACTCAGCATCGGTTACAACAACCGTTACCGTGCAGACAGCCGTTACCTGAAAGAAGCTTGCGATGCAGGCGAGCTTGGCGAAATTTACTTCGCTAAAGCACATGCAATCCGTCGTCGTGCAGTTCCGACATGGGGCGTATTCTTGGATGAAGAGAAACAAGGCGGCGGACCGCTTATCGATATCGGTACTCACGCACTTGACCTTGTATTGTGGATGATGGACAACTACAAGCCGAAAGTCGTACTTGGCCGCGCTTACCACAAGCTGTCCCAAACCGAGAACGCTGCGAATGCTTGGGGCCCTTGGGATCCAAAACAATTCACAGTTGAAGATTCCGCTTTCGCTATGATCACAATGGAGAACGGTGCAACTGTAATCCTTGAATCCAGCTGGGCGCTTAACTCGCTTGAAGTCGATGAGGCTAAAGTTTCCCTCAGCGGTACTAAAGCAGGCGCTGACATGAAAGACGGTCTTCGTTTCAATGGCGAGCACAACAGCCGCCTATATGTTAACAAAGTCGAACTGAACAGCGGCGGCGTTGCTTTCTACGAAGGCGCGAGCGAAACTGCAGAAGTTCTTGAAGCTAGCATGTGGATCGATGCTGTTAAGAACGACAAAGAAACTTTCGTTAAACCAGAGCAAGCGCTTGTGGTTTCCGAAATTCTTGAAGCGATCTACGAGTCTTCCCGTACGGGCAAGGCTGTATACTTCGAGTAGTAGTACAACCAATGAAGCCGGGGATGGCCTTGTCATCTCCGGCTTTTTTGTATCATTAACGATGTTACATATTTTTTGGAGGTTCGACAAAATCAGTCAAAGTTCTACGTTATTCGCTCTGTACAGTTCTGTGAAAACACCTATAATGAGAATTAAATCGAACATTATAGCAATATTTTACAACTAAATACCTAAGACAAAGGCAAACCATAGGAAATTATGGGACGCAAAGCCGTGGCCTAAGGGATCACTTCCTGTGATGCTAAGGTAGACAAGGCTGCCGAGTAGATGGAAACCATCCTATTCGGATGGTTTTTTTGTTGCCATTTTGCATCCTGCATGCTAAGTCAATGAACCGAAGGAAGGTTAGCATGGCACCTATCGCACTCGTCGCCATTTCATTTGTACTCGTATTCAGCTCATCCTTAATCCTCTTTCATCTTTACGGGCGCATGAATGCAGCCAGGTACACGACTTTCTTCTGGCTTATGAGTGCTGCTTTTGTTTTCGGTATCGGGGTTTGGTCCATGCATTTTGTGGCCTTGCTGGCGTATCCGTTCCCGGTTAAGGTGATGTATCATTTCGGTTATGTGTTTCTGTCGATGGGCGTGTTAATCGTCTTGTCGGCGTTTGCGCTCCTCTTGTTCGAACGTGCTTCGCAGCGAAATCGGACAAGCTTGCTCATTCTGGGCAGCTTGGTACAGACATGCGGCATCGCAGCGATGCACTACATCGGGATGAGAGCCATCAAGGCCCATGCGACGCTCCATTATCAGTCATCCACAGGTTTAATATCCATCGTAGTTCTGGCTCTCGTGTTAGGCTTCATCTTCACAAGACAGCGTTTCCAACTCCGTCGTCAAAGCCGGTTGCGGCAGTTCATCCACGCTCTATCGCTATCCATAGCTATTGAATTTCTTCATTACAGCAATATGCCCATGATGCATGGCACTACAACGCTGCACGCAGGTGAAGAAGCTGTAGCCTTATCGCAAAATCAATTCTTTCTCGCCATTAGCATAAGTTTGATCGTATCCGTCATCTGCATGTATTCGATTGTCATTATGATGATTGACAGTCGCTTAAAGCAAAGCGAAGAACGGCTTAAGCGGATGAACGAAGCCTATTCGCATATTTTAGATTCGGTGGCCGAAGGCATCTACCGTTTGGACGAGCGGGGCAAGGTCATCTTCTGGAATCAAGCCGCTGTGAACTTAACCGGATTCGAGGCGAACGAAGTATTTGGGCGAAAGGTTGAGCTTCGGGCTATGAAGTCGGCTGGTGAGGAATGGGATCCTGTCGAGAAGGTTCATCGCACCGGCAACGCTGAATATGTGGCGGATGACTTGTTTCGCCGGAAGAATGGTTCGACGTTCCCGGTGGAATATCATATTACGCCCATGCAGGGTAGAGGCGAACAAGCCGGTGTTGTCATCAATTTCACGGATCTGACGCAGCGCAAGGAGCAAGAGTCGTTCATCGTGGAGTCGGAGAAGCTGGCGATGGCGGGCCAACTGGCTGCCGGTATCGCGCATGAGATTCGAAACCCGCTTACGGCGATTAAAGGATTTATGAAGCTGTTTCAGAACGGAATAACCAAGATGGAGTATGTCACGATTATTACATCGGAGGTTGTTCGGATGGAAGGCATCATCAACGAGCTGCTCCTGCTTGCGAAGCCACAAATCAGCCGGTTTCAAGCGACTGATCTAAGTGAGCTGCTAACCGGTGTCTATACACTGCTGGAATCACAGGCCCATCTGAACAATGTGGATATCAAGCTGCATTTCGCGGAGCCGGAGCTGCATATCTACTGCGATGAAAGCCAGATCAAACAGGTATTTATTAATCTCATCAAGAACGCAATCGAAGCAACGGAGGGAGGCGGCGAAATTCAAATTACTGTAGAACGGGTTGGCAACCAGTTGATGACCTCGATTGCAGACAATGGCTGCGGTATTCCGGGGGATGTGCTTGAGCAGGTGGGAAGCCCCTTTTTTACGACGAAGGAGCAGGGAACCGGCCTTGGACTTATGATCAGTAACAAAATTATTTCCAGTCATGGCGGGACAATATCTATTGCCAGCAATATGGGAGAGGGTACGACGTTTCAAGTCACACTCCCTGGGGGGTATCGAGATGGTGCATAATCATATCGAAGGAAGCTATAACTGGTTCTTGGTATGTCTGTCGTTTATTATTGCGCTGTTCGCTTCGTATACGGCATTGAATATAGCCAGACGAGTGCTGATGTCTGAGGGCTGGAAGAAGAGAGGATGGCTGCTGGGCGGAGCAGTCGTTATGGGCGTTGGGATTTGGTCGATGCATTTTATCGCGATGCTCGCTTTTCACCTGCCAAGCGGCGTGACCTATAATTTTGTAACCGTTCTCGTATCGATTGGTGTTTCTATTGTCGGCGCTTTTATCGGTTTCGGTATTGCCAGCCATTCGGGACGCGGTACGCCAAGGCTGATTGTGGGCGGTACCATTATGGGACTTGCAATCACCGGTATGCATTACATTGGCATGTATGCCTTGACGGGAATAACGATAACTTACAGTCCCTCTATCTTCACACTTTCGATCCTTATCGCTGTGCTAGCATCGATTGTTGCTTTGCTCTTCTCCTTCCGCAGAAATAATCATTATTGGCTGAGCGGCTTCATCATGGGCATAGCTGTTACGGGTATGCACTATACGGGCATGTCAGCGGCTCATATGTCGATGCCGGTCAATATGTTAAGTCGTACGGCAGATGCGCAGGCGATGGATTTTATCGAAATGGCGATCTATGTAGCCTTTGGCACAATCGTGATTATGGCTGTCAGCTTGATCAGCTCGATGAATGTCGATAAGAAGCTGTCCGAGCAATTGTCGCTTAAAGGCTCGATACTGGAGTCGGCGATCGACTGCCTCATCATGTTCGATCATAAAGGAGCCATATTTGAATTTAATCCGGCAGCGGAGAACCTCTTCGGCTATTCGAGAAGCGAGGTCATCGGCAAATCGATTGAAGATGTATTGATGCCTGGGCTGCCTCGAGATAGAACGACGATGAACGGAATGCTGTGCAGTGGTGATACAACGTTGCTCGGCAAACGGGTTGAGACGATGCTCCCGCGCGGGTATGGCGGCGAATTTCCCGCAGAAATTATCGTCACCCGCATTCGCAGAGAGAAGTTTCCCGTCTTCACGATGTATTTACGAGACTTAACGGAGCGCCGGCTTGTAGAAGAAGCGCTGCGCGAGAGTGAGGAGCGCTATCGGAAACTGATCGATTTCTCGCCGGAGCCCATTCTCGTTCATTATCATGGCGTTATCTCCTTCGTGAACGAAGCGGCGCTGCGGATATTCGGTGCCGAGCAGGATGGCTTGATCGGGAGAGGTTTCCTGGAGCTGGTTCATCCAGAATGCCTGGCATCCGCTGCGCAGTGGCTGGAGCGCGTGGGGAACGGATCGGCTAATGGAGATCCCATTGAGCTGAAGATGCATAAGCTCAATGGCACGATGATCGACATTGAAGCGAAGTCGATTCTGGTTCATTTTGCCGGACAAGCCTTGATTCAAACGATCGCATGGGATATTACGGATAAGAAAAGCTACGAGAATACGATCAGGCAGCTGGCTTATTATGATATGCTGACCGGGCTGCCGAACCGCAACTGGTTCAACCTCTCTTATCCCGAGCTGCTGCTAAGTGTGAGCGCCAGAGGGCAGCAAGCGGCGCTTATGTTTCTGGATTTGGATCGGTTCAAGCTGATTAACGATACGATGGGACATTTGATGGGAGACCGGCTGCTGCAACATTTTGCAGCTGTGCTGAGTGAGACGATTGGAGACAATCGTAAGGTTGCGCGTTTGAGCGGGGATGAGTTTGTGGCGATCATTCAGGATTGCAACCGCTCGGAGCTGGAGCTCATGGCGGAAACCTTGATTAGACGAGTGGCCGAGCCGATCCAGGTGGAGGGTCAGGACATTTTCATTACATCCAGCATTGGCATTGCGATTTATCCCGAGGATGGCGAGACGCTGGAAATGCTGCTGCAAAATGCGGATACAGCGATGTATGCGGCCAAAGAGAAAGGAAAGAATCAATTCCAGTTCTTCGAATGGTCGATGAACCATTGTCAGGCAAGGCGGATGAACATCGAGAAGGCACTGCCGGCAGCGATTGAAGAGCAGGCTTTCCATCTTGTTTATCAACCGATGGTTAATGCCCAGCAAGGTCATTTGATCGGCGTAGAAACGTTGGCTCGCTGGGAGCATCCGGAGCTGGGAACGGTTTCGCCGTGTGAATTCATTCCGGTTGCCGAGAGCACCGGTCACATTATCGGGCTTGGCGAATGGATTCTGCTCATGGCCTGCAAGCAAATGAAAGACTGGCATGATGCGGGCCTCCCTCGGATTCCGGTGGCTGTTAATTTCTCGGTCATTCAGTTTAACCAAGATCAAGTCGTAGATATGATTGTTCGTGTGCTGGAGCAAACCGGCCTGGATGCCAGCTATTTGGTTGTGGAAATTACCGAAAGCATGGCCATGCAGCATAATGCGACGATCGTCAGCAAGCTCCATGCGCTGAAGCAGCTGGGCGTTTCGATTTCGATTGACGACTTTGGGACGGGCTACTCGTCCTTATGTTATCTGAGACGGTTTCCAATCGATACGCTCAAGATTGACAAATCCTTCGTACAGGATATTTCCGGTGCAGGGGAGGATACCGCGATTGTGGAAGCGATCATCGCGATGGCGCGCAGCCTGAAGCTGCAGGTATTGGCCGAAGGGGTCGAAACGGAGCAGCAATCCAAGCGCCTCTGCGAGCTGGGCTGTACGGATATGCAAGGCTACTGGCACAGCAGACCGTTGTCGATCCAGCAGTTTGAGCAAACGTATATGAGCGCGGTATATCTGGCAAGGGCAGAAGCGGCAGCTGCGAGATGACGCAAAGGCTTGGTGTTGAAACATCGTCGCGAGCGACTGCTGCAAAAGAATAGCCTCCATCACAATCCGTGATGGAGGCTTCTTCATGCGGACTAGTCGCCGTTATTGCGGGCGTTCTCATAGCCGGCTACGCCGGAGGTGCCTTCGTCAGAGATTTCGGCCAACGATTTGACCTCGCCATGAGGCTTCTGGTTCTGCTTACGGCTCTTCCAAGCGTTTTCTCTGCGGTTCTTCGAAGATGTCATAGTCGGTGTATGCTCCTTCATAAATGAGTGTGATTGCTGGATTGTACTCATCTATCGTGTGCGATTAGGCCGATTCTTATGACAAATTAACGTTTCGGTTTCGGCTTCCGGGCACCCCACCAGAACAGAAATCCTACAGACAATCCAACAACTAGAAACGGTGCGACGAAGATCAGAAATGGCTCCATTTCGGTTCAACCTCCTCCGGTAGGGTTATTTGCCGCGCTTGCCTTGAACGTATTTGGTATCAAACAAGAACAACCGCATGAGCAGGTACAGCGACGGAACGAGCAGCAGCAGTCCGAGAATGAAGACGGATATCAGCGCAATCGCCATCGGTTCGCTGGTGAAATTATCGTGAATCGTTAAATACGGATATAGAATGTACGGCAAGTGAGCCGCGCCATAACCGAAGAACGCGAAGCCGAACTGCAGCATGACGAAGATGAAGGACAGTCCAAGTCGTTTGCGCGTCCATACATGATAGACCGCGATCAGGAAGCAGGCGAAGGATACGACGAACATCCACGCGTGCTCCGTCATCCGCTGGTAATGCTCCGCGTTATGACCGCGAATGGCGAAGAATACGAGCAGGCTGCTTAGAATCGTGGGTGCACTCCAGGCGAGCGCGTATTTGCGCACCACCTCGAAGGCACCGCGATCGTTCGCGCGATTAGCGTAATAGCTGAGAAACATGGCCGAGATATAGAGTACACTGACTAGCGCCAGCAGCACTACCGTCCACGAATACGTGCTTTGGAGCAGCTTGCTGAACAGGAAGCTGACTTGACCGGAATCGCTCACTTCAATGTAGCCGCCCTCCGAAATCGTCATCACGGTAGACAAGGAAGCGGGAATAAGCAGTCCGCTTGCTCCGTAGAGCAGCATGTAGAAGCGATTATTCTTGTTAGTACCGTACGTGTTGAAGGCGTAATAGGAGCCTCGAATGGCCAGCAGGATGACGGCGATACTACCCGGAACGAGCAGGGCGGTACCGTAATAGTAAGCCGTGTCCGGGAAGAATCCCACCATGCCCACGAAGAAGAAGACGAGAAAGACGTTCGTCACTTCCCAGACCGGTGAGAGATAACGTTCGATAATATTGTTGATTACGTGGCGTTTGCCCGTAATGGTGCTGTAATAGCTGAAGAAGCCTGCGCCAAAATCAATCGAAGCGACAATCAAGTAACCGAACAGGAAGATCCAGAGGACGGTTATGCCAAGTACTTCGTAGCTCATTGCTCGTCGCCTCCTTTAATGCCTTTAGCCTCGATTTCTTGCTCAGCCGAGTTGCTGCGGAACATGCGGGTTAAGACGGTGACCGATGAGATGGCAAGTACAATGTACAGCAGTGCGAATACCCACAGCATCGTATCCACATGATCGGATACCGTTGCGCCTTCCGAGGTGCGCATGATGCCGCGAAGAATCCAAGGTTGACGGCCAACCTCGGAGAAAATCCAACCATGCTCAATGGTCAACATCGCAAGCGGAGCCGCCAATATAATGCCGCGGAGTATCCATTTGTTGCTGAAAGCGAGCTCGCGCTTGCGCCATAGGAGGAGCATGAACGCCGATGCGATTAAGACCATCATCGCAACGAAGCCCATTTTCAGATCGAACAGGTAATGAATATAGAGCGGCGGATGCTCGTCTTCCGGGATGTCATTCAATCCGGTAACTTCCGCATTAGGCACGCCATGGGCGAGAATACTAAGCGCGAACGGGATTTTGAGACCATACTTGACTTCATTGTCTTCGGTCAGAATTCCACCGAGCACAAGCGGTGCTTCGGATGTCGTTTCGAAATGCCACTCCATAGCTGCAAGCTTCTCGGGCTGATATTTAGCTAGATACTTGCCGGATAAGTCGCCAATGAGGGCACTTGAGATTAAGAAGATGAAGGCGGAAACCATCGTTAACTTGAGCGCTTTCTTGTAGTACACATGATTGCGGCCTTTAAGCAGGGACCAAGCGGAAATCGCGGCAAGGACGAACGCGCAGGTTAGGTAAGCTGTAACGAGCACATGCGAGACTTTGGTCGGCATCGCAGGGCTCAGCATCGCGCCGAATGGTGAGATGGCGGTGATCTTGCCGTCTTCCACCGTAATACCGGCAGGCGCATTCATGAATGCGTTGACGACTGTAATGAAGAAGGCCGAGGCGGACGAACCGATAACGATGGGAACGAGCAGCCAGAAGTGTGTCATTCTGCTCTTGAACCGATCCCAAGTGTAGAGGTAGATACCTAGAAAGATGGCTTCGAAGAAGAAGGCGAACGTCTCCATAAAGAGCGGAAGCGCGATGGACTGACCGGCTACCTTCATGAAGCTTGGCCACAGCAGACTGAGCTGCAGACCAATCGCAGTCCCCGTTACAACGCCAACCGCCACCGTAATGACGAAGCCCCGTGCCCATCTGCGAGCCATAAGCAAGTAATGCTCATCATTGCGTTTGATCCCGATCCACTCGGCGAGCGCAATCATAAGCGGAATCCCGACACCTATCGTAGCGAAAATAATATGGAAAGCAAGCGTGAGTCCTGTGAGCATTCGGCTGTACATGACCGGATCGTAACTGCTAAGCAGCATATGTAATCCCTCCCAAGTGCTTGATGTAGTAATGAATGGATATTAATTATTTAAACACATATCGAGATAGAGAGAGCAGCATAATGACCGCAACGATGATGCAAAGCAAGATAAGGCGTTTCTCTTGTTTGGCTACACGGCTGTCTTTCGGGTTATGCGGGCGACCGGCCAATAGGATCCCTTCTCTCATGTAGATGTGATGTAGTGGCTACACGCTTATTATAGCCGATCTATGTGATTATTTTCACATGAATTGTGACGAGGGTTTGAATTCTGGATACACAAGTAACATGCAATAAAAAGTTACTGATGAGAGAAAATAAAGTTTGTTAAGGAAAATAAAGTGTGTTAGTCGAACTGGGAGATCAAGTCGAAATCAGTGGGACTTTATTTTCACGTCCACGACTGCTGCTGTTCCGTTTCAAGGATCAGTCTAATACTTATTTTCAGAGCCTGACCTTTGGCAAACCACGTCTTCTGAATGGCTTGATAATCACGAATCATGCTTTCATCTTCAAACAAGATGTGATTAATTTCGCCGTTCTCGTAATTTTTTTAACCTGGGGAAGATGGTTTCGACAAACTGACGCTGCTTTTCTTCGTCAGCAGCTGCCAGTGTGTAGGTTGGCTTGGTATAGCTCAGTCCCATTCGATGCATCAATTTGGAGATGCCGCGAATCGAGTAATCCTGTTTGAACTCCCGGTTGATGTATTCTCCGATGATTTCCAGCGTCCAATTATACTTCGCCGTGAATCCAACATTATGCGGAACGAAATCCATAATGGTTTGCCTGAGCTTTGCCTGTTGTTCAGGTGATAATTGTTCGGGGGGACCGGGTGAAAACTTCATTTGCAACCCGTCAAGCCCATGCTTGCGGTATTTGCGAAGATTGGCGGCAACCGTGCTTTCTTTTCTTCCGATCGCAAGAGCAGCATCTTCATCTGATTTACCAAGAAGATGCAGCCGAACAGTCTGATAGCGTTCAAACGTTGTCTGTGTATCTAAACAGTTCAAGAATCTCAACATCAAAACCGCGTGGATTCAATACATCGATTACATCCTATAGTCTGAAAAACACATATCGCGGCAAATCGGAGTACCTTATCTTGTTTGGTGCTTCATCTCCTCTATTTGTATCTGTATTTCTTTTTGTTGACGTTCTTGTTCTTGTTTTTCCAATTGGGACTGAATTTGTTCTTGTCTAGCTTGTTCAAGTGCAATAGTTTGGCCGATAGTCGTTATCACATCTCCGGCTGTTGTAAGAAGCTGTCCAATGAATTGTAGGATATCGGGCAAGTTATTTCCGGCTTCAACTATGGTACTAACTACATTACTTTTTTGTTTTATATTTTTTTATTCATACTAATCTTGTTACCCATACATAGATATCCCCTCGACTTACCCAAAACTGATTTGGTTAATCCATCAAGATAACTAGCTTACTGAAAGAATTCCTTACTGTTGTGCTTCAATTTATATTATGAGAAAGAGTAGCTATAGGGAACTGTAGCAGCCCGCAGGATGTTTCTCAGTACAAAGGCGGGTATCAAGCTTCATGTGCGACTGGTATTTGTCGGAGAACGAGGATGTTATATCGGATAAGGCAACGATCTCCGCTTCTAAAGGATGAACTATATGACACAAACCCATTTGGAACAGATTTTCGCTGTTTGTATTGGAGTTATCACATATTTTGTTTGAGGGAATCCCTGCACAATCTTTCCGTCGTACGGTGGAACTTGCCAAGACAGAAAAACTGGGCTTATAACCGGTTCTAGCTGGCTGAGCATCATAGAATGCCATTCGTTTTGAAGGACAGGCAAGGTAATCCGCTTTATTTCGTTGATTTCCGTCTGCAAATGCCCTATACTCGCGAATGAAAACGTTCGCAAAATGAAATGGGTGAGGTTATGAAGGTGCTTAAAAATCATTGGCTTCAAATGGGTCTTAGGCAAAAGCTGATTGTGGCATTTGCTTGTTTCATCGTGATCCCGTACATCATAATTGGCGGCACATTATCCTGGCTGTTCGTCCAATCCAATAAGCGGATGATCCTCGACGCGACCTTGGCTAACAATAGGCAAATTGCGCAAAATATCGATACATCGCTATCCCCGCTATTGCGATTGACAATGGTTCCTGTGCAAAACAAAGCGCTGTTCCAGTTGATGCGGAAGGATTACGAGGCCGCTGCGTTTCCATTGCTGGAAAGGTCACAAGCGTTTGACGAGGTCGGGGATTTGTTCCGGAACAGCATTATGCTGTATACGGATCTGATCAATTCAGCCGTTATCTACCAGAGCAAGAATAACATGATCCTCGGAAGAAGCAATAATGACTATATGAATCATGCTTATTTAGAGCACGAATTCTATCATGAACCGTTTGTTCAAACGATTCTAAGTCAGCATGGAAAGTATGTTTCCGTAGGCATCCATGAGGAAAGACTGCTTTCCATAAAACCTACGCCCGTCGTTTCCATCGGACGAGCGGTGGTTGATCCGTTCTCGAAAGAGAAACTCGGGTTTATCCTGTTTAATATCAACGTGGAAAATCTAAAGTCGCTGTGGAGCGATATTCAATTTACAAAGCATGCGCGGTATTACCTAGTAGATCAGAACGCGAACATTATATACAGCAAAGACGGCGGCGACATCGGTAAATCGGCCGAAGCCGTGCTGGGCAAGAGTTTCCAAACCATTGCCGGAGGAGGCAAGGAACAATTATACCAAGACAAGCAATACTATGCGATTAAAGCAACCTCAAGCCTGTCCGGCTGGAGCGCGGTGACCGTTATACCTAAACATGAGCTGTTCGGCTTCGTGGACACGATTCTGCGAACGATCGCCATCTCGCTATTCGTACTGCTTGGCTTATCGATCGCCGCGTCGATTTATATTGCGACCGGCGTCACGAAACCGCTGCGCCGATTAGAACGGCAAATGAAGCTCGTTTCCCAAGGCGAGCTCGATATATCCATTGACATTCAGCATGGCGAAGTCGGCAAAATCGGCGTCACGATCAATCGGATGCTTCGAGACATAAGAAGGATGATCCGTACCATCTATACGGAAGAGCAAGAGAAACGAAGGCTGGAAACCCTTGCTTTGCAATCACAGATAAGGCCTCATTTCATGTACAATACCTTGAACTCGATCAAGTGGATGGCCAAGATGCAGGGAGCGTCCGGCATCGAAGAGGCGCTGACCGCGTTTTCGTCGGTGATCCAATTTACAGCCAGAACGCAGCTTGATTTCGTCAGCGTCAGGGAAGAAATTCAATTCATACGCGATTACTCGAAGATCTTGGACATCCGTTATTTGGGTAAGTTCGAGCTGACGTTTGATATCGATGAAGAGGTTTGGGATTATCAAATCTTGAAGTTTCTGCTTCAACCCTTGGTCGAGAACGCGATCTTTCACGGATTCGATACCATCCCCTATAAAGGGAAGCTTGAGATCCGCGTCCACGAAGAAGAGGGGAACATCAGGATAACGGTGACGGATAACGGGAGAGGCATGTCTCCTCAGCAGCTGGGGAGCATGAATACTAGCAGGCATACGGATGATAATCTGAATGCCATTGGCATATCCAATATTCGCAAACGAATCGAGCTGCACTTCGGGACAAGCTACGGATTGACGATCACAAGCGTGGAGAACGCCGGCACTACGGCTTCCCTTCTTGTACCCGTAATCAAACAAGCATTCAAGGGAGACTCACAATGAAAATCATAATCGCGGACGATGAGCCGCTAGTCCGAATCGGCATTAAGTCGTCATTTAATTGGGCTGCAGCCGGAATGGAAATCGTCGGAGAAGCAGCGGACGGCGAGGAAGCGCTTCAATTAATCGAAGAGCTGCAGCCGGATATCGTAATCCTGGACATCAAGATGCCTAAGAAAGACGGCATCGAGGTATTAACGGCCTTGCGGGACCGCGGGATGAGAACCAAGGTGATCATTCTAAGCAGCTTCGACGATTTCGTTCACGTCAAACAAGCGATGCAGCTAGGCGCTTTGGATTATTTCCATAAACCGAGCATGAACGTTCAGGAGATCATGAGCTTGCTTCAAAATATCCAGGCGGAAGCGCGAGAAAACCGGATGAGCGGTGCGGAAGCAGTGGAGATCAAGCCGGGGAAGGCTGCGATTCTCCGGGAGCTGCTTGCAGGGAGCTCGGAACGCGCGGAAGAAACCAAGCTGAAGGAAAGCAATCTATACACGGTTTTGTTCACGGTCAAGCGGTTTGGACAGATTTTGAAGCGGTACACGCAGGGGAATGCAGCCTATCTGCCCGCCACCATTTTCAATATCGTCAGCGAGCTGTTAGCGAAGGAGCAGGAAACGGAATGTATGCAGCTGGAGTACAATGCGTTCCTCGTTGTCCTATCGCACGGCGATTCCAACAGTACGCAGGCTTCGTTCACGCATGTCAATGAAATCGTATATATGATTCACAACGCCATGAAACGTTTTCTCAATATTGAGCCTATTTTCGGCATTAGCAATGCCTTTCATGCGTATGCGGAGCTTCCTCAGGCCGTTGACCAGGCTAGAAGGGCACTCGACATGAAGTTTTACCATCCGAACGATCCGGTATTGTATTACCAGAACCGCAAACGTGACGATGAGTCGGTCCAAGAGCAGATCGGTGCGGCGATCGTGGCTATGAAGGACTGCTTGAAGGAGGAGAAATACGATTCATTCGCTGCTGCACTCGCAAGCTGGGAGCAGCTGCTCCAGAACTATGAAGGGATGAATGAAAGAGACGTCAAAAAGGTGTACGAGGGTCTTCTGTTCATGTTGTCGGTCGGAGACGACGAGGATCTGCCCGCCGGAGAAGCCGCCCAGCTTGATGATTTTACGGAATGCTCGTCTTACTATCACGCCGTGTTTAACGAGAAGCTGCGGGCCCGCATTATTGGGAAAAACAAGGAATATAGTCCGCTAATCCGGAACGTGGTCCAATTTATCAATACCCGCTACAGCGAGAATATCTCGCTTAAGCTGCTTGGCGATACGTTTCATTCCAGCCCGAACTATATCAGCAGACTCTTCAAGCAAGAGGTGGGCAGAGGCGTATTCGATTATCTGAACGTCGTGCGAATTCGGCAGGCCAAGGAGCTGCTAAAGGACTACCGAAACAAAATCTATGAAATTGCGGAAAAAGTCGGCTTTAACAGCCAGGTGCATTTTGCGATCGTGTTTAACAAATATGAAGGGATGTCGCCCTCGGACTATCGCAAGGAGCTTAGTTAGATAATATCGTTAAAGAAAAAGCATTTTAATTATAAAAAGGCGTGCCGGGCTGCTGCCTCGAGCGCCAAACAAGTTCATTTCGTTAAATGAAAGCCGATTTGAATGATTTTGATCGTGAAGACCAACCCTTATGCTTAGAGAGCAAATAATACGACAGACAAAGGGGATACTCGAATGAGCAAGAAATTGAGGGCTGGATCAGCGATTTTGCTGATGATTTGTTTGGTTGTCGTGCTGGCTGCCTGCGGAAGCAAAGGCAACAACGCGAGCGATAACGGACAAGCTTCGCCGGATACCGGCAAAAAAACGACGGTGACGATGGGCTTCTGGGGAACCGCGGAGGATCTGAAAATTTATCAGGATGCCGCCTCCAATATTTCCAAGCAATACCCGAACATCGATCTTAAGATCAAGCAGTATCCGAGCAGCGATCAATTCTGGAATACGCTTCCGGGTGAAATCGCAGCAGGCGTAGCGCCCGATTTCATTAAAACGACGAACGAAGGCTCTTATGAATACATCACGAAAGGCTTGTTCGCTCCGCTGGACGATTTGATCGGTCCTGCCGGCGTGGATGTAAACCGTTATGTTTCTACCGCGAACGACATTTGGAAAGTGGACGGCAAGCAATACGGGCTGCCAAGCAGCGTAATACCGGGGATGTTCTTCATCAATGAAGAGATGTGGAAGAAAGCGGGCCTTGGCGCGTACCCGACCACGTGGGATGAAGTGGAAGCGGCGGCGAAGAAGCTGACGACCAAGGATGTGCATGGCATCGTCATCAACATTGATCCGTACCATATCACCAACTATGTGAAGAGCTACGGCGGCGGCTGGGACAATGGCAAAGCGATCAACTCGCAGGCGAACGTTAACGGACTTCAAAAGATTTTCGATATGTACAAGGACGGCGCAGCCGTAACGCCGAAATCGCTTGGCTTCGGCTGGGACGGCGAAGTGTTCGCGAACGGCAAAGCGGCCATGACGACGGGCGGTTACTGGTATAAAGGCTTCTTGAAGGATGCGGCTCCGAACTTGAAATACGTCACGCTTCCGATTCCAAAAGGAACGACGGAGGGCAGCACGATGATCGCGGACGGATACGTCGTACTGAAAGATGCGAAAGATAAGCAAGCGGCTCTGCAAGCGGCTTATTACATGACGAACGATCAAACGCAAACGGCGTTCATGAAGAACGGCAGCAACTCCGCCGTCAAGACGCTTACGCCGCAATATTTCCAAGAAAATCCGGAATTCAAATCCGTCGAGCCGGCTTTGAAAACGGCAACCGACTTTGCTTATCCGGCCGAAACGAAGAAATTCAAGGACGAGCTTGTGAATCAAATCGAAGCTACGATCCTCGGCGGGGCGAAAAAATCGCCGAAGGAAATCCTGGATGCGATTCAACAACAATTCAAGTAAGAAGCGCACAGCAGACCGTTCCCGTTTCATACGCAGCGGGAACGGTTTTCATTTTTACAGCCAAGAGGCTAGCTGCAAGGAGGGAATTGGATGCGTGCTGGTGGAGATACAACCGCGGAGAGGCGGATAACAACCAAAGAAAGCCAATCATGGCTGCGTAAAGTCTTGGATTCGGATCTATCAGTAGGCTGGCTGTTCAGCCTGCCGTTTCTGGTGCTGTGGGTATGGTGGTTCTTCTACCCGTTCCTGCAGTCCTTTATTCGAAGCTTCCAGGACGCGAACTTCGCTGCATTGGACCAAGCGAAATTCATTGGATTGCAAAATTACGTGAAGATCCTGCAGGATCATGAATTTTACCGTGCGGTTCTGCATTCCTTGGAAATCGTGGTCATCGCCGTACCGCTGCAAACCATCATCGGCTTGATCATGGCGATTCTCGTGAATCAAAAGATCAAAGGGAAGGGTCTGTTCAGGACACTGTTTTTCATTCCGTACATCACTTCCCAAATCGCGATTACGACGGTGTTCATGACGCTGTTCAAGCAAGGCACCTTCGTGACCGACTTTATCGGATTGTTCGGCTTTGGCAATGTGACCTGGTTTGCGGATACGCATTATGCACTGGTATTCATTGCGATCCTATTTATTTTCCAGCAATGCGGTTTCAGCATGATCGTGTATTTGTCCGGCCTGCAGGAAGTGCCCAAGGACTTATACGAGGCAGGCCAGATCGACGGCGCATCCAGGTGGGCGCAATTCCGCTACATTACGGTGCCGTATTTGAAACCTATTACCTTTTTCATCGTTTCGGTGGCGACGATCCTCGGTTTTCAAATTTTCGACCAAATTGCCGCCATTTCCAGATACGGTGCGCTTGGATCTCCGGCGGGTGCCACGAATACCGTCGTAACCTATTTCTATCAGAATGGAATTCGCTATCTGAATATCGGCTACGGCAGCGCGGCCGTGGTGCTGTTCTTCTTCATCATTTTGATTATTACGTTCCTTCAGAAAAAACTGCTGGATGAAAAGGGGTGAGCACATGACTAGCAGAAAGAGCCTCACTCTGATCGGCAATTATGCGCTCCTGATCGTGCTCGGATTGCTCTTTGCCCTTCCGTTTCTCTATACGCTGTACACCTCGGTGCTCCATCTGGAGGACGTCAATAAATGGGCAGGGTTATCAAAATGGTCGTTTGCCAATTATCAATTGTTCTTTACCAATGATGCCTATAATGTGCCGAAATGGCTTGTCAATACGATCGTGATCACGGCGCTCGTCATCCTAGGGAACTTCATCATTAATCCCATGGTCGGATTTGCCCTTGCGAAGCTGGACTTCCCTGGCAAGAACTTGATCTACTGGATCGTGGTGGCTTCCATGATGGTGCCGTACCATATGATTCTGATTCCGGTCTACGTGAACGTGGCCCATCTCGGCTGGCTGAATTCCGTCCTGGGATTAACGGTGCCGTTCTTATACCAATGCTTGTATATTTTCATGCTGCGACAGTTTTTCATGAGCATTCCGAATGAATTTATCGAAGCGGCTCGAATAGACGGACTTACGAAAATGGGCGCTTTCTGGCGAATCGTATTTCCGCTTGCCAAGTCGTCGCTCATTACCATGTCGATTCTGGCCTTCTCCGGAACCTGGAACAGCTACCTCATTCCGAGCACGTTTACGAGTGACCCGGCGAAATATGTCCTGGTGGTCGGATTGAACAGCGTGAAGGATCAGTTCTTTGAGAATACGCCGCTTATTATGTCTGGGGTCGTGCTGACGACATTACCGATCTTGATTTTCTTCTTTATTTTTCAGAAGCAATATATCGAAGGCATATCGAGCTCCGGCGTGAAAGGCTGACAAGCCTTTTCCCGCCGGTTGCTTTTTGTATGGACACTTGAACAGGAAGAAGGAGGAAGTCGCATCCATGGACTACCGAGTCATTAAAGAAGGAAACGTATTTTTTCTTACCGATCTCCGCGGCGACGTGACGGGCAACGACGAAGCCGGGCATGGCTTATATACGCAGGATACGCGCTTTCTTAGCCGAATGGAGCTCTATATAGACGGGGAGAAGCCCGCGCTTCTTCACTCCGATGCCGACAAAAGCTATTGCGCGTCCTTTCGATCGATGAAGGTCAGCAAAGATGATGGCGCAATCGAGCTGCTTCGGGAGCGCTACATTTACGACGGGATTCTTTATGAACGGGTGTCGCTGACGAATTTCTTTCCCCGGTCGGTAAGCTTCGATTTGGCAGCGGCTTTCGATGCGGATTTTCAAGATATGTTTATCGTCCGCAAATACCGTACCGGTGAGGTTGGCGAAATCGTCGGGCGGGACATCGGCGATCACGCGATGAGCATCCGTTATCAGGGCAAGGATGACATCCTGCGGGAGACGCATATTGCGTGGGACTGGCCTGAGGCTGCGAAGACGACTCCCGGCGGCGGCATTCATTTTACCGTTTCCTTGGCGTCAGGGGAATCCAAGCAGATCTGCTTTACGATTACACCGGTGCTTAATGGGCAAAGCTCCGAAGCCCGCACCTTCGATCAAGGCTTGCGGCTGCTGGATGAAGCATATGAAACGTGGTATGCGGACACGACGGCTGTCGCATCGAATGTACCGCTGTTCGACGAGCTGTACAATCGCGGCGTCCAGGATATGCGCATGCTGCTGACAGACGTGGGATATGGGCAAACGCCGGTGGCAGGCCTGCCATGGTTTGCGGTGCCCTTTGGCCGCGACAGCCTCATCACGTCGTTGTTCATGCTTCCGCTGAATGCCCATCAGGCGAAAGGAACGCTGAGAACGCTGGCCGCCTATCAGGGGACGAAGACCGATCCGTCCCGGGATGAACAGCCGGGGAAAATCATGCATGAGATCCGCTTCGGAGAGCTGGTGAATACGAAGCAATCGCCGTTCTCGCCGTATTATGGCTCTGTAGACGCAACGCCGTTATTCTTGGTGGTCCTCGGCGAATACGTCCGCTGGACGGGAGACACGGCGCTTGTCGAGGAATTGAAGCCGAATGTGATCCAGGCGCTCTCCTGGATCGACAGCCATATCGGCGGCGCGGAAGAGGGCTTCCTCACGTATCGTCAAGAAGCGGAGAAAGGATTCCCGAACCAGGGCTGGAAGGATTCCAGCAACTCCATCATGCACGACAATGGCGAATATGCTTCATCTCCCATTGCGCTATCCGAAGTTCAAGGCTATGTCTATCAGGCGAAGAAGGCGCTTGCCCCCATTCTCAGGCAGCTGGGTGACATCGATCTGGCGAAGAAGCTGGATGACGAGGCGGAGTCGCTTAGGTCAAGGTTTGAACAGGCCTATTGGATGGAAGACGAGCAGTTCTACGCGGTCGCCTTGGATCAGGAGCAGAGACAGGTGCGCTCCGTGACGTCCAATCCCGGGCATCTGCTGCTTTCGGGCCTGCCGAATCCGGCCCGCGCGGAGCTTGTGGCCAGCAGACTTACCGCCGAGGATATGTTTAGCGGCTACGGTGTCCGTACCATGAGCACGAAAGCAGCCGGCTATTACCCGATGAGCTATCACAACGGCAGCGTATGGCCCCATGACAACGGCATGATTCTGCTTGGCTTTAGCAGGCTCGGGATGAAGCGAGAAGCCGAGCATCTCCTGTCCGGATTGCTCGAAGCGTCCAAGTCCTTCGAATACCAGCGGCTGCCTGAACTATTCTGCGGCTACGACAAGGCAGTATCCGGCAAGCCCATCCCTTATCCGACGACGTGCTCTCCGCAAGCATGGTCCGGCGCGACCACGTTCGTGTTCCTGCAGGCCATGCTGGGCATAACGCCGGATGCGCTGGCGAGACAAATTCGTATGAATCCGTTCCTGCCGGACGGATTCGACGAGCTGACGGCGCGGCGCATTGCAATCGGCGAAGGGCATTTGTCCGTGAAGCTTACCCGAGCGCGCGAATCGGCCGAGGATCACGTCCAATGCGAGATCATCGGGAATACGACCGGCTACGAGCTTATTTTGGAATAAAAGGAGCACCAAGATGAACAAAACATGGTGGAAAGAAGCGGTCGTATACCAAATCTATTGGCGCAGCTTCTTCGATACGAACGGAGACGGCTTTGGCGATCTGCAGGGGATCATCGAGAAGCTGGACTATGTCCGCAGCCTGGGGGTTGACGTGATCTGGCTGAATCCGTGCTACGGATCCCCGGATGTGGACAACGGCTACGACATTTCCGATTATCGATCCGTGATGGCCAAAGCGGGAACGATGCAAGACTTCGACCGGCTGCTCGCAGAAGTCCATGCCCGAGGCATGAAGCTGATCATGGATTTGGTCGTAAACCATACCTCCGATCAGCATCCATGGTTTCAGGAATCCCGTTCCTCGAAGGACAATCCGAAGCGGGATTACTACATTTGGCGCAGCGAGAAGAACAATTGGCGCTCCTACTTCACGCCTTCGACATGGGAACTCGACGACCGGACGGGCGAGTATTACTTTCATTCCTTTGCCACGGAGCAGCCGGATTTGAACTGGAGCAATCCTCGGGTTCGGGAAGAGATCTATAACATGATGCGCTTCTGGCTCGATAAGGGCATCGACGGCTTCCGCATGGACGTCATCAACCTGCTCGCCAAGCAGGCCGGGTTTCCGGACGCGGACAACCCGGACGTCATTTCCTATTTGGGCAATAATCCCGGCATCCACGAGTACCTGCAAGAGATGCATGAGCGGGTATTGGTGCATTACGATGTGTTTACCGTCGGCGAGATTCCGTTCGTATCGCCGGAAGACGGCGTGCTCTACGTCGGGGAAGAGCGCAGCGAGCTCAACACATTATTCCACTTTGAAGTATGCGATTATATGGCGCACTGGGATATTCATCGCTTCAAGGAAATCCAGAAGCGCTGGTATGACGGCATGTGGGGCAAAGGGTGGAATTCGCAGTTTCTGAACAATCACGACCACACTCGGCTCGTGACGCGCTTCGGCAATGACGCGGCCTACCGGGTGGAGTCCGCCAAATGCTTCGCGACGCTGCTTCACACGCTTCCGGGGATGCCGTATGTGTATCAAGGAGAAGAGATCGGCATGACGGGTGTTCGCTTTCCTTCGATCGACGATTACAACGACATTGCCATGAAAAACAAGTATCAGGAAGAAGTGGCCAAGGGAAGAGAGCCGCAGGAGGTGTTCGAAAGCCTGCTTCATCTTGCCAGAGACAACTCCCGAACGCCGATGCAGTGGGATGATACGGCGAACGCAGGGTTCAGCAAGGGACAGCCTTGGCTGAAGATGAATCCGAATTATCGGGACATCAACGTGAAGCAAGCGCTCGCGGATCCGGATTCGGTGTTCTATTACTACCAGAAGCTTATCCGACTGCGAAAAGAAAATGACGTGATGATATACGGCGTCTACGAGCCGATTCTGGACGATGATGCGCGCATCTACGCCTATTACCGCACGCTCGGCGATTTGAAATGGCTTGTGCTGCTTAACATCTCGGAAGAAGAGACGCTTTGCCGTCTCCCGGATGCGGCCGCCGCCAGGCTCGGAGAGACGATTATTCGGAATTATCCGGAACGGATAGCTGAAGCCGCGGACGGCCTTCTTCTTCGGCCTTATGAAGCACGGATCTATCAGATCAACTAAAGCGAAAACCAGACAGCCCGCGGGTTGTCTGGTTTTTTGTAGCGGCTCTTCAGGAGGCGGAGCAGCTATTAAGACGGTTTGATGTAATATGATGAGTTAAACTCGATCAATGATGGTCGGGTAATTTTTTTTTTTTTTTTTTCGTTACTGTGGCCGGCCATGCACAGAAGTCAATAAAATTGATATGTGTAATGGAAAAGGTGCTGCTCCGACAGATGCACCGAGCAGTTTTTCTCTTTTCTGTATCCGACTAACAAACTTTAATTTCCACATTTGTGTTCCGATTTCAGGTTGCGTGATTGTCACTAACAAACTTTCCCCATGTTTTTTCACATATAAGTAAATCTAATAATCCGCATAAACACTGAAGTTCCACTAACAAACTTTATTTTCCCTCATCATTTGCTGCTGCTGGTTTTGTTTGTTTAAAAATTCTTGATATGGAAAATGTCAATTTTACCACAAATTAACTTCCTGCAGCGGTAATTGCTTGATGATACCTACTGTCTTGGACGTCACTGCATCGATGAACGCCTGTCCCACGGCCATACTGACAGAAAGAAGTGGTGGTCACATAGGTGTGCCGCAATATACAGTAATTTTGCCATGTTTGATGCTGCCCTTTCCTAATAGTGAATAACACATTGTATATGTTGTGTTCTTAATTGGATTTTATATATTGGAAAAGTAAGGAGATAGAATTATGGTGGAAAGAATCTTTTGTCTCAGGGACAGCAAATTTATGTTGCGTTTCAGGCTCAGCGATTACCACTAACAAATTTGTTCAGGACTTGATACATCGAGTGGAATAGGGGAGTACCAGTAATTTGGTAGGTCTTCACTCCCTACATTGTACTCATACAATTCCGCTTTGCACTTGGCGAGCTCTAGAAACTCGCCGTGAATCCATCCTTTAAGTATTATCTGCATTATCCTCATCCTTTCATGATATGCTTGGTCAAACTAATGACCCACAATGAAATGTCTTCTGCTACTATTTTAGTATTCTATTATAATGAAATAAATAGTAAACGTGTGGATTGATCTTCAAACATCTACAAAAGGAGACATTTGTGACTATTTTAAATGACATAAAGGTATTTGAAACTGCAATACAAAAAAGAAAACAAATACATATGCTCTATGACAGCCTTTCAAGTGGTGAGAGATATAGAAGAGTGGAGCCCTGGTATATCTTCAAGAGGCATGCTTATTACTATTTAGTTGGATTTTGTAGGGATAGATATGCTATTCGAATCTTTCACACTAAACGAATAAGAACATATACAATTACTGATACGGAATGTAAGGAGAAACCTATACCCTTTTCATCCATACGGAAGAAAAAGCTAAGACAGTTAGGAAAGTCTGAAAAAGATAGTATGTTCTTTGATACTTCAAAGATTATAATGCATGCCTACATTCAAAAAATGGAGAGTGATCTACGGTCTCTTGATATTAAGCTAAAGAAAGAGTTAGATAGGTTATCACCACCCAAAAGAGGGAAAACAGAGGACGGATATCCGTTTACTATTCACTTAAATAAGATGGACAAGGCATCCAAATGTAGAAGTCCTCTTGAACATAAGATTTTTCTAGACTTAGAAAGTAATAAGTTGATAATAAAAATTGAAGTTGAACCATTCAGAATCAGATACTTTTATCGCAAGGTTAGTCATTTATATACGCCAGATATTTTGGTAACTTATCGTGACGGAACCAAAGATCTAATTGAAGTAAAAGTATCCGGTGATATAGGTCAACCTAAGAATCAAGCGAAATTTGAAGCGGCTGCTGATTATGCAAAAGCTCTTGGATATCGTTTTTATATTATGGGCATATCTGGGAGTTCGGGACAGCCCGGAGCTAGAAACGAAGGCTGGAATGATCTGAACCAAATTCAAACCCGGAATTTTCATCATAAATATATTGAAAACTATGATTCATGTGACAACGAGTACAAAAGATTAAAACCTACTTTTAGGAAGATACGTAAAAGGCAGAGTATTAGGAAGGTTCGTCCACGGCTAAATAGAAGACTCAAAATCCATAGATGATAATCTTAAATAAGAAAGCTCCTAGTCTATCCCTGAGCTTTTATAAAAATTGCGATGCTTCCAAACCCCAACAACCATAAATTTGGAATGAACTGGCCAGGAAGGTATCCTGTCTGATCCATTCCGATTTTTTTTGCTTTACCCGTATCTCTGCAAGTAAGTGAAAACCAAAGGCAAAAGGAAGACACCGCAAAGCAATATCCCTCATCAGTACGACGATGGAGTGATGAGGGATATTGCTTTGCGGTTATCTCACGATCACAACCCATTATGTTCGTCTAAATCAGACAAGAAGTAACGATTCTGCTTAGTTAGATCTCCTTCATCAGACTAATAGATATTGAAGGATCTCAACGAACATGACCCCCACAGAATTCTATCAAAAATGAAATAGTATTATAGCCGCCTAAAACTTGATTGATTATGATAAACGTGTAAGGATTGATGAAATTGGGAGGTTCATGAGACATGAGGGGATCGACAAAGAAAACCGCGGCGGCGCTTGCGCTTGTCGCCATGATTGCACTGACGACCGCGTGTGGAAACAATTCGAACGGCAGCGACAACGCGGGAGTCAACTCCGGCGGCAAAACAAATCAAACGGCTGACAAAGGCACAGAAGCACAAGCAAATGAAGACGGCGCGCTCACCAAATACGCGGAACCTGTCACACTAACGACAGCGAAGGTGCTTGAAGGCGATGTGAAGTTTAAGGAAGGCGAAAGCATTGACAACAACGTCATAGACAAGTCGATTGAATCCGATTTGAACATTAAAATGAAATACTTATGGACGGCATCCAACACGCAAGAGTTGACGGAGAAAATTCGGCTCGCGCTTTCTGCCAATCAGGAATTGCCTGATATGCTGGCCATTTCGGATCCGCTGCTTATGAGCCAGTTGGTACAGTCAGGCAAATACCAGGAAGTGACGCCGATTTTCGAGAAGTACGCGGAGAATAATTGGAAGCAGGGCTACGAGAGCCATCCAGAAGTCTGGAATGGCGTGACGTTTGATGATAAGAAATACGCTCTCCCGATGTTCAACATGGTGGGCCGTGGCAATGTCATGTGGATTCGCCAAGACTGGCTGGACAAGCTGAATTTGAAAGCGCCGACGAACGTGACGGAACTGGAGACGGTCATGGATGCGTTCACGACGCAAGATCCGGACGGGAACGGCAAGCCGGATACGTTCGGCTTATCCGTGGCGTTGAAGGATAACGGCGTGAATGCGACATGGCTCGGCAGCACGGACTTTGTCTTTGCGGCGGATGGCGTTCTTCCGAACGATAACGGCTGGGTAAAGAAGGACGATGGTACGATTTATCAACCGTTACTGACGGCGGCGGCTAAGCCGGGTCTTGGGAAGCTGCAGGAATGGATGAAGAAAGGGTACTTCCCGAAGGACAGCGGTATCTATGACAATATGAAAGCGGCGGAATTGTTCACTAGTGGCAAAGCCGGCATTACCTTTGGTCAGTATTGGTTGTCCATCTGGCCATTCCCGGATTTGAAGAAGAATGTGCCCGGTGCTGAATTCAAAGCTTATCCGTACCTTGCCGGAGCGGATGGGGCGTACAAAGTGGCACAAGAAAATCCGACGAACGGCGTAAATATCATGATTCGCAGCGGCATGGAACATCCAGAAGCGGTCGTGAAATACATGAACTGGTTTTTCAAAAATTATCTGAATCCCGACAAGGGCTCTAAATATGAGTACGGTTTGGCGGAAGGATACGACTGGGCTAACGTCGAGGGGCAGCCTACGAACGACAAGAGCAAAGTACCGAATTATCTGGATGCGGTCCGAATCAGTGTACCGAAAGATTTCACGCTTCCGGATGCCTGGACCGAAATGCTGCACAAATTCACGGCAGGAGAGAAGCCTAGTACGCCGATGGAAGTGAAGCAGTACGGAGGCGAGGACCAAAGCAGCTTGGATGCGGCCAAGATTCTATTGGACGGACTCGACAAAGGCTTCCAGGTACCTCAAGTGATCGGCGTTCCGGTCACGACGACGATGATGTCCAAGAATGCCATGCTGGACAAAATGCGCAAGGAGACGATTTCAAAAATTATTTACGGCGAGGCATCCGTCGATGCGTACGACAAGTTCCTGGAGGATTATGATAAAGCCGGTTACGGTAAAATCATGAAGGAAGTCAACGATTGGTACGCGAAGAGCGCCAAATAAGGATAGAAAAGCAGCAAGCGGTCATCGATTAATCGATGACCGCTTGCTGCTTTTTCGCTAAGGAAAGATGAGAGGGGTTGGAGGACAGGGATTCATTTAATGCATCGTCCCGTTACGGTATTCCTGCGGTGTCACTCGGAAGTGTTTTTTGAACATTTTAATGAAATACGATGTATTCTGATAGCCGATTCGCTCGCAAATGTCTTGGATTTTAAGACTTGTGTTCGTCAGGTAATAGGCGGATTTGTCCATGCGCAGCCGATAGAGGTAATCACTTAAATTCTCGCCGGTCTCCAGCTTGTAGAGTTTCGAGAGATAACCCGAATTGAGATACACATGATTGGCAATAGCCAGCAGTGAGACATCCTCGGCGAGTTTCTCCTCTGCAAATTGTTGCACGCGCAGAATGATTGCGGAATTGGCATGCCGATTATCCCGTTCCAATTCCTCCTTGACGAGTTTAAGTATGCCTTCTGCCCAACTTCGAAATTGTTCCGGGGAACGACGGCCGTTGGTGTCCAGCTCCAGTTGCCTTATCCCGGCAATATCCATTAGCTGCTTGCCGCTTTTATGGGCGATGTAATGGAAGGAGGCGAGCAATGAATAGTAGGCCTCATTAATGTGTTCTAGCGATTCAGCCCAGTGAGCGGATATTTCTTCAATGATAGACGAAATTTTCTCCTGCGCGTCGTCCCACCGTCCTGCTTCTAGAAGATGGTTTAGCAGGGGGGGCTTGTACAGAGCATGAAGCGAATGCATGCTGACACGTTCAGGCGACGTGTCGACGGTTTTAAAGATGCCGCTTTTGCCTCGAATAAGCTTGCGCATCTCTTGGAGCATCGTTTCATAAACGTCTGAAACACTGTTCGGAAACTTGCCCCACGGACTGAGGAGGATGGAAATACTGCCGTCTAAATAGAGACCTACATGATGCTGGAGCTCTTCCGCCCGAAGTTCAACGAGACGATCACTATTGACCACAGAGGTGGTGATGTCGACGACCTCGTCTTCCTTCTGCTGCAGCAGGAAGACGAGGTAATCGTGGTCGTCGCGTCCGGTCCACAAATCGAAATTCAGGCTCATCAATTCTTCAGCCATGTTAAAGACGGCATATTCAAACAGATTAATACTCTGCCTGCTGTAGTTCAAGAACTGCCCTTCCATGCGAATGAGCAGCATGCAGAACCGGTTACCGGGACGGAAAGGCAGCTCCAGCATGTTGAGTTTCTCCGCAAGCAAGGTTTCATCGATGCGTCTATCCTGCAGTAGATCGTTCAACAGATTTCCACGGAGCAGCGGCAAGTGTTCGCGCAACGTATAGGCAGCTCGTTGGACAGAACTTATTGCCTGCCACTCATCCGTCAGCCGAGCAATCAATCTGCTCACAGAAGCAATGAGTTCGTCGTTTCCGATGGGCTTGAGCAGATAATCGAATACTTGCGACCGAAGCGCCTCCTGCGCGTATTCAAACTCCGCAAATCCCGTCAGCAGCAGACATTGGGTGCGATTGCGCACCGCGCGCACGCGCCGGATGAGCTCCAGTCCGTCCATGCCCGGCATGCGGATATCGGTAATGACGATGTCAATCTGCTGGGATTGGAACAGTTCCCACGCTTCTGCGCCCGAATAAGCCTTAAAAACATGTACGACGCCAAGCGAACTCCAAGGGATGCGTAAGGCCAATGCATCGACGACAGATGGTTCATCATCAACGAGCATCAATTGAATCATAGTAGGTTCACGCTTCCTTCTCTTGTTGTGGCAGCACGTCCCGCTTAGCGGTGTGCCATCGGATAGTGAAAATCATGCCGCCGCCTGAACGCTTGTCGATGACGAGTCCCGAACCTTCCCCGAATTGCAGAAGGAAACGCTGATGCATGTTCCAGACGCCATATCCGCGTTCTTCTTCGTGCTCTTGACCCAGCATCGCAATCAGATCCCGCAGCTTGTCCTCTGCCATCGTAGCGCCATTGTTCTCAATGACGATCCAATGTTCTTGCCCGTTACTGCCGCCCGTAACTGTGATCGTTCCGCCTTCGGGAAGCGGTTCGATTCCATGGATGGCCGCATTCTCGACGATCGGCTGGAGTGATAAACGCGGTATCTCGAGAAACATCATCTCTTCGGGAATGGAAATGTCATACGAGAGACGCTTCATTCGCAGCTGCTGAATCTTCAGGTAATTCGTAATGAGATTCGTTTCTTCTCTAAGCGTAGCCGATGGCTTGTCATTGCGTGTCGTGTAGCGGAAATATTCGCCGAGATTCAATGCCATCGCCGTTACGGCTTCTTCGTCCCCAAGTGAAGACATGTTCATAATGTAGAACAAGCAATTGTACAAAAAATGCGGGTTAATTTGGGACTGAAGCTGTTTCAGCTTCGCCTCCCGAGAATGGATCTGCTCCTTATAGACTTGATCGATCAGTACTTGTATGTCCGCGGTCATATGATTGAATCCTGACAGCAAATAGTCGAAATCATTATTTCCGCGCTCAGGAATACGGATCGAATAGTCGCCGTGGCGTACTTTGCGAACGCCGAGCAGCAATTGGCGCATGGGAATCTGGATATAACGGTAGAGCCACAGTGAAGCCAATGTCCCGATGAGAACTAGCACGACGATCGCAATGTAAAAGAGGTTCCGATTCGTTGTAATTGGCTTCAGAATCTGCTTAATGGGTACAACGTCGACGATATACCAGTCAAGTCCACCGATTTGCAGTGCATTCATGACGTACTCCGTGCCGCCGACCTTGACAATCTTGTTCTGGACGGGACCGTCGAGTGTTTGTCTCAGCGTTGCCTGCAGCTCGTCCTTATGTTCGAGAGGCTTCACAGGCTTGGTTATCGGCTCGAATTGCCTGCTCCAGAGAAAGGTCTCGCCTTCCTTGTTGACGTTAAAATTATAAAGCAGGTCTTTCAGGATTTCGGCGGAGAAATAAATCTTCGTCACCTGCTGCGCTGATTCCAAGTCGGCGCCAAACGGGTCGATGACGTAGTGGGCGAAGCGGTAGTTGCCCCGAACGGAAGGATCATTCTCGTAGATCCACGGGTACTTGTTCCAGAGATCCAGGTTGGCCAGCTGCAATGGATTGACGCTGCTCAGGCTATCGGGTACGACGCGTTCCGCCTGCGGATAGTAGACGATAATTTGATTGCTCCATTTGCCTGCGATTTGCTGCAGCCGCAGCTTGTTCTCGACGGCAATGACAGACGAGATTTCTGCATAGGACGAGTAATCGCTCTTCGTTTGAAGTGATTGAACGGAGTAATCGCGGCTGATAACGCTGGACAGGAGGACGAGCTGATTCATTTCCTCCTCGATCTGGTCACGAAAGAAAGCTAGACGGTTGACGTTCAGCTCCTGTATCTGCGATTTAATTACCCCGACGCTCGTATTGGTGGAATACCCGTAGAGCACGACGATCGGAAAGAGCAGTAATAGCAGCATGGTTAGGAGCTTCGTGAAGATATTCGACTTGACCTGCGGCATTCCTTGCCCTCCTGACGAAGTGGTGAACAAAACGTTATCAATGTCCAAATCCTTTTCTATTAGGCCTATCAAGGCGGAAATATAATTGTAGTATACACGATAGATCAAGAGTGTGGATGGAAAAGGAGACTTGCATCATGAATACGGAATTGATTCCCGCAAGACCAGTTATCGTTACTGGTAAACGAAAACGGACTCGTGGCTGGAAAGGAAACGGGCTGCTCTATGCGATGCTGCTGCCCGCCATTGTGTTGACTTTTATTTTTTCGTATGTGCCGATTGCTGGACTGGTTATGGCCTTCCAGGATTATCAACCTTGGCTTGGCTTCACGAAGTCGCCTTGGGTAGGGTTGCAGCAGTTTCGGACGATATTTCAATTCCCGGACTCTGTACAGGTCATTTGGAATACGCTCATCATCGCCGGGCTAAAGATCGTCGCCGGGTTAATAGCGCCGTTTGGTTTCGCACTGCTGCTGAACGAAGTGAGATCGAATATCTTCAAGCGCTCCGTGCAAACGCTGGTGTACTTGCCCCATTTTCTATCATGGGTCATATTGGGCGGTATTCTGGTGGACGTACTGTCGCCATCCGGTGGGTTGTTCAATCGCTTTCTCAGCATTTTCGGTGTAGAGCCGATCTTCTTTCTCGGTAACGGGAACTGGTTCCGGTTTACGGTCGTGCTGAGTGACGTTTGGAAAGAGTTCGGCTTCTCGACGATCGTGTATTTGGCGGCGCTTGCCGGCATCAATCCTTCGCTCTATGAAGCGGCGGAAGCTGACGGTGCTAATCGGTGGCAGCAAACGATATTTATTACCATTCCTTCGCTCGTTCCGATGGCGATCGTACTTGGCACGCTGTCATTGGGCAACGTGTTGAACGCGGGGTTCGATCAGATATTTAACCTTTATAGTCCCCTCGTATACGGTAAAGGGGACATCATCGATACTTACGTCTACCGAATGGGCATTCAAAACGGTCAGTTCAGCTTCGGCACGGCGTTTGGCTTGTTCAAGTCACTCGTCTCGACAGTACTTATCGTCGTCTCTTATCGGTTGGCTTACCGCTACGGCAACTACAAAATTTTCTAAGGAGGAGCGAATCACGATGTATTACAAAACGACGTCGTACCGGATATTCACCATCTTCAACAGCGTCTTCATCTTCGTACTGGGACTTTGCTGCATCCTGCCGCTTATTCATATCCTGGCCGTTTCCTTCAGCGATAAAGCTGCGGTCACCGGTAATCTCGTCAATTTTCTGCCGATCGGCTTCAATTGGGATGCCTATCACAAGAGCGTCGACAATCCGTTGTTCCTAAAATCGCTCTGGATTTCGTTCGAACGCGTCGTACTCGGAACGATGATCAGCATGGGACTCGTCATTCTATCTTCCTATCCATTGTCCAAGGACAGTGGCAGTTTGAGAGGGCGTATGGGCTTCATGTGGTATTTCATCTTCACGATGTTGTTTAGCGGAGGGCTTGTGCCGACGTATTTCTTGATTTCCAAGCTGCACATGAATAATACGATTTGGGTGCTGGTGCTCCCAGGCGCCGTGAGTGTGTGGAATATGATTCTGCTAATGAACTTCTTTCGAAATGTGCCGAAGGAGCTGGAGGAAGCCGCGCTAATCGACGGAGCCAACCAGTTTCAAACCCTGTGGAAAATTTACTTGCCCGTATCCATGCCGGCATTGGCGACATTGTCGCTTTTCACGCTCGTCGGGCATTGGAATTCCTGGTTCGACGGCTTGATGTACATGACGCGGCCGGAGAATTACCCTCTCGCGACCTATCTGCAGACGATTGTGGTCAGCCATAACCTTAAGGATCTGATTACGAACGTGAATGATGTCGCGAAGCTGACACAGCGTTCCGTCCAGGCTGCTCAGATCTTCATCGCAGCGGTGCCTGTACTGATCGTGTATCCGTTTCTACAGCGTCATTTCGTCAAAGGCATGGTGCTCGGGGCGGTGAAGGAATAAATGGAAGATCAGGCTATAGGACGCGAAAAGTACCGTGAACTATCGCCACCTGGGCGAGGGAGCGTATCTGCTTTTTTACAGAGTGAGCTGGCGCGAGGCATGGTGACCGGCTATTCCGTCGCCGTGCTGAAGCAGGGACGCGTCGTGTTTAATGAATGTGGAGGAAGAATTGCTTTGCCATCGGACGCGGCGGGGGTTACGGCGGCGACGCGTTTCAATATCGGATCCGTCACGAAGCCCATTACGGGAGCGCTGGTCCTGAAGCTGGCGGAGATGGGCGTTATGTCGCTGCATGACGAGGTGAAACGATATGTGCCGGAATTCCATTTCGGCAACATAACGCTTCATCATTTGCTCACGCACACTGCCGGTTATGACGGAGCCAACTTCATTGATTGGCCGCAATCGGGGGATAGGGAAGCGTATCTACAGCGTATATATGCCGTAGACTGCCTCAAGTATGAACCGGGCAGCGCGAATGAATATTACACGCACGGCTACTCCATTCTGATGGACGTGCTTGAACGAGCAACAGGCTGTTCGATCGAAACATTCGCGCGGAGCCACTTGTTTGATCCCCTTGGGATGTCGGCGACCAGCTATGAAGCAAGCTTCGACCCTCAGTTCCCTAAACAAGCTCTTTGCGCTAAAGCCATTGACTCGCTTCCGCTTCATTCCGATACGATGGCCCCGGAGAAGCATCTCGCGAACCATGCAGTCACGGGGGATAGTGGCATTTACTCGACTGCCGAAGACCTGCTTCGATTCGCCGATATGATGATGCGCCGTGGATATCAGGGCGGCAAACGAATTTTTGCACCGGCGACGATTGACCTGATGCTGCGTGAATCAACGAACGGACGGTTTGGCCGGACGCCAATATTCTGGAAGAAGACTGAGCTGGACATGCATGGTACGACTAATGTGGACGTTCACCGTTGTTTCGGCGATTTGAATTCCCCCTTTGCCGTTGGACATAACGGCTTCAGCGGCTGCATGCTGGTCATCGATCCCTTATATGACGTGGCTTGCGCGATCGTAACAAATTCACGCAGACTGCATAACGACGGACGAAATTACAAACGTTGGCTCAACGTGCTACTTGCCGCGGAATTCAGCAATAAAGAAGCATAAAAATCGAATATATTGGATTCCTCCCCTGAATCGGAGCGAATTATAGTTGTTTTAAGCCCTTTCATAAACGAGAAAGGAGGCCAAAGTTAGGGGCAACGAAAAACTTTGTTCTGAATTTCATATCAATATCTAACGAGAGGATGAAAGTAATGAAAAGCTTTTCAAGCAAACTAGTTTACACGGGCATTGCGGCTGCTGCCGCTTTATGGTTGACAAATGCGGCGCATACCGACGCCGCCAGGGATCCTTGGCTTCAGCCTTTCTCGCAAACGAGCATCTGGAATATGCCGATCGGCTCCGGCGCTTCATATCAGTCCTTCGCTCATTTTCCGGCGGCCAGTTACGTAAGCGCAGACGAGGAATTTCATTTAAAGACCTCGACATCGGATCCACTACGCAACATTTACGGCGTGCCTAATTGGACGAGCCGTTGCAGCGATACGTCGAATGCGCAGGGTACGATTAACGTACCGGACGACTTCATTGTTCCGGATGCCGTAACCACTCCCTATTACAGCACTCCCAATAACGTTGCGGCATTTCTGAAGCCGGACGGCCAGACACTCATTCAACTGGAACCGCTTACCCGCTGCACGGCAGGAGGCAACGTGTTCGGTTACAGATGGGCAACCGACCTGAACATTCAAGGCGAGGGCATTGGAGGCACGCACTGGGGTTCCGGATTATCCGCGATCGGCGGCTCACTCCGGCATGGTGAATTAACGGGCACGGCGCCGATCAAGCACGCGCTGAAGCTGAACGTCTGGGGCAACTACCTCTATTACAACAATTCTGATCCTACGAAAGGCTACCGTTGGCCGGCGGACCGTTCCGATGCTGGGGCGCCAAGTAGTTACCACGGCACTGACAGCCGGATCGAGATGGGATCATTAATGGCAATTTCGCCAAGCGCGACTGAGGTTTCTCTTGGCCTGCAAACGGCCGCGGGCAAGAAACTTTTCCATGCGTTGCAAGATTACGGTGCGTATATTGCTGACGATACGGGATGGGACGCCTATGCGTTCAGCCTGTCGGTGGAGGCGAAGAACGAATTCGAAGAAACCTACGGCTATTCCTTCAACCAGGGCAACTCCGCTTCGGGGGCGGCCAAGCAATATTTTGACGATTACAATGCACTGATCACGAACCTGTATGTCGTCGACAACAACAGTGCATCCAACGTGGGAGGAGGCGGAACGCCGCGCGTCGCGCTAGCGGATGCGACATTCGCCGCCATGGATGGCACAGCACCGACAGTGCCTGCAAATTTCCAGGTGACCGGGAGAACGACGAATGCCATCAGCCTCTCCTGGACAGCCAGTACGGATAATGTACGCGTGATGCAGTACGACATTTACAACGGCAGCCAGCTCATGGGCTCCACGTATGGAAAGACCTCGATTACGCTAGACGGATTGACGCCGAATACAGCCTATTCGCTCAAGATCCGTGCGAAGGACACCGGATTAAATGCATCGGCGTTCTCGAGTGTCCTTCCGGTATCTACGTATGACGGCTACTCCGAGAATTTCGATGACGGACTTGCTCAGGACTGGACGCTCGGCAGCGGTACGGTTGTGGAGTACCAACGCCTAAAAATGACTAATTGGGGCGGCACTACTGAAGGCGTGTACGGCAATCGAACGTTCTCAGCTGCAAACAGTGGCAATAACGTCGTTTACCGCGTGAAACTGCAAACCGATTCGGCGGACAATTACGGGAAAACGCGGGTGTACTTCAATTACACGAACAATAGCAATACCTACTTCGTACAGCTTGGAGGCGGCACGAGCAACACGGTGGAATTAAAGAAAGCGGTGGGCGGAACAGAGACGACGCTTGCGACCTACTCAGGCAGCTACGAGATTAAGAACGGAAGCTATCCGACAATCGAGATCAAGTACGTGAACGGCGGCACCATAACAGTGGCGGGGATTCGCGGTGGAACGCGCACGACATTGTTCAATGCCGTAACGGATACGTCACTGACATCCGGTAAGCTTGCAATCGGCGTCTCCGGCACGCAATCATTCGCGGATGATGTGGAGGTCGTGTTAAACGAAGGTTTCTCAAGTCAAGTGACCCCTTACGCCGAGAATTTTGATGACGGGCTGGCACAGAGCTGGACGCTCGTCAGCAGCTCGGTGAACACGCAGCGCCTCCTGCTTAACAATTGGAGCGGATCGGCAAGCGGCATCTATACGGGTGCCTCTTATTCCGGCAACTTCACGGTTAAAGCGGCATTGCAGACCGACGCTGGAGACAATAATGGCAAGACGAGGATCTATTTCAATTACACAGATGTCTCAAACACGTATTTCGTTCAATTCGGAGGAGGTACCACCAATACAGTAGAGCTGAAGAAGGTCGTCGGCGGGATCGAATCGACGCTTGCGACGTATGGCGGTGCTTACACGATTAAGAACTGGGATTGGCCGTTAATCGAAATTGGATTCAACAATGGAACGATCTCCGTGAAAGGGACTCGAGGCTCGGCGGTCACCACATTGTTCTCCGGCATTACGGATTCCTCGCTGACATCGGGATTTATCGGAATTGGATCTTTGTACGCGCAGTCATTCGGGGATAACGTAAGCGTGAATTAAACCTTGCAGCACACGTTCTTCTATTGAAATCCCAGCAGGCGACCACCAGCGTAATTGCTGGAGGTCGCCTCTTGGAATAAGCATAGGCTTATATTCTGCTGTCGTAATCGTCTTTAAGAGAAAGGACCTTTCACTTTCATTAGTAGAACTCGGTAAAGCGTTGTAATAAAGAGCAGCAGAGCGAGGATATAGGCTGTATAAGCAATGACAAGGTGAGAATCATTGCTCACCCCTATAGCAATAAACGCCCAGATGAAGACGGTTGCTATTGCCCAGTCATTGTTTCTGGTGGACATCCATATAGCAAGCCATGCAGCGATCATTAACATGATGATCGTCCATGCTTCTTCGGAAATTCCGAAACGATCCCAGTGGAAGGCATATAGCGCAACGGCGACGTTGACAATACTTGCGACGCAAATCCACCCCAAATAGAAGCTGAAGGGTAAGAGAACAAATATGCGATCCGCGAGAGTGAAAGGTTTGTTGGAGAATGATCGAAGTCTCGTGTATAGGATAATAAGAGTGAGCAAGAGTGAAAACATGATGATGACGCTCGTCTTCAATTTTTCCAGATGAAAGGCTGCCAGCCACCCGACGTTGAATAAGCAGCTTAACATGAAGTATAGGCTGCAAGCTTGTACGGACCGGCTCCGTGATCCTTTCTTGGTAAAGGAATACACCACGAATCCGGCCAATAGAGCGTAAATGACTGTCCATATTCCAAAAGCATAGGCTGCGGGCTGAATAAGCACGGGATACTTAGCGGCGATTTGACCCGTTGTTTGGCCTCCTAGCGGCAGCTTCTCAAACCAATAGTTGAGGACAAGTACGAGTGCTAGACTTATTGCGTTTATAAACGGAAGTAATGAACGCATGCGCAACCTCCCAGGAAATCTTTATTAATAATAGAATATCCTGATCTTGTCCCAAAAATGTTTAAATGTTGCCTCGATCCGACCAATGGGCAACGAGACTATATTCTTCCCATTTTGAAGCAAACAGAGGACTTTCATCCCACACTCAGGATGTATTCATAGATCTTGTTGCTTATAATTGAAATATTTTGTATGAGGACCGAGATTTATAGTCCTCTTTTTGTTTTGCGTTCGCCCTCGGCCGCATGGCTGGAGGCTGACCAACTCCGCATGTACGGCTATCCACCTAGGGAGGATGCCAATCGTTTGCGCGACTGCCGTTTTCATTGAGCTAATGGGGGATAATAGCACAACTATTAATTACAGAATCGAGTATTGTTTAATACGGGGGTAGTTAATGAAGAGCGTTTATGATTCAAACCTTTATCCATGGCGACAACGGGTTAGACAGTAAGTTACGCAAGTCCGATATTTGGAGACAGCTAGGTGGCTACGCCAAGCGTATTGAATCGATTGCAGTAGGTTTGACGGCAGCCGGATCGGCTGCTGTTTTTGTGCTATCCAGGGATTTGGGGGAGCCCAACTTTTAGATTTTCATTAAAGAGCTTTATTTTTATTCCAGACATTTTGTATAGCGCTGATTAAACAACTTTATTTTCGTGATTTCAGCCGCGGGACAACTAGCCTTTGTATTTTTAGATAAAAAGGCCAAGTTATATACACACTCTCCTAGGAAATGCAAGGTCAAGAGTGACTTTATTCCTATAGTGGCCAGCCAAAACAGGAAAATTGTACTTAAAAAAATAAAATTGTACCAAAGATAAGGGGGATTTGGATGCTGTTTTTATCAATTGTACCTATATTCTCCTTCCAAAAATATTTATTATTGAAATGCTCAGCAAAGTGCATTAGATAAATAGAACGGAAGGAGGGAGTCTCGAGAATAATATCAACGCATATTTTTGACATCGCTTTCAAAATTGCTGTGCCAATGCAATTAAATGATTTTAATTTTCTACTGAACGTTGCTGCATATTAATCATTTTAGGGGAGATGCTTTTTGTTCTTGAGAATAACGAAGGTGTCTGGTATTTTATTGTTTTGTTTTATTTCTATTTTTGGTTTTAATGGAGCTATTAATTTACAGGCAGCTAGTTTAGAACAAGATTTGTCAATGCTTCAAGAGAAAGAGCAAGCTACTTACAATAATCTAAATTTGCAAGTACCAGACTACAATGATATAGTTCCGGATTCATATAAAAAAGGAGTAACAATACTTAATGAGCTTACAGAAAAACGCACAGAAAAAAGTATTTCTTACAGAAACAGCGACGATTCAATTACCACCATATTCTCTAATTCGCCAATAAATTATCTTCAAGGTGGTAAATGGAGCAGGGTTGATACAACGCTTGTTGATGATCAGATTGATCCCAATAACTCCTTTGCGGTATTGAAAAACAAATTCAAAGTTCATCTTGGGAAAAGAAGTCATGAAGAAGTAACAATTGGTGATGCTGATCTTTCTATAACATATGAAGCTTTAAAAACTAATAAGTCAAAAGGTTATGTGAGTAAAAATACAATTACATATAACAACACGTGGCAAGATACGGATTTAATTTACACAGTGAATTCTGACCATCTCAAAATGTTTTTGTTCCTTAAGGATAAAACAAGCCCTAAGACCTTTTCTTTTCATGTGAAAACTCAAAATGCATCAATCAAGCAAAATGAAGACAACTCCATTGACTTTATCAATCGTGACGGACGTGTAGTATATTCCATCCCACAACTATGGATTCAAGAGTCGGGTAAGGAAGAACATCTTTATGGAAGGGTTATACCCCATGTAGTCCGCACAGATAAGTCTTCAATTATTACGTTTAACATTGACGATAAAAACCTTCACTACCCGCTGATAGTTGACCCAACAACAGTTAGGAGAGAAGGAACCTACGACACGTCCGCAAATTTCTATAGCCTACACAGTATCGACACTCCGAGCATATTACCCGCTTCCATTCAAAATATAGTGTATAAAAGTTATAAGTATCAAACATCTTCACAAAATACATTTGATCCTTCTTGTGCCTGTGTTAGAACCATATTTACCAGCAGTACTACAGGAGCAGACTCAGATGTTTATCTTAATAAAACTCATCAATCAACCTTTTCAAATAACTCAAGGCCAACATCAAACAACTATTATTTAGGTAAAGCTACGACTTTAAACTCTAACGCCCCAGCTATCCTCACTATTTCTGGATCTGAAATTCGATTTAACTTATATACACTAGGCATTTCAACGTTCAATGGTGGAACATTATATTCATCTTTCAATCCGTTTAATAACGCGTACATGGAGATTACATATAACGACACTGATAGTTCATTCGCTCCGCAAAACATAAATGCTAGTGAAATAAAAGAGTCATCATTCTTGATTAATTGGTCTCGTCCAACATCGATTTACGCGAGTTCGGGGTTTTTGGGAAGATATGAAGTTTATCGAGATGGAAATTTGATCAGTTCCATTTTGCCAACCTCAGCAACTAATTATTCTTTACGCTTGGAAGGTTTAATCGCGGGAACTATCTATAAAGTCGAAGTCCGAGCAATCTATAATATTTCAACAGGAATTATAAGTTCGGGCGAAGTTTTAGATATTAAAACACGTGATCCTGTAACCTTTATCTATGATAGTAACGGAAGACTTGATTATATTAAACTCCCAGATGGAAGAATTATAGATTATGTATATGACTCCAACGGTAATCTACTCTTTAAGAAGATATCGTAAATGTAGCAAAAGAGTTCTTTTATTCTAGACTACTTAATGTTTTAAAGGAGCGATAACACATATGAGATTTCAAAGAAAGACACTAGTAATGGCCCTCGCATGTATCATACTCGCGGTTAATGTCGTAGGACTTGCATATGCAAAAAATGTGAAGAACGACAAGGATAAACTACAGCCACAGCAAGAATCAAACACTCCTTCATCAGGTCAAGCGACACCTGGAATAAATATCACTCCTGATTCTCCGGTTGTAAGCGTTATGACGGTTACAGACTCGGATTACTCAAACGGGACGGTAACTGAATCGGTATACGGATCAAACTGGGAGACCGAACTCCAGCATAAGAAGGAAGACAATCGAAAAGGACGGCTTTATAAACAAGATCAGTACAACTATTCTCAAAAAGATATAGAAGACCTTATCCTTGGCGGTGCTACTGTAGAAGATATTTATATGTCAGATTACGTAGGCAATGAATGGCTTATTCAGCCCAAGGCGCTTGTTGAAACCAAGAAAAAACAGAAAGTAACCTGGGATGAGATTGAACTCAGAATACAGAATGACACTAAGAAAAAGCTAAAGATGCTGGAGCAGAAACAGGCAAAAGCACTTAAAATGCTTGAACGCCGAGAAATGAGCGACGCTGAAAAGCTTCAATTGCTGCAAGTTGCGGAAATACAAGGAGATGATTCGCTTGATACAGTTATGCAAAACTACGAGGCAGATGGCTTAGAGGGACTAGGTGGAGGAGCACCCACAAAAGAACAGGACGAAATACGTGCTAATGAAGCCCTGTCCTCCCAATTAAGTGACGAACAAACTCCAGACTTTATTGAAGATGGCAGTCAGGAAGAGAGTACGAATCAACAAGGAAGTGCAGATGAAGCGGTTGTGAAGGAGGAAGGAAACGCATGAATAAACAAATCGGTTCAATTCTATTCTTCTTTGCTCTAATTGCAGGTGTATACAGTATGCCTAGACACGTCTGGGCAGACGTGAACCCAAGTGATGTCAACAGTGTTATGAACGGTCTCGTAACACAGCAGAGCATCAATCAGGTAAAAAAGCCGCAATTCAGTGACGGTAATGGCACAAGCGATATTATTGATCCGGCATCTGGAAGCCTGACTTGGAAGCAAAACAGCATTCATCTGCCGGGCAGGGATGGATTGGACGTCAACGTCGGAGTTATGTATCAATCCAATCAAGCATTTAACTATATGAAAATATATACGGCTCCCGGCTTGAAGAAATTTAATTATCTCAATTCACGTTATGACCTAGGTGTTGGCTGGTCCTTTCAATTTCCGTCCATTCAAGTCGCCGATGGCGGGTACCTCTATTACCATAGGGGAGACGGCGCTGTATATCGCATTGACTTTGAGGCTAGCGATGCAGTAGCCGGAGTCACCCATCTGCTAGGGTATGAAGGCAAAAACTTGCGTTTGAATCAGGATACGCAGGGTTTATTTAATAATGGGCAAGCGCAATCCGCCTATTATTTAGAATATGCAAACAAAAAGAGAGAGTATTTTGCCACAGATGGACGTCTGCTTGGTATTGTGGATCGGTATGGGAATACGATTACCTTTCAACATGTCGATCGGCAAGAATACGATGGACAGACCTACAAGGTAATTTCATCAATTACAGATTCGGTTGGCCGGGTCGTATCGTTCACTTATGATTCCAAGCTTCAAATGACAGGGACCTTTGACGGTGAGAACATTACGGTTACGGTTAAGGACCCGTCTGGAAATCAGATAGAGACAGTGGTTTATACGAAATGGCGTGCATCTTCAACTTATAACGGGAATCCGGATGGCTATTTCCCTTACCTTTGGTCCATCTCAAACCAAAAAGGAACACCAACCTATCTTTATTACAATTGGAACGCTCAAAGCTATTTTAATTATTCCACCAAATCACGAGACAGCTATTCAGGATTCACTCCTTTTTACCTTCTCGATAAGGTCCAGTACAGTAATTCCGTTGCCAATTATCAACACGAGATGGTGACACGGAATTTTGGCCCGGGCGGATTCACAGAGGAATACCGAGTTATTAAACGATATGACCAGCTAATGAAAGGAAGTTTCTCAGCTACAGGTGATTACAACCACACAAATATAACATATACGGGGGATTATACTGGTTACCCAGCCTACTATGACACTAATAACTTGCCGGCAGGATACACGTATTCCAACTTTTCTAAAGTTCAAAGTACAACACCTACCAATGGCCTCGAAACCATTACGAATTTTAACGGCTTAGGACAGATTGTTTCCACCGAAACTAAGGCGGCCAATGGCGAGCGCCAAGTAGATTCGGTTTTGACCTATCATTCAACGTTTACCTCGCTACCAACGTTGACGCAGCATTCAGAATATGGTGCGGGCGACACCGATAGTACAGCGAACAAGCTCCTTGTCGAGAAAACGTATTCGGATTGGGGCGGGTTGTCGTCTGAAACGAAGCCGTTGACGCAAGCACAACGAAACGACGCCAACGTTAAAAAACTGTATACAACCACCTATGTCTACGAGCCAACCTACAATTTTGTGAAGACAAAAACATGGTACCAGAATCCAACGACCATGCTCACGGAGACTTCCGATTACTATAGTAGTGGTCGGTTGAAGAGTTTCACGAATGCCAAGAATGAAGTCACTAATTACTGTTACGACGGAGTGGACGGCATCTCCAATTGTACAAATGCAGCTACGGCTGTTAACGGGAACATCAGTAAAGTTCGGGTTATAAAAAATTTGGGGAACGGAAAGACGTCTACAAATGAGGTTTTGTACGGCTCAGTTTCGAACTTTGCTTACCCAATTCAATCAGATAGTTATTTTACGACGAAGGGCAGTACGGGTACCAGCACCGTTACGCAAGACGCTAGGAAAACGTTCGTTTACGATGTCGGTACAGGTTTGCTCAAGGAAGAGTCAGATGGTCTAGGGAATAAGACAAGCTATACCTATGACTCGCTTAAACGTGTTACAAGGATATCTTATCCTACCTTTACGAACCTGAATAACGAAAAATATGATGTTTTCGACGAGTTAAGCTATTCCGAATCTACTTACGTCCCTGGAAGTGATCCGGAAAACGCTAATCTTTATAGCACTTCCGTTAGCTCCGATCGTAAATATGTAAGAAAGTCAGATGGCGCTCAGACCTTCCTGTCGAATGAGCAATTCTATTACGATGGGTTTGGCTTTTTGCGCTACGATGTTAAACAAAACAACGGTCAGGCCATTGTCACGCAGTATCGTCCCGATGATATGACAAGGGAAATTTATAGGGTTGATCCAATGAGTAACATGACTACGGTTACTTATGGTCCTTGGGGAGAACTAAAAGAATCGGCAGATACGTATGGAAATCTCTATGTGACCGAGAATAATTTAAAATTGAGGAGGAACATCTCCTATTTCGTTGCGGCGGATCAAGTATCCACTTACCGCACAAACCCTGCAGATGCTTCTGCAAAGTCGAGTTATGTGGAACAAGACTACGATCAGTGGAGACACTTGCTTACAACACGAACTTACAAGGACTGGCCAAATACGTCTCAGCCGATATCCGAGCTCTATGCGTACGATATCGAAGGCAATGTTGTCGCCTATACGGATCCCAAACGAAATTTGAATAATGAAGGGGTGACAACAAAGTACAGCTACGATGCTCTGGACCAACCAGTTGCCGTGAAGGATGCGCTAGGTCAAATCACAACATATAAATACGATGGGAATGGGCAAGTTGTTAGCATTGCGATGCAAGCTAACGAATCAAGTGCACCGAGTACCTTAAAAACAAAAGACTTTAACGAGATTGGCGGACTAGCGACGAAAACGGATGCCACAGCCAACTTGGAGACCTATGCATACAACAGTCTAGGGTTGCTGGAGTGGAACACCGATCGAAATGGTAGTAAGTTTGCCTATCATTATGATGAGCATTATCGTAATGACAGCGTGACATTAACGAATGGAAGCAGTTCGCAGCAAAAGAAAACTATTTTCGGGAATAGCGGAATTCTTTCGGATAGAACGCTATCTTTCAAAAATGGTGTGCAAACCGAGCAAATGGATACAGTGATTGATCAGCAAAAGCGAGTAACGAGCATCAATAAACAAGGCACTGGTGGATATTCTTCAGGATTGGCGCTGAGTTACGATGCTAATGATCGCGTATCATCACTAACCTCAAGCGGGCCGTCCAACATCTTTGTTACTAATTACAAATACTCGGGATTACGGCTCGACAAGGTTCAGGTGGATGGCTTGGCAACGGTAGACAATACGCAAGGAAAGAATGTACAGTATGCCTATTACGCCAACGGGCAAGTAAAAAGTATCACATATCCGACATTGGCGGACGCTACCGTATTGGCAACGAATTATGTGTATGACAAGTTGAATCGTCAGGACACCGTAACAAACCAAAAGGGAAGTGCAATCCTTTCCCAGTTCCGCTACAGTTATGACGATAATGGAAACATCATATCGATCACACAGACAATCACGGGGCAGGGAACAAGAAACAATAACTATAAGTATGATAAACTCAACCGCCTATCTATCGTTACCCGTTGGGATGGCAGCACCGCATCATATAATTATGATTTAAAAGGCAATCGCTTAACTTTGAGTGATACTGCAGGCTTGCCCTTAGGAATTGAATCAGAAGCTACTTACAAATATGATTTGTTTAACACGCTAACCATTGTTACTAAAGGCGGGGTTGCTACCTCGTTTGATTACTCTCCCGACGGTCTGCGATATAAAAAGGCTTCAGGTTCGAACGTAACGCAATATCGTTACAATCCAAGCGGTCAGGTTGTTGCCGAAATGAACGGCAGCAATCAGACAACTGCTACGTATGTTCGAGGAGATCGTCTCCTCGTCAAGAAGGATTTGGCTGCGGCTAAGGATTACTATTATTTGTATAATGGTCATGGAGATGTTATTCAAATTGTTGATACTAGCGGTCAAGTCATTAATTCATACAGTTATGATGAATGGGGGACTGTCACGCAACAGACAGGAGGATTAGCAAACTCATTCAAATATGCTGGGGAAATACAGGATTCTGAAACTGGTCTATACTATTTAAGAGCACGGTATTATGATTCGACGGTTGGACGGTTCATTAATGAGGATACGTATGAGGGGCAGATTAATAATCCTTTGAGTTTGAACTTGTATACGTATGTAATGAATAATCCATTAATTTATGTAGACCCAACAGGTAATTATTGTGTATCTGCTGATGGTAAGTATGCACACGCTGGAGTATGCGATAATGGGGCTAAGGGGAGTATCTACATGGGGGATGATCAATATATACCAGCTGGTACTGAAATTATTGAGAATGGAAAAGTAAAAGGTTATATGGGGGTTATGGGGCCACCTGATCCTAAAGGATATGGAAGTGGTAATTTTTGGGATATTCACCCTATCTTTTCAGTAATAGAATCGGCATCTGACAACTTTAGCTACAATTCGATTACTAGAACATATTTTAAAGATCCTTTTGTTGCTTACCAATTAATTGATGATATACCTAAAAGCACTGATCAATCTCTTGTGCAAGGTGGTGTGCTGACTGGAGCAGCAAAACTTGCCGAGAAGCTTTCCAAATTGGCTAATATTGGTTTGACGGAAGCAACAGCAACAGTCTCAATTCTGTTATTTGCAGTTGACTATTTTACAAATAAGCATGTTGATCATATGAAAGATCAAATCAAAAAGATTGATCGTGGAGGACCAGTTTGTATTGTGACTACGACTTCTGCATATTATCCTACTGGTACATGGGTTAATCATGTATACGTAGAGGATCCCACTAAAAACAAATAATAAGTAAAGGTTAATCAATTAAAGGAAGGATGTAAATATGACAAAAACCCAAAAGAGTCTAATTTATCACAATTTTTTTATTATTATTGCTCTACTTGGTGTACTACAAAGTTTGTATGGAGATATAAGAAGTATGTTGGACAATATGTACTTTTCAAAAAATTTAGTTAAAGAAGTCACCTACTCCTATTACAATATAACTATTTACACAGAAAATAAGACTTTTCACTTACATGTACTGTACCCTTTTATTATTGTTTGTTATGGTCTCTTGTATAATCTTATACATCTTCTCAAAAAAAATTCAAAAGCAAGTGAACCAAGGAAACCATAAGTAAATTCGGGCAATTTATTGGCATTGTTTTTCACTAGGTTATTAAATTTCTATTACCACATGGGAGCATCACTACTCCATGTGGTTTTTTTCTTTCACAATTGACATATATGGCAAAGCGAGAAGTGATTGGATTGTTATGGGTACACGAGAAACATGCAATAAAAAGTTACGATTAGTTGTCTAAACGAACAGGATATGTTACTTTATGTGATATATTAACGAAATCATATTAACTGAGGTGTCTATACTTGTTGCCTATACAACGAAAGTCGGCTCTGCTACAGTATTTATCGCTTCAAAGCAGCGTTACAACGAAAGAACTAAGTGAAAAGTTTGCAGTTTCCAAAATGACGATTCACCGCGATTTATTGGAACTCGAACAGCAAGGTCTTGTTAAACGATCCCACGGTGGAGCCGTATCTGTAAATGTGTTGCTTGAGGAACCGGCGCTTCAGGAAAAGATAGAGCGGAATCAAGATATTAAAGAACGATTAGCTCGGTATGCTGCTGAGCAATTCATCGGCGAAGGCGATGTTATCATTCTCGAAGGTGGAACGACAGCGGCCAAAATGGTTCCTTACCTTGTGAAACCCGATCTAACGGTCGTGACAAACGGGCTTGATGTGCTTACGCAATTGAAAACGGCAGCAAATCGGCTTACAGTCCTTTGCAGTGGAGGGATCTTAAGAGAAGCATCGGGAACGTTTGTTGGCCCGGTTGCGGAATCCTTCTTTACCCAATTTCATGCCAAAACGGTTTTTTTATCGGCATTAAGTTTCTCTGAAGAGATTGGGTTTACGGATCCGAACCTCATGGATACGCAAGTCAAGAAGTCGATGATCCAATCTGGGGCAAAAATAGTCATGATGCTGGATTCATCGAAATACGGCACCAGATCTTTTGCGACAGTAGCCAGGTTGGATGAAATATCCGTCTTGGTGACGGACGACGGCATTCCTGAGCAGATTCGTGAAGCTTGTGATAAAGCCGGTGTGGAACTGCACATCGTATAGCGGTATAAGAAATCTCCTGCGCTTGTGTGCCAGGGATTTTTTTCTATGTACTTATGTTATTTTATGATATTATATGTTTCATAATGATGAATTTAGTGAGAGGAGTTTGTGTTTTTATGCAAAGTAAATACAACAAAGAACCTATTATCGCTGTAAAAGGGCAAGATCATAATGTGTGTAGCGGTTATCAGGGGATTGCGAAGCAACTGATGTCCCAGCTGAATGGAACAAAAAAATCAGTAATCGTGATCGAATGCTATCCGACCGTTCGCGAAGAAGAAATTATTCAAGGGTTACTCCCGTTTATTAATCCGGTTTCTGTTATCCGCGTCGCTTCGGCCGCACTGCCAGTCAGTAAAGTTAATAGTATGGTTGAACGCTTTATGACAAATGATCGCGTGTTTGGCTATATGACACCTTACAACATCCAAGAATGCTATGACAGCGAGGGATTATCCGCATTACGAATGCAAGTTGACTCGATTACGGAAGGCACTGTGATTGTAATTGGTTTCGGTGCTGCTCTGGTAACTGAAGGAGATTTGTTGGTTTATGCAGACTTGACCCGGTGGGAGATCCAACTTCGTTACCGTTCCAAAGAGTATGGAAACTGGCAAGCTGACAATCAGGAAGAAGATATTCTTAGAAAGTATAAGCGAGGTTACTTCTTCGAATGGCGGATGGCCGATCGACATAAACGTTCCTTATTTGACCGCATCGATTATTATTTGGACACCAATACAAAGGACGATCCCAAAATGGTAGCCTGGGAATCGCTGCTCGAGGGTATGGCGCAGACGGCTAATCAACCATTCCGTCTAGTTCCTTACTTTGATCCGGGCGTATGGGGCGGACAGTGGCTGGAAAAACATATCGATTTACCTCCCAGAGAAAATCCATATGCATGGGGATTCGACGGCGTGCCGGAAGAAAACAGTCTTTATATGCAATTTGGCAAGATCAGGGTCGAAGTACCGGCTATTAATCTCGTATTCTTACAGCCACAAGCGTTACTTGGCGAGAAAGTATATGCACGGTTTGGCGCAGAATTCCCGATTCGTTTTGACTTCCTTGATACCGTTGGCGGTCAGAATTTAAGCTTGCAAGTGCATCCGACTACCGATTATATCCGGGAAAACTTCGGAATGACCTATACGCAGGATGAAAGTTACTACATTCTTGATGCCAAGCCAGGTGCGCATGTTTATATGGGAGTTAAGGAAGGCGTCGATCGCGGTAAGATGCTTGAGGATTTAGAAAAGGCGCAGCAGGGGGATATCGCTTTCCCGGCAGAAGAGTATATTAATATTTTCCCGGCCGAGAAGCATGACCATTTCCTAATTCCTGCCGGGACCATACATTGTTCGGGAAGTGATTGTATGGTACTTGAAATTAGTGCAACCCCTTATATATTCACATTCAAATTGTGGGATTGGGATCGGCTTGGACTTGATGGTAAACCGCGTCCTGTTCATCTTGAACATGGTTCTAAGGTTATTCAGTGGGACCGGACGACTTCATGGGTAGAGAAGGAGCTAGTTGGCCGAGTTGAGGAGATTGCTGTCGGCGATGGATGGAGAGAAGAGCGGACGGGGCTGCATGAATACGAGTTTATTGAAACGCGGCGCCACTGGTTTTCCGAACCCGTATTGCATCAAGCGAACGGAAGTGTTCACGTATTGAATTTGGTCGAAGGCAATGAAGCCGTCGTGGAGAGTCCGGATCATGCTTTTGATCCATTCGTAATCCGCTATGCGGAAACGTTCATTATCCCGGCTTCAATAGAACGTTACGTGATTCGCCCTACAGAATCTAGCTCCGGAGAAACATTAGCAACAATCAAAGCGTATGTGAAATCTTAACATTGGTTAAGTTTGGGGGAGGACAAAGCATGACTGAAGGGATCTATCTTGGCTTCGATGTCGGTGGTACTTCTGTAAAGGCAGGAGTAATCGATGCCGCAGGCCATATTTTAGAACACACGCTCCATCACTATGAATCCAAAGCAAATGCATCATCCTCCGAAATCTTAGCGCATTTCGTCGATATGGCTGTCGATCTCATAAGCCGAGTTTCCCATGAGCAAAGGGAAAGGATTCGAGGGATTGGGTATGCCTTTCCAGGTCCGTTTGATTATGAACAGGGGATCAGTTATATTCGCGGACTGGATAAATTCGAGTCTTTATACGGGATGAATTTCGGAGATCGGTTAACAGATCTAATGCGCTCCGATTCGAGGCTGGGAGACAAACTGGATGCCGATATACGTCTACGCTTCGCCAACGATGCTTCCCTGTTTGCAATTGGTGAATCCAATTACGGTAAAGCTGCCGGCGTGGAAAAGGCGTTATGCTTAACCATCGGTACTGGAATCGGATCGGGATTTATCGAGAATGGTGCAATTGTGACCGAGGGGGCAGGTATTCCAGCGAATGGCTGGATGTATCAGATTCCATATCGTTCAGGTATCGCTGACGATTACATCTCACGGCGTGGACTTCTAAGGCTTGCATCAGACATGGGAATGGACACCAATGCTAGAGATGTTAAAGAAATCGCAGATTTAGCAATAGCAGGAGATGAAAACGCCGTAAATTTGTTCGAAGCATTTGGTAGACAAATTGCGGAAGTAATCATGGCCGTGTTGCAAACCTATAATACCGATATGGTCGTTCTTGGCGGGCAAATATCGAAGAGCGGTGCTCTATTTATTCCAAGCTGTCAGCAAGAACTAAAGCAGCATGGAATTCACGTCCCAATCGTCTTAAGTGACAATACATTACACAGTACAATGCTGGGCATTTATCGTATTTGCTGTAGATAACCTCACAAGGGTCTGAGCAATCCTTCTGCGCAAACAACCCGAAAAAGTGGCATGTTTCGAAAAAATCCTTTATAGGAACGACATTTTATTGTTGATAAAATGTAATTAGAACTGCTATTGAATGAAATCTATTAAACAACGTAAAGGGGAACTATGCCTGCATGAAGCTGAAGTCGCTGCAACGTAAATGGAAATTGTATGTCATCCATCATTCACATACAGATATTGGATACACCGAACGTCAAGAGAAAATCGAGCAATATCAAGTTGATTTTATCCGTCAGGCGATTCAAATCTGCAACAGCTCCCATACCGAGGATCGGAAGGAATGGAAGGGGTTCAAGTGGACCTGCGAAACATTCTGGGCCGTGGAGAAGTTTCTGGAGCAGGCAACCGAGGAAGAGCAGGAGCAATTCGTCGCCGCGTTACAGAGGGGCGATATTGAATTATCCGGTACATACCTCAATATGACTGAACTGGTTAATTATGATTTGGTGCGCAAGGTTCTTTCCCGCGCCGGTGCCTATGCCGCACAGCATGGCCTTCAAGTGCGTTCGGCGATGACCGCCGACATTAACGGATACAGCTGGGGTTATGCGCAAGCAATGGCCGATGCGGGCATCGAGCATTTGCTCTCTTGCGTACATACGCATCATGGCATGTTTGCCATCGGACGCAAGCAAATCCCGTTTTATTGGGAGACGCCGAAAGGGCAGCGCATACTGGTGTGGAACGGCGAACACTATATGATGGGCAACGATCTCGGCCTTAATCCGGATGGAGCGCTGTCTTATACGATCAAGGACGAGACATCCATTTGGGGCGTCCCGGATGATTATATGAAGCTAGCAGAGACGCGAATTTCGAGATACCTCAACCAGTTGGATTCCGAAGGCTACCCTTATGAATTTATATTGCTTAACGTTATGGGATTGCTTCGCGATAACGCCGCGCCAAACGGAAGAGTGGCGAGCTTTATTCAAGAATGGAATGCGAAGCACGGCGAGCAGGTCGAGATCGAGATGACGACATTGAACCGCTACTTCGATCTCTTGAAACAACAGGACGTTGAGATTCCCGTTCATCGCGGGGACTGGCCGGATTGGTGGTCTGACGGCGTCGCTTCCACGGCGATTCATACTCAAATCTTCCGAAACGCGCAGCGGACGCTAGGTGTGGTCAACCGTCTCGACCCTCAGCATGCCGTAGTCGACGAGCGGACAATTAATGAAGCAGAGCAGCAGCTGATGATGTATGCCGAGCATACTTGGGGCTATCATTCCTCCGTGCGTGAGCCGTGGAATATCATGGTGCAGGAGCTTGGACTGCGTAAAGAAGCCTATTCCGCCAATGCAAGCCGAGCGGTGCATACCGCGCTAGATCAAGTAATGGTATCTCGCGGGGACGCGCTGCTATCGCCAAACAGACCTTTTACCTATAAAGTAATCAATTCCTTCGATTACACGGTAGAAACATTAGCGCATTTCTATATGGAGGACCAATGGGAGCCGTCTTACTTTAAAAACGGCCTCGAGATCGTTGATAACACAACCGGAGAAGTGATCCCGCATCAACGGGATAATGTAAGCCGCGGCAATCAAATTACCGTTTCCGTTCTACTGCAGCCGTTCGAGGAACGGGTATACTCCATTCGTCCGGTTGAACAATCCGATTCACGAACGACGAGCAGCACTCGGTTAGAAGGGCGAGACGGCATTCATGATATCGCAAACCTCATTCAACTCGGAGACGACGAGGATTTCGCGAAGCTGCGCATCAGCGAGAATGCCATCGAATCCCGGTTTGTTCGCATCGCATGGAAAGCCGGAGAAGGCATTACAAGTTGGATCGATAAAGAGACCGGCCAAGAGTTGATGGATACAGACAAAATCCACAATGCGTTCACTCCTGTTTATGAGGTGACCCCTGCAGGCACAATGGAGCAGATGGCGGATGTCCGCCGTATTATGGGTCGCAATCGCAAAGGAATCAACGTACAGCGTTCAATTGGCGAGTTGATCGGTGTTCGGGAAATTACGAACGGTGCCATCTACGGCGTCGTCGAGTTGACCTATCAAATCAAAGGCATAAGCTATTTCTCGCTGTTTCTCAAAGTTTATTGCGGACAGCCAAGAGTTGAAGTCTCTGTCCGTATGCACAAAGACAGCGTATGGGACCCGGAAAACGTCTACATCTCGCTGCCATTCTCCAATGGTGCGGATAGCGAGCTCTGGTTCGAGAAGGCAGGCTCACTCATTCGACCAGGCGTCGACCAACTGCCGGGTACCGGTCTTGATTTCTATTGCATTCAGGAAGGACTTGCTGTCATCACGCAAGGCCGCGGCTTGTTGATTGCAACGCCGGATACGCCGCTGATGCAAACGGGCGACCTTGCTTATGGCCAGCGACTCGTTCAAGGTCAGCAGCAAGAAGGCGACAAGCATCCTTTGTACGCTTGGGTATTAACTAACTATTGGGAGACGAATTTTAAAGCCACATTGGGCGGATTCTATGAATTCCGTTATACGGTGGAGTGGGGAAGCCATATCGATTCTGCCGAGAAGGCCATTCAAATTTGTCACAGCTTGAACATTGAGACCCCTACATTCAGATCGAAGTAATAGGGAATAAATGCCTATTTATTGAGGTGGCAATACACACAGGGGGGTGTTATCTTTGGATAAGCCCCTTTTTGTGCTAGCCATCTAAGTCTATTTGAAGTGAGGAACCCCTATGTATCGCATCTTAATTGTCGACGACGAACGTATCGAGCGGGAAGGCATACAACAATTAATTCGCAGAAATAACTTGAACCTCGAAACCGTATTGGCCGAGAACGGCGAAGCGGCGCTTGCTATTATCCAGCAGCAACCGATCGACATCATCATTACCGACATCAAAATGCCCTTTATGGACGGACTTGAGCTCTCCGAGCATGTGAGTAAGCTGAAGCCGGACATCCATATCATTATATACAGCGCTTACAATGATTTTGAGTTTGCGCGCAGAGCACTCGGGACGAATGTATCCAGTTATTTGCTGAAACCGATTCAAATTCCGGAATTTCTTACGATCATGGGTCAAAGCATTGCAGCCTGCGATTCCAAAGAAGCCGAACGGATCAAGAAAGTCGAGCTGCTGGAGGGCTATCAGCGCGGTCTTGCCTATGAGCGGGAAAAAGTACTCATGGACGCGCTTAACGGGATTTATCATGAAGCGGAACAGTCGGCCGCTAACCCTTGGATTCATTTATTTCTGGTTGATTGCAATGATAGATTCTTCGATAGCAACAACGGTCCCTTTACTTCGCTGCTTAACGAGCAGATCCCGTATGAATATGATTATCTGGGCTTGAACGAGCACCAGAGTGTTCTCTTTATCCGAAGCAATCATGAAATCGATAAGCAAGAGCTGCTCCTGCTTGCTGAGCGAATCGTTCTCCAGACGACGGAATTATTCGCATCCCGATTGGGGTTGGTTATCGGACGTGCCGTCGATCGGCTCGATGGCTTGTTTGATGTGTTTAACGAGGTAGAGCAGGCGCTGGATTACAAGTTTTTTATGGATGGTAATCCCATTCTATTCGCAGGCGAAGAACTGCTTGCCGCTTCGAAGATGGAAGAATTCGAGGTGGAATCGATATTGAGCCGGGTTTACGAGCATATCGATAACGGCGATGCGCAGGGAGCCGCTTACAGCATTGAACTGCTGTTCTCGTCTCTGAAATCCAAAGGGAAGCTGTCTGTCATCTATACCAAAGTTATCTGCTCGGAATTAATGAAGCGGGCCTATAGCAAAGCCGATAAGCAGCAAGTAGAGGAGATCAGCGTTTATTTGAATCAGATATTCAAAGTCAACTCCTTGGCAGACCTGTTTAATCTGATCCTCACCCTTGTGGAACGGTTAGTGCCAAGCCAAGGGGACGGATCGAATGCCGAGCCCTCAAGCAAGTTCATTACGACCATTAAGAAGTTGATCGAGAAAGATTACAGCCAAGATTTGTCGCTAGAGAGCATTGCAGAGCATGTCCATCTGACGCCTAGCTACCTCAGCTTCCTATTTAAGAAGGAGACTGGACGCAGTCTTGTCCGTTATATCACGCATGTTCGAATGGAGAAGGCCGTAGAGCTGCTGACGAACACGAATATGAAAATCATCGATATCAGCGAATCGCTAGGCTTCAGCAATTCCTCCTATTTTATACAGATTTTCCGCAATCATCACGGCGTCAGTCCTGCAAAATACAGGGAATCCTCATCGTAAAAATTTGATGCGAATTCGAAAGAATTTCGCATAGAGGTTGAAAGCGGTTGCTCGCTATAATGAACCTGTAAAGAAATTATACGAAATTGGGGGATGACAATGAAAAAGAAAGCACTGAGTTTGGTACTGTGCGCATCGGTCGCTTTAAGTTTGACGGCTTGCGGTTCGAACAATGCAAACGAGGCATCGAATGAAGGCAAGAATGCTAATTCAACAAATTCGGCGGGCGACACAACGAACCAGGCTGCGGGCAACACAAAGGATGAGGCTGCGGTCGAAGACGGTCCGTTCACGAAGTATGACAACACGGTTACCGTTTCGCTGGGTAGACAAGGAGTCTCGGGCAATAACTTGCCGGATGGCGATAGCCTCGAGAGCAATCAGTACTTGAAATATGTTGAGGATAAATTAAATGTTAAAGTGAAATACGAGTTTTCCGTTGAGGATACCGACGGTTACAACCAAAAAGTGAATCTGGCGATTGCAAGCAACAGCATTCCCGATATTATGGTTGTCAACGAGCAGCAGTTCAAACGGATGGCGAAATCAGGCTCAATAGCTGATTTGACCGATATTTACGAGAAGTATGCCTCGCCACTAATTAAAGAGTACTATGGTTCGTACTCCGAAGATCGCGTTCTCAATACAGGCCGCGTCGACGGCAAGCTGCTTGGACTGCCGAATACGAACATCGACGGCAGCTATCAACTGATGTGGGTGCGCAAGGACTGGCTTGATAAATTGAACCTGAAGGTTCCATCGAGCATGGATGATGTAAAGGCTATTGCCAAGGCGTTCAGAGAGCAAGATCCGGACGGAAATGGCAAGCCGGATACAGTTGGATTACTAGGTGATAAACTGATCGTAGGTGACGGCTCGTTCTTCACATTCGACCCGATCTTCAACCTCAATCACTCCTATCCGAAGAGCTGGTTCAAGGATGATAGCGGCAACATCGTGTATGGCTCCACAACACCTGAAACGAAGCAAGCCCTGCAACAGCTTAGCGACATGTATAAAGAAGGACTAATTGATAAAGAGTTCCTCACTCGCAAATGGGAAGACAATGCCGGTCTCGTATCCGGCAGCAGAGCAGGCATTCTATTCGCCCCATGGTTTGCGGGCTGGATGCTTTCCGATAATGTGAAATCGGATCCGAACGCAGAGTGGCTTCCGATTGCTGGTCCGCTCGATGGCGAAGGCAAGCGTAATGTCGTGCCATCCGCTCCATCCGGTACTTTCCTCGTGGTCAGCAAAGACGCGAAGAACCCAGAAGCTGCTCTCAAAATGCTGAATGTGGAGTATCAGGGCATTCGCTTGATCGATCCGCCAACGCAAGAAATTTACAAAGATAAAGGCGTAACTTGGCTGAACTATCCGCTAAACTTGCAGCTGGACTTCCAAGATGCGCTTGCTCGCGACATTCCGATTTATGACAAAGTAGTTCAAGATAACGATATGAAAGATCTGCCTGCTCGTCTAATCCCCCGCGTGAATTCGGTGTTAAAGGATCATAAAGAGCCGAAGAAGGATATCGCAGCCTTCGCCGATACACTCGCCTTCTACAAAGCAGGTGCTGTTACAGGCGCGAAAGAAATCACGAAGGTGAACCCGGTTTTCTATGGCTCAACGGAAACTATGGTGAAGAAAGGCGCTAACCTCGAAAAGCTGGAGAATGAAACATTCCTGCGCATCATTACGGGAGCTTCTCCAATCGGCGAGTTCGATAAGTTTGTACAAACCTGGAAGAGCACCGGCGGTGACGAAATAGCCAAAGAAGTTCAGGAATCCATCAAATAATCCGCAGCACTTGCTTAAGCATTCATAGAGATGGAAGGGTATCCTTGCATAGCGCAAGTGATACCCTTCTTAATAAAAACGTGTATAGGTGGAGATCGAATGTTTAATCGAGCTTTTGCTTTGAATTATCACCTCATGCTGCTCCCGGGAATTATTTTTCTAATCCTGTTCAGCATCGTTCCGATGTTTGGTATTGTGATCGCCTTTCAAGATTATCAACCTACACTAGGTATGTTTCATTCCGATTGGGTCGGCTGGGAGAACTTTACGTACATGTTCAGCCTGCCGGACAGTAAGCTCATACTCGTCAATACGCTTGTGATCGCAATTATGAAAATTATCGCCGGATTGATTGTACCTTTCGTATTTGCGCTGCTTCTTCATGAAGTGTTCAGCGTCAAGTTTAAGAGAACCATTCAAACGATCGTCTATTTGCCTCATTTTATGTCATGGGTTATCCTCTCCGGCGTTATGATAAACATTCTGAGTTTAGACGGCATTATCAACCATATCGTTCAGTTTTTTGGTTTCGAACCGATTATGTTCTTGCAGAGCAATGTCTGGTTCCGTCCAATCGTCGTAGCAAGCGATGTATGGAAGGAATTCGGGTTTAGTACCATTATTTATATTGCCGCATTAACATCTATTAATGGCAATTTGTACGAAGCTGCTGCAATTGACGGTGCCAATCGTTACCAGCGTCTGAAGTACATTACGATACCTAGCTTATTACCGACTGTCATTCTGCTAGCGACACTTAGTCTCGGAAACGTCCTAAATGCCGGCTTCGAGCAAATTTTAAATCTATATAATCCGATCGTCTACCAATCGGGAGATATCATTGATACGTATGTATACCGGGCAGGTCTGCTGGAAACGCAATATGGTCTTGCGACTGCGGTAGGGATGCTGAAGTCTGTCGTCAGCTTAATCTTAATTTCGGTGTCTTACGCGCTTGCTTCGCGTTTTGCAAATTATCGTATTTTCTAAATCAAAGCTGAACGCTTCTTGACTGGAGAGATGGATCATGATTCGAGGCAACAGCCGCATCGTCGATGCTGTTATTTATGCCATACTAACCCTAGTCGCTTTCTTCTCGATGGCGCCTATTCTCAATACGCTTGCCATATCCTTCAGCGGCAAAATCCCCGCGATGACCGGACAGGTTTATTTCTGGCCGGTGGACATGAATGTGAGTGCCTATAAACAGGTGCTGAGCGATAACGACTTTTTCCGTTCCTTCTGGGTCTCGGTAAAACGCGTGCTGCTAGGCGGTGCAATCAATTTCATCATCACCGTCTTAATGGCTTTTCCGCTCGCTAAGACTTCAAAGCTGTTTCCGGGCCGCAATATCTATATGTGGTTTATTATTTTCTGCATGCTGTTTAGCGGAGGCTTGATCCCATGGTATATGACGATCAGCTCGTTAGGTCTGTTGGATAAAATTTGGGCGCTCGTTCTTCCTACTGCTGTACCGGTATTTAATGTCATCTTGCTTATGAATTTCTTCAAAGGCATTCCGAAAGAGCTCGAGGAAGCAGCGCATATGGACGGTGCAGGTCCTTGGCGAACACTGTTTATGATTTTCATTCCGGTCTCGCTGCCTGCCCTTGCTGCCGTAACGCTGTTCTCGTTCGTCGGACATTGGAACGCATTCTTTGACGGAATGATTCTCATGCAGCATAAGGAAAATTGGCCGCTTCAAACGTACATTCAGCAACTCATAGTCAACCTTAGCTCGATTATGAATACGACTGACCCTGAAGAAGTGAAGCGCCTATCTAACATTTCAAGCCAATTGCTCAATGCGGCTAAAGTTATGGTATCGATGGTTCCGATCATGCTGATATATCCGTTCTTGCAGCGATATTTCGTAAGCGGAATCGTGCTTGGCGCGGTGAAAGAGTAGAGGACACGGATTGACTACGCTCTTATCTATGCTTTCATTTCATCGTATAATGAAACGATAGAGACAGAGAGAGAGTTGATTTCGGAATGAAACTGGAATTTATTCACAACCTGAGTATGAAACGAAAGCTGTTTGTTTCCTACTTGGCTGTCATTATTATTCCGCTTGCCATATTAGGCGCATACTCGTTTCAACAATCGAAGCAGTTGCAAATTCAGCAGATGGACATCGTGCTGCAGGATAATCTGAGCAAGATTGAAGATAACCTGAACTACAAATTGCAGCGGTTTAATTCCGCCATCGAGCTGATCACATACAATCCGAATTTCTCGCGTATTTTTAATGATGAATACAGCGATTATTACACCATGTACAAAGATCTTAGCGAAAATGTAGATCCATTGCTGGATACAACGCTTTTTCTAAACAAGGATATTAGCCGCATCATGATTTACACCGGCAACAATATTACGGAGCGAATAGGATCCATTATGCCGATCGCTACGGTTGAGCATGAGTTCTGGTTTGAAGAAGCGATGAGCTCAACTCAGACGAACTGGTACGCGAAGGACGGTAAAATATTTGGTGTACGCCGTATTTTCGGCGATATTAATTATGATAAGAATAACCTTGTTTATATGGAGCTAAAGCCGGAATTTTTCTTTAACTCTCTCAATGTTTCGAGTATGAAAGAGTTTTCCATTGTGATCTCAGACGCTAAGCAACACGTCATATATACGAGTAACTCCGAGATGAAGCTGCCGAATTCGGAGCGTGAAGACAAGGAACTGATTGCGCTCAGCAGACCGATTCGGGAAACAGGCTGGACGCTTTCCCTGCTTGCTTCCTCGAATACATTAACGATTAAGCCTTGGAAAATCATACGTGCCACTATTATCATCGAGGGTATTTGCTTTATCGTTCTCCTTATTATTATTTGGTTGTTCTCGCGTGTATTTGTGAGCCGCATCCATCAGCTCAATAATAAGATGAGAATGGTCGAGCAAGGCGTGTTTTCTGTCGGCAGCAAAATAGTGGCGAGAGATGAAATTGGCGAACTGGAGCATCGCTTCGGCAAAATGCTGACCAGCATTAACGTGCTGATCGAAGAGGGCTACAAGAACCAAATCAGTCAAAAAGAAGCGGAGCTCCGGGCGCTTCAATCCCAAATCAATCCGCATTTTTTATACAATTCGCTGTCGGTCATCAATTGGAAAGCCATATCAGCAGGTGCGGAGGATATCAGTGAAGTAGCGGGACTGTTGTCATCGTTTTACCGCACCTCATTAAATAGAGGCAAAGATATCATGTCCGTCAGTGATGAAGTGCTTAATACGAAGTCTTATATTGAAATACAGCTTATCATGCATGATTACAGCTTCGATGTGGAGTATGCGATCGATCCCCATATACGGGACTGTCATATGATAAAGTTGGTGCTGCAGCCGATCGTGGAGAATGCGATCGAGCATGGCATCGATCAGAAACGGTCAGGTAGAGGCGTTCTTCAAATTGGCGGTACCATTGCAGATAACGTGCTGATATTTACGGTAAAAGATAACGGCCCAGGGTTTACGCCGGAGATGGTTGAAGAAGTGTTGGTCAAGCAGTCGCAGGGCTACGGTCTCTATAATGTGCAGGAGCGAATCCGGGTACAGTATGGCAGCAATTATGGAATCACGATTACAAGTGAACAAGGCGAGGGAACCTGCGTAACGGTGAGGATTCCCCAGTAGGTTGTCATCTGACAACTACGAAGATGTCGGTTTGTCCAGATAACACCAGTTCGATCTCCTGAGGGAGATTGAGCTGGTGTTTTCTTTTTGTCTGAAACTTGAGATAAATTGCGGGGACGCTTTCTTTTTAACCCACCTCAAAGCTCCGTGGTGGTTGCTTCGGATGACGAACGATGACAGTGTATGTTAGATATATTGTTCGCCAAAGAGCAGTTTTTTGTAGATGGGACCCAAATTTCCTAGTTAATCATTGCCAAAACAGCAATTCTGCGTTAAAGTATGAATATCTTATGTCATGAAATATAACACATAAATTTGAATTGCTTTAGTTCGTGATGAAGTTGTCAGCAAAAACCTTACATCAACATGTTAGATACAGATTGGAGTGGGTGTTCATGAAGAAGAAACTTGTTTTGGTAGGAAACGGAATGGCCGGTGTGAATTGCATCGAACAATTGTTGAAGCTGGCCCCGAACCTTTATGACATTACGATCATCGGCAGTGAGCCGCACCCTAACTATAACCGGATCCTGCTGTCCTCCGTTCTGGCAGGGGACGCAGATATGAAGGATATCGTCATTAACGAATGGTCCTGGTATGAAGAAAACCATATTACGCTGCACACGGGGCGGACGGTGACTTCAATCGATTCCGAACGTAAACAGATCGGCATAGATAACGGTCTTAAGCTTCCATACGACGAGCTGATCATTGCGACGGGCTCCAGCGCGTTCATCCTCCCCGTTCCGGGCGCTGACAAACCGGGCGTTATCGCTTTCCGGGATATCAAAGACTGCGAGACGATGATGGAGACGGCGAAGACATACCGCAAAGCGGTTGTTATCGGCGGGGGGTTGCTCGGACTGGAAGCGGCGCGCGGGCTGCTTAACCTGAACATGGAAGTGACGGTCGTGCACAAGCACCCTTACATCATGGAGCGCCAGCTGGATCAAACGGCATCGACGATGCTGCGCAGCGAGTTGGAGCAGCAGGGCATGAAGTTCTTGCTTAGCAAGAATACGGAACGTATTTACGGAAAGAAGCGCGTATCGGGACTGAGATTCACGGATGGTACGGAAGAAGAGACGGATCTGATCGTCATGGCCGTCGGAATTCGGCCTAATGTTGATCTGGCTCGTCAAGCAGGCATTACAATCAACCAAGGGATCGTCGTTAATGACTTCCTGGAGACGAGTCTCCCGAATGTATATGCGGTCGGCGAATGTGTCGAACACCGTGGAGTGGGTTACGGCCTTGTCGCACCGCTGTACGAGCAAGGTGCGGTTATCGCGAAGCAGCTGGCAGGTCTTGAGACGGATGGTTATCACGGCTCGGTCGTCTCGACGAAGCTGAAAGTATCGGGCGTTGACGTATTCTCAGCCGGCGTATACAACGATCGGCCGGGAACTCGTTCGGTACGCGTGCAGGATGATTTTGGCGGAGTTTACAAGAAGGTCCTCATTAGTGAAGGCAAAGTAATCGGTGCCGTCTTGTTCGGCGATATCTCGGACAGCTCGAGTCTGTTCAAAATGATCCGTACCGGTGAAGACGTTACGGGACGCGAGAAAGAAGTGCTGCTCGGCGCATCAGGCGGCGGCGCTCAGAAATCCGGCGCAGCTCTGGTGGCAGGGATGCCGGACGACGAGATCGTCTGCGGCTGCAACGGGGTGTCCAAAGGTGCAATCGTGAACGCCGTCAACGAGAAAGGCTGCAGCAGCATTAACGAAATTAAAGCGTGCACCAAAGCGGGCGGCTCCTGCGGCGGCTGTAAACCTCTCGTGGGAGATGTTCTGACGTACGTGCTTGGCGCGGACGGCGTGAAGACGGTGAAGGAAGGGATTTGCGGTTGTACGACGCTTGGCCGCGACGAAGTGGTCGAAGCGATCAAGAATATGCATCTGACGACGTCGAAGGAAGTGATGAACGTCCTCGATTGGTCGAATACGGAAGGCTGCTCGAAATGCCGCCCTGCGCTCAATTATTACTTGGGCATGCTGTGGCCGGATGAGCATGAAGACGAGCGCGAGTCCCGTTTCGTTAACGAACGCAATCACGCCAATATTCAAAAAGACGGCACGTATTCAGTCGTGCCTCGGATGTATGGCGGCGTGACGACGCCGGAGGATCTGCAGAAGATCGCTAACGTTGCGCTTAAATATGAAGTGCCGCTTGTGAAGATGACAGGCGGACAACGGATAGATTTGCTTGGCGTGAAGAAGGAAGACTTGCCGAAGATGTGGGCCGATCTCGATATGCCTTCGGGTTATGCATACGGCAAGACGCTGCGCACGGTTAAGACTTGCGTCGGGGAAACCTTCTGCCGCTTCGGCACGCAGGATGCGATGGGCATGGGCATTAAGATGGAGAAGAAGTTCGAGCGTTTGGCAACGCCGGCAAAGTTCAAAATGGCCGTTTCGGGCTGTCCGCGCAACTGTGCGGAAGCGACGATCAAAGACTTCGGCGTCGTCGCGATCGATGGCGGCTGGGAGCTGCATATTTCCGGTAACGGCGGAACGAAGCTGCGCGGCAGCGATCTGTTGACCAAAGTGAAGACGGAGGACGAGGTCATGGAATGGTGCGGCGCTTTCATCCAATATTACCGCGAGACGGGCAAATACAATGAACGGACCAGCGAATGGCTGGAACGTATCGGACTCGATACCGTGAAGAATGCACTCCAGAAAGAGGAAGATCGTCTGGCATTAATATCGCGCGTCGAACACTCGCTCAGCCTGACGAAGGATCCATGGAAGGAAATTATCGAGCAGGATGAACTGAAGAGGACGTTTTCGCCTATGAGCAATGAAATATCGGTGTCCGCACGATAGGATGGGCAGGAAGAAGGGGGAGCCATGTGCGTGCCTAAGAACAGACCGATTCAGGCGTTACTGTTATCGACGATCGCCATGGCGGCGTCCTTCATTATATGGAATCTGTTTTCTCCGCTTGCTGTCAAGTTCAAGGAGCTGTATCAGCTGACCGGTTTCCAGACGAGCGTGCTGATCGCAGCTCCGGTGCTCCTCGGTTCCGTGATGCGCATTCCGATGGGCATCTACGCTGACCGCTACGGCGGAAGGCGCGTATTCTCGGCAACGATGCTGTTCTTGATCGTGCCGCTCTTGGCAGCCAGCTTCGCTTCATCTTATTCGGTCCTGCTGCTCTGCGCGCTGTTCCTAGGTATGGGCGGCTCGACCTTTGCAATCTCGCTGACCTATGTATCCCGGTGGTTTCCTCCCCGGAAACAAGGTCTTGTGCTTGGCCTTGCTGGGCTTGGAAATCTCGGCGTGGCGGCGGCAAGCTATGGCGTTCCGCTCCTGCATGCGCAGATGGGAATGAGCGCGACCTTCCGCAGTCTGGCGATTATGATCGGCGCGGTGGCAATCGGCTTTTGGCTGCTGGGGAAAGATCTGCCTAAACCGGCATCGGTCAAAACATTCAAGCAGTCGATGGCGGTGCTCCGCAAGAGATCGACTTGGCTGCTCTCTTTATTTTACTTCCTGACATTCGGCGGATTCGTTGCATTCAGTGTGTACCTGCCGACGCTTCTGAAAGAACAATTCGTGCTTTCGGCGACGGAGGCGGGCTTTCGGACGGCGTTGTTCGTCCTGCTAGCGACACTCATCCGTCCGCTTGGCGGCTTATGGGCGGACCGTATCGGCTCGCGCCGCGTGCTGGCCGTCGTGTTCAGCGGCTTCGCGATTGCCGCATTCATCATGACATTATCGCTGGATCGGCTCCCGCTGTTCACGGCAGGCTGTCTGATCGGCGCAATGTTCCTCGGCATCGGTAATGGTGCCGTGTTCAAAATGGTACCGGAGGTTTCGCCGCAAGATACGGGTGCCGTAACCGGCATCGTTGGCGCCGCAGGCGGACTTGGCGGCTTCTTCCCGCCGATGCTGCTCGGATTCATTCACGACGCAAGCGGGTCGTACGTAAATGGTTTCGTCTTGTTGTTGGTTTTTACGGCTGTATGTTTTGGATTCAATGCGTGGACCATACGCCCTGCCATAGAGAAAGAGGCGACTCACGCGGTATAGCGCTCTGCGCTTCTGAAAGAGAGAGAGGTATGCCGCGATTTGGTCTGGATTGTGGAGGGGAACGGTAATGAAGAAAACGAAGCTCATTGTTATAGGTAACGGTATGGCTGGTGTTCGATGTGTCGAGGAGATCCTGAGGCTGGAACCGGACGAATTCTCGGTGACGATCTTCGGCAGTGAGCCGCATCCGAACTACAACCGGATTATGTTGTCGAAAGTCCTGCAGGGAGATACGAAGCTGGCTGACATAACGATCAACGATTGGCAGTGGTATAAAGACAACGGCATTACGCTGCATGCCGGCGATCCCGTTGTCCGCGTCGATACCGAGCGCAAGCAGGTGATCAGCAGCAGCGGAGTAGTCGCCCCGTACGATAAACTTCTATTCGCCACGGGTTCCCTGCCGTTCATGCTTCCGTTACCCGGCGCCAACTTGCCCGGCGTTACCGCATTTCGGGATATTAAAGACTGCAACACCATGCTTGAGGCTTCCAAAACGTATCGCCGCGCTGCCGTAATCGGTGGCGGCTTGCTCGGATTGGAGGCGGCGCGCGGCTTGCTCAATCTTGGCATGCAGGTCGACGTCATCCACATTAACGAGTATTTGATGGAGCGTCAGCTGGACCGCGAAGCGTCTAGCATGCTGCGCAGGGAGCTCGAGAAGCAGGGGATGAATTTCCTGCTGACCAAGCAGACGGAGAAGATTCTCGGCAAGAAACGGGTCGAAGGACTGCTGTTCAAGGACGGTACGACGATAAGCGTGGATCTGGTCGTTATCGCAGTCGGCGTTCGCCCGAACGTCAGACTAGCCGCAGAAGCCGGACTTGAGATTGATAGGGCGATTCTCGTCAACGATACTATGCAGACGAGTATCAAGGATGTGTATGCGGTTGGGGAGTGCGCAGAGCATCGCGGCATGGTTTACGGCATGGTATCTCCCCTATATGAGCAGGGGAAAGTGCTTGCCAAGCACATCTGCGGGATGCAGACAGAAGGGTACGAGGGCTCGATTCTCGCTTCCCATCTGAAAGTATCGGGCGTAGATGTTTTCTCGGCCGGCGAGATCCGAGACAGCGCAACAGATGCATCTTATAAATTGTCCAATGGAATTAAAGGCACGTACAAGCGGATTTTCGTTAAAGACAGCAAAGTCGTCGGCGCTGTCTTGTTCGGGGACAGCTCAGAAGGCGGTAAACTGCTCGGTTATATTAAGCAGCATTCGGATGCGGCCATATTGGAACAGGATGCGGAGCAAGGCTCGGGCGGTGGCGGAGCGGATATGGCAGCGATCGCCGCCATGTCGGGCAACGATACCGTTTGTTCCTGCAATGGCGTAAGTAAAGGCGCAATCGTATCGGCAATCCGCGAGAACGGTCTGGAGACATTCGAGCAAGTGCGCAGCTACACGAAAGCTTCCAGCTCATGCGGCGGCTGCAAGCCGCTCGTATGCTCGATTCTGGAGTATACGCTTGCGAACGAGGAACAGCCTGAGCCGCCGAAGGTAACGGTATGCGGCTGTACCCATCTGAGCCACAGCGAACTTCGCGAGGCGATTGCCAGTAGCAGCGAGATGGATGCGGCTGGAGTAAGATGTTCACTCGGCTGGCAAACGGAGAACGGCTGCGGCGTATGTCACGCAGCTCTAGCGTATTATCTGGGAGTTCATGCTTTCTCGCGAAAGATGAAGTCTGAGAATTCTTCTGGTACTGATGCGGCGCATAAAGACGGAAGCCTTGCGTTCTCGCGACTAGCTGACGGCACCTATTCGATCATGCCGCGCATGTATGGCGGACTTACGAATGCAGATCAGCTGCGGCGCATTGCCGAAGTCGTGGAACGTTTCAGCATCCCGCATGTGAAGCTGACGAGCACGGGCGGCCTGGATTTGCAGGGAATTGCGGTGGAGCAGGTTGCCGCCGTCGGTGCTGCGCTGGCTATGCCGCTGGCAGCATCGCGTTATGGCAATGCGCTTGGAACAGTCCTTACCGGTGCAGTTCCGAAGTATGATTCGAGGGTCTGGCGCGATTCGGTGGAGATGGGCGCAAGGCTGGAATGGATGCTCGAAGGTCTTGCCTTTCCGGCTGAATTCTCAGCTGCGGTGTCCGGCAGTCCGATGCATCGCGCAGGTACGCTGACCGCCGACCTCGGAATTGTTGGCACGCCGGCAGGCTGGGAGATCTACGCCGGCGGCAGCCGGATCAAGGAGCTGCGGACGCCGCAGCTGATAGGCGTATGCTGCAGTGATGAAGCGGCAATCGACATCGCGGCCGCTTTCGCCCTATGGTACCGCGAAGAGGCGGAGTATGGCGAATATGCATGGCAGTGGATGGATCGGTTAGGCCTTATTCCGCTCCGTGAAGGACTTTTCAATGGCGATTATCGGGATCATCTGCTGGCGAATGTACCTGCCGCTCAACATGTGATCCCTGTAGCTGAAGTGTTAAGCGGATCAATCTAACATTAATAATCGGCAGCCGCCTATTGATCGGGGGAAATGGCAATGAAAATGATGCAGCAGCAGGATCAGGTAATTGGCGCGGCTCCTGTCATAAAAGTAATGGATACACAATGCCCGTTCTGCAGCGTTCAGTGCAAGGCGTTGGTGACGGAGCGTTGGGAGCCGGGAGCCGTCAGACCGGTCTATACCGTGGAGCCGAAGATGAACAAGGCTTCCGAAGGGCGGCTCTGCATTAAAGGGATGAATGCTTATCAGCATTCACTTCACCGGGAACGGTTGACAGTGCCGATGCGCAGAGAAGGAGAGCACTTCGTTCCGATCTCCTGGGATCATGCGCTTGAGATCATCGGCCAGCGGTTCGCCGCGCTGCAGGAGCAATTCGGCCGCGATTCGGTCGGCGTGTATGGCGGCGGGTCGCTGACGAATGAATCGGCTTATTTGCTCGGCAAGTTCGCACGTGTTGCGCTGCGGAGCAAATATATCGATTATAATGGACGGTTCTGCATGTCTGCGGCTGCATCGGCCGGCAACAAGACGTTCGGCATCGATCGGGGGCTGACCAATCCGCTGTCCGATATTCCTCTGGCAAAATGCATCATTCTCGCCGGAACGAACATCGCGGAGTGTCAGCCGACGCTCATGCCTTATTTTACAAGAGCGAAAGAGAACGGTGCCTTCATTATCGCGATCGATCCACGCGAGACGGGAACGACTCGGGTCTCCGATCTGCATCTGAAGGTGAAGCCGGGCATGGATGCCGCGCTCGCGAACGGGTTACAGAAGGTGCTGCTTGAGGAAGGGCTGCTGGATGAAGCGTTCGTGCAGGGGCGGACGAAAGGCTACTCGGAACTGAAGGCACACCTTGATGCGCTAGATTTGGATGAGATTGCGCAGCTGACAGGGGTATCGGTTGCAAATATCCGCAAGGCTGCAATCGCGTACGGTAAGTCGAGTACCGCAATGGTATTCACGGCACGCGGTGTCGAACAACAGACGGATGGTTACATGGCCGTGCGCAGCTTCCTCAATATGGTGCTAATGACCGGCAAGATCGGTAAACCTGGCTCCGGGTATGGTGCGGTGACCGGTCAGGGCAACGGGCAAGGCGGACGCGAGCACGGGCAGAAGGCCGACCAACTGCCGGGCTACCGACTGATAGAGAACCCAGTCGACCGTGCGTATATCGCGAACGTATGGAATATTGAGCCGGAGGAGCTGCCTGGGAAAGGTGTATCCGCGTATGAGATGATGGAGAAGGTGCATGCGCAGGAGATTCGGGGCATGTTCGTGATGGGTTCAAACCCGATCGTATCGAATCCGAACGCCAATTTTGTCGAAGAAGGGCTGCGCAAGCTCGATTTCCTCGTAGTTGCAGATATGTTCATGTCAGAGACGGCTCGTCTGGCTGACCTCGTCATTCCGGTCACTTCCTATATGGAGAATACCGGGACGATGACGAATTTAGAAGGACGTGTGCTGCTGCGTGAAGCGAGTCGTCCGGCGCTCGGCGAGTCGCGTGACGATTGGCGAATTCTGTGCGATGTCGCAAGTAGGTTGGGCCGCGGGCAGTATTTTGAATTTGACTGTGCCGAAGCTATCTTTGAAGAACTACGAGTAGCAAGCCAAGGCGGCATCGCCGATTACTACGGGATTACGTATGAGCGGCTTCGCTCTGAGGAAGGGGTCTACTGGCCATGTCCGTCCCCGGGCGAGGCGAATACCGGGCGGATGTTCGAGCGGCAATTCGCCCATGCAGATGGCAAAGCGGAGCTTGTTCCGGTCGACAATCATATGCCGGCCGAGCTGACGGATGAGACCTACCCGCTCTATCTGACGACAGGCCGCGTGCTGTCGCAGTATTTGACCGGCGTACAGACGCGCCGCAGTCACTCCTTGGCAGCCCGTGATGTGGAATCGTTCGTAGAGCTGCATCCGAAGACGGCTAAGGCTTACCGGATCTCGGATGGCGAGCTCGTGCGGATAACTTCGCGCCGCGGCAGCATCGTCGTTCGCAGTAAGGTGACGACAGACATCCGGCAGGACACCGTATTCGTACCGATGCATTGGGGCGACTCCCAAAACGTGAATAAGATCACCAATCAGGCACTCGATCCCACATGTCGGATGCCTGGCTTCAAAGTATGCGCGGTGACGATCGAGCCGCTTTGATTGCCCTTATTATTAGAAGTTGTTGCAACAAAATGAACCATGAAACGGATGGCAAATAGCTAATCCGTTTTTTTGCGTTTCAATTATAGGTGATTTGATCGAAATTGCGAGGATACGACAATTGAGAGAGCTGGAAGAAAATATCATTGACGACTAATATTTATCTATAGTAACATACAAAAAGTAAGAAGCTTAACAAAGCAGCAATACGCACTTTGTTAATAATCGTAAACGGATAAAATCCGAATAAAAAAACGAAAGAAGGATTAATATTATGTCTACTGTTCTGTATATCACTGCACACCCGAATGAAACCGAAGCTTCATATAGCTTGGCGGTTGGCAAACAATTTCTTGAGGCTTATAGAGCTGCAAATCCTAACGACGAGATCGTACATCTCGATTTGTTCAAGATGGATATCCCGCGCATCGATGCTGATGTATTTAGCGCATGGGAGAAATTAGGAGCAGGTACGGCATTCGATCAATTAACAAGCGAGGAACAAGCGAAAGTCGCTCGACTTGGCGAGCTTGTGAATCAATTCGTAGAAGCCGATAAATATGTCTTCGTTAACCCGACTTGGAACTTCTCCTACCCTCCGGTCATGAAAGCCTATATTGACTCGATTTGCGTTGCAGGAAAAACATTTAAATATACGGATAAAGGTCCTGTCGGTCTTCTGGGCAACAAAAAAGCCCTTCACATTCAAGCAAGTGGCAGCGTATTGTCCCCAGGCTCCGCTTATGCTGATTTTGAAATCGGTCATCGTCATTTGGATGTGATCATGAAATTCATCGGTGTTCCTAGCTTTGAAGCCATTTTCGTAGAAGGCATGGCAGCAGCGTCAGACCAAGCGCGTCAAATTAAAGAAAATGCCATTCAACAAGCTTGGAACATTGCAAAAACATTCTAAGTATTGAAGGAGTCGTAGTAAAGTGATCCAGCTTCTCAAAAAAATATTCAGCTCATCTAATGGAAATGGCCAAAAAGAGAAAGTGTTGTATATAACGGCTCATCCCAAAAACCAAGAGTCATCCTATAGTATGTCTGTCGGCGCTGCTTTTATAGAGACTTACCAGAAGGAAAATCCTAACGATGAAGTGATTCACCTTGATCTTTATCAATCGAGCATTCCGGAGATCGATGCCGATGTCATGAACGGTTGGAAGAAAGCGGGAGAAGGAAAAGCGTTATCTTCTGCTGAACAATCCAAAATCGCGCGTTTGAACGAGCTCGTGGATCAATTCGTGGAAGCCGATAAATATGTTTTTGTGAATCCGATATGGAATTTTTCGTTTCCGCCCGTATTGAAGGCCTATATCGATTCCATCTGCGTTGCCGGGAAAACATTTCAATATGTGGAAGGTAAAGGTCCGGTCGGATTATTGAGCAGCAAAAAAGCCGTTCATATCCAAGCAAGCGGAAGCGTATTGTCGCCTGGATCGGATTTTGCCGCATTCGAAATGGGACATCGCCACCTGAATGTCATTATGAAATTCCTTGGCGTTCCGAACTTAGAAGGAATCTTTGTCGAGGGCACGGCTTCGGCTTCTGACCAAGCGAAGACGATTATAGATAAGTCGATCCGCAAAGCGCGTGAAGTAGCTAAGGCGTTCTAACTGGAATTGTATAGATGAAGCTTCAATAGCTGGTCTCGGTTTGATGTATGATACCGAAGCCAGCTTTTTTTATTCCACATAAAAGTACCCATGCACGTGACACTTTGTTAAAGTGCCAGTGCATGGGTACCTGTCAGGTTGCGACGACCGAAGTCGTAACCCCTATGCCGTTAGTTTAGGATAGCCGTTTGTGCTCGAATATGAATCCAAAGACAGCCTCTGGTGATTGACCCGTCATAAATTGTGCGACCAGACGCTTCGTTGCCGCTGCTTCCGACCACTGGTTTGATTCCATCAGAACCTCAATGGCTTTGGTGAAGGTTTGAAAGAACGTGGTTTGCATCTCCCGCGCCGTAGCCAGTTCTTCTTGGCTCGAGCGGACACCCGACGATTCCGGTTTCCGCACGTTAGTCGCTTGAGACAAGGCTTTACGCAAGTCTTCTACGCCGAGATCGGTGCAATAGGCCGGCGATCCGGGCTGTTGACGCCAGGATTCATCCAGTCCGCCAGCATCGACCGGATCGAATCCAGCCTCGGTCACCAATTGGGATACGAGTGCCTTAGCTGCAGGGTCGTCGCCGGAGACGGGCAAAGCCAGACGGCTAGGTAGTTCCGACTGAATTTCTGCCGTGAAGTTATACCAATTCGTGGCACTGAACGTTTTGATCACCGGGTGCTTGATTTGTTGCTCCACCCAACGACTTTCGAGCAAACCGTTCTCAATGCCATCAATGGCTCCGTCGCGGTGTAAAGGATAATAATTGGTGGTATCAATGACAATCGTCTCGGGTGCGATACTATTGATGAATTCCGAAGGCAAATCGAGAATTCCCTTTGTAGGAATGGAGAGAATAATAACGTCGGCACCTTGTGCGATGTTCTGAACCGTTGCCGGAGTAGCTCCCGTCTCGGTAGCTAATTCGTGCAAAGCTTTGGAGTTACTCGAATTGGCGATCGTAACCGTATGACCTTTACGACTGAAGGTCCGGGCAAGACTACCTCCGATATGACCTGTACCTAGGATAGAAATTTTCATGATGAACGACCTTCTTTCTTATGATTTGTTTCGGTCCTTATAAAAGTGACCGCAGTCAATGTGACTGTAGTCAGTATACTTCAGTCATATTTGTTTTGTCAATTCCCCCCGAGCAAGCTTTGACTAACCAAAAACCTATACGTTATAGTTATCATTGTGGAGGGGTTACGGGATGAAGGAAAAAGAAACGAGTCGCTACCTGAAGGGGAAAGCCACGAAGAAAAAGATTTTTACCGTAGCGAAGGAACTCATTCTGAGCAAAGGATACAACAACGTTACGGTTGATGAAATTTGCGAGACATGCAGCCTTTCTAAAGGGGCATTCTATATTCACTACAAGTCCAAAGAGGACATCGTCAGACAGTTATTCCGAGATGATATGTCCGAGTACATGGACGAGAAATTCGGGAAGTATATCGAGGATAATGAACATGCTTCTCCGGTCGATAAACTTAGAACGTTTATGATGGTTGCGCTGGGCTTTCCGTTAATCGTCGGGGAAGAACTTACTAAACTGACGTTCGTAGTCCTCCTATCGCAGAAATCAACAGAACCTTCGTTCTTCTCAGACTGCATTAAGCAGGAACTATTATATAATGCGATTGAAGAGGGAATATCACAGTCCATATTCCGACAAGAGTTATCCGTAGAAGAGATCGTGCATTATTTGTTCTCTTTCTTGACGGGAGCTCTTATCACATGGTGCCTTTCGGATTCCTCATATGACCTTGGAACAGCGAGCGAGAAATTCGTCGACTCGCTAATCATAGGTCTCCAATAATTGCGCTAACCTAGATGGAAGCCAGAAGAGCCGATGCCGACCCCAACAATGGGGAAGGCATCGGCTCTTCGGCGTCTTCTGCGTCTAATACATTTTGTTATGGTCCATAATCCAAATGGAACCGTAGACGACGACCACGACGATGATCAAGCCGAGGATGAGCGTAATGAGGTTATAACGCGGGCCTTCTTCCTCTCGCAAGTGCATGAAGAATAGAAGCTGCACCGCAAATTGCAGAACTGCAGTGGTCAGCAAAACTACGATCGTTGCCGTTTTCCCGAACCAGCCGTCCATGACAGCGAGGATCGGGATAATGGTCAGGATGATGGAGAGCCCGAAGCCGATAACGTACTCCTTGAGCGAGCCGTGGTGTGCGGCTTGGTGCCCGTGATCGCCGTGCCCGGCAGCATGGTTATGCGCCATCTCACATCACTCCCATCAAATAAACGAATGTGAATACGAAGATCCATACGGCATCCAGAAAGTGCCAATACAAGCTGGTGATATGTACTTTTCGCTGCGTTACCGGCGTAATGCCATGCCGGGTTAGCTGGATGATCAACGCGGTGATCCAGCAGATACCGAGCGAGACGTGCAGCCCGTGCGTACCGACAAGCGTGAAGAAGCCCGACAGAAACGCGCTGGAATGAATCGTATGGCCCTCGTGGATGAGCTTCAGAAACTCAGTCACTTCCATGCCGATAAAGCAGGCACCGAGCAGAATCGTCACAACGAGCCAGCCTATCAGTCCTTTCCGGCTTCCCGCATTCAGTGCAAGAACAGCCAAACCGCTAGTGAAGCTGCTGGTTAGAAGGATGAACGTTTCGACGATGACGCCGGGCATCTCGAAAATTTCTTTGGCATCCGGTCCGCCTGCAGTACTTTCATGAAGCACGAGATAAGTGGCAAACAGAGTCGCGAACAAGATACAGTCGGTAATCAAGAAGATCCAGAAGCCGAATTTGCGGAGCTCCTCCAGATCGTGATGGCCATCATGGCCGCCCTCGTGCGCATGAGCGTGCGCCATCAGATACTCCCCCTTGCATTGGCTTCCGTGCGTTTGATTTCATCCACAGGGATATAGTAATCGGTATCGTAGTTGAACGAATGAGCGAGCATCGTCAGCGCAATGCCGATGAAACCGGGAATCGCGATCCAGAGCCAGTGAAACACAAGCCCAAAGCCGACCGTAAACCAGCAGATGGATTGGATAAAAGGAATCGGTGAATTCTTCGGCATATGAATAGGCTCGAGCGCCGGTTTGTCTTTAGGCATTTTGCCTGCGGCGATGCGCTCTTTCTCTTCCCACCAATCATCCCGGTCCGTTACGAGAGGCGTCGTCGCAAAGTTATAGAGCGGCGCGGGCGAGGGAATGGACCATTCCAGCGTACGGGCTCCCCACGGATCGCCGGTCGTATCCTTCTCCATAAACTTGATGCTGTGCGCGATCTGCCATACCTGGAATAGGAAGCCGAGCCCCATCAAGAACCCGCCTATGGTCGATGTGAAATTCATGGCCCACCAGCCCGTATCCCAGTCGTACGAATTGATCCGGCGCGTCATGCCGTCTAGTCCGACGATATACTGAGGCATAAAACAGACATAGAAACCGATGTTCCATATCCAGAACGCCCACTTGCCGATAGGTTCATTGAGTTTGAAGCCGAACATCTTCGGCCACCAGTAATACAAACCCGCGAAGTATCCGAAAGCTACCCCGCCGATGAGGACTTGATGGAAGTGAGCGATGAGGAAATAGCTGTTGTGAAACTGGAAATCCGCAGGCGCTACCGAGAGCATCACGCCGGTCATGCCGCCCACGACGAAACAGGGAATGAACCCGATCGTCCACAGCATTGGCGTTGCGAACGAGATCCTTCCGCGGAACATGGTGAACAGCCAATTGAAAATTTTCACGCCTGTAGGAATCGCAATAATCATCGTGGATATGGCGAAGAAAATGTTGACGTTAGCGCCCGAGCCCATCGTGAAGAAGTGATGGAGCCACGTGAAATAAGCCATCAGACTAATGCTCATCATCGCAAACACCATGGACCCATAGCCGAACAAGCGCTTCTTCGAGAAGGCTGCCACCACTTCTGAGAAAATGCCGAAGGCAGGCAGAACGACAATATAGACCTCCGGATGGCCCCACATCCAGATCAGGTTGACGTACATCATGGCGTTCCCGCCGCCGTCCATCGTGAAGAAATGCGCACCTAAGAAACGATCCAGGAACAGCAGCGCAAGCGTTACCGTCAGCACAGGGAAGGCAACAATAATCGCGATGCAGCTGGAAAGTACCGACCAAGTAAAGATCGGCACCCGCGACCATGTCATCCCCGGTGCACGCATCTTAACGATGGTGACAATGAAATTAATGCCTGTCATCAGAGATCCGATCCCGGATATTTGAATCCCCCAAATATAGAAGTCTTCGCCTACGCCGGGACTGCCCGTCATCTCCGACAGCGGCGGATACGACAGCCAGCCGGCATTCGGGGAACCGCCGATTACGAACGACATATTGAACAGCATGGCGCCGAAGAAGAATAACCAGAAGCTAAGCGAGTTCAGGAACGGGAATGCGACGTCGCGCGCGCCAAGCTGCAGCGGCACGGCGATGTTGAATAAGCCGAACATGAGCGGCATCGCCATGAACAGAATCATAATGACGCCATGCGTGGTGAACACCTCGTTATAGTGCTCCGGCGATAAGAACTTCATCTCGGGAAAAGCGAGCTGCGTCCGCATCATCAGCGCATCGACGCCGCCGCGGAACAGCATCAGCAGCGCAGCGATGATGTACATAATCCCGACGCGCTTATGATCGACAGTCGTCAGCCATTCCCGCCATAGCCAGCCCCATTTGCCAAAATAGCTAAGCACGAAGATAATAGCCACCGTCGTCAGCGATATCGCCACATCCGCGCCATAAATTAACGGGTCGCCTGTGACAAAGAACCACGAGACGAAATCTTTAATTTGGTCCATCACGGAAGCCTCTCCTCTCATTTGCCATGATACATGTGTTTGTTGTCTAATTTATGATGGGAGTGCCCGGAGCCGAAGCTTTCAAAGTCGTCCGGTGTATCCTTTTGCGCATTGTTTCCGGGCGGCAGCTGTCCGCCTTCCGATTTCTCTATGGCCTTCTCGCCGCTGAGTGTTTGCGCCTTCTGCGTATAACCCGGAGGTGCGCCGCGGCTCATGGAGTAGACGTGGACGATACGCTCGAATAAGCCGGACGGGATGGAAGCGAACGTCATTTTGTCTGAAGTCCCCGGTTTGGCAAGCGCTTGATAGCCCTCTTCGGACAGGGCATTCCCACCGGCTTTCGCGTCCGCCACCCATTGATCGAATTCCGCCTGTGGAACGGCTTTGGTCGTAAAGCCCATCTTCGCGAATTCGCGGCCTGTAAAATTCGATCCGGTCCCCATATAATTACCGGGCTCGTCCGCTTGAAGATACATCGTCGTCGCCATGCCGGACATCGTATAGATCATCCCTCCGAGCTGGGGCACCCAGAAACCGTTCATGGGACCGTCTGAGGTAAGCTCGAACTTAATCGGCGTCTCTTCGGGAATGACCAGATGGTTGACGGTGGCGATACCTTGATCCGGATACTGAAACAGCCATTTCCAGTCCAGTGACGTTGCCTGGATCGTAATCGCCTTCTTGTCCGACGTAATCGGTTTAGCCGGATCCAGCATGTAGGTGTACCGTACAGTGACAATGGCTAAGATCAGAATGACAAGGATGGGAATGCTCCACCAGGTAATCTCGAGCTTGGTGCTGTGAGACCATATAGGCTGATAAGGCGCGTTGTTCCCCTTCTTGTCGCGGAAGCGCCAAACGATCCAGGCTGTAATGATCAACACCGGAACCAATAGGATAAGGCAAAGCAGCATCGTAAAATAGATTAGATCACGCTGATGCATGCCGATTGGCCCTTTCGGATCGAAGACGATCATGGACTTGCAGCCCGATGCAAACAAGGCGGTGCTTGCCAAGACGCCGCTTGTGGTCAACAGCCGAATGAACTTGGACATATTCAACAGTTTCTCATCTCCTAACCATCACCTTGGATTAACTTAATTTTCCCCGGAATGCGGATCAATATTACAGCCGCCATTGCTGCAAGGCTAATCTACGCAAGAAAGGGCCGCTCCTCCATAGAAGGAAACAGCCCCGAAGCTAACTAACATGAAGCTACTTACTCGGATTCCGCCTTGCGTTTCTGCACAAGGCTAATTGCCGTGCCAATCGTATAGATGAACACGCTGCCGACCAAACAGCCGATCCCGGTCATTAGTGAGCTGTTGCTGTCGCTGAAATTCTCATAGTTGCTGAGACACAACACCACGCCAATAATAAACGCTACCCATGCGGTAATTTTCATGGTTAGAAACAGAGCATTTCCTTCGCGTTCCGTTTGTTCTTTCGGTACAGATTTCGTCGTCAATGTACGTTCACGTCCTCAGCAAAGATCTAGATATACGGTTCCTCTATAGTATGGACACCTATTCGGTTTTTAGTTCCATACATGAATCAAGCTTCGGTGAAAGATGTCTTGTATAGTCTTAAAAGGTATGCTATTTTGGATATAAAACTGAGAAAACCAATGTAGTTTTATTGGTTTACAAACGCTTTTACAAGTGAAGTGGTAAAGGAAGTGTAGCAGGATGGAATTAAAAGCTCGGGTCATGAAAGCGGCTATAGAGGCATTCGACGAGAAAGGGATTCGGTTTACCATGGATGACCTATCTGCCAAGCTAGGCATCTCCAAACGAACATTATATGAGCAAATAGGCAATAAGGAAGATGTTATTCGCCTGTTTATTCAAGAAGCTTTTGCAAGTATAAAGGAACAAGAGCAGCGGGTATTGTCGGATGCCTCCCTGGATGTTATTGAGAAGCTGAAGCGCGTGATTCCGATCATGCCGGCATTCTCAGATGTGCTCGATTACAGGCGCGCTTACGAAATCGAGAAGACGTACCCGGAGCTGTTCGCGGAGATCGAAGGCCATCTGCAGGCGGATTGGGATCAGACCTTGGCTTTAATTGAGGAAGGGATAAAGCAGCAGCGAATTAAGCCGATTCATCCCTTGATTCTGAAGGAAATGATCGTGGGGACAATGGATCGCATGTTGAAGGACCGGTTCTTGCTGGATATGAATTTGACCTACGACGCAGCGTTGAAAGAAATGATCGAGATTCTGTTTACCGGTATTCTGCTTGAGGCACCGTGATGAGAACGCAAAGCACATTCTATTGAGAGATAAGGTGAGCGTATGGGAGCATTTCGGATTGAAATCAAACAGGCAGACAAGAAACAACGCATGGAGGGCTTCGGTGCTTCAGGCGCATGGTGGGCACAGCACACGGGCAGCTGGCAGGAGTCGGAATTGGCTCGATTACTGGAATTGTTTTATGATCCCCACAAAGGAATCGGCATGACGATCTATCGTCACAATATCGGAGCCGGTGATGGCGAGGAAATTGAGGATGCGTGGCGGCGCGCGGAAAGTGTCGAAGTGGCCGAAGGACAATATGACTGGAGCAGGGACGCGCAAGCTCTGGCGGTAATGAAGATGGCTGTAGAGAAAGGTGCCAAGCAAATTGTAGCGTTTGCTAATAGTCCAACACCTAGAATGACGATTAGCGGGATGACCTCCGGACATCAAGAAGGGAAGTCGAATTTCCGCGCAGGCATGGAAGAGCAGTTCGCCCAGTACCTCATAGATGTCGTCAAGCATCTGATTGAAGTCGAAGGTTTGCCTGTGGAATGGATTTCCCCGATCAATGAGCCGATGTGGTTATGGAATGCAGAGAACGGACAAGAAGGCTGTCATTACACGCCTGAGGAATGTTTGCTCGTCTATCGTGCTTTAGACCGTAAACTGCAAGAGCAAGGGCTGCCTGTCCGCATATCCGCGATCGAAGCGGGAGAATGGACAAGCGCCAGGATGTACTATTACAAGTTGGCTGAGGATAAGGAGCTCATGAGCCGTCTCGGCAATATTGCCGTGCATTCGTATGTTCCGCATGTTTCCAATCCCGTGTACAAAGAAGAGTTCACTGAGCTTATTCGCCGGGAGCAGCCGAACCTCAGCATTTGGATGTCGGAGTGGACCGAAATGGAGGGCGGAGCAGACTATGGCATGGAAACCGCTTTGAATCTAGCTAATCTTGTCCATGAGGATATCACCATTGGCGGCGTAACTTCGTGGCAGTATTGGATCGCCGTGTCCAAATACGACTTCCGAGACGGATTGGTTTATGTCGATGAGGCAGAGGGACGGATCAAGGAAACGAAACGGCTATGGGCATTCGGAAATTATACTAAATTCATTCGCCCCGGCGATGTAAGAAACGAGGCGTACTCCGATCATTCAGAGCTGAAGGTTGCAGCGTTTACCGACAACGGTGGAGAGCGCGTAACGCTTGTGGTCGTTAACAACAGCAAAGAGAATGTTACCTCTGGCATTGATATCGGTACGGATGGAGAGGGAACGAGTACAGAAATTTACGAAACATCTGCAGATTCTGATTTGGAGCGCGTATTCACAGGTGCAACTCCGCGTGTGTGGACGTTTAAAGCTGAAAGCGTGACTACGCTCGTGGTGAAGGGCTAAATTGGAGGCGCAGAGAGGGGATAAGTAATGGAGAATACCGTGCATATGTTGGATGTTGGGCTGAAACCGGATCTCGGAGTAGATGCCGTGCCGTATTTCCGTCAGGCGATAGAGCAGTTGAATGCGTACGATAGTCCGGTAACCCTATCCATCGCGAAGGGCAGATACGATTTCTATCCCGAGCATGCAGCGAAGGTGCCCTATTATATAACCAACACAGCGAGCGAATCCGAGAATCCGGATGTAAGCAAGACAATCGGGCTGTTGTTGAAAGGCATGAAAGGCATTACGCTGGATGGCAACGGTTCGCTCTTTGTGTTCCATGGGAAAATGACGCCGCTAGTCATCGATGGCTGTGATAACATTCAGATTCGCAATCTATCGATCGATTTCGAGCGTGCGACCATGTCGGAGATGGTCGTCGAATCAGTAGGTTGCCATCATCTGGATGTTCGCGTCAAGCCGGACTCTTGGTATGAGCTCGATCAACACGGAGTGTTGTCCTGGGTCGGAGAAGGCTGGCGATACCAAGGAGGACCGGCTGCGCAATATGATCCGGCGAACAATACGATCAGGCGTATCCCGCAGCATCCCATCATGGACGCCGTGAAAGTAGAAGAGTTAGAGCCGAAGCGCTTGCGGTTGCATTATGCCGAGGACATGCCGGATACGAAAGTCGGTAACGTATTTCAGCTGCGCGATGGTATCCGCGATCAAGTGGGTTCTTTCGTGGTCCGCAGTCGGAACGTAACATGGTCAAAGGTCGGCATACACTACATGCATGGGCTTGGCATTGTGTGTCAGTTCAGCGAGAACGTTGCATTCGATGCGATGAACATGAAGCCTCGCCCCGAATCCGGCCGGACATGCGCAGGATTTGCGGATTTGATTCATGTCTCGGGATGCCGCGGCCTCATCCGCGTCGAGAACAGCGATTTTGAAGGGGCGCATGATGACGCCATTAACGTGCATGGCACCCATTTGCGAATCGTGGATCGTCCGTCCCGGAACCAAGTGGTCGTTCGATTTATGCATGAGCAAACCTACGGTTTCGAGCCTTTCTTCACCGGTGATGTGGTGGAGTTTATTCGAGCGCGAACGTTAATTCCTTATTCCTGCCATACGGTTGAAGAGGTCAGTAGGATGGATGCCAGAGATTGGCAGCTCACCTTGGACAAGCAGGTGCCGGATTCGATCGAGGAACACGATGTAGTCGAGAATGTCACATGGACGCCGCAGGTTAGCATCGACAACAATCGGTTTGCTTGTATTCCGACGCGCGGCATCTTGGTTACGACCAGACGAAAGGTTGTCATCGAGAACAACCGATTTGAACGGACAGGCATGAGCGCGATTCTAATCGCCGATGATGCCGAGAGCTGGTTCGAGTCCGGCATGGTTCGAGATGTAACGATTAGGAAGAATCGATTCTTGGCTTGCGGCAATGAGGATCATCCTGTCATTCTAATTGCTCCGGAGAATCGAGAGGGCAGTGCCGAACAGCCGGTACATCAACATGTCCGGATTGAAGATAACCGTTTCGAAATGATCGCAGGTGATATTTTGCATGCTAAGAGCACTTCGGGCTTGCATGTTCTGAATAATGAGCTTGTCGTACCCGCATCCGGTAAGGTGTTAAGCCAGACGGAAGAGGCTGTTCGGCTGCAGGCCTGCAGTAATGTGGTGTTTGGAGGGAACGGGATACAGACCGACTAAAGCATCGTTACGAAAGAGGCCCCCCTGTCGAATTCGACTTTATGACCAAGCAAGAGATGATGAACAGAATCGGGATATAGGCAAAATTGAAATAAAAGCTGATATCGTTTATAAACGTTCCAAATGCAGTGATCTTCGTTCGTTCGTTAAACATAAGAGAGGCAATGAAAAGGGCTGCCAATAGAATCGGTAATGACAGTCCGGGTTTAAACGAGGCAACCCTCTTCATAATTCTCGTACAGCACCAAATGGGGATGCAAACCGTTGAAATGATGATCATCAGCCAAACAAATATAAAGACAAACTCAAACCTTGCAAAGAAGGACAGCTCCGTAATTTTCGTCATGGCTAAAGTAGGCCATAGCGAATGTTTCAGCATCCCCTGACTAAAATACATGATGGTTACCATCATGATTGCCATATATTTGAGCGTTGAGAATAACACGGCCAGATGCGCCCATTTCACGTTTTTTTCAGGCGATTTTAAGAAAGGAAAGTAAATAAGCAATGCTTCAAGTCCGAAGAAAATAAATCCGGCAGCTCTGGAGCCTCTCAGCAATTCAACAATAGAGTGATTAAGCATTGGCAATAGATGATGGAAATTGCCTTGTCGAATCGGGAAGTACAGCCAGAAGAGCAGCGGAAGCAGGACCAAGTAAAAGAAGTTAAAGCCGGCAACAACCCTGAACCCGCCGGATACGATATAGTAAATAATGCAGCTGAAGAGCGCTGCCAGCGCCCATGCTCGGATATTCGGAAACACCCACACTTGAATGATTTCGATGTAAGACCGCAGGAAATAAAGAGACATCAAGAAGTAGTATCCGACTAATAGCAGAGAAATGGCATTCCCTATGATCCTTCCGAAGATCCTTCGATGCAAATCAATGACGTCTTTCGCCGGATTACCGAGCATCTTAAACACCATCCAGACGATCAGATGCAAGCTCAAACCCATCAGCATAATGGATATCCAAGCATCCTGTTCGGCATGAACGGCAATCAGACATTGAAAATTAAAGATGTTAGCGGCAGCCTGGGAAGTGCCGATTAAGAAAAATACAAAATATCCGGAAATCGTGTAGTTTTCCTTTACGAGCTTCTGCACTATTGCCCAACCCCTGAGTATGTAATAATAATTTTCGTTTTCACTTCGAACACTTGATTCGGGTAGATTTTGTTATAAAAACGATTCGCGTTAAACGTTCTATGCTGCCATCTATAGTATTCTCCGAAGCCGACGGGATCGACCTTGTTCTTCTGTAATCGAGTTAGCAGCGCCGTGATTTCCGAAGATAGTTTCGTCTCGATTTGTTCTTTTACTTTCTGCAAATCGGCTTGTTTCTGAACGTTAATCGCCTTCGGAATCTCTCTAAGCGCTATGGACAATCGAAGGGATATCTTCGTTTTTCCGTCATGTGCAATGGCAACTTTTCTCTTTCCGCGCAGAATGATCAAGGAGTACATCTCTTGTGGACCTAGCTTGAAATCATATTCGCCGGTCAATGCTTTGTCTGTCAGCAGCTTTAGATATAAGCCTTCTTCGGCTGTTAACCATAGCTTGAGCTCGTTCCCTTTATAGACGCAAATGCCATCCATTTGTAATAAACCGTTGTCTCTATTGATAACGGGCAAATACAGATCCTGTCCTTCTCCATAATACTGATTTAAGAAGGAATGATAATTGGTCTTCGGCGTGTTTCCCTGTTTCATGTTATGTTCGATGAGCTCCGACAAGTAGAACGGAGGCTTCTTCGAGCTGTCGGCAATAATGGAGTTGACGTTTTGTTTGGTTACGACAATCGTAGCATTGCTGCTTTTGATCGATTCTCGATTGATAATCTCGGCAAACTCATCAATGGCTTCCCGGGCGAATGGTTCGCTGAGGACCAAGGTGCGCATTTGACCGACTTCGATCGGCTGCGAAGACTTGGCGGTCAAGGCTGTGAATATCCCGTACGTGACGTTAGACTCCGCGGTTATCGGGGAGGCTTGTTCACGAGCGCCTTTTATATAGGAAGGCAAAGAAGCACTTATCTTAATGGTCTCCCCTTCCTTGTCTACTCCAATGCTCTGAATAATATTAATGCGGTCAATGATCCGCTCTTGCGCGCATCCGCATAATAAGCAGCAGCAGATAAGAGCGGGGATAGTCCTTCTTGTCACGATTTCATCCTCCTAGCCGCACAACATTATTCATTGTTATAGTCGTCTCCGATATCCTTATTTTTCTTAACGGTATATCTTTGTGTCGAGAGCGGGCGCAGAGTAGCGAATCGTTTAGAAGTAAGGGTGAAGGAAGAGCGTATGAAACTGTCGCTGAAACCTTTAGGACGAAAAGGAAACAGGGGTGCGATATAGGGCATTCCCAGCGATTTCAAACGCAATAAATGGCATGTAATCAACATTAACCCAATGACGATGCCTAATCCGCCCCAATAGGACGCCAAGATAATCAATGGAAAACGCAAAAATCGGATCGTGTTCGAAATTTTAAAGATAGGCGTGGTAAAGGAAGCGAGCGCCGACAGAGACACGATGATGAGCAGGATATTACTGGTCAAACCGGCTTGCACGGCTGCTTGTCCAAGTATGATGCCGCCTACGATGCCAAGCGTTTGACTGACTTTTGTAGGCAATCTGGAGCCGGCTTCGCGAAGCAGCTCGATGGTTATTTCCAAGAACAGCACTTCCAGCATCGGAGGGAAAGGGACGTTCGATCTGGATTCGATAATCGGACCCAATAGGTCACGGGGAATGACGGTGTAATGAAAGGTAAGAATCGCAACATATAAGGAGGTAGCCAGAATTGAAAAAGTGATGCCGAAATAACGAATGAGACGAAAGAACGAGCCCATAATCCATGGCAAATAGTAATCTTCGGGAGAAATGAAGAAGCTGAATAGGCTCGTAGGTCCCGTAATAATAGAAGGAGAACCGTCGCATAGAATCGCTATTTCTCCGTTTATCAAGGCATACATGATTCTGTCCAGACGTTCACTGGACAAGAACAACGGGAAAGGTGAATTCGAGTTGTCGGTAATCAGTAATTCCAGCAGGGAAGTTTCAAACACGACGTCAAAATCGAGATCCAACAGTCGCTGCCTAGCCGTATTTACATGCTGGGGATTCGTGACTCCATCCAACGAAACGATAACGGTTCTCGTTTTTGAAATCGAACCAATGATGAGTTCTTCAAATATTAATTTTTCGGTTACAAGCCCTCTTCGCAGTAAAGACAAGTTGGTATCTATGCATTCGACAAAACCGACCTTCGGCCCGAGTACGCTGTATTCATTCTCGGTATCATTATGATCACGATGGCCAAGTTTTACGTCCGCGAGGTTTACGAGCAGTCCTTCGTTCAGCTCGGCATCCAATTGAATGAAGATTGAGCCCTGCGCTAAGGCTTTAAGGACTTCATCTAGGCTGGAAGAGATCGTGGTTCCTGTAATTGGAATCAGGGCTTGCACATCATGCAGATGTAAGCTTGTATCTTCCGGAAATTGCAAAAAAGGGAGTATATCATGGTGAAATTGCTCTTGGCTGATGAGCGTTTTATAGTAAGTAAAATGAATAAGGGTATCTTGCACAAGCTGGGTTGTTTGCAGAAAATCGGATGACTTAGAAGTGTCTCGCAATGCTTGATTTAGATTTGAGGTCATACGACGCACCGCCTGTCTAAGAACAAATATTCATCTTATTATGGTGTTTCCATATTGAAGTTATCCCCTTATTTGACACAAAGAGCAATCGGGCTATGTAATCTGCCGATTGCTCTTTGTGCGCTGGTGGCATGATAAATGTCGAAGCTCGTGTCACAGATGAGCGCTCTGAATCGTTTCATTTATAGGGAGGCGAAATGATGAAAAGAAATTCCTATTACTGGCGCAAATTGCATTCACTGCTTGGTGTAATTCCTCTCGGAGGTTTTATTCTTGTGCATGTATCGATCAACTTTCAAGCGTTTGAGCGTGGACCGGAAGGCTTCGCTACCTACGTGCATTTCATTAACAGCTTGCCGCTTAAGCCGTTGCTAGAGATTGTGGGGATCTACCTGCCGATTTTGTTTCACGCTATTTATGGACTGTACATGGCTTTTCAGTCCAATTTGAACGCGGGACAATACAAATACGAGCGTAACTGGGCGTTCACATTGCAGCGCATTACGGGCGTTCTTACGTTTATCTTCGTTTTCTGGCATTTCTTCAATACGCGGCTTCAAATTTACTTGGGTAATATCACCCATGAGGAGCTCGGTTCGACCATGCATCACATTGCCGTGAATCCGGTGTATTTCATTCTTTACGTCATCGGCGTATTGTCGGCTGTGTTCCATTTCAGCAATGGTCTCTGGGCATTCCTGATTAGCTGGGGCGTTACGGTATCACCGCGTTCGCAGAAAATTTCTTCTACGATTTGCTTAGGTGTGTTTGTGCTTGTTTCCTTGCTGTTCATTCTTTCGCTCGTTGCGTTTACCGGCGATGAATTCTTGTAGAAAGGATTAGGGTCGCAGCATGTCAAAACTTACGTCGCACACAGCGATTATTCTGGGGATTCTGATGTTCGTCCTTGCATTTGCCATGGTTCCCGCTGTGCTTCAGCAAAGCTACGTGGACGGCTCGCTGCATTACAATTGGTCAGAGGGACTGAAGCGGTTGGTCAGCTACATCGATGGCCTTGCCAATGGGCAGAGCTTCATCTACCTGGCCGGCAGGACCGAGCACTCGTTCTTGGAGCAAATCGGCAGCAGTTTTACGCTTACTTTCTCCTATATGATTGTCGGCGCCTCTATCGGCATGACGATCGGCATTTTGCTTGGCATCTATTTTGCGATTACGCGCGCGCGATGGCTTAAGAGCCTGTTGGAACTGCTCGGCGTGCTGCCGGATTTCGTCATCGTCTTGCTGCTGCAGTTTCTGATCGTAGTCATCGCGGATGAGACGGGGCTCATTGTCTTCCAAGTCGCAAGCTTTTCGACCGACGATCCGGCGGTCGCGCTGCCGCTAATCTCGGCCATCATCATTCCTGCGATCTATATGATTCGCAATGTCGCGCTTCATATGAGTCAGACGCTGACGGAAGACTATATCAGCTTTGCGAAAGCACGAGGGCTGGGTAAACGCTATATTATTTTCTTCCATGCACTGCCTAACGTATTGCCTTTTGTCAAAGCGGATTTGCATAAGTTTATGGGAATCCTGTTCGGTAATTTGTTCATCTTCGAATATTTATACAATCTGAACGGCGTGACGCTGATGGTATTCTCCAACGCTTATGCCTATGAAGGTTATCAGTACAACCTGGTCGTGAACGGCATTTTCACGATGCTGCTGCTCTATGTGATTATGTTTGCCATCTTGAGAGCGTTGCTTTACGGCTGGGAGAAGGTGTTTGTACGATGAACAGAACGTTGTTGGCCGGTCTGACGATTACAGTTCTTATTATCTTGTCTTCCTTCTTCGGCCACTATATCGCTCCTCATGATCTAAACGAACATCTTGCTGTCGATTATCAGGTCGACGAGAATGGCATAGCCACGCTTATTGCGCCGCCGAGCCCGCCGTCAGCCGCCTATCCCTTTGGAACGGATAAATACGGTCTAGACTTGATGGCGAAGCTGCTGGACGGGGCGAAATATACGATTATAGCAACGGTATCGATTGCGCTAACCCGCATATGCATTGGCGGTGTGCTGGGGATGCTGCTTGGTTTTCTGGGAACAAGCAAGACCTCCAGAGCTGGCCGTCTTCCGATCTGGAATATGTTAAACGGCATTCCGATCTTAATTATTGTATGGATGATCATGATCGGCATTTCCATGAATCCGGCGTCTTCACCTCTTAAGCTGACGCTCATCCTTTCTATCGTTATGGCGCTTGTCGGCATCCCGACAGTCGCCTCTACGGTGAAAGAGAAGACGATGGTCATTCGCGAGAAGCAGTTCATCCTCTCCGCGAAGTCAATCGGAGCAAGCCAATGGACTATCATCCGGACGCATCTGCTCCCTCACTTAAAGGAAAGCTTCATTATCCTGTTTGTTCAAGAGATCGTATTGATCCTGGAGTTGTGCGGACAGCTGGCCATCTTCCATATCTTCGTCGGGGGTACGATAGTTTACATCAATCCGTGGCCCGAACTGCCCGAATACATCAGCCGCACGAACGAATGGAGCGGATTGATCGGCCAAGCACGCAGTAATTTGGATATCAACCAATGGCTGCTGTTCATTCCGCTTCTTGTCTATACGGTGTTTATACTGGGCTTCCATTTGATCTCGCTTGGTCTCGAGAAGATGTACAAGCAGCGATTCGCTAAGTTTTCGAATATTTAACATAGAGAAGGCTGCCATTTGGCAGCCTCAGAATGTCGAGAAACCCAACGTTTTTTTTCAAACGTTGGGTTTCTCTTTGGTTTTAGGGTTGGTTTGTGGAGGTCGAAGGGCGTTAAGCCTCCTT
>NZ_FNNV01000009.1 GCF_900106745.1 Paenibacillus sp. CF384 | reverse complement strand
CTTATTTACCAAACCAAATTCAAGACTCGTAAACAGGCGTATGATGCAATTTACGAGTATATTGAGTTGGAGTACAACCGTATGCGCATCCATTCATCCATTCATTACCTAACCCCGCAACAACGCGAGAAACGGTACTATGAGCAGCTCCAGGTCGTTTGATGTGTGTCTACTTCCTTGACAGAGGTACATTATCTATGGAATCCAGCTAAATAAGACCTCCACGATTCGTTAGAATTTATAAATGGCCATTTTCGCTGAAATAAGACCTCTACGATTCGTTAGCGCGTACAGCCTTCCTTGCAGCAGCCCGGGCCGATGTTGCAGGAATGGCAACCTCACCCGAAACTTCCTCCCTCTACAACCTACTTCTTACTCTCCGTCAAGATATACGCCACCAGCTCATCCAGCGGAACAGTTGCCAGACCAATGGCCGTATCCGTGCAGCCATAGTAGATATAAAGCAGCCCATCCTTCACTACGTTTGCTGTCGGGAATACGACATTCGGAATGAAAAGGCCGAATTTCTCGTAATACTCTTCGGGCTCCATAATAAAGCCCGGCGCGCGCGCGACTACTTTCTCCGGATGCTCCAGATCAAGCAGCATGGCGCCGACACGATAGATATGGTCCGGACCTACGCCATGATAGAGCGTCAACCAGCCTTTGTCGGTCTTAATCGGCGGCGTGGAGCCTCCGATCTTCTTAAACTCCCATTCCTGTTCCACTTGGGCAATCAAGATCGGATCTTCCCAATGAATCATATCCTCGGAATAGGAAATCCACATGGCCGGCTTCTCAGTGCCGTATTCTTCGCCGATGTACTCTTCGGGGCGACGAAGAAGCGCGTATTTATTGCCAATCTTCTCAGGGAATAGAATATTATCGCGATCATTGATTTCAAGCGGCGTCGTATCACATAAGAACTCCCAGTTGATCAGGTCCTTGGAGGTTGCAATGGACGAACGAGTCAGCCAATCCTCCGGTTTGCCCCAGCCGTTCGGGTACTCCGGCTTCGAATTGTTCGGAAGACCGACGCCAGTTGGATAGTAGCTCATCGAGCACGGACGAAGTGCATAGTTCATATAGAACGTATCGCCAAACTTCACGACACGCGGATCTTGAATGCTGCCGTAGGGGAAGCCAAATTGCTCCGGGTGAATAACAGGCGTATCTTGCACATGACGGAAGTTGATGCCATCATCACTCTCGAGTAAACCTAAGAAACATTGGAACGGATCCAGACTGCCCGCCGTCCGCTCAATCATATAAAATTTATCGCCTTCGATAATAACCGCCGGGTTAAATACCGTCGCTTTGCGCCAGTCATACAGACCGGGCGTGACGATAGGGTTTGCTGCGCAGCGCGTAATCTTCATCCTTGATCAACCTTTCGCATCAAATGTCACCTCACTATATCACGCCCCCAACTACTGTGTGAACCGCTTTCGGGCAAGTTCAAACTAAAACAAACCCTATTCAAACATTTTTCCCCCTATCTCACGACTGATTAAAGTCGTATTCGTTCTCCTTCCATAATCGGGTGATCGCTGTCCAGTATGATCGGCTGCTGCTCGAATATTCCGCCTCGAATGGCGGACATCGTATCATTCTCATCCATCACTTCGATGGGAATACGCACCACATGATAAGCATTGCCGAGTGGACCTTGTTTCTCCTCATAGGAGTAGAGATAGGTGCCGCTTCCGTCATTGTGAACGGCGGCATGCGGAACGATCATTTCACTGCTGGGGTTGTTTCTGGTCAAGTTCACTTGAACCCGCTCCCCGCCGCGAAGCGACTTCTCCTGCACCGTGACGACAATCGTATTCGTCGTCGAATTCCCCGATCCGTCATCTCCAGCAGCATCGCCGACAGAGTCATCCGCATGTACGGTTCCTTTAACTTCGGCGATAACCCCAGTAAGCACGGCGTTCTCCTTGCCGAGCTTCAAGAGTTCAAGCTTCTCTCCCACTTGCAGCAACGCGCCAAGATCTGACGGAACGGACAGTTCAAACCGGTACCCCTTCGCCGCATTTGAGATACGAATATCTGCAGATCCATCGCCTTTCAACCCCGCTTCAGCATGAACGTCTGTGACGATTCCATCGAATGGTGCCTTAATCCGGCTGTTCGCCGCGGCGGAAGCTTGAAGCAGCTCTATCGCGAGCTTCTGATCGGCAATAACAAGCTTGGCTGTTTCCAAGGCAAGCTTGGCTGCGAGCTTCGCAGAAGCATCATCAGAACTGCTGGCCTGAATGTAATTCTGCTGAAGGCCTTCAATGGACAGCTCCAGCTTCTTCAGCGCGGATTGCCCAGCGGCGATTTGCTGCTTCGCTTCCGTATCGTCATATTCAACTAGCGTTTGCCCTTTGTGAACAGCCTCACCTTTCTTCACATGTACGCTCGTGACCGTCCAGCCAGCCGGATTCGTGAGTTCTCTTACATCGTAGGGGGCCAAAGTCGCTGTACCTTCATAGACATGGGACAGCTGTCCTTGGGCGGCCTCGATCGTGTAGACCTTGGTTAACGACAGCGCCTGGAGCGTATTTCCGGCCAATGTTAAGCCTGCCAACAGGACTAGAAACAAGCCTGCTATCAGGCGTATCTTTCGTTTACGAGCTCGCGTGTTCTCTTCTTCCATACCCTCACTCCTGAACTAACCTTTAATGCCCGACAATTGAATGCCTTCGATGAAATAGGACTCTGCATACAGAAAAAGCAGGATCATCGGCGTCATATACAGCGCGGAAGCGGCAAATCCGATCCCCCTCGCCTCTTGGTCGATTTGGGCGAGATAGAGGGACAACGGCTGTTTCACGGCATCCTGGAGGAAGATCAGCGGCTGCTCGATCAAATTCCAATAATCGACGAACAGCAGGACGGTTAGCGCAGCTAATCCGGGCTGAACAAGCGGTAGAATGATGCGCGTGAAAATAATCCAATGGCCGCCGCCGTCTATTTTGGCCGCTTCCATGTAAGCGCCGGGAATATGCGTCATGAACTGACGCATCATGAAGACGCCGAAAGCGCCGAAGATGCCAGGCAGGATTATCGCTGCATCGCTATTCATCAGCCCAAGCTGATTCACCACCAAATAATTCGGAACCAGCGTAACCTGGAAGGGCATAAGCATGGTCATGACATAAAGCATGAACAGCTTCTCGCGTCCGGGAAAACGAAGCTTGGCGAAAGCATAAGCGGCAAGCGTCGCTACCACTGTCTGGCCGGCGATGATCGGCACGACAAGCGCAGCGGAATTCCAGAACATATGGAGAAACTTTGGCGCCAGAATGAGCACCTGCCCATATTGGCTGAACGAGAGCCAATCCGGAAGCAGCTTTAAATTGACGAATTGTCGTTGTCCGCCGAGCGCCGTATCCGTCATCTGGCCAATGAGATCATAATTCAGCCCGATTTCCTGCTCCGTCATTAGTGAATTCGTAAACGTCAGCACAATCGGAATCAGCATAACGATGGATGCCGCTGCAAGCAGCATACTCAGCAAGACTCGCGGGAATTTCATTAACAGCTTCATAGCTACCCTCCCGCTTCATTCCATGAATGCCCGGAAACGTCGCTCTACTTGCAGCAATCCCGTAACCAGCACGACGATGCAGCCCACCATCAGCGCCGCGGCAGCCGTCAGCTTCTGGATATCCAGCTCGAAGAACATGTTGTTCATATAATGCTGCAGCATGTAAATGCGATCAAACGGATAATTTCCTGCAAGCAAATAGGTTTCTCGGAAGATTTTGAATGAATTGATGATGGAGATCAGCACAACGAAGATCATGGTCGGCGTCAAGTAAACAAGCGTAATATGGAGCAGCTGTCTGAGCTTCCCTGCACCTTCGATCCGTGCCGTCTCGTAATAATCCTTCGGAATGGATTGAAGCCCCGCCAGAAACAAAATCATATCGTAGCCGATGTTTTTCCATACGTACATCATGACGAGCACACTCATCGACCAATGGGACTGCATCCAATCGATGCGCTCGACATGAAAAGCATGCAGCCAAGCGTTAAGCGTACCGTTCCAATCCAAGAAAATTTGGCAGACCAGCACAATGGAAGCAACCGGAACGACCAGCGGTAGAACAAAGGCGGTTTGGAGCCAGCTGCGAAGCCAAACCTGCCGGTTAAGCACCAGTGCCAGCGTCAAGGAGACCACGATCAAGAGCGGGACGCCGATTCCGGTAAAGAGCAGCGTATTGGACGCAGCCTTTCGGAAGGAGACGCTCGCAAGCAGCTCCTTGTAATTGCCCAAACCAACGAATTTCCCGCCAAGCGCTTGATCCATGAATGATTCATAAACCCCCATCAAGAAAGGGATGACATAGAATATCGCAAAACCGGCCAGGCTCGGCGCCAAGAATAGCAGGGCAATCCAGCCATCGCCACCGCGGATTCTCGTCAAGGATTGCCTATTCATTCAGATAGGTCGTCACTTTGTTCTGAATGAGCTTCGCCACATCCTCGGCGGATTTCTGTCCGCTGAAATAAGCGGTCGCCGTTTCAATAATGACCTTGCCTACTTCACCGCCCACCTTGGTCGAATCGCGTTCGACAGGATGAACCGCTCCGTTCACGTATGCCTCAAGCTTAGCCAGCTTCGCCTGATCTACCTCGAAAGTTAATCCATGCAGTGGACCCTCCTTATAGGCCTGCACGGTGCCATCCTTCTTCAATTGTTCAATTTGCTTCGCAAACATCTGCTTGTTAATCGGGAACCCCGCCGACGTAGGCGGCGTTGGCACCGCATCAGACATCATGAATTTCATGAACTCCCAAGCTTCCTTCTTCACGGCTGAGCTTTCATTAATCGCAACATTCCGGTAGGTTTGAAAATATCCGCCGACTTTCGTATCCTGCGCATGCGGTTTCGCATACAAACTCGTATTCTCGCCGATCTCGCGCAGGGAGACGAGATAATCCCATGGCGAGTTGATTTGAATGTCGTGGAAATAGGAATCGCCGCGGCCTTGCGAATTAACTAAGCCGTCATCGAACATACCCTTGACCTGTTTCATCAGCCCCGTGAAGCTCGATGAATCGAAGGATGCGCTCTTCTCGGCGGTATCGACGAACAAGGAATAATTGTCATTGACCATATTGGCAAGCATATATTCCGGACCGCCATACATTAGTGCCGTAGAATAGCCGCCTTTGGAAGTCAATTGTTTGGAGGTTTGGATAAAGTCGTTCCATGACCATGATTTGTCATCGAACGTAACGCCTGTCTTAGCGATTGCGCTGTCGTCACCGGCAAAACCTTTCAGGAAGAAGCCAAGGGGCATGCTGTAGAGCCCTTCGCCAATACGCACATTATCGAGCACGTTGCTGAAGTAATCCGTTTTCTTAAACGACTTATCCGCCTCCATAATCGGAACCAGATCAGCGAGCAAATGATGACTGGCATAGTTATCGATGGGCAGCAAATCCATTTGAATCAGATCGGCGCCTTTTCCCGCCAGCAGCTCGGTGTTCGTCGTGGTCACATATTTCTCCATAGCCGCTTCCAGATGCGAGTCATCTACATCGACGTCCTGCAGGTTAATGGTGATATTCGGATGCAGCGCTTCGTATTTCTTCTTGGCTTCCTTAAACCTATCGTCAGGGAAGAAAGTCGAGAATACGATTGTTTTCTTGGCATTGTCGTTGGAATTTCCGTTGTCAGTAGTATTGCCTTCGGCATTCCCATTGATAGTGCCTCCTTCGTTTACGACATTCGTCGCACCACCGGCGTTCCCTGTATCCTGAACAGTTCCGCCCGGCTTATCGTCTGTTGGTACGTTAGTGCTGCTGCATGCAGCCAAATTGAAGATGAGCAGCAAGCTGGCGAGCCCGAATATTCCTTTTCTCATTGCAAGTTCCCCTTCCCTTCCAGCCGAATCCCATGTAGCTATTCGTTCGGCGACTTCTATACTGTAAGCCATCGATGTCACCAACACTTCTTCAACTTGTAAACAAGTTGTCACCAAGAAGGGAATCATGTTCACGCCAAAAAAGCATCTTGTCTCAGGCAGCGGCATCACAGCTTGGATGCGTTACCTTCAACAAGATGCTCTAGTAAACTGGACCTCATTGAAATTGGATAATTAAAGGCCCACTGTCTTGTGCTTCGATAGCAGGTGCTGCTTGCGAAGAGGATGTTTCATACGGCTTTCGTCCCAGTACGAGCAATCTGCTGCCATCCGGGCTCCAATCCAGTGCAGTAGGCAGCAGACCGCGATAGATCGTCTGTTCCTGCAGCACGTTATGGCCTTGCAGCTTAGCTGCTTTGATGGCGACCTGATCCGTCGTGAACGCGATCCATTTGCGGTCGCTCGACAGTGCAAAGCTGCCGACACGATCATGCAGCACGTTGATCTCAGCCGTACGCAGATCATACACAAACAAGGTGTCGTCCGTTCCGACGAAGGCCGCTTGATCGTTACTCAGCCATGCCGGCCGTGTATCGTGGCTGATTCTGTGCTCATACTGTTGTTCAAAGTGATCGCCCTGCCAAGAGCCGATCAGAAGCCCCGAATAACCATTCTCCTCCTTCATGATACAGACGTTCCGGCCATCGCCCGATATCATAACCGATTGAATGCTGTAGGAGCGATTCCAGTCCGGAATCGAATAATGCTTCTGCGTGCCAAGCTTCGTATCATAGACACCGATATAATCGCCGTTATCATCCATACCAACGTACGAGACATAATCATCCGTACCTGACCACATCAATCGCCCTGTCCCAAGCCGCGAGAACTGCACGGTCTGCACCAGCTTCTTCCCGTGATCCGTTAACGAGATGATCCATAGGGACAATCCATCCCTCGTCGATGAATAACCGGACACATAGCCGCCAGCAGGTGATAGGCCGTCTGCCTGAATGGAAGCATCGTCCGTAAGCACAGGCAGCTTCTCTGATTCTGAATAAGGCGGGGCAAAACGTTCATGCGCGAGCCCAATGGTAGAGACACGATCAACGGTTTGAGCGCCGCTCCATCCGTAACTGCTTTTCTCATTCGATAATGGGAGTCGGTAGATCGTCTTCACAACAAACGGCTGGCTATCGGATAATCCAGCATCCTCTTCCTCCGAATCCGGAATAAGGATCGTTTCGGATTTCAGATTGCGCATACAGCCCGTCAACAAGACTACCAGGACGAAGAATGCACAGACTAGGGACGTTATTCGTAGGTTCATTCCGTTGCATCCTCCTCTGCATGGTGCTGCGGCAAATTCACATAAACAGCCGTTTCCTTGTTCTTACTAATGATGTCGATACTTCCGTTCATCTCATGAACAATGGACTGGGCGATGCTGAGACCAAGCCCCACGCTGCCCGCTTCCTTCTGCATGCTATCCCCAAGGAAGAACGGCTCGAAGATGCGCGCCAACTGGTCTGCAGGAATCGTCTCTCCTTGATTCACGATAGTAAGACTTATCGATGCTTTATCGTCCAGTGCAGCGCGCACGCCAATTTCCGAATGGGCGAAGCTGTACTTGATCGCATTGTCGAGCAAGTTAATGATCAATTGGCGGAGCTTGTCCGGCTGTGCCAGTACAACCAGACCTTCCCCGGCCTCTACGGCAATCGTCTTCTTGTAACGCTGGGCCTTGAATGTCATGGCTTCGCACACATCGCGCAGCGTCATACCGACATCCACGCGTAACTGCTCCTGCCAACCTTCCTTCTCTTGCGAAACTTCCAGCAGGGATAGCACCATGCCGTGCAGCCGCTGGCTCTCCTCGACAATATGATTCATCCCTTTACGGAAGAATTCCTGATCGCTCTCGCCATTGCCTCGAATCAATTCCGCATAACCCAATATCGAAGTAAGCGGCGTCTTCAGCTCATGAGTCACCTTGTCGAAGAACTGCTTTCGCTGCAAATTGACTGTCTCCAGCCGATCCCGATCACGCCCGATTCGTTCGATTTGGCTGCTGATTCGTCCGATCATCGCATTGAAGTTGCCGGCAAGCAAGCCGATTTCGTCTCTGCGCTTGATCGACAGCCGGATCGCTAAATTCCCGTTCTTCACCTCTTCGGACGCTTTGGCCATTTTGACTAGTGGTATGGTGATATGTCTCGACAGCAAATACGAGAATAAGAACGCAGCAGCGAAGATCGCGAGCGTAAAGTAGAAGATGGCATCCAATATGCGGCCGCTCTGTTCATAGAGCAGGTTAAAGGATTTGGCATATCGCAGAATACCGACCTTTACGCCGTCGATCATAACGGGATAGGCATAAACGACGGAGGCAGTGCCCTTGTCATACGAAATCGTATAGGCTGTGGCGCCGCGCAAAGCTTGTTTGAGATCATCCGTAGATCCACCTGTGAAAACGGCCGGATTTGTGGCGTGCAGCAGAACACCGTCAACCGTATAAGCGCTCACTTCGCTTGAGGTTGCGTAATGCAAGTCAGTTGCGATCTCCTCGGCAATTTGGCCGAAGTAGAGATCATTGTTCGTAAAATGATTGATCAAGAAAGCTTGACGCACATAGCCGTTACTATTCTTCTTGAGTCCAATCAGATCCTCGGTAATAATATTGCGATTACTCGTTTGGATGATTTGGGAGACCGTCTGATTAAGGAGCACGAACGCGAAGCAGAAAATAAGAAAGAAGCCGACAATGAACTTAGCCCGGATCGATCGGAACATCTACGTCGTCCCTTTCTCGAATTTATAGCCGATGCCGAACACGGTCGTTATGTATTCGTTCGCATCCAGCTTCTTCCTCAGCCGCTGAATATGATTGTCCACCGTTCTTGTTTCTCCCGCATACTCATAGCCCCATACCAATTCCAGCAACTCCTCTCGCGAGAAGATCCGTCCACGATTGCCGCACAGCTTAATCAGCAAATCGAATTCCTTCGGCGTCAGATCGATGAGTTCATCGCCCTTACGGACCATCCGTTCACTCTTAATGATTACGACATCGTGGAACCGAAGCGGCTGTTCCTCCTCTGCTTCCTCGGAGCGATTCGCATTCGCTAGTCTCCGAAGAATAGTACGGATGCGCGCGATGACTTCTCGCAGATCGAACGGTTTCGTAATATAATCGTCGGCTCCGAATTCCAGGCCGAGAATCTTGTCCGTAATATCTGATTTTGCCGTGATCATCACGATTGGGATGTTGGAATCTGCTGTGACGCGTTTGCATAGTTCAAGGCCGCTCAGATCAGGCAGCATCCAATCCAGCAGAAGCAGATCAGGGTTGAATTGCCCAAGTGCCTCGATGCCTTCTGCTCCGTTTGAGGCAATCCTGGTCAGGAAACCTTCTCTCGTTAATCCATAGGCAAGCAAATCGGCAATCGCCGTCTCGTCTTCGATGATGAGAATTTTCGTTTTATCCATACTTGAATGAAAGCCTCCTCTCTCCACGTTCACCTTACTATAGATGTAACGCTTTATCAGCCTTTCTGTCAAACGGGCAGCCCCGCGCTTCTTTCTAACTACCATGATGGCCAATTAAAAAATGCACCCTAATGGGTGCACCGCACGCACTATCCCCTACTTGGCGTGATAGTGTTCGATAATGTCCTGAATCGTCATCCCGTCCCGCTCCTTGTATAAAACAATTTCCCCAAGCCGCTGCAGCGACTGCTCTCTGGGATATCGTCTTACAAGGCCGACATCCAACTGCTCGAACGGCAGCAAGCCGATCTCCGCATAATACTTCAGCGTACTGTATCGCATGCCGGATAGTTGAACAAGCTCGCTTATCGTGACTAGCTCGGATGACATAATCGTCTCTAAGCTTCTGCGTCTGGACATGGCTCTCTCCTCGCGTCTCAACAGCACCCGCACCTATGTTGAAGATGCTTCAATCTCTTCGAGGGCCCTGCGAATCAATTTGATGTTCTTCCATTCCTCATGCTGCGTTTCATGCAGCTCCGAGAGCTTTCTCTTCAATTCGCTTTTCTCATAACCTGAGAAATAAACCTTTAGCTGCTGCGAGGTCTCCATCATCATGGCCAGTATGGCGGTTTCTTTGGTCACCGGTCCGTCCTCCAGCAGTTCTGCCCGAAGTCGCTGAATAACGGGATCCTTGTGCTCGGGAGTGGTTACATAACGATGGTAGGGGATGATGTAGAGGAATTTCCGCTTCTCCATTGCCATCGCGCCTTCATCAAACAATGATTTCGTCAAGGACCCCATCATCGTTTGGCGCAGCCTGTACCTCATGTAGAAATAATGGATCCAGCCCTTTAATTTCCTAGGCTTCCTAGCATTCAACAAGCTATCCACCAACGGAATGAAATTCGGGTCGGTATTGTCTACAGCATGATCCTCTATGCGGAGGTACCCTTTGGCATCCACAAGAACCCGCTCATTCAGCATGAGCTCAATAAGCGCTGCACCGATCACGTACACTTCCAAATTCGTTCGATTGAACGTATGCTTCCGATGTGCCCGGATATCTGAGGCTACGATAGCAAATTTCTCTGTAAGGCCATATTCTCGGTTCACGGAAATCCCCTCCGTCAGTTTACTTACTACTTACTACTTACTACTTATTACTTAGAACATACCATATCATACCAATGTCGTACACTCCTTTCTGTCGATTGGACATAAAAAAACCTGCAAGCCACGACGAACGTGATTGCAGGCTTCCAATGCTAGTCCAAGCGAGCTTAATTCATAGGATGCTTGTTGAGCAGGCTATTCAATTCCTTCATAAACATGTCGATATCCTTGAACTGGCGATATACCGACGCGAATCGGACATAAGCCACTTCGTCCACCGGATACAGCTGCGACATGACGAGCTCGCCGATTTCACGGCTCTCCACCTCGGCTTGTGCCGTCGTGCGAAGCTCTTTCTCCGCCTCGGACACGATAATTTCCAGCTGATCCACGGAAACGGGTCGTTTCTCGCAGGCACGGATCAGACCGCGCAAAATCTTGTCGCGACTGAATTCTTCCCGGCTGCCGTCTTTCTTGATGACGATCAAGGGCGTTTCTTCCACCATCTCAAAGGTCGTGAACCGCCGCGTGCATTTCTCGCATTCACGGCGACGGCGTATCGATTTATTTTCGTTAGCGGGTCTGGAATCGAGCACTTTCGTCCCAGCATAATCGCAATACGGACATTTCATCGTCTAAAGCTCCTCCGTCTACATGCATAGTGAATACGAAATAACACGTTATGAATCGTTTCCCAATCGTTACCTGTAATGAAAAATGGTCTAACGCACATAATACAGTTACCAACCGCAAGGAGGTGAACGACAAATGGCCAACAACGGTAGCAGTCAACTCGTTGTACCACAAGCAGGTGCTGCATTAGACCAAATGAAATATGAGGTCGCACAAGAGCTGGGTATCTCCCTTCCATCCGATGGATACTACGGTAACATCACAACGAAGGATGCCGGTTCTATCGGGGGAAGTATTACCCGTAAACTAGTGCAAATCGCCGAACAATCTCTTGCAGGTCGATAATCGAAGATCGTAATCTCCAAGCTTTGGCTGGTTGCCTGTGGGCAGCCGGCCAAAGTTATTTGTCGCTTTCCAATAAGTCCGGATAAAGGGTCTTGTACTTATTATAATAATAAATGACCCGCTGTATATAGTGTCTTGTTTCCCCGAAAGGCACCTGATCCACCGTCTCCAGCCTACCGTCCCAAGTCCCGTCCGCAAGCCAGCGGCTCACGTTGCCAGGTCCTGCATTGTATGCAGCGATCACAGTATACATATTGCCATCGAACTGCTGATTTAATGCATGCAAATACCAAGTCCCGATCTCTATGCTCACGTCTGCACGATTGGAGATCGCTTCGGTTGATATTTTGCCAAAGCCGCCCTTCTGAATAATCCAGTTTGCTGTGTCCGGCATCAGCTGCATAACGCCGATAGCGCCTTTACGCGATACAACCCCAGTCTTATAATTGGTTTCTACTCTTATGATGGCGGCCACCAAATGTGGTTCAAGCTTATAATTATCCGCACTGATTACGATATCCTCTCGGAAGTGGATCGGATACATCCAGTGGCTCATCCACTCCGATCGAACGAACAGCAGTACGACAAAAGCTAACGTAATAATTAGAATGACTCTTCTTCGAAGTTTTCTCATCGTCATAACTGCAATCCCTGCCCACGCCAAAACTGTTCCACTTGCTGCGCCGTTTCCGCAATCGTTCCGCTGTTGTCGATGACGAAATCCGCTAGGCGTCTTTTCTCTTCGATATCCATCTGCAGCGCGATCCGCTCTTCTGCCTGTTCCCTCGTCAGCGAATTACGCTGCATCAGCCGTTCGATCTGAATCTCCTTCGGTACATATACGACCATCACAGCCTCATACAGCGATGCTTGTCCGGTTTCATATAATAAAGGGATATCCGCTACTATTAACTGATTCGCATCTTCTGCCGCATAGGCGTTGATTCGCTCCCACATTCGTCCTCGAATCGCAGGATGCAGAATGCCTTCGAGCTTCGTCAACCGTTCGCGATTGCCGAATACCAGCTTGCCCACCTCGGCTCGATTCATCGTGCCGTCTTCGTTCAAGACCGCTTGTCCGAATTCAGCAACAATCGCTGCCAGCGCCGGCTCGCCGGGGAGTACGACCTCCCGGGCGACCTGGTCGGCATCGATTAGCTTGGCGCCATGCGATACAAGCATGGCGCTGACGGTGCTTTTTCCACAAGCGATGCCGCCGGTTAATCCCAGTATCACTACGTTCACCTCAAGTTCTGTCCTTCACCTACATTAAACGCATAACGCCCATTACAATCAGCATAATACCGGGCAGCACCGACAAGGCACGCATGCCGCGCCAAGCTGCGAATCGGAAACCAAGCCGCATGCCCGCAAGCAGGAAGATCCCGCTCGCTCCGGATATAACGACCGCAGTCAATAGCGGATTGAAACCAACCATCGCTGCACCAAGTCCCGCTCCGAAGCTGTCGAGCGACAATGCGAATCCGAGCAGCACCGCTTCTGATGCCGAAATAATACCGGATCGATCCACGTCGGCCATTTGCGGCGTTCGCAGGATTTGAATCACAATGCCTAATCGCTTCAATTCCAGGATCACAATCGTGGATGCCGCCATCCGAATGTTGCCCATTGCAGCACCGGTCCCATCATTTCCGCCATTCTCGGCGGAGGCGGCTGCAGAGGTTTCCCCGGAATCGGAATCCTCCGAGTCCCCTTCCGTTCTGCGTTTCCAATACTGGATGAGCGCCCAGACGCCAATCAGCATCAATAGAATCGCACCGATCCATTTGGCCACATCCGGCGACATGTATCCGGTTAGAAGTGCGCCAATTTGCATGGACAGCCAGACGACCAGCCCGGAGCAAAAGGCGATAATGACAATCGACGGCACCGGAATTCGGATCCGCCGAAGTCCGTACGTAACGCCTACGCCGAATCCATCCAAGCTAACGGCAAAAGCAAGCAGCAGCAGTGATGCAGCATGAATGAGCAACTTGATGTCCCTCCCATGATGACGAAAGCGCAGGTTCTGTGCATTCGCCTAGAAAACATGAATGGTACATCATATGCACGCTGCCCGGAGTCGTTCCTTATTTAGACGCCGGCTTGGCTGCGTTACTGCCCCGCTTCTTCGGAAGCGGTTGGCATTTGAGGCAGATATGCGTGCCTCTGCCGCCAACGACGGTCTTATCTATGCTTGCACCGCATTTGCGGCAAGGCTCGTTCTTGCGGCCATAGATGAGCAGCTCATGCTGGAACATCCCCATCTCGCCTTGGCCGTTCACATAAGACTTAATCGACGATCCGCCTGCATCGACTGCTCGCGACAGTGTCGCTCGAATCGCTTCATGAAGCTTCGTCCACTCTGCGGGCTTGATGGAATCTGCTGTCCGTTCGGGGTGGATGCCAGCCGTGAAGAGCGCCTCGTCCACATAAATATTGCCGAGTCCAACGATATATTCCTGATTCAGCAGAAGCGGCTTGATCTTGGTCGTTCGATGAGCCACTTCCTTCTTGAAGGCTTGCAATGTGAACGCTTCGTTGAGCGGTTCAATCCCCAGCTTGTTCAGCGGGGGAAGCGTTAAATCTTCACCCGGTGCAAACAGATGCATCGTGCCGAATTGGCGTACGTCTTTATAGCGCAGCTCCGTGCCGTCTTCGAAATGAAAACGAACATGCGTGTGAAGTTCCACGGGTTCATCTGCTTCGTAAACGCCATAACGGCCTTCCATGCGAAGATGTGAAACGAGCACTAGCCCATCCAGCAGTATCCGCAGAAACTTGCCTCGGCGTTCCACGGATTCGATGGTATGACCGGCAAGAGCAGCAGCGAAAATCTCCGGCTCATGTGGTCGTTGTATAATACGCGGAAGCGACACGGTAACCCGCTCGATCCGTTTCCCCTTAATTAACTCGTTCAGCGTTCGCCGAACGGTTTCAACCTCCGGTAGTTCCGGCATTACGTGTTCCCTCCCAAGCCATGGTTCAGACCTCATTATACCTCAGCAAGGCCAAATCTCCTAGCCAAAAGCCTTCTTCCCTACAAGCCTCGCACCGAAAACTGCTTATAGTGAGTATGACTGCCATGTAGATGAAGAAAAAGCTCTAGAACGCCCCACCAGCAATGTGCAGGGAGCGTACTAAAGCTTTCTCGATTTCAATGCTATTGTTGTATATTCCTACTTCGCTTCATACCAGTTATCCCCGAAGCTGACGTCTGCTTTAAGCGGCACATCCAGCTTCAGTGCGCCTTCCATAACCTCCGGTACAAGTGTCTTCATCAGCTCCAGCTCTTCAGCCGGGACTTCGAAGACGAGCTCATCGTGTACCTGCAGCAGCATGCGGCTGCGGAGTCCGCGATCGCGAAGCTCCTTGTCCATGTTCACCATCGCCAGCTTGATGATATCCGCCGCAGTTCCTTGAATCGGCGTGTTCATCGCTGTCCGTTCGGCGAACGAACGAAGGTTGAAATTCGATGCTTTGATTTCCGGCAAATAGCGGCGGCGCTCAAGCAGCGTCGTCACGAAGCCATCTGCGCGGGCTTGGGCCACGATATTGTCCATGTAAGCCCGAACCCCGTGGAATACTTCAAAATATTGCTCGATAAACTTCGCTGCATCCTTGCGCGCGATGTTCAGGTTGTTCGACAGACCGAAGTCGCTGATGCCGTACACGATCCCGAAGTTAACCGCTTTGGCTTGACGGCGCATATTCGCATCGACTTGATCCGCAGTGACGCCGAAGACGTCCATCGCCGTCTTGGTATGAATATCGGTATCCTCGATAAACGCAGTCTTCATCTTCTCATCGCCGGAAATATGCGCCAGAACACGGAGTTCGATCTGTGAATAGTCGGCTGCGAGAATCGTCCAACCTGGCTCAGAAGGGACGAACGCTTTGCGAATGCGGCGCCCTTCCTCTAAGCGAATCGGAATGTTCTGCAGGTTCGGGAATTGGCTCGATAGGCGTCCGGTTGCGGCGATCGTCTGACGATAGAAGGTATGCACCTTGCCCGTATCGCGGCGAATCTCCTTCAGCAGACCTTCTACATAAGTAGACTGCAGCTTCGCCAGCTGGCGGTAAAGCAGAATGAGCTTCACGATTTCGTGGTACGGCTCGAGTTTCTCCAGTACTTCCGCATCGGTCGAATAACCGGTTTTCGTTTTCTTCCATGCGGGAAGGCCCAGCTTCTCGAAGAGCACCTCTCCCAGCTGCTTCGGCGAGTTAATATTGAACTCCATGCCGGCATGCATATAGATATCGCTCATGTATTGAGAAATGTTCTTCTCCAGCTCTGCGCCGAGATCCTCAAGCACCGAGGCGTTTACCTTAATGCCTTGTTTCTCCATGCCTGCGAGAACAACAGCCAGCGGCTGCTCCAGTTCATAACACAGCTTGCTCATGTGACCGGTTTCCAGCTCTTCGGTCAGCATCGGAACGAGTCTGCGGACGGCATCCGCTTTGGCAGCCAGATGGCCGGCGAGGACTTCCGAAGCAGGCACTTGGAACTTCGCGCCTTTGCCATACACGGATTCATCCGTTTGAATGGCCGCAAGTTTGTGTCGCTGAATGAGCGCAGCCAATGTTTGGCTCGATTCGGTTGGATCCAGCAGATACGCCGCAAGCAGCGCGTCGAAGGTTGTCCCGCGCAGTTCAATGCCAAGCCATGACAGGACAAGCTCTGCCTTGTGCAGATCGTAGCCTTTCTTAGGCGCTTGCTCATCCTGGAGCCATTGACGCACGGGAGCGGATATTTTCGCATCCATTAGCTCGTCATAAGTGACGACCACGACGCGTTCGCCGCTCGCCACAGCCAGTCCGATGAATCGCGCTTGGTGCGGATTGTCGCCAATCGCTTCAATATAGAAGCTTTCCGATGTCGCGAGTATCTCCGACAACGCTCCGGCTGTCAGCTCACTCGCAGTGACAACCTCATAGTTAGCTTCTGCGAGTCCAACCGTACCTCCCGCTTCCGGAAGCTGCAGTCGCTCAATCAGCGACTTGAACTCCAGCTTGCGGAACATATCGCCAAGCGTGACTTCGTCATAGCCGCTGTATACCAGCTCGTCCCCTTTGTTCTCAAGCGGCACTTCGCGGTAGATCGTAGCGAGCTTCTTGCTCATGAGGGCACTTTCTTGATGCTCTTCAACCTTTTCCTTCATCTTGCCTTTAATCTCGCCCGTATTGGCAAGCACGCCTTCCACGCTGCCGAATTCGTGCAGCAGCTTCAGCGCTGTCTTCTCTCCGACGCCCGGAATGCCCGGGATATTATCGGATGTATCGCCCATCAGACCTTTCAGGTCGATAATTTGCAGCGGCGTTAAGCCGTACCGTTCTTGGATGCCGGCCGGATCGTAGCGCTCCACATCCGTAACCCCTTTGCGCGTGAGCGCAATCGTGACATGATCGGAAGCCAGCTGCAGCATATCCTTGTCTCCGGACACGACGACCGTTTCAATGCCGCCCTCATCCGCCAATCGGCTGAGTGTCCCGATAATGTCATCGGCCTCGTACCCCGGCAGCTCGTATTGCGCGATTCCAAATGAGCGCAGTAGCTCTTTGAGCACAGGGAATTGCTCCGACAGTTCGGACGGCGTTTTCTCCCGGCCGCCCTTGTATTCCGCATAGCCTTCATGACGGAACGTGATCTTGCCCGCATCGAAGGCAACCAGCATATGCGTCGGTTTCTCTTCCTCCAGCAGCTTGAGCAGCATGGTTGTAAAACCGTACACCGCATTCGTATGCAGCCCCGACGAATTCGTAAGCGGCGGCATCGCGAAGAATGCTCTATAAATGATACTGTTCCCATCAATCAATACCCATTTATCCATCCGACAAGCACACCTCACCTTATTATTCCTAGTGCTTATCATAGCATAAAGCGAACACACTTTCCCAGGCAGATTGCTGAGTTGACGCGATTATCCCCCATTCCATCATTAGATTAAGCAATAGAAGGCTGCGGTCTGCCAAGCAGGTACCCTTGGGCGTAGTGAACGCCAATGGACTTGATATATTGAAGCTCGCTCTCTTCCTCGATCCCTTCCGCAACCAGCGAGATGCCCATTTTGGCAGCCAGCTCCGTAAACGTTTGGACCAAATGGGCCTTCATGCCGTCCTGATGGATGCCATGAATGAGGGAGCGATCGATTTTGATATAATCCGGCTCCAGCTCTACGATGGACTGCAGCGACGAGTAACCTGCCCCCGCGTCGTCAATGGCAATCTGGTAACCTTGCGTACGGTAATGCTGCAGAATCTTCTTCGCCGCACCAAAATCCTCAATGGAGCTGCGCTCCGTAATTTCGAACACGACATGATGCGGAGACAGCCCATACTTCTCCAGCAGCAGCATGGTGCGCCCTGTTGTGAAGGATGGGTCATTCATGATCTTAGCGGTAATATTGATGAATAGCTTCTGCCCGGCAGTCAATCCTGCACTTCCTTCGATCGCACGCTCCCGAGCCAGCAGGTCCAGGGAGTAAGTCAGCCCCTCCTCGGAGGCAAAATCAAACAGCTGCAGCGGTCCGTCAAACCAGCGTTTATCGGGTAAGCGAGAAAGCGCCTCATATCCGTAGGCAGCCTCGGTTCCGCATTGCAGCGAGATAATCGGCTGATAGACCGGATGTATGAGCCGCTCCATGAGAATTTGTTCCAGTGCTCTGCGCTTCAAGCTGCGCTCCGTCGCGCCGGTAGGCTGTCCATGGATAATCGCGCGTTTAATGCCATCGTACAGCCGCTCCTCCTCTGACACGATGCCGCCGTTCAAGAAGGAAACACCTGCATGGAGCTTTAGCTCCGGAATCGCACCGCCGAACTCAGCGGCCATAAACCTCTCTTCCCAGTCGAGCTTCAATCTGCTGCCTATCGTTAGCAATTCCTCTTCCGGTGAACCGCACCGCGTAGGAGGGAGAGAAAGGCATACGAACAGATCATCGCGCAGCCATAGCTTCGAAAGTCCGGTTGTACTGACCGAATCTTGCTCCGTCATGACTTGTTCAGCGAAACGCCGCCACTTTGCATCCAGTTTTACCTTTACGTCTTCCTGCTCGATCGCTTTGCCCTGCCAAGCAAAATATATAATGCCCATCTGATTGGTTTCTCTAGTTAATGTCACGTCATTCCCTCTCCCAGCTGCTCTCCGAATACATCGCTGGCAACATAGGCACTGCCGCGAATCCCTTTCGCCTGCTTCTTTACCCGCGCTGCCGCTTGTGAAATAATGGCTGTCGTTAATGGCATGGTCCCATTCCAGCTGAGCAGCGACAACGATAACGTGACGCCCTCTTGCTGCACGGCCACACCGCTCCGGTCAACAACGCTCGGTACATGAGCAGACCCATAATAAGATCTAACGCCGCTATCGAACCTTGCAAGCAGCAGACGACACAGCTTCTCCGATTCCAATCGATCCGTCAGCATGATGAAATCATCCCCGCCGATATGTCCGATAAAATCATCCCGTTTCCCGCCAACCTGTGCGACCTCCTGAAGGACGGACGCGAGAAACCGAATCAGCGCATCCCCTTGGCTGAACCCGAAGCAATCGTTAAACCATTTGAAATAATCCAAATCCGCATAAATAATCGTGAACGGTCTGCCTGCATCGATCCGCCTTTGCATTTCGCGCTGAATAGACGCATTGCCCGGCAGTCCCGTAAGCGGGTTCGCAGTCCGCGCTTCCTCGGTTCGCAGCTGTGTCATGCACTCCAGAATCGAGCGCACCGATGCTGCCCCGACAAATTTGTCGCCGCGCGTAATAAGAACAAGATGATAGAGACGGGAGATATCCCTTGCCATGGCAAGTTGGACAACTTGCTCCACAGGCAGCTCTGCATCCACGACAAGCGCTTCCTTGTCCATAATTCGGGCAATCGCCCGATTCCAATAGAGCGGCAGACCAAATTGCCCTGCCAGCAGCTGATTCATATTTTCTTTCATCACAAGCCCGATCGGCCGGCCTTCTTGCACAACAACCGCACCTTGAATATGGGGATTGGATTCGAACATCCGAGAAAGGTCGGAAACGAGCGAACCCGGCGCAAATATCGGCACTGTCTTCGCTAATGACCCGATCGTCACATAAGATGGGACATTGCTAAAGTAAGTTTCCTGCTGTTGCTGCGTTTGCTGTTGCTCCTGTTGCTCCTGTTCCTGCTGCTCATCCCGCTCCCCCGACCTGAAACGGACCACCATCCCGTAGGCTTCCTTAATGGCTTCATACATACTAGCTTCAATCGAGCGGCCGTTCACCGCTGAAGGATAAGAAACAGCATGTCCTACTGCAAAATCCGGTTTCCCATCCAGCTCTTTCACATTCGCGATCCGGTTTGCCTCGAAGGCTTTGCAAAATTTCATCTTCAACTCATCGATCCCGACTTGAAGCCTTAACTCCAGCTCCTTGGATGCCCCCAGGCCGCAAGCTAAGAAATAGAACCGGTCGTCTCCCATCGTGCTGTGCCAAATAAGCCCTTCTTGTTCCATCACCCATTCATCCAAAACCTCGACAACCGAGACAGGAGTACCCTGAAGCAGCTGCAAGGCAATCACACCAATGCCACCTTGATGCCAATTCTCCTGTAAACGATGCAGCATTGTTTTGTCTAATAATCCATAGCTGATTTCGTTCATATGAATCCCTCTTAGGCGTGAGTCTTTTTGACTATCCCTTATGTACCATTGTAGGAATAAAGTGTGATGGAAGTATTGTCCTATTGTTAACTGCACGTAAAAAAACCGGTGCCTCGCAATATGCGCAGCACCGGTTTTCCAACGTATTACATATTCAAATCCGGACGTTTGCCCGTCACGAGAAAGACAACGCTTTCGCCGATATTCGTGGCATGGTCGGCGATCCGCTCAATATAGCGGCCGACGAAGCTGATCAAGCTGCCTTGTGAGATGGTCTTCGGATTCTCAATCATGACGGCGAACAAATCACGGATCACTTCCGCAAACAGCGCATCCACTTGATCGTCGTCCTTTGCCATCTTGCAAGCGAGATTTACATTTTCCTGTACATAAGATTGGATCGATTCGCTGATCATCTGACCGGCAATTTCAGCCATGCGGGGCAGATCAACGAGCGGCTTCATGAGCGTCTGTCCTTCAAGACGTACGACGACCTTCGCGATATCGACGGTAAGATCGCCCATTCGCTCCAGATCAGCAGCCATCTTGAAGGCGATCAGCACGCGCCTCAAATCCTTCGCCACCGGTTGCTGCGTCGCAATCATACGAGCGCCGATCTCGTCAATGCTCTCTTCCAGCTGATTCAGCTTAATGTCTTCCGCAATAATGGTACGTGCCGCATCGACATCCACTTCCTCTAGCGCCTTCATCGCGCTGGCCAGTCCCAATTCGACGCGGTTCCCCATCTCGATGAGCTTCTGTCTCAGAAGCTCCAATCCCTCGTCCAGCTCTTTACGCTTGATCATCTTCGTCGCCTCCTGTGATGGATTACCCGAAACGTCCCGATATGTAATCATCGGTAGCTTTCTCGGAAGGATTCGTGAAGATTTTGTCCGTTTGATCATACTCCACGACTTTGCCCATATAGAAGAACGCGGTCTTATCCGACACCCTTGCTGCTTGATGCATATTGTGAGTCACGATGACGATGCTGAAATCCTGCTTCAGCTCCGAAATCAATTCCTCTACCTTCGCAGTCGATACCGGATCGAGTGCGGATGCAGGCTCATCCATCAAGATGACTTTCGGTTTAACGGCAATCGAACGAGCGATACATAGACGCTGCTGTTGGCCGCCTGAAAGTGCAAGCGCTGAATTGTGAAGTCGATCTTTGGTTTCATCCCACAGAGCCGCTTTACGCAGGCAATCCTCAACGATTTCGTCCAGCTGCTTCTTGTTCCGCACCCCATGGTAACGCGGTCCGAATGCGATATTCTCATAAATGGACTTATGAAACGGGTTCGGACGCTGCCAAACCATACCGATTTTTTGGCGCAGTAGAACCACATCGACACCGGCTTCATTCACGTTCTCGCCGTCCATCCAGATCTCTCCGGACGTACGTACACCATCAATTGTATCATTCATTCGGTTCAAGCTGCGCAGAAATGTGGATTTACCGCAGCCTGAAGGTCCGATTAGTGCCGTTACTTCACGCGGGGCGAATGCGAGCGATACGCCCTTGATTGCTTCCTTCTCTCCGTAGAATACACGAAGGTCTTTGGCTACCAATCCTTCTGTTTGCATGTTCGTCACCCTTCCCTATTTGGTTGCTGTAAATCTACGATGCAAGTATCTGCCAAACCATCTGGCGGAGAAGTTGAACAATAGAACCATTATGAGCAAGACAGCAGATGCACCGGCAGCAATCTCTGCTGCATCCGGAGCCAAGCCTTCACTGTTAATTTTCCAAATATGCACCGCAAGCGTCTCAGCCGGACGGAACGGATTCAGCGGCGAGAATGGGCTCAGCGGATTCCAATTGGTGAAATCCAGGCGCGGCGAGCTCATGCCGGCTGTGAAGAGCAGCGCAGCCGCTTCACCGAATACACGGCCCGAAGCAAGAATCGTGCCTGTTACAATCGTGGGCATAGCGATCGGAAGCATAACGGATGTGATCGTCTTCCAGCGCGACAACCCCAGCGCCAAGCTGGCTTCCTTCTGCTCACGCGGTACGCCGCTGAGCGATTGCTCTGTAATCCGTACCATTAGCGGCAGGTTGAACACCGTCAGCGCCAGTGCGCCGGAGAATAGGGAGAACCCAAAGCCGAACAAGTTAACGATAACTAGAAGTCCAAACAAACCAACAACGATGGATGGGAAAGACGAGAGCACTTCGACAACCAAACGGATGGAGTCTGTTAGACGACCCGGTTTCGCATATTCACTCATATAAATCCCGGCGCCAAGTCCGAGCGGAATCGTAATGATCAGTGTCAATACAAGCAAGAACAAGGAATTGAAGAGCTGCGGTCCTATGCCGCCTCCGGCCTTAATGGTCTGTGGAGCGGAGGTCAAGAAATGAAAACTGATATGTCCTACCCCGCGGAAGAGGATATAACCGAGCAATCCAGCCAAAATAAGAACGATAAGTGAGGCTACGGCGACAATAACACCTGTGGCGATACGATCTGCGGTTTTGGCGTTCATCGTTGGTTTCTCCTTTCCAAGAAGCGGACTATGAATACAAATACAAAAGTCATGCTAAGCAGGATAAGGGCGAGCGACCACAACGCATTGTTGTGCGTAGAGCCCATAACCGTGTTACCCATATCGAGTGTAATGACACTCGTCAGCGTCGATGCTGATTCAAACAACGAATGCGGGATATGCGGCGAGTTACCGATGACCATCTGTACAGCCAATGCTTCACCGAAGGCACGGGACATCCCGAGAACAACCCCCGTTAAGAGCGCCGGCAACGTAGTAGGAAGAACAGTCCGGTAAATCGTCTGCCAGCGAGTAGCACCCAGCGCAAAGGAAGCTTCCTTCAAACCGCGAGGCAATGCAGCCAGTGCATCCGTAGCAATCGTTGTTACCGTTGGCAAAATCATGAGCGAGAGCACGATGGATCCCGCTGCAATTCCAATCCCTTGGCCCGGGAATAAAGCCCGGAGCGCAGGTACAACAATACTAAGACCAACAAATCCGAAAACAACCGATGGAATACCAGCGAGCAGCTCAATAACCGGCTGCAGCACTTTTTTACCGATACCAGGCATGATTTGCGTCATAAACACGGCTGCGCAGATGCCAAGAGGCGCTGCGATCAAAGCCGCAAGAAGCGAAGTACTAAACGATCCGAAGATGAATGGCAGTGCGCCATAAAGCGGAATATCACCTTCCGGATCCCATTTCAAGCCGCTAAGCAGCCCGCCGAGGCTAACGCCATCCATAATAAACGTAGTCAAACCACGGGAAGAAACGAAATAGACAATAGCAGCGATCGTGATGACGAGGACTAGAATACAAAGCGCTGTATAAACTTTACCTACCCATTCCTCCATGACATGCGGTTTCACGAATGTTCTAGTTGTCTTCCCCGTTTGAATCCGTTTCTTATTTGTACGAGCGGGCTGCTCCATGAATCTTCTCTCCTTCAACTGACATTCTCATGACAGGCAAGTAGAGGCGGAGTGTATCCACCTCTAATGACTGTGCTATTTGTTTAGGATTGCTTATTTCGTGATATTGCCGTCAACATCGCGTTTCACTTGCATTTTATTCATTGGAATGTAACCAAGCTCTACAACGTCACCGTTTTGAACTTCATCGCTAGTCATGTAATCAAGGAATGCTTTCGTTGCTGCATCCGGCTCGCCTTTGGTGTACATGTGCTCATAAGCCCATACCGGATAAGTGCCGGAAACGATGTTTGCTTCTGTTGCTTCTACGCCTTCATATTTCACAGTTTTTACAGTGTCATCGATGTAGGACAGTGCCAGGTAACCGATAGCGCCCGGTGTTTCAGCAACAAGCTTCTTAACTGTACCTGAAGAATCTTCTTGGATGGAGCCTTGTACATCTTCGGATTTCGTGCCAAGCGCGTATTTCTCGAATGTTTTACGTGTGCCTGAGCTGCCCGGACGGTTAACGATTGTGATTTTCTCATCTGCGCCGCCGACTTCTTTCCAGTTCTTCACTTTACCAGTAAAGATGTCAACCAGCTGTTGTTTAGTCAGGTTGTCCACTGCGATGTCTTTATTGATTACAGTTGCCATAGCTACGACCGCTACTTGATGGTCCACCAATTCTTTGGCTTTGTCTGCGTCAGCATCCGTGAACTTCTCTTCAGCGAAGATATCGGAGTTACCGATTGTTGCTTGACCGCCGGATACTTGAGTCAGCCCTGTACCGCTGCCGCCGCCTTGAACTTGAACCGTAACGCCGGCGTATTTCGCGTCTTCCATGAACTTCTTGGATACTTGTTCAACCAGTGGTTGAAGTGCCGATGATCCCGTTGCAAGAATGGAACCGCTTAGTGCTTCACCTGCGCCTGCGTTATTCGTACCGCTATTTTGTGAGTTGGAGTTCGTGCTACCCTCGTTCTTCGAGCCGCAAGCCGCCAAACCGATTGTCAACATCAGTGCTACAACAATTAGTAATGCCTTTTTCATTTCAGTTCTTTTCTCCTTCCGCTCCTGCGCGGTTATTTGTTTTACAAGACTTAGTATAGATGTCCCGTATTAATGTGATATTTTCGAAGTGTTAACGGAATGCAAAAACTACATAGATGAATTGTATAAAATAAACGGTTACTATAGAATAATTAAATAACAACTCGTTATTGGAGCGCAAATATTATGAATATATTAAGATTGCAGATTTTGGTATTGATTGAGCGTCTCCGTAAGGTGACCGCCGTTGCCGATGAGCTCGGAATTAAGCAGCCAACCGTCAGCTTTCATATGAAGAAGCTCGAGGAAGAATGGGGAACGCCGCTCTTCGAGATGAAGACAGGGAAGGTCATGCTCACGGAATCAGGCAAACTATTGTATCAGTATGCCGAAGGCATTGACCGCCTTTATCGCGAGGCACAGGATCGGTTCGCATCGTACCGACAAGATGGGAAACATCACTATATGATCGGCTGTACGGATGCCGCTTCCTCTGTCTTATTCAGCGGGAATTGGTATCGGCTTGCTGCGGAAGCTTCCACTTTACAAATCAACCTGGTCACCGGCGAAACCGACCGTTTATTCGATCAGCTTCATGCAGGCAAGCTTGATCTTATTGTGTACGGAGATTCACCGCGCTATGAACGGGGGCTGCAAGGCTGTCAATCGGAGCTGCTGCTTGAAGATCGTCTATTGCTATATACGACAAAGGCACATCCTTTACTTAATGCGCGCGACAGCAGCACGTCCACTTATCCGCTTCATGGTCAAGCTTATGTCAAACTTGCGGATCCCTCCATTGAAGACGCGGTGAATAACTGGTCCGCCAATGAACAACTCAAGCTCAGCAGTCCACTGACTACGGATCGCATCGACTTAGCCTTGAACGCGGTTCGAGCCGGTTCTCTGCTGGCCTTCCTCCCCAGCCTTGCGGCAATTCAATTGCCCGGAGATATGCTTCGACTACCGCTGCCCGGTCAACCGCAAGCTTGGAAGCTCATGGCGGCTTGGCGTTCCGATTATTGGAATCCATCACAGCAGCAGCGCATGGTCGCTTTGCTTAAAGAGCTTCCTAAGCTGCAAAAAGCAGCCGATTCGAAGTAAAGATGCGCTTCGAATCGGCTGCTTTATGGGCATGCTATAGAGGATATTAGTGCGGCTTGAGCTGCTAAGAATTATGAATTCAGATCCGGTCTTGAACCTGTTACCAGATATACAACCGATTCCCCGATGTTCGTTGCATGATCCGCAAAACGTTCAATGTAACGTCCTACGAAGCTAAGCAGGTTAGCCTGGGAAATCGTCTTCGGATTTTCCATCATGAGCGAGAACAGCTCGCGGATGATTTGGGAATAGAGCGCATCGACCAGGTCGTCGTCTTTGGCCATTTTGTAAGCCATGTTGACATTCTCTTGTACGAACGATTGGATCGCTTCATAGGTCATCATTTGTACGATCTGCGTCATTCGCGGCAGATCGATTAATGGTTTGATCAATACTTGCCCTTCCAGTCTCAGCACGACTTTGGCTACGTCTACGGCCAGATCGGCCATCCGTTCAAGATCGGAGGCAATTCGGAAAGCGACCAGGATACGTCTTAAATCCTTAGCAACCGGCTGCTGCGTGGCAATTAGCATCGCGCCTAATTCTGAAATTTTCTCTTCGATTTTGTTGATCGACTTGTCATCTTGAATGATTTGTTTGGCGGCAGGCACATCGATCGTTTCCAGCGCGTCCATCGCCTTTGCAATAACCGCTTCTACCCGTTGACCCATTTCTACGATCAGCTCGTTCAATTCCTCGAGTCCATGATCAAATTCTTTGCGCTTCGTCATCATCGCTTAAATGCTCTCCCTCTGTGGTTTAGGAATTAGCCGAAACGGCCGCTGATGTAATCTTCCGTGCGTTGATCGCGTGGATTCGAGAACAGCTTCTCTGTCTCGGAGAACTCGACTACCTCGCCATTCAGGAAGAATACCGTCTGGTTGGAAACACGAGCCGCTTGATGCATGTTGTGTGTAACCATGACGATTGTATATTTATCTTTCAGCTCTTGTGCCAGTTCTTCGATCTTCAATGTCGAGATCGGATCAAGTGCGGAAGTCGCTTCGTCCATAAGCAGGATATCAGGGTTGACGGCAATTGCACGCGCAATGCACAGTCGCTGCTGTTGTCCACCGGATAGGCTAAGCGCGGAACGCTTCAGGTAATCCTTTACTTCGTCCCACAATACAGCGGAGCGAAGGCTGGATTCCACGATTTCATCCAACTTTTGTTTGCTGCGAATGCCATGCAAGCGCGGGCCGTACGCTACGTTATCATAAATGGATTTCGGGAATGGATTCGGCTGTTGGAATACCATGCCGACTTTCTTGCGCAGTGTCTCGACATCCACTTCTTTCGAATAGATGTCCGCACCGCCGATTGTGATTTTGCCTTCGATCCTTGTGCCTGGAATCATGTCATTCATCCGGTTAAGCGTACGCAGGAGCGTCGATTTGCCGCAGCCCGACGGGCCTATGAAAGCGGTGATCGCTTTCTCCGGAATATCCATCGATACGTCCTTCAAAGCGTGGAATTGTCCATAATGTAAATTAAGTTTATGAATATCGATCAAAGTCTGGGAAGCTGTTGATTGCATGGCCTATTCCTCCGTATTGGGTGGACTGGTTAACCGTCCGATTCAGGCTTACCTTGAACTAGGATAGCGTGAATTTGTTTATCTAATATGTTCGTTTTGTAAACGCAGTATTAAAATTTACTCTTTCACTTCCAGATCTTGAATCAATTGCTTCATTTGCTCCGTTACACGCTGCGATTGCAGGTAGGCTTGGTTCGACAGCTTGCCGATCTCACTTGAGCTGTTGCTGCTGCCGGCAGCTGCATGGAACAGCTGTTGGAATACGTCCGCCGCTTCTTTTATGTATACTTGACTCGTATCTGCTTCCGTCTTGCCGAGGCTAACCAAATGAACCGTTTCCTTGACCGCTTCCATAATGGAACCAATCAGCCGATTAATATCCTCTGCGGATTCCTTCGTCAGCGTAGCCAGCTTCCGAACCTCATCGGCCACAACCGCAAATCCTCTGCCATGCTCACCGGCGCGAGCCGCTTCGATCGCTGCATTAACCGCAAGTAAATTACATTGATCCGCTAGGCCGCGAATCAGCTTCGACACCTTATCGATCGATCCGGCGCGATCTTGCAAATCACTGATTTGACTTTCCTGCACATCCGTACGATTCGTCAGATTATGAAAGGCCTTCGACACTTTATCGAGCTCGTTCTTGCCTTTGAGCGTCAAATCCAGCATCTCTCTCGACATCGACTCGCCTAGCTGTGATGCTTCCTGCACATGAACGATAGAACGGTCGATTTCTTCGATCATCACTTCCGCGCCGTGGATCATGTTTACTTGTGCCTTCACACTTCGCTGCTGGAGTAGACGGGACATCTTCAGCAAATCCGCCATCGTCAGCATACCGATGAAACGATCATTCTCCGTTACCAGCACGCAGTCGTACAATGTTTTCTCTTCGCGACCTAATGCACGATCAAGAAGCTCCTGGATGGAAACGCCTTGATGCACGATGAGCGGCTGACGATCCATTAGCTTCGCGATCGAACGGCCGTAGTAGAGCTCCCTGCCGAATCGATGCGTCTGGATGATGGTGAGTTTGTTTCGCATCACAAGTCCAATCGGCCGCTCCCTATCATCGCAAACCACGACACATTCATGATCCGGCGTTAACGCGAACTTCGTAATGACATCCTGGCAAGTGTGAGATACGTTCACGATTGCTGCTTCCCTAATGAAAGCTGTCAATAATGCATGATCTGAAGTGGTAACCTGAGCTTCTGCAGTCGGCATGTTCGTAAGCAGTTCTTCAGTTGTCAGCCGTTCCAATGCAGCAATAGTCATACATATCTCTCCTTTCAGTGAGGCAAGCTTGCGAAATTAACGGGTTCTGCGCGCATTCAGCCACAGCGGAACACGGAAGACAATATTAATGAGCAGGACGACGAAGACAAGTACGGCAGCGGCTTTCTCAGCGATTAGCTGTGCATCCGGGACGATGGCTTCAGACTGTACGTACCAGAGGTGAACCGCAAGCGTAGCGCCGGGCGAGAACAAGCTGAAATCCCACATCTCACCGGAAGAGGAAACGCCCGCAGTCAGGATGATCACGGCACTCTCACCGAAAGCACGGCCTGCAGTCAGACAGATCCCGGTAATGATACCGTTCAATGCAACCGGAATGATGACGCGGAGGATCGTTTGCAGATGCGTGCTGCCAAGCGCGAACGAAGCATGCTTCATCTCTTTGGGTACCGAGCGAATCGCCTCTTCCGTTACCCGTGTCAGCACCGGCAGATTCAAGAAGGCTAAGCTGACAGCACCGCCAATGATCGTCAGGCCAATATCGAAGGCTTCCACGAACAACGCGATTCCGAACAGACCGAAAATAATCGAAGGTACGGAAGCAAGTCCTTCTACGCAAATCCGGATAAAAGCGATAAACTTCGTCGCAGGCGCGAACTCAGCCAAGTAGATACCGGCTGCCATCCCAAGCGGGATCGAAATGATAAGTGAAATAATAAGGACATAGAAGGAGTTGAACAGTAACGGGCCGATACCGCCGCCCTCTTCCATCTCACTTGGCAGCCCCCATAAGAAGCCCCAGTCGAGTTCAGGCAGACCTTTTTGCAAAATCATGAACAGCAGTCCACAAATGAACAGTATCGTGCACAACCCGATCGTCCATACAACGAAAGTAAACAGCCGGTTGCTCAGATGATTGAAACCTCTGCGTGCCGCAAACGGATTAGGAATTGAAGTCGTCCCTTTGCTTGTACTCATGTTATGATTTCACTCCTCTGCCTTGGAATAGCCTAACGATTACGATCATGAGGAGCGAGATAATGAGCAGGATAAAGCCCATCATGTATAGCGCGTAGTTCCAAGTGGAATCAAACGGGACATTCGCGATTTGCATTACGATATTACTGGTCAATACAGCCGTCGGCTTGAACAATGCATCCGCGAGCTGGGGAGTATTGCCGATAACCATAACAACGGCCATCGTTTCACCGATTGCGCGTGCCATACCCAGAATAACGGCGTACATGATACCGCTCTTCGCAGCAGGCAGCACGACTCTTACGATGGTTTGAAATCTAGTGGAACCCAGTGCATAAGAAGCATCCCGGAATTTCTTCGGAACCGCTACGATGGAATCATCCGTAATCCGGCTGATCGTGGGCAGCGTCATGATCGTGAGCACGATAGCGGCAGCCAGTATGCCATCGCCCATATTCGTTCCTGTTACGGTACGGAGCATCGGAATCAGAACAGTCATTCCGAGAAAACCATAGACTACCGACGGAATCCCGACGAGCAAATCAAGTACGGGGCGCAGCATCGTCTTGAGCCAAGCCGGCGTCATCTCGGATAAGAAAATTGCAATTATGACAGACAGCGGGACGGAAATCACCATTGTCAGCAGGGTTAAGGCGAATGTACCGAATATAAAGATAAACGCGCCGTATTGATCATTCTCAGGTACCCACTCAGTGGAGAAGAAGAAATCTTTCACGGAAACCGTCTCGAACGTAAGTACGCCCGTGCGGCCCATCAGAAACAAAATCGAGAATAGAATGACACATACGAAGACAGCACTTGCGATACAGATGATCCGGAATGTGCGGTTATAGAACGAAAGCCGTGCTTTGCGGCTGAATTTGCGACCCGATGATTGCTCTAGACTACGTCCCAAATCGCTGGATACGGGGATGTCGATCATGCTCATGACGCTGCTCTCCTTTCAAGTGTTCAAAGTTAGAGCCGGCCTCGCAATTGTTAATGCGATAAGCCGGCTCCGCTACATCTTATTTCATGGCCGAAATCGGGATAAATTTAAGCTTCTTAAGCGATCCGGTTTGGAACTTCTTGCTTTGTACGTAGTCGATGAATGCTTTAGTAGCGCCAGTTGGTTGGCCTTTTGTCATGTAGTAGCCGTAGCCCCACACCTTGTAAGTACCGTTGATTACGTTAGCTTCTGTTGGAGCAACGTTGTTGATTTTAAGACCAGTCATTTTGCTTGTCACATAAACAAGGTCGATATAACCGATTGCGTTTGGCGTCGTTTCGATGGCAGTTTTCATGTCGCCGCTCGACTTCACTTCTTTATAGTTGGAGCCTTTTGTCATGAAATCAGTACCGTTTAGCGCCTTCATTTGGAAGTTAACGCGAGTACCGGAACCGAATGCACGGTTTACTACGATAATGTCCTTGTCTGCGCCGCCAACTTCTTTCCAGTTCGTAATTTTACCGGAGAAGATGCCTTGCAGCTGCTCTGTGGACAAGCTGCTAATGCCAACGTTGCTGTTTGTGATGGCTGCGAATGGAATAACTGCAACTTTATTCGCGACTTGACCTGTGAACGCTTTGAAGCCCGGTACATCTTTCGTTGCATCCCAGTCTACTGCGCCGATGTCTGCAATGCCTTTACGTACGGATTGAGGACCTGTGATGGAACCTGCAGCCGATGCAGAGATTCTAACTTTCGGGTTAAGCTTCTTGAACTCGTTAGCTGCTTGCAGCGTCAATGGCAGAAGTGCCGATGAACCATTGACAACGATGCGGCCGCTCAATTTGCTGGATGCGCTCGCAACGGATACGGAACCGAATGCGACTGTCAGTGCGATAAGGGCAAAGCTTAAAGGTTTAAACCATTTTGTTTTCATCTGTGGAAGTTCTCCTCTCAATTTAGAACACTTAGATTGAATTAGTTCGTTACTTTCTTCAGACCGCTCGCCGATTTCACATAAACCGCATCGTCGATTACAAATGCAATTGGTGTTCCGGCTGCAGCTACGACTTCACTTACGTTGCCTTCAACTTTACCAAGCGTTGTTACTGCGCCTGTTGCGATGTTTACTTCATAAGCGCTTGTTACGTCAGCGGAATCCGCCAGTGCATAGATTTTGTCGCCGGCTACAGTTGCTTGAAGCACGTCTTTATCGCCGATCACTTTCGTTACGGTTTTGTCCAATGCTACTGCTACTAGGGATGATGGCTTGTTGTCCTCGACGCTTACATAGTAAGCTTTGCTGCCGTCTGCTGCTGCGCCTACGAACACTTTGTCATCTGTTGTAGTAGTCAGCTTCACCGGTTTGTTCGAACTTGACGAGAAATCAAAGCTGTACAGCTGCGGCTCCGTACCTGTGTTGTCGATTGCTACATCGTCAGCATCAACCGGTTTCGTAGCATCGGCAGTTACGGCACCCGGTTTGATAACCGTGTAGAAGAACTTCTTGCCGTCAGCGGAAACAGCCAGTCCTGATTTGTAATCGACTTTGTCATCCAATACTTTCGTAATGGAACCATCGGCAACGTTCATCTTAGCGATTACGGAGCCTTTGTCACCTTGCAGGAAGTAGATTGCGGAGCTGTCAGCCGACCAGACAAGCTCAGGTTTGATGGAGTTATCCGTCGAGACTACTTTAGCCTTTAGGAGCTTGTCAGTAAGATCGATAATATTAACGATGCCATCGCCATCTGTGTAAACAGCAGCTTTACCATTAGGCGCTACAGTCAGATCAGAAGCCGTTGTAGAAACCAACAATTGTGTATATGCACCTGTGTGAGCGTTAACGATATAGTCAATACGGCCTTCTTCAGTCAATTGGGATGCCAGCAAACGATCTGCATCAATCCAACGGATGTCATCCGCATGGATCTTAGCTACAGCATCAATTGCGATCATGCCGGAAGCATCTGTCGAAGAATCAACGCCAAACGCGCTTACGAAATCTTCAAGCGATACATAATAGCTGCCATTTACGCTTTGAACAGCTTGCTCTAAACTTACAGCCTCTCCATCAACCAATGCTGCGTTCGAACCTGCATGAAGCTCAATTGCGTGGTTATTGAAGTATGCCGTTACGCCCGATTTAACATTGACCATGAATTGCACGCCTGCCGCTGTTCCCAAATCTCTCAGTGCGTAAAGCACCGTGTTGTTTGCTTGGATGGTACGGACATGGAATGCAGTGTCATTGATTGTAAGATCTACCGTCGTTGCGTTTGTTACGGATGCGGCGGAGACTACACTCACTGCCGAAGTACTCAGTGCTGCGGCTAGCGCGGAAATCATTAGCGTTTTTTTCATAGACATTTAGCTCGTATCACCCTTCTGGAATGGTTTATTGTCGTTTTCCTTATGTACAATTCTGATTATAAGTACCCATTGTAAAGCGGCAGTTAATGGTGCGGCTGGTATTGTAAAGCAGCGGTTAATGTATTGTGAAGGATTTGTTAAGATGTGCCAATAGACCTAGTTGAAGCCAAAAAACCGTCTCTCCTGCCTGTCGGCGTAGGAGAAACGGCTCTGTCTGCTTGATGTGATTCTCTTAAATAGGTCTCGACTTTGTAAAGTTAATAATCTTACTCGTTAGATAACCTCCGTTGCTGATCCCGATTAACCCCACAAGCTCTTCCGGCAAAGCGGGGAAGCGATCAATCGATGCGAGATCTTGCGTCATTAAGGTGGAGTAAATCGTCACAGAGTAGACCATCAATGCCATCATCGTAAACAGAAACATCTGCACTTTGGCTATATCGATGTACGCATGGTTCTGCATTTCTTCCCCTTCGAATATATCGCTGAACTGTGCGTCTTTGTAAGAGGGATTCGCATACAACGTACCTTGCATGCTCGTTTCGATTTCTTGCGTGCTCTTGTTATAGGCCTCTGCGGCGCTATGCACAAGTTGAACCTTAAGGGAGTCATCAATGGCACGGTTCTTCTTGGCTCCATTGATCATGGGGCTGAAGATCGCTGACACACTGCTGATGCCCATCAGAGCAAGGACAGTCGAATCGAACTTGAGCTGCAGCGGATGTTCCGGATGGAGTGCGAGATTCCCAACTAGGACGGTAAAATAAGTCGATGTGAAGAGCACCGTCCAAAGCGTAATCTGCAGCCTGGACAGGCTCATGAGGTTGCGTTCATTAATGAGGATGCCGAGCGGATGGTTCAGCTTGCCTTTGCCGATGGCGAAGATCATATAGAGCTCGGATAGAATGACGGCAGACAGATTATACCCTTTAGGCAGAAACCAGGCACTGAGGAACGCAAGCACAAGTGCAATCGTTAAATGAATGGTTACTTGAAAGGAATTCCATTGGGGCGGTGAGCTAGGCAGCGGATTGTGTCCGCTTATTGTGGGGTTTGTTTGCGGCGGCACTGCATTGTCGGGCATATCTCTCCCTCCTCCTTTGGCCCTAAATTTACCAGAAGGAGGGCGATTATACTGTCAGTCGGTGAAGTCGAATTTCGTCGAATAGGGGGAATCTACATTGATTAATTGGATGGATCGGTTTAATCGGTTTGATCGATCAACCATTTGTTGTTTTCTTGCTTCAAGACATACATAATCGTCGTAATCATCGGCTTCTTCTCTAATTTACTGTCCACATCCACATATGCCACATATTCACCACTGTGATTTTTGCCCATGTTGCGTAATTTAGCTTCAACTACACGAAATCCAGGCGTGAACTCACTGACTCTGGTTTTATAGCCGGATGTCAGAATCGCTCTGTTGGCGGCATTATCCTCTTCGTTCATATAATTGATATTTCTATTAATAAGCTTCACGCATTGTAAGAGCTCACCTTCGTAGTCGCGTTCATCAATATAGACGACTTGCTTGCCTTCCGTGGTTGAAGTCGAAGCCGGCTCAGCTTGCGCGCTCTGTCCTGCAATCGCCGCAATGAGGATGAAGGTCATCAGCGCGGTTGCTACTCTATTGCCTTTCATATCTTAATTAGCCTCCCTTTGTTATTCAATATGAACAAGAAGAGAGTATCTTAATCCTATGAGGAGATAATACGAAGAATCCACTTGCCCCCTAACCTTGAGCACACGCTTAGCCATACGCTGCCTCAAGTCCCTTTCTAACCGTCCCCAACCTAATAACCACCTCAGCCCCTGTCCATAATCAACCCAACCATCTACTCATAATCAACCCACCACCCTACCTATAATCAACCCACCTCCTACCTATAATCAACCCAACCCCCTACCTATAATCAACCCAACCCCCTACCTATAATCAACTCAACCCCCTACCCGTAATCAACCCAAATGTGGCAGCCACTTCAGCTCTGATCAGCTGATTGTTGCTTTTTATGCAACATTTATCCAGAAAAAGAGGGCTCATTGCGAAATTGCTGCCTATTCTGCAACATTTTCTCCCGTATTCGCCATTTGGCGGCCAATCTGATTGGAATTGTTGCATTTCCTGCAACAATAAGTTGCGTATGAACGATTAGTAGGGGAAATGTTGTCTTTTATGCAACAATTCTTAAGTAACTCCTCTACAAGTGGGCGAAGTTGGCGGCGTGCCTGGCGAAAGGTAGGGGAGACAAGGAGTTTACAAGGGAGCCTAGAGGAGGATTGTCGGGGGTTGGGGGTTGGGGGTTGGGGGTTGGGGGTTGGGGGTTGGGGGTTGGGGGTGGGGGGGCGGCGGTCAGGGATCGAGGTCGACGGGCAGAGGACGGTTGGCTACTGGATGTTGGCTGTTGGCTGTTGGCTGTTGGCGGCGGCAGGCAGTGGGCAGCGCATTTGTTAGCGTTTATAGAAAAAAGCTGCCTCAAACGTCGCAAGTTGCGCGTTTGGAGGCAGCTCTGTGTTCATTAATGCGAGGACGAGCCGTATTCACTGCTCTCCGCCATAGCGTCGAGCTTTTGCCGTCCCATGAAGAATGCGAATGCAAGGGCAAGCACGGATGGAATGATCGCCCACATGAAGGTGTAGGTGATCGATGATGACAATGCAGCTACGATCTTATCCAGCACATCAGTTGGGATCTGCTCCCTCGTCTCCGGTGTCAGAATGGCACGCGGGTCGCTGAGATCAAGACCTGCAGGCATTGCAGCTCCGTCGCCTCCCGCTCCGGCGAAGGAGTCCTTCAATTTATTCGTCATCACATGGCTTTGGACGATACCGAATACGGTAATCCCGATGGTCATCCCAAGCGAGCGGAGGAAGTTAAGCGTTGCACTCGCCGCACCGCGTTCCCTTGGCGAGAAGGAGTAGATGGCAGCGTTGCTAAGTACCGAGAACGATGCTCCGATACCAAGACCGACCAATATCATAAACAACGTCACGATAAACCGCGTTGAATCGACGCCAAGGGTCGTCAGAAGTACGTTACCTGCAACAAGAATTCCGAGGGTCGGAATCATAATGGAACGGAAAGTCATCTTCGTCATCAAGAAACCGCCGCCCGTCGCCGTAACGACCGTACCAAGCATCATCGGCAGTAGGACCATGCCGGCATTCGTTGCTTTTCCACCGAGCACGCCTTGAATGAAGATCGGAATGTAAACGGAAGCCGTAATAAAGGCAGCTCCACTGAACATCGCGATTGCATTACTGCTCCAATACAGCCGTTTACGGAACATGTTGAACGAAATGATCGGTTCCGACACTTTGCGTTCAATCATGATGAAAGCAATGACCAATACAGCGAAGCCGGCAAACAAACCAAGAATCATGGAAGAATCCCATGCATACTTCTTGCCGCCCAGCTCAAGCGCGAACATGAGGCACACGATTGCCCCAACAAGCGTGAATGCGCCGCCCCAGTCGATCCGCTGCTTGGCATGTTCAACCGATTCTTTATAGAAGATAGCAATCATAAGGAAAGCAATCAGTCCAAGCGGCAGGTTGATGTAGAATATCCATTCCCATGCGATATAGTCCGTAATATACGCACCCAGAAGCGGTCCAAAAATACTCGACATACCGAATACGGCACCGAATAGTCCGCCCAGCTTACCGCGGCTCTCAAGCGGCACGGCGTCGAACATGATGGTAAAAGCAATTGGCACCAGCGCGCCGCCGCCAATACCTTGAATGGCACGGTAAATACTAAGCTCGATAATCGAATGCGCGGTACCGCAAAGAATAGAACCGAGCATAAAGGTTAATATCCCGAAGATAAAAAACCTTTTGCGCCCATACATATCGGACAGTTTGCCGAAGATCGGCATGCCTGCCATTTCCGCAACCATATAAGCGGATGTGACCCATACAAATTTGTCCATGCCGCCGAGGTCATGAACGATCGTGCCCATCGCCGTAGCTACGATGGTGTTGTCCATGGATGCCATCAGAATGCCAAGCAGCAAACCAGCGACAACAATACCTACATTACTTCTTTTGGCCATCATTGTTAGATGTTCCCCTCCATTGTGTACATCTTTGTTCTGTCCTGACGTTTCAGCTGTCATGCATCTGAGTCTTCGTCATCCCTAGGTGTCGTATCGATCCACACCTGCTCCCCATCCGTAAGCTTCGTCAAGCTGCCATCCTTGATTTCACGGATAAACGATCGCAGCCAAGCAAGCTCAGATTCCAACTGATTGACGATAAACTCCTGCTCAATAATGAATATCCGTGCAAGTCCTTGTGAAACCGCAAAATCATTCCCGGCGCGGCGCTGCACGATATCTTTCTGCACGAAGGTTATTCGCTGCTCCAAGAGCGCGGCCGTTTCCTTCGGTGAAATATGGCCGATAAACGATAATGCCACCGGTAATTGAGGATACTCCTTCACAGGTGCATAAATCAGCTCTCGGATCCAATCGTGAAACTCTGCGACGCCCGCATCTGTCGGCGCATAAATCGTCCGTTCAGGATGCTTCCCTTCCCGCTGGGTTTCCAGCGGCACGATCCATGCCTGCTTGAGAAGCGAATCCACTACGGAATAGAGCGAGCCGTTATTGAGCTTAATCACATCCGGAATTCCTCGTTGCTTCATCGTGGCGGCGATTTCATACGGATGCATCGGTCGTTCATTAAGCAGCGATAAGACGGCTAGAGCCAGCATGTTACTTACTTTTCGTTTGGCCATCCTTCATTGACTCCCTTAAGTAACGCATCGATCTCGTATAGTCCATTTCGACTATACGGAAAAGGACAGTTACTGTCAACCGCCTCGGGAATGAGAAAACAAAAAAAACCTTGGGCTGATGAGCTTTAAGAGTAAGCTCCCCCAAGGTTTACATGTTCTATAAAGACAGTTTATAGAAGGCTGCCGCGTTACCGCCGTATAACGCCTCGCGCTGGTCGTCGCTAAGCTTCGTTGGAAGTGCTTCATCCAGCACATCGCATACATCCTGATAGCTTCCGGCAAGCAGACAAACCGGCCAGTCGCTGCCGAACATGATTCGCTCCGTACCGAAAACTTCAACGATATGACTCACATAGCTCGTGAATTGCTCCGGTTTCCAGTCATCATGTGCCGCTTCAGTAATCATTCCCGACAGCTTGCAGTATATGCCCGGATATTGCGCGGCGATCTCGCTCATTTGCGAGGCCCAAGGCTCGAGTATGCCTTCGCGGATTTGCGGTTTGCCAATATGATCGATTACGGCATGCAGATCGGGTACTTGCTTAAGCAACGCGAGCGTCGCAGGCAATTGATGCGAGACTATGAGCAAATCAACCGGAAGCTTGATCTCAGCCAAATAACGAAGCGCCTCCAGCGATTGCGGATTCAGTGCCTCGAACGGATCGCTCATATCTTGAATCATGACGCGAATACCTACAAATTTCGGATGCTCTCGGAATCCGTCCAAGACGCTGCGCCAATTCGGATCTTGAAAATCCAGCCAGCCTACTACGCCGGCAATGGAATCCGCATGATCACTGAGCGACAGCATATAGGCTGTTTCTTCGTGGGTTGCCGCCGCTTGAACGACGATCGTACGCGTTACGCCGGCAGTCTCGAGCTCCGGCTCCAAATCCGCAGGACCGTAATCGCGGAATAATATCGGACCTGCTGCCGGTGTCAGCCAGCCATAGTCGCCGCGGTCTAATTTCCAATAATGCTGGTGGGCATCAATTCTAATCATCTTGATTGGGCTCCTCTTTATATGAATTTTAGTTGTTAGTTGAAACGCTTTCATGTTATATTTTGGTTTCTAAGATCGTCCATCTCATAGCTGTTGATTGGAGGAACACGAGCATGAAGATCATGTCGTTTAATCTACGCTTGCACGTTGAATCAGACGGTGACAATGCTTGGCCCAACCGGATTCAAGAAGTGGCCGAAGCGATTAAACATGCGGATGCAGATGTTGTTGGCACGCAAGAAGGCACTGCAGCCATGCTGCAGGATTTACAGGCGCAGCTGCCTGACTATCGCTGGCTTGGTGTCAGCCGCATCGGTCAGCTGGAAGGCGAATATTGCGCGATATTCTATCGGCATGACGTGCTGGAGCCGGTAGAAAGCGGTCATTTCGGACTATCCGAATTCCCTGAACAGCTAGGCTATGAAAGCTGGAACACCGCTTGCCCTCGTATGTGCAGCTGGACCAAGCTGCGTCAACAAGGCGGCGCGGAATGGGTCGTATTCAATACCCACTTGGATCATGTCAGTGCTGAAGCTCGGACGAATGGAGTCAAGCTGATCGTCGAGCGAATGAAACAGTCGTCTGCAATTGCAGGCGATATCCCCGCCGTTCTTACAGGAGACTTCAATTGCGGTCCGGACAGCGATGTCATCGAAGCCTTAGACGAGCTCGGACTCGTAAATGCCTACACGGCACTTGCCGGAGAACCAATCGGCCTCACCTACCACGACTATCGCGGGGGAGATGAAGGTGTACCGATTGATTATATTTTTGTGACGCCGAATGCCCAAGTACGAAACGTTCATATTGACAGAAACCTCTATAATGGCCGTTATCCATCGGATCATTATCCGATCATAGCCACAGTCGAACGACGCTAATGGATTTCGCTTCCGAATTTTTTATAAAAAAGGAGTGCCGAGGCACTCCTTTTCTCTTTATTCGGCGTCTGCTACGAAACGGTTCGTCAGCGCACCCAGCTTCTCGATTTCAATCGTTACCTCATCGCCCGGCTTCAAATACACTTGCTGCTCCACCGGAAGTCCAAGCACAACGCCTTCAGGCGTCCCCGTCAGAATAACATCGCCCGGCACAAGCGTCATATGCTGCGACACATAGCTGACAATCTCATCGCAAGCGAAAATCATATCCGACGTATTGGAGTTCTGGCGCACTTCGCCGTTTACGGTAGACTTGATCCACAGATCATTCGGATTGCCGACTTCATCGGCAGTCACAAGGTAAGGACCGAGCGGGCTGAAATCATCGCAGGATTTGCCCAGCAGCCATTGCTGCGTACGCAGCTGCAGGTCACGTGCGGACAGATCGTTTACGGCGCAGTAGCCGAACACGTGGGAGAGTGCGTCTTCTTTGGCTACATACTTGGTTTTCTTGCCGATTACGATAACAAGCTCTGCTTCATAATCCAGCTTCTCCGTTACCTTCGGAACGGCGATATCTTTCAGATGGCCTGTCAGTGTGTTGTTGAATTTATTGAACAGAATCGGATAAGCAGGAATCGGTGCATTCGTTTCTTCCGCATGCTTGCGGTAGTTGAGTCCGATGCAAATGATTTTGTTCGGATGCGTAACGCATGGTCCCCACTCGATTTCGCTTTCTTGACGAACATAGGATTCGCCGCCGGCCACTTGAAGGGACTCGATATAGTTGCTAAGGGAAGCTGTTGCAGCCTCTCCACCTTCAATGACCGCCATCACCGTTGATGGTACCTCTGCGTTTGCGCTTCCTGCAGATGCCTGAAGGGCTGCTTCTACGTCTACGACACCGTTCTCTGTTACTACGCCAAGCGCATTGCGACCTTGTTTGGAGATGCTAATGAGTTTCATAAGTGAATTGGCCTCCGATCTCATAGTGGGAATAAATGAAATTATTTAGAATTAGTTCGTTAGAATTAAGCGTTCTTGCCGAAAACAACGCCGCCGTCCACGTAGAACGGAGAGCCCATCACGAACGAAGACTCATCGGATGCCAGGAACAACGCTGCTTTGGCAACATCCTCCGGCAGACCAAGCTCTTCGCTCAATTGACGTTTCTTCAAACCTGCGATTGCCTGTTCCGGATCTGCATATGAGGTTTTCAAGTAATTCTCTACGAATGGGGTCATGATTGTACCCGGCAGAAGGGCATTAACGCGAATATTGTAAGGCGCGTAATCTACTTGCATGGATTTCGTAAGCGCTAGGACAGCACCTTTAGTTGCGGCATAAGAAGCACGGCGTGCCAGTCCGATCTCCGCAATGCACGAAGACATGTTAATGATCGAGCCAGCGCGACGCTCCATCATGTGAGGGATGACATATTTGGAAGGCAGGAAGACACCGCGAATGTTCACGTTAATGACGCGATCCCATGCATCCGGCTCTATCTCGTGCAGCAAGCCTACTCCGCTGATGCCCGCATTGTTGAAAAGCACATCGATGAAGCCATAGTGAGCGATTATTTGATCGACCATGGCAGATACTTCAGCCGGATTGGTGACGTCCGCACGGATGAAGATCGCTTCTCCGCCCGCTTCTTGAATCTCCTTGACCGTATCCGTCCCGTTCTGCTCATTCAAGTCATTGATAACAAGTTTTGCGCCTTCACGCGCAAACAATAGTGCAGTGCTCTTGCCGATGCCGGAGCCCGAGCCTGTAATGAGAATTACTTTATTGTGCAACCGCATTCTCTCATCTCCCTTAAAGGTTATGGTTGGGTAGCGATAATCGCTGCGCAAGCCCTTTCATTTCTTCGATGGCTTGGTTCGACTTGACTTCCCATTGGTGAAGCAGCATGGAACAGCTGACCGCAGCAGCTTGGTTCGCGTTATTGCCGGCCATAATCGGAGCCGCCACGCAGCGGAAACCCATAACTGACTCTTGGTCGTCCAAAGCGTAACCTTGCTTGCGAATGACATCCAATTGGGCAAACAGCTCATTGCGATTGTCGATCGTATGGGGCGTCAGCTTCGGCAGATCAACCTGCGGGTACAGTGCGAGCCTTTCGTGATCGCTTAGCTGCGAGAGCATCGCTTTGCCGAGCGCCGTAGCATGTGCGGGAAGCCGCATCCCCGGCTCGGATTGCAGCCGGACCGGCGAATTCGCTTCAACTTTGCCCATATACAGCACCTGGTCGTCGATGCGCTTCGCGAGCTGTATGGTTTCCTGCAGCCGATCACGAACCGCCACCGCTTCGTCCATGAAAAAAGGATGCAAATCATATTGCTTCAAATACGAGGAGCCGAATTCGGCAAAGGTATGTCCAAGCGTATACGTATCGCCTGCCGCCCGCTTCACCCAGCCGAGCGTTTCCATCGTGCTCAGCAAGGAGAACATCGAGCTCTTGTTGATTTCAAGCTTCTTCGACAAGTCGATCAGCTTATGCTTAGCTGGCTCCTGTGCCAGAACAGTCAGCACTTTATCTGCTTTCTCCAGCGCAGGCACCCAGTACTTGCGTTCCTCAGACACGCCAATCGCCTCATCCATTGTTAATGAGTCGGTTCTGTATATAAAACCAACTTCTTTATATAAAACCTAATTCCTACTCTCACTATAGCTCGCCCAGTAGGGAAATTCAATAAGAAAATTGGAGTTTTTACGCAAAAAAAAGAGAGTGGATACTCCACTCTCGCTGCTAACGCATCCACTACATTACTTAAACGGACTCGGTTCCTGATTCAGCTTTACTGTGCTGAGGAGGCGTTCCTGATCGATTTTGTAGAACAGCTGGTTGTTGATCACTTCTGTGATAACGGTATACGCCTTCGTGATCTGCTTGTACGTACTATCATCCCCGGGGTTGATGACATTGTAGCGCACCGCGACTTCATAGATCGGCCTGTTGGCTGAGTCTTTGCCCAGCGTTCTGCCGTCTAGGATCTTATAGCTCGAAATGCTGCGCATCGATGAGCCAACCATCCCTGAGAATGGATGCCATACGCGCACATCATCTTGAATCGCTTGCGCCGAAAGCAGCAATTTGAAATCTTCATCCGCATCATACGAGCTGGAGAATGCACCTTGAAGAGCAGCCATGTAGCGGTTCACTACATTAATGACACTATTATATTGGATATAGCCGGGGAAGGAATCATCCTTCCATATATCAACCGCACCGCTGCCACCGCCCGTGATGCTGACTTCCTTCTTCGCCGAATTCCAAGCAACTTCACCGCCTAACTGTTCCGATACAATACGAAGCGGCACATAGACGCGATTATCACGCAAGTACGCACCGCTGTCTTTTACATTGACCCCATTTATCTTCAGCGACAATTGACCGGCAGCGTATACAGCAGTTCCGGTTACAAGTGAACAAACGACGCACAATATGGCAATCCATTTCTTCTTCATTACGACAACTCCTCGCTTCGCATCTAAACTTACCTTTCTACTATGGACGCTTCTCAGCAGCAAACAGTTGCGAGCCAACTCGCAAATCTATTGCGCGGCATGCAGGATCTCAGCAATAATATACCCAAAGGACGCCGTAGCCCCTACGCGCCTAATCGCAACCCCCGCAGAAAGGAAGTCCGCCGGATGCTGCCTAATCAAAGCGGTTTACCTACCATCAACAGTATTGGCGATATTATCGTGCAAGCGGGCGGTCACCAGTTAGGGCCGCGCACGATCGTCGACTATGAGCTGGTCTATTTTCCCGAAGGATCAGGTACGCTGTATGAGGTTCAAGGGATGCAGCCCGTCCAGCATAGGCTGAGCGCGCCATGTTTCGTGTTCACACAACCGGATACTGTGCACCGGTATTTGTTCGACCGCGACCGCAATGTGCGGCATCTATTCGTGCACTTCGACTACGACCTCCTGCGGGAGAAGGATCCGCGTTTCACCGCTCTGCTCAGCACCATTCATGTGATTCCGGCCGCACAAAACAGCTTGATCGGCGCCATTATCAATCAGATTGTCGTGGTCGCCAATTATCAATCCCACCACTGGCGGCGCAGGCTCGCCTCGCTATTAACGACGGCCATCGAGGAATTAGCAGCGTTCGCCGATAAAACGCCGGAATTTGCAATCAGCAGCTACCCCGTCCAAATCGCCAATAGTATCGCCTACATGGAAGAGCATCTCACAGAGCCGATTACGATCGAAATGATTGCTCAGCGATCTGGTTGGTCTCATGCGCATTTTACACGGATGTTCGTCGAAGCAGTTGGCATGTCACCGAAACGAATGCTCCTTGAACGCAGGCTGCATCGGGCCGAGGAATTGATGATGAGAGGCGCGGGGACGGTCAAGCAAATATCGTACTTAGCCGGATTCGGCGATGAGCATCATTTCTCCAAAATGTACAAACGTATCCGCGGCATTACCGCAACCGAATATATAGAGCGCTGCAAAGGGCGGATTGTCCGACATGCGGCAATTGGCGTCGACCCGGATCGAACTTTCGTCAATCGACATATCGTAGTCAGCCCAGATATCAAATAAACACATGGAAAATCATTTCCCTCCATTGAAACCGCTCTCTTAATATTGCACAATTAGAGCATATCATCTCGTTACTGGAGGAATAGAATCGATGGCAACTTACTATACGCCTAAGTCCCGCGAACGGGTTGACCGTTATTTGGTCAGTGTGGAGGAATATGCGCATTATCATCGCAACGGTTACCTCATTGTAAGAGGCTTGGTGTCAAAAGAAGACATCGCCGAGCTCTACGAGCTTGCCGAGAAGACAAGAAACAAGAATAAGAAGCCTGCTCGCGATTCCAATGGCGGCGATCCTCTAAATGAAGAGTTCCTGGATGCGACACGCGTGCACATGCTCTCTCGCATCGAACCTTCCGCTGAACGCGGTTTGCTGAACCCACGCATCCTGGATGTCACCGAAGCGCTCATCGGACCGGATGTATATGCCGTACAATCCATGATGTTCCTGAATCCACCCGGCCGCGGCGGTCAGGGCTGGCATCAGGACGCTTGTTATATCAAGACCCATCCGGACACGCTGATCGGCGCATGGATCGCGCTCGAAGAAGTCGACGAGGAGAATGGCTGCCTCTGGGTAGCCCCGGGCTCCAACCATGAACCGATTTATCCACCTGCCGAAATCGGCGGCGGCAACGTCCATGCCCTGGATGCCTTCTCGAATTTGGACGGCGTGCAGAACGTGAGCCATCTGGACGATGAAGTGAACACTTTGGCGAAGGTAGTAGCCGCCAAATACCCGCCTCCGATCTCGGTACCGATGCAGCCGGGCGACGTCCTATTCTTCCATTCGCATCTGTTTCACCGGTCTTATCCGAATAAGACAACTGACCGATTCCGCCGTTCCTACGTCTGTCACTACTGCAACGCACGCTCCTGGGTGCCTTGGGATCATGACGGCCATGAAGGTGATTCCGGCAACTACCGCCAAATTCTCGCCCGTGGCCGCACGCATCTTCCTTATGCCGAGCCTGCATTCGGCACCGAGGTTTATCTATACGAAGGCGATGACACGGACGGCAGCGTCAGCATGATGGGCATGGACAACGGCATGATGATGCCGATTGGCGAGAAGAAATAAACGAAGAACGGCCTCCCCTCCCATGAACGGTGAAGGGCGCCGTTCTTTTTTATGCCTACTATGTTGCGGATTCGCTTCAATAAAGGTACTATCAGAACATTGAGTATTGCCTATAATTAGAATGCGATTGAGAGGAATTGAACAGACACACATGATTATCAAACCAAGAACACGCGGTTTTATCTGCACGACCGCTCACCCAACGGGCTGTGCCCTTCAAGTGCAGGAACAAATTGATTATGTCAAAGAACGCGCAGCCATCTCCGGGCCTCGCAACGTGCTCGTCATTGGCGCATCCGCTGGCTACGGGCTCGCAGCTCGTATTGTCGCGGCATTCGGTGCCGGCGCGAATACGGTTGGCGTCTACCGCCAAAGCGAGAGCAAAGCGAATCGCACGGCTTCGGCAGGCTGGTACAACTCCGCTGCATTCGAACAGGCTGCGCAGCAAGCAGGCCTCAAGTCGTTCAGCGTAACAGGTGATGCGTTCACCGATGAGACGAAGCAGAAAGCCATTGACCTGATCAAGCAAGAGCTGGGTCAAGTTGATCTGGTCGTATACAGCGTAGCTTCCGCGCGCAGAACGGATCCGAAGACAGGCGAAACGGCAAACTCCGTGTTGAAGCCAATCGGCTCCACGTACACGAACAAGACCGTCAATTTCCACAGTGGCGAAGTGACATCGATTTCAATCGAGCCTGCCACAGAGCAGGAAATTCAAGATACAGTAATGGTTATGGGCGGCGACGACTGGCAAATGTGGATTGACGCTTTGCAACAAGGCGGCGTGCTCGCTGAAGGCGCAACAACGATCTCCTACTCATATATCGGATCGGAGATTACGCAAGCGATTTACCGTGAAGGCAGCATCGGACAAGCTAAGGATCATTTGGAAGCTACTGCGAAGAAGCTCAGTGAACAGCTAAGCTCCATTGGCGGACGGGCATTCGTTACGGTCAGCAAAGCGCTGGTGACGCAGTCCAGCTCCGCGATCCCAGTTGTACCGCTCTATATCTCCGCACTTTATAAAGTGATGAAGGAGAAAGGGCTGCACGAAGGCTGTATCGAGCAAACCTACCGTTTGTTCACCGAACGCTTATATGCAGGCGGCGATGTTCCGCTGGACGCAGAAGGCCGCATTCGCATTGACGACTGGGAGCTGCGCGAGGATGTTCAAGCAGAAGTAGCGAAGATCTGGGATGCCATTTCGACGGAAAACATCGAGCAGCTCTCGGATCTCGAAGGCTATCGCCGGGAGTTCTTCCAGCTGTTCGGCTTCGAAACCGAAGGCGTCGATTATGAAGCGGATACCGATCCGAACGTGGACGCACCTAATATCCTTTAATCAATAAGACCGGGTACCTCGCCACCAGCGAAGTACCCGGTCTTTCTTTGTTGCATATTTCTACTGATTATAAACCTCAAACTCATAGATGATCGGCGCATAGCTGGTGCCCGACGTGTAATAGATACGGGCTTTGCTGCCTGTTACCGCACTGAACGTAATGACCTTCGGCACACCGCTTGCTCCGATGGTCGTGCCCGTGTAGGCCGTCGCCCATGAGGAGCCATTCCAATACTCGATGCGGTATCCCGTCGTTCGGCTGTCATACTCGGTGAGCACCACTTTATTGAAGGTGGTATTTGCACCGAAATTCACCTCCAGCCACTGGCCGCTCCAGCAGCCGCTGCATGCCTGCCAGTTTGTCGCAGCAGTACCGTCGAAGGCTTTCGGCGCCTGCTGATTGGCATCCCACGAGGAGGAACTGGAATAAGTCTTGCCCAGCGCTAGATTCGGAACATCATAATAAACCTCGAATTCATAAATAATCGGAGCATTCGCCGTTCCCGAGGTGAAATATATTCTGGCCTTGCTGCCAGTCACTGCGCTGAACGTAATGGTCTTCGGCACGAAGCTCGCGCCAATACTCGTACCGGTATAGGCCGTCTGCCATGTAGAACCGTTCCAATACTCAATCCGGTACCCTGTTGTGCGGCTGTCATATTCGGTTAGCACGACTTTATTGAATGTCGTGTTCGCACCGAAATTCACTTCCAGCCATTGGCCGTTCCAGCAAGTATTGCATGCCTGCCAGTTCGTCGCCGTCGTGCCGTCGAAGGCTTTCGGCGCTTGCTGATTCGCATCCCACGAGGAGGAACTGGAATACGTCTTGCCGAGCGCCAGATTCGTTAAGTTCGGCGCTAGCGTTGACGTCTTCTGAACAAGCAGCACCCAATCGTTCGAGTCCGGCTTGGCCGGTATGTTCCATTGTCCGGATGAAGCCTGCGCGCTGCTGCTAATCGTTGTGAAAGCCCCCGTTCTCGGATTGTACCAACGGGCATTGTACAGGAATGCGTTATCCATCTGCTTCAATGTGCCGGTGCTCGTTGTGCCGTTAAAGAAGAATACTGAATACACCGAATTACCGTCGGAGGATAACAGAGACCTCGAAGTATCGTTGAATGCTCCCCAGCTGGCGTCATCGAATCGAGGGACGAGCTTCCACCACTCCAAGGACGTATAGTAGCTTTTGAAATAAGTCAATTGATCGCCCGTCACATAGTTCGCGCCATCATACCACCAGGTATACCGCGCCGGAAGCTCATAGCCGGTGCCGAAATCCTCAGCGGCGCCTGACACGGAATACACATCGTTCCACGTGCCCGAAGCTCCATATCCGTACCCGTAAATTCCATACTGGAACGACTTGTACGCAGCACCCAGTGCACCGCGGGAATCCGTCCAGAAGCCGTCGTATGCGCTTTCATACATGACCGAAGGTTTGGCTGTCGCAAAGTTCCAGAAGTCCTTCGCCGTGCTCATGCCGGTCATATCTCCTTGCCACTGAACCGCCCATCCATCATGATAAGCTTTGCTCGCCCAAGTGGAGTTCGAAGCGACCGATGTGCTTGTATTCTCCATATGCGGCATGAGCGGCTGGTTATACGCATCATTATCCGATATGCTCTGCCCGACGGCATACCATTTGCTCATCGTCGTCGTGTTGTAGTTGTTGTACATGTTGCGGTCAATCTCCTGTGCAATCGTCCAGATTACCGGATAGGAGCCATATCTCGCAACCCAATATTTAGCCACTCGCGCCATGTAGGCATCGGTATATACACCGCTGTAACTAGCTGGATCAAGCGCCCAAGTTACTTGCGCATTGGCATGGACGAGTCCTTGATCGGCAATATACTTGAATTTCTGATCCAAGTTAGCAAACCCGGGCAAGTCCGTGCTAGAGAAACCATCGCTGAGGTTCGCTACCGCTTCTTCATCCGCCCCGGTATGCGTGCCTCCGCCATGCGGCTGCCAGATCGGCTCGGATTGATACACCGTGAACCCTTGCCCTACGCGTTTGTCCACCACATATTTGAACTGTGAGGCCACCCCTGATTTATTCGAGGTTGAGAACCGCTCATGCGGCAAAATCCAGTGGGTATCGCCCAAATAGAAGAACGGCGTCCCGTCATTGTACGTGAGGTAGCGGCCATTGCTGCTTACCTTCAAGAAACCTTTCTGATAGATCGCCTGGCTTCCTGTATAGGCATTCGCTTGAACGGTTTTGCTAACATTGTGCAGCCCGGTATCCGTCGTGTCGTTTGCGGTTGTCGTCATCGTCCACGCACCGGTCACCGTCGGGGCAAACCGAACCTTCCACACGGCTCCGCCGTTCCAGAAAGCCGGACGGGTAATCGTAACCCCGCCGGGTCCACTGAAGGTCGCGGTTACATCGACGTCTTGAAATGGGTTTGTGTACGTTTTGGAGCTGGTCAATGAAATCTCTACCGTCTGCCATTGTTGAACGGTGTAATCTGCTGCGAATGCTTGCTGCGGGATGACAAGCGCTCCCATCATGATGGCGAAGGCCAGCAGCAGCGAGCTGAACCGCCGCTTTCTCCCCCTGACACGTAAACCGGTTAACATATCATACACTCCCTCTCGGATCATATGGTATTGCTTCGGTTTCAAGCCGCTAACCTGCGGACGCGCTTCCCTCCTCTCCTGCATGCCGACCAGCCTGCTTCCTTATCTCCTTAGCAGGCACTCCTCTCCTATATTCAGTATAGAAAATCGATGCTTGCCGGGACATTGCTGCATTTTTCTATTTGTTTGCTTGATTCGGTTTCTTCTGCTTACTCTGCCTTGCCAGTATTGCTAATCACCGCGGTAAAGCCGCAAGTTGCCTGAATGGAAGGGTACGTCTCCATCCAGTTCAGTTTCTGCCAAGCCGCATAGCTCATACGGTTGCGTACCGAAATGCCCATGCCGAGGCTGTCAACCCGGTTCTTCTGCATGAAGTCAATCAGCTTCTGTCCGCGCGCGGTTAGCTGTTTTGCAATTTGCTGCTCCACTCTCTTTCGGTTACCCGCCTCTGAAAGTGATCCTTTTCCCGTATATTCAAGGACCGTTCCACTAAACTGTATTTGAATGTGAAGGGTTGGTAATCCCGATGCATCGTGGCCGACCTTTACCTTCTTGCGACTCGTTAGCGAACTAAGTGTGATGGTATTGCGCTCATTCTCTTCGCCGGTCAGATGAATACTAATCTCGCCTCGCTTGAAGGACTCCTTTAGAAAAGAAAAAATAAGCCCATCTCTCGCGCGGATCATCGTAATATAACGATCTTCACGAAATAAGCCTACGCCATCGATATTGATGTGCTCACCTGCATCTCTGAGAACCGGCGCGACGGGATCAATCCCGTCATCGTAGAGATCGCGCATAAAGGAGTAAAGCGACGTTTGCGGTATCGATCTGCCTGTCGCTTCCTTTTCCAGAATCCCATCAATGTACTTTCCGGTTATGGGATGCTGCTTGTACTCCTTCTCCAGCATCTGCTTGGCATTGCCATTCACGATAGAAATCTTGATCCGCGGAGAAATCGAAGGATCTCGCACGAGTGTGTCCATATGCTGCTCCAGGCCGTTTCTCGCTAGTGCCATACTATATAACGTATTGCGCAGTTGACCGCTTACCAGAAGCAGATTCGTCTGTTTTGCAAGCTTGCTTCTGGCCTCTTTGCTGCTCACCGCAATTGCGCTTAACACTTCGCGCTGCGTGCGTGCTTGCGGTTCTGCCTTCGGCATCGAAACCGCAACCTCCAGCATATTATTGTCCTTCAAATCATAGCTGCTCACCTGGGAGAAACCGAGCTTCTCCAGCACGCGCTGATCGCCGCAGCCGATTAGACTCGCTACGGTGAGGGCTGCTAACAGCAGCTTTCCGACACGATTTCTGATGCGCTTGTTCATGAGGCAACCACTTTCTTTCTCGTCAGACTTAACACCAGCAATAAAAACAGCGGCAAGACGAAGGCCACCACGCATTCCAAGGAACTGATCAATTGCAGCCAAGTTTGGACTTCGCTTAACGTCTTGGGCACATAGGAAACGATATAGGAGATCAACACGATAACTCCGGCTATTATATTTTCTTTCCATTTGGGAAAAAGTCTGCGGCAAGCCTCCTTTGCCGACCATTGATACATTACGACTGTAAGAATTGTCGTGAATAGGAAGAAACCATAGAACAAGTTCTCCATCCTCTCAATGAAAGGGAATTTAATATATGCCATCAGGTCGATTAAAGGATATAGCATGCGATTCAATTGCTTCTGGCTTAAGAAGCCGAATGCGATCAAACTGACATAGGTATAGAATACCGTCGTTAACAGACTCCCGAGGATGGAAGAGCGAAGAATTTTGGTTTTGGCATCGGTATACGAGAAGGTAAGCATGATGAGCTCATAGCCAAGAAAAGCGGAGTAGATACCGACTACATCCACCAAGGTGGCAGTGCCTCCTTTGAACAAGAACGGTGTCAGCCTAGAGAAGCTGAACTCGCCATAGAAGAAGAACACGAGCAGCAGCATCCAAATGGAAGCCCAGAAGAACATCGTGGCGGCTTTGGAGATATTGTACAACCCTTTGATCATCAGCCAGAATAAGAGTACATCCATGGCCAGCTTGAATAGCATCGGATTCGTCGTCGGGAAAGCAAGCATTTGAAAGATTAGGACATATTCTTTGGCAACCAGGCAGCCCAGCATTGCCCAGACGCCAATGAGCAGCAAGTAGAGCGGCATTAAGAGGAGCTTCGGGATGGCATGCTCCATGATATCGAAAATCGACTTTCCTTTGCCAAGCTTGTACACGAAGCCGATCAGCAGCAAATTGAGGATCACGATCAGTCCGTAAACAGGCATCATCATCCATCCGTTCGTGCCGAAGGTCTTGCTGAGCATCCGTGGAAGCATGAACACAACGACACCAAACTGCGTCATAAAGACCAATATCGTCATATGGAAAGCCGATAGTTTCTCCGATCCAGAGCTATTCATAGGCGCTTCACCTCTTCATCTTCTGTCTAACCATATTTCTCGTTCGCGTCTGAGAAGGGCGATAGTTCAGCTTGCTGAATGGCGCGCGGAAGAGCACGTCACGCCACTCCGAAGGGTTATTCGGTGCAATCGGAGTCAGGTAAGAAGAACCGAAGCTGGTCATGCCGCTCAGATGAATAATGACAGCTGCAAGTCCCATGGCAAGTCCGAGATTCCCCCATAAGCCGGCCAACAAAATCAGTCCGAATCGAATCAGGCGAATCGATGCACTCATCGTATAGTTAGGGATCACGAACGAAGCGATCGTCGAGGAAGCGACCGCAATGATGAGGATATTACTGGTCAGCCCAGCTTGAACGGCCGCTTGACCGATGACGATACCACCGACGATACCGATGGTTTGTCCGATCTTGGTCGGCAAACGCGCTCCCGCTTCGCGCAGCAGCTCGATTGTAAGCTCCATAAGCATCGCCTCGTACACGGGTGGAAAAGGCACTCTGCTGCGAGATTCAGCCAGCGTCAGAATAAGATTTTGCGGAATCATTTCATAATGAAAGGTCGTAACCGACACATACAGCGCTGTAAAGATCATGGTGATGAAGAGCGCGATAAATCTCAATATTCGCGTCGCAGAGCCGAGCATCCAGCGCATGTAATAATCATCGGAGGAAGAGAAGAATTCCACGAAAGAAGCGGGAATGCTGAACGCCGTCGGACTCCCGTCCATTAATCCGACTACCCTCCCTGCTACGAGCTTAGAGGCGATTGCATCGGGGCGTTCGGAAGTTAAGATTTGCGGAAAGAGAGCATAAGGGCTATCATCGATAAGCTGAACCAGCATGTTGGTATCCAGCACGGCATCCACTTCAATGTCCTGAATACGTTTCTTCAGTTCGTTGACGTACTCCATGTTTGCTAAGTCTTTCATATAGAGCACATAGACATCTGACTTGGTAACTTCACCTACGGCAAGCTTGATCACTTTAAGGTGAGAACTTCGAATCCGTTTGCGGAGCAATCCCAGACTGACGCCGGCATCCTCCGTGAACGCATCATGCGGCCCGGTAATGGTTGTTTCCTGTTCCGATTGCGATACCGAGCGGCCCTCATTGCCGGAAACATCAATGATATAAACGTTTCCTTCAAAGAATAATGCTGCTCGTCCGGATAAAATGCTGACAATGAGCTCTTTGCTGTCCGTCATTGGAACAAACTTCGATTGCTCAAAGAGCCGTCGCAGCTGATCTTGGTCTGCATTCTCGACCAGATTGATCAGATCTCTGTAAAGCTTGTCTCCCGAAATCAGGTTGCCGATAAAGACAATATCGATATCAAGAGTAGGAATCGTTCGGTGAATGAGATCGCTGCAGTCCTCGAACTCGTGAAGGGTATGCGACAGCGTCGGCAATGTATGTTCTTGGGTTGAAGTCATAGATTTACCCCCGCTGGATGTTTTTATGTTATTATGCATCAGTTGGAAACCATCTAATCAACAAGAAAAAGAGAGCCGCCGCAATGGCAGACTCTCTCTACTTACAAGGTTCGTACAATGGCTGCTTACAGCTTAATCTTCTGTCCCAGACGCGCGCTCTCGACTGCGCCGAACACCATCGCAACACTCTTAATGTTGTCATGGCAGTTCGTTTCGGCCGGACGATTCTCCTCCAGCGCAGCGAACATTTCATCCATGCAGCCGTAGTGACCTTCACGCCCGCTCCATTCTTGGCTGCCTTCCACGCGCTTCATCTCGAGGGTGAAGCCTGCCGGTTTCGAACGGTCTATGCATTCGCCGTACGGCATCGTGGCTCCGTCCCAGCGTGCCCCGCCCTCGCTGCCGGTGACGCGCCAGTTCGATTCCCATGAGGTGTTCAACCCATCTGCGCACCAGGAACCGTTATAAGTAAACACCGAACCATCGCTCATTTCATAAATACAAACCGCAGATGCGTTTCCTTTGTACCAGGAGCCCGGAGGGTTATATTCATGGCAATAGACCGATACCGGATCTGCGCCGCTCAGGAAGCGGGCTTGGTCAAACGTGTGAATCGCCATATCCACGATCAGCGGATTGTCCATCAGGTCGCGGAAACCGCCGAAATGCGGTCCGAGGAAAAAATCCGCATGAATCGAGCCGACCGTCCCGATTGCTCCAGAGCCGATCAAATCCAGGAAGGAACGGATTTGCTTGTTATAGCGGCGATTTTGCATCACGGCGTAGCTTCTGCCCGTTTCCTTGCTCACCGCAACGATTTCTTCGGCATCGGCATATGATTCCGCCATCGGTTTCTCGCCGAATACATTACAGCCTGCACGCATGGCGGTTGTAACGATCTGCTTATGGCTAGCCGGAATGGTAACATCGAATACAAGATTCGCATTCGTCTCGGCTAAGGCCGTTGCCAGATCTGTGAAGGTCGGTACTTGCAGGCTGCGTTTAGCTGCCTGTGCCTTGGCACTCTCTTCATAAATGTCGACAAGGCCGACAATTTCGGCATTTTCACGCTCGGTTGCGTAATCGAGCCACGTATTGGACATGCCCCCGCAGCCTGCTACTACTATGCGATGCTTCATCGTTCATCGATCTCCTTCTATACCGGATTAGGAACAAAATCGCCACCGCGGCAGCGTTTGAGATAATTTAGACCATGGACTTGTCCTGTCATTTCGAGCTCATTCTTGTAGACCGGATCATGCCAGCCCTCGATATCGATGCTGCCCTTGTAGCCGGCTTGACGCAGAATTGAAATAATATCGGTCCAGTTGGAATCGCCGAAACCAGGTGTCCGGTGCCAAACAAATTCACGAGGTCCGTGAATGCCGTATTCCTTCACGACATCCCATGCGATTGTAGCATCTTTGCCATGTACGTTGAAGATTTTGGACGTCCATTTGCGAAGCTGCGGAATCGGATCGATTAAGCTCACCATCTGATGGCAAGGCTCCCATTGCAGTCCGATGTTATCTGCCTGCACCGTATTGAACATCATTTCCCATGCCGTCGGGTTATGCGCGATATTCCATTCGCCACGCCCCCAAGTACCGCCCATATCGCAGTTCTCGAAAGCGATCCGAACACCGCGCGACTCTGCCCGCTTGGTCAGTTCGCCGAACACTTCGCCAAATCTCGTCATGGACTCATCGATGCTGCCGGGCATTCTACCCGTAAATCCGGTCACAAGGTCTGTACCAAAAGCTTCAGCAGCATCTATTAACCGCTCCCAGCTGGCTAAAGTATCATGGTTGTCGCCTGCGCCTGTGAGCGGATTGCCGAATACGCCTAATGTCGAGATGACGATATCGCGCTCCGCCAGCTGCTCTCTGACCTGACGAGCGAGCTCCTGCAGATCCGTGCCTTGCGTGGTTTGCCAGAACGTTAATCCGAATGATTCGAAGCCATGCGGGATGATTTGCGGGATAACTTTTGCTGCCGTGCTGCCATTGACCAGTGTGCCGATTCGAATATTGTTCACGATTCGTTCCATCACCTTTCCGAATACTATGCTATTGCTTCCAAATGCGCTGGTTCTGCTCTTATCGTACCGAAAGGTTGTGCTTCAAACTAGAACCAAAATTGCGAACAATTCGTACAATCTTACGATATTCTAGGTGATAAAAGCGATTCCAATTGAGATTTTATCCATATATGACGTAAAATCGTACGTATAGACTGGAGGCTGTCCTTATGACGGTAAGTCCGTTTAAAGAGAATACGTGGATTCCCGATCGCACCTTTCCGATCAACGTGTTTATTGTGAAAGACGTGCATTTGCATTGGCATGATCATATGGAATGGATCTATGTCAAAGAAGGTCGTGCCCGGGTACAAATTGATGCTTCCTTTATGCCATTGAACAAGGGAGAATTGGCCTTTGTTAATACAAAGCAGCTTCATGGCGTTGTGACGCTTGAACCGGATACGGAGCTGATTTGCATCGTGTTTAACGAAGCATTGGTGCGGGGAAGCGGGCTTGATATAACGGAGCATCATTATTTCGTGCCCTACCTGCAGCAGCAGGTCAAATGGCCAAGTTCGATGCAGGCGACTGCCCCGTACATCAACGAGATGAATCATTCATTCGAGCGACTCGTGGAGGAGTTCCAAGGGAAACAGCCGGGGTATGAGCTGCTCGTGAAGGCAGAGCTGCTGCGGATCTTTGGGCTTTATTTTCGCTATGCCCAGCAGCACACGGACTTATCTCTGCCACGCGCGCAGAAACCTTATGATTTATCGCATCTGCTCCAGACGCTTCGCGAACGTTACCAGGAATCGATCAGCGTGAACGAAGCTGCGCGTATGGTGAATCTAAGTCCGACTCATTTCTGCAAAATCTTCAAGCAGGTCACCGGCAAGACATTAATCGAATACATCCACATGCTGCGTGTACAAGAAGCCGAGCGAATGCTGCGCGATACCGATTATCCGGTCGCCGAGATCGCCGAACGTGCGGGCTTCTCCACGATGACTTATTTTGGTAGAGTGTTTAAGAAGGTTCGCAATTCAACACCGTCAGCGATCCGTAAGGGACAGCTGCCGCTGCCATGATTAGGAGGGACTCATCTGTTTCCGAGACTAGAAACCGACAGACTGCTATTACGAGAGTTAACTGAAGCCGATGCGGCCGGGATATTTGCTTGTTTCTCAAACGTTGACGTCACGCGTTATTATGGGCAAGAACCGCTCGAACGACTGGAGCAAGCCGCCGAATTCGTCATGCTGTTCGCTCGGAATTATCAAGAGAAGCGCGGTATTCGGTGGGGAATCCAGCTCAAAGACAGCCCGGATAACCGAATTATCGGCACAATCGGATTCAATGCGTGGATGCCCAAGCATCGCAGAGCCGAGATCGGCTACGAGCTCCATCCGGATCACTGGCACAAAGGCTATGCATCTGAGGCTGTGGCAACGATCGTCGCGTACGGCTTTGAGCAGCTTGAGCTGGCAAGAATCGGTGCCGTCGTTTTTGTAGAGAATGGCGCATCTCATGCTGTGTTAACGAAGCTCGGGTTCCAGCAGGAAGGCGTGCTGCGAGATTACATGGTCCAAGGCGGCAAGTCGCATGACACGAATGTCTACAGCTTGCTTCGAAGCATTAGGTGAAAAAAGTCCGCATCAGCGGCCGGCGCTTCTCCAATGGAGGAAGCGCACTCGGCTGCTGATGCGGACTTTTGCTAGTTTACAAAGCTGCGAGCCCTCGGGACGCGGAATGTTGCAGTTTGTGCAGCATTTTCGAGCTTTTGGGACCTCGGGAAGCAAAATGTTGCGCGTTGTGCAACATTTTCGACTCCAACCGCCACTTTGAAGCTCTTCCCGTGCCAAATGTTGCATTCCGCGCAACATTTTCACACTTCCGCGCTCCTGGGACGCGAAATGTTGCATTCCATGCAACATTCCCACCACCTCCCCCACTCCCATGCTGCCAGATGGCTGCTTAGCGTCAAATGTTGCAGTTTGTGCAGCATTTTCGAGCATTTGGGACCTCGGGAAGGAAAATGTTGCGCGTTGTGCAACATTTCCGCCTCCATCCGCCACTTTGAAGCTCTTCGCGGGCCAAATGTTGCATTCCACGCAACATTTTCACGATTCCGAGCTCCTGGGACGCGAAATGTTGCAGTTTCAGCAACATTCCCACCCTCACTCCCACTCCCAAGCAGCCAGATGGCTGCTTGGCGTCAAATGTTGCAGTTTGTGCAGCATTTTCGAGCATTTGGGACCCCAGAAAGCAAAATGTTGCGCGTTGTGCAACATTTTCGCCTCCAACCGCCACTTTGAAGCTCTTCGCGGGCCAAATGTTGCAGTCCGCGCAACATTTTCACGATTCCGAGCTCCTGGGACGCGAAATGTTGCAGTTTCAGCAACATTCCCACCCTCACTCCCACTCCCAAGCAGCCAGATGGCTGCTTGGCGTCAAATGTTGCAGTTTGTGCAGCAATTTCGAGCATTTGGGACCTCGGGAAGGAAAATGTTGCGCGTTGTGCAACATTTTCGCCTCCAACCGCCACTTTGAAGCTCTTCCCGGGCCAAATGTTGCATTCCGCTCAACATTTTCACGCTTCCGAGCTCCTGGGACGCGAAATGTTGCATTCCATGCAACATTCTCATTCCCAGCTGGCAGGCGGCTGCTTTGCTGGTCAAACATTGCCCATTCGGCAACCTTCCACCACCTGCAGTATGACCTCCCGCAGCCGGAAATTGCCCTGCCCCAGTCGGCCAGATCGTCTCAATCAACCTGCCATCTAAGCTTTCTTCACGTAAAGGCGGCCCGTCTCTTCCCAAATCTCGCCCGGAGCTAGGCTGTACAAGCCGATTTCATCGGCAGGCATGTCCACATGCGGCGCGTTCACGAGGTTGATTTGCGGCTCTGGGCAGAAGAAGCCTTCTGTAGCACCGTTGTTCCAAATCATCCACTGCTTGTACGAAGTACCCACATCATAAACGAGCGTGATACCATGTTTCGTGTCGGTCAGCTCCATCCGGTTGCGGCCATTCTGTGCCACTGCCGTGTAATGGTTGTCCAGCGATTCGAAGAATGGATAGACGCCTTCGCCTTTCATCAGCTCTTCGTTCGTGGACAGTGGCTGGTGTTTGCCTGTCGGAAGCATGCGCTCGCTCATTTCCCAACGCTCGCCGATCGTCAGCTTCAAGCGGTAGTCTTGCGCAGAACCGCCCGGAACGAACGGAGCATTCACCGAGGTGTGGAACGCGAACAGACATGGCATGACATCGTCGCCTTCATTGCGAACCATGACATGCTGGTGCAAACCGTCGGCACTGATCGCATAACGAAGCTTGATCGTGAATTTATGCGGCAGGTACGTATACACCGCACTTTGCTCATCCACTAACAGGGATACGACAACGTAACTTTCACCGGCTGTCGTGCCGAATTCTTCAACTGCCCAAGTCTCGCTATGTACAAAGCCATGCAGATGGTTGCCTGTCGCAGGCTCATTGACCGGGAATTGGTACGTCCGTCCGTTCCAAGGAAACTTGCCATCCTCGAAGCGATTCGGCGGAAATAATACCGGAATCCCATGAATGAACGGTCTCGCTTTGAACGATTCCATTTCATCCATTGTAGGTTCATGCAGATATTGAGTACCGCTTGCCACATCACGGAAAGCGATCAGATTTCCCCCAACCTCGGGCAGAATTGCCGCCTCGTAGCGGTCATATTTCAACCAAACTGCCTTTTCTCCCTGATAGGTACCTTCGAAAGTTCTATTCTCGCTCATCGTCATTTCTACTCTCCTTTAGCTTCTTGGATCGCACAGACTACCTCACTAGATTAACATAGCGGGAAGGGGATAATCATCCGAATTGTTCAAAAAAAATCCCCCCTTGCCAGGAACGTCCACACTCACGCGGACCGTTCAGCTCACAAGAGAGGCCTTCTTCTTCCATTCCATTTGCTAAAATCCGTTGCGTTTCAGCCAAAGTCCGCATACCGCCGTCCAGTTGGCCACATGCGGGTCGCCTTCCGCCAGCCCCAAGCCATGAACGCCCTGCTCATAGACATGAAGGTCAAACGGAACCCCTGCACGGCGCAGCGCCATTGCAAACAATAGGCTGTTCTCGACCGGAACCGCGCCATCATCGGACGTATGCCAGAGGAAAGTCGGCGGCGTGTCCGGCGTGACCTGCCGTTCATTGCTAAGCAGCTCGACCATCTCATCGGACGGATTCGTGCCGAGCAAATTGATACGGGAGCCTTCGTGCGTAATCGGAGACTGCATCGTAATCACGGGGTAGCACAGAAGCGTAAGATCAGGTCGGCAGGACATCCGGTCAATCGGATCATTTGCTTCCGGATTCCCTGCATCATAATGAGTACCTGCCGTAGAGACGAGATGTCCGCCTGCGGAGAACCCGAGTACACCGATCTTCCGCGGGTTCATGCCAAGCTCTTCCGCTTGTAGGCGAACATATCGAATGGCCCGCTGTACATCATACAGCGCACTCGGGTATTGATAAGGCGCCACCCGGTAACGCAGCACAAAGGATGAAATGCCAAGCCCGTTAAGCCAAAGCGCAATCGGCTCTCCTTCATGGTCAGCCCGCATGCCATACCCACCGCCCGGACAGACGATCACGACACTCTCACTGCCTTCTACCAAATAAGGCGTGAGCGCCGGACGATCCTCATCGGTCGTTCCGGCAGCAAGCGGCGCGCCTTCCGGCCATAGCTCGATTAACGTGTCCGCAGATCCAGCCATTTGACTTCCTCCAACGTCAGCGTAATCGTTGTCGCTTCCAAACAAGATTTCATCTCTGCTTCATTCCGCGCCCCGATAATAGCAGCCGTTTGGAACGATTGGTTCAGCACGTAAGCAAGCGCGATCTGGATCGTCGAGAAGCCTTTCTCTTTGCCCAGCTGCTCTGCACGGCGGTAACGCTCCCAGTTGTCGTCATTATAGAATACGCGTACCAAATCCGCATCCGTGCGATCTTCAGCCGTAAACCGGCCTGTGAAGAAACCGCGCGCTTGTGCCGACCAAGACAGCAGCGGCAGCTCCGTGCGTTCATGCCAGCCCAGAATCTCATCATCTACACTAATGCAATCTGCCCAGTAAGGCTCTTGTGCTTTCGCCAAGCTAAGGTTAGGGCTGCTGAATTCAAAGCCGCGCAGACCATGAGCGGCTGCATATTCATTCGCTTCCTGCAGACGAGCTGTCGTCCAGTTCGAACCGCCGAACGCGCGAATGCGACCCGCTTCAATATGTTCATTCAGAATCTCAACGATTTCGCCAACCGGGACGTTCGTATCGTCACGATGAAGGGCATACAAGTCAATATAATCCGTGCGCAGACGCTCCAAGCTAACCATCAGTTGATCGTAAATGGCTTTCTTGTTAACGGTTGGTCCCTCATGGTTCGGGTGACCCCCTTTAGTCCATACATTGATAGAATCGCGGTTTTTGCGTTCTTCCATCCACATGCCGATAGCCTGCTCGCTCTTGCCGCCGTAATAAATAAAAGCTGAATCGATGGTGTTCCCGCCGATCGCCGTAAACGCATCCAAATTCGCAGACACCAATTCATAAACTTCTGGTGCAAAATAGTCCGATCCCATGATAAGCTGAGAGATGCCCTGTTTAACGCCGGGTATTGTGATTTGTTTCATGGCTCTATAAACCTCCTAAATGGATTAGATGCTAACCCGAGTACGCGAGTAAGCTGATTTCAAACAAGCATCGATAACTTTCATATTGGCTACAGCATCGGCAGGAGTGAAGGAAGCTTCTTTCTCTCCCCATACAACGCGGGTAAACTCATCTGCTTGCAGCGCATATTGATTCAATGTCGGCTGCGTCACTTCGCGCTTGCCGTCCTTCGAATGGACATAGAAAGTAGGATTGCCGATGTACGCTTCAGGCACTTCGATACGGCCATCTGTTCCGATGATCTCAAGCGTGTTGCGGAAAGCTGCCCACATGCCGCAATCGAATGTCAACGCTACGCTGTTCGGGAATTCCAGAATACCCGATGCCATCATATCGACGTTGTCATGCTCAGGGGAAATTAAGGCATGGACGGTTGCCGCTTCAGGCTCAGCACCGAGCAGCAATCTTGCTGCGCTGATTGGATAGCAGCCTACATCATAGATCGAACCGCCGCCCCAATCTCTGCGGTAACGTACGTTCTTGGAATCGCCGGCATTATTGAACGTAAACGTACCGTGAATGCCGCGAATATCACCGATTTCGCCGGAAGCGATAATCGCTTGAATCTCTTCATAACGTGGGTGCTGTCGGTACATGAACGCTTCAGCCAGATGAACACCGTGTTTCGCAGCGGCATCAGCCATGCGGGCAGCCTCTTCCGCATTAAGCGCGATTGGCTTCTCACATAAGACATGCTTCCCTGCTTCCATCGCACGGATGGACCATTCCATATGCAAATGATTCGGTAGTGGAATATAGATAGCATCGATATCCGCATCATTCAAAATTTCTTCATAGCTTCCATAGGCTTTGGCGATGCCGAGCTTCGCTGCGGTTTCTTCCGCCTTAGCCAAATCGCGGCTTGCAATCGCTGTCACTTCGCCGGTTTCGGATTGTTTCGTGCCCGGAATAACGGAATGCACGGCAATTCCGGCGCAGCCGATAACGCCCCAACGCAATTTACGTGTCAATGTAATGGCCACCTTTTTCGATAAATTGGATTCGACCCTAGTATAGTCCATAATGAGAAGGGAAGAAATATAAAACAACTTCATTTTCATATAACAAAAGCGTACTCAAGCGAGTCGAAACAGACTTGAACCCGCATAAGAAAGTAGGCTGCACCGCTTGGAATATCTATTAGAACTGCTCATTTTCCGCTATGGTTATATAGGTTTAACGTTCGCGCTCGCACTTGGCATTGTCGGTGTGCCTGTCCCGGACGAAGTGCTGCTCACCTATTCCGGCTATCTCGCCGGCAACGGAACCCTGCATCCGCTGCTTGTCGTGTTATGTGCCTTTCTCGGCTCGGCCCTAGGCATTACCTTGAGCTACTTGATCGGCATCCGGTTCGGGCTCCCTTTCCTGCTCAAATACGGTCCCAAAATTCACATCTCTGCCGCTAAGATTGAACGTGCGCAAGGATGGATGAATAAATACGGCAATCTGCTGCTTATTCTGGGCTTCTTCGTGCCGGGCCTTCGCCACATTACGGCTTATATGGCAGGGATGTCGAGACTGAAATTCAGCACGTTTATCCTCTATGCTTACACAGGCGCGCTGTCTTGGAGCGTTCTCTTTATTTATATCGGCTTCCTGCTCGGGGATCGCTGGCTGCATGTCAAGTATTACGTCCATCATTACGGGCTTGCCTTCTTGCTCTGCGGAGGTATTACGATATTCGCTGTACTTAGCTTCCGCATGCTGCTGGCAATGAGGAAAGTGAAAGCTTAGAGCTTGATGCCAAAATATTTTGCCAGCGCTTCATCAAATTCGCTCTTCGTCCCTGCATGAAATACAACAGGTGCACCTTCGCCTGCGAAGATACGGAACTCTTCTCCGGCTACCGTATTGCGCCCTTCCTTCGTTCGAATCGCGAGGATCGGCGCTTTTCTGAATACCGAATCCGGCGCATTCTCGCACCAGAACGTCGCAAACTCATAATCGCCCGCAAGCTGCGGCTCTTCGGTAAAGGAATAAATCCGGCTCCATGCCCCTCGCTTCCACTCACATAGAAACCAACCAAACTCGCTGTCTCGCTCCATTCGATAGACCTCGTCGCCTTGCGTCTGTTCCAGCTTCTCTACCAACTCAATCGGACGCCTCGGCACAATGCCTCCCACGCCAACATCGACTAAATAGGTTCTGCCCTCTGCCTCTACCTTCAGTACATGATGACGACGTTTCGGCGGCAGCGTATCCACATCACGCCAGAAACGAGCCACGAAATCCGTAACCGGATACCCCAGCTCCCGCAGCAGCCAGCCAAACAGCGCATTCAGCTCGAAGCAGTATCCGCCGCGGCGACGGTGGATGATTTTGTCCATGAGGGAATCGATCTGCAGGGACAATGGGCGGCCGTTCATAATATCCAAATTCTCGTAAGGCACCGCATGCAGATGACATTCTTGCAGGTCGGCCAGCGCTGCTGCACTGCCGTCAAGCGGTCCTTGGTAGCCGATCCTATCGAGATAGGCTGCAACTTCTGGTTTTACGTTCGTGCGATCATTCGGCATCTTAGGTCTGCTCCTTTGCCCTTACATGGTAAGGATTGTATACTTCAAGTTTAATTTTCATTGCGCTTTTGTTCAACACTTTTCATCCTAATATTGGTGCTGCGGCACCGGGCAGGGTATACTGGAGTGTAGCATCATTTAACAACTGGATAATAAGGAGTTCTATAATGAAACAACTGAAAATGATCATCGATGCCGATACGGGAATCGACGACGCACTGGCCATCTTATATGGCATCAAATCAGGCAAGGCAGATATCGTTGGGATTACAACTACTTTCGGCAATATCCCTGTTGATCAAGCAACCGAGAACACACTGCGAATTCTAAAGCTAGCCGGATGCGAGAACCAAATACCCGTCAGCCAAGGTGCTCCACAGCCGCTTACTCGCACCGTGGAAGTATTCCCTACGCATGTGCATGGCGCAAACGGAATCGGCGATGTAGAAATTCCTGCTTCATCGCAGCGTCCTATATCGGAACCCGCTGCGGATTTCATCGTTCGCACGGCGGATGAGCTGGCGAATGAGCTCGTTATCGTTGCACTTGGCAGACTTACGAACATCGCACATGCGCTGAAGAAAGATCCTGAGCTTCCTTCGAAGGTGAAGCATCTCTATCTAATGGGCGGCGCTGTTCACGTTCCCGGCAATGTAACACCAACCTCCGAAGCGAATATTTGGGGCGATCCGGAAGCAGCTGATTTCGTCTTTCAATCCGGCTTGAAGATTACGATGGTCGGTTTGGACGTCACCTATCAAACGCGGCTTCGTCAATCTCATCTGGATTTGCTGGAGCAAACCTGCAAACCGGAGAATCGTGAGATTGTCAGCTTCCTGAATCGGTCCATGTCCTATTACTTCGATTTCTACCGCCAGGCGGATGCCTTGCAGCAATGTGCGCCTATGCATGACCCTCTTGCCGTGATGGTTGCGCTGGAGCCCGGCATCGTGCAGACGCAGCAAATGCATCTATCGGTTGAGTGTAAAGGTGAGCTGAGCCTGGGGATGACCGTTGCTGACCGGAGGAGAAAACCTGTCGTCGGTTCGCCGGTTGACGTTTGCATTAACGTTGATGCGGATCGCGCAATCGATTTATTGCTGGAAGTGTTTATATAATCGAAAGCAAGGGACAGGGCATGATTCGCTGCACTGTCCCTTTTGATTTCGATTCATTGACTAAGAACGAACGTTCCCTTATCATGGAAATGTATGAATCTTGTATTGAAATCCCCCAGCAGGAGGAGCCCATGACCGTATTCCGGGGTGAGAATTATTTCCATCAGGAGAATTTCCCCTTTCATATCGATCGCTATACGATCCAGAAGGGCGAGCATATCCCTTCGCATACGCATGACTTTGTGGAGCTAGTCTTCGTCGTGGAGGGCAGCGCGCTGCATGAAATGTCCGGCCATACCTATCAGCTTGTTGCCGGGGATGTATTCGTGCTGGAACCTAACGTCTATCACAGCTATACCTGTTCACCGGACAAAGAAACGATTGTGTACAATGTTCTCTTCGAAGCGTCATTTCTACAGCGCGAGATGGAAGTGCTGCAGCAGATGCCGTCATTCGTCAACTTCTTCTATCTGGTTCCGTTTCTTCGCAAAACGCAATCCTTCGTTCCTTATCATTCCCTTCAACCCAGTCAGAAGCTGCAAATCCAATCCCATCTGCAAATCATCTACGATGAATTCCGTCAACGGCGGGAAGGCTATCAGCTCATCATCAAGACAAGGTGGATTGAATGTCTCGTCTGGCTGAGCCGATTCCATCACGAGAACCGCAAAACGCTGCAGCCCGTCGCCGTCAGCGACAAAGAGTGGATGGACTCCATCGTCAACTTCGTGGAGCTGCATTACTATCAGCCGCTCACGTTGCAGCAACTAAGCCAATTATGCGGCATGAGCGTCTCTTCCTTCACCGCCAAGTTCAAGGAAACGACCGGGCTCAGCCTGCTCGACTATAAGCACGCTGTCCAAATCCGGCATGCCGTGAATCTGCTCGAAACCACCGACAACAAGGTGCTCAACATCGCCTTGGACGTCGGCTTCAACGACGTCAGCTTCTTCAACCGCATGTTCCGCAAGCACACCGGCCAGACACCGGGCGAATACCGCCGGCGGTTGCATGCGCGAACATCGCAATAACAAGAAAGCCTCTCACACCCAAGGTGTAAGAGGCTTTCTTGTCTTAACTAGCTAAATCTTACTTCGCGCTCCAGAGCTCAACGCGGTCTTTCACGTATTTCGTGTAGCCTTCTTCCATTTTCTTCACGCCGGCTTTGTCGAGGTCAGCCATGTAAGCATCCCAAATTTTATCGAAGTCAGCTGGTTTAGCCAGGATCGCTTCAGGGATACGTTTCCATGTGATGTCTCTCATCTTCGTGCCAAGAATCGATACTTCATCTTCGCCCGGAATCGAGATGTTCCATGCTGCGCCGTATGCTTTAACTTTGAACTCGTCTTCTTTCGGGAACAGGTCTTTCCAAGTTGTTGCTTTGTAAGCAGCAAGCGTTTCTTTCTCTACATCGCTGTAGCCAAGAACCAGCTGCTCAGGGAAGTTCTTCGTGTAGTAGTTGCCGGATGGATCTTTGGCGCCATCGCCGTAGTGAACCATCATGTTCCAGTAGAAGTTAATACCGGATTCTTTCGTGAATGCAGTGTTATCGTTGTTGATGCGGTCTTGTACTTCTTGCGGTACAACGCGTTTGCCATCTACGACATTGTAATGCTTGCCTTCAACGCCCCAGTTGTTAAGCACTTGGAACTCGTCGGAAGCCAGGTAATCCAAGAATTTAATCGTACGAACCGGATCCGGATTCGTGCTGGAGATCGAGATACCGTAGCCGCCCATGAAGCCGGTTGGCCAGAACGATGCTTCTTTGATATCTTTGGACATTGTAACCGGATAGTGACCATACGTTTGATCGAATTTACCAGCTGTTTTCAATGCTTGTTGACCATCGTTGTAATCCCAGTCTTGGTCGATCAGACCAAGTACGCGGCCTGTAGCAACTTTCGCTTTGTATTGATCGTACTTCTGAACGAAGCTTTCTTTGTCAAGCAAGCCGATATCGTTCATATGGTTCAACCAGCGGAAGTATTCTTTCTCTTCCGGACGACGGAAGTGGTAGATCGCTTCATGCGTATCTTGATTGATGAAATACTCGCCGTCATCGGAACCGCCGGTTGTAGCTACAGCTGGGTTCGTTACGGAAATATACATATGCCAGTCGTCGGCATTCAAGGATACGCCGATGTTTTTGTTGCCATTCTCGTCTGTCGGGTGCTTCTCCAAGTACGACTTGATAACGGCTTCATAATCTTTAACCGTGCGAATTTCTGGGTAGCCTGCTTCTTTAACTACGCGGTGTTGAAGCTCGAAGCCGCCGCCTGCAACGAAACGCTGCTCATCTGCTGCTGCCCATGTTGGAATCGCATAGATCGCTTGGTCTTCATTCGTATATTTAGCGCGTACCAGGTAGTCGCCCAGTACTTTCTTAATGTTCGGAGCATATTTATCGATCAGATCAGTCAGGTCAATAACCGCGCCAGCGTCAACCAGCTTGCCGATATCGCCTTTAGCCGAAATAATATCCGGATATTCACCGCTTGTTGCGATGAGCGCTACCTTCTGTGCCGGGTCGCCGACTGCGAATTCCGCATCCAGCGTTACGCCAGTTTTCTCTGTAATGACTTTACTGACGTCATCCTGCATGTTATTCCAGTTCGGATTCGGGTCTTCTGCAAACATGGAGAACGTAATCGGAGACGTATCTTCTGCTGCTGCATCTTTATTCGCATCAGCGTTTGCAGCGTTCGTATTCGTATTTCCTTCCGTTACCGCAGCATTGCTCGTTTCATTGTTTTTCTCATTGTTGTTGCTGCCGCAGCCAGCAAGTAATCCAGCAAGCATTGTTAGCGACATTAGAATTGAAGCTGTTTTAGCTGTCTTTCTTTGCATGTTGCAAACCCTCCCATTATGGTAAAAATTATATTGTATAAACAGGAAACCTGCTAATACCAAAGTTTGGTGATCGAAGCGAGTTAGCTTTTTACCGCACCAAGCGTCATCCCTTTGACAAAATAGCTCTGCAAGAATGGATACACGATCAGGATCGGAACCGTAACGATAATCGTAATGGCCATCTTAACGGATTCAGGTGAAATCTGCGCCATGACCTCGACCATGTTGCGGCCGCGGAAATTATCGACGTTCGTTGTCGTGCTCTGAATGACCTTCATGAGCTCGTATTGAAGCGTTGTCAAATGATCCTTTGAACCGTTGTACAGATACGTATCGAACCAGGAGTTCCACTGTCCGACTGCAAGGAACAAGGCAATCGTGGCAAGTGCCGGCTTCGTCAGCGGCAGAATGACACGCCAGTAAATGGTGAAATCATTAGCGCCATCAAGCTTGGCTGATTCTTGCAGTGCATATGGAATCCCATCGATAAAGGACCGAATAACGAAGACATTGAATGCGCTAACAAGTCCGGGCAGCACGTAGACGGCGAAGGTACCCATCATATGAAGATCCTTGATCAAGATGTAGAACGGAATCAATCCGCCGGATACATACATCGTAAGTGCCAAGAACGTGGATACGAATTTCCGTCCTTGGAAGTCGACCCGGCTTAGCGTGAACGCCAGCATGGAAGCGCTGACGAGACCTAGCAGTGTGCCGATTACGGTTCGCAGGATGGATATTTTGAGCCCCGTAATTAAGCCGGAGAAGGCAAATATGGTCTCGTAATTCTTCAGTGTGAATTGCCGCGGGAAGATGGTGATTCCGCCGCGTACACTGTCAGTTGAATCATTCAGCGAGATCGCGAGAACATTTAGAAACGGATACAGTGTTGCGATAGTAACAATGACGATTGATGCGTAGACAACGATATCGAAGATGCGGTCAGACCAAGGCGTACCGCTGGATATTGAACGTGTTTCCATTTGGCAGCCTCCTAAATGATGCTTTCTTTCGTAATTTTCTTGAAGATACCGTTAGCCGTGAAGAGCAAGATAACACTGACGACAGAGTTGAAGATGTTAATCGCGGTACCGAATGAGTATCGTCCCATGCCTAACCCGTAGTTAAGCGCATACAAATCAAGCGTTTGTGAGTAATCGCGGACTAGATTGTTGCCGAGCAAGAATTGTTTCTCGAAGCCGATGCTGATCAAGTGACCGATCGAGATGATAACCAAAATGATGATCGTGGAGCGAATACCCGGCAGTGTAATGTTCCAAACCTGCTGCAGTCTGCTCGCGCCATCCACTCTTGCTGCCTCATACAACTCCGGTCCAATACCGGCAATCGCAGCCAGATAGATAATCGTGTTCCATCCGGTTTCTTTCCATACATCAGAGGCGGTCACGATTCCCCAGAACAAATTGCCTTTGGCTGAGAACTGAATCGGTTCGCTGATGATGTGAAGACCGACCAGCAGATCGTTCACTGCACCGTTATCGGTGGAGAGCATCTTCGTTACGATCCCTGCTGCTACGACCCAAGAGACGAAATGCGGCAAGTACGAAATCGTTTGAACGAAACGTTTGAACACTTGAATGCGAACTTCATTAAGCAAGATGGCAAAGATGATCGGGATCGCAAATCCTGCAACCAATCCCATTACGCTCATCGCCAGCGTATTGCGCAGCGCCTGGTAGAACGAATCGTCTTGGAACAGCTCCTTGAAATACTGCAACCCTACCCAGTCTTGTTCGAAAAACGATTTGGCAGGCTTGAATTTCTGGAACGCCATCGTCCATCCCCAGAGCGGCAAATAGCTGAATACGAACACCCACGCTATAAAGGGAAGAGACATGAGATACAAGTATTTCTGTTGCATAAATGTGTGCCAGAAACGCGGCTTTCGGTAGTTCATAAGCAATTCCTCCTTGCTGATGAATCTAATGATAAATTAAATAAAGCGCTTTCAGTACCCTAACAATTTTGCTCAAAATCATATAAAAATCTCACATTTTCCGATATGCCGAAGGAGAGCTGCCTACGTATTTTCTAAATTTGCTATGAAAATAATCGACGTTGGAGTAGCCGACTTTCTCGGCAACCAGGTAGACTTTCATCCCTTGGCTAAGCAATTCCTTCGCTTTCTCGACCCGAACTTTATCCAGATAGGTGTTGAAATATTCGCCTGTTTCGTTCTTGAACAGCTTGCCTAGATACGCACTGTTGTAATTAAAAACGGCTGCCAGCGTATCCAGCTTCAAATTCTCCACATAATTGCGCTGAATCAAATCAAGCATCTTTTTGATTTGTTTATCCGTCCCTACGGTTGACGATTCCGGCTTTAATCCTTGCAGAAAAGCAATGACATGCTGCTCCATCTCGATGTAGCGCGTTTGTTCGAAGATCGCATGAATGCTAGCGGACAGCTGGCCGCCTCTTGTCTGCATATCGGGATCATGCTGTGATAGCTTGCTGATTACGCTGGTCACGATTTCTGCAAGCACGGCCTTAATCGCTTGCTCCGAGCTGCCGCGCGCCAGCAGCCATCTTCCCTTCTCCGAAACCATTTCCTCAATAGCCTTCGCATTCCCGATATCTATGGCAAAATAAAGCTGACCCGCCGTTTCCGCGCAATCGATCGCGTTGTCCTCAGCCGATGCGTCGATAAGCGGAGCAGACTCTGCAATCGGGGCTGTTTCCGCCGTAATAAGCTGATCGCCGGCATAGAAGAATCGCATACTCACGTACTTCGCAGCTTCCTCGTAGGAGCTGCTGATCTCCTCTAATCGACTCACGCTTGATCCTGCAGCTGCTGCTGTAATTACGAAATCCTCCTGGGACAAGAGTGCTGTTATGTCTTTGTATAGTGCTTGTCGCTTCTGTTCAATCCGTAGGTCCTTCTTCACAAGCAGCCCGATAAAGGAATCTAGCGTAAACACAACGCCGACGCCCTTCTCCTCGAACTCTTGAACGAATAGCCCCTTCAGCTTCATCAACTGCCCGTGCTCGATTTCATGTTCCTTGCCTTGCAATTTCAAGAGCACGACGGAATAGCTGTCCCAATTCAGCTCAGCATCCGCCAATTCTTGCGCTTGTAAGACAGTCGGCATCTGAGTGCCCGAAGTCAAATAGGACTGCACGACTCGCTCGCGATTCCACACTTCCTTCAACTCGTTCTTGAGCTTCTCCGCGGATTCTCGCGTTAGTGTGACGTGCAGCCTGTTCAAGTAATCGGCCAACTCGTCCTCGTCGACCGGCTTGAGCAGATAACCGTCCGTATCCAGCGCAATCGCCTTCTTCGCATAATCAAAGTCCGCGTAGCCGCTCAAGATTAATACATGAACGGTCTGTTCGTTTTTCCTCAAGTGCTCAATCAACTCCAGCCCGCTCATTCCGGGCATTCGAATATCCACGATCATCAGATCCGGTTTATGCCGATCGTATTTGACAAGCGCATCCTTCCCGTTCGCTGCGGTATCCACTACTTCATAGCCAAGTCCATTCCAGTCAATAAGCGTTCTTAAGCCTTCGCGGATCGTAGGTTCATCATCTGTAATGAGCACTTTATACATAAGCAGACTCGCCTCCAATAGGAATCGTAAATTGCACTCTGGTACCAATGCCCGGCTCGCTCCAAATATCGAGTCCATACTCGCTGCCATAGAGGAGCTTCAAACGCATATGGACATTTCGAAGACCGATGCGGTTGCCTTCCCCATCCTCTTGATCGCCGAACGTTCCATACACCTCTTCCAGCCTCTCGCGCGCCATGCCTTCGCCATTATCAATGACTTCCACGTGAATCATGTCCCCCTGCAATTCGGCTTTCACGCGAACGATCCCGCCTTCTTCCCTATTCTCAAGGCCATGAATGACGGCATTCTCCACCAAAGGCTGAATGATAAGCGGAAGAATCGGTGCCTGCTCCGCCGCGGGGTCAACGAGCAGCTCGTACATTAACCGATCTTCATATCTGAATTTCTGGATGTCCAAATAACAGCGAACCATATCGATTTCATTGCGCAGCATGACGGTTCGATTGCCGGCTTCGAGATTTTTGCGCATCATTTTGCCCAGAAGCCTGACGACATTCGAAATCTCCTTCTCCCCCTTCAAATGTGCCTTCATCCGGATGGATTCAAGCGCATTGAATAAGAAATGGGGATTGATTTGACTGGCCATCATTTTGAATTTGATCTCGTTTTGCTTCGATTGAATTTGTACCTTCTGCTTGTTCGTTTCCTGTACTTCGATGAGGAGCTCGTTAATGCTGACCACCATGGCATTGAACTGTCTGGACAGCTGCCCAATCTCGTCCTTGCCGTCAATTTCGAGCGCAATATCGAGGTTACCGGTCGCTACCTTCGTGATGTGTTTGCTGAGACGCAGCAGTCGATTCGAGAGAAACGTAGCAAAGCCATAGATCAAGCCGATTGCCACTACGAGACTAAGCGCAACGACTGTCAGCGCCAGCACAATAATTTGATTGGCGTCCTTCACGATGCTGTCGATGGAGAATACCGAGATGACGCGAAGCCCGTTCAAGCTTGAAGCCGGAACAAGCTGTTCGATTTGGATTTGAGATGATTTTCCATCCACAATCGCTTGGAATCTCCCGCTTTGCTTATCGATGACGTTCGGATCAAACGAGATTTCAGCCAGCGTCTTTCCTACTCGATTCGGTCGATTGGCAGATACGATATGATTATCCTCCGCCACGATCATCGTCTCGAACGTTTCTTGGTTCAGAATCGAATCGAGCATGCGCCCGTTCACATTGATTACGAGTACGCCAATGTTATGCTGACTAAGGAAATCGATTTTGCGAATAAGGCTCAAATAGCGTTGATGATCGCGTTCATCCTCGATGTAGTTCCAACCGATCAGTCCACTGCTGTTAATCGCGGTTTGATACCATTTCGTCCGGATAATCGAAGTCGTCGGCTGAATGAATTCCCAGTTATCGAGCAGCGTCTTATTATTGATATAGAAACGAATATTGGTTATCTCTTTGTACAAACGGATATATTCCTTAATGTCCGGATAATCCTTGTAAGCCTTCACGACGTCGTAGACCGTCTCGTATTGGCCATTCGCGAGTCCCGCGAGCCGGCTGTCATTGGACATCCGATAGGAAATATCATTCGAGACGTTGATCACCTCGGCCGTTCGTTTCTTCACCCGCTCCACGTTCGCAGCTGTCTGTTCAAGTGCATTCTCCAGCGCCATATGCCGCAGCTCACTTGTCAGGAAGACCCCGACCATCATAACGGGTACGAAAACAACGACGATACAGGATAAAATAAGCTTTGTTCTCAGCTTCATATCATTCATGCTGCGGATTAGGAATCGGAACATAGCTGGAGCCTTCCCTTCTATATAGGAGCTTTCAATTTACTGGAAGCGTTTTCAAAATAGTAGCTTGTTGCGGATGCTCGCAAGCATATTCTCCATTCTAATCAATCGAAATGATAAAGAACAGGTAATATTTGTTCCATTTTTCATGTAATAATTAGTGATTTCGGAACACTTTGTGACATTTTAGGGAGCTTCGCGTACAGGTCCACAAAGAAGGCGCGACCTTTGGAAGGTCACGCCTCTGCGAATTTATTAGTGTTCCGTCATGCTATTTCACGATGCTATTTCACGAAGATCTTGATTTGATTCGCGCCTGTCCGCTCCATCACTCGATAACCTGCATCCGAATTTGTTGCCATACCGTCCGCGTTTGGCATGCAATAACCACCTGCCTGACAAGTTCCGTCATCGCGAATAAGGAGCTTGCCGACGATACCGACAGCCACCCACTCAGGTCTTTGTAAACGCGGGATATAACTCATCGATGAATCCCAATCCGGATTCAGGATCGGTTCTTTCTTCACAACGGCTGAACGAATAACAGTTCCCTCGCTGTCTTTCTCCTCGGGAACGGTCACCTCACGGTATTGAATGCGTCCCCATTCATCGGTAACGAATAGCTTATGCCACCGCAAATCGCTGGAGTCGGCAAGCATGGCCGGTCTGGCGCTGATAATGCCAAGAATGTAAGGGTCCGAATCATTGGCCTTCCGAATCTTCGCACCAGCCCCATCAAAGGTAACAAAATAACCCACGTCGATCGATTGTCCATCCGATGTTTCGAACATCTCTGCATAATCTGCGGCATTCGGAGAAATAACCGTACCGTCGAGATACAAGTTGCCCGTCGCCCCTTCGATTACCGCCGAGTTCAAGGTAGGTCCGTCAAGCAGCCCGTTTGCCAGATGCCAAGAGTAAGGAAACCTCGTTCTTCCAATCTGACCCATAATATGGGCTCCGGTGTGTGCTGCCTCAACGATCGTACCGACACCTTCTGCATGAGAGCCGGGACCTAACGCTTGTGTATGAGAGCCCTCGGCATGGGAAGCTTGCCCGGAAGCAACCGTACTTTCTCCTTGGGCATGGGCGTTCAACCCGCTCGCTCTCGTCATAAATCCTTCGGCATGCGAATTCATCCCAAGCGCTTGCGACGCTCTGCCTTCCGCATGGGTAGCGGCTGCCGACGCTATCGACGCAATTCCTTCCGCATGCGCCGCGACACCGCTTGCCGCAGACATGAATCCTTCCGCATGCGCGGTAAGATTGCTGCTCACCGTCTGGTAGCCTTCTGCGTGAGAAGCTTCTCCACCCGCCGAAGTAAAGCTCCCCTCAGCATGAGCCATTGCCCCACTCGCATTCGTTTGTAACCCTTCCGTATGGGAACCTTCGCCATTCGCCGACGTTTGTCTCCCTTCCGCATGGGAAGCTGATCCGTTCGCCGTCGATAAGATCCCTTCCGCATGGGAAGCTAATCCATTCGACGTAGTCCGATTTCCTTCCGCATGAGAGACATCACCGTCAGCTACTGTTTGGCTGCCTTCCGCATGGGAGGCGACTCCGCTGGCGGTGGTAAAAGTGCCTTCGGCATGGGCACTATCCGCCGTTGTTCCTGTCTGATAGCCTTCGGCATGGGAGGCGCTGCCCCCGGCGATCGTCGAGCTGCCTTCCGCATGGGAAGCATCCGCGCTCGCGCTGGTTTGGTAGCCTTCGGCGTGAGACGCCGTTCCGCTTGCGGTCGTATCCCGGCCTTCTGCTTCCGAGCATTCCCCGGTAGGATTTTGATTGCAATCTTCTGCCAATTTCTTCACTCCTTCACACTAAAAATATGGATAAGCTCTGCAAGCATGTTCCCACCTACCATTTTATGTAAAATGCTTGGTACAGCTTGGACACTTTTAACCCATTTCTCGGGTTCATTCGTTGAAAGCTTTCAACAGTTTAGAAAAAAACAAGCGATCCCGTAGGGACCGCTTGCCTGATATTTCTTGATTTCCTCGATTACTTTAGATTCGTGGCCGGCGTCGGCGATGACTGTGCCGGTGGCGAAGGTTCAGGCGATTGTGCTGCCGTCGCTGCTTGAGTTGCAAGAGCAGCAGGAGACGGTTTAGGCGAAAGTGCTGCCACAGGTGCAGGTTTCAGTACTCTTTTGGGCGCTGGTGGTGCAGGTGGTGCCAAGGTGAGTGAAGATGCCGTGGTTTGCAGAGCACTATCACTAAAGCGCTGTACTTCCTCTTTCAAGCCAAGCATCCGTTTATCGAGCGCACCGATCATGTCGGCCGTTTCCTTCAGTTGATCGCGAATGGACTCCGGCATGTCATCATGAAATTGATAATAGATCTTGTGCTCCAAGCTGGCCCAGAAATCCATCGCAATGGTCCGCAGCTGAATTTCCACTTTCACGTGCTCAATGCGGTCCGATAGGAAAACCGGAATTTCAATGATCATATGCAAGCTTTGATACCCGTTTGGCTTCGGATCTTTTATGTAATCCTTCACCTCGATCACCTTGACATCACCTTGTCTGAGAATCATATCGTAGACGCGGTATACGTCAGTTGTGAACGAGCATATCACCCGTACGCCGGCGATATCCCGGATATGAGCAGCCGCATTTTCTTTAGACACTTCCACGCCTTTGCGCTGCAGTTTCTCCACAATACTCTCAGGCGATTTGATCCGTGTTTTCACATGCTCGATGGGGTTGTAATGCTGAACAAATTGCAGTTCCTCATTGAGAATGGTCAGTTTCGTGCTTATTTCATCCAGTGCAAACTTATAGCTCATCAGCATTTTGGCCCATTCCATGACCATTTGCTTGTCCATCATCTCTCTCACACTCCTTGATGCTCTCATCTGTATTACCCACTATAAGATCGGCGATAACAGCCGTACGCAGGATTCCCTGAATCTGTGAAACGTCGATCGTTGCGTATAGGCTTCATAAGTCAGCTCAGAGCTTTCCTTCATGTCATCTTCGAAAATACGTTTGAGCTGCGAGGCCGTTTCGGTATCATAAAGAATCGCATTGACTTCAAAATTCAATTTAAAGCTGCGAATGTCCACATTAGCTGTCCCCACCGAGGCGACGTGACCATCCACCACGATCGTTTTGGCATGCAGGAACCCCTTCTCATAGAGGTAGCATTTCATGCCTTCGCATAGTAAATCCCCCAAATACGAGTACGACGCCCAATACACCATTTTGTGATCCGGCTTGCTTGGCAGCATCATGCGAACGTCGATTCCGGATAAGACGGCCATTTTCAAAGCGGTTAATAAGCTCTCATCCGGTATAAAATAAGGCGTTTGAATAAAGATCGTTTCCTTCGCGGAATTGATCATTTTGATATAGGCGTTCTTAATTTGCTCCAACGTCTGGTCTGGTCCGCTCGACACAATCTGAATGCCCGCGTTTCCGGTATTGGCGGTCGGTGGGAACAGCTCCAGCACGTCCCGCATAATCGGCGACGATGAAGCCATATTCCAATCCAGCATGTAATGTGCCTGCATCTGGAGCACCGCATGACCGGTAATGCGCAGATGCGAGTCCCGCCACGCGCCATAGCGCTCATCTTGCCCTAAATATTCATCGCCAATATTGAAGCCGCCGATATAACCGATTTGCCCATCGATTATCGCGAGCTTGCGATGATTGCGGTAATTGACGCGAATGTTGAGATAAGGGATCTTCGACGGGAAGAAGAAGGCAACCTCTCCGCCCGCAGCCCGCAGCCGATCGAAGAAATGACGCGGGAGCAGCGAGCAGCCGATGTCATCGACGAGAAAGCGGACCTTGACTCCTTGTTTGGCTTTGCTGGACAACGCATCGAGCAGGCGATTTCCCAATTTGTCGTTCTGCACGATGTAGTACATAAGATGAATGTGACTGCTCGCCCGCTCAATGTCGTCGAACAGCGCACCGAATTTATCATTGCCGTCTGTGTAAATTTCAACCTTGTTATTCTGCGTGTACAACGCGAAGCCACTCGTCAAATTCATGTAGATCATATCGGCGTAGTTCGCAGCTGCCGCGTCGTTAAACACGACCTGATTATCCCGAAACTCCCGCCGCTGATTCTCGATCATCGCGTTCATCGTTTCCTTCGTTCGTTTGTTCAGCTTATAAATCTTCTTCTTGCTCAGGTTCTGCCCCAGAACCAAGTACACCACGAATCCGACCGCAGGCAGAAAGAGCAGCACCATCAGCCAAGCCCACGTCACGCCGACGTTACGCCTCTCCAAGAAAATAACCGCAATCGCAAGTGGAATATTAACGACCATCAAATAAGTAAAAAAATTCCCAAATGTAAGCATCGGCATGCCTCTCCTCGAATGCTGGCGCCTTCATCGCATTCCTTCCCCAGTATAAACCATTTTGAGCCGTAGGCCAAAAGTGGGGGGGATGGGGATCGAAGCGCCGGCCGCCGGCGCGCATGTAGACCTTCTCGTTCGCTTCATTCGCTCATTCCGCCCAATTTGCTACTATGTAGACCTCCTCGTTCGCTTCATCCGCTCATTCCGCCAAATTTGCTACTATGTAGACCTCCTCGTTCGCTTCATGCGCGCATTCCGTCAACTTTGCTACTATGTAGACCTCCTCGTTCGCTTCATCCGCCCATTCCGTCAACTTTGCTATTATGTAGACTTCCTCGTTCGCTTCATCCGCTCATTCCGACCAACTAGCTACTATGTAGACCTCCTCGTTCGCTTCATCCGCTCGTTCCGACCAACTAGCTACTATGTAGACTTCCTCGTTCGCTTCATCCGCTCATTCCGCCCAATTTGCTACTATGTAGACTTCCTCGTTCGCTTCATGCGCTCATTCCGTCAACTTTGCTACTATGTAGACTTCCTCGTTCGCTTCATCCGCTCATTCCGCCCAATTTGCTACTATGTAGACTTCCTCGTTCGCTTCATGTGCGCGTTCCGCCAAATTTGCTACTGTGTAGACCTCCTCGTTCGCTTCATGCGCGCGTTCCGCCAAATTTGCTACTGTGTAGACCTCCTCGTTCGCTTCATGCGCGCGTTCCGGCAACTTTGCTACTATGTAGACTTCCTCGTTCGCTTCATGCGCTCATTCCGACCAACTAGCTACTATGTAGACCTCCTCGTTCGCTTCATCCGCTCGTTCCGACCAACTAGCTACTATGTAGACTTCCTCGTTCGATTCATGCGCTCGTTCCGCCCAATTTGCTACAATGTAGACTTCCTCGTTCGCTTCATCCGCTCATTCCGACCAACTAGCTACTATGTAGACCTCCTCGTTCGCTTCATCCGCTCGTTCCGACCAACTAGCTACTATGTAGACTTCCTCGTTCGCTTCATCCTCTCATTCCGCCCAACTAGCTACTATGTAGACTTCCTCGTTCGCTTCATGTGCTCATTCCGACCAATTAGCTACTATGTAGACTTCCTCGTTCGCTTCATGCGCTCGTTCCGCCAAATTTGCTACTATGTAGACTTCCTCGTTCGCTTCAAGAGCTCATTCCGCCCAATTTGCTACTATGTAGACCTCCTCGTTCGCTTCATCCGCTCTTTCCGACCGACTAGCTACTATGTAGACCTCCTCGTTCGCTTCATCCGCTCATTCCGACCAACTAGCTACTATGTAGACTTCCTCGTTCGCTTCATGCGCTCGTTCCGCCAAATTTGCTACTATGTAGACCTCCTCGTTCGCTTCATCCGCTCATTCCGACCAACTAGCTAGCTATTGTCTATTGTTACATATAATGCTTACCTGCTACTCCAGTTTGAAGTAGAAAACTTATAGCGCATAACCCTACCTGTTGGAGTGACTTTGGCGACAAGAAGGCCTTTGCTTACAAGTGAACGAAGGTATTTTGCTGCGGATTCTCTGGAAATCCCCATCTTCTTGGCTGCTGTCACCGGTGACAGTTCCCCCCAGCACTCCTGCATCAAGTGCAGGAGTGCTCGCTCGTATACGCTCAGCTCCTCACCTGCGGGGCGAGCGATGCCGCCCCATTTGGCCAGCGCCATGAGGAGCGTTTGTTGACCGCGGCGGGGTTTCTCCATGACCTCGTCGTAGGCGAAACGCAGCAGTTTCCAGCCTTCGATCAGCAGGTGGTTTTGGCGGCTTAGATCATCTGCGAACTTCCAACGGGAGATGTCCCTCCAGTGTGGTCCGAAGCCGTCAACCTCCAGTAACAACTGATAAGTTAGTGGAGGGCAATACGCATAGTCTACGAATCGCGTCCCTCCCTTCAAATCCTGCAGCTCATACTCGGGATGCAGATAGTCCAAATTTCCCACAGCCGGCCACCACACTTGCTGCAGCAATGCTTTCTCTGCATCGCCATGTTCTGCCAATCTGCGTTTTCGCTCCTCGCTCCCACCTGCCAACGCCTGTTCCATCATGCGTGTATAAGCTTGCTCAAACCCTTGTTGCTCCATCATCACAACACACTCCTCCGCGACAAATAAAAATAGGCTGCCCGCTCGGAATACTTCCGAGAAGAGCAGCCTGTGCTTCAGGACTAATCATGTTTACATTTATGCTTCAATTATAGTGGATTCGACTATCGCGCGCTAGATCGGAATATTCTGAGGATGCTTAACAAACCGGATGCGAGCAAGTTAGACCTTACTTCGCCGATGACTCGGCCTATTCTTCATTCGGTCGATGTAGACTTGACGATGATCGGCTCAGCAACCTTTCATTGTTACTTCGTCCCAAACCGCTTAATCGACCGAATTTTGGCGCGTTGGATCTCGATTTGGCGATTGCGCGGCTCAGCGTTGGTGACAAGGGAGCTCAGCAGCTTCTGAGCCACTGCCGTAATTTCGTCAATCGCGGTATGGAAGGCGGCTTCATTCGCTTTGGATGGTGCAGTGAACCCCGAGAGCTTACGGACAAATTGCACCGCGGCTGCATGAACCTCTTCTTCTGTGGCAGGCGGATCAAAGTTGAACAGCGTCTTAATATTACGGCACATATCGAGTCTCCTTTTGGACAAGCATTTTCCTTATTTTACTACAACGCAGTCACAGACTCTAGTCTCGAACACCGCTGATGTAACCATGGTTTGAGCCAAACAAAAAAACACCCGCCTAAGATCAATCCTGATCCCGGCGGGCATTCCCCTCATTTCTACAAATGCTTCAACAAGTTACTCACCACGTGTACAAGATGCCGCTTCATCCGCTCACCCGCTAGATCGGCATCCCGGCTCGAGATCGCCTCGTATATCGCGAGATGCTCGCGATACAACCGCTTGGAAACCGAGCGATTCGCATAAATCTCGACCCGCCGAATCTCGCGGATGGCCATCTCAAGTTGGCTCACGATGGAATCGAACAACCGCACCATGATGGAGTTATGCGTCGCATGAGCCAGCGTCGCATGGAACTCGACATCGGTGCGTTCCCCCTCCAGATCATTGCCGACCGAAGCTTCCATCTCCAGCATGATCCGGTGCAGCTCCGCCAAATCCGCATCCGTCGCTTTAAGCGCAGCGATGGAGGCGTTCGACACCTCCAAGGACTGCCTCGCTTCCAGCAGCTCGAGCAGCGTCTCGCGGTTCATCCGCAGCGACTGCAGCTCGGGCAACTCGACTTCCACCGGAGCATTGGAAATGACCGTGCACCCGCCGCCCTGCTTAATCTCAATATAGCCCATCGCTTTCAGCGCACTCAGCGCCTCGCGCATGGTCGAGCGCCCAACGCCGAACTGCTCCGACATCTCCTTCGTCGATGGCAGCTTATCGCCGACCTTCAGCTTGCCATCGATCACCAAGCGCTTGAGCTGCTCAGCAATCTCCTCATAATGATTGCGTTTCGATAAACGGGTAACTTCCATCGGTAGAATTCCCTTCTATTAGCCAACAATGATCGCATAGACGACGCCCGGACCATGTACGCCAATCGTCAGATCGTTCTCGATATCTGCCGACCGCGAAGGTCCGGATATGAAATGAATACCTGCCGGCAAGTTCGCACGTCCCGCCTGATCAAAGTTTATCAAAACTTGGCCCAAACGTGTATGCAACCGTTCAATCGGTATAATCGCCATGAGCACGGTAGGCAGCAAACTGACGGAGCGTCCTTTGTCCTTCGATGACATAACCGTAATCGAGGCTGTATACGCAGCCGCGTAATCAGCGACTACAACACCGAAATCCGCTTCGGCAGCACGTGCTTTCCAGTATTCCTCCGGATCGCTGTTCCAAACGGAAATCGTCGCACCCGGAATGGCCGCTTCCAAGCCAAGCTCGTTCAGCTCAGGCTGATTTTGGCGGATCACATACTTCGCGCTCATCTCAGCCGCTTTGCCTGCGATAAACGCCTTCGCTTCTTCCATATCGGCAAGCCGAACGGGATGCCCCCCGACGGCTTTGAAATTCTCCATAAACTTCATAACGCGCTCCTCGAGCGGCCACTCAAACTCTTGCCAGAAATCCGGCGCGCCGCGATACGGATGCGCAGGCGGCTCAATCTCGCGCGGACGTCTCAGCTTCGCCGAGATGCCGTCAATGAATCCTACCTGCTTCGCGCGCGACTCCGCGGCAAGCCCGTCGAGCCATGCTTGATGCTCCTTCGACCTAGCTGCCATGACCATGCCCTCCTCCTTTGCCACCTGTTCCGCGGTCTTTCACAATCGCTTCCATCCGGTTCTTCATCGCAGGATCCATCTCCTGCAAGCCGCTGCGGATTTCCGCTTCCATCGTCGGCCATTTCTCCCTGAACGATTCCTTCGGCAAGCTCGGCGCAACACGGTACGTGTTCCAACCCTTTAACGGACCGACCTTCGTGCGAATACCGCCATCCCGAACGACAAGCTTTTGACCCCATTGACCGATCTTCAGCACCGCTTTAAATCGCTTCGAATTCTTCATTACCGCAGCGAATCCCTTCATGCCGAGCGCTTCGAGCTTATCGCCTCGACCGCTTTCCAGCTTGCGGCGGCGCAAATACACAAGCATCTCATGAAGCGGAATCTTCACCGGACAAGCTTCATAACAGGCACCGCACAAGCTCGAAGCGTTGGCGATATCATCCCACTCCGCAGGATTTTTCTTCAGCGCTGGGGTTAACACTGCACCAATCGGTCCGCTATAGGTGCCGCCGTAGGCATGACCGCCAATATGGCGATAAACCGGACAAGCGTTCAGACAAGCGCCGCACCGAATACAGTTGAGCAGCTCTTGGAACTCAGGATCGCCAAGCTGAAGCGAACGCCCGTTATCCACGATAATAATATGCATCTCCTCCGGACCATCCGCATCGACATCGCGGCGCGGCCCTGAAATTGCCGACATATACACCGTAAGCTTCTGCCCAGTCGCCGACCGCGGCAGCAAAGTCGCCATGACTTCCAAATCGGCGAACGAAGGAATAATACGCTCCATCCCCATCAGCGTAATTTGCGTCTTCGGAACAGTCGTTACCATACGCGCATTACCTTCATTCTCGAACAAAACCATCGAACCAGTCTCAGCTATGGCAAAGTTACAGCCTGTCATGCCAATATCCGCTTCCAGAAACCGCTCGCGCAATTTGCGGCGCACGAAGCCGGCAAGAATCTGCGTATCCGGTTCAAGCGTTTCTCCGGCATCCGCCGATAGCAAATCTGCAATTTGATAACGATTCAAATGAATAGCCGGAATGATGATATGGGATGGCGTCTGGCCAGCCAATTGAATGATATACTCCCCAAGATCGGTCTCTATCGCCTCGACCCCGATCGACTCCAGTGCCGTGTTGAGATGAAGCTCCTCCGTCACCATCGACTTGGACTTCACGACCGATTTGGCCTCCACATGCTTCGCAATATCAAGCGAGATCTTCACCGCATCTGCAGCCGTCTCGGCAAAATGCACATGGACACCGTTCGCCCGCGCATTGTTCACAAACAAATTCAAGTAATAATCAAGATGGGCGATCGTATGAAGACGGATTTGCCGCCCGCGCTCACGCCAATCATCCCAGTTGCCATGATCCTCGGCTGCCTTCTCCTTGCCCGTACGCAGCCGCTCTGTCGTAAAACGAACCGCTTTACGCAGAAAATCATTGTTCAGTGCAAGATCCGCCCGTTCTTTGACCGTGCTGCCTCCAACCGCTCCCGCTCCACTCATGCGCCTTTCACTCCTTCATAAAGAAGCTCCGCCAGATGCATCACGCGCACTGGTTTATCCCGGTAACGTAAATTGCCCGCAATGTTCATGAGGCACGCCATATCCAGGCCCACCAGTACTTCCGCTTCCGTCTCCAGCACATGATCGCTCTTCTCGCTGACCATCGCACCCGAAATATCTGACATTTTCACCGCAAACGTACCCCCGAACCCGCAGCAATCATTGGCAAAAGGAAGCGGAATAAGCTCCATCCCCTGCACCTGCTTCATCAGCATGAGTGGTTCCTCCTTCACGCCTAGCAGACGGCTGCCGTGGCAGGAAGGATGATAAGTGACTTTGTGCGGAAAGCTTGCGCCGACATCCGTAACGCCAAGCACTTGAACCAGAAATTGCGTGAATTCATAGGATTTCTCCTGCAGCTTGATCGCTTTCTCCAGCATGACAGGATCGTTCTCGAACAGCTTCGGATAATGATGAATCATGCCGGTACAAGAGCCCGATGGGGAAATGACGAAATCGCAATCTTCAAAAGCAGCCATAATCGTAGCCGCTGTCTCCCGCGCTACTTTCCAATAGCCGCTGTTGAAAGCAGGCTGACCGCAGCAAGTTTGCACCGTCGGAAAATCGAGCGTCACACCGTATCTGGCTAACAAACGCACCATCGCTTCACCGACCGGAGGATATAAGGCATCGCTTAAACAAGTGATAAATAAGGAAACTTTCACGCTCATCGGCACCTCGCCTTATGAAATAGTTATGATATCATTTTATCAGGTTGTCAGACATGTTGACAATAGAAAAATGCGGAGACTTGGCTCCAACAGTGCAGGTGTTGCTCTGGGAGCTACACCTGCACTGAAAAGACCAACTAACTGCTAATGTGTCGCTCTGGGAGCCACACATTCACTGAAAAGACTAACTAATTGCTGATGTGTTGCTCTGGGAGCCACACCTGCACTGAAAAGACCAACTAACTGCTAATGTGTTGCTCTGGGAGCCACACATTCACTGAAAAGACCAACTAATTGCTGATGTGTCGTTCTTGGAGCCACACATTCGACCAACTAACGCACTCCCGCACTTAAAGCAGCACCTTTACCGCATTCCCACGAAAGAGCGGTAATCGCTACCCTACTTAAAGCTATACCAACAAACCACAAAAAAAGGCCGCCTCAAAAGTCGCCTTGTGCGTACTTTCGAGACAACCTCATCTTTGCTAACTACACCGTCTGGACAGAAATTTCTGTACGTTCCGCAAGCTGCAGCCGCGTCTCCTGCGGAAGCCGTTGATCGGTAATGATCCGATTAATATCGCTCATGTCTGCGACATGCGTAAACGCCTGCACGCCGAACTTGCTGGCATCGGCCAGCAAGACGACCTCGTCCGCCATCCCGATCATTTTCTGCTTGATGCGCGCTTGCAGTTCATTCGACTCGCTAATGCCGCGGTCCAAATGAACCCCTTTGCATGAGAGAAATACTTTATCGACATGGTAAAGGTCGAGCGACCGTTCCGCCAGCGGACCGACGAAAGACAGCGAGCGCTGCGCCAGTAAACCACCTGTCGAAATGACCTCAATGCGCTCCTTACTGCTCAGCTCGGTCGCTACTTTAATCGAATTGGTCAGCACCGTCAGCGGAAAATCCGGCAAATACGAAGCCATATACCACGCGGTCGAGCTCGCGTCGAGCAGGATGCGGTCCTTAGGGCGAATGAGCTGCACCGCCTCCTGCGCAATACGCTTCTTCTCCTCCGCGTGCGTAATTTCCCGCTCCGCATATGGAATTTCCGGCTGCTGCTGCGGCAGATCCTTGACGCTGACCGCGCCGCCATGCGATCGGCGAAGCCTGCCCGCCTGCTCCAGCCGGTCCAAATCGCGGCGGATCGTCTCCTCCGTCACCTGGCATAGCTCGCTAAGCTCCGTTACCCGAATGCTGCCCCGTTCATTTACCAGTCCTACAATTCTCTCATAACGCTCTGCAACTAGCATAGTCATCCTCTTCTCGCGAACTGCTCGTATTGCCTGCTACATGAACTGGCTGCCCGCCTTCAAGCGGCGCAGCCAGCCATCTTCAATTATATAAGTCCCGTTAAAGCACGGAATTTCCCGTATGCATCTTCCCATAGTTGGCTTTCCTGCGGCTCGTACACCACAACAGGGAACGACTCCCGGATCACTTTACGCGCTTCCCAAATATCAGAGAGCTCACCTTGCGCGATCCACTGCACGACTAGGTTGCCAAGTGCGCTTCCTTCAACCGGACCGGCCCACACCGGCTTGCCGATCGCATTCGCTGACCACTGGCATAGCAGCACATTCTGAATGCCGCCGCCTACCATGTGCAAACCGCTGAACGATTTGCCAGAAAGCCGCTCTGTTAATTCAAGCACATAACGGTATTTCAGTGCAAGGCTTTCCAGAATACAGCGGACGATTTCGCCCGGTGTTGCCGGTGGGGTCTGCCCCGTTGACACACAATATTGGCGGATCCGAGCCGGCATATCGCCTGCATGAAGGAACATCGGATCATCCGGCTCGATGAGAGCAGCGAACGCCGGCGCTTTCTCCGCCATCGCGATCAACTCAGGGAAGCTGTACGATTGACCTGCACGTTCCCAGGCTCTGCGGCTTTCCTGCAGGATCCACAGCCCCATAATGTTCTTGAGCAGACGGTACGTACCATAAACGCCGCCTTCATTCGTGAAATTCAACTCTTGCGCAAGCTCGTTAATGATAGGCTGATCGATTTCCGTCCCCATCAGAGACCAAGTGCCACAGCTTAAGTAGGCAAAATCACGCTCCAGCGCCGGTACCGCCGCAACCGCAGAACCCGTGTCGTGTTCGGCTGCAGCATACACAGGAACAGCGCCGATGCCCAGCTCTTCCATAAGAGAAGGCCGCAACTGCCCCACTCGTGCACCAGGCTGAACAACGTCGCCGAACAGCGATGGCGAGATCCCAATCGCTTCAAGCAGCGGCTGGTCCCAGCGTCCTTCAAGCGGATTGTACAACTGTGTCGTTGTCGCATTGGAGAATTCATTATGCATCTCGCCGGTCAAGAAGTAACGAAGTAAGTCCGGGATCATGAGGAAACGCTCTGCTCCCTCAAGCAGCGGAGAGTTCGCTTCCTTCAGCGCCGCAAGCTGATAGATCGTATTGAACGGCAGAAATTGAATTCCTGTCCGGCCGAAAATCATCTCCGTCGTCAAGCGCGCCTTCGTGCGTTCCATAACACCATCGGTATGATGATCCCGATAGTGGTATGGATTGCCAAGCAGCTCGCCGCCTCGGCCAATTAGACCAAAGTCGACCGCCCAAGAGTCGATGGCAAGACTTGCCGGCGTTTCGCCGGCATGCTTAGCCTTCAGCAGTCCCTGTTTGATCTCATGAAACAAGCGGAGAATATCCCATTGCAAACGGTCGCCGACGCCGACCGGGTCATTGCCGAATCGGTGAAGCTCCTCCACCTCAATGATGCGATTATTCAATCGGCCTAGCAGCGCTCTTCCGCTGCTGGCTCCAAGGTCATAAGCCAGAATGCTTGGCAAGCTGCATCCTCCTATACGTTAGATTCTGCTGCTTCGACCGGTTCTTTGCCACGCTGCAGCAGCACTGCTTGCTCGTAAGCTTTCACTTCGGCAAGCCATGCTTCACGCACAGGCACACCGTTCTTCTCGCAGTAATAATCCCAAACCGCACCGAACGGGTAAGACTTGAATTCTTCTTGCAGCGCAATGCGAGTCGTATAATCGCCATCAAGTTCAGCTTGGCGCAGCGCTTCAACCGGATCCAGCATTGCTCTCATCAGCGCTTTGATCGTGTTGCGCGTCCCGATAACCCAAGCGGCCACACGGTTAATGCTGGCATCGAAGAAATCAAGGCCGATATGTGTTTTGCTAAGCAGATCGCCGCGAACTAGCTCACGACCGATATCAATCAGCTCATCGTCCATTGTGACGACATGATCGCTGTCCCAGCGCATTGGGCGACTGACGTGCAGCAGAATGCCATCTGTGAAGAGCGAAATCGCAGACAGCTTATTCGAAATGACTTCCGTCGGATGGAAATGGCCCGCATCCAGACAGATCAGTTTATTGTTCTGCATGCCATAGCCCATATAGAATTCATGCGAACCGACAACATAGGCTTCCGAGCCCAAGCCGAACAGCTTGCTCTCTACTGCATCTAGGTTATGAGCTGGGTTCAACTCTTCCTCGAATACTTGATCCAGTGCATCCTTGAGTCGTTTGCGCGGTGCCAAACGATCCGCCGGCGTATCCTTGAAGCCGTCCGGAATCCATACGTTCGTGACGCAGGTTTGACCGAGCTGCTCGCCGAAATAAGCTCCGATCTTGCGAGATGCTTTGCAGTGGTCGATCCAGAATTGACGAATCTCCGGATCCGGATGGCTCAGCGTGAAGCCGTCCTTCGACTTCTCATGGGAGAAGCAGGTTGGGTTAAAATCTAGTCCTAGGCCTTGCTCCTTCGCCCAATCCACCCATTTCTGAAAATGCTTCGGTTCGATTTTGTCCAGTTCAACTTGCTCGTTGGTATCCACATAAATCGCATGCAGATTCAGCTTGTGCTTACCCGGAATCAAGGAGAAAGCAAGCTCCAGATCCGAGCGCAGTTCTTCCGGTGTACCGGCAGCCCCAGGATAATTCCCCGTAACGGAGATGCCTCCTGTAAGCGCTTGGCCTTTATTCAGAAAGCCGCGAACATCGTCTCCCTGCCAGCAGTGCATCGATATTTTAATTTGAGCCAGCTGCTCAAGTGCCGCATCCACATCGATACCATGGCGTGCATACAGCGCTTTGGCTGCCTCATAATTGGCTTGAATTGTTTGGTCCATCTCACATGCTCCTTTTATCGTTATTTGAGAGGATGAGCTACGACTGACATTAATGCATTTTCCGCCTGAGTTGCATCCAAACGGCTGTACTGCACGATAATCGGTATATCGCTCAATACTTCAATCGCATATGGAACGCCGACCGGGATGAACTCTCCGCCAGATGACAGTGTAGAGGTACGGATATGTTTGGTTCGTCTGCCCGGTACGACAACAAGAATATTTTCGATAGGATTGCGATCCTCGAAGAAAATCGTCATCCGAATCAGTGCGTCCTCGGAAGCACAGTTAAGCACACATACTGATTCATGGCTTTCAAGTGAACCTTTACTTGTTGGCGGAATATAACCGTCCGGAATAATCCAGTGTTTCTCGCCTCTTGCTTGATACATGCCCGCACCAACCTCTCTTATCGTGTGAATGCTGCCGGCACGCCGCCGTCGATTGTCAACATACAGCCGGTTGTCTTATCAGCCTTGGACGATGCGAAGAATGCAACGCCTTCAGCGATATCGCGCGGGTAGATGTTCACGAGCAGCGTCGTCCGTTTGCGGTAGTACTCTTCCAGTTGATCCGGCTCGATGCCGTAAGCGGCTGCCCGCTCGTTGCGCCAGCTGCCGTTCCAAATCGTAGAACCTTGCAGAATCGCATCCGGCAAAATCGTATTGCAGCGAATGCCGAACTCCCCGCCTTCTGCAGCCACGCAGCGTGCCAAGTGAGCCTCTAGTGCTTTGGCCGAGCTATACGCTGATGCGCTCTTGCCCGCATAAACGGAGTTTTTGGAGCCGATGAATACCATATTGCCGCCGATGGCTTGCTCTTTCATCAGCTTGAACGCTTCACGAGCTACAAGGAAGTAGCCTGTGCCAAGCACGTTCATGTTCAGGTTCCATTCTTTCAAGGATGTTTGGTCAAAAGGACTCGAGGTTGCAAGACCCGCATTGTTCACGATGATGTCCATACCGCCGTATGTGATGGCTGTTTCTGCGATAGCCGCCATAACCGCTTCTTCGCTCGTAACGTCCATCTTCACAGCTGCAGCACGGCCTTCGCCGAACTTCTCATTAATTTCGCCGGCTACTCGCTCCGCACCTTCCAAATTCAGGTCTGCAAGCACGACGTGCGCGCCTTCGGAAACGAGGCGGCGAGCCGTTTCGCTGCCGATACCGCCGGCACCGCCGGTAATGAACGCCACTTTGCGGGAGAATTCTGCTTCTGCAGGAGCAAGCGACAATTTGTACAGCTCTAGCGGCCAGTACTCCACGTTGTAGGACTCGTTCTCGCTTAGGGAGACGAATTCGCCAAGCGCTGTTGCACCGCGCATAACCGCAATGGCACGGTGATAGAGTGCACCGCTTACTTTGGAATTGGACCAGCTCTTGCCTGTATTGATCATGCCGATTCCCGGGATCAGAATAACGCGAGGCGCTGCTTCGAACATCACGTCGCCATCGTTCTTATTCCTATCGAAATAGGCTTCATATTGTTTCTTATACGCAGAGACGCTCTCTTTCAGAATCGCTTTCAAGCCGTCTATGTCGCTCACGTTCGGGGTCCAATCGATGAAGAGTGGAACGACCTTCGTATGAACGAGGTGATCCGGGCAAGCTGCTCCGACTTGGGACAGCTCCGGGGATTTCGCGCCGCCAACGAATGCCAGTACATCGTCTGCATCGTCGAAGGTTAAGATCATTTTCTTCGCATCGCTTACTGCGCCGCGAATCGTTGGCATCACTTGCGCTGCAATGCTTCTGCGCACATCGGCTTCAAGCGCTGCGTGCTTCACGCCGCCGAACAGCTTCGCTTCGTTAACACGAGCTTCGATGAAGTCTTCCGCTTCCGTGATGATTTTGATCGTTTGCGCGTAAGCTTCCTCGGACGTTTCGCCCCAAGTGACAAGACCGTGTTTCTCCATGAGCACAAGCTCCGCTTTAGGATTCGAAAGCACGCCTTGCGCGATCATTTTGGAAAGGGTAAAGCCTGGGCGTACATAAGGGACCCATACGAAACGGTCGCCGAAAATTTCTTTGGCCAGCTCTCTACCGTTATCTGCGCAGCACAGGCTGATGATGGAATCCGGATGTGTATGATCCACGTGTTTGAATGGAAGGAAGGCATGCAGCAGCGTTTCAATCGAAGCGCGCGGGTGCTTGCTGTCGATCATGCAGTGCGCGAGGTAACCAACCATTTCTTCGTCGGACATCTCATCGCGCTCGAACAGCGGACGAATATCCTCCAAGCGCAAACCTGTGAAGTTGCCTGCTTTCATCGTAGCAAGGTCGGAGCCGCTTCCTTTCACATACATCACTTCAATGTCACGACCTCGGAAATCCTGAACCGTCGTCTTGCTCGACGTGTTGCCGCCGCCCCAGTTGCATACACGGCGATCCGTACCGATGATATTAGAACGATAAACCAACTGCGCAAGTCCGCCTTGCAGTTCCGATGCTTTCTCTTGCTCCCACAAACTTTGTACCATTGTGAATACCTCCGAATGAGTTTGATATATGATGTTGAAAATAGTGTAACATGTTTGTTTGTTTTTGAATACAGAAAATCAAAGAAAAACAAAAAGATCTCGGAATGGGCAGCGAAGGTGAAACTGCGCTGTGTTTCCGAGCTTTTTGTAAGGTGGGTGCTCTTCATGTAGCTCCCCTGTTGTGCTTCATGAACTCCATTCGCCGAATCCGCTCCGATGTAGACTTCCTGGTGCGCTATATCAGCTCCGAAGCGCTGAATGGTCAACATTTCATCCCTATGCAACTACAGACGATTTTCCACCTTTGCAAGACCTATTTCCCTCCTAGCATGCAGGGCATTTCCGTTATGATTACAGTTGTACTCTGCTCAATTGGCAGAGCACGATTGAAGCGGCAAAGGAGATTAGCAGATGAAACCACAACATTTATTTAACCGATATGGACTTAAAGTTACTTATGAGAATGGCGATACCCCTAGTTATCAAACGGCAGGCTGGGTGGAAGGTGACAGTGGTCAAGATGAACTTGGCCGCTACGAAACGCATCTATTGCCTTTCCATGATACGGAAGAAACAAGCGATCTGACGCTTGAGCTTCGTTGTTATGCGCACACCGTGAGCGCGTATATGTCCGTTCAATTAAAGCAGGATGTGTTCGGTGTCACGCATGCTTTGGCAGCAGATAATGGCATCGTGCTGTCGGTCGGCGAGCCTGTCGGCAACTTGGAAGGTGTACTGGCACACTATAATGCGTACAAGTGGTGGTGGACGCGGCCTTATATGGCGAAGAGCACAGCTGCGCTCCCGGAGAAAACGCAAGCGCTGCTCTGGAAAGCGAACGGCCGCTATACCCAGCTGTTCCCGCAATGCTCGAATGTGTTCAAAACCACGCTGCGCGGTGACGGTGAGGGGCTGCAGTTTGTTATTTCTCCGCTGCTTCGCGGTGTAAGGACGGGTCGCGAGCTTCTGTTTGTTTTGCATGAAGGTGACAGTGCTTATGAAGTTGTCGAGAAAGCCGCTGAATCGGTATTTCTAGCTCGGAATGAGCCGGTTCGTCTGCGCGAGTCGAAGCGATACCCGGAAGTTTTCGAATATCTGGGGTGGTGCACATGGGATGCGTTCTATCATGATGTTTCGCAGAAAGGCATTGAGGAGAAAGCCGATGAGCTGCGCTATAAGCAGGTCCCGGTGAAATGGGTGATGATCGATGACGGCTGGTCACCGGTCCGCGAGAAAACGCTTGTTTCGTTCCAGGAAGATCGCTCGAAGTTTCCGGACGGGCTTGCCGGTACGGTAAGCAAGCTCAAGAATGAGTACGGCGTCAATTGGGTTGGCGTCTGGCACGCGTTCACGGGTTATTGGCATGGCGTTGACCCGGAGGGCGAGATTGCCCTTAAACATCGTGACCTACTGCAGGCCGACACTGCCGGGCGCCTCGTCCCTAGCACAGATGCGAAGATAGGCTTCGGCTTCTGGAAACAGTGGCATAGCTGGTTGGCTGGGCAAGGCATCGATATGCTGAAGGTCGACAGCCAGAGCTCGTTGATCGAATTTGTCAAAGGCCAGCAGCCTCTTGGACAAGCGGCGAAAGGATTGCATGAAGCGCTCGAAGCTTCGGCATCGCTATATTTCGACGGTCGGTTGATTAACTGCATGGGCATGGCACAGGAAAATGTTTGGAGCCGCGTCAATTCCGCGATTTCGCGCAACAGCGACGATTTCTATCCGGCCAAACCGGAATGGTTCCGCGAGCACGCGCTGCAGAACGCCTACAATTCGTTCTATCACAGCACGCTGTACTGGGGCGATTGGGATATCTGGTGGACTTCCCACGAGGATAGTCGTGATCATGCCGTGCTCCGAGCAATTAGCGGCGGCCCGGTTTATATCAGCGACAAAGTCGGTGAAACCGATGCTGACGTACTTCGCCCGCTTATTTTGGCTGACGGCCGTGTGCTTCGTGCCGACAAACCAGGCGTACCGACAGAGGATGTTCTGTTGGTCAACCCCGTCGAAACCGCGGTTCCGCTCAAAATCATGAGCCGCTCCGGCGACAGCGGCTTGCTCGCTGCCTTCCACATTCATACGGAAGCTGCGCCGATCGAAGGCGAGTTCCGCTTGAGTGACATTGACGGGCTGGAGGCTGACGCCGAATATGCCGTTTACGACTACTTCGGCCGTAACGCTTCGTTGCTGGACGAGTCTGGGGTTTATAGCTTCACGGTTGAACGCGGCAAACCGCAGCTGTTCACAGCCGCCCCTTACCGTAACGGCTTTGCAAGCTTCGGCCTTATCAATAAGTACGTCTCGGCAGCAACCGTCAAATGGATGCTCGCTCAACCGGATCGCGCAACCGTGTTATTGCGCGAAGGCGGCGTATACGGTTTCGCGGCGAAGACCGCACCAGTATCCGCAACTGTAAACGGACAAGCAGTAGAAATCCGCTCCGAGCAGGGCTTCTACTCCATCGCATGCGATGGAACCGATGCTGAAGTACTCGTCGAATTTAGGTGGACTTAGACAAAACCAAATCGACACATTCAAAATCCGTTATGGTTCAGTAATCAAATCTAGACGAAATGGACCTAAAGGCGTTAAACTGCAATAGATGGCGAAGAACGCCCCGAGAAACATCCCATAAGGATGTCTCGGGGCGTTTTCATTTTTATTTTCATATAGGAGGATGTCAAATTGGCATTGCATGGATTCGACGAAGCACATAAGAAATGGTTGACTCATCACCTCAGCTTAAGATCAGGAGAACGCAAAGGTCGATTGGAACGCGGACATGCACACGGGGAAATTTTGTTCGCTCGCAGTATCTGGTGGGAGCTTAGAGGAAGCTTGGAACATCTGCATCCCGAGTTCGAAATCGAAGATTGGCGTGGCAGGCCATGGTTTGCAGACTTCGCATTTTTGCCTCCAGGCGGATATCAAAAGCTGCTCATCGAGGTCAAAAGTTTTTCATCCCATGCCCGGGATATGGACCGTTTCAAGTTCAGCGGCAGTTGTAACCGAGAGATTTATGTTCAAGCAATCGGCTATCGATTAATTTCCATTCCGTACGACGATATAGAAAGGAAACCTGAATTAATTATTAGTTTGCTGCGACTTTATTTGAATCAATTCCAGCCTAATGCACAAAGCATCAGTCGTTCTCTCTTAATCGAAAAGGAGGTCATGCGTTTTGCGCTTGTGCTAGGGAAACCCGTCAAACCAATCGATATTTCAAAACACCTCACTATCAATTACCGTACGACACTACGCCATATCCGTGAATTGGTCTCCAAAGGTAAACTTCGTCCTGTCATCTCGGGCAAAGGCACCAAAGTGTTAGGGTACGAAATCACTCCTACTGCTCGAATCGATGTTAACATGCACTAATTACATTAAAATCTCTCTCTCCATGCCTTTGATGGCACGTGAAGTGTTTGCAGTACAAGTCAAATCTATTTTTTCAGGAAATACATCTGGTTTTCAGTAGTTCAATTGTATTGGATACACGTTAACTACATACTTTGCCACAGATTCTCCGTTTGAAGTGTAGTTTATACATCTCAAAAAGTGTTAAGGTACGCGGTCACTCCTACTGCACGACTCGACAATGTTAACGTGCACTTAGTACAATACAATCTCTCTTTTCATGCCTTTGGTGGTATGTGAAGTGTATGAAGTACAAGTCAAATCTATATTATCAGGAAATACGATTGGTTTTCAGTAGTTCAATTGTATTGGGTACACGTTAGCTACATACTTATTCACAAATTCTCCGTTCGAGTTGTAGTTATTACATTTCAAGGTTTGTCTCCGGGGAGGACCGGCGAATACCGGGCGCGTTGGGTATGTTGGTGTAGGTACCGGCGATATGTCGGACGAGGAGAGTATGTTGGTGTGGGAAACCGGCGTGGGTCGGGCGAGGTAGGTATGTTGGTGTGGGTACCGGCGTGATTCGGGTTTGCTCAGTTGAGTGGGGCTAGAATAACCAGACGCATATACAAAAATCCCGTCTTCGGCAAGCCGGGAGACGGGATTCAATTCCTTTATTTAAGTACAGCATCCTTCTTCGCAGCGCCGGTAAGGAATTCAAGCACGCGCGGCAGCTTCATGTTCCAGTAGCCCCACTCGTGCAGGCCTGGTTCTTCCTCGTACGTAAGCTCCACGCCTAGCGCTTTCAAGTGATTCAGGAAGCGGATATTATCGGCATAAAGGAAGTCTTCCGTCCCGCAGCATTGATACAGCGCAGGAAGCTCTTTGCCCGATCGTGCCGCGACATTCGCGAGGTGGAACAAGTCATCCTTATGCTCCTTCGCATCTGCCAGATCACCGAAAATATCGGTGAATTCACTGCCTACGAACAAATTCTCGATCGCGCGGATATCCAGCGCGCCGGAGAAGCTTGCTGCTGCAGCGTAACGATCCGGATGCGCAAGCGCCAATTTCATTGCGCCGTAACCACCCATCGATAAGCCAGCTGCGAAGGTATCTTCTCTGCGGTCCGAAATCGGGAACATCGCTTTGACGATCTTCGGAAGCTCCTCGCTCACATAGGTCCAGTACTTTGCGCCATGCGCCATATCGGAGTAGAAGCTGCGATGCACGTTCGGCATGACGACGCACATACGATATTTCGAGAGCTGGTATTCCAGCGTCGTTTGGCGAAGCCACGTATTCTCGTTATCGCTTAAACCATGGAGCATATACAGCACAGGCAGCTTCTCGCCCGGCTGCACATCCTGCGGCATCACGATGGATACCGTTGAGGTCATCCCCAGTACGCTTGAAAAAAAATCCATATGAATGACTGCCATCGTTCATTCTCCTCCTGTAACTGCAATAGAATCCGCAATCGATCGTTTCTGTTACATCTGCGCCTCATCATAACGAAGCAAGCGAATGCCACCACTCTGAACGGCATCCAGTACACGCGCATCCGTAAACATCAGGCGCTCCCAATGACGGTCTTGCGCAACCTTCGTACCCGGATAATCCGAGTTCCCCCAGCTCCGCGTCTCTTCATCGTCATAGCCGGGATGGCCGACGATCAGATACTGCCCCGGCGCGGCGAGCTTCAACCGAGCGACGAACTGATCCACCGGATCACCTGCATTCACACTCGCTTCTGCACCTGCACCCTCTCCAACTCCCGCAGTTCCGCCAAGCTCAGGCAATCTCCCCGTAAACGGCCGATGACTGATAAGACCTTCTTGCACGCACCACGCGTCGAAAGCCGCATCGAGCCCTTTGACCGCCCATTCGAAGAACATATGCGAATCCGCATATGTAATGTCAAACCCCGCAGCACGCAGCTTGTCCAGCTGCGCCTTCATCTCGCTCAAGATCTGCTCGACATCCGGCGGCGCGGCAAGCCACAGCCCCGGATGCTGCTTGAAGTACCCATCCGCCTCAACAAGTGTTGACACTTGCGATGCCGGGAGCAGCGGCTTCCAGCGGAATGTCTCCCATTCCGCATTCATCGTAGCATGAAGACCGAAGCAGGTGCTTCGGTCTTCGGCAAACAAAGCCGCCGCATGCTCAAGCGCGGCCCCTGTTGCCATCACGGAGACGTTGCGCACGATACCATGCTTCACGCTCTCCGCGATCGCCAGGTTATGCGACTCGCAATTTCCACAGTCGTCGGCTCTCGTAATTAATTCCACAGTACTTTTTGCACTGTTTGTACTGTTTGCACTGTTTGCACTGTTTGCACTGTTTACACTGTTCCTACTGTTCGTCATGAAAGATCCTCGCTTCACATTGGATTTATTCTTTGACAGAACCCATCGTTATCCCCGTGATGAAATAGCGCTGAAGCAGCGGATAAATAATGAGAATCGGCAGCATCGTGACGGCGATTTTGGCCGAGTTAAGCGTTTCGCTCGATACTTTCGTAAGCTGACTTACGTTCTCGGTGGTGATTTTCGTCGGATCGATGGTAACAACGACCTGCTGTAAATACGTTTGCAGCGGAATTAAGTTGCTCTTCGTGACGTAGATCATCGCAGAGAAGTATTCATTCCATGTCGTAACGACGTTGAACAGCGTAATGGTCGCAAGTACAGGCAGCGAGAGCGGCAAGTAAATGAGTACCAGCTTCCGCCATGCGCCTGCTCCGTCCATGCCAGCCGATTCGTCCAATTCCTTCGGCAGGTTCCGGAAGAAGTTCATGACCAGAATGGCGTTGTACACATTAACCAGTCCAGGCAGGATCAGAACCCAGAAGTTATTCATCATCCCGAGGGATTTGATCGTCAGGTACGTCGGTACGAGACCGCCGTTAAACATCATGACGAATACGAACACCCACATATAGACGTTCCGCGATTTGAATTGTCTGGTTTCACGTGATAGTGGGTATGACATCAGCACAGTGACAAGCAAGCTAAATCCAGTATAAGTGACGGTACGTTTCACCGAAACCCAGAAAGAGAGAAAGAATTGCTTATCCGTAAATACTTTTTGATAAGAGCTGATATCGAAGCCTTTCGGCCATAGAAAAACTTGTCCGGCCATGGCGAAGGAAGCTTTGCTCAGCGACAATGCCAGCGTATGAATAATAGGCGCAACGGACAGAAGAGATACGACTACCATGAACAGCAGCAGAAATACGTCAAATGACCGCGAACCGAGCGTTTTATTTTGAACCATACCATTTCACCTCGCTTGTATACACTAGAAGATGCGATAATTAGCAAATCGATAAGCCATCGTATAAGTAAGAATAACTAAGATGAAGCTCACGACGGAATTCAGCAGTCCGATCGCGGTTGCCATCTCATATTGGGCGGACATCAGCCCCGAGCGGTACACATACGTATCAATAATATCGCCGGATTCCATGACCAGTACGTTGTACATGTTGAAGACTTGGTCGAAGCCCGCATTAAGTACGCCGTTAAGGCTCAGCGTAGCAAGCAGCGCGATCGTCATCGCAATACCCGGCAATGTAATATTCATTAGTTTTTGGAAACGTCCTGCTCCGTCAATTTCAGCCGCTTCATACAGCGAAGGGTTGATGTTGGTGAGAGCCGCTAAGTAAATAATCGTTGAGAAACCAAACTCTTTCCATACGTTGGATGACACGATGATCGTACGGAACCATTCATTGCTCCCGAGGAACATTTGCGGGTCCAAACCAAACCAGCTATGAAGCACCCAGTTCACAGGGCCGCTAAGGGAAAGGACATCTTTGAGAATACCTGCTACGACGACCCAAGACAGGAAGTGGGGCAGATAAACGATCGTTTGAACGGTACGTTTGAACCAGCGAAGTCTAATTTCATTAAGCATAAGTGCGAATACGACCGGCACAATAATGAGGGTGATGATTTTACCGAACGAAATAATCAAGGTGTTGCGCAATATCGTGGCGCTTTCCGGATTGTCGAGCACGAAGAGAAAATGCTTGAAGCCTGCCCAAGGCGAGCCCCAGATGCCTTTAGTAGGCACAAAATCTTTGAACGCCAATACGATACCTGACATCGGATAGATTTGAAAAATCAAGACCAATGCGAGTGCCGGCAACAGCATGATATGAAAATGTATGGATTCCTTCTGCCACAGCTTTGCCATCTCTATAATCCTCCCATCCCGCTTAGGAAACGAAAGGCGTTAACCGTTAAGATTAACGCCTTTCCTTCTCCATCTGCTTGAACTTCCCTTAATGCGTCTTTGTATATTCTGCGTTTACTTCTTCCGTGATCTTCTCGCCGCCAAGCTTCTTCCACTGCGTTACGAAGTTGTCGAATTCCGAAATATCTTTCTTGCCCATGATGATTTCGAGGAACACTTTCGTTTGAAGATCTGTAAGCGTCGTGTTGCTTTGTTCCATTGTTGGCGTTGTGCCCGTGAATTCGTTGAATACGTTGTTAAGCTTGTTATGCGAAACTACGCCGTTACCTTCCATCCAAGCCAGGAACGTCTTGTAGTTGTTCAGATCTTTCTTCGGATTGTCTTTCTCCGATTTCACTTGATCAAAGATCGGTTTCTCCGCGATATCCAGAACGCTCTCTTGCGCTGTACCAGCGAAAATATCATCGAATTTCTTAACGGTACGAGCCGTTGTATCCGGGAATGCCGGGGAAATTTGTGCGTTCAAGCCCCATTGGTTTCTGGTCGAATCGCTTGCTTTGTAGATGCCTGTTGTTTCAAGCTCCAGCAGCTCAGGAATTTTCTTCGTCGAGTTTGCTTTCATCGTGTTCATGATCTTAACAGCAAGCTCTGGGTGTGCGTAGCCTTTCTTCACAACCATGAAGGAGTTGGAGTAGAACTCGTTGCCTACGTTAACATGGTCGCCAGTCAGGATCGGATAAGCTTTCCACTCGCCTTTAGGGTTATTGTCGATCGCACCGCCGATTGGCCAGTACGGGTTCCACCACATGCCCATCATCATGCCGGCGCGGTCACTGACTAGGAATTCCGATGTTTTGTTACCGTCACGAAGCGCGAATTCGCTGTCGATCGAGCCGTCTTTGTACATTTGCGCCAGTTTGCCAAGCGCTGTTTTCATTTCAGGCATTGTTGAGCCGTATACGAGCTTGCCGGAAGCGTCTTTGACCCACATGTTCGGGAACGCGTTCTCTGCCCATACGAAACCTGTCAACGTGAACGGATCGTTGTTGAACAATTGTGCGCCTTGTACAGCAAGACCAAGCGTATCTGCTTTACCGTTACCGTCCGGATCTTGTTCCTTGAACGCTTTGGCTACCGCCATCAGCTCATCCGTTGTTGTAGGAGCTTTCAATTGCAGCTTGTCCAGCCAGTCTTGGCGGATCCAAACCATCTGTGCGTTGTTCATATCGTTAACGCTCGGCAGGCCGTACAGCTTGCCATCGAATGATGCGTTCTCTAGCGCTTTGTTATCGACCGAAGCGTTTACTTCCTTAACCGCATCGCTTGCATATTGCTCATAAACCGTTGTCAGATCTTCCAGCATGCCTGCATCGTACATACGTTTCAGCAGTGTTTTGGCAGGAGTCTTGTCGATATTCTCCACAACGAAGATGTCAGGCAGATCGTTACTTGCAATCATGAGGTTGAATTTATTGGCATATGCCGCTCCATTCGCTTCCCAAAGCGGCGTGGATTTCACGTTAAGCGATGATTCCAGGTAGGACTTGTATTTATTGTTCTCGAAGGATTCGCCTTCCGGGAACTTCTTAGCTGCTTCCGGGTTGTTGTTCACGATTGTCGTAAACTCCACGGTTTCTGCGTATTTACCAAACGGATCGGCTTTCTCTACAGGTGTGTTTGCCGGTGCGTCTGCTTGGGTGTTATTCGAATTGTTTGAGTTTGCGGTCTCGTTTGTTTTATCTCCGCAAGCGGTTACAACAAGCATTAATGCTACTGCTGACAACAATGCTGCCTTTTTCAATGCGACCCCTTCTTTCGGCTGTTTAATGTTATTTGGTACATGTCCATCATACCGCCGCACCAAGCCGAATCGTGAGAGAATCGGGACTTATGCATGGGAGAAGAACGTCTGCCCATCGGACAAAGCTGTCGACGCCAGACGACTTTTTTCTCACCTGCATTCGTTTTTTTTCTACCTTACCGGCGCAGCTGGCGTTCTCTGAACTCCGATGGCACCATGCCGGTTTGCAGCCGGAATATCTTGCTGAAGTACTTCTCATCCTGGAAGCCTGTCTTCTCCGCGATCCAATAGATCGGCATATCCGCATGCTGCACCAGCATGTGCTTGGCTTTCTCCAGCCGCGCTTCTTTCACTGCTTCATGAAAGGACTTCCCGATGATCTCTTTGAATATCGTACTGAAATAGCTCTGGCTGAGATTCACTTTGGCGGACAGCTCGGTACGATTGGCGCTTTCACCCGAATCCGTATGCAGCATCTCGAGCGCACGCATGATTGCGATAAAGACGTCATTCGAGAACCCGCGGCTTCTGGCATATTGCGCGATGCTGCGCGATGACTGCTCGTACCAGTGCTGCCATTCGTCCAACCTGGTGAAAGCCGCAGTCGCCGAGCGCCAATTCGGCCATAGCCGGTTGTTAACGGCTAGCAATTCCCACGCGGCTGCCAATTCCTCGAACATCGCCACGACGCTGCGATAGGATGGCTTGCCTTCACGGATCGAAAGCATCAATTCCTCGAATTCCTTCTTATCGAACAACCAGCGCTGATTGCGCCAAGCTTGCCGAATAAGAGCAGGCACATCTACCGTGCTCGGCTTCTCGCCGGTGAGCTCCGATAGGGAAACGATATATTCATCGTTTGCATAGGACTCGTAAAACATGCGTTCCTTGAGCATCGGCAGCCAATCCGAAGTTCTCGGTTTATCCGGCCAATTCGTGACGCGCGCGTAACTATGCTTGCCCGCTTCTCCCTCCCTTTCGATTCGGGATAAGAGCGCATCGATTTCCGAGCTGGTTTTGCCGGGAACCATCCAGATCGAGTCTTGGATTTGAACGGCACCGTCCAGTCCTGCCGGACGGACTTGCGCCTTGCCCAGCTCTGGAAGCATAACGATCAATGACTGGCGGGATTCAGTCTGCTTCGCTTGCCCTGCGGCTTCCGCCAACCCGCCTTGCGCTTGCTCCGCTACGATTCGCTCTGATATGCGCAGGAGCATTTCTTCCAGCACATTATCGGCAATATCGGTCTTCACGACATAATCGATGGCCCCTAAACGCATCGCATCCTGCAGAAAATGAAAATCTTGATGACAGGTCAGCACAACGGTCCGTACTGCCGGGTAACGTTCCTTCACAATGCGCATCAGTTCAAATCCGTCCATGACAGGCATCGTCAAATCGGTCAACAGCAGGTCGATCGGCACGCGATCAATAATGTCGAGCGCGCTCTCCCCATTGTCCGCCTCAGCGACAATTTCAAACCCGCATTCCTTCCACGGAACGGTAAAGACCAATCCTTTGCGTACCAAATGCTCATCGTCTACGATCAATGTCCTAATCATCCCACACCTCCTTCACCGTGATCGGCAGCAGCAGCCGCATTTCCGTACCGACCCCGATCGTACTGGATACTTCAAGTCCATAGGGATCACCATAGTACATGTTCACAATATTATTGACGAAATTAAGCCCAATCCCAAGGCCCACCTTACGGCGGTTAGGATCATTGGATTGAAACAGCTTCTCGATTACCTCCTGCGACATCCCTTCCCCATTGTCTTTCACGCTGATGAACAGATGCTCTTCGCCATGTCTGCTTACCTTAACGGTAATCGTGCCATCCTTCTGCTTGAAACCATGATAGAGGGCATTCTCGACAAGCGGCTGCAGGATAAATCGGGGCATTTCAATCGCGCTTGTCCCATCCTCTACCTCGATCTCCACATTGAAATTGTGATTGTACCTGATTTGCTGCAGCTCCATATAGTCTTTGACGGTCTGGATTTCATCGCCGACGGTGACGATCTTGCCTTCCTTGCCCAGATTGTAATTGAGCACGCGCGTAAAAATCATCAGCAGCCGGACAATCTCGTCCTGACCGTTAATGCGAGCAAGCCACTGCGCGGTATTCAGCGTGTTATGGATAAAATGCGGATTCATCTGGTACATGAGCTTCTCGACTTCCAGCTGTCTTTTGCGTGATTCTTTCTGTTCGATCTCTGACATCAGCCCGCGAATACGCTGCCGCATTTCGTAGAAATGGTACAGCAGCTCGTCAAACTCCTTCATATGAAGAGAGACCGGCGGCTCATTGAACCGATTCTCCCCAAGCATCTTGAACTGCTTGCGAATGTGCTGCAGCGGGCCATAGATCATGCTCCAGATGATCCAACCGATCGCTAATCCGATGACGAGCGAGAGAATACCGACGGCTGCGAAGCGCTTCAGCCAAGTATTCATTTCTTTATGGTAGTCATTGCGGTCAATGACGACGGCTACTTTAATGCCATAGTTGCTTGAGGTTTCAAAGAAAACAAAGTTGTCGCTTAGTCTATCCTTAATGGAAGCGATATCGGCGCCAATCGGGAAATCGGTATCTTCTTGACTGTTATAGATAATGTGACCTTTCTCGTCTAGCATCAAATGCCGGACAGGCATACCATACGGGTCATTGTTGAATAAGCTCGTGATTGCGGAGACGTTCGTCTCAATATAGACATAGATCGGCTCGATGTTCTTCTCGCCGGAGCCGGTTTCCGTTTGACGCATGATGGAGAAGACGGAATTGCGGCTGTTCGTATATAACGTACGATGCGGCCCGTGAATCGTATAATTGCTCGAATTCTGATTGATTTTTGCAAAGTTGTTAATGTCGAGCTTGGGGTTGATATACAAATTCTCAAACAGGAATTCCTTCGTTTCAGGCAAATAATACGTCGTCAAGCCGAGGAGCGGATTCGTGTAGTTAATCAAAGAAATGTAATTCTCGATCTCATCGGCCAACTCTTTGCGATCCAGCGGATCAGGTGACGTCAGATAACTCTTGAGGTCCTTGCCGACCTTCCCTTCGAAGGCGAGCTGGCGCGAGGAGTAATCCAAGTTGCTTAAGATGGATTCGATCCCTTTACGCTCTTGCTCCAAGCTTTTCTCGACCCCTTTCTCCACTTTGTTCTGAAGCACATTGTAGATGCCAAAGAAAGAAATAAGTCCGATTAAGGTCAGCGGTATGATAACGCACAGCGCCAGCATGGCGAACAGCCGATGCTTCAGTGTATAAGGCAATAGATCTAGCTTGCGTTTCGAGCTGCGAAATGCCATATTGTCCTCCTTCTTGCTATTATCCGGTCAGAATGCGATTAGAAAACAAGAAAACCTCCATGCACGCAAAGCATCAGCTTTACGAACAAGGAGGTGAGGATGAGCGTATGGTTGATCGGCTCTGCCATGACTGCTTGAAGGGGCTCCTGATGCTTCAACTATTTTACATCTAGTTCATGCATAGAACAACTCTTCGGTAATGTAAGTATTTGCAGGGGAGAGAGAATTTATGCGGTTCTGGTTCTTGTTCTGCTTCTTGCCGGCAGACTGATGCCGATCAGTCCGATGAACATCAGACAAGCGCCAACGAGCTGGCCGGAATAGACAGGCTCTTGGAAGAACAACACGCCGGACAAAGCTGCCGCGAGCGGCGTCAAATACCGATAGAAGCTTGCCGTAGCTGCGCCGATCTGAGGCATAACTTTGTTCCACAGCAGGAAGCAGATGATCGTGATGACGAAAATATTGCAAGCCAGTGCCCCGATCGTTGACCAGCTCATGCCCGTCCAATCGGTTGCTCCCCATGCTTTGGTTGTAAAAGGCAGCATAAACAACGTACCGAAGCTGAACATCCACGTGGTCATGCGCAGCGCCGAATATTTCTTGAGCATCGGAATACAAGCCGCAGAATAGAAACCGCCGCAGATACTTACGGCGAACGCGAGCAAATTGCCCAGCAGCAAATCAGAATCAAGCGAGAAGCTTCCTCCGGCCAATATGACCAGAATGACACCCAGCATGGATACAAAACCGTACCCGATCAGGGATCGCTTAATTCGCTCCTTCGTAAAGATCGGTGCAAAGATCGCCGCGAAGATCGGCCAAGGGGCAATGCTAAGAATGGAAGAATTCGCAAGCGTCGTATAGTTGATGGATACCACAACGAAGCTCTCCAGCATCGTTGTGCCAATGAGTCCGAGGGCAATGAACTTCCACAGATCTGCCGGACTTACGCCGATGCTCCCTTCCATCCACCGGAGAAGTCCGAACATGAGGATAGCCGATACGCCGAAACGCAGCACTAAGAATAACATCGGATCGAGCGACTCCAAGCCCACCCGAACGACAGCGTAATTAAGTCCCCACAGAAATGCGATCATGCCAAGTAGAAAGTATGCACTTACGCCTTGTTTTGCCAGCGGAGCTTGTGCCGCCTTTGAAGGTTTCAACCGCTTCATCTCTCCCGTCGCCAATAGTCCCACTTATTGTAAGTCATCCTATGCTCCCCTGCCAATGTCAAAAGCAAAGAGGAGATTGCCGGCTGTAACAGCTCAGCAATCTCCTCTTCTGGAGAACTCCGTTATGAATAATCCGGGTACCGCTTCCACATCGCGAACAACTTCGAAGCCAAGCTTCGCGTACAGTCGCTTCGCCGGCGTATTCGCAGCTCCCGTCGCTACGATGAATGATTTTGCCTGGTTCCGAAAGGAATCCAGTATAAACCGCACCAGCCTTTCACCGATTCCTCTGCGGGAATAATTCGGATGGACAATGAGTCGATGGATATCCACGACACTTCCATTATCTTCCAGTTTATAGGAAATCGCTCCGGCTAATTCACCTTCAACGTAACAGCCGAAGAAGGTTTCTTGGCATTTCCCAAGCTTCTCAATCGTGTCATGAAGACCCGGAATACCGTCGAATCCGATAAGTTCGGCCTCGATCCGGTAGGAAGGCAGCTGAACATCGAGCAGCTGCTGCGCAACAGATGGATCCAAGAGATTAAGCTCCTTGATCATATCGTCGCTTCCATTACACTTTCTTTGGCCCCTGCTTCGTCATCCTTCTTCGTCACCAGGATTTCCTTCTTCAAGAACCAGCAGATCAGGAAGGATACAATGGCGAGCACGAATGAGATCCAGTACAGGTGTGTAAAAGCGTCTGCGAAGACGATTTTAATTTGTTCCAGCAGCGAAGGATCGATACCTTCGGGAATCGCGCCTGTCGAGATATCGCCGAGCTTCGCCGCTTGATCAGCCGTCATGGAACCCTCCAAGCCTTTCAAACCGGATGTGACATTAGCTGCGAGCACGGAGCCGAACAAGCTGAAGCCGATCGTCATGCCGATGGATTGGAAGAGCGTGACGGAAGATAGCGCAATACCGCTGTGTTCCTTCTCGACCGATTCCTGTACAATCAGCTGATTGCCGAACAAGGTACCGAAACCAAGTCCAAGAATGATGAAGTAAATGACGAAAATATAAATTGGCGTTGTTACATGTGTTGTCGACAGCAGATAGAATCCGATAACCGGAAGAATAAACGAAATGCCATAGATATTGCGATAAGGAACTTTGGTCATCAATCGCCCTGCTACTACACTTGCTGCAATCGCACCCACCATAAGTGGAAGTGTCAGGTAGCCAGCCGCTGTAGGCGTCAGTCCAAGTACGTTTTGCGCAAAGAACGGGAACGAAGAAAGTGCACCCATTACTGCAAGAATGAAGACGAATACGAGCGATGACAGCACAACGAAATTGCGGTTCTTGAAGAGATGAAGCGGCAAGATCGGCTCCTTCGCCTTGGATTCCACGAAGATGAACAATACAAGCAAGACCAAACCGACTGCCATGAGGCCGAGCATTACAGGCTCTGTCCACCCATAGCCTTCTGTCTGATGAAGCACCGGCGTGAGCAGCAGACTGACTAACGCCGCAACAAGAATAATTGCCCCGAACCAATCGACGCTGACTTTGCGCTCCACCCTGGTCTCCTGCAGTCCCATCGATAATATAATTGCTGCCAGAATGCCGACCGGAATATTGACGAGGAAGATCCAGTGCCATGAAATATGCTGGGCAAAATATCCGCCGACGAGCGGTCCGAGCAGCTGCGGAATAAACATGACAGCCCCGAATATCCCTTGAATCTTGGCCCTTTGCTCAACCGGGAACGTATCGCCGAAGATAACCATCGCAAGCGGCATTAATCCCCCTGCGCCAATCCCTTGAATGCCCCGTCCAATGAGCAGCACCTCCATCGAAGGAGCCATTCCGCTAATGATGGAGCCTCCAATGAATAAGCCCATACTAAGCAAGTAAATCTTCTTGCGTCCGTACAAATCGGCCAGCTTGCCGAGTACGGCCATAAAGGAAGTCATGGCGAGCATATAAACGCCGCCAACCCAGCCATACAGCGCTAAACCGCCCAGATCACGGATAATCGTGGGCATCGCCGTCGAAACAACCGTTTCGTCAAGCTCTGCGAAGATGACCCCGATCATCAACCCGATCAGGATTAATGTTTTATTGCTTTCTTTCTGCTTCAAGCCGGTAAACCCCCTTTTCTTGATGTCCTTGTTCATCTTAATCCATCTTTGTGAACGGAATATTAACAAAAAGACACCCGTTCATTATATAACAAAGAATGACCGGCCTCCTCCTCCCTGCGAAGGATGTTCCGGTCATTCTCTAGGTTACCATATTATGATTTGGAATATAGCGTTGGCCAATACTCTTCGTTATCGAATTTCATGCCTGGCACCGGTCGAGCACTCAAGTAACGCAGATTATCATGACGCTGTCTGCTCTGGCGATAGTACGTGTGGCCAGGCATCAAGTGCGCAACGACGGAGAGTCTTGGATCAGGGGAGTAGTTGGTTCCTGAACCGTGGAACGTAAGCGCATGGTGGAAGCTCGCTTGCCCGGCTTTCAGAATACAAGGCTCTTCAACCCAATCTCTTGTAGCAAACTTCGCTTTCAGCTTGCTCATGTCTTGCTCGAAGAAGGTATCGCTGCCTTCTACGGCGCCCCATTTGTGCGAGCCGAGAATCGTCATCATCCCGCCGTTCGACAAGTCGGTGTCCTGCAGTGCGATCCATACCGTCATCATGTTAGCTGTGCTGCTGACACGCCAATAGCCGTAATCCTGATGCCAGCCTACATTGCCTGCCGACGTTTCCTGGCCGGAGGTACCCGGTTTATAGATGACTTGATCATGCCACAGACGAATGGACTCTTCGCCTAACAGCTCGGCTGTCATTTTGCCCAAATTGCGGTCGGTTACAACGGAGCGGACCTCGTCGTTGATCCACCAACCGTTATCGAATTTACGCAGTGCGAACGGATTCTCCTGCATGTGGAAGTGGTGCATCGGCAGGCCGAAACCGTCATGTTTATTAGCCCAAACGCGCTCATGTGCCGCACGAAGCCGTGCAATTGTATCATCATCGATCAGCTTCGGACTGATCCAGTAGCCGTCATTATTAAAGCGTTGTTTATCCTCTTCGGTGATGGTGTAATCAATAACTCCCATTACGTAAGACACCTCTTTCGCTCATATCAATATAAGTGTAACTGCTTTCATTGTAGAGCATGGCTGCTGTCGTTGACTTCCGAAAACCTATCAAATAGGATTAGAAACATAAGAGATAATTAGACACGAATGGAGCTGCCGATGCCAGATGGCTAAAGTCAGAAACGATGCCGTTCGCTGGGAGATTCACAGTCATGCTTCGAAGCGTGCTGCGGACTTTCCTGAACTCATGATGCTGGGCTATGACCGGTTTCAAGAAGCCTCCCCTTTATCGGATCACCAGCACGATGGCTGCTACGAATTTGTATATGTGGATAATGGCCGTGTGACTTGGGAAGTCGACGGCGAATATTATCCATCGATTACAGGACAAGTCTTCCATACCCGCCCCGGTGAATGGCATCGGGCTCGGCTCAATTTCATTGAACCCTGCAGTATTTGGTGGTTCATCTTGCGCGATCCCGCGGATTATCCGGATTGGCTGTCATTGCGCGATGAAGACCGGCTTCAAATTCACCAAGCTTTGCTGGAGCTGCCCCGCATCGTTTCGGTCGACAGCCGCGTACGCGAGCAATTCTTCAAGCTGCGCAGTCTGCTGATGGAAGATAACAGCGCCGTGTTTCGGGTACGCCATCATCTAGTTGATATTTTGCTTGAGCTGCTCTATCCGCCCGCCGTTTCCCGTCAGCTCCCGCTTGATCTGAAGGAATCGATGCTTGCCCTTACCGCCCAGATCGACGCTTCGCCTGAGCGGCGCTGGAGCAACAAAGAGCTTGCAGCCCTCGCAGGTGTCAGCGAATCGCACTTTTATCGCTTGTTTCATAATATGCACGGTCAGTCACCGGCTAATTATATGGACCGAATACGGATCAATCGCGCCTGCGAGCTGCTTCGTCAGCCAGGGGCCAATGTGACGACGGTTGCGCTCGACCTCGGCTATAAGACGAGTCAGCATTTTGCAACGGTGTTCAAGAAGTACATTGGGGTGTCGCCTTCGAGCTGGCGCTCGTCGTCTTAACAGGTCAGCTGAAGTTTTTAGCGTTATCGGTTGTGGAAAATATCGGGACCTCCATCTTCCGTCGTAATCAAGTATAATAGAAGCTTATTGCGTTTATTTCAACCAGGAGCAACAGGAGAACACATCTATGCGCATACTTACTCAATACCCGAAGGAAATTAAAGTTTTTCTCGCTGCCAGTCTGATTAATGCCATCGGAAGCGCGCTGATGTGGCCGCTTGTGACGATGTTTGTCTTCGATGAGCTCGGTCGCAGCATGACCGATGCCGGATTCGTTATTCTGATTCAATCGATTGGCGGCATCGCCGGACAACTGCTCGGCGGCGCGCTTTATCACAAGGTAGGCGTGAAGAAGCTGATCATTGGTGCACTTGCTTTAAATGCGGCAGGTTTGCTATTGCTTCCGGTGCTTAGCCATAATTGGCCTGTCTTTATCGCGATGATGGGTCTGATCGGGCTGTTCAACGCGCTGTCCATGCCGGCCATTCAAGCGTTCATCGGCTTTCGCTTCGCGGATCAGCGAGGTGAGCTGTTCAACATCGTCTATGTCGCCAACAATATCGGCGTCGCGATTGGAACCGCGCTCAGCGGCTTTCTCGCCGATATTTCATACTCGCTCAGCTTCTCGATGAACGGCGTAACGTCAGCTGTATTCGCGATCTTCTTCTTGTTCTACTTGAAGCAAGTTGGGACTGGCAGTGACACTGCTGCGGTCAAGATGAAGCGACTGTCTCCTCAAAATGAAAGTGCCTGGGCGCTGCTGCTCGATGTTCGCGTCTATCTGTTCATGGCAGTCGGCGCCATGCTGCTCAATCTCGGCAACAGCATTTGGAATACGGGAGTCTCACCCTTCATCATCAGCGAAGGGCTTCCGAAGCAAATGTTCGGCTACCTGTGGACGCTGAACGGAGTTCTAATCTTCGTGGCACAACCGCTAATCGGCTTGATTAAGCGTTTAGCAGCTCAAACGATTACCGCTCAGCTTACGGCAAGCGCACTGTTCTATCTATCCGGCTATGCTGCCATTCTTATGTTTCATAGCTTTCCGGGCATGGTGCTCGCGATGGTGCTCACCACCTTCGGCGAGATGCTGATCGCGCCTGCAATTCCTGCATTCCTTAGTGAAAACGGCGGCAAACAAGCCCCGTTCTACCTCGGACTTGCCGGGGGCATCGGCTCCGCGGGGCGTGTCCTCGGTCCCTACATGATGGGCCATCTGTACGATATCGGCCAGCTGACTCCGGTAGCCTGGCTGGCTGTTATTACAGCCACTGCATCCGCGCTGTTCTTCGTTATTCATTCGCTCGTCAATCAGCGCTGGATGAAGAACCAAGCGGCTGCAACGCAGAAAAAGGCGGTAACAGCCACCCATTAAATGATTAGAAGCTGAGATCACGGTTATCCGTGCGCTCAGCTTCTTTTACCTGCTCTGAAATCGCTGCTTCCCTACTCTACACTACGCCACACCTACACCTACACCCAAACTCCACTCCACTCCGATCACGACCACCGAATTGCCGCTCTCATCAATCAAACTAACCATCTTCACCCCCTCTCACCACACCACGCCTCGCCTCGCACTCAAGCTCAAGATGAAGTGGACATCGGAACTTAACTAACTCCGTCTTCATGTGTTCAATGATCGCGTATGCCGCATGACAATCTAACGAACCGTCTGGTGCGCAGGATCGCCGGACCTCGGAGGGATTCGAGGTTAGTTTGGACGCTGAGAGTTCCATATGACCACTCTCAGCTGCGGACTCAAATTCTAACGAACCGTACGAGCCTTATTTGCCCGATTTTCTGGTCTCTGAAATTCTAACGAACCGTACGGGTCTTATCTGGGGTGAATTGACTCCAAAACACGCCAAAACCTTCAAATAAGACCTCCACGGTTCGTCAGAATTTTTCCGGCGCGATTTACGGGCAAATAAGACCTGTACGGTTCGTTAGAGGTTTCACACCTGTGAACCGAAGGCGGTGGTGGCGTAGGTGGCGAACAAGATCGCAAAAAAACGGAGCAGTAGTAAAACCTGCTCCGTTACTGCTCTGTTCCCTTAACCTTACAGATCCAATTCCTTCTCAATCTTGCGACGCTTACCTGTCAATTCATAAATGACCGGTACCACAATCAGTGTAAGCAGCGTCGACGTGGTCAAACCGCCGATTACCGTAATCGCAAGTCCGCCTGAGATCAGGCTGGTTGTCGATTCCGAGAGTGCCAGCGGCACAAGTGCCAGAATCGTTGCACATGCCGTCATTAGAATCGGTCTCAGCCTTGTCTTCGAAGCTTCAACCAGCGATTCACGAAGCGGAATGCCGTCCTTGCGATTCTTCTCTACGCGGTCAAGCAAGACGACTGCGTTCGTTACTACGATACCTACGAGCATCAGCATCCCGATCATGGAGCTCATCGATAACGATTGGCCCGTGATCAGAAGCGCGCCCAAGGAACCAACCGGTACGAAGAGCAGCGAGGAGAGAATGATCAGCGGCGTGAGCAATCCGCCGAAGGTCATGCTCATGACCAAGAACACAAGTCCGATCGCCGCTGCCATCGCAATACCGATGCTTTGGAAGCCGCTGTTGATCATATCCTGGCCGCCGCCGATTTTCATTTCCACATTGCTTGGCAGCGACAAGCCGTCGATATCGTCGGTGATTGTTTTCGTGACAGCTGCCGTCTTATCGGCATCCTTCACGTTACCCGTTACTTTCGCGGACATTTTGCCATCCTCATGATTGATTGCAATTGGAGCAATCGTTTCGGTTAGCTCGACGAGATCCTTCAGCTGCTTCATGCCGCCTGCTGTCGGAATCGTGATCGCTTCGAGCTGTGCCTTGGATGTAATTTGCTGCGCATAGGACATCGTAATATCCCAGTTCTTGCTGTCAAGCACGTAACTGCCTACATCTGTCGGACGCAGCTGCTCGTTTACAGCACCCATGATTTGGAACGCAGAGACGTTCAAATCCTTCGCAGTTTGATTCAGCGAGATGACCCATTTTGGCGTCGTATCCTTCAGGTTATTCGTAACATCTTTCATATCTGTATTCGCGGTCATCAGCTTCTCGATTTGCTGCGAAGCTGTTGTCAGTGCTGCCATATCCTCGGAATACAAGCTTACTTCTACGCTGGTACCTGTCGGCGGGCCGTTCTGCTCGCCTTCTTTGACGTTAACCGTCGCACCCGGTACTTCTTTATCAATCAATACCTTCAAATCTTTGCCGACATCGTCCATCATCGTGTCCATCGACGTTCCTTCCGCGAATTGAACGGTGAATGCCGCTCTGTTCGCCGTGGAGCCGATTTGGATGAACGGATTATCCGCTCCGCCAATGGAAGCCTGATAATTGTCGACGCCTTTGAGATCCTTCAAGTAGCCTTCTACTTTCTCAGCAGCCTCATTCGTTTGCTCAATGGTGCTTTGCGTTGGCAATTTCAATTCGATGCCGATCGAAGGCACGGAGCCTGCCGGCAAGAATGCTACGCCGAGGTACGGAATTGTACCGAAGGAACCGATCAAGATCACAATGGAAGCAATCAACACCAGAACTTTGCGTTTAAGGGCACCACGGATCAGTCTCTCGTAGAAGTCCATAAACTTGCCGCCTTCTTTATGCGGCTTAATGTGATTGAAGAATTTCGCGCCCAGTACCGGAATGAGCATCATCGCCACCAGCAAGGAGCTGACGATCGAGATAACGACCGAGATTGCGAATGGACGGAAGAACTCACCGATAATACCTGTTACAAAAGCAAGCGGTAAGAACACGACTACAGTTGCAATTGTGGAGGAGCCGACTGCGCCAATAACTTCTTTGGTCGCTTTGTAGGCAAGCTCCTTGCCATTCATATCGCGGCCCTTCTCTTGGCGCCATCTGTAAATGTTCTCAATAACGACGATACTGTCATCCACGATCCGGCCGATCGATACCGCGATACCGCCGAGCGTCATGATGTTGAGGGTATAACCCATTTCGTTCATCAACGCGATCGTTGCGAAGATCGAAATCGGAAGCGAGATGATCGAAATCAGGGTTGCTCGTATATTGCGTAAAAACAGGAATATAATGATGACACAAAACAGCGCACCATACAGTCCTTCGCGAATTAGCGAGGAAACCGACTTCTTGATTTCAGCGCCTTGGTCTTGAATCAGGTGAATATCAAGGTTGGCTTTGGTCTTGTAAGTATCCAATACTTCCTTTACTTCATCGGATACTTCTGCTGTATTGGCATCCTGCGTCTTCACGATTTGTACGACGAAGCTCGCTTGGCCGTCAAATCGAGTAATTTCGTTCTGCGTGGAAACTGTCGTGATCTTAGCCACATCCGACAGCTTCACCTTAGCCGCAGGCGCTTGTCCGCCTGCACCTGGCGCACCGGCAGCACCGCCGCCAAGTCCCGGAGCTCCGGCACTCAACTCCAGATTATTGATTTGCTCCAGCTGCGATAATTTACCGACAAGACGAATCGGAATCGATGTGCTGTCTTGACTTACCGAACCAAGCGGAAGCGCATATTCCAGCTGCTGAATCGCCGTTTGGATCGTATTTAGCGAAATGCCGTGCTGCGCGGCTTTATCTTTATCGACTTCGATGCGAAGCTCTTGAGACACGACGCCTTTGAGCTCAACGGCGCTAACGCCGGTAACCTTCTTCAGCTTCGGCACGACTTGCTCTTCAAGCACCTTCTGCAAGGCAGCCGGATCGTCCTTCGACGAGAAGATGGCCGCTTCATAAATCGGCGCCGCGTTAATATTCAGGCGCTGAATGGTTACTTTGGCTTTCTCGGGTGTTTGAAGCTTAGCAACTGCCGCTTCAATATCCTTTACTTTATCATCCATGTTCGTTCCGAATGGATACTGCAGGATGACGCTGGCGGAGTTCTCAGAGGTAGTGCTCGTTAGAGCATCGTACCCTTTGAGCCCCTGCAAGCTTTCCTCAACAGGTTTCGTCACCTCGGACTCAATTTCTTCCGTTGAAGCCCCCGGGTAGACGACTTGTACGAACACGGCCGGGAATTCCACATCCGGGAAGGTTTGCTGCTTGATCTGGGTGGCGGAGAAGAAACCAAATCCGAGCACCATCAAGCAGAGAATAACGACTGCTACACTGTTCTTGAGACTGAATCGACTTAACCAACTCATGAATGTTATCTCTCCTCTTTCTCTATCTGGAGGTCAGTATACAGGAGAAGTTTGAACTGAATATGTACTGGACATTACAATTTACGACTTATGCCCCCAACTTCCAGCGGCAGCCAGACCGTAAATACCGTTTCTACGCCCGGTAGGCTTGTGACCGCAATTTCGCCATGATGCAGATCGACAATTCGTTTCACGATTGAAAGGCCCAGCCCATTTCCTTTAACAGCATAATCCCTTGATTTATCCACTTTGTAAAAAGAGGTGAAGATATGCTGCTGCTCCTCCTGCGGAATTCCTATTCCATGGTCTCGTACCGTAATGACAGCCATCTCGCCGACTTGTTGCAGCCTAATCCCAATGCAGCCCTTATCCTGTGAGAACTTGATACTGTTGCTAATCAAATTATGCCACACCTGATCCAAACTATCCTCGTCCCCCTGGATGGTCAAATCTTCAAGCTCAAGCTCGAATTCGATCCCGCGAACGCTCCACTGCGGCTCGCTGGCAATAATGATGCGGCGAATTTGCTCATCCAATCGATAAGAGGTCGGATGAACAGGTCCTTGATCCTGCTGGAGGACCGATAATCGCAGCAAATTCGCGCTCAGTCTTGCGAGCCGCTGGCTTTCCTCTTCGATAATCATCAAATAATGCTGGCGTCCGGATTCATCCATCGGTTTCGTCCGCAGCGCTTTCGAGAATCCGGTAATGGATGTAAGGGGCGATTGAAACTCATGCGCGACATTGTTCACGAAGTCGGAGCGCATCTGGTCCAGCATACGGAGCGACTTCGCCATCTCGTTGAAGCTGGCGGTCAGAACGCCGATCTCATCCTTCCGTTTCGTTTGGAGCTTGATGCCGAAGTCGCCTTGCGCCATCCGTTTGGTCGCGCGCGTCAAACGCTGAAGCGGCTTGACGATAAACCGCGAAGCGAGCAGGATCAGCAGACTGCCCATAGCAAGCACACTGAACAGGACGGTCAACATGACACGGCGAAAGACATCCAGCAAATCATTCAATTCGGGCGAAACAAACAAAGCATAGGGATGATCGCGAAATTCGAACGGCAGTCCGATCAATGCCGTTTCCGGGCCATGTCTGTCCCCGGGAAACGCTGCAACGGTACCTCTAAAAATGCCGCCTCGAATGACATGCTCGTATTGTTCGGTTGTAACATGAAATTGCGCGCCAAGATCGCTTACGTTGCCGTATTTCACTGCGATGCCATGTTCGTCGACGATTTTCACTTTGAATACCGGGATCAGCACGATATTGCTCGTTACTTCATCCAAGCTGGCGGCCGATTGCGCTTCGGGCGCTTTCTGGATCATCATGATGATGCGTTTGCCGCTTTCAATCAGCTGTTCTTCCCCCAGCTCCTTAATGTTGGTGCTGTATAGCCTAGTAGCCAAGAAGAAGGCAAAGATCAAGCTCGCGATGACAACGCCGACGAATACCAACACCGTACGGACATATAGCGACTTAATCATGGAGAACCTCTAGCCTGTAGCCGAGTCCGCGAAGTGTCACAATTCGGAACGCTGTTTCATATTCTGCAAAGCGTTCCCTTAATCGTTTGATATGCACATCCACCGTTCGCTCATCGCCCTCATATTCGAAGCCCCATATCTGTTCGATTAAAGTAGCCCGCGTAAACAATTGTCCCGGATGGCTCGCCAATTTGTATAACAACTCGAATTCTTTAAGCGGTATGGTGAGAGCCGTATCCGTATGCTTCAAAATCACCTGGTAGCCGATCCGGTCCAGCACGATGCTCCCAATCGTGACCATCTGGGAAGCGGTTATCCGATATCGCTTTAGCAGTGCTTTAACCCGTACCACGAGCTCCATTGGGTCGAAGGGCTTTGTCACATAATCGTCGGTGCCAAGCTGGAATCCTTTAATTTTCTCCTCAGATTCTCCTTTGGCTGTTATCATGAGAATAGGCATATCGCCTGATTCCCGCAGCTTCCTGCACAATTCATAGCCGTCCATTCGCGGCATCATGATGTCCAAGATGACCATGTCCACGACATTTTCTTTGACATAGAGCCATGCATCTTCACCATTTGCGAATTCCACAATTTCAAAACCTTCGTCGCTTAAATAAAGTCTGACCAACTCCCGAATATGTACATCATCATCGACCAGAGCTATTTTGACCATTCATGAACCGCCTCACATTTTTGTATGCTTTTAGTGCTTGCATCCGCAATCACAATATCTTATTATTACAAGATTGCTAGATGAGTTGCTAGAGTTATCTTCATGCTTTTTTCAGGGGAGGATCCAATGAAACGTTTTCTGCCATTGATCAGTATGCTCGTTTTTCCGATTATGGGCTGGCTATATGCGTTAACGAATAGACCCGGCGCCCAAGTCTACAGCCTGGTGACTGATCTGGACCGAGCCATTCCGCTAGTCAAAATTTTTGTACTGCCTTATTCCGTTTGGATCTTTTATATTTATTTGTGTTTGGTCTATTTCTTCATCAAGGACCCCGCCGTATACAGGCGCTCGCTCATCACATATGTGGTTTGCGCACTGATCTGTTATGGCATCTACCTTGTCTTCCAAACGACTGTACCTCGGCCGGAACTGGTCGGAACCGATCCATTTACCCGCCTGCTGGGTTATGTGTATGGGCGAGATGAACCATTCAACTGCTTCCCGAGCATTCACTGCTTCTCCAGCTACATGGTGATGAAAGCTCTGTACAACAGCAGTTTCCGTAACCGCATCAACCAGACGCTGATTTACGGAATGTCTTCGATTATTATCGTCTCCACTTTCTTTATCAAACAGCATGTCATTTTCGATGCGTTCGCCGGCATCATTCTCGCCGATGTCGTCTACCGACTTGTCACTATGATCGAACGCTCCTCTACGGTTGGCAAGCGGAAACCAATGACACAGCGCGCAAATATGTAGAAGAGCAAAAAGCTGCTCCCCATCGTCTCACGACGCTGAGGAGCAGCTTTTGTTATGCAAGGCAACAAGTTACGATTAATGTCCCATCATCATAGCGGGATCAACCTGCTCGGTACCTGCAATGTCCTTCTGAGGCTTCGGTTTGCGAAGAATAAGACTGAACACAACGCCGAAGATGGCCAGACCGAATGATAACATAAACGTATCGCTGTAGGCGTTAACTGCAGCTTCGATCTGATTGCCGCCTGCCGTCATATGATCGGCCGCGCGCGTTGTCATGTAGCCGGTCAGACCGGCAACCGCGAACGATGTGACCACTTGTTGTGCTGCCGTCGTCAGCGGTGTAACACGGGAAACGAGATGACGCGGCGCGGAATTCAGTACATGCGTGTTCAGAGACATCATCGCTAAACCCATGCCCGATCCGATCATGAATAGCGGGATAATGATCATGATCAGCTGCGTGTCGACGTTGATGTTATGAAGAAGGAACAACGCTCCGGCAACAAGCGAAAGGCCGACCAGCGCAAGCGGACGAGCACCGATTCGATCGAACAAACGTCCGCCAATCGGCATGAAGAGCATCGAACCGATCGCTTGTGGAAGCATAATAACACCTGTTTCTAGCGGTGAATAATTCCGAATCGTTTGCAGGAATACCGGCATTAGAATCATAGCGCCGAACAATGCGATCTGAACGATCCACACAAGCAGTGTGCCGCGTGTAAAGTCCGAGGAACGGAATACGCGTAATTCGAGAAGCGGTTGTTTGTGACGAAGCTCCACGATGATGAACAAGAGCAAAGCAATACCGCCGACGATCAAACCGGTTAACGTATTGTCCGCAGTCCAGCTTGTGCGGCCGCCTTCACTAACGCCGTAAGCAAGCGATGCGAACGCGATTGGCGCTAGGATCATCCCAATGATATCAAGGGCAGGCGCTTTGTTTTGCTCGAAATTCGGCAAATATTTGATCCCAACAATCATACCGACAATACCGATTGGCAGGTTGATCAAGAAAATCCAGTGCCAAGATACCGCTTCGATCAGCCAGCCGGAGAGAATCGGTCCGAGCGCCGGCGCAAGCAGCATCGGGATACCGAGCATACCCATGACAGCGCCACGTTTCTCCTGCGGTGCGAGACGGAAAATTATCGCCATACCGATTGGCATAACCATACCGCCGCCGAGCCCTTGAATGACACGGAACGCGATAAGCTGTTCAACCGTTTGAGCAGCTCCGCAAAGCACGGAACCAATCGTAAATAGCGCAATGGTAATCAAGAATATGCGTTTAGAGCCGAATTTATCGGTCATCCAGCCGGCGAGGGGAATTACAGCTGACAGGGCAAGCGTATAGCCTGTGAACGTCCACTGGACCGTGTTGATGGTTGCGTCAAATTCGGTCTGGAATTTCGCCAATGCTACGTTCACGACCGTGCTGTCCAGAATAACCATGATCATGCCGACGATTACGGCCATTAGCGGTGCGATGATGGTCTTGATCGAAAACTCGGATGATGATGTTGGTGCTGTTGGTGCTGACATCGTTCTACCTTCTCTCCATGAAATCCATATTGTCGTGCCTGTGACTAACCGTTTTTATTGAAAACCGATAGGTCACGATATATAATATTCTCAACACCGGACAGTCACTTGTCAATCTTTTTCTGAAAAGAGGAACGCCACTTGAGCTTGCTTAGAGATAAAATCATCGGATCTGCCATGCAGTTATTTGCCCAAAAAGGGTTTGAGGCTACTTCCATTCAAGATATTGCGAACGATTGCGGAATAGCTAAGGGATCCCTATATAAGTTTTTTGCTTCCAAGGAGGAATTGCTTGTTGAAGTCTATCGCCATCGCTTTCAGCTGATGTTCGAGCAGGTGGACCGTATTAAAGCGGATCGTTCCCTGTCGCCTAAAGCACGTTTCGTGCAAGAAACCTTGAACCAATTCATCAACTTCAAGGCATTTAAATCCAGTATAAAAGACTTTTATGAACTGAAGATTAACGAAGATGGTGCCTTTTCTTCTTTCCTTCAACAAATTCGCTCGAAAATGTTTGTCTATTTGGAAGAAAGCCTTATTCATGCGTACGGCCCAGGCATTCAAATATATAAATGGGATCTGATTGCTCTCTACATCGGCATCATCAAGGAATACATGGTGATGACAGAGCTAGTTAGCAGTCCATTCGATTATGAACGAATGGCCGCTTTCGTGGTCGAGCGGATGGACGAAATGGTTGCCGGGCTTGTTCAATCGAAGAGTAAACCCATTCTCGAATCGGACATTATGACTCAATTTGTTGCCTGCGGGATGAAGGGGTCTGCTGTCCCTGCTGAGGAGCAGCTGAGCGAAGGAATCACCAGATTGTTAACCACCATTCATGAGCTCCAAGCTACAAACAGCATCAAGACGGAGCTGCATGACGCGGCCGTTCTTCTACGAGAAGAAGCAGACGCGGACAAGCCCCGAATGGTGCTTGTCCGCGCGCTTATCGGACTATTGCAATCCCAGCATGAATTAACAGCCATTCTGGGGCAGCTTGAGAAGCTGTTCGAATTAAAATCAGCTTCCTAGCCTTGTTACTGCTTGCCCTCTTAGTACTGATTCGCCAAACTAACGAGGTTGCGCATCGAATCCCCTTCGCCACGCACATAAACGCCTAAATTATGAACAAGAATATCAACGGCACGGTCGGTGTAATAGATCGAATTACCGGAGTTATGCGGGGTTAGAATGACATTATCGAGCTCCCAAAGCGGATGTGACGCAGGCAGCGGCTCCTGCTCGAACACATCAAGCCCTGCTCCGGCAATGACACCGGACCGCAGCGCCTCCACCATATCTTCCGTTACAACCGTCCCTCCGCGTCCAATGTTAACGAAGAAGGCGGAAGGCTTCATCTGCTTAAATTTTGCAAGGTCAAACAAATGATGGGTTTCCTTCGTGATCGGCAGCGTAACCACGACATAGTCGCTCTCCTGCAGCACGGTGTCCAGTCCATCGGAGCCGTACATATGGTCCACATACGGGGACGGCTTACCGGAATTCCGAACTCCCACTACACGCATATTGAACACCTTAGTAAGCCTCGCAAGCTCCTCGCCGATCGCACCGACACCTACGATCCCGAGCACCTTCCCGTGAATTTCGCCCAAGCCTCCAAGCCAATCCCATTTCTTCTCGACTTGATTGCGCATCGTCAAATGCAGCTTACGCGTAAAGCTAAGCATCATGCCGAGCACGGTCTCCGATATCCCATTCGCATGAACGCCGCTGGCGTTGGTCAGCGTTATTCCATGTGCGGCAAAAGCTTCGAATGGCATCTGCTCGACGCCTGCGCCCCAAGCCTGCACCCAGCGCAGCGTTGTACCCGGTCGCAGCGCGCTTGCAGCCGCATGATCATCCCAGCCTGCTATAATCTCAGCCTCGGCCAGATGTTCCGACATCCCCTGCTCATCGGCATCGCCGCCGAATACTACCTTAAACCCCGGCGCAGCTTCTCTGATGCGTTCTCTGTGCTTCGTTTCCAAGTCGTACACGCATACAAGCTTTCTGCTCATCCCTTACCCACGCTCCTTCTCATAAAGAAGAAGCCCCTACCAGCCCAAACGGACGGTACGAGCTTCTATTTATATACTGCACTAGCAGAATGCTCCATTCGAAGCTTTGGCTTCGAACGGAAACCAATCTGCTGTTACAGCTTAACTTCAGAACCTGTACGAGCCGACTCATAGATCGCGGACAAAATTTTGATCATGTCTACGCCTTGATCGATCGTAAAGATCGGTTTCTCGCGGCCTTGAATGACATCGACGAAGTGATACAGGTTCGCACCATGTCCGCCATTGTCTTCACCTACGTGTGGAACCATATCCGTTACGACGCCTTGGTCTTCACCGAAGATGCCAAGCTTGCCGTTGCTGAATTTGAAGCCGGCTTTCGTACCGCGCAGCTCAACGAAGTTCTCTTCTTGCTCGATGTTCGAAGCCCAGCTGAACTCGATTTGGAGCGATGCGCCGTTGTCGAAACGGATAAAGCCGATTGCCAGATCCTCAACATCGAACGTGCCCTCGTCTTCGGATTTAGAACCGAACTTGCTGTGCTCGGAGCCCGCAATATCTTCCGCATCCGCGAATTTCGTGTACGTTGCACCCGTAACCGATACCGGTTTCGGATTGCCCATGAACCAGATCGACAAGTCGATGAAGTGAACGCCAAGATCGATAAGCGGTCCGCCGCCGGACAATTCTTTGGTCGTGAACCAGCCGCCTTTGCCTGGGATACCGCGGCGACGTGTCCATCCACAACGACCCGCGTAAGCTTCGCCCAAGTTGCCTTGGTCGATCCAACGTTTGATGTACTGGGAAGCCGGACGGAAACGGTTGTTACGCATAACCATCAGCGTTTTGCCGCTTTTCTCTGAAGCTTCTTTCATGCGGAGCGCTTCTTCCGGACTAACCGCATCCGGTTTCTCGCAGAATACATGCTTGCCTGCTTCAAGAGCGGCAACGGCGATTTCGGAGTGGAAGAGGTTTGGCGTGCAAATATCGATAATATCAACGTCTGCAAGAGCGATAACATCACGGTAGTCGCTGAATGCTTGCGGAATGCCGTGCTGCTCTGCCGCTGCTTTAGCTTTCTCCAGATCAATATCACAAATTGCAACGATTTCAAGCTCCGGGTGGTTTTTCAAAGGCTCGGAGTGCGCCCATTGGAAAATTCCACCTGCGCCAATTACGCCTACTTTAAGTTTCTTCGTCATGATTAACATCCTCTCAAGATGAAATAAACAGGCTCTGGCCGAGCGGCCAGAGCGCTGCAGTGTCGTTCATTTAGTTCAGTTTCTTCAAGAAGCCTTCACGCAGCTTGTAATATTTCATCCAAGCCTCCGTTTGTTTCTTCACGCCATCGGCAATATCGCTTTCCGACAGAACGTCTGTATATTCTTTATACGTTTTGTCGAAATCAGCAACCGGGCTAGTAATGGCTTTAACAATCAGGTTGTCGAGCTCATCGTTATGTGGAGCAACCAAGTTGTTGTTCAGATCATTCGTAACGGTGTCGTACTCAGCACGAGCTTGCTGCGTTGCATCATCAACAGGAAGTTCCGCATACAGCGTCATGTTCTTCATGTTGTGCTGCTGCCAAGCCGTGTTCACTAGCGTAGCTTGATCGTAGTTGCTTACGCTGAATGGATATACGATTTGCGGTGTATAGACAAATCCCATTTCGTCAGCCATAGCCAGGCCGTATACTTCAGGGTTTGTCATGGTGTTGTCTTGACCTTGAATACCGTAGTACCAGCCATCGCCTGTTTCATCCTGCTTACCGATCAGCTTGTACTCTTCAACCTTCTTGAATTCCGGTTTGTAGCGGCGTTCCATGCCTTCGCCTGTGTACATATCAGGAGTACCCCATGCGCGCAGATCTGCCGCTTCAAGGGAGTTGTTCCAGTCAATCCAGTTCAGTACTTGCGGAATCATGTCATCCGTAACCTTTTTCGGGTTAATGGCTTTGGAGTTCCATTTTGTCGTCAAAGGGAAGTACTGATTGGCTGCATCTTGATTACTTGGGTCAAGCTCGTTTGCGAAGATCGGATAGAATCTCCAGTCGTAATCCTTGCCTTCTTTTTTCACTTTCTCTTGGTTCGCGGCAATTGGAGCCCACATGTTCACAACGGCATATTCACCATTGATCACTTTGGCATCGCGCTGCTCATTCTTCTGGATGTAGAATTCTTTACCGAACAAGCCGTCTTTGAAGCCTTTGTTCATGAACGAGATGTAAGCTTTCCATTCCGGTGTAAGCTGATAATCCGAGTATAAGTTCTTGGACTCGTTGATTACGAGCGGATAAGCTTGGCTCATATTCAAACCGGAAGCTGTGAACAAGGACCATTGAAGCGCGCCTCTCGTGTTATCCAATTGAAGGTGGCCCGGTGTAATCGTCTTGCCGTTTTCTTTAATGTCCAATGCTTTTACTTTTTCTAAGTAAGCGTACAAGTTATCCAGGTTTTTAATCGGAATATCCATGATTTGCTCAAGCGATAATTTACCTTTGTTCGCAATAGCCAGCTTCTTCAAGTCAGCTGCGCTCATTGCGCTAGGGAAGATTTTTTTCAGGATATCATCGCGCATCCATACACCGTAACCGCCGTTACCCAGACGGGATTCGCCATAAGGTGTTTTGCGGTATTCATCTTTGAGCAATGGGCTTGGCAGTGAAGGAATCGCCCATAGCTTGCCATCTGTTGGATCTACGCTTGCTTTGTACCATTGTTCCATCGTAACGCCAAGTTCAGTTAAACGAGCTGCCGTAAGCGGCATGTATTTTGTCATTTCATCAAGCGTGATTTCACGAACCATGCCTGCTTTCTTCAGCATTTCCATGTTGTCCGCGTCGTCTGCGATCCCGTTCTGGTTCGCGATTACCGCTGGAACAGTGTCAGCAAGAATTTGCATTTGAAGCCAGCTTTTATAATCAGTGCCTGCCGGAATTTCTACGAAATCAGGTATCACTTTTGTTTTCTCACGCCAGATTGGCGTTAGTTTGTCTTCAACCGGCTTACGTGGGTTTGTCGGCAATTGGCTAAGCACTTCCAAATGCATTTCCTTGAAGTTTGCCGGATCAACCGGTGCGCCTGCGTTCGTGCCCGTATTATTCGGAGCGTTGTTGTCGTTCTTGGAGCTGCCGCAGCCAGCCAGAGAAACAGCCAGCAGAACAGCAAACATAATCATGACTACCTTTTTCATAATACCGTAAAGCCTCCCTTGGATATGTGTTTAATTAACTATGGAAAAGCAGTGACTTTATTAAGCCTTAACTGCTCCAGTTAACATCCCTTTAACGAAATACTTCTGGAAGAACGGGTAAACGAATAGCAGCGGGAACGTGACCACGACCATGACCGTCATTTTGATAACCTCAGGTGTTGGAACCGTGTTATTACGTTGAGCCAGGAGTCTACGTGCAGCAGCCCCCGAAGTCTTCGTGAAATCGATCATCGTGTTCGCTTCTGCGCGGTTAATGATTTCGTACAGTACGAACTGCAGCGTACTCAAGCTGCGGTCTGTAACGTAAATCAGGTTCGTGTAATAATCCAGCCAGTTGCCTACAACGGCGAAGAATGCAAATGCGGCAATAACCGGCATACAAAGCGGGAAAATAATTTGGAAGAAAATGCGCACATAACCGGCACCATCGATGAAAGCCGATTCCTGCAGCTCAGCCGGAAGATCTTCAATGTGCGTACGCATGATAATCATGCTGAAGAATCCAAACGCCCCCGGAAGAACGTAAACCAAGAAATTGTTGATTAGATCCAGCTTAGAAATGACCACATAGTTGGAAATAATCGTTCCGCCGATAAACATCGGAATCATAAAGAAGAAGAGAAATGACTTACGTCCCGGCAAGAAACGCTTGGAGAGTGCGAAGGCAGCTAACATCGTGACGAATACGGATAACACAGGTCCGATGATGCATCGCAGCGTCGTTACGATAAACGCCGAGTGAAGCCGATCATACTGAAAGACAAAAGCATAGTTCTCTAGCGTAAATACGCGAGGGAAGAACCAGATCGGGCCTGCGGCCGCGTCAGCTCCTGTATTGAAGGACATGACCAAGATATACCAGAACGGATATACCGCAGTTATCGCCCAGAGCAACATGAGTAGGATGTTGAAGACATCAAATGTGCGTTCACCTGTTGTTCGTTTAATTCTGTTCGCTTTCATTAGGTTCCGGTAACCCCTTCCTTTAAATGATACCTACGTTACTGAGGCGCTTCGTCGTGTAGTTAGTAGCCATAATCAGAATAAAGGAGATTACGCCTTGGAATAGCCCAACCGCGGCTGAATAGGAATACTGTCCGCTGACGAGACCTTGATAGTACGTATAAACGCCGATGGTGTCCGTATCCAGTCGAATCATTTTATTTTGCAAGTTGAATACTTGGTCGAAGTTTGTTGCAAGCAATCCGCTCAGCGAGAAGATCAGAAGAATACACATCGTTGGAATCAAACCCGGAAGCGTGATATACATCAGGCGCTGCCAGCGACTCGCGCCGTCTACTTGTGCGGCTTCATATTGCTGCGGGTCAATGCTCGTAAGTGCTGCAAGATACAAGATCGTGCCCCAGCCTGTTTCTTTCCACACTTCGGAAATGACCAGAACGGGAAGGAAGTTCTTCGCATCCTGCATGAACGAAATACGTTCTGCGGCCGGATCAATCAGTTGGCGCAGGTTATTGATTATCCCTGTAGCGTCAACAGTAAGGAACATGTAGAACAAGCCGGCAACCGTTACCCATGATACGAAATGCGGAATATAGGAAGTGGTTTGAACGATACGTTTGAAGCGTTCGCCGCGAAGCTCATTGAGCAGCAGCGCAAAGATCAACGGTGCAGGGAATGTCGCAATCATCATCGTCACGCTGTAAAGCAGCGTACGGCCGATCAATGTATAAAATTTATGATCGGTCAGGAACTTGGCGAAGTTGTCAAAGCCGACAAATTCACTGCCGAAACCGAACCAGCCTTTGTTAAAGTCATAATCCAAGAATGCAATGTAGTTGGAGAACATGGGCAGGTACGCGAAAATGAAAGTTAATACCATCGCGGGAACCAAGAACAGATACAAGATCTTTATGTTCTGCGTTTGCAGCCCACTGCGTTTTTTGGGCCTTACGTTTTGTTTGCTTGTTGACATAGCCATCGTAAATCCTCCTATTTCAGTTGCGTAATAACCACACCTATTATGTCCCAAACCCGTAGGTCTGACCGACTGCCGACATGACATTTTCCATCGAAACGATTCGACAGTTTTATAAAATAAAACGATCCAAATGAACCGCTTTCACAACCAAAAAAGGTATTTTATTTGGTAATTTACGAAAATTAACAAAAAGTTGCATTTCTCGCCTCACTTTTTGTCGAAACGTTTCACAAAACCCATATTAGCACATTGTTCGCGCGGGGAAAAGGCTTTCACCATAAATTTTATGACTTTTTCTATGTAAATTTCTGCATATGCCCACTTTAGGTGAAACGTTTCGACAAAAAAGCAGCAAAAAACCCCGTTTCCACGGGGTTTTGCATGCATTTCGTACTATAGACCACCTTCACAGTGGCAATATGAATGAGACTAGATAAATACTATCGTTAGTTTGTCATCTACTTTGGCATGCTTTCGCGATACCACCAGCTTCATGCCGCCTTGTTCCTCTACCGTGTAATCTGTGCTGTCAGCGATCCCTCGCTCGGTTTCGAGCGCAATTACATCTTCTGCCTGCGTCAAACGGAAGGCTATCGATTCCTGAGAAACGGCTGTAATTTCAGCGGTTGAATACGCAATCCGCACATCGCCGAACGTCATCCCAATCGGCAGCATGACCCCGTCTTTGCTGGCAATCTCAAACCTGCGTCCGCCAAACATCTGCTCGCTGCCGTCTGTGAGATGAATCTCTTTATCGAAGCCGTCCAAATTCAGAATATGCACGAAACGTTCGCCTTCTTGATTAACCGTCGACGTGGTGAATATGCCCAGATAGCGATTATCATGCGTCAAACCGGCCTTAGCCCCTAAGCGCTCAAGCGCAGTCTTGAACAAGGCTACATCGCCGCTGTAAGCCGCTGCAATCACAATGGCACGGCCGCGTCCTGCTTGTGCCTCGACGCCGCAAACAAATCCGCTGTCATACAAACGCATGATGACATCGTTTGTTCCCGGTGCCAGGCGCTGGGCGAAATGCGTATGCACTTCAGGACGACCTGCCGCCCAACCTTCAGCGATGATGGACGGCCAGGAATGAGGCCCGTTCTGAACGAAACCTTCGACTTGGATGCCCAGCGCGTCGCTAAGAATCGTGCAAGGCTTGCCTTCCATATCAAACTGCGGCACCTCGCCGTACAACAGCAGCCCGCCGCCGGCGTTCAGATAGTCCGCAACCTTACGCTGAATAGCCGCGCTCAAGTAACGCGCGCATGGCAGTGCTAGTACAGGTGTTGTGACCGGATCTAGAGGCTTATTCTGAATGTCTGCCGATGTGAACCGATACCCGGCCAGCAGCATGCCGCGGCCCATGATTTCCCAGCCGCCACTCGCACGATTCGCTTCGATGTTCTTCAGAATCTCGTTCATCTTCTCGCTCTTCGGATAACGATATTCCGTCATATAGTAATCAGGGATGAATGCGAAAGCTACTCCGTCATGCTCTTCGTTCATAACCGCCAGCTTATCCTTCACGGCCATCATAGTCTTAATTGCGCGCTGCATTCGCGGATAAGTGTAGTTAAGCTCCCCTTCCGGACTGACAGGAGCCGCAAAGCCATGGCGTTCACCGGTGAACGCGACACGATCATTGCCGTCGCCAAGCTGCTGATCCATCCGGTAATTGATTCCGCCGGTCATCAGATAATAGTTGATCATCCGATTCCCTTGTGCGATACACATCCGCGTCTTGAAATCCGCAGCCGACACATCATAACGACCGCCGAAGTTATTGCCGTAGTTGCCGTCACCGCATTCGAATTCCAGCGAAGTGAGCGGTTGATCCGGCAAATGAACGGCATCCATGAACCCGTTAATCAAGTACAGATCTTGAAAATTGCTTACCGTCAGATCGCCAAAATAAATATCAGAGCCGGACAGATAGCCGGGCGCCTGCGTATACGCTTCGTACAATTGGCTGATGCCAATCGGATACGTGAAACCGCGACCGCCGCCGGTACCGTGAATGTTCACGAAGAACGGCACCCCGCGAACGCCGAATTCTTCCGCGTAATCTCGCAGCACGGCGATATACCGAGCAAATCGGTTGCGCATGTAGTAGCCCAAATCATGCAGAAGCTCAGCAGCATAGCTTTCTTTAGGCGAACGAATGGCCGCTAAACGTACCTCCGCATCACTAAGATCAACCGGATATCGCTCCTGCAGCTTATCTGCCTCATACGTTCGACCGAGCCATTCCGTGAAATCAGAGGCGACATGGTCCGTCAGATCAGGGCAGTTGCTAACCCACGACAGCATGCCAATTTCATTATCAAGTTGAACGCCAATAATGCTGCCGCCTTGCCCATGCAGGCGTGGGGCTACGACAGCCATTACCGCAGCGTACCAGCTGCGAGCTGCAGCTAAGAAACCCGGTGCCAGATAATCAAGCGTACGCGTTGTCGCTTCTGCACCATCCCAGCCATGCGGGATGACCTCCGGATGTTTCTCATATACCCAGAACGGAATGCCTTCATTCTTCATCTCCGCCATAATGAACGGCCCCGGACGAACGAAGAAATAGAGCCCATTCGCTTCGCAAAGATCAATAAATCCGCCAAGATCGAGCTCCGGACGCGTATGTCCGTCTAGATCAAATTGTCCTTCGAGCGGCTCATGACATAACCAAGGAACATAAGAGGCAACAGCATTGCAGCCTGCCTCTTTCAGTTTATCGATCCGATCCTGCCATTCGCTGCGAGCAAGGCGATAATAATGAACTTCACCGCACATAATAAGTGCAGGTTTACCATCAATAACAATTTGTTTATTTATGATTTCAATCATGGGGATGCGATTCTCCTGACTCTGACTCTTTAGAATTTAATTTATAGGTTCATTGCGGTGGACTTCGATGCTGCGATAACTTCCAAGGCCGTTACCTCTCGCTCCAATTGGTCGGATAGATAGATGCCTTCACTGATCAGGATGGTTTGCAGTGCAATCTCCGCGGTTGGCAGTAGTTCTACTCGGCCTTGCAGAGCCGCAATCCAATGCTCTTGAGACGAATCATAGGCATCTGTATGCTCGCGAAGCTGATGCCAGCGGTAATTCGCATTGCCGAGATCAAAGGTCGCATCCATATCCATATCGCTTAGTTGTGTATGATAGCTGAATGGTGTTTTTCCTTGACTGGTATGTCCGGGAAGCCGCAACCCGCCGATATTGCCGACGATGCTGCTGCCTTCGAAGCCGTTCAGATGGATAGCCCACGCTTCGATAATATCCAGCGTCAATCCGCCCTCGAAACGGACGAACCCGACGCCTAGCTCCTCCACATCAAAGCCGCTTATCGCTCGGCGCGTCTCATCCATCGCGACTTCCTGATACGTCTTGCCGGTAATGGTCTTCACCATCGGCAAGTCCATTAAGTAGAGCAGCTGCGAGATGCGGTATACGCCCATATCGAACAAAGCACCGCCTGCCGCGGTAGCTTTGCGGTTAAATTCCTTCGTCGCATACCCGTCTACGAACGGACGCCCCCGTCTGCGGTGACCTGTCGAGCGGGCATGATAAAGCTTGCCGAGCTTGCCTTCCTCGATGAGCATCTTCGCCGCAATCGTCTCAATGAGATATAAGAAGCCCAGCTGTACATGCAGATAGCGGCCGGCTTGCTTAGCAGCGTCAATCATCCGTTTACCGTCCGCATAAGAGCCCGCAATCGGCTTCTCGCAATACACATGCTTGCCGGCTTCAAGCGCAGCAATCGTGATAGGTGCATGAAGGTTGTTATGCACACACACATCAACCGCGTCCAGATCTTCGCGTGCAAGCAGCGCTCGATAATCCGTATAGGTATTCGCAACGCCGAACTGCTCTGCCATCTTCTTCAGCTGCGTTTCATTGGTGTCGCAGAGCGCCACGACTTCTGCACCCTCGATGTTCTCGTATTTCTCCAAATGATCCTTGCCGATCAGCCCTGCGCCAATAATACCGATTCGGATTGTCTTCAATGCATGCCAGCCTCCAAATGATCGTTCTATGAGTGCTGCTTCTCATGAATTTCACATTTCATCAAGCTTCCTACTAATTCTCCTAATAAAAAAAAGAATCCTGCATGCGGCAGATGTTCCGGAACCGCCCTCATTCAATCGAGTGCGATCCCGGTTCATCACTAGCGCATCCCCTTACAGTTTAACTTCTGATCCTGTACGGGCGGATTCATAGATGGCTGATAAAATTTTGATCATATCCACGCCTTGATCGATGGTAAAGATCGGGTTCTCGCGGCCTTGCACGACATCCACGAAATGGTATAGATTCTCTCCGTGTCCGCCTGTGTCTTCGGCAAGATGCGGAACAGTATCGGTTACCGTGCCATTGGATTCCCCGAAGATACCCAGCTTGCCGTTACTGAATCGGAAGCCTGCCTTCGTACCGCGAAGCTCGACGAAATTCTCTTCTTGTTCGATGTTGGAAGCCCAGCTGAACTCGATTTGGAGCGACGCGCCGTTATCGAAGCGGATAAATCCGATCGCAAGGTCCTCCACATCGAAGATGCCTTCGTCTTCTGATTTCTCGCCGAACTTGCTGTGCTCCGAGCCGGCAATATCGTCTGCGTCCGCGAATTTCGTGTAGGTTGCGCCAGTGACCGAGATTGGCTTCGGATTGCCCATGAACCAGATCGCCAAGTCGATGAAGTGAACACCAAGATCGATCAACGGGCCGCCGCCGGAGAGCTCTTTGGTCGTAAACCAGCCGCCTTTGCCTGGAATACCGCGTCGGCGAGTCCAGCCGCAGCGGCCTGCATAAGCTTCGCCGAGGTTGCCTTCCTCAATCCACTCCTTGATGAACTTCGATGCCGGACGGAAGCGGTTGTTGCGCATAACCATAAGCACTTTGCCGCTTTTCTCCGCCGCTTGCTGCATCTTAATCGCTTCATCCGGATTTACCGCATCCGGCTTCTCGCAGAAGACATGTTTGCCGGCTTCCAGCGCTGCGACTGCAATCTCGGAATGGAACAGATTCGGCGTACAAATATCGATAATGTCGATCTCTTCCTTTCTGATGACATCGCGATAGTCACTGAATGCTTGCGGAATGCCGTGCTGTTCAGCCGCAGCTTGTGCTTTCGCCAGGTCGATATCTACGATGGCGACCACTTCAAGCTCTCCATGGTTCTTCAGCGGAGCGGAATGCGCCCACTGGAAGATTCCGCCTGCGCCGATTACTGCAACCTTTAACTTCTTAGTCAACTGAAACACCCTCCCTAAGTCGCCCTGCGATACAATCGAATCTAATTACTCGCCTGTAATACCTGTTTTATCTACTACCTCTACGAATCGTCTCTGCGCGAACATGTAGAGGACCAGCAAAGGCAGTACGATTAACAGCGTGCCTGCCATACGAATCGATTCATTGATATTCTTCGTCTGACCGCCGCCAACTGCTGCTCCGCCTCCGTACAGCTTCGTGAACGAGTCATTGAACGTTTTCAATTGCAGCGGAAGCGTGGTCATGCTTTCACCCAGATAGAGAGAAGTCAGATACGTCTCGTTCCAATGCCATACCGTCGAGAACAGCATAACTACGACGATAGCAGGCATGGAGATCGGAAGAATAACCGTAAAGAAGGTCCGAATGAAGCCGGCCCCGTCCATCTGCGCCGCTTCTTCGAGCGATGCCGGAATCGTCCGGAAGAACTGCGTATAGATCAGAATGAACAATACGCCTTTGATCCCTTGGGCGAATATAGTCGGAACGATAAACGGCAGCGATGATCCAAGCATGTGATACTCGTTGAACATCAAGTAGAGCGGAATCATAACGACCTGGGACGGAACGATGAAGGTAATCATCATGAGACCAAGTACGATCGATTTGCCCGGGAAACGGAATTTCGCAATTCCGTAGCCAACGACTGCACAGGAAACGGTCTGACCGATAGCCGGAACCACGGAGTTCAAGACCGAATTCCAGAAGGTATCCATGTAATCAAGAACATGCCAGGCTTGCGTGAAGTTCTCCAGGTACAGCTTCTGTGGAAGCCAGAGCACCGTTGGGTCCAGCAGATCCGATAAGCTCTTAAAGCTTTGCGAGACAAGATAGAGAATCGGATATAAATAAACGAACCCGATACTAATGAGCAGTGCGTATACCAGCAACTTGAATACAATGCCGTCGTTGCCCTGTCTTCCCATCAGTATCCGTTTGCCGCGATTGTACGTACGAAGCAGAAAAGCTTTCTGCAACTTCAATGATCGTTCCATTAAGCTCTCCTCCTCTTCGGTCGCACATTCACGTCATCGTTATTGCGGAACAGCAGCAGAATCAAGAGCAAGAAGACGAATATGACACCGAAGTAAATCCAGGCAATAGCGGTTGCATAACCGAAGCCGGTTGTCAGGTTGAACATATTTTCCTTGATTAATTCTATGACGTCACTGAACGAGTTGGTGAACAAATCAACCGTCGTATAAATCATATTCACCGCGATAAACGGCTTAATGGCAGGCAATGTTACTTTCCAGAAGCTAACCCAAGGCGATGCGCCATCGATGGAAGCCGCTTCATAGACTTGCTTATTGACCTTCTGCAGACCTGCAAGGAAGATCAATATTTGTACACCGGAGAACCATAGAATCAAGATGAGCTGTTGAATCAGACTAATGATCGGCGAGGACCAGGCCGGGCTTAAATTGTCTTTAATAATCTCGATGATCCCATACTTCTCTACCAGTGGAATCGCCGTTGCTCCTTGGCTGAACAGCTCATTGACAACCTCGCCGCTCGTAATGACGACCGGTAAGAAGAAGATCGCTCTGAACAGCCCTTTCATCTTAATCGGTTGGTTAATCAAGAGTGCGACTAGCATCGAGAAGACGATGATAATCGGGATCATACCTACCGCTGATTTTACGAAGAGCAGCAGCTTCTCTACAAATTCCGGATCAGACAAGAACGCATATTTGTAATTGTCCCCGCCTGTATAATCGGTCACGATACCTTCCGCGCTGATCGTAACCTTGTGTAAGCTCAGATATACCGAGTAGTAGATCGGATAGGCCATAAACAGGATGAAGCCAATAATCCAAGGCGACACCAGCGCGTAACCGGTGAGCGCCTCTCTCATTTTTTTGGTCACTTTCAACTTACTCACCCCCGATGACAGCGAAGCTCTTCGCCTTGACGCTGACTTCGTTGTATGTGTAGTCGCTTGATGTGTAATTCACTACAATTTCCACGCCGTTGGAATACTTGACTGCCGAGATTCCGTAGTCCGGCACGATGCGCGCTTCAATCGTTGCATCCTGAACCTGACGCAGCGCTTGGTTCACGGCTTTGTACGTTTCCTTAATCGGCTGCTCCAAATCGGAATATTGCGTTGTCAGCAAATCGACCGAAGGCGTGTCTCTCAGCTTCCAATACGGCTCATGCGTCAGCAGATACGACGGATATTGACCGAAATCGATCATGCGCAGCGTATCCTCGCGTGGACTGGAAGCCGAGTTAGACGGCCAGCCGAAGTAATCGATGTAGCCGTGCAGCACGATTTGCAAGAAAGGGATCGTATCCGTTTCGTACATGTACTGCGAAGCTCCTGAACCCATGCCGAACATCGTATCCGTGTATTTCCACAGGTAGTCGTTGGCTTGAACAATCGCCAGCTCGTTCAAGTTTTTCTTGAAGTTAGCGGCGAGCTCACGATACGCTTCAGCGGTCTGCTCACGCGTAAACGGATGCTTCTTGTTATAGTCGGATACGAGCGTGCTGCCCGTAATATCGAGCGCAAGCCCATCTACGCCCAGATCCTTCATATCCTCGGCATCGTCTTTCGCAATTTCAACCGATTTGACCGGGCTGATGTCCCGCGCCATAATATCGTCGAAGAAACCACCGTCGCCCCAGCCGAAGAACGGAAACTCGTTAATTTCGTTGTTAATGGCTCTAACGGCGTCGGATTTGAAATTCATCAAATCGGAATTCCCGAAGGCAATGGTATAGTTATTGTACAGATAGACCGGAATGTCTTTGCCTGACAAGTACTTCTTCAGATCCTTCAGACCCGCAGCGCCGCCAAGCTTGGACTCGACCGGGAACTCGGCAGGACGCGAACCGTTCAAGCCTCCGTCATTCCAGCCTTCCAGTACCGTCTTCAAGTTCGTAATGCCGTGCTTCTCCAGACTATCGACAATCGTCTTCGCCTGATTAAACGTCGTCATCGGAACGACTTTGGCACCGAATGCGCTCGCTTCCGTCTCTCCGCCCAGTAGGCGAATCTGCATAGGAACGTCTGCTTTGCTCTTCGTGGATTTCTCTTTGACGAGCTCGCCTTGTTCCTGCAAGTACGTTCTGTACGTCTTCGCCATCCCTACATAATCCGCTTCCTTGCCGCCAAGGAACTTGTATCGAACTTGACGGTCTGTCTTTAGCGGATCTTTCTGGAAGGTATTATAACCGCCCATCGATTTGCTTGTTGGCTGGAAGTAGCCGTACCGGATTTCAAATTTCGGCGCGACCCAGTAGAAGTCGGTGCTTAATCCACTTGGATACGCGACAATCTTGGCATTGAAGCGGCCATCCTCGACGATGCCGAGTACGCCGTTCTGCCCGGTGCCGTGCACGATCCCGAATACCGGCACAGATGTACGACCGGTATTCATGTTGCCGTCCGAGGTATAGTCGGTACCGTAAATCTTACCGACATACGGCTCGTCAAAACGGGAATGCGCTTTGTTAAAGCGGATAAGCGCGCCTGAACGATCCGGAATGAAAATATAGCCCGGAATATCAGCCTTGTGCACCGAGCCAAGGAACGGATATGCCTGAATGGAAGCCAGCTTGCTGACGCCTTTCTCCCACATCGAATCCGATGGGATAGAGACTACAAGCGAATCGTTCTCAAGCTTTACCTCAAGTGCGATGCCTGCGTTCAACGACCCGAAGGTCAGCTTCACGCGCACCCCTTGCTCGATCTGTTCTACACCGTCGACTTTACCGCCGAGCGACAAGAAATTACCCGTGCTCAGCATTTCTTGATCATTATAGTACTCGAGCAGAACCGGTGACTTGACTGCGGTCTGCCACTCATCATTTAATTCGGCATTTTGCAGATCGGCGTCGTTTGGCGTGGAAGCCCAAACATAACCGCTCTCCTTGTTCTTCACCATAATGGCAAGCGAAGCGTTCGCCATATACAGCTCCAGCGAGCCGGACTCGCCGATTTTCTTATAGTCGGACGGAATCGTGCGTTTCGCAATGGCGCTTGCTGCCTTCTCCGGCATCGTATAATTGTTCGAACGATAAGGGAATGAGCCTTCCGTCTTATTCAGAACAATCTTGCTCTGACCCTCGGTAGATTGCTGCTCAACTGTAGCCCCATATGCGAACTGATACAATCCAACCGCTGCAAGTGCAGCAGACGCGACCAGGATAATCGGTTTCTTGTTAATCGACACGCAGATTCACCTCTTGGAATAACGAGTAAACAAATTCCCACACCTGATTCGACAAGCCGAACAGGATAAACGCTACAAAGGCCATAATTAGCATGCCGATGATCGTGAGAACGATGTTTCTAACAGTCTCCTTAATTTCGTAGCCGTGGATCTCTTTCACCATGATGAAGAGCAGAAGCGCACACCACAGAATGACGATATTGTAGGAGTAGTTATAGATGACACCCTCCATCAGGGTAAGGCCACGTGACATAATCGCCAGCGGTATTGCGAAAATAATGTAAGGGGATAATGCATAAATCGTCCCTTTGTAGATGTTCTTGAAGCTGCCTTCCCCATCGTTGATGACGCTGACGAGGTAGTTGGAAATCACCCAAGCGAACAATGGAATGAGCAGCTTGAGCAGCTCGGTTACGATGTTTATCTGCAGCGGCTCCATCGTTGCGAACAAGAAGTTCGTCGTATAGAGACCGAACAATCGAACCCCGAACAGCACGACCAGCAAGACAGTTGCCGATGCTACCGAAGCCTTGTTGTTATGCTCCAGCTCGTAATAACCTTCAATTGGATGCCGCAGCATACGGAAAATGTGAAGCAGCTGCGCGACGAACCATTGTCTGGTCACCTTTAGCCAAGCGATGACAACCGGCTTGCCGAATTGGTACTTCCGGTAAGCGAATCGAATGGCCATCAAGGCGATAATGGCACCTAAGATGCTTAAAGCCACGTCAACTGCGTGTTTCATAATCCATTCGCGCCGAAGTTCCCAGTACGCGTTGGAATATTCCTTCTTGTTTTTGGAAAACTCGAATTTCTCGAATGCTTCTTGGTATTTGCCTTCTTTGAAATAAGCAAGGCCGATACCGGTGTGCGCCAGGGAGAACAAGCTGTTCTGACGCAGCACTTCATTCCATGGTTCACGGCTCTGTACGTATTTGCCGTCCAGATAAAGTCCCAGTGCTTCGTGTACAAGCTTCGTGAACGCCGTCGGCTGGTACACCGTAACATTGCCGCGCTCGCCGCTCAGGGCAAGCAATCTGCCATCCGACGTGACGGCAATTCCTGTCGGTGCTGCGAGCAAACCGAGACGTTGCTCCCCTGTGTCGTTGTAGCTGAAGAGGAACATCAGGTTACCGTCACGGTTGTATTCCAGGATCATGCCTTCGCCGGCATCGATCGCATAAATATTTCCCATCGCATCGGTCGTAATATCGGACACCTGATTAAGCGACCACGTTCCGCCGAGCAAATCCTTGCCCGCGACGTTCAGCTTCTTAATGGCCCCGCCGTTAATTCCTGTCGTACTCGTATAAATAAGGCCTTCCGAATCAACCGAAATATTCGTCGGTGAAATCGGCATTTCACGTGTCATTTTGCTTAGTTGAGCCTTCGTATAGAACATACGCTGCAGCGTCTTCAGCAGGTTGAAGCCTGCCCGGTTACCGCCGAAGTAGCCAAGAAATTTGCCTTCCTTGTCCAATCGGACAAGACCTTGGATAAGGCCCTCACCGATAATATAGATGCTGCCGCGTTTATCGACGATGACCTTCTGTGGCTTGAACGGCGTATCTTTGCCGTACAGCTTCGACTTCGGCTTGCCGATCGTCTGCTTCAACTTGCCGTCTGGCCCGAAGACGACGACGCTTTGTTTGGCATAATCCGCAACGTAAATATCTTTGTTTTCCGTTACGAATACACCCTTCGGCTGTTTTAATTCTCCCTCGCCGATAATGCGAATGAAATTCCCCCATGAGTCCAACTCTACAATTCGGGCGTTGCCTGTATCGGCAACGTACACATGGTCTTCGTTATCTACGAAGATATCTTGCGGGCTATTCAACTCCACTTTCCCGTTGCTTAATGCTTCATTCTCGCCAAAGATGCTATACCCGTCGATTGCGCCTACTGGCATGTAGGCGTTCTGCATCATAATGCCATGACCTTTTTCATCGATCGTGAAGGTAGGATAAGGCACGTCCGCATAAGCAGTAGTCGAACCAACCAACAACGCAGCCGCAACGAGAAGTGTGAGCCATCTGAATCTGAACATTGTTCTCCTCCTCACTTCAACCCGGAATGCGCCATCGTATCCATTACTTTACTCTGCATGAATATGAAGATGGCCAAGTTCGGAATAAACATCAGAAGCGCTGCCGCCGCTGCCATCCCTTGACCGGCTATATTATTCTCCATCGCGGTGGTCGTCGTCAGCGTACTCATGTAGAAAGCAAACGTCTTGAGCGTTTCTTTGCTCATGAATAACGAGGAAGTCTCCGCATTGTTCCAAGCCAATTGGAACGATAGAATCGCCACGGTCGCAAGCGCCGGCATAATCATCGGAATGACGAGCTTACGGAATACGTAATAATCGTTCGCTCCGTCAAGCTGCGCTGCTTCGATGAGCGCATTCGGAATCTGATCGACGAATTGCTTGACCAAGAACACCCCTACCGGCAAGGAAAGCATCGGTAAGATATGCCCTAGGAAGTTATCCGTCAGCCCCAGCTTCTCAATGACCAAATAACGCGGAATCGTCACCGCTGCCGGTACGAACATCAAGGCAATGATGTTTACTTCGAACACGACCTTCTTCATTTTGAATTCTTTCTTGGACAAAGCGAAACCTGTCATGGAACAGATCACGATGGACAGGAAAACGACTGAGCCGGTTACAAGAATGCTGTTGAACAAATATTTCGTCTTCGGAACCGCTGAAACGTCGCCGACGCTGAACAGTGTCGCGAAGTTACTCCACGTCGGATGCTGAACAAACAGCTTCGGCGGATATAGAAACAGCTCGTCTACAGGCTTGAGCGCCTGAGAGAAAATAAAGATAATCGGCAAGATCATGAACACGGACAAAGAAACTAGGAAGAGAAAGAACTTCCATTGTCCGAAGCTGAACCGATCCGGATTGATTTTATTAGCATGAAAAGAAGCCATTTACGCCATCACCTTCTCCCAATTCGTAATACACTGAGGACTAGTCGGAGTCGCCGAACAAGCGCCAGCACAGTTTAGAAAATCCGTAAACAATAATGAGCAAGACTACGGAAACCGCTGAAGCGTAACCCATATCATAGCGCAGGAAACCATAGTCCTCGATATGATTAATCATGAGCTGCCCTGCATTTTGCGGTGTAGGGTTGGCGCCCGAGAGCTGCACGCCAATCGCTCCGGCTTGGAATGTGCCGACGACAGCCATGACGGCGCCGAAGAGCATTTGCGGCTTCATGCTCGGAATGGTAATGTACCATACCTCTTGAAGACGGTTGCGAATGCCATCGATATAGCCGGCTTCATACATCTCCCCGTTAATGTTGAGGATACCCGCGAGCATCGCTAGAAAGCCAACGCCCATACTGTTCCAGAGCGATACGGTCACCATGATCGGCATTAGATAATGCGGCGATTGTGTCCACTGAATCGGCTCGTTGATAATCGCAAGACTCATTAAGAAATGATTCAAATAACCGGAAGCATTACCGCTGAAAATAACGAGCCACACGACAGCCATTGCAATGGCTGCAGTCAGTGAAGGCGAATAGATCGCGAGGGCAATGACAGTACGCGATTTCTTCGGAATTTGCGCCAGCAGCCAAGCGAGCCAGAAGGATAATAAATATCCTCCCGGACCGACCAGCAGAGCAAATTTAAGCGTGTTTGGCAAGACGTACATCATAAAGGCATTATCTTGTGTAATCAGGTTTACATAGTTGGTCAGTCCGATAAACTTAGGCGTTTGAATCGAGTTGAAATCCGTAAACGACAAGTAAATGGCAGAAACGACCGGAACTACGACAAGCAGAGAAAAAATGATAAAAAACGGACTAATAAACACAAAGGCGTTAAATTCGTTTTTTATTGCTTTTGCAGTCGCAGGCTTCACTTCTCATCACCTCGCTTGGCCATGTCTGACATATTCGGCATAATCGGCACGTGAAGCGGTTTGACAACTTTACCGTTCTTGAGATAACCGAAATCCGTAAGCTGCTTCTTAATTTCGCGATTGCCGTTAATGACGGCGTCTTCCATCGCCCTTCGCGCATTGTAGCCATCGAAGACGACTTTGTTCCAAGCGTCGCTGATTTCCCGCTCGACCATGTAGTCACCGAAGAAGCGCGGAATATCCCATAGCCATTTCCATTGCTCTTGAATGACTTCAATATCTTCTTTCGGCCAGGAAAGCTGGCTGAACGCTTCGACATTGGCCGAATTCCATTTGTAAGTCGGACCGTAGATCGCTTCCAGATTATTACCGAAACGAACTTGAGCCTCTTCGGAAGTCCACCATTTCAGGAACTCCCATGTATCGTCTTTCTTCTTGCTGCTGTTGAACATGATTCCGGTTGCGCCCGTTCCCGGAGCGGTCCGGTTTACGACGCCGTCCTTTCCTTTAACACCAGGGTAAGGAGCGATCTTCCACCAACCGGCAAGCTCAGGAGCTGCTGCGGTCAACTGGATATAAGTCGTAACATCTGCAATCCCGATCGGCAGGCTTCCATCGCGGAACTGGTTGTAGAAGCTCGGCACTTGCAGCGGAACGCTGTATACCGTAAACATGTCCGTCATTTGTTTCAGTCCCGCCAGTGCCTCATCCTGATCGATCGCAGTGTGAAGGCCATCGTCGGTGTACAGCTTACCGCCGGTTTGATAAATAAACGGAACGGTGTTGTTATAAGGCTTAAATCCGCCTGTTTGCGACAGCGGCAGGTAGAAATTCATCCCGAATCGCTGCAGCTCCGGCAAGATTTGCTTCACTTCTTCCATCGTATCGGGAACCGGAATATTCAGCGCATCGAGAATATCCTTCCGATAGAACATAACCCAGAAGCTTTGTGTTTCCGGCAATGCATACAGTTTCTGATCGAAAGTGACCGGAACGAGTGCACCTGGTGAGAACCGCTTCTGCACGTCGTCAAAGTCTTTGAACTGATTCATGTCCGCTAACGCTCCACGAGCGGCAAGGCGGAATGGAATGTAGTTGCTGACGCCAAGTGCTGCGTCAGGCGCATTACCGGCAGCGCTGGCAAGTACAAGCTTTCCTTCGTCCGGCATGATGGAGAGCGTTACTTTAATGCCTGTTTTCTTGGTGAATTCTTGATTGATTAGCTGCTGCATCTGGGTCACGTTCTGACGCGAACGGTTTACCCATACTTGCACGGCATCTTTATCGTCCGCGTTTACTTTGGAGTAATCGCGCGTGAACGATTTGAAGAACGCTGCGATGCTGTTGAAGAAAGACTTGAAGAAACCCGCTTTCTCGCTTGGCAGTTTGCTGTCCGAATAAATATAGAACCGATCCAACTGAAGCGGCTGTCTTGGCAGCTTCGTGTTAATGACACCTAGCGTCTGCAGCACGGAGCCGGAGCCTTCGGACAGACGGTTAAATTGATAGGGGATTTTCTCCGGTTCCTTCGACATCCGCTCCAGCGTTTCCGCCGCAACGAGCAAATTGCTCGCTTGGTCTGGATTAGCGCCGGCAAGCTTCTTAAGCGCGGCGTATTGTTTGCGCAGAATAGAAGCGAATTCTTCCAGCTTCTGCGGCAAATCAGGCATCTGTTTCGTAATATCCCAGTCCCGATTCACGTCCATCGTATTACCTGTCGCCATCTTAATCTCAAGTGCCAATGTGTTAATATCCCACATGACATTCTTTATTGTTTGGATGACTTGTCCATATGGAGCAGCATCGGCGCGAAGTGAAATTTCATGCTCGCCTGCTGTTAGCGCGAATTGATACGCTTTACCATCCTTCCCGGACAAGACCTCATTGCGCCATTCTTTCGTGTAAGGGAAGGCGTACTCATTCACTTCTTGGAATGGCACTTTACCATCTATCATTATAGTGCGATATACGGGCATGCTTGTTTTGCCAGTCTGCAAGTACTTGAACGCCAGTTGGTAAGAGCCCGCCTTATCCACTTTCACTTTCCAAGTAGCCCGCTGTCCGCCCACTTGCCACGCCTGCTCGTTTTCTTCCGCGTTTCCACTGGTTGCAATCGTTTCTCCGCCGAGCGTGTTTAACGTGACTTTACCATCTCTATGAGGAACAACAGTTGCATCTCCGCTAGCAATCGCGCGGATCGACGGTTCCGATTTGGAATTCGGATGCTCGGCTTCCACGACTAGGATTGAAGAGTCTGCTTTAGACAAGCTGTTTGCTTTCGCATATTGCTCGTACTGCGGCAGTACCTCCGGAGCGGAAATGACGATTCGGCCAATGAGGGCCTCTTCGCGCAAATTCATAAGTTTGATGCTGTTCGTGCCTTGTTTCAGATAGAACCGCAGCGGTTCCGCCGTGAAATAACTGGCATCCATTAATGGAGCCGTCTGCCATTGCTTAATTTGCTTCTGGCTTGCAGGCGTCTCATTCCCGAGCCCATCTCGGTCGAATGTCGCGTTCTCATCTGTCCACAGCTTTGGTAACACAACTCTTCTGGATTCAAAAAACGGATATTTCCCGTTTACTTCAATAGCCCGCTCTATCGGAATGATTTTGTCCGATGTCGAGTAATAGTCGATATTAACTTGGTAAAGCCCATCTTGAGGAGCTGTTACATTCAAATCGATCGCATTCAAGTCGTCCGTCCATGTAAACACCGGCTCATCATAGCCGTTTGAATCGGAAGTAAGTGTTGCCTTGCCGTTAGGTGTTACAAACTGATTAGGATGAATGATGATATCCGTTGCTGCATCTTTGATCCCTTCGGCCTGCCATGCTTTAAGCACGTCGCTGTAGGCATCCTCTACGACTCTCTTTACAGGGGAGTCTTCTTCCTCGTCCTCTGCTGAGTCCTTTACTTCGTCTTGCTTGCCGGCGCCTGAAGAAATTTCACCGCCACCGCCAAACAAACCATCCAAAATATCATCATTGTCTTGTTTATCTTTGTCAGGCGCAGCCGCCTCATCAGCCTGTGCGATGGAACGTCCATGGAACGATACAGGTACTGTTGTCGCCAGAAGCGAAACAAATATGATTGCAGCTAATAGTGGTTTGAACTTCATGCTTTCACCCCAGTAGAACAATTTTTCCTCCCCTAAATAGAGGAGGAAAAATTGTGATTACTTGCTTTTATTTTGTTGCTTCTTTGATCTTGGTCATCGCGTTGTTGAAGTACTCCATCGATTTCTCTTGCAGCTCAGCAGCTACGTCTTCCGGTCTTGCTTCGCCTTTTTGGAACTTCTCGTTGTACTTGTCTTTCACTTTGGAAGTAAAGTCTGCAAAGCCCGGTTGGTATTTGAACGTTTCAAGCACACCTGTCGGGATTGCTTTTACGATATCTTTAACACCTGGCGTTACGAAATCTTGAGCCAACCATGCTTCCCATACTGTAGGGTCGTTGACAAGCGGCATCGAAGCTAGCGGGGACTCGTCTTTAATACGTGCCATCCAGCCGTCTTTGGAATACGTCATCCATTTCAGGAACTCAACTGCTTCTTTCTTATGCTTCGAGCTCTTCGTTACACCGGCATAGTCTGTAACCAGACCGGCCTTCTGTTGTTGGCCCTCATAGCCCGGAACCGGAAGGATATCCCAGTTGAATTTCAAGTTTTGTTTGTACCAACCCATGCTCCAAGTTGCATCGTACACCATGCCGACTTTACCGATGTTAAAGCCGCTGATGTCTTTACCGTACCATTTGTCTTTCTCTTCTTTCTTGTAGCTTTGAAGCGATGATTTGTCTTTCATACCGAAGTTAGTCGCCCAGTTAACAGCTTGTGCCCACGCTGGGTTCGTATAGTTATACTGAGTGCCGTCCCATGTGGAAGCGCCCAGCGTATTATCAATGTTAGGGATCAATACGTCAGCCATGCCAGCTGCACCATCAATACCGAATTGGTGTTCATTATAGTTCGTTAGCTTCTTGGAGATCTCTTCCATCTCAGCTACTGTCCAGTTAGCACTAGGAATTGGAATATTTGCTTTTGCGAACAAATCTTTGTTGATGTAGATTCCCCACGAGAACAGACCTGTCGGCAATGCAAATTGTTTGCCTTCATATTCACCTGTTTTAGCTAGGTTTCCGTAAATTTTGTCAGGAGCAAAATCAGGATCTTGTTCCAAGTAAGGAGTCAAGTCTTCAAGCCAGCCGCTGCCTACTGCCAGAGGCACATTGAATAGGAAAGTTACGTCAGGGAGTTTGTTAGCTGCTGCTGCTGCTGCCAATTTCTCGTCCCAAGGCCAGTCCATCGATTTATCGATTTGAACTTTAATGTTCGGGTGAGCCGCTTCGAATGCTTTGATACGTTTCATCTCAGCACCATTGTCTGCTTTATCGCCCCATGTTCCATAAGTAAGTGTTACAACTTCATCCGTTGCAGCTGGCTCTTCAGCAGCCGGCTCTTCCGCTGGTTCCGTAGTATTAGCGTTTGTCGATGTGTTATTGGTCTCTGTTGTGTTGCCCGTATTCGTGTTCGTTGCAGTGTTGTTCGCATTGTTGTTGCTGCTTCCGCAGCCAGCAAGTACAAACGATAAAGCCAGTACCATCAGAAGCATCATATTAATTGACTTTTTCATTCCAATTCTCCCCCAGCTCGTGAATGTAGATTTGGTGATTCTTAGTCGACTTCCCCATAAACACAATCAAGCTTGACTTGCTCCCTTACTGCCCGGTTAACCCTGGTTTCGCCTCCCTTCATGGAATATATAGCTTTCTTCATTCTCATTGTGAGTGCCTTTGAATCCGCAGGATTGACGAATGACCAGCTGTGTCGGAAGCAAGATGGAGTTCTCTTCCTTCTGCACATTGAACACGAGCTGCGTTGCAATCGCTCCCATTTCGTATTTAGAATGGCCGATTGTCGTTAACGAAGGGCGAACGAACGGGCCGAAACTAATGTTGTCAAAGCCTACTACTGCGACGTCCTCCGGCACTCGTATACCACCTTCACGGAGCGCTCGCATGGCGCCGATCGCCATCTCATCATTCGCTGCGAAGATGGCATCCGGCAGCCGTTTGCATGCCATCATGACCTTCACGGTTTGATAGCCGCCGGCTTCCAAGTAACGACCTTGCAGGCTGATCTTCGGCGGTACATGTAAGTTATGTTCCATAAGCGCACGCTTGTAGCCGTCATAACGTTTGGAATTGTCATACGCGGCGAGCGGTCCGCTGAGGAATTCAATCCGCTTGCGTCCCAGTTTAATGAGATGCGTAACCGCATCATAAGCGCCTTGTTCATTCGTGATCAGTACGCTGTGTACGTAATCGCTCTTAAGCTCTCGGTCGAGTACGACGATCGGGAATGACTCAGCCGCGACTTGGAGGATTAAGCTGTCCGGAATCGCGGTACCCATGATAATGGCGCCATCTACGAACTTTTCTCTCAGAAACCGATTCGCTGAGCTGTTCTCGCCGCCATAAGTGCTGCAGACGATGAGATTGTAATCATGCGACGCAACAACTTCCTGTACGCCTTCGATAACTTGACTATAGAAAGGTCCACCCAGATCATTCAGGAACAGTCCGATCGTTTCACTCTTGCGTTTCTTCAAATTTCGTGCCGCGCCGCTTGGCCGATAACTTAACTCTTCTGCAGCTCGAATTACTTTCTTTCGCGTTTCCTCACTTATCTTCGGTGAGTTATTCAGTGCGTAAGAAACAGTTGATACGGCAACTCCGGCCATTCTTGCAACATCTTTGATCGTAGCAGCCATCATCAATTCCACCTCTGGTTCAGCCTGTTGAAACGTTTCGAAAGAATAAAGTAAAATTCCCCCATTATGAAACGCTTACATTACAGGTTAGCGCTCAGACTTGTATGCATAGTCAAGGAGGGATATTTGTTTAAAGAACTACCCTTTTCACTCATAGAAACGTTTCACAACCACATAATAGCACAGATTTTTGGAAGTGAAAAGGCTTTCAACAAATAAAATGGATCTTTTTTTTGTTAGAATTTTGTTAGTTCCTGGCTTTAATATCCAAATTTATTTCTAACATTATCGAAACGATTCGATAGATAATGGAAAAACCCCCGACAATTCGGGGGTTTTCCAACACGATGATTTAAATGACTTCGAATTGCCCTTCCAGACCGTCCGTACTGCTTGGACCGATCCAGAGCTTGAACTTCCCGGGCTCTACGACAAATTGATGCTCTTGATTGATAAATCCGAGCTCTTCCTTTGCCAGTTGGAATGAAACTGTCGTGCTTTCGCCGGCCGCCAATGTCACTCTACGGAAGCCTTTAAGTTCTTTTACAGGTCTTGTGATGCTCGCTGCCTCATCGCAAATATACAGCTGTACGATTTCGATACCTTCGCGCGATCCTGTATTGCTCACCTTTGCAGAAACGTTCAGCGTTTGGCCAATCGGGAGCTCGGCTTGCTCGATCAGCAGCTCCTCATAGCTGAAGCTTGTGTACGTCAGACCGTGTCCGAACGGGTACAACGGTGAAATGTCGGCATCCACATAACGTCTCATATGCGGTCTGCCTGTTTTCTTCGCGTTGTAATAGATCGGCACTTGGCCCGCATGTCTTGGGAACGTCACCGGCAGCTTACCGCTAGGACTGGCAGCGCCAAACAAGATATCGGCGATTGCCGGACCTGCTTGCACGCCGAGCTGCCAAGCCTCAACGATAGCCGGAATATTCGCATCCGCCCACTCGATCGTAAGCGGACGTCCGTTCGCAAGAACAAGCACAACCGGAACGCCGGTCGCATGAATCGCTTCAAGCAGCTTCTGCTGGCTTGCCGGGATGTCGAGCGATACGCGGCTGTTGTTCTCGCCGCTCATATCCGCGTTCTCCCCTAATACGAGAATGGCAACATCACTGCTCTTAGCAGCCGATACCGCTTCCTCGAGCTCTTCAACCGTTCCGTCAAGCACACCTGAACCTCGTGCATACACAACTTCGGTTTGATGCTGATGAGCAAGCGCCCGAATGCCTGCCAATACGGTAATGACATCTTCCGGTCTTCCTTGTCCGCGCCAGCAGCCGAGCTGTGCCTCATGATCCTCGGCAAACGGACCGATAACCGCCAGCTTGCGAGAAGACGATTGGAGCGGAAGCGTGTCGTTCTCATTCTTCAGCAGCACGATTGATTGATGCGCCATTTCGCGTGCAGTTTCCACATGCGAGGAATGCAGCATATAGGAGCTAGCCAATTTATTGTCTACATACGGATGAGTAAACAGACCAAGCTGATGCTTCACGCGCAGAATACGGCGAACCGCATCATCAATCTCGCTCTCGTTAACCTCGCCTTTCTCAATCAATGCAGCCAGATGCTCATGATAGATCAGGGAATGCATGTCCATATGCATGCCCGCTTGGATCGCTTGCAATCCTGCTTGCTCGCGGTTCGCGGCATAACCATGCTGAACGAGCTCATCTACGGATTCCCAGTCGCTGACGACGAACCCTTTGAAGCCCCACTCGTCTTGCAGTACATCCTTCAGTAACCAACGGTTGCCGGAAGCCGGTACGCCGTTGATCTCATTGAAGGCCGCCATAATCGTGCCTGCTCCGGCATCAAGTGCCGCTTGGAATGGCGGGAAATACGTTTCACGCATACGCGTCTCCGACACATCGACCGTGTTGTAGTCACGACCGCCTTCGGCAAGCCCATATGCGGCAAAATGTTTCGGACAAGCCATCACATGCGGCCGATCCGTCCAATCGTTTCTTTGAATCCCTCTAACGCGGGCTCCGGCAACGGAGGAAGCCAGGTATGTATCTTCCCCTGCTCCTTCCGCGATTCTTCCCCATCTTGCATCACGTGCGATATCCACCATCGGCGCAAGAATCCAGTTGATGCCGTCCGATGAAGCTTCACGTGCAGCAATCGCCGCCGTTTCTTCCAGCAGCTCCGGATTCCAGCTGCATGCCTCTGCAAGCGGTATTGGGAAAGTCGACCGGTAGCCGTGGATGACATCATCCGCAAACAGCAGCGGAATACCAAGTCGGGACTCTTCGATCGCAATACGCTGCAGCTCATTAACCGTATCCGCTCCTCGAACACCGAGAATGGAGCCTACCATGCCTTCTTCGATCAGCTCGCTGTCCGACTCTTCGTCAAAAGTACCCAGCTGCGTCAATTGGCCGATTTTCTCCTGCAGCGTCATCTGAGCAAGCAGCGTCTCGATCGCGGCTTCCTTCTCCGCGTCCAGCTGGAAAGGGGTTTTCTTTACGTTGCTATCCATAGTAAGCCGCCTTTCTATGCGAGTTCCGCGATGCAAGACTTCATATATGCAATTGAAGTAGCAGTCGCTTCCGCGAGCGTTCCCTTTGCACCTGTGCCTTCCTCGTGCACGAGCTCGAATGTAAGCCAGCCTTCATATCCGATGTCGGATGCAGCTTGCAGCACTTGTTTCATATCAATATCGCCGACAGTCAGATCTTCGCTATAGATGCGTCCGATTTGATTACGGAAGTGGAACGCATAAATGCGATCCGAATAAGTGCGAAGCAATTCCACAGGGTTCAAACCTGCAACATGCGCCCAGCCCGTATCCACGCAAAGCCCTACTTCTTGGCTGGCGTATTCGATAACCGCGCGAAGATCGCCGTCTGCATTGTGTTTGTCCGAAGCATGATTGTGCAAGCTTACTTTAAGACCGAGACCACTGACTGCCGCCGCGATGCGGGACAAATTGTCGCCGATTTGCTTGAATTCTTCTTCTGTCTTCGCCTGCGGAGCATCCCAGCCGCCTTTTGGATCGGCATTAATGACCAGGTCAGTTCCGCCTGCTTCAACTACACGCTTAGCAACAGGTATAACCGTTTCTTCGATGTTAAGTGTTTCGAACGGCTCATGCAGTTGCAAACCAATATACGCACCGGAAATCGCTAAACCGAATTGTTTAGCCAGCGTTACCAGCTCCGGAGTCGGATCCAGTTCAAGCGCATTCATGCCTGCTTCCGCACAGCTACGGAAAATTTCTTCCATGGACGGATCTTTGCCATCCTTCCAATATTCGCACATATAGCCGTAGAGCCCCGTGGAGAAGCCTTTATTCTTAATCATGTTTATTTTCTCCTTTTCTCGTACCTTCGATTTATTCCCAAGGCATTGCCACTGGTTGGCCAATGCGGAAGTTACGGTAAACTTCTTTTTCCTTAGCAGTCATGGCATCGTATGTTTCGCGCGGAATTGGAGTATGCGTGCTGGAATTGTACCAGTGACGGTTGAAAATCATAGCCAAGTTCGTACGACGATCGTCCGAACGGTTCGGCGTGCCGCGGTGCCACATACGGATATCACGGATAACGATGGAGCCTGCAGGCATGAATACTTTCTCCGACAGCATGCCTTCTGCTGCGCGAACGATGTGCAGATTCGGGTTAATGCTTCCATCAAGTGTATCGTGGTTCGCATTGTCCGGATTCAGATGCGTGCCGCCCGGCCAAATTTCAAGCGGACCATTCACTTCGTTAACATCAACCAACGGAATGTTCACGACCAGGCTGAACGCCGGAAGCGGAACAGTCAGTTCTGGGAACAGCGGCATGATGTCGCAGTGTACAGCTTGATAATCAGAACCCGGCATAGGTGTATCGGATGCGAAATACGAACAGTGGAAGCCTCTGCCTAGCACTTTCTCGATAACGTTCATCACGATCGGGTGAGCAATAACTTCGCTGTCATTAAACGGCGCCATGAATGGCAAGAACATTTGTGCACGATTCGTACCTGTGTTGTAACCGCGTTTGTCGATATACTCGTCGAAGATCGGATCGAAAGAGTCACGGATGGTTTTGATTTTCTCGTCGCTCAGTACTTTCTCGAACAAGATATAGCCGTTTACTTTCACTTGCTCAGCTGCTGTCTCCAGCGTTTCCGGGCTAAGCTGCCCGCTTGCCAATTCTTGCTCAGTCAATTTGATTCTCATATCAATCGTCTCCTTTAGGTGTGTTGTATAAGATCAATGGCGGTTAGCCAACGATTCCAAAACCATTATATCCCTCGATTAGCATCGACATCGCGGTAGGCAGATATGCGGTGCTTGCGGGGACGAGTGCATCATTCATGAAACGGCAGCGCAATCACGTCGGTATTGCGGAAACGATTTCATGCTGCATAGATTAGCCTCATGCGGACCTGGCATGTCCATGTCGCTGTCAGCTCCCTATGAATAATATACATGTTTTTCTCGCTAAGTGAAACGTTTCGACAAACAGAAATTAAGACTGCCATAATTGACCACATTTAGCCGGTGTTTACTCCTCAATTTGGATGGGCGAGCGTCTTGCATATCCTGAAAGCGTTATCTTACTTCACAACCCGAACATTGGCAACCAAAGATAACGATCGAAATGCGGAGAAAAATGAACTTTAATGAACCTTAGGGGTTATTTCGTGTGCAAATGCGCTCATTATCGCCGCCCCGATCCCTCCATCGGCATGTTCTCACTTATAAGGGGTAACTCGTACCTCTCTGGCAGTGCTGCGAAACAACACAGAGACCATCCCCTGCTAGGGATGGTCTCCGATTCAATCACTATGAAATGATAAGTCCATTATTAGATCGCAGGCATGACGTTGCCGCCGCAAACAGGGATATAAGCACCGGTAATGAATCCGGCCAGATCGGAAGCCAGGTATGCGACTGTGTTCGCGATATCTTGATCGGTTCCTCTGCGTTTCAACGCCACGCTTTTCTCATACCCTTCACTGCGCTCGGTCCCGTTCGCACGGTCTCGGTCCGATATCGTCCACCCCGGCGCCACCTGGTTAACCGTAATCTGATCTTTGCCAATCTCCTTGGCTAGAATCCGATAGATGCCGTCCATCCCCCGTTTGCCCGCCACATAGGCGGACTGGGTTTCGAAGTTTTGCATCGCGCATTCGGTGTTGATGCCGATGAACCGGCCTGCTTGTTTCTCGATCATAGCCGGTGCGAAAGCTTTGGCCAGATAGACGCTCTGCATCACGCAGGAATCAAACTGGCTGCGATAATCCTCAGGCGCCTGCTCCAGAACAGAGGTCCATGCATACTGAATGACGGCATTAGCGACTACGATATCAACATGGCCCAGTTCCGCATTCACTTTATCTCTCATCGCAACAATCGAATCCAAATTTGTAATGTCAGCTTGTACAATTGCAGCGCGTCTTCCTGTAGCGATGATTTCCTTCTGCAATTCTAGGGCTTGTCCCTCGTTACGGTTGTAATGAATCGCAACATCCGCCCCGCAAGCAGCTAATGTTCGAGCCATGACTCTGCCCAGTTCTCCGGTAGCCCCGGTGACGAGCGCGGTGCGCCCGGTGAGATCGATTCCGATCATGATTGTGCCTCCTCTTGTTCTTCTTCTGGCAATGTTGCAGCAGCTGCATCAATCAGGCTGTCGAACAGATCATCATCCTGCTCGATTGCGGCTTCAACGGCATGGATTTGCTCTTCAGGGCCGGGCTCTTTTGCGAAAAGCAAGCTATAATCCCAAGTCGTACCACGCAAGCTGTTCAACTGGAGCGTAATTTCGTAGGGATGTTTATGGCCTTCAACCTCGAATTGAACGCTTCCTTTGTAGCCATTTTCCTTATCGTGTGTCATAGCTGCTTGAATAATTGTAATGTTCATCGTTCGTTAACCTCCAAAATGGTGGACATGCTTCCGCCATGATGCACCTGTCGATGCCTGCCTGCGGAATGACTTGCCTAAATTATACCATGCTTGCTGCAAAATGCGTAAAAACGGGCAGCCTAGGCCGCCCGCTTGCACAATAGCCACATTATTCGGTTCGACCTGTCAGCAGCGGCTCCGCTGATTGACGCGACCACGGCCCGTCATAAGTCGGTTCGTTCACATAGCGAGACATCAGGAGCGAGAGGCGAATGGATGCCCCCGGAAGCAGCTCGATCTGCAGCCATTTGCTGTTTACCTGCACGGTTTGCACCGCCTCGGCATCTTCAAGCACAGTCGCAGAAATAATAGTATGCTCGCCGAATGTGCCACCCTGGATGACTACTGTATGCGATTCAAACATCGACGTATTCACCAGATGCAGCGTTGCAGAGTCGTCGCTCAATTGTTCCACCAGTGCTGCCGTATCTTGCGGAAGCCCCACTCGTTTGCGGTCCCCATCGAAGTAACGGAATCTGCCGTGCTGGAAGCCGCCGTGTGAAATATGCATCGGCGCACCAAGTGTTAGCTGCACAAGACTTTCCATATAGACTGGGCACAGCTCCTGCCAAATATGAATGCTGGAGAAGTCATCGTCATTATACGATGCCGACCACTGCGCCGGATCGCCCATTGGGGAATCCATTCGGTCCAGCTGCTTCATGATCAGCTTGAAATTCGCATCCAGAATGCGGTCCGGATAATCCGGCAGCTCGCCGTTCATATAGCGGAACCAAGGCTCCGTGTTGCTTATAAAATGTTTCGTATCACGTCCGGTCAGCGCGTCCTTGCCGGATACGTTCGGGATCACGACCTCATCCCAATTGTAGCTCTTCGGAATGCGATTAATCCGCTCCAGATCTTCCTCGGCCATCGAGATCGTCCATAGATAGATCGGATATCTCACACTGGCTTCCCGGAAATCTGCCCAACCTGCATCAAAATGCTTGTAAGGTACGACTGTCCTGCCATCCTCCGCCTGCTTGCGAAGCGACCAGTTCAAATCGATCTGCCTACGCGCGAGTCCAAGCTGCTCCATGTCGCCAGTAAGCAATACCGCGTTCATGGTCGCATTCGTGATCGGCTCAATAACCGTCATGAAGCCGTGCGGCCAGCGGTAGCCGTAGTAGCCGCCCCACCATTTGCCGTCGTTATACTCTCCGATTTGATCATTCAAGCCTACATTATCTGGGATCAATCCCCCGTTGCGCTCTGCTCGTTCGCACCAAGCCGCCAAGTAATCCAGTACCCATTGCTTGTACTTGTCATCTGCCGTATGCATGAACGCATTCGCGACAAGTCCCGTAGCATTTAAGTTCAGCGGGACATCGCCGCGGTTCATACGCTCATTCATCATCGCCAGCAGATGACCGTAAATCGTATCGTCACTCCACTTGCATTTGCGCGATGCGAAATCCACACCCGGTATATCTTCATATGGCGCCAGATAGTTATCCAGAATGCCCCGATGGGTAGACCAATCCTCTGCGGAAGCGATGAAACGAGGTCCTTTGCTGCCATTGAGCGGAGAACGAATCAGCTTCTTCTCCTTGTCGTAGTTCAGCGCTTCCGAATCATCGCCGGTATACATATTCGCGAATCGCACAGCACGCTGCCGATCTTTCAATAACGCAGGTCCCGAGAGTCCCAGAAAATAAAAATATAAATACCCTTCTCCGTGATGCATCCAATCATAATAAGCGTCAAATTCGCGATGAATCTGTCCATATTCCGTCCATTGGAAGGTGATGCCTTCCCATATTCGGCGGGAAGCCTCGTGCAGGAAATCGTCGCCGCCTAAGGCGTGAAGCAGCGCCAGGTTCATGAAGCCTTCATACGGATCATCAGACCCGTCCATCCCCGGCCAATCATTTCGCCAAATTAGAGTACCGTCAGGCCTTGTATATTTCTCGATGAAGCGTTTCGCGGATTCATTCAGGAGGTCGAATAATTGCCGCTGCTTCACTGCCCAGCTAGGTGCGGTGCTGCGACTTGCTGCCGTTAAACTGGTTTGCAGGGGAAGCGGAAGTTGAAGTGGACTCAAACTCACTTGAAACACATCCTTCTTATGAATTGTTGTGATTCATGCTATGGCTGTGGCCCGTTTAATCCTTGGTGTTCCCGAGCGTAAAGCCGCCTTCAATCGGGATGATGGCTCCATTCACCCAAGAAGACTCTTGGCTGACTAGAAACGCGACAGCGCTTGCAATTTGCTCCGGCTTCCCAACATGGGGATCCTCATAAATCCGCTCAGCCGCTTGCTTCGCTGCCGCAGGATCGCCCAGCTTTTGCTGCAGCCAAGTCTCCAAGAGCGGCGTCGCTACACCGGCCGGGAGCAAAGCATTAAACCTTACCCCTTCCTTGCGCAGCTCGAAGGCAAGCCCGCGCGTCATATGATTTAAAGCTGCCTTCATCGTGTCATAGACGAGGTTGTCATGCGCATTGATCTGTCCGTTGATTGAGCTTACGTTGACGACAGCCCCGTGCCTTTCGCGCAAATAGGGCAGCGCCTCCTGAATCAGGAAGAAACCTGCCTTCACATTGACTGCAAACAGCCGATCCCAATCTTGATGGGTAACTTCGGCCAGCGGCTTGCTGCAGACCAGTGCGGCATTATTAACGACGATATCAAGGCGTCCCCATTGTGTAATTGCAGCCTGTACGAGCTTGCCCGGCACCGATGGATCACTGAGGTCCGCTTGCACGAACCATGCTTCTCCGCCATTTCGAATAATCTCCGATACGACCTTCGAGCCTCGTTCCTGGTCTCTACCGGTAATTAATACTTTGGCGCCATGCTCTGCCAGCTTATATGCCGTCGCTTCACCGATTCCGCTGGTCGAGCCTGTAATAATAGCTGTTTGGTTATGTAAGCTCATCATAACTACGCTTCACCCTGCTCCTTCAGATGCTAGATTTCCCCGCCACTGCGAATGATGACATTTAAGATATTTTGCTTGGAGTAAGCCAGATGTTCCGTAACAGCAGCTTTCGCCGCTAGAAAGTCTCTTGCCCGAAGCGATTCATAGATAGACAGATGCTGGCGAAAAGCAAGCATCATCATCTCGTCCGTCACATGCGGCTCGCCAAGATTCAAGTAACGATAATGCATCAGCGACTTGTAAATCTCGACATTCTTACGATTGCCGCTCATTCGCACAAGCTCCAAATGAAACATGAGATCAAAGTTGGATTGCAATTCAATGTTGATGGCGTTACCTTCTGCAAGGGAGGCAGCAGCATGCTCAACCAGTGCATCCAACGCATCGAATTTGGAAGCAAGCAATCCTTCGTCCATGACGCTCAGCTGCTCGATCGTCCATAAGTCGATCATCAACCGGCTGTTCATGATGTCATTAACGTTATCCACCAATACGGGATTAACGAAAGTGCCTACTTTCGATACGGTACGCACAAGCCCTTCCATCTCAAGTCGGTTAAGGGCATCTCGAATCGGGGTGCGGCTGACGCCAAGCTGTTTAGCCAGCTCCGGTATGAGCAGCTTCTCGTTTGCGCCAAAATGTCGGGCTAGTATTCGCTCCTTAAGCACTTGATAGGTTTGATCCCAAATATTACTGACGTCCAGTTTCGCTAACGGCTGCGGTGGTAGCTGATTCGAAGACAATTTACTAACCTCCTGCTTTCTATATGTGAATGGTCATGTTGTATGTTGTATACATCATTATAGTAATAAAGCCGTATAATCCCGTCAATTCTTTTCTTGCTAAAGAAATTCTACTAATCAAGAAAACCCGGAAAGCAGACTGCCTCCGGGTTCTCGCAAGTTATGACCGTAAAAATTGCATACTATTGGCTCTCCAACATTTCCCCGGAAATATTCGACGATTTCTTCCCTTTGAATCTGTCGAATCAGCCGTGACTAAGTGAATGTGATCATCTTATTCTCTGCAGCACTTTCATAGACTGAGAAAGCTAAACGAAGCGTAATCAAGTTATCCTCACCGCTTGTTTGGAACGGTTCACCGCTGGATAAGCAGGCAATAAAATGCGACTGCAGCCGGAAGTGACTCTCTTCGTGATCAAGCGTTGTCTCAGCTTTCACTACTCGTTCCGAAGATCCGTCTTTCGAAACAATGGTGATTTTGCCGTCTGTGTACATTTTAAGGCTGCCGTTGCTGCCATCAATGACGAACTGCTCCAAGTGGACGGCCCGAACTTGCTCGCCAAGCGGACGGTCCAGCTTCTGCCTAGTCGCCCAGCTCATATCCATGAATCCGTAGAACCCATCATGTCCGAGCATGACAATGCCGCTGTCTTCCCCGATAATATGGTCGCTGACCCGTGTTAGCTCCGCCGTCAATCGCTTAGGCGTCCCGAAGAGAAACCGCCATGTATCAAACCAATGCACGCCCATCTCATAGAAGAGCAGCTTGGGCATCGTTCGGAAGAACGGCTGCGGCAGTTCAGCTTCAGGCTCCATCCGCGGGGTGTAATAATCGGTATGGATGTATCTTGCGACATGCAGCTTACCTAACTCACCGCTGTCGATCACTTCTTTAATCGTTTGAAAAGGCTCCAGCCACCGCCAATTCTCCGTAACCATGAGTCTCACGCCGTTTCGCTTCGCGAGCGCGACCATCTCTTCGGCTTCCTCGAGTGTCGGCGCGAATGGTTTCTGGCACATGATGTGCTTGCCCGCCTGCGCAGCCTTTCGAACGAAATCCACGTGTGTTTCAGCGCCTGTTACGATATCAATAATGTCGATATCCGCATGAGCAAGCATATCGTCGATATTGTTATATAATTGATCCGAAGAAATGTTGTATTTGGACGCAGCTTGTTTTAGTTTCTCTGAAGATCGATTGCAGAGCGCGATAATTTGAACACCCGGAATTCGGCTCCACGCCTGCAGATGCTTATCCGACCAGAAGCCGGTTCCGATTAGACCCACTTTCCACATGCTACTATCTCCCTCTCTGTTATGTTGAATTATTTAAGGGCAGGCTTCTCATCCAGATGCAGCATAAGACGCAGTACTTCATCCAGAGATTCCTTCGTAAACACTTGCTTCCAGTCGGGTTTGAAAATCTTATCGTAACCATAATTGATCGCAATCTTCGCCGCATCGGAGAACGGATTCACATTATTGAACGCGATAGCCAGCGGGATCTGGATATGGCCGAGCATAAACGATCTGGCTGCAGCTTCCGGAACTCCCATTCGAATCACTTCATCCATCGCTTCTTTCATAATACAAGCAGCAGCTGCCGCAACTACTTCTGCCGCTGCCGGCTCAAGCAGCGCCATATGCTCTACCGTTATGCGGTGACATTGCGTGACCGGCGCAAACATACGGATGCAAATCTGTTCGGCGATATCGAACTTCTCCTCGCTGCCTTGCTGTAGTGCAATGACAATATCCTGCTTCGCCGCAATGCCGCCGAACATGTCTTTGCGCGCCTCCGGTGAATCCTGCTCTTCGAACAAGGCAGGGTGGCATGGATGCGTAACGACAAACGTACAATCATCGCGCAGCGCTACTTGCCGTGCATAGGCTGCCGCCGGATCCAGCAAGATGACGGTCGCACCGGACTTCAGCTGCGAAACGATCTTCTCGCTTAGCGGTCCGATGACAGCATCAGGTACGGCGAGGATGATATAGTCAGCTACGGCAAGCGCTTCGTCATTAGGCATGATGGACAATCCTCGCTCCGAGATACGGGCAATTCCATTCTCTGCTTGTTCACACAGAAGCAGCTGATAATCTGTTTTCCTCAAATTATCCGTAATGCGGCAGCCCATTTTGCCCCCTGCACCAAGCACGGCAATTACGATTTCACTCCGTTGGTTGCTCATTCATCCTGCTCCTTATTAATAGAATAAGTATTATTGAAACTAGCATAACTGATCAACATCAGACATTCAATACATAATGTATACAATACATATATATTTATTGCCGACTTCTAAAATACCTGTTATTCTAAGGTCACAAATGCTAGGGAGGAATCTGTGTGAGACTTGGACTTAGCTCTTTCACCTTCACTTGGTCGATCGGCATTCCCGGCTATGAGCGGCCGGCTGAACCGCTCACGCACGAAGGACTTATTCGACTTACGCGAAGCTGCGGACTCGATCTTGTGCAAATTGCGGACAATCTGCCTCTGCATCCGCTTTCGTCCGATGAACTCCTCAAGTTGAAGCAGACCGCTGACGAACAGAACGTCTCGATTGAGGTTGGCACACGGGGTACGGAACCTGCACTGCTGTTGACTTATCTGGCCATTGCTCGGACACTGCAATCCCCGATTGTGCGAACGATTATTACAACGCCTGATCTTGCTGCCGCGGAACAGCAGCTGCGAGAGGTACTTCCCGCCTTCGAGGAAGAGAATATTGCGCTTGCCATTGAAAATCATGGCTTGCATACAACGCAGCAACTGGTACAATTATTCGAGAGCTTGAATCATCCGCTCGTGGGCTGCTGCCTGGATACGGTGAATTCTTTTGGCGCGCTGGAGAGCCCGGATGTCGTGATCAAACGGTTAATTCCCTTTCTGGTTAATCTGCATATTAAAGACTTTGATATTAAACGAGTCGACCACCAGCTCGGCTTTACGATCCTCGGCGCACCTGCCGGAGCAGGCCGGCTGGATTATGAGCTTCTCCGAGCATCGATTCGGGAGCATGACAAAACATCTGCAACGGCCATCCTTGAATTATGGACACCGTTCACGGAGTCCGTGGAGCAGACAGCTGCACTCGAACGAAGCTGGATGGAGCAATCGATCGCGTATTTGAAATCCATTCATTTTATAGAAGAGAAGGATACTGACAATGGCAACCATAACCTTGAAAGAGAAAGCGTATGAGCAGCTTCGTGCTTATATTCTAGAAGGAACCATTAATTCCAACGATCAGCTGACGGAGAAATATTTGGTGGAGCTGCTCCAGATGAGCCGCACGCCAATCCGTTCCGCTCTTGAGAAGCTGGCTGCGGAAGGGCTGCTTAATATTGCGCCTAATAAAGGGCTGAGTCTACCCGAATTGTCGCTGCAGCGGGTCGCGGATTTCTTCGATTTCCGAATTGCGCTGGAAGGTCATATCGTGCAGAAGCTGGCCAATCGCAAGCTCCCGCCGGAGGAGATCGCTTGGTTCCGCGCTAATTTGCTCATTCAGGAGCAGACCGCCGCGCAGCATGATTACCTGGCATTCACGCATGCCGATTCTGAGTTTCATCGCCGCCTTGCCATCGTCTATGACAATTCCGAAATGGTGCAGATGATGGATAATCTGCAGGATCGGCTGTTCCAGATGGCGCTTAAAGTGCTTCGCAAGGACATGAACCGCATCGAGATGTCCTATCGCGATCATTTGGAAATCTTCGAGCTCATTCTCGAAGGCAACGCCGCAGAAGCGAGTCGTCGGATGGTCGAGCATCTGGCGTACGGGGCGCGGATATTAGTGCTGTAGTGCATAAAAGCTGCTTTTGTCATCGTTTAGATGATGGGGGCAGCTTTTTCTAATGATTGTTGTTTGAAGAGAGGTACTGGGTACCTCTCTTTAGAAGTAAGTAGCTCACAAGTGGATCTACGTTGGCCGAACTGTGCGACTTTGTGAGTATGTAGCTCACCTAGAGGTCTACTTTGGCCGAATTGAGGGACTTTGTGAGTAAAGTAGATGTCCCTTAACGATAAGCCTGCCTAATTTATGTTGATTACTACGGACACGCGCCAATACGGGCAGACAATACGGTTCATATCATAGACCAGCGGTAGCAGTATGCGTCAGAGGGAGGCATCGCAGCCATGTTCTGCTGGATCGGCAAAGTCATCATCGTGAAGAACAATGGCACCGTCCTGTTCGGCGATGCCAATATTTTACCCGAGTTTGGTGAGAATCCAGAGGCTGAGGAAGAAGTAGACGAAGATCTGGACGGAGAAGATGTCGTCGTCGATGAAGAGATTAACACGAACCGGCGAAAATCGAAGAAAGGCAAGAAATCCGCTTCTGCCGTCGGCAAGAAAAAACCTAAGAAACGCTGATGGTTGGACAGCGAGGTCTTAGGTTTTGAGAGTTGATTTGTATGGGTTAATGGTCGATTTGCTTGTCGCGCTTAGCCGGGCTGCGGGCTGCAATCCCTAAACAAGCGACCAATCAAATGCTAAGCCCAGCGAATGGTTTCGCTGCTCGGCTAAATCCTCGTAAACAGCAGCAGCTTGCTTCGGCGAAACGATTTCGTACAAGCCGTCTACGTTCACTTTGCCAGTGGCCAGCCATTGCAGCGCCCCCGCAAGATTCGTGAAGATGCCTGGCTCCGACGCGCTTGCGGCATGCAGCGGAATATCCCACTCCCAGCCGCTTCGCAGCACGACATAGTTATGGAAAACAAGATGCAGCAGCTCATGCGCATACGCTTCGGTCTGCCTTCTCCATGGTACGCCTACCATGACTACCTCGCCATTCTTCCCAACCATGCGGCTGCCGTCAAGCACGGCCTGCTCATGCCCGGAGCATTCCACGACGAGTGCGAATGTCCCTCTGAGAGCAGGATCATCCACAGGCGGCAGGCTCGATACATAAGCACCACCGGCAATCCCGGCAGCAGCTTCACGCTTCCATACAACCGGATCGTAAGCCGTCACGGAATAGCCGCTAGCCGCGAACAGCTGCGCCGCCATATTGCCGACCAAACCCAATCCGCTCACCATCACCCGCTGAGGCGGTCTCGCTTTCGTCGTCGATAGCGTCGACATGCTGACATTCATCATTCTCGCGAAGACAGCGGCTGCCGGGGACAAGCCTCCCGGAAGCAGCAGCGCCTCCTTCTCGCTTACACGCTGCACAGATCGATGCGGCCCCATGCAGAAGGCCAAATCTCCGGGCTTGAAGGCTTGGACTTCACTACCAACCTCTTGCACACGAAACACAGCGGCGTAACCCGGAATACTCGTAAAATCAGCCCGCCCCAGATACAACGCGAGCTCCGTCCCCGTACTAATTAACGTGAACAATGTCTCTCCTATGATTTCGTTCGCCTGTAACCGTGCAGCTCCGCGATCCATCGACTGAAGCTCGATTGTGCGGACGCCTGTCAGAACAATCCCAACATCCCGTCGATGGGTCATCCCAGCTTCACTCCGATTGAACTTGCTGTTGCTCGAATATAATCGGCCGCAAGTCGGTATTCGGAGTCGCTGTCCAGATGCTCCAGCATAAGCGGCACATCGCGATCCAGCTTCACTAATTGGCGGAGATACTGAGCATAATCCAGCTTTCCCAGCCCCGGACGCGTTTCATCCAGATGAACCACCATCGACGAGCCAAGCACAATATCCTTAGCATGGCAGCTGCGGATATAAGGACCAAGCTTGGTGAAGCATTCTTCGATCAAAGCCCCGTTCCGATAAAACAACTGCGGGCTGGTGACAATGTTCACGGGATCTAGATGAACGGCAAACGCCGACCGATCAATCGCCTTAATGAGCTGCAAATAACTGTCGACAGTATCCGGATACATCCACGGCATCATTTCCAGTGTATAGTAAGTCCGTTCAGGTTTCACATGATCAATAATTCCGCGAACGGTATCGACGATCAGCTCGAAGGTTTCATCTGTCAAGTTCGCCGGATCATGACCATCCCACTGCTCGCCTAACGAACCGGCGATGTTGACACAGCAGCGTGCCCCTGCCAGCTCTGCCGTCTCGAGCTTCTTCTTGCAATATCGGATTGCCTGCTCCCGCACCTCCGGGTCTTGGCTCAGCGGGTTGCTCCACGCCCCCGCCTCCGCAATGACGATGTTCGCCGCTGCGGCAGCGCGAACGTAATCCTCGATTTGTGCCGCTTCATCCACATCCGGAAAATAAGCAGCCGTATAACCGCGCTCAACATGTGCAGCAATCCAGCGCTCCGGATCAAGCGTTTCCCTTGCCAGAATCGGACCTCCGAGCCTCATGAAGGATCATTCCTTTCTATCCTAATTTTCCTAATTATTGTATTCCTTGACCTCTGCCCAAAATCCTTCCACTTCGACCGCCACACATAGCAAAAAACAGCAGAAACGGTCCAACATGACCCGCCCCTGCTGTATTAGCAACCGTCCGTCTATTTCACGATATCAATTACGACCATCTGGTGGCATTCCAGACGATCCACCGTATAGGTCAGCTTCCCGTCTTCCTGCACGAATGGCAGCGCGGTTTGCTGTGGAGCCAGGTACACGCTCTTGACCGATTCCTGCAATTGCAGGGAAACCGTCGTATCGTAAACCGGCAAGATATCCTCTATGATTTCAATGCCGTTGCCGCGTTTGACCGGTGTCGCATACAGCAAATGGTTCACATAGCGACCTTCCGCGGGCTGCTGCTGCAGCGTCACGATCCCTTGTGCAGGCAGAGAAGTTTCGATTGTCTTCCTTGCGCCAAGCAATCTATTCAGGGCATAGAGCACCGTTTCCCTCAGAATTAAGCTGCCCTTCGTCCCGTAATCCTCGAACACGTTCCAAGCGATATAAATGCCATCCGGACCTTCTACCATGCCCGGTCCACCATTGCTTCGCGAGCTTGGCGTATGCTGATGGGAGCAGAATGTGAACACATCCCGGTTAAAATATGGATCTTCCCGCCGACCAAGCGCAGCAGCAGAGGAGCCTTCAACATCTTCAAGCTCAATACGCTGCCCTTTGCCATAGAAAATAAATGCGGCTTTGCCGAGTCCGCCTACTTCAAACGCCGGCCGGAAATAATCCGGTTGAAACTCGTTCTCTCCCAGCCACTTCACGCCGAAATCGAGGCCAAATCCGCTTCCGTCTTCCTTCAAGCCCGACCGCCCGGTAGCCAGAACCTTACCGCCTTTCGCCAGATAGGCCTTAAGACTTTCGGCTAGCTTACTCCCAAGCACTACTTCGTCCGGCAAAATAACAACTTTATAAGCGGAGAAGTCCGCCTCCATATCGATAACGTCAAACAGAATTTTTCCTTCCAGCAGCATCCTCACGGCTCCGGCATCGGAGTGCCCCGTAAAATCCACCTGCCCCGTCGTCTTGTGAACGCCGACAGCTTCCAGCGAGAGCAGCGCTACATCGGCGACATTCACCGTATCCGTGCACCAAGCTTCCTTCTGCTCAACCTCGCGGTAGGCGTGACCGATCAGCTCGTAAGTTGCCTCATCCATGACACCATCCGGGTGAAGCTGATCGCCGATCGAGCAGCGAGCACCATTGGCAATGCTCAGAGCCGTCTCGTAACGCAGTGCGTTAGGATGCTTATAGCCGCCGAACTCCCCCCATGACGTATGGAATTTACCGGTCATGCCCAGATAAGGCATGCCGAGCGTCTGCGAATAACGCGCCGACAGCGGGAAGTGATCATACCCCCATCCGCCGGTAGGCAGCGATTCCAGCTCCAAATGGGTGTTCATCTGTGCCAAGTCACGCCGGCCGCGGCGAATATGGCCGCCATTTTGAAAGACGGGCATCCCCGGCTTCAAGCCATGGATAAGCTCCTTCACGGCTCTCCCATAATGAGCATAGGTGCGTTCGCCAAGCGCCAGCACATCCTCCGCATTGCGCGGATCTTTGCCCTCACGGCGCAAATCCGCCACGCAATATTGGCAATAGCATTGACGTACGCCAACGATATCCAGGAAGATGCCGTCTGCATCATACCGGCGAACAACCTCTTCGATTTGCTTCAACAGCATCTCAAGGTAAGGCGTGTTCATGCAGAACTCATGGTAACCGGGCTGCATGAAGTTCTTCACCCAGCTCGTACGCTCCTCTTGGTCTCGGAAGAGCCATTCCGGATGACGTCTGGCCAGCTTCTCATCCAGCCCAGCAGAAATATATACAGGCGTCTTGACCCCGACTTCATGTGCAGCTTCAATCATCGCGCCAAGCAAATCGAATTCCAGACCGGGATGGCGCTCATTGGCGTCGGTCGGATGATAAGCCCAGCCGTGATGACATTTGGAGAACACCGTGATGGAATCGACATGGCCTTTGCGGAGCATGTCTTGGAACTGCTCCTTGGAAAACTGACTGCCAATGCCCGGAATGGCTTCTGAGGTATGAAAATCAAGATGAACCTGTCTAAACCGCATACGCTTCGCCCCTATCCTCGTAGTCAATCTTTCTTCACTATGACATAGTCATTGCACAAGAGGATAGAGATGGAATAGACTTGTTATAGCACAAAATCGACCTAATAGGAGCGATCCCTCCAAGATGGAATGTTTACAGCTTCCAATCCCCCCGCTTCCGCAATTTGTCACCATCGGCCATTCTATCTGGCGTCCGGGTAACCAGCATTTCAAACGAAATTTCCCTCTGTATGACATGCTCCTGGTTATCCAAGGTGACCTTTATATGACCGAGGATGAGCGGCCTTACACGCTTGGTGCAGGTGATCTCCTGCTGCTTGAGCCCGGTCACACTCATGTCGGCCATCGGCCATGTGAGGTGGACACGGAGATTTATTGGATTCATTTCTACCATCCTCTCCCCGCTTCCTCGCTGAACAGCCAGCAAATCTCATGGTCTTCCATTCTTGAACCGGGAACGGATGCCGACTTTCTCCCTCGCAGACAATCGTTATTTCTGCCAAAATGGGCGAATATTGACCCGAAGCCGCTGCTGCCCCTGCTCCGAGACATGCTTGCAATTCAGCACAAGCTGAACTTGGAAAATGCCGCGCGTCTGCATGGGTTGCTCGTCCGATTGCTGGAGCAGCTGCAGCAGTTAACGATAGAATCGACGAAGCCGTCGCGCTCGCTTACACTAAGCCGCCAATTGGAGGATTTCTTAACCCGCTTCATTAAGGAGCCGTTTCACTCGGCTTCTTTAGAGGAACAGTTTCATTTTAACGCTGAATATTTGGCCCGCTGTTTAAAGATGCACACCGGCAAAACCCCTGTCCAATACATCCGTTATTTGAAGATCGAGGAAGCCAAGCGGCTTCTCGCAGCGAGCGAGCTGCCTGTTCCCGTCGTAGCCGAAGCCATCGGCATCGATGACTACAACTATTTCATTCGGATGTTTCGAGAATTGACCGGTCAGACACCGGGAGACTACCGCAAATCTCGGCAAGGATTAAGCTGAGGGCAGGACATTTCGAATACGGAGAGAATGTACTTAAGAGTTAGTTACTTAATATGAAATGAGGGATGAGGGTGGAAGCTAATTTATTGCTGAATCAAGTGCCAGAACAAACCATGCAGTGGATGAATGAACCGGGATACTCGGAGCGTGGCGAGAAAGGCGAACTCCTAATAGAGGCTCCGGCGAATGCTGACTTCTATCAAGATCCGGCAGGCAAACACATCATCAGCTCCGCTCCCTTCTTGTACAGGCCGGTTAGCGGATCGTTTGTGCTGACAACCCGATTAAGTGCTGTCATGACACACAAGTATGACTCCGGCTGTCTGATGCTGATGGTTGATGACCGTAATTGGGCGAAGCTATGCTACGAATACAATGGCGAATACCCTACTATCGTGTCTGTTGTCACGAAGGATGGCAGTTCGGACGACTGCAATTCCGAGCGGGTGGATGTAGAGAAACCTTATCTGCGCCTTACTCGGGACGGCAATTGTATCTCCTTCCACTATTCGGCGGACGGCGAGCAGTGGCGGCAAATCCGGTATTTCGGGATGAATCTTCCTACTACTTGCTTAGCAGGCGTAGTCGCACAGTCTCCGCAAGGGACGGGGTGCATGGTACAAGTTGAAGAGCTGATGCTAAAGGAGCAGTAAAGCAGGCCCAGCTCCAAACACACGCGGAATCTGGAAATTATAGTCTGTTGAAGAATATCTTGTATTCGTGCTTAAATAGACATAGTTATCGAACAAGCATCGTCCAACTTGAATAATGGAGCCCATACATGAGCGAAATTAAACGTTTTTTTGAAAACCATTCGAACGAGATCGTCGACAGTTGGATTGAACGATTAACTACTGCCTATCCCGGTCTATATGACCTGACTCAGCTCCGCTTACAAGGCACGCTTTATATGGCTCTTATTTCGGATTTTCATATTCCGATCGATCAGCATCCGGTTTATGTGAATTACAAGGATTGGGTTGAGTTATTATTTCGGCGAAAAGTCCCGATTGCCCATATTAACCAGAGCACTTTATTTTTACGGGAAGCCTTTCATGAAGCCTTCAATCATTCGGATATCGATCGTACTGAAATTGTATCGATCATTACCACGATCTTTTCAAGAATTGATACCTTCCAATCTGTACTCTCCACTTACTTCTGGGAGCATGCATTCGGAAAAATCGAGCTCCAAGACAAGCTGATCGAGGACATGCACACGGATAAGCTTAACCTCATCGGTAAGATGGCCTCCAGCATGGCACACGAGATTCGAAATCCGTTGACATCCATTAAGGGGTTCTTCGTTTTAATTCGCAAATCCCTTGCCCCAAGCGCACTTTCCAGCATCGAGAAATACTTAGATATCATCGATCATGAGTTTCGCAATATTGAAATGCAAATAACCGGCTTCCTCAGCTTCTCGAGAAAACCGATTGCCGAAGAAGACCGCATTCTCGCTTCACTTAATGAGCTTGTCGATCAAACGCTGATTCTCGTCAATCCGCTGCTGCTCAACGAAAACATCGAGCTCATTCTAGACATGCAGCAGGAGCTGCAAGTGGAGATTCAGAAGATTGCGATCGTACAAGTATTTTCTAATCTGCTTAACAATGCGATTGACGCGCTTCGCGAATCAAATGGGGAGCTGCGCAGAATTACGATACATACTTTAGTCGACGGCTCTGACATCTACATCAGAATCAGCAACACCGGTCCCGAAATTCCGCCTGAGATTCAGCCTTCCTTGTTCGATCCGTTCGTCACGAGCAAATCCGACGGCACCGGCCTTGGACTTGCCATCTGCAAACAAATCGTGGAGCGCAACGAAGGCACGATTGCTTTTGACACTAACAGCAGAGAAACGACGTTTACGCTGCGGTTTCCGGCACCGCCGGAGAATGGTTAATTACAGGGAAGCTCCATCCGATTCTTCGCAATTCGGCGTAACTTCCCTTTCCTTCTTTTGAACATCTATGTACTCATAGACCTGCTTCATTTCAGCTTCGTAACTGTGGTCAATTTCGAAGTAATGGACAGCGTTGTCTAAACATTTTCTTCTAAATGCTTCGTGTTCACCGATATACTCCGCGATTGATCGCTCTTCCGGACCTCCTCGGTCCTCGATCACATTGCGATGCTTCACAATACCCGATAGAAAGTTCTCCTCTATATACCGTTGTGAGAATCCCAGATATACGGAGATGATCTTGTCTGCGTATTCCGGTTCAAAGTCTCTACTATGATGTGGCATAATATAACAGCCCTCAATAATAAGGTGCTGGTTATTCTCGATATTCGTCATGATAATGCCTTTAATAATCGGCCAGAGCACCTCCGCAATGTGCTCGTTGCTGTCGAGCGGCGTAAACCCGCAATTTGATGTTCCCCGATATAACCCCATTTTGAGATGGTCAATTGAGAGGTATGGGATGTGATAGCGCTCAAGTAACTTTTGAGACATGAGCGTCTTACCGGTTTGACTGTTTCCGCTTATCAGAATAATCATGACGAATTCTCCTTCCTATGATATTTGCTGATCCCTAACCTGTCTCGCTTGCCTTCCACTCCGATTTCAGCAGACCATATACGAGGTGATCATGATAGTGTCCCTTATTGTATTCGGCCGCTCTAATGATTCCTTCTTGCAGGAAGCCAAGCCGCAGAGGAACTGCCTTACTCCTCGCATTATCCTCTCTTACCCGAATCTCGATCCGATTTAATTCCAGCTCCTGAAAAATATGCCGGATAATCGTCCGACAAGCCTCCGTCATGAATCCCTTGCCTTGATAATCCGCGCATAACCAATAGCCAATCGACGTCTTCCTATGCTTCCAATTGATATCTTGGACGCTAATATTACCGATGTAGCGATCTTGATAGAAGATCCCACACGATACGCCGTTGTTTCCTGCGAATCTCTTTAACTCATATTCAATGTACAGCTTCACTTCATCGACGCTAGTCGTCGTAAGCGCCCAAGGCAGAAACTCGCCGATATGCTCTCGGTTCTTCTGAATCGCGGCATAGATTTCATCCGCATGATGGATCTGCAAGATATGTAATTTCAAGTCCGCGTTTATCGAGTAACTGAACAAGGATTCACGCTCCTTCGAAATCGATTAAACTGCTCTTAACGATGCTATCTACCTCACATTCAGTATAACAGGAACTGGAAAATTAGGGATAACAAAAAGAAGATCGAGATGTCCATTACGGACATCTCGATCTCCCTAACCCTATCAGCTATTAGCAACAGCATTCCCTGCATATTCGCACACGATTTCCAGTTCCCGTGCTTCAGCAAAGGTGCGCTTCTCACCACTTGGCAGCGTGAGCGTAACCGGAATACCGGCTGGTCCGTTCACTTGAATGGTGAAACGGCTGCCTTCTTGCTGCCAGGCCACTTCAACAAGACCATGCGGCGTCGATGTGCTTCCCTTCGCCCAGCTGAGCGGCCCGACGACAGGCGATATCCCGATCTCGGCAAAACCAGGCGTGAGCGGCTTGACGCCGAGTATCTCCGCAGGGAATTCATAGAGCGGCAAAGCGCCCCAGGCGTGGCAATCACTGCGCTCTGACACCGGGTCCTCCACCCAGGCAGTCAGATGGAGATCGACTTGTCTGCGCCATGAATCCCACAGTTTGAATGTCAGCTCATACATGCCCGTCATCGCCAGCGCACGGAACAGGTAGTAGGACATCGCCGTCGAAATTTGCGCCAGGTCTGCTCCATCTCCGTCTCCGTCCAGCATCCGCACCGTCAGCGACTTCGCTTCATCGCCATTTACCGTTCCTGTGAGTACGGCCCACATCTGCGCATGCTGGCTGTAAGCTTCCACTTCCGGACCGTCGCGGAACAGCTGACGCGATTCCGACCAGCAATGCAGGCGAACAGCTTCGCGCACGGATGCTGCCCGTTCGCGGTATTCCGCGCCGACTTCGTTTCGTCCGGTCCACTCATTCATCTCTGCAGCTTTAACAAGCGCATCCGCATACATGAGATTGTATACCGTGAGCGGCCCTCGGCGTGCTGCATGCGGCGCTCCGGCATTGTCCTTCCATGCCATTGTCCAATCGACGAAAGACCAGTACGCTGTCGGCATTTGCCCGACAAGTCCGCTCTCCTCGCGGCGATTCTCGAACCAGCCGAGCACCGCATCCATTGTCGGACGATAGGCTTTCACAAGCGCAGCATCGCCATAATGACTGTAATGATCGTACACCATCATGAGCCAGAACAAGGCAAAACCCGGAATGACCTGTCTGTCGACAGATGGATAACGGCTTTGCAGGATGCCGCTTGGCAGCAAGGAGCTGTGGAAGTCGCGAATCGTCTTCCGACCGAGCCTGTCATCACCGCTCACCGAATAGGTAAACAACGCTTGAAGTCGGCTGTCCAGCTCATACTGCATTTGCTCGTAAAACGGAGTATCCTCATACGTTTCATGCATACAGCCGCGAAGCGTATTTAAGCTGATTTCCCATAACGGAGCGAATGTAGGATCGGATCCGTCAAAAGCAGCCAATTCCTCCAGCGGATAGCCGCTCTGCCGATAATCGATACCAGCCAGCGTGACAGGTTCATCCGCGGCTTGAAGCGTCAGACGAATAAACCGGAATCCTCTGCGGTGGATAGGCTCGTACACTTCACTTACAGCGGTACTCGAATTACCTACACCGGCAAGAGAATAGTAATCCTCGAACCCTAATAACGACTTGCCTTCTTGATCATCACGAATCCCTTTGTTGCGCATGCCGCCTTCGCCGGGCGGGAATTCATAAGATTCGGCATAAAGCACGGAGGCTTGTGCACCTCTGCCTCCATAGAACTGAACGCGCGGGTATCCGCTTGTCATCTTCGAAGCATCCAGCTCGACAATCAACTTCTCTCCCGGATTCAGCTCCACGCCGAGCAGCTGCTCCGGCGAGTCCCCTTCACTCCATGTCCGGTCCCCACTCGATGCCTGCATAACGCGTGTAAAAGAACGAAGGGTCTCTTGCATAAACGGAATAGACCGCTCGGTTAGCTGCCAGCGGGTCAACTGACCATACATCCCGTCCATAATCTCGCTGACAACCACTGCATTCGACCAACTGCTGTCATCGAAATCAGGAGTCGTGAAGCCGAACGGCAGCTCGCTGCCGTTCACTCGTTCCCCGCCGCCGATAAATAACGTAAATGTCTCCCGCTCGAACGTAAACGCTCCGGCGCCAAGACGCAGTGCCTGCCAACGAGTATCTGTGCTTACATCTTCCAACGTGTTACCCGATCCATCTACCAGTTGGCCGTCCAGCAGGAACGCTCCCATATCTGAGCGCCACACGGAAGCCGGTCCGGTTCGTCCGGTGTAGTAAATCACTTGGGCCGCCCACACATTCTCTCCGTCACGGAGCTTGTCCGTCACATCGATCACTTCATAGTAGTGCGTGTTCATGTCGCCTTTAAGCGGACCGCTTACGAGCGACTCTCCATTCAGCCAGATTCGATAGCGGCTGTCTGCAGAAACGCGTACAGTCAATCGAACATCCGACTTATCCGAAACGTGAAAGCTCCGGCGAAAATAAGCCAACTGCGGCTCTCGCTCACCTGCAGCGTGCTCGAGGCTTGGCCGATTCGGCCAGATCCATTTTGCCTGCCAATTAAGGTTCTCTTCCATGCTAGCTCTCCAACTCCTTCTCATAGCTCATGTCGCCATTCATCTAAGTGAGTTGCCATTACGCTGTCATCTTCCATTATAATGAAAATCGGTATTTTCATCAGCAACAATCTTACTAGTTCGAATTGGCGAATAATTTATAGATTTAAGCTAATAAATGAGTAGATAGATGCGACTCTAGGCCCTATATTTCCTGTTTGATCATTCACATGCTGTAGAAACGAATGTTATAATAATCATTACATATGACGAAATTGTTAACCTTCTTTCATTCCATTATCTAAAATTCGTATTCGACCGGGAGGATAACATGTCAGCTACAATCAAGGATGTAGCGAAGATGGCGGGCGTTGCCGTTTCGACCGTCTCCTACGCACTGAATAACTCGCCTAAGATCAGTGAAGAGACACGCCGTAAAGTCGTTCGGGCCGCTGAGGCACTTAATTTCCGTCCAAGCGGGGCTGCTCGTAATTTGAAGAAACGCAAGAGTGAGACGATCGGATTATTCCTGAACGATCTTGGCGGTCCGTTCTACAGCCAAGTCATTGAAGGCGTCCAAGAAATTGTAGCCTCACATGATTACAATTTGATCGTCTGCAGCACCTATGGCGGCGAGAACAGCTCTGCACATCGTTTCTTAAGAGAAAAATTCGTTGATGGTGCCATCGTTATGGGTACAGCGATCAGCGACAGCCTCATTCTTCAAGTAGCGTCGGAATCTTTCCCCATTGTCGTACTTGATAGAGAGTTACGTGGAGATTATGTACATAATGTCCTCATTACCAATGAGCAAGGCGGTTATGATGCAGTCACGCATCTGATCAAGCTGGGACGGCGCAATATCGAGTTTCTGAGCGGACCGACGGCTGCCTTCGATAACACGCAGCGATACGAAGGCTACAAACGCGCTTTGCTCGAGCATGACCTGCCCGTTCCCAAGCGGATTGCGATGCACGGCCGATTCCTCGAAGCCGGCGGCTATCAAGCTGTCAAGCTCCTGATTGCAAGCAAAAGGCTGCCGGATGCTATATTCGCAGCCAATGATGAGATGGCGATCGGTGCCATTCGTGCCCTGCACGAAGCAGGCCTTCGCGTGCCTGAGGATATCGCCATTGTCGGATTCGACAACATTAACCTTGCCCCTCTAATCAGACCTGCATTGTCGACGATCGGTCATTCTAAATTTGAGGTTGGCGCTATTGCCACCCAGCTCGTTTTTAATGCTCGCAAGGAAGAAGACTCCATCATCCTGCCTACCCAGCTGATTGCCAGACAGTCCTGCGGATTCTCAGGCGTCGTGAGTGAACAAGACCATGACAACTTAGTCGCTTCCATCCTTCATGTCGGGGGACGAACAAATCATTAACACTAGGTCGCTTTATTCAGAAGGGATCTGTTGCATTTCCTGAACGCGTGATCCGACAAATACGAATGAAGCCCGCGGAAATCCGCGGGCTTCATTCTGTAAATACGTTTGTCAATCGAAATCTGCTCCCTCATCGTCTGTTCTGCTTATTCCCAGGCACGAACCCGGCTAATTTTGGATATGAATATGAAACTGACAGCAAGCAGACAGAACGCGCAGCCGTTAACCAGCCGCATTAGTCCGATATGAAAGCTTCCCCATTGCACAATCGCGAATAGCGCCGAGATTGCGAAGCCGATGGCAAGGCCTAGCAGCCGCGAACTGACCATTTTATGATTGAATCCGTCAGGGAGCCCTTGCAGCTGAACCTCAGCCTTCTCGGAAGACACGCCAAGATTCACCACCGCAAAGCCGAAGCCTGCGCAGGACACCGCAAAGGTGATGACGGATGAGTCGCTGCCGCCCCAAAATAGTAGACAAATCGAAGCGAACATGCATAGCAACAATCCAATAGGGATGGAAGACCAAGCTGATCGAGCGAGCATATTATCCGGAATGTAGGCTCCAACACATAGCATGATGCCGGTAATGAGGTTCAAACCTATCGAAATCGGAGATAGGTTGAAACCCTCCGATAGCGCATACCCCGCAGAAACAAATAGTACCGTGCAGAAGAAATGGGAGGCGAAAAGAGCGATTAGAAGCCGGCGATGCCGCGGTCCATGCAGATTAGTCATAGCTGAATGCCGTCGTATAGGCTTCATCTGATCATCCTCCGTTTATCTTCGAAGATTCCAACCGTCAGCGCCATATTTATCTACCGCAAGCTGGTTGGCCAATTCCGTTTCAAACTCCGTTAAGGTGCCGTAGATGAGTTCGGTTTCCAGACCTTGAGCAAATCCGATGCGAAAAGCTTCTTCCACATCCGAAATCATTAGCGGCAGTTCCCCTTTGCGGCGCAGACAGGTATTTATCGCGACTGCTTTGCGCTCGAATACTTTTTTCATCAGCCGCTTTTCCGTCTCGTCGTCGAAACGCAAAACATCGTATAACAGGTCAGCGTCCAGTTCAATAAGGATGGAACCGTGCTGGAGGATGACTCCTTTGGTTCGCATTTGTGCGCTTCCCGCGATTTTCTTGCCTTCAACGACAAGCTCATACTTGGAAGGAGCATCGAAACATGCAGCCGACATCACCTTTCCTCTCGAAGCACTGCACGTGGATGGATCCGCCAAAACATCAGCCTCTAAGTCGTCCATACCCGACATGTTCGCGGCTAAACCTAACTTGCGAAAGCCAAACAGCAGTCCCATGCTGAGCACGCGATAGGCTTCAACTACGCTGCTCGGAATGCCGGGATAATTCTCGGAGACGATGAGGCTATAGGTGAGCTCTTGATCATGAAGCACCGCGCGTCCGCCGGTTGCCCGCCGGACGAAGCCGAGGCCATGCTTGTGCAAAGCATCAAAGTCGACCTCTTCGGCAGCCTTCTGGAAACAACCAATGGACAATGTCGCCGGACTCCAGCCGTAGAATCGAACGGTTGGCGGTACAAGTCCCCGTTCATGAGCAACGACGATCGCTTCATCGATTGCCATGTTCTCTGCCGGCGTCCGATTCCCCGTGTGTACGAACCTCCACATCGCAGTCACATCCCCAGAGCCATGTTGTCGGCCTCGAGCATTGCTTCGCCGATAATTTCGGAGAGCGTCGGATGCGGATGAATCATTCGGCCGATCTGCATCGAAGTCGCCTTCAACAGCTGCGCAAGCGATGCTTCGCCGATGAAGTCCGTCACATGAGGTCCGATCATGTGAACGCCAAGGACATCACCGGTATTCTCGTCCGCAACAACTTTAACAAAGCCGTCGGAGTCGCCTAAAACCAGCGCTTTGCCAATCGCCTTGAACGAAAACTTGCCTATTTTGACCGAATGCCCGTTTTCAACCGCAGCCTGCTCAGATAATCCGACACTAGCAAGCTCGGGACGGCTGTATATGCATTTCGGAACGGAAACAGCCTCCAACGAATGAGCGTCAAGTCCGCAGATGCTCTCTGCCGCCGTCACCCCTTCGTGACTGGCAACATGGGCGAGCTGCAAACCGCCGACGACATCGCCGATTGCATAGACATGGGGATCGTTGGTCCGCATTGATCGGTCGACCGCGATGACCCCCTGTTCGATCCGCGCTGCCGTTCGTTCGAGGCCGAAACCTTCAATATTCGCCGCTCGTCCAACAGAGACAAGCATACGATCTGCCATCAGCGTCTCGATCTTACCTCCCCGCGAGACCTGCAAGACTACGCCTCCACCGTCCGCCAAAACACTGTCCGGAAGCAGCATTGCGCCTGTCAACGTTTTGATCCTGCGTTTCGTGAACAGACGCGCCAGTTCGCGGGACAAGTCCTCATCCTCTGTTGGCACGATCCGATCTGCCGCTTCGACGATTGTGACTTGTGCGCCGAAATCATTCAACATCGAAGCCCATTCAACGCCAATGACGCCGCCTCCGACGATTATTATCGAAGCCGGGACGGCTTCCATGGCAAGCGCTTCATCACTGCTCATTATCCGCTCGTTTACCGGCAACCCGGGGATACGACGGGGACGTGATCCCGTAGCCACAATGAGGTCACGATAGCCGATGCTTATTGGTGGTTCACCTTCCGCTTTGCCGCTGCCCCTTACATCTATAACGCCATTACGATCGCTCGTAATTGCAGTATTTGCAATCAGACCCATGCCTTCATAGACATCGATCTTGTTCTTCTTCATCAGGAAGCGTACGCCGCTCTCGAGCCGCTCAACGATAGCATCCTTGCGGGCTAGCACATTACTGTAATCAAGTTCGATCCCCTGCACGCGGATGCCGAAGCTTGAGCTGCGCTTCATAGTCTCGTAGAGCTCCGCGCTGCGCAGCAGCGCTTTGCTGGGAATGCAGCCCTTATGCAGACAAGTGCCGCCCAGCTTCTCTTTCTCGACCAGCGCAATGCGTTTGCCCAACTGCGCAGCTCGGATGGCGGCTACATAACCGCCGGGGCCGCCACCCAAAATAACGATATCATAGTCGTTCATAATAACACTCCCCCCGCAGCACTGACTGCCTTCGCGCGCTCGACTTGCTCGCGGGCGTGATAGGAACTTCGGACGAGCGGCCCTGCCTCGACATGGGCGAAGCCAAGCGCAAGTCCCGCCTGCTTGAGTACTTCGAATTCCGTTGGATGATAATAGCGAACGACATCCATATGCTTGGAAGTCGGCTGCAAATACTGCCCAATCGTCAAAATATCGCATCCGGCTTCTCGCAAATCACGCATGGCTTCAATAAGCTCTTCCTTCTCCTCCCCCAGACCGACCATCAATCCGGATTTCGTCGTCTGACTTGGACGGAGTTCTTTGGCCTTGCGCAGCACGGACAATGAACGGTCATATTTGGCCTTTGCACGCACTTTGTCCGAAAGCCGGCGCACCGTCTCGAGATTGTGATTCAACACATCCGGCTTCGCCTCAAGCAAGGCAGCGAGCCGATTCGCGTCACCGCCGAAATCCGGGATTAGCACTTCGATGCTCGTTAGCGGGTTTTCCAAGCGCACAGCCACAATGGTCGCAGCAAACATCGTTGCACCGTGATCGTTCAGATCGTCACGGGCGACGGAAGTGATGACGACATGCGCAAGTCCCATCTCGTTGACGGATTGCGCCACATGCCGGGGCTCCTCCAGATCGAGCTCTGTAGGCTGGCCCGAGTTTACGGCGCAGAACCGACAGGCGCGCGTGCAGATTCTCCCCAAAATCATGAATGTTGCCGTCCGCTGACTCCAACACTCGAATATATTCGGGCATTTCGCCTCCTCGCACACCGTGTGCAGCTGGCGGCCGCGCATCATCGATTTGATCTCTTGGTATCCGTCTCCTGTATGAAGCGATATTTTCAGCCACTCCGGCTTGCGTTCCCTAGGCTTCGGCATCTTGCGCACCTCCTTATTTGGATGCAACGAACGCCGCGTATCGCTCAGCGCTCCAAAGCGCGGCCACCACTTCCGCCGCTTCGCCTTCCACCTCGACCTCGATAATCCAGCCTTCTCCGTACGGGTCCTCGTTCACTTTTTGCGGTTCGTCCAGCAATTCCTCGTTCACTTTCACGACAGTTCCGCTAACAGGGCTGAACAGATCGGATACGGTCTTTACCGACTCGATCGTCCCCATCGGCTCGTTCGCCTCAAGCGTTACCCCCACTTCCGGGAATTCCACGAACACAATGTCGCCTAACTGACATTGCGCAAAATCCGAAATCCCAATTCGAATGATGGTTCCTCGCGCCTCAGCCCATTCATGTTCCTCTGTATATCCCAATCCTGCTCTCACTTCACTCAAGTTCAACATCCTTTCCGTTATATGGTAGTTGACTGCTGTTGTCCGTCTCCTGCGATTCCTGCAGCGTCCAGGCGTTATTGAGGAGCATTGCTGCATATGCTTTAAAAGAAGGATTTATCGCCTTGCCGAAGCATACGGCCTTGGCCGCAATGATATGCATAAGCGGTCCGCCCTGTATGCTTGGAAAAATAAATTTAAAACCCTAGACCTTCCATTAATGCCGGTAAACCAATAAAAAGGGACAGAGAACCGGCTATTCGCCAAGTTCTCTGTCCCGGGTACCTGAGAGTTTAAACGGTTCAAGAACCGCTCTTACCCCTTTGGTGGCTTTTAGCTCTCTCCAGAGTTGCGTCGAATGGCGGTACGTTTACCTGAGAGATTAATCTTCGGCCGGCCGGCCGTCGACTTGCTCCTTCGGTGCCTCCAGAGCGGTTCGCTCCTTCAGTCTCTCCCTGCCATCGTCATCCGCTTATTCGGTTGTTGATGCGTTTAGCTTAAATCAGAATGATTATTAATGTCAATATATCTAACAAAATATTGACATTAAAAATACTTTTGTTGACAAAACCTATCATCGTTGTGTAAGAATAGACTGTGACAACTAAATATGCGGATGATGATACAGGGAGAGATCGCCAATAAGCAAGATTTCGGCGGCGCCGAAGGAGTAAACCTCACATAGGTGAATCTCTCAGGCAAAAGGACCTTTATCGGACGCGCCTCTGGAGAGCATCCCGTTCGCGGGATCACCCACGGGGAAACTTATGTCCCTTCTTTTCATACGGACATAGGGTAACTCTCAGGTACAAAGGACAGAGCAAAAAGGAAACGCAGGCAGCTTCGGCTGAGAATGCGCTGCCTTTTTGTTGCTGTCCTTCTTTGCGTTACTATCACGAATTCGAGGAGGAGAGATAAGAATGGCCGATTTGAAAAGAACCCCGTTGTACCCGCTCTATGCCGCTCATCCGGAGGTCCGCTGCATCGATTTCGGCGGATGGGAGCTGCCCGTCCAGTTCTCCGGCATACAGAAAGAACACGACGCCGTTCGGCAGCGCGCCGGTCTGTTCGATGTCTCCCATATGGGAGAATTCAAGGTGACAGGCTTATTCGCGGAGCGCTTCTTGCAGCTGTTGACGACGAATGACGTCACCAAGCTCGCCGACGGCCAAGCACAATACTCACTGATGTGTTATCCGGATGGAGGCGTCGTCGACGACTTGCTTGTCTATCGAATCACGGCCGATCAGTTCATGGTCGTCGTAAACGCTTCGAACATCGATAAAGATTACGAATGGATGCGAGATCATTTAATCGGGGATGTCCTGCTCGAGAATATCTCCGATAAGCTGGCCCTTCTCGCCTTGCAGGGACCATCAGCCGCCGCTATCATGGCTGCCGCAGGCGCCGGTGCCGACGTCCTCGAACTCCCTTCATTCCGATTCGCAACAAGCACCTCACTCGCGGGAGTGAATGCGTTAATTTCGCGAACCGGCTACACGGGCGAGGATGGTTTCGAACTCTATGTTCAGGCAGACCGAGCCGGCGACGTCTGGAAAAACCTGCTCGCAGCCGGCGAACCGTTCGGCTTAATCCCTACCGGACTCGGCGCTCGTGACACTTTACGCTTTGAGGCGCGTTTGCCGCTATACGGTCAAGAGCTCTCGAACACCATCACGCCTCTTGAGGCTGGAGTCAGCTTCTTCGTCAAGCTCGACAAAGAGGTCTTTATCGGCCGAGAAGCGCTGGTCAAGCAGAAGGAAGAGGGACTGTCCCGCAGGCTTGTCGGCATCGAGCTGATTGACCGCGGTATCCCCCGCTCGCATTACCCTGTCTACGGAAACGGCACATTGATCGGAACCGTCACGACAGGCACACAATCGCCGACGCTGAAGCGTAACCTCGGTCTCGCTTTGATCGATGCGAACTTTGCCGCTCTCGGCACCGAACTGACAGTTGAAATTCGCGGTAAACAGTTGAAGGCCAAAGTCATAAAGACCCCATTTTATAAAAGACTTCCTAAGGAGTGAAATTAATTGGCTAATTTACACCGCTACATCCCCGTAACCGATCAAGACCAAGCCGATATGCTTGCAACGATCGGCGCAGCATCGATCGAAGAGCTGTTCCGAGACATCCCGGAATCCATCCGTTACCGCGGTACGTTGCCGATGTCCGCCGCTCTCGACGAGTTCTCCCTGCTTGAGCATATGAAGGAGCTTGCCGGCCGCAACGCCGACACCGACCGTTACAAAAGCTTTCTTGGTGCGGGCATCTATGATCACCACTTGCCTGTCGTTATCAATCACATGATCTCTCGCTCTGAATTTTATACGGCTTATACGCCTTATCAGCCGGAGATCAGCCAAGGCGAGCTTCAAGCCATCTTCGAGTTCCAATCGTACATTTGTGAGTTAACCGGTATGGCTGTCGCAAATGCCAGTATGTATGACGGCGTTACGGCCTTAGCCGAAGCAGGCGCCTTGGCTGCAGGAGCAACGAAGCGAAACCGGATCGTCATCTCGCGCACCGTCCATCCGGAAGCCCGCGAGATGGTCCGCACGATGGCTCGCGGCCTCAACCTGAACATCGTCGAAGTAGGCTATACGAACGGCGTTACAGATCTGAACGCCCTACAGGCAGCCGTAGACGACAAGACCGCAGCCGTGCTCGTGCAATCACCGAATTTCTTCGGCGCAGTCGAGGATCTAGCCGCCATCGAGCCAATCATTCACCATGTTAAAGGACTGCTTGTTGTCAGCAGCAACCCCTTATCGCTCGGTTTGCTGGAGACACCGGGTAAGCTCGGAAGCGACATTGTCGTCGGTGATGCGCAGCCGCTTGGCATCTCGCAATCGCTCGGAGGACCGACCTGCGGGTTCTTCGCCGTCACCGAGCCGCTGATGCGGCGGATGCCGGGCAGAATTGTCGGCCAGACCACGGATATCGATGGAAAGCGCGGCTTTGTTCTGACTCTGCAAGCTCGGGAGCAGCATATAAGGCGGGAGAAAGCGACGTCCAACATCTGCTCGAATCAAGCCTTGCTTGCTCTATGCGCTTCGATCTACTTGTCGACGATGGGCAAAGAGGGCTTGCGCGAGGCCGCTAACTTGAATGTACAGAAAGCCCATTACGCAGCCGATCAGTTTGCAAAGCGCGGCTTCGAACTCCCCTTCACCGCTCCGTTCTTTAATGAATTTGTCGTGAAGCTGCCGACCAACGTTTCCGTAAAGGAAGCGAATCTGAAGCTGCTTGCAGCCGGCTTCCTCGGTGGCTGCGATCTTGCGTTTGCCTATCCGGAGCTGCAAGGACATATGTTAATTGCTGTGACGGAGAAACGTACGCGCACGGAAATCGATAACTTTGTCACTAGACTGGAGGAAATGGCATGAACGATATGAGGAACATGTCATTGAAACCGGCCAAATCGCTGATATTCGAGCTCAGCAAACCAGGGCGCGTCGCTTATTCCCTCCCGCCTTGCGATGTACCGGAATCGGATCCTTCTGCCTTCATTCCTGCCGCAATGCTAAGACAAACGCCTGCACAGCTTCCCGAGGTTTACGAGGTCGACGTAATCCGTCATTACACCGAGCTGTCCCGGCGCAATTTCGGCGTCGATAACGGCTTTTATCCGCTCGGCTCCTGTACGATGAAGTATAATCCGAAAATCAACGAAGACACCGCTCGTTTTGCGGGCTTCGCCAAAATTCATCCCTATCAGCCGGAAGAGAGCATTCAAGGCGCACTCGAGCTGATGTATGTGCTTCAGAACGACCTGGCTGCACTGACCGGAATGGATCAGGTTACACTTCAGCCGGCTGCAGGCGCCCATGGCGAATGGACCGGGCTGATGATGATTCGCGCTTACCATGAAAGCCGCGGCGATGTACGCACCAAAGTGATCGTTCCGGACTCCTCGCACGGAACGAATCCTGCCAGTGCCACCGTCGCAGGCTTCGAAACCATCACAATCAAATCGAACGAGCACGGCATGGTTGACCTAGGCGCGCTGCGCGCAGCTGTCGGCAAGGATACCGCAGCGCTCATGCTCACAAATCCGAGTACCCTCGGCCTGTTCGAGGAACAGATCGTTGAGATCGCAGAGATTATCCATGAGGCCGGCGGCCTGCTCTATTACGACGGAGCGAATTCGAATGCGATCATGGGCATCACCAGACCCGGCGACATGGGGTTTGACGTTGTCCACCTTAATTTGCACAAGACGATGAGCACGCCGCACGGCGGAGGCGGCCCGGGAGCCGGCCCTGTCGGCGTCAAGAGTACGCTCATCCCGTTTCTGCCTAAACCTCTTGCCGCCAGACGCGATGACGGCACCTATTACTTTGACTACGACCGTCCTGAGTCAATCGGCCGGGTCAAAGCGTTTTACGGCAACTTCGGCATTCTTGTACGGGCATATACGTATATTCGGACTTATGGACCGGAAGGACTGCGCCGCGTCTCGGAATGTGCGGTTCTAAATGCCAACTATATGATGCACCGGCTCGCTCCACATTTCGAGCTTCCCTACCCCGGCGTTTGTAAGCATGAGTTCGTGATGTCGGGTCGCGGCTTGAAGGAGTACGGCGTCCGCACGTTAGACGTAGCCAAGCGGCTGCTCGACTTCGGTTACCATCCGCCAACCATCTATTTTCCGCTCAACGTCGAGGAATGTATCATGATCGAACCGACCGAAACGGAGAGTAAAGAGACTCTCGACGGGTTTATTGAAACGATGATCCAAATTGCCGAAGAAGCACGCACGAATCCAGCCATTGTACTAGGCGCACCTTATGATACAGTCGTACGCCGGCTGGACGAAACGACAGCCGCCCGCAAACCGGTTCTCAACTGCGCGTGCAGCTAATCAGCAGCACTTAGGACAAATCCGATAGATTTGTTAAGCCAAGCCAATATCGAAAAAAGCTTAATCCGATCTCATCTAAGAGATTGGATTAAGCTTTCATCTTTATTTCAAGCTAGTTTGTGTCGTTCTTTCTCGACGCGCGCCGATCATAAAGACTGCAGCATCTGCAGCTCCTTTGTTTTACTTGGGGGCCGATCTATTTTTTCTGGTTAGAGCTCAAGCTTAGCTTCTCATCGACAAACTTATCTACGAACGCACGAGCTTCCTTCTTTTCCTGATCGGCTTCTATTTGCGTTAGTTGTTTATTATCCACAAGTTTCTTTAGCTGCGCGTCCACATCAATAAGCAGAGCATCGATGAGCTGCTGACGAGTAAATCCTTTGTCTTTAGCGATTTCGGTAAGTGATTTTCCGGAATTAACAAATTTCTCAAGTGCGGCTTTATCTAGCCCAAGGAACACAATCGCTGCTTTTATATTAAGACCATACTTGTCATCCGACATTTGCTTATTCAGAGGCTCGTTTACAATCCGATTCGCCTCGAAGTTGATCTTCTTCTTCCTATTGCTCTTGTCTTCATCCGTCAGTTTCTCGGAATCGTCAGGATTCTGCATGCCGCTCATGATTTGATTCGTCACTTCATCAATAATCGGCTGAATCGCGATTCCTTTCTCTTTCGCAAGATCACCGAGCGATTTGCCCGCTTTGGCTGCCTTCTCATAGGCTTCTTTATCTAGACCGAACTTCGTTATTGCAATTTGGGCTACGTCGACGCCTACCCCGCCGTGATCCTCTTTATAAACCCGTTCACGCTTAGCCGCCTTCAGTTGTTCCGCCAATGGCTCGGTTACGATCCGCTTCGCCTCAAGGCCAACCTTCTTCGTGATATTGCTCTTCTCCTCAGCCGTCAACTTCTCGGCATCATTGGGCTTCTGTATACTTGCCAGCAGCTGTTTGGTTAATTCATCGATAATCGGCTGAATCGCAATCCCTTTTTCTTTCGCAAGATCGGTGAGTGATTTGCCATCTTTGACCGCTTTCTCGAAGGCAGCTTTGTCCAGACCGAACTTCGTTACTGCTAATTCAGCGATGTCGATTCCACTGCCACCATGATCTTCGATATAAACTGCATGACCCTTGTCTTCCTTCATCTGCTCAGACAGCGGCACTGTTACGACCCGATTCAGCTCGGTGCTGACTTTCAGATTAATATTGTTTTTCTCTTCGTCGGTCAGTTGCCCCTCAGAGCTGCGTGCCTTCTGTATTTCTGCCACCAGCTGTGCAGTCAGTTCGTCGATAATCGGCTGAATCGCGATCCCTTTCTCTTTCGCAAGATCGTTGAGAGATTTGCCATCTTTAGCCGCAGCCTCGATAGCTGCCTTATCCAGCCCGAGCTTCTTCACCGCGATGTCGAGTACGTCAATTCTTGCATCCTTACGTTCCGATTTGACACCACTTTTGTTAATCGAAATCACATGATACTTCTTGTCCGGGTTCTTCTGGCTTGCCCCATCTGCTGCCGCATATGCCGATACCGGAATCGCTACAGCTAGTGCAATGGCCGCTCCGGCCAGCTTCCACTTCTTGTTCATGTTGATGATAACCTCCTGTACCTTAATTCCGCCCATGAGCGGTTACAATACTGATTCTAACGAGACATTCTGAAACTAATCTGAAATGTTCGGCATGGTCACGCGAAATGTAGTGCCGACCTCTGGTTCACTCCATACCTGCAATCTTCCTCTGTGCGACAGAACAATTTGCTTCGCGATGGCAAGACCGAGTCCTGTTCCTTCCGAGCGGCGAGTCCTAGCTTGATCTAAACGATAAAACCGTTCGAATATGCCGGTTAAATGCTCCTTCGCAATACCGATGCCGGTGTCGGTTACCATGATTGCGGCTTCATCCGGCCCGCTTTCGATAGCAACGGTTACTGTGCCCCCCGAACGATTATACTGAATCGCATTCTCCGCCAGGATGAACGTAAGCTGCCTGATTCGTACCTCATCGCCGCAAAATTCCCTCTCCACCGTCTGGGAGCTTTCCGCTAAATGCAAGCGCACCTGCTTTCCCTGTGCAATCGGCTCCAGCTGCTCCAGGACTTGCAGAACCATACTGCGTAAAGAGAATGGCCGCTTCATAATTTCAATCCGACCGTTCTCGCTGCGCGCAAGCGTCAGCAAATTGTCGACAAGTCGGATCAAATGATGAATTTCCTTGCCGGACTTGGCGAGCACATTCCGGTAGAACTCAGGCAGCGTCTCTCGCTGCTCATTAAGTACCTCCACGGAGGACCTTAATATGCTGAGCGGAGTACGCAGTTCATGGGATGCATCTGCCGTGAATTGCTCCTGGCGTCGGTAAGCATTGAATATGGGAACCATGGCCCGGCCTGCAAGCAAGTAGCCGGCGGCGGCTCCAGCAAGCAGCATAACGAGGGCAAAGCCTGCGAACGCCCATCGCAATTGAACAAGCAAGGCGACGTCGCTTGTCACCTCCTGTGCGACGATGACTCGATATTCATCTCCGGTTGAGGCGTTGATTGTCAGCCCCCCAATACGAAATGTTCTTCCATCAGACCGCACATTGTGATACTTATCATCTGGCTTGCTTAGTATACTCGGGAGCAGCGGCAGAATGGGAAATTCACTTGCAATAAGACTGCCATTCTTACCTCCGGGAGATTGAAGCAGAATTTCCCCTTGGGCAGAAACAAGCCAAGTCATCTGATTGAGTTGCAGCCCCGTCGGCGAGAAAGCCTCGTTAAGCTTCTTGTCATTCATATTTTGGTCAAACAGTACAGCCGCTTTCGGCGAATCCAGCAGTTCTTGGAGATCCTTCGCGTATTGATGACTGAGTGACCGCAGCTGGTTATTCTCCGTCGACGTAAGGATATACTGGACCATCCAATGCGCAAAGAATACGGTAAGAAGAAGGATGACACCGATTGTGATTGAAAATTGGCGCGTCAGCTGGGTCTGCGTTCGTTTAAACATGATGCTCCCCGCCGTTCTGCGAGAGTCGGTAACCTGCGCCGTAAACGCTGTGAATGCATTTATGCTCGTACGGCCCGTCCACTTTCTTGCGAAGCAGCTTGACCGTGGAATCTACCGTATTCAGTGTCACGTCTGCCCCTACGCCCCAGACTTGATCCAGCAGCTGCTCGCGCGACAGCACCTGCCCTTCATGCCGCATCAAGCAGACAAGCAGCTGAAATTCACGCCGAGTTAACGTAATCGCTGCTCCACCGCGCGTCACTTCGAACCGATTCAGATGGGCAACCAAATCGCCCACCTGCAAGGAATCGGATTGTATGACACGTTCTTGACGCCGGAATAACGCAAGGAGCCGCGCCTCCAGTTCTTCGAATGCAAACGGCTTGATCATATAATCATCTGCCCCAGCGAGCAATCCTTCTACACGATCCTGTACGGCGTCCCGAGCCGTAAGCAGTAGAATCGGCGTATTATCATCCTTCTTCCGGGCAGCTCTAACGAGGTCCATACCTGTTGCACCGGGCAGCATCCAATCGAACACATATACGTCATATCGGCCGGGAGCCATAGCCTGCCGCGCCTCCGCACCGTCCTTCATCCAATCCACGACATGATAGCGCCGCAGCAGCTGATGCTCCGTTAACTCGCCCAATGTTTCATCGTCTTCCGCAAACAGAATTCGCAACTTCTTTTCCCCCTATATAAACTTGACCTTTGAGTATCCAGCGAATTGCTTCCATCATTATACCTGCAAAAGATGAAAGCATTCTGAAAAACCAGAAACGAAAAAAGCTTAATCCGATATCCCCAAAAGGATTGGATTAAACTTTCTTGTCGATTTCAAGCCAGGCTAGGTCGTTCGCCCACGACGCACGCCGATTATATATACGGAAGTATACCGAATCAATAAATATAGAAGCAGTGCAGCTTGCGGAATGACCGTTTCAAGTGTCGGGTAGATGCCAAGGACATTCACCGAGATGCTTCTCGATATGGAATGCGCCGGCACCCAGGTTGCAACCTGAAGCGAATGAATGCTTTCGCCGATGAACCGGAACACCAGCACATAGATGAATGCCGAAGCTGTGAGGAAGAACGGGCGAAGCGGCAGCTTCACACTGTACTTAATCATCAGTACGGCAAGAATCAGGAGTAACAGCAGCGCCACCGCGATACCAAGCAGCATCTGCATCGGATCAATAGATGCAGCCATCCCCACGTAGAATATAGCCGTTTCCGCGCCTTCGCGGAAGATGGAAAGCCCCGATACGACAAATAAGGACCATAAGCTGCCCCTTGCCAAGGCACCTCCGACCTGCTTATCGATAAAGGCATTCCAAGCGCGAATATTGGACTTCTTATGAAGCCAATTCCCGACTAGGAGCATGAATAGAACAGCGGCGAGTCCGCTTATTCCTTCAATCTTCTCTCGCATGCTGCCTGACATCGCCTGCGAAACCGCATAGGTCAGCACGAGCGCCATAATGGCGCTTAGCAGCAGCCCCATGCCCGCTCCGCCCCAGATCCATTTGCGCTTATCCGCATGGCCGGCTTTGTTCAAATACGAGATGAGCGCTGCCAACACCAGAATAGCCTCGAACCCTTCTCTGAGCAGGATCGCACCTGCATCGAAAGCGTTGTAACTCGCTTCCTCCAAAATCGGCGCCAATTGTTCCTTCATGCCTGCGATGATCTCGCCGGCTTTCTCTGTCTCAGGAGGCTCGGAAACCAAATAGCCTGCAGCTTCTGTCATCTGGTTCTCGATATCGCGATAAACCGCAGCTGATCGCAGCTGGACTTCTCCTTCTACGCTCGGCCACATGCGAATGAAAGCTTGCATTTGGCCGTTCGATTCCGCAGCATGACCTGCTTTCGCATCCGCCTCCGCTTGATTCAGCACTTCAAAAGCATCTGTCAGCGTTAAACTCATATCTGCTGCTGTCTTGGCAATCTTCCCTGACGCATAATCCTTGACCTGCTGCAGCAAAGCAGCGGTTTCCGCTTCGGCTTGCGCTGCGCGCGGAGGATCCGAGCGAAGCGCGATCCGAATCATGCTCATACTCGTCTCAAGCGAGCCATAAACGATGACGTTATCGCCCCGAATCGGCTGCTCGATCTTCTTCCAGCCGCTGTCGATCTGTCTGTAGTCCGCATTCGCTGCAGACCAGGACCCCTCTTTAATATGCGTAGTCAGCTGTTCCAATAGAGGGATCAGCGTCGCTGCTGCATCAGGTCCTGTCATTTGCGTCTTTCCGCTGGCAGACTTCGCATAGGCATTGACGGCCTTTGCAGCTGCTGCTAATGCTTTCTTCGCCGCTGCAGGATCATCTTTCGCTGCAGCCACCGCTTTATTGGCATGAGCCAGTGCAGAATTCACATTCGCAGCCAGGTCCGAATTCTCCGCCTGAACGCCTTCCCAAAGCTGATTCGCCTCAGTAAATGCGTCCTGCGCATCCGTAAACTTCTCTTGGCCGATATCGACAAGCGCATCGCCGATCAGAGGAAGTATCCGTTCAATAGGCGCTTGTTCACCTGCTGCAATCGCATTACTGCCCAGTGGAAACCATAATATAAGCGCTATAAACACAATGGGGAGCAAGCTTGCTCCCCGCTTCACCCAATGCCTTGGTGTATGAAATTTCACCTTCATGTATCTATTCCCCTTCTGATCACAACAGTGTATCCCCAATATAGCCGCCTTTGCGTACACCCGGGAAACAAGCAAATACAGCACTTCCATGGTGTAGGATGTATTCGTTCAGCTTGTCGGTTGCAAGCCGCTGCTGCATGGGAATAAACTGTTTGGCAATGTCGCGTTGATAGCTGATGAACAGAAGGCCTGCATCCAATTGTCCGGTCGCATTGTCGAGTCCGCTGGAGTACGAATAAGAGCGTCGCAAGATCCGAATCGAGCTGTCGCCTCTTGCCAGACGCACATGGGAATCCATTGGAATTAGCGGGTTCCCTTTCTCATTCTTCGCCGCAAGATCAACTTTATCCCTCTCATTCTGACTGCCAAGTGGTGCTCCGCTGTGCCGATTACGGCCAAAGGTATCTTCCTGATCCTTAAGTGTCGAGCGATCCCACACTTCAACGCGAATCCGAATACGTCTGACGACCATATAGCTTCCACCAGCCATCCACGGAGCTCCGTCGCTTGCACCAGCCCAAACAACCTCTTTCATCGTCTGCGCATCGTGAATATCCGGATTACCAGTGCCATCCTTAAAGCCCATGAGATTTCGCGGCGTAGCGCCAGACGGATCCGCTTGGCCGGTACGTTGAAAGCCCTCCTGCGTCCACCGAAGAACTGCCTTCCCTCGCGCTATGCGGGCGAGGTTGCGTATAGCATGGAAAGCAACCTGCAGATCATTGGCACAAACTTGCACGCCAATATCTCCGCCAGTCCATTCCTCGCGCAGCGCATCCCCGTTAAAGAGCGGCAGCTCAGCGAAGCTAGCCGGACGTTTCCCCGCAAGACCGAATCGTTCATCAAAGAAGCTTGGCCCTACCCCAAACGTAATCGTCGTTCGAGAAGGATTCAGTCCGGCGGCTTCTCCCGTATCCGTAGGCGGTACATGTTCATTCTCATGAACGGGCTCTCCGATTAATTGTCCACGAGTCATTGCGCTTGCAGCTTCCGTCCACTTCTTGAACAGCTCGCGTACATCCGCAACATCCGTCGTCCGTAGATCAAAAGCGGCAAAACAAATAAAATCCTGTGAAGGCGTTGCAATGCCCGCCTGATTCGGACCGTAGAACGCTACAATGTCGTCTTCGGACTGTGAAGCCTCGCTACCGTGCAGACGACTGCTTGCTTCCAGCAGTCCGCCTGTTCCTAGGCCGCCGAGCAGAAGTCCGGCTCCGCCGATACCGGCCATCTTGAGCAGATCGCGCCGGCTAACTGGTTTTTTCCAAATTCCGCTTTGTCCTTCTTCCGGACGGTTCTTCTTCTCCTGGTCCTTCATCTCTAATTACGCCCCCAAAATAGTACCCATCTGCGAAAGCGGCTCTGCAAGTGCATCAAGCGATTGGCTCAGCGATTTGGTATCCGCGTCCTTTAAGTCGGTAAACAAGACAAAACCGTCGCCTGACTTGTACTTATCGAGAAGGCCTTCCAATTCGGTAAAGCGTTCACCGATTTGCTTCTCCAGATCCGCATCTTTTTGCGCAAGCGCAGGCTTCAACAGTTCATAAATTTTCTTCGCTCCTTGAACGTTCGCAACAAAATCATACAGATCCGTGCGGGAATAACGTTCCTCTTCCCCTGTTACCTTCGAGGAGGAAACCTCGTTAAGCAGCTCTACCGCGCCGGTCACGAGCATCGTGCTGTCTACTTCAACGGTTTCCATCAATGCGCGAAGCGCTTTGACATCACTGAGAAGACGATCGGCATACTCCGTCATGCCGTCCGTAGAGTTATCGACCCACAGCGCTTTCTCGATGCGGTGGAATCCGCGCCAATCGGCTTCAGCCACATCGCCTTCGCGCGCATCGATATTCGGATCGAAGTCGCCAAGCGATTCTGCAATCGGCTCAATACGTTCATAATACATCCGTGCAGGGGCATAAAACTGCTTCGCCTCATCGATATTGCCCGCTTTGACGGCATTTACGAACTTCTCCGTATCCGCGATCAATAGATCGCACTGCTCAATGCCGAAAGCCTGATATTGGTCTTGCGCCTCCGTTAGATCAACTGCTCCTTCACCATTCGCAGCTGCTGCATTGGTTGCCTTGGACGCGTTAGCATTGTTGTCATTCTTACCGCAACCGGATAATACGATTGCTGCCGCAGTTAATAGAACTGCACCTCTATACCAAACTTTCATGTTTGCATCCCCCTAGTAATGATAATCAATCTCATTATAAGCCTGTGGATGCCAATCGTAAATGCAAAAAAAAAAAGATGACCTCTCCAAGTGGAGAGATCATCCTTCTCACCGATCATTTAATGATGCCCGTATTTGCAATATGAACTTTCACTTCCGTTTTTATCTTCACTTCCTTGTAAGTTTTATTCCAATCGATGGTTTTCCATAGCTTGACATGATGGGCTTTGAGCCTTCTTCCAATGCCAAGCGCATCGCAATTTGCCTGCTGCAACTTCCTTGTTACGCCTAAGGCTCGTTTGCTTAGGTTTGCGTTAATTTCCTGCTTCACCTGTTCACGATCGACTTCCTGGCCCAGCTGGTTCGGAAAACTGCCAAGGACACCATATAAGTCTACCTTCACAAAGCATTCGATTTCGGACGTGGATGGCTTGACTGACAAGTGGATGGATCTCTTCATTTTGCGCGCTTGAAAGGTAAGCATACTCCGCTCAACCGGTATGTCCATGTTTGCAAATTTATTAAGCTTGCCGATCATGAGCAATAACAGTGTACTATCCTCATTTTTTAAGGTTTGTCCGGTAAATTTATCCTCATCGAATAGACCGACACTGTCAATGACCAAGGCTTTATTCCCTAATTTTTGAATGAGAGGCAGCACCATATCTTCGCCCAGGTCAAACATTTGACTCCAGATCGAATACATCGTTTGATTTGGAATGACCGTCGTGCGCTCAGCCCCATTTATCAATTGTTTAATGCCGAATGCGATGGGACTGTTATCAATTTTTTTGAAAGATAATACTTCGGCAGCTTGCCCCTTGCTCATTAGAATATTCGAATTCAGATAGCCTTTCGGATTCCGATAAAAGTACTCCAAGGGAACTTTGATCCCTTGTTTGGCTAGTTCTTCCCCAATGATGACAACATGCGTCTTACTGGCTTCGACGGTGCCGGGAAGCATACTATCTATTTTCATGCCTGTACTGGCTGTTGATGCCCCGCTTGCTCGCATCTCTTGGTCCTTTACATCAAATTGGCCGCCGCCTTTGCTGTCGAGCTGGACTGTTCGAACGGTCACAAGTATTTGGTTATCCTTGTCCTTGTCCAAGCTAATTCCGTTTACCATTTTCTTTGTCAATAAATATTGGCTGTCCCAGCAGCCTGCTAGCACCATTATGCATAACAAGATCCATACCGTAATAAACCACTTTCTTCTCATACTGACTCGACCTTTTCATTGGTTTTAACAAGAAGGGATGCGAGCCAGAGCAATACCGGCACCGCTGCAATCATGATCAGATAGCCATACTCCAGCCATTTACTGAAAGAATCCACATTCTCAATTGTCGTTAAATACCACGCTGCAACGAAGACAATTCCCCCGCTGAACCATACTAGCTTTCTATAGGCGCCTTGCTTGGTCGTAAGGCTCTTTCCGGCGACAGATAAATAAGAAACGATGGTTGCAGTCATCGGAATACTCCAGATCGTCAGGAAAATCAGGTCTAAACGATCAAACAGTTGAAAGGTCAAGCCTTTAAATAAAAACAAAACCGGTTCATTCACCGGCTCTAACGCCTTTGGAGAAAATCCGATCAGGCAGATGAAAACAAAGTAGGTATAAAACAATGTAACAAAGCAATTGGCTAATGAAATTAAGGTAAACATGCCTTTCTTATTATCTTGTACATGGGAGAAGAAAAATAGTGTCACCTCAAACCCAAGCATGGAGAAGAACGTTTTGTCGCTTCCCTTGAAAATTCGCAGCATACCTGAATGGCCTAAAGGCAATATGTTCGTAATATGCATATCATTCTTAAAGTTTAAAATGCTGAGTAGAAGCAACACAATGAACAGCATGGAAGCTAAGACAAAAAACCTAGCGATGACGCGCAAATTATCATGAGCCAAATAAACGCTCGTCCCGACGATCAGCAGAAGCAGCACCCATCCGGGGGTCAAGGGGAGCATCCATGTATTGATCAACTGTACGTAGAGTGAACATGCATACGCCGCGATGAATACGAAGAAACCAAAATAGACGAGATTGATCGTTTTTCCCAAATATCGCCCAAGCAGGCGATTTGTAATTTCGCTCAAGGTTTCATTCGGAAATTTCTTGAGCAGCCGCCAATAGACGAATAGCAAAATCTGGATAAGTGCCCCGGCCAAAAGAACCGAAATCCAAGAATCTCCATTCGCAATGCTCTGAATTTCAGAGGGCAAGGATAATAAGCCTATTCCAATCTGCGTCTTGATAATCAAAAAAAACAACTGGGTTCTGCTTATCGTCATTTTCATGGACGCTTCCACCTCCCGAATATCGTCTGCTTAATGAGGCCGAATTCCGCTTTTCGCGAGCTTTTATTGACCATCCACAGAGGCAGTCTAAGCAACACATCTTTAAAATTCTCTTTTCCTTGAAACGGGCCGAACGGCGCAAAATAGGGTATTCCCAATGTTTCGATTTTGCAGAGATGGATGAAGATCAGCATCAGCATAATGGAAATACCGAAAAAACCGAACAAGGATGCAGCTATCATCATGGGAAATCCCAATACCCGAAGGCTGGTTCCAAATTCGTTGACTGGGTTTCCGAAAGACGCAATCGCCGTGAGCCCGATGACGACGATCATCGTGTTCGAAACCAATTGAGCTTCCACCACAGCGGTACCAATGACTAAGCCCCCGACAATACCGATCGTCTGAGAGATGGGTGAAGGCAGCCTAATCGCGGCCTCCTTCAGCAGCTCCAGGATGATTTGCATAACAAGCGCTTCTAGTATAGGCGGTAAAGGAACGTAAGTTAACGCCACCTTTACCGAATAAAGAATTCCGATCGGCAGCACTTCAGAATGGTACGATACGGTAGCGATATAGATGGCCGGTAAGCAAATGGCTAATAGAAAACTAACTAAACGAAGCAAACGGTAAAAAGACCCGATAATCCAGCGTCTGTTGTAATCATCCGGTGTCTGAAAAAAGGAAAAGAACGTAATAGGCAGTATCAAAGCGACTGGATTACCATCGACGAAAATTGAGATTTTGCCTTCCATTAAGTAAGCTACCGTCCTATCGGGCCTCTCGGTCTGAATCGCTTGAGGAAATGGTGAGAGCGGATGTTCTTCGAGCATCTCATCAATGTTTTCTGTGGAATACAGATATTCCAGATCGATTGAGGAAAGTCGTTTCTCGCATTCTGCAACGACTTTGGGATCCGCAAAGCCAGCCATGTAAATCATCGCGACTTTTGTATTTGTCACACGACCCAGCGTAAGGTACTTCACTTTTAATTTTGGATTCGTCATGCGAGTGCGAAGCAAATATAGATTGGTACTCAAGCTTTCGATAAATCCATCATGTGCTCCCTTGATGATCTGCTCGCCTTTCGGTTCCTGTATGGCTCGGTCTTGCGACTTTGCTACGGGTATCACGATCGCGGTCGAGTCACTTTCCGTTACAATGACGCAATGTCCTTCAAGCATATATTTTCCGATTTGGATTAGATCGGATGACTTTTTGACTTCGACTGCAGTTAACTTCTGCTCGATATCATCGGGGCTGGATTCCAGCAATGCATCAATGACAAGCGTTTGAATGGAAGCCGATTGTACCAGTGACTCCAGATAGATCAATGCGCAGTTTTGATCCGAGCATGCGAGCTTCTGCATCATCAGATCTTCTGTTTGTGCGAAATAGTTCTGAATCTGAACAATCTTCTTATCGAGATCCCCGGCTTCCATTTCAATCGTTACTTTAGGACCAGAATTTGTTTTTCCCTTCTTGGTGCGAAACATGCCATCACCACCTGCCGATAGTTAATTCTTTCCTTATTGTTCTCAAGCACGCTATTATTTATGAAAATAGTATGGGTATCCATGAAAAAACAGCTAGATCATTGGATTGATCTAACTGTTTGATGATGACCCTTTTCGATTAATTGCCTCAATTCCATAACCAGCCAGCGCGCTCGCTCGCTAGGTTTACTTCCTCTGTAAGACATGTTCGATACGCTTGTCGGGCACAAACCAAATGATAGCGACCAGTGCAAAGAAGAAGCACGAAACCCAGGCGTTAAGATAGGCGGTCACGATTGCTAATATATAAATCACAGGCGAAATCTTGCCTTTGAAATCTCTCCCTATCGCCGCTCTAATAGCAGAATCAGATGGGTGCTGGCCCAGAATCGCGCGCTGCAATAACCAATATGCTATAGAAGCAAGCAGCAGCACGATGCCATACAACGCTGTTGGCGTGGGGGCAAAGTGACTCTCTCCTATCCATGCCGTAGAGAAAGGCACAAGTGATAACCAGAACAGCAGCAGCATATTGAGCCACATTAGCTTGCCCGTTAGCGTGTGAACGGCATGAAGAAGATGATGATGATTATTCCAATAGATCCCGACATAGATGAAGCTTAACAGGTAACTGAGCAGCTTCGGCGCCAGCCCGATCAGCGAGTGCCACTCATGGCCTTCCGGTACTTTGAGCTCCAGCACCATAATTGTAATGATGATGGCGAACACGCCATCGCTGAACGCTTCCATTCGATTTGCTTTCAACGTACTCACTCTCTCCATGTATTGACGTTGCTTTGTTGTTTCGACATCTGCGGCGGAAACCCTTCTTCACTTCACCCCCTCACAATTCTAACGAACCGTGGAGGGCTTATTGTGGAGATATGGGCATCTCCGAAATTCTAAACGAACCACAGAGGTCTTATTTAGCCGAAATAGGCAGAAATGAACGGGGTTTGGGGTAAATACGACTATGTCGCTTGCATGATGCGATCCGGCCAAGAGCTCCGAATGCACGACAAAAAAGGCAGCCGCCTCGGCTGCCTTCATACTTTCGCGGTTGCCTTCTCATGAATCTTTATGCCGCTTTATTAGTCTTAACATCCCAGCCGCCTGTGATTGGCGTACGAACGCCCCTCGCATCCGTAGACCAGAAGGTCCACTTGATCTTCTTATAATTAAGCTTCACCGTTTCGTCGGTATCATTAAAGGTATAGCCGGTTATCGCCACATCTTCAAGCTCAAGCACTAGGTAAGGGAATTGACTTCCCGTCCCATCCTGACGCGTAAATACAAGCTTGCCCTTCGGAATATGTACGCCTTTCATGGCAGTCATCATGATCGGAATCGAGGCTGCATCGGTGGCTTTGGTAATGGTGAGTTCTGAGAGGCTTACTTTCGAGCTTCCACTTCCGGCACCGACAGTACCAGAGCCCAGACTGGATAAGGAAAATGAAGCTCCCGTAACGATACTCCATTTCTCGTAGCCTTTAATCGTAGAATCGCCAGTAATCCCATCCAGCTGCAGCACAATGTTAAGGTTACTTGGTGCTGCCGCACTTGCCGGAACAATGCTGAACGTAGCTAACCATAAACAAGCAATCAAGACGGACGATAGCAGCTTCTTCAAGAATGATCACTCCTCCTTCAATATAGATACATTATGTATCAACGGAAGAGTTATGACAATAGGTACCGAGTCGGTGGGCAGTCACATTATTTCTTGTTGTATAACTTCTCGAGTGCTTCACGCTGCGGCGGTTTAATGTTGATTTTGGCGCGAATGTCGATTGCCTTCGCTTCTGCTTCCTCAATTCCGGCTGCTTGCGCAAGCTCGATCAGCGTTCCCACTGCCACGACGCCTGTGCGGCCACCGCCGCCTGCACAATGAAATGCAACTTTCTTACCGCTCTTATACGCACCAACAACTTCATCAATCGCTTGCTTAAATAGGAGGTGGTCTTCCGCCGTATTGTCGCCAAGCGGGATTTGAATCCACTCCACGTCTGCACCTTCATAAGCACAGCCTGTTGCCTCGGCACGCAAATCGATTACGACATCAACCTCTTCGTTCTTGATCATATCCTCTACATCCGCTGCCGCTCCCATGAAGATCCGATCTTCGATTAACGCTTGATAGTTATTCTGTTTCTGTGACATGGTAGTTGCCTCCTTCGATAATCCCCCATTTGCAGATGCTCCAATAATAGCATAAATGAACATAGACAATAACGCACCATTCGGTAGAGAAGAATCCTCAGGAAGTGGCCAGTGAATAAATAAAGGTGGCAACAAGGATTTCATTCTTGTTGCCACCTTTACTCTCTGCACACAACCGTTACTTGAGCTCGATCCACGAACCAAGATCCGTAATATGATGAGGGAACGACTGGCCCAGCTCGGTGAAGATTAGGCTGTAATCCGCGTGACGTCCGCGCCGTATCGCCTGAAGCCTAATCTTATTTCTCCCCTGACGCAGCTTAACCTCAGAGTGATGCCGGTTCTCGGCTGTCCACCAATCATGGTGATCGGCCTCGCTGATTAATTGATCGTTAATCCACAACCGATAGGCCTCCGTATGTCCGAATATGATATTGACCTCTCGCTCCTCCGGAAGCTCGATCTCCCGCTCCGCGTATACGACGCAAGGCCCCTGGAAGCCGATCAGATCAGAAACCGAGAATAAATCTTCGGTCACATTCACGATCCGGTAATCCTGCGGATCGACAAGACTCCTATAATCTTTGGTTGCGTCCGCCTTCGTATTGAGATGGAATTGCCGCGTCAAATCGGCGACTTCGTCCCTTGTGCCTTGGAAAGCGCCGTAATACCACTCGCCGAGCTCCGTGCGTGGAAGGTCGATATGATTTTCCCAGAACGGTCCGTACACCTTCCAGACCTGTGCGCCGTTCAGTCCGAAGACAAAGATAGACTCGCCAAATGCAGCCGTCAATAGGTTTTTCTCGGATAGATAGGTGATCTGCTCCGGTACGCTTACCGTGAGCGATACGGATTTGGTCTCCCCCGGCTGTAGAACGATATGCTGCGAAGTCCAATCACTCAGCCAGCCGTCAGGCAAGTCGACTTTCAATTGATCCACAGCGACAAACTCCGTCTCGTTTGACAGACCAATGGCGATCGTTTTGCTTTCACGCCATCCAACGACTGGAATCCCCTGATAATCCACGGAGATCACTATGGAAGGCTGCGGCTGGTTCGCTGGAATGGAGCCTAGTCCAACCGGTATATCGCTTACCTCTATCCGATCATTAAGCTCCCCCAGGATGGTCAAGCCCGCAACGCAAGTATCCTCAGCCAAATCAGCCAGCTGGTTAGAGCGGCGAGTCACTTTCACGTCAAGCTTGTAGCTCGTATCGTAGAAGGCATGCTTCTCAATTAAATAACGCGCTCCATATATAATGCCTAATAGAGCCCCCGCCGTTGCGCAGCTGCAGTCGGTATCGAAGCCGCAATTGAGCGCGATCATCGTCGTTTCAAGAAAATCCCCTTTGCCGTAAAACAAACATACAAACGTAAATCCGATATTCTGATAGAGGTTCGTACAGTCCGGGTGACCGTAATCGCGAATGATTCGAGAACGAACCTGCTGCCAGGTCAGGTCCTGTGAGCACCATGCCATCGTATCTTCCACTAGTCTGCGTATTCTAGAACCCACCGGCAAATAAACCATGCCATCTCGAAGCAATTTCATGAGATCATCTTCGACGAAGGCCATCGCTTCAACTGCAGCCAAATACTGCTCCGCATAGATGGAATCACCTTCATGGTCCAGCATGCCATCACGCCCGGCAAACTCGGCTGCGAGCTCGGGATTGCCCGGAGCGACACAAGCCCATATTTCGGAACGAATGGGACAGCCCATTCCGTTGATATAATAGCGATTATTGAAAGCACCCGATACAGGCGGATAAATGCCGCGATTATAGTTTTTCTTGAACCAGGCATATTCTCCGGGCACGAAAGGATATCGCTCGTAGAAGGCCTCGGCCAAGTCCATCGAGGTGAAATAAACGCCTTTCTGCTCAAGTACATGCAGCCATAACACCTGTAGATCCAAGTCGTCATTGGGAAGCATTTCGGCGATTGCCCGAGGGTCATATTCGTAATCGAACAATTCCTTCCTGCCTTCGAAAGGCGCACCGATCGTACCGGCTATGCTTTTGCCGAGCCATGCCCCGTACACTTTATCGAGATAGTTCTCATAGGTTAATTGGTAATTGGCCATCATCGCTCTCCCTCTTGTCCTTGAATTCGCTCTTGAAGCTTAATCGTGACAAGCTCTCCTGCTATCATCGGAATGGCTTCTCCTGCTGCATCCTCCACCTGTTCCTTCAGACTCTCATCCAGTAAAGCCGTGCAAACATCCACATCAACGAGCGAGCTTTGAACATGAACACGCCCCGATTGTAAAGGATTCCACAGGCGGGCAATCCACCCGCTCCGATCCTCGGCTTGCTTGAGACAGCTCATAAACAAGTCCTTTCCCCCCGTAGATTGAAAGGAGAATAGTGAGCCACAAGACGGCCAATTCCCATCATGCTGCAGCGTGGCTTCCACCAATAGAGGCGTGCGATAATCTGAAGCTTTTCCCAAACATTCTCCTTGCCGCCAATCCCCTTCATGGGGAATTAACGCATATTCGAACCGATGCGGACCTTGGCACTGACCGCCCGGAGCCGGATAATTGGCGCCTGCCGCTTGGCCGACGCTGCCTGCCGACCGAACTAAAGTAAGCTGCACCGTTGTTCCTCTGTCACCGCCATTTACTGCTTCATATGCCGGAAGTCCTTTTGTCGATAGGCAGAGCCCTTCTCGTCCATCCGATACATCAATAAACTCCTGAAACGGCTCATCTCGCCACTCTCCTCCGGCAGCTCTGACACTCCGATCCACAACATGAAAATGATCGTATGCCGCAACCGACTGCGTGTGCAGACCGGTCTCGAAAGCGACTCTCAGCATATGATCCTTGCAGCTATTATTCATATCCAACGCAAAGTCGAGCCTCTCGATGCCCGCATACAAAGTTGCATACATCGTCATAGAAACTTCCGCCTGCACAGAGGATCGTTTACCATTCACGTTCGCTTCAGGCAGCGCCCAGTTCATCTCGGATCTATATACAATGCGATCCGGAGCCTGTTCATGAAGCTGCCACTTCGCTCCGATCGTCCTGGAATCGCGCTCATCATAGAACGCAAATTCATGATGATCATATAAGTCGCCCGTTTCTTCCCGATCCACGAAGTAATTGAGATTATGATATTTGCGGCCTGTGCGCTTATAGAGAAGGTCAAATGTTCCATCATCGTGGAAAAGAACCCGAATAGCTTCGTTCTCCATTCCGTCTTCACACAATCGGAGTGACGCCGACGGCGACTCAGCTTCGTTCTCCATGCCGGCTGGCTTCACCCAATAAGTTCGATATCCGGTTGCGGGAACTTCCTCAGCTATAAAAACAATCTCCAATACCGTGAACACCTGATTATCCGCGCGCGTATCCTCGCTGGTCTTCGAAATTAACACAGCCAGCATATCGGCAGTCATATATTCGCTTTCCAAATCTTTATTCTTATCGACGATATGGCGGATTCTCGCCGGAATGGTTTGCCCCTTCTCATCGACCAGCAGATACGCATCATGCTTGAAACGCTTCGGAACCCGTACATAACGCTTCACGGGGCCGGCATGCATGCGGCCGAGCGGGTTCACCACCACGACTGCGATCGCGTTATGATCCGAAGAGGCGGTATCAATAGCTCCTATCAGTTGGTGAAGTCCATCCTTGATTAGATAGGCTCCGGTGTTCTCTATTTCCTCGAATCGATTCCGCATATCTTTATGAACTTGGTCCAGGCTGCAGCCGCAGATGGAATCATGCGGGTGGTTTGCAAGCAGCACCTTCCATAGGTTCTGAATGAGCCCCTTGGGATAGTTTGCACCGCTTGCGCTCGAAGCCATCACCCACAATGGCTCTATTAATCGCTGCAATAGAATTTCGCTGGCATCGTTCTGCTGCTTCAAACTCATATAAGAAGATAACGTGCCTACCAAATCCATCGGAAGGCCATCTGAGCCTCTCATCTCTCCGGCATACGTGGACAATCCATCTGCCGCTGCTGCAACCGCAGCCAGATAATCTTCCGGCATCGCGTACTTGAGCTCATATTCCTCTTGATGCTGATTGATATAATCGACAATCCCCGGCAGGGATGGCCGAGGCTCCATGTGGTCAATGCCAACGGACATGTACAGATTCGGTGTAGCCGCCTTATCGAGCTGCTTCTGCGCCTCCTCAAGGAAGCTGCCCAACGTCATCTCCGCATCTGGATCAAGTGAAGAAGGCTGGCTAATATCGGACCAAATATCCGGATAGCTCAGAAAAATCCCGTGACTATACCCATGGTTGGCCGCCAAAACCTTCGAACCCGCCGGACCCTCCCACCAGAATTCATACTCGGCCAATTTATCATCCCAGCGGGGACGTCCGCGCCCAAACGTGGCATATTGAATCCCAAAGCCATTCAGAATCATCGGCAGGCTTGCAATGCTTCCGAAGGAATCCGGCACATAGCCGAGCATCATCGGCCTGCCGCGCATTTGCCGAATCAAGTCCATGCCGATCAGCAAATTCCGAATGGCAGACTCTCCATTCTCCAGAAACTGATCCGCAAGCACATACCAAGGACCGGTAACCAGCCTGCCGGATTCCATCAGCGCAGCGATCCGTTCCCTCTGTTCCGGCTTAATCGCTAAGTAATCTTCCAGCACAATTGCTTGCCCATCGAGCAGAAACCGATACGTCGGATGTTCATCCAAGATGTGCAGCAGCCGATCGATCAAGTTGACCAAGCGAACCTGAAATTGGCCTTTCGTCATGACCCATTCTCGGTCCCAGTGCGTGGTTGGTGTAAGGAACATCTTTTTTTTCTCCATTTGGACCTCCATTTGTTCAAAAAAAAGGCTGCCACCTTCTAAGCAACGACAGCATACTCCAGCTGACATTGTTTAGAGGAGCAGCCCTCTTCCGCTATATTATTGTGCTTGCTTCGACGCTACGAACGCCGCTGCTTGTTTCTTCACTTCTTCTACTACCTTCTCCGCACCGGCTTTCTTGAATCTTTCAATCAGGTCGGCTACTGCGGCGTCTACGTCTTTGACAAGTCCCATTTGGATCGGAGCAGAGTACTGCTTATCGATGTTCACGATGTTCGCAAGCTCTGTCTTGATGTTGGTCGTGTCGACGTTAAAACCGTTTAATAAGTATGGCCCTGCTTTCTCGAGCAACGCTTTCTTCGTGTCGATATATTGCTGCGTATAGCTTTCAAGCGGCGGCCATTGGTCGCGGTTGTTGGACCACCAGCCTGCGCCGTACATCGGATATGGATTCGGATCGGCTTGAGCGACAACCAGCTTGCCGTCGCCATTAAGCGTATAGTTCTTGCCTTCGATACCGAACGCAAGCAGCATGTTATATGCTTTGTCTTGGTGCAGCAAATCGATGGCCATGAGCGCTCTTTCGTAATTCTTCGTTTTCGGCGAGAATGCAAAACCGTTGCCCGTAGCAGGACGCGTCATGACAACGCCGCTGTCCGTCAAGTTGTTGACTGCGCCAAGCTCCCAGCCTTTAGCGATCATATCGGAGCTGTATTGGGCATAATTCTCGAATGCGTTCGCCCAGTAGCCGGATTTGCCTTCTTTTGCAAGGTCGGACGCTGCTGTTTTCTGAGCAAAAGCATTCTTAGGCAGCAAACCTTTGTCTGCCCAATCCTTCATCGTTTTGGCAGCTTCGATAAACTTCGCTTTGAAAGCGTCGTCGAGCAAGCCCGTAATCGTGTAGGACGGATCGTCCGGGAAGAAACCCGTAATATAATTGGCTTCTTTAAGCACATAGTTCTTCATCAAGCCGCCGAAGATACCTTGAATATCGGAAGCAGAACCGTCAACCGGAAGCATGCCTTTCTCATTGTCTTTCAGCGCTTGGAAGTAAGCGCCCAAGTCTTTGAACGTTTTGATTTCCGGGACGTTGTATTTCTTGCGCAGATCTTCACGGTAGAAGCCCGTACCTACGTCCAATTCCTTGAACGTTTGCGGAATCATGAAGATTTTGCCGTTTACGCGGGCATCGGTCCATTGGCCTTCCGACGTCGCCGATGCCGTAAGCGGCATAAACTTGCTTACGTCGTCCATCGTGATTTCGTGATAACCGCCTTTGGAAGCGTTGGAGCCGTAATTGATGTTGCCGTAGATGACATCCCAGTCTTGCGGAGAAGCCAGTACGAGCGGGTATTTGGTATTGATGTCTGCGAATGGAATATAAGTCAGTTCAATCGTAGCATTGATGTCTGCTTCGAGCTTCTTGTTCACTTCAGCCATAACCGCTTCGTTGTCCTTCGGCGCTTCGCCGAGAAGCACGAATTTAAGCGTCACTTTATCCAATTGCGGCTTCTCTGTGTTGTCGGTTGCTGTGTTATTGGTGCCTGCGCTGTCGTCCGTGTTGCTTGCCGCTGCGTTGTTCTTCGTCTCATTGGCAGGCTTGTTGTTTGCTGCATTGTTGCTCGCATTGTCATTCTTGGAACAAGCGGACAAGATTAACATCAGGCAGAGCGTAAGCGATAAACTCAGACTCAGTGCTTTGGATTTCTTGCTCATCTTTGTTTAACCTCCCAATTATTGAATGAACTATGTTAAACCGCTTGGAGCGGAATTAACCAAAATGACTAGCCTTTGACTGATCCAATCGTGAGGCCGGCTACGAAATACTTCTGTACGAACGGGTAAGCGAATACGATCGGCCCCGTGGCGACAACTGTCAGAGCGAGCTTCACCGTTTGCTGCGGGAGTTCGATCGCTGAAGCAGCGCCGTTATTCTGCAGCATTTGCTTCGCGAAGGTCGTGGAGCTCAGAATCCGGTATAGCGTGTACTGCAGCGGAAACAAGTTGTCTTTGGTGATGAACAACGTTGCCGTGTACCAATCGTTCCAATAGCCGAGGGCGATGAACAGCCCGATCGATGCAAGCGCCGGCTTAAGCAGCGGGAACACGACTCTCATAAAGATGGAGAAGTCGTTCGCTCCGTCGATCTTCGCCGATTCGGAGATGGAATCCGGAATGCTGTTCGCGATATAAGTTCTCAGGATCAGGATGTAGATGACATTGAACATCCCATTCAAGAGCAGAATCATCATCGTATTGCGCAGCTGCAGATAATTGGACATCAGCAGGTAGTAAGGCACCAAGCCTCCGCTGAACAAGGTCGTAAAGAAGAGGTAGAAGGCCATTCCATTGCGGTATTTCACATCTTTTCTGGCCAATACATATGCGGACATTGATGAGAAGTAGATGGATATTGCGGTACCTGCTATCGTCAGAAATATCGTGACCAGGTAACTGTGAAAGATCTTCTCCGGCTCCAGAAAAATGAATTTATAAGCGCCAAGATCAAAGGTCCGCGGAAGAAGCGAGTAGCCATGCTGCAGGATCGAGCTCTCGGATTGGAAGGATCCCACAAGAAGCATAATGAACGGCAATATCGTGGCGATGCCGACGAAACCTACGACGATGAATGCGATGATATTGAAGGTGATGACGTCTTTTCCCATTTTCATAGCTTTGATCCGCCTTCCTGCTCGAACAGTGAGTGATTAATAGAGCGCATAATCGCTGTTCCATTTCTTAACGCCCCAGTTAACCGCATAGATAATGAAGAAGCTCAGAACGGATTGGTACACGCCGCCGGCGGAAGCCATTCCGAAATCATTCGCGAAGATCAGGGAGCGGAAGACGAATGTATCGATAATATCCGTCGTATCTGCCAAGAGACCGTTGTCGCCGATGAGTTGGTAGAACATATCGAATTCGCCGCGCATGATTCTGGACAGTCCGAGCAGCACCAGCGTAATGATGGTCGGCTTCAGCATCGGAATGGTAATGTACCAGATGCGTTGAAACAAATTCGCGCCGTCGATCTTAGCCGATTCGTAGCTCTCACTATCGATTCCCATAATGGCCGACAGGTACAGCACGCTGGAGAAGCCGATTCCCTTCCATACATAGAATAAAGGCAGAAGGAAAAGCCACAAATTCGGATTGGAGTAGATGTCGATCGGCTCTGCGCCAAGCGACTTCAACCATGAGTTAAGCGCGCCGTAATCATAATTAAAGATATTGTAGAAGAACGCCGAGACGGTAACCCAAGAGATGAAGTACGGCAGAAACATGAACGTCTGCGCCGTCTTCTTGAAGTATTTGCCCACCATTTCCGCTATTAGGATGGCGACGATAACCGATAGAATCGTGCTTACCGTCAGAAATACGAGATTGTAGAGCACCGTGTTCTTCGTAACGAGCCAGAGCTTGCCCGATTCGAAGAAGTATTTAAAGTTTTCGATTCCATTCCATTTGCTTCCGAAGATACCGCCGTCGTAAGAGTACTCCTTGAATGCGATGACGATCCCCGGCATCGGAAGATAGGCCAGCACGAGAAAGTAGAGCCCGACGGGCAGAAACATTAGATAGAGAATACGGTTTTTCATAATCTCGTATAGGAATCCCTTTTTCTTCAGAGCCCTTTGCATTCATCCACCTCATACCTCATGTCGTTTATTGGTTACGCTTTCATAATAAAGCGTTTTCATAATCCGTGCTACGAGAGAAAATTACGATCCCTTTGCAATCTTACGCAACATGGCAAAGTCATTTAGACAGCGAATGCCCGTTTACAACATAAAAGCCGCGCTCCCTGAAGCCGGTAAGGCTTTGGGCGGGGCGGCCTTACATTTACAACGGCAAATCGATTATGACTGTAACTCCCGATCCCTCGTTGCGTTTGTAGACAAGGCCATACTCTTCCCCATAGAGCAGTTTAATTCGCTTATTGATATTGTTAGCGCCATAACCATGGAAGGGATCCGTTCGATCTCGATTGAAAATACGCTCTAGGTTCTCCTGAGAGATGCCTACCCCGTCGTCTTTTACCATAATGACAAACTTGCCGTTGCTTGTAGCTGCGCTGATCGTAATCGTTCCCGTTTCGCTTTCCGTCTCCAGAATGCCGTGAATGATCGAATTTTCGACGAGCGGCTGCAGCGTGATTTTGGGCATCGGATGATCGTAAAGCGCTTCCGAAATATCGATTACCAGCGTGATGCCATTCTTGAACCTTGCGTTCTGAATGTCAATGTAGGCGGCGATATGCTCCACTTCATTGCGTAAGGAGACGATGTCCTCCCCTTTGCTCAAGCTGAGTTTATAGAATCTTGACAGCGATTGGACCAAATCATAGATCCCTTGCTCCTGAATGCGCATCGCCTTCCAGTAAATCAGGTCAAGCGTGTTATAGAGAAAATGCGGATTAATTTGCGCCTGCAGCGCTTTGAGCTCCATCGACTTCACTTCTTGCCCGAGCGCATATTTCTCATCGAGCAGTTGCGTAACCTTGGCGATCATCGACTTGAAGTTCCGCGATAATTCACCAATCTCATCCTTGCCCTCATGCTGGATGTGGAGATCGAAATCCCCCTGCTTCACGCTCTTCATCTGCGCGATCAAACCGCGGATTCTGCGCGTACCCGACGCAGCAGCAAGGAAGGCCAGCGGCAGCAGGAACATAGCAATTAGGAACGCAATGAACAGCATCTGCTTCATCGCTTTCTTCTGGGAGCCCAGAATCTCCTTGTATGGGGTCAAGCTGACCAGATACCAATCCGAATCATCAACCAGCTGTGCCCCTACCAAATATTCTGCATCGTCAAAAACCCGCTTGCCCCAGACTCCCGCCTTGAACTGATCATTCGTGTTTCCTCTCAGAATGCCCGACTTAAACGACAGCAAATCTGTATTCGCATGGGAGGAATGGACCAAGATTTCGCCTGCTTGGTTGATCAGGAATACGGAAGACTCCTTCGTAAACGCAACTCGATCCAAGATGGATTCGAAGATGCTCTTCGGCATATCGACACTAAGCACCCCAATGACATTCTGGAAGCTTTCATTATCGAAGATGCTTCTTGCGATGGTAAACGTCGGCGTCTTCTCCTTCTGCAAATCATTCAGCCGGATCATGCTTGGGAAAACTTCAAAGGTGGTGCTGCTCTTATTCAAATTCGCATACCAGGCGTTGTCCGCGATCCGCTTGGTGCTCATCACATCATCGGTTTCGTTCGTGCTCGCAACAGCCTGAGAGGTATACAAGCTTGTTTTGATAATGTCTTCACTTGGCTTCGTGATATAAAATTGCTTGCGGATTCCTTCAACATCGAAGCTCCATAAGCCGTAGCTGTTGAAGTAATAGCTGGCATTCCGGTGCAAAATATCTTGGATTTTCTCATTCGAGGCTAAGATGGTTAAGAAGTTCTTGGCCACATACAGCTTAAACTCCATAAAGGAACGGCTTTGTTCGAACACTTGCCTGGACGAATACCTTGCTTGCGCTTCAAGATCCTTGGACGAGATGCGGTAATTCACAATAATGAACAACGTGAACGGAATCGCAAGCAGCAGTAAATATTGCAGAAAAAGCTTATAATGCATCTTCAAATCGCGGTAGATGTTAACTCTCATAGAGCAGCTTCATCCTATACTCGGATGGTGTGGAGCCTGTGTATTTCTTGAACAGCGTTGAGAAATAATTCGTGTCCGTGAGCCCAATCTCGGTCGTAATATCGTACAGCTTCTTATTGCGGTCCTGCAGCAGTCCTTTGGCTTTCTCGATTCGCAGCTCCGTGATGAATTCATTAATCGTACGGCCGGTTGATTTCTTGAAAAGAGCGCATAAGTACGTTTGGCTCAGAAAGGTGTGCTCGGCGATGGTTTGAATCGACAGCTGATTGCTGTCATAGTGGCTTGCGATATACTTCTTGATCTCATCGACCTTCTCGATGCCGCCTGCCTTGGTCTCCGACTTCTGCATCGTCATTTCGATATTCGAGCGCAGAAATTCGGCAAGCTCGTTAAGCGTAATTCGCGTATCGACTTCCCGCCACATATAGGTCGCCTCTTGCTCATCGCCTGAATCGGCCGCATCCCACTGCATGGTCACTTCAAACAGAATCCGCAAATAATTGAAATAAAGGTTTCTGATCTTATTCGTATCAGGGTCTCCTGCTGCGGCGATTGCTTCTGTCATCTGATTCACGTAAGCGATAATAGATTCAGGCGGGTCACTTCTGAGTATTTTCTTAAAGCGGGTATAAGCGGACTTGTCCGGCTCATAACCGGCAGGCGCAGCGGAATGCGAGAAATAAATACGATTCGTTCCCGAATAAAATTGACGCTTCGCTGCTTCGGACGCATCCTTGTACAGCACGGAGAATTCATCGGTTCGGGCCGTTTGATTGCTGCAGCCTGCGGTCAGTGTATAAGCGCCTTGGGCAGCCTCTTGGAGCCGGTTCAGCAAATGCCGGGCGAAAGTCTCTGCACGCTCAGGCTGCGATTCGTCGTCATCATTCGCGATGATCGCCAAGCGTCTATCGCCTACGAATCCGGCGATATAGCTGAGATCGCTATCGGCAGGCGTATGATTCAGCAGGTGCAGTATGCGCTGCTTCATCAGCGTTTTCTCATCTTCTGCTGCGGTAGAGGACCAATTAAACAGAAACGTATAGACGCGGTAAAGTTCAGCATTCGTTAATGGCAGTGTGCTGGAGTCAACACGATCCATCCATACGGAGAGATCCGTTTTGTTACAGATCACATCCACGACCATTTCTTCGCGCCGGTACTGGATATCTACGGTTTTATTTGCTGCATGTACAATCTTCTTCACCACCGCAGTAAACAGCGTCTTCAATTGCTCCATGTCGACCGGCTTGTCCAGATAATCGACAGCATGCAGTTGAATCGCCGATTTCAAGTACTCCTTGTCCGAGAAGCCGCTAAGGAATACAATCTCGCATTCCGGGTAGAGGCTGCGGACCCTCTGTGCCAGCTCAATGCCATTCATCTTCGGCATGCGTATATCGGTCAGCAGGATCGACGGCTTGAACTTCTCTGCAAGCGCAAGCGCCGCAATGCCGTTCTCCGCCGAATGCGCCTCTGTAATTCCCCAATCGGACCAGGGCACCAGCTCCATCAAGCTATCACGTGTCGTCTCTTCATCATCGACTATCATTAAGTTAATCACCCTGCTCCCCCTTCCCGTAACCGCTTTCAGCAACTCTATTATACAACTTTATTTTTCATAGTTGCATAGCAAAACCGCATAATTGGTAGGTTGGTAAATACAGTTAATAGGTGGATTTCATTGGGGTTTTTATAAATAAAAAGCTGCCACGGAAGTCTATAGGTAGACTTCCGTGGCAGCTTCGACTCATTGCTGCGGCGGCCATACAATCGTTCCACTGCGGTTCATATAGCCTGGTATATAGTCCCGCGAGTTCGGAACGTTAATATACACCTCTGCCAACTCCCCGGCGAATGAAGCCGCCCATTCCAACTGTTCCTTGATCACAAACTTGCCGGACGTGTTGATAAAGCCGTATTTCTGCCCCGTGCTTGCCGGTGCCAAGCCGCCGGAAAAGGTTCCGCCCGCTCTAATATTCTGGATGACCTTCTGTCCCTTCTTGTTGATATAGAAGGTAACCCCGTTGCGTTCGACGAACGCCAGCCCTTCCGAGAACGGCTGCGCCATCGAGAACTGCGGCTTCAGTATATACGTTCCGGTCTTATCGATATAGCCGTATTTGCCATTCTCATACACGGCGGCAACGCCATCAGAGAATGGTGTCGCATGGGTAAACCGCGGCGTTACCACGAGCTTTCCTGCTGTGTTGATATAGCCGAACTTGCCATTGGAAGCCAGCTTAACGGCCGACATTCCCTCTGCGAAGTCCGAGGTGTAGCTGAATTGATACGGAATGACTAGTTGACCCTTCGTGTCGATGAAGCCCGAAGCTTTACCGAGATTCACGCGAGCCAATCCCTCGGAGAAATTGTACGCATTCACATAGATCGGCTGTATCGCGGTCTGTCCCTGGCTGTCCTTAAACCCATACCGAAGCTCAGACTTCCCATTAGCTCCTTGAATCTTGGTTGAAAATAACGTTCGTCCATCGTACATCAAACCGCATGCATTTAATGGACATTCAAACAACTTGACTCCTGCCAGGCTGTAGTACGTCTGTTTCTTCTCTGCAAGATTCGTGATTACATACGGATTCCCTGGCTTGTTGTCGTACCATACACCATCATAGATCGGCGCGACTACCGGCTCTCCTTTGCTATTGATAAGACCATATTTACCGTCTACTTCAACGCGATACAGTCGTTCCTCGGCTGCGTCTGACTTCTGTACAGCTGCCGTTGGTTTACTAGCGACAAGTGGCTCTGCCTGTCCATGCCCCAGCGAGGTAAATCCCGTCATCGTAAGCATCATTGCAGCAATGGCTGCGCCCCGTTTCAGCATGTGTGATTGCCCTCCCCATTTCCCAATAACATCTAGATCTCTCAATATCTAGACGCATCAGATCGAGAAAAGTGTGCAGTTGATTGGAATGCCTTTCATTGCCACAAGCTAATGCGCTCGTGTGTCTTACTGCTGAGCCCATTTATCTCCGAAAGAACAAAAGAAACAGGCAGCCGAGATCCATATCTCGGCTGCCTGTTATTCGTACTAATAGAAGATCACTATTAGAGCAAACCCTTTTCTTTCAAGTTCAAGTAGCTGACTGTCGCCGTCTCGATACCTGTAAGGTTACGAAGCTGATCTTGCTCAACCGTCATCCATTCCACACCGATTTCGGTGGCGGCTTCAATCGACGCTTGAATGTTGACGACGCCGGTACCGACAGCCGTCCACTTGCCGACCACATCTGTGCCGTACACATCTTTCAAATGAATGGCCGGTACACGGCCCGCCATCTTGCGAAGAATATGTGCCGGATCTGCGCCGCCGATTGTAATCCAAGCCACATCCATCCGGAAGAAGAGATGCTTCGGATCCGTATGCTCAGCCAGAATATCCAGGGAGTATACGCCGTTAAACGTTCTCTCGAACTCATGCGCATGGTTGTGATAGCAGAATCGCAGACCTTCAGCCGCAAAACGAGCGCCTGCCGCATCATACAATTCAGCATCGCGCAGCAGCTGATCTCGATTATCAACGACGTCCCACCAGAACGTAACATCCTTCGTTTGCAAAGCGTGTGCTTCACGAATTAAGCGATCGACTTCCTTCTCGTCCTTGAGCAGTTCCTTGCTAGGTACGCTATGCGTGGCTACTTGCAGGCCCAATTCGTGGAAACGTGCGACATTCGCATCGACATCTCCCTTGAGAAGCTCGCCGCCGCCCTCGATTCCCTTATAGCCAATGTCAGCAACCCGCTTCATCGTACCCCAGAAATCCTGCTGTGCTTCTTCATGCACGATTCCAATTAATCCAAGCTTCGGTCTTGTCATGGTTCGTTTCCCGCTCCTTTATTTAGCGAATTGGCCGTTATTAAGCATCGTGATAAAAGGGCTGTCCGTAACGCCGGTAAGCGGAAGCTCTACCCGCGCGTTGCGTCGAACCGACTCATACACTGCGAAAATAATTTCCGAAGCGCGAGTGGCCTTCTGATGCGAAGCTTCAGGCTCTTCGCCTGTCTCCAAGCAGTCGATCGCATGACGGACATATCCGATCATTTGATCGGACATCGAGGACAGCTCCATCTCAGGTTTCCAAGACGAATCGTCGTAGTTGATTCCTTTGACGATTTGTCCGTCCCACATGACTTCGATAAAACCTTCGGTGCCAATGACGCGAACGCCGGCCCAGATCTTCGTCATATCCTGACTCGGTTCCCATGTATCGATGGAGCCGGAATAGAGGCTGGCTTGTACGCCGTTCGCGAATAGAATTTGTCCGGTCGCGCCGCATTCGGACGGCACGTTGAACCAGTTATAGATTTCGGTCGTATCGACTGCCCCAAGCACTGTCTTCGCAGGCGTTTCGTCCATAAAGCTAATCGCTTGGTCAAATGTATGGATACCGCAATCGAGCAGATTAGGAGGTGAGTACAGGTCTAGGCGGAGCACCTGACCGATTCGGCCTTCTTTGATATAACGACGTACCGTTTGATTCCCTTTTGCGAAACGACGTTGCAGCGAGAAGGTCAGCTGGCAGCCGAACTCGTCTGCGATCTTACCCATCTCCTGGCATTCGCCCCATGTTGCCGACATCGGCTTCTCGCACAGTACGGCCTTAACGCCCGCTTCCGCACAATCGCGGAAAACCGGCAGATGCAGCGGTGTCCAGAGACAGATTAGAACAACATCCGGCTTCTCCTTCTCCAGCATTTCTTTATGATCGGTATAAATAGCAGCTTGGAATCCAAACTCAGTATTCAGCGATTCTGCCGAAGCTGTTGATATATCGGACAACGCAACAACCTTTAATCTGCTGTCGGTTTGTACCCCGATTGCGTGTTCATGCGCACGTTTGCCACAGCCAATAAAAGCTACTTTATAAACGGATGATGATGAGTTCACTTCGTAATCCCTCTCCCTCAAACTCGATTCTCACAGACGATCCTACACGTTATTGAAACGTTTCAACATACCTCAAGGATACATCAACAGTTACAGCGCTTTCAACCCAATTTTTTCAAATCGGTGGAGAAAATTTTTAAAAACCTTCCGCTATCTTGGCAGCCATTGTCGGTGCTTGTTGTAACAGTTATGTGCTGGCAAACCTACGCGGTTATATTTAGGCATGCATCGCTTCTTTCTGACTATAGGTGCGCAAATCTGGGAATATCATGCGAAAAAGCGCATTTGCTGAAGCCGCGGATGCGTGTTGTGGCTCTCAGAGCTACACATCCGCATGAAATCAACGATCGCGGCAAATGTGTGGCTCTCTGTGCTACACATCCGCGTGGAATCTGCGATTGCGGCACATGTGTGGCTCCCAGTGCTACACATTCGAGTGAAATCACCGATCGCGGCACATGTGTGGCTCCTAGTGCTACACATCCGCATGAAATCAACGATCGCGGCAAATGTGTGGCTCTCTGTGCTACACATCCGCGTGGAATCTGCGATTGCGGCACATGTGTGGCTCCCAGTGCTACACATCCGCGTGGAATCACCTCGATTCCGCCAATGTAGCTCCCCAGACCAGCTACTTTCTCCCATTGCACCACATTCCCGCCAATGTAGCCACCCAGACCAGCTACTTCCCCCCATTTCACCGCACTTCCGCCAATGTAGACTCCTAGACCAGCTACTTTCCCCCATTTCACCGCATTCTCGTCAATGTAGATCTATCTAAAGTGATTCGTCTGCTTTCCTCTATGTTTAAATAATCAAGGTGTACAAGTTCTGGAGGGAGAGGAAATACGTTGGACCACAAGAGCAACAATATCACATGGCATCACTCTAACATTTCAAGGGACGATCGGCAGAGTCGGAACCGTCACAGAAGCTGTACGTTATGGCTGACGGGGTTATCCGGCTCGGGTAAATCTACGCTGGCGTTCGCACTGGAGAAGGAATTGTATGCAAGAGGAATCGCATCTTACGTGCTCGATGGGGACAATATCCGTCATGGGCTTAATCGCGACCTCAGTTTCTCTGATGAGGATCGACAAGAAAATATCCGCAGAATCGGTGAACTATCGAAGTTATTCGTGGATGCCGGCTTAGTCGTGCTTGCGGCGTTCATCTCTCCGAATGAGAAGGACCGAAACATGGTGAGAGAGCTGCTTGGGCCGGGGGATTACAACGAAATTTACGTGAAATGTTCGCTGGAAGAATGCGAGAAGAGAGATCCGAAAGGCTTGTATCGGAAAGCTAGAAGCGGACAGATTCCCAACTTCACGGGCATTAGTGCGCAGTATGACATCCCAAGCGCGCCTGAACTCATCATCGATACGGAACAGTTAACAATAGAGCAATCTATTACAGCGATTATCCAATACCTCGATGAACGAAATTACCTCATCGGCCATTAATCCTCCTCTGCTATAAGTCCCGTCGACGACACCACATTAAATAATAAGGGAGCTAAACAGCTCCCCATCAGGCTGCCCGAGAACGACTCGACAGTCTCTTGTTTTTGTCTAAAAAAATGTAACGGTTGTCAGCCGTTAAGGCACAACTTTATCCGATTGAAAGTGCAGCAGCTTGCTGAACGTACCTTTCATATCCGCAGACAGCTGCTGATAGCCGCCTCGCTGAATCACTTCCCCTTTCTCCAGAACCACGACTTGATCCGCGCTGCGTATGGTCGACAGCCTGTGAGCAATGACAATAATGGTCATTCGCCCTCTTAAACGGTCAAGCGCAGCTTGTATCTGAGCTTCATTCTCGCTGTCCAAGCTGCTTGTTGCTTCATCGAGAATCAGAATACTCGGCTTGCGTAATACCGCCCTAGCCAGAACGATTCGCTGTCGTTCCCCTCCCGAGAGTCTAACCCCACGGTCACCCAGTACGGTATCCAGCCCCTGCGGCAGATTGCGCACAAATTCATCCGATGCAGAGAACTGCAGCGCCTCCCACATTTGGGCTTCCGTCGCTTCCGGAGCGGCAATCAACAGATTCTCTCTGATGCTTGCGTGGAACAAGAACGGATCCTGCGAGACATAACTGACGGATCTCCTCAGCGAGAAGCTGTCGTCTCCGGCCAGATTACGTCCATCTACAAGGACCTCTCCCTCATCCGGTTGAATAAGTCCAATGATGATATCGATCAAGGTGCTTTTCCCTGCACCGGATTTTCCAACGATTGCTGTCATCCGATTCACCGGAATGGACAGATTAATATTCTGCAAGGCATAGGAGGATTGGCTTCCTTGATAACGATAAGTGATACCGCGGCACTCAATTCCTTCCTCCATACGAATCGTTTCACCGTTTAATGAGGCGTTATCGGCATCCAATTCTTGTGCCAGAGCACTATCCTTCTGCAGATCCGCAAGACTCTTGAATGCGGGCAGCGATTGCGCGATTTGCTCCCAATTGGCTTGTAAATTCGAGAATTTCGGCCACAGCCTCGAGAAAATGATAATGATCAGCATGAGCTTCTCCGCCTGCACATGAAACATTTCCAGCGATACGTATACGAATAACGTAATGATGATGACGGAAGCTACTTTATAAATGTATTGAGAGGTAGCCTGCGTTTTCCCAAAGTGAACGAGGTTATATTCCATTTTGCCGCTAAGCGCACGGAACCAAGCCAAATGCTGTGCTTCGGATCGATTGCTCTTGATGTCTTTCATTCCGTTAAAATGATCGGTCATCCCACCCATATAATGCTGAGCAAGCTCGGAGGTCTCGTCGCCGATGCTTTTGGACCGTTTAATGAACCGGCTTGAATATACGGCAAGCGCGATACCGCAGATCAGTACCATAACCGTCAATTGTGTCGATAACCATAATGCAAAGCCAATTTGTACAGCGGTAAACAGAATCGTGGTCATTAAACGCATCGCCAGATATGCACCTTGGCTGACGCGCGCCAGTTCATTGGTCATCACGTTATAGAAATCGGATCGTCTTCTTTGCAGATAGAACGCCCACTTGGCCTGCAGCAAGCTCTGATAGATTTCCATGCGGAGGTACCTGATAAACCCATGTTGAATCTCCAGATTCAAATGCGTTTGCTTTCGCTGCATTTGCGCTTGACCAGCGATCAATAGAATGAACCCCCCAAGAACAACAAGCAGTCTCATTCCTTCCGGTATGGCCTGCAACGGTTTTACCAATACAGCAACAAACGGGATACCATCCGTATTCAAATCCAAAATTCCTATCAACCCCAGCACCGGAACCAATAGAAAAATGCCGATCCCCTCCAGAAAGCTGATCACCATCATACCGATTAAATTGAAATAGAGCTTGGTTCCGGCAAATCGATGCAATTTCTTCAAATAAAGCAGCAAATGCTCCAATTTTTGTCTCCCCCCTTATCCTTGCGATATCCGAATTCCATCTTCAACCGTATTCAGGATACGGCTTACCAAATCGTGGACGGTAAATCCCGAAGCCGATCGGCACAATTGGTACATGTTAATGCGATCGACGATGGCTACCGAAGCAGAGAAATGCCACTGATCCAAGCCAAGCTGAGGAATCAGAAAATGACGGTAAGTATGATAACGGACGGTGGGAAGTCTCTCAAGTCCTTGGAGATGGCGAAGTTCCGTCCCGCTCCTGTCCGTCTTCACGAGTTCGAAGATACCTGCCAGAGGGACAGGTTCCTCGCAAAACATTGACGCTGCCGGTATAGCATATTTAGTCTCATACAGCGGAAGATATCGATCGGATTGCATCCCAAGCTTATCAATGCTTTCCTGCCAAAGCTTCTGCTGCGGGTAAGAGGGAATAACGACGGGAATTCGGTCGCGATCAAACGTGACGGCAATCACATCGTCGGTAAGGAGCGGATAGCCGCGTTTTAGAAATGCGGCGGCAAGGGTGGATTTACCCGCGCCGGAATCGCCGACGAACGCATAGGCCTTGCCGTTAATGACAACGGCGCTTCCGTGTAAGGGCATCAGCTTGCGCTGGAACAGCAGCACGCCCATGCAGGTTCCGAGCAAGTATAGCCGTACAACGGTATCCTCCGCTCCGATATTCGGAGAGACGGTGATCCGGTTCCCTCCACCGACTCTGTAAATGGCCGTGCCTTCTATGTTCAGCATAAAATCATCGCCGTCAAGAGCATAATAATCATCGCTGTCGATCCCGCTGCGTTCTTTCCAGGCTTGATTCAAGTCATCCTTGTCGATATAAACTTCCGCTTCACACGTTTGATCCGCATCTCGAAGCAGCTCCGGCAAGGCGAGTTCACTTGCTATCGTCAGCCCAAAAGCGCGATAAATCGTTCGTTTAACAGCAGGGTTCATCTTTCCTCACCTCAATTTCAGCAGCGTATCAACAACTACTTAGAATAAGAAACTCGAAGAGGCCCCTATACGCTTTTCTTCGTATAAGGACCAAGTGATTTGCCATGGATCAGGTGCTTTTAGGATTCAAAAACGTGTCCATTGTTAGAACCTTTGCCGTTCTTGTCCGGGAATACACCGTTTGGTCCACCCATCGTCATGTTGACGTCGAGTACTTCCAGCGTCGGTTGCTGCCATTCTTTCTGCGCTTGCTTCTCCATATGTATCACCTCCTCTCAAGCGGAATCAATCACCTGAATTGCTTCAGGAACCTGTAAGCAATTAAGCCACGCATCAACAATCTCGCATCCGGATCGTATGCATGCTCCGGCTTAGGCGCACGGCCGATTTTCCCAAGTGATGCCTTGATTTGATCCACGTTCAAATAATGCGAGGCGATGGGATCCAGGCAAAGCTTCAGAAGCTCTTCGTTAAATAAGCCCCATATCGGAATCATGCGATGAACCCAATCCGCTCCTTGAACGCCGTGAATGCGTTGGTTTAACCGTACTTCATCAGGCAAATACGATTCGGTAGCCCTTCGGACAAGCGAACGGTCCATCCCGTTTTGTACATATTGCTCGATCGGCACGGACAGGCAGAAGCGAACCACTCTCGGATCGGCGGTGGGGTCCCTTTCCCAAACGCCATAGCGCAGGGAAAACTTGGTTACAGATGTGCCTTGATGATTTGAGGTTGCCAAATTTCCGAATTGATAGTCTCTCGCCTCGAATTCATCGAACGAGGACCCGGCCAGGCCGACGTCATGGTATTTCAGCTTTTCGAACACATTCGTTCTTGCTGCCAATGCCGGATGGACGAGGTTCGGAATTTCGTTCTTCGGTCTCTTGGCGTAATAAGACCTGGTCGCAAATGGAAAGGCCTGTTTAGCGATAATGGGCAGCAGCCGGGATCTTCCTACATGAATCTGTCTTCCGTAATGCTTGAGCTCGCGGTAAAAATGAAACCAGCGCAGCTTCCTTAAAAGCTTGGCATAGTAGTCCATGGCCGGCCCCCAAGACACGGAGTAATTTCCCCGTGCTCCCGTAAGCAGCACGCCGACCCCATCCTGCCGCGCTTGTTCAAGAATCCCTTTGATCCAGAACGAATTCTCGAAGAACTTATAAGGCGCTTCCAAAAGCCCGACCAAGTCGTCTATTTCCCCGAACGAGTTCCTGCCCGAAAAATCCAAGCTGTTGTGCGTTATATTCCCTACGTGCTGCACTGTAGCCCCAATGTGCGGACTTTCGTCGGCCATCATACTTCTCGAAGTCCAATCCACGAAATCAGGGGAAGGAACGTAACTGTAGGTCTGCAATGTTTTCCCTTCCTTACGCAAGGGATCCGCTGCAAAGCTTATGACTGCGCCCGAATCCAATCCACCGCTTAAGCTTGCGCCGACCGAACGGAACGTTCGAAGCTTCGACGTTACGGCCTCCTGGAAAACATCGCGAAAAGCTTCCTCGTATTCGCCGTTTGATTTAAGTCGAAGCTGATCTCGAGGCGCTTCCAGCGTGTCGTACTGCTCCAGCGCCATTTTACGATCCTGGACAGTAAAGCTGTGAGCAGGAGGAATTTGCTCTAGATTACGGTATACAAACCCATTCACGTCGACGGCATCCAGAATAATGGGAATGGCCAAAAACTCTGCAAACCATGACTCATTCAGCTCCTTCTTGACGCCGCTGATCTCGAATAACGGGTTGACCGCCGTGCAAAAGGCGAATTGCCGCTCTTGCCGATGATAATAGAGTGTGCGGTTTCCCAGTAAATCGCGTGCCCCGAAAAGAAGACGCTTCTTCTCGTCCCAAATGACAAAAGCAAAATCGCCGATCAAATAGCGCGGTGCTGCCTTTCCCCACTTCAGATATGCCGACAAAATAAGCTCGCTGTCCGTCATCCCTTTCCGCCGGGAATAATCAATTTGCAGCCGGTTAAATAATTCATCCCGGTTGTCAATGATCGCATCGGCGGTAATCGCCAGTTTATGTAGGCTATCATAGAACGGCAGACGTTCATGAACCGATTCCGATGTAATCCACTGGGCATGGCATCCCAGAAACACGGACCCGCCATACCAGGTTTGCACATCATCAAACGGGTATCTTTGCAAAGCTTGCATAAGCTTCATGCTATCCTCTATCGATACAGTCTCTTCGTTGAAACAAAGAATACCTGCAATTGCGCTCATGTTTGCCTCCGAGGTGCTAGTCATTCTTCTACGTGCTGTCGTGTCGTACTTGAATAGGCTGAATCTCTTTATGCTTCCTGCCTCATTTGCCGCCATAACCAGACGAACGGTCTTAAGGGAAAGTATAGAAAATGCAATTGCTTCGGAAGCGGCATCGCTTCCGTATCCCTGAAGCTGGGATATAATAGGCCTACTATATAAACCGACTTTTGCCGGGTCGTTTTCAATGCAAACAAGTAACGTTTATAGGTTTTGGCCAACTCCTGGGAGCTCGGTACAGGCGAGAAAACGACGATATCCCGGATGAAATAGAGCGAACGCTGAGCCAGCTCTCGTTGATGGCTGCCGGTAATCATCGGCTTGGCAGCACTCGGAAGCGTCGTGCCAAGCAGCGCGGACGCCAGTATAAGAGCCTGTCCTCCAAGCTGAAGGCATTCATAGCGCCGCATGAGCGAAATGGTTGTTGCAAAGTCCAATCCTTGGCGCACCAACCGGTCAATGTCTGCCAGCCAGCGAAGCCGGAACCAGGCGTGACGGGCGCCGTGTGAGACCAGATACATGAAGAGATCTTCGCTCCCTAGCATATAAATCTCATTTTTCGAAATCGAACTCCGTCTTCTGCGTGCCCACAACTCCTCAAACGGCGGTTCCTTTCCCATATCGGAATTAAGACGCCAGTGAAGCTCCACTTGAATCCTCGTCTGTGGGTGCGTGTAGGAGATATGATGCATCTTCCACTTCCAATTAAATAACCGAGGAGCATGACTATCGCTCTCATAGCCGAGCTTGGTCAGCATCTCTTCTGCCGTCTCCACACTCTCCATCGGGACCAGGATGTCCAAATCCTTGGACGTTCGAAGGGAGATATCCCCATACAGCAGATCGGCAAGCACCGGTCCTTTAAGAACCAAGGAAGGAATTCCATGTTCCAGAAAGGACTTGCACACAAGGCCCATTTCGCCGCTTAAACGGAGCATTTGAAACGTGTTCTGACCGTAATCCTGATGAAGGGCTTGCAAGACATCCGCGGGAATCCGGTTGTTGTTCTTTAGCTTCGTAAACAGCTGCGGGTAGACGCGATGATGTCGGATCACCTTGAGAAATTGATTCCAATCGATGTCAGGCATCGATGACTTGCCCCATTCCTGGGCCTGATCGGCATTCATCTTCATGAACGCCAGCATGATGTTGATTTCTTCAGGAAAAGCGCTTAGATCCAGGGTGCGATTGTTCTCCATAATGGGACACCTTCATTCCTTTCCTTGCGTTTCATCCGATCCGAATGCGGCCACCATCGTGAACATCTTCATTTCCTCGGCTCCGGTCACATAGAATGGCCCGCTGCGCAGCCAGGCATGCGCGATCATTTTCCCCTGCTCGTCTCTCGCCGTACCTAGGTAGAGGGTGCTTCCAATCCGGCGCCGCTTCAGCATTTTGCTCGCGGCAATCGCTCTGACCATACACTGGCTTTCCCAGATCGTATGGCGACTCATTACCCCGATCGCCTGTGCGATTTGGCGGATTGCCATAACGTGTGACGGATCATGCGCGAGCGGAGTTTCGAACATGCGTCTGCCCAAGGATGGCGCGAGTCGTGAGAACGGTATGGTCTTCAATATACGAGCCCAGCCTAAGTAGATGAACGCTTCGAGCATGAACCTTTTCTTCTCCGCAGGCAGAGCGAGAAACTTCTTAACGATGCGCTTCAAGGTTCCGAACCTCGATCAGTGATTCTTGATGCAGCCTCCGAAGGAACGCATCAACCTGTTCCTCGCAGGCTGTCCGTGAAACGTTATATTCCTGCAGAAGCTTCTCCACCAATTCGCGGGCCGTAGTCGGTGTCGCGATGAGCTCCCAAATTCGGCCGCCAATCAGGCCGAGATTATAATATTTGCCGCTAGCAATGCTGAACATCACCTTTTCCCCATTCATGTCGCTCACAATACTGTCAGGCGACTGGGTAATCTGTTGTTCCGCCAAGTAAACATTCGTCATAACGATTTGCCTCCTTCTTCGATGGTACGAATGATTTCTGATGCCAGCTCGTTTGCCGTAAATCCTGCTGTAGGCCGCATGAGCTGATAGACGTTAACCTGATCGGCCGTGCTGGATGAAACCTTGAAATGCCACTGCGCAAGGCCCAAACGCGGGATCAGCATATTTCGATACGTATGCATAAGCACGATGCGCAGCCGATCCAGATTGGACAATCGTCTGATCGAAACGGCTGACTCAGATTCCGATTTCACCAGTTCAAACACGCCTGCAAGCGGAACGGGCTCGGTACAAAATTTCGAAAGCACCGGTACGGCATATTTCGTCGTTTCCCGATAAACCGATTGAAAGTGACCGGCTGCCAGTCCCAGATGATCGAGACTTTCCTGCCACAGCTTCTGCTGCGGATAGGACGGCATAACGACAAGTCTTCCGCCTTCACCCGATATGGATACCGGGATGACATCGTCGCTTATTAGCTCATAACCCTTGCTTACCAGCGTGGCGGCAAGCGTCGATTTACCGGCACCCGAATCGCCAAGAAACGCGTATGCTTTGCCGTTGATCATCATGGCGCTTCCATGCAAAGGCAGCACACCACGGATCATGAGCAGTGCGCCCATGCAGGTACCGAGCAAATATACGCGTACCTTCTCCAGATCTGCGCCTTCAAGCGAAGCAACCGTAATTCGATATCCGTCTTCAATACAATAAATGGCTGTCTCCGGAATAAGGAACAGGAACCGGCCGTCTTTGTACGCGAAGTTGCTGCCAACAAGCTGCAGCTCCTCCCATAACCTGTCCGGGTCAGCCGCTTCAATGATGACATCCGGGTTCTTCTCAGCACTCTTCGGACTGGATACAGGCAGTTCAGGCAGCGGAATTGAACTCGATATACGCATGCCGAAAGCTTGATATATCGTGTGTTCACCGGCAGATACCAAATCAACCACTCCTTTCTGGGCAATAACAAAAAATCCCTTATACAATCCGACTGCGCGGATTGTATAAGGGCGCCTGGACCGAACTAGCTCGGGTTATAGATGTCCATATCGTCCGTTGTTACAAAGTCAATGTTCGACATCCCTTTTCCATACATCGTTTCGCTTACATCAAGCATTTCAACAGTAGGTACTTGCCATTCTTTTTTGTTCGTCATGGTTTTTCACCCCCTCTCAATGGAGTTAACGAGTTGCTACTACAAACGTTTAAGGAACCGGTAAATGATCAGGCTGCGCATGAGCATTCTCATCTCCGGGTTGAACGCGTGCTCCGGACGAGGCGTTTCGCCAAGTCGCGAAACGGCTTCCCGGATTCGGTCGACATGCAGGTACCCGGTCGCGATAGGATCCGTGCAAAGCTGCCGAAGTTCATCGGTCAACGGCTTCCAAGAAGGTTTGATGCGGTGAACCCAATCCGCTCCCTGGATACCGCGAATCCGCTGATTCAGCCTTACCTCGTCGGGCAAATAATGCTTCGTCGCCCTCCGAATAAGCGCACGATCCAAGCCGTCTCGCACATATTGTTCTACCGGCACCGAGAAGCAGAACCGGACGACGCGGGGATCGCAGGTTGGATCGCGTTCCCATGCGCCGTAACGCAAGGACAATTTGGTTGCCGAGGCGCCATTCTTGTTGCCGACTGCAAGATTCTGCATCTTCTCCTTGCGCAGCTCCAGCGGATCGTGAATGGTAGAGCCGTTCACGCCGATTCGGTTTTCCTGCAACTTGGCAAACACATCGGTTCGTCTAGCGAAATCGGGATGGATCAGCATGGTCGGAATATCCGGCGCACTGCTTTGCTCCGAACGCTTAGCCAGAATCGGGAACGCCTGCTTGCCGATCACGGATAGTAAGCGCGATCTGCTAATGCCTTTATTCGTGCTGTACAGCCGAAGCTCGCGCATAAATTGCACCCATTTCAGCTTTCTGAGCAGCGTCGCGTAATAATAGAGCGCCGGCCCCCACGAAACCGTAAAGTTCCCTCTTGCTCCGGTTAGCAGTACGCCCGCTCCTTGCCCTCCGGCTCGTTCGTGTATCCCTTTCAACCAGTAAGAGTTCTCGAAAAACTTGTACGGCATCTCGAGCAGATCCAGCCACTCGTCTACTTCGGATAACGGGCTGATGCCTTCAAAATCCATCGCTTGATGCGATATATTGCCGACATGCCGGACAGTAGCGCCGATGAACCGGCTTTCATCGGCCGAGGTGCTGCTCGGCGTCCAATCGGTGAAATCGCGAGCAGGAATGTAGCTGTAGGCATGCAAGGACTTCCCTTCCTCGCTCAGGGCATGCGCAGCGAAGCTTGCGACCGCGCCGGAGTCTAGGCCGCCGCTTAACGTTACCGCCACTTGACGATGCGTGCGCAGCCTCGACCTCACCGCTTCGTCGAACACTTCCCGGAATGCTTCCTCATATTCCTGGTCGGAATGAAGCCGAAGCATCGACTTCGGTTCCAAGGAACCATACCTAGAGAGCGAAATGCGTCCATCCGCAACCGTTATTGTATGAGCCGGCGGCAGCTGATGAATATTCCGGTAAGGCGTGGAGGTCACATCCGTTGACTCGAACATTTCCGGAATCGCCATAAACTCCGCAAGCCACGGTTCATTGAGCGCTCTGCCAACTTCCGGTAAAGCGAATAACGGAGCAATCGTCGTACCGAAGGCAAACCGTTCGCGATCGTGAACATAGTAGAGAGAGCGATGTCCAAGCAAATCTCTTGCACCGAACATCTCCTGCTTCCCCATATCCCAGATGACGAATGCGAAATCGCCGATCAGGTACTCCGGAGCCTTCTGCCCCCATTTGCGATAGGCCAGCAATATCAGCTCACTATCCGTGATTTTGCTGCGGTGAGCGGGGTAAACCTGCAGCAGCTCAAACAACTCCCGGCGATTATCAAGGATAGCATCGGCCACGAGCACGATATTGCGCTCAGCGTCGTAATAAGGCATACGCTCGCCAACCGACTCCGGCGTAATCCACTTAGCGCGGCACCCGAGGAATACCGCACCGTTCGTCCACGTTTGAACATCATCGGCATCGTACCGCTCCATGGCTTCCATCATCCCGCTGCTGTCCCTGTTGTTGATCGGATGCCCATTTGACTGATAAATACCGACAATAGCGCTCATTTGTTCAGCCTGCTGTTGTTGAAGTAGGTCGATGCCAGCTGGGATAAGCGATTGCCGAAAGGAATCAGCATTTTCAACCGATTGGCTTTCCGCTTCATGGTGTCGAGCTGCAATTTCAATTGTCTGCGCTCTTTGGCGCTGTTCTCCAACCGTTTCTCAAGCATGCGCACCGTCATCTGCAGCTGAAGCTCTTCCGGATGCAGCCATCTCTCATCATTGTGCTGGTCCGGTATAACCAAGCTCCCTGATGCACCTGATTCGGTTCGCATCTCATAGCCCGCTTCCCATCTACAGCCCGTCGCATCCGTCAGCTGCTTGGTGTACAAGTCCAGCAGCTCCGAATCCGGCTCAAGCTCGAAGCGTACACCCGTCAGCTTCTCCGCTTCCCTCAGTTCCTCGCTGTACCCAAGATCATGGAAGAGACCAGCCCCAAGCACGCGGCCGTACATCTCGATCTCGCGCTTGTCCAGCACCTCTTTCCAGATGGCGATGGAATCCTGATTCGCCTCCGAATGATTCGCGACAAACGGATCCCCTACTCCCATGCTGAAGTACAAGTCGGACTTGGCCGTATTTCTAAAGTTCCCGTACCGCTCCATCCCCTCTTCATAGGCAACGCCCAGGAAGCGGCAAACCTCGATCATCTCTTCTCTCGGGCTCGTCACCAGTTTCTCGTAGGACAGCCGGTGCGTGAAGGGATTAGCTTGAGCAAAATAACTGAAGTAGCGGAACAATCCGATCGTCAGGTCTGCGATCTTCATATCGAAGTTCCCATTCCTCATGTCTTCCCTCATATTGAAGCTTGTTCCGCGCTGACCGTTCACCTTCTTATGGGAAGAGAGAACCGCGAATGGATTGCGGGTGAGCCAGATTCGCCGAGACTGCGGAAACAGTGCATCCAGAAACTCCAGCAGATAATAATACCGAGGCGATTTGTCGATCACCATCTCCGCGCCGGCACTGCTTTGCATTAAGCCGTTGTATACCTGAAGAGCGAATGCTCGGCAGGCCTGCTCGAAGCTGTGTTCAGGCAGAACGCCGTTATAGAATTGATTCAGTATGCCGGTCCCGCCATATGCACGGCGCTGCGGCGACTGCAGATCATATAAGCTCATCAAGAACCACATTTCCTGGGCTGCGAACATTTTACTGTGATTTTGGAGCATAACCGTGGCCAGAGAGCTTCCGCTCCTCGGCGTACATAGTAGAAAAACAAGGTTGTTGCCGCTCGAATCGACCAAGGTGTACCTCCTTCAAGACAAGGATTGCGAAACCATCCGCAAGCTTATCCTTTATTGAAATCATAATAAAATTTCGCGCGCTCCCCGAGCATGACTTTATAAATGTCATAGTTCGTATCCATGATCGCCTTCAGATAATCCTTATAAGGACGATCTGCGACATTGACCAGACCGGAGTTGTAATGCTCGCCGCCTTCGCCCTGCCAATACCTGCCAAGACCCGCTTGATCCACGTAATTGAATACATGTGCACCGACTACGTAAGGCAGCGTGACCGCGCCTTCTACATAATTGCGATAGCGCATTCCCCGTTGGAATTGGTTCACGGCCGAATTGGGCAGGAGAGGCGCTAGCCCTTGCTCGCTCGTTCCATAACCGAATTCACTGAACAGTAGTGGCTTGCCGCCCGAGAGGTCGTAAACCTTCTTCAACAGATCGGGTTCGAGCTTGTAGGTGTAATAGTTGATGCTGATGACATCCACGTATTTGCCTTCCTTTTGGGCGAGCGCGCTGCTGATTTTCTCATTATGGAACGTTGTCGTAATCCAGCGATCCCCAAGGAGGAGATGGTTTGGATCGTATTTGCGATACGCGCGGGAAACCGTTCCGAAGAACGTGTCCAAATAATAGTCGAAGAAAGCTTCCATATCGCGCCAGGATTGAGAGCTTGATACAGGCAGCTCCGCTTCCTTCATCTCATCGAACGATTTGAATGTCGTCTTCCAATTCGCATTAAATGAGCTGATTGTTTGATACTTGTCCTTCAGCCGCTGAACCAATTTCCCTTTCATGGCAGCCGAGCTTGCTTTGAGCTTCGGTACATCCGTATAAAATTTATGCCAATCGTATTCGTTATCGATGAAATAACCGATCAGATTCTTGTCATTCTTATTCGGCGTGAGCGCGTTCTTGAATGCCTTATCGATCTGTGCTGCAGCGTTCGGAGCAAAAATATCGAATAAGGAAATTCCATTGATTCGAGCCCCTGCAATGCCACTCAGCGGCAGCATACGCACGTAAGGAAGCTTGCCGTCCTCGCCGTATTTCTCTGGCGAATAATTGCCTACTCCGTTAAATCCCCACTTGGGAAGCCGGGTTACCGCTTCCGAGTAAATCGCGTGCTCGGTCGGGAATACGCCTTTCTTCCGGAAAATATTCGCCACATAGAACGAATAATTGTCCGAGCCGATATAAGCGTTTTTGTTGACCCCTTGATTCGGGAGAACGGATTCAAATTTCTTCTCCCTCCCGGCAATCCGGGTGTAGGTTTCATGGGCCGTCACGCCATTCACGGCAAGGCTGAAATAGAGGTTTCCATCAGGCGTCGTCATCACTTTGCGCTCACCCATCCGCTGGATCGCGAAGTAACCCTTGGCGGCCAAATTGTATTTCTTCGCGCTGCCGGCCAGCCCGCCGTAAGAATCACGACCTCCCGGAGCCTTCAGGCTTCCATAATAAGCAGCATCTGCCGCCGCGTCCGATGCCAAATCCTTCTCGCTGGTCACCTTCCCCGTGAAATTCGCAGCCTCCATCTGACCGAACCGATCGACAAGGATTTCTTTGCCCGCATTCACCGTGAATTTACGGATTGGACTTGGCAGCATGCCGTCTTTCACCGCGTACGTTTCCAGCACGTTATAGCCTTGGAGCTGGAGCGGCTTGGAATAATAGACGAAATCCGGCCCTTTGTTTAACCGATAATAAATGCGAGCCCCTTTGGTAGTCGAAGTCAACTCGGTCTTGACCGAAGTCGCGCTTCGGGAGGTGGCCAGCTTCACGGAAGCCGTATTCTGATTAATAACGACCTTCGAAACTTGAGGCGACCAAGCTTTCGCACCGAGCAGCACAATTTTCAAATACCTCGTATGCTCGGGTAGTCCGGAAGCTTCATACGCATATTGCTGCCAATTTCCGGTCGGATAGCCGACAGGCGTAATCGACACGGGAATTTGCGTGTATTGTTTGCCGTCGGGCGAAACCAACAAGCGATGCTCCTCTATCGGATTCCCGGTAAAAAAGCTGCTGTAAACCGAGAACGCATTGATGTCGTAAGGCGTATGGTACACCATGCTGCCAGGGGCGCTCGTCGTACGCGCGAGCCGGCCTTTGTCGTTATCGAAGTAGCCAGGTTCGTTATTGGCCACATACAGATTGGTACGATTGGCGAGCAGCTTGAAATTATCAAGCGGATCAATCAACCCGGAAGGCGGCGACAATTGAGGAGCTGGCACGTACCGATAAGTCGATACGCCGGTAGCCGCCGACTGGCCCGTACTGGAATGACCGACAGCCGTTATTTGAAGCAATAAATTATGGATAACCGCAATCGGCGAGTTGTAATGCCTGCGTGTAAGCGAGGTTCTCGGGTCGCTGCCATCCGTCGTGTAATAGATGGTTTCACCTTCCTCGCCTTGGTTCAGCATGACCATGCGGCCATAAGGCACAGTCCCCGAAGGCACGCTGGAATCTGCGGTGGATGGGCCGTTCAGCACGACCTTCCCGATGGCAGGCGATCTGACGATGCTGCTGCCTTGGTAGACGATTTTGAGAAACTTCGTTCCTGCCGGAAACCGCCTCGACTCGTACACCATGTTAACCGTCTTGCCGTCTTCTTCATGAATGTCCGGAATGACTTTGTTATAGGTTACGCCATCCTTCGAGATGTAAAAGGACGGATGGTCATAGGACTTGCTCCCGTTCGGCTGATAATACGTGTACACCGCGAAGGAACGTAAGTAACCTTCCGCCTTGTACACGATGTTCTCGCCGGAGTAGCCGCCGCGTTTCGCACGGGTCGCATCCGAGGTTTCACCCGGAGCTTTCGTCAGATAGAGCGTATCCGAATGCTTGTACACCTGCTCCCAATTTCGAAGATGATCAATCTCGATCTCGAAGTATGAAAGCGGTGCAGCGCTCACCGTAGCGGTTAACGGAATCAAGCAGCCGAGCAGTCCGTACAACAACAGCATTGAAGCATTTTTTCTCACAAGAAAGGCCCTCTTCATCCTTTAGTAATGTAAAGCCAATACTTCCTCCTTGACGCCTTGATTCAAGCTCGGGCGGCCGATGGAATAGTAGATAAACGCCGTTCCTGCCAAATCTTCCTCTTTGAACACATTGCGGCCGTCAATCAGAATAGGCTTGCGCAGTACGGTTTGCAGCTGATTCAGATCCACATGGATGAATTCATCCCATTCCGTCAGCAGGCAGAGCGCATCTGCATCCGCTGCCGCCTCCAATGCGCCTTCACACCAGACAACTCCGTTCTCGCCGTACATGCGGCGGAAGTTCGGAATCGCAATGGGATCATACACCTTCACCACAGCCCCGCTGTTCACCAGATGCTGAACGATTTCGAGTGCCGGAGACTCCCTCACGTCGTCGGTATTCGGTTTAAAGGATAGTCCCCAGATCGCGATCGTCTTGCCTTGGAGGTTGCCGTCAAATATCATTTCGAGCTTCCTGATCATTTTGAACCGCTGATCCTGATTCACCTCAACGACCGCACGAAGCAATTTGAATTCGTAGTCGACATGACCGGCAATTTGGATAAGTGCCCGCGTATCCTTCGGGAAACAAGAGCCTCCATAACCAATGCCCGCCTTCAGGAACGAATGACCGATGCGGTTATCGTATCCCATGCCTTGGGCTACCTGAGTAACGTCTGCGCCAACCTTCTCGCAGATGTTCGCAATCTCGTTAATGAAAGAGATCTTCGTAGCGAGAAAAGCATTGGAAGCATACTTCAGCATCTCGCTGCTGCGAATGTCCGTCATCACGATTTGATCCGTCAGCGGCGCATGCAGCTTGGCCATCGTGTCTGCCGCGCTTTGACTGTCAGCGCCAATGACGATCCGGTCCGGATGAAGCGTATCCTGTACGGCTGAACCCTCTCTCAGAAACTCCGGCAGCGAAATGCTGTCGAACCTTTCACTCGTCAGGCGGCGAATCCGATCTCGCACGCGTTCGTTCGTACCGACTGGAACCGTACTCTTCACGGCGATGATCTTATAGCCGTTCATCGCTTCGGCAATTTCGTCGGCAACCTGATCGATGTAAGTCAAATTCGCTTCGCCGTTTGGCAAGGAAGGCGTCCCTACCGCGATGATTACGATATCCGACAGCTGAACCGCACGGTGCAAATCGGACGTATAGCTCAGCTTTCCCGCAGCCATATTCTTAAGCGAGAGCTCTTGCAAGCTCGGTTCATAAATAGGAATGGCTCCATTTCGTAAAATATCGAGCTTGGCTTGATCCTTGTCTACGCAGATAACTTGATTGCCCAGCTCCGCATAACAAACCCCCGAAACAAGCCCGACATAACCAGTACCGATAACCGTGATGTTCATCTTCAACAACTCCTTCGAATTTTCGGAGAAAACGCAGCAGCGTAAGCATTCGCTTCGTTATTTCGTACAGAGCTGCATAATTTCGTTCCAATCATGTTCCAGTCGTACGATATCCTCTTCGATCAGCTGCGAACCGGTTTGGATTTCGATGATTTCGATATCCGCCTGTGCACGCAAGCTATGTCTGTTCTCCTTCGGAATCATGAGGACGTCCCCGGTCTTGATCGAGAACCTCCGGTCGTTAAGTACCATCTCCCCATGTCCGGCAACCACCGTCCATACCTCATCCCGCAAACTATGGTACTGGTAGCTCAGATTGCTTCCCTCGGAAATAAAGATCCGTTTCGTCAGCACTTCCCGGCCATCCGGATAGGTGACGTAATCCAGCACTCTGTAGCGGCCCCAGCGCCGCTCTTCATACATCGGGCGCTGTTCCGAATGCTTCATGACATCCTTGATGCGCGGACTTGAAGCTTTGTCTGCAACAAGAATGCCGTCCGGGCTTGCCGCCACAATGACATCGGACAAGCCGAGCAGCGTAATCGGCACTTCCAGCTCGTTAATGACATGCGTATTGATCGAATCTGCCGTAATGATGCCTTTGCCGATCAGCGAGGTCTCAATCTCCTCTGTCAGCGTGTTCCATGTGCCAAGATCCTTCCAGTACCCGTCATATTGGATGGCAGCAATGCGATTCGCTTTCTCCACCACTTTATAGTCAAAGCTGATCTTCGGCAGCTTGCTGTACTGTTTCAACATTTCATCGTACTGAATCGGCAGCCCGTTCACGATCAGGATGTTTATGATCAGATCCAATTTGAAGGCGAATACGCCGCAATTCCACAGCGCATCCTGACGGATCATTTCCTCTGCTTCTGCTTCGCTAGGTTTCTCGCGGAAGCTTTGCACATCCATGAACGAGCGAGCGGAGTCGCCGCTTGGCTTCGGAATGATATACCCGTATTTCTCTGATGGATAGGTCGGTTTCACGCCCATCAGCGCTAAGTCGGCTTCGGAGCTGGCAAGCGCATGCTCCAGCTCTTTCAGCTTCTGGAAGAAGCCGATCTCTACGAAGGGATCAACAGGCATGACTACAATCGCTTCATCCAGACTCACGCCCTCGACCGAGTAAAGATAGGTGGCTGCAAGCGCAATGGCTGGGAACGTGTCCCGTCGCTCCGGCTCGACGATCAGGTTGATTTCATTTCCCAGCTGGCTGTGAATCATCTCAACCTGAGGTTTACTCGTCGTCACATAAGTGTGGTCTCTCAAATCGGCTTCGCCGATTTGTCCCCAGACGCGTTGTATCATGGACTCCAGACGGTCATCGTCTTTTTTCAAGATTTTCAAAAACTGTTTCGACCGGGCGTCATTCGACAACGGCCACAGCCGTTTCCCCGATCCTCCCGAAAGCAATACGACTTTCATGATAGTGCCCTCCTCTGTATAGGGAGTTTGACGACGTCAAACTCGCTCAGCTCATTAAACTCGATCCGCGTTACCGCTCTGTTGCGACAATAGTTTGGCTGACTTGATCCCATTCGTCCAAGTGCGATAGTAGCTGGAATTCTTTCCGTAGGAATTGTCCAGCAGCACATTCGGTTTATCCATGAGACAAGAAAGAATATGTCCATGCAGCCTTGAGGTCTGCACATTCTTGTATTTGCTGAACCGGTTAACGGCTTTGTTCACCAGATAGTCGGTGTATTTGCCCCAGATCATACTTACGGGCAGTTTGCCGTTGCTGGCTGCCGACATTTTGAATATCGCGCGAATCGATTTATGCTCCAATCCGCTAAACAGCGTCGCCCAATCCAGATAGTCGCCTTTGCCTGAAGCTTCCAGCCGCTCCTGCTCTGCCGTCTTCTCGATGTCGACGCGAAGGAAACAAAGCAGTTCCTTATCAGGGCTCGCCTGCTTCCGAATCGGCCATAGTTGATGCGCCATATCCGGAGACAGGTAAACATGACAGGTCGTGAATTTGACGGTAGCCATCTCCTGCGAGTAGGTGTCGCGAACGTAGAGATGCACATCCTTATGCTTGTTAAAGATTCTCGCCGTCTTATCGAACTCGGCCTCATTCTTGTAGAAGATCGTCTGCGGCAGCATGACCACCCGATGATCGGGATAATCGGACACGATCTTCTCGCGCAGCTTCTGGTGAGCCGGATACAGATCGCCGAAGTTCCCGCCGCCGTGCAGCACGATAATATGATCCTGCGGAATCGTCACGCCGCTCGGGAAATCAAGCACGCTGTACCTCGCCTGGACCCGAATATGATTATCTTTGAAGAAAGCTTCGGTTCCTTTCATAATCAATAAATCTCCGCCATTGCCATGAACCGGATAATCGATGTAATAGATCTTGGAATGTGGCGGAATCACCTGCAAAATCTGCCGAAGCTTGTCCTTGAGCGCATCCATCGGATGAGCAAACTGTACGCTTTCCATCAATCCGTCTCCTTTGTCTTCTATCTCTCTATCTCTCTGCGAGCTTGTTCAAAAAGCGAATGCTGCAGGGATCAGGGATGTGCCTGCGGCCGCTGTTGATTGTGTGTTCTCTAGGATTAGACTAGTAGGTAACAACACACCATCAAAGGCGGCACGTAAACTCTCCGGCACAATCCCTTTCTCCCTTCCGCACTTTTTGAACAAGCTCTATCTCGCTCCGTCAGATGTTCCACTTGACGTTGCGCTTGATGGGCTTCGCCGGGACGCCTGCGACAAGCGTATGGGCCGGCACGTCTCTCGACACAACTGCCCCCGCAGCAACAACGGCGCCTTGGCCGATCGTGACCCCTTTCAAAATAACCGCCTTATTGCCGATCCAGACATGATCGCCGATGATGGTCGGCTTGGTCGCCACGCTTCCCTCGATACAGTGATAATCCGTATCCATAATGGTGACATCCCATGAGATGGCGCAGTGACTGCCGATTTTCACCTGCTTCTTACATCTGATTTCGGATCTACGATTAATGAAGGTATGGTCGCCGATCTCGATAACAGCCTCGTTCGAATCCAAGTAAAACCCGGTATGCTTGTGCAGGATGACGTAATTGCCGATGAAGAGCTTGGCTCGTTTGGCCTTCGACACCGTCATGCTTCCGCCTACCCGCAGCAGCTTCCCGCATTGATCGACATGCCTCCGAAAGAACGCACCGAGCAATACGCGATAACCGAATTTGAAGTAATCCTTGATGCTTCTGTTGCGTATGTTCATTGCGGTGTTGCCGCCTTCCTAGGTTTGCATTCTTCGCGTGATGTGCTGGAATAGAAAGCGTAGATCGTTTCTGTCGTACAGGATGCTGAGAATGCGCACCTTGAACACGATTCTCATAGCCGCAATCGTAATCAGAATGCGGATGACCGCGCCGAGCAGTAAGGCAATCGCGATGCCGTTCAAGCCATAGAGCGGTGTAAGGATGAAGAACAGCCCTACTGTAATAGCCAGCGCGATCGCTTGCCGCATCGCTACCAAACCTGGACGCCCCATTGCATTGAAGGAAGAAGCGAGAATCCATGAGCCTCCGCCGATGATGCATTCAAGGGATAGCAGGTAGAAGGCGGTTCCGGCTTCCAGAAATTGCTTCCCATACAGAAGACCCAGCAAATAATGACCGATGAGCATCCCCGGAATAACCGCGATGGTCATGAGCAGGAATGACAGCCGGAACGCTCTGCTTACGGACGCGATGATCTTGTCCTGGCTGAGCCCTGTCACCTTCGGGAATATAACGTTTGAAATGGCCGTCTGTACGACATTGAACACGCGAGATAAGGTATACACAACCGTATAAAGTCCGAAATCCCTTGGCGTTAACAGCGACAGAATGATCAGCTTGTCGCACTGCGAATACAGCGTGCCAAGCAGCTCTACGCCGAATACGCGACCACCGTAGCCAAACAGTGTCCCGAGCACATTACGGTCCGAGAATCGCCGCAGCCAGTTGAACGACAATTCATGCCGCAGGCGGTACAATGCCCAGAAGATGACCATCAGGCTCGTCCCGAAGAACACGAATGCCGCACTGTGCAGGGATAGCTTGCCGACTGCCCATAGTACAAGCAGACCGAGCAAATTGCTGAGCGGAACATATAACCGCAATCCGTTATACAGCACGAATTTATCCATGCTTTGCGTAAGCGCCGAGAGCAGATTAACTGCAAGCAGAATGGGCAGCGTCAAGATGGTGTACCACTGAGCCGTCCGAATGACATCATCCGGGTAGTTTCCGAGCCAGACGGGCAAATAGATCCAGGCAACCGTGCCGACGATCAGACTGACAGGCAGCTGAAACATGAATCCTGCTCGAATGTACTCGGCTGCTTTCCCTGCATGCATCTTCATGTTGTAAATCAGGGAAGTCGGAAGCCCAAACGAGACAAGCCCTGCCAGCAAGGTTGGCCAGAACAGAATGGCCGAGAACATTCCCTTCCCCTCGACGCCGAACATTCGTGCAGTCACGATGGAGGTCACCGTGCTTAACACCATAATGAGCAGATTGGCGACACTGGTATGCAGGATGGTTCGGAATACGCTGCGGCCTGCTCCCGCTCTTGTAACAGCCATTTGATTCATGATTCAAAACATCCTCAAAGGTTATATTCGCTTCGGTTGATAGCTTCGCAGCACGCCGCTGATCAGTCCGTTGTTATAAATGATCTTGCTGATATTGCGGAATATTCGCCGTTTATCGAACAGGAACAAGATCGTCAGCACCGCAAAAATCGGCAGCTTCACGAGCGATTTCATGATGATACCCGTTTTCTGCTTCGAGGACACCGCGCTGCTGACGCCTTGCCAATAAATGCGTCTCAGCAGCCATTTGCGGCTGATGCGGCTTCGCGGAATCTTGTGCAGCACGGAGGCATGAGGCGTATAGTAAACCGCATACCGAGTGCGGATACGCGCAATCAGTTCAGCCTCTTCGCTGGAGAGCAAATTGCTTCCTACTCTGCCGAGATCCTCGCGGAACGCATTCATCGTTTCGAACACCGACATGCGGAAAGCAACATTCGCTCCGAATGGGATCGCCGGTTCCTTCATTTCCACAATGTCATTTGAATAATCCAAGATGCTGTAGAGGGAATGGTTATCTCGGGACAGCCATCTCGGCGGACTCCCTTCCCATGCGGGATCGATTCTCCCGCCTACGCAGCCGATTCGCGGATTCTCGTCGAACAACTCGACGATGCCGGAGATCCAATCCTTCGATGCCTTGGCATCGTCATCCAGGAAGAGGATGATCTCGCCTTGCGCTTCGCGGATCGCACGATTCCGAGCGACGGATAAACCAAGTCGTTCCTCATACACGTAGCGAACCTGGATATCGACCATGTTCCGAAAGTCCAGTACCGTTTGTTTGGTATGATCCGTGGATCGATTGTCAATGACGATAACCTCGAAAGGTTGTTTGTAGCTTTGCTGCAGCAGGCTGAGCAGCGCTTCCTTTACATCTGCTGCCCGATTATGTGTACAAATCGCTATCGTTGCTTTCATGCTTTCACCTCATGCAGCTTTGTACCGCTATAAATAGGGATCATTTTGCCGGCTATTCGGCTCCAATCGAGCTCTCGCAGCTTGGCTTCGATTTGTTTCTCCGTTTGCTTCATATCCATGTCCAAGGACTCGCGAAGCGCATTGCGCAGACCGTTTGGATCAGCCGGATCGTACAGAATGCCGCATTCGCCTGTTACATACTCGCCGAGTGCACCCAGATTCGGCGCTATAACCGGCTTATGATGGGATAAAGCGAGAATCGCACTCCCGGATGTCGTGATTTGGTTGTACGGCAGAACGACTCGATCGGCCGCTTGCAAGTAGTCTGCGAGTTCATCATCACCTACAAAATGCGGATAAACATGGATGTCTCCATTGCTGTTATAGGCATCGATGAAATCCAGGCTGTACCCCTTATCGACCCTTCCTGCGATTAGCAAGCTGCACTTCGCATGTCCCAGTGACGCGAACGCCTCCACGAGTCGATCCACTCCTTTGTACGGATTGATCCGACCGACGAACAAGAATAGAAACCGATCCGGCGCAATGCCGAATTTCTGTCGGATATCTGTTCCTGTACCCGGGTAGGCACCCACATAATGGCCGTGTGGCGTAACGACCAGTTTCTTGGACGATATCCCAAACACAGAGGACACTTCCTGCTTTACCGATTCGCTCAGGACAAAACCTCGGTGGCATACGGTCAAGATATACTTGCGCATGATATAGTCCCAGCGAGTTCGGCCTGTATGCGGCCAAATATTGTGAACCGTCCAGAACAAGCGAACGCCTCTTAATCTGTAATAGAGCAGCAGCAGCGCGAAGAACAACGACTTTACGACTGTCATGGCCAATCCCGATGCATGCTGATAGGAATTACTCGGCCAATGCATGTGGACGATATCCCCGCTGCGCGGCTTCAGAACCGCTTGTTGGTCATAATGCTCGACATGCAGTCCTGCCTGCTCAATTGATTGAGTCAGCAGTTCGCTGTATTTATTATCCGGGCTCGTTTTGGGCCACATGTAAACGGTCGACTTGCTCATGGCGCTCATCTCCCGTTTACCCCGGCAAGCGCGTATTCATGCTGGCCATATTGAATTTGCTCATAGAGATTAAGGTGCTTGTCCAATAGCGATTGGGTCGTAAAGTTACGGCAATGTTTGAGACATTGCTCCCCAATCCTTCTACGCTCGTCGCCCCCGAAGGAATGGAACGCGATAATTTTGGCTTGGATGGCGTCCGAGCTCCCCGGAGCAAAGAGGAATTCACCCGGATTCCAGACCGCGTCCGGAATCCCCCCGACTGCCGAGGCGTAGACCGGAGTCCCGACTTGGTAAGATTCGATGATTACCCTTCCGAAAGGCTCCTCCCATATGGAAGGCACAAACGTAACATCGACGCGTCCCATATGGCTGCGGGCCTCTGCCGGTGTAACTTTACCGGTAAACACGAAGCGATCATCGGAGCTGCATAACACCTGAAGCTGCTGCTTAAGGCCGCCATCACCGCAAATCATCACTTGCTCCACCATCTTGCGCGGCAGGAATCGGACGGCGTCGATAAGCTCGCGTACGCCTTTCTCGGCTTCAATTCTGCCGAAGTAACCGATTCGCAGCGGCTCGCGGTGAAAGTCTTTCGGTCCGCCTTCGATCGCACCATCCACGGCGTTCGGGATGACCAGCTTGGCTGCATTCGGAAACAACTCCGCATCCGTATGACGCTTCAGAATATGCGACGAGATTCCGACGACCGCCGATACCTGTCTGCTATAGCCGAGCGAGGTCGAATGATAGACACGCGCTAACGCCTGATTCTTGATCGGCGAACTAACCGGCGAGAGGAGCGAATAATCCCGAAGCGTATGCGCTACCGGTATCCCTTCCTCTGCGCAAGCCGACCATACCGCCGAGCCAAACCCGGATAAATTCTGGGTATGCACAAGATCCGGTTTAATCGATTTCAGCAGGCTGCGGAACATCTTGATTTGCACCGGATTGTACAAATCAATCATTCTGCGAGCGGCTTTCATCAGCGTTCCGCGTCCCTGCGGCTCACCAATCCAGTACAGATTGTTGTAGGGCAGACGATGCACGGTGACGCCGTTAATCACTTCTCGCTGAACACCGGCGCTGCGCTTCTGCCCGCCAACCGTAAAGACATGAACCTCTGCGGCTGAGACCAATGATTCTGCTAAGATTTGTGTCGATATTTCCGCGCCGCCAATGATGTACGGCGTGTACAAACTATTTACAATTAAAATTCTCATGCAATTCGTTTCATTCCCTTCATGCGCTGCATCACGCTTCCTACTGCCAAGACAGTCGGCTGTTCATTGAAAAAACCGCCTCGGATGAACCCGATCAACAGCCAGAAGTTCACAAAGGAATAGGAATCGAAGTTCATGACGAGCGAAACGCACAATGCGAAAGCGAATTTAGCGTATGGGCTCGAACCTGCGCTCCTTAAAGCGGAGATCATAAAGCCGAAGAACAGCGCGGCACCGATCAACCCTTCCTCTGCGAACACTTTGGACAGCAGATTCCGTGACGTTGCCATCTCAGGAGAGTCGAAGACAAGATCATGTACCTCGTCGAAAACCAATCCATCATTGAAATGCTTCAGCAGCAATTCCGCGAAATCCCTGTAATAGAAGCCTCCTCCAACACCGAAGAGCGGATGGTGTGCGAACTCCAAGAAACCGATAGCCGGAAAAACGACCCGGATAAAGAAGGAATTATCGGTCTTTATCAGCGAACCGAAGTCAAACTGGAATCGGTCTGTAAAGTAGCCGCTGACGTGGAAAGCTTCCAACAAGAACGGAACCCCTAACCCTACGACAAGCACGCATGCCGCAAGCACAAGCAGCATCTTCCCGCGGTTCCTGTTCGTAATCAGCACATAGATGAGCAGCGCGGTAAGCAATACGCTGTAGGCATAAGCCGAGAAGGATAATACCAGCAGTACTGCCGTGCCGATCAGCAGCATCAAATGCTTACGAAAACCTTGTTTGAACAGGTAAAACATGAGAACGCCGCCGCTCAGCATATGAATGGCGCCCCACGAAGGTTCACCGGACAGCATTTGAATCCGGCCGCGATACACCTTCTCCGAGAACAACCCGGTTAGCGGCAAAGAGAAACCGCTGTGAAGAACGAGTGCGTCCACGAGCTGAATGAACCCAATCGCTACTGGCGGGATAAACCCGATTAACAGGCTCTTGGCAATCCATCCCTTCAAGGCAGGATCTGTTTTGGTCTCTTCCGCGATATAAACAGACACCCGGTACATCGATAGGCCAAACAGCAGTGTAATGACATGCTTGAAACTGCTGCCTACATCCTCATAGCCGATGGATGCCACCAATGAATGCCCGATGCTGTAAATCACGAATGCAAGAAAGAAGAGGTCTCCGGCCCTGAACCGGAAATTGATGAATAACAGTAGAAACGATGCTGCGAACATCGGAAACATGGCGACCGGACGATAGACCGAGAAGTGAAAATACGGCAAGCTATCATAGGTTAGAACGGCCAAGGAAAAGAGAAACAGCATAATAATAAGATTTCGAAGAACCATGTATGCACCTGCTCTTGACGCAAGCGGAGCTATGATAAGATCAGCTCCATAGGTTTGCGTGTGGCGGAGCTGCTGAAATGACCTGCGACATAGCGTACCGAATTGCGCGATACTTTATCGTTAATCTCTGGGTTGTTGAGTAGAAGCAGTACGTTTTGAACCATTTCTTCGTCCGAATCGCAGATAAACAGATCCTCACTGTGATTCGCGCTAATCCCTTCAACGCCGATCTGATTGGTCACGACCGGGACGCCCCAGGACATCGCTTCGACGATTTTCGTTTTGATGCCTGTACCGAACAGCAGCGGAGCGATCATGAGCGCACACTTGCTTACGATCTGCTTCACATCGTCCACTTCTCCGGTTACGATGACGCCCGGATAGGTTTCCTGCAGCTGCAGCACTTCGGCGGTCGGACTCTTCCCGACAATCGTGAAGGTAGCCTCCGGTGCATTCCGCTTGATCTGGGGCCATATGCGTTCGCAGAAATAAACGACGGCGGAGCTGTTATGCGGAATATCCATTTTCCCTACGAACACCAGCTTGTTCCGATCGTAACGACGCGGTCCGCTGCCCTGCCGCATATCCGCTTCGAACTTCATTGGAATGCCATAGCAGGATTCATGTCGCGTGACCTTCTGGAAGCTTTCCGCTTCGGTCGGCGAAGTGAAGATGAGATGGTGAAATTGCGCAGCCACCCGCTTCTCGTACTTGCCAAGCAGTCGGCTCTCCAGATCAATCAACCATTTCTGAATAAACTTCACGTCCGCCATGCGCTTCAGCTTGCCTGGCAATTTATCCGCAAACCCTCCTAGTGCCGAAGGGATATAGTGAAACCATTCCAGCTGACGCTGATAGCGCAGCGATAACAGATCGTCGTAGCTCAGCACCTGTCTGCCTTGTTCCTCGGATACATATTCCGCAACTCGGACCATGTCGTACAGGATGAGCTCCGGTTTCTCCGATTGCACGATTGCTTTGATCTTCCGATGGGTCTTCCGGCTGTAATAGACGGATACCTGAAGCGGCCATCTTCTTAGCAGCAAGGAATATACCGCGACATTGTAGAGCTTCTCAACCAAACCGGGCAGCTCTAACGTAACCAGGCGGTCAATTTCATCCGGCCGATGCTTGAGATACCGGTCATCGTCCACGAAGGACAAATTCACAATCTCGCTGTCCGGATGAATCTCCTTCATTTGCCGTATATATTGCAAGAGCATGTTTTTCCGTCCATCCGTATTCGGGAAGGGAAACCGGTTCGTAATAAACATGATGGTTTTCATGTGCAGTCCCTACCCCCTATCAAAAAGCATCCTTCGCGCCAAGCAGCAGCTTGAAGGTTTTGAAGATGATTTTCAAATCGCCGATAATGCATCTTTTCTGGATATATTGGATGTCCAGCTCTACCATCTGTTCGAAGCTCAGCTCATTGCGTCCGCTGACCTGCCATAATCCCGTACAGCCCGATGTCACGGTCAATCTGAGCTTGTCGTACTCCGAATATTCTGCAACTTCCCTCGGCAGCGGCGGCCTGGGGCCGACGAGCGACATGTTTCCTTTCAGTACATTAACCAGCTGCGGAAGCTCATCGATGCTTGTTTTACGAATGAATTTTCCGACTCTTGTAATGCGCGGATCATCCTTCATCTTGAACATGGCACCTTGAATTTCATTCTGATCCAGCAGTTCTTTCAGCTTCTCCTCCGCGTTTGATACCATGGAGCGAAACTTGTACATTTTGAAAGGTTTCTCGTCTTTGCCAATCCGCGTCTGATAGAAGAACGCAGAGCCTTTCGGATCTTCCAGCTTAATCAGGAGCACAATGAGTACGAACAGCGGCAGCAGAATAATTAACCCAATCAGCGCACAGGTAAAATCGATCATGCGTTTGACTATCGTATAGACAATCAAATTATTGTAGTTCAGCAGAGCCCGATGTTCCGACACCTTCATGACAGCTTCCTGATCAAATTGTCGATTCATGAGATACACTCGCTCTTTCCCGCTCGAGAATTTCCTCAAGCTCTTCTATTAATTGGTAGCGCAGCTCGCTGTTGCCGAGTGCGAAATCGATCGTTGTCATAATGAATCCGAGCTTCTCGCCAACATCATAGCGAACCCCCTCGAAATCATAGGCGAATACGCCTGATTCCTCATTCAGCTTCTGAATTGCATCCGTCAACTGAATTTCCCCGCCTGCACCCGTCTCATGACGGCCCAGATAATCGAAAATATCAGGCGTTAGAATATAACGGCCCATAATCGCGAGATTCGATGGGGCTTGTCCAAATGCCGGCTTCTCTACGAAACGATTAACCGTGCAAAGTCGACCATCTCTTAGAACCGGATCTACGATCCCATAACGATGGGTTTGGTGAGCGCCAACGGCTTGAACACCAATCACGGATTTACCTGTCCGCTCATATTGCTGGATGAGTTGTCTGGTGCAAGGAACATCCGCTTTGACGATATCATCGCCAAGCAGTACGGCGAACGGCTCGTCGCCAATGAAATTACGCGCGCACCATACGGCATGTCCGAGACCTTTTGCCTCTTTCTGCCGGATATAGTGAAGCTCTACGTTAGAAGACTGCTGTACCTTACGAAGGATATCGTGTTTCCCTTTCTCCTCGAGCGTATGCTCAAGCTCAAAGGCAATATCGAAGTGATCCTCAATTGCACGTTTTCCTTTGCCCGTGACGACGATGATGTCTTCAATACCGGATGCGATCGCTTCCTCCACGATGTACTGGATTGTCGGCTTGTCGACAATCGGAAGCATTTCTTTGGGCATTGCTTTGGTTGCGGGTAGAAACCTAGTACCGAGTCCAGCCGCTGGGATAATTGCTTTTCTCACTTTTTTCATTGATCTCACCCTATCCAATTTATTTCTGTATCTATGTCGTGTTCTAAAAACACGAGCTATGTTTTCTCGCCATTGAGTAAAACATAGCTCGTATTTCTAGATAAGAAGGTACGAATCTAGAAATAGAGTAGGGCATTGAACCCTTCCTCACGTCATACCCCTGACGATAAACGTCTAAGGCCGCTTGACCCACAGCATAACCGAGTGCCTCCGGTGATAGAGGAGCAGGAGACATTTCCTTAAATCGGCCGAGATGCTAGATGTACAATGTTGGTTGCTAACGAGCCCGGTTGAGAACGGCTCCGATGACCGTTGCCTGACCATACTCCAGTGCTGCCATCGCTTTGGCCGCTGTATCGTTCTTCACTTTTCCCGGTTTCACTACAAGGACGACACCATCCGTCTTGTTAGCTACGATCAGTGCATCCGTAACTGTCATTACCGGAGGCGTATCGATAATTACGATATCGAAGCGCGCCTTCGCCTGCTCTAGCAGCGCTGTCATCTCTGGCGATTCCAGCAGCTCGGACGGACCATTCGGTTCCGGTCCTGCACTTAGCACATAGAGATTCTCAACCCTCGTCTGCTGAATAATGGCATCAAGCTCACTATGTTTGGCTAATGCCGTGCTTAGCCCATAACGGTCGTTGTTAAGTTCGAATATGTGATGCTGAACAGGCGTTCGCAGGTCCGCATCGATGAGCAGCACTCTCTTATTCGCTTGAGCGTAGGCTACCGCAACATTGGCTGCTGTCGTGCTCTTGCCTTCGCCGGGCAGCGCCGATGTAATCATGACGGTTTTCAAAGCGGTGTCTCGGTTCGAGAAGGTGATTTTCGTCCTCAAGCTGCGATAAATTTCGGAGACGGCCGACTTCGGGTTGTTCTCGGTAACGAGACTACGACTTCTATGCATCAAGCGAGACATTGTTCTTCCTCCCTGCCAACTGCTTCATCTGAGCATTATGGCCGCCTGCGGCCTTATCGCTTCCTTTGATTCTGGGTATTTCCGCAAGCACGGGAATTCCGTATTGTTCCTGAACGTCTTCCTCCGTCTTAACCGTGTTATCCAACTGATCCAGAATAAAGGCGGCTACGACGCCAGCCATCAGGACCAGTACGAATGTGACCATGATGTTCATCGCAGGATTAGGCGAAACTTGACCCCGGTGTTCCGATGGATCAGCCAAGTTCAGCACTGCGATATTGTCCAAATGCATAAGCGTCCGAATTTCCTGGCGGAACACCTCCGACATGGCGTTGGCCATATTGGCAGCACGTTCAGAAGAAGTATCTCGAACGGTAATGGTCATCACCTGCGTGTCGTTGATGGAGCTGACGCTCACTTTCGAAGCAAGCTCACCTGCGGTTGCGCCGAGTTCGGGATGCTCCTTAACGACCTTTTCCATGACGCGTGGCGTCCTGATAATTTCCTTATAGGTTTTGATCAGCAAAATATTAGAGTTGATCGAAGCGACATCAACGGTCGATTTGTTCGGATCCACTTCCTTGCTCTGACCGACGATCAGCTTCGTCGAAGCTTCGTACTGCGGTTTCACGAAGTGGTTCGTGTAGTAGCCGACAAGCGTACAGCTGACAATTACCATGACAGCGATCAGCCACAGCTTCTTTCTGACAATGTTCCAATATCGTTGTAATTCCAAGCTAGTTCCTCCGATACCGCGTTCATTAGTTAGCGATTGAACACTATTTTAGTCTGAATATTCTGATATATTTATGTGCTGCAATCTGACTTTCGGGGAGCAACTTTCCCATTCGTGGTTCGGCCATTTCACTGTACACCTTAATTGTATAGCGACTTTACGCTTGAAGACTATTGAACGGCAGGATGATTTTGTTTCATCGCAAGTCGTACGCCGGGCCGCATCCAATGGACACATTCGCATTATACTTTCGTACCATATGGCCCCTATGACGAACAAAAAGAGCGGCGGTCGCCACTCTTTTAAGAAGTTCCGGATAGCTCATCCGACATTGCGTACGCCGCTACTCCCCGCGACTGCGCATAAAGTGCAGCTTGCGTGCGGTCATTGACTTGTAGTTTCTGAAAAATATTACTGATATGTTTCTTAACCGTGGACTCGCTGATCATCAGCTTCTGCGCCAAGGCGCTATTGGACAATCCTTCCCCTAGTGAAGACAGCACATTGCGTTCCTTCGGAGTCAGCTTCTCCAGCGGATCGTCCGGGTCTTTGCGGATAAGAACGTCCATCAGCCCCTGGTCAAAGTATTTTCTTCCCCGGTCAATCATCTTGATTGCGAGCAGCAGCTCCTCGGGCATGGAGTCCTTAAGTACATAGCCGTCAACGCCGCACTCCTCTGCCCTGCGAATATCCGCTTCCGCCGCAGATGAAGTAAGCATCATGAAACGGCAGCTATGATCTCGAAGCTGTTCGACCACGTCGAAGCCGCATTGGTCGCCAAGCCGAATATCGACAATAGCCAGATCAGGCTCAGTCGTCTCTATGAGCTGCACAGCCTCTTCGACCGTTTCAGCCTCTCCTATAATTTCAATTCCCTCTTCCTGCGCCAGTACGGCGATCAAGCCTTTGCGGACCACATGATGGTCATCCACAATCGCGATTCTCAAGTCGATCACCCGCTTTTCGTAGTTTGGCCAGTTGCTTTATGAACGCCGGTTAACGGTAACGGCAGCAAGACCCTAATCACGGTCCCGCTCCCTTGCTTACTGCTAATCTCATATTTGCCGCCTAGCGATGCGGCCAGTTTGCGCATGTTGAAAATGCCGTAGCCTGAATCCGGTTTGCTTGGCTTCAGCAGCCAAGGATTAAAGCCGCGCCCGTTATCTTCGATGGAGAGTCTAACGATACGCTTCTCCACGGATAATTGAATCGTAACACTGCTGCTCCCGCCATGACGGATCGCATTGCCTACCCCTTCCAGAATCATCCGATACAGTGCTCGTTGATGGTTTATGGATAGACGATGATCGGAGTCCGGTGCGTTAATGTGAATTTGGATACCGTTCAGCTTGGCCTGATTGGCCAAATGTGATTTGACCATACTGATCCAGGAAGTATCGCCGTTCGTATCGCTCTCGCGAGAGCTCAGATTGTAAATCGATGCACGCAGTTCACGCGAAGCAGCCAGCGCCGCTTCTTGAATTTCCTGCATCTGCTCTTGAGTCTGGTCGTTATTCATTCCGTTACAGTCATTTTTCATGGACTGAATGGCGTAAATGATACCGAATAAATGCTGGGAAACACGATCATGCAGTTCCTCAGCGATCCGGTTACGCTCCTCGATTAAGAATCGTTCTGATTCGATCTGAATTGCCATCGTTATCATCACCTTTCTTATCACTCAATATAAACGCCACTTTCGGTTATGGAGCGCACATTCTATGATTAAATATGAGAGAATACTAGCTTTTCGTCATGGTTATCCAAATTCGGACAATTGGACTTCTCCTCTCAACATACATTGAGAAGATGGACATGGACATAATTCAGGAGTACTGATTTTGTTAACCTTTCGTTTACAGGCAAAGAGTGACCTTGGTCTCAATCGCTGAGCATCTGTTTGTCGAACTCGATGGTTAAAGCTAACGAGAGAGGTTAGATCTTGTAATCTTTTTGTAAGAGAGAATTCCTGATAACATAGCACCGCACAAGGAACGAGAACGATTCTCAAACATGACATTTAGATTTATTCTTGCAGCTTCCGTCACTTGGGCCTCATTACCCAATAGGGGATTCGAGAGAACCGTATAGAAGTGGGACCATTCGCAATTACAAAATCATCACTTTAACAAAAATTTAAAGATTATTTCCATATTTTAGCGCATACAACTCCCCTTAGTAGTACTCACCATGGTGCTTTTGCACACTGCATACGTACAATTTCGATTAAATAATGAGAAGAAAGTGAGAATAATGAGAAGAATACTCTGCCAACTGCATTTCTTCTTCGGCAAACCACTACTTACCCCCGTGTGGTCGAAATGAATCTGACAGCACGAAAAAGGCTGCCGATTGGCAGCCTTGAATGTCGAGAAACCCAGCGTTGCAACGCGCGAGGCTCCCATCGGGAGTTGTATGACGCGTTTGGTTTCGTTTTTGTTTTCGATCTTTTCGAATCGTTCGTAGCGAAGCAGATACTACATGAATAAGTGTAACGGTTGCCAGAATGGCTATTTCACGAAAATATGCCATTTTGAAACGCTAACGGTTGTAATAGAAGTTATTTGCAGCCTATGGGTCGATTTCTATTGGAAAACGATCAAATAGGCTCGCTGGCAACCGTTAGACAATATAAAGGGCAAATTCTTGCCAAATAACCACTGTCACAACCGTTAGCGTTGAAATGCGAGAGAACATGCGCTTATAACGGAGGACAAAGCATAATAAAGATTTCCCCCGCACCGTACCGGCAGCTAAAAAATTCAGCGTTGCTTTTAACGTGGATTTCGATTTCTCGAGACACTGAGGCTGCTGAATGGCTGCCATGTTCTAACGAACCGTACGGGGCTTATTTGATCCATAATCACGTCGATAAACGGCCAAATAACGCCTCTACGGTTCGTTAAATTTTCGCGCGAAGGTAGCCTTTGCTTTCAGCCCTCAAGCTCCATGGCTAGACGCCTTATCTCCATCTGTTTTGCCGGCTTGCGCACCGTAATAATAGGGATTAGCAGTAGCCGGAAGCGGTCGATCCACTACATAGTCGGGATTCTCCTTCTGTTTGATCAATGCAGCGATGACCTCTCTCAGCGCAGCCCATAGACTTGGACTCGGTGCCGGGTAGTCAAACTTCAATTCCTCATGCAGGGCAGGCAGCGCATGATAGGGCACCATCGGAAACATATGATGCTCGATATGATAGTTCATATTCCAGTACAGGAAGCGGAAGAACGGATTGATATAAATCGTACGCGTATTCAACCGGTGATCCAATACATCTTCCCTGAGACCCAGATGCTGACCCAAGCCCACGAGCAGCAGCAGAATCGGGCCATAGAAGGTCGGAAGACCAACAAACATGAGCGGCAGAATACTGCCGATCAGAATCGACCAAGCAATGAAGCCCGCAAGAATAAGCACCCAGATCCGCGAAATCCAAACGGCTTTCCTCAGCTCAGACGCCGGGACGTAATCCTTCTCAGCTGCAGTCAGCTTCCCGAAGCAATGCGTCATAATCGCTTTAAGATCTCTTGATCCGCCATAGATATGAACGATTTCTCCGAATATAATGCGCCAAACCGGGGGTCTGGACATCGCGATTTCCGGGTCGCGTCCTACGATATAAGTATCGGTATGGTGTCTCACATGACTCCAGCGCCAAGGGGTTGGCGCTCTCAAATCCATGAAGGAAGCAATTTGATACAGGACGTCATTCATCCAAGCCGTCTTAAAAGCCGTGCCATGACCGCATTCATGCCACCTTGAATCGGCAGTCGAAGCGTAGCTCACCCCGTATAAGGCAAACGCAGGTATCGCCCACCAGGTTCCCCAAGAATAATAGGCAAGAATCCCCGTACCGATGAGCCATGCAAACATCAGAATCGTATCACGAATTGCAGGTCCATCCTTACGCTTCATTAATTCCTTCAAACGCTGGCGCGGAATCGGGCTCTTATACCAATCCTCCGCTGATGCTAATCCTCTTTCTTGCGCGCGTTTATTCTCCGGTCCTGTCAGGCTATAATCTCTTCTCGCAGACATTGTGAAGACCTCCCCATGCAGATATGTGATAGCGCTTTCTTCAATCATAACGCCTAGCGAACAAACTGTCGTTAACGTAACAAGACATTCATTTGCACGATAAGGACAATCCTTCATAAAACTGCAAAATCCTGATCCCATGTTACGGAATGATCAGGATTTTGGTCCGCATTTTCTGATTAGATCGTACTTTTGCCTGCATGATCGATATAGACCTTAACGTTTACAGCTTTTAAGGAGGACTCGTCAATCTTGATCGTTTTCCAGTTCTTTACCCTGCCTTGAAACAGGTGATGCCTGAAATTGTACAGATCAATGCCTTTATTAATGTTGGTTTCGTACGTTTCCCTTATCTCGCGTGCAATGTTAGCGGAAACTTCGCCCACAACGGCTGACTCGTCCCCCTCCTCGCTTAACCATTCGACGATATTGCCATGTGTACTTACATCAATCGTAAACAACACCTCATCACCACGCTTGGTGAATTTTATTTTGGATTTCGCCTTCTCCATGGATACGACGCCGTTTGCCACCAATACAGGGGTCCGAATCATATCAGGCTGAAACCAACGCAGACCCATCATCTTCTTCTCTGGAATGTATCCCTGTGCTTTGGTTTCGTCCATGACGAAGACCCCTTCGATTTTGAGGTGAGGGTCGCGTTTATTTTGGTCATTGGACCATTTCTCTGTATCCAGCGCCAGCGCGGGAATCGTAGTTGTATAGCCGGGATCAAGCATGCCGAGCATTAGTTCTTGAAAGGTCAGCATCGGATAGATCGAACGCTGGCTATGGCTGTCTCGCGGTGATTGCATGGATGTGGTTAAGGGACTTAGCGTAAAAAAGGATTGTGCTTTTAACACTTTATCCACCGGTTCCTTGGTAGCATACACCCAAGAGGAATATCGAAACTCGCGATACCTTTGATAGGAATCAAGTCCATTTGGCCCCATGTGGCGGAGCATCCGATCTGATATCAGAACAGATCGGATGTGGCTCCATTCGATCTTGCGCTGCGCGGTACTATACAAGTCGCCTGCGGCCTCGCTTGGTGTTCTGCCAACTCCTCTGCCTACCCAGATTTGCGGTTGACCGCCGCCTGACGAGCCTTGTTCCGCATTGGTGGCAGAGGAAAGGCTTACAATCTGAACATACACAATCGTTTTCCCTTTGTTATAATCGTATCCGATCGCAGTGGCATAAAGGACTTCCTCGATGTTTTTGTAATCCCAGCACCCGGTCAGCAGTAAAGTTACGGTTAGGAGGCATGCGCCTATTTTCGCTCCCAATTTGACGTTCAAGGACAGCGCCCCCCTTTACTTGGTTTTATCTTTGGGATGGAGCGCCTTGAAGCGTTCCTTCTTCATATGAAACGGAAGATCGAGAATGGAGAGAATAAACGGTTTCACTTTCATCTGACTGATCGGTTCCAAATACGGAACGCCGAACGACTTTAATGTGGCCATGTATGCGATAACGGAAAGCAAGGCTATAAAGAATCCGAACAAGCCTAATATACACGAGACTATGAGCACGTAGATACGGATGAGCGTGACCGTTCCGCTTAAGGATTGGTTCACGAGTGTAAACGTAGCGACAACCGCAGAAGCTGTGACCATTAACATGGATGGCGACGCCAATCCCGAGCGAATGGCGGCATCTCCGATAATCAGTCCGCCTACAACCGCAACCGTTTGACCTACCGCCGTCGGAAGCCTGATTCCCGCTTCCCGGAACATCTCAAACAAGCCCAGAATAATGAAGGTTTCGATTGGCGCGGGATAAGGGATACCCGTTCGTGCGGTAACGATCGTCGACAAGAGCGGGAATGGGAGTTGGTCAATATTATAGGAGAATAAACTAACCCAGAAACCCGGCAAAAACATGGCAACCATAAGACCAACAAATCTCAGCATACGCTGAAAAATCGTATAGTAAAAAGGGAAGTGGATATCTTCCGGCGACTTGATCAGCTCCAGAAAGTTAATGGGTCCGATAATAGCCATCGGGGAGCCGTCTATAAGGATGACAAAGCGCCCCGTCATGAGCGCTTGGATTGCAAAATCCGGTCTGCCGATATAATCGACAAGAGGAAATATGGAGTTGGGCGAATCGCTCAAATACTCCTCCAACTGAGCTACCCCAAGGAGGACATCGATGTCTATTCTCGCAAGCCTTGCTTTGAGCTCCTTCACGATCGCCGCATCTGTTATATCCTTGCAATAAAGCAGCGCAACCGCCGTATTTCCACGCCTCCCTATCTTCACTTGCTCATAGTTCAGCGAGGTTGTTTTCATCCGTTTGCGAATGAGCGCAACGTTAGTCATGACTTCCTCTGTAAATCCGTCCCTCGGACCTTTAATGGAGACTTCGCTTGTTGATTCCTCGATGCTTCGGCTTCGCGGCTCATGAAGATCATATTTAAGCTGATCCGGGAGCATGACCACTGCCCCAGCGAATATTTCCTCAGAGAGGGTCTGCTCCATCGGTTTCCATTCGTTATTCTGGATCATTTGCTTCCAGTTCGGAATGACGATCGTTTTGAGCCTGTCCATATTGACTAAGCTTTCGCAGTATATGAAGGAAATCTCGCCTACTTGCTCCAGTTTGACATCAAACGCGTCTTGAATTAAGGCTTCTGCTTCTTGGTTCATGAAAACACCTTCTTCTTCGCGCGAATGGCCCACGCGTACAAGATAATAGCCGTTACAAGCCAGGCTGAATAAGGAATATAATACTCGCTTAATACGGTCAAATAACTCAATTCCCCCCATGGTATGGCTAAGGCAGCAATGAGGAGCACGCCCATCAATAGCACCGGTAGTTTAGATTGTGGTTTGATGACGTCACCAATCAGAAATAACATGACAGACGCGTTCACAACGGTAAATGTCATCCATATGAACACGGAAATGAAGTCCATCTTCTCGATATACTCTGTAATTTGAATTAATCGAACTTCGTTATAGATGGGGAATGAGAGTCTTGCTGCTTCCACTGGCCCAAATGTAGCCAGCAGCGTGGCCGCTATCATGGTTGCGAGCACGCCAAGCGTTATACAAGTCCATACTAACCTTCCCCTTTTGACAGCGCCATCCGTATGATGGGACAGAAACAACAGAAGGGCAATATTCCCCTCTCCACGCCAAGTATCCCACATCCCTTCCAGCAATGAAGGAAATGGCGTTGTACCGATAGGCCGAAGGAAACTGTAGTGTACGTATTTCATCGCGAATAGATTTTGAAAAACAATCGCACAGAAAACCGGTATAAATACGACGGTTGCTACGATACCGATAGGCCCAATCCCTTTGACACCGAGATACATGGCTAGTCCGACTAATGCCAATATGACGATGATTTTAGGGGTAAAGGGAAGCAGCACAATCTTCGTCCACGTGACAATGTCGCGGCAATCAATGAACGCATTGGTCGCTAAGTAGAGTAATGACAGCATTTTGAATATCGCAGTTACGACACCTCCGACTTGGCGTTTGGATTCAACCAATAGGGATGTTCTAGCGTCATACGTGGTGTATACGATAAGTGCAAATGCGATGAAAGGGACAATCGATAGCGCAACTGCGATCCATGCGTCTCGTCCACCGACGGATAGGATGGGATTTACTGAGGTGGTTTGCAGAAAGGAAGAGATCGAGAACGATAATAAAATATAAGTCTGTGCAGCATTAATCTTCGTCAATTTATTCCACCTCCATGGAGGTAGAATGCACCAATTGTGGTTTGATTATGAAAATCGCACGAGATAAGCTCATTCATCGTATCGATTTTCGCGGTAACGGTTGTCAGCGTGGCTATTTCATGAAAAAAACGACTTTTGAAACGCTAACGGTTGCCACAGAGGTTATTTGGAGTAAAATCGTCGATTTCGAGTCAAAAATGGCAAATAAGCTCATGGGCAACCGTTAGTAAATAAAAAGGGTACAGATAGGCCAAATAAGCACTCTCACAACCGTTACAACTTTGAATGCCTATAAATAAATAACCGGTCCTGGTAGCAGGACCGGTTGATTATATGCGGTTGGTTCGAGTCTTTTCAGCAGCACTTTTTAGCTTGGTCTTCGTCGATTGTCGACTTGCTGGCTTTAATTTCCCTGCAAGAGGCTTCTCTCTTTTCGCAATCCCCTTCTCTGTATCCTTCTCATTAACTTTCTCTTTCCCTTTCTCCCGCTCTTTCTGCGAGTTCGGCCATGCAGACGGTTTAGTCGAAGGTTTAGCAGCCGACTTTTTACCCTTCATTTGTCCTAGAATCGGGTGCAGATGATCTAAGTAAAACGTAGTCTCCTTCGCCTCTATCTCTGTGATCGCCGCTCTATGTTCTGTAATATAGGTCGGCTCTTCAAACGTGGCCGTTTCTTGAAGGAGCTGCATCTCATGAAGCGAAATCGGCTGCTTGACGACAAGCAGGTGAATCATCATTTGATGCACAACATTCAGTTGAGACTGCCGAAGCAGGGAGAGCTCAAGTCGATCATATCCGCTGCAATACGCCGGAAAATAGAAATACTCCATATGCAAAGGTCTGAAATCGATTGACGAATCTTCATTAAGCGACCACGACTCTTGTTGCGGCAGCATGAACTCATCCTCACTGATTACATGATCGGCGCTCGCCGTCCAATAACGCGGCGAATATTCATTGAACAACTGTTTGAATTGCGGATTCACCAGATGAGAACTGACATGCGCATAGGGCACGACCAAACAAACCATTGCCTTATGCCGACAAACACGGTACAACTCTCCCAAGACATCTAGCAGATTCTCCGCATATTCTAAACTATGAGAAGCCATGACAAATTGAACCGAGTTGTCCTTCAGCGGCAGAGGTTTTTCAAAGTCATGCACGAGATCGACACCACGATAGGCTACCTTGTCGATACCCATGCAATCGTTGAATTTACGGGATCCGCATCCCAAATCAATCCTCAAACGAACGCCTTCTTTCCTAACCTTCTTTCTATTAATCTATTCCGACTGATCGCTAGTTGTTTATGTGTTTGCCCCTCATATCCTTTCACCTATGTTTTCTCTAACTCTCTTAACAGGATAAGAAAGCCGCCCGCATCCATTAGGATACGGGCGGCTGGACGAACATATGGAACGAAATTAGTGACGAATCAGATAATCAAAGGCACTCAGAGCCGCGGTAGCGCCGGAACCCATCGAGATCACGATTTGATTGTACGCACTGTCCGTGCAATCGCCGCCGGCAAATACGCCTGGCAAGCTCGTTGCTCCCCGCTTGTCCACGACAATCTCACCGGAGCTCATCCGCTCAAGGCTATCGCCAAGCCACTCCGTATTCGGAACAAGTCCGATCTGAACGAACACGCCTTCGAGCTCGACATGCTTAACGGCGCCCGAATCGCGTTCGATATAGGAAATGCCGCGTACTTTGTCCGTCCCGGTAATTTCAGTCGTCTCCACATTCTTGAGCACCGTTACGTTCGGAAGACTGTACAGACGATCTTGAAGAACAGCGTCCGCCTTCAATTCCGACGAGAGTGACAGAACGGTGACATGGCTTGTGATGCCCGCGAGATCAATTGCTGCCTCGACGCCGGAATTGCCTCCGCCGACTACGGCTACGCGTTTACCGGCATAGAGCGGACCGTCGCAATGCGGGCAATAAGCCACGCCTTTATTCTTGAACTCCTCTTCGCCCGGTACGCCGATAGTACGCCAGCGAGCGCCTGTTGATAGAATAACGGTCTTGCTCTTCAGCACAGCACCGTTCTCGAGCTGCACCTCGAACAGTTTATCCTTCTCGAGCCGAACAGCGCGCTGCAGCTTCATAATGTCGACGTTGTACTCTTTGACATGCTCTTCCAGGCTAGCCGCCAGCTTCGGACCTTCGGTATATTTCATGCCGATCAGATTCTCGATGCCAAGCGTATCGACAACTTGTCCGCCGAAGCGGTCTGCCACGATGCCGGTACGGATCCCTTTGCGCGCCGCATAAATCGCCGCGCTAGCTCCCGCAGGCCCGCCGCCCACAACAAGTACATCGTACGGCTCTTTCTCGAACAGCTCCGAGTCGTCGCGCGTCACGCCGATTTTGGTCAGGATCTCATCGATCGTCATCCGGCCGCCGCCGAAAAACTCTCCGTTTAGGAATACGGATGGGACAGCCATGATATTGTTGCTCTCCACTTCCGCTTTAAACGCGGCGCCGTCGATCATCGTATGCGATATGCCGGGATTCAGGACACTCATCAGGTTCAGCGCCTGCACGACATCCGGACAGTTATGGCAGGTTAAGCTGATGTAAGTCTCGAAGCGGAATTCGCCGCGAATGCTCTTGATCCGATCGATAACGTCCTGCTCGACCTTAGGCGCTCTGCCGCTGACTTGCAGCAGCGCCAGCACCAAGGATGTAAATTCATGACCGAGCGGGATGCCGGCAAACACGATGCCCGTGTCCTCGCCTGGACGGTTTACGCTGAAGCTTGGCGTTCTCGGCAAATCCGCTTTCTCCAGCTTGATTCGAGATGACATGCCGGCAATGGCGTTCACCAGACTAAGCATATCTAGCGATATTTGATCGTCCCCTGCACATACTTGAATCAGCACGTCGCCTTCCATCAAACCAAGGTATTGATTTAATTGTGTCTTTATCTCCGGGTCTAATACCATTGTCCATTCACTCCTTAGATCTTGCCTACGAGATCGAGGCTCGGTTTAAGCGTTTCAGCGCCCTCTTGCCACTTTGCAGGGCATACCTCGCCAGGATTGTTGCGTACGTATTGCGCTGCTTTGATTTTGTTAACGAGCGTGCTTGCATCCCGGCCGATTCCGCCGGCTGTGATTTCAACGGTTTGCACGACGCCGTCAGGGTCAATGATAAACGTGCCGCGGTCAGCCATTCCGTCTGCCTCGATCAGTACGTCGAAGTTGCGGGAGATGGTATGGGCAGGGTCGCCGATCATGATGTATTCGATTTTGCCGATTGTGTCCGAGCTATCGTGCCAAGCTTTATGCGTGAAATGCGTATCTGTAGAAACGGAGTAGACTTCCACCCCAAGAGATTTCAAGGTTGCATATTGATCTTGCAGGTCGCCAAGCTCCGTTGGGCAGACGAACGTGAAGTCAGCCGGGTAGAAGCATACGACGCTCCATTGACCTTTGAGATTAGCGTCAGAAACTTCAATGAAATTTCCTTTTTGGTAAGCTTGGGCTGTGAAGGGTAGAATTTCTTTTCCGATTAGAGACATGATGTGTTCCTCCTGATTTGCTCTTATTTATAATTATTATAAAGTAATATTAACTATTATATAGTCTGATGTCAATACTATTCTGCTTCCAATTGAAAACAATTATCAATGATTCCCGTAAAAAAGCCGCCCGTATCCAACAGGATACAAGGGCGGCCTGAAGACTGCAGTCCATCTTACCGACTGCGATTAATGACGAATGAGATAGTCGAATGCACCTAAAGCTGCGGTTGCGCCTGACCCCATCGAAATAATAATTTGCTTATACGGACTGTTCGTGCAATCTCCTGCGGCAAATACGCCCGGCAAGCTGGTTGCACCATGGTTGTTCACGACAATCTCGCCGAAACGAGTCCGTTCGATATGATCCGGGAGCCAGTCGGTATTCGGAACAAGTCCGATCTGTACGAATACACCTTCAAGCTCGACATGTTTCTCTGCACCTGTATCGCGTTCGATATAGGAAATGCCGTTTACTTTGTCCGTGCCTGTAATTTCTTTCGTCTGGACGTTCTTGTGCACCGTTACGTTCGGCAGACTGTACAGGCGATCTTGAAGAACAGCGTCCGCCTTTAGTTCCGGCGCGAATTCCAGCACGGTGACATGGCTCGTGATCCCTGCGAGATCAATCGCAGCTTCGATACCGGAGTTTCCTCCGCCGATGACAGCTACGTGCTTACCTGCAAACAACGGACCATCGCAATGCGGGCAGTAGGCCACGCCTTTGTTCTTGAACTCCGCTTCGCCGGGAACGCCGACATTGCGCCAGCGAGCGCCTGTGGAGAGAATAACGGTCTTGCTCTTCAGCACGGCACCGTTCTCGAGCTCAACTTCAATATAGTTGCTCTTGTCCAAACGTACGGCGCGCTGCAGCTTCATGACGTCGACGTTGTACTCTTTCACATGCTCTTCCAGACTGGCTGCGAGCTTCGGACCTTCCGTGTACTTCGTGCTAATGAAATTCTCGATGCCGACCGTATCCATGACTTGACCGCCGAAGCGCTCCGCCAAGATGCCTGTGCGAATGCCTTTACGTGCTGCATAGATAGCCGCGCTCGCACCTGCAGGTCCGCCGCCGACAACAAGCACGTCATACGGCTTCTTCTCGAACAACTCGGAGTCGTCGCGCGACGTGCCGACTTTCGCCAGAATTTCGTCGATGGTCATGCGGCCGCCGCCGAAAAACTCTCCATTCAAGTACACGGATGGAACCGCCATGACTTCCTTGCTCTCGGCTTCTTCTTTAAAAACCGCGCCGTCGATCATCGTATGCGAAATGCCGGGATTGAGGACGCTCATCAGATTCAGCGCCTGCACGACGTCCGGGCAGTTATGGCAGCTTAAGCTGATATACGACTCGAAGCGGAATTCGCCTTGGATGCTCTTAATCTGTTCAATCACTTCCTGCTCGACTTTGGGCGCTCTGCCGCTGACTTGCAGCAGGGCAAGCACCAAAGACGTGAATTCGTGACCGAGCGGAATGCCAGCGAACGCAATGCCCGTATTCTCGCCTGGACGGTTCACGCTAAAGCTTGGCGTTCTTGGCAGATCGGCCTTCTCTACTTTAATGCGGGAAGACATGCCGACAAGTTCATCCATCAGCTCAAGCATTTCCTTGGATACTTGATCGTCGCCTGCGCAGACTTGGATATGCACGTCGCCTTCCATTAATCCAAGGTATTGGTTCAGTTGCGCTTTAATCTCCGGGTCTAAAACCATTTCACATGCCTCCCAAGTAATGTAATAGAATTGCCGATTAATAATTGAGAATGATTTTCAGTAATTGCAAGAAAAAACCGCCTGCACCCATCAGGATGCAAAGCGGCAGTTGTCATATCCTTCGTTCCTTAGATCTTGCCAACAAGATCAAGGCTCGGTTTAAGTGTTGCGCCGCCTTCTTGCCATTTCGCAGGGCAAACTTCGCCTGGATTGTTGCGCACGTATTGAGCTGCTTTGATTTTGTTCACAAGCGTGCTTGCATCGCGGCCGATGCCGCCAGCGCTGATTTCAACCGATTGAACAACGCCGTCTGGATCAACGATGAATGTACCGCGGTCAGCCAGACCAGCTTCTTCGATCAACACGTCGAAGTTACGGGAAATCGTGTGCGTAGGATCGCCGATCATGATGTATTCGATTTTGCCGATTGTGTCCGAGCTATCGTGCCAAGCTTTGTGCGTGAAGTGCGTATCTGTCGATACGGAGAAAACTTCTACGCCAAGCGATTTCAATGTCGCGTATTGATCTTGCAGGTCGCCAAGCTCAGTTGGGCAGACGAACGTGAAGTCAGCTGGATAGAAGCAAACAACACTCCATTGACCTTTCAAAGTAGCGTCGGATACTTCGATGAATTTACCGCCTTGGAATGCTTGCGCTTTGAAAGGTAGAATTTCTTTTCCGATTAGAGACATATGTTTGTTTCCTCCTAGAGAGCATTTAATTGAAATTATTCTAAATTGATATTAATTCTCGGACGAGCATTTGTCAAGACTTTTTAGCGTCCAATTGATAATTGTTTTCAACTGGACCTCCCCAACATCCGAAACCATTGCCACGTGCTAGTATTGTCTACATGAGGAACATTATACAGAAAAACCTCGCTTCATGCAGCCTCTTCTATGATCCCATTGTGCTGATATCGATAACAAATCGATAACGTACATCAGATGCAAGTACGCGTTCCCATGCTTCATCGATTTGGCTTGCTGCAATCACTTCAATCTCAGGAGCAATGCCATGTTCCGCGCAGAAATCAAGCATCTCCTGCGTCTCGCGAATGCCGCCGATCATGGAGCCGGCAAATGACCGGCGATGACCGATAAGCGAGAACACGTCTACGGACATCGGTTCCGGCGGCGCACCGACATTGACGAGCGTGCCGTCGAGCGCCAGCAGCGAAAGGTAGGCGCTGATCTCGATCTTAGCGCTCACCGTATTGATGATGAGGTCGAAGGAACCGGCCAATGCCTGAAACGTCTCCGGATGGCCCGTAGCATAATAATGGTCTGCGCCAAGCCGCAAACCGTCTTCTTTCTTCTTCTCGGTTTGAGATAACACCGTAACCTCCGCCCCCATGGCATGTGCGAGCTTCACCGCCATATGTCCGAGCCCCCCGAATCCAACCACCGCTACCTTCTTGCCCAGAGCTGCCCCCCAATGGCGAAGCGGCGAGAACGTCGTGATGCCGGCGCACAGGAGCGGAGCCGCGGCATCAAGCTCCATGTTGTCCGGAATTCGAACGACGAAGTCTTCCGTCACCACGATATGTGTGGAATAACCGCCCTGCGTGTATTGCCCGTACCGATCGATAGCTCCATAAGTACCTGTATTTCCACGGAGGCAGTACTGTTCCTCGCCTTTATGGCAACTGTCGCACTCTCTGCAGGAGTCCACCATGCAGCCTACTCCTACTCTATCGCCGGTGGCATGCTTCACAACCTCCGAACCAACCTGCGCGACTATGCCGGCGATCTCGTGACCCGGAACGAGCGGATAGCTTACCGGTCCCCACTCTCCGCGGGCACAATGGATGTCGGAATGGCAAATACCCGCGTATTTAATCTCGATGAGGACGTCAAGCGGACCAAGTTCCCTGCGCTCAATCGTGGTCGGTTTGAAAGGACCTTCCGGACTGAATACAGCGTGTGCGTTTACGTTAATCATGGATAACCTCCTGCGCGTATGGATAAAGATAAGTAGTTCTTCTACTATTCTTCACGATAGAGATCCACGGTGTCAAACAAAAGGCTGCCAAATGGCAGCCTCAGGCTGTCGAGAAAGTCTCGACAGCCTTTGTTATATCCTCATAATTTAACACGACACCGCGTTAATATAGTATAATATAAGTAACAAATAAC
>NZ_FNNV01000043.1 GCF_900106745.1 Paenibacillus sp. CF384 | reverse complement strand
CTATGATGAACGTAAAAACAGCCCCGTATTTGCTTCAAGTCGTAGGTTAAGAATGGAAGTAGAACACATCCATTTTCAGAGCTACAAAGCAAAGGGGCTGTCTATTAATGCAGTATGTCACAAAATTCGTCGGTTTAGATGTATCCAAAGAAAAAATTTCCGTCGCGGTCGCAGATGCTGGACGGGAGTTGCCACGTTACTTCGGTACAATTGCACACACGCCTGCCGCACTTCGAAAACTAATCAAACAATTAGGGCCTGCAAACTCGCTTGCCTTTTGCTACGAGGCAGGGCCTACTGGTTACGAAACACATCGTTGGATTGAGTCTATGGGCGCAAGCTGTACCGTCATTGCTCCTTCGCTCATTCCTAAAAGGTCTGGGGATCATGTTAAAACGGATCGCCGAGATGCGGAACAGCTAGCCCGTCTTTTTCGTGCAGGGGAATTAACGGCTGTTCATGTGCCATCTCGCGACGACGAGTCATTACGTGACCTAGTTCGCTGCCGCGAGGCGGCAAAGGAGGATACGCATCGCGCTCGCCAACGGCTACTTAAGTTTCTTTTACGCCATCAGATTCATCCGCCCGAGACCATTAAGCGGAATTGGACCAAGAAACATCGTTATTGGCTGGCTTCACTCACCTTCGAGCACGAAGCCATGCAAGTCGTGTTTACGGAAATGCTGCATGCGCTTGAAGAAATTGAGCATCGCATGAGTCGGTTGGACAATGCACTCATGCAACAAGCTACGACTGGGGCAAAGGCTTCCGTCATTCAACTACTTCAGTCTCTACGCGGTGTTGCGCGTCTCACCGCCATCACCATTGCCGCAGAAATAGGCACGTTTGCACGCTTTCGTTCGCCAGCACAACTCATGGCGTACTTAGGTCTTGTTCCTCGCGAGTATTCTTCTGGGCAGAGCACGCGGAGAGGTTCGATGACCAAGGCAGGTAATAGCCACCTGCGTCGCACGTTGGTAGAGTCGGCATGGAGTTACCGCCATCGGCCGGCCGTGAAAGGCGAATTGGCGATTCGGTTAGAAGGATTGCCCGCTGACGTGCAGCTCATCTCATGGAAAGCGCAAGAACGATTGCATATGAAATACCGCCGACTTGTCTTTGGAAAAAGCAAACCCAAAAATGTAGCCATCGGCGCAGTTGCCCGAGAATTAGTAGGGTTTATTTGGGCAGTCGCTCGGATCGCAGAACAAAGTGAAGGCTTTCGTAGCACGAACCAGCAAATTCGTTAAATGAAGGTAATGAAAAAGGGTTGAAAAGGGTAGGAAGAAACCAAGGGAACATTAGGCCCGGGGGCAAACGAAGGTTTAGGAGAGAATGTACGTCAACCGTTTGCACTAGGTTGCGAAACCGAACGTGCGATTCTAGCTAGTACTCGCTCTCCTTGACGAAGGCATTGAATGTGGTAACCAACCCACGGATAGCAGCGTGCCAACCGTCGCTCGCATATTTGCCCCCGCGCCTAGTGTTTCCATGGTGCAAATACGTTGGGTTTGACAAAAACGTTCATAGCAACGGTTG
>NZ_FNNV01000003.1 GCF_900106745.1 Paenibacillus sp. CF384 | reverse complement strand
GTTATTTGTTACTTATATTATACTATATTAACGCGGTGTCGTGTTAAATTATGAGGATATAACAAAGGCTGTCGAGACTTTCTCGACAGCCTGAGCGCTCCGAATGGAGCGCCTTAGTCGAACCGTTGCGGGAATGTGTTGCTCCCAGAGCTACACATCCGCCGCTGACGCGCATTTCGCGGAATTGTGTTGCTCCCAGAGCTACACATCCGCCGCTGGCACGCTTTTCGCGGCATTGTGTTGCTCCTAGAGCTACACATCCGCCGATGGCGAACTTTTCGCGGCATTGTGTTGCTCCCAGAGCCACACACCCGCCGCTGGCGCGCATTTCGCGGGATTGTGTTGCTTCCCAGGGTCGAGCTGTACGTGCTCGCCGCCTGAGGCTGAGCTGAAGAGCGGTACTACGTACCGCTCTTTGTCCTCAATCATCCATTTGCTGGCTAAGAACGGTACCTCATACCTCTCTTTGACTTCATTTCACCATTTGCAGTTCATGAGCGGTACCTCGTACCTCTTTGTCCTCTCACACCAAGCAAACGTTACTCCAAAGCCCACTCTCTAACTAACTATGCCGTACCTGCTTCATATGGCGCTCTCCCACCATTGTTTCGCCCTGTTACTATCCTACCAGGCTGGCATTTGCTAAATTGGTTACCATGTAGACCTCTGGAGCCGCTTAGTGCTCGAAATTCGCTGCATTCCCATTCATGTAGACTTCTGGAGCCGCTTCTTGCACGAAATTCGCTGCATTCCCATTCATGTAGACCTCTGAAGCCGCTTCTTGTACGAATTTCGCTACATTTCCTTCCATGTAGACCTCTGCAGCCGCTTCTTGCACGAAATTCGCTGCATTTCCCTCCATGCAGACCTCTGGAGCCGCTTCTTGTACTTCGAGCTACTCTTCCAAGACATCACGGTTACTCAACCGCCCGCACCGAGCCGTTCATCTGCATGATCGGCCGTCTGTCTTCCCCTCCACCCACGGATATCCGCCATTTCGTGCGCAGATCAACCGTCGTGTCCCACTTCTTTCCCTCTCGAATCACAACGAGCAGCGGTTCGATCCATGGCTCCAGCTCTCGATAGGAGCTCGTCGTTCGCATAGACAAGGCCAATTGCTCCATGCATCCGCGCAGCACCTCGCTATCACCGGCGTAATAAGCAGCAACGTACCGATCCTCTTCCGCGGGACAGTAGCTAAGCGAGTTGGCTTCACGCGCGCAAAGCAGCGCCAAGGCAAAAGCCGCCTTCGCTGCCAGCGGCGATACGAGCCAGCTGGGCAGCGTCCGATACTCGAAGCCGCCATGCGGTTGCAACCGGAAGTCGCCAAGGAAGCCGTACTTCGGACGGCGCGATTGCTCCGAGGCGGTCTCGATCATGGCAAGCGGGAATGCTACGTAGCTATCCAGCATCCGCATGAGCCTCCCCGTCAAGGAAACACCGCTTAGGTGGATGTGTCCGCCTAGCGCAAAGCCCGCGGCAGGCATGCCTCCTGCCGCCCAGCGCAGCGCCGGCTCGCTCGGTATACGCTGCGAAGCTTGCTGCAGCAGCTTGCGGATGTTCCGCGCAAGCTCATCCGGCATAGCTGCCGGCGCCGGCCGAAGCTCGGCGATTGGATATCGAATCTGCCCTCGCACCACGACGGCATCGCAGCCCGCTCCATGCCCGCCTTCCAGGTAGCGGGCCGCCGAAACCACCCTGCCCTCCGCATCAATCAGCAGAAATTCCGGGTCAGCCCCAATGAGAATGGATGATGAAGCAGTCGCCCCTGCTCCAGCTCCAGCCCAAGCTCCACCTGTACCCGAGCTCTCTCCCACTCCAAGTTCAGCCTGCAGCCGCAGCACCGCTTCCTTCCAATGTCCTTGCCGATAGTCAGCCAACGACGGAAGCGTAATTCGTGCGACAAAACACCGCCCCTGCTCCCCCTCAGCAAGCTCGACGATGCCATTATCCAAGCCGCAAGCATATAGAGCACGAACGGCTAATCGAACGAAAGGTTTGTATCGTGAGTCCTCCGGTAGGATCTTCTTGTTCGGTGGACCTGGCATCACCTCAGCCTGACCGCCAACTCGCTTCCGCTCCACCGCGATAGGGAGGAGCTGGAACAACGCCACCTCATAACTCGCGACTCGATTCTCGCCCAGCTCCTCCGGCCACGTTGCAGCGCCTGCACGAACGAGCCGCCTTCGCACCTCCTCCTCGTCCCAGGCCGAGAAAGCCGCAGCACCGGCATTGATGACAAGCGGTGGCTTGGCCAATTCGCGCCATCCGTCAGCCAAGCCTATGCCATTTCGCCCCACAAGGACGGCGTCCCCAGCGTCCGGTCCGCCATCCCAACCTGTCCTTTCCAACTCACCGCCGAAAGGTACCCATTCCTTACCACTGCTCAACCATACCCTGCCAGCCATCGCCGCCAACTCCGATCGCTCTCTTTTGCGATAACTACGCGTATTCCCCAATTTATCGAAAAAAAAGAGGGCTCTCGCCCTCGAATCTTTCCCCGCTCCTGCATACGATACACTAACCTAACTGTAACCCGCGAAAATTACAGTTCGTCGTCGAGCAGCTCCGGATCCAAATCTTCAAAGTCACCATCATCGCCGTAATCGTAATCTTTGCCGTCATCCGAACCACCCGGCAAAGTAGCTACCCACACCTTCGTTTCAGCTACCAGAACGACCGCGAACTCGCGCTCCACGCGAATAACGACGCTGTTCCCGCTGGACGAAATGTTAGCTTCGATACAATTAGGCTCTTGCGTCGACTCCGCAGATACTTCCTCGGTCGAAGCCCGGTGCTTCGGATCGAGATAGGAGAGCGGCACATGCTCGACGTAGGATAATGTTTCTTTCGCTACGTCAGTCTGCGAGTTTTTGTTGTAAGAATACCAGATGTTGACATCGTAAGTACCGATAACTTCGATCCCGTCTCCGGAACGGACCGCCTCATATTGGTGATTAATAATCCAAGCGCCCAAGATGCTAGTTGGGTGATGAGGCGGCGTAACGTTATGAGTTACTGTGGAAAACTTACGACCTTTGCCGCAGACAGCTTTGGTAATAATTTCTCTAGCCTTAAGCTGTTTATCTGCATAAGCCATCGATCTAACCTCCTCCATACAATCATTCAATTAAAGTGTATGCAGGACATTCGTCTAGGGTGACTATTTCTTTTTGACATGTACAAATTTTATAGGCTAATTCATATTATTAGCAGAATTCCATTAATCGTTTGCTTCTCGTGCGGCAGCCATCAGGCTGTTTTTCTGTTTTTTGAGACGTTTGGCAATGGAGAGATAGCGCCGGAGCTCATGCACCACATGCAATAGCGCCGCACGCATTTCGAATTCATCTCGGGTTACAGGAAGCGGCATTGTAGGGAAACGAGATTCCAGCTTCAAACGCATGTCATCGACTTTTCCCTCGTACACCTCGGATTTCACATCGTCCGCCAAATGCTCGAACAGCTCCGCAACCAGCTCGCCCTGCGGCAAAGATTCATAGACCAACGCCAATTGCGTTAACATCAAACTGATGGAGTCGAGCTGCTGCTGACGCATGTCAAAATAATTCGGCCAATAGCGGCTGTATGCACTTCCTTGTCCCCATACCCGATTCTCGCGGGCGATCTCCGAACGCCTGATTCCTTCCTCAATCGCCTGCCCCGCTTCGAGCAGCTCTTCCCCATTCCAAACTAGGGACGGCGTTCGAAGCGTCGCAGCCATGGTACTAAAAATCCGTCCGAACTTCTCCTCCGTCACATGCCGAAGCTCTACCAGTTTATGCTCCTCTTTGGGCATGTAGAGAAAATTAATGACAGTTGCCCAGCCCAAGCCCGTTAGCAGCAGCATGATTTCGTTGCCGATCAATGCGGTCGTAACTTCTTCCTTCGCATAGACGTGGAAGACAATGACCGCACTCGTTACGATACCGTCTTTGAGGTGAAACCGTGACAAGATCGGGAAAGCCAACAGCACGAAGAGCGAGATCGTCCAGAGGTGAAACCCGAGCAGCATAAATAATAATGAAGCAAAGAACAATCCGAGCACAGAAGCCATGAATCGGTCAAAAGCGCTTCGCAGCCCTTTCATTCTGGTCACTTCTACGCCGAGAATGGCGAGCAAGCCCGCAGACAGCGGCGGGTCCAGCCCCAGATAGTGTGCCGTATACAGTGCGGCAAGCGCCGCTATAGCCGTTTTGATAACGCGAATTCCCATAGTTGCTCCTTAGCCGATAGCTGTTGATCTTATTTTGACACTATCGTACCCCTCTCTTAAGAGGCGAGTCAACTATACGCTTTGAATACAACAACGGCATTATGTCCGCCAAAACCAAACGAGTTGCTGACGCCAATTTGCAGTTCAGCCTGCCTTGCATGATTCGGTACATAATCCAGATCGCATTCCGGATCTGATTGCTCTTGGTTGATCGTCGGAGGAATAATGCCTTCCTGAATACTCTTCATCAAGGCAATCGCTTGCGCGCCCCCTGCAGCGCCAAGCATATGACCTGTCATCGATTTGATCGCTGAAATCGGAATGCGGCCGGCTTTGTCACCAAAGACCCGCTTGATGGCTATCGTCTCCGACAAATCGCCAATGTGCGTGCTTGTTGCATGCGCAAAAATGACATCTACCTGATCAGGATTGATAGCAGCCTCGCGAAGCGCTGCCTTCATGGCCAGATAAGGACCGTACCCTTCGGGATGGGTCGCTACCATATGATACGCATCCGAGCTTGCTCCATAACCGATAATCTCCGCATGAATACGGGCATTTCGCTTCTTCGCATGGAATTCCGATTCCAAAATCACAATCCCTGCGCCTTCTGCCATTACGAAGCCGTCACGTGCTTGATCGAACGGGCGGCTTGCCTTGTCCGGCTCATCGTTTCGCGTAGACAACGATGTCGCATTGCCGAAGCTGGCTAATGAAATTTCCGTAATAGCCGCTTCTGCGCCACCGGCAATTACAATATCCGCAGCCCCGCTTCTGATCAGCCTAAACGCTTCGCCGATCGCCGTGTTGCCTATGGAACAGGCGGTTACCGGCGATAGCGTCGGACCATGTGTCCCATAACGGATACTGATCATGGCCGCTGCCATGTTCGATATCATCATCGGCACAAGCGTCGGGCTCACGCGTTCCGGGCCGCGTTCATGCAGTACGGCATCCTGCTGAAGCAAGGTTTCGATGCCGCCAATTCCGGAACCCACATAGACGCCGATGCGTTCCGCATCAACCTCATCCTTCTGCAGTCCGGCATCCACCCACGCCTGATCTGCAGCTGCCAGAGCGAACTGACAGAAGCGATCCATGCGCCTTGCTTCCTTGCGACCGAACAGTTCCTCCGCATCAAAATCCACCACGGTACCGGCAATCTTCGCTTTATGGCGCGTAACATCAAACCGATCGATCGGCTTTATGCCGGACTTCCCTTGCTTCAAAGCCTCCCAATAGGTATCGATATCAGAACCCAGCGGTGAAATGATTCCCATTCCGGTTACAACTACACGTTCCATCGTACAACGACCTCCTTCAAATTCTCTTGTGATGCTATGTTGTCATACTCATTATCCTATTACAAGTTGTCGTTTATCCTAGTATAATTAACACCATACTATTAGCATCAGGTCTTAGAAGGAGGTGCGAAAATATTGAACCATCGTTCCCGACTACAAGCGTTATCGACATTCCTCAAATCGAAGCGAACTGCGCTAACTCCGGAAGCGGTCGGATTACCCGCAGGGGGACGCAGAAGGACGCCGGGTCTACGAAGAGAAGAAGTCGCGCAGCTCGCGGGAGTTAGTCATACCTGGTACACGTGGCTTGAGCAAGGCCGCGATATTAAGGTGTCTATGTCTGTGCTAGACGCTATATCAACGGCACTGCGTCTAACTTCCGATGAACGAAAATATTTATATGCCTTGGCTCTCGAGAGCGGAACAGGGCTAAGCAGCGTGCTCGAGGAAACGGTCCAAATCAGCCCCTCGCTGCGCCGCATCCTGCAGGAGCTTCGCAGCTGCCCTACCATTATCTCGGATCGGCATTGTCAGATCGTCGGGTGGAACGAGGCAGCCTCCCATGTCTTTATGAACTTCGAACAGCTTCCTCCCTCCGAACGCAATATGATTGCCCTGCTGTTCGAACGTCAGGAATTCAGAAGGCTGGCAGGGAATTGGGAGCATTTCGTCAGCGGCTTTCTTGCAATTTTTCGAGCTTACTATGGGCAGTACGTGGACGATGAATGGTATGAGCATTTCCTCAGCCGAATGAAGCAGACACAGTCCGACTTTGCCGCGTTATGGGAACAAAGCCAAGTCAGTGCCGCTCCGGAGGTACTGATTGAATTCCGTCATGCTAAGGCAGGCAAGATGCTATTCCAGCTAACTTCCCTACAGGTTCACGGCGAAACGGATTTGCGCTGCAGCATCTATACCCCGGCACCGGACTCCATGACCGAGAGGAAATTAGAGCAGCTCATGGCCAGAGAAGCCTCCGATCCGCAATAGTGCTGCAAGACATACAAAAAACGCCGCATGCGATTTCTCGCAAGCGGCGACCTTTATCCTACAGTTTATAGATAGCAGTGTACTTCTTCTCCAAATAACGAACCAAGTAATCCGGATCAAGCGGCTTACCTGTTATATCGTTGATCAGCTCAGAAGGTGTTCTCAGCTTGCCATACTGATACACTTTATCGGTGAGCCACTCTTTAATCGGATGCAAATTGCCTTTCTCGACATTCTCCCAGAAGTCCGGCATTTCGCGCTCCAATGTTTCCGTCATTTGAGCGGCATACATGTTGCCAAGGGAATAGGATGGGAAATAACCGAATGCTCCGCCGGACCAGTGAACATCCTGTAGAACACCTTCTGCATCCGTTGGCGGTTCAATGCCCAGGTATTCTTTATATTTCTCATTCCATAATTTAGGAAGCTCGGATGCTTTCACGCCTTCATTAAAGATCAACTTCTCCATCTCATAACGAATGATAATATGCAGGTTGTAGGTCAGTTCATCCGCTTCAATCCGAATAAGAGACGGCTTCACGACATTCGTTGCGCGGTAGAAATCTTCCATCGGCACGTCAAGCTGATTCGGGAAGTGCTCCTGCAAGTCACCGTAATAGCGGCTCCAGAAGTTTAAGCTGCGGCCGATCACATTTTCCCAGAAGCGGGATTGGGATTCGTGGATGCCCATCGACGTGCCTGTGCAGAGCGTCGTACCGATCAGGTCTTGCCGAATATTTTGTTCATATAAGGCATGGCCGCCTTCATGGATGGTGCCGAACAACGCGCTGGTCACATCGTCTTTGAGATAACGCGTCGTAATTCGAACGTCGCCTGGATTAAGCCCGGTTGCGAATGGATGCGCGCTTTCGTCCAGTCTGCCGCCGTTGAAATCAAAGCCCATTTGATCCAAAATAAATTTGCTGAATTTCTTCTGCGAATCCTTCGCGTACGTCTGCTTCAAGAAACCTGTTTCCGGCTGATGCGGCGATGCGGCGATTGCAGCAGATAATGGAACCAGCTTCTCACGAAGTCCTCCGAACACGCGGTCCAGCTCCTCCGTGGTCATTCCCGGCTCATACATATCCAGCAGCGTATCATACCTTGTACCTTTTACGCCCCACAGGTCGATGAATTGATTCGTGTATGTAATGATCTTATCCAGATAGGGTTCGAACGACGCGTAGTCGTTGTTGGCTTTGGCTTCTTCCCAGAAGGTTTCCGCCTGCGAAGTCAGCACCACATAATCTTGATACATCTTAGGCGGAATCTTCACGCTGCGATCATATTCCTTGCGCGTTTCGGTCACAAGGCGCTGATGAACCTCGTTCAACCCTTCGTAAGCGCTTGGCTCTTCCAGTGCTGTCAGCCATTCGCCGAGCTCAGGGGCGGTAGCCAGCTTGAACATCTGTCCGGACAAATTACCGATCGATTGCGAACGAACATCCATTCCTTTACGCGGCGCGCCTGTACGTAAATCCCACGAGAGCAGGGCAATTGACTCCTCGTAACTTTTGATTAGACCGATCCGTTCTACAAACAATTCTAATACTTGCGTGCTATTTGTCATCAAACTGTCATCACCTTTCCATAACGTTTACCCGCTACTACTTGATCATACTTTTTGCAAACCGTATAATCAACCTAATCCTGGCTTTGCACGCAACCTCTACGAAAGGAGCTTTGACATGCAATTTTCATTTACATCATCAGCAATCGAGCAATTGTCTCCTTATATGCAGGGCGGCAGCAAGCATCTTAAGCTGCTGTACGATACGGAAGGCTGCGGCTGCGTCGTCAGCGGCGTACCGACCTTGCAGCTTCTAGAGCAAGCCCATTCGGACGATCAATTGGGCAGCGGAACTCCCTATTCCGTATGGTACGAGCCTCGTTACGAGGTGTTCTTCGAGCCTAACCTTACAATTGACTATAATGAAGCGCGCCATTCGTTCAGCTTAAAGAGCGACAGCCAGATTTATACCGCCAACATGCGGTTCATGAAAGTGTAAGACGATTTACCAAATAGAGAAAGCCTTGTTCTTATAATTGGATGGAGGGAAACGAATGAGTAGAATCAATGACATTCTAGCCTTTAATGAACAATTTGTTGCCAATGGTGAGTATGAGAAATATTTGACCGATAAATTCCCACAGAAGAAGATGGTCATCGTAACGTGCATGGACACCAGACTTACCGAGATGCTGCCGAAGGCGCTTAATTTGCGTAATGGCGATGCGAAGATTATTAAGAACGCCGGTGCCATTGTGACGCAGCCATTCGGCAACATTATGCGGAGTATTCTGGTTGCCGTATATGAACTGGGCGCTGATGAGGTCGTTGTAATTGGACATCACGAATGCGGGATGACAGGTCTCAACCCCGAAGTGGTCATTTCGCATATGCTTGAGGGCGGTGTTTCTGAAGAAACCATCCGCACGCTTCGCAACTCGGGCATGCACTTGGAACGCTGGCTGACCGGCTTCGATAACGTGCAAGATAGTGTCGAGCGCAGCGTTGGCATCATTAAGAATCATCCTTTACTGCCGGCTCAAACGCCGGTGCATGGCTTGATTATTCATCCGGAGACCGGGAAGTTGGATCTGGTTGTTAACGGCTATGAGACTGCTGCCGAAGCCGAATAGTTGAATCGTTCATCCTTACACCAAATAAAGCTTAGCTGCCAAGTCTGCCGCACACTGCGCAGAACTTGATCGCTAAGCTTTTTTCTATGAGCAGCCTACCGTTTCTTCTCTTTCGCCGCAGCAGCACGCGCCGCGATGACGTCGCTTCGGTCGCGAAGCGTATGCCGGTTAATGAGCGCTTCATCCATACGGCTTGGCGCCCCCCATACATACCCTTCCCGCTCCGCTGCCATCACACATCTTGCGTACAACTCCGGTTCAACGATCGGCAAATTCAAGTCTACAAATGGCATTGACCCTTCAATGGCATCGATTCTCTCCGCGATCATTTCCATTACCCGCACGCCATGAAGTCCCACTTCATTCAATTGCTGTGCGTTAAGCCGCTGCTCGGCTTGACGCAGCATCTTGAGCGCTCCTCGATCGTTGTGCCGTCTATGATGATAGGAGCCGACTGCAATCTGAATGAGCCCTACCCAGATCGGACCGAGCGGGTCGCCGGGATGCGCCTTCCAATATTCTTCGAGCAACTCATGGCATTCAAAATAATCCCGCGTTGCATGAAACTCGACCAAAAACGACTCATAAGCCGCCGGAAATTGCTTCGATTGCACCCTTATCCCCCATTTCCGTAAAATCATTCGTAAAAAGAGAATGAAAACTGAAACCTTTGATTATATTAGACGTAATTGTACTGATTGGCAATATCAGCTGTTCTTGCAGCATATCAGGAGGAGACTTACAGATGAAAAAGGGTTTATTATTGCTGATGGCTTTCGCGCTTTTTTTCGCGTTCAGCGCAGGAGCGGTTGATGCTAAGCCGAGAGGCAAAATTTCTTCACCGAAGAAGAGCTACACGTCAACCCCATCCAAGCCTGCTGACAATGTAACGAAAAGCACAAGCGGGACAAGCGGATCTACAAAATCAGGGGCAGCAACAACAGGCAAACGCGGTTTCTTCAGCGGCGGCAGCTTTATGAAAGGGCTTATGATCGGTGGACTTGCAGGTCTATTGTTCGGCGGCATGTTCGGCAATCTCGGATTCCTCGGCGACATGTTCGGATTAATCATTAATGTGATTGCAATCTATATTGTCATTGTCGCGATTCGGGGTATATTCCATTACTTCAAGAATCGTCGCAAGCCGGCGCATCCCGATCAACGGAGACCCTACTAAGTTATGAGAATTTATACGGATGAGATCATAAACGCTATCTGCCTCCATATGGCAGATCGTAGAGGCGTCTCTCCGACGGATGTTGAAGCACAGCTGTCATGGGACGAGGAATACGGGTACACGGCGGAAGTTTGGGTTCAAGGTCGCAGTCAATACTTGGTGGAAGCGAATTTGCTGGAAGCCATAGAGCAATATTTGTTAAAGCAATATCAGCTGCGGAAATTCCGTTCCCAGATTACACTGGATGCGGATGAAGAGTTTTGGGCAGATATTGAGGACTAACTCGAAGCGGGATTGGCGCGGATGCGCCGATCCCGTTTTTTGCTTGTAAATATCGGAAAATGTCATTTTCTTCGCAACCTCCTCCCCTATTCTACGTCTAATAGAGTAGATTCAGAGAGGAGTGTTATATCAGGAGATGGTTATTCGTAACAAATGGACGTTTATTATCGCGGCTGTATTGGTTGTTCAAGCTATTTTGTCGACGATATCAACGACCAATAGTGATGCTGCTGTTGCATCCGCAGACAATACGACTAAATTTCGTGTCTACCACAACGATGCCGCTATGAAGGAATTTGCTGCCGAGAGCAGTGCTGTTGCATACGCGAAGCAATTTACGTACACGCATGTGGAGAAGATCGCGAACCGCGAATGGGTTTGGGACAACCTTCCGAAGTTTAAAGTGTATGAGAACGGCGTAAGTTCAAACGGACGGGAATTCCGTACGTTGGCTGAAGCCCAGCGTTTTGCAAGCAAAGTCCGTTTCGCACAAATCCGCGACTTGGAGAAACCCGGATTCATTCAGAGCAATTATCCTAACTATCAAATGTATCAAGGCGATAAAACGCTGGCAAACTGGTCGTTCGTGACTCTTGCCGAAGCGAAGAAAGCCGCTAAAGCATTCGGTAACATTCATATTATGGATCTGGCATCCAACCAGTGGGTTTGGGATAACCTCACGGATGCACAGAAAGCCGCTCAGCGCAAAGCACCGCTGACGTACAGCATTGTAACGGAGAGCGTTCAAGATAGCGCACCTGCTTACGGTTTCTTGTTGGATGCGATTCGCGCTTCCTATAAAGTACCTGGCAGCAGTGTCGTGAATAATGCAACAGGTCTAATCGTACATACCAATATTCCAACGTTCACGGTCGTCCAATCCGGTCCGGTAGTGGCCTCGTACCATAGCATTCAAAGTGCGATTCAATATGCCAAATCCTTGTCCGGTGCGTCCGTCGTAAAGAACGGTCTGACTTGGTGGACCAACGTTCCTTATCTGGCTGTTTATCAAGGCGACCAGAAGCTGCGTTCGTTCCATACGCGTAAAGGTGCAGTGGATTTTGCCAATACTTACGCAGGATCCACTGTTATGACAACGGATCTCCGAGCGATCTGGAACAATAAGAAGTCGCTTCAGCTTCTGGGGTGGAACGGTACATCCCGTACATCTACGGTGCTGGATCAAGTCAGCAACACGCAAGGACTTGATATCGATTCGCCATCTTGGTTTGAGCTTTCAAGTGCAGATGGAACCTTCACGGATACTTCGGATCCGGCACTCGTACAATCGATGAAGGCCTCCGGCATCAAACTGACTCCGCTCGTAAGCAATCAGTTTGATGCGGTGCTGACAAGCGCGTTTCTACGGAATACGACAGCAATGAATACGTTCATCACGAACCTCGTCAGTAAGCTTACGACACTTGATGTCGATGGCGTGAATATCGATTTTGAAGGGATGGCCGGAAAAGATCGTGACTTGTACACGGCATTCGTTCGTTCGTTTACCAGCGTTGCACACAAAGCCGGATTAACGGTATCGATCGATCTCCCTAGAGGCGACGTAAGCTGGGATGCCAAAACCGCATACGATCAGCGTGCACTTGCCGAAATCGTGGATATGATCATAATTATGGCCTATGACCAACACTGGAAGGGCAGCGACGAAGCCGGGTCCGTTGCTGAGCTGGCTTGGGTGGAGCAAGGCGTGAAGCAATTTCTAGCCTATGGTGTCCCCCGCAGCAAGCTGATGCTCGGCATTCCCTTCTATGTGCGAGAATGGCGTGTTGATGCAGCAGGCAAGCTGGTGGACAACAAAGCCATCTTCATGAGCGAACTGCCTCGCATCATTGCAGAACAAGGCGCTACTCGCACGTTTGATGCCGCTGCCGGACAATGGAAATACACTTATGCGGGCCAAGATGGGTATACGCATGTGTTCTGGGCAGAAACCGCCGACACCGTGAAAGCACGCGTCAACATTGCAAAACAATACGATTTAGCCGGCGTTGCCGCTTGGCGCCTCGGCTATGAGCAAGCAGATCTATGGACGATGCTGCTCCAAATGAAGTAACGGAACCCGGTCAAGTAGTATTTCGGTATTTCGTTATGGTATTATAGATTGAAGTTATCGTTCGTACCATCACTTCAAATCAGTTAGGAGATTGCTGTATGTCTAATCTTAAAGAAATTCAATCCCTCGATGAATGGAATGCGGCATTTGAAGCATCCAGCTCTCGTCCTTTGGTCGTATTCAAACACAGTACGACATGTCCGGTTAGCGCAAATGCGTACACGGAGTTCACGAATTACTTAAAGAATAACGAAGCGGCTTCGGCTGATACGGACTTTGTTCTAGTCAAGGTCATCGAATCCCGTCCGGTCTCGAACCAAATTGCTGAAGATATTTCAGTTAAACATGAATCCCCTCAAGTGATTCTAATCAAGGATAAAGCGAAGTATTGGACTGCCTCGCATTGGTCCATCACGGAAGCTCATATGTCTGCGGTAATGAATTAATCGGGCGAAGACCTCTGATTGAAGCATGTAGATGCTGATATCAGGGGTCTTTTTTATACCTTCTAATTTAAGTGTTATAAACCATATTTTAGAAGTTGCTGTGACAAATGTCCAAGCGAGCAGATGCAAACATGCATTAACTAGTTAGAAATATGGATCGGAGGGCTCTAACTATGGCATGTGATAACTCTGCTACTGCTTTAACCTGCTGTACGAATAACGAATATGTGCAAGACAAAGTATGTACGCCATGGAGCGGTACCGTCGTTGCAACCGATGTACTGCTTATCGTCTACGTAAACAATATCAGTCAAAATTTGGTGGGAACGGGTTATATCCAATATGATGTCGGCGCAGATGACATCGTTGTCGATGTACTTAACAGCGCTGGCGCTCCAATGGTTACTCCCATCACCCTTTCTCCGGGCATGAGTTTAGCTTTTACTTACCGCCGCTTCGGTTCAATCCGACTGACATTACCCGGTGCGTCCGCTGGTACTTATCAAGGTGAATTCTGCATCACCACGCGTTATGCCATTTAGAGAATCCTGCCAGAGGAGGGACGTATCATGTGTAATTCGGCACTTAGTTGTTGTTCTGACAAAGTCATGGTGCAAGATAAAGTGTGTACGAACTGGCAGTTTACGGCTGCCGGTACACAAACCGTATATACGGATAATCTATCTCAGATCATTACCGGCACGGGCTATGTCAAAATCGAATCCAGTACGGGACCGATCACCGTCACCTTTATCCGCAATGCAGCAACGATCCAAACCATAATTGTACCTGCAGGAAGCAGCACATCCTTCACAGTCGGCCGCTTCGACACGATCAACTTAACGGCAACAGCGGCGGCGCAAGGTGAATTTTGCATTACCATTCGTTACAACCTCTAAGCCAAATGAAGGCGGCTCTCTACTCGCAGTAGAGAGCCGCTTCTTTTTTATGGATGGAACCTGTGTCAGCTTTGCATTGTTAGCGTAGTGGATATTACATATTTTCCCTCGATATAGGTTGAATCGCTGCCTTGTGAAGGGACGCGAACAGCTGTTACCGATTGCCCGATATAATTAACGGTGCTTCCAGGGGGGACGATCATATGCTTCGTGGTGATCCCCACAACGTCTATCTCCAAGGCTTGCGTACTTTTATCATTAATAAAGATGCTTATTTGCGTTAAAGTCTGCGTGGATAACACATCCAGCTCCCATAGTTGAAATTCGGACTGTTCCCCTTGAAGCAAAATACTTCCGCAGCATTCCTTATCGAACGTATAAGATGCCTTGTGCTTCTTCGGCGGATCCGGCGGATGAATATAAGGCGGCTGCGGAAGTATGATGTTGTTTGTTGTTGGCGGACAAAGCGGCGTTGGGTGAGACCGACACATTCGTCTGTGTTTGTGTCCACACTTCATATGGGGTGCACCTTTTTTTCTAGGTACGCAGGAAGGTCGCTTCTTGCGACATGATGTCTTTTTCAGCTTCCTCCACCCTCTTTCAGAAAACTAAAATTACGCTGCTTTCTGATATTAAATGCCTGCTCTTCACGCGTTGCCATTATTAATGGGATTTTATTTCCACTTTGCTTAGGTTAGCTCAAACATCGACCAAACAACGCCGCGTGTGGCCCCGCTTCCTATATTGATTGATATCGTTAAACCATCTGAATTGTAAAATAACCCCACTACATCGCCGGCTGTTAGTGCGACATCACCTGCCAACGTGATCTCCCCGTTCCCAAGCACAGCTCTTAACGTCAACAGCAGCACAACATTCACATTGAGTACGGGTAGTAGGCCGCTTACTAAATTGGTCGCTGATGGCGCGGTACGCTGCACGGCAAAGAACGGATTGATTCCGGCGCCTAGTGTAACGGAAATAGCTGCGGTTGTTATATAGTTGATCGTTGCTTTGATCGCGTATCTACCTGTTACCGGTACCGTAAAATTGCCCGTTACCGGATTAAAGGCCGCATTCCCGTAATATGGACTAGCAACTGACCAGTTCGTCAGCTGGGTACTTGCTGCAATAGTAAGCGTAGCTAAGAACGCAGAAAAACCTGTCGCTGCAAAATTCGGCCCGGTCGCACCCGTTGCTCCCGTCACTCCCGTCGCTCCCGTTGCTCCCGTCGCTCCCGTTGCTCCCGTCGCCCCCGTCGCTCCCGTAGCTCCTGTCGCCCCTGTCACTCCCGTCGCCCCCGTCGCCCCCGTCGCACCCGTCGCTCCCGTCGCACCCGTTGCACCCGTCGCCCCCGTCGCTCCCGTTGCTCCCGTCGCCCCCGTCGCTCCCGTCGCACCCGTTGCACCCGTCGCTCCCGTTGCTCCCGTCGCCCCCGTTGCTCCCGTTGCTCCTGTCGCCCCCGTTGCTCCCGTCGCCCCTGTCGCCCCCGTTGCTCCTGTCGCACCCGTCGCTCCCGTCGCTCCCGTTGCTCCCGTCGCTCCGGGCGGACAAACCGGGCAGCATTGCCCGCCTCCTCCTTTAGAGAGACCGTCGCAGCTCAGCATAGATGAGCCTGAACAAGAACAATGCCGGCGGAGCGAGCTTTCCAGGAAAACGTCGCCTGATTTCGAGTTGCCATTTGGCATGACTTTTGCCCCTCCGTTCCCAAGATCCTCACAGTCTACTATCTCACCATTTCGTAGTTGCACTAGTACTAGTAGATGGTCATCGTCGTTCATCGCTTGTACTCAAGCCCGCATTTCACCAAAATTGGCGATTAACAGGTACAAAAAAAGCCTGCCACATGAGTGACAAGCCTCGATAAATTTATTTGGCAAGCATTATGCAAACACCATATTCTTCCCGTAGAAAATTTCGTCCATTTCCCACTTTACGCTCTTCTCAATCTCCAGCTGCTCTTCCTTGCTGAGCGTGTCTTTCGTGTATCCGAACAAGTAATTGTTCAAGTCAAACTCCCGCAGCTTGCATTTCGTGTGAAAGATATTCTCCTGATACACATTCACATCAATCATCTGGTACAAATCTTGAATTTCAGCCGGAATATAGCTTTGAATCGAGCTGATTTCATGGTCGATAAACAGCTTATAACCATTGATATCGCGCGTAAAACCCCTCACTCTGTAGTCGATGATCATAATATCGGTATCAAAGGAGCGGATAAGATAGTTCAGCGCTTTAAGCGGCGATATTTCTCCGCAGGTGGAGACGTCTATATCGGCCCGGAACGTACTGATTCCTTCATCCGGATGATATTCGGGATACGTATGCACGGTGATGTGGCTCGTATTCAGATGCATGGCAACGCCATTCGGAACCGGTCCGGGCGATTCCTCGAACGATTCATGCGTCGCTTGCTCGAGCGGACCTTCCGATACGAGCATCGTCACGCTTGCCCCTTGCGGCTCGTAATCCTGCTTAGCTACATTCAGCACATGTGCACCTATTATTTCGGCTACCGTCTTCAATATCGAGGTCAGCCGATCCGCATTGTATTGCTGGTCTATGTAAGCGATATACGCTTCGCGCTCTTCTTTCGTTTTGGTAAAACAGATATCGTACATATTGAAGCTTAACGACTTGGTTAAGTTGTTAAAGCCATGCAGCGTAATGCGCTGCTCGGATGTTAATGGCAATTGGGCTCCCCCTAAGTGTAACGCCTCCGGCGCGGAAATAAACAGCTATACTTAGAATGGGGAGTCCGGGCAGCTTCTATCCCAGATTCGGATTATTTTTCTTCTCTTGTATTAGTAATGCCTGTTGTCACCTCAGCGAACATGCATCGTTCCCATGCCGCGGAACAGAACATTATGACGCCAATTCGGTGCAGCATCTGAAAAGCGCATTTGCGGGAAGTGCTTGAGAAGCGCAGTAAGCGCAATTTCACCTTCCAGTCGAGCCAGCGGAGCCCCTAAGCAGAAATGAGCGCCTGAAGCAAAAGCCAAATGTCGATTCGGCGCACGCCCGATATCGAATTGATTCGGATTCGTGAACTGGGCAGGATCGCGGTTTGCCGCGCCAAGCATCACTTGTACCACCTGACCTTGACGAATCGTTTGCCCGCCAAGCTCGTAATCGACAGAGGCAAGGCGTGAAGTCATCTGCACCGGACTTTCATAGCGCAATCCTTCCTCAACCGCGGAAGGAATAAGACCGGGATTATCGAGTAAACGCGCAAATTGGTCAGGATGGTTCAACAACGCGAGCATTGTATTTCCAATCAGATTTACCGTCGTCTCATGACCGGCTACAAGCAGCAGCACACATGTAGCGATAAGCTCCTGCTCGGTAAGCGCATCTGCTTGTTCTTTAGCCGCCAGTAAATCGCTAATCATATCTTCTCGCGGGGAAACCTTGCGTTCCGCAATTAAGCTGCGGAAATACGCTGTAATTTCGACGGCCGCTCGTTCAGCTTGCTCTGCGAAATCAGGCGTTTGATCACCGCCGCCTTCGAGTATTCTGGCGAAGATATGCGACCATTCCTTGAACATCTCCCGGTCTTCCGGTGGTACGCCAAGCATCTCGGCTATGACGATAACCGGCAATGGAAATGCGAAGGATTGAATGAGATCCGGCTGATCCTCTTCTGCCATCTGCTCGGCAAGATGCTCCGCAATGGAGCGGATATTCTGCTTCAGCCTCTCCATCGACCGTGGAGTAAAGGAGTGGCTGACAAGCCCGCGCAATCTTGTATGTGTCGGTGCATCACGAAGCAGCATCCAATTATCCAACAGATTATTAACCGGCTCCCATGGCGTATTCTGCGACTGTGGCGGCTGCTCTTCTCGCTCATGCTGCGGCATCGCGTTTCGATTCTCACGGACAAACAGCGGATCCTTCAGAACACGGTTGACATCCTCGAAGCGGGAGACCACCCACATATTGTGCCATTCCAGATATCGAACCGGTTCTTGCTCGAGCAAATAGTCGTAGAACGGATAAGGATTATCATGTACTTGTACGTTATAAGGCCCAAACCATGATGCGATTTCCGAGGTTTCAAAAGCACGCGATTGATTTTGCAACAGCTCCACGCTCCATTTCTAGTGTTGTGGCTAAGTACTTACAACCTTTGCTCCATCATGTCCGCGATTTGATTCGCGTTTACATCCGATGATTTTCTCAATCCTTGGATCACTTTCGTCCTTCGTTCCGTCGAATGAATCTGACTTAATTTCCATTTCCCTTCGAAGCTTGTGATTCTTAGCTTGAATCCCACAATCATGTTCATGAGCTGCTCATTAAATGAGGAACGAATATCTGTTGTCCATGGTGTTTCCATGGAAGCTTCGTAGGTGCTGATCGTTTGGTTCAAAATTCCGGCAAGCTCATCTTGAAGAGTTACAGGTATATATTCGCCGTATACATGAACAGCTGTATAATTCCAAGTGGGAACGGTATTCTCTTCTTGGTACCAAGTCGGAGAAATATAAGTATGAGGGCCTTGAAAAACAACCAATACTTGGCCATCTATGTAAGTCCAATGTGGATTGGTCTTGGCCATATGCCCAAGCAGGTAATACTGACCGCTGTCATCTTGCTCGATTAGAAAAGGCAAATGCGTCGCATAAGGTGCCCCGTCCGTCTGCGAGAATAAAGTGCCGAAGCTATGCGCTTTGATAAACTTGACCAGCTCCGGAATATCCGTCACTTCAAAATATTTAGGAATATACAACTGCTCCACCTCCTTATTTCTATTTTTTTACATGCACATAGTACGTGAACACGCAGACAAAAGTTGCATCGTTTGATTGGGATGAATAAAACAAGAAAGGCGAATAGCTTGTTTGCTATCCGCCTTGACATGATTAAATTTATTGTCTCTTCTGCACCGGAATCCATATTTCACTTCTATAGGTCGGTGACGTCATATCTTTACTCTCGTGCCATACCAGCTCAGGACCTTGTGCTTGCTCGTAGCTGGATGACGGAAACCATTCGGAGTAGATTCGTCCCCATACATTTTGCAGCGTATCCGGGAACGGTCCCACTGATTCGAATACGGCCCATGTAGTCGGCGCCACTTCCAGCTTCTCCATATCGTCCGGGCATTCGAGCGTTGTGGCAACCCCGATATAGTGATCGAGCTCGCCCTTCTCCTCCATACGCCCTTCGGAGAAGTTCGTAGAAGCACTAAGCATCCCCTGAGGCGAGATATTAGACAGACTCTTGAGCTTCTTAATTTTCTCTTCCGTTAAACTGCCCGCCATCGACGCAATTTCCGGATTCACGCCGTGGAATATGATCGGGACCCTTTTCATTATCCCTACGATTCGGAAGGCTTCTTTCTCTTCGATACGGAAAATCATTTTATCTCCTCCTTTAATCGTTAATTGAAACGTCATTCTCGGAAAAGCTTGTAACGTTTGACCTTTGCTTCGTGCTTCCGTCGGAGTTAGGCCGTGCAAGCCCTGGAACGCTCTTGTGAATGCATCCGGCGAGTTGTACCCATATTTCACGGCAATATCGATGATTTTCGTGTCATTGCTGCTTTGCAGCTCGAATGCTGCAAGGGTAAGGCGCCTGCGACGAATGTATTCAGACAATGACACGCCTGCAAGGAATGAAAACATCCGTTTAAAATGAAATTCAGAGCACATCGCCAACCTTGAGACTTCCTTGAAGTCAATCTCCTCCGCCAGATTGTCCTCCAAATAGTCAATGGCACGATTCATGTCAGCCAGCAAATTCATGAGTTCCTCCCTCCTGCTTCTATAAAGTAACAGAACATGAGCGGTGTAATCCGACTATTGGTGCACGATAATGCAGGATGCTATCCTCTATATACGTGGGGATGTAGATCGATTAACAAATGCGCCGTGTTTATCCAGTACAGGAATGATCAAGCTTGAATCAAGCTCGGTCGCCAGCTGAATATCATCCTCGTATCCGGCAGCAAGCAATTCTTGACCTGAGCTGCAAGCCGCAACCATCTGCGCAAGCTCACCTTTGCATGATTCGAATACAGCTGCCGCACTCTTCGCTTCAGGTGATAATTCGAATGCACCCAGTTGACTCAGAATGGCGCCGGCTGCCAGCATGTCTTCGAAACTCGGCCGCAGACTCCCGTCACTCCACCGCTCCCCGGCTGCAATCACCGTTACAATACCGCCTCGCTCCCGAATATACCGCGCAACTGCACTCGCATTTCGCAGACAGGCGGCAATGACTTCACAATGGCTGTCTTTAGCGATAAACGAGCATGTTGCACCATTAGGCGAAGGCAGCACAATTCTACTGTTTGTTTCAAGGAGAGCTAACCTAGCCGGTGATAACGATATCGGTTCGCTGCGTTTGCCCGCAAGTAATGCGTTCTTCTCACTTGCATAATCTGCAGCCGATGCATCCTTGAATCGATAGGGAAACACCACGCCTTCGCGGCTGAGAACGATATCTACACAAGTCGTAAAAGAAAGTACGTCAATAATTACTACAAGGTCCGAGACAGGCGCTAACGCGCGTACCCCGTCATATCCCCATTCGAATCGCGCCGAATGGTTGATTTGCTGATAAACTGCGGAGATTGTCATGTTATCACCTCATAGCTAATCTCTATCTCCTAGACTTTACCACAGCACAAGCAGCTATATTGTGTAAAAAGCTGAAATCAGCCATAATCAAACCTATATCCGTTCAAGGCGGCAATAGGAGCTGAATCAACATGACAACTTATGACGACGATTTGAAGAAACGACTGCGCAGAATGGAAGGCCAAATTCGCGGCGTCCTAAATATGATGGAAGAAGGCCAGCATTGCAAGGATGTAGTCGCCCAAATGTCGGCTGTCCGAAGCGCAGCGGATAAAGCCATTGCCTATGTGGTCGCCAAGAACCTGGAGCAGTGCATCAGAGAAGAAAATGAAATCGGCGGCGATACAAGCAAGCTCGTGGAAGAAGCCATTTCATTGCTTATTAAGAGCAGATAATATTAGTCTGTGATCTGTGTTTTGAGTAATACAATAAAATCCGATAAGCAGAAGAAACCGTTTTTCTCGAAGAAAGCGATTATCATGGACGTACCCGGATGATGCTCAAAACGTTTCATAAAAGGCTGAACCGTATCGATTACAAGTTCGTTCGACAACCGCTCATTAGCCCCAGCCATCCCGATTAAGTGATACTTTAACATGGCATAAAACACGCTCATGAGGAAAAACGGCTCAATCGATTTCGAGAAATCGACCGCTCGGTATGCATAGTTGACTAAGAAGTTTTCCATGATGAACTCATTCTGTTCCATGAATGGTTGATAATATTGATCGTAAGATTCTTTGTACCGAGCATCAGAATCTCCGTAATAACGCTCCACGGCACTCAAGCAACTCTTATACCTTGGAGCCTCCTTACTTTCATCTTTAAGAATATGTAGAATACTCTTCACGATTTGGAACTGACTGTTTAGATTCACATTCAGATCGCGCAATACCCCACGAAAATCCTCACTCAATAAGGCTTGCTCCAAACCTCGGTAATTGTCTAAATCGTTAAAATACATAGCCAGAATCACCATGCGATCATCAATCGTGTAACGGCGGTCCTGCAGGATGCCTAACACAAGATCTCTTACCGCGTTAAAATGATCATCCGAGCTAAACCGGCTCTCCACCGATCCACCACTATCATTCTCTACATATTTGATCTCAATGCCATCAGGATTAAATAAGACCAATCTGGCGACCTCTGGGCAAGATAATGTCGCAGATGCTTCTTTCACGCCATCAACGGCATTCAACTTTCTTGGATATTGATCGCAAGTCTTTGTGAGATAGGTTTCTCCCAGAGTCAGTTGGATTTGGCATAACTTCTCGCTTGTTAGAAAATGGCAGGAACCTTGGTTCATTTTGAACTTGGTTGCGTCAATGCCGGACTTGAGATCTAATTTATGTCTAGGCACATGTTTATATTTATTCATCGTCTGTTGATCGATCTGAATTCCCCAGCCCGCACAACAGGTATCCTCGCATTCTGAACCTATGCATTTGAATTTCTCGTAGTAATCTGGAATTAAAGTACGCAATCCGCTTCCTCCTAGGTGATAAAAAAATCGGTCACCTTAAGATTATCGGTATTTCATGAACGGATCGATATAAGAATATAAAAAACCGCCTGATCCACGATATTCGCGGACCAAGCGGCATTCTATTTAAGCTCTTTTCTTACGCGTCATAACATCGAATATTACGGCAGCTGCCAGTACGGCGCCGCGAATCATATATTGATACGAAATACCGACGCCAAGCAAGTTCATGCCGCTAGATAGGGAAGCCATGACAATCGCTCCTATTATGGAGCCTGTCACTTTACCAACCCCGCCTGCTGCGGACACGCCGCCTACATAAGCTGCTGCAATTGCGTCAAGCTCGAACAGCGTTCCTGCCGTAGTCGTAGCCGATTGCAACCGTGCAGTGAACAAGATTCCGGAGAGTGCGGACAGCATCCCCATCGAACCGAATACGATGTAGGTAATCTTCTTTACACTGATACCGCTCAAATGCGCGGCTTCCGGGTTGCTGCCGACTGCATAGATATGGCGGCCGAGCACTGTCTTGGACGTTAGAATTTGATAGATAACGACTACGAGCAGCATAATGATAACGGTCCAGGAGAAGCCGTTATACCCTGCGATAATCCATGTGATATAAGCAATAATGGCAGATACGAATACAAGCTTCACCGTGAAGATGTTCTTGGAAGTGACTTCGAAATTGTACTTCAACTTGTTTCTGCGCTTAGACACTTCCATCACAATATAAAGCAGAATGATAAAGAGTCCGAAGATTAAGGAAAGTAGATTTAGTCCGTTAATCTTCACGATCGAAGGAATAAATCCATTCCCGATTGCGTTAAAATGCTCGTCTTTAATAATAATGGTCCCTGTTTTCTCGGTTACGTTAAGCAATGCGCCTCTGAAAATCAACATGCCAGCCAAGGATGCAACGAAAGAAGGAATGCCGATTTGCGCGACCAGGAATCCATTAAACAGGCCGACTACAATCCCGAGTACGAGAATGATCGGAATGGTGAAATAGAAAGGGACCCCAAGCTGCGTTAAGAAAATCGCTGCGATCGCACCGAGGAACCCGGCTGCAAATCCAACAGATAGATCAATGTGCCGAATGACGATAACAAGCGTCATCCCTACAGCCAGAACTGCGATATAACCCGTTGCATCAAGCAAATTACTGATATTTCGTGATGACATGAATAGACCGTCTGTCATGATCGAGAAGGTGAGCATGATGACGAACAAGGCGATATACATCCCATATTCACGAATATTGACTTTAATTAACGACTTTGCTTCGTTATAGAAATTCACAAGTCTTCCCCCTATTGCGTTGCAAAATGCATGATTTTTTCCTGATCGGCTTCTTCTATGGACAGCTCGCCTTTCATGCGGCCTTCTGCCATGATGTAGATGCGGTCACTCATTCCCAATATCTCACCGAGCTCGGATGAAATCATAATAATGCTCATTCCCTCGCTGATCAGCTTGTTCATGATCGTATAAATTTCAAATTTGGCGCCGACGTCGATACCTCGAGTCGGTTCATCCAGAATGAGCAATTTCGGACCGACAAACAGCCATTTGCCGAGTGATACCTTCTGTTGATTGCCGCCGCTTAAGTTGCCGACGATTTGCTCGATGGAAGGGGCTTTAATATTTAACGACTGCTTATAGCTATTGGAGATACTCACTTCTTCATTGCTGTTAATAAATCCGCGAGACGAAATCTCATGCAGATTCGCAGCTGTGATATTGCTCTTAATATCTTGGATCAGGAAGAGACCATCGCCCTTGCGGTCTTCCGTCACATAAGCGATACCAGCGGTAATGGCATCCTGAGGATGCTTGAATACGCTTCGTTTGCCGTCTAGATCCATCTCGCCCTGCAATTTATACGACTTCGGGTTACCGAAAATGCTTTGTGCCAATTCCGTTCGTCCGGAGCCCATCAAGCCGGCAATGCCGACGATTTCTCCTTTTTTAACATGCAAATGAACGTTCTTCACAACGCTTCGACCCAGCTTCGGATCATAGGCAGACCAATCTCGCAGTTCCAATATCGAATTCCCGAATTGTCTGTTCGTCCGCTTCGGATAGATATCGTCGATCTCGCGACCAACCATGTTCTTGATGATGTTATTTTCGGTAATTTCACCTTTGGACGCATCGAGCGTACAAATCGTTTTCCCATCGCGCAGCACCGTTGCTTTGTCTGCGATGGCAATAACTTCTTTGAGCTTGTGTGAAATCATAATGCAGGTAATTCCTTGGTTCTTCAGTTCACGCAACAATTGCAGCAGATTCTCGCTGTCATCCTCATTCAGTGCAGCTGTAGGCTCATCCAGAATGAGCAGCTTCACTTCTTTGCTTAATGCTTTGGCAATCTCGACGAGCTGCTGCTTCCCTACGCCCAGGTCTTTAATCAAGACCTCTGGATTAACGTTCAGTTTCACCTTCTGAAGCATTTCTTTGGCTCTCACAATCGTTCGATTCCAATCCACGAACGCGCCATGCTTCACTTCATTGCCTGCAAAAATATTCTCGTACACCGTCAAATCCGGGAATAGAGCCAGCTCCTGATAGATGATGGCAATGCCGGCATTCACGCTGTCGCTGATTTTCGCGAAGCTTTGGACGCCGCCATTAAAGACGATATCGCCTTGGTAGGTTCCATGAGGATATACGCCGCTCAGCACCTTCATCAGCGTTGATTTGCCTGCGCCGTTCTCTCCGACCAAGAAATGGATTTCGCCTTTCTTGACCTTAAAGCTAACATTCGAAAGTGCTTTAACCCCAGTAAACTCCTTGGAAATCCCGTTCATTTCTAATATGAATTCACTCATGTCTGTCGCTCCTTACTCAAACAAGGCTTACAAGCAAGGAATAGTGATAGACGCTGCTACCACTATTCCGCGTTGCTTGCTGATGATCAACGGTGCTTACAGCCCTTGGAAATCTGCTGCTTTGTAATAGTCGGAATCGATCAGCTTTTCTTTCACGTTTGCTTTGTCGACTACGATAACGTCCGTTTGTTTTGCCGGTACATCGATCTTGCCATTGTTGTACGAACCTGTTGTATCCGGCGTATTGCCATCCAAGATGGATACCGCCATACCCATTGCGTCTTTAACCAAGTTACGAACGTCTTTGAAGACGGTCATGGATTGTTTGCTGTCAATCACGTATTGTACAGATGCTTGCTCCGCATCTTGACCTGTTACTACGAAGCTTGTAACCGCTTTATCAGAACCGAATACGTCAGCGATCGAACGAGCCGTACCATCATTTGGCGCCAAGATCGCTACGTCGCCTTTCATGTCAGCTGCCGCTGCAGTCAAATGGGTTTGTGCTTTGTTTTTCGCTTCGTTTGCATCCCAGTTCGTTGTGACTTGACCAATGATTTTGCTCAATTGATCGCGGGACAGATCAGCTGTATCCTTCAAGCCTTCTGCTTCGCTCGAGTTTGCGATTTTGAATGTACCGTCAGCGATCTTAGGCTGCAACACTTCCCAAGCGCCTTGGAAGAACAAGAATGCGTTGTTGTCGGAAGCAGCGCCAGCGTACAAGTAAAGAGGCTCGCCGTTTCCTTTGGCATGGTCAACCAGGTATTGCGCTTGTGCTTTGCCTACCGCTACGCTATCGAATGTTACGTAGTAGTCTACTGCATCGGTTTTCGTGATCAAGCGGTCGTAAGAGATAACTTTAACGCCTGCATCTTTGGCTGCTTCTACCGCAGCTGCAGCAGCGTCACCGTCTTGCGGACAAATAATAAGGACTTGGATCCCTTTATTGATCAGTGTCTCGACGTTCTCTTTTTCTTTGGCTGAAGAGCCTTGGCTGAACAAAATTTCCGTCGAATAATCCGTGCCGTCCAGCGCTGCTTTAAAGCGCGTTTCATCCTGTACCCAACGCGGCTCATCCTTAGTCGGCAATACGATACCTACGCTTACCTTTTTGCTGTCGCCGCAAGCAGCGACGATTGTTGCAAGCAACATAATGACCATTACTAACGCGATTGATTTGAAGCCTTTTTTCATGATTTGTTTTCCCCTCTCGATATACTAAAGCGTTTACAAGACCAACTATAGCACCGGTTAAACATCATGAAAGCGCTAACTTATAGCACTTTTTTCATACCATCTGCACTATTTTGATTTTCACTGTTTATCGGGCAAAACAAAAAAGCGGAAGGTCAGCTCTCGCTGATCTTCCGCTTCTATTGCTTACTCTGTCCGATAGATATCTGCCCGCCTGTGGAATCCGTCGGCAATAATCGTTGCATCGATGTTCATTCGATCGACCGCGATCGGTTCAAGCAAGATGGCCGGCACATCGATCTTCTTGTTGAAAACAGTCTTGTCCGTGCTCACCTTCTCGCCCTTCGCCATCCGTACGGCTAAGTCTGCTGCAGCCTCCGCAAGCTTCGGGATCGGCTTATAGACCGTCATCGTTTGCGTACCTTCCACGATTCGCTGCGCGGCCGCGAGCTCCGCATCCATTCCGGAGACAGGAATTATGCTGGCCATTTGCTGAGCGGCAAGTGCTGCAATGACTCCGCCTGCCGTTCCGTCATTAGCTGCAATTACGGCATCGATGTCATGATGATTGGCTTTCAGCGCCTCTTCCATATTCGCTCTGGCATTGGCAGGGATCCATTCCTTCGTGAATTGATCATAGACAATGCGAATGTCTCCACGATCCACGAAAGGCTTAAGCACTTTCATCTGGCCTTTCTTGAACATATGAGCATTGTTATCCGTATCTGCACCTTCAATCAGCACGTAATTCCCTTTGGGTACCTTAGACACGATGGCTCTCGCCTGAAGCTCGCCTGCCTTCTCGTTATCGAACGAAATATAGAGATCGACATTGGCATTTAAGATCAACCGATCATACGAGATCACTTGGATGCCCGCTTGATGGGCTTTCGCGACAATGGCGGCTCCGGCTTCCGCATTGTGAGGTACGACAACGAGGACATCGACGCCGCGCGAGATCATATTCTCCGCTTGGGCAATTTGTTTGGCGTCATCGCCATTGGCTGCTTGGACATCCACCTCTGCACCTAGACCTTCGACAGCCGCTTTGAACAAATCCCGATCCTTCTTCCAACGTTCTTCCTCTAACGTATCGAGGGACAAGCCAATGACCACCTGCGCATCACTGACTTGTTTGGTCGGAGTTTCCTTGGTCCCTGCTCGAACACCTGCACCTGCACCTGCACTGGTTCCGCCAAGTGAGCATGCAGACAGCAGTACGATAACGCCCAATAAACTCAACAGCAGCTTCACTTGCATTCGAATATCATTTGGAATTCGATGGCGATGCCTCACGGTTTACCTCCCTTCCTTGCTTCTCCTACAACTGCTTCTTGTCTACCGGACGCAGCAACTGTTTGCGATAATCGGTCGGCGAATGTCCCACGATCTTCTTGAAGACGCGGCTGAAATAATTGGGATCATTGTATCCGATTTCGAACGTAATTTCCTTCAGGCTCATCTCCGACTCCAGCATTAATTGCTTGGCAGCCTCCATGCGGCACTCGGTCAAATAGTCAATATAATTCATGCCGAACTGTTCCTTGAACAGCTTGCTCACATAGAACGGGTTCCTGTCCACGACAGCAGCCAACCGCTCGAGCGACAAGTCTTCATGGGCGTGATCCTTAATGTAATGCTTCAGCTTCAGAAGAAGGCCCGTCTCCAGATCACCGTTGTTCTGTGCCGCGGCTTCCGCAATGCTCGTAACGAGCAATCGCGTCTCCGTACGAAGCTGCATATAATTCGTCGTCTGACCTTGATAATAGAGCTTTTGAATTTCCACACCCATTTCCTGCAGCATCCGACTGACGATGACCAAGACTTCAAATACGCGCTGCTGAGCAATTGCAACGCGCTCTCCCGCTCCTTCGTACACGTCAATCATTTGCCTAACCAAGTCAGCAGCCGCTTCGAAATGCCCCCGGCGAACGTCTTCAAGTACATTTTTCTCCAAATCCATCGTTAATCGGCTGATCGACTTGCTGTCATGGCGAGGAAGATCTTCGTACAAGCAGAACCGTGCAGGCAATGATAGATCGACCGATGCCAGCATCGACTCATGATAGGATTTGCGCAATTCCTTCAATTCACTGTACAGCCCGCCGATTCCGGCAAAAGGCTCATACCCGCTATGACGCAAGGCCGCCTGCACGAGCTTCCGCCCCATGATAACAGCGTAGCTGCGGTAGGAACTCTCGCCTTCCATGAACAGAATGATGGGAATTTGATTGCCGGTAATTTTGCCGATCCAGCAGTGGACGTTCCAATCGGCTATTTGCTTCACGATGACGGCGTGCAGGCCTTCCAGCTCTTCATGTCGGCCGTGCTCAGGTCGTCCTTCATGCGACGACTCCGAGAGCAGCAAATTAATGACGAAGCCGCCTTTGGTCGCGGGCAGCCCCAATAAATCAATCATCTCGCTCAGATGCACGGACGGCGCATCGTCAAACAGCAGCTGGGACACAATATCCGCCTCCACGATAGGAAGCATTCTGCGCAGACGCTCCGAATCCATCCGCCGATGCTCGGATTCTATCCGGTTGCTCAAGATGTCATGGACGACTTTGCCGATCGTTTCTTGAATGACCGTCGTCTTGCTGGGTTTCAGCAAATAATCGCTTACGCCCATTTGCAGCGCAGATCTGGCGAACTCAAACGTGTCGAATGCCGTAACGACGATGAACTTCACCGTATCGTTAAACGTCTTAATCCGTTCAATGGCTTGAAGCCCGTTAATGCCGGGCATCTTGATATCCATCGTAATCAGATCCGGCTTGAGCAGCTCCGCCGATTCGATTGCCTCTCGTCCATTGGAAGCTTGTCCGACAATTTCGACGTCCGTGAAGCTTGTTTCAATAATCCGCTGGAGAGCCATGCGCTCGATCGGCTCATCATCAACGATCAATATCCGTATCATTGTTTGGGCTTCCTCGGAAGCGTTATCGTAATGCATGTTCCTTCTCCGATCTTCGAGTCAATGTGTATAATCTCTTCAACTCCGTAGAACAGCTGCAGCCTGTGCAGCACATTCCGAATTCCAATTCCGGTGGAATGACCCTTATAAATGGAATTATCCGTATCCGCCAGGAGCCGTTCAATCTGTTCAGCGTCCATGCCTTGACCTGTATCGGACACCTCGACCGTGACATGCTCCTCATGACTCTTCACGCGAAGCGTTAGTGTACCGCCGTCTTCAGACGGTTCAATCGCATAAATAAATACATTCTCCGCAAGCGGCTGTAGAATGAGAATCGGCACGTCGATATCGAGCCCCGCTTCATCAATCTCCCGGACGACCTTCAGCCGATCACCGAAGCGCGCTTTCTGAATCGCCAAGTATTCTTCCAGCACCTCGACTTCGTCTCCGAGCGTCACCCTGCTGTCCATCCGGCGTAAATTGTAGCGAAGCATTCCCGCAACCGAGCTGATCAGCTCGCTTGTTTTGTCCGCGCCGGCGAGATACGCTTCCTTAGAGAGCATATTAAGCGTATTGAACAAAAAATGCGGATTGATCTGACTTTGCAAGCTCTTCAGCTCGCTCTCTTTCAGCATCAGCTTATGTTTGTGCAGATCATATTCCAGCTGCGCCTTACTTTGAATTTCATCGAACAGATTGCCGATATTCAGACGCATCGTGTCTAAGGTTTTGGCTAGGAACGACATGTCGTCATTGTTATTGATTTCAATGGGCTTGTGGAAATTGCCCCGCGACAGTTCCCTCGCCGATTGGGTCAGCTTAAGAATCGGCTGGGTCACACTGTTCACGAACCGGAAGGAGAAGATAAGCAGCATAAGCGATACAAGCGCGAGCGTCCAGAAGCCCATCTTGAGCAAATCATCGCTGCGCTTAATAATTTTGCGGTAGAAGGCATCATAGGTCTTCTGTTCTCCGCTGATCAGCGTCAGGGTCGCTTCCGAAATATATTTGGAAATACTCGATGCCTCATCGAACTTCTTCGCTACTTCATCCTCGTTGTTGTCCTTCTGAAACCGGACGACCAGCCCCATCGCTTCGGACTGGCTCTCCAGCATATGCTGAAAGTTATCGAGCAGCATCGCATTGTTCGCGTTGCGCAGCCAATTGAGCTCCGATTTGGTATGCAGCAGCTCATTATTATCGTCGAAATACTGCTCCAGGCTCTCTTGGGAGAGCGATATCCTGTAGTTGTTAAGAGAAGTAAGTGCTTGCTGGCTTTGCTCCGAGGCTTGGTTCATCAACAGATAGCGCTGCAGGATCTCGTTGTATTTCTCCACCGTCCGCTGATTAAACAAACTCATCGACAACCAGATGACGGCCATGATGATCCATATGAGAATGGACAGCAGCAGCATTTTGTTGCGAATCGTATTCACTTCGCACCGCCTCCTTCATCGGAAGAGGCTACAACACTAATCGGCGTAAAATAACGCTTGTTCAGCGGAAGCTGCTCGCTGTCCAGCCAGCGTTTCATCAGATCGACGCTCATCTGCCCCATTTCCTCATAATGCTGGGACAGACCGGACTCAATCAGTCCTTCTTGGATCAATTTGACCGTTTGCGGGGAGTTATCGAACATGAATACGTCATATTCATGCATTCGCGAGCGAGTTGAGCCAGCCTGCACAATGCTTTTCCCTGATTCGGTCGGCAGCCCTATGAAAGCATTCACCTTCGGATAATGATTCAGAATATCATTGGTTTGAGCATTAGCCTGCACATGCTCGTTATCCTTTGATGCATACACGAGCTGAATGCCATTGTATTGAGCCAGCACCTCACGCAAACCTTTCTGCCGCAGCTTGTCCGTGTCCGAGCTCTCCATGTTCGTAATGACACCGACAGTCCCTTGCCCCTTCAATGCTTCTGCGATATGTTTGCCCATCACGATGCCTTCTTGATAATGATCCGAACCGACATAGGTTTTCCTCAGACTACCCGGCGCATCGGAATTAATCATGACAACAGGAATGCCGCGAAACGTCGCCTTGTTGACGATTTGCACGAAATCAGGTCGATCCACGCCTTCAATAATAATGCCATCCACTTTGGAAGCGATTGCAATATCAACCTGCTTAATGAGCTCCTCGACGTTCGAGCGGTATACCCCCCAGAAGTCAATCAACATGCCGTGACCTGCCGCTGCTGAACGGGCGCCTTTCTGAATTTCGTTCATCACATAGCTGCCCTGTTCCTGTGAAATGATGACAATATGCGGGGCAGTCTGGTTGCCCGCACGCTCCATATTGCCGGACATACCGAGATCGTCGTTGCGGTATAACATCAAATATAAAGTTATTGTCAACGCAACTAGGCAGATGCCTACGAATAAGGTAAAGAAAATAGGCTTTTTCATATTTTCTCCTAAGTCATTAGCGATTTTCACGTAATTCTATCACGATTCACCTATTCTGCACAGTTCCTCGCCTAACCGCAACATACAAGATCAATATAGGATCGACTTTACTCATGTTTTCTAATCCAACGGTAAATGATACAATATGGAAATGAAGACCCAATTTCTTCATCCAAACCACTGAAGGAGTGAATGGAATGTCTGTTGATGCATATCTGAATTTTCAAGGTAATACCCGTGAAGTAATCGAATTTTACGCGGAAGTATTCAATACTGAAATTACGAATTTGACGACATTTGGTGAACTCCCGCCGAATCCGGAATATCCACTGCCTCCAGGCATGGAGAATGGCATTATGCATGCCCGCATGACTGTACTTGGCAGCAACCTTATGTTCTCCGATACATTCCCGGGTATGCCTTTTACGATGGGAAACAACATTAGCCTTGCCATCGTTTCTGATGATGCCGACGAACTCAGACGTATTTATGCGAAGCTAAGCGAAGGCGGATCGAACAGCATGCCGCTTCAAGAAACGTTCTGGACGAAGCTTTACGGCGTCACAACGGATAAATTCGGCATCACATGGCAGTTCAACCAAGGACTATAACTGCAATAAGGACGGGACAAGCCTCTTGAGGGCTGTCCCGTTTTTTTCGCCCTAAATTGGTGCATCCGTCTACCTGACATCTACCTAATCACCTCCGAGATAGATTCATATAGTGTACTAATAGGATGGGAGGATGAATGATGGGAAGATTACGAAGCGGTAAGACGATTATCAACATCACCTACAATTACAACATTTCCATTCACAACGATCGTCGTCGATTCACCTGGATCCAGAAGGCCCAGAGTGGCGGGCAAATCAACAAAGACGTAGGGTTTAACGCCAACCAAGGCGGCCAGAACGCGGTCAATCGCAGCAAAAACATTCAAAAAGGGCCGCGGCCGGACAATGGGACGACAAGCGGGCTGAGCAGCGTTTGGCTAAGTAAACTAGTGAAATAACAGCGATGTGGAGCGTCCGGGAGGACGCTTTTTTCTTTGGTATTTATGTGATTCAAGTCACGGATCGATGCTTCAAATCGTGTTATTGTTTTACAAATCCCAAAGGAAAGTAGGTACACCTATGAAAAATTCAAATGCTAATCCGTCCGATTCTACAATTATCGAGGCGCTAACGCCCGGCACACATGAGATTATGGTCGATGGGCTTCATCTAACTTATCATGTTATGGGCAGTGGCCCCGTTTGTCTCGTTCATCCCGGAGGTCCTGGCTTTCATTGGAATTATTTACGCATGCCCCTCTTAGAAAACTTTATGACCACCATTTATCTAGAGCCGATCGGTACAGGTCAATCGGATTTGTTGCCTAATGGTGAGTATAGCCAGTCCAACTATGCTTATTTCTCCCGAAAGGTGCTCGAGCATGTCGGGGCTCTGAATGCTTATTTTCTCGGACATTCGCACGGCGGGTTTGTCGGGCTTCAATACGCGCTGGATTATCCGAATGAGCTCGCAGGATTGATCGTTTATGACGGCGCTCCATGCAGCGGGAAGGATTTATTCATGGAAGCGACCAAGCAAATGGACCTCTTTGCGCAGCGTTGGCCCGAAGAAAAGGAAGCTCAAGAAGCAAAGCAAGCATGGGTGGATATGACGAGCGGAGCCATTGCGGTCAACGACAGAGAGTCGTTCCTTGGCATCATCCAAAAACTGCTGCCTGCTTACTTGGGAAACTATTGGGCTATGCCACTTGGGTTCGACGAGTGGAAAGCTTCCATGGACGCGACCATCGATGCCAATCGAAAACCGGCGATGTGGGATGTACGGGACGTGATGAATACGATCCAGACCCGGGCGCTCGTCCTGGTCGGAGAGCATGACTTCATCTGTGGGACCAGATGGGCCGACGAGATGTCCGCCGCTATTCCCGAATCGCAGCTTGTAGTCATCGAGCAATGCGGCCATATGGGGCATGTGGAGAAGCCGGAGTTATTTTCCAATGCGGTGAGAGACTTCGTGATTAATAAATTACCGCATGAGCACTCCCATTTAGAAAGTTAAGGTGTAGCAATGTTAACGATTGAACATTATTTGACTTTATACCGTCGGTTTGCGGATAAGCTTAGGGATGAGGTAGAAGTGTCCCTCGTGGACGTAGCGGATGCGCTTTATTGCACGGAACGAAATGCAAGGCTTATATTGCGTAAACTTTCCGAGGAAAGCTTCATTGAATGGAAGGCCGGACAGGGCAGAGGCAACCGCTCCAGGATTATCTTCCGGGAAGACAACGAAAGTCTACTTCTGGGTTTAGCCCAGAAATTTACGGAAGCCGGCGATTGCAATAAGGCCTTTCATCTTCTCCAAACCTTTAGCGCAGATACGGCTACGATCGAGATATTCATGGCATGGATGAGCAATGGCCTTAGCTCTCTTTAACAGTGGGAGTTCAAGAAAGTCCCGAGGAATGTTCCTCGGGACTTTTGTTATCCATCCATCGTCAACATGATGGATCTGCATAAAAAGGATAATTTAGGATAAATTATTCGAATTACGTATCTACTTTCTTATAGGATCATACGGCTAAAGGAGCACCTTACAATGAAAATTCCGTTAGACCCTAGCATCTCTATCAATGAGCAATTGCTCAAAGACATCTTCAAGGATTGTTCCGATGTCGTGTTCCATTCCTCATCGATGCCCATCGTGCAGGCTTCAAACGCATGTATGTTCGTCCGAATTACCTATTAAAAAAGGACTAATACAATCGCATGAAACGAAACAAAACTTAACAAAGCAAACTCTTGTCCAATTGGACAAGAGTTTGCTTTGTTAAACATCATTCTAATTGTGTTTATTGTATACCTATACCCATGCCCTGGAGGGATTCCGATGAACAACCATAGAAGCAAACGGATCGCCACAACCATCTCCGCTGCCGTTCTGAGCGCCGCGCTCATCCTGACAGCTTCGACGCCAATGACTTTTGCTGCGGCTACGGCCCCATCGGCTCAAGAGCCAAGCGTTGCCCAGGTCGCAGACAAACAAGCGTCCGACCGCGTTCACTTGACGAGCAAGAACGTCACCAAATCGAACGCTCAATTGAAAACCGATTTGGATGTGCCAGTCATCAGCGGCATGAAAGATACCTCCTATCAGAATGCGCTTAACGCCAACATTGCGGCGCGGGCCAATGCGGCAGTCGATGCTATCGCGAAGCAGGCTGCAGAAGCTTATGCGTCCAGAGACTCCTCCGATGTATTCTGGCCATTCGAAGCAGCCGTCAAGTTCGAGTTGATCTCGGACGGCAGCGCGGCTAATTGAGGTATCTTGTCGTTCAAGGTACTCACCTATACGTATAGAGGCGGCGCGCATGGGGAGACGGTCGCTGCTACCTACAATGTTCGCAACGCGGCGAAAGCTTCCCCTGTCAAGCTGAAGGACCTATTCGGTTCCAATTACAAAAGTATCGTCAATTTCGCGGTCAAGGCCGAGATCGCTACTCGCCCGGACGAATTCGACGCGTTCAAATCGATCTCCGATAACCAGGCGTTCTTGGCGCGGCTCCGGCTGCCAAAGGCGGTTCCTTGTACGTCCCGCTGGCCTATTTCACCAAAGTTCTGCACGCCGATTTATCATTCGTGAATGAGGCTATCGTGCTGACCTCGGCCGCAACGAAATAATCGAAGCCGACATACATTGCGTTATAGAAGAGAGGCCGCCTAACATAGGCGGCCTCTCTTTAATTGCTGCGGTTAGGACGATCGAGGGCGATGAAATTAATCCCTGCTTGCTTCGAATATTTTTTGTGCTAAATAGGCTGGTCTTGTACGTGTATATGTAAAGTGGTCCCCATCACCCACGATAAGGCGGAACAAACCGAGTCGATTTGACATGTGGGGATTCCAGCCGTAACCTTCCCCTTGCGGCAATACGTTATCCTGATAGAAATATACATAGCTTTTGGGGATTTGCAGCGTATAGAACTTTTTTAGATCCAATTTCTCAAAAAGGGGTTTAGCGGGCTCAGGCAGGACACTTGTATAAAAGAGTTTTGCGTCCTCCGTTGTTGCCGTATTTACAAACAATGCTCGAAATATATCGAATGGAAGCATAATCGTATCGTCAGCTGACATCGCTCGGAGTTGTTCAAAACCCTGTACGGTTTGGGGAGGTATTTCATCAACCACAGCTTCTCCGTCCTTTAGAACGAAAGCATCCCAGAATACTAACCGCTTGATCCGCTCGGGCACTTGTTCGGCGACTTTTTGGATAACCGATCCGCCAAAGCTGTGCCCGACGAGGATAAAGTCTTGTAATTGCATCTGTTTGATATAATCAACAACTGATTTGGTTATCATCGCATGGGTAACATTTTTATTGCTGTTGATTCCGTGTCCTGCGTATTCTGGCGTATAAACAATGTGTCCTTGACTTCGCAGTACGGCGGCTACGCCATTCCAGAAATGCGCGTCAGCCCAGGAACCATGCACCAGTACGAAAGTAAGCTGCTGTCGTGCAGGTATCAGATAGTTTCCTCTCCCATCTTGCGGATAACTCCACCATACATGTCCGGGTCCATAATAAGGGTTATAATAATATGACATCACGAGAAACATCCTCTCCTAAGCGACTTTATTGAGTTTATGCTTCTAGTGTCTTGTGAATTCACACTTCTGTTACCAGCTCGAAATGGTCCAAAAAAAAAGCCGAACCCGGTAAGATACCAAGCTCATGCCCTTATTTCTACTCCTTTATTCGGTCACGCTGAACAGACTTTCCATTGACATAGGCTTGCGTTTTGCCAATCGTAAATTGTACGATATTGTTTCCGTGTGTGATTATGATAGGTTCCGAAGTTAATTTATTCCTGTATTCAAGCAAGTTCCTCCATGGCTTTTTCAATATGAATCATGACCATTTTCCTGCTAGATACGAGGATACCCTCATTTGATAATTCCTGTAAAGTACGTGATACTGCTTCTCTTGTAGCACCAATCATATTAGCCAACTCTTGATGAGTTAGTGGAATATCAATCTTTTTATATCCATTTTCTTCAACGCTGAATTTTTTAGAAAGTCTGATTAGGAAATATAGCACTTTTCCTCGAAGATCTTTAAAAATAAGCTTTTCCACTAATTCATCCTGATCTCGCATCCTCATACTCATTTCAGATAAAAATCTTAAAGCAAGTTCTGGATATTTCCTTAAAACCGGCTCGAACTGTTCAGTCGGAATCGAATATATTATCGTTTCCTCCATCGTTTCTGCGTAAGCCCCGCTTGCGCCAAGCGAAAACGATTCGACTTCACCAAATACCCCACCTTCAATAACGATGCAAACCGTATATTGTTTACCGGTTGAATTAGCCTTGTATAATCGAAGCTTACCGGCGATTACGAAACATAATCCTAGCTTCTCGTTGTCAGAAGGTTGAATGAGGTAGTTTTTAGGAAGCTTATTGATATTTGACTTCCTAATAAGTTGTTCAAGTTCATTGACAATTTTCATTGGAAGGGATTCCAATATTTTGAATCCAGACAATATTGACGTTTGACTGCTGTCCTGTTCCATATGTATAACTCCGATCAATTTTATGCCGAGGAAACATCGAGTTTTCAGATATTCACTGATTTGAGTCGGCGTTTTGCGAATTTATTATGCAAATGATTCAGTTGGTGACCATTTTTGAATACGAGCAAAATTGGAATTCAGCGTACAGCGTATTATTCATCGAGCATAACAAAATTGTTCAGAATCACCGGCGAAGAACGATTTGTCATTATGCTCATTGTTGATATCTCCGATAAAACGCTCTAAATCCTTGCAATCGGGACAAGATGTGTCGTCGAATTTTTGTACCAAGACGGCATCCGTTACAATTATCCTGAATACCCTGCAGTCGATTGTCACTTCATCATAAACCATCATAATTCAATCTTCCGTAATCCAGATTACAATTTTTGCTCCGTGAGGGTTGAATTAAAAAAAAATTCAAAATCAGTAACTGATCTTTCTGAGTTAGAGTTTTGGCTTATTCATAAAATAGATGCAAAAGGATGACATCCGTGTGAGTTTTTAGCTCTCGACTATGCTATATCTTTAATATTTTCACCTTCACTTAAGGATTCAAGAGCCACCAGCGGAGCGAAGCTCTTGGAAACTTAATTTTTATCCCCTAAAAAACAAAAAAGAAACCCGCCGTTTTGAAAAAACGTGGGTTTCTCGTCACTCTGAGGAAGCGCGTGCGTTTGCGCTTCCTTTTTTCCTTGCCTAGCCGCTTATTCGGTTAACCCCAAATCCAAGCTCGCATCCAGCGCACGCAGGATGAGGACCACAGCCTCTTCGCGCGTTGCATTGGCGTTCGGGGCAAAGGAATGCTCCCCTCTGCCTTTCACGACGCTCGCTTCGGTCATGGCATCGATCGCTTGAGCTGCCCAGTGGTTATTCAGATCGGTGAACGCACTGCTATGGGCGGCTTTGCCGAAGTCGATGACCTTCGCCAAAATCGTTACCATTTCCGCGCGCGTAATCTGTTGGTTCGGCTTAAAGGAGCCGTCGCCGTATCCCTTGATGAAGCCCAATGCTTCCAGCGCGCTGATGACGTCATGCGCCCAATGGTTGTCTTTCACGTCCGTGAACGACACCGGTGCCGATCCGGCCAGGCCAAACGCATTTGCCAGCATCGACGCGAATTCGGCGCGCGTCACGTTCTTCTTCGGCAGGAAAGAGCCGTCCGCATAACCTTGGACTAAGCCGGCTTTCGCAGCCAATTCGATCGAAGATGCGCTCCAAGAAGCAGATGGTACGTCGCTGAACGTAACGGATGCCGGATCGGCTTTCGCCTTGCCGATACGGTCCTTCACCGCTGCCCCGTTTACGGAAGCGTTCAATACCGGCGTTTCCGGCGTCGGATCTGTTTCAGGATCCGTTACCGGAGGCGCCGGAGGAGTCACGATCGGCCCCCCACCGCTGCCGCTGCTCGCTTGCATAACCGTAATGGTCAGGTATTCGTTGAAGCCCCAATAGTGCACGCGAAGCTTCGCCGTACCCGGCTTGACGGCAGTGACTAGACCATCTTGGCTGACGCTAACTACGTCCGGATTCTTCGACTCGAATTGCGCAGCAAACGTCACGTCAGACTCGCTCAAATCGCTCATCGATTCCTTTACCTTCAACTGCTGCGTTCCGCCGACCGTCATCGATGTCAGATCGGGCGTAATATCCAGGCGCGTAGTAAACGGCGCTTCATTCGAGTAGGTTGCGATAACAGGCACCCTGACGCCGATCCCCTTATATTGGCCAACGATGTTCGTTCCGCCCTTGCGGGAAGTACGCTTGATCTTGCCGTCTTTCGTAAGATCGGCAACCGTCGGATCATTGCTTAACCACGTCAAATCCGCATTGTTCAGCGTCTTAATGGTCGCGTCGCTGTAGATGGCTTTGACGACTGGAGTAACCGGCTGATCGTCGGCGTCATCGAACACGTAATAAGTCGGATCCGCGACAATCGTCATGATTTTTGGTTTGATCGGGTTCTTCGTGACCGTCACGTCGAACGTGATCGGATGGCCGAAGTATTCTCCCGTCACCTGCGTCGTACCCTCTTGCGTTCCGCCAACGAAACGGACATAAGGAGATTCGTCGTAAACTTCGATGATCGAAGGGTCCTCGACCTGCCAATTGACGAATCCAGACAGTGGATCCGTATGCGATTGGTTATCTTTATCCACATACGTTTCATTCAAGGCGACGAGCGACGAGCCTTGCGGATGTACGTCGACAGCGTAGACGCCGCCTGCTTCGTCCGCATCGGCAGCGATGCCCTGCAGGTCGATGACCTCGAAGTGCAGCGTACGCGTGTAGGTTACGCCGAAACGCTCGTACGTGAACACGGCATCCGTCTCTCCGTTTGCCTCGGCCACAAAGCCGCTTTCATCGTTAACGCTGACGATTCCTGGCTGCGAGAACGTCCATTGACCTTCCGCCGGGAAGGTTTCCCCCGTCGTATCCAGAGCGAACGGCTTCAACTCGTAAGGCGATTGCCCTTTGTACAATCTGAAAGACGCATTGTCGAAGTACCAATCGTATTTGGAAGTGCGGAAGCCAAAGTCAAGCACGTCGGGCTGATCCGGCTGCTCGCTAACGGACACGTTCACGATCGTCGGCTTAAAATCGCCGTATCCGACTTTAAGCGTCGTTTTGCCGAACTTCTGATACTTCTCGGGCGGATTCTCGTTACCCGTCGATTTGCCGAGGATGCTGACGGCACCGTTCTCCTTCACCACGTCGGCGATTTCGGTATCATAGACCGACCAATCCGCTTGGTCGCTCACGTCCTCCGTCGTGCCGTCGCTCTTGATTGCTAGTAGCTGAACGGGATATTTATGCCCTTTCTGAACCATAACCTTCGTCGTCGACAACAGCAGCGCATCAATCGTCGGTTCCGCCGCTGCTCCTTGGTCCGACAATCGGACGTTGGAAGAGTAGTCGCCTTCCGTAACGGTTACCCGAACCACTGTTACCGCGCCGTCCAGCACCAAATGCACGAGGGTAGAACCGGGAGCCACCGGCGTCAAGACGCCGTCCTTGACCGTCACCACGCCGGCATCCTGCGTCGACCACTTGCCCTGCCCCGTTACGTCTGCGCTCGTGCCGTCACTGTAGGCAGCCTGCACGGTAACAGGGCGAGGGCCAGCCGTCACATCCAGCGTGATCTTTGGATCGCTTACGGTAATGCCGGTAATCTGCTTCGGCGTCTCCGCTGCCGGCAGCAATCCTTCGGAAGCAGCGACCTCGATCGTGACCGTTTGCTGCTGTCCGCCGTACGACACCTCGATGTCTGCCGTCCCTTTGCCGACAGCCGCGATCTCGCCTTTGCGGTTAACGGTGATTACCTGAGGGTTGGATGAACGATAGGCGGCAGCCTTCGTTTTATCCAGCTTCTCGCCGCCGGACATCACTGCTTCGACCGACAACGCTTCATGCTTGCCAAGCTGCAGGTTCAGCGAGCCCGGCGTTACGGAGAGAGAGACCGCCGTCTTCGGCTCGGCCTGCTTCACGATAACAGGAATAATGACGACTGCATCGTTATAGATCGCGCCGAGGACGGCCGATCCTACGGCTTCGGCAACGATCGTACCGTTGTCGCTGTGGTAGGCTAGCGTTGCATCGGAAGTGAGCCAATCGCCGTCGGCGATTTGGGACGTAACATCCACTACCGTGCCGTCGTTGTAAATGGCTTTGATGGTCGGCGACTGAACAGGCTTGCCGTCCTTGATTTCCACGTAGGCCGGTTCAGCCACCAAATTCAGCACCGTGTTCGCGGAAGCAGCCTTCATCACCGTCACTTTGAACGTGAAAGGCTCAAGCGCTAAATAATGGCCCGTAATGGTCGTCGTACCTTCCTGGCCGCCTGCAAAGATGCGGCCGGATTCGCCGATGGTCGCGATGGATTTATCCGCGACGGTCCATTCAATATCGGCCGTGACGTCATCGGCGATATAGTTATAGCCTGTCCGAGGATCCTCGGAGTACACGCCCATGATCGTAATTTCCTGATAGCTTCGCGGCGCAAGCGTGACAGGCGTGTCGAGGTCCAACTGCGCCATCATGTCCGGCGAGAACCGCTCCAGCTTGAATGGTCCGCCGACGAACACGAGCGAAGAATCGACCAGCAGGCCGTCGTCGTAGCCGTCTTGCCCTTCCGTGCCGGACGGCGCCGTATACTTATATTCGAAGTAAACATAGGCCTTACCTTTGCCTACCGGCGTAACTTTGCCTGTCTGGTCGACCGTGGCAACGGATTCGTTGCTCGAATACCATCGGCCCAGATTCGTCACCTCGTAACGATCCGCGTCGGGATATTCCAGATTCACATATAATTGATGCGGCGCGTCGGTCTCCATAATCTTCAGTATGCTTTCCGACATCATAAGACCGAACGACTGAAGCGGAATGGGATCCTTCTGAACGGTGACCGCGATCGACAGCGTCGGCATGCTGCCGTATTTCACGTGGATGAATGTCGATTTTCCAGCTTGGATACCCTTGATCATCCCGTGCGACACCGTCGCGACCGCGGCATCTTCAGTGCTCCAGACGGCATTGGACGTAATATCCCGCTTCTCCCCGTCCGAGAACGTCCCATACAGATGAAGCGGATAGTTCGTATCCGCCTCGACGAACACGTTCAGCGTGGACACCAGGTATGTGACAAGCGTCGGCTCCGAAGGCTCATTTGCTTCCGCCGCTCCGGCGCCTGCGGTGATCGTAACAAGAACGTTGACAACGGCGTCGCCGAGATTAAGGCTTACTTCCGTCGTTCCGGCCGCTTTGGCCGTAATGACGCCCCGGTCGACGACGGCGATTGCTGGATTCTTCGACATCCACATGCCTTGCGTCGTCACGTCTTTCGAAGAACCATCCTTGTACTTCGCTTCGACCGTTACCGGATGGCTTCCATCCGACAAGGCAAAGGCCACCTTCGACTCGCTTGGTGTCAGCGTGTCGAACTGCGCGGAAGACGCATCCTGAACAGCCGGTTGTTCTTGCGCGTTCCCCTGCTCGACGCTGATTCCCGTGCTTGTGCTTGGCGAGGCAGAAGCCATGCTGCCGAACAACGAACTAATAAGTACGGCTAATGCAAGTGATAATGAAAGAACTTTTCTGACAACCTTCCGATGATACATGACTTTCCTCCTAAATAAAATTTATATGTAATCCTTTTTTTAAGAAAGGCTCATATATAAACCAAAAAACTGTGATCCTAAATTAATGCAGGTAAGTTTACAAAATTAAAATAAAATAGATATAGCGTACATAATACATAATTTTCCGATATTTTGTCTGTAATCCACGTCACAATTTACCACATTTTAGCGCAAGGCATACTTTTTTGTGCCTGAGAAACAGATAGAGGCAAGGGGAACTCCCCTTGCCTCTCACATCTTATTTTCTAGCTCTGATAATCATAACGTTCTGTTAATCATGTATAGGAAGACTGAAAATTATTACTTTGACACATAGAGTAATCTGTGATAAATTTACTCCATCAGATAGAACTATGTCAGATAGAGCACTATGTGACATAGTAAATGACAGATCTATTTATTTTGTACTGGAGGACCACACATGATTCGAAGTGATATCATTCGCGGACATCTCGATGCGATCATTTTGCGGCTGATTTATGAAGAAGACCGCTATGGCTACGAGATTTCCAAAGAAATCAGTTTGCGGACCGGGGATCGATTCCAAATCAAGGAAGCCACGCTGTATGCGGTATTCCAAAGGCTCGAGCGCAAAGAACTGATTGAATCGTACGTCGGCGACATTTCGCACGGGAGCAAGCGGCGTTATTACAAGATTACGAAGCTCGGCAAGGCGTATTTGAAGGAAACCATTGAAGAATGGATCGAAATCAAAGAGATCGTTAATATTTTCATGGAGGGATTGTAGGATGAAGAAGATTAGTGCACATGTTGAGGAATGGTTTTTCGATATACCGGACAGCGAACAGAAGCAATCGATGCAAGAGGAAATAACGCAAAATTTAGAGGAAAAGGTTTATGATCTGATGCGCCGCGGCAAATCAGAGGAAGATGCAATCAATAAAGCTATTGTCGAGTTCGGCGATATCTCCGATATCAAATTGGAATTCGGCGCAAACAGCACAGATCCCGTATCAGCCCGAAAACAATATGGACTGCATTTGGGTTTCTCGCTCTGGGGAAGCGGCTTGATCGTCGCCCTCATGGTTTTCATCAACGTGTATTACACGCCGGGCACGATTTGGTTTGTATATCCTACATTCGGCGTCGCTTGGTGGCCGCTTGTGATGTTCTACAAGTGGCTCGGCTGGAAATGAGGAGGTCGTGAGATGACAAGTCCCCGCGTCGCTTTTGCCGTGATGGGCAGTCTGATGAGTATTGCATTTCTTATTCTCGTCAACCATCTGACTTCGCCCGGCTATCTGTGGGTTATTCACCCCGCTTTCGCCATTATTCAATGGCCGATTGCCATGTATTTCGCCGCTTCAGGCAGGATCAAAGCCTACTCGGCCGTAACCAGCTTATTGATTATCTTGTACCTCATCGTGGAGAATATTGCACAAAGTTCTGGTCATCCGTGGTTCTTGTATCCGGCTTTCGCCATTATTTGGTGGCCGATCATCATGTATGCCGGCCGCTTTGCCGGAACGCTTCGGATGGCTCTTATCGGCAGTTTCTGTATCATCATATCGTACGGTGCGCTGAATTTGCTGCTGTCGCCTCAGTTTCCATGGATCATCTTCCCTGCTTACGCTGCGATTTGGTGGCCGATGTCCATATACTTCAGCCGCAGCCGCAAATGGTTTGAGTTTGCCTTATGCGCCTCGCTCCTTACCAGTGCTTTGTTCATTATTCTGAATGCCGTTACGTCACCGGAGGAAATCTGGGCAATCTATCCCATATTCGCTGTCATCTGGTGGCCGCTCAGTATATATTTCTACGCCAGACGCCCTCCCGTTTGATCGCTTAAGGCATCGGATGCTATAATGTTCAAAAACATAAAACGGAGAATGAACTATGCCCTCATACCTCATGAAAAATAATCAAGCCAACGCACGTATTCAAGTATCCCAAGCAGTGGCGGCTGATGCCCCTGCTGTCATGGAACTGCTAGTCGGAGCTGCGACTTGGCTAAAGAGCAAAGGCTCCAAGCAATGGAGCGCCTTGTTGAACGGTGACGATCACCATAACGTAACTGGTCATATCGACAAAGGGGAGCTGTTCCTCTTTAAGGAAGGCGAGGTTCTGGCTGGCATCGTCCTGCTGATGCAAGTTCCCGGCGACTGGGATCATGGCTTATGGGGCAAGGATGGGCACGAATCGATCGTTTATCTGCACCGCTTGGCGATCAACCGCGAATATGCAGGACAAGGCCTCGGAGCTGATATTGTTCGCTGGGCCGAAGAAGGCGTATCATTCCCAGGGAAAGATCGCATCCGACTCGACTGCATCGCAAACAACGAGAAGCTGAACGCCTTCTACGTCGGTCTTGGCTATACGTATAAAGGAACCTCGCCTAGCGGGTTCTGCTTGTACGAGAAGTTTTACAGCTAAGTATTATCGAAGCTGCCTCAAGTCATCGCGACTTTGAGGCAGCTTTTTGTTTTGATCAGAGATGGATCTGCTGCTTAATTAGGAGCGGGGAGCGACTTTCACCGTGAGATTATCGAGCGACAGCTGCGTGTTTTCGTTCCCTATACTTCTAACGAACCGTAGCGGGCTTATTTGCTCGAAAAACCTCGATTTGGAATTCTAACGGATCCTACAGGACTTATTTGCTCCAAAACCCGTGCATTTCCCTATAAAATCACGAAATAAGACCTCTGTGGTTCGTTAGAATTTTGAAAGTGTCCATTTCTTCAAAATAAGACCTCTACGGTTCGTTAGCGTCGCGGGAGCGGGAGAAACGGTGGAGGCTGACTAGCATTGTTGGGCATGTGCAACGGGCCAATCCGTGAGACGGGTAACGAGGAGCGGCAACAAAAAGGTGGCAAAAGGGCTTCACCCTATTGCCACCTTTCTTGATTTCATGAAAAAGACTACTAGAACGCCCAGTTGCCGCCGCGGAACAGCGGTTCCAGCGTACCGTCCTGCAGAACGCCGTCGATATCCAAATCCTCGGTACCAATCATGAAATCAACATGCGTTAAACTGTGATTCAAGCCGCGTTCGGCAAGCTCTTCCTTGCTCATGGACAAGCCGCCTTCCACGCAGAACGGGAACGCGAAGCCGATCGCCAAGTGGCAGGCGGCATTCTCATCAAACAAGGTGTTGTAGAATGTCAGGTTCGTATCCGAAATCGGCGAACGGTAAGGTACCAACGCAATTTCCCCCAGATAGTGAGAGCCTTCATCCGTTTCAACGAGCCCTTTTAGAGCCTCGTAGCCAACCTCAGCTTGATACGCCGTAATTCTACCTTCCACGAAAGTGATCGAGAAGTTGTCAATCAGATTACCGTTATAACTAAGCGGCTTGCTGCTGACTACCGTACCGTTCACGCTTGTTCGCAGCGGCGAAGTGAATACTTCCTCCGTTGGCATATTCGGAATAAAGGTTGTCCCCTGTCCGTTGCGTGTCCCTGCGCTTACCCAAATATGACCTTCCGGAAGTCCTATCGTCACATCGGTTCCCGCCGAACTGCGATAACGCAGCTCTTGGTATCTGCGCTCGTTCAGCCGGCTTGCCTTGGATCGCAAGTTGTCAGCATGCTCGCGCCAAGATTGAACCGGATCTGCCGCATCCACCCGCGTTGCTGCGAAGATCGCTTCCCACAGGGCATCGACGCGCTCCGTGGCAGGAAGTGCCGGGAATACCTTCTCCGCCCATTCCGGCGTAGGTACGGCGACTATCGACCATGAGACTTCATTGCTAAGCGTAAATTTGCGGAACGGCTGAAGAGCAGCTTGCTGGGATTTGGTTGCAAGACCAATCCGGGAAGCGTCGACTCCATTCAGCAGATCCGGGTTCTCGGCAACGACCCAGAGAAAAGCCGCGCCTTCTTCCGCCAACGCCACTCGTCCCTTCGCATGCCATTCCGGATAATAGGAAAGTCCCTCTTCCGGCGATTTCTCCAGGCGCGTACGTGTAATTAACTCGTCGCTCCAATCGACATGTACATAGCTTGCTCCTATTTCATAGGCACGTTTCGCCACTTCTCGGACGAACTCTGCTGCTGCGATCTGCGAAATAATACAGAGCTTTTGACCGGGCTGAACGTTAACGCCGACCTCTACGGCAAGTGCCGCGTATTGCTCCAGACGATGTTGGAATGATTTCATGTTATCGACTCCTTTATGTAGGGCTGAATTCTTCACCATTGAACCCTAATACCGATACCAATTATAACAGTGCCTAATTAGCAGATGCAAAAAAACACCTGAACAGCCTCCAACTACGGACAGCCGTTCAAATGTTCATCGTTCACTTATGTCGTCTGAAATTGTGCATAATGTAGTCTGCTGTAATGGCCGCCGGCTTCAAGAAGCTCTTCGTGCTTGCCCTGCTCCGATACGCCATCTTCCGTGTCAACGACGATGCGATCAGCATTCTTGATCGTCGCCAAACCATGCGCCTGTTCTTCATGAATTATCTTGTCCTTGTGAGCAAATAGAGAAAATACGGGGCCCCGATAATAGCAACTACGATTCCCGTCGGCACATCGTACATACGAGCGAGTGTATCTGAAATGATGAGCAGCAATCCACCGGTAATCGCCGAAGCCGGCAACAAGTATGTATGCTGCGGACCGACAAGTCTGCGAGCCAGATGAGGTCCGATTAACCCAACGAAGGCGATTCCGCCGCCAACCGCTACGCAGGAAGCGGCCAGTGCGACGGCTGCCCCGTACAGATACAACCGTTCACGGTTAAGTGCCGTACCAAGTCCGGAAGCGGTTTGATCCCCCAGATTCAGCACGTCCAGCACACGTGCCTTGTAGTGGACGAAAGGCAGCAGCACGACGATCCAAGGCAATAATGCCAAGACGAAACGCCAATCCATCCCGAGCATGCTGCCTGCCAGCCATACTTGCACGAACTTGAATTGATCGGGATTGAGCTTCAGCGTCAATACGAGCATGAATGCTGAAATCCCGGCAGCTACAGCGATTCCGACGAGCAGCAGCCGAATGGTCGAAATGCCGTGATGACGTCGATAGGAGAGACTATAGATTAGCGTTGCTGTCGCTCCCGCTCCAATCATTGCAAGAAGGGGCAGCAGAAATATGGCATGGTTTATCGGGGTTACGGATATATACAGAATGACGATCAGTCCCGCTCCGGCGTTTATGCCAAGGATGCCGGGATCGGCCAGCGCATTTCGCGTAACCCCTTGCAAGATACAGCCGGACACCGCGAAACCGGCGCCGATCAGCAGTGACATGACGATCCGAGGCAGACGGAACTGATACAGGATCAGCTCCTGTTTTGCCGTTCCGGATCCGATTAAGGTATGCATCATCTCGCTTGGCGATAGCCGGAGGGTGCCTGTACTCATGCTAATCATGAATACAATGAGAATGAGACCGCCCATCCATCCCATGACGATGTAAGCCCGCTTCTTCCGCGCCTTCTCTGCAGGAGTAACTGTATAAGCATCCATTACAGCTCCCTCCTTTCATTAATGGCCAAGTAAAGGAAGAACGGTACTCCAATAACGGCAATCAGCGCGCCTAGCGGCGTTTCGGAGTACGGATTAAACATCCGGGCACCGATGTCGGCTACGATGAGCAGCAGCGCCCCCAGAACGGCAGAGCACGGAATGATCCAGCGGTAATCAACGCCAACCAAATACCTTGCAATATGCGGAATAATGAGTCCGACGAATCCGACAGCCCCTACTACACTGACTGAAGCTCCGGCAAGGATTAACACCAGAATCGTTCCGATTAGCTTTATCAGCCCTGTGCGTTGTCCGAGACCAATTGCAATATCTTCACCGAGACTTAACAGTGTAATGGAACGCGAAATCATGATCGCCACGATTATGCTGCCGAGCACCCAAGGCCAAATAATCCGAATTTGCGTCCACTCTACGCCTGCCATTCCGCCCGCGAGCCAGAAGGCCAGCTCACGACCTACCTGATAATGAATGGCGATCGCATCGCTGATGGCGAGCAGCAATGCCGTTACGGCAGCACCTGCAAGAACCAAACGCACCGGCGTAAGACCGCCTTTGACAAACGCTCCAGTCCCGAACACTAGTCCAGCAGCAGCCGCTGCGCCGATGAAAGAGAACAACATGAGATTCACGAATGACATGCCCGGAAAGAACGCAAAACAGACGGCAAGCAGGACCCCTGCCCCTGCATTAATGCCGAGCAAGCCTGAATCTGCCAGCGGGTTACGCGTCATTCCCTGCATAATCGCACCGGCTGCGGCAAAGGCCGCTCCTGTCAGCGCAGCTGCGAGCACGCGTGGAATCCGAAGCTCTCTGATGATTTGATGTTGGGTCAAATCCGTATTGAAGTGAAAGAGCGCATCCCATACGGTTGATAAGGATGTGTCTGCGGCACCGACACAAATCGAGATTGCGGCAGTCAATACAAGTGCAAGCGTTCCGAAAATCAGAATCATTAAAGCAGCGAGCGGCCGGGACTGAATGACCGGTTGCTGTGAGTGTGAGGAAGAATGAACGTCCACTTCAAATAAACCACCTTTACATGGATGACGAACGAGCCGAAATGCGATCATTGAGAATTATTTTCATTTTCATAATAAAGAGTTCAGCGACTCTTGTCCATTTATTTGACGATTGTTTCCTAGGAACGTGCAAGATTCATGTGAAAAGCTCGCATTATTTGAACAAGTCTCGGTAGGAGGTGACTCCCATGGATCAGCGCATGGATCGCGGGATTGATCGACTGGTTCAGCTGTTGCTCCGCAAACAAAGCCAAGATGGCAGTTGGCGGCTTGGCTTTATTGATAGTGGAACAACCACTGACGCTGCTGCGGTTATGCTTCTGACTAGTGCAGGTATCCGGAAGCCTGCCTTAGTCGCTTCCTTATGTGAGCGCATATTAGCCAAGCAAGGTGCGGACGGCGCTTGGCGTGTATATCCAGACGAAGAAGGCGGCAATCTCGCCGCGACGGCAGAGTGTTATTTTGCCTTACAATTCGCCGGTCTATCACCTTCCCTTGCTCGTATGAAGCAGGCTCGCGAACGGATCTCCGAGCTCGGCGGGCTCTCCCGCATCGACAGCCTATTGACCAAGTTCCTGCTTGCAATTGTCGGTCAATACGAATGGCCGCGCTGGTTCCCGGTTCCACTCTCCCTTCTGCTGCTTCCGCCGAGCGCACCGCTGCACTTCTATCAATTCTCCGGATATGCCCGTGTCCACATGGCCCCCATGATGCTGCTCGGGTCTGTCAAGCCTACATTCACCTTGCCTCATATCGAACCTCTTCGCTCCCATGATAGCGATCTGTCGCTTCAGCAGCTGCTCACGCAGCAGGACAGTTGGCAGCAGCATATCAGTATGCGAATCCCTTCCATCTCAGGCTTGTCGCCGCTTACCGCTCTTAACAAGCTAGGCACTGCTCGTGCGCTGCAATATATGCAGCGTCGCATTGAGCCGGACGGCACGCTGTACTGCTATGCCAGTGCGACCATTCTAATGATTCATGCGCTGCGTGCATTGGAATACGACATTCGGCATCCCCTTATTACGAAAGCAGTTTCGGGGCTCGAAACACTGCTGATTCGCGACGATACGAACCTGCTAACGACGCAGAACACGACCTCAACCGTGTGGGATACCGCATTAATCAGCCACACGCTCCAAGATGCAGGCGTTAACACGAATCATCCGAGCATACGATCCGCCGGGCAGTATTTATTGAAGCATCAGCATACCAAGCTTGGCGACTGGAAGCTGAACGTGGAGCATCCGCTGCCCGGAGGCTGGGGCTTCTCCGAATCGAATACGATGAATCCTGATCTCGATGACACCACTGCAGTTTTGCGCGCAATTGAAAGACTCGCACATTCCGCTCCTTACCGGGAAGCACGTGAACTCGGTCTGCAATGGCTCCTGTCTATGCAAAATTCCGACGGAGGCTGGGCTGCTTTCGAGCGAAATGTGAACAGCCGTTTAATCAGCTGGGTGCCGCTCGACGGAGCTGAAGATGCTGCGACAGATCCGTCTACGCCGGATCTGACCGGCAGAACGCTTGAATATTTAGGCAAGCATACGGGGCTGACAACCAGCGGCAGCCACTTCATGCGCCGAGCCGCAGATTGGTTGTATTGTGCGCAGCAGGCAGACGGCTCATGGTACGGCCGCTGGGGCGTCTGTTACATCTATGGCACCTGGGCCGCTCTTACCGGTTTGATCGCTGCAGGTGAGTCGCCGAACCATCCTCAGATCCGCAAAGCCAAAGAGTGGCTGCATCGCATCCAACTCCCGGATGGCGGCTTTGGCGAATCCTGTCGCAGTGATCATGTGAAACGATACATCCCGCTCTCCTATTCGACACTTTCTCAAACCGCATGGGCGCTCGATGCGCTTATCGCGATAAGCGCTGAGCCTTCACCTGCCATGGAGCGAGCATGCGATTTCCTGCTTCGCGCATCGGATTCGGAGAACCCACTCCCGCGGAAATATCCGACCGGAGCAGGTTTACCGGGTTATATCTATACGCAATATGAGAGCTACTCCCACGTATGGCCGCTCCTCGCGCTTGCGAATTATCGCGGCAAATTTGGAGGCGGCGCGCTTCCTGCCACATGACGCTCACGCCAAATTAAAAGGGACTATTCCGTACACACGCAATCGTGCGACGGATAGTCCCAAGTAACGCAATAAGTTCGATTAACGCTGCAAACGCCAGTACATATCATTCAAACGAAGTTCATTGCGGAACGCCAGTGGATTCGTCGAGTTGTCGATGATGACACACTCAATGCCGATCATCTCTGCCCAGTCCACCAACTGCTCTGCCGTAACCTCGTACGAGAAAACCGTATGATGGGCACCGCCTGCACGGATCCACGCTTCCGCGGAATCTTTAAGCGATGGCTGAGGCTTCCATAACACACGCGCAACCGGAAGATTCGGCATATCATGCGGCGTTGCTACGGCATCGACGATGTTTACAATGAGGCGGAAGCGATTGCCGACATCAATAAGCGATGCATTCACGGCTTGGCCGCTGCGACCGTTAAAGGTCATACGGGCCGGGTCAGCTTTGCCGCCAATGCCAAGCGGATGAACCTCAAGACGAGGCTTGCCATCAGCGATCGTCGGGCAAATTTCGAGCATATGCGCGCCAAGAATGAGTTCATTGCCCGGCTCCAGATGATACGTATAATCCTCCATAAAGGAAGTCCCTTTATTGCCCGCAATCGTCTTCATGACACGTGTCAGTGCCGCGGTCTTCCAGTCGCCTTCACCGCCGAAGCCATAACCTGCCTCCATCAAACGCTGCACGGCCAGCCCCGGCAGCTGCTTCATGCCGTGCAAATCCTCGAACGTTGTCGTAAATGCGGTGAAGCCGCCTTCTTGCAGGAATGCTTTCATGCCAAGCTCAATGCGAGCCTGCTCGCGAATCGATTCCCATTTCTCGGCGTTGGAACGAGTCTCCGGCGTAATTTCGTAAGTCGCTTCGTATTCGTCAGTCAACGTGTTCAGCTGCTCTTCCGTCACTTGCGCGATGTATGCAGCCAAATCGCCGATTCCGTAGCCGTTAATCGACCAGCCGAACTTGATTTGCGCTTCTACTTTGTCGCCTTCCGTTACAGCAACTTGGCGCATATTGTCTCCGAAACGTGCTACTTTGAGCGAACGGCCTTCTGTGTAAGCAACCGATGTGCGCATCCAGCCGGCGATCCGGCCGCGTACCTCAGTATCTTCCCAGTACCCAACGACCACCTTGCGAGCAATCCCCATTCGAGCACCGATAAATCCGTATTCGCGATCACCGTGCGCGGATTGATTCAAGTTCATGAAATCCATATCAATGGAATCCCATGGTATATCGCGGTTAAACTGGGTGTGCAGGTGAAGCAGCGGCTTGCGCAGCTCGGATAAACCGGAGATCCACATCTTCGCGGGAGAGAAGGTATGCATCCAGGTGATCAGACCCGCACAATGCTCATCTGCATTTGCTGCCGCGCACAAGCTATAAATTTCTTCGGGAGTTGTCAGTACCGGTTTAAACACAACTTCATACGTAATCGCTTCATCGCGATCCAAGCCCTCAGCAATAATGCGGGAATGATCGGCAACCTCAAGCAGCGTTTCCGGGCCGTAGAGATGCTGACTGCCGGTAACAAACCAGAATTGATAACGTTTCACTTGTATCACGTGAATACTCCTCCTCAGGATTCGGAATGAAATTAACTTGTACGAACATGATAGCAAATTCAAGCAGCATATCGGTCCTTATACAGACATTTAAGCCTAATTCAAGCCCAATATCCGACTATGTACAGCCAATAACTTGTACGTACAACTACCAACAACCTCATTGTACGCTCCCGCAGATCGGTTTTCAATACTTAATTATTAACGTTTCTATACTTAACACTTGACACTGATACACTTTGTATCATAAATTACTATTAGTGGGGCCGAAGTGTAGCTTTTTCACTAGTACTAGATGTGAAGATTGAGTAAGGAGCTAGAAACTATGACGATGGGAGATCGATTAAGGGAATTGCGGCTTCGCAAGCATATTTCACAAGAAGAAGTCGCAAGGCAAATTGGCATTACCCGTTCTGCTTACAGTCATTACGAAATTAACAACCGCCAGCCGGTCTACGAAACGTTAAAGAAGCTTGCCATTTTGTTTAACGTCTCTCTGGACTACATTATCGGCGGAGAGGCTGCAAGATCGGAAACGCCTGTAACTCCTGAAGCGATCGAAATTATCCGTATTCTAAACGGCATGGATCAGGAACGCCGAAAGCAATCCATCGATCGAATGATGGCGGTTATCAGGCAAGCTGACTAACGCTTCGTAGGGTTGCAGGCAGCGCGAACCAGATCATTGTCCCTTTATCCAAGGTACTGACAGCACCGATTGTGCCGCCATGTGCTTCAACAATTTCTTTGGCAATCGCGAGCCCCAAACCGCTGCCGCCTTCTGCTGAGTTCCTGGAAATTTCTTTCTTGTAGAACCGGTCGAAAATAAAGGGCAAATGCTCTTCCTCAATTCCGCTGCCTGTATCACTAACTGTTACGATCGTCCGGTTTGCTGTCTCATCGAAGAAAAAAGAAAGCGCTATCTCGCCCCCCTTCTCCGTATGTTTGATCGCATTGTAAATGACATTTGCAATGACTTGATCCATTCTCGGCAAATCCAGGCGCAGCATGATGCGGTTCTGTTGCTCCATTTCATGGGCATGTCCCTCCTGCTCGGAGTGCGCACTGTGAAAATCGCATCTGAACCGCATGCCGCTGCTTACGACATCGATTTCGTAAAGATCATGCAGCTGTTGAATCCAGTGACCAAGCGGCACGTTCGCAAAGTCGAACCTCGTCTGTCCAGCCTCCAGCTTCGTCAGCTCGAACAAATCGTGAATCAACCTGTTCAGTCCGCCGACCTTCCCTAGCATCATGCGCAAGTAGCGCTGCTGCTGCTCCTCCGTTTTGACAACTCCATCTTGAAAAGCTTCCAAATACCCTTGCAGAAGGGTAATCGGCGTGCGCAAATCATGCGAGATATTCGTCATCAAATGCCTTCTGGACGATTCCGATCGATGCAAGACTCGGTTCGTTTGCTCCAGCGATTCATTCGCCGCACTCAGCTCCATCGTCCGCTCTTCAATCCGCTCCTCCAAATGCGCATTCAGCTCCCTCAGCTCGCTTGAGACATGCTCCGCGCGGTACATGGCGCTTGAGAACCTTTTGGAAATAATAAAAGACTGCATCAGCATGAAGAAGAACAATCCCAGCGGTATCAGCTGTGCATATAGAAACCACTCGTTGTAGAACAGCATGTCGTTCAGTACCGTTACGACGAACACCGCTACCCCTGTCAGTACAAAAGCAGAGCCGATCCGCTTGCGAATCTTTGCCGTAATTAGAACGATTAAGGTATAGATGCTCACCGCTACAACGAAGATTTGAAACCATGAGATTTGCTTCGTGTACACGATTGCCGGGGTGAACAGCACGAATCCAACCAAGAACGTACCGATCCCGATTACGAATGGGATGACGCGCTTGGAGGCATCCAGCGGAAATAACCGATAGACGTACAAGTACCCCGCCAATGCGCTAAGCGAGAATGCAATATATTCGATCTTCATTCCAATCTCCCACGAGAGCGGAATCAACTGTAAAATATAATTTTCGCCGGTTACGCCTGCTCTTGCGGCAATGAATAAGCATAGCAAGCCAAAATGAATCGTAAATTGCTCCTGCCTGCGGAACGCATACAGACCGATATGATAAATTCCAATGATTAATAGACTGCCTAGGATGAGGATCTCCTGGACAGATGCTTTCATCTGATTCGCCACGAGCGTATCGCTGTTGCCCATCTTGAAGGGAACCCAAATGCCCCCTTTGCGATGCTGGAAGTTGGACACCTGCACGACAAAATCAAGCTGCTGCTTGCCATCTGGATGAAAGGAAACAATCCGCGGGAATTGCTGTGCTTTCGATGTGCTTCTGCTAGTCCCGACTATGCCTTGCTCGGCAAGCAGCTTGCCGTCGATCCAGAACCTATAGCTGCTGAAAATATTCGGTACGCGCACAGCCAGCACGCGATCCGTAGGTTGGATGAGTACAGATAATTTATAGGTCGCATAGCCTTGTCCATTCTTAATCCCGCTGTTTCCCGGATAGCTGTTCCAGGAACGCGGCACCGTTACATGCTTGCCGTTGTCTTTCATCGCAAGCTCCGGGCTCAACAGCATCCCGCTGAAGAACGTCCACTCCCCGGTCAACGGGAGCTCGCCATCACGGTCAAACGACCAATTTCTAAGATCAAGCACACCTTGCTTCGCAGCAGGATTCTCCCCGCCGCTCGGGGCACTGCAGCCTGCGAGCAGGAGCATGGGGAACAAGATGAGGATTAAAGATCGGAATAATCGGCGAATCATAGCAGCCTCCCGGAAAATCGTTGATTGCTCACCCCTCCCTCCATTCGCTATAATAGCCTAGGAAGAGGGGGAAGATGGAGATGAATGGTAGCAAAATTCTTGTCGTTGACGATGAAGCCGATATTACCGAGCTGATTACTTTATATATGGAACGAGAAGGTTTTGAAGTACATACGACGGACAACGGTGAAGATGCCGTCCTGCTCGCAGCCGGGCTGAAGCCGGATATGATCCTGCTGGACATCTCACTCAAGAATCTGGATGGTTTCGAAGTGTGCAAGCACATCCGAGCAATTTCCAACGTTCCCATATTGTTCATAAGCTGTATGAGCGATGATACTGACATTATACATGGACTTACGGTAGGCGGCGATGATTATATGACCAAGCCTTTCAGTCCAAGTCAGCTTGTCGCTCGTGTTAAAGCACATCTGCGCCGTCAATCTGTAATCGGTCAATATTCGTTTGACCGTGCTGTAGGCGAAGTGCTGGAATACGATGGTTTACGAATTGATTTGCCTGCACGGACCGTTCATCTGGGCAGCAAAGAAGTCTTCCTATCGGCTAAGGAGTTCGAGCTTCTTGTCCGCTTAGCCAAAACACCGAACCGCGCTTTTGCACTCGATGATCTGTACACGATCGTTTGGGGACATGATAGTATGGGCGATACTCGTACATTGATGGTTCATGTCAGCAATTTGCGCAAGAAAATCGAGCCCGACCCTGCTAACCCGATCTATATCGTCACCGTTCGGGGAGTAGGCTACAAATTCAACGCCAAGGAAGGTTACAACACACATGTACAACGCTGATTTATGGAAAGATTACGAACTACTCGATACCGGCAATGGTGAGAAGCTTGAGCGCTGGGGCGGCTACGTGCTGCGCAGACCAGATCCTCAAGTAATTTGGCCGATCGCCAATGAATCTGGATTATGGAAAACAGCCGATGGCCACTATCACCGCAGCTCCTCCGGCGGCGGAGAATGGGAATTCCGCACGAAAATGCCGGATCGCTGGTCTATCTCGTACGGCGAACTAAAGTTTCATATTAAACCGACTAGTTTCAAACATACCGGACTATTCCCGGAGCAGGCTGTCAACTGGACCTGGATGATGGATAAGATCCGCAAAGCCGGTCGTCCTATCCGCGTGCTGAACTTGTTTGCTTATACTGGCGGAGCTACTGTGGCAGCAGCTGCAGCCGGGGCAGAAGTGTGCCATGTCGATGCCGCTAAAGGAATGGTGCAGTGGGCCAAGGAAAATGCCGAGCTATCCGGTCTCAGCACAGCTCCTGTTCGTTACATAACCGATGATGTATTTAAATTTGTGCAGCGCGAGCAGCGCCGCGGCAGCAAGTACGATGCCATCATTATGGATCCGCCTTCCTACGGTCGCGGACCAAACGGCGAAACCTGGAAGCTGGAGCAGAATCTCTATCCGTTCCTTGAGTTCTGTACGACGATCCTTACGGAGAATCCTCTGTTCGTGCTAGTGAATTCGTATACGACAGGACTGTCACCGACCGTTCTTCACAATATGCTGCATATGACGGTTGGCCGTAAACATACCGGCTCCATCCACTGCGGCGAGATCGGCATCCCTATCTCCGCATCCGGGCTAACGCTACCATGCGGTATCTTGGGACGTTGGGAGGGTAAGTAAGATGGGGAATGACCCGATTGCAGCCCCGGCCCCGCTTCTGCCTGTGCTGTATGAGGACAACCATCTGCTTGCCGTCATTAAACCTCCGGGACTGTTATCACAAGCGGATGAAACGGGCGAAATGGATATGGTCACGCTGCTGAAAGACGACCTAAAGGCTCGCTATCAGAAACCGGGCAACGTGTATGTCGGACTAGTCCATCGCTTGGACCGTCCCGTGGGCGGAGCCATGCTCTTTGCGAAGACATCCAAAGCAGCTTCCCGCCTGTCAGAGTCTGTTCGCAGCCGCTCATTCGATAAGCTGTATGTAGCTGTTGTTCATGGCTCCCCTGCGGCGGCGAGCGGCCGCTTGCGTCATTATCTGCGTAAAGATGCCGGCAGAAACATCGTAACCGTACATAAGAAGCAGGTTCCGGACGCCAAAGAAGCCATACTGGATTATGCGGTTGTCGCCAAACAAGGTGGTCTCACTCTTATTACCGTGAAGCTGCTTACCGGACGCTCGCATCAGATTAGAGCTCAGATGGCCGAAATCGGCTGTCCGCTCGTCTATGACCGCAAATACGGCGCTCCTGCCGTTCAAGGCGAACAAGATATCGCATTATGGTCGACATCCATAGGAGTAGCGCATCCCGTAACGAAAGAATGGCTAACCATTCATGCCATGCCTCCGAAGACGGAGCCATGGAGCCGGTTTCGCGATGACGATTTCATCCGGGCACGTTCAATCTTGCCGCTGGAAGGAATGTAGAGCTATGTATAGACACAAATTAGGGCTGCTCGGCTTACTCGTCCTCGCCCTGTTCTTGCTAAGCAGCTGCGGGAGCGGTCCGCACTTGGAGCCTGATCCTGACAATCAACAGGAAACGGTGCAGGAGCCGCCTCCGAAAGTGGAACCGCCGACAACCGAAACCGATCAGGCACCAGACAACGCTGGGGACACCGCTAATCAATCTCCTAATGATGACGCCAATTTATCCCAACCTGATAATCCAGACGCGGAGAGCACGCCTCCAGCCCCTGAGAAGTCGGTTGATGCGCTTTGGGTTGCTGTCGGTGACATTATGATGCATATGCCGCAGCTTCCCGGTGCCTATAACGAGAAAACGAAGAAATATAACTTCGAGCATTTCTTTAAGCCGATGAAGCCGATTCTCGAGCAAGGCGATTGGACGTTGGCCAATCTCGAAACGCCGATTGCGGGCAAGTCGCTCGGTTATTCCGGGTACCCGCGCTTTAATGCGCCGACCGAGCTTGGGGACGCGCTCAAGTATGCCGGCTTTACAACCGTTACGACAGCTAACAATCATGCTCTTGATCGCGGTGCCAAAGGCATCGCACTGACGCTTCAGAAGCTGGATGAGCTTGGCTTCGAAACGAAAGGGACGGCACGCTCGCGGGCGGAAGCCGACCGAATTGTTATTGCAGAGCGCAAAGGCATCGCAATGGGGCTGCTCGCTTACACATACGGTACGAACGGCATTCCACTGCCCAAAGATCAGCCGTATGCGGTATCCTTAATCGATGAAGCGAAAATCATCAGCGACATCGCGAAGCTGCGCAAGGCCGGCGCTGACTTCATAACGGTCGTGCTGCATTTCGGCATTGAATATCAGACGCAGCCGAATGACGCGCAGAAGAATCTGGCACGCAAGCTGATCGCAGCCGGTGCCGACATCATTGCCGGCTCGCACCCGCATGTTGTTCAGCCTTATGAGATTGTTGAAGCGGCTGAACCGGACGGTTCCGTCAGAAAAGGACTCATTATTTATTCCATGGGTAATTTCATATCGAATCAACGCGGGGATTCGAAGGATTACGGCGTCGTCTTCAGAGTCAACATTCACAAAGACGGCCCCACAGGCAGAACGTCGATTCAGAATGTCGAAGCCCTCCCTACTTGGGTCCACCGAGTAACCAGCAAAGGCGTGACCAACTATAATGTTGTTCCGCTGCAGCAGGTTATTGCCTCCAAGTCGCTTAAGGATCTCTCCGGGGCGGATTACTCGACACTCAAACAGATGTACAACCAGCTCATGAAACGGCTCAAATCCATGTCAGGCAAGCCGTTCCAGGTGACTGACGGACTAAACCAATAGACTTAACCTAGTGGCTGAACCGGAATTTCCGGGACAGCCACTTTTCTTACGTTCATGAGAGGTAAGTAATACAACAGACATAGTTAATAACTTTCGAAGGCTTTAGAATGTTGCACCTAGCTCGTTTAATCTACTGCTGGGGCGCCTACTCTGTGGATGGCGCCTACTCTGTGGATGGCGGCTACTCTGTGGGGGGCGGCTTCTCTGCGGGGGCGGCTTCTCTGCGGGGGGCGGCTTCTCTGCGGGGGCGGCTTCTCTGCTTCAAGAATGTTACATTTCATGCAACATTCTCCATGCAAAAAGAGAAGTTTTAAGCAAATGTTGCTCTTTTTGCAACATTTCATACCCATTCCCCCCTATAGCCCCCTTTGCTAGTAGAATTGTTGCATTTCTTGCAACATTCTGCTCTTCACAGCTACTTTGACGCTCCAAATGTTGCACTTTCTGCAACATTTCCTCTGCAGCCCACCACCAAACCTCTATCAAAATAAACAAAAAAGCCTGTACACAGCGGTTCCGCGTCGGAATCTGCTGATGTGCAGGCCTTTTCTATTACAGCAGTCTTCTCAGACTTGCCTTGTTCGATCTAGCATAAGCGCATCCTACGAATTGGCTACCTTACCAAGCAGATAAACCAGCAGCTGCTGATTATGGGAAGATATCCGGTCAAGCGCTTCGCTGATGTACGCATCGCGAATGGCGATACCGCGAGCAGCTTCGACCTGACCTTTGTCAGTCACGGTTACCCATACGATACGGCGATCACTCTCATCCCGGTTACGCACGACGAGGCCGCCGCGCTCCATGCGGTCAAGCAGCGTCGTTATAGCAGCGGGTGTCGTCTCCAAGTATCCGAGCAAATCCGAGGGTTTCATCGGCTGATGCACCAGCAGCAGCTCCAATACACTTAGTTGTCCTTCCGTTAATCCGGGAGCCAGTTCTTCCTCCAGATGCGACTTCCATTCCTTCGTCATCTTCATCCACAACCGGGCAAATTCCGCAGAAACGATGACCATCACCCGCCTTCTGTCCGATTTTATCTTATACCTTATTATACCATGCCGAAATGTCGAATATAAGGTTAATGCAGTTAATATTTTGTCTGACTAATCGCTACAAAAGAGAACCATTTGACAGGATTAGACATACATTGGTGGTATAGGCTGTTGTACCGGCTCGAAATTAGGAATGGAGCGTGATCCGCACTATGGAGGAGCGCAAGCTCGAACTTGTACGTAAATTATCGCAAATCGGCATACAAAAAGACCCGCAATGGGTGGAACGGCTTGATGAACCGGCCCCATTGTGGGTCGTGCTTGAGCTTATTGTAGAAATGATGGAGCGACGTGATTCTCCCCACCAGCCATTTGATTGAGCGTTACAGATCGGCGCGAACGAAGAACGTCGTCAATACATCCTTCTTATCGACCGCTGTTACCGCGCGGCCAGTCGATTTCCGATCATCAATCGGCGCTTTCTCTGTCGAAACGATCTGATTGGTGCCGGCTGCCGATAGCAGCACCAGGTCACGTGCTTCCTTACAGTGAAGACCGCCGATGAGACCGACACCATTCGAGCGGACCCGAGCGCCTTCTTTAAACTCGAAGGTTGCGACGCCCTTGCCGCCACGACCTTGAATCGGATAATCAAGCAGCAAGGAACGTTTGCCGTAACCAAGCTCCGTAAGGACAAGCACTTCGCCTTCGTCCCCTGTCACCCACTCTGCAGCGACAATTTCATCGCCATCACGAACGGTAATGCCTCGAACACCGGCAGCTACGCGGCCCATCGGATTCACTTCGCTCTCTGGGAAACGGATACTCATGCCGTTCTTCGTAATGAGCAGCAGCTCCTTGCTGTTGTCGCTAAGCGAAACACGCAATACATCATCGCCGTCAGCCAGCTTCACGGCCGCAATGGCGGTGGAACGCGAAGATTTATATTCCTTCAGCTCCGTCCGTTTCACTTGTCCGCGTTTCGTGACGAAGACCAGCGTACGATCCGGCACTTCAAAATCCTTCACAGGAATGACGCTAATGATGCTGTCGTCCTTCGGCATCGGTACGACGTTAACGACCGCCGTCCCCGTATCCTTCCACTTAAACTCCGGAATTTGATGGACAGGCAGTTGATAATACATCCCTTTGCGCGTAAACAGAAGCAGCTGATCAATGGTATTCACATCAAGCAGCGTACGAATAACGTCGCCTTCCTTAACGCCTGCACTTCCAAGCTCGCCGCCGGAACGAGTGAACGATAGCTTCGAGGTCCGCTTGATATAACCGTCTTGGCTAAGCGTAACCAGTACATCTTCAGCAGCGACGATTACCTCAAGATTAACCTTCAGCTCTTCCACTTCACCTTGAATGTCGGAACGACGGTCAATGCCGTATTTCTCGCGAATTTCCATCAGCTCTTCTTTAATGACTGAACGCAGCTTCTTCTCGCTGTCTAGAATGGAACGCAAATACGTAATTTTCTTCTGAATATCCTTCAATTCTTTCTCGATCGAAGTAATCTCCAGATTCGTCAAACGGTATAATTGGAGCGTCAGAATCGCATCTGCTTGGCGCTCTGTGAACGTAAACTTCGCCACCAAGTTCTGCTGAGCATCCTGCCGATTCTTCGACGCTTTAATCGTTGCGATGATTTCATCCAGCAGGTTAAGCGCCTTCGCCAAACCTTCCAATACATGAGCGCGGTCTTCCGCTTTCTCAAGCTCGTACTTGGAACGCTCGGTTACCACCTCTCTCTGATGCGCGATATACGCGGTCAGCATGTCCTTCAGCCCGAGCTGCTTCGGCGTTTTGTTCACAATTGCAACCATGTTGAAGTTGTACGCAACCTGAAGGTCTGTTTTCTTCAGCAAATACGCCAGAATACCCTGCGCGTCGGCATCTTTCTTCAGCTCGATCACGATTCGAAGTCCATTACGACCGCTTTCATCACGAACCTCGGCGATGCCTTCGACCTTCTTCTCGATCCGAATGTTCTCCATCGCCGTTACAAGGCGGGACTTCACGACCTGATACGGAATTTCCGTAATGACGATCTGCTGGCGTCCGCCCTTCATGTCTTCAATCATTGATTTGGAGCGGTGATAAATCCGTCCCTTCCCGCTCAAGTAAGCGTCTCGGATACCGTCCTCACCCATAATGAGCCCGCCTGTAGGGAAATCGGGCCCTTTCACAATGTTCATCAGCTGTGCAAGCTCGATGTCAGGGTTGTCCATTACGGCATTACAAGCGTCGATTACTTCACGCAAGTTATGCGGCGGAATTTCCGTCGCGAAACCGGAAGAAATCCCGCTAACCCCGTTAACGAGCAGGTTGGGATACCGCGATGGCAGCACAACCGGCTCTTTTGTCGTATTATCGAAATTGTCTTTGAATAAGACCGTTCGTTTCTCAATATCGCGAAGCAGCTCCATCGCAATCGGCGATAGACGCGCTTCGGTATAACGCATAGCTGCCGCCGGGTCATCATCGATCGAGCCCCAGTTGCCATGGCCGTCAATGAGCATATGTCCCATTTTCCACGGCTGCGCCATACGGACCATACCTTCATAAATCGAGGAATCGCCGTGCGGATGATAATTACCCATTACATCACCGACCGTCTTGGCCGATTTGCGATACCCTTTGTCAGGCGTGTTGCCTGCATCATACATCGCGTACAAAATACGCCGCTGCACCGGTTTCAATCCGTCTCGTACATCGGGAATGGCGCGGTCCTGAATGATGTATTTGGAATAGCGCCCGAAGCGGTCACCCACGACCTCCTCAAGATACGCCGGCAAAAACTGTTCCAGGATACTCATGCCGAAACTCTCCTCAACTGTTATTCAACATATTCGGTAAAATCAACATTCTCCACGATCCAGCGTTTACGCGGATCTACTTTGTCGCCCATCAGCGTGGATACGCGGCGTTCCGCCTTGGCTGCATCTTCGATTTGAACTTGAAGCAGCGTGCGCGTCTCTGAATTCATCGTCGTTTCCCACAATTGCTCGGGATTCATCTCGCCGAGTCCTTTATAACGCTGCAGCTCAAAGTTCTTGCCGAACTCCTTCAAATAATTCTGGAGCTCATCATCCGACCAAGCGTACCGAACGGTCTCGAGCTTACCGGATTTGCGCGTAATCTTATAAAGCGGCGGCTGCGCAATAAAGACGCGGCCCAAGTCAATCAAAGGTTTCATATAGCGGTAGAAGAACGTCAGGAGCAGCACTTGAATGTGCGCGCCGTCCGTGTCCGCATCCGTCATAATGATGATTTTGCTATAATTACACGATTCCGCGTCGAACTCAGGTCCAATGCCTGCGCCGATCGCCGCGATAACCGCCTTGTATTCGTCGTTTTTAAGAATATCGAGCAGCTTCGCCTTCTCCGGATTCATCGGTTTTCCCTTGAGGGGAAGAATCGCCTGAAACTTGGAGTCACGGCCTTGCTTCGCGGAACCGCCTGCGGAGTCACCTTCTACGATAAACAGCTCCGTACGGGTAACATCCTTCGATTGTGCCGGCGTCAGCTTGCCGCCAAGGTTGGAGCTCTCGCTCTTCTTCTTGCCGCTGCGAATTTCGTCACGCGCTTTGCGCGCAGCTTCGCGGGCTCTTGATGCTTGAACCGCTTTCTTCAGCAGCATCTGAGCAACCTGCGGATTTTCTTCCAGGAAAACCTGCATTTTGTCCGAAACAATCGCATCTACAGCACTTCTGGCCGAAGAGCTGCCAAGCTGATCCTTCGTTTGACCTACAAATTCAACCTCGGACATCTTGATGTTGATAACCGCCATCATGCCTTCTCGCAAGTCGTTACCGTCAAGATTCTTGTCTTTCTCCTTGATCAGCGCATTCTTACGCGCATAATCGTTCATCACTCGCGTATATGCGGTTCTGAATCCGGTCTCATGCGTACCTCCGCCTCGTGTAGGGATGGAGTTTACGAACGAGGCCAGCGTTTCGGTGTAACCGTCGTTGTACTGCAAGGCCACCTCAACTTCGATCTCATCACGTTCACCGGCAAAATGAACGACATCATGCAGCACGGTTTTGTCTTCATTCAGAAACTGAACGAACTGACGCGCGCCGCCTTCGTAATGAAACTGGTCTAGTTTGCCGCTGCGATCGTCCTTTACCGTTACCTTCAGCCCGGAGTTCAGGAACGCGATCTCCTGCAGACGCTCCGAAAGCGTATCGTAATTAATAGAAATATTACCGTGGAAAACACGTGAATCCGGCTTAAAAGTTACCTTCGTGCCTGTGCGATTCGTATTCCCCGTTACGACGAGCCCTGTTACAGGTTCTCCGACATGCTCTTTGCCCGCATCATCGACCCAATACTCGAAGCGCTGCTTATGTATTTTACCATCGCGGTAAATTTCCACTTCAAGCCACTCCGACAACGCATTCGTAACGGATGCGCCAACGCCGTGCAAACCGCCGGATTTCTTATATCCGCCGCCGCCGAACTTACCGCCCGCATGCAAGATCGTAAAGACAACCTGAGGCGTAGGAATACCGGTCTTATGCATGCCGGTAGGAATACCGCGGCCATTGTCCTTAACTGTAATCGACCCATCGTTATGGATCGTTACGTCGATGGCAGAGCAGAACTTTGCCAGATGCTCGTCAACCGCGTTGTCGACGATTTCCCAGACAAGGTGATGCAAGCCCGACGTGCTCGTGCTGCCGATATACATCCCGGGCCGTTTCCGAACAGCGGTCAGCCCCTCCAGCACCTGGATATCGTCTGCACCATAGCTGTCGGTACCCAAATTCGCTTCGCCCGCAAGATTCAACTGCTCAGTCATAGGGTCCTCCTAATAAAGTTAATTGCGCTTCCTTGCATTCTTTTTCCATTCAAGCCGATTCGCTCACTTCAAGCTATTCTAATTCATGATGTCCTGTTTCGTAAAGACACCGAATGAAACGATAAGTCCAATTGCCGACCAAATCGCGAGGATAATCAAGGAGAATGAAAGTGTCATGCCCTGAATTGGCGGCGGAGAGCCTGCTAAATAATCCGTTAACTGCAAATTGACCGCGAACACATATTTAGCGCTTTCCCACGATGAAGACATACTCGACAAGATCGTACCTGCGATGACAGCCGCCATCATCGTCACGATACTCGCCGCCGTGCTTCGAACAAGAACAGATACCATGAGCGCCAGAATGGCTACGGTCATGGATGAGACCCATATCAGTCCGCCTTCCATGAGCACAAACAACCACTGTGGAACGGCATGTACATAAGAGCTCTCCATGGTAGAGCCTTCGATGACAAATCCTGTAAACACAGGAATTCGCCAGCCGGAATACCCGAATACCGCGCCTGATATAAGATAACAGAGAATGGCGCTGACCACAACGGTTAATGAAACATAGAACGTTAAAGCAACGAGCTTGCTCAGTAAAATTTTCCATCGTCTTACAGGTCTTGTGAGAAGCATCTTGATTGTTCCTGTCGATCGTTCGCCCGACACGAGGTCAGAGGCAATCGCAAGCACCAACAGCGGATAAAAGAGCGTTACGGCATTCGACATAAAGCTTCGAGTAAACGTTACACCATTAGGTGAGTTAGGATTTACATCATGATCCAAATAATACTGAAGCTGTTGAACGGCAATTCGGCGGTTGCGCTTCCACTCTTCCGGAATACGTTCGCTTGAGAGCATATTTTGATACTCATTGATCTGCTGAACAAGCTGATTCCGCCAATCGGCGAAGTTTTTGCGATTGGTTTCCGCGATTTTCATTTGGGCATAGGTAAAGATGGGAATGAGTACGAGCAGCACAAGCACAACTACGTAGAAACGCTTCTTCTTCCATATCTTGAGCGTCTCATTCTGAATGAGCGGCAGCAGTCTATCCAATGCTCTCACCTTCCGTCATTTGCAAAAATAGTTCTTCCAGCGTCGGCGCGATCTTCTGTACCGAAACGATGCCGATACCCGCATGCACGGCTTTCTCGACAATAGCCGAAATAGGTTCAGCCCCCATAGAGGTGATAATGGCATCCTTCAATCCTGCCAATATGCTTTCGTCGATTCGATGCTCGCCTTCACCAATTAATCGGATATTAGTCTCTGCCTCAAGCAGCTTCCTGCCCGCTTCTGCATCATCGAATTGCCAGACGACATAGCTGCCGGTCTGATTCACCAGCTCGTCAACGGAGCCGACCGCAAGCACTTCACCATGGCTGATAATCGCGACACGGTCGCACATCAACTGAATTTCGCTTAATAGATGGCTTGAAATAAACAAGCTCATCCCCTGATCCGCGAGCATACGAACAAACTCACGAAGCTCTTTAATCCCTTTCGGATCGAGACCGTTCGTCGGTTCATCCAGAATGAGCAGCTTCGGTCTGCCAAGCAGCGCTTGCGCAATGCCAAGACGCTGACGCATGCCAAGCGAATACGTCTTTACTTTATCGTGAATGCGCTGCTGCATACCGACGATACTGACAACCTCAGCAATACGATCTTGACCAATACCCCGCTGCATACGGGCAAAATGCTCTAGGTTCTCCCAACCGGTCATATAGCTGTAGACCTCCGGGTTCTCCACGATACAGCCGATATGGCTGAGCGCTCTCTCCGGATCACGCTGCACGTCGCTGCCACAGATCAGAATCTCACCCGAAGTCTGCTTGATCAAGCCAACTAGCATACGGATGGTTGTGGTCTTCCCAGATCCATTGGGGCCGAGAAATCCGAAAATTTCACCGGGTTTCACTTCAAAAGAGACGTTTTTTATGATCATTTTACTGCCGATCCGCTTCTTCACATCTTTAACGGAGAGGACGACTTCTGTTTCCGGAATGGATTGTACGCTCATCAGACAGGTCTCCTATTTCAGCGACTGCACGATACGTGCCGCAATTTGTGCGTAGCCTTCGTGGTTGGGATGAAAATGATCGCTCGACAGATAAGTATCGATGGACCGTTCGAACATATCGAATGATGGCACCAAGGTCATGTTCGGATAGTTATGCAGAATCGAATAGGCTTCCTCGTTCCACTTCTGAACTTGCAGACTGCCGTCTCTAAGGTCCGTAATATTATAAAATGGGTTATATAGGCCTGTGTACACCACTTGCGCGTTAGGATTGATTTCGTGCAGCAGCTTGATCACTTTCGACAATCGGTCGATGCCTTTGGGCAGTTCCTTCTTCAGCGTATCCAGACTAATATCTCCCGTCACATCACCGGCTGATTGACCGTTCGCGATTTGGAACAAGTCATTTCCTCCGATCGTGAAAACAATGAGATTAGCTTGCTGCAAAGAATAACGATACCCCTTGTCCGTACTAAGCAAATGCGCGAGTTGATCGGACCTTAAGCCGTTTATAGCCAAATTGTTGTTCAATTTGACAGGAATGAGCGGGTATTTCTTCTTAAGCAGCGTTACGACTTGTTTGACATAACCTTCGCCTGTTGCATCGCCCGTCCCCTTCGTGAGCGAATCGCCAATCGCGGTAATGTTGATCGCCTTGCTGCTGCCCAGGTTGCTTGACTCCGGCTGCGCCGGCTTCCCCTGCTCCCCTGCGTAAGCATCTGCTTGCGGATACAGCATATCTTTCACCGCATACCCGAACCCGCCAATCAACAGCAATGTCGAGACCAGCGCTGAAATACCGATCGTTCTCCATAACACGCCGGAAGATGCATTTCTCATGCTTTCAACGCTCCTTTACTTATATCGGACCCTTAACGGTAATTTAATATTCTTAATAAAAGTAATGCTTTCAGCCGTAATTTGCAAATTCCACCAATTGCGGATGGTACAAAAAAAGCCGGTATGCGCTGACAGCAGCCCTTGGAAGGAAGCTGCTGTCAGTAGTTTCGGCATACTCGGCGTATCTATCGCAAGATTATTCGTAGTTGATCGTGAGGGATTGTGCCGCTTGTTTAGCTAATTCGCGCGCCTTCGTGCAGTCATCGGCAGAGCTGAGAGCAACAGCCATGCGGCGGCCCGGTTTCGTTACCGGTTTGCCAAACACGCGCACCTGCGTATTCGGTACAGCCAGCGCTTGCTCTAGCCCGCCGATTTGGAAATGCTCCGAATCGCGATCTGCTTTAAGCGTATACGATGCACCGGGCGTCAATAGACGGATGGTTGGAATCGGGAACCCCAGAATCGCTCTTGCGTGAAGCGCAAACTCGGAGAGATCCTGCGTAACCATCGTAACCATGCCCGTGTCATGCGGACGAGGCGAAACTTCGCTGAACAGCACGCCATCCTTCGTCAGGAACAGCTCGACACCATAGATGCCGTAGCCGCCAAGCTCCTCGGTTACGGCACGTGCAATCGCTTCGGCTTCTTCGATTTGCTGCGCCGACATCTCATGCGGCTGCCAGGATTCGATGTAATCGCCGTCCTTCTGTACATGTCCGATCGGCGCGCAGAACGATGTACGCGATGCCGAACGTACCGTTAACAATGTAATTTCCGATTCAAAATGGATAAATCCTTCGACGATAACACGCGTTTTCTTCGCGCGTCCGCCTTCCATGGCATAGTTCCAGCAAGCTTCAGCATCCCCTTCCGTTTTGCAGACGCTTTGCCCTTTGCCGGAAGAGCTCATAATCGGTTTGATTACGCAAGGCGTTCCCAGCTCTGCAACTGCAGCTTTAAGCTCGTCCAGCGTATCCGCGAATCGATACGGCGCGGTAGGCAGACTCAGTGTTTCCGCTGCCAAACGACGAATGCCTTCGCGATCCATGGTGAGAAGCGCTGCGCGTGCGGTAGGGATAACGCGGTAGCCTTCCTTCTCCAGCTCCACCAGAGCGGAAGTCGCGATCGCTTCGATCTCCGGAACGAGCAGGTCCGGCTTCTCCTTCTCGATCAGTGCGCGAAGTGCTGCGGGATCAAGCATATCGATGACATAGGAACGATGAGCTACCTGCATGGCCGGAGCGTTCTCATAACGATCGACAGCGATCGTTTCTACGCCAAGGCGCTGTGCTTCGATGATAACTTCTTTGCCAAGCTCGCCTGAACCGAGCAGCATAATTTTGCGAGCCGTAGATGAAAGCGGTGATCCATACATATAGAAAAAGAACCTCCTGGAAGAAATGTTTTCTTCCATTGTGGAGGTTCTTTGGCGAAAAATCAAGAATTATGCCGATAAAAAACGATACTGTGCTTCAATTAAACCATTATACGTGCCTTTATGACGAATGAGTTCGTCATGGCTGCCTTGTTCTACGATTTGACCATGATCCAGAACGACGATACGGTCCGCATTACGAATCGTGGATAAACGATGCGCTACGATGAAGGAAGTACGGCCTTGCAATAGTTTTTTGAGCGCTTCTTGAATTTTGAGCTCGGTCTCGGTATCAATGCTTGCCGTCGCTTCATCCAGAATCAAGACGCGCGGATCTGCGAGCAATGCTCTGGCAAAGGACAAAAGCTGGCGTTGTCCCATCGACAGGCTGTTGCCGCGTTCTTGCACTTCCGTGTCATACCCGTCCGGCAAACTCATGATGAAATCATGGGCATCAACCGCCGTAGCAGCTTTTACGATTTCATCGTCCGTAGCGTTCAAGCGGCCGAACCGGATATTCTCGCGAATCGTACCGGAGAAAATAAACGTATCCTGCAGCACGACCCCAACCTGCGAACGCAAGCTCTCAATGCTGACATTGCGAATATCGATACCATCGACTCGTACAGCGCCTTGTACCGGATCATAGAAGCGGCAGAGCAGGTTCATAATGGTACTCTTGCCTGATCCTGTATGTCCGACAAGCGCGATCGTTTGTCCGGCTGATACGTCGAGCGAAATGCCGCGAAGTGCCGGACGACCTTTCTCGTATTCGAAGATAATGTTGTCGAATGACACATCTCCGCGGATTCGCGGCAAAGCGCCTGCGTTCTCTTCCTCGCCGACAGTCGGCTTCTCGTCGATAAACTCGAAGATTCGCTCAGAGGATGCCATGGCGATTAGCAGCTGTGCGTACATTTGACCCAGCCTGTTAATCGGCTCCCAGAAGTTGCCGACGTAGTTGGCAAAACCAACTAGCACCCCGACCGTAATCGCACCGACTTGAATGAGATGCGAGCCATACCAGAACAAGATTAACGTACCGATCGCGGACGTGACTTCGATAATCGGGCCGAATGCTTGGTTAAGAGCAGAAGCTCTGTTCCAGGCTTTAATATTCGTGTTATTGATGTTCGTGAAGAAACTGAAATTGGATTTCTCCTGCGTATACGCTTGCGTTACGCGCATACCTTGAATACTTTCGTTCAAATGTGCATTGATTCGCGACTGCTTCATCCGTACATCCTGCCAAGCGAATCGAATCCGTTTACGCAGCGCCGTGGAAACAACGAACATGAGTGGAACCGTAATCATAATGGCAATGCCCAGCTTGAAATTCCATGCCAGCAAAATGATGACGATACCGACGAGCTGTACGCAATCCATCAACAAGTTGACTACGCCGTTCGTAAACAAATCCTGCAACGCATTAACGTCATTCGTAATACGCACGAGAACGGAGCCTGCCGGGCGTTTATCGAAGAAACGAAAGGAAAGTTTCTGAATGTGTTTAAAGAGATCCTCACGCAAATCATAAATGACTTGCTGACCAATTACATTCGTGTACTTAATCCGGTACGTGTTAGCTGCCCATTGAATAATATAGAGGGTCAGCATCATCCCCGCGTACATGTAAAGCTTGCCGAGACTTGGATCCCCGCCGTCCTTCGGCTGGATCGCTTCATCGATCGCCATGATGATGATCGCGGGAATGGCCAGACGTGTGAGCGTCCCCAGCACCATCATGACGATAATGACAGGCAATAATTGTTTCCGATACGGTTTCATATAGGAGAACAAACGGGTAATTTGAGACCAGTTGAACGGTTTCTCGATCGCATCGTCATCCTTGTAGATGAAACGCTCATGACTGCCGCGCGGCTGCCCTTTCTGTTGCTGCTGCTCCTCACTCACTGTGCGACCCTTCTTTCTGCTGCTAATTCGGCTGTGGCGGTACTGGGACGGTCAGCATATTGGATGTTATACGTATCCTGATACGGTCCGGCCTGGGCGACTAATTGCTCGTGTTTCCCGCGTTGTACGATATGACCGTTGTCGAACACGAGAATCTCATCGGCATGACGCAGTGACGAAATCCGGTGTGCGATGATAAAGGTTGTGCGGCCAGCCATAAGCTCACTGAAGCCGGCTTGAATCTCATGCTCGGTTTCCATGTCGACTGCGCTTGTAGCGTCATCGAGAATGAGGATGCGCGGGTTCTTGATCAGTGCCCGAGCAATGGCAATCCGCTGCTTCTGACCGCCTGAGAGTCCCATGCCGCGCTCGCCGACGATCGTGTCATACCCTTCGGGAAGCTCCATGATGAAATCATGCGCTTTGGCCAGCTTCGCGGCTGCAATGATTTGATCCATGGTGACATCTTTAATCGCATAGGCGATGTTGTCGCGTATCGAGCAAGAGAAGAGGAATGTCTCTTGGAATACGGTCGCGATCTGGGAGCGAAGACTTTCGATGGAAATGTTGCGAATATCTTCGCCATCGAGCGTAATGGAGCCCGTCTTAATGTTATAAGCACGCATGAGCAGCTGAATGACCGTTGACTTGCCGGAACCCGTTCCGCCGAGCATCCCAATGACCATGCCCGGTTTCGCATCAATGTTCACATGGGTCAATGCAGGTGCTTTATCCGCATAATTAAATGTCACATTATGAAATTGCACATGACCTTCGATTGAGCTCTCGTCCAAGATTGTCGGAGATTCGACATCTTTCACATGTACATACTCGTTGAGCAGCTCCAGCAACCGTTCACCGGAAGCTTTGGACTGCGTGTAGTTATTGATCAGGAAGCCCATCGCCCACATCGGGTTGATGATATACCAAAGCATACTGAAGAAGGCAACCATCTCACCGAGCGTAATCGAACCGCGAATAACGAGCGTACCACCGGCAACAAGCAGAATTACGGCACATACGCTTGCAAGCAGCTCCATGACAGGGAAGAACTTTCCCCACAAGCCGGATGCGGCAATTTGGTTTTGTTTGTAAGCCGCACTGCGTGTCGAGAACTTATCCATTTCGAACGATTCGCGGGCAAATGATTTAACGGTACGAACACCTGTGATGTTCTCTTGAACCGCAGTCGTCAAATGGCTCATCGCTTGGCGCATTTCTCTGAATGCCGGATGAATCACCTTCTCGAAGCGGAGCGCCACTGTGACCAGAACAGGCATGGTGACAAGCGTGATCAGCGTGAGCTGCCAGTGAATCGAGAACATCATCGCAGCACCGAAGATGATCATGAGGAACATGTTGAAAATTTGCGCAAAACCGAATGCGATGAAATTTCGAACCGCTTCCAAATCTGCGGTCAGCCTCGACATCAAATCGCCGGTTTTGGCCGTGTCGTAATACTGAAACGACAGCGATTGCAATTTCGTGTAGCAGGCATTACGAAGCCTGAATGCGACGCGGTTGCCTAGACGACCGCCGAAGAACCCGTGCAGAAACTGAAGACCACCCTTTAAGGTAACGACCCCGACGACAGCGAGCGATAATGCGGGCACCCACTCAAATGTTTTGGGAACGATGACTTTGTCGATCAGTACGCGAAGTAAATTAGGATAAACCAATCCGAGCGCGGTGGCGCAGATCAAGAAGGCGATCGAAGCAAACAAACTTCTGCGTTCGACCCAGTAAAACGGTTTAAGTTGCCTGAAGACGTCCAATGGGTAACCCACTCCCTGTTGCAATTTTATGAATCTTTTTATGAATATGAATGAATATTAACAGCATGAGTTTCTTACGGCAAACAGAGTGCTGGGGCATATAGTTGACAATATTCGCTTCCTCTTCCATCTCGGGTAAAGTTTGGGGGGTATTCTCCGATATCGTCGTAAATCATTGCCAACATGCGCATTTTGCTCCGTTTTTGCACATTTGCCTCTGTTTTTGCATGATTTCATTTTCACAAAATAAAGAAGCTTATCCGCCTCTAATCGAGCGCTGGATAAGCTTCTTTTCTTGTTGCTATTGGATTTATATGGAAATCAAAGCAGTATGAATAGTGCGCAGTTCTTCTACGTCTGCAGTATCAGACAAGGAAGCGAGCTTACCTTCGCTGAAGGCGTCTAAGTCCTTGCGGAGCGTATCCGCACCATGCATCATCGCTTGATTCCAAAGTTCTGTGTAGCGGATGCTCCACGCTTCCTCTGCAGCCTGCAGCCAGCGCTGCATCGGCGCAGTGAGCTGGGTTTCCAGTTCGCTGCGCAGCGCGGCTTTGCCATCGCCTTCGAAGAAATGACGCGGCGACTTGAACTTGCTCCAGAGCAGCTTCGTATCGATTTCCTTAGCTTGCCACGGAGATTGCGCTTCCGGGCTCTCCGGCTGCACCGGTTTGAAGTCGGACGCTTCGAAGCCTTGGAGCTGTGCCCCGGCCTCTGCGGCGACCTCCGAGAACTTCTTCACAGCGAGCTTGCCCAGCATGTTGTCCAGACGAAGCGAAGTGGCTTCAAGCTCCTGTGCCAGTTCGATCTGCAGCAAACGCTGCAGCTCCAGCCAAGATGTCCACATCGCTTTACGGAGATCGCGTCCATCGTCTTGCAGTGAAGATGGATTGAACGCGAAGTTATAATGGTCGCCGAAACGAAGCTGCACGCGCTGCAGCACATAGAAGAGCAGCTCTTTCAGCTCTTGCTGCAGCTTCGCGTTCGCTTGCGGCTCGTTCAGTTCATCCACAAGGCTGCGAGCACGCGCCGTATGCGCGATAATATCAGCCTTTGCCTGTTCGCGGCTGAGCGCATCTCCGGAAGCCGCTTCGAGCCAGTTCGCGATCGTGCTGCGGGCACGGGCAAGTTCTTGCTCCGCTGCCGTAACAGCCAAAGCGCCGAGATCGCCGCTCGTGAAGCTTAAGAAAGAGGCCTCAAATGCGCCGATGCCGGATTGTTCGATTAGTGCCTGATTGTTCGAGCGTTTCCCATCCAGCGCCTGAAGGCTGGAAACCGGGAACATGCGCGGGAATCGGATACCGTGCTGCTGCAGGTTCCGTTCCACATGCGCCAGAACGCCGTCTCGTTCCTCTTCGTCCGCTGCCAGATCGGCCGCGTTGACGATGAAGAACATTTTATCGAGCTCGAATTGATCCTTCACGCGGCCAAGCTGCAGCAGAAACTGACGATCGGCCTGCGAGAAGGCATGATTATAATAGGTGACAAACAGAATCGCGTCCGCGTTCTTAATATAATTGAAGGCTACGCCTGTATGCCTTGCATTGACCGAGTCCGCCCCGGGCGTATCCACAAGCACAATGCCCTGCGCCGTCAACGGATTGCTGTGATGCAGCTCGATTTCGCTGACGAAACAAGACCGCGACTCTTCCGCGACATACAGCTGGAATTCCTCGCCGCTTACAGCCAATCGCTGGCCTAAGTGGGCTTCGTGGGCTTCCCAGCCTTTGGCAGCGGCTTTCAAGAAGCTGTAATGCGGACGTCCGCCGGCATGCACGGCATCCGGCGTTAGTTTATGAATGGTTTGCAGCAGCGCATCGTCGCTTAGCGACTGTGCGTCTTCACCTAGTAAGTTAAGCGAGTAGCGCAAATCGTCCAGCATCGCCTCGCGCGACTTCATCAGAACCGTAGCCGTACCGTGCGGATGCTCCGCGGTTGGCGGCACGATGCGGTTGACCGCCGCCGTCGTCGGATTCGGCGACACGGGCAATACAGCCTCGCCGAGCAGGGCGTTGGCGAGCGAGGATTTGCCTGCGCTGAACGCTCCGAACAGCGCAATCGTGAACCGGCTGCTGCGAAGGCGCTCCGCCTTCTCGCGCATGCCGTGCACGGCCTGGGCGAGCGACGCATGCGGCGCCAGCAGAGCGGCTGCTTTGCTCAGACGCTCCGCTGCTTGGCGCTGCGGCGCGAGCGCGTCCTGGGAAGCGCCGGGGTGTGCCGGCGCTTCCGGGGTTGCGCTGCCGGCGGCAGCGCGCGGCGCCGCCGCGGCCGCTGGCGCGGGCGCGCCGGTGCCGGCGCTAGGCGCAGCCGGCGGCGCCGGCACGGCGCCTGGGGCGCTGTGCGCCCCGCTGCCGAGCGCAGCCGGCTTCGGCAGCGCCGGGCGCGGCGGCGCCGGCGGCAGCAGCGCCGCGAGCCGCGCGAGATGCGCGGCCGCGCGCGCCTGCAGCGCGGCCAGCTGCGCTAGCGCGCCGGCTTGCAGCGCGAGCGCGCTAAGCCGCGCGCGCAGCGGCGCAGCGGCAGCTTCGCCGGCCGCTGCTGCGCGGTCGCTGAGCGCGTCGATGAGAGGCATCGCGCTCTTGCGGAACAACCCCTTCACAGCCGCTGCAAGCTCGCGGCTGTATGTCATCGTATACTCGTTCCCCATGACAGCCCCTGGGTTAACGAGGGAGATCAACAGGTCGGGCGTTAATAACCCGCCGAACGTATCCTTCAACTGCTTCTCGAGAGCCTCATCCCGCCAACCCAAACGATCTGCCGTTCGTCTCAGCAGATCGATGACATGCCATTCGATGCCGGCCTGCACGAGATCAGCCAAATCATGGAAGAAGGCTTGAAGCCGGCGCTCTTGCTCAGCGGCAGTCTTCGCTCCGGCGAACAGAAGCCCGGCTTTAAACCCCGTCTTACGGCTTTCCAGGAAGGACTGAGCCAGATCCCGTGTTGCCGCAGGGGTAATATTCGCATTATCAAGGATGCTTTGCACATCCAGACGAATCTTCACCCGTAAGCTCTCAGCCTCAGCTGCATAAACGCGCAGCTGCTCCTCAAGTCCGGCGATCTCGTCACGCACTCGTTCTGCTTCCCCTTCGCCCCCTGCTTCAACAAGCAGACGTTCGCGTTCAGGTTCTGCCAGCTCATCCATCGCTTTGCCATGCATCCGAACGACATAACGAGCGGATGCATCTACGCTGCAAAGCGCAAGCGGCACCCGAATATCGGCGAGCGATTCGAACAAACCTTCGAGCGCAGCCCATTCCGAATGCGGATGATTCGGCTCGCGCAACGACAAATAGACGATCCCGCTCGGTTCCAAATGCCAGTTCCCGAACGCCTCGTCAACACTTTGTTTATACGCTTCAAATGTCAGTTCGCTTTCGCGATGCTTATCGATTTGATTCACGATCAGATATAACGGCTTGCCCCACTCCTTGAGTTGTTTGGCAAAGGTGAAATTGATTTCGGATTGCACGTGATTGTAGTCCATCACATAAAAAACGACGTCCGCCAAATGAAGCGCCGATTCGGTCGCCATCCGGTGCGCGTCGTCAGTGGAATCAATGCCCGGGGTATCAAGCAGCACGGTATGCGTGCCCAAACGCGGGATCGGATAGGACAAGGAAATCGACAATACGGTTTCGCCGTCTTTGCAGTACTCATTGACTTCGTTTACAGGCACTTCTATCGTTTGCTCTTGCCCGTTCACCAGCTTCTTAATGGTCGCCTTCGCTTCCCCGTTCACAATACTTACGACATTCGCGCTCGTCGGTATCGGACTTGACGGCAGCAATTGCGTGCCGCAAAGCCGATTGACGAGAGTAGATTTCCCCGCTGAGAAATGTCCGCAGAAGGCTACGGTCAACTTACCGTTACCCAGCTTATCACGCAGTTCAAGCAGCCGCGCTGCGTCTTGCGCATCCCCGGCGGCTGCCATGATCGGCGATATTTCTGCAAGCGAGGTGTCCAGCGAATGAGCAGCTTTTTCAATCGTTTGGCTCATTTCTCTCTCTCCCTGTTTCCTACTCGTTCAAGCGAACTTGAACGTACGAGCTGTTATACCAATTGAACTTCGGGCACACAAATCTCAAATACTTCACCATGTTGAAGAATCGTAATGTTGCGTTCTTTCTCTTTCATGACAACACACTCAGGCTTAAGTCTCATACGTTCAATATATTGATCCGGTACGTCGCCTGCTCCGCTAACTGTCACGCCTTCAACAATAATATCTTCGTTCTCTTGCGGCGGGGATTCCATGATTTGCTCATAGATATCAGAGAATAAAGCGAAGTCTTTCGTGTATACGGAAATGCATTTCATGTGGGATCATCCTATTCATTATGTTTTGGGTCAAACGTCTTATTACTTAGCCTTTCGGTTTAGAGCAGGTTTCATACGTTGTTTGCCTTCTTTGCATTCATCTAGCATCGGACAAACCGGACAATTCGGATTCTGAGCCTTACAATGGTATCGCCCGAAGAAAATCAATCGATGATGAGTTTCGGTCCACAACGCTCGCGGAACGAGTTTCATCAATTTCTTCTCGACTTCAAGCACGCTATCATCAGCCTTGGCAAAACCAAGCCTCTTGGATACACGCTCCACATGCGTATCCACTGCAATTGCAGGTACTCCAAATGCATTGGATACCACTACATTTGCGGTTTTTCGGCCTACGCCCGGCAATTTCGTCAGTTCCTCATGCTGCTGCGGTATTTCTCCGCCATAGTCATCTATGAGCATCCGGCATAGTTTCTGGATAAACAAAGCCTTATTGCGAAACAGTCCAATCCGCCTGATGTCGTGCTCAAGCTCATCGAGTGGAACAGCCAAATAATCAGCCGGCGTCTGATACTTCTGGAACAAATCCGCTGTTACTTTATTCACTGTTTCATCCGTGCACTGCGCAGACAACAGAACTGCGATTGTTAGCTCGAACGGATTGCGATGATGGAGCTCGCAATGTGCGTCAGGGAACATTTCACCGACCACACCTAAAAAATGATCCATTTTCTCTTTCGCCTTCAACCGATCTCTCACTCCTAATTGAACCATCGAATCAAAGTGTAGCGAATATTGTCGCATTAATCAACCGCAAATGACCCTTAAATGATTGAATTTGTGCAGGATTTCACAGAATTGCAAAATAAAAATGTCCCGGCAGATTTCACCGGGACATCTGTCATTCATGTTGTGCTTACACCTTCGCAATTTCGACCAATACGTTCTGGTAGAAATACAGCAGAAGCGCATCGCCGTCTTTCAATTGAGCGATCGAAATTTGCTGATCGCCTTGGGTAACTTTTGTAGTCGACGTTACAGTATACGTGTTTAATTCTGTGAGAGTAGCTCGCTTAACAGAAAGCTCGCCTGTAGCGGCGTTATACTTCCAGAACTTCTTGCTGATACCGCTGTTTACCGTTACGAAGACGCGGTCTTTAGCATCCTTCTTCACTTCAACACGGTCTCCGATTTGAAGAACCGCAGTGGAGCTGCCTGTAAGTCCGTTCTTTACAACGGTATACGAATCGCCTAGCGTCACGCTAGAAACAACCCCGGTACTATCAACGATCGTCATGGAACCTGTATTTACACCCGTCAGCTTGCCATAGGTGACTTTAACAAGTTTATACGAAACGGGACTCGAGCCGACGTATTGAACATTACCGGTTTGACCTGATTTAAGATCAGAAAGCGTAATCTTATTGCCGAGTTCATTGTAAATGTCCAACACTGACGCATTCAAATCAAGGATTGAACCATCCGCTGTTTTCACTTTCAAACGTTTGCCTGCAATTTCAGCTGCGTAAACGCTCGTTTGCAAGGACGTATGCACCTGCAGCGTGATCACTTTATCTTGATTCGCGTTCAGCAGTCCTGTAACGGTATCGCCTACTTTGACATCTGCAATCGTAGAAGATGTTTTACCGGCAATTTCAATGGAATTCGGCAGCTCTAGCGGCAAAGTAATGATAGCTCCGTTACTCTGCGTGATCGAAACTTGGCTTGTATTAATGGCTGCCACGGTTCCGCTATATTTGTATACGAATTGAATGAGGACCGCTTTATTATCGGTTACTCCGATCGTCAGCTTCCTGTTCTTGGCCAGCAGCGATCCTGCAGCACTTACGGCAACCGTTGATCCGTTTAGATCGATCCTCGTTTTGTCCGTCAAGTAAACCGACATCGGATTACCGTCTTTATCTTTAAAATCCAAAATTCTCGTGTCCGGTTCATAGTTTCGAACCGTTGCGCCAATCATCAATGTTACATTACGATTCACGACTTTGATCGCAACTACTTGATCGCTCGAATTCAGTGAGATATCCAGGATATCTCCTTTAACAAGGTCAGCGATAGTCGTACCTGTCAGGCCATCGATTGTAACATCGGCCAGAATGGATACAAACTTCGCTTCCAAAGCGCTTTGTGCAGTTCCTGCATTTTTCACGTATTGGATCGTCTTGCCGTCACTGCTCGCAGAATAGAATTCTCCGCGAATGAGCTTGGCCGACGTTTGTGTGATCGTGATCTTGGTCACGATCGAATTCTTGACTTCGTATGAAATGGCATCGCCAACCCGAAGCTGCGACAAACCGCCGTCCAAAATCTGTCCCTGCCAGATCACATCCACTTGCGGCGAGACATTAAATTTGTACTCCGTTCCGGTTACACTGTCTTTCACAGTTACAGCTGACGCAGACGTATCAACCGCGCTGACTGTACCTTGCGCATTATTGTTAATCGGTGCAGACTGCACTTTAATGGAGATCGCTTGTGGTTTCGTTCTGTATGTATCGCGTGTAATCTCCACTTCGCTGTCTTTCGCAAGTGCGCTCGGTTTAATGACTGTACCCGCTCCATCTGTCACAACAGTTGTGCTGTTATACGTGATGGCAACAGGCTCATCATTGATCCATACCCAGATCTTACTATCGTTAACTAGGACGCGATCTACGGTACCTTTAAGCTTCTCAACCTGCTTTGCAGCATCAAGCTGCTCGACGTAAAGTGCTTTATTCCCGCTCGAGATCACGAGCAGCTTCGTATTGGCTTCAAGATCCGCCACCTTGGCAGGTTTCTCGGAATCGAAGCGGTACACGTAAGTATCCGGCGTCATCTCAATCGCCGATTCTTTATCATTCTGATACAGATGAACGGAAGTTGCATCTATGCTAGTCATCACTGCGGTCTGCTGTCCCGTGTATGTAACCGGGAATTGCGTTTCTGCTCTGCTGAAGATGGTAGCGATAGACGCGCGAGTAATGAATCCTTTGGGATCGAAACGATCTGCTGTAATTCCTTTGATCAACTGCAAGGATACGGCAGCATTCACATAACCCTTGTAACCCGAACCTACCTTGCTTCCGTCGGAGAAGCTAATCGTATCATTCGCAAGCGCTTCGGCTTCCTTCTGCTTGCCAATCGCTTTCACGATCAGCTTCGTAATCCATTCGCGCGTTGCTTTCTGCGTTCCCCACGCAGAGCTCGGATTCGCTTCAGCCAGTTCGAATTCTGCCTTTTGGTCTAGCAAACCTTCTTGAAAAGCAAGAATGATATAAGGTTTAAAATAAGTGCTGACCTCAAACGTATCCGGGAAGACGATAGCATCATCCACTTTAACCGCTTGCTCTTTGCCGATAAAACGGATGGCAAGTGCGATCGCTTCCTGCTGCGACACGTTATCAGCCGGTTTGAAAGCTCCGTTTGTTCCTTTTACGATCCCTTGTGTGGCGAGCTTGGCAATATGCTTCTCTGCCCAGTGGCCGGCAGGCACATCGCTGAATCGTGAAGTCGAAGCTGAATCCGCATACGCTAACGAACCGCCTACTGCAGAAAACCCTGTAAGTACTGAGAAAACCAACATCGATGAAACCACTTTAACCCATTTCTTCTGCTGCGGCATATTCTGTGAGCTCCTCCTTATGGTTTAGTAATGGGATGATCGATTTCTTCATGGCCCATTAAACTATCGACTGCTTCACCATCAACCAATAGATCGATGGACGTAACATCCTGCAACTGGAAATAGGTGCGAGTCAGTGCTTGAATGGCAAGCATTTCGCCTGGCGCGCCTAGTCTGGCTTCATCAGGCAAATGAAGGTCAAGCGTGACGGCAGCTCCGTCTTGTTTCGCGCTCAGCAGCTCGGCATGTTTCCATAACGAAGCTTCGCCCTTTGCTCCATCCTTCTGGAGTGCAGTAAACATCACTTTCAGCTTGTCCTTCGGATCAGCGAATTCGATATCCGACTTCTGCTCATGGAGCTCCATCATATCGTCGTCCGTATAGAATACAGATATCTGCTCTTTAACAAGTGCAGGTTCTTCCGGCTGAGCAGGCTCCGTTTGAACATTGTTCGTTTCTTGTTCCTGATCTTGATTTTGTTCACTGGAAGTATTGTTAGTTCCATCTGCCGGCTGTTCTTGAACCGCTCCGCCGCCTTGCGTCAGCGATTCTGTACGATTGCCGCAAGCGCTAAGCGGTACGATAAGTGCGGCTGCAACGATTACCGATAATAATGATGTAGTAATATGACGTTTCATCGGCATTCTCCTAGCTTAGTTTTAAATATTCTTTAATACCCGCTACGATTTCCGCAGCAATCTTGTTCTGTTTCGCATCATTGAAGAGTACGGAAGTGTCTCCACTGTTAGAGAGATAACCCGCTTCAAGCAATACGGCTGGCATTGTCGTCTTCTTAATGACTCTGAAATCCGCTTGTCTTACTCCACGATCCTTGAAGCCTGTCCCTTGAACCAAATACTTGTGCAAGACCTTCGCCAAAGCGATACTGTCCCCGCGTGAGTAATACGTCTCGGAGCCCGATACCGTTGCACTTTCCGTCTTGTTAGCATGGAAAGAGATAAACAAATCCGCTTTAAGATTGTTTGCAAAAGCTGCGCGATCATCAAGCTCCACGAAAGTATCGTTGGAACGTGTAAGATACGGCTTGATCTTCGCTTCTTGATCAAGAAGCGCTTTGACCTTTAACGTGATGGCAAGATTGTATTCCTTCTCCTGCCGTCCGGTTACGCTAAGTGCACCGGGATCTTTCGCGCCATGACCTGCATCGAGCACTACTTTATAAATCTTATCCCCCGGCGTTACCGGCGGAGTAACAGGCGGTGGACCGGTTTGCTCCAAGACATCAATACGAATGGATTGATCTTCTTTGACGGTCTGGACATTGGTAGGCGCTAGTAGGTCCAGTACCACCCTAACTGTATCCGGCTTGTCCGAATAATAGGAATACCGCACCTTCTGAAGTGTCGGATGCGAATCGATCAATAATTCGCCAAGCTTAGTCGAACTGTTCAGCTGCGTGAAGGCAGGCGTAAAAGCAGAATTAAAGTTCATATAAGGCAGGTCGATGACAACACGCTCCGGGTTATGCAGCACCTCAGTTTTGACATCTTTGAAATCGCCTTCATAGGCTAGGTAAATACTGCCTAAACCATTATACTCGATTGATTTGAGACTTGCAGAAGTATCTGACGGTGGATCTACGATCGGCCCTTCACCGTCTCCTGGATTCGTTCCCGGGTCCGGCGTTTCGGTCGGTGGATCTACAACCGGCGGAGTCACTACGGTTTGCTGAAAGAGATGTACAGAGCGGGAGGGCTTGTCCCAATATACACTTAACCCGAACTGCTCACTTATAAAACGCAGCGGCACCATCGTTGAGCCGTCTGTATTGAGAGCTGGCGCGTCTAGAGAGACTTCCCGGTCATTCACTATGGCATTCTTACCGCCAATTGTCAGTACCATGTTTGTTTCGCCGTTGGAGATGGTTACATTCGGCTTCTCCCATGCCACATCAAAACCAAGCCCTTCCGTCACCGTTCGAATTGGAACGAGTGTCGAATCGCCAACAATGCGGGGCTCAGCAGTACTTTGAAGCTGTTTTCCATTCAGATAAAGCTTTGGTGCTTCCGCTGCTCCCACGAGACTGGGGAACAAAGAGATCAAGAGCGACAACAGCAACACAGCGGACACAAACTTCTTCATCCTTCACCTCTAAAACGATTTATTTCGCCAGTCAGCCCGCCTGAATTCGACGATAACTGTAGACAATGATTAGACGCAGCTTGTCAGAAAAAGTTGCGTATTCAGGAAAAATGTAACTATCTAGTTCAGACAGCGCTCACAATGCAAAAATGGTGCGTGAAAGAGCGGTTTTGTGGGGGTGCGAGGTTGATAGCGGATATGCCTCTTTCAGCGGAGTAAATGGGTTAGTTTGGACACTGAGAGCGGTATATCCGCTTTCGGTTTATTTAACAATGAGCTCCTCAGAATGGTTAAGCTGAGAGTTCAATTTCCGAACTCTCAGTCTCCCCCGGCCGCGAAAACGCCGAAAAAATAAAAAAACAGCCCCAATCATCAAACGATGATTGGGGCTGCCTTATGTCCTTATGTGATTTAAAACGCGACGCGGCTTGCTTCGTACGCGGAGATTTTATCTTCGTGCTGAAGCGTAAGACCGATGTCATCAAGGCCTTGAAGCAGGAATTGGCGGCGGTGCTCATCGAGGTCGAAGTCGATGTGCAGTCCGGCATCATCTGTCAGCGTTTTGTTTACCAAGTCAACATTCAGCTTGTAGCCTTCTGTCTTCGTCGTGCGTTGGAACAAGTCTTCCACTTGCTCTTCGCTCAAACGGATTGGAAGAATGCCGTTCTTGAAGCAGTTATTATAGAAGATATCAGCGAACGAAGGCGCGATAACCACTTTAAAACCATAATCGAGAATCGCCCAAGGCGCATGCTCACGGGATGAGCCGCAGCCAAAGTTAGCGCGGGAAATCAGAACTTCCGAACCTTGATAACGAGGTTGATTCAGGCTGAACGAATCGATTACGTTACCTTGCTCATCCCAGCGCCATTCGAAGAACAGGAACTGGCCGAACCCGCTGCGCTCAATGCGCTTCAGAAATTGTTTAGGAATGATTGCATCTGTATCTACGTTAACACGATCTACCGGGGCAACAAGACCCGTTAGCTGTTTAAATTCTTCCATGATCGTTAACTCCTCTCGTCTCTCTTGCTAGTTCAATACTTCGGATTTGATTTTCCAGTCACGAACGTCTGTGAATTTACCCATGATCGCAGCTGCTGCGGCCATTGCCGGGGAAACCAAGTGCGTACGTCCGCCGCGGCCTTGACGGCCTTCGAAGTTACGGTTGGATGTCGATGCGCAGCGTTGACCCGGTTGCAGAACGTCTGGGTTCATCGCAAGACACATGGAGCAGCCAGCGTCACGCCATTCGAAACCTGCTTCCGTGAAGATCACATCAAGGCCTTCTTTCTCAGCCTGAATCTTAACGCGGCCCGAACCCGGAACAACAATCGCTGTAACGCGGTCGCTTACTTTATAGCCTTTTGCAATTTCAGCAGCGGCGCGCAAATCTTCGATCCGACCATTGGTGCAAGAACCGATAAAGACGTAGTCGATGTCGATCTCACTCATTGGCGTACCAGGAGTAAGTCCCATATATTCAAGTGCTTTCTCAGCTGCTTTACGCTCGTTCTCCGTTGGAAGCTCGGCAGGTACCGGTACGTTCTTCGTGATGTCAGTACCCATGCCCGGGCTTGTACCCCAAGTTACTTGCGGGATCAAGGAGTCTACATCGAATTCAAGAACGGTATCGAACGCAGCGCCTTCGTCTGTCGCAAGGTCAGCCCAAACGGCAATTGCACGATCAAACGCTTCGCCTTGCGGTGCGTATTCACGGCCGCGCAGGTAATTGAACGTAGTTTCGTCAGGAGCGATCAAGCCAGCGCGTGCGCCTGCTTCGATGGACATGTTACAAACGGTCATACGCTCTTCCATCGACAGGCTGCGGATAGCTTCGCCCGTGAACTCCATTACATAACCGGTACCGAAATCCGTACCGTATTTGGCAATAACGCCAAGAATCATATCTTTAGCGGTTACGCCGGGTTTGCGGCTGCCTGTGTAACGAATTTCCATTGTTTTGGCTTTGGACTGCTGCAAGCACTGCGTTGCAAGAACATGCTCAACCTCGGAAGTACCGATACCGAAAGCAAGAGCTCCGAAAGCGCCGTGCGTGGAAGTGTGGCTGTCGCCGCAAACGATTGTTTTACCCGGATGCGTAAGGCCAAGCTCAGGTCCCATAACGTGAACGACACCTTGGTCGATGCTGTCTAGGTCGAACAATGTTACGCCGAAGTCTTTACAGTTCTGAGTCAGCGTATCGATTTGTTGCTTCGAGATCGGATCTGTAATGTTGAAACGATCCTTCGTTGGTACGTTGTGGTCCATTGTTGCGAATGTCAGATCAGGACGGCGAACTTTGCGGCCAGACATACGAAGACCTTCAAACGCTTGCGGAGAAGTTACTTCATGGACAAGCTGCAAATCGATATAGATTACGCTCGGTTTACCTGCATCCGAATGAATGACGTGATTATCCCAAATTTTCTCAAACATCGTTCTTTTCGTCATTATATTCACCTCATAAGTTCATTTGCTCGTAGCAATAATTCAATGTAGCCATCATAACATTTCTTTCTTCATTGATCTAAGATATAATATCTATAACAGCAATAGGTACGGCCTATGAAGATAAATCATGTTAAAACTTGGTTCTGGAGTGGTCAATCATGGAATTTCGCCAGCTGCAATACGTCATCCAAATTGCCAAAGAGAAGAATTTCTCGCGCGCAGCGGAGAAACTGCATATCGCTCAGCCATCGCTCAGCCAGCAGCTGTCGAAGCTGGAGAAGGAAATCGGCGTGCTCCTATTCCGCCGAACCACAAACTCCGTTGAGCTTACACATGCAGGCGCGGTGTTTGTAGATAAAGCGCAGAATATCTTAGACAACATCGAACAATTGAAACAGGAGCTCGACGACCTTGCTCATATGCGCAAAGGGAAGCTCGTTGTGGGCAGTTTATCCATTACCGGCTCACACGTCCTGCCAACCGTACTGCCTATCTTTAATAAAAGGTATCCCGAAATCGAAGTCGTCCTTGTCGAAGATACACCTTCCAAGCTGGAGCAACTAACCGCGAGCGGCCAAACCGACCTCAGCTTGCTTGCATTGCCTCTATTCGAGCCGTCACTGGAGTGGGTTCCCATCATTGAAGAGGAAATCGTGCTGGCAGTTCCTCCTGATCATCCTCTTGCAAAGATGAATGATCCGATTCACATCGAAAACTTAAGTGCCGAACCTTTTATCGTGTTGAAGAAAGGCCAAGGCTTCCGGCAAAATGTAATGGAGCTGTGCGAACAAGCAGGCTTCGAGCCGCGCATCGTATTCGAGAGCACGAACATCGAAACCATCCAATCTCTCGTTGCCGCTGGAATGGGGATCACATTCGTGCCAAAGATGCTCATAAGGGATAGAGTCGATGAACGAACGCCTGTCTATTTGCCGCTTTCTGCTCCCACACCGATCCGTACGCTCGTCATTGCAAGCCGTAAAGGCCGCTATCTCTCGAGAGCGGCCGAGGCTTTTATTGAAACGATGAAAGCTACATTAATAAAGTGAAGGACGGCGGTCTTCGAATACCGGAATCTTGGCGCGGACGGCGTCGACGAGATTCAGATCGATCTCCGCTCTCATGATGACTTCGTCTTCTCCCGCTTCTGCCACAATTTCGCCCCATGGATCAATGATTAAGGAATGCCCGAAGAATGAACTCGTTCCGCTCGTTCCGCAGCGATTGCATGCGATAACAAACATCTGATTCTCGATGGCTCTGGCTGTTAACAAGGTCCGCCAATGATGCAATCTCGGGTTGGGCCACTGGGCCGGAACGAACAAGACTTTAGCACCGCCAAGCGCGAGCTTGCGCGCGAGCTCCGGGAACCGGATGTCGTAGCAGATCATCATTCCTGCTTCAGAGCCTGCCACTTCGAGCGTGCCGAGCTTCTCCCCTGCTTTCAGATGCTTTTCTTCATCCATGAGACGGAACAAATGAATTTTGGAATAGTCCGATACCACTTCGCCGTTCTCATTGAACGCATAGATCGTATTATAAACGCCGCCTTCGCGTTTCTCCGCAATGGAACCTCCGATAATTTGAACCTGGTGCTCACGGGCAAAAGCTGACAGAAGCGCCTTCGTGCGCTCTCCATCTTGATCCGCAATCTGATCGATCTGCTCAAGCGCGTAACCGGTATTCCACATCTCCGGGAACATGATCAAATCAGGCTTATCCGGCCCTTGAACGGCTTCGTACAGTCTTTCCTCCAGCCTTGCAAAATTCGCCTCGGGATATCCCGCATCAACGTGCATCTGCACGATCGCAAGCTTTAATTTCCTCTCACTCATTCGATTGCCTCCTGAATTGCTCAGTTTTACCTAATCATATCGTCTCATGCTTCGCTGTCAAGATGGGCACTGTAAGGAGGAAACCATCCTGTACCGATTAAGGAGACTGCGTAAATGAGAAGATGGAGTACAAAAATCGTATCCGCCCTGGCACTGCTTTTGTTTCTGGTTCTTCCTGCTGTAGTCAGCGCCGGAGCACTGGATGACCACGATACCATGCAGCGGCCAGTTCAGGCTTTCGATGTCGTTGCCGGCAAAGTTGTGAAGAGCGTCCCGAACAATGCCGAGTTTCAAGGCTATGCGAAGTCATGGCTGAATTCCGTTACAGGCATGTCGCCAAGATTGCAAGCCGAAGATAAATGCGGTTATGTGTTCCGCATCCCGCTTGACCAACCGACTGCTGTGAAAGCAGGAGCACTGCAGGTCATGACACAGGATGTGTTCCTGTTCTATTGTCCGAAGAAACCGCAGCTGCTGCTTATTTTTGACGAGAACCGCAAGCCGTATCTGCTTCAATTCAAAGCCAATATCAAGCCATTCCTCAAAGCGATGGATCTGTAAGAGGTTTATCCAGCAACACGCTAGGCTCACTCCACCTCGCCGCTTAAGGAACCGGGCGCTCGACACTCATTCCAACATTATGCTACATTTAGGGTTAGATTAACGGTGGAGTGATAACAATGGATGGAATAAAAACAGTTCAAATCAATCCGGCAGACCGGATGACCGGTTTGCCGGCACAATTCTTTGCCGGACTTGTCCGCAAAGCCAACGCGCAAGCAGCCAAAGGCCGCGATGTCATCAATCTGGGGCAGGGCAATCCGGATCAGCCTACACCGCCTCATATCGTAGCTGCACTTCAAGACGCAGCTCCGAACCCGATGTATCATCGTTATCCGCCTTTCAGCGGATATCCTTTTCTCAAACAAGCGGTCGCGCAGCGTTATAAAGAAGACTATGGCGTCGACCTCGATCCGGAGAAAGAAGTCGCCATCTTGTTCGGCGGCAAAACAGGTCTGATCGAAATTAGCCAATGTTTGCTGAATCCCGGCGATATCTGCCTCGTGCCTGATCCCGGCTATCCGGATTACTGGTCCGGGGTTGCACTTGCGGGCGGTAAGATGGAATATATGCCGCTGACGTCTGACAATGCTTTTTTACCTGATTACAGTGCGGTATCTCCGGCTATTGCGGATAAAGCGAAACTTATGTTCATCAATTATCCGAACAATCCGACCGGGGCCACAGCTGATCCGGAATTTTACAAGCAAACCGTGGAATTCGCTGCCAAACACGGCATCGTCGTTGCGAGTGATTTTGCTTATGGCGCAATTGGGTTTGACGGCAAACAACCTGTCAGCTTCTTGCAAACACCTGGAGCCAAAGAAGTCGGCGTTGAATTCTATACGCTGTCCAAGACGTACAATATGGCCGGCTGGCGTGTCGGCTTTGCCCTTGGCAATACCGAAATCATTTCATTGATCAATCTCATTCAAGATCATTACTATTGCAGTTTGTTCGGCGGCATTCAAGCGGCTGCAGCCGCTGCGCTTACCGGCCCGCAGCAATGCGTGACCGATCTTGCTGCTGCTTACGAGAGCAGACGCAATGCTTTATTCGGCGCGATGGACGAGATTGGCTGGAAGGCTGCGAAGCCAAGCGGTTCTTTCTTCTGCTGGCTGCCAGTGCCTAAAGGCTATACCTCCTCTTCCTTCTCTGATCTCGTACTGGAGAAAGCCGATGTCGTATTAGCACCGGGAGTCGGGTTCGGCACGCATGGAGAAAATTACGTGCGACTTGGACTGCTTGCCTCAGAAGAACGGCTGCAAGAAGCGATTCACCGCATCGGCAAACTGGGTCTGTTCGAATAATCTAAAAATAATTTATACTCCGCCCATAAAGCCCGTCTTTATGGGCTTTTCTTTGCTTTACAGTACCAGGCAGAACATGGTATGATTCTCTTTAATTAAAAACCATTAACGTCTTGATGGGGCCAAGTATGCACTCCGCAATGCGACAGAGAGTAAATTCGTTCGCTGTGAGAATTTACCGTTATTGCTGCAGAAACCTTCCCCGGAACGGCCGGCGATGAGTCGGACAGCGACCTGCTGTTATCAGGTCTAAGAAAGCGGAACGGCATGCCAAACATAGCCGTTAATAAAGGTGGTACCGCGGAAGTTAAACTTTCGTCCTTTGTATATATACAAGGATGAGAGTTTTTTTTATTTTCTAGGAAAGGTTCGGGGAGACATATGACAGATACCATTGTAGTCAAAATCGGCAGCAGCTCCTTAACCTCCGATGAAGGCGGCATTAATCGGGAACGAATCGCCTTCTTCGCGCATGAGCTCGCTGCCCTCCATGAAGCAGGCTACCAAGTGCTGCTCGTCACCTCCGGTGCCATCGCCGCCGGATTCAAGAAAATCGGCTATCATACCCGTCCGAAGCTCGTCCACGAGAAACAAGCGGCCGCGGCCGTCGGTCAAGCCCTGCTTATGCAGGCCTATCAAGAAGCCTTCGCATCCTACGGCAACAATGGCGGCATTGGCGTTGCTCAAATTCTGCTGACCCGAGCAGATTTCTCCAATCGCAAACGGATTCAGAATGCACTGATGACCATAGAAGAGCTGCTCCATCGGCGCATGCTTCCGATCGTGAACGAGAACGACACCGTCGCAACGGATGAATTGAAGTTCAGCGAGAACGATACGTTATCTGCGCTTGTCGGCAATCTTGTGAAAGCGAAGCGGCTTATTATTTTGACCGACATGGATGGCCTGTATACGGAAGATCCGCGTAAGAACCCGAATGCCGTTCGTTACGATCGTGTCGAGCAAATCTCCGATGACATTCTGCGCGTCGCTGGCGGTGCAGGATCCGCTGTCGGAACCGGCGGGATGCGTTCGAAGATTGAAGCAGCACGTATCGCGATGCGCGGCGGTGTTCCGGTATTTATCGGCCGCGTCGTGGAGCCCGGCGATTTGAATCTCGCCGTATCCGGAATCGGCAAAGGGACGTATTTCGAAACGAGCCAGCACAACCTGACGACAAAGAAACAGTGGCTTGGCTTCCATTCCATGCCGCAAGGCCGTATCTTCGTCGACCAAGGTGCGGAACGAGCATTGCTCGAAGGCGGCAAAAGCTTGCTGCCAGCCGGGATACGAACCATTGAAGGCGATTTTCATCCCGGCGATGTCGTTGAAGTGTACAATGAACAGCAGCAATCGCTTGGCCGCGGCGTCGTGAACTATGCCGCTTGGCAGGTGCAAGCCGTTGCCGGCTTAAGTACGGAAGAAGTGCGCAGACGTGTTGAAGTAACTCGAATAGAAGTCATCCACCGTGATGAGTGGGTCACACTTAGATCTTAGACGACAGGACTTATGAGGGAGAGAGACCATATGAGCGAAGTACGGGAGAAAGCCGCCCTTGCCAAACAAGCAGCGGGTATAATGAACCGATTAACGACGAATCAGAAGAATGAAGCCCTTCTCGAAATGGCAAATGCGTTGATCCGTCATCAAGATTCGATTATTCAAGCGAACCGAATCGACATTGAACGTGGACGCGTAAACGGAACGAGCGAATCGCTGCTTGACCGACTGACGCTTACATCTTCACGTGTGGAAGATATCGCCGAAGGTCTTCGCCAAGTCGTGCAACTGAACGATCCTGTAGGCCTTACCTTGGAATCGTTTGAACGTCCTAACGGACTGCGCGTCGACAAAATCACGGTTCCGCTCGGTGTGATCGGGATGATCTATGAAGCTCGCCCCAACGTAACGGTCGATGCAGCCGGACTTTGTCTCAAGACAGGCAACTCCGTCGTCCTTCGCGGTGGATCTGCTGCGCTGGAATCCAACCGCCGTATCGTCGAAGTCCTTCGCGAAGCGCTTGCCTCCACTTCCATGCCTGCTGATGCCCTCCAATTGATTGAGGACCCATCGCGTGCTTCCGTTGACGAAATGTTGAAGTTAAATGGCCTGCTCGACGTCGTAATCCCTCGCGGCGGCGCATCATTAATTCGAAATGTTGTTGAAAATGCGACCGTTCCCGTCATTGAAACAGGAGCCGGCGTTTGTCATACTTACTTGGACGACAGCGCGCAGCTTGCGATGGCATCGGATATCGCCTTCAACGCTAAGGTTCAGCGCCCTTCTGTTTGCAACTCTATGGAGACGCTGCTTGTCCATGAAGCTTTCGCCGAACGCCATCTTCGTGAACTGGCTGAACGCTTCCTTGCAGCTAATGTCGAGCTCCGCGGTTGTGAACGGACGCTTGCTATCGTCCCTGAGGCAAATGCTGTAACCGAATCGGATTACGCGACGGAATATAATGATTACATTATGAATATTCATATCGTTTCCGGCATAGATGAAGCCATGCAGCATATTAGCAAATTCGGCACGATGCATTCGGAATGCATCGTCACCGAGAATCAAGAGAACGCGGATCAGTTCTTGCAGCAGATTGATGCGGCTGCGGTCTACCATAACGCTTCCACCCGTTTCACGGATGGCTTCGAATTTGGCTACGGTGCCGAAATCGGCATCAGTACCCAGAAGCTTCATGCCAGAGGACCAATGGGTCTGCCTGCACTGACTTCAACCAAATTCCGCATTTACGGCAGCGGACAAATACGCGGATAGAACAGGAGGATTCACGATCATGACGTTACTTTCATCTTCTAGTATTTCAACTGCAATCGGATCGCTTAAAATGTGTTTCTATGGTGCAGGCTCCATTGCCGAAGCGATGGTTCGCGGACTGCTTGACCGCGGCTTGACCGAGCCGGGTCAGATCAGCATGATGAATCGGCAAAACGCTGCGCGAATGGAAGAACTCACGTCTAGGTACGGCGTGAATACATCCTCTCTGGAAGCGGAGAAATCCGTCATGCTGCAGGAAGCGGATATTGTTTTTCTCATGATGAAACCCAAGGATGCCGCGGAAGCGATCCTTCAAGTGCGCGATCTTCTGCATCCGGGTCAATTAATCATCTCGGTTATTGCCGGCATGACTATTCGCACGTTGGAAACATTACTCGGCAAACCGATGGCGATTGTACGCACGATGCCGAATACGTCGAGCACGATCGGACTTGGAGCTACCGGCGTCAGCTTCTCTGCTTCTGTCACGGGCAATCAGCGTGACCTCGCTGAGACGATGTTTCAAGCGGTTGGCTTAACCGCGGTTGTGGAAGAACAGCTGCTTGAGGTTGTTACAGGATTGTCCGGCAGCGGTCCTGCCTATGTGTACTACCTAATGGAAGCTATGATTGCTGCTGGCAGCGAGCTTGGTCTGACTGAAGAAGCCGCACGTGAGCTGACTGTTCAAACCGTACTAGGAGCCGCACATATGGTGAAAGCTACTGGGGAGAACCCGGCTGATTTGCGACGCAAAGTGACCTCTCCTAACGGCACGACCCAAGCTGCAATTGAAAAACTAGATGCTAACCATTTCTCGCAAGCCGTTATTAGTGCGATTACTCGTGCTGCAGAGCGTGCTGCGGAAATGGGAGCAGAGATTGAAAGGAAAGCGACATCATGAGTGATCAAGCTGTATGTATAGCAACTTATCGTTGTTACGATGACAAAGCGGATTTTCATAAGAAAGCACAGGGCATTGCTGTCGGCCTGACGGTCGGAAGCTGGACGGATCTGCCGGAAGCGCGTAAAGCCGAGATGGAGAAACATCTTGGACGCGTTATTTCCGTGAACGTTCATGAAGGCTCGGCACCTGGAGAGCGTTATGCCGATCTTCGCATCGCCTATCCGGACGTGAATTTCAGCCGTGACCTCCCTGCCCTGCTCGTTACGGTATTCGGAAAGCTGTCCATGGACGGCAAAATCAAACTGCTTGATCTCGATTTCTCAAGCAGCTTTGTTTCAGCATTTCCCGGACCGAAATTCGGTATTGAAGGCGTACGTAAACTGCTAGGGGCTAACGAGCGTCCACTGCTAATGAGCATCTTTAAATCCGTTATCGGTCATGATCTGCCTAACCTGCGCGAGCAGTTCTATCAGCAAGCGCTTGGCGGCGTAGACCTGATCAAGGATGATGAGATCCTATTCGAGAACCCGCTGACTCCGCTTGAGAAACGGGTTGAAGCTTGTATGGAAGCTGCCCGTCAAGCAGAACTGGTAACAGGGCAGAAGCTTCTGTATGCCGTCAACTTGACCGGTCCAACATCGAAGCTTGCCTCGCAAGCGAAGAAGGCAATCAACGCAGGGGCGAATGCCCTTCTGTTCAATGTGCTCGCTTATGGATACGACGTGCTGCATGAGCTAAGCATCGATCCGGAAATTTCGGTGCCGATTGCGGCTCACCCTGCAATGGCCGGCGCCTTGTACCCTTCCGTGCACTACGGCATCGCCGCACCTTTGCTGCTGGGCAAGCTCATGAGATTAGCTGGTGCGGATCTTGTACTATTCCCTTCACCGTACGGTTCTGTCGTCATGCCGCGCGAAGAGAACTTAGCCGTGCAAGCCGCATTGATCGACCCCGCCCTGCCGGTAGCACCAAGCTTCCCGGTCCCTTCTGCTGGCATCCATCCCGGACTAGTCCCGCTTATTCTGCGCGACTTCGGCACCGATGTCGTCGTCAATGCAGGCGGAGGCATCCACGGACATCCGATGGGAACAGCCTCCGGCGGACAAGCGTTCCGCATGGCGATTGAAGCTGCTAGAGCAGGCATATCACTGCCTGAAGCAGCTGCGAAGCCCGGCAACGAAGCGCTTCAAGCTGCGATTGACAGCTGGGGGTACAAGGAATAATGAGCATGAACACTAACACGACATCCAGATCCCCACAGCGCGTGATCTTTTGTGATTTTGACGGCACCATTACAGAGAACGATAACATCGTTGCCATTATCAAACACTTCAATCCTCCCGGCTGGGAAGCGATCGTAAACGACATCGTCGGACAACGCAAGACGATTCGTCAAGGAGTCGGCGAGCTGTTCCGACTGCTGCCTTCCTCGATGAAACGAGAAGTGGTCGACTATGCCATTTCCAACGCTGTCATCCGTGCAGGTTTTGCCGATTTGCTGCAATATTGCAAAGATAACGATATCGAATTCTACGTCACGAGCGGCGGCATCGACTTCTTCGTCTACCCGCTTCTTGCGCAGTTTAACATTCCGGTGAATCACATCTACTGCAACGGCAGTGATTTCTCAGGAGATAAGATCGAAATTACATGGCCTCACCCTTGCGATGGCGAATGCAAGACCGACTGCGGCATGTGCAAAACAACGATTATTCGCCGCTTCCCTAAAGGTCAGTATGAGCGCATTCTTATCGGCGACAGCGTGACGGATTTTGAAGGAGCGAAGCTTGCTGACGTGGTTTTCGCCCGCTCACATTTGACGCAGAAATGCAAAGAGCTCGGACTTTCTTATCACGAGTTCAAGACGTTCCATGACGTCCTCGACGTACTGAAATTGCAGGAGGCGACCGCTTAACCATGTCATTTGCACATATCGCATTAGAAGACAAGCAGCGCGTGCTTGCAGAACTAACGGAGGTGAAGAGCCTCTTCGCTTCCCGTGGCTGGTTCCCGGGAACGAGCGGCAATCTTTCGATTCGAGTAGGCGACTACTCGCCGGAGGATTTCAACTTTGCCATTACGGCAAGCGGCAAGGATAAGTCGCTGTCGACACCTGAGGATTTCCTGTTCGTCGATCAAGCGGGCAAGCCGAGCGAGCCCACCAGGCTCAAACCTTCGGCTGAGACGTTGATCCACTGTGAAATCTACCGTCAAACGGGTTGCGGCGCTATTTTCCATATCCACTCCGTCTATAACAGCATCGTCTCTGAGCTCTTCTGGGAGCGTAAATCGATTCCTGTTGACGGTGTTGAGCTTATTAAAGCATTCAATATATGGGAAGATGATGCCCATATTGATATCCCGATCGTGTCCAACTTCACGCATATCCCGAGCATCGTACCGGAAGTTACGGAACGACTTGATCCACGCATCCCCGGTATCATGCTGCGGAAGCATGGCATTTACGCTTGGGGCGCGAACGCTTTTGAAGCCAAACGCCATCTGGAAGCGTTCGAGTTTCTGTTCGAATACGTGTACCGCTGGGAATTGCTGCAACGTAAATCTTAATCTTCAGAGCGCGACAATAAAGGCGATAGAGGCAAGCTGCATGCAGCAGCTCTCTATCGCCTTTTGTCATGTGCCGTGCTCGGCTTCAACTGCTGCGCGGCCAGCACGGCTAACTCGATCTTATTAATCGCGAGACAGTGCTCTTCGGAGATGACAAAAACCTCCGGCATCGGGAGCTGTTCGAAGTATCGTTCCACCTCGCTGGTTTCCTGAAACCAATCTTCGCGGCTGCCTATTTCTACGGGTATATCCTGCCAGGCTGCAGTCAGCTCCGGACTGGCAAACTTCTTTGCTCTGCGCTTCAGTTTACAGCCATCCAGCTTCTCTACATAACTTCTCGTCGATTGGGATCGCAATTGCTTCGTAAATAAATGCGGGGCATAATCGGCTCTTGAGCCGGTGTGGTGTACGGCTCGCACGAATGCCAGTACACCGCGATGTACCTCAGGAACGCCATATAGAATGGCATACAATCGCTTCCCGAATTCAATTCTCTCCTCGATATTGCGGAAATTCTCAAGCACGAGCCCCGCAAGCTTCATCGCTCCTTCGTTCGGCGCGCCATAGGGCATAAATACAGCATTGGTTTGGAGTGGCGTCTGCAATAGAAATGCAGGCTTGCGCAAGACATGCTCCTTGAAGTAGGTACTGCGAACAAGAGGAGCTTCGATGACATGCTGCTCATTCACAATCAGTGCGGTGGTCAGAATCGCTGGATCTTTGCGGCGCCAGAACTGCGACCAAACCGGACGCATGAAGCCAGACACGCCAAATGCAGGCAATAACGAGAAGAGCTCACGCCCTTCCTTCCGTGATGCTTCGTAGAGCAGCAGCTGAGGATAAGCATCTTGAAAAATCATAGCGTTCGCACGTTCCAGCAGAAGAAACGTCTGTTTGCGATAGGCGCGGTCAAGCAGCCGCGGCAGCAGCTCCCCCTGCAGGTCGGTCATATTCCAACCGCCATTGCGGGAAACCACATGCGCAAGCAGCGCCCAGTGCAGCTCAGGGCAGCGAAAATAAACCGCGCGGTACGCCTCCGTACGAGTCACATTATTCTGATTGGCAATCTCCGTCTCATGGCGAATCCGGTGAATCCATGTACGTTCCTGTTCGTTATATAACTCCGATAAGGGTTCAATAGGCGTTTCGGGACGCTGCTCGCCTTGTGACTTCCAACCCGCTCTCAGCTCTCGGACCAATTCTTGCTTAAGCTCCATTGGAATCGCATGCTGAGCCAGCTTCGAGGAAGCCTGTTTCGCATGCCGCTTTGCCGCTAGATAAGCAACAATGCGTGCAGGCAAACTTCGCAGGCCAAGTAGGATACGCTTCATTACAGAATGGTTAGTGCTGCTTTGATGCTCCATGCGCTTCGTCACTCCTTTCAATGATGGGGCGACATTCGTTTCTTCTTGTCCACGGGTATACGATTTAGTATGGGCTTCTCTACAATCAATTAGCCGCCCGTAGTATACTGAGGAGAATAGGACGAATAGGTGCAGGAGGTTAGCAGACGATGTGTGGACGTTATACGATTACAGTATCTTTGGAAGAGCTAATGTTACGTTATTGGATTTCTTCCACGAATGTGCCTTATCCTCAGCCCAAATATAATGTCGCCCCCGGTCAGATGGTATTCGCCATCGTTGGTGACGGCACGCAAAACCGGCTAGGCGAGCTCAAATGGGGCCTTGTTCCTTCCTGGGCAGACAGTCCTAAGGTCGGCAACAAAATGCTCAATGCACGCGCCGAAACGGTCTGGGAGAAACCTGCCTTCAAGCAGCTTATTCGCCGCAAACGCTGCATCATACCGGCCGACGGTTTCTATGAATGGCGACAGGATGAGAAGGACAAGCAGCCGATGCGCATCGTGAAGCGCGACCGCAAGCTCTTTAGCATGGCCGGGTTATATGATACTTGGGTGTCCCCGGATGGGATTAAACTGAGTACCTGTACCATTCTGACAACGACCCCTAATGAGCTGATGGCTCCAATCCATAACCGGATGCCTGTAATCCTCCATGAAGAGCATGAGGCGATGTGGCTTGACCGTTCAATTCAAGATCAACAGAAGCTTAACGAGCTGCTCTCCCCGTTTCCATCCGAGCTGCTTGAAGCCTATCCGGTCGGCAAAACGGTCGGCAGTGTTGCGAATGATGATGCATCGTGTATCGCTCCCATCTGATCGCGCAGGATGGAAGCAAAAAAAATCCGCCGATCCAAGGATCAGCGGAACATAGCCCATAGTTTGATAAGATGGAGCGTGTTGGAAGGATCGATTTTCTGACCTAGTACGAATGCAATTAATTGCTCTTCTTGCTGTTCCGTAAGAGACTCCTGCAAGATGCCGGCTGACGTCTTCACCAGCTTCTTCACTTTCGTGCGATCCTGTAAATCATATTTGGAAACACCATTTAACAGCATCTTCATACGATCCTTCACGACCGGATTCTTCATCTTCAACTTTACACGCTCGACCAACTCAGGCCGGATACCATATTTCGTGTAGCTCATCTTAGGGCTAGCACCTCCGTCGGCTTCTTAAAGCCATTCGTTGTACTATATGCTGAGACAGCCACTTTCAAAACTAGTCCAAGAGTTCCCCTTGAAAAAGTTGCTCTTTCTTGAGCAGCTCGCGTACTCTGGCATAGGCCGCTTCCGTCCAGAAATCCGGCTTCGCCGTGATGTCAGCCGCATCGTCCCTGGCTTCCTCGAGCACGGCGAAGTCGGCCGCCATATCGGCAAGCTTAAAGTCCGGTACACCGCTTTGCTTCGTGCCGAAGAAATCCCCGGGTCCCCTCAGCTCCAAATCCCGTCTCGATACCTCGAAGCCGTCATCCGTCTCCGTCATGATTTTCATCCGTTCACGACCGATCTCCGACTTCGGATCAGCTATTAAGACACAGTAGGATTGATGGCCGCCACGACCTACGCGCCCGCGCAACTGGTGGAGTTGAGATAAGCCAAACCTTTCCGCATCCATAATGACCATCAGAGTAGCGTTCGGCACGTCGACACCGACTTCGACGACAGTGGTTGCTACGAGCACATGCACGTCATTCTCGCTGAATGCGCGCATGACTTCATCTTTGTCCGAAGTTGAGAGTCGGCCGTGAAGCAAGCCTATCTTCAGATCTGGGAATGCTTGCTGGATTTGAATATGCAAATCTATCGCATTCTGCACATCCAGTTTCTCCGATTCCTCGATGAGCGGGCATATAAAATAACACTGGCGCCCAGCCTCCACCTCGCGCCGAATAAATCCAAGCACGCGTTCCAGCATATTATGCTTCACCCAATTTGTCTGGATCGGCTTACGACCCTGCGGACGTTCCCGCAGCGTAGATACATCAAGGTCGCCGAACGCCGTAATGGCAAGCGTCCTCGGGATCGGTGTCGCTGTCATCGTCAGCACATCCGGATTCATCCCTTTGCGGCGCAGCACACTTCGCTGGTTAACGCCAAATCGGTGCTGCTCATCCGTTACAACTAAACCCAGACTGCGGAAATTAACGCCTTCCTGAATAATCGCCTGCGTGCCGACGATCACATCAATCAGCCCCATTTGCAGCCCCGCCAGCACATCCCGCCGTTTCTTCTCCGTCAAGCTGCCTGTTAGCAGCGCTACCTGCAGCCCTACACCGCCTAGAAGCTTCTGTAAGGAACGGTAGTGCTGCTCCGCTAATATCTCCGTCGGCACCATCAGTGCCCCTTGGTGGCCAGCTTTGTAAGCGGCAAACAGCGCAATCGCCGCTACGACCGTCTTACCGGATCCGACATCCCCCTGCAGCAAGCGGTTCATACAGGAAGGATGACGCATATCAATCAGGATTTCGTTAACAACCTTCTTCTGTGAATCTGTCAGCTCAAAGGGCAGTGTCCGCACGAAAACCCGAATCGATTCCGCATCCACCACATGGGCGACACCATCCATTCGTTTACGATTAATGGTGCGGTACGCCTGCAGCTTTAACTGGAACAAGAACAGCTCCTCGTAGACGAGTCGGCGACGAGCCGCCTGCCCTTGCGCGATATCCTCGGGCTGATGAATCTGCTTCACTGCATCTCTGCGCAGCATGAGGCCATGCTTGTCCATCAATTCAACAGGCAGAATCTCTTCCACCATCGGCCCATATTGAAGCAGCGCTTGCGCCATGATTTTGCGTATCCATGGCTGTGTTACGCTGCCGCCAACGGAGTATACGGACTGAAGAGTCCCTGAGCGCGAAGCGCCTTTATCAGGGAACTCGGACTCCGATACCGTAATCTGAAGCCGCTGCTGCTCCCATTTGCCCGTCAGAACGATATCCCGGCCCGGAACCAGCTGATCCTGTAGAAAATGTCGATTAAACCATACGGCTGTCACTAATATTCCGTCAATTACGATTTTGCAGGTTAAGCGTGTCTTAGCGCGGCCGAGCCGCTGCAAGAGCGGATTGCCCATAATCTTGCCTTCAACGGTCGCTTTCTCCCCATCCTTCGTTTCCTCTAAGCTCCGAATGCGATAGTCTTCATATCGAAACGGAAAATAATCCAGCAAATCCGCGATCGTATGAACGCCAAAGGCGTGAAGCTCTAATTCTTTCTGAGCACTCACGCCTTTCATTTGCCGGACCGTTATTTGATCCAGCTTCATCCCCATTACCTCACACCCGTGTAATAAACAATGCAGCGGCACCGGGACCGGCATGTGTTCCAATAACCGAGCCGATCTCTGTTTGCCTGATGCTGCGTATGTTCAGCTGTCCTTGCGCCAGAGCTGCCAGCTCCAGCGCCAGCTCGTTCTTATGTGTCCACCCGACTGTCATTTCAATAGGATCATCGCCGAAGTCTTTCTTAAACAGGTCGATAATGCGCTGCATCGCTTTCTTCGTCCCGCGCACCTTATCTACCGCCATGACTTCGCCTTCGCTGTCAATCGTCAGGATTGGCTTTATGTTGAGGATCGAACCAAACAAAGCTGCTGCTTTGCCAATTCGACCACCTTTCTGCAAATACTCGAGCGTATCAAGCAAGAAATACATACGACGATCTTGAATCATGTTTTCCACTTTGGTCACGATGGCTTCTTTGGTTTCACCCGCTGCGGCCATCTCGGCCGCTTTAACAGCCAACAGCCCGATGCCATACGACGCGGATTTGGAATCGATCACCGTAATATCGCCGGGCACTTCAAGTAAGTTAGAGCCCAGAACCGCCGATTGATAAGTGCCGCTTAGTGCAGAGGACAGATGAATGGAGATAATAGAGGTGTCCTTTCCTGTAGCGAGCACACGCTCGTAGGTTTCCATAAACTCTACCGGTGAGGGCTGTGAAGTGGTTGGCAGCAGAGTCGCTTTGGCCAATCGCTCATAAAATTGATTGTTCGTGATGGTGACTGCATCGAGATACGTGTCCTCGCCGAAGAGCACCTTAAGCGGGACCATCTCGATATTATGCTGCTCACGGACACGCTTTGGAATATCCGCCGTACTGTCCGTTATGATCTTGATTGCACCCATCCCAGCACCCCCTATTCCACTGCAAATAGATATGGATAAAGCGGTTGTCCGCCTTCATGTACTTCAAGCTCTGCATGTGCAAAGGTCTCGGTTGCCCATTGTACGAATTCCGCTGTTACAGCCGCGTCTGCTTGATCGCCAGTGAGAATCGTAACAAGCTCGCCGCCGTCTTCCAGCATTCTGGCAAGCAGCTCCCTGCAGGTTTCTTGCAAGCTTGGGGAAGCGGTCACAATGGACTTCTCCATGATGCCAATATAATCGCCTTCATGAATGGTAATGCCGTCAATCGAAGTATTCCTTACTGCATTCGTCACTTGTCCTGAACGCACTTGCTTCGCAGCCTCGCTCATCGCTTCCGTGTTCTCTTCAGCAGTCCCGTCTTCCTTGAAGACCAGTACAGCTGCAAGTCCCTGCGGGATATTCTTCGTTTGTATAACGGTTACATTTCGTTCACACAGCTCTGCAGCTTGCTGCGCAGCCAAGATGATGTTGCCGTTATTCGGCAGCAGATAAATATGCTCAGCCGACAGTGATTCGATCGCATTGACGAAATCCTCTGTCGATGGATTCATCGATTGTCCGCCGGAAAGCACGATATCGACGTTATTATCCATGAAGATCGATGCGATCCCTTCGCCCATGGCCACTGCAATGATGCCGAATGATGCCCACTCATGAGCCGATTCCGCTGTAATGGACGCTGCAGGCGTGCCTGTCAACACTTCCGAAACAGCTAGCCCAAGCGCCGCTTCCTCTACGATCGCCGTTTCCTTCAGCGGATCTTCGTGAACTGCTGGAGCGGATGTCGTGCTGCTGTTCAGATGCGCGGCTTCTTCTTGAAGAAGCTCGCGATGCTGCTCACGCATGTTAAGAATATGAATTTCAGTCAGCTCACCGTAAGGCAGCGCGTAGTTCAGCACATCCCCCGGCTTGCGCGTATGAACATGAACTTTAATGATTTCGTCGTCCGCAATGACAAGGATCGAATCCCCGTCTCTGCTGAGCATGCCTTTGAACAAAGCTTCATCGAAGCGCAGCGCATGACGGCCTGCCAGCTTCCGATTAATGAAAAATTCCATATCGTATAAAAATTCAATATTCTCTGTTTCCAAGCGAGATTGTGCACTGGACAACACTTGGTTAGGACGTGCGGCCGATGCTGCAGGCACGGAATTCCTAGAAGGGAACAGCTCAGGTGATGCTGCCTCCGAACCCATATGACTCTCATCCACACTGCCCATGTTTTCAGTTAATGCACGCAGGAACCCTTCATAAATACAAACAAGTCCCTGACCGCCGGAATCCACTACACCTACTTGCTTAAGTACCGGAAGCAAATCAGGTGTACGTGCCAGCGATTCATTCGATTTGGTAACAACCTCACGCATCATCTCTGTCATATCTGTTGTGCGCTTAGCGATAGATACCGCATGTTTAGCCGTATCTTTCGCAACGGTCAGAATCGTCCCTTCAACCGGCTTGACGACAGCCTTATAAGCCATGTCTACTCCATTCTGAAGTGCAGCAGCAAACTGAATCGGATCGATTTGCTCCAAGTTGACGATACTTTTGGCGAACCCCCTGAATAACTGTGACAAAATAACGCCGGAATTCCCGCGTGCACCCATAAGCAACCCTTTAGAAAGCGCTTCCGCAACTTTGCCTATTGCTGGGGAGGATTTGCTTTGAAGCTCGCGTTTTCCTGACGTCATCGTTAAATTCATATTCGTCCCGGTATCACCGTCCGGAACCGGGAACACATTCAGCGCATTAATGCGCTCAACATTTCTTTGCAAACTTTCCGCTCCGCTCAGTACCATACTTGTAAAGTCTGAGCCGTTAATAAAGCGTTTAATCAAACGTATTACCCCTTCCTACCGAGATACCCGTACGCCTTGGACAAAAATATTGATGACGTCTACCTTGACGCCGATGACCTCGTTCATCACATACTTCACTTTCGACTGAATGTTATGTGCGACCTCGGAAATTTTTGTGCCGTAGCTAACGATGATGTACAAATCAATGTGTAAGTAGTCGTTCTCTCGGTGGACTTCAACACCGCGCGATAAATTATCTCGACCAAGCAGCTCGGCAATTCCGTCTTTCAGCTGCTTTCTTGAAGCCATCCCTACCAGTCCATAACAATCCAGTGCCGCTGAGCCGGCAAGAACGGAGATAACATGGTCGGTTATGAATACATTGCCTAAATCCGAATTAATCTGCAGGGGCATGGAAAACCACTCCTTCACCGTTATTATTATGGACTAAACAACATTGTACTATAAATAATGACGATTTTGAAGCCCAGTGCCCATTTTACGACCATTTTCTGCATTTTAAGCGCTTTATATACCTCAGACAAGTAAACTTCAAATGCTTGATGAATGTGATTTGTTATGTTATTATATTGGAGTCTGTTTATTTGCAGTGAATCTTCAAGGGAGGTGTATTCCATGTCTCGCAAATGTGCCATTACGGGCAAAGGCCCAGGGGTTGGCAATCATGTTTCTCACGCTAACAACAAAACTCGCCGCACTTGGGGCGTTAACGTTCAGAAAGTTAGAATTCTTGTTAACGGTAAACCAAAACGTGTTTATGTCAGCACTCGTGCTCTGAAAGCCGGCAAAGTGACTCGTGTATAACGGCATTAAGCCATGGACAAAAAGCACCTGATTCAATCAGGTGCTTTTTTGCATGTCTAGGCACAGGAGGGACCTTTTGCTGAAGCTCTGTGCTCAGGATGCTGCATGTCGAACCGTTCCTTTTGTTAGGACTTCAAGGCAGCCAGGACAGCCGCTAGTTCTTCTGGAACGTATTCAGAATCGCCTTCACGAAGCCACCCAAAAACTTCGGCAGCTTGATCGTGTAAAATTTCATGCTCCACCCCTCCTAAGAGTTTTGCGTCGTGTGCGTGAGCAAAACGTTCTTCGTATGCTGAATAAACATCCGTAACGGTCCTCTCAGCCTTATTTAAACAAATAAAAAAGGCTACAAGAACGTTCGTTCATGTAACCATCCTATGCGATCTATGATCGTCCTATTCCAAACCTGAAGTCATCCAGAGGCTGCTAGGTAGTAGTCATTGGATGCGCCCTAGCGTAAAGCACAACGGCAATCACAATGGTAAAGATAAGAAAGAAGAGCAGCGACATCACACCAAATACGATTCGCGATCGCAAGGATGTAAACTGCTTAAAATAAAAAATGGCAATAACAAGAGCAAGAATGGAGAACAGAAAATTGACGCCGGTCTTTACATTAGGAAATATCGCCAGCATCAGTCCGCAGCCAAGACTAAAGAGGGTACATAACAGGCCTTTCTTCAACCAATCGGGCATCTCTAGTCCTCCTAACGCAGTGCTGAAATAGCCGCTCCGCGATCCTGCTCAGTGAATACGGCATTGCCGGCTACAAATACATCAGCGCCTGCTTCTCTGACAAGCTTCGCAGTCGTTGCATTAATGCCGCCATCGACCTGAATGGGCATGTCGCCTAGCCCACGAGATTCAAGCAGTGCACGCAGCTGACGGATCTTGTGCAGCGATTGTGGAATGAACTGCTGTCCCCCAAAGCCCGGGTTTACGGTCATAATCAGCACCATATCCAGATCGTCCAGCACATTCTCCAGCACGTTAATCGGCGTTGCCGGATTGAGCGCAACACCGACAGGCAGTCCAGCTTCTTTGATTTGGTGAATAACGCGGTGAAGATGAACGCATGCCTCGGCATGTATCGTTATCCGGTCTGCTCCTGCAGCTACGTATGAGGCGATATGCAGCTCCGGACGCTCGATCATCAAATGTACGTCAAAAACTAGCTTAGTGGCTGGCCGTACGGCACTTATGACAAGTGGTCCGAACGTGAGTGTAGGGACGAAATGGCCGTCCATGACATCAATATGAATCCAATCCGCTCCGGCACGCTCCACGTCTTTGATTTCGTCTGCAAGTGTCGCGAAATTAGCCGACAATATCGATGGTGCTATGATAGACATTTCAGTACCTCCGCTTTTTCTCTTTCATTTCCTCCATGAACAGCACGTAATTGCTGTGGCGGCTAGGTGCGATTTCACCGCGTCCCAGCGCTTCCAGCACCGCACATTCCGGTTCATGAATATGTGTACAGCCTCGGAATTTGCATCCCGAAGAAAGCTCGTGCATTTCTCTGAAACAAGTACCTAATTCTTCAATACCAAGCTCGGCAAAATCCAATTGACTAAACCCAGGTGTATCAGCGACATATCCGCCGCCGATATCGACAAGCTCTACATGGCGAGTCGTATGTTTACCACGTCCAAGGCGATTGCTGATTGCGTTTGTCTCGAGCGTGAGGCCCGGTACGAGCGCATTAAGCAGTGAGGACTTCCCTACACCTGATTGACCGGCGAACACCGCCAGATGGCCTTGTAGACGTTCTGCCAATGCCGGAGTGCCATCACCTTGCCTTGAGCTCGTCACAAGCACCTCATAACCAATCGGCTGATAAATACGAAGCACATCGCTCATAGCCGTACGCGCTTCTTCTGAATCCTCGCCATCCTCAGCAAGATCTTGCTTGCTGAGACAAAGCACTGCTTGGATGCCGGCATGTTCGATATGAACAAGAAACTTATCCAGAAGCTGTAGATTCAGCACTGGCTCCGTCACAGAGAATACCAGTACAGCAAGATCAATATTGACAACAGGCGGTCTTATCAGTTCCGAGCTGCGCGGCAGGATTCGATTAACGGCCCCTTCGCCGTTCTCCGTCTCTTCATATTCAACGACATCCCCGACAAGCGGTGATTCGCCGCGTTTCTTGAAGATACCGCGCGCCCTGCACTGAATCGGCTCCACATCAGAGGAGGCATCGAGCGGTCTTACATAATAATAACCGCTCAATGCTTTGACAATTCTTCCTGTTTGATCGGTCTTGTTATTGGTCGGTCTCGTTTGTGGTCGTATTGCCATCGGTAGGATTCTCCTCAGTTTGCGCCGGCTGATCTTCCGGCGGCGTTTCAGTGCCTGGGACCGTTTCCGGCGCTCCAGTTTCACCTGATTTTACATCTTCATACGTTTTGGAGAAGGTATCGGTAAATTGATTATCTCGATAAATGGTAACCATCGCTTCCGTGTTGGGGTCAAGCACGACCTTAACCGGGAAGGACTGCGTATCTTTAATTTTCCGTTTGCCCCATTCAATATTCTCGCCGCGCGCATCCGTATAGGTAATACGGATCTCGCTCGTCTTGCCAGCCACTGCCGGCGAAATGACGATATTGAAGGTGTATTCGATTGCTTCTTCTGGCAATCCGGAGCTTACCGTAAGCGTAATATCAGCTCCCTCGGATACCGGCGCCTCAGGATCGAAAGGATACTGTGCGATTACAGTTCCTTTCTCTTTGTAGCTTGCTTCGCGCACGATGTCGGCCTCGTTAATCTTAAGACCTTTGGACTTCAGAATCGCGATCGCATCTTTCTCCGACTTATTAATCAGATTCGGCATCGGGAATGTTTCTTTCCCTTGGCTGACCGTTAAATTAAATTTAACCGTCTTCGGATCAAATTCGGCACCAACCTCAGGGCTCTGTTCCAATACCGTGCCTGGGGTCTCATCACTGAACGTTTCATCCTTGGTAATACTGTCTTGGGCTACGCCAAGCGCTACCAGCGCTGCTACCGTATCCTCATAGGACTTGCCGGCATAATCACCGGCTGTCGCCAGCTTCGGCCCTTTGCTGACGTACAGTTTAATGAATGAGCCTACCTTCACTCGTTGATTCGGTTTCGACTGCTCATAAACAACGTCCTTCGGAACCCCTTCTTTATCGGTATAAATCGAGGGCTCTTCCACTTTAAGACCAGCACCTTCCAGCGTGGTGCGGGCTTCCGTCTCCGTCATATTGACCACATACGGCACATCAACCTCTTCAATATCAAACCAACTCAGAACAGTCATGGCTCCCCAATAAACAAGAGCAATAATAATCAAGGTTGAAGCAACCGTCACGACAGGCTTGACCCATTTGCGTTTGCGCGGCGATTCTTCCAGACCATCTGAATTCCAACGATCCTGATCCGACTTATCTGCGGATATCTTCGCTTTCTCATCCGATGGTCCGCTCTGCTCGGTTCGCACACTCGATATCGTATCCGTCATCTTATCGGCAATGCTGCCGCGAATCGCAGGCATGACACGCGTCTCGTCAAAATCGGAATTTGCGAATGTAATCTTCGGTTCTTTCAATCGCTCTGGCTGCAAGCAAGTTTCCAGATCGCTGAGCATCTCCTTGGCAGACGCATAACGTTCAGCCGGATTCTTCCGCATCGCTCGCAAAATCACATTCTCTACACTTTGCGGTATGTACGGGTTAAGTGTTTTGGGCTCGGCGAATGTTTCTTGCAAATGCTTCAGCGCTACGCTAATTGGGCTCTCACCCAAGAAAGGCAGCTTCCCAGTCACCATCTGGTACAGCACGATGCCAAGCGAATACAAGTCTGACTTCTCGCCGGTTACGACGCCCTTCGCATGCTCCGGTGAGAAATAATGAACAGAGCCCACCACAGAACCTGTTTGGGTAATTGTCGAAGAGGTTACAGCGCGCGCAATACCGAAATCGGTCACCTTCACGCGGCCGTTCTTGCCGATAAGTATATTATGTGGTTTGATGTCACGATGAATGATTTGATTATAATGCGCGTGCTCAAGTGCATCGCAAATTTGAATCGCAATCCGAACGGCTTCCTCGGTTTGCAACGGAGCACGTTCTTTAATAATTTCGTTTAAATTGTTGCCTTCGACATATTCCATCACGATGTAGTGCGTATCGTCTTCTTGTCCGACATCATAGATGCTTACGACATTGGAATGCGAAAGAGAGGCTGCCGATTGTGCCTCGCGTCTGAAACGACGAATAAATTCTTCATCATGCACGAACTGCTGACGCAGCACTTTAACCGCAACATGACGATTGAGCAGGATATCATGGGCTTTATATACAAGCGCCATGCCGCCTCCGCCGATGCGTGTAATAATTTCATATCTTCCGCCTAATTCATGTCCAATCATGTCGATCACCCCTCGAGCTCTGTGTCTTCGGCATGATGCAGCAGCACTACTGTAATATTGTCGTCTCCGCCGGCTTCAAGCGCCAGTTGTACGAGCCGATCTGCTTTTTGATCCAAGGTGAGATCATCCTGCCCTAACGTCTCCATAATTGCTGAAGTGCTCGCCATGGTCGTCAGACCGTCGCTGCATAACATAAGCAAATCGCCGGCTCGCCAGGACGTGCAAATGATATCGACTTCAACCTCTTCATCTGTGCCGAGTGCACGTGTAATTACATTTCTTCTCGGATGGACCGCCGCTTCTTCAAGCGTGATCTGACCCGAATTAACCAATTCTTGAACAAGCGTATGATCCTCAGTCAGCTGAGTCATGACGCCTTCTCTCCATTTATAAACCCGGCTGTCGCCGATATGGCCGATGACTCCGTTATCGTCTTGTATAAGTGCGGCAACGATTGTGGTTCCCATATTATGAAATTGCTCGTTGTTGGAGGCCATGTCAAAAACAACTTCGTTCGCTTGCAGAATAGCCTGGCTCATAAGCAGCTTGCGCTCTTCCAAAGACAGCGTAGAATTTACATTCTGAAGCGCCTCCCGGAAGGTATCCACCGCCAATTGGCTGGCCACTTCACCTGCCTTGTGACCGCCCATGCCATCGGCAACTATGGCCACGGTCAGGCCGAACTCGTAAGAGTCCGACCAAGCCGTGTCTTCATTAATTGATCGAATACGCCCAACATCGCTCCGATAAGCGATCTTCACAACTCATCACCCCGCCGTAGACTCCATATGTTTAGCACGTAGTTGTCCGCAAGCTGCTGCAATGTCATGACCTTGTTCTCTGCGGATGGTGGCATTGATATTGTTCTTCTCTAGAATGCGGTGGAACTCGAAAATCTGCTCGCGCGGGGTACGCACATAGTCACGTTCCGGCACGTGATTGACCGGAATCAAATTCACGTGGCAAAGCATGCCTTTCAGTACGTCTGCCAGCTCTTGCGCATGCTCGCTTTGGTCATTCACGCTGCCGATCAAGGCATACTCGAACGTAATCCGGCGCCCTGTCTTCGCAATGTAGTAGCGGCAAGCTTCCATCACTTCTTCGAACGGGAAGCGGCGGTTAACCGGCATCAGCTTCGAGCGGAGCTTGTCGTTAGGCGCATGAATGGAAATCGCCAGATTGATCTGCGTGTTCTCTTCGGCGAACTTATACATGCTTGGCACGATGCCGCTTGTCGAAACTGTAATGTGACGCTGGCCGATATTCAGCCCTTTCTCATGAATCATGTTACGAAGGAACGTCATGGTTGGATCATAGTTCTCAAATGGTTCGCCTGATCCCATGATGACGATGCTGGATACACGTTCATTCGTCGCATCAAGCATTTGCTGTGCCACGACCACTTGTGCCACGATCTCGCCGGCTGTAAGGTTGCGTTTCAGACCGCCCAGCGTGGACGCACAGAACGTGCAGCCGATCCGGCAGCCGACTTGCGTCGTCACACAGATGCTGTTTCCATAATTGTGACGCATAATGACTGTTTCGATTGCATGGTTGTCATGCAGGCCGAAGAGGAATTTCACCGTACCGTCCTTTGACTCGAATTTCGTAATCTCAGTCAACGTAACGAATGCAAATTGCTCCTCTAACTTCTGGCGAAGCCCCTTAGAGAGATTGCTCATCTCTTCAAAGCTTTTCACCCGTTTCGCATAAAGCCACTCAAACAGCTGCGTGCCACGGAAAGCGGGCTCGCCATTCTCTTTCATCCAATCTTGCAATTGATCTAACGTATAGTCGTAGATGAACGGTTTCATCGATTTTACACCTGTTTCTTTTATCAAAATATGTGCTGAGCCCCCTTGATAAGAGTGCCCCTGATTATTTTACCACAAACGCCCATAACAGGCCACTTGATGCTGTCATGAGCGTTTGGAGGGTTTGAAACTGCTTAGTGAACCCGCTTCAAACGGGCAATAAAGAATCCATCGCTGCCAAACTGCTGCGGCAGCAGTTGAACCATGCCGCCAAAACGCCCATCGATAACTTGACTTTCTTTAAGCGGCTCCAGGATATGTGCTGACCAGTCGGCATCGAGTTTGTAATCGGGCTGACTGGCCAGAAACTTCTCGATCTGCCCTTCATTCTCTTCACGCTCAATCGTACACGTACTGTAGACCAGCGTACCGCCCGGCTTGACGAGCTTGGCCGCCACCTGCAGCAGATTAGTCTGCAATTCTGCAATCGCGTGAACATCAGCTTCACTCTTCGTCCATTTGATTTCCGGCTTGCGTCTAATGACACCGAAACCTGAGCAAGGTGCATCTAGCAGCACTAGATCGAAGCTTTGCGGCTCGAAGCGCGAAGCCAGCTCCAGCGCATCACCGGTAATCGCTTCAATGGCGTTCAAACCGAGGCGAGCGGCCTGCTCTTCAATCAGCTGCTTCTTGTGCGGATGAACGTCGTTTGCATACACCTGCCCACGATCCTCCATCAGCTCGGCCAGATGCGTCGTCTTCCCTCCGGGAGCTGCGCAGCAATCCAGCACTTTCATACCCGGCGCCGGCGCACACACTTCCGCAACCAGCATCGAGCTCTCGTCTTGGAGCGTCCATAGTCCGGACTGATACCCCTCTGACTGAGCGAGATTACCGCCTCCGTTAACGATGACTGCTGCATCAGCAAGCTTCGATGCAACTGCATCATACCCATTGCCTGTTAGAAGGCTGATTGCTTTCTCACGAGATAAACGCAATGGATTCACGCGCAAGCTGCTGTGCGGCGGCTCATTGCCGGATGCGCAAATTTGCTCCGCTACTGACTCGCCGTAGCTGTCGATCCAGCGCTTAACGAGCCAATCCGGGTACGAATGCGTGATCCCGATCCGTTTGACCGGATTCGCATGCTCAATCGGCTCTTTCAGCTCGGACAAGCTGCGCTCCAAATTACGCAGCACTCCGTTGACCATCCCCGAAATTCCGCTATGACCTCGGCGCTTCGCAATGGAGACCGCTTCGTTCACGGCGGCATGCGCCGGTATTCGATCAAGCAGGAGCAATTGGTAGGCACTCATGCGAAGCAATACGAGTACCCAAGGCGTCAGCTTGTTGAAGCCTTTCGTTACGAGAATGTTCAGCCTGTCATCCAGCAGACGCTGATGTTGTATAGTGCCATACACCAGCTCTGTTGCCAGACCGGCATCTTGACGTGACAGCTGCGCATCCTGCAGCGCACGATTGAGCTGCAAGTTGCTGTATGCTCCCGCTTCTGCCACCTTCACCAGCGTATCGAGAGCAACCTCACGCGCTGTTTTGCGTCTTGGCTGCTGTTTCACACTACTAGCGGCGCCGTTTGGTATCTTACCGTTCCTGCCTTGCCCGGTCGCTGCGCCTCCGGACCCTTTGCCGCGATTGTTCGGTCCACCGCTCATTCTTGGCCACCGCCGAACACTGTGCCTGCTTCAATTCGGGCACCTTTCAGCCATTCCACGGCATCCATCGCTTTCTTCCCAGCAGGTTGAATATTCGTCAATAAGAGTGACCCTTGGCCTGTTTGAACAAGAATCCCTTCATCAGACAGACGCAACACCGTTCCCGGCGCTGCTTTGTCCGTGTTAGGGATCACTCGGCAGCCCCACACCTTGAACGGCTCACCATTCCATATCGTAAAACCGCCCGCCATCGGGGATAGGCCGCGGACCTGATTATAGATCTGACTGGCCTTACGGCTCCAGTCGATCCGCTCATCATCCCGAGACAGGTTTGGCGCGTATGTAGCTTCATCATGATTTTGCACGATCCGGTTCGCTGTTCCCGCTTCGATGGCAGGCAATGTTTCTGCCAGCAGCTTCGCACCCGCACCAGTCAGCTTCTCGAACAGTGTGCCTGAAGTATCATCATCTGCTATCGGTACCTCGACTACGCTGATCATGTCACCTGTATCCAGACCTTCAGCCATATACATAATGGTCACGCCTGTAACGCTCTCGCCATTGATAATGGAGCGCTGGATCGGAGCACCGCCGCGATAACGCGGAAGCAAGGAGCCATGTACATTAATACAGCCTAGACGGGGAACTTCCAGCACTGCTTTCGGTAAGATCTGTCCGTAAGCAGCAGTGACAATAAGGTCCGGCTGCAGCTCGGCGATTTGCTGTACGGTATCGGATCCGCGCAGACGTTCCGGTTGTGCAACAGGAAGGCCGCGAAGAAGAGCCGCTTCCTTAACCGGAGGCGGCGTCAACGTTTTTTTGCGGCCTTTGGGGCGATCAGGCTGTGTGACCACCAGTTCTACGGTATGTCCTGCGGCAAGAATAGCCTCTAAAGACGGAACGGCAAACGCTGGCGTTCCCATAAATACGATCCGCATCTATTCACTCTCATTCCGTGGAGGACGGCTCGCCGTATCGTAAATCGATACCGCAATATCCGTAAACAGTACGCCATTCAAATGGTCGACCTCATGCTGAAAAGCGCGCGCCAAAAAATCAGTCGCTTCCATCTCAAACGCTGCGCCGTTACGGTCCTGCCCTCTTAGTTTAATGCGTTGTGCACGGTTGACATCGCCGCTGATCTTGGCAATGCTGAGGCAGCCCTCAGGTCCGAGCTGTTCGCCTTCAGACTCGATAATCTCTGGGTTCACCATTTCAATCAAACCATGATCATCGCCAACATCTACGACAATGACACGTTTGGAAATACCTACCTGCGGTGCAGCCAGACCTACTCCGTCTGCGTCGTACATCGTCTCCGCCATGTCGCGAAGCAATTTATGCAAATTCGCATTAAATTTGGTTACCTCTACTGCGCGCTCGCGCAATACCGGATCCGGATCTTGAACAATCAGTCGAATCGACATCTTATGACCTCCTATAATAAATATTCTACTTATAATATCACTTGCGGATCTACGTCAACGCTGATCTGCACCGGCGGTTGACCCTGCGGTCCCGAAATCATGCTGATTGCCTGCTTCAAGAGGTCGATAGCCCCGACGTTTCCACGATATTTTATCATACATTGAAAACGATAGCGATCTTTCATGCGCGGAATGGGAGAGGCGACAGGCCCTAATATATCAATAAACCGGCTGCCGTCACTATCGATCCAGCCTTTCACGCCGGACTCGTAAGCCAGCTGTCGAAGCGTGGATGCAAGTTTATCTCCTGCCGTCATGAGAAGCGCCAGCTGCTCATCCGATAAGGTCACTACAATAAGCCTGCAGAACGGGGGGTACGACATGAAGCGCCGATGCTTCAGCTCCTCTTGCACGAATGCAGCATAGTCATGATGCTGGGCTGCAACGATCGCGTAATGCTCGGGATTGTAGGTCTGGACGACGACTTCGCCTAGCAGCTCATGCCGCCCGGCCCGACCCGCAACCTGCGTCAGCAGTTGGAACGTTTTCTCCGCAGCGCGGAAATCCGGCAAGTGCAGCGATGTGTCTGCGGCAATAACGCCTACCAAAGTAACGTATGGAAAATCCAGCCCTTTGGCTACCATTTGAGTACCGAGCAGCACATCTGCCTTACGCTCCCCGAACATGGTCAGCCATTTCTCGTGCGAGCCTTTCTCCGTCGTCGTATCCACATCCATCCGAATAACGCGAATGCCCGGAAACAGCTTGGCCAGTTCCTCTTCCACCCGCTGCGTGCCTGTTCCGAAGAACCGAATATGCTCGCTCTCGCAAGTCGGGCATTTCTCAGGCGCTTGTTCGGCATGGCCGCAATAGTGACAGCGCATGACGCGCGACTTCTGATGGAAAGTGAGCGAAATATCGCAGTGCGGGCATTGCGCCGTATATCCGCATGAACGGCACATCACGAACGTTGAATAGCCGCGCCGATTCAACAGCAGCACCGACTGTTCGCCTTTCTCCAACCGATCAAGAAGAGCTTCATGGAGCTGGCGGCTGAACATGGAGCGATTGCCTGCTTTGAGTTCGTCTCGCATATCGATGAGATGAACCTTGGGCATCGGACGGTTACCGACCCGCTGCGGCATAGGCAGAAGAGCGGCTCCGCTTGACTTAGCTGCATCGTCTGAAGAGGATGAAGCCGATGTTGCTGTGAGAATTCTTGAAGCAGCAGCGAAGCTCTCCAGTGAAGGTGTTGCCGATCCCAGTACGACGGCAGCGCCATGCTGCCTGGCTCTTCTCACCGCAACATCTCGCGCATGATACTTCGGACTCTCCTCTTGCTTATAAGAAGACTCATGTTCTTCGTCAATGATAATCAAGCCTACGCGCTGGAACGGAGCGAATACCGCCGATCTCGCCCCTACCGCAACTTGGGCGCGACCTTCGCGAATCTTCCGCCATTCATCGTAACGCTCACCGTTAGATAAGCGGCTATGCAAGACGGCGACCGAATCGCCGAAACGTCCTTTGAATCGCTCTACCATCTGCGGTGTGAGGGCGATTTCCGGAACGAGCACGATAGCCTGACGCTCGTATTGCAAGCAGCGCTCGATCGTTTGCAGGTACACTTCTGTTTTCCCGCTGCCTGTTACACCATGGAGCAGAAATACACGAGCCGCTTCTTCATCCAGCGCTTCCGCAATTTCTTCATAAACGGCCTGCTGTCCTTCCGTTAACGGAAGTGGTTCGGTCCGTTTGAAGTTGCGTCCTGCGTAAGGATCACGCTGCTGTTCGACATCGCGGAGCGTAATCCACCCTTTATCCGCAACTGCGCGAATGGTGCTGGATGTCGTCGACAAGGTCTCAACGAGCGCAGTCATTGTAATCGGCTCACGGTTTTCCAGCATATAGCGAAGAACTTCTTGTTGTTTGGCAGCGCGCGCAGAATAATTCAGTAACGCTTCTTGAGCCAACGCTTCGTTATCAGGCGGGTAGATCGTCAGCACTTTACGAACGGACAACCGATCCTTGATCGAAACCTGTTCCGTCAAAATCCCTTGCTTAATGGCCTGCTTGATTGCAACTGCATCCTCCGGAAAACGTTCCTGCAAAGCCGCCATTCGTACCGGTCCGCCGCTCGCGCGAATAAATGCAAGCCAAGGGGCCTCCACTTCGCCGGCATGAAGCCAAGCATCGTCCTGTTCTTCTTCGGAGATGGTGACGACGGAGTCCGCTTTCCCCTTGAGTGCTGCAGGAATCATCACTTGAAGGGCGGTTGTAAGCGGGCAGAAATATTTCTCGCTGATCCATTGTGCCAGCTCGACCAAATCCGGCGATAGTGGCGGCATGTGATCCAGCAGTTCAGTAATCGGCTTCAACTTGTTAACGTCTACATCCGCATAATCAGCGAGGCCAATTACGAATCCTTGCAAAACGCGTCCTCCGAATGGAACACCTACTCGACTGCCGATCTCCACCCACCCAAGCAGCCCAGCAGGTATCGTATAGTCAAAAGGCCGATCCGTCGCACGGCTCGGCACATCTACGATGACTTTGGCAATCATTCCGCGGCCCCCTTGGCCGCTGCTGCCTTGGCTTGCATCCGCTGTGTAATGATGCTCATTAACCGGTCGGCCACTTCACGTTTGCGAAGCATCGGCATCGCCTCCACAAGCCCTTCCTCGCCGAACAGCTGCACAATATTCGTATCGACGTTGAAGCCGGCACCTTCTTGCGATACATCGTTTGCCACGATGAGATCGCAATGCTTGCGAACCAGCTTATCCATCGCGTAATGCGCCACTTGGTCGGTTTCGGCAGCGAAGCCGACGAGAAACTGATGTTTCTTCTTCTCGCCGAGCGTCTTCAGGATATCCGTCGTTCGCTCCAACTCGATGACGAGCTTCTCTTCGCTTTTCTTGATTTTGCGGTCAGCACGCACTACCGGCCGATAATCCGCAACGGCCGCCGCTTTGATCACCAAATCCGCAGTGTCATATCGTTCCAATACGGCTTGCAGCATGTCCTCCGCAGATTCGACATGGACGACGTTCACGCCTTGTATAGGATCTGCGCTTGTGCGAGCTGCAATTAGCGTGACGTTGGCACCGCGATTCGCTGCTGCTTCCGCTAGGGCAAAGCCCATTTTGCCTGAAGAGTCGTTGGTCAGGAAACGGACCGGATCCAGTCGTTCCACGGTTCCGCCTGCAGTGACGATTACTTGCTTGCCCGCTAAATCTTGGCTCTGCTCGAACCACTGCTTTACAGCCTGTACGATTTCTTCCGGCTCCGCCAAACGACCCTTGCCGACATAGCCGCATGCGAGTAATCCGGTGCCAGGCTCCACGAAGCGTGCTCCGCGTTCCGCGAGCAGCGCCATATTATGCGCAACAGCCGGATGATCGTACATATGGACGTTCATGGCTGGCGCGATAAGAATCGGCGCCGTCGTGGCCAGAAGCGTCGTGCTTAGCATGTCATCGCCGATACCATGCGCCATTTTTGCCAATATGTTGGCTGTCGCCGGTGCGATCACGACCAAATCCGCACTGTCCGCCACATTGATATGCGCAACAACCGATGGATCGAATTCGTCAAACGTATCCGTATATACGGTATGACGCGACAGCGTTTGCAGCGTGAGCGGCGCAATGAACTTCGTTGCCGATTCCGTCATGATGACTCGCACATTCGCACCTGCTTGCACCAATCTGCTGCACACGGTTGCCGCTTTATAAGCTGCGATTCCGCCGGAGATGCCAAGTACAATTGTTTTCCCTTTCAGCATCTATGATCACTCCTCTTACGCTGTAGCATCATGGATTCCCTAAAAAAATAACAACCGCTAGGGTTGTTATCGTTGTACTTCATGAATTTCTTAGTCCTTCTTGTTCAACGTGCTCTCTACTACAAGAATATCTTGGTAGATTTCTTCGAGGGCAATTCCCACATACTTATGGGATCTTGGGGAACGGATTTCTGTTTTGCTTCCGTCACGAAGCATTCTGGCACGACGCGATGCCGCGACAACCAAGGAATACTTGCTGTCGACCTTCTTCATCATTTCATCAATCGATGGATATAACAACGTTCCTTCACCTCACTCATGCTAGGCTTTCTCGGAAGCTTCTTTCACTTCCTCAAGCTCTGCGATAAATCGGTCACGACGGCAATGCTCTGCTACGATGATGCTCTGTATGCGATGACACGCAGCGTCAATCTGATCATTCACGACTGCATAATCGTAATAATGAATAAGATTCATCTCTTCCACCGCTACAGACATGCGATGGTCAATAATATCGGCATTCTCTGTTCCGCGTCCCGTTATGCGCTGCTTAAGCACATCAAGAGATGGCGGCACCAAGAAAATAAAGACACCTTGCGGAAACTTCTCTTTCACTTTTAACGCGCCTTGCACTTCAATTTCAAGAATGATATCTTTGCCTGAAGCAAGTGTACGCTCAACAAAATCACGCGGCGTGCCGTAGTAATTACCGACATATTCCGCATGCTCCAGAAGGGCATCCTTCGCAATCATGTCTTGGAACTGTTCTCTTGATTTAAAAAAATAATTAATGCCGTCGATCTCACCTTGACGGGGAGAGCGCGTGGTTGCCGAAACGGAATAAATGAGGTCATTCTGCTTATGCCGAAGTTCGGAACAAACCGTTCCCTTGCCTACGCCCGATGGGCCGGATAATACAATTAACAATCCTCTATTCATATTACTCCCCGTCACTATTCGTCGTGATCGTCATCCTTAGTCGACAACCGATGAGCAACCGTCTCCGGTTGTACGGCCGACAGAATAACGTGATCGCTGTCCGTAATAATAACAGCGCGTGTGCGGCGTCCATATGTAGCATCAATCAGCATATGACGGTCGCGAGCTTCTTGGATAATCCGTTTAATCGGCGCCGATTCCGGGCTTACAATCGAGATGATTCGATTGGCGGAAACGATATTTCCGAAACCGATATTAATGAGCTTAATGGCCATTTCTGTTCCCCTCCGGTATCTCCCGTGCATGATCATGCAATAGAACACGATGTATAGATAAGCGCAAGAATGATGGAGTCGAATCTTCTGCCGGAACCTTAAAGTTTGATGACAGAATATTGCATTATTCTTGACGAAAAATGTCCGGAGCATACGTTCGGCCAGCTGATTGCTTGCAAGATATGAAGCGATAGTCAGGTCCCCTATTCTATCGCATCCGAAGCGGCATGGCAAGTGCATCCAATGACTATTCTAATTCATTTTTACAATACGAACAAGTCTTATTGCATAAACGCAAGAAGAAACGGGCTTAGCCCGTTTTCACACTCGTTTTTCTCCAGACATAATCTGTCAGCTGCACCGTCATCTCATAGAACATAAACGGCGTTATCAGATAGATGCCCTTGAAATATTCCAATGCGGTATCCAGAAGTTCCTCCGCGATTCGAACGCCTTCCGCTCGTCCTTCTTCGCCTTCTAAACCGGCCATCCGTCTGCGTACGTCATCGGATAGCTGAATACCAGGTACCTCATTGTGCAAATATTCGGCATTACGACCACTCGCAAGCGGCATGATGCCGATAAAGATCGGGACGGACAAATGCTTCGTTGCTTCCGCCATGCGAACGATCAGTTCTTTATCATAAACCGGCTGCGTCATGATGTAATCTGCACCGGAATCTATTTTTTTCTCGAGACGCGCTATTGCCTTGTCCAAATATTTGACGTTTGGATTAAAAGCAGCGCCTGTAATGAAATTCGCTTGCTGCTTGAGCGCTTTGCCCGAGAATGCGATGCCTTCATTCAGTTGCTTGATCATACGAATCATCTCGAATGATGTGAGATCGTAAACGGAGCTGGAGTCCGGCAAATCACCGAAACGAGCAGGATCACCGGTCACGGCTAGGACATGGTCAATGCCAAGTGCATCTAACCCCATCATATGCGACTGCGTACCGATCAAATTGCGATCGCGGCATGCGATGTGAACAAGCGGACGAATGCCGACTTGATGCTGAACGAGCGACGCGAGTGCGATGTTGCTCATCCGTGTGACAGCCAGCGAGTTGTCCGCCATAGTCACGGCATCCGCTTTGATTTCTTTAAGCGCTCTGGCACCATCCATAAACTTCTGAATGTTGAGGTCTCTCGGCGGGTCTAGCTCTACGATTACCGTGTGGCGCTCCTTGACCAAATCCACGATCGTAGGTTCCGCGGGTTGCTGCGGCGGTACCAAGGTAATACGTTCGTGCTGAACAACTTGGTGCTGTTGAGTCTCGGGCTCTACCGGTTGCGGCGTATACCCTTCCAGCGACTTGGCAATGGCCGCGATATGCTCCGGTGTAGTTCCGCAGCAGCCGCCAATGATCCGCGCGCCACGGTCCGCGAATTTGCGAGCCGATTGCGCAAAATATTCCGGTGTCGCCGAGAACATATATTTGCCATCCACATAATCCGGAATGCCCGCATTCGGGAAAACAGAGAGCGGCAAGACGATCTCGCCGACAATCGAATCGATTGCGCGCATAATGCCGTTCGGGCCGCTTCTGCAGTTAAAGCCGACCACATCTGCGCCTTCTTGCTTCAAGTTGTTGAACGCGATGGCAAGTGGATGACCGTCTTGCGTAACCGCTTCTTTCTCCACCGCAAATTGGCAAATGACCGGAACATCCGAGAGCTTGCGAGCGACGCGCAGCGCCAGCAATGCTTCCTCAAGATCATAGAATGTCTCTAGCAAAATGCCGTCGACGCCAGCATTCAGAAGCGCATCCATTTGTTGATGAAACAGCTGCTCGAGCTGCATTGCCGTGATATTCTTGCGTTTACCTGCACGAATCGAACCGACAGCTCCGACTACATAGGCATCGCTGCCGACTGCGTCACGCGCAATCTGAACACCTGCGCGATTGATCGCCTCGACTTCGTAATCCAATCCATAATGCGAGAGGCTGGCCAGATTCGCCGAGAACGTATTCGTCTCGATGACCCGTGCCCCCGCTTCATAGTAACGACGGTGCACATCTGCGATGACCTCTGGACGCAAGACATTAAATTCTTCGTATGAAACGCCGACAGGGAACCCCATCCCATAGAGATAGGTTCCCATCGCGCCGTCCCCGGTCAAGATGCGCGCTTGTAGCGCTTCCCGTAAATCCGGTTTCATTATTCAAAACTCCTTCATGCTATCCTGTGATTCCTTAGATTGTACCACGGAATACTTCTGCTGCCGGTCCTGTCATATAAACATAATTATTCTCTTCGTTCCACTCGATCAGCAAGTCTCCACCTTTCAGCGATACCGTTGCTGTGCGATCAGTGTATCCATTCAATACAGAAGCAACCACTGTTGCGCATGCTCCGGTTCCGCACGCAAGAGTAGGTCCTGCGCCGCGTTCCCATACCCGCATATCGGTGAAGTCTTTCGAACGAACCGTTACGAACTCCACGTTGATTTTGCGAGGGAACATCGGATGCACTTCAAGCTTCGGCCCCCAAGCTGCAAGATCAAAGTTAACTGCATCTTCTACATAAATCACACAGTGTGGATTGCCCATCGATACGGCTGTGAATTTGAACTCGCGTCCGTCCACTTCGATCGATTGGTTAATGACCGGATTGGCATCGATTGTCGTCGGCACTTTGAGGCCTTCAAGAATCGGTTGTCCCATATTGACGCGTACCAGTACGGCTTTGCCGTTCTCGACTGTCAGTTGCACTTCTTGCACACCTGCACCCAGCGTTTCAATAGTCAGCGTTTCTTTATCTGTTAACCCATTATCGAATACATATTTCGCAACGCAGCGAATGGCATTGCCGCATTGCTCTGCTTCGGACCCGTCGGAGTTCATGATGCGCATCCGGAAATCGGCATTCTCTGAAGGTAAAATATAAACAAGTCCGTCGGCACCAATGCCGAAAAAGCGATTGCAAAGCTGTACCGCGAGCTCGGCTGCGTTATCCGGTAATTTGGTTTCTCCTTCGACAACGATAAAGTCATTGCCCAATCCATGCATCTTCGTAAAATTCATCTACTCGCACTCCCTTTTGTCCGATCGAACTTTATGATTGAAATCTCTGGATCCATTATAATTTATTTAGTGTACCTTAATCTTTGCATTATTGCATCACTTTGTTGTACTAAACGGCCATCCCATGGAAATCCCCCTAAATCCCCCTTAGAAAGGGGGACCCCAAGGACTCCGCCCTCTGGACACCCGGAAACTGACTAACGTTTGTGCAGCAGAGAAGCGCTCCCGAGATCATACGTGCTCATCCTCGCTTTCGTCCCATTCGGGACACGCCTTTACTTTTGGAGCTTACTATCTACCTGGTGTCCCTACGGGACCATCGTAACGAGGTCCGCCTTAGAGACGCAATAGATCCGATGCGTGCTAGGGTCGCTTTCGTCCCGTTCGGGACACGCTTTACTATTGGTGCGTGGAAAGGATGGGATTGCCAGTGTGCGGCTTCGCCGCACAGGCAATCTGTTGGCCGCCTGTTTCCTGGCGGAGAAGTTGGTTTGGGGAAATTGCCGGGCGGCCTCTGCGCAGCCTGGCAGGGAAATTGCCTGATTGCCCGATCGGCCTCTGCGCAGCCTGGCAATCTAGGGGCCGCCTGCTTCTGGGGCGCTCGATCTACACCGGCCGCAATGCTAAGTCACGTCTACGTATGGATGAAATGCTATAACAACTCCGAAGTTGAAATCATCAACGGCTGCATAATCGGTCACGATATTGCAGGTTACTGCTGAGAGTCCTGGAATCGCACTCGCAGTATCCCAACTAACCATATACTCCCCGCGGCGTGTGACGAGAGTGCGAAAAATGAACTCTCAGCGCCGAATACACATCCAACTAAAGCTAAGAGTCCTGAAACTGAACGCTCAGCATCCCAACTAACCATAAAATCCCTGCGGCGTGTGCTGAGAGTGCGAAAAATGAACTCTCAGCGCCGAATACACATCCAACTAAAGCTAAGAGTCCTGAAACTGAACGCTCAGCATCCCAACTAACCATAAAATCCCTGCGGCGTGTGCTGAGAGTGCGAAATGTGATCTCTCAGCGCCGAATACGCATCCAACTAAAGCTGAGAGTCCTAAATTCAAACTCTCAGTATCCCAACTAATCATAATGTCCCTGCGGCGTGTGACGAGAGTGCGAAATGTGATCTCGCAGCGCCGAAAACACATCCAACTAAAGCTGAGAGTCCTAAATTCAAACTCTCAGTATCCCAACCAACTATCCTGCCATGCCAGTGGCAGATAAGAGCGGCCTGGCCATCTTGGGACCGCCCGCTTTCTAGCGGTTTCTCAGGTTCGCATGGCCTGTCAGCCATAAAGTTGGAGATTGTGCAACATCTCAACGCTAAGGCTAGCCTTAGCCGACATAATGTTGCGCAATATGCAACTTTTTAAGCTGAATAGGTCGCTATGGGGCCGGATAAGCGAGGTTTGTTGCATAATCTGCAACATTTTCTCTATTTGATCCATTTTCAAATAGATATGTTGCATAATCTGCAACATTTTCAACCTCGACCTTTGGCGAAGGAAGACGCTTTAGCAAATTGAAAGCCACAAAAAAAACTGCCGTGGCCCCATCCCGCCCCGGCAGTTGCTATGAACTAATCAAATCTCTTCCACCACACGCCGGCCCACTCTTCGACCACTGGACTGTTGCTTGCTTGCACTTGTGTGCTGAGCCAGTCTCCGAAGAAGAAGTTCGTAATGGAGACAGCGTCTTCGACAGTCTCGAAGTGATAATCGGTTCGAATGGCTTCGTGTTCGAAGCCGTATTCGTTCTCAAGAGCTGCATAATAGGCCGTTAAGAAGTCCGGCGGGTTCGGAACTGATGAGCCGGTGCCGAAGTTTTCGAAGATGATGCATGTCCCGCCGGGTTTCATCACCCTTCTGATTTCATCCATGATGACGGACAAATTCGACCTCCAGCCCTCGACGTTGCAGCTCGTGGCATAACAGATGGTCCATCCTGCGGTTACAAGATCGACACTGCTATTCCCCAGAGGCAGCTCATCATGCCGAGCAACCGCAGTCTTCCAATTCGATAAACCGAGAGATGACAACTTGCTTGATGCCACCTCGAGCATGGCGCCGGAAGCGTCGGTTGCTGTAATGGATGCGGCAATCGGAGCGAGCATTGTCGTTAACCGGCCTGTACCTGCACCGATATCGAGAACTGCTGACTCTGTTAATGCTGGTACGATTCGCTTGATGGTATGCAGCAAATTGTGATTGACATCCTCGAACGAAACCAACTTGTCATAACGTTCCGCTTCACTTTGATAAATTTGATCATGATCCGGCATGCGTTTCCCTCCTATAATGGCTTTCAACGCAAGCTTAAGGGCTGACGCAAGGTGAAGGTCAACTCAATGTTTGCGCACCGCATAGACGACATGAATCCATGGATTCATCGCATGCGACACGGTGATATAGTCATGCGTTCTAAACCATTCCAGCAGCTCCTGCCGATTCGAGGGATGTTTCGTGGTACCCGGCGGCATTGCACTTGAACTTGCACTTGAACCTGAACTACCGGGTCCCCCCTCAAACATCAAACCTGCCATGCAAATTCTGCCGCCCGGCGCCAGAACACGATCCATTTGATCAAGCGCAAGCAGCTGCTGCTCAGCATTCAGATGATGCAGCGCGAAAGCCGACACAACAAGAGTGAACTGCTTGTCCAAGAACGGCAGTGCCAGTGCATTCCCGAGTTTGGCGTTCATAGAAGGAAACCTCGCCCTGCATTTGGCCAGCATTTCTTTGGATTGATCCACTGCCGACATCTCAGCTCCAAGAGCTAACAGCTTGCCCCCTAGATTGCCTGTGCCGGTTCCGATATCGAGCCCCTGCTCGCCTGATTTCGGCGACACCCACTGGACAATGAAATCGAGCGCCGTCTCATATTCGGCTTGGGACAATACAGAACCTGTCGACAGCATGGCTTCCGAGCAATCATAGACAGCAGCGATCTGATCGAAGTTCCACGTATCCATCCAAGTAGACTGGCTGTACTGAATCTGTTTAAGCTCGCCTGTCAATTGAAACAAATCTTCCACGTCCAACCGCTGCTTCTGTTCGAATCTCGCAATCAGCTCATCGAGCATGCCGATCGCATATTTCCACTCTACCCACTTTGCTGTCAGCGCCATGCGCTGCAATTCGAGATAGTGGTGAACGGTAGCTGAATCCCCTTGATCCAGCTTCGACATAAGAGCTTTTATCTGTTCTATGCTAAGTCCGAGCTCACGCAGGGACGAGATCGTTTGCAATCGCCAAGCTTCGCCTTCCGAGTAGTAGCGATAGCCGTTATCTTGTCCGCGCTCCGGCTTCAGAAGCCCTTTTGATTCGTATAATCGTATAGCTCGCTGAGTGACATTCAGTCTCTTCGCCAAGTCGTTGATCTTCATGCTTCGCCTCCTGCACTCAGTATAAACCATAACCTTAGGTGAAGGTTAAACCCATGCAAAAAGAAACCGGCAGCGATTAACCACCGGTTTCCATCCCTTATCTAGTCACTGATTTCGGCCCGCTAAGCGGCCAATTGGATTTTTTCTTCTTCTCGGTTGTGCCGAGTACGCTGCCGATCCCCATCATGAACGTTGGAATGCCCGCTGCTACAAGGACTAAGCACCAATCGCGGAAACCAAGCGGCACGGTCTTGAAAATCGGCTGCAGTGCTTCAATATAGAGCACGCCGATCATCAGCAGAACAGACGATAGCACCGCGAACAGCAAGTATTTATTTTGCAGGATATTACGGTGGAAGATCGAACGAGAGCTGCGGCAATCAAATACATGAATGAGCTGTGCCATAACGAGTGTGGCAAAAGCTACGGTTTGAGCATGAATAAGGTTATTCGGATCGTTCGGCGCCGTTCGGAGTGTTACCCAGAAGGCAGCCAACGTACAAACGCCGATCAGGATGCCTCGACTAATGATTTTCCAGCCCAGCCTGCGAGCAAATATGCTTTCCTTCGCCGAACGAGGTTTCTGCTGCATGAGATCCTTCTCGGCTTGGTCGACGCCAAGCGCCATCGCCGGCAATCCGTCTGTAACCAGATTGACCCAGAGAATCTGAATCGGCACGAGCGGAAGCGGCAGACCAGCCATCATGGCCAAGAACATCGTCAAAATTTCGCCTACGTTGGATGCCAGCAAATAGCGGATAAATTTACGGATATTCTCGTAGATGCTGCGTCCTTCTTCGATCGCTGCCACGATGCTGCTGAAATTATCATCGCTTAGCACAAGCGAAGAGGCTTCCTTCGAAACGTCCGTTCCGGTGATGCCCATCGCAATTCCGATATCCGCCGCTTTAATGGCAGGCGCATCGTTGACGCCATCGCCTGTCATGGCAACGACATGGCCCTTGCGCTGCAGCGCCTTCACGATACGAAGCTTATGCTCCGGCGACACCCTCGCATACACGTAGATGTTATCAATGAGTCGATCCAACTGTTCTTCGTTCATTCCGTTCAATTGCTGCCCGCTGATCGCAATACCGCCTCTTGGCATAATACCAAGCTGCCCCGCAATCGCTTCCGCGGTAAGCTGATGATCGCCTGTGATCATCACAGTCTTAATTCCGGCGCGGCGGCAGTTCGCGATGGATTCACGAACTTCGCGGCGCGGCGGATCGATCATGCCGGAGAGACCTACGAAGATCAGTTGATTTTCCACATCGGCTTCATCTTCGGCTGCATCGTGCGATCTTAAATCCCGGTATGCGAAACCCAAGACGCGCAGCGCCGATTGCGCCATGTCTTCACTGGCATTGTTCACTTTCTGCCTTAAAGTAGCCGTAAACGGAACGACTTTGCCGTCCCACAGAATGTATGAACATTGCTCCATCAGAACGTCAGGCGCTCCTTTGGTGCATACAAGGCGGCCGCCTTGGTGGCTGACGAGCACGGACATCCGCTTACGTTCCGAGTCAAACGGGAATTCTTTGACCCGCTGATATAGTCCTTCAAGCGACTTCAAGGTGACGCCGAGCTTACCGGCAAGGACAGTCAATGCCCCTTCTGTCGGATCGCCTTTCAGCACCCACTCATCTTGAACGAATGTCGTCTTGGACTTCTTGCGCTTCGCATCCTGCTCGTCATCGATACGAGTAACGGATGCGTTGTTGCACAATGCCGCGATTTGCAGCAGCCTGCGCAGCGGCTGGTGCTGCTTAAGATCGACTGCTTTGCCTCCTTCGAAGCAGGAGCCTGTCGGCTCATAGCCGTCCCCGGTAACATCCATCCCTTGACCGCCGATCCACAGCTTAGTCACGGTCATTTTGTTCTGGGTAAGTGTTCCTGTCTTGTCCGAACAAATAACCGACGCGCAGCCGAGCGTCTCCACGGAGGGCAGCTTTCGTACGATGGCTCGGCGTTTGATCATCCGCTGAACACCAAGTGCTAGCGCAATGGTTACGATAGCCGGCAGCCCTTCCGGAATTGCGGCTACGGCCAAACTTACTCCCGCTAGAAACATCTCGTAGGCAGGTTGTCCGTGCAAGATACCGGCCACTACAACCATTACAGTTAACGCCAGTGCGACAACGATGAGAATTTTGCCGAGCTGCTCAAGACGATGCTGCAGCGGCGTTTCCATCGTTTCGGTCTGCTGAATGAGGTTTGCGATTTTACCCATCTCGGTATTCATACCGGTACGAACGACAATCCCCTTAGCCGTTCCACGGGTAATCATCGTCCCCATAAATCCAATGTTGCGCATGTCTCCAAGAGGAATCTCCTCTTCCCTGATCACAACACAGTGCTTGTTAACCGGAACGGATTCGCCGGTCAACGCAGACTCCTCGGCATAACAGCTGTTCGCCTCAATGAAGCGAATGTCAGCAGGAATACGATCTCCGCTTTCCAGCTCTACGAGGTCTCCCGGTACCAATTCACTTGCAGGCACAACGACAGACTCTCCTCCACGCAGTGTCTTCGCCAGTGGTGCGGATAACGCCTTTAGTGCGCGAAGCGACTTTTCCGCTCGAAATTCCTGCACGAACCCCAGTATCGCGTTGATGACGATGATGGCCACAATCGTGATGGCATCCAAATATTCGCCGAGCAAACCGGAAATCAATGTTGCCCCCATGAGCACAAGCACCATAAAATCTTTGAACTGACCGAGGAACAGCATAATCGGAGGAACCTTCTTCCCCTCCGTCAGCTCATTTCGACCGACTTCTCGCAAACGTTCTGCTGCTACACTTGGTGCAAGACCGGTATCCAAAGAAGCTTGCAGCGCCTCAGCAAGCTCGCTTGTTTCCAGTTGGTGCCACTTCCCTTGTTCCATGCCCCGCCCTCCCTCCTGTTACTTGCCGCCTGACGGACAGCCTATATGGCCTAAATGTATTCGGACAAACTGCAAAATATCCCAGCTTGGGACTTAAGTTTTTGTCTCGAATATGGCATGATAGTGAAATGAAACAGAAACAAAGGGGATAAAGAGCATCATGGCATTAGATGGAATCGTAACTCGCGCCGTCACACATGACCTGCAAACCTTAATCGGTGCGCGCATTTATAAAATACATCAGCCCACTTCACACGACCTGGTCTTGCAAATTCGAGGCAACGGTGCGCAGGGCAAACTGCTGCTATCCGCAAACCCGACCTATCCGCGCGTCCACTGGACCGAGCAGACTTATATCAATCCGATGGAAGCGCCGATGTTCTGCATGCTGCTTCGCAAATATTGCGAAGGCGGTGTCATTGAAGCCGTACGCCAGGTTGGAAACGAGCGAATCATTCACTTCGATATCCGTCAACGGGACGAGCTTGGCGACATGTTCTATAAACGCATCGTCATTGAACTGATGGGGCGTCATAGCAATATCATTCTGCTCGACGTCGCTTCGGAGACGATTCATGACGGCATCCATCATGTCACGCCTGCAATCAGCAGCTTCCGTGTGATCATGCCCGGGACTACCTATGTAGCGCCTCCTGAACAAGGAAAGGATGATCCGCTGTCTGTTACGGATGCTGAGCGATTTACCCATTCGTTAACTACTGCGGCAGATACATTGCTTAACCCGCCGGTTCCTGACGAAGACAGCATCCATTTCGGTACTGCGCCTAAACCGCTTCCGGCAAGCTCACTCACGCCGGATAAGCTGCTGGTCGCGGCATTTAGCGGGATCAGTCCATTGCTTGCCAAAGAGCTTGTCTACCGGTCAGCAAACAGCAGCACGGATGAAGTCTATGATTCAAGCGTGGATGTACAACGTATGGCACAGCTGCTCTGGCCATCATTCCACGAGATGATGCAGCAATTCGCTGAGCATCGGTATGAGCCGCAGCTAGTCACCTTGCCTCACAATGGCAAAGCTTCTTTCTCCGTTACAGCTCTAACTCACCTTACTGGCGAATCGACTTCATTCCCATCCGTAAGCACCTTGCTGGAAGCCTTCTATGGCGATAAGGCGCTTCGCGATACAGTGAAGCAGCGTGTTTCGGATCTCATCCGATTCCTCCAGAATGAGCGCAACAAGAATGAGAAGAAGCTGGAGAAGCTGGACGAAACACTGCGGGAAGCCGGCGAGGCGGATCAGCTCCGTATTCTTGGCGAGCTGTTGACGACTAATCTGCATACCTTGAAGCGTGGAGACAGCTCCATCGAGACCATCAACTACTACGAAGAAGAGCAGCCGATGATCACCATTCAGCTTGATCCGCAGCTCACGCCTTCTCAGAATGCACAGCGCTATTTCAAGAAATATACGAAGTACCGCAACAGCCTCGCTATCGTTGCCGAACAGATGCAGCGCACACGCGAGGAAATTCAATACTTGGCTTCGCTGCTTCAGCAGCTCGAAAGTGCTTCATTGTCCGATATCGATGAAATTCGTGACGAACTTGCAGAACAAGGGTACATGCGCGCTCGCGAGAAACGCGGTGCGAAGAAGAAGAAACCGAAGCAGCCGGCGCTGCTATGCTATACATCATCCGAAGGTGTGGCTATCTATGTCGGGAAGAACAACACACAGAATGATTTCTTAACCAATAAGACAGCGGCCCCGAATGACACTTGGCTGCATACCAAAGATATCCCAGGTTCCCATGTTGTCATTCGCGGAACCGGCTTCAATGATCAAACGCTGGAAGAAGCCGCTATGCTTGCCGCTCATTTCAGCCAAGCCAAGTCTTCCAGCTCCGTGCCTGTCGATTATACGCTGATTCGCCATGTGAAGAAGCCTAGCGGAGCCAAGCCGGGATACGTAATCTACGATCATCAGAAAACATTGTTCATTACGCCGGATGAACAGCGCTTGAAAGAACTGCCTTCCCACATCAAGGCGTAGACTTTCCGTACAAATCATAAAGGGGTTATCTCACCAGCCGCACGGTCGCCCGGCATGGTTCTGATAACCCCTTTTCTTATTCCCTGCCAATTCGGCTGGTCATGACAACTTCGCGGATATATTGACTGCAGAAGCATTCCTTGCAGTCATATAATTCGCCGCGCTCAAACCGTTCCCCGAGCTCAAGCAGCGCGGGCTTAATCACTTGTGAAAGCAGCTGTTCCATGGAATGAAGCTCTCTCACTTGTCGATACACCTGATCAGCGCCGCGCAGATCCACTTTCTCCAAGTAGTGCATCAGAATTTCGACAGGCCCTGCCGAATCCACCTCAGCATTTACGTTGAAGCCTTCCTTTGACTCCTCCAGGCTGCCCTTAAGCCGCTTCCGCTCTGCAACCGCCATACCAATTGGTCTGCCTTCTTCGACACGGGACTTCAACCAACGAATGATTCCAATATCGTGCGACGTGTAACCGCGATAGCCGTTAGGCATACGCAGCGGACTCACCGCCTCGTATCGCTTCTCCCACTTCCTGATGAGCTGTGTGGACAACCCGGTCAGCAAGGAGACTTCTTTGATTGTGTAAAGCCCGTCAATCATGGCATCTACCTCCGTGAAGGATTGAGTTGACTCAGTACGTCCATCGGGGCAGTCTTGCTTCCCATCTCGCCATGAAATACGACCCCATGGCGTTCGCCGTGAAAATCGGAACCTCCGGTAACGATCAGATTATATCGAGTTGCCAGCATTAAATAGCGTTCTTCATCTTCTGCTGAATGATCCGGATGATAGACCTCGATTCCCTTTGCCCCCTGCTTAATGATGGACTCTACAAGCACGTCATTATCATAAATTCCGGGATGTGCGATCACACTCGTTCCGCCGGCTTCTCGAATCCATTCCAATGCTTCAAAAGGATGCAGCCTTGGCGGATTCACATAAGCTGCGCCATCTTCTGCGAGGTACCGGTCGAACGCCTCCTGCATAGAGCTCACATAGGCTTTGTCTACGAGCACTGCTGCGATGTGAGGACGACCGATCGAGCCGCTGTCCTTCCCTTGTGCACGTGCCGCATCCATGACTTCCTCCATCGTGATGGGGAGACCGAGATCACATAACTTCGCAATAATCATATGATTTCGCTGATCACGAGTATCTCCTAGCGATGCTAATTTCATTTTCCATTCAGGTGTATCCCAGTTAATGTAATATCCCAGTATATGTATGTCGCGTCCATCGGCGACAGTACTTATTTCTACACCTGGCACAACCGTAATGCCAAGCCGCGCTCCCGCTTCAAGCGCTTCTGCCAGTCCTTCCACGGTGTCATGGTCCGTGATTGCAATCGCCCCAAGACCGCGTGTCTTGGCCATCTCAACATTATCCGCCGGCCGCTGCATGCCGTCGGAAGCCGTTGTATGCGTATGCAAATCTGCACGACTGCTCATCACAGCCATTGATTTAAATCTCTTTCTCTCAAGAAGCTGAGAAAGGTCACCGCAGATATCGGCAGCAGCGCCGACTTCAAGAAGATGGAATAGAACTGCCGTTTAAACCGGACATCCCGAATTGGAATCGTCTTGATTAAACCTAAGGCAACTTCATGTTTAATGGAAGAGCTCGATACAAAGGAAATGCCAAGTCCTGCTTCCACGGCGGATTTTACAGCACCTGTACTGCCAAGCTCCATGACAATCTTCATTTCAGAGAGATCCATGTTCTTCACTCTGAGCTGCTCTTCCATGACAAGACGAGTACCCGAGCCCTGTTCGCGCAGGACGAACGGAAAGCTCATCACTTCCTCCAGATCGACGATTTCCGCATTCGCCAGAGGATGCGACTTGCCTACGATAAGCTGAAGTTCATCGCTCATCACGGCTTCCATATGCATGTCCGGATGATTGACAGGCGCTTCAATCAAGCCGAAATTAAGCTGGTGATTGACGATCTCCTCCATGAGCTGCGCCGTGTTCATTACTTTCATGCTAATGGAGATATGCGGGTATTCCTGTCCGAACGGCCCAAGCAGACGCGGCAAAATATATTCGCCGATCGTTAAGCTCGCCCCAAGCTGCAGCCTGCCTTTAAGCTGCGTCGTAAATTTGGACATTTGGACGTCCGTATCGCGAATCAAATCGATACTGCGCTGAGCGTAAGGCATTAGGGCACGCCCTGCTTCCGTCAATTCGATTCGTTTCGTGGAACGTTGCAGGAGCTTCGTGCCGAAATAATCTTCGAGCGACTGCACCTGCATTGTTACGGCAGGCTGTGTCATATGCAGTGCTTGAGCAGCTGCAGAGAAGCTCCCGCGTTCTGCAACCGTATAGAAAATATGGAGTTGATGAAAATTGAGCGCCATGAAGGGCATCCCTTCCTTTCTGTTACCACTCATTATACATGAAACTACGGCGAAAACTCGCGCTCAAATTAAAAAGCATGAGCGCGAACACTCATGCTTTTTCTATAATTGAGAAATATTATTTCCGTTTCCTACTATTTTTAATTAATGTCATTCTTCTGGAATGCCTAAGCCAAGAGTAATAGGACTTTAGATCACGTAGTTCAATAGTCTCAGACATTCGACCAAGAAACGTGACTACTATCATCTTGTGCAGTGGGTTCCCTGTCAAATCGGTTTCTTTTTCAAGTACCGCGAATTCGGCAACGAACACGAGATCGTCATCAATTAAGTACACATCCTGCTCATTTCGATAGTAAGGCTCAATTCTTCCTTGTTTCAAGCATTGCCACATATAGTCTGCAATATCTTCAAAGCCGGTCTTGGCGCTTTCAACGCGATCTGACCAACGACTCTTAGCGTGGTTCGTGATGACGATATCAGCCACTTTCTTGTCTCCAAGTACGACGTGGAACGATTCGTAGGTGTTCCATCTATCCGTCATCTTGTCTTTCATTGCGATCCACCCCTCCTCCCCGGCAGTAGGCCTTATGATCTATATGTACTTTCCATTTAATTGTAGCATGCCTGTCACATTTTTCAATATTAAAATAAACTCTCCCCAAAATTGTAATTAAATGTATGTAGAAATGTAGGAAAAAACCCCAACTACAGGTTCAGTTGGGGCTTCTTATTCTTACAGACTATAGAATCGTGTCTTATCCGGCACGCCTTGCGTATACTCGGTCTTAATTTCGTTGCGGTACGAACGTTCGATCCGCTTCACGAACGGCAGGCGCCCCATGTTGCGGACTACCTCGTCAGCGCGATCTGCGTTCATGTACATCACAACATAATGCATCTTGCGGGACATGTAATGCACTGTGCCGTATTTCTCCAGCGAACGGGCAGCCTTGAGATCACTGACCCATACAATATATCCGACGCGTTCCGAAAACATGCAAGCTCCCCCGTTTCTCTCTCTTTGCTTATCCGCAGCCCCCGCTGCCACAGCTGCAAGAACCGCCGCTGCCACAGCTGCCGCCACCCTTTGGAAGCGGATCATTGCTCGGAACCTTGATCGTCTCCGAAACCGAGCCTGCGATTTGCTTCGCAATATCATGCAGCAGATCATCCACCTGCTGCTCGGCAGCCTTAAATCGGCTGACGCATTCAATCTCGTTCAATTGCCGCTGAATCGCTTCCACTTTATCTTTAGCGGCATTGAAATCCGGATGGAAACGTCCGAATCGCTCGCAATCGACAAATTGTTCTTTGGCTTTATCGAATTGCTTAACGAGCTGGTGGACCTGCTCATCTTGATCTACTACTGTCTTCCAATATGCGTATTCGGCCACTTCAACCGACTGGTTTACCATATCGCCAATTTCGTAGGCGTTTAATAACAGCTGTCCCATATCAAGCGAGGAATGATCATTCATTTCAAGCTCTATAGGGTCTGATAATGGCATGGTTTGCATGATATCCGCCCCTTTATGAACACTTGGCTTGCGCCTAATTGTTATCATACCATATCAATCACCGAAAAAGGTAGAGGAAGGCTGTATCCCGGCGCTAAAAACTACCAATTTCCGTTGGCAGAACGAGCATCATTTCCTGCCACATCTCGGGCATAAGTTTAGCGGGAGCGTAACTCTCCTCAAGTACAAAATGTCCCATCACACTCCACCCGCCATCCTCGTCCACGATACGTTCGGGAACAAACGGCTTTACAGCGCCTTCGCAGCTTAGTTTAACCGGAGTTCGCCAGCTTAACGCCAGTTCCATCAGTTCCCTTCTTGTGGAGCTGTGATAGGCTCTGAACTGCTTCAGCCACATCGAGGGAACATCCTCAATGCCAACGAACATGGCTTTCAGAGGCTGTTTTTCGGTTAACAATTCGTAAGTCTGTACGACGTTGCCATTTTGAATAAGCGGGAGTGGTTCTATGTATTCGTTTATTTCTAATGGAATGGCTTCTTCGATCGGGCTGTTCGCCGGACGTCCAGAAGTTGCTGTGACTGCTTGGACTATTATGGCCTGAACGGTTTCAGGCAGCGCTTCTCCTGAAGCGCTCTCCAAGAAATTAATTACCCCTTCTTGGGTCGCGTGAAGCAGTTCATCTTGTTTAAAGCTGCGAGCATCCAGTCGATACACGGCCGTGTAGTCGGTACGTTTGCGCGTCACCAACCGTTCGAGCTGCCAGATCGTTTGGTACGAGCTATCACCGGGGACATAGACATCACCATCCGGCGTAATTTGCAGCAGACCATCTTGTCCGGTTTGTCCTACATAGGAGTCGTCGCCGTTCATCGAGGCGTTAGGCGGTATGAGCCAGCGAATTACGCTGCCTCCCTGTTCGTCAATCGCGGCTTCCATCCACCCTAATGCGCATAACAAGCTGCTCCACGCCGTAATAGCTGACGGCTGACGCTTTGACAGGGAATCTTGGCGGAGCAAGTGCTGCGTATCTAGATCCGCAATCCGGAACCACTTATTACGAGGCAGCATGCAAAGCGAAGCTATTCCAGACGCTGCAGATGGGCTTCTCTCCAAGTAAAGACGGATGATTTGTGCAAGCAGCTCCGTCTCGCGCCTCATCGGGTCGCTTTCAAGCCAATTGTTCCATCTGTCTTCTTGAATGGCGTACGTGCCTTGCAACTCACACAGCCACTGATTTTCATATGCGATATCGAGGAAAAAAGCCAATTGCAGCGGATAAGGTTCTCCCGGTGCAGCAAGCGATAATTCTGCAACTGCATTCAGATGATTGCTGTCGACAGCAAGCTGCTCCGTGCATTTTAAGATCGCACGCTTCGTCAGAACGCCTTTAGATGTCCGTTTCATGCCGGTGTTAACCAGCTCCGCCATCACATGCACGCATTGAAGGCTTAAAGGCGGCGTATAACCATTCTCCTCCATATCCATGGAAACGATATGCCGCGAGTCGATCTCATTCGGGACAGGCACGATATCGGACATGCGTTTATGCTGGAGGCTGATCATCGCTTCGTACCAGGTGAGATACAAATCATGTGGCAGCAGATACTGTTTCTCTCCCCAGCCCTTGCGAACGGCAAAGACGATTCCGGCTTCCATGAGCCGAAGCAGACCGCAGCGCAATTCGGATCCCGCCACGCCTGACCGAGCAGCAAGAAGCAGCTGCTCCTCGCTAAACGGCAACGGACCAAATGCGCAGAGCACAACTTCTAATGCAATCGAAGCTTGTTTCGACAATGCGGACCAAGCTAATTCCGAGCCAGAACGACTCAACATGACATCCGGCCATGTTTCAGTCTCACTGAAGCGCCAAACCGGACAAGCGTTGATTTCGTCGATTTGCGTTTCAGACAATCGATTCACGATCTCTTGTACTTTCACAGGGCGGCCTCCCGAAGTCCCGCATTCGACTGCTCCGCATTGGTTTGCAATAACGGTTCCATTTCAGACCATTCTTTAAGTGTATATCGATACCCTTGTTCGAGCAGGAAGAGCTGTCTTCTGCTTGCATAGTCCGTTTCCTTGGTTCCCTGGGAAACAATCGTGTAGAACCAGGCTTGGTTATCCCCTCGTTTCGGACGGAGGATTCGCCCGATTCGCTGCGCTTCCTCTTGCCGTGAGCCATAACTTCCCGATACTTGAATCGCAACCGCGGCATCAGGCAGATCCACGGCGAAGTTCGCCACCTTAGAGACGACAAGCACCGGAATTTGACCGGTCTTGAAGGCTTCATAAAGCGCAGCCCGCTCCTCATGCGGCAGCTCGCCAGTAAGGACAGGTGCTCCTAGTGCCTCGGCAAGAAGATGCAATTGCGTCAAATATTGACCGATAACGAGCGCCGGCTTCCCTTGGTGGTACTGCAGCAGCTCACGGACAACTTTGATTTTGTCCGTGTTTTCGCCTGCTATTCTCACTTTCTCCCTCTCAGTCGCCGCCACATAGTGTTCAATATCCTCATGGGCCAGCGGCAGCCTGATTTCAGTGCATGCTAACGATGCAATCCATTGACGAGCCTCCAGCGTCTTCCAAGGAAGGTCGAATCGCTTCGGACCGATTAACGAGAAAACATCTTCCTCGTGGCCATCCTCACGTACGAGAGTCGCCGTCAAGCCCAGACGCCGCGTTGCCTGTAAGTCGGCTGTCATGCGGAATACCGGTGCCGGGAGCAAGTGTACCTCATCATAGATGATCAGTCCCCAGTTCCGCTCTCCGAACAGTCTCATATTGCTGTATTCATCGCCTTTTCGCCGGCGGCTGGTCAGAATTTGATAGGTGGCAATGGTCACGGGACGCACTTCTTTGGCAGTGGCGGCATACGTTCCGATTTCCTGATCGGTCAAGGTCGTTTTATCGATAAGCTCCGCTTTCCATTGGTTAACCGATGTCACATTCGATGTCAGAATTAAGGTGTCACAGCGAAGACGTGCAAGTGCTGCAATCCCGATAATTGTTTTGCCCGCTCCGCATGGCAGCACCAATACCCCGCTCCCGCCATCGGCTTGACCTTCGCGATAGAAGAGATTCACGGCCCGCTCCTGATAATCACGCAATTGAAACGATTTGCCGCTCACGGCTTTCTCCCGAATCTCCAATTCGAGCGCTTCACCGTGCCGATAACCAGCCAAGTCGATAACCGGATAGCCCAGTCGAATGAGTTCTTGCTTAAGCAGTCCTCTGGCTTCGAGTCGGACTTCTCGCTGCTCAACGTTTCCGGCAGGCAGTAGAAATGCAGCGATTGTCTTATTGGCACTAAGCAGCTTCAGTAATTCCTCTTCACCCAACAGAAGGAGCTCCCCTTCTGGGGTTTGCTGCAGCATCAGCTTGCCATATCGATCTGCCAGTTTGCGAATTCCGGTTGTCACTTGAAGCGGAATCTCGTAGCAGCTATGTTCGTCGAGTATTTGAATCATGTCCTGAGGTGTCATCCCTGTGGAAGCTGCGTTCCAGAGCGACATCGGTGTGATTCGGTACGTATGTAGATGTCCGGGCCGTTTCACCAGATCGGCAAACCGGCTTAGCTGCTCCCTGGCTGCATCCGAATCCTGATGCCGTTCATCAAGAAGCACGGTAAAGTCAGCCTGGACACATAAGGGGCGAAGCTCGCGTTTATACATCCCATCATCTCCTTGACTCGGTCATTTGGCATGCATGTCGCCTAATGTTTCTTCCCTCAGTATTGAAAGTTTCCGGCAGGATTATGCATGCACAAAAAAGCGATTCGGCGGTTAAACGCCAAATCGCTTCTTCTAACGCGGACCTTAATGGATGATCGATGGCTGCTCGCTGTGCATCTCTTGCGATATGCTGCTGAGTGCATCTCCAGCCTCATCGACGTATATCTCTCGAACGGCTAAGTCTCCAATCGCAACAATTCCGATCAAGTTTCCATCCTCGACAACCGGCAGACGTCGAATTTGATGGGAAGCCATCAGCTTGCCCGCTTCATCCACTGTCGTCTTCGCATCGATCGTCACAACATCCTTCGAGATCACCTCTGAAACTGCTGTGGAACCGGAATGTTTCTCGGCGTAGCCACGAACAACCAAGTCGCGGTCCGTCACAACACCGATCAATTTCTTCCCATCCACGATGGGAACGAAGCCGATATCATGATCCTTCATCAATACAGCAAGCTCATAAACATTATCCAGCAGTGTCGCTGTCACACAGTCGGTAGACATTAATTCCTTTACTAGTCGCGTCACGATTGCAGTTCCCTCCTTGATGAATCGCACGAACACGTTCGAGCGTATGCATGGATTTCAACAGTAGGTTTGCCGTTTGGTGACTTTTTATGAATTAAACTGTGCCTTGTTCCGCAAAATCCTCCGCCATGGCAATCATGAGCTTCGCTGCATGCAGCATCGCGCGTTCGTCCAAATCAAACTTCGGATGGTGATGCGGATAGGTAGCTCCGCAAGCTTCATTGCCAGCGCCTACAAACATGAAACAGCCCGGTACTTCGCGCAAATAATAAGTGAAGTCTTCCCCAGCCATAATCAGTGCGGATTCCTGTACGCCCTCGGCGCCAAACACCTCAGGTGCCACCTTGAAGAATCTTGCTGCTTCTCCCGCATCATTGACTACCGGAGGATACCCATCTCGGTACTCCAGCTCTGCAGTAGCGCCATACATAGCCGCCGTCTGCGTTACGATCGTCCTCAGTCTGTCCTGAATAAACGATCTGACCTCATCGGTGAATGTACGTACTGTCCCCGTCATCCGGCAGCGTTCAGCTATAACATTGGCCGTCGAGCCCGCATGAATGGAACCGATCGAAACAACGGCAGGATCAAGCGGGTTCACATTTCGGCTTACGATCGACTGAATGGCTTGCACAATCGCCGAAGCGACCAACACGGCATCGACGGTTTCATGCGGTAATCCGCCATGTCCGCCTTTGCCTGCGATATCGATATAAATTTCATCAGGAGCCGCCATGAACGGTCCCGGTTTCGTTGCGGCCAAGCCATATGGAAGCGGCGTCCATAGATGCACGCCATAGATCGCATCGACACCTTCGAGCGCCCCACCGGCAATCATCCCCATTGCACCGCCCGGCGATACCTCTTCCGCAGGTTGGAAGATCAATCTTCTCTCTCCTGCAAAATGTTCTTTATTTTCACTATAGAAGCGGGCAATGGCAAGCATCGTTGCCGTATGCGCGTCATGACCGCATGCATGCATAACACCGGGTACTTGCGAAGCGTACTCCGTCAGTTTCTCGTCTTGAATGGGGAGTGCATCAATATCGGTTCGAAGGGCAACAACCGGCCCAGGCTTATCGCCATAAATAGAAGCGACCAGTCCATAACCTCCGCCGACTCTCGTCTTCACTTCGCAGCCTAGATCCGCTAGCTGCTGCTCAATCCACCGAGAGGTTTCCTTCTCATGAAAAGAGATCTCCGGATGCTGATGCAAATACCTGCGCCACTGAACCATATTCGGATAGACAGTTTGCAGCTGTGCCTCCATCTTGTTTGTTATACTCACGCTTACAAACCCCCTCGCTCATAATTGACTTATCCCCTATTGTACCAGAATGAGAGAGTGAACTGAAATTTGTTTTTTGGCGATTTCAGGCAACATTTTTCGTAAATATGTCACTTTTTGCGCCTTGCGGCCACGGGAGTTAGGCTTGCACTGGCCCATGAAAAATACTATCATGAATAAGAAGAAAACCTGTTCTGTAGCTTGAAGGAGGATCACCCTACTATGATTATTGAGAATACAGGCCTGAACGGCATGACTAGCGAACTCGCGCACCTTGACGAGTCAGCGGAGAAGCTCGGCTTCGTTCGCTGGCAATGGGAATATTACCGCGCTACGTACGATCTGAAGCTGGAAGACCGCACAAATCGTGAAGAATACTTCCTGCGCTTCAATGTCCGCGCAATTGAAGGTAAGCTGGAATCCTCTCACGCTGTGCTGCAAGTGGAATCCGTTTATATCGGACGAGCTACGTTCCCGCATGGTCTAGACTATGAATCGCCTGTACCACAGCCGATTCTGAATGCGGCAACTCAGCGTCTCCAAGAATTGAAGAAATTGCTTGCCTAGCTGGCTATGAAGCCACAAACAACGAAAACAAAGACAATCGGCCTGCGCGGCAGGCCGGATTTCTTACTTCTTGTACTCACGCTGCTGCTAGTCGGCTTTGGTCTTGTTATGGTGTTCAGTGCAAGCTCCAACACGGCAGTTATTTCGAAGACTTCGAATTTTGACGCTTTGTATTATACGAAGCGACAGCTGATGTGGGCCGTCTTAGGCACGATCTCGATGTTCGTAGTCATGAACATCCCCTATACCGTGTTCAAAAAAGGCTTCATCCTCTACTTCATCCCCGTTATGATTACGCTCATTCTGGTCCCTTTCATAGGCAAAGAATTAAACGGTGCTCAAAGCTGGCTCTACATCGGGCCGATCGGCATTCAGCCTACCGAATTCGTCAAGCTGGGTCTCATCCTTTATTTAGGCTCACTGATTGCCAAGAAAGGCGAGAAGTTTAGAGATTTCAAAAAAGGGCTTGTCCCGGTTTTCACCATTATCGGAGTCATTTGTATAATTATTATGATGCAGCCCGATTTAGGTGCTTGTATCGTTATCGGTGCATGCTCGATCATTATCATCGTTGCCGGCGGAGCCAACTTGAAGCAATTATTCCTCGCAGGCATCATTATTAGTTCCGTTGTCGCATCCTGGGCCAGTATCTCCATTATGACTAATCATGATAACTGGCAGTACCGTATCAACCGCTTCACGGCGTTTATGGATCCGTTATCGGATGAACAGGACAGCACCTTTCACTTATCGCGCTCTCTGCAAGCGCTTGGGCACGGCGGCATTACCGGCGCAGGCTTCGGGCACAGCGTACAGAAGCTCAAATATTTGCCCTATCCTTACAGCGACTTTATCTTCTCCATCATCGCTGAAGAATTCGGCTTTATCGGAAGTTTGCTCTTCTTGCTTTTCTATTTATTTTTCCTCTGGCGAGGGTTACTCGTTGCTGTTCGATGTCCGGATAGCTATGGTACCATCGTGGGGGTCGGCATCGTCGGGTTGTTCGCCGTTCAGACACTCGTCAACATCGGCGGTGTGACAGGCGCAATACCGATAACAGGTGTAACACTGCCGTTTGTCAGCCATGGAGGCTCATCCCTCATTGTTTCGTTGCTTAGCATGGGCATACTGCTAAGTATCTCACGAGAGTACAATAAGCCGGATAAGCCGCAGCAATTGCATCGCAATCGATAAACCAAAAAGGCATGCCCCCGGGGCATGCCTTTCTTGTTTCACATTCGCTATTTCAGCCTCGCAAGCTCCTCGACTTCTTCTTCCTTGAATGCAACACCTTCAACCTTGATGTTCACTTCAACGACATGAAGTCCTGTCATGTTCGCAACCGTTTCGCGGACATTCTCCTGCAGTTGACGGCAAACCTCTTGAATCGGTATACCGTATTTCACGATAATTCTTAAATCGATCGCGGCTTCCAACTGGCCGACTTCGACCGATACGCCTTTTTGTGCGTTCTTCCCGCTTAGGCGTTTCGCCAGCCCTTCGGAAATACCTCCCGACATCGCAGCAATGCCCGGAGTCTCAAGTGCAGCCAGTCCCGCGATGGTGGCGACCACGTCGTCTGATATACGTATGATGCCGGTTTGAAGTTCTTCTGTCATGCCACTCACTCCTCGTTCACCTTATGTTTCCATTGTAATGGAATGGCAGATACGAAGCAAGGCAATTACTTTGTGAGTCGCAAAATAACAGCGATGAATATTCCTCCGGCTTTACGCGAGAATAACGATTAAACGCTTCCCGTAAAATTGTCAACTTTATTAGAATGTTGTCGATTACCAAGTTTACACATTCGCCGTTTTCAGCTATAGTGTTAACAGATTTCCAATATTACCAATTGACAAACGAGGTGCCTTAACTGTGAATCAGAAATTGTTTTTTACATTGCTTATCGGTTTGTTTGTACTCAGCGGAATTAGTCATTATGCTCATTTCGGCACGACCATTGAATTCATTATTTCAGCGGTCGCCATCTTGTTTGTAGCCGGCTTTCTGGGAAAAGCTACCGAGAGCGTCGCTCACTATGCCGGTCAGCGGCTTGGTGGATTTCTGAATGCTACCTTCGGAAATGCGGCAGAATTGATTATTGCCATCTTCCTTGTTCGCGAAGGCCTATTCGATATGGTAAAGGCCAGCATCACCGGTTCCATAATCGGTAACCTTCTGCTCGTACTAGGTGCCAGCGTTCTGCTCGGCGGCTTAAAGTACAAAGAACAGAAATTCAACGTGCAGCTTGCCAGCCACAACTCCTCCCTTATGATTCTGGCTGTCATCGCGCTTGCCATTCCTGCTATCTTTATCACGAATCAGCATTTCTCAGTGGCGAACACCAGATTCCTCAGCATCACGATCGCGATTATTCTTATTGTCGCCTATGTGCTTTGGCTCATTTTCTCCATGATCACGCATAAGGACATTCTTGAAGATGTCGAAGAAACGACACCTGATCACGGTGAAGAAGCCGCTTGGTCCAAAAATACGTCCGTCCTCTTCCTCATCCTAGCGACCGTTATGACGGCTTTCGTCAGCGAATGGCTCGTCAGCACCTTACATACGTTTACAGCTGATTTCGGCTTCTCTGAAGTGTTTGTCGGTGCCTTCCTGATTGCAATCGTAGGTAACGCAGCAGAACATAGTGCAGCCGTCATGCTCGCCATGAAGAACAAAATCGGCGCAGCAGTAGAAATTGCAGTCGGCAGCAGCCTGCAGATCGCCTTGTTTGTTGCCCCGGTTCTGATCCTGGTCAGTACGCTGTTTGGCCCTACGATGGATATCGTGTTCACGCCAATCGAGCTTACAGCCATTGCCGTGTCTGTCTTCATTGCCAAGTCCATCTCGAAGGACGGGCAGACAAATTGGTATGAAGGTGCATTGCTGTTGATCGTGTACATCATTCTGGGTATTTCCTTCTACCTCGTCTAACTTACAACACAAAAGACGCTCCGTCAGTTGACGGAGCGTCTTTATATGGCCATAAAAAAAGAGCAGCTGCGATAAATCGCGGCTACCCGTTTAACGCTTCATACAGCTGCGCTAAATTTCTTTCTAATTTGTTGATGATTTCTTTGCCGACAGCTTCGCCGACAAGTCCTGCACGAATCGCAAAATCGATTTCTCTGGAAAAGCCGTATATTTGAGTGTCCAATACTTCTTCATAAAGCGGACATTTTCTCGTCGCCAAATTTTCCATTTGCACTTCGATCAACTTTTCGATTTTAGTGGCATCCTCGTGAAGGAGGTTGAGCGCTTTTTGATGCAGATGAATAAGAACATCGGATGAAGACATCGTACTCCTCCTTAATGCGTGATACTAATCCATTTATCTATTCTTTATATTAGTCGAAAACAACGGAATGTACAAGGTCAAAACAATAAGCGCCCCACCGATATCTCGGTGAGGCGCTTTATGTGATGATGATAAACTGCTATTCAACTACATTTACTTTAAGATTATGTTTCTCGAATACTGCTGCCAGTGCCGCTTTCGCTTCATCAGCGTCAGCACCGTGGACGTGTAGCTCGTAGGAATGTCCGCCGACCAATGTCGTGAATAGACCGAGAATGCTCTTAACGTCAATGTATTTATTCTCAGCTTGGAGTACAATGGACGATTGGAATTTGTTAGCCGTTTGCGAAATATCTACGATTGCCGCGTTATTGGACATGGGAATCCCTCCATAATTTAGTTACTTGCGGTAGCTTCATTCATCATAACCCGATTCTTGCATTCCTTCAAGGTAATTTTACTTCAAGTTCTCCGGATTCAGGCCTTCGAGTTCAGGAATGACAAAAAGTCCATCCTTACGGATCAAACGATCGTCGAAATACACTTCTCCGCCGCCGTACTCCGGTCTTTGAATAAGGACAAGATCCCAGTGAACAGCGGAACGGTTGCCGTTATCGGTTTCCTCGTAAGCTTGCCCCGGTGTAAAGTGCAGGCTGCCTGCGATTTTCTCATCGAACAAGATATCTTTCATCGGATGCAGGATGTACGGGTTAAAGCCAAGGCTGAATTCGCCAATGTAACGGGCACCTTCATCCATGTCCAGGATTTCATTCAGCTTCTCGGTATTATTGCTTGTCGCCTCAACGATTTTACCGTCTTTGAACGTGAACTTAATGTTCTCGAACGTTGTGCCGGAATACACCGATGGCGTGTTGTACGTGATCGTACCTTGAACGGATTCGCGAATCGGGCAGCTGAACACTTCACCATCCGGAATGTTCTTCTGACCGGAACATTTCTCGGCACCGATTCCTTTAATCGAGAACGTCAGATCCGTTCCGGGGGCAACGATTCGAACGCGGTCGGTTTTCTTCATCAGCTCTTCGAGCGGGTCCATCGCCTTATCCATTTTCGCATAATCAAGATTACACACGTTAAAATAGAAGTCCTCGAACGCTTCTGTGCTCATGTTTGCCAATTGCGCCATGGAATCGTTCGGGTAACGCAGAACAACCCACTTTGTACGCTTTACGCGCTCTTCGGAGTGGATCGGATGACGGTAATATTTTTCATACAAATTCATCTTGTCGCTTGGCACATCGGCAAGGGAGTTAATGTTCTCGCCAGAGCGAATAGCTATGTATCCATCCATCGCTTCCATCCGTTTCAAGTCAAAGGAAGCCCAAAGTTTAATTTGCTCTTCGGTTGCATTCATCAGCATCGAACGCAATACGGAACGGTCGCTGGTCTCTACGAAGGGACGGCCGCCTTTCTTAGCCACTTCTTCGATGATGCATTTCGCAAGCTCTCGCTCCGATCCAATCATATCGATAAGGACGTTCTCTCCGGGTTGTACGTCGATGGAGTATCCCACTAAATTTGCTGCAAGCTTCTGCATACGAGGATCACGCATTGTTCAATAACCTCCAATTAATAAATTCATTACCTATCCTACCATTTTTCAAGCGCCGATGCACGAAGCTACAATTGTCCGCCTCCTAGCCGCGTAAAGACAATCTTGGTCACTCGCAGCTCCTTCCGATCCTGCCCTTCCGCTTTGTACTGCAGCGTCGTTTTCTCCTCTAGTTGAATTGGCAGCAGCTTCTTGCGGTCGATGATCATTCGACAGCTGGATTGCACGCGAAGCGTGGACAGCATCGCTTCGAGCTGTGCTTTGGAACGGCTAAGCTCCTCATTCCACTCTCTTTCAAGCGAACCGACAGATCCTGATGCACGTTTGCTCTGCATCTTATTCTTGGATGAAGAAGCCGCAGGCACTTTCTTCTCAAGGACGCTAAATTCATCTCGAAGTGTTTGTACCCATGTCGCTTTCGCTTTCGCCTCGTTAGAAGTAATGCGTAATACCGCAGTTCGATTTCCGGACTCTGAGGGTACTAATTCCGTAGACTGAGCACTGTTTTCCACCTCTCTGAGATACTCAAGGGGATGAATCGAGCCGCCAAGCGAATTCGGATTGGTTGCTTTCACCAACACATTGTTATGATTCTCAACCGTTCCTTGAAACGACATCGCCTTTATCGGAGATACGCCGGTAAGACCGATACCCGTATCCCCTCTAAAAGCATACTGGTCAACGCCTGACAAGCCTGATACGGATAAGGAAAGCAGCTCTCCCGGCGATTTATTGTCTACTGCTGAATTGCAGCCGATTACCGTAAGCATGATTACACAACAGGTCGACCATTTCAATACGTTCATGCGATTCGCCTCCAGCCCATCCGTTCTGCCTATCTCGCTTATCGTCTGTTGCATCGCTTGTCTTTATGTAACGAAACAACAAAAAAACGGCTGCCCTTAAAGCTGCCGCCGTTTCATTCATAAACCACTGCTATCCGATCACGATGCGATTACGCCCATTCTTCTTCGCCTCATACAGCGCCATATCTGCCCGATTAAATAGGGATTCGACGCTGATTTTCTCTTCCTCGAAGGTCCACTCCGATAATCCGCAGGATACGGTCACCTTCGGCTCTGTATGCTCTTCCACCGTATTGCGGATACGCTCTGCGATTCGGTAAGCTTGCATCGATCTGATTTGCGGCAAATATACGGCAAGCTCCTCCCCGCCCCATCTTGCAGCAATATCGCTGTCACGAATACAGGAGCGAATCACTTCACTTACGATAACGAGAATGCTGTCTCCAACGAGATGCCCGTAAGTGTCGTTCACTTTCTTGAAATGATCGATATCCACCAAGACGAGCGACCCGCAAGGGTCTTTCCGCTGGCGAGATTGAATCTGCTCATTCAAATAATTTCGGGCGTACAGCCCGGTTAAGTTATCCGTAATGACCATCCGTCTCACTTCGGCATGCAAGGATGCATTCGAAATCGCCAGACCGATGTGGGTCGTCAGCACCTGCAGCAGCTTGTAGTTCTCGTAAGAGAAATAGTTAGCGCTCTTGTCCGAAACCATGATCACACCAAATAGCTCTGGACCGGACATAACCGGTGCGGCAATTAGCGATCTGGAACCTGTTTCGTCCATTAGTTTGGAATCTACCACTCGCGTGGCCAAGTAGTCCGAGATGATAAGCGGCTCTTTGGTGCTATGGATTATTCCGCAGAAGCCGTAATCTGTGGAACACTTCTCTCCGACCGCATTTGGCAAATTGCTCGCTGCAATTTGAAAATTCGGGTTTTCCGTTGTCAATTGAATCAGATGGCAGTAATCGGCTTTGAAAATATGGAGCAGCTCCGTCATCGCATAATCGAATACTTCGTTGAGACGAAGCGATTGATTAAGTCGTTTCGCTAATTCATTAATGAGCTGCAATTCGCTGATTAACAAATTGGATTGCTCGAAGAGCTTGGCATTCTCAAAAGCGGAGCCTGCCGTATCTGCAAGCATGACAAGCGCTCGAATCTCGGCATCTTCCCAATGCGCAGTTGCCATCACTAAGCTAAGAACACCGTAAACGGCTTGTTTGCCGCTCATTGGGATCGCTACTCTCGTACTGTTCTCCTCAGAGTTCACAATCGGCTGCCCGGAAAGAAACGATCTGGCATAAATATCTTCCGTGCTATGCCTAAGCATAAGCGGTTTGACCCGCGGATCGTTATTGACATGGTCTTGCGATAAATACAAATTCACATCTGCAAGCGGATACAGCTCAGCCATATCCTGCAGCAACACCTGAAGCACCATCGAAACGTCGTTTTGATCATGCAGCCTCTTCGCCACATTAAACATCGTATCTTGATGCCTGGCTTCCTTTTCGCTTAGCTTCTGCCTGTTATGCAAATCCCGAACGACCCTGACATCGAAACGGTGGTAGAACATTTGACGGATCAATAGCGCGGTCGTCTGCAGCAGAGATTGAACCTCTTCACTGCTTTCACCTCTAATGAGCACTAAACTAGCAATACGCTGCGGCTCAATCGAACGATCAAGTAACGGAACCTCAATTCGATTCGAAACGGCCGCTGCTCCAGACACTTGCCCATATTGTGCAATAACTTGTCCGGCAGCACTAAATAATGCAAGCTCATACTGAAGCAAAGGCGATTTCATTGCCTGTGCTTCCTCCAACCAGAGTTGGAAGCTTTCCTTGAATAGGGAGATGATTGTTGAATCGCTGCTATCATGGATATCACCTGAAGGAAAGGATGATATAGGCTGCTGCGTATTCAAGCGAATGTCGGCCATATTGTTTGCATTCTTCACCCAATCGGAATTGATGGATTTCACCGCAGCATCACCTCATTCCATATTCGATTTCCATGTTGAAATTTGTCTCTACTATTCTACAACTATACTTGATTCATTATTGAAATGCACGACTTTTGGCACTAGATAAATAGGTCCTGCGATACAGCTATTATTCATGGTGCGATTCTTGAAATTCCCTAGCGCTTTTCTAATCCAATTTACTTGACATTCGCCGCTCAACTTATATAATATTTATAGTTGAATACATGGGAACGGTTTTGTGTCACCCTCAAGAGACTGTCGCTAACAGGTCTGCGGCTGAACATACCTGTTAGGACTTCATTGTTTACACAATGCAGCGTAGACAGCACTCGGCGAAACACCCATTTCAAACATCCCATTTGAAGAAGGAGTTTTACGACACATGTCAAGATATACAGGTCCTAAATTTAAACTTAGCCGTCGCCTCGGCATTTCCCTGAGCGGTACAGGTAAAGAATTGAAACGCGCATTCCCACCAGGCCAACACGGTCCAGGTCAACGCAAGAAAATGAGCGGATACGGTATTCAATTGCAAGAAAAACAAAAGCTTCGTCACATGTACGGAATGAACGAAAAACAATTCCGCAACTTGTTTGACAAAGCTTCGAAACAAAAAGGTATTGCCGGTGAAAACTTCATGGCGCTTCTTGAGAGCCGTCTGGACAACCTGGTTTACCGTCTTGGTTTCGCGAACTCCCGTGCAGGAGCTCGTCAGCTTGTATCCCACGGTCACGTAACTGTAAACGGTAAGAAAGTCGATATCGCTTCTTACACAGTTTCGCTTGGCGATGTTATCGGTCTTCGCGAGCGCAGCCGTACAATGAAATCCATCAAAGAAGCTTTGGCAGGACGTAACTTCCTACCGAACTACCTTGAGTTCAACGAAGGCGCTGTTGAAGGTAAATTCCTTCGTCTTCCTGAGCGCGCTGAACTTCCACAAGAGATCGACGAGAAACAAATCGTCGAGTTCTACAGCCGTTAATAAATCGAGCGGTCCGACTAGTCGGACCGCTCTTTTTTTGTGCCTATTCGCTCGGTTTGGACAATTTAGCCGCTACTTCTTGGACAAGTGCTTCAGGCAGGGATGAGACTGCTGCTGCTCCTGCATCAGAAGCTAGCTGTGATTTGTTAGTTAAGCCTCTCACGAAGGCATTCAGATCGATCCCCGAGACACTCTTAAGCATTTCCGGCGCTGTTGCCATCAAGGAGGTAACGTAGTTGCTTAATCGTGCCGCGCCTTCTCCATGTCCCGTATCCACGATCGTCAGCTTGTCGATGGCACGAATCGGATCGGCCACTTTACCGGCCAGCTCAGGGAGCATCTTCACAATGATATCGAGAACGGCCGCTTCGCCGAAGAGTTCGAACGCTCTGGCCAGCTTCTCTTTCGCTTCCGCTTCTGCCAAACCGCGGAGACGGATAACCTCAGCTTCCGCAGTACCCTTGGCACGCTCGGCATCCGCTATAGCCATACCTTCAAGCCGCTTCTGCTCGGCGTTTGCTCGCGCTTCGGCCTCGATCTTGTACTGCGCAGCATCTGCTTCACGCATACGCTTCGATTTGTCCGCCTCAGCGGCTTGCTCTACGGCATAACGATCCGCATCCGCCTTCTTCTTCACTTCCGCATCGTACTGTTTCTCACGACGCAGTATTTCTTTGCCTTCAATATCAATCTCGCGTTCTTTACGAACGATTTCAACCTGCATTTGTTCTTCAACCACTTGCTGTTTCGCTTTCGCTTCTTGAATGGCGTAAGCTTGGTCAGCTTCCGCTTTAGCGGAATCCTGCTCTTTCTTGAATGAAGCTACTTTAAGCTCCTTCGCTTTGGACGCTTCCGCGATGTTCGTATCTCGAAGCAGCTCGGCCTTCTGTCCTTCTTCTTCCGCTTTCGCCTTCTGAATCCGCGAATCCCGAACGGCTTCCGCTTCTGCAATGTCTGCATCTCGTTTCACGGCCGCGATACGCGGTTTACCTAGTGCGTCCAAATAGCCATGCTTGTCGCGAACGTCCTTGATCGTGAACGATACGATTTGCAGTCCCATTTTCTTCAAATCCAGCGCTGCGATTCCTTGTACCTCCTGTGCGAATTTATCACGATTCCGGTACACTTCTTCCACGGTCATCGAGCCCAGAATGGCACGAAGATGGCCTTCCAATACTTCTTGCGCCTCGCCTTTCAGCGATTCTGTCGGTTTGCCGAGAAACTGCTCAGCTGCTGTTGCAACATCTTCTACTGTTCCGCCGATCTTAATGATGGCAACACCATCGCAGATGACCGGAACACCTTGCTCCGTATAAACTTCAGGCGTCGATACGTCCAGTTTATGAGAGAGAAGCGAGAGGAAATCTGCTTTTTGGAATACTGGGAGGATGAATGCTCCGCCGCCGCGTACGATCTTAATCCGGCGACCGGTCTCGTCAATAGCCGCGTTGCGGCCACCAAGGAATGTACCGGTAACAATCATCGCTTTATCTGGACCAACGGTCCTGTAACGCGCCCAGAATGCAAGACCAAGTACGATGAGAACACCAACAACGACTGCAGGAATGACTAAATAATCTGGAATCAAGCAAAAATCCCCTCTCGGTTGTAAGGTTAAAGCTCCAATAATGAAACAACTAACGAATGACCTTCAACATTAATGACTACGACGCGTGAACCATTCGGGATCAAGACGCCATCATGACTCGAGGCAATATGACTCGTAAGGCCGGCCCCTACTCGAATCAATACTTCCCCATACCCTATCGCCGGAATCGGAACGGAAACTTCCCCAATCGCACCTGTAAGCTCCTTCATCGAATAGCCGGTCGAATTCTCAGTTTTCTGCATTGGGCGTACATAGAAGTAATACACCCCAATAGCAGCCGCAACCGCACAGATAATCGATAACAGCAGTACGATTGCCGTGTTCATCTCAGTATGTCTATCCAGAAGCAGGCCGGAGCCGCCGAATACCGTAATACCGCCAACGATCGCCATCGGCTGCAAGATCGGATGCCCATCCAATGACAGAAAATCAAGCATCCCGTCCAGCGAAGCGCTAAGCCAATCTCCAAGAACGACACTTACAATCGCGAATAGAATGCCTCCAACCAGGCAGCCTAAGAATAAACTCTCCAAAGCACTCCCCCCTTCATTTATAAATTAAACCATATTCTAGTAGAACATCCGGTATTTATTACGCAGGTTCTTTACATAAGTTTCGATGGACAACGACAATACGGACAAGCCTTGTCGAAATATAACAAAAGCTCACCTGGAATCATATCGCCAGATGAGCTTTTATTATTTGTTATTCCAGCACAATTTTAACGATTTTACGTTTGCCAACTTGCACGATGTCGCCGGACTCCGGTGTAATGACGGCCGTCCATTCTTCAATCTTGACCTCATTGATACGTACGGCGCCTTGCTGAACGCTCCGCTTCGCCTCACTGGAAGAAGTCTGCAGACCAAGCGCCGTAAGCAGCCTGAAGATGCTGATTGACCCATCTTCCAGTATACCTCTTGAAAGCTGTACCTCTTCAATGTCAGTAGGGAGAGCACGTTTCTGGAATACGGTAATAAAATGCTGCTCTGCTGCCTCCGCCGCTTCTTCGCCATGGTACATTCGGACAAGCGTGCGACCAAGCCTCATCTTCGCATCTCGTGGATGCATACTGCCGTTCCCGAGACCAACTCGCAGCGCCTCCAGATCGTCAGCGGCCATATCTGTTACAAGCTCATAGTACTTGATCATAAGCTCATCCGGAATCGACATCGATTTCCCGTATATTTGATTCGGCTCCTCATCAATCCCGATGTAGTTGCCAAGGCTCTTACTCATTTTGTTCACGCCGTCCAAGCCTTCCAGAAGCGGTGTCATAATGGCGACCTGTGCGCTCTTGCCATATTCCCTCTGCAGTGTGCGACCCATAAGCAAATTGAACTTCTGATCCGTTCCCCCCAGCTCAACATCGCTTTCCAGCGCGACGGAGTCATAACCTTGCATTAATGGGTAGAAAAACTCGTGAATGCTGATCGGCTGACCGGATTGGTAGCGTTTCGTAAAATCATCGCGCTCGAGCATACGTGCAACCGTTACTTTCGCCGACAACGTCACCACATCTGCAAAATGCAGCGGACTGAGCCACTCCGAGTTGTAGTACACGGTGGTTTGCGCCGGATCAAGCAGCTTAAAAATTTGCTTCTTATACGTCTCGGCATTGCGCTTAACGTCTTCTTCCGTCAATTGCTTACGCGTCTCGGATTTCCCGGTTGGATCCCCGATTCTTCCGGTGAAATCACCGATAATAAGCTGCACCGTATGTCCAAGCTGTTGAAACTGTCTTAGCTTGTGAAGCACAACCGTATGTCCGATGTGAATATCCGGTGCCGAAGGATCAAGCCCAAGCTTTACTTTCAGCGGCGTGTTTGTCGCGACAGCGCCAACTACCTTCGCTTTCAATTCATCCTCCGGTACGATTTCAACGACACCGCGGCGAATGACATTCATTTGTCTTTCGACTTCCTGCTGCTGTTCAGCCGTAAGTTGTTCCCATTTCACCATTACAATCGACTCCCTCCGCGAAATAACAAAAAACCCTTCTGTCCTCAAGGGACGAGAAGGATTTGCTCGCGGTACCACCCTCGTTAGAGCCTGGCGGCGCCGACGGTCAGTTGGACTGACGCGGACGCCAAGCTGGCGGCTCTCACTTCATTTCATAACGGATTCTATCCGGAAACAGACTACTGGCAGGGCTACTCTAATCGTACTCAAGTAGACCTCGTTCGTCCGATCAGCTCGAGGCGGTAATTCAAACTGCAGCGCGTACCGGTTCACACCACCCACCGGCTCTCTGAAATCGTCGATCAGCAGCTCTACTGATGCCTGTCAACACGTTTCAATATGAACTTTTCTTGTTCTAGGTTATATCATATACGTTTAGGAAAAGTCAACGGGAATCCGTTTTGTCTTTAAGTTTAGACAAAAACGAGATCTCCCCTGCAAACCCTATGGCGATTTATGCTATAATAGCACTGTTAATCGGAGGAGGCTAATCATTTTATGAATCAAGACCGTCAACAGAAAACAAAAGGATACAGCAAATGGCGGACTTTTGGAATCGTGACGCTCGTAACCTTCAAATGGCTATTCATTTTCGGATTATTAATCGGATTGTTTGCCGGAGCGACTGTCGCAGGTTACGTCGCATCCTTCGTCAAGGATGAACCCGTACGCCCTCGCACTGATATTGAAGCCAAAATTAATGAGAACGCCATAACCGGTTTTGTCTATTTCAATGATGGACAAACACCTGTCGGACAATTGCGCACACAAGAGGATCGGCGGCTTATAAAGCGAGCTGACATCCCTCCGCAAGTCGTAAATGCCGTCCTTGCTACAGAGGACAACAATTTCTACAAACATATCGGCGTCGATTTCAATGGACTTGCACGCGCCGTCAAGCAGAAAGTACTTAACGAAGAAACACAGACAGGCGGAAGTACGCTAACGCAGCAGCTTGCCCGCCAAGTGTTTCTCACCTTGGACAAGACAGACAGTCGTAAAGCCAAAGAGATTTTCCTCTCCTTGCGGCTGGAACGTTTTATGACGAAGGATGAAATTTTGACGGCTTACCTGAACAAGGTACAGTTTGGTACGGGAAACAGCGGCTATAATCTATACGGAATTAAAGCGGCAGCTAAAGGGATCTTCAACATTACGGACCTCACTCAGCTGAATACCGCACAATCTGCTTATCTGGCAGGATTGCCGCAGCGACCGTCGGCCTATACGGCCTTCACCAGCAAAGGCAAATTCAACGAGTCCGGCTTCGCCCTTTCGATCGACCGTCAGCACATGGTGCTTAAGCGGATGCTTGAAACAGCTCGAATCAGCGCGGAACAATACGATGAAGCAATGGCTTTCGATATTAAGGCCTCCCTTGCTAAGCCTACGGAGAAAGCGTACTCCACGTTCCCGTACTTGATGCTTGAGGCAGAACGTCAGGGAGCAGAGATTTTGCTAATGCAGGAGAACCCTAACCTGACCATTACAGATGTCCGCAAGAAAGAGAATGCGCCGTTGATTGAAGAAGCGCGGGAGCGCCTGCTGCGCGGTGGATATCACATCTACACGACAATCGACAAGCGCGTATATAATGCCATACATAAAGTAGGCACCAACCCAGAGAACTTCGACCCGGACAGCGAAGAGAAAGGCATGGAGCAAACGGCAGCCGTCATGCTCGATCATAAGACCGGCGCTATCCTCGGAATGCTGGAAGGACGCGACTTCTACACCGAGCAGATGAACCATGCCACTCAGATGACAAGACAGCCCGGTTCTACGATGAAGCCGATTGCCGCTTACTTGCCAGCCATCGAGAAAGGCTTGATTCAACCGGCCAGCGTGCTGGATGATGCGCCGATGGTGCTAAAGGATGGACAGAAAGGCTTCCACATCCCGATGAACTTCAATAAGAAGTTCTATGGTCTTGTTACTGCTCGTGAAGCGCTCAATCGCTCCTTGAACCTACCGGCTCTTAAGCTGTTCAACCAAGTGGTGACCATTCCGGAAGCTTGGAAATTCGCCAGGAAGCTCGGAATTACTTCGCTTAAACCGGAAGATGAATATGCGCAAACCGGTGTAATCGGCGGTCTGAGCATTGGTGTATCTGTTGAGGAGCTCACGAATGCATACGGTGCAATCGCGAATGACGGCGTCTTTAACGATGCTTACATGATTAGCAAAATCACCGATGCCAATGGCGATATCGTCTATAAGCATGAAGCGAAGCCGCTTCGGGTTTTCTCGCAGCAGACCGCTTTCCTCATGACGGATATGCTAAAAACCGTCATTTCAGATCCGAACGGATCCGGCCATGCGGTAGCATCGAAGTTTAAGAATTACGGTAAAATCCCGGTCGTCGGTAAAACAGGCTCCACGCAAAGCTATGGCGATGTTTGGTTCGAGGGCTACACCCCGGATATCACGCTTGGCGTGTGGGTCGGGTATGAGAAACAAGCTTACTCTTTATCGAAAGACGGAAGAAATCACGCGAAGAACATCTGGTCGCTGATTATGAACGAAGTGACGGATGAACGGCCTGAGCTATTCCCTACCAAGCAGTTCAGCATGCCTTCGGGAATTGTGAAATCAACGGTATCCAGCGTCAGCGGTAAGCTCCCTACAGAGCTTACACGGAGCAATGGCAAGCTGGTAACCGATTGGTTCAACAGCAAATTCCTTCCGAAGGAAGCCGATGACGCGCTTGTCAAAATGGCCGTTATCTCGTTCAACGGGGTCAACTACATCCCGCAGCCTTCAACACCTGCGGATATGATCAAGGAACTCACGGTCGTCAAACGCGAGAAACCACTAGATGTACTCATGCAGGAAATTGAAGCTGCACAAGCTAAGCTTCCTGAAGAAAGCCGCAGACCGATGTCTATGTACTTGCCGCCGGATGCCGGGCAGGATGCCCCTTCAATCGTCGATCCACGCGTGGAAGACGGTAAGGCCCCTTCTGCTCCATCTAATGTGCGTCTCGAAACCGTGAGCAAGACGAATGCATACCGTATCGTATTTGCTCCGGCACCTGAGAAAGATATCGTCGGTTACCGGTTATACCGCGCTATTAATGACGGGCCTTTCACTCACACAGGCAGCCCGGTGATGACAGGCCAGGAAAGTCGTTTCGTCAATTATGTCAGCGGTTCGGCAACATTCAGCTATTACGTCACTTCCGTTGATGTCGCGGGAAGAGAATCTGCTCCAAGCATCATCGTAGCGTCCGGCAGCGGCAGCAATCCGCTTCCGCCTACTCCGGATTTCCCGGATCAAGGTGACGTTCAAGGTACAGGTGATGATACCGGTGGCATATTGCTTCCTGATCCGGGGACTTCAACCGGCGGCGAGAGCGGCCTTGCCGCTCCGGCCGTCCCGATGAATGTGAAGCTTGAAAGCACCGATATCGGAATTAAACTCACCTGGTCAGATAATGCCGCTTCCGAGCAAGTGCTGCAGTACAATGTCTATTACAGCACGACAGAGAATGGCAGATATCGCAAAATCGGCTCAACGGAAGAGTCCAGATTCGAATACGTTTCTCCTATGACCACCGGCTACTTCCAAGTCAGTGCGGTCAATGAGACCGGCGAATCCAGCGCCTCCACACCGGTCGGAATCAAATAATGAAAGAAGCCGCCAAGCGCATCATCCGATGCACTTGGCGGCTTTTGTTTATTGAACGCGTTAGTCTTCAATGGTTGACAGGTCGCCTGTCGGGAGATTGAGCTCCCACGCCTTCAGTACGCGGCGCATAATCTTACCGCTGCGTGTCTTCGGCAGTTTGTCTTTGAATTCGATTTCGCGTGGCGCTGCATGAGCGGACAAGCCTTCTTTGACAAACTTCGCGATATCCGCCTTCAGTTCATCTGAGGCTGTATAGCCTTCACGAAGAGCAACGAATGCTTTAATGATTTCGCCGCGCATCGGATCCGGCTTACCAATGACGCCTGCTTCGGCAACAGCCGGATGCTCAACTAGCTTACTCTCTACCTCGAATGGCCCTACTCGCTCACCTGCTGTATTGATAACATCATCAATACGACCTTGGAACCAGAAGTAGCCGTCTTCGTCTTGATATGCGGAGTCACCGGAAATGTACCAGCCTTCAAGGCGGAAATATTCTTCGTACTTCGCCGGGTTATTCCACACCTTGCGCATCATAGACGGCCAAGGCGTACGAATCGCAAGGTTACCCATCCGGTAAGGCGGGAGCTCGTTGCCGCTGTCATCGATAATGGCAGCTTGAACGCCCGGAATCGGTTTACCCATGGAGCCTGGTTTAATATCCATGCTCGGATAGTTGCAGATCAGCTGTGCGCCGGTTTCAGTCATCCACCACGTATCGTGGATACGCTGGTTGTAGACTTTAAGTCCCCAGCGAACAACCTCCGGATTAAGCGGCTCGCCGACACTAAGAACATGACGCAGGCTGGAGAGGTCGAATTTCTGAACGACGTCGTCCCCTGCACCCATGAGCATGCGGAATGCCGTTGGAGCGCTGTACCATACGGTAACGCCGTATTTCTGAATCGTGGAGTACCAGTCCTGCGGGCTGAAACGTCCACCGCGAATAACATTCGCTGCACCGTTAAGCCAAGGTGCGAAGATGCCGTAAGAGGTTCCTGTTACCCAGCCCGGATCGGCTGTGCACCAGTACACATCGTCAGGTTGCAGATCAAGTACAACTTTACCTGTGAAATAGTGCTGAATCATCGCATTATGAACATGGAAAATACCTTTAGGTTTGCCCGTGGAGCCCGATGTATAGTGAAGCAGAAGGCCGTCTTCACGATCAAGCCATTCCAACTCAGCTTCATCTGCTGCCTTCGCCATCTCTTCTTTAAAATCAACAATGCCTTCTGCTGCTTCGACGCCGTCACCGTATACGATGACATGCTTCAAATCCGGCAATTCGCTGCGCGGAATTCGCGAGAGCAATGCTGGTGTCGTCACGATTGCGGTTGCACCGCTGTCAAGCAAACGGTCTCTGACGGCTGTTTCCATAAACGCTTCGAACAATGGGCCGACAACCGCACCGACTTTAAGGGAGCCAAGAAGACTGAAATATAACTCGGGCGTACGCGGCATGAAAATAAATACCCGTTCGCCTTTCCCGATTCCGAGTCCGCGAAGCACATTGGCAAAACGGTTCGACTGACGGGACAGCTCTTGGAACGTATACGATTCGTCTCTCGTATTATCGCTATAGTAGAGAGCGACTTTGTCGCCTCGTCCCGCTGCTACATGACGATCGATCGCTTCATAGGCCATATTAACCTTGCCCGTCTCAGACCATGAAAACTGTTGTTCAAGCTGTTCAAAACTAAAGTTACCATATGTTTCATCATAGCTTGTCATGTTGGAGCCGGATGCCGTAGCCGGAATCCGTTCTTGATGCATATTAGTCATTCTTTCATCATCCTCCTGCCCATTGTGCAACATTTTCTAGCGAGGTCGGCCTCCGTAACGGCTCCCTCTATGGAATACGCTTACATATTATAGCACGCTGAGCCTTGTTCAACCATGCTTTTCAACCCGTCATTTTTTTGTTATAAGTAGAATAGCACGCGAAAGGAGCCCACATCATTGGAACATCGCAAAAGGATGCAAGCGCAGCAATTGCCTTATCAGGATCGAGAAATCGTCGTGGAAGGTCCCTTGCCCGCAGATGCGCTGAAACGGCTTAAGCTTCATCCGCAATTGGATGCATTTCGCAGACCGGAAGAACAAATGAAAGCACTCATTGAAATAGCTGAACTGCCGGAAGGACGGATTATTGCCGCTCGCGATGGCGAAATGATTGTCGGATATGTCACTTTCCACTATCCGGATGAGCTGGAACGATGGTCCGAAGGCGGAATGATTGATCTCGTCGAGCTTGGTGCGGTGGAAGTTTCCGATGATTATCGTTCGCTTGGACTTGGCAAACGTATGATTCGGCTCGCATTCTCGCAAGAACAACTAGAGAACGTTATCGTGTATACGACAGAATATTATTGGCATTGGGATCTGGAGGGCACGAAGCTGAGTGTCTGGGAATACCGTGCCATGATGGAGAAGCTGATGAAATCCGTCGACATGGAGTGGGTAGCGACCGATGACCCTGAAATTTGCGCCCATCCTGCGAATTGTTTAATGGTCCGAATCGGTAAGGAAGTACCTATCAGTTCCATCGAGCAATTCGACCGTGTCCGGTTCAGGCAGCGGTTTATGTATTAGTGATGCTGCAGCAAGCGGCGGAAAGGAAGATCGGACGCATCATGGCGGATAAAGCCGTATACATACATCATCCCGAGGCAGGACGGTATAAATTCAATAAAGACCACCCGTTCGACCCGATTCGCTTAACTCTGACACATGAATTATTAGAATCAGTCAACGCGATTCAAGCCTCGCATTGCATCGATTCTCAGACAGCATCAGACGAGCTTCTGGCGCTTGTTCACCGCTCAGACTATATTGACGCCGTACGTGAGCTAAGCCGCGTTACACCGGCTCCTAAAGCCGTCAAACAAGCGTCCCAGTATGGATTGGACTCGGAGGACACGCCTTTCTTTCCGGGCATGCATGAAGCTGCTGCGGCAATCGTAGGCGGCTCCGTCCTTGCTGCCGACCTTGTGATGCGAGGAGAAGCCGATCACGCCTATCATATGGCCGGCGGGCTTCATCATGCTTTTCCTGAGCGGGGATCGGGCTTCTGCGTCTATAACGATGCAGCGATCGCAATCGCCCATATCCGCAAGCAGTATGGCGCGCGCGTCTTATATATCGATACGGACGTCCATCATGGCGACGGCGTGCAATGGACGTTCTATGCCGATCCCGATGTGTGTACCTATTCCATCCATGAGACAGGGAAGTTTCTCTTCCCCGGCACCGGCTTCGTCCACGAACGGGGCATCGATGCAGGCTACGGAACGAGCGTTAACGTTCCCGTTGATCCTTATACGGAAGACGAGTCTTGGCTTGCTTGCTTTAGTGAAACCGTTGCCAAAGTCGCTGAGGTGTTCAAACCGGATGTCATCGTCAGCCAGCATGGCTGCGATGCTCATGCCTACGACCCCCTCTCCCACATTCACTGCAGCATGCGCATCTACCAAGCCATGCCCGCCATTATCCATCAATTAGCGCATACCTATGCGGCCGGTCGTTGGATTGCAATCGGAGGCGGCGGCTATGACCTCTGGCGCGTCGTTCCACGGGCGTGGGCGTTAGTATGGCTGGAAATGTCCGATCACCCGCTGGCCGCCCTCCTGCGAGATTCTGACGCGAATGAGCCCCTTCCTGCGGAGTGGCTAAACAAATGGAGTCCGCATAGCAGCGATCCATTGCCTACCCATTGGCTGGACCACTTAACGGATTGGCAGGCCATGCCTCGCAGACAAGAAATCGAAGCACGCAATAAAGCGACCATAGCGATTGCGTTATCGCAGTTATAACCAAAAAGGCAGTTCCACGTGACGTCCCCTTGCGTACAGGGGGACATCATGCGGAACTGCCTTTATTTAAACTACGATTTACATGTGTTGAATCATTTCGTCAATAATGCGGTGCGAATTAACCGAAGCTTGTACCGTAAATTCTGCAAAATTCACATGTGCAGAACCATCTGCTTTGTCGGACATGGAACGGATGACAACAAACGGAATGTTATTCATCACGCACACCTGTGCTAGTGAAGCACCTTCCATCTCCGTACAGGCGCCGCCAAGTTCTTCGTGCATCTTCTGCACTTCAGCACGATCGGCAATAAATTGATCACCGGAGAGTACTTTGCCTTTCACGCTGCGTCCTGGGAATAGTGACTCGCAAGCATCGTTTGCAAGCTCTACAAGGTCAGCGGCGGCTTGAAATTCCCATACATCTTGGAAAGGAATTTGACCGCGAGCAAATCCGAGCGGTGTAACATCCATATCATGCTGCAAGCATGATGTCGAAACGACAATATCCCCGACATTCAAGCTAGGCTCCACAGCACCTGCAACGCCTGTGAATAATACGCAATCAACACCTGCATCGATAAGCAGTTGTGTACATACAGCGGCATTCACTTTACCTACGCCGGATTTGCAGAACACGACTTGTCGGCCGTGCAGCGTACCCTCTACGTATTCAATTCCTGCCTTCACAAACGAGTTTGTCTTCTCGACATGTTTATGCAGCAGATCAATTTCTTCTACCATGGCACCCATGATGCCGATTCTGTTATACGAAGCTGTCATTATTTACTCCCTACCGACTGACGGTTCACAATTTCGTGCGGAAGCACCACTCTAGGGTTCTCAACGGCTTCCTTCTTCATTAGTTTCGTCAGCAAGCGCATCGAAACGGCGCCGATGTCATACATCGGTTGAGCGACAGCAGTAAGCTGCGGTCTAACCATGGACGCCATACGGCTGTTATCCACGCTGATGACCGAGATTTGATCCGGCACTTTAAGTCCGGCGTCTTGGATGCAGTGAATCGCACCGATTGCCATTTCGTCCGTAGCGGAGAATACGGCCGTCGGAATGGTTTCGAGCTCCAAGAAATATTTCATCGCATCTACACCGGATTCATAGCGATAGTTGCCGATTCGTACAAGTGTTTCATCGTAAGGCAGACCCGCTGTTTCCAGCGCACGTTTGTAGCCTTGGAAACGGGCATAGCCGTTCGATGGATCCTGCAGCGTACCGCAAATCATCGCAATGCGAGTATGGCCGTTCTTAATGAGCTTTTGAACCGCATCAAACGCAGCGCCTTCGTGATCGATATCAACCGAAGGAATCGTACCGTTCTCATCCGTCGTTGCACAGAGCACGATCGGCACATTAGCTGTCTTGAACGCCTGCAAATGCTCGTCCGTTACAGCGCCGCCCATGAACAGCAAACCATCCACCTGCTTCTCAAGCAAGGTGTTGATGACGCGAATCTCTTTATCTTTCTTCTTATCGGCATTACACAAAATAATATTGTAGTGATACATATTAGCAATATCCTCGATGCCCCGCGCTACTTCAGCAAAGATGGCATTCGAGATATCCGGAATAACTACGCCTACGGTCGTTGTTTTCTTGCTTGCCAGGCCGCGCGCTACAGCATTTGGACGATAGCCAAGACGTTCGATGGCTTCAAATACTTTCTTCCGGGTCTGAGGCTTGACGTTTGGATTGTTATTGACAACCCGCGACACTGTCGCCATGGAAACGCCTGCTTCTCTTGCTACATCATAAATGGTTACCGTCACAGTCCTTCTCTCCATTAGTTCAAATTTTTATCTCGCGCCGCATTACTTTACCGTAATGATACGACAAAATATTACTTTTCGCAATGAGTACCGAGATGCTCGTCTAATGTTGAGTAGGTAATGCGCCAGTGAGATGCATGCCAGGACACCTTGCCGTTGATCACTAATATAAGCTGTGGTGACTCGTGTTTGAGGGTAAGTTTCTCTGAAATGAGGGTTGAAAGCGGACGATTGTCCGGCACTAAAACCATCACAGGTCGGAGTGAAAGCGTTATCGCATCTTCCAACCAGTTAGCTACTTCGTCATAAGCACCGCTGCTGATCGAGCAGCTAGTACTATGTTTAAAGACCAGCAAAGGCTGTTGGAAAGAACCGCTGTACGCTTCTTCCCACTGCGCTTCGGTTGTCATCGGAGGGGGCAGCTTCATTCCCTCACTCCCTTCAGGTTCGGCTTCCGTACTGCAGCATGCTGCGACTCAATTGAGCCAGCCGCTTATGTATTTCAGCAGTCCAAGCTTCGTCGCCTGCAGCTTGCGCCACAGCAAACAAATCCAGAAGCATATCGATCCTCTCTTCGGTCATGCGCCGCATGATAGCCAGATCGGTCAGCTTACGCTCGTGATAAGCCTCTACTAACAAATTTGCCCATTCATTCCATTCGTTAAACAGAAACGTCTGTTTTACGGGATGAGCGCCCAGTTTGCCGATTAAACCGGTCAAATCCGGCTTCACTTCCGGAAACACTTCGCTGCGATTGCACGACTTGCAGGAGTAGATGGGAACATTATCGATTTCAACCTTATTCGAATAAATAACGGTACGCAGCTTCATTGGCATGTCGTCGCCGCAAGAACAGCGCTTTTGCAAAGTGGTCCACTCCTTCTCTTAAACAGCAGCAACACCTTAAAGAGTTCAATAGGTGCTGCTCGACGTTAAAGATATTCGACCATTCGCGAAAAAAGTCCTGCTTCTACGCGAGTTGTAATTTTTGCATCATTCGGATAACGCAACCAGTCTGCGCCACAGCTTATTGACAAATGAAAGCGCTACGATGACGACGGCAAGCGCAGCGCCGATCCCGTCATGTTGGATGTCCGCAAGATCAGGCGTTCTTCCGGACACAAACGATTGATGATATTCATCCGTTACCCCATACAGCACACATAGGAGAACGATCAGCACTTTGAAACTCCACCGTTCTGCCCTCCGGGCAAATCCGTAACTAAAGGTTAACGCTAGTACAAAATAGGCGATAAAATGTCCCCAATCGAAACTGGTCATCTGCGGAAACAGCTCCTGGAACCAAGGGAGAAACGTATTCAACTCATCGTTCGTTCGTGAAGAAAGCATAAAAATGGTTGACATAATAATTACTGCCGGGAGGAAGCGAAGCCATCCCTTCGTCGTTTGCTTCATACTATCACCTTCGTTACAATGGATAAGAGCTTGATGAATCTAGAATCTAGTAATCGTACTACCAATACGTAACTGCCAGAGGAGGAAAACAGATGTCCTTGCAAGGAAAAACAATTATTTGCCTGCTCGACGACGAGTTCGAGGATTTGGAGCTATGGTACCCCGTTTACCGTGTCCGTGAGGAAGGTGCAACCGTCCTGTTCGCAGGTCCCGAGAAAGGCCGCACTCATATTGGAAAATACGGCGTTCCGGCCACGGCTGATCTGTCCTTCGACGAAGTCGACGGCAGCAAGATCGATGGCCTGCTAGTGCCCGGAGGCTGGGCACCGGACAAGCTCCGCCGCTACCCGAAGGTGCTGCAGCTGGTGCAAGAAATGGATGCGGCGCAGAAACCGATCGGTCAGATTTGCCATGCCGGCTGGGTGCTGATCTCCGCGAAGATCCTGCAAGGCCGCAAAGTAACATCCACGCCGGGCATTCGCGATGACATGGAGAATGCAGGCGCGACATGGATTGATGAGCCGGTAGTTGTAGACGGCCACATCGTGTCGTCACGTCGTCCGCCGGATCTGCCGCCTTACGCGAAAGCATTCGTGGACGCGCTTCGCGGCAGCTAATTCATATGCGGCAGAAGAACGGACGCGCTTAGCATCCGCAAAGCTATTAAAACGCAGAGGAAGGGCGGCAACCCAAGGGTTGCCGCCCTTCTCTACGTTCAAGCTTACACTTCCTTCGTTACGGATGATCGTTCGCGCGAAGCAGCAATTGGCGCATCCTGTGAAACCGCAAGCAGCTCATGAATTTCATCGCTTGTTCTGCAGCGGAGCAACTGCTCGAACAAATCGCGGCATTCCTGCTGCTTCAGGGAAAGCAGCCGCTCCTTAACAGGCAATATGGCATGTGCGGACATGCTCAGCTCATCGACATCAAGTGCGAGCCAGATCGGCAGCGCATGGAGATCGCCGGCCATTTCGCCGCAGACGCCTACATGAATGCCTGCGCGTTTGGCCGCTTCGATGGTAAGCTTCAGCATGCGCAGAACCGCAGGATGATACGGCTCATAAAGATGAGAAATTTGCTCGTTCATCCGATCGACGGCGAGCGTGAATTGCACCAGATCGTTCGTACCGATGCTGAAGAAATCGACTTCCTCGGCGAGAATATCCGCGATGAGTACGGCAGCTGGCAGCTCAATCATAATACCGACTTCGATATTGTCCGCATAGCCGACCTCTTCTGCCTTTAGTTCCGCTTTGCACTCTTCCAGCAGCGCATTTGCAGCTCTCACCTCTTCAACAGAAGAGATAAGCGGGTACATGATCTTCACGTTTCCGTAGTGACTCGCCCGAAGAATCGCTCTTAATTGTGTTTTGAACAAATCCTTCTTATCGAGACAAATCCGAATGGCCCGATACCCCAGAAACGGATTGCTCTCTTCCGGCAATTCGAAATAATCCAGCTGCTTGTCGCCGCCGATGTCCAGCGTCCGAATGATTAGAGGCTTCTGATCCAGCTTCTCTGCTACCGAACGATACACCTCGTACTGCTCTTCTTCCTTCGGAAGACGGTTGCGGTCCATATATAGAAACTCCGTCCGAAATAGCCCTACGCCATTTGTTCCGCTGCTTAATGCGACATCGAGCTCCTTCAGAGAGCTGATATTGGCACTAAGCTCGAATTCCTTCCCATCCTGCGTGACCGGTTTGACGCTGACAATCCGTTTGAGCTGCTGCTTCTTCTCCCGCTGACGAAGCTGCATGCCTGTATAATGATCGACTAACGATTCCTCTGGATGCATATGAACGATGCCGAGGTCTCCATCGATAATGAGCAAGTCACCTGTTTGGATCGTCTCTTCCAGCTTAGATTCAATACCGACAACGAGCGGAACGCCAAGCGCCCTAGCCATAATGGACGAATGGGAGGTCGTGCTTCCTGCCAGCGTTGCGATGCCAAGCACGTGATTCGGGTTCAAATGGGCAAGCTGCGACGGCGAGAGTTCTCTGGCGATAAGCAGGAACGGCTGCGTATCGGAAGGCAGCGTAATCTCTGGTGCGCCAAGCAAATGCTTGAGCAGACGGTTGCCTACGTCCTTGATATCCAGCGCGCGTTCTTTCATATATTCATCATCCAATAGATCGAACATCGTCACAAAATGGTCAATGGCCTCTTTCACTGCCACTTCCGCAGCTTTATATTGACGCTGAATGATGCCCTGAATCTCATTCATAAAGACCGGGTCATCCAATATCGCTAAATGGGCATCGAAGATGCTCGTTTCCTCTGGTCCGACAACCTCACGCAGTTCATCCTTCAAATGCTCGATTTCGACCTTCGAGGTGCGAATGCCTTCGTATAACCGGTCAAACTCGCGCGCCAGATCAGCGACATCGATTTTTTGTTCCGGCAAATCCCATTCCCAGTTCGGCAGTACGAACGCTTTGCCGATTGCAATGCCGGATGATGCTCCAATTCCTTGAATCACGCTGTTTCCCCTCCACCGCTTCTCTCTTTTAGCACAACTGACATGACGGAAGCTTGACCCTTTTTAACCCCTTTAAACGGAGCAAAGCTCCAAGAACTGACCAATTCGGAGTTCGTAATGACCATTGGCGTAGCGAGCGACTTGCTCCCTTTGCGAATCTTCTGCATGTCAAAGGTAATGAGCAATTGGCCCGGTTTCACTTGATCCCCTTCTTGGACTACAGCATGGAAGCCGTGTCCTTTCATCTGGGAGGTATCAATGCCAATGTGCAGCAGCACCTCAAGCCCTTCCGCCGTGCGAATGCCTATGGCATGCATCGATGGATACACATGAATGATCTTCCCCTGTACCGGCGAGACAAGCTCGCCTTTATCCGGCATGAACGCTACACCATCTCCAACAAGCTTCCCAGCAAAAATCGGATCCGGTACTTCGGAGAGCGGCATCATCCGCCCTTGAACAGGTGAACAAAACAGAACCCTAGATATATCCCTTCGTATCGCCTTGTCCATTTCCTCCCGTATGAGCTCGGAATAGGTACCGAATACGATCTGAACATTGCCCCCGCCAAGCCGAATGACGCCTGCTGCGCCTAAATGCTTGAGCGCGTTGTTGTCAACCAGCTTATCGCTGGAGACCTTCAACCGCAGACGCGTAATACAAGCTTCCATTTGCACGATGTTTTCTTTGCCGCCGATGGCTTGTAGGATAAGCGGTGCACGATAGGGGATGTCCCCTGCCCACTCATCGAGCTGCGAACCTTCTTCCCGCCCAGGGGTTGGAATTTGGAAGCGCTGAATCGCCCAGCGGAATAAGAAATAATAGAGCAAGCCGAACAGAATTCCGATCGGGATGAGCAGCCAGCCCCTAGTGGCCAAATGCTCATTAATGAGGAAGTCGATCGCTCCTGCTGAGAACGAGAAACCGTGTCTTATACCAAGCTCATATGTAACCCACATCATCGCGCCTGAGAGAAGCGCATGGACAACGAATAGATAAGGCGCTACAAACAGAAACGCGAACTCAATCGGCTCCGTCACACCGGTTAGAAACGAAGCAAGCGCCGCAGTAGTAAACGTTTTGCGTATCTTTGGTTTCAAATCCTCACGCGCCTCATGAATAATCGCAAACGCGATCGCGGGCAGCGCAAACATCATCGTCGGATACAAGCCGGCCATAAATCCGCCTGCTGTAGGATCCCCTGCGAAGAAACGAGGCAAATCCCCGAAAACCACTGAACCATCGGGCGTGCTATAGCCCCCAACCTGAAACCAGAATACATGGCTGACCAGATGATGCAGCCCGAATACGACCAGAATACGAAGGACGAAACCGAACAGAAACACGCCGAAGCCGCCGCCGGAATCGATAATTTCACCAAGCTCGATTAAACCGTTATGAATATAAGGCGCGATCTGCACCATGACGATGGCCCATAGGGTTGAGAACACGCTCACAATGAGCGGAATAAACCGCGGCCCGCCAAAGAATTGGATATATTCCGGAAACTTAATGGACTTGAATCGTTCGTTTAAGATGCTGGTCACGATCCCGATTATGACACCTGTAAATACGGTCGGTTCCAGCTCATAATGACTTGCATTGATAATGCTGGTATAAATAAACATGCCGGCAATGGCGGCCAATCCTGCCGTGCCTGCATTGCTCGTCATCCCCATCGCGATGCCAAATGCAAATAAATAGGGCAGAAACGTAAACAGCGTATCCCCTGCGGTTTGCAGATGCGTATGGATGCTGGGCAGTCCCATCGCTTCCCATGGCAATGCACTCAAACTTAGGAATATGGCTGCGCCCGGCAGCACGATCGTCGGAAGCATGAATGAACGGCCAAGCTGCTGCAGATGCCCCATAATGTTCATAGGTTCCCCCCTCTCTTGAATACGACATTTCCCAAAAACCTCTACTCCTGATCGTAAGGGTTGCAACCGCCTTTGTCAAAATAAAACGGCAGACCCTATGGTCCGCCGCTTGATTCGATATTGAGTCGTACTCTTCTATCCTTTGGACTTCCCATGCGGCAGCAAAATGGAGTCTTCCACTTTGATGCAGCGGTCCATAATGACCTGCAAACCGCCGCGCTCGGCAATTTCCGCCGTTTCCTCGTTAGAAATGCCCAGCTGCAGCCATAACGTCTTCGCCCCGATTGCAACTGCTTCTTCCGCCACAGGAGGTGTATGCTCGCTGCGACGGAAGACGTTTACGACGTCTACCGGAAACGGAATATCTTTCAGCGAAGCGTAATTCTTCTCGCCGAGAATCGTGTCACCGGCTGCCGGGTTAACGGGAATGATGCGGTAGCCTTTCGCTTGCATCGCTTCCGAAACCATATGCGAGGTACGGTCCGGTTTGTCCGACAATCCAACAACCGCGATAACCGAGCTTGCTTCGAGAATGGACTTGATTTCATCTCTTGAAGGATTAGTATGGGCCATGTAAATACCTTCCCTTCTATTATTTCATTGCCTTAGCTTAGACTGCCAATTTCCTACTCAATCCATTCGACATTCGCGCCGAGTGCCTTCAAATGATCGAAGAAGATCGGGTAGGACTTTGCTACATGATGGGCGTCACGGATACGAAGCGGCTGCTTGGCACGAAGACCAACGACCGTAAGAGCCATAATAACGCGGTGATCGTAATGCGCGTTGATTTCTACGCCGCCTTCTACGCCTTCCGGACGACCGTGAACGATAATCTCGCTCTGGCGCTCTTCCACGTTCGCTCCTGCTTTACGAAGCTCGTTCAAGTAATCGGTGATGCGGTCGCATTCTTTATAGCGCAGGTTCTCAACATCGTAGAAACGAGAAGTGCCCTCCGCGAATACCGCTGCAGCAACCATGGCGAGTACGGCATCCGTCGCTTTATCGCCATCAAACTCAATGGCTTTCAGCTTGCCGTTCCCTTGTACATGAACGATTCCGTTCTCGTGCGTAAGCGGTACTTCCATCATACGCAGTACGTCAACGATGGCGCGTTCGCCTTGCTTGCTGTTCTCTTCCAAGCGATGCAGAATCACATCGGATTGCGTAACTGCTGCAGCTGCAAGAACAGCGGCAGAACCCGGGTAGTCGCCTTGCACGATGTATTTCTTCGCTTCATAACGTTGACCGCCTGCAATGCGGTAATGCATCAGATCTTCGCTTGCTTCAATGACGATGCCTGCTTGCGCAAGAACTTCAAGGGTTTGTCCCACAACAACCTTGGATTTAAGGTCATGCAGCACTTCGATCTCACTGTCTTCCTCTAGCAGCGGCGTCAAGAACAGCAATGCGCTAAGGAACTGCGAGCTCACATTGCCGGATACTTGAATTTTGCCGCCTTTGGCTGCGCCGCCGCGAATCGTGATCGGCAGTCTTCCATTATTATGTTGAACGTCCACTCCGATTTGGCCAAGCGCGTCGATTAAATCATCATGCGGACGTTTGCCGAGTGAATCTGGGTACCGGTTAATGAACGTAACATCAGGTGCAAGAGCAGTAATGGCCATGAGGAAACGAAGTACAGCCCCTGCATTGCCAACATCAAGCTCTTTCACGTCCTTGGGATTGCGACCAAAGCCTGTAATCGTCATTTTCTCGTCATCTTCTTCAATAATTGCGCCAAGATCGCGAATACAGCGGCGCATAGCATCACTGTCTTCACTATGTGCAGGATAATAAATGGTGCTGGTACCTTCTGCAAGTGCAGCAACAAGCAGGTAACGCGTCGTGTAGTTCTTCGAAGAAAGCGCTTGAAGCTCGCCTTGCAGCTTCGGTGTTGGGGTTACGAGTACATCCATCTTTAGTCGGTCTCCTTTATATGTAAGTGCTAGAAACGCATCTTGATGCCGTGCTCAATCTGCTCTACGACTTGCCTCACGCTGAGATTCGACGTATCAATCGTCAAATGTGCAAACGCATACGCATCCTTCCGGTCTTCAAGCAATCTATATACGCGTTCACGCACATCGCCTTGAAGCAGCGGACGCGCGGAATCTTCACTCACACGGGCAATGATGTGTTCAGGGTCCGCCGTTAAAGCAACCACGAAGCTATCTTCAAGCATCATCGAACGATTGCGCTCCGACAAAACAGCCCCTCCGCCAGTCGCAATCACTAGAGGCTCCGAGCTTCCCAGTACCTCTGCGAGTGCAGCCGTCTCGGCAAGCCGAAAGTCCACCTCGCCTCGCGCTGCGAAAATGTCTGCAATGGTCTGTCCTTCTCGACGAACGATCTCGACGTCAATGTCAGCCGTTCCGCATTTCAGAAGCTCTGCCAGCTGCTTGCTGACCGTTGATTTGCCGGTTCCCATAAAACCGATGAGAACGACATGATGAAGCCCTTTTTCCTTATCCAATGAAAAAACACCATCCCAACCTGTACGTTAACAAAAAACATTTTCCAGTGATTATATCATTATTACAGAATAACGGGTATAAAAAATTGGTTTCTTCCGTAGAGTTGATAGTACTGATGCCCACAAATCCATAAAGGAGTGACCTCGATATGGCTCCAATCCCCGAGCCCTTCTCCGCCCAGTACCACGTGGCCAGAATCAATAATCCTGATTATCCGCTTTCCCGAGAAGATGTGCTGTGGACCCTAGAGTATATGAAAAAGAAAATGGCTGACGAAGCGCCTGAATTAATCAGTCTTCCTCAGCCACTCTTATTAAAAAAATTTCAAAGCTTTGCAGAAGCTTCGTTATTCCTGCTCAAGCAGCAGCGCAGCGGATGCGGTCAAGAGTCCGATCGACTGCGAAGCTGCTTGCAGGATGTCATAACGGGTCTTACGATTGAATCCAATTGAAGTGGAATGAACCTTCTTTGTCCACACGTTTGAACGTGTGTGCGCCGAAGTAGTCGCGCTGTGCTTGAAGCAGGTTCGCAGGCAGACGTTCTGTACGGTAGCTGTCGTAGTACGACAGTGCGCTCGAGAATGCCGGTACTGGAATACCTTGCGTTACTGCAGTCGCGATTACTTCACGCCATGCGCCTTGGTACGACTCCACGATTTCTTTGAAGTGGCTGTCAAGAAGCAGGTTAGTTAGACCGGAGTCTTTGTCATACGCATCTTTGATGTTTTGCAGGAAGCCTGCACGGATGATGCAGCCGCCGCGGAAAATCATCGCGATGTCGCCGTAACGCAGGTTCCAGCCGTACTCGTCGCTAGCTGCGCGCATTTGAGCGAAGCCTTGTGCATACGAGCAAATTTTACTTGCGAACAATGCTTTGCGAACCGCTTCGATGAAAGCAGCTTTGTCGCCTTGATAAGGAGCCGATTGCGGTCCTTTCAACAATTTGCTTGCCGCTACGCGCTCGTCTTTAAGAGCAGACAAGAAACGGGAGAAGACGGATTCTGTAATGATGGACAGCGGCACACCAAGGTCAAGTGCGCTTTGGCTTGTCCATTTACCGGTACCCTTCTGTCCAGCGGAGTCAAGGATGACATCAACCATTGGTTGTTTGGTTTCCGGATCGTATTTGGAGAAAATATCCGCTGTAATTTCGATCAGGTAGCTGTCAAGCTCCCCTTTGTTCCATTCGGTGAAGATCGATTGCAATTCTTCTGTGCTTACGCCAAGAACGCGTTTGAGCAAGTCGTACGCTTCGCAGATCAATTGCATATCGCCATACTCGATACCGTTATGCACCATTTTGACGTAGTGGCCGGCACCGTCTGGTCCAATGTATGTGCAGCAAGCGTCGTCGCCGACTTTCGCGGAGATCGCTGTAAGTATAGGTTCAACCAATTTATATGCAGACTCTTGACCGCCAGGCATGATGGACGGTCCTTTCAGTGCGCCTTCTTCGCCGCCGGAAACGCCAGTGCCGATGAAACGAAGACCCTGTGCTTCAAGTGCTTTGCTGCGGCGCTGTGTATCAGGGAAATAAGCGTTACCGCCATCAATAATAATATCGCCTTGATCTAGAAGCGGAACGAGGGCATCAATCGTTGCATCTGTGCCTGCGCCAGCTTGGACCATAATAAGTATTTTGCGAGGTACTTCAAGGGATGCTACAAACTCCTCGACAGTAAAAGTACCAACTAGGTTTTTGCCAGTCGATTCTTTCAAGAGATCGTCTGTTTTCTCGCGGGAACGGTTATACACCGATACCGTAAATCCTCTGCTCTCAATATTAAGTGCAAGGTTCTTACCCATTACGGCAAGACCGATAACGCCGATTTGCTGCTTAGACATTTTGATTCTCCACACCTTTTCTCTGTTATAGTAAAGACACAGTACAGTACGGCGAAGCAAGAACCCTCGCTTGCGAATACAATACACATATTTTACTCCTTTTGAACAGGAATGAAAACCTTCTTCACCAGAAATTTGTCGATTCCTCCCTATATATTACCACACAAACAAAATAAACCCCCGGTTTGCTGGCATCCCGGAGGTTTATTTCCTATCTTTAATCTTGGTTATTTCAAAGCTCAAGCTGTATCATCTCAGTTCTAAGGGATTGCAGTCTTTCCTTGGACTGCGACATGTCTGCTTCTCGCCCTTCCGTGATCGCTTCATGGAGGACCGATAGCTCATAATCAAGCTCATACCGCAGCACTGACGCTCGCTCCTCAGCCCTTTTCGACTGAAACGCCTGAATGACTTCCTCTACCGTAACAAATGGTTTCTTCTGATAGATGATGCGATGTTCCATGCCGGACACCTCCACAAGTCGAATAATTTCACCAAACATAATGCTTTCAATGACAATTTGCCTGTCTTTGAACCGTTTGACAACTGCATGACCGCGGGAATCGTTAATCAGCTTCTCCAATAAATCCGACAGCTTCTCATCCTTGATTAGATAATCACCGACGATTTTGTAACGATTGCGGACACGTTGAAACCGAAGCTTCACAAGCTTGCGACCGCTGCGTACCGAGATGAGAAAATAGACGTCCGTTTCGCTCCAATAAAGCGAATATCCCTCCTGGATTAAATCCCGAATGAGATTTTGGATTTGCCGTCTGTCGAAACGCAGCTCCAAATTGCAGTATTCAACCTCATAACTTTTGTTCATCGGCAATCCCTCCCTCCGTTTGGCTTCATTGACGAAATGTTCTGAATATTCTCTCATATGATTATCTTATACTCCATCTTATGTTCTGGCAACTTGGATTATTGACTATTTTTCGCCTTTTCGAGCCCAATTGGACAAACAAACTTTTTTGCGCAAAAAGGCTGCCTCAGACTTCGTAATGAAGTCGCTGAGACAGCCTGCTTTGTACCCCTATTCCCATTCATTCGAGATCAGACAAACCATTGTTTCAGGATAACGCCGAACGAAACCGCACTGACAACCGCTCCGGCAAAGCTGTAAACGCCTGCGCGAATCCGCTGCTCGAACATCTTCACGATACCGAAGCTCAGCAATCCGAATATCAGCATAATAAACACCGCGCCCGTAATAAACAAGGCAGCAGAAATGGCACTAACGTCAACCAGAGTCACGAATAACACTCCCTATGCAAGTCTTTACTTGCATTATAGCCAAGCCGGTGCCGTATAGCCAGCAGGGGAAGATAGGAAGTTCGAACAAATTCGTGACATTTATAAAGGAAATGGGCTGCTCTTACAACCCATGGATGGTTGCATGGTGTACTCGTTTACTTGACGGACGTTTACGCAGCTTGATCTTGAGCACTGCGCCATCATACTCTGCATGACAGGAGCGCGGCAGAACCAGCTTCGGCAATTTAATGCTTTCGTCACTTTTGCCGACCAAGCCGCTTAGCTTCACCCGATCCTCCTTCACGACCAGACGAAGGGCGGAGAGATCGGCCGATTCTCCGAGCGGATAAGTTACAATTACATATCTCTTCGTTTCTACAATATTAGATGAAGCGGAATTTAGCGCCGAGGAAACTGCGGGCAATGCTTTGTTCATCATACTGCGGACGTAATTCTCGATCCAATCGGATTGGCGGAAGATATCGAATCCTTTGGGCAGCTGCTGCCCATCCATCCAATCCTCAAGTTCTTCCCACTTCGATTTCGATGACATGCTAGCGCACCTCCGCCTAACGCCGTTATAGCATCCAGTTTATGCGAGCGGCTCCATCGGCGCTACTGCCGGATTGTGTTTTGACGCTTCCATCAGGATGAACGTGCAACACATTCACATCTGGGCATTTGCCGCATACGATGTAACAAATGCTCGCTGAAAACCAGACTAGGGAGAGTGAGACATCATGCCCGCTATTGTAGGCTTCGTCAAAGTAATCAGTGTCGGATCCAGCGCTGTCGTTCAATTCGGTGATTCTGTTCAAATCTCTCCGTCCAGCTCATCCAAAACGTATGCGGGATCAGGCTCCTTCCTCACCGGCGGTTTGACCAACTCGAACAATGCTGTCAGTTCGACGAACACCAGTGATCCGGATGTCCAAGACAATACGAATAATGAAGTTGCTAACGGAGTGAACATCTAATGCAGCTTACGGTTCATCAAACCATTACCATCCACCAGCTTCGTGTAGACAGCGTAGCAAGCTCCTCCGTCCTGCAGGTTGGGACGGCTGGAGCGATTTCTTCCCTCTCGCAGATGTACAACTCAGGAGGATTTACAGCGCCTGCACCGTTGCTTAACGAAGAGCTCAGCACGGAGAATCCGCTGAACTTCGTTCCGCTGCCCAATCCGAATTAACAAGGAGGTGCCTACTAGCGTATGCAACCGGCAAATACACCGCCAACTCCTTGGCAACTATGGAACGCCTTTAGCCAACATATTCATAAGGTGCAATGTCAGCTCGATGAACAGCAGGCTGTCATCAACCGACTTAGCAAGCAGCTCGAGGCGCTGAATGCACGTTTGGATGCAGCAGAATCAAAGCCAAGCTATCACATCGATACCATTCAATATCATTTCGACCAATTAAAAGTCGAGAAACTCGATGGTACATTGAACATCGGGCTGACACCTCCTAACGAGGAACAATTCAAAGAAATCGGTCAAATTGTCATGCCGAGTGGGAACAGCACGGTAGTTGTCAATGATCCCGGTTCTAAGACGGCAACCGATAATCCGCCCGTGAACAATCTCAAGCCTAACGTATTTCCGGTACAACCCGGGAGTATCGGTCCCGGCCCCGTACCCGGACCCGGGTCTGTATTACCCTCTTCTCCCTATCCCGAAATCCGCTTAGTGATTGATCGATACTTGGATCAGAATGCACCTCAGCAGCTCAGTGAGCTTGAAGCTGAGCTTAGCCTCTCGCTCGATCCCTATCACCGCAGGCTGATCATAGAGGATATTCGCAAGCAAATGAGTGCCCGCATTCAATTCTATATCCAAGCCGCTGAACATGAGGCCAAGAGCAGCAGTTCATCTCCTGAAGGAAGCCACGCGCCGAGCGATGCCCAAATCCAAGAGGCAATTATCGGGAAGACGACGCGCGACATCCATGCTGCGCTTCGCAGCTATTTGTCCCGATTGCAAAATTAGTAAGAAGGAGCTTTCTTTCTATGCAAATGCAGATGCATGTAGTGAACCATGTGCTCGCTGTCGGCAGTATCCAATTAACCGGCGTAGCGAGCGCCTCGATACTTCAAATCGGCGATACCGAAGAAATTACGCTCATCTCCATGTTCGATACACCGCCGGAATCGGTTATCGTCGGCCCGATTGCTCCGCTGGACGAACCGCAAGGCGCAAGCCGCGCCGAAGGCGAAGCGGACGTGTTTAAGAAAGAAACGATCGAGAAGCTGGAGGAGCAGGGGTTATGAGAAGCAATCCCTCTCTTCCGTCTTACAGCGTTGAAAATTCGGACTACCCTGTACGGGTTTCCGAGGTAGGCGGATTGTACTTAACGAACGTAGGGAGTGCATCCGTCGTGCAAATCGGCGATCGAGCAGAAGTGAACGCTTCGCTTCGTGCTCTGGCTGTGCAACGCGCGGCTGATCATGCCGAATCAGGCAACGTTTATTTCGAATCGTATTCCATATTCGATCGCCCAACTCCGAGCTGGGATCCGCTTGGTATTGCGTCTGATGACGTGCCTACATTCATTAAGACTACCAACTGTCAGCCTTCGATCAGTGTCGGTTGTATCGAAGTGATCGCCGTCAGCAGCGCGGCAAACGTGCTAATCGGCAACGGTTTGAAGATGCGGGCGGAATCCAGAGTCAAACATATCCGCCAATATGCCCGTTCTATTCCAACGGGCAGCTCTGTTCCCGCTTCTCCTTGCTAAGTTTGAATAGGCTGCTGTTATAGAAGGCTGATTACCCTGCGCAACCGCTGCTGTCCCTATTGGGCGAATGCGTAATTACGAATGCACCCCGTACAAACGTCCAATCGATTCCGTCTCCAAGGCATATATTACAAATGTGATATGAAACATCACAAATTAACCACTCAGGAGGTATGTACAGTGGGATATATGCAAGGTGTAGGCGGCGCAGGAGTCGGTTGCGGTGGCGGACCAGGCCTTTGGACTAGTGCAGGCGTAATTCTTGTACTTTATATTTTGCTCGTAATCGTTCTTCGCGGCGGCTTTTTATGATCTCGATCTCCCAATAAGCAAAAAAACGGTCTTGCCTTCCGGCAAGATCGTTTTTTTCATTTCATTATGAAACCGCCGCTGAGTAGGTTGGTGCATCCAAACTTATTATAGCAACGGAATATACACATCTACCTCTGAGGGCCATAGCGGTTTATGAATCTGATAAACCTCCATTGCCATCCCCCGCTTATTGCTGCTTAGACCTTGTGCCTTGATATAGGCATGGAGAAGCTCATAAGGATCACCTTGTTCCACGCGGACCTTTACATAACGCTGAGGAGGAATCGTAAACCCGATCATCCCTTCAGGAACCGCAGGCAATGCGCGAACTTCCATGCAGGATAAATAGGTGAACAGCTGATCGCAAACGAATGAATGACAAACATAAGAGCCGGCGTCCACGAGTTGCTTGATTTCGAATCTGCGGGCAATAAAAGCCTTCAAGTGCTGCTCGACCCGCTTCGGATCGTGATTGGCAAAAACAGACGTAATCGCCATCCCTACATAATGCCGTTCGGGAAGCGAGACTTCCTGTACATCATCAATTGAATTCACAGCGCAATACCCCCATTCACGAGATAAGCCGAGACCTTCCAATCTTTGGTGTTCAGCAATAGACTAGCCTCCCGCATATCCTCCGTCAAGCTAAATTTTCCGTAAGGCACACGCATACACGGCATACACGGATACATTGTCCTTCAGTGTTACTTCTTCGCAGCTATCTCCTCGCTTAACCGTTCCATCAAGGCTTCTATGCGCAGGGAGCCGATGTCGCCATGCCCCCGCTGCCTTACCGCTGCTGTATTCGAATGGCGCTCCGCTTCACCAAGCACCAGCATATACGGTACTTTCTCAAGCTGCGCCTCGCGAATTTTATAACCTAATTTCTCGCTGCGAAGATCCACTTCAACACGCACACCGGATTGTTCAAGTTTTCGTTTCAACTCATATGCGTAGTCTTGATCCATTCCTGAGACCGGGATCACCTTCACCTGAACTGGAGCCAGCCACAGCGGGAACGCTCCGGCATAATGTTCAGTCAAGATGCCGATGAACCGGTCAATCGATCCATAGACAGCTCTGTGGATGACGATCGGACGATGCTTCTGACCATCCTCCCCGATATACGACAAATCGAATTTCTCCGGCATTTGAAAATCAAGCTGAATTGTCGCGCACTGCCAGCTTCTCTTCAGCGCATCGAGAATATGAAAATCGATCTTTGGCCCATAGAATGCGCCGTCACCTTCATTCACGCGATATGCGATCCCGCGATTGTCCAGCACCTGTGCAAGCGCGGCTTCCGCTTGGTCCCACAGCTCCGGCTCCCCCATCGAATCCTCCGGCCGAGTAGAGAGCTCAATCCGATATTCGAAACCGAATACGGCGTAAATGTCGTCGATAAGCGATATAACGCGGCCGATTTCAGCTTCGATTTGATCCAGCCTCACGAAGAGATGGGCATCATCCTGACAGAATGTCCGTACACGCATCATGCCGTTCAACGCGCCGGAGTACTCATGGCGATGCACTTGGCCGAATTCAGCGATTCGGATCGGCAGCTCGCGGTAGGAGTGCAGACTGTTTTTGTATACTAACATATGCCCCGGACAATTCATGGGCTTGAGCGCAAAGGCAGTCTCATCAACTTTAGTGAAATACATATTGTCTTTGTAGTGGTCCCAATGCCCCGATTGCTCCCACAGCCGCTGGTTGAGCATAAGCGGTGTCCGTACCTCTTCATAATCGCGCTCCTGCTGCAGTTGCCGGGAGAACTGCTCCAGTTCATTACGAATTGTCATACCTTTAGGCAGATAGAACGGCATGCCTGGCGCTTCTTCCGAGAACATGAACAGCCCGAGCTCTTTGCCTAACTTGCGATGATCCCGTTTCTTGGCTTCCTCAAGCATGCTCAGATGCTCGTCAAGCTGCGATTTCTTCGGAAACGCAGTGCCGTAAATCCGTTGTAATACGGCATTCTCGGCATCCCCCCGCCAGTATGCTCCTGCTACCGACAACAGCTTAAACGCCTTAATCCGGCCAGTGGATGGCAGATGAGGTCCGCGGCATAGATCCGAGAACTCGCCTTGCTCATAGATCGAGATCTCAGCCGAGTCCGGTAAGTCACGGATCAACTCCACCTTCAAGGACTCTCCTTGCGATTCAAACCATTCCAGTGCATCCGCACGACTAACCACTCGCCTTACAATCGGCAGATTCTGCTGTACGATACGATCCATTTCTTTCTCGATAGCAAGCAAATCAGCGGGTGTGAGCGGACATTCAATCGCGACATCGTAATAGAATCCGTCTTCGATAACAGGTCCTACGCCCAACTGCACCGCCTCTTCACCATAAATCCGCTTGATCGCCTGCGCCATCAGATGGGCTGTGCTGTGACGGAGAATGGCCACTCCAGCATCGCCATCGAGCGTAATCAGCTCCACCTCGCAATCCTCTTCAAGCCGATTAGTTAAATCAACCTCTCTACCGTTCACCTTGCCTGCTACCGCGTTCTTCCCGAGCGCTGAGCTGATTGCCTTTGCCACATCCGCTACCGAGACTCCTGACTCGAAGCTCCTTATACTACCGTCTTGCAGCTTAACCATAATCCCATTGTTGTCCACGAGTCTTCCTCCAATTGGTTTATTGAACGCAAAAAAACGCACATGTCCCAAGGGACGAGTGCGTTCAGACTCGTGGTTCCACCCTAATTCGACCCAGCCGATCGCGATCAGCCGCGGGGTCCTTCTTAGCATCCGGTAACGGGGATTAATCGGTGCCATTTACAACCGCGACACGTAATCGACGGGTTCAATGTTACGGCTGCAAAGGGGTAACTCACATCTCAGGACGGAAGGAGCTTGCAGCAATCGCCCCTCTCTCTGTGCAGCCTGACGTATGGGAATCATGTCTTTGGTCTTCGCCTGCTATGTTGCTGTGTTCCATATTATAGAGTCCATCCGAACAAAGTTCAAGAGGTATTCGCATAATTTTCTGATTATTTCAAGTTATGCAACAAACTCTGCTCGTTCGCAAGCAGCACCATATTCGCGTCATGCCGCTTCCGGAATCCAATTTTGAACCGATAGTCTTGCAGATCCATAAAGGTCTCGAAGCGGCTCGTTCCTTCTCCCAGCTCAAGCTGCTCTTCACAAAGACTCAGATATTGTTCCGAAACTTCGGCCCGATGCAAGATTTCATCTTGATCTGCCGTCACACTGCCATGGCTGGGGAGCAATAGCAGACCGGGGACTGACCATCCATAAGTTACAATCTTCTCCAGCGTGCTTCGGTATGCGGCGAAGGTGTCAAACACAAATGGGAATTCGATATCCGACACATAATCCCCGGTAATGAGTGCCCCGCATGGTTCAACGAGGCACATCAATCCATCTCCGTTATGTCCGAATGCCGTTCGGAAGGTCAGAACGGTTTCACCAATGGTGAGCTGCTCGCCTTCTTGCTCAATGACATGGTCTACACGCGGAAATTCGATACGGTATGGCCGGCTGATATAGAATTCATCATCCAAGCGCTCGACAACCGATACCCGCTCCACCTTATCCGGATGATTCGCAAACGCAGACCCCGCAATGATCCTGCAATCCGTGAAGGAGCCATAACCGACGATATGATCAAAATCAGAATGGGTAAAAAACAGGTACAGCGGTCGATCTCCCTTCACTGCATCCACATGCTTCCGAATGATCGCAAGCTCCGAAGGCAAATAATTCGGATCTACGATTAAGACGAGATCGTTCGTCTCGATGACAAAGCAGTTGGTCTGGTAGAGTTCGCTTTGAAAAACAGAAATGCCTTCTGATTGACACGTTAGCATGACTCGCTCTCCTCCTTGCATTCGCATTTTGCGGCAGGCGCCGGAACTTCCGCACCGAACGGATACGGTTCAAGCGGTGTCTGCAGCAGGGAAGAGTACATATCCGCATGCTGCCATGTCAAACTCTCCAGCGACAATGGATCCAAACTAACCTGCAACCCGAGCCCATTGGATACGATCTCGAGCCGCTCCCCGTTGCGCGTTCTAATCTTCCGAACCGTCACACTTGCGAATTCATTGGCAATCCGAATCTCTTGATCTGCCGACATCCTGTCACCTCCTACAAGAAAATACCCAAGCTGCTTATTCCCATCGTCGTATGATCCAGCCGCACGAATCGTCTCGACAGCTTCCAGCCGCCTGCACCGCCGCATTCCCGAATGGTATCTTCACGTTCACCCGATACCAGGTCGTATGCCGGGCTGTCAAAGCGACTGCGAAACAACAGTAAATTACTAAGAACGACTATCTCAACTGCACCATCACTGCTCTCTCGAACATCGGCCAACCTGAAGTTCGTCAGAAAATGTCTCGTTCGAGACGGAGGATCCTCTGCCCAGTTGTAGTCAGAGAATGTCCGCTCTACTCGCATCTGGATCGATGCCAGATTCTCGTTCATATGAAAGGCTTGATCGCTGAACGGACTTGGCGCATGACGTTCACGAGTCAGCCTGATCGGAATTTGATAGCGGATATCGCTTGTCAGCAGCGCCATCCATTCTGCATAGTTTCCGTTGTCCAGCAGCTCCGCCTCATGGATTAGGAAATTCTGCCCCTCTTGCAGCAGCTGCTCGGTCCCACGCTCAACAATCACGGTTTCTTCTCCCATAACGGCCCCTTCCTCTCACAATGCTAGTTTCCATCTCCATTATCATCTTCATCGTCAAGCATTGTATTCACATACGATTCATAGAAATAACGCTGATTGCCTTCCCCATATCGCGGATAATAGGCAACCCCCGGGAGCGGCCATTCTTCGTCTCGTTTGGCCTTTCCCATTCCGTTCAACCCCATTTGGAAGTTGAGCTTCAAATTGTTCTTCGCAAACCGATTGCCTGCCGTCTGCGTAATGGTCTCCCAAGTCATCGAATCATCCATTTCGAATATTCCGGCCAAGCTAAACGTCGCTGAACCGGCACGATAAGAAGCTTCTTTGAACGCCTGTGGCGTATTCTTAAACATCAGGAACCAATTCCATATTTCGATTTGGTCAGGCCCCTTCGGACGCCACTGACGCATACTGATGAACGGGACAGGAGGCAAATCCCGCTCTGGCGTGACGGTCATGAGCAGAAACGAGCTGTTCGGAAAAATATTGCCGAGCATTTCCTTGGAGTCTCGAACGATCTCAAGCCCCTTTGGCTCCAGCCGATCCAGACGGAAGGTATCGACGATTTCCTGCGGAAAATTCCAGTAAGGCATCTCAATGACCTGTTCTGTCTTATCCAGCGAAATATCGACGCAGTGTCCGTTGCCGGCCAGAATTTGTTCGCCGTTCATATTCGCCAGCATGGAGAATGGCGAGGATCCCACTTCATAGGCGGAATGATGCAGGAAAATCAGATGATACGCATCACCGCTGAAGTTCTCCGCCGCAACCTTCCAATTCGCATTCACAATCCAGCGCTGCGGTTCGCCAATGACTTCAAGCCCTTCATCCTGCAGCCCGAACAGCAGATCCAGATAGTACTTACTGTCCGCAAGATATTCCTCGAGCGGCGGCGTCTCCTTATCCAAGCATGCGAAAATCAAGCCGTGAATCGTATCGCAGCGCGCCTCCAGCAGACCCCAATCCTTCTTGTTCAGCCCGTTGTACGCATGCTGCTGGGCCGGCATCCCGATGAGGTTGCCGTTGTTTTTATATATAAATCCATGGTAGGGACAGCGAAAATGCGAAGCATTCCCTTTCTCCGCCCGGCATACCCGAACGCCGCGATGCACGCAGGCATCCAGCATGACTCTTATTTCGCCGGACTCGTCACGGTTCACGATGAACGGGTCTTCGCCAATATAGCGGAGCACATAATCGCCCGCGGACGGAATCTCCGATTCATGCCCGACATAGATCCATTTTTTCGTAAAAATTTTCTCCATTTCAAGCTCATAGAGCTCGCGGTCATTGAAGATGCCTACGGGGATAATACCTTCCTTTAAGCTCTCTCGCATTTCGCGGAGCAGCGATTTGGCATGACTGTATGCCGGTGCACCTTTCGTTTCTGTTTTCATCGTCTAGCACCTCGCTCTTCTATGGGTTAGTAAGGATTAAACGCAAGCCAGCCCGCATAAGCACGCACACTTTCATAGAATTCTCGCGCAGGCACATAGCCGATTTCTTCACGTGCTTTCGTAATATCGAAGGTGCCATAATGATCCAATTCCGAGAATCGGCCTTCCCCGACTTCAATTACGGCATCCGGGTATAACTCCTGCACGAATGTGATCAACTCGCCAAACGTTGTTTTATAGCCCGCCGTTATGCTGTATACGTAGCTCTTCATGTTCTCTGCTTCCATCGCACAGATGCATGCCTGCGCCACGTCCTTCACATGCACATACTGGAAGCCGTAATCGCGGCCTTCCTTCAGATAGGTCGGCACTCCCTTGATTGCATTCACGATCAAATCCTTCATGTAGCACTGCATAAATTGTCCCGGCCCATAGAGCCAGCCCGGCCGCAGCGACGGGATTTCCAAGCCGTACAGATTGCGATAACCGTATGCCAGCTTCTCCGTAAACACCTTCGTAGCACCGTACACGCCGCTCGGATGAAGCGGTACATCCTCCGTCACTGTGCCTAGTTCAGCATTGTTACCATAGGCGTACTCGGAGCTCAAGTTAACCACTCGTTTGATGCCAGAGAGTCTAGCCGCTTCGAAGATATTCGTCGTGCCAACCGCATTGGTCATGACCGTCTGATACGGAATATCGATGGCTGTCACGGGATGGGAGATGGCAGCCGTATGAATGATGCGGTCGATCTTATATGTGCGGATCGTCTCCAGAATAAGAGGCAAATCCAGCAAATCGCCTTGTACATAGGTGAGAGATTCATCACCTCCGTTATCCTTCACTCTGCGGTCGTAGCTGACGACGCGATAGTCGCGCTCTCGCAGCATCGGAACCAGATTTGAACCTAAGAAGCCCATACCGCCGGTTACTAGAATATTCATTCGTAATTCCTCCCTATTTCTCGTCTGCCAGTTGATTGATAAAAGATGGATTGTACAGCTTGCTCATATCGGGCAGCTCATCGATAAATTTCAAATCTTTCAGGAAAGCTCCGACCTGCTCGCCGTTATATTTTACAGAGGTATATGCCTCTTCTTCCTTCTGAGCGGCTACATTATCGTTCAAATCGTATACTTTCACGCCTTCAAGGGAGACCTTGAATTCCTCCGGTGTAATCTCCGCATGTTTCGCCATAATGGCAATTGCCTCGTCCGGACTGTCCTTTAGGTAACTTACGGCATCGAACCAAGCCGCCATGACGTTCTTCACGTCCTCCGGGCGATCTTTGATGATGCTTTCACGGAAAGCGATCGTGTCCATCAGAAGTCCCGGCGTTTCTTTCGAGGAGAAGAGCAGCTTCCCCTTGCCGGAGCTTAAGGTTTCACTTAGGAACGGTTCCCAGATGACAGCGGCGTCGATTTTGCCCGCTAGGAAGGATGAACCTGCGTCCGCAATCGCCATATTGAAGTAGTTAATATCTTTTTCTGATAAACCGTGCTGCTTGAGGACGGTCAGCATGAAGAATTGGTCCACCGTGCCGAGCTCTGTTGCAATTCGCTTGCCCTTCAAATCTTCGAAACTCTTAACCGAGGGGTCGACAACAAATCCATCTGCGCCGTCGGAGTAATCAATGATCATTGGAATTTGCAGTTTAATGCCTTTGCCAACCGGTGGCAGCGTGTCACTGAGGGTTTGGCTGTTCGCATCTACATTGCCGGAATTCAGAGCCGACAAGCCGTCGCTGTAGCTAGGGAACCATTCGAGCTCCACATTCACATCGTGCTTCTCGAAGAATCCCTTCTCTTGTGCCACATACCAGAGAAAATAAGTCGGGAACGGATTCAGGCCGATTTTTAGCGGATCACTGGATTTCTCTGTGCCGCCGCCATTGTTGTTCGCGCAGCTGCTGAGCAGCAAACCTGCCATAACGCATGTCATGATGATGGATAATACACGCTTTTTCATGGTTCGTTCCCTCCACTCGATTAACTTAAAGCGATTGTAAACCTTTGTGCTACACAAAAGTCAATCACAATGTTATATTTTATAACATGAGTGGTGAAGTAGGAGTAAAGAGAGGAGATTCTCCGATGAAGGAACGGCTCTCTATTAGCGAAATGGCGCAGCTGCGCGGGATTTCTGCCGAAACGCTGCGTCATTACGACAGAATCGATCTCTTTAAGCCTCAGTATGTAGATCCTCATACCGGCTACAGGTACTATTCGATTTTTCAATACGAGGTGCTGGGCACGATTAAAGAGCTGCGGCAGCTTGGGATGAACACAAACGAAGTGAAGCAATATTTCAATGAACGCAATATCAAGAATTCTACCGAGATATTGGCAGCGAAACACGAGGAGCTCGTCCATAAGCTGAACGAAATGAAGGCGCTTGAGGAGAATATCCGGGATAAGCTGGCTTTCCTGCGAGAAATTATCGCCGAGGCAGACAGCCCGGCCGTCATTATTCGTCAGCTGGGGCGCCGGAAGCTGTTCACGCTGCATCAGAAGATAAACAGCAACCTGGAGCTCTGTTATGGCGTGCTAGGTCTGGAGAACAGACTTACCGAGACGGCTCCGTTACTTGCCAGCAACAGACTCGGCGTCCTCCTGTCACAGGAAAACTTGGAGGCTCGCCGATTCGAGTCGCCGTCTACGATCTTCGTCGTGGCCAAGCGAGCTGCATCCGTGCCGAAGGAGAACCTGATTACGATTCCCGCCGGATCGTTCGCCTGCATCCGATATTATGGGGAGCTATGGAATCGCAGCGAGAGCCTCGACGCCTTGTGCCGCAAGCTTGAGGAGGATGATTACGAAATAACGGGGAATGCGCTGCAAATCATGCAGGTGGACATTACGATTACCGATAATCCAAGCGAGGTCATGTTCGAAATTCAAGTTCCTATACAGAAGAAAACAGCAGCTGGAGCGGCGCATGAGCCGCAATAGCTGCTGTTTTCTTGCTTACTATCCTTTGGCGGAGAGCTCCGCATATTTCTCTGCATACCGCGTAACCGACTGCACATAAGTCGCATGAGACCATGTGAGCGGCGCCACGGAGAGCGGGCTGCCGTCTAGCGGATGCAATTGCTCCGGCAGGACACCGCTTGACAGTGCGTGTTCGACTACCCAGTTGAGCGTTTCGCGAGGACGAACCAGGTCGCTTAATTGCTTCGCCGATTCGATCTCGAAGTTCGCAATCCACAGCGTGCATATGATCCATGGATTACCCGGCACATTCTCGATATCTCCCGACTGCTGGAAGTAATAGTCGTTCGTGTAACGCGCAACGCCGCCGACACTTGTTCGGATCGTCAGCCCATCCCGGATCGCATTCATCGTCTTGATGACGCGTTCGTCCTCGACAGGCAGCACACCGAATTCCCAAATACCGAACAAGCTGCTCTCCAAGGTCATATCCTTCACCCAGCGGTTATCCTTCTGGATTAAGCCGCGCGCGAATCTGCCTGATTCTTCATCCCAGAGATGCGTAAGCATCCCGTGTTTGATGGATTGCGCCGTATTGCGAAGATGATCGCTGCGTTCGTAATCCCCAAACAACTCTGTGAAGAAGGCAGCTGCCATTAATCCGCCATAAACGGAAGCAACGGTATAGGTCCATATGCCGTAACGTTCTTCCCAAAGATCATAGCTAGGCTTCGGAAGTGACAGGCTATGCTCCATATACTGACTCAGGAAGGCTGCGCCTTTGCGAATCAGATTGTTATAGAGCGACTGCGGCAGCTCGATGACTTGATGGCGCGAATAATCCCTCCACAGGGCAAACAGCACTAACGCTGTTTCGTCCTCTTGAATCGGCAAGCGCCGGCTCCCCTGCACGATATACGGATGCCAGCTGGAGCCTACCGTTCCATCCGGATTGTATTTGTGAAACAAATATCCATCCGGTGAGAGCGTCTGCGCGCAGAACTGGAAGAACGGCGCGATTACGCTTTGAAATCCTGCAGCAGACATCGCATCGGCAATCAATGCTCCGTCACGCGGCCACATATAGCTGTAGTGGTCACGATTATATTGCAGAATATCCGTGTCATTCGCTGCTACGATTGCTCCCCGCTCATCGGTTTGCGTCCGAACGAGCAGCAAGCTTAAGCGGAACATGTTCGCCGCTTCCTCATTCAGATCACCCAGATTATTCTCCGCGCGATGGAGCCAATGCTTCCAATAAATCACGATTCGGCTCAACAATTTCTCCGGGTGGCTCTCTTGCACATATTGATTAAGAGATTTGACTTCTTCTAAATTCTTGCCGATCGACATCCAGTAATAGACTGTCTTCTCTCCGCCTGCAGGCACGACAGTACGGAAGCTGATCGTACTGTCAACAGAACCTTGCGCGATGGAGTTGCCCATCAGCGTTCCGTCCTCCGCATCCCGCCAGGTGCCTTCCGCGGATTGGAATCGCTTGATCCCCGTCGTATATTGCATGATGCCGCCTTCATCCGAGAAGCCGTTGAACATGAAATACGAAGAGCGTTTGTAGTGGTAAAGCGTATGGTTCTCCGGATAATAGGCTGCCGTGTCTCCTACCTCCGAGCCGTCAATCATGAGATCATGATGGAAGAACAAGCGGAATTCACGTGGATCTGAACCTAGATTACGCACGACTACGCGCTTGATGTAGATGCATTCCCTCTGATGAATGCCGTCATTCATATGCAGCTCCACAGCGAGACGATCGTTACGTGCGATGACGTTTGTTACTAATGAATCCTCAACGTAAGACAGCTCAAACTTCCATTCCGGATCTTCCAGCCAGGAAAACTGTCCGCCTGCCCAAATCCCAAATCGACAATATTGGCCTCCCACATGATTCAGTTGACCGACGAAAGGATAGTAGATGTCTCGGATGTAGTTGTTTCGGTCCAAATTAATCAGTATTTTACCATTGCCAATTACGAGATGACGGGCCATTGATGATTCTCCTTTCGATTAGGCGCAATCGCACTATATAAGGACATATAGGCTTTCGCTGAACGCGTCCAGCTGATATCTTCTTTGGCACCATTGGCTACGATTCGCTGCCACACTTCCTCATCCCGATAGAACTCAAGCGCTCGGCGAATCGTATAAAGAAGATCATGCGCGTTATAATTCGTAAAGCTAAATCCGTTACCTTCCCCAGTATACTCGTTATAGGCTTTAACGGTGTCCTTCAAGCCGCCTGTCTCGCGAACAATCGGAACAGACCGATACCGCAGCGCGAGAAGCTGGCTTAGTCCACAAGGCTCAAACTGTGAAGGCATCAAGTACATATCGCTGCCGGCATAGATTCTGCGAGCCAGACCATCATTAAACCCAAACCAAGTCGTCACTTGACCGGGCTTCTTCAGTTCGGCACGGCGGAACATTTGTTCGAACTGCCAATCGCCGGAACCAAGCACGACCAGCTGAACATCTTCCTTCAGGATTTGCTCCAGTACCGCTTCGATTAAGTCAAAGCCCTTCTGATCGACCAGTCTGGAAACGATACCGATTAACGGCGTTGACTCCGATTCCGTCAGGCCCAGCTCACGCTGAAGCGCAAGCTTGTTCTTCCTTTTGCGAGGCAATGATCCTCGATATGGAACTTCCACAGCCGGATCATTCATCGGATCAAACAGTTCCGTATCGATGCCGTTCACGATGCCGACCAAATCCATCGAGCGGTAACGCAGCAGCCCTTCCAGCTTCTCTCCATACGCTTCCGTCTTGATTTCCTCCGCGTATGTAGGGCTTACTGTTGTCAGCTTGTCCGCATACCGCAAACCACCCATCATGCAGTTGCCGGCACCATAGAAATCAATGCCTTCCGAGCCAAACAATTCATCCCCGGAACCAAGCAGATCCTTCAGCAGCTCTCGCCCGAATACCCCTTGATACCTCAGATTATGTATGGTGTACACGGAGGCGATGTCGCGGCATGCCGGATCGTGTTTGTATCTGGTTTTGAGCAGGAACGGAATAAGACCGGTTTGCCAGTCATGGCAATGAATAATATCAGGCCTGAAGTCCATATTATACAGCGACTCCATCACGGCAAAGCAGAAAAATACGAACCGCTCCGCATCATCGCCATATCCATACAGCACGCCGCGCTTGAAATAAAATTCGTTATCGATCAAATAGTAGACAATGCCGTCGATCTCGGCCTTGAGCAGACCGCAGTACTGGTCCCGCCAGCCCAGCCGTACGTTAAAAGTGGCAATGGTCTCGAACTGTTCCGCCATTTCAGCCGGAATCGTATCGTACTTAGGCAGAATGACGCGCACATCGGCGCCGACTTTAGAACGCAGTGCTTTCGGCAATGCTCCAGCTACGTCAGCGAGGCCGCCCGTCTTCACGAGCGGCACCGCTTCAGATGCAGCGAATAATACATTCATCGTATGGTTTCACCTCTACTCAACTTTCTATCTCTCTAGATTTGCAACGACTGACGACAACAATAGGATTTAGATGACTTTCCGCTTAACTGCCAGGAATGGCGACACTTCGGCACCGCGCAGCTCACGGCTGCGTTCCACGGTGACATCCTTATCGAGGATGACATGATCCACGAAGCTATGCTCTCCGATAATACCGTTCTGCATGACGATGCTGTTGCGCACAACGGCTCCTTTGCGTACATGAACGCCTCGGAACAAAATGCTGTTGATGACCGTTCCTTCGATGATACATCCGTTCGCTACGAGGGAATTCGACGTCTTGGCCCCTTCGGCATAACGGGCCGGCGGCTCATCCTTGACTTTCGTGTAGATCGGGCCCGGCTCATAGAACAGGCTCTTCCACACCTCAGGACGGAGAAGCTGCATGTTGTTTTTGTAATAACTGTTCAATGTATTTACGACGCCAAGATAACCGTCGTAGGCATAGCTTTGTATGTGGAGATCGTTAACTCGCGACATAATCGCGTGACGGACAAGATGATCCTGTCCTTGCGCAAGCGAAGTATCTACGAGCTCAAGCAGCAGCTCCTTGCGCATCAAGTACATTTCCATCGAGATCAGATCGCTCTCCAGCCGGCCGTAATGGTCCTGCATGGCCGTGACGCGTCCTTTCTCGTCGGTTTGCAGCTTGCGCGCTTTGCCGCCAAACAGCTCCGTTTGCTCTTTCGTAACGACCGTAATGTCCGCGCCGCTTGCTTTATGCGAAGACAGCATGGCATCATAATCCACATTGCAGACCATATGACTGCGTGTGACCAGCACATACTCTTGCGACGAGCGCGTAAAGTAATCACGGTGCTGATAGAAGTGATACAAATCGCCGCGACGCACCTCGTTCACGTCATCCGTCACAGGCGGCATGATGAACAATCCGCTCTGACGATGATGCAGATCCCAGTGCTTGCCGGAACCCAGATGGTCGATAAGGGAACGATATTTGGTTTGCGCGAACACGCCAACCTTCGTAATCCCTGAATTCACCATGCTTGATAGCGTGAAATCGATAAGCCGGAAACGTGCGCCAAACGGAACAGTAGCCAAGCAGCGGCTTGCCGTCAAGGACTCTAGTTCATCTGATTCGTGGATAAGATTTATGACACCTAGTATGTTGGAGTTCATGACTGCTCTACCTCCTGCAACGAATGAGTAGCCGTAACGAGTTCATCACTTCCGATAACTGTAACCGCGCTTGAATCCGGACTTCCGATCACGACCCCGTCGCCGATTATGGCTCCTTCCCCAATAATGGCACGGTAGATACGAGCCCCTTTGCCGATCTTAACGTTCGGCATAATGACCGACTCGCGCACTTGACTGTCAAGTCCGGACTGGACACCATGGAACAGCACCGATCGATGCACTAGCCCTTCTATTAAGCAGCCCTCCGTAATGAGAGAGTCTACGATGTCTGCGGTAGCCGCAGAATAATGAGCCGGTCGATTCGGGTTAACGGAGTAAATCCGCCAGTCGCGGTCGTTCAGATCAAGCGCCGGTTTCTCCGAGAGCAGATCCATATTGGCTTCCCACAGGCTCTCAAGCGTACCGACGTCTTTCCAATACCCGTTGAAGGTGTAGGACTGAAGCTTCACGCCGTCCTGAAGCATAGCCGGAATGATGTCTTTGCCGAAGTCGTTGCCGGATAACCGATTCGCTTCGTCGCGAACCAAATACTGCTGCAAGACCGGCCAGGAGAAAATATAAACACCCATCGATGCCAAATTGCTGGTAGGCACTTTCGGTTTCTCTTCGAACGAAGTGATGGCACCTTCATCGTCAACATGCATAATGCCGAAGCGGCTTGCTTCCTTCCAGCCTACTTCAATGCACGCGATTGTAACATCGGCGCCACGCTCCTCATGCTCTCTCAGCATGAGCTCGTAATCCATCTTATAAATGTGATCGCCTGAGATCACTAATACATAGTCGGGGTCGTACCGATCGATGAACCCCATATTCTGATAAATTGCATTCGCGGTGCCTTTATACCACATACCGCCTTTTTGCTTGACATAAGGAGGAAGTATTGCCATTCCGCCGTCGCGTCGGTCTAGTCCCCATGGACTGCCGATTCCGAGATAGGTGTTCAGGACCAGCGGCTGATATTGCGTCAGAACGCCGATTGTGTCGATGCCCGAATGTGCACAGTTGCTTAAAGTAAAATCGATAATTCGGTACTTCCCGCCAAAATGGACCGCCGGCTTTGCTACATCTTTCGTAAGCACGCCGAGTCTCTTTCCTTCTCCTCCGGCAAGAAGCATGGCCACCATACGTTTTCTGCCCATGGACACACTCTCCTTCTTTACTGCAACGGCTAGCTGCAGTAGGTGTAATGATTGCTGTCAATCAGTGCTGCGTGGTTAAGCGATCATTGCGGTCAAGTGACCCCTTGGCAAGTACCAGCAATTGAATCGATAGCGGCGGAAGTTCGAGCGAAATGCTGCAAGGCCTTCCATGCCATGGTGCCGGTTTGCTATATAGAACTTCCGGGATGTCCGTCAAGACACCGCCGAAGGTTACCGCCTCACTGTGTAGAACGATCCGGTATTCGCCGGATTCCGGTACGCCGATTCGATAGTCGGAGTAGTGATGGTAGGAGAAATTGCAGACAACAACCATGAACTCGCCACTCGCATGTCCGCGGCGCATGAAGACGATGACGCTTTGCGCGGCGTTGTGGACGTCAATCCATTCAAATCCGCCGGGATCGCAATCCCGTTCCCAAAGCGATGGCTGCTCGCCATATATATGATTAAGGGATTTTACATAATGGTGCATGCTCCCGTGAGCACGATATTCAAGAAGCTGCCAGTCAAGCGCTTCAGCATCTTTCCATTCGTCGAACTGCCCCCACTCACCGCCCATAAAGAGCAGCTTCTTGCCCGGATGCGTCATCCAGTAGCCGTAGAATAAGCGGAGCTGTGCGAATTTCTGCTCATAGGTGCCGGACATTTTGTTCAAGAGCGAGCGTTTTCCGTGGACGACCTCGTCGTGTGAAAGCGGCAATACGAAATTTTCAGAGAATGCATATACGAGAGAGAAGGTGATGAGGTTATGGTGACGCATGCGATCATTCGGATCAAGCGCCATGTAGCGCAGCATGTCGTTCATCCAGCCCATATTCCATTTGAAGTTGAAACCAAGGCCGCCCATGTAAGTCGGTGAAGTAACGGCTGGCCAAGAAGAAGAGTCTTCGGCAATCATTAAGGCGTCCGGAAAATACTGAAAAACGGTTTCGTTCAATCGTTTCAGAAAACGGATGGCATCGGTATTCTCCGTGCCGCCAAATGCGTTATAGGTGAAAAGCTCAGGAGGTTTGTCAAAATGAAGATCGATCATACTGGCAACGGCATCTACTCGCAGACCGTCGATATGGAATACGTCCATCCAATAGATCGCATTAGAAATGAGAAAACTTTGCACTTCCGTGCTGCTAAAGTCGAAAGCCAGTGTTCCCCACAGCGGTTTCTCCGCCAGCTTCCAGTTCTTTCCTTCGAAGATCGGCATCCCGTCAAACTCACGCAATCCATGATCATCCTTGCAGAAATGACCGGGAACCCAGTCCAAGATGACGCCGATGCCGCGCTGATGGCAGCGATCGACGAGATGCATAAGCTGCTCGGGTGTTCCATACCTACTGGTCGGTGCATAGTACCCTGTTGCTTGATAGCCCCAAGATTGGTCGAGCGGATGCTCCGTAATGGGGAGCAGCTCGATATGGGTGTACCCCATCTCTACGACGTAATCAACAAGTGCGCCTGCCATCTCCTCGTAGGTCCAGAACAACTCCTTGCCCCAATTGCGCCATGAACCAAGGTGGACTTCATACGTGAGCATCGCTTCGTGATAAGGACTGTCTTCTAGCTTACGCTGATGCCAGTCTCCATCATTCCAGTTAAAATGGAATACTTCCGCAACAACCGATGCCGTGCTTGGCCGCAGCTCGGATTGAAAGGCATAAGGATCCGATTTCAGCAGCAGAGCGCCGTCAATGGTTTGAATTTCATACTTATACACCGTTCCGGGCCCGATGCTTGGAACAAACAAGCTCCATACGCCGGTTTCGCCGTATAGCTCCATTTCATGTTGGTACCCGTTCCAGTCGTTAAACGAACCAACGATTCGGACCTGCTTGGCATTGGGGGCCCACACGGTGAATCGTACGCCGGTTTCGTCGCCGAGGCGAATTGGATGCGCACCAAATGTACGATAACTATGAAACAAATTCCCTTTGTTAAAAAGATATAAATCGCGCAAAGATAGACCGATTGCAGCCGCATTAGCCATAATGGCATGCACCTCCCTAGTGTAGCTACTTGTAAAGGTATTGTCATGTTTACTAACGCAGGCGCGATTTTTATTTCATTATACACTCTCTTTTTAAAGTTGGCATCCTATTTTCAGAAAATTTTGATTCGTCCACCATTTCACCCTTTGTTACGTAGATGTCATATTTGTCAAGAAATTTTTTTGTAAAAATATGGCGCAAAATAAATAAACCCGCCCTGATAGGGGCAGTTAATATTTTAATATATTGGGAGAATTAGGACAATATTTTCTTCATCCGATACTCGCGAGGCGTCGTGCCGAACCGTTTCTTAAACAATCTAAAGAAATGGCTTTGATTGCTAAATCCGGCAAGCTCCATAATTTCATTGACGGTGTAATTTCCTTTCTCCAGCAGGAGCATCGTTTGCTGCAGCCGCACGTCGTTGATATACTCCGCCACGGATTGATTCTCCGCTTTTTTGAATAATCTGCCGACATATACGGAGGACATCTTGAGCATATCGGATATGCTCTGCAACGAAAGATTCATATCGCGGTAATTGGCGCTGACAATCTCTTTGATCGTCTCCATCAGAATATCGTTATGATCGAGATCCTGTTCTTCCTTCCTCGTCAAACAGAGCTCCTGCACAATGCGCCGGTACACCTCATGCATGCCCTTCAGGGTTTCCTGCTCCAGCACGGCAGCATGCAGTCGATACAAATCCAGCGAAATCGGCCTAAGCTTGTTCTCGTTGACTTCCGCGACCGTACGCTTAATCAGCATCGTCAAATAAGATAATGCGTGCATGCAAGGATCATACGCCAACTTGCCCGCCAGCTCGAAGAAGCGATCTAATGCGGCCTCCAGCTGCTCTCCGCTTCCGGAACGAATCCCCTCGACCAATCTGCGCTCAAGCTCAACCGGAACCGCAGGATCGCTGCCTGTTCGCTCACGCTCGGTTATATGCGCCGAGTCCATGATCGATTCATGCCCATAGAACAGACGGTATTGGGCATATTCCAACGTTTGCGCGTAGCTTGCCGACCATTGGCGGCAGTCCGTGAAGAGGTCGCTCACCGCGACGGAGAAGGAAACGCGATAATACAGCTTCACCACCTGCTGTATCTCCTTCAGCATGGCTGTCAACCGCTCGCTGTTTCCCTCATGCACCTCCTTCGCTTGAAGGAGAAACACGAGATGATCCGGCCTTAAATCCACTATTTCAATCTTATAGCTTCTTGCCAGAATCTCTTCCGAAATGTTCGAAATCGCGTAATGGATTAGCTTGTTCTCGGAGTACTCGTCACCTGAGAACCGTTTCGCAGCCTCATCCACCCTTGCAACGCATAGGCGGAATTCACCTTCGGCCGATATGGCTAAACCGTTCTTCAACGCTTCAACACGCCACTCTTCCGGCGATAACCCGTGGCTTTCCTGCACTAATCTACGGAGCGCGTACCGTTTCAGAATCCACTTGTTCTCCGACAGGCTCGAATCCGCCGTTTTCAACCGATCCAGCATATGACCATACAGCCCGCTGAGCACGGCAATCTCGTCTGCTTGCTTCCCCGCGGTCTCTTCGGTATACAAATCCTTGGGCGTATTAGAGACTATCGATCGGAACATCAGGTCAAACGGACGATATAACCGCTTCGATATGATCACCGTCACAAGCAGCGCTAAGATCAGGAATCCGACAGTCAAGAGGAGAATGGTCCAGCGAAGCCGCTGCACTTGGCTGAGCACCTCGGAGTAGGGCTGCGTATGAATAATCGTCCAATTTTGAAATCCGGTCTGCATGTACGAAACGACCTGTTTCTCCCCGTCGATCTTCATAATCCGGTATCCGCTCGTAATGCCGTTCTTAACTGAAGGCAGCAGGCCGCTTGTCAGTTCGGGCAGGGAAGATTCCACTTTGCTTCTCGCATTCAAGATTTGACCTTGATCATCCATGAGGTAAGCCTGGCCCGTCTGTTTCCCTTCATCTCGCGCCATGATATCGAGATTGTCGAATAACCATTTGGATTTGACATTGAGTATCATCAAATCATCCGGTTTCTTGCCGGCGTAGGCATCGAACATGATGTAGGAGAAGAAATCCACCTTGCGAAACCCGCTTCCGCTCTGGTCCAGATCGACGGGAATCAACTGCATTTTCTTCCATTCGTCAGGTTTCGCCAGCAAGGCGTTGAATTTGATCTCATAAGGCTTCGACACCGCACGAATCGTCCCGTTGCCAATGTACCAACGCCCCACGCTTCCGTTGTAGATAAATACGGAATGCAAGAACGAAGACATGCCTACAAACGTGTCCAAATCATTGATTCGCTGATAGAGCAGCTCGTCGTCGCCTTTGTTATACCGCAGTACCTTCACATCACTGTTCAGAAATAACGACTGCGCCGTATCGTTTACCACTTCATTCATCTGCAGCACGTTATAGCGAATTTGACCCATGACTTTCTCGCTGGCGGTCTGCTGCACGCGAAGCACGGTTTTCTCGGACGTAAACATGATGGAGAACGATGTACCCAGCAGCAGAATTACCGTCAGCAACGTAACGGTCAACCAAATTCGAGTTAAATAGCGTTTCGATTTGAATGCCGAGATCAAAGACATGTGCCTCACCCGATTCTTAGTAGTGGTTGCGAAGAACGCTCAAGGGCCGCCTCCCGAAGGAAACGCCCCTGAACGCTTGCTATTGCTTGCCGTTTGCGGCAGCCCATTCGTCGATTTGCTTCTGTCTGTCTTTCATCACGGTATCCAGGCCCGCTTTCTTCATTTTCTCGACTAACAGAGGGACGTATTTGTTCGGATCGATCGTACCGGTCTCGAGACCCGGCGCATACTCCTTATACACGGAATCCATGTTCGCGCCTTCCGCTTTCGTATTCTCGCCGTTGTAGTTAAACCCGCTGAGCGCCGGAACCGTAGCCGTATCGTTCAGCTTCTTCACGCGCTCCCAAGTATCCGCCGGTTGACCTTCAAGCAAGTAACCGTTCGTCACATTTCCAAAAATCCAGCCCGTGTTGTTCGTGTAGCCGCTATTGTCGGTAATCTTGATCGTATTGTCGCCAACCTTCGTGTAATGCTTGCCTTCGACGCCGAACGTGAGCAGGTTAAACAAATCCGAGTTGGTGTTCAAGAGCTCGAGCAGCATTAACGCACGGTCAGCATGCTTGGAATTGTGGCTGATCGCATTCATCGTCGGCGTTACTCCGGTAAACGTAGGCTCGGCAATCGGTGCATACACAACCTCGTTGCCGCCGAAGTCATTCTTCTTGCCGGCTTCGCTTCCCGGCGCAAGCGTGAAGTCCTGCGCAACCGCAACTTTGCCGGAGGCAAGCATTGGTTTCAAATCCGAGACGGATGCGGCATCTTCGTTGATATACCCTTTCTCGTTCCAGCTTTTCATCAAATCTACATGCGTCTTATACTCCGGTGTTTCCAGAATATCCACTGCTTTGAATGGATCGTTCAAGTAATAATGAACACCGCCGAGCCATTGCAGGCCGTACGCCTCGTTCAGCATGGATTGGTCCTTGTTCATCGCGAACGGCACGATGTCCGGCTCGTCTTTCTTGATTTGTTCGAGCAGCGGCTCCAAGTCGGCATAGGTCTTCACCTTCGTCGTATCGAAGCCGTATTTGTCCACGAAGCGCTTCTGAATGACGAAGCCCGGCGTCTTCGTGAAGGTTTGGAAGTTCGGGATCGCATACGTTTTGCCGTTGACCTTCGTATCGTTCCATGCCACTTGACTGAAGCTGCTCTTGATTGTCGGCGCGTATTTATCCAGCATCTCGTCCGTAATTTCCATAAACGCGCCTTTGTTCACGTTATCGTTATACTTGAACGCCCAGCTCGACGTCCAGACCAAGTCGAACTCCTCGTTGGAGGCAACGAGCGTATTCATTTTGTTCTCATAATCGCCAAAATCGATCGGAACCAGCTCAACCGTCGTATTGATCAGCTTTTGCGTCATTTCGTTAAATGCTTTCGCGACGGTTTCTTGATCCTGCGGCAGTCCGAATTGCACGTAGTACCATTTCAATGTGACCGGCTCTAGCGCCGGTGCCGCTTCCGATTCAGGCTCCGCGGCAGCCGTATTCGTTTCCTCTGACGTATTCTCTGTCGTTGCTGCAGTCGTGTTGTCGCTTGCCTTGTTCGAGGCACTGCCTCCGTTGTTGTTATTGCTGCCGCAAGCGCTTGCAAGAAGAGTAAACACAACGAGCGAGATAAGGACGAGATACCACTTTTTCAATTAAACAACCTCCCTGATCTATTTTTATTATGTTGGAAAATGGCCGGATTGACAATCCGTCATCGATTCCTGCTGCGAACTCACCCTTTCAGGGAGCCAAGCGTCAGTCCTGCCACGAAGTAGCGCTGGAACATGGGGAATACACAGAGCATCGGCCCGGCAGCCAGAATAGCCATCGCCATACGGACGCTGTATTTAGGCAGCTCTGCCGATTGAATGTTCAGCTGCTTGACGAATTCGGCATTCGAGGTCAAATATTCGATCGTCGAGAGCATCCGAACGAGCAGCAGCTGGAGGGTAACCAAATTGGGCTTGTCGATAAACAGCATGGCGTTAAACCATTCATTCCAATAGTTGAATGAAATCGTGAGCCCCAGCGTGGCCAGTGCCGGCGTAGAGAGCGGCAGCACCATCGTGAAGAAGATGCGAATTTCGCTTGCGCCGTCGACTTTGGCCGACTCGATCATTTCGTAGGGCAGCTTCGACAAGAAGCCTTTCATAATCATGATGTAGAACGGATTCAACAAGCCCGGAATGATTACGGCGAGCAGGCTGTCCTTCAGATGCAAATATTGCGTCATGAGAATGTAGAACGGTACGAGTCCGCCGCTGAACAGCATCGTGAAGAATACATAGAACGTTGCTTGCCTGTTGTATCGATAATCCCGCCGCGAGAGTACCCAGCCGGTCATCGCCGTCAGCAGCAAGCCCGCCAGCGTACCGATTACCGTGATGACGATTGTGATGCTGTATGCCTTGAGCAGCAGCGTCGGCGATTGAAAGACCAGCTTATACCCCTCAATGGACCACTTCTCCGGAATGAACCGGTATCCGTTATGGATGATGGATTGCTCATCCGAGAACGAAGAAATAACAACGAGCAGAAACGGAATAAAGACAAGCGCCGATATAAAACAGAAGAACACGTTAATGACATGCCGGTGAACCGCTTGACCCGCGATTTGCGAGGAACGGGAGATCGGTTTGATTGCGATTTGAGCATGCTCCATTGTCGGTTGGTTCACCCCTTACCATAGTGAATTTTCATCATTGATTTTTCTCACGATCAAGTTGGATGTCAGCACCAGCACCAGCCCGACAATCGACTGGAAGAAGCCGACGGCAGCCGACATGGAGATGTCTCCGATCGTACGCAGCGCACGGAATACATACGTATCGATGACGTCTGTCGTGGAGTAGATGAGCCCCGTATTGTTCGTCACAAAATAGTGGAGCCCGAAGTCGCCTCGGAACATGCTGCCAATCGATAGAATCAACAGAATCGTAATAAGCGGCGTCAGCAGCGGAATCGTAATAAACCGCACCATCTGCAGCTTCCCTGCCCCGTCGATTCTCGCAGCCTCATAATAGGACTGATCGATGCCCATGATGCCCGCATAATACATGAGTGTCGCAAACCCGACCGCTTTCCACAAATGTGCCAGGTTAAGAATGACAGGCCAGTAATTGGGGCTGAAATACCACTTGACCTTCTCCATGCCCATTGCGAGCAGCGCTCCGTTGAGAAAGCCGCTTTGATGATCGAGGAAGGCATTCGCGATATAAGACACAAGCACCCAGGATAGAAAATACGGCAGGAACAGCACGGTTTGATGGACTTTGATCCAGCGCCGGGACAGCTCATTCAGCATGATGGCGAATGCAAGCGCAACAATGGTGCTGATTACAATGTAGCCCGTGCTATAGAGCACCGTATTGCGCGTGACCCTCCACGCGGTTTCGCTGGCAATGAAAAACTTGAAGTTCTGAAATCCGACCCATTCGCTGCCGAAGATGCCTAGGCGCAGGTTGTAATCCTTAAAGGCTATAATGACGCCGACCATCGGCACATAAGCCAGAATGAGGAAATACAGAAATCCGGGTAGAAACAACAGGTTAAGCTCGCCCGTTTTGCCAAAGGGAAATAATCGTTTAAGCATTTGTTTGGTGGTCACCTCTTTCTGATGTCAGGGTTCGTTGCTGCGCCGCCTTGGCTGATTTCACTATGCTACGGATGGACTGCATTCCGATACTGTACGAAATGAAGATTACGCGCTGCGTCTACTGTACAAAATGTACTTTGCTATCGACAGTCGCGATTGTGGCTGTATAGCCGTGTTTCATCCATGAAAAAAGCTGCCTCAAAAGTCGTAAATCGCACTTTTGAGACAGCCTTAGCTTCGATATGGGCTAGTTATTCATCATGGTCCGGTGTAAATCTCCATGCCCATCACGATCGGGTCGTTCGTCACCTTGATCAGATCCATATCGAGCACGCCGTCACTGACAGTTACGTTGTAAGGACCGTACCGTTGATAACCCCCTGCCGCGAGTGAGCCGATCGGCGAGGATGTAACTTGCGAACCCTCTAAATTGACATGAAACGAACGATAGTTGTTCTGATAGTTTTCCATCACCCACAGATACACCTTATAGGTGCCGTTAGCAATTGCCTGATCTACGGAGAAATTCGCATTATACCAGATCGCCGTATTCAGCATGCCGCTCGTAGCGCTGTCTACTGCCGGGGAAGGCGTTACTGCCGTCGATGCCCGGTTTACCGTGCTGAGCGTCAAGCCTGCGGCACTTTCTACGAGCCAATTGTTGCCGTTGATCGTAACCGCGCCGCCGTTAAAGTTGATCCCTTTGACGAAACTGCTCGCAGGCGCCGCATTAGTCGTGACGTTCAGCACGCTGCTGGCCGCGGACTCATTGCCTGCGGCATCCTTGGCTTTCACAGTAAATGAATACGCTGTGCTTGCCGTCAGCCCCGTTACCGAATAGCTCGTCGTTCCCGTGATGAGCGAGGCATTCACCTTCGTCGTTCCGCGATAAACATCGTAGCCGGACACGCCTACGTTGTCCGTCGAAGCTGTCCACGTGAGTGATACCGAAGTATCGGTCTTACTTGGAGACGCTAGGTTCGAAGGTGCTGTTGGCGCTTGTGTATCGCCGCCTCCGCTTGAATAAATCTCCATTCCCATCAGATGCGGGTCATTCGTGACTTTGATGACATCCATATCAAGCACGCCGTCGCTGACGGTGACAGCATAAGGCCCGTAGCGCTGCCATCCGCCAAGCGTGAGCGAGCCGATCGGCGACGTAGTTGCCTGCGCGCCTTCAAGGTTGACATTGAAGGTGCGGTAGTTATTCTGATGGTTTTCCATGACCCACAAATATACGCTGTAGGAGCCGTTCGTCAGTGCTTGATCCACGGAAAAATTCGCACTGTTCCAAATTCCCGTTTTCAGCATGCCACTCGTCGCACTATCCACGGCCGGGGATGGCGTAATGGACGTCGATGCGCGACTGACCGTGCTAAGCGTTAATCCTGCGGCACTCTCTGCGAGCCAAGCGTTGCCGTTAATCGTAGCTGCAGCTCCGTTGAAATTGATTCCTTTCACAAAACTGCCCGTGGATGCTGCATTCGTTGTAACAGATAGCGTGCCGCTAGCCGCCGATTCATTGCCTGCTGCGTCTTTTGCTTTTACCGTGAAGGAATAAGCCGTGCTTGCCGCAAGGCCGTTAACGGTATAACTCGTCGCTCCCGTGATGAGCGATGTGTTCACTTTGGTTGTACCCCGATAGACATCATAGCCCGAAACTCCGACATTGTCGGTGGATGCTGTCCACGTCAACGATACCGTCGTATCCGTCTTGCTTGGGGCTGCCAGGTTGGTTGGAGCCGTCGGTGCTTGCGTATCTCCGCCACCCGTTCCGCTCCATTCATAACGACCGATGTCAGGCGCGGAGCCGCTGTAAGGCAGACCGACATTTGTTCCGGCATCCACAACGAGACTGGAAGCTGAAGCCGGGCGGAAATAAGGATCCGGCTTAGCTCCTGTTCCTGTCAGGCCGGGATTTCCTGCCGGATTGTTCGACATGACAAGGTTGACAGGCGTGCCGCCGAATGCACGAATTAGTGGCGTCGGCACATTGTACAGCACGTTATTCGTCATCGTCGTATTGCTCAAATATTCCGTGTTGCTCGCAGTCAGAATGAACGCATACTGCATATCCGTCACGATATTATTTTGGAATTTCGTGTTCGTAATCGGCGCGTTGCCGACGCATTTATACCATACGGCCTGTTCGAATCGGGTGAAGACGTTATTGAAAATCTGGTTGTTGTCGTAGGCGTAACCAACGTTGGCGTTCTCGAAATAAATGCCGGAATTCCACTCATCTGAAGGCAAAACCCGATTATAGAACACATTGTTGTAGACCATGTTGTTGCTGTTGTATTTCTCCTGCCAGAAGCCAACGCCCCAGCGCGTTTGCTCGAAGTAGTTATTGTAAACCTTCGTATTGCCCGCAGCCACTTCGATACCGGCGGTCTTATTATTGTCGTTAGTTACGATTTCGGTGTTGTCATGGAAGAGCAGCGTCGTGCCGGTGCCGGCAAAACGGTTCACGATCGATACCCAGTTGTTCAAATTGTTATTGTAAATTTCGCTGTTGTCATATATGTTCCAGAACTCGATCGTGGCGTCCGAGCCCCACAGCGCATCAATATTGTTCGTGTTGATGGTGTTGTTGTACACCTTGATGCCCTTGAACCAGCCATTATTCTCAAACTTGATGCCATATCCTTGATCCTCGTTAATGGTGTTATGATGAATGAGTGCGCCGTTTAGTCCGCCGAGCGACATCGCGCCGGAGGTCCATCCCGCCAGATCATGAGACGTGTTGGTCAGCTTACAGTTATACACTTCAATACCCGTTAAGTAAAATGGCGGAGCCACCGTATCCGTTGCGCTCCAGCCGGCAATTACGCGAATCGCCGTATGCGCGGTATTCGTCACGTTAACGTCGTGTATGACGACATTATCGCGGCCTTGCACATGAATACCGCCTTCCAGCGCTTTGCTTTGTCCATTAATCGTGAAACCGCTGAGAGACTGGTTGCCGATTTCATGAGAAGTGGACACCAACTGAAACAATAGCGAATTTCCGGTACCCGGACTTGAGACGGCACCGGCATTAACTGTCGTTTGCGACGTTCCGGCGCCGACTACATTCACGCCTAAGGGAAGTACAATCGCTTGGGTCTCCGTAAATGTTCCTGCCGTCAGCACAATCGTGTTGCCTGCACCTGCCGGTACATGAGCCGCAGCATAGGCGATCGTTTTCCACGGACTTGCCTGTGCCCCCGTTCCAGCTGAGTCGCTTCCGCTAGGACTGACATAGTAGTTGCCGGCTGCAGACGCGACTGAACCAAACAGCCCGAGCGACATCCCCAATACGAGTACAAGCGAGAGTAAAGACAAACTAACACGGCGGATAGGTGTTGCTTGAATCATTACTTCATTCCTCCTTCAATTCTTGTGTGAAGCGCTTTCATTTTTGCATAAAAATCATCTCAACGGATACAGTACAAATTGTACTTTGCTGTATTTAGGGCCGTGAATGTCTTGTTTAGTGTACGGTTTCCGGTGGACGTAAGCCGCCGCGCCGGATGGCCTCGCCTTGACTTCACGCCTCTCCTATCGATAAGATAAGCATGGTGTAACCAACATATGGAGGTGTGACATGAATTCATTTTCGTTTCAAAATCCAACGAAGATCGTCTTCGGCAGCGGTACGGTCAGTCAGCTGGGCAAGCTGGCGGAAGCATTCGGCAAGACGATTCTCCTCGTTTATGGATCCGGCAGCATCAAGAAAACCGGCCTATATGATGAAGTCTTGACGCAATTGAAGTCCATCGACGCTAAGATCGTAGAACTGTCCGGCATCGAGCCGAACCCACGTTTAACCTCCGTTAACCGCGGGATCGAGCTGTGTCGCAGTGAGAAAGTAGACCTCGTGCTTGCTGTCGGCGGCGGAAGCGTAATCGATGCAGCCAAAGCGATTGCAGCAGGCGCGCTCTACGACGGAGATGTTTGGGATTTCTTTATGAAGAAAGCCGTTATTCGCGATGCGCTCCCAATCGGTACGATTCTGACTTTATCGGCAACAGGCTCCGAAATGAACGGTAATGCCGTTATTTCGAACTGGGAAACGAAGCAGAAACGCGCATTTGGCAGCATGTATGCTTATCCTCGCTTCTCGATTTTGGACCCGACGCTTACGTTCTCGGTACCGCGTGACCAAACCGTAAACGGATCCGTCGATATTATGTCTCATGTGTTCGAGCAGTACTTTACATTGACGCCAAATGCTCCGCTGCAAGAACGTCTGTGCGAATCCATCCTGCTAACGGTTATCGAGAACGCCGAGCTTGCTATGGACAACCCAGAGAATTACGAAGCACGTGCGAATCTTATGCTTTGCGGAACCATGGCGCTAAACGGCGGCTTAATTAGTGTCGGTACCGAGAGCGACTGGGCTTCCCACGGTATCGAGCATGAAATCAGTGCCATCTACGACATTCCGCATGGCGCAGGATTATCGATTGTGTTCCCGAACTGGATGAAATATGTATATCAGGAGCGGATTGACCGCTTCACGCAGTATGCAGAGCGCGTATGGGGCATCGAACGCGGAAACAAATCGGACGAGGAGCTGGCGCTGGCCGGCATCGAAGCTACGCGTGCTTTCTTCACGCGGATCGGCGCACCGGCTACACTGGCTTACTACAACATCGGCCGCGAGAATCTAGACACAATGGCTAAGGAAGCTGTGCACTTCGGCCCGCTTGGCAACTTCAAGAAGCTTCACGAAGCGGATGTGCGTCAAATTCTAGAATTATCTCTCTAAGGCAGCTATTCAACAACAGTCGGCCGTATGCATCTCACGTCAATCGACAAAGAGGCTATTCCACAGTCATTCATTGACCGAGGAATAGCCTCTCTTCTTTAAGCCTTCTAAATTTGAAGCTGTTTCAAATGATAAAATTCCCCTTTGCTCGCAATCAGCTCATCGAAGGTGCCAATCTCTGCAATTCGGCCTTGCTTCATCACGACGATGCGATCGGCATCGCGAATCGTGGACAAACGATGCGCGACGATGAAGGTGGTTCTGCCTTTGATCAGCTCCTGCATCGCTTTCTGCACATGGTATTCCGACGCATTATCGAGCGCCGACGTTGCTTCATCCAAGATGATGACTTTCGGATTACGGATGAGCGCACGTGCAATCGCAATCCGCTGACGCTGTCCGCCGGACAGCTTGCCGCCATGCTCGCCGACCTTCGTATGGATGCCGCTCGGCAATCGCTTGATCATTTCGGACAAATTCGCCATTTCAATCGCGTTATAAATTTGCTCATCTGTAATGTCCGGCAAGCCGTACACGATATTGTCGCGGATCGTACCGGAGAACAGAATATTCGTCTGCGGCACAACCGAAATGAATTTACGGTATTCCCGAAGATCGATATGATCGATGTTCACGCCGTCAATCGTCAGCTTGCCGCCAGTAGGCTGCAAGAATCCTGTGACCAGATTGAGAATCGTCGACTTCCCTGCCCCGGATTCCCCGACAAAGGCGATACATTCGCCGGCTCTTACCGTCAGCGTCACTTCCTCCAAGACATGATGCTCAGAGCCCGGATAAACAAGCTGAATGTCTTCAAAAGCAATCTCACCGCTAATCTCTCGCAGTTTGATCTTCCCATCGTTGCGTTCAATCTCCGGCGAGTTGAGAATTTCCGTAATCGAATAGATGGACTCGAAACCTTTGGCCATATTCGGGTAAGTCGTAATCAAGGCAGATACCGAGCCTAGAATCATGCTGAAGAAGCCCTGATACATCACGATATTGCCGACTTCGATTTGTCCTTTGTAAGCGAGGAAAGCCGTAAACAGCAGGCAGAACACCTGGAACAGCTGGAACGTGACCCAGTTGGAAGCGCCAAAATACGCCTCGGCGATATCCAGCCTGAGTCCCTTCCCTTGCAGCTTACGCAGCGTGCCGTCAATGCGCTCGATCTCCACTTCTTCCAAGCCATGTGCTCTCGTAACCGGAATCATCTCGACCATCTCGGACATCTTGGAGGACATCTTCTCGATTTCCTTACGGAATTCCTTATTGGTGGAGCTGATTTTCTTACGGAATATGCGCACGAGCAGAATAGCAGCCGGAATCGTCATCACGAAGAAGAGCGATACTGACCAGCTGTTGCGCACCGTAATGATGATGGAAACGATAATATTAATGAGTGCAGGCATCAGCGTCAGCATCACTTGCTTGGAAAGCTGCTCGACCGCTTCAACGTCCCGCAGCACCTTCGACTGCAGCCGTCCTGCTTGCAGGTCGCGATGATACGTAATCGACAGCTGCTGCAGCTTGCGGACAAGCGCGCTTCGTATGCCGGCTTCGACATGTCGAATGGCGCGGCTCATGTACGAGACATACCAAGTATGCGTCGGGATATTTTGCAAGATCACAACTACGATGACGGCAAAGTTAATCCACAATTCCCGTTCCGAATGTTCGCTGGGCTGGCTGACAATGTTGATAATGTTGGCTGTCACAATCGGCAGCACAAAAATCGGCGAGCTCTTCACGATGTAGAATAACAACGAAAGCAGCAGGTTGGTGAAGTTTCCGCGGTAAAGGGCAATCAGAAATTTCACGGGACTTTTCTCTTCCAGCGTGGCAGCCTGCTGAAAGGCGTGTTCATAATTCAAACGAGCTTTCTCTATTTTCTCCATTATGCTCCCATCCCTCATCCGGCAACAAATACTAAAACGTCTTTGGCTATCTTAAATGAAAACGGCAGGTTCGTAAACAGGCAAAACGCAAGGTAACCCACTTCATAACGCTCAACAAAAAACCTGCCAGCCCCCGCAAAGCGAGGACCGGCAGGCTGCCGTCTGTCTATTACTCTCGATCAAGCGCGTGATTACGCATATCAAGCATGGTTTGTTTATCCCTGCTGCTGCCGGTGAAGCGCTTCCGATAGGAAAGCGGCGTAATTCCAACATGTTCGGCGAAGGAACGCGAGAAATGCGGGGTTTGCTTAAACCCGGTTTCATCTGCGATTCTGGAAATCGGCCAATTGGTCTTCATCAGCATCAGCTTCGCTTGATCCATCCGATAAGAAAGCAGATACTGCTGCGGCGTGCAATCGAATACTTCGCCCATGCAGCGCGCGATATAGTTCGGATGCAAGCCCATCACATCACCAAGCTTCGCATTTGTTACGGTTGTGCGGAAATGCATTTTCAAGTAGGCCGCTGCCTCTTCGGCTACGGCAATCGGAGCTTTGGCCGCATCGCTGCGCCAGCCTTCATCGAATAGCTGCAGCAGGTGGAGGAACCACTGCTGTCGCTGCCAGAACGCCGCATGCGATGTACCCATAGCCGCATCGTGCAGCTTGCTGAAGAGCGAAATCGCTTCATCCGGATAGGAGAACGTCATCGTCTTCGGCAGTCTGATCGCATAGGAATAATAATCGCCGCGCAGCGTGCCGCAGTTCGTATCGTTTAACTCTTCCCAAGGACCTGCAGTTTGAAAATGAACCCAGTCAAACACGGTTTCTTCTGTACATGGTTTCGTTGGATAATGCCATAAGTCCGGTCTTAAGATCAGCATTTGCCCCGGGCCGATTGCCCAGGAATTCGATTCTTCGCCAATGTATAACGTTCCGCTATGCACGAACAGCAAGTCGAAAACGCCGATATTCCGACGGTTAGGATGTTCGCCGCCCGGCCCATAAGAGCCGCGGTTGGATTCAATGAAGTAAGGCAGCGGCGGTGACAGAAAGGTGAGCAGCGGTTCGGACGACAAGGTAAGGCCTCCTAGCAAAAGTGTTGAGTCCGTATATTCTAACAGACATTCGCTTATGGAGATACATCTTTTCTACGATTCTGGATAATTGTTTATTTAGTCAGCCACTATTAGCGCAAGCAGCTGCTCGTCAGTCCATTCGGCCAGCTCCAGCAGCTTCAAACAGGGATCTCCCTCCAGCTTAAGCGCCTTCGCGAAAGCCGGTTCTGTTTTGAGACCACTCTCTTTCAAGCGCATGATCTCTGATTGAAAATCAGGACCGAACAACGCCAGCATCCTTGCTTCAACCACCATATGACGGTAACCATTCTGATCAACAGTCCGTATAGATTGGGCAAATATTTCAATTGGCCAACACTCAAGCGTGAAATTCACCTTGATGCGCTCGAGTCCGGCAACGACTCTTCGAACGATTTCAAAGTGCCGCTCTCGTCTGAACGCTTCAATCATCGCGGCTTCGAAGGCATCGAAGTCACTCACTGCACAGATCAAATCCAGATCGCTGCCTGCCACATGAATACCGATCGGTACAGTTCCCACTAAGATCGGTGAGTAAGGACTTAGCTTCTCGAATAGAAGATGCTTCTTCAACAGCCTATATACTTCGATCTGGGCAGGACTTCCGTCTTGCAAATAAGCAGGGTCCTTCCAATCCACGGAATGCCAGGATCCTGCATCATGCCTAGTGCTCATGTCTTTGCTTTAATGAAGCAGGCTGTCCTTTAATGCCGCCTAATTGCGTTGCAAGGAACAGAATAAAGAGGAGCAGCACGAGTCCAATCCCGATAACCGAGCCGTTGACGGACACGTTCATCTCGCTGAGCGTTAAATAAATAACAAGTCCGCTGACAGTAAGAATGTTCTCCACGAAGTTCTGCACCGCAATCGTTTTGCCGGATCCAATCAGCGCTTTGCCTTCTTCCTGCAGCATCGTATTCAGCGGAATCACGAATATTCCGCCAAAGACGCCAATTAAGAAGAGCAGAAGAATCGTCATCCACAGCACATAGGTTAACGATGCAACCATAACGGACGCGACCATGAAGAGACCATAGTAAAATGCTCGGTGCAGCCTGCCTGCCGGTACAAGTCTCGGCGTTAGGAACGCGCTGCAGACGACACCGATTGCCGTTACACCGATCATCATGGACTGCTGGTCGGTATCTTCGATTCCGAGATTGAGCGGCAGCCAAGCAATAAGCGCTATACGCAGCACCGCAGCCGTGAGCCAGAATGATCCCGTGCCGATCAAGGAGAACCGAGCACGGGCATTACGAAACAGCAACATGAAATCACGCAGAAACTGCACAGCCTCTTTGCCGTAACGCAAGGAGCTGTTTCCTGCTTTGGCCGGGATCATAAGCGTCATGAACAACGACAACAGATAGACAGCCATGCATGTCAGTACAGCCGGCAGATCGGAATTCTGGGCAAGGAACCCGCCTGCCACTGTCCCGAGCAGAATCGCCAGAATCGTGGAGCCCTCGACTTTGGCATTTGCCCGCAGCAGCTCGCTTTCATTCGAAGTAAGCTCGGTGAGGATGCCATATTTACCGGGTGAATAGACAACAGCCCCTATGCCGACAAACACATAACACAGTGCCGGCGGTAATCCAAAGAGCAGAAGCCCAATTCCAATTGCTTTCAGTACATTACCGAGTAGCAGTACATTAGACTTCGCCTTCTTATCCGCGAATGCGCCAACGACCGGAGCGAGTATAACATAAGCGCAGAGGAACGCAATCTGTATGTAATTGACGGCGATATCCGGATTGTCGACCCCTTGTCGCTTGACCATGCCTACGATAAGAAAAAAGTTCAAATTATCCGCGAATGCGCTCAGAAATTGAGTTAGCACGACCGTATTCAGCGGTGACAGCAACCGTTTCATTCCAGTTCCCCTTCCTATTACAAGCAGCCATTATGATCTCTTCATCATACCTAAAGCCGCAATCATTTTAAAGTAAGAGCATGCCATATAAGCAAAAAAAAGACCGGTATTCGCAGTTCTGAATCTGCTTCTACCGGTCTCTTCGTTTATCGTCGCCTTGATACTCTGCCGAATCCGACTCTGGTCTTCGGTTTCGAGGATTTGCGCGGCGTCAGCCAACTGCCCGACTTCTTGCTGTCGCCGGAATCGCGCGTAATTTTACCGGATTTGGGGGGAGCTTTGTTAAAGAGCCCGCCTTCACCCACCTTGCTGCTATCGGCGTTCTTGGAGCGTTTGAAGATCGATCCGGTCCGACTAACTGTCATCGGGGGAACGGCTTTCTTCTCCTGAACCGACGGGGCATGATAAGTGCCGCCCTTCGGCTTGTACTTATCTCGGTCGGAATAACCACGATAATTGCCATTCCCATAACGACCGTTATCGAATAAATCACCTAAGATACTGGCAATCAGATAACCCTGCAAGAAACTGGAGCTGTAGTTATTGCGAACGTACTCTTTGGAATCCACTTCGATCAATGTATCTTCCGGCTTTGCTGCATCCTGCTGCAGATGGACAACTCGGTCCGAGTAGACAAGAAACATATGATCTGTCTTCTCAGGCGATTGCTGCTGCGGCTTGGACTCATCAATGAGCGCCTTCGCTACTTCAGGTACAGTGACACCTGCTGCCCGGTACACGTAAGAAGTCTCATTGCCGCTTCCGTTGACGGACTCCAGCGGATAGTTCTCTTCAATCGTCTTATTCATGCCGCAAGCGGCAAGAAGAGGAACAATGAGCGTTACAACAAGCAATAATTTGATTAAATAACTGGCTTTGCGCATCCCATTCATCATCTCCTAACTGCCGCGGAGAACGCGAACATCGGCCGGAAGCACATCTTCACCTTCATATAGCATGAATCGGCCATCCTGCCATTCAATACGAAGCAGCTTCATATCATCAGATTGATACTGCCAGACGTATTGCTCTCCACCTTGCACAAACGGCGTCTTACCGGATGCGGTAACGATGCCTGAATACTGCTCCTCCAAATGGAACACACGGTCATCCAATTCGATTTCCGTAGGTACTTCCTCAACGGAATCGAGCCGCCCATCGATGGAATTGTACAAAGCATACTCGGTACGCTCCCGCTCTTCAATGGTTAAGTATTGGATCGCGGAACCGTCTTGAAGCGTCAATACAATCAGATTACGTTGACGGTTATGCAAGCGTCCAACAACCTGGTACGTAACGAGCGACACTTCTACTACATCGCCAGGTCCGATAGTCAGGACGCTTTTCTCCACCTTCGCCGGCTCCGGTTTGGCCATTATATTCTTGATTCGTTTGAATAAGCTCATGACGATAACTCCCTATTGTTCAAGTTTACAGACACGAACCGATAATCAGCGCGCCTGCCACGTGGAGCGATCCCGCCAGCAGCGCATGCGACAGCTTGTTGTCTTTCGTGCCTTCACTGAGGTCAAGTCCGGCTGTGGAGCGAAGGACGAATTCCACAATACTCTCCACGAGCAATAAGATGACAAACGATATGACGGATACGAGCAGCGCTTCTCCGAGATGATTCGAAGTCGAGATCGACTGCGACAGGATATAAGCTTGCGCGAGCAGCTTCATCACAAAACGGCTAGTCACCGCTACGTTGCCCTTCTTGATTTCTTCCAAATCCTTATACCGGGTAAACAAGGAATCGACCGCCATTAGCACAACCAGCAGTACCGCGCCGGCCCCGGTCCATACGAAAATCGCAACCATCTCATTTAATGTCATTCCATTATTCCTCCGTCATCCATTGTGCCGCAGCCCATCTGCAAAGAAAAAACGCCGCAGGGCCCGGAATCAAGCAATGTGCGTGATTCCGGCCGGCAGACGTTCTTCCCTAAACAGCCACTTGCGGATTAAGCTCCACCTGTTATTCTTTGTTCTCGTATTTCTTCATCAGCGCCGCGAGCTCATCGTCAACGGCTTTATTCTTGCCGAGCGCTTCGAACTCATCGTCCAGCGACTTGGCTTTGCTGTTCATTTCATTGCTGGCTTCCGCTTGGGCTTCAGCTTGCAGCATTTTCTCTTCCATACGCTTCAAACCTGACATGGCCGTATCGGAGCTGAAACCAGCCATCGACTTGTTAATCTGCGCTTGCGCTTGCGCTGCTTTGTAACGAGCAACGAGCGTTTCGCGCTTGTTCTTCATTTCAGTCAGCTGCTCGCGCATTTCACCCAGCTTGGTGCGAAGATTGTCCGCGGACGCTTTATTCGAATCGTAGCTGACTTTGTATTCATCACGCTTCTGCTCAGCTGCTTTCTTCTCTTCCAGCGCACGTCTTGCCAGCTCGATATTCTGCAAGGAAGCAGCTGTATGCGCCTGCTCTTCACGTTTCTTAACGAGTGCATCTTGTTCCTCGTACAACTGCTTGAACCGTTTCTCAATTGCGATTTGGGATGCAACAGCTTTCTCCGCATCCTCCAGATCCTCTTGCATGTCGCGGATATATTGATCAGTCAGTTTAATCGGATCTTCTGCTTTCTCAATAAGTGAATATACGTTCGATAACGTTAGGTCCCGCAATCGTTTAAATACAGACATGTTTCGTTTCCTCCTCAAAATGGTGTTCGTATGCGTTCATGTTCTCTAATACGACATGTGAATTCATTCGTTTCACAAATATTCTCGCTTGTTTATATTTCCTATTGTCAAATCTTAGCCTTCCCCTAATTTACCATAGGAACGCAAGACAAGAAAAGAGTCTTTCGCAGTTATAACCACGAAAGACCCCCCTGTTTATTCTATACGCCCCACTTTGCTCTTGCATCTTCCATGCTGACCGTCGGGCCTGCATGCCAGCCATAATGACCTTTCGGCTTAGCGCCAATCCAGCGCTCATCAACCGGTTCCGACTTAAGCTGGTACCTTGTATCGGCACTGAACCGGTAACGGTTCGTTTGATTCGTTAATGAGCCGTGCATCGTATACATCCCGAACAGAATCGCATCCCCCGCCCTAAACTCCGCAGTCGCCCACCGTCCGCCATATTTGTTAATCAACTCGAGCGGATCTGATGAGAACCAGCCGTCCACGCGGTCGCGATCCACATCCATCTGCCCATACGTTTCGCGAATGCGATCAAAGTGCTGGGACCCGAGCAGTATAGCCAGACCACCCAGTTCATACGGAATATCGTCAAGCGGTGTCCAAAGTGTATATAAGTTCTTCGTTCCGCGTCCCATATAGACAATGTCATAATGTGCCCCGGTAAATCCGCCTGTCTCGACAGCTCGCACCCATTTGTAATCGTACGTGATGCATTCGCCGCCCAGAAAACGTTCAAAGAACTGCATCGTCGAATCGCTGTTCACGACATCAAGCAGCTCCTGCGGTTGATTCTCGCTGCCTTGGAAGCCTGCGGCTTTATTATTGTCATTGATGATTCCATCTTCCAGCGCCGTGCCAGGCATCAGCTTCCCTTGTTCATGAATGCGCTGCAGGAATGCCAACCTTGCCTGCTGTACTTTGGATCGATTATGAAAATCCCGGATGAACAGATAACCGTCTTCTTTCAGCCTTTCCCGCAGTTTTCCCTCATCGTTAAGGATATCGTTTGATTCCCTCAGCTCCGTCAAATACGGGCCGTTCATGTCCAGCTCACATTCACCGATCTTCACCTTTACATTCATGTGCGATTCCTCCCAAGATATCGTATCGTCGCTGCTTCTATGTGGAAGCATAGAATTTCGGCAACGGAATGCGGTCTACTCTCGTTTGCTGTCCTTCTCGTTGCCCCGTTTGAAATTACCCGTCACTTTCGCCATGGCCAACTGAGCGGTTTTGAAATCTACTCCGCTAATTCGGGATAGAAATTTATCCGCTTCTTTACCCGCTAACGACGTAACTTGCCTTCCCATGTACGAAATGAACACCTTATTGTCCTTCGTCACCCGATAGGTAAAAACCTCTTCATCCAGACGATTCCTCTTGTCGATGCTGCCTATTGCGATCACCTTCTCCGGTTATACAAGATTGCGAAATCCTTATGACTAACGATTTCGACCCTCGATAGTCTAATTCCTTGATCCATCCGTAATGGAACGCAATGAATCACAATAAAAACGCCTCGGAATAATCCGAGGCCAATGAAGATCTTGGGTTTTCCAGCGATCAGAGCGATTCGATTTATTTGAGGCCCTGCTCTCTGGTTTTGCGCCAAAGTGTCGAGGTACGATGAATCACCCGTCGCTGGGCTCGAAGATGACGTGTACGGCATACAACACAATTGCTACTATCTAGTCTCAAATGATGGTTGACGTGTACGACGTACAATTCATCCGTTACTTTCAAGTGAATACAGCTGGTTATCGGTATTTCAAATGTAATTAGTACACGTTAACTACCTAATTTTCTAAGGAAGCTCGGTTTGTCGTGTAATTTGTACAACTCATGAAGTATGCCGATTAACACTTTTATATAAACTACTGGCTCTGGTGAGTAAAATAAGAGTCTGTACCTATCATAAGTTGGACTTGTTCAACGGCCGGCCTCGGAATAATCCGAGACGCTGCGCTAGTTATTCTAATCCATTGGTCAATAAAAGCGTGGTCCAATACTTCCGCGCATTGGCATTTCGCAAGTGGAGCGTTGTAAGCTTGGCATTCCCTGCCTCACGAGGCGGCGCAAGCAACAATTTGTCGCCGCTTAAATCCTCGGTGACGCCTGCAATCCGATACCCCTGCTCCAAATACCCGTCAATTGCCGCCTTCTCGGCCAGAAATTCGCTGTGCTCCGACATATCGCCGACTCACCCTTTCTCGCTCGCGCGCTCACTTCCGAACTTATTGCGCCGCAGATATCGACCGCTTCCCGGACTGCCGACAAACTGCTGATTGCGGATAATAAACTCCCCGCGACTAAGAACGGAAATAGGTACGCCTGTTACAGCTACCCCCTCGAATGGATTGTAATCGACGTTCATATGATGCGTTTCGACAGAAATAACCCGCTTCACAGCTGGATCGAAGATGACGATGTCCGCATCGCTGCCGACGGCAATCGTCCCTTTCTGAGGGAAGATGCCGAATAACTTCGCCGCCCTGGTCGCAATAATGTCAACAAACTGATTGAGACTGAGTCTGCCTTTCTCGACTCCCTCGGAATAGAGCAGGCTGAAACGGTCCTCGATGATCGGTCCGCCGTTTGGTATTTTGCTGAAATCGCCTAAGCCAAGCTCCTTCTGTCCGTTGAAATTAAAGGAACATTGATCGGAACCGACCGTCTGCAGCTGCCCGTTCTTGAGTGCATTCCATAATGCCGCTTGATGTTCCTTCGCGCGGAGCGGAGGCGACCAGACGTATTTCGCCCCTTCAAAATCCGGTTTCTCCAAGTACGAGATATCGAGAAGCAAATATTGCGGACATGTCTCTCCCCACACTCGCAGTCCCTCTAGCCGTCCTTCCGCGATTTGTCGAACCGCTTCCTCACATGTGACATGCACGACGTACAGCTGCGAATCCGCTAATCCGGTCAACCGGACAGCTCGGCCCGTCGCCTCCCCTTCCAGCACGGAAGGACGCGTCAATGCATGGTAGATCGGCTCTGTATGGCCTTGGGCTAATGCCTGCCGGATCAAATAGTCGATGACATCGCCATTCTCCGCATGCACCATAACCAAGGCGCCATGCTCCTTGGCGCTGAGCAATGTACGGTACAGAATGCCGTCATCGGCTTGAAGGACGTTTTTATACGCCATAAACACTTTGAACGAGGTGATCCCTTCATTGTTGATGATGGAAGGCAATTCTTCCAGCACCTCATCCGTTATTTCACTGATCATGAGATGAAAGCCGTAATCTATGACGGCCTTCGCTTTCGCTTTCTCATGCCATGTACGGATTGCGCTGCTGAGCGGCTTTCCTTTGTCTGTCAGGCAGAAATCGATGATCGTCGTCGTGCCGCCATATGCCGCTGCTCTTGTGCCTGTCTCGAAATCATCAGCCGTAATCGTACCGCCGAAAGGCATATCCAGATGCGTATGGGGATCGACTCCGCCGGGAAACAGATAGCAGCCCGCAGCGTCAATGACCTCTGCTTGAGGCGCTAACCGAAGCAAGTCGCTGCCGATTGCCGTTATGAGCCCGTTCTCGATTAGTAGATCTGCGCGGCTGATATCTGCTGCGGTTACTAGGGTCCCGTTCGTGATAATTTTGGCCATACTGCTCATGCCTCCTTTCGCTGCTTAAGCATCGCAATCGCCGCCTGACGCTCATTCCACGACATGGAGATGCCGGTTGCAGGCTGCTCGATCATTTCAATTGCACCTTCGACAGGACAGACGATCGCGCATAAATTGCAGCCGACGCAGTCTTCTTCCCGCACCTTCAAGTAACTCCGTCCCGCGTCATCCGTTAATCGGTCGATGCATTGATGAGACGTATCCTCGCAGGCGATATAACATTTGTTGCACGAAATGCATGTTTCAGTATCGATTTGCGCCGTTACGGCATAGTTCAAATCCAGGTTACCCCACTCGGTGTAGCGCTCCACAGAACGACCGGTCAGCTCGCTGACACTCGCAATGCCTTTACTGTCGAGGTAATTATTCAAGCCGTCAATCATATCATCCACGATTCGAAAACCGTGGTGCATCGCGGCCGTACAGATCTGCACGCCTGTTGCGCCCATCAGCATAAACTCGACCGCATCCCGCCAATCCGAGATGCCCCCGATGCCGGAGATCGGCACATCAATACGCGGATGCCTTGCGCATTCCGCTACCATATTCAGCGCGATCGGCTTCACCGCAGGACCGCAATATCCGCCATGCGAACCTTTTCCGCCGACATGCGGAATCGTATTCCATGTGTCAAGATCGACGCCCGCAAGCGAATTAATCGTGTTGATAAGCGAAATCGCATCCGCACAGCCTCTAACGGCAGCAAGAGCCGTTGCCGTAATATCCGTAATGTTCGGCGTCAACTTCACGATGACCGGCGTGCGTGCCGCTTCCTTCGCCCAGTAGGTTTGCTTCTCAACTAAGTCAGGCTGCTGTCCTGACGCAGAGCCCATCCCCCGTTCGGCCATGCCATGCGGGCAGCCGAAATTCAGCTCCAGCCCGTCGACGCCGACGGCTTCCACCTTCTTCACGATTTCATGCCATTTATCCCGCTTCGGCTCCACCATAAGTGACACGACTAGCGCGCGATCGGGGAACAGCTTCTTCGTCTCTGCGATTTCCTTCAGATTCACTTCCAGCGGACGATCCGTAATCAGCTCGATATTGTTAAAGCCTGCCACTCGTTGACCGTTAAAATGAACGGCGGCGAACCGAGACGATGTGTTGATAATGGGATCGCCGAGCGTCTTCCATACCGCTCCTCCCCAGCCAGCTTCAAAAGCACGCTGCACCTGATAACCGGTATTCGTAGGCGGAGCGGAAGCAAGCCAGAACGGGTTCGGTGATTCGATGCCTGCCAAATTAATGCGTAAATCAGCCATTCGATCGCCCTGCCTCTCTTTGGAATTTACACCTGGTCCGCCACGAGCTGACGGTAGATCGCATAAGCAGCAAGCTTCCCTTGCTGCGCGGCCGATACGACCATCGCTTCGCCTTGCCCATCGCCGAAAATAATATCGCCAGCCGCGTAAATACGAGGGTTAGAGGTTAAATAGGTCGCAGGATCAACTGTCACGATCCCACGTCTATGCGCGAGGCCAAACTGATCGACCAACGAAACATGCCTGGACTGTCCGATCGCTTTGACTACCGCATCTGCTTCAATGGTGAACTCACTGCCCGGTATCGCTACTGGCCGAGCTCTGCCGCCTTCCTCAGACGCTTCAAGCTTCATACGGATACATTCGATCCCCTTCACACGACCCTGCTCATCGCCAATAATCCGAAGCGGCGCAGTCAGCCAGCGAAAGGCAACACCGTCGCTCTTAGCAAACTCATACTCAAACTCGTACGCCGTCATCTCCTGCTGTGAGCGGCGATAACAGATCTCCACGCGAGATGCACCCATTCGCACGGAGCAAGTTGCCGCATCAATTGCCGTATTGCCTGCGCCGATGACGACGACATTGCGGCCGCTAAGCTCTGCCGTGAGCGACACTTTGGTTAACTCAACCAACTCGATCGCATCATATACGCCTGCAAGCTCTTCGCCGGGAATGCCCAGCATCGGCACCTTCGACATGCCCGCAGACAGTAACACCGCATCATAGCCGGCAAGCAATTCCTCAGCAGAGATGTCTCGACCGACTGCCGTATTTGTCCGGATATCGACGCCTAACCGGCGCACTTGCTCGACCTCCCACAGAGCAATCGGCTGCGGCAGCCGGAAGGACACGATTCCATACGTGTTTAATCCGCCTGCCTGCTCCTTTGCTTCAAATACCGTCACCGCAAATCCGAAACGAGCCAGCTCCCGCGCAGCCGATAATCCTGCCGGCCCGCCACCTACGACTGCAACGGAACGCCCGTTGCGTGCGCCGGCTGTGAATAACTGCTGCTCGTTCTTGATCGCCCAATCGGTTGCATAACGCTGCAAGTCGCCGATCCGGATCGGCTTGGAGGAATGATTCAGCACGCATGCGCCTTCGCAAAGCTCTTCTGTCGGGCAAACGCGCGAGCAGCTGGCGCCAACGGGATTCGCGTCCATGATGGTGCGGGCCGAGCCGGTCAGGTTGCCGGTTGCGATTTTTTTAATGAAAGAGGGAATGTTGATGCCTGTCGGACAAGCCTGTATGCAAGGGGCGTCGTAGCAATAGAGACAGCGGTTCGATTCTTCGACGGCTTCCTTCGGCCTCATCCCCGCCTTGACTTCGGCAAAATTTCGCTTTAACGTTTCAGCAGAAATAAACAAGGCTTATCCCCCTCTCTCTTCCCCATCGACGGAAGACATGCGCACAATCGTGCGATACAGCAGCTCTACACCAAGCTCGATATCTTCCGGCGTGGAATATTCCAAGGGATTATGACTGATTCCATCCTTGCACCGGACAAAAATCATCCCATAATCGCACACATGCGACATGGCCAGCGAATCATGAAACGGCCCGCTCATCAGCTCAGGCGGCGTGTAGGCAAGCAGCTGAGCCGCTTCTGCATGCATCACTTGCTTGATTCGCTCCGCGCAATATCTGGCCTCGCTGTTCGTATCTTCGCGTACCGTATAGGTCAAACCATGCTCGCTCGCCGTCTCCTCCAGAATCCGCCACAGCTGCGACTCGCGCGCTCTCCGCCGCTCCATGTCGATATCCCGGAGATCAATCGTGAACGTCACTTTCTCCGGAATGATGTTGCGGGAGTTCGGGAATACCGTCAGAGCGCCAACCGTTCCGACTGTCGGCGCTCCGGGCTCTGAGCGCGCCAGCGCATTCAGCGCCGTAATGACACTGGCAGCCCCGACCAAAGCGTCTCTGCGCATCGGCATCGGCACGGATCCGGCATGTCCCGCAAAACCCGTCATCTCGACCGTCAGCCAGAGTGGACCCGATATCCCGCTCACTATGCCGATCGGATGCCCCATTGCTTCCAGCACCGGCCCCTGCTCGATATGCAGCTCCAGAAATGCCCCTACAGCCCCTTCGCGATAGCGAGCCGCTTCGAATCCATTCGGGTCGCCGCCGAATTGCACAAGCGCTTCGCGTCTTGTCACACCGGCAGCATCCGTCCGCTCAAGCTCCCCGTCCTCCAGCTTTCCGGTGATGCCCCGTACACCGAACAAACCCTTATTGAACCGACAGCCCTCCTCATCGCAGAAGGCAGCAATTTCAATGGGCATCTCCGGTATAACGCCTTGCTCTGTCAGGGTCTGCACAGCTTCAAGCGCGCCGAGTACACCGATGACGCCATCGAATCGTCCGCCATAGGGCTGCGAGTCAATATGCGATCCGGCCATCAGCAGCGGCTTACCGGGATCGCGGCCCTCGAGCCGCCCGAATAAATTGCCGAATGCATCGATTCGTGCCTGCAATCCCGCTTCTTCCATCCAACGTTTAACAAGCCGTACACCTTGCAAATCCTCTTCCGACAGCGCGAGCCGGCATACGCCGGTGTCGCCAAGCTTGCCGATTTGGGCCAATTCGTCGATTCTGCGATGCAGTCGCTCTCTGTTGATCGCCAAGCTCCCGGATGCTGTCATGCCCCTTCGACTCCTTTCTCGTTCAACCGGCTGGTTGAGTAGTTGCTAGAGCCTCGATTGCCGCGATTATGGTTTCCGCTATAAAGGCAAGTTCTTCATCCGATGTAATCAGCGGCGGACATAGGGTAATGATGTTGTTGAAGCCCGGAACCGTGTCGCCGTTCTTCCCGACGAGTAAGCCGCGGCACCTGCACTCTCCAATGACGGCAAGCACCTTGTCTGCCGCAGCCGGGTGCTTCGACGCTTGATCTTCCACAAGCTCAATGCCGAATGCCGAGCCGAACAAGCGAATGTCGCCGACATATGGATTCGTGCGAAGGACTTGAAGGCGCTGACCAAGCTCTTGCCCCAGATAAGCCGACCTTTCCACCAACCGTTCCTCTTCCAGAATCGTCAAGTTGGCCAGCGCGACCGCGCACGATACTTGATTGCCGCCAAATGTATTCACATGCCGGAAGTGGCTGTTGGCCTCTTTCACTTTGAAACTGTCATACAAGCTCGCACGCACAGCCGTCGCCGAGAGTGGTGAATAACCGCTGGTCAGCCCTTTCGCCATCGTTACGATGTCCGGCACTACGCCGTAGTTGTGATGACCGAATCGCTCACCCGATCGGCCGAATCCACAGATGACCTCATCCATGATGAGCAGTACGCCATACTTATCACAAATCTCGCGCACCTTCGGCAAATATTCAGGCGGCGGCACGATCATGCCGCCACCGGTAATGACCGGCTCCATGATGACGCCTGCGACGGAATCCGCGCCTTCCCAATTAATCGCATCCTCAATCGCATCGGCACACTCCAGCTTGCAGCTGCCGTAGGTTTGTCCATACGGGCAGCGATAGCAATACGGCGGCGGCACATGCTCGAAGCCTGCACCAAGCGGCTCATACTTCAGCTTGCGCTGCGCTTGGCCGGTTGCGCTTAGAGCACCGAAGGAGCTTCCGTGATAGGCACGATGCCTGGCAATAAACTTATGGCGGGTCGGCTCCCCATTTTGATGAAAATGCTGCCTAGCAATCTTGAAAGCTACTTCGTTCGCGTCCGAGCCGGAATTGGAATAGAAAATACGATAATCGCTGCCCAGCCATTCGTTGATCTTCTCCGCCAGCTCAATTGCCGGAACATGCGATTGCATCATAGGCGAGTACGCAATCGTCTTCATCTGCTCATATGCAGCCCGCGCAATCGACTCTCTGCCATGACCGACATTCACGCACCAGAGTCCCGACATGCCGTCGAAATACCTTTTGCCCTCCGCATCTGTGATCCAGCAGCCATCCCCGGAAACAAAAATCAGCGGATTGTCATTATGAGGCGAAATATGATGCCATACATACTTCCGATCCTTCGCAAGCAGCTCCTCCGCGCCGGAGACCGATTGTTCGCCGCTCATTTGGGCCACCCCTTCGCCATGTCACTTTACTTCTTAGTTCAGTTTATTCGGCCTCTTTCGTCGATATGGCAATAGGTTGTCATTTCTTATTCGGGTAGACAATAATATGTACATACAGGTAGGCTCATCCAAACCGGGAGGTCACTGATGATGATCGAAAACTGCATTCATAGGCAGATGGAGCTCATTTCAAACGACAATTGTTACGTACACCGGATTGTGCAAACGCGGCAAGGCGATACCGCTATTCTGTACTCCCCGAATAAGGGCTTTGATATCCATGCGAGAATTGTGTTTGCATCAGGTATTGCGACCAAACGTCATCAAAATGACCTCAATATGTACATCACTTCGATTGAAGGTCGGTGCGCTTGGAATCTCCAATACATTCGCATTCTGGGGGAGAAAATCAATCAAGGCTACGGTTCATTAATGATGGAACAGTTATTAACGCGGGCTGTGGAGGCGAATATTCGTCATATCGAGGGACGTATGCAGGCCGCCGAACATAAGGAGCATCTGGAGAGGCTCAGACACTTCTACACCAAGTTCGGCTTCACGATCGATGAGCAGAATCGAATTCATTGGACGAACAATAATTTTTAAAAAAGGGACTTGCATAAATTATTTTTTCTGTGGTAAGATACGTCTTGTGTTTCGGTAAAAACGCGCGCCGGTGTAGCTCAGTTGGTAGAGCAACTGACTTGTAATCAGTAGGTCGGGGGTTCGAATCCTCTCGCCGGCACCACTTGCCTCGGGACGTAGCTCAGCTTGGTAGAGCACCTGGTTTGGGACCAGGGGGTCGCATGTTCAAATCGTGTCGTCCCGACCATATATACATAATGTATCATAGAATAGAGTCATAGAAGAGAACCTTGAGCCTTGCGCTCAAGGTTTTTTTTATTGTTTGAATATCACTACGACGCATTGACGCTTCAATTTAGCACATGCTATATTCAGGAAATGATAGAAACGCTTACATCAGCTTCGCAGGAAAGGATGACCATTGTGGCAAAGCAGCCCAAGATATCGGTAGCAGGAAGCTTGAATATGGACCTCGTTCTCAAAATGCAGCGGATGCCGAAGGTTGGCGAAACCGTGCAAGGCGATGAAATCCACTACATTTCCGGTGGAAAAGGCGCTAACCAAGCCGTCGGCTGTGCACGGCTCGGCGCAGAGGTTAAGATGATCGGTGCCGTTGGCGGGGATGCCTTCGGATCGGAAATTATGGAACGGATGCGGAATTTCGGTGTGCATACGGAAGCCATCTCAGTGCTTGAAGGTGCTTCGACTGGCACGGCGACCATCATGCATACGTCAGAGGATAATTGCATCGTCATCGTGCCTGGCGCAAACGGGCAAAATAGTGCTGAAAGCATCACGGCGCATGCCGAATTGATCCAACAATCGGATATGCTCATCGTTCAGTTGGAAATCCCGATGCCCGCTGTAGAGACGGCGCTGCGGATTGCACGCGAAGCCGGCGTGCCCACGGTTCTGAACCCGGCCCCTGCCCTTCCGCTTACGGAAGAGCAAATTGCGATGGCGGATTATTTTACGCCGAACGAGACTGAGTTTGAGTTGTATTGCGGGGTGTCGATCACTTCGGAGGAGCAGCTGTTCGAACGAATGACCGATTGGCAGAAACGCTATCCGCACCAAACGTTGATTGTTACACGCGGTAAACATGGCATTTCGTGCGCCAATGCTGATGGCATCGTCACCGTGGCTGCCCCGATCGTGAAAGTCGTGGACACGACCGGTGCCGGAGATTCGTTTAATGCAGCGCTCTGCTTCGGCATCGCAAGCGGCTGGCCGCTTGACCAAACGCTACCGCTCGCTGTCAAAGCAGCCTCCTACTCCGTAACCGTATTCGGCGCGCAGGACGGTATGCCGACACTGCAGAACTTGAGTTAGATTGCATGATGAGAAAGGAGCTAAGCGGCTTAAGTGCGCTTAGCTCTTTTTTGGCATTATGAAGATTTACATTGCACAAGCAGACGTAGCATCCTGGGCATGCTACATTCTCCCACTCTTGAGCGGTACCCCGTACCTCTCATCGTATTCGACCGCTTTCCATCCCCCAATCATCTACTTCAACGCAAAGAGAGACTGTCTCCAAAGTCGCCATGCGCGCTTTGGAGACAGCCCCCTTCAATCCCTATATAAAACTCTTCAATGAAGGCGCCTTACGCACCTTGCTGCGCTGCTCATAGGCGTACGCCAGTTGAATCAGCCGCGGTTCGCTGTATGCCTTCCCTGAGAACGTAACGCCGAACGGGACGCCGGCCGAGGTGTAGCCAGCAGGGACAATAATGGATGGATACCCGGCCCGGGCCGTTATGCGTGAGCCAAAGTCCGCCGGGAACAACAAGGCATCCAGACGATGTTCTCGCATAACGGCATCGATGCCTTCCACTTGGCACAGCCGAAGGTCCGTTAGTCGATCCCTTAAATATTGTGTCTCCGTTAATGTCCCGGAAGTGTTATTTTCAGCGAGCAGCAGCAAGGATTGGCCGTATTTCAACGTTTCCTCGGGATGCGCTTCATTGAACGCGATGATCTCCGCCAAGGAGCGAACAGGCGCATCGGCAGGCAGCGCCGACAGATACGCATGAAGGGAGGCTTTGAACTCATTCATGATAACGGAGGAATAGACAATTTGCCTAGCAGTGGGAATATTGGCTGGTTCAATAATTTCGGCACCTAGCTCACGCATCGTACTTAGTGCTTGATCGAAGATAACGAGCTGCTCCGGCGTTAACTCTTCAAAATAATAATCGCTCGGAACACCGATGCGAGCCCCCTCCAATCCGCCTAACTCAAGATACTGTGCGTAGTCCGTCTGACGTTTCCCTAAACTGCTGCCCATCGCCGGATCTGCCTCGTCCACCTGCACCAACGCATCGAGCAGCAAGACAGCATCCGTAACGGTTCGTGCCATCGGGCCCGCCGTATCCTGGCTATTGGAAAGCGGGAGAATACCTGTGCGGCTTACGAGTCCAACCGTCGGCTTGATGCCAACGGTAGAGCTCAAATTGGCGGGATTGATAATGGAACCGGACGTTTCCGTGCCGATTGCCGCCATGCAGAAATTACAAGAGACCGCAACGCCCGAACCAGAGCTTGACCCACCGGTAGGCGTCGATATATTATACGCATTTAGTACTTGTCCACCTCGGGAGCTGTATCCGGAGGGCATACCTTCTGTCATAAAATTCGCAAACTCCGTCATATTCGCTTTGCCCAGTAGGACTGCCCCCGCTTCACGAAGCTGCTTCACAATGAAAGCATCTTCACCGGCATAGAGGGTTGCAAGTGCGAGCGAGCCTGCGCTTGTGTGCATTTTGTCACCGGTATTAATATTGTCCTTCAGCAGGATCGGAATGCCGTGCAGCGGACCTCTAGCTCCGCGATTCGCTCGCTCGGCGTCAAGTGCATCCGCGATAAACAAGGCATCGGGATTCAACTCAAGCACAGAATTAATAGTAAGGCCATTCTTGTCATGATCAGCAATGCGCTCCATGTAGTTGAGAACTAATTCTCTGGATGTGATTTCACCGTTTTCCATCGCAGCCTGCATTTCAGCTATGGTGGCTTCTTCGATTACAATGCTCATCTTCTTCCCCTCCGGCTATGGATAAACGTCTCTCACACACAATCTAGTTCTATTGTACATGATCGCTATAAACTTTGTGGGAAGAAAAAGAGCCTAGATTCGGCAGTGTACCGCACCTAGGCTGAATGTCTTTGCTTGACTTGCATCACTTGTTCGATCACTCTCCACGATTCATAGCCGTCACACCTGTACGGGTCAGCTCCAAGATCCCATATGGTCGCAGCAGCTCGATTAAAGAAGCTATTTTATCTTGTTCGCCAACAACTTGAACAATGAGACTCTCTACGCCAATATCGACTATTGAAGCACGAAAGGACTCCACAATACTTATTATCTGCGGTTTCACTTTGGACAGCGCGCTTACTTTGATAAGTGCAAGCTCGCGATCGACCAGTGGATGCGAGGTTAAATCATCAATATGAATAACATCGATAAGTTTATAAAGCTGTTTGTTCACTTGATCGAGCATTTTATCATCGCCGGATGTCAAAATGATCATACGGGACAATCCTGCTTCTTCCGATTGGCCTACCGTTATACTGTCAATGTTGAAACCACGGCGTCCGAATAATCCGGCAACTCGCTGCAGCACACCTGGATGGTTGTTTACAAGAACAGAAATCGTGTGACGTTTCATGATTCATCCCCCATAATCATGTCATCGATCGTGGAACCGGGCGTAACCATCGGATAAACATTCTCTTCCTGATTGACGACAAAATCGATAAGTACGGGTCCCGGTGTTTCCAGAGCTTCGTTCCATACAAGGCGAGCCTCTTCTTGATTGGATGCCCTGAGCCCTTTAACGCCATAGGCTTCGGCCAATTTCACGAAATCCGGGCTGCCGGAGAGGTCCATGTGGCTAAATCGATTGTCATAAATAATTTCTTGCCATTGCCTTATCATCCCGAGTACCTGATTATTCAGAATGACGATCTTCACGGGAATGTTATGAGCCGCGCAAATGGCAAGCTCTTGTGCGCACATTTGAAACCCGCCGTCACCATTGACGGAAACTACGACTCGGTCCGGGAGACCTACTTGCGCTCCTATCGCAGACGGTAAACCAAAGCCCATCGTCCCTAGCCCACCTGAAGTAATTAACGAACGCGGGTGCTTAAACTTATAAAATTGAGCCGCCCACATTTGATGTTGACCTACGTCCGTTGTGACGACTGCTTCGCCATCGGTCGTTTCGCTGATCATTTCAATGACGAATTGTGGTTTTAACGGCACTTCCGAATTCGTGTAACGAAGAGGGTACTTCCTTTTGTTTGCTTGTATTTCGGACACCCACGCTTCGGATTGGCTCGGTTTCGTATGATGAAGATTCGCCTGTTGAAGTACGGATTTCACATCGCCGATACAAGGAATGGCCGTTTCAACGATTTTCCCAATTTCAGCCGGATCAATATCGATATGTGCGATCGTTGTAGCCTTAGGAGCAAATCCGCTGGTTTTCATCGTAACTCTGTCGTCAAAACGTGCTCCAATACTGATGAGAAGATCGCAATTTTGTAACGCTCTATTGGCTGTTAAAGTTCCGTGCATGCCGGGCATGCCCATCCATAATTCATGCGCGCTCGGAAATCCGCCTAATCCAAGCAATGTCGTCGTAACGGGTATCCGGGTTTTCTCGACAAATTCAAGTAATTCCTTGGCTGCATCGGAATAGATAACGCCGGCGCCGGCCAGAATGACGGGACGTTCGGCTTCTCCGATTGCGACGAGCAACTTCTCGATTTGCGTCATACTCGGTTGAATGTCCGGATGATATCCCCTGACCATTGGCGTGCCCGTCGGAGATTGAAAGTTCATCATTTGACTGGTTACATCCTTTGGAATATCGATGATTACCGGGCCTTTCCGTCCAGTGGATGCAATATAAAAGGCTTCATGAATAATCTTCGGCAGCTCATTGACGTCACGAACTAAATAGCTGTGCTTCGAAATCGGCATCGTAATGCCGGTGATATCCGCTTCCTGAAAAGCATCCGTACCAAGTAAAGCTGTTGAAACGTTCCCCGTAATAACAACCAACGGAACAGAGTCCATATGTGCAGTGGCGATCCCCGTAACCAGATTCGTTGCCCCAGGGCCTGATGTCGCAAAGCAAACCCCAACTTTACCCGTTGCACGCGCATAGCCGTCCGCAGCATGGATCGCCCCTTGTTCATAACGAGATAAAATATGCTTAAACTGTGGCCGCTCATGAAATGCGTCATAAATGTTTAGGACGCTTCCTCCCGGAATCCCAAACACGCACTCCACGCCTTCAAGCAGCAAACTTCGGATAAGAGCCTCTGAACCGGTAATCCTATCGTTCTGTTTCATCTATTTATCCTCCCATCAATGGCTGCTTCATTATCAACCGAAGCCGTTATGGCTCCTGTTGCCCCATTCTATGAGATTCAAAATAATAGATCAATATTGTTGTTTCTATGCAAATGATAGACGAAATCTATCGTTCTTTTGAATGACAACAAAAAAATCCCTCCGAAGAGGGATTCTCAATTGTTATTTGTATTTAGAACGTGCTCGCAGGCGTTGTATCCGAGCACCAGCGTGTATTGAACAACTCTTGAATCAGCACTTCATGGGCTTCAGGCGTGCCGATATAGCGCAGCGCTTCTAGTGCGTGGCCGCGCACGTAACGGTTCTCGTGCGACAGCTGCTCTGCCAATGCCGGAACAGCTTCTGCTGCGTCCTTGCCGATTCGCACAAGCGACAGTCCTGCCGTGAAGCGAACCTGCGTATCCTCATCCTGCAAGCCTTTGATCAGCGCAGGTACGACCAGCTTGGCATTCGCGCTGATGATACCAAGGGCGTCAACTGCCGTGCGTCTGATTTTCGCGGATGGATGATCCAGTTGAGCCGCTACGTGAGAAACAGCCCGATCTGCGTACCCTCTTAGCTCCGACAATGCGAAGATGGCATGGTTAACGACATCTTCATTCTCGGCGCGAAGCGCTTGAAGCAATCCTTCGACCGCTTCCTCGCCGGCTACGGACAATCCGTAAGAAGCGATACGGGATACTTTCTTCTCTTGCTCAAGTGCGCCTAGCAACGCTTGAATGCCTGCTTCACCTCTTGTCGCAAGTTCGTAGGCGGCATCCAAAGCATCCTGCTCTTCGCTTCCGTTCAAACGAGCTGCAAGGCTGGCAATTTCTGCAGCATCCGCAGGCTTCGTGCCCGCAAGCGCCGCAGTCCGGCCAGACAGCCAGTTCCAAACCTCTTCGGCAATCGGATTGTTGCTCTCATCTCCTGCAACAGCAGCCCAGGACTGCTCTTGATTGTCCCACGTCGGCGATTGCGGAGCTTCCGTACGCATGAATTCGAATTTCAGCATAAAGCGCGGCTTGCCGATCAAGTTCGGCGTCGAACGATGCCAAATATCGTAGTGGATCAGCGCAAAGGTTCCCGCTTCTCCGTTTGCCGTCGCTTCCTCTGCCGTTTCATCCGATGCAAAGGTGCGGCTGTCTTGATATTGCGTGCCAGGCATCACACCTGTTGGCCCAAGTTCAATCGGCGTATCTTGCGGGAAGTACATAATCATCGCCCACCATGGGTGATGATTACGCAACCGGTTATAGCCCCAGTAGCTGTCTTTGTGCCAGCCGCCCGGCTTCGGTACCGAGTTGTAATGACCATGTCTGTGCGTGTGGAGCAAATAATTCGGCCCAAGCACGCTGGTCAGCGCCCCCGTGATAACCGGGTTCTCAAATACGCGCTGCAAGTCGCGAATTCGCGGCAAAATGTTGTTGCCCGGGTTGCCTTCGGTATCATAAATCGTATTGAGCTGCTCTACTAAGCGCTCGTGAAATTCACGCGGGAAGTCTGTTTTTAGAATAAGAAAGCCATCTGTTATAAAAGATTTCAGTTGTTCATCTGTCAACAAAAGGGGTTGTGCAGTCGTCATTTCGGTTGAGCCTCCTATAAGATTACTTCTTCAACTTGATTATAGGAGGATGCAGCCGGCGTTGTAATGGCTAGAAATAAGAATGAAGGTGCTAAAACTAAGATTGCGGTTTCATGAACGGGCGAAATGCTCTATGATAAGAGAAAATCATTCAAATGCGTTACAGCTGGGAGACTTCCAATGACGATACTACGTGCGGATCACGCCTTAACCGATCTCTTGCGCGCCCTTCAAATCGACGTCATCACCGCTCACAAAACACAAGTAACGACCGAGTGGGTCGATATGGATTACGTGCCCGAGTATAATAAGCTCTACTATATTATGGACGGAGAAGGCTGGCTCAAAGTAGATAATCAGGAGATGCTGCCGTCCCCTGGCGAGATCTGCTTGATGCCTGCTTTCACGAAACAATCCTATTCCGTAATCAAAGGCAAACAGCCTTTCCTCAAGTATTGGTGCCACTTCACGGCATCGATCGGTCCCTTCGACTTATTCCAATGGATCGGCGTTCCGCTGCGCATTGTCCTTGCCGATCAAGAGGAAATGACCGCCTTGTTCAAGCTGCTGGTCAGCCTGCGTCAAAGCGATTCCGTCATCTCGCGTCTGCGTGAGAAGTCGATTATGCTGGAGATTATTGCGCGTTATTTGGAGCATGTGCCGATTACGATTTTGCAGCATCGCTCGGAGGATCTGAAGCGAATTCAGTTCATCCAGCAATATATCGACAGCCATATGGCCGGTCATTTGCGCATCGAGGATATGGCGAAGGCGGCTCATCTGCATCCGAATTATTTTATCGCCTATTTCAAGAAGCATTTCGGGGTGCCTCCGCTCAAATACGTCAGCCGCAAACGAGTGGATAAAGCTAAGATTCTACTGTCGAGCACGACGCAGAGCATCAAGGAAATTGCGGATCACGTCGGGTTCAAGGAAACGAACCATTTCGCGAAATTCTTTCGCAAAGAAACGGGGCAAAGCCCGACGGAATATCGCATACTCCATACGTAAAATAAAGAAGGCGTTCCGCTGCAGGTATGAAACTGCCGTTCGGAGCGCCTTTGTCATGCTATAAGCTACAAATTCTTCATCGTCGACACCATGACCTCGCCTGTGAGCCATCTGCGCATAAGCAGAAGAATCACCAATGACGGAAGGGATATGATGGCGCCGGCGAGTAGCAGGTCAGCCTTCGAATATACGGGTCCGGCTTCGCCGATTTCATTCATTGCGTTAGCAAACGTCATAAGCGGCGGAAACGTCTGCGGATTCGTCAAGTGGACGAGAGCCTTCGTGAACGAACTCCACAGCATGACGAAATGAAGGGCTCCGAGCGCAAGAAGCGGTTTCCAGATCGAAGGCATATACACGTTAAAGAAGATAAACGTCTCTCCTCGACCCGCCGCGACTGCCTCTTCCCTGCGAGTGCTGTATTTACTGTTAAAGATGCTCTTCAAGACGAAGATAGGGAGAATGGAGTAGAAACCCGAGAAGAATAACGGGAATATTGTATTGCTCATATGTAAATCCCGATAAAACAAATATTCATGAAACGTTGAGCTGCCGAGGGTCAGCAGTGCCAGCAGCAACAGCTTATACAGCCCTCTGCCCGGCAAATCCTTGACGGTTAGCGGGAAAGCAAGCGCCGCCGTAATCATCATGAAGATCGTGACTGCCCCCAAGTCCATGATCATGTAAATCACATAGCGGTATGGGGAAAGCAAGGTATGAAGCGCTGAACCGGACAGTTCGTATGTAAACGGATAAATGAACAGTAAATACAGCAAGATCAACACGGCTGAGGATAACGCAACGCTGATGAGGATGCCGGCACTGTTTTTCCCTTTCCCGGTTGATCGGAGCGCTGCAGCTCCACCCGTAGAAGGAAACAAATCACGCGCAAACAAACCTCTAATGAGAAAGTACGCAAGCAGGGAGCATGTAAACTGCACGATAAACTGAAATAAGGCAAGCGGTCCGGCCAGATTGTACTCGGCGTTCATAAACACCGTTCGAAAGCCGAAGCTTTCCAACGTGTCCCCAGTCTCATACACAAGCGGATTGAGCAGTAATCGCTGCAGCTCTGCATCCATCGTAAGAAGCGAGCCGAGCTGCATAAGCATGAATGCAGTAACTGCCTTCATTGCCGGAATGACGTTGCGGTGCAAATAAGTACTGCGGACCCGTATGCTTCCGTTATCCATCGCAGCTTGTCTCGCGCCAATCACCGTAAGCGCGATTAGGATGGGAATGCCGCAGGTTTTAATTACTTCTACCGCAACCAGTACCCATGGAAACTGCTCCGAATGCGCAAGCGGCATCGACTTGATTCCAAACGGAGATTGGCTCTGCGATAGCGTGAGCATCGTCACATAGACGATAACCGCTGATGGAATGAAGTAAGGGATCAGGAATAAAGCAGCTAATCCGCCTCTGAGCCTACGGAACCCTATACCGCTAAGGGCGAGCGCCGCACCTAGTGCGAAGATGCCGCTGACAGCCGTATAAAGAAGCTTCATCGTTAACGTGTTTCTTAGGATAGGCGTAAATTCAGGCAGATCGAATAGGTTACGGAAATTGTCCAACCCGACCCAGTCGCTGCCGAATACCCCTTTAAAGATGACAAAATTGACAAATGAACCGTACAGCATCATGAAGAATGGAATTCCTTTGAAAATCAACCAAAGCAAGAGTGGCGGGATGACGAGTAAATAATGCATCCGGTACTTCCAAATCCGTTGCAGCATTGCAGTAACTTCCTCCTACTGGATATTCATCCGTGTTTTTCCTCTCTATTATTCGACATAAAAAAGGATTGTCCCTCCGTCACCTTCCGGTGACTTCAGAACAACCCTCTTCTTCTTACTTACTATCTGCGAATACGGTTACCGAAGTATTCTTTGGAATCGGAGCTAAAACCTAGTGTAAGTGGTCCCAGCAGCGCGTCGTCGTCTGTTTTATAAGTAACAAGAACTACGTTGCCTTTCTTAGCTACATAATCCTCGTATGCTTTCTTCTTGTCATCTTGTGGGAAGAGAGCTGCATCGGAAGCAGGTACGATTGTAACTTCTGCTTCGTCTTTCTTCGTTACCACATGTTTCTTCTGATCATCGGAAAGCTGTTTCCAAGCAAGCTCACGATATTCAGTTACTTGTGCTGGGGATAGCGCAGCAGCTTGCTCTGACACTACCAGGAATTGAAGCGGGCTGATCGGCGGAAGGCTCTTCGTCATCGCAGGACCGTAGTAAGCGCGAACTTTCATGCCGGCTTTCAATGCCGACCATTCAATCGGTTGACGCTCGGTATCACGGATCGTTGTTTCTTTACCGGAATTCAGAACCAGTGTAGTTTCTTTAGCGTCGCCGAACTTCACTTGCCAGCCTTCGCTTGTTTTCTCGACGGATTGGATAACATCTTCTTTAACCAAGCGCTCAGTACCAACTACAACCTTCACGGCATGCGATTGACCTGGGTAGCTCATTGCCACGATTGGGCCGTATTCAGCTGTAAGCTCGAAGCCTGCTTTCAAATCTTTAGCTGCAAACGGTTTGCCTTCTTGATTCGTAAGTACAGTTTCTTTATCGACAGTCAATACGATCCAGTTGTTTTGGCCTCTGCCAACTACGCTGATCTGTACAGAACCGTCTTGAGCAGGACGAACATCTTCGATAATGCCGGACACATTAATCAAATTCGCTTCGCCTTCCTCCGGTTGATCTTGTTTGGAAGTCAGTTCAAGAACTTTCGTTTTTGCGTTATAGTGCAGCTCGTAACCAAGCGCTGCCGCTTCGGCGCGTGCTGGGAGATAGGCTTGGCCATTAATAAATACTGGCTCCAAGGAAGTTGCTTTGCCGTCTACAGTAACATCAATGTCACCGCGGAGGAATCCATTTACTTTCTTCATAAAGCCGGATGCTTCAACTGCTGCTGTTGTGCCAAGTAGCCCCGCAATCGTTGCTACAATGATGAGTTTCTTCTTATTCATTATTTCGTTCTCCCTTCGCGTTCTGTTCTAGTGGTTGTAGGCCTACATGATCTCCAGACGCACCTACCTACAGAAAGGTTGCAATAAAAAATAAAAAAACGATCTGAACGTTATCGTCCAGACCGAATCAAGCTAATGATGATCATCCTCATACCATGGATTTAAATGCACAAGCACCTCATCCACTTCCGGATGGGCGTCCATCAATTTCTTCTTGATAGTTCTAATAATATCATGTCCTTCTTGTATGGTAAGCGTTCCGAGGACCGCGACCCTGGCATCCACTAACACGTAGTGACCATGCTCTCTTGCACGCAATCGATCAATCCGTTTCACTTCGGGAACTTCGCGCAAATGCTCCGTTATATCCTCGATTTTCTCCGGGCTTAAACTCTTGTCCATCAGGACGTCAGCCGTCTCGCGTGCCATATCGATACCCAGCTTCAATACGAGGAGGGATACGATCACCCCTGCCGCGGGATCACCGTAGCTGAGCCAGCTAATATCCATCCGCTCTCCCAACCAGCCAAGACCAATCCCAACCGTTGCTGCCAATGACGCATAGACATCAGCCAAATGGTCGTATGCGGTAGCGAGCATCGCCTTACTCTTCGATTCCTTCCCGATGCGCATCGTGTACATATATAGAATCTGCTTGGCGATCAAGGATACGATTGCGGCTGCAAGTGCAATGAGATGCGCTTCTGTAGGCGGCTCGAAGAACGTGAGTACTGCATGATAACCCATATATAAAGCAGCGGCAATGAGGATAAAAGCTACAATTCCCGCGCCAAGCACCTCAGCCTTGCCATGTCCGTAGGGATGATCCTCATCCGGCGGTTTGCCCGAGACACGCATAGAGCTGTACGCCGTAGCCGTTGCGATAACGTCGCCGGCATTGTGAATACCGTCCGCAATGAGAACCTGACTCTGAAACAATATACCGACGATTAGCTTAATACCAGTCAGAAGCACATTGCTGATCAGAGAGATCCACATCGCGACGATGGATGCTTTGCTTTCCATGTGTCCCTCTTCATTCCCCTCTTCTGCCATCGATCATAATAATGGAGATATTACACTTTATGACATTCAAACGCAAGGTACGGACGCACAAAACAGGCTCTTCCGATGAAGTCGGAAAAGCCTGTTTGGCTTGAAGCGATTATGGCTGGGCTGCGGCTGCTTTCGCTTGTCTGGCGAGCTCAGGCAGATGCGCTTGATTCTCTTGAATCTGGCGCAGATGGCGCATCCGCTCGCTGCTTGCACCACGCAGTACAGCTTCCCCATGGAGCTCCTCCACCCAATAGGGAGCAAATGTGCTCACATACTCATGCAGCTCAGCCATATGCTCTTCCGTATAATGTCTGGAGAAGTTTATCAATAGCACACGCCGATTATTCCCGCCGCCAAAAGCAGCATGTTTCATATAGTTATTGAAGACCAGCAAGTCCCCCGGTCTGATATCGAGCGGCACAGCTGGCAATTCCGAGCGGTCAATGCCCCACTGTTCCTGCATATCTGCCGTATGAATTTGCTCCTTAAGAATTTCGGTAAACTGATCCCCGATATAATGGCTGCCCGGAATGACGCGCAGTGCACCGGTTTCTTTGGTCACCGGATCTAAGTAGAAGGATACGTTGAGGCTCTTGAGATTTCCCGGCCAGTACTTATCCATCGAAGTGTCGGAATGCCAACCGGTGTCCCCGACATATTTGTTGCCTGCGCTCGTCAAATAATTGTAGTCGTCACCGAGCAGCGTAGAACAAATCGCGTGTATGCGCGGATCATCCAGCAAGGAAGCCAGCTTCTCGCTGTGGCCGAGAAAAGCGACAATCGTGGATGTTTTCTTGTAATTATGCGGCTTCCCGTTGAAGTTGCCCCCGTGCTTCGCAAATACGGCATCAAACTCTTCCGTAATCTCCATGATGCGATCCTGCATTAACCCCCGAAATACCAAATACCCGAACGTGTCGAAGAACGCTTTCTGCTGGCTTGTCACTTTGAAATCCTGCATAATCGCTGTGCACACTCCCGCCAATGATTTGAGAATCGACTACTTACCTACGTTTCATTGTCTATTCTCAACCTATTTCGACTCGTTTGAGAGTATTCCTGCAGCCTGGCTCCAGCGGGTTTAGGCCGGCATATAGCAATTGCTGGCCTATCGATGAATTAACTGTTCTCGGCGCGGACCAACGGACACGGTTGACACCCGAACACCAATCGAAGCTTCGACAAACCGAACGTACTCCTGCGCTTCAATCGGCAATTCGTCAAAGGCTCTAGCATCGGAAATCACACACTTCCAGCCGGGCAGCGACGTCCAGATCGGTTTGGCCACTTCGAGCTGGGCAGTAACGGGAAAACGTTCCGTCTGCGTTCCATCCGCCAGCAGATAACCGGTGCAAACCGGAATTTGATCCAAATAACCGAGTACATCGAGGTTAGTAAGCGCAACTTCGGTTGCGCCCTGCACCATGCAGCCATACCTGGTCGCGACGGCGTCGAACCAGCCTACCCGTCTCGGACGGCCGGTTGTCGCGCCGAACTCGCCCGCGTCGCCGCCTCGTAACCGCAGCTCATGTGCTTCATCGCCGTTTAACTCCGCCACGAATGGTCCGGCGCCAACACAGCTGGAATACGCTTTGGTAACGGCAATGACATGCCCAATCGCATAGGGAGGAATACCAGCTCCTACGGCAGCGAAGCCGGATAAGGTAGAAGAGGAAGTCGAGTACGGATAAATGCCATGATCGGGATCACGGAGTGCACCGAGCTGACCCTCAACCAGTATGGACTCGCCTCTCATCCATGCTTCATGCAGCAGACTTGTCGTATCCGCCAAATAAGGACGAAGCTTCTCCCCATACGCCATGAGCTCCGAGACATAGTCATCGGCTTTCACAGGCAGTTGCCCATATAAGTGCTGCAGTGTCACGTTCTTCGCTGCGAGCATCTGTTCCACGCGTCGATAGAGACGATCCTTATCGAACAGCTCCGCTGCTTGAATCCCCAGCTTCGCGTACTTATCCGCGTAGAAAGGCGCAATTCCGCGTCTGGTCGAACCAAAGCTCTGCTCGCCAAGTCGTTCTTCCTCCAGCCCGTCGAACTGGACATGAATCGGCACCACAACCTGCGCCCGCTCCGAGACGACCACTTTCGGCTTCGGCACACCGCGCGCTTGCAGCTCTTCGATTTCTCGCATCAGCATATTCACGTCAACAGCGGTACCCGGACCGATCACATTCGTGACGTTGGGATAGAACACCCCGGAAGGCAGCATGTGCAGCGCAAACTTCCCATAGCCGTTAATGATCGTATGACCTGCGTTGCTGCCTCCTTGAAACCGAACGACATAGGAAGACTTCGCTGCCAGTACATCCGTCAGCTTCCCTTTGCCTTCATCTCCCCAATTTGCACCTACAATGGCCGTTACCGTCATAATACCACGCCTCCTAATTGTTGTTTCTTCTTTGCTAATTTGATTATAATGGTTGTAACAGTATCAATATAATTGATATTACTTATATCAGATATTAGGTGAACTAATGTCTATTAATTCGGAGTGGTATCGAAGCTTCTATTGGACAGCCAAGACTGGCAGCCTATCACGCGCGGCGGAGAAGCTGCATATTACGCAGCCTGCAGTCAGCCATATCTTGAAGCAATTGGAAAGCGCACTCGGCGGACAGCTATTCTTCCGCTCTGCTAAAGGCGTAGTACTGACAGCGGAAGGCGATGTGTTATTTCGATATATCGAGCAAGCCTTCAGCTTCATTGAATCCGGCGAGAAACGAATTGCTGAGATGCATAACCTGGATAGCGGAGAAATCCGGATCGGCGCGAGCGATACGCTGTGCAAGCATTATCTGATGCCGTTCTTGGAGCAGTTTCATCACCAATTTCCGCAAGTGCGTATCCATGTCACGAATCGGACTACGCCGGAAACGATTGATCTGTTAACCGATGGCAAGATCGATTTCGGCATTATTAATTTGCCGGCAAGCAATGCCAAAATCGATATCAAACGAAGTCTGCCTCAGCAGGATTGTTTGGTGGGCAGCAAGAAGTACGCGGATTTAGCGGGTTCGACGACTCCGCTTAACGTACATGAACTTTACCGTTATCCCTTGTTAATGTTAGAGCCCGGAGGTAGCACAAGACGCCACCTCAGCGAATGGGCGGCTGAACATGGCGTTCAGCTGCAGCCCGAGCTTGAGCTTGGCAGTATTGATTTGCTCTTGCAATTCGCAAGCCGAGGGTTCGGGCTTGCCTTCGTTATTCGCAATTATATCGAGCAGGAGCTGGCCTCCGGCGAGTTGTTCGAGATTCCGCTCCAACCACCGCTGCCCGAGCGTTATATCGGTATCGCTACATTGCGAGGCGTCCCGCTCTCCGCGGCCGCCAACCGTTTTCTATCGATGCTCCCTTTAACATAGAGAAAACCCACCTAGCGTAATAAATAACCGTCTTAGGTGGGTCTTATTTGGGCGGAAGCGGCGGGAGCCACTCCCCTTGTTTAATGATCCGAACGCCTGCTTCGCAGACACCGTAGCTTCGCCACTGGCAGGTATAACACAGCGTATTAATATCTTCCGGAACTACGTTCGACCTTACCCGTTCGATAACGTCTGACCAGAGCAGCTCCATTCCATAGTCGAACCCGAGCTTCTGCAAGATCCGTTCATCATGCTGCGCTACGGAAACGTTATGGCAGTGCGGCTCAACATCGGATGGAAAGCACGCGCATAAATCATCCGGACCTTTGACAATGACAACTCGTGAATCAGGCTCATCACGCAGCTTGTTATAGACGACGGTCATATTCGCCGAGAAGTCCGCCGAATACCCCATCCCTCGAAAACCTAATAAACATAATAAATGATGCCCGCGCAATTGAATCGACATTAGATCCCGCCTTTGCAAAACTTACCGTTTCAACACTCGATACCAATAGGGATAACTCTCTTGATAATTCAGCTTCCGGTACAGCCGGTTCGCAGACGCATTGCTCTGGACGACTTGCAAATACCCCTTCGCTGCACCCTGCTCTCTGGCAAAGTGGAGCATATGACGAATCAACTGCTCCCCATACCCTCGATTACGCTGTGCTTCCGCGGTTACAATATCATATAAACCGATGTATCCTCGTTCGATTACGCCTAGTCCACATGCGACTGGCTCACCGTTTACCGCTAAGGTGAAGTAAGCTTGCTTCTGTTTCGAGCTTGTCATAATTTGAGCAGCGATCTGCTTGTTGGTTCCTGCTATTCGGTTCATTTCGCACATGGTATTGAGCCACGTCTCGCTGAGGGAGTCTTCCATCTTGATGTCATGAAGCTCCGGTGCCGGCACGTCGGATAAACGTTCTATTATCATAACACGGGATGGGTCCGCAATGGCATACCCGCGCTGCGCTAGAATTTGATCCAGCTCGGGAGGACCGAAAGGCGTGATTTTGAAAATCGTATCCTGACCTGCTTCGATATACAGCGATTCGCAAGCTGCAATTCGTTCTTCTAAATGATGTTCATTGCAAGCGTATAGCGCGCTTACGGAATTGGATCGTTTCGTATACCCCTCAGCAAATCGCAGCAGCCATCCGTCATAAACGACCGTCTGCAGGGACGGCCATGCGTTCAGTGTCAATTCTTCTATCATTTTGTTCAAAGGTATGGTCGCTCCTCTCGAAAGTTATTATGAATTAATATACATATTTATGTTTATTTATTCAATACTTCTTTACTTCATCCTACACCAAAAAAATGTTAAAATGAGACAAGCATTTACTAAGAAAGGCGGAGAAAAGATGGCGCAACTGATCGCACCTCCTACATACACACCCTTCGAGAATGAAGAAGAGCAAATACAGAAATTGAAAGAATGGGGCCTGCTCTCCGAGAAAGCCTCCAAATCCAAAACCTTTATCTACAAGAATAACGGCGTTCATACCGTATGCTCCATTGTCGGTTATGTCGATAAGATGACAGCAGTCCTTGCGCTCGACGACAAGCAGCACTGCATTCATCCTTCCTACTTGAAGGAAATGCAAACGGCAAGCTTCGGTCAAAGACAAGCGACAGCAGCTGAAGATGAAGGCAGCGACACGGAAGATGCTGCTGCTGCAGTTATCGCACAAGCAGTTGAAGCGGAGTCGTCGGAACAACCAATAGAGTCGGCCACAGCTACGGTGGCTGCTGCTTCGGCTATTGAAGAGGCGCCAGCCGAATCGACAGCAGCGAAGTCCGAGGAGAAACCCGCTGCCAAGAAAGCGAAGAAAGAGAAAGCACCGAAGCTGGAGCTTCCTGAAGAGAAAGTGAAGATGAGAGCAACGGTTAAAGAGTTTACGACCGTTCCGAATAATTTCTCCGATACGGATGACGAGGTCGTCATCTACGAGGAAGTGTCGATTGAAGAGCCGGCCCTGGAATTAGGCGCAGCCTGGTCCAGCCATAGCAATACGCTGAAGAAACTAGAGCTTGCTGTTGGGGATACGATTACGTTCGAATGCAAGATCGTCGCCAAGAAATTAACGAAACATCCCGTTGCCTACAAGATTAACAATCCCGGCAAAATCACGAAGGAAGAATCCTAGTTGACGATGCAAATTTGCAACTCGCAGAGAGAAGTCATGTTACATGGCTTCTCTTTTTTATGTTTTCCAGAAATTTCGACCTTTTTCAAGCTTTATCTTATGAAATCGCTGCTGCAAGGAAATACTACTACCTACGAAGGATAACCATTTGCATGTCCGTCAGTCGATGCATTCCGATCGGCCAAAGAAAGGAGCTCCTCCAACCTATGCAATCGAACTATGATCCCGTAAACGGAGAAAATCTTTCAGGCCCCGCTTCAAGCCCGGGCTCGGCTTCTGCCGTGAAGCGCAAGCTGCACCCGAGCGTAGATTTGCAATTCGATCGCACATGGCTTCATCAATTGCAAGAACGCGTCGACCGTAACGGTCCTTGGGACGAGTGGACGATGTACCAATTGGCTATTGAAGCCGAACAGTCGAAGCTGGTTGAGAGCTTCGATGATTTGCAATGCTTGCGCAGCCTCCCTTCCTTCGAGCCGATGCCGCATCAGATCAGCACGGCTCGCAAAGTACTGCACGAGATGAGCGGCCGGGCTATTCTCGCTGACGAGGTCGGTCTTGGCAAAACCATTGAAGCCGGCTTAGTGCTGAAGGAATATATGGTGCGCGGGCTCGTGAAGCGAGCTCTTGTCCTCGTTCCGGCTTCCCTCGTCCTGCAATGGGTGCGTGAGTTGAACAGTAAATTCGGTATCTCTGCCGTAGCGCAGAAGAAAGACCATTCGTGGGCCTATGATGTTGTCGTAGCTTCGATGGATACGGCGAAGCGAGAGCCTCATCGCGAGAAGCTGCTCGGACAAGACTACGATATGATCATCATCGACGAAGCGCATAAGCTGAAGAACAAGAAAACAACGAACTATCAATTCGTGAACCTGCTGCGCAAGAAGTACTGCCTCTTGCTTACGGCTACTCCGGTCCAGAACGATTTGGACGAGTTATATAACTTAATTACGCTGCTCAAACCGGGACAACTAGGCGGACAGAGCGAATTTGCCGCTAATTTCGTCGTGGACAAGCGGCTGCCGAAGAACGAGGAACAGCTGCATGAAGCGTTATCGTCGGTCATGATTCGCAATCGTCGCGGAGACGGCGGCATTCAATTCACCAAACGAATCGTGAAGAACATCCCGCTGTCGCTCTCTACTGAAGAACAGGCACTCTATGATGCCGTCACCAAATTCGTGCGCGATCGGGTCGATGAAAGCGAAGGCGATTGGTCAAGCCTCCTCTCTCTCGTCACGCTGCAAAGAGAAGTTTGCAGCAGCCGCGATGCCGTATTCCTTACGCTGGTCAACATGTTCAAGAAGACGGCAGAAGACTCTCCGCTGCGCGCGAAAATTTGGGAGCTGGTCGAGGTGATACGCGGCATCAACGCCAACACCAAAGCGGAGAAAACGATGGAGCTCGTTCGCGAGATGAACGATAAAGTGATCATCTTCACGGAGTATCGGGCCACGCAGGAATATCTGCTGCAATATTTCCGCTCCAATAATATGGTTGCTGTCCCTTATCGGGGCGGAATGAACCGCGGCAAGAAGGATTGGATGATGGACCTGTTCCGCGGACGGGCGCAAGTGCTTATTGCAACGGAGGCTGGCGGGGAAGGCATCAACCTGCAGTTCTGTCATCACATGATCAATTTCGACTTGCCTTGGAATCCGATGCGGGTTGAACAACGGATCGGACGCGTCCATCGTCTCGGGCAAACAAGCGACGTGCGCATCTATAACCTCTGCACAATCGGCACCATCGAAGAGCATATCGTCAGTCTGCTGCACGAGAAAATCAACTTATTCGAGCTCGTAATCGGAGAGCTGGATCATATTCTGGAGCGGTTCGAGAAGAGCGAAACGCTGGAACAGCGCCTTGCCCGCTTAATGCTGGAGTCCGGCGGCAATCAGGACAAGCTGCGCACACAGATCGACGAGCTTGGTAATTCACTCAGCCGTATTCGGGATGAGGTTGAATTGGAGGAGCCTATCGATATGGGCGCCATCAATGCCGTCATGAACGCCGTTGGGCAGACAATAGAGGTGCGACCATGAATGAACGTCAGATTCACAAGTTTGTTCAGCGATATCTAGAAACGACAGGCTGCCAGATCGTCGAGAAATCACCGGCACATTTTCAGGTGAAGCTTTCGCCTAGAGCCGATCGTGACCTGACGAATCGCCCTTACTATTGGAGCTTCGTCGACCGCACAGGTGCCGATCCGGAAACGATGTCCATGCTGCTCGTAACCGATAAGCAGAAATATGAGCAGGCGCAGGCAGCAGCTCCTCCTCCCCCAGCCCCGAACGCTGCGAATGCGGCGGCAGATGCGGCTTTAAGCCGCTCTTTCGGCCATATTCACGGCACGCTGAATACGAATGTTCGCGTTCCGCGCGAGGATTTGTATTATGGCTCCCGTCGATTGAATCAGCTCTTCGAATCAGCTCGCAGCGGCGGCAGTTACCTATGTTTGTTCCAGGAACCGGAGAAACGAAGCGCCCACCCGCTGCACTCCACTGCTTACAGCGCTTGGCTTGGGGTTAATATGAAAGTAGAGTTCGCCTGTGATATGAAACGCGAAGAAATCCATTCCTTCGGCGTTTCGCTGGCAACGGGACAATGCATCGAGCAGTTTCATGATCGGCTGATGACGCATCGCATGACACCGAAACTGCCGCCTAACGTGCATACAGCCAAGAACGCGCTCTCCCTTAATAAAGCCGCTGCCATCGCAGAACAAACACTGGAGCGCAAGCTTCGCACCTACGACTACTCGTGGGCCAAGGCAGCAGCGGAACGTTTGGCGGATGAGTTATCGACGATCAATCATTATTACGAGCCGCTTCTGGCTTCCGCAGAAGAAGAGAATAAGCAGCTGATCAGCGAACAGTTCGAACGCAGACAAGAAGAAATCCGCTGGCAATATGAGCCTCGCGTCACGGCTTCTGCCATTAACTGCGGGATTTTCTATCTCCAGGGCATCGGTTAACAAGATCTCTCTTTATCCGGCAAAAATAGAACATAGCTTGTCCCAATCTCTTGACACGTTCCTACATCCTTTTCAACCGAAGGTAAGGTACAATGACGGTGAATCGGCTTTCCCATTCTACAGGAAGCAGCAGGTGATGCAGATGATGCGAAAATGGATTTCGATTTTTGCCATAGCAGCCGCTTTCCTCTTGACAAGCACACAGGTCTCAGCAGCCGCATTATCATTCAAAATAGCTCCCAGCGAGCAGCATGCATCCAAGCTCGAACAGCAAGTTCAAGCTTGGGTGGACGCACTGTCGGATCAGCCCCAATTTCAATCCTGGAAACGCGCTACCGCCGCAATCGTCCCCCTTGGACCAGGTACACATGGTTGGTTAGTTACCTTTCGACTGGATCGTCTGCCCGTTGGTTATATGATTGTTCATGCAACAGCCGAAGGCGGGTTTGTACTCGGTGAATACGGCACAGGCATGCATCCGGCTTTTGATGCCAATACGTTGTACAGCTCCATGGTGCGACAAGGCTTGTTCACCACCTACGCAGAAGCCATAAAAAAACCGCTCCATTTGGAACGGCTCTACGTATCGCCTGTACTTGCAGTCTGGAAGTATGTAGCGGCCAATCAAGAAACGTACTATCTGGACGCTTGGACGGGAGAAGCTTTGCCGATTACAGATCAACTATGGCAAGAACAAACAAAGGCGCTAGTCGCGAATGTGGACAAGCCTGCATTAAGCATGGCGAAGACGACGACCGCAGTTCAGCTCAAAAAACTGTCTGCTGCTGCTGCGAACCAAGTGTTCGATCCCTATGAGCGATTGCCTTGGCTGACCAAATCTCCGTTGTCGCAGGAGCAAATCAAGCATCTGCCCGACTTGCTCGACAAGCGGAACCAAATTCGATTTACCGCAGAGTTGTTCCGTGAAACGGTATTGTTCGTTTATCCGGCAATCGGGTACCATAACTGGGATAATCACAGCCTATTTGTCGCTTTTGATTCCGTAGGTACCCGGTATATCCCGATTGACCTGCTCAACCAAGAAGGGCATTTCTTCGATTGATGGGTCATTAACCTTCTTCTCGAGGCTTAGAACGGATGAGCTGCATGACGCCAAGTCCGCCCATACCGAACCAACGTGTCAGCCAAGGCTCTCTTGCAGCTTTGGCTATTTTGCGCTTTTCTTTCCGAGCTTCCTGCGGCGTATCAATGATTTCAATCATTTTTCCAGTCATGAATTTAATGTATTCTTCGGGTTTCTCGACAGCCATATCCTTCATCTCCTTGATTCATTCTAGTGTACCTACAGTGTCCCCGTTAATCATTTACTTCAAACATGAATGAGTTTCCTTGGTCTGTGCCACGCTAACGATAGCCATTATGGAATTGGAGGTAGGGTACAGCATGATGGAGTATCGATCTGGACGAGGGGTATGGACTCGATTGTTCTTGATGTTCTGCTCTGTTGTCTTTTGCTCGTTTACATTAGGTTCGGCGAATCAACCGGCAGCCGCTTATCCGCTCGATGCGCCTGCGACTGATGTTCATCTGCAAGCAGAGGCACCGCCAAGTTATCAACGTGCACTTCCTTCTGCGGAAGTCTTAATCGATGTTGGTCATGGAGGAATCGATGGCGGTGCACACCATGAGGATATTCTGGAGAAGGATATTAACTTAGCGGTAGCTAAGAAGCTGTACTTGCTCCTTAGCGCTAACGGCATCCGCGCCATTCTTAATCGCGATGCCGATTACGCACTAAGTGACGATAATCGCTGGAATCCTTCCGGTTCTCGGCATCGGCGTGACTTGTCTCAGCGCAGCCAGCTGACGAAAGAAATCCAGACGAAGATCCTCGTTAGTATCCATGTCAATTGGGCACCGGATCGAACGGAACACGGACCGCTTGTTCTTCATCAAAACGAGGGAGAAAGTGCGCTGCTCGCATTCTGCATCCAAGATGCGCTGAATCGCAAGCATAATACACACCAACTCCCCCGTGTAGGTTCGCCTTTTTATTTGCTCAATGTCGTGAAACAGCCTGCCGTTATCGTGGAAATGGGATTTCTAAGCCACGAAGGCGACCGGACCATGCTGCTCGATCCCCGCAAGCAGCTTCAACTGGCGGAGGCGATTTCATCAGGAGTGCGGAATTATATCCTTCTCCGCTGAAGGCACCACCATCTCGGATAGTTTCACGAAGCTGGTCGTCGACTGCAGCCGCGGAATGGCGTCTTTCAACACCGCGGCTGTCAGTTTACCCGGAGGCCCGACATGTCCGATAATGACGCAGCTTTCATTGGTCTCCAGATACTTGCGCAGCACGCCGACTTGTTTAGCGATATGATTCGTCGTATACACATCGTCTAAGAAAACTTGATTGGATAACAGCGGGACGCCGAGCTCTGCCGTCACCTTCGGGAGCACGGTCTTGTAGGTTGTTCTGCTGTCCAAGAAGAACATCCCATGCTTCTTCACGACAGTCAGCACTGCTCGCATGACGCGCTCATCCGCCGTTACTTTAGAGCCCATATGATTGTTCATGCCCACGGCATGCGGAACGGCAGCAATGGCTTCCTCCACTCGTTTGCTAATTTCTGCGTCGCTCATGCTTGTTGTTATAGCGCCCGGTCCCAGCCATTCCGGCTTGCCGCGAACCGGCTCCATCGGCATATGGACGATCACATCGTCGCCTCTCTTGAAAGCGAACTCCGCATCCTGTTTCGTTGTCGGCATGAACGGCATTACAGCTACGGTAAAACGTACGGGCAGCTCCATCATCTCCGGTGTGCCCGTCATTCCATTGCCAAAATCATCGATGACGATCGCTACCTGACGATGGCCCTTTAATTCTACTTGCTTCTCGTTTTTAGGAGCAGCGGCGGCTGCACCTGTAATTGGAGTGAGCAATACAGCAGCGGCTATGAGGATACTACCTCCCAGCCTGGTTTTAACATGCATCTCTTTTAAGTTCTCCTTTGTACGTTAGGTAATTTGCATATCTTCATTGTTTGTAAATGGTGGGAAATATATGTAAACGGAACAAGAAAGACGAGGCTACCCTCGTCCTTCAAGCATACTCAGTTCGTTTCTTAAACCGCATATACGGTTGCGCTGAGATTGATTGGGCCAATGACAGCAGCTTCGCCGCCCTCATTAAGCTTTTCCACATAAAGTGAATAGCCGTGCGCGCCGGTTGGCACGTTGATATCGATGACTTGGAACGTTACCACGCCATAATGCTCGTATCCTGTCTCAAAGCCTTGCAAGGTATAGAAGATTTCTTGCGTGCCACGGAAAACACGGAACAAGACATCTACAACACTAAACGTGCCGGATGCGCCGATTGTAGCAATCAGCTCAACGCGATTGTTATGGTCTTCATGCGGGATAAAGATACCCAGCTCAGCCAATATGGTTTTGGCAGGTGTTTGCGGGACCGGAATGTGCACTTGATTCGTAACGACTGCCGGTACGCTTACGTTATAATCAATGATTTTTTTCACCATGAATAATCAACTCCTTTCCTACCAGATACGCTATTCTATGAAAATACAAATGCTTTGGTGTGGACGAGTTGTGTTTCATTCTTTATGCGAAAAAAACTGCCAAGTTCATAGTGAACTGGCAGTTTTTTGTGTTTTCTATCGATTTATCACTGAATAAAAATAAACCCCAGAATCATCTGGGGTTAGTTAGTAAGTATGGTGCGGTCGAGAGGACTCGAACCTCCACGGCTGTTACACCACTAGAACCTGAATCTAGCGCGTCTGCCAATTCCGCCACGACCGCATCTGGCAGTTCCTGATTCAATCTATCGTTTGTAGCAGTAGACATACTTTACCACGAATAGAATAGCAGTGTCAAACAAGATTATACGGCCTCATTATTTTGTCGCTACATATTGGTTTCCCAATCCCTTGTCGATCGCATCTAACAACCGGAACGTGGTATCGCAGCAGTACTCCCAGAACATAACCCCGCGTAGTCCTTCATGCTTAACGAATTGGCATTTGTGATGAAGCGATTCTTCATCCTCGTACGAAATAAATTGATTGCCATTGTATAGGAATGGAGCTTTCGCTTCATCATCCCAATGGCGTTTGTACCCATTCTTCTCAATATAGTCGTTAGCCAAACGGGTGAAATCCGGACCGTAACCGCCGGCTACTGTAGTCATCTGCAGGAAGCCATTATTAATGTCCGGCACATCCTTCCACATCCGCGAGTAGAATGCGGCTCCGATGACGATCTTCTCCCGAGGCACTCCGGCTGCAACGAACATACGAACTGAAGCCTCGACGCTGATGCGGAACAAATCACCTGTCGATGTAAACAAATTCGTATGGTGGCCAGTCAATGTCTGAAACCCACCGCGCATATCGTAGGTCATTAATTGCACGTAGTCCAAGTAGCGCTGAACTTGATCCATCTCGGTTCCGTCAACGTAGTATTGATCAGCACCTGCCGCTATGGTCAGCATATAATGCCTGCTGTTTCGTGTACCTAATTGATCGATCGCTTCTCTAAGCTCTTTCAAGAGCAGCGTGAAGTTGGTTTTGTCAGCCGGGCTCGAGGCGATCCCTGCTACGCCGTAACAGGGGTATTCCCAATCCAAATCAATGCCATCGATCGCATAGTTCTCCAGAATGGCTACCGCAGTATCTGCCATCCGCTTCCTGCCCGCTGGCGTAGAGGCTGCTTCGGAGAACCCGCCTGCACTCCATCCACCAACGGACAGCAAAATCTTTATATCCGAATTATAGGACTTAATCGTCGGCAAACTCCCCAAATGCTTCAGATGACCAATGGAGATTTCATCGTTGACAACATGAGCGAAAGCGATGTTGATATGGGTGAGCTTTAATGCATGTTCTCGGGATAGTTTGGGCAGCCATGAATCGCCGACATAGCCTACCGAATAATAATTAGAAGTTGCTGTCATACGTATATTTCCTCCTCATTTCTCATCGTTTAGCTGCGTCCCTACTCGAAGCACCTCGCTGCCAATACCCAGCTTATAACCCGCAGTTACATACCGGATGCCGCCGTCTTGGTCTACGACCACTACGAATGGCAGAGAAGCCGTACTTGAATCTATTAACGCCAGAGCAGCCTGCTGAATGACTACATCATGATCACGAACGAAAGTGAGCGCCTTGGGTAAACCTTCATAGGATTCCGGATCAAAGGATGCTTTCCATCCTTCTTCTCCTATAGCCATAATAATAGGCATGCCTAGCGCGTCATACGAAGCGGCCAGCTCCTTAAATTCACGGAGCAAATGCTTGGAAGGTTCTCGTTCCGGCTCAATCCATGCAAGCACTGCACTTCTGCCCTGTGTCAATTCACCAAGTGAAGCAGCAGTTCCATCCTGGCGAATGAACTTCCATGCCTGATCAGCTTTCCCGATGACAGGCAATTCACGATTCGGATACCGGAATGACAGCAGCAGTTCACTACGTTTGTTTTCCAATACCGTAAAATAAGTCATTCGAACCAGCACGGAGCCGTCTTTCTGTCTTGTGCCAGCCGTCATGCGGTAACGTCCCGCTTCAAGCTCAAACGGCTGATCATACACATTGGTTTGTCCATGCGGATAAAATAACGATTGATACCAGCCGTTCTCTAATCTTGCGAACGAGAAGTTGCGGAAATACGCCGCCTCTTCCGCCTCAGCCGGAGCTCCCGGATCACGCTTCATAAGAACTTCACCGACTACCGCAGCCGGTTTGGCTAGGCTTACTTGTTCGAAACGAGCATCATGCCAGACATCATTCAGCCAGTACTGCGGCTTGCGCTCACTTGGGTGAAGCCTCGCAGGAATACCGATGCTGCGACAAATAGCCACGAACAGAATGTCACGTGATATCCGATCACCTTTTAACAGGCGATAACTGCCGGAAGGCATTGCGGATCCCTGATAGTACGTCATATCCTCGACAATTTCGAATTTCTCAAGCAGATCACTTACGAGCTTCGTTGGGTCCAGCCGATAGTCCTCGATTTCCTCGGCAAGTAGTGTTTCTTGAAAATACTGCTTATAGGGACCGATCATCTCGAACAAAACACGCGGTCTAAGCACATAATCCGAGAACAACTCTACTTCAAATGAGTCTGCATAAGGCACGGAGTTTACCAAATGATCAATTAGTGCGGGGCGGAACGTATCGGTCAAATCTTTATCGTTTAAGCTCTCAAGCAAACGCAGCGGCCATTCTCCATACGATTCCGTTTGCTCCTGCAAGAAAGCGGCGATTTCATGACTGTTCCCGCGCGCCTTGCGAAGAACATCCCAAACCCGCTCTACAGGCAGACCAAGCTCAGCGGCAATCTTGCCCGATTGCACCTCACTAACGAACGTATCCTCGAAGCTTTTACGAATCGCTGCACCTTGCTGCAACCGATTACGATGCAGTTGCAGCACCTCTTCCGTTACAGCTGTTGCCTCGTCAGCTGGCTGCTCTGGCGGAGGAACCATATCGAACTCGACAATCCCGTCTTGCTGCTCATATTCACCAATTGTAATCGTATAATCATCCTGCTCGGACACCGACAATTTAAGTTCGCCCCATAGAGATCCATTCACCGCACGAACGAGAAGATCTCCATAACCCGTCGTAAGCGAAACTTCACCTTGGGCATCAGACGTTAGCTTGGCGATCGGTGTAAATTCAGCGAAATTATAGACTTGGAACGATACGACAGTACCTGGTACCGGTTGCCCTTCACGATCTTGTATACGTACAACGATAGTGCGGCTTGGTGCATATCCATCCAGTAAATTGATTTCCGTATACCATTCATGTGCGAGAGTTATCGGTTCCGGCCCTGGATATTGCGAAGGTACGCGTGTATTAATGAGCATCGCCCTTCTAGCCGGTGCGCTGAACCATCCCTCATTGAGCATCGGTTCAGGCTCGCAGGCACCGATAAAATGCCAGCTGCCATCCGCCCAAGCTTCAACCCAAGCATGGTTTGAATCCGAATGCGCCCAGCGTGGCGTATAGCACTGCCTCGCCGGAATGCACAGGCTGCGCAGCGCCGCAACAGCTAACGTCGACTCTTCCCCGCATCGCCCAAGCGTAGTACGAATCAGTGTCAATGGCGAGACCGTGCGCGGATCATTGCCGACGTACGTGGCCTTCTCGTAGCACCAATGATTCGTTTCTAAAATCGCCTCTTCCATGGATAAATGCTTTACTCGACTATACAGCTCATCTAGCAGAATGCCTCTACTATCCTCTATATTCTCGTTGTTCACGCGGTACGGAAGAACAAAATGAAGGAACAGATGGTCAGGCACTCGATTGCCCCAAGGCATCTGCCCGCGAATCTCCAATGTCTTGCGGACATGGCTCAGGAACAAGCTTCCCTCGTAATCAGCCAAGTCGTTCAGCGGCATGTAGGCATACAGAAACTTCAATGCCAAACGCTCTTCTTCGCTCAGTTCTTCCTCAAATACGCTAAACAGCTCACTCTTCCTTGCATTCGCCAGCTGCTGCTTCTCCTTGAACTTGCGCTCTATCGTAGTAAGTGTTTCTTCATCCAATGAAAACCCTGCAGTTGTTAAGGACATTCCACCTCACTCCTTCCATAGCTTCCCATCTTCTCGAATATAGAAAGTCGAACTGCCATCCATAGAAGGCGCCGACAGTTGAAAGAGCCGCGATGTCACTTCGATTTGAGGTTGGATCATCCATGTGTCCTCACCCATAAGCAAGGCCAGATCCTCACTAAACGCGCCGAATTCCGCATAATGATTGCGCTGACGATAATACAGCTTGCGCAGCTGCCACTTTATCGTTTCGTCCTGCGGCAGCGTAAAATGTTCATCAATTCCTTCACCTGCAAATACGACATATCCCCATAATTCCGGATAATGCATATTGATGATTCCCATCGGCGACCATACCCAATTGTCTTCGGGGTATGACTTGCCTGTTGCAGGATTGATCACTTTCTCATAGCGTCCTTCTTTCACCTCTGCCTGCCACTCCACACGAGAGAAATTGACGCGCCAGAATTGTCCGGGTGTTGGACGACGACCTTCGGAAGCGCATTCCAGCAGGCTCTTCCATGGCATGGCGACTTCAACGCTCCAGCTGCGATTAGCGGCAATTGGATTATTGAGCTCTCCATCTATGTGCACCGCTGTCTTCAGTCCGGCGATGTCCCATGCGTTGACTGCAGGTCCACCGTCACGGTATGGCTTCACTAATAGCAAATCCCACACTGTGTTCAGGGCATTAATTTCAAATTCATAGTATTGGTGCGAATCACCGTCGGGATCAATGAATATCTCAAAATCGTTATCGTAGAAAATCACGGAGTCTCTCTCCGTCAGCGTAGCCCAAATTTGGTCCTCCATCAATTCCGCTCCGAAATAGAAGTACTCGTCGTCCCATAACATTTTGACTTTCGTCCGTTTGCTAGGCTTCGGTTTCAGGTCGCCTTCAATATCAACAAATTCAGCCGTCCACGGCGCATCAGCCCAAAATGGTTTATCCAGTCTGCCATCCAGTATGAGCGGCTCAGTCGCTCTTCGGCACATGTAATGCTCAGGTGCATACCTCTTCATGTGTGGTTCCGGTACTCCGCTGAAATGCATTGATCCAGCCTCCATTTATAATTATGTTATATCTTCTTCGAATATAAGCTTCCATTTTCACACTTATTATACCGTTCTTACGCCGAATGTGTAAATATTAGATATAACATATGAAATATCCATTTAACAAGAGTATAACTTAACGCAAAAAAGCCTCCTTGCGAGCATGAAGCTCACAAGAAGGCGAATACCAAACCCGGACTCAATCGGCCAGGTCCGGTCCAGGCCCGATGGACTGTCTCGATATCCACTTAATTGGAATAACAGACCGTTCCCGTTGTATGACATGGTTCTCCAATTGATCGATAATCATCATCGCAGCACGTTTTCCGATTTCCTCGTAATTCTGTTCGATGGTTGTGATCGGAATATCGCCTTGCTGCGACATCTCGTTGTTATCGAAACCTACAATCGACAGCTCCTCCGGAATCTTGATTCCAAGATCAATAGCCGCCTTCATACAGTCGTAAGCGACCATATCATGTTCGGTTTGAATCGCCGTCACGCGCAGCTTGATCAATTTCCCCAGCAATTCCTTGTAGAATTCCCGCCGAGTCGCCGGAACGCCTTCTGCTTCACGCGGCAAGTCGCTCAAGATCAGCTCAATATCCACCGGAAGTCCGTTGTCGCTTAGCGCCTTACTATACCCGAAGAAGCGGTCACGTACTGTACTGCGATACTGAATTCCGATCGTGGAAATAAACGCAATACGAGAATGACCCAGTTCGATCAGCTTGGACGCCGCCTGATAACCACCTTCATAATTATCCGATACAGCGCTTCCCATCGTCAGCAAGCTGTAATATTGGTCAAGCGTTACAACGGGATATTCGCTGAGATGAAGCGCATGGACGACATCCAAATTTTTTTGCGTGCTGACCGGGTACAGAATAATACCTGACGTCCCTCTCTTAGGCAGCGATTGCAGCAGCTCACGCTCTCGCTCACTGCTCCAGTCACTATTATGGATACTTAGGTAATACCCTTTGGATTCTACATATTTGGCCGCACCTTGCATATGCTCAAGCGTATTGTGAGCAGTTACAAAAGGAAGGATCATGGACACGATTCGGCTGGAGGGAGCGGCCTCCCTCACTTCCGTTTCAAGGCGAGCTTCATCTTGTTTCTTGACGAAACTGCCGCTGCCTCTTCTACGATAGATCAGGCCTTCTCTTTCGAGTTCTATCAAAGCACGTTTGGATGTAATGCGGCTAACGCCGAACTGCTCCGCTAGCTCAAGTTCCGTTGGAAGCTGCTGACCGGTAACATATTCCCCTTGAGAGATGCGTTCTCGCATAACCCCGAGTATTTGACTGTATAACGGCTTATTATCGCTCAGCACAGAATTCACACCTCAGCCTAATTAGTTCTATTTTTTTCAGTATATCTATTATTGTCTTACTAATCCAACAGATTTTATACGAATTATGGACTAGCCCGTAATCCCCGTCCGCTCTACGCTTTCTACAAAGTACCGCTGTACAAACAGATACATGGCAATAAGAGGCGCGATCGTCAATAGGACTCCGGTATTAAGCAGCATGGACGTATAGACAGGGTCCGGTTCCTTGATGCCAACCCCCATATCCATGAGGCTCGTAGACAGCACTTTCACTTGCTTCAGGAACAAACTGACGTAATAGCTGTCATTCCACTGCCAGACAAATGAGAATAGAAGCACGGTTACGATGGCTGGAATGGCGTTAGGCAGCATGATGCGGGAGAACGTGCGAAGCACCCCTGCGCCGTCAACCAATGCAGCTTCCTCGACTTCCTTCGGAATTCCTCTAAAGAACTGCCGGAAAATATAAATGTATAGCCCGTTCTTGAGTCCCATTGCCGTGCCGGCCGAAATAATAAACGGCCAGAAGGTATCGATTAGATTCAGTCCTTTCTTGCCTGTAAACAAGTGAATGAGACCAAACAGATCGAAGTACCGGTACGTCAAGTAGAGCGGAATCATGATCGTTTGCGGCGGCACCACAATGGTGAAGATGACAAGTGCGAATAAGATTTCGCTGCCTTTAAACTTCAGTCGTGCAAACGCATAAGCAGCCAGCGTACAGGACGCCATCTGGATGATGGTTGTGCTGGACGTGATGTAGAGCGTATTAAGGAATGAAGTCAAGTAATGCGCAGATTCCATGGCGATTTTGAAGTTATCCAGCGTAAAATGTCTTGGAATCCAGAGCACGGTCGGATCGTATATGTCGGCCTTGCTGCGAAATGCAATGGAAATTCGCAAGAATAGCGGAAACAAGATGACGAAACAAAAGCCGAGTATGAGGACGGCTCGTATCAATCTCCATACGAATCCTTTCGTCTTCTCCACCGGATTGTACCGTCTTACGAACAAATCGGCGTAAGCTGTAGGCGATTTCATAGACTCACCTCCCCATTTAGTCATAGTAGAACACTTTGCGTGAGATTAGACCGACTGAGACGGCCAGAATCAAGCCGACGCATAGGAAGAACACCCACGACATCGCGGCGCTAAGACCGAAATCGAATACTTTGAAGGCCGTTTCCGATATTAACAAGTTGATCTGATTGCTGCTAAAGGTATCCGTGATGGAATAGACCATGTTCGTTAGAATAAGCGGCGTAACCATCGGGAATGTAATTTTCCAGAAGCTCTCATACCCTGTCGCGCCTTCAATCTTAGAGGCCTCGTACAAGGATGGAGAAATCGACTGCAAGCCTGCTAAGAAAATAAGAATTTGCACGCCGGAGGAGCTGATAATCTCATAAATCCGATCTACCGCACCGGTAATATAATTCACGATGACCGGCGATAAGCCGGATTCGATCATCATTTTACTTAGCTCGAAGCTTTGCAGGGCATTCGATCCCCCTTCTCCTCCATTGCCAGCAGGAATCGCACCGCCGCCGACAAAACTGCTGATATCCAGATTCGCGATTGCGCTGGAAGCCAGAATAACGGGCAGGAAGAAGATCGCTCTGGCGAATGGACGGCCTACAAACTTCTGATTGAGCAGTACCGCTGCAAATAAACTGAAAATCAGGATGAGCGGAACGTTCACGACCATGTTCCCGAGCGATTCCGCCAAGGTTCGTGGGAAATCCGGATTGGAAGTGAACAGGCTCGTATAATTATCGAAGCCCTCGTACGTTACTTTAAAGCCTCCATCAACCATATCCAGTGAGCTTAAGCTGTAACGAAACGACTGAATCAGCGGCAATATGAACAGCAGGATCATACCGAACATAAGCGGCGATGCAAACAGAACACCGAACCATGCATTTTTCTGTTTTAGTGTCATTGGTTTCTTAAACATCGTCATTCACCGCCTAACCGGTAGCTTTCGGCGCCGATCTCCATGCCGTTCACCTGTACTGCCGTTTGATTGTAATTCACGATAATGGACATGCCGTTCTCGAACGTGGTCTCTACGACGCGATTGGCAAGTGTCCGATGACCCGTAATAATCTGATTGCGCACCTGTTTCAATATCGGGTTAGCCTCGTTGTATAATTGGGCCGCTTCATCGAACCAATCCGCATAATGGAGCGCGTACAGATCGTTATAAGCGGTATCTTTGACAACGGAGGATTCGTTATAGTACCAGGCGTAATAAATGTTTGAGCCGGTTTCCAGCGCTTTGAGCATCGAAACGCGCGGATTCTGATACTCATCCATATTGAACGGCGAACCTGCCAGGTCTACATAACCATGAAGAGCAATTTGATAGAACATGACATCTTCATCGGTAATGTTTAATCGATTGCTGGACGTAGGTGCATTTACGACGACGTTGGCATATGGAAGTGTATACGCATTGCCTCCGCTTACCATGATCTGACCGCTCTGCTGCTTCAGCTTGTCCGTTTCATGCAGGATCGTATTCCGTGCAGCTTGACGGTCAACTGATGCTTCCGGATCAAAGTCAGAATTCACTTCATTTCCCATATCCCGCAAGGATAAGCCCTTTATACCAAGCTTCTCATAATCGTCCATAAAGGCATCCACCGTATTCGGAAGCTTGTTCGGGGACAACTTGTAATGCGAGAATGAAGCGCTATCCTTCACGTACATGACCGGATTGTAATTATAGACGGCTGCACTGCGGCGATCAAGCAAATCCGCGCTGTCGGCTGCTCCCTTATATTTCTCTAAGAACGCCACATCCGGATACAAACCGATTCCATTCTGTTTCGTGTAATCGACCAGACGTTGAAGCCCATTCTTGCCTCCGAGTGCACCTTCAAGCTCGATATCCTTAGGAGAGCTGTGACGGATGCCATCATTAAACCAGCCTATATAGCGCAGTGCAATATCATCGATTCCCTGCGTTTTCAGCAGCTTGAGCATTTCGCCAGCCTCGTCATACGTCGTTAACGATTCCGTTGCCTTATAAGGGATGCCTAGGAATGACTTCTTCTTGCGGAACGCTCCATCAACCTCAAGGATGAACGGCGCGTTAGCCTTCTCTTCGAGCTTCTTCAGCTTATACTTGTCGGTCAAGTAATTCCGATAGACGCCTGCCATCCCTACATAATCAGCAGCACTGCCGGACAGGAAGCTGTACCTTACACGAAGATCCCCTTGATAAGGCCGCTGTTGGAACATGGGAACAGAACTGGTTTTGGTCCCGGAGCTGAGCGTATAATAGTCCATTGCGACAAATTGAAACTCGGAATTGACGCTATTATAACTATCATGTCTGCCGCTAATATCGGCAAGTACGCTGGATAACGCATCCCCATCCTCGATGATTCCCAGCAAAGCATGATCATTCTGCTTTAAGCCAAACACAGGCAATCGAACCGGCGAGCTGGTCACCACCTGCTCTTTCACATCAAACGTGCCATCCTCACCATAAACCGGCATGTTGAATGGTTCCGCGCTTAACTTCTTATTGTTCAGTTGTATCAATGCACCTGAACCATCCGGAACGAAAATATAACCTTGCTTCTTATTATCGGCCGCCCCGAAATGCTTAAGCACCTGAACGGATGCAAGCGGAAAGTCCGGACTGTAGCGGACATCCTTCGCAGCGATAGAGACAACGAATTGATTCGCGTCCAAGGAGAAAGTAATCGGAATCGTGAATGCCGCCTGTTCATCGGAAGCTTCCACTTCGGCGCCATTCTCTTGATTATCCTGAGCAGCATCTTCCTTCGTATATCCCGCCTGGGTCAGATAACCAGCAAGCTCCTGCTTCACGTTATCTTGCAAATTACGAACCTCGTAGACCTGCTTCTCCTGATTGAGACGGAACTTATACGTGACCTGCTTACGAGCTTCGTCATCCGGCAGCTTATCCAAGATGAACTTCTGGAACCGTTCCTTGCTGATCACCGTCGGAATATTATCGGTGCCGCCGGAATCTTGGCCGAACCGGTAGACGATGGTTATGCCGTTCTTCGCAGCTGTAATCTCGAACTGTTTCTTAAGGACGCTTTCATCATAGCTGTTGAATTGATAGACTTGGCCCTTCTCGTTATAATACTTAAGCAGCAGCTGCGACGATAGCTCCGATTGATAGAGTGGTGATGCAAGCGAATCCTTCTGATGACCGACTGGATTCGAGAACCAGACATAGCCATCGCGCTTGTCCTTTACTGCAATCTCTGCTGTTTCTTTATTGATGAACAAGGCAAGCGTTTCCGTCTCCGCTACCTGCTCCATTTGCTTAAGTGCATCCAGCTCTTCCGGAGTATTAATTGTTTGCACCATCGTATCTGAAGTCAGCTCCATAGAGGCAATCGAAACCTTGCCTTTGAGAGACTTGCCTTCACCAGAAGTTGCCGATGCCAATGCCGATGACGCGTCTCCCGCCAATCCGTTAGCCACTTTGTCCCCGTCGGCGTAATTGATAATGGCAGTGCCAGCTGCCAAGCATCCGCAGAGGGCAGCAATGACGACTTGCTTTTTATTGATCACAACCGTTCCCCTCCAAATAAACAAGATTCCTCGGCAATCATCGTACTCTAAACGAAAGTTCGTGATAGAGTGACATCATAAAGCTGATCATCTGCTGCAGCATACTGAAGAACAGAACGCCTAGGAACAACATGATCCCGATGACAACGAGCGTGAGCAGCATCGTTAGTACCGTTTTACCAGCCGAGTATTGATGAATCGTCATCGTCCCAACGAACAGCAAGGCGATGAACCAAACAATCGCTACGGTATCCAGCAAATAATAAAAGGAACTCTCATCTGCCGTGATGAACCTGCTGTACAGCGTTTGCGGCAAATAAATAATGACAAACGGCAGCAAGGAGTACCCGGTAGCCATTACTATTTCTTTGAATTTGCCTTCGCCATCCATGAGCGTTGTGAGCGACCAGTTTGCTACGCACCAGAGCAGGAACGGCAGTATGATGTATTTCAGTTCATTGATGCTGTTCAGTTCGGCGGGATTGTTGAAATTGACAACGAATCCGCTGTACTGTCGCTTCACGATGGTGAGCAACACGAGTAGAAACAAGATGAAGGCTGCAATCTTGACTCTTCCCTGTTTCTCAAACTTCATCTCCCAGAAGCCGTTAAACGGATGCAGCATCGTGTAGAACGGGTTCTTGAGCGGGCCGACTTCTTTATAATAGCCGCTCGCAGCCCTTCTTCTCATAAGCTTGATCATGGCATAAATGATTCCGATTGCAGCTGCTAGACTGAGAACAATGGTGCCGAAACGATCCATGACGATTTCCTTGCGGTAGCGTTTGAAGGCTTCGGAATAGTTCTCCCGATTGTTGCCAAGCTCGAAATACGTCATCGCTTCTTTGTTATCGCCTTGCTTTAGCAGAGATTTACCGATGCCGATGTACGCGACCTCGAAATTACTGTTTAGCTTCAGTACTTGCTTCCATGCGGTAGTAGATTGTTCCACTTTCCCGTTATAGAGCGAAGTAACCGCATCCCGTATTAATTGCCCATAACGCGTCGGCTCAAAAACAGTTAACCGATTGTTATCCTTATCCAGTACGATGACGCGATCGCCCTGCAACCCAATGGCCGAAGGGGTACGGAATTTCCCTTGCTCCGCGCCTAATCCGCCGAACATGTAGAGTAAATTTCCATCTTTGTCATACGAGAAAATACGTCCGCGTTTCGAATCCAGCGCGCTATACATGCCGCCGGCATCCTGCGTGACATCGACGAAGATCGAGCTGCCCGGGAAGCTTCCCACTTCCATCGTGCCGATATCCCCTTTAGGCGGAAAATATCCTTTGCTCCGCAAAATATCGACACCGGATGGGTTCAGCTTCTTAATCGGGCTGTCCGAGTTTTCTTCCACTGTTGTCGTATACATAAAACCGTCATCGTCAATGGCGATGTTGTTGAACTCCAGTGGTATAAACTGCTCCATTTGATCACGCTGTTTCTTAGTCGAGATACGCTTCCAGAACAAATCCATCGGACTGAATTTCACTCGATTCGTACCAATAAATCCACTGAATACGCCATCGGAATCAAATTCCATGATGCCTTCGTACGAACCGCGACTAATTAAGTACAGCCTTTCGGCTTTATCTACGACAAGTTTAATGGGAGTAAATTGAAACCCCTCACGAATCAAAGACGACTTCGGCTCGTTGATCTCTCGCACAAACTCACCATCGGCCGAAAGCTCTATAATTCGCCGATTCTGTGTATCTGCCACGAAGAGATGCCCTTTCGCATCCGCGAAAACTCCTTCGGGCTGATTGAAAGTATCTTTCTTGCCTGCATGATCAAATTCAGTAATGACGCGCTCTACGCCCAGCTTCTTGTCGAGTACGATTACACGGCTGTTGCCCGTATCTGCGATATAAATAGCGCCTGTACTCGATATGTACATATCCTGCGGCGAAACCATCGGTCCGATATTCAGATCCGGACCGTAAATGACTTCTGCGGCGCGGTATGGATCAGGCGCCGGCACCGCTTCCCCCCAATAGGAGTAGTTGTACCCATCCAATGAGGCAGCGGACGCAGGAGCGCATATACCGAGCATGAGCATAACCAGCATTAACGTTACGATCGTTCTTTTGGCTGTCAAAATCCGGCTCCCCCCTGCTTACTCTTTCAGCCCCGATGTAGACATCGTTTGAATGACTTTGCTTTGCGTAATGATGAATACCGCAATCGGAACAGACATCATGAGCAGCGTTACGGCTGCAACCGGACCCGTTCTTGCTATTCCCCCGCTCGCAATTTGTCCGAAGACGGCATCCACCGTACGAAGCTGTTCGCTGTAAATATATTTGTGGCTCGTTACGGATCCGTTCGTCCACAAGCTTTGTAGCGAGAAGATGATGAGCGTCATCCAAGCCGGTTTCACGATCGGCATGACGATTTGCCAGAATATCCGATATTCCGTCGCGCCGTCGATCTTCGCTGCCTCAATTAAAGCATCCGGAATCTGTTCCATAAACTGCTTCATCAAGTAAAGCCCCAGCGTGGAACCAAAGGCCGGGAGCAAGATCGCCCAATACGTATTGATCATCCCAAGCCAAGAGATCGTCATGTAGTTCGGAACCTGGGTTACGTAAGGCGTGAACATAAGCGACATCACGACAAGGCTGAACAGCGCATTCCGGAAAGGAAATTTTACTTTCGCAAGCGGATACGCTGCTGCCGAAGCAATAATGACATGCCCCGTCGTTCCCGTGATCGCGATAAAGAACGTATTAAATACATAGCGCGAGAACGGAACCCAAGAGTCAGCGAAGATGCCGACTAAATCCGTGAAGTTCTTCATCTCCGGATGACGAACGATAAATCTTGGCGGGAATGCGAAGATTTCGTCCAGCGGCATGAAAGCTCTGTTAATCGTATACACCAGTGGAGTTGCCATAAATGCCGCGACACCGGCCAGCAGAATAAAGAGTAGAATATCGACTGACCAGGAGCGATTAAGCCGTTTTCTCAATAGGAACTTCAATGCCATCGGACTTACTCACCTACTTTTTTGAGAAGCTTCTGCGTAATCAAGTTCGTTAACATCATAATCGCAAACAAGATCGTCGCGATTGCGGATGCGTAGCCCATCTGGAATCGGATGGTTCCATAATCGACCAAATGCGTAACGATCGTATGAGCGGCGTAATCCACACTCGGGAATCCGATCATATAGATTGAAATTTCGGCTACCGCAAATGCCGATGTAATCTGAATGACGGCACCGAACATCAATTGTGGTCGCATAGCCGGAAGCGTAATAAACCACAGCTCCTGCCACCGATTACGGATGCCGTCGATCGCTCCCGCTTCATACAAGGTCCGATCCACGTTCTGCAAACCGGCGATAAAAGCTAGGAACGATGTACCCAAGCTGAGCCACAATTGAACGGCCATTAGAATGGGAAGCATATACCGCGGATCCTGCAGCCATTGTATCGGCTCCAGAATGAAGCCCCACTTGATCAGAAACGAGTTCATGAAACCATAAGAATCACTGGAGAACAGCGTTTGCCAGATCAAATAGGTATTGCCTGCAATAGATGGGGCGTACAGAATGAGCGTCAGCACTGCACGCAGCTTAGGCGGTAATTCATTAATCAGCCATGCGAATATGAAGCAGGCCACATAACTGATCGGACCCGTAATAAAAGCGAATAAGAACGTGTTCTTGACTGCAATGAGAAACACATCATCCGCTACGAATAGCTGCGCGTAATTGTCCCAGCCTACAAAACGCGGAAATTCAAGCATATTGAAATACGTAAAGCTGAGAATGACGGACATAAATACCGGTATGACGGTAAACACAGTGAAAATCAGAAAATAGGGAGCCATCAAGACTAGGGCATGTTTGTTCTTGCGTAATTCCGTCTTGATATGGCTTAGTTTCTTTAACGTTATCGCACTAATTGGGAATCCCCTCACTTCTCATAGGGAAGATTGAATTCTTTTCTTCTGGCGTTGATCTCTTCGTTCATGTATCGAACGTAGAAGTCAATCGTTTCACGCGGATCTTCGCCTTGTACTACGACGCGGCGGAAGGCATTGTCAATGTTCCGGCCGGTCAAATAACCGCCAGGCACTTCAGGAATTCCCCGCGTCCATTCCATTTGTTCGAGCAGCGTGTTTAAATCTTGGACTGGCCATGAAAGCATCTTCAGCGCTTCGATATTAGCGGTAGGATAACGAGCTGATGTCCCTAAACGAACCTCCATCTCGCGGCCAAACGCCAATTGCGTCTCTTTGCCGGTCCACCATTTCATAAAGGCCCACGCCGATTCTTTGTCCTTCGTATGCTCGAACATGACAGCCGCCGTGCCTCCCGTACCGACATCGCGACGGATCGTTCCATCCGGCTTCTTCACTCCGGGAACAGGTGCAAATCCCCATAGTCCTTTAATTTCCGGCGCATACACCGAAAGCTTGTTATACATCGTATAGTCTACGATGCCGATTGGCATTTCCCCGGTACGGAAACGGTTCGCAAAATCGGTCTGGATCGGCAGCTTGTAATTCACGTACAAATCCGTCCATTTCTTGAACTGCTCAATAGCCGTTTCTTCGTCCAATCCCGTAGCCATGTCATGATTCTTATAGAACTGTCCATCATTCTGATAGAGCAGCATCGCAAACGTAGGACTTGGCGGAAGCGTAATGATATCCGTCGTGACGACGTCATTGCCTTGCGCGTTTAGCCCACGCTGCGGTAACCCGAATTGCAGGTTATGCTTCTGCAGCTCCGGAATAAGAGCATACACATCGTCCCATGTTTGCGGCACCTTCAGATGCAATTCATCTTCGATGATGTCTTTCCGGTAGAACAAGACAGGGAACGTCTGCTGCTCAGGCAGCCCATAATACCCCTTGTTGTACTCATACGGCACCATGACACTGCTCTTAAAGCGCTCAGTAACCTCACGGAAATCAGAGAATACGGACAAATCCTGGAGTGCATGACGTGTTGCAAAGTTGACAGGCACTTCGTTCCCGACCTGCAGTGCCACATCAGGACCTTTACCCGCAACAGTTGATGGAAGCAAAATATCCGCGGAAACCAACTTCAGGTTCACTTTTATTCCCGTGTCATGCGTAAAGTTGTCATCCACCAGTCGTTTCAGGATTTGCGCTTGGTCGCGTCCGGATGTCACCCATACGGTGATCACTTTATCCCCTGCGTCATTGCTGCTGAAATCATCATAGTTCTCATAGAACGAAGCAGCGAACGATGCAAGGCTTGATTTGAACTTCGCAAAGGTTGTCGCTTCCGGACTCGGGAGCTTCGCACCGGGTTCCGAAACGATTAAATAATCGATTGCAACCGGCTGTTCATTAATCATCAGCATCCATGTACCCAATGCCCCGACATTGCTTTTGAAAGCATCGATACGGCTAGGTACTGTATCCGGTCGATCTGCCATGTCTTTCAACTGATAGGCCAATGTATTCAATAGGGCTGAACGGTCGTTGCCTCCATCGTCAGGGCCTTGAATCATGCGGGCAATCGCATAGAGACGTTCGCTTTCCTCGCGGAATACGTTAGACATCTCAGGAATGCGCTTGTCCAGCGCATAATCGCGGAACTGATCCGGGACAACACCTGTAAAGCTGATCACCTTTCGATACATCGCGTTCAAGTTCAACACACTATTCTCTACGGTCCGCAGGACAGGCGCTAATTCGCCTAGTGTTACTTCAAGCCGGATGGTGTGTTTGCCCGCAGTCATATAGAATTGGTAAGGTTTATCGCTCTGCTTGCCCAGCACCTTCATCTGCCAATTACGGTCATACGCGAAACCGATTCGCTGGGCTTCCTTAAACGGAAGCACGCCGTCAATCGTAAGCGTGCGCAGAGCCGACATCGCAGTTAAATAGTTCTGCCGGTTCTTAAAAGCGATTTGATATAACCCATCCTTCTGAACTTCGACTTCCCATTCTATCCACTGTCCCGGCATGCGCCAGGTCCAGCCACCCATCGCATTATTACGCAGCTTCGATGCGTGGAAAGGCTCGACAGCCGGGCTTGAGCGGTCATTGTAAGGGAGGAGCATTGGCGTTGATTTCAGCGAAGAGGCTTCCCCTTGAATTTTCATAAATGAGCCTTCGACGGGTTTGTAGCCATTCTGCTTGTAAAGTTTCTCTAGTTCATCGTAGGCAATGGTCTTACTCGGCTTGGTTAATTTCAGATAATCGATGACCAGCGGTTCTTTGCTTGAGGTCAGCGTCAGCTCATGTTTCCCTTTGCTTAGATAAAACTGATACGGTTGCTCATAATATCCGCTTGCATCTTCAAACAGCGATTCCTGCCACATCGGCACCTCGATCTGCTTCGGCGCCAAATCATTGCCATTATCATCGCGGTCAAATACGGTTTTCTCATCTTTCCAGATACGACTGAAGACAAGACTTCTCGCTTCATTAAATGGCGTTTCCCCGTCAATCTTCAGACCTCTCTCGATGTCCGAATCTTTGCCCTTCACGGTGAAATATTTCATATCGATCTGGTACAAACCACTTTGCTCGATAGCTACGGACCATGAAATCGATCCTGTTTCTTCCGTTAGAACCATCTTCCCTTGTTCACCTTCGTAGTTCTCGACAATAGAAGCGTTCATCTCCGAAAACGTACTAAAGCTCTCAGCTTCAATCAGGATGTCTGACACTGGCTCAGGCGTGTCTGAGTACTTGGACAAATACTCATCGTAGCTGCCCTTCTTGAAGGAAGATGACAATTTCATTAAGCTTGCGCTGTCAAGCGGGCGATCTTCGGCGGAAGCCGTTCGATCGGCGCTGCCCCCTATCGTTGTAGCTGCTAAATAGATGACAGCAGATAAGATCACGAGTATCGAAATCAATTTGATATAGGATCGCTTCATAGTTCCCCTCACAAAAACGGACCCCCAAATCGCCTTACTGTTAAAAGCAAAGCCGATTTGAGGGTGTCCCGTTCAAATTACATGAAATATGCTAATTGGAGCTGGTTACTTTGAATCTGCTTGCAGCTTCTGGATACCGGCATCAAACTGATTTTTGATTTTCTCTACAGCCGTAGCAGGTGCTACTTTGCCTTCTGTAATATCCTTCAGCACGCTGTCAACCAGCTTGTCTGCATCCGGAACGGCGATGTAGCTGCCGCTGTAATCGATCTTGTCGTACATTTGCGTACGAGTATCAAGTCCTTCCGGCGTATATTGGTTTTTCCAGCTTTCTACCGCAAGCTCTTTGTTTTTACCGTGCAAGCTGATTTCGTCCATGATTTTCATAGCGATTTCAGGGTTCTTGGAGTATTTGGAAACCATGTACATGTTGCCGTAAGGTGTGTAGGACGTGTAATCAGAAGCGTTAGGCGCTTTCGGGAAGAAGACATAACCAAGCTCTGTATCTTTCATGTTGTCCTTCAAGCCGCCAAGCTCCCAGCTAAAGCCGCCATACATCACGCTCTTGCCAGCGATAAACGCTTTGTCATTGCCGTCCTTCGGAGCTGGCTGCAGGATCGACTTATCCACATTGTACATATCCGCTACTAGTTGAAGGCCTTGGATCGAGTTTGCGCTGTCCATCGAGAACTTCATGTTGCCGCTCTCGTCTTTATCGAAGGAGCCTTTATTGCCATAGACGAATTGCTCCGTACTTACCTTCATGTCCCCGATGTAACCGAACACGTCTGTTTTGCCATCGCCGTCTTGATCCTTAGTAGCCGCTTTAGCTAGCTCGCGGAATTTATCCCATGTCCAAGCGCCGCTCTTCTGCAATTCGTATGGATCTTCAACGCCAAGCTGTTGAACCAGCTTCTTATTATAGAAAATACCGTATGGAGAAGGAGGAGAATCAATGAATCCGTATTGTTTGCCTTGGAAGCTGCCGCCGTTCTTCATCCAAGCAATGTACTTGGAGTCGCTCATATCAAGCATGTCGTCGATTGGCAGGATGAAGTTCTTGTTTACGAGTCCCGGGAATGACCAGAACAGCTCAAGTACGACTACATCCGCGAACGGATCGCCTGCAAGCGAAGTCGTTGTCAGGTTCTCTACATATTTGCCGTAATCGCCGAACTTCACGAATTCGATCTTGCCGTTATATTTCTTCTCAGCTGCTTCGATTAAAGCGATTTGCTCGTCGTCTGCCGGAACACGGTCTTTCTCTTCCTTCAGACGCGGGTCAGCGCCGTCCCACCATAGACCAATCTTGATTGTTGCGCCTTTAAGATCGCCTGCACTCTCTGCAGGAGCAGTTTCAGTTGTGTTCGCGGCATTGGTTTCGTTCGTCGTTGCCGCCGTGTCTGTATTTGTTGCTCCTTCCGAAGCAGTGTTATTCGTTGTGTTAGTCGTATTGTTGTTAGCGCCACATCCTGCTACCGAAAAAGCTACCATCAATGCTGCTGCCGAGACCATCAAACTACGTTTGTTTCCATTACGCATTTTGTTTTGTCCTCCCCTTGGTTAGAAAAATGAATGTGCATCTAAACCCTTGCCAAGCTGCTGCTAAAGTATGGATTGCCTCCTTCCCGGATGCTCTGTTTGAGGTATACCCCGATTATATGAAATAGGTATAACCTGACATTTGGTTGCGTTTTCATTTTATGACTAATTTACAGAATTGTAAATAGTGAATATATCTTTTTATCAAATTTTTAATAGATTTTACAATTTAAAACTAGAAAGTGGCATAATTATGCAGGTTTCGTCAATAAAGATATACTCCATTTACAAGGGCTCAATTAGATATGGTATATAATCTGTATATACAAAAGGTTTATCTGATGGATAGGGAACCGGACAAAGAGGAAAAAGCATATCTTCGATTCGGTTTACGGCAACAAAAAAAGGGCTCAGTAAGCTCATTTGAGCTTACCGAAACCCTTGTTCGTTAAAAGTTGGTGCGGTCGAGAGGACTCGAACCTCCACGGTTGTTACACCACTAGAACCTGAATCTAGCGCGTCTGCCAATTCCGCCACGACCGCATCTGGCAGTTGTCGCTTCGCAAATCAGAAGCGGCGTTTATAAAAATACCACAATTGTTAAAGTGAAGTCAATATTTTCTTAACAAAAGGGATCAATGCTCGAGAAGCGCAAGCACGCGGAGCCAAGTCCCCGTGCTTCGCTCATCCTTTTGCGCTGCATTGCGCACCGTAATTCGCATCGTCTCCGCCTGTGATCGTTGTACCAGCTGAACCGGCACCGGCCGCTGAAATAGGGGGCACCACTCATCAAACGGATTCACGAGTTGGAACGGACCGCCATTGATGGCATATTCCAGCATGCCTGAATCCGGTCCGCAAATCAGCAGCAAACCCGCCCCCTGTCCGTTCACGTCGAAGCTGAAGGCTGCCTCCGGATCATCTGATGCCAGATGAGCGGCTGCATATCGCCAGTTGACCATATTGTCCGGCCTCTCTCGCTTCTGAAGCTGCTTCACATCGTAGACATCGGATAGGTCTTTCATAGCAGCCCTCTCATAAGAGGCTTCCAGCATAGGCGCCGGCAGGTTCTCCCTAATTTCATTCAAACTCCCGGCCGCGTGCTCCTCCATGGAAAGCTCCAGAAACGTAAGCAATAAATCCGCATAGAAAGCATAGCCCGCGTCATTGGGATGCGTTCGATCCGGCGCAAGCTGCTCCCATGTCCCTCCTCCTGCCCACAGCCAATCCCGTACTCTTCCAAAGAACGAGACAGATGGCAGACCGTAATGTGCAGCAACTTCTTCATGTGCGGCTATGAAGAAGGGTTCCTTCTCCCGCAAGTTGATCTCGTCCGCGGAATAGAGAACGACAATGTCAGCTTGAGGCGACAGGCTGAGGCACTGACGCACAATGCCTTCCATGCCTCGGATTGCCTCCGCTCTGCCTTCAGGCGTTCGTTCCCGGTGCTGGCTGTCATTCACCGCGAATTCCAGTAACAGCAGGTCAATTTCATGCTCCATCTTGACATGGGTATGAAAGCGATGCGCTCCGAGAGTGGAATTCGTCCCTCCTACCCCGGCGTTAATGAAGGTCCATTCAACCGAAGGATAGGCCGTTTGCAGATACTGCTCCGTGAGCGCCCGCCAGCTGGATTGATCGGGATCGGAAGCGCCGTAGCCTTCCGTTATCGATCCTCCGAGAAAGGCGACTGTAACGGGTTCGTTCAGACTCATTTTATTCCGGAAATGCGGCAAACCCTCACGCGCGGTGCAGTATTGATTGATGTCCAGCATGTTATTCATCATAAGACCTCCAACAGGGCAGGCTCTTCGCATTTGCGAAGAGCCGCCCGCTTCCTATTATGGCGTAACTCGGAGTGAATCCAGCAGCATATACGTACCCGTTTTCTTCACGGCCTTGAACGTGTGGCTGCCCGAAGTCAAACCTGTGATTTGATAGACGACTTGGTTCGTTAGCCGCGTCGCATTATACGTACTCACCGTTGCTTTGAAGACGTTGTCGATGTAAATGTCAACGTCGCCCTGCGCCGCTTCCTTCTCCGTGATGTACTCAATGCCTGTTCCCGTAAACGAGTACTGGACGTAATCGTTGTTCGTCTGCGTAAAATGGACGTCATTGTTGTAATCGCCGAAGCCTCGGTTTCCGTTCAACGACCATGCGCCGGAATAGGTAAGGCCGGCGTCCGTATTGTTGATTTGGATCTTATTGCCGATAACCTTGAATGCGTCAATCAGCATGTAAGTGCCTGATTTCTTCACTGCCTTGATGGTATGGCTTCCGCTCGTTAACCCAGCTATCCGATATACGCTCTGCTGCGCTACCCGGGTAGCATTATACGTACTCACAGTGCCCTTGAACACGTTATCGATATAAATATCGATATCTCCTTGCCCCGCTTCCTTCTCCGTCACGAGCTCGACACCGGTACCGTTAAACGTATACTGGACGTAGTTGTTATTCGTTGACGTGTAATGCACATCGTCCTGATAATCGCCGAAGCCTCTGCTGCCGTTATACGTCCACGAGCCGGAGTAGGTGATGGACGTATCCGTGTCGTTGACCGCGATGTCCGCGGGAACGCTGAACCGTATTTTGTCCAGGAGCATGTACGTGCCCGATTTCTTGACCGCTTTCAACGTATGCGAACCGTTCGTGAGTCCGCTAACCGCATACACGGTTTGCTGCAGCTGCCGGGTTGCGTTATACGTACTGACTGTCCCTTTAAACACATTATCCACGTAAATATCCATATTGCCTTGAGAGGAGTCCTTCTCTGTAATCAACTCCACGCCTGTTCCGTTAAACGTGTATTCAAAATAATCATTGTTCGTTTGTGTGAAATGAACATCATCTTGATAATCGCCGAGCCCGCGGTTATAGCTGCGCTGCCAGCTGCCCGTATACTTGACGCCTGTATCGTCGTCATTGGCTGTTACCGAGCCGCCTGCCGCTCTCACCTTCAACAGCCGCGAACCATGTGACGGCAGATTAACCGAGCTGTAGCCGGTGGTAAAGGATCCGAGATCGGTGTGCGTCCACAAGTCACGGACATTCGCCGCGCCGTTTAAGCCGATATCGGTCCAGTTCACGGTAACCGTTGCCGCCGCGCTGCCAAGGTTCACCAAACCAACCGTGTAAGTGCCGTCTCCGTTGTTGGCGTACCAAACCTGCTGATTTGTTGCCGTCGAGACTGGATGCGCCGGCCGGCCGGCCTGGTTAACGGCGATGACTTCATCATTCGTAAGCAAGCTGATTCCGAAGCTGTCCAGATTCGTCATATCGTTGCCGGTGTACAGCTGGGCAGAAGACATCGCCCACAACGTCATCGCTGTTCGCCGTTCATCTTGAGTCAAACCGTCCATTGCCCCATTGCCGACGTTCAGCGAATCGAAATCATTCCATCCCCCCGGGCCGGCATCCCGCCACCACGTCGCCGCATCCGGGAATAACCGGGCGATATTCGCCCATGTCGTCAACGCCGTATTCGTGCAATAGCACTCTACATCCCAGTCAACGCGCCAGCCATTCGCATACTGCTTCCAGGTATCGACGTAATTGTGGTCAAGGGCCCAGGACAGCTCGAACCAGATGCCGTGCGGAGCAAGCGCCTGCGACCAGGCGGCAACATCGCCGCGGGCATCGATGGTCGTATCGTTATGCCCGGAGCCCGGCGTCACGCTGTCGAATTTCAAGAAGTCCACGCCCCATGAATCGAGCAGATTGGCGATAGAGTCGATATACTTCTGCGCACATGGGTTCGAGAAGTCAATCTTGTAGCCGAGTCCCCAGTAATCTGCCGTCGTAAGCGGCAATACGGCAATGTCCTGCATCGAGCAGCCAGGCGCATTATAGATGGGCAGGTCGGCGTTGTAGGCTTGCGGCGCCAAACCCGGGATCATGTACAACCCGATTTTCTGGCCGTTGTTATGCACATAATCGATGACTTCGCTCAGACCGTTCGGATACAGGGTCGTGCTTGGTACGGGCCGGCCATAACCATCCATTCCGCCGTTCCAGCCGGCATCAATGTTGATATATTCGTAGCCGTGCGATTGAAGCGTCGTATGCATGGCATCCGATTGCGCTTTAATTTGCGCTGCCGTGATCCAAGATGAATTGCCGCTGTACACCTGCATGCTGTAACTGCTCCAGCCCATGTAGGGCTTAGCGCCAAGTCCATTGTTTGCTGCAAATGCCTTGTTTTCTCCGGGTGCAACCAAGCCAAGCTGTGCTGCGATCAACAAAACAACAATCACCCATAAGCGAAATGTTCTGCCTGCCCGAACCTGAACCACATCATTCATCCCCTTTTCATCATTGGAATTAGAAAAACCGGGCGCTTATGCATCGATAATGCGCCCGGTTGTCTTGCATTCTTATTTCGCGAACGTAGAGGAATCATAAGCCTTTTGCAAAATTTCCAGGTAACGACCCAGCTTCAAATCTTCAAGGCCTTTCACGTAGCTGTCCCAATCCTTGTCAAGGCTCTTGTGACCCGTGATGAATTGCAGTGAATTCTCATCGATGTACGTTTTGATGTTCGTTTGCAGCATCGTTGCTTCATCTACCTCGGACGGATCAAGCCAGATTGCCCACAGCGGGAACAATTCCTTCGGCTCATGGCCTTGGTATTGCAGCGTTGCTTGATACAGGCGACGCTCGTAGTTCGCGGAATCGTAGATGTCAGTGCCTTGTACGTAGCTGTCACGGTATTCTTTCGGCATGTAGAAGTGAGCCATCCCGCTCCAACCAGCGTTGCGAGGAGCTTCGCCTTCCGCTCTCGGAATCGGAGCTACCATCGGTTGAACGCCTTCGCCAAGCGCAACTTCGCCGTCTTTCGGATCTCTCCAGTCGATGTCTTTCATGCCGGATGCGCCGTTTGTTTGACCTTCAGGGGAGAACATGTAATCAACGAGCTGAATCAGTGCAACTTGCGCTTCTTTGCTTGCTTTGCTGGTAATTGCGAATTTCGCGCCTGGAGCCACGCCGCCGCCGTCATGTGTAGCCAGCGATACGCCGTTTGGTCCTGTAAGCGGCGGTACTTGGTTGTAATCTTTGGAGTTTTTGTTGCCGTGATCGATGTTTACGAAGATAGCCGGGTGCATGCCTGCGCCTGCGCCAAGAATTTGCGCATCGCCGTTTTCGCCGATCTTCTTGAATGCTTCCGCATTTTGCGTGAATGCGCCCGGATCGATCAACCCTTCATCGAACAACGACTTAATGTAAGTCAAACCTTGTTTCCATTCGTTTGTTACTGCAGCAGAGCCAACTTTACCGCCTTGCATCAACAAGTGGTTGCGGTCGTCATCATAGACGAATGCATCCATTAAGTAAGGAACGACGCGAACACCGAAGTCCTCTGTAGAGCCGCTAAGCGGAACTTCGTCTTTTTTGCCGTTGCCGTTCGGATCTTGGTTTTTAAACGCTTCCAACACTTTTTTGAAGTCTTCCGTCGTTTTCGGCATTTCAAGCTTCAGCTTCTCCAGCCAGCTTGTGTTCAGCCACATTTTGTTCGGGTACGAACAGTGGAAGCATTGGGAGTAAGCAGGCAGACCGTAGATGTTGCCGTCCGGCGCGACGCTGAATGCTTTGAAGTCTGCATTATTTTCAAGTGCAGCCTTAATGTTCGGTGCATATTGATCGATCAGGTCGTTCAGCGGAATCAATACGCCTTGTTTACCGTATTTGATCAAGTCAGCTTGTGAGAATTGATCGATATAAGCGGTCAGCATATAAGCATCCGGGAAGTCGCCGCTTGCCAGGGAGATTTGACGTTTCTCTTTAGCACCGTCGCCAGGAATGGCTTCGAACGTGAATTTGATGTTGAATTTTTCTTCTACGAATTTCGTGAACTTGTTCGTTTCCAGGTTGATGTCCTGCTCTTGTACGGCGAACAGCTTGATGTCAACCGGTGCTGCAGGTGCAGCCGTATTGGCTTCTGCAGGCTCGTTCGTATTCGTGGATGCGGCATTTGTCGGTTCGGTATTTGAAGTCGTATTACTGTTTCCGTTGTCTTTGGAGCAAGCCGACATGACCATCGTAGTCATCATGACCACCGCAAGCAAGCTTACCATTCTCTTTTTAAACACGTGTAATCGCTCCCTTTTAGTTGTTCTGTTTGGATTGTTACCAGCTTCAATACCATCAAGTTCAAGCACAGCCTGTGAACAGATGCGCTTATGAACGGCATCCCCCCTTTCAGTACCTTCAACGACTTTAGCCCTTAACCGACCCGACCAGCATCCCTTGCACAAAATAACGCTGCACGAACGGATAAATAATTAACACCGGAAGCGTGGCTACGACAATCAGCGAGTATTTCAGAAGCTCAGCCAATTGCTGCTTCTCCACCTGCTTCATGGCGTCCATATTGGAGCCGCTGTTGTTCTGGATGATGATACTTCGCAGGATCAGCTGCAAAGGGTACTTACTAGAAGTTTTGAGATAAATTAGGGCATCAAAGTACGCATTCCACTGACCGACTGCGTACATGATGACGAGTACGGCAATGATTGGCTTGGACAGTGACAGCACGACACTGCGAATGAAGCGGATATCCGAACAGCCGTCGATTTCGCTTGCTTCCACAAGCTCAGCCGGTATGGACTGCTGAAAGAAGGACCTAGCGATGATGACCTGCCACACCCAAACTGCATTCGGAATAATTAACGCCCATCGTGTATCGATCATCCCCATGCTCTTCACGACCAAATAAGTCGGAATCAATCCTCCGCTGAACAGCATCGTGAACGTAATGAGCATCATAATGACGTTGCGTCCGAAGAACGTCGAACGCGAAAGCGGGTACGCCAGCATCACCGTCAACATGACACTGATAAATGTACCTGCTGCGGTGTACAGCAAGGAATTGCCATAGCCGCTTAACACTTGCGGATTCTTAAACAGCGCCTCGTAGCCCTTGATTGAGAATTCGACCGGCCACAGCCACACGCGCCCCGCCGAAACAGCAGACGGGCTGCTGAAAGAGCTGCTGAAAATGTAAATTAAAGGATAGAGCACCGCCACCAGCACGAGGGCCAGAATGATATAAATGACGGTTAGGAACACTTTATCGCCTGATGATTCTTTGATTCGAGTCGCTACCTTAGCCACGTAAACACCTCTTCATTACCAGATGCTGGATTTCAAAAACCGTCTTGCCATTGCGTTTACTACAAACAACAGGACTAAATTGATGACAGAATTAAATAGACCTACTGCCGTCGCGAAGCTGTAATTCGCATTCAGCAAACCGATTTGATACACATATGTCGCGATAATTTCTGAACTGGCGATATTTAATTTATTTTGAAGCAGATACACTTTCTCGAAGCCGATTGCCATAACGTTGCCGACATTCAGAATCAAGATAATGGAGATCGTCGGCAGAATGCCCGGCAAATCCACGTTCCAAATTTTCTGGAAGCGAGATGCCCCGTCCACCTTGGCTGCTTCATATAGAGTTGGATCAACCCCGGCAAGCGCTGCCAAATAGATGACGGCGGAATAACCGGCTGTCTGCCAAATATCCGACCACACGTAAATGGATGTGAACATGTTCGGGTTACCAAGAAAGTTAACCGATTCAAGCCCAAGGTGATTCATAAATACGTTTACAAAACCAAGCCTTGGTGCAAGGAAAAGCATAATAATCGATACCATGACGACAGTGGAAATAAAGTACGGCGCAAAGGTAACGAGCTGCACGAAACGCTTGAACTTCTGGGCGCGCACTTCATTTAACATGAGCGCCAGCAGAATCGGAACCGGGAATCCGGCAAGCAGCAGATAGAAGCTGAGCGTGAGCGTATTCTTCACGATCGTCCCGAACACCGGGTTCTCAAAGAACAATCTGAAGTTATGAAAACCCACCCACGGACTTCCCCAGATGCCCTTGGTCACGTAGTAGTCTTTGAAGGCTAATACAGCGTTCAGCATCGGATAGTATTTGAAAATAATAAAGAATAAAAGCGGTGGTGTAACGACGAGATACAATTGCCAATGTCTTGCGAAACTTCTTCTTGCGCCGAGACGTTTGCCAGCGGCCTCCAAAACAATCCCCCCTAGTGAATCTATCCATGTTGTGTTGATAGCGCTTTCTACAGGATCGATCATAGGTGATTTCCGGTATCTCAAGGAAGGTACAATTTCGTCTTTCACCGTACAGATCTCCTGAATTGCGGGGGACATTTCCCCATAAAACGGCCATCTGAGCCGCCGTACCTTGCAAACAGGCACAAAAAAAAACCGACCGCAACAGTCGCGGCCGGATAAAGGTTTTATTTGGTATTTTCTTGTACGATCCATCTATTGTACGCCTGCTGCAAAATCGAAACGTACCGGCTTGCGCCAAGCGCTTGGATTCCTTTTACATAGGCACCCCAGTCCTTCTCGAGGTCTAATTGTCCTGTTATGAACGCCATTGCGCTTTCATCGATCTCGTGTTTCATATTGGATTGCAGAAGACTCTCTTCATCTGCATTCGAGGAGTCGATCCAAATCGACCACATTGGAAAAACTTCATTAGGCTCATGCCCCGCATATAATTTCGTTGCTTGATAGAGCCTTCTCTCATAGCCGTTTGGCGAATAAATATCCATATCCTGTACCCAGCTGTTTCTGTAGGATTTCGGCATATAGAAATGGCCCATCCCGCTCCATCTCGTATTCCGGTGGATATCAGCTTCCTGCACAACAATGCTTGCGAACTGTGCCGGAATATTGGGATCAAGCGCTTGTTCGCCATCGAGCGGTCTTCGCCAATCAAGGCCTTCCTTGCCTATTTCCGCATTGGCCTGACCCTCTGGCGTATACAGATAATCAGCGATTCGAATAAGAGCGATGCGTTCATCGGGGCTGGCTTTATCCGTAATCGCAAATTTAGCTCCCGGCGTGCTGCCGGACTGATAATAGACAGCATAAGAAGCATAGGGTCCTTGAAGCGGCGGAACGGGCACATAATCGCCGCCGCGTTTGTTACCAAGCCCCGTGTCAACGAAAATAGCCGGATGCATGGCCGTCCCCGCGCCCAATATCTCCGCACCGGCATTCTCGCCAAGCTGCTTATAAGCATCCGCATTTTGTGTAAAAGCACCTGCATCAATTAAGCCTTCATCGTATAAGGATTTCACGTATTTCAAACCTTCACGCCATTGCGGCGTAATCGCTGCCAGACTGACCTGCCCATTGGCTACCTCTACATAGGTACGATCATCGTCATACACAAATCCGTTCATCAAATACGGAAGCACGCGCACGCCGAAATCCTCAGTCGAACCGCTAAGCGGAATCTCGTCGGCTAAGCCGTTGCCGTTCGGGTCGCCGTTCTTGAAAGCCCGAAGTACGACGCGTAACTCCTCCGTGGTCTTCGGCATGTTCAGGTTCAATTTCTTCAGCCATTTATCGTTTAGCCATAGCTTATAAGGATAGGAGCAATGAAAACAATCGCTGAATGAGGCCAATCCATAGATATTTCCGTCAGGTGCCGTATTAAGCGCGCGAAGGCCAGGCTCTCGATCGAAGGCTGCTTTGATATTCGGCGCATAGCGGTCAATCAAATCATTCAGCGGATAGAAGATCCCTTGTTTGCCGTATCGAAGAACATCAGCCTGCGTGAATTGATCAATATAGGTCGTCAATATATAAGCATCCGGATAATTTCCGCTCGACAGCGAAATTTGTCTCTTCTCCTTGGCAGCTTCATAGCGAATCGTTCGCCAATCGAAGGAAACGTTAAACTTCTGCTCCAATAACCGCGAGAAATCATTTGTCTTTAAATTCTGGTCCGTATCCTGCTGCGCAAAGATACTGATTCGAAGCGGTAGATCTGCAGACTTGTCCTGCTGCTTCACATAATCACAGGCAGGAAGTGCTAAGAGGAGTACGCATATCGAAATTGCGGCATAAGCGGACTGAGCCAACGTCTTCAAAGCAAATCCCCCTTTCAACCCTCGGCTGTCTGCCGGTACGAGCTTGGTGACACGCCTGTAACGCGTTTGAAAGCTCTGCGGAACGAATGGGAGCTGTTATAGCCGACACGGGAAGAAATTTCATCAACCGTATATCCATTCTCACGCAGCAGGGTTACTGCATGCTCCATCCGGACCTGCTCCAGGTAATCGGATAGATTCGAGCCGGTTACTTCCTTAAACAGCTGCGAAATGTATTTCTCCGGCCGTTCCACTTGCTCCGCTATGCGGTATAAAGTTAACTCGGCATCCGAGAAATGTTCGCCAATATAAGCTTTCATGCTTTCAACCGTCCTTGTATGACTATCATTCTTACGGCTGACGACTACTGCGCACATCGCATCGGCAATATCTTCGATTTCCATCTGGAAAGTCCGTTTATCCTGTGCTTGAATGGCAATAATACGATCCTTCAACTGCTCGAATATGCCGGATTCCATGAACGTCTTCTGATCGAGCAGCTTCAGAAGGGTCCCTTTCACCTCTCCGACCAGCTGCTGCCACATCTCTACCGACAGCTCGCGCTGCTCTGTATTCAGAGAGATGACGGAACGGACGATGCGCCTTGCTTCTTCCGTCTCCCCTGCCCGGATCGTCCCGATCAAACGAAGCTCCAGTTCCAGCGGGTAATAGTAAGTTGCACTCTCCATGCTCGTTTCGTCATACCAAGCGATGCCTTTGCGATCGGCGTGCAGCGCATGCTCCAACGTCTGTTTCGCCTGTTCATAGGAAACGCTGACTTCCGTTTCCGATCCGAATGAATCGCCGAGCGCAGCTGTGAATGTAATGCGGTATTCAGAGAAAGCCTGCCGGGACAGCTGTTCCAGCAGTGCGGCGATCTCGCTGCGTCCCAGTGCATTACCGGTCTCGGCTTCTTTGGAAGCGAACACGATAACGATTCTGTCTGAGCCCGAATCCGTTGTCAGCATAAAGCCGGCAATATCAAGAAGCGCTTGCTTTAAGATAAGTCTTGCTGCATGCAGCTCATTCAGTACCTCGACACTGTCCATCCCGGTGTAGCCTTGTACATGCAGAATACACACATATCCGGAATGACCGTAAATGCCTGTATTCGCTTGAGAAGCAGCGGCAAAAATCTCCTCCCGTGTCTGCAGCTCCCCGGAAATCAACCGTTTCAAGAAGGCATCCCGAATAAGTGGCAGCTGCCGGTGAAGCTCAGACTCCAGCTGGTTGCTGCTGCGGATCATTTCCGCGATGTTACCGTGCAAGAAATCGTATTCATTCCGCTCGGCCGTCTCTACCTTGCCGAACTGCTCCTTCACGACCGACACCAGTTTATGGATCGGCACGCTGTTGCGGTAAGCCAGCAATAATCCGACCAGCAGTCCTACAGCAAGTGCAATGCCGGTAATCGTCCATGTCATGAACTTGATCTGATTCGCGTTCTCTAATAAGACATGTCTCGGGATGCCCGAACGATATACCCAGCCGTTCGTCTCCGAGTGAATCGTAATGACGAGATCATCCTCGTAGAATTGACTCGTTTGAGTCGGATCGAATTTGGAGTCCTTGGACAACGCGTTCATATCTGGCAAACCGGTGCCCGTCGAAGCAATCGTTCGGCCATTGGCGTCGCTAATCTGCGTCCACCCGCCGTATTTGTCTGTAATCCCCGTTAATAGATTCGCGATCGTTTTCTCGTCGATAATGACGACGGCAACAGCAGGCGAGGAGCCGCTGAAGCTGTCTAGCGGGAAAGACTGCATGTATGTAACAACGGCAGTCGGCGTGCCCTTATTATTAAATTTGCGAAGGGGCATGATTTCGCTGCGATGCGTCTTCCCGAGCACCGTTTGCTTCCATTCTGCAAGCGATTGATCGGTATAACGGAAATTATCATAATAATGCTCCGGACGGAAATAGGCCGACCCCGGCGTTAGGATGACATTATAGTTGCCCAAGTAAATATAAAACTGCTGGAGAAAATCATTGGTTTGTCCGAACGTAAGCACGCTGCGAAGCATTTTCCAGATCCCGTAAACATTCGTCTGGTCCCCTGCGCTCTTCTCGTTCATCAAGATACTTAAGTCCGGATTGATGGCGAGCTGTCTAGTGAAGCCTTCAACCTCGGCCATCCGCCGCTCCAACAACTCTTTGCTCTTCTGGAGCTGTATCACATTATTCTGAATGGACAGCTTCTCCGTAACTGAGATGGAGGTACGATAAGAAATGAATCCAGCGATGCTGGGAATAATTAAGATGACGATATATGAAATTAGGAAGCTTCGAAACACGCTTGAAAACTTCTTCATCCCATCTCCCCCCTCCCCTTTATATGATAGCGCTACCACGCCTTTTCATTCTATTATCGTATAAATTTCAGCTCACCGCACGACATTTATATAAAAGAAACGCAACGAAAGGATAGTTTCGTTGCGTCTACTTCCTATATTTCCTATATATACTTCTCGCCTCCTAGTAACTTACAATTTGAACCAATGCTTCGTTAATATTACCCAGCAAAAACGCATCCTTCTACAGTCATTTCTCACCGGAAGAAAGAGCTCTTGCACAAACAAAAAAAGGGTCCGGTCAGCCTAATCAATACTAGGCATCCCAAACCCTTGCTATTTAAATAATTGGTGCGGTCGAGAGGACTCGAACCTCCACGGCTGTTACACCACTAGAACCTGAATCTAGCGCGTCTGCCAATTCCGCCACGACCGCATCTGGCAGTTGTTGTTGCGACACGAGCCGCAATCACGTTCTCATTATGGCATCCGCTTCAGGCGAAGTCAAGATGATCGATTAAAGTTGAAATTTTCTAACTATAGTTTATTCGAACAAGTCACCGAAAACATCAAGCATCGTTTTCTTCTTGCGCGGCTTGCCGTATTTGTCATACCCATGCTTATCATACCCATGCGAGTCGTAACCGTTCTGGCTGTAGCCTTTGCCGGTATTATAGTTGTGATCCTGCCCCTGGCTGCGATGACGATCACGATCTTGCTCAAAATGGGATTCATTCGGCGGATAAGCAGGATTGACTTGAACGCTGCGCTCCAGTCGATCGTAGTCATCGCGAACTTCTTTGACACCGCGCACAAGCTTGTCCAGCTCGCCGCGATCCAGCCAAACCCCTTTACAATCCGGGCAAACGTCGATCAGAACGCCGTCCTTCTCAATCTCGCGCATACGAACATCTGAACATACAGGACATTTCATTCAAATAACCTCCAGTAACGTTTGCTACACCAATACGGATGAGGCTGCATTTCGTTTCAACTTTTTCACATTTACAGCTCGGTTCGAGGAGCCGCCACCGGTTCATAGACATAGCTTCTGCTTAGCTTAACCACTCTGCGGCTGCGCTTGCGAATGACGACGGAATCGGCATCCCATGCAACGACAATGCCGAGTACATCATTCACTTCCATCCCATCTCTTACTACGCGCACCGGCGTTCCGTCCACTCGAAATTGATCCAGCTGTGCTTCTGTTATCATTCTCATTCGCTCCATTTCTATAAAAAAACCTCAATACGGCAGGGATTGCCAGCATTGAGGTCTTTCTGTTCACTTGTTTCGTTCCACGCTCAGCTAACATGTTCCTTCGAATCATTCGTTTCGTACCATTCATCGAGAACGCGAGATGACATCACTCGGCTCGTGATATACTCCGCTTGTTTCTCCGTGAACTGTTCTTTCCAATCCATCTCAAGCTCAGTAGAGAGCTTCACAATCGTAAGGAGTTCGGACCATGCAACATACCGTTTATACCAGAAAAACTGCGGATGCTCAATCATATAAGGATACAAGTCATCAAAATCCGTATGCTTGCAATCAAGAGCACGTTCGAAATGGTTCTTCGCTTCCGACAACTTGGTCACTAAATAATCAGCAGATAATTGTCCCATATGTTGTGCCTCCAATCCGTCACTTACGATCATTATAAGCCAATTCATTCAACTCGAAAAGATGATGATCATGGAATTTATCCGGAACCTATTCGAAACGAATCTTTCCGCCATCCAGCGAAGCGATGCGCACCAGCGATTCTACACGAATACCTTGTTCACGAATCGTACGTGCTCCGGCTTGAAATGATTTCTCCACCACGATGCCAAGTCCTGCTAAGGTTGCACCGGAACGCTCGATAATTTTGATAAGACCACGGGCTGCATCGCCGTTAGCAATGATATCGTCGATGAATAGTACGGTATCGTCCGGCGTTAGGAATTGACGGGAAACCATGATGTCCGTTACAATGCCTTTCGTGAATGACGGAACACGTTCGCAATAGGCATCCGGATCCGCGATGAGCGTTTTCTTCCGTCGTGCAAATACGAGCGGTACACCAAGCGCCAGGGCTGTCGTAAAAGCAACCGGTATGCCGGATGATTCCACTGTGATGACTTTCGTAATCGGCGTTTCCGCATATAAACGCGCAAATTCTTTACCCATCTCTTGGGTAAGGATCGGGTCGACCTGATGATTTAACAAAGCATCCAACTTCAATACATCTTGATTTAGAATAGAGGCTTCACGCAGTATGCGTTCTTTTAGCAGTTCCATTCGCTTTCCCTCCACCAGAAAAAATCTTTTCCGTTAAAGGTATCATATGGAACACCAACAGCGCAACTAATCGGCAAAAAATATAACGAAACAGCCACTAATCATTGCAACTTTTTTCCATTACTAACGTCTAACTGATTAACAACGATACGAATCGGATACCAGGGCGTACATCGAGGAGGTGTGACACGAATGACACGAACGATAACGAGTTTAACAACCAAACAAATCGCCTATGCCGCCGCTGCTTGCACGATGCTTCTGCTGCTTTCAAGCTGCTCGCTTGGCGTTACGGGAATTGAAACTACAGATAAGGGCCGGTTAACGGCTGAACAATCCGGGTCACACACGGACGACCATTCCGACAGCCCTCAGAAGGCCTATGTTTCGAAAGGCGAAGGTCAAGAGACCCTGTTCGAGGAGACCCCTTCTCAAGACGCAACAATCGCGGATGCACAGACAGAATCCTCCACTGGTAAAGCCGGAACGAAGCAGGCTGCTGTGAAGGAAGAACCGAAGTGGGATCCCAAAGCACCTAAGCTCCATGGTATCTCGATTGGAGATGCCAAGACGGTTCTAGATCTTCGACTGGGCAAACAAACAGACAGTTATATGATTAAGGATGAGAAAGAGACCATTACCGTTATTGAGTATCCCGGGTTCTCCATCGGATATGGTTCGGATAAGAAAGTTCGCTTCGTTGAAGTTTTCGAGAAAAACGTATCGAGCAGCTTGAGTGGTCTTCGTGTAGGTGACAGCGAGAGCGCAGTGACTACAGCTTTGGGAAAACCGACGACGCATACCGCAAGCGTGCTCGCTTATCAAGCGACAGGGGCATTGCTGAAATTGGATCTTGATCCTGAAACGAAAAAGGTACTTTCAATGAAGCTTTTCATCCTACCAGATAAGCCATAAGGTTATAAGTGCACTGAGCAAGATCGGTACGGTCAGCAGCAGCCCATATTTAGCGTATTCCCGCCAAGACATATCGATGCCGCCTTTGCGCAGCAGCTGCAGCCATAGCAGCGTTGCGAGAGAACCGATCGGTGTCAGCTTGGCGCCGACAGAAGTACCAAGTAAGCTGGCGTAGGGCAAATAATGCGGCCCCGCCATCTGTTCAATGGCAAGTGACGATACAAGCACCGCCGGCAAGTTATTGACTGCCGCGCTAAGCAAGGAGAACAGCGCACCAGAGCCGAGGATGCCAATCAATGGCCCTTGCTCCGTCAACGGTTCGATTGCGTGAGGGAACCAGCTTACTGCGCCGTGAAGATACATACTGTAGACGATTAGATTCATCGATAAGGCGAATACGACGATTAACCAGGGCGCTCCGCGGAGCGTCTTTTTCACGTCTCCTTGTCCGACAGCCATACTTGCAAGCCACTGTACTGCAGCTCCCGTTAAGGCGATCGCCGCAACCGGAACCCCGATTTTGTCCGCTACCAGATAACCGACCATAATGGCCGCAATGATGACCCAAGATAAGTAGAACAGCCCTTTATGGCCGATCGCTGACGTAGGATCAGGAAAGGATTCAGGTGCGTGCAGCCTCTCCTCCTCCGCTCGAATGCTGCGTCCGAAGTAACCTGCCGTAACCGCAATCGTCACCACGATCGCAACGATTCCCGGAAGAATCATTGTTCTGGCATATTCCCCGAAGGACAGATCGAAGAAATCCGCCGTTAATATATTCGTTAAATTGCTCATCATTAGCGGTGCGCTTGCTGTGTCTGCCATTAAACCTACACCAAGCAGAAAGGCGATACTGCTCCTGCGAGACAGCTGTAGCAATTTCGTTACTTCCAGCACAATCGGAATCATAATCAGGATCGTGCCGTCATTGTTGAAGAACACCGTAATTGCCGCAGCAAGCGCGCATAATCCGATTAACAGGCGCAGCTGCTTATGATGAAAGGTTCGAACGATATGGAGTGCAGCAAAGCGAAAAAATCCATTCGCGTCCAGAAGCGCCGTAAACAGCATAATGCCGATTAAAGAGAAAGTCGCATTCCAGACAAAGCCCCATATATAAGCCGCATCCTCCGGCGTAAGCAGCCTGGCTACGAATAACAATGCCGCGCCGAGAAGGGCGACGATTGCTTCGTGAATTCCTTTTGGCTTCCATACAATCAGTACCAGGGATGCAGAGAAAACACTAATGGCAACAACCATAGCCATACCAGCAAATCCACCGCTTTCTCTTATAAGAAGGATAATAGTCATGCCTGTCCCTGATTGGACATACCTTTTACTAGTAGGTATTGTGCGAAAGGCAGGTTATGTGTACGTATGAAAAGAGCGAGTAAAATCATGCAAATCGCGTTTACGTATATGGGTACGGTAGTTGGCGCAGGTTTTGCAACCGGACAAGAGATTTTGCAATTTTTTACTCGGTTTGGTGTACTAGGCGCCGTTACCATTCTAATGGCCACGATCATGTTCGTGTGGCTCGGTGCCAAAATGATGTTGATTGCAAGCGATGTCCGGGCAAAATCCTATGAGGATGTCAATAAAGTGCTCTTCGGCGACCGTTTCGGCCGCTGGATCAGCCATTTCATGCTCATCGTATTATTCGGCGTTTGTGCCGTTATGCTTGCCGGTGCCGGTTCGATATTCTCCGAAAACTGGAATCTATCCTATCAAACGGGTCTGCTCATTACGATGGTCGGCTGCTTCTTCCTGCTGCGTAAAGGGATGAATGCAATCTTAACCGTAAACGCGATTGTCGTGCCGGTGATGCTGCTCTTTACGGTGCTTATCATCATCGATACGGTCAAAACGCCGGGCTCGGACCGGTGGATGCTGCTGACGAGTGACCATTCGCCGATCTCCATCTGGGCTTCGCCGTTCCTCTACGCCGCTTTCAATTTATCTATGGCTCAAGCCGTGCTTGTCCCGCTTGGCGCAGAAATGCGAGATCGCAAAACGATCGTCTACGGTTCATGGATCGGCGGCATCGGGATCGGCTTCATGCTGCTTGCCGGACACATCGCGTTATCGGTGTACATGCCCGGTATCCAACAATTCGAAATACCGATGGGCGGTATCGCGCGTCAGCTTGGCCATGGCATTCAGTGGATCTATATCTTCTTGATTTTCGCGGAAATCTTCACGACTCTGATCGCCGATGTGTACGGATTGACGCTGCAAATGCAGGAACGACTTAAACTCTCCCGAACCCTGCTCACGATCCTGACGTTAGCCTCCTGTTACGTAGCCAGCCAAATCGGATTTGGCCCGCTCCTCTCCACGCTCTACCCTCTGTTTGGGTTGATCAGCCTTGGCTGGCTGGTGCTGCTGATTAAGCAGCGGCCTCCGGCTGGGGAGTAACTTAAACTAAAAGGACTATGCTAAATGGATTAGTTCGGCTTGCGGTAAAATAGTACGTATCAAGTCTCTCATGTGATCATGGCAGGTAAACAGCACAATTTGGCGTCGTTCTGCCAGCTCGCCGAGCACTTCGACGGCGGCTCTCTGCCTGGTCAGATCGAAGTTAACGAGTGGATCGTCAAGCAACAGCGGCAGTTCCATCGAGGCTGCCGCTTCATCCGCCAGCGCTAATCGCATCGCAAGATATAATTGCTCAGCAGTTCCTCTGCTGAGCCTTTTGCTTTCTACCAACCTTCCGTCTTTCGATTCCAGTGAGATCGTTTGCTCTCCCTCCGGAATCGAAATCCGTTTATAGCTTCCATGCGACAGCCTTGCCATAATCCGCGACGCTTCGCGAAGTACGCCCGGCTGTCGCTGCTCCTCCATGATTCGTTTGGTTCTGCGAATCATCGTCATGCTAATCGCACCGACCGCATACCGCTCAATCAACTGTTCCAGCGCAGCCGTTGCCTGCTCTCGCTCCATGATGAGCCGCGATCTGCCGCTGCTTTGCAGCAGCTGCTCCAGCTGCTGACGCTTGCGTCCGCTCTGCTCAATCAGCTCGCTTCTGCGCTGCTCCAGCTGCCCAAGCTCGCGCTTCGCTTCCTCTTGCATCTGCGTCAGCTGATTGCCGTCGCTCATGGAATACCAAGTCTCCAGCTGTTCGCGCTGTCCACTTGTCAAACCCGCCGTAAGCTCCGCATCGAGCCGATAGCGCTCCGCTTCGATTACGGCCAGTCGCTCAGAACGCTGTAACGCATCCAGCCATTCCAGCTCATTGTTCACGCGCGCGGAATCGAACCACTGCCGCTGCTTCGCTTCCAAGTCGAGCGTGAGCTTGGCCAGCTGCGCAGCCTGCTGCTCCAGCTCCGCAAGCCGCGCTTGCAGCTCCTCGGCTCGGCTGCTTGCCGCCGCATGCCGACTCGCTTCCGCGTGCAGCATCCGGACGGCCGCGGCCGCGTCGCCATGCGCGCGATTGACCGCCGCGGGGAATGCTGCGCTAAGCTGCAAGGCCGCGTCTTCGAAGGCGGCCACCTCCGCCTGCAGCCGTGCAGCCTTGCCTGCTGCGCGGTCATACGATTGCAGCCGCAGCAGCGCCTGCTCGGCAAGATCGAAGGTTTCCGCGGCCGCTTCCGGCGTGAGCGAAGCCGGAAGGTCGCACGCGGCCAGCCATTCGCGCCATCTGGCCGCGATGGCTGCTGCCGCTTCGGCCGCGTGGTCCACCGCGGCGAGGGCGGCGTCCTCCTGCGCGCGCAGCCGCGCATGGCGGCGCGCAAGCTCTCCGCGGCGCTCAGCGGTGCCGGCGCGCAGGCGAAGCTCGTCCTGCCGCGCGTCGATCGCAGCGCGCAGACGCGCGAGCACTTGTGCAGCTGTTGAAGCTGCTGCGCCACCGATTGCGTCCAACGCGCGGCCGTCTCTGGCAGCGGCGGACTGCCGCCATGCCGCGGACAGCTCTGCCTGCTGCATCGCAGGAGCTTCGTGCTGCCCCCGCGCCAGCAGCGCTGCCAGAATGCCCGCAGGCTCGCGGACGAGCTGCTGCACCGCAGCAACAACACGTTTCTCCGCGTCGGCAAGCAGCGCATCCGAAGTATCCGACCTCCCGAAGGAGGCCTCCTCCTGTACGCGCCTGCGTCCTGCTCGGCCTCGTCCGCCGGCTCGCCCGTGCGCTGCACGGTCTGACGGCCTCCCAAACCTCAGCACCCCGGGCGCTGCGAGTGCCACTGCCGCAACACCAGCGACAGCTGCCGCTACCGGCTCGCCGACAACGACAAGCACGGCTGCGCCGGCCGCCGTAATCGCTACGGCTGCCCAATAAGCACCGCTTCCAACCCGCAGCTGCGCGGACTGCCCCTCTCTCGAACGCTGCTGCTCATCTGCGGAAAGCTGCAACGTCGATGTAGCGTCATGCGCAGCGCGCAGCTTCGCCAATTCCAATTCATGCCACGCTTCCTCGAACTGACGTGCAGCAAGCCGAAGCGCTTCCGGAGAGTCCGGCAGCAGCTCGATTCCTACCGAATTCCCACGAGCGAGTACGCCATTATCCCCATCCACCTCAGAAAGCTGCGCGGCCGCTTCCTTAACCTGCTGTGAGGCTGCGCGAAGCTCGGCTTCCGCATGCCCGTGAACTTTCGAGCTGTCCTGAAGCGCGGCTCGGAACACTCTCACCTGTTCCCGGTCTGCGACTCCATTTGGGAAGGAGCGCAGCTCAGTTGCAGTCCAGTTCGGAGAAATACGATGAATCATTCGGCGAGCCGTCTCCTCGTGTTCGCGCATTTCTGCGGAAAGCTCAGCCGCACTCTGCCTGGAAGCCGCAATATGCTCTGCTGACAGCAGTAAGGCTTCAATCTCATGCTCACTTGCGATCAACTGATCGTCGAAAGACAATACAGCCAATTGCTGCGATAGCCTCTGCGCTAATTCACGATTGAGATGTCGTTCCCCATGCAACCGAATCAGCTCTGCCGCTATCGCCTCTGTCTTGGCACGCGCATCCACTACAAGTCTAGGCGCATCACCGTAAGCGTCTTCTTCCTTCTGCAGCGCAAGCCGATCGATCCACCTCTGACGCAAGTGAACCGCTCTTGTCAACAACGCTTCCCTATCCCTTACAGTAGGGAGCTGTTCTTCCACATAAGACTGATCCCCTTCAAGCTCGGCAAGCGATGAGCTCAGCTCATTAAATACGGCAATACTATCCTCCGATTGACGAAGCTGCGCGTCGATTTCGTCGAGCGTCTTCATCAACTTATTCATTTGCTGCGTACTTCCACGCGGACGATACAATTGATCCAGCTGCGTATTTAACAGCTTCTCCGTCTTCGCGATCGCACTGCCGCCATTCCAGCCAGCATGATACAGCTGCTTGCCCAGTTCATCGCCTTCCAGCATGCCGATCGCCTGCAGCTCCGATAAGGAGATCGCAAACAGCTCTCGGAACAATCGCTCGTTGACGCCGCCCAGAAACATACGCTCCCACATCGACTGTGTGAGTGTTTCGACTCCATTGCTCCCGCTGCTTCCCTCTGGTTCAAGCCGGCGAATGTTCACCTTCCCCGCAGCGCTGCTGTAACGCTCCAGCACATATGCATGCCCGGCACTATTTTCAAAAAACAATCGGCCGCCATGTCGCCCTCCATAAACAGGCTCTTGTCGTTCTGCCGGATTGCCTTTATTCGCAAATCCGAACAGCATCGCGCGAACGAACCCGAGCATCGTGCTTTTGCCTGCCTCGTTATGTCCGTAAACGATGGTCACGGGTGCATCGAATTTGCAGTGAAGGTCGCTCAGCTTCCCGAAGCCTTCTACATGAAGTCCTTGAAGCTTCAATGCCGCTCGCCTCCTTGTCCTGCGTCTTGCTCGGGTAACGACTCCATTTGACTATCCGACTCCTCAGTCAGCATCCCGGCCGCAAGCTCCTTCGCTAGCTCGAACCATCCAGCAGCTCGCTCAGTTTGCATGGCTCGTACCATCTTCCGAATTCGGGCATTGCTCGATAAGGATTGAAGCGCTTCTTCCAGCAGCTGCTGCATCGCTTGCTCGTCCACTTCGGCGGCATTGCTGCTGCGAATCAGTTCACCTGTAAAACTATCTTCTACGGACAGCGCATTCAGATCCAATTCTGCTCCCGTTGCAGCTTCTAAGCTATGCACCCAGCACCACTGCATGCCGGGCACGGAGTTCAAACTCACATCAAACTCCCCGATTCGTTCTCTTAGTGCTCCTAGCAGTTCCGTGATTACGACGGCATCCGTTAATAAGCGATGCATAGGACCTCGGCCTTCTAAGCGCAGCTTGATCATAAGCGACCTGCCTTCATTATTAGCCACTGCCGAAGCGATGGTTTGTTCCAAGGCATGAAGCAATGCCTGCTCCGACTGAACACCTGCGATGGTTACTCGCAAAGTCTCCCACCTTATCGTGTCTAAAGGGAGAAAGCGCAGCTTTGTCTCCAAAGTCTCGCTGACGTCTACGAGATAACAGCCCTTCGCCCCAGTTTCGTTGGCATGTCTGCCCTGTGTATTGCCGGCATATACGACATGCGGATAACGATGCAGAACCGCACGCTGATGAATATGACCGAGCGCCCAATACTGGAAGCCTGCACCTATCAGCTCCGCCAAGCTGCAAGGCGCGTAGGGATCATGCCCGGCATGTCCGTCCACCGTGCCATGCAGCAGCGCGATTTGATACGAACCATCGGCTATAGGCTTGTAGCGTGATGCCAAATTCGCGGTTACAACTCGTGAGCCATAGGAGATTCCATGCACATGAGCAGCCAACTCGCCTTCTTTGGTGTATACGGGTACAGCTTCCACCGCATCCGCTCCGAAGAAATGAACCGAAGATGGCCATTCCAAATTAGCCTGCATGCCCGATAACGGATCGTGATTGCCATGAATAACAAATAGCCGCACGCCTTGGGCATGCAGCTTCTGCCACTCCCGCTGCAATGATAATTGCGCTCGGAGCGATCTGTCGGCCATATCATAGAGATCGCCGGAAATAACTACAAAATCAACCGCTTCGCGCAGTGCCGCCTCGACCAAATGGCGAACAGCCTGAAAGGTCGAGGATCCAAGTCCTTCCCTTACATGGGGAGGCACCTCCGTCAATCCGCGAAAAGGACTGTCGACATGCAAATCCGCAGCATGAATAAATCGAAATGAGACTCCCATGTCCTAACTCCCTATTCTGCCTTGTCCGCTTCCGGATTGATTTCCGTATACACTTGCTTCAATTGTGCGATTACCCGCTGCAAGGAGTACACGCGTTTCGCTTTATTCCAAGCCGCCCGTGCCATATTGTAGCGGAAATCCTGATCGGATACGACCTTCTCAAGCGCATTCGCTAACGCTGTCGGATTCTCCGGTTCCACTAAGAGACCATTGATTCCATCGTCGATCTGCTCGGCAATACCGCCTACATTCGTGCCGACCAAAGCCAACCAGCATAATGCTGCTTCAGCGAATACCGAGCCGAATGCTTCTGCTCGTGATGGCAGAACGAAGACATCGAAGAAGGGCATAAACTCTTCCGGGTGCAGCATGTAGCCGTAGAAAATAATATCGTCATACAAATTTAACTTCTGTGCAAGCTGCTCCAGCTCAAGTCTACTCGGTCCATCGCCGATAATATGAAGGACGAAGTTCTGTCCGCGCGCTTTCAGCTGGGCACAAGCATGAAGCAGAATATCCAGCCCTTTTGCAGGAACAAGGCGACATACCGTAATCAGCTGCACGACCTCGTTCTCATGAGAAATCGGTTTAAACCGTTTCTCATCAAACCCGTTCGGAATGACCTGAATGCGATCGGCATCGTTCACATAAGGCCGCATATAGCTGCGGAATGCTTCGGATGGCGTCAGAATACGATCCGCTTTCAGCTCAAGCTCCCTGTAGATCGAAGTTAAGAAACGATGCTCCATCTCGCCTTCAATGATTTTGCCATTGAGAATCAGCTCGCGTTCGTAACTGGAATGAATCGTCATGACAAGCGGCGTATCGGGGTAAAGCTGTTTCATGACCAGCGCCGGAATAGGATGATGCGCATGAATGAGATCATACGATTTCTGAATGCGCAGCTTCGTCCACCAGACGTAATCGCGGTAGGTTTGCAAATATTTATCGATAATGGGATTACCCTCGTAATTGCTAATATCGAATGTTTCGAACGTAACAGGCTCTTGGCCTTTACCCCTAACCCGTTTCGGAAGGGAGAATAACTCCATTGGCCAGCCGATTTTGTTAAATCGTTCTTGAATGTAAGGAACCATTGAGGACACGCCGCCCGGTTGCTCCGGAGGGAAAAACAATGCCTGCAAAATGTTCATGCGCAAAGCCTCCTCAATCAAAACTTGCATGATTACGACCTATCGTAAAAGGCCAATTATCCACGATCATTGGGCCTCTCTACTTTACCATATTTCATTGTATGCTTCCATGTACGACAACGTTGCATGAGCACAGATGTCAGCATACCCTCTCTGAGGCAATATGTAAATCTATTCATACAAACATGTCGAATAACCCACTTCTTAGTTGCGAAGTGGGTTATTCCAATTAATAGCTCAGAGGTGCTCGTTAACTCATTCTTCCTCTTCCTCTAAACATATCTCCGCTTCCGCCCTTACTTCACCGATGGTACTTCTTAATAACGATCGCAATTTATGACAGCGGAAACGGCTTCTTAACGGTGCTCTTAAACGAAACCGGATGACATCGATCTCGCCGGGTTCATTGACACCAAGATCAAGGAGTACATTATTAATATTTTGCAACGTAATCTCCTCATTATTAATGGTTAAGGAATCAATGAGGTATACAAATCCGCGAGGCAGAATAGTCCGCAGCTGTTTCGTGATTGTAACATTAGAGATATTCTGTACGGTAATGGTAACGGTTGTGTTCGAACCTAATGGCACATCTTTGGGCTCTACATCAATAATGACGATTGGCGGAATCGGGACCTCGGGTTCCCAAACTGCGTACAAGTTTTGGTCCTCTTGAATACCCAGTCCGTTGCTGCCGGTAATCTCACGATTTCGCTCAGATGGCGGTATGGACGGATTCTGATATATTGGGGGCAAACCTTGACCGTTATCATTCAGCGACCAACCGGAAAATACGAAACCGGTTAATACCATCGCGTTTGGATTCTCCTGTACCTCAACGAAATTATCATTCGTGTATACCGTCTCATCCGTCGGAACTGCGCCGGAAGTCAGCTCAGGGAATCCGACCGATTCCGTATTCGCAAAATAAGTCACCGATAAGCGTGTTTGTAAAACTTTCAGCCGTAGAATGGTTTCGCTTGCCACGTTTGCCAGCGCAAACGGCTCGTTACTGAGGTTTAACGTGGTATGCCTGTCAACGATGACCTGGTTCTGATAAGGTCCGCCTGTAATCCGAAAGAAATAGTTCGGATCTTCTCCTGTAAATCCAACATATTTGTACAGTGGAGGAATGACGAGCTCGATACTATCCACAGCATCAATGGATACAAGACGCAGCTCTTGCGTAGTATCGATTGCATTAATCCCATTTACGCCATCGGTTTCTCTTCCCTTGTAGAAAGTCGAGTTAACGATATTCGCATCAGGTGTACTCCCGGGGGTATTGGTCCAGCCCCCAATCGACAGCCACTCCGATTCGGAGTCAAACTGATTCGCGTTCTTCAGTCCCGTCCACAGCTGGTCGCGCTGGTTGAAGACATCGTCCGTAAACGTACCGGCGATTGGAGGAACTGCATCAACAAATGCAGAATTCGGAATCCCCGTCCAGACACCGGGAAAATTAATGGCATACGCAACAGCACGGGAAGTCGCATCGATATGCAGGATATCCACATAAGAGGAGCCTTTGATGGCATCAATAACAGGATCAGACGGTGTTCTGGCTGAGAATGCGATCTCCGAAATCCCGATGCCATTCGCATTCAAACCACCGTAAGCGGTCACGTTGCTCTGATTCAATATCTGCAATAAACGAAGCTGTGAACGATTCACGATAACACCATTATTCGCGGAATCCAAGTTCTCCGTGAAGCTAGCACCAATACCCGGCGCTTTCTCTCCGCCGTACGCTCCGCCGATGCGCGTGTTTTCGATGCTGATGAGATCGATTGTTGACGTGCCGCCGAATGAATAGGGGGTCAATGTCTCGGCGAGACGAAAGTCGTTTACGTAGCCGGTACCAATACCAGGCCCTAGGGAAAGAGAACCGGATCGTGTAAATCCCCCTCTTACGGACTCGATCACAGAGTTTCTTAAGATGATCGTATCCACGCGGCTCTCACCGCCATTCGTCGAATAAGCGGAACCAATCCCGGGAGCACCGAGGCCGCCTGTAATCGCAGTTATCGTCACGTTGTCGAGCTCAATCGTGCCAACCTTCGATATCCCGTTTGTCTTCGAAGTAACGATTCGGGCCGCTGTCGCCCCCGAACCGATTCCTGTACCTCCAGCAATCACCGACGCCGCATCCCCGTAAGGTAGAGCCGCGATGGTATGGAACGTAGAGTTCGTAATCGTAATGCTCCCCAATGCCCAATTTTTATAATCACTAATAGGGTCTGTGCCTTGAAACGTGCCGATTACAGATGCGCAATTACCTTCCATACCATTGCCTGAGCCGATGCCCGCTCCAAAGTTCCCGCCAATGACTTGACCGAATGTCGATCCCGTGATCGTGATGGAGCCGACAGAGGACTGGCTTTGATCGAAATCCGCTCGTCCCGACCCGATTGCCGCGCTGTTTAGACTCCCGAGAACTTGTTCGAGAGTAGAGTTTACGATCTGAATCACATTGACCCGTGACACGCCGCTGCTCAGCGCATAGGCTGCACCGATGCCGACGCCCGAATCGTTGATTGGATGGCCGCCGCTTGCGGCTACATGGATGGTCGCGTTCTCAATCGTAATCCGGTCGACAAGTGACACCCCTTTGGCTGCCGCAAAGGTCGCTCCTCCGGTTCCGATTCCGGCTCCGCTAAACCCGGAGGTCGCTTCCGCAATGACCGCACCATTCGTAATCTCGATCGCACCGACCTGACAAGTGCCCCCAACTGCAAAACCGGTTCCGATGCCCGCTCCACCCGGGGTATTGGACGTATCTGTCGAACCCTTCGCGACGATGGTACCGCCTGAAATGAGAATGTTCGATACGAAACAAAGCGCATTGGCTGATGCCGTTCCCGGCCCTATACCGGGCGAGTTTTTGACACCGATCGCGGTAACGGTACCGCTCGTAATCACAATATCCCCTGTTCTTGCTGCTACGTTGGATACAGCAAGCCTCAGAATACCTCCGGTTCCGATGCCTGCTCCAAATTCGCTGCCGGTTGCTCGGACAACTCCGGCTGTAATCTCAATTTGGCCGGTGACGGACGTCGAATCCGTACCCTGTGCGGAACCTGCTCCAATCCCGGAGCCGCCTTGCCTTAACGGTGACGCACTGGCCGTAATGTTTCCTCCGGCAATCGTAATATTGCCTGCAGACGAGGTTCCACCGCCGGATGCAAAACCGGACCCGATCCCCGATCCGCCGCTCGTATCCACAGACGTCACACTTGTTCCACCAATGGCCTCGATCGTTCCACCGTTGATAAAAATATGACTGACCTGCGAAATTGCAGCAAATCGCACGCCGGCAGCCCCAATTCCGCTGCCCGTAAAGTTCGCCACCGTACCGCCGACAGCACGGATCAATCCATTGTTAATGGTAATGTCCCCAACGCTGGATTCGCCGCCGGCTGCCGTTACCCACGAAGAACCTATTCCCGAGCCGGAACTGTTGCCTGTTGTAGCAAAGATGGATCCGCCTGTCGCGTTTACGATCGTATTCACACCATTAATCGTAATGCTTCCGACTCTGGAAATTGCATTCGCTCCGGCGCACGCCGCACCAATCCCGGCCCCACTGTTATTCGTCGTGAAGTCTGCTCCTTTGGCCGTTACGTTACCGCCATTGATGACGATTCCCTCCACAACAGACGATCCGACATTTGCATGACCTGCACCTATACCAGCGCCGCCATTGCTGCCGACATTTCCGCCACTCGCAGTAATCGTTCCGCCATTAATCGTAATCAAGCCGAAAGAAGCGCCTGCTGCCAGGGTTGATGCCCCCGCTCCTATACCTGCTCCGCTCAATCGTATCGTCGTAATCGTCGTATAGCCTATTGCGTTAATCGCTCCGCTCTCAATCGTGAGGCTGCCGCCAAGCGTATTCACACTACTGCCGATCCCGGCAGAGCCGAATCCGCCGACAGACGTCAATTCACCTCCGGGAGAGGTGAGATCTTCTTCCAATATTACGCTCGCGTTTTGAAGGATTTCCAATCCCGCTTTCCCTAATGCCGCGCTACCGCCCGTACTTTCAAGCCGATTTGTCCCCGTAATTCGCATGTTGACCGTACCGGAAGTCACCGAGACAGGAGCGTTAGCTGTAGATGAAGTAATCGATAACGTGCTAAGTGTGACAGAAACTGCCCCTGAAACTACCAATTTATTAACTGCGGTTGTTCCGACAATAATATAGTCCACCAAAGGACTGCTAATCGTGACAATATTGCCGGTGACAGTGACCCCGTTGCCTGGATCAGACACCGGACTTGTCATGTTTACCGTTACGGCCATTGTTTTATGCGACCTCCTCTTCCTTCGAATTCCTCCTTCCTATCTATATTTCGTTTCTATCCGGTCAATGAGCCAAATGGAATAATAACCCTAATCGAAGCACTCTTCGCATTTCTGATTAAAAATTATAAGAACCCTTGAAAATCAAAGGTTCTCAACCGATAATCTATGGTATGATAGAACATACGTTTCTGTAAATTGAAGTCATCCCACTTTACGCCGTACACATTCAATGCTTTCACACTCTACATAGGTGGTCTTAACATGACGATTCTTCAGTGGCTTGCCGGTACGACCGGACAAATTTTCGCATCTGCTTGTGTAATGACCATACTCGTTCTCATGTTGTTTATGGCTGTCAAGCTATATACGAGTTACAGACGCAACCGTACCTACTTCATTCTGATCGTCGTGCTTCCGATTGTGATTATCCAGAACGGCGCACTCATCGGGCTTTCGTTCCCTGGTCATATGAGCTCCTATTATTCGGATTTAGCGCAATCTTTTATCAGCCTGCTTTCCTTTATTATTATTAACTTCGTTTTCATGAAATTGTATACCGGACCCAGTACAAAATTGAAAGGTATGCCTTTCCTGCTCATGTTTATCGGGCTGATCCTCGTAACCGCTGCTCAGATTTCGATCTCACCTGAAAACAGTACGGCGCAAACACAGCTGCTGGCAATTGACTTTTACGGGCTCATTCTAAACTTCATCATTTTGCTAAACTTAAGAGGCATTGATCAACGCTTCAACTATTCAGCCAGCCTGATCGTTTACTTCATCTATCAGCTGTCTGATCTGGCAGACGGCTATGTATTTCACGGGAAAGTCCCGATGCTTGTCATTCTAAGCCACTTGCTCCCTGTCATCTATTATTCGCTTCTGTTCCTGCTCTTGTTCGAATGGGTGCTGGAACGGTTGTTAATGACCTTCCAATCTTCGATTACGGACGGCTTAACCAGCTTGTACAATCGGCGTCACTTCAATAAGAAAGCCGAGCAGCTGCTGCGGGATACGAAAAAGATTGCGATTATTTTCTGTGATATTGACAACTTCAAGAAGCTTAACGATACGCAAGGTCATCATAAAGCGGACGGTGTTCTTAAGCAGGTCGCTGACATTTTGAGAGAAGAAACGGCTGGCATTGGAACGGCTGGCCGCTACGGCGGTGAAGAGCTGCTCGGTCTAGTCGCTGCGCCTAACGTGAAGCCGGAGGTCGTGGCCGAAACCATTCGCAGCCGGGTAGAGAAAGAGACGATGGTCACAATCAGCATCGGCATAAGCGCAAGTCGAGAAGGCGCATCCATTGCAGAGATTGTAAGTCAAGCCGATGAAGCGATGTATCAATCGAAGACGACCGGTAAGAATAAAGTGACACTTCACCCTTCCATGCGGCAACGGACACGGAGTTCGGATGAAACCGCCAAACGAAGCTCACAGCAGGCTTAACCTTGCTCACCTCCGACTATTCGCATAATAAAGAAGACAGTTCACGCGGTAGGATCCTTCCTGCTCGCATGAACTGTCTTTTTATTAGGATTTATAAGGAATTGGATCTGTTGTTCCCGCTTCGGCGAAACCCTTCAAACGCAGTCGGCAGCTATCGCACTCGCCGCATGCCTCTGGTTCCCCGTTATAGCAGGACGTTGTCAGGTTATACGGAACGCCCATGCGCAACCCTTCTGCTACGATGCCGGCTTTCGTTAGATGGATAAGAGGCGTCTCAATGGAGATCGGCTTTCCTTCAACACCAACTTTAGTTGCGATTGCAATAACCTCTTCCACCTTCGCGATGAATTCCGGTCGGCAATCCGGGTAACCGCTGTAATCCAGCGCATTTACGCCAATATAGATCGCCTCAGCTCCTACGCTCTCTGCGAACGACGTAGCAATCGACAAGAACAATAGGTTACGTCCCGGTACATAAGTAACCGGAATTTCGCCGACTTCATCCGGAACCGGATCTGCTCCCATCTTAGGTACTTCGATCGAATCATCTGTAAGTGCGCTTCCGCCAAAATCACGCAAGAACCCTAGTTCAATGATTTTGAAGCGTTCGCTTACACCGTAGAATTCAGCAACCGCGCGCGCATTGTTCAGTTCCATAATATGACGCTGTCCATAGTTAAACGTGATCGGGAATAGCTCGTACCCCGCTTCTTTGGCATATCCCATGCAAGTCGTACTATCCAAACCGCCGCTCAAAATAATAACCGCTTTCTTCATCCCTTACACACCTCTCTTAGCCGGATCCCAGATTATCTTGTGCAGCTGTAAGTTCAACTTCACGCCTGTTAGTCCGCTTGATAGCATCTTCTCCACCAGCTTTGCCGGAGGCATGCTCTCCCACACGGGACTAAATAGCGCAAGCGCAGCTGTCGGATATTCCTTCAGCGTTTGCACAGCAGCATCAAAGTCACGATCCGTGGCAATGACAAATTTCACTTCATCCTGCTCCCGCAGCAATGCGAAGTTATCATGCAACATCGCCGCATGCTCCCCCGAATCCGGAAGCTTATAATCCATAATGTATCTAGCCTTCGAAGAGCGGATATCGCGAAGGAACGGCGCCAGATCAATTGCTCCGTTCGTTTCCACATGTACGTCTTTAATCCGTTCAATATCACATAACGCCTGCAGCAGCGCTGCTGAACGACTGCCGTACAGAAGAGGCTCGCCCCCGGTCATACAAATATACTCCGCTTTATATTGCTGCTCCACTTGGGACACAATATCTTCAATCGTCATTGTAAATTCTGCCTCTGCCGGTGGATAGCTGTACTTCGTATCGCACCAAACACAGCGCAAATTACAGCCAAACAGACGTACAAAAACGGTCGGAAACCCGGCACGTGTGCCTTCGCCTTCGACCGTTTCGAAAATTTCCACCATCGGAAGCCGAATGGAGCGCCCCTCAGTCGGCGCTATATCCTTATCCGGCATTCTCGTCCGCCTCCATCATGTCGCGCGTTACTGCCGCATAGCTCGTCGGCGTTTCCCATAAGCGAATTTCTTCAATGCGAATATTCGGGTAATGCCCTTCCTCCAGAAGTGCATCATGGATTTGCTCATAAATCCAAACGACCATGTTCTCTGCCGTCGTATTCATTGGTGGCAGCACTTCGTTCAGATAGCGATGATCGAGCTTATCGATTACCCGCTCTTTGGCAATCCGTTTCATATCTGCAAAATCGATGGTCAGTCCGCGATGATCTGTCTTCCCGGACATAATCGTTTGAAGCTTATAAGTATGGCCGTGCAGACTTTTGCACTTGCCTTCATATAAATGCAAATGATGCGCACTATCAAAAGTAAATTCCTTGGAAACGATCACCCGTCGGTTATGATATCGGAGCTGATTCTCCTGGATATCTTTGCCGAACTGCTCGATATGTTTCGGAATCTCGTAAGTCACGTTCCACACCTTCCCCTTTATGCAATTGCAATATGAAATTATATCACAAGTTGCCGCTTGTATCTAGATAGGGATTTCTACCTACTGACCTGTAAGCTGCCCCTTCACTACGGTTACTGCCTGACCGGATAACAGTACTCGGTCATTCTCGAGCTCGATGTACAGTTCGCCTCCTCTTGGAGAGGCCTGATAAGCCATAAAGGTATTCTGACGCAAACGTCGCTGCCAATAGGGGGCAAGTGCGCAATGAGCCGAACCCGTAACAGGATCCTCATTGCATCCGGATGCCGGATAGAAGCAGCGTGATACGAAATCATAATCGCCCGGCTTCCCCGTTCCTTTGCTAGTCACGATAATCCCTCTTGCTTCTACCTTTGCCAGCATGGCATAGTCAGGCTTTAATGTCTGCACAGTCTGTACGCTGTCGACCTCCACCAAATAATCCATGCGATTCTTCCCGACATACCTTGGAATTAAGCCTAACCCTTGTATGAGTTCTTCCGGCACTTTTATCGGCTCTGCGGGCTCTGAGGGGAGATTCAGCCTAATACCCTCCTCTGTCCGTTCTGCGGTGAGCAGACCGCTGCGAGTATGGAAGGAAGCTATGCAATCCGGTGCGAGATGTTGATTTTCCCATAAGAATTGAGCACTTGCCATCGTGGCATGCCCGCACAGATCCACTTCTTCCGTCGGTGTAAACCAACGAAGATCGTAACTTCCATCCTCTCTCCGCTGTAGGAATGCAGTCTCCGACAAATTCATCTCCGAAGCCACGTCTTGCATCCACTGCTCATCGCGTGTCTCGGCAAGCAGACAAACGGCAGCCGGGTTGCCACGGAATGGTACGGATGTAAAAGCATCTATAATCGAAATCGGAATGGATAGGGACATCGTTTCACTCACCTCTTTCGCAGTTCATTCATTATACGGCTTGATCCGCCTTCACTACGCGTTTACGACTGTTCACGATGACAATCCCTGCGGAAACGAGCGCCAAAGCACCCAGTACTGCTGCAGACAGCGGCTCGCTAAGGAACATGGCAGATTGCAGCACACCGAATACCGGAATGAGGAATAGGTACATCGATACGCTGCCAACACTGTTGTATTTCATGACATTGTTCCAGAGCATGAATGCCAGCGCCGATACGAGTGCCAGATGAAGAAGCATGAGCAGTGCGATCCCGTCAAAATGAAAAGGCGCCAAGCCCGACTGCCATGCTCCGATGACGGTAAGCACAATCCCGCCGACGAGCATTTGATATCCGTTAATGTACGGGATGCTATAAGAAGCCGCAGCGCGTTTGGATAGTAAATTCGCAATCGCATTAAACAGTGTTGCCGCAATTAGCAGCACTTCACCTAACGAGAAGTGAAGCCCGCTGTTTCCGTCATGCTTGGATAAACCCAGCACAAGAAGTCCCAAGAAGCCGACAAGAAGCCCGAGGCCTTTGGTTCCGTTGATACGGTCATTTTTATATAGGAAATGCGCTAATGCAATTTGGAAGAATGAGATCGTCCCGGCAATGACTGCGCCTACGACGCCTGCGCTCTTCGATAATCCTGCATAGAAGAAAATGTACTGCAGAACCGTTTGGAACAACGCAATCGACGCGACCATGCCGCCGCTGCCCCGCTGGTAACGAAGTGTCTCCTTCCGTATCAGCATGTAAGCCAGAATAAGCAGACCTGCCAATGTGAAGCGGTAGCCTGCGAATAATATTTGTTCCATCGTGTCATGCGATTCAATGCCTAACCTTGCGTAACTCAGTTTAATAAACGGATAAGAGCTTCCCCAGAGCAAAGTTGCGCTGACGGAAGCTCCAATTATGCCTAATGGGTGGGTGAAAAATTTGGCTGCTGTCATGATTGAATCTAGTTCTCCTTTATACGGTGCAGGCAGCCAGTTGAACGAAGCTTTATTGTTCTACAATGGGAATCAGCAGCTCGACCTGCTCCTCCTCCAAGTGTTCATCAATATAAAAGATTTCAAGGGATACGGCATTCTCCCTCTTCAACAGCTTCTCCTCGTTCATCCAAGCCGATAGCTGCTCGTAGCCTTCACCGATGCGTTTATTTGTACATGCTGCCATGGCGTAGGTGCGCTGCGGGATTGTAAACTGCACCATGCCGTCCGGCACTTGACTCAGATGGGGGACCTCAAAACATGCCCAATATGTCGCAAATACTTCGTTGCCGAAATAGGGACTGTAAAGCACGGTTGTCTTTACTTCGCCTTCGATTTCATGCTTTCTGGAGAGAAACTCGCTTTGCAGATGAATCGCTTCATCCGGAAACGATGAATAGGGACCGCAGTAGCTGATTCCGACCATGTTTAAGGCAGGTTTCGTAACTAAAGTGCAATTATGCATCGCGAATGACCTCCCACAAAGTGTAGTGACGCTTTTAGGTTGACCCGTAATCAGTTTACCATGTCCACGGGTTTGTTTGGTAACTATTTATTGCCTTTCTTACGGATATATGACAAGAAAAAAGCAAACTTCCCTGAGCGGAATAGTTTGCTTCGTTCATTCTTAATCGATTAGTTCTGTTGGACGATATGGGTGAGCTCATGGCTGAGAAGTTGGAGCCCGCTTGCCGTACCCGGTTTGTACTCGCCTTGACGGAAGAAGATATCATTGCCGGTTGTGAAAGCTCTGGCGCCGACCTTCTTCGCAAGATCATCCGCCGCATTATCAGTGTGAATCGAAACCTTGCTGAAATCAGCCCCGAAAGAATCCTCAAGCTGCTGGCGCAATCGATCTGGCAATGGCTGTCCCTTGCCGCGAAGTTCGTTGATCGATTCCTCGACGCCCGGACTAGCTTCCGCAGGAGCGCCATCCTCTGCCCGTTGAATCACCGAGAACGGATCACGCTTCAGCTGCAGTTCTTCTTCCTCGGACTCGCTTTGCTCCTCACGCTGGATCGCCCCGGCACTGTCCGCCTTCAGCTGCAGTTCTTCTTCCTCGGACTCGCTTTGCTCCTCGCGCTGAATCGCCCCGGCGCTGTCCACCTTCAGCTGCAGCTCTTCTTCCTCCGTCTCGCCTTGCTCCTCGCGCTGAATCGCCCCGGCGCTGTCCGCCTTCAACTGCAGCTCTTCTTCCTCCGTCTCGCCTTGCTCCTCGCGCTGAATCGAACCGGCGCTGTCCGGCTTCAGCTGCAGCTCTTCTTCCTCCGTCTCGCCTTGCTCCTCACGCTGGATCGCACCGGCGCTGTCCGCCTTCAGCTGCAGCTCTTCTTCTTCCGACTCCCCTTGCTCCTCTGCCCGCTGTGCAGTGGAATCGCTATCCTTTGAGTCGGACTGTAAGTCGCTAGCCACGCGAAACGCGACTTGATCCGCTTCCAGCTCGTACGCATCGGTTGGCTGATTGATCGTCATTTTGGCCATGATCGGCTTCCCGCTGCCTGCGGTCAGCTGCTTAGCGGCCGAATTCCCAATCGACCGCTGCAGCGTATGTATATCTGCTGCCTGAAGCGGCGCTCCGCTAGCCAGCGCACGCTGCACGGAAGCCACCGAATTGGATTTGGCACGTTGAGCCGGAGCTTGCTCGTACGTGCTTTTGTCCATTTTACGAATCGATTTGCCTGAACCGAAAGTTCTCACTGAAAGATTGCCTCCCCGAATCCGCTAACAAGCCGCTTTTCTCTTAATATACCATAATCCATGAAAATTTTCGTCAAGATTCACTAGATTCTGCAGGCCATCACTAGTTATGTTATCTTGTGCTAATTTATATTCCGCGAGAGTTTGATTTCTGAACTCACAGCTTTATTTCGAGGCAGTTTCTACGATGAGAGTTCAATTTTTGAACTTTCACTCCATTACGCGCGGGTAGATTGGTTAGTTAACCTCTGAGAGTTCAATTTCTGAACTCTCAGCCTAATTTCCGTTTGTTTTCGGCGCTGAGAGATCATTTTTCGGACTCTCGTGCTCAAATCCCGTAAATACCAAACAAAAAAACTGCCTCAAAAGTCGCAATCGACTTTTGAGGCAGCTTGTACAATTGGGATTAACGACGGACAGAGCCGTGCGGATCGATAACAAACTTCTTGGAAGCACCTTGATCGAATGCCGAGTAAGCTTCCGGAGCTTGATCGAGCGAGATCAATGTCGCGTTAACCGCTTTCGCAATTTGTGCTCTGCCGCTAAGAATCGCGGTCATTAGATCGCGGTTATATTGCATAACCGGCGTTTGGCCTGTTACGAATGTATGGGATTTCGCCCAGCCTAGACCGAAACGGATTTTGAGTGTGCCGATTTTGGCATCCTCATCCACCGCGCCCGGGTCGCCTGTCACATACAAGCCCGGAATACCCAGTCTACCGCCTGCACGCGTAACTTCCATGATGGAGTTCAGTACGGTTGCCGGTGCTTCGCCATGCGATTTACCGTGACCGTGGGCTTCGAAGCCTACGCAGTCAACCGCACAATCCACTTCCGGAACGCCGAGAATTTGGTCGATTTGCTCAGCCAAATTCGCATGCTCACGCAAGTTGACCGTTTCGCAGCCGAAGCTTCTCGCTTGAGCAAGACGTTCGCTGTTCAGATCGCCTACGATAACGACAGCTGCACCAAGCAGTTGTGCGGAATGAGCCGCTGCAAGACCGACAGGACCTGCACCTGCGATATAAACCGTAGAGCCCGGCTTCACGCCTGCGCTGACAGCACCGTGGTAGCCAGTTGGGAAAATATCAGAGAGCATGGTCAGATCAAGAATTTTCTCCATGGCGCGCTCTTTATCCGGGAACTTGAGCAATTGGAAGTCCGCATAAGGCACCATTACGTATTCCGATTGGCCACCAACCCAGCCGCCCATATCTACGTAGCCGTAAGCCGAGCCCGGACGATCCGGATTCACGTTCGAACATACGTTAGTATTACGTTCTTTACAGTTGCGGCAGCGTCCGCAGGCAATATTGAAAGGCACCGATACGAGATCGCCCTTCTTGATAAACTCTACATCGCGGCCGACTTCAATAACTTCACCCGTAATTTCATGACCCAGCACGAGACCGCTCGGTGCTGTAGTACGACCACGCACCATGTGCTGGTCACTTCCGCATATGTTAGTAGTAATTACTTTAAGGATGACGCCGTGATCGCATTTTCTGCCGACATTAAGCGGATTAACACCTGGGCCGTCACGCAAAACCAGATCAGGATAAGAAATATCCCGTACTTCAACTTTACCGGATTCTACATATACTACTGCACGATTTCCTGCCATTCGTCAGCCTCTCCTCTTATACTGGAATAAATAATCAGAAAATTATCACCCTACCATTGTAATCGCTTGCAGATTGAAAAGCTATGCTTATTCTCCTGTCTTTTACAATCCGTTTCATGTGTCTATTTTCTACAATCCCATTTCATAGGATATACTGTTCCTAAAGGCAGCTTTCATATGTGAAGGAGATTGGATATGACCGAAATTTGGGAATCAAGCTTTGTACAAAATCAATTGATGTGGGGATTTGAGCCTGCTGATTCAGCAATCGTAACCAAAGACTTTTTCCTGTCGAACAACGTAAAAGATCTATTAATACCCGGCATCGGCTATGGCAGAAACGCCAAGGTTTTTATAGACAACGGCATTCATGTAACCGGAATTGAAATCTCACAAACTGCCATTGATCTGGCACGACAAGAAGGGCTTGAAATCGATATTTTTCATGGATCCGTAACCGAGATGCCGTTCGATAACAAGCAGTATGACGGAATATTCAGCTATGCATTGATTCACTTATTGAATAAACAAGAGAGAGCCAAGTTTATTCAGGACTGCTATAATCAGTTAAAGCCCGGCGGTTATATGATCTTTACTACGATTTCGAAGGATGCCCCCATGTATGGGAAAGGCAAACAGCTGGATAAAGACTATTACGAGATCATCGATGGCATGAAAATGTTCTTCTATGATGTTGACTCTATCCACGAAGAATTCCAACATGTTGGCCGGTTAGAAATATCGGAAATTGTAGAGCCGCATAAGAATGCGGAAGGTAAACCTCCGTTTCCATTCCTTATGATCAAATGTCACAAAAATAACTAACAAAAAGGGAACTCTCCGCGAGTTCCCTTTCATTCCGCTATATCCCGCTCAATCAGCCTGATAGAGCAATCCTATTCTCAAGCATGCGCACGCGAGCGAGCGATGCTTTCAGCAAGCCCATTCCGATTTCCGGATGCAGGCGAATGAGCTTCGCCATTTCATCGCCCAGCAATGTCAAGATGCGAACATCTCCTACCGATCGAGCCGACGTTGTAGCTGTCGTTGCATCGATGGCCGAGGTTTCGCCGAAAACATCCTTTGGTCCAAGCTCGGCAATGATGCCGTTCATCCTGCCTGATGCAAGCAGCTGTACCGAGCCGTCTACGATTACGCCCAGCTTGTTGTTGACCTCCCCGCTTGCTACCAGACGAGTACCGCTTGGATGTTGTTCTTCCACCGCAATGCCGGCAATATAGCCGAGCTCCTCTAACGAAAGATCACTGAAGAACGGGACTTGCTTCAGAAATACGACTTTGTCCAGCATCCCCATTAACGCCAGTTGTCCACTCAATGATTCGTTCTCCTCTCGCTGCAGCGCATCGGAAGCGAGCAGCTGCAGCCACATATCCTGTAAGCCGGCCGCCGCCCGCAGCACTTGAACGGCTTGTTCATAAGGCAAGTCAGCATGCGGAGCGCTCCAGCCTTCGAACAAAGCGAGCAGTGCGACGGTCAACCGCTTGTCCGCCGATCCTTCCGCCAACGCTTCAAGCCCGCTCTCTCTGACTTCCTCATCCTCATCCTCAATCGCTCTGCGAACCGCATTCACAACGTCACCTTCAGCAGTGCGTTCCATGACGGTCCATACGCCGTCAAGCAGGAATGCCTTGTGTTCGGTCAATCGCATCCGTGCCAGCTCAGCTCTCGTGCTCAGTTCCATTGTATACAAGGCCGCCTCAATATCGCGACTCTTCCATAGTTCATCCAATTTCACTAGAGCAGCGCCCAACAAGACGGACTGAGATTCTGCTTCTTCCAGAAGGGCAGCAAGCGCGCGAATAGATGCACTCCACACCTTCGGCTGTGCTTGCTGCAGAACATCCTTCAGCGCCTCAATAGCGCCGCTTCCCATGGCAATGAAAGCTTCTATTGTAACCTGATATAACGCCGGTTCTGCCCACTCGAGCTGCTCAATCAGCCATGGAATTGCGGCAATATGCCGCAGTTTCCCCATACAAGCAATGGCTTCAGCCCGGACAGCAGGGTCGGTATGACCAAGCAGCTGCTCGACATCCGGGAGAAAGCTGTACATTTCCAATTCGGCAATCACTCGGCAGATATAGACGGTCTGTTCCCCGCCTTCTTTCAAATACCGCTGAATGACCTCATAACAAGCTTCGAAACTTTGCTCATTTTGCAAATAATAGAGTGCTTTGACCGCTTCCGCTACCACCTTAGGGCTCGAATCCAGCAGCTTCAACCTGACAAAATAGACGGCTTGATGCCGCATATGATCGGCTCGGCCCAGCAAACGGACGCCGGCAGCCCTTACCTCAAAGTCGGGGTCTTCCAGGAACGAGGCTACCTTGACCAGCGCTTGAAGCTCTGCCCGTTCGAGGTTCATCGCCCTTAGAGAAGCAATACGAATGCGAGCGCTGCGATCATCTACAAGTGCCAGCAGCTTCGGCAGATAGGTATCGTCTCCCGTTCGGCCGATCATCCCAAGCGCGACCTCGCGGGCATAATCGTTGCTGTTCGCCAGCAACTGATCCAGCATAAGCGGCGATTTGTTCTCGCGCATATACTCATCGAAGGCGAGCGCAAGGTCCTGCCTCGTATCCGACATCGTCTGAACGCTTCGAATCAGCTCGCGAATATATAAGGATTTGCCAATGTAGGTCAGCAGCACAAGCAGAACGGCGCCGCCTCCGCCCACCCAGGCAAGCAGCCTTAAGCTAAACCCAAGCTCAGCATGCAGCGACTGCAGCAGTGCGCCAATCAGAATACCCAGTGAAGCCGCAACGCCTTGTGCGATATAGCGGTATCCATCCCGTTGAAGCATCGGCAGCAGCTTGAAGAACAGCTGATTGGCAGGCTCCGCGAAATAATATAGTAACAGGTATAGGAACATATACCCGATCGACAACGAGTAGAGAATGAACGATGTGCCGAAGGTAGCCGCTGCTGCCACGAAACCACAAGTGAAAATAATGGCGATCGCAGGCAGCATATTACTTTGTCCAAGCCATGCCATTAAGCGATTCGAGACCAGCTGGAGCAGCAGCGCTATCGTAAACAGCAGTGTTGTAACAAGTCCAAAGAACGACGCAAACTCCGATTCCGTCTTATAGATCGTACGAGTGACATTCAGAAAAATGTATTCCATTAAGAAATACAAGGCTGGCATCAGCGTCATAATGCCGATTGCCACCAGCAAATAAGGAGTGGTGAAGGAGCGTCTGAAATAATCGCCGGATGACAATCCGCCTTCTGCAGCACCCGATGCGACACTTCGCTCTTGCTTAAGCGTCAGCGGCACAAGATAGTGTGCAATGGATTTCCAATAGTTCACTCCGCCAGCAAGAAGAAACAGCGGCGCTAACATATAGACAGCGTCTGCACCAAGCCATTTGCTCACAACCTGCGCAAGCACCCCTGCAGCAATACCGCCAAGCGCGGCAGAGGATACAAATACGGGCATCAGCCGTTTCGCTTGCTGCGTCGGACACAAATCTACCGCCAGACTCCAGAGCAGTATCGTTTGCTGCCTTACTACGAAGCTGGAGCTAAGGAAGAGAAACGGATAATACGCCTTCGGACTGATGTCCAGAAAGTTAAACAGCAGCAATGCGACCGCATTTACGCCTATAATGACGCCCATGATGGCAAAGAGCGCACGCATGAGCTGCGGTTTGGTAAGACGACTCGTCAGCCAAGACATAAACCAAGCCTCAAGCGGCATGATAACCGCTTCCGCTCCGTACACATAAGGCAGATATTCACTGCCGAAGCGCTGGTTAAACAAGGTCATATATCCGTTATAGTTCAGCAGTTCCGAAATCCCGCACAGAAAAAAAACAGGCGCCATCATGGCCAGCTTTCGCCGATCCTCGAATTTGACGCCGATCCATCGTAGTATCATTGCATTCATCCGATTATTTCCTCATAACGTACGCTGCTCAGCTTTAGACTATAAATTAACCGGTCTTCCCCTTCAAAATAATAATCCGGACAACGGCCAGCAAGCAGGAACCCTTGACGTTCGAATAGCCGTCGCACCGGCTTGTAGGCATCCGTATTGCATGTATACGTCAATAGGTAACGCGCTGCCCTGGAACGCAGCACCTCGATCATGTCCGTCAGCAGGAGAGACGCGATGCCATGATTGCGGTACTTTTTATGGACAACGAGATAATCCAAGTAGTACCCGCCGGTCTGCTGTTCATTTTGCAAATACCCGATAACGCCTATGATGTCGTTCTGCTCATTTTGTACAAAACGGTATTCATAATCCGATGTCAGAGAATTGAGCGGATTGGTTAGATAATGCTGGATTTCGCCAGGCGTGTGGTTGACATCGTCGAACGAGTCATCCGACAGAAAGAACGAGCTGATTCCCCTTGCTTCTGCTTCCAGCTTGAGCGGCCGCACTTGAAAGATCGTTTGTCGCATCATTCGTTAATCCTCCCTTTGCCTTATGAAACGGCTAACGTGCCGTTCCAATCGACAGCAGTGCCCCTCTGGAAATACTCATCGCATAGATAGAAATACAGCTTGGCTGTTTTGTCGAGTCGGTTCCACTTAATGACTTCAACGAAGGTTTCCCGTGCGTCGAAGAAACGGCCTTCTTGATAAAGCTGAATGCCTCGCTCGAACAGCTTCTTGGTCTTGTCCTTACCGGAGCGCAGTGCCTCCGTATCGCCTTCATAAACATCGTAAAGCTCGATCGGATCTTGATTGCCTTCGATATGAACGCGTCCCAGCCAGCGGAATTGGAACCGCTCCGGCGCTTCCATCGACTCCAAGGCGGATCGCGTCACAAGAATGGAAACACCCAGCGTCTCGGAAAGCTCCTCCAAACGCGAGGTCAACGTCACATCGTCCGAAATGACATTGCTCTCCATCTTCGTCTCTTCGCCGATGATCCCGAGCATGAGCGGCCCTTTATGAATCGCAATGCCAATTTCGACCGGAATGTAATTCACTTTGGCTCTGTGACCATTATAGACGAGCAATTCTTTGCGAATGGCAATTGCCGCTTTAATGGCATCTTCGGTTCGACTCGGGAACAAGGTCATGAAACCGGCACCAAGATAGTTGCTGATTAAACCGTTCTCCTTACGTACCAGTGGACCAAATCGGCTTAAGAAGGAGTTCATGAAATTGAAATTTTCTTTGGGTGTCAGCCCTTTCGACATTTCATAGAACTGTCTAAGCTTGGTCACCATGACAACCATGTTCTGTTGAACCTGATCACCGAGATGCACATCGAGAATGCCTCGTTTACCCAAATACTTAAATACTTGTTGGGGCACGAAGCGGAACGATGCCTCGCTGAATGCGGTAATGTCGCTGATATATTGCCGAATATGGCGAACCATGAGATTAAACTGCTCACCTAGGTCAGCCACCTCGTCGCGTGAGCGAATATGGACTTCTGCGTCCCAGTTGCCATTCGTGATATCTGTAACACTCTTGCGCAGCTTCCTTAAGGAAGCCAGCAGGAAGTAGGACGAAAGCATGAACACGATTAGGATGAGCACCGTGATGATCGTGATATTTTTGAAAATCGTTTGGTTAATCGTTGCATTCTCCGCTCGCAAGACGCTCAGATCGCGGCCTGTCTCATAAATACCGACAATCTCGCCCTTCGAGTTGTAGACAGGAGCAATCGCATAGGTCCATTGGCCATTCGCATCTACCCAGCTACCGCTTATCACCTGCCCCTGCTCAACGACCGGAAGGTTGTCCTCCGATAACGGAAAAGGCTTAAACATATTAACGCCATCGTCATCATCCGCAATGATATAGAGCTTGCCATTCTCGTATTTGTATACCGTGCTGTACAACCCTCTGCGGTCAATGCTGTTATCATGCTGGAAAAGCACATTCATCCGCTCTTTAATCTCTTGATAGTCAGCGTTCATGAAATCATTCGGTGACGTCAGCTTCTCTAGTCGATCACCATCAATAATATACTTGCCGCTCTGCGCCAATACGGACAGCTCGCGCTTCATTTCCTCTTCCATTTTGCCGGAGAAGCCGTCGTAGATCGAATTGGACAGCAGTACCATCGAGATCGTAACAAGGGGTACAAAAGCTACCATCTGCTTAAGGAAGAACGAAATGCGACGACGCATGATATGGATGTATACGAGTCGTGCCGACGCTGCAAGCAGGAGCAGTCCCGCTGCCGCAGCCCCCCAGACAAGCCATTGCTGGGTTCGTTCTTGATTGCTGTAATGAAGCTGAGCAAAGGAAGACGTTACTGCCCCATTGCTGCTCTGTTTCATCATTCGGTCTACCAGCAGCAGCTCACTGCTCCCGTCCGCGTGCAAGGTATAATCTGCGATCTCCAAGCTCTCTGCTTCAGGAGCTGCGGCGGCTAATGCCGGTTCTTCCAGCAGCAACGTGATCGGGTTCGCTGTATTGGGCGTAAGCTTCGTCAGCGCGTTAATGGAACGATCGATAAATAGAATATTTCCATTGCCGTCCAGCTTCAGACGCTCCGGGAAGTTCTTGCGTGTCTTCTCCATGCCTGCAACTGGGTAGAGCGACTTGCTAGTACCATCCGCTGCTACTTGGTAGATTGCGCCTCGCTTGGTGGTGAAGTAAATCGAACCAGGTTCCGTTCCATACACCTCGGAGAGGAAACGGTTCGGAGGCAGCTTAAATGCAAAAGGCTGTGCCCATTTCCCGTTATCAAGTGAAAGCTGCTTCTGCTGAACTTCATTCGGCTTGCTTATGTAAAAGGTTAATAGATTGGCTTTAATTTGGAGTGCTCTAAGCTGTCCGATTCGTTTGCTGGTCTGATCGCCCTTCCACATGAAGAGCTGTTTATCGAACTTGCCTTCCGCGGTATAGCGCACGATTTCCTCTGATTCGACATACAAGCCGTATTGATCGAGTACCGTATTGATTGCATACACTCGGCCCTGTTCATCGACTGCCAATTCGCTGAAGTTGCTGCGATTATTACTCGATTGTTTAATTCGGTACTTCAGCTTCCCGTCTCGATCGATGGCTTGAATCTGCTGCTTCGCATCACTAATGACGTAGACATCGCCACCGGTGCCCGCCGCAATCGCCGACAAATTCGAAAGAGCAGTCGCATCCTTCGTTGGATTCTGAGTGAGCTCGTTACGGTGCATAAACAAATATACCGACAATCCTATCAAACAGCATAAAAGTATAGTCAACCATAAACGAGGATAGCTTCTTCGGTTCAAGGATTTACTTGGCCTTTGCAGGTTCATCTGTAGGACGCTCCCTTTCAGAGAGAAAAATAGCGATTTATTACCATACTACTACAAAGTGCGTCCGGAGACATCAAAAAACTGCATATTTTCGCCAAAAAGCGACATCTATTATTGAAGCTTTGAAATGCTTTATAGTACTATTAACTAGAGAGATTATAGTGCGGAAGACATGATTGAAAGTCTATCAGACAAAGGGGAACATTTATGGGTCAGCTTGTTTGTCAAGGCGCTATGCTGCAGTGCTCATTTGGTGTAGCACCAAGCGCACTCAATGTCTTGCCCGCGAATCGGGTTTTGACGGCGATGCCGATTGCCAACATTATGGACAATAAGCCAATGGTCAATATTATGCCTTTCGGAATGTGCAGTTCAATGGCTAATCCGCAAGTCATTGCAGCAACTTCTGCTGCACTTGGCGTATTAACGCCAATGCCCTGCATACCGGTTACGGCGGCCCCTTGGGCACCCGGCTCACCGACAGTCTTAATCGCGAATATGCCGGCATTAAACAATTCATCCAAATGCATGTGCAACTGGGGCGGCATGATTCAAATTACAGTGCCCGGTCAGTTCACGATCCAGGTGCCCTAATGAAGATGCTGGAGCAATTCCTCAAACCTTTTATTAAACCGTTCAAGAAACTGTTCATGATCCCTATGAAGTATGCGAAGCAGCTGCCTAAGTTTCTGCTCGTATTCCTAGGCAAATGGGTCAAATCCATCCTCAATCCGGCGGAACAATCGGTCAAAAACTATATTCCGTTCGGCCGCTTCTACATCGCGAAGAAGCTTGTAGTCATCCTTGTTCTTGTCGGACTGGTTATTTTCTATTTCGGCTTCATCAAGCCACCGAAGATGCTGAACAAGCTGCTTGCACGCACGCCTAAGATCGAAGCGACAGCAGCAAGCTTGGCCTCCTTCACAGGTACAGCCAAGATCGTTAATGCCGATGGTTCGCTGCTCTACGAGGGCGGCATCGCTGCCGGATTATATGAAGGTACCGGCAAGTTGTATAGCAAGGACGGCAAGCTGCTCTATCAAGGCGATTTTGCCAAAGGGCTTAAGAACGGAATGGGTGAACAATTCGATCAAGACGGCAAACTACTCTACCGTGGAACGTTTGCGCTTGACCAATATGGAGGACCCGGGACCTTGTTCTTCAGCGATGGGAAGACGCATTATGAAGGCGACTTTGTCGGGGGTAAATTCGAGGGCAACGGTACGCTGTACAATGAGCTTGGCGGCATGCTGTATGCTGGCGGCTTCCTGCAAGGCGCTTATGGAGGCGTTGGCAAATCGTACGATACCGAAGGTGCTGTCGTCTATGACGGCAACTGGGCTAACAATGTATACGAAGGTGCCGGGAAACTGATGCGGCCTGACCAAACCGTGCAGGTGGAAGGCGAATTCAAGAACGGCGCGCTATCCGGAGAAGGCACTGAATATTATCCAAATGGGGTCGTGAAATATAAAGGGGCCTTCCAGCTAGGATTATACAATGGAATTGGTTCCTTGTTCACTGAGAAAGGAACGGTCGCATACTCCGGCGGTTTCAGCAGCGGCGTGAAGCATGGAGACGGACAATCATTCGATATTGCTACGGGAACCGTGCTCTATGCCGGTAAATACAAGAACGGTCGTTATGACGGCGTAGGCGCTCTCAATGATGCTGATGGCAATACGGTATACAAAGGGTTTTTCCAAGGCGGCAAGATCAATCTAGCCGGTTTCATCAGCCTCACGCGTAAGAAGCTGCAGGATGTACTCGGCGAAGCAGATGCTCCACCGGAAGCTGCTGTTAGTGAAGGTGCTGAAGATGCAGATGCCGTGGTGGAACCTGCAGTAGAAGAAGAAACCCCTGCTGAGGACGTTGCCGAAGAGGCTGCAGGCGGGCCTAGCGGAAGCACTGCTGGCGGTGATTCTGGCGCAGGTACGGATGCTGGTGCCGGTGCTGATACGAAGGCGAGCGACATTAAAGAAGCAACCGGTACCCCTTCCGCAAGCGATGCTAAAGGCACAGTTGGCACTGGCGATACGAAGAAGGATGAGAGCGAGAAGGCTGCTGCCGAGGATGACAAATCGAAGCCGGTGAAGACGGCATCTGCTGCGAAGACGATATCAACGGAGAAAACGGCTGCAGAAGGCAAAGTTTCGACTGTTGAGCCTCCTGCTTCCGAGCTGCCGACCGTGGCCGAAGAGCTTCCTGCCGGAGATGCTGCGGTACCTGCAGGTCCTTCGTTAATGACCTATGCCGCTTATCAGCTGTCGTTCATGCTCGAGCCGGACGAAGCGAATCCCGAAGAGGCCTATGTTGCCGAGGTTAACCTCTGGAACAAGTTCATTATTGCCGAACTTTTAAAACAGGTCCAAGCGTTGAAGATTGAAGGCACGAAAGAAACGATCGATGCGGACAAATCAATCGTAGTTTATAAGCTTGGCGACTCCTACCTCACCTTTACTTATTTTAAAACAGAGAAAGTACCTGTTCGACTGAGTGTGACGAAATCCATGCTTGTAACCGAATAGAAAAAAGGCGGCGCAGCATTTAATCTCTGCACCGCCTTTTTTCTTTCACTAAATGATTATAAAGGAATGCAACCAACTCCAGATGGCATCAACAGGGTCATGGTGGTGGTGGGCAACTTTGGCTGCTGAGAAGCGGATTTTCCGACTCTCAGCAGCTTTTTTCAGTGATTTTACGATTGAGAGTCGCGTTTTCCTACTCTCGAGGTGGGATCATGGTGGTGGTGGGCGACTTTGGCTGATGAGAAGCGAATTTTCCGACTCTCAGCAGCTTTTTCAGTGATTTTACGATTGAGAGTCGCGTTTTCCGACTCTCGAGGTGGCGTCATGGTGGTGGTGGGCGACTTTGACTGCTGAGAAGCGGATTTTCCGATTCTCAGCAGCTTTTTTCAGTGTTTTTTCGATTGAGAGTGGCGTTTTCCGACTCTCGAGATCGAGGTGGGGGAATGTGGTGGTTGGCGACTTTGGCTGCTGAGAAGCGGATTTTCCGATTCTCAGCAGCTTTTTTCAATGATTTTACGTTTGAGAGTCGCGTTTTCCGACTCTCGAAGTGGCGGTCATGGAGGTGGTAGGTGACTTGGCTGGGGTCTGGGTGGTGGTGAGGTTATTTGAGTCGAGGAGCGATTGGAACTGTAATGATGCTTGAAAGGCAAAGGCAAAAAATCTGCTGTTTTCTACTCGTACTCCTGCAATTGTTGTGCAGAAGGCAACATTTTCATTGTTGGCGCCATCTCAAGGTGCATTTCAAGTTAGAATGTTGCAAAATGCGCAGCATTTCCGACAATGCAGCCACAAATACGGTCAAATGTTGCCTAGTTAGCAACATTCAGTGGTGCGAGCGACTTGCTCGCCTGTAATTATTTATCCCGACTTCCGGTTAATCAACCGTTGTACGGGAGACAAGCTTATCTCCCCAAGCAAAACAAAAACTGTCCCAAAAGTCACCACTGCACTTTTGAGACAGCTCTTCATTTTACCTTATTTATCCGTCGATGCCGCCGCTTCTTTCATCCCCGATTGGATAACCTTCGCAGCAGCTGCTGCTGCTGATTCAACCACTACAGCTGACTCCGCCCCCGGCAGCTTCTTGAACGCCCACCAGCGCAGCTTGATCGCCGAAGCTTCCGTTGCCTGCCCCAGCTTCATCCCGATGCGGAACGTCCCCTTGCTCGGATACACCACTGTACCGAATGTAACGTTAGGCAGCTGGGACTCGAATTCGCTTCCTTTGAACACATCGGAAGATCCGTAGTACACTTGATCGCTTGCTTGCAGCAGATCAGAGGTAATATTAACATCCTTGTCCTCGAGGCCGACCATCACATAGAGTTGACCTTCGCCGAGCCCGCTCTCGATCTCGCCTGTAACATAGTTCTTCTGCCCGCGAGAGAAGAAATACAGACCGCTCTTCGCGTTCGGCTCAAGCTCCACCGTTACCGTACCGGTAGCAAGCTCATCTTGCAAATGCTGCGGCTGTGGAACGCCAAGCTTGAAGGAGAACTCGCTCCGCTCCGGATTATAGTCCACATCCAGCTGCGGCTCTTGTCCGAAAGGCACGGTGAACGCTTCCGAAGACGTGAAGAACTTGGACAGTTGGTCTTTCGTGCCAAAAGCGCCCACACGCTGCAGAAGAGAAGGATTGTACACGTATTCACCGAATGGCACACGCTCAACGCCCTCGATCATATAGGTCGGTCCCATTTGAAGCAAGCTAATCTTCGCCAGACAGATACTCTGTTCCGCAACGCCATCAACTGCTTGATCCAACGTCCGATCAAAATAATCACGCATGATGCGTTCAACAGCCGGCTCGCTTATAATCTCCACTTCATGGGTCGGGTTGCTATCAATCGGAACGCGCATGTCGCCAATATTGAGGACGATGCTCTGGCTGTCGATGCGAAGCGAGGCTTTACGCCCATTGGCCCAATTTGCCGCTTTCACGGAATACGTGTATGTATATTCGGTTTCCTGTCCGTCGCCCGGCTCCGAGAACGAAACCAAACCGTCCTCCAATCCAACCGGTGTCAGGCCGTCAGCTTCCACTTGAAACTCAAGCGAAATGCGCGGAGTTTGCAACGTTTTCTCAACTACAAGCGTTACATCGACTACCGCTTCCTGCCCAGCGTACTTAGGCATGCGCTGGTAGATACGAACTTGTCCATCCTGATAGATTGGCGCAATGACCTCAGACAGACGAACATGCTCGAAGGATGCCGGATCAGGCGCCTCCTCCTTGATGAACAAACGGTAGCTCTCCAATACGCGATTATATTCGCTGACATCCTCGGAACGAACTGCGGAATTCGCTATCGCATGTACCGGTTCTTTCCCTTTCTCATCATAAGCCGCGTAGAGATAGACGTTCTTCTTATACTCGTTGTTCGTGAATCCTTCGATCATCGACAGCTTCAGCGTCGTCGGAGACGGAATAACGATTTCACGGCCGGCATAATCGATTGCCACGCCCATCTCGACGGTAATGGATTTGTCGTCCACCGCCACGACATGCATGCCGGACACGACCCCGCTTCCAACAAGAAGCCGATTCAGCAGACGGCGTTTGTCGCCGACATATTTTTGCTCGGATTCGAAATCCCGAACCGTCAGCAATTTCCCATAGAAATAACGATTCCGTTCAAACGGGTAATATCTGCTTTTCTTCACCCCATCAGCTCCTAAAAAAATAGTCGACGATCATTCCTCTGTTCATGCTCTATTCCATCTCTGAATCCAAGCCTAAGCGCGTATGGAGATCTAGCCGTCTATCGCGGTCGACATCGACGATGATCGTATCGCTTGGCATCGAACGGTTCGGATCGATTCGCAGCAGCGACGGCTCCGATAACAGAGTATTGACTTCCAGATACGTATGCATATCGAGGTACATCCACGGCTGAAGCACAATTAGATGCGCATCCGTAAACGCCGGTTTATGTTCATTCAGCATGCGCTCCAGCATGAGCCGCTGTTTCTCTGTATTCGCCTGCTCTGTCGTGACGAGGACGGAGAAGCTGCAAGGATGCATGCCGTATAGTAAATCGGTCAATTCGCGGAGCTCCGCGGATTCCCGCATCATGCGATATTGAAAATATTCCACGATGTACGGCTTGCTGCCTGTGTAAATCTCGACCATCTTCTCGATGCCTCGGCGGGTACCTCTATACCGATACAACTGCGGCGCCTCACGAATGAATCGGCGTATTTGCTCATCGCTCCAATGCTCATCCACCTCGATGCCCAGCCAGCTGCCCAGCCATTTCAGATACGGCCCTTCCGTCAGCTCGCTGTCCAAGTGACGCGGAATCTCTTGAACCTGCGTCTCGATACTATCGAACATCGTGCCGAACAAGGCTAGGAATCGTTCCGTAAAACCGGTCGGATCCTCTTGATAGACGGCTGGCAGATGGCTCAAATAGGTGCTTCGCGGAAATACAACTCTCAGCTTAGAGAGGCATGGCGTTTTACGCTCACTGCCGATCCATTCGATCTTGAGCCACATATACCGGCCTTTGGCATCGAAGAACAGGGCATCCTTCGGATTCGTAACCGGTGCCGACCAGAACGGCTCCAGCGTTCGCGATTTCTCCAACATGTCACGGTTCTCGTCACGAATGAAATCATCCATCGCCATAAACCTGCCGCCGATGATCATCTGCTTCTGATCGGAGCAGAAGTACGAGATTCGCAGCTGCGTTTCATCCGGGATGTCCGCTTCCAGCACCATTTTGTGCCAGACCGTTTCGGCTTCCGTGCTGTCTAATGCGGTTGTGAGACAAATGCCTTCGAGGGCGCCGGTTTCCATTCGTTCCATCGTCCTTGGCTGCAGCTCAAGCACCGTAACCGTACCTTCTTCGGCGTTCAGAATGTACATGCGGTCGCGTGCGTCGAACATCAGCTTGTCCGCTTTGCCCCTGGAGCCCGGCACCTTCGTAATGAATTCCCCGGTTTCGCCGAGGTTCAATACGAATCGATCGTCTTCCCCTTCATCAGCGATATGTCTGGAGTCGCCGATATAGAGCTGGTTCATCGAATCAACAGCCAGTCCGGCAAATTTCAAAGAAGGCAGAAACATCCGAGAGATCATTTCCCCATCAGGTGAGAAGCCGCGCAGCGTGTGCGCCTCGCTGTCAAACACATAAACGCTACGTTCCTTAGATACAGCGACGTAGAAGCGCTTATATAAGTAGTGCAGCTTCACGGCCGTTGGCAGCACCCATTTCTCCTCCGTTACAATGCCTGCACATTGTCCGTTCCGATCGATCTTCACGATCCCAATACCCGTGCCTGCCGGAACGATCAGGTCACCTTCGGGATTCCGCTGGACCGCAAGCGGTGTGACCACATAGAAGTGATGGTCATCAGATGCCGCTGCGATCGGATAGAGCTCGATTCCATTACATTCGCTTAAGCTCCAGTACGTCTGGGAGTTACCGATTGCATATGCCGAGCATTGCTGCTTCTCCGGATCCGCCACAAGGAGCGTATCGCCGATGACCGCGAGCAACGATCGGATACCGAATAGTCCATGACCGCTTGGAAACAGCTTCTCGTGATGATGGTATTCCGAATCATATAACCACACGTCACTGGCTCCATCCAGGACATAAAGTCTGCCGTAAGGCCCGATAACGAACTCGTGGACATCGCGAATGCCATCTAAATCGTTCAGATGCAGCGTGCTACGTATGCCGTATTTTTGCGTTTGTGTGATGCGCAGCCCGGCCTCTGTCCATTCCAAGTTAGCCTTGCCGCTTGAAGCCCAGTCACTTTCCTTATTCATTGAGAAAAATAACGTCCCCTGCTCCAGCTCGTCTCCCCCCCCTTACGTTTCCGAATGTCCTGCTCTGCTCCCGTGCAATCGCAACTTACAGGTTCGTTCTACTGATAAGTTCGATCTCATGCCCGGCCGAGTAGACCAATCCATACGGAGGAAGCTCGATATCGCCACCGGAAGTTTTGGTCCAGCCCTGCCCTTCAGCGTCTAACCATAATTCCTGAATATAGGCGACGCCTTTCATCTCATTCATGAGCCCGAACAGATCTCCCTTATATACCGTCCTGCCAAAAGGCCAGCCTTTCGAACCGTCTCGGCCATCAAGCGGCCTTAACAGCCTGTTGAGCGCCATGACGATCTGCATGCTTTCATCAACAAAATGAGGCTCGACGACGATGATGGCATGCACCGTGATGCCGATATATTCAGGTGCAATGACATGGACTTCCGTCGTAATCAATCTACGTTCGTCCAGATGCCGCTTCACGCTCTCAAGAAATCCAATGCTCGGAGTCGGAGTAACTGCCGGACTATATGGAACAACCGCAACGGTCAGTTGGCCGGGCGCTTGGTTACGTGGATAGTCCTTTAGCCCTTTCATGTAGAGCGGCAACGCCTTGACTCGCGCTACCCGAAGTCCTGGCGTATGACGAACGATATGCTCGACATCTTCTGCCGTAACGGCCCGAAACGGCTCATGGAGTTCTCTGCGAACACGTTCGATGCAGGCTTCAAGCGATTCCGCTTCCGTTCCCCCTACAGCAAACTGATGATTCGTTACGGAAAGCTGTCCGAGCAGTTGTTCGCTTGATTCATTTAGCGAGACGATTTCGGTAATGAGATGGGGCTTCACGTTGCCGCGAGTTCCACCTCCCAGCAAGCAGGCAATGACCCAAATATTCGGCTCATCGCATGCTTGCGGAACACTTCCGCGCTCATTATCGCCAAATCTAATCTCATGCTCCGCTGCGTCGAATAGGAAATGCCGATCCGTGGATGTGGAGTTGTCGAAGTTATCCACTTCGGTCCAATCCTCCCATAGCCAGCTTCCACCTTGAAGCTTACGCCCGATCTGGAGCGTAAACCGGTTATTCTGCAACGGATAATCGTAGACAACTAACTTCTGTCTCGGCAAACCGTTGCTCTGCCCGATGATACACTGCTCGCGGAATGCCTCAGTCTGGGCGATCACCCGCAAGGTTGTTCTGCTTTGTTGCGGCAGTGATGCCGGGCTTGGACTTTCCGCTCCGGCAATCAAGGTGACCACCGCTTCACCTGTTTCTAAATGCTGGTTCAGCTCGTAATCTATCGTTTCCCGCAAATCGACCCATCCGTCTGACCCTTGCTGGGATTGTTGAACGCGAATGAACCCATTAGCGGCAAGGTAGGAAGAGACGATCATCTCCTGCTTGTCCCCGTCGATCCTATCAGCATGAAACAATTCACTAAACGTATATTGTTGGACGGCCTTCACGGTATTGAACGCAATATGTTCGATCCGCGGCGGATTCTCGTAGCCCGGTTGCTCAGCCGTGCAGCAGAACCAATAGCGTCCCCTGTCGTTAGCCGGATGGACCATGACCGGTCTCATTCCATGAGGTACACGAAATGTAATCATCCCGTTGTACATGAGCTGAACCGTATCATCGTGAATGAGCTCAAGCGGCATCCACGCGGATGGCCCGCTACCGGTAGCTCCGATTACGCTGTCTTGTTGAATGTGCTCTGCGCCTGCGAGTTCAGGCGGCGTACCGTTGTTCCCATAGAACTTCCACGATACTTTAGCAGAAGGTACGATTGCCTTGCTTGCGTCGTCCACAGGGATAAGCGGAACCAACCCATCGTCGAACAATGAAATCGCCATGGTCAGTTCATCCCCCGGCATCAGTTCAAGGTCAAAGGCGATGTACAGTCTGCTGCCTTGACGAGCTTCAGGGCCGAAAGCATAGAACGAAACGCCGACATGGTCGTTAGTCGATGTGTAATCATTCGCTTCTTTCTCTGTTCGAACGATGATGCGATCGATTCGGGCGGGATGCAGCCGGATCGCTTCTGTCGTTTCGAAGGGTTGATCCTGCGCCTGCAGCTTCGTGCCCTTCGGCAGCATGAGGGGCCGATCCCCACCTTGGAAGCTGACCTGTGTATGCGCGCGATGTGCCAGCTGCGGCTTAGCGCCGAGCAGCTTCAGAAACTTAAGCTGATTGCGCTCCGGCACGCGATTGATATAGAACTGCTGCATTTCGCTTAGCCATGCGAACAGCTCAATCAGCGTAATGCCGGGATCATGCGCATTCTCGTCCGTCCATTCCGGCATAAACTTCGGAATCGCCTTACGCGCTTCTTCTACGATTTGCTGAAAGCGACGATCATCTAAATTGGGTATCGGCAGCAAGACGTGCACCTCCTTTCTTGTTCGGTGCCGGAAGGCACGCTGGTTTTAGCTCGTTGTTACTTTGACGGTATGCGTGCCGCTGCAGAGCAAAGCATGCGGGTACATGGATTGCTTGGACGGATCAATTTCGATGGTTGTGCCGTCTTCCGACTTCAGCATGGAGATGTAAAGTTTATCGATGTTTTTGATTGCACGAACGGATTTAAGCAGGGAATAGAAGAGCGATTCATGCAAGGTTTCGCCAATCTCCCAGCCTCGTCCGTCCAGCTTGCCTCGTATGGGATCCAGAAACTGTGCAAGTCTTGTTAGGCATGCCGCCTCTGCAGGCAGCACATCCTCAAGTGACTCGACTGTAACTGAAACCGTAACGGATACATATAGAAATGCCGGCGCAATGACTTGAACCGATGGCTGATGAGAAACCGTATTCGCAGCGCGTTCTATCAAATACGCTTCGATTTGGCGTTTCAACGCGGGAAACAGAGCGTATCCGGAATCGCCGGGCTCCGATAATGCTACTAACGTAATCGAGCCTAGGCTGCGCTCCAGATGAACGTTCCGATTGGGCAGACATTTTACTTTAGCCAGACCCGGATATGCCTCTCTTGCCAGCCATTCGAAGTCTTCAGCCGTTACGGCGCGACCTTGATGCTTCAGTCGCTGCGGTCCACGAAGCAATGCTGCCTCGAGATGCTCAGTATGGCAGCCTCCGCCGGCTGCGCTTGGATTCGTTGCGCCGGCTATGAACGCGATGGATTGCAGCAATCCTGTAATCTCGCCTGCCCCGATATTGCCGTCTGCTCCTGCCGTCACTTTGTAATTCACTCGAATACTGTCCGGTCCGCCGCCTGGGACGGCGCGACCTCTGATTCCTTCACCGAAGGTAATGGTTCCAGCAGAACCGTCGAGAACATAATGACGATCCATTGCAGATGAAGTGAGGAACGATTCTACACCGCTCCATTTGACCCATACGCGCTGCACTTGCCCTTCACTGTCATATAAGACTTCGAAGTTAGCAGGTAGCAGCGACAGCTGCTCTTCCAATTCATGCTTAGGCATCGTCTCGGTTTCATCGACCCACACTTCCTCCGCGATGACCGGCGATCGGGATAATCGATAGACCCCGCGTGTTCGCTCCGGGGTTTCCCCGGTTATGGTTCGCTGCTGCAGCACTTGCACGGCGTTCATATCCAGCCGCTTAGCAGCAGGTTTCGCTTGATCCTCCAGGTCATAACAACCGTCGCGGTTGACAGCACGCAGCCAATAGCGTTCCCTGCCATAGAGCAGCGTCTGATGGAGCTCCGGCGGACCTGCAAATTGCACGAGGCCGCTTTCTATGAATCCGTTCGTCTCATCGATGACGGATAAGAGCTTCCAATGCACCGATGTACCTTCGCGAACGAGCGCCTCCCACTCGATCCATGGCCGCTTCGAAGCGTCCCATTTCGCTGGCTGCAGCGTAACCTGCATCGTAATCGGGCCTTTAAGCGGAGGCGAATCAAATCCGAATATGACAGCGGGATAGCTGCAATCAATGGGCTCAAACGGCCGAAACGGCTTGCCGCCGCCGCTTGCTTCCCTCGTCACTTCCCTCATTGCCGCATTATTGAACATGATGGCGGATGCTGCCGGGAAATTGCGGTCCTCGTAATGGTATCGGAGCTTCAATTCATCCATCCACGGCGTGACATAAATCATTTCCGGTGCGTAGAAGTTGTCCATCGCGACGACACGAACACGAATCCAATAATCAAACTGCGCATTGACGAAGGTTTGCTCTAAATCCTGCGGGCAATGCAGGGAAACGCTGCAGTTCAAGTCTTCATGCTCGGGCAGCTCGCTGAACAAAGTCTCATAACGTTCGCTTCCGGGAATTCGTACCCATCCGCTGCCGTTCCAATACTCCCACAGGACACGCTGGATCCGAATTTTCGGCGGGTCCTTCTTCTCCAGCTCCGTACGACGCATAATCATGCGCCAACGAATTTCCGGGTCCGGCGCCGTGCGCAGGGCGCTCGGCAATGTTTTCATCCTGAAGCTTAGATCAAGCCTGCCATCCCGTTTGCACAAGGCTTCCTCGCAGCTGATATAAAAGGTCGAATACGGCGCAAAATGCTCGCCGAACGGATAAAATCCGTCATGGCTCAGCTCCATATCATTATGAATGAGCATCGTTGGCGGTATGCCGTCCACCCCTTGGTTAGGGTCGAAGGCTGACGTTAACGACAGCTGATCCAGCTCCAAATCTTGAGCCAGCAGCGGGTTGGCGCTTGCATCCATCACTTTCAGCTTGCAGCGGATATATCGGCCTTCAATACCGCCTATTTCCACCGGATCGATCGGCCGAACCACTGTTTTATGTAAAGAAACCGTGTTTCCTGCACTCGTAATGTCATCAAAAGGAATCCATTCGCCTTCGGAATGGTACGTCCATTCCAGCAGCTCCGTATCTGCCATAGCAGCAGCCAGCTGAGGCTGTTTATACTTCTTCGCAGAATGGAACAGATTCACGCGAATTGTCGCAGGATGCGTCGCCAAGAAGAGATCATCCTCTCGGAAGTAGATGGCGTGCTCCTGCAAGTTAATGCCGTAGGCTGCCTGAAAGAGCGGCACTTCACCTTTTCCCTCGGCAAGCTTCTCCGTATACGATTCCGCGGATAACGTGATCGCATCTAGTGCCGGACTAATGCTAATGACATCCGTCAGTTTAGCCGGCGTTACGAGCATGGCCCGCTCGCTCTCGAAGAGAAGCTCTTCGCCACCGCTTGGTGATGGCCCTGTTAATTGCGTGCCTCGCGGAATCCATACCGGCTCCGTGGCCCCTTCATTCATCCGAAATACAACATGGGTTCGTGCAGGCCGCGCCGACTGAAGCTTCGTTTCCAGCATGTTAAGGAACGCAATAAAGTTCTTCTCCGGCGTCCGATTAAGTCGTTTCGCATTCTCTTGCAGCATGTTCGCCGCCAAATAGAACAGCGCCGTGCCAGGGTCCGGGTCTTCAGGCGAGAATCGCCACTCCGGGGTGTAGAAAGGAGCTGTCTCCTTCATCCAGCGGGCAAGAGCAGCCAGATCGCGCTTATCAATGGCCTGCGGCACTCCTGCCCCGCTTCGGGTACTGTTCATCATGGTCTCCTGCTCCACCCTTTGTCATCTACTTCGTTCCTTCCTCCAAATAGAAAGGATAGACCTGATTGAATAGATTGTTCGTGCTCCGGACGACATACGAAATATGGAGCAGCAGCTTGCCGGCTTCAGCGCCGTCATGCTCCGCGTGAACCTCGACCTCATGTACGCGCGGCTCCCAGATTCGGATCGCCTCTTGTATGTTTGTCTCCAATAATCGCAGCGTCGTTTCGTCCGTCGTCTCGAACACGAACTCGTGAATACCGCAGCCAAAATCAGGCCGCATGACACGCTCCCCTTTATTCGTCCACAGGATAATGCGAATGGCCTCCGCGATATCGTCTTCTTTCTCGGCCGTCTTGATTCGTCCCGTGGTGGAGTCGACTTCTATGGGGAATTTCCAGCCTCTACCCAGAAAAGATGCCATGACCGCCTTCCCCCTCTTCTGCCTATCGCAGCCTAATTGATTTTGACCATTGCGCCTTTGATGTTGACGATGCCGTCAGATTTGATATCGACGGTGCCGCCGCCTTTAAGATTCAGTGCTGCACTAGCTTCGATCTTGATCTGCGTCGATTTAATCGTGACTTCTTTCGAACTCGATATCGTCACATCGCCCGTACCTGAAATTTCGATCTTGGTGGATGAGCTCGTTAAGGTCAGCTTCCCTGAGCCGCTTCCCACGATGGTGAGATTGTTTTTGCCGCTTTTGTCGGTAAGTTTGATTTCCTCGGTGCTGTCCGTGAATTCGATCTTGCTGCCTTTCTTGGTTTGCAGCGTTACCTTCTCCTTCGAGGAAGTATCGTCGAAAATAAACTCATGTCCCGACTTCGATTTAATCTTGCGTATATTGTTGTTCTCATCGCCTACCGGTGCCGGATTGCTCTTGTTCCACAACGAACCGATGACGTACGGCTGATTGAAATCGCCCATATGAAACGCGACCAGCACCTCGTCGTTCACTTCCGGAACGAACAAGCTTCCTCTGTCTTTGCCGCCCATAAAGGTCAGGCAGCGCACCCAGTCGGTCTCTTGCGTAATTTCGCGATGCGGAAATTTCAGCTTCACGCGGCCGATTTTGTCAGGGTCCTTATTATTCGTGACGACTGCAAGCATAACCCCTTCAATACCGCCTGAACCGCCGGAGCCGCCGCCGTACATGCCGTTACTCATATTGCATTTCCCCCTACCTCAAAGCTTGTCGTATATCCGGATGCGGAGATGGAGTGACTGACTTCGGTGAGATACATCGGTTGATTGAATTTGGCGCCAAGTCCATCCAGTTTGATATAGCGGCCCGCACGAATTTCCGGAATCCCGATACTCTCGCCTGAGCCTGTGACCAAGTCCATTGCCCGTTCATTCATCATCGCGTCTGCCAGATCCTGCGCTTCCTGCATCGTCGTCGCATTGGTGTACACATATTCCTTGGTATAGTCCGCAAGCGCGCGCATAATGTCCTTCCCTGTGCGGGAATTCGAACCAATGATGTCGACTTGACCGGAAGTAGCTTCGATAGCCGTGGACGTTTTCGGATCAAACCCTCTGACGATCACTTGGCTCACCTGATTGGATATATCAACGCTGGTAGAGTAGCTGCGCAAGTTTTTGCCGTACATGAGCGTGATGACCGGCGTCTTGGAGTTCTTCGATTCGCGAAAATAAAGCGTCTTGCCGACCACGAAAAAATCATAATCGTTCGACTTAGCCAGCTGCTTCAGAAACTGATAATCCGTCATCCGAATTTGTTCGATGATCGGTCTCATCACTGTCGTTGTATCGACGGACAGCTTCGCCCCATATTTCGCGCCGATTACTTTCACCACGTCGCTGTCCTTCTTTTCCTTCCATGAATTGGAGTGGGAGCCCTTCATCATGAGGAATGAGATATCCATTCCCGAGACGCTTACAGTCGGATTGCCGTCTGACGGATACTCCAGATCTACCGACGTAATGATGCCGTAGAACACTGTTTCCAGCTTATCGGTGTAGCCCATCTTTATCTCAACGTACTTGCCGACTGCTAGGAAGCTATTAATCCATTGAAATTCACGGCGAACCGGGTCAAATGCGTTCTGAACCGTAAAATGAAAGGAATCCGCCTTCTGATTGACCGTCGTATTTACTTTGACCGACGAAATCGCTACGCTTTGCCGAATCATGCTGTTGCCATCAATCATAATTTCAAAAGCAGGCGCAAAGAAATTGCGGTACTTCTGCTCTAACGAATCGAATTGATAGGTGCTGTTATCAAACTTCACGTCTGCCATAAGCTAGTCCAACCTCGGAACGATAATTTTGCGGCCTGTTCGCAGCTGTCTTGGATTGTCGATGCCGTTCGCTTCCGCGATGGCCCGCCATTCCCCCGGATCCTCGTATTCCTCCGCAGCGATCATCCAGAGCTGATCCCCTTGCTTCAGCGTCTTCTGCTTGGTCCGGTCAGCGGACTGGCGCGGGATATTCTGATACTGCTCCTTCATGCTTTGCAGCGCGCGGAAGGTCACGTTCAACGTTGCCCGCACAGGAAGACCCGAATCGAGGAACATCGTAAATTTCTGAGACACCCGTTCTACTACGCCTTTAAAATCCAGCGAGCCCCAGACGAAACGACAGCTCGGCGGTGCATGCAAGTCTTTGTCGACATCGAGCAGTCTGGATACCTTGGCCGTGAGCAGACGGACATCCGTTGCTTTCTCGTACGTATCGAAGAACAGGTCCATGCTAAGCGTAGTCGCTTCGCCGCTAATAAATTGGGCAATCGGAGTTTGCAGCCCCGGTATGGTCTGCCATGCAAAATTGTTAGCCGATTCCAATGAATATTCGGCAGGATTGAACAGCACTTCGAGCTGCTCTTGACCTGTGCCTTTTGTGACGATGATTTTTGCTTTCTTCAGTGCCATACCGCCTTCGCTCCTCCTATCCCGTTATTGCTTTGCTAGTACCCGCTTCTGCGCTGCTCGAATTTCATTTTTTTCTCGAAAACTTTGAACACTTTATCGGCGATTGCATCCGGCTGCAGCTGCGGCATATTCATCAGCATTTGCTGCACCTGCTTGACATCGATAGTCGGAGCTGCCGGCGGTTTCATTGCTGCAACGCTCTGCCTCACCGTTTCGGCCGCTGCAGCCGCAGCCGCAGCCTTGGAAGCATGATGCTGCATCACAGGCGAAGAGGTGAAGCTCCTCGTGAAATCCGGCTCCGCCTGACTTGAAGGCTTCGCAGCGTAATGAAGCGTAGGCTGAGCCGGCAGATTCGCAGTCTTCGATTGTGAGTCCATTTGTCGCTGGACTAACGGAGCTTGCGTTGAGGTCATCATTTGCTTCGGCACGGATTGATGATTCACTAGTAAGCTAGCAGGTTTGAACGGTGTCATAGCTGTCTCCGCTCGTGCAGCCGTTTGGCGCTGAATCAGTGCTCCAGCTTGTCTGGCAGCTGTTGCTGCTGTTGCTGCTGCTGCTGGGACTGCCGGCGTCGCGGCAGCCGCTGGCGGGTTCGTTGAAGCTGCGTTCCGCTCTGAAGCTGGAATCCGTGACGGCGCGGAAGACCTCGTTCCGATCACGCCTGGTGCTTGCGCAATCATGCGATGCTGGAGCATTCTCCCCGTTGTTGGTAAGATCGATCGCTGCAACGGTGCAGAAGAGGCCCGTTGGTTCGGCATGGTTTGCTGCGCGGCCTGACCGGCACTGGTTGGTGATGCAGTTCGGTCGCGAATTATTGCAGCGCTATCTCCTTCAGATTGCGTAGTCGCGCGCCGTTGTACCAACTGATCGCCGCTTGTCCGCGAAACGTCTCTTCGCGTCGTACCTGTCCTCGATTGATAGACAACCTGCGATGCTATGCTCGCTGCAGCCGCTTTATGGGCACGTCGTTGAACGAGCGGCACGGCTGGGTTCGAAATCGATAGATTCGAATCCACAGTGGGCATTGCTGTATCATTCGTTCGCCCGTCGATTCTTTGCCGATCCTGCGCTTGATACCCCGAAAGAGATGCTTGTGTAGTGCCTGTCGGTTGAACAATACGACTGTGTTGATCTGAACCACCATCAGAATGCCGTTGCTTCGCCACAATAACAGCTGTGTTCGTACCTGTTTGAGTGATCATACGACGCTGTACGAGTACCAATCCTTTGTTTCCGGCGTTGCGAGCGCGCTCAACCAGTGATCCCCTTGCAGATGCTGCTTTTATCTCTCTTCCATCATTGAATTGCTTATTGTTTATAGTAGTTCTACTAGTCGTTGATGGTCGCTTCAATTCCGTCTTGTCTGCACTGCTGCCAGTTTGGATTCTCGCTTCCAGCTGCCTAAGATCACTTGAAGTCGGTGAAGCTAGGATGCTGGATCTCTGTGCTTGAACTTGCTCATTAGACGTTTCGGCAGCATTTCTCCGTTGAACCAGGATCAATCCCTGATCACCGGCTTTGCTTACTCTTTCGGCCAGTGTGCCGCGGGCTCGATTCAGCACGTTATCCCATTCTGAGAGATCATTTTGAGCTTCAACTTCCGGTCGATTCGGCACCTTTCTACTTTCCTTATTGCCTGTAAATTCTATGGAAGGCGCATCCACAACCTGCTGTTTGTCTCTACGATCGAACATCTTTGTTTTGTTCTGCTTCTTCTCTAAATCTGAGAGAGCCGAATCTATATGTGATGATTTCGGTTTCGTAGTGTTCGCTGATCGACGATTGACAATCCGTTCCGTACGAACGCCCCCCGGCGTTGTTGGAGTTGTCACGGTCAATAAGCGAAGGCGATTGACAAACAGGATCGTGCCCCATTTTGCCCCATCCGTTAATGCGCCTTTCGCCGAAGGCCCTATGTATGTTTCATTGGAAGGTGTCTCATCGGCAGTAAGAGCGCTGGATATTTGTCGTTTGTTGTTGTTCGGCAGATGCAATCTGACTGAATCAGTTGCTCGGCTTGATTTAGCTTTAATCATTTGGCTAGAAGGTTTAGCTTCAGTACCGTTTGTCGAAATACTACTCGTCGTCTGTTCAAGCGGTTCGGCTTTCGCAGCCGGTAACACTGCATGATCTCGATTTACCGGGAAGGAAGCGCTAGGCCGTTCACGATGAAGAATATGCGCTGGAGCAATTCTTCTCATTTGTGAAACGATAAGTTTTCCATGAACCGTCTGAAGCTCTCGAAGAACAGCGTCTGGAATTTCTGAATTCGTTCTTATTGCATTTGTTCTTATTGCATTTGTCTTTATTGGTTCCGCTCTTAGTGAATCCGCTCTTAGTGAATCCGCTCTGGCCGCTGCAGTTTGTTTAACAAAAATTTTCTTCCCGGACAGAGGCAGCGATACAGGGCTATCGAAACCGGTTGCTATTCTTCGCTGTAGCACTGCAGACGCAGGATGAACCCTTCTATCAACTGATGGACTGCTTATTGATAGTTGATCGGGAGTACCATGTAACTGCCTCACAGACCTGCGAACCTTAGACAGCCTCTCTACCATCAAGGTTGTGTCGGTAGAAAGAGTTTCCCCCAGCCTTCTGCGGAGTGTCATCGTTACCGGATTGCGATTGAAACGCTGCTCGCGCTTCGCAGCAGCGGAATCTATCGGTCGCCGCTGAAGTGTTTCGGAAGGGACTATTCCGTCATTCGTCAGCGTCCTGTTGGTATCCGTAGATACTTGTCTCGTACCAGCTGGTAGACTGGCAAACGTGTTCTCTACTTGAGGCAATTCCGAAAATTGTTGCGCATCTTGATGTCGTATAGCCGATGAACGCGTAGTTCTAGAAGCAGCTTCCCTACGATCTTGCACGATAGGTTGTGCTTGCTTGACTTTCTCATCACGTGCAGCCAGCGCAGCAGCCAAAGGCAATCCTGCGTCTCCGATGCGACCAAGCAAGACGCGAACTGCGCCTTCCATCCAATTGGGCTGTTGATGGTGATCGCGGGTAGAGGTCATCCGCCAGACCATGCCGCTGGCATCACGCTGCCATAACGGCTTCTGCGTCTGCCAATTCAACTTCCCTCGAACTTTACCGGTCTCCAGCTCGAATTGATCTTCGGATTTCACTGTAGGTCTCGAGTTTCCGATGACGTGGTTGATAGGCACAATTGACTTTCGTGTTCCTGCATATCGGTTAAGCAGTGATCCAATTTGAAGCAATAGAACAGCTGCCTTCCCCTCGTCCTCCTGTGCCAAACGCTGACCGATTACAGGTGAAGCAACTAATGCTCGGAGTCTGCCTGCCATTCGCTTCGTTTCCGTCCAGTCCAGCACATCACCGAACAAATCAGCTACGCGATGGTCCTGATCCAGCGAAGCCTGCTCAGCCAACGCAAGGCCGCGAACGTCACCTCTTGCTCGATCTGAATCTGGAAGCTCAGCCTTCGCTGACCCAGCACGCGCTGAAGGGGTCGTTTCTAGTCGCGATTGCTCCGTCCGTCCCGCTTCCCCATGCGTCTGCTCCGAACCCGCTTTATCCAGCTTCACCAGTCCAGACCGTACCGCATCCGCGCGGGACGGCTCCGTTCGGGATACCTCCACTTGCGCTTGGTCCTTTCGAGCTAAACCCGGCTGCGCTTGGTCCTTTCGAGCTACATTCTCCTGCGCTTGCTCCGTTCTTGCCTCATCCGCTCGTATCGATTTAACTCGCGCCTCTTCCGGCCTCGCTTGCGCCTTCCGTGCCGCGTCCTCCCTCGACCAATCGCCCTGTTGCTTCGCTCCCTTAGCGCTATCCGCAACCGTCCGCTCTGTTCCGGCTTGTTCTACTTTCGCAGCAGCAGCACCATCGGGACTGGCTTCCTTCCGCGCTCGCTCAGAGCTTCGATCCAGAGTTCGAACATCTATTCTTGTCCCGTTCGAACCTATAATCAGCCGTTCGTTCGCTTCATGATTGGCGATCGCCTTTCGCTCTGACTCCTGCCTAACTTGCATAGCAGCCTGGCGGATAATCTTCTGCGCCAGCGTCAGCCATTCGCGCTCTTTCGCTTCCCATTGCACGTTAAGCGGCATGAGCAGCTGTAGTTTTATAGCAATTTGCTGTAGAATCGTCGGTGGCAATTGAGGAAGGACCTCTCCTCCGGAATCAGGCTCTCGCAGCGTTAACGGTAATCGTCCCCACTGGTCACGGCGCACGAAACGATACTTATCACGGATGGAAGCTCCGAAAGCCTGATGCGCCTCTGCCCCATCCTGTCGCAATTGCAGCGGCTTCCCTATTTCCCCGTGTTGTCCTCGTCTCATTCGCTCGCCCCCTTCCGACCTGTATGCACGGACTCTCTTTCATTACGAATTACTTCTTATAGATGGTTTTCAACCCGTTATGAACCAGCTCCAACGTTTCAATCGCGACATCGCTCTGCGATGCATTCAATGTAGGTCCGCTCCATTTCACCGGATAGGCATCGAAGAAATTCCATCTGCAAAGCTCTTCACCCGACAAATGCTGCAATATAATGGAGCCGCTCTTGCGAACCACTTTGCCCGCCATGACGCCCGCATACCAATCCCATAAACTGCTGGAGCTTGTAATGCCTCGTCGCAGCATAATAGGCGAGAATCGGGTCGATTTAGGCAGCTTATGAACAAACCCGTTCTGACCGCCTTCACGGAACTCTTCAATTTCAACCTCAGCTTCCAAACCGCTGACTTCGGTGAAACCGCCTGCAAGAATTCCATCCAGCTCTACCCAGAAACGAAACACGCCTCCGACGACATTAACTCCATGCGCTGCAGCACTCAACCGCTATCGTCACCTCTTCTTAAACACATCAAATACGTTCGGTTTCTCGGAATCGTCATTCAGCTTCCGGTTAATCCGCGAAATTTCCTCACACCATCGCCGCCGCTCCCGATGCTCCATATTCATGATGTCATCATGCGGCCAGTGAAAGTAATACGCGATAAAACCGGATTCCTCATACAACTTCTCGATCGGATAGCCCGTTAGAGGCTTTCCGTTACGGACAAAAAATCCACGTCCACCTCAAAATCATGCTCGCATTTCGGGCAAGCGGTATGCACCTTCGGTGCTTCCATGTCATTGATTTGACGGTATACATGCTGTAAGTAAGCGAGATCAGCCGTGAACAGCCGCTCGATAATTTTCGTATCAATATGCTTCAAATCACCTAATCGCGTGATGACGCGAGCAAGTAAAATGACAGTCAAATAACCCGGGTTTTGTTGAACGCGCGGATCGCGCATCGGTAAAATTTCATCTGCTGCAGTAGCAAGCCGAATGACGCCGCGCTTGTGCAGCGTGCCATTATCGTCTACGTAGCCCCGAGGGAGCTCAAATTCATATTCCGTTTGAAACGCCATACTTGGTTCCCTCCGTTATCTTTCATCAAATTGCAAATTACCAAGATACACCATGAACGAGGCAGAAGCGGAAAACAAGAGATGAGCGGAGCTTGTATACGCCCGCATCCATCCCTTGTTCTCGTCAAAAAGCTTCTGTATGATCGTTGCTGTTACGCTGTGCGTGTCATGCCTTCATGCGCCAATTCCACGAATTCAATCGCTACTTCAGCGCCGGTACCGTTAAAGCTTGGAGCGGAATATTTCACCGGCCATGCTTCAATAACCTGCCAAGTAGCAACGTCGCCGCCTTCTTCATCGATGGCGATAATCGTTACGGTTTTGCGCTCAATCGTTCCTTCGATGCACTCCTGCATCCAATCGTACAGATCCATGGAATCTGTCGAGCCCCATTTAAGAGAAATATTGCCGTACTTCGCAAGGCCCGGAAGTTTGCGCGGAGTGATGACTTCATTGCCTTCACGGTATTCGATAACGTCAAGAGACGCTTCAAATCCGGATACTTCGCTGAAGCCGGCTTGTTGAATGCCTTCGATTTCAATTCGGAATCTAAAATTGCGGTATGGATCATTACGTTCGCCTGGCATGGTTATCCCCTTCCATCAAAATGATCTGAACTGCTCTCACTCAAAGTGATGCCGTGGTGCTATAACTGACTCTATTCGGAGCCTGTCTTCTGAGTGATGCGGAAAATAACGAACTCTGCCGGTTTCACAGGTGCGACACCGATTACGCAAACAAGTCGGCCGTTGTCGATATCATCCTGCGTCATCGTTTCGCGGCCAATGTTAATGTAGAACGCTTCCGATGCACTGTTCCCAAGCAAAGCGCCATCACGCCAAACGCGTGTCAAGAAGGCGTCAATCGTCCGTTGTACACGTGCCCACAGCTGATCATTGTTCGGTTCAAAGACGACCCAGTTCGTGCCGTTCTTGATGGATTCCTCCAAGAAAATAAACAAGCGGCGTACGTTGACATATTTCCATAAGCCATTGGACGAACAGGTGCGTGCACCCCATACGCGCGTGCCTTGACCTGTGAAATGACGGATCAAGTTAACGCCAGCCGGGTTCAGAATGTCCTGTTCCCCTTTGTTGTATTGCACTTCCAAGCCCACTACGCCGCGAAGCACTTCGTTGGCCGGAGCTTTCTGGACGCCGCGCGTCTGATCGGAACGGGAGTAAATCCCTGCAACCGTACCGGATGGCGGAATGAAGATATTGCGCTTATCCAGCGGATCAAACACTTGCAGCCAAGGATTGTACATCGCACAATAGCTGGAATCGAAGATATTCCGGTGCGTCATAACGTCCGCTACTTTGGTTTTCTCGCGCGGGATATCAAGAATGGCAAAGCGGCTGCCAAGATTCTCGCAATGGGCTACGAGTGCCAATTGTACGTTAGGATCTGTTACACCGGGTACAGCCATGATGCTGACAACGTCGTTATCGATGAATGCCTGAATACCCGTTCTCTTACCAGGACCGCGGTCTTCACCCATAAAGTCGCCTGCACTAAGATTTGCAAGGGAGCCGTCGCTGCCACCGCCGAAGATGACATCGTATTTGCCCGCTTCTTCAGGCAATCCGCTGATGACAGTAAAAGGCGCAATTGCTTCTCCTGCAGTACCTTGGCTCAAATCTTGCGCCGTTACGAGACCGGAACGGGCCAGAATTTTGTCTACATGGTTAGCTGCGGAAACGTTCAGCGACAGCTTCTCGAAAGTCTCGATTTCGTCGCCGGAGAAAATATGAATCGTAAACTCGCTTGTCGTTAGCACTTTAGTCGGAAGCAGTTGGTTGTCTACTACGTCTGCTTCGCCGGAAAGCGGTGACTCAAGCTCGATTAGGTTGTCTTGTGAGGAGAGGATCCGATTGTATTGCTTGCCTTTGCCGTCATCGAATGCAACAACATCGCCGGGGTTAAAGCCAGCATTGTTCTTGACGCGGTAACGCTTCGACTCGCCCGGCGTACCGAGCACTTCAAAAATTTGTGTCTTTGCTTTGCTTGACGGAACGATTCCGACGCGAATCTGATTGCCCCACGCACCCGGGTTCTTAGCCGTAAGCGCAAGAACTGCCGATTCCGGTGTAGAGTTTCTGGCTGGCTTAGCATCCGAAGGTGCTACGCGCATGACATAACAACGTGAGCCCCCGTTCGTAAAGAACTGATCCACTGCGTAAGCTAGAAAACGATACGATCCGAAAGCATTCTCGGACAAGTAAGAGCCGAACACACGCTGGAATTCAGCGATACTTGTTACGAGCTGCGGCAAGCCTTCCACGGCACCGCGTTGCGCAAGACCAATAAACCCGGCCGTGCTTGTGCTTGCCCCTTCAAGCGGCTGAGCACCACTCTCAAACTCTTCGACATACACTCCAGGCGACAAATATTCTGCCATATGCCCCTCCCGCTTACTTTACTTTATTTAAGATAAACTGATGCCCCGCACCTAAGGTACTGGACGGCATCAATGAACCTACACACAGGTCAGATGTTGCTCTATGTAAGAATGATTGGATCTTGAATTGAATTACGTCCTGCTTGTAGGATGTGTACGCTCTCATGCTTGACCTGCCCGCTGTTTACGCTAACCTCAACCTTAAGCGTTGAACTAGCTAGTGGAGGACGAAACACGATTCGGAACTCACCTGAAGCATCACAGATTGCGGTTATGATCGGCAGCAGCAAGCTTCCTCTTGGGACGGCGGATTGAATAGGATTGGATACCTTAACTTTACGTCGATCGGTACCAAAGCCTGCAATTTCACATTCCTCTAGTACTTGCCCATCTCTGCTGCGAATCTCATAACGATCGCCTTCGGAAATTCTTCCGAGTATCGGTGCCGTTTCAAATTCGGTTGAACCGGGTAATGCATCAGTAGTAAGTCTGGCCTTCGCGCCGCGCTCGTCACAGAGAGCGGCCCGCACCGCGATGCCCTCAAGGGACTTCCCTGCCGCACTTTGCAATCGCCCTGTCAATACAGTGGCATCAGGAGGCAGTGGGTATGAACGTCCGGGAAGCAATGCGACCGTAACGAGCGGATCAAGCGGATTAAGCTCTGCCAGATTAATGGTGAGTACCTGCTTGCTATAGATTGGCGAGTTGATCGTGATAATTGCCGGATCCCGGGCCAAATCGGTAAATACCCAAAGCCCATCTCCCGTCTTCACAATCGGTTTGGTCACGTGAGCGCCTTCCACTTGAAGAGAAACAGAAGAAGGAGCAGGCTTCAAACCTGTGTAAGCATCCCGCAGCAGAAGCACTACAGAGCAGCGCGTCTTGTGTATTCCCAAAGAAACGCCCTCCTTACTATTTCTCTTCGAGCTTGATATGACGTTCCACGACACGTGTAGTCGATTTCAATCTGGTGGAGTCCACGTTCACCGGTCCTACCCGAATCGGCAGTGACATCTTATAAGGCATATCGCCGAAGTTCCAAAGCCCTGTCAGAATATCGACGGGAAGCGATTCCACGACAACCCTTAATTCTTCATTGCTTTCTGCCAGCGACCCTTGCAAGTAGCCCCCGCGAACGATCGAGTTATCATGCAGCACCTGCATGGCACGTCCGATGATAACATGTTCGTCAAGCGTCCTAGACTGCAAATCCGCGCTGGAATAGGGAGTCAGGATATAGTGCAAATCTACTGCCATAGGCGGGAATTGCAGCATACCGCTTCCCCGAGCTTGCATTTCGTTACGCCTAGCCTCGCTGTTCTCCGTAATTCGATAGAGATAGAGCGATAGAACAAGATCGCCTTTATCTGCAGGCGATGCCATTCCGATCAGTTCGGATTGCGCGACAGGTTCCGGTGTCATATTCTCTCGCAGCAGCTTAAGCAGTGACGCGCCGGCATCTGCGATCGCGGAATAAGTCCCGATAACAATCCCTCCGTAGCCGCCCTATTAGGCCATATGTAATTCGTCATGATTCAACAAAGTTCATCAAAATATACCAAACTATTTTCCTATTATATCGCTTAAAATGTCGGATGACCACGGAAATTTACTAGAATGCTGGGCAATAATTAAAAAAAACTGTCCCATTCGCTGTTCACAAGAATTTTTCCTGTTTTTTTCAGTTCCTGGCGTGCAGATGCAACCAATTCTCGCATGCCGACAGGGCGTCCCGCCGCTGCCGCCATGAATGCTGCCGTAAGCACAATATTCTTGATATTTCCGCCTGCGACCTCGATTCTGGCAGCTAAGGCAGCGAAATCAACATCGCTCGCAAGCGGCGTCGCTGCTGGGAACATCGTACGCCATAGCTTCTCACGATGCTCGGCGTCCGGAAACGGAAACTTAACGACGATGTTGATTCTTCTCAGGAAAGCATCATCTATGTTTTGCTGAAAATTAGTTGCCAGTATGGAGACTCCCTCGTATTCTTCCATCTTCTGAAGCAGGTAGGCGGTTTCCACGTTGGCGTATTTGTCATGTGCGTCTTTTACCTCAGATCGTTTGCCAAACAGGGCGTCGGACTCATCGAAGAATAGGATAGCATTCGTTCTCTGGGCCTCCTTGAAAATTTCATGCAGGTTCTTCTCGGTCTCCCCGATATATTTGCTAATCACTTGAGAGAGGTCGATTTTGTATGCCTCAAGTCGCAGTTCGTTGGCCGCTACCTCGGCAGCCATCGTTTTACCTGTTCCGGGCGGTCCCGCGAACATCATGCTGAGTCCTTTGCCATAGGACAGCTTCCGGTCAAATCCCCAAGTTCCATACACGTCACGCCTGTACTTCATCATATTGCAAGCCTGACGCAACAAATCGAGATGCTCGTGCGGGAGGATCAGATCCTCGAACGTATAACGCGGATTCAGCTTCTTCGCTTTCTTCTCGAGTTCATGGTTCAACTGCACAGCAGCCCCCCGCTCGAAATGCATCTCTTCCGTATAATCCGCACCTTCATGCTCGGCAAGCCGCTTCGCCTCATGAACAGCACGATTAATTTGCCCCGGAGAGAGTCTGAATTTATCAGCCATCGCTTCCGCTGATTCGGATGCAGCAGCGCTTTCCTCTCCCCAGATCCGCCACAGCATTCGCTGCTCTTCAATCGTTGGCGGCGTCAGCTCTACTTGGTAGATAACGGACTGTCTCGGCACCGGCAATTCGCTGTAATGAGCACGTTCCCGCGAAAGCCACAACAACAGTCCACCGCTTCGGCGGATCCATTGCTCGATTACAGTACGATACATCGCCAGCTTGCCATCCGGAGCCATGAAGTGATCGCCTCCGGCAATGCCGACAATGGCATCTGTCAGCTTCGCCTCACGAAACAACTGATGCAGTACTATGGACGGCTTGAGGCGCTCGGCTTCCAAGTTATCCCCATGCAGCAACAGCAACGGACGATTCAATGCTGCGGCCAAATGCTTGGCATGCAATTGCTTCCCTGATCCGCCGGCACCATACAGATGCAGTACGGCCGGTTTGCCTGCCTCAAGATGCAGCTCCGCAAAGCGGCGCATCTCACCTTGCTTGGATGCACCGATAAGAAGCGGTTGAAGCTCTTCGGCTTCACCATCACCATCCCTTTCGCGGGCAGCATCACCATCAAAACGATTGACCCACCCCTCGAGCCGTCCGTCACATGACTCAGCCTCAAGCAAGAATGAAACCACTCGTCCATCCAGCCGCAGCGGCCGCGCAAGCGTTGATGTTCCATCGCCCTCATCGGCCGTAAGCAGCCAGCGCAGCAGCGGCTGATCCGCTTGGAAAGATGACCTTGCGGAATAACGCTCCGTTTCACTGTCACATAACAGCCGGAGTGCCAAATCAACCGTCGGCAGCTTATTTGTCACATCATCCTGCAAATAACCGTACAGCTTCTCATATTTGCGGCTATACTCCGGCGCAAGGGCCATCACGACAACTGCTTGCTCGAATCGATTGAGGTTAAACCGCCTCACAAGCAGCACCAAAGCAGGCAGCCAGCCATCAGCCGATTCTTCGGCTAAGCGCAGCCGTTCAGCTATGATCTCGCTAAGCTCAGTAATTTCGTCTTGCATCCCTGCAAGTGACGACGGCAGCTCCCCCGTAACCTCTGCTTCACCATTGCCATTCGTCCGGAGCAAACGCTGCACTTCATCATCCGTAATGAGCAGCCCTCGCATCGGATCCAGCGGATTCTCATCGCCCTCCAGCTCTATCTTGCATTGCAGCTTGAATGCAATCATGAGATCGAGCTTACGAAGCTCGTCGCTCCAATGCTCCAAGCCGCTTGTATAAGGTTGTAGCTTCATCGCTCTTTATCGACTCCATTCGTGCGGTTTCGTCAACATTCTGCTTCTATCTTACACTGAAAGAGAGCTCTCTACGAGAGCTCTCTTTCATTCGTTTATTCCATTGTGCCGGGCATTAGCTAAGCTTAAATCCGTTTAGAACGGCATGCAGATCGTCAGCCAGCTTCGTCAGTTCCAAGGAAGCCGATGAAATCTCCTCCATCGTAGCCAGCTGCTCCTCAGTTGCTGCCGAATTGTTCTGACAGGACGCTGCTACTTCATTGCTGGCTGCAGCAACGGTCTCCGCCATTCGAACAATGCTGCGGCTCGATTCCGCCAGTTCACTGGTTGTCTCAGACGTATTCTGAACACGCGCAGACACTGCTTCTATGCTGATCTCGATCGATTGGAACAACCGGTCAACCTGTGTTGTTTTGACAAGCCCGCTGCTTGCTTTCTTCGATACGTTGTTCATGCTCACGACAGCCTGATTCACACGGCTTAATATCTCTTGGATCAGTTCAGTAATCTGCTGTGCTGACACTTTCGACTGCTCGGCCAACTTTCGGATCTCCAGTGCGACAACTGCAAATCCTCTGCCATGCTCCCCGGCGCGCGACGCCTCAATCGATGCGTTAAGCGCGAGCAGGTTCGTCCGGTTAGCCACTTCAGAGATCATGCTCGTTATCCCGCCAATCTCCTGGGACTGCTTCTCCAGCGACTCGATCACACCGGAAGCATCCTGTACATGCTCATGGATTTCTTTCATTTCATGAAGCACTTCTTTAATAGAATGGGTCCCCTGCGTCGAAGATTCGGAAGCGGCCGCTGCAAGCTTGGCTACTTCCTCATTGACTTCCGATACGCTGCCGATACCCTCGGACATGCGCGTAATGGCATCGATAGCAGATGCCAGCTGCTCCTGTTCCCGCTCTGCGCGAATGGCAATAAACTGCGTCGCCTCTACGATATTCTCCGTCGCTCGAGTGGTCTGTTCCGCGCTCTCACTAAGCTGCTCGGAGGAGAATGACACTTGTTTGGCCGTCCCCATTGCTCGGGTCAGAATGGATCGTAAATTGGCAATCATAAGATTGAAAGACGCTGCCAGTTCCGCTAGCTCTCCTTGCGTGCGAATGTCAAGATCGCGGCTTAAATCGCCACGTCCATCGGCAATTTCACGCAGCTGCTTATTAATGACTTTCAGCGGTCTAGTAATGGAGCGAGTGAGCAGCAACCCCAGAATAATTGCGGCAAGCAGCGCTGCTGCGAATAGGCTCAACATCCATAGATTTTGAGTTTTCTCCTCTTGATCGCGGTCAATGACATCAGCAGCCATTTCAGAATCGATGCTGGCTAGCAGCGCATCATTAATCGTCTCAATGTCTTTGCGAGCTGACCGTTCCTCGCCGAAATGCAGCGCCAGCGCTTCCTTACTCTTGCCTGTATTCATTAATGTCATCGATTGCGTGCTAGATTGATAGAATTTCTCAAACGTCCCTTTTATTTGTTCAATGGCTTCTTTATTCTCTTGATCTAAAGTCGGGTTCGTGAGAATCTTCGCGAACAACGCTTCAACTGCTTTGTACTTATCTGCGATTTGACTTTCAACCTGCTTATCCTTCGACAATAGGAAGGCACGCTCATCGTTAGACATGCCGGTAATCGTATTCTGCAAGGATTTAAGCTGATATCGAATATCCCCATCCTGCAGCATTTCTGTATACGCCGACTTGGTATGCGTCATATGCGTATAAGTAAGTAAACCAAGCGCGACCATCAGAACAATAACAATTGCAAAAGACCCAAGCAGCTTCGTACGAATATTCATACCAAATTACCCCCTATTGTTGACTGACTGTTAAGCATTGTATTTCCTCAGGAATGGAATCTAAAGTCTGGCGTAATATGCGTTGGACCTCCAGCAATTGAGTTTTGCAGTTTGCTGTGTCTTCGATCAACACCTCCTCGAAGTGCAGCGCAGCTTGTGCAAGCTCATCCGCCATTAAATTACGGGCAACTCCGATTAACGTATGTACATCCCTCTTCACTTTCGTCATATTTCCTTCTTCCAGATCAACCAAGGCATGTCCGGTAAAATGTTCATACTCGTTCTTAAATAACTTCAGCACATGATTCATAATGGCTGTGTTGCCATCCAATCGCTCTTGTAATTTATCCAGCGGAATTCCAGCAGGCGCACTCTTCATGGGCAGCCATTTCTGAATCACGGACAGCAGCTGGTTACTATCAAGCGGTTTCAGTATCACTTCGTTCATACCTGATGCCATGTACATGTCATGATCTTCTTTGAGCACATTAGCCGTTAGAGCCACGATCGGAATCGCTTTAAATGCTTCATTACAGCGAATCTGCGTTGTAGTCTCCACGCCATCCATTTCCGGCATGAAAATATCCATCAGAACCAGATCCACCTTAGTCGTCTCCAACAGTTGAAGCGCTTCTTGTCCGGAGCTCGCCACGGTGACTTGAAATCCATGCATAAGCAGTGTTTCACGCGCTACCTGCTGATTAATAAAATTGTCTTCTACGAGCAGCAAATGAATCGACTTGCTCTTTACGATGAATGAATCACTCTGTTCTGAACGATGCTTGAGCGATGGATACAGCAGCGAATTAAAAGCGCGGAACAGCTCCTTGCGGCTAATCGGCTTAATGAGCATGTCATCGGGATAATCATCCTTCATCATGGAAAGCAGCTCTTCTCGCGCATAAGTTGTCGATAATGTAATGATATGTATGCCTCGTTTTCTAGTGATGCGTATTAGTTCTTCCCAAGAATAATGACCGTACATATCGTCAATTTCCATATCCAGCACAATGCAGGATACCGGTCCAAGCACCTCATTCTTCTCTTCCAGCTGCTTGAACATACTGCTCCAATTGTTAGCTTTTGAGACCAGGCAGGAGAAAGACTCCAGCATCTGGCTCAAGCTCTCTTGCGCGACTTCATGGTCCTCGACTACAAGTACATGAAGCGGTCCGCCGATCAGGGTTAGATCCCAGCTGTCCGGGTTACAATTTTGTACGATCGGAAACTCCAGGGAGAACGAAAACTTGCTCCCGACTCCCCACATACTCTCCACTTGAAGCTCACCGCCCATCAAGCTGACAAGCTGATAGGCAATCGACAAGCCAAGTCCGGTTCCGCCTTGCTGATTCACATAATTGCCCTGCCAGAACGGTTCGAACAGCCTGCTAATCTGCTCCTCCGAGAGGCCGATTCCGGTATCTTCAACAAGGAAACGCAGTGACAACGCGCTGTCTGTCTGCTTCTCAAGATCCACTCGAATGCGAACATACCCAAGCTCCGTAAACTTTATGGCATTGCTGCACAAGTTCAGCAGGGTCTGCTTCATTCGAAGCGGATCACCAAGCACAAGGTCCGGAAGCTCCGCAGGGGTGTCCAGTATAATTTCAATTTGCTTCTTGTCCATTAACACGCTGAGCGTATTCGTAATTTCACAAAGCATGTCGTCCATTTTGAACGAGATTTGCTCCAGCATCATCTTGTTCGCTTCGAGCTTGGAAAGATCCAATATATCGTTAATCAATCCGAGCAGCAGATGCGAGGAAGTAATGATTTTGTCCGCGTAATCTTTCTGTACGAACGACAACTCCGTATTGAGCAGCAATCGCGATAGTCCAATAATTCCATTAAGAGGCGTTCGGATTTCATGGCTCACTTTGGCCATGATTTGGCTTTTTGCCTTATTGGCTTGATCGGCTTCTTGTCTTCGCTTTAATGCGGATAGGTCATGCAGTGTTGCCGTTAGCCCGACAACCGCCAGATCAGACCCAATTATCGGTGAGAGCGTGACATAATAATCGATTGTAGATCCTGTTTTCACTGTTATCTTCGCCTCAAACACTTCTACCTGCAAGTTGGAGAGTGCGCTTGCAAACTTTGCGTCCCACCCTGCCCAATCCTCGATGTTGAGCACCTCATGCAGATTGCTGAGCTGCGGCATTTCCTGGCATTCAAATACGCTCAAGCCTTTTGCATTAATGGAAATAATTTCAGCTTGCGGGGTCAAGCTAACGATGCAATCCTGCGAGCTCTCTACAATGACCTTGTAACGTTCCTCGCTCTCCCTGATGCGATCTTGCGCTGCTTTCAGCTCAGTAATATCAGTGACCGAGCCGATTACACTTGTAACAACGCCATTGGTATAGACGGGACACAGTCGCGTCATGAAAATCCTGCCTTCTATGCTCAAATCATAGCTTTGCATCCTTCCCTTCCAGGCATCGATATAACGTTCCTCAAGGAAGCGGATTGTTTCCTGTGAGAGCGCTGTTACTTCTTCGATCGATTTACCAAGAAAATCGGATGACTTTATTGCCATTTGCGGCATCAGCTGTCCCCCCATGACAGAAAATACGAAGCTGTTTTTACCGCGTATTAATTTAAAGGAGAATCCGGGCTGATTGGTCAGCATTTCGGATAAATCGGTTTTGACACCTTGCAGCTCCGCACGATAGGCATCTGAGCTCAGCAGATATTGCAAGAATGCGGCAACAAGCGCACCACCTAACAAGACATAACAAGACCAGAGAATTAAGTCAGATTCAGACGTGATTGCATCAAATAACAAATTATAAAAGAGGATAATTAGTAGAGGGGATATGATCATCAGACACCATCGTGCCCAATAATTTGCGACAAATCGGTGCAGAACGGCACAGATGAAGAGAATGAAGAAACCGATACTCATAAAGTGGTACAAGTAAATGGCATTATGCATGGCTCGGTACACCATGATCGAGATAAGAGTAATCATCGCTCCGAACGGTCCACCAAGCTCAGCAGCTATGAAGATAGCAATTGTCTTGAGATCGACTGTTATCCCATGTCCGATGTCATAGCCGAACTGACCTAAGAGAATCGCAGCCAAGCCGTTAGATATACCCATGACAATTATGAGCCGCAAGTGGGAGCCGGACTTCAGTCTGACATATAAGCGCGTAATGAGGAAAACGCACAGTCCTAATAAGGTAAAATTAAACAATAAAACCTGATACATGAAATTCCCTCCTCTATTCCGACGCGAAAGGAGATAGACTGACACGATTCGACATTATATAATGATACTTACAACGATACTTAACCTGTCCAAAAATTACAAGACTATGTTTAAGCGCAAGGGGATGTTATTGTTTGACGAATTTGTTGATTGTTGAAGACGATATCATTTTCGGCGATATGCTCTCTCTTTATTTAAGAGAAGAAGGCTATAACGTGACGCGGGTGCAGAATGCCTCAAGCGGAATTGCTTCCCTTCAGTCTGAGCCGCCGGATCTCATTGTGCTTGATCTGATTTTGCCAGATACCCAGGATGCGAATCCCTGTATTTTGTTTAGACAATTTACGACCATTCCCATCATCGTCATTTCGAGCGAAACGAAAGTTTCTATGAAGATCCATTCGTTGACCGAAGGGGCCGATGATTTCATATGCAAGCCCTTCAGTTTGCAGGAGTTGAAAGCCCGAATCGAAACGGTGCTGCGCCGTACCTCGCCTAAGCCAGTCGAAGTAGACAATGAACGCATGCAGAGCGATACCTCCATACGTATCAACCTGGATATGGACAGCAGACATATTCTCATTCACGGTGATATGATCGAAACCACGTTCTCCGAATTTGAAATCATGCGTCTGATGTTCCACTCTCCCGGGAAAGTCTTCAGCAGAGAGGCCCTCGTGAATAGTCTTCGCGGATACGATTCTTTCATCAATGAACGGTCTATTGATTTCCATGTGACGAATCTGCGCAAGAAGATTGAAGAGAACCCGAAGCAGCCCGCCATTATTAAGACCGTCTGGGGCGTCGGCTATAAACTGATCATGTAACCGGATGAAGCCGCTATTTCTTACCAAAAAACAAAGAATCCAGTAACATGCCACTACTGGATTCTTGTTTTGTCTTTATACAACCTCCACTGCTAAACAAATCGTTCAGCAGCCAGCAGCTCCGATACAGCTACGGATTCCATCGGATGCCCAAACAAATAGCCTTGCATGGTCATGCAGCCGTATTGGAGCAACAGCCTGCATTCCTCTTCCTCTTCGACCCCTTCAGCTATAACCTGCAGATTTAAATTCTCCGCCATTGTAATGATGGTATTCACGATGGACGCATTTACATTGTGCAAGTTCATTCCTTTAACGAAGGATTGATCAATCTTCAGCTTGTCGATCGGCAATTCACTAAGATAACTAAGGGAGCTGTAACCTGTTCCGAAATCGTCGATCGCAATCGAAACACCCAGCTTCTTCAAATTTCGCAAGAGTGCCAATGCATGATGCTTATTCATCGTCATGCTCTCTGTAATCTCGATTACCAAATACTCCGCTTCCAAACCCGTCTCATTCAATATATTCTCGATTCGCTCGATGATTTTGCCATCGTTAAATTGCCGTGTCGATAAGTTGACCGCAATGGGGATTTTAGGAAAACCATCGTCCTGCCACCGTTTGTTCTGACGGCAAGCTTCGAGCAGCACCCATTCCCCAATGGAATGAATCAGCCCGGTTTCTTCTGCAATCGGGATGAATTCTGCAGGTGACACCCTGCCGAGCTCCGGGCTTTGCCACCGAATCAAACATTCGAGACCTGAAATAACACGATCCCTTCCATTGAGGATAGGCTGATAATGCAGCAGAAACTCCTTGCGTTCAATAGCTTTGCGAAGCCGGCTCTCAATTTCCAGTTTACGATGGATTTGTTCATGGAAACGCGGCTCATAGAATTGAAGTCGGTTGCCGCCATCGCCCTTTGCAATATTCATCGCCATATGGGCATAACGAATGAGCATCTCTTTGTCTCTATGATCTCCGGGGTATTGGCTGATTCCAATGCTTGCCGTCATATGAATCTCTTGACCGTCAAGCATAACAGGCGCATGAATCGTATCCAATAAATTCTGAGCCTTCTGGTATGTTATTTCTGCGGAGGCATCGCCGATAATACAGATGAACTCGTCGGTTCCCGCCCGAATGATCATCGTATTCTCATCTGTAATCCGCTTCAAACGTCTCGAGAACAACTGAAGCAGCGAATTACTTTTCTGATGTCCTATCGAATCATTGATCAGTTTAAAGTGATCGAAATTGAAATACATGACGGCAAAGCGATCATACAGCGTATTGACACGATCCATTTCATCATAAAGCTGATTCCGGTTAGGCAATCCTGTAAGCTGATCGTGATTAAGCAGGAAATGAACCTTCTCTTCCATTCGCTTCTGGTCTGTCACTTCGAAACAAACGCCGATAAGCTCCTTCACAACCCCATTAACACGCAAGGGCCGCAACACGAGCAGGAAACAAGCTTTCTTCCACTCCATCTCAAAGCTAATGCACTGCTCCCCATCCCATGCCCGCTGAAACTGCTCATTCAGTTTCAAGGCATTCTCAGGTTGGAACACGCGATCAATCGGCTGGCCGACAAAGCTTTGACTGGATTTTCCAAATCGGTAAAACAGCTCGCCCTTGAAGTCCATGAACATAAATTGTCCATTCACCTTAATCACTGAAGCATAAATCCCATTCATCAGTCTCATCGTTCGGTTCAATTCTTCATGAATCGTATTCTCTCCGACAAGACAGCCCGTCATAAACTCCAGCAGCAGCTTAAATTCGCGATTCGTCAATTCATCCTGTTCAAGTTTCTTCCAGAACGGTTTCGCCTCGATCGCCGCATGGCAGCGAAGCAGGAACTCTTCTTCTACCTGCTCATTATGAGGAAATTGAAACAGTGCGTCTTTATGAAAAAAATCTGCGGCACCTTTCGAAAGTGCCGCAAGAGCAGGTGAGGATCCTTCATCCGTATAGCTGCTAAGCATGATGACCGGGATCGGATAATGGATCATCAAATGACTCAAAGTTGTCAGCCCATCGAGCACAGGCATTTCGATATCCATCGTCACTAAGTCAGGCTGGAGCTCAACCAATTGGTCGAGCGCCTCTTGTCCGTTTGCCGCTGTGGCCATGACCCATAATTTCGGATCTTTCTCAATTAACATCGTGATCATTCGCCGCATAACGGCAGAATCATCAACGACCAATACACCGTATTTCTCCGGCCGTTCCATTAGACCCAAAAATCTACGCATGGATGAGATCCCAGCCCCTCGACCTCAGCATTCTATCGAGTTCCAAGATGATAACAAGTTGGTCATCGGTTTTACAAATGCCGCCAATATATTGTTCCGAAATCATCGCGAAATCCTTTGGTGCTGATTCTATCTGGTTATGACGTACATGAAGAACTTCCTTCACGCGATCAACCAATATACCGATATCGCGTCCATCCTCGTTCAAGATAATGATGCGAGAATGCTCATCGGGCTCAGTAGGATACATGCCTAGGCAAGTTTTGATGTCGATCACCGGTAACAACTCACCGCGCAAATTCATCAAGCCGAGCACCTCGGAAGGAGCATTAGCCATTCTAAGGATCGATGGCACCTTGATGATCTCTTTCGCCCGGTTAATATCGAGCGCATAATGCTCGTTCTCTAGATCAAAGGTAACTAGTTTTACTTTGCGGCCGGCAGCCTGCTGTTCACTGCTGTCATTCTTCCTGATCGTGGCACCGGAATCCCGAATGACGGCATTTACGTCGAGAATTAATGCGATTCGTCCATCGCCTAGAATCGTCGCACCCGAAACATAAGCCACTTGTCCCAAATACGAACCCAATGATTTCATGACGATTTCTTGATTGGCGATCAGCTTATCCACATAGAGGCAAACCCGCTTCTCAGCCAGACCAATCATGACCGCATATCCTTTGGCATTGCTGTCATTCTCCGTGGTACCTAAACGACGATGCATGCGAACAAGCGGCAAGATTTCGCCGCGAACGACGCAAACTTCTTCACCGTTTACAATCTGCACATCATCCGGTGTTAATCGGAAGGTTTCCACAACGTTCGTTAACGGAATTGCCAGTGTATGCTTGCCCATCTGTACAAGCAAGGAACGCGAGATTGCTAAAGTAAGCGGAAGCTTGATCGTAAAGACGGTGCCTTCACCCGGTGTTGTTTCTATATTGATAATACCGTTCAGTTTCTCGATATGGGTACGAACGATATCCATGCCGACACCGCGACCTGACAGCTCTGTCACTTGTTCCGCTGTTGACATGCCTGAGTGGAAAATAAGACTGATCGTTTCTTTATCCGACAGCCGTGCTGCTTCATCTTCGGAAATGAACCCTTTCTGAATCGCTTTCTGCTTGATGCGATTCAGGTCAATCCCGCGACCGTCATCCGCGAGCGTGATGACGATGGCATTCTCTTGATGACCGGCACGAAGCATGAGATTCCCTTTGCGGTTCTTGCCGAGCTTCTCTCGTATTTCCGGCGTTTCCAAGCCATGGTCGATCGCATTGCGAATAATATGAATGAGCGGATCGCCGATCTCTTCAATTAATGTACGATCCAGCTCGGTTTCTTTTCCTTCTAGGACAAACGATACTTCTTTGCCGGATTGATCCGCTACGTCACGCACCAAACGAGGGAATCGATTAAACAATTGCTCAATCGGCATCATCCTTGTCTTCATCGTACCTTCTTGCAGCTCAGCGATCACTCGGCCCAGATGATCCGTAATTTCGCCTAATAACAAAGTCTCCGGCTCCTGTTTAAACCGTTCCTCGAACCGTCTGCGCACTTCCCTGATTCGTGTGTTGTCGATAATGAGCTCACCAACCAGATTGAGCAGATGTTCCAAACGGTTGACATCTACACGTACGGTATGTTGAATCTGCACCTTGGCATCTGACTGTACAGCTCCGGCCGCTGACTGATCACCAGTAGGTACTACGCCGGACGCCGCAGTTTGCTCTACACTCAGAATCGGCTGATTCACGATCTTCGTCGGAATTGCAGCCTGTGCACCTTCTACCATCAACGACTTCACACTGAACTCCGAGATTTGAGATGCCTCTTCGACTTTACGAATAATATCCGATTCCGAGGACAGCGTCGCAAGCAAGAAATAAATCGGTTCCGTGCGCAGCAAATCCTCTTGTTCCCACATGCCGATTGGCGGGGTAGTTCCCAGCACGTCGCCAAGTTCCCCGAGATTTCGCAGAATAACCATCGCTTTCACAGTTGGCATGTCCACATGCTCGGCCAATGTGATATTTACTTCGTACGAAGGAATACCTTCATTTAGTTTCTCGTTACGAAGTGCGATTTCAGATTCGCTCCACCCTTGGAAGAGCTGCGACTTCACTTCATTTCCTGTGTTCGTATTGCCGAAAGCCCCCTGAACCGTTTCCGGCTGGTCGTTCATGATGCCGTCCAGCAGCTCCACCAGCGTTTCGATCGGTTCATCATTGAAATCTCCTTTGCGCAGCGTTTCTTTCTTCGCTTTCAAATAATCGATGCATTGGAATAACACGTTGATTAACCGCTTGCTGACCATAAGGCGATTCTGGCGCAGCAATTCGAACACACTTTCAACCTTATGCGTCACTTCTTTCATGGAGTGGAAACCCATTGCGGCGGATGAACCTTTCAAGGTATGCGCTGCACGGAAGATCGTTTGAATCGTTTCAGGTGAATTGCCGTCATTCTCAAGCTCAAGAATCGACTCATCGAGCACCTGCAGCTGTTCTTCCAGTTCATCCAAGAAGACGCCTAAATAGGTCAGTGCAAAAGATTCATTCATCCGAGTCCACCTCCTGTATTAAGGATGGCCGGCAAGTGGAGGATGCTGACCAATTGATCGTGAATTTTCCCAATTCCGGACAAATAGCCGGCGTTAGCCCCGCCGATCCCGTCAGGCGTTGGCAGTATTTCCGAGAAGAAAGCGACTTGTTCGACACAATCAACATAGAGTCCAACCGGTTCCCCATCCGGTGTTTGCACGATTACGATTCTCGAAGCAGCCGAAGGAGCACTCTCTATCATACGGAATTTGGATCGAAGCCCAATAACCGGCACTATCGTCCCTCGCAGGTTAATGACCCCTCTGACATGCGCCATCGCAGCCGGAATCTCAGTAACTGGCATATCCTTAATGATTTCTTGAATAGCTGTAATCGGAAGTGCAAACTTCTCCTCATTCAACCCTACTACGATATAATTCGACACCGTCTGGACCTCCTGCTCGTTATTATTGGTTGCTCAAGGAATGTATCTCTCGGATTCTTTCATGTGAGCCACGTCAACAGTCAATATGGCACAATCAAATATATTCATAATTTCGCTTCTGGCACGATGTACAAAGCCCAATACGGAATGCTCCATCTTACTTGTACATAACGAGGCATTCACCCAAACTTTCCGGTTCATGATGACGATCGACATCTCATTGTGCGTCGGATAACGGTACACCTCATCAAACACATTCGTTTCGGCGTACATGTCGGGCAAAGCAACCGAGAACATGACGATCGGCGGTTCATCACCCATATCCGTAATGCGAAACTGCTCTTGAATCGGGTAATTTTCTTTGGTCCATTTGAACCCATGTGTATAATCTTCGTCGACTTCCCAAACAGGTTCAAATCGACTCGTAGCTTCATCAAACAGGTCCCTGTAGAAATCCAGCAGCTTCATAACCGTTCACCTATACGCATGCTCTGTTGTGTCAAGATTGCGTACCTCCTTCGCATGACCACTATCCTGATTATAGAACCTAAATATTTGGTAAGTTCTTAATCGTCGTTTGAATTGTGTGATATTGCTGTCATTTTATTTGGAAAGTGTTAGTACAGCGCCGTGAATGACAAAAAGCCCGAACCTCTTAGAAGAGGTTCGGGCCATTCGGATGAGAATAGGTTACATTTGCCTAGCCTATCGTTGAAAACCTAGGTACCGAGTACCTTGGAAAGTCAGCCTGCCGTTGTCGCCTTCAGCCAGCAAGCCGGATTCTTGACCGCTTACTTCAAACTCGATTCGATCGCCGCTCTCCACTTGGAACGTGATGTAGTAGTCCGTGCTCGTACTGGATGAATGATTCATGAAGCCATCGTTGTTATGCTGATGATTGGAACGGCTTCTCACTTCCGTCCGCTTATTGACGATATTCGCCTGAACAGTCAACACCGGCTGCTTGTTGTTTCGCTGGGACTGGCGAATAGAAGCAATGATACCGTAGATGATCAAACCAAACACAAGCAGAAATATCAACGGGAAAACAATACTCATGAAGCTGAAAATACGGTCGCCTGCAGTAAAAGGATCCATCGAACCCATTTGATCACCTCTCCCTCATTTGTAACAATATACCTCTATTACGAGTGATTCCCGCAGAAGGTTACAACTTCATCGTAGGACAAGTTGCCGCCAAAAATATCAAGCGCACTGCCGATCGTGATATCAAGCTTGCCAGAAGTAAGCGAACGGAACAGCTCCAAATCCTCAAAGGACCGGGCTCCGCCGGCATACGTCGTAGGAATCGTCACCCAGTTGCCAAGCTGCTGCGCCAAGTCTGCCAAGATACCTGTACGTTTACCTTCAACGTCCACCGCATGGACTAGGTATTCGTCGCAATACTGGGCAAGCTCGCGAAGATGCGATTCATTGACGCGGAATTCGCTGAACGTCTTCCACTGATTGGTTACGACAAACCATTCGTCATCCCGCTTCTTGCAGCTTAAATCGATCACCAGCCGCTCTTTGCCTACTTCGGAGACGATGCGCTGTAAATTGTTCATATCGAGCTCCCCGTCTCGGAATATATACGAGGTCACGATGACGTGAGTAGCTCCTGCTTCTAAGTATTGAGCTGCATTCTCAGCATGAATGCCTCCACCGATCTGTAATCCCCCTGGATAAGCGCGCAATGCGGATAAAGCCGCTTCCTCGTTACCGCCGCCAAGCATAATGACATGACCGCCGGTCAGCTTATCACGTTTAAACATCGCTGCATAATAGTCCGATTCATGCTCGGATACAAAGTTCTCGACAACCTGCTTATTGCTCGCTCCCAGTGTTTCTCCGACGATTTGTTTTACTTTTCCATGATGCAAATCAATACAAGGTCTGAATTTCATGACTGTCCTCTTCCTCTCTCTCTACTACTCGATTGGCACTGCTAATAGCACACTCAGCTCAGCTAAGGAATGCTTTATACACCGCTAACTCACCCGCCTGCGAATTATGCTGTAGATTCCCGCCCCGACAAGCACCCCTATCGTATTTAATAGAATATCGTCAATGTCGTAGCTTCCTCGATGAAGAAGCAGCTGAAGCAGCTCGAGGACGAACAGTACTCCGATGCTAAGCAGCGTTAACCGTAACATTTGAACACGAAACAGATACGGAATCGAAAGGCCGAATGGTACGAATACCGCCACATTGCCTACGATATTAACGAGCCAGTGCGTAGGCGTAAAGCTGTCTGCATGATCGAAATACAGTCTTATTGTACGCATCGGAACAAGATTGTAGCGATAGCCGGTCCACTGCGTTCCCGAGCGGCCAAAGCCGATAAACATCCAATACAAGAGCAGCAATAAATAGAGTATAGTTATAAGGCCGATTAGCTTCTTCACCGTCAAATCCGTCCTATTAATCGACATCGACTATTTTCCAACCGGCATTATTCACATTCGAAAGAGAATAGGCATCCACTTCATCATTCGCTTTAAATGCATTGATGCCCAATATGCGATTCGATATGCCCGGTTTTGTATAAGTCGTTTCTCCCTGATAAGTAAACTTAGCATACGAGAGCTCCGGTCTTGAAAGGATGGCATCGATAAACCACCCGGTTCTCTCACTATCAACAAAATAGTCCCTCCATACTTTGGCAGAAGCGTCTGGCTTTAATTGAACCGTATGTAAGTAACGAAACAGAAACGCAACGACATCAGCGGGAATTTCCTGATCAATACGGGCATAATGCTTACCCTCTTCGGCAAGCTGCTCCTTCTCCGTCGTTAACGCGGCCGCTTTTTCTTGCGAATCCTTCAGCTCGGCGACGAGCTTGTTGTTTGATTCCTGCAATTCCGTTAGCTGCATCTGCTGTGAAACCAACTGCTGCTCCAGTTGTTCCGACTTGTCGTTGCAGCCGGCGACGGCTAGAATACTGACGGCCGTGATCACTGTTATGCCTGCGATGCTCATTCGATTGCCAAGTAGCATACAACATCCCGCCTAAATCTATCATTTTCAAGACACGAGTTATCTCAATATCTTCTGAAAAGACGCCAAGTCGAGCCAGCGTTCGAATTTGTATGCAATTTCTTTATAACACGCGACTTGCTCGTAGCCTAGCTTCTTAAACAACGCGATACTGCTGTCATTCTCGGTACAGATCAACGCCACCAAGGAATGGAATTTCAATTCCCTCGCTACACCTTCGATAAACACCATGGCTTCTCGACCAATCCCTTTACCGGTAAACGCCGGATCAAGATAGATGGTTACATCCGCCGTTACATGAAAAGCAGGTCGTTTCTTATGCTGCGTTAACAGTGCGTAACCCGCATATTGACCATCCAGCTTTATGATATAGGAACGGTAAATGTCAGCCGTCGGCTCAATCAACTGTTTCATCTGCTCCGAAGAGTAGGGATGCATATCGAACGAGACCGTTGTATGCTCTACAAAATAATTGTACGTCAGGCGCACTTGTTCCAAATATTGGTCTGTATACTTCTCAAACGCTAGTTCTCTCATGATAGTTGCACCTCGTAGGTTCATTCGTATTTAGTTGCAAGGAAGGCAGGCATACCGCTCGGTTGGAGCCGTCGCCTGCCCGCCTAATGAATGGCACTCTATTCCCATCGTTCAATACTGTATACCTTGTACGACTTATTGCTCGTGTTCTCGGTGACCGTGTAGATCCAATTGTACTCATTTACTGAGGAGCGGCCATCCGCATAATAAATGCCTATTTTCTCGATAATATAAAACTTGTATTCACCGTTGATTTTCTGGATATTCCTAATTTGATAGCGAATGAGCTTTTCTTTAATATTCTTATCGCTTAGTCGTCTTACCAGGCTTTCTTGCTGCTTATAGAGGGGGCCCGTCGGGTCCAGCAACCCTTCCACCAAAGAAAACCGTTTCTTATTGATCGCTTCGACCATCGATTCCTCATAGGCGTTCATGACGCGATTGGCGCCGGTCTCTTGATAGTCGATTGGTTCTCCGGTTACCGGGCCTTGATCATTATCAGGTTCGTCTTTGGCTGTACAGGCACTAAGCAGCAGAAGAAAGCTTAGCAGCAAGCAAAGCGTCGCCGTTCTGTACATGTCATGTGTGCTCCCGTCTTCTAATTTTCTTGGTTATCCATCTCAATCGACGGTTCGTTCATAAATCATGATGTCTTTGCCATCAGGCAGCACTGCAGGCTTGACTGGTATGCAGCCATTACGCTGCCAGAAAGCATGCGCCGCCGCATTCGAAGCCAATACACCCAGCCTGTGGGAAGTCACGCCGCGTTCACGCATAATGGTATCGAATAGTGCCAGTGCTGCATTCCCATAACCGCGGCCATGGTATGCCCCATGAATAACTAGCAGGCCGATCCACGTACAGGAATCATTAGGGTTGTGCATGAGAAACTCGAGAATGCCAATATCGTTACCTTGCTCGCGTATAATATATCGCTCAGCACCGGCATGTTCGGCATCTTTCAACTCAGCAGCAATGTCTTGGGCCGTCAGCTGTTCTTTATCTTTGGAAATGACATTAAAATACGGATTCGAGTTCAGAATCGCAAGCTCACTTGCTATATGTTCATGCATTGATTTCATCAGTGAGAGCATTTCTACGATACCTTCGCTTTCTATATATCGGGCTAAGACATGCAATCTATTTTACCATGAAATCCGCTGCAACAGGAATGCCTATAAGATGCATGCTCGCACAACCGTTATTGCTCCTCCCAGTAAGGATTAAGCAGCACCATGTGGATATGGTCCTCCCATTCCCCGTTTATACGGAGGTAATCCTTCGCCAGCCCTTCATGCTTGAAACCAAGCTGTTCAACTACTTTGAGAGAAGCGGCATTGCGCGGCATAATATTCGCCTCGATGCGGTGCAAATTCAGCTCTTCCCATGCATACGAAATCGTATGGGCCAGCGCTTCTTTCATATAGCCCTTGCTGCGTTCCGCAATGTCCGTCCGATACCCCAGGTGACAGGATTGGAATGCCCCTCTGACGATATTGTTCAGCGTGACGGTCCCGATGAGATCCCCTTGCGGCTGATCATTTTTGCATATCCAGAACTTTACGCTTTGCCCGCTGTGAATGCTCTGGATGTCGCTTTGCACAAGTTGCTGCTGATAGTCCATTGTATAGTATTCGTCGCTTCTGACTGGTTCCCAAGGGATAAGCGCTTCTTTATTCCGCAGGACAAAATCATAGACCTTCGTTATGTCGGAATCGTCAATCATCCGCAGCGTAAGGTGTTTCGTACGCAATGTTACATTTCGTTTGTCCATTGACCCATCTTCCTTCAAGTTTCTTGTTTCGCTTACATGGGGTGTGTCGTGATCTTACGACGAGAACACCTGATAAAGGGAATATACCCCGAATGCCAGTAGAATGAATGCAGAGATTCGATTAATCATACGCATCGCGCGAGCATTCAATGTTTGTCTGATCGCGCCGATAACCACACTTAAGAACAACCACCAAAGCATGGAGCCCGCAAACACCCCGAGTACAAGTGTTACGGAATCCGCTGTTGAAGACTGCATGATGTTAAGCCCTGCAAAAATACCAAGGAACGACAATATCGTCATTGGATTCGTAATCGTCAGCAAGAAGGTCGTGATGTAAGCAGCTGCAGCATTACGACTCATTCGCGGTTCCATGTTGGCATCCGCCGCACTTGCGCGGAAGGATTGATACCCCAAATAACAGAGAAATAACCCGCCGATTAATCGAATCCACATCTGCTGCGCGACTAATCCGCTAGTAATTGCATCGAATCCGAAAGCAGCAATCAATCCATAAATGCCATCGGCTGTCGCCGCTCCCAGACCTGCAACCGCACCATACAGGCGTCCTTGATTAATCGTTCTCTTCATGCATAAGATGCCGATGGGTCCGACCGGTGCCGCAATCGATAATCCAATCATCATTCCTTTTACAACCATACTCATTTGATTAGACCCCTGTATCGATTCGGATGTATATTTATTTAAAGTTATTCTTATTGTAACCGAAAATCATATCTTCTGAGCATCGGATTCCCATTTATCTCAATCGAAGACGATTATCTTCGGCCATAGCGTGCGCCAAGCTTTCCGCTCAATGCGCTCCAAATAATAGGCATGATCTTCAAAATAGGGACTTCGCCTCACCTGCATCATGAATAAATCGGATAACCCATTCGGGCAGCAAAGCTCCAATTGACCGTGCTTATTCAACCGCGCCCCAACAGAAGTGACCGTTTCCGGCCAGCGCAAGAGCGCATCTTCTGTAGAGAGATAGGGAACACTGTCATTGCGAATATGCATTCTGGCTTGGTTCTTGACCGACCATTTCGCGTTACCGGTGCTGCTTACTAATTGGCGCTCAATTTCGCGATCCTTCTCTTCACCCAGATCCGCTGGATCAAAGTAGACGACATCAATATCGTCATGTGTCGCCCGATACGGATATTCATGCAGATGATCCCAAACCAAATTACGTATATAACCTGCGGCAATGTAACTTTGGGGAAGCTCTAAGCTCGAAACGAGCCGAAGATCGCGCATCAAAGATTCGTTCCCGCGCAAAATCAGCTTCAATTGTTCCGCGAATGCAGCCTCATCAAGCAGCCTGAATTCTTCTTTTTGCTGACTTTCGCTTGGAGTATTCCTGTTATCACTCGTCATCTGCGGATAATTCCACCCCTATCGGTGTCATATAGCCGTCCATGCTGGTACTGTTCTTGTTGGCGCGATATTGCACCAACTTCTCCTCACCTTGATTAACCGCCCATTTGAGAAGCAAATCACGTTCACCTTCATAGGAGTAATATGGAATGCTGAAGCCGCATGATGTTTTCACAATGTCGATGTCGGCCACGATAATTTGCCTATAGCCCGGATAGAGCTGGAACGGCGCTGCAGTCTCCTCCCACTCCGGCGAGCTTGGCAGAACAACACGTCCCGTGCCGTATAACCTAAGAATAAGCGGCTTCCCTTCAAAAGCGACGAACATAAAGGTAATTCGGCCGGTAGCCGTCAGATGCGCACTTGTCTCGTTCCCGCTTCCGGTTAAATCCAAATAGGCTACTTGATTAGGCGACAGAATGCGAAAGGCATCGTGACCTTTGGGCGATAGATTCACATGCCCCTCAGTTGCGGCTGTACCGACAAAGAACATTTTCTGATTCGCGATAAACTCGGCATGCTCGGAAAGAATGGATGAATAAGCTGTACCCATAGAATCACCTCTATTAATTATGGTCCTCTTGCTCTTGCTTTCTCCTTGCTCGCAGATCCCGTTTCAAGGCTTCTATTCCCGGGTCACGTTTTGGACGTCTCGGCAATTTGTTGTTGATTTCAATTAACAAGATCACAATGAATAGGAGTAAAATCACTATAATAACGTTCATATTACCGCCTCCATAACCCTCACCGTCGTTAGAGCTCCTTCACAAAGAAGAGCTCGCCCACGCCGCCATCATTGATGCCGCTCAGAATGCCGCATTCCGTAAAACCCATTTTGCGATGCCACATCTGCGGTGCGGGTTCATCGGCTTGCGAAGAGCTGTAAAGTTTGGCCGCTCCCTGCTGCTTGAGATGGGCTTGCGCGAATTGGAGCATTTGCATGCCGATTCCATTGCCGCGCAGCTCCTCTTTGACTCTAATTAAACCGATATAGGGAAACTGTGACCATAGATGCTCCAGCTTCATGTAGCCTACACATCCATCCAGCTGATCTGCCATAATAATATCCTTGTGATCGAGCTTCCATGACAGGATATGCTCTGGCGTATGGCGATCCCAGCCCACGGCAGCCTCTAAGTCACCACGGTTACCGAATCTTATCGTAAGCATCCTATTTTACCCCTTTACTGCATCTTGTGCATCCACAAAAACACGAATCGCCTCGAAACAACCATTCCTCTCGGTCCCCATAAGATCATGGCCGGAGCGATGAAATTCCTCGACTGTAAGATGCTGAAACTTGTTATGATAGCGCTGCAAATCTGAATCGTTAATGAGCGATCCTTCTAATTTTCCACGCAGAATGAGTGCCGGCAATGCAGATGAAGAGTCGAGGGAGACATACTTGGATTCCCGCTGAATGCCCCACACAGCATCTGTCCGTATATTCGACGTTCGCTGAAACGGAATCAAATAATCGTTGATGTATTCATCCGCCCAACCGCTTGGCATTTGTCGATGCTCCGGCGGGTAATCGCCTAATAGCAGGGAGAGAATTTGGCGTTCATTGTGAGCTTCAGCGAAGCCAAGCGCATAAGAGACACCTCTTGAATGTCCAAATAGATGGAATTGCTTTAGTTGAATCGTTCGAATCACTGCTTCGATATCACTCACATGCTCATCTAAATCATAGCCGCCTTCAGACGTGTCGCTATTCCCCCTCCCTCTGAACGAGAGGACAACGCATCGTCTGGGCAGCAGAAATTCGAGTACATCTACATATTCTTCTGCCGTTTCCGATAAACCCGGGCAAATGAGAAGGGGCACAGAATCCGGGTCTGCTTGGTTAATGGAATCAAAGTAATGAATGCGCACACCGTCGCTATCAGCAAATCCCGACGTGAATCTCATTCTGTTCACCCCTTGCGTTCTTCTGCAATGCATTTCACCTGAACATTCCGATCCTCCAGGAATCGCTGCATGTATCGTTTCAATACGAGTCGTTCCACGGCCCAGCCAAGCAGGCCAAGTGGAGCGGCAAAGGTTAATCGATCCACCATGCGTGTCTTTCCTTCTACAGTTTCAAACACATGCTCATGGCGCAAATACTTGAACGCGCCGCGCTGGGTCTCGTCCACGAAGAAATAGGGTGCTCGAAATTCCGTAATCTTCGATGTCAGCCGCTGTCTTACGAAGAAGTGGGTAGCTTCGAAGGTAACTGTCTCATTCAGCGAGATCGGACCGCTTGTCACGCCGGCTACTGCTTTCTCCTTCGTGTGCTTCCATACGGTACGGGTATGCACATCTATATCTCTGGCTAAGTCAAAACACACCTCAATAGGTGCGTCGATCAATACTTCCGTCTCTACTGTTACCACTGCGAAGTCACCTCGTTCATGATTAACGGACTGCTGCTAATTATCGAAGAAAGCAGCAGGGTATCTCAGTTCGCCACCTTGTAAAGCATGCAGTGCTCCATCGGTCAATTCTACTGCCATAAACACATCATCGGGCACTTCGATTTGCTTGAGTACAAGTCCGAAAGTACTTGCCGGCCGAAACCCGAAGCGCGGATAATATTCCGGATGTCCAATTAGAAGCACGCCTGGGAATCCAAGCTGACGGCTGCGCGTTAAGCCCTCTTCGATCAGTTTCTTACCAACACCTTGCTTCTGAAACGCAGGCAGCACCGCGATTGGCGCGAGCACGATGACTTCATGGTTCGTATCCCCGACAACAATGCTGGCTTTACTGAATAATGCATGGCCTATAATCCCCTGCGCAGATTCGGCAACTAGCGACAAGGAATCAATAAACGAATCCGACTGTCGAATTCCTTCCACAAGCTTCGCTTCATATTCCCTCTTGTCGAAGGCTTCTACATTCACCTGACGTACCACTTCATGATCGGCTGTCGTTTCTGTACGAATCGTTTTCAAATCGTTGGTTCACTCCCCATGATTAGTAACTAAATCTCGTCTTCCCATTCCCACTAATTACCTGATTTTCCTAGCATACTTGACCATTCCGCAAACGTCTATAGGCATTGTAACGCCTTCATCTGTCTCCGGTACGGCTGTCTTAAACCAAAGACATTCAACCTAAGGCTAATGCCCAATTGTGAGAGAACGCGGGCATCTGTCCAATCGCTGTGCCTTAGATTTCATACAATACTGTATACCGAGTGCCAAGAAAACCAACCACAAGTTGCAACATTTGGCAACGGAAATCACCTTTAAGGGAGGAAATTGCATGTCCGGTATGCACGGAGGCTTTACTTCTGCTGGCGTAATCCTGGTACTTTTCATACTGCTGGTCATCGTATCCCGCGGGTTTATGTACTAATCCTGTAGGAATATAGCCACAATTTGTTATGCAAAAACCGTCGAAGGGCTTAAAACCCCTCGACGGTTTTTCATGTTATACGAACGCATACGTTTGTAGTGCTGCGGCAACGCCATCTTCTTCGTTTGATAAAGTAACGACATCCGCCGCATCCTTCACACCATCGGGTGAATTGGCAACTGCAACGCCGAGACCCGCAAACTGCAGCATGCCCACATCGTTGTAATAGTTCCCGATCGCCATAACACGGCTTGGATCGACACCACGAACCTCGGCCAGCTTCCGCAGCGCCGTTCCTTTGCTCGCTTCTTTGTGCTGAACATCAATGAAATAGTCACCGCTGCGGATATGCTGCAGTCCATGCTCCCAGCCATTCCATTCCGCCTCAATGAGATCGAGATCTTCAATGCTGCCGAACAAGGTGAATTTAACAAGTCCATCCGGCAACGGTTCTTTCGGATCGCGCATGACGGGCTTCGCCTCATACTTTCGGTACATCTCCGCCGCCTCCGGGCTTATCCCTTCGACCAACATATCAAACGCCGTATTAATGTCAAAATGATGGCCGCCTTGCAAGCTATACTCGCGGAACCGAGCGACTTCAGACGCATCGATGCTATATTGATGCAGCACTTTGCGCTGGGCCGCGTCAATGGTTGCTGCACCGTTATGAGTAATCATCGTACCCGATAACCCAAGTGCATCCAATACAGGCAGCGCATTAGCCGGCCCCCTGCCTGTGCATAAGACGATTTCTGCGCCTCGCGCGTGAGCTTCTCTAACAGCCTCTCTCACGGCAGGTGTCAGTACATGATTGTCCGTTAACAGCGTTCCATCAACATCCAGTGCGATTATATCGTAGTTGATCTTTCCCATCCTGTTGTCAGCCTCTCTTTGTCTCTGTTATTCTTCTGATGCATCTGCCTTCTTATGAACGGATTGCAGCTGCAATAATTCTTCTTCTGTAAGCAGTCGATAGGAGCCAAGAGGCAATTCCGGATCGAGCTGCAGCGGTCCCATCGCATTGCGCCGAAGATAGACGACTTTCTTGCCGACGGCTTCGAACATCCGCTTGACCTGATGAAATTTCCCCTCATGAATCGTGAGCGTAATCCGGCTGTATACACCGTCTTCCTTCGTTTCCTTCTCGCCGATGACAAGCTCAGCCGGCATGGTCTCATAACCATCGTCAAGCGTCACGCCGGCAGCGAACGCCGCTTGATCACGCGCATCCACGTCCCCGTGTACTAGAGCTTCATATAGCTTCGGTACATGCTTCTTAGGCGATAACAGATCATGTGCCAGCTTCCCATCGTTTGTCAGCAGAAGCAATCCCTCTGTATCCTTATCAAGCCGTCCTACCGGAAAAGGCTGCAAAACCCGATCCTCGGGATCCAGCAAATCGATAACGGTACGGTCACGCGAATCCTCCGTCGCTGATACGACACCTTGCGGTTTATGCAGCATGACATAAATCGTCTCGCGATAGATGACTTCTTCATCGTCGAAACGAACTACCGCTTCCTCCGGGTCAACCTGCAAGCCAAAATCTTTCACCACCGCACCATCGACGGTCACTCTGCCAAGCTTCACAGCCCGTCTAATTTCACTGCGCGTTCCAAATCCCATATTAGCCAGCAGCTTATCCAGCCGCATCCGTTTCGCCATTCCATTACGCCTCCAACATGCTTTATCTTCACCCATTGTATAATAAAGCCGCTAGCTTGACCAATACCTGCCACATGGCTTCCGAATTATACAAATAAAGCCCCCGCCGGCAATCTGCCGCAAACGGGGACTTTACTTCTAGCTGCTGGCGCTCGTATAAGCCCGTAATGCCCGCTTCCATAACAAGCGAGCTGCCAGTAGAAACACCATGGATAGCAGCAGCGCGCCAATTGCGTGTGAGGCATCGAAACGACCGATCAACGCCTCAGCCGGAACCGTCGTCACGAGTCCGATTGGCATGACATACAAGAGTGCCAATCGAAGCGCGCCTTTATAAACGCTGACTGGGTAACGTGATGTTTCGAATAGAGAACCGAACAAGAACGCCAAATTATCGACCTTAACCGCCCAGAAGGACATCACCATCATGCCTGTCCAGAGTGCATAGATAATGACAAGAGACGCTATGAACAACACGCCAAACATCAGTACGCCGCCAATGCTGGGAAGACCCATCAACCGCCACACGGCGTAGCCGGTCAATCCAAGGCCTAAACCGATATCGGCGAAACGCCACAGCACGAGATGCCGGAAACTGACGAAGAATTGGCTGTCTACCGGCTTCAGCAAGACGAAGTCGAGCGTTCCTTGGCGAATATGTGCGACCAGCCGCGACATATTCGGCTGTAGAAACAGCTCCACGAAGCCATGCAGCGCATTGAATACGCCAAGCAGGGCAAGCACCTCGTCAAAGGACCAGCCGCCTAGCGAAGGCGAACGGTAGAAGAATAAAATGACCGTCAGAATCGACATCGCGAGCGAAAACAAGGTAGAGCCTAGGTTAGCCGCGAAATTTGCCCGATACTCAAATTCTTCAGCCAGGCACGCATGGAAGAACGTCCGAAACAATCGATAAGCTCGCCTCATGTCCCCATCATCCTCCCGACGCGCCGTATCGTTTAAGTCCTTGCCGCCACATGACACGGAACAAGAGCAGCAATGCGAGGAGCCAGCCTAGCTGCTGTGCAAATCCAACGATGATTTGCTGCGGCTCACCCTGTAATCGACCTGTAAGCAAATCGACCGGGAACGCTACCGTTACATAGAAAGGCAAGTATTTGGCCGCATAAGCAACCCAATCCGGAAACATCGACAGCGGTGCGATTCGGCCGGATAGAAACAGATGAACGCCTTCATATAAGGCGTAAACCGCCGTTGCTCGATTGCTCCAGAACGCGAGCAAGCCGAACATATAGCCGATCAGAAACCGTAATGCCGACGAAAGCGCAACGGCTAGCAGTACCAGACCGAACGTCCCAAGTCCAACTGTCGTGCGCATCGAAGGAACGAACAGGGAAAGAACAAGCCATGACGGGATCATGAGTGCTGCGAAAAATACTTTGTACACGAGATTCCCATTAATACTCCAATGAATCGGATGAAAAGGCCGAAGCAGCTTGCCTGAGAAGGTGCCTTGCCGGATATCATTATCCAGCTCGTAGACATCCCATGATCGCGTGAGACGGTCTACGACCAGCACCGCACAGAAATAGAGCACATAATCGGAGGCCCGGTACCCGGCAATGGAGCCGCTGCCGCTGAGCGATGTCCATACCGCCAGGCTAACCAGCGGCTGTACGAACGCACCGAACATCCAGATCAAACTCTCACTGCGATAGGCCATCATAATCGCCCAATCCGCCTTGAAGACGACCGCATACTTACGCCAGAACGCGCCCGCCGCAAGCATCATACGCCGATCTCCCTTGGCAGATCAGCCTGCTCCTGCTGCTGCGGGTCTTCTGTTTTGGCATAGGCCATCCCGATGACCGATTCCAGCGAAGGATCCTCGATCGTCAAGTCGACAACCGGCAGCGAGGTGAGCAGCTTAGCGGACAAGCCCGTAACATCCTCGCGAGGCGCTTCCACTTCGAGCTGCGGGTACGCATACGATACCAGTCTTCCACCTCCACTATGTACCGCCGCTTCGACGGTTTCTGCCGCAACCGGATCGCCTAATACAAGAGCGATCCGCTTAGAAGGCGAGAACCGATCGATGAGTTTGCTAATGGCGCCATCATAAAGCAGCTTGCCGTGGTTGATGACCAGCACCCGCTCGCATAGCGCAGAGACGTCCGCCATATAGTGGCTAGTCAGTAGAATCGTTGCTTTATATTCACGGTTGTACGAAGCGATGAACCTGCGCATCGCTTCCTGCATATTCACATCGAGACCGATCGTCGGCTCGTCGAGAAACACCAGATCAGGTCTGTGCAGCAGGGCAGCTACCAACTCGCATTTCATTCTCTCCCCGAGTGACAACTGCCTTACAGGTTTATCAATCACCGCAGATAGATCGAGCATTTCGGTAAAATAATCAATCCGCCGGCGGTAATCTGCAGGTGCAATGTCGTAGACTTCCTTGTGAATCAGAAAGGTCTCAGAAGCCGGAATGTCCCAGATCAGCTGACTTTTCTGTCCCATCACGAGGCTCACCCGTTTCTTGAACGCATTCTGCTGCTGAAACGGAATAAAGCCGCCTACTTTGATCTGACCCGATGTCGGATGCAGAAGACCTGTTAGCAGCTTCATTGTCGTTGTTTTGCCCGCCCCGTTCGGCCCAAGAAAACCAACGATTTGTCCCTCCGGGATATGAAAATCGATTCCGTCAACCGCACGCACCTCACGATATTCCCTATGCCACAAGCTTCGAAGTGATGCGGCTAAGCCGGGCTGCCTGACGTGAACGCGGTACACCTTCGTTAACCCCTGAACATCAATCATTCGTTAATCCTCTCCATGAAGGCGATTTTCGATCGGAATTTCCGCAAGCGCTTTCGTAAGTTCACGCAGTTGATCATCGAGCACAACAAGGCGGAAAGGAGCAAAAGCAGGCGGTGCCTCGCCTGAAGACGCGGCCCCTCGCTCCTGCCACGTACGAAGCGGTGCCAAGCAGTGTTCGATATCAGCCCGAAGTTGTTTCAAGTCTAGTCCCATCAGCTCGTCCGGATAATGGACAAGCTTGTTCTCCGCCTGCGTGAACAGTTTTATCGCCCCGGAGAAATTGTCATTGCGGAAGTGATGAAGACCAACTGCTGCCTGCAGAAGTCCTTGATAGAGGACATTGCGGCCCTCCTCGAGCCACAGTTCCTCCATCACTTCATGACATTCAAAATAATCCTCGTCTACATTAAACAACACGACAAAGTGTACGAACCGCTCATCATACGTTGGTTCCAATCCCACTTAGTTCGCGCCGCCTTTCTTCGCCCGATTGATCGCTGTACGAATTTCATCAGACAGCATCCGGATACCATAGGCGTCTTCCTGCTCCCATAGCTCGTTAAACCGCAGCTGGAACTGAACGGCTTCACGAACACGATGGAAGAAATAGAGCTCCTGTATGTCGCTAAGCACGCTTGATACCATATTCGATTTCTCTTCAAACTCCCGCTGGGCGTTAAGAATTTCTTTGTGAATGCTCGACATTTCCGTATCCAGCACGGATGCCGCTTCAGCAGCTTTCTTCAGACGATCGCGCACTTCATCCGGCAAGCTCTCTTTATATTTATAATTGAGCGAGTGTTCAATCGTCGCCCAGAAATTCATAGCCAGCGTCCGTATTTGAATCTCAGCGAGTACATGCTTGAGCCCGATCGCCGTTTGAACCGGGTACTCCACAATCATATGGTAGCTTCGATAACCGCTGTCTTTGAAATTCGTAACATAATCCTTCTCATAGACAAGCTTCAAATCTTTGCGCAACCGAATAAATGACGCTACACGATGAATATCATCGACGAATTGGCACATAATGCGGATGCCCGCTATATCTTCAATACCCGTATCGATATTCTCCATTGGCACCGACAACCGCTTCGCTTTCTCCAATATACTGGAGATTCGTTTAACCCGACCGGTTACAAACTCAATCGGCGAATAAGCTTCCCTGTTCTTCAGTTCGGTGCGAAGCGTCTTCAGCTTCACCTTTAATTCTTCTACCGCTTGCTCGTAAGGCTGCAAAAAAAGTCCCCAGTCTCTACCGTCCATCCGGCCGCCTCCTGTCTAAGACCGATGATCTGCTCCAACCGCTTCATGAATTGATTTAAATCCATCTCTGCGCAAGGCATCCTTTAGCCCGTCCGCAAGTTCACGCAGCAATTCCGGCCCTCGATAAATCAGTGCCGTATAGATTTCAACAAGACTTGCACCTGCGCGAATTTTATCGTATGCATCTGCAGCAGTAAAGATGCCGCCTGAACCAATAATAGGCAGTTTGCCGCCGGTTTGTCGATATACCTCGCGAATAACCTCCGTTGATCGGTCCTTCAACGGCTTTCCGCTTAGGCCGCCGGTTTCCTTAGCATTCAAATGCTGCAGGCCATCGCGGCTAATTGTCGTATTTGTTGCGATAATGCCGTTCACGCCGCTCGCTTTAATCGTATCGACTGTATAGCCGAGCTGCTCGTCCGTCATATCCGGTGCGATTTTGACCAGAACCGCCTTGCGAGTACCGCCGTTCTTCTTCGCTTGAACAGCCATTTCTTCCATTACGGTCGATAATAGAAGCCGCAATTCATCACCATGCTGCAGCGCCCGTAAATCCGGCGTGTTCGGTGAACTGATGTTGACGACAAAGAAGTCGCCATATGTATATAAGGCTTGCAAGCAAGCACGGTAATCCTCGTGAGCCAGTTCATTCGGTGTTGTTTTGTTTTTGCCTATGTTAACGGCTATCGGTATCCGTCTGTTCGTATCCTGTGCCAATCTTGCCGCCATCGCAGCTGCACCTTCATTATTGAAGCCCATTCGGTTAATCAACGCTTCATCGGAAGGAAGCCGGAACAAACGCGGGAGATCATTGCCGATCTGCCCTTTAGGAGTAACTGTACCTACCTCTGCAAATCCGAAGCCGATATTGGCAAACATATCGACAGCCTTTGCATTCTTATCCAGTCCTGCCGCAAGTCCAATCGGATGGGCAAAATGAAGGCCAAACAGATCGACTTCAAGCTCCTTAGCTTCCGGTACACCGTACATCCCACGCATCAGTGCCGGTATTCCCGGTACACGACTTGCGGTATGAAGACCATCTATGACCATATGATGGGCCTTCTCGGGGTCCATTCGAAAGAAATAAGGCTTGGCCAATTTTGAATACAACAACGCAACTCACTCCGTTCTTCGTGTTAGCTCTACCGAACAGTTTAACGTGTTAGAAGGGAAAAAGAAAGAGCCTGCCGCGGCTTTCCTGCGTGCAAGCCTCTTATTTACAAGCGGTGGAGTAGTTGAATCCAAACAAGAAAACGATTACAATATAGGTACAAACCCACTTAAAGTAAAAGAAAGGTTGATCCATGTGAGCCAAGCCAAGAAAAGACCCCCCATTATGAAGAGCAAGCCTAAGGAACAAATCAATAAGAAGGCGCTCGTGTGGATTGGTTCAATTTTCAGTGTTGTCGTCATCGTGATGGCCGTGCTGCTAATTCTTGATAATAATTAGGTTAACCAGCGATAAACAACAGCGGTGTTCGTCTCGTCCTGCACCGGCTTCAAGCGGAAACGCTCAGCAGCCGGAGTCGCAGCGCCGGGAAGAACATCGCTTTTTATTTCTACTTTTGTTCCGAGCGGCACCAGATCATACAGCTCCTCCAGATCCTTCTTGTTCATCCGCACGCAGCCATGCGATTCGTCCTTCCCGATACTATCCGGTTCATCCGTACCATGAATCGCATAAAGCGTATTGGAGAGCGTCATGCCCCGACTGCCAAATTCGCTGTCATCACGACCATTCGGATTTTTCACTTTCTCGCTGATGAAGAACGCTCCTAATGGTGTCTTCTTCCCACCAAGACCTACTGTATAGCTGCGTACAATAACATCGCCGGAAACAACGGCAAGCTGATGACTGTCCTTATCTACAATAATGGATAATGGTTCATCGGATAATCGCGTCTCAGAGGAACTTGAAGACGTGGATTGCAAGGCCGAAGTGGAATTAGAATTGGAGTCTCCGCTTCCTGCTTTCCCTTCCCCTGAATTCGCACCTATGCCTGCGGGTTTATCCGCTGTCCGTCCCTTCGCTGCCTGCAGCAGTTGAGGGAATAGCTTCTTCATCTGCGGAGAAGTTCCTGACAGAACATTGTTCGGATAGGAGCGCGTCAGATCATCCATACCGGCAGGCCAAGACTTCGTTCTTTCGTGATAGTGCGTAATCGCACTCGCCAGCGTCCAGCGCATTTCTTGCTCTTGGCTCCACTCTCCGTAAGCTTTGTAAGCTGCCGATGCATTTCCAGGCTGACAATCGCAGGTTTGACTGTCCAGGAGTCGGACTGCTGCAGCATCGGCTTTCCCATCCCGCTTCGCTTCAGCCAATATCCGCGTCTTCCCGGTCCATTTGCGCCATTTCCCGTCCTGCTGCAGCATAACCGCTAATCCTGCTTGCGAAGTATTCCCTTTGCCTGATAACAGTGTTCCCAGTGCATTCCCTAATGTTTCCTGCCCTGCGGGTTTAATGAAGAAAACGCCAAGCCCCTTCTCAGCAGTTGCCGCCGGATTTACAAGCTCCTTACCTTGATCTTGTTCTGCCTCATCCTTTGCCATGCCGAAGGGAGCCGCCAATATTAGCCCAAGGAATAGGACAGAAGCTACGGAGATGCGGGTCAAGAGCCGCCTATTCCTTCGTTTCTTGTTCCACTGCTCCAGAATTACGCTCGGATCAAGGGCCAGCTCATGCTGCTTGCGTTCATAGGCTTCATACACACTGCCCGACTGCAGGAAACAATAATTAGCCTTCTTGTCCTTGCCCTCTTCCATATATTGTTTGCCTAGTAGATACCACGCCATTCGGTTAGTTGGATGGTTCTGCACATAGCGCTTTAAATAGGATTTATCATTCTGATCCTCAAACATGAAGCTGAACCTCCGGTTATTCAAAATGTTGTAGCCACTATATCGGCAAAAAAAGCTGTACGGTTTGCACCGCACAGCTTTTTTGTGAAAATTTTAATGTACGATCTTAGAACTTCTTCTCACGCAGCAATACGGCCTGAGCATCGGATAACCATTGTACATCAAGCCCTAGCTCCTCCGCGAAGAAGCGGACAGGCAAGAATAATCGGCTGCCGGACGTGAATGTTGCTGAGCGAAGGGTTAATGTTTCAGCTGCTCCGCTTGAACGCTTCTTTACGATTTGAGCTGAACCGCTCTTCACCGTATAGCTGACGCCATTAAGCTCCAGAACAGCCGATCCACCTGCATATTTCACTTTGAAACCAAGCTTCTCCGTTAGCACCCGAAGCGGTACGAACGTTGTTCCGGCCTTTATGATCGGCGCTGCATCGGCGTCCAGCACGTTCTGATGATAGAGCAAATGGATGCTTCCATCTGCCTTCACTTGCTCCGGAACCGCATAGGGAACGACAACTCTTACCGTGTTGCTTCCTGCATCGGCAATGGCGAATGCGCCTTGCCCCATCCAAACCACATCAGTCGGCCGATTAAGCATCGCACTTCCCGCAAGTCCGCTGGTTCTGCCCTCTTCGCCAGGCGTACCCGCAACCGTAGTGACCACACCATGATTCAAATAACGGATAACATGATTAATCGAGTCCGCAATAAGCACGCCGCCCTCGGGCGTAACGGTCAGACCACGCGGTGTCTGGAACTTCGCACTCGCTGCCTTTCCATCCGCATACCCGCCTACGGAATAGGGGGCATTAACTTCGTATTTGGCAGCAGAACCCGTTACGCCACCTGCAACCGTTGTAACTGTCTGCGTTTTGAAATCGATATAACGAATGCGATTATTGCCTGTATCACTTACGTATAAATTACCTTTCGCATCTAACGCAAGGCCACTGGGTTCATTGAACTTCGCCTGACTGAGCGGACCGTCCGCATAATCCCCGACTCCTTCAACGACACCGGGAAAATACTCGACGATGCGAGTTGAAGCCGCGTTCAACGTCGTCACTTTACCATCTTTTATTTGACGAATAACATGATTTAGCGTGTCCGCCACATAAATAACACCTGCATTCGTAACGGCTACATCCAATGGATGATAGAAACGGGCTGCTTCACCAGTGCCATCGGCGGAACCCATTACGCCATTACCGGCAATCGTTATCACTTTACCCTCATTCGTGATTTTGCGAACTGCATTGTTCTCCGCATCCGCAACATAAACGGCTCCGCTCGCATCCTCAGCCAAACCTGACGGACGATTAAATGCGGCTTCTGCCGCGGAACCATCTAGCAAGCTTCCCATCGGCGAATGAAGCTCATCGTCTCCGATGTATATCCCGGCTGCCGTTGCTGTCTGCGAAGATGTTACAACGCGCAAATTCTGATTACGGGAATCTGCAACCAGAAAGGCATCCGCACCGGAATCGTATAACAGTGAGGTCGGTTCACGAAATGCAGCAGCGGCGGATTTGCCATTTGTCAATTCATAAGCACCTGTACCGGCTGCCGTATACACCTCATAAAGCGGTTTATTGCTAATCACGGTATCCGCCGTGGACGAAGCAGCATTTGCGCTGCCGCTGTATGAACCAAGCAGTACTGCCGCGGCAAGTGTCAGCGCAGCGGTTTTCTGTTTATTGATCATGAGATGCTTTTCCCCTTACGTTAATTATTGGCGGGTTTAACTTGGAGCGTTAACTCCGGTCCCTTAACCGTTGCCACCGGAACACCGGCCGCATCTACGGCGGTAATGGACTTGATCCGGAAATGAACCGGCGCGGCCATCGTATCTGGGCCAATCTCTTCATTAGAAGGCAGAATCGCTCTGACCAGGAACGGCAGCTTCAACACCGATGTGGCATTACTGATTTGAACCGAATCGCCTGAGAATTTCGCCACCGTATAAACTAACGTATTGCTCGTTTCGCCTTCCACGATCCGGAAGTCGTCTACACTATTTGCGCCTGATACTTGCTGACCTTCAGGCTCAACTACGAAGCCGCCTCCACCGGAACGGTAGCTCAGCGAAGTGGATACACCATCAAAGCTGCTCGTATTGAAAGCTGCGGTCAAGGAATCATATTCGATCTCAATCTGATACCCTTTGATTTTGCGAGAATCGCTGAAACCGCTAAATTCAAGTTCAAGATCTACGGCTCCGTTAGAACCCGATACGATGAGCGGCGAGGTCGCATATGCAGCTTGATTGAATTTCAACTTGGCCAGCGCATTCGTTGTGGTTGGACTACCGCTGTTATTGCTGCCTGTGTTATTTTCTTTAATCGGCGGTTTCTCGATCTCTCCGCGGCTTGTATTAAACTTATCCTGTTCAGCCTTAGTCAGCTTCTCGAAGTAGAGCAGCTCCAGCTTCTTGGTAAGCTCGTCCAACGCCTTCCGGTTCTCTTCGGCTAACTTCGCCTGCTGCTCTTTGGCCTTCTTTACGGCCGCTGCTAGTTTTTCCTTCTGTTCCTGAAGCTGCTTCTCTTTGGCTTCGCCCAGCTTCTTCTGTTTCTCTTCAAGTTCTTCAGCTGTTTTCTGCTTCAGCTTATCCGCATCGGATAACATCAGCTTTGCAGTTGTGTCCAGGTCTAGCAGCTTCTCTTTAGCGTCCTGGTTGATTTGATCAATTACGGTCTTATCGATCTTCTTCTGATCCACTGCTTCTGCAGCCAAAATCGACAGTAGGTTCGTTATATTGTTAGTCGCTGTCTGCAGATCCTCTGCCGATTTAATTGTGCCGCCGAAGTTATCTTTACTCGCTGGATCACCTATGCTGTCTTTCGCTTTCTTCAGCATTTCATCTTGCTCCTTGCGAATGTTAGCTGCGTCCTCAAGGATGGCTTTGATAATGTCCGGGGAAGCGTTATTAATGAATTTTGTAATATCCATAATGGAAACGGATGTCATCAGCCCTTCTCCGTCCGCAGTGTTTGCTTCATCTAGCTGCTCAGTCGGATACAAAGTGACGGTATCATCTTGCTCCGTCTCTCCATCTGCCTCAAGTCGAATTCCGCCTGTGATCGCCTCGATAACACCTGCTGCCAAGAACACGCTCGTCAAACCCGTTCTCGGATTGACGCCGACAAAGAACTGCGTTCCGCGCACGCCCATGATCGAGGTTGGCGTTTCCACTTCAAATTGATCATTCGCATTGGATACGGATTTCACTTTCACCCACAACGAGCCCGCCCACACGCTCATTTTGGTTTTGGTACCACTGGATTCCTTTAGTTTCGTAAATGTAACTTGTGAGCTTGGACCGATCGTAACGCTATCCTTATCTGCGTCATCGCTCGCCAGCTGGAGGACCACGTTTCCATCATTGCTTGTGGCAATTTGGTCGCCTTCATTTAAGCTCATGTTTTTGAACGCCGCGAATGGCTTGGCTCCGCCTGATTTAAGAACCGTAACGGTACCTTTCATTGAATTTACGATGGCTACGCGCATCACTTGAGCTGAAGCCTTACCGGCACCTGCAAAAAGCGATGCAGGCCCGAGCGCGAGCAGCAAGCATAGCATCGTGAGCAGCCTGCGGTGGTTGGTGCTGATCATGTTCCTACTCTCCCTTTCAGCTGATCATTCATGATCGCTTCATTATTCGTCGTATTCAATTCGGAATGTTCATCAGCCTCGCCTAACACTTCCGTAACTAGGACAGGCCGCTCTTTCCCCTTCACTTTCACTTCGCCTATGGATTGCGTAATGAACTTCCCATTCACCCGGGCGAGTGTTTCTTCACTGATCAGAATTTGCCCCGGCTTCGCGTTGGCTTCCAGTCGCGCCGCCAGATTGACGGTGTCCCCTATGGCCGTATAGTCAAGTCGCAGCATCTGAGAGCCGATATTGCCGACGACAGCGGGGCCGCTGTTTACGCCGACGCCGAAACGTACGGGAACACCGATCTCTCGCAGACATCGTTCTTCGAGCTCGGCCGATTGGCGCTTCATCTCTAATGCCGCTCGTACAGCGAGCTCAGGATGGTTCGGTTGCGAAATCGGTGCGCCAAAGATGGCCATGACACCGTCTCCGATAAACTTATCTAATGTACCGTTCCAATTGAACACGGCCTTCGTGCATATATCCAAGTATTCATTGAGCACTTGAATGACCTGCTCCGGCTCCAGCTTCTCGGACATTGGAGTAAATCCGCGAATGTCGACGAATATGACGCTGATGTCGCGGCGTTGACCGCCTACGGTCACTTCCTCACCCGAAGCGAGCATTTCATCCACGACCGTTCGCGGTACGAATCGGCCGAATATATTCGTGACTCGGCTGCGTTCTCTTCGTTCCGCAACATAATGGCTGACGACGGACCAGATAAAGACCGTTGTTAAGGCCAAGAACGGGTATGTAAACGTAATAAATAAGGATTTCAGCTGATAGAGCTCGATCCATGCCAATATAAGCACAACTGCAAGCACTCCATATACTGCAAACGCCTTGCGACCGGTAAACCGTTCAAACAATAGTGTGGATAAGAGTGTCAGCAGAATGATTAATACATAGTTCACAACGGGACTTGCTTTTGTTGAGAATTTACCGGCAACCAACGATTGAATCATATTCGCGTGAATCTCAACCCCGTACATCTTCAGCGTCGTGCTGAGCGGAGTTAAGTATTCGTCCTGCAAGCCGGCTGCGAATGGTCCGATCAGAACAACATCACCTTGATAGTAATCAGCCGGGATATTGCCTGACAGCACATCGAAGAAGGATTGCGAATCATATCCTGTTGCAAGGCTCATCTCTTCACGAGGCTCCGTGTAGAATTCCGTGGCGATCTGATTGCGACTGTCCGCCGGAATCCGCTGCTCCCCGCGATACCATTCTTTCTTTTCTTCATTCCATACGATCTGATGCTGTTGATCCAGTAAATAATTAGCCAACTTTACACTGAACGCCGGAACCACATGACCTTGATCATCCTTCAATCCGATCGTAAGCTTACGAACTGTACTGTCTTTATCCTGCAGGACGTTGATATGTCCTAGTTGTTCAGGCGCAGCTCCAATCGTCTCGGCAGGATAGGAAATCGATTCCGTCTCAAGCTCGCCGGCCTCATCTTGTCTAGCCTTGAAGTTAAATACGACAGGTAAAATGACATTGGGGTACTTCTTCATCGTCTCCGCCATCAGCTTATCGCTCTCCGGATCATTACCCGGCTCGGCCAGCACGACGTCCAGCGCGATTGCTTTGGCACCCGCTTCAGCTAGCATCGAGATTAGCTGTGCATAGAGTCCGCGATCCCATGGAAATTGTCCCAAATTGTCGAGTGAGGCTTGGTCGATTTTGATAAGCTTGATGTTCACATTCGGCGCACGATCCGCATCTGCTTTCTGCATGATCTTATCCTGCAAAACGGACTCTACCTGTCCCAGTGTGCCGCCTGTTCCCAAACTGCTTAGAAACGACCAGAACAAACAGATCAACAGCCCTACGGCTGTTGTCATCAACCACTTTCGCCTAAGCATATTTTCCCCCTAGTTCCGCAAAAATCAGTAAATTTTTCCTAGTAATCTTCCTTCTATTCTAGTTCACTTCCAGAAGATATGGCAATATAAACATGTCGAAACAACAAGAAAAATCCCAACTCTTGTCGAAACAAGAAATGGGATTATTCTTCATTCATATTTAGCAGAATTAGTTGTTAAATGCTGAGTCTGCGATTTTGATGGAATCTGTCGGGCAGCCGTCTGCCGCGTCTTGCAAATCATCATATAAATCCGATGGGATTTCTGTATTGCCGTGGTTACCGTCGTTGCCAAAAATAACCTCTGCTAGACCTTCATCGTCGTAGTCGTAAATGTCCGGTGCCGTTGCCCCGCATGCTCCGCAAGCAATGCACGTATCTTTCTCAACCCAAGTAAACTTCGACATCGTATTCCCTCCTATTAATTGTAAGCCAAGAAACTTACGATTGTGTGGTTTTTTAGCGAACAACCCTCACTCATCACTATATAACATATGCTCGTCAGTTTGCAAGGATGTCCCTCTAATTCGTTTGTTACGAATTAACGCCGAAGGATCGTCTCCAAGCATGCCCGCCGTAAGCACGGCGTCCTCTCCGAACTTATCGCGAAGCATATCCATAGCCTTTGTTAACGCAGCCTTGCGAGGCTGTTCTTTAAATTCGAACAAGTCTAGCTGAACGGCTGTTTCATCCTGCAAAGATAGATTCTGCAGCGTAATTCCCAGTAGTCTGACAGGCTCGCCGAGCGGCCAATGTTTATCGAATAGTTTACAAGCTTCTTTATGAATATCTGCAGCGGAATCTGTCGGTACCGGAAGCGTAATTGATCTGTTCACAGTAGTCATATCCGGTCTGCGGATGACGATTTGAATGGTGGAGGCCATCATCTTCTGATGCCGCATTCTTCGCCCGGTTTGGTCCGCCAAATTCAGCAGGATACGATGCACTTCCGAGCGGTCCTTCACATCCTTGGGCAGTGTTGTCGTATGGCCGACGGATTTGTTCCGTTCTCTGGCAGCATTAACCGGTGCATGATCATACCCGTGCGATGCGGACTTCATCCATGAACCGAGTACGCCAAAATGCTTCGTCAGCATGACTTCATCGGCTTCCGCCAGTTGTCCGATCGTGCGTATATTCAGTTTCAATAGTTTGTCTGCCGTCTTCCTGCCGATACCGAACAGCGAGTCACAGGGTTTATCCCACAACAGCTTCGGAACGTCGCGAATACGCAGCACGGTGAACCCGTTAGGCTTCTGCATATCGGAGGCCATCTTAGCCAGCAGTTTATTCGGCGCTACGCCTACTGAGCATGGCAGGTTCCATTCATTACGGATACGATCCTGAATGGCATGGGCGATATCCAGCGGTTCTCCGAATGCGGAGGAGCCTGTAATATCCATATAACACTCATCGATGGACATCGCTTCAACCAAAGGCGTGTATTGCCTGGCGATCGACATAAACCCGCGCGAATAAGTGCGGTACAGATCGAAATCAGGGCGAATGAGAATCAAATCCGGGCAGCGGCGCATGCCTTCGCGAACCGTCATCCCCGTCTTCACGCCTTGCTTGCGGGCCGCATAGGAAGAAGTGACAATAATACCTTTGCGCAGCTCCACACTGCCGGCAACTGCCGTAGGCTTTCCTTTATATAGATGCGGTTCTTCCGCTTCATGTACAGAGCAATAGAATGCATTCATATCTAGGTGCAGGATAATACGGTTCTTGGCAGCTGCTTTCTGATGATCCGTGGACATTACTGACCTCCTCCTATTCCGCAACATATGCTTCTAACCCAGCATACATTTGCCGATAGAGCCAGTCAACTTGCGGCTTCACAGCAGCCGCAACCCAACATTTACGCACTGGACAAGTAATGCTATAATAAAAAATTATGACTACGCATAGGATTAGTAGTGAAGGGGGCTTCTGAAAATGATGGCAAACACAATCTCCATTTTCGACACTACGCTGAGAGACGGCACGCAAGGCGAAGGAATCAGCCTCTCCGCAGACGACAAAATAAAAATTGCCCAGAAGCTTGATTTACTTGGCGTTCATTATATTGAAGGCGGAAATCCAGGCAGCAACAGCAAGGATATCGAGTTCTTTCAACGTGTCAAGCATTTGAAGCTGGGGGCTAAGATCACCGCCTTCGGCAGCACAAGGCGCAAGAATTCATTGGCAGAGCAAGATAGCAGCCTGCTGCGCATTGTCGAGTCCGGTGTTCCTGCTGCTACGCTGGTCGGCAAGTCATGGGATTTCCATGTACATACCGCTCTGCAGACGACGCTTGAAGAGAACCTGGCCATGATTTACGATTCCTTTGCTTTCCTTAAACGCAATGACGTTGAAGCGATCTTCGATGCGGAGCATTTCTTTGACGGGTACAAGCATAACCCTGAATATGCACTCTCCGTCCTGCGCAAAGCGCAAGATGCAGGCGCGGATTGGATCGTGCTTTGCGACACGAACGGCGGCACATTGCCTTCCGAAGTGCATGATATCGTGACACGCATCCGAATGGAGCTTAACGCCCCGATCGGTATTCATACGCACAACGACTGCGAGCTTGCCGTAGCTAACACTTTAGCTGCTGTACAAGCAGGTGCCCGTCAGGTGCAAGGAACCATTAACGGTTACGGCGAACGCTGCGGTAACGCGAATCTGTGCTCAATCATCCCGAATCTTCAAATCAAAATGAATTATCGCTGCGTAAGTGACGATCAGCTTCAGTCCCTTACGAAAACAGCCCGCTACATTAGCGAGATCGCGAATGTTCACATGCCTGTTGCACAGCCTTACGTCGGTAACGCTGCTTTCGCACATAAAGGCGGCATTCACGTTTCCGCGATCATGAAAGACTCTAAGACGTACGAGCATATTCGCCCTGAGCTGGTTGGCAACAAGCAGCGCGTACTCGTCTCTGAGCTTGCCGGTCAAAGCAATATCATCTCCAAGGCGCAGGAGCTCGGACTTGATATTAACGCCAACAACGACAAAACCAAACAAATCATGGAACGAATCAAGGACCTTGAGCATCAAGGCTATCAATTCGAAGGTGCTGATGCATCGCTCGAGCTGCTGCTGCGTGATGCCTTCGGCGAAATGAAAGAAATTTTCAAGCTGGAATCTCTTAAAATGATCGTGGAGAAAACAAACGGCAGCGGAATGAATGCCGAAGCGATCGTCAAAGTGAACGTTGACGGCCAAACCGTCTATATGGCGGCTGAAGGCAATGGTCCGGTTAATGCACTTAACAATGCGCTTCGCAAATCACTGGAGCAGTTCTACCCGAGCATAAACGACTTCCACCTCTCCGACTATAAAGTTCGGGTCATCGATGAGAAGGACGCAACGGCTGCTAAAGTCCGTGTCTTAATGGAATCCACCGACTTCAAGAACACTTGGAACACGGTCGGCGTCTCGAACAACGTCATTGAAGCGAGCTGGGAAGCACTGGTCGACAGCATCCGTTACGCACTGCTCAATATGTCCAAGATCGATAATGCCATGGATGAGCCTCGCGAACAGTTCGGCTTGGTTAATCACTAAACGGCAAGAACGCCGTATCCGCCATAATTGGCGGATACGGCGTTCTTTATTTTACGCTGCGGTTGTAGTTATGTGCCTGTATGCTGCTCTTCTTGAACATCGATCCATTTGTCGATAATCGCTTCCCACTTGCTCTTGGAGATAACCCCGCCTACCCGCTCTCTCACAATCCCGTTGCTGTCAATCAAGAGGGTCGTAGGGAACGTGTTCACTTTGTACAAGTCAGTAGCTTTGCCGTCCCGATCCATCAGAATGGGGAATTTAAGCTTCTGCTCTGTCACAAACTCTCTTGCCTGACGCTCTTTATCCAAGCTAGTTGCATTAATGCCGTAGAGCTCCAGCTTATCGCCGTACTTCTCCGACAGCGCCTGCATATCAGGCGCCTCCATCTCGCAAGGCCAGCACCATGAAGCCCAGAAATTCACCATAAGCAGTTTCTCGCGTTTACCGCCGATTGGTGTTACCTGATCCGTTAAGTCAGGAAGCTCAAGTGTAGGGGCCGTGTAGCCCGGCTTGGGCAGCATGTCACTGGAAGCGGCAAGCGCTTCGTTATGTTTGCCTCTATTTTGGTAGACTGCGGCACCGGCCAATACCAGCACGATGACGATCAGCACGATCGAACGTTTCATCCTTGCGCCTTCTTTCTTCTATGCAATATCTGTTTCGGACAACCTCCCTACATGTTACCACGCTTGGGAATGGATGCTCAAGTTCGTGGGAACATTACCGTCGAGATGACACAATTTCGCCATGGGAGCTGTTCTTATGAAGCAAGCAACAAAATCCGGATGGGCTGCAGGAAACCCCGGCAAGCTGCGCACAAGCGGTTCGAGCGGCGGCAGCAAGAATAAGGCTGGTCAAGGTGAACAGGGCAAGGGCAAATGGCTGCAATACTGCGCGCTCGCAACCGTCCCGCTCGTCCTTGTATTAGGCAACTCCATGCTCGTCCCGATCTTGCCGGATATGGAGAAGGAGCTTGGCATTTCAGGATTTCAAGCAAGTCTTGTCATTACGTTGTTTTCGGTGGCAGCCGGTCTCATCATCCCGATCTCCGGATACTTATCGGATCGTTTCACGCGTAAAGCCGTCATTTTGCCTTCTCTTGCACTCTATGGAATAGCAGGGATAGTTGCAGGCATCGGAGCCGTCATGCATGCCTATTGGCTGCTTATTGCTGCACGTGCGCTTCAAGGAATAGGCGCTGCCGGCACTTCCCCAATCGCAATGGCACTTGTAGGCGACATGTACAAGGACGGCAGTGAAAGCGAAGCTTTAGGACTCATTGAGGCTTCGAACGGCGCAGGTAAAGTCGTAAGCCCGATCATTGGATCGCTGCTCGCCTTAATGGCTTGGTACGCCCCTTTGTTCGCTTTTCCGTTATTCTGTGCAGGATCATTCTTCGCCATGATGTTCTTAATTAAAGAACCGTCCAAAACAAAAAAAGAAAAAACACCGGTTAAGCAGTATATTGCGGGTATCGCAAAGGTTTTCAAAGAAAAGGGGCGCTGGCTCATCTCTGCGTTCATATCCGGTTCATTGGGTCTCTTTATTCTGTTCGGAGTCCTGTTCCGGTTGTCCGATGTCCTTGAAGAAGCTCCGTACAATATAGACGGTGTAGCCAAGGGCGGCGTTCTGGCGATCCCGCTCCTGTTCCTAGTGATTACAGCTTACTTGACCGGACGCAAAATCAAAAACAACGGCGCTCTCATGCGCCGGCTCATGATCATCGGCTTAGCCGTGATGGGCTCGGCATTGGCCGCGGCCGCTTTCATCCACAACAGTGTGTATGCGTTAATCGGCTTCGCAGCGCTCAGCAGCGCCGGCACCGGACTATTGCTTCCCTGTTTGAATACGCTCATTACCGGCTCCGTAGATCGCGAACATCGGGGGATGGTCACCTCCCTCTACAGCAGCTTGCGTTTCTTCGGTGTCGCCTTCGGACCTCCTTTATTCGGCTGGCTGGCCAAACGTTCCGATACGCTGCTCTACAGCGTTGTCGCGGTTCTCTCTTTAGGTGCCCTGCTCATTATAATTTTCTTCGTTCATCCACCGAAGACAGCTGGTGATGCGTAGTATAATGGGACAATGACCTTCGAAACGAAAAGAGGCATTGTCAATATGAACGAAGTGACAATTACATCCCATGCTTATCAATCCCTTATAGAAATCTGCCTCAGAGCATTACCAGAGGAGGCATGCGGGATACTGACCGGCACCGGTACAATACGGCGAGCACAGCCGCCTAATGTCACCGTAACAGGTATCCAAGCCATTCGTAATCGATCGCAACAGCCGCACAATCGGTTCGCTTTCGATCCCAAGGAGTGGATTCAAGCCTATTACAGCATGCAAAAAAACCGACAATCGCTTGTCGGCTACTTTCACTCTCACCCATCGACCATGCCGATTCCAAGCACTGCGGATTGGAATGGTCTCCACGCGGCGGCACACGGCATCAACTATTGGATTGTTTCGCTCCAACAGGCGGACAAGCCGCTCATTCAGCCCTATTGGGCCGAGAACGGCCGCTTCACCCCATTAATGCTGACTAAGATAAGCATATAAGTCCTCAAGCGTAATTACATTTCGATCATGCATCTGCTGCAGATAATGGATCCACAGCTTAGCTGTCATAAGGGAATCCTCCAGCGCATGATGCCGCTGCGTGATTTCAATTCCGCTTAATGTCAGCATGTCGTCCAAGTTATACGTGAGCCGATTGGGCTGCAGCCATTTCGCGACCAGCATGGTATCAAGCACGCGATGAGTCAGATTGACTTTCGAAGTGCGCCATAGCGCCGCATTCAGAAACTGCTTGTCATGGCCGCTGGCATGCGCGATTAGCAATCTTTTGCCGACGAATTCCATGAAATCATGAAGCACCTGCATCAAATCCGGCGCATCCTGGGCCATTTCATTCGTAATTCCGGTTAACTCCGTGATATGCTTGGGCACTTTTCGTTTAGGATTAACCAAGCTGTAGAATGTTCCGCCTTCTACAAGCTGATCTCCTTTCACGAGCACAGCGCCAACCGATAGGATCTCATCCCCGTTCGTCGGATAGAATCCGGTCGTCTCCAGATCAAAGACAACGACCTCCATCTCTTGCAGCGGCTGGTCCATAATCGATTCCTTGCGCTGCTCCTTTGACATCGAACGGATAAAGGCCATTTGCTGTGCGTTTTGAGCGCCCATCATCGAAGCAATCGCCGGTGTAATTCCGCCCATTTTGTATAAATGCCACATCCTGCCTACACTTTTTTGCTCCTTCATGGTTCTCCCTCCGCTGCCCTAGAGCCTACCCGTCGTCTGCTTATGAACGAAGCGTTGCAGCTTCTTTACTCCCTTGAGTCCGGATTTCAGCTCATCGATTAATGCCTTTGTCAGCTTCACTTGCGGCAGCTTGCCATTGTTCGTATAAAGCCCATCTTCCCGTTTCTCTGTACTCATTAGCCGAAGACGCATGAACAAACGAAAAATCCCGGAATACAGGACGCACTCTTCTTCGGTTAAGACGGCTAACTGACGCAACCGGTTTATCCGCGCAAGTGTCGACGTTTCTCTCACGCCTGCTTGAATGCTTAACAATCGCATCGCATTCACCATTGGAATATAAGCACCGTATTTCAGATCCAAACTGCCGGCGTCTGTGCCGTATTGTTCTTTAAGCAGCTGACCGAATACGCCTATCAACACCTTATGACGCATCGTATTATTAAGCATGTGATGCACGATAACACGGTGATTTAACATATCGGAATAATAATGATCCTTCATCGCTTGAAGCAGCCGGTTCTGACCATAGATGATTCGGCTGTCAGCTATTATGAGAAGATACCTGACATTCTCCCAATCCGGATCCTCGAACCAACCGTCCAACTTCGCTTTCCACTGCGAGAGTGATTGGCACCAGTTCGGATTAGAGCTGATTACCTCTCCTTCGCATGGCGGATAACCGAGCTTCTGAAGCATATCAACAATCGTTTCGGCGAAGATATGAAAATAAGCCGTTACTCGCTCACGCTTCGATTCTTCCTCCGGATCGTCGTAAATCATGCCGCTGTCTTGGTCGCTAGACAGCGTTTGTTCCGCCCTGCCTCCGCTGCCGAACAATAAATACGCGTATGGCACGGGTGGGGAACCGTGCCCCAGCCGTGCCATTTGCGCTTCTGATAATGAGATCGCCCGACGGATTAACGCATCATGTACCTCATTCAGATCCGTATTAAATTGTTCAATCGGCTGCTTCATATGCAGAGCTTCCATTCGCTCGTGGATTTGATCCCGCAAGCCGCGCAGCGTCACCACATCATCGGAAGTCCCGATGCGTGTAAGCAGCTTCGCACGAACCGGATCGCTCATGCTGTGCTCACCCCTATGTCAGTATATCGAACAACTTATTTAGGCTGTTTTTGCTGCTTACATGTTTTGTTGTGCTTTTTTCATTTGCTCCGGGTAACCGAAAGTACCATGCTCGGAAAGGTCAAGACCGATAATTTCTTGCTCTTCCGTGACACGAAGGCCCATTACGACTTTCATGATTCCAAGCAATACGAAGGAAACGAGGAGGACGTAGCCGCCGCACACGAGTACGGATTCAAGCTGTACCCACATTTGATGCCAGTTGCCTGTGTCGATAATACCGCCTTTACCAACGTTAAGCTTCGTTGCCAGTTCATCCGTTGCAAAGATACCATTCGCCAGCGTACCCCAAACCCCTGCTGCACCGTGAACAGAAAGTGCATAGATTGGATCGTCGACTTTGATTTTCTCGAAGAACTTAGCGCTGAAGAATACGAGTACGCCTGCAAGCAAACCGATTACTACAGCTGCCCAAGGATCTACGAACGCACAGCTTGCAGTGATGGCAACAAGACCGGCAAGAGCACCGTTCAATGTTGTAGGAATATCCGCTTTGCCGTTTACAAGCCAGGAGATCAGAAGTGCCGCTACTGCGCCGCCCGCTGCGCCGAGCTGCGTGTTGAATGCAACGTAACCGAAGAAGCCGTCGCCTACACCAAGTGCACTACCTGCGTTAAAGCCAAACCAGCCAACCCATAGTATAAGTACGGACAAAGCTCCAAATACTTGGTTATGACCAAGAATTTCATTTGCCGAGCCGTCTTTATTGAAGCGACCGATACGCGGCTTCAGAAGTACGGTTGCGGCAAAGGCTGCAAGCGCACCGGTTAAATGAACGACTGTGGAGCCGGCATAGTCTTGCGCGCCTTCAGCGAACAACCAGCCAGATGGGCTCCAAATCCAGTGAGCAACGACCGGATAGATAAGTGCGGTGAACAATACGGTAAAGACGAGGTATGCGGATAGCTTAGCGCGTTCTGCGAAACCGCCCCATGCGATAGAAAGCGATACTGCTGCGAAAGCTAATTGGAATACGAAGAAGATTGTAGAAGGAAGTGCTTCGCCTTCTGCTGCCGATACTGCAGGAGCGAATAAATAGCTGCCCCATCCAATAAACTTGCTGATTGAATTCTCAGCGTTATCTGCACCGAAAGCAAAAGCATAACCTACAGCCCAGTAAACCAAGGTACAAAGTCCCAATGTGAAGATTGTTTTACCGGCAATATGCCCGGCATTCTTCATGCGTGTCGAACCGGATTCAAGAAGAATAAATCCACCTTGCATCAAGATTACCAACACTGCTGCGACCATAACCCAAATCGAGTTCAACCCCATGTTCAGTGTTCCTGCAGACGGGTCGTCTGCGAAAGCCATTGCTGGAAATAACAACATAAGAGCACCTAAAGACAAAATCAACTTTTTGACCACTACGACCACTCCCTAATGTAATGTTTCTTGACATGCTAGGAAAGACTTAATGTCATTATAGTCAGAAGTACCACTTTTGACAATACAGTTTTTTCATTTTCTCGAAAAAAATCTAACATTCGCTTCTTCGAATGAATCGAATGTTAAGTTTTTTCACAATTTTAACACCGAAACGGCCTTTTTACCGCTTCATTCTTCGCGTTTTGAACGTTTTTCTCTCCTATTCTATGTCGGACTCTTCCTTTAAATTACGAAAAACCTATCTAGTAGCTAAGTCTCATGTTAGGTTTCATACTAACAAAATTCGTCAAAGCATTACGTTTGACTGTATGGTTATAGATTCTGTATCATAGGTACTAGAAGAATAAACGCTTATACCCGTTTAAAGAGAGAGGTGATTCCATTGTCCGAACATGCGCTGCACCGGATCGGTGAATTATCGAAGTTAGCCGGCGTAAGTCCACGTACAATCGATTTCTACACATCAATGGGTCTGATTGAACCCGAACGGCGCTCAGCCAAAAATTATCGTCTCTATAGTGATGAAACCTTGAATCGGCTCAAACGTATAGTACAGTTGAAGAAAGACAAATATACGCTCGATGAAATCAAGGCTAATTTGGCAGTTTGGCGCAAAGTTTCTACTGAGGATCAAGTATCTGGCAGGCTGATGGATCTCCAGCTTCATCTAGAACAGCTGCAACGTGAAGTCCAGGAGATTGAACCCGTCCTGAACCAATTGAAGCCCCAGCAGGCCAAGCAGGTGTTTAAACGGCTCGCGCCCCAAACAGCTGCATGCGTTGAAGCCTTAATGCTTCTCATTAACAAAGGCGGCTTAATGTAGGATTTCAACACTAATGGAGGGAACTATTATGTTTTTTCACCCAATGGATTTTCTAATCATCATCGCCTTCATTTTATCGTTATGGGCACAATTCAGAGTTCGCGGCACATTTAATCGCTGGTCAGAGGTTCCGATCAACAGCGGTCTTACCGGTTATCAGGCCGCTAGGATGATGCTCGATCGCAATGGACTGCATGATGTACCGGTTGAACCGGTTCCAGGAACGCTTTCTGACCACTACGACCCGATTCATCGCACTGTAAGGCTGTCAGAGCCGGTTTACTACGAGAATTCAATCTCAGCGGTTTCTGTGGCCTGTCACGAGGTCGGCCATGCAATTCAGCATAGCGTGCATTACCCGATGCTGACACTGCGACACAAAATTTTCCCAGTCGTTAACATCGCTTCAGGCATAGCACCTTTCTTGTTAATCGCCGGTTTTCTGTTTCAAGCCACAGGATTGATCGGACTTGGCATCTTGTTCTTCTCTTGTGCGGTTGCCTTCCAGCTCGTCACACTGCCTGTAGAGTTTAATGCAAGTAGTCGTGCTCGTGAAATCATGATCTCGGAAGGTTTCATTACGAACGAAGAAGAACGCGGGGTAGCGAAAGTCCTCAATGCCGCAGCATTGACGTATGTCGCAGCAGCATTGATTTCATTGCTTGAGTTGGTCAAGTACATTATGATCTTCACGCAAAGCCGAGATTGAAATAACAGGTTGAAATCGTAAAGAGGCGGGGATGCAATCCCCGCCTCTTTCAGGCTGTCGAGAAAGTCTCGACAGCCTTTGTTATATCCTCATAATTTAACACGACACCGCGTTAATATAGTATAATACAAGTAACAAATAACAAACGGATGGTGTTGTAAAATGCTACGTTCAAATCGGGATAAACAACAGAATTACGAGTTCGTTTCCATAGAAGATCTAGT
>NZ_FNNV01000004.1 GCF_900106745.1 Paenibacillus sp. CF384 | reverse complement strand
CTTGGTGAGCCGTTACCCCACCAACTAGCTAATGCACCGCAGGCCCATCTGTAAGTGACAGCTTGCACCGTCTTTCCCAATTCAGCCATGCAGCTAAATTGCATATCCGGTATTAGCATTCGTTTCCGAATGTTATCCCGGTCTTACAGGCAGGTTGCCTACGTGTTACTCACCCGTCCGCCGCTAAGCTATCCCCGAAGGAATAACTCCGCTCGACTTGCATGTATTAGGCACGCCGCCAGCGTTCGTCCTGAGCCAGGATCAAACTCTCCATAAAAGTGGCTCGTCCGAAAACTCGCCATTGTATGAATTCGCTTGTTAGCTCATTCAAAATACTAGCTTGCAGAATGTTACTTCTGCGATTTATAACCATTTGACTGGTCGCTCATTGTTCAGTTTTCAAAGAACAAATTTCATGTTCGGGCTTGTTGACCCAGAATCAGATGATACCATACTTCGAAACATGATTGCAAGTTTAATTTTTCAACTTGTTAGTGTTTCGATCACCGCATCCCGTATCTCTCAGCGGCGGAATTAGAATATATCATGGTTCGACATCATATGGCAAGTCTTTTTTGCAAATAAATTTCGAATAAGGAATCCGGAGACGCAACAAGCGCCTCCAGACCGGCAATAGGACTATCTATGACGCTGGATAAGATCAAGTTTTAATTGCCAAGCTTCGACACTAATATTCACGCGATACATCTCGGGATTCAGCTTCCGAAGGTATTGCGGCCAGAACAACTTCAACTGCTCCTCATGATAGCTCCGAATGCCCTCAAGAGTTGGGATTGCATACACAAGTTCCCCCGACTTAAATATTGGTTGCAATAAAGGCACAGCATCGTAATCTGTAATAACCTTGTGGATGTAAGGATGAAGAGGGTCGAACAGATCAATCGCCTCTCCCCGCTTCACGGCTTCCTCATGACGAAGTGCGATATAGTCGCCGTCAGCCATTCCGGTTTCTCGGTTAATTATACGGTAGACCTCTTTGATACCCGGCGTGCTTACTTTCTCGGGATTGCCTGAGATCTTAATAACGGGGACAAATTCTCCATCGCAGCCCTCACGCGCAACAAGCTTATAAACACCGCCCAGCGACGGCTGGTCACCGGCAGTAATGAGCTGGGTGCCGACACCCCACACATCGATACGCGCCCCTTGCGCCTTAAGGTTGAAAATAATGTTCTCATCCAAGTCATTCGATGCGATGATTTGGACATAAGGGAACCCTGCTTCATCGAGCATATGTCTCGCACGCTGCGATAAATAAGCCAGGTCACCGCTGTCGAGTCGAATTGCGTTCATCCGCTTCCCCTGCTGCTCCAGCATGCGTGCGATGCTAATCGCGTTCGGCACTCCGCTCTTCAGCGTATCGTACGTATCCACCAGGAGCGTCACGTGATCCGGAAGCACTTCCGCATATTTGCGAAAGGCTTCCTCTTCTGTTTCATGCCCTTGAACCCAAGCGTGTGCATGCGTACCTTTGGTGGGAATACGAAACAACATTCCCGCTCTTAAGTTGGAGGTAGCATGGAAGCCGGCAAGATACGCAGCCCTTGCTCCCCAGATCGATGCATCCGCCTCCTGCGCGCGCCTTGTTCCAAACTCCAGCAGACCATCTCCACCGGCAACCTGCTTAATCCGCGAAGCTTTGGTAGCGATCAACGTCTGAAAGTTAACGAAGTTCAGCATAGCCGTTTCAATAAGCTGCGCCTCGAACACTCTGGCTTCTACGCGAATCAGAGGCTCATTCGGGAAGATAATCGTTCCTTCCGGAACGGCATCCAGGTTACCTGTAAATCGAAACCCACGCAGCTCCTGCAGGAACGTCTCCTCATAGTTCTCTTCTTGCTCCCCCAAATAAGCGATCTCTTCGTCGCCAAATTGCAGATCTCTAATATAAGCTACAACCCGCTCAAGCCCGGCAGCTACCGCATATCCATTCCCGAAAGGCAGCTTGCGGAAAAACAGCTCAAATACCGCTTTATCATGCAATGTACCGTTCATCCAATGCGCGTACATCATATTGATCTGATACTTATCCGTATGGAGCGTCAGGTTCTCGTAGTTCGACATGGAGCCTCAATCCTTCCACCAGTCATCATAAACCGTCACGGGACCACGGCGTTTATGCTCGGTTAATTTGTAGCGCGCTTCGATTTTGTCGCTCAGATCAGCAGGCAAAGTCTTGCCCTCTAAGTAGTCGTCAAGCTGCTCATAAGTCATACCCAACGCAACCTCATCCGGAATGCCGGGCTTCAAATCTTCTAAATCTGCAGTCGGCTTCTTCGTATATAAGTGAACGGGGCAATGCAATGCTTCCAATAATGCTCTTCCTTGACGCTTATTCAGGCCATAGATTGGCGCCATATCGCAGGCTCCGTCACCATGCTTCGTATAAAACCCCGTGATCGCTTCAGCAGCATGATCCGTACCCAGCACGAGCAGCCCATAATGCGCCGCCAAATCATATTGCGCCTTCATCCGCTCGCGCGCTTTCACATTCCCTTTATGAAAATCACCCAGTTTGTCGCCCGTCGCCGCCTCAAACTGCTCGACTGCGGCATCGACCGCCGGTTTAATATTGACGACGCTCGTTCGAGTCGGCCCAATAAACCGAAGCGCGTCCTGGCAATCGTCCTCATCCTGCTGCACGCCGTATGGCAAACGTATTGCAAGGAAGGTGGCTTGGTTCTTGCTGGTTGGGTCTGCATTATATTCGTCAACGGCCATCTGCGCGAGCTTGCCTGCTAGAGTGGAATCTTGACCGCCCGAGATGCCAAGCGCATAACCTTTGGCGCCTGTATGCTGTAAATAGCTTTTCATAAACCCGACTCTGCGCCGAATTTCTTCCTCTACATCAATCGTCGGTTTCACCTTCAGATGTTCGATAATTTCTTGCTGCTGCTTATTCATAATCATTCACTCTCTCCTTTATTGGGTTGTGTGATTGTGCCGCCAAGTGGGGTGATTGACTAATTAGGTGATTGGTTGATCGCCAGCTACTACTTCTGCACCGAGCGAATGCTTGAAATGCTGCAACGCCCACTCATGCCCCTGCTCATTAAAGGTTGCCACCGCATCGGCATGCACAACAATCTGATAGCCTCTATTGTAAGCATCCACTGCCGTATGCAGCACACAGATGTCCGTACAGACGCCAACCAGATGAAGCTCCGTAATCCCTCTAGCCCGAAGCTGCAGTTCCAAGTCCGTTCCGCAGAAGGCGCTGTATCTCGTTTTGTCCATCCAATGAATACGGTCTTTCTTCAGCTCATAAATCTCACGCAGTTTGCCGTAGAGCTCCCGTCCAGCAGTACCCCTAATATTGTGCGGAGGAAACAGCTTGTGTTCGGGATGAAGCATATCTTGTTCATCATGCAAATCTATTGCCATCACAACATAGTCACCTTGTTCCGCAAACTGCTTCGTTATCGCTGCGATGCGGCTCTCAATCTCAATTGCGGGCTGACCGACCGGTAGACGACCGTTCACAAAATCAACCGTGTAATCAATCACGACCAATGCTTTCATCATATCCACCTTCCTTATTTGAATTCATGGTTTTAAATCATGTCATTGCGACAATATCAACCCTGTAAAAAGAATGCCTAGCTGTATATGGACAACTGAGGCACATAATCCGTGAACCGATAAAGCTGTGCTGCCCGCTGGGAGTAGCGATTCGACATCTTCAGCTCACCGCTTGAATCTCGAATTTCTTCAATAATGCCTTTGCGGCTTTGGGTCGACGTAATCTTGCGGATAAAATTGCGTTCCACGAAATCCGGCACAACCGCTTCAATAACCTGATACAGCTCGCCGATCGTGAATTCCTCGGGTAGAAACGCTCTGGCAATTGCCGAAGTCATCATGCTGCGACGAATATACTCAAGCGCATCCTGCAAAATCTGCTTATGATCGAATGCCAGATCCATTTCAAGTGCCTCCCGCACGGAGAAGAGTCGAACATCCGCCGCATCATCGGCAGCTTTGCGATGCTCAAGTTCCCCTTCATGCACGAGCGCGCAGAAGGCATGCGAGATCATCCACCCACGCGGGTCCCGCCCGGGCTCGCTGTAAGCGTTGAAATATTCGATATGAACATTGTCGACGCCGGTTTCTTCTTGCAGCTCCCGCTTCGCGCTCTCGAGAATCGTCTCGGTATCTTTCGAGAATCCTCCAGGCAGTGCCCACTGCCCGGCGAAGGGCCAGCTTCGGCGCTGAATGAGCAGGACTTCCAATTGGCGGATCGGGAGAGACTTCTTCAACGTATTTCGCTGAGTCGAAGTAATCGTGAAAATCACGATATCCGCAGGCGCACCATCCGGTGTTCGGTAATTACGCGGGGAATAAGTCTTGGCTTCAGACTCGTTAGCCTCGTCAATAGGTTGGGTCAAGGTGCATCACCTGCTTCGTTTATCTTTCTTTATATTGTCATTATGACATTATTAAATATTTTGTCAAGCGGTTTGAAGTAAATGTTATCCATGCGGCAGCCAGACTATTCGTTCCACATGCAGACTAAGCGGGCCAAGCTCTGAATAGTTGCTTCGTTCTGTTATGCAATTTATCAATTGGGCAAATTATGATACTATTACGTTTGGCAAAATCACTATATCCGCTACTCCAGGAGGCCATCACCGTTGTCGAAGATCATACAAGTCCATGAACGGCCGTCGCTCGCGGCCAGCATTCCGCTTAGTTTGCAGCATTTATTCGCCATGTTTGGCTCCACCGTACTCGTCCCGATTTTATTCCAAGTAGATCCTGCAACGATTCTGCTTATGAACGGTATTGGCACCTTGCTCTATCTCATCCTTACGAAATTCAAAATCCCGGCTTATCTAGGGTCCAGCTTCGCTTTCCTCTCGCCGGTATTCGTGGTGCTGAAATCCGAAGGCGGATACTCCGCGGCGCTCGGGGGCTTCATTGTAGTAGGTCTCATCTTCATGCTCGTATCCTTCATCATTAAGCTCGCCGGGACGCGCTGGATCGATGTCGTTTTCCCGCCGGCGGCTATGGGCGCGATTGTTGCCGTTATCGGCCTTGAGCTCGTGCCGACTGCTGCGCAGATGGCTGGCCTAATTGCCAAACCGGGCTCACCGGCAGAATGGTCTCCCGATGCGGCTACCGTCACGGTATCCCTCGTTACACTATGTATTGGCGTTGTCGGCTCCGTGCTTTTCCGCGGATTCATGAAGGTCATTCCGATTCTGATTTCCGTTATTGTCGGGTATGTGCTCGCTTCGATTCTTGGACTGGTTGAAGTAAAAGCAACGGTAGACGCAGCTGTTTGGTTCAAAGCACCTACCTTCTACTCACCGACGTTCGACTGGTCCAGCATCGCGATCATCGCCCCGGCAGCTCTAGTAGTCATCGCCGAGCATATCGGCCATTTGATCGTCACGGGTAACATTGTCGAGAAGGATTTGACGAAGGATCCGGGCCTTAGCCGCTCGCTGCTTGGCAATGGCGTATCTACGATTCTATCCGGCTTCGTCGGTTCTACACCTAATACGACCTATGGCGAAAATATCGGCGTTATGGCCATCAGTCGCGTTTACTCCGTGTGGGTTGTCGGCGGTGCAGCTATTATTGCGATTGTGCTCTCTTTTATCGGGAAGCTGTCCTCCTTGATCCAAACCGTCCCTGAGGCAGTCATGGGCGGCGTATCCCTACTGCTCTTCGGTGTTATCGCAGCTTCGGGGATTCGTATGTTGGTTGAAACCAAGATCGATTACTCGAAGCCTGCCAACTTGATGCTGACCACCATCGTGCTTGTCGTCGGATTAAGCGGCGCGACGTTGAAATGGGGGAATTTCGAGCTGAAGGGCATGGCGCTCGCCACGGTTTCCGCCATTGTACTCAGCTTGTTCTTGAAGGTTATAGAAGTGTACAAGCTTGCTGAAGAATAGACAAAGAAGAGGGCGTCCAGGTGGGCGCCCTCTTCTTCTTGATGGAATGGTTATACACGATAAAGTCATTCGCCTGTAAAATGCGGAGGCCGCTTCGCGCGGAAGGCTTCGAGCGCCTCCAGCCGGTCTTTGGTCGGGATGATCGCTTCGTAGGCGGAGGTTTCGAGGGCGAGACCTGACGGGAGGTCGAGGTCCAGCCCTTGGTCAATGGCCCGCTTCGCTTGGTACACGGCGAGAGGGGCATTGGCAAGAAGCTCTTCTGCAAGCGATGCGCATTGCGATTGCAGTTGCTCTTCGTTCTCCGCGATGCCGGTGAGCAGACCGAGCGTAAGCGCTTGTTCGGCCGTGATCCGCCGCGCCGTGAGGATCAACTCCTTCGCGCGTGCCGGGCCGATCAGCCGCGGCAATCGTTGCGTGCCCCCGGCGCCGGGGATGATGCCGAGGCTAACCTCGGTCAGCCCCAGCCTCTCACTGCTGATGGCGTAGCGAAAATCGCAGCAAAGCGCCAGCTCCAGCCCGCCGCCGAAGGCGAGGCCATTGATCTTAGCGATCGTCGGCTGGGGCAGCCGCTCCAGCGCAGCGAACACGGCCTTGCTGCGGATCAGACGCTGCCGAATTTTCTGCGGATCGGTCAGCATGCTCCGCTCTTTGAGATCCGCGCCGGCGCAGAAGGCACGGCCTTCACCTTCGAGGATGACAACGCGAATCCCCCGGGGATCGGAAGCAATGTGATGCAGCTGCTCCTCAAGGGCAATAAGCATCGCTTCATTAATCGCATTCAGGCTCTCCGGGCGATTAAGCCGAATATAGCCGATATGCCCTCTTTGCTCCCATAGAATTGGCTGTTGCGATTGCGATTGCGGTTGCATTGGCTCCGTAGTCATGGCGCCGGCCCCCTCCTCCTTCCATCACGCTGCTTCTAGACCGGATAAACCGGGTGCTTACGCTCTGTGAAAATAACGGTTTTGCTCGCGTACACCTCGAAGCGCTTGATCAGCTCTCTGCGCAGCGAATGAGCCGGAACGATGCCGTCGATGACCATGTCGGAGGCCAACTGGTAGAGGTCGATATCTTGGCGATATTCCTCGCGTTTGGCCGCGATGAACTCGGAGCGCTGTGGCTCTTGCAGCTCCGCGATCTTGTTCGCGTACACGGCGTTGACCGCTGCTTCAGGTCCCATGACGGCGATTTGGGCCGAGGGCAGCGCCAGGCAGCAATCGGGCTCGAAGGCCGGACCGGCCATGGCATACAGGCCGGCTCCGTAAGCTTTGCGGACGATGACGGATATCTTCGGCACCGTCGCTTCGGATACGGCGGCGATCATTTTGGCTCCATGCCGAATGATGCCTGCTTGCTCCACCGCCGTGCCGACCATGAATCCGGGCACATCGGCGAGAAACAACAGCGGGATGTGGAACGCATCACATAAGCTGATGAATTTGGCGGCTTTGTCCGCGGAATCGTGGAACAGGATGCCGCCTTTGATCTTCGGCTGATTCGCGATGATGCCGACCGGTTTGCCGGCGATCCTAGCTAAGCCCGTAATGAGCTCCCTCGCGAAGAGACGTTTGATTTCGAAGAACGAATGCTCGTCGATTAAACCTTCGATGAACGGATACATATCGAATGGGGTGTACTGGTTATCCGGTATAATCGAGTCGAGGGGTACTCTCAGATCTGCCGGGGGACGGGGTTCTTGGGTTGGAGGTTTCTCCGTGAAATTAGGCGGGAAGTAAGCTAAGTATTGTCTCGTCAGCGCGATCGCTTCCTCCTCGCTCTTGGCGAGTACATCTCCACAGCCCGAGACAGAGCAGTGCATGCGGGCTCCGCCAAGCTGCTCCAAAGTAGCCTTCTCCCCTGTCACCATCTCCACGATGCGAGGGGATCCAAGGTACATCGAAGCATTGCCCTCGACCATGATGACGATATCGCAAAAGGCCGGGATATAAGCGCCGCCTGCCGCCGAAGGCCCGAACAAGAGACATACCTGCGGGATTTTGCCGGACAGCTTCACCTCATTGTAGAAAATTCTGCCGGCTCCACGCCGCCCCGGATACATGAGCGCTTGATCGGTTATCCGAGCCCCAGCGGAGTCGACAAGATAGAGCAAGGGTACTCGCAGCTTATCTGCCGTTTCCTGCATCCGAATGATTTTCTCAACGGTACGCGCTCCCCAAGAGCCGGCTTTCACCGTGGAATCGTTGGCAATGACGCATACGGTACCTCCGTGAATCTTGCCAATCGCCGTAACCACGCCATCGGCCGGCAAGCCTGCCTCGTTGCAGCTGGCGAACAAAGCATCCTCGATCTCGAAGTCCGGATCAAACAGCAGCTTCAAGCGGTCGCGCACGAAGAGTTTGCCTTGCTCCGCATTCTTTACGTGATACTTGGCGGCACCGCCCTTCTTGATCTCCTCCATCTGTTCCTGCAGCCGGTCATTCGCCGATTCGTGATCAGATTCCATTGTTCTCGGAACTCCCCTCTGCTGCTGACTCTGCCAAGATGAAACGGCGTTAACAGCCGATCTGGGCTGCAATGACGAGACGCTGAATTTCTGAAGTACCTTCGCCGATCTCAAGCAGCTTGGCATCGCGCATGAAACGCTCCACCTCGTACTCCTTCATATAGCCATAGCCGCCATGAATCTGCACGGCTTGATCGCATACCTTCATGCACATCTCCGTTGCAAAAAGCTTCGCCATCGCCGCTTCTTTCTTGAACGGCCTCCCCTGATCCTTCAGCCATGCAGCCTTATAGACCATCGTACGGGCGAGCTCGATGTTCATCGCCATGTCAGCCAGCTTGAACTGGATCGCCTGAAACGCGCTGAGCGTCCGGCCGAATTGCTTACGCTGCTTCGCATAACGCAGCGATTTGTCGTAAGCGCCTTGGGCAATGCCAACTCCCATGGCAGCAATACCAATACGACCGCCGTCGAGAACGGCGAGAAACTGCTTAAAGCCGTTCCCTTCCTTGCCGAGCAAATTCTCCAGCGGGACCGCCACTTCTTCCAGCACGAGCTCGGTTGTGTTCGAGGCGTGAAGCCCCATTTTCTCGTAGTTGCAGTGGGTGGTGAATCCGGGTGCATTCGTCGGTACAATAAACGCGCTGATGCCGCTCGTGCCTTTCGACCGATCGGTAACGGCTGTAAGGGCGAGATTGCGGGCATAGCTGGCATTGGTAATGAAGCATTTGGAACCGCTAATGACCCACTGATCCCCGGTTCGAACCGCAGTCGTGCGGGTTCCGCCCGCATCCGATCCGGCATCCGGCTCCGTTAACCCAAACGCGCCAAGATAATCGCCTCTGCATAGCGGCGTTAAGTAAGCAGCCTTCTGCTCCTCAGTCCCGAACAGTGCAAGAGGTGCTCCACCGAGTGACACATGCGCAGAGTAGGTGATGCCGGTTGAAGCGCATACTCGGCTGAGCTCTTCCACAACGATTGCAAAGCTGATTGTATCTGCCCCGCCCCCGCCGTACTGCTCCGGAAAAGGAAGGCCCATCAAGCCGAGCTTGGCAAGCTTCTCGAAGACCTCCACCGGAAAATGGCCGGTGCGATCCCGATCAACAGCCCCCGGCGCCACCTCCGCATCTGCAAAATCATGAATCAAATCCCGAATCATCGCCTGCTCTTCCGTTAAGTCGAAATTCATCGCAAGCAACCCCTCTTCTGCTTAAGTCGTGGTGGGCGGCGGCGGCACAGGTGGTGCAGGTGTTACGGGTTCTTCCTCCTCTTCGGCTTCACCATCGTCGTCCATTTCGATTTCGAGCCGCAGCAGATTAGCCGCATAACACTTGCCGAGGTTATCCATCCGAAGCGTGGCGGAGCCGCCGCCGCCTAGCGCGGTGCGACATACATAATTCATTGCCAGCAGATTCGGCACGACATAACGGGTCACTTCCCCTTCGATCATGCCGGCAAAATGCGATTTAACCCGCTCGGAAGTCAGCTCCCGCTTCAATAATTCGAACATCGCCACGCCTGGTGCAAATACCGCAATATTGATCGTATTTCCCTTGTCGCCTGATCGTGCTTGCACCAAATGACGAAGCTGTTTGCGTATACGTGCCATAGCGGCTACACCTCCACAACCGTCACTTGCACGCCTTGCTCGATCAGCTCACGCGGAGCGAGACAAGACCACATGCCGAGCAGCTCGCGCGGCTTCATCACGCCAAGGAAAGCCCCCATCGCCGGAGGTCCGCTCAGCATGAGCGGAGGAACGAGCCGGCCCAGTGCAGCCGCATCGTCCTTACTCTTCGTCCGCATCGCCAAGCGCACATAAATCTCGTTCAGCTCTCCCTCCTGCGGCAGCTTAGCAAGCGGTCCGTGCAACGAGTTATAGCCCAAATAGTCGGTTCGAAGTTCTTCGTACCGAAGACCGATCCGATCGATATGCCTGCGAACAATCCGATCAGCCGTCTGTGCTTTGGCAAGCGCGTCCGGCCACGAATAACCCCAGATCGCCTGCCCGAGCCAGCCGTCGGCGTAGCCCATTACGACTTTCAGCGTATCGGGCCTTATGGAGCCGCATGCACCTGAAACTTCAACCCTATTCGGGCCGGCATCAGACAGCTTTACCCCCATCAGATCCAGCACGACATCAGGTGTGACATACGCGGCCGGGTCGTGGATTTCATACAGCAGCTGTTCCTTCACGGTGTCAACGGAGACGAGTCCACCGGTTCCCTCTGTCTTGGTCACCATGAACGTTAAGTCCTCGCGAACTTCCGCAATCGGAAAGCCAATATGCTCAAGCGCCTCTACCGCCTGCCAGTCACCGCTGAAATTGCCGCCCGACGCTTGCCCGGAGCATTCCAGAAGATGCCCCATCAGCACGCCTTGCGCCAATCGATTCCAATCATCCGCCTCAATATTAAACTCAACCATTAACGGCGCCAGAAATAACGCCGAGTCCGTCGTTCGGCCAGTAATAATCACGTCCGCCCCTTGCTGAAGCGCCTTCACGATCGGTTCGGCACCTAAGTAGGCGTTAGCGAAGACGATTCGTTCCTCGATCATCCGAATATCCCGGCCATCTTCCATATGGGAGAGCGGAGCTCCTTGACTCATGAACTCGGGCAGCTTCGAGCGCACATCATCTCCGGTTACGACCGCTATCTTCAAACCCGTGAGGCCCAGTTCCTGCGCAATTCGTTCCGTTTCCTGCATTGCCCCAATCGGGTTCATGCCACCTGCATTCGTGATGATGCGGATGCCTTGCGCTTTAGCTATCGGAAGCAGTTCTCTCATCATGCGACCAATATCAGCAGCGTAGCCGCGGGAAGGATCGCGCTGCCGGTCTTTCTGCAGGATGGCAAGCGTAAGCTCAGCGAGGCTGTCAAAGCAGATATACTGCACATTTCCCCGCTTGGCCGTCTCGATGGCAGGCAGAAAGGAATCGCCATAGAATCCCTGTCCCGCTCCAATCCGGATCGTTTTCATTCGAACCTCCTTTCGATAATCGCAATCGATCGCGAGGCGTGCGTACTAGTATCATTGTATGGCGGGTAAAAGTAGGCTAGACATAGAAACAATACCCCGAGCATTGGCATCATGCCAGCTCGGGGTATTCATCATTCCAAACCTATTCGTGTTTCATCATGCCTTGGAACAGAACGCTGATCATCTTCGCCGTCTCTTCACGCGTAGCCAATTGCTGCGGATCGAAGCTGCTTCCTGCACCTGCAGATGCTCTGCCGTTAATAATACCTGCTTGCTGAACAGCGGAAACGGCATCCTGCGCATAAGCAGAAATACTCGACGCATCCGTGAATGTCACGCTCGCCACTGTTTTCGGAAGCGTGTAATGCAAGGTTGCGGCAAGACGAGCAATCATAGCTACCATTTGCTCTCTTGTAATCGGAGCATTCGGATTAAATACGCCTTCCGCTGCACCGCTTGTAATTCCGGTTGCCGCCGCCCATTGCACGGACTGTGCATAATAAGCATCTGCGCTTACATCGCTAAACTTACTTCCTTCATAAGTCGTCAGGTCGACCCCCGCCACTCGGGCCAGAATCAGCGTAAAGTCGGCTCTTGTCACCTGTTTCTTAGGGGCAAAACTTCCCCCGCCTACACCTTCCATGATCTTTCTTGCAGACAAGTAAGTGATTTGGTCTTTCGCAAAGCTGGATGCCGTATCACTATACTTCACATTGTTGCTGGCGATCGCATACGTCGAGAAATGGGTAACGGAGAAGGTTAATTGACCCGTTGCCTTGTCATACTTTGCATTAGGCACCAGCTCGATATTCCCATTATCAGCGATATAGTAAGCGATGATGGCATTGGCATCTTCGCCTGCGCCCAGTACATAAGGAATACTGATATTCACGATACCGCCCGCAAAATCAGATACCTTCTTCCCATCTGCCATTACACTAAAATCATACACAGGATGCGAGCCAATTGCTTCAGCTATAGCCGCTTGATTGTTCTTCGTAAGAGCTGCCAGGTCGGAAGCCGAAACCTTGGCAACGGAAACCGTTACAGCTCCTGAGCTTGCAGCATTCGCTACCGTGGACATGGCTTTCTTATCCAGCTGCACCTGTCCGATTCCCGATTCAATAACGAGCGCATCTGCGCCGCTGCCGGAGATCTTATCCATTGCCGCTGCCGAGAAGGTTACTGCCGTCTCCTTTGCAGCTGCATCTGCTGTAGCTTTGATCGCAACGATGTCTTTCACACTTGCCGAATTTGAAGCTGACAGCTTAGACAACACTTCCTCAACTTGCTTATCCGTAACTACCGCCGTCGCTTTGCCCGAAGCATCCGTAACTGCTTTCACTTCCGTCGTTACTTTCGTTCCGTCCACAACGGGTCCAGTGGCTGGTGGCGTAGTTGGGCCGGTATTTGGACTGCTTGGCGGAGCATCTGCACTCGCAACCGTAACTGCAGCTTCGGCTACACCGTAACCATCTGCACTTAGTGCCGTTATTACAGCCGTTCCCGCTTGAATTGGCGAAACTTTACCTGTTGCATCCACCTTAGCCACCGTATCATCCGAGGATGACCAAGTCACAGTCGAAGCACCTTCGCCAACCGGGACTACCGTAGCTTCAAGCTGAGCCGTCGAACCGCCAACCTTAAGGGAAACGGTCTTCTGATTCAAAGTCACTTTGTCCACATTTAGCTGATACACCGTAATCATACCGCCTACTTCATGAGCGACCAGAAGAAGCGGCATTCCGCTTGGACTTGCTGTTGCAGGTATAAACTCTAGACCCTCCGGGCCGATATCGCCTTGCAGCGAATTAGACTCAAAGTTACGCGTGTTCGTATAATTGACGAAAGTAGGATTCTTCGGGTCTGTCACATCATAAGCCATGATGCCGCCTACACGCTCAAGACCAATGAAGGCCAGTGCTTTGCTGCCCACTTTGCCCACTTTCACATACTCCGGCTCAGGGCCTTTCTTCGTGCTTCGTTTATCGAATGCAACTTCTTTATGATCGGAGTTGAAATACTTCGGAAGCCGTTGTGCTGTAATTTTCTCGAAATCATTCTTGCTGTCAAAGACAGGTTCTAAGCTGTCCGCATTCCAAATGGAGAATGAGCGTCCGCCATACAGGTAGATGCCGTCAGGTCCCATGTCGCTTGGTACCTCTACTCCGTCATAAGCTGTTTTGCCGCTTACCGTTTTTCCAGCTAAGAAAATAGCTGCATCCGATGTCGATGTCAAGCCGGCTTTCAGGCCGCCAATCGTAGAGATATTGGTTCTGCCCGGCCACTCCGTCGCATCCCCTTCGTTCGCTGTGAACAAATACGTATCTCCATCAACGGTGTACGTATCGATTCCATCCGGCATGAACATGCCTTTGAACGGCACGTTCTCGAACTTGATCTTGCTGTCCTTCACCAAATCAAGGGAATTCACTTCTACATTCAAATCCTTGTAGCCAAGTCCTTTGACCGAAGTTACCGTTCCACTTGCAATGTCGATCGTCGCAATCGCGTTAGCCTCTTGTAAGGATACGTAAGCTGTTTTCTCGTCAGCAGATAATGCGATGTATTCCGGCTCCAAGTCATACTTAGCTGCTTCTTTCGATGCAGCCGGACCCGTAATGAGTCCCGCCTCATTGGCAGTGCCGCGAAGATGAACCAGATCATCGATCACGCTGACATCGTCGAATTTCACATGTTTCGTCACGTTATTCACGCGATCAACGATCGTTACGCTGCCTTCCGGATCAGCGCCGGCCAGACGCGGCTCGGCTTCATCCGCTGTCAATACGTAACGGCCGTCATGCGTAACCTTAATCATATCCGGCTGAACGCCTGCTTCGTAGGAAGTGACATACTTGCCGTCGTAGTCAAATACGAGGATCGCTCCGTTATTCGTATACGTCTTCTCTTGAATAGCGGCGTAAACCAAGTCATTCTTCAGGTCGATATCGACACTTGTAAAGTCGCCGTATTCGAAGTCAGGAAGATGATCACTGACGACTTCTTCAATATTAATGGAAGTTGCATTTGCTTCCGGTTTACCGGTGTTATCCAAAGAAACAATATCCAATGTCGCAGGATCGCTGGATCCATTGACGGAATAGAATTTATGATTCTCCGGGTTGTACCTCACGATCTCCGCAACGCCGCCATCCCCATTCGGTTCACCGGCGATAAAGGAGCCTAATCTCGTCATCGTCAACGTATCATTAATCGGCTGATTGACAAGAAGCACATAAGGCTTGCTTGTTGTTTGCGGAGTCGAAGCGCTGTCTGTAATGGTAACTTCCACATTGTTACTCGCTGGAGCATCGGAAGCCGGCGATCCGGAAATATCTCCCGTAGCCGCATCGATTGCCAGACCCGCAGGCAAGCCCGTCGCGCTAAAGTGATATGGCGACTTACCGCCTGTCACATTGATCTTAGCCGAATAGGCTTTCGTTGCTGTTCCATCAGCAAGCTCGTTAGTGGAAACGACAAGCGGTGTCGGAACAACTCCCCACTCGCCGTCATTAGCGCTGCGAGGGCCATAAGTAGTCAGCTCCGCTTGACCGGCAGTCATGGAACCAAAGATGATTTGCACAAAATCGCTCTTGTTATTATCAGAGTCCGCAAAATTCACACGTCTTAGCGACATGTTCTTGGAAGTGCCTCCAGTAGTGCCCACGACTCCGCTACCGACCGCTGGGCCTGCAGGGAATTCCGACTCAAACCCACTAATCGTACTCCCATTGTCGTTACTGCCTGTACCCAGCATATCTACATAACCTGTTGGTTTATTGACAAACGGATTCACCGATACATCTTTATCCAGCAGATCTTGATTGCTCATCAAGACGAGCTTCATCCCTTTGTTCTGGAGTGTACGAGGAAAATTCAGATCGAAATCGCCGTCCGCAATTACCACTTTGTTAACAGAAGCCGTGGTTGCATTAGCACGAATCAAATACGAAGAGTGTGCATTGATCGTCCCTGACAGATCCAGCTTCTCCCAAGCACCTGTTGGTTCGGTAGTGTTGGACGATGAAGCACCACGATCTGCATATTGGATGGACCAGCTGCTCAGATCCACATTACTATCTGTAGGATTATAAAGCTCGATAAAGCCATGGCTTACCGCTGCTCCACTTGAAGTCCCACCGCCAAAATACTGATTGATGATTACATGTGGAACTTGGACTTTATACCCGTTTGTATCGTAGGGAGTTCCATTCGTAACAGCTGCCGCATCCGCCGAAGCAGGCAATACTCCAGCAAGCAGACCTGCAGCAAGTTCAGTTGAGAGCAGCAGTGCCAGTAGCTGTTTATTTCTCTTCTTCAACATGTCTTCACTCCTATTATATGGTTTGTCCTAGAAAGTATAGGGGAGAACTGTGAAGTATCTATTAAGGTGAAATGGATATTATGTAAACGATAGGTAAAAAAATAACCCCGCCAACTCAGGAACAGCCCTGAATTACGCGTGGTTATCTACTTTCATGCGTTTATTGAATTGGAAAAACACAGCTTATTTCGATGCTTCTTTAGTCGCCTTATCCAGCATATCGTTCCAATTCGCAAATTGGGTCTCTCTGGCTACGTGACGATCAAACAGCTCATCGGGAATATTGCGAATGTCCTCGTGCGTCTCCACTTGGAAATTGCCCTTCTCCAGAAACTCCGAAAAGCTATTCCAGTTCGAATACTTCCCCATGAAGGAATCGTTGAACAACCGATCAAACGACAGATGTTCCGGATCTTCCTGAACGGTCTTCTGTCCTTGTAATTCCTTTAGCAACTCATCAAATGGCATTGGTTTATGCTTTCTCAGACGCTCACCCCTAAAAAGATTATTATCATTAGTATAACCATGACGATACTGATTTCTTCCTGTTTATTCAAACTCAGTATATGTGAAAGTCAGACACGGCACACTGCTACTCTACCCAGTATACAAAAGGTACCCCTAGTTTGAACACCTTTTTTCAAAGTGTCCTGTCTAAGGGTACCTCTTCCACGCTATCTGGCAAGTCGACAATTTCTATTAATCGTTAACCGATTCTGCGTACTTCTTAAAGTTATCCATAATCGCCTGCCAGCCTGCTTGCTGCATTTCGACAGCGTTCATCGTTTCCGTCTCGAACGTTTCGATGACTTTCGTCTCGTTATCTTGGCTGATGAATGTGATCGACACTTCTCTGCCATCGCCTAATGTATAAGCAATGTACTCATGGATCCGCACCTCATCATAAACGCCGCCAAATTCGAATTCAAAGCTGCCGTCTTTCGCGGCCATCTTGGAAGTAAAAGACCCGCCAACTCGTAAATCGTTCTCGGAGAATGGCGTGTGCCAGTCATCAGAGGCGTTATTCCATTGGGTGATATGCGCCGGCTCGGTCCAGTATTTCCAAACTTTCTCCACGGGTAATTGCACGACTGTTTGTACGGTTACTTTCTCAGCACCTGTTCCCATTATCAAAACCGCCTCTACTCGTATAATAATTACTGACAAGCACATTTTATCAGATCAATCATTCTTGCTCAACGCCTCGCAGCATTACGCGTGAATCTTCACTTTCGTACCTGTCGGAACGGTGCTGAACAACCATTCTACATCTTTATTCAGCATCCGGATGCAGCCGGCGCTGGCGTTCGTTCCGATGGAAGAAGGCGCATTCGTACCATGAATGCCGTATTTCGTTCCTTGCGTATTCGGCACGCTAAGTCCAAGCCACCGGCTGCCCAGCGGGTTCTTCGGATCGCCGCCCGGGATTTCTTTGGCCATGTACCACGGATTCTTGATCTTCGTAATAATCTCGAAGCTCCCGGTCGGCGTTGAACCCTTCTTCCTGCCGCTAGCGATATCGAAGCTCTTCTCAACTGCTCCACCTGCGATGACATATAATTTGTTTCGCGTAATGTCGATCTCAATGGAGACTAACTTGGCGGAGGTGGAAGTTGAAGCGGGCGGAGTCGCCGCAGCCGTCTCCACCGGGCCCGCGATGCCCGCGCAGTCCTCGATCGAGTAGAACGGATTCGGAATTTGCACAACCTGCCCCGCTTTGATCGAGGCTGAAGCTGTTTCGATGCCGTTCACCTTGGCGATCATTTGCTGATAGTCCTGCACTTTAAAATATTTGGTCGACAGGCTGTACAAGGTATCGCCCTTATGTACCGTATATTTCAGTTCGCCTGCCGGCAGCGGTACGCGCAGCGCCATATCTGCTTTCAAATCCGCTTCCGTTATGTGATTGTACGCCATTAATGCGTTCATGTAGTAGATGCGGTTGAAATAGTGATTCGTAATCGCGTATAAGGTATCGCCTTGTTTGACTGTGTATTGATCCAATACCAGCGGGTTCGACAACTTGAGCGCCGTCCCTGCTTTCAAGCTTACCTTCGGATCCAGCCCGTTCGTTCTTGCAACCTGTTCGTAGTCGCCGGTCAGATAAAATTTCTTCGCAATGCCGTATAACGTATCGCCGGGCTTTATGCTGTACGATACGCTGCTGAAGGATTCTGTTTCTGTGTATCCCTGCGCGTTCGTCATGACTGGAAAGCTTGTACAAAAGACCACCAACAACACTATACTTAAGACCCACTTCGATTGCCTACTCAACGATGATCACACCTTCTGCCGTAATAATTTGCGGCTCAGATGATTCGTCATCATTCGTCAGGAATCCTTTTTATTTCATGTCGATTTTTGAAAAATAATCCAATCGTAGGAGACCGGCGAAGAAGCGCGGCCGCAGTGGGTTCTTGAGCACCAACCCGCTTCTCCGTTTGCCCGGTTGTCTGAGAGGAATAAAGTCCCAGCTCGATGCGGCGGCTTTAAAGCACCGTATCGTTGGCATTGCAGAGCCATTGATCAAACCATTGGAATGCATCCTCTTGCATCTGATTATCGAATTTATGAGGTCCGGGGTAGAACAGACCGCGATAATGATCCCCGGCACCCATCTTCTCATAGATCCCCTTCAGCTTCCGGTCACTCTCTTCTTGGCCTTCGATGGTCCATAAGGGATCGTCGATATCGTATTGCACCATTACGGCACCCGTTCCGTTTAAAGAAATGATGTCCGGCATATCCAGATAGGCGGATAAATGCGGGACATGCATCATCCATGTATGCCGCTGAATGCGATGGGCTACGACTTCACGGTTCGTGGACATGAAACCTATGCATACCGAGCATTTAATTCGATCATCCAATCCCGCGAGGAAAATCGTCCTTAGGCCTCCTCCGGACAAGCCGCCGCAGCCGATTCGATCACCGTCTACCTCGGGCCTTGTCAACAAATAATCGACCGCTCGCCGATCCTCATAAGCCATGATTCCCGTCCATGTGGTGCCTGCAAGAAATAACGTTTTGGCAATCATCGATTCATGCTCGCCCGAGAACTGATTGTAGGCCTCAATATAAGCTCTGGAGCCCGGCTCTGCATGCAGCACCGGTTGTACAAATTCTTCCGTGACACTCTCAGCGTCCAGCTTCCGTGATCCCCATAGAAAAACATCCGGCACAAAGACAACATAGCCCCGTTTAGCCAGCTTGGTCGCCCATGAACTGCCTTCATAAGCGGCCTGCTTGAATTCTGTTATGATTTCAGGCTCGTCATCGAGCTCCACCAGCTTCTCTTTGCCGAAGTACTTGAACCCTCCATGATCATGAAGAGCCACGACAGCAGGCAGCTTCCCTTCCCGTTCCGACGGATACAGCAGAATGCCCTCCGTTCTTGGGCCAAACGGCTGCTCGTAACTGACATGCTCCACGACAAGGCCATCCTTCACGTACGAGCGGTCTACGCTTGCTTGCAAGGGACATTCATCAGCCTGATAGGCCAGCAGCTCCATCACCTTCGCCTTAGTCGTCGTTCGCCAACTCTCGATGTCAGCCCCCTCATACGCCAGAAAAGAAAGCGGAAACGAACATTTCTCCATGGCATTCATGGCCAGTGGTAAATAATTGCCGATTAGACTCTTCATCTTCATGTCGGATTCTCCCTTCCATACTTAGACAGCCTTGATTCTGTTAAAGATTCGCAGCAATGGGATGGACAACAGCAGCGAAGCAGCTCCTGCTAAGAAGAATGGCATTGCAATCATCCCCGTAGCCAAGTACCCTGCTATGGAGATTGCCCCTCCGCCTTTGAGCGCTACCTCTCGGGAAACCAGGCATACGGGCAGGTTATGCGTTCGTTTGCTTTCTTGAACGAAATTCGCGAAGATCGGAATGGTGAAGAACGGGACTAGAAACCCGCCCGCTGCGGACAAGGTAAATACACTCACCGGCGCCATCGCATACGGCCTTATGATCCAGATGATTGCGTAAGCAAGCAATGGCAGGAGTGCTGGCAGCAGCCATTTGCGCACATCCGTCAATTTGCCGATCACTAGATTAGCAGCCAGTACGCCAAATTGAATAAACACGGCAACAAAACCAACATCAATGAAAGCTGCGGAGACGGTGAACACATACAACGACCAGAAGATGTCGGCCGTATCGCTGAAGCCAGACAATACCGATGAAACCAGATAAATTCGGATGGCGGCGATTGGCGATTGGGGCTGTTCCGCCGACGTCGTCGCCTCGGCAATAGGAAGGGGGATCACGGGAGCTTCTTCCTTCATGCTCTTGCTCAGGTAAGAAACTAGCAGCACGACAATCGATACAACGAAGAAGGCGATCGCGATCGTCGATACCGCTTCAATGCCGAAATAAGTCAGCACGATGCCGCTTATGCCGGGTCCGATGATTTTGCCTGCAACCGATGCGGCGCGGAAGCGTCCCGTAGCTTTCCCCACTGCTTTGCCTGCTGAAGCGGCGAATAGATAGTTCAACGGAACCCAGTAGAACGCATTGGCGCAGGCTGTTGATGCAATCAAGCCATACAAGAGCACGCTGCCGTGTCCCGCTACCAATAAATACTGTGTAGCTAGTACGGGAATAAGCCGGAGCAAAATGAACACAATCGGCTTGGACGTCATGTAACGTCCTAACGTCATATTGAGCAGGGACTGAAGAATGTAATAGCCGCCCAAGTAGGCGGCTGCGTAACCGATCGAGCCCAGCTCTTTGTAGATCAAGATGGGGATAAATACTTTGAGCAAGCTGTCCGCAAGCTCATTCATGACTCTGTGGACCAGTAAGATCTTGGGGTTAATCGTTCTCACGTGTTTCTCTCCGATGCCTATGCATTTAACTATACTGTTATTATAAGGAACCAGCTTCCAGTTTAATAGATCATCCGTGCAATAAAAAAAGGCGGTACAAGGATTCATTGTCCCTGCACCACCTCGCACTCCTCATGCAGCGCGATAGAGCATTGCGCGCACGCCGCAACTATTGCGAGCTTTCTTTCATGCCTTGGCCCTAGGCGTGATTCAATGCATCAAGCTCGGCCGTTACAGAGCCGATCATCGTAACGAAAGCGGCTAGTTCCTGGGAGCTGGCAGCTTGATCGCGTGCGATTTTGACCGTTTTCACGCTGCCTCCCTGTACTTCACCTAAGATCTGTCCAATATTGGACAGCTTGTCTTGAATGGTCTTCAACGATTCCTTCGAGTGACTGGCCAGCTTACGGATCTCATTGGCAACCACCTCGAACCCCCGCCCGCTCTCGCCCGCACGTGCCGCTTCTATTGCAGCGTTCAAGCCGAGCAGATGGGTTTGGTCGGATATTTCGCGAATCATGGCGCCCATGAGGTGAATCTCTTTGATTTCCCCCTGCAGCACTTCCACGTTTCTGTGCGACTTCTCTTGGAGCTCCGAAGTAAACGAAGCAGATGCGGCAACCGATTGCGTGCTGCTCCTCAGCTCAACCATCATCGACGCTAACTCTTGCACAGCCGCGCTGATCTTCTGAAGCATCTGCTGTCTTTCATCGGCCATTCCCTGGATAATCGCCTTCTCGTCCATTTCATAGGCTTCCAGCACGAGCTGGGAGTCGAAATTAAACATTTTGCTAAGCGCGAAAATAATGGCTGTCCACTGTTCCGGAGCTGCCGCTTTCATATGTTTGGTTGCGATATCTAGATACAGCATATAGGTACCGAGGTACCATGTCGTCGTCAAACCGATCCGGGAGTGCACATTGCCGATGAACAGGCGGCGCTTGATGAACTCTTCATCGATTCTGCTTTCCGTCATCGTTTGGAAATACCAAATTTGCGTCCCCTTCAATCGGTCGACCGTGCTGTGCTTGTTAATAATCTCAACCAACTCGGGCTGTGTGAGTACACGGTCATATAATTCGTCCACGACGGATTCCGTGATTTGCTTAAAGATGCCGGCTTGCGAGTGAAGCAGTTGAAGATCTTCTTCCGTAATGCCTATGTAATCGATTTGTTTTCTTCGTTCAGGGCTGACTTGGATCATCATGATCTCTCCTCGTTGTTGGAAAAAAAACCTGCATGTGCAACTCCCCTATATTCTAACGATAAGCGGCATGACCGTATATCAGGATATTCCCTGATAAAGAGGCTTGAAAACCCTGAATTTCAGGGCTGTGCTCCGGGATCTCCTTCATTTGTAGACGGTATCTTGTTAAGATGAGAGAATTAGTCTGATTGGCAGAGAAAGCCAGAGGGAGGAACCTCTTATGATTCGCATATTCATCGTAGACGATCATGTTATCGTCCGGTCGGGGCTGAGGTCTCTACTGGATGGAAAGCATGACATGTGTATAGTCGGCGATGCAGCAGAAGGGGACGAAGCCATTCGTCTCGCACAAGAGCTGAAGCCGGATGTGGTGTTAATGGATCTAAGCATGCCTCACGGCAAAGACGGAATGACCGCTACAAGAGAGTTGAAGGCGCTGCTGCCGGATGCCTATGTCCTTATTCTTACGATGCATGACGATGGCGAATATTTATTCCGTGCGATTCATGCCGGCGCCTCCGGTTATATTTTGAAGAGCGCTCCATACGAAGAGTTAATTACCGCGATCCAGACGATTGCCGATGGGAACGCCTACTTATATCCGACCGCTACGAAACGTCTCATGAATGAGTACTTGGAGAAGCTGCGGCAAGGCGAAAATACGGGGAGCTATGCTTCGTTGTCCGACCGTGAGCAGGAAGTGTTAGTCGGGATTGCCAAGGGCTACTCGAACAAAGAGCTCGCCGAACAGCTCGTGATCAGTGTCAAAACCATCGAAACGCACAAAAGCAACCTGATGGACAAGCTCGGACTGCGCACGCGGCCGGACTTGGTTCGCTACGCCGTGGAGAGAGGACTGTTATGCTATGAATAGCAGGCGCTCGTATCCGGAGGTGATCGGGCAAAAGGTGAATTCTCTTCTGGCGCGCCTCGATGATTATATTACCGAGCCCGCGTTCCGTGAAGATTTGCATCAAATGCTGAAGCAACTGACTGACGTGAAGCTGGCACTCGATGAATCCTCCATTGTCGTCGTTACCGATCATCACGGGATTATTCAATATGTGAACGACAAGTTCTGTGAAATTTCCCAGTATACACGCGACGAATTGATCGGCAAGGATCACCGCATTATTAACTCGGGGTTCCACGGCAAAGCGTTCTTCGAGGAGTTATGGCAGACCATACAATCCGGCCGGGTGTGGCGCGGAGAGATTCGAAATCGGGCAAAGGACGGCAGTATTTATTGGGTGAACACGACCATCATGCCCTTTCTTGATAACGACGGGCTTCCCTATCAATATTTGGCCATTCGCAACGAGGTTACGCAGCTGAAGAAGGTCGAAGAGGAGCTTCAGGAAATGATGAAGCGCGTGATGCACATTCAGGAGACGGAGCGGCAGCGTTTCTCGCGGGAGCTGCATGACGGCATTGGGCAAAGCTTGTTCGGGCTTGTGATTCAGTTGGATCAGTTGATTGGGGAACAGCTAATTGATCAATCCAAGTTGTCGACGATTCGTCAATCGGTCTCGACAATTATTGAAGAAGTGCGCAGCCTCGCGTGGGATTTGCGCCCTTCTGTGCTCGATGACTTGGGCGTTATCCCTGCGCTGCGCACGTATATCGAAAATTACAAGCAACATTACGATATCCGTGTACAATTCACCTGCTCGCTGCGCACTCGTCTGGACCCTCGCACCGAGACCGCCCTATATCGAATTGTGCAGGAAGCGCTGACTAACGTGGCCAAATATGCGGCGGTGTCCGATGCGGCAGTTGATGTGTCGGAGTCGGAGGAGCATGTTTATATTCGAATTATGGATCATGGGAGAGGGTTTAATCCCAATATGAACCGACAGGGCGTCGGACTCTTCAGCATGGAAGAACGTGCTCGCGGTATTGCCGGACAACTTGAGGTGGTCTCTGCCCAGGGGGAAGGGACTACGATTACGTTGATGGCGCCGAAGAGGCTGTAGGCAGCCCCCAACCTGTAACGGTTGTGAGAGTCGTTATTTGGTCTAAAAAACCTGTTTTTATTTTCTTACGGTTGTGAGCGAGCTTATTTGGACAATATCTGAAAGAAATCAACCATTATGATGTGAATAACGCTGCTCGCAACCGTTAGAATTTTAGAAGCTGTTCTTTTCATGAAATAGCCACGCTGACAACCGTTAAAACTCAATAGCCAATAGCGGAACTACGCTGTAAACAGTAAACAGTTACTCCTCCAACTCATTCCGCAAAAAACTGCGCAGCCTTCGCACGATGATCTTCCGTGATATGAATGGTTATCGCTTTATAGGCGATATATACCGCTGTTCCATCATCCGCGAAACCTGCGACGGGAATGAAGTCAGGAATGACGTCGATCGGAAGTATGAAGTAGGCCAGCGCGCCGATTGCTGTCACTTTCGCGGCCGTCGGTGTAGCCGGGTCCATCGCGCAATAATACATCGATACGGCTTCGTGGGAGAATGGAACTTTGGCCGCATATTTCTTCACTTTGGACCAGAAGCCCTTGTTCACATAGTTGGCTTGCTCTTCATGATCACCGATTCTGGAAATATACTTGTCCGTTTCGACTTCCTCGCACTCAACGATCATTTGCATGGTAGCCCCTCCTTGTGAAAGGTGATTTTAGGATATTGGCATTGTACAACCAATGTTGGCAACAATCCCTATTACCCCATTGTGTTTACACGTAATCCTACATTATGGATACAAAAAACCTCTGCATATGCCATATGCAGAGGTTTATTTCAATTGAATTCCCAGCAGTTCAAGCTTAACGTGCCCAGCTGGTAACTGCGATGCAGAAGCTTCGCTTGTCGGTTGCTATCGCCGGCTCCCATGGCAAGAAGCAGCGGAATGAAATGTTCATTCGTCGGAACCGCTTCTTTGGCGTATGGTGCCCGCTCTTCATAATTGAACAACGCTTCTAGGTCCCAGTTCTCCAGCTTATCTTGAATCCACTTGTCGAAGGAGAGTGCCCATTCCTCCGGGGTATTTCCTCCGCGCCAATTCAACATCCGCAAATTATGAACGATACCACCACTGCCAAGGACTAGAATGTCTTGCTCCCGCAGCGCTGCCAAAGCTTTCCCGATTTGATATTGCTGCTCATTCGACAGATAACGGTTGACGGACAAGGCAATTACCGGAATATCCGCGGCAGGATACATCAGTTTCAGCACAGCCCAAGCTCCATGATCAAGCCCTCTCTCCGAATCCATGACGCTCGGAATGCCATTCTTCTCGAATAGCTGCCCAATTTCCTCACTGATCGCAAGATCGCCATTAGCAGGGTAAGTCACCTGGTATAGTTCATCTTGAAAACCGGAAAAATCATAGATAGTGGAGTACGTATCCACGGTGCTGACCGTTTGCGTTCTGTTCTCCCAATGCGCCGAGAAAATGACGATAGCTCTTGGTTTGGCTGGCAGCGTAGAGGCAAACTGCTTCAGAAACTCTGTGTAGTCATGCTGTTCGAGTACAAGTGACGGTGCTCCATGAGCAATGAAATAAGATGGCAACATAATGGTTGTTCACTCCTTCGTTTCGTTTCGCTTATCGTCCGGCTTCCGCTTGAAACCAGTTGACGAAGTCTCGTTGATTCTCTTCCGATACGCCATGATCCGTCGGATAGATCTTGAACGTGCAGTTCGGCGTTACTTGTTGAAAATACGCCGCGTTGTCCTTCCCGATCTGAACCGGGAATATGGAATCAAACTCACCATGCGAGATGAACACGGACACTTGATCTACAGACTGCAGCTCGTATTCCGTCTTCACGAACTCCGGAACATAACCGTTCAAGGCTACGATTCCTTTCAATTGCTTACCCATTGTCAGCGCAAGCGTCATGGATAGAATCGCGCCTTGGCTAAAGCCAAGCAAGTATCGCCCCGCAGGGTCAATCGGATACTTCTCTGTCGCGTAGTCGATGAACGCTTCTAGCTGCTGAACCGCACGGTCGAAGCTTTCGCGAATCGGATTGCCCAATCCCTTCAGCTCGTAATATTGGTAGCCTGCGCCTAAACGAAGGTCTCCCCGAATGTTGATGATAATAAAATCACCCGACAATGGAGCCACCAGGCCATGCATGTTCCGTTCATTGGAGCCCTTACCGTGAAGGGTGAAGATAGCCGGGTATTTCTTGCTTGAATCGCTGTTAGGCGGTAGATGGATATCATATTCGTAAGCTGCGTTCACTTCAAACAACCTCCCAATCAAGCTCGCTAAAATATTAGTAATAAAGAATTAATTTTTATATGGCTAATATAACTCCACTCCACTAGTATGTCAATGAATTTATTGATAATATGTAATTATATTCGGTATTACTAATATTTATAGGCAGGTGATTCTGATGGACATCGGTTCCACCATTCGCGCAATACGCAAACGCAAGAACATCACGATCGCCCAAATCTGTGAAGAAACCGGTTTGTCGCAAGGCTTCATGAGCCAAGTCGAAACGAATAAAACGTCTCCTTCGATATCAACGCTGGATAACATCGCTTCGGCGCTGAGCGTACCTTTAACTTATTTGCTCATGAAGAAGGACGAACGCATGACGATCGTCCGCAAAGATGACCGCAACGTAACGACAAGCGGCATAGAGAAGCTGAAGGTCGAGCACCTAAGTTCGACTAGAGGGATGCGAATGATGCTTGTTGAGCTTCCGCCCGGCGCCTCTACGGGAGCAGCCCCCCATGCCCATAAAGGCGAGGAGTCTCATCTCGTGATCCAAGGGAAAATCATTGCCGAGCAAGGCGAGGATTCAGCCGTTCTGGAAGCAGGCGACTCCTTCAGCTGGAACGCCTCCACTCCCCATAGAGTAACCAATGTCAGCGATGGTATCAGCATCGTCCTCATCTCCGTATACACCGGGTCGGAAGAGGATTTGGAACAGGAGTATCTATAGCACACGCAAACAAAGAAGAGGCTCATCCTCCAGTCGCAAACTCGACCTTGAGGATAGCCTCTTCTTTTGTATTAAATCCCGAGCTTCTGCCCTTTCTCCAGCCGCTGAATCTGCTTCTCGCCTTCGTCTGCCAGATCACGGAATTGACCGATCGTTTCGCGCATTTTGGGGAGAGCTTCCTTCTTGTACGTGCTGATCGAATCCAGCGCAGCAAGGACATCCGTGAATGCTTGCTTCAGCGTGTCTACGGAGATGCTCGCATTAAGCGCCTGCTTGTGAATCTCTGCTCCCTGCTCCTTCAACATGCGGGAAGTGCCTGCGATTAACTCGTTGGTCGTTTGGTTCAGCAGTTCGATCTTTTTCAATACGATCTTCTGATTATAGAGGGCGCTGGCGACCGTAACGGAAATTCGCAGTGCCGATATGGTCACATTCTTCGCTCTATCAACACCGCGAATGAGCTCCTTGTTGTTGCGGATGACGACTTCGATGGCCATGATTCCCTGTTGATTGACGACCAGCATCTGCTGCAGGTCCATGACGCGCTGGCGCAAGGGAAACAAGACTTCCTCCGTAATAAAACGAATCTTATCGGGATCTTCATTACGGGCTGTCGCTTCAGCGATTTGCGTGGCGATGGATTCATCCATCAACATGCCAAGCTGAATTTCCTTCTGAAGCTTCTTGGTCAACTCGCGAAGCGTCTGCTGCTCGATCTCAAGTGTCGTATTATCGTTCTTGAGCGTCATTTTCCCCTTATCCAAGGAGACCACGATGTCGGCGATAACCGCATCGGCCTTCTGATATTTAAGAAAGTAAGCGCGTAACGGATTAAATAACTTGCCCAGAAATCCAGTCTTCGCAAAATCCACGACACTCGGGTCCAAATCCTTCAGCTGCGTGTGAAGCTCGGATAATCCTTTGGCAACCTGCCCGCCGTCATCGCCCGTCTTGGAGAGATTGCCGACTGACACTTGGAGCAGCGAATTCTTATCTGAGGATGATTTCATCGTGTTCAGCCCGAATGAGTCGATGGACGTGAGAATCTCCTTGCGTTTCTCGAGCGATTCCGTGTCTAAAGCCATGATTGTAGATACGTTGTTATCTGCGATTTCCTTGAGTTTAGCGATCTCTTCGGGGACCGGCTTCACCTCTTGCTCGATTACCTGCTTAATTTGCTCTGGGCTTGCGACTTCCATCGAGAATGACATCGAATTCCTCCTTTAGGTTGGGCATTCCCTTACATTTGAACGTTGAGAAGGTTGCCGATCTTGTAGACAACGTCATCTGTATCGGCGTTGATGCTTGCTGCCTCGTTAATGCTCGATATGCTTTGAAGCGCTTTGATGTTGGCATTGTAGCCGATGGTGTAGATCGGAACTTTGTAGATTTCGACCAGCTCTTTGATATCGTTGAGCGAATGGCCTTCGTTCGTCTCCCCATCGCTTAGGACGAAGATAACAGGCTTCGTATTCGGATTAACAAGCAATTGGTCTTGCAGCATCTTGAGTGCGACGATGATGCCATCGAAGGTCGCCGTTCCGCCGCTGGATTGCAGATTGTTCACGGCTCCCACGAACAATGATTGTTGAATCGCATCGTATTTGCCGATCGGCACATCGATGGTTACGTCGCTGGAGTACGAGACGAGTCCGATGCTGTTGTCGCGGCCGAGATACTTCTGCCCTTTAAGCAGCGATTCCTTGAGGCGGGCTAGCGGCTCTCCGTCCATACTTCCGGAAATATCGGTAACGAATACGGCTGAAATCGGTTTGCTTCCGTTCTTCTTCTCTTTCCACAGCTTCTGAGCGGAAGTCAGCGTTGCGCCGTCCATGACAGCCAGCTCGGATTTGTACTCTTCAAGCTGGTTGAATCCTTTGTCCTTCGCCATCTGTTGGTATTTGTCTTGGGTCACGAATTCCGCAAATTTCTTGATGATGTCGATTTTCTCTTGTGGAAGATCCCCCAGAGCGAACAACGGACTGTCATGTCGAACACCGAACGGCGTAAATACATAGCCGCTCTTCAATTCCGCGGCGTTGACGAAGGTCTGATATTCAAGCACGAAACCGTCCAGCATGCCTGACTTGGCTGCGTCTCGCATCTGCAAGGTAGTAGAAGCGATGAACGGCACGTTCGCTTGAAACTTCTCGAACCCTTGAACCGCTTTATCGCTCAAGCTATTGGCATTATCGAAGGTATGAAGTGCGGTTACGAGAAAGTTAAGTCCGGTCGAGCTGGCAAAAGGATCGGTGTACCCCATCGAGAACTCATTGTTCGCAATGGCTTCGGTAACGGTTTTGACGTTGACCGAGCCGTATTTATCGACCAAGGCATCGTACTTGGCTTTAGCAATGACGATGCCCGGCACATTGCCGACGAGTCGCGGTGCGATAAGCTGCGTCTTGACGCCGCTGGCTTCCGCCATCTTGCCCCATAACTCATTGGATGGCGTGAACGCGTCCGGAACATATTTACCGGTCTTAATATAATCGGTCGCCGTCCCAGAGGCGATGTTGCGGATTTTCACAGAGGCGGGCTGGCCATTCACTTCGATCCCGGCATTGTTGAATTCCGTTGCGACTTCGGTTAACCAGCCGTCAACGCCGGTTCCCGATTTCTCCGTGGAGGAGAAGATCTCTACGAATTGATTGGTCGTGCTGTTCACCGTAATCGGGAATTTGGAGATGTCCGGCAGCGATGCGGCGACGTCGATGGGATCCAGATCGATCTGCCCTTTCACCGGCTCCGCGGTCGTGACGGAAATATCTTCGTACAAATTGCTTAGCTGCTTGCCGGCGTTCTCGGAAGTGACTTCCGCTTTGGACTTCCCTAAGTTCGAGGTCAGATTAATGCCGTAATAGACGAGGACGAATACGAGACCCAAGACCAAAATCGATATCACCAAAAACTTGCTCTGTTTGGACATAACCGCACCTCTCACTGTTTGTAATATTTAGTCTGCTTGATTAACGAATCGATCTCTTGCATGCATGGCATCTGATCGATCTCACTCGGCTCGAAGCTGTCCAAGCGCGAAATTTCAAGCAGCAGTTTATCCAGCTTAATCAACATCTCTTCGTTCGACTCCAGCGATTGCTTGACGAATGTCAGCTGTTCGCCCACGATCCCCGCCCTCACTTGGAGCAGCTCCGGAGATATTCGGGAAGGCTTCCGACCTCCACCGGCATGCTGAAGCTCCGATTCGTCGAACATTTGCAGCCGATTCAAGATACTTCTTACATTCAGGTAAAATAATTTCTCAACCTCCCGGGTCACAGAAGCGAATTTCTTGTAGCTGAGCTCATTCGGATCGAATCGCTGCCCAAGAACGTTCAACAACGTATCCTGCCGCTTATTCATCCGTTCCATCTGATCCAAGGCGTAAGCCATATCCTCCTGCAGCACTTTCACTCGTCGATACCGCATGAGCGCCTCCTCGAAGTCTTCTCGCGTTTGAAGCTGCTTGAGCGGAATCGACTCCTGCTGCTTAAACAGCAGCAGGTAGCTTCCATATAGAAGCGCTATGCCACTTGCAAGAAGCAAGGTGACTCCGAGAGCCGACTCGAGCGGACGCTCTCCGATCTTGGTACCTATAAAGCCGGGCGAAAATACCGCAATATTCACAGCCGCGATGACCACGATCATACCCAGCAGCTTCACGAATTTAGTTCCCATCGACCATGCTCCTCCATCCAGGTTCATTCCAATGTACGCGGCTTGATCGCAACATATTTCCGTTTCCTTAATCTGGATTACGGAAGATCGGGCGCGTAGTTTCAACATCGTTCCATTCGTCCATTCGGACAAGAAGTCGCGAAGCTCGACAAGTTGTTCCTATTCGACATTTTCTTCCATTATCCTTGGCGATTATTTAAAATTTTCCATAAGAATGACCGATGCATTCGCTTCCCTGATCTCTCACATACTGACAGAGAGTCCCAAAACGAATAATTTTTTCACTTGATTTCCAACTATTTGTGTTATAATTTCCATAGTTTTTTGACCGGAGAACTGCCCTAACTGGAGTAAGGCGATATTCGGAACCTCAAAATGCAGAAACTTACAGAAGTCGGTGATCACATGTTTCAATTCAAGTGGCTTTGGCACAATCTGATAGGTGATCGAGCGCGTTATATTTTCGCATTATGCCTATCGGTGGTGGGTTCCTCGCTCACCATTATTAATCCTTACATTGGACAGCGAATTGTCGATCTCTTCATCGCTGGCAATGATGCAGCAAGTAATCTGACGGACAAACGAGGGCTGCTGATCGGCCTTTGCTTGGGGATGATCGGGTTTTCCTTGCTTCGCACGAGCCTGGCCTATTGTACGACCTTGCTGTATGAACGAGCTTCGCAGAACATGCTTTATCGCGTCCGGATCTACCTGTATAACAAGATCCAAGGCCAGGACATGAAGTACTACGATCGCAATCGTACCGGGGATCTCATGACCAAGATGACAGGCGACCTCGAGATGGTCCGGCATTCCTTGGCGTGGATCATCAAAACGATCATCGAGTCGCTAACGGTATTTATTGCGGCAGTGGTGTATTTCTTCTATATCGACGCAGAACTGACTTGGTGGCTGCTCATCCTGTCGCCTCCGATTGGGATTGTAGCCTTCATATTCGCCAGACGCGTACGTCCGATGTATGTGGATCTTAGAGAGCGCCTCTCGCAGCTGAATACGACGACTCAGGAAAATATCGCGGGTAATCGCGTGGTCAAAGCGTTCGCGCGCGAGGAATTCGAAATCAACAAATTCACGGAGAAAAGCGTGAACTATTCTACGGCCAATAAGAAAGCGGCCTTGGTTTGGCTGGACTATTTCCCCTACTTGGAGATCTTCTCTCAGGGATTCAGCGTTATTCTGATGCTGGCAGGAGGTCTGTTCGTCATGAACGGACGGATTACATTCGGGGAATTCTCGGCTTTCTCCGCGCTCGTATGGGGACTATCCAACCCGATGCGCAGCATTGGCATCATTATCAATGATATTCAGCGTTTCTTCGCGAGCCTTACCAAGATCATTGAAGTCTATTACGCGCATCCGGAAATCGTCAACAATCACAACAGCGGCACAGTTAAGCGGCGTTATAACGGCCGCATTCAGTTCGAGCATGTGAGCTTTAAGTATGACAGCGTGACGGTGCTGGAAGACATTAACTTCACGATTGAGCCCGGTGAGACAATCGCCATCATGGGTGCGACGGGATCCGGGAAAACGACGCTAATCAACCTCATCCCACGCTTCTATGACATTACGAAAGGCCGCGTCTTGGTGGACGGCAAGGATGTGCGTAAGCTTGAGCTCGACGAGCTGCGCGGCAATATCGGCATCGCAACACAGGATGTCCTGCTGTTCTCCGATACGATCGACGGCAACATTGCCTACAGCAATCCGGATATACCGGAAGAGGATGTCTTCAAGTTCGCCGAGCTTGCAGCTGCCCAAGATTTCATTCGCAAAATGCCGGAAGGCTACAATACCGTCGTCGGTGAACGCGGCGTCGGATTGTCCGGCGGTCAGAAGCAGCGTATCGCCTTGGCTCGGGCTTTGGCCGTACAGCCTCCGATTCTGATTCTCGACGATACGACATCCGCAGTCGATTTAGAGACGGAAGAGCATATTCAGAAGAGTCTGCGCGAGCTGGACTTCCCATGTACGAAGATTATCATCGCTCAGCGGGTATCCACGACGTCGCAGGCTGACCGCATTCTTATTTTGGACAATGGACGTGTCATTGAAGAAGGCACGCACGCCGAGCTTCTAGCTAAGCGCGGTTACTATTACGACGTATTCAAGCTGCAGATCGAAGGCATCGGAAGGGGGGCGATCGCTCATGGCTAGAAATAAGTTCGATATCGACGAGAATTTGGAGTCACCGTTTAATATCCGACATTTCCGGCGGGCGCTGGTCTACATTAGAAGGCAGCAGAAGCCGATGATTATCGCGTTTGTGCTTAGCGCTTTGTCAGCCGGTATCGCGCTCTCCGCGCCTCTCATTATGCAGCATGTCGTCGACGTCACGATTCCGGCTAAGGATCATCAAGGGCTTGTCTTCTGGTCGCTGCTTACACTGGCCACCATCGTCGTCAGCGTTATCTTGGCCACGATTCGCTCGCGTATGATGACGAGCGTCGGGCAGGATATCATCTTCGATATCCGAACGGACTTGTTCAAGCACTTGCAAGAGCTGCCGTTCCAATATTATGACGATCGCCCGCAGGGCAAGATTCTCATACGGGTCGTCAACTACGTCAACTCCGTGTCGGATGTGCTATCCAACGGGATCATCAACTTAATCCTAGAAATTATGAATCTGCTCTTCATTGCCATCTTTATGTTCGCTGTTGATGTAAAGCTGTCTTTTGTCATTCTGGGCGGTCTGCCTGTCTTCCTTGGCATCATCATGCTGATCAAGACCAAGCAGCGCCGTGCATGGCAATCGGTATCGAACAAAAGCTCCAACTTGAATGCTTACTTGCAAGAGAGCATCAGCGGCATTCGCGTCACCCAAATCTTCACTCGTGAGCAGCATAATGAAGGCATCTTCACACGGCTGTCCACCAACTACCGCAGTGCATGGATGAGAACGATGTATCTCAACTTCCTGGTTCCGTTCTCGGTCGATAACCTGGCGACGACGGTAACTACAGCGATCTACTTCGTAGGTCTGCTGGCACTCGGACCGGAAGAGGTAACGTTCGGCGTCATCCTCGCGATGAGCAGCTACGCGTCGCGCTTCTGGCAGCCGATCCTGAATATCTCGAACTTGTACAACAGCTTCATCAACTCCGTCGCCTACTTGGAGCGTATCTTCGAGACATTGGATGAGCCGGTGACCGTCAGCGACGTCAAGGATGCGAAGGAATTGCCGCCTATTCAAGGGAGGGTGACCTTCGATGACGTAACCTTCGCTTACGAACCGGGACATGACATTCTGCGGAACCTTTCGTTCGATGTCAAAGCAGGCGAAAGCATCGCGCTCGTCGGTCCGACAGGTGCAGGCAAGACGACAGTAGTCAATCTGATCTCGCGTTTCTACAACATCACAGGCGGACAGATTCGCATTGACGGTCATGATATTGCGCAAATCAAGCTTAAATCGCTGCGCAGTCAGATGGGGATTATGCTGCAGGACAGCTTCATCTTCTCCGGCACGATTCTGGATAATATCCGCTACGGCAAGCTCGATGCTACCGAGGAAGAAGTTATCGCTGCTGCCAAGGCCGTCTGCGCGGATGAATTTATCCGCGAGTTCGAGAAGGGCTATATGACCGAGGTGAACGAGCGCGGCTCGAAGCTCTCCCAGGGTCAACGGCAGCTCATCTCCTTCGCTCGCACGCTGCTGGCGAACCCGCGCATCCTCATTCTCGATGAGGCAACTTCGTCCATCGATGCGCAGACCGAGCGTCTGGTGCAGATGGGGTTGAACGAATTGCTGAAGGGACGCACGTCGTTCATCATCGCGCACCGTCTCTCTACGGTGAAGAACTGCGACCGCATCATGTACGTTGCTGACAAAGGCATCGCCGAAAGCGGCTCGCATGACGAGCTGCTCGCGCGGCGCGGCCGGTATTACAAGCTGTATTCGGCGCAGAAGATGGAGGCTTAAAGCCTCCGATGTTAGGCAAGCCCCCGATCCTCTTCGTAGAGAGGTTCGGGGGCTTGTTTGTTTGTTGTTGAGGTTCGTATTTAAGCAGGCTGGCAGCTCGCAGGTGGAATGTTGCTTTTCGCGCAACAATCGATAAAAAAAGGGCCTCCTTGCAAGCAGCTTGATTAGCCGCATGCTAGGTGACCCTTTTATCAATTACACTACTTACTTGCTCATCTGTGCCAGCATGTTAAGCAGCACCGTTACAGCTTCTGCTCTTGTTGCATGGTCTGCAGGGGCGAATTCGTTATTGCCCTTGCCTTGCACAATGCCTGCTTGCTTCACAAACGCAACGCTGGCTTTTGCCCATGCCGGGATAGCTTTGTCATCGGAGAAGTCGGTTGCCGCCACTTCTTTAGTAGCTTGACCCATTGCCTTCGCGATCATCGCTGCCATCTCAGCGCGAGATATTTGTGCATCCGGGCGGAAGCTGCCGTCTGCATAACCTGTAATAATAGCGGCTTGTACCGCTTGAGCGATAGCTTTCTGAGCCCAAGCTCCGATTTTCGCATGATCTGTGAACGTAAGCTTTGCTCCTGCTTCTTGCGGCTTCAAAGCATTCATCAGCATAACTGCGAACTCAGCGCGCGTGACGGTTTTGCCAGGCTTGAATGTACCGTCTTGGTAACCGTTAACGATTCCGCTGGTTACCGCCTTCTTGATATTAGCTTCAGCCCAATGTCCGGAGATATCGCTGAATTTAATTGCTGGCGTTGGATCCGTTGGTTTCTGATTAACAACCATTACCGCATATTTCGTAAAGTGATTGACCTCTACGGAGATGTGGTTTGCGTTGATTTGGACACCGCCAACTTTGACCCATTCCTTCTTCACTTCGTCATAATAGAAGACCGCTACTTTCTCATCGCCACTCAATTTGGTCGGATCAAAAGCAAACGTCAGCGTGATGGATTTACTGAAGTTCTCCGTGAAATTCTTCAGAATCTCGAAGACTGGGCTGACTAGAACATCTTTATCCGATAGTAAATGTTGAGTATCCAACACTTTCTCTATCGTTAATTTCAAGTTCGTGTTTATTGCACCTGCCGGTATCTCGATCGTAACCGAGTCTCCAAAGCTAACCTTCCCTGATTGGCCGACAGAAAGCGTTAGTGTACCATCTGTCGAAATCACTGTAGTGTCCCTTGGTGTTGTCGGCGGTGTAACAGTTGGTGCTGCAGTTACAGTTACACGTGCAGCCGTGCTTACATTGTTTGCTGCATCCGTTGCCGTTACCTCAAGCTCTGTCGCTGTAGGTAGAGCTGCCGTCAGCGTGATCGAGAACGCGCCTCCTGTTGCTACTGCCGATCCCAGCGTTGTTCCGCCTGCTTTTACCGTTACCGTTGAACCTGCTTCCGCTGTGCCTGTGATGACAAGGTCATCGCTGTCCACTGCGTTCACTGTCGGTGCTGCCGGTGGTGTTACGTCCGGCGGTGTTACAACGGTTGCCTCTGTTACCGTAATTAGTGTTGCTGGACTTACATTGTTTGCTGCATCCGTTGCCGTTACCTCAAGCTCTGTAGCTGTAGGTAGAGCTGCCGTCAGCGTGATCGAGAACGTGCCTCCTGTTGCTACTGCCGATCCCAGCGTTGTTCCGCCTGCTTTTACCGTTACCGTTGAACCCGCTTCCGCTGTGCCTGTGATGACAAGGTCATCGCTGTCCACTGCGTTCACTGTCGGTGCTGCCGGTGGCGTTGTGTCTGGCGGCGTTACATTGTCCAGCTCGATTACAGTCAGCGTGAACGTCTTGGTCTCGCTTGCTGTGCCTTTTGTGATCGTCGCCGTCAACGTTACCGTTGCGTTGCCCGATCCGTAAGTTGGACGGGTTACCGCACCTGTCGTTGCGTTGATGGCTGCATTATCGGACGACCATGTGACTGTCGTTCCGTTCAGTCCTGATGCTGGCAGTGTTACTGCTTGCGTTACGTTTGTAACTGTATCTCCGGCACCGTATGTGATTGCCAGTGCGGATTTCGCTGCGGATACTGCTTGCGCATCCGTTTGAGTCAGTTCCGTTACAGTCAGCGTGAACGTCTTGGTCTCGCTTGCTGTGCCTTTCGTGATCGTCGCGGTCAACGTTACCGTTGCATTGCCCGATCCGTATGCCGGACGCGTTACCGCACCTGTCGTTGCGTTGATGGCTGCATTATCGGACGACCATGTGACTGTCGTTCCGTTCAGCCCTGATGCTGGCAGTGTTACTGCTTGCGTTACGTTTGTAACTGTATCTCCGGCACCGTACGTGATTGCCAGTGCGGATTTTGCTGCGGATACCGCTTGCGCATCCGTTTGAGTCAGTTCCGTTACAGTCAGCGTGAACGTCTTGGTCTCGCTTGCTGTGCCTTTCGTGATCGTCGCAGTCAACGTTACCGTTGCGTTGCCCGATCCGTAAGTTGGACGTGTTACCGTACCTGTCGTTGCGTTGATGGCTGCATTATCGGACGACCATGTGACTGTCGTTCCGTTCAGTCCTGATGCTGGCAGTGTTACTGCTTGCGTTACGTTTGTAACTGTATCTCCGGCACCGTATGTGATTGCCAGTGCGGATTTCGCTGCGGATACTGCTTGCGCATCCGTCTGTACAAGCTCCACTACGGTTAGTGTGAACGTCTTGGTCTCGCTTGCTGTGCCTTTGGTGATCGTCGCAGTAAGCGTTACTGTCGCATCGCCCGATCCGTATGCCGGACGGGTTACCGCACCTGTTGCTTCATCAATTGCTGCATTATCGGATGACCATGTGACTGTCGTTCCGTTCAGTCCTGTTGCCGCTAGCGTCACGGCTTGCGTTACACCTGCAGCCGTTTCGCCGCTGCCGTAACCAACTACCAGCGCCGTCTTCGCTTCGGTTACAGCTTCCAAGTCCGTTTGAGCCAACTTTGGTACCGTCAGCGTGAACGTCTTGGACTCGGTTACTGCATTCTTCTTGATCGACGCAGTAAGCGTTACTATCGCATCGCCCGATCCGTAAACCGGACGTGTTACCGCACCAGTTGATTCATCAATTGCTGCATTATCGGACGACCATGTGACTGTCGTTCCGTTCAGCCCTAATGCCGCTAGCGTTACGGCTTGCGTTACACTTGCAGCCGTTTCGCCGCTACCGTAACCAACTACCAGCGCCGTCTTCGCTTCCGTTACGGCTTCCAAGTCCGTTTGGGCCAACTTTGGTACAGTCAGCGTGAACGTCTTAGACTCAGTTACTGCATTCTTCTTGATCGACGCGGTAAGCGTTACTGTCGCATCGCCCGATCCGTATGCCGGACGCGTTACTGCTCCTGTCGTTGCATCAATCGCTGCATGATCGGACGACCATGTGACTGTTGTTCCTTTCAATCCTGTTGCCGCTAGCGTCACGGCTTGCGTTACACTTGCAGCCGTTTCGCCGCTGCCGTAACCAACTACCAGCGCCGTCTTCGCTTCCGTTACGGCTTCCAAGTCCGTTTGGGCCAGCTCTGGCACGGTCAGCGTAAAGGTCTTGGTCTCAGTTACTGCATTCTTCGTGATCGTCGCGGTCAACGTTACCGTTGCATCGCCCGATCCGTATGCCGGACGAGTAACTGCTCCGGTTGTTGCGTTGATGGCTGCATGATCGGATGACCACGAAATGGTCACGCCGTTCTGCCCTGTTGCCGACAACGTCACGGCTTGCGTTACGCTTGCAGACGTATCGCCGCTACCGTAACCAACTTCCAGTGCCGTCTTCGCTGCGGTTACCGCCTGCGCATCCGTCTGTGCCAGCTGCGGCACCGTCAGCGTGAACGTCTTCGTTTCGCTTGCTGCATTCTTCTTAATCGTCGCAGTCAACGTTACCGATGAATCACCCGATCCATATACCGGGCGAGTTACCGCACCTGTTGTTGCATCAATTGCTGCATCATCGGATGACCAAGAAATGGTCACGCCGTTCTGCCCTGTTACCGACAACGTCACGGCTTGCGTTACGTTTGCAGACGTATCGCCGCTGCCGTAACCAACTTCCAGTGCCGCTTTCGCTGCGGTTACCGCCTGCGTATCCGTTTGTGCCAGCTGCGGCACCGTCAGCGTGAACGTCTTCGTTTCGTTTGCTGCATTCTTCTTAATCGTCGCAGTCAGCGTTACTGTCGCATCACCCGATCCATATACCCGGCGAGTTACCGCACCTGTTGTTGCATCAATTGCTGCATCATCGGATGACCACGAAATGGTCACGCCGTTCTGCCCTGTTGCCGACAACGTCACGGCTTGCGTTACACTTGCAGACGTATCGCCGCTACCGTAACCAACTTCCAGTGCCGCTTTCGCTGCGGTTACGGCTTGCGCATCCGTCTGAGGCAGCTCTTTCACAGTCAGCGTGAACGTCTTGGTATCGCTCGCTCCACCTCTAGTGATTGTCGCGGTCAACGTTACCGTCGCGTCGCCTAATCCGTAGATTGGACGCGTTACCGCACCTGTCGCTCCGATAACTGCTGCATCATCGGACGACCACGTAACTGTCGTACCAAGCAGCCCTGTTGTTGGCAGTGTTACTGCTTGCGTTACACTTGAAACTGTATCATTTCCGCCATATCCAACCTCAACGGCCGATTTAGCCGCGGCTACTGCTTGCGCATCCGTTGGCGCCTGCTCCAATACGGTTAGCTCAAATGTTTTCGTCTGGCTTATTCCGCTTTTGCTAATCGTCGCAGTTAACGTTACCGTCGCATTACCCGCTCCGTATGCAGGACGTGTTACTGATCCTGTCGCCCCAATCGTTGCCGGAACATTGGAAGACCATGATACGGTCGTTCCATTCAATCCGACAACCGGCAGCGTCATCGCTTGCGTTACGCTTGCAGCTGAATCGCTGCCGCCATAACTAATTGCTAGTGCCGTATTTGCTGCGCTAATCGTATCCTTCGTCACGCTTACTGTCAGAGTCCCGGAAACATTACCCACCTGATCCGTGACAACAATGGCAATGCTGTTGGATCCCTCCGCTAGTTTCGTTAGGTCGACCGGCAATGTCGCTTTACCGTTTGCCGCAACCACGTTTGCTCCGGATTGGAGGACGTTTGTCCCCCCAACTTTCGCCGTCACCGAAGCTCCTGTTTCAGCGTTCACGATGATGTTGAAGTTAGCGGTCTGAGTGGTCCCCGCTTTGTCAGCCGTTCCATCTTCTACCGCGTCTATTGGTGATGTCGTATCCTTCGTTACATGAACCGTTAAATCTTCGGAAAAGTTGCCCGAGGCATCTTTCAACGAGATCACAATTGAATTGTCGCCTTCCGTTAACTTAGCGATCCCTATCGGAAGTGTCGCTTTCCCGCTACCTACAGTTACATCTGTGCCCGACTGCAAAACGTTCAAGCCGCCAACTTTCGCTGTGGCTTTTGGCCCGTTTTGGGCATTCACAACGATATTAAAATCCGCTCTCTGAGTGGTCCCCGCTTTATTAGCCGTTCCATCCTCTGTCGGTGTTTTATAAATCGTGACTGCGCCGGAAGCTGCCGATTGGGAACCGTCTTGGTAATTCACAGTGTCCCCGATCGCTTTGACTTTGACCGTATAACTGCCCGGTCCTGCAGCGCGCATAGCGGCTAGGATATTTGCACTCGTGCTGCCGGCGGCTGCCGAGACTGCGCTGCCCCAGATGGAGCCGTTACGATACAGTTGCACTTCATAGCTAGACGCCCCTGCCACGTTGCTCCAAGATGCTTTTCCATCCGAAAGAAGCTGTACCCCCGCAACCTGCGATAGCGAAGGAGCTGTGTTCACTACATTGACGGCCATCCTATTGAATGGGCTGCCGCTGCTTTCGTGCATGGCAATGACTTGCCACCCGAAAGGCAGTTTGGCCAGAAATGACTTTTTTATCGTAGCCGTAGTGCCTGAAATGCTATAATCGATACCTTCAATTAAATCGCTGCCATAATTGCTGATGGTGATTTTCTTCAAAGTACCTGTAAACGAAATCGAAATATCCGTTGAATTAGAACTATTCTTATCAAAAGTCGTTGCTGTGGGTACAGACTGAACGCTTGTCCAAGTAGCACCGCTATCTGAAGACGTAAGGTAGCCTGAATCTCCGCCAGCATTAAATCCACCTAAACCAGTAACAAACCGTAACGCATTATAGTTGGAATCGGATTTAACCAATGTCCAGCTTTCCCCAATGTCCGTCGACCTATAAATAGATCCAATCTTATCGACTGCCACGAATACGGCATTTGCGAAGGTGACTGATGTGAAGCCGTACCTCGAAACAGGCGTGGGGTTTACAGTCCAAGTCGTTCCGTTACTGGATAAGAGAACACTGCCCCGAGAGTCGCTTACCGCCACGTATTTCCCCATTCCGGAGGTAATAGCCGTCAGTGCAGGAACACGCTGCGGCAAAGCAACAGAGGTCCAATTCACGTAATCGGTCGAATATTTAATAAATCCGTCGTTGCCATGTTTCCCGACAGCGATGTAGTGCGTACCGTTGTATTGAACGCCGGACACCACGCCGCCGTAGGCGTAATCCCAAGTGGTTACTTTGGTTTTCACCACGATGCCGTCGTTGCCAAGCTGCATGTAGACCCCATTTGCATAGAACCCATTTTGCGCGGTCATCGTAGTGGTTTTTACAGCTTCCTTCGTGAAGGCTGTGCCGTTTGAAGACGTAAAGACTCCACCATACGACTCCCCATCGTATCCGAACAAATAATACGTGTCGCCATCATAGAGGCCGCCGAAAACTTGAAAAGATGCGCTGCCAATAGGAGTGCCCAAATTGGACCAGCTATCTGCGTCAGAAGGGTTAATAAACGTATAAGTCCCTCCCAAGGGATCGTTTACATAGAAACGATCATTCAGACAGAGGACGGAGTTGATAAAGAACGAATTATCCAGCTTCTTATGCGACCAACTGGTTCCATTAGTGGAAGTATGTATGTACCCGCCGGAATCACCGATTACGATCGTACTCGCACTGGCTGCGATGGAGGTAAGATCATTGCTCGTCTCAACAGAAGACGAGGTCCACGTAACGCCATCGAGTGAAGAAAGCAGCGTTCCTCCGCTGGTAACGGCATAAAATTGATTCGTCAGTGGAACGAAAGCAACTTTAGCAATCCTGCTCGTAACCGTAGAATCTCGCTGCGTCCAAACTGCACCGTCCGATGACGTCATCACCGTCCCGTCGTATCCGACTGCAACGAACACATTATTACCAAAAGCAACACCTGTGTAGGTGATGTCTAGTCTCGTTTTATCCGCGGCAATCTGCCAATCAAGCCCGTTCGCAGACGTTAGGATTTTGCCGTAATAGCCTACAGCAACGTAGACCCCATTCCCGTACGCAGCTCCTGAGATGGGCTCATTTGGAACAGCACTGGTCAGAGCACCTGTCGATGCGGCGGAAACGATTTGCTTTTGCTGTAAAAACACACCAAAAACAAGCGTAAAACAAATGATCATAATGACGGATTTTGATAATGTTCTACTCACAAAGTACACCTCAATTAATAGTTTGTTTGAAACGATTCACGAAACAGTATTACTGGCTTGTTGCCAGCAACTCGGACGCTATCACGACCTTTCATATCGCCTTATATACAAGCATCTCTATGAATGTAGACTAAGATGCTGCGCTAGTACATTTGTTAAAACTATTATATCGTATAATTCGACATTACTAGTGATTTCTTGTCGAAAAATTATCATTTCCCTGTTAAACGTCCCTCTCAAAAAAAAAACCTCCCGAAACGGGGATATTCTGCAACAAAAGCTCCATCTGCCAATTCTTCGAGAACTCCGAGAACTCCAGTTCCTTCTTCTTGACGGTTATTGGTTTGGCGCAGGAGAGCAGCATTAACTCGCAAACGCCAAAAAGACACGGAACGATATTCCGTGTCTTTCAAGACGGGCCGAGAAGTTACGACGGCGGGCCGTTCCCTTGTTCATAATCAAACCATCCGGGCAAAAGAACAAACGCTAACGGTTGTCAGCGTACTTATTTCATGAAAAAATCCGCTTTTCAACCGCTAACGGTTGTGACAGAACTTATTTCCTGTAAAGTGGTCGATTTCGACTCGGAAATGGCCACTTTAGCTCTCTGGCAACCGTTAGCGGATAGAAACAGCCTTTTCATGCAAAATAACCACGCTCACAACCGTTACAATTTTTGAATGCAGTTGGTAAGGATCCCCCCTCAAGCTTCGTGGCGACGTACCGTTGGTTTCTCTGCAACTGAAAAAGACACGGAGAACTCCTCCGTGTCTTTCACATCAAACTAAGCTTTAACGACATCGCCACGCACAATGCGCAGCACGCGATCCGGATAATTCGTTGTAATCCGAATATTCGGATACGCCTCGATAATCCGCGCCAGAACTTCCGAGTCATCCACCGTCCAGACACCCAGATCCATGCCGAGCGTCGTCATCTCGTCCACCAGCTCTTGCGTAACGAAGCCGTAATGTACCGACAGGCCGGTTGCGCCTGTATAACGAAGCTGCTCCGCAAGCAGCGTCGGCTTGCCGAGGAAGATCAGAGCCGTCGGGATCGACGGATCGATCTCATGCGCCCGCTTCATGGAATCATGATTGAAGGAGGAGAGCACGACTTCCTCCTGCATGCCATGCCGCTGAATCAGCGAGATCACCCGCTCCTCGATGCCCTCGTATTCATTGGCCAGCATCTTCAGCTCCACATGCAGCTTGCAGCAGCCTTTGGCAAGCAGCAGTACTTCCTCAAGCGTCGGAATCCCCTGTCCCGCAAAAGCAGGATCAAACTTGCTCCCCGCATCGAATCGGCGCAGCTCTTCCAGCGTATAGGCTTTGACAGGACCTGTCCCGCTCGTAGTACGGTCCAGCGTATGATCGTGAATGACAACAGGGACGCCGTCCTTGGACAAATGCACATCCAGCTCAATCATCGGAATAGCCGGCTCGCTTAGTGCCAGCTCGAATGCTGCCATCGTATTCTCCGGTGCCTCTCCTGAACATCCGCGGTGTGCCACAATTCTTACCATCGTCACTTCATCCTTCCCATCATTCCTATTTTATTTGACGCCGTTATACACGAAGGCCTTGATAATCTGCCGCTGCGATAAGAAGAATACGATGAGGATCGGCACGACAAGAATCACGTTGCCGGCCATCAGAATATTCCACGTCGCAACGCCTTCCACTTCTCGAATCTTGGCGATGCCAAGCGGCAGCGTTCTTGCTGTTTCGTTAGTCGTCATCACAAGCGGCCAGAAGTAGTCATTCCAGTGCGCAATAAAGCTGAACAAGGCGAACGTCACCAGCACTGGCTTCACGAGCGGCACCATGATCTGCACGATGACCTTCCATTCGGCAGCCTGATCCAGTCGCGCCGCTTCGATCAGCTCATCGGAGATTTGCATGAATGCCTGCCGCAGCAGGAAGATGCCGAAGGCGCTGGACGCGAAGGGCAGGATCAAGCCAAGATGCGTATTGAGCAGCTTGAATGCACTCAGCTCCAGGTATACAGGCAGGAAGATCAGCTGAGCCGGAATCATCAGTGTCACCATAACGATGCCGAACAGGAAACCCGAACCGACGAACTTATATCTGGCAAAAGCATACGCCGCCGGAATGATCGTCATCATCTGCAGGATCAGAATGCCGACCGCAATGATGACGCTGTTCGTGAAATAGTTCAGGAAAGGTCCCGTGTTCCACGCTTTCGAATAATTCTCCCAGACCGGATCGACCGGAATCCACTGCGGCGGGAATACCATTGTCTCGGACAACGTCTTCAGCGATGTGGAGAGCATCCAAAAGAACGGCATTGCAAAAATCAACACCAGCACCAGAAGGCCAATCGTATTTAACCCGCCCAACAAAGCAGATATTGCACGTCTGATCGTCGCTTCACGGGTACGTACATGACTGAGCTTACTGCTTGCAGCAGCAGTCCCCATAGATGGGCCGCTGATCGTATTGTCTACGGCTTTCAAGAGCTTCACCTCTTCTTAACGGTAATGAACGCGCTTCGACAGTAATTTGAAATAGATAATCGTAAGAATCCCGATGATGACCAGCAAGATGACGCCGGCCGCAGAAGCATAACCGATCTTGAAGAACCGGAATCCGTTCTCGTAGATGAAATAGACCAGCGTATTAGTAGAGTTGATCGGCCCGCCCTGCGTCATAATGGCGATGGTCTCGAATACTTGGAACGAACCAATCATGTTAATGACCACCAGGAAGAAAATCGAAGGCGACAGCATCGGCAGGATCAGCTTCCTGAACGTCGTCCATGGCTTCGAACGATCCAGAGAAGCCGCTTCAAAGATATCTGGCGGGATGCTCTGCAGCCCTGCGATGAACACCAACGCGTTATAGCCGAGTCCTTTCCATACGGCTACGATAACCAGCGAGACGAGTGATGTGCTAGGATGAGACAACCATGCCAGCTTACCGAAACCCACGAGCCCGATTACCCAGTTGAGCAGCCCGTACTCGGGATCCATCAACCAGCTCCATAGCAAGGAAATCGACACGAGCGAGATAATGTGCGGGCTGAAGATCGCGCCTTGGACGAAGCCGTGGAAGAAGCTTTTGCGATTCAGCCATAGGGCGAGCAGCAGCGCGATTCCGGTCGTCAGCGTTACCGTCAGCAGCGTGTAAATCGTCGTGTTCGTAAGTACCTGCCGGAAATCCGGCTCCGACAGCAGGTCTTTGAAGTTCTGCATGCCTACGAAGGTCTTCGTCGGGCTGACGAAATTCCAATCGAACATGCTTAAGTAGATCATGTAGAAGATGGGATAGATGAAGAACAAGGAGAATACGATAATCGCCGGGGCGACCATGCTATACGGACGCAGTCTTTCCCATACCGTCATGTCATCTGCCTCCAGCCGTCGCCAATTGTTTCGAGCTTGCCCGAGCCTCCACGCCGCGCAGTCTCTCTCCGTTCAGCCCGAAATAATAGAGCTGCTCATACGGAATCGTGACTTTCACGTGCGCGGTAGTTACTAGCGGAGCAAGGAAGGTTTTGACGAAGAAGATGCCGCTTCGCGATTGGATCTGATAGATATTTTCCGCTCCAAGGCTCTCGCGGGTTAGAATCTCGCCTTCGATGTCGTAGCCTTCCACCGCTTCGGCCGCGCCGATCAGCGCCTGCTCCGGACGGAATCCTACACGGCTCACAGTGCTGGATGACTGGATCTCCAGCTCGTGGATATCTCGTACATCCATCATGTTCATGGCTGGCGTTCCGATGAACTCCGCGGTGAATTGGTTAGCCGGGTCATGATACAGCTTCATCGGCGTATCTGCTTGTTGGATCACCCCTTTGTTCATGACGACGATCTCATCGCCCATCGACATCGCTTCTACCTGATCATGCGTCACGTAGACGAACGTCGTGCCAAGGCGCTTATGCAGCTGAATCAATTCCGTTCTCATCTGGTTACGCAGCTTCGCGTCCAGATTGGACAAGGGCTCATCGAGAATGAACACCTTCGGCTGTTTCACCATGGCCCGAGCGAGCGCCACCCGCTGGCGTTGTCCGCCGGATAAGGTCTGCGGTTTCTTGTTCAGATGCGGAGCTAAACCGACAATCTCGCAAATGTCCGTGATCAGCTTCTCTCGCTCGCTCTTGGCAATGCCTCTATTCTTAAGGCCGAATTCGATATTGCCGCGCACGGTCATCGTGGGATACAGCGCATAGTTCTGAAAAACCATCGCCACGTCCCGCAGCCCCGGCGGCGTATCGTTCACGCATTTATCGTCTATCCAGATCTCCCCGCTCGTCAGCTTCTCAAGCCCCGCTACCATGCGCAGAGTCGTGGATTTCCCACAGCCCGAAGGCCCGACAAGAACGGTGAACGATCCATCCTTGATGGTCAGGTTCAAATTCTCAATGACGGTCTCATCCTTGAACTTCTTGCCGATCTGCTTCAATTCGATCTTCGCCATCCGCCATGTTCCTCCTTGTGATGGATTGTTGAATCGTACGCATGAGCTGCTCCAGCTCATCCAGATGGTGCAAACGCAAATCCCAGACCTCCCGATCACTGCTTGGATAAGGAGAGATCAAACAAGTTCTGCCGCCCAGCTGCTTCACCGGATGCAGATCATTCCACGGGTTATCCCCAATCGACAGAATTTCATGTGCCTGGTACCCTTGCTCAAGCAGCGTTTTCATGTATAAATGAAGGCCGTTAGGCTTATTGGCGTCGTACACGACCTCTTCGAACAAATGACGGATTCCCATATAGCTCGTGAACTCGATACCGGAAATGTGATGGGTATTGGTCATGAGCGCTTTAATCTCGACAGCGGTCAGCTCTTGGATGGCTCGGAACAAGTCGGTGTGGCAGAAGAATTGATAGCGAGCTTCTTCGACCATTTCCTTACGAACCCGATCGAACGCGGCTTTCAGATTCTGTTCGGGAAGTTTATATCTGTGGTTAAGTGCCGCTGCAATGCCCCATGGGTCGCCAATCGGAACAAGATGCTGCACTTGGGCAGACACCGTTCCGTAACCAAGAGCTTGCTCATCGGCCACTTTAGTCCCCTCCCAGGTATTGCCCCGGACGAACGACGTTCCCTCTCGAACCAACCACACATCATCCCGCTTATGATAGAAATGTCCGAATTGGATCGCATGCTCGCCTGCCCGAATCGCTCTCCCTAATTGAATGGCTGCATCGGTTTCTCCTTCATGCGCCGTGCCCTCTAAGAGGTAACGGATATACCGATCCAGATAGGTATCTTCCTGGTAGAGCGTCCCGTCCATATCGAAAATAACCACTTTAATCCCAGACAACCAATTCTCGTTGTGCATTGATGCAAGCTCCCCTGCTCTTGAGATGACAAGGAGAAGACTTGCGAGCGCAAGGCTCCTCCTTGGTTGTAGTGCGAAATCTTATTTGGCGAGCAGCTTGTTGGCTTTCTCCGCCGCTTGATCCATCGCTTCCTGCGGCGTTGTTTTCGGATCGAGAATGGCTTTCTCGATCGCTTCTCTGATGACCTTCGCCACTTCCGGATATGCGTTCTCCATTGGGCGCGGTCTAGCGTATTGCAGCTGATCAACGGCTACCTTGAATTGCGGGAACTCGGCAAAATGCGCCTTCAGCTCATCGCTCTCCACAGCGGACATACGAGTCGGCAAGTAACCGACATGCTTGTGCTGGTAGATCGTATTTTCTTTCGAAGTCATCCATTTCAAGAATTCCCAAGCGGCTTGTTTCTCTTCATCGCTGATCTTCGACGTAATGACAAGCTGACAGCCGCCTGTCGGAACGCCGTAGCTGACATTGGAAGGCATGAACGAAGTCTCCATCTCGAAGCCGCCTTGCTTAGCCAGTTCCAGGCTTCCGGTTACGCCGGCCGTCGAAGCAAATTTGAATGCAGACAGTTGGTTAGACCAGTCTTTATCCGCCGTTGCTCCCGCTTCGTCACCCATCGGGATCTTGATCAACCCTTCGCTGTTCAGCTTCTTCCAGAACTCAACTGGCGCAACACCTTCAGGCGTATTGAACGTGGCTGTCTTGCCGTCTTCGCTGAGCATTTTGCCGCCGCTTTGGGCAACTAGACCTTCATAGAACCAGATATCAGCAGGTACCGTCATGCCGAGCTTGCCTTTCGACTTCAGGACGCGGGAGTATTCTTCCAGCTCATCCCATGTTTTTGGTCCAGCAGGGTCGAGTCCGGCGTCTTTGAGCATCGTGACGTTCTTATATAGAATCGGCGTGCTGCGCATGAATGGAAGGCCGTACAGCTTGCTGTCCACGTAGGCATTGCCCATCAGACCCGGGTTAAAATCATCCAGCTTCAGCTGATCCTTGTCGCGCTCTGCATAAGCTGTCAATTCTTCCAGCATGCCGGAGTGAGCGAATACACCCGTGGATGAGATTTCAAGATCGGATACCGCAGGCGCGTCTCCGGCTGCGAAGGCTGCTTGTACTTTCGCGTGGAGATCCTCGTAGTTGCCTTGGTGCTCCGCCACGACTTCAATTTTGTCCTGCGACTCATTGAACGTTTGAACCATGTGCTGCTTGGCTTCTTCGATTTTGTCACCGAACGCATACCAATATTTGATTACGATCTTCTTCGATGCATCTGTTGTCGCGGGCTCTGCTGCTCCTGCCGTCGTGTTGTTCGTGTTGGCATTCGCGCTAGTGTTTGTGTTTGCGCTAGTGTTGTTGTCCGTGTTCTTCTCGCTTGCTCCGCATGCCGACAGCACTCCTGTTGTCATAAGCATCGCAAGTGTCACAGTAGTAAGCTTCTTAACCATCGTCCAATCCTCCACCTTTTCTCTACCTAATTTGTTTTACGATCGTGAGGGTGCAGAAAAGAAACCTTAATCCTGCCGAAGGCTATTAGCCCTCAAGCGGATAAGGTTTCTCCATTACTCCAACCGATCGCTATTTACTTTTCATAATGAATGATACAGCAGTTTCGTTAACGCAAGGTTATCCTATTGCAAAGATTATATGGATTTTCATCTAGTGGTTAGGAGCGAAGATCCTATGCATTTCCATAACTCCGGCTTAGACGTCGAGATCGCAGCGGCTCCGTGTCTCAAACAACTCTCCGCCTGCTCAGGTTCGTACAGCAAACCTCCGGTAATGATCGGAAGCGAAGTGAACGCCTTCACCTTGTCAAATATATCAGGAATACGAGCAGGCATGACCTCCACGATATCCGGCTCGCTCAGGGCGAGGCTCTTCGCAATGTTGTCCAAGCCTTCGCTATCGACGAGGAAGAAACGTTGAATGGTGAGCAGGCCCATCTTCTTCGCGGTCTTCACGACATTGGTCTTGGTCGAAATAATGCCTGTCGGCTTAATGACCTTCGCCAGATAATCCAACCCGTAATTGTCCGTGCTGAGACCGCCGATCTTCTCCAGATGCAGGAAGACCGGGAGCTCGTGCTGCTTGAACACATCCACATATCCTTGTATAACGCCGATGTGCCCGGTTAACAAGAAGACGCCGCTCAACTGGTTGCGTAAGGACAAGGCGGTCTCAATATGCCTCGGGTCCTTAATGGAAGCGATCATTCTGTGCGCGGCAAGGCGCTCCAGAAAGGTGGCATGGTTCAAAGCAGCCTGCTTCGTTCTGGTTGTCTCCATTATTGAGGCTGCTCCGCTGTTGCGGTTACCGGCATCAAGGGAATGTTATATTCACGGTCGGTGTCTAGCCCGCGAGCGTCGGGGTTGTAGCGGTAATGCGAGATATGCTTATGAAGGGTTTCAGCATGCTCCATCAAGCCTTCGTCTTCGACTGTGAGATCTATGGCCGAGATGCGGATCTGCTCATCCTCGAGCTCGACCATGCGGAAGCCAGGTTGATCCAAAGCTGCGGACAACTGCACGAACGTCCAATTGTTCTGCGCTACGATTGAATCCACATGCGTGTGCCCGTTGAAATAAACACCTGTTCCTTGTTTCCGATTCAGAATGCTCCACATGTCGATGCTGGGATGAATCGAGCCTTTGTCCAGCTCCGACCTTGTCGTCGTCTGATACACAGGGTGATGACCGAAGACAAGCAGCGGCTTCGTGCCGGATTTCTCCACGCAGTACGCCAACCATTGCAGCTGCTCATCATCCATCCAACCGCTCCAATCGGCAGTGTTCATTTCTCTAGCCGTGTCCAGAAACACCAGCGTCGCCACGTCCGTATCGATGGCGTGATAACGCTCCTGCCCCGTAATCTCCAGCACCTGCTCGCGTGTCTGCGAGTAGAGATCATGGTTGCCCAGCACATGAATGAAATTCCGCTTCTCATGCCACAGCAGATCATACACGTCCAGCAGCTCCTCGCGCGAGCCGAAATTCGTCAGGTCCCCAAGCGATATATGCACATCGGCATCCGTATTCAGGAATTGCTCCAGCAGCGTCCCGTAGAAAGCCGTCCTAGCCTCCGGCAGCCCCGGAATCGTAGTATCAATGTCGTGATAATGCAAGTCACCCATTAGCAGTAGTTTCATTCGTTCTCTCCTCCTGGATAGATGGATTTGTCAATGCTCTTCCTTAGGGTACAGGGCGAGTGTTGATTGTCCATTAAGTGAAGGAGGACTTTTTGTAAAGATCTTCATGTTCCGTTCTTGGATAACGACGAAACGGCAGCCCTCAGGCCGCCGTTTCGTCGTTATCCAATGCTATTTAATATCGCCGCCGCGGTACGCTTTCTCGTGATACTTGGTGATGAATGAGAACAGCGATTGACCATCATCCTCCGGCTTAAACGCAGGCGCGAGCGGCAAATACATCGCGTGATACGTCTCAGGCACCCAGATGTAAGGATGCACATAACTGGTGAGCTGAAAGCCTGTCCGCTGCCAGAATCGGATGCGCTCCGCATTCTCCTCCGTTTGCTCCGCTTCAACCTCGATAATGATCGCGCGGCAGGCTTCCGACGACTTCGCCCACTCGCTGATCTCTTCCACGCAATGGCGGCCAAGACCGCCGCCTCTTCGACTTGCCCGCACGGCGAGATAGTCGATTACGAGCACATGCGCCTCAGGGTCAGTCGCTGTCAGCGCCATAGCGACGACTTCGCCTTCTTCCATCCATGTATGCAGCTCGCTCAGCTTGCGCTGAAACATGCGGCGGATGACGCCCTCGCTCTTCCCTCTATGTTCGGGAAAGGCTTCCCGGTACACCGGCTCTACCTTGCGCCATAAGCGCTCATCCCAATTCGAAGTAACTTGATAGTTCATTAGCATGACCTCACATGTATGCGGATGTATTCATTTCTAGCGTCATGAATCTTTAAGGACAATGATTTGTTTGTTAATCACTTTTCTCATGCCTTCCACAGCAAATTCCTCGTCAGACAATGCCCTTTTTTCAACAAAGAATTCAATAAGCCTCTTTGCACTCCCCTGTGTGAGGCTCTCAGGAATTAACGAACCTCCTTTAAGTTTTTTCACAGCTTTTCCAGCAATAAATTTCTCATTGTGATTAGCTTCTTCCTTAGCCTCTTCGATTACTTGATTAATTTCTTCGCGCTTCTGCATCATTTCGGCAAATGGTTTCACAAGAGAAGTATCGGGCGGGTCCCCCAGCGTCTTGAAATCTTTGAAAGCTTTATAAGGCAATCCCCAGTAGGACTTATCTTTCTGTGTAGACTCCTGTTTCAATCCAGGCGGCGTGAAGTGCCCGGAATCATTGGTCCAACGCGCAACGTAGCCTTCCGTAAACACGATATTACCTGCATAGCCTACAACTTCTTTGTTCTCCTCGACTGCCCCGGCCCTCCTTGCCAGACCCATATGTCCAACGGGCTTCACATTATCATGTTTGCCTTTTACCTCCGAATCCTTTGCAAGGTAGAGAGTTCCCAGATCGCTTTTATCGCGCTTCGTCACAAATAGAAATGTTCCGGTCGCCAATTCGCCGTCAATAAACCATCTTTTTAATTCCTCGTTATATTTGGCAACAGGCATAGACTCCGGTTCCGATTGTGCATCGGATTTAGCTAAAGCAAGTCCTGGCGTGCGGTTATCGTCGCCTTCCACCTTATTGCTTGCACTCTCTAACTCGTCGTTCGAAGGGTATTCATTACGTTGTATGGGCTTTTGATTAGCCTTTAATAAACTGACGGTTGCCCGATTACCAATCATGCGCTGCAGCTGCAAGACTGGATGTAAATGTGAAGGAGTCAAGGTTTTAGATGATGCCCTAGTTTGACCCGCGGAATGAGTCGTCGAATGTTTTTGAGCTGTCTTAATTATTTATACCCCCTTACAATATCATCTACAAGACTACTAGTTGATATCGGCCAATAGGAAAAAAATGCTTAATAACGGTTTCCCAGCGTCTCGAGGATTATACGAGGAAAGACCCAAGCGAGAGGTTCGCTTGGGTCTTTCAGTTTGTAGAGATGTATTATAAGGGCTGCACCGCTGCCGATGTCCACAAGGAAATCACATGATGGCGGTCAGCATTTTGTCCGCGTCCGTCCGGATTCGGGTCAAAAAACGGCATATACTTGTGCATCAGGTCCGCATGATCCATCATGCCTTCGTCTGCCACATCGACCGTGGAGATTCGGATATGCTCTCCCTCCACCTCCACAATTCGGAATTCAGGATGGTCCAGGCAGGCAGCCAGCTGTACGAACGTCCAATTGCTCTGCGAAACGATTGAATTCACGTGCGTGTGACCGTTGAAATACACGCCAATTCCTTGTTTTTTTCGGCTCAGAATGCGCCACATGTCGATGCTGGGATGAATGGATTCATTGTGCATCTCGGACCTTGATGTCGTCCGATAAACAGGGTGATGACCGAAGACAAGCAGCGGCTTTGAGCCGGATCGCTCCACACAAGCCTCCAACCAGCGCAGCTGTTCCTCGTCCACCCAACCGCTCCAGTCGGTAATGTCCAGCTCTCTCGCCGTATCCAGAAACACTAACATCGCCTCATCCGTATCGATCGCGTGATAACGCTTCTGGCCCGTCATCTCCAACACCTGCTCGCGTGGCAGTAAGTAGAGATCGTGGTTGCCCAGCACATGAATGAATCTCCGCCCCTGCTTCTCGTGCTGCAGCAGCTCATAAACCCCTTGCAGCTCCGAAGGCGATCCCACATTCGTCAGATCTCCCAGCGATATATGCCAATCCCCGACCGTATTCATAAATCGCCCCAGCAACGTGTGGTAGAAAGCAGTCCTAGCCGCAGCCAGCCCCGGAATCAATTCCTCGATATCGTGATAATGCAAGTCCCCCATCAGAATCAATCGCATTCGCTCTCTCCTCCTGGAAAAACCTAATTTAGCTCCTTCCTTTATGGTAAAGAGCAACTATTGATTGTTCATTAAATGGGGGAGGAGTTTTTGTAAAGGTTTGTGTGGGGTTCTTAGATCTCCACATACTTCGGAATCCTTATCGTAGCTTTCGTGCCATGCGGCTCCATGCTATGGAAGGACAATCCGTATTCCTGATCAAAATACAACTTTAACCGGTTATCGACGTTTTTGAGTCCAAACCCTTTCTTGCCGTGGATTAACACGTCTCTGATGGTCTCCTCGCTGATGCCTCCGCCGTTATCGATCACTTCGAACAAGATATCATTGCCCGATTCGTACGCTCTAATGATAATGAGGCCATCCCCGCTGTTCATCGTAGAGACCAGCCCATGCTCTACCGCATTTTCCACAACCGGCTGCAAAATAATATTCGGCATATTGTATTCGAGAATGTGGTCTTCGATCTCATAGATGACGTTGAACGAATGGCGGCTGATGCTAAGCTGTATATCCAGATAAGCCCGAATGTTCTCCAACTCGTATTGAACTGTGGTCACCATATTCCCTTTGTTTAAAGTTGAACGATAGAAGGAAGAAAGCGAAATCGCGAGTTTCGAAATGTCACTGTTGCCGCTTTGGATAGCCTGCCAATTGATCGTGGATAACGTGTTATAGAGAAAGTGAGGATTGATTTGGGACTGCAGCGCCTTTAACTCAGAATCCCGCTGCTGTGTATGGCTGCTGTGCACTTCATCGATCAACTGCCTCGTTTGCTTGACCACAGCTCCGATGCTGTTCGTTATTTCGCCGATCTCGTCTTTGAAATCCGACTTGATATTGGTCTCGAATCCGTCCGCCACCACGCCCGACAGCAGTCGGTTAAGCTTCGTGATGCGTCTGACGAATGTTCTCGAGAACAGCATGCTGACAATGAAGATCAGTACAACGGACACCAGCACGATGAAGATCGTCGATTTGAAAGCACTATTAATAGAGATGGCATGAGACTGGGTATCCATATACATATAAAAATCCCATCCTTTCGGATAGGTGTTCTGTTTAAATAGGATGATGTTGCTATTGCTTTGGAGGTCGGCCAGCACTTCCTTCAAACTTCCGCCTGTGGCCGTACGCACGAGATGATCCTCTTGATAAACGATAGTTCCGTTGCCGTCGGCTATGAGCATGCCGTAATTCTGGAATTGAAGAGCCACGTTGTTCTTGAAAATTAAAGCGGGATCAATCTCAAGAGAGACAATCGCGGATTCCCTGACATTCTCAAGCGACAGGACCTGTTTCACTACATGCAGCTTGCCATCTTCGAATATCCAGACCGGTTCTATCGTGTCCACGACAGATAGGTAGGTGAATTTATCCCTTAAACTAGCTAGATCCATGAAGATGCCTCTGGCATTCTTAATGTCGCCGTTCGTGAAAATATTGATTTTCTTGATTTCGGGATTCATCATTTGCAGAGCGTTAATCATAGGATCGAATTTGTGGACGATATCGTAGTATTTATCGTAATTGCTGGCGTATTGGCCGTTGATGATCTGGATCATGGTCGTATCCTGCGTGATCAGCTCGAAAGAATTTTCGATTTTGGACATTTTTTGACCTAAATTGCTATAGGTGGTGAGAACAATATTTTGAAAGTTCGTTTTCGTCTGTTCGGCTATGAATCCGTTGGTTTGGTGAAAAGAGTACATGACCCAGGTCATAATCGGAATGAGTACGACGATTAAATAGGATAAAAGCAGCTTGGATTTAAAACGGATGTTCAGGAAAAACCGGATCATGGGTCTCATGCCTTCCCTCTGCACTCCCTCATATGGTTAGGCGTAATACCGAAATACTTCCTGAATATCAGGCTGAAATAAGACGCGTTATTGTAGCCTACTTCTTGACAGACATCGTTAATTTTCATGTTCGTTTCGGTCAGCAGTTTCTTGGCGTTCTCCAATCGGCATAGCGTTATGTACTGAATAATGCTCTTGCCGGTTTCTTTCTTGAACAGACCGCTTAGATAGCCGGGGGAGAGGTACACTTGCTTCGCGACCCATTCCAAGCCAATCTCTTGGTGATAATGGCCTTCGATAAAGGTAATCGCATCGGCTATCGCCTTCTTCTCGCTAATGCTGTCCTCGGGCTCCCGCTGACGTACACCTTGTTCTTCATCCAAGAGCTGCTTGATGAGCATCTCTTTCTTAAAGTAGCCCGCGTCCTTGTAGTCATGCAATAATTCGCGGCGCTTATCTTCCTTACGCTTTCGGTCATCAAGCGTTGAGAGCATATTCTCCATGATCCTGATAAAATGGTTGACGACAACCGGCTTCAAAATATAATCGTCCACCCGCACTTTAATCGCATCGTGCATATATTCGAAATCGCCGTACGCGCTGGAAATCAGAATGAGCAGATTCGGGTATAATTTTTTTGCCTTATCCGAGAGCTCAAGCCCGTTCATTAAGGGCATCTTGATATCCGTGATCAGTAGATCGGCCGGTTTCTTGGTCAATTGCTCGATTGCTTCCTGTCCGTTGCGTGCTTTATCGATCTGGAAAGAAGAAGAATGCTGCTTAATCAGATACTCTAATCCATCTCGTTCCGTTTGTTCATCGTCCACGATTAAGACTCGGTACATCGTCCATCATCCACCTTGCCAACATTCTGACTTCCCGGTACTACCCTTTCACGGAGCCCATCACAAGACCAGTAACGAAATATTTTTGCAGGAAGGGGTAAATAAGTAAGATCGGAATCATGGATACGAACACTTTGGCCGCATTGAACGTTTTGCTGGAAACCTCGCTAATTCGCTGCAGCTCTTCCATCGACATCATGCTTGTCTCCCTGATCTCGACGATCAATGTTTGCATATAAGACTGCAGTGGCAGTTTGGACGCCGTATTCATATAAATAATGCCGTCAAAGAAAGCATTCCAATGGCCTACGATGGAGAATAGCGTTACCGTCGCGATCGACGGAGCAGCCAGCGGCACGAAGATTTCAACCATGATGACCCATGGATTGGCACCGTCCATTCGCCCCGCTTCCTCCAATTCTTCCGGCAATGCTTTGAAGAAGTTCATTAGAATAATGACGCTAAAGACTGGCACCGCGCCTGGCAGAACGAGCGCCCATATCGTGTCCAGCATGTTCATCTCGTTAATGAGAAGATAATTCGGGATGATGCCGCCATTGAAGAGCATCACCAAGATTAAGAACCACATATAGATATTCCTCTGCGGGAAATACCGAATCCCCTTGGACAAGGGATACGCCATAATCACGGTAAGAATTAAGTTAATTCCTCCTCCGAGCACAACGCGGAAGATCGAATTAGCGAATGAACGGAAAAACTGCTTGTCTTGCATAATCGCATCATACGAAGCCGTCGTAAACCTAACCGGCCAGACGGTCACCATTCCCGCTACGGCAGCCGCTTTATCCGAGAATGAAACCGCTATCGTATGAAGGATGGGGAAGAGACATGCAAAGGTCATCACCGTGAGAATGAAGTATACGATTGCCGTACCGACTTTCTCGGATACTGATTTCGATCTTACCATATAGAAGCCCTCCTTCTCGGTTAAAATATCTTGTACCCGGCAAAGCGGTTTGCCAGAAAATAAGAAATGGCGATGAGTACGATGCTGACGACGGACTTCATAAACCCGACAGCCGTACCTAGGCTGAATTGCATATCGACTAGTCCCATTCGATAAACATACGTGTCGATAATGTCCGCTGTTGGATAGACGAGCGGATTATACATGTTATAGACCTGGTCGAAACCGGCGTTCAGGATGTTCCCGAGACTGAGCGCGGAAACCAATATAATGGTCGGGACAAGTCCCGTTAACGTGATATGGATCAACTGCCTGAAGCGGTTAGCGCCGTCTATCGCGGCAGCCTCGTAAAGGTTCGTATCGATGGCGGTAAGCGCTGCCAAATAAATGATCGCGCCATAGCCGAATTCCTTCCAAGTATCCGTAAGAATAAGAATCGGCCTGAACCAGTCGTTGCTCGCCATGAACATCACCGGCTCGATGCCGAACATTCGAAGCCCCGCATTAATGACCCCATCCATAGAGAACATGGAGACGAAGATGCTGCCCACGATAACCCAGGATAGAAAATGCGGCATGTAGACAATCGTTTGAACCGCTCTTTTGTACGTGCGGCTGCGGATTTCATGCAGCAGCAGCGCGAAGACAACAGGTACGACGATGCCGACAATAATCTTGGCAATCGCAATGATAACCGTATTGCTCGTCACGCGGATTCCGTCCGGAATCTGGAACATATACTTGAAATGATCCAACCCTACCCACTTGGAACCCAAGATTCCTTTGGCTGGAATATAGTCTTGAAATGCGATGGCAAGTCCGAAGAGAGGAATAACATTGAATATAAGTAACAGGATGATACCCGGGCTCAACATGATATTGTAGCTCAACACTTCGAAATTCCATTTTTTCCGCATGGTTGTGTCCTTTCTTGATTTAATAAACGCAGCTATACTGCCGCTTGTTGGTGGCAGTATAGCTGACGGGATCAGACCAGAGGTTATGGATTCATCTGGGCGGCTATTTCGTTCGTAATTTCCTGCCCGCCGATGGCATACCATTGAGTTACGAATTTATCGAAGTCTTCGATTGAACGCTCTCCCATAATCGTTTGAATCATCATCTCGGTTTCCAGCTTACGAAGGTTCGACCATTTGGTCGTCATCGTATCCGTCTGGCCGAAGAAAGCAGCCGGTACCAGTTCAAGATTCTCATCGACGGCTGCCGCCGTCCCTACGATTCTGGCCTGCTCTTCTAGGTACATATTGATATCCGCTTTGGGATTCGCTCTGTTGGCTTTGATCCGATCGAAAGTGCCCGTGAATCCTTTAAGCGTAATCAGGCTCGGGTCGTCTGCTTCCAGTGCACGGTTTAGATCGTCCAGCAGCACTTCAATCGCGTTATTATAGTCAATTGCGATCGGAATCGGCATTGTTCCCCAGCCCATGCCCGGAGAGTTCTTGTTCCAGTGTTCATAGGATGCTGCACCTGCTTCACCGTTGCCGCGCAAGCTATCGTATCCTGCGTTCAATGCCTTCACGATCGCTTCGGGATGCTTGAACTTCTTGCTCACGACGACAATGCCTGCCAGCGGATCATTCTCGACGGTTGTGAGCTTGCCATCTTCGTTGATCGGCGCCGATACCGCAATCCAATCGGCATCCGGATTATTCGTTACGGCAGCCGTCTGTCCGCCCGCCGGCCACCACACGCCGAAGTACATACCCAATTGTCCGGAAGCAAGCAAGGCTTCACGATCCTCGCCCTTGCGAATTGCAAATTCCTTGTCCAGAATGCCTTGTTTGTATAGATCCCGCATCAATGTAAGTGCAGGCTTCATCTCGCTCATAACCGAACCGTAGACCGGTTTGCCATCTTGGTTCACCCAAGATCCAGGGTAGGCGCCAAATACGGAGAAAATCGTATCCAGACCGAATCGCGAATTGTACCCGCTAAACACGGTATCCACGGTCGTTAAACCGACGGTCTTACCCGCCCCGTTCCCGCCGGGATCCTTCTCGATAAACTGCTTGGCGACATTAAGCACTTCATCCAGCGTCTTCGGAACCTCTAGATTTAATTTCTCCAGCCAGTCCTTGCGGATCCATAGCACGTTCTGGCAGTAGCCAATATTCGTCGCCGGAATCCCCATTAACTTGCCGTCCACGGTTACTTCCTTAAACAAACGTTCCCCATAAGAATCGTATTGTTTTCTCAGGAATGGGGAGATGGTTTTCTCATAGATGTCCGTCATATCCCAGATCAGATCATTGTCGATTAACTGTTTAAACGTCTTTCTGTCGACGACCATCATATCTGGTATTTCTTGCGAGGCGATGGAGAGGGCGATCTTCTGATCATAGTTATTTCGATCTACTTCCCAAGCGATCTTGGTTTCGATATTCATCTGTTCTTTCACGTAACGCGTATAATCATTGTTCGAGAAACTATCTCCTTCCGGAAAATTCTCCGAGCCTTTGATGACACCCTTCGTAAAGGATACGGTTTCTTTGTAGGGGGTGTACGGATCGAGCACGGCTGTGTCAACTTCCTCCGACGACCCGGTCGAATTACTCGGCGTTTCCGTTGAATCACTATTGTCTTGGCTGCAAGCAGCCGAAGACAGCACCAGAATGGTAGCGGTTACAAATAACAATAACTTCTTTGGCATGGGTTAGACCTCCATCTATTTTAGGTCACTCAAACGTTGCTACACGATTAATACTAAAGCCAATGCGCTTGGCAGACTATAATAATAGTTTCATAAATGTGTTAGTTTTTTCAGGAGTTGTTGTATGAGTTGGATAACAAGAAAAACCGTCCAATCACATGGTGATAGACGGTAGATTTATTTATTTCGTATCTATCTCAAATCTCAAACACAACAAAAAAGCCACTCTAAGTGAGTGGCTGAAACCATAATATTAAAACCGCTCTTCATAATCCGTTGATTTGGACAAATTACCATTACGCATTTCATCTGCTAAAATTGAAACATTGATTTGTACATTAGAAGACGTATATTCCTCACTGCATCCGTGATTAGAACATGAGTACATAGGAACTTTACGAATGACATAACGACTACCGTCAGATCCGATCCATGAGACATCTTTTTCGATTGTGTCCATTAAAGTCCCACATCTGCAACGGATTTTTTCAGCTACCATAGTCACCGTAATCCCTCCTTAACAGTGATAATCTTGATCCTTTCATTGTCAACAGTTTCAAATGACACGCACAGCAATTCTTTCGCGCGTATGCTTGGTTAGAGGCTTTTCTGTGGAAAGAGATTCTCCCAATACCTATCAAGTCAAATTATAAGGCATGAACCTGGAACAAATTCCAGATTCACGCCGAGCAATTGAATTGATACTATTTTACCTGCCTATTTGGATTACTTCAAAAATAGGTTCATATAATTTCTACCACAATTTAGTCGAAGTGCTACCAATCAAAATATTGAATGGATGAGATGCTCCACCATCGTATAGTGAATAGAACTCTGAGATTCTTGTACCTGCGTACCATATACCATCTTCAGCAGTACCTGCTGTAGGTGAAAGGGTGAGTGTACCTAATAAAGAGTGATCGGAGTCTCTGTATATGGCAGCTCCACTATCACCATTACTCGACATATCAACCGTAGAACCGCTCTCCCTTTGAACAGTTAACATATTGGTATATGAAATACCGTTAATCGTATACGACCCCAATACACCGGTCACCAAACCTTTTGTCGTATCAGTTGTAATACCACTCTTAGTTACAAGCTGTCCTATTGCAGGAGCACCCGATATAAGTACACCTGTAAATGAAGATGTTAATCCAGTTAGTTTGAAGATTTTAGCAGTAGCATATCTTGAGATGGAACTAGTACCTTTTGTTAATTTTATTAAGCCGACATCCTTACTACTAGACGTACCTGTTGCATGTGTTACACCAATCTGATTAGCTGATGTAACAGAATACTGATATCTCAGATCATTCAAAAAAGTGATACAATGTCCTGCTGTTAGTGCGTAGTAGATTCCATCCTTTTCAGCCAAAGCTCCAATTGTACACCCAACTCCTTGTATATCACTAACGCCAATACCAGAACCAAGGTTTGTGGAAGCAACAAGACGATTGGGGTCACCATTTAAATTGACAGCAGCTGTGTCTGAAGCCTCAAATACCAACTCTTCAGCACCGAACTCATTTACAAGTTCACTCTTCTCAGAGTCCGTCAAGTCACCTTTAACTACGATTTGTTCATATTGATTTATATCAGTAAAAACATTCTTATTTTTAAATTTAGATATAACATCCTTCTGACGCTGCTCTTTATCTTTCTTATTGTGTCTAGCCTTCTTTATAAGAACATTGCTGTTATTAGCCTTGAAGTAATCCTTTAATAGCTTCTTCAACTCAGAAGTCTTGGCATCATCAACTTCAAATACAAACTCATAGTGAATATCATCTTGATTAGTAGAGTTCAACCAATGGAAACCTGTACTCTCATAATCTCCGTAGTTAGGATAAACACTACGAATAACATCGTACATGCCTTTGTCTACGAGATTCTCATACGTTTCAATCTTAGCAAATAAATTTTCAGACGCATCTACTTTTGAAGCTGGCAAGTTAACTGAGCCTACGATTAATGCAAAACTAACTGTTAATGCTAATACTCTACGTTTAAACAAAATACTTTCCCCATTTCTCTTAGATGTTGGTAAATGTTAGCAGAAAAAGAATATCTAATTTTGCCATAAGTTGTCAATAGTTTAACAAAAAATATTTTCCCCAGTTCATCAACTTTTATTTTTTTATAACATTAAAGCTATCGCTTATTAAGTCGACTCTCTCATCTTTATTTATAAAAACACTCTTTACTACTCGGTATTTTCCAGTATCGAGCCATTTGACTTTACTCAGGTCTTTAGTGAATTTTTGTCCATCTTTTAAAGAATACCCTGCCATAAAGAAACCATCGTAATTTCTACCAAAACTAACTGAAACCCATTTCTGATTTTCTAACACTTCTATCATATAACCCTCATCAAACCCAACTGGAATAGAGTTGTCAGACTTGTTTTCTATGGTGTATTGCAGCATTTCATTGCCTTCATATTCTCTCTTTGTTAGTTCAAATGTAATATCTTGCTCTTTCTGAAATTTAGACTTTAAACGTATTACCTCGTCAACGAAGATCATTTTTGGAGGTTGGTTTTCTCCCTTATGTACTGTATTAATCAATGTAATGCTTTGAATTTTATTTTCTTTTTCTTGCTCTTTCATGCATCCTGTCATAACAAGTAAACAAGAAACAATAAAAAGAATCATACGAACATACATTTTTATTTCTCCTTTTGTATAATGCTTTATTTAATTCCTTTAATAATAAGTTTAAACATTCTATTATTGTTTGAGTTTAATATTCTCAAGTCCCTTAATCAGTGAAAAGCCGACCTAGAGAAACAAGTCGGCAAATGCAATCTCCTTAACTGCCCATAATAGGTAATACCCGCCATTGCGTCTTGTTATCATAATTAGCCTACTAGTTCATGAAGCTTCCTTCGCAATCTGCTTTCTTCTTCGCTTTCATCGGTTCTGAATCTTGCTATAGGTATTCCATACTTTCCAAGAATGTCATCCTTCATCTTATCTCTCTCTTTTTGCACGTCGCCAGAATGATATTTGTATCCATCCACTTCTATAACTAACACCGGCTTCTTGTCGAGCTTATTGAAAATTAAGAAGTCCGTATGTGTTAAAATGTTCATTGCATATCGCTTCTCTGCTTCACTTAGTCTATCCAGATTTCGAATCAGCATCTTAAGGGGTTGGTGCATAACAAAGCCTAAGTTACGGAACTCAGGCTCACTTAAAACCTTCTCTATTACGTAATGCATCAGGTTTTCCGACTTGTACGCCGACACTTGCTTCACGCTCTTCATGATGGCCAATAACTTCTCGGAGTAGCGGCTATACAACAGGTCGAATACGGAATAAATTTCACTTGGTATTATTGCAAAGTTGTTATAGTTGATGTATCTCTCTAGCTCACCTAGGTTGCTATTCTGATTCTTCTCATTGTTAGACACAATAACGATTAGCTTATGTACGGCTCGAGAAACTGCGACATTAATCAAATTCGGATTGTTTACGAAATCATTTACTTCATTGACGACCGTGGAAAGGATCACGATATCTTTCTCACGACCTTGAAACTTATGAACCGTATCGACCTCGACCATCAAATCTCCTGTTACTTTTTGCAGTTTCTCAACCTGCAGACGGTAAGGCGATATGATGCCTACCGATTGTTGCGTGCCCGCTATATTCTGCTCAGGAAATACTTCTTTCATAATGACATCGATTTCTCGTTGATTATAATTTCCTCGCGCATGATTCCCTTCAGCCAACTTATAGAGTACCAGTGCATCCTGTTCTTGCCCATCGTCTTCCGACATCAGAATTAACTGGTTATTATAGAACTTCTGATTACAGAATCCTATGATTTTGGGATGACAACGGTAATGTTCTCTGAGCAAGGTCTTAGGGATTCCCTCAAACAACGTCGTTATTGATGACAACATGCTATGCTCCGAATATCGAAATGCCCGATGAAAACCTTCGCTATAGAATAAACGATCCGTTTCTTGAGCGACTTCAGTCGGTACTACATTAGGAAGCTGCTGCAAATCACCGACAATGACTGCGTTTCTGGCACAGGCCATCGCTAATGAACCTGTTACAATATCAACCTGAGAAGCCTCATCCATGATCACGTAATCAAACAGAACATTTTCCGCGATACAGCTTCTCAACGAGTGAGTCGTACTTAGGATTAACGGATATTCCTTTGAAAAAGAGTCAAATTCAGTACCCTTCCACAGTGCATCCTGAGTAAAGATTTGACGCTGCTGACGATCACCCGCTTTTTCTGCAAGATAAGCTTTAAACAGTTTCATACAATCCGCGCTATATTCCTTCATCGACTCTTCAAACCGATACTGCTCCAGTTTGCGAGTAAGTGTTGAAATTTCACTCTCTAATTCCTTTAGCTTGAGTACATAGTACATTCTCTGCAAGAACATAATGATGTCTTCATTCGAGTTCTTAAAGAAGGAAAAGCTAGTAATTCCATGGCTAAACAAATACTTTAGCTTATATTTTAAAGGTGTTCCGTTGTGAGTTAGCGCCATCTTCTGATAATCCAACCACAGTGCAAGCACTTTACTCGAGCTATTACGAGATAGAGATCGATAGGGAGCAACAACCTCTTGGTAGTAGTATTCATGAAAATACTTGCTCTCCAGACTTAAGGCAGATAACTCTTGCCTCAGTGCTGCGAGATTATTCCTAAATTTCAGCATCTCTTTCAACTTAGCACCATTTGCCTTAGTCTGTTCTTGCAATGAAGAAAAAACATTAGGGTCCATTCTCCATAAAGACATATCGGGATATTCCTTACTCTGCTCTGAGAAAAACCTTTCCTTATTCACCTTATTTCCTAAATAAGCGGCTAAATAATCAGTACCATACTTCTGTAGCTTTTCCATTACGTTAGCGGTTGCGGCATTATTGTTTGAAACTACAGCAACTGTCTTTCCATTCATAATGATATTGGCAATGATATTAAGAATAGTTTGGGTTTTCCCCGTACCTGGAGGCCCTTCAATCACACTGATTTGTTGACTTAGGGCTCTCTCGGTCGCAGTTTGTTGACTCAGGTTAAAACCAAACGGAAAAACCGGTAATGGCTGATCCTCGCTAACGTCCTTTGGGGTCGCTAATGCTAAATACTTAGAGAGAATACTATCCGGACTAATGTGGTTCAATTTCTTGTATTGTTTACTTAGGAAGCTGCTATCCTCTTCGTCTTTCACACTAACCATACCGGCCAATTGATGAAGATAGCTAAAGAGGCCTTGCACACTCGGGGTTGAAAGACTATTCTGCTCCATCCTAATTTCTTTTTCAGAATAAACTTTCTTATATCCCGAACCATAACATATCCGAATATATGGACTGAAAATATGAATGCTTTCTACTCCAGATAAAGGCTTTCCATTGTGAAATACAACAACATTCTGCCTATTTACCGTGGGGTCTTTCAGCCATAATACATTCGATTCATGATACTCGTAGTTCTTCCCGTTCTCGAATCGTATTTTCCATTTTCCATCTTTGAAGGCGCAAGAACTGATTGCTTCTGTTTTATCTTCACCTTTTAATAGGATGAGGTGCTTTTCTATATCCAATATGAATGATCCTTTCGTTGTAGGAGTGCATCTTGAATATTATATAAAATTATCCAATTTTATTACATTGAAAGTTTTATAAAAAGAACCTACCACTACTTCAGTGGCAGGCTCTTTTTAAATACTCACATTACAGTGACCACACAGCTTAAATTTCATATTAGGATATTCCGTTGAATGCTCTTTTTCCGCCTCTGCCAACGAACTAAATGTTCTCCATAGTCCATCTCGTTTGCATTCTTCAATACCTTTAAATTCTGTTGGTGCATCTATTACATAAGTACAATTGTGCTTATGAAGTGTGCATGAATTTGTTGGCAGGTCAATGTTCATCTTAATTTCAGCCATGGCCTGACCCACCTCTGATTAAGAATTTTCTTCTCGTTTTGCGATTTGCTCTAGCTTGTACATGCTCATCGGTCGTATGGAATGTGTATTCCTTGTAAGGCGTTTCATCATCTAACCCAGCATTAATAATGTGATAAATTTGATTCTTTCTACTATCTTTAAATTCACTCCATGTGGATAGGTATCTAAAACATTCTTGAATACTAGCAAAATTCTTAAAAGCAAGACCATCCTTATTTAATTGAACTGGAATCCAGCTCCGATTATTTGACATAGAGTTCCATTCCATTCTAGTAAAATAGTATTCCCACATTTACTTAGCCGACAGTTGAAACCTACTCAGCCTCTGAAATTGCCTCGACCTTGCTAGCCAGATCAACCTGCTCATGATCGAGCTCGACCTTCACATGTCCATGTCGTCGCTGCTCACGCCAACTGCTGATGTCTTCCTCGGATTCAAGCCTCAGCTCAGCAATTTCTTCTGCTCGATCAAAGATATATTTTGATGTCAAAAGAAATGAATAAATTCCATGCCCTCCAGGAATTATAGGCTGCTTTCTCTTTGCCCAACTCTCGACAGTAAACTTCACATACAGCTTGTCTTCAGTACCAGCTCTCGCAGGTATTTCCGTTATTTCTCGTCTTCTAATTACCTGCCATTCCTTAATTCTACCGAACCAATGTATGCCTGATCCCTTTCCTAGAGGCTCAAACCTCTTAACGGATTGATACAAAGCCACATACTCCAACTTCGAAAGCACCGTATGGTCCGTCAAATTCTCAAGCGGCACATGATAGAATCCATATTTTAATGCCTCATCAAGCTGCTCAACGTTGCGCAAGGAGCCGACCAGCACGTTTCGTCCGGTCATCTTGTTCTTATAGTATGTCTTCGTCCCACTTGGACGGGCTGCGCGTTCATATGCCTTTTCCGGACTATCCATAATAATCTCATCTAGAAAAGCTTCCATAAGCTTCGTCGCATTAGGCAAGAACGGGAACGCCCCCACATTGACGAGCTGAATACTCTTATAGAATCGATGATCTTTAAACTGCTCTTCATCCTGATATGGAAAGAGCACATAAGCTCCAAACATGCTGCGCTCGAGTTCATTGTCTTGCTCATCTTCATAAACGATCGCATCTCGATAGCGATGCATCGTATTAATATCGGACTCCACCGGTCCTGGCGTCTTGTAATCTCTCTTATAGGGAGTGCCCTCATACGCAGGATCTAACCGATATTTAGCATCGAAAATATACTTGTACACGGTCTTAGAATCGTTCTTCTTCAGTGTCAGTACATTATCGGGTCGTTGAGAAATAGTCGGCGTTTGCTCTCCCTTAGGCAAGGTATTATAGTATAGCGTGAATACTTCGTCGTTCTTCGGATTACGGTAAACCATCTTCGCCTTCTGCGTTTTATCAAGCGTAACGAATACGCCAGCCCGATTGACCTTAATAATATCTTGCTTGAGCAGCTCATACTTCCGGCTCAGCAGGTCATGGATTTTCAGGAAACACCAGTATTCATAAAGCTGCGCCAGGTCCTTCATCGACAGGTGGAACAAGTCGCTCTGGATCGATAGGCCTTTCATTAACATGAGATAGTTCCGATAGACCTCTCGATACCCCGGTGCCATTTGGAGAACCAGCGAGATAGAGAGTTGCCGCATGTCTTTTACCTGTAAGAAATCTAAACCTAGTAGTCTCTGTAGGTGCGATTGCATGTCAGTAAGCTGCCGTGACAAGAGTGAATCTTTGAGCTTGCCTTGTTCAGACAAGCGTTGCTTTAAGTCCTTTAACTTCTGAGCAATCCGCAGCAAAACCCATCGAACGAATCGATTCTCATTCGTGTCGTAATCCACATACCGCTTAGTCTCCATGGCATGGGTGGGATAATAACGTTGTCCGTTGATAGACACGATCCCCAGCTTATCATCCTGTTTTAACAAATGAGGATGCTTGGCGAGAAAAGCAATGTTCTTTTTACCTGGCTTCCTCACTCGCCCAGACTCCACGATTCGATTCTCCGTTTGATGCTTGGTATGTGGTGCACTCTGGATTCTCTCAACGGCTTGAACCAGTTGTCCGAACACATGCCTCAGAATGGAGAAAAACTCCGTTAAACTCTGATTTCTCGTTTCCTTTAGGCCGGTTAAATGATAGGTCTTACGCAAGAAATCAAACGAAAGATTGTAGATCTGTTGATTCACATCGTTCAAAATCATCTGGTAGTCTCGCTTGTAATCCATTTTCACCGGAAAAATCTCCAGTTGCAGCCCCAATATGACTTGTCCATGTAGTCGGATCTCCAGATCGGTTAATCCCACTTCGTTCTGAAAATTTAATACGCCGGAGAGGATCTGCCCTCTACCGAGCGATTTGACTGCTTGTCGGATATTCAGATTCTCATGGTAGAAGCTAAGTGGCGCATCACCTTTCTTCTCAATGACAAGCTCATAAGGCTGCGTTTCGAAGAAGAGAGGATATGTTGTTTCACCAGCCTGCCATTCCATTAGCTCCCGCTTCTCAGGATTAAACATAAATATCTTCTCTATCTCCAAAGATGAAGATGGTGAGGTTATGTGCAAATGAGCCGGAATAAGTTGATTGTTATCCGTTCTATGAAGCTGAAGCGAGTCCACCGTGGGGTGATATGGCTTTCCGTGCAGATACAGAATAAATAGACTCGTCTCGATACGAAGTAGCTCAACACTTGAATTAGGAGAGCCAATAGGAGGTGAATCCATCTTCCTCTAACCTCCGCAGCATGAATGTCAGTTTACGAGCACTAAAGGGATACTTCGCCTCAGCTTCTTGTTCTTTTGCCTTCTTACCGGAATATAGCTCCGATGCATCATCCATTAAATCTTGGATTGGTAATGACTTTCCGAGTGCTTCTTGCAAGAGCTGGAGCAACACTCGTTTTACTGAGGAGCTACTTCCTTGTACACGTGGCAACAGCTTTTGCAGCAGCTGCAGATCGTATGCTTTGTCCTCGCTCATTAATTCAAACTGCTTATTGTAGATCATATAGAAACAGACGGCATCCCTAATGCGGAAACCAACATGAGAATGCACTTGTTCTAGGATCTCATTGATCTTAACTAACTTTGTAGTGACATTCTTCACTAGATCTTCATTGAGATCGTAGGCATCAATTAGTTGTAAATATTCGCTTCGTAAGAACGAATTGGACACTCGCTCAGGTGTAATTTGATTGCTTAAACCAGTAGGGAACTGCTCCAGATTAATATAGTTGAACTCAATTGTGTTAGCGCGGTCTAGCACCTTTTTGCTAAAAGGATGTGTCGTCTCATCCATGTTTACCGTTCCGATGATATACACATTATCTGGTAGCGCAAGTCCGCCGTAGATAGGTTGATCCTCACTAATCAAGCCGTCCTTCTGAATAAGTGGAACCGTGATGATTCGATCGTTCCGCCACTCTTGCGTTTCAATGACGCTGAGCAAGTCGCTAAAATAATGCTCAACGCGCGCCAAATTCATCTCATCCAAGCACACAAAGTAGGGCTTATTCCGATTGCTCTCTTTAGACGCTTCAACCAATACTTCAGCTAGTAAGCCTGGTCGGAAAGCACCTGTTAAATCCTTATAGCCAAGCAGATCGGAAGGATCGCTCCAATCCGGACGAACCGGGATAAGGTTGAATTGCTTGTTATCGCTAGTCGCACCTAACGCCTCTGCAAATAGCTTCACGAGCTTGGTCTTCCCGGTACCGGAAACACCTGCTAGAATCACGAATGGTTTGGTCTTGAGCGATAAGTAGAAGTTCTCAATAAGATCCTCAGGGAAGTGGAAGCCTTTACTCTCAATATAGGAGCTTATGTAATTAACACGCTCCACTATCGTTAACGTATCTATTGGTTCCACCTCCACCTCAGCTATGAAACGATATTCATCTTTTGACTTATCCACATATCCCAGTTCCTCTAACCAATTCAACATGAATCGAGAACGATTAAGCTGTGTCACTTCGCCCCACTCGGTTTCCATATTCATGGTCGAGATGAATAAGGATTTGAACTGTTCTAACTTGAACGTACCGAGTTCCTCAGCAGTTGTGATTCCAAGATTAATACATTGGATAAGTCGACTTGGTTGCCCCTCGTTCTCCGAACTCGTCAAGATTGCTCTAACAAGCTCTACTTGGGCTGGACTCAGTGACCAAAATGTTTGATCAAAGGCTTGATAATACTCTAACCCTTGAGCGGTAAGAGAGTACTGGCCGTCTTCGATCGCTAACAATCCGAGCTCTTGAAAGGCACGTCCGATATGCTGGACCCTTTCCTTCGGATTCTTAACATCATCTCCCGATTTCAGCACGGTTGCTTGATTAGCAACTAGTTCATCTAGCGGAACATATCGCGTGTTGTTTTGACCTAAATAGTGAACTATGCCTTGACATAAATAGAGATGTGCCATCGTAAAGGTGAATACTGGCTGTTCTATCGGTGGTTTCTCTTGGAGGATTTTATCTGCATATAGCTTGTAATTATTGACGACATTTTCTAGGTCGGATAGCAGCTGCGCATCTTCTGGAACATGATTACGGTCGTATCGGATAGACGCGATGATTGCCGTTTGGTAATCGTCTCCCGTACCAGGTACAATCTCATCTTTTTGCATATTTTCAAGCGGCAGATAGCTTCTTATCTCCTCGGACTTTTGCTTGAAATATTGATTAGCCCCTTTTTTCTTATAGAGCCTCTGGGGCTCCGTTACCCCATGTGCGAGTGTCAGATACACAGCGCTCATATCTTCAGCGAATAAATAAACAATATATTCTCCACTCTGAATTGAGATATTCAGACGCTTGTCTAATATCGCAATCCAAGGAATCCCAACCCAATTCCCTTGACCAATGGAACCTTGTACTTTGTAATCTGGGCCAATGAACTCCTGCGAAAGTAAATATTCAGGAATTGTCTTCCTCATCAACGCGCCTACAGGATGACTGCCGAATCCTTGGGTTTTATAATCTAGATAATTATCTAGAATTTGATCAAAGCAAGTTTTTAATGAAAACTCTGACTTAGTTGCCAGCTCATCGTTGTAATTGGTCAATTCAGACTGTGCATACTCCCTGAGCTCAGATAGAACTTGTTCGTTAATTTGAGCCCAGACAGAAGACTTGAATGTTATTGTCTCGGAGTTCGCTTCTATAATTGACTTTAGCGCATCAATCGGGGTCTGGAGGAGGGACTTAGTCTGGGATAATGTGAATGCATTCCAACTTGTAGCCCTGTTCGGAGGCGGGAGATCTACCGTATTTCCACTATTCGAAGCGTTACGGAAATAAGACAAAAACCGCTCAGCAACAGCATTGAGCGGTAGAAATTGAAGTTTAGTTTGTTGGTATTCGTCGAGAATGGCCAAGATTAAAACCATTTTATAAGATTTTTGCTTTACTCGAAATATAGAAGCCAGCTCTACTGGAAGTGTCATATCGTTCGCTCCAACTCGGTATTTGACAGAATACGTCAAGATAAGAGTTCGATATGGTAGACTTAATGTCCTCCTGGACACTTGCATGCAACTACAAGTGGAGGCACTCCGCGCCTAGTGAACGAGCGCTGTTCCATGCGAAGTTAGCGGAACGAATTGCATATCATTACACAGAAAATAGTGGTATTTACGGTAGCCCGAAAATCATAATTTTGTTGAAGCAAGACGGCTGGTCGCAGGAGAAAGGACCGTTGGCCGTATCATGAGTGAGAATAACCTCCGCTCCCAGGCGATGAAGAAAATCAAAGTGCAGACCACGAATTCCAATTACGACTTCCCCATCGCACCAAACTGGATTAACCAGCATTTAACGTGTGTACGCAACCTAATGAGGTTTGGGTAACCGACATCATCTACATTCGGATACAGCAAGGGATGCTGTATTTTGCCAGCGTCTTATACCTGTTTACAAGCAAGATTACCTCAATAATACCAAATACCAGTTTATTAAATCTAATAGTGAATAGAATGAATTTTGTACAGTATATTTAGTAGGTTTAAATCCACTATCTAATCTAGAAGTATGAACTCCATACTCACATGCCACCTTATAGCTAGCAATTGTCATCTCACTAAGAAATAGTGGGTATTCGTATCCTCTACCTACAGAATTTGCAACTAAAAAACTATGTGCCTTTCTTACTGAGATTTCTCCTCTATCATTTAAGGCTCGATTATCTGGCAAATAGGCAGTTTTATGTTTATTTATTTGAAAAAAAATCTCCTCTTGTAAATCTCTTATTCTACCTAAAGAGTTTTTAATCTCTACAGGATCAATTGAATCTACTTTTTTTATTAGATCAAGTAATTCTTGTTTTCGGTTACTCGCTAATAGCCCTAAATCAAAAACTTGAAAAATGTCGCTGTATCTTTTATAAATTTCATACTCCGGTAAATTTGTATGTAATTCTTTAATTAGTGAGAACATATCTTTTTCAGATTCATTCCCCTTTCTAAATACCACTTCATTTTTCCTGAATTTTTGAATATACTTATAACCTTCGGTATCTCCAGTCAGAATAATCCTAGGCTTTGTAGAATACTCTTGATCGAGATAAGTAATAGCTAATGATAAAAAATTCTCATCATCGTATTGATCCTTCGCAGTAATCATTCCTTTAATATCCAAAATGACAACGCTTATGCCACTAATGATCTTTGGTAGCGCTTCTTTCATTTCATCCAATGTTTTGGCATGGTAAATATGGATTCCATTTTGGGTCGCGAAATTTCTTAGAGATAAAGCGTACTCAGTATCATCATCTACGAGCAGAGTATTAATTGTTGTCGTCATTTTTCCTTGCCTCCATGTTAAATGTAAATATAAATTTAACCCCTTTATCTTGTGGTTCTATAACAAAACTACCATTATGTTTAAGTACAACTCTATTGATGTATGCCCCCCCAAGCCCGCTCCCCGAACTTTGAAGGTTCTTTTTACCAGCCAAAATAAAATCCACCTGAGTTATATTAAAGGCCAGCCCGTTATTTTTGTATTCAATTATTATTGAATTTTTCCTTTTTATAATCTTAAACTCAATAATAAAACTACTATTTTGTATTTGATTTTCAAATGAATGCTCTTCTGCGTTGTTTATTAATAAATGAAATAACTCTTTGAAACTTGGTATGTTGACTCTTAACTTAGCGTCATCTCCTTCCACTATAAATTTGTATTCGAGATCTTTATTTAATAATCTATCTCGGGTCAAGTCTAGCAACAGTTGTTTTACACTAACTATTTCAAAATCAAAACCATTTAAGTTAAGATTGATTGACTTTTGAGTATCTTCAAATATTTTCTCTAACAAATTTATTCTCTCTTTTGTTCTATTAACTATTTTATCAACTGGAACCAATTCAATTGCTTTTTCCAACCCATTTCGAACTTGAAAGGAATCATTATGTTCATTAATAAAATCAATATTATATACTTTCTCCAATAAATTATTTTCTCCTAAAAATTTATATAGTATTTCTATATCATGTCCAATGATTGAAATATGCTTACTAATATTGTGCAACAACATATTTACTATGTTATTCTCAGCTATCACTTTTTCCTTTTCTCGTATAACTATTGCTTCGTCGTATAACTTCTTATATTTCTCAAGTTCCCTAATTGGTTCGTGTTGGAAATCAACTAACTGCTCATACTTTTCAAATTCTGGTTTTGAAATAATGATGCTCAGAAGATCACCATATGTAATTCTTTTGATGACAGATCCTCTTTTATAACCTGCGACTTGCCTTAGAAGTTTGGGATTATATAGTTGATAGTATATATAGTCAAGATCTATATCCGGATTAGTATCCTCCTTAATTACTAAAGCAACACAATTAGATAAAACGATTTTCTTCAGTTCAGAATGATTTGGATCAAAGATTGTCGGTTTTAAATCTCTTCCTTGAAGTGAAATAATTATTGATTTCTTATCTATAATCTGAGTTTCGGAGCATTGCTCTATTCTAATAAAAGCATCAAAATTTGACTCTAAATAAATATCATTAATATCCTTATTTAAATTACTCGGTTTTATAACTGGTATTGATCCGAATTCATCAAAATGGAAGTTGCTATTGTTAACAGGTTTAATCAAATTTGCAACATCTGCTAAATATATCCCCGTTTCAAAACGAAGCATTCTATTCATTTCTTCAAAAATTGGATCATATTGATTGAAGGTTAAAATAGCACCTCTTCTTAAAACTTCATCCAGAGATACAATTCGACTAAACTCGTTTTCCTCTTGTTCCTTCATTGTTTGAAACAATGTATTAACATTCTTTGTCTGTAGACTTATCAATTGAATTTTTCTTTTTCTTCTTTCTTCTTTTCGTTTCTTAATAACTAAAACAACCAAGCTTGATAGACTTCTTTCCTTACCTAATTCAGAAAATTCAATTATAACGTCTAATAAATCATCATTAATTAATGCCTTTCGAATTGGACTCCATTCTCCATTTGCAAATTGAAAGCTACTCGGGGCAATTATGTATGCCTCACCATTTATAGCCAAAGAATTTATTAAATTAAATACAATATCCATCATGTAATCTTTCTTTGTATGATACGAGCTATTAATACTTGAAAATGATTGCCTTAAGGGTAAATGTGTAATTATTTTGTCATATTTCTCTTTGGTATTTGAATGTATTGATTTAAAATAATCATCATTTAGAAGCTCTGTGTGGGATATTCCACCCAACTCAAAAAGCATACTACAAATTGACAATTGAACTCTATCAATATCTAGTCCATAAACTTTGACATCGGTATATTTATTCGCTGATACAACATTGTAAACTAAACCACCAGAACCAATAAATGGATCTAGAATCGATTCACCTTGTTTCATCTTAATTATTTCTTCAATAACCTCAGCATATATACGATTTGTACTTAGCAGATTAGAATATGGATTCTTATTTAGTAAAAAGAATCTTTCACAGAATCTAAAGAAAAGGTCACCTAATAATTTCTTGTTAAAATATTCTTCAGGAATATCAATATTGTCAAGAAAATTTATAACCTCTCTAATGATTGGATAATAATTAAATGTTGCTGGTCTCTCTTCTATATTAATTAATCGATTCAACTCGCGAGATAGTTCTTCATCATCTCTATGAAACATTTCATAATTTAAATCTTTAACTCGATCCCATGTATAATTAAACTCATTATTGTATTTTGTCATTAATTTCAAATAGAGTAGTCTTAATAGCGTATATTGACCATTCCGATCATTAAAAAGGTAATAATTACCTCTTATTATATCAAGAAGATAATATAATCGATTCTCCACTTCGTTAAAATGCTCATTATAAAATAATCCATTCTTCGCCAATTCATTCTGCCCCCTCATAGCGATTACTTATTTAAAAATGGCTCTTTCTACAACAACTTAGAAATAGCACACAAGTTTATTATTTTCTAGGGAATAATTGTACTTTCGTCTAAACATTCGACTATTCCCTCCATTTCCCTGCAATAGTCATCAAATCTAGTTGCTAATATAAAAAATGGCATATTAATTCTAATAACTCAGAATTAACTGCCAGTAAATTAAGAGATAATGATTTCTACTTTATCAACAATGCTATCGATTCCACACGTGACAAGTAGACAGTAAGAAGAAATTTTATACGGCTAAGCTGACGGAACTTTCAAACCGAACAAAATAAGAAAATGCATGGTATATCTCCTTTGCTGTTTTACCATTCACCAATCATGCTTGAATACTTTGCCTTGTAGCGTTAGGAATATTATCAAGAATAGTCTAGCACTCAATTAATCTTCTCGTTGAAGCCTACGCTCTATCCTTCTCTGTTTTCGAAAGTCTAAGAATTCTTCCCGTGTCATATTATGTTATCAGTTATTACGTTGCCTATGTAACCTTGAAGTTCAAGTATTAATTTGTTTAACTTCTCATCATCGTTCTCCAAAATATCCTCTAGGTTATGACCTAAATGAACATTTCTTGTTCAATATCCAATATATTGTTTAGTTTCTTCATCCTTTTTCCCAGTCAGCTCAATAAATCGATCTCTTAAGGCAAGATACTTCGCATTATCACTTACACAATGAACTGCAATTTGTTTCCTCACCTCTTGAAATAGCTCAAACTTATCTGGGAAAGCAAGTAATTCTAACAATGTCATCGCTCTCACAAATTTGGTAGTTGGATGCATAGATTCTAAAAATCAGTATGCATGGTTAATGCCAACCCTAGATCGATATCGACTTACTGCTTTGACATTAAGCTATCCGCATGTGAAGATTAGGGTACAATGCCTTCCGAGCCTAAGGAGTCTTTCTAGATGCCAGAATACAAATATGGTAATACAATTATTGAATACACACTCGAACACAAACCTGATGTCAAGGACATCATTATCTCAGTCGATTGGATTGACGGAGTTAATGTAGTCACGCCACCTTCAATTGATGACAAAAAGCTCCAAGAAGTCCTACAAAAGAAGTCACCTTGGATCTTAAGCAAATGGTATGAGTTCGAAGAGATCACGGTTCCGCCGAAACGTAAGGAATTCGTTAGCGGTGAGAAGTTCCTCTATATCGGCAGATTCTATCGACTCAAGGTTGAAAAGACTAATATGGAAATCGTGCCATCCCTCGTATTCAAGCAGAATCGTTTCCATGTAACCGTCTCTTCTGAGTTAAAAAATGATGAGCTACCAGCACAACTCAAACCGCTCTTTATGAACTGGTACTTACAGTACGGACAAGCAAAGCTCAACGAGCGACTACGCATCTACAGTCCTAAGATGGGGGTATCCCCAGGTAAGCTGCAACTTAAAGATCAGAAAATGCGTTGGGGCTCTTGTGCTGCTGATAAAAGCATCTATATCAACTGGCGTATTATGATGGCTCCAATGAAGATCATTGATTACGTGCTTGTCCATGAGATGGTCCATTTGAAGTATCCGAACCATTCCGCAGAATTCTGGCAGTATGTACGCTCAATCTTGCCTGATTACGATGAACGTAAGGAATGGCTTAGAATAAATGGACCAACTTTAACTTTATAATCGAGTGGGTCTAAACTTGCAAGGACTAATCTCACTTAACATCGTACTCCATATCTATCTTATACGCCATGCAAGGGACGACAAATGGCCGAATCAAGTCAAACAGTTTATTCGCCACAGTTGCGGCAGCGCGCAAGCTGTAATACGTATTTTCAGCAGTTTGATGCGACTTGACGGTTTTAAAGTCAAGATCAAAACGCTCTTTTACAAAAATACGAAGTATCTCCTGCTCCTCAAGGGAAAAACCGCAGGTCGCAAACTGAATGCAGCGACTTGCTATCCGATATTGACCCCTTTTATTGTATGACCGCCGTTTGCTGAGTGAACCGTCATCCATGTACCACAGCGCTAGCCCTTCTAGAGTAAGCCAATTAAGCCATTCTAGTGTCACCGTTTTTTGACCATTCGGATAAACGATGGATCGAAGCTCCGTATAAAATGGGTTTGTCTTTGTTTTGCATTGAACCTGACCATTTGGTATTTTAGGCTTCGGCGCAGTTTCATAATAGTTTAGCGGCGTAATCTCGCGAAGTATCGTGGCTTTGAACTCTAAATATGCCCGTTGTTTGATTGTATGGGTCATCGAATAACTGGCGTGCCGGCCTCCTTTTTGAATGTGTAAACTACCATCACCTAGCAGCATCCCCGCAAGCACACCGCGTAGTCTGGCCATTTGCTCCTCAGTAGAGGTGAATGCAATTTTGTTTTTATCCAATGCGACTATCATTTTCTCACGATATGCGGGATCTTGCCAATTGCGCTTCAGTGACTCACTTTGTCGCTTTTGCGTTTCAGGGTGTTGGGTACTCAGTGTTCGTGCTTCGCTAATCGATCGAGGAGCAATACCCTTGGTGAGTAGCTGCTGACGAATCGCGGCTTCTGTTACACCAAAAAGTCTCGCAATTTGCACCGTACTTTGCCCTGACGCGTAGAGGATTGGAATTTCATCCCGCTTGGCAGTACTTAAAAAGTGCGAGTCTTCTTGGTTGCCAAGTGCTTCGAACGCCTCACGAACGGTTCTGCGCTCGACTCCCATTTTTTGCAATGCATATCGAACACCTTCTGCACTCATGCCACCTAGATGCCTACTGATTTGTGTGGTGCTCCAACCTTCTAAGTATAGTCGTTTTATTTCTGGCCTCTGCTCGTCACGTACAGGCAATCGCCTTCACCTCATCTACTTCAATCTTACCCATAATTCATGAAGGAAAGAACTCTAATACGAGATGTTTACTGTCATTTATTGATGCTTTAGAACTTTCAAGCGATTACTTCTTGTAATGAATTTCAGCTAGAGCCATTAACTTCTGCGCAAGCTCCTCAATCTGGTCTTTCGGGCATTTTGTTACACGAAGCTGCCTCTTAATCTTTTGTCGCATCTCCCGTTTCACATCGTCTTTGTTCGTCCATTCTACAACAGATTGTTCAATTATGATTTCGGTAATGATATGCGTTAGTTCCTTTAAAGCTTCCTTGTCGTCCTCGGCAGGAAGCTGTTTTTCTAATATCTGATAAAATGGATACTGCTCCCGTGCTAAACCATTAATTTGGCTCTTGGTGGCTGTGTCCCGCATATCGTTAATCATTCCACGAAGCTGCTCTACAAGTTCCACAATATCCATCTGGTGCTGTTTACGAGCCTCGATCAGCTTCTCCAACTTCTCTTTCAATGACGTGTAATACACGGGATTCTCTTGGATCTTGACCCTAATCTCATGGCGGATCGCGTGCTCCATCTCAGAGGCTTTAGCTTCACCGCCGTATAGCTCATTGACCTTCTTCTCGAACTTGCTGGACAAGATATCAATGGCTTCGTGCAGAATCCCAACAGATGAAGCTCGCATATGCTCCGCAATCAGCTGCTTAACCTTTTCCCCGCAGTCCGAAATATCCATACTTTCGTCACGATAACGGGACTTTGCCAGTTGACGGACTTTACCAAGGAATTGAAGATCATTTACATACGGCTGCGCTTTGGGATCTGGCATGATCATATCCATACTGGAAGCAAATCGCTTAAAAACCAACTCAAATTGTTGTCGTACATCCTCTGGTTCAAGCACCTGGATGCAAGACTCTACATCTTCATTGCGAATGTAATCAAAGAACTTCATCGCAGCTCTGTGACGAGTTTGGAGACGAGGAATTTCGCTATCTACAGGCATAAGCGCACCTTGAATGTCTTGCTTCGAGAAAATTGCCAGCGCCTTTTCTAAGAAGCGAGACACACCAAAATAATCGACAATTAGTCCGTAATCCTTCTTATCATAGGTACGGTTCGTTCTAGCAATTGCTTGAAGTAGATTATGCTCCTTCAATGGCTTATCCAGATACATGACCTGCTCGATAGGCGCGTCAAAGCCCGTAAGCAGCTTGTCGCACACAATAATGAACGCCAGCTTATCCTCGGACAATGGCTTTTTGAAACGAGCGATGATGGCTTTCTCGTCATCTTTGCTGATGTGATACTTCTTAAGGTGCTCCTTATCGTCTGAACCTGACGAGAACACAACAGCTGAATCCAGATCACTTAACTCATCCAGCTTCTCCTTATACAAAACAGCGGCTTCGCGTGTGACTGCGACAATTTGCGCCTTGAAACCGTTTGGCATGATATGGGCTTCATAATGTTTGATAATATCGAGCACAATCTGTTCAATACGCTTAGGAGATGCAATAATCGCTTCTTCCGTAGCATACTTCTTCATGATTCGCTCTCGTGTCTCTGCATCATACTCACGGAATTTGCGGTCAAACAGTTGATCAAGCGTTTCGCCTTCCACATGAAGCTGCGTCAATCTCGCTTCGTAAAAGATCGGGACTGTCGCACCGTCATCTACAGCTTGTTCAATTGTGTATTTGTCGATATACGGGCCAAACGTACGCGTTGTACTTTTATCTTCCTTATCAATCGGCGTTCCAGTAAAGCCTAAATAACAGGCATTCGGAAGCCCTGTGCGCATGTTCATGGCGAGGCCCTTGTACTGCGACCGATGGCTTTCGTCGACCATAACGATGATATTCTCGGCAGCGGAGAGCTCTGGAAACTGATTTTCCTCGTTACTCGTTTGAAACTTTTGAACTAGTGTCATGACAGTTGAGCCTGGACCTTGCCTCAGTAGTTCTTTAAGTTGAGAGACACTTGATGCCTGTTGCGGATTAGCAAAACCACAGCGGCGGAATGTCTTTGTGATCTGATCATCCAAGTCTGAACGGTCTGTTACGATTACGATACTAGGGTTTTTCAAAACTTCGATGCGGCGTAGCTTAACAGCTAGGTACAGCATCGTAAGGGATTTCCCGCTGCCTTGCGTATGCCACACAACCCCTCCACGTTCACGAGGGGATTTGGCTGTCATAAGGCGGTTAATCGCTTTATTGACCGCACGGAACTGCTGGTAACGAGATAGCTTCTTAATCATACGTCCATTCTCAGGCTCGAAGACGATGAAGTTCTGGATGAGATCAAGCAAATTAGCTTTCGATAGCATGCCCGCAACAAGGATATCTTGCGGCGTTGGATGATCGCCTACATCAGGTGACGTTAACGGATAAGGATCTTTCCACTCTCCAAAATGCTTAAGCTGTGCGCCAATTGTACCTGCTTTGGCACGATCGTTGCTCGTTGCAATCATGAACTGGTTGTAATGGAACAAGTGCTCACATTGATTCTGGTACCTTCTCAGTTGCTTAACAGCTTTGCCTATTTGTTCATCTACAGCTACCATCGGGCTCTTACATTCGATGACAACGAGTGGAATTCCGTTTACATATACGAGCAGGTCGGGACGAATGGTACCGCTGGCATCGCCGATGCTGAATTGATCGATGATGAGGAATTCGTTACTCGATGGGTATTCAAAGTCGATAATTTTGACCGTCTGGTTCTTCTTGCCCTTGCCCATATCCTGCTGAATTGATGTATAGTTCACTAGGATGTTATGGAACGCTTCGTTGGCTTCTATCAGGCTCGTTGCTTCTATGTAGATAATGCTGCGAATGATTTTGTTCAGGTTTGTATCGTTGATCCACGGGTTAAGACGCTTAAGCGCTCGGGTAAGACGATCTTGAAGGATAACCGCACGAGTCGACTCACGTTCCGTATCCAAAGAAGGGCCATGAATATGCTCATAGCCCATTTCTTTGAGTTGTTCGATTAGTCTATTTTCAACAAGATGCTTCTCGTTCCATTCGCTTGTTGAGGTCATGTGGATACCACCTCTGGATCGTCGACTTTGACTCGGACTTTGCCCGTTAGGAGGACTTGCATTAGACCTTTTTTTAAAGTGAGAAGTTGATTAAGCTTTAAATTTTCTGAGGTCAGTTTATCATCAAGAGATGTTAGAATCTCAACAATTTTATTTTGTTCAGATACAGGAGGAAGTCCAATTTGTAGGTTTTCAAAGTCCGATTTAGTAAAACTTGCTTGATTAACCGCAGGCTTAACAATTGACTGAAGATCGGTTTCATAGCGAGTAGTCTGCGAATAATAGTGAAAGTATCTATTTAACAAAACATCAGGTTTTACCCTCATTCTAAATATATTGGTGGTATAGATAAAATCTCTATCTTGTTTAGTAAATAAGCAGCACTTTCCAATCTGAGCCAGACTATTGATGAAGTTTACTAGTATATCCCCATCCTCTAGTATTAGGTTCTTCAGATCAACTCCCTGATCATCTTCAAAATACCAATACTTTAAGTCATCTAAAATAAGCTGTGCATTCCCAATATTTGAAGATCGAATAACAGGATATCCCACATCGTCGGGCACTAATCTACGAGAGATGCCGCTCTTAATCAAACTGAATATTTGCCCAAAAGCATTAACTTCCCAAGTCTCAGGAATCTCCCCAATCTCCGTCTGCTTAAACTTCGTATGTCCAATCCCCTTGGTAAGAAGCTGCTGCATGAGCCCTTTCTTAACCTTCTCCGTTTGTTCAATGATGGCATCGGTTTTGGAGATGGCACTATCAACTGAGTTAAGCATATTGGCAATTTTATGTTGTTCATATAATTTTGGAACAAATATAGATAATGATTTTAATTGCTCTAACCGAATTCCCATTACTGTTGTTCCTGATCCCATACTTTGAATCGCACTAGCATTACCAATAATAGTATGTAGTAAGAACTCAGAATCAATCAAATCCTTATTCGGAATTAACGCTTTAAGATCCTGGTTAATGGCGACATCAACTAAATTAATAAATGCCTTCCCAAGAGCCATTCTTGTTGCGATAATTACAGTTCCTTTAGGGATTAGATTGGTAGCACTCTTCATTACTGCTTCTTCTGTTATATACTCTTGTGCTTTGTCTAGATGATGGTGGACTAAATCTTTTACTGTTACCCATGGAATATTACCTTCATAAAATCCTTCATTTTTACGGGAAGGTGTTCCTCCTCCCACAATCGATTCAAGTACCTCGCCTAATTGAGTCACGTTTGCTTCATGCATCATAGCCTAGCTCCTTCAAAAAGCTATACATTGTGAACTCAATCCCCACGCGTTCCTCTTCCAATTGACGGAGTTCTACCAATGCCTCATCCACATCAATCTGCTCTACTTCCTCAGCCGAATCAATATACAGTGCAATGTTAAGGTTATAGTCGTTCTCACGGATCTCTTGGATATCAACAACTCGGCAATACTTTTCTTGATCCTCCCATTTGTCGTAGGCCGATACGATCTTTTCGATATCTTGATCACGAAGGACATTCTGATTCTTTCCTTCCTGATAATCCCCCGCGCCATGAATGAACAGCACTTGTCCCTTCTTCTGAGCAGCTTTATTACGATTAAAAATGGTTATGCTTGCTGGAATACCTGTACCATAGAAAAGGTTCGATGGCAGGCCGATGATCGCTTCAATAAGATCCTCTTCAAGTAATCCTTTACGAATGGCTGCTTCTGCACCGCCGCGGAACAGGATGCCATGTGGCATTACAACGCCAGCCTTGCCTTCATGGTTAAGCGTTGACACCATGTGCTGGACGAACGCAAGATCGCCTTTATCCTTAGGTGGTAGTCCGAAACGGAAACGACCAAGTGAATCCGCTTCTGCTTCTTCACGTCCCCAGTTGCTTAAGCTAAACGGGGGATTGGCGATTACACGGTCATATAGAATAAGCTCGCCATCTTCAAGCAACTTAGGTTCACGGATCGTATCACCTTTTGCAATCCAATGGTCGCTTAATCCATGCAGAAGAAGGTTCATTTTACAAATTGCCCAGGTATTGAGGTTGCGCTCTTGACCATGAAGGGTCAGGTTACGCGGATTACCGCCTTTGGACTTGATGTAGTCGACAGATTGAATAAGCATACCGCCAGATCCGACTGTGGGATCGCAGACACGCATGCCTTCTTCGGGCTTGATCAGCTTGACGATCAGTTCAACGACTTTGCTTGGCGTGTAGAATTCTCCGCCCTTCTTCCCTGCATCGTCGGCAAACTGCTTGATAAGGTATTCATAGGCACGGCCGAGCATGTCAGGCTCAGACAAGTTACTATTGGAGAGCTCAATTGCTGAAAAGTGTTGAATCAGACGCTGCAGGAGCTTGTCTGGCAGCTTCTCTTTATCGTTGAAGTCTATGGTTGCCAGTACCCCTTGCAACGATACATTCTCTTCCTCAAGCGCTTCAAAAGCTTTGTTGATCGCGTCTCCAATGTCTTGCGTTAATGTCTGGATATGTTCCCAGCGCGCACGTTCGGGTACGAAGAACTGATGCTCGTCGCGGTCGTACCAGCCGTAGTCGTCTCCTTCTTCCATCTCAATCCGTTTAGCGGTTTCGACAAATACGTCATTCAAACGCTTTAGGAACAGCATACCGAAGATGTAGTTTTTATAGTCAGAGGAATCGATGCTGCCACGCATGATATTAGCCGATTCCCATAAGTGCGATTCCAATTGTTGAAGTGTAAGTGTGCTCATAATGCCTCCCGATCGATATCGTGACTTTAGTACCATTACTAATTCGCTATACAAATGATGAGTTCCTTCATCTAAAACCCTGCCATTTTACAGCCCTCCTCCCTGCATCGTCTCATAGCTCTAACCTACAATAAAGAAAAACCGAGTGATTCCAGGATGAACCCTGATTTTCACTCGGTTGTTTGCTTTTGATTCTAACTCCTACTCATACCTTCCCCCGTCTTAGCAGAACTTTATTCGATTTTTGACAAGGGTTTATTGCGAATAGCATGGGTTTATTTATTGGTTACAACCCCTCTCTTTAGCAACACTGTACACTCCACATGCACCGTATGCGGGAACATATCCACCGGCTGCACTTCAACCGTCTTATATCCGCCATCCTCCAACACTCGCAGGTCGCGTGCCAGTGTCGATGGATTACACGACACATACACCACACGCTCTGGACGCATCGCCAGGATCGTCTCGAGCAACGCTTCGTCGCAACCTTTGCGCGGCGGGTCGACTACAATCACGTCGGCCACAATACCTTCCTTACGCCAGCGAGGGATTACAACCTCGGCTGGCCCAGCCTCGAACGAGGCGTTCTCGATCCCATTCAGCTTCGCATTTCTCTCCGCATCCGCAATCGCCTCTGGCACAATCTCAACGCCGTAAACATGGCCGGCTTGGCGTGCTAAGAAAAGCGAAATCGTTCCGATGCCACAATAGGCATCGATAACCCGCTCATTACCCGTCAACGCAGCACATTCAACTGCTTTGCGGTACAACTCCACCGTTTGCACAGGATTCACCTGGTAGAACGACCGAGCCGAGATAGCGAAGCGAATGCCATCGAGCTCGTCATAAATAACCTCGCTGCCCCAGAGCACGCGCGTCTCATCGCCGAAGATCACGTTCGTATCACGCTTGTTCACGTTCTGCACGATACTCTTCACGTTAGGTACGGCTTCACGGATCATTTTGATCCAGCTGTCCACTTGTGGGATGTGCCCCCCGTTCGTGATCAACACAATCATCGCCTCGCCAGAAACGAAACCTACGCGCGTCATCACATGACGCAGCAGTCCACGGCCTGTTTCTTCGTTATAGGCCGAAATCCCAAGTTCGCGGCCAATCGCCTTCACGCGCGCCACAATATCATCATTGTGCGAATGCTGAATCATGCACTCGTCCATATCAATGATGCGGTGACTGCCACGCGCATAGAAGCCGCCGATTAAGCGCTCCTCCGAGAAGAGCCCGTCGCCGTCTCCGCCCATTGCAACAGCGGCCATGCCCATCGGTACGGACGCTTTGTTCCGATAACGCCATGGCTCGTCCATCCCAATAGTGGGATGGACAATCACTGCATCCGACTCACCGCCGGCTAGGCCTCCACTCGCGGCGTCCGCCCCGGCAACCCGCAGCTTCCCAATCCTTTCGAGATTATCCACCACATGCTGCCGCTTCCACGCCAGCTGCCCCTCGTAACTCAGATGCTGCAGCTGGCATCCGCCGCACTGCTTATAGATCGGGCAAGGCGCATCCACGCGGTCCGCGCTCTTAACCAATAACTCCTGCAGCTTCGCGTAGCCATAAGTCTTCTTCACCTTCAGTACCTTCGCACGGACGCGTTCGCCCGGAAGGGCTCCCTGTATAAAAAGGGTAAAGCCGTCTGCACGGCCTACCCCTTCGCCCTCATGCGTCAAGCCGACAATGTCGACGACGACTTCATCATTTTTGCTTACTGTCGGTACTTTAACCTTATTGTTGCTCATTGTACATAACCCGCTCCGTTTTCCTTCATATCCTTGCTTCGATCTTATCAGTCAGTTGTCTCGCCTATACCTTTTATCTGCTTCATGCCATTTATTTATAAGTAGAATTGCCCGCTTCATCCACAATAATGTTCAAATGCGACGGCAGCACCGTGAACGTACATGGCAGCGTGCCGCCATACTCGCCGTCCAGGTTTAGCTGCACGTAATCCGGTGTCGTGACGATCAGCTCACGCGTCTGAAAATGCACCACATGCGGATCATGCAAATGCTCGCCGCGCAGCGCCAGGGACGCCAAGCGGATGAATTCGCCGAGGTTGCATTTCTTCAGCACAACGACGTCGAACAGGCCGTCGCTGAGGCTCGCCTCCGGTGCCAGCTTCTCGAAGCCGCCGACCGAATTGCTGTTACAGATGAGGAACATCATGATCTCCTCATGAATCTCGCCGATCTCCTTGGCCTGGAGCCGCAGCTCCGTTGGCCGCAGGCGGGTCATTTTCTCAAGACCCTTCATATAATAGGCCAGCTGCCCGATCATGGTCTTCAGCTTGCTCGGCACCTCATAGGTCAGCTCCGTCAAGGAGCCCCCGCCTGCGATATTGATAAAATACCGCTGATTCGCCCGTCCCAGATCAATCGATTTCGTGTACTGCTGAATGATGAGATCGCACGCGTACTCCCAATGCTTCGGAATGCCAAGCGCCCGGGCAAAATCATTCGTGGTCCCCAGCGGCAAAATCCCTAGCGGCGGCCGTACGTCCTTCTCCGCCAAGCCGTTGATCACTTCATACAGCGTCCCGTCGCCGCCGGCCGCGATGATCATGTCGAAGCCGCGGTCCGCAGCTTCGGATGCCGCGATTGTCGCATCGCCTTCACTCACGGTGGCGTGGCAGCTCGTCTCGATGCCGCCGCGTTCAAGCCGCTGCAGAATGTCTGGCAGCCGCTTCTTAATTTCTTCCCGTCCCGACGTCGGGTTATAGATCAATCTCGCCCTCTTAATCGTCACCTAGTCCACCTCCGGCACATTCACTCCGGACCGTGTACGGCAGCGCCTTCCGCGCATCCGTGAACACGGCAACCGGCACATCCTGCTGCCCGTATCATCTCAAGTTCTCTACTCTCTACTATACACCTAAACGGCGAACTTCCCAAACTGCCGTCACCAGGCATCCCCTTCACGCAGCCAGCTCTCGATCTGACGCTCCATCCAGCGCACAATATACGGATTCGGCAGCAGCGCGCGGCCATTGTACCGGTAGTCCAGCCCTTCAAGCCGACCCGGAATGACCGTTCTTGTAAAATAACCCTCGCTCAGAAAGAGAGGCACCACGAGGAACGAGTCACCTTCATACCGCCGCTGCAGCGCGCGCAGCTTGCAGGCCGCCTGATTCGGCAGCAGCATCGCAATGTCTGCGCCGGCGAACCCGCCAAGCTCGCGGACGCGCGCCGCGAGCTGCCCCATGCCGCTTCGCCAGCGGCCGTGAAAGACCGCCTCGCGCGAACCATGCGCGACGAGCAGCAATCGCTCCCTCGCGGGCGCCGACGACAGCTCCGCAATATTGCCCAGCAGCAGCTCGGCAATATCCGCGTCGTCGTCGATCGGCAAGCCGAAGCGGACGCTCATGCCCGCGCCAACCCGGAACGGCGCCAGCTCGCCGCGGCGCGCCGCCGATACCGGCTGAGCGCCGAATGCTTGCGCAATGTCGTCCACATGCGTACTGCCGGACGACACAAAAAGCGGAAGGACGTAGAGCTCCGTCACGCCTTCCGCTTCCAGCTGATCTATGCCGTCTTGAATCAGACGTCCTTCTACAATCTCCAGAAAAGCCGAGACTACCGGCACTGTGCCAATAGGTTTGGGGTTACTCTCGCGCACGGCGGCACCAAAAGGTTTTAGACTTTTATGAACCGCCCCAACCGCCTCATCAACAAGCTTTACCCAGTCCGCCTCACGCGAACCGTGACTAATCACTAACACACCAGGCTTCCGCACCACGCTTAGCGTCCTGCGCGCTCCAGCGCCATTTTGTACCCATCGTTGCCGTAGTTCAGGCACCGTTTCACGCGTGAAATCGTCGCCGTGCTTGCGCCGGTCTCTGCTTCAATCTGATTATATGTCGCACCCTTGCCAAGCATGCGTGCCACTTCAAGCCGCTGAGACAGCGACTGGATCTCGTTTACCGTACACAAATCATCGAAGAACACATAGCATTCTTCCACCGTCTCCAGCGTTAGAATCGCTTCGAACAGCTGGTCGAACGTCTTGTCATTCAGTTTCTTCAATTGCATCGTTCGCACACACTCCCACTTGAACTAGTAAGCTAATTGTATTCGTTTCTCTACCATTATTCAAGCGTCACCGTTGTAGCGCTTCACAGAACAGAAGACCAACTTGGCCCACGACCAACGATCAATGCTACCCCGCATCAGCGGAAATTTATTACGAAAATACGGGCATTCGTCCAGTCCGTATGTTCGCCTATCCCATAGACTACTATATAAAACGCCAAAAAAGGTTGTGATCTGCGTGAAATACCGCTATGATCCACCCGCCGGCAGCTACGAGCAGCAGCGCCAGAGCGGCGGGCAAGGTCAAGGCCCCCATTATGGGCGGCAGCAAAGTCCTTTTCCCGGCATTTCCGATCCCTTTCAAGGATTGAGCACCCCCACTAACAAAAGCGTCGGGCTAGGGAAAACCCCGGTTCCGTTCTCATCGTCCGAGTTCTCAACGGGAGTCCCATCCATTACCATTCAACCGCCATCAGGCCAGCAAATTATACCTCTTCCGGAGTCTGACGGCAATCTCCCTACGCTCATCGAGCCAACCAAAGTCGAAGAGAAGACCGACGCCAAGTCCGGCTTCAACCTCGCCACCAGTCTCAATGACCTCAAGGGCGTAGTCGACCGTATGGGCGGAATCGACGGCATCGTGACCACGATGGGCAAGGTGCAGAAGGTCGTCGGCAGCATCACTCAGATGGCGCCGCTGATCAAAGTACTCGCAGGCTCCTTCGGGAAGAAAGGCGCCAGCGTGACCAGTACCGATGATGACGATGACGCACCGCCGAAGCGCCGCAAGCGCAAACGCCGTCGCACTGCCACAGGCAAATCCGGCGTAACGCCGGGCGGCCGCCGCAGACGCCCGCGTAGATAACCGCCGCGACAAGCACAAAAGGCTGAACCTCTCCGCAAGCGCACCTAAGTGCCGCTTGCGAGACGTTCAGCCTTTTACCATGTTAGATAAACAATGCGATGATCTGATATAGCACCGCCGCAAGAATCATCGTAATCGGAATCGTGATGATCCATGAGATGATAATCTTACCCGCCAAGTCCCATTTGACAGCGGAGAAGCGTTTCGCGCTGCCCACGCCGAGAATGGAGGAGGTAATGACATGCGTCGTACTTACCGGCAGATGCGTCATCGTTGCCGTCAAGATAACGGTTGCCGATGTGATATCCGCCGCGAAGCCGTTGATCGGCTCGATTTTGAAAATCTTCGTACCCATCGTCTTGATGATCTTCCAGCCGCCGATTGACGTTCCAAGCGCCATAGCCGTTGCTGCGGAAACCTTGACCCACAGTGGAATATGATCGGTATTGTCTTGAATGCCCGCTGTAACCAGCGCGAACGTGATGATCCCCATCGCCTTCTGCGCATCGTTCGTCCCGTGCGTGAACGATTGGAAGGCCGCCGTCAAGATTTGACCGGAGCGGAACCCTTTATTGATCAGATGCGGACTGGATTTGGCAAAAATCTGCTTCAAGATCCACATCACGATAAAGCCCCCGGCGAATGCGATGAGCGGCGAAAGAATGAGTGCCTTTAAGATATCGATAAATCCGCTGCCATTAATAGCATCTAGTCCCGCAGAGCTGACAACAGCCCCGGTCAACGACCCGATCAAAGCATGTGAAGATGATGATGGAATACCGAACCACCATGTCAGCAGGTTCCATGCAATGGCCCCGATGAGGGTCGCGACTACAACCTGCACGCCGTGGTCCAGCGTAGCGGGATTCGCGATTTTGCCCCCGATCGTCTTCGCCACGCCTGTAAACATAATCGCCCCGACGAAGTTCATCACCGATGCAAGGATAATCGCCTTCCGCGGCGACAATGCCCGAGTGGACACGGTCGTCGCGATTGCGTTCGCTGTATCGTGGAAGCCATTGATAAAGTCAAAACCGAGTGCTAGAAAAATAACGATGCCAACCCAAATGTAAATGTCCATACCTGCTCGTCCCGCTCCTTAGCTGTTGCGCATAATGATGGTTTCGAGTGTGTTGGCGACATCTTCGCAATAGTCGGTCGTTTGCTCCAGACGCTCATAAACCTCTTTGCGCTTGATCAGCTCAATCGGATCCTTCACGTTCGTGAACAAGCTCTTTACGCTGATGCGAAGCAGGTCATCGGCTTGGTTCTCAAGTTCATTGATATGGATAGCAGGCTCGCGCATGGCAAGCAGCTTCTTCTCGGATAGCAGGTAAATCGCTTTCTTGATTTGCTGCGCGCAGCGAAGGATGTTCTCTGCGAACAAGGTGACATACTCGTCCGGCTCCGTAATATTGTACATTTCGAAACGGGAAGCACAAGCTTCAATGCCGTCAAGCACGTCATCAAGCGAAGTCGTAAGCTTCATAATATCTTCACGCTCAATTGGCGTAATGAACGTTTTGTTCAGTTCAGTCAGAATCGTATGTACATGACGGTCGCATTTGCTCTCATACTCTTTCATTGTTTTCGCAAACTGTCCGACATCTTTGATTTTAGAGACGTTTTGTTCAAAGTAGTGCACGCCTTCCAAAATCGTATCCGCCATCGCTTCCAGTGTCGTAAAGAACACATCGTTCTTTTTCTTAAACATAACTATCCCCTTCGCTGCCCTCGCTAATTTGATTGCCGGCAAAATTCATCAAACTCCATAGGAAACCGACAATATCTTATCATAGAATACAACTCGATTGTTAAGCGATTGTAAAGGTTTTATGACTATTTTCAAAAAACGTGAAATATTTTTTGCCTGGGACCGCCTTGCCCTTCTATTGTTTTCCGGCACATCCGATTTTAACCGTCTCTGGGGCAAAAAAAAGAAACCGGATCACCTCCGGCTTCTGTTGATTTACAGCTATTTACAGCTTCACGGCTGCGATTGTAAAAGTCTTCGGAATCCCTTTGTCGAACACGTCGGACGAGGCGTTCGGCAGCTCTTCGAGCAGCTTGATGCACAGCCCTCCGGAAGCAACTCCCGTTACGATCTCCCCGAGCGTCCAGTTGCGCAGCAGCACTTTGGGCACTTCCACCGCTCCGCCCTGCTCCTCCGGTATAAATTTGGAGAATGCGACTTCCTTCTCCTCCAGCTCCGTACTGAAATAATCGCCGTCCACTTTGTGCTTGCGAATGTTCGCCGTTGTGCCGCGCGAGGAGATCAGCTTCGTGGAGACCGGATGGAAATCCTGCAACACCAGCATGCCTCCTTGGCGGAGTAGTCCGCGGACAACCTCAAACAGCGGCAGCAGGTCTTGAAAATAATGCAGAATGCCAAACTCCATATACACGATGTCGTAGCTGCCGTTAAGCACCTCGTTAGGCAGTTTCAGCACATCGGCAACGATGTAGGTGAGCGGCACTCCTGCCGCAGCGGCTAGCTCCGTAGCATAGCGCTCGTTCTCCGCGGAGAAATCGATGACGGTCGCTTCTGCGCCAAGCAGCGCAAGCGCAACGGCTTTGTTGCCGTTCGAGCCAAGCAGGTTGACGATCCGCTTCCCGCTCACATCTCCCATATGCTCAAGTGCCGAACCGACGCGCTTCTCGGGTGCCGATTTGATTTTGCCTGCCGCCTCTGCCGGTGTGCCGAAACGCTTCAGCCACGCCCCGTATGCGCCGGTGTTCCAGGACTGTTCATTTTGCTTCGTTGTCGATTCCAATGTTCTTCCTCCAGGTCGTTCGTTGCACGTCTAATCTTCTCATTATATGCCGAGCTTCACATGCCCCGCAAACGTCGGCGTCATCGGAACGATGTGATAGAAGGTATGTCCAGGTACGAATGGCAGCTCCTGCCCGTCCTTCATGAGGCGAATAACGCCGTCGCTGCTGCGTTCCCATGTGCAGTCGACTGCCTTGCCTTTCTGGATCAGCATCGCCGGACCGCCGCTCTCCAGATCGATCTCAAGTCTGCCATAGTCGTCGTAAGTCTTATGCTTCGCGCCGATGACGACCAGATTCGTTGCCGTGAGCTGATTGTTCGTAGTGAGATCGGTATGCGGCTTACCGTTAATCGAGCGTTCATAGAGCCCCGTCGCCTCGTTGTAGCGGTAGGAAGGCTTATAATCCTTCAGCAGAAAATGAATCTCGACCGTCGTTGCCGCCGTTCCCGCTGCCGTCGCCCCTTGCTCGGACCAAGTAAACGTCGGGATATCGACGGTTTCGGCATATTTCTTCTTCGCGGCTCCGGCACGCAACTTCTCCAGATTGGAGTACAGATTGTGCGGCGGTTTGCGGAACGATTCACGGTAGAAGTAAGCACCGGCATTGGAGATTTCGTCTAAGTAATCTTTGTTATGATGCTGCAGGATATCATAGCCATCTGTGCTCGCGCCAGCGTGGGCCAGTACAGAATGGTAGGCTTCGCCGATCCGAATCAGGTACGGGCGATTGCTGCGAATCGGGCCGATCGGATTCGTTGAAGTGTCGCTTTGGAAGACGGCTACAAGGCGCGTAATGCCTCCCTCGGCAAGCACTTCCCAGACGACGTCGGCGTTCGGCAATCCCGATTGCGGACGCGCCGCAGCGAAGTTGTTGACCATCACGGCGATCGGACGCTGCGTGGCTTCGCTATCCAGCGGCAAGCCGGTCAGCGGTGCAATATATTGAGGCGGATCCACAGCGGGCGGATCAACCGGCGCCGTCTCTGCAGGCGCTTCCGCTTGTTCCGTCGGTTCTTCGGCGACCGGTGGCGTATCGTTGACGTTAAGCTTCCCCTCATTGCAGCCTGTGAGCACCATACCTGCCACAAGCAGCATGACTACGCCAAGCACGAGTGTAAAGCGAAAGGATGACCGTCTAGCATGCTTCATCTGCGAGCCCACCTTCTGGAAGAATTGAGTAGTTTGGATATTATTTATTAAACCACAAGTGCGGTGGAATTGTCTTCCGCTGTTGCTAAGAATGAATAGTCCGGCGTGATAGCTCTAACGAATCACACAGGTCTTATTTGCCCCAAAATGACTCCAAAAAAATTCTAACGAATCGTACAAGCCCTATTTGGCCATATGTTGCTATGTAAGAGCCAATTTCCCCACAATAAGCCCTCTACGATTCGTTAGAATCTCGAAGCCCCGAATTCCAGCGAAATAAGCCCTCTCAGATTCGTTAGATTTTCGCAGCATGGGTCCTCTGGTGCGGAATACGGTTTGTTCCCCCTCCTCGTATACTCCACCTAACATTTGGCACACTAATTCTATCTCGCTTCACCCGAGGGGGCTGTGTATGCCAGCTTTTATCGACTGGATCACCGCACATTGGTTCTCCAGCCTTGTCATCTTATTGGCTATCTTCGCGATCGCCTATGTAACCAAGAATCACAAGTCGCTGTTCTATAAAGAATAGATGCAAGCTCCTCAAATAACCCGGTCGGCCGCAGCCGATCGGGTTATTTGAGGTTTGCCGCGTCCGAGGGTTGTCGGCGGTTGGTGCTGTGTCGAGTGAATCGCGGGAGGCGCAGGAGCTGTTGCTGTTATTGATACTGCTACTCCCGTAGTTACAGCTGCGGCTGTGGCGCCTGCTGTGCGCGAATAAGCGGCAGCGCAATCGTCACCGCTGTGCCTTCGCCAACGGTGCTCTCCACACGGAAGCTGCCGCCGTGTAGCTCGACGATCTCTTTGCAGATGGCTAGGCCCAGTCCGCTTCCGGAGCGCTGGCTTGTCCCTTTGTAGAACTTCTCGGTGACATGGGGCAAATCCTCAGGCGGAATGCCGCTCCCCGTATCTTGAATCCGGACTCGTGCCATCCCATCGTCTTGATCGGCCGATACCGTAATCGTCCCATTTCGTGGAGTAAATTTAAGCGCATTGTCGAGCACATTAATGAACACTTGCTTGAGCCGGTTAGCATCCACTTCGGCAACGAGCGGTTTATCCCCGCCGGTTCCTACAATGGCAATCGATTCACGCTGTCCGCGCGCTTCGAACTGGCGGATCGTTTCTTCGATCGTCTTCCGTATGTCGAGCGACTCGGGATGCAGCACGATGCTCTTGGCATAGAGCTTCGAGAAGTCGAGCAGATCCTCTACGAGTCCCGCCAACCGTTCCGTCTCCCGGTCAATGATCGCAAGCCCCAGATTCAGCTCTTCGACATCGCTCGGATCACCGGAGGCCAGCGTCTCGCTCCAGCCTTTAATCGAAGTAAGCGGCGTCCGCAGCTCATGGGAGATGGAAGAGATAAAGTCCTCTTTCAGCTTCTCGCGCCGCGTAAGCTCCGAGGCCATTGTGTTCAGCGTTTCCCCCAATCGCCCGATCTCATCTCGGTCATGCGGTGCTGCGCGGCGCGTCCAATCGCCTTCGGCCATCTTCTCGGCCACTCGCGTCAGGTTGCGGATCGGTTTGGCGATTCGATTCGCAATCAACACGCTCATCGTGAAGAAGAGCAGCACGACCACCGTACCGACAAACAGCGTAATCCACAGCACGTTGCGCACGGTAGTGTCCACTTCTTTGAGCGAAGCGGTATAGCGAAACATCGCCACCACGCGCTGGCCCTGCTTGACCGGCAGCGTAACTGCCGCGATCCGCTCGTTCGTCAGCGGGTCTGTGCCTCGCCAGACCCCTTTTCCGCCGGAGATCGCACGGCTGACATCCGGCGTCTCCGCAAGCTTGCCATCGCCGCCAAGTCCGTTGCTATCGACGACGATAACGCCGGAGCCGGTAAGCAGCTGGAGATAGGCAGTGCCTTCGGACATATTTTGCAGCATGTATCTGGCTTTCTCTCTCATCGGTTCGTACGCGATCATCCGATTATGTAGGGCCGCCTCCGTCTCTGCACGCTGCAGAACAGAGCCGACCGCGCTGCTGTAATAGTAGTTCCAGACGAGGGTCACGAACATCGAACCGAGCATCACGACCACGAGCACGATCAGGATGCCATAGCTCCATACGATGCGTGTGCGCAGGCTTCTCATTGCTCGTCGCTCCGTTTCCAGCGGTAGCCATACCCCCACAAGGTCTCGATATGCTGCGGATCGGAAGGCTGAATCTCGATCTTCTGGCGGATGCGGCGAATGTTCACGTCGACGATCTTCAGATCACCGACATAATGGCGTCCCCATACCGCATTCAAAATATCATCCCGACTAAGCCCCTCTCCCTCACGCTCCATCAGCAGCTTCACAAGCGTCCATTCCGTCGGCGTGAGCACGATCTCGACGCCATCCTTCCACAGCCGGCGCTCCGCCGAAGACAGGCGAAACGCCCCCGAGCTCAGCTCGCCTGGCCGCTGGGGCACCGGCTGCGCAGCGCCTCCCGCCGAGGCGACGGAGCCCCCATGCGCCGCAGGCGCGGGCAAGGCTCCTGCCTCGGCAGCGGGAGCTCCTGCAGCAGCCCCGTCACCGCCGAGCGCCGGCTCCTCCCCAAGCGGCTGCATACGCCGCTTAAGGGCGTTCAGCCGGGCGACAAGCTCGCCCGGGCTGAACGGCTTCTGCACATAATCGTCCGCGCCAAGCTCAAGGCCGCGGATCTTATCTTCCTCCTGCGACTTTGCCGTCAGCATGATGATGCCCATACGGGGAAATTGCTGCCTAAGCTGCTCGCATACTTCGAACCCACTAATGCCTGGCAGCATCAGATCAAGCAGCGCAACATCAAAAGGCGGGGAAGCCGCCAGCGCAAGCGCCAAAGCAGTTTCCCCATCCTCGGCCTCCGTCACTTCCATGCCGCCTCGTTTTAGATTAATGCGGACAAACCCGCGAATCGCTTCTTCATCCTCAACAATTAATATTTTCAAAGCAGCAGTTCCCCTCTTTTCTCATCCAAGTTGAAACGGCGGCTGTCGTCCTCCTCTTGGAGTCGCAGCGCGTTTCATTCCGGTGTAATATCCGCATTGAGCTTACATGCCCAGATTAACAACTTAACTTTCCGGCAGCAGCTTGAAAAGCTTGCGCATCGTCGCCTCATCCGGCGGGAAGATGCCACTCGGCTTCTCCGTATCTTCCTTCACAAACGGGGCATCCCATATCGCTACATAGACCAGCCCGCTTCCACTGCCAAGCTGCACGAAGCGGCTCCCTTCCTCTTGCAGCTGCTGCTCTTTATTGTTCCACTCTGCAATGGGAATGACACGCAGCGCCAGTATCCCCTCGCGCCGATTCGTCTCCTCATCAAACTGATCAAGCGCAACATCGTCGCTATTCCCATCCGTTAGTCTTCGGAACGTGTAATGGCTCCATTCCATCGGCAGAGACAACGCGTATGATCGAATTGTATCCACATATTGTTCGCCAACAACGTCAAACCCGTCGACACCGTTCCACTGCTTATATTGCTGAATCCATAATAAATCGCTGTAGGCCACACCTTCAGATTGACCGGGAGCCTCGCGCAGTTCGATCACATCCAGAATACCATCCCCATTGCCATCATCACTCAGCTGCATGGTTGCATTGATTTGCACATTCTCGTCGCCGGATTGTTTAGGCGGGTAGATCGAAACCAGCTTTCCTGCTTCCCAGGCATACATCGTAGTCATGGATGAGTTCGCGCCAATAGCCGCGTCTGCGAGCACACCATATTTATCCTTCGCGATTTTGCCAAGCTTCACCTGCAAATATTCATTCACGGTGCCATCCAGCGCAGCGGAAGCCATCTTCGTCACACGGTCCCCTGCAAAATGATATATTCCAATCGAAGCCGTCAGCTTCTGGCGCTGCAATTGGATTAAAGCAAGCTCATCGTGACCGTCGCCTTCCGCATCACCGACGCCGAGCGTGTCGTAAGGCAGCTCTGCAATCGGCTTCGGTGCTACGATTCCACTAGTTGCAGGCACATGATAAAGGGTCAAAATATGCTGTGGCTCCCCATACTGGTTCCACCCGATAAGCACCTCAGGCTCTCCGTCCCGGTCTAAGTCAACCGTACGCAGCACATCGATGCCGTAGCTGGATGTCTCGTCGAACGTAAACCACTGCTGCCAGCCGATGTCCGCACTTCGCTTCAGTACCATCACATGCTCCGTGCCGCTCTCATCCGAGTAGATGACAAAAGCCTCCTGTTTCCCATCACCATCCGCATCCATCTTGACCACAGCCGAATTCGACCGCTCCTGCATGGCAAGCGACAGCTTGGCTCTCGCCGGAAGATGATCGCGAACGGCCGAAGCCAGCTCGGCGTTCTCCGGCGTTGACCGCGGATTAAGCAGCAGATCAGCAGGCGTCGCCGTATACTGACAGCCGGATACGATTAAGAAGCAGAGCAAGACGCCGGCCAGAACAGCGGTTTTTTTGATCCATTGCGATACGTTCATCCCTCGTGCTCCTTCCGCACTGTCAGCCGTTCTTCGTCTTCGCATGATTGCTATGTGCTTTTGCAGCCAGCAGCTCACTCACGGTAACGAAGGTGTAGCCCTTGTTTTGCAGATCTTTAATGATGAGCGGCAGAAGTTCTACCGTGTTGCGGATATGTTTGCTTCCGAATGAATGCATAAGGATAATTCCGCCGGGATGCGTGTTCTTGTTCACGTTAGCCCGCATTGCAGCAACCGAGCTGCCCGCCCAATCGCGCGTATCGACCGTCCACCCGATCAGCTCGCGTCCATTGTCTTTCACAATCTGCTTCAGCAGCGGCGAGGTAGCGCCATACGGCGCTCGGACCAAATGGGGCACATAGCCGATCTGGTTATTTATTAAGGCGTCTGTCCATTTAATTTGATTCATAATAGGATCGCTGTCAAGCTTGGACAAATCTTTATGCGCATAGCTGTGATTGCCGATCTCGCTGCCTTCATCGCGGATGCGTCTCATCACTTTGCCGTATTTTTTCACTTGGATCCCTACCGTAAAGAAAGTGGCATGGATCTTCTTCGCTTTCAGAATATCGAGTATAGCCGGTGTGTAATGACTGTCCGGCCCGTCGTCGAACGTTAAGGCAACCAACTTCTCGCCTTTCGTCGTAACAAAATCCGTCTGCTGCTCGGTCGGCTGATCCAGCATAACAGGTGGCTGAATCGTAACAACGGGCGGCTTAGGATGAAGCAGCGCAACCGTTTCTCCGGGAGCCGATACAACGGGCTCGTCATCCTTGTCGCCGCCGCCACCACCGCCGCCTGAATGATTCCAATCTGCATGGGATGCAGACCCCGAACCGCCTTTGCCGATATCGGCGTGCGTCCCGGCATCTCCCGCCAATTCATGCTTGCTCAATCCGCAGCTGGTCGACAATAGGCCTACCATTAGCGTAACCACAATCAATGTGGCTAGTCTTCTCTGATGTCGCAATTCTCGCAGCTGTCGCATCCTACCAATCCTCTCGCACTTCTTCTACTTCCTATGCTAGTAGATTTAGGCGACTTAGTAGTTACAAAGAAGTAACACCTCGCTTGCCAAACTATGGCCCTCTGCCTAAACAATGGCAGGTTGCGACTATGTAGACTCCCTGGTCCGCTACATGCGCTCATTCCTCCGAATTTGCTCCTATATAGACTTCCTGATTCGCTACATCCGCTCATTCCGCCGAACTTGCTCCTATGCAGACTCCCTGGTCCGCTACATGCGCTCATTCCGCTGAATTCACTCCTATGTAGACTCCCTGGTTCGCTACATGCGCTCATTCCGCCGAATTTGCTCTTATGTAGACTTCCTGGTCCGCTACATGTGCTCATTTCGCCGGTGTGTGGATAGTGTGGGGAAGTGTGTTGATACGAAAAAAAGAGTTGTCCACATGTGGACAACTCTTTTTCGTCGTTGCTGACGTTCACGCATACTATTTCAGCGCTTTCGCCGCAATATCGGTACGGCAATGCATGCCGTCAAAATGTATCGCAGCCGCTGCTTCGTACGCCTTCGCGCGCGCTTCAGCAATATTGCTGCCACGGCCGACGATGCCGAGCACGCGTCCGCCGTTCGTTACGATTTCGCCTTCGGCCGAAAGAGCCGTACCGGCGTGGAATACGAGCGCGCCCTGCGCTTTGGCAGCTTCCAGACCAGAGATCGGAAGGCCTTTCGGGTAGGCTGCCGGGTAACCTTCTGATGCGGCAATAACGCATACCGCAGCTTCTTCGCTCCACTCGATTTCTAGCTGATCGAGACGTCCGTTCATGGAAGCGAGCACGATATCGAGCAGATCGGTCTTCAGGCGAGGAAGCACGACCTGTGTCTCCGGATCGCCCATCCGTGCGTTGAACTCAATCGTCTTAGGGCCGTCTTTGGTGATCATGAGACCTGCGAATAGGACGCCGCGGAATGGACGACCTTCGCTAACCATCGCTTTTGCCGTCGGCTTGATGATGTTCTCGATGGACTCTTCCACGATGGCCGGATCGATATGCGGCAGCGGTGAATACGTGCCCATACCGCCTGTGTTTGGTCCTTTGTCGTTATCGTAGACAGGCTTGTGATCTTGAGCCGGTACCATTGCGCGCACCGTTTCGCCATCCACGAAAGCCAGGATCGACATCTCTTGTCCCGACAGGAACTCCTCGATGACGACGCGTCCACCGGATTCGCCGAACACTTTGCCTACCATCATGCCATGGAGCGCTTCTTCAGCTTCTTCCAACGTCGCCGCAACCGTTACGCCTTTACCTGCAGCGAGGCCGTCTGCTTTCACGACGATCGGCAGCTCTTGCTCGCGCAAGTAAGCCAGTGCTGTCTCGTATTCGGTGAACGTCTCGTATTTAGCTGTCGGAATCTCGTATTTCTTCAGCAAATTTTTCATGAAGATTTTGCTGCCTTCGATTTCAGCCGCATTCTTGCGAGGTCCGTAGACTGGAATATTGCGCGCTTCAAAAGCGTCGACAATACCGTCCGCAAGCGGATCATCTGGTCCTACGAAGACCAGATCCACCGCGTTATCGCATGCAAACTGCATGAGCTCGTCGAACCGGTTAACCGGAATCGGCGCGCATTCTGCCAGCTCGGCAATACCTGCATTACCCGGCGCACAGAAAATCTTGCTTACTTTCTCGCTCTTATTCAGCGCCCAGACGATGGCGTGCTCACGCCCGCCGCCGCCGATGACCATAATCCGCAAAGGAAACCCTCCTTTTATGCCAAGCCTGTACTAGTGTTTAAAATGACGAACGCCCGTCAGCACCATCGCAATGTTATGCGCATTGGCTACTGCGATCGATTCCTCGTCCTTGATCGAGCCGCCCGGTTGGATAACGGCCGTGATGCCGGCTTTCGCTGCCAGCTCCAGCGTGTCGCCCATTGGGAAGAACGCGTCGGATGCAAGAACGGCGCCTTTAGCTTTGTCGCCGGCTTGCTCGATCGCGATGCGAGCTGCGCCGACACGGTTCATTTGACCTGCGCCTACGCCGACTGTCATATCGTCCGATGCCAGAAGGATCGCGTTCGACTTCACATGCTTTACAACCTTCCAACCGAATAGCAGCTGCTTCAGCTCTTCTTCTGTTGGCTTGCGGTTCGTGACGATTTGGATGTCTGCTTCCGTCAGGCTGTGGACATCGCTCTCTTGTACGAGCATGCCGCCGTCTACGCTCGTTACGAGCCATTCCGGCTTGCGCTCGCTTGCCGCTTGGATTTCGCCAAGCTTCATCAAGCGAATGTTCTTCTTCTTCGTCAGCACTTCAAGCGCTTCAGGCGTGAAGTCCGGTGCAATGACGATCTCCAGGAAAATCTCGCTCAGCAGTTTAGCCGTCTCTACGCCGATTGCACGGTTAGCCGCTACAATGCCGCCGAAGATCGAAGTAGGATCTGCTGCGTATGCTTTCTGGTAGGCTTCGTGAATGTCGCTGCCGATACCCACGCCACAAGGATTCATATGTTTTACCGCTACGACAGCTGGCTCGTTGAATTCTTTTACGATAGCGAGCGCCGCGTTAGCGTCGTTGATATTGTTGTAGGACAGCTCTTTGCCGTGCAGCTGCTCAGCAGTTGTGATGTTGCCTGCGGATGCCAGCGGCTTGCGGTAGAATGCTGCTTTCTGATGCGGGTTCTCGCCATAACGCAGATCCTGCACTTTCTCGTACGTAACGGTGTAGCTCTCAGGCAGCGGATTGCCTTGCAGCTTCGAGAGGTAGTCCGAGATGAGCGCATCGTAAGCACCGGTGTGGCGGAATACTTTTGCAGCGAGGCTCTTACGAGTCTCAAGCGTCGTATCTCCTTGCGCTTTCACTTCGTCGAGCACGGTTTGGTAGTCCGCCGCGTCTACGACTACGGTTACGAAAGCGTGGTTCTTCGCTGCTGAACGAAGCATCGTCGGGCCGCCGATATCGATGTTCTCGATCGCATCCTCGTAGGATACATCCGGCTTAGCAATCGTCGCTGCAAAAGGATACAGGTTCACGACAACCAAGTCGATGTAGTCGAGACCAAGCTCTTGCATCGCTTTCTGATGCTCTTCGTCATCGCGAACGGCAAGCAGACCGCTGTGCACCGCTGGGTGCAGCGTCTTCACGCGGCCATCCAGAATCTCCGGGAAGCCCGTTACATCGGAGATTCCGATAACCGGAACGCCTTCCTTCTCCAGCAGGCTCGCCGTACCGCCTGTCGAAATAATTTGCACGCCAAGGCCAGCCAGCGCCCGCGAAAACTCCACAATCCCCGTCTTATCCGATACGCTAATAAGTGCTCTGCGAATGGTCAAAATAGAACCTCCTAAAAGTTTTTGCGCTGCCCCTCAGGAGCACGCATCTTGTACACTTGCATCTATATGTTAAAACCAGCTAACGCTTTGATATCCCGCCCACATGTTGCTCTGGGTGCTACTCTTGTGCTTGATTCGTCGGCTTCTAGCCCATGTGTTGCTCTCAGTGCTACTCTTACGCTCGATTCACCGGTTACTAGCCCATGTGTTGCTCTCAGTGCTACTCTTGTGCTTGATTCGTCGGCTTCTAGCCCATGTGTTGCTCTAGGTGCTACTTCACAATCACGTTCCGACCGTCGATCGCGACCGCCCCGGCGGCGATGCGCGAGACGACCCACGGGAGCAGCGCCTGCTCCGCCGCGTGGATTCGCGGTGCGAGCGTCTCCATCGTGTCGCCGTCCGCGATCTCGACCGTGCGCTGCGCGATAACCGCGCCGCTGTCCAGGCCGCCGTCTACGAAGTGAACGGTGACCCCCGTCACCTTCACGCCGTAAGCCAGCGCTTGGCCGATCCCGTTCACGCCTGGAAAAGCGGGCAGCAGCGACGGATGCACGTTGATCATCCGCCCGAAGAACGGCTCAACGAGCACCGGCGTCAGAATCCGCATATAGCCGGCCAGCACGATCAGCTCGATTCCGCGCCTTGTCAGCTCGGCCAGAATCTCCGTTTCATACGCTTCACGCGAAGCGTACTCCTTCGGCCGGAACGCAAAAACATCCACGCCGGCCTCTCTCGCGCGCTCAACTACAGGCGCCTCCGGCTTATCACAAACAAGAAGCTCGAGGCTTGCGCCCTCGAGCCTTTGTTGTTTTGCCGCATCCACGAGCGCCCCGAAGTTCGAGCCGAAGCCCGAAGCAAACACGGCGACGCGCATGCCGGCCATTAAACGTCAGCTCCCGTAAAGGTAACTACACGGCTGCCTTCCGTTACTTTACCGATAATGTAAGCATCCTCGCCAAGCTCGCGTGCAACGCGCAGCGCGTCTTCGGCTTGTTCAGCAGGAACGACAACGACCATCCCCACACCCATGTTGAAAGTTGTGAACATGTCGCGGTTCGTGATCGAGCCTTTCTCTTGCATCAGTCCGAAGATCGGTTGAATCGGCCATGAACCGTATGCAATCTCTACGTTAACGCCTTCAGGCAGAACCCGCGGAATGTTCTCGATAAATCCGCCACCTGTGATATGGGCCATCCCTTTAACTTGTACTTGTTTGATCAGCTCAAGAACGGATTTAACATAAATCCGAGTCGGCTCGATGATGACATCGCCGAGTTTCTTGCCGTCAAGCTCAGGCAGCTCCGCATCCAAGCTGTAGCCAGCTGTATCCAGAAGCAAACGACGAACCAGCGAGTAGCCATTGCTGTGGATACCGCTTGAAGCGAGACCTAGCACGACATCGCCAGGAGCGATCGTTTTGCCGTCGATGATGTTTTTCTTGTCTACGATTCCGACTGTGAAACCAGCGATATCGTATTCGTCGCCTTGGTACATGCCAGGCATTTCAGCCGTTTCGCCGCCGATCAGAGCGCAGCCGGACTGCACGCAGCCATCGGAAATCCCTTTCACGATCGCTTCGATCTTCGCAGGCTCTACTTTGCCGCAAGCCAGGTAATCGAGGAAGAACAGCGGCTCTGCGCCTTGAACGATAATATCGTTCACGCACATCGCAACCGCATCAATACCGATCGTGTCATGCTTGTCCATCGCAAAAGCAACCTTCAGCTTCGTACCCACACCATCCGTACCCGAAACCAATACCGGCTCCTCGTACTTGTCTTTATTAAGACCGAACAGACCGCCGAAGCCGCCAAGATCCGTCAACACTTCCGGACGGAACGTCTTCTTCACGTGTTTCTTCATCCGTTCGACTGCTTCGTTACCCGCCGAGATATCAACGCCGGCTTGTTTATAAGCTTCTGACACGATAGTCACTCCTTCATTATCATCAAACCTTAGGACATCAAGGTTTGTCATTTGGTTCTCACACCATTAAGGTGAATAAGTGGCCGAAGGCCGATATGGAGTCGGAACAGCGATAGCGGTCGCCTTTGTAGATGGATTTCCAACCTTTAAAGGTTAGAAATTCGAAGAAATCCATCTACAACAGCGAGTGGAGACCCATATCGGCCGGAGGCCGCTGTCTTCACCTTATATACTAACAGCTGCAGCTCTTCTCCGATGTCGGATCAACCGGTGTCGGATAATCATTATCGAAGCAAGCCAAGCACATGCCGCGATTGTATTCGCCGTCATTGCCGCCAACAGCCTCAATAAAGCCTTCATGGCTTAGGAAATATAACGAATCCGCATTGATCGCCTGGCGAATTTCTTCAACCGTCTTCTGCGACGCAATCAATTCCTTGCGGTCAGGCGTATCGATGCCGTAGTAGCAAGGGTTCTTGAACGGAGGCGAAGTAATGCACACATGAACCTCAGTCGCCCCTGCTTCGCGAAGCAGGTTAACGATGCGAAGGCTCGTAGTACCGCGCACGATCGAGTCATCGATCATGACTACACGCTTGCCTTCAACCACTTTGCGAACCGCAGACAGCTTCATTTTGACGCCTTTCTCACGAAGCTCTTGCGAAGGTTGAATGAACGTACGGCCTGTGTACTTGTTCTTAATCAGACCAAGCTCATAAGGAATGCCCGTTTGCTCCGCATACCCGATGGCTGCCGAAATACTGGAATCCGGTACGCCTGTTACGAGATCGGCATCGAAGAACGCTTCAAGTGCCAGCTTCTGACCCATACGCTTACGCGCCGAGTGCAGGTTGATTCCGTTAATGTCGCTATCCGGTCGTGCAAAATAAATATATTCCATCGCACAAGTCGCGCGGCGCTCCAGCTTCTCGAAACGATCCTCACGAAGACCGTTCTTATCCAGCACAAGCAGCTCGCCCGGCTGTACGTCACGTACATACTCAGCGCCGCAAGTTTCTAGCGCGCAGGTCTCCGAAGCGAATACATAACCGCCGTCGAGCTTACCCATAACGAGTGGACGAAGACCATGGCCGTCAGAGGCAACAAGCAGCTTGTCATTCGTCATAATGAGAAAAGCAAAACCGCCAATAATCCGCTGCAGCGCATCTTTTGCCGCACTGACGAAGTCTTTGTTCGAGCGCGCAATCAGATGGGCAATAACTTCCGTATCGCTTGTCGTTTGAAAAATCGATCCCTGGCTCTCCAGCTCCTTGCGGATCGAAGGCGCGTTCACGATATTACCGTTCGTTGCGACAGCGAGGTCGCCGTCACGATATTTGAAGACAAGCGGCTGCGCATTCGCGAGCTTGCTTTCCCCTGCAGTCGAATAGCGCACATGGCCGATGACACAGTTGCCCGGAAGGCCTTCCAGCGTTGGCTGGTCGAACACTTCCTTTACGAGACCCATGCCCCGGTGATACGTAAACTTGCCGGTTGTCGATTCCACTGCGGCCATGCCGGAGCTCTCTTCACCACGGTGCTGCAGCGCGTGCAGCCCGTAGTAGCCAAGGGAGCAGGCATCCGGGATGCCATACACCCCGAATACCCCGCACTCTTCACGCAATTTATCAAAAATATCATCCCGGCCAATGCCTTCGTTATAGTGATCGCCAGTCCACAGCTTCGGCAGCTGTTTTATTTCATCAGACATGGAATCGCATCCTTCCAAACCTTCTCCAGTTGATCCACCGGTGCATTGATGCCCGGTTTGCCATTAACAGTAACAACAAGTCCGCTTGTGCGTACGACGCCGAGTGCAGCGTTCGGTACGCCTTTATCCGTCAGGTACTTCTGCAGCGCCATCGCTTGCTCCGGTTTAGCCGATAGCAAAATACGGGATTGCGTCTCGCTGAACAATGCAGCGTCCGGACGCAGGTCAGTCGTAATGTCCACTTCAGCGCCAAGCTTGCCGCTGATTGCCGATTCCGCAAGCGCAACCGCTAGGCCGCCCTCGGACAAGTCATGCGCCGAAGCGACAAGACCTTCACGGATCGCGCCAAGCACGCCGTCAAGCAGCGTCTTCTCTGTAGCGAGGTCAATTTGCGGAGGACGTCCTTCGCTCTTGCCTTGCAGCACGTATTGCAATTCACTTCCGCCAAGCTCATGCTTCGTTTCGCCGGCAAGGAAGATCACATCGCCTTCTGCTTTGAAGCCTTGTGTCGTAATATGGTCAACGTCTTGCACGAGTCCAACCATGCCGATAACCGGTGTTGGGTAAATCGCGCCTTTCGCGTTCTCGTTGTACAAGCTCACGTTACCGCCGATAACCGGCGTATCAAGGATACGACAAGCATCGGAAATGCCGTCTGCCGCTTTCTCGAGCTGCCAGAACACTTCCGGCTTCTCCGGGCTGCCGAAGTTCAGGTTATCCGTGATCGCAAGCGGCTCAGCACCGGAACATACGATGTTGCGCGCTGCTTCTGCTACTGCGATACGTCCGCCTACTTCTGGATCAAGATATACATAGCGGCCGTTGCAATCCGTTGTCATCGCAAGCGCTTTGCGCGTTCCGCGAATCGTGACAACCGCAGCATCGGAGCCTGGTTGAACCGCAGTGCTTGTGCGCACCATGTAGTCATATTGGTTGTAAACCCACTCTTTGCTCGCAACTGTCGGCGAAGCCAATACTTGCTTAAGCGCACCTGTCAGGTCTGTTACTTCTGCATAAGCAGTCGTATCGATTGCTGCATTAGCCGCGTAGTAAGCAGGCTCTTGGGAAGGCTTGTCGTACATTGGGCACTCGTCAACGAGCGCTGTAACCGGCATATTCGCCACTTCTTCGCCTTGGTGGAACAGACGCAGACGGCCATCATCCGTAACTTTACCAACCTTCACGCAGATAATGCCCCAACGGTCAAAAATTTCCTGCGCTTGCGCTTCATGCTGCGGTTCAACAACGAAGAGCATACGCTCTTGCGACTCGGACAGCATCATTTCGTAAGGTGTCATGCCTTCTTCGCGCTGCGGCACCTCATCGAGGTACAGCTCCAAGCCGTTACCCGCTTTGGACGCCATCTCCGCGCTGGAGCAAGTCAGACCCGCTGCTCCCATATCTTGAATCCCGACAACGATGCCGGAATCAATAAGCTCTAGCGTTGCTTCCATAACCAGCTTCTCCATGAATGGATCGCCTACTTGGACAGCGGTACGTTTCTCTTCGGACTCTTCGGACAATTCAACCGAAGCGAATGTCGCACCGTGAATACCGTCACGACCTGTAGCAGGACCAACGTAGAATACCGGGTTGCCTACGCCTTTTGCGACACCACGCTGGATTTTATCATGATCGATAAGACCCACGCACATCGCGTTAACAAGCGGGTTGCCTTCGTAGCTCTCGTCGAACATAACTTCGCCTGCAACTGTCGGAATACCGATACAGTTTCCATAGCCTGCGATACCGCCAACTACGTGTTCGAACAAATATTTAACGCGCGGATTCTCAAGGTTACCGAAACGCAAGCTGTTCAGCAACGCAACCGGACGAGCACCCATGGAGAAAATGTCGCGGATAATGCCGCCTACGCCTGTTGCTGCGCCTTGATACGGCTCAACTGCGGATGGATGGTTATGCGATTCGATTTTGAAAACAACCGCTTGGTTGTCGCCGATATCGACGATACCCGCGCCTTCGCCCGGACCCATCAATACTTTTGGCCCTGTGATTGGGAACTTCTTCAGAATTTTCTTCGAGTTCTTGTAGGAGCAGTGCTCCGACCACATGACGCTGAAAACGCCGATTTCTGTATAGTTCGGCTTGCGTCCAAGAAAACCGCAAACCAGTTCATATTCATGATCCGTCACGCCGAACTGCGTATAAATGCGTTGATCCGCGATTTGTTCCGCTGTTGGCTCCTTAGCCGTTAACTGCTGCGCCATTCTTTTCCCTCCAAGCATTCAAAATCGATGTAAACATCCGTTTGCCGTCTTCCGAGCCAAGCAGTTGATCCACTGCGCGCTCTGGATGCGGCATCATGCCGACCACGTTGCCACGCTCATTGCTGATCCCTGCGATATTGTCGATGGAACCGTTCGGGTTCGTGTCACCCGCATAACGGAACACAATTTGGTTGTTTGCTTTCAGTTGCGCGAGTGTTTCGTCGTCGCAGTAGTAGTTGCCTTCGCCATGCGCGATTGGAATATCGATTACTTCACCAGCGCTATATTGGCTAGTGAAAGCTGTTTCGTTGTTCACTACTTCCAGCTGTGTTTGCTGGCAGATGAATTTCATGCCGTTGTTGCGGCGCAGTGCGCCTGGCAGCAAGCCCGCCTCCGTAAGGATTTGGAAGCCATTGCAGATACCAAGTACGAATTTGCCGGCTTCAGCTGCTTTCACAACTTCGTTCATTACCGGTGCAAAACGAGCAATTGCGCCGCAGCGCAGATAGTCTCCGTAGGAGAATCCGCCCGGCACGAGAATCGCATCATACGCGGAGAGGTCCGTAGCCGTATGCCATACGTATTCGACTTGCTGTCCGATTGTATCTTCTACTGCTTTGAAGCAGTCAATATCACAGTTGGAGCCTGGAAAAACGATAACCGCAAACTTCATCGTTTAGCCCTCCAATTCAAAACGGTAGTCTTCCACTACTGTGTTCGCCAGCAGCTTCTCGCACATCGCTTTCAGACGAGCTTCCGCTTCTGCACGATCCGTAGTATCTAGGTTCAGTTCCAAATATTTGCCGATGCGGACTTTGCCAACTTCCTCGAAGCCCATCGTGTGCAATGCGCCTTGTACAGCGCTGCCTTGCGGGTCAAGCACGTTTTGTTTGATCGTCACGTAAACTTTAGCCTTCATTTGGGGGGTCGCCTCCTGGAAAATGGGTGGTGTTGGGATGGGAGCGCTGCGCAATTGCTGGGAGTTCTCGACTCCGTCGCTGTTGAACGCACGGAAACTTTGAACAATGACCTGCGGTAGTTTCCTACGTTCAAAGGCGATCGCTATCGCTCTTCGTTCGAGAATCCCGCATTTGCTTCGCCCATCCTGGGTAAACCTTTTTTTGCAGGATGCTCTTTGAGCATCCTGGGCTCGCTTCGCGGGGCTATTCGCCGCCGCTTGCGTCGCCTGATTTATGTGGTGCGAGCCATCTGTGCTTGGCCCGCGGGTTTTTGGTTTAGACCAAATCTTCGCCGGTCAGCGCTTTGTAGATCGCTAGGTAGCGGTTGGTTGTTTCTTCTACGACGGCTTGTGGCAGTGGAGCCGGTTTGCTGTCGCGGTCCCAGTCGGAGCCGAGCAAGTAGGTGCGTACCGGTTCTTTGTCCATGCTGTCGATTTCGATGTCGTAGGCATAGTTGTCTTGAGCCCAGAAACGGGAGGAATCCGGGGTGAAGATTTCGTCGATGAGAATGACTTTACCATCTATAAGGCCGAACTCGAACTTGCAATCTGCCAGAATAATACCGCGCTCCTCGCAGAAGCCGCGTGCATATTCGTACAGGGCAATGCTCTTATCGCGAAGTTCTACCGCAAGCTCGGCGCCGACCATCTCTTGCATCCGCTCGAACGAGATATCCTCGTCATGGCCAACGTCGTTCTTCGCAGCAGGCGTGAACAGCGGCGCTGCAAAACGCTCGTTCTTGCGCAGCCCTTCCGGAAGCTCGATGCCGTTAATTGCCGATGTTTTCGCATATTGTCTCCAACCGTTGCCGGTGATATAGCCGCGAACGACACATTCGATATCGATGCGCTCGGCTTTCTTCGAAACCATAATGCGGTTTTTCAGAAGTTCAGGCTCCGATACGAGATCGCCAAGCTTGTACACGTCCGTGTGAACAATATGATTAGGCATCATCTCTGCCGTTTGATCAAACCAGAAGGTCGACAAACGATTCAGCACATTGCCTTTCTCCGGTACAGCCGGGTCCAGCACATAGTCAAACGCGCTGATGCGGTCCGTAACCACAATGAGATAATGCTCCCCAAGATCATAAAGCTCGCGAACTTTGCCTTTATACAGCAACGGCGCTTTCACATACTCCACAGCCGAAGACAACGCTTGTGTCATTCTTCTCTCTCCTTTTTTCAACGGTTTGTTTTGATTTTAATGGTTTGTGACGGAGCAGGCATGAACAATCTGTAGAAGCGTCAGCGTTCGCCTTTGTACAAGGATTTCCACCTATAATCCCTTATAGTTCAAAGAAATCCAAGGTACAACAGCGATCGAAAGATGTTCATGCATGCGCAGTCATGCTCTTAGGTGAATGCTGCATTCACGTCTCGCGACGTGAACGCAAACCAATCACCTTAAATCAATTCCAACCTTCTGAAAATCGTATCCACGTGCTTCAAATGCCACGCTGGGTTGAACGCATCCGCGATTTCATCCGCACTCAGATGAGCCGTAATCTCCGGTGTCGATTCGATAATGTCGCGGAATTGGCGCTGCTCTTCCCATGCTTGCATCGCACGCGGTTGTACCGTGTCGTACGCTTGCTCGCGGCTCATGCCTTTATCGATCAGCTTCGTCATGACGCGGCCGGAGAACGGCACGCCGAACGTACGCTGCATATTGCGTTTCATGTTCTCAGGGAACACTTGCAGGTTCTTAATAATGTTACCAAGACGGTTTAACATGTAGTTGAGCAGCATCGTGGAGTCCGGCAAAATCACGCGCTCAGCCGACGAGTGGCTGATATCGCGCTCATGCCACAGCACTACGTTCTCGTAAGCTGTCAGCATATGACCGCGGATAACGCGGGAAAGACCGGAGATATTCTCGCAGCCGATCGGGTTGCGTTTGTGCGGCATAGCGGATGAACCCTTCTGACCTTTCGCGAACGGCTCTTCCACTTCACGGAACTCACTCTTCTGCAGAGCGCGGATTTCCGTAGCGAATTTATCAAGCGAAGTCGCGATTAGTGCCAGTGCGCCGACGTACTCCGCATGACGGTCACGCTGAAGTGTTTGTGTCGAGATCGGAGCAGGCGTAATGCCAAGCTTCTTACAAGTGAACTCTTCTACGAAAGGATCGATGTTTGCGTACGTGCCTACTGCACCGGAGATTTTGCCGAATTGCACGCCGTCAGCCGCATGGCGGAAACGCTCCAAGTTACGCTTCATTTCTTCATACCAGAGGGCAAGCTTCAAACCGAACGTTGTCGGTTCCGCGTGTACGCCGTGCGTACGTCCCATCATCGCTGTATCTTTATAAGCAACCGCTTGGCCGCGTAGAATTTCAATAAAGTTCGTGATGTCCTTCTCCAAGATCGTGTTCGCTTGAAGAAGAAGGTAACCCATCGCTGTATCCACAACGTCTGTGGAAGTCAGGCCGTAATGTACCCATTTGCGCTCAGGTCCTACAGTTTCGGATACTGCGCGTGTGAAGGCGATAACGTCATGGCGCGTCTCAAGCTCGATCTCGTTGATGCGGTCGATATTGAAAGTCGCGCCTTTACGAAGGGCTTCAACATCCTCGCGCGGGATAACACCAAGCTCTACCCAAGCCTCGCATGCGCAAAGCTCAACCTCGAGCCATGCCTTGAATTTGTTCTCTTCTGTCCAAATCGCTCTCATTTCCGGTCTGCTGTAACGTTCTAACATCGTGAATTAAACCCTCCAAATGTTGGTTTCGGAAATCCATGCCAGCGCCTGCTCGACATCTGCCGCAAGCACGTTGACGTGACCCATTTTCCGTTTATGTTTGGCTTCATGTTTCCCATATAAATGAATTTTAGGCGCTACGCCTAAACGTTCTGCATGCTCATCTTGCTTGGCGATCAGCTCAAGCAGCGGTTCGACATGCTCGCCGAGCACGTTTACCATAACAACCGGCGTCAAGAGTGCCGTGTCGCCAAGCGGCAAGCCGCATACGGCGCGCACATGCTGCTCGAACTGCGAGGTCCGGCAAGCTTCCATCGTATAATGGCCGCTGTTATGCGGACGCGGCGCAAGCTCGTTGACGAACAGCTCGCCGTCTTCCGTCAAGAACAGCTCCACCGCGATCAAGCCAACGGCGCCAAGCCCTTCGGCAATCCTCGCCGCCAATCGCTCCGCTTCCCGCTGAAGCTCTTCATCGATCCGTGCAGGCACGATCGACAGATGCAGGATGTTATCGACGTGGATATTCTCCGCTGCCGGGAACGTGCGAATCTCTCCCTGCGGGCTTCTCGCCGCAATGACCGAAAGCTCCTTCTGGAAGCGAATGAACTGCTCCAGTACAAGCTCCGTGCCGGCACGATTCAGCGTCTCGAACGCTTCGTCGATTTCGGCTTCGCTGCGGATAACCCACTGCCCTTTGCCGTCATACCCACCCATGGCGGTCTTCAGCACGCAGGGCAGTCCGAAGCGACCAACTGCTTCGCGAAGCTCATCTGCGCTTCGCACCTCTGCATAAGGCGCTACCTTCACGCCCGCCGCTTCTATCGCCCGTTTCTCACGCAGTCGATGCTGCGTCGTATAGAGCAGCTCGCTGCCCTGCGGCACGTACGATTCCTCCATCAGCATCGCCGCTACTCCGGCATCCACGTTCTCGAACTCATACGTGATGACATCAGAGCGCTCCGCCAGCTCGCGAGCCGCATCGCGATTGTCATACGCGGCTACAATCTGACCTGCAACTTGTCCGGTAGGCGCATCCGGCGTAGGATCAAGCGCTATGAACCGATAGCCCATCGCACTGCCCGCATTCGCCATCATCCGGCCGAGCTGACCGCCGCCAAGAATCCCGACCGTCGCTCCAGGCAAAATCACCTTCACGTCTTTACCCGCCAAGCCGCTGCTCATAGCGTTTCACTGCTTTCGAGGACTTCCTGCTCAATCCGTTCGCGGCGCGCAAGCACGCGTGCTTGCACATCCGGATCAAACGCGCCAAGCATCTGTGCCGCAAGCAATCCAGCGTTCGTGCCGCCCGCGTTGCCGATCGCAACCGTTGCAACCGGAATGCCGCCCGGCATCTGTACGATGGACAACAGTGAATCAAGTCCGTTCAAATTCGAAGACTTCACAGGCACACCAATAACCGGCAGGATCGTCTTCGCAGCGACCATGCCGGGCAAGTGTGCAGCTCCGCCAGCACCCGCGATAATAACCTTCAAACCGCGTTCTACTGCTGTTTCTGCGTATTGGAACATAAGGTCCGGTGTCCGGTGAGCCGAAACAACCTTCTTCTCATAGGGGATTTGTAACTCGTCCAGAACGTCACAGGCTAGCTTCATTGTCTCCCAGTCCGACTTGCTGCCCATGATGACGCCGACTTTTGCTGACATCTGCTTATAACCACCTTTGTTTGATGAAGGAATCGGATTACAGGATTACAGTACAAGCCACAAAAAAAGTCCCTCAGCACAGGCTCCACAACATGGATGGCTTCGGGACTTACAAGTCCAGCAATGAAGATTGCGCCCTATCGCCGCCTGCTAACGAGTAGACAGGACAGGCAATAGACAACATCAGGCTGCCCCGTCAAGGCGGCAACCTGGTTCTTCAACTGCATGGGCTCGTAGTCCGAAAATTAAGGTTCCCGGGTAGATACTCTCGGGCCAAATCCCCAAGGATATACGAGTCTTGCACGGCAAGTATTTATTCGTTTTTCGCTATCCCTAGTTTATCAATCCTGACGCAGAATGTCAACGAAAAAACACGAACATTAATTTCAAATAAACTTAATAAAGTTCGTGTTTTACCTAGTTTTTGCAATTTTCACGAATTGTTTTGAACATTTTGTGATCTTGTTGGTTATTCGAGCGATTACGGATCTCATCCTGTCTTCTTGCTTTCCTACAAAAACCGACAAAATACGCAGCCTTTTCAAGTCGATAAGTCCCTTTAGTCCCGTCTCTCGAACACATAAAAAACTCATTGACTAGCGAGTCAATACAGGCGTACAATCACATTGACTCATCAGTCAACCGCAATCATTAATCCTCTAAACGATAGGAGGCTCCAAGCGTGAAACCAATCGTCGAACTTCGTCAGTTGACGAAAACGTACGGCAAGAGCCGCGGCATATCCGATATATCCTTTGCGATCGGAGAAGGCGAGGTATTCGGCTTCATCGGACCGAACGGCGCCGGCAAGAGTACCGCCATTCGAACGCTGCTCAATTTCGTCTTTCCTACCTCGGGCAGCGCCTCGATCCTAGGTATGGACATCGTGAAGGATGCTAAGGCGATCCGCCGCCAAGTCGGTTATTTGCCATCGGAAGTCTTTTATTATGACGACATGAAGGTTATGGATCTGCTCAAGTATTCGGCGGCTTTCTACGGGGAAACAGACTCCAAACGTATCACAGAGCTGGCCGAGCGCCTTGACCTGGATCTCTCCCGCAAGATTGAAGACCTCTCCTTCGGCAACCGCAAGAAAGTCGGAATTGTTCAAGCGCTGCTGCACCGACCGAAGCTGCTCATCCTCGATGAGCCAACAGGCGGCCTCGATCCCCTTATGCAGCATACATTCTTCGAGCTGCTCACCGAAGAGCGCAGGAATGGCACAACGATCTTCTTCTCTTCTCACATTCTGAGCGAGGTACAGAAGATGTGCGACCGGGTCGCCATTATCAAAGAGGGAGCGCTTATTAAAGTGGAATCCGTCGAGCAACTGCTCAAGAACAATTTGAAGAATATCACCCTGACCGTAAAACAAACCGACGCCGATGCCATGAGGCTACCGCAATTAAGCGGCATCATTAAGCAAGAAACGACCGGCTCCCATGTGAAGCTGCTGTATGGCGGCGATATGAAAGCACTCATTCAAGGCTTGGCGGAATGCGCCTTCACGGATATTTTGATCGAAGAGCCTTCGCTTGAGGAAGTATTCATTCATTATTACGAGAAAGAATAAGGAGGCAGAACGATGCTTCTCAGAAGAGAATTCAAACGGAATCTTCGGGGATTGATCATCTGGAGTATTATTATGGCCGGTATCATCCTCTTATATTTAAGCATTTACCCGGAATTCGCGAAGCAGCAGGAAGGGCTGGACGATATGATGAGCACCCTTCCGGATGCGATGAAGAAAGCTTTCGGCATGGATCGGCTGAACCTGAGCTCCCTGCTCGGATTCTATGGGATCGAGATTCATTTGATGACGACCTTGCTCGGCAGTATTTTCGCATCCTTATTGGCCTCAAACATTGTAGCGAAGGAACAGCATGAGAAGACGATCGAATTCCTGCTCTCAAGGCCGATTACGAGAACGCAGATTATTACGCAGAAGCTCGCTGCCGTAGTCATCAATATCGTGCTTTTCAACCTAGTCATTGTCGCCGCCAGCCTTATTGGGTTTCAATTCTCGAAGGACAACGACGTATCGCTGTCTACCTTCTTCCTGCTGGAATCGGCCGTCCTGCTCATGCATTTGACCTTCGCAAGCATTTCGTTCTTGTTCTCGACGATCTTGAGAAGAACCCGGTCCGTCGTATCCATGTCGCTCGGATTTGTATTCATTACGTATTTCTTCAGCATTATCTCAGGCGTCTCCGACCATTTCACTTGGTTCAAATATATCAGTCCCTTTAAGTACGCCGAAGCAGCAGCCATTATCACGGACCGGTATTTCGATCCGCTGTACATCACCATTATGGCCGCCGTTATCGTCTGTTGCGCGTTGTCCGCATACTGGTATTATAGTAGAAAAGACATCACCGTTTAGCTGATGAGGAACCGAGGTGTAGGCTGTGTACCCCGCATTCGCGAAGCTTCCTGAAGAGAAACAGGAGCTCATTATGACGATTTGTATCGAGGAATTTGCCAAGAACGGCTACACGAACACCTCCACGGATACGATAACGGCGAGAGCCGGCATTTCGAAAGGCATTCTTTTTCATTATTTCAAAAGCAAAAAGAACCTCTATCTCGCCGTCGTCCAGCATGCGATGGATCTGTTGGTGGAGAAGTCCATTAGTGCGGTTGAAGCGATCGGCGCGACCGATTTCTTCGAGCATATCAAGGAGATCGTGCTGGCGAAGCAGCGCGTAACTTTGCATTATTTGCACGAGACCGAGCTAGTACAGCGTGTCATCAGCCATCCGCCGAAGGCCGTGGAGGCCGAGATCGAGAAGCTGATCCAAGCGTATCAGAAGACGTTCACGACCCCGGCCATGCTAAGGTCGATCTATAAAGCTGAGCTTCTGGACGCAGCTCCACTGCGGGATGGACTGGACGCCGATGCGGTTTTCAACCATGTCACCTTCGTCTTGAATGCCCTGTCGAACAAATACCTGCTGCTTCATAAGTCCCACACGCTCGCTCCCGTTACGATTGAGCAGAAGCTGATGCAAGAGATCGATACGTTTATCGATATGATCAAATATGGGGTTTATAAGCAGGATACTTAGAAGACTCACGCACAACAAAGAGGACGACGCAGATTCTGCGCCGTCCTCTTTTTCAAGTCGTTCTATTAGCCTTGGCTTCCGATAAACGCGTAACGTGCGATGATAAGAATCGCAAGCACCCACATGAGCCAGTGCACTTTGTAGCCGCCTTTTTTGCCGGCAAGATTAGCTGTTGTTGCAAGCACGACATACGCAACGATACCGAAGGAAATACCGTTAGCAATGTTGTACGTGAAAGGCATCATGGCGATCGTCAGGAACGATGGAATCGCGTAAACCATGTCTTGGAAGTCGATTTCTTTGATCGATTGAACCATCAGTACGCCTACGATGATTAGTGCCGCTGCTGTCGCAGAGCCCGGAATCAACGAGATGAGCGGCCACAGGAACAGGGCTGCCAAGAATGCAACGCCGGTTGTTACCGCCGTAAGACCCGTACGTCCGCCTTGCGCGATACCCGCGGAGCTCTCAACGAAAGCCGTTACCGTACTCGTACCCAGCATTGCGCCGCCGCTTACGCCGACTGCATCGACAAGCATCGCTTTACCGACAAGCTTCTTGCCCTTCTCAGGGTCTTTCATGTAGCCTGCACGGTTCGCTGTACCTACAAGCGTTCCGAATGTATCGAACAATTCAACGAATGTAAAGGTAGCGATGATGGAAATCAAGCCGGTGTCCATAACACCTTTGAAGTCGAAGTCCCAGAAGTTTCCTTTGCTGAAATCAGGGCTCCACGATTGACCTTTGAGGCCTTCCGATACGTTCACATCACCGGTTAGAATTGCGATAAGCGTCACGCCAAGAATACCGAACAGAATTGCGCCAGGTACGCGCAGCACCATCAGAACAGCAATCAGCAATACGCCGATCAGCGTCAGGTACACGCTGGAGTTCTCCAGGCTGCCCATGTGGAACACGGACTCAAAGCCCAGTACATCTGTGAATACGCCTTTAGGAACATCCGTAACCGTATTCTCAACACCGACGGTCATGATGCCGCTGTTTTTCAAGCCGATGATCGTGATGAAGAGTCCGATACCGACTGTGATGGAATGCTTCAAGCTGTCAGGAATAGCTACGATTAGAAGCTGGCGAACTTGTGTAATCGTCAGGATGAAGAATACAATACCCGAAATAAATACTGCCGTTAAGGCCATCGAAGGAGAAATCGGTGTGTCTGTTGCTTTGGAAGCAAGCACCGTTGCCGCGAAGTATGCATTAAGACCCATACCTGGTGCGAGCGCAACCGGGAAGTTCGCGAACAACCCCATCGCAATCGTGAAGATACCGCCCGCTAAAGCGGTTGCCAAAAATACCGAATACCCATCAAGTCCTGCAGTTCCGAGAATACCCGGATTGACGGCCAAAATGTAAGCCATCGTCATGAAAGTCGTAAGGCCCGCCATAATCTCTGTCCTTACATTTGTTCCGTGTTCCTTCAAACGAAAGAAACTACCCATTTTTCAAAAACCCTCCCCAAAAAATGTTTCAGAACAAACAAGAACCCAGAAAAAAAATGCCGATGATGTCGGCATTTCTCCCTAGGTTCCACGCAAAACAAGACAAGAAGGCGCGATATGACCCATCAGCGCCTTACTTCTGTCTTGCTTCTCGTAGACAGGTCATTACGGTGACCTCGTAGAGACTCTCAAGCCGATTCTTGAGATTATACGAAAAGATATGCTGTTTCTGTTTGTATTGATCTGTGAATATTTTAGCGAGGAACTCCTGAGCCTGTCAATGGCAAACGTTTGCAAATTAGGTAATTGTCCTTATAAAGCGGAAAACACTTTCCTTTGTGCCTTGTCGCATGCTTCTGCTCGTCCACCAAGATGCTAGCCAAAGCGTTTCATTAACTGCTTTATGGCTGCCGACATCTTCTGTTGGCTTCGTTTCTCCGAATCGGCTTTTTCAAGTGCAAGAATCCCTATGCCATAGCCAATAATGGCAAGAGTAGAGGAAATTTTGGCGAGATCATCGGCTGTAATCTGCTTTTGTTCCGGCATTTGCGGAGCGCTCCTTCTTCATGATGCGTGGGGATTCTAATAATTCCTCTTTCTCTGTTCTGGCTTTCAGCACGGCAAGCAACCCAAACAAGTCCCCGACAACCAGAATGATCGCCGCCCATAAAGCAAGGTCATCCGCAGATAACTCATTCAACTCCTTGTTGCTACGTGTTGCTTTCGCCATTTGGATTACCCCTTGTTTCGTTAGCTGATAGTAGCCTATGCGTTAAGGGCGTTAGCCGCGTAGGCTGCTGCCTTGGGGGGCCAAAATTTTATACGGCGAGGTCAATGAGCGGACTCCACCTTCACTCGTCTGCCACTTTCAAACGAACGAATGGCCGCATCGGTGATAGCCAAAGCGCGGTACCCGGCTGCTGCATGAATGGGAGGCTGCTGCTTAGCCATGAATGCTGCCAGCATGGCATCCACATGTTTATCCATCGTGAGATGGAACTGGCGATCGACATCGTTGAAGTATCCCGCCTCCCAGGTTTCGCCCAGCTCGCTCCCTGAAGGATGGAACGTATACTTCTTGACCGTATCGTGAATGACGACCCGTCCATTCGTACCGTCCAGCTCCACACGATGCGTGTCCGGATATGCGTAAGAAGAATCGTAAGTACCGATGAGCGTGCCAACCGCGCCGCTGCTGAATTTCAAGGCAAGGGCTAACGTCCGGAAGCCTCCCTGGGTCAAGTCGGACATCTCGGCCGACACCGCTTCGATTGGGCCGCATAGATGCTCCAGCATGTCGAAACCGTGGCATTGCGTCTCGATGAGATTTGCATGCGGATGCGTGCTCGAACCGTCCCCGCCGAAGCGCCACGATGCGAAAGTCAATTGTCCCAGCCGCCCTGCGTCAATCGCTTCACGTGCCAGTTGGACAGGCTTGGCATACCGATGATTGAAGTTGATCGCAAAGAACAAACCTCGCTTGTCTGCTTCGTTCAACAGAATATCCGCTTCTCGCAAGGAGAACACCAAGGGCTTCTCCACAAGTAGCGGCACGCCTGCCTGAATAACTTGAAGCGTCGTTTCGAAATGCCCCTGATTCGGCAGGCATAGGCTGACCAAGTCAGGCTGTTCCTTCTCCAGCATAACGGCGAGGTCGGTGTACGGTGTCGTGTGAAACTGTTCGGCACGCTCCCTCGCTTTCTCCGGATTGCGTCCTACCAGCGCGCAGAACTCAACATTGTCATGGGCGTCGAAAATTCTGGCATGCTGCCTTCCCCAACCGCCTGTGCCGACAAGTGCTACTTTGACTTTCTTCGTCTCGCTCATTGTTCGACGATCACCTTTCCGGTATTTCCTTGGAAAAATAGCTCATACGCTTCTTGAAGTTTACTCTGCGGGAATCGATGCGTAATGATTTGCTTGAGATAGGGCAGGTTCGCTAAGAGCCGTTCATGATTGTCTGCCAAATCCTGATACCGGAAATACTCGCTGCCAAGCACCGTCCGCTCGGTCGCGATCAAATCGCCGGAAACGTTTAGATGCAGTTCCTCACCATGTCCTACGCATACGAGTGCACCTGGCTTGTTTAGACAGTTGAGTGCGGCTTGGCGCGCAACCGTTCTGCCACTAGTATCTACGGCCAAATCAACACCTTCGAACTGCATCGCGTCCAACCGCTCACGAACACTCTCACGGCCAAGGTAGACAGGAACCGCCCCCATTCGCTCCGCCAATTGAAGACGGTATTCGTTGTAATCCATGATGAATACAGGCGTTTCCTCGCCCAGGAGCAGCTTCGCCATCGCCAGAACGCCAAGTCCGATTGGACCGGCGCCGGCAATAACCGCTGAACCAATGTGCGGGAGCACTTGAAGGCCGCGCTGGATGGCATGTCCCCCGGTCCCCATAATATCCAGCAGCATCGTGGCTTCCGCCATCGGAAGTGAAGCGTCTATTTCAAAAAAGACATTTTCGTTCACCAGCATATAAGGCGCATAGCCGCCATCATGCGAGAAACCGTAATCCGCCCGTTTATGGAGGCATAGATTCGTGAAACCCGACTTGCAATTCCGGCATGCTCTGCAGAAATCCATGAGGAAAACAACGCCATGCGCACCTTCGCGTGTAGTTGTGCCCGCTCCAGCAGTAATAACTATGCCGGCTGCCTCATGCCCTGGCACGACTTGAGTTCCATGCTCGAATTGTCCGCGATCCGAACCGCACAAAGCGTTCGCTTTGACCTTCAAAAGCAGCTGGCCGGGACCGGGCACCGGGATGTCTTTGACCCCATATTCAATTCGCCCTCCCCCTGCAAAAATCGGGACCGTCATCGTTCCAATTGCACCAGTGTTTTCCATTGTCAAATCTCCTCCTATATGCCGCCAAAAGTTATTGTGAATATGCTTCAATATACGAATAATGATATAATATTGAACGTGATTTTCCTTACATGAATTCATGATCTTATTGTCTAAAACACTTATTTCTATAAGCAAATGAAAGGGCGTCCGGGATGGAATTGAAGGATAATATGATTCACGTATCTCCACATGTTCGGCTGTGCTATACCTTCGAGCGGTCTGATTTCTTTCAAGGGCCGAGGCGGCTGCTCGACTACTTGTTTCTGTATTTGGACAAGGGACGCTACGTGCTGACAATTGAGGGGAAGGAGTATGAGCTGCTGGAGGGGGAATTTGCGTTAATCCAACCTGGACTGCTGTTTACGACGCAAGGTTACGGCGATTGCGTCGTCCCGAACGCTCATCTGGATTTCTTCTATAATCCGCTTCGCGAACAGAGCTTCGTCACCACGCCCGGCATGACGACGCTGACCAAATATGCCGAGCTGCTGCAGCCGCGGCTGGATGAATTGGGAATGGCCCAGCTCCCGCCGATTATCGTTCCTGAGAACGCGAAGAAGCTGAAACAAACTCTCATGCAAATGATCGATAATTTCAAAAATCACGACGTGATCAGCATGATACGGGTCCAGCAATTGGCGATGGAACTACTGATTCAGCTCATTGGCAGCAGCGACCGCCAAAGTCCGACCAGTGATTACTACGAGCACCGGTTCAAAGCGCGCATGGAAGCTTATTTATCCTCCAATCTGTCGGCACCGCTAAGCATCGCTGACATGGCGCAGCATATCGGCTACTCGGAATCCCATTTCTGCCTCATATTCAAACAAGTCTTCGGCGAGCCACCGCACAGCTACCTCGTTGGCATGCGAGTCGGCAAAGCACAAGAGCTGCTCCGCTCCACCGATCTGCATCTCGAGGTAATCGCCGACTATTGCGGCTTCGCCAATGCTTCGCATTTCTCTAAAACCTTCAAACAAATCACATCGCTGACTCCTGGGGGCTATCGGAATAGCTCGGAGGGCGAGGACGGGGAACTCGAGGCTCTCGTCCCCGTTTTGGAGCTGTAAGCGATATAGTCGCTTACAGCAGGTAAAACCGAACAATCTTCACTCCTTTAGCGGAATAGCCGCTTACAGCGCCGACATTCTTGTAAAACTAACCCCTATCTCCTACTTGCCCGCTCTGTAAGCTGTATAGTCGCTTACAGCAAGCAAAACCGAACAAACTTCACTCCATAAGCGGAATAGCCGCTTACGGCGCCGATATTCTTGAAAAACTAACCTCAATCTCCTACTTACCCGCTCTGTAAGCTGTATAGTCGCTTAGAGCATGCAAAACCGAACAAACTTCACTCCTTTAGCGGAATAGCCGCTTATAGCGCCGACATTCTTGTAAAACTAACCCCAATCTCCTACTTGCCTGCTCTGTAAGCGGAATAGCCGCTAACAGCAAGCAAAACCGAACAAACTACTCTCCTTTAGCGGAATAACCGCTTACGGCGCCGACTACGACAGTATGGTTAGGTTAGTTTCCGTGCTGAGAGTCGGCTTTTGCGACTCTCAGCAGCATTTAGGCGGAGTTTGGCCGCTGAGAGTTGGTTTATCCGACTCTCGACGGCCGCCAACTTCGCTTTCTGGTTAGTTTTCGTGCTGAGAGTCGGCTTTTGCGACTCTCAGCAGCATTTAGGCGGAGTTTGGCTGTCGAGAGTTGGTTTATCCGACTCTCAGCGGCCGCCAACTTCACTTTCTGGTTAGTTTTCGTGCTGAGAGTCGGCTTTTGCGACTCTCAGCTGCATTTGGGCGGAGGCGACAAAAACATCATAAAAAAACCGAGAGTTCAAAATTCGAACTCTCGGCTATGGGATCACCTTACTCCGCTACTTTCCTATTAGCGTATTCGTAATTTGCGCCTTGGCCTTTAACTCTTCCAGCAGCCCAGGGGAAAGTTCGGCAACCTTCTGGCTGATCAGTTGTTCCCGGATCTCCGCTTTTTTCTCATCGAATGTCGCTACCTTCGCTGCCTTGTGGTCGGTTAATTTGATGATGTGATAACCATACTCCGATTTAACCGGTCCACTTAGCTCGCCAACTTTAAGCGCGAACGCTGCTGTTTCAAACTCAGGAACCATGTCCCCTTTGCCAAAGTAACCAAGATCCCCGCCGGAGCTTCCGCTGCCTACGTCCGTTGATTTCTCTTTCGCAAGCTTTGCAAAATCCGCTCCTGCTTTCAGCTGCTTCAGAATTTCGTCAGCTTCTGCTTTCGTCGCGACCAGGATATGCGATGCTTTTACCTGCTCCGGCTCATCGAATTCAGCTTTATTTTGCGTGAAAAATTGTTTCACTTGTTCGTCAGTCACCTTCACGCTCGGCTCGACAAGCTTGCGAATGCGAAGCTGCATCGGGGTTTGCTTCTTCAAATCATCAAGCGTCATGCCTGCTTGCTGCAGAGCAGATTCAAATTCTGCTTCAGAAGGGAAGCGTTTCTTGATTTTCTCTATTTCCGCATCCACATCTGCATCGCTGATTACGATTCCTTTTTTATTCGCCGCTTGTTTAATAAGTTCATCTTGAATGAGGTTGTCCAACGTGTGCGCGCCGCCAACCGCAGCCATCTCCGTGTACAGCTGGTTCCTTGTAATCGATGTGCCGTTAACGGAACCAACCGCTTGATTGCCCGCATCGCCTAATGGTGACTTTTCGGGCTTGCTCGTAATCACGACTGAATTCGATGAGGAATTGTAGTTGACAGTTGCACCGAGCATCTCAGCGGCGGAGCGAATAGGAACGTAAGTAACCCCTTTGATCGATACCGGTTCTACCGTTGACTTCTTACCATTTACAACCAAGCTCATCTTCGTTGCTGCGTACGCTCCTGCACCTGCCGCGAGCGTCATGCCCACTACGATCAGTGCAGTTATTCCCACTTTACTTTTAATCACACAATAAACCTCCCGCTGGAATCATATATGATGACTGCTAATGGATTTCATATTAGGATTCTATCTCATTACTTTGGATACATAAACCATTTTGATCCAATCTTTATGTTGGTCATAAAAAAACTCCCTTCTACCGCGATTTAACGCAGATAGAAAGGAGTATTGGATCGTGCAATCTATTCCCACTCAATCGTAGCCGGCGGCTTCGACGTCACATCATAAACGATACGGTTAACGTTGTCCACTTCGTTGACGATACGTACGGAGATCTTCTCGAGCACGTCCCAAGGGATACGCGCCCAGTCAGCAGTCATACCGTCGATGGACGTAACGGCGCGGATACCGACCGTGTACGAATACGTACGCGCGTCGCCCATAACGCCAACGCTCTTCATGTTAGGCAATGCTGTGAAGTACTGCCAAATTTCGCGGTCAAGACCTGCTTTGGCAATTTCATCACGCAGGATTGCATCGGAATCGCGAACGATCTTCAGCTTCTCTTCGGTTACTTCGCCAAGCACGCGGATCGCAAGACCCGGGCCTGGGAACGGCTGACGCCATACGATAGCTTCAGGCAGACCGCATTCTTCGCCGACTTTACGAACCTCATCCTTGAACAACGTCTTCAGCGGTTCAACGAGCTTGAATTTAATATCTTCCGGCAAGCCGCCGACATTGTGATGCGACTTGATCGTTTGTGCAGTAGCCGTACCGCTCTCCACGATATCGGTGTAAAGAGTGCCTTGTGCCAAGAATTCGAAATCATCGAATTTCGCGGATTCCTCTTGGAACACGTAGATGAACTCGTTGCCGATGATTTTACGCTTCTGCTCCGGATCGTCGACGCCTTTCAGCTTGCCCATGAAGCGCTCTTTAGCATCGATTTTGACAACCTTCATATCGAACTTGCCTACGAACGTTTCCATAACGCCTTCTGCTTCGTCTTTACGCAGCAAGCCATGATCGATAAACATACAAGTCAGCTGGTCGCCGATTGCTTTGTGCAGCAAAATCGCTACAACAGAGGAATCCACGCCGCCGGACAGTGCGCAAAGCACTTTGCCATTGCCCACTTGCGCACGGATATCACGGATCGTGTCATCAATAAACGTAGTCATGCTCCAGTTGCCTTCGCAGCCGCACACGTTATAGAGGAAGTTGCGAATCATTTCGTTCCCTTGTACGGAGTGACGCACTTCCGGATGGAATTGAACCGCGAATACTTTGCGATCCGGATTACTCATCGCCGCGATCGGCGCATGGTCCGTGCTCGCATCAACGCGGAAGCCTGTCGGCAATTCCACTACATGGTCGCCGTGGCTCATCCATACGGTTTGTTTGCTGTCGAGATCCTTCACAAGCTCGCTGCCCGCGATGAACTCTACGTCAGCTTTGCCGTATTCGCGTTTGCCTGCACGCTCAACTTTACCGTCAAGCTGGTGCGCAATCAGCTGCATGCCGTAGCAAATACCGAAGATTGGCAATCCCAAATCATAAATCGCAGGGTCTACAAGCGGAGATTTCTCTTCATACACACTTGCGGGTCCTCCCGAGAACACGATGCCTTTCGGCTGCAGCTCGCGGATCCGTTCCACCGAAGTATTGTATGGCAGCATTTCGCTGTATACACCCAAATCCCGGATACGTCTTGCAATTAACTGGTTGTACTGTCCGCCGAAATCGAGGACGACGATCAATTCATTTGGCTTGTCCACTTTTTATAAAGCCTCCCTCAAATCATTGTGTCAATTATATATAGGCGGTAAGTGACAGTCAAGGCGAATGGAGGCAATCCGATAAGGATATGGATATCAGCTGTACGGTTGTGTGAGTGGAGGCTGAAATGAACGAGTGAAGGTACGCCGAAGTGTGACCCAGCACCGCATGCCGCGACGGCAACACGCACTTAGGTAAGGGTAATAATACAGCGAATCCATAGAACAATCCCCCTGCCAGCTTGGAGTGGGAGTAGGTGGGCTGAGCTCTAACGGTTGCCACAGTGCTTATTTGGTCATTTTTGGCTTTGTTTTTTCTCTAACGGTTGCCAGAAGCCTTATTTATCCTTTTACTAGTATAAAACACTCCGAATTCGCGAAATAGCCTCTCTGGCAACCGTTACAATTTCTGCATGCCGAAAATCGGGAGTTTAAGCGCGCTGGCAACCGTTACAATTCAAAGGGAAGCAACTTTACGAGCATGCGAGTGTTATGTAGCAATGCAGCTCTCATGGTGAGCTTCTTAGGGAGAAAACATACGTTCACCTCCGGATATGCTGCCCCCCTCCCCCCTGCACTACTTGTCCAATTAAAAAAGTCGAGCCGCCTTCTCCAGGCAGCCCGACTCTCTTCATACAAATAGTTCTATTCTTCCTCGCTTGTGGCTGCAACTGCTGTAGTGGCCGCGATGGATTGGTTCGTTTTGTTTTTGGCCAGCTTCAGGTAGCCGTAGACGTTCTGGAATTCGCTGTCGTTCACGAAACGAAGGCGAACGGAGCCTGCCGCCTCATTAATGTACTCACGCAGTGCCAAAGCTCCACCGCCCAGTACATAGAAGCACTGAATGTCCGGGTTCTTCTTCCAACGCTTCAGGATCAGATCAAGCACTTTATTCGCTGCACGATTGAAGTAGTTGTCCACGATTGGACGAATATCCGCCTGACCTTCACCAATTCGCTGGATGATGTAGTCACGGTTCTTGATGCGTTGAATGAGCTTCGTGCGGCTCGGGAAGCGGTGGCCGAACTGGTCTTCAACGTCACGGATAATATTGTCCAGGTAGCCCGCAAGGCCGAATTGCTCGCCAGTGCTGAACTGGTTATCGATGCTCATCCGTTTAATAACCGGGAAATCCGTCGTGAGCGCACCCATTTCACAAATACCGATGCAGCCGTAGTACAGCTCTTCGTTCTTCACGGTCAGGTTGTCGTGTGTGGCCATGTGGAACAGCGCTGCCGCGCCTTCAATGGAAACGACCGCACGTTTGATAATGACGCGAATGGAGCGGCCGCGCAGCTTCGGCGTGGAGAGGAAGGTAACCTCATGCTCGCCTACCAGGCGCTCCTCGAACGTTTTGTGAAAACCTGCATAGGTACGTACCGGCAAACCCGTTCCCACGATATACTCTACCGCTTGCGTCGTCTGCCCCTCTACCGGCTCATAGGTTTGGCTAGTCAACCCCGCATAAGCAAGTGCCGTCAGCGCCACGATCAACGCTTGATCGCTGGTCGCTTTGTTATCGGTCTCTTCGAGCTCCGAAATATCTTGATCTTCCATCGCCAGCAAGCCTACGAAGTAGCGTTGGTTGTTTTTCTTTAATTTAGGACTGTATACACGTACGTCTAGTGCTTTAAGCGGTGAATCCTCATCTTGAAAAATATGACGCTCATAGCCCGGGGAAAGAATACTTGGGACTACAATCGGCTCCGACGCTCCATCAATTACCAGCTTCACACTATCGTTTCCTACGTCAATACCTGCAATTTTAATCACATAAGTGCCCCCGTTCGTTGTCTTAGCCTATTTCCACTGTTAAGGTGAAGCAATTCGCTATATTGCGACAAAATCCTTTTTTGTTATTCTTTTTTCGCTACGTATAAGTTTTCTGGGTCAATCTGCCGAAATAGTTCGGTATGTATGTCTTTGTCCATGACTATGGACACATAGAAACGTAAACTCAAACCCATAACGTAGGAGGTAAGCATGAAACTTTTCCCACGAAACACCCATTTCACCTTTCTTGTCTTACCAGACGGCAGCAAGCCAGCGCTGCGGTTTCGGGTTTCTGCCGCCCTATTACTGGTGATTCCGATCCTTATCTCCTTGTTGATCGTAATAGCATCAACGCTATACCTGCTTCATGAACGCAACAACCGTCAGCTGGAACGGCTTCATCTTCAGCTCGCTTCGGACTCCGAGGCCCATCAAGTTCAGTTGGCAGACAAAGAGGCGCTTATTACTAAGCTGCAAACCGATCTGGTTCAACTGGCCCAGCAGGCCGATGCCGTAGATGCCCGAATGGAAGAACTGAACAAGCTGGAATCTGATATGAAATCGCTCGTCGGACTTTCTACAGATAAGACAGCTAAAGCAACAGACGGGGATGGCGTCGGGGGCGAGCAATTGGACGCAACCGATGCGGACATCCAGGAGCTCGTTGATCAGACCAAATCGTTCTATACTTCTATCGGCGGCGAAATCAATGAATTGAAGAACAGACTAACCTCTACCACGAAAGAGGTGCAAAAAAAGAAGCAAGTCCTTCGACTAACGCCTACTTATTGGCCAACGGAATCGGAGCGCATTACCTCTTTGTTCGGGGTCCGAATAGACCCTTTCACGAACCACCCCGGGGTACATAAAGGTATGGATATTGCCGGCAAAACAGGCGATTCCGTCTTCGCGGCGGCAGATGGCTACGTACAAGAAACCGGATATATGTCTGAACGCGGGAATTACATTGTCGTCTCCCACAAGAACGGCATTGCTACTAAATATATGCATTTGTATAAGGTACTGGCGCATCGAGGAGATAGCATCGAGCAGGGCGATCTTATTGGTTTGCTCGGTTCAACAGGCCGCAGCACAGGACCGCATCTTCATTTTGAAGTGATGAAGTATGGGGTGTCTGTCGATCCAAAACCATATTTAAAAATGGGGATAAAGGGGATACCAACTGATGTTCAATTGGAAAAGAGACAAGATTAGCGCCAAGCTGACCGATACGTTCATTGGGGAAGGTACGATTGTTGAAGGCACGATCCGCTCTGCGGGCGGCGTTCGTTTGGAAGGCCAGCTGCGCGGAGATATTTCCTGTGACGGCGATGTCGTCGTGGGAGAAAGCGGTTTTGCCGTATCGAATATTACAGCACACAATGTCATTCTTGCAGGACAAGTCACTGGCAATGTCCATATCACAGGTAAAATGACCATCTCCTCCACAGGGAAATTATATGGCGACATGACTGCAGCTGCGTTCACGATTGAAGACGGGGGTCTTTTCCAGGGAAAAAGCACGATGGATCAGGACGAACCTGCAGTCAATCCTGCCGATCGCAGAACCGGAATCGAACGGCGAAGCGGAAACAGCGGCAGCTACACGGGCGTAGAGCGCCGCAGCGGATATGACCGCAGAGATATGGTGGTCGGCGAAGACGGTGCCGTTGTGTGGGCCGCTCCGAAGAAGATCAGTTACCGTGCCATCGAGAAACCAAGTGAAACCGATGAGACGTCAGTCGGTAGCGAGGGCAGCGAGGCTGAAGGCAAAGCAGGCGATCCGCTTCGGGAAAGCGGAAAAGCTTTTATCAGCAGTATCAGCGGGGGCGGCAAGCCGGTTAGTGCGGCGGCTGGCGCTGCATTGTCGGCAGATCTGGCGGGTAGTGTCGCTGAACAGGCGGAACTAGTTGCGAGAAGAGATAATGAACGCGTGGAACGAGATGCTAGTATAGGCAATGACAGAGCGAAACGAGATGCCAGTAAAGACAGTGACTGGGCGGAACGAGATGCCGGCAAAGTCAGTGACCGAGCGGAACGAGATGCCAGTAAGGACAAAGAAGCGTTTAATCAAGTCGTGAATCGGATTAACCAAGGTATCAATGAGGCGGAGCGTGCAGCTTTGAGCGGCGTGATTTGGCCGGAAGCCGTTGTCAGTAACAGTAACGCTGCCGCTTCTCAGTATCACAACGAGACCGCTGCAGGATCGGAATTCGTCAGTGAGCACTCGGAGCTGATGGATGAGCACATGGTGAGTGCGGTGGATCTGGTGCTGGATACCGGCAGCTTCGAGAGTGATAGTGTGGATGTGGGACGATCATCGGTTGGTGAAGCTAGAACGGAGAGCTTCGGGGGCGATGTGGCTAGTGCGGGGAGCTTCGAAGGCGTTGTGGCTAGTACAGGGAACTTCGAGGGCGATGTGACTAGTGTGGGGAGCTTCGAGGGCGTTGAGGCTAGTGCAGGGAGCTTCGAGCGCGTTGAGGTTAGTTCGGGGAGCTTCGAGGGCGTTGAGGTTAGTGCGGGGAGCTTCGAGGGCGTTGAGGCTAGTTTGAGAAGCTTCGAGGTGAGCGAGATTCGTGTGGAGGATAGCGTTCATGCCAGCGTGGAACAAGACGTGGTCGGTACTGTGGCCGGCATGGATAAAGTTGTCGTTCAAGCGGAAGCGGTGGTTGAAACTTTGGAGGATGAAGAAGTCAGCGTTGTTCCGTCAAGTGTCGACTCTCCGGAAAAGAACGTTATAAACGCCCCGGAGCCTTTGAACTCTGGTGAGAACGTGTATAGCTACGGTTTCGAGGAACTTGCGAATGGCAAAGTTTCGACTAACGAACCAGCCCAATCGGAGAAAGAGACATTTCAAAACCAATCCAACGCTCGCAGTGCTGCGGAAGCCGCTGCTCTGCTTAAGAACTGGTAAGCAGCGAATAGCGGTAACTTGTGCAATTGGGCACGATGTGGCAGGGATTGGACGTTAGAGGCATCAGAATGTTGCGCAATCTGCAACATTTCTGAGGTAAACAGCCTGAATTGAGCTGAATGTTGCATTATTTGCAGCATTTTCTGCTCACTATGCCATTTGGCAGTCTTATCTCCGATTAATGTTGCATTTTGAGCAACAAATTACAGTTCGAAGCTTCGGGAAGAGTGAATTCCTGCATATTCTGCAACATTCTCTCGCGGGGATTAGCAGATCAGTCCCCTGTAGAGAATAAACAAAAGGCTGTTTCAACCGTCGCATTTCGCGGACGTTTGAAACAGCCTTTTTTAGGTTTGGCGCGCTTGTAAGCCCGCGACCAACACGGTCATTTGCTGAAGCGTTGGCTGATTGTGCCAATGCGCGTCATAGCGCGCCGCTTCATCCCAGCGCACAAATTCAGCGACCAGCTTCGCGGTTTCCGGCGGCAGGCCCGGCAGCGCCTCCGCCGCGAATTCGCGCGTGGTGCGGTGCAGCGGCTTCGCACCGCACCTGCTGTACAGCTCGCGCCAGCAGGCATCCGCGAGCTGTAGGAAGTGCCCGCGGGCCGCGGTATGACGGCCCGCTTGCAGCGCGCTGCCATAGCGGCGCAGCGCGCTTCCGAACGCGAAGCGTTCGCTCTTGCGCCGCCGCGCGGCCGCCAGGGCGAGCCCGGCGGCGCCGGTAGCACTCGCGGCTAGCGCGGCCATGGCCCACGGCGCAGCCGCCATGGCGCCTTGCGCCGCCTGCGCGAGGGCATGCGCCCCGCGCTGCGCGGCATCGGCGGCATGCTGCGCCGCCGCCTGCAGCTGCGCTGCCAAGCGCCCCGCCAGCGCGCCGGCGGCGGTGCTGGCGGCTTCGCCGCCTGCCGCAGCCCCGGCTGCGCCATCGGCGCCTGCGGCCGCGCCAGGCTGCGCCCCATTGCCTGCTCCGGCAGGCAATAGGGCTTCGCCGGCGGCACCGCTGCCCGGTGCCGCAAAACCCGGCGTCGGCTCAAAAGGCAGCCAGCCGACGCCCGGGAAAAACACCTCCACCCAAGCGTGCGCATCACTTGCACGCACGGTGTACAGTCCCGCTGCGCCGCCGGATTTATTCTCGACAGGCTCGCCCGGAGCAAACCCCTTCACGTAACGCGCGGGAATCCCTTGCGTCCGCAGCATAACCGTCATCGCCGACGCAAAATGCACACAGTACCCTTGCTGCTGGCGGAACAGGAAATCATCGACAAAGTCGGCCCCTTTAGCTGGGATCGACGACTGCAGCGAGTACGCATATCGGCTGCGCAAGTACGCCTCGACGGCCTCCACCTGATCGTAGCGGCTCGTCGGATTCCCGGCATCCGCGACAATTTGCGAAGCCAGCTCCCCGACCCGCGCGGGCAGTTCCTTAGGGAGCTGCGTATACGTATCCTCAAGCGCAACAGTCTCCACAAAAGCGCGCGCCCCCGCAGACGCACTCCCTTTCGCGGCGGCATCCCCAGTGGCCGCGTTCTCCGTATTACTCGACGAACTTGAAGTTGCGCCTTTCGCACTCTCCCTATTATCCGTCCCTGTCCCCGCCACACTCCCTGCACTACTCGAACTCGCCTCTGTCTCTGTCCCTGCCTCCGCCCCATCCCCAGCCCCACCAACCACCGGCTCCACGCTCGCCGACAGCTTCCTCAGCTCATCCAGTGCCAGCTCCGGCAGCTCGGCGGCCACCGTATAGCTGACCACTCGATCGTTCTCGTCAATCGGATAGAGCGCTCCTGTCGCCGCGTCGCGCCTATAACCGGCCGTTTCGCCGTCCAGCATCCGGATCGCGGTTATCCTTGCCTCCGCACCGCCTGCCAGCAGCGGCCAGCCGGCTGTCGGATGCACGGCCGTTATCGTCTGCACCAACAGCCGCGCGTCTTCCTCCGCTTCGTAGGTCGATACATTCAGCGTGAGCCAGTCATGCACATTTTGCACCCAGCCTTTGCCGGTGTAGTCGGATTTGCTTTCGGCGCGCAAGTAGGTCGCTTCCTTCGAAGCAACGGTGAATAAGACCGCATGATTTTGCGTTAAAGAGCTCCCCAGCACCTGATCGTCGATCCCATAGCCGGTCATACCCGAGTCGCCGAATCCCGCCGCAGCCATCGCTTCCTCCGCGGTAGTAGCTTGATCGTGACGCCCTGCTGCTCCATTCTGATGCTCAAGCAGCTTCTCCTGTCCCCAATCTATAGCTTCCGCAGCCCATGGGGCCGGCTCGTTCGGCGTTTGTCTGGCTAAGCTCCATACGGCTCCGATGCCTATTGCGAGTATCAGAACGACCAACCAGGCTGAACCGTTCCACCAAGGGAGCGACCAACCTGCCATCTGATTATTACGATCATCCCTCGCGCGGACGAACAAATTGAATCCGATTAAACGCTCCATGCGAGGCACCGTAACCAGTGCACCAAGCAGCAACCCTTCCGCCAGTGCACGCATCAAATTCGGAAAAACCTGCAGGCCAAGGAACCCATAAAGCATCAGCAAATACACGACCGTCAGCGCGGCAAGCCCTAGCCCCCACTGCCTAAGCCACACCAAGGACTGCAGCGCCAGCGCCATCATTCCAAGTCCGCTGACAAGCAGCACCGTTCGCATTTCTCCGCTCAGCACTATTTTTCCCCGGAGCAGTTGGCCAAAATCATTCGTAAACGCATGCACCAACCCTACCAGCGCATCCTGCACCGAAGGATACTGCCCCTGGAAGAGAATAAGGACTGTCCCAATCGTAATCACGCTATTGAGCAGAATGGATAACCACGTCGGAGGCACAAACAGGCCGACAACGAGAAATAAACCGACAGTCGCCAGCAGCGGCTCCACCTGATACAGCTCCGTATATTCCTTCAGCTGTGCCAGCGGGAGAAGCCATTCCACGATCAGCCCAAACAGCAGCAAGCTCGTGACGAGCCGGCGCGATCCCATTTGAAAAAAATCCAGCCCCGTCCGCTCTCGCTGCCGCTTCGACAGCTGCGCACCGCCGCCACCGCTGTTAGCTGTTTGCTGTGCTGACATCCATAACGCCTCCTTCCCCGTTCGCGGTCATACTCATTTCCGCCATTTCCGGCATTTGTTTCCGGTACGACAGTGGTACAGGCAAAGCCTTCACGCTGCAGTCCGTGCCCTGAAGCCGCGCTCGCCAGTTCTCTTCCGCCGGAGCTGCCTCATTCTCTGCAAAAGATAACAGCAGCACCAGCTTCACGCCTCGCACACCTGCGAGTTTAGCGCCGTAGAACACATTTTCGGATGCGCTTGATTCCCTCGCTACAGCACCTGCACCTTTCGTACCCGCAGTCAGACAAATCAGCGCCGAGCCGCGAGACATTCCCGCCACTACATCGGAGAGACGCTGCGACAGCGGTTTCCGAGGGGAAGTTTCCCACTGCAAGCGAGCAAGCTTCTCTTCGGCAGCTAACTGCGTACTTCTCTCTCCCGCGCGTACGACAAGCTCTAGTTCCTCCGTGGTCAGCACAACAACGCTTTTGCCTTCCCTTACCGCCTGTCTCATCACGAGGACAGTGCGCCCGACGTGGGCATCGAAGAGCCTCGCGTCACCGCCATAGGCGGCTTTCGATGTATCCAGCAGCACAATGAGCTGGCCTGCCTCTTCCGCATTGCTGATTCGCGTCTGCATCCCAAGGCCCCTGGCCATCGCTCGCCAATCTACTCGCCTAGGCGAATCGCCAGGGCTATAGCTTCGCACATCCGGACCCGCTCCGCCTCGGCTTGCACGCGCTGCCGCCGTGATCATCTGGCCGCCAAGCGACGCGATAGGCTGGCGCTCGCTGCTGTTGGCACTTGGCCGGAAACCCGGCAAATCTGCAAGGGCTTCCCCAGTAGGCGCCATCGCATGAACAAGCAGACTGTCCGGACAAGCCACTTCAAATTTACGAACGGTCAAGCCCAGCATATCCCCAGTCGACACTTGAATGGGGCTGTAGTTAAACTCCCCACGCCGCAGTCCGCGAACCGAATAATGGATATGGAATACGCGCTTAAACCCTGGCAGACAAGCACCTTGTACCTTCAAAATCTTCCCGGACTGCGCGTTAGCCGGAACGATGGCTTCGCTGATTCCCAGCCACATGAAAGGCACGGGTCTGCTCAGCCGAAGCGTTAGCTTGACCTGCATTTCTCCGCCGTCAACCAGCCTTTCGACTTCCGCTATCGACCGCTCAACTGTCATTTTCCCTACCGCCATATACGGCAAAAGAATACAGCAAAACGCCACCGCCGCCGTAACCGTAGCCAGCAGCCACTCCACTGCGCCCCCTCGCGCATGCAGCGCCGCCATGCTGGCGCCAAGCAGCAGAATCAACAAGGCGCGCGCCACAAAACGACTGCGCAGCCTCGCCCCTTCGCCCAACTCTACAGGTTTCATCGCCGACGACCGCCATCGCCGGACGGGATCGGAATCGGCTGCGCAGACATAATGGCGCCAAGCACTGCGGCGGCGGTTTTCCCGCGTACCAGCGCTTCGTCTCGTACGAGCAGTCGATGCGCAAGCACATGCTCCGCTGTCTGTTTTAAGTCATCCGGCACGACAAAACGCCGCCCTCCGATATAAGCCGTTGCCTGAGCCGCACGCACCCAATCCAGCGTTGCCCGCGGACTTGCGCCAAGCAGCAGCTCCTGCGAGGTTCGGGTCGCACTGACAATGTGAACCGCATAAGCCATCAGCGCCGGATGCACATGGACGGATAGCGCATCCCTCTGCATCCGCAGCCATTCCTCCGGTATGATGACCGGACGCAGTGATTCCGGATGCAGGCGCTGCGCTGTTTTGCCCTCCAGCATGGCAATCTCATCTTCCGCTGCCGGGTAGCCGATCGACAGCCGCATCATAAACCGGTCAAGCTGCGCTTCGGGCAGCGGATACGTGCCGTCGTCGCGCAGCGGATTTTGCGTCGCGAGCAGCATGAAAGGCTGCGGCAGCAGTCTCGTCTCCCCATCTGCCGACACGCTACGCTCTTCCATCGCTTCAAGCAGCGCGGACTGCGTACGCGGAGGTGTCCGGTTAATTTCGTCCGCAAGCACGACATTGGCCATCAGCGGCCCCTGCCGGAATACGAGCTCGCCTCGTTTGCCATCCCAAATCATCCCGCCTACCACGTCGGCAGGCTGCATATCTGAAGTAAACTGGATGCGCCTGAACTCGCCTCCCATTACACGGGCGATGGCCCGTACGAGCAGTGTTTTGCCTACCCCGGGTACATCCTCAAGCAGCACATGCCCGCCTGCAAGCAAGGCGCTGAACACCTGCGTGACAACCTCTTTCTTGCCAAGCAGCACGCTATTCACTCTTGCCATCATGAGCTGCAGCGATTGCTGCGCTGCCTCCGGCCATGCATCCTGCTGGATTTTACCCTCATGCTCCGCCACTCTGCTGCCATACGGCTGCTCCGACATTTGTTTGGGTATCATTTGAGCTTCATCTCCTACTCTTTCAACCTATGAATTCCTCTAGTTGATAGTTTCGCCAGACTGCGCTCTCTTTACACCTTCCTCTCAGACACGTTTCTATTTACATGAATCAGGGCAGGCTGTAGGATGATTTTTACAGACGTGATGCTTCCCGTAAGATGATGAAATGGAGGGTTTGCTGCCATGGATCCCATAATGATGGATTTCCCTAATGAATTTACTACGGCTCGATTACTCATTCGCATGCCTTTGCCAGGAGACGGCAGGGCTGTTCTTGAAGCCGTGAATGCCTCGATGAACGAGCTCAAGCCATGGATGAAATGGGCACAAGAGGAGCATTCGGAGTATGAAGCTGAACGAGGAATTCGCGAGGCTCACGTGAAGTTCTTGCAGCGGGACAATCTTCGCCTGCATGTGTTTCTACGAGATTGCGGAACGTTCATCGCATCGGCTAGCTTGCATGGCTTGGACTGGGATGTGCGCAAGTTCGAAATCGGTTATTGGATCGATAGTCGCTATAGCGGGCAGGGTTATATGATCGAGGCTGTTGAGGGGATCTGTAACTTCGCTTTCGAGCAGCTGCAAGCCAGGCGGTTGGAGATACGCTGTGACACGCTCAACACCAAGAGCATGATGATTCCGCAGCGCCTCGGCTTCGAGCTGGAAGGAATTATTCGCAACGAGGACCTCTCCGCTGATGGCAGCCAGTGGCGGGACACGTGTATATTTGCAAAGATTCGATAAACCAGTCACAGATTGACCAAACCATACTATTACGACAATTTATGTGCTCGATGCCCATATTCGCTCCATGCTAACGAACCGTGAGGGCCTTATTGGGCCGGATTTCTCCCCTCCAGAACTCTAACGAACCCTAAAGGTCTTATCCTGGCAAAACCCGCTCCAATTCCCCCACAAACCACCAAATAGCGCCTCCACGGTTCGTTAGCATTTTTTCGGCGCTATTTCGAGGCAAATAAGACCTGTACGGTTCGTTAGAGAATTTCGCGAAAGGCCAGCGAAGCGCAACGGCAAAATTACCCGGACTTCTCCCCCAAGCTTAACGCATCACAGCTATATTGGGCTCGATTTCCCCCTCCACGCCAAAAAGCTGACGAACCGTTCGGTTCATCAGCTCCGATTAGTGGTTATGTTCGAGCAGCATCACCAATCGGCGAACAAGCATCCCAACATACCAAAAAGGGGGTTGTCCCAGCAAGCCAATCGGCTCCTCGGACACCCCCCCTTCTGATAACCCTACTCCAATCCTACAGCGCCTGCGCGGCTTCGAGCACCTCTTGCACATGCCCCTTCACGCGCAGATTGCGCCATTCGCGCACAAGCTTGCCTTTCTCATTGATGAGAAAGGTCGAGCGAACGAGTCCCATATACTCTCTGCCGTACAGCTTCTTCATCTGCCACACGCCGTACAGCTCGCATACGCGATGCTCCGGGTCAGCGAGCAGCTCATACGGCAGCTCGTATTTCTCGGCAAACCGTTCATGCGTCGCCACATCGTCGATGCTAATGCCGAGCACGACCGTATTGCTATCGCCGAACGCTGCATACGAATCCCGATAATCGCAGGACTCCTGCGTACAAGCCGGCGTCAAATCCTTCGGATAGAAGAACAAGACCACCTTCTTGCCCGCAAATTGACTCAAGCTGACCTCGCGGCCGCCCAAGGCAGGCAGCGTAAAGTCGGGTGCTTTTTTCCCTACAAATGCTTTTGCTTTAATCGCTCTGGCCATCGGACTTCTTCTCCCCGCTACTTAAGATCCCGCACCCCGGTAACGCTTCACGCCATGATTCCAGATCGTCAGGCCAATCGCGAATACGACAATCCCCACAACCGGTGTAAGGAGCGCAAGCGACGATAATCCTTCATGATCCTTCTCTAGGAAGTAGGAAGCCGGGATAACACCGACGAAGGCAAAAGGAAGCAGCCATGTCAGCAGGAATCGAATGATTTTGTTATAAATGTTAACCGGATAACGGCCGTAATTCGAAATGTTGTACATCAGCGGCAGTATACCCGTTGGCGCATCCGAATAGAATGAGATGGCTGTCAGCGATGTGAATATCCCTGCATAGATCATCACCGAACCGATTGTAAACACAGCAAGCATGAGAATATCGGTAAATGAAAACGCGAGCCCCAAATCTCCCCAGCCAAGCACCATAATTATAAGTCCGACAAGCGAACCGAACAAGGACGGCGGATCGAGATTTTCGAGCAGGACTTGATACAGATTATAGGCCGGCCGCGTCAGTATGCGGTCCATTTCCCCTTTGACAATATAGCGCTCGCTGAAGTTCCAGATGTTGAAGACGGCACCGAAGATGCCGGCGGGCACCATGAAATAACCATAGACGAAGATCACTTCCGCCTCCGACCAACCTCCAAGCGAAGGCGTATGTTGAAACACGATCAGGATAAAGATCAAATTGACGCCTTGGAACAACAGGTCGGATAAGAGCTCTATCCAGAAGTCCATCCGGTAGGTTAGCTTTGTTTTGGCATAGTTCTTGATATATTCCACTGCGAGCGACCAATAAAACATGTCCTCAACCTCCCTGCACGAACAATCGGGACCGCGCCTGACGCCAAACCCATGCGATGGGAATGATCAAGACAACGAACCAGATCAATTGAATTCCGAATACTCGCAGCACATCATCGCCTGCCGTACGGCCGGTGAAGACGGAGCTTGGCAGGTAAGTGATCGCCTGGAAAGGCAGCCACTTCATCGTGACGGCAAGCCATCCCGGGAAGAAGGAAATCGGCACGATAACGCCGGAGAACAAATCAACGACTACGCGCTTCATCCGCAGCATCCCCTCGTTATTCTCGACGAAGAAGGCAAACAAACCCACGAGCATATTGATTTGGGTATTGATCAAGAAGCTGAACAGCAGCATGACCACATAGATGCCCCATACGCCGGGATCCGTCGGCAGCTTCACGGGGAAGATGAGACAAACAATCGCAAGTCCCGGCCCCATGAACAGCAGCAAGCGGAACAGCCCTTCGCCGAAGCCCTGCATCAGCTTCACGAACAGATAATTATAGGGCCGAATGAATTGAACCGCCACGCTGCCGTCACGGATTTCGTTTGCGATTTCACGATCAAGGTTATTGAAGTAGAAAGCCCTTGCCATCCAAGAAACCGCTACGTAGGTTGTCATTTGGGCCAGCGTGAATCCGGCCAGCACCTTCTGATCGCCGAAGATCGCTTCCCACAGGAAATAGTAAGCACCAATATTGATTGTGTAAATGACGATACCGCTGTAGTAATTGACGCGATAGGCCAGCATCATAAGAAAGCGAATGCGGATAAGATCTAAGTAAGCGCTGTTCATGGTTACTCCTTCTCCCTATCCGAGGCAGCTGCAACCGGCACTTTGCTAGCTTCGTTGACGGCCTCCGCAGCCGTTACCGAGCTTTGGCTCAGCTTCTCCGTCGCTTCTGTGGAAGCGGAGCCGGACTGGTAGATCTCGCGAACGATATCGTCCGTGTTCGTTTCCGTGATTTTAATATCGCGGATATCCGCTCTACTGCCAACTACGCGGGAGAGGGCATCCGACACATTGACTTCATGCGGCAGCCACATGGTTGCTGTCAGCTCGTTGTCGATTGTCCAATGTACGCCTTCCAAACCTTCCGTCAGCTGCTTCAGCACATCATGCGGCGGCAGCTCGCCGAATTGGAATTGCAGCTCGCGGCCTTTGCTCCATCTCGACTTCAGCTCATCCAAGCTGCCGTCATAAATAATCCGGCCATCGTCAAGCATAATAACGCGTGAGCACAAAGCTTCGATATCTTGCAGGTCGTGGGTCGTAAGCAGAATAGTCGTGCCGTGCTCGCGGTTGATTTTTTTGAGAAACTCCCGAATTTCCGTTTTCACGACAATATCAAGTCCGATCGTCGGCTCATCGAGGAACACAATCGATGGGTTGTGCAGCAGCGAAGCAACAAGCTCACAGCGCATCCGTTGACCTAGGCTCAGCTTTCGTACAGGTCGGTTCAGCAGATCGCCAAGGTGCAGCCGCTCCACGAGTTCATCAAGCCGGACACGGAACTCCGCTTCCGGTACACGGTACACCTTGCGAAGCAGCTGGAACGACTCGATAACGCCGATATCCCACCAGAGCTGACTGCGCTGACCGAAAACAACACCGATCTCTCGCACGAACTTCTCCCGCTCCTTATAAGGAACGTAGCCGTTTACTTGCAGATGACCGGATGTCGGCACAAGAATGCCTGTCAGCATCTTGATCGTCGTGGATTTGCCCGCCCCGTTCTCACCTATGTAGCCGCAAATCTCCCCTTGGGGAATTTGAAAGGTGATGTCTTTGACAGCCGTAATATCGTTGTACTCTCGTTTAAACAGATCCTTCAGCGCACCGCCTAGCCCTTCACGGTTCTTCTGAACCTGGAACTGTTTGCGCAAATCTCTTACATCTATTGCCAGCATAGGATGCTTAGCTCCTCTCTTCTTCGCCTTCGACATTTCCTGGGAAATATCTGGCTTTTTCGATTCTATCAGATAAAACTTGCTTCTCTACGACAAACCATTTTATAATTTTATGATATGTAATGCTATAGTGAATTTATCGGCACCGGACAATCAACCCTAAATTATAGCTATTCACTAGGACTCATTACCCCTGCTCCGCGTCGGCCTCGGATTCTCCATCCGTACACGGACCTATTACAAGGAGGAACAGATCGTTAATGTCACGCTCCCAGAAAAATAAGAAGAAGAAGCCGTGGAAATGGGCACTGTTTGGCGGACTGGTCGCCATTGCGGCTGTAGTCGCATTTTTCGTTTATCAAGGTGTCGGCGTCTACAACGGACTCGATGGCTTCAGCAAGCCTAAGGAAGAGTCCCGCTTCAGTCAATTCGAAGAGGTTGCCGAGGAGAAGCCTCCCGAATGGGAAGGCACCGAACGCGTCAACATTCTCATTATGGGCGGCGACAATCGCGGCTTGAAGAAAAGCGAAACCGCTCGTTCCGACTCCATGATGGTCGTTTCGGTCGATCCGGTGACGAAGAAAGCGCATCTGTTCTCCGTGCTGCGCGATACGTACGTGGACATTGAAGGTCATGAAGATGGCCGGATTAATACGGCACTGGCGCTTGGCGGTCCTAACTTAGCCATGAAGACCATTGGCGGCTTGCTTGGTCTGGATATTCAATATTATGTGTATACGGACTTCGAAGGATTCAAATCTCTGATCGACGCGATCGGCGGCATTCAGAACTTCGAGGTCGAGAAGAATATGAACTACGTCGATAATGCGGACGGCAACCGATATGACATTCATCTGAAGAAAGGCATTCAGGATCTGGACGGTACGACAGCGCTGCAATATGTTCGTTTCCGTCACGATGCCATGAGTGATTTCACGCGTACGGAACGCCAGCGCAAGCTGCTGAACGCGGTTGCGGATAAGATGAAGAACGGCTGGAACCTGCTGAAGATGAAGAAGATCGTGGACAGCATTCAGCCTTATGTAGAATCCAACATTGAAGTTTCCGACATGATCAAGCTCGCACAGCTTGGCGTTCAAACGCACATTGCGGGTCAAGCCCAAGTGCCTCCTATGGAGCTCATCGGCGACAAGAAAGTCGGCGGCGCTTCCGTACTGTCCGTACGGGATGACAGCGAGCTGCTTCAGTTCGTACAAGACGAGCTGACGAAGGATACTACGGCAACTCCGCCTGCAGTTGCGGGCAGCGGCAACGCTACTGAGAGCAATGGAACAAACGGCAGCACGAACGGGAATACGGCAAACGGAAGCAAATAAAGCGTCATGCAGAGAGGGTGAATGGACCGATAGCGGTCTGTTCACCCTCTCTTTGGTTGTACTGCTGCAGTTACTGGGGTTACAATAAGATATTATGTGGGTGGTGATACAAGCAGTATCCGTAGCACCTATCATCCACGTACTCGTTAACCATTTAGGAGGTTTCACCATGTCCATTCAACGACCGCGCTCGGAACAACTTTATGCCGAAGCGCTTGAGCATATTGTCGGCGGCGTCAACAGTCCATCCCGCTCGTTTAAAGCGGTAGGCGGCGGTGCGCCTGTCTTCATGAAACGCGCGCAAGGCGCGCATTTCTGGGATGTCGACGACAATCGCTATATCGATTATTTGTGTGCCTACGGTCCGATTATTACCGGTCATGCACACCCGCATATCACGGAGGCAATCACTACTGCAGCGACTAATGGCACTCTCTATGGAACGCCGACAGAGCTGGAGATCCGACTGGCTCGCATGCTGAAGGAAGCTATTCCTTCCATGGATAAGGTTCGGTTCGTTAACTCAGGTACGGAGGCCGTTATGACGACCATCCGCGTCGCACGTGCATACACCAAACGCAGCAAAATCATCAAATTCGCCGGCTGCTATCATGGCCATTCTGACCTTGTTCTCGTTGCGGCGGGCTCCGGGCCTTCCACGCTCGGCATTCCGGACAGCGCCGGTGTACCGACAAGCATTGCCAGCGAAGTCATCACGGTGCCGTTCAATGATCTTGACGGCCTTCGCGTCGCCCTGGATACTTTCGGTGACGAGGTCGCAGCAGTGATGGTCGAGCCGATTGTCGGCAATTTCGGCATGGTGATGCCGAAACCGGGTTTCCTTGAGGGACTATGCAAGATGACCCGCGATGCCGGCGCACTTGTCATCTATGACGAAGTCATCAGCGCCTTCCGCTTCCATTATGGCAGCGCGCAAACCTACAGCGCATTCCCGGATCATGCAGCCATCGAGCCCGACCTGACGGCGCTTGGCAAAATCATCGGCGGCGGCCTGCCGATCGGCGCCTACGGCGGCCGCAAGCATGTGATGGAGCAGGTCGCACCGCTTGGACCCGCTTATCAAGCGGGTACGATGGCCGGTAACCCGGCGTCCATCTCCGCGGGGATTGCCTGCTTGGAAGTGCTGCAGCAGCCCGGCGCCTATGAGCGCATGGATGCACAGGCAGCCGAGCTGGCCTCCGCGTTACAAGCGTCGGCTGACAAGCATGGCATCGCGCTTACGATCAACCGTATTCGCGGCTCGTTCTCCGCTCATTTCTGCGATCATCCCGTTACCGATTACGATGAAGCGCAGGATACGGACGGCGAGAAGTTCGCGGAATTCTTCCGCCTCATGCTGGATCAAGGCATCTGCCTCGCACCGTCCAAGTATGAAGCATGGTTCCTGACTACCGCCCATACGGACGAAGATATAGCAGCGACGATTGCCGCTGCTGAGATCGCTTTTGCTACGATGGCGAAGTAAACGAATAAGGCTGAATAGGAGCAGTGCTCCTGTTCAGCCTTATTTTGTAGTAATAGGTCAAGTGCCCGCTCCCCGCGCCCTCTAGATCTCCACAGTCTCCGCTTACAATAGTTGCGCAGCCTTTTTGACCCCACTATTCCATCAACGCGACAACGCCGGCTATGAGAAACGGAATTGCGAACAACGTCGCGATAACCAGCCAGCTCGTCGGCCTCCCGAAATTCAATGTCCAACCGATACCATACTTCTTAGGCACGAATATGGACGGATCCTGTGGATTGTAATAGATACCGCCTGCCATCCAGCGCCCCTCTTCGCCCAGATCACCATCCAAGTGCTGCGTTAGCCGCAGTCTCCTGATATATATGATCAGAAAAGCCAAGCCGCCAATAATAAGCACAAACAAAGCTATCGTGCCAATGAGAAGAAGCACCCTCGGCCAGCCGTACAATGTAGTTGCTTGTACATAACTGAAATACAAGACGAGCAAGAGCGATAACCCATATAGAAAAACGCTGTTCGCATACCGGAATTGCCAGCTTTTCTCATTCGTCATCTCCGGCCTTGCATGCTGCGTGGCATGCTTAACAACGTAGTCAGCGCCCATCATGATGGCGAGCAGAAACAGCTGAACGATGTTGAACATGAACACCGGACCGAAACCCTTCGCAGCGTAGCGGTCAGGTTGAAAGGTAATATTGTAGTGCACAGCGAGCTTATTAGGAATCTGATCCCATAGCAATACTGCTGAAATGGCCGATACCGCGATTAAAGCCACTTGCAGCAAGTACCATCCGGGTGCAACCGCCTGTTTGTGATTCGTCTTCATTCCAGTGAATCTCCCATCCTCGTCAAATCGCTTCGATAAATGTTCAGACAAGCCTTGCTGAATTCAGCTTCTGTCATCCCCCTGGCCCGACCTTCCGCCGCCAATGCGCGCAGCTGCTTCGACAGTCGATCCTTGTAGCCGTCCGTAACACGCGGCATCTCGTTGAGTGCAGGGATGAGTACGCCTAACTTGCCATCATAACGCTCCTGCAGAAACCCTTCCGATAGCAGCGTATGATAGGCTTTATGAACAATCGTTGATTTTATCCTCAGATCCGAAGCAAGCCGCCTTGCCGAAGGCAAGGTTTTGCCTGGCTTCAGTGTTCCGGAGGCAATGCCCGCTATGATCTGATGCGCAATTTGCTCCTGAAGCGGCACGTCTCCGTGCACATCGAGCTCGATAAACATCCTGCCCGCCTCCCCTCATGAAAGCTTCTTACGCTATCATATGCAAAAGAACGCCTCTTCTCCCGTCATACTTGACGGTTGCAGAGACGTTCTCTTCACTTAGCTGCCTGATTCCGCTTGCTGGAGCGCTTGCACAAACTCGTCATGAATATGTCCGTTCGAAGCGGCCACATGGCGTATACCCAGATCATATGGACTGCCTTTTACATCCGTTACCCGTCCGCCGGATTCTGTAATCAGCAGCGAGCCTGCCGCTAGATCCCATGAATTAAGACCGTATTCCCAAAAGCCGCTGAGCCGTCCGGATGCAACATAAGCCATATGCAGCGCAGCCGAGCCGCCGGAACGAATATTACGCACTTGCGGTACCAGCGCTTGAAGCCCCCTCATATTGAGTGGAAGCGCATACTCTTGATCCGCCGGGAAGCCTGTCGCAATTAAGCTCTCACGCAGTGTTTCCTCCGCGGAAACACCCATACGGCGACCGCGCACATATGCGCCTTTGCCCTTCTCGGCTACGAACAATTCGTCTCGGATGGGATCATACACCACGCCGACGATAATATCTCCTTTGTACGCAAGCGCAATCGATACCGAGAAGAACGGGAAGCTATGTACGAAGTTCGTCGTCCCGTCCAGCGGATCTACGATCCATAGATACTCCGCATCTCGAACGCTTTGCAGTGCCTTGGTCGATGCCTCCGGCCCCGGCTGCACGCCTTCCTCACCCAGAAAAGAATGCTGAGGGAAATGCGTCATAATGAGATTGCGAATCATTGCCTCCGCGCCTTTATCCACTTCCGTGACTAAATCTTGCGCGGAATATTTAAGCGAAAGGCTTGTATGGTTGCCAAGCTTCGTCTTTATCCATTCTCCGGCTTTCGCTGCACAATTGATCGCAACAGCGGTAAAGCTCTTCCCTCCGATAACCTGTTCACTCATGGTTATACCACGCTACTTTCCTATGAGTTCATAAATGTCTTACTACTATACGTTGGCGCTTGGGCAAAGTTTCTACATATAAGTATAAATCGTAAACGCATACACGCCAGTACTACAGCTGTTTATTATTTTTTAGTAAACATCTTGAAAAGTTTATCATTTTACAGATGCATACACAAACTGTTCATGTCCCGGGAACATAGTAACCACTATCCGAATACATTTCGTATCGCGTGTGGCATAAAATAAGACGACCCTGGAGTAGAAACCGACTCACGCCGGCATCCCTCAAGGATCGCCTTTTATCATCACACTATCGCGTTATACCCCGACAATATTATACCCATTATCCACATAAATGATTTCGCCTGTAATCCCGCGGGACAGATGGCTGAGCAGGAACATCGCCGTATCGCCGACTTCTGCGGCTTCTGTCGTTTTGCGAAGAGGGGATTTCTCCTCTACTTGGCGCAGGATCGAGTTGAAATCCTTGATTCCCTTAGCAGCCAGCGTCCGGATTGGACCTGCCGAAACCGCGTTGACGCGAATGTTGTGCGGCCCCAGATCTGCAGCGAGATAACGCACGGAGGCTTCCAACGCTGCCTTCGCCACGCCCATGACATTGTAATTGCGAAGCGCACGCTCGGCACCGAGGTACGTCATCGTCATGATGCTGCCGCCTTCGGTCATCAGCGGATAGACGCGCTGTGCTACAGCTGCAAGCGAGTAAGCGCTGATGTCGTGCGCCAGAGCGAAGCCGGCACGTGAAGTGTCGACGAACATGCCGTCAAGCTCTTCTGTCTTTGCAAAAGCGATACTGTGAACTAGACCATGCAGCACGCCGAACGATTCTTTCAACTGAACCGCGAGCGATTCGATTTCTTCATCCACCGTAACATTGCACTGGAGGAATAAGGACCCCGGAATCGTCTCCGCCAGCTTGCGTACCCGTTCCTCTACGCGCTCATTCTCGTATGTAAAAGCTAGGCGAGCCCCCTGTGCAGCAAGCGACTGGGCAATCGCCCAGGCAATACTGCGGTCATTCGCCACACCCATCACAAGCACATTTTTCCCTGCTAATAATCCATTCATCGTTTCACAATCCTCTCGAGAATATTTGTGAGCCCATGATGATTGACCAGGGTGTGATTGCACCTTAGAAATCCCGGAAATGATAGCGCTTCCTTAACCAAAAATAACCTAAGGGACGGAAAAGATCAAGCTTTTCCTATCCCTTAGGTGATCTCAATACTGCCGCCGTTGATAACGCGAATGCCCGCTCCTTCTGCTTCCAACTGGCGCATATCCGCCATGAGCTGCAGCAATGCCGCATCCTTCTGTTTCGCTTCAATCATAACGTCCAACTGATCGACCGAGCCGGCCGTTTCCCGCAGAAACCGCAGCAGCGGACCTACGTCGACATTGTCGGCATGGCCGCGCGGATCGCGCTCGCTCTTAGGACTGGATACATGCAGCTTTGGCGGCAGTGCCAAAGGCTGTCCATCCGGCCCCGTCCATGTCCGCAGAATGCGCGGCCATAGCTCGCCATACAGCGTACTGTCCGTTTCTCCCCCGTCATTGACCGCATGATGATGGATATCTAGTACCATCGGTGTTCCGACCGCTTCGGCAGCGCCAAGCGTTTCGCGGACGGTGAACGTTTTGTCGTCATTCTCAAGTGTGACCCTGTTGCGAATTCGATTGTCCAGCTGACCGAACTGCTGCACGAACCGCTCGGCAGACGTAGGCTTGTCCCCATACGCACCGCCGACATGGATGTTGCACTTCGCCGACTCATCGAGCCCCATATGCTCCAGCATCCGAACGTGATACTCCAGATCCTCCTTGGACTTCGCCAGGACCTCTGGCCTTGGCGTGCTGAATACGCAGAAGTGGTCGGGATGAAATGAAAGCCGCATCCCCTTCTCCTTCGCATACTGCCCAATCTCGGCAAAAGCTTGCTCGAGCGGCGGATACGGATCCCAATCCTTCAGCGCATCATGGGTAGCAAGCGGAATGATCTTAGAGGTCATGCGATAGACAAACACGTCGTGACCCACGCAGTGCCGCATCAAACGAAGCGTCGTGCGGAGATTATCCTCCGCAATCCGCTCCAGTCTGCGAAGTGCAGCCTCCCGATCATCCAGCTTGGAGAACGTCGCATACGTCATCGTCCGTGAAGGCGAAGCATTCTCCAGCAGTACGCTCATGGCAACGAAGCCGAAGCGAACAATCATGCCTGATCCCCGAAGAACATTTCATAAGCCAGCGCCGTCTGCACGCGCGCTTCTTCCTCCGTCAGCTTACGAACGAGCTCCATTTCCACTTCAGTTACTTCCTCGCCTTGAAAATTAATTTCAGCAATAGAGACGCGAATTTTCACGATTGCAATCGCCTCGTTCTCAGGTGTATAAGCAATTACCTTCTGACCGGTCGGGTAGACGCGGAAGCCGCTCTTGACCATTTTGCCGCGGCCGTATTCCAGCAGCTCGTACAGCTCTTGCTTGGATTTAAATTTGCATACGGAGTTAAATTCGGTTTGGAATCCCATGAACAAACCTCCCAATAATCGTTAGTTTAGGTATGTATCTTTGCCATAAAAACTCTAAATGCCGCGCTTTCCCTTTCCCGACATACACAGCATGTCCATCGATTGCCGTCTAGTTGGATCGCGCGCGGCTATGTTGCACAAGCGAACGGACCGCTCGCTAGTAGCTGCGCGAGCTGCGCGAACCTCCACCGTACCAAAGTAAATCGGGCGGGGAGAAAATGTTGCACAATATGCAACACTTTTACGCATTTAGCTAACTAGGACAGGAAATGTTGCATCAATTGCAACATTTCCTCTAGGAGGAGCGCTTCTAGACTCAATTGTCCACAACATGTTGCACTTCATACAACATTTTCCTATTTTCAGCTACAAACGAGCTAAAATGTTGCACAATATGCAACATTACCTCCGCGGGGGTGGTCAACGAACTGACCGCTAGCTGGGAGCAGCGCCAGCCGCAGCGGGCAGCCAACTTGTCGCGCCTACGCTGCTCTTGCAGGCGCCACCGGCACCCGCCGCGCCACTGCGGCGCACGGCGCACAGCACGCCCCACAGCACGCCTGCTGCGCTGCTCGCCAACCTACAAAAAAACGGGGGATACCGGCTCTTAAGCCGGCGTTCCTCCGCTATAATCGATCAGCTGCTTTTCTGCGTGACGCTCGATCGCGAGCGCGATCAATGTATCGAGAAGTTCCGTGTACGGAACGCCGCTTTCCTTCCACATCAGCGGATACATGCTGTACGGCGTGAAGCCGGGCATCGTATTCACTTCATTGATGAACAGCTGGCCATCTTCCTTGCGCATGAAGAAGTCGACACGCGACAAACCGGAGCCGTCAATCGCAAGGAACGCGCGAAGCGCCATTTCGCGGACGGAATCTGATACTTCAGCCGGGATGTTGGCCGGAATATGCATCATTGATTTACCATCGATGTATTTCGCCTTATAGTCGTAGAACTCGCTGGAAGAAGTAATCTCACCGACAACCGAAGCACGAGGCTCATCGTTGCCAAGCACGCTCACTTCGATTTCACGCGCGTCCACGAACTCTTCGACGATGACTTTACGGTCAAAGCGAAGCGCATAATCCACAGCTGCGATCAGTTCTTCCCGGTTGCGAGCTTTAGAAATTCCAACGCTCGAGCCAAGGTTCGCCGGTTTTACGAAGCAGGGATAGCCAAGCGCAGTTTCGATTTCCATAATATAGAATTCCGTATCCTTCTGCCACTGCGTGCGGTTGAAGTAGCGGAACACACACTGAGGTAAGCCTTCTTGCGCGAAAACTTTCTTCATCGTGATTTTGTCCATGCCGACTGCCGAAGCCAGAACGCCTGCCCCAACATACGGGATGTTCGCCATCTCGAATAAACCTTGGATCGTGCCGTCTTCACCGAATGTACCGTGCAGCAGCGGGAATACGACGTCAATTTGACCATCATCAGCCGCTTCGGCCGCATCCACCTGTTGGCCCACGGAAGAGATCGTCACAGCTCCGGGTACCGAAGAGATGTCGATAGACGCATCTTGAAGCTCCGACAATTGTCCTCCGAATACCGGCATTAACGCTCCCGTACCGATAATCGCATCGCCGCCGGCAAGGCGCAGCTGCTCCAGACCGCTTGGCGCAGCCAGCAGCGTATCCCCTGCGCGCCACTCGCCGTCTTTGCTAATATAGAAAGGTTTAATTTCGTATTTGCTGTAGTCAAAAGCTTTCATGACCGCAAGAGCGGTTTGTAGAGAGACCTCGTGCTCGCCTGAGCGTCCTCCGTAAACAAGTCCTACGCGCACTTTCTCCCCCATGATTCAATCCTCCGGTTATGTTAAAATTCCCATACGTATGGGTTGTCATACTCACCTGGGTTAATGCGCAGCTAAAACTCATCCGCAATATGAAAAAAACGGTATTTCGTCTGCTCCGTCCATGCATAGGAATCCTGATAATCCCAATATCGATGACGGCTTGCAACCGTGTTGGCATTCACAAGCGGCATGCCGGCTGCATCGAATGCAGTCACAACCGTACTGTGCTGGAAGCGATTATCGCCGCTCCAGTCATACGTGATCACATCGCCAAGGGCAAGCTGATCGGCGGAATCGACAACAGTCGCTCGCAAAGCCGAGCTGTTAGAAGACGACAACAACGTCTTCAGTGCATTGGATACAGCCCAACTGTAGCTCCAATTTTCTCGGCCGCCGCTGAAGCCGCGGTACCACCAGCCGGAATCCCTTTTACCAGTATAGTTCATCGGTGCGCTGCCTGCAAAGAGACATTGAGACACGTAATTCGTGCAATTTACCTCAAAATTCTCATACGCGGGATTAGCTTCGGTCCACCAACGATCCGCATAAGCAGCCGCCAAATCCCTCCTATATCTGACACCTGCACGAGTATGTTTGAAAAACGGCAAAACATCATAATTTATATAGGGTATGGATTGCTGCTGACTGCCGGAAGAAGCTTCCCGCTCCTGCATCAGTTCGGCGGCAAGGATGGCATCGGACGAGCTGTAGCGCGGCCGCCGCTCCGAGACAATCGGCTCGATTCGGGAGATGAAGTAATCGTCTTCCTCGGCGCTCAGCCACAGCCGTTCGCGATCACAGCGTTCCTCCTGATAGGTGCGTCCATTATGATCCATGGTTCGTTTGATGCGCAGCTCAATAAGCACCACCACTTCCGACCGCGAGCTCGACTCGCTGATCCGGATAAGCTCGGCGCTCGTCTCGCTGCGTGAAGGAAGAACGCCGCGAAGCAGCTCCTGCTCACGCAGACGGTCCAGCCGCTGCGTAAACCGGTGCAAGTGATCCTCATCCCGGATGATCTCTTCGAACGGCGGCGCATAGCGGTCGATTTCGGCTTGATTGTACAGCTTCACGTAACGATGCACAGCAGCCTTCCAGCCTTGAAGCTGTGTCTGCTGCGAGGACGTTGGCGACTCCGACTTAGGCTCGCGGCTGCGGCTCGGCTTGCCGCTGCTTCCCGGTTCCGCTCCCAGTAGAGTCGCCCGGCTCTGCACCGTACTCTTTCTCGGTGCTGAAGGTTTATTGGTTCCGACCCATATTCGCGTTCGCGGCACGCTGGTTCCCTCCTTGTTTCTGGCATAAGGACAGCACGGAACCGAGCACCAGTTGCGTGCGCGAGCGGCTCGTGCGTGACAATAGCCGTATTTTTCCTTGGACCGATAAAGTTGGTTCATTATATGTGCAGGCCGGCGAATTCATGTAAAAACGGGCGAAACATCTTACCCGGAAGGTGATATTTGGACTTTCAGGAAGAAACGATAGGTGTCCAGCTATAAAACAGACCTTGAAGTTTCTTCCCAAAAAATAAGCAAAGTATAGGGCAAATTGATACTTTCTTATATGAATAAAAAACGCTATACTTAGGGTATCAAATGTTTTTTGAAATTGTGTTTCACACAGTGAAACCACAAAATGATTATGGATGCCAAGGAGGCGCGAATTGCAAATGACACAACAAAACGAATACTCCGTTCGCGAATCGCTTGAAGTCGGCGGTAAGCCATATGCTTACTACCGCTTGGGCGGTCTGGAAGAGCAAGGCCTGGGGAAAATCTCGAAGCTCCCTTTCTCCATCAGAGTGCTTCTTGAAGCAGCTGTCCGTCAATTCGACGGTCGCGCAATTACGAAAGAACATGTCAAGCAGCTTGCAACTTGGGCTGATGGCCGCGAAGACAAAGAAATTCCATTCATCCCTGCACGTATCGTACTGCAGGACTTCACCGGCGTACCGGTTGTAGTCGATCTGGCAGCAATGCGCGATACCGTGAAGAAATCAGGCGGCGACCCGAAACAAATCAACCCGCTCGTTCCGGTTGACCTTGTAATCGACCACTCGGTAATGGTTGATGCTTTCGGTACTCCTGAAGCGCTTGAGTACAACACCGAAATCGAATTCAAACGTAACGGAGAGCGTTACCGTTTCCTACGTTGGGCACAAACGGCATTCGAGAACTTCCGCGCCGTACCACCGGGAACAGGTATCGTTCACCAAGTTAACCTCGAGTACTTGGCTTCCGTTGCAGCAACGAAATCCATCGACGGCGAAACTGTCGTTTACCCGGATTCCCTTGTAGGTACGGATTCCCATACAACGATGATCAACGGTCTTGGCGTAGTCGGCTGGGGCGTTGGCGGTATCGAAGCAGAAGCAGGTATGCTTGGCCAACCGCTTTACTTCGTTACACCGGAAGTTATCGGCTTCCGCCTTACAGGCAGCTTGGCAGAAGGCTCCACAGCGACTGACCTTGCACTGACAGTTACACAAATCCTTCGCAAGAAAGGCGTAGTTGGCAAATTCGTCGAGTTCTTCGGCCCTGGTTTGTCCAACATCAGCCTTGCTGACCGTGCAACAGTAGCTAACATGGCTCCTGAGTATGGCGCTACAGTCGGTTTCTTCCCGGTTGACAGCGAAACAATCAACTTCCTGCGTGCTACCGGCCGCGAAGAAGAGCAAATCGCACTCGTTGAAGCTTATTACAAAGCACAAGACATGTTCCGTACAGACGATACGCCGGAGCCGACTTTCTCCGATATCGTAGAGCTTGATTTGTCCACAATCGTACCTTCCCTTGCAGGTCCGAAGCGTCCGCAAGACCGCGTTGAGCTGACGAACATGAAAGAAGAGTTCAACAGCATCATCCGCACGCCGATCGACAAAGGCGGCTACGGTCTGAGCGACAACAAGATCGAAGAATTCGTAGAAGTGAAACACACGAACGGCCAAGTTAGCAAAATGGGTACAGGCGCAGTTGTAATCGCAGCTATCACAAGCTGTACGAATACATCCAACCCAAGCGTAATGCTCGGCGCTGCACTCGTAGCGAAGAAAGCTGTTGAGCGTGGTTTGAAGAAACCGGCTTACGTGAAGAGCTCCCTAACACCGGGTTCCCTGGTTGTTACTGAATACCTGAAGAGAGCGAACCTGCTTGAGTCCCTTGAAGCACTTGGCTTCCACGTTGCCGGCTATGGCTGCGCAACTTGTATCGGTAACTCCGGTCCGCTTCCGGATGAAGTAAGCAAAGCAATCGCGGATAACGATATGACGGTTGCGGCTGTTCTTTCCGGTAACCGTAACTTTGAAGGCCGCGTTCACGCTCAAGTGAAAGCCAACTACCTGGCATCTCCGCCGCTGGTTGTTGCTTACGCGCTTGCAGGTACAGTGAACATCGACCTGTCTTCCGATCCAATCGGTTATGACAGCAAGAACGAGCCTGTATACTTGAAAGACATCTGGCCAACATCCAAAGAAATCGCGGATACAATTGCTGCGGCAATGGGTCCTGACATGTTCCGCGACAAATACGCGAACGTATTTACGCAGAATGAGCGTTGGAACGCAATCGATGTACCGACAGGCGAAAGCTACGAGTGGGATGACAAATCCACTTATATCCAGAACCCGCCGTTCTTCGAAGGCCTTGGCGCTGACATCGGCGACATCGCAGACATCAAATCTTCGAGCGTACTCGCGCTTCTTGGCGATTCCGTTACGACTGACCATATTTCGCCGGCTGGTAACATCAAGTCTGACAGCCCTGCAGGCGAGTACTTGATCAAACACGGCGTAGATAAAGTAGATTTCAACTCCTACGGCTCCCGCCGCGGTAACCATGAAGTTATGATGCGCGGCACATTCGCCAACATCCGTATTCGTAACCAAGTGGCTCCGGGCACTGAGGGCGGCGTAACGACGTACTTGCCAACTGAAGAAGTAATGTCGATTTACGATGCTTCCATGCTGTACCAGAAGAACAACAAGAACCTTGTTGTTATCGCTGGTAAAGAGTACGGAACAGGCAGCTCCCGTGACTGGGCGGCAAAAGGTACGTTCCTGCTAGGCGTGAAAGCCGTTATCGCAGAAAGCTTCGAGCGTATTCACCGCTCCAACTTGGTTGGTATGGGCGTATTGCCGCTACAATTCCAATCCGGTACCAGCTGGAAGACGCTGAACATTACAGGCCGCGAAACATTCGATATCATCGGACTGAGCAACGATGTAACACCTGGTCAAACGGTTCAAGTAGTCGCTACGCGCGAAGACGGAACAACGTTCGAATTCCCGGCTATCGTTCGTCTTGATTCCATGGTTGATGTCGATTACTACCGGAACAGCGGTATTCTTCAAACCGTTCTCCGCCAAATGATCGCAGCAAACAACAACAAGTAATCGCAACGCAAACAAGTAAGCGGGTCCGCTCCTCATGGAGCGGACCCGCTTTTTCTGTTTATCTATATCAGACATGCCCAGACTTCGGTTTTAACTTCGATAAGCTCCTAAGCATGTTCATAAAGTTAGTGGTGTATTTCTCGGAAGAGAAATGCTGTTTAATATGCTTCTCGGCATTTTTGCGAATGTTGTTGCGAAGTACAGCGTCCTTCATTAGTGATTCGCCTTGGATAACGGCTTGATTGACGTTACCGCGCGCATACAGCTTCCCCGTTACATCATGAATCAGAAATCTCCGGATACCATCAGAATCCGTTGTCAGCACCGGACAACGGCAGAGCATCGCTTCTGCTACCGCATAGCCGAAGCCTTCCAGAATGGAGGTCGAGCAGAGAAATCCCCCCGAATCCCCAATGACCGAGAAATAGTCTGCAATTTGCTCATGCGGAATGTTCGAATAGGCAATGAGTTTATGCTGTAATTGCAGGCCGTTAACCCATCTGTCATAATGCTCCTTCTCCACCGGTTCACCCAGTGTCGTATCGCCAAAGATCCACAGATAGCCTTCAGGATGTTTTTGCAGCATGCGGGCTCCAATGAGCAGGAACTCCCGCCAGTTCTTATTGGCCTCAATTCGGCCGACCCAGCCAATGATCGGAAACGGCTTCGGCGGATAAGAGCTGTAGCCGAACCCCTCCGTATCCAGCGGGTCGTCAAAGCAGAAATGAGGGATTCCTTGCAGATGCGCCGCCATCAGTTCCTGCAGATGACTCGTCTGCGGGTACAGCACGCCGTCTGCCGCCTGCAGCACGCGGGCCGATATATCGGTGAGCACCGCGCTGGCGGTTTGCAGCGTTCCAAGCCCTTGAATTTCAAAGATGAGGTGTCCTTTAAAACCGGCCTTCTTGATGGTCATCAGTATCTTCACGTCTGTACATACGACGATGGCATCGTAGTTCTGCCTTTTGATCAACTTGCCGATGGAAGCCTCATCATTCATGACGAACGTCGGAATGTCTTTAATGTTTTTGAGTCCCTCGCCATCCAAGGAATAGAGCAAGTGGCATTCCACGTCCATTTTCTTAAACGCCTGACAGCGAATCCGATTGAGTGTTTCCATCCCGCCGCTGGGATTAAAGAAGGTAAATAAAAGCTTCATTCGAGATCGCTCATTTGAGCAAAGTTTGCTTTCACATACTCGACCAGACTTTGCCTGCGGAACAGTTCGTCGTACATCCCCGCTTTAGCACATTCAGTACTGGAATGACGGTAACCAACCGCGCTGCCATCCTCGGTATAGTAGTTGGACATGAGATCGGGAGCGGCTTTCTCCATCTCATTGTGCAGCACCGTAAGCTCCATTAAGTCATTAAACAGACGCGGTCCAAGGATGTAGCTGTAAGGCGTTTGAATCATCTGAGCAGCGTGAAGCAGCGCCGTTGCCACATTGGCATTCGGGAACCATTTGAAATCCGTCGTCGGATGGGAAATGAGCGACAGATCAGCCGTTACCCGCATGTCTGGAGAGAGATCCAGAATATAGCATGTATAGTTACTGAAGGTTTGCTCGTAGAGGTTCTCGATTCGCGCGATCGCCTCCGGACTAGACTCCTTCACCGGAAATAGTATCGTCATGTAGGGGGCAATCCCCCTGCGCATCCTGGCACGATGTCTGGCCAAATGATACGCGTACCGCCATATGCGGTGCTGGGCGGTCGATTGCAGCTGTGCTGATACACTAAACGTGGAGTTCACGCGATAATCGAGAAGCTCCACAGGAATATACTTGATTTTGCAATGCTCCGTAATACGCAGCCAGTAATCATAATCCTCTACCGGTACAAGCTCATAACCGTCAATCTGTTTGGCATAGATCGATTTATACATAAAGGAGACACCGATGAGAGAGGAATCCAGCAGCTTCTCAATCGGCTGCGATTGATATTGACGCTGGACGGCGAGCAATTTCTCATCATAGATCGTATTCCCTTCGTTATCGACCGATTGGAATGAGCTATAAACGAGGCCCAGCTCCTGCGGTCCTTTCACTAAGGCGTTTCGAAGCGTCTCCAGAAATCTCGGATAGTAGATGTTATCGCTGGACACCCACGTCAAATAGTCAATATTGGGCATGTCATGTAGATATTGAAACCCGGTGTTCAGCGCTTTGGCGACTCCCTGATTGTACACATGGGAAACGATTTGCACTCGTTTATCGCCTTGAATGAGCATGCGGACGAGCGGCTCCATTTCGGGTGCCCCGTCAATGACAATAATTAGCTTGAACTGCTGGAACGTTTGCTTAAGCACAGAGTCCAGCGCCGCTGCAAGGAACGCCGGCTTCTGCTTGTATAGTGGCATGACAACCCCTAAGTCGATCATACTGTCACTCCTTCCAATGCACCATCCTGTACTATTGTATTTCCATGGCATCCGTTTGCTTGTGCGGCTATCCCTTGAGGCGTTAGCCTTTTCGTAAAAAAATGGGAATTCAGCGTCATTCGCTAAACTCCCATCTCTAATCGTTGGACGTTCTATTAAGGCGTTGTCGAGAAAGCAGTAATTTCCTGCCAATCCATCGCGAGCATCTGTTGGCCATCAACAGGTAAACCGAATTCATCTACCCCGAAAGCTGTAAAAGCAACCTCTGAAAGCACCCCTGATGCATTTACTTGTATTTCATAGGCAATGTTGCCTTCAATATTAAATTGACGAGAATCACTCGATTTGCCGGGCAGCATATAGCCGGTTAGATAGATCAGCGTAAGCGTATTCGTCGATGGAGGCACAACATAGACCTCAATCAACACCAAAGCCGTCGTGCTAGTGATATTCCGTGCATTGATAACAACTCCTGAAGAAGGCGTCGGTAAATCGTTATGAATCAATCCGGATGTAAACGGCATGTCCTCACCTCCAATATGTCAATTAATTACATTTTATTCTTTTCATCGCACAAATGATTGGGAACAAATCAGGTGACAATCACACATTTTCAACCATTTCGTGATACTTTAACATGCAATATTCGACAAACTCCGTACAATACATTATGAAAATATTAATTTGTAAAGGAGGATAAATGATAAATATGACCAATTTTAACTTTCAGGTCACGCCGTCAGGGAATCCTAAATTCGAACCGAGCGTAGCTGTCAACTTACTCATTCCGGGCATCATGCTTTCGGTTGCCGTCGACGAGTCCTCAGGTCCCCCTCTGATTGGTCTGTATCGTTCCATTGACGGTGGATTCAGCTGGGTCAACAGTCTGCTTCCTTTGCCTGTCGGCTTTAATGGTGCAGAAGCTCCTGTCGTGTCGTATGGATTTCCGAATATCTTTATCGTTTCGGCACACGTTTTCCCAGGCGAAGAGTTTGGAACAACGGTCGTCTACAAATCCTTCGACAACGGCGCGACCTTCAGCGCACCTCAAATCGTAGGACCCGGTTTTGGCAGTTATATCAACAACGATGAAACGAACTGCTACATCGATACTTCACAAACAAGTCCCTATATCGGGAATATGTATGTTACCTATAACCGTCAGTTCAACGTTGATAATGGCGGTAACTCAGTCGCTTTTTTCAACCGCTCCAAGGACAACGGCACCACATGGGAACAACCCGTCCTGATCTCAAGTGAAGCCGATCGTGTCGAACGTCCCGATATTTCAGTCGATCTGGTCGGTGCAGTCGATATTGCGTACGTCACCACCAGCCCAAGTACGAACTTCATCGTCCGGCAATCTTTTGACGGAGGTGCCACCTTCGCTAACGGCGTTGTTGTTTCTAACGTCATCCCTGTCCCTTCCCCGCTGCCCGTTGTGGGCTGGAACTTCCGTGTACTAACCTTCGCCAGTATTTCAACAGACCGCTCGGTTGGGCCAAATACCGGGGCAGCCTACGCCATATGGCAAGATTACAGGCTCGGCTACTCTGATGTCTTCATGTCCAAGCGGACGCCGGATACGAATAACTGGTCGAATCCGGTCAGCATTACCGGGGCTCCGGCAGGCTCGCAGAACTTCTTCCCCGTCGTTGATGTCGACCCACTGACAGGCGTCGTCAATGTCATTTATTACAGCAACCAAATTAACGGCTTTGATCTCGACGTTTATGTAGCCCGGTCGATTAACGGCGGAGCTACTTTTACGAACACAAGGATCACCAACGTCTCGTTCAACCCGAATGCCAGCAGTCCTACACCGGTTCCGCTCATCGGGGATTATATCGACATCGTCAGCGTTCCGCCGGGCGGCTATATCGGCGTATGGATGGATACAACACCGGGAACGTTCTGTATCTTCGCAGGCTATTCCGATGTCATTATTCCATAGGTTATCCGTGCAACCAAAAAGAGTCGAGCTCCAAGGCAGATGCCCTTAGCTCGACTCTTATTCGTTTATTTCAGCATGACGCCAAGCCGGCGCGCCGCTTCAATAACAGCAGGCGCTTGGCTGCGCATGATCTCCGTCGTCAGCCGATTCGCCGGACCGGACACGGACAATGCCGCGACCAGCTTGCCCGTGCGAGAGAAGACCGGCGCTGCAACCGCTGCCGCACCCTGCTCGCGCTCTTCCACGCTCATCGCGTAACCGAGCTTCTGCCACTCCGCCATCTGCTCCCGATACTGGTGCCGGTCGAAGGCTGTCGGCCATGAGGCGTCAGCAAGCAGCTCTTCGCGTTTGACCGGCTCCTCGAAGGCGATAAGCACTTTGCTTGATGCACCGACGTACAGCGGCAATCTCGCCCCGATGGGAGCCACTCTGCGTATGGCCTGGATGCTCTGGACCGCTTGGATGCGGATCCGCTCGTTGCCGTCGCGCAGATACAAGCTGACGGTTTCCCCCAGCATATCGCGCAGTCGCTCCATCTCCGGCAGCCCGATAACAGCAGGGTCATCCGCGCCCGACATATTCGCCGACAGTTCCCAGATGCGAAGCCCAAGCTTATAGCGATCCGATGCCGCATCGCGGGCTACGAAGCCTCGTTCCTCCAGCGTAGCGAGCATGCGATGCACGGTGCTTTTATGCAGCCCCACGCTATCGGCAAGCTCCGTCATCGCCCACTCCTTCTTCGCCGTAAAGCAAAGCAATATATCCAGTGCTCGTTCGACAGCACGAACCGTTGATTTTCCATCCTCAGCCATAGGTAGTTGGCTCCTCGCTATAGTTTCACTCAGTGAAACTTGGTTACAGTCAGTATAACGTAATGAGGGCTGGCCGGTAAAGCTTTGCCTGCGGATTAGCCTTATTTTACAGCCATGTTACAGGACGTTAACATTACGTCGACACGCATTGACAGGCCACGGCAGCGCGCCATACGATAGGAATATAGAACTAGTTAAGCGCTTTCATTATTCTACTAGCATTCGTTATCATAATCACTCTTCTTAAGGGGGCCTCCACCATGAGCACAACGACACTGAGTCCTGCACTTCCCGCAGCCGGCGGATTTACGCCCGGACTGCTCCCCCCGCTGCTGCCTTCGCCGCAAGTACCCGAACGGGCACATGCCGGAACACGCACACGCCGCAAACATGCTGCACTTGCTGTACTGTCAGCCATGGCAGCCTTGCTGTTGTTCACTGCGCTAGCCTTCCACGGCTATGTTGCATGGGTGATCGCACATCCTTATGTACCTGCGTTATACTCAAACCCGAAGATTGCTCAAGGGCTGGATTACAGCGATGTCTCCTTCCCAAGCAAGAGCGGACGCACTACCGTTCACGGCTGGTATATCCCTGCAGTCGTCGGAGCCGAGAGCCATTCCGACAGAACCGTTGTTTTCAGCCATGGCTACGGCGCGAATCGTGAAGAAACATGGGTGCCCATGTACGAGCTGGCGGCACTGCTGAATCGGTTGCACTATAATGTATTTATGTTTGATTACGGCTACGCCTCCTCCGGACAGCGTTCTCCGGCAACAGGCGGCAAGGAGGAATCGCAGCAATTGCTGGCGGCGGTCAACTATGCGCGGTCGCAAGGCGCTGACGAGGTAGTCGTCTGGGGCTTCTCGATGGGAGCCGGCACCGCACTGCAGGCGGCGCTTCAGACAGAGCAGGCAGACAGCATCGATGCGATGATTCTCGACAGCACGTTTCTCCCAAGCTCTGATTCCTTATACAATAACGTACGCCAATATATGGATCTGCCTAAATACCCATCCATCCCCATTATCGAATGGATGCTCCCGTTCTTCACCGGCGTAAAATTTAATCAGCTGCCTGTGGAGCAGGTGCTGCAAACAACTTATACGATGCCGCTCTTCATTATGCACGGCACTGCAGATGCGATAGCACCGGTGGCCACCGCAGAGCAGGTGTCCGCAAGCCAGTACAATTCCCTCTCCCGGGAGTGGATCGTGGAAGGCGGCATGCATGAGATGCTGTACCGTACTCATCCGAAAGAATATATTCAGCGTGCCGCGCTGTTCCTTAGTCAAGTCGATGCCGCTCGCAAATCCACAGCAGCCGCTTAACAATAAAGGCTCTTTCTTGTTCGGACCGCCGATTACCGGCAGCCTGCAAGAAAGAGCCTTTATTCTTGTTATTGCTTAAGCAGCGAGAGAAACTCCGAACGGAGCGCCGCGCTTGTACGGAAGTCGCCGCGGACTGCCGACGTCACCGTCTTGCTGCCAGGCTTCTTCACGCCGCGCGCGCACATGCACAGATGCTCGCCTTCGACGACGACCATAACGCCATGCGGCTGCAGCACTTCATCCATGATATTCGCAATTTGCGAAGTAATGCGCTCTTGCACTTGAAGACGGCGCGTTACCGCTTCAACCAGACGTGCCAGCTTGCTTAAACCTGCGATCTTGCCACTTGGAATATAGCCAATATGCGCTTTGCCGAAGAACGGCGCCATGTGATGCTCGCACTGGCTGTAGTACACAATGTCACGTACGATAACCAGCTCTTCATGCTGCTCGTCAAACGTAACGCCAAGCACTTCGCGTGGATCAACCTCATAGCCTGCGAAAATTTCCTCGTACATCCGTGTCACGCGTGCCGGTGTTTCCAGCAAACCTTCGCGCTCCACGTCTTCTCCGATGAGCTTCAATATTTCACGAACATGATGCTCGATCTGTTCCCGATTCGATGAAACGGCTGAATTGACGTAATCCTTCTTGCCCGCCATATCTGCAACGTCTCCTTTCCTGTGAACCAATCCCCGGTACTGCTTATCTCCGTCCGCCCGGCCGATTGTTCCCCTTCGTGAATTGCTGGTTCTGGTTCTTCATCATTTGCTGCGCTTTTTGCATTTGTTGGTTATTCATATTGTAGCCCATTTGCTTTGCCATCTTTTTCAGCATTTCCGGATCGTTTTGCATCTTCTCCAGCTGCTTGCGCAAGTACCATACGCCCGCGAAAAAGCCGCCAACAGCGCCGACTATGAGCGTAATGATCGAAATAATGACCGTCCACATTGTCATCTCACCTTGTCCTTATCTGTAAGTATATTGCAACTTATAATAGCATGTAGGACCATGCGTTCGCAAACAATCTGTAAAGGAAAATAGGGGCTCCGCCCGACAACCTGCTTAACGATCAGGAATCGGTTTCAGCCAGATTCCGGGTGCCGCTTTTTACTGAAGGTGTTTTGGTTCGAATAAGACCTGTACGGTTCGTTAGAGTATTCCGCGCCCAGAACGCAAAAAACCTGACCTCAACAAGGTCAGGTCACTCCTATTCAATCTAGTTGCCTAGCCCAGCACCTGCTCGATAAACACCGTCGTATGCTTCGCCAAATCAATCTCACGGCTCTCCAAGCTGTCATTCGACTCGCGTTGAAGGACCCGTACGATTGGCCGACCCGGCAGTCCGCGGTGCTGTCCAACGACAATGCCCGTCTCCTTCGTCGTGAGTCTAACCGACACGCCGTTCGGGTAGATCGAAACGATCCGCATGAAATGAACCAGGATCTCACGATCCAGGCGCGTCCCCGACATCGCCATCATCTGCTCGCAGGCTTCATGCGGCAGCAGTCTTCGACTGGCCTCACTGTCGCCTGTGAGCAGGTTATCGAAGGTGTTAGCCACCGCTACAATTCGCGAATACAAGTGAATTTGATCGCCAATCAGCCCTCGCGGTTCGCCCGTTCCATCTACATGCTCATGATGCTGAAAGGCCACATGAGCGATAAGAAGGCTGAACTCGCGTTTGGCCTTCAGCAGCTCGAAGCCTCTCCACGTATGGCGCTTAGAATCGCCATTCTCTCCATCCGCCTCAAGATCCGGCTTCCCGAGATCATGCAGCAGCGCACCGATGGCGAGCTCCTTCAATTGCACTTGATTCAGATGCAAGCTGACCCCGAGCAGAGATGAGATCATGCAGACATTCATGGCATGAATATACTCTGCATTATCACGCGTTCGGATGTCGTTCAATTGAACGAGCACATCCTTATTGCGTATCACATCGAAGAGCAAATCTTCAATCGTTAAACTGATGGAGCGGGAGTTGAAATCCTTGCCGGAGCGAATCGAATCCATCGTCTCGGACATCTGCTTAATGATGCCGACTTTCGTTTCCTCCGACAGAATCTCCTCTTGCTCCTCCATCTCCTGCATGCTGGCATCTTTAATATAGACATTGGTGACGCCGATGCGCCTTAAGGTGCTGATCATGAAGACCGTCAGCTGCACATTCGAGGAAAGCAGCACCGTCCCGTTGACGGCATAGATCGTCTTGCCAAGAATATCGCCTGGTTCAACCGCTTCGATATCGACATATTTCATAATGTCTACCTCTTCCCCATCTCTTTACATCGAAGCTGTCATGCTCATGAGCGCGTCCTTGATTGCCAGCTGAACCGTTTCATCCTGTTCGCGCAGCGCAGCCGCTTGGAGCACTTCCACCGCGTCCTCGCCGCCGATGCGGCCAAGCGACCACGCTGCAGTTGCTCGCAGCTCAAACCGCGCATCCGTGCGCAGCACATCCGCAAGCGCAGGAACGGCGCTTGCATCCTTGAAGTTGCCAAGCGCGATAACGGCGTTGCGCTGAATCGGTTTCCTCCCGCGCCAAGACGAAGAACTGTTGCCGTACTGCTCCTTGAACGCGCGATTCCCCATTGTGAGCAGGGGTACCAGAAGCGGTTTTACTTTGTCGTGATCAGGTATAAGCTCTGGATGGTGAGTGGCATTCTTCCCCTTGTTCTCGGGACAAACGACCTGGCATGTATCGCAGCCATAGAGCCGATTGCCGATCTTGCGCATCAGCTCATCGGTCACGACGCCTTTGGTCTGCGTGACGAAGGAGATACAGCGCTGTGAGTTCAGCTGTCCCGGCCCTACAAGCGCGTCCGTCGGACAGGCATCAATACAGGCCGTGCAGCTGCCGCAGCTCTCCGTGACAGGGGCATCCGGCGGAAGCGGCAAATTCGTAATCATCTCGCCGAGGTACACATAGGAACCCCACTCCGGCGTAATAATCGAGCAGTTGCTGCCAATCCAGCCGATGCCGGCCCGCTCCGCCACTGCTCGGTCAGAGAGCGCTCCCGTGTCCACCATGCTTAAGAAGCGTCCTTCAGGCACACGCTCCAGCAGCCAAGCTTCCAGCCGCCGCAGCCGCTCGCGCAGGACACCGTGATAGTCGTCTCCCCAAGAGGATCTAGAGAACAATCCGCGCCTTGCTCCCGGCTCGGACTTCGGCGGATTCACAAGCTTAGATGGATAAGCGATTGCAATGGCAATAATGGACTTCGGATCTTCGAAGAGCAGCGAAGGCTCCGTCCGTTTATCAAGGTCCGGCTCTTCGAAGCCGGACTCATAGCCAAGCTCCCGGTGCCGCACCAGCCGCTGTTTCAGCTCTGTGAACGGCTCCGCGGAAGCGATTCCGATTTTGTCAATGCCAAGACTCGCCGCAGCGTCCTTCATCTCGGCTTTTAACTGTTGCCAGTTGATCTTGTTCATACTGCTCCCGTCCAACTCGGAGTCTCCTTTAAAAAACCTACAAATGGTTCAATTTACTGATCGGCCACAGAATGAAATCTGCACGGCCAAGAATCATATCGCGAGGTACAGCCTGAAACGACCGGCTGTCGCGACTCGCCTTATTGTGGCGGTTATCACCCATCACAAAATAATGATCGGCAGTAACCGTTTCCGGTCCATAATCCGAATCTTCAATTTCCGTGTCCGTATAGGACTCCAATACGAGCTTCCCATTGCGATAAAGCTGACCCTCGCGTATTTCAATCAAATCGCCCGGCATCCCAATGATTCGTTTGACCAAGTATTCTTTATGCTCCACGCCGTTTGAAGGGTCTTTCAGAATGACCACATCGCCTTGCTTAGGTGCGCCCATTAAGTAGGTGGCCTTATTCACAAACAGCCATTCTTTCTCATACAAGGTCGGCTCCATGGACTGCCCTTTGACCGTAGAGAGGTTAAACACGAATACATTCAAGCCAAGCACGATTACAGCGGCAATCCCCAGTGTAATGAACCAGCTGCGCAATTCAGCAACCCAAGGGGACAGCGGCTTCGACTCCTTGCGAGAAGCGGAAGAGGTTGAAGCCCTTGCTGCCTTTGCTTTCACCTTGACCTTCGGGGAGCCAGACCGTTTGCGCGGCCCGAACTCTGCCTGCTCCGAAGACTCCGTATCCGAACCGGGATTGACCATAGCTGCTACACCTCGCCCATATGTTTGTTCCACGCCTCAAAATAACCGAGAATAAGGTCATCGTTGAAAGGGGCTTGTCCGTTCTCGATCCGCTTCAGCAGCGCATCAAGCCCCTCCATTACTTTTCGGTTAACTTCTTCCGAATAGTGATAGGCAATCTTATGGAGCTCATATTCCTCTTGATCGACGACTTGCGCTTTCCCTCCGCGGGGGACGATAACATCGAGGTCATAGTCGATGTAGGTGAGAACATCATTTTGGAAGAAGAGCGGGGAGGCTACATTGCAATAGTAGCGAACGCCATGATCCTCGAGCAGCCCAACCACATTGAACCACTCGCCGGGGATAAAGAAGGATACTGCAGGCACTCGGCTAATCCACTGCTTGCCGTCTGCCTCTTGAATCGGTGTCTGTCTGTTGATGAACACATGCATCGATTCCGCCGCATGCTCGTCTGCCAGCAGCTCTGTCGGAACCTGCCAATTCTCCAGCCACATCCGATGCAAATGGCCGTTGTTCTTGAAACTCTTGATGACACAAGGACGGTACGTAGTCATAAGCGCAAATACTCCTAGTGAGGTACTTTCTTACTATAAGAAAAGCATATCTGTGCGCCAAAATCAATGACGCACTAGATATGCTTGTCCATAATTGCTTATTTATAAGTGCTTCAAGTCGAATTGTCGCTTAACCGGCAACAATGCTTAGTTTCTGAAAGGAACGGAAGAAGTCCGTTGCAGCATAACCCAATGATTCATAAAGCGAAAGAATCGGCTCGTTATGTTCGTCAGCCGTCACCATGATTTTCGTTACATTCCGCTGCTCGAATCGTCCGCGAAGGGAGCGAATCAGCTCTTTACCTAATCCTTGACGTTGGTAATTCGGATGTACGGCAATACGGTAATAATACCCTCTGCCCTTGTCTATCGTCCCGATAATGATACCTGCGATTTCTTCGTCAACTGCAGCGACGAGTACTAGCTCGCTGTCCCATGACAGCTGGCGGCCGAAAGCCTCCATCGTTTGTTCATAGCATTCTTCTGACAGCACAGTCTCCAGCAGTTCCGTAACGGGCCGATAATCAGCTAATTGGAAGGATCGAACGTCCATAACTTTAAGCTCCTCTTCAAACGCAGTATGGAAATAACGGCATTGCTAGGGAAGAAATGAACTTCGTTTCAGCCAGACAACGACAGCCCTTCTTCTTTAGGTAAATTTAATAATACGACAAATTCGCTCGAATTCCTTCTAAAATCTTTAAAAAACCTTAAAAAATATAATAAATCTACATTATTCTATTGAAAACGCTTTAAATTAAGCGTTTTCATAACATTAACCCTATCAATCAACCCAAAAAAGTGCCGCATGGGCACTTTTCCTTACGAATGCTTCAAATAATGCATTAATGCTTCCCGCCATGGTCTTAGGTCCTCCAAGCCAGCCCCACGAATTGCGGAGTGGCTCATGACGGAATATGCCGGTCTCGCTGCGGGTCTCGGGAATTCCGCCGTTGAACAAGGTTCAATCGTGAAAGTCGAATCAGCCATGCCCTTGTACTGTATGATCGCCTGTGCAAATTCAAACCACGAGCAGCTTCCGCTATTGGACGCATGGTAGACGCCGTAGCTGTCGGTTTGGACAAGCTCGATCAGGAATAACGCCAGATCAAGCGTATAAGTCGGCGAGCCGATTTGATCATCGACGACCTTCAAATGATCGCGTTCGCTCGCCAGCTTGAGAATGGTCCTTACAAAATTGCTGCCGTATTTCCCATATACCCAAGACGTGCGAACGATGTAATAACGTTGAAGCAGCGCTGCAACTTCCTGCTCTCCGGCAAGCTTCGTTTGTCCATAGACCGTTTGCGGATTCGTCGGCTCCTCGATCTCGTAGGGTTCACTGCCCTGACCATCAAACACATAGTCCGTGCTGATATAGCAAAGCTTGGCGCCGCATGCCTTCGCGGCCATTGCAACGTGACGCGTGCCGAGTGCATTGATTCGATACGCTTCATCCGCGTCCGATTCCGCCTTGTCTACCGCAGTGTAGGCTGCGCAGTGGATAATGACATCCGGCTGATAGTCGCTCACGACATTAGCGCACTGCTCGGCATTTGTAATATCAAGGTTATCTCTTCCATACCCAAGGATCTGTATGTGCGGCCGGACATTCAGATGTACGAGCTCTTGTCCCAATTGCCCGTTAGCGCCTGTAACGAGAATCTTCAATTGTTCCTGCTTAGCAGCTGTCATGAGCGACCTCCCAGGTAAGCGCCTGATTGAATGTGTTCAATCCAGTCTTGATTATCCAGATACCACCGAATCGTGGATTTGATGCCCGATTGATAATCGTATTTGGGGGACCATCCAAGCTCCGTACGGATCTTGTCCGCATCGATGGCATATCGGCGGTCATGTCCTAAGCGATCTGGAACGAATGTAAGCAGCGATTCCGGTTTGCCGAGCTCCGACAGGATCGTAGAAACCACTTGAAGATTGCTGCGTTCATTGTTTCCGCCCACATTGTACACCTCGCCAGGACGCCCCGCGTGCAGCACGCGGTCAATGGCACTGCAATGATCCTCGACATACAGCCAATCCCGCACATTGAGGCCATCTCCGTAGACAGGCAAAGGCTGGTCGGCGAGCGCTCTTTGAATCATGAGCGGGATAAGTTTCTCCGGAAACTGATAAGGCCCGTAGTTGTTGGAGCACCGCGTAATATTCACGTTCATGCCGTAGGTTTCATGATAAGCACGGACAAGCAGGTCACTTCCCGCCTTACTGGCTGAGTACGGACTGTTCGGCGCAAGCGGCGTCGTCTCTGTGAACAGCCCTGTGTCGCCAAGTGTCCCGTACACCTCGTCGGTAGATACATGCACGAACTTCGCCACCTCATATTGTTTGGCCAGATCAAGCAGCGTCTGTGTGCCGAGCACATTCGTTCTGACGAAAATATCCGGCTGCGTAATGCTCCGGTCCACATGGGATTCAGCGGCAAAATGAATAACAGCGTCAACGCCTTCATGTGCGAAAATGAGTTCCATGGCAGCGCGATCCGCGATGTCGGCTTGCACAAACCGGTAGTTTGGATGATTCGCGATCGAAGTTAAATTTTCTTGATTGCCTGCGTAGGTTAGAGCATCGACGTTAATGAAGGTGTAGCCGGGATAATTTGCGATCATGTACTGAAGATAATTGCTGCCGATAAATCCGGACCCGCCGGTTACAATCAGTTTCACTGGCTCACTCACCCTCCATAATAGAAATTTTTCTCCGCCGCGGACAGCGGGGGATGAGCCCGATCCTTATCCGACAATATCGGATTCGCCAGCGGCCAATCAATGGCAAGCAGCGGGTCATTCCATGCAATGCCGCGGTCATGCTCCGGTGAATACAGCGCATCCACTTTATATTGCACCTCGCAGTTCGGAACAAGCGTACAGAATCCATGGGCGAAGCCCTGTGGCACGAGCAGCTGTCTTTTGTTCGAGACGCTCAGAATGAACCCTTGCCAATGGCCGTATGTCGGCGACCCTGCACGAATGTCCAGGACGACATCATAAATCGCTCCCGCCGTCACGCGGACGAGCTTCGTTTGGGCTTTCGGGTTCAATTGATAATGGAGCCCGCGAAGCACACCTGCTTCCGTAGACATCGAATGATTATCTTGCACGAAGATAGCGGGAATGCCTTGCTTCACGAATAGCTCCTGATTGTAGCTCTCGGTAAAGAAACCACGATGATCGCCATGCACCGCTGCCTCTATCAATTTGACATCTTTCAACCTGGTTTCGAATATTCTCATCGTTACCCCTCGTTTGAACGACATTACCCTCGGACCTCGGACTATATGGACTATATCAAGAAGTTCTACTATCTATAGATATATACAAAATCAGATGGCATTGCCCTTAGGCGTCCGTGGTTTTTCATGAAAATAGACAGCTTTATTTCATTTTCCATGAATTGCAAGGTCTGAATTTGATCATGCTAGAAGGTGTTCCAGGGGAGTTGTCAGCAGGTCGTACTTTACAAACATTTATGTTGATTTATTGCCCGAGAACGAGCATAATGGAAATGAAAAACGATACATATTATAGGAGGTATTTGATCAATGGCACACCAATTGCCCGCTTTGCCTTATGCAAACAATGCGCTTGAGCCGCATATCGATGAAACAACGATGATGATTCACCACGACCGTCATCATAACGCTTATGTAACTAACCTTAACGCTGCACTGGAGTCCGCTCCTGAGCTTGCAAGCAAATCCATCGAGGATTTGATCGCGGATCTGAACAGCGTACCGGAAGCTATCCGCACTGCTGTTCGCAACAACGGCGGCGGCCACGCTAACCACTCCCTGTTCTGGGAAACAATCGGACCAAACGCTGGCGGCGCACCAACAGGCGCTATCGCTGATGCTATCGCAAGCGAACTGGGCGGCTTCGATCAATTCAAAGCTGACTTCGCGAAAGCGGCAGCAACTCGTTTCGGCAGCGGCTGGGCTTGGCTTGCACTTAGCCAAGACGGCAAGCTGAAAGTATACAGCCTTCCGAACCAAGACAGCCCGATCATGGAAGGCGACACGCCTCTTCTTGGTCTGGACGTTTGGGAGCACGCTTACTACCTGAACTACCAAAACAAACGCCCTGACTACATTGCAGCGTTCTGGAACGTTGTAAACTGGTCTGAAGTTGGCAAACGTTACGACGCAGCGAAATAAGTTTTCGCTCGCATCCGGAGACCTCCGTGCATTATGCACGGGGGTCTTTTTGCTTTTATTACGTAAAACAGTGTCCAATTACCTAACATCATTTACTTTTTGTAAAGAAAATCTTTATTTTTAGACAATTGGAACTAATTACATGTTATAATTCCTCCCATATAGCTCAGTAGAGAGATGGGGATACCTGATGTTTAATTGGTTGGGATTTCGCAAAGGGCTGCCTTTATGGTGGTCTTACAAGCTGAATGCAGGAATGAAAGAAGATGTAGCGGATATTTTCGAAGGCATCGCAGATACGCGTATGGACATTCTCACGGCATGGACGACGGAATACTGGGATCATCTGCACCGCCTGCACCACCAGCTGTCCTACCGGCAGCCCGGAGCGGCAGAAGACGACGCTTGGGATCCCTCCACTCTGGAACGGTTATTCGCAGGCACTCGGGCACGCGCCTCGGATTTCTCTGAAATCTTCATGCTGGACGAAGACGGCCGCGTCGCTTTCTCAACAGAAGGACGTCATACCGGCGACCATTATGGAACGGGCAGTCTGCTGGAACCGGGTCTGGCTTACTCGAAGGGCGGCGTGCCTGGCGGCCGCAACTGCTTATTCGGTCCTTATGCTGATCCTTGGACGCTGAAGATTGGGCCGAGCTCGTCTTCTTTTCACGATAAAATGACCCTTCTGTTTATTTCTCCATTCGTGCTTGGCGGCAAGTGGAAAGGTGCACTCTGCGGCCGTGTTCCCAACGATGTCATCGGCGATCTCATCCAACGGGAATCCGGACATGTGTATCCCGACTCCGGGGATAACTATTTGTTTATGGCGCGCGCCGGCTTGAATACTCATATCGCGCCGGGAACGGCTTTATCGCGAAGCAGGTTCGAGGATCGTACGTTTACGCATGGCGAGAATTTAATGGACGGCGTAACCACGGATTGGGGCGTCGTTTCCGTTAAGGAACACACGGAGCTGGAGCTCGTATTCACGGATCCCGCTACAGGACAGCTGCACCCGGGCGTTGCGAACACGATTCGAAACGGCAGCAACTTGTTCGTGGCGTTCCCCGGTTATTCGGATTATCGGCATATCCCCGTTATCGGCAAGGGCGTGACCTTCCAGCTTCCCCATTGTCCGGATGTGTGGGGCATGATGTGCGAAGGTGATTTAGAGGAAGTGTACCGCATTCGGAGCATTCGCTTCACCCAGTTCCGGCATGCCTTGGGCTGGCTGGCAGGTCTGGGTGCACTTGGAACGATTCTCGCGTACTATTTGTTCACGAATGCCATGCCGGTTGCCGGTGCCCTTCTTGTCGGTCTGTTCAATCTAGTGTTCGGACTGGCTATGGTAGGGTCCTTGGATCGCAAGGGCAACTTGGTAACTTCCCTCCAAATGCGCAGGCTGAACCAGTTTATCCGCATTAATGCCGAGGGGAAAGGCGACCTTACTCAGCGGCTCGATACGAGCTTGTTTCCGGCTAACGAAACCCGCGAGCTTGCCAAGTGGATCAACAATATGATCGACTCTCTTGAAGGCGTCATGCTGCAGGTAAAACTCGCTTCCGGCGATGTGTTGACCAATCAACGCGCGCTGCTTGAAACGACGGGAGCGACTGCGAGCACAACCGAGCGTGTCAGCGGCCGGATCGGGGATATGATTCTCAGCATTCGGAATCAGCTGAAGGATATCGACATCGCCAAGGATGTCGCCGGCGAGATGCGCGAGACGCTGCGACAGCTTGAAGATAAAGCCTCCGCCAACATCACTGTGGCACAAGGAGAACTGCTCCGCATCGGCGATAAAATGGAGCAGATTGCCGGACGCGTCACGGAAACGAACCGGTCGATCGAATCGTTCATGCAAACAACGAATGAAATCCGCAATGTCCTCGGCGTTATTGAGGAAATCTCGGCGCAAACGCATCTGCTTGCGCTGAATGCTTCTATCGAGGCGGCGCGTGTCGGCGAGCAAGGCAGAGGGTTCGCCGTCGTTGCCGGTGAAATCAGGAAGCTGGCTGCCCTCACCAAGAAATCGACGGAAGAAGTGCATAGCATCGTTCAAGATATCTATCTCCATGCCAAGGACGCTACTACTACGATGGCCCAAGGCACGCAAGTTGTATCTGAAGGAACGGCGCTCGTTGCGGCCGCATCGGAGCTGCTCAGCAGCACCAAGGAAGATGATTCGCTAAAAACGCAAATTATCGACGAGGTCGTCGTGATCATGGAGAAAATCGCGACGGTCAGCAAGCAGAACCGCCGCATTTCGACGGAAGTGGAGGGCAATGTGCAGGAGCTGCTTGGCGACTTCGTCAACGTCCGCCATACCTCCAATCATGTGGAAGCCATTACCGCGTTCCTGCAGCAGCTGGTTGGTCAGTTCCAGTTGAGCGAAGCTCGCAAGCGGTAATGGAAGTGGAGTGAAGTTCGAGTGCGGTAATGGAGAGCGATGTTCGAGTGCGGTAATGCATTGAGCGATGTTCGAGTGCGGTAATGCATTGAGCGATGTTCGAGTGCGGTAATGGAATAAGTTGAGCGGCTGGGTTAGCCCCTCTGATTGCAGTTGCTGCAATTGGAGGGGCTTTTCGCCGTCTCTTTGCAGTCATAGATCGAGGTTTGGGGGCCGGCCAGCCGTATCCGGCATCTTCGACGTACACGTTTACACGGCGCTCTGCCTCCACATAGAAACCCATCGTTCAGCCACCTTTCTCCCAACTCTATATGTATACCGAGAGGTCGGCGTATAGTATTGAAACCTGTCAAAGTCAAACACCAGATAGGCGATAGCCGCATACACTGAACCGAGACAATTACCTATCCACGCTTATGGAAAAGGAGTTTGATTGCTACATGAATACCTACACGTATATTCCTGGTGCGCCTGCCGGCTACGCCAGTAAATATTCGGATTGCGGCTGCGGCGGACCACGCGCGTTTCCCGGCGGCGGCGGCAGTATGCTTCCCGGTGGTGGCATGTTCCCTGGCGGCGGGGGCGGCGGCTTCCCCGGCGGGGGCGGCGGCTTCCCTGGCGGAGGCGGCGGCTTCCCTGGCGGAGGCGGCGGCTTCCCCGGCGGAGGCGGTGGCTTCCCCGGCGGGGGCGGCGGCTTCCCTGGCGGGGGCGGCGGCTTCCCTGGCGGGGGCGGCGGCGGCTTTCCGCCAGGGCCTGGCCCGGGGCCAGGTCCTGGACCGGGACCGGGACCGGGGCCATTTCCTCCAGGTCCGGGACCGTTTCCACCTGGACCGGGGCCTTTCCCACCTCCACCATTCCCAGGACCGGGACCATTCCCGCCTCCACCATTCCCAGGACCGGGACCATTCCCGATTCCAATTCCGATCCCTATTCCGATTCCGGGACCGGGGCCATTCCCAGGACCGGGACAGCGGTTTGTGCGAGTTGTTATTAACGGCGGAACGTTCTTCCCTTGGGTAACACAGGTGTATAATGTAAGACACTTCCCGGGAATGACCGTTGCACAGGCGCTCGCAGGCACAGGCGTTGTACGCTTCGGCAATAACGGCCGAATCATATCCGTCAATGGCGTTACTACCGTTGGCAGTGTCGACACCATACTGCGTCTCAACGGTCGCCGTATTCCGGAGTCGCTGCTGTACCTGCCGGTTCAATTCAACGACACCGTCGGACTGGAGCTCACCGTATCCCCATTTGGCGGTCCACGCAGTGATGATCAGCATTTCGGTCTTCACCCCGACCAGATCGAGAATAACTACGAACAACTCCAGCGCTTGGAGGAAAACAACCAAGGCTAACCTGCACAGCAAGAACCCGCCCGCAGTCAGTAACTGCAGGCGGGTTTTTGCTGTTTTGGAGCTGGCCGTGTTGGAGCCGGCCGCTTCGCCGCTCTCCTCGCGGACGAGCCATTAAGGCCGACTACTATTTTCCCTTACCATTCTCCCAATGATAATACCGCTCGTTGTCGCCAATGTTCCACATTCGCTTGTTTCTCGCACTAATTCCTGCTGTAAGCGGCTATTCCGCTTACAGCAGACAAACTAGCTAGATTTAATGCACTTTAGCGGATATACCGCTTTCGTTGCCGCCAGTGCTCCACATTTGCTCCTTGCTCACACCTTTTTCCTGCTGTAAGCGGCTATTCCGCTTACAGCAGACAAACTAGCTAGATTTGATCCACTTTAGCGGATATACCGCTTTCGTTGCTGTCAGTGCTCCATTTTCGATCCTTTCTCGCACCTTTCTCCTGCTGTAAGCGGCTATTCCGCTTACAGCAGACAAACTAGCTAGATTTGATCCACTTTAGCGGATATACCGCTTTCGATGCCGCCAGTGCTCCACATTCGCTCCTTGCTCGCACTGATCTCCCGGTGTAAGCGACTATTCCGCCTACACCGGGAGAATCTGAGTGTCAGCCACAGCCGGAGCCAGATTGGTTAGTTTGACTACTGAGAGTCTCATTTCCCGACTCTCAGCTTCTTTTTAGCGCGGTTTCGGCGGTGAGAGTAGGTTTTTCCGACTCTCACTTCCACTCACAGCGCCAACCAGGTTAGTTGAACCGCTGAGAGTCGCTTTTCCCGACTCTCAGCTTCTTTTCGGCGCGATTTCGGCGGTGAGAGTAGGATTTCACGACTCTCACTTCCACTCACCGCGCCAACCAGGTTAGTTGAACCGCTGAGAGTCGCTTTTCCCGACTCTCAGCCTCTTTTCGGCGCGATTTCAGCGGTGAGAGTAGGTTTTTCCGTCTCTCACTTCCACTCACAGCGCCAACTGGTTAGTTGAACTACTGAGAGTCGCTTTTCCCGACTCTCAGCTTCTTTTCGACCAAAAAAAAAAGCGGATGCGCAGCCTTTCGGCTGCTCCATCCGCTTCTATAATTTATAAAGTGCTGCTCGCTTCTTCCTTGATCGCCTTCAGGCGCTTCATGACATCGTTCGCGCCTCGGCCGTAATAGTCGTGCAGCAGGTTGTACTCGGCGTACAGCTTCTCGTAGACGGCAACGTTCGCCGGGATCGGCTTGAACGTTTCCTTGCGCACGCGGGCCATGGCTGCCGCCGCGTCGACGACGCTGTCGTAGCCGCCTTTGCTCGCTCCGGCTGCGACTGCGCCGAACATCGCGGCGCCGAGCGCTGGCGTTTGCTTCGAAGCCGCGATCTTGATCTCGCGGTTCGTGACGTCTGCGTAGATTTGCATCAGCAGACGGTTCTTCTGCGGCAAGCCGCCGCAGGCGTACAGCTCGTGCACTTCCACGCCGTTGCTGTGGAAAGCATCGATGATTTTGCGCGTGCCGAATGCCGTTGCTTCCAGCAAAGCGCGGTAAATTTCCTGCGGTTTCGTCAGCAGCGTCAGCCCGACCAGCATGCCGGTCAAGTTCGTGTCGACAAGCACGGAGCGGTTGCCGTTCCACCAGTCGAGCGCGAGCACGCCGGATTCGCCGACATTCAGCTCGGCTGCCGCCTTCTCCAACCATTCGTGGACGCTGATTCCTTCACCTTTGGCCGCATCAACGACATAGGCCGGAACCGCCTCATCCACATACCAGGCAAAAATATCCCCAACCGCCGATTGACCCGCCTCATAGCCAAAATAACCCGGAATGATGCCGTCTTCCACTACGCCGCACATGCCTTCCACTTGTTTCTCTTCCGATCCAAGCAGCATGTGGCAGATCGACGTGCCCATCGCCATAACCAGCTTGCCGGGTGTCACTACGCCAACCGCTGGAACGGCCGCATGTGCATCGACGTTGCCGACTGCAATAGCAGTGCCGGCAGCAAGCCCCATACGTGCAGCCATCTCAGCCGTAAGCTCGCCGGCCTTCGTGCCGAGCGGAAGAACATCGCCGCGCAGCTTCGTTTCCGCCAAATCTTCAAGCCGCTCGTCAAGCGCTTTCAAGAAGGCGCGATTCGGATAGCCGTCCTGCTTATGCCAGACCGCTTTGTAGCCGGCCGTGCAGCTGTTGCGCACAATGTTGCCCGTCATTTGACCGACGACCCAGTCGGTCGCCTCAACGAATTGATCGGCCGTTTCATAGATATCCGGTGCTTCATTCAGAATTTGCCATACTTTCGCGAGCATCCACTCCGAGGAGATTTTGCCGCCGTAGCGAGGCAGGAACGCTTCTCCGCGTGCCGCTGCAATTTCATTAATGCGGTTCGCCTCATCCTGAGCCGCATGATGCTTCCACAGCTTCACCCAGCTATGCGGATTCTCCTTGTAAGCCGGATCGAAGCACAGCGGCTGACCCGCTTCATTAATCGGCAGCATTGTACACGCGGTGAAATCAATCCCCAGTCCGATAATATCGGCAGGATCTATACCGGATTCACGCACAACCGCCGGCACGGATTGCTCCAATACCTCAATATAGTCGGCAGGGTGCTGCAGCGCCCAATCATGCTCCAATTTCAATCCCGTTTCAGGCAAACGCTCATCAATTACGTTGTGACGATAAGGCGTGACATGCTCGGCAATCTCGGCTCCATCGGACAATCGAACAAGCACCGCGCGGCCAGACTCCGTACCATAGTCAACACCGATTGCATATTTAATATTCATGATTAGGCCTCCTAGAATAGAATAGTGTACACTGCGACTTCCGACGATTATGCTGACGACGACTCACAAAGCTGTACTCCCAACCTGCTACTTCTGCCCGTAATACGCATGCTTGCCATGCTTGCGCAAATAATGACGATCGAGCAGGTGCTGATCCATCGGCTGAACCTGCGGATTTAACTGAAAGGTATGCAGCGCCATCTTGGCCGCTTCCTCTACGACGACGGCGTTATGGACCGCATTATGCGCGTCCTTCCCCCAGCAGAATGGTGCATGACTATACACGAGTGCAGCTGGCACCTGAACCGGATCGATGCCGCCTTTCACGAAGGTCTCAATGATGACATTGCCCGTTTCCAGCTCGTAAGCGCCATCAATTTCAGCCTCCGTCATCGGACGCGTGCATGGGATTTCTCCGTAAAAATAATCCGCATGCGTCGTGCCCAGCGCCGGAATCGCGCGTCCCGCTTGCGCCCAGCTCGTAGCCCATGGCGAGTGGGTATGCACAATGCCGCCAATCCCCTGAAATGCCTTATATAGCGCCACATGCGTCGGCGTATCTGAGGAGGGACGAAGATTGCCCTCCACAACATGCCCTTCCAAATCCACCAGAACGATCTGCTCAGCACGCAGCTCCTCATATGGCACTCCGCTCGGCTTAATGGCAACCAATCCGCTTTCGCGGTCAATGCCGCTCACATTTCCCCAAGTGAACGTTACAAGTCCGTAGCGGGGCAGCTCCATATTCGCTTCCCATACCGCTTGCTTCAATGCTTCCAACATACGCCTTCAATCTCCCATCACCAGGTCAATAGTAAGCCCATTATAACTTGTACGTACAAGTGTGTCACGACTTAATTTGCGGCCTGTACCGGAACAGGACCGGTAGAATCACGTATGATCAGCTTCGGTTCATAGATCACATCCGCAATACGCTCCTGGCCGCCGCGCTGCTCGATGATAGACATCAATAGCGCTACCGCATCCTCACCCATCTTCGTCTTGGGATGCTCGAACGTCGTAAGCTTCACTTCCGTTGCTGTCGCAAGCGTGGCATCATCGAAGCCGATCATGGACAAATCACTTGGGATACTTAGCCCGCTGCGACGAATGACATCCAGCAGCCGCACGGCCAGCTCGTCGTTATAGCATACAATAGCCGTGGGACGCTCCGACGGGTCACGCAGCAGCAGCTCAGCCAGCATTGCAGCAGGCTTAACTAACTTCTCCTCCGTCGTATAACGGATGATATACTCAGGCTGAAGGGTAAGCTTCCTCTCCCTGAACCCTCGCATAAAGCCCCGCATTCGGTGCACGCCTTGGAAGTCATCCGTCTTGAAGAATCCCGCTATTCGCTGATGTCCATGCTTAACAAGATGCTCTACCGCACGGAAGCCGCCAAGCTCATCATCCACCTTCAAGCAGACCGCATCCAGATCGCTGTACCGCTCATTGAGCATGACATAAGGAATATTCCGCGCCTCCAGCGCGAGAAAATAATCCAAATTCGGATTGCCCTCCGCACTCTTGGTAGGCTCAATGATCAGACCGCCAAGCTGCTGCTGAAGCAGCATAGACTCCAGATTCTCCCGCTCCCGCGACTTCTCATTCTCGGTGCTGGAGAGCAGCAATCGGGCGCCCTGCTTCCGCAGCTCGGATTCAACCCCGCGCACGATCGTGGGGAAGATATAATCCGAAATATGCGTCGTCATCATCCCAATCGTCAGCTTCTGCTGAGGCTCCGTACGAGACTGGCCCCTCTCGGCATCCGAAACAAAGGTTCCTTTCCCCTGAGCACGGTATAACCAGCCTTCGGCTTCCAAGTCGCCAAGCGCTTGACGAACGGTCTGCCGGCTGAAGCCGAACCGCGATGCGATTTCATTCTCGGATGGAAGCTTATCATGGGGCTTAAACTGAGCCATTGCGATCCATGAGACAATTTCTTCTTTGAGCTGTATGTATTTGGGTGGAAGCTGTTCCTTCATGGCCAAGCACCTCTATTTTCTGTTGTTTCCGCCAACTTGTATGGTTGTAGTATAGCATGCACTCAACTTGTACGTACATACAAGAAGGATGAGGACCATCGCTAGCTCCATGTGATCCAAAAACTAGACCCACGCACAATTTACAAACACGATCAGACAGCAGTAAGATGATAGCAGCAAGGCCATTTTGAGAGGAGGATTTGCATGCCCGAAGGCAATCGTTATTTGCGCTTGACGATCTTTTTGCTTGCGGTATTATTTGCAGCTTGTATTGTCATTCAAGTGTACATAGCCGGAATGGCTACGTTTATTGATGGCTCGCACTGGTCCGATCATAAGAATTTCGTCCATATTATCGAACCGGTGCCGCTGGCGATATTCGTCCTGTCCTTCTTCGGCCGCGTGCGCGGAGCCGTTCGCTGGATCGGATTAACCATGCTCGTTCTCGTGATGGCCCAGTATGCGACCGCCCATTTGAGCGAGAAGCTCCCGTACTTCGCCGCTACCCATCCTGTCATCGCCTTGATTCTGCTTTGGTTGTCCGTCTCCACGGTGAAGCGCTCTTATCTGATTTGGCGCCGCACATGATAGCAAAATAAACCCGCATGTTCCGCTTCATGGCGGTACATGCGGGTTTATGATTTAAGCATCGTAAATAGCTGGCAAGCTGATCTCGACGACAGTTCCACGATTCAACTCACTCGTAATTTCGATCTCACCGTGATGCTCATGAATGATTTTGTAACTGGTCATTAATCCAAGTCCAATACCTTGTTCTTTCGTCCCATAGTAGGGTTGTCCCAAATATGGAATACGTTCAGGTTCAATGCCGCGTCCCGTATCCGCTACCCGAATGATGACACGATTGCCTGTATCCACACACGTCACTTTCACCACGCCGCCATCCGGCATGGCGTCAATCCCATTCTTGACAACATTGATAATGGCTCGTTTGAGCAGCTGCTCGTCGCAATACAGGTAAAAGTTCCCCGGCCCTTCAACTTCCACCTCGATGGAAACTCCGTTCTGCAGCGCTTCGGTCGATAGCACGGACTGTACCTGCCTGATGATACTAAGCGGCTCGCGTTTCACAAACTTCACGGAAGGATAGGGTCTCGACAGCAAAATAAATTCTTTGGTGAGCGCCTCGATCTGGTTCAGCTCCTCCGTCATAATTTCGATATAGGATCGAAACTCGGAGCGCGAGCCCATCAACTGTAGAAACCCTTTCACCGCTGTAAGCGGATTCCGAATTTCATGCGCTAATCCGGCCGCCAGCTGCTGAGAAACATGCAATTTGCTGAAATGTTGCCTGAGCTCCTCTGTCCGCAGCTCATCCGCAATCCGTTTAAGCTCCAGCTCATCCATTACGACTTGGGCAAGTGTCTCAAGGATACCGATGTCTTCAACTGAAATATGCCGCGGCTTATAATCCAGTACGCAAAGAACGCCTAGATGCTGCCCGTCACGACCGGTTAACGGCACTCCCGCATAGAAGCGAATACCGTTCTGACCATCGATAAGAGGCTCCTTACTCGCATCATTATCAAGACATACATCCTCCACAATATAGGGCTGACTACAATAGATAGCTGCACCGCATAGACCGGAATTCCTCTCGATCTCGCGAAGATCAGTGCCATAACTCGATTTCACCCAGATTCGGTCCTCATCATCGAACATAATCATGCATAACGGGACGCTCAGAAGCTGTGCTGCCAGACTCGTAATTCTATCAAAAGCATCTACCGGCGAGTTATCGAGGATTGGATAGGGTCGAGATGCCTTTACATGTGCATATTCGTTCTCGGATGAATTGGGCATAGATGCCTGCCTTTCAAGTCGTTGAATGCCGAATTTTTCCATTAATATACTATTTATCATAATGTTAGTTGAGAATAAGTTCATCACATAATAGTTGCGCGATCACGCAATTAATTTTGCGCACTCATGAAAAAAGAATTGCACATTCAGCATGACACTGAATATGCAATCCTTAGTTAGTTTGGTAAAATAATGGTTAAGTATAGATTAAGAGACTATGCCCAGTAATCTGCTGGCTTAACAATTTCAGATCTCATCGTACCATTGAAGACTCCGTTTACTGCAGCTGCTTCCTGTACCTTGAGTCCTTGCTTGCCTAGAAACGTGCTGACCGTCTCGCGTAAATCGACCTTTTTCATCTTGTAAACCGTGTTGTGAAGCTGGGAGCTTAACTGAATCGCTAGCATGGTGAACAACTCCTTGTGTCGAATTTTGTATTACGAACCTATTATATCAAATTTTACTATCATATGGGAGAATTTGTGTGCGAAATAACTTCATGATCAAGCTCTGTGTTTTCACATTCGTCATGCTGCAGTTGTGGTGTTCATTTATTACGTTTACGAAACCTTATTTAGGCATTAATCTTGCCTATACACCTGAGCAGCAATGGGTAATCTCGAAGCTGGATCTTGAAGGGGTAAGCAGTCAGCTGGATGTAAGCGTTGGGGACATCATTATAGAAGTCGATGGGATGAATCCTAATGATTATCATACCGTCAAGGCCTGGCATGTCATCGAACAGGCGCATCAGATCTTACTCTCAAGAGCCGGACAGGAGCATATCGTCCAAGTAGAGATGGCCACACTCTCCGCTTTCACGATTATTCCATTTCTCGTTGAAATGTTATGTCAATTTATGGCGCTATTTCTCTTCGTTAAAATGAGACATTCGTTATCCGCAAGACTTCTGCTGTTGTTCTTCTTAACTACCGCCATTATCTTTATGAGTTTAGGCGCATCCATAAGAGGCGATGCCGTCGGCAAGCTGCTGATAGTCAGCTTCATCGCTATTCTCCCTGTCGTTTTCTATCACTTTTCATGTGTCTTTTTTAGAGAAAAGGGAGAGATCCGATTACGGACGGGGTTCATAAAGGCCCTCTATGCGATAGCAGCATTAGCTACCGTTGTTCGTCTATATGTTTATTTCTTTAACACTCCGTTTGCATACACGATGCTCCAGTTGGAGAGTCCAGTCACCTTACTGTTATTTATTATCGGATTTCTATTCAACATGTACATCTTAACGGCACTTTACTTTAAGTTTCGCAAACAGCAATCACCTGCCTCCACCATTGTGAAGACCGCATGGTGGTCGATGCTTATCTCATTCACACCCGTTATTAGTTTAACTTTTCTTCCTCAAGTATTGACCGGTTCGCGGTTGTTAGATGGTATCTATACAAGCTGGGCTATTTTATTGTTCCCTATTACATTGGCATACCTTCTCATGTCCGATCAGGTGCATGACATCGCGCTGGTACTGCGCCGATTTGTATGTACCGGACTCATTGCCACTCTACCGGTCACTTTGTTTACGGCAATCTATATGCTGTTCTTCCATAATTCGGTGGATATGGAGCAACTCTTATTCATTTTCTTCGGCACACTTTCACTTGTAGCCGTAATGCTGTATGCAGCAGAATATTTAATGACGCGGTTCGAACCGTATCTATTTCCTAGGAAATTCATTCTGCAGTCCGCACTTATGAACATCTCCCGCAGGCTCGGCAGCATCTCCAGCTTCCGCGAATTGAAGGAATTGTTCCTCGTCGATATCGTCAAGACGCTTCAGGTGACGGGAGGGGCAATCGTGTTTCAATATAATGGCGAAACGGAGATTATTCATGAAGGGGACTTGGATGCGGAGGAAATCAATCGGCTGCTGGTATCGCAATCCCTTACCGCTAGTCCGGGCTACACGTGTTTGGAGATGAACAATCACGAGGATTATACCAGCTATTTGATCATGTCTCGGAAGAAAACGAATATGCGCCTTGGCAAAGAAGAGCTGCGCTGGCTTGGATTAATCGCGAACTATCTGGAAATCAGCTTGGAGAATCTGCATCTGATCAATAAGCTGAAGGGCAGGCTGAAGGAACTGGCCGCAAGGCTTCCCGACGAGAGCTCTGCCAAAGACATTCAATGGTTTCGCAAAATCATGTTCGATCTTCAAGAAGAAGAGCGCATCCGCATAGCTGCCGATCTTCACGATACAACGATGCAAGACCTCTTCTTTCTGAAGCGCAGGCTGCTCCAGCTTGGCGAGAAGCTCGAGCGAAGCCCCGAAAACCAGGAGCAGTTAAGCAACACGGTTAATTTCGTAGACATGATTAATGCCAGCCTGCGTCAAAGCTGCTTTGATTTGAATCCGTATTTGCTGAGCGAAATCGGACTTGTGCAGACGGTTAGAACGTATCTCGATAAGGAAGCTTACACTGTGCCTTTCGCGCTTACCTTCAACGCAGAGCAGGTCCAATTGATCGAAACGAAGGATTTGCAGGTGCAGCGTCATATCTTTCGAATCGTTCAAGAACTGCTCAACAATGCAAAGAAACATTCCGAAGCTTCTAATGTCAGGTTCCGTCTCGCGGAGTCCGATTCCCTGTTTCAGTTGAGTTATCAAGATGACGGAGTAGGGTTCCTCCATGCGGATCTTGCCCAGCGGCAAATCGGACAATCATCAGGCGTTGGCATGGAACAGATTAGAAGCAGAGTACAGCATCTAGGCGGTCAACTGCACATCGTTTCGACGAAAGGCAGCGGCGTGAACATCAAGATTACCTTACAGAATGAAAAGGAGATTCCGGCATGAACGAAAGAGTCAAAACACTCATAGTAGACGATCATCCACTCTTCGCCAGCGCCACCAAAGCATTACTTGAGCAAATGGAGGACATTGAAGTCATTGGTATTGTGAGCAGTGCCGCGCAATGCCTTCAGCAAGTCTCCCTACTGCAGCCCGGACTCGTATTCTTGGATTATCATCTGCCCGATCAGCATGGCACTGAGGTAGCCGCTCAAATTAAGAACCAATTTCCGGACACGCATATCGTTATTTTCTCCGGTATTGAGCTGACTGACATCTACAACAAGCTGATCGATATTCAAGTAAGCGGCGTGCTCTCGAAGGAATCCAGCGAACGCACGATTAAGAATATGGTGAATTGCATATTGGACAACCATACGATGATGCCGCTTGCCCTTTATCACCAATGTCAGCTGAACGGAACGCTTGCAAGCAAAGCAGCACGCTTGGAAGAAGAAGAAATTCTCATGATGAATCTGCTTGTCAAAGGCGCCACCTTGGATCAAATTGCAGCCCGCATCCATATGAGCAAACGTACCGTCGATAATTATTTGCGCAAGATCTACGATAAATTAGACGTGCGGACGCGAACGGAAGCGATTGAGTCTTTTATAAAAAGCAGCTATTATTCCTAAAACAACGGAGCGTGCAGCTATGGAGTCGACAATCAAAGAGCATATGTACCGTATCGTGGATGCCTATATAGATTCGGAGGATTTGAACGGTCTGCTGAAATCGTTTGTCGACGACAAAGCAGAAGAAACAAGTGTATGGTCGCAGATTACCATTCTGACGCACCGGATGCTCGGCGGCGATGATGCAGCAATAGAGCGGCTCGCAGCAGCAGCGGAGCTGATGATTCTCAGTCTGGATATGATGGATGATCTGCAGGATCAAGACCAACCCGGCAAACCCTGGATGCAATGTCCGCGAGCTTATGTCTTGAATGCCATTCTCGCTATGCAGATGGGATTCATCGGAGAGCTTGGCAAGCAGCAGCTACCACCGACAGCCTTCTCTGAAGCAAGCCGTATCGTCGCAAGAGCGGTGAACGGTCAGCAGAAGGATTTGAATCATAGCGTAACGAGTCCGGAAGCGTATCTATCGATGGTGCAAGAAAAGTCCGGTTCAATCTTCCGGCTTGCATGCTGTATCGGCTATGCTCCACTTGCTGTCGATGAGGAAACAACTTCGAGGCTGCTGGATCTCGCTGACTGCATCGGCCTCATTCATCAAATTCAGAATGATTGCAGAGATGTGCTGCGTTTCGATGTGAAGAACGATTTGCTCGGCAAGAAACGCACGCTTCCGCTGCTCTATTTGCTGACTATCGAGGACGTCGATTTCGCTCCTATCCAGGACTATTACAAAGGCAATGTGTCTACCGACTTCATTCTGGGCAACAAGCATGAAATCATCCAGCTCATTCAAGAATCGGGATGCTTGGAATATGCCCGCGTCATTCAGTCCATTTGCCTGCAACAAGCAGAGGAGCTGTTCGGCAGTTTGCCGCTCAGCTCCCCCTGGAAAGAACAGTTCAAGTCCCTTACGTTCGGATCGTTCGTCTCTTAAAGCTTACCCGCTTACTGCTCTATGGCCATAGGCACTAATAATCGCTTGATGCTTCTCATCCGCCTGCTGCATGAGGAGACCGAATGCCTCCCTGTCTCCTCGCAGCAGCGCCAATTGGCCCTTCTCCATAATGGCCGCTAACGAGTTGGCGCCAATATCTAAGGCCACTCCTTTGAGCGTATGGACAAGCCGCTTCGCTGTGCTCAATTCTCCATCGTGAACGGCTTGAACAATCTGCTCAATCGCATCCGAGTGATTGCTTATGAATAGCGCTAGTATCCGATTATAAAGTGCCGTATTTCCTCCAAGCCTCGTGATAACACCTTCGGAATCCAGCTTTTCAATAGATGCTTGCTCCCCGTTCTGACAGAAGCGCAGCAGTACATTATAGAGATCTACGGGGTCAAACGGCTTCGTGAGATACCCGTTCATGCCAATCGACAGCACCTGATCCTCTACGCCCTTCATTACATCGGCAGTCATGGCAATAATCGGAACCGTTTGCCCGGTACCCCGTGCTCTTTCCTGTGCTCTGATTGCTTTGGTCGCCTCATACCCGTCCATTACCGGCATTTGCAGATCCATCAGAATGGCGTCATAGGCCTTGGTCCCAGCGAGTTTAACAGCTTCTTCCCCATTGCTAGCCACATCAACATGGCGGACCGCCTCACGAAGCAGCTCTTTGGCGACCAACTGATTAATTTCATTATCCTCTACCAGCAAGATCACGGCATCCTTCAGATCTGTAGGCTGAATCGGCTTCATCCCGCCATCCGGCAGGTTGTAGACGCCATCTCGGTGAAGCAGTTCACCCAGTTCGTTATACAATTGAGACTGGCTGATCGGATACAGCAGTGCCTTCGAGATGAACGGTAATTGCCTCGCTTCTTCATACTCCGCTTCATGATAAGCACTCATGAACAGGACAGACGGGCTTTTGCCATCGAAATCCCGGATAATCTCTTCAGCGAGCTTAGTCGCGGACACCTCTCTCAGCTTCCAATCTATGAGAATAAGATCATAGGCATGGCCCGCCAACAGCAGCGTCCTTGTCTCATCGGCATCCGAGCTGGTTTGGACTTTGAATTCCAGCTGCTCCAGCTGCTGCTCCAGCACATAACGCATTTCGTTATCCTCACAAACGAGCAGCAAGCGAGGTTTCTTCTTGCCGTAAGCCTTATTGGCGAGGTTGTCTGCTGGCAATGCAGATTGGAATGGCAGCGTGACAGTGAACAGACTGCCTGCGCCGAGCTTACTTTCAACTGCGATACTTCCGCCCATCGTTTCGGTAAGCTTCTTGCTAATGACTAATCCAAGGCCTGTACCGCCGAATTTGCGCGTAGTTGTCATATCGGCCTGTGTGAACTCGAGGAACAGCTTGCTAAGCTGATCCTCGCTCATGCCAATTCCGGTATCGCGGATTCCAAAGGACAGCGTAGTCGTCTGCTCCTCCTGCGAAACCAATATTACGGTGATGGAAAGCTCGCCTTTAGGGGTGAATTTGACCGCATTATTCGTAATATTCAGCAGCACCTGCTGCAGGCGGAACGGATCACCCATCAGCATCTGAGGAACATCATGATGGATGTCAAAATGGAATCTCAAGCCGGATTCATTCGCCTTGTAGCTGATGAGATTCGAAATATTGCGCAGTACCTCGTATAGGTCAAACCGCGTCGATTCCAAGACGATCTTATTCGCCTCGATTTTGGATAGATCAAGCACATCGTTGACCAAATTCAGCAGGCTCTTGGCAGCTGTAATGGACTTATCCACGTATTCCAGCTGTTTCGGATTCAAATTGGATTGCTGCAGAATATAATTGAGTCCGATAATCGCGTTAATCGGCGTGCGGATTTCGTGACTCATATGAGCCAGAAATTGACTCTTCGCTTTGTTCGATTCATCCGCTGCCTTGCGCTTCATGATATCGCTCATATCCACGGCACTTCCGATTACATCAACAACTGCACCGTGATTCTTAATAGGATGCAACGTAACGAGAATAGCGACACCTATCATTGTTGTTTCGTAGGAAACCTTCTCCCCTGCCCAAGCCCGCCCGTATTGGACGCGAAGAAACGCCGCAAATTGTTCCGAGAAGATCCGGACCTCTTCTATCGATTTTCCGATAAAATCATTCGGTTTCGCTCCTATTTGCTTCAAGAGTTGCCCTTCTATCAAGCTATATACAAATGTGCCGTTTGTCTTCTGAAAGCGAAACGTAAAGCCCGGCTGCATCCGCAGCAAGTAACCCATATCACGTTCCGTTTGGATCATTCTGGACTTATAACGATGATTGCGGATGAGATAATAGAGGAAGCAAGCGATCAACTGGGAGTAAATAAGTTGAATGAGGCTGTATTTCACGATCGCGTCGAAGCTCACCTGCCCTGCCAAACCTAGTGCTCCATAATAATAGATTAATAGAAACATAGCGCCGATAAGCCACCTGACCCAATACGAGCGGATTCGGAAGAACAGATAACCCGTCCCGTATGCAGCCGTTATGCCAACAGCCATTTGTACCCAATCAATAGATCCATCTTTCATAAATCTGCCTATGTATACGACAACCAGCTCAGCAAGCGCTCCAACCGGACCTCCGAAGAAAGCAGCCATCATAAGTGCGATTCCCCGCAAGTTCATAGGCATTTCAGTACCTTGAACCTGTATGCCGAAGAACATCAGAATGACGCCCAACACACCGAATACGCCACCTATGTACAGACATTTAACAAACGACGGCTTAGCCTGGTTCTCCTCTCGGATGAAGAGAGGGAAAACCAAGAACAGATACACGCTGAGTATCGCAAAGTTGAGGATTAAATCTTTAGGCACACCGTCACCGTCCAAGGGTCTTTTATACTAATTTACAACATAAATCGACATCGCAATAGCCCTTGGACATAAATAAATACATTTTTTGGAGTAGGTCTTTTCTCCTTTATTCACTGACTCTCCTGTTTGCAGAAGGACGGTATTCTCACGTAAGCACCTGCAGCGTGTAGCTTACCGTAATCAGCCTGCCATCTCTTGCGAATTGACCCCAAACTTTATAAATACCCGGAGAAGGGAAGGCCGCATGAAATACAGGTGCCGCATCTTGGGATTTCGCATCATCAGGGTGCACATGAATATACTGCTCCGAATCGCCGCTAATAATGACGACATGCCCGGCAGCTCCCAGATAAGGTTCAAGGTTGTTTGCCGGCTTCTTCGTCTTGGCGTCCGCAATATGGAAGGTTAGGTTCGTCTCTTTACCTGCCGCCAATTGGTCATAAGTTAACGTAATCTGCTCGCGCTCGGTCGATTTCGTCAGCGTCTTGTCCGGCAAGAGCGGCTTTGGCTCTGCCATACCGCTTAGCATAATGGCTTGTCTCGATACGACCGAGCCTCCGCCCTCCGGCTGAAATTCCGCGAATAAACGGTACTCGCCTCCGAAAGGAAACGTTGTATCGATCGTAAATAGACCTTCTCCGTCATATTCCGGATGGATATGGTTGAAATAAGACAAATCCTTGCTCACGACAATCAGGTGAAGCAGCTTCTCGTGCATCATCGCGAACTGCGTAACAAGCTTCCCATCCGGGCCATGAGCCATAAATTGAATCCGCGTGTTCGACTTCGGTGTCGGTATCTCCGGATTAATTCGCCACATGCCTTGAATGGAGGAGCTCTTACTCTCATGGTGCTCATGATGCCCGCTTACAGGCGCGGAGTCCCCCTTCATGCTTGCCGCTCTGGAGCAAGCACTTAAACTAAGCACGAGTAATGCCAAGCCAACTATTGCCGCATTTCGTTTCAAGCTTTCCACCTCTTCAATAAATCATCCTATCCCCCTCTATATTCCACATATTGGCACTATCCATACCTCGGCAGCAGCAAGCTCAATAGGACAAGGCTACAGATTGGTTCACATAAGTCATATCCTTGAGCGTCCTGAGCAGAAAATGAGCGACGTCGGCACGGGAAATACGCCCTTTCCCGCTTGGCACGCCATGTCTGGCTTCCAGGTATTCTCCTCTAAGCCTTCCATTCACGAGCTGCAGCGGACGAACAATGGTCCATTGCAGTCCGCTTGCTTCAAGCGCATCAGCCGCCTTCCTATGATTGGCCAGCACCTGTCGCAGCAGCAGCTGCACTAGAAATCCTGTCACCCCTGGAATCTCCTTATAGATCCCCGCTGATGCAACGTAACTGATCCGCCCCACATCATGCTTCTGCATGCCAGCGATAAGATTAGCCGTCATTTCGGAGAGGCTCTCTCCCCGGCTGAACCCTTTTGTACCGAGACAAGAAACGACACTATCATGACCTTCAATGGCTCTGCTTACAGCTTCACGATCCAGTGCGTCGCCTTGCATATAGCGTAACTTGGCATCGCCTCTGCCCGGCAGGTCGATATTCAACTTCTGCGGCGAACGAACGAATGCGGTTACGGCTTGCCCTTGCTCCAATGCCTGCCTGACTACCTCTTGCCCCGTCCTTCCGCTTGCACCGAAGACGATGATCTTCATCGCATTCCGACCTCCCGCCTGCTTGCATTTTACTATTGACTTCCGTCCTTATTTATAATAATTTTAATTTAGTATTAATTATTATTTAGATTCAATTGCATTCGCTTTGGTGTATAGATGGGAAAGGAGCACTCATTCATGGAAAACATCGTTATCGTAGGCACAGGGCCAGCCGGCTTAACGGCAGCCATCTATCTCGCGCGTGCCGGTTACAGTCCGCTCGTACTTGAGGGACCGCAGCCGGGCGGCCAATTGACCACCACAACAGAGGTGGAGAACTTCCCGGGATTCCCCGAAGGCATACTTGGTTCCGAACTCATGGCGAATATGCGCACGCAAGCCGAGCGCTTCGGCGCACGTTTTGAGACAGGCTGGGTGCAGCATGCTGACCTGTCTGAGCGTCCTTTTAAGCTGTCCTTGGATGGCGGACGTAAGTTGATTGCAGCTGCCATGATTATTTCGACAGGTGCTTCGGCAAAATATATGGGTATCCCTGGTGAACGTGACAATATTGGGCGAGGTGTGAGCACCTGTGCAACTTGTGACGGCTTCTTCTTCCGAGGCAAGAAGATCATTGTTGTTGGCGGCGGCGATTCCGCAATGGAGGAAGCCGGCTTCCTGACCAGGTTCGCGACTGAGGTTCGACTCGTGCACCGCCGGGATGAGCTTCGCGCATCCAAGATCATGCAGGACCGGGCACGTGCCAATGACAAAATCAAATGGAGCCTCGGCGTCACCCCTATCGCAGTCGAAGCAGACGAGCACAGCGTGAAGGGTCTCCGTGTCCGCGATAACGCCACTGGCGAAGAAAAGCTCCTTGAAGCAGACGGTGTATTCGTAGCCATCGGTCATACGCCGAATACCGCTTTCCTTGGCGGTCAAGTAACGACTGATGAGCTTGGTTATGTCGTTGTAACACCAGGCACCTCGAAGACGAACATTGAAGGTGTCTATGCTTGCGGCGACGTGCAAGATCATCGTTACCGCCAAGCGATCACAGCGGCAGGAAGCGGCTGTATGGCTGCACTGGATTGCGAGCATGATCTGGAATCATGGAACAGGACATCAGGGTTTGTGACAGACACGGCAGTAGAAGTGTAATTCCTATATCCTATTATGAAGGAGTTGTTCAAGATGACGACTAAACAGACGACTAAACTACAAACCATTCTAAACAAACAAATCGCAACGTGGAGCGTATTGTACATCAAGCTTCATAATTACCATTGGTACGTGAAGGGCAACCAGTTCTTCACCCTGCACGTGAAGTTCCAAGAGCTGTACGAAGAAGCTACCCTGCATGTGGATGAAATTGCGGAGCGTCTGCTTGCGATCGGCGGCCAACCGATTGCAACGATGGCCGAGTACCTCGAGTACTCCAGCGTGAAGGAAGCGACAAGCCGCGAATCCGCCGTAGAAATGGTGGACTCCGTCGTAGCCGATTTCACACTGGTAGCAGGCGAGCTCAAGGAAGGCATGGAAGAAGCACAGTCCTCCGGCGACGAGACATCCGGCGACATGCTGCTTGCGATCCACAGCGCACTCGAGAAACACATTTGGATGCTCAAAGCGTTTAACGGGAAACAGGTTTAAGTCGGGGATAGGGGATGGGGGGATAGGACGATAGCGCCGCCCGGGCTACGAATGTTGCATGAAATGCAACATTTGACCCTAACAAACAGCCTCTATTATCTGAATGTTGCATCGAATGCAACATTTGAGTCTACTATGAGGCACCGAGGGCTACTTTCAATAAAAATGTTGCATCCTATGCAGCATTTCCATATATTTCGGGATAATCACACCAAAATGTTGCATCCTATGCAACATTTCACTCTCGCATACTAACTAGCCATTGCACTTGCTGCAGCAGGCTATCCACCATTATGCGTAGGGTGTACCTATACGCAAAAGACACCTATTGCAAACGGGAGCTTCCCGCTGTAATAGGTGTCTTTTGCGTATTTCATTTATTTCTTCTTATTCGCCGCAATCTGCTCGGCAAGCTCGTTCAAGTACGCCCATCGGTCCATCAGATGCTCAAGCTTCGCTTCGAGCTCCTGCTGTTCTTTCAGCAGATCTTGCAGCGTAGCCGAGTCGCTGCTGGACACTTCCATCTTCGTTTGCACGGCCGTAAGCGCAGATTCGGCTTTCTCGATATCCGTGTCGATGGATTCAAATTCCTTCTGTTCTTTGTAGGTCATTTTGGTCGGAAGTGCCGGTTCATTACCGGACGCGGCCGGAGTCGGAGCAGCTTCCGCCTTGCGCTCCGCGACAGCGCCACCTGTACCGGCAGCAGATCCGGATCGACTGCCGTACTGCGCCGCATACTGCTGGTAATCCGAGAAGTTGCCCACATGCTGCTCGATGACGCCGTCTCCCTCGAAAGCGAAGATGCGCTCGGACGTACGATCTAAGAAATAACGGTCATGAGATACGGTGAACACAACGCCTGGGAAGTCGTCCAAGTAATCCTCCAGCACCGTTAACGTAGTAATGTCCAAATCATTCGTCGGCTCATCGAGCAGCAGCACGTTCGGCGCTTCCATCAGCACGCGAAGCAGCTGCAATCTGCGCTTCTCTCCGCCGGAGAGCTTCGCAATCGGCGTCCACTGCTGCGCCGGCGGGAACAGAAACCGCTCCAGCATTTGCCCAGCGGTTATGTTCGTTCCGTCGCCGGTCGTGATGCGCTCCGCACTCTCGCGGATGTAATCGATGACGCGCAGCGTCTCGTCCATCTCTTCCCGCTCTTGCGAGAAGACGCCGAGTTTCACCGTCGGTCCAAGCCGAACCTCGCCTGCATCCGGCTCCAGCTTGCCGGCGATCAGCTTCAGCAGCGTCGACTTGCCGAGCCCGTTACGGCCGACGATGCCAACACGATCCTCCGGTACCGCAATATAGCTGAAATCGCGGATGACCGTCCGCCCCTCGAAGGCTTTGGTCAGTCCCTCCAGCTCGATAATTTTCTTGCCGAGCCGCGTGGAGGCTACGGATACCTCAAGCTTCCCGGTCGCTTTCTCCGGAGCAGCAGCATTCAACGCTTCAAAACGTTGAATACGCGCCTGCTGCTTGGTCGTCCGCGCCTTCGCGCCTTTTCGCATCCAAGCGAGCTCGTTGCGAAGCAAGTTCTTGCGCTTCGCTTCCGACGATGCTTCCCGCTCCTCGCGGTCCAGCTTCAATTCGATAAATGTACTGTAGTTTGCCGTATAGAAATAGGCTCTCCCTTTGTCCAGCTCTAGCGTTCGGTTGCTGACACGGTCCAGGAAATACCGATCATGCGTAATCATAAGCAGCGCGCCTTTGCGTTTCTGCAGCATCCCTTCCAGCCACGCGACAGATTCGTTGTCGATGTGGTTGGTAGGCTCATCGAGCAGCAGCACGTCGGCTGGCTGAATCAGCGCCGCAGCCATCGCGACACGCTTGCGCTGACCGCCGGAGAGCGTGCCGAGCTTAGCGCCATAGCTGGCGATGCCGAGCTTGGAGAGCGCGATCTTCGCTTCGCTCTCGATGCCCCAAGCATCCAGCTCCGCCATGCGCTGATTGGCGCGAACCAGCCGCTCCTGCAGCACGGCGTCGCCGGGCAGCAGCTCCAGCGCCTGCAGCGCCTCTTCATAGGCGCGCACGGCAACCATCTGCGGCGAATCGCCGCCGAGCACATGCTCGAGCACGGTCTGCTCGGGATCAAACTGCGGATCCTGCGAGAGCATCCGCACCGTGACGCCCCCGGCAACAAGAATAGAGCCCGAATCAGGGGGCTCTATTCCTGCAACAACTTGAAGAAACGTCGATTTACCGGTGCCGTTGACGCCGATAATTCCGATTTTGTCGCCCGTTTCCACGCCGAACGACACGTCTTGGAACAATATTTTTTCACCATAGGTCTTTGAAATATGATCAACCGTTAATACGTGCATCTTATTATTCCCGCCCAACGTTAGTAAATCGCCAAACGCACTGCGCTACGCGTGAATGGTTCGAACATAGCGACAGCCGTTAATCCGTATCTACTCACTTTAAACGATCTACTAAGCTTCAATCAAATCTTTCTTCGCAAAATCGCCTGCCGCTTGCTCCGCCTTGATCGCAATTGCTGCCATCGTACGAACCGCTTCAACCGGATAGTTGCCCGAAGCTGTCTCGCCGGAGAGCATAACCGCATCTGTGCCATCCCATACCGCATTGGCTACATCGCATGCTTCAGCGCGTGTCGGACGCGGGTTGCTTTGCATCGATTCCAGCATTTGCGTTGCAGTAATAACGAATTTGCCTGCGCGGTTACATACTGCAATCATCCGTTTCTGTGCCATCGGTATATCTTCAATCGGAATCTCTACGCCAAGGTCGCCACGAGCAACCATGATGCCTTCAGACACTTCCACGATTGCGGCAAGCTCATCCAGACCTTCTTGGTTTTCGATTTTCGAAATAATTTGGATATGGCTTGCGCCTTTCTCCGCCAGCAGACGCTTCACTTCAAGGACATCCTCTGCGCGGCGAACAAACGACATCGCGATCATATCCACGCCTGTTTCGATCCCGAAGGCGATATGCAGCTTGTCTTTCTCCGTTACACCCGGAAGACTTGTTTGGATACCCGGCAGGTTAACGCCTTTGCGAGATTTAATGATGCCGCCGTTTAGAATCACGCAAACGACATCGCTGCCTTCAATGCGAACCACTTGCAGCTCGATTAAACCGTCATCGATCATGATGCGCGAGCCTACCGTAACATCTTTGGCCAAGTCATAGGAGACCGAGATGCGCGTAGCCGTACCAGCGATCTGCTCGGTTGTCAGCGTTAGGAACTCTCCGCTTCTAAGCATGTAAGACGATTCTTGCAGGACCCCCGTCCGAATTTCCGGTCCTTTAATATCAAGCATGATGGAAACAGGTACGTTCAATTTGCTCGCTGCTGCCCGAACCGATAAAATCCGTCCGCGGTGGTCATCCAGCTCGCCATGCGCCAAATTCAGTCTTGCTATATTCATGCCTGCTTTCAGCATTTCTTCCAACATGTCAGCCGACATACAAGCTGGTCCCATCGTACATACAATCGCCGTCTTCTTCATGTCGATCACTCCCAAGTCTAATTTCGTTCTGTTGCTTTTATTGTAAAAGAACAATTGCATGAGTAGATAGGACTATAGTACAGTGATTGTAAAATAGTACGATCATTGTCTGAAATCATTGTCTGAAAGTGAGCGGTGCCCCATGTTTCATATCTTCGATATCCGGCAAGAGCGCGGCATTCTGCAAGGGGAGCGGCGCGTCCTCGGCATGGACAGCTATACGCTGGTCTGGGTCCGGTTCGGTCAAACCAGCTACACCTACTCCGGTCAGACCATCAGCTGTCGCAAAAATGAACTGCTGCTTATTCCCGCCGGAGTTCCCGCCGCGGAGCTGCATGGAGCAGGCAGCATCCGCGAGAGCGTCACGGTGCGCTTCAGCCCGGCTGATATTTCGGCGATGCAATTGCTGCCTATACTATCGAGAAGGACTCCGCTGCGCTGGGTGACGCATATGCCTGAGCTGCTGCTGGAGAAGCTGCTCTATATCGTGGAGCAGTGGAGCGCCCGCGACCGTTACTTCTCCGTCATGTGCTCGGCGCTGCTGACCGAGCTGATCGTGACGATCAGCCGGGAGTACGACGAAGGCGAGAAAGCGCCGTCCTCCATCCAGCACATCGAGCGGATGAAGCGTTACGTCGAAGACAATTACCGCAGCAAAATCACGAAGCTCGAGCTCGGCACCTGCATCAATGTCAGCCCGAACTACGCCGCATCGCTTTTTCGCAAAGTAACCGGCCTCACCATCAGCGAATACGTGCACCGCAGACGGATGAAGACGGCCCACTATATGCTGCGCCACTCGCAGTTAACGGCCCAGGACATCTCCGAGCATCTCGGCTACAGCGACCCCTCGTATTTCAATCGTATCTTCAAACGCATCATCGGCAAACTGCCCTCGGATTTGATTGCGGAGCGCACGGCGCGGGAGTAAGTTGGCGTGGAGCCGAGGTGGTGGTTGCAAGAGCTGAATAGTCGCTATTTGCGGCGGCCGGAATGGAAGTTAGAGAGTTCGAATTGAAACTCTCACTTTCACACACGAGGCTCAATTGCTTAGCATGAACATTGAGAGTTCGATTTCCGAACTCTCAGCTTCATTTCGGTGGCAGTTCGGAGGCGAGAGTTCGGTTTTCGAACTCTCACTCCCACACACGAGGCTCAATTGATTTGCTTGATCTCTGAGAGTTCAATTTCCGAACTCTCAGCTTCATTTCGGTGGCATTTTGGAGGTGAGAGTTCGGTTTTTGAACTCTCGATTCAACACATGGCGTTGGATTGGCTGGTTAGTTAACCGTGTAAGCGGAATAGCCGCTTACACAATCCATTTTCGACGGTTTGACAGGTTGTTAGCGGATATGCCTCTTATGGCGCGCAAAAAAGTGGCGATTACAGCGATTACCGAAGGGGAATTTGCTCTAACGAACCGTGGAGGTCTTATTTGGTGGTGGATGGACATTTGGGGGCGATTAACACCATAATAGCGCCCACGCGATCCGTTAGAATTTCAAAACCCTGGAAATCGCACCAATAAGGCCTCTACGATCCGTTAGATTTTCAAACCGCAGAAAACCGCTCCAATCACAAGTCTCTAAGGCTCGATATCGCCTGCACCTCTTCAATTATCTAGATGTTTCAGAGGAAATGCGCAAGAATAAGCAAACGAAGAGGAGAAACGTCCAACTTTCAGTGAAATCACTGCACAATCTACCAAACAAACGCTCCTCCCCCACAAACAACAATAAAAAAGGCCGCCAACATCACCTTGGCGGCCTTGCAAAACGTCAACCCATGCCTCTACCCCACTCCGTGCGCGGTGACTCGAAATCGACCATATCGTCGATGCTCGGAGACAGCGGAATGGCAACCATACGCAGCGCATCCATCGGGCGAAGCATCGAACGCAATTCGTACGGCGTACGGCTCCCGCGCTGCAGCCAATCACCGATGTCCTCTTGCTCTAGGATCGCCGGCATCAGCGGCTGATACGGAGACACATGCGAGTTAGCCGATGTCATCAGCATGGTGCAAGTGCGCATCTCTTCCCCGGAAGCCGGACGAAACACATCATAGAGTCCTGCAATAGCGAACGTCCCGCTTCGCATCGTAAGCTTCATCCGATGCACTTCCTTGCCAATCGTGCGCGTCACATAGAACCCCGTGCACGGAATGATGCAGCGCTGCTTATTCGCGATACGTTCATAAATCGGTTTATCAAACAATTCCGAGCTGTCCATCCGCACCGAATCGCGTGCCCAGTAAGGCACCATTCCCCACCTAAACTCGTCCAATATTCTGCCATTCTTCGTCTCAATAATCGCCGAAACTGAATCCGTCGGATTCACTTCATACCGGTTAGAAATATAGAACAGTACATTGTCGAGCTCGAACCGCTCCGTCAGCTCAGAAGCCTGAGCCGTTATCGATATTGACTGACACATGGTAAAAAACACCTCCATCTATTTCGGCTATTATTTCCGGTTTAGCCAAAATCATGTGCGCCATGGACAGTTCCGCTATAATATTACTCATCACTACTCAACGAGAAGAGGGTATACGCGGCCAATGACGGATAATTCCATTCCACATTTCTCCAAAGGAGAGCGGCTGCTGCCCTACGCCTCCCTATTCGAGACGGATCACGAATCGCAGCAGCTGCCTATTTTCGTTAACCGCGTCCAGGAGTCTTTCGAGCTCGTCATGCATGCGCATGATTTCATCGAGATCTGCATGGTGACCGAAGGCGCCGGCTTCCACTATATCGGTGAAGACCAAATGCCTGTTTCTCGCGGCGATCTGTTCTTCATTCCAGTTGGCATCTCGCATGTATTCCGTCCCAGCTCCACGGCCAAAGGCCGTTCGCTCATCATGTACAACTGCATCTTCACCACGGAGCAGCTGGACAAGCTGTTGCAAGCCGTCTACGCAGACTCCGAAATAGCGAACTCGCTGAGCGAGCTGAATCATGCCGGGCAATGGCTTCATGTCCGAGATCGCAACGAAGAAGGCCAGCAGCTCTTCCATAAGCTGCATGACGAGTTCATGTCTCGCAAACCCGGGTTCACCGCTAATCTATGCGCCGCAACTATCGAGCTGCTCATCATGGTCTATCGCAGATGGCTCGAGAAATCGCAGCCGTCTCATGCCACGAAGCAGTTGCAGCCCAAGACCACAACCTCTGCTTCCATGCAGCAGATCGTAGAGCAGATCGACGCTAACTGCACTTCAGAGCTGCATGTCGCCGATATGGCGGCGCAGCTGGGAATCAGCGAGCGGCATTTTCAGCGCGGCTTCAAGAAAGCGACAGGCATGACGTTTCTGGACTATGTACAGAGTGCGCGAATCGATCTCAGCTGCAAGCTGCTGCTGCGCACGGATGCCAGGATCAGCGAAATTGCCGCCCAAGCCGGCTACCAGGACATGAAGTTTTTTAACGAGCTGTTTAAGAAGAAAACCGGTGTAACACCGCGCCAATACCGGCTCTCACCCAAGTAGCCAATATGTGCGAGAGCAACTGAACCAGGGAGTCTGCCGACCAGGCGAACTCCCTATTCCCTCCATCTCCACTAACTCGTCAAAATAAAAGCTTCCCCATCCGTAATGGCCACCGTATGCTCGTATTGCGCGCCGATTGACCCATCGAAAGTACGAGCCGTCCAGCCGTCTTGATCAATCGAAATGTACGGCTTTCCCAGCACGAAGATCGGCTCGACAGTAATAACCATGCCCTTAGCAAGCTTCTTGCCCGTCCCCGCTTTCCCCTTGTGGTGAACCTGCGGCTCCTCATGCATGCTCCGTCCGATTCCGTGACCGATGAACGCATCTACGATGGAATAGCCCTCCGATTCCGCCACACGCTGCACCGCATTCCCGATATCACCGATTCGCTTGCCCGCAGTCGCTTGCGTAATCCCTTGATACAGGGCATGCTTCGTCGCATTCATCAGCCGCTGCAGATCAGCACTTACATGACCAACCGCATACGTCCATGCCGAATCTGCCATCCAGCCATCCAGCTCCGCGACCATATCGATGGTCACGATCTCCCCTTCGCGAAGCGGCACATCCAACGGAAAACCATGGCAAACGACCTGGCCGACAGAAGCACATGTTGCGTAAGGATAACCTTTGTAGCCCTTCTGAGCGGGACGTGCACCATTTTGACGCATATAGGCATCGACGAACCGGTCGATTTCAAGCGTGGTGACTCCGGGCCGAAGCCGCTTCGCAATCTCGGCGTGGCAGCTCGCAACAATTCGGCCTGCTTTGCGAATCAGGAGCAGCTGTTCATCAGTCTTGTACTGAATCATACGGCATCCCTCCATAAGCATTAGCTGAGGTGCAGGTAGGCAGCAGAACATAACGGATAAAACAAAAAAACCTTGTCCCTATCGTGCCGGGCAAGGTTAATGGTTCAACGTATTTAGCTTACTGATGACCGCAGTCGTCCCATCTCATGTTCAACGAGCATGGTCAATTCTTCCTCATACCCGCCCATAATTCGATATTTGCGGATATAATCTCGGACAAACTTCCGTGAATCCTTCGGCTGAAAAATCCTTGTTAGTTCCTTGAGGCTTTCTTTGACTTCATTATGGCTGCGTTTCGCCATGAAATCCCCTCCTAGCATCGGCTTAGTGGTCCTAACAATAACTGCACGAGAACGCACACGGCGGAACTTGAACCGCGGCTGGTACTCCTCATAGGTGTCGAACGATCGGCTAAATGAAGGTGGGTTAGGAGTTTAGGGAACGGCATGACATCAAACTGTGATAATTGTTTCATCGAAACAGCTTCAAGTGACAGCGATCTTGAAATTGTTTTTTGAAATTGTTTCATTTATCAATCAATTATAACATTTTAAACTTAGATATAAAAGCGAACAGAATTAATTTTACAATTCCTTCAGATTTTGTCGTCTTCTACGGGCTGATCTATGGTCGCAGCTGACTCCTCCGCGGACGGCATGAGATTGTCGCTTGGTTGATCGGTTCGGCGAGAGTTTGACGATGATGCGGCTGACCAGGCACTGTTCTTATAGACCCGCAAATAGGCGACAACACCTACGATTGCGACAATGATGCCAAACAAGATAACCACGTTCGTCATCCATGGACTAACCACGTCATTCTCCCCTCTCCCCCGGTTTGTTTTCCAGATATGCTAATTATAGGGGAAAGGGATAACGCTTTCAATGTCACGAACAACCCTCTGCGAAAATGTAACATGTTACAATTAAGTTACTCTGCGAAACGTACCGCTCCCCCATGCAAGCAGCTCTTCATTATTATCGACAATACGCCCTTGCATTGTGAGCGTTCGTCGTGATTTATGAATAAGCAAAGCTTCACAACGGATAATCCCCATGCCTGCGCTCTGCAAATAATGGACATTCAGCTGCGTCGTCACCGTCTTCTCGCCCGGGCACTCCAAGATCACGACAAGCCCCATTGCGTTATCCAGCAAGGAAGCCAGCACGCCGCCATGCACGATGCGGGCGAGATTGAGATGCTCCGGACGCACATTCAGCGACACGACCGCCTTCCCTGTCTCGGCATGATCCAGCTCACAGCCAAGATGCCCCCAGAAAGTCGGTTTGGCCGCCTCTGCCAACGCATCAAGCGCGGCTCTTGCATCATGGGGTCGTGTCTGGTCCGCTCCCTTTTCCTTCTCGCTCATTCGCTTCCTCCTCCTGCAGCTTGCGCCGCAGCACCTTCCCAATCATCGTCATGGGAAGCTCGGTTCGAAATTCATACAGATGCGGCACCTTAAACACGGCCAACCGATCTCGGCACCACCGATCAAGCTGCATCGACGAGATGTTCACATCTTTGCGCAGTACGATAAACGCCTTCACCGTCTCCCCGCGATAAGGGTCCTTTACCCCAATAACGGCAGCATCGCGAACGCCCGGATGCTCGTAGAGCACTTCTTCCACCTCGCGCGGATAGATGTTGAAGCCGCCTGCGATAATGATATCCTTGATCCGGTCAACGATAGCGAAGAAGCCGTCACTGTCCATTTGAGCCAAGTCTCCGGTTCGAAGCCAGCCATCCCTGAATGTCGCAGCGGTAGCTTCCGGCCTCCCCCAATAGCCAAGCATGACCTGCGGTCCGCGCACGAGCAGCTCCCCGACTTCACCCTGCGGGAGATCCTCGCCTGTCGTCATATCGACGATTTTGGCATCTGTATTGGGGAAGGGCAGACCGACAGTACCGATTTTGCGCTTCGTCCAGATCGGATTGACATGGGTCACCGGCGACGCTTCCGTCAGGCCGTAGCCTTCGATTATTTTGCCACCGGTCAGTGCTTCGAACTGCGTCTGTACCTCAAGCGGCAACGGCGACGACCCGCTGACACACACTCGAATAGAGGATAGGTCGTACTTCTTCACGTCGGGATGGTTCAAGAGGGCGATGTACATCGTCGGTGCTCCCGGAAAAAGCGTCGGTTTCAGTTTCTTGATCGTCTCCAGCACCACACCTACCTCGAAGCGGGGAAGCAATATAATGGTGCCGCCGATCATCACGGACAAATTCATAATGACCGTCAATCCAAAAACATGAAAGAGCGGCAGCGCGGCAAGCAAACGTTCCTTCCCTTCCTCCATCCGATAAAACCACGCTACGGACTGCTTGGCATTGGCGATTAAGTTTCGGTTGGTAAGCATGACGCCTTTCGCAATCCCTGTCGTACCGCCGGTGTATTGAATCAGCGCAACATCGTTAGCGGGATCAACGGCCACCTCAGAGGGGAGCTTTGGCGCTTTAGCCATAAATGAGGTATAGCGTGTTACGCCGTGCTTCCCATACGTGACTTGCGGATTATTACCAGAGCGTCTTTGTTTGATGGGGAAGAGCAGGTTCTTCGGAAAAGGCAGCGCGTCTTGGATGGAGGTGACGATTACAGTGCGCAGCTGAGGTACGGGGCCATCCTCAGGCGTCTTGCCCCGCACCCGTTCTAGACGGGGATACAACAAATCTAGTGTGATTATGGCGACTGCGCCGCTATCCTTGAGCTGATGCTCCAGCTCCCGCTCCACGTAGAGCGGGTTCGTCATAACGACAACAGCGCCGGCGAGCATCACACCGAAGTAGGCGATAATCGTCTGCGGGCAGTTCGGCAGCATGATGGCGACCCGGTCGCCTCTGCCGATGCCGGCAGCCTGCAGCCCTGCAGCCATCCGCTGGGAAGCGGACAGCAGCTCGCGGTAGGTTGTTTTCTTGCCGTAGAAATGCAGCGCTTCATGGCTGGGGTATTTGGCGGTTGTTTGAAGCAGCATATCGCTTATGCTTATATTCGGAATTTCCACATCAGGCGCAATTTCACCGGGATAGCAGCGAAGCCAGGGCCTCTCTAGCGGTTCTTCCATCTCCAAACGCCTCCCCTACAACGTGTATTGCTGGCTGCGGATGACGCGCGCGGCTATGCCGCGTTTAAGCGAGATTGTATCGACAAGCGGGGAGCGAGTCAGCTTCTTCATGACGGCCAGCTGGGTTTGGAGCGCATCCCCTTCTTCCAGCGCGGCGAGCGTTGTTTTGGCGTAACGCTCGATTCGCTCCATCGCCTCTTGAACGAAGACGACGGTCATGTCGATTGCATTTTGCGTGGCTGCAGCTGACGCGCTATCGCCGCGAAGCAGCATTTTGCGTGTACGCAGATTGGCGCTTTCCATCGCGAACACTTGAATCATCATGTCCGCCAAGAGGCATAACACCTCTTGCTGCTGCTCCAGTGCAAGTCCGTACTTCTGCACCGCCATGCCGCCGACGGCGAGGAAGATTTTCTTGCCCTGCTGAATGCGGAACGTTTCCTTGCTAAGCGGCTCATCGAATAGAGGAAGCGGCATCGGCTGCAGCAGCTCCGCCTGCAAAGCGCGCGCTTTACGAAGGAGAGGCAGCTCGCCCTTGAGCGCTTTCTTCATCAAGGTGCCGGGGATGAGCATCCGGTTGATTTCGTTTGTACCTTCAAAAATTCGATTGATCCGAGAATCGCGGTAGATTCGCTCCACCTTGTAATCCTTGATATAGCCATAGCCCCCGTGGATTTGAACGCCTTCGTCCGCCACGTAATCGAGCACTTCCGTCGCAAAAACCTTGTTAATGGAGCATTCCAGCGCATACTCAGAAATGGCTTTTGCCGCAATCGCCCCGGGGTCTGCTCCTTCATCCGAACCTGCAGATTCGGTTTCCTTGAGCATTTCATCGATCCAGCCTGCTGTCCGGTAGACCATGCTCTCCAGCACATACGTGGCAATGTTCATATCCGCCAGCTTCGCGCCGATCAGCGGGAACGACGCGATTGCCCGGCCGAACTGCTTGCGCGTATTCGCGTATTTGACGGCAAGCCCGATCGTTTCCTTCGCCCCTCCGACGCAGGCTGCTGCGAGCTTGAAGCGACCGATGTTCAGGATATTAAAGGCGATGATATGGCCTTTGCCGACCTCACCAAGCACATTTCCGGCCGGAACCGGCGTATCGTCGAAGAAGATTGGGCAGGTCGAGGAGCCTTTAATGCCCATCTTGTGCTCCTCCGGTCCGATGCTGAAGCCCGGCAAGCCTCGCTCCACGATGAAGGCAGTGAAGTGGTCCCCGTTCACCTTCGCGTATACGATGAATAAGTCCGCAAAACCGGAGTTTGTAATATATAATTTGGAGCCGTTCAGGATGTAGTGCTTTCCATCCGGCGTCAGCCTCGCCGTCGTGCGCGCACCGAGCGCGTCGGAACCTGATGCGGGCTCCGTCAGGCAGTAAGCGGCGATTTTCTTGCCTGTGGCCAAGTCAGGCAGGTACTTCTCCTTCTGCGCCTGCGAGCCGAAGAAGACGATCGGCAATGTGCCGATGCCGACATGTGCCCCGACGGAGAGCGCGAAGGACGAGGCCTCGGAGAGCGTCTCGGCGAGAAGGGTCGAACTCACCTTGTCGAGCCCGAGTCCGCCGTAAGCCTCCGGCACATCAGCGCCGAGCAAGCCGAGATCTCCGGCCTTCTGCATCAGCTCTACCGTCAGCTTATAGTCGAGCGCCTCGATTTCGGCATCGCGAGGGCGAATTTCGCCTACTAGAAAAGCGCGCGCCGCATCAGCAATCATCCGCTGCTCATCGGTAAAATCCTCCGGGGTGACGATTGCGCTCGGCGACATATCCTCCACGACAAACCGGCCGCCCCATCGATTGTTTTGCGCCATCTGACGTTCACTCCTTTCTATCTGCTTGCGATCAAGACGCAGCCTGCTTGCTGCGATGTACTTGAGATCAAGCAACGCGCGCCTTGGCGGCGCAATGTGCTTGAATTAGTGGTGCGATTCGCGCGAGAGAGAGGGAGATGGAGGAAATGTTGCAAAAACTGCAGCATTTCTCGTCTCCCGGTGAGGAATCAAGGGAAATGTTGCTTTTTATGCAACATTTTCGCCCGTTTTAGCTAAATGGGCCTCTTGTCGGGAAAAATGTTGCATTCTAAGCAACATTCGATCGTACCCGGCGGTAATTCTAGGAAAATGTTGCATATTCAGCAACATTTCTAAACAAAGATTCGGTTAGTTGGGCAGTTGGTGGGAGTTTGGTTGATGGTAAGTGAATGTTGGTGAGTTGGTGAGTTGGTGAGTGTGGTGAGTTTAGTGAGTTTAGTGAGTTTAGTGAGTTTGGTGTGTGTGTGTGTGTGTGGTGTGTGGTGTGTGGTGTGTGGTGTGTGGTGTGTTCGATGTTCAATGTTCGATGTTCGATGTATGTTGTGTGATGTGCGATGTGCGATGTATGGTGTGTGGTGTGTGAAATCGGAATTTTAAGGCGAAACCTCGAGTACGCCTGCTGCGCCCATGCCGCCGCCGATGCACATGGAGACGACGCCGATTCCGCCGCCGCGGCGCTGCAGCTCGTGGATGAGCGAGACGGTCAGCTTCGTTCCCGTACAGCCAAGCGGGTGACCAAGCGCGATGGCGCCACCGTTCACATTGACGCGTTCCGGATCCAGGCCGAGCTGCTCAATAATAGGCAAGCACTGCGCGGCGAAAGCTTCATTCAGCTCGAACACATCCACCTGCTCCTTTGTAATGCCGGCGCGGTCCAGCACCTTCGGAATGGCTTCAATCGGGCCGATACCCATCACCTCAGGAGCAACGCCTGCTACACTGTAAGCGCGGAAGACGGCAAGCGGCTTCGTAATCCCCAGCTTCTCCGCACGCGCACGACTCATCACGATAACGGCGGCGGCACCGTCGCTCATCTGCGAGGTGTTCCCCGCCGTGACCGTCCCTTCGCGCGCGAAGGAAGGCTTCAGCTTCGCCAGCACCTCCGGGGTCGTATCTGCCCTGACCCCCTCGTCTCGATCAAAGAGCAAGCTGCGCGCCCACGGCCGGCCGTTATCGTCTACCCCTTCCCGCTGCACTTGAAGGGGAACGATCTCGGCATGAAACCGGCCTTCCGCTTGCGCCTTCGCCGCCTTGCGATGACTCTCCGCAGCGAAAGCATCCTGCGCCTCGCGGCTAATGCCATAGCGCCGGGCCACCTCCTCGGCGGTGTGACCCATGCCCATATACACCTCCGGCATCGCATCGGCAATGCCGGGATGCGGCGAAAGCTTGAAGCCGGTCATCGGGACATGGCTCATGCTTTCAACCCCTCCGGCGAGCACGACCTCTGCCTCGCCCAGCCGGATTCGCTCCGCCGCGTAAGCAATCGCCTGCAGGCCGGAGGCACAGAAGCGATTCACGGTAACAGCCGGCGTCGTGACCGGATAGCCCGCATACAACGTCATGATGCGCGCGAAGTTCAGCCCCTGCTCGCCTTCGGGCATGGCGCACCCGATAATAACATCCTGCACATCGCCGTACGTCAGGCCGGGCACGCGATCAACCGCCGCGCGGAGCACCGCACGGCCAAGATCCTCGGCTCTCGTATCCGCCAGACTGCCTTTCTTCGCTTTGCCTACGGCCGTCCGTACCGCCGACACAATGACAGCGTCGAGCGGATGGTTTGCTTTCAACATTGGCGGTCACCTCCTTGAGCTTATCGCTTCATGCTTCATGCAACATTCTTATTGCTTCACGCTTGTTGCTTGTTGCTTGTTGCTTGTTGCTTGTTGCTTGTGCTTGTGCTTGTGCTTGTTGCTTGTTGCTTATCGCTTCACGCTTCATGCTTATCGCTAATCGCTCGCTAATTCCGCAGCGGCTTACCCGTCGCAAGCATATGCCGCATCCGTGCCTGCGTCAGCGGCTCGCCGCACAAGCTGAGGAACGCTTCGCGTTCCAAATCGAGCAAATACTGCTCGCTCACTTCCGCGCCAGGCGCGGCATCGCCTCCGGCGAGCACATGCGCGAGCTTGCGGCCGATGCGCACGTCATGCTCGCTCACTTGCCCGCCAAGGCGCATCGCGTCGACCGCCAGCTGCAGCACGGCACGGCCTTCGCGCCCCGCTACGCGGATGCGGCCTCCCGCAGGCTGCGGCGCGTAGCCCGCTTGATCAAGCTCAAGCACGCGCCGCTTCGCCTCGGCCACGCGGCTCTCGCCGCGGATAATGACGCGATCCTGCGGCCGCATCAGACCGATGCGCTGCACGTCATAGCCGCTGCCGGATGTCTTCGCCATCGCGATCGTCTCGAACAGCGCATTCACATGCGGCTGCAGATCGCCTCCAGCTCCGGCGCGCGAAGCCGCCAACGCCGCTGCTTCCTTACAGCCGCCTCCGGCGGGAATTAGCCCTACACCGGTCTCGACCAGACCGAAATACGTCTCCGCAGAGTAGATAATTTCATCTGCCGGCAAGCAGGCCTCCACGCCGCCGCCAAGCGTCATACGGTGAGGTGCAGCAACGACAGGCCGATCAAGCCGTTTGAGCAGCAGCATGCTGTCCTGGAATAAGCGGATGATATCGTCCACCTCATCGAAGTCGCCGTTCTGCGCTTCCATGAGCAGCATCATAAGGTTAGCTCCGACACAGAAGTGACGGCCCTCATTCGCGACGACAAGTCCGCGCCAATTGCGGCTGACCTCGTCCGCGCTCTGGCGAATCGCCGTCAGAATATCTCCGCCAATCGCATTGTTCGGAGAGTGAAAAGCCAAGCAAGCGACTTCATCGCCCAGATCGAGCAGCGATGCGCCGGAATTGCCCAGAATCATTTTGCCCGACCGTTTGAGGCCGGCCAATGAAATAACATCCGGCTCTTCCTGTACCAACCGATACTCCTCGCGATTCACATAAAACCTTCGCTGTCCCTCTTCCTTGTACAAGCTTGTGTTTCCCGATGCCAGCCACTCGGAGAGCCACGTCGGGATGTCATCGCCTTCGGCACGCATCCGCTGAACCGACCGTTCGAGCCCAATGGCATCCCACAGCTCAAAAGGTCCAAGTTCCCAATTGAAACCCCAGACAAGCGCGCGATCCACATCATGAACCGTATCCGCCACAACGCCGATCTGCCTTGCCGCATAAAGCAGCACCGTCTTGATCGACTGCCATGCAAACTGCGCGTAGCGGTCATTCGTATCCGTGAAGAGCAGCGCTTTCACCTTGCCGGCTGCGCCTTTGGCCGACTTCGACGCTTCAATAATCGGCGAATTCACGCTTTTCTTCGGTGCGTAAGTCATCGTATCCAGCTGCAACGTTTCTATGTCGCTGCCTCCGCCGGAACGTTTGATTTTGCGGTAGAATCCGGTCCCCGCCTTCTCCCCAATCCACCCGCGCGCAACCAGTGCTTCAAGCTCCGGAGGCCTCGTGAACGCTTCTTGGTCAATCGCATCCTCACTGCGCTCCCGCACATTATCGACCACATGGAGCAGCGTATCGAGCCCGACCAAATCGAGCATGCGGAACGTCGCCGTCTTCGGCCTCCCCATAGCAGGACCTGTCAGGGCATCCACCTCATCGACGCTCAGTCCGAATTGCTTCATGGCCGCAATCGTAGTCAGCATGCCATACGTTCCGATCCGATTGGCGATGAAGTTCGGCGTGTCCTTCGCAATCACGACGCCTTTGCCAAGCTGAAGTTCGCAGATGCGGGTCAGCCGGCTCATGACAGCAGCATCCGTATCCGGTCCCGCCACAAGCTCAAGCAGCTTCATATGTCGAGGCGGATTGAAGAAATGCGCAGCTGCAAAATAATGCCGAAACGCTTCGCTCCGCCCCTCCGCCATCGCGGCAACCGACAGCCCGGAGGTGTTCGTCGTAATGAGCGTCCCCGGCTTCAGCACCTTTTCCACTTGGGCGAACACGCTGCGTTTCACGTCGAGCCGCTCCACCACGGCTTCAACGATCCACTCCACGCCTGCCAGCTTGGCGAGATCATCCTCCAGATTGCCTGCCGTAATTCGCTGGGCAAAAGCCAAATCATACAGAGCAGGCGGCTGCTGGCCCGCCAGCTTCGCAATGCTTGCCGCTGCCAGCCTATTGCGGACACTTCGAGTCTCCAGCGTCAAACCGGCACGGCTTTCCTGCTCGGTCAACGCGGCAGGCGGTACGTCGAGCAGCAGCACGCTAATGCCTGCATTGGCAAGATGAGCGGCGATGCCGGCTCCCATAACCCCCGACCCAATTACAGCCGCGCGGCGAATTGGTGTCGACCGTGAAGCTCGTACTCCCACATAGCTCCCCCCTTTTAAGTGACAGTGCTTGCTTGCGATTTGCCAAAAACACTTTCGGCGAGCAGTTCCGCGACATCCCTTGCTCGTACCTTCTCCTCCACGCCAAGCTGCTTGATGCCATCCTCCATCATCGTGAGACAATACGGGCAAGCCGAACCGATGACCGTTGGCGAAGTTTCCAGTGCCTGCGAGGTTCTAGCCTCGTTAACCCGCAGACCGGTGCGTTCTTCCATCCACATCAGACCGCCGCCGGCTCCGCAGCACATCCCGTTCTGCCGGCTTCGCTCCATCTCCACCAGGTTGACGCCAGGTATCGCGCTGAGCACCTGACGCGGAGCATCATAGATGCCGTTATACCGGCCCAAATAACAAGAATCGTGATATACAATCCGTTCCTTCACTTGATGTACAGGCCGCAGCTTGCCTTGCGCGACAAGCCGGGCAAGCATTGTCGTATGATGCTCGACGACGACCGAAGGGTTTAGGCCAAAGTCGGTATACTCATTTTTCAGAGAGTTGAAGGTATGCGGGCAAATTGTAACAATCCGCCGGATGCCATATCGCTGCAGCGTCTCGACATTATCGCGGCAAAGCGTCTGAAACAGCAGCTCGTTGCCCATTCTCCGCGCCGTATCCCCCGAATTTTTCTCCTCACCGCCCAGCACGGCGAAAGGAATGCCAGCCTCCTGCAACAGTCGAACGAAAGCAAAAAGCACTTTACGGCTTCGCTGATCATAAGCCCCCATCGTGCCGGCCCACAGCAGCAGCTCCGGCTGCTCGCCTTGCCGAATGGCTTCCTGCATCGTTCGAACGGGTTTTGCTGTTTGACTCGCACTACCGCTACTACGGCCGACATCGGCACCGCTTAGTACAGCTGCTTCTGCCTCGTATGCCTTCAGCCACGCTGCACGTTCGCCGCGCGGAAGCCCCCACGGATTGCCCTGCCGCTCGATATTGTTCATCGCGCGCTGGCCTTCTGCCGGAATGCGACCTTCCATGAGGACGAGGTAGCGGCGCATGTCGATGATTTTGTCCACATGCTCATTGCCTACGGGGCACTGTTCCTCGCAGCTGCGACACGTGGTGCAGGCCCACAGCTCCGACTCCGTCATCACCTCGCCGATCAACGCCACTTCGGAAACCGTCGTATCCGCGTGCACGTTCCATGCCTGCTGCTGCACGGTCATCGTGGGTTCGATCGTAGTCATCGTTGGCGCCGAATGGTGGACGTTGCTGCTGCGCTGCACCCATATCGGCGTTGCGCTCGTCATCACATGCGCGCTCGTTTGCAGCTTGTCGACTTGCCCGCCGAATGAAGGCACCCAAGGGGATTTGGAAGTAATCGCCGCCCCCTTCTCGGTCAAGTGATCACGCAGCTTCACGATGAGATGCATCGGCGACAACAGCTTTCCGGTGTTAGAAGCCGGACAAACGTTGGTACAGCGCCCACATTCGACGCAAGCGTAGAGATCCAGCAGCTGTTTGGACGTGAATTGCTCCACCGCGCCGACGCCGAAGGACTCCGCTTCCTCATCCTCCAGATCGAGCGGCACCAGTTTGCCTGGGGGCGTTTTGCGGCGAAGCCACAGGTTAATGGGCGCTGTCATGATGTGAAAATGCTTCGACTGCGGCACATACACCAGAAAAGCTAGCAGCACCGCATAGTGCAGCCACCAAAATAACTCATAAAAAACCCTGCTCACAGCTGCTGTCATGCCGATATCCCGCAGCGCTTCCGCTATGGTGGAGGAAACGGGAGCATGGCTCGTGTAGAGCGAGCCATGCCGGAGCAATTGCCCCGTCTCGTGCAATCTGTCGAACGATTGTGTAAGGAGAACCGTCACCATCAGTCCGCCGATAAACCAAAGCACGAGGGACGGCTTCCACCCCCTTTTGAGCCGCCTAAGCTGCTCCACATAACGCCGAAAACCGCCGTACAGAATCGCCAGAAGGACAAGCAGCACGGTTATTTCCTGAGACTGGACAAAAGCGTCATAAGCCGGCAGCGGCAGCGGCTTCCCGCTTATTCCTTTCCAGATGATATCGATCGCACCGAATTGCAGCATGATAAACCCGTAGAAGATGACGACATGCATAAGTCCGCTGCGAATATCCTTCAGCAGCTTCCGATGGCCGAACACCTGAAGCACGAAGTCCCAGCCTCTGCGCGTACTTTCGTTTCCCGTTGCCGCGGATGCGAGCGCTGCGTTCGCCGCAAAGGAAGAGGTATGCAGCATCTCCTCGCGGTTATCATTTTCGGGATCGGACGTATCGTGGGAGGCAGCGAATGGCCGATTGGGACCACCGCTGCGGCCCATCCGAATATAGCCGACCCGCCGCATCACAACGGTGTAGAAGCACCAGAGCGCCGTTCCCGTCATCCCCGCAAAAAGCAGCCATCGCAACAACGCCGCAAACAGATGCGTACTTAAAAACCCCACAGGGATCCCTCCTTTTCTGGAATCGCGGAGTGATTCAGTATATGTCCTCTTAAGCGGTAACATGCGGAAAGGGCTCCATGGAAGGCGCCCGCTGCGGTCTATTTTGAGGGCCAAGTTCATAAGGTAACACTGGGCGAAGCATGGATAGATGGCTTAGTTTAACGTATTCGGACGCGGTGCGGCCGTATGACTGATACGAACAATCGGGAGGTGTTTGGTACCGATGCAAGTAGTGGTTCTGATGAAGCAAACCTTTGATACGGAGGAAAAAATCGAGCTCGTTGGCGGGGCTGTATCCGAGCATAGCGTGAAATACATCATTAATCCGTATGACGAATACGCGCTGGAGGAAGCGCTTCGGCTGCGCGAAACCCATGGCGGCAGCGTCACTGTCGTCAGCTGCGGACCGGAGCGGACCGTTGAAGCGCTTCGCACCGGCCTTGCGATGGGAGCCGATGAAGCGGTTCATGTGAGCGACGAGGGGCTGCAAGGAAACGACCGCGCCATTGCGGCGGCGCTCGCCGCAGTCGTGAAGTCGCTGCAGCCGGACCTGCTGCTGGCCGGGCTGTTTGCCGTTGACCGCGGAGCGGGAAGCATCGCCCTGCAAGCGGCGGAGCTGCTCGGCGTGCCGCATGCGTCCGCGGCGCTGAAGATCGAGGTGCGGGACGGCGGCGGTGGACTGACTGCAGTAGTAGAAAGGGATACGGAGTGGGGCTTAGAGACGGTGGAAATCCCCCTCCCTGCGCTCATCACAGCGCAACAGGGGTTGAACGAGCCGCGCTACCCTTCGCTGCCGGGCATCATGAAAGCGAAGCGCAAGCCGCTTCGGCAGGTGACCGCAGCAGAGCTCGGGCTCACCGCCGATGACTTGGCGCCGCGGACGGAGCGGGTCGCGCTGCTCGCGCCGCCAGTGCGCGCCGCAGGCCGCAAGCTCGCCGGCACGCCGGGCGAGCAGGCGACAGCACTGGCAGATTTACTGCAGCGCGAAGCGAAACTGTTCTGAGCGCGAGTATATCCCTAGGTGAGCTACTTTCTCGCAGTTGCATCATTTCTCGCCAATGTAGCTACCTGGGTATGCTACTTTCTCGCAGTTGCATCGTTTCTCGCCAATGAAGCTACCTGGGTTTCCTACTTTCTCGCAGTTCCATGATTTTTCGCCAATGTAGATACCTGGGTTAGCTACTTTCTCGCAGTTACATCATTTCTCGCCAATGTAGCTACCTGGGTATGCTACTTTCTCGCAGTTGCATCGTTTCTCGCCAATGAAGCTACCTGGGTTAGCTACTTTCCCGCATGTGCATCATTTCTCGCCAATGTAGCTACCTGGGTTAGCTACTTAATAGCTTAACAACCATAGTTTCGCGGACGGAGCGGTCGAGTTGCCTCTGTTCGTGCGCAGATTCCCGCCATTGACCGCAAGCTCGCCGGCACGACTGACGAGCTGACAGCCGCGCTGGCGGATTTACTTCAATTCTCGAAGCGAAGCTGGTCTGAGCACCACTATTTATTCTGTGGAGGTATACGAGCGATGAGCGATCAAATGAAACGAACGGCACTCGTGTATGCCGAGTGCGCGGAGGGCAAACTGCGGCGCGTGGCGCTGGAAGCGCTCGGCGTCGCCAGGCTGCTGGCCGGAGACGGCGGCAGCGTGCATGCCGTCTTGGCCGGCGGCGGTTCGGCGGCAAGCTCGGCGGCGCTCGCTGCAGCTGCCGCCGAGCTTGCCGCCCGGGGGGCGGGGGTCGTCCATGTCGTTGACGACCCCGCCCTGGCGGGCTTTGCGCCCGAGGCGTACGCCGCCGCCATCGGCGCAGCCGTTGCTGCGGTGCAGCCGAGCATCATTCTGCTCGGCCACACCGCGGCGGGGCGCGAGCTCGCGCCCCGCGTGGCCGCCGCCGTGCAAGGCGGCCACATCGCGGATGTGACTGCCGTCACCGTGCCGGAGGACGGCGATGTCGAAGGCGCGATCTTCACTCGACCGCTCTACGCCGGCAAAGCGTTCGAGCAGCGGCGCATCGAACAAGGCGCACCGTGCGTCATCACGGTGCGTCCGAACAACTTGCCCGTCGCGGAGCTGGTCGACGCCGGCAGCGAGGGCACAATAGCGGCGCTGCCTTACACCGCGCCGCCTTTATGGACCATTGTCCGCGACGTCGTTCGCAAAGCCAGCGGACGGGTCGATCTCGCCGAGGCGGATATCATCATCGCCGGCGGCAGAGGTGTGCGCAGCGCGGACGGCTTCGCGCCTCTCGAAGCGCTGGCACAGGTGCTCGGCGGCGCAGTCGGCGCCTCGCGTGGTGCCTGCGATGCCGGCTACTGCGACTACGCGCTGCAGATTGGCCAGACCGGCAAAACGGTCACGCCAAAGCTCTACATCGCCTGCGGAATTAGCGGTGCCATTCAGCATCTCGCCGGCATGAGCCAATCCCGCGTCATCGTCGCAATCAACAAAGACCCTGACGCCCCCATCTTCGGCGTTGCCGATTACGGCATCGTCGGCGACTTGTTCGAGGTCGTACCGCTCCTCACCACGGAGTTCGAGCGGATTCTATCGAATTCGAGCAACTAAATATGTGTAGCACCCAGTACCACTCTTCCACTCAATCCCGACGAATCGAGCCCATGTGTAGCACCTAGAACCACTCTTCCACTCAATCCCGACGAATCGAGCCCATGTGTAGCACCCAGAACCACTCTTCCACTCAATCCCGACGAATCGAGCCCATGTGTAGCACCCAGAACCACTCTTCCACTCAAATCCGTCGAATCGAGCCCATGTATAGCACCTAGAACCACTCTTCCACTCAAACCCGACGCATCCTGCCCATGTGTAGCACCTAGTACCACTCATTCCCCCGATGAGCTCACTAAATAAGCTAGTAACTACTCAAGTCCATCCACCTGAACGGTACCTGTTACCGCACATTGTTCAAATACGAGCATTTCCACGCAAAGAGCGGTCCACCATACCGCTCTCACAGCGAAAAACAACATTTTCAGCTAAAGAACGGTAGCTGTGGACCTCTCTTATATCTGTTACCTCTCTTCTACAAATCAAAGGGGTTGCCCTCCATCCGCGAAACCCGGATGAGGTGGCAACCCCTTTTTAATGCTATTAACCAAGCAACTTCCTCATCACATACCAGCTGTCCGTGCCCTCCGCGTAGAAGAGATGCTCCCTTACCTCATACTGCAATCCCGCGTAGAAGCTCACGTTGCCCGGAATCGATAGCCTCACACCCACTTCGGTTTCTACAAAGCCGCGTTCGCCTGCAAAAGCCTCCAAGTACGACATGATCTCGCGCCCAATGCCTTTGCCGCGCCAAGCCGGCTTCACGGAAACTCTGCCGATGTACATATAGGTATCCTTGAACGAGTAAACCGCCGTCCCGATCGGTTCAGTACCCTCCCAGACGATCACCGCGCCGCCACCTGCCTCGAATTCACGGCGAATGCTCTCCTCCGTCTCCCTTAGCGCACCTGATTGCGGCAGCAGCTTTCCTTCATACTCCATAAAAGATTCCCGTATCGTACGGTGCACGAGGCCAAGCTCATTCAGTTCAGCTTGTTTGATTAAACGAGTCAACTAGCACCACCGCTCTCACTGTTCGAAAGTTGTCCAACTCCGCTCTGCCTCGCCTTGCTACTTAATCAGCTTCCTCACGAACCAATATCCCCAGACCACGATCGTAAACAGAAGCATCGCAAGCACCGCGCAAGTCAGATAGCCGCCCCATCCCACATGCATCACCAGAAAATAGCTGTCGTGATAGGCAAAGTCCTGTTCAGCCCTATTTTTCAACGCGACAATAACATACAGGATGACATATACGAGGCTTGGGAAAATCAACGATAGGATGGCGCCAACAACAGCCTGTCTCCTTGTCACTCCCGTATCCCTTCCTCCCAATTATGGCTGAAGCCTAAAGTTTCTTAAAATCAATCTCCAGGAATCGGTCAACCTCCGGAATCCATCTGTTCTCTACAAAATCAACATGCACCGGATGCGCATTGTAAGTCTCGTACTCCTCCTGGCTGCTGAACACCATGGAGAAGCCATAGTCGTAATCGTTCTTGACGCTTACTTGTTTAAACACGCTGAACTCCTGCACAACCGGAATCGAGGTCAACAGACGCTCCCCATCCTTCAAGAACTGCTCCGCCGCAGCCGATCCTTGCTCGTGCTTCAAATTGAAAATAACCATGTGCTGAATGCTTGTCTGATTCATATTGTTGTGCCTCCCAATGTTTAGTGTGATTTATATGGGTCTTACTTCAAACTCACTCGCCAATGCCGTCCCTAAGTATCCGTCGAAAATAGCGCAATACCCGATCGTCTCGTCCAGCCCGACCGCGCCCAGAAGCGATTGCCGATCTCGTTATTCTCCAAGACGAACAGATGACATTTCTGAATACCCGCTTCGCGCAGCTTGTCCAAACTCCGCTTCACGAGCTGGCCCCCAATTCCCTTGCCACGCTGATCCTGCGATACAGCCACATGATAGATGAAACCGCGCCTGCCATCATGCCCGCCTAATATCGTACCGACCACTTGCCCGCCGCTATCCTCACAGACGAAGCTGCAGTCCGGGTTTCGCGCTAAGTAGCCCGCGATTTCTTCGCGGGAATCGGCTTCGCTCAGCACCATTCCTTCTGTCTTCAGCCACAACGCGTGAGATTCATCATAGTCGGCAATGACCATTTCTCTGTAAGTCAGCTCCATAAACGCTCGACTCCAATCAGCTCGTCAAGTTGAAACTCCAGTCGGTACACGTCCGGCATCGAGGTACTCTTCCAGAACTCCCAGCCATAACGAGCATCAAACGCATGCAAAATCATACTCATCACATTGCCATGCGTTCCGACAGCAATGGATCGACCTTGATAATCACGAAGCAGCTCCTTAATAACCGGCACTGCCCGCTGCTGCGCCTGCCTGAACGATTCCCCGCCGGGAAGCGCCGCATCGTGATCCTCGAAGGACCGCTTAACTGCTGCCTGAAACTCGCCTTCTCCGAGCGGATAGTCAATGCCATGAAGCTGTCGTTCTCGCAGCTCTTCATACGAAATAATCGGCAAGCCACGCTGCTCGGCAATTCCCTGCACGGTCAGCATTGCTCTCGCGTAAGGACTGGAAACGACTGCATCGATAGGCGTGTCACGCAGAAGCGCCGTAACTCGGTGAACATCCTCTTGGCCTCGTGCCGATAAGCCCCGCGTACGATCCTCTCTGGCCGAATAGGAGGATTCCGCATGTCTGACCATATAAAGCCTCGTATGTAACACCCATCACTTCCTATCTGCTTCTCTCGCCTATGTCATCCATTATAATCCATGCTACCAGCTGACAACACCTCTTTACATACAAAATAAGGTGTCGCCTCTCACTAGCCGGACACCCCTCTCAGCACTTCTATAGACAGAATCACAATTCACCATATATTAATATAGACAGAGTAACACTCTCGTCTATTATTTTCTACACACTCCCGCGTTTCCGCCTGTATAACCACACCCAAACCATTGTAATAATTGCGCCGTAAAGCGTTACCTCCATATCGTGCTGAGCATCCCACTTGTCACCCTGCGCGCCAAGAAACATATTCCCTTTCTCCGGAGGAGCCGCAAATACGACCCACATCTCACCGATTTCGTAGATCGCAGCGAAGCCCAGAAGCAACCACGGAACGAGCAGGTACGACCAGCCTTTGCGTAAACCCGTTACGCCGGTCAGCACCTCGACTGCCGGATAAGCAAGCAATAAGCCGAAACCAAAATGAACCACGCGGTCATACTGGTTCCGCTTGAAATCAAACAACTGATGCATGAGTCGATCCAGAGGCGTAACTCCATATGCGTAATGCGCACCAACTGTATGCAGCAATAAGAAGATCATGATCAGCGTATAGGCGATGTTGTTGAATTTGAAATAGCGATATCCGATGACAAGTCCGATAACCGTCAGGAAGTTCAATATATTTTCCATCCACCAATCAAACACATGGACGGGATACAGCGCTAGAAGCACCCATAGTATGACAAATACGATTATGTCGACTTGGAGCCACCGATTGCTTCGAAAAGGCATGTGCATTCCCTCCTCACTGGCATGTCCCCTCATCATTACCGAGCTGCTGGCGAAATATCCTAGGCAAATGCCCGTTGACAATTGCCCGGCTTGGGAGTATAACAAGGGTAATCGAAATGTTCAAATTCGTTGATGGGAACACGCACATCGCTATGGACAATCCTCAGAGAGTCGGCGCATCGCTGAAAGCCGACGTTTGCCGAGCTATGCTGCATCCTCCCGAAGAAGCCCTGCAGAACCCGCCCCCTTCAAGCCTGCTTGAAGCCCGGACAGTAAGCATGGACGGTATCCGCCGTTATACGGAGCGCGTATGGTAGTACGTGACAAAGAGCCGTTACGGCCTTCGATAATGAAGGTTTTAGCGGAAGTAGGGTGGTAACGCGAGATCAATCTCGTCCCTTGTGGGACGGGATTTTTTTGTTGTTTATAAGGATTCGGGGAGGAATGGGCTGTCATGGGAAATGAATGGAATGTGGGTTCGACGATCTCAGTTGGCTTGACCGAAATTGCACAAGCGCAAATGCACGTAAAGGAAGTGGCGGCACGTACACCGCTGCAGCATAACCGCGTGTTGTCCGAGCGCTACGGCTGCAATGTTTATCTGAAACGGGAGGATCTTCAGGTCGTCCGTTCGTTCAAGCTGCGGGGTGCGTATCACTTGATTAAGTCGCTTCCGGAAGAGCGCGTAATGCGCGGCGTCGTCTGCGCCAGTGCCGGCAACCATGCCCAAGGCGTCGCTTATTCCTGCCATACGCTCGGTATCCCCGGCAAAATTTATATGCCGAGCACAACGCCTAGGCAGAAGGTCAATCAAGTCGCCTTCTTCGGCGGCGCCGATGTCGAAATTATTCTAACCGGCGATACGTTCGATGATGCGTTCAACGAGGCAATCGCAGCGAGCCGCAAGGACGATCTCGCCTTCATTCATCCCTTCGACGATCCGAAGATCATTGCAGGCAACGGAACGATTGGCAAAGAGATTATGGAAGCCATCGAATCTGCACCTGACTTCGTGTTCGTGACGATCGGCGGCGGCGGTCTCGCTGCAGGCGTTGGCGCTTATGTCAAAGCCGTCTCGCCAAGCACGAAGTTGATCGGCATTGAGCCGGAAGGCGCCGCATCCATGCGTGCCTCGCTCGATGCAGGCGAAGTGCAGACGATGGAGACGATCGATAAATTCGTCGACGGCGCTGCCGTTAAGCGTGTCGGCGAACTGACCTTCCGGATGTGCCGGGATATGATTGATGACATCATTCTCGTACCGGAAGGCAAAGCCTGCACAGCGATGCTGGATCTGTACAACGAGAATGCCATCGTCGTAGAACCGGCTGGTTCACTGCCGATTGCGGCACTCGATCTGTACCGGGATCAAATCGCCGGCAAAACGGTCGTTTGCGTCGTCAGCGGCGGTAATAACGATGTCGACCGGATGCAGGAAATCAAGGAGCGCTCGCTCGTATTCGAAGGGCTGAAGCATTACTTCATGGTTAACTTCCCGCAGCGGGCAGGCGCTCTGCGCGAATTCCTCGACGAGGTGCTCGGACCCGATGATGATATCACTCGGTTTGAATATACGAAGAAGCATAACAAAGACAACGGACCTGCGCTTGTCGGCATCGAGCTCAAGAACCGTAACGATTATGAACCGCTCGTTGCGCGCATGCACAAGAAGGGGCTTAATTTCCTGGAACTAAACAAGGACCCGGTTTTGTTCAATCTCCTCATTTAATGTTTCTGTAAAGCCTGGCCGCTCCTCCCTTGGAGCGGTCAGGCTTTTTTGTTATCTCCCGGTTACAACAAGCAATGAACCGCAAATTTCTGGGGAATCCTATAGCGTACCTGCTGCGGGAGCATCACTTGGATTTTTGTTCCAGCTTGCATATAATGAAGAAGACGTCTGCCCACCGGTGATTGTTCTTCGGATTACTCTGCCTAAAGGGGATGTGACATCATGACTACTCGTCTGTTCGGCCGTGAAATTGCATTGTTCTCGGTCATTTTATTTTTGGTTGAATTCGTCCGCGGCGCTGCATTGATCAGCTTCCTGCCGATCTTCGGCGAGAAGACGCTCGGTCTATCTCTCGACATTATCGGCATCGCCATTACCGCTCACTACTTAACCGACACTGCGCTCAAGATGGCCATCGGCTATTTGCTCGATCGCTTCTCCATCCGGTTCGTCGTACATACCGGCCTGTTTGCTTCGCTCGTCGGCATTTTCCTCCTGCAATTCGCTCAGCAGCCATGGTTGTTTATTACCGCTGCCGCCTTATATGGCGTCGGCATATCGCCGATTTGGATCGTTTGTCTGACGAAGGTTTCCGAGGATCGCCGAGCCATGCAGATGGGCTTTCTCTATACGATCTGGTTCATCGGCATCGGCTCCGGACCGATTGTGACGAATATTTTGCTTGATTACAGCACCGCTTGGACCTATTATTTGCTGCTTGGGCTGGCGCTTCTCTGCTGGCTGCTCTCCTTGTTTATCAGCAACCAGAAGTCGTCCGGCGCAACTTCTTCGCTACCATTACGCGAACAGCTCGTAATACTAAAGGAACGTCTTCGGCATATGCGTCTGCTGCTGCCCGGAATGGTGCTGCAAACGATGGGTGCGGGCATGCTTGTGCCTATTCTGCCGAGTTTTGCCGAGAACAAACTCGGGATGAACGGCGCGCAATATTCGATACTCTTACTCGCTGGCGGCGCTTGCACCGTTGCGGGCCTCATCCCACTTGGACGGTTATCAGACAATCTTGGCGGGAAGAAATGGTTCCTCGTCTTCGGCTTCGTTATGATCGGCGCAGCCCTTTACTTCCTATCGCTTGCTCCTCCAATGTGGCAATGTATCGTGCTGACCGCCGTGCTCGGCTTGTCTTACGCCACACTGCTGCCTGCTTGGAATGCGCTTCTGGCCAATTATGTGCCCCCTAAGCAGCAGGGGCTCGGATGGGGAATCTTCTCAACCGTCGAGGGCATTGGCGGGATGATCGGTCCTGTTGTCGGCGGCACCTTGGCTACCTGGCAGGGACAATCTGCCGTACTTTGGTACAGCGGAGTCATGTATGCGTTAATCGGCTTTTTCTACATTTGGTTCCCATTCCGTGCGTTTAAAGACAGCAGCCACGGCAAAACGTGATGAAGCAAGGAGAGAACACGGAATGAATGTTTTGCAAGAATTGATTGACTCCTTTAAGAAAATGGACCTTGAACACCTGCAGCGAACGCTGGAGAGCTACAAAGCTTACGGACCGCTGCCGGGTATTCTGCTGCCCTTGGCAGAATCGTTTCTGCCGATTCTGCCGCTGCTCGTATTTGTTGCCGCGAATGCGAATATTTACGGGCTGTGGCTCGGCTCCTTCTATTCCTGGCTTGGCGTATCCGTCGGATCGATTCTTGTGTTCTGGCTCGCGCGCAAGCTGGGCGGTCATTTCAGCGGCTGGCTTCGCCGCCGTTTCCCGAGAGCTTCGAAACTGCTCACTTTCATTGAACGGCGCGGCTTTACACCGATCTTTCTATTCGCATGTTTTCCATTCTCGCCTTCTGCCATTATTAACATCGTATCGGGTCTTAGCGGGATTTCCTTCGGTTCCTTCGCGCTTGCCATCTTGCTCGGTAAAGCGGTGATGATTTTCAGCGTATCGCTGCTGAGCTTCAATATTGGCGATCTGCTCGAAGAACCGTGGCGCATCATCATCACTCTTGTGCTGCTCGTCGTGATGTGGTTTGGCGGCAAGAAGCTGGAGTCACGTTATCATCTGAAATAATCCTGGGGAGGGTCCGCTTATTATGATGAATGTATTTGCAACCAGCATTGTATTGCTGCTAGCAGGCGGACTTGTCGCAGCCATGGTTTTCATGATTCGTTTGTCGACGGATGATTCGGACAAACATCCAGAAATCAAACAATTCGTGACAGCCTTGTTCGGCGGTGCCGCTTCCCCTGTTCAAGCAGATCCCGCCGCCAGCGGGCAACAAGAGAGCGCTGCAGCTCGTGATGCCTTATCCGAAGAGCCCTTCACCGAACCTTGTCCAGCCTGCGGCGATCCCGTCACCCATCAGCATGTGGAATGCCCTTCTTGCGGGCTGCGACTGATCTAACCGCTATTCGCACAAGTTCTCCACTGGTCTGGTTCGCACATAGTTTCCCTCCCCCTGTGGCAGACTGTTAAGGATGCCATTCATCAGGAGGAGAACGTTATGAGCGAAGAAAAAGGCCATTTTGAAATGGATCCCATGTCCGGCGAACCGGTTGAAGTAGACGGTGTATATAAGAATGAGTGGGGCCGGGAGGAGAAGCTCGCACGCGGGGAAGTGTTCCCGGCCGATCCGATGCTGGGCTCGACCGAGTGGGAGCTCACTCAGCTCGATATCAACACCCACGAGACAGGCGAAACCGATCCGCGTGACTACCCGCAGAAGGATGCTACCGCACACGAGGCGCATCTTCAGCATCCGAAGCGACATCCTGCGAAACCGAATAAATTGGAGTAATGAATAACGCCCCTGTATCCGGCGCCAAGTGCCGGTACAAGGGCGTTATCTCGTTATGGACTAGTCGCTGCGCTGCTGGACTTGGTCCGACACGCGTTCTAATCGGCGCAAGTGATAAGCGTACTCCAGCATGGCCGATGCGACGAAGACAAGCCGCTTATGCTCGTCCGGGTCCTCGCGCATGTAATCGGTCAACTGCTTGATCAGTCTTGCCTCACGTTCTTCCTCGGGCTCGATTTCAGCGCTCGGCTTCATTTTTCCCTCAATCTTCAGCAAAATCTGTTCGTGGTACTTCGTCAGCTCTTCAATCTGGCGATCGAATTGCTTCGCCCACGCTTCTGCTCCTGCAGCTGCAAAATAATGCTCTTCCACCACTTCCAGCAAATCGACGCCTTGATGAAGCGCCTTGATGAGATGCTTGGACAGAATCAATTGCCGTGCACGCGCCTGCCTGCGCTGCGGAAACAGTGAACGCTCTTCCTCGAATAGCAAATAGGCCTCATCGAGCTTGCGCAGCGTTCCTTGCAGCTTCTCTTTCTCCTTGCGATGCACGTCCTCGCGCATCTCGTTCGAAATTGCCATGCGCAGCAGCAAAGATAGTTGCGTATAGGCTTCCTGCACTTGAACGGTGAACAGCTTGCGCGGACGCGGGGGAATAACGAGAATGTTGACCGCGAAAGCGGCGCCCATTCCTGTCAGTACCATGAGGAATCGTTCGACGGCAAACAGCCAGCCTCCCTGATTCGCTTCCATCACCGCTACTACAGTTACGAGCGTCAGCCCGATCGTATTCTCCATCCGGAGCTTTATACTGATTAGAATGACGATAATGCAAACCAAGCCAACCGCAATCGGGGTATGCCCGAATAACCGAACGGCTGCGAGTGCCACTATGGCCCCTAGCACATTTGTTTGCAGCTGATCGATAACTTGCTGCCAAGAACGCGAGATGGAGGGCTGCATCGTAAATATGGAAGCAACGGCCGCGATGATCGGGGAAGGGAACTCCAGCAGACTGCTCAGATAGACCGCCAGCGCTACCGCGAGGCCTGTTTTCAACACGCGTGCGCCGATGTTCATTCCACTCTGCTCCCCTTCTTGAGCTCCTCAACCGAACCGTAGACCATGACTGCCGTTTCAGCAACGGGAGCGCCGTTCACGATAAGCTCAAGCCGGTGCAGTCCCGGATAATGCTTACGTGTCGTTAAGTCTGTGAAGTCCAGCTTCTTCCCGCCGGTCAATCTTGCTCCCGGCGCTGTACGCTTGTCGCTCAGCAGGAACCGTTTCTGCGATACCTTGCCTCCTGCTTTCACATAGGAAACACCAAGCTCGATACGAAGCTTAACCGGTTCGTTCGCCGAATCAGTCAGTCGCATTGCGTAGCTGACCTGAACGATACCGCCGATCTCCACCTTATCTGACATAACCTCAATTTCAGCGGCATCCACGCAGCTTTGCGCGGCCCCTTCCTCATAACCGAACAGCGCCATAATCTCCGGATCGGCAGCTTTAATCAGCGTACGACAGCCGTGACGCACGATCCAATCTGTTAGCGCATGTTGTCCTTTCCAACGAGCAGCGATTGCTTTGACGACATCAGGATGATCTTTGGCGATATCGTTTAGATTGTTCGCGACACTCTTACGCACATAGAGCGATGGATCGCACTTGAGCAGCTCCAGCAGCGGGAGGATCGGGGACGGATCACGCTTGAACATCGAGAGTGCCTGTCCCCACGGCAATCGCGGTCTGCAGCCTTCGCTGGCCAGACGTCGTAAATGCTCATTATCACTCTGTGCCCATTCCATCATGCGGGCCATCGTCCGCTCCGTCTCTTGTATTAGAAATTGCCGAATCGCAAATTCCGCCGACGATTGAATCGTGAACTTCGCGAGCGCATGCATGGAACGCTCCCAATCGGAGAGCCCATAACGTTCTACAAAGTCGGGAAAGAATAAATAAGGAAATCCGGAGCACCGCTCATGAATCGCAAGCAGCACAGCCAGTGCCTCCGGGTAAGATGCAGGCAGTACAGCCCCTAATGATTCCGTAATTCGGCGAATTCGGCCCTTGAGCTCCAGCTCCTCCCAGCCTTCGCCGATAACAAGCTGAATAAAGCGTTCACGCTCGAAGGGTGGCCACTCGGATGCTGTTAACTCCGCAAATCGCCGCAGGAACGGCATGTCATACATCAATTTCAACGGTTCTGCCATCTCTCTGTTATCGCCTCCTATCGCTATTATACTTTAGTCTTCCGAGCTTTTTGCAATACTCAAGTATTATACTTGAGTCTTCCGGGCTTTTTGCAACACTCAAGTATTATAGCCGATTCTCCAACAAAAAGAAGTTTTCAACCTGCTGATCCGCCTTTATAATGAGCACATCAGAGGAGGCGTCAAGCACATGTGGGTTTTTGCCGTAAATGACAAGTCCGGCGGCGGCCGGGGCAAGAAAGTATGGGCTCTCGTGGAGGCTGAGCTGCAGCGGCGCAAGCTCCCTTACCAAGCCATCTTGGCACGAACGCCAGAGGAGGCATGCACGGAAATCCGCAAGCAGCTTGCCAACTACAAGGGCAGCAGTACGGACTTGGCGGCTGATGTGCCTGCTACCGCGAATAGCAACGGTTCGCTCGGAAGCCCCGCAGTGCAACCGGCCGTTCAGGCCGTCATTGTGATCGGCGGAGACGGTACGATCCACAGCATACTGCCTGCTTTATATGAGAGCGGCGTGCCGCTTGGCATTATCCCTTCCGGTTCAGGCAATGACACTGCGCGTGCCTTCGAAATTCCTTCTGAGCCGATCGAAGCACTCAATCGCATCCTCAGCTGCGAAAGCGCTTTACCCGTAGATCTCATCGTGCTGCACAGCAGTGCTCCGGGCGAACCATCGACAATGCGCCCTGTTCTCACCGCTCTTGCCGTCGGCTTCGATGCCGCAATTGCCGCAGCCGTTAACCGTTCCGCCTATAAGAAGCTATGCAACCTGCTGGGGGCAGGCTCCTTCGCCTATGTCATCGGTCTCTTTCAAATGCTGATGTCCTATCGCCCAAGGCCGATTATTGTGACGGTGGACGGTAAGGCACACGAATTCGAACGCGGCTGGATGGCAGCCGTATGCAGCGTTCCGGCGTATGGCGGAGGCTTGCGCATTTGCCCGGATGCTTCGCCAACTGACGGCCTGCTGGACGTGTGCGTGATCCATACCTGCACCGCGCTGCAGATGCTGCGCGTCTTCCCTACGCTGCTAAGCGGCAAACATGTTCATCTCCCCTACGTGAAGATGCTGCGGGGCAAGGTCGTTACCGTCGCGGACCAGCAGAGGACCGGCGAAGAGCCAATTGGGATCTATGGTGACGGTGAACCTGCCGGTGCCACCCCCTTATACGCAGAAGCAGCCGGCAACCGCATTAGCTTACTGCGGTAACCGGCTGCCTCTTTGCAGCTTATAGCTGGCGCATCATGACAAGCTCATGATGCGCTTTCGTCTTCTTGGCGCAGCCTGTGGATCGGCGTGACCTTGTTCCAAACCTCAACATCCGTAACCTCTGCCGGAATCTGAAAAGGCAGTATGATATCAAATGTTGTCCCATCACCCATAGAGCTTTTCACTTCGATGCTGCCTTGATGATTGTCTACGATTTTGTAAGTCACCATCAGCCCGAGGCCCGTGCCCTTCTCCTTCGTCGTATAGAAAGGTTGACCGATCTTCGCGAGCTGATCCTGCGGAATACCGGGTCCCCGATCCGCGATGCGCGCGATAATACGATTGCCTTCGCGCAAGCATGTCACTTTAATTTGGCCACCGTCCATCATGACCTCGATCGCGTTCTTGAGCACATTGATAAACACTTGCTTGAGCTGATTCTCAACGCCTCGCACCCACAGCGCTTCCTGGCCTAAATTCGATTCAATCTCTATATTGTGCAGGATCGCCTGTGCTTCCAGCAGCGTAATCGTATCCGCCATAATGGAGCGGATATCTTTGTACGCCAGTTCGTAGATTTGAGGCTTGGACAGCATCAGCAGCTCGCTCACGATCGATTCGATCCGATTCAATTCCGACTTCATAATGTCGTAATAGTTCTTGCTGTTGTTGCGCCCGGATGCGATGAGCTGCAGGAATCCCTTCAAGGAGGTGAGCGGGTTGCGGATTTCATGCGCGATTCCTGCCGCCAGCTGGCCGGCCACATAGAGCTTCTCGGAATTAATGAGCAGCTCTTCGTTCTTCTTGCGCTCCGAGATGTCGCGGATAATGATCTGAAAAACAGATTTACCTGACAGCTTCGTGCTGGTCTCAATGACTTCCGTATGAAGCGGTTTTCCTTGCACCGTATACCAATCCAGCTCGATCGGGCTCTGCCGAACCCGCTGCTTCGTCACTTGAAGCATTCGCTTCAGCACCGTATGAAACTTGGGCTGCAGAAATTGATAGACCGGTTTGCCGAGCATATCGGCCTCGCTGTCCGCCGCGAACATTTGGAGTCCGGAACGATTGATATATTCCCATTTCTCATCATGAATGATGGCGATCATATCAATGGACGTTTCAACCAGCAGCTTATAGCGTTCATTCATCGAGGTATAACGGCGGTCTACATAACGGGCTACCAAGCTGAATACAAAAATGACCAGCGTAGCCAAACCAAGTACAACAGAGAGCAGCTGCATATAATCATTCAGTCGATCTGCGGTAAGCACAACCGAATAGATCACGGTAACCGTTTCAAGCCCTAACAGCTGCATAATAATGCCAACGAATCCGAGTAGCAGGCCCGCAATCAGCATGGAGCCGTTCTTCCGCTCGAAGATATAGAAAGAGCACGCCGTCCCGAAGAAACTGAACACAAACGAGAGGCAAGCCAAATTGAGATGTAGGCTGTAGCCTTCCACCTGCAAGCTGAGCAGCGTGGAATAAATCAAAGAGCTCGTTCCCAGTGCCATCAGCAAGCTGCTGCCCAGTAGACGAACCATATGCGATAACCTGGAACCAAGCAGCCGGAAGGAACCGTAAGCGCTTGCCATTATGCTGAATAGCTTAACAATGATCGTCCAGTCAATGAGAATCATGGTGTCTGATGTTAATAATATGATGAAATGGCTCACCCACAACCCGAGACCATACACAAGCGCACCGCTAAGCAGCCAATATTGCCGCATGACACGGAGCATTTGGAGGTGACCAATCATGCTGTACATCGTGATGGAGGCAAATAAATTGATTGTGAGTGCCAGCATCAACAGCATCCAATTATCGCCGATCATAAGTTCACTCATTACGATTCTCCGATAACGATAGATTTTTGGGAAGTCTACTCGCTGTGGAATTCGACATATTCCCAAATTATCCTTTTTTCTTCGCTAGGAAAGTGTAGGAATCCCCTTCCTATGACATCTAGACTGTTCCTAAACTGGGAGGTGCGCTATAATATTGCAAGTAAAGGAGTGACCTTATATGGTTAAAATTTTAAAAGAGTTTAGAGAGTTTGCCGTCCGCGGCAACGTGCTGGATTTGGCAGTCGGCGTTATCATCGGAGGTGCTTTCGGCAAAATTGTAACTTCCATGGTCAACGATATCATTATGCCGCCGATCAGCAAGCTGCTTGGCAACGTCAACCTGGCTGATAAATTTATTAGTCTATCCGCAGATGATTCTGTAAAAATCGCTTACGGTAATTTTCTTAACGTCATTCTCGATTTTACAATTGTAGCCTTCTGTATATTCATGATCGTTAAAGGAGCAAATAGCCTTCGCCGCCTGAGTATCAAGGAGGCCGAAACCAAACCGGCTGAGCCGACGGATAAGACATGCCCATACTGCTTGTCCAAAATCCCTGTCAAAGCTACCCGCTGCGGTCATTGCACGTCTCATCTGAATGATGAGCCTGCTGAGCTGCAGGAAGGCTTATCCTAGCCGATGACAACTTCTGCGCACGTATCCGGTTCTGAAGAGGAGCACTTCGACATTTACGATGAAGCCGGCGTCTGGCTCGGAACGGCTCCTCGCAGTGAAGTACATGCGCGAGGTCTGTGGCATCGTTCCATTCACTGCTGGCTCGTGCGGCGCGAAGGCAGTCGCAAGCTGGTGCTGTTTCAACAGCGGAGCTCGGACAAGGATACGTTCCCGAGCTTCTACGACATCACAGCGGCTGGGCATCTGTCGGCCGGCGAGTCGATGCGTGATGCCGCGCGCGAAATCGAAGAGGAGCTCGGCGCATCCATCCCGTTCGAAGCGCTTATACCGCTTGGCGAAGCGCGTCATGAAGCTGCGGGCTTCGCCAAGGGCACAGCGTTTGTCGACTGCGAGGTCAGCGGGGTGTACGGTTTCGTCTATGACGCGCCGCTCGGGTCGCTGACCCTGCAAGCCGAAGAAGTGGCTGGGGTGTACGAAGCCGACCTCGAAGAGATGATTGCCCTGTTTGATGGGAAGCAGGATCTTGCAGCGGCGGCCGGTTTCCGACTTGGCCCCGATCATCAGCAGCTCCCTTCGACGGTGCAAGTGAAGACCTCCGACTTTGTAACACGGCCTTTAAGCTATTATTCAGGCGTATTCCGCGCTTTGCTGCTCCATTTGTGAGCAGTAGGGCGGAACTGCGCCTTTTTTTTTCCTCTTCTGGACGAACTCACTGCTGAGCTGACCTGCCCTCGGTTGCCTGTAGAAGCTGACTTCCGTGTCTGACTCGCACCTCTGCCGCCTCCTACGAAACCGTTCTGCCCAGCCAGCTGTTCCCACCGCTTATACCACTGATCAAGCATGCCATGTATTTGATAGAAATACGTGCTCTGAGGTGCCAAATCGAAATCATTCAGGAAGTTCTCGCCAAAAATTCTCGACGCCTCTTGATGAATGCATCCATGCAAATTCGAGCCCTCGATAAACAACCCGAGCTGATCCAGCGTGCTGAACGACTGCAGGTTATTCATAAGGCGCGCTTCGGCGTTTCTGTTGTAACAGCTGGTGTTGCGGATCGCCTCAGGCACACTTTGCCACGGCGCGACGAGCTGCGGGTCATACCCTTGTTGATAATACCACTGCAGCGCTTTATTGATAAAATAACGATGGAATTGCATAAATTTAGCACCATAACCCGCCGGCAGCTGCGACGGATCATCGTGATGATTGGCATGGTGCCATTGCACATGCTCCTGCAGAAGCGCTGACGGAAAATTCTGAATAAACGGCATACCTGTCCCCTCCTATGCCAAACGTCCATTACCAGTTAGTCTATGCCGGTGTCCCGGTAGGGGTTCGTCACAAATAAGGGCTGCCTCACCGAAGTGAAGACAGCCCTTACAGAGGAAGACGGTTCGCCAATCAAATTTAGAAGTTGTTACAATTTCCCATCGATACGCAAATGTCGAATGTAATGCGGACGTCGCAGCAATTACCAAACACACACGAAATGCGTACACAAGCCATACGGCCTTGGTGGAAGAAACAGACAACATTACAGTTGGAGCCGATCAACTCTTCAATGACTTTACGGTTTCTGCAGCGGATAGCACGCACAAGCTTAGCAGCTGCTACCGGCGAACGAAGCTGACAGAACAAATCGGATAGATCCGCACCTGCCTCTTGGATACCTTCAACAGCGCCATCACGTTGGTTACAACAATGGCTGCCGCTTCTGTTTCCCATCATTTGCTCGTTGGAAACACGCGCACCGCGAGATTTCCTGGATTTGGAAGCCACCTTTTGAACACTCTTCACTTTCAATTTAATTGACACCTGATTTCCTCCTTTCAAACGAACTACAATACACTATGAAAGGAGAGGTGTTCTAGTATAAGACAAGATTCCCGCGGCAACCGCATAACCTACAAGCCGCTGTTTCCGCGTAGTCGATCGCCTTCCCCTCTATCAGCCTACCTCTTATAGCCGATTTAGTGTCATGACGGTACAACAGCCTGCTATTCCGAGTGCTGGGATGCCTATTCGAACAGAAATTCTATGACTATACGAACATCAAAAAAAGCGCAGCCTCCGAAACCTCGGAAACCGCGCCCTTATTGGATTGTTATGGTGCTGGTGAAGGGAATTGAACCCCCGGCCTACGCATTACGAGTGCGTTGCTCTGCCCCTGAGCTACACCAGCATGAGTCTGCTACTTCTGTGTAAAACTATAACTTTTTTCAATATACTGCATCGATATCTCGTCGTCAATCCTCTTTCTAACAACTATCTTGCATTGCTTAGAGTCTCCTATCGAGCAAGAATCCCCCGTGATTAACCACGGGGGATTCGCCTAGTTATTTGCAATCTATTTAATGAGTTTCTCAAGCTTCATTTGATCCAACACTTCATAGTTGGTTACGGGATTGTTATCAATTTTTAATGAATTTAAATGAGCCAGTTTCGTTAACGGTTTAAGATCTGTGATTTGATTATCATGAGCATATAGAACGCTGAGATTAGGGAAATGTTCGATCCAGGTAAGCTCTTTAATATTCAGTTTCCCAACCATCAGCCATTGAAGCTGCTTTAAATGCAAGAGCGGCGAAAGGTCCGATATTGGATTACCGCCAACTCCAAGGATTGTGAGTTTATTAAAGTTGTTAACTACATCAATATTTTTGATTTTATTTTCATCCACACAAAACGCTTCCAGATTCGTGAGACCTGCCAGTTGATCTATACTTTCAATCTGATTTTCCACCATATCAAGTGTAGTTAATTGAGTTAACGATTGAATACTCTCGATGTTCGTAATTTGATTCGTGCTTATATCCAGAAAAACTAAATTCTTAAGTCCGACAACTGGGCTAAGGTCTGTAATATTGTTGTTCTTAACAGCCAATACTTTCAGCTTAGTTAATGACTCTATACCTGATAAAGATTCAATTTTATTATCGGTGAGATTAAGCTCATTAAGATTGGATAATGAGTCTAGGCCCTTCAAATCTTTCAAGCCGATCCCACTTAGAGATAAACGCTCTACACGAAGAAGATCCTTCGTACTTAAAGGATAGTGCTCCAATCGCATTCTTTTTTTTCATAATATTCCCCCTCAAAAAAGAGTAGCTAAGGACAATCCCTCAAGCTACTCACTATAATTATATTTAGCTTATTGTATATTTCCGAAACCTCCTTATTTATGTAATATTTTTACAAAAAAAATAATAGTACGACAATATATCTATAGAATCAACATATATTTACATTTTATTTGGTGGATTTAAATATCGCTTTTAACAAAAAAAATGCAACCCCGAAAACTTGGAAGTTGCATTACTTTTTAACGTTTCTGATACAATGCTGCACCATTCTTCGCTCAATTCCCCTGAAATAACGCCTCTACGGGTCGTTAACTTACCGCAGAAAACTCTAACGAACCGTAGAGGGCTTATTTGCCTCAAAATAGCTCCTGAAATATTCTAACGAACCGTGGAGGTCTTATTTGGCTGTTTGCATGTAATTTGAAGCTAATTTCCTCGAAATAAGGCCCCTACGATCCGTTAGAATCTCAGAACCGCGAAATCCGGCTAAATAAGACCTGTACGATCCGTTAGCTGCACAGAAGCAAGTAATGCTGCGAGCTATGAGTACATTTGAGCTGGAGACAACCCCATTCTTTCGCATCCCCGCAACGCAGCTCCTACTCCTGAGCCACCGTCGGCACGCCAAACGGCGCGACCGGCAGCCGCAGCGTGAACTTGCTGCCTTCGCCTTTGCGACTCTCGAGCGACAGCGTGCCGCCGAGCAGCCGGGCCAATTGCAGGCTGATCGACAGGCCAAGCCCCGTCCCGCCATAGTTGCGGTTAATGGAGCCGTCCTCCTGCTGGAACGCCTCGAAGATCAGCTGTTGTTTCTCCGCTTCGATGCCGATGCCGGAATCGATGATGGAGAATGAAATTCGCTGCGGCGACACCACTCGCACGGCGGGGCGGCCCCACGACACCGGATTCCAGTTCCGAAGCGTCCGTTTCTTCAGCGCTGACGGCTCGATCGGCATGCCTCCCTCAACTTTGACTACGAGCTTAACAGAACCCGATTCCGTAAATTTGAAGGCATTAACCAGCAAGTTTCTCAAGATCTGATTGACCCGCAGCGCATCGGATTGCATAGCCTCCGGTACAGCCGGCGAAATTTCGGTTTCGAAGAGCAGCTTCTTCTGTCCTGCGACAGGGAGAAACTGCTGATGCAGCGTCTGAACAAGCTCCTCGATCGACAGCGGCTCGATGTTGACGTCCATCTTACCGGCTTCCACCTTGGAGAGATCGAGAATGTCATTGATCAGCTGCAGCAGATCGTTTCCTGCTCCGTTAATCAGCTCCGCATATCGGACATCCTCCGCACTATACCGATCCGTATCCTCTTCCTGCATTAACTGAGACAGCAGAATAATACTGTTCAGCGGCGTCTTCAACTCATGCGACATGTTCGCGAGAAACTCGGATTTGTATTTACTCGCCAGCATCAGCTCGCGAGCCTTTTCTTCCACATCACGCTTAGCCTCCCGCAGCTCGCGTGTCTGCCTGCGCAGCAGCATATTCATGGTACGCAGCTCGTCAACGCGCTGCTGCTCCTTCTGGAAATCACGAATAATAAAGATCAACAGCGCACATAACAAGAGCCGCAGCGGCAGCGCGTAGATGCCAAACTCCAGCCAATACGAACGCACATTCATGAGATCCAGATGGAGCAAGGTCAGGGTCACAATTAAGGCATACACGACATTTACTACAAGTAAGGTGGCTGTACTTTTCCAGATGAATCGCCACGGCTTCCATTTCAGCCAATTGCTCAGCCAAGCACTGACAAGACCCACGATAACCATATTCAAGAATCCTGCTACGGCCGCTTCATCGAAGTCGAGAAATAGCCGGCCGAAACCGATTCCCACGCCGATCAGAGCGATGACGTAAGGAGATGGAAAGACAAGTACAGCAATAATTAGCGGCGCTATGCGCAGATCGAGCAGGTGCAAATCGCCCATCCGCGGCCCGAATGCCATCGCACACCAACCGCCGACTATGAACATCGCTATCGTCAGACCGTATTTGACACGATTCGACGCATATTGAAAAAGGTACCTGTACCCCAAATCAAACAAATAAGCAAGAGCGATGAGCAAACTGATATTGGCGAACAATGCTTTTGCATTAGTCAAAACGTGATCCCCCTGCCTTCCGATTGTTGGTTATTACCCTATATTTGGTGGAATGACACACGAGTGGATTAATATTGTACCTCTTCGCAAATAATACCATTACTCCCTGTTCGGATTGCCGAAATTTGTTGTAATTTGTTAGAAAAGGTTAAGCAAATCAAACAAAAGCCTCATTGCGATTTTATAAGTGACTAAAAGATTTTGTATACAATGTCGTTATTAAAGTAAACGGAGGCGCATTCCAAATGACAAAGGTCATTACCTTCAAAAACCGTTCCGTACCGGTACACTACCCATCCGAGCAACTATCCTACATGGAGCTCCTGCACAATAAATTGTTGGAAATGGAATTTAACTTTGATTTCCGTAAGAAGTGGAAACGTATTAAGTCGGTTGAAATGATTCGTGACGTCGCTATTTTACAATACAGTGACGGTACAAAGCTATATCTGGAAGTGTGTTAACGGACGTCCTCTCCGCCTTGCATACACGTAAACGAAATAGGCAGTCCGCATGTTGGCGTACATTCGATGAGTCGAATGTGCGCTCGTGCAGACTGCCTTTTTAATGGATTACACGGAATGCAGTTGAAGGAGATGTGTACCGATGGCTTGTTCTTGCATCGGCATGCCGAGCAGGTACCCTTGATAGAAGTCGCAGCCCCATTGCTTCAACAGCTCCAGCTGTCCTTCGTACTCTACGCCTTCTGCGACCACCTCAAGACCAAGTTCATGCATAAGTGCGATTAATGCCTTCACAATCGCACTATCCGCTTGCTGGTCGCAAATATGCCTAATATACGAGGTTTCCAGCTTCAGCGTATGGAGCGGAAGAATCCTTAAATAGGTCAATGACGCATAACCGCTGCCGAAGTCATCAAGTGAAATGCGAATGCCTAATTCTCTCAGCTGCATCAGAACCGCGCACGCCTTCTCACCACAATCGATCATGCTTCTCTCGGTAATTTCGATTTCCAAGCCTTCTGCCGGCGTCGCCGTTTCTTCCAATATGCGCTGCAACGATTGGACAAACTCCGGCAGAACAAGCTGGTTCGGCGATAGATTAACAGAAACGATCATGTTCGCCAGCCCTCTGGCGCCGGTCCTGTTCAGCATCCCGCAAGCTTCACGGATGACCCACTCGCCGATTTCTACAATTTGACCGCTTAGCTCAGCAAGCGGAACAAATTCCTCAGGCAAGAGTAAGCCGAGCTGCGGATGCTGCCAGCGCAGAAGCGCCTCAAACCCTCTCAACCGCCCATTCACCTCGTATAGAGGTTGATAATAGAGCGACAGCTCCTCGCTCTGCAGTACGGTGCGCAGCGCGATTCTGATCGCTTCTGTCCGAAGAATCTGCGCAGAATCGTCTTCCGCATATACAACCACCTGGTTACCGCCTGCTGCCTTCGCTTGCTGAAGTGCAGTTTCGGCATGACGAACGATCCTCTCTGCCGTCTCACCGTCCGCAGGATAGCTGCTTACACCGATACTGCATAATGGCTGCAGATCCTGTCCGCGGACCTCAAGCCAATCCTCTGCAGTCTTCTTCAGCTCCTCGATGAGCTTGTCCGATTCTAGAGGCGCATCGTCCATCTTGACGAGTCGGAATAAGAGAAATGTATTGCCGCTTAGCCGGAACACCGAACCTGACCAATGCGTAAGCTCGCACAGTCGATTGGCCATCTGACGAAGTGCCTCGTCGCCGAATGCAGTTCCTCTGGTTTCATTGATGAGATAAAAGCGATCCATATCTACTAGCGCTGTAAGCACGCCTCTATTGCAGCTTCTTGCCAAGGAAACCGCTCTTGCAAGCATCGCAAATGCAGCCTTCCGCCCCGGCAAGCCTGTTAGTGAATCATATACCTGATCAGCAGGCGCATTCCCACGACGCTGCGAAGCAGCCCGCTGAGAGAATGGATCCCTGACTTCCATCACCAATCACCGATCCTTTCGACCTAACCCTAGCATAGCTATACTAGGTAAAATATCACATAAAAGCAGTAGGAATAAAGTAGGTGCGTAAGGTTCTTGCATTAATTTTAGCTAAAAATATGCGTAAAAAAGCTCTCTGCCGCATGAGTTTCGTGCCCCGGCACAGAGTTCTGTAATTTCTGTCATTTAATGGTTTGTTCCATAAAAAAACAGCGCTTCAATGAAGCGCTGTTCTTGATCACTTTGCATGCAGGGCAGCACGATACTATCTCGCTTGCCTCCTGCATGATCAATATACCGATTCCACCTCAGTAATGTACTTATACCCGACTCCCCAGACGGTGCGGATATAGTGCGGCTCCTTCGGGTTCTTCTCTAGTTTGCGTCGTAGATTCACGATATGTACATCGATTGCTCGATCCGTAACAAAGGAGTCAAACCCTCGAATCGCATTAATTAAGTCTTCTCGGCTGAATACTTTACCGGGATGTGTAAGAAACAGCTTCATCAGTTCAAACTCGGAGAAGGTCGTTTCGACAAGCGTACCGCGCACAAGCAATAATCGCCGCTCCGAATCCAGCCTGATTGTCGTCTCTGCTTTCTCGTTGTCGTTCTCTGCTTGAAGGGCACCTTCAGCGACTGACGATTGCATCAGTTTCGCTCTGCGAATAAGCGCTTCTACACGGGCACTCAGCTCGTGCATGGAGAAGGGTTTGCATAAGTAATCGTCAGCGCCCGCACGCAGTGCCTGGACACGCTCAGATACTTCAGACTTCATAGAAACAATCATAATGGGAACCGAGGAGTGCTGGCGTATTTGGAGGCACAGCTCTGTACCATCCCAGTCGGGCAGCATGAGATCGAGTAGAACGACATCAGGTTCGAACTGTTCCACCAGCTTCAATCCGTCCCCGCCGGTAGCAGCCTGTTTAATTTCATAGCCCTCTTCAGACATGTACATGGACAGCATATCGCTCATCATCACATCATCTTCGATAACCAGTATTTTGTACATGTTTCTCACCTCATGAAGGGATTCATGAATCGACTAATATTCTTACTACTAATATACAATAGGAAGATCAACCCAACAATAGATTGTTAGAAATTCGTTAGGTTTTATTGTCGAATTCTGTCAACTCTGACAAATGAAAGACAAGCTCTTTCAGAACCTCATTCACTTCCGCTGCGGCTATATACACCGCGTCAATATCCAGCCATTCTTCCGACACCTTCAGCAGCTGCTCAAGATCCTGCGCGGCTCTGGCCAGCTTGACTGCCGACAAATTACCCGCAACTCCCTTGAGCGTATGTGCCATCCGGCGAGCCAGTGTAAAATCCCCGGTTGTCAGCGCTTCATGCAGCCGCTCATCGAAACTCAGGTAATCCTTCACAAACAGCTTTAACATATGGTTCAAAATATCCCGCTTCCCATTCACTCGCTGCAGCGCCTCTTCCAGTTGCAAGCCCGGTATCCCCTTGTGCAGCCATTCGTCATCCAAGGATTGAACAGGCACATAGACAGCGCCTACGGCATCACGTTCTCTCGACTTCGTCTTGACCGGCTCGACGCGCAGTTCCCCTCCGTACCGAATCCACTTCGATATGATTTGCAGCAGTTCATGAGGAGGAATCGGCTTCGTCAGCACATCATTCATGCCCAGCTGCATATACCGATCATGGTCCTCCTGCATAATATTCGCTGTCAGCGCCACGATTGGCAGTCGATCATACTTCGAGTCGAGACGAATAATTCGCGCCGCCTCATCGCCGTCCATCTCCGGCATATGAATGTCCATAAGAATAAGATCATAACGTCTTGTGTTTAGTTTCCGAAGCACTTCGGTGCCCGTCTCCGCCACATCCACGGTAAAGCCCCATTCGCGCAGCTGTTCCACAGCAACCAGCTGATTGATATCGTTATCCTCAGCAAGCAGAATAGCGCCGTTTGGCCGCTTCGGCTTCTCTATTGCGGCAGCAGCCACTTCGGCATTAGCCTCCGTCACAACCTGCTCCGTACGCTCACACAACGTCAATATCGATTGATAGAGACTGACCCGAGTAGCCGGCTTCACCAGAATCGAATCCGGACGTTTCTCCTCCGGTAGCTTCAGCAGCTCCTCGCGTCCATAGGCTGTGGTCAGCGCAATCGTTTTAACCCCGGCATCCCTCGCCGTTTCATGCATGTCATGCCAAGTCTCTTCCCCGTACATATCGGACATTTCAAAGTCAAGCAGCAGCGCGAATGGTCGTACACCTATACCCGACCGAAGCAGCCTCTCCTGGGCTGTTTTCCATGACGAAATCACTATTGGCGTCAATCCGCTATCTTCGAGTCCGATGCAAAGCCGCTGGCTGAGCAGCTCGTAATCCTCGACAACCCAGACGGAATACTCTTCGCCTTGTCCCAGTAGGAATCGGCCCTGCTGCCGTTCCTCCGCTACAGGTAGCTCAATCGTAAAGGTAAACTGGCTGCCTTTGCCGATCTCGCTCTTCACTTGAATGGTGCCGCCCATCAGTTCAACTAAACGCTTCACAATGACCAAGCCAAGGCCTGTTCCGCCGTATTTGCGATTCGTGGCAGCATCCGCTTGAACAAACGGCTTAAACAGCTTGGAAAGCTGCTCTTCCGTCATGCCGATTCCGGTGTCCTCCACAAGGAAAGCAAGCCGCACATTCTTCTCTAAATGTCCTCGCGATTGCAATTGGACTTTCAGCTTGACATGGCCGTGCTCCGTAAACTTAATCGCATTTACGCATAAATTCAGCAGTACCTGCTCAATTCGCAGCCAATCACCGATTAATTGCTCCGGCAAATCATTCGGTGTATCAATGATAAATTGGAATCGTTCCTTGCCGCCTACAAACATGCTAAGCAGCTCGGTCAGCTTGTGGATCATACCGTAAGGGTCAAAAGGCATTTCGTTCAGCTCGATTTTGCCGGCCTCTACTTTAGCAAAGTCCAATATATCGTTAATAATCGAGAGCAGCGCTTCGGAGGAATCTCGTGTCTTATGGAGATAATCCAGCTGCAGCATAGTCAGCTCCGTCTTCTGCATCAGCCCCGTTAGACCGATAATACCGGCCAGAGGCGTTCTGATCTCATGGCTGATTTGAGCCAAGAAGTGGCTCTTGGCCAAGTTGGCGCTTTCCGCCTCGCGCTTGGCATGTTCCAGCTCGAACTGCACCCGTTTATGCTCCGAGATATCACGGGCAATACAGGAATAGAACGTTTCGCCCGTCTCATCGTCACGGTGAACGACAAGAATCTTGGAAACCGGAATAAACTCCCCTTGTACCGTCCGCAGCAGCACCTCGTCCTCTTGGTAGCCGTAAGCTTGGGCATCCTCGATTCCTTGCAGCAGTTCCCCGATGGTGCGCATCGGCATTTCATCATTGTCATTATAGGATTTATGTATGCCAAGAAGCGCTCTACCCGCCGCATTAATGTAGAGCAGACGACCTTGATCATCGAACATCGCGATAAGGTCTTTCGCAGCCCCCATAACCTTGAACTGTCTGTTGCGCGCCTTCTCTGCTTGTTTCTGCATCGTAATATCACGGGCAATCGCAGCTACACCGATAAACCGGCCTTCTCGGTCCCTCATCCCATTCGAGCTGTGTGCAACCGGGAAGCTCGTTCCGTCCTTACGAAGATAGTTCCACTCCCGTTCATAGGAGAATCGTTCCGATCGAAGCATTTCGAATACCGTAAGATCAGCAGGAACCGGATAGCCATGACGTATAGAAAGCCGCTCAGACTCTCGCTGAATATCCGCCGGATCAATAAACAACAGCCCTGTTGCTTTATTGATGACCTCTTCTGCCTTGTACCCTAGCATCAGCTCTGCCGCCTTACTGAAGTATGTCACGCGATATTGATCGTCCAGCACGATGAAGGCAAATTGATTCTGGTTGATCATCGCATCCATGCGTCCGAACATGCCACTCAGCTGCACCTTCATTTCATTGACCGAATGCGACAGCTGCGAGATCTCGTCCCCGCTGTCATCCAGCACGTTATTCACGTCAAATCGACCAGCAGCAGCCGCTTCCGTTACATTGATTACGCGTTTAATCCGTCTGATGATATGGTCGGAGAACAAGAAGAACAGAATCGTCAGCATAGCCTCCGCAATAACAATAGAGAGAACAGAACGCCACTTAATCGCTTCCAGCGGCTGTCTAATTTCGGATAGGGATACGTTTAATCCAATATGCCAGGACGTACCTTTTACAGCGGAGAAGAACAAGATGGAGGGATCGGATTGCCCATCCAACTCAAAATAACCCTTATCATTAACGAGCATATCCAGCGCAGCCGGATGGAAGGGCAGCTCTTCGGACAGTATCGATTTCGAGGACAAGTCAAGCAGCCCGCTATCCTTAGGCGCTTCGATGATTTCTGCATTATCGTTGTACATGAATAATCTATCGGTTATTCCCACCCGAATATTCAAATGTTCACTGTACATACGCTCGGCGAGCAAGGAGGCGTAGATAATGCCGATGACCTCGTTCGTCGTGCCGTATACCGGAACTTGGATCACAATAACTTTGCTCTTCGTGCTGCCGTTTGTCATCGGATCGGTCACGACGACCCGACCGCTCATGGCTATGGGAAAGGAGGGATCATTGGCTAATTCGATGATTCTTCCGTCACTGAGCAGCACTTTGCCGCTTGGATCGGCATAACCAATCGTCTCAAACGGCGAACCCGTTCTGCGCGTCTCATTCCAGAAGTAAGCTTCCCGCTCAAAATCCGCACCGAAACGGACTTGATCGGTTCGGCTCATCACTTCTACCTCTGCTCGGCGGGTATCGATCCATGATGACAAATTGCTTGCTGTATTTTGAACCTTCGTATTCGCCTTCTCGATTAGCGCTTCCATAATGGTCTGCTGGGCTGCTGAGTAATTGCCATAGCCGACAATGGTCAGCGCTCCTGAGGTCACAACGAGGATAAGGACAAGAACTTTGGTTCGCAATGAGAAACTTCCCAATCTAAGCCCTCCAGTAAGGAACAATGGTCGTAATTCCCCTATTATACCTTTAGAGGAAATAGCTTCATAGATCATGATGGAGCCTTACGTTCGGTATCTCCCTAGGAATTTAATTGCGTTTGCACAACTTGCATGCGATGAATGTAGTAATGTTTGGAGCAATACCCTTTACTGATTGACGATTTCTGGCAGTTCACCCACTTGCACAGCGTTGGTTCTGCCGATTGACGGACCTTGGTCACGACCGGATCTCCGTGTCTGCGCCAACGCTGATGATGCATGGAGCACATGTTCTTCGCCTTCACCGGTTTGTCACATTCATGAATGGTACAATTTCGCATACAAATTCGCCCTCTCGATGTAAATACAATGATGTAGCTCTATGTATTATTATGAGTGAAAATGCTTCATTTGGAAAGTTAACAATCTCGCAATTTTGCTGGTATTTGTAGAATTTCACGAACCTCTTGCATGATATTAGGAAGACCGAATAATAAAAATATTCATAAATAATCATAAATACTTATAAATAATCAGTTGATAATTCAGTTTTGCGCTCTTATACTGTTCTATAAACGACGAATGGATTGTGTTTACATTTAGGTAGATTGTATATGCACACAACAGCCAAAGCCGATTGCGAGGGATAGCCAAAGTGACACTATTGACCGCTATATTTCATACCATACGAACGCCATTAGCTGTTGTTGTAGGACGGGGTGACGACATACGGTTTAACAGCGCAAACAAGGCCTTCTCCAATCTTGTGGGCTGCTCTGAAGCAGAACTGGCGGGCTTGCCGCCAAGCAGACTGTTCTCCGCCTGGAACAATAACAATCTGCTCACGTCCATTAGTTCTGAGACTGTGCTGTTAGACAGGCCGAAACCCGATGAGCCGCAGCGACTGCTCCTCACCTGGGAAGCCGTGAAGGATACGGAAGAGCCAGCCTATCTGCTCACAGCCGAAGATATTACTGCTAAGACCTGGATCGACACGATGTGCAGCTCGAAGAAAGTGATGTTCTCTGGCATATTAAACGATCGTTATGTCATAGAGCGCTATTATCAACATGATTCTGCGCCGCTGTATGGCCGCCTCTTCCGCATCGAACAAGAATCTTTGCATGAATTCTTCAATAACCATGATCGCGAACGCCTTATCTACGCACTAGAGCAAGCGACACTTCACAATCGAATGGACCGCATCGTCGTACAAACCAAGCTGGCCGCCAACACCGCTCAGTTGGAGCTGCACATCACCTTCCGTCCCTTCTACAGCGGCGATGGTGTACTGAAGCACTTCGGTTTTGTTGTGACCGATGTCCAGACGATTTCGGAGGCCGTCGACCCGTCGGTTACGTTAAAAGTGCTGATGGCGCGCAGTTATATGTCAGCTCAGCAGCTATCCATTGAAACCGGTATTTCGCTGCAGACAATTTCGAAGCTTCGCAATGGCAAGATCGGCAAGCCGCAGCGGCAAACCGCGATGCTCATTGCATCCAAGCTGAACGTGACGCCTCAAGATATTTGGCCTTAATCAAGGTGCTTTTCTACTTATAATCACACAAAAGCGGAGATCCCAAGGATCTCCGCTTGTTATTATTGTGCTGCTTTATGTACGAGCTTCAGACTGCGACTGTTCGCCGCGATCTCTTCGAAAAATTCCGCATCCGCAGCAGCCAAACGGCGCCATGCTTTGACACAGGCAGGATCAAAGTGAGCTCCGCTGCCTTGAATGATTATATCCATCGCTTCCTCGTGCGTCATAGCCTGACGGTAAGAGCGTGAAGAGGTCAGCGCATCGTAGACGTCCGCGATCGCCGTTATCCGAGCCAGCAGCGGAATACTCTCGCCGCTCAGCCGATCCGGATACCCGGTTCCATCCCATTTCTCATGGTGGGAACGGATCACCGACAGCTCGTCCTTCAGGAACCCCAGCCTCTTGCACATATCATAGCCGGAAACCGGATGACGTTCGATGACCAGCCGTTCTTCCGGCGCCAGCTTCCCTGCCTTGTTCAAGATCGCATCCGGCACTCTCAGCTTCCCAACGTCGTGCACAACGCCCCCCTGCGCAATAGCGCGCAGCTGATGCTTATTCAGCTCCATCTCCTCGCCAAGCCGAAGCGCATACAGCGCTACGCGATTGTTATGGCCGGCTGTATAGGCGTCGCGCGCCTCCGTTGCCATGATAAGAGCCTGAACGCTTGGCGTCTTGCAGGCTTCCAGCCATGCACGCGGATCGGATTGAAACAATACTTTCAGCGAATTGCTGAAGGACCCTTGCGAGAAATACTGCCGGAGCAGCCCCACTAACATGATCACCATAGAGAACAATAGCAATACGTGATAGAGCCACCAGCTTAATTTCCAAGACGTGCCCATAACGATAATATATTGTGCTGCGATAATAAGTCCGACACTATAGACGATGGCGCGTTGCAGCGGGAAGCCGGCACTTCGGTACGATTGCCAATACCGATACATCGTCCATACACAGGTTATACAGGTGATCGACGCGGCGATCCACTTGTAGGGATCTAAATTAAGCGGAATATTGTCGATGAGATGCGGCTGCTGCAGAGCAAGCAAGAACACGATGCCAAGCAGTATCAGCCATATGGGAATGAGCCACGTTCGCATTTTGGAGAGCTGCCTAATGATGAATCGATCGGTCGATAGGGAAGATAAGAACAGCCACACGGAGGTAATCATTACGCTAAGCTGCGCTAATACACTCGGCAAATGCCCGGCATGAATGATGAATCCCGGCGTAGTCAGTCCATGCAGCACGAACATGCCGGCTAGTGAAACATACGCAAGCGACATGAATCCAACCTTAATATTCCGCAGACGATGTCCGGCAATACCAACAGCGATGGCAGCCACAATTGCCAGCGCAGCCACAAGCGTTACAATTTGAAAATGCCGCTCCGGCGCTTCTACAGAAATATCGAGTGTCTTCAAGGAGCGCAGCCCTTCAAACAATAAAATCGGCAGGAAGACGCTCAGAATCGGTCCGATGGCGGATTTTTCTTTCATCTGCATGGGTTTAAGCTCCTTCTCATAGTTCTGCCTCTCCAAGTAACGCAAACGCAATATTCAGTCGCCGACTTGAATGGTCGTAAACATTCCGCCGGCGGGCAGCGTGAAATTATTCGAGGTATGATGCGGGATATGGCAATGAAACGGCCAGCGGCCCGGGTTCCATGCGTCGAATTGAATATCGCGCGTCTCACCTGGCGCCACGAATACGGTATTCTTCCGAAGTCGGTTCCAAGGCGGTACCTCATTACCGTCATAAGCGGTTTCCAGCATCTGCACGCCATGCAGATGCATGGGATGCCCTTGCATCCCCAAATTAGCGAGCCGGATTCGAACGCGGTCCCTCACCCGCACATGAAGCGGCGACGTATTCGGAAAGCAGCGCCCATTCATGGTAAAGAAATTAAATCCATCCGATAGAGGGTCAATCTGATAGATCCCCGGGTGGAGTTCACCTCTCGGAAGGCCGTTCAAATGAAATTCCTGAAGCATATAAGCAAAGTCTCTGGTGACTGCCTTCTCCTGCCGATTCGCAATGATGAACAATCCGCCAAGCCCCATCATTTCCTGACATATGGATTCATAATGACTGTGATACATATGTGTGCCGGGCGGATTCACGATCTGAAATCGGTAATCTAACCCGTAACCCGGCTGAATAAGAGGTGAAGGCTCAAACGGCGGCACACCATCCATCGCATTAGGCACGTCAAGTCCATGCCAATGAACACTCGTCGGCTCCGGCAAGTTGTTGATGACTCGAATCTGAACGAAATCCCCCGGCTCCACTACGATGGTCGGTCCGGGAATCGATCCGTTATATCCATAGCCTTGCATAAATACTCCTGGCAGAAGCTCCTGATGAACCACACCGGCGAACAACTCAAAGCATTTTACCCCACCAATCACACGATAGGGCAGCAGCGGCAAATCCGGCGATTCTACCAAACTCATCTCCCCCTATTCATAAACAACGAAGTTTATGCCGGGAAGTGCTAGAATATGACTTCTTCCTGATAGGTCTATTATCCTTCTTTCAGCATATCGGTATTTCGACAAAAAAATTGTAGTTTCGCAGACAATTTACAGAGAATTTGCTGGAAATTTACAGACATAATAAAAATAGGGCTCCGCTTGCTTAAATAAGCAATAGGAACCCTATTCATGTTCTACTTAGGCCCAACCGATAAATCGCCGGATCCTGTATGAATATGCATCGGAACGGATCCGCTGCCGAAGAGCAGAACATCGCGATCGTCCTTGTCCGTCGACTGCTCACCGCCATCCCAATCATTATCGAGGCTGCCAGAGCCGTGACTAAACGTAATGCGTGCGGATGCCGGCTGATCATCTGTCTCAATCGAAACATCGCCGCTGCCGGTTTCCAGCTCCGCAGGCTGTTCGAGTTCTTTCTGAATCAGATCGATATCGCCGCTGTTCGTTTCAATTTGAAGCTCTGCCGCACTATCCGTTATTTCGACATCACCGCTGCCGACGTCAACCGTGAATTTCTTCGCCTTCAGGCCTTCCGTAGAAACATTGCCCGAGCCAGCGTTCACCGCAATAAGATCCGTTGCCGTAACATCAGCAAAGCTTATGTTCCCGCTGCCGATCTCGGCTTCGATGGATTGCGCGTTCAGCTGCTGGAGCGTCATATCCCCTGAGCCGGTATGCAGATTAATTCGGTCCACTTTCAACTGCGCCATATCAATATCTCCGCTGCCTCCATCAAACATCAGCTTCCGATACTGCTGCTCCGGCAGCTCTAACCGCAAATCCAGATTAAGAATGTTAATGCCAATCGTAAAGCCGACACCATCATGGACGGAAACTCGAAGGACATTGCCTTCTCTCTGAAGCTCCAGTTTTAATTTATCCCGGTACTTCTTGCTGGCGCGGCCTGTCAGCTCTGCCTTCACTTCATTATTCGAGCTCGGAACGACGGTGATATCCAAGCTGCCTGTATCGATCTCAACCTCTTCAATGCCGTCACCGGCCACCGATTGCTCCTGGTTCACCTTCTCCGTTCCAAGGGAGAGCGCTCCGTCTTTGCGGAATGTGCCGAAGGCGCCGATCAAACCGACAACGAGCAGTATCAACGCGACAACGATCCAATTTCTCATCCTTTTTTCACCCTTATCACTCTGGAATTAAATTTCAAATAACTCAGCGTCATCTTGGCAAAAGCTCGTGTCAACCAATGCGCGCCTGCACCTATCAGCATCCCGAGCGCAATGAGCACCATGGAGAGGAAGGTTCCTTGCAGAAGCGTAATTCCGCCTCCAAATGCGCCTTCATAGATCGCCATTATGGAGGAGAGTCCGACTGCAATAGCAGTCGCCCATATCGCAACCAGCACGCCAAGCAGTCCGACGTAAGGACCCAGCACGAAGACGAGATTGAAGAAACCTAAGCTGACTGCGGCGAGTACAGCTCGTGATACGAGTGTGATGCTTCCGTTCTTATTCGACGCTTGATCGACGCGATAATTGAGCATCAGCTCCTTTGCAATCAGACGCGGATCGCCAAGCTCATGGGCTGCTTCCGCTTCCGATCGACCATGCTCGGCCGCCATGCGAAAATGCTCTTCATAATCGTACATCCACTCCCTGCGAAGCGACTCCGGCACAGGAGACAGCAGCTCCCACAGCTGTCCCAAATACTGCTCTCTAATCATCGTTCGACACCCTCCTTAATCAATTCATCCACTGCGACGGAGAATGTCCGCCATTCACTGATTAGCCCCATGAGATGCGTGTGTCCTTTGGGCGTGAGCTTGTAATATTTGCGCGGGGGTCCTTCCGTTGATTCTTTGAGATAGGTTGAAAAATACCCCTCCTGCGTCAAGCGGCTAAGCAGCGGATAAACACTGCCGACAGCGACCTCGAATTTCGCGGACATGGTGACCGCAAGCTCGTATCCATATCGGTCCTCCCAAGCGGTCAACGCCAGAACGCACAAATCGAGCACACCTTTCTTAAACTGTACATTCATAGTCAACGCTCCTATACCATATCGTTAGGTATTCATTAATGTAGAATAGCTGGTCAAATAAAAAATGTCCCTGCTGCTATAGTATATCGTTCAGTATTCATTTATGCAATATAGCGTTAGAAAAATAGTTGTTCGCCCTCGGAGAGGCCTTGCTGTTTGGGTACACTGCCGCAATATGGTATGCTTGTTCGCAGAAAACCATACTTGGGAGGCTTCTACAATGAGTCAGAATCGCTATGAAGTGAAATCACATCATGATGGTACATATACGCTATTTACATTGACGGATTCCGTTACGAATTCTTCGGTCATCATCTGTCCTGAGCGAGGAGCTATTGCAACCAGCTGCGTGCTGGGCGGCGAGGAACTGTTCTACCTTGATAAAGCGACCTACCTTGATCCGGAGGCGAATATCCGCGGCGGCAATCCGATTCTTTTCCCGATTTGCGGTCAGCTGCCCGGCGGACAATATGAATGGAATGGCACGGTTTATTCGATGCGTAATCACGGTGTGGCTCGGAATCGCGCTTGGGAAGTTGTTGGCCACTCCGATGAGGGTGAAGCCGCTGTGACGGTGCGTTTGCGCAGCAGCGAGAGCACGCTGGCCGAGTATCCATGGCTGTTCGAGCTATTGTTTACTTATGCGCTAGTTGAAGGCGAGCTTGAGATTCGCCAGACCTACAGCAACCTGTCGGACTCTCCGATGCCGTTCTATGCGGGATTCCATCCGTACTTCCGTTCGGAGTCGAAGGATCTGGTGTATGGCACAGATGCCACCTCCTATCTGGACTACAACGATAACGTTGTAAAGCCCGTCGATGGCGCGATTGCACTCGATGGCTTGAAGGAATCCGTCGCTTTGCTGAATGCGGGTTCCCGTTCCATTTCGTTCCCTGGCCCGGATGGCCGTGGCACCGTTTCGTTAGCTTACAGTGATGCGTTCAAGTATGTGGTGCTGTGGCAGGTGAACGGCTCCCCGTTCGTCTGCGTCGAACCATGGATGGCGCTGAACGGCGCGCTGGCGAGCAGAGAAGAGCTGCCAATGTTAGAGGCCGGCGGCAAAATGGAGCTGCTCGTGAAGATCGGGTACAGCGCATAGGCCATCGATTCAGAGCATAGGGAAAGTAAGGTGTGGGATATGGTAGAGCAAACGATGCAGCAGGTGCAGCTTCGGCGATTGGGGAATTCTGACTTGATGCTCTCGCCGCTCGGCCTTGGCTGCTGGCAGTTCAGCAAGGGCAGCGGCATGATCGGGAAATTCTGGCCTGTTCTGAGCGATGACGTGATTCGGGATATTGTAAGGACAAGCCTCGCAGGCGGCATCAATTGGTTCGATACGGCTGAAATCTATGGCGGCGGGAAGTCCGAGGAAGTGTTGGCGGAAGCGCTGCTTGCCCTTGGCGATGAAGCCAAGGATGCCTATGTCGCGACCAAGTGGTGGCCGATGATGCGCACCGCCGGCAGCATCACTCGGACCATCGATGAGCGTTTGCGCCGCTTGAAGGGCTGGCCGATTGCCCTGCATCAGGTGCATCAGCCCTTCTCTTTCTCCTCGGCGGCAGCGGAGATGAAGGAAATGGCCGGGCTCGTGAAGCAAGGCAAAATCCGCCACATCGGCGTCAGTAATTTCTCCGCCAAGCGGATGCGCGAGGCGGACCGTGCCCTTCGCGAGCACGGGCTGCGGCTTGCGTCCAATCAGGTGAAATACAGCCTGCTGGACCGCCGCGTCGAGCGAAACGGCATCATGGAAACCGCCAAGGAGCTCGGCGTAGCCATTATCGCCTATTCGCCGCTCGAGCAAGGGATTCTGAGCGGCAAGTTCCATGCCGATCCCGCGCTAGTCGCCGGCATAGGCGGCATGCGCAAGCTCTCCGGCGACTTCAAGCCCGCCGCGCTGGAGCGCACGCGACCCTTGATTGCCCGGCTGCAGGAGCTGGCCGGCAAGTACGACGCGTCACCGAGCCAAGTGGCCTTAAATTGGCTCATCCACGCCAATGGCGAAACCGTCTTCGCCATTCCCGGCGCTTCCAAGCCGCATCATGCGAAGGAAAACGTGCGCGCCATGACGTTTGCGATCAGCCGCGACGAGCAGCGCGAGCTGTCCGAGCTCGCCGACCGCTGCGGCGCTCGATAATAGACGAAGGGCCATACATCGTGAGGATGTCTGGCCCTTCGTCTTCTTGTTAGCAGCGGCTGCACGACTCAAGAGCGGTATGACGTACCTCTCATTCGCCAACCATCACAGTTTGATGCTAATGAACGGTATTAGATACCTTGCATTAGCACAAAAACCACCATTTCTGCTCATGAACGGTACCTATTCCCTCTCACCTCATGCACACCTGCCAAAAGCTATTCCAATTGCCGCTCTTCAACTAACCATGCCGTTCACATCGCTCTCGCTAACAACTCCGGGTGTGTATCATGCTCGAATTAGCTAGTTCGGCGGACATGTAGACCTCTAGGTTCGCTTCTTGCTCGAATTTAGCTGGTTCGGCGACCATGTAGACCTCTAGGTTCGCTACTTGCCCGAAATTAGCTGGTTCGGCGATCATGTAGACCTCTAGGTTCGCTTCTTGCTCGAAATTAGCTGGTTCGGCGACCATGTAGACCTCTGGGTTCGCTTCTTGCTCGAAATTAGCTGGTTCGGCGGACATGTAGACCTCTAGGTTCGCTTCTTGCTCGAAATCAGCTAGTTTGGCGATCATGTAGACCTCTAGGTTCGCTTCTTGCTCGAAATTAGCTGGTTCGGCGATCATGTAGACCTCTAGGTTCGCTTCTTGCTCGAAATCAGCTAGTTTGGCGGACATGTAGACCTCTAGGTTCGCTACTTGCTCGAAATTAGCTGGTTCGGCGGACATGTAGACCTCTAGGTTCGCTTCTTGCTCGAATTTAGCTAGTTCGGCGGGCATGTAGACCTCTAGGCTCGCTTCTTGCTCGAAATCAGCTAGTTTGGCGGACATGTGTTGCCTTGGGAGCCACTCTTTCTCTAAACTCGCCCTATTCCCACTCATGTGTTGTCCTGGGAGCCACTCTTTCACCGAACTCGCCATTTCGCCACCGATGTGTTGTCCTGGGAGCCACTCTTTCTCTAATTCCACCATTATTCCACCGATGTGTTGCCCTGAGAGCTACTCTTTCGCCGAACTCACCATTATTCCACCGATGTGTTGTCCTGGGAGCCACTCTTTCTCTAATCCCACCTGCATTCAACCAATGTGTTACCCTAGGAGCCACTCTTTCGCCGAACCCACCATTTCGCCACCAATGTGTTGCCCTGGGAGCTACTCTTTCCCCTCACTCACCAGTTCAACACCAATGTGTTGCCCTGGGAGCTACTCCGAATGTTAACTTCCACCACTTCGCAATAGCTTCTTTTCACGGCAGCACCAACATCTTGCACTGCCTGAGCTAGTGCATTCGGCAGGCAATGACCTGGCGCTCGAACTTGCCCTTGCGGACGATGCAGCGGTCGGTGATGGTGAAGCCGGCTTCCGCAATGTCATCGTCGATGAGTTCCGTTGTGACGATGATGACGCGTTCCGCCAAGCGGCCTGCGCTGCGGAGCATAGCCAATCGCTCTGCAGATGGCAGCTTCGAGCACAGATTGTAGGGCAGATCGATAATCGCCGAATCGAAGACACGCCGATTGATCGGCACCGCGCCGTCAGACCCTACGCTGCCGGACGCCCCGCCTCCATCCTCCCGCAAGAGTAGAGTGCTGGGTTCAAGTGTCGTCATATCCGCAAGTTTGACCACGTCCGGCATCCCGAAGTGAGCCAGATTGATACGAGCTCCCTTCAACGCCAGCGGGTTATTATCGAAGCCAACGATAGAGATGCCCATCGACAACGCCTCGATAATGACCGTGCCGATGCCGCAGCAAGGGTCGATTACCCGCTCTTTCGTCGTTGGTGCAGCAATATTCACGACCGCCCGTGCTACGCGCGTACTAAGCGCCGTGGAATACGGCTGCGGCTTATCGTTGTACTTAAGCCACAGCGCTTCGCTTTTCTCATACTCCCCGAATAGGTAGCGTCCATCTGCATAGGCTACGCCGAATAACCGATCCGGACGCCGCATCTCCGCTTTGCCAACGATCTGCCAGCCGATCTCCTTCTCGATCGCTCGCTGGCGGTCGAAATCAAACGACTCGCACGCGTCGCCGCCCCCAACAAACACGACTTTGAACGTCCGCCCATCAAGCCGGACAGCGTCCGCAACCTGCGCAGCAATGCCGGCAGCGTCATCGCCCAGAAGCTGAATAGTCAGCTTTCCGCGGATAAACGGACTTCTCCCCGGATCGATGTTTTTATCGCTTATCACACAACCATTATTCGGATTACAACCGAATAACGAACGCATTTCCATACCACACAAGTCCGATTCTTCCTCATGAGCTGTGACTGAATAATAAAACCTACCCGCGTATCGAGTATCGCCCAACTCTGAATCCATTACCACTTTTTGCACATTTACACCCTCATTATCTAGCTGCTTCGAGGCTTTAACGCCCCAAACTGCGGTAGGTTCTAAATACGATCGATTGGTTGTAATTACCGAAGCCTTCGCCGTAGATGGTCAATCCGCCGACATGTTTGGCACCTTCGGGCACGGCCAATCGGAGCAGCCAATCATTGCGCGTCATAACAATATCCACGAGGGATACGTCCGACAAGCGTTGACCATCGATGAAGGTCCCGTGGTCCGTGACCCGGATCACTTTCAGCCAGCCATATTGATTGACACTAAACCAAGACGGGGTCAATCGGCCGCGTCCTTCGCCGGAATCGCCGGGACTGGTCCAGACGCCAAGCAGCGTATCGTTGAGATAAAAGTGAATATCTGAAGGCCAGTCTACTCGGACACCCGGGTACTCCGAGCCGATCTCAACCGAGATCTCGATCTCCTCCAGCGCTTGTCCCTGCAGCACGTAATTGGGGATGCGGTATTCCACATACCCTTTGCCGAACCATAATATTTGAGCATGCATACGTTCCGGCTCCATGAAATAACGCGGATCATCGAACTGGCCGATCATATGCTCGGAGGTTGCAAGACCGCAAGTAGGGTGCACCTCAAAAGAGGTATAGTGCCCAACCGGAATCGACACCTCGTGATACTCACGCTTCGGCTCCAATGCCTGCGGAATGGTAATCTCCACATGACCAGCTGCAAGTGAGCAAATCTTGTGCGTACCGCCCCCTCGTCGAACAAGCTTGGTCTCAATGAGCCCGCCTTTCTCCAGCTTCTTCGCATGCATGGTCAAGATCGCGCTGCTTAAGCCGAGAGCAGCCGCGAGCTCCTTAATATTCATAGGCTGCACCGCAAGAAGCTCCAGAATGCGCAGGCGCACATCACTGGCAAGCGCTTCGTAGAGCGGCAGCCATCTGCGGTCGAGGTTTGCTTTTATCATTATGCACGGTTCCTTCCGTCTCGCTTAGTTAACAGATATATTAATTCAATTCCTGCAAAAAGAAAAGCTTGCACGTACTCCCTCAATTGCGGTTTAATTGCACTATACGCATCTATTTTATATTAATCAATTAATTTATTCATTAATCCAACTAAACGACAAAGAGGTGTATCCCCGCATGTCACTGAAAGCGAAAATGATTGTCGAGAAGGATTTTACGATTGGCGAGGTGGATAAACGGATATTTGGTTCTTTTGTCGAGCATCTGGGGCGTGCGGTATACGGGGGGATTTATGAGCCTGGCCATGCGACCGCGGATGAGCAAGGCTTCCGAGGCGATGTGCTGGAGCTGATCAAAGGCATCGATGTACCGGTCGTTCGATACCCGGGAGGAAACTTCGTCTCTGGATATAACTGGGAAGACGGCGTTGGGCCGATCGAGCTGCGACCAAAGCGCCTTGAGCTTGCATGGCGGACCATTGAACCGAATTTGTTCGGGCTCAATGAGTTTGTGGACTGGTGCCGCAAAGCGAACACGGCGCCGATGATGGCCGTTAATCTGGGCACGCGCGGTCCAGACGAAGCCCGTCAGCTTGTGGAATATGCCAACCATCCATCCGGCTCGCAATTAAGCGACCTGCGGATTTCACATGGATATAAACAACCGCACGGCATCAAAACCTGGTGTTTGGGCAACGAGATGGACGGACCTTGGCAAATCGGGGCCAAAACCGCCACAGAGTATGGTCGAATCGCCGCCGAGAGCGCGAAGGTCATGAAATGGGTGGACCCTTCCATTGAAGTGGTTGCCTGCGGCAGCTCCAACCTCGGCATGGCTACGTTCCCAGAGTGGGAGCGCACGGTGCTGGACCTTTGCTATAATGAGGTCGATTATATCTCCCTGCACCAATACTACGGCAACAGGGACAAAGACACGTCGAACTTCTTGGCCCAATCCATGGGCATGGACTCCTTCATTAATACCGTCATCTCGACCTGCGACTACGTGCAAGCGACGAAAAGAAGCAAGAAACGGATCAATCTTTCCTTCGATGAGTGGAACGTGTGGTATCACTCCAACGAGGCCGATTCCCGTATCGAGCCCTGGTCCATTGCACCGCCGCAGCTCGAAGATGTTTACAATCACGAGGATGCGCTGCTTGTCGGAAGCATGCTGATCAGTATGTTAAAGCGCGCCGATCGCGTCAAAATGGCCTGCCTCGCGCAGCTCGTCAACGTGATTGCACCAATTATGACGGCAAACGGCGGCGGCGCTTGGAAGCAAACCATCTATTATCCTTATATGCACGCTAGTATTTTCGGACGCGGTACGGTCCTCGTACCTCTGAATTCTTCGCCCAAATATGATGCAAAAGATTACACCGACGTCCCGTACCTCGATGCAGTTGCCGTCCACAATACAGAGGCGGGCGAAGTAACGGTGTTTGCCGTTAACCGCCACTTAAGCGAATCGCTGCCGCTCGAAATCGATCTGCGCAGCTTCGGCGAAGTTCGAATCCTTGAGCACATCGTCTTGGAAAGCGATGACCTCAAAGCCGCGAATACACTAGAAGCGCCAAACCGCGTCGCTCCACATACCGGAGGCAATGCAGTTATTGAAGGCAGCGGCGTGGCAGCATCTCTCGGCAAAGCGTCATGGAATGTAATTCGACTTAAGCTGGCGTAACGAATAGCAGCAGCAATAAAAAACAGGCGGGTACTTCGAACCACGAAGTACCCGCCTGTTCTTCATCTATAAACGACCGTCTGCAAAAGCTAAAATATACGTCCAATCCACCTCGGTCAGATCATGCTTACCCGCACGAATATGATAGCCGCAGCGCTCGGTGTATAGCGGTGTATCCAGCGCCGGAAACGGCTCTGCCGCCAGTCCGTCAGCCCCAAACAACCGGTACGCGGGCTCTGCTTGCTGCACCGAAAGATATTCAGAGGCCGGATCCGCCCACTCATCCTCTGCCGCACTCGAAACATAGAGCAGCCGCGGTGCAATCAGCGCAAGCAGCATATGCTGGTCAACCGGCAGCTCATCCTCGCGTTCATTGTAGCTTTTATAGTTCTCCGAGAACCAATGCGGGAAGTACGAGTTAATCTGATGAACTCGCTCCCCGACCTTTCCCCGCGATATCGCCGCGCCAGTGCAGCCGGACTCGTTGCTGACGACCATTGCAAAACGTTCGTCGAGCGCGCCGGCCCAAAGTGCTGTTTTGCCCCCGCGAGAGTGACCAATAACGGCAACCCTTGCCCCGTCCACGTCCGGGTCCGTCACCAAATAGTCCATTGCTCGGCTTAATCCCCACGCCCATGCGGCAATCGTCCCCCATGCGTCCGAAGCCCGCGGACGATCCGGCGAATCAAACAACCCATGCACGCCATTCACGAAGCCATCATGCTCATCGGGATCGATATCCTCTGCAGCAATCATGGCGGTTCCATATCCGCCGGAGATGATTTGCTCGATCGGCCAGAACGAGGAGGAAGGTGCATGCTGATCTGCCGCCGCAGAGAGCCGCCCGTGGTCAAACAATAGGAAAACCGGACACCGCTCCGTCGATGCGACTATCGCTGCAGGTAAATACAAGGTCAGGCGAATACGCCCTTGACCCTCGGCGAAATCAATATGAACGCTTCGGCAAATCGCCTTGCCATCCAAACAAGGTTCAGATGCGACAACCTCGAAAGTCATGCCGGGCGGTCGCTCCAGCGGCTGCCTGCCATACACATGCTCGGCAAACAAGTCGATGAGCTCATGTCTGCGCTGCTCCGACCATTGCTTTGCAGTATCTATGGCAAGGCCGCTCTGACTGACAAGAAGCTTCGGTAATGAAAGCAATCGTTCCATCGTTCGTTCCTCCTTAGACTTCAAACGTGTGCATGGATAATACATTCGAGGAAGTCATCGGATTTCCTTGTAGAGGTGAAATGCTGCATAACATGCAACATTCCAGTCCCCTTCAAGCACCATCAAGCTCAAATGCTGCACGAAATGCAACATTTGAGCGCTCAATGATCGTTTTAGTCTACTTTGGACTAGAAATGCTGCAGCCTGTGCAACATTTTCGAGTTTCGAGCATGAATTGGGATCAAATGCTGCATATTGTGCAACATTTGATCCCGCTTAGCGTAATCCGCTAAAGCGACCAACCTCGCACAAAACAAAAAGAACCGAGCGCCTGCCCAGTTCTCCACACCACATATACTCCACTACACCTACAGCTGATAGCCGACGGCTTTCTTCCAGCCTCCGTACACTTCAGCGCGCCAGGTTTCATCCCGCTCCGGTTCGAAAGTACGATCGAGCGCCCATAATTCGCGCAGCTCATCGACACCGCTCCAGAATCCAACACCGAGCCCGGCTAGATACGCTGCGCCAAGCGCAGTCGTTTCAAGCAGCACCGGCCTGATCACCGATACGCCGAGCAAATCGGCTTGGAATTGCATAAGCAGGCCGTTCGCGACTGCCCCGCCGTCAACCCGCAGCTCCGTCAGCGGCAATCCGGACTCCTCGGTCATCGTGTTCAGCACGTCCGCCGTCTGATACGCGATCGACTCGAGCGCCGCGCGCACTAGATGGGCCGAGGTCGCGCCGCGGGTAAGGCCCGTAATCATGCCGCGCGCATCCGCGTTCCAATACGGCGTGCCAAGCCCGGTAAACGCCGGCACGAAGTAGACGCCAAGCGTATCCGCGACCGAAGCGGCCAGCGCTTCGCTGTCTGATGCATGCGCAATCAGACCGAGTCCGTCGCGCAGCCACTGCATGACGGAGCCTGCCGTGAACACGCTGCCTTCGAGCGCATAGGTAGTCCGGCCGTCAATCTGCCACGCAATCGTCGTGAGCAGCCCTTTCGCCGATGCTACCGGCGCGTCGCCCGTGTTCTTGAGCAGGAAGCAGCCCGTCCCGTACGTATTCTTCGCCATGCCGGTATCGAAGCAGCCCTGCCCGAACAGCGCGGCTTGCTGATCGCCTGCCACGCCTGCGATCGGAATCCCCGCCGGCAAACCTTCAGCTCCTCCACAGGCTCCATCGCCAAGCAAACGCGTATACCCGAATATGCCGCTGGACGGCTTCACCTCCGGCAGCATGGCAGCCGGAATACCGAGCTTCGCCAAGATGTCGGCATCCCATTCCAGCGTATGAATGTTATACAGCATCGTTCGCGACGCATTGGAGACATCCGTTGCATGCACGGCACCTTCCGTCAGCTTCCAGATCAGCCAGCTGTCGATCGTTCCGGCCAGCGCTCGACCCTGCTCCGCTTGCTCGCGAAGACCCGGCACGGTGTCCAGCAGCCACTTCAACTTCGTGCCGGAGAAATACGGATCGAGCAGCAAGCCGGTTCGCGCGCGCACCTCATCCTCCCAGCCACCCTCCTTCAGCGCTTCGCATAGCGCGCTCGTCCGGCGGCACTGCCATACGATTGCAGGATGAAGCGGCTCACCGGTCTGCGCATCCCAGACTACAAGCGTTTCACGCTGGTTCGTAATCCCGATCGCGCGAATTTGCTCCACACCTACGCCGGCCGTCGCATCACGCATCACTTGCAGCTGCTTCTGCCAAATCTCATTCGCATCCTGTTCCACCCATCCAGCCTGCGGGAATACAGTGGCAAACTCGTGCTGCGCCGATCCGGCAGCACGCCCTTGCTCATCGAACAGGATCGCTCGGCAGGAGGTCGTTCCCTCGTCCAAAGCTAATATATAGCGCTCCATTGTCTTCGCTCCCCGTTACAAGCCTTCACCCTCAACTTATTCCTGCACCAATTCGGGAAATTCCGTAACCGCCTTAATTTCTGCTTTTACGCGGGCCAATTCCGCCTTGCCCTGTGCATCATTCCAGCCAAAGCGATGCCCCATCAATCGAAGGACAGGCTGTATCAACGTTTCCGCTCGTTTGCGGTCAAACAAAATCATACTCGTCCGCCGCAGCAAGAAATCAACTGCGCTGCAGGTCATCTCTTCCTCAATCGCGTAATCGAGCTCCGCCCGTAAAGTACGATCCCAATTCGGCGCAGCAGATACCCCTCCATGCATGGAAGCAGCCGAGCCTGCAGTGCCAACCGCCACCGTAATGCGTCCGGCCACCGCTTTAGCAGCCGCCGAACCCGCAGCAACGCCGGAGTCTCCGCTTTCCGCTTCCCGAAGCGCGGCATAACGCGCCAATAAATGCGCTGCATTGCTGCCATATCGCGCAATCCAGAGCTTCAAATCCTCCAGCGGCACACCTAACTTCAATCCTTGGCTCATCAGTTCCGCACGAAGCTCGTCAAACGAACGATAGCCGCCATAATCGCCGCCGGAGAGCATTTCATCCCCTGTCGTGCAGCGGCCAAACTTCCGTCCGGTACCGCGTTTAATCTCGTCTGCGACGAGATCCACGACCTTCTCGGCCATTTTGCGGAAGCCTGTCAGCTTGCCGCCTGCGATCGTGATGAGCCCTTTCTCCGAAATGAACATTTCGTCCTTCCGGGAAATTTCCGAGGGGCTCTTTCCATCTTCGTGAATGAGCGGCCGAACTCCTGCCCAGCATGACTCTACATCCGCTTCCGTAAGCTTCGCCGTAGGAAAAGCGGCATTCGCCGCATGCAATAGATAATCGCGGTCCGCGCGCGTCGTCACAACAGAACCGGGTTCGCCGTGATAGAACGTATCCGTCGTTCCGATATAGGTTTTGCCATCCCGTGGAATGATGAAGATCATCCGGCCATCCGGCACATCGATATAGACGGCCTGCTGCACCGGAAGCCGCTTGCCATCCACAACCAAATGTACGCCTTTCGTCAGCAGCAGCCTTTTGCCCGTCACTTCGCCGTCCAGCTTGCGCACATGATCAACCCACGGTCCAGCTGCATTCACGATCTTCCGCGCATAGACGTCATAATGCTTGCCGCTGCGCACGTCCGCAATTCGAGCGCCGCACACGACACCGTCTCGGTACAGCATCTCTTCCACTTTGGCATAGTTCACGATCTCCGCGCCATGCCGATGAGCGGTCTTCATCACCTCAAGCGTCAGCCTCGCATCGTCGGTCCGGTACTCATAATAGTAGCCCGAACCTCGCAGTCCCTCCCGCTTCAGCAGCGGCTCCAGCGCTTCCGTCTGCTCGCGCCCATACATTTTACGCCGCTCCGCACGCTTAACGCCTGCAAGTCTGTCATAAATATACAAGCCAATGGAAGATGCCAAATACCCGTAGGTGCCGCCTTTATAAACCGGCATCAGCATCGGTGTCGGCGTCACGACATGAGGCGCATGCTTGTGCAGCAGCGCCCGTTCGCGACCTACCTCGGCAACCAGCTTGACTTCACCTTGCTTCAAATATCGCAGTCCGCCATGCACCAGCTTGGTCGAGCGGCTGCTCGTACCCTGCGCAAAATCGCCCATCTCCACAAGACCTGTCCGAAGGCCGCGCCGCGATGCATCCCACGCAATCCCGGCCCCTGTAATGCCGCCCCCGATGATCAGCACATCGAGCAGCTCCGATGACATTCGCTCTAGACGCGCTGCCCGGTGCTCCACCGAGAAAGATTCGCCCATGCCGTTCATTCCTCCTTTACCGTACATCCATCCTCATATTATTACCCTTTAACCGCCGAACCGACCGTAAGCGCATTTTCCACCTGTTCGCTAAAGAGCATATACATCAGCAATGTCGGCAAGCTGGCAATCGTCATCGCCGCGCCCATCGCACCCCAGTCCGTCGTGAATTGACCTTGGAAGAAGAGCAAGCCAAGCGGCAATGTTTTCAAAGACTCTTTAGTTATCAGTATAAGCGCAATAGGAAATTCATTCCACGCAGCCAGAAATACGAAGATAATCATCGTCGCGACCGCGGGCCGAATGATCGGCAGCATAATGCTGAAGAACGCCCGATAGATCGATGCCCCGTCGATGCAAGCCGATTCTTCGAGCTCAACCGGAATACTGCGGAAGAAACCGTAGAACACCAAGGTGGCAAAAGAAAGATTGAACGCAATATAAGGAACGATCAGCGTGGCATAAGAGTTCGCCAGATGAAAGTCGCGCATCAGAATCGCGAGCGGAATCATGATGACCTGCACCGGCACGAACATCCCGATCGTCATATAGACTCTGGCTGCTCCGCTAAACCGCCATTTCATGCGCGCCACCGCATACGCGAACAGCACCGCAAGCGATAAACTTCCGACAACCGTAGCGATCGATACAATGACGCTATTCGTAAAGTACTGCGGGACATTGAAGCTTCGCCAAGCGGTCACATAATTCTCGAAACGGAAATGCGTCGGGAATCCGAACGGATTGGTGACGAAGATTTCATTATTGTCTTTGAGCGAGTACGCGATCATCCAGAACAAGGGATAGATAGAGAGCAAGGCGTAGAGCCAAATCATCAGATTGGATACGGGGTGCTTCAGTTTGAACATTCTCATAGGTGACATCTCCTTCCTAGTATACGATAGGATCGCGCGCGATAAGCCGGTTAATCAGCAGCGTAATGACCAAACATTCAATGACGAGAAACGCCGCCGAAGCACTTCCGTAGCCAAACTCGCCAACTCGGAACGCCGAACGATACATCATGTAGGTGAGCGTATACGTAGTCGTACCCGGACCGCCGCCAGTCATGATGAACATGTTGGCAAAAGCATTCAAGCCCCCTGTGAGCGCCAGCACCAGACAGAATTTATAAGTTTCAGAGAGCAGCGGAATCGTAATGCGGGCATGAGCCTGCAGCTTGTTGGCCCCATCGATCCGCGCCGCTTCCATGTAATGCTCCGGTACGGATTTGACTGCCGCGAGCAGCAGCGCAAAGTGATACCCCATATACTGCCAAGCGTTTACGGCCGCCAGTGCAAAGATTGCCGTCTTCTCATTGGTCAGCCAATCCTGTCGATACAAGAGGCCAAGCGCCTCGAACAGCTTGTTCAGCAAGCCGTATTCGCCGTTGTACATCGCAAGCCACAGCTGACAAACTACCGTGATGGACAGCACGACGGGAATAAAGACGCTGATCCGCACGAATTTACGGCCGCGCATTGCGATTTCCGCTACGGCGAAAGCAAGCAGTGTACCGATCACAATTTGCACAACCGCAATGACTACCGCGAACATCGCACCGTTATACACGGAAGTTCGGAATATGCGGTCATGGAACAATCGCTTATAGTTGTCGAGGAAGATGAACTTCCCTTGGGTCAAACCGTCCCAATCCAGCAAGCTTCGGTAGAAGACCTGCACGACAGGATAGAACACAACAACGGTATATAGTAAAAGGGCCGGTAAAATAAACAGTAGAATTGCCGTCTTGTTGCCCAGGTATTTTCGCATGCCGCCACTTCCTTTGTTATGAAATCATCCGTTTAGAGAAGAAAAACCCATACCGGGAGGCCGGCATGGGTTTTTCCGGTTAAGCTTACGCGCCGCTATCGGACGGCGCCTCAAACCTCATGCTTGTTCCTTACTTCGAAGCTTCGATTGCACTGTCAACGTCTTGCACGAACTGATCTGCCGTATAGTTGCCTGTCATTAGATTCTGCGAAGCATCCTCAATGGCTGCTTTGAACTTCGGATTGCTCAGACCCCATGCGAACGAGGTTGTTTTCATGTTCGGAATATCTTTAGCCAGCTGCTCCATGATCGGCGGGAATTTATTGATGACCGCTTTGTCGACCTTCGTTGCCACGAACGGCGTACCGCGCTCGGTGTACTTGTACTCCGCATACTTCTCCGAGATGAACGCCGCTACTTTTGCCGCAAGCTCCGGATCCTTCGTTGCCGAGCTGACCGCGTAGCCGCCAGGACCGCCGCCGCCGCTGAAGTTCAGCTTCGCGCCTTCATACGCAGCTGCATCTGCTCCAGGGATGTACATGTAGCCCAGCTTGTCGCCAAGCGCTTTGGTCGAAGCGTCGATTTCCCACTGACCGTTGACGAACATCGCCGCTTTTCCTTCATGGAACAGCGCTGCCGCTTGGTCATAGTTGAGGTTCGTTGCGCCCTTCGGCAGCAAGCCTGCACGTACTAGTGTTACGATTTGCTCCGCTGCTTGCTTGAACGCCGGATCGCTTGCTTTGGCCTCACCTTTGTCCAGCTTCGTAATGCCTGCCGCCTCCGTGCGAGTCGCGAACATATCGAACAGGGCAACGGTCGGCCATTTCTCTTTGGCGAATAGGGAGAGCGGCGTAATGCCTTTGTCATTGAACGCTTTAACTGCCGTCATCAGCTCATCGTAGGTTGTCGGCACCTTCACGTTATTCGCCTCGAAGAGCTCCTTGTTGTAGAACATCAGCGCAAGCTCATTGCCGGCATATGGGAAGGCGTAGATATGGCCGTCTTCCGTGACCAGCGTATTCATGGCGCTAGGCTGCATTTTGTCCTTGAAACCGAACTTGTCGGCATATTGGTCAAGCTCCAGAATGTTGCCTGATTTCTTCATCGTATTGATAATATCGAGACCCGCTTGGAAAATATCCGGCAGATTGCCTGTCGCTGCATACGTTTTGAGCTTCTGTCCGTCATCTTGCGCCTGCACGTCGAGCTCCAGCTCCACATTCGGCATTTCCTTCTTCAGTTCAGCAACTGCATAATCGTAAGGCTTCTTCGTATCGTCATCCGCATATTGCGCGTAAATCCGCAGCTTAACCGGCTCTGTATTCTCGGCTGGCGCGTTTGTACCTTCTTCTGCCGGCTTGTTGTTGCCGCCCGTATTGGCGTTCTTCACCGAGTCGTCGTTATTCGAGCCACAGGCTGCCAAACTTGTTACCATCACAGCTGAAATAAGCATTAGTGTCCATTTTTTCATCTTTAATACCCTCCCCTAATACTGTGTGCATCCCTTACGTTTCTCATTATAAAATGCCCTTTCACCCCCGATAATGGAAAAAACGATGGCGTTTTGTATTATCCGCGCATCGTTTCATTCCCTTTTATCCGATTCTCGTATTCACTTGGCGACCAACCGAAGAACTTCTTGAAACTCTTGCTGAAGTAGCTGCCATCGCTGAATCCGATACTCTCCGCGATATCCGACAGCTTGCGGTTGCCTGCTCCGAGCAGCTCCTTCGCTTTATTCATTCGAATATGCGTAATGTAATCCGTGACGGTCATCCCGTTCTCTTTCTTAAATACGGCGCGCAAGTAGCTGGCGTTGATGAACACATGCTGGGCTACCTTCTCTACGCCAAGCTCGGCATCGCCGTATTGCTCTTCGATGAAGGTTTTGGCCGCCTGCGCAATAATGGACGACCGCGTCTTCTTGTACCGCCTCGTATAGTGAACGGCCTTGGTGAACAGCTCCTTCATCCACCGCTCTGCTTCGTCTATGGAAGCCAGCTCGCGGATTTCGTGATAGGGGAAGAAATGCTCACCGAAGCAATCTTCAATCGGCTGACCCGCTTCACTGACATAACCGAGACAGACGGATACAAGACTCATGCAGATCACGTAGGTGTAATCGATTGACAGCTTCTGCTCCCGAATTAGCCGGAACAGCTCGCTCAGCTTAGCCTCGATTCTCACATCATCTTGCGCACGCAGCAGCAGCTGCAGCTCATCGCCAAGCTCAGGCGGATATTGCACGCCTGTTCCTTCCTTCGAGATATGCTGCCCGAAGGCGATGACGCGATCATTGCCCAGCACGAACTTGTTCTGCAGCGCCGTTAGCGCCTCATCGTAAGAGCAGCGAATGCCGCTAATCCCGCTATAGATTTGGCCGACGCCGATCGTAATCGTTAATTTCAAATATCGCTTGATTAGCATGCACAGCTTCTCGAACGGCTCCAGCTTCGGAAGCTCCGGCTGCGGCGATGGCGAAGTAGCTCCAGCAGCCCCGGCGCCGTGCGCCAAGCCATACAAGCAGATAATTCGCCCTTCCGGTCCATTGAAGATAACCGGCTTCCCGCCGGAATCCTCCATCGCTTCGGCCAGAATGTTGGTCACGGCATATTTCCATAGCAACCGTTCGCTGACCTCGCCCCACTTGCGATCAATCTCATCAATTTCGATACAAGCGACCGCGTAAGCCTTGGCATCCAGCCGCAGTTGATAAGAGCCCAGCCGCTGCAGCAGCACATCCTCATGTTCAGCTAATTCTCCGCTGACCAGTCGGTTCAGCACGCTCTCCTTCATCATCTGCAAATTTTTCAGATGCGTCGACTGCTCCTCCCGCTGCTTGCGGTGCTGCTCCTGCAGCTTCAGCAGCGTTAATGTCAGCTCATCTTTGGAGAATGGCTTTAAGATATAGTCTTCGACACCGATCTTGAGCGCGCGCCTCGCGTAATCGAATTCATTATGTCCCGTGATCAGCACGATGCTGATGCCGGGGTAGTCTTCCTTGAGCCGCTGCGCCAGCTCCAGCCCGTCCATGAACGGCATCGTAATATCGACAAGCGCGATGTCCGGCGTTATCTTCTGCGCGATTTCGAGCGCTTCAAGCCCGTTCTTCGCTTCACCAATGATTCGATAGCCATATAACTCCCAGTCCAGAACCGTGCGCAAATACTCCCGGAAGATCGACTCGTCATCCGCGATCAGTAAATTCAACATGTCTGCCGCCTCCTGTCTCTTCATGCTGCTCCATTGGCAATCGTACTTGTATCTCTGTTCCCACGCCGAGCCTACTTACCAGCGTCAGTCCATACCCCTCGCCAAAATAAAGCTTAATTCGGCTGTCTACACTCCGCAACCCGAATGAGCTACCGGTATTGCCAGCAGCGGACAGCGGCGCGACAGGCAATGTCTTCGCGGCGGCGGTATTCTCGCTTGGCTGCAGCAGCGTCTCCAGCCGTTCCGGCGGGATACCGACCCCGTCGTCCTGCACGGTGAGCAGCAGGTTCTGCCCTTCAATCCGGCCCGTCACGACAAGGTGGCCAAACTCCCCTTTCGTCTTCAGGCCGTGATAGATGGCGTTCTCCACGAGCGGCTGCAGCGTCAATTTCAACACCGTGCAGGAGAGCACTTCCGGCTGCACGTCGATTTGGTAATCGAACACATCGGCGTATCGAATCCGCTGAATGGCCAAATAATCGCGCAGCCCCTGCAGCTCATCCTGAAGGGGAATCGCCTCCCTGCCTTGGCTTAAGACAATCCGGTAATAGTCGGCAAGCGATTTGGTTGTGCGCTGCACATCCTTGACCCGCCCGATCTCCGAGAGGGTATAGATGACATCCAGCGTATTGTATAAGAAATGGGGCTTGATTTGAGATTGAATCAGGGCAAGCTCATACTCCCGCTTCTTCTTCTGTTCGAATCGCACATTATCCAGTAACTGATTAATGCGAGTAAGCATCGTATTAAAGCCGGATGCGAGCAGCCCAAGCTCATCATTGGATTTGACCGGCAGCTGGATGGTCAGATTCCCTTCTTTCACCAGCTTCATATACTTGGTCAGCAGCACGATGGGCCTGGCAATGAGGCGATTCAGAATGCCGGCACCCATCAGCGCGAACAAGAAGCAGAAGAAGCCGATCGTCATAATGAGCGCCGTGATCTTGCGATTATCTGCTGTCAGCGCGTTAAACGGCTCCATGGAGATCAGCTTCCAGCCGAACTTCGGCATCTCCGAGCTGATCACAAGCAGCTTGTCCCCTTGGAATCGATCGATTGTCGAGCCGCTGTTCGTCTCATTGATCCACTGCCGCAGCGCTTCGTCTCCAACCGGCTTCAGCAGCTGTTCCTTGTCTGTCGAGGAGACGATCGTTCCGGCTTGATCGGTCAGCATGTAACTGCCGCTCAGGTCTGTACCGATGTTGTTGTAAATCGCCGAGAGCGATTGCTCCTTCACATTAAGCACCAACAGACCAAGTTCCTGTCCGGTGTAGATGTTGTTGATTTTCTTCCCCACCGTAAGGACCGGCTCGTCTGCCCCGAGCGTAAGAAAGTCTCTCTTGTCCATCGGAAACCAGATGTTCTGACCGGTCGTTTCCCCAATGCGCTTGAGCATCGCGGTTTGCAGCAGTGTGTCCGGCTGCGGCTGCAGCTCTCCCGCATTCTCAATCGCAGCCGAGGTGCCATAGATCGTGCCATAGGTATCAATGAATGCAGCGCTCTCCACATCCGGGAAGACGAGCAGCGCAAAACTAAGCTGATTGGTAATCAGAGTCGACAGCTGCAAAGAGCGTTCCGGGCCGATTTCGCCTTTGTTGTGGTCTTGAATGACGCGGTTTAAGTTGATCGTCAAGATATTCGCGCAGCTCTCCGCATTCGTGAGAATGCCGTTCATTCGCGTGATGATCAGCGAGGAGTTGTCGCTCACGTTGCTGATCGTCTTATCGACGATGGCATTCGTATAAATGCTGTTGGACGCAAAGCCCAGCACAAGCAGCGGCACAATGATAAGCGGAATATAAATAGCGATGATTTTGTTGCGAATCACTTGATTCCGCAGCCAATTGGGATAGAACCCCTTTATCTGCACAGTTGCTTTGCTCCCTTCGCCTGTTCCCAATATCCAGCAACATTATAGCACAGCCCTGTTCAAAGACACCTCTGCATGCTACACTTTAGGAAAATAACGCTGCATGCAACTGGCGAAATCAGTGGAATGAACCACGAGGGAGCATGCGGATCGAAACACACCGTTCGCCTGGGGAGAAGTATTTGCGGCTGGCTATGTCTTGCGACGAGCCTGCCCGCGAATGCTTTTTTTCGTATATGCAGGTCACTCAATTCCAAGGTGAAGGAGAAGATCTCTATGGCCATTGTCTTGAAAGCAAAAGAAGCGGCGGAGCTTGTGTATTCGGAAATAGCGGCCCGCGTAGAGGAATGGAAGAAGGAAGGAAAGCAGCCGTCTCTGGCGATACTGCTAGTCGAGGGAGATCCTGCTTCAGCTTACTATGCGCGCTCCAAGCAGAAGATTGCCGAGAGGCTGGGCATAGCATTTCGGCTCCGTTCTTTCGGGAGCGATGTCTCGGAAGAGGAGCTGCAGCGCGTTATTACGGAGCTTAATGCAGATGACACTGTTCACGGAATCATGCTGGAGCTCCCTCTGCCTGCGCATCTATCGGCAGCCGCAATCGAGGCTTGCATAGCTCCTGCCAAGGATATCGACGGCGTCACACCGTCGAATAAACTTGCGGTTTACACCGGCAAGGGGGAAGGACTCTATCCCGCTACTCCTCAAGCATGCATCGAACTTCTTAAGCATTATGGTTATATTCTGGAAGGACGTAACGTGGTTTTAGTAGGCCGAGGGCAGACGGTCGGACTTCCGCTGTTCCATCTTCTTCAACGCGAGAACGCTACCGTCACCGTTTGTCATTCCAGGACGCCCGATCTAGGCGCTCATTTGAAGCATGCGGAAATCGCCATCGTTGCGGTTGGCAAGCCTGCCATGATCACGAAGGACATGGTGCATCCGGGCTTAACGGTCATCGACGCAGGTATTAACGAGCTTGCCGATGGCAAGATCACCGGTGATGCAGCGGCTGATCTAGGTGATGCGGCAGCGGCCGTCTCGCCGGTTCCCGGCGGCGTTGGCACCTTAACGACGGCGATCTTGTATCGCAATCTGATGAAAGCAATCGATATCCAGATGACTCTGAAAGGGGATGTGTAATAATGTCTACTGTCACGTGGGATGATTCCATTCGCCGCTTCTTAGAGAAGGCGGCAAGCAGCGACCCGACGCCGGGCGGCGGAAGCGCCGCCGCCCTTGCCGCAGCGCTCGGCACAGCCATGACGGCAATGGCAGCCCATCTCTCGCAAGGGGAGAAGTACGCGGATGCTCAGCTTGAAATTAACGCGGCTTTGAACGAAATGAGCCGGCTATCTACCGCGTGCGAGGCGTTGCTCGCCTCCGACATTTCGGCCTTTGACGGTTATATGCGTGCACTGAAGCTGCCCAAGCAGGAAGAAGCTGAGCGTTCGTTTCGCCATGAAGCCATCCATAACGCAACTATCGCCTCGATCGAAGTGCCTCTTCGGCTGATGGAGGTATGCGGTGCGGCGCTGCAGTCGACGCTAAGTATCGCTTCCTGCACGAATGCGCATGTCATCTCAGACCTGGGAATCGGCGCTTTGCTGCTTGAAGCCGCCGCGCAATCTGCGCTCTTAACGGTAGAAATCAATTTAGCAGCGCTGAAGGATGAAGGGATTAAGGCTCATTATGCAGCGAAACGGACCGCCCTTATCGCCGAAATTGAACAACTCAAAAACCGGACATTAGCTGTCGTTCGCGACAGAATCTAATGTCCGGTTCCCGCTATCTTTCAACTATCAAGCTGCTCCTTGCAACCTTACGCTGAAGCGCACTCCTTCAGCCGTATTGGCAATGCTATATTCAGCGCCATGTGCATCCAGTACTTTGCTGACAATATAGAGACCAAGTCCGCTGCCGCCGGTTGAGCGGCTGCGTGACTGCTCTGCCCGGTAGAAGGGCTCGAACAAGCGAGGCAGCTTCGATTCCTCTACCTGCACGCCGGTGTTCAGCACTTCGAGTCTATACCATGGATGAAGCGATTGTTCCGGCTGCTCGTTCCCTGTATCTTCAGCGCAATATTCTTCCGTTAATCGCACAACGACCCGCTCCGCATCCCCGGAATATTGAACGGCATTCGTAATAATGTTCGCCACAGCCTTCGACATGAGTCGTTCATCGGCCGTAATCATCGCTTCCTCCGGCAGCTCGACCTCCAGCTGCATATGTTTGACATCTGCCAAGTAGCTCATATTATTCATCGATTCCCGAATCAACTCGGACAGATCCACCTTCCGCATAAGCGGCCGGAAATCCCGGCTCTCCAGCTTCGACAGCTCCAGGATCTCGTGAACAAGCTTATCCATATCCTGCATAATCGTATAGGATTGGCGCAAATATCTGTCCCGATCGCGATAAGAGCCCACATTGGCAATCATCGCTTCCAATTGACCGCTCACTGCCGTAATCGGCGTCTTGAGCTCGTGGGAAATCGTCGCCACAAATTCTCGACGCTTCGCTTCCTGCTCGCGTTCCTGCTCGATATCACTCTTGAGCTGCGCATTCGCATCCTGCAATTCCCCCATCGTCAGCTGCAAATTAACCGCCAATTTGCTGAGGCTAAACGACAGCTCGCCCAACTCGTCCTTCGTGTTCAGCGCAGGCTTCGTAACGGAGAAGTCGAGCTTGGCCAGCCGTTTGGCCACTCGATTAAGCGAGAGAAGCGGCCGCGCGATTAGCCGGGAATAGATAAGCGCTCCGCCGACCGCAATCAATAGAATCGGGATTAGCATGTATGGCAGGAACAGCAAGATCACATCTGCCGCCTCCCCGATCGGCTGCAGCGGGGCATCCACGGACAGCGTATAAGGATCATCGCTTTCCGCGAATTTAATCGTCTTATCGACGCTCAGCATTTGCATGTTCGGGCCGCCGCCATTGCCGTCGCCCGGCCCTTTCGTAATCTCACGGCCATCGATCACCCGCCCAGCTTCAAGCTGCTTGCGCATGCCCAGGTAACTCGCATTCCGGGACAGCCAGCCGTTCATGCCCCGATAACTCGGCGGGATATAATACCCCTGCCCCTCCTTATCACGAATCATGAGAGCCGCATTATGCTCTTGACCAAATTTCGCCATCAGCGGAATGGCATCCGCTGCACTTTCGCCGTCGATCTGTTTCACTAGCTCGCTGAAGCTGCTCTCCAGGCGGGATTGCTTGATGGTCTTGTAATAACCGGGCAGCATGAAGTAAAGGGTTAGATAGATGAGCAAGGCCGATACGACCAGCAGCGCCGCCGTAACCATGAAGATTTTGAACCGTATTCCCTTGCGCCGAATCATCCTTCCACCAATGCCAGCTCAGACTCCAGCGAGTAGCCGACTCCTTTTACCGTGCGAATGACGGAGATGCCGAGCTTCTTGCGAATATTCTTAATATGAGCATCGACGATCCGGGAATCGCCGTAGAAGTCGTAGCCCCACACTTTGTCCAGCAGCATGTCGCGTGTCATAATCCGTCCGGCGTTATGTACGAGCGTATGCAGAATATCGAATTCCTTCGTCGTCGTATCTATGAGCTTGCCGTCGACGTAGATTTTGTAAGCATCGGCATCCAGCCTAAGCCTACCGTCGAACAGTTGCTCCCCCGACAGCCCGCTTCGCGTGCGCCGAAGGACCGCTTCCACCCGTTTCATCAATACGTGGAACGAGAACGGCTTCGTCACGTAATCATCCGCTTCTTCCTCGAACGCGCGCAGCTGATCCTTCTCCTCGCCCAGTGCCGTCAGTACGATAACCGGCGTATCGGAACGCTCGCGAATGCTGCGGCATATCTCGTAGCCATGCATGGAAGGCAGCATCAAATCCAAGATGACGAGGTCATACGACGATTGCTGAAATTTCTCCCAGCCTTCCAATCCGTCCCCCGCTACATCCACCTCATATTGTTGTGCCCGTAGAAACTCAGCGATGAGCTCTTGTATATAATAATCGTCTTCGATGACCAATATTGCAGCAGGCATCGTCCAATCCTCCATCCTACTTAAGCATGTTACGTCCAGCTTAACCGATGAAGATGAAAACAGTATGAATCATTTCTAAAAAAATACTGAAAACCGTTAGTGCAATGCAAAAAAACCACCAGCGTCCTGCTGATGGTTTCGTTAAGCACGTTTATCATTGATGGCCTTCATTAATGGTCCGTATTCTGGCGTGCCAGCTTCTCCTGCGCCATCCGTACAAGCTCTTTGACCATTGCTCCGCCGATTTGGCCGCCAATCTGACCGGCCGATTCCGTGGATAGTTCGCCGTTGTAACCGTGTTCCAGTGGAATGCCGAGTGACTTGGCTACTTCATATTTGACATCATCCGGCCTGCTCGGGTTCACGACAAAGCCTTCCCTGCGCATCACTTCTGCCTTAAATGCACTCATCTGAGCCTCGGCGCCCGGTACCAGATGTTTTCTCCGACTTCTTCTTGCCATTCTTTGTGCCGCCTCCTTAGGGGTGAGTCGTATCCCTTACCGTTCCCTAAGGATAATTTCTCTATTCATGCATCATTCAAACCAACCCTTGAGCTTAAACCAAGCAAACATGCCCGCCGCAAGCAGCACCATAAACACCAGCACGATATAGTAGCCCGCATGCCACCCGAGCTCGGGCATATTGGAGAAATTCATGCCATAAATACCCGCAATAAACGTCAGCGGCATGAAGATGACGGTTATGACCGTCAGTGTTTTCATGATGGTATTCATCCGATTGGAGTTCAGCGACATATAGTGATCGCGCAGATCCGAGGTCATATCGCGATTGGAATCGACCATCTCCGCCAGCTTCAGCAGATGATCGTAGATATCGGTGAAGAAGTGAAGGTAATGCTTTAGAGCCTCGATCCTTTGCGTATTGAGGATCCGATACAATAAGTCTCGCATAGGGACGATTGTTTTGCGTAGCCGGAGCAGCTTATTTCGAATTTCGAACACATGGCTGAGGTCCGTTCGGAATCCTTGATCGGAGCCGCCTAATTCCAGCAGCTGATCCTCGATCGCCTGCAGCGCCGGGAAATATTGATCCACCAGCTCATCCATCACGGTATAAGCGGCATGCAGACTGCCATGGGCTTCCGTGTGCGGTTTGCGGATGATTTTCTCCCAGGCTCGGTCGACCTCCTGAAGCTGCAGTTGATGGTAAGTCACCAAGAAATTCGGACCGACAAACAAATCCACCTCAGACGCCTCAAGCGTCTGCTCGTGAATCGCGTGAAGCACGAAGAAATGCACATCGTCGTAGTGGTCCATTTTGGGACGCTGCAAGTACAAGAGACAATCTTCGATAGCCAGCGGGTGAAAATGAAAATAATCATCCAGCAGCTTCGCTTCTTCTCCTGTCGGCTCGCAGAAATCAACCCAGTACCATTTTAGATGCGCTACGCCGCTTAAATCCTCCAGTTTGTTCAACTGCCTGATATGGTGATCGTTCGTAATGGCAAGAATTCGAATCATGGATCATGAGGCTCCGTCCGTATTTTTGTTCTTATTGTAGCATTAACGGTACTTGAACTTGAAGCTCACCACACCGCTATTATCCATCGTGTAGGAGTAGGAGGCGAGAAAATCGCCATAGTTCTTCAGCAGCGCTTCCCAGCCGCTCGGTCCTTGCTCGTCCTTATAGGTGCGTTTAATGGTGATGGATGACAATCGCGCTTCAACGGCGCTGCCGATTCTCGCTTCGAACTCTGCTTGATTGTTCACCGTGAGCCCGTTGATTACGTAGTAATTAAACGTATTGGCCGCAGCTACCGGAAGATCGTCCTTCCACGCATGATCCTCTCGAAGCGCATCGTCCGTCACGTTGAAATAGCCGTAGTTCAATCGCCCGGCCACATCCGGAACAGGATCGTCCCATGTGACATCGAGGTTGTAATACGCTCCGTTTATCTTCACTTTGTTCCACGCATGGCTGCCGCCGTCTGCCGTACCGATCACGATATGCGATTCAATGCCCGCCATGCTTAACAGCAGATCAGCGGTTCCCGCATAGCCTTGACATACTGCAACGCCATTCACCAGCACCCCGTACACGGAGTACGATTCCGGCGGAACGGTGTCATTCTTGTAATTCTCGTAATCATAGGCGGTATGCTGCAAAATATAATCATGAATCGCCAGCTCGCGCTCATATTCGGTCATCCCAGGTCGAATGATCTCCGCAAGCACCGCTCTCGCTCGGGTGTCGATTTCTTGGAGCTGCTCATCCTTGATGACGACGGGAAGCGATTGTTTGGCCGCCCTCAGCAGATCTTCCTCGTCGTTCACAAAATAAGTCCCGAACCGCGAGAAAATCCGGTACACCAATACGATAGCCTGCTCCCGTGTCGTCGTCACACGCGGCTGGAATCGCAGTTGGCTGCCGCTCACATTGCCTTTCATGATGCCGTTACCGGACAGCATGCTGATCGCATCGCGTGACCACTGGGCAAGCTGCTTGTCGTCCGCGAATTTCTGCGGCGTTCCTTTGCCCTCTTGGAGCTTCGTTTGGAAGCCCGCTTTGGTCAGCGTGTTATAGAGCATCAGCGCGAGCTGCTCACGCGTCACATTCGCCTTAGGCGAGAAAGTGTTCGGGCTTGTCCCTTTAATAATGCCGAGCTCGTAAGCTTGGCCAATTCGATAATTCGTCGTATCCCGGAACGGATTCTGCTTCGGCTCCGCCGGTTTCGTATTCGTCAGCACTTCGTAGAGCTGAACGGCCATCTCGCAAAACTCCTGCCGCGTCAATGCCAATCGGTAGCTATTCGTTAACCCATAGGGGATAAGTCCGCTCGTAATTGCATCTTGAATTTCTTGCTTCGCCCACTCGCTCGGTGAACCGGTTACTGCTGCTGTTGCTGCATTCGCTCGGCTTGAACCAAACCCAATCTGGCTTGCTCCAATACTTATGACAATGATGAGTGCAATATAATAGAATCTTCTCATACTACTCTATTAACCCTCCTGCGATTAGAAATCTATGGATTCAATACACTAGCGAAACCAGACTCTAATATTATCATAAATATGGTTGCGATTTACAAATTTCAACTCTTAAATTCTTCTTAAATGTACTTAATTCTTAAATTCCGAATTGTCGAATCGGTTCTTTTTACCTATTGATGTGATAAAGTAGAAGATATATGATATTAGATTATTTACTGAAGGAAGGCATCCGGTTGCGACAAAAACAATTGTTTCTACTACTAGCATTACCCGTTCTGCTGCTGCAGGCCTCACCTGCAACAGCTAGGGAAGAAGGACTTTCCCTACAGGTAAAATCAATTCAATTTCCGAGTGCCGATCGTACAATCCATGCTTCGCTAACAGGCTCTGAGCACTTTGACATCTCTTGGCATATAGATGGCGGAGAATGGCCCAGCAATTTATACGCAGCTACTGACAGCACATTTTACTACAAACAAGCAGGAAGTAGAGTCGCCATTCTTCCGTCAGGCGAAATAACCAAACCTCGTGCGAATGCTCAAGAGGTTCACCTTCCGATCCCTCCCGGCATCCAAGCCGAAGGCAGCAGGATTTCATCTTCCTTATCGAAACGCTCCTGGACCTATAGCCCTCCCGAAGGAAAGAGCTTTCTCCCGGACTCCCTCCAGACGGATCTAGCCGGCCACTTGTACATCCATGACGATCACGGCGGATGGTACGCTTTGAACTATGAAACGGGAAAAATACGGTATATGTTGCAGCTGGATTCAACCGAGCCCGGCGCAGACAGCGACTTCATTCGCTGCAGGGTTGCGCCTTCCGGCGATGCGATATGCGCATCGAAGCTGATTGGCATGATCGGCATCCGCGAGCGAACCACAGCTCCACGTGTCTTTATTAATGGCTTGGAGCAATTCTATGCGCAGAAACCGTTGATTCTGAATGGCACAACACTTGTACCGCTGCGTGGCATATTCGAGCAGCTCGGCGCAGCTGTCAAATGGGACGAAACTAATCATTCGATCAAGGCTAGCAAATCAGGTAAGACGATTAAGATTGTCGTGGGCAGCAAACAAGCTACAGTCGGCAATGAACTTATTACGCTGAGTAAAGCGCCGATCATTATAAACGGAACCACCTTTGTGCCGCTCCGTTTCATCAGTGAATCGCTTGGCGCAATCGTCATATGGGAAAGCCCTATAGCAGCCATTCAAATCATTTCATAAACTCATACCTCTCAACGAATCTATTGAAGCGGAGGCTATCCCTTGACATATCGACCCTTAATTCTCGTAATCATCTTAGCAGGTGTACTCGTACTATCCTTCTTCACCTGGAAGCAATTATTCGCCTCCTCAGAACCGCAGCGCGTATCGTTCATTCCTGTCGAAACAAATGAACAGGTGCTGGACAACCCTTATACGGGGTTCGTAACTGACGCTAGATACGACGATGCGACTCAGCCTTTCCGACTCGCGCATGTCAACTTAAAATGGGCAGACTTGGAACCAACGAAGGGCAACTATGCCTTCGAAGAAGTAGAGCAGACGTTTAATTATTCTCTTTGGAAGCAGCGTAACGTCAAGCTTGTCATTCGCGTTATATTGGATTATCCGAGTGACGAAGCCCATAAGGATATCCCGAAATGGCTGTACGAGGAGATCGGCAAGAAAGGGACGATTTACAACACCAGCTATGGAAAGGGCTTTAGTCCTGATTACAACAATCCTCTGTTGATTCAATATCACCGTCAGCTCATTAAGAAGCTCGCTGAGCGTTACAATAATGATTCTACCGTTGCCTTTGTCGAGCTTGGGAGCCTAGGACATTGGGGAGAATGGCATACATATGACGGTGAAGAAACGAAGAAACATATTCCTTTTCCAAAACGTGTGATCGCTGACCAGTATGTCCAGCCTTACATTGATTTCTTCACGAAGAAGCCGCTTATGATGCGCAGACCGCATGCCATCGCTAAGGAGCATGGAATGGGCTTGTTCAATGATGCATTCGCCGAGCGATCGGAAACTATTAATGGGTTTTTGGACTGGTTTACCAATGGCTATACGAATTGGCTGACGCAAGAAGAGGAACCTGCGATGCCTAACTTCTGGACTAAGGCACCTAGCGGCGGAGAGTTTTCCAGCAGCAGCACCCTGCTGTCTGACCAAAATATTGAAGAAGCCCTACTCGAGGCCAAATTGACACATGTATCCTGGATGGGGCCTTATGCTCCATTATCAGAGCCTGTGGGTGGGCCAATGCAAAACAACATCAATCGATTCTTGAATACCATCGGCTACCGATTCGTTATTACTGAGGAGTCACATGAAGAAGAGATGAGTGCAGGCCAGCCGCTGCACGTCCAATTAACGGTGAACAATCGCGGTATAGCTCCATTCTACTTCAAATGGCCGCTGGAGCTTGGTTTAGTGGACGAGACGGGAACTGTCCGCACCTCTGTTACAACGAATATTGATATTCGTTCTTGGCTGCCCGGTAGATCACAAGTATTTGCCGAACTACCTATCCCTACTAATTTACCAGAAGGAAGCTACCGCGTGACCGCAGCCATATTAGATCCAGAGACAGGGTTGCCAGGTGTCCAAATGGCGATTAACGAAAAACGTGACGACGGTAGGTATCCTCTAGGTACAGTGAACATATATGACAAGTGAAAATTTGTAAACAAAAGTAGATTCAAGTAAAAAGATGTAAAGATGAGTCTTTGTAACTAGTAAATATGTGCCTATTTTGTGTCTATGGAGTTCTTTATGCCTATGTCACAACTCTAGTAGTTATACTATATTAATCCTATAGAAATCGAAAAGGCAAAACTGGAGAAATCCAGCGACGCAAAACTACAGGGACCTCCGCCTTATAAGGCAAGGTCAGCCAGTTACCGAAGTCGTTACACGAGACCTGCACTCAGCAGATCCTGGACACTTCCGGGATCTGTTTCTCTTTCTATAACACTATAGAAGAAGGTGCCAGGTTATGAAAAAACGGAACCGCAGTTGGTGCATTTTGGTACTCGCAATGTTTCTCTCACTCACACTTCCCTTATCCGCATTCGCACAAGACACTGCAACCTCTACGCAGTCTGGAAATAAACTACTCATCTACTATGCAACCCCGAAGCTGGTTAACAATCTGGGCAACGACGCTGCAGCTGCAGCCGTTTTCGCCAAATACGATTACGTTGTATTCGGTGCAGGTCTAGATAGCCCAACCCATTCTTATCATGTTTCGACACAAAACATTATTCAGCTCATTCACTCGCTTAATCCATCCACAAAAATTTTCGGTTATGTTGACCTTGGCGTGTCAACTAACAATTTCCCTACCGGAGTACTACAAACAAAAATCATGCAGTGGAAACAAATGGGTGTTAATGGTATCTTCCTTGATGACTCAGGTTACGACTTCCTGACTCCCCGTGAACGGTTGAATACTACATTGGATTTTATCCATAATAATCAATTAAGTGGATTTGTAAATGCATGGAAGCCAGATGATGTCCTGGGCAGTGCAGTCACCTCGATGAACCCAACCGGAGCGCCGACGCATATGGGCAGAAACGACTTCTATTTACTTGAGAGCTTTGTAGTTAATACAGCTACTTCCAACACAGCCTACAAGTCTAATGGCGGATATGCTCTAAGCTCAGCGATGAAGCAGCGTGGAGACAAGGTTATTCAATACAAAAAGCAGCTTGGTGTCAAAATGCTAGCTATCAACATTGTTGACTATTCGGTTTACACGAATGATCAAATTGCTAAATTTTTTCAAATGGCTGAGGTCGGTTCGCTAATCTTCGGTTTAGACGGATACGGCGTGACTGGCTCTTACTACAGTGCAAGTGGAGCGAATCGCTTTATCGTCCGCGATCACGCCTACAACACTAACTACAACAATCTGCTTTCCAAATTTCCCGGATATACCGCTAATACAGCACAAACCGAATTCGCTCGTGCCGGATTCAAGCTTCATAATGAGCCATCCTCCCACTGGTGGAATTATCGTCAGCTATAATCGATGTCAACCAGTGATGGCAGCCTAATTTGATAGATACCCCCTCTAAGTAGACAGAGAAGAGCACCGCTCTTACCGTTCACATTAGAGGGTTTTTTTTTGCTGCAGCTCCTATAATTCATATAAAAAAAGCACCCTTGAATAATCCGGGTGCTTTGACTAATCAGAAGAGTTCTTTCGTGATGTTACGGCGCATAGTCACCATTGTAACTAATAAGTACAGCATCTTTAACACCATCAAAGTTAGAGATTTCGCTGACGAAGGCAGTGTTATCATCACGCAAACGAATTTCAACCGTCATTTCTGTCATATCCTTGCGTACAGTTTTTGATTTCAAAACATGATTCATTTTGCGAAGCGCAGTTTTAACTTGATCGCTCGCCCGCTCCTCAAAGTTAACAATCAGGAGATATGGTGAATCCTTCCTCTTACTCTTTGCCAGCATAAATAGAACCGCACTGACCGCAATGGAACCTATAATCGCAATCGGGTAAATTTTCGCCCCTGTTGCTATCCCCACCGTAATGGCCCAGAACATAAACATAATATCGAGTGGATCTTTGACAGCTGTTCTGAAACGAACGATACTGAGCGCGCCTACCATCCCCAGCGATAGCACGATATTGGTGCTAATCGTCATAATAACGATCGTCGTCAACATGGTCATAATAACAAACGTCAGATTGTAGTTGTGACTATAGACTACGCCCCGGAACGTCTTGTAGTATGTCCAGTAAATGAACATCCCGAGCAGATAAGAGATAAGCAAGCCGATGATGATCTCTGTTATCGATACCTGCTTAAACGCCTCAAGCTCTAAAACGCTTTTTTTTAACACTTCTTGAAAATTAATTGTATCTCCCATGTAAACCCTTTTCCCCCTCAAGCTATTCTGCAAAACTCTTTCTTCGTTCACGGCAAATTACATATTTCGAAATTGTAGACCTGTTCGCGGCCGACATTTGCAAAAGTCCATATACGAAATCCGGAAGGAATTGATTATATTTGACCTCCAGAATGGTCTTGGGACCTTCAATTGACTCAACCATCGGTAGGTCCACGTCGAAAATATCCAACGATTGTACACTCGCCTTCAAGCGCTTATCAAATGTTATTCTGACATCGCTAACCGGATAGACGTACGCTTCCCGTACATAGTCCACGACAACAACCGGCTTAAGAAAACCATGCTTATAGTCAAAATAGAAATCTCTAGCCAGCGGATGATCCAACTGCAGCAGAAATTCCGCGTCTCCTGCAACAAGCCGATCAAATTGCTCCCTGGTCATGCTAACCGATTCTTTCGCAATGAACTCATTAAACTTGCTCTTCCGTTCAAGATTGATAACCGCATCGCTCTTGTTATAGACACGAATTCGGTACTTCTTCCGCTGAAACACGCCATCATTCTTATCAATAAGCGCGCTCTCTTGTACATTATCAAAATACAGGCTGCGAATATGATAGCCTTCACGGCCGATAGAATTCTTGTCCATCTTAAGCACAGAAGCCAGTCGTTCACGAAGCCCTAAGTATTCATGGTAATGGATATAATATTTCATCTCATGTCTCAGTTTTTTTCCAGCAAATTGCATGAACTTGTCCTGCCTTTCTTATCCGGTCTCACTTCAGTCTCAATACGCTCATATCCTTGTCCGTCAACTGGAACATCTGCTGCAGTTGTTCCGCTAGTGCTGCCGGGCGGTTGGATGCGAAGTCAAGCAGCTTATCCGTCTCGGCATGCCACCTGCTCATAGAACCTTCCCATCGCTCTTGATGTTTAGCCATCTCGGGCTCGAGCGCAGTTCGTGCCTGAACAATGGCAGCAGTAACTGACTCCGGGCTGAGCGGACCGTTCAGCAGCAAGCCGAATCGGCTCAGAAATTGCTCGCGCAAACTCGAATCCTTCAACAAGGTTTGCAGCAAACCTACGGAAGGATGCTTCGCTAGCTTAGAAGATAACAGTCTACTGAGAGACGGCTCAGCTGCCTCTCCGAAGCTGAGGTCAGCGTCATATAAGAGCCATCGGAATTTGCCATCTTGTTCATCAGAGCGCCAATATCGAATATTATGATCCGGCCAATCCGTATTACCGATGTAAGCCTCAACAATCATATAGTCGAAAAGACTCTGCGTATCAACCATCATTTCCAGCTTCCCAACATCCGGTTTGGATGAGGACTGTGCTTCATGCAGAGCTTCCAACAGCTGCTTAAATCTTTTATTGCCGCCTGCCTTCACTTCTCCGTCTGATTCCAATAAATCAATTGATTTTGCATTAATGTCATGACGATCAGCCAATAGTTTCTCGTCCATTTTCTCTCGCAAATCATAAATACCGAAATAACGGTCATTCAAGTAGACAGCAACGGGTCGATAGGCTTGTACATCCTCCAATATCGGTTTAGCAATAAGCGAAGAAACGCTATCGCGCATGTGTGTAAGCGGAAAATCCTGACCGCCATTTCGGAGGATGATGGAGTTGTAGACCTCACGCTTTTGCTGCTCAAAGAATCGGAATTGAAAGTTCTTCTCACCAAACTTCTTCTTCGCCTTTAGCTCCAGAGACTTCTGAGGTTGCATTCGTGACTCGCCGCCAAACAGTTCCATGCCCGCACCGCTCTCAAAGGAAAGCTTCCCGCTTTGGTCAAACCACTGGAAGCGAGCCGGAATTTCCGTATCCCCCCAAAAGTTTGCCCCATTATACGGCGGCTCTTGGTTTCCATGCTTTCCGATCACCATAATGCCTGACTCGTCAGACCAGAGCAGATCAGGATTGGCTATAACAACGACTACAGGCAAGGCGGGCTTTACCCCCGAGCCGAAGAACCCCACTGCTTCCGCCCCTGCCGTACCATCGTCATAGAATTCCTTAGCGCGTACAAGCCCTGTTTTGTTAAGCGAAATCGGTGAGCGATACAGCGCTGCATCTATTGTTGGCTCAGATCCGTCGAGCGTATAGACCAGTTTAGCATGTGCTCCACTTGGTCCGCTTCCCTCAATTGAAAGCGTCGTTCCCGCGTCGTACCAGCCTGGTTGCAAGGAAAAGCTTGGCGGTGCAGAATCCGCAGCGCCAACTACATCCAGCTGAGGCTCATTTAACTTCGCCTTTGGGCTGTTCTGCTGCCCCGCCAATCTGTAGCCCAATAGAACAACTGCGACAAAGGCAAGCATGAGAGTCACTGCGGCAATCGGATTCTTCTTAATCCACATAAAATTCTTTTACACCAAAGTAGTTATTACTATCGACATCTGTGAAGGTATCAAAAGCGGGAGCAGTATTGCCTTTGCTGTCACGCACGATAACATTGTAATAATAATGGCCCTGTGGAAGTTCCTCTATTGTTACCGAATTGGATGTGATTTGCTCCTTTTTCAAAATGGGATGCGCAAATGACGGTTCCTTCGCAATCTGGAACGTGTACGTAATGTCGTCACCTTGCAGATCATAAGAAATATCCCAATCAAAATCTCGTTTCCCGTCCTTCAGCACAGGATCTCCCATAAAGAAAGGCATCGGTCTCTCCAGATATTCAATGAACTTTTTCTCGTTCTCATCAGGCAGTTTCTTCATACGTTCCAGCTCCGAAACCCAGTCCGAGTATGGATACCTCAAGGATGAAAGATCCGGTGGTCGGCTGACAAACTGGCTGACGATCGGCTTGTATATGTCAATCAGTTTCGTTGCTTCTTCTGTATTAATATATTTCCTCAAGTCCTTGATTTTGGCTTTAAGCTCCTCCACGTTCTCAGGTTTCTTGAAGAAACGATTCTCCAGCTTCACGCCCCAATAGTTGGAAATGCCATGCTGCCATGGGGGTCGAGTCTTACTTTCAGCACCTTTGAAGCTATCATAGCCCCATGCACCGTCATAATCCCACGGCAAGAAAAACCACTTCTCCGCATTCAATGGCGAATATAGAAAAAAGTTCTGCGAGTTCGTATCGTTGTTATCAACGAGTATATTGATGCCAAGCCAGGTTAGAAAATTGTCTCGGTCAAAATATTTATCCACAACATCATCGATGTCCAACGATAGATTATTCAAATCCGTCAGCATGTTAAGCAGCTTCGTATGATCGTCGTTCCCTTTGACCTCCAGTATAGATTGAAACTTGGCGTCGTCGTAGGTTGGATCATCCTTCAACTTCAACGCTTCCTCGCTACGCTGAAACTCGAAGTTAGTCGCTTTGTAAAGATGGCCGTTCGGATCAAGACCGTGCGACCGAAGAAAAGCTTTATTCGGCTGTTCAATTTGTTCATAGAGTCCATAATCCTGATAGTTGCTCACGCCACCTGTCAAATCTTTGACATGCAACCGAACGTACTGGGTCCGCAGGCTAGTAAAATCAGGGATATTCTTGAACAGATCGAACGAAATTTTATTCCGCAGTCGAGAAAAATCATAAGAGTGCTTAATCAGATTAATGGTTCGCTGGTTACGCCAAAGTCCAGCCTTCTCAAAGAGCTGTACTTTATAATTTTTCTGATCAGACCTTGCTGCGATGGATGAATTACCTCGCAAACTGATCTGTGCATTAGCGTGGATGGCTCCATAACCAAACATACCGGATTTAGGTGATTGCTCATCACCTTCCTGCATGATGATTTCCATCGAACTCTCATTGGTAACTTCGGCTTTATTCATAATACTGTTCATCTGCGTCCAGGTCATCGGATGTTCTGCCGTCTTGTTTGAAGCAGAAACCGTAATATAGAAATCCACAACTGAATTAGGCTGATCATCCTTGTACACCGAACGATCCTCAACTAGTTTTGTGCTGTACGCTGCCGAAAGCTCAATTTTACTTGCGGCGGACTGCTCGATGGAGTCGTTATCTCCTGCATCTGTACAGCCACTAAGTACAGCAAGCAGCACGGCCAAGGCCGCACCGCCGAATATGCCTGTATTCCTTCTTTTCATGTCGTCCTCCTACCCGTTTTCCGTCAACAGAGCACAGCCGCAGAAATTAGTCTTCGCGGCTGCGCTCCAGCATACGCGTATAACGGTTGTCATACTCTTTGGCAATTAGCGGCTGCGCGCTGAATGTATAATAATTCAAATTACGAAGCAAATAAATCAATCTTGCCAACGCAAGCAAGAGTGTAATAAATGAAGCTATGAAGAAGGAGAACCCTTGTTCACTGAGTGCCACCGAAATAATTGTCAAGAACGTGTTCAGAACCAGAAATGCTGCTGAAAGTGCCAGCACGCCTTTACGATCGTCAAAGTACAATAGAATTAGCATAATAACGTTAAAAATAATGTACGTATAGAAGCCCATTACAAGGATGTTATACACATCGATTTGCGCGGAAGAAAAACCGATAATCGGAAGAAACCGAATTCCCATTGCGATCGCCATGAGGGAGAAAAACAATTGCACACCCATTATAATTGACAATTGCTGCGCGATTACCTGATAAATACTCCGCTTGGAGTTGTCGATTTCCAGCATTGAGCCACGTGAAAGAATTGCCGAATAATAGGCTTTAAATTGTGGATAAAACGCCGTCTCCAGTGCAACCGTAAACAGAATCATGGTTGGCAGCGCCGAAATAAAGCTGTAGAATACCGCAATGTCATACTCTGGCGCCATTCTGAAGTATCCGCCCACCCATTCACCTGCTGAGCCATACCATTGCACAAATTGATGCGAGTAAAGCCCGATTGCATTCAAGGTACCAATGACAATAAGCGAAGGGTATTTGCGCAGATAAGCGAAGAACGAGAAGCTAGGCATTGCTCTACCTGTTCGGAAGAATCGTTCGATCTGTACCAGTAGCATTCCTGCTGTAACGGCGAAGCCGATATCCATAGCAAAGATGATTTTAGTAATGATATCTTCGTAGTCCATGAAATACACGACGGCCATAACGAGAAGCACCGCCACAATGGAACCCGTCACAAAAGCGTAGCTGATAAAACGGAAGTTTTTCATTGCAGAGATGAATATGTTCATATTCCAAATCGTGACCAGAATCATAAACAGAATGAACAACGCGACTTTCAAGGCAAACGGCAACCCGATCATCCATAAGAACAAAATTGCAGGAATGCCGCCGACCGCATAGTTCACGATAATACTTCCATAAAATGATGGCAGCAACGCGTCGATATAACCCATATAAATGAAATCGGAAACTGTGCGCGTAATGAACATCGTCAATAAATTAGAAAAGATATAAGAAAAAGTAAAGGCATATACGGTGCAAGCAATAAACAGCTCACGATCCATAAAATCAATATTTTTCTTGATCATGATGACTTGAACGACAAGCACGAGCATAATACAGGCAAGCATAGGCCCAATCGTCACTAAGGAGGAGTACGAGAAGGCTTTAAACTTATTAACGAGACCGTCTTTATCAAACAGTCTTTTCAATTCAAATCCAATACCAGCCATTATCGTTTCTCCTCCCCATAGGATCGATATAGATTCTTGTAGTTATTAATGAATGCTGCATTCGTATAGCGATTACGGACACGCTCGAGTCCATTCGCTCCCATCTCCCTGCGTTGACGCTCACTTCGGCAAAGAGTGATTACCGCTTGTCCAATCTGCTCATAATTCATAACCGGCACTACATAACCCGCACTGCCGTAATCATCATCTACACCGAATAACAATTCTTTGCAACTGCCAACGTCGGTCGTCACGAAAGGCTTCCCTGCAGCCATTCCCTCAAGAACTGCAAGCGGCTGACCTTCACTGATACTCGAGAGGACCAGAACATCCATTTTGCCGATATAGTCTTTAATATTGACGCTGCCTGTAAAGATGACATCCTTCAACTGCAGCGACTCGACTAGACTAAGACATTCTTGATAATACTCAAGGTCTTCCTCATACGGCCCCATGATAAAAAACTTCGCATCCGGCACTTCGTACTTCACGATCTGGAAGCTTTGAATCATTGTCTTAATATCTTTGATCGGAACAACACGGACAAGACCGCCAATCCACATCGGCTCACCTTCCGGCTTCGTTGGGAGAGAATTGAAATCGTCCACCCCCACGCCGTTTGGCATGATTTGAATCTTTTCTTCCGCGCAGCCAAGCTCAATTTGAATCTCTTTATTCCTATTGAAGAGCGTAATCACTTGATCCGCGTACTGATAGGCGCATGCGGAAAGCGTATAGAAATATTCAATCCATACGTCCTTGAAGTAGCCCTTCACCCAATCCGCCTTAATAATTTCTTCCTCGCGCTCCCTGGAGTAAATCCCATGTTCCGTAAGAATCATCGGCTTCTGGTATTTGTGCTTCCCTAAACTTGCGATGACGCCGGCATATCCAGTCGATACGGAATGATAGATATCGGCCTCAGGAAGCGTCGCTCTCACGGTTAGCAATAGCGGTAGAATCATAGACCGAACTGTCCAGAACATCTCCGTAAACGGAATTTGCCTGTATTTCTCTAAGCAAAGCTCGCTCATAATATCAAAGTAGTCTTTGCTCATGAGGAAATCCGCAGCATTCTTCAGCTTCGGATCGCCAAGTACGCTTAACACCGGCTTCCAATCGATATGCTCGTCGCCGCCAATCAGTGATTTCAGTGCTGCTTTCTCCTCTTTATCTAAACGAACACGATGCCCCCACTCGCCATCAATCCGTAGGAAATCATCAAGAAAGCCTTCATGAACCTCCACAAGATTGCTTGGCAGCTCGTATTTGAACTTTCCTTTCTGCTTGCGTTCCGCAGCGATAGCATAGATGACAAATTCATGCTCCGGCATATTCCGAATAAGTGCATGAATCCAGCTTGATACACCGCCGGTAATATAGGGGTAGGAGCCCTCGGCTACTAAACAAATCCTCACCTGCTATGCCTCCAATCCGATCGAGAATTTTTCACTGCGCACTTCAACGAGGTACACATTGTCATCAATCCGCTTAACTGTACAATTCTGCTCTTTGGTAATCTTCTTGTCCGTCCGAACGATATAGTATAATTTGGAGCCCTCATAGAAGTGATTAATGAATCCGTCTATGCGATCCGGCTTATGCACGAAATGCGGCTCGCTGAGTAGAAACCGTTCCGTTGCTATGCTGCCTTCCGTTGCAGTCATATTGCGCAGCCAACTGTATTTATCCTGAACCATAGATAAAAAATCATCTGTCATCATGACTAGTTCCGACCATGTAAAAGGGAAGCTTCGATTTCGGTCCAAAATATCATCAGGATGGACGAAGTGCGAGAATACACCAATTGATGTAGCGGCATTCATCATAGTCCATTCTGAAAACCGGTCTTTCTTAAATCCTGAGGTAATACGAGGCATTTCTACGATTCCATCTGCGGATAAGGAGAATTCCTGCTCATAGCTCGCGTGTAATGGATCCTCCAGATATACGGCTGATATTGACTTCAGATCCGGCCATCCCTTCTTCAGTGCTTCTCTGCCATCGGCAGTCAGAGCATTTGAAGGCGGAACGTAATTGTGCAGACTGTAATTTGGGAATGACGTTTGAATAAACGCACGCACCGCTTCAATCGATGCGATCATATCTGCAGAAGACTTCCACGTTTTGTAGCTGTACACTTTACTTATAGCAGGGTCCATTGTCAGCGATTGGTGATTATAACCGTGAATACCAATTTCTCCACCACGTTTAATCAATTCGCGGCCGAATGTGACAAGGTTTACGGGATCCGCCTCACGAGCATGCGTAAATGGAGCAGTGACTCTGTCATCGTACGACTCAATAACCATGCCTGTGTACTTCAGGTTATATTTGCTTTGAAGCATCAGCATGTCAGGCCACCAGACTTCTTTAAAGAACCGAGGCAGGCTTCGTTTGTAAATGTTGAACAGTTCCTTCGTAAATCCAGTAGGCATCGGGGCAGGAAAGTCATCGATAAACATCAACTTCGTGTTGATGATCGGATAAATATCGTCCTCTTGCAATAAGTTGATCGAACCGGAAAGTATCCCTCGGCTAGCCTTCTCTTGCATAATGTTTCCATTGAAAACAACAAACTTCCCTTTGCCATAAGGCATCTCCCAGAGCAAAGGCATGCCATTGGAATCAACTGCGTGTATGCTTGCTTGATCCGCAAGATGCACCTGCAGCGACGTATTCTCGATGAGTTCCTTTTCAAAGGACTCTCCACCGCTATGAATAAGAATATTCGTTTTGAGCGTCATGCCTTCAGACGTTGTATACTCACCTAGCTCATTGATGCCGAGTTTACGGTAGATGGTATTCAAAACATCATCAATATTTGGCGTTTCGGCGAACAGGATCTTACCGCCGCTCTCCACAAAATCGGTCAACCAATTTGCATTTTTGATTTTGTTCAGTCCACTTAATGTCACGATGACACTCTTATACCCTTCGCCGTGACCAGTATACTTCTGAACCGCGTATGTAGTGAATGGCTTCTTCATATATTGCAAGGTTTGTTCGGTATTGTACTTGATAGCTTGACTGGATAGCGCTTCCGGGTTAGAGTCTGCATCGTAGAGAATCAATGTCTTTCCCTCATGCAGAGCAGAAACTTCATCCGCGCTGAGCGCGTCTACCGTTTCTGCGGATTCCTCGATAACATTAAGCTTGCCGCCCATGGACAGAATCGACTGAGAACGCGTGAGCTGCAGCCCGATCGTCAAAATAAATACGAATAATAGAATCACGTAAACCTGGCGATTCAATTTAAACTTTTTCACTATTTAAGCACCTTTTACGGACCAGAATCGAATGATATTTAACCCTCGATTGGACACACTTATTTTTGAGGCTTTCAAATCTTCCAATATAGCGTAGAACGGCTCTCTCATCTTAAGCGTGTAATAAAGATCGAGCGCAGAAAGATAAGCTTGCTCACTCTGGGGGTACTTCTCCAAGAATTGATCGCAGTTGCGAAGTGCTTCATCATAACGCTCCAGCGCCTTCTCGCTTTCTATAATTTCCTGGTAGAGCATTACGCTGGCAGCATCCGTCTGAAGCAGTTGGCGTAGTAAGTTCACATAAGTGAGCTTATAAGTCATCTGCGTCCGCTTGTCCATAAATCCGCTTGTCGAATAGTTCTTGATTGCATTCGCATAGGCGAGCAATACTTGCGGATTTTCTTTATCGTCCTCGTGCCGGACAGACCATTTTTGGATCGATAAGAGTAGTTTGCGTTTAATCTCCATTACCGCGGTTACGGCGTAATGAGACGTCTCCGTATCTTCATTGTTGACGGCTTGCTCAAGAAGCGGGATCATCTTCTCATCCATATCTTCCTTGAGTATATCGAGAAGCAGCCTTCTTCGTGTTGTGTTGTCATTGACAACCAGCGCTTCTTCAAGCGGCAACAGGTTCGTCTCTTTATCAACGTTGACACGTTGATAGATTCGATCCTCCTGTACATTCATATCCGTCAATTCTTTAAATCTATCGTCTCCGCCTTTGGTCTTCATAAATGCAGCGGCATCCTGCAGCAAGGAGAACAGCAGCCCAAAAAACGGAAGACATGTCACAAGTATCAGCGTATACCAACCGTCACGTAATCGCCTCTTCATGGTTATTGCAAGGTATATCGCCGAGACCACATAATACCCGATTATAAAATTAACCATAGACCTCGTCCTCACTTATTATGCGAGTAGTGATACCGTTTTTGCTCAACCGTTGCATAACAAAATCCGCTTCCTTCAAATTCGAATTGGAGAGCAACAGTACGATTTTTTCACGAATTAAGCCTACATAATCAGAGTCTCGTAACGAAGAAGCGAGTCGTTCCGATATGGATTTAACTGGGAGATTGTTGGTTTCCACATCTAGCAACACATATTCCGCATTATGTTGAAGCTTCGCACTTGATTTCGTTTCCAACAGCTGTAAGAATACCTCTGTTTTCAATACAGCCGTATCGTCGATGAAACGATCACCTTTGGTAACACCTACATATTTAAAAGCACGAGATAAGGAGCCCGAAATAAGATCCACACTCACCCGGAACAAGTTCTCCACATTCAAATTCATACGTTCGAAAGCAATATCATATACAGAGACTAAAGCTACAATTTGTCCATCATGCACAATTGGAGCAATTAACATAGGCAGCGATGCATCCATCGTTTTGTTCACGAACATTTTCCCAGTGCGCACGACTTCCTGTATTGAAGGATATTCGGACAATCGCATCGTCTTCGGCAGATCAAACTGCGGTGCATTCGATTTAATCATCAGGCGAATGAAATCCGAATTATTAACGGAATATACGGAAATCCTATCCGATTCCAGCAACGTTGTCAGCACACCGACCGAAGAGTTAACGATTTCTTCCGGTTCCATGCTCTCAAGCTTTTTGATAATACTATAGATCCGGCCAATGCTGTCCTTGCTATTGATTAATTGACGCTGCAGCTCTTCTTTCACTTTTCGCGTATCCGCATAAACGTCTTTAAGAAATTGATAGTTATTCTCTACACCCTTAAGCTCCGCGCTAATACGCTTATTGTCTCGGCGAGCTTTGTCCGAAACATAACCAATAATCAGACCGAAAAACAGATACATAGCAATAACAAAAAGTGCATCCGGATCATAAAGTAGGGACACCCAGTCACGTCCGTCTTTTAAACTTTCATAGTAGTACAAGGTTGAAGCAAGCACGGCTGCAAGTGAAGACTGTTTTGTTCCGTATATGATGCCAAGAACGATAACATAGATTAGTTTAAAATCCATGCCCGTGTGCAACAGCAACTCCGAGCTGTTTAAGGTGATGACGGCAACAAGTGCAAAAGCAAGCAGATTCTCTCCAAACGGCTTTAACATTCTCCATAATTTGGACTGCATCTTACGTTCTTGTTTCTTAACGATCTTCTGGTTCTCATTCTTCGACTGCAAGAACCAATTGTAGGTCTCGTCTAAGCCTTCTTCAAGGCTGTATATGGGCACCCAATCCAGATCGCGTTTAATCCGCGTGTTGTCCAGACTCGAACGATAGATATCACCATCGCGCGGCGGCAAATGAGTTACTTTCATCTCTCCCGTCTTGCTGCCCAGCACTTCAATCAAACGGTTTACACTCGTCTCCGTATTCGTCGATAGATTGTAGACGCCTGTCACGCTGCTATTGGAACCGCGATAAATTGCATCCACCAGATCTTTTACATAAATAAAATCGCGTGTTTGTCCACCATCGCCGAATAGGGATAATTCTTTGCCGTCCCGAAGCCGTTCCATAAAAATGGAGACAACGCCGCCTTCTCCGACGCTGCCTTGACGAGGACCATATACGTTTGAGAATCGGAAACAAAGGGTATCTAGGTTGTAGAGTTCTTTCCACTTCTCGCAGTAGTATTCACCGAGCTTCTTGTTAATCCCATATGGCGAAACCGGGTTAGTAGGAAGATCTTCAGTAAGGGAAATTTGGTCATAAGGACCGTATGTAGCGGCCGAGGATGCAAAAATCAGCTTCGATGCGCCTGCATGCTGCGCACAGCGTAAAATATTTACGAGCCCAAGTATATTGGATTGTGTGTCTATATGCGGACGCTCTACCGATGTCACGACGTCAACCTGCGCTGCCAGATGGATAACAATGTCTGGGGCAATACTTTGAAAAATCGATTCGCATTTACGATCTTCGACACTTATTTCATAAAACTTGTGCGGTACAGTGACATTCGATCTCTGGCCAGTGGATAAATTGTCGATTATATATATGGCATGGCCTTCCTTGTGAAAGCGCTCCGCGACAAAAGAACCTATAAATCCACAGCCACCTGTGATTAAAACATTCACGTTTGATCCCTCCGTTGGATTAATTTAGTACTATCATACCATATTTTAGTTTACATATCGTTTACACTTCTATTATTTTAATAGGACTTTTTGATCATTTCGACAATGGAAGGAATAAAAAACTATATTCTGACACCAAGAAGTGACAAAAAGAACCTCTTTGGGATGCCGTGGCTCCGACGGCCTCCCAAAGAGGTTCTCTCGCGCTGTCTCGCTATTCGTTCAAATAAATCGTTGCCCGGTTCTGCAGCTGCTTTGCCGCTTCGTCCGCCGACTTGCGGCCCTCGAAGAACGCCGTAGCCTCTTCCTTCACCATGTCCATAATGGCGCTGTCATCGCCGCTAAATCGCTTGATGCGCGGAATCGTATTGACGATCGCTTTGACATCTTCCTCCGTTACCGTTGGCGGCGAAATTTCACCCTCCGGTCCCGCTATCTTGATCTTGCCGCTCTCCAGCATTTTCATCGACTCTTGCACTTGTTTCGCCGTCATATCCTTGCGCACGGAGAAGCCCATTATGCCCGGTGTTCCCTGTGCCTCGGCGGACAACAAGTATTTCATGAACGCCCATGCTTCCTTCTTCGCGCCGGACTTCTCGTTCAGAGCAAGCATAAGATCACTGTCGTAAGTCATGCCTTTCGCCTCGCCGCCGGATGGCGTCTGGAATACTTGACCTTTGCCCTGGAACATCATCTCCGGGAGCATAACCAGATCCATCGGCATCATCAGATTCATATGACCGAATGATTGTTGACCGGGAGCCGGCATCCCATCGCTAACCAAGCCGTCGTCGTAGAGTCCCTTCAAGTTTTCCAGCATCGCCGCAAAATCACCTTGGTCAAAGGACGCCTTCTTCGCAGCCGCATCCACGTAATGCTCATAGCTGGATTCCACCATCAACCGAAGCATCTGATCCTTCGACATCCCGCTCATCGTATATTTGTCCGGCTTGCCGTCACCGTCTTCATCTTTCACGAGCTTATGGGCAATATCCGTGAAATCTTTCCATGTCCACATGCTATCGTCGACAGTAATACCTGCCCCAGCAAGCTCCTCTGTATTCGCGAGCAGCACATCAAGCGAGAATCGAATCGGCAGCGCTGCCTGCTTGCCTTCGACCGTCACCCCATCCATAATGCCCTCATAGTAATCTTGAAGGTTAAAATCTTTATCGTCCTTCATCACAGACCGAAGATCCGTAAGCAATCCTTTCTCCGCATATTTATTGAATGGCAGATCCTGCACCGCTATAAGATCCGCGCCTTTGCCCGACATCAGCTCGGTGTTGACGGTGCTCACAAACTTCTCCTTGTCCGCCGAGTTTTCGTCCTGGCCGCCCGCTCTTCTGACTACCTTCTTGCCCATTTCCGGTGTGGCAATCGCAGCAGTAATCTGAATATCGATATCCGGATGCGCCTTCTCGAAATTCGCTTCCGCCGTCTGCAAGAAACGGTCATTCTCCAGAACGGATACGGTCACTACCGTCTTGCCATCCTTTGTTTGGGCCGGCGGCTGCTCTCCCGCATTTGCGTTCCCGCCGTTGCCGCCTCCACTTGAGCACGCTGTTATCGCCGTCATGAGCGCAAGGCTGACACAGCCCGTTGTAATCGCAGATTTCGCTTTCCTCTTCATTCTGAACACACACTCCTTGGAATAAATTATCTATTCTATTAGTTCAAACGCACGCGCTGGTCCTCGCTTAGCGGCTCGCTCATCTCATCAACGACCTTTTCATCCGGCATAATCCCGTCCACAATTTCCGTATTGGTCTCATCCGAATCTCCGATCGTGACCGCTGCTTTCACTGCCGTATAGATACTGCCGAGCGGTCCCTTCTTCTCCTTCACCACCCAAACGTAGTACCCTTCTGAACCCTGCTGTACCGTATCGCTGGCTAGAATGATGCCGCCGATCCGCCCGGTCTTCTTCACGGAAAGCTTCACTTGGTCGCCAAGCTGCAGCTCCTGACCGGTGAGCTTCACTGTAATTTTCTTCTGTTCATCATCGGCATCGCCCGATCCGCCACCGCCGAGAGCTCCGCTGTCTGTTGCGTCCTCGATATCGTCGACCGTGCCTTTCACCATCTTCCGCTTCTCGCCGATATAGGCCGACAACGACACCGTTTCACCGATGCGAAGCTTATCCGCATCGTCTGCGTCATCGGTAAAGGTGAAAATAAGCCCTTCGCTCACATCCGCCAGTTCCACCACAGCCTGCCCACGCGAAGAAGGGAGCCCCTCCGTCGCCTGCAGCTTGGTAACGATGCCGTCGAACGGCGCCCGAACCGCGCTGCTGCTCGCAATGTCTTCGCGCATCGTCTCCAGCTTTCGACGCTGTATATCCAGATCGTACTCGGCAATTTTCAAGTCGCGTTTGAGATCACGCACCGACGACTCGTTACCCTGCCGCAGCGCATCGACGATCCCTTCCCGCTGCTTCTCCATCCGCAGCTTCGCCTGCGCATATCGCGTCTCTTCATCCGTAAGATTCCGCTTGGCCTCCGTCGTATCATAGGAAATCAGCGTCTGCCCCTTCTTAACGGCGTCGCCTTCTTCGACATAGATCTTCGTCACATTACCGTCGCCTTCGGCGTACAGCTCCTCCGATTTCTCCGCCTCCAGCTCGCCTTCACCGGAAACGGTACGTTCCAACTGTCCAAAATCAGGCTTCGTCACCGTCACCTTCGGCAGCGCCATGCCCGCGATCGTGTTCGAGAAGAACGTGAGCACGGCTAGCGCGCCGAAGAAGAGTATCAGCACTGTGCCCATGAGCCGTTTGCGCCGCTTCAAGCGATTATCGTCCAGCATCGTGGACATCCTCTTCACTCCTAAACTGTTATGTACTTTTTGCGTGCCGCGCCGGCCCGACCCGGCCTACCCCTTCAGCCCGGATAGCTGAATGCCGGCTATGAGATCGTTCTCGCCATAGAGAAAAATAAACAGCATCGGCGCCATATAGAGCACGGAAACGGCAAAAGCGATGCCCTGTTCCCCTTCCCGAATCCGGGACAGATAGACCGACAGCGGCTGCTTCACCGCATCGGTCAGCAGGATGAGCGGCTGCTCGACCATGTTCCAGTTGTCGATGAAGAGCAGAATTACCAGCGCAGCAAGTCCCGGCTTGCACATAGGGAGTACGATACGCAAGAACAGCTGCATATGGCCTGCACCGTCCATTTTGCCTGCTTCCACGTAAGCCGTCGGAATCTGCAGCATAAACTGTCGCAATAAGAAGACGCCGAATGCCGCGAAGATGCCGGGCCATACGATCGCACCGAAGCTATTGAGCAGCCCAAGCCGGTCTGCCATCATGTAATTCGGCACGAGCGTGACTTGGAACGGCATGAGCATCGTAATGAGATAGATGAAGAACAGCTTGTCCCGTCCCGCAAATTGCAGCTTCCCAAGCGCATAAGCCGCCAGTGCGGCAACGAGGGTCTGCCCGGCAATAATCGGCGCCGTCATCACAACCGCATTCCAGAACATGGCCAGAAACTGCGGTTTTCGGTAGAGCGCTTCCCCGTACTGTTCAAGCGTCACCTTGTCCGGAATCAGCTTGAGCACGGCGAACTGATCCGCCTTCGATTCGGACAAGCCACCGGAATCACCTTCTGCACTCGGCGACAAAATGCCATAGGCTGCCGTAATTTCATCCTCCGACATGAAGGAATTACTGATCGTGAATACAAGCGGAAACAGCATACCTGCAGCGAATAGGGCAAGCATGAACGTAAGCATGATTTTGGCCAAAGCTCGCGGCTTGTCCCTCATTCCATCCGCCTCCTCAGCGCCCGCTCCAGCCTGAACACCACCGCAACAAACACCGTGATGACGAGCGCCATCACATACGCGGCCGAGGTCAGCTTCTGGTAATCCAAGGACAGAAACATATTGTTCATATAATGCTGCAGCATGTAGATGCTCTCATCGGGATACTCCCCTGCAATCAGATACGTCTCGCGGAACACCTTGAACGAACCGATAACCGACATGACGAAGACGAAGAACGCCGTCGGCGTTAAATAAACAAGCGTAATATGGCGCAGCTTCCACCACCAGCCTGCACCTTCCACAGAAGCGGCTTCGTAATAGTCCTCCGGAATATTTTGCAAACCTGCCAGATAAAGCACCATGTTATAGCCCGTGTTCTTCCACAGGAAAATCAGCAATACAACGGCTCTTGCCGTTCCCGAGCCCATCCAGTCCTTCGTTGCCAGCCCCTGCTCCTGCAGGAATGCATTCAGAAAACCGTTGCCATCGAACAAAATCTGCCACAGCATCACGATTGAAGCGACCGGAACGACCAGCGGCATGACATAGAACGTGCGTATCCAGTTTCGGGCATACACATCGCGCATGAGCAGAAGCGCCAGCAATAACGAAATGACCATCAGCAGCGGGACGCTTACGGCCGTGAACAACGCGGTGTTCGACGCCGCCTTGCGAAATGAGCTGCTCTCCAGCAGCTCCACGTAATTGGAGAGGCCGACGAAGCTGCCGTTCACCGGACTGTCCACCAGCGAATAGTAGCCTCCTGCCGCAAACGGAATCAGGAAGAACAGCCCGAAGCCGATCAGACTCGGCAGCAGGAACATGACCGCCGCACTGCTGTCTCGCTGCAGCAAGCGATTGAATTTCATAACGACCTCCTATACGATAGTGAGAGCGAATGCTTTTGCTTCGGACGTGCAGATAATCGATTTGGGGATCCTTCTCTGCAACGCCCAGCTAAAGAACGGCATGAACCGTTTCTTCTCACTTGTAACTGTAAAAGCGCGATGTGACAGCTGTGTGACAATGAAGGAGGAAACGGTATTGTGAGCGGAAATGTACTACTTGTCGAGGATGAGCCCCTTATGCGGCAGCTCATTGTCGATTACTTGCATGGGGAAAATATTACGGTTATCGAGGCGGCCAACGGCGAGGAAGCACTGCTCCGGTTCGCTGCAGAACCGGTCGCACTGGTCATTTTGGACATTATGATGCCGAAGCTGGACGGCTATAGCGTCTGCCGTTCGATTCGAGAACGGTCCGATGTGATGATTATTATGCTGACGGCCCGGTCAGCCGAGGACGACAAGCTTCTTGGCTACGATCTGGGCGCGGATGATTACATGACGAAGCCGTTCAGTCCGAAGGAGCTGACTGCGAAGGTGAAGGCGCTGCTGAAACGGGTAGAACTCTTGGCCGCGGCTGCTTCGGCTTCGACCTCGAAGGCCGGAGATGGTTCGGATGCCAGCCTGATCACGTTGGATGGGCTGACGATCAAAGAGGCCTCGCACGAGGTGAAGGTCGATGGCGAGGAGCTGACGCTGTCGCCGAAGGAATACGATTTGCTGCTGTATATGTACCGCAACCGGAACATCGTGTTAACGCGGGACATGCTGCTCAATCATGTATGGGGCTTCGATTATTTCGGTGATGCGCGAACGGTCGATACTCATATTAAGCGTCTGCGGCAGAAGCTCGGCAGCAAGGCGGAGCTGATCTGTACCGTGCGCGGCAACGGTTATCAGCTCAAGGTGAAACGATGAAGCGCGGGCGGAGCGTTGCTTTTAAGCTGTTTACCGTCACGGCCGTGGTGTTCATCGCCTTCACAACCCTCATGATGGTGCTGCAGCTAACCTTCTTCGAGAGCTATTATGAGAAGCAGAAAATCAAAGCGATCAAGCAGGAGTTTACGGAGCTGCGGGACAAGTATATGGTGGTTGGCGATACGATGCCATCAGGTGCAGGGACCGGAACGAGGGCGGGGATGTCGAGGCCCGTCCCGGGAACGGATGGCTCGGCCGAGGGGCAGACGGTCGAAGGCGGCGCGGTTCTTCGCGTCAAAAGCGGGTCGGAATCGCAGGCGGATACCGGCAATATGGCCAAGGAGACTTCGCCTTCCACTTCTCCCGCAACTCCACTTCTCGAAGGCGATGAAAGCGTGAATCGCCAGCCGTTTATCGGGGATTTCACCATCCCGTTGCCGGGACAGCTGCAAGGCGAGACGACGACGATGGGCAGCGGACTGCCGCTCTATTTTGCACCGTTTGAGAGCCGCTACTTTGCGTTAACCGCTAAGTTCGAATTCGACGATCAAGGCATCAGGGCAATCGCCATCGGGGCCGGCCAGAAGCAGAAGCGCATCTTTATCAGCATCGACCAGCTCGGGGGCGATGTGCTGCGCATGATTCAAAATCCGCTCTCGCAGGAGCAGGTCGATAATTTAATGACCGGTGTTGCGCAGTGGCTGCAGGATTCGGCGCAGGTTGAGCGGGTGTTTACCGGCGGAGAAACGGTCGTGTATCGCGCTCCGGGCTTCGGTCCGGAGAAGGTCGGCAACAATCAGCTCATCGCAGTAGCTGCGCTACCTTCAGCGGATGGTGCCAGACAGGTGCTGTTCGCGGTGTCTTCGCTTCAGCCGGTCAGTGATGCAGGGTATGTGTTCAAGGATTTCTATATGTATTTCTACGGACTTGCGGTTGTGCTCATCCTGCTGCTGTCCTTCCTCTACTCCGGCATGATTACGAAGCCACTGCGGAGGCTGAATCAGGTAGCGCTTCGTCTCTCGAAGCTGGATTTCTCGGTTAAGAGCGGGATTAAGCGTAATGATGAGATTGGGAGTTTGTCGCGAACGTTTGATTTTCTATCGGATAATCTTCAGCACGCGCTTGGCGAGCTGCAGGCGGCGAATGTACAGCTCAAGGAAGAATTCGAGAAAGAAAAACAGCTGGAAGCGATGCGGCGTGAATTCGTGGCAGGTGTTTCGCATGAGCTCAAGACGCCGATCAGTCTCATTAGCGGGTATGCCGAGGGCTTGCGCGATGGGATCGGAGGCGCCGAGAAACGCGAGCAGTATCTCGGCGTTATCATGGACGAGACCAGCCGGATGTCCGGTCTCGTCAACGATATGCTGGATTTGGCGCAGCTGGAATCCGGCAAATACCGGCTCGTAAGCGGCAGCTTCGATCTGCGCGCTTGCGCGCATGCTTTCTTGCAGCGTCACGCGGAGCCGCTGGAGCGCAAGGCGATTGCGTTGAATGCCCTGCTGCCGGAGGAACCGGCTGAGATGCCGGCGTACGGTGACCGTTTCCGGCTGGAGCAGGTGCTGGCGAACCTCATGAGCAACGCCATCCGCCATACCGTGCAAGGCGGAGCGATCGAGCTGCGCATTGTCGCGGAGCCGGACCGCTGGCTGCTCTCGCTCTGGAATGAAGGCGAAGCCATTCCGGAAGCCGAGCTGAAGCGCATCTGGGAGCAGTTCTACCGCACCGACCATTCCCGCAGCCGCGAGCTCGGCGGTACCGGCATCGGGCTCGCCATCGTGAAGCATATTTTGCTGCTGCACGGCAGCACCTTCGGCGTGCGCAACCACGGCAGCGGCGTAGAGTTCTACTTTACCGTGGCGAAAGCGGAGATGGACGAAGCCTAGAAAAGAAAGAAGCCGAGTCCCCATTAATAGGACTCGGCTTTTTTTTGTTCTCGGCTGCCGCCGACCGCCGCTAACGAACCTTGGAGGTCTTATTGCTCCGAATTTCTCGGTTCTGCGAATCTAACGAACCGTATAGGTCTTATTTCGGCAAAACCGGCTCCAAATTGAGCACTCAACACGCAATAGCACCCGTAGGGTTCGTTAGAATTTCACACCCCTTCTTTTCGCTGAAATAAGGGCTCTGTGGTTCGTTAGAAATTTCAGCATCAGCATCAGCATCCGATGGCCAAGCATCAATAAATGCTCACATCATCGAAGATCGCGGCGTTCTCGTTCGCGTGCAAGCCGACCTTCCCGGAGGCAAATTGGCTGTCCGTCACGCTGAACTTCAAGGTGCCATCCACGTAGCATTGAATGCTGGAGCCACTTAACACAACCTTGAACGTGTAGTATTGGTTGGTGTTGAACGTGAACGCCACGCTGTTCAGATGCGTCCAAACGCCATTCACAAACTTGGAGATATACAGCTTGCCGTCGTTGTTGTAGTACTGGAAATAATAATAGTTGCTGCTGTCCTGGTAACGGGTTAGCAGACCCACGCTCCTATAGCTGGTCGTGTTCCAAGAGGCTACCTTCACCTTGGCTTCCGCCGTGTAGTTGCTCCAAGTCGAATCGCCCACTACCGTTTGCCCGCCTACCCCTACGCCTCCTGTCGAGTTATAAGCCTTGCCCGCAATCACTTGCCAGCTGCCGAACACATTACTCCATTTCGAGGCTATCGTGCCGACCGTTTCGCCTTCGAAATCATCGCTGAACGGCAGCGAGATCGCGCTGATGCCGACATCATCGAACGTTGCGGCGTTCTCGTTGGCAAGCATGCCGAATTTGCCTGCGCTGAACTGGCTGTCCGTGACCGAGAAAATTTGCGTGCCGTCTACGGAAGCTTTGATGCTCGATCCGTTCAGGTCCAGCTTAAATTCGTAATATTGATTCGTATTGAAGGTGAACGGCGTGCTGCCAAGGTGCGTCCAAACCCCGTTCACGAACTTTGACAGATAGAGCTTGCCGTCGTTGTTGTAATACTGAAAATAATAATAGTTCGACGCATCCTGATAACGGCCCAGAATGCCGACGCTGCGATAACTGGTCGTATTCCAGGAGGCGACCTTCACTTTCGCTTTCGCGGTATAGTTCGACCACGTGGCGTCTCCTACCGTCGTAAGTCCCCCTGCACCCACGCCGCCGGAGCTGTAATAAGCTTTGCCTGATACGATCTGCCAAGTCCCGTATGCCGTCGTCCAATTAGCAGCAGTCTGACCGATCGTTCCGTTTTCAAAATCATCCGTATAAGGTAAGTTTACAGGAACTGCCGGCCATACCGGATTCGCCATCGTCACGATGCCCATCTGAGAGCTGTCGAGGCCGGCCGCAGTCCAGTCTGCCGAGTTGCTGCTCAGCACATTGTTCATGAGCGTTATTGTCGGAAAGTTGTCGTTGCGGTTAATAATCGCCGGGTCGTAGCCGATGTTATTGGACAATGTCGCGTAATCGGTATGATTATCGAGATAGTAAACCGCATTAACGGAGTGGATCGAGTTGCTGTCGTACGAGAAATTATGGTCGTAGACGTTGTATTTGCCCGCCGCGAATTGATAGACATTGCCGGTATCCGAGCTGTCGTTGTTGAGATTGTATAAGCGGTTGTAATTGATGAGATTGTTGGAGGCCAGGTTGACGGAGGAGGAATTGTCATAAGAGCCCAAAATATTAATGCCATGGCGCGGCCCGTTATGAATCTCGTTATGATTGACGTTGTTGTAGGCGCTTTGTTCGATGGAAACCCCGACACCGTTGCCGGCAAGCTTGCCGATGTCGTAAATATGATTGTTCTGGATGAGGTTATCCCGGCTGATTAGCGTGTCTGTCAGGTTATTGGTGCCTCCCGATAGGAATACGCCCGTATACCCGATATCATGGATTTGCGAATTAAATACCGCGACCTTCTGGACATAACGATCCAGCATAACCCCGTTATAACCGCTGTTTGAGATATCCAAGGTGTGGAGCGTAATATTCGCAGCATTGCGCATGTAGATGTTGCCGTAACGATTGGCAAGCGGCTCATTATTCTCATACTGAGCTCCCGCTCCTCCGGCGCCTCTCACCATCGGATTGGCCGGATCTGCCCAAGGGTCCAGGGTATTCGTGAAATCCGACACTCTCACTTTAATGCCTTGAAATTGGATGTTTTGAACCAAGCTCGTCGTGGATGAACCTATGAATTCGATGATGTTTTTCACTGTAGGCGCGATAATCTCTTGACTGGCAATCGGGGTATTTCTCGGGTAATAGTACAAATAACCGGTAGAGGTGTTCAGATAGAACTCGCCGGCCGTATCCAAAGCAGACTTCACGCCTTGAATAAAGTAGCGGTCATAATTATTTTGCTTGAAGCCGTAGGGCGTCGTGTTCGGATTGACCGTTCCCCACATCGGCGGTCTGGACAGGGTGATTTTGCGAGTGGAGTAGTTGAATCCCGTAATTGGCAAGGTAGAATTGTGCCAGTCCCAATACCCCCATATGTTCACTTCACCGCCGACGATGTCGCTCCAGTTCGGGATATCTCCGCTCTTGAAGGTGAGCCAGGCATCCAAATAAGTGGCTTCACCAATACCCCCGCTGCCGTTCTCATCCTGTAAGTAGCCGGTGTTGGGATAGCGAGCTTTGTTCGCCCGTACGCCGTTCTCGAACAACGTATGGAAGTTCAGGCTCGTGCCGACATTAGCTTTGTATACGTTGCCAGAATCAAGTGTCCACCCAGTTATAAGCTGCCCGCCGATGAGATCCGGTGTTTCACCGGTGTAATTCTTCCAATAGACGCGGTAGCCGTTCTTCCCTGAATCATTCTCGTTAAACGTCAGCGTGGAAGACAAATAATATTTGCCTCCCCTTAAAATCACCTCGATGTCGCCCGACATGCCGCTATTGACCGTACGAACTTTATCCCTTGCTCCGGTAAGCGAACACGGAGACGCCAGCGAGCAGGTCGTTCCGCTTCCTGAAGGCGAAGCATAGAACGTGTACTGCACCGCCGCGTGGGCCGAAGGCACATACACACCACCAAACAACCCTACAATCAGCAGTGATAAAACGAGCGAAATCGCCATTCCCTTCAACAGCAATCCCTTTAACATCACGATGCCTCCTTTATAATATAGAGCGCTTTCATTTCACCCCACCATTATAGTGCAACTCGTGATAAAATAAATTTCTGTAGTCGATCATCTTGTGTCTGAGAACGATATTTCCAGCTCTAATCTAAGGGCTTAGGAGGATGCTCGGATGGATGCGCTTGTGGGACCCGAATTGCTTCCGGCATTGCAAGTGACAAGAGTAAGCGCAGGCTCCATTGTATACCCGCCGGGCAGCCAATTCGGACCCCGCTATCAAACCGATTACCAGCTCGTTATGCTGCATTCCGGCAGCATCGACCTTCTTCTCGATCAACATCTGCAAGTGATTCCGCCGGGGCATGTCGTTCTGCTCAAGCCCGGCCACTGGGAAACCTTCCGCTTCGCAGAAGATCAGGACACCTGGCATCGCTGGATCACCTTAACGCCGGAGTTCCCCGTGCCGGAGCTGCTCGACCGGCTGCATGCGCTGCCGCTCTACCTTCCTCTCTCCCAAGAAATGACCCAATTAACCGACCTCGCGATTGCCATCAAACAGATTCAGAAATCAGAATTCAACGGCGCACTTCGTAAGCTTGGTCTCACCGCTCTGGACCTCTATGCAGCCGAATGCGCGCACCATGATGCTTCCCGCAGCACACACCCAGCTATACTAATAGCCAAAGCGACCATTAAGGATCAATATGAGAGAGATCTGACCATCGCAGACCTCGCCTTCACGACCAACCTATCCAAGGATCACTTGATTCGACTGTTTCGTCGGGAACTCGGCATTACGCCTATGCAATACTTATGGAATTATCGGCTTGAGAGAGGAATCGAGCTGCTTCGTCATTCGGGTTTATCAATCGGGGAAATTGCGTACCGCGTGGGATTTAAAACCTCCTACCATTTTGCCAGATCCATCAAAAACTATACCGGTCTGACGCCAACCCTCATCCGGCGAAATAATTGGCACCGGGAACGGGATGGATAGGAGGATTGGGTGGACCACTTCTCAGATCCACCCATTCTTCTCCGCGATCCCAATCGCGTCGATGCGGTTCTTCGCCGCAAGCTTTTGGATCGCTTCGGACAAGTAATTGCGGACCGTTCCCGCGGAGAGGAATAACCGCCCTGCGATGTCGCTTGCGGTTAGACCCGAAGCCGCAAGCCGCAGTACCTCCTGCTCCCGTTCCGTGAGCGGATTCTCCGCTTCCCAGAACGTCAGCGCAAGCTCCGGACTAACCGCGCGGCCGCCTTGCGACACGGTGCGAAGAGCGGCGCCAAGCTCGTCGATCGGCGAATCCTTGAGCAGGAATCCGCGCGCTCCCGCCTTCATCGCCCGCTGGAAATACCCCGAGCGAGAGAAGGTCGTCAGGATGACCACCCGGCAAGGATGAGCTAGCTCCTTCAGCTTCTCCGCTACATCAAGGCCGCTCATCTCCGGCATCTCGATGTCCATGACGCACAGATCGGGAGACAGCTCGCGAATCATAGCCAGCGCTTGTTTGCCATTCTCCGCTTGACCGATTACTTCGATGTCATCCTCCATGTCCAGTAACGCACTCAGCGCGCCGCGCAGCATGCCTTGATCTTCAGCTACTACAATTTTCACCGCTCATCCTACTCCCTTGCTGCCCGACTTCTCCACCAGCGGAACCGTAAACGTCAGCACCGTGCCTCTGCCTACTGACTCCAAGACAAGATCGCCATCGATTAACTTAAGACGCTCTCTCATGCCGCGCAAACCATTGCCGCCAACTAATCCATCTCCTATATCAGGCGGCCTCGGACCAGCAGCCTCACTGCTCTTGCTCACTCCGATCCCGTCATCCATCACAATCAGCTTCAGCTTGCCCGGTTCCCATTCCAGTCGAACGGTACATACACGCGCACGACTGTGCTTGACGATGTTGGTCACCGATTCCCGCAAGCACATCCCCAGAATATTATCGAGCAGCGGCGACGGCAGCTCCCGTTCCCAATCGCTCTCCCCGCGCTCCAATACGATACCCGCAGCAGCCAAGATGCGCTTCGCCTGATCGACCTCGTCGCGCAGCTTCACCGCGCTCATCCCCGACACCAGCTCCCTTACCTGACGCAGCGCAGCACGCGAGGTTGCCTGAATATCCCGTACCTCCTGCACGGCCCGCTCCGGCTGCTTGAGAATGAGTTTCTCTGCGAGCTCACTCTTGAGCGTAATAAGCGAAAGCGTGTGACCGAGCGTATCGTGCAAATCGCGAGAGATGCGCTGGCGCTCCTCGTTCTTGGACAACCGTGAGATTTCTTCGTTAGCAAGGTTCAGCTTTTGCCGCAGCTCCTTCGACCTTCGACCAACGATTAAAGCGAATGGGATAAATAACATGACAACCATAGCCGGGATAAACTGCAACAGCGCATCGGTATCGTCATAGAGCGACCAATACCATATTGTCGAGACAAACAGCGCCGCAAGTCCGCCAATCGCAATTCCAAACTGCCTGCGGCCTTTCAGCATCCCGATAACCGGCGCCGGATAGAACGCCATATAAACGGATGCTTCATCGCTGTAACAGAACAGGCCTACGATGAGCAGCATGCCAAGTATACAGTACAGTCGCCCACGCTCGTATGCGTAGCTGTACACATATAAGGCGATAAATACGAGAACAGCCGTCAACCCCATCACAACCCTGACTGGCGGCTGATTGAATAAATGATAAAGCGGGAACACAAGATAGACTAACCATATCATTGCAAATAACACAGGTGGTCCGGCTTGAGGCCGCTTCATCATGTTCCGCATAACGTTACACCGCTTCCTGCTTTTTCATTATCCATGATGATACCACCATTAGAACGACTACGTAAATCGCCAGAATGCCGATTCCGTTCCAATTCAAGCCTTGGCCGCCGATAATGTTCCAAGCGCCCTGCCCGAGCCGATAGGTTGGCGTTACCTCCGCTACTTTCTGCATGGTGGAGGACATCGTTTCAAATGGCATCCACAGACCGCCCACAACAGACAGCCCCATATAAGCCACCGTACTCAATACCTGTACGGCATCCGGATTGCGCATCGTGCCGAACAAGGTGCCAAGCGTCATAAAAGACAACCCGCCAAGCCAGATCCATGCTCCGCTGGCGATCCAGGTCGAAGCCGGCAAGTCGATCCCCTTAGCGATACCGCCAATCAGAAACATCATAACAACGATGAAGAGATTAATGATGGCTTGGGATGCGATTTTCGATACGATATAGGCCCATGATGGGAGCGGGGTAATGCGCAGCATGCGAATCCATCCTTGCGAGCGTTCTCGCGCCAAACGGATGCTGTAGGTCGAGAAGCTGGCCCCGATAATACCGTAGCAGGTCATCGACATGAGGTAATAAGCCGACCAGTCCACGCCGCCGACAACCTTATTGTCGCCAACGATGTTGGAGAACAGGAAGTAGAAGATAATCGGCATGACAATCGAGAAGATAAAAAATCGTTTATTGCGGACCGTACGCAGCAGCTCCGCCTTACACTGGGCAAGTGTCGCCCTAACCATAGTTCCATTCATTATTTTCACTCCCACTAGTTTATCCCGATTGCTCAGGGGTTATTTGACTAATTCGACGACTGCAGCACGAGCGCTTGGAATGCATCTTCGAGCCCGCCGGTTTGAATTTCGATGTCGCGCATATCAAAACGTTTCTCAACTAACGCTACAATAAGTCGGTCCGTGTCAGAGCTGTACAGCTTCACTTTGCGACCGCTCCATTCCACATCCGTCACATCCGGCAGGGCAAGCAGCGATTCCGTAGTAACACTGTCACCTGCGATGAACGAGATTACCCGTCCTGTCGTCTCGGCTTTAATTTCGCTTGGCGTGCCGTCGGCGATCAGCTTGCCGTTATTGATCACGATAATGCGGTCCGCAACACTGTCAGCTTCGTCTAGATAATGCGTCGTGAGCACAATTGTTTTGCCCTGGCCTGCCATCGCTTTGACCGTATCCCAGAACAGCTGGCGCGAAGTGACGTCCATCCCCACAGTCGGTTCATCGAGAAAAATAACATCCGGATCGCCGGCAAGCGCCAGCGCAAATCCCAGCCTTCTCTGCTGCCCGCCCGACAACGCGGTTGCGAACTTGTTCTTCTCTTCTGTCAGGTTGGAAACCTTCAATAGGTAATCGAGCGGCAGCGGCTTCTTGTAGTAGCTGCGGAACAATTCGATGCTCTCGCCTACCTTCAGTCCATCAATCACGCTGACATCCTGCAGCATCGCACCGATTCGATCCCGCACTTGCTGATCGCGGGGATCGCCGCCAAGCAGCTTCACTGTCCCTTTGGTGGGCTTGTGCATGCCAAGAATCATCGATACGGTCGTTGTTTTGCCGGCACCGTTCGGACCGAGCAGTGCCACGACGGTTCCCTCCGCAATGGATAACGTCAAATCGCTTACGGCCGTTTTGTCTTTGTACACCTTGCTGACGCCGGTTAACTGTATTGCAGCTTTCATGATCGTTCACTCCTCATATCGCTTTCTCTGATGTCCTTAGTGTACCGAATGCAGGACCTATCCGACATTCATGAATGTAATCTGTTTCGCATGACAAATGTCATATCGTTGTAGTTTCCAAAGAAAAGCAATGAATGGGACTTGTTTTCCATCTGGGTTCTGTGTATAATTAGGAATTGTATCAAGTGTAACCTCTGGTTTTTTCCTCGTATTCGTTGTGATTACCCTTCAAATCACCACACATTCAAATTCCTTTTATTCACGGCTGCTTTAAGGAACACGGATTCACACTGGCGCGGTCGAGGAACCGCAAGGACGTTAGAGAGGTTAGGGCTTTCGTTGCTTTCGTGCACGTTTTTTAATTGAAAGTAGGAAGACATTAGCGGTTACGCTTATCATATTTTGCGGCGCCAAGTTACGGACGCCTGCACATAGTGAACTATACAAGAAGGAACGAATGATGCCGCATTAAGCGCGTTGTACGTCTCTTCAAACCAAAAAGACCCTCGCTTCTATCATGAAGCGGGGGTCGTCCAATTTCTAAGCCTAATTTAACTAATCGGGACCAAGTTCGGTTTCTTCTCCAAGCTAATCCACACCAATCCGGCAATCATGAACACCGTACCGCCCAGCTGCCAGCCGCTGATTTGCTCATTGAAGAAGAAGTAACCTACCGCAACCGCAGAAGCCGGTACGACATAACGGAAGAAATTCGCCCGTGTCGCGCCGATCCTGAACATGCTCGCATTCCACACCATGAACGAGAATATCGTACAAACCAGGACGTTAAAAGCGATAGCCGTATACGAGCTGGACGTTAGCGAGCCCCATTCTACCTTGCTCCACGAGCCTAACGTGAACGGGAACATAAACAGCATGCCGAAGGCGATGTACCATGTGCTGACGCGCAAGGCCGAATACGTCTTCATCAGCGGCATACACGCGAGGTTATACAAAGCACCGATGACGCTAACGCCAAGAGCCAGCATATTGCCTACCATATTATCAGAGGAGAGGTCAAAACCCTCCGATCCGCCCAGAATAACTAAGCAAACCCCCGCCATAGCCGCCACGCCGCCAACGATCAGACGAGCCGACATCCGCTCCCGCATAAATAACGGTCCAAGCAATGCTGCGAAAATCGGCCAAGGTGCCACATTGAGCAGCGATGCATTAGCGAGCGTCGTTAATTTAATCGAGTACATCACGGCAATTTCAAGTCCCGTTACGCCCACCAAGCCGATTGCCGCCAACTGTAACGCTGCCTTGATCGGTACTCGAACGCTGCCTTCCTTCAGATAGAGCAAGAGGAAGAAGAACGGCGTAGCGATGGAGAAACGCAGAAAAGCGAACAGAATCGGATCAAAGGTCTCCATCGCTTTGCGCGATACGCCGAAATTAGCCCCCCAGATCGCCGAAACCAGCACCAAGCCGAGGTAAAACATCCATTTGCGATCTTGCTTCATTAGCTTATTCGAGCCCCATTCCCGTAAGTTTCCATTGCCAACAGTTTGACGGATTTAGGGTTGAAATACAACAAAAAAATAATCGGCGCTCCCGCTTGTCTGGGGTATAATGTCCGTAGTGAAACGTTCGGGAGGTAAGTAATTTGGATAAACTCGACTTAACGAAATCAGACAAAATCTATTATGGCGCCCGTAAGAAGCCAGAGTTGATTACATTGCCTGACTTGCCTTATTTGCAGATTACAGGTTTCGGCGCTCCTGAAAGCGAGTCTTTTAAGGCAGCGATCGAGGCGATGTATACGGCGGCTTACAGCATTAAGGCGCTGTGCAAGCAAGCGGGGCAGGACTTTACGGTTGCCAAGCTGGAAGGACAATGGTGGGTGGAGGACATGAGTCTGGATCCGCTCGAAACGCCGCGCGAGCTGTGGCAGTGGACGCTTCTTATCCGTCAGCCGGATTATGTTACAGAGGCTATTGCTGCAGAGGGCTTGCGGATTGCCGTGAACAAAAAACCGCTCATACCGGTGAGCAGCGTAAGCTTCGGCACGCTCTCAGAAGGAACATGCGTGCAAATGCTGCATGTCGGCCCGTTCAGCACGGAGCCGGAAACACTGGCGATCATGTATGCGTACATAGAACAGCAAGGACTCGCAATCAGCGGAAAGCATCATGAGATTTATTTGTCTGACTTCCGGAAGACGGCGGCGGAGTCGCTTCGGACGATTTTGCGATATCCGGTTGCTAAATGATGAAACAAAAAAACGTTCCTCAGCCGCACATTTACGGCGAAGGAACGTTTTTGCTAGTGGCTGCACTCGTTTACGTTTAGGAGACTTTCATAATGCTGCTTAGGGGTGAATCACTACTTGATTCGAGATTGCGGGCGGCAATTTGGAACAGCATATCCTGTGCCATCGTCTCCAGCGTGTAGCGCGGCTTGAAGCCCCACTCGTTCCGGGCGGCAGACGTATCGAGGGAGTTCGGCCAGCTCTGGGCGATTCCCTCTCTGATCGGATCAATCTGATAAGTAAGCTTGAACGAGGGCAGCAGCTTTCTGATTTCGGCAGCCAACTGCTCCGGATCTATGCTCATCGCAGAAACATTGTAGGCGTTACGATGGATCAGCTTAGCGGAATCGGCCTCCATCAGTTGGATGATGGCGTCGATGGCATCAGGCATATACATCATATCCATGAATGTTCCCTTATCGATATAAGAGCTGTATTCGCCGCTGCGAATGGCTTCGAAGAACATCGCTACTGCATAATCGGTCGTTCCGCCGCCAGGAGGCGTGAGGTACGATATCAATCCGGGGAACCGCAAACCACGTGTATCCACGCCAAATTTGCGATAATAATAGTCGCACAGCAGCTCGCCCGCTACTTTGTTAATGCCATACATGGTGATGGGACGCTGTATGGTCAGTTGCGGCGTGAGATCCTTCGGAGAATCCGGTCCAAACACGCCGATTGAGCTTGGAGTAAAGAACTGACATTTCAGTTCTCTGGCTACTTCAAGCGCATTCAAGAGTCCACCCATGTTCAGCTCCCAGGCGAACAGCGGGTTTGCCTCGGCCGTCGCTGACAGAAGTGCGGCGAGGTGGATTACGGTATCTACATTATATTTGCGCGCGATATCGAGGAAGTCTTGCCGATTGTTCACATCGAGCAGCTCGAAAGGTCCGTCTGCCGCTGCAGGAGCATGGCTTGGTTTAATATCGGTCGCAATGACTTGATCTACTCCATAACGGGCGCGCAGCGCGGCGACAAGCTCACTGCCGATTTGGCCCGATGAACCGGTTACTAGTATCTTCTTCATATCCGTTTCGCCTCCGAATCCTAAGATGAGCTGTCCCTACACGCCGAGCTGCTTCTTTACATTCTCATAGATGGCAAGTGCCTGATCGAGCATCTCGGTCGTATGCGCTGCCGTCGGCATGTTGCGGACTCGCCCTGCGCCTTTGGCAACAGTCGGGAATACGATCGCTTTGGCATATACACCGGCTTCGAACAGCGCTTTGCTGAACTGCTGCGTCTTCACTTCGTCACCAATAATGCATGGAATAATCGGCGTTTCCGTGTGTCCGGTATCGAAGCCGAGCTGCTGCAAGCCATTGCGGAAATATGCGGCATTGCTCCACAGCTTCTCCTGTAATTCTGCGCTATCGGATAGGATATCCAGTGCAGCGCTGCATGCAGCGGCAATTGCCGGCGGTGTTGCTGTTGAGAACAAGAACGGACGGCTTCTAACTTTCAGCCATTCGATGAGCTCGCGTTTGCCGGCCACGTATCCGCCAACGACACCGATCGCTTTGGACAACGTACCGATCTGAAAATCAACCCGATCCGACAATCCGAAATGTTTAACCGTGCCTGCCCCTTTGCCAAGTACCCCTGAGCCGTGCGCGTCATCGACATAGGTGATAAGGTCGTATCGTTCCGCAATCTCCACGATTTCCGGAAGCTTCGCAATGTCGCCATCCATCGAGAACACGCCATCCGTGATGACCATGATTTTGTTATAATGACCGGACTCTCTTGCTTCCTTCGCCTGTTTCTCCAGGTCTTCCATATCCGAATGCTTAAAGCGAATGACCTTCGCTTTGGTTAACCGGCAGCCGTCAATAATAGAAGCATGGTTGAGCTCATCGGAGAGAATCGCATCCCCTGCCTCCATTACCGCTGAAATCGCTGCCATATTACAGTTGAAACCGGATTGGTACGCTATAGCGGCCTCGGTTTGCTTGAAACGCGCTAATTTCGTCTCTAATTCTTCGTGAATGTCCATCGTTCCGTTGATCGTACGCACGGCACCGGCGCCTACGCCGTATTTGCGAAGGGCAGCCTCTGCCGCTTGAATGAGTCTTTCATCGCCTGCCAAACCTAAGTAGTTGTTGGAGGAAAGATTGATCAGTGCTCGGTTGTTAATATGAATAAGCGGACCGTTGCCGCCTTGCAGGACGTTAATCTCGTTAAATAACCCGTTCTTCTTCATTTCTTCCAAATTACGCTGCAGATAAGCGGTCAATGATGAACTAGACATAGTCGGCATCCCCATCTCAATTGGTTTAGACATCCATTTGCTTATATTATACATATGTATGTTATCACGCACAATAGTTTTGTATGTTATAACGCACGACGTGTCTTCGACTTTTATTCGCGCATGGGCTACAATAGGTTAAATAGGAGAGCGAAGCAGGAGGCTTTATATGGAACAGATTCATATCAAACTGGGGCGGAATTTGAAAATGATCCGTCAAACGAGGGGACTCAGCCTAGACAAGGTTGCCGAGCTTACAGGCGTCAGCAAAGCGATGCTCGGTCAGATTGAACGCGGGGAGACAAGCCCGACCATCTCGATCATTTGGAAGATTGCCAATGGGCTTCGGCTTTCTTTTACCACGTTAATTGAGGAGCCTCCCTCTGAGGTTGCGGTCATTACAAAAGAAGACTTGGACCCACTGCTCGAAGCAGACGGCCACTATCGCGTCTATCCGATGTTTCCGTTCGAGCCGACGAAGAAATTCGAGGTCTATTCGGTCGAAATGGATGCCGGCTGCACGCACGAATCCGAGGCGCACAGCCCCGGCGTGGAAGAATATATTCTTGTTTCCACAGGGACGCTCATCATCGAAATTCAGAATACTTCCTATACAGTAGGCGCAGGCAGCGCTGTTCGCTACGCGGCGGATCAGCCGCATTTGTATCGTAATCCCGGTGAAGACATCGTGCGTTATGATGCGATTATTTACTATCCTTAAATGACGATGAAGACGAAGTAGACGGAGTCGCGATAGACGAAGTTGAAGAAGAAAGGACGATTAATGTTATGAATCATCGTATTGAGCAGCTGGTTGCCTATATGGAGCAGCATGCCATTGACGCCGTACTGATCACCATGCCGAAGCATGTCTATTACTTGACCGGTTTTGCGACCGATCCGCATGAGCGGTTTCTCGGTCTGTTGATTCCTCGGCAGGCGGAGCCGCTGTTGATCGTGCCGGCTCTTGATCTGGAAGCCGCGCAGGCCGCATCGTCTGTGAAGAGCATTTATACGCATACGGACACCGACAATCCGTATGAGGTGTTAACTAAGCTTATGCCCGCAGGCGTTCAGTCGCTTGGGCTGGAGAAGGACTATATGACGGTCAGCCGTTTCGAGGCGATCAGCCGTGCCGTCGGCGCGAGCGTCTATGCGGATATCGACGAGCCGCTCCGCGACATGCGCGTCATTAAGACGCCGGACGAAGTGGTGCGCATGAAGCATGCCGTCCGCATTATCGAGGACGTGCTGCGCGCTGGTATCTCGCAAGTGAAACCGGGCGTCAGCGAAATCGAACTCGTGGCCGAGCTGGAATACCAGATGAAGAAGCTCGGTGCGAGCGGCCCTTCCTTCTCCACGATGGTGCTGGCCGGCGAGAATTCTGCTCTGCCGCACGGCGTGCCGGGTTCGCGCGTGGTGCGCGAAGGTGAGCTGCTGTTGTTCGACCTTGGCGTCTATGCCGACGGGTATGCATCGGACATTACGCGGACGTTCGCGGTTGGCGACATCTCGGCGGAGCAAACGAAGATCTACAACACGGTGCTGGCGGCGAACCTGCGCGGGATCGAAGCCACGCGCCCCGGTGCTACGCTTGCGAGTCTCGACCGCGCGGCCCGCGAGCATATTGAGTCGGCCGGATATGGGCCGTACTTTATGCACCGGCTCGGCCATGGCCTTGGGATGGACGTGCACGAGTATCCATCCGTGCATGGGCAGAACCAGGACGTGCTGCGCAGCGGCATGGTCTTCACGATCGAGCCGGGCATCTACGTGCCGGGCATCGGCGGGGTGCGAATCGAGGACGACGTCCTCGTCACGGATGGAGGCGTCGAGGTATTGACGACGTTCCCGAAGGAACTTACGGTGATTGGTTAGGCTGGTTGGGGCTGAGACGCGGGTTTCGCGACTCTCGGCCTTTTTTCGAGGTGGTTTTGGCGCTGAGAGTCGCGTTTTCCTACTCTTAGCTTCTCGGGAAGGCCTGGAATGGTTAGTTTTGAGGCTGAGAGTCGGATATTTCGACTCTCAGCCTTTTTTCGAGGTGGTTTTGGCGCTGAGAGTCGCGTTTTCCTACTCTCAGCTTCTCGGGAAGGTCTAGATTGGTTCGTTTGGAGGCTGAGAGGCGGATTTCACGACTCTCGGCCTTTTTTCGGGCTGGTTTTGGCGCTGAGAGTCGCGTTTTCCTACTCTCAGCTTCTCGGGAAGGTCTAGATTGGTTAGTTTGGAGGCTGAGAGTCGGATTTCGCGACTCTCGGCCTTTTTTCGGGGTGTTTTGGCGCTGAGAGTCGGGTTTTCCTACTCTCAGCTTCTCGGGAAGGTTCGAATTGGTTAGTTAAAAGGCTGAGAGTTCGATTTCTCGACTCTCAGCCTTTTATTGGGGTTGTTTTGGAGCTGAGAGTCCGTTTTTTGAACGCTCAGTCCCAAGTGTGGGTTCGGATTAGTTAGTTTGGTTATTAAGAGGCGGATTTCTCGTCTCACAGTCTTTATTAGAGGTGGTTTTGGCGACGAGAGTCCATGAAGCACAAATTAGTCAGGTGGGAGAACCCTGTATATCTGCTATTTCGGCACTCTCGACACACTTTAGCGGATATGCCGCTTATGCTTCCCTTTTCGCCTCCGATTGGCACCTGTAAGCGAAATATCCGCTTACACCTTCCGCTACGAGCCTTTACCTGACAAATTCGGCACTCTCGACACACTTTTAGCGGATATGCCGCTTACACTTCCCTTTTCGCCTCCGATTGGCACTTGTAAGCGGCATATCCTCTTACACCTTCCCCGACACGCCGCCTTTATCCGCTTTTAGCAAACCACCACCGCGAGCCTCCACCACTCACACTTCCGCATTCACATTAATAAGTGGAATTACCCATTCGATCCAGGACAGCTCTTCCCTCAATAAACCCACCTTGCGCCGGTACAGCAGGTAACGGCCGAATTGCTTGGAGGTTGGGTCCTTCACAATTGTGGGGTCGGCCTCCATGATCTCGAGTTCCGCCTCCACTCGCTGCAATCGTTCCATGAGCGCCGCTGTCCGCTCTTGAAACAACCTGCTTGCGATGGCTGGTTCCACTAGACCGATCGCATACACTTTGAGCAGAAACTCATCGCGCTCGATGCTCTCTCCTGCCGGTGCGTCGTCGATCCAGCAGCGCAGCACCGCAGCGCCATCCTCGGTGATGGTGTACAGCTTCTTGTCGGGCTTCCCCGTCTGCCCGATCAATTCGCAGGTTACCAGCTTCTCCTGCTCCAGCATCGCGAGCAGCGGATAGATCTGGCTGTGCTTGGCCTGCCAGAACAATTTGAGCATCTTTGTCAGCTCATACCCCGTGCAAGACTTGCGTGCCAGCATGCCGAGCAGTCCGTATGACAATGTATTCATGAAACCTTTTCCCCCTTAGTGCACTCTATATGAGAAAAGAGTACCATAACTGCCACCGAAACGCATGATAAGCCATATCAGCATTGCCATGAGTACGCTTTCTTGCTAAGATAATAGCAGAAGCAACAGCCGTTTCACCTTGTTCCGCTCGGTACGGAGCAGCGATCCTGCCACCGATTAAGCGGGTAAAAGAGGGGTAAGTAATTATGAATCAAACGGAAGCGGAATTCAGCAATCTGGTCAAAGCGTACCGCAAACGGCATATGGGCAAAGGACCCGGCCGCATCTCGACGACCTTCTGCAAGCACTGGGCCATTTGCGAAATGGAAGGCAATCTATCGCCGGTCGAGAAATTTATCGCCTCCGCGAGCGACGGCAAACAGATGCTGCGCGAAGCGCGAACGCAGTGGGTAAAGGATATTTACCGCAACCATCCCCCAACGGAGATGGAGCAGCTGCTCGGCGCACGATACCTGGAGTTATATGTAGATATCGATATTGACAAGGATTTCGGCATGTCCGTATTTGTGTTCGATCAAGACATTGAACGCAAATTCGGCAGCAGCCGTTAACGATACGTGTTGGCGCTTGGCAGCGAACCTGCAAGAGACTAACCGCGAAGAGACGATTTTTCTTGGAAAAGAAAATGTCGGACTCGGCGCGGTTTTTTTATTTCTAAGGAGGCACCACTAATGGGTAAAACCAAACACACCGGGCCAATCAAGCTCCCCGGCAAACCCGATCCGAAGCTATGGGTGAGTAAAGTCCCCTTCGGGCTCGGCAAAGTAAAGCCGAAGCATATTCGCGACACGATTAAAGTGATGGCCGATAACCGGGACAATCTCCCGTATGCGATGAGAATCTTGACACAAGGCGTGTGCGATGGCTGCGCGCTAGGCGTTTCCGGGCTCTACGATCAGACGCTCGCGGGACCGCATGTCTGCACGACCAGACTCAACCTGCTGCGGCTCAACACGATGCCGGCGATCAAGCCTAATGTGCTGCACGCCGACATTGACGAGCTGCGTAAGATGGACAGCACCGAGCTGCGCAAGCTAGGCCGGCTGCCTTATCCGCTAATAAGGCGTAAAGGCGAGCGCAAGTTCAGCCGCTTGTCCTGGGATGCCGCACTCGACATGATCGCGGAGCGAATCCGCCAAATCGATCCGAAGCAGTTGGCGTTCTATTTAACGGCGCGCGGCATTACGAACGAATCCTACTACGCCGCAGCCAAGGTCGCTCGCTTCCTCGGAACGAATAACATCGACAATGCCTCGCGCATCTGCCACTCCCCTTCCAAGACGGCGCTTAAGCGTTCCGTCGGCATAGGTGCATCGAGCTGCAATTATAAGGATTGGATCGGGACCGATGTGCTCGTCTTCTGGGGCAGCGTTGCCGCTAACAATCAGCCGGTATCGACCAAATATATGTACGCGGCCAAACGCAAAGGGACGAAAATTATCGTCATTAATCCTTATCGCGAGCCGGCCATGGACGGGTACTGGGTCCCTTCCATCGCGGAATCCGCGCTGTTTGGCACGAAGCTCGCCGATGATTTCTATCAAGTGAACATCGGCGGCGATATCGCCTTCATGCACGGCGTAATGAAGCATTGGTTCGCCATGGAGATGGAGAAACCAGGCTCAGCCATCGACCGCAAATTCGTCAATGAGCATGTGAATGGCTACGAGGAGCTGAGGCAGCACGTCAAGAGCCAAGACTGGGCACAGCTGGAGCGTTCCTCCGGTATCTCGCGTCAGCGGATGGAAGAATTCGCGGAGCTGCTCGCTGCTTCGAAGTCCGGCGTATTCGTCTGGAGTATGGGACTCACGCAGCACCGCTTCGGCACGGACAACATTTCGCAGGTGGCTAATCTTGCCCTGCTGCGCGGTTTTCTGGGCCGCGAATACTGCGGTCTGATGCCGATTCGCGGGCATAGCGGCGTACAGGGTTCCGGCGAAATGGGCGCCGACCCCTTCAGCTTGCCTGGCGGCGAATTCAAGGGCGACGACATTCCTCGCGTCGAGCATGTATGGGGCTTTAAGCTGCCAACGTGGCAAGGCGACATCGTCGGTGTCACGCTGGAGAACGCACTGCTTCCCGAGGATCATGAGCGGAAGCTGAAGCTGTTCTATACGTCCGGCGGCAACTTCCTGGAAACGATGCCGGAGCCGGATTTTGTCCGCGATTGTTTGGAATCCATTCAGATCCGTGTCCATCAGGATATCGTGCTCAACACCTCCACGCTGGCTGATGCGGAGGAAGCTGTCATCGTCCTGCCGGCAATGACACGCTATGAGCAGCCTGGCGGCGGTACATCCACCTCGACGGAGCGGATGGTGTATTTCTCGCCGGAAATCGCCGGTCCTCGCATCGAGGAAGCGCGCACGGAGTGGCAGATCTATTGCGATCTTGCGGCACGCGTAGATCCGGAGCGCGCCGCGCTCGTGCAATTCAAGGACGCGCATGCCCTGCGCGCCGAAATCGCCAAAGCTTCCCCGAATTACGACGGCGTCCAGCATCTGAAGAACAAGGGCGACGTGTTCCAGTGGGGCGGCGCGTGGCTGTGCGAGGACGGCGTCTGCCCGACCAAGGATGGTCGCGGACGACTCATCCCGGTTGAACTGCCGGAGCTGCGCAAGCCGGAAGGACATTTCTATATCACGTCGCGCCGCGGCAAGCAGTTCAACTCCATGATCTACAGCAACAAAGACCCGTTCAATGCTGCTGATCGGTACGATGTCCTGCTGAGCAAGAGCGATGCGGCGAAGCATGGCATTACGGAAGGCGAGGCTGTCGTCCTCTACAACAGCAGCGGCAGCTTCCATGGTCGAGCGAAGTTCGCCGACATCGCCTCCGGCAATCTGGAGCTTTACTGGCCGGAGTGCAATGCACTGCTGCCGAAGAAAGTCTATGAACCTTATGCCGGGATACCGGAGTACAATACAGCAGTCGTGATGGAGCGAGCGGAAACGTATCATGCGCTGAAGGATACGAGATACGTGGAGAAACGCATCGCGGAGTTGGATCAGGAAATCGCGGATGAGGAGTAATAATGGCTCGAAGAAGTCTCTTACGATAGGGAGGAACAATACATGCTGCCAAGCATCACAGCCAAGTGGCGCATTCGCAAATACAGCTGCGGCGCAGCCTCCCTGCAGGAGGACGACATCGCGACGGAGTATCCGCTGACGGTGCGGCTGGATGGCGAAGAATTCGCCACCATCGTCTGTTCGCCGACCGATCTGGAGGAAATGATCATCGGCTTCTTGGCCTCCGAAGGGGTCATCAGACAAGCGGCCGAGATCGAATCGCTTCGTATCGACGAGGAGCGCGGTTTCGTCTACGTCGAGCTCTTTAATAAACACTCGACTAGTAAAGACGAGGTTTCCAAACGATTCATCGGCTCCTGCTGCGGGAAGAGCCGCCAGTTTTATTTTCACAACGATGCCCGTACCGCACGTACGTCGATGAGCCGCATGACCATATCGCCGGCCCAGTGCAGCGCACTTATTCGATTACTGCAAAATAGCTCCGGAGAATTCAAGCTGACCGGCGGCGTGCACAATGCAGCCCTGTGCACCGCTACGGAGCTGCTTGCCGTACGGACCGACATCGGCCGCCATAATGCGCTCGATAAGCTGTTCGGCTACTCCCTCCAGCAGCGTGTTGCAATCACCGATAAAATTATCGCCTTCAGCGGTCGACTCTCTTCCGAGGTCGTGCTAAAGGCGGCCAAGATCGGCGTCGGCATCCTGCTCTCGAAGTCAGCACCGACCGACCTCGCGCTCAAGCTCGCCGAGGATCTGGGCATCACATGCGTCGGGTTTATCCGCGGCCATGAAATGAACGTGTATACACACGGTCATCGGATTGTGGAGTAACAGAGAAGCGGCAACTCCCCCTATACAACAAAAGCTGCCTCAAAAGCGCTGACAACGCTTTTTGAAGCAGCTTTTATTTAGCTCAAAACGGAAAGTTGCAGAATAGGCAACATTTTACCTCTCTGGTTGGCCTATTACTGCCTTTTGTTGCATGATGTGCAACATTTCTAAGCGAACAGGCTGCAAAAGGACTTTTCGAGGAGAAATTGTTGCATAAACAGCAACATCTACTCTAGTTGGTCCGTTTTCCCCAAGAAGTGTTGCACAACATGCAACATTTCATCGAGCTGCTCCCTCGCTAAACTATCTTTAATCAGCCGTATTCCGCAAATCCCTCTAATGTACTGGAGCCTTCGCTTTCTCCAACAGCTTCTTAATATTCGCCTCAAACTTCAGCGGTTTGGTCGTCGGCGAGTAACGCTTCACGACGCGCCCCTCCGCATCCACCAGAAACTTCGTGAAATTCCACTTGATCCCGGAGCCGAACATCCCTGATGCTTCCTTCTTCAAATATTTATATAACGGGTCGGCGTTCGGCCCGTTCACGTCGATTTTGCCAAGCAGCGGGAACGTGACGCCAAAATTAATTTGGCAGGTTTCTTCCATGTCGGCATTCTTCACAGGCTCTTGATTCTGGAATTGATTACAAGGGAAACCCAGCACCGTCAGACCCGAATCCTTATACGTTTCGTGCAGTCGCTGCAGCTCTTTGAACTGAGGCGCCAGCCCGCATTTGGTCGCTGTATTTACGATAAGCAGCACTTGGCCGCGGTAATCGGACAATGATTTCTCCTCGCCCTTAACCGTTTGCACCTTAAAGTCGTATACGTTCATGCCACGTCACCTCTTTTATATTTTATACAATATTATTGTAAACAATTTATCGGCGTTTGAAAAGCATGTTTTCCCATCCTTATTAATATTGCACAAATCGTTCTTAATTCTGCATATCCTCATCAAACTTTCAAATCCATACAATGAAATCAGAGCCCGAACCCATTGAAGGAGGCGTCACACTTGGTTGCCATGAGACAACAGATCTTGTTTCTGAATTTAACTACTCCGGATTTAAAATCCCCCACGATCGCCTGGTCCCTGTACGACGGCGCAGCGCCCGAGGATGCACTGCCTATGAATACAGGAGACTCCAACGAACCGCCTTACAAATCCGTTCTTCATGCCATGAGAGATGGCTGGAATGTCATTCAAGTCCCAACGCTTCCGCACTATCCCGCAGGCCAGGAGCATGATACCGGCCATCTGCCTTACGAATATGTACTTGAGAGGAAGGTGCCCGTACATGAGTAGCTTAAACATGACACCGGCAGATCCGAAACATCTGCTCACTGCTGCGCAAATGGCGAAGTTCGTCACGGACGGATTCCTGCTCCTGGATGCCTTCATCCCCCAGCATCTGAATGAGTTGGTTTATCAAGAGCAAATTCAGCACAGCCAAGGCCATAAGTTCTGGAACGAATCCGAGCATATCCGCAGCGTGTTCGAATTGCCAGAGGTACAAGGCATTATTCAAAGTTTGGTCGGACTCGAGCCGGTGTACGACCATTCTTTTCAGCATATCGTGCCTGCAAACTACCCGATCGCGCAGGATTGGCATGGGGATTCCATCATCGATGTCCGCCCGCATGCCTTCGATATCCAGCTGTTCTACTTCTCCCACGACGCTCCGCCGGAGATGGGGCCGACCCTCATTCTGCCGGGCTCCCATTTGCGCAAGATCAACACCTTCAGTCTCGCAAGGTACAAAAATATTACCGGTCAACGGCAGCTCGCAGGCAATGCCGGTTCGCTCGCCATTCTTCACCACGGCATCTGGCATTGCGCGCAGCCTAACTATACGGACAAGACCCGCTACGTCTTCAAGCTCCGCTTGCGTCCGGGTCAAGAACAGCGCGGTCTGTTCAATCTCGAAGGCTACCGCGATCCGGAAGTGGGCCGTATTATCCAGCAGGGCTACCAACGCTGGCAGGGCAACGAAGACCGCCTCGATCATATGCAGCGGGCTAAATTATGGCGTTATGTAACCGGCGACGACACTGTCGATGTGTCCTTCGAAGGTGCGCTGACTCGCATGGGCATCTAGCATCTGGCAGTTAGCGTCCAGCTAGCTTTAAACAAACGAAGCCCTCTACTTTCGCTTATCGGCGAAAGAGAGGGCTTTTATCATGGAGTCGATTCTTGCGCGACAAGGCTTTTCGTCCGTTTCCGATACAGGGCGGGCTGCTCACCGGTTAGCTCCCTGAACAATTTGCTGAACTGCGACGTTGTCGAGAACCCGCAATCCATCGCGATGGCAGCGAGCTTCTTGTCGGTATTGACGAGCGCAAGCTTCGCTTGATTAACACGGCGCTGGATCAAATATTGCACCGGCGAAAGCCCCGTGCTGCGCTTGAACAAATGCCGGAAATAATCGTAGCTGTATCCGGAGATTTGCGCCAATTGCGCCATATTCAGCTTCTGGCTGTAGTTCTCGTCGATATACAACCTGGAATGCAGCAGCTTCTCGCTGTCCGGCAATGCAGAAACTCTTTTGCCAGTGCGCTCTAATTCGATAATGACAAGCTGCGTGAGGACATCCAGTTTGACGCTGAACAGCGGCTTCTTCTCCAGCATTTCATGCTTCATCTGCAGCAGCAGCGTTAATAGGGTCTTATGCTCATCATCCATATAAATGCCATTGGCGAGCGGAACCGGATAGTCATCATACGTAAATCCGATAAAAATCACTTCCGTCTCCGTATCATGCCGTTCGTCATGCAGATGATCCGGTCTCGTTAACGTAATCGTGTTGGCGCTATACGGGTACCATTCGCCGTTCAAATTCATCATACCGGAGCCGCTTACATAATAAACGAGCTCGTAGCAATTATGCTTATGCAAGTCCACGTAAGTACCCTGCTTATGCGTGGCATAGAACAAAAAGTCGAATTGACACTGCATGCTCGCCCCACCTCCCTCATAACCATTTCGTGCTAGAAAAGAACCGTTTGATTATCGCTGTGGTCGCGTATTCCGTTTACATTTAATGTATTCGAAGCTCATTATACAACCACTTAATAGTATTGAGAAGGAGTGCAGCGGGCATGAGTGCATGGCGTGACGGTCTTACTGAAGATGAGGTACGGCAATATTGGGAGGATGGATTTCTAGTGTATGACGATGCGCTTACGGCGGAAGAGGTCGAGCTCTACCGGACGATTTGTGCAAGTGATGCCGTTGTATCCAACCGCTCGCAATCGATGTATAAGCAAGAAACGGTTCATCTGCTCGGCTTAACGACGATGCATCCCGCGCTGCTGGATTTGGCAAGACATCCTGCCATTGTATCCAAAATCATCCCGCTGCTCGGCCCGGACATTCAAATTCAGCATTCGAAGCTGGCTACGAAGCCGCCTGCTAAGGGACTCGGCGAATTTCCATGGCATCAGGATTTCGCTTTCTACCCGCATACCAACACGGATCTGCTGTCGGTTATGATCATGCTGGACGATGCGACGCCGGAGAACGGATGCATGCAAATGGTCAAAGGAAGCCATAGGCTCGGGCTGCTCGATCATTCGATGGATGGTTATTTTGTCGCCGGCTGCCAGGAGCCGCAGTATTGGGAGCATGCATCGGCGGAGCAGACCGTGCAAATTACGCCGAAGGCGGGAGGCATCAGCATTCATCATTGTTTGACGCTGCACGGTTCGCCTGTCAATCTATCCGGTAAGGAACGCAGAGGCATCGTGATTTCATACCGGGCCGATGATGCCTATCAGCTGGCGGATAACTTGTTCAACGACACGGGTCTCATGGTATGCGGCGAGCGCAAGGAGTTGGTACGGTGCGAGCCTGCGACTTATCGTTTGCCGAAGCGCCATCAGCCGCTCTCGAAGTCCGGAACGTATCGACCGTTCGGAACTGCTTGGAATCAGGTGGGCAGCGAAGTAACCGATTATTAAACGAAAGCCCTCCACCGTCGCTGGTTCGGCGATCGTAGAGGGCTTTTTGCTTGGTTACAGCTGCTGCGACTGCTCACGCATCACTTTGCGGTAATCGCTCGAGCTGACGCCGGTGTGCTGCTTGAACATTTTGGAGAATTGATATAACGAGCTGCCAATCCGCTCCGCCGCTTCGGAGACGGACATGTCCGTGGACTGCATCCACTGCTTCGCTTTCTCCATCCGCCGCTGGTTCAGGTACTGAATCGGAGAGCAGCCGGTTACCGACTTAAACACGCGTATGAAATAGTTCGGGTGAAAATGGACAAGCTCCGCCAGCTGATCCAGCCTCACGTCATCGGCCAAATGATGATCCAAATAAGCGAGCACCTGACTGACTTTATCCAGTGAACCGCCAGCCTCGGATTGCCGTAGGCGCACTTCGCCACCCTGCTCCAGAAACTCGCACAGTGTCTCCTGCAGCAACAGCTTGGCCCGAAGCATCGAGGTCAGTCCATTCTCCCGGTTGTGGTAATGGCGCACGAGCTCGCCGAAACGTTCCGATGTCGCTGCCTGATCCGGAACATCGACGCAGCTTGGTGCATCCAGCAGTTGAAAGAGCTCCTGATCTCCGGCTTTTGCATTGAAGTGGCAATAGAATTTGCTAAATATTCGATCCTCCAGTGTTCGTACCGACAGCATCGTTCCGGCTGGCAGAATGACCAGCTGTCCGCGATTCGGATACAGCTCCTCATCGCCAATTCGAACATGGCCCCCGTCTCCCAAAAAATAATAGAGTCGATTGAAGTCCGATAACACGTCCATATGGTACCAGCTTGAGGTGCAGGTGAAGAATGCCGCCTCTGATATATGCATTTGCAGGTTCGAAATATAGCTCCCCAGCGCTTCTCTTTGCACGCTCAACAAACCCCGTTTCCGTTCATACGAGTATTTTGCCTATTCTCCTAATCTACTACAATTTAGGAAAATTTGAATAGGCATCCTGATAGAGTCGTGCTAGAATCTTGATACGATACATTTTGTATACGAGATTATGAAGGAGAGACGCTATTTGTCATTCAAGAGACTGATCAAAACGACTTCAGTCAGCTTATGCTCAACACTTCTCGCCACTCTACTCTTACAACAAGTTGCATCTGCACAATCGTTATCAGCCACAACAATTAACCCCAATCTCATTCACTTCAACAGCCAGTCAAGCATCCTGCCCGCAACCCTCTCACCTAAGTCAACTGCCCTCAAACCTGCATTCATTTCTCCTAAATTACAAACCAATTCATCTGCAGTCACTCGCGTCATCGTTCAGCTTAGCAGTCAACCTACTGCAGCAGGTCAATTCGCTGCAAAGTCAGGCAACAACTCACTGGCCGCCGAATCGTCAGAAAGCTCGCTTCGCGCTGAGCAATCCGGTTTTATCAGTACTGCGCTTAGCAAAGGCATCAACCTTAAGGTAAACTACCGCTTTACTACGGTATTGAACGGAATGGAAGTATCCGTGCCTGCTAATCAAATTCCACAGCTGGCCAAGCTGCCTGGCGTACTGTCCGTTTTCGAGAATCGTACGTATACAAGCATTCCGGTGATGGAGCCGGAGGCAGCTGAAGAAGCAACGCCTTATGACATCAACCCGATCCATCAGATCGGTGCTGATGCAGCATGGGCGAAGGAACTAACCGGTAAAGGACTTAAAGTCGGTGTTATCGACACCGGTGTAGATTATTTACATCCGGATTTAGCCGGAGCCTATAAAGGCGGTTATGACTCCGCCAATGGGGACGATGATCCTTATGAGGATTACGAAGATAATGGTTTAGTAGCATCGGAGCATGGAACGCATGTATCCGGCACGATAGTCGGTAGAGCGGCCAATACAACCTCAAGTGTTGTGCAGAAGGGGATTGCGTACGAATCAGATCTGTATGTCTATAAAGTATTATCGGCTGATGCCAGCGGCAATGCCACTGGTTCAACAGCAACCGTTATTGACGGCATCGAACATGCTGTTAAGGATGGTATGGACGTTATTAACATGTCTTTGGGGGCCGATGGCGACTTGGATCCGAATTCACCGGATGCCATTGCGGTTAACAACGCTGTCCTCGCTGGCATCGTAGTCGTTATCGCAAACGGCAACGCCGGTGATTACGGCTATTACACCATGGGTACGCCTGCCTCCTCACAGCTGGGCATCTCTGTCGGTGCGGCGGACAGCCCGGGAAGCCGTTTTGCGGCAGACGCTGTAAGCTCGCTGAGCAGCACATCCTATGAACTGCATGCCATGAGCTGGCGGACAGCCGAAGAGAACTTCGACGTGACCCTTGGCGCTGGACCGCTAGATGCGGTTTATGTCGGCCTTGGTGCTGATGGAGATTATTCTGGCAAGGATGTCACCGGCAAAGTAGTTGTGATTTCCCGAGGCACACTTGCATTCGTGGACAAAATCGCGATTGCCAAGAGTCATGGTGCTAAAGCAGCCGTTATATTTAATGGCATTGCCACAGAAGATGACGACACTGTGGCGGATCTCTCGGAATCTATTACGGATCGTGACGGATATATTGGTGAAGATGGCTTCCTTGGAGACAGCTTCGACTTCATCCCGACCTACGATATGTCCGGGGCGGAGGGCCGCGCACTTGCCCGTGCCATTCTAGCCGATAACGGCGCTACGCAGCTTACGCTGACCTTCAGCGGATTTGAAAGTGCTATGGCAAGCGGTGACCACATGGTGTCCTTCAGCTCCAGAGGTCCGAATTCAGACGGCATGTACGGTATTAAACCGGACTTTGCCGCACCAGGCAACAGCATTATGTCTACATGGCCGGAATATGCCAAGTATGACCCGGATGCTTCCTATGAGGAAGCTTACAACCGAATCTCCGGAACTAGTATGGCGACCCCGCATGTAGCGGGCCTCGCGCTGCTGCTTCTGCAGAAGCATCCGGATTGGACTCCTTTCGATGTGCGCTCTGCACTGGCTAATACGGCAGATACGCTCTACGATCAGGATGGCGCGCAATATGACGTGTACACGCAAGGCGCGGGCCGCGTTAATGTCGCAAAAGCGATCGAAACGCCTGCTTTGCTGCAGACCATTGACGAGCTGACGATCTATGACAAGAACCTGCAGCCTGTCCAAGTGACAAACTACGGGGACTCTGCAAGCTTCGGTTTGATGCAGGCCGGGGATGAAGCTGCGACTGAACAATTGCAGTTGAAGAACACCTCAAATGCAGAAGTGACTTACCATGCTTCGATTAAGATGCATGAAGTGGACTCGTATCTCGATACGCCTGACCCAAGCGCTATTGATGTTCAACTAACAGGATTGACAGACGAAGTGGTAACTGCGTCTGCTAATTCTGCGACGCCTTTTGCGCTCACCCTCGCACCTCATGCGGATGCTGCGGAAGGGATTTATGAAGGCGAAGTAGTGCTTGAAAGCGCTGGACTGCCTACCATGCATCTTCCTTTTGTGGTACATGTAGGCGAGCAAACACCGGATAATGGGTATGGCGTACAAGATGTCGAGCTTTCGCCTAAAGTCATCTCCCCTCCCTTCGAGGGAATTAACGGTGTACCTGAAACGATGAAGCTTAGCTTTGACTTGCGTGCGCCTGATGCTTACGGAATCGATGTCCGCGTGTACAATTTGGACGAGCAATTCATCGGCTACCTCATGCTGTACACTAATGCCGACGAAGCAGGTAATTTGGTTCCCCTTGAACCCGACCTCTATGAGGTTACGGATTTGACTACAACCTATTTGGCCGTCGATGAAAAAGGCAATATCAAGTTCGATGATCAAGACGAACCGGTCTTCGGTCAGCTTGCCGACGGTACTTATCGTTTAGAAATTGCTGCGCCGGTGCTGGGCAAAGATGGAAAACCGCTCGTGGACGAGAACAATATAGGTTATGCCTACTCCACGGTCACGACCTTCGCGGTTCACGCCTACGGAGCTCTCGTTCAAGCAGCTGAGGGCAATTTTGCGGCTACTGCCTCCAACAAGACTGTCTTGAATCAAGCTGTTCTGACTTTCCCGGTAACGGAAGGCGTTACCTACCAGGTTACGAAGAGCAGTGACACTACACTCATTGACGATGCTGGCGTTCTTAAGGCACTGCCTGACTCGCTGAAGACAGTGGATCTTACCGTCACGATTGCTTCCGAGATCATGCCTGAAGTTAACACCAGTAAGACTGTATCCATTGAGCTTGACAGACCCTATTACGGAAGTGGCGGCGGGTTCATTCCTAGCACCCCAACGATTCCAAATGATAGCCCATCGATCACGAAATTACTGGAGCAAGGACAACATGCCTCCTTCCTTAATGCTTCTTCCTCGCAGACAGGAACAACGGTGAAAGTAACCATTACGGATGATGGGCTGAAAAAAGCGTTGCAAGAAGCCTCCCCTGCTCCTGCCGCACTCGTTCTAAAAGTGAACGTCGATGAGAAGCAGCAGGCGGTGCTGGAGTTAACACCTGCACAATTGAAGCTGCTGGCTGGCGCACCTGCGGGCAGCACCGTTATTTTGACGACAGGGTCATCGTCGATTTCGCTTCCGGTATCCCTGTTCTCGAATCTCTCAGCAGATGCTTCCGTTCGCGTGACAATCGCAGCGGACGGAACTGCTGCAGATGCCTTCAAGGCAGAGAATTCTGGCGCCGTTGTGGTAGGAACGCCGATTTCCTTCGAAGTGGATATCGTAACAAATAAAGGAGCGACACCACTCTCGGTACCGATCACGACGACGATTAAACGCAGCTTTACCGTGACTGGCAGCAATTCCGTCAATCGACTAGGCGTATTATTCGAAGAGAATGGCAGCTTCTTCCCTGCTCCGGCCGCCTCTGAGAAGCATACCGACGGCACTGTTACAGTTGTAGTGAGCCGCCCTGGTCTATCCACTTACGCGGCTGCCTACCGGAACACCGCATTTGCGGATATTAAGTTCTCATGGGCCCAATCGGCCATTCAAGCACTCGCGGATACGTTCCTGCTCAATGGCACGACACCTACAACCTTTGCGCCGAAGCAGCAAGTAACGCGAGCCGAATTTGCCGTTATGCTCGCTCGGGCGCTTGGCCTGCAATCGTCTGACGCGAAAGCTGCTTTTGCCGATGTGTCTCAGGATGCTTGGTATGCGGGCGGAGTAGCCGCGGCTGTTGAAGCTGGATTGGTCAAGGGCGACAGCCAAGGACTGTTCCAGCCGAACGCTCCTATAAGCAGACAGGATTTGTCTGTCATCCTAGCTCGCGCGTTGAAGCTGCTTCAAGTAGCAGCGCCGACACTTCCACCGCATGTTGCGTATCACGATAAAGCCGATATCGCTGCGTATGCATCGGATAGCATTGACCTCGTGACGAACAACGGTCTGATGAAGGGCATTAATGTGAATGGCGTGGCTAACTTCCAGCCAACTGTATCCGTCACTCGCGAAACTGCGGCAAGTGTAATTTACAGCCTGCTGCGTGAGGCAAAGCTGATTAATTAATGGAATGATGAAGGAGCCGTAACCACCGCTGGGATGTTGATCAGCGCGGGGGTTACGGTTTTTTTTCGTGCTGGATTTGAGTGGCAACAATAAGCAGGTGTAGCGCGTTATAGGGATAGAGGTGAGTGCGATGAAGAAAACGCGGGGTTTGCTGGTCGTTTGCTTGCTGCTTATGTCCATGTTTAGTGTCGGCTGCTCAAAAGGAGGTGGAGCGTCGATTTCAGAAGAGAACTCGTCTGAACCCCCTAATGGATTGTTGCTCAAGCGGAGATTGCACTCATTAAAGGCTCCTACCAATGGAACATTGCCATTGCGGATGCTCCAACTCCCGACATGCTGGTGCGGGATTCGAAGGTTTATACCGTTAAATCTCATGCGGCATTTTCGATTTCGTTTCGCAGCGGGCCAGAGCCTACGGAAACCTGGGCGGGGTTATGGGTCAATCAGAATTTCACCCCATTAACGAAACAAGACGGCAAGTTCCTCCTTCCATCTGAACCGGGCCAATACATCCTCGTCGCAGGCGGCAAATGGTCGGTAGGCAACTGCAGCTACGCCGCGATTATTAACGTCGTTGACTAAGTCGAGCGGAGGGGCAGCTGCCGCTACTGCTCCGTCGCTATGTTGCTCCCAAAGCTACTCTTCCTCCAATCCTGCCACTTTCTCGCCGATGTGTTGCCCCCAGTGCTACTCTTCCTCCAATCCTGCCACTTTCTCGCCGATGTGTTGCCCCTAGTGCTACTCTTCCACCATTTCTGCCACTTTCTCGCTGATGTGTTGCCCCCAGTGCTACTCTTCCTCCTAATCTGCCACTTTCTCGCTGATGTGTTGCCCCTAGAGCTACTCTTCCATCAATTCTGCCATCTTTCCGCCGATGTGTTGCCCCCAGTGCTACTCTTCCTCCAATCCTGCCACTTTCTCGCCGGTGTGTTGCCCCTAGGGCTACTCTTTCCACCAATTGCGCCACTTTCTTGCTGATGTGTTCTACGTCCATTCGCAAGCCCGAGAGTTCCATTCCCGCACTCTCAGCCTCTTCTCGGCTCCGATTTCGGGCTGAGAGTTCCATTTTGGAACTCTCAGCAAAACCGCATCGGAGCTGGCAAGCCAGCCCACGATGGAGCAGCTATGCGACCAACAACAAAAAAGCCCCGAGCCCCATGCACAACCATGCATGGTAACCCGGGGCTTCAATCTTACTTCACAGCAGCAGCTTCGACCGCTTGCGCCAGCTTCTCTACCGCTCTGGCTGTGCCGCTCTTCTGCTCTTCCAGACCTTCGTACTCGACGCTCATCCAGCCGTCGTAGCCAATGCCCGCCAGCTTAGCGACGATCGAGGCAGCGCCAACGTCGCCTTCGGTCGGTACCGCGCCGATGAACGGCTGACCGTTAAGCGAACGATACACGCCATCCTTCTGCTCTTCGCCCACACGCGCGAAGTCTTTGGCATGCACGTGACGGATGAGCGGATGCAGCGCTTCGAAAGCTTGCGCCGGCACATCGTCGACGAGCAAGAAATTGCCCATGTCGAAGGTGCTGCGCAGTGCCGGCGAACCGACCAAAGTGATGATATCCTGCACCTGCTCCGATTTGCCAGCGAAGATGCCGTGGTTCTCCAAGCAGAGCACAACACCTTTGCTCTCTGCATAAGCAGCGCCTTTCGCCAGCCCTTCCACGATCCAGCCTTTTGCTTCCTCGTAGCTGATGCCTTCTTTGCGATCGCCCGCAAACACGCGAACAACCTCTGCGCCGAACTCGACTGCCATATCAACAGCCAAGATGATATCCTGCAGCTGCACTTCACGCTCTTCAGCCGTCGTTTTCACAAAATCATTGCAAGCCCCGAAGCACGCCAGCTTGATGCCCGTACGAGCCAAAGCCTCGTGAACCGCAGGCACGTCGCTCTCCTTATTCCAGAACACGCTGAGCAGTTCGACGCCTTGCGCGCCTACCGAAGCCGCGTAATCGATAAAGTCCGCATTTTTCCATGATCCATCGTACAAATATTTATGGCAGCTCCATACACTAATCGCGATTTTCATCCTAAAAAATCCTCCAATCAGCACCCTAGCGGTACTGTTTAATAAACTCCACGGCTCTGCGAATATCCAGCTCCGGCTTCGCGCCGACTTCACGTTCGATCGTTAGATAACCTGTATACCCAATGGACTGCAGGGCAGCGAAATAAGCGTCAAAATCAACAGCGCCTTCACCAAGCGGAACCTCTTCAAAATCCAATCCGCCGGCAGCCATCTCCGCAATATGCTCATGCGTCATTTTCTGATAGCCGAGGAACCCGTACACTTGGCGCGGATCGACAACTCGCAGCCTGCGACCATCCTTCACATGGGTATGCACGATATAATCCTTTAGCGTAATGACGCCTTGTACCGGATCATCGCCTGTTACCATAACCATATTGGCAGGATCGAAGTTGACGGAAACGCCGTTCGTGCTCAGCGTATCAAGGAAGCTCTTTAAGTGAGCCGCGGGTTCCGGGCCAGTCTCGATCGCAAAATAAGCATTCAAACTCTTCGCATATTGGCCAAGCTCCTCGCAGGCCTGCTGCATCGCCGCATAGATTGCGCCGTTCTTATCATCAGGCACAATACCGATATGAGTCGTCACGATGTTGGTGCCGAGCTCGACAGCCAAATCAAGAATGCGCTTGGATTGCTCAACTTTCTCCGCATTGGCAGCCCCATCCTGGAAGCCATGTCCGCCCAAATCGCCGCATAGCGCAGAGATATCCAGCCCTAGTCCGTCGATATACGAACGCATCTCGCGTCTTGCAGATGCATTCATATTCGCAGGGTCCATCTCACCGGATACCGCATAGATTTGTACGCCTTCCGCGCCGACTTCTTTGGCCTTCAACAATCCTTCGCGAACGCCAATACCGAAGCTGTCCACGATAACGCCTATTTTATTGGATAAATGAATCGTCATTGATTAAATCAACCTTTCTGATTAAAAATGAATTTCGGTTCCTTTTGCCGCCGACTCATAGATCGCGCACAGCATGCGTGTCACTTCTACGCCATCTTGAACAGGGCTCAGCGTCTCTGTACGGCCGAGGCAGCTGTTGATGAAATGTCCGATTTCGCGTCCGAACGCATCGTTGAAATCAAACGTAGTGTGATCAACCTGCGGCGTCATATTCACGATCGTATCGTGTTTCTCGCCCATAATAACAAGCGCCGGCTCCACTTCTACTCCGCCTTGATCGCCATACAGCTTCACGGACAGCTCATCCTTCTGCGCATGCAGCGCGAAGCTGACATCGACCATCAAGGAAGCGCCGTTCTCGAAACGGATAATCGCATTCGCCAGATCTTCCACATCGTTCTTCTCCGCATCATAATCGGCTGCTTTATAGAAGCCCAGATTCTTAATATGCGAACGGTTGCCCAGCTTGCGGTACGTATTGCCACTTACTGATTTCACCTTCGGTTTGCCCATGAGGTACCAGCAAATATCAATAATATGAACGCCAAGATCGATCAGCGGACCGCCACCGGAGCGCTCGATATCGGAGAACCAGCCGCCCGGATTGCCGAGTCTGCGCAGGCATGTTGCTTTGGCATAATAGATTTCGCCAAGATCGCCTGCATCGATGAAACGCTTTAGAACCTCAATGCTCGAAGCATAACGACGCACAAAACCAACCTGCAGCAACTTGCCTGTCGCTTCAACCGCGGCTTGAACACGTTCCGCTTCTTCGACTGTTTTGCAAAGCGGCTTCTCGCACAGGACGTTCTTGCCCGCTTCCAGCGCAGCAATCGTAATTTCAGCATGCGTGTTATTCCAAGTACAGATACTTACAGCATCGATGCTGGGATCAGCAAGCAATTCACGATAATCGGTGTAAATCTTAGCAGCACCATACTTCTCCGCCGCCGCTTGAGCGCGCTCTTCATTCTTATCGCAAATCGCTACAAGAACAGCATCCTTATTGGTAGCGTAAGCCCCCAGATGCGCACCCGAAATCGAACCTGCACCAATAACACCTATGTTTAATTTCTTTTCCGTTGTTGTCATGATTTGATCAACCTTTCCCTTCTGTAATCGGTTTCGTTATAATGAGTTTACCTTGTGATGAAGGATGGGAGAATGCACACCATGCCAACCTACATGGACAATATGATCAGTCCACTTCCATTTCGGCTGTTCGACTGCATGGTTGATGTGAAGAAGCTTCGCGTGAAGTCGTTGATGATCACGAATGCCGGTCATTTGCCCGGACGCACTTCTAGGCGGGAAGACGCCGAATTCGACAGTTGGTCATTCGTATATATCGGAGCAGGTCGAGGATACTACCAAACCGACTCCGGGGATCGGCAAATTGTCGAGGCGGGATCGCTGTTCTGCTTGTATCCCGGCGCGGTATTTCAGTATGGACCGGAGACGGATGGATACTGGGACGAGTATTATTTTGCGCTCGATGGAGAACGGGTAGAGGAATGGCTCGCGAACTGGTACGAGCATCCGGAGCTCGTGAAATTCGTCGGAACCGACGAGAGCTTCCTGAGCAAAATCGAGCTCATCTTCCAGCTCATGGACAGCGCCGTTCCCGCCAATCAAGACCGGGCCGCACTCGCGCTGGAATCGCTGCTCTTCGACATGTCGCTGCGCTTCAATCAGACGCAGACAAGCAGCCGCGCCTTGTTCGTGCATAGCCTGCTGGACGATTTGTCCGGCACGGTCTACCAGCCGCTCGACAGCACCGCGCTTGCAGCACGACATCATATCTCGATTCCGACGCTAAGACGAATCGTGCATGACTATACGGGATATCCGCTCGGCGAATTCGTTCACCGGCTTAAAGTAGCCGAAGCCAAGAAGCTGCTCCTCAACACCGACAAAACCGTCATGGAAATCGCGTCGCTTCTGGGCTACGCGGACATGTTCTACTTTTCCCGTCTGTTCAAGAAGCTGGCGGATACGGCACCGTCGACCTATCGTTCCCGGATGAGGTAACGAGATGAATAAAAGGGGCTGTCCAACAAGTATGACTGTGTTGGCAGCTTCTTGTTTGGATTGTGGGAAGAGGAGGACATGAGAGGGATACCTCGGCGCAAACGCGGGAAACTTCGAACAAATACTGCCTAATAGGCAACATTTACCCCTCAGCACGAGCAAAAACAGCCCAATATTGCGCGTTATGCAACATTTAGCTATGTAACGATAGTCAGGAGGCTAGTTTCGGAGAAAATGTTGATTTAAGCGCAATATTTCCTCCAATAGCCTCCTTTTTCGTTAGAAATGCTGCCTAACAAGCAACATTTCCTCTAGATACGAGACTATCAGTTGATCTCGGCGGGAAAATCGCTGATGAACCTCCGGTGAATTGATCTTCAACTGAGATAATATTTAACTTTTGCAGCCTCTTTAATCTATAAAAGCCCGCCCCTTCAAGTGAAGGGACGAGCTCAACCATCGTTCATCTATTAATCACGCTCTTCCAAATTCCGCTCCAGGTAGCTCTCGAGCGCATTGGAGATTTCAAATACGGTATGTGCAAGATCATAATTCTCGAAAGCGTGCTCGCACCGTGATTGATAGCGGATCGCCGTTTCATATTGATCCAAATTAGATTTTATAATATCGGGGTCTATTCCCTCTTGGGTTTGCCTATCCTGAACGGTACGCCGATCTGCATAAATGAACAGCCGAACTACCTGTTCCCCATACATATCCTTCAGCGCATGAGCACCTTCGTGATTCAGAATCAGATAGATGCTGCCGCCCTTCTTCAAACTATACGCAATGTCTTTGCCCCGTAACCCGTAGCGATTCCCATTGACGGTAACGCTTTCAATAAAATCGCCGTCGGCATCGAACTGATCATACAGCTCAGGGGTGATGAAGTGGTAATCCTGACCGTTCACTTCACCCGGACGCGGTCTGCGTGTCGCATACGAGATTACTTTGGTAATACCGAGCGTTGTGCCTACACTATCTGCTACTGTCTTGCGTCCGGAGCCATCCGGTCCCGTAAAAACGAAAATCAGCTCTCGATCCTTCTGTTCACTCATCGTCACAGCCTCCTGAACTCATGGATTGGTCTATCCGTTCGGGTCTAGCAGGGCGAAAACTTCAGGCTTTGAATCTGTTATTCCATTATAGCTTAAACCATTAAAATCCAGCAATCGTCGACTTCACAATATCATTGACTTTTTTTGGCGAATAGGATACATTTTACAAAACAAACAAATAAGTTCTCTTACGTTGGAAGCACCCGTAAGCAAAGGCAATCATGCCTTTCTTGCGGGTGTTTTTGCGTTTACAAAGGGAACCCGTCCAAGGAGGAGTTTATCACTATGCTACATTCTATGATGAGAAAGCCGATTTCAGCCGTATTACTTGCTCTGCTCGCACTATTGATCTCCATGCCTTCCGCCGTCTCCGCGTCATCCGTCAAGCTGACCGAATCTGCCCAAACCAAGCTATCCAAGCAAATATCCACTGCCAATTATGCCATGAAGCAGAATCTCACCGCTCAATTGCTGAGCCTAAGGACTCTCCAGCAGAAGGAAGACACACTCGATACATCGATCGCTTCCCTCCACTATTACAATGGCAATGCAATGACCGCGCTACGCGCGCGAATCACCCAGATTGATGCTGCGAAGATCGCCAAGCTTACGCAGGACGTAGCTCAGACCAAAGAACGATATAAACCGCTCTTCGCGATGTACGCGTCGTTAAATACGCAAATTAAAGACGCCAAATTCCTCAAGCTGAAGAATTTGGCTGCCTTGCTCCAAATTCAAGCGGATCTGCTGAAGCCTTCCACCCAGCTTGCCCGCACTGAAATTCGCATCAAAGAAGAGCTCCTTAAGAATGCAAAGGCAGCTACTTCTGCCACGATTAAGCATTTGCGTGGGAAACTCGCCGAAACAGACCCGCTGCGCAGCCAGATTACATCGGTCCAATCGGTTATTTCCGGCACGAAGAAGAACATATCCCCCGTCGTCAAAACCCTTAACGAGACGATAAAAGCTAACTCCTATGAGGGTACGCTGCAATCGCTGACCACGCTCGTATCCATTACTCGCACCATTGTGGAGCAGAAACAGCGAGTCAGTACGTTTGAAGCGCGCATTTCCGAAATTACCCGTGCAACGAACGCCGAAATTCCGGCCAAATAACGACTGCGCTCCTGACATGCGCGACAATAGAAGGGAATAGCATTGTAAGAGGAGAGTTCCGGCTTCTGCTTTCTTAGCGTTGAACTTGAGGAGGGGAAACAATGCAAATTCATGTCGTGCAGGCGGGACAAACACTTTACCGACTGTCACAGGCGTACGGGATACCCGTTTCTGATATCACTTCCGCTAACGAGATTTCACCTAACGATACACTGGTTATCGGACAGGCACTTGTCATTCCGATTGTCGGGCAATATTATTGGGTGCTTCCGGGGGACACACTAACTACTATCGCGAGTAAATTCGGTACTACTGCTGCCACGCTCGCTTCAATTAACGACATCGGGATCAATAGTCCATTACAGGTAGGCCATCGCCTCTATATCCCGCCTATTCCGAAGCGAAACGCTTTAATCAACGCCTATATTGATCCGCGTGGGACGACAGTCTCCCCAGCCTTAACGGAAGCGGCCAGAAGTGCAGCTCCACTCCTTACGTATCTGGCACCATCAAGCTTTCGCATCCAGCGTGACGGTACACTCGTCCCGCCTCCGCTCGGCGATCTCGAATCCATTGCAAGGCGTAACCGCACGGCGATGATGATGACGATCACCAATTTGGAAGGCGATCAGTTCAGCGCAGAGCTCGGCCAGCTCATTCTAAACGATAAAGCGCTGCAGGATAAGCTGATTGCCAACATTCTGGACACAGCGAAACGCCTGAATTTCAAGGACATCCACTTCGATCTGGAGCATCTCCGCCCGGAAGATAAGGAAGCCTATAACCGATTTCTGCGCAAAGCTGTCGTCCCGATCCACAAGGCAGGACTCACAATGTCCACGGCGCTCGCTCCCAAAACAAGCGCTACCCAGCAAGGCGCATGGTATTCCGGCCATGATTATAAGGCTCACGGGGAGATCGCCGATTTTGTCATTATCATGACCTATGAGTGGGGCTACAGCGGTGGACCCCCAATGCCCGTCTCACCGATTGGTCCGGTTCGAACGGTGCTGGAGTACGCCCTCACGGAGATTCCGGCGAACAAAATCGTCATGGGGCAAAATTTATACGGCTATGACTGGACACTGCCTTATGTGCCAGGCGGCGCCTATGCCAGGGCTATCAGTCCGCAAGCGGCTATCGCTCTCGCGCGACAATACAACGCTGAAATTTTATACGACAACACCGCTCAGGCACCGAATTTCTCTTATTGGGATGCAAATGGCAAGGAGCATAAGGTATGGTTTGAGGATGCCCGTTCTATTCAAGCGAAATTCAATCTGCTGAAACAACTTCATCTGCGCGGCATTAGTTATTGGAAGCTCGGTCTTAGCTTCCCGCAGAACTGGTTGTTAATCGAAGATAATTTTAATGTCGTTAAATTGCTGCCTTAGCATCGCTGATGATGTAGCAGTAGCAATACGATGATTATAAGCACTCTGATTACAGTTTCGGCCTTGCGCCCAGCTGGATGAGGAGTGCTTATTTGTCGTCTATGCCGCCTAAGGTCGGAGGCGTCCCCCGCCTTAAGGCCAGCATCAAGAACAGCCGCCAGACGGTTTCGAGGAAGGCCGTCCTCTTTTAAACTAAGGATATCAGTTAAACGACATCACCATACGCCAGCACAACACATCACTTCACAATAGACGGCAATGACTTACCACTACAACAAACACAAACCTAAAGGAGATGTAATCACATGAAGAAGCTTTACCGATCCACTTTGAACCGCAAATTAACGGGGCTGTCCGGCGGGATTGGCGATTGGCTCGGCGTTGATCCGACCATCATCCGACTTGTTCTGATCGTATCCGGTGTGTTTAGCCTCGGTACCACACTGCTCGTGTACATTATCGCAAGTTTACTTGTACCGAAAGCACCATTCGAGGTATTGTCCCCAGACAGCCACTTCCGTTTTCACGCCTAATTCATAAAAAACCAAAACTAGGAGATGTTCAACAATGGGATTGTTAAACCGAATTTTCAACATTACACAGGCAGCTGCCAACGAATTGCTCGACAAGCTGGAAGATCCGGCCATGATGCTGGGCCAATATGTACGCGGCATGCAAGATGAGATCGCCAATGCACAACAAGAGCTGTTCAAACAAGAAGCCATGATTAAAGGGCTGCAGCAGCAAGCAAGCGAAGCTGCTGTAATGGCAGAACACAGCGAAACCAAAGCGCTGGATGCCATGAGAGCCGGCAATGAAGCAACGGCACGCGAGGCACTGACCGCGAAGCTGCATTACACCGATAAAGTACAGGAATATTCGCAGTGGATCGAGAAGGCGAAGCTTACTATCGCTGAGCTGACACAGCGGCTGGAGAAAGCCCGCGCAGAGCTCCCTCTGCTGCTTAAGAAACGTGAAGAGCTGCTTGCACGCATTCAACAAACAGCAGCGAAGTCCCGCTCCGGTATGCCGAGCTTCAGCGTTGGCCGTGCCAGTCTAGAAGGCGGATCCGCATCACGCGGCTTCCAACGGATCGAAGAGAAAATCGCGCAATGGGAAGCCCATGTGGCCATGTCCCGCCAACCATACGGAGCAGGCTACAGCGATTCTTACGGTGCATCGCCTGCTGCGGGTACAACAGGCATACCTGCTAAGGATGCGCTGATCAATGAACAAATGGAACAGCTGCGCAGAAAGCTGCCAACGGAGTAAGGCAGTCGCACGCAAAAAAGGAACCTCCCTACACTCAGGGGACAGGTTCCTTTTTGCGTTGCGGCAAGTTGATGGCGACTACAATCGCTCAAGCAGCCCCGCCAATGTCAGATTCTCATAACCCGTAATCTGAATATCCGCCTGAGATAAGTCCATGTGCGAGGTGATCGGATTCGGAACCGCGATTGCCTTCATCCCTGCAGCTTTCGCCGCCTTCAATCCGTTAAGAGAATCCTCCACCGCAACAGCCTCAAACGGCTGCACACCAAGCGCTTCAACGGCCAACCGGTAAAGCGTCGGATCAGGCTTCACAAGCTCGACATCGTCTCTTGTATAAATCGCCTCGAAATAATCAGCGATGCCCTGTTCCCTCAGATGTCTGTCGATCCATTTCCGATCGGAGCTCGAAGCAAGACCGATCCGCAGCCCGAGCTGCTTCGCTTCATCCAGAAGCCCCAGCACACCAAGGCGGAGCTTTACTTCGCGAAGCGATTCTTCATGCAGAACTTTGAAGCGCTCCCTAAGTGCATTCCTATCAAGCACTTTCCCCGTTAACTCCTGCAAATCATCATACGGATTGAATGGTCCGCCTATTGTACCTACGCAGACTGCCCATTTCTCCAGCTCCAGCACATGACCATGCTCCTCATAAATCTTGCAAAACACCTCATACTCGCAGGACTCCGTATCCACCAGCGTACCATCGAAATCAAATACAATTGCCCGTATTGTCGATGACGACATCGAATCTCCCCCATTCCCATTACCCTGATCGTAGTCGAACGGCTTCCGTTATGTAAATAGCGAAGCGCCACTTCACAAAAATAAAACGATCGCGCGCCGCGAGCCACGTCGCCCACAGTCAGCGCACAAATCAAAAAACCGCCAGCCTCCACAGCTGACGGTTCTCTTTGCGGCAATTATAGCAGGAAGAAGCCTTCTTCCTGTAGATATTGTTCAGCCTCTTCATAGGTTTCGAGCACCATTTCGAGGTTCGGTCCGGCATACACGTACCACAGGTCATCCTCATGCTTCAGAATCAGCGACTGCTTCTCAGGTCCGAACCAAGTCGAGGCATGTACCTCACCGCGCGGGGCAGCAGCAGCCTTGGCGCTCTTCGAAGTCGGCTCCGGCGCACGGTAAGATAGAGAGCGAATCGATTCCTCTACCAACTGACGGAACGCATCGGCTTCATAGCCGCGGATGTTCACAAACCCCTTCTCATCCGTATCATAGCCACGCAAATGTCCGGCATACACGAAACCATTCCCGTTCGGGTGCAGGTGGAACGCCACATTTTTCTTATCGTACAAACTTTCGTCATACTGATAATTCACACGGCCGAGTGACACGTCCTTCCGCTTGAGCTCAGGAAAGGACTCCAAAATAGAAAGCTTCTGGTCAAAACTGAGCATAATCGCCTCCGGGAAACGGTAATATTTGCTGTGATTATACCACAGCAGCTGAGCAAGACAAAACTTGCACCTCATACTGATACGACATTTTATGTCGCAGCAGTTATTTTATACTTAATCCTGTATTCACTTCAGTTTTCGAAAGAGGGTCATTACCAATGGCAAAAACAAAACGCGGGCGTGCGCTGTGGAGCCTACCGTCTCGCGGCCGCGGCACTTGTCCGGTCTGCAGCAGAACACGCATCAAACTTCTCTATCCTCGGGCTAAAACAGACGGATCTACCGTAAAAGTATGCAAACAATGCATCCATTCTCCACAGGAATCCGTCGACCGCATTACCGGCTAGCGAGCTGCCCGTTCTCCAAGCAGGGGAACGGGCGCTACTGAGGACGCAAACAGTGCTTGTCAGTCGAAGGCCCCGGATGATGTAATACATACAGATGCAGCATACGCACGCTTGGATTAAAGGAGGGTACGACTTGAGCAACATGCACCGAATCAGGTGGTTCGATAGTCAGATCAGAGAGGGCAAGTACCCGAGCAGCACGCAGCTGGCTCAGCAATTCGAAATCTCGAAGCGCCAGGCGCAGCGCGATATCGAGTATTTGACCTACTCGCTCTCAGCCCCCTTGCTTTATGTCGCTAAATACCGCGGATATTGCTACGAGAATAAAACATACGCGCTTCCCTTGCTCTATATGACCGACGAGGAGAAGAAGGTGTTAAAATATTTAGCCTACCGCTACCGCCAGTACAATTATGATAATGCGGCATCGGTCAACCGTGTCGCGCATTTGCTTGAACGCTTCTCGGAGGAGGAGACCGAAGAGCTGGGGCAGCGACTTCCCATCTTTGAAACGAATCCGCAGCTCATTCACGTCTTTGAGCGACTTTCTTATGCGATCTCGCAGCTTTTGGTCGTACGGATCACCTATCGGGATGAATCGGGGCTGCTGCAGTTATCCATACGCCCGCTCAAGCTGATGAGTCAATACAACAGCGATTATGTCATTGCCTATTGCGAAGAAGCTGACAAGCAGCGCTTATTGAGACTTGGCAGCATCAACAGTGTGGATGTGACTACTGCTAAGTTCGAGCCTATGGATGCAGAAACGCTGGAATGGGGTGCAGGCGGTACATCTGCGGGATCGCCCCAGCGCAAGCCTTACACCGCCCAAGTGAAGCTGGCTCAACCCCTTGCCTCGTCGGATTCTTGGCACGGGTATCGGATACGCTCCTCTACGCCTGAACAGGCCTTATACACCGTGGAATTTCATGAAATTGAATCATTCCTGCATCATTTGATGGTGTCCGATTGGGAGGCGCTGCTCGCACCGCGATGGCTTCGAGAACAGCTGGATGCTCTTTGCACACGTACACTGGAACGATTAGGAGAAGGAGGCGCAGCGAAAACATGACACGTGTATTGCTGGAAGCCATCACTATGAAACGCCAATCCAAGTCCTACATCGACAGCCTGCATGCGATATTATCGGCGGCGAGGTTGTTTGAAGGCCCTAAATATAGGCTTGCCGGCCTCACCGGAATGGCTTTTAAATTCACGGTCCATGAGCGGCTGCTGCCATTATCGGTATCCGCGTATGGACAATGGGGCGACGAGCATTCCCCGGCTATTCGCAATCTCGGTCTCTATACCGTTTGGGACGCAGGTCGTACCCGCCACCCTACCTTTGCTTATTATCAGCAGGATGCTGTCAACTGGATCAAACAATCGCTTGACGTTGGGATTGGGGTCATCTACTGGATTCCAGAGTTTGGCGTCATCTGCGGTTACGATGATGAAGATGCCGTATTTTATATCCAAGACGGACACTCCTCCGACTATACAATCGTGCTGTACGATAATCTTGGCTTAAACTTCACCGGCTTCTGGTACTGTCAGATATTTGGCGAAAGGATGGAGCCCTCACTCGCTGATATGGTGCTGGAATCGCTTCGACTAGCCATTCACGACTGGGATACGCCCTATAAGACCTTGCCAAATACCGATATCGCTTCAGGGAAGCTCGCTTACACCTTCCTGCGAAATGGGCTGCAAAGTGGAGATTACGATGAGGGCGGCGCCGTCTATATCATGGATAACTATATGTACACGCGAGAAGAAATCGCCTCTTATCTGCGCGATGTCTCCGGTGAGTTCAGCGGGCTGGAGGAGGCTTCCGCCGCTTACGAGGCGTTACTTCTGCTAGTTCCCGGCATGAAGTCCTGTATCGTGGAGAATGGCATCAAAGGCAGACATATTGATCCTTTGAGCCGTGATCTCTTATGCGCTCTGCTGCGTGAAGCTGAGGAGCTTGAGGAGCGTGCCGTCACGATATTCCGTGCCATCTCGGAGCGCTATCCGGATTTGAGCCGTTCCACGATTCGCAGGTGGGGCGTTGCCACGCCGCGATAATTAAGGAAGGAGGTGTCGCTGCACATGACGCCGACAAGACAACTTGCACATTTACAGCTCATTCGGCAATCGCATTCCTACATAGATGCGATGCACGCTGTACTCGTCCATCAAGGTTTTTTTGCACTATCCAAGTCGATGCTGGCAGGAATGACCTCGATGGGATTTCGGTTTACGGTCCATCGCAGGCTGGCCGCTCCCTCCACTACCGCTTACAACTGGCTCGCGGAGCATTTTCTCGCTGCCGATTTCATTGGGATGACCAGCTCCCAGCACGCGGGCTTCAACTTTGATCATGCCTTCCCTCTCTATCAGAAGCATACACTCCGGGCTATTAAAGAGAGCATTAATCGCGGCGCAGGAGTAATCTTCTGGAAGGATGCCTTCGTCATCGCCGCCGGGTACGACGATGATGCCCAAGTTCTGCTGGTTGCCGATGGCTCCGAAGAAGATGGAGAGCTTAGTCGGCTGCCTTATGCGGATTTCGGCCGCAGCGGCCACTCCCCTTACTGGTACTATCAACTCATCGAAAACCACATCGCGCTCGATACGCTTGAGGTTTACCGGGAGTCGCTCATGCAAGCGATACACTACTGGGAGTCGCATGATGCTTTGCTACCGGCAAACGAATATGCCTGCGGTGAGCAGGCTTACCTCGCGCTGATTGAGTTGCTGGAGTATGGTGAATACGATACAGCCGAAGCAATGGCGGTGATCCGCACGTATGCCGCAGCCAAGCAAGATATCGCAGCATATACGGACGCGCTCGGACTTATCTGGCCCGGCTGTCAGCCGATCGCCGTTTGTTATGGCAAGGTAAGTGAAATATTCAAGCAGCTGTCGGAGGCGTTGGCAAGTAAAATCGACGGGGTTGATGGCGGGGGAGGCGGTGATGATACTGGTTCTGGGAGCGGTGGAAGCAGCGATGACGCTCTTGCTAACGGTGGTGGAGGCGGTAATGTTTCTAACACTGGCCGGGAAGCTGGAGACGATGCTGGCGCTGAAGCCAGCGCCGGTGCATGCGCCTCCTTCTATGCGAACCGCCTAGTCTCTCTGCTTCGAGAAGCGCGAGACCACGAGCAAGAAGCGATTACGCTCATCAAGCAGTTCATGCGAGAAACGGTCCATAACCGGTTCCATGACATCGCTCTTCGATAAGCTGGAACTTGTTTCTTATTTTGGTTGTATCCAGGAATCGCGGGGCACAATAGGAGTGATCTGTGACATGTACACTCCAAACAAAGGTGGGCCTAAGCAATGCGAAACCGAGATCAGTACCAAGACAACGAAGCATACAACCGCACCTCCAACACGGCGGCAGGTATCAATACGCCGTTAGACCATCAAGACACCAGTCCTCTGGACATGATCAGCCATGCCATTGAAGAAATCGTCGACAACGTCCAGCATGCCTTCGATGGCGCGGATAATAATGATGAGCAGCGTTATTCCAGCCATTCAGACGGACACTCGTTCTAACCTGAAATTTGGCAAGCTATAGCTGCTTCAGGTGCAGAGAATTGTGAAATGCTGCATTTTCTGCAACATTTCTTTGGGAAAAGAGCTCTCACCGAGAAAATGTTGCTGATTATGCAACAATCTCAGCTCCAATAACGAGATAACGGCCATTCCTCGAGCAAATGTTGCCTTTTATGCAACAATAGGTCGCATCCACACCTCTCTGTGGGGTAAATGCTGCATTTTCTGCAACAATTTTAACGGCGGCGGTCCGAATTGGACCACTCGCACAATAGAGGGGTATCCGCCAACCAATCGGATGCCCCCCTATTGTTTACAGCGGCAGTACGCGTACTGCCGCTTGTTTTCCGCTCAGTTGAATGCCGGTTTCCTTCTTCCCGCTTCCGGAAAGATCCTTCAACAGCTGCTCCAGCAGCTCCTTCGCCTTAGGTCCTTCCTTCCCTTGAACGCGGACAACAAGATCAACAGCGTTGCCGGATGCGAGCAGCTTCTCGCACTGGCGCAGCTTCGTGTCGTAATCATGCTCTTCAATATGCGGCGTCAGGCGAATTTCCTTCGCCTTAAGCGGCTGGTCCTTCTTCCGCTCTTCACGTTTCGCCGCAGCCGCGGATTCCTTGGCTGCGCCGCGACTAATCAGCGTGCAAGGCGGAGGGCTGCTCATCAGAGAGGTGCAGACTAAATCAACTTTATACTCTCTTGCAAGCGCCAGCGCTTCCTCGCGAGAGACAACGCCCAGCGACTCGCCATTTAACCCCGTTAACAGAACCTCGGATGCTTTAATTTGCTCATTTACGATCATATCTGCAACCGCCCCTCTCTTTCACAACTAGTATAGCAAATGCTGTTTTATTGATTTTCAATAATTACACCGCGATGATGAACGTGTGCTCTGTCGCATGCCACCACTAACGGTTGTGAGAATGGTTATTTAGCCTAAAAAAGCCATATGTATTTTCTAACGGTTGCCAGCGAACCTATTTGCACGTTTTCCACCTGGAATCGAACCATTTGCTGCAAATAACGCCTGTCACAACCGTTGCTATGAACGTTTTTGTCAAACCCAACGTATTTGCACCATGGAAACACTAGGCGCGGGGGCAAATATGCGAGCGACGGTTGGCACG
>NZ_FNNV01000036.1 GCF_900106745.1 Paenibacillus sp. CF384 | reverse complement strand
GCGTGCCAACCGTCGCTCGCATATTTGCCCCCGCGCCTAGTGTTTCCATGGTGCAAATACGTTGGGTTTGACAAAAACGTTCATAGCAACGGTTGCCAGCGAGCCTATTTTATGCAAAAGACGACTTTTGAAGCGCTAACGGAGAATAAAAATGGCCATTTTATGCAAAATAGCCGCTTTCACAACCGTTACAATTTTGTTGTGATGGTTATGGAGGCCTCGCTACAAACTGCGCACCCCTCAGGGGTGTTTTTTTTATGCCAACGCCAGAAACATCGTATATTTTTACTTGTTATTATATTTTTGTATATATTTTCGGGTTCTGCCTTAATGCTAAAATACACCTGTAAGCGTTTCCAAACACTTTGAAGCCTATCGTATGGAGGGTAAACATGAACAGAACAAAGATAATCATTGATACGGATATTGGCGACGATATCGACGATGCACTGGCGATTGCGTTTGCTCTGGAGTCGCCTGAACTGGATGTAATAGGCATAACGACGGTATTCAAGAATGTGACAGCGAGGGCCAAATTAACGGTTAACATGCTCGAGATGGCTGGACGGGGAGATATTCCCGTATACGCCGGAATTGGAAGTCCGATCTTGAACAAGGTGGACGTGAACGAAATCCCGTGCCAGTTCTCCGAAGAGAAGGATGGAGATGTGGAGGGGTTCGGAACAGATGCGATCGATTTCATTATCGATTCGGTGATGAAGTCGGATGGCGATATCACATTGGTTCCGATCGGCCCCTTGACCAATATAGCGATCGCAATCCTCAAAGAACCCAAGCTCAAGCATAAGGTGAAGGAGATTGTGATGATGGGAGGCTGTTTCTACAGCCACCTCAGTGAGTGGAACATAAGATGCGACCCCGAAGCCGCAAGAATCGTGTTTGAATCCGGCATTCCGATCAAGGCAGTCGGACTGGATGTTACGGTTCAATGCGTGCTGACCAAGGAAGATGTCGACCGGTTGTTCACCAAGCCTAAACGATCAGCCGCTTATATTCGAGAATTAGTCGGACGGTGGCAGACGATAACGGATCACTATCCGATGATGCATGATCCTCTGGCGATCTGCGCCGTATTCGATCATGAAATTCTGGAATTCCAACGGGATGAGATCGTTGTGGAAACACAAGGCGAGTTTACGCGCGGGGCGACGTACAACAAGACCGCACTCTACTGGCGAGGCAATGCCGAGCAGTCCGTCATTCAGGCTGCCAAGAACGTGGACTCGGAAGCTTTCAGAAAACTGTATATGGACCGGGTTTGCCTGTAACTCACAGAACGAAGGAAGTGATCGCGGTTGAACAAGCACGGCTTTCTCTATGAACTCCGAAAGAACAGAACGTTATTTCTAATGGCGCTGCCTGCAATCGCCTTAATTCTATTAATCGCTTATATCCCTATGGCTGGCATTATACTGGCATTCAAGGATTACAGGTTTAACCTCGGCGTGTTTGGGAGTCCATGGAATGGATTTGAGAACTTCAAATACTTCTTTACTTCCGGGACAGGGTTACTGGTAACGCGAAATACAATCCTTTATAACATGCTGAATCTTGTCACCTCTCAATTGTTTGCCATTATGATCGCGATCTTTATCAATGAGATGAGAGGCCGCTATTTCAAGAAAATATCGCAATCGATTATTTTCTTGCCCTTCTTCATCTCGTGGACGATTGTTGGCGTCTTTGTGTTCAACATCTTCAATTACGAGACGGGAACGCTGAATACGGTGCTGAAGGCTCTAAACCTGGATCCGGTCAATCTGTACAGCATGCCTTATGTGTGGGTGCTCATCATTTGCTTCTTCAACTCGTGGAAATGGGTTGGCTATACGTCGGTTATTTATATCGCCTCTATTGTCAGCATCGATTCCGAGTGCTTTGAAGCGGCTGAAATGGACGGGGCCAATATTTTTCAGAAAATCTTCTATATCACCATCCCATCGATCATGCCAACCATATTCATCATTTTCCTATTGAATCTAGGCAGGATCTTGCGCGGCGACTTCCAGATGTTTTATCAGATCGTGGGGAATAACGGCCAGCTCTTTGACGCTACCGATGTCATCGACACGTTCGTATTCCGATCACTTATTACAAGCGGCGATATCGCGATGCCGGCTGCGGCAACCTTCTATCAATCCGTGCTCTGCTTCGTCACGATCATGGTGGTAAATGGAATCATCAGAAAGACCAAACCGGATAACGCTCTGTTTTAGGAACAGGAGAGGAGAACTATGCAGCAACCTTATGCTTCCGGCACGACTGAGAAGGTTTACAAGAAAGTTGAAGGTACGTACATCTTATTCAACATCATCAGCTACTCGGTGGTGATCTTGGCTGTCATTCTCTGCCTGCTGCCATTTGAAATGCTGGTATCGGGATCATTCACTTCCGAAAGCGCCATTACGCAGCATGGATACAGTATCATCCCGAGTGAATTTTCTCTTGAGGCGTATAGAATCCTTTTCAAGTATCCTCAGGACATCTTAAGGGCTTATGGAGTATCCATTTTCATTACGGTGGTTGGAACGAGCGCAGGACTTTTTGTTACTTCCATGACGGCTTATGTTCTGAATAGAAAGGACTTCTTATATCGCAACAAGCTAGCGTTTTTCTTTTACTTCACTACGTTATTCAACGGCGGGATCTTGTCGCTCTACATCTTCTTCGTCAAATACCTGCATTTGAAGAACAGCCTGCTTTCTTTAATCATCCCGCTGATCATCAATGTGTTTTATTTGATCGTGATGCGAACCTTTATAAGCTCGATTCCCGATTCCATTAGCGAATCGGCGAAGATCGACGGAGCGGGAGACTTCACGATTTTCTTAAAGCTGATTTTACCGTTAACGAAACCCGGACTTGCGACAATCGGATTGTTCTATGCGCTGGAATACTGGAATGACTGGTATAACGCGATGCTGTTTATAACGGATATTAAATTGTATCCGCTTCAATACTTATTGTTCTCGACGCTGCAATCATCAGAAGCCATTTCCAGACTGGCAAGCGTAGCGAGCGTATCCATGATTGAAGTTCCCACCTTATCGCTCAAGCTGGCTATGGCGGTTATTGCTACGGGTCCCATTATTCTGGTCTATCCCTATGTACAGAAGTATTTCGTAAAGGGCCTTACTGTCGGTGCAATAAAAGGATAATCTCGGTCAAGCCGGTTTATCGCATAAACAACATCTTTAAGGGGGAGTACGTGTGAGGAAGACAAAGGTACTAACACTGCTGTTAAGTGTGGCACTTACGATGGGGCTTGTACTTACAGGCTGCGGCGGTGCGAATTCCGATGAATCAAACGGCAATACAAGCAGCACGAAAGAAAATGCCGGTAAAACAGCTGTAGACATTTCCAAGAAGGTCGAATTAAACATGTACCTAATCGGCTCGCCTGCCAAGGATTACGACATGGTGCTTGCCGAAGTAAACAAGAAGCTGGAGAAAGACATCAATGCTACCGTCAAAGTGAATTGGGTTGGATGGGCAGATTTCGGTACGCAATATCCGCTGCTTCTGGCTTCAGGTGAACCTATCGATCTTATCTATGCATCCACGTGGACGAATTTCTATTCCAACGCTCGCAAAGGCGCTTTCCTGGCAATTGAAGATCTGGCCAAGCAATATGCGCCGAAGAGTTTGGCTCAAATTACCCCTGATGCGTACAAACAGACAGAAGTTGACGGTCATCTCTATGCCATGCCTGCACAATTCTTTCAGTATGGCGATATGGGGTACATCGTTCGCGGTGACCTGATGGACAAATACGGTCTGAAAACGATCGAAAACTTGGATGATTACGGCAAATATCTGGATGCCGTCGTGAAGAACGATTCGCAGCTCGATCCAAGCGGTCAAATCAGCTCCTCGGGCGGTCTTGAAAGCTATTACGCAAACGCAAACGGCTACTATAATATCTTGGCGACGCAGTACTCCCCGTTTATGGTGAGCATGGACGACGCCTCCGCTAAAATCGTGAACTTGTACGAAACCGATGGCATATCGGATTACTACAAGAAAATGAAAGAGTGGGGCGATAACAAATACTGGTCCAAATCGATCTTGTCCAATAAAGACGACAAAATGTTCGAGAACGGTAAAGCGGCCAGCAACCTGCATAACCAGGATTCCTGGAAAGGTGCTTACATGAAGCATCCTGACTGGGATGTGAGATTCTTCCCGAACAGCAAATACACGTATAAAACGTCAGCCATGCAAGATGGAATGGCGATCCCGGCATCGGCAGCAAACCCTGAGCGAGCGCTGATGTTCCTGGAATTGCTAAGAACGGATCAAAGCTACTATAATCTCCTCACTTACGGCATCGAGGGCAAGCATTATGAGATTACAGCGGACAACAAGCTGAAGGCGCTTGATCTGGACGGCTTCGCACCTGAAGGCTATTGCTCATGGGGCTTTAAGTCGCCTGAGTTCTATAAAGAGCCTGTCGACTCTCCGCCGAACATTGATGAAGTGAGAAAGCAGCTGTCAGACAGAGCTCTTGACAATCCTTATGCGCTGTTCACACCTGATTTCGAGCCTGTTAAGAACGAAATGGCTGCCTTAAATAACGTCGTTCAGCAGTACGCGCTTCCGTTAAACTATGGCTATATCAAGGACCCGGCAGAAGGTTTGAAGACGCTGGTCGACAAGATCAAGAATGCCGGCTCGGATAAGATCATAGCCGAAATGCAGAAACAGCTGGATGCCTTTCTTGCAGCTAATAAAACGAGCTAATGGGAATTAAATAAAAGGTTCAGGAGGGATCAAGTTGATCCTTCCTGAACCTTTTTTTACGATAAGGTACGCATGGCCGGTATTCTGATCTCGACCAATGTTCCGTTACCCGGTGACGAGCGGTACGTTAAGCCGTATTCCTGGCCATAGCAGAGCTTGATCCGGTTGTTAATGTTTCTCACGCCGTATCCATGGACTTCGTCGGCCGCGTTGCCATTTGCAAGGATATGGTCGGCTTTGTCCTGCGGCATTCCGACGCCATCGTCTTGGACCGTCAAGACCAAATCGGTCTTATCCAGAAATCCGGTGATCGTAATGGAGCCTTGCGCTTGATCTCTGGCTTCGCGTATGCCGTGAATAATGGCATTCTCGACGATCGGCTGGAGGATTAATTTCAGGATGTCGCAGCTATATAAATCAGGGTCAATATCAATCGCAAGCTTGATTTTGTCGTCGAATCGGAGATTCTGGATTTTGACATAGATGCGGATATGCTCAAGCTCATCCTGGAGACTTACGATATCTTTGCCTTTGTTCAGGCTCAGCTTATAGAATTTAGCCAGCGATTGCGAGATGACGGCGATTTCGGGAACATCGTTGTCGATAGCTTTCCAGTTGATCATTTCGAGCGTATTGTACAGAAAATGCGGATTGATCTGCGCCTGCAGCGCTTTGAGCTCCAAATTCTTGATTTCCTTGCCGTTGTGATACTGTTCATCTACCAGAAGCTTGATTCGTTTGACCATATGGTTGAAGCTGTCGGTCAAGTCGCCGATCTCATCGTGAATGTTGGAATTCACTTCGACATGAAGATAGCCTTCCTGCACCTGTCTCATCTTCTTCCTGAGCAGTTGGAGTCGCTTGACGGTGGCACCTGTAATGAAATAGGCAAGTCCATACGAGACCAGTCCGCATACCAGCATCAATAGAAGCATAAGATCTCTGATTCGGATGCTTTGCGCGTAGATTTCCGTAGACGGAATGGCCGTAACCATCGTCCAATCCGTATTCTCGATGGCTCTTGCTTTGACTACGAAATTGCTGCTGCCAATTGTCGCGTCATTCCATGACGCGCTGTTCTCCTGGAACTCCTTAATGAGATCGATATTCGGGTTAATGCGATTGAAATTCAGCAGGTTGGAGCAGCTTACGATATCGCCCTTGGCATTCTGAATATAGACGACCCCGTCATAGGTGATGTTTGCTTTCTGTAGCATATCTTCAATATTTTCTTTCAATAGGCTTAGCTGAATAATCCCGATAATATCGGAGGTCTGTTCACTGTTTCTGATTTTTCTCAGCAGCGAGATCACTTGGACCGGATCGAGATTATTGTTGTTGTTTGCGATGGTATGGGAGGGAAGCCAGCTGACCTTATCCTTGGCCGACATGAGATTGCGATAGCTTTCCGTCTGGGAGAAGGCGTATATATTGAAGAAGTTGAAGTTCTGATCCGCATACATAAACCAGCCGGGAACGTAAAGGCTTGCCCGGTAGACGTCTTCCGTATTCTGCAGACTGTTCAAGAGATATTCCAATTTCTGCCGATCCATATTTTGCTGTACATAATCATTCTGAAAGTCTTTCACGTTCCTCGTTAGAATCGTTTGAATATCCGCATCGAAATAGATGACATCGGATGCTTTGATAAGCGTGTTCACCTTATAGTTTAAGAACGTATAAGCCTGGTCGAACGACTGGTCGGCGGAGTGGAGAATTTGTTTCTCGTAATCACGGGATACATTCTTGTAGGAAATCGTAGTCAGCAGCGCCAGAGGAAAGAAGATGAGAATGAAATAGGAGATGAGAAGCTTTCCCCTAATATTCATATGGGTAACAAATTCGACTAGAGTTCGGCTTCCGTTTTTCACGATTTGTGTCTTCTCCTGAACTGTGAAGGTGTCATTCCCTTGATTTTCTTAAAGGCCTTCGCGAAATAATTGGCATCATTATAGCCTGATCGAACCGCTACCTCATAAAGCTTGGCTTGCGGCTCCAATAACAGGTCCGCAGATTTCTCAATTCTGACCTTGGCTATATATTCGCTTATGGTTTCGCCTGTTTCTTTTCTAAACAAGGAGGAGAGATAGGTAGGGGTCAGGTGTACGTGATCGGCAAGCATATTCACAGAGATTTCCTTATCGCTGTAGTTGCCTCGTATAAATTTGATCACATCATGAACGGATCGACTATTGGTTTCGATATGTTCGATACTGTCTAGAATATAGGCTGCCCGTTGCAGGAAGTAATCTTTAAGCTGCTTGAGGGTGTCCATCTTGGACATCATCGCCCAGTAATATTCCACGTTCTGATGGCTTGATATGCTGAGGGGGAGTCCGCTCTTCCCCGCTTGCTCAACAAGCATGCGCATCATTTGATAGAATAGACTCTTGACCTCGTCTACTGATGTTCCGGGTTTTCTTCTAAGCTCTTGATAGAGCGTTTCTGTAAAAAGCATGATTTTATCTGGTTGAAGGTCTGGGAGCAGCTTGGCGTAGGAAGTTATTAAGGCTTCATTGATCGTATAGAAGTCGGAGTCTGTCCTCGTAGACGCGCGGACAAAATGCCCGCTGTCATAATAAAAAAGATGCTGAAGATAGCCGGCCGCTGTTTCATAGGAATGACGGATTTCCGATAATTTGGACGAGGTGCTGCCAACGATCCAAGATAGATAGGAGCATTGCGATTCTGTATGTTTCACATGTTCAGAAAGCAGCTGATAGATCGTAGCCAGATTGTTCGTATTCTCCGGTTTATGTGCAGATAGGACGATAATAGAGCTGGAATCCTTCATGACCGCCAAATGTATAAAGCCGTGCGAGGCATGATGAAGAAACGCCATAATCCGATTGCAGCAGCTTTGTTTGACTTCATTGGCAGTCTCGGCATCTTCATAAGAAGGGACGATAATGGAGATTGTGTAAGCGTCTCTACGATCGTCAAAGGCTACACCTGCAAGGTTTAAGTTTCGTTTCAGTTCCTCCCAATCGAGCGTATTATAAATCAGCCCATTTACAATGTTCTGTCTAATGAATGGCAGGCTGTCCGAAAGTGCCATGTTGATATGATGCACTTTATTATTCTCGATACACAGCTGTACCGCCTTCTGTATAACCTCTTGCAGCTCTTCGATAATAATAGGTTTCTCCACATAGCTGACCGCATGAAGGCGAATAGCAGCTTTAAGGTATTCCTTATCGGAATAGCCGCTCATATAAATGATCTGACATTCAGGAAATTGTTCTCGCAAGCTTGTCGTAAATTCAATCCCGTTCATTCCCGGCATTCGGATATCAGATACAACAATATCGGGGTGCAGACGGCGAGCTACTTCGAGTCCCTCAACGCCGTCTCTGGCTTCCTCAACAACGTCGACTCCCAGTTCGTTCCACTTGATGTGCTTCATTAGGCCTTTTCTGGTAACGGACTCATCTTCAACGACTAGAAGCTTGATCACGCGAGCTCACTCCCGACTATGTAATTGCCTACCTCCATGTTACCACAAACGTTTATCTTAAAAGGAATATAGTAGATAGGAAGTGTACAAACAGAAAACCGCCAAGGGAATTAATCCCTAGCGGTTTCCTTTAGCTTACTTTATGTTACCCATGCATGTGAGTCCCCATATCCATATCCATGTCTTTCGCGATTGCTTTGGACAAGATGATCGACCAATCCGCTTTATTCCACTGTACATCCCAGCCGAGCAGTTCCGTGATGAAACGCAGCGGAAGCTGTGTGCGGCCATCTCTGAGAACAACAGGAGCTCCGATCTCCTTCTTCATCCCGTTTACTTCCATCGTGTCTTTGCCGACCCAGAAGGTTAAGGTGTTCGTTCCGTCGTTTACCCAGATGGTTTGGCTGGCCGGATCCCAAGTGACCTTCGCACCGATGCCTTCTGCCAAGAAGCGAAGAGGAACATAGGTGCTTCCTTCCCACATGAAGGGAGCGGTGTCCATCATCTTGGAGGTATCGTCAATCTTGATGCTGCTGCTGCCGATTTTGAGCCAGATTTTCATGACTGAGGTTGCGGTCGGTGCTTTAGGGTCATGAAATTTCTCTTGGAATTGTGCGACGATGCCTGTTGCCAAGTAATCACCGGTGTGAGTCATATGGGCGTAAGCTTCGCGCGTGCTTGCATAAGCTTGCTTATAATCTTTACTGACATAGCTGTCAAAGGCGCTAATCAATTGGGCAACATGCGGCTTTAGTGCAGCGGCGATATCGGCGGTTTTGAAGTTGTTCTTGTTGGCTGACTCCAAGAATGCTCCAAAATCCGTTCCGTATTGATTGAGCTTATCGAGGGCTTCTTTCCGTTTACCCTCGTCCTTGGCTGCTGTCGCTTTCACATAGTCAACGAAGAAACCAATATGTGTATTCCATAGTCCTTTGAAAGCTTTGCCTGCATCGTTCCCGTATACGGAGCTGATTGCAGCCGTTAACTCATCACTATTCATAAGTAGTGCACCGGCCGCAGCGTCGAAGTCAGGAGCGCCGTTAATTCCCTTCTGCATAGCCAGAACGGCGAGACCGGCATGTTCACTTAATAGGCCATCCAATGTCGAACGCAAATCGACTGATGCTGCAGACGCACCTTCATTGGTGAATTTATCCGGATATTGTTTCGCAATGGCATCAGCCAGTACATGGCCGAAATGAGTCATGTGGGAGTAGGCTTCGCGATCTGCTTTATACGCGCCTGCATAATCTTTGTTTACATAGTCATCGAACGCTTCGATCAGCTGACTAACGTGAGCTTGCAGTCCCGCAGCGACATCGTCTGCTTTGAGGTTCGGATTCGCACTTTCCAAGAAGGCGGCAAAGTCGTGCCCGTACTGCTCTAATTTGGCGAGTGCGGCTTTACGTCCGGAGTCGTCTTTCTTCGCGGTAGCCGTTACATAGTCAACGAAGAATCCGATGTGCGTGCTCCATAGTCCCTTGAAGGCTTTACCGGCCCCATCGCCATAAACAGAACCGATCGCCAGTGACAAGTCATCGCCATTGGCGAGCAGCGCTGCAGCTGCAGCATTGAAATCAGGAGCTCCGTCGATGCCTTTTTGCATCGCGATCACAGCCAATTCGGCATGTTCACCTAACAGACTTTCAAGTGTGATACGCAAGTCGGACGATCCGCTCTTAATCGAATACGTATGCGCGCTTGCCATTGCCGGGAATAGAAGTGTAAATCCAAGTGCGGCTGCAGCTAACGTTTTCATTACTGGTTTCATGTTATCGCGCTCCTCTTCGTTCGTTTTGTATACTCTCGGTTAGACTAACGTGGAAGGTTCGGAATTGGATCACAAGGTTCACCAATTTTTTTTGTGAGGTGAAAATTATTTCGTCTTTCCTTCAATACAAAAGATTTAGCGAAGTATATACTAGGGAGGAGAATTTGGGGAGGAGATCCTTCATGCAGGGTACAAGTACGGACCAAGAGCTAATGATCAGCATCGTTCGTAAAGATGCGGACGCGCTCAAGTTTCTATATGACAGGTACGAAAAACCGATATATGCGTTTGCCTTTCGAATCGTACAAGATCCGATGATGGCGGAGGAAGTTGTGCAGGAATTGTTCCTGCGGATATGGAAGGCTGCCGAACGATACGACGCAGACAATGGCAAGCTGACAAGCTGGATGTTCACGGTAACCCGTAATATTGCGATTGATTTGTTGCGCAAGAAGCAGAATCGCACGAATGTGCAAACAACGGAGAGCGAACAGCTGAATCGCATACCCGACAGCGGCAAGAGCACAGAGGAAGTTGCTCTTGAGGGTTGGAGAGGTCAGGAGATTCGAGAGGCTTTAGATGGACTTAGCCCCGATCAGCAGCAGGTGGTTGAACTAATCTATTACCAGGGCTACACCCAGCAGGAAGTGTCCGATCAGCAGGCGATTCCGTTAGGTACAGTGAAGAGCAGAGTACGGCTCGCGTTGAAGCAATTAAGAGGACGGCTTGCAGGTATGGGAAAGGAGGAGATTCAAGGATGAATAAGCAGACGAGTGGCTGTGAGAATCTTGAAATGTATGCGGTTGGCGGTTTGGATGAGGCAGAGAAGAACGAGTTTGAGCTACATCTCAAAGGATGTGCGGCATGTGCAGCGGAGCTGGTTGAGCTAGTCGCCCTTGTTGATCTTCTGCCAATGGCTTCGGAGCCTGTAGCCGTTCCAGAGGGAATGAGAGCTCGCGTGCTTGATCACGTTCTGGGCGAGAGCAGTGTCCAGCAGGCGGATAAGATTGAGATAGCGGCTGAGCAAGTAAGCAGCCCCAAACGTGATATGGCCAAAAGAAACCGAATCCGTCCGTGGTTCTATGCGGGAATGTCGGCGGCAGTGCTTATTCTGGCAGTGTATTGCTACAATTTAAAGCAGCATATTAGCGATTTACAAACGGAATTAGCCCAGGAGAATCGCCCGGCAGAAGCGGTGCAGGTGAACAATGTTGTGGCACTCAGCAGTACGGCGAAGGAGATTGTGGCGAAGGGACTTGCAACGATTGTCATTGATGCCAAGGGCACGCATTTGCTTGTCCAAGCGGAGAAGCTGCCCGAGCTGCAGCATAATGAAGCCTATCAAGTATGGTTGATCAAAGGGAAAGAAACGCCGGTTAATGCCGGCACATTCATGACGCATAACGGCACAGGCGGCTTGTATTACACCTTTAACCCCGATAGCTATGATACCATCGCAATTACATTGGAGCCTGATGCTCATGGAGATACACCAAGAGGCAAACCGGTTCTGGTAGCGGCTCTGTAGAAGAGCTGATGGCGAAAGCAGATTATAGCGGCATAAAGTAATCCAAATCCTCCTTTGTTTCGTTACTCGTATGAGTGCGTGAACATAAAGGAGGATTTGGAGATGAGAAAAAGTGGTCTGATTGCTTGTCTTTGCATGTTGTTGTGGATGATGGGAATGGGTTCGACCGCTGCCGAGGCGCATGAAATGAGCATGGTCACGGCAGTCAAATCGAATTTGAAGCTGATGCTAAATGGGAAGCCGCTCCAGGTAGAGGAGTCGTACCTGATTGATAATGCCCTTTTCGTACCGTATCGTGCATTTGCGGAGGGAATCGGAGCTAAAGTCAACTATGAGACGGCGACCCGGACAGTGTCCGTTAAGAAAGACGCCAAGATCGTCCGATTTCAATTGGGCTCTTCGGAGGCGATGGTAGACGGCAGCAGCCAAATGATGGTTGGCCCTGCTCAAATCATCCATAACGCCACCTTCGTACACGCTCGATTTCTCGCTGAGGTATTCGGAATTCAGGTTCAGTATGACAAAGCGGCTCATACGGTGAATTTAGTCAGCAAACAGAGCTCGGAGAATCCGGAGGCAAAAACCTACTATGTCACGATTGAAGGCTTCCAATTCAAAGGCGGGAATATCACGGTGGAGGCAGGCTCGACAATTGTGTTTACGAATAAAGACAAAGTGAAACACAATGCCGTTGCCGTAGACGGAAGCTTCAAGCTTCCGCTGCTGGCGACTGGTGAATCGGGGAGTATAACGCTGAAAGAGCCCGGCGAGTATGATTACTTCTGTGAGCTTCATAAGAATGCCATGCAGGCAACCATAACGGTAAAATAAAGAAAGCTTCGTATATCGAATACATTGAAACACCCCTCCGACAGCTTCACTGACGGAGGGGTGTTTTCTTACCGTTCTATTGTTTCACATAAACACGGAAGTAATCGAGGGAGAACACGGCTGGAAACGACGTCGATACGGGATTATTGTTCGTGTTTCCACCCATAGCAAGGTTAATAAGAACCTGCGGAGCCGGTCCATCCCATCGGAAGAGCGTTCCTTTCACTAAGGTACCATCCACCCACTTCTGAAGGTTGCCTTCCTTCCAGATGAGGGTATAGAGATGATAGTCATCGGAGAAATCCGTTCCCGGATGCCATACCCATTGATTGGTCATGATGCTGTAGTAATCCTCGAACACGCCGGCACCATGGTCAAATCCTGTCCAGTCATAGGTGTTTTGTGTTGGCGTGTCAAAGAATTCGAAGATATCAATCTCAGAGCTGGTAGAACCTGCACCGCCGGGGGAATACAGCCAGAATGCCGGCCATGCTCCGACTTTCTTAGGGACTTTGGCCCTCAGCTGGAAGATATACGTTTTCCCGTCATACGGATAGAACGTTTCTTTGGTGGTGATCTGACCGCTGCTTATTCCGCCGTCATATACACCGCCTAAGTTTGGCGTTGCCGTTAATTCTAACGTTGTAGAAGTTAAATGGTGATTGGTGCTATTAATAGGCTGATACCGCTGCCATTCATTGTTAATGACCGTTGTACCTGCAACACCATAAGCATTGAATGAATTGGTGAGCGATGTAAGGCTGTTCGTGTTGCGTGAGGTTCCAAACGAGTAGTCTCTTAATAAAGTGTACCCGGTAAGGTCCGGTCCGGTTGGCGGCGGCGTTGTTGTAGTTGACGTAACCACATTCGGAATCGTTGTACCTTCTTTCGTCGAGAAGGTGACTTCGCCTCCGGAAATGCCCTTTAAGATAATCGAATAGGTTCCATTGGCATTAATAAGCGGCAGGACATTGAACGAATAAACGGTTCCTGCAACGAAGGTTGTGTTCTTGGAATCTAGCAAGGAACCTAGGGCAGGTTGGTTATTCCATGCCAGGGTCGTCTGATTCCAGGTCGTATTCCCCGTTCCTGCGTATGCACCGATGTTCGCGGTTCCGCCTGTGATACACTTCACATTCAGTACGGCAGAAGTAATTGTGCCCGAGTTGCTGACACTGAATTTCAAGTACGATCTCTTGTCTTGGCCAACATTGACAGCCATCGTGTTTGCGGTTGGCCCGATTAAACTTGTTCCCCACATCGTTGCATCATCAGAAGTATTACTGGTTACAGTAGCCGCGTTAGCTTCCTTGTTATCAACCAACAAGAATGTAGACAGGACCAATAACATCGCCAGAGCAGACAATACAATGGATTTACTTTTCTTCATCATCATTCGCACCTCCAAAATATTCACTCTAAAATGACACCGCTTACAAACAAAGAGACGTTTTCTCTTCTCGAGACCTGTTTCCCTCCTTTCCGAGGATGTGTAACTCGTGACTGGCATCATTACTATATACCTGAGCTCCGAGCCGCAACAACGAACTGCTGTGACCCGAGTGACGTTATTATGACCACCTGCCAACCCAATAATATCGAACACCGATTCTATGAAATCCGAACTATCCCATCTTTACCTCATGGGTTCATACTATATAATGAAATAGAATCCGGCCAGACCTGCACGGTCAGACCGTTTACTCTATCTAAGGCGGGCGCCACACTTATGAGATGGACAACAAGGCTGTTATCCCTGTTTAGATTCCGCAAAGTCAGAAGCCGATTCCTAGCTGCCATGATTCTATTGTCCGTGCCTCCCCTATTTCTCCTCGGTTATATATCCTTTAACATTGCCAAAGATACATTGACGCTTAACAATACGCAGACGAATATCGACCACCTGGAGACGTCCAACGAAGTGGCGGATTTGCTGTTCCGCAACGTGCTTAACTTGAACCGATCGATCGTCTTAAACGATGACATACGCAATGATCTGCTGGACAGCGAACTCAATTCGAGCACGCAGCAAAGCGATAGGAATGCGACAACCAGCAGTCGCCTACAGCGGGTCATCAACAGCGACTCCTACGATTCCAGGTATGTGGCCTCTCTGTGCGTACTGGATCTCTATTATCAGACCTATTGTCTGGGCAAATCCGATGATGCGGGCATTTATGAGACCGCTTCCAAGAAACAAGAAATTGAAGCCACCGATTGGTATAAACGAGCCGTCGCCGCCAAAGGCAAAGTGGTGTTCTTCAATTACAACGTGCTCGGAGATTCGGAGAGTACGTTCTCGACGGTCAAGCTGTTTCGCGACTCCGGCGATCCGAAAGGCAGAGCAATCGGCCTCTTGATCATCAATCTATCGAAGTCGATGTTCGGCAGCGTATTCAGCGAAAGCCATAATAACGGCATGTTCATGGCGGTGGATTCTTCGGAGGGGGAGCTTCGGGTGGTTTATCCGGAGGAGCTGTCCATTGAAATGCCGAAGACGGCAGGCAGCCTAATTGCAACGGTGAGCAAGCTGCGCGACCAGGGGTATTTGGTCAGTCAGTATCGCAATCAGACGACGGGATGGACGTTATTGCATCTGATTCAGAAGAAGGAGCTGCTCAAGCAGTCGAACCGGATTGGTACGGTAACCACCTTAATTGCGTCGTTGATTGCGCTTGTGGCGCTGCTGCTATCCATCATCATCTCAGGTACGATCACGAAGCCTCTGATTCTCATTAAGAAAATGATGGTCGATTGGAACAAAGGAGCCCGGGAATTCGACAGCCAATTCTCCAAGGACGAGGTGGGTACGATCGGCGAGACATTCAAACGAATCTCCTCGGAGAACGAGGAGCTGACGAAGCGGCTTCTTCATTCGGAATTGAAAGAGAGAGAGGCCGAACTGCGTGCGCTTCAAGCGCAAATCAAGCCCCATTTTCTATATAACACCTTGGATTCGATCTATTGGATGGCCCGGCTGCAGAAGAATAAAGAGGCGGCGCAGATGGCGCTTTCCTTATCGGAGAGCTTCAAGCTCAGCCTGAATAAAGGCAGAGAAACGATTCCGGTCTTTAAGGAAGTTCAGCATATTGAGCATTACATGACGATACAGAACATTCGCTACAATAATCGCTTCACCTATCACGCTGATTTCGACGAATCCATCATGGGGATTGAAATTCTGAAGCTAATCGTTCAACCTCTCGTGGAGAACGCGATTTATCATGGGCTTGAACCGAAACTCGGCGAAGGGAAGATTGAAGTTTCCGGGAGACGAGAAGGCGAGTATCTCGTGTTCGTTATTGAGGACGATGGGGTTGGGATCGCAGATATGTCGGTTACCCACCAAGGATATGGGCTTGCGAATGTGAAGGAACGAATCGAGCTTTATTATGGGGCGAGCAGTTTTTTTGAAATAACAAGCGAAGAAGGCGTGGGCACCAAGGTGGAAGTCAGATTCAAACCTATTCGCGAGGAGGCGTGAGCTGTGCTTAAAGCCGTCGTATTTGACGATGAATATATCGTAATTGAAGCCTTGCGAACGCTCATTGATTGGACGGGACTTGCGGTAGAGCTCGTAGGGACCGCCGGGGATGGCATCTCTGCACTGGAGCTGTTCAGACGGGTGAAGCCTGACATTGTGCTGACCGATATCCGGATGCCGGGCATGGATGGCCTGCAGCTGATTCAGGAAATCATGCGCGAAGCAGAGGATACCTGCTGCATCGTATTCAGCGGCTTCAATGAATTTGAGTATGTGAAGCAGGCGATCCAGCTTGGCGTTACGGATTACCTGGAGAAGCCGATAACGGATGAGAGCGTGGAGCGTTCCCTGCATAAAGCAGTCAGCCGTATTACCAGTCAGCGTGAGACGAAGGACATCCGCAGGAAGTGGGAGGAGAGCCAGCGGGAGTTAGTGGAGAAAGCGAATTTGGACGGTCAAACGTTAGGCGATGACCAAGCGCCGAAGAACTCTGCGGTGGAGCGGGCTCGTACCTATATCGTGCAGCATGTGAATCGCGACTTGTCGCTGCAGGAAGTTGCCGAACACGTAGGCATGAATGCCGCATACTTGAGTGTGCTGTTCAAGGAGGAGACCGGTGAGACCTATATTAAATTTCTGACTCGCTACCGTATGGAACTGGCGAAGATGCTGCTTCGAAGAGGCCTGAAGGTCAACGAGGTGAGCGAACGGGTCGGTTATCATACGTACCGGCATTTCTCGGAAGTGTTCAAGAAATGCACGGGCACCACACCTGGACAATATCGGGAAATGATCTAAAAAAATCGGACGTCTACCAATGAAATGACCCACTGATCGTGCTGTTAGGTGGGACTTATAATAAGGGTATGGGTACCCGGGCCCTATATTACCTTCTTGACGAACGATACTTATTCAGGGGGACATTGTTCATGGCGAAGCCGAATGCAGCAATATCGAGAAAATATGTAGCCGTCCTATCATGCGTTTCATTGTTTGCCGGCTTGCTTGTCGGCTGTGGGAATTCCAACAATACCAATACCAACACGAAGGACAATGCTTCTGCCAACACTGCACAGTCCGAGAACACGTCGTCCTCCGAAGCTAACGGTAATTCGCAGGAGAAAGTGAAGCTGACGCTGCTTGTCGATAACTCGCAAGATTCCGTGAATGTTGCCAAAGCACTGGTAGATGCTTTCCAAGCGAAGAACCCTAATATTACGATCGAGACGGAAACGCGTCCGGCAGGCAGCGAAGGCGATAACTTCGTGAAGACACGTCTGTCGACCGGCGACATGAACGATGTCTTCTTCTACAACGCAGGCTCACTTATGCAAGCGCTTAATCCGGAGGAGAACATCCTGGATGTAACAGGCGAACCTTGGCAGTCCGATGTGATCGACTCCTTCAAACAAACAGTGACCTTTAACGGCAAACAATATGGCGCTCCAACGAACGGAACGATGGGTGGGGGCTGGTTCTACAACAAGAAGATTTATGCGAACCTCGGTCTAACTGTGCCGAAGACATGGGACGAATTGATGGCGAATAACAAGAAGATCAAAGATGCCGGCCTTACCGCCATTATTGGAACCTACAAGGATTCATGGACCTCGCAGCTGATCATGCTGGCCGACTATTACAATGTTCAAGCCGATGCTGCGAACTTCGCAGTTGACTATACCGCGAATAAAGCGAAGTATGCGACGACGCCTGTAGCATTAAGAGGTTTCGAGAAGCTTGAGGATACAGTGGGCTACATGAACAAGGATTACCTGGCTGCTAACTTGGATGCAGGGCTCAAGATGTTGGCTGAAGGCAAGGGAGCGCACTATCCAATGCTGACCTTCGTCATTCCTACTATCGCTCAGAACAATCCGGAGAGCATCAATGACATTGGATTCTTCGCTCAGCCCGGCGATAATGCCGATAAGAATGGTCTCACGGTGTGGATGCCAACGGCCGCTTATATCTACAAAAACACGGAGCACGCTGATGAAGCCAAGAAGTTCGTGGCTTTTCTCGCCTCGCCAGAGGGAATGGCTGTAGTCGGCAAGGTATCCAAACCTACCGGCCCTTACGTAATCAAAGGTGCTGCGATTCCGGATGATGTTCCTCAGGTCGTCAAGGATATGCTTCCGTACTTCGATTCCGGCAAAACGGCACCGGCACTCGAGTTCGTCTCTCCGGTCAAAGGGCCTAACCTCCCTCAGATCACGGTCGAAGTCGGCTCAGGGCAACGCAAGGCAGCCGATGCGGCGGCCATGTACGACAAGGATGTAGAGAAACAAGCGCAGCAGCTTGGACTCGCCGGCTGGTAGAATCCATGGCATGAGGGCAAAGGGAAGGGGACATGGCAATTGTCGCCTTCCCTTCATTGACTACATAGCTCAACCATACCGGCAAGGGGGATCGCAATGAACAAGGTTTGGAAAAGCACCTACACCTACTACTTCCTGCTGCCTGCGGCGATCATCTACGTGATCATTTTTATTGTGCCTACGTTCATGTCCTTCTTCTTCAGCATGACCCGTTGGACGCTTCAGGATTGGACTTATATCGGATTGGACAACTTTAAGACGTTCTTCCAAGAGTCGTCGCTCAATATCGGCTTCAAGAACACGTTCATCTACGCGGTCGTCACCTGCGGCTTGAAGGTGGTATTCGGACTGCTGCTTGGCGTTTTCCTTACTTCGAAAATAAGAACGAAAAATTATCTGAGATCGGTCGTGTTTTTCCCGACATTGGTGAGCACGATCGCCGTCGGTATTGCCTTCAGTACGCTCATGCATCCTACGGAGGGGCTGATCAATACGACGCTTGCGTATTTGGGCATATCCGGACCGGATTGGCTTGGCGATACGCGAATTGCATTGCTGTCGGTAGCCTTCGTTGATGTGTGGAAAGGTGTCGGCTTTGCTACGGTAATCTATATTGCGGGCATCATGTCGATTCCCGAGGAATATTACGAGGCACTCCAGATCGATGGGGGCAATTCGTGGCATAAGTTCTGGAACATCATCCTTCCGCTGAGCCGGCCTGCAACGAATTCGGTTATCATCTTGGCGTTTATCGGCGGTTTGCGCAGCTTCGACATCCTCTGGTCGATGACTCGCGGAGGACCGGGGTTCGCGACGGACGTCATTGCTTCTATTATTTATAAGCAATATCAAGGCGGCTTCTACGGATTGGCTACGGCCGGCAACGTCATTCTGTTTCTATTCGTATCCGCGCTCGCGTTCCCGCTGTCGCTTTACCTGAACCGAAGAGAGGTGGACCTATGATGCTGGGCAAGCTCCGCCGGTTCAGCTTGGAATTCGGAGCGGTGTTGGCTTCGATTCTGATATTCTGGATTCCGCTCTATTTCGTGATCGTGAATGCGATGAAAGACGAGAAAGGCGCTTCCTTGAGCAACATGGCGTGGCCGGCGACAAATCAAATGTGGAGCAACATCAAGGAAGTCATCCAATCGCGCGACCATATGCTGGTGCTTGCTTTCGTTAACAGCACGACGCTGACTATTCTATCGATCGCCATCTTGCTGCTCGTGTGCGCCATGGCAGGCTTCGTAATGCAGAGACGTTCGGATCGGGTAACGCCTTGGATCAGCTTCTTCGTGCTGGCGGGTTTAATTATTCCCCCTGCAATCGTGCCTACGATCTGGGTACTGGATAAGCTTCACCTGTTCAAAACCATGCTTGGACTCATCATGGTCGAGGTGGCGCTAGGATTCCCATTCGGCGTACTTCTGTACCGCGGCTTTATGGGCGCGATTCCACGAGAGATCGATGAAGCATCTGTCGTCGATGGGTGCGGCGGGTTCCGATTGTTTTTCCAAATCATATTTCCGCTGCTGAAGCCCGTGAATGCGACTATCATCGTGACTTCGTCGGTAGCGATCTTCAATGATTTTACGAATCCGCTCTACTTCTTCCCCGGCTCCAAGAATGCGACGGTTCAGCTCACGCTCTACAACTTCATGAGTCAATTCATCTCGCAATACAACTTACTCTATACGAACATTCTGCTCATCACCATTCCCCCTCTTGTGCTGTTCATTTTCTTCAACAAGAAGATTGTGGCTGGGATCACGGCAGGGGCTGTGAAGGGCTAGGCATGAAGCATCTTATATGACGACAGACCGCATTGGGCATTGTGCCCGGTGCGGTTACTTGGCATGTAGGCGGTAATCGTACATCCTAGACCTAATTAACATTGTGTTGTATAGTTTACAATATATAGATTAGCAGGAGAGGAAGAAGCCTAGATGGGTTATGCCAAGGACCAGGTTGATCCCCGCATTGTTCGAACAAGGCGGTTGCTTCGAGATGCTTTCATTGAATTGCTGCAGGAGATGGAGCTTGAGAAAATCTCGGTCAATCGTCTCGCGGAGCGGGCCACGCTCAATCGCGTCACGTTCTATCTGCATTATCGGGATATGCCGGATATGCTGGAGAAGATGGCCGACGATATGATTGAGGAGATTACTTCGATTATCAATGCGCCGAAGCCCCTGATTCAGAGCTCTGCTGCGGATGAAGTGGAATGGCCGATATTGGTGGAATTACTGGAGCATATCGCGGAGAATCACAAGTTTTATAAAGTCATTCTTGCTACGAAACGAACGACGGTCTTTACGGAACGGCTGCTCAAGCTGTTGACGAAGATGATAAGCGAGAGGCTCGAACGGCCGGAATTTGATCATGATTTCGCCGCTTCGGGCATTCATAGGGATATTGCGATTTGGTACGGCTCATCGGCCTTGATCGGCACGATTGTCTCTTGGCTTCGTAATGATATGCCGTATACGCCGGTTTTTCTAACGAAGCAATTGTCCTTGCTGCGTCAGTATAAGCAGGGGAAGTTGTAAACGGACTCGGAGTGGAATTTATCGGAACCTAGCAGCTATTTCTGAAGATTCGTGAGAGAGGTGGTCGTTTAGTTTATTAGAAGAGAGGGTATAAGTACTCAAGCAGCTAGAAAAAGAATTTCAAAAAAGACTTGCCATATACTAACGAACCATGATATATTCTATTTCTGCCTCCGAGACATCAACTTGGAAGCGGTGATCGAGACAAAAACAAGTTGAAAAATAAAGCTTGCAATCATGTTTCGAATCATGGTAAGATCTAATTCCGGTCATGAGCCGGAAGGAAATAAACGAGATTAACAAACAAGTATTTGTTCTTTGAAAACTGAACAATGAGCGACCAGTCAAATGGTTATAAATCGCGAAATTAACGTTTCGCAAAGCTAGTTTTTTGAATGAGCTAACAAGCGAATTCATCTAGCAGAATGCTCCATTCGAAGCTTTGGCTTCGAACGGAAACCAATCTGCTTTTATGGAGAGTTTGATCCTGGCTCAGGACGAACGCTGGCGGCGTGCCTAATACATGCAAGTCGAGCGGAGTCGGATGGAAGCTTGCTTCCATCCTGCTTAGCGGCGGACGGGTGAGTAACACGTAGGCAACCTGCCTGTAAGACCGGGATAACATTCGGAAACGAATGCTAATACCGGATATGCAATT
>NZ_FNNV01000006.1 GCF_900106745.1 Paenibacillus sp. CF384 | reverse complement strand
CTGGAAGACGACCAGGTTGATAGGTTCGAGGTGGAAGTGCAGCAATGCATGCAGCTGACGAATACTAATCGGTCGAGGGCTTATCCTACGAACATCTACTCGGATGTTCAACTTCGGAACAACATCAGCTAATTAAGACCTTCGCAAAGGTTCGTATCCAGTTTTCAAGGCGCAAGCCGCCATTACATAAAGAACCGACCTTATTCAATGGGGTCGGTTTTTTGTTGTGCGAAAACAAAGGATATGGTACCTTGAAGTTCGAACACCTTTCAGAGAACGCTTACATCATAACGCTTACATCATGATGGGATAATATCGATCGATGCCATCATTTCAAAACTACTGGGAAGCAGATCAAGGGGATGCCGCGTGTGTGGAGAAGAATTCAAGGGAATGCGAGGAATTGCCTGCTCTATGAGCCGCTGTTTCTAATCCCGTTTAACATGTACATGACCTATGCCTCGATCTATATGCTCGAGCTGGGAGTAAGTGAAACGCAGATCGGACTCATTACTTCCATCGGAATGGCCATGCAAATTTTCACCTCTCTGATCAGCGGTCACTTAACTGACAAAATGGGCAGGCGGCGCGCGCTGCTCGTTTATGACTTAATCAGTTGGAGTGTGGCGACATTGATTTGGGCGGTATCGCAAAATTTCTGGTTCTTCTTGATTGCTGCTGTCGTGAACAGCTTTCAACGTGTGCCTACGACCGCTTGGTATTGTCTGCTCGTCGAGGACACGGATCCAAAGGATCGTTCCATCGTGTTTACGATTCTTATGTTTATCGGTGTAATCGGCGGTTTGTTCGCACCGCTTGGCGGTTTGCTAGTCAGTCAATTCACATTAGTGCCTGCCATGCGCATGATGTATGTAATTGCCTTCATCGGGATGACCATTATGATGATTGTGCGTCATTTCACTACACACGAGACGGCCATCGGAATCAAGAAGATGCAAGAAAGTTCTACAGTGAGCCTTAAGGATACGATCACGGAATACAAAGATGTTATGAAGATGATCCTTGCGAATAAAGCACTCATGATTATTTTCGGCGTATACATCCTGTTCAATTTTCAAATGACACTACGCAATACGTACTTGTCTGTGTATTGGGTGGATGCCCTGCATATCAATGATTCGATCATCTCGATCTTCCCGGCGATTTCATCGGCTGCTATGATCTTATTTCTGATGGTCGCTACACCAAGACTCAAAGAGCGCCTCGCCAATCAGTATATGATCGTGGGCTTCTTGATTTCGGCGGTATCGTTCGTCATGCTGCTGACAACGGGGCCGGAGAATATTACGGCAACGATCATTAGCACGGTTCTAATGGCGATCGGCGGACTGCTGGCCAGCCCTTATCTGGAGTCCTCCATACAGAATGCGATCGATGACGATAACAGAGCGAAAGTATTCTCCATACTGGGCGTACTTATATTGATTTTCACGTTTCCTGCGGGGATACTCGGCGGATGGACGTATACGATCAATGCAAAGTTCCCGCTTGTCTTTATCGTAGTGGCGTTTCTGATTAGCGTAATGATGATGATCCTTTATGCAAGAAGAACCTCACGCACCACCGTTCACAGCTCTATATCAGGTTAAAGGTTGATTGCATCTATATACAAACTGGAAAACCATGCTGCTGATGAGGAGTCAGAGCATGGTTTTTTATGTTTTTTGGGCAAAGAGTGTCAATGTACAATTTGCGATATGAAGTAAAGAATGGAATATATAAACATTAAATAGCCGCCTCTATAATTAGCCTTGTAAGCACCACTACAAAGTAAAGGGGTAGAACATGAAACGGTATGCAAAGCTAGCAAAAGGCGTTACGCTCTCACTCGTGCTTGGCATGCTTCCAACGCTTGCTGCATGTTCCGACAACAACAACAGCAATCAAGAAGCATCGAACACCTCGGCAACGGCGACGAACAATCAAGCTGCAAACAATGGTACAGCAGCAACGAATGAGAAGCCGGCGGCAGATATTTGGAACCAGAAATTCGATCCTCCGATTACAATTACGACTGCGGTTGTAGATGATGGCGCTTCCAGGGGCAATGCCTTCAAGCCCGGAGAGTCGATGGAAGACAACGTTCATACCCGCTGGATGAAGGAAAACATGGGGATCGACATTAAGTTCGATTTTATCGTAACGAAACCGGAAGATTATGATACGAAAATTCGATTGCTGCTCTCCAGCAACGGCAAGCTGCCGGATGTATTCTCGGCACCTGGCGATTCGGTTCAGAATCTGATTTCTGCAGATCGGGTCATGCCGCTGGATGAAGCGATAGAGAAATATGCGCATCCGGAATACAAGAAGATTCTTGAGAAATACAACTATGCACTAGGCGGAGTCAAACGCGACGGCAAGCTATACGGACTCCCAAGCTTCTTCATGGGCGATGAAGGAACGGTCATGTGGGTGCGTAAAGATTGGCTGGATACACTTGGTTTGCAGCCGCCTAAAACGATCGCTGAACTTGAAAACGTTCTCAAACAATTCACCGAGAACGATCCGGACGGCAACGGCAAGGCGGATACATTCGGTTTGGCAGTACCGTTAAAAGAAGGTCCATGGACGTGGATGGGTCAAACGGACGCGATTGTCGGCGCATTTACGAAGCAAATGATTAATACGTACGACGTGACTAGCTACTGGAACTTAGGCGATGACGGTAAACTGAGCTACGGTGCGATTAATCCGGATGCGAAGAAGTACCTGACAACGATGAGAGATTGGATGAGCAAGGGCTACATGGACAAAGAAGCCGGGATCAAAGATCCAATGAAAGCTTCCGAGATGGCTGCAAGCGGCAAAGCTGGTGTTATGTTCGGACCGTTCTGGATGGGCGACTGGCCGCTTAGCGATGTAACCAAGCTGAATCCAAAAGCGGATTTCGAGCCGTTCGAGCTTCCGGCCGGCGCTGACGGCACGGTTGGCCGCGCTGAGAAATCGATCACCGGCGGCTTCACGATGTTCAACAAAGACTTCAAAGATATCGAAGCATGGTTTGCGTACTTCAACAAAATCTTCGCTAAAAACCTGGAGCAAGAAGGCGATCCGTACTTCGATCCACGCTTCAAGGACGGTTATCACGAAGGTTACGATTACGTAAATATGGACGGTAAAATCATCAAAGGGAACTACAAGGACGAAGGCGTACCGGAAGACAAATGGCCGCTGAAAGACGGCAGCCGGATGGATATGCGTTTCATGATCGCAAGCATCATTGGCGGTACGACAACGATTCCGTTCTCCAATGACGCTCCGATCAAGAAATTCCTTGCCGATCCGAACGCAGAGCCTCTGACAACAAGAGAGTTCGACGTGAAACAGATGGCGAAGAAGCAAATCGTTGCTGCTGGTGTCCGGATGAACCAAGGCATCGAAGAAGGTAAAAACTATTTCACCGGTCCGATGACAGCTACGATGAAATCCAAGGGCGAGCTGCTGAAGAAACTCGCTACGGAGAGCTACTTGAAGATTATTTACGGTGAGAAGCCGCTCGAGTTCTTCGATGAATTCGCTAAGCAATGGCTGGACAATGGCGGCGAGAAGATCACTGAAGAAGTGAACGAATGGTACGCCGATAGTATCAAATAACAACCAAGAAGTGAGATCGTTATTTAACGGGGGAGAGGCTGCTGCAAGCTGTCGCCGATCCCTCGTTTTTCTATGGAAAGGAAGGATGCAGCGTGGCGTCATATTGGAGGAAGACATGGCCGTTTCATTTATTGGTGTTGCCTGCGTTAGTGTTATGCATCATTTTTAATTACATTCCGTTATTCGGCGTCATTATTGCTTTCGAAGACTATCAGCCATGGCTTGGCATCACCAAGTCGGCATGGGTCGGACTGGAGCATTTCCGCACGTTGTTTGAATATCCGGACAGTAAGCAGGTCATCTGGAACACGCTAATAATTGCATCATTTAAACTAGTGATTAACTTGTTTATCCCGATTATTTTTGCGCTTCTGCTTAACGAAGTTGCCAAAACCTACTTCAAACGAATTCTACAGACACTTGTCTATTTGCCCCACTTCTTGTCTTGGGTAATCCTCGGCGGGATCATGATCGATATTCTGTCTACGGATGGCGGAATCGTGAATCGGCTGATCGAAGCGTTCGGCGGGAAGAGCATCTTCTTCCTGGGCGATGGCCAGTGGTTCCGAGTTACCGTCATTATCAGTGACGTATGGAAGGAATTCGGCTTCTCGGCGATTATCTTCCTCGCTACGCTCGTTGGCATCAATCCGGCTTTATATGAAGCGGCAGAGATTGACGGGGCCACCCGTTGGCAGCAAGTCATTTACATATCCATACCACTCATACTGCCTATCGTTATCGTAGTAGCAACGTTGTCTCTTGGGCGTATTTTGGATGCGGGCTTCGATCAAATCTTAAATCTCTACAATCCGCTTGTTTTCTCGCATGGTGACATTATTGATACGTTCGTTTACCGCGTGGGCTTGAACAATGGTCAATTCAGCTTTGGTACGGCCGTGGGGCTATTCAAGTCGGTGATCGGCTTCATCTTGATTATTGTCAGCTACAGATTGGCGTACAAGCTAGCCAACTACCGAATCTTCTAAAGGAGGCCCGTAATGAAATTTCGCTCCCGAGGTTACGCTGCGTTTGCGATTTCCAATAACATTCTGCTGAGTTTACTCGGCATTCTCTGTATTCTTCCATTGATTCACGTCTTTGCGGTGTCCTTCAGTTCGCGTGCCGCTGCTACGGCGAATATCGTCAATTTCTGGCCGATCGGCTTTACGTTGGACGCTTATGCGAAGACATTGGCCAATGAGAAATTTCTATTGGCGATGTGGATCGGCGCAGAGCGTACGATACTGGGTACGGTCATTTCCATGGCTGTCATTACGATGGCGTCCTACAGTTTGTCGAAAACAAGCCTTCGTTTCCCTGGGCGTCAAGTGTACACGTGGGTCTTCGTCTTCACGATGTTATTCTCAGGAGGCCTCATTCCTTCGTATATCGTCATCAGCAAGCTTCATCTGCTGGATAGCATCTGGGCGCTCGTATTGCCCGGAGCGGTAAGTGTGTGGAATATGATCCTCATGCTCAACTTCTTCCGCACCATTCCCCAGGACTTAGAAGAAGCGGCTTATATCGATGGTGCTGGTCATTTGCGTGTACTATGGAGTGTCTATTTACCGGTATCCATGCCATCTATAGCTACATTATCGTTGTTCACGATGGTATCCCACTGGAACTCTTGGTTTGATGGCATCATCTATATGTCGAAGCCGGATGGCTACCCGCTAGCCTCGTATCTGCATTCCATGATTGTCAGCGACAACTTATCCCGTATTGGCGTATCGACGGAGTCGATAGCCAACTTCTCGAACCGAACGGTTAAAGCCGCGCAAATCTTCATCGGCGCACTGCCGATTCTGATGGTGTATCCGTTCCTGCAGAAGTATTTTGTCAAAGGGATCGTGCTCGGTTCTGTAAAATCCTAATCGATGATCAGGCCAAAGAGGAACGGAATCGGACGGTGACCATGCCATGATGAAATTCGGACGTGCCGTAGGCGGCAGAGTTAATATTTTCACCAAGATTATGATCGTCATCGTGCTCCTGCTTGTTCCAATCGTGATGATGTATAACTCTTCTAACAAAATAAGCACGGGCGTCGTGGAACGAGAGCTGCTTCAGGTGAACCTGAATCGGCTCCGTTTCTTTGTCGATCAGATGGATACGGAGGTAGATCGCCTGTGGAGAGCAGCATTCGTCATCGCCAGAGAACCGGATGTGGTTCAGCTGCAGTTCCGATCCTCCAACGTGCAAACCTATTCGAGGCTGGAAGCCAAGAAGCTGCTGCAGGAGAAGCTCGATATGCAGTCGACGACCTTAGCCTGGACCAATAAACTGACTGTCTTCTCGCCGCCGTCGGGTATAGCGGTATCGACCAATTGGATGGAAGAGTACAATGAAGCTTATTTCGAGAACGCGGTCCAAGACTACTGGGATTATCGACTTATCGAGACGGAACGGGGAGAAGAGAAGGCGTTCGTGCGCCATTTGATTCTGCCGTTTACTCCGCTCGGAAAGCCGGAGAATCCTAATTTATATGTAGAAGTTACTTTCTCGACGGAGAATCTGGTCAACATGCTGGAGCGGTTCATGCAGGGAAGCGGCGGCAAGCCTTTCTTATATAATCCCGGATTCGAAACCATTCAAACACATGATTCGGATAAGCAGTTGATCGGAGAGATGACTCGTCAATTCGCTGCACTGAAACAGAATGCGCGCAATAAAGAAGGCTCTATTAAGATTACGTTTCACGATGAGCCTTATCTGGTTAACTATGCGGCATCTGCTGCATTAGGCTGGTATTTGGTTGATTTTGTGCCGATGAAGAAGGTGCTGCAGCCGATTGATCAGAGCAAACGGATTTTCTATGGTGCAGGACTACTGCTGCTGGTGCTTGGTGTGGCAGCTGCGGCACTGCTGTATCGGAATGTACAAAGGCCGATCTATGAGTTAATTCGCGCGGTGAAGTCGCTGCGCCGCGGTGAATATGGACATCGCATCGAACGCGAGCCGCAGAATGAATTCCATTATTTAATCGAACAGTTTAACTTGATGTCGGACGATATCCAAACGTTAATTGATAAGGTTTATATCGAGGAGCTTCGTGCGAAGGAATCCTCACTGAAACATCTGCAAGCTCAGATTAATCCGCATTTTTTATATAATAATTTTGCCTATATTCAAAGTATGGCGCAGCTGGACAGGACGAAAGCGATTGTCGCTTTCACCCAGCATCTAAGCCAATATTATCGCTATACGACGAAGACGGAGCAGCAGCTCACCTTCCTCGCGGAAGAGATGGATCTGCTTCGCAATTACTTGGAAATTCACCGGATGCAGTCGGAACGGCTTCGCTACGATGAACATATTGAAGAAGGCATGATGCAGCTTCTCCTGCCGCGGCTTCTCCTCCAGCCGCTAGTAGAGAATGCCATCGTGCATGGTATGGGTGGAAGGAAAGGCGAATGCCGAATTATCATCTCCGGCTATCGGACGGAGAACGGCTGCGAGCTTGCGGTTGAAGACAATGGAATCGGCATGAAGCAGGAGGCGCTTGCGGCTCTCCGCAGCTCCCTTCAGCAATCCACGGCGTTGCAGAGTCTCGGATTATGGAATGTGCATCAGCGCTTGCGGCATTATTTTGGCCCGCTATCGGGATTGCATATCGATCACTCTGCTTTAGGCGGATTGCGTGCACGGCTAGTCATTATCAAAGAGGGAGGCGAATCCCATCATTGAAATCCTGATCGTCGACGACATCCCTTCTCAGGTGGATAGCATTGCGGCCACGATACCGAAGGAGGAGCTCGGAATTGAGCGTATTCATAAGGCGTTCTCAGGCGAAGAGGCGCTAGCGATATTCCGAGAGCATTCGATTCAGCTTGTCATTACGGATATTCGGATGCCGGAGATGAGCGGCGTTGAATTAATCCAAGAGATTAGAAGAACGAATCAGAAAGTGAAATTGATCGTTCTGTCGGGGTATGCGGATTTCGAATACGCGCAAAGTATCGTACCGTTTAACACTTCGGGCTATCTCATGAAGCCGGTAAACCCGGAGCAGCTTCGCTCGAAGCTGGAAAAACTCATCGACGAGATTGCTGATGAGCTGAAGGTGCATAATCAGCAGCAGCGCAGTGTGTATGCTTACAGAGAGAACCTGCCAACCCTCCGCAGTGAGCTGCTAAGCAAGCTATTAAGCGATGGACGCGTAGCAGATGCGGAGCTTGAGCGGAAATTATCCATGATGGAGCTGCCTTTCTCGTCTGGGCAGGATATCGGCATGTTCGTCATACGACTGGAAGGGCGAATGCAGGACTATAGACGAATGGATCGAGCGCTCATTGAATATGCGGTCATGAATATGGCGGAGGAAGTGTTTCATGATGCGTTTCATCTATGGTTCTGCTTGGATCAGAATGAATATCTTGTATGTATCGCCTCGCCGGTCGGGAGTAGAGACGGCACATTCACAGGGATGGACCGCTCTGCACTCGATTGCCGAGCAGCCAAGCTCAAGAAGAAGGCGGAATCACTGCTGAACAACAGCTTGTCCGTTGCGGTGGCCGTGAATGGGACAGCCTTTCCGGAGGGATTGCCCAAGCAATACCGAATGATCGTGAACGGGATGCGGACAATTGAGAAGGATAGTCGGCATAGTGTGTTTATGCGCGTGGATGATGGGCCGGACACGCCGGCAATCGGGAATATGACGTCCCTGTATAAGCCGCCGCTGCTGCTGCATTTGCTCGATACCGGGAATTGGGCCGGAGCGGATAAGAAGCTGAGTGAGATTTTCAATGAATTGCGAAGTGTTCATTACCCGCCGGAATATGCGAATGAAGCGTATTTTACGATCGCAGGGGCTTATCAGTATATGGCGCATAAGAAGGGAAAGCTGCTGAGCGAGCTTGGAAGCTCTACCTTCGGCCTTATGCCTGCGGCTCCTTCCTTAGCGCAGCTGGAGAGGTGGGCATATTTCCTCTTTCGAAGTATTCAAGAGCTGTTTGGCGATCAAGCAGAGAAGCAGAAGGTCAGCCTGAGGGATAAGGTACATCTGTATGTGGAGCAGAATATGAATGGCAGCCTGTCGCTGCAGACGGTTGCGGCGCACATTGGCTTACACCCTGCGTATTTATCAAGAGCCTATCGGACGGAAACCGGCACGAATCTAAGCGATTATATTCTAAAATATCGGATGGAACTTGCAACTTACATGCTGCGCAGCAGCGATAAGAAAATCTACGAAATTGCGCAGACGCTCGGTTATCAAGCCGTGCCGCATTTTATCAAGCTGTTTAAGGCGCATTCCAATATGACCCCTCAGGAGTATCGGGAACGGGCGGTACGTTGATCGGCTTTGCGGCACAAGGATCGATTTCATCGGAAAAAATACGCTTATTAAAGGATTTTGCCATGACCTTCCCGAAGTTCTAAAGGTGTCAGGTTGTCGAATAGGTGGAGGGAAATGTGCATGACGATTGTCAAAGATTTACGAGATGGCGAAGAATTTGTCGGTTTCTATCTCATTAAAGAGAGCGAAGTGAAACAAACCAATACGACGCCTCCTAAGGATTTCATGAATATTGTGCTTTCGGATGCCAGCGGTCATGTAGCCGGGAAGCTGTGGGATGCGACACCGTCGGATAAAGAAAGCCTAGTACCGCTTACCCTTGTAAAGGTGCAAGGCATGGCTCAGCTCTACCGGGAGAAGCTGCAGGTGAAGATCGTTCGCATACGCAGGACGACCGAAGCGGATGGAGTTCAGTTAACGGACTTCGTAAGATCGGCGCCGGTTCAGTCGGAGGTGCTGCTTGCAGGCATACATAAGGCCAAAGACAGCATCACGGACACCGAGATTCGCGCTGTTGTGGATTATTGCTTGAACAAAGTCGGGGATAAGCTGCTTCATGCGCCTGCGGCTAAATCGCATCATCATGCGTACTATGCAGGCCTCGCGTATCATATCACACGGATGCTGGAGCTGGGAGAGTTTATCTGCAAGCAGCGGCCGTTCCTGAATGCGGACCTGCTGAAGGCCGGCATTATTCTGCATGACATCGCGAAGCCGGTGGAGATGGTTTCTGAGCTTGGCATCGTGTCCGACTATAGCAATTCGGGCAAGCTGATCGGGCATATCTCGCAAGCATCGTTGTGGGTAGCTGAAGCTGCAATGCGTCTTGGCATCGATCCGGATTCCGAGCGGATCATGGCTCTGCAGCATCTTGTGCTCTCGCATCATAATCTTGGTGAATGGGGAAGTCCCGTACAGCCGCAGCTGGCAGAAGCGCTGGCACTGCATCATATCGATTCCATCGATGCGAAGCTGCAAATGCTCGAGGATGCTTTCGATACTACGGGCAGCCATGAATCATGGACGCCGCAAATTCGCGGCTTGGAGAATAAAGCCTTCTACCGGCTTACATTCTAAAAGCTACTTGGGAAGGATGGCGGCAGCCGATTCTTCTTGTTACAATAGAACGAATATCACCATTGTCGGAGGATTGTTATGATTAGATTTGGCGTTATCGGAACGAATTGGATTACGGATTCTATGATCGAAGCAGCAAGCGAAGTGGAAGGGTTCAGCCTAACCGCAGTCTATTCCAGAACCGAAGAGCGGGCGCAGGCGTACGCAGCCAAGCATAACATCCCGTTCACATTCACGGATGCTGCGGAGATGGCAGCGAGCAGCGAGCTGGATGCGGTCTACATCGCCTCGCCAACATCGCTTCATGCCGAGCTGGCTATCTTGTTTATGAGCAAAGGGAAACATGTATTGTGCGAGAAACCGGCAGCATCGAATACGCGCGAGCTGCAGCAGATCGTTGATGCGGCAAAACAGTATGACGTTGTTTTCATGGAAGCGATGAAGAGCACACAACTGCCCGGTTTCGCGTCGATCATGGAGCATCTGCCGAAGCTTGGTAAGGTGCGGCGGTATTTTGCAAGCTATTGTCAGTATTCTTCGCGCTACGATGCCTACAAAGCCGGACAAGTATTGAATGCGTTCAAACCTGAATTCTCCAACGGGGCATTGATGGACCTGGGTGTATATTGCATCTATCCGCTTGTGGTTCTGTTCGGTCAGCCGGATGAGATTCGGGCGAGCGGTTACCTGCTGGAATCAGGCGTAGATGGACAAGGAAGCTTAATTGCGAAGTACCCGGACATGGAAGCATCCATTATGTATTCCAAAATCAGCAACTCTTCGCTGCTGGCGGAAATCCAAGGTGAGGAAGCGACAATGACGATCGACAGCATTAATTTGCCGATCCACATACGCATCCATTACCGGGACGGACGGGTGGAAGATGTGTCTAAACCGGTTGAACGCCACACGATGAGCTATGAGGTGGAAGCCTTTATCGGTTTGATTCAGAGCGGGGAACGGGAATCCAAGCTCAATTCGCATGCGAATTCCTTAGCTGTTATGAGCATCTTAGATGAGGCACGTCGTCAGCAAGGGTTGGTATACCCAGCTGATCTTAAATAAGAAGAAGAAGCTGCAGTTGCATGAGTTTGACGCTCATGTGACTGCAGCTTTTTTGTGCGCGCAATTATAGGTTTCGCTCATCTACGCGTTTATAATGTGCGGGGGTGCTGCCCGCCACTTTCTTGAACATGCGGTAGAAATGAGGGAGGCTCTCGAAGCCGCACAGGGTTGCGATTTCGGCGACTGTATAATCGGTGTCACCGAGCAGCTCCTTGGCATGCATGATTCGTTTGGCGATGACATATTCCGTTACGTTTAGCCCGGTCATCTGCTTGAACATTCTGGAGAAGTAGGACGGACTGACGGCGGCTCGAGCCGCGAGCGCGGACAAGCTTAAGCTCTCTACCAGATGTGCGTCGATGTAGTTCAGCGCGGACTGCAGCCATAACGGTCTTGATCCGCCATGCTGCTGCTTAGGCTCACCGGGGTTCATTTTGCGATTCGTGTGGAGAAGTACGGTTTGCAGCAGCAGCAGTACCGCTTGACTATAGCCCGGCTGACGCTGCAGCAGCTCTTCGTTCATTTCGTCGATGATGGATTCGATGCGAGTGCGTTCAGCCGGGAGCAGCTCAAGGCGGTAATTGCGCAGCGTCTTGGCCAAATCGAAACTGCGCAAGAAAGAGTACGTATCCTTGCCGATTGCGGTCGTTTGCACATATTGTCCGCTGAAGAACATAGCTGATGTCGTGAGCGGTTCATCCGAATGCGGGAGTGTACGATGTATCGTATTGCCGGGGATCAGATAGAGATCTCCGGCCTGCATCTCATAGAAGGTATGATTGATAAAGAACGAGCCGGCGCCGCTGTGAACATAGATGATCTCATACCAATCATGCAGATGATCCGGCAGCTCGGATTGCAAATTCTTCGTACTGTGCAGAGCGAGCTCAATGGGCAGCGAGGAGTCGGGATCAAAATGTTTGCGAAGCGGGTTCAACGAAATGCCACCTCCAGGATGAGTGGTAGTACAAAAAAAGGTATATTTTCAGCGATATTGATTATTTATATTCTGTTTCTTAGTTTCTATAATTGAACTATATCGAAGCTGAAGAAGATTGTCTATCATTCTGTAACACCGGAAGGCGGAGTTTACGTGGAACACCGTATTGAAACAGGCGCAGACGCCTTGTACATGGACGAGCGCGATCATGTAGCAACAGCGCTTCGCGATATGAAAGCAGAAGAAGCGATTCATTACCGCAATGCAGCCGGGCTGCAACTGATCACGCTAGCAGAGGATATACCTTTTGGCCATAAAGTGGCGATCTCGGACATTGCTTCCGGACAAGACGTTCGCAAATACGGAGAAGTCATCGGACGGGCTGTGAAGCCGATTATGATTGGCTGCCATGTGCATGTACACAACATTGAAGGCATCCGCGGCCGCGGGGACCTGGGGACGAAGGAGGCAGCGCAATGAGTAAGACATTCCTGGCGTACGAACGCCCAAACGGAGATATCGGCATTCGCAATCATCTGCTGATCATCCCGACCGTTATTTGCTCGAACCAGGTATGCAATCGGATTATGCAAATGGTACCAGGCAGCGTTGCGATTCCGCATCAGCACGGATGCAGTCAAATCGGCGCAGATAAAGAGCGTACGTTCGATGTACTTGCCGGTACAGGCAAGAATCCTAACGTTGGCGCTGTTCTCATCATCAGCTTAGGCTGCGAGGTTGTAGACCCGATTGCCTTGGCGGAGGAAATTCGCAAAACAGGCAAGCCTGTCGAAGTGTTCGACATTCAATCCGTCGGCGGTTCGGTTAAGGCGATTTCCTATGGTACCGAATTGGCGAAACGGATGATGGCTGAACTGGAGAAGGAACAGAAGGTGCCGGTTCCGCTTAGCAAGCTTAAAGTAGCGGTCAAATGCGGCGGATCTGACGCCACTTCCGGTCTTGCATCCAATCCTGCACTCGGTGCTGCGGCCGATTCGCTAATCGCTGAAGGCGGTTCTATCGTTATTGGCGAGACGACGGAAATTATCGGAGCTGAGCATTTGCTGGCTGAGCGCTGCATAACGGAGGAGCTCTCTGACCGACTTTACTATATCGTCAGCCGCTTTGATAAAGAGGTTGAACGGATGGGCGCAGACATGCGCGGCGGTAACCCGAGCCCGGGCAACATTGCCGGCGGATTGTCCACGATCGAGGAGAAGTCGCTGGGCTGTATTAGCAAATGCGGCAAGGCACCAATTAAAGGCATCATCGAATATGCGGAGTATATCCCTGAGAACGGGCTTTATTTTATGGATTCGCCGGGTAATGATATTGAATGCGTATCGGGTATGGCTGCCGGCGGCGTTCATATCGTCTGCTTCACGACGGGTCGCGGCACGCCGACAGGCGCTGCGGTCGTTCCGGTTATTAAGATTACCGGGAACAAGATGATGTTCCAGCGAATGGAAGATAATATGGATATCAACGTCAGCGATATGCTGGACGGAACGGCTAGCTTAGAACAAGCGGGCGAGCGGATTTGGCAGGAAATCGTGGAGGTTGCGGAAGGCAAATGGACGAAAGCGGAAGTACTGGGTCATCAGGAATTCAGTATTAACCGGATCGGACCAAGCTTGTAGAATCGACCGGAGGAGGTGCGTAAGGCGTGAGCGCGATCAAAGAGAATTGGCTGGATTTAGAATATCGCCCGGCCTTGCCTGCCAATAAGGAAATGGGCATCGGCATCATCGGTGCAGGCGAGATCGTAGATGCCTGCCATCTGCCGGCCTATCAAATGGGCGGTTTGCGCGTTGTCGGTATCTATGACGTGAATACGGAGCGGGCAGAGAAGCTTGCGGCTAAATTCGGCATTCCCAAAGTCTATAAGGAGCTCGATGAGCTGTTGGCCGACCCGGAAGTGCGCATAGCGGATCTTGCGATCCCCGCGAAGATTCAGCCGGAGATTGCGGAACGGGCAGCAGCGGCGGGCAAACATATCCTCTGCCAGAAACCATTGGCGGAATCCTACCCTGAGGCTGTGCGCATGCAGCGAGCATGCGAGCGTTACGGGGTCAAAGGAGCTGTCAACCAGCAGATGCGGTGGTCGCCAAGCATTCGCGCGAGCCATACGATCATTCAGCGCGGCTGGCTCGGGGAGCTGCTGCAGGCTTCGATTCAAGTGAACGTGAAGCAGGACTTTGCCAACTGGGGCTGGCTGCGTGAGATGCCGACGCTCGAATTCATGTACCACAGCATTCATTACATGGATGCCATTCGGTTCCTGTTCGGTACGCCGGAGTATGTGTATGCCGATGGGGCTCGTTTCCCGGGACAACGTACGATCGGAGAGACGCGTACGCTGCTGCACATCAAGTTTGCGGGCGAAGGGCGCGGTATCATTCATGATAATCACAACCATATTGCTGATGAAGACGATTGGTATGCGACGTATCGCTTCGAAGGCACGGAGGGCATCATTAAAGGGACGAACGGATCGCTTTACAACTATCCGGTTGGCCGCGAAGACACACTCAGCTTCTTTACGAAAGCGATTCATGAGGATTACTGGTTCACGCCGAAGCTGCATGGCAAATGGTTTCCGCATGCATTCATGGGAACGATGGGCGAGCTGATGCGTGCCGTGGAAGAAGAGCGCGAAGCAGAGAACAGCGTGGCGGATAATTTGAAGACGATGCAGATGGTGTTCGGGGCGTATTTGTCCATGAAAGAGAACCGTCCGGTGACGCTTCAAGAGATCGCGGATAACGTGTAAGTTAAGAAGAGTCTTGTCATGTGCGATGACAAGGCTCTTTTTGTTATGGCCGTACAGGCACGTATAGGCCGACGCCTACATACACTGTAGAACAGTCTTCACTGCCCCGTTATGGGAGAACTGCTCTTGTCGTTGTCCTCCTGTTAGAGGCGAAATTGTATGGAGGTGGCTTTTCGATGCCCGGAATGTTTGCGGCGATCGCATTGTTTATCAAACAGCTGTCGCTCCTTGTTTCTTACGTCAAGAACAACGCTTTTCCTCAGCCGCTGCATGAAGAAGATGAGCTCAAGCACCTTCAACTCATGGCGGAGGGAAATCAAGTTTCGCGCAATCTGCTCATTGAGCATAACCTTCGTTTGGTTGCCCATATCGTCAACACATTGTGAACACAACCCAACGTCACTACTAAACGGGAGGGATACGAATGCCTGGATTGTTTGCTGCTATTGCGTTGTTCATTAAACAATTATCGCTGCTTGTTTCCTATGTGAAAAATAATGCTTTTCCGCAGCCGTTGCAGGAGGATGAAGAAGCAAGGCATATTCAGCTGATGGCAAACGGCGACCAAAAATCCCGCAACCTTCTGATTGAGCACAATTTGCGATTAGTCGCTCATGTCGTGAAGAAGTTCGATAACTCGAAGGAAGATACCGAGGATCTGATCTCCATCGGCACGATCGGGCTGATTAAAGCGATTGAATCCTACTCGCCGGATAAAGGAACGAAGCTGGCTACATTCGCCGCAAGGTGCATCGAGAATGAGATTCTCATGCATTTCCGCTCCAAGAAGAAATCAAGCAAAGATATCTCGCTGAATGATCCGATCGGCACGGATAAAGAAGGCAACGAAATCTCGTTAATCGATATTCTGGGCACGGAGCAAGACGAGGTGCTCGAGAAGGTGCAGCTAAGCATCGAGAAATCAAAGATCTATCGAAATCTCGATATTCTGGACGCTCGGGAACGGGAAGTCGTTGTCGCGCGGTTCGGCTTGGAAACCGGCGGGGAGGAAAGAACGCAAAGGGAAATTGCTAAGGATCTGGGGATATCCAGATCGTACGTATCGCGTATCGAGAAGCGGGCTTTGATGAAGCTGTATCATGAATTTTATAAAGCGAAGCGTTGAGATTAAGTTAAAGGCGGCAAGGGATTCATGATCCTTTGCCGCCTTTCTGCTGTAATGGCTTATGCTCCCGATATACGAGGCATCGGCATCACTTCTTTACCAAGCTCCGCCCAAATGTATCTGAGCATCAGGTTGGATTTCAACGCAGCGTGTTCCGGATCGTCCCACAAGTTAATCAGTTCCTTCGGATCTTCCTGCAGATCGAAGATTTCACCATAGGTTTGATTGTAGTAAACGGTGATCTTGTAACGCTTATCCACGTATGTTTTCTGATGAATCGTCGTGGGCTCATGACGGAATTCGCAAATCGCGTGATCTCTGGCGGAAGAGGCCGAGCCTTTCCATACGAGGCTTTGATCTACGCCTGTCATCGCAGAGGGAATCGGAATACCGCTTAGCGACAGGAATGTCGGCGCGAGGTCAACGAGCGATTGGATGGCATCCGATGTTGCTCCTGCGGGAACATGTCCCGGATAACTCACAATAAACGGGAGGCGAATCAAATCCTCGTAATGAAAGCCGCCTTTGGCCTGCAAGCCATGCTGCCCGAAGAAATGACCATGATCGGTCGTAAACACGACAATCGTGTTGTCTGCGATACCCAGCTCGTCCAGTTTATCTAGAATGGTACCGATATATTTGTCCATGAGGCTGATCATGCCATAATAGACGGCAACAAGCTTCTTCTTGTGGTAATCGGTAAGCATCTTGTTTTCTCCGTATGCGTAAGAATGATGCGAGTGGTAGCCGTGAATGCCTTTACCGGTTTCATTCCAAGGCGAGAAGTCGGGAGCATGTTCTTGGGTTAGGCCGAAATGAGGAGGGTTCTTGTCATGCTCGCCCGGCACGAGTGAAGGAATCGTGAGCGTGTCCGGGTCGTACATCGTATCCCATGGCTCCGGCGCCAAATATTCCGGATGCGGATCGAAGAAGCTGGACCAGAGGAAGAATGGCTTATTTTCATCCTTGTACTGCTCCATAAGCGCATTCGTGCGTTCTGCGATCCACGTGTTGTAATGGTATTCTTCCGGAATTGGCCATTTGTACGGGATGGCAGGGTCCATGTTCCCGGTAGGGGCAAGGAAGTAGTCCCGCCAATTGGTACAGCCCTTCTCTTCCAGCCATAAGGCGTAGTGCTGACCGACATGTGCTTCGTTTGTATGGTTGCGCGTGAGTTCAACATGCTCGAAGCCATAGAAGGGACCATGGAAGCTCTTCCATTTATCCAAATCTTGCAAGATCGGGTAAGCTTCCACCGAAGGATATTGGTCCGTTGATGCGAGCGGCTGAAAATGAGCTTTGCCAACAAGGGCCGTGCGATAACCGGCAGCGCTGAAGTCCTCTCCTACACAGTGACGGTCTTCCAATAGCTTCGTTCCAAGCGTCCATGCGCCGTGCTGGCTAGGGTATTGCCCCGTAATAATGGATGCCCGGGTTGGCGTACAAGTCGGATTCGGGCAGTAGGCTCTGGTAAACGTTGTGCCTGAACGTATGAGCCGATCCAAATTAGGCGTTCGCAATTCGTTATTGAAATAACCCAGCGTGTCCCAATGCTGTTGATCGCTTGTAATTAACAAAATGTTTGGTTTCGTCATGAAAATTACACCTCCATGAATAAATTGTATTGCAAAATAAGAAGGTGTAAAATAGCGACGTGTATGGTTTGTTTATCAATTTGTAAGGTCGGAAGGCGGGGCAGAGCAGAATGGATACTCCGGTAACAGGCAGCAATGAATCGGCAGCGTTTATCTATTACAATCTGAATGAACTGGACAAGCAATGCTCCATCTGGCCGGTGCGCGGCGGGATAACGGAGACGAAGCGCGGATACTATGTCGGACCCAAGCGAATCGAAAGCTATAGCTTGCACATCGTGAAGGAAGGCTTGCTTCGAATAGAGTGGGATGCCGGAAACCACGTGACGCTATCCGAAGGCGATATCTTTTGCTTATTTCCGATGCGTACCTATACTTATTATGCAATCGAAAACGAAGCTCCGCCGAAGATGAGCTGGATCGTCATTGACGGTCCGCGAGCTGCAGAAATGATAGAGCTGACCGGGCTCAAGAGCGACTATCCTTTCCTGCATGGCAAATGGACCAAGGAAGCGGGGTTGGCGCTGCAAGATTTGCTTCGTTTGATGAGTGGGGAAGAGAAGGAAAACGCCCTTGTACGCTCGCTTGACATGCAAAGTTTGCTATATCGGCTCATTGCGGCACTATGCCGGACAACACCGAAAATAGATACAAGGGAGCCCGCGGATTGGGTTGAGCAGAGCATGTCCTATATCCGGCAGCACGCCTTGGAAGGCATTAGCGTCGAACAAGCGGCAAGGGCGGCGGGGCTGAACCGCACCTATTATTCGGTCGCTTTCGCGAAGAAGGCGGGAATGCCGCCGAGCGATTACATTACGCAGGTAAGAATGGATGCAGCCAAGCGGCTCCTCGCAGAGACGGATGCCTCCATTACCGAAATCGCATATACGACGGGGTATTCGTCCTTATACGCATTTACGCGAACGTTTAAGAATCGTCTTTGCTTGTCGCCGACGTCCTATAGGGAAGCTGTAAGGAAAGGAATATAGAGATTTTATAGAATCGGACTAAGTCAAGCCGCTTGTCGAATAAATCAGTATGGAGGTGGTTAGATGGAGAAGGCAGCTTATGTGTTCACCTATGTATCCACGGCCAACGCTGAAGCAAATAAGAGGAGTACTGAACCATCAAGCGACAATACAGCAGCGATAGAAGCCAAGTGGCGCGTCATTGACTACATTCTCAAGCAGATCATCGTCCAAACCGGCTGAAGGTATTCAGGCGGTTTATTTGATTAGGCATGATAACGGCGAAGGAGCCTCTGCAAGAAAGGAGGTCAATCAGATGTATACCGCTGTTTACGTTCGGGTGTCGACAGGCATGCAAGCGATGGAGGGAACGAGTTTAGACGGCCAAGTGGAGCTTTGCATCAAGAAAGCGAATGAGCTCCATGTACCTGAAGCAGCTATTAAAGTGTATAAGGAAGAGGGGGTGAGCGGCGAGGATATTGATCGTCCGGCTATGAACCTGCTTAGGCAAGATATTGGCGCAGGGCTTATATCCCAAATCATCATAACGCATCCGGACAGACTGTCGCGCGATCTGACCGACAAGTTATTCATTTGTCGTGAGTTCGAAGCCAAGCAAGTGCAATTGACGTTCGTGGACACGGAATATAAGAACACGCCGGAAGGGCAGCTCTTCTTCAACCTGATCAGTGTGATTGCGCAGTATGAGTTATCCCTGATTAAGAAGAGAACCGTTCGCGGACGGTTAAAGGCAGTCGAGAAAGATAAAAAGATCATGCCGATGCGCGTCCCGCCCTATGGGTATGATCGGATCGGCAGCAGTTTGGCGATAAATGAGAGCGAAGCTAAGTTTGTGAAGCTCATTTATCAATGGTACATCCGTGACCATCTAACGATGAGGGCCATTGGAAATCGATTAGTCGAAATGGGAGCAGAACCGAAAAGGGCAGAAAACAAAGCATGGAATGCCAGTTCCATACACCGCATATTGAGAAGTGAAATTTATGTCGGGAAGTATTATTACAATCGCAGAAGCACGCAGAAAGTCAAAGGGGAACGTACAACAAAGGGAGCACCTAAGAAGACCTATACTTATCGCGACGAAAGTGACTGGATCCTTGTCGAGGTGCCGGCAATCATCGATGAACGTTTATTTCTGTTGGCGCAAGATCAGCGCGTGAAGAATACTAGACATGCAGGCAATCGGAAATACGAGTTTTTACTTCGCTCCTTATTACGGTGCGGTCATTGCGGCCGTAAATGGGAGGGGACCACCTATTCAGGGCGTGTCAACAAGTTCACGGGAACTAGGGAGAAATACAAATGTTATCGGTGTCCGAACCGAAATCCAAGGAGGTTTGGCACGTCGATAAAGATATGCCCCGCTCCAACCATACGAGCCGAGCTGCTTGATGAATATGTCTGGAGTTTAGTGATGGAAGTTGTTGCCGATCCGGAGGAGTATAGGAAACGGTTATATCAAAACAAAGAGTCGGTGATTGACGAATTTGTATTCATGTCAGATTCCCTTCAGAAGCTTCTTTCCACTAAGCAGAAACAAGCGGATAAAATCAAAATCATGTTTAAAAAGGATCTAATCGATGAAGAGGAGCTGGAGTCGGAGCTCCGCTCATTAAAGGCCGAGATGGCTGAATTACAACAACGATATGAGTCATGTCAAGATCAGATGGGCTTATTGAAATCGGAAGCATCAACAACGATAAATAACCGATTGGTTTTAGATCAAATAGATGCGTTTATTAGGAGCAAAGGAGAACACTTAGCGTTTGAGGAGAGGCGACATATGCTCCACATCCTGGTTGATGAATTGATAATTAGGGTCGAGGATGAGGCTGTTTATATTACGGCTGTCGGTCACTTAGACACGCTCCTGAGTGATGAATAAGGTGTCCTCGTTTGAGCAAAGATGACATCGGGTTGCGTACACAATATCAAGAAGTTCGACAACACCGGAGAGGATCTGGAAGACCTCATCTCGATCGGTACGATCGGACTTATCAAAGCCATTGAAAGCTTCCAAACAGGAAAAGGGACGAAATTGGCGACATTTGCGGCGCGTTGTATCGAGAATGAAATTCTGATGCATTTGCGGTCATTGAAGAAGACGCGCAAAGACGTATCCCTCCACGATCCGATCGGAACGGATAAGGAAGGCAATGAAATCACCTTGATCGATATCCTCGGCACGGAAGCCGATGATGTCGCGGAGAAAGTGCAGCTCAAAATCGAGAAGAGCAAGATTTATAAAAATTTAGATATATTGGATGACCGCGAGAAGGAAGTCGTCGTCGGCCGCTTCGGCCTTATCGCAGGCGGCGAGGAACGGACGCAGCGGGAAATCGCGAAGGAGCTCGGCATCTCGCGTTCGTATGTGTCGCGCATCGAGAAGCGGGCGCTGATGAAGCTGTATCATGAGTTTTATAAGGCGAAGAAGTGAATTTTGTCGCGACGCCGAGTGGAACTGTTCCATGAAAAATTCAACATAAAAAAGCTGTACAGAATTCTGTACAGCTTTTTTATGTTGAAAAGTCATTACATACAGCTAATACTTGCGTGACTTTGGAATCATTTTTTTGAATCGACGAAACAAGACAAAATCTGAAACAGGAAAAAAATTCCACAAAACAGAAGATAGATTAGGAAGAAATAGCGAAGAAATTGTAATTGGAGGTAGTTTAGATGGCCACACTGCAACAATCAATACGCTACGACGGTGATGCAACGGAGGCTCCAATCAACAAGATTAACCTGACATTTCTAGAACCGGTATTCGATTACTCCGTAATGACTGTACTTAATGGTTTAAACAGGGCACAAATTGGAACCGATAAAGTCGTAATTGAACATGCTTTGCAAAATACGACTTACAATGTAGTCTTCCCAGCGTTCAATCTGGCAGGTAAAACAGAGCAATCAGCGGCTAATTTTCTTAGTTTTTATCTGAGTGCAACCTCTGCGAATCGCATCGGCGACTTAACTTTCAACGTTCCGACAAGCTTTGACTCGGCAGATATAGCGGTCGGTAAAGCTTCATTGAGTGTCTTATACTGGATTCGCACTGTGAGCAAATTGGTCGACTCCGTGGGGATTATGACAAGGGTAAGAACCTATCCCAGCTATTCTGACACGATAACGTTTCTTGACCGGAACTTGCTTCTTCTCAACAAGGACGTGTACGATGGCATCTTACCGAAGTTTAAAGATATAACGGGCAGCGACGATGACATGCTGCTTCTTAGGCTCATCGGACATTTCCTCGATGATACGGGACTAGATCCTTGGTATATCGATTGGAATGATAATTTGCTTATCAAGCTCCTCAGACTTCTCAATGGAGAACATCTCGAAGATCCGGATAAGAGAATTACCGAGTTGATCATTGAGGTTTTCAGACAAATCTTCGATTTTCCTTTGACCGTGCCTGCTATACATGAGCTCGAGATTGCTGGCGATTTCACGATTAATAAATCGGACCAAAGCACGATAAGTCTAAAGGAGTTAAGTCTTTTTGAGCTGTCAGTTGAATGTCCTGTCACGAATGCGAATGGAGCGGTAACACCAATCAAGTTTCCATACGATTGGCACAATAGCATATTCTCGATCGATGCTCATAAAACTAAATTTGCATTCGATTTCAGTTCTAAACAAATTTTACAGAATGCAGTAACCGGGGCAGTAACCGTAACGGTTAAAACCTTTGATGGAGTCCCGGTTTGGCGCAATGCTTACACCGCAGCGAGCCCGATGCTCAAAGAACTTCATATCACTGTGGATCAGGTAAAACCAGCAACACTAAATGAGCCTAAAGGTGCAAGCAATGATAAGCAGAAGAAGCTGCGAGGACAGCTGCTTGAGTTAAACAAAGACGAATGCCAGCTCAAAGACCAAACCGTACTCATTCAGGCAAAAGGCAATAATGAAGAACTATGGCGGGTTGTTGCGGCTGGGATAACGGACGCTTCGGGGAATTTCTCACTGCCATATCCTTTTGGCGAATATGTTGCTGCGCAGGCGTTGGTTTCATTAATGCCTGATTCGCCTGCAGACATCCCCATTCAAAACAATGGAAACAAGAATGAAACGATCTCTGACGATTTCCTATATTTACTCATCAGTAATCCGCAGTGTACACATGATGATGCCAACGGAGATTGCGGTTGTAATGCCCCCAAGAAAGCGCCACGATTGCCTGATCATGCTGACCTGATCAACTCGGATGATTACACGCAAGACATCGGAGGAGCCTGTGTCAATTTATCCACTCCTAACCGCACGCTAAGCGAATATAGCTACCGAGGGGTCGTTCGAACTTCCGATCCGGAAGTTGCTAACTATACGTTAAACAAGAATATAGATGGAAGCTTTGATTTGGTGAGCAGTAAAACAACCATTGAACGTGCCGCGATTAGTTTGGGTAATCCTGTGCGCTGGGCGGATGCCCCGGAAGCACACGAGAATCTAACGCTATACCAAGCGGTAACCGTTGCAACGGGGCATGTGCTTCATTATAAAACGATTTTCAAGGCGGATGGGTACTCCCTCGGCAATCTGCTGTACTCACTTGCTCTTGCTCCAGGACAGAAGAAACAAATCGTTGTACTTGATGCAGCGCATCAATTGCAAGGGACAGAAACCCAACATATTGCACAAGGTGAGAGTTTAGCAGCTAACTTGATAAATGAACGAAACACGCTTGACCAGCTTAGCGGCGCGCTTAGTGAAGCTTTGAGCGGCAACAGTTCGTCAAGCACAGGTGGGGTTAGCGCTGGACTGGGCGCAGCTGGATCGCTGGGCTTCGTTTCCGCATCATTAGGAGTCGCAGGGGGCTACTCCAGCTCAGATTCTTCCGCATCGCAGAACAGTTCCCGGGATACGTCCATGTTTTTCGGCGAGAAGCTGAGGCAATCCATTATGCAGAACGCGGAGAGTTACCGTCAACTTAATGCTTCCGTCGTAACGACAGTGAAGGAAGGTCAGCAGTATAGCGTAACAACGGACGTAGTAGCCAACCATAATCACTGCCATGCTTTGACGATGATGTATTTCGAAGTACTCCGGCATTACGCCATTTACCAGGAACTCGTACAAGTTGAAGAGTGCGTATATGTTCCGCTGCAGATGACGAACTTTTCCCGAAAAAACATTTACAAATGGTCTGACGTACTTGCAAGCAACCTGCTTCCGATGCCATCGAATACCACCTTTCAACCCATTCCGTTTCTACGATACCGGGTCAGCCACCCGCTTATCCCTGCCTTTGATGCGAATGCACGAATCGAGACGAATTATAAATTCGTAGACTTCCCCGAGCCGGGGAAGGCATATTGTGACGAGCCAATCACGTCCGTGACGGGTTATATTACGCTCAGGGTAAACATTCCGCGTCCGAAGACGGTATATGATCGGATATTATCATTTCCGATCGTAACGAAGACTCAGATTACGAATCGCAACGGCGGCGGCATCTGGGGAGCTATCTGTGATGTCGTTTCAGGTCCGGATTTAGTTGGAAACTCGTGGGAAGAAAGACAGAAGTTCACGGATGAACATATCGTAATCTATGACAACTTTCAACAAGGACGTCCTGCCGATGTTATTGAGGTGATCAAGTTCGAAAATTTATTCAATTCAACCAGCCATGACGATGCACTCTGGCAGGAAATTGCGAATTTATGCGGCTACACCGATATCATAGCCTTTATGACTAATTACTTTGCGCATAAGACCATCTCACAATGGGATACGGTCTATAATGACGAGATTTTGCCTGTCGTGTTCGAGCAACTGGTAGATCACTCACTATCGATTCCTCCATTCTCAGCCATCAATTTCTCGACGGTTGGGAAATATCATGGTGGTGAGAGATTGATGAGGATAAACGTTCAGGCGAATACCTCAGATACACGCCAAAAAATCGCAAATGTTCAAGTGTTGTATACAAATAAATTGAAAAACCCAACAAACTTTTGGCAACCAGCAACATTCATGGTTGAGAACTTACATCTTGGCTATACCACCAAACATTATGAAGGCATCATTTTTAGCAAAACAATGGGAGACAGCATAACCGATGGTGCAACCATACAATTTCCAACGCCGATGAATAAAGACGAACAGCGTAATCCAAGGGAAGAAGACCAGAACCTAGTACTGAAGCTGCTTGAACACTTGAACAGTAACATCGAGTACTATAATAAAGTGCTTTGGCGATTGCTGGATCCGGATCGTCGCTATATGATGCTGGACGGCTTCAATATTCAGATTTTTAATTCTCAAGGGCTGCTGATCGGATCTCGGAGTTTGGCTTCGGTTATTAAGAACGAGCTGTTAGGCATTACAGGGAACTCGCTTGTATTTCCTGTTGCTTCCGGCTATCGGGTAAGTCAATCTTATATCGCAGAAGCCAATGAAGATGGTGAGATTGAAGATGTGACACTATTTGACCATTACAAACCTCTCACTCCGATTCCGCCATATCGCATTAGTGTACCATCACGAGGGGTATTTCTTGAGGCTGTTCAAGGCGCTTGCGATGCTTGCGAGAAGGTTAAGGAGAACTCCTCACAAGACTGGACCAAATTCACAACAGATGAACCGACGAGTGTAGCTCCAGTGACATTACCAACTCCTCAGTTTACCGATTGGAAGGCTGCATTCAAGGATTTCGCGCAGCCGATTGTCAATATTCAGAACGCGCCGGCGCTCCCGGATTCAGGGGCAGGTCTTTCCGGTATAACGAATTTGTTAGGTAAATCCGATGCATTCCGTGATATCGCCGGGCTTGACGGAACGCAGCAGAATGTCATGCGTACCTACCTCTCAAACCAGGAGAATGCGAAGGCTTTTGCCCAGATGGCGCAAGCTATGGCCATGCAGCAGCACAACACCGACCACTCGGATAAAATTATGGAATCGCTCAATACGGCAAGGGCGAGCGATGCCATTACCAAAGACGAGTATGGAAGCCTGGTGAAGGATCACCTGCAGAAACAAATTGACGGCGGGGAATCACAAAAGAGAGCGGACGAGCTGGAACAGAAAAAACAAGAGACTTCGCCAATAAAGTCGGCTCTTGATTTAGCAGCTACTAAAAACAACATGACAGTTTCAGCTATAGAAAGTGATAGTAGGGGGACAAAATCAATTAATGTTAAAGATGAAAGTAATCCAATATATGAACCTGCAGTATTTGGGAAAAGTGATGTTGATAAAGCTCAAAAGTATGTTCAATATTGGGGTGAACTGCTTCGATTTGAAGTTCCAATTGAGATAACGAACGGTCTTAAATCTCGTGAAAATGAGATGAGGTTACAAAAATTCACTGATGCGATAGGTGATCTTAATTTAGACTATTATCCAGTGAAAATAAACGTTTTTCCAAATATCGGCGGGGTTAGAGTGGATTCAAATGGATTATTGCGGCATATTCGATTAAACTTAAATAACTTTATTGATACTTCCTACGCAGAATTTATTCCATTTACAGTTGGGAAGGACGATGTTCAATGGACATCATCAACTCCTGCAGGCAGTGTGTTCAAAATTAAAATTACGCCGGATAATGCTGCCGTTGTAGCGAGTCTTGTAGAGAATAATCGGTGGAGATTTTCTACAATTACAACTCATGATACTGGTTCGCATCCTGTTTCAGGCCATCGTGAATTTGGAATTACTACGAAAGCGGATGGTACCACTACTTTTTATATCCAAGGGGCAGATCGAACGACGGATTTTTTCGAATCAATTGGTGACTCGTTTGCTTTCTCCCAGGCAGACAAGTTATGGCTTTCATTACAATCGAAGCTCGTAGACTTTGTGAATAACAACGGGGGCTCTGCTGAAAAACTAAACCGTTTCAGTGATCGATTTAAATGGGATGTAGCAATGATTTTGTTGCGAAATCAAGAAAATACAGATATTCAAACTATGCAGATTTAAGAGTTTTTTTGTTAAATAGCTGCTGCCAAATGACCCATTTGGCAGCAGCTATTTTGTTTTTTTCTGCGAACTGTAAATAGGAAGTGCGGAAAAGTCAGTCAACGGATTACAGTAGTCGGGGCAGATGAAACGATTTTATAATGAACCTGACTCGGCGGTGCTGTACTGTCGAGCTTAACCGTCAATGGATATGGGAGGATAATCAAGGATGACCATTCGAATAGTGCTGGATACGGATATTGGACCGGATTGCGATGACGTTGGCGCGGTAGCGGTTTTGCATGCTCTTGAAAATTTAGATGAAGTGCGGATTGCCGGTATGACGCATTGCACATCCAGTAAGTGGGGAGCGGGATGCCTCGACGCCTTGAACCGGTTCTACGGAAGAGGCGACATTCCAATCGGCACACTGACATTACCGTGGTTTCTCGACGATGATCACGTACATGCGAAGTACAACAAAGGGATTACGCTTGGTTACCCGAATCGCTATCAGACGGAGTCTGCGCCTGATGCGGTGGAGATCATGAGGAAAGTGCTTGCCGAAGGTGAGGATGGCGAGACGGCAATCGTTGCGATTGGTCCATTGATCAATCTCATGAGGCTGCTTGAATCAGAAGGAGATCAGTATTCTCCGCTTAATGGATTGCAGCTGGTATCCGCGAAAGTAAGCAGGTTGGTTGCGATGGGAGGTTATTTTCCGGCAGGGAAGGAGTGGAACTTCGAAATGCATCCGGCTTCCGCTGCTCATGTTGTCGCGAATTGGCCGACTCCGATCGTATTTTCCGGATTTGAGATCGGTGCTCCGATTCATACCGGCGGAAGTTTGCACAAGGCTTTACCGGATACGCATCCGCTGCGTAAAGCTTACGAGTGGTATGTGGGCGTAGGCGAGACAAGGCATAGCTGGGATTTGACTGCCGTCCTTTATGTCGCGAGAGGGCATCATCCGTTCTGGGAGCTTGAAACCGGCACTGCAACAGTCGACGCGCAAACCGGAGAGAACGGCTGGACGCCGAATCCAAATGGGAAACATGCGTACTTAAAGGCGGTAACGAGTCCGTCTCTGGTGGCGGAAGTATTGGATCAACTCATGACCCATGAAACAGAGGAAGTTGGACTTAGCCATGCATAATAGACCGGCAATCGCAATTGCAGGAAGCTTGAATATGGACCTAGTCGTCTCGATGGAGCGAATGCCGAAGCAAGGGGAGACCGTGAAAGGCGAGCAGTTTCACACCGTCCCTGGCGGGAAAGGGGCTAATCAAGCGCTTGCCTGCGCGAGGCTTGGCGCGGATGCTGCCCTAATCGGAGCAGTAGGAGACGATGCGTTCGGTTCGATGATGAAGCAACAAATGAGCACAAATAACGTTCGCACTGACGCAATTGCAACGATTCAGGATGCGCCTACCGGTATCGCCACAATTATGCATGCAGCTAATGACAATAGTATCGTTATCGTTGAAGGAGCGAACGGCATCTGTACGCCGGCTTGGACCGAGCGGCATGCGGATATCATTCGGCAGGCACAGGTGCTTCTGGTACAACTGGAAATTCCATTGGAATCGGTTAGAACGGCCATGCAAATTGCTCGAGATTCCGGTGTCCTTACTGTCCTGAATCCGGCTCCTTACGTGGAGCTGCCGGATGACATGCTTCAATTGGCCGACTATATTACGCCGAATGAATCGGAATTCGAGAGTCTTACCGGTGCTGTATACGGCACCGAAGAGGAGCTCGAAGAGGGAATGCGTCAATGGGGGAAGGAGGGACCGACCTTAATTGTGACGAGGGGCGGGAACGGCGTTTCTTTTCTGAAGGACGAAAGACTGCATACGATAAAAGCTCCTCAGGTTGAAGTTGTAGATACAACAGGTGCAGGAGACTGCTTCAATGGCGCGTTCAGCGTGGCGATCGCAAGCGGGCTGGACTTGGAGGAGGCTGTTGCATTCGGCATCAAAGCCGCTTCGCTGTCGGTCACGAAGTTTGGGGCACAAGCAGGCATGCCTACATGGGAAGAGGTAGACGCAGGGTAGAGGAGGGTACAATGAAAATCTACGAGGACCGAGATTTCTTCCCGAAACCGTCGTATCCGTTCTTCATTGACAAATATACCATTCGTAAAGGCGAAGTCATCCCGATGCATTCGCATAGCTTCTATGAACTCGTCTTCGTCGTGGAAGGCCATGCGTGGCATGAGTGCAGGGGCGAAACGCGAGAGCTTCAAGAAGGCGATGTGTTCATTGTCGATCCTCAGACAGCGCACAGGTATCGTGGACGCGAGGACGAGGTGACTGTCGTCTACAACGTCATGTTCCAGCTGTCGCTGCTCGATCGGGAACTCAGCAGGTTGAGCGAAATCGATGGATTCGTCGATTTCTTCTACCTTGCGCCATTTCTACACCGTTCTCCGCACAGGAGTCCGTATTTGAACGTGAACGGCCGAGCTCGCGCGACGCTGGAAGGAAAGCTGCAAACGATCAGCTGCGAAGATGAGCGGAAAGTGCCGGGATATGAACTGATGGTGCGTTCCCAGCTCATTGAATTCTTCGTCTGCCTAAGCCGCTACATGCTGGAGCATAAGAAGGAGCCGGCAAGGAAGCAGGTCGAGGAAACGGAATGGTTGTCTTGGGTTACGGCATTGCTTCGAGAAATCTACAACCAACCGATATCCTTGAACCAGTTCAGCCGAATGTGCGCGATGAGTCCTTCCGCGTTTGCGCAGAAGTTCAAGCAGCGTACGGGCAAGAGCTTTCTGCAATTCAAGCGCGAGCTCCAAATAGCCGAAGCTTGCCGCCTGCTGCGTGGCACGGACCGAAGCATCGTTCAGGTAGCAGGGGAAACCGGCTACGACGACCTCAGCCATTTCTACCGGATCTTCCGCCGTCAAGCAGGCTGCACGCCTCTTCAATACCGTAATCATCAAGAAGCCTGCCCTACCGCTGCGCGTTAGTCAGACGCGCGATCGGATGGAGCGGGCTTTGCTTCGTCGAAGAGCGGTCAGGCGCTTAAACCAGCTTCGGATAGAGAGGGCCGGCTATCGGAGCGCCTGCAACCAGGCTTGGATCCAGATCGCATAGGATGTGCGGCTGGCCGGTGTAAATGGTGCCATCCGGCATAAAGATGATCGCGAGCACGCGCCGCGGCTTGTCGGTAAGGTTCGCATGGGCGTAGTGAAATGTCAGCCCGTCGTGGAAGGTGCAGCTCCCGGCCTTCATCGGAACGACGACCGGCCTTGTATTGCGCACGGATTCGCTTTCCTCGAAGGCGTATAGATCCTGCGGGTTGACGAGGTCGACCGCGTTTAACTTGCCTACCTGATGGGAGCCGGGAACGAACATCATGCAGCCGTTTCGCTCATCGACATCGTCGAGCGGGAGCCAGATGGACAAGGCGCCGCGTTCTTTCATCGGCCAGTACGGAAGATCCTGGTGCCAAGGCGTCGGCTTGGAGTCGCCGGGCATCTTATACAGCAGATGGTCGTGAAATACCCTGATGCCGTCTGCCCCCGTCAATTGTCTGGCCATGTCACCGAGCCGGCGGCTAAGCGAGAATCGGGACATGCCGCCGTGGTCGCGCCATGTGTTGAACCGCTGGTTGAGTACGCGATAATAGCCGCGGTTGGTTTTGTCCGGCTGAGTAGATTGGGACACCTCGACATGCATCGCTTCATCCGCGCATAAGCGAAGTTCGCGAAGCTCTTCTTCGCTAATGACGCCGTCCAATTGAACAAAACCGTTCTGCCGATAAAATGCTATTTTCTCCTGTTGAAGCGCTGTTGTGTCGTACATGATTCTATTCTCCTCTGCTAGGAATTTCACTGCCTACTATCGTTATACCAATGGTCAAGCATAGCGGTCTTGGCAGTTATTCCGAAATTCATTGGACGTAATTAAGGTCAATAGAAGACAGGGCCGGGAGTAAAGGAATCAAAGTAGCTTGTTCGCGATTTGGTAGATTAAGATAGAGCTGCAAGCATCTAAAAATGTTGAGGGGGAGTTTATAACGATGAAGGGGAAGTATCGCGTTATCCTTACCGTAATTGCACTGTATGGTCTGGTTCTAGGTGTGTTTGCAAGCGTTTCCACGGCAGCCGTCTCATGGAATGCCGCTACGCTGCAGAGCGTGGACGATCCGAGCGGAAATATTTACACGTACGCACCATCGGTTGTTGTGGACGGCAATACGGAGCATATCTACACCTGCCATAACAAGAACAGCGGCGAAACCCATGATAGTATTTACTACACGAAGCGAGTGAGTGGCACGGTAGTAGAATCCAAGGAAGTGCTCGCTTCGGGCCCGAATGGAGCATGGGATGATTTCCACCTATGTGATCCTTCGGTAGTGGCCGGCAAATTCAACTATAACGGCACGCTGTACAATTATGCGATGTTCTACCTCGGCAATAATGATGATTGCAGCTGCAATAATCAGATCGGCGTTGCGTTCTCCAACGATCTGTCGGCGAATGCTTGGGTGAAGTATCCGAACGCAATTGTTCAGCATCCGGCAGATGGGACTTGGGGGCTCGGGCAACCGGCGGCCACAAGCGTTGACGGTAACGGAAGAGTGCTCCTGTTCTACACCGGGGAGGAGCCGCAAGCGAGCAACGACTGGGGCGCATGGCGCCGCGACATTAACCTGAACAACATGTCGAGCCCATCGATAGGGGCACCGGTCAAGTTGACGACCTCCGGGCTGAATGGGACGGACGGATCCGCCGACTACCTGAATAACTTTGACGTCGCCTACGACGGCACGCGCGATCGGTTCTTCATTATTCGCGAAATGCATCCGTACCCTGCAAGCGATCCGAACTTTATCGGAGACAGCCTTGAGGTCGCCAGTATTCCGGCTGCGAACATCTGGAGCGGCGGCGGTGCCTGGCAGCGCGAGGCCGTGATTTCTCCGTCACTGACCGGCTTCGCCCGCAACCATAACGGAGGAATCGCACGTGATGCATGGGGAGGACTCCCATCCTCGGCTTCGTTCAAAGCGGTATTCACGGATGCCTGCGCGAATTGCGGCAATTCACTATGGAGCTACGATCTATGGTCAATCACGGGTTCCCTTACCGATGGCGCAGGCGGTGGCGGAAGCAGCATAGAGTCAGGCAAGACGTACGCGCTTTACAACAGAAAGACGAATAATGTGCTAGACTGCTACACTTCAACCAACGGCACGCAATGCTACACCTGGGATTGGACGAATGTCGTGAACCAGAAGTGGATCATTACTGATGTAGGCGGCGGATATTATAAAATCATTAATTCTTCGACCAACAAGGCGCTCGATAACTATGACGCGGCGAATGGAAGCTCCGTTTACGCCTGGGATTATGTCAGTGGAAATGATCAACAGTGGCAGATTCTCCCGACAAGCGATGGCTACTTCAAGGTTATTAACAGGAAGACGGGCAAAGCGCTTGACGCTTATAACGATGTTAATGGAGATCCGACGTATGCCTGGGATTATGTAAACGGTCTAGACCAGCAGTGGCAGCTCGTGAAGCTGAATTAACTGCCAATATGCTCACTGACAAGCCGGCGGCCCGACAGGGCCCCGGCTTTATTAATGTTGGCAAGCAGTCAATAAAAGGCAGTCAATAAAATGCAGTGGCGACCTTCCTTTAGCATCAGATACAATGAAGTATCCGGGCATCCCTCGTGAAAACGAGTGGAACTTGCCTGCCGCTGTCGTATCTAGGGAGGCATACTTGTGAAAGCGCTTCAGACCTTACGTTCCCGTATTCGATTTCGTATCTATGAGAAGCTTGTAGCTGCGTTTCTACTGACGCTGATCCCGATTCTAACGATCAGCTTCTTGGTGACGCTTTCCAGCGAAGCCACGATTCGTAAAGATATTTCCGTATCGCTTCGTTCCAAGGTGCACTCGTATTTAAGTACGTTTGAAACCGAGATGACCCGAATTATCCGGATGAAGGAACGATATATGGTTGATGAAGACGTACAGAATCTCATCATGTTCCATGAGATCATGCCATTCGATGAGCAGCGGATAGCGATGCTTTCCATTCAAGAAAAGCTGCGGCAATTTCGCGATTCCAGCTTGTTCGTCGAAGGGCTGAAGCTGATGGTGCCTGAGCTCGGGCGCGATATTCAGGATGAACGCATCGATCATAATTTTCCTGCCGATGAAATTAATGCCCTGACGGAAATGCGCAGAACCCGTCAAATTCTAATGCCCGTGAACGATAAATTAATTCTGGGCGACAGTTATCCGAACGATGCCATGTCCATGCAGACCCCTGAGGCATGGTTGGAAGTCGTGCTATCCACGGCGGATATCGAGAGTTCCTTGCTCCAGTTTTCCGAGTTCCGGGACGGCCAAGCCGTGCTCTTCGATCAAGGCGGCAAATGGACGCTTGGCGTACCGCCGAAGCAGAAACAAGAATCCGATGAGACGGAGGCAAGCTCACTTAAGGTACCGACTAATGTCCTGCAGGCCGCCACAAAAGACGGAATCGGACGATTCGAGCTGGATGGCACGATGTATTATTTTGCAAGGGAGACGTCTGAGCTTCTTCATGTCACCTTGCTCATGTACGTGCCCGAGAAGACCGTGCTCGGTCCGCTGGACTGGTACAAGCAGCTGCTCTGGATTCTTGCGGCGACGTCGATTCTCGTTATTCTCGTCTTCTCCTTGTGGATTTACAGGTTAATTCATCGACCTATTCAACGTCTGACAATGGCTTTCCGGCAGCTGGAGAAAGGCGAGTTTCAGCAGTCCTTGGCCTTGCAATATCGGTATAAGGACCAATTCTCGGACTTGTATCAGCAGTTTAACTATATGTCCTCTAGGCTCAAGCAGCTGATTCAGGATGTGTACGAGCAGGAGCTCAGCTTGAAGCGGGCGGAGCTCAAACAGCTGCAGTCGCAGATCAATCCGCATTTCTTATATAATATCTTCTTTCTGCTCAACCGCATCTTGCAATTCGAGGACGTAGACAACGCCAAAGCACTTACCCGTAATCTCGGTACGTACTTCCGATATATTACGCGAAGCTCAAGCGACGAAGTGGAGCTGCAGCAAGAGATGGACCATGTCCGTTCTTATGCTGCGATTCAATCGATTCGCTTCGGCAGCAAGCTGCAGATCGAACTGGATGAACTGCCGACAGAGGCCAAGACGATCCGTGTACCAAGGCTGATTCTTCAGCCGATCGTGGAGAACGCGTTCGAATACGGACTGGAGGATCATCCCGACCAAGGGCAGTTGCGCATCAGCTGCGCCTTGAGTGCCGGGCTGCTCACCATCCAAGTAGAAGATAACGGGGAGAATCTATCGGACGACTTGCTCAAGGATATCTCCTCCAGAATGAAGATCAAGGACGCCGCGGTTGAAACGACAGGCATGCTCAACGTCCACCACAGACTTCAATTGAGCCTGGGCTCCAGCGCGGGATTATCGTTATCGCGAAGCGCGCTTGGCGGTTTGGCTGTACGTATTCAAATTCCGGCGGCAACGGACAACGGCATTGCGAATAAGGGGGATGTTTAAATGTACCGTCTGATGATCGTGGATAATGAGGAATATGTCGTGAATGGACTGGTTGATTTGTTCAGCCGACTGAATGATCCGGATATGGAGCTGGAGGTCATCGGCGCCTATTCCTCCAAGGACGCCCTTGAAACGATGATGCGAACCAAAATCGATATCGTCATCAGCGATATCCGGATGCCGGGCATGAGCGGTTTGGAGCTGCAGCGCATCATTCAAGGCCGCTGGTCCCGCTGCAAGACGATTTTTCTGTCCGGGTATGACGATTTCAACTATGCCCAGGAGGCCATGCGATACGGATCGGTCAACTACATCCTGAAGACCGAGGGCGACGAAGTCATTATCGAAGCGGTTAAGCGGGCTATTGATTTGCTGCGCGACGATTCCGAGCTCCAGCAGATCGTGCAGCAGGCGAAGCAGCAGCTGCAGAAAGCGATCACCCCGCTGCAGCGGGAGTACTTCAGCATTTTGCTCAATGGAGATCCTTACGCGTTCCGGCAGATGGAGAAGCAGTTCGCCGAGCTGGACATTCCGCTGTCGCCGAACAAACCCGTCTTTGTCGTGGCGGGCCGTATCGACGAATGGAACGAGCAATATGGCTATTACGATCAATCGCTGCTGCTGTATGGATTGCAAAACATCGCCAAGGAATATCTGTCGCTCTCCGCTGTCCATGTATCGTTCGTTCACGATCGGTCGCGCGTCGTTTGGTTCATTCAACCTGTCTCGGAAGACAACGCGCCTACTCCTGTCTTGCGGGAACATCTGTGGCGAATGACCCGGCACTTCATCTACGGGACGTTCGAGAGCATTCAATCGACCTGTCTCGATCTGCTGCATCTCCCGATTTCGGTAGCCATTAGCAGGGAATGCGTCCCATGGGACAAAATCGGCCGCGAATATGCGCAATTGGGTAAATATTTTCAATCCGGCACCAAGAAGCAGCTGCTTGTCGTCGAAGGGGAACGCATGGACGAGCAGGAGATACAAGAAGAGGTCGCGGTCGATACGAAGCAGCTCATCACCCAATACGAGCTGTTAAGCTACAACCTGGAGCATGGGCAGCATTCCGCATTCCATCAAATTCTCCGCAACCTGCTCGACACCGGAAGTCAGGCTTCTCGGCTTGGCAACTGGCTGCTGGCAACGCAAATTAGTACGACGGTGCTTGCGATTTTCGATCCCTTCGTGAAGAACCTGCCTCAGCCGGATTCAGCGGTCGTACAATCATCGTACAATCCCGAGCTGCTGCTAAACTGGCACGAAGCCGAAGCGGAAATTAGGAAGAGGGCCGATGCCCTGTTCGAGCATAAGAAGATGGATGCGGAGACCGAAGGGGATGAGATCATCCATAAGGTCAATGCCTTCATTCAAAGCCGTCTGGGCGGTGATCTGACCTTGAATGCGATCGCACAGGCGATTGGTCATAATCCATCTTACCTCTCCCGGCTGTATAAGCATAAAGCAGGCCAAGGCCTGTCCGAATATATCATGGAGGCGAGACTGCGGCTGGCTAAGGAGCTGCTGGCACAGCCTCAGTACAGAATCAGCGAAGTATCCAAAGGCGTCGGTTTTCTGTCCGAGCATTACTTCTATCGGTTCTTCAAGCGTGCAACTAAGCTGACCCCGCAAGAGTATCGCGAGCAGTTAGTCAACAAAGGCCAGTAAACGGCGTAAACAGAACGCAGTAGATGAAAGCGATTTATACCTTCTATACTAAAGCTACCGAGAGGCCGGCTCTCCTAGGTTGATCAAGAGAATCATGATAAAGGCCATTCAGATGAGATGATGAATACGGGAGGTCCAGAAGATGACGAAGAGAAAATCGCTTGTCGTGCTGCTCGGCATGACGCTGGCCATGAGCAGTTTTCTAGGTGCATGCAGCTCGGGGAACAACAATAACGGGGCGAACGATACGAAGAACGCGGTGGAAGGTACGAACACCGGCGATAATGCGGCAGCAGCCGATAACAGCGGGACAGCTGCAGACAATACGGCTTCCCCTTCGGATGAGAAGCTGGATCCGATCAAGGTTGACTGGTATGTAGACCTCTCATGGTGGAAATACAACGGCGACCTGGGCAAGGATAAGTTTTCTACATTCGTTAGAGACAAGTTCGGTCTGAATTTGAATTTCATCACGCCGGCTACCGATGACGGACAGAAGCTTGCGGCTATGCTCGCTTCGAGCAGCCTGCCGGATATCATTACGTACGAGGGCTGGAAGGACGATCCGGGCTACAAGCTGTATAAGAGCGGAAACCTTGCCCCAATGGACGAGTTGATCGCGAAGTATGCCCCTGAGTTCAAGCCATACCAGGACGTTGCAGACTGGTACCGCCAGTCGGACGGTCACTTCTACGGCTTGCCGAACTACGCATACTCCAAGAATGAACTGAAGCCCGGCGAGAGACTGGAGCCGAACAGCGGCTTTACGCTCCGCAAGGACATTATGGAGAAGCTGGGCAACCCGGATATCTCGACCGCGGATAAATTCATGGCCGTGCTGGAGCGCGTGAAGAACGAGATTAAGTCGTATGACGGCAAGCCGCTCGTTCCGCTTCAGCTGTATGAGTTCAGCGACCAAGGGAACGGCTCGATGAACTGGCTACAGCAGTATTTCGCGACACCGTTCGAATCGCCGGATGGCAAATACCTCGATGTTCGCTTTCAGGAGAAGTACTGGGAAGGCGTGAAATTCCTGAACGAGGCTTATCGTAAAGGACTCGTCTCGCAGGACAACTTCACAGACAAACGCGACCAAATCAATGAGAAGGTGGCAAGCGGACGCGTTTTCTCGCTGCTGACTGCAAGCCAGGATTTCAATGAGCAATTCAAAACCTTGTTTAATGTGGACAATAACGCGCAATTCCAAGCCTTTGCGCTGCGTAACTACAATGGCGATGCTCCTTATTTGCAAGACCTTCGCGGCTACGGCTGGCTGCTTACTTCCGTTAATAAGAACAGCAAAGCAGCAGATCGCATCACGAAGCTGATTGCGTATCTGAACAGCAAGGAAGGCCAGGACCTGGTTGCATTCGGCTGGGAAGGCGAGACGTATACGAAAAATGCGGACGGCACATATACGATGACGCCGGAATACAAAGCTGGCGAAGCAAACGGCGAATCTGCGAAGAAATACGGAATCGGCTTTAACCTCCAACAGGATTGGCTGACCATTAAAGACCTGTATGCGAAACCGACGGAGCCTGTAGATGTTTATCTGGCTGACATGAAGAAACCTCTCGTGGAATTCAGCTATGACTTCAATGCCGCAACGCCGAAGTTCGATCCGGAGAATCCGCAATATAACGATATGACGGAGTTGCGCACAAAACTTAATTTGCTGTGGGGCCGACTGCTTCCGAAGATGATTCTTGCAGGTTCCGAGGAGAAGGCGAAGCAGACGTATGACGATGCGGTCGCGCAAATGAAGAAAGCCGGCTGGGATAAGCTGGATGCCTTCAACCAAGAGATGTACCAAGCAACGAAGAAACGTCTCGGCGTGGAGTTCGGCTGGCCGGGCAACATCAAGTAATAACGGATAACTTGGGCGGGGCATGCTGCTGACAGGTGGCGGCATGCCTCGTTTATTGGGAAGGAGTGTGCAGCATGCACAAATCTAGCATCTTCATGCGGCTTGCCGCTCAATGGCAAATTCAGCTTATGTCCGGGCTCGGCTTGTTATTTATCCTCTTATTTGCCTATTTGCCCATGACCGGCGTCATTATGGCGTTCAAGGACATGGATCACTCCTTCAACCTGATCCATGATATGTTTCATGCCCCATGGGCAGGGTTCTCGTTCTTCAAGGAGTTTTTTAACGACGATCAATTCAGCGATATTTTGAAGAATACGGTCCTTCTGAATCTGCTGCAGCTGATCATTAATTTCCCTGCACCGATTATCTTTGCCATCATGATCAATGAGGTGCTGCATGCCCGATTCAAACGATTCGTGCAGTCGCTTTCCTATCTGCCTCATTTCCTGTCTTGGATCGTCTTCGGCGGCATTCTGACGACGCTGTTGTCCATGCAAGACGGCGTAGTGAACATTTTCTTGCTGAAGCTGGGCATCTTGAGTCATCCTTTTGACTTTCTCGGCGATGCGAACCACTTCTGGGGCTTGATTATCGGCACATCGCTGCTGAAGGGACTCGGCTGGGGCTCCATCATCTATTTGGCCGCGATTACATCCATTGATTCCACGCTGTTCGAAGCAGCGACTATCGATGGTGCCGGCCGCTTTCGCAAAATCTGGCATATTACGATTCCGAGCATATCCGGGACGATTCTGATCTTCTTCTTGCTGTCGATCGGCAATCTGCTTAATTCTTCTTTTGACCAAATTTGGATTTTTCAATCGCCGCTCAATATTGATCGCAGCGAAGTAATCGATACATTCGTGTACCGGGTCGGCATCAAGGAAATGCGTTATTCCTATACGACCGCGGTAGGATTGTTCAAGTCGGTCGTCGCGCTGCTGCTGCTTGTGACCGGTCATTACGCCAGCAAGCGAATTGCGGGCCGAGGCCTTTTCTAAAGGAGAGATTCTCATGGTAGGTACGAAACGCTGGGACCTGTTTACGGTCATCAACTATACGCTGCTGGCGGTTTTTTGCCTCATGACGTTATATCCGCTCATCTATGTGCTCGCCGGTTCGTTCAACGACGGGAACGACTATATGCGCGGAGGGGTATACTTCTTCCCGCGGGAGTTCAGTACGGCCAGCTACCGCATCGTATTCAAGGATGACCGGCTCGTATCGAGTTTGTTCATCTCGGTGATGCGTTCCGGTACCGGAACGGCAACGAGCTTATTCTTCACGGCGATGGTGTCATATGCCATGTCGCGCCGCTATTTGATCGGCCGCAATGGCTATTATTGGATTCACCTTGCGACGTTATTTATCGGAGGCGGCTTAATTCCTTACTTCGTGCTGCTCAAGTACCTGCACTTGCTGGACTCGTTCTGGGTGTACATTATTCCATCGATATTTTCGGTGTTCAACATGATCATCCTGCAAGGTTTCTTCCGGGAACTGCCGGAGGAAATTCATGAGTCGGCGACGGTAGACGGTGCTTCCGAGTTCAAAATATTCGGCATGCTGTTCATTCCGCTGTCGGCCCCCGTGCTTGCGACGGTTGCGCTCTGGAACGGTGTCGGACATTGGAACTCGTTCTTCGATGCGATGCTCTTCACGAACAGCGAGAAGCTGATGCCGCTGCAGCTGTATCTGATGAAGCTGATTAAGGAAGCGGATGTGCTGACGGCAAGCTCGCCTTTCATCCCACCGCAGATGAAGAAGCAATTCAGCGCGCAGACGGTCCGCATGGCAGCGATTATGATCAGCACCGTGCCAATTCTCGTATTGTTTCCGTTTCTGCAACGCTATTTTGTAACGGGCATTATGGTAGGTTCGTTGAAAGGCTAATGCAATTCGCATCCATAGCGTGAAAGGAGTGTTAAGGGATGGAGTTGGAATGGACGAGTACGCTTGCGGAATGTTTTGCGCCGTCGAAGTCTGAAATTTACAATTATGCGCCATGTGTCGTACAGACGGACGACAGTACGCGTTATGCCTTCTATTGCACCAATATGGAGTCCGGCATCATTGTGGATTACATCGGTTGGCGCAAGGGAGTGAAGGAGTCCGATGGGCAGTGGCGCTGGGGCGAAGAGGGGATTGCGCTTTCGCCGGGCGAGACGGGATGGGATTCCATTCATGTGTGTGACCCTGATCTGCTGCAAGGGGAGTTCCGATACAAGGGACACACGTATTCGTGGGCGCTCTTCTATCTCGGCTGCGACCGGCTCGATTGCAACCATAATCAAATAGGGGTCGCGTTCGCTGACTCCATTGAAGGTCCTTGGATCAAATGCGATGACAATCCCGTCGTATCGGGCGCATTGGAATATTGGGGTACCGGTCAATGCACCCAGGTTACGATTGACGGCAAAGGCAAGTTCGATCTCATCTATCGCGACGCGGACGAGACGGGAGACAATTATAAGCTCGCTTCATGCGACTTCTCGGATATGGATGCTTATGTGGTCGGGACTCCGGTTCGCTTATCCAAAGCTGGATTACCGGACGTGCCGTTATGTATGTCTCATGTCGCCTACGATTCGGTCAACGATACGATGCTGCTTGTCGCGGAGAAGGGTTGGGACGGTGTCGTACGCTGCTGCCAAGAAATCGTCGTTGCGGCGATTTCAGGGACTTCTTTCCGCAAAGGGGAAGGGACGTGGGAGGTTCTTGCCATCATCGACGAGTCGTTGACAGGTAGTTACGGTAATCATAATGCTGCGTTGTGCAGAGATCCGTTCGGCAGGGTGCCTGAACGGGATGAGCTCGGCATCTTCATATCTTCTGCGACGAAGACGTATATTTGGTCTTTCCGAATTTGTGAGCTTCGGGCGAGGCTGCTGAGGCAATAGCGGGACGGATAGGCTGAGTATATGACAAAGAAGTGAATACGGATATATGGAGTAGGGCGGATGTCATCATGACATTTCGCCCTTTCTTTGTTTATTGCTGGCCTAATTAATCGCTTGGCTTAGGCAACATTTGTCGAATTAGCTTCGTTAAAGACATGAAAGTGCGATTGGCAGAATCCCTTTACATTGAACTCCGGAGAGTTGATCCTTTTGTCATTAAAAACGAGACATATTGTTCTTACATCCTTGCTGCTGGGACTTACCGTTCTTTGCTGCGTATTGATTATTCAAACTTATCATGCTCGCATGCCGCTAGTCGGACGATTGTTCTATGGAACGGGGAGTGCCGCTGGCAACAGTGATTTAAGGCCGGGGCAGAATGAACCTCATGGCGAGTATTATAAGGATCGCGTGATTGTACTCATGTATCACGAAGTCATGAAGAATCCACACAACGATGCCGGGGCGCTATCGATCAGCAAGTTTGAGCGCCAGCTTGACTTAATGAAGGCCAACAATTTTCACTGGATAACGATGGATCAGTATCGCGGATTTATTTTGCGGGGAGACCCGGTTCCGGATAATGCGGTGCTGCTCACGTTCGATGACGGCTATGAATCTTTCTATCAGGATGTCTATCCGATCTTGAGCAAATATGAGGCACCGGCGACCAACTTCCTAATCGTCAACACGATTGGCAACCCTCGTCACGTCGGGGTTCCCAAGCTGAATTGGGAGCAGGTAAAGGAGATGAGTCGGACCGGAATTACATTTTACAGCCACTCGTTTGATTCTCATCGCTATGTGCCCACGGATGCGAAGGGCAAGCATCGGATTGCTGCGTTGACGGGACCTATTTATTTGAAAGATAAGGGGAGAAGGGAGACGAAAGAGGAATATAAGGAGCGGATAAAAGCCGATTTGGAACAAGCGAATACCATATTGGAGCAGAAGCTTGGCACCGCGAACCATGTGCTCGCTTTCCCGTACGGAGCATTCTCCAAGCCATTGCTCGATATTTGTGCGCAGCTGGGCATTGACGTGACGCTGACTGTCAAAGATGGTCTCGACAGACCCCGTCAGAGCAACGGTTTCCGTCTTAACGCAGGAGGCGCGCAGAACGATCCCGATCTGCAGGTGGCGCTGATGAAGCAAGCGAAGCAGCGGCTTGGACATGCCCACTTCGATCGCGCGCCGGAGCGCAAACGCGAGGCATTATGGACATTGGCCGCGATGATGATCGTCGCCGCATTGTTGGCGGAATCGGCGTTCAAGCTGCGGCAGCAGAAGAGGCGCATGAGCAATGGTTGGTGAGATGGATTTGCCGAATGCTGCATTCCGCTCAGAATTCTAACGGATCGTACAGGCCTTATTTGGCCGAATTTCTGGGCTTTGAAATTCTAACGAACCACAGCGGCCTTATTTCAATGAAAAGCGCTCAAAACGACCCATTCGCAGCCAGATAAGACCGCGTGGTGTTTTCGGCTAAATAGGACCTGTACGGTTCGTTAGAGCTTTCGGTAAGTTTGGTGCAAGGGCCGATGCCGGGTGCTGGTGTGTTGGGTGCTGGTAGCCGCTATTTCTCGTCTAGAACGAAACATACGCCTGCGTATTGCGAAGCAGGTACGAGCGATCCCACAGATGCCGTTCATCCTCCTGCTGCAATGCAGCAGGTTCAGGATTCCCATTCAGTTTCAATAGAGCTGTTGCAACGAGCTCAGACCTTGCCGGTCCCCAACAATTGATCTTGCTCTGAACGTAACTGAAGCTCTCGAGCAACGTCTGCGCCTTCATCCGCTGAAGCGGGGAAGCCCACATGACTAAGTCACAATTGAGACTCTTGCGTGGGATGGCAAACTCGGCCAGCCCGACTGCACCCGTTGTCGTAGTAATCCCAACTAAACCGCAGAAATAATCGCGGCCATGGCCGGGCTGCTGCTTCTCTGCAAGCTCGCTTTGGAATTGAAAACATTCAATGCGGCTAATCCTGCACTGCTGCATAAACTCGAGCGAATAGCCAATGACCGAATTTCTCAAATTGAGCAAAGCAATGAGCTGTGGCAGCGTATCCCGTTGGTACTCGGCCGATTCATCTATAGTCGTATGGTCAGGAATCGTGTTTAACATCATGATCCTCCTCCGCAGATTGGTTGGCGTTCGAAGCCGAAGCTTCGCATGCAGCATTCTGCTGTATATACAAGTGTTGTCGTTTATAGAAAACAAAAATGACCCCCTCTGGAATCAGAGAAGGTCATAGGAATGTAATGTCATTGATCCTCGCTCTTATCTCCCAGATTCGCTTAATTAAGCGTTCCGCAAGAATTAGCACCGTGCATCCCATAAGTAATGACGAATCGTCAGTTACAAAGGTTTGTCGGTTGCCGGGTATCATCGGGCTTGTCCCTCCACCTACTCTTGATAAGAAAAAACATATTAAATTTTTACCATTATGCTACATAAACAGGCTTGATGTCAAGGGGAACCTTCATTTGGCGGCCGCAGCATTTAAGGTATAATAAGTTAATAGAATCGTCATTGAGGAAGGGGCTCAGCAGCTATGAAATATCGTTATCTCGGGAGAAGCGGGCTGGAAGTGTCCGTATTAGGTTTGGGAACCAATGCATTCGGGAAACGTGCCAATCAGGACACATCCATACGGATCATCCATCACGCCATGGATAAAGGCATTAATTTTATCGATACGGCTAATATTTATGCAGGCACAGAATCGGAACGAATCATAGGGTTGGCATTAGAGGGGAGACGGGACCAAGCCGTACTGGCTACGAAGGCGGGGTTAGTGAGAGGCGAAGGTCCGAATGCGAGAGGATCCTCTCGCCGCCACCTGATGCTAGAGCTGGAGAACAGCTTGAAACGTCTCCGAACCGACTACGTTGACCTGTATCAAATTCATACCTTCGATCCGAACACGCCGCTCGAAGAAACGTTAGGCGCGCTCGAAGATATGGTTCGTTCAGGCAAGGTTCGCTATATCGGCGCTTCCAACTATGCAGCGTGGGAACTGATGAAAGCGCAGGGGATCAGCGATTCCAGAGGAACTGCGAGGTTTGTTTCGACTCAAACCAGCTATTCGCTTGCAGATCGGACACCTGAGCAAGAGCTTGTCCCGGTATGTTTGGATCAAGGGGTAGGCATCATTCCGTATTTCCCACTGGCAGGCGGCATTCTGACCGGCAAATACGGCTTAACGGTTGAAGAAGCACCAACAAGCTCCAGAATGGTTACCGACCCGAGCTTCGTTCGTTTTCTGGATGAGCGAAGAATTACGTTGGGGCAGCAGGTAAGCAGACTCGCGGCTGACAGCGGGTATAGTGCTAGTGCGATGTCGCTGGCATGGCTCATGCAGCAGCCAGCAATTTCGACTGTCATTGTCGGTGCGACACGCGTAGAGCAGCTTGAAGATAATTTGACTAGCGTGGGAATGAATCTCGGCTCGGAAACGACGGATACGCTGAATGAATGGAGTGACGCATTCCGTTACGGCAAACCGTTTGCGCTCTACCGATTACCTTAAGGAAAAGGACAGTCTTCAATCATCCGACGAATCGGGTGATACAGAGGCTGTCCTTCTTTGTCCTTCTTCTATATCGTCCGCGACAGTTTCCTGAACTGCATGGCAGACATCCCTTCCCAGCGTCTGAAAATACGGCTGAAATAGTGAAAGTCCTCATAGCCGACCGCCCCTGAAATCCATTCGATCGTCTGATCCGTTTCCCGCAGAAGCCGTTTGGCTTCCTGATGGCGCACCGTCTGCACGAATTTATTAGGACCGATACCCATCATCGCTTTAAACTGTCGGCTCATATAATCTTCATGGACGAGCAGAAACTTCGCCATATCCGTGCTCGACCAGCGACGGCTGCAGTCGTTGCGAATCTCTTGAACGAGCTCAAGCAGACGCTTCTCATATTTCGGATGCGGCGTTCCTCTTCCTTCGTTCTGCTGCCGGAGCAGCAATCCAATCAGCTGGATCATCAGCCCTTTGCACACGCTGTCGTAATCCTGCTGCCGATCATTCCATTCCTGAATGACATTTTCAAACAGGGAGATGATTCTCGGAGACACGTTCGTCAGCAGTGATTCTGTAATAATCGGTCGATCCGCCCCCAAATAAGGCATGTCGCTGAACGCATCCGGGTCCGGATTGTATTCATCCGCAATAATGGTATGACTGTTAGTCGCGCCATCGAAAAAGTCAAAATGGATGCCAAGCAGCTCCGCATGCGGTGCTGTCAGCACTTCAATTCGATGATGCTGCCAAGGTGCCAAGATGAGCAGACTGCCTGCGCGAGCCTCAATCAGATCACCTTCGATAGTAGCCCTAATCTCACCGTGCTTCACATAAATGAGCTGAAAATCATAGATTCGACGGCTCCACCTGAAATCCGGAGTACGGCAATGCTGCCGCGCCCAATGAATAACAGGAGAGATGTCCCGCAAAGTGGTTTGCCTGATTCGAGGAAATAGAGCGTTGTCCAATTGTTCAGCACCGCCTTGTACGCCGAGTTCGGAAAAGTCCAAAAAACGATCACCTTTATGTAAAGCCTTCCAGATACTGAAATGGTAACATGTAAGCGCATTCCTTAACAAGGATGAAAGGACCAGGTGATCTCTAAATGAATAGCAGTCATAGTCTTTTATTTCAATTAACAGGTAAAGTTGCCTTAATTACAGGCGGGACCGGCGGACTTGGCGTTGTCATGGCTCAGACCTTGGCGGAAGCGGGAGCAGCAGTCATTATTACGAGTCGTTCAGAGGAGAAAGCAGCTGAAATTGCCAAGCAATTATCTATCGATACAGGTAGTGAAATCACAGGAATGGCAGCAGAGCTAACGGATGCCGACCAGGTAGAGCGGCTGGTGCAAGCCGTTAAGGAGCGCTTCGGTCGGATCGATATTCTAATTAATAATGCCGGAGTGAACGTTCGCAAGCCCATCGAAAACTACGATGAAACAAGCTGGGATCTGGTCATGGGTACCAATTTGAAAGCCCCGTACCTGTGCATCCGCGCCGTTACGCCGCTCATGAAAGAGCAGCAATCCGGCCGCATTATTAACGTAGCCTCAATGCTGGGGATGGTCGGTCTGCCGGAGAGAAGTGCCTACTGTGCAAGTAAGGGCGGCGTTATACAGTTAACCAAGGTGCTGGCACTAGAGCTTGCTCCCTTCAACATTACCGTGAACGCGCTATGTCCCGGACCGATCGCGACCGAGCTTAACACGGTTGTGATGAACAATCCCGAGGCGAATCGTTTCTTTGTTGATCAAATCGCGCTGGGGCGGTGGGGAAGACCGGACGAAATTGCGGGTCCGACTTTATTCCTCGCTTCGGATGCATCCAGCTTCATGACAGGCTCTACGTTAACGGTCGACGGAGGTTGGACGGCCAAATAACCGGGCTTCATCTCCTAGCTGGATAGCTGGATACGAAAGGGTGATCGGGATGCGTTTTGGCTTATCTGTATTTGGCACGACTTATGCAATGGGCTTGCACCCACGTGCAGGAAGGCCGAAGATATCGGCCGAGGGAGTCATCAACATGGCGCTGCAAAATGGCCTTCAAGGCGTCGAGCTGCCTCTCTCGATGCTTGCAGGCAGTGACCACAAGGCTATAGCAAGCAAAGTCGAGGCGAATGAGCTTTATATTACGATCGCTTCAGACGGCTTCGATGCGGCACGACTAGGTGAGGCTTTCGATATGGCAAAGTCCGTGGGAGCCAAAGTAGTACGAACAGTGGCAGGCGGAGCGAAGTTCGGCGGAGATCGACGCCACTTAGTCGGGAAGTGGCAGCCATTTCTGCAGGAGGCACGCGAGGGTCTTGCTGCAGCGACTGCTCTGGCGGAAGAAGCAGGCGTCACTCTGGCGCTGGAGAACCATCAGGATCTCTGCTCCGAAGAGCTCATCTGGCTGTGTGAGTCCATTGCATCGCCGAACTTCGGATTAACGCTGGATACCGGAAATCCGCTTGCTACCGCGGAAGAGCCGGTCGAATTTGCCAAACGAATCTCTCCTTATCTCAAGCACGTCCACTTGAAGGATTATTGGATTTATCCGAGTGCAGAAGGCTATATGCTCGTCCGTTGTCCGATTGGACAGGGTGCGGTAGACTTTCCTGCACTGATGGAGGTTTTTCGTGTTAGCCAAGCAGCGCGGACACTGTGCATGTCCATCGAAATCGGAGCATTGGAAGCGAGGCATACCAGAGTCCTTGCCGATGATTACTGGCCGGAATACCCTGCGCGATCAGCCAGAGAACTGGCGGAACTGCTTCGTTGTGTCCAGCGAAATGCCAGGCCGACAGCGGATTGGCGTACGCCACATGAACGGAGCGAGTCGGTGGAGATCGTGGCAGCCTATGAGCAATCACAGCTTATGTCGAGCATCGCCTATGTACAGCAGCTGATGTACAGCTTGAACACTTCGAAACCAGAGGAGGAGGCAATCTCATGATCATTGATTTACAAGGAAAAGTAGCCATCGTTACCGGCGCCGGCAGAGGCATTGGACGTCATATTGCACTGACGCTTGCGAAGGAAGGCGTCATTACGATAGGAACGGATATTAGGCAAGAGCTGCTCGATGACCTGGCTTTGCAATTTGCGGAGGAACAGCTGGGCGGAGCGCAATTCATCTGTGATGTGCGAGATTCGGCAAGAATCGCTGAGGTTGTGGAGGAGGTACGGAGCCGTTTTGGGCGAATAGATATCTTAATCAACAATGCCGGAGTGGCCAGCGGCGGCACTGTTGAGCTGCTCAAAGAAGACGTGTGGGACGCCAACATGGATATAAATATGAAGGGCACCTTCCTGATGTGCCAAGCGGTTGTTCCGATTATGAAAGCCCAAGGCTCCGGCCGCATCTTAAACGCTGCTTCCTTCGCTGCCATAGTACCGTCATACGGCAGTGCGGCGTATGCTTCCTCCAAAGCGGCTGTAAAACAGTTCACACGGGTGCTTGCGGGCGAGCTTGGCCCTTACGACATTACCGTGAATTGTTATTCGCCGGGGATGATTCCGACGGAGATGAACCATTTCGCAGAGCAGCCGGAGGAGCGGCAGCAGCGGCTCCTAGATACGCTTACACTTCGGCGATGGGGCAGCAAGGAAGATGTTGCGAACCTGCTCTGTTTCCTCGCTTCCGACCTTGCCGGTTACATAACAGGTACGATGATCGATGTGAGCGGCGGCAAATTGGCGACGCAGATTCCGAGTATCGCCTATGAGGCGGCGCGGAAGGATGCGCTGCGGACATGACGGCGCCGCTCATTACGTTTGAAGGGAAGACGGTCGTAGTCACAGGCGGGGCCAAAGGCATTGGTCGTGCGATTGTTAAGAGATTCCTAGAGTGTGGGGCAAAGGTCGTCATTGCCGATTACGACGAGAGCGGTGCAGAGACGGCGAGGCAGCTTGCGGATACGGGCGATGAGGTTTATTTTATTCGCTGCGATGTTTCCAAGCGGAGTGAAGTGGAGTCGCTCGTTGCCGAGTCGATCCGTCAATTCGGCGGTTCAATTGACGTGCTCGTCAACAATGCCGGTATATTCCCAAGAGCGGATCTTCTGGATACGGATGAAGCGTTCTGGGATAACGTGCTCGGCATTAATCTCAAAGGCGCCTATATGCTGTGCCAAGCCGTCGTGCCGGGCATGATCGAACGGGGCAGCGGCGTCATTATCAATATTGGTTCCAATCACGCGACAGCAGGCGAGCCGGCTACGATGGCGTATGCGGTTTCCAAAGGCGGCATCGTCACCTTGACGCGAAATCTCGCAAAGGCGTTTGTGAAGCAAGGCATTCGAGTGAACTGCGTGCAGCCGGGCTGGGTGGCATCGGAAGGCGAGGTCGCAAGGTGGAAAGCGAACGGAATGGACGAGGAACAAATGGCTGCCTTAGCCGCGCGCTTGCAAACCGGCGAAGATATCGCGGATGCCGTCTTGTTCATGGCGTCCGGCATGAGCAAGCAGATTAACGGCCAAGTGCTCATAGTGGACGGTGGCATTACTTTGAAGTAAATTGATTTGCTTGCAGCTGGCCGAAAATAAAAGCTGGGAGGAATTGAATTTATGCTTTATCGCAACATACCGGGAACACCTTTAAACGCTGCCGTCATCTGTATGGGGACAGCAGGCTTCGGCGGCGGCATGCCGCGTGAGGACGCATTCCGCCTGTTTGATCTTTACGTGGAACAGGGCGGCAATTTTATCGATACGGCGCTTGTCTACGACGACTGGCTCGGACGAGAGAGAAGCTTGACCGAAATCCGGATCGGTGAATGGCTGAAGGAACGAGGTCATCGCGAGCAGCTCATCCTGGCAACGAAAGGCGCGCATCCTGAGCTTGCAACGATGCACATCCCTAGGCTTGGACGAGCAGATATCGAAGCGGATATCGCCAGAAGCCTGCGCCAGCTGCAGACTGATTATATCGATCTTTACTGGCTGCATCGCGACGATGCGAGCGTCCCCGTTGATGAGATCATGGAAACGCTGCATGATGAAGTGAAAGCCGGCCGCATCCGCAGCATCGGCTGCTCCAACTGGACGGTGGAGCGGATCAAGCAGGCTCAAAGTTATGCCGCCGAACATGGCTTAACGCCATTTGCTGCAAGTCAGCCGCTCTGGAATTTAGCCGTATGCACGCCGGGTTCAGTCGGAGATCCGACACTCGTGGTGATGAGTGATGCGGATCGGAGTTATTTTGCGGAGACGGGGATGACCGTCATTCCGTATTCGTCGCAAGCGAACGGCTTCTTCAGCGGCCGCTATGCACGGGGCAAGGATGCAGGCACGCAAGGCAGTGCGGCAGGCGTGCAGAAGATGTATTTCAACGACGCCAGCTTTGATCGGCTGGAGCGTGTACAGCAGCTGGCCTCGGAGCTTGGTACGACCAGCACCGTAATAGCGCTGTCGTATTTAACCTCGCAGCCGTTCCCGGTGTTCCCGATTATCGGCGCTTCGAAGCCGGAGTATGTGCTGGATAGCTGCGCTGCAAGCGAGGTTACGCTCACGCCGGCGCAATTGCGATTCTTGGAGACGGGCTCTTACGTTTCCGTATAACAATGGAGAAAGGCTTGCACCCTACAGTACAGGGATGCAGGTCTTTCTTGCTTTTCACGCAACGCTGCACTCGATATAATAGATTCATGTGTACTCGTTGTACTCGTGAAAGTGAAAGTGAAAGTGAAAGCGAAGGAGTGACTTACAGCATGACAGCATCAACTTATGTGGAATCGGCGAATGGCGTATTTCCATCGGTCTGCTCACTGGATTGTCCCGATCAGTGCGGACTGCTTGTTCATAAAGAGAATGGTCGAATTGTGAAGATCGAAGGTGATCCCGAGCATCCGGTTACGCAAGGGGCGATTTGTAATAAAGTTCGGAATATGACGGAGCGCATCTATGATAAGGATCGTTTGCAATTCCCGCTAAAGCGCGTCGGTCCCAAAGGGAGCGGGCAGTTTGAACGCATTAGCTGGGAGGAAGCAATCGGTACCATAACGTCGCAGTGGAAGAATACGATCGCAGCCGAAGGGCCGGAAGCGATTCTGCCTTACAGCTTCTATGGCAACATGGGCCGTATTGGCACGGAGGGGCTGGGCCGCCGCTTCTTTAACCGGATGGGTGCGAGCAAGCTGATTTATTCGATCTGCGAGGCAGCGGGTACGGAAGGTTACGGCTACACGATGGGCGGCAGCTACGGTACAGATCCGGAGGAAACCGTCCATGCGAAGCTCATTATCATGTGGGGCATCAATGCGGTCAGCACGAATATGCACCAAGTGACGATTGCCGAGAAAGCGCGGAAGAACGGTGCGACTGTAGTGGTCATCGATGTGCACCGCAATCGGACGGCGAAATGGGCGGATTGGTTCATCCCGGTTATGCCGGGTACGGATGCGGCGCTGGCGCTGGGAATCATGCATATTTTGTTCGCTGAGAAGCTTACGGATGAGTCGTTCATGGAGCAGTTTACGGTTGGCCGTGAGCAGCTTCGCGAACATGTGAAATCGTACACGCCTGAGATTGTCTCCTCGATTACAGGCGTGCCGGTCGATGATCTCTATAAGCTGGCTCGCATGTACGGCGGCAGTGAAGCTGCGTTTATCCGTATCGGCAACGGTCCGCAGCATCATGATAACGGCGGCATGACAACACGCGCGATTGCTTGTCTGCCTGCGGTAACAGGGCAGTGGCTGAAGCGGGGCGGAGGCGCGATCAAAGGAAATGGCGGCTATCTGGCGCTGAATAAGCCCGCGCTCGAACGACCGGATCTGCGGGCCAATAGCGGCGTGCGCGAAGTGAATATGAATTTGCTTGGCAGCTCTCTGATGGATACGGATGGGCTGCCAATCTCCTCCTTGTATGTATTTAACTCCAATCCGGCTTTGGTAGCACCGAGTGCAACCAAAGTAAGAGAAGGCCTCCTGCGCGAAGATCTGTTTACGGTCGTGCATGACTTGTTCCTGACCGAGACGGCTGCTTATGCAGATATCGTACTGCCGGCTACGTCCAACTTTGAGAATACCGACTTGTACCTTTCCTACTGGCATCATTATGTACACCTGCAGCAGCCGGTTGCAGCGCCATATGGGGAAAGCAAGTCGAATTCCGAGGTGTTCAGGCTTCTTGCTGCGGCGATGGGTTATGAAGAAGAAGCACTTCAGGATTCGGATGAAGCCATGATCGAGCAGGCGCTGAACAACCCGAATAATCCGAACTTGGCCGAAATTTCGTTGCAGACGCTGCAGGAGCACGGTGCGATGAAAGCCAAAGTAAAGCCGCTGTTCCCGGGCAAGCTGCGGACGCCAAGCGGCCGGATCGAGCTCTACTCTGCGGCGATGGAACGCAAAGGCTACCCGCCTATGCCGACGTACACGCCGCTTATGGAGGACGGTCCATACCCGTTCCTATTCATACCGACGGCTAACCATAATTTCTTGAATTCGACGTTCTCCAATAACGAGAAGCATATCGCAATGGAGAAAACGCCTAAGCTTTACATGAACCGAGCTGATGCTGAAGCTCGGGGCATCGAGAACGGCGATATGCTGCGCGTCTGGAATGATCGCGCAAGCTGCGAACTGACAGCGGCAGTAGGTGATGATGTGCTGGCCGGTGTCGTCGTAAGTCAAGGGTTATGGGCTGACGGGGCTGACGGCGGCAAGGCGATGGTCAATGCGCTCACTCCAGACCGGGTGGCGGATATGGGGAGAGGGGCGACCTTCTTCTCCGGACGCGTGCAAGTCGACAAACAGTAATGAGGTGGCAGGCGCATGAGCTTACGGCTGGTGATGCAGGGGCAAAGCTTTCGTCCGGAGCATGTTACGACTGATCGGCAGCAAGGCCGCAAAGGGATGTTAACGACTAGGCACCAACATCCGGTTTTTCATGTGATGTATATTACCGGGGGAGCGGGCAGCTTCCTCGTTAACGACAAGAAGAGCCGGGCATTGCCCGGCTTCTTGTATGTCATCAACCCTAACGAATGGCATCAATTTCATGCTGATGATGACATTGGACTGCATAATTTGGAATGTACGTTTCTACTGCGTGATGAAGAGAGCAATGAGCCTGCGAAAGCGGTGAATCTGTTCGATTGGATCGAAGAGAAAAGTGGCTATGCTCTGCCTGCCGTTATTCGTGATGGACCGATTCTCGTACCGCCCGCGTTAAGGCCGTTTCTGCTTGAAGGGTTTAATCGGCTGCTTGACCCCAGCAATCGGTATGTCACAGCAGAGCATCTGTCCCTGCTGGTGATCGAGTTAATGCTGCGCGTTGAACAAACGATAGGGAAACTCAGTGAGCGGGTCGTCGATTCGGCGTCGACAGAACGGCAAGCTAGTGCTTTAGCCGGTGAAATTAATGCGCTGCAGCAATATATGCGCGCACATATAGGTGAACAGCTCAAGCTAGAGGAGCTGGCCCACTATGTACATTGGACGCCGAATTACCTGTGCCGCGTATTTAAAGCGCATACATCGATGACGCCGATGGCGTATTTGCAGCAATTACGCATGGCGGAAGCGGAGAAGCTGCTGCTGTACACCGATTTTCCCGTATTTACCATTGCCGAGATGCTAGGCTACGAGGATGCTTCTTATTTTGCCAGACTGTTCCGCAGACATCATGGACGTGCACCGAGCGAATATCGGATAATATAGTCCGCATTCGGTGTGAGATTCTACCTTCCTATCAATTGGCGGCACCGCTATGATGAAGAAGAGAAGAACAATCCCAGATCAAAGGCGGTCGGTGAGCAAATGCGATTAACGCTTGAGCAAATGATCCGATATCAAACTGAAGGATATTTGATTGTACCGAATGTGTTCACGGATGAGGAGCTGCAGCCCGTTATAGACGAGCTTTCGGCTGAGCTTGATGCTAGAGCCAGACAGCTTCTTGCTGAGGGCAAGCTGACAGACCTGCACGAGAATGAGCCCTTTGAGAAACGTTATACGAGGCTGTATGAGCAGAATAAGGAAATCAGCAGAGGTTTTGACATTAACGGCTATTTGGGTGAGGCCATCTTCCGGTTCATGGGCAGCGACGGGCTGCTTGATCTCGTTGAATGCCTGTTAGGAACGGAGCTTAGCTGCAACCCGATTCAGCATATTCGCGCGAAGCATCCTGCAAAGTCGACACAGTCGGAACCGGATTATTTTCAAAATGTCCCTTGGCATCAGGATTGCGCCGTCACCTCGCCGGATTCGGAAGCGTCGGAGATTATTACGTTCTGGCTGCCGCTGGTGGATGCGACTGCCGAAACCGGCTGCATGGAGATTATGCCGCATGTGTTCAAGCAGGGCTACATCAACCATCGCGCCGAAGGCGGCACAACGATCGTCCCTGAGAAGCTGCCCACGGTAGCGCCTGTATTAGCGGAATGCAAGAAGGGCGGTCTCGTCATCATGAACAAATATACGCCGCACAGAGGGATTTCCAATCGATCCGATATCATCCGCTGGTCGATTGATTTCCGCTATCATAAGACAGGCGCTCCGTCAGGACGCTCGATTCATCCTTCCTTCCCGGTTCGAAGTGCATATGACCCAGCGAGCGTTCTGTCAGATGTTACAGAGTGGCGCAGATTGTGGCGTGAGGTAAAGGAAGAGAAGGGGAAGAGCATGCACCGCGTGTAGCTGCTGCATTTATCTGAAAATAGGCCCTATTCAAAAGTCTGCAAGCCGACTTCTGAATAGGGCCGATTGCCGCCCGTTTTCTCCGCGAAAGCATCGCCTAGATTAGAGTTACAGCCTCTTCCATGCCCAAGCGGAATATTGCATAAAATGCAACAAAATGATCTGTCCCAGCACCGCGGCTCCTCGAATGTTGCATGAAATGCAACACTTTTTCGGATAAGGGGCACTAAATGGCCAAATCGAGGTGAAATGTTGCATTCCATGCAGCAAATTCACCTTCCTAAGCTTATAGCCCTGAAAATGCTGCATGGAATGCAACATTCTCAGATGAAGAGTGATTTTGGGGGTAAGTCGCAGGGGCATGGCAGGTAGTCGGCAGGTCACAGTGGATAAGAGTGAGACGCCTAGTCGTCCTTCATCTTACTTTGGGATACTCGTTTTGCTTTGCGATAGGCCATCGGCACCATGCCTTTGCGTTCACGGAAGATACGGACAAAGGTTTTGTAGGAGCCGAAGCCGACCTCAAGCGCGACATCGACGACGCTGTAATCGGTCGATACCAGCAAGCTGCTTGCATGCCGCAGACGCAGATCTTGAACGAAATGAACGAAGGTTTGGCCCGTCGTTTCCTTGATCACCTCGCTGATGCGAGAGACGCTCATACCGAAACGGTCCGAGAGCTGCGACAACGTCAGCTCTTCGCGGTAGTTGCGGTGAATGTAGTGGATGATGGGCCAGATCGACGGATTGGTTTTGGCAGGGGCGGTTACAGGAACGTTCTCCGGCTGTGTTGCTCTGCGCTCCCGGTCGAAGCAAACGAGCAGCTCTTTCAATCTCGCCAGAAGCAGCGTTTGCCGCCACGGTTCGTTCCCGGCATACTCCGTCAGCATATCTTCCATGAGAAAAAGCATTCTCTTCTGCTTCGAGCCGGTGAATGTTGTATATGGCTCTAGAAGGTTTGGTTCAATTAAGTCTGTGAGACCGTCGCCGTGTCCGGAATCGATGAGCAAATCCATGCTGAAATTGCAGTTATAGAGCACAAGCGTGCTTCCGGGTTCGGTGAAGATCTCATGGACTTGATAAGGCTGCACGAACGTAAACGTGCCCGGGCGCATCTCATGTTTCTCGTCGTTGATGCTTTCCCAGCCTCGACCTTCTATGACATAAGAGAATTCAAGGAAATCGTGGCGATGCGCACGAAATCCTTGTTTGAGTGTGTTTAAGCTCATATGAAGCGGAAACGCGGTATCCATATTCGGGTATGTTTTCAAGTAATCCGGAAAAAAGGTCATAGAATAAGAGGCCTCCGAAGAAATGGGACGTTTATCGAAATATTAGTCACGCTTTTTTCTCTGTACTACTTTATCATAGAAATGGTGGAAGTAGTGATGGATCCGAGGAGGCAGATGGATTAACATGGCGATTCGTATTGGTATTATTGGTGCAGGAAATATTGGAAGCGTTCACGCAGCGCAATTCTCGCAGCTTGGCGAGCTCTGCCAAATCACCGCAATCACAGATGTGTTTCTGCCTTTGGCTGAGCAAAGGGCCAAGGAATACGGCATTGCCGAGGTGCTGGCATCGCCCGAAGCATTGATTCAAAGCGACAATGTGGATGCTGTTGTAATCGGCGTTCCCAACCAATATCATGCGGAGCTTGCGATTCAAGCGATTGAAGCCGGCAAGCATGTGCTGCTGGAGAAACCGATGGGGATCAATGCCGATGCAGCCAGACAAATTCTGAAAGCGAGCCGCTCCTCCGATCGTGTCGTCATGATCGCACATCAGATGCGCTGGGAGTCGGTTCCGATGCAAATCAAGGAACAGATCGACCGCGGCGAACTGGGGCATATTTATACAGCCAAAACAGGCTGGTACCGCCGTAAAGGCATACCGGGCTGGGGCACATGGTTTACGCGTTCCGATCAATCCGGCGGCGGTCCGTTAATCGATATCGGCGTTCATATGCTGGATCTCGCGCTTTACCTCATGGGCAATCCGAAGCCGGTGTCCGTCTACGGCGCTACCTATGCCGAGTTCGGGCCGAAGCGCAAGGGCATTGGCACTTGGGGCAAGCCGAATTGGGACGGCATCTATGACGTAGAGGACTTGGCAACGGCTTTGATCAAAATGGATAACGGCAGCACACTGTCGCTTGAAGTCAGCTGGGCCGTTCATATGGACACGGACAATACGCCATTCGTGCATTTGATGGGTACGGAAGGCGGGGCAAGCTACCGAGGAGCTCAAGGCAAGCTGCTCACGGAGAAGTTCAATAAGCCGATGGAAGTTCCGCTCAGCAAACCGGAAAACGACGAGAATGAACGCTTGCGTCTCAGCCGCCATTTCTTGAGCTGCATTCAAGAAGGCAAGCAGCCGATTACGTCAGCGATGTCCGGGTTTACGAACAATCTGGTGCTGGATGCGATTTATGAATCTTCCCGCACGGGTAACGAAGTGAAGCTGGACTGGAATCTATAAAACAATTGGAGGATCAAGCATATGCTAAGAGGTTTATCACATGCCGGACTCGGCAATATCGGAAGCGACGAGAATTTAATCGCAGCAGCAAGCCGGTTCGGATTTCAAACGGTAGATATTAATGCAAAAGGACTTATTGAGCGTAATGGGCTGGAAGGCGCTAAAGCGCTTCTGGCGAAACATGAAGTTGCCATTGGCTCAATCGGTCTTTCCGTAGAATGGCGGGATTCGGAGGAAAAGTTCCGTGAGGGACTCAGCAAGCTGGCCGAGGAAGCAGCGGCTGCTGCGGCGCTTGGCTGCACTCGCTGCTGCACGTATGTGCTGCCTGCTACGAACTTTAAAGCAGCGCATTTCACAGTGCTTGCTACGCGCAGATTGCGCACATGTGCACAAATTCTCGGTGCGTACGGCATTTCATTGGGACTTGAATTTGTTGGCCCGCATCATCTGCGCAGCGCGTGGACGAATCCGTTTCTATGGACGCTGGAAGAAACGCTCGATTGGATCGCCGCGATTGGCGAACCGAATGTCGGCTTGTTATTCGATGCGTACCATTGGTACACGAATGGCTTGAGCCTTGCCGATATCGAGGCGCTTACGCCGGATCAGATCGTTCATGTTCATATTAACGATGCGCCGGATCTGCCGGTAGAAGAGGTACGCGATAATGGCAGACTCTATCCGGGCGAAGGCGTAATTGACCTGGCCGGATTCCTTCGTGCGTTGAATGCGATTGGCTATAAGGGTTCGGTAACGCAGGAGATCCTCACTGCCGAGGCGCCTACCCAATCGTCGGAGGAGCTGCTTGCACGCTCCAAGGCCGGGTTCGATCGCGTGTACACTGCTGCTGGACTAGCATAATCGAGATATATGGAAATCCCGCAGGGGGCGGCCGTGATGGCCGACTCTTGCGGGATTTATTTTGTTTCGCAGACTAGGGTTAGTTCCGCCGATGTAGACTCCCTGGTTCGCTTCATACGCACGATCCGCCCACTTTGCTACTATGTAGACTCCCTGGTTCGCTTCATGCGCACATTCCGCCCACTTTGCTACTATGTAGACTCCCTGGTTCGCTTCATGAGCTCGATTTGCCCACTTTACTACTATGTAGACTTCCTGATTCGCTTCATGCGCACATTCCGCCCACTTTGCTAACTATGTAGACTTCCTGGTTTGCTTCATGCGGTCGATCCGCCAAATTTGCTACTATGTAGACACCCTGGTTCGCTTCATGAGCTCGATCCGTCCACTTTGCTAACTATGTAGACTTCCTGATTCGCTTCATGCGCACATTCCGCCCACTTTGTACTATGTAGACTTCCTGGTTCGCTTCATGAGCTCGATCCATCCACTTTGCTAACTATGTAGACTTCCTGGTTCGCTTCATGCGCACATTCCGCCCACTTTGCTACTATGTAGACTTCCTGGTTTGCTTCATGCGCACATTCCGCCCACTTTGCTAACTATGTAGACTCCCTGGTTCGCTTCACGCGCACATTCCGCCCACTTTGCTACTATGTAGACTCCCTGGTTCGCTTCATACGCACGATCCGCCCACTTTGCTGCTATGTAGACTTCCTGGTTCGCTTCATACGCACGATCCGCCCACTTTGCTACTATGTAGACTTCCTGGTTTGCTTCATGCGCACATTCCGCCCACTTTGCTAACTATGTAGACTTCCTGGTTTGCTTCATGCGCACATTCCGCCAAATTTGCTACTATGTAGACTTCCTGGTTCGCTTCATGAGCTCGATCTGCCCACTTTGCTGCTATGTAGACTTCCTGGTTCGCTTCATGAGCTCGATCCGCCAAATTTGCTGCTATGTAGACTTCCTGGTTCGCTTCATACGCACGATCCGCCCACTTTGCTACTATGTAGACTTCCTGGTTTGCTTCATGCGCACATTCCGCCCACTTTGCTAACTATGTAGACTTCCTGGTTTGCTTCATGCGCACATTCCGCCAAATTTGCTACTATGTAGACGTCCTGGTTCGCTTCATGCGCTTGCAGCTGGGAACTTCTTGCATGGCATCCGTGGATCAAATTCCGAGACGAAATATGCTATGATTATAGTATCACTTACTAGAATAGGAGACGGTCCATGAATATTCACGAGGCAATTCGAACAAGAAGAAGTATTGGCAAAGTAACGCAGGAGCCGATCGACAAAGCGGTTATCGAGCAGATCTTGGAAGCGGGCATATATGCGCCGAATCATCGCTTAACAGAGCCTTGGCGGTTCTTCGTTCTTCGCGGCGACGGACGCAAGCAGCTCGGCGATGCGCTTGCGCGTATTGCGCTTGCAGGCGAGGCAGATCCGGCATCACCTGAGAATGCGCTCAAAGCAGAATCAGCCATCAAAAAAGCGTTCCGCGCGCCAGTCATTATCGCGGTTGCCGTCTCGCCTGCTGAGAGGCACGATATTATCGAGCTCGAGGAATACGGAGCCGTAAATGCAGCCATCCAAAACATGCTGCTTACCATACACGCGCTCGGCCTTGGTGCTGTATGGCGCAGTGGAGAGCCATGCTACCACCCGCTGATGAACGAAAGCTTTGGCCTGCGTCCGCAGGATAAGATGCTGGGCTTCATCTATCTCGGCGTACCGGATATGGCTGCGCCGCAAGCGAAGCGGGCAGCAGCTGAGCTCAAGACGACTTGGATTGACGGCTAAGTTAACCAGCAGCCGGCTGAGAACAACAAAAAAGAGATGGTTCCCGGATCAACCGGGAAGCATCTCTTTTTTGTTCAGCGGCGACTTGCCTTTATTAATCAAGAAACTGGCTGTTTCCAGCGCCAGCTCCTGTTGACCGGTTGACAGATAATAGTTGAATAATTCCTTCTCGCACTTCTCTACCAGCATCGCATCGCCATGATTACGAATGACGGACAGCGCGCTGTTGCGCAAATAACTATAATATTGCTCGTGCTGCTCTTCGATCTTATAGAGGAGGAGCTGAAACCGAATTTGCAGCATGTGGTCATGAATTTCTTTGGCGGAACGGAGTCCGCCTTCCGTAACTCGCAGCAGCTCTTCTTTGCTCAGTAGTTTCCCCTGCAGGGAACAGCGGATATAACCTTCGAGCGAGAGCAGGTACAGCATCGTCTTCGGGTTATTCAATGCCATCGAAGCTTGATAATTGTTGGCTGCCAGCTCGTAATTGTTCTGTTCCAGATATTCATAGGCTAGATTATGCAACGCTATCCGCTTGCGCTCAGGCGTGTTGCAGATGTCGCAGGACTTGATCAAATTCTCGAAACGCACAATAATATCCGCTTGGTTACGATTCTCGTCGAACACAACTTGCAGCAGCAGCAGCATCTCTGCATCGATGGTGCGCACGAAGTTCCGGCTGTCTTTGAAGAAACGAAGCGATTTCTCCCCGTAATAATAGGCCATCATGTGTGATCCGATCCAATGATAAGCCACAGCCATATGATAGTAATATTCCGGATTGTTATATTCCTCATCGTCAATTTGCTTCAAGGTATCTATTGCAGATCGATAGTCTTGTCTGGCCAAATAGCAGATTCCCGTGATGTGAAGGAGCAGGTTGCTCTCGTAGGTTGGGAGTTTGGAATGGCTGCGCTGCATCTTCAGAACGATGGCATAGGCAGGGTCCGATTGGGAATGAACCAGATAATAACGAGCCTGAATGAGCTGGTATAAGGCGGTGTAATCCGATATTTGAATCAGCTGCTCATTCTCCAGCTCGAGCTTGATCGTTTCCATTTCATCCAGCAGCAGCATTACGATCGCCTCATGCCAGGCAAATAATCGCTTCTTAATCGTGTTTAGTTTAATGAGCTCATTGTCGAGGCAGATATTCAAACGTTCGGTGAGAAGCGCAATAACCTCGGGTGAGAAGTCCGTCGAGCCGCGTTCGATCTTACTGATATGCGTATCCGAGCAAATGCCTTTTCCAAGCTGTTCTTGGGTCATACGTGCTTGTTCGCGATAAAATTTAATAATTTTGCCTACATGCATGCGTGATTCCTCCAACTGCACCTTCGTTTCCACAACCTTACATTCTTGGTGGGACGAAGCCTAAGAATGATACGATTTCACCATTATAGCATGACCTTGAAGGCGGCATGACAAAAAGAAAAGACAAGCAGGGAGTTCGTTGTACTCCGGTCTGCTTGTCTTAGCCTTCATTCCTAATTAAAGGGAAACGTCGATTTGAACTTCGTGCGGACGATATACGGCAAGAAGTTTGCCGGCAGCATCTGCAGCGAACATCACAGTCCGCTCCTGTGGAAGTGTAAAGGCGTACACGGCACCGGTCTGCGGATCGCGCACTTCAATAGCCGTATCGCAGCCGAATTCCGATACGAAGATATAAAGCGAGCCGGAAGCGAAGGCCAGCTTGCGGCCATAAACGCCTGGCAGCTCCCCGCCATGCAGCCATTCGAGCTCATCAGCCACGCCGGCTTGCGCCAATGCAGCGCCGTACACCGCTTGCAGCGGCTCCAGGCGTTCATTCAGCTCAAGCGGAAGCGGGCACCACAGCAGGCGGCCGGCGCCAAGCGCAATATCCGTTATTTTAGCCGGGCCTTTATCCGCGGAAGTGAGTACGCCTTTGTTGCTGTCCGTGATGCGATCGCCGCCGAAAGATATCGGATGCAGCGCACCGTTGCCGAGCTCCAGCAGCTCTTCACGAAGCAAATTGCTGACTGCGTTCTGTCCCAGCTCGCCTGTCAAACGCTCAACCGGGCGCCAGTACTCGTCCAGTCCAAGCGGACCGGTGAAGAGGAGCGTACCGCCACTTGTCTTCACATGCGCGAGAAGCTGATCCAGTGCTTGGCTGCTGAAGTTATGCGCACTTGGCACGATAATAAGCTTCGGCTTCGTAACTGCAAGTGAATCCAACTGATATTCGCCAAGGCCGAAGGCATGCACATTCATCGTGTAGGACAGTGTCCGAATCGCGCGAGTGGTTGCTCCATAGGCAAGCTTGCGGTTCGAGAAGTCGTTGGAATAAGGGAAAATAACCGCAACCTCTTCCAGCTTGCGATCCACGAACAAGTCGCGAATTTGCTCCATGAAGGCGCCGAAATCATACGATACATTCGCTTCGGGCTTCTCCGTGCCATCTGCGCGCAGCGCTCCGATATGGGATTCATTGATATTGTTCATATAGAAATTAATGTTCCAGATCCACTGAACCGCACCTGCTCCGCCTGTGGAGAAGGCATACGCATATTTGCGCTCCAGAATGTTGCGAAGCTCTTCCTCGCTGCGCTTAGCACGACCGTCAGGCGTCTCTACGTACATAATACCGGTTTCCTGAATCAGGTTCGGTTTATCCGGTGCTTTGGCGAAAATACCATCCCACACGAGATTGTCCATCAGCCACCACGAGTGAACGGTTGTATAATCGACCTCTTGCGCATAGAAGAACGGCGATGGACGCTGAGCTCCGAGCCCTTCATCCTGGCCGACGGTCACCAGCTGCTTCGGCTGAATCGCACGAATCGTTGCAACTAATTGGGAAGCCCAGCGGTTATGCATATCCATCGTGAACAAAGTATAGTCAAGCCAAGGACCGCCGAGTTTCTTCAGCGTATTGGTCGTACCGAAGGCGATTTCGCTCTGCTCCGGCAGCTTCACAGATTCAAAGGAAGGCAGCTCCGAAGGCGTCATATTCCAGCGCTCTTGAAGCACGCGAATCGAGCCATGGCGCTCCTGCAGCCATTTGACATAATGTGTCTTCTCGAACTGATCGTGAGCGGATCGTGGTCCGGAGAAGATTCGTGTCGGATCGAACATGGATGGCTCATTGATCAAATCCCAATGGACATGCTTGGATTCAGCATGGCGGGACACGATAGCCGCGATGAAACGCTTCTGTGCTTCAACGCTGCGCGGATCAAGGTATGGGTTAACGCCTTCCCATGCTTCCGGCGTGAAAGCGAAGAAGTTGAACGTAACTTCAAGGTCATATCGCTTAGCGGTTAGGAAGAAGGCATCGATCGCGCGCAGCACTTCTTCATAAGGATGACCGTCTACAAACATGACACTGCGATACGCTGTCCAGATGCCGGTACGAATGGAGTTGATGCCCGCGCGTTTCATTTGGGCCATGTCGCGATCCCATACAGCAGCATTCGGAAGGAACAAATATTTACGCGCCACATCGCTCGTCATGTAAGTCATGCCGACAATCGGAAGCGGACGGCCGTTCTTCCAGAAATAGTCCCGGTCGCACGTAATCATCTCTCCGGAGTGGAGCAGTTCCTCGTCCATACCCCAGAAGCCCTGGCGGAGCAAGCGACGCTCGCCTTCAGGAGAAACGGCCTCGCATTCTACGATATAGAAGCCTGCTTCTAAGTTAAAAGGCAATACAATACGCTTAAGGCTCAGCTCACGACCAATCGCAAGCTCTGCGTCGCTGCGCCATACTTCTGTGAAATCCGCTTCCTCATAGACAAAAGAAGGAGTAGGCTCGCTGACCGTATTGCTGTTTGCTTTGCGCACGCGCATAGTAAACGACCATGCTGCCGCCGTGTGATTGCTTGTCCGCTCGTCACGAGCCAATTGCAGCTGTTGACCTTGCAACATCAAGACCGGACGCTCGCCAAGCTCATACGAGCCGTAATTCGGCTTCAGCCATAACTCTGTAACGCCTTGCGATGTGAAGTCCGCCCACTCGGAGAGCGCGGCAGCGCCATTGCCCGACCAGAACGAGCTGCGCAGCGGCTGATTGATAAGAATCCAGCGGCCGCCGCTGAAAGGACCTTTCGTATGCTCAAGCAAGATAGCAGGCGCTGACAGCTCACGCGCAAGGCCGTCTCCGCTGATCCCGCGAAGCAGCGGGTAGATGTGAGCGTCGATGGGGCCGGCAGAGCCGCCTTCGCCCGGTGCGTCATCCGCTCTTGTGACATGCAGCGCAAGACCGAAGGTGGACTCGATCGTAAATAACGATTCATAGCCTGCGAAGAGAGGAATATCACGGAAGTGCTGCAGTTTGGCAACGCCATCGACTGTAACCGGCAGAGCCTCATGGATATGCAGCTGTTGGTGATAAGCCGTTTGATCCGGCTCGAATTGCCATTCGCCGTTCTCTTCATATACAGGAGTTTTGAATGGTGCGCCGCCTGCTACGAGCAGCCCTTTACCTCCACTCGCATGCGCCAGAATGGCTGGCCAAGCTGATTTAGGGAAATAGGAACCGTGAAGATGTACATATGTAGAAGCGCCTGGCAACTTATCAGCAAGCTCAGCTGCGGTTACGATTTGGAAGCTTTCACGCAGCTTCGCGAGCGTCCCGGCATCCGGGCGATCTCCTGTATAGGGGAAACTTTCATCATAGAACAAAATAGTGCTGCTCATTCTCGTGTCACTGCCTCTCATTATGGGTTCGTCTTTGTTCACATATTGTTAGGTTTGTTAGGTTGAACCACTCTTTATTCGGGGCCAACTTTAGAGGTAAACTAAAGAAAAGTCAATCGGAATTATTGCGAATTTGAAGGGAGAAGCAGCCGTGGCACAGAAAATATCGATGCAGCAATTAGCCGACCGGTTAGGTGTGTCCAAATATACCGTTTCCCAAGCACTCGCAGGCAAACCCGGTGTCAGTGAGGCGACCCGCAGGGAAGTAACAGCTCTGGCCGGCGCACTGGGGTACAAGATGCGTCCGGTACCACCCGGGCCGGCAGATGAAGTACGCGGGGCACGAATCGTTCATATCGGTTTAGATGAACATCATGCGAAGGAGCCGCATTTCTGGCAGCGCGTCAGAGAAGGGCTGGCGGCAGGCTGCCGGATGCATGGGCTGACGCCGAAGTTTTTTACGTTCGGAATGGCGGGTAATCGGACTGCCCAAGATTGGCTGGAGCCGGAACGGGAGTCTGAGCATGCGGCAGCCAGCACGGTGTCAGGGTTCATTATTGCCGGCAAATGCCCGCTGGACACGCTGCTCAAGCTGAAGCGTCTTGGACTTCCTATTGTGCTGGCTGATCACGAGGAGCCATTGATCGGAGCAGATGCTGTGCTCAATGCGAATGCGGATGCGGGCCGAATGGCCTGCCATCATCTGCTCACGCAAGGCTGCAAATCCATCGTTTTTGTCGGTCGTGACAGCTTTGCCGTAAGCTTCCGAGAGCGTTGGTGGGGATGCAAGCTGGCAATGGATGAATCAAGAGAAGGACGACGAGGTGGAGAACGAGAGAAGACAGTCGCTCAATTGAAGAAATGGACCGTTCCCTATGGAAGCGCGCAGTGGAGTTCATGGCAAACCGCGCTTATTCGGCGATTAGATGCGATGTATGACGACGTGACGGCGGTTGCAAAGGACGGACCTTATCAGCCTGACGAACTGCCGGATGGATACATTTGTGCCAACGATGATATCGCGCTATACCTGCTTCAGCTGCTGCATCAGAAAGGTGTCATGACGAAAGTGAGGGTTATCGGGATTGATAATACGGCTCCGGGGATGGATGCGGTTATTCCGCTGACGACAGTGGATCTGGCGAAGGAGTGGCTGGGAATACGAGCCGTGGAGCAATTTGCACGTAAGCTTGCTCTGTCCGAGGCGCAGCAGGAGAAAATCATCCTTTCGGCCAGACTGGTCGTGCGTAATTCAGGCTGATCGATTTATTCACGGCTGGACAAATCTCGTATCCGCAATAGCCCGCATAAGATAGCGCAGAAGCCGTTTCAGGCGGAGAGGAGCCTCCCCACATGCAAATGGAGCAACATGCCCGTAGAGTCTCGATGCTGCTTGCGCTTGTGCTGTTCGTGCTGCTGGTCGTTTTGTTGTTTATCGCGTTTCTGTAAGCTTCACTTCCGGACATTGCTGTGTAAACCTTTGGTTGCCATACCGAAGGTTTATTTGCATGGGACGGATTACTTGTCTCCCCTTCCAAATTCGGCATAATAGACGGCAATTTAACACATACTCCAGAAAGACGAACCCAAGGAGGCAACCATCATCGCAACGAAAAGCGCAGGACAAGGCAAATACAAAAAAATGTCTATGTCACCCAAAGAATACCAGGCCTACGCCAAAAAACGCGAGCCGGCACGTTCCGTACTGGCGAATTGCGTTCGAGCCTTCATAGTAGGCGGCTTCATCTGTGTACTCGGACAAGCCATAACGGAAGCGTTCATATATGGACTCCATATGTCCAAACAAGATGCCAGCAATCCGACGGTAGCCGTGCTCATATTGATTTCTGTCATTCTGACCTGTCTTGGCGTATACGACAAGATTGCGCAGTGGGCAGGAGCAGGCACGGCGGTGCCCGTTACAGGCTTTGCGAACTCGATGTGCTCCGCGGCGCTCGAGCACCGCAGCGAAGGACTGGTGCTCGGCGTGGGCGCCAACATGTTCAAGCTGGCCGGCTCTGTCATCGTATTTGGCGTCGTTGCTGCATTTGTTGTCGGAGTCGTCTATTTAGTGTTCGGAATCGAGGGGAGTTTCCATGCTACGCGGTAAACAAACATGGTGGTTTGATCAACGTCCGGTCATAATCGGCGCTGCTACGGTCGTCGGTCCGGACGAAGGAGAAGGTCCGCTGGCAGCAGATTTCGATCTGGTCCATCCCGAGCTCGATATGCAGCAGAAGAGCTGGGAGAAGGCGGAGCGCCTCTTACTTGAGCAAGCGTCCGAAATGGCGCTGAAATATGCCAAAGTGAACAAGCAGCAGCTGCAATTCTACGTCGGCGGCGATCTGATGAACCAAATTATCAGCAACAGCTTCGCGGCCAGAACCATCGGCGCTCCATATCTCGGTGTATTCGGCGCTTGCTCAACGTCGATGGAATCGCTTGCCATAGCATCGCTAATCGTCAATTCCGGCTCGGGCGAATACGTGCTCGCAGGTACTTGCAGCCATAACTGCACGGCGGAGAAACAATTCCGTTATCCGACGGAATACGGCTCCCAGAAACCGCCTACGGCGCAATATACCGTAACCGGGGCAGGGGCGGTCGTTGTTGCCCCGTCAGGCGACGGTCCGATCGTGGAATGCGCGACCATCGGACGCATCGTAGATCTGGGTATTACGGATCCGTTTAACATGGGGGCGGCCATGGCTCCGGCTGCAGTCGACACGCTGCAGGCCCATTTCAACGATACAGGCAGACAGCCGAAGGATTATGACTTGATCGTGACCGGGGATCTGGCGACGGTCGGACATGGCATCGCCAAGGATCTGCTGAAGCGGGACGGCGTCCCGATGGAAGATACTGTTTTTGGCGATTGCGGCTTGATGGTCTACGATGTGCAGAACCAAAAGGTGCAGGCCGGCGGAAGCGGCTGCGGCTGCTCGGCGGTAGTGACCTACGGTCATTTGCTCAAGCGTTTGAAGCAGGGGGAATTGAAACGGATTCTAGTCTGCGCAACCGGCGCATTGCTCTCGCCGCTGTCGTTCCAACAAGGCGAATCGATCCCTTGTATTGCTCATGCCGTGGCGATTGAAAGTCCGATGCACAACTAATAGCAAAAGAAAGGAGCAGAGCTTACATGATCTATTTATGGGCTTTTATCGTAGGCGGAGCCATTTGCGTCATCGGCCAGCTGATGTTTGACATCGCGAAGCTGACACCTGCGCATACGATGGCAACGCTCGTTGTTGCAGGTGCCGTGGTGGACGGGGTCGGCTTGTACGAGCCGCTGGTCAAATTCGCCGGCGCGGGAGCAACCGTGCCTATAACGAGCTTCGGCAACGCGCTTGTGCACGGCGCGGTAACCGAGTATCAGACCGATGGCTGGATCGGGATCATTACCGGCATATTCAGCATCACGAGCGCAGGGATTTCCGCCGCGATCATTTTCTCATTTTTGGCAGCGCTGGCGGTTCGGCCTAAAGGGTAACCTAAGCGGAACAACACCTTGTGAATGAGCGGAAAATATAGACAGTTTTACTGAATTGGAGGGTCCCTGTGGGATTCTCCAATTTTTTTTGGCGGATATGTTGCTATACGAGTTGTTGTATTTTTTGTAAAATAATAGAATCACCACACTCATATCCAACTATCATCATCCGGGAGGAATTGTCATGGACAATCGTACAGCTGAGTATCGTTTATGTAAGGAAATTCGCCGTAATTTAGGCAGTTGTATATTGGGTAAAGATGTCGAAATCGAGAGACTGCTTACAGCGCTGCTTGCCGGCGGTCATGTTCTTATCGAGGATGTCCCGGGGACAGGAAAGACACAGCTTGTCAAGGCACTCTCCCGTACGATAGGCGGTCAATTCCGACGGATTCAATGTAATCCCGATCTGCTTCCTACGGATATAACCGGCGTTGCAATCTATCATCCCAAGAATGAAACTTTCATGTTCCGGCCCGGCCCGGTAATGACGAATTTGCTGCTCGTAGATGAGATAAACCGTGCCACCACCAAGACGCAATCGGCGCTGCTGGAAGCGATGGAAGAGCACCATGTTACGGTAGATGGCGAATCTCATGAATTGCCGGTACCGTTCACGATGATTGCCACGCAGAACCCGATTGAATTCGATGGCACGTATACGCTCCCGGAGGCACAGCTTGACCGGTTTATGATGAAGCTTACCCTGGGCTATCCGGATGCCGTGACGGAGAGACAGATGATTATTTCTCCTAATGCTTCTTCGCCGGCGGATAAGCTGGAGCCTGTCGTAGATGTCGAGCAAATCGCCGTTATGATGGAAGCGGTCAAACGCGTGCATCTCGATGAAGCGGTTGCCGATTATATCGTTCGAATCGTCCGCGCAACGCGCACTCACAGCGGCGTACAGCTTGGGGCGAGTCCGCGTGCCGCGATTTCTCTGACAGCGGCAGCACGAGCGAATGCCTATCTGCAAGAACGTGATTATGTCATACCCGATGATGTGAAACTGCTAGCTTCTTCGGTACTTGCTCACCGGATTATTATGCATACGGAATCCAGAATGAACGGTTTGAAGCCTGAGGACGTGATCCAGTCCGTCATCCGCGACACGAATGTCCCTGTCCGAATGGAGCGCTGACGCTTATGCTTACGGCTAAAGCGACAATGTTCAGGTGGCGTTTTATCGGCCTTGTTTATGTGATTTCGCTCTTATTTTTACTGTTTCAAGGCGGTAAGACGTCTTTCATGTTGTTCTGTATCTTCAATGTCCTGCTGATTTATCTGGTCTTTGGCAGATGGAGCGGCATTGCGTCCGTGACCGGTGTTCGGAGGCTGAGCAACGGTACGAACTCGATCAGTGAGCAGTCGTTGTCTGCCGGAACCCGGCTTGAAGTCAGTTTGACCATGCAAATTCCAGGCGTCTGGCCCATCCCTTATGTACTCGTACGAGACCGTTTGAAGAGTATAAGCGGAACCGTGATCCCGATTGAAGCTTCCTTCGTGCCGAACTATCGCAGAAACGGCGTCGTTCAATATGTAACACCGCCGCTTGAACGCGGCGTGTACCGGTTCGATTCAACAGAATGCTCCACGCGGGATATATTCGGGTTATTCGAGCATAAGGGTTCTTTCGAATCGTCCGAGCCGTTCACGGTATATCCCCGTATCGTCGAGATTCGGCAGTGGAAGCAGATGAAACGCGGCTCGAAAGGGCCTTATTCGACCTCAGCCTCCCGTCTATCAGCGAAAGAAACGACACAGATCAATGGTGTCCGCGAGTATATTTATGGCGATCGGCTCTCTAGGATTCATTGGAACGCCACGGCTAAGACGGGGCAATGGAAATCGAAGGAATTCGAGCGTGAATCCCTTCCGCGAACCGTCGTCATGTTGGACCGTTATGCCGGCTCCTATGAGAACAAGGACCAATTCGAGCTGGCTGTGTCGGCTGCTGCCTCGCTGCTGGAATTCGGTCTTCGCAGAGCAACGGCCGTCGGGCTGATCTCCGTCGGAGCGAAGAGTGACGGGTATACGCCCAAAGCGTCGGCTGAGCAACGCGAGCTGATGATGAACCATCTGGTCCGCGTGAAAGCGGACGGGGAACAGCCTCTATATCGCGCAATCCGGCAGTCCGGGACGCTTACAGCGGCGGGCTCCTTTGTAGTCATTGTCAGTCCGCAGGTTGGCGAAGAAACCATTCGTGCCATGGAATGGCTGAATCGAACCGGCGTCGTGCCAGTTCTCATTCATTTGCAGTCCAAGGCTGCTGCCGGAAGAACCATCGCCGGTGATATCCGCGGCAACGAATGGATCAAGCTGCTGCGTAGGAGCGGCTTCGCTGTGCATATGATCAGTTCGCTGCAAGAGCTGCCAGATGCGCTTGAAGGAGGTCAGCTGTAATGAAAACCTTCAATCGTGCGGCAATCAAATGGTTTTCCGCAGACGTTTATCGTAAACTTTCGGCTATATTCTCCGCACTAATTGTCTATCAATGGATTCGATGTCTGGGCGACTACTGGTGGTCGGAGACCTATACGATCGTCAATGGCATTCTGTTCGCCGCAGTTGCCGCTAATCTGCTCATTCCTTCCAAGCTGCTTTCCGGCACCGTACAGCTGATTTCGCTGGTTGGTCTTAATGCAGCTTACTCCGGGTACATGTGGGTAGCCTTCGAAGGAGATAAACGGTCCGCCGCGCAGTGGCTGGATTGGTTCAAGCTCCAGTACGACCAGCTGACTCCGTTTATCTGGATCAGTCTTGGCGTATGGGCAGTCTTCCATGCGATCGTGCTTCTGCGTCATAAACGAGCTTATATGATGATCGTAGTGGGGCTTGCGATTCTTTCGCTGGCAGCGGCAGATTCCCTGTTTACACCGATTCACTTATGGGATGAGATCGCATGGCTTGTGTTCATCGGTCTTGGCTGGCTGGTTGCGAGCCACTTCTCTAGATTCAAGGAACGTCATCCGGAGAATTGGGCGCAGCTGCTTGAATATCCGCTCAGTTTGTTTCTGCCGATGCTGCTTATTATTACGCTCGTTATGGGAGCCGGATTGTTTGTGCCGGCTGTGAAGCCGATCTTGACAGATCCCTATACGGCGTGGAAAGAAGCGCGCGGCGAGTCCATACCGAATTTGGTCGGCGACAAGGCGATTATTGTTCCTGCCACCAAGAACAATGCAGACGGGAAATCCGGCTACAGTCGTGATGATAATGAACTCGGCAACGGATTTGAATTCGACTATACGCCGGTCATGACCGTCACCACCACCAAACGCAGCTACTGGCGAGGCGAAACCAAGGCGCTATATAGCGGGAAGGGCTGGTCGGAGGCGCCTCAGGAGAAGAAAGAGAAGGCGCTCGGCTCCATCGAAAGCAAGCAGGAGCTGCAACCAAGCGGCATTGCCGAAACAACGAATACAGAAGTTGTCGATCAGACGGTCACGATGCTGAAGAAGGATAAGTATCCGGTCCTATTCGGAGCAGGTCCGATCTCATCCGTAATTGCGGTTAATGGGAAGAATACATCACTGCCTAAACTGAATTGGATGTCTGATTCCTGGGAGATGCGGTTACCGAAGACCAGCTCGGCCAACTATCCGGAGAGTTATATTATTCAATCGAAGATTCCAATTCTTGATGTGGCTGCAATGGAAACCGGAGCACCTGCAAGTCTAAGCGAGGACATCGATCCGATGTACTTGCAGCTGCCTGATACGTTGCCGCTTCGCGTCAAACAGTTGGCTCAGAATATAACGTCTACCGTGACAACGCCTTACGATAAAGTGAACTTATTGGTCTCCTACTTGCAGGCCACCTACGCTTATACCAATACACCGGACTTGTCGAAGCGCGTGAGCGAGGATTTCGTCGATTCCTTCCTATTTGAAGTGCGCGAGGGCTACTGCGATTACTTCTCCACTTCGCTTGCCGTGATGTCACGCACGCTTGGCATTCCTGCCAGATGGGTGAAGGGGTATTCTCCGGGCTCCAAACCTGTTGATCCGGACATGCAGCGTCTCCAAGGGATGACAGGCATCGAACCGGAAGAGAGCGATGCGGGTACGTACACGGTGCGAAACGCGGATGCGCATTCTTGGGTTGAAATTTATTTTAACGGGTATGGCTGGCTGCCTTTCGAAGCGACTTCCGGATTCGCATTCCCTTATGCGGTACCGCAGGACGCTGCTGAACCCGAGCTTGCGCCAGTTCCGGTTCCGGAGTTGGACAACGAAGCACAGCCTGCAGAAGATAATGGCTTCGAAGTGAAAGCTTGGATGTTCTGGACTGCTGCCTCTGTGCTCGTGCTGTTGATTGGCGTGCTCGGCTTCCGTCCATTGCTAGGGCAATTCAAGCGATATCGCGGCGGTTCTGCCACGATTAATGAGCGCATTGTAAGAGATACGAACCGTCTAATCAAGCATTGCCGCAAGAAGGGACTCGACTACAACGAATATGAGACGGTCCGGGAAACGATGTCGCGCTGGTCGGGCAGACTCTCCTCGCTGCAGACGCAATTCCGAGAGGTTCAAGTGGCATTCGAGCAAGCGATGTACAGCAATAAAACGATGACGAGAGAAGAAGCGGATCGTTTGTCGTTGACGATGAAACATATTCGTGAGCATTTGGGATAAAAGAGCTTACAAGTCGCTAAAGAGGGGAGTTTACGCCTCTTTAGCGGCTTTTTTGCAACAAATTCACTAATTATGGTATAGTTTGCGTGATAGCGATAAGCAGGGGAGTCGAAACTATGTTTGAACGGCTGTTGCCGCACATGCGCGTCAATACCATTTATGATATCAATTTGCATACCTTGAAAGAGCAAGGAAAGAGAGGCATCATCACAGACCTCGATAACACACTCGTCGGAGCAAGAGAACCGCTGGCTACGCCGGAGCTTGTCCAATGGCTCGACGATGTGCGCGATAACCTTGGCTTCAAGGTTGTCATCGTATCCAACAATAATCAGACACGGGTTGGGAAGTTCGCGGAACCGCTGAACATCCCGTTCGTTCATGCTGCCCGGAAACCGGCAGGGAGGGCGTTTACTCGCGCGCTTAACGAGCTTGGTTTGTCAGCGGAGCAAACGGTCGTAATTGGTGATCAAATGATGACGGATGTGCTTGGCGGAAGAAGAATGGGATTGTTTACGATCCTCGTCCGTCCAATCGCACCAAATGATGAAGGAATCATGACCCGTTTCAATCGGTTTCTGGAACGCATTGCCCTGTCCCGTCTGCGGAAGAAAGGGCTATGGCCCGAGGAGGAACTTAAGAAATCATGACTACTTACCATCAAGAAGACAAACTGGCTTGCGCCGGCTGCGGCGTTAAGCTGCAAACTGAATCATCGGACAAGCTGGGGTATATCCCGCAAGCGGCGCTTGCTAAGGATCCGGCCATCTGCCAAAGATGCTTCCGCATCAAGAACTATAATGAAGCAGCGTCAATCGCTGTGGATCAAGACGACTTTCTGCGGCTGCTGAGCGGAATCGCGAATACGCAAAGCCTGGTCGTACATATTGTCGATTTGTTTGACTTTGAAGGCAGCTTGATCTCCGGCTTGCAGCGATTCGTTGGCAATAACCCCGTATTGCTGGTCGTGAACAAGATCGACCTATTGCCGAAGAGCATCAACCCGAACCGTATTCTTAACTGGGTACAGAAGCAAACGAAAGCGCAAGGCTTGAAGGTCGTCGATGTCGTGCTTTGCTCCGCGAAGCGCAATATCGGCTTTGACCGCGTTATCGAAGCCATCGGAACACATCGCGGGAAGCGGGATGTGTATGTTGTCGGCGCTACCAACGTAGGCAAATCGACGCTAATCAATAGACTGATTCGCGACTACAGCGATTTGGAGCGAGAGCTGACAACTTCCCGTTACCCGGGCACAACGCTTGATGCGGTTCATATCCCGCTGGATGATGGGAATGAAATCATTGATACACCTGGTATCGTATATACGCACCGCATGACAGAGATCGTGCCGCGCGAGGTGCTTGGTTCCTTGCTGCCGGATAAACCTATCAAGCAGCTTGTTTACCAGCTGAATGCGGGACAAACGCTGTTTGTCGGCGCATTGGCGAGGTTTGATTTCATAGAAGGGGATCGTCAATCCTTCTCCCTCTATGTCTCGAATGCGCTGCAGGTGCACCGGACGAAGCTTGAGCGTGCAGATGAGCTGTACGAAACGCATAAAGGCGAAATGCTCGCGCCTCCTAGCAAGGAGCAATTAGCGGAAATGCCGGCTTGGACGCGTCATCGGTTGACGATCAAACGCGGCACAGATACGGATGTGTTCATTTCCGGACTGGGCTGGATTCATATCAATGGCAGCAGCGGCGCATTGGTTGATGTATTCGCACCGAAGGGGATTCGAGTGCTGCAGCGTGATGCGCTGATCTAATCGAATAGGCCGATTCATCTTGCATGGGGAGAGTGGACAGAAGGATGGGCAATGCAGTGGACAGCCATACCGTGCTCTACAGTGTGATCGGGGATCCGATTCGGCATTCCAAATCGCCGATCATGATGAACAGGGCATTTCGTGAGACCGGAATCAATGGCATTTACACCGCTTTTCATATTACCGCCGACCGACTTGGCGACTTCGTAGCAGGCGTACGTGCGATGGGGATTCGCGGCGTTAACGTGACGATTCCGCATAAGCTCGATATTATGCCGCTGCTCGATGAAATCGACGAGAGCGCGCAGGCGATTGGCGCCGTGAACACAATCGTGAATACGGGCGGTCATCTGACAGGCTACAATACCGACGGTCTTGGTTACGTTCGGTCGCTTAAAGAAGAGGCGAAGTCGGATCTTACCGGCGCGAATGTGCTCATTATCGGTGCAGGCGGCGCTACACGAGGCATTCTGTATGCACTGGCCCGTGAAGGAGTCGGCTCCATCACGATCTCTAACCGTACGGTCGCTCGTGCCGAAGAGCTAGCAAATGCATTCCGTGCAATGGTGCCTTCGATACGCGCCATCGGGCAGGATGAATTGCAGGAAGCGTGCGGTCTTCATGATATCGTCATTAATACAACTTCGCTTGGCATGTATCCGAACGTGGAAGCTACACCGATCGACAGTGCTTGGCTGAAACCGGATACGGTTGCGAGCGATTTGATTTATAACCCGCTGACGACGAGATTTCTCGCGGAAGCACAGGAACGAGGCTGCCGCATACACGGCGGGCTCGGGATGTTTATTTATCAAGGCGCGTACGCCTTTGAATATTGGACGGGCTGTCCGGCACCGGTTGCCGCGATGCGGGAGACGGTGCTGGATGCGCTGATGGCCAAAAGCTAATTTGACGAGAGAAGGAATCACACATGCTAACAGGTAAACAAAAACGTCATTTGCGCTCGCTTGCGCATCATTTACAGCCGATTTTTCAAGTAGGCAAAGGCGGCACAAACGATCATCTCGTTCGCCATATCGAAGAAGCGATCGAGGTTCGTGAATTAATTAAAGTCTCCGTACTGAACAATTGCATGGATGACCCCAAAGAAGTAGGCCAATGGATTGCGGAAGAATCCGGCTCCGAGCTTGTACAAGTCATCGGCAAAACAATCGTATTGTACAAAGAATCGAAAGATAACAAAACAATCGAGCTTCCTTAAGGGTAGGTTCGGCTAAGGCGAGAGGAGTCATGTCGTTGATTAAAGTGGGATTTATGGGAGGAACGTTCGACCCCATTCATTATGGCCATTTGCTTGCTGCCGAATCGGCACGAGAAGCTTGCGGACTGGACGAGGTATGGTTTATTCCTGCCGGTCATCCGCCGCTCAAAGAAAACGGGCCTCTTGCTGATGGCCAAACTAGGCTGGAAATGGTGTACCGTGCCATTGACTTCCAACCCCATTTCCGCGGGATGGACGTGGAGCTGGAGCGCGAAGGCACCAGTTACACGATTGATACCGTCAAAGCGCTCATGGACCTTTATCCCGGCAGAGAGTTCAGCATTATCATCGGCTCGGACCGCGTCAATGACTTGCCGCAGTGGCATCAAATCGCTGAATTGGCAGCGATGGTTCGCTTTATCGGCGTACGCAGAGCCGGTGAAGAGCTGAAGATAGACGAACTTCCCGCCTATTTGCAGGAGAGGCTGACTATGATTGAGATGCCGCAGATCGGTATCTCATCGACGGATATTCGTAATCGCCGCGCGCAGGGGCGGTCGATTCGTTTCCTTGTTCCGGAGAAGGTATATTCGTTCATCAGAAAGAACGAGCTCTATGAATCGTGATGAGATGATTGCCAGGGTACAAGCCGAGATGCCGGAGCGGAGATGGAAACACACCGTTGGCGTAATGGAGACATCCGTTATACTTGCAGAGCGGTTCGGCGCCGATCCCGTAAAGGCAGAGCAGGCAGCTATTCTGCATGATGTCGCCAAATATTGGGCCACCTCCCGCATGGAAGCGATCATTCGGGAAGAAGGACTTCCCGCTGATTTACTGGCGTTTGATAAAGAACTGTGGCATGCGCCTGTAGGAGCGTTCGTCGCCGAACGCGATTATGGTGTCACAGACCTTGAAATTCTAGATGCGATTCGTTATCATACCTCCGGACGGGAGGGGATGACTTTGCTGGATAAGGTCGTCTGTTTGGCTGATTATATGGAGCCCGGGCGCGATTTTCCCGCCGTGCAAGCCATTCGGGAATTAGCAGAGCATAGCGTGGAACGTGCGCTGGTCGCGGGCTTTGATTCAACGATTACGTATTTGCTGCAGCAGGGTAAACGTATATATCCGCTTACATTTGCAGCACGCAATGATTTACTACTAACGATACGGGAGGCGGGGCTATGACGGTTCATTCCGACGAGCTGCTCAAGCTTGTAGTTAAGGCAGCCGATGATAAGAAAGCGCAAAATGTAATTGCGCTTGATTTGAAGAATATCTCGCTTGTAGCGGACTATTTTGTTATCTGTCACGGGAATTCAGACGTGCAGGTGCAGGCCATTACAACGGAAATCCGCAAACAGGCAGAGTCGCGCGGCGTACGTGTTCGCGGGATTGAAGGCCAGGATACGGGAAGATGGATATTGGTAGACATCGGCGATGTTGTCGTCCATATATTCCACCGCGAAGAGCGCGAATATTACAATATCGAACGTCTATGGTCTGACGCGAAGGTCGTGGAATTCGCATGAGCTTAATAGCCGGTACTACGATGAAGCTTAAACTGGCACGAGAAGTTTCGCCTTACGGTTATTTCATGACTGATGGCGAATCGGAGGTGCTCATGCACTATACCGAGCTTGTCGGACATCGTCCGCAAATCGGACAATTCTACGATGTATTTCTGTTCTTTGATTCGGAGGATCGCATCGCCGCAACGATGAAGACGCCTCTCATCCAGCTCGGCACCGTGGCGAGACTGGCCGTAGCGGATATTCATCCTCGCATCGGCGCGTTTCTCGAGATGGGCCTTGGCCGTCAGCTTCTGCTGCCGTTGTCAGAGCAGCCTGAACTTAAGGAGCTTCGTCCGAAACGCGGCGACGAGGTTCACGTCATTCTTGCCCATGACAAAATCGGCCGTCTGGTCGCTAAGGTAGCCTTCGAGGAAGAACTCTCGGAGCTGGCCTTCCATGCGCCGCAAGCTTGGCATAACACTTGGGTTGAAGGCTGGGTAACGAAGACGCTTAAGATCGGCTCGTTCGTGATGATTGACGGCGGCGTGATCGGTTTTGGCGCTTACGGCTTTATCCCTGCGGATGAGCGGACTCGTCTGCTTCGACTCGGTGAGCGTGTGAAAGCGCGCGTCACTTTCGTGCGTGAGGACGGACGTGTGAATCTATCCATGAATCAGCGTAAGGAAGTGGGCCGGGTTGAAGACTCGGAACGGATTCTTACCTTCTTGAAGGAGCGTCCCAACGGCGCAATGCCTTATTCGGATGAAACGCAAGCCGAGATCATCAAGGATAAATTCGGCATCAGCAAAGGCGCATTCAAGCGAGCGATCGGTAAGCTGATGCGTGAAGGACTCGTCGTCCAAGAGGGAAGCTGGACGAAGCTGACCGAGCAAGCTGCCGATACGGCGAAGTCGTCTGCTGCGGCAGACGCAGGAGAATAGAGATGGAAGCTTATCGGCACTTCGCCTCTGTATATGACAGGCTGATGGAAGAGATGCCGTATCCGCAGTGGTTGAAGTTTGCAGAGGATTGCTGGACGAGGTACGGAACGCCGAAGACCGTCGTTGAACTGGGATGCGGAACAGGCAGCATTGCGATACCGCTGGCACGAAGCGGCCACCAAGTTTTCGCGATTGATCTTTCTTCGGATATGCTGACTATTGGGCAAAGCAAGTGGGGGGATGAACCTTCACGCAGCGGCGGTACGATTACTTGGCTTCAGCAGGATATGACCGAATGGGAGATTGGCGAACAAGTCGACTCCGTCATCTCATTCTGCGATTGTATCAACTACCTGACGGAAGAAGATGAGGTTCAAGCTGCGTTCCAAGCCACCTATGAGGGTTTGAAGCCAGGCGGTTTGTTCCTCTTTGATGTTCATGCGCCGAAGACATTAGCCAGGTATGCTGCGGAGCAGCCGTTTGTACTCGATGAACCGGATGTGGCTTACATCTGGACGTGCGAGCTTGATGAAGAGCGGGTAGAAATCGAGCATCGGCTTACGATATTTGCGCAGGAGAGCGGCTCGCGAGACAACCGTTATTCTCGGATCGAGGAGATACACGTCCAGCGGGCGTATGATGCGGAGTGGATTCGGGAATCACTGCTAATGGCCGGCTTCAGCCGTGTAGATCAATTTGCGGATTTCACGATGAATGCGGCCGATTCGGAATCAGAACGGCTGTTTTTCGCGGCAATCAAGTGAATATGACAGATTCCGGGCGTTCTATGCCTTGACATGACAGGATTCGCTTCATTATAATCGAACTATCTATTTAGGTGTTGAAGAGGAGCAGTAGCTTTAGCAGCGTTTGGATCAGAGAGCCGGCGGTAGGTGCAAGCCGGACCAACGTGAAGTGAACTCGCCTTGGAGCCGCGCGTGAACACGATTGCAGTGGTAAACGTGCCGTTTCGCCTGCGTTAAGGGCAAAGAGTGAGCAGCGACAAAGCATGTCGTCTGCTAACTAGGGTGGTACCACGGGAGAATAATCTCTCGTCCCTAGCGTTGTCGCTAGGGACGGGAGTTTTTTTGTTTTCTGGGAAAGACTGGATCGGCATGGAAGAGAGAATAGGGAGGCAATTCGTATGACACAGGAACGTCAAGAGCAGGGGTATAACCCGTTAGTCATTGAACCGAAATGGCAGAAACATTGGGATGAGAACAAGTCGTTTAAGACGACTGAGGATGCCGGGAAACCGAAATTCTACGCGCTGGATATGTTCCCTTATCCATCCGGAGCGGGACTTCATGTCGGCCATCCGGAAGGCTACACCGCAACAGATATCGTCTCGCGATATAAGAGAATGCGCGGCTACAACGTGCTTCACCCGATGGGCTGGGATGCATTCGGCTTACCAGCGGAGCAGCATGCACTGGATACAGGCGAGCACCCGCGTGAGATTACGGTCAAGAACATCAACAATTTCCGCCGTCAAATTAAATCGCTTGGTTTCTCGTACGATTGGGACCGCGAGTTCAGCACAACAGATCCGGACTACTATAAGTGGACGCAATGGATCTTTATCCAGCTGTTTAATAAAGGGCTGGCCTATGTAGCTGAAGTGCCTGTTAACTGGTGTCCGGCGCTTGGAACGGTTCTGGCCAATGAAGAAGTTATCAACGGCTTGAGCGAGCGCGGCAACCATCCGGTTATTCGTAAGCCGATGCGCCAATGGGTGCTGCGCATTACGGAATACGCAGAGCGTTTGCTTGAAGATCTGGAAGAGCTGGATTGGACCGAGAGCATTAAAGACATGCAGCGCAACTGGATCGGTAAATCCAAAGGTGCTGAGGTTACGTTTGCGATCGACGGACATGATGCGTCCCTTGTCGTATTTACGACGCGTCCGGATACGCTATTCGGAGCTTCCTACTGCGTACTTGCACCGGAGCATGAGCTGGTAGAAGTTATTACAACTTCTGCGCAGCAAGCTGCTGTGAAGGATTATCAAGAGACAGCCGCACGCAAGAGCGATCTTGAACGTACGGATCTGAATAAAGATAAGAGTGGCGTATTCACGGGTGCTTATGCAGTCAATCCGGTGAACGGTGCGCTTGTTCCGATCTGGATTGCCGATTATGTCCTTGCCGGTTATGGCACAGGTGCCATTATGGCTGTTCCGGGACATGACCAACGCGACTGGGAATTCGCTAAGCAGTTCGATCTGGCGATTGTTGAAGTTGTTCAAGGCGGCGACGTGTTGGCTGAAGCATTCGCAGGCGACGGTCCGCATGTGAACTCCGGATTCTTGGACGGTCTCAGCAATGAAGCGGCGATCGCACGCGCTATCGAATGGCTGGAGGCGGAAGGCAAAGGTCAAGGCAAAATAACGTACCGTCTGCGCGATTGGCTGTTCAGCCGTCAGCGCTACTGGGGCGAGCCGATTCCGATTCTGCATTTGGAAGACGGCACAATGAAGCCGGTACCGGATGATCAATTGCCGCTGCTGCTTCCTGATGTTGAAGCAATCAAGCCATCAGGTACTGGCGAATCACCGCTTGCGAATGTGACGGAGTGGGTAGAAACCATCGATCCGGAAACGGGTTTGCGCGCGCGCCGCGAGACGAACACGATGCCGCAATGGGCCGGCAGCTGCTGGTACTACCTGCGCTTTATCGATCCGCATAACGATAAGGAGCTGTGCTCCAAAGAGAAGCAAGCCGAATGGCTTCCTGTCGATCTGTATATCGGCGGTGCCGAGCATGCCGTGCTTCACTTGCTGTATGCACGCTTCTGGCATAAAGTGCTCTACGATATCGGCGTAGTCGATACCAAAGAACCATTCCACAAGCTCGTCAACCAAGGGATGATCTTGGGCACCAACAACGAGAAGATGAGTAAATCACGCGGCAACGTCATCAATCCGGACGATATCGTAAACGTGTACGGCGCTGACACCTTGCGTATGTACGAAATGTTCATGGGGCCGCTTGAAGCGACGAAGCCATGGAACACGAACGGCGTAGAAGGTATGTACCGCTTCTTGGCTCGTGTATGGCGTTTGTTCGTAACGGACAGCGGCGAGCTTGCTGAGAAAATCGGCGGCAGCGGTGAAGTTACCGAGGCGTTCAAACGTACTTGGCACCGTACCGTGAAGAAGATCACTGATGATTACGAGAACCTTCGCTTCAATACGGCGATCAGCCAGTTGATGATCTTCGTCAATGATGCGTACAAAGCGGAATCCTTGCCTCGTGAAGCGATGGAGAGCTTCGTGCAAATGCTGTCGCCACTGGCGCCGCATATCGCGGAAGAGCTGTGGTCGAAGCTGGGACGTACGGATGCCTTGACATATGCGGCATGGCCGACTTTCGACGAAGCATTGACGGTTGACCAAGAAGTCGAAATCGTCGTGCAAGTGAACGGCAAGATCGTAGAGCGTATTTCTATTGCTGCGGATACAGAAGAAGCAGAGATGGAGCGCATCGCGAAGGAGTCCGAGAAGGTTGCGGAAGCAATCGCCGGGAAGACCGTTCGTAAGCTAATCGTCGTTAAAGGCAAGCTGGTTAATATCGTAGTAGGCTAATAAGGCGTGGGTTCTACCCGAATCCACCAATAATAAAGAAAGAGGTGAGCGACCTCTTAACGCAAAGCATGCGTTAAGGGCCGTTCACCTCTTTGCCGTATAAAGACACTTTCACGCGCTCTAAATCTTCGTTGTATTTGGCGTGTGTCGCTCGAATGAGGCGATTGAATACGCCGTCCATCTCGCGATTGAGCAGTGCCAGCGCTTGTGCGGTAATTCCGCCTGGCACGGATACACGCCTTTGCAGTTCCTCCGGAGACATACCGCCTGCCGTCAAGAGTTGGCCGGTACCTAAGAGCATTTCGCTGGCCACAATACGCGCCTCTTCACGCGGGATGTTGGTTTCCTCTACCGCTGCGTCGATGAAGCGCTGAAGGAGGTACGACATGATGGCTGGGCCGCAGCTGGATAAATCCGATACGATGCGCGTATGCTGCTCGCTGACCGGCATTGGCTCACTGATATAAGAGAGCAGATGATTTAATCGATTCTTATCGGCATCGGTCATCCGGTCGCCGAACATACACAAGGATACACCGCTGCACATATAGTTTGTGATGCTCGGAATGACTTTCGCTATTTTACAAGGAAGCGACTCTTCCAACTGCTCAATCATAACCGGGCTTGTGATCGAGATGACAATCTGCTGCGGCAGGATGACATCGCGAATTTGATCGATGACCTTCTTGAACTCCATAGGTTTGATACAAAGGAAAATCAGATCCTGATCGATGACGGCGTCGCGGTTCGAAGGGACAGCCTGAAGACCGGGATGGCGGTCAGCTAAGCAGATTGCTTTTGCTAGAGTGCGGTTGCTGGCTGTTATTTGCGACGGCTTCAAAGCTCCCGATCCGATAAACGTATCGATGAGCAAGCTGCCCATGCTTCCAATCCCGATAAATCCGACATTCATCGCAATCCCTCCTATGCGCTATAAGGCGATCAGCGCAGCTTTAACACAGTAATGGGTAAATGGCTCAATAAAGTCGTTGTGGTGCTCTTACTACGTTATGCCGGAAAGCAAGGCCATCATGACCAGCAATAACGTTAAAAATTACAAAGTTTTCTAAATCGGGGAGGGAGTATTGGTATGCTGCATATTAAATCAGGCCGATTGGATGGGCAAAAGCTGCTGATCCTCGCGTTGATTCTCGCCGCAATCCTATTGGCTGTAACAGCTATTATTCATCCAAAGGCTGAGGAGCCGCCGGGCTGGGTTTCGGTAAATGATGAGGTGGATTCGGCCTTAAAGCCGCTCGAGAAACGAATAGCCGACAAGCAAGGTGTGAAGTCTGCACCTGAGGTGACAGCTGCACAATCAGATCACTCGAGTAATCCGGAGACAGTGCCGGAAGCGGGATCTGCTGATGCAAAACCAGCCGTTGCGGGTAAGGAGGAAGAGGTGCGTTCATCCGAGACGACCGGCGGGAAGATTGATATCAACCACGCGACGGAAGGCGAGCTGGATGCGATTCCTGGCATCGGTGCCTCCAAGGCCAGATCGATTATTGAGGACCGCGAGAAAAACGGATTGTATGCCAGCATGGATGACCTGCTGCGCGTGAAAGGCATAGGCCCGAAGCTGCTTGAAAAAATGAAATCTTCCATTGTTCTCCATCCCTGATTATGCGACAATAAGAGAAATATCGGGAAGCTATTGCTATTATTGACGTACGAAGAAGGCAGTAAGGATTCGCTTATTAATGATCATACGTTCCCAAGCCCGTACTTGTGCCGCCGGAATGTATGAGAGGCATAGATGATATTTTGCATGATAGGAATCAGCGTGCAGCTTGCGAATGCAGATCGCATGGATGCACAAGGAGGAAGAGTTACAGAAATGGCAGAAGAGGTTCAAGACAGCGCCAGAAAAGACTGGGATACTTATTTTATGGATATTGCGTATATGGTTTCTACCCGCTCGCGTTGTCCGCGCCGACATGTCGGTACGGTGTTGGTACAGGGAAAGAAGCTGCTTGGTACGGCCTATAACGGCGCGCCTATGGGAGTTGCAGACTGTTCAGAGGATGGCTGTATGATCGTTGAGGAGTTTGAGATGACGCAAGTCGGTGAGGTCGAGCAGATGGTGAAGAAGCAGCGCTGCATCCGAACGATTCACGCCGAGCAGAACTTGCTTCTATTCACGGATCGGATTGACCGTGAGCGTTCGACCGTCTATGTGACGGATCAGCCTTGCTGGACTTGTGCGAATATGCTCGCTAACAGCGGCGTGCGCGAGATTGTGTATCATCGTGCATATGTCAAGGACAGCGATAAGGTAGTATCGCTTATGAGTTTGAAAGGGATTGTGTTTCGCAATCTTGCTGCTTATGAGCCGCCGGCTCAGGCAGGTATGCATGTAATCGGTTAATCAACAGCACAAGTGGGGAAGAACCTCCGACTGTGCCTAAGGAAGAGAGCTGTGCGGTGGTCCTCGATGGATCATCTAAATCGGCTGCTTTCGCGGGTATGGGCGGAGGTTTTTTGTTGTTTGCATGTTGGAAAATGGGGGGATGGGCGATGATGGCGCGAAGACCGCTCATCTGGTTTACGGTGTGTTGGGTGCTAGGCTCAAGTGCTGCCGCGGGATTAAAGGACAGCGGCGTTTATTTGACCGCTGCCGCGCTGCTTGCTGCCATGCTCGCGCTGGGGCTGCTGAAACGTGCATCATGGCCGCTTGCCGCAGCATGTTTGGCAGCTTACGTGGCTGCTGCAGGAGAGCGGATGTGGGTGGATTCACGGAATGTCACTGCGCTGCCAGAACTTCAGGCTGCTGCTTATGAGGCTATTCCTGTGGGCTCCGCCATGTTCGGGGCGGAGATCAGAGGGATTATTAGTTCAGCGGTGGAGATTGACGGTGATCAGGTTCGCTTCCGCGTTGCTGTGGCTGAGGTTGAGGTTGTGCAGGGCGGTGAGGTCAAAAGTCCCGTACAGCTCAGCGGTGAAGGAATGCAGGTGCAAGTACGATTAGCGGCTGAGGCAGAGCTTGTTGAGGCAGCTTCGTGGAAGAGAGGGCAGCAGATGTCGGCTGTCGGTGAGCTGTCCGCGCCTATGGCTGCCACGAATTTCGGCGGCTTCGATTATCGTCGCTATTTGAACAGCCAGCGCATTCACTGGCAGTTCAGTGTGGCTGGAGCCGCCTCGGTGCAGATAAGCGCCGGACCACGCTTGTCGGCCGCTGCGCTGCTCCGTTATGTCGATGACGTGCGCGCCGCGCTTGGGGCGCAAATGGACAAGCTGTATCCGGACCTCCAGTCCGGTTACATGAAAGGCCTCGTCCTCGGCATAAGCGACGATCTCGATCCCACCGTATACCGCCGGTTTGCGCAGCTGGGACTCACGCACATCCTGGCCATATCCGGCCTGCACGTCGCCGTGTTCCTCTACATGCTCGGCGGCCTGCTGCGCTTGGCGCGAATGACCCGTGAGCGCATGCTGCTGCTGCTCATGACGGCGGTGCCGCTGTACGTGCTCCTCGCCGGAGCCTCGCCGTCGGTCGTACGCTCCGGCATTATGGCCGTGCTCGGCCTAGGTGCAGCCCGCCTGCATAAGCTCGGCGACGGGCTGCACCTCCTGGCCGCCGCCGCGCTGCTCATGCTAGCATTCGACCCGTACATGCTCGGAAACGTCGGCTTTCAGCTGTCGTTTCTCGTAACGGCGGGTCTCATTCTCGGCGTGCCGCCTGTGCGCGGCTGCTTGCCTGCCGGGAAGCGCTGGTGGGCGCGCTCCCTGCTGGATTTGCTCACGGTCACTGTGGTCGCACAGCTCGTTTCGCTGCCGGTTACCATCTACTATTTCAACGCGGTACATCTGCTCTCGATCGGCGCGAACTTAGTGCTTGTTCCTTTCATTAGCTTCATCGTCATGCCGCTTGGCGGCGCTTCGATGCTGCTAGGCGCTTTATGGCATCCGGCCGGTTCGCTGCTGGCGCAGGTGACTGCCATTGGCAACGAATGGACGTTTGCATTTGTTGACCGCTTGAGCAGCTGGAACAGCTTGCGGATGATTTGGGCAACCCCGCCGCTCGGGTGGGTGGTAGGTTACTACGCCATGTTATGGATCTGCTTTGTATTGCTTGGCGGGTTGAAGCGGCGCCGACAGCCAGATTCGGAAGCAAGCTCTTCTCCTAATCCAGGATCGGATTCGGAAAAGCTGGCAGAACGGCAAGCAATCCCGTTCATAGATATGTCGGCATTGGAATCACCGCGTTCTCAACGCAGAAGTGTCGTGCTGCTGTCTCTCACGGCCACAGGCTTAAGTTTGCTTCTATTCTGGGCCTATTTCCCTGATTTCAGGGAGCGCCATGCGTATGTGGATTATATCGATGTCGGGCAAGGCGATGCGATATTGATTCGTACTGCGAGTGGAAAACATATTCTGATTGATGGGGGAGGAGCCGTTCAATTCGGCAATAAAGAGGACTGGCGGAAACGAAGGGATCCCTATGAGGTTGGCCGCAAGCTTCTCGTGCCGCTGCTGCAGAAACGAGGCGTGCACCAGCTGGATTTACTCGTCCTCTCCCATCTCGACAGCGACCATATTAAAGGCCTGCAGGCGGTGATAAGCGATATCAAAGTAAAGGCGATGATGTGGAACGGCACATTGAAAGCTTCCGAGGATGCGGTAACGCTGCTGCGGGCAGCAGTGGATGCGGATATTCCGCTCTATAAGAGTACGAGCGGTTTGGAATGGCGGGTCGACACCAGCACGACAATCCATGTGCTCGGTTTGGCGTCAGACGCCGACGAAGCCATTACGGAGGAAGACGAGCAGAACGGGCAGAGCGCAGCTTTACTCCTCGAATTGTACGATCGCAGGTTTCTATTTACGGGAGATGCAGATGCGCGAGAAGAGGGGCTTCTCTTGAAGCAGCTTCAATCCTATGATGTTGAATCGCCAGTCATGGACGGCTTCCGCCTACCGCCGCCGCTTAACCCTTTCATAGACGTCATGAAAATCTCCCACCATGGCAGTAAAACCTCGACCTCCGAGCCGTGGCTGAACTATTGGAGGCCGAAGTGGGCAGTCGTCTCCGTCGGGAGAACCAATACCTACGGTCATCCGGCTCAAGTCGTGATGGATCGGCTGGCGAATGCAAATATTCCAACGCGCCGCACGGATCGAAATGGCGAAATCCAATTTCGAATCAGCCCGGATCAAATAATCACCCGAAGAGAAAAAATCCCCGACTCCTAGCAGACAAGCTGCGAGGCACCGGGGAAACGCGTTTATTTTGTATTTAATTAGTCGTGTATCTATTTAGCCGATTAGTGAAGCGATTTAATTTTCTTCGCCAAATCCATGCGCTGAAGCTTCAAGGTTCCGATCAGCTCGCGTATCGTGCTTTCTTCGGCGGGATCGCTGCTCTGCTTCATTTGGGCAAGCAGATCCATCATTTGATGGTTGATCGTATTGAACTTATGCCACAGCTCTTCTTTGGCACTTCTTACAGCCTCTTCGCGGTCCAATGCATTCTTGTGACGCATCGCTTCGAGCAGCTCTTCCTGCCACTGCTGATCGCCAAGCTGCTTGGCGAAGTTGTAGAGGTCCAAATAATCGTCAAACCAATTGCTGGTCTTAGTCATCGTGGAGGACTCCTTTCGTGCGCTTGTCTACCTTATATTATACTGAGATTGGGATGAGAATCAAACCTTCCCGAACTTTATAAGTTTGACATCGTCTTCGGAGCGGTGGTAATCTGTGGCAAAGAACGGTTTGGAAAGGGGAACATCGCATGGGAACGATTGTGTCCGTACATCCTTTTGACGAAGAACAGGTGAAGGCCATACAACAGGCTTGTCCAAGTCTGGATTATTTATCAGTCAGCGGCTTCGGCGCCGACGAAGCAAGAGCGGCTCTTATAAAGGCAGAAGTGATTCTGGGCTGGAATCGCGATGTGCTCAAAATCATTCACGCAGAGGACATTTCGCTTCGATGGCTGCAAAACTTAGGAGCGGGAGTCGACCACATCCCGCTGGATCGGCTCCAGTCGCTCGGCGTCACATTGACGCATGCTTCCGGTGTTCATCCGAACGGAATATCGGAATCGATCTTTGCCATGCTGCTCTCCCTGACAAGAAACGTACATATCGCAATTCGCAATCAGCAAACGCAAACATGGAAACCGTCGAAGCGCATGGGGGAAGCACATGGGACAACCTTAGCGATACTCGGTACCGGCGCGATTGGACTTGAAACGGCTAAGCTGGCTCAAGCGTTCAGCATGAACGTGCTCGGTGTTCGCAAGTCTGGCGAACCGGCCGAAGGGGTAGATCGTATGTACACCATCGAACAATTAAATGAAGTTCTCGCACAAAGCGATTACATCGTCAATTGCTTGCCGCTCACTTCGCAAACGAGGCATATCGTAGGCAAGGAGCAGTTTGCAGTGATGAAGCCATCCGCGATTTACATTAATATTGGCAGAGGCGGCACGACGGATACAGCAGCACTGGTTGATGCTTTACAGCTCGAACGGATCGCAGGAGCTGGACTAGATGTATTCGAGCAGGAGCCCTTGCCGCAGGAACATCCGCTGTGGAACATGGAGAATGTTATTCTAACCCCGCATGAAACAGGCAATACGCCTTATTATATGGACCGAGCATTATCGATCGTGCTCGATAACTTAAAGCACTACAGCGTTCATGGAAAACCTTGCCGAAACCTGGTTGACTGGCAGGCGCAATACTGATTTACGTTACGTAGTCCTAAAGCCGTACTCCCGCTGGTAATATCTAGTAGGGTGTACGGTTGTTCTATTTTCTGCTATCATTTTGAATAGTATGTTTTCCTTCATCATTTCTCATTAATTGAAGCGAAAATGCATCGTTCTCCATGAATTCTCGTAGTAAGATGTGTGCCGATCGGCCCAGAAACGGCGATTAACTGCACTTTATCGGCACTTGTCCATTGAAATTCATTTGGCTTTATGACAACAGCTTAAATTTTTATAAAGAATTGTTTAGGCTTGGTGCAACATTATAACGAACCTTTCCGTCTGAAAGGTTGCAAGGGGGGATCCTCCGTGGTAGAGCCAGGCCTTATCAAAGCCGCACAAGCCGGCGATGGCGACGCTCTTATTTCTCTATTGCGCGAGATTGAGAATCATGTTTACCGGACAGCCTATTATATTGTAGGCAATGAGCAGGATGCGATGGATGCGGCTCAAGAAGCACTTATTCGTATTTATACGAAAATCGGCAGCTATGAAGAGAAAGCCCAGTTTAAAACTTGGGTACAGCGGATTGTCACTAATATATGCATCGATAAGTTTCGTCGAACCAAACCGACTGTATCCATTGACGAGCATGAAATGGTGTTCAAGGATAATCAATCGGTTGAGGAGGAAGTTCTTACTTCCTATGCTGCGCAGGATATCCGCAAAGCGATCGACAAGCTGCCTGAGCATCATCGGGCCGTTGTTGTTCTTCGCTATTTGCAGGATTTCTCGTACAACGAAATCGCCGATTCCCTTGATCTTCCGCTGAATACGGTCAAATCTTATTTATTCCGGGCAAGACAACAGCTGCAAACATACCTGCATGATTATCAGAGAGGGGGTGTCCGAGGATGAATTGTCAAGAGGTGATGGACTATATGCAAAGGCAGCTTGACGGCGATCTGGATGAGCAGGAAGCCGAATTCTTGATGACTCATACACGGCATTGCCCGGAATGTGCAGCCATGCTTGAACGGCTTGAATTGCTTTCCTCCGGACTAACCAACCTGCCGAGGGTCACGCCGAGCTACAGTTTAGTGGATGCGATACTGCCACGACTGGCAGAGCTTCAAGTCGCTCAAGATACCATTCAAGGCGATATTCCAATGCAAGACCGTGATGTGAACCAATCGGCAATGCCAAGACGAATTGCGCCAAGCACGGAGAAGAGAAGATGGACGGACCGATTCTCGATTCGTGCAATTGGCGGCATTATAGCAGCAGGTATCATAGCGGGACTGTTTATCGTCAACTACGACCCAAGCCGCTCGATGAACGATTCAGCAAAGGACATGGCCGCAGATTCTTCCAATACTTATGATACGGCGCAGAATACATCTTCAGCCGATGAATCCGCCAGTGTCAATCGTTCGGAGGAGACGACTAACGATGCAGCTACGATCAATGAGATTACGACTGAAGCTGCCGCACCGCTCGCTTCCATGTCCGATGAGAAGCCGCTGATGAAGTCAGAGAGCCGTAACGTGGATCCGAATGGTGAAACGATGCCTCCGCTCACGACAGAAACGGATGGCGGGGCGCCTCAAGTGAAAGGGCAGTCGCCTAACTACGAGGTATCCCGGACAAGTGATTCGGATTCCGGTAATGCTGCTGCTACGGACAGTGCTGCCAACGATCAGGCTGTGAACAGTAAGGCAGATAATGCCGATGCTGCAACAGGCAATAAGGGCACTAACTTTGATGCAACTAACGTAATCATGGCTTCGCCAATCTCGCCGGACAACATGTACCAAGCTTTTATTGTGGAGGATACCGTTCGCATTTACACCGTTCAAGACAGTTTAATGATTTTCCAAGGCGTGAAACGAACCGGCATTTCGAATTTGAAGTGGTCCGAAGACAGTTCCGTGTTGACGTACGAGGGAGCGGACGCGGATGGGGTTAAACAGGTGTATACCGTAGATCCCAAGAAAGCAACCGAGCAACAAGTACAATCTATTAAATAATATGGCGGTTGATGCACACTTTACGGGATGTTCGCGTATGGTGTAGGGAGCAGGAAACCAGTCATAGGACGGCACCTTGACGTCGTATGACCATTCGCAGCCGGTACCATGGACCGTTTGCTAGCGAGTGTTTATATAGATGTTCGGGGACAAAGGGATGAGTCGCAAGCTGACTTCATCCCTTTGTTGCGTTTTTTGCCAAATGGCGCTATCGTAGGGTTGGTGGTTTAAAGGGGGACTTATGCCGTGGAAATGAAGGATGTCATGAAGGAACTGAAAGCGGGAACGATCCGCCCCGTCTATGTCCTGTACGGGAAAGACAGATATCGCATGCGGCAGTTTGTGTCGAGCTTGACGGACAAGCTGCTGCCGGCTGAAGAGCGAGAGCTAGGTCTTATCAAATTCGATACATCGGAAACACCTATAGAAGAGGCAGTGGCAGAGGCCGAAACATTGCCTTTCTTCGCATCGCGCAAGCTTGTGCTTATTAGGGATTCCTCCGTGCTCGCTGCGGCTCAAGGCAAAGAAGGGAAGCTCGAGCATGGGACAGACGCGCTGATCGCATATTTGAAGCAGCCTTGCGAGAGCAGCGTCATCGTGTTTCAGGTGATGGCTGAGAAGCTGGACGAGCGTCGTAAGGTCGTCAAGCTGCTGAAGGAGCAGGATGCGTTAATCCCGTTCCAAGAGCTTCAAGAGAATGAGCTTCTGCAGTGGACGGTTAGACGAGCAGAGGAACAAGGGCGCGGAATGAGCCGTGACGCCGCACAACTGCTTCTGGCGCGCACGGGAACCAATATGCAGCAGCTGGCGCATGAAGTGGACAAGCTCTGTCTGCATGCCGGCAGCGGCGGCTCCATCAGCAGCAGTGATGTAGAGCATCTGATTGCATCGACCGTAGAAGAAGACGTCTTCGCACTTATTGACGCCATGGCATCGCTGCAGGTGGACCGAGCGCTTAAATTATATGGAGAGCTGCTGCTGCGCCGTGAGGAGCCCATTAAGATCGCAGCGTTAATTGCGAGGCAATTTCGCATCATGCTGCAGGTGAAAGAGCTGGAGCAGCATAATTATTCTCCTCAGCAGATGGCAGGGCAGCTTGGCTTGCATCCTTACGTCGTCAAGTTAGCCGCTGAGAAGGCCAGACGGTTCACCACTCAAACGCTCGGCAAACATCTGAACAAGCTGGCAGAGCTGGATTACGGCATGAAGACAGGTCGCATTGACAAGACGCTGGGTCTGGAGCTGTTTCTGCTCTCGCTTGCCGCATAAGAAGAACATAAAAAAAGTCCTGCTATTACGCACTAGGCGTAATAGCAGGACTTTCGTTTGATTGATTAGGCTTGTGCGCTAAGTGCGTTAAGCTTTTTAGCCAGGCGCGACTTCTTGCGAGCAGCTGCATTTTTATGAATCAGGCCTTTAGTTACAGCTTTATCCAGCTTTTTTGTAGCATTGATCAGAGCTGCTTTAGCAGCATCAACATCAGTAGCAACAACAGCTAGATCAGCAGTTTTAACGGCCGTGCGAAGAGCTGATTTTTGCGAAGCGTTCAAAGCGCGGCGTTTCTCGATTGTTTTAACGCGTTTGACTGCGGATTTAATGTTTGGCATTGCATTCACCTCCTGTAAAAAGGGAGAATCCCTTTGTAACAACACAACTTGACATAGTGTATCATGGGCAAAACCAAAAAGCAATAGCTCTCGCATGACTGAATCCATGTATTCCGGGCAGTAACCGCATAATTAGAGGTTCCCTTTCGCAAACTAGACACAAACGGATGGAAGGAGCGCCCTTATAACATGAGTGAGCTTGATCTGCAAGAGTTTAACGTGGGGATCGATTTGGCGCTTGAAGCAAAAGAATACGCAGAGGCAGCAGGGAACGGTCCGGTACCCGGTGTTCTATCCGATGTATCGGAGGACGACGGTATTACCATCACGAGACTAGAAGTAACAACTGAAGAAGGCTCCCGGATTATGGGCAAAATGATCGGTCATTACGTGACCTTCGAAGTGCCGGAGCTGCGCAAGCAAGACACCGTGCTTCAAGACCGCGTGGCCACGAAGCTGGCACAAGAATTTGCGGAGTTTCTTCTGCGGATTGGCATTAGCAAGACGGCGAACGTCTTAATCGTCGGACTTGGCAACTGGAATGTGACGCCGGATGCACTCGGTCCGATCGTCGTTGAGAATGCGCTTGTGACGCGTCACTTCTTCGAGCTGATGCCCAATGAGGTCGCGCCCGGCTACCGAAATGTAAGCGCGGTTGCGCCTGGCGTGCTAGGGATAACCGGCATTGAGTCGAGTGACATCGTACAAGGAATTGTAGATCGCTCGAAGCCGGATCTAATCATTGCGATTGATGCACTGGCGTCTAAGGCACTTGAGCGGGTAAACACGACGATTCAAATTGCAGATACCGGTATTCATCCCGGTTCAGGCATTGGAAACAAGCGGCGTGGGATTACCAAGGAAATTCTGGGAGTGCCGGTTGTTGCGATCGGTGTTCCAACCGTGCTGTATGCATCGACAATTGTCAGCAACAGCATTGATCTAATGCGGGAGCATTTGAAGAAACATGCGGCGGGCAAAGCGGATGGTTTCCTGGGCTTGCTTGATTCGATCGACGAGAATGAGCGGCTTCAGCTTGTCCGAGAAGCGCTCGGGCCCCTTGGTCATGATCTGCTTGTGACGCCTAAAGAAATCGACCAGTTCATTGAGGATATCGCCAACATCGTTGCCAGCGGGCTGAATGCTGCTCTGCACGAGGCAGTGGATAAGACGAATGTAGCTGCATATACCCACTAAGTTATTGAATCAAGCTACTCGCGTTACGTGAGAAGGGCACTCAGGTGCTCTTCTTTTTTGCGTTCCGATGATCCTTAATCAACTCTATTGATTTCCTATCAGTCTATTAATCTAGCAATCCTTCAAACTCTATTAAACTTTCGGTTCTATTAAATCGGCTTGCCTCATAAAGTGATACTAGCCTAGTGCGCGATGAAGCAATGCCACAATTGGAACTGGGAGGAGTACACGGAATGAAACGATGGATTGTGACCCTGAACCTTGCTAAAGGCAGCATGCGTTTGCGTCAGCTGCTGGTAGCAGGCCGTACCTTTGCGTTGTTGTCAATGGGATCGATGATCCTTGTCCTTGTAGTAGGAATTGGTGCGATTGTGCATCAGAACGCCGCGTCATCGCCGGTATCGTCGATGAAAGGGTTCGCGGCAGCGGTATCCGGCGGATTATTCAAAGACATGCTGTCGATGGAATTGCCGGGCACAAGCGATGGTTCGCCGAGAACTGCCATTAACGGCAGACAGATCAGTACGTTTCTGTTCCGATTGTTGACTGACATCAATCCGGAAGATCCGAGGAGCCTGCTCGCAAGTCAGTACCCCGGAATGAGCGGCGACACGACAGTCATCCTGCGACCGGGAACAGGTACAGATGCGGTAGTCGAATCCGGAGATCACGATTCGATTCCGGGTCAAGAGGAAGTCGGCGATGGATCAGGTCTTCCGGTCACGGACTCGGGCAGACCGGATCATGAAACGGGCGATACAGAACCGGATGTAACGGAGCCGGATACCGATGCGGAAACAGGTGAACAGCCAACGACGCCTGTGAATCCGCCGGTAGATACAAAGCCCGATTCAGATCCGGAGCAAGTAGAGCCGGTCAATCCGTCAACTCCGACAACCGGAGGTAAGAAGGTCATGTTTATCTACCATTCGCACAGCCGCGAATCCTGGTTTCCGGAAATCAGCAGCAAGAAATACGCCGAATCGCCCGTGAAGAACATTACGCTGCTGGGCAAACGACTTGCTTTTCAACTGGAGAAAAGCGGCATTGGGGCACAACAATCTTCCACAGATTATGTAACGGCGATTAAAAACTACAATTGGCTCCTATCCTATAAGTATTCGAAGAAAACGGTCGTCGATGCGATGGCCAAAAATAACGATCTTCAATTCTTCTTCGATATTCACCGAGATTCCCTGCGACGCAAGAATACGACGATCACCATAAACGGTGAAACGTATGCAGAGGTTTTCTTCATCATCGGGCTGGCCAATCCCAATTGGAAGAAGAATGAAGCACTGGCGAACCGTATGCATGAGGCGCTGGAGAAGAAATATCCGGGACTCTCTCGCGGGATTTTGGGTAAAACGACTGCCAGCGGCAATGGGGAATACAATCAATCGCTTTCGCCGGACAGCGTTCTGATTGAAGTCGGCGGAGTCGACAACACGCTTAAGGAATCCTATCGGACCATCGATGTGCTTGCGAAGATCATCTCCGATATCTACTGGGATTCAGCGAAAGTATCGGCACAGCCGGTATCGAAATTGAACAAATAGTTTAAACCATAGGGGAGAGAATCCAAATGCGTCGTCAATCGATGAAGATGGCACTGGTAGGAGGAGCGGTTGCGCTCATCATTTTGTTTGGCATAGATATGGCTTCGAGCGGTATAGAACGTGTTTATGGTCCGGTTGAAGGAAGCGTTCAAGCTGTTAACCCGGCTGGTTACTCCTCATCGATGTTGACCGATAGTGAAGAAGTATCCCGTGTATCAGATGCACCTGAAGTAACTAATATCGCCCAACTCCCCGAGAATCAAGTGGATCAAACTACACAACGACGCACCGTTGCGGATGCGCAGCATGGGAGAACAGAAGAGGAAATCCGCCAAGAATACGAGCGTAAGCTCCAAGAAGAGCTTAATAAACGACTGACAGGCTTACCTGATTTGCGCAGCGATGCGACCGTTAATAAGGTTGCAGATGGGACTGCAGGGGTGCTTCAAACAGTGTCTGCGAAGGGGATTCGGATGGTCGTTTCGTTTTTTGAATCGGTAACGGATTGATGGTGACCCTTCAAGCTGTTATACTTATAAGAATGATTAGCAATTAGGTACCTCTGGGGGTTTAGCATGGCGGACGTGCGTGACAGACAAAAACGAATTCGCAACTTTTCAATTATCGCCCATATCGATCATGGGAAATCAACGCTGGCAGACCGGATTCTTGAATTTACCGGCGCGTTGTCATCAAGAGAAATGCAAGAGCAAGTATTGGACCAAATGGATCTGGAGCGCGAACGCGGCATCACGATAAAGCTGCAAGCCGTTAGACTCGGTTACAAGGCCGATGACGGTGTAGAATACATTTTGAATCTGATTGATACACCGGGACACGTAGACTTTACATACGAGGTTTCGCGCAGCTTGGCTGCTTGTGAAGGCGCTTTGCTCGTTGTCGATGCCGCTCAAGGGATCGAAGCGCAAACGCTTGCCAATGTGTATTTGGCACTCGACAACAACTTGGAAATTATACCGGTACTGAACAAAATCGACCTGCCAAGCGCAGAGCCTGACCGCGTTAAACAGGAGATTGAAGATGTTATAGGTCTTGATGCTAGCGAAGCTGTTCATGCTTCTGCGAAAGCCGGCATCGGCATCAAGGAAATATTGGAGCAGGTTGTCAGCAAGGTTCCGGCACCAACCGGCGACCCGGACGAGCCGCTTAAAGCGCTTATCTTCGACTCGCACTATGATCCTTACAAAGGCGTTATCGTGTATGTGCGGGTTATCGACGGCAGTATCAAATCAGGCAAGAAAATTCGCTTCATGGCAACAGGAGCTGAGTTCGAGGTCATCGAAGTCGGTGCCTTCATGCCGCGCATGGGTATCGTTGACGAACTGGCTGTCGGTGACGTTGGTTTCGTCGTAGCAGGCATCAAGAACGTGAAGGATACACGTGTCGGGGATACCGTTACCGATGCGAAGAAACCGGCTCTAGAAGCACTGCCGGGTTACCGTAAGATCAATCCGATGGTATTCTGCGGCTTATATCCGATCGAAACGCAGGATTATAACGATCTTCGCGATGCGCTCGAGAAATTGGAGCTTAACGATGCGTCGCTTCGTTATGAAGCGGAGTCTTCTACAGCGCTTGGCTTCGGCTACCGTTGCGGATTCTTGGGACTGCTTCACATGGAAATCATTCAAGAGCGTATAGAGCGTGAATTCAATATCCCGCTTATTACGACAGCGCCGAGCGTAATTTATCGCGTCACATTGACGAACGGCGAAATCTTGGAGATCGACAACCCTTCTAATTATCCGGATGTCGCTAAGATTGAATATGTTGAAGAGCCATTCGTAAAAGCGGCTATCATTGTACCGAATGATTACGTTGGGGCAATTATGGAGCTTTGTCAGAACAAACGCGGTGAGTTCGTCAACATGGAGTATCTGGACACGAACCGTGTAACGATCACTTACGATATGCCGCTCTCTGAGATCGTGTATGATTTCTTTGATCAATTGAAATCAAGCACGAAGGGCTATGCTTCGTTCGACTACGAGCTGTCCGGCTATCGCCAGTCCAAGCTCGTGAAGATGGACATCATGCTCAATAACGAGCAGGTGGATGCCTTGTCCGTTATCGTTCACCGCGACCGCGCGTATCACCGCGGGAAGATCATTTGCGAGAAGCTCAAGGAGCTTATCCCTCGTCAAATGTTCGAGGTACCGGTTCAAGCATCGATTGGAAACAAAGTTATCGCTCGTGAAACGGTTAAAGCGATGCGTAAGAACGTTCTTGCCAAGTGTTATGGCGGCGATATCAGCCGTAAGCGGAAGCTGCTTGATAAGCAGAAGGAAGGTAAGAAACGGATGAAGCAAGTCGGCAGCGTTGAAGTGCCGCAAGAGGCATTCATGGCCGTGCTTAAGATCGACGAGGATTGAGTTTCTGCGTGAGAGAAGGCCTCCGGCCGGCAAGGGATTACGCTCGCTGTTGTAGTTCTGATTTCCTTGATTATGTAAGTGAGTAGATGTTGAATTCAGACTACAAAGGCTGAATGATTAGCGTGATACAAACTACGCCAATCACTCAGCCAAGGCGAACGCTATCGCTGCTACATCTCCTTGCCGGCCTCCGGCCATTCTCACGCTGAAACAATTAAGGGAGCATACAGCTCCCTTGTTTTTATTTCAAGGGAGCAATTGCACTGGAGGGAATAACCACATGTTTAACCACGCGCCGAAGGCGCTTTATATTCATATCCCGTTCTGCACGAACAAGTGCCACTATTGCGATTTTACGTCTTATGTCCTTCGCGGACAGCCTGTGGATGCCTATCTGGATGCGCTAGAGAGCGAGATGGAGCGGACTGTAGAGTCGCTTCCACCGGAAGAAATCCTGACGGTATTCGTTGGAGGAGGCACGCCTACGGTGCTCACGCCGCCGCAGATGGAGCGTTTTCTGACATCCGTGAAGAAATACTTCCCTATTCATCCGGATGCGGAATTTACGATGGAAGCGAACCCGGGGACAACGGATCTGGAGAAGCTGACGGCTATGAAGGCAGGCGGCGTAAACCGGATAAGTTTTGGCGTACAGTCATTTGATAACGGGCTGCTGGAGCGAATCGGCCGCATTCACAATGTCGAGGACGTCTATCGCAGCATCGAGAATGCGCGTACGGCCGGATTTAGTAATTTATCGATCGATTTGATGTTCGGACTCCCAGGACAGAGCGTGGAACAGCTTTCAGACAGCGTCAACCGTGCGCTGCAGTTAGGGCTTCCACATTATTCGCTCTACGGTCTTAAAGTGGAAGAGAACACGTTGTTCCACACTTTATATGAACGCAATGAGCTGCCGCTTCCTCCGGAAGAGGATGAGCTTGCGATGTACATGCTGCTGATAGACAAGCTTAAAGCGGAAGGGTTTCATCATTATGAAATCAGCAACTTCGCGAAGCCCGGCCACGAAAGCAGACATAACATTACGTATTGGCGCAACGAGCCTTATTATGGGCTTGGAGCAGGCGCGCACGGTTATGCCAGAGGCGAGCGCCATGTCAATATCAAAGGGATTCAGCCTTACATTGATGCGGCGGCCCAGCGGCTTCCGCGCCTTGAAACGAACCCGGTTCCCGAGCATGAAGCGATGGAAGATTTCATGATGGTTGGACTTCGTATGCTAGAAGGTGTGAACAATGATCGTTTCTCGGCTCAATTTCCCGGACAAACGATTGAAAGCGTGTTTGGTGAGGCGCTTGAAACGGTGCTCTCGCAAGGGCTGATTGAGCACACGGAAGGCAGCGGCGGCGGATATCGATTGTCGGAGAAAGGTATCCCGCTTGGCAATGAAGTATTCGGAGCCTTTATCAGCGGATAAGTCAGCGAATCCAGTCAAATTATTCTTGTGTTAACATTCATGATGTTGTATATTTATTCGTGTTCAAAGCAGTTTACTCTAGAGTTTATGGATGCGGAGGCGAGTGGGATGCAAGCGGTATGCAGAAAGGCGACCGAGAATGATATCGAAACATTAGTGGATTTAATAGCAGGGTACGCCGAGAAGGGAATTATGCTGCCGCGATCTCGCGATATGCTGAAGCGTCAAATTCATACATTCGTTGTGGCGGAGGTTTCAGGTGAAGTCGTCGGCTGCGGTTCGTTAACCCAGCTTGGCGCTGACCTCGTTGAAATCCGTTCGCTAGGCATATCGGAAGGCTATAAAGGTTTAGGCATCGGCAGTAAGCTTGTCGATCAGCTGCTTCATGAAGCGAAGGAACAGAACATCCCTAAAGTGATGGCGCTGACGTACGAAGTCAATTTCTTCGAGAAGAACGGCTTCACGATCGTGAACAAGGAGATTTTTCCCGAGAAGGTGTGGACGGACTGTATCCATTGTCCGAAGCAGCACGCATGTGACGAAATCGCCGTTCTAAGAATGCTGAACTAATACAGCTATAATGACCAACCATAACGCAATGAACAGCTCCATATTTCTAATCAACCACTGCGCCTTTCGATAAGGTTGCAGTGGCTTTTTTGATTCTTCCAGCCCGGAATCAGTAACTCGTTGTAAAATGTGGCTGTTTCATGCATAAACTGATCTTTCTTCCGGCCCAAAATATCGAACTGACTTGACAATCGGCAAGCGATTTTGGTATTTTTGTAGTAATGATTAGCACTCACCGATAACGAGTGCTAACGGTTGAAGGATGACCGTAATAAAGGGAAGCAGCTTTAGCATGAAACGATCTTAAGAAACCGGGAGGGACTGCGATGTTGACTGAACGGCAGCGAATGATTCTGAATGTCATCATAGACGATTATATCCGCTCAGCGGAGCCAATTGGTTCACGCAGCATTTCGAAACGAAGCGATGTCAGCTTTAGCCCGGCAACCATTCGTAACGAGATGGCTGATTTGGAAGAGCTCGGATTTCTGGAGCAGCCTCATACCTCGGCAGGTCGTATTCCATCGATTAAAGGTTACCGCTATTACGTCGATCATCTTGTAAGACTGAGTCAAGTTAATGAACAAGATGCGCAAACGGTTCGCTCTTTCTTCACGGAGAAAGTGAACCAAATGGAACAGATTATTCAACATGCAGCCATGATATTGTCCAATCTGACGAATTACACGAGCATCGTGCTTGGGCCGGAAACGTTTACGAATTCGCTTAAGCATTTCCAGCTCGTTCCGATCAGTGACGACACGGCCGTAGCGATTATTGTTACCAACACCGGTCATGTTGAGAACCGTACGATTTCCTTGCCGGATGATATGAGCATGGAGGAAATGCAGCAGGCTGTTAACATTCTTAACAGCAAATTGATCGGGGTGCCGATTGCGCGCCTCAAATCCAAGCTGTATTCCGAAGTCGGCCAGGAGCTTGGCCGTTACGCGGACCAATGCGAGCGACTGCTCGGTGTGCTGGACGATGCTCTAATGAGCGAAGACGATCACCGTGTGTTCTTGAGCGGTACGACTAACATGCTGACACAGCCGGAGTTCAAGGATGTCGACAAGGTGAAGACGCTGCTTGACCTGCTGGACGAGACGCCGACCATTATGCAAATGTTCAGCACGCTGCCAAGCGGTATTCAAGTTCGTATCGGAACAGAAAATACGCATGAGGCGATCAACAATTGCAGTCTGATTACAGCGACTTATTCGGCACAAGGCAAACAGCTGGGCACGATTGGGATTTTGGGACCGACACGGATGGATTACGGTAAAGTCATCAGCTTGCTGGATTTACTGTCCAAGGATATGGCGGTTCTGCTCGGTCGATGGTACAAATGACGCAAATTAACAAATGAGTGAAGACTTTTAGGGATTACTTTCAGGAGGTGTAAGCGCTCGTGTCTGTGAATGAACAGCATACAGATGAAGAACATAAACATGAAGAGAACCTTGCTGCTGAAGAAGCGCAGGAATCGGTGAACGAAGAGACGACAGCTCCTCAAGAAGAAGGAAGCGCAGGGGATTCCCGCGTGGAGGCTCTTGAGAAATTAGCCGAAGAGAACCAACAGCGATACTTAAGAGCACAAGCCGACTTTGACAATTTCCGTCGTCGTACGATGAAGGAAAAGGAAGAGCTTGGGCAATATGCTTCCATGAAACTAATCGGGCAACTGCTGCCGGTAGTGGATAACTTTGGCCGCGCTATTGAAGCTGCGAAGAACGGCGGCGATGGCGAATCATTCTCCAAAGGCGTCGACATGATCTTCCGCCAGCTGGAGCAAGTGCTTGAAGCTGAAGGGCTGAAAGCAATGGATGCCGTTGGACAGCCGTTCAACCCGGAATTCCATCAAGCCATTATGCAAGTCGAATCCGATGAGCATGAAGAAGGCATTGTTGTTGAAGAAGTGCAAAAGGGCTATGTCCTGAAGGATAAAGTGCTGCGTCCCGCTATGGTGAAAGTCAGCGGTTAAACGATCAGCTTGCCTATAGATGATTCCCATTATATCCATTTGAGGAGGAACTTTAATTATGAGTAAAGTAATCGGTATCGACCTTGGTACAACAAACTCTTGCGTTGCGGTAATGGAAGGCGGCGAAGCTGTCGTAATCCCGAATCCGGAAGGCAACCGTACAACACCTTCTGTTGTCGGTTTCAAGAAAGACGGCGAGCGTATTGTCGGTGAATCTGCCAAACGTCAAGCCATCACAAACCCAGACCGCACAATCATGTCCATTAAGCGTCACATGGGCTCCAGCCATAAAGAAGTGATCGACGGTAAAGATTTCTCCGCTCCAGAAATTTCCGCAATCATTCTGCAAAAGTTGAAATCCGATGCTGAGGCTTACCTAGGTCAAACGGTAACACAAGCTGTTATTACAGTACCGGCATACTTCAACGACAGTCAACGTCAAGCGACTAAAGATGCAGGTAAAATCGCGGGTCTTGAAGTGCTTCGTATCGTCAATGAGCCGACTGCTGCAGCACTTGCTTACGGTCTTGAGAAAACAGAAGATCACACGATCCTCGTTTATGACCTTGGCGGCGGTACGTTCGACGTTTCTATCCTTGAACTTGGCGATGGCTTCTTCGAAGTTAAAGCAACAAGCGGTGACAACCGTCTGGGCGGCGATGACTTCGACCAAGTGATCATTGACTACCTGGTTTCCGAGTTTAAGAAAGAACAAGGCGTTGACCTTTCCAAAGATAAAGCAGCTGTACAACGTCTGAAGGATGCTGCTGAGAAAGCGAAGAAAGAGCTTTCCGGCGTAGTGACTTCGACGATTTCCTTGCCGTTCATCACAATGGCAGACGGCGTTCCACAGCATTTGGAGCTTAGCCTGACTCGCGCGAAATTCGAAGAATTGTCGCAAGCTCTTGTAGAGCGTACGCTTGGTCCTACTCGTCAAGCATTGAGCGATGCCGGCATGTCCCCAAGCGATATCGATAAAGTAGTTCTTGTCGGCGGATCGACTCGTATCCCGGCTGTACAAGAAGCGGTTAAGAAATTGATCGGCAAAGATCCGCACAAAGGCGTTAACCCGGATGAGGTTGTAGCTCTTGGTGCAGCGGTTCAAGCGGGCGTATTGACAGGCGATGTGAAAGACGTTGTATTGCTCGACGTAACTCCATTGTCCCTTGGTATCGAAACAGCTGGCGGCGTGTTCACGAAGATGATCGACCGCAATACTACGATCCCAACAAGCAAATCCCAAGTGTATTCCACTTATGCGGATAACCAACCAAGCGTTGAAATTCACGTGCTTCAAGGTGAGCGTCAAATGGCTGCAGGCAACAAAACACTGGGCCGCTTCACGCTTGGTGATATTCCACTGGCTCCACGCGGCGTACCGCAAATCGAAGTTACGTTCGATATCGATGCCAATGGTATCGTAAACGTGTCTGCTCTTGATAAAGGCACAGGCAAGAGCCACAAAATCACGATTACGTCTTCCGGCGGTTTGTCCGACGAAGAAATCGATCGCATGATGAAGGATGCGGAATTGAACGCAGAAGAAGACCGCAAACGTCGTGAGCTTGTTGAAGCGAAGAACGCGGCTGACCAACTGGTCTATTCCGTTGACAAAACAATCAAAGATCTTGGCGATAAAGTAGATGCAGGCGAAATCGCAAAAGCGAACGAAGCCAAAGAGAAAGTGACTGCAGCGCTGGCAACAGACGATGTAGAACAAATCAATGCAGCTGCAGAAGCGTTGACTGAAATCGTGCAGAAGCTTTCCGTGAAGCTGTATGAGCAAGCACAAGCTGCAGGCGGCGCTGAAGGCGCAGGTCCTGAAGCAGGCGGCGAGTCATCCTCCAGAGGCAAAGACAACGTAGTCGATGCTGACTATGAAGTTGTAGACGACAAGAAGTAATTAGTGTAAGTTAAGTAAAACGTAAACGGTGTGCCGTCCGCTAAAATTTTGGACGGCACAGCCGTTTTTCGTGTGTCTAGATAGATAATGATTTTGCAGCGCAAATAGGAGACGGGGTGACGGAGTTGGCTGACAAGCGGGACTATTATGAGGTGCTCGGCGTCGGGAAAGACGCAGGCGAGGACGAGATCAAGAAAGCGTATCGTAAAATGGCGCGCCAATACCATCCGGACGTAAATAAAGCGGCGGATGCGGAAGATAAATTTAAAGAAGTGAAGGAAGCTTATGACGTTCTAAGCGATGATGGTAAGCGTGCTACGTATGACCGACATGGTCACGTAGATCCGAACCAAGGCTTTGGCGGCGGTGCCGGTGATTTCGGCGGCGGCTTCGGCGATATCTTCGATATGTTCTTTGGCGGCGGCGGCGGTGGCGGACGACGTGATCCTAACGCACCGCAGCGCGGTAATGACTTGCAGTACACAATGACAATCGAATTCAAGGAAGCGGTATTCGGCAAGGAAACGGAAATTACGATTCCACGCACGGAAACTTGTGATACTTGCGTAGGTTCAGGCGCGAAGCCGGGTACGAAACCGGAAACTTGTTCCGTTTGTCGTGGTACAGGTCAGCAAGAAGTGGTTCAGAATACACCGTTTGGCCGTATGGTGAACCGCAGAGCTTGTTCCAACTGTAATGGCGCAGGCAAAATCATCAAAGAGAAATGCACGACTTGCCACGGTGCTGGCAAAGTGAAGAAGCAGCGCAAGATCAACGTGAAAATTCCTGCCGGTGTCGATGAAGGCGCGCAAATCCGCTTAAGCGGCGAAGGTGAAGGCGGAACACGCGGAGGTCCAGCCGGGGACTTATATATCGTAATTCGAGTGAAGCCGCATGATTTCTTCGAGCGTGAGAATGATGACATCTACTGCGAAGTACCGCTAACGTTTGCACAGGCGGCACTTGGTGACGAGATCGAAATTCCGACGCTGACTGAGAAAGTGAAGCTGAAGATTCCTGCAGGTACGCAAACCGGCACTTATTTCCGATTGAAGGGAAAAGGCGTTCCGCGCCTTCGCGGTTACGGTCAAGGCGACCAGCATGTTAAAGTAACGGTCGTAACGCCTACTGCCCTGAATGAAGAGCAGAAGGATTTGCTTCGTCAGTTCTCCGGCGTTTCAGCAGCAGGCGGCAGTACGGATGGCGGGCAGCAAGAACACCATGAATCGATCTTCGAGAAGATGAAGAAAGCATTCCGCGGCGACTAATGGGTGAAAGCATAAGATCGCAGTCACTTGTTTATGCTAACTTTCGTGTCTGAATCAACTTCTACACGAAGGAGCATAACCATGAGCGATCAAGACTTGGAGAAACAAAACTTCGCAGAGCTGCCGATCGGCAAAAATGAAGACGTTGAATTCGCAGAGGAGCTAGCTGACGAAGCGGATAAAAAGGCGATGCAGCGTGCCGCCGAGGCCGACGCCAGAGCGCAGAATAAATGATGAGTCAGTCTCCTGTATGACAGTCATTCATGCCACGTTTCAAGACGGGGATGCAGCACGTGAGGCGCAGCTTAAGCTGATGGCACTGCGCGTGCTGAACGTGGATGGCGGCGCTGACGGCGCATCGTTAACTGCTACTGTCGGGGATGAGCTGGTCGACCGTGCTCTTCATTTGATTGAACAAACCGGAGGAACAGCTAACTTGTGAGGAATTGATAGGAATTTGGGATGCCATACCTGCAATGTTATATTGCGGTATGGTATCTTTTTTTTATCCTTGTGAAACGTTTCAACGTGTGGCAAAATTAACGTTAGTTTAACGTATGGGGAGGATGATTTTCATGCCGGTTAATTTCAAGAGTGCGACGCAAGTGTTTCCGGAGTGGAGTGAGCTTAGCCATTACGGTATCAATCATCTTAAAGTCGGTGATGTCGTTCAGCTGCATTATCATGATGCGAATGAATACTGGATTATTATAAGCGGCAGAGGGAATTGTACGACCGAAGGCGATGCCTACGAAATCGGTCCCGGGGATATGGTCCTCACGAAACGTGGAGACGAGCATTCCTTAGTCGTTACGGAGGATATGGTTGCTGTTTATATTTATGGCATTATGCCTGAAGGCGGCCGAGTGGGTTATCTATTCAGGGATAGAGGAGATGCACAATAATGACATTGAAAATCATTCAAGTGGGCCTCGGTATGCACGGGTTCGGCGTTGCGCTCCATTACGTAAAGAAGTCCGATGATTTCACCTATGCAGGCGTGGTTGAAATTAATCCGGCTCGGTTGAAGGAATGCGCGGCAGAGCTTGGCGTTGCAGAAGCGAATTGTTACACGGATTATTTGGAAGCGTTCGCATCCTGTGAGGCGGATGCCGTATTCGTAACGGCAGCTTCTCCTTATCATTATGCGATTTGCAAAGCTGCCTTGGAGCAAGGGCTCCATGTCCTGGTTGAGAAGCCTTTCGTGCTCGATATCGGCGAAGCTTGCGAACTGGTCGAGCTTGCGAAGCAGAAGCAGCTCATTCTGATGGTCAGTCAGAACTATCGCTATCAGAACCATGTCCTGTCTCTGAAGAAAGCCATCTCCGAGATGGGGAAACCGCTGTTTGTGCAGGCTCAGTTTTTCTATGATCATTTTGGCAAGGACTATCAGCAGGTTATGGAGAACTTCATGCTGCTTGAGATGGCTGTTCATCATGTGGATATGATTCGCTACTTAATGGAATCCGATATTCGGACGGTGTCCGGCAAAACATGGAATATTGAAGGAAGCATGTATAAAGGCCATCCGAATGTGCAGGCGAGCATGGAGTTGGACAACGGAATTCCGGTCTTCTACTTAGGCAGCCTCGTATCCAAGGGATTGTCAACGCCTTGGGAAGGGGATTGGCGCATTCAATGCGAGAATGGCTCGATTCATCTCGATGATCTCGGTCAAGGTTATGGCGTATATATCGTTGACCAAGAGCAGAACAAACGATTTATCTCTTATGCGGACGGACCGCTGCCAGACGACAAACAAGGCATTCACAGCGTATTGTCCGAGTTTGCCGCACGAATTAAGGACGGTGCAGAGCCAACGATTTCGGGCCGCGATAATTTGCGTACCTTAGCTGCGCTGATCGCATTCAGTGACTCCTCTCGAACAGGTGAAGTCACTTATCCGGAAAGTTACATTGTTTCGAAGTAAGGGGATGAGGACAAGTCTCTGCTGCCGACAGGCTGCGGAGGCTTGTTTTTTTGTGCGAAGCCCTTATCTGGTGTAGAATAGACAAGATAGGTTAAAAATGACTACTAGAAATGATAACGCGATCAGGGGGATTTACAAAGTGAAATGGCATGAACTGACAATCTCGACAACCGAAGAAGCGATCGAGATGATTTCCAACTTCCTGCATGAAATGGATGCCGACGGCGTATCCATTGAAGAATCAGGTACGCTGAACAAACAGCGGGACACATCGCTCGGACAATGGTATGAGCATCCGCTTAACGATATTCCTGAAGGCCAGGCGGTTATTAAAGGCTACTTCTCGGAGCTGGACTCGGACATCGACGCACTCATGGCCATATTGCCTGAGCGTATCGATCAGCTACGTGAATTCGATATTGATCCCGGCGACTACAAGATTACAAAGGCAATTGTAGACGAAGAAGACTGGGCTAATGCATGGAAGCAATATTTCAAACCGATCCGCGTGTCGGAGCGTTTGACGATTAAGCCGACTTGGGAAGAGTATACGCCATCCCCGGATGAGCGGATTATCGAGCTTGATCCAGGCATGGCATTCGGTACCGGTACTCACCCGACAACTGCGCTCTGCTTACGTACACTGGAGACGGTTATCAAAGGCGATGAAGAAGTTATCGATGTAGGGACAGGTTCCGGCATCTTGGCTATCGGCGCGATTCTGCTAGGCGCTCGCCGCGTGCTTGCACTAGATCTGGATCCGATTGCCGTTACTTCTGCTACGGAGAACACGCGTCTGAACAAGCTGGAAAACGATATTCAAGTGCATCTGAGCGACCTTCTCGGAGTATTGAATACAGAAGGCAATGGTGCGGATAAGCCGCTGAACGTGACGGTACCGGTTGACGTCGTTGTAGCTAATATTTTGGCGGAAATCATCCTGCTGTTCATCGACGATGTTTACGCAGCGCTGAAGCCGGGCGGCACCTATATTGCATCGGGTATTTTCAAGAATAAAGAAGATGCCGTTGCGGAAGGTCTTGAGCAAGCCGGCTTTACGATTATCGATCGTCAGCGTGACCAAGACTGGCTCGCGTTCATCGCGACGAAACCGGAGTAAGCTGAAGCTCCGCAAATATGTGTAGGAGGGTGAACGGTGTCGGACTTTTTGTGGTATCCGCTCAAAGATTTACCATTTATCTTTCTAGTACTAATGATTGCGTTCACGCTGCATGAGTTCGCGCATGCGTACAGCGCTTATAAGTTTGGAGATCGAACCGCATACGATGCCGGAAGGGTGACGCTTAATCCTCGCGCCCATCTGGATGTTATGGGCACCATATTGCTGCTTGTAGCGGGTTTTGGCTGGGCCAGACCCGTTCCGGTTAACCGAAGCCGCTTCAAGTATCCTCGATTGATGGGGATCGTCGTTTCGGCCGTTGGCCCGCTTAGCAATCTGCTGCTGACATTTATCGGCATTCTGGCCGTGTATGTGCTGAACCAGATTGGCTTGCTCAATGCAGGCTCCTTTGGCGTACATAGTGCAATCGTCCACTTTCTTAATTACTTAATTACGCTGAATGTCATGCTATTTATATTCAATCTTATACCTGTGCCGCCGCTTGACGGATACCGGATCATTCAGGATCTTGCTCCGACCCCGCTTCGTATGAAGATGGATCAATATGAAACATGGGGGATGTTTCTGTTCCTGCTGATCGTATTTGTCCCGCCGCTTCGCGCAGCAACGCTTGATCCGCTATTTGCCAATTCAAATTCAATTATTTCCGGCATTATGCATATTTGTGAATTGTTCTTTGACGATGTAAATTGGCCGCAGTTTGTAGCAGATTTCTACAGGTAAATACGGATAGCATCTTCGCTTCTGGAAAATGTTTAACGACCCTAGCGGAGCGAGTGTAAACCGTGTATGATGTAGGTTGGAGTTTTGACACAGTCCTTGTAGATTAGAGGGCTCGTGATTTGACTGGAAAGGTTCTACCGAAGATGCAACGATATTTTGTCACGTCCGAGCAGTTTACTGACAATTCGGTTGTTCTTACAGGCGACGATGCGCATCACGTTACGCGCGTGATGCGGATGGAAGCGGGAGATACCATCATTGTTAGTGACGGCCGCACACGTGTCGCGGAAGCGACAATAAGCGCCTTATCACCGGGCAAAGTGGAAGCTGAGATTTCCGAATGGCTGACCATGAGCGGCGAGCCGACTTGGTCGGTAACGGTAGCCCAAAGCTTGCCGAAGGGCGATAAAATGGAGATTGTCATCCAGAAGGGGACAGAGATCGGCGCAGCAAGCTTCGTGCCGTTCCAATCCCAGCGGATGATTGTTCAATATGATGACAAGAAAGAAGCCAAGCGACTTGACCGTTGGGGCAAGATTGCGAAGGAAGCTGCTGAACAGGCACACCGCAGCCGTATTCCGGTTATTGAGCCGGTTGCGTCATGGCGGGAACTGGTCAAACGGATTCCGGAGTACCACTTGGCGTTGTTTTGCTATGAGAAGGAAGGCGGTGGACTTGGTTTGCGTGACGCAATCCAGGCGCGCCGCGGAGCAGAAGAGGGCTGGAGCGACTATGAAGAGCCGCGCAATATTCTGCTCATCGTTGGACCAGAAGGCGGCTTCACTGAACGTGAAGCTGAGGAAGCAGAAGAGGCCGGTGCTGTCATTATCGGTCTTGGCAAGCGAATCTTACGCACGGAAACCGCTGCGATGGTTGGACTCGCCTGCCTCATGTATGAATCCGGAGAAATGGGAGGCGTTTAACAACTATGCCATCGGTTGCTTTTTACACATTAGGCTGCAAAGTTAACTTTTACGATACGGAAGCGATCTGGCAGCTGTTTAAGAAGGAAGGCTACGAGCAAGTCGACTTCGAAACAACTACTGCTGATGTCTATCTAATCAATACATGTACGGTAACAAATACAGGGGACAAGAAGAGCAGACAGATTATTCGTCGCGCGATTCGTCGTAACCCGGATGCGGTTATCGCGGTCACGGGCTGTTATGCCCAAACTTCACCTGCCGAAATTCTGGCGATTGAAGGGGTCGATCTTGTCATCGGAACGCAGGATCGGGACAAGCTGATGAATTATGTTACGGATTTGCAAAATGAGCGTAAACCGGTTAACGCGGTTCGTAATATTATGAAAACACGTGAGTTCGAGGAACTGGATGTGCCCGACTTTGCCGAGCGTACTCGTGCGTTCCTGAAGATTCAAGAAGGCTGCAACAACTTCTGTACCTTCTGTATTATTCCGTGGTCGCGTGGATTGTCCCGCAGCCGTGAAGCAGAGAGCGTCATTAACCAAGCCCGCCAGCTGGTGGAATCCGGTTACAAAGAAATTGTACTGACAGGCATTCATACCGGCGGTTATGGTGATGATATGGAGAACTACCGTCTCTCTGACCTGCTATGGGATTTGGATGCCATTGAAGGCCTTGAGCGGATTCGGATCAGCTCCATCGAAGCGAGTCAGATTGACGAAGCGATGATCGACGTGCTGAACCGTTCCAGCAAAATGTGCCGTCACCTTCATATTCCGCTGCAATCCGGCGATAACGACGTTCTGAAGCGGATGCGCCGCAAGTATACCGTGGAACAGTTTGCCGAGAAAATCAAGCTGCTGCACGAGGCGATGCCGGGCGTTGCAATTACGACGGATGTTATCGTTGGATTCCCCGGCGAAACGGAAGAAATGTTCGAGAACGGCTATGCGTTTATGGAACAAATGGGCTTTGCTGAAATGCATGTCTTCCCTTATTCCAAACGGACGGGTACACCTGCCGCGCGCATGGAAGATCAGATCGACGATGAGCTGAAGAACGAGCGAGTTCATAAGTTGATTGATTTGTCCGAGCGGATGCAATTGGACTATGCGAAGAAGTACGTCGGCGAAGTGCTTGATATCATTCCAGAGCGCGAGCACAAGGGCTCAGAAGGCTCCGGCTTGATTACGGGCTACTCCGATAACTATATCCAAGTTGTATTCGAGGGTTCGGAATCGCTGATTGGCGAGCTGTGCAGAGTGAAAATTACGGAAGCCGGCGTCAATGAATGCCGAGGACAGCTTGTACGCGTACTGGATAATAACCATACCGCGCCTACTGCCCGTATCGAAGCCGACTCAGAGCCACAAGCGATGCAGGCTTAAGCTTGTTCGAATTCAATAGCTTGAAGCGAGGATTCTAATGCGGCCGGGACAGGGCTGCAAGAGAGTCCTTGCTCTACATAAGAGCGCAGGTATCCAAGAAACGCGAAGGGGGAACGCAAAATGAAGGAGATTTCAGCAGGTGGCGTCGTGTTCCGTAAGGTCGGCAATGAACTGCAGGTGCAGTTGATCCAAGACCGATATGGCAAGATATCGCTGCCTAAAGGCAAAATGGAACCGGGCGAAACCATTGAGCAAACAGCCCTTCGCGAAATCGTCGAAGAGACGGGGATGGAAGGCGTCATCGTCTCGCCGATTGATCAAATCAAATACAAATACAATCATGAGTCGAAAGGATTAGTGGACAAAGAAGTTCACTACTATCTCGTGGAAGCAGTTGGCGGTAAACTTCAAGCGCAAGTGGAGGAAATTCGCGGCGTGGAATGGTTTGAGCCGATGGAAGCATGGCGCAGGCAGAAGCAATCCGGCTACAACAACAATGATCGGATTCTAGCCGGAGCGCTGCGCCTGCTTGGTTTGAACGTACAGAGCGGCAGCTAAATCAAGTTGCCGACAGCTTCCTTAGACGCGGGAGATAGCAAATCGGCAGGGCAATTAACGAGCACAGCACATTAAAGATCGTCTGGGCATGGGCAATTTGGCCGGCAGGCGATGAAGTTAATGAAGCCGCTATGGAGCCGAGCTCGCCTGCGAATGGTGCAAACAAGACAGCTCCGCCGACGTTAAGCAGCACATGAGCCCAAGCGACGAAACGGCCGGATGGCGTTCCTCCAAGTGCTGCGAGTACGGCAGTAATGCATGTCCCGACGTTGGCGCCGAGGACAATCGCGATGCCGACGTCGAGCGGCATCGCGCCGGACTGAGCGAGTCCCATAACGATGCCGATAACGGCGGCGCTGCTGTGAACGGCAGCTGTTAGCACGACGCCTGCTGCAAGTCCCCACAGGACGCTCTCTTCCGCACGGCTCATGAAGCCTTGGAAGAAAGGCGTAGCTTGTACGGCAGGCGCAACGGACTGCATGAGCCCGATGCCCAGTAACAGTAATGCGAACCCTCCTGTCACGACGGTACCGTTGCGGAATGGCTTTAGGAAGCGGCTGACCTTCTGCCCTGTGCGCGTGCCGCTGCCAAGGCCAATCTCGCCGAAGAGGGCGGTCAAGAGCCAGATGACGAGCGACAGCTTGAGCAAGGGCCAGCCTAAACTGCCTAGATTAAGGCCGATCAGCTCGGTCGTCAAGCAGGTGCCGATATTGGTGCCTAGAATGATGCCGAGCGTGCGCGGGAAGGTGAGCACTCCAGCGTTGACCAATCCAATTGCAATTACAGTAACGGCTGTGCTGCTCTGCAGTACAGCCGTTGTTGCTGTCCCCACGAGCAAACCGTGAAGCGGCGTAGCAGTGGATTTGCGCAGCACATCCTGCAGACGGTGGCCGACAGAACGATGCATGGCAAGCTCCATCGCCCTCATGCCGAGCATGAAGACGATAAACCCTCCGAGCACGCGGGCTACGATCGTGATTAGCATGGCAGTACGCTCCTTTAACAAGAATAACGATACATATGCAATAGACCGGACGAGCATGACAAGTTCGGCCCAGGTCAGCTTACGGAAAAGGATGAGGATGAACATGGAACGCGTGAAGGCAAAGGCGATATTACAGCGTGACCGCAAGAAACGATTGGAGGCCGGGCACCCATGGGTGTTTGCAGGCGAAATAAACCGTATCGAAGGAGAGGCGACTCCCGGAGATCTGGTTGACCTCGTAACGCATCAAGGCAAGTATTTGGCAACGGGCTATTGGAACCCGAAATCCCAAATTACGGTTAGGGTAACGTCTTATAAACCGATCGAAGCGATGGACGAGGCGTTCTTCCGGGAACGTTTCATGCAGTGTGCACAACATCGGAGCCGGTTCGTGCAAGGGCATGATTGCCGGATGGTTTACGGCGAGGCTGATTTTCTGCCGGGACTTATCGTAGACCGTTTTGGAGATGTGCTTGTAGTACAACTGCTGACGCTTGGCATGGAGGTTCGTCGCGATGCGATTGTTGCGGCCTTAGTTGCTGTATTTGCACCTCAGGGCATTTACGAGCGCAGTGATGTATCCGTTCGTGAATTGGAAGGTATCGAACAGCGGACAGGCGTTCTGTATGGGGAGTGTCCGCGTATCGTTGATATATTGGAAAACGGCTTGAAGATGGAAGTAGATATCGTTGAAGGCCAGAAGACCGGCTACTTCTTCGATCAGCGCGAGAATAGAGCTTCTATTGCACCTCTGATGCTCGGCTGGGGAGCACGCAGCGGCATTCAATTGAAGCCTGCTGCAGATGGCGAACCATCCTCGGCTCCGTCAGACGATACCGGCACATTGGCGGCTTTGAGCGAAGAGAAGCTAGTCCCTGTCAATGCGAATGGCAAAGTAGTCACGTTCCCGTATTGGGATGGCGCTACAGTGCTCGAGTGTTTCGCCCACACGGGCAGCTTTACGCTTCATGCCTGCAAATACGGCGCCAAGAAAGTGACCTGCCTTGATGTATCCGAGCATGCGATTGAAACGGCACGCCGCAATGTCGTTCGTAACGGCTTCGAGGAGCGAGTGGAGTTTGTCGTAGCGGATGCGTTCGAATATCTTCGCAGACAAGTGAAGGGAATCGAAGAGCGCCAAGAGCGCGGCAGTGCGAAGGCAGTGGATACGTCCAAGAAGATGGGGGAAGCAGGCCGTAAATGGGATGTAGTCATTCTTGATCCACCGGCGTTCACGAAATCGAAGAACGCAATCGAAGGCGCAGTACGCGGCTACAAGGATATCAACCTTCACGGAATGAAGCTCGTGAATGAAGGCGGCTACCTGGTTACAGCCAGCTGCTCCTACCATATGCGTCCCGAGCTGTTCCTCGAGACGATCCAAGCGGCAGCCATCGATGCAGGGAAAACACTCCGTTTAATCGATTGGCGCGCAGCGGGCAAGGATCATCCCCAAATCGTCGGCGTTAACGAGGGGCATTACTTGAAGTTTGGCATATTCGAAGTGCGAAGCCGCTAGCAGCATTTGATATTCGTTTTTAACGCCCCCTTACTTAAGTGATCGCTTAAGTAAGGGGGCGTTTTTTTTTGCTGTTTCATCCACCCTGTTGGCGGCAAAAGTGCCTTCATGTACAATGGAGGCATCCAACCAACTCCTAATCGAAAGCAGAGTGAATGACAGCGATGCGAGCATCCCTTCGAACGAAGCTCATTATCGGATTTCTGGCGGTTACGGTTCCGCTCTTTGCGCTTCTGCTTTACAACAATCTCTACGCGATGAATGTCGTGCGTGATGAAGTAGGTCAATCCAATAAGAATCTGCTCTCGATGTACCGTAATGAAATTGATCGCACGCTCGTTGATGCTGAGAGCTACTTGTATAATTTCGTCGTGTTAAATGAGGATCTGCGCAAGTACGGTAAGGCGGAGCCTGGCAGCGCGGAGTATTTCTTCTCCAAAGTGCGCGTGCAGAACAAAATGATTCAAGACATGGTGAATTATCCGAATGTCAATTTAGTGTTCACGTATGGAAAGTCGGAAGACGAGCTGCTCAGCACTTCCTTTCGCGGGGGAGATGCGGCCAAGCTTGAATCCGTCATCAACGTGCTCAAAAGCTATATGGCCGGCGAGTCGGATGCTCATCTCCACGAGAAGTCGTGGAAGGTGATCAGACAAGGCGGAGAGCTTGCCATTGTGCGGCTCGTTCCGACGGATTACGGTCAAATTGTCGGCGTCTGGACCGATATCGACAAGCTTATGGTGCCGCTTAGCTATCTAGCGCTTGGTAAGCAGGGGCAGGCAATGTTCATCGCTAGCGATGGTACACCGCTGACAAAGGCGGCCGTAAGAGGTTTAGACGCTGCAGGTACTAAACTATCCCTTCCGAGTGAGAATGAGCGCTACCGAAGATTACATACAACAGATCAAACGGATTATTTGCTCGTTTCGACCGCTTCCCGGTTCGCGCCGCTGCATCTTGCCGTGCTCGTCCCGGAGAGTACGCTTCTGCAGCAGCTGCCATATTTTCAACGATTGTTTTTCATCATTCCGTTATTCGGTCTGGCTGTTCTGGTCATTTATTTGTTGTTATTGCAGCGTGCTCTGCTCAAGCCCATGTACGAACTTATCAAAGGGATGAGGCAAATTAAACGCGGTGATCTGGAAACGAGGCTGATGGCGGGGAGTACGAGAGAGTTCGGCATCATCAACGATACATTCAATGATATGGCATCCCAGGTGCATGATTTGAAGATCCATGTATACGAGGAACAGATTCGAACACAACGAGCGGAGCTCAAGCATCTGCAGGTTCAGATCAATCCCCATTTTCTGCTAAATGCCATCAATATCATTTATAACTTGGCGGAACTGAACAAAACCGATCTCATCAAGAAAATGTCAACGCATATCTCCAAATATTTCCGCTTCGTCACACGAACGAATTTAAACAGCGTTAGCGTGAACACAGAGTTTGAGCATTTGCACAGTTACCTTGAGATTCAACAGCTGCGATTTCCGCAATATCTGCGATTCGAGATCAACATTTCACCGGGCCTGGAGAAGGAAATGCTGCCGCCGCTCATCGTTCAGCCTTTTGTTGAGAATGCCATCGTACATGGATTTGAAATGGGGCCGGAGCATTTTATGATCCGTATCGCAGCCAAACCAGCCACTGACTCAGATGCTGCTTATTACGAGGTAACGATTAGCGATAACGGTGTTGGGATTGCGGATGATCAGATGGTTGAACTGCAGCGCGGTGATATCGATGCGGATTTCGAGGACGGTCACCTCGGCATCTGGAATGTGCGGCATCGGCTAAAGCTGCAATACGGTACTTCGGCTGAACTGATATTTGAACATGGAGAGCCGAAAGGCACCGTAGTAACGCTCCGTATTCCCTATTCGGCGATAGCGACATCGTCCACAGCATAAGGAAAGGAAGGCTATCATGTATAATCTACTGCTTGTTGATGACGAATGGTTTGCGATTGAAGGACTGAAGAGCGGAGTGGATTGGCAAGGACTCAAATTCGGCGCGATCTATGAGGCCCATAACGCCGAGCAAGCCAAGCTAATCTTGCAGCAAACGGCAATCGATGTCATGGTTTGCGATATTGAGATGCCGGGAGGCAACGGAATCAGTCTCATGGAGTGGGTAAAAGAGCAGCAGCTTACACTTGAGACGATCTTCCTTACTTGTCATGCCGATTTCAAATATGCACAGCGCGCCGTCCATTTAGGAAGCTTCGATTATTTGCTCAAGCCGGTTGATTATCGTGAACTGCAAGATACGGTGCACAATGCGCTGGAGAAGGTCGCTGCCGCCCATGACGCGAAGCAGCGCAGCGAAGCTTACGAGAAAGTATACAGCAAGTGGGAAATGAGCAAGAACGTGCTGTTTGAACGGTTTTGGCAGGATTTATTCTGGCAGCGGCTACTTCCGACTCCCGGTAACATTGAACGTGCATTAACGGAAAATCTGATGCCGTTATCGCCGGAAGCGCGTGTACTCCCGATCTTGATCGGGATCGAACATTGGGGCAAGCCGCTGAACACGAGAGAAGAGGAAATGATGGAGTTCGCGCTGCGAAATGCGGCGAGTGAGATGCTGCTTGGCGGTTTACCCGGTCAGGTGCTGCAAGACGGCAGCGGCGTTCAATTCGCGTTGTTCTTCGACGATCCAAGCAGCGGAAATCGCAAGCCGCAGTATGATGAAATCAAACGAAGCTGTACCAGTTATATCGACGCTTGCGCGGCTTATTTATATTGTCACTTATCTTGTTATATCGGAGACTGGGTTCCGCTAAGCGATGTCTCCCGGCTTTATAACGCGTTGATCCAAATGGAGCATCACAATGTCACGAGGTCGCAGTCCGTTCTATTCTTCAAAGAGCAGCCGCTTGAGGCGCGCGAGACAAGGCTTCCCGCATTGTTCCAATGGTCAGAACTGCTCGAGCATGGGAAGCGGGAGGAGCTGCTGCTTCTGGCGGATGATGTGTTCGCGGATCTGCGCAAGGATACGAATGTGACTAGTGAAACGCTCCGTGCCTTCTACCATGCCCTGCTGCAAACGATCTATTATGTTCTGCATAGGCGTGGCATTTCTGTCGTTACGGTATTCCCGGGCGGCGGCCTGCTGGACGAAGCGAGTGCAACGCGCTCACTCCATGCCCTTCAAGAACGGACCCAGAGCATGATCGAAACGGTGACCATGCATATGTCGCTGCTGGACACGGAATCCACGGTCGTCGATAAAGTGAAGCGTTATATTAACGATCATCTGTTCGATGATCTATCCCGAGAAGAGCTGGCTGCTTTTGCCCACATTAATTCCGCTTATTTATCTAGGCTCTTTAAGAAAGAGGCCGGAGTAAGCTTGACCGACTTTATCGTAGAGGAACGGATGAAGAAAGCGAAGGACATGCTGCTGTACTCCGAGGAGTCTGTCAGCAATATCGCAAAAGCGTTTCACTATACCAACTTTTCGCATTTCTCCAAGCTGTTTCGCAAATATTACGGCATGAATCCTCAGGAATACCGAAGACAGTTCACAGAGGAGTAAGAGAGTCTGCTAAGGAGCAATCCTTTAGCAGGCTTTTTTTTTACATTTTTTATTCAAATGTCACAATCGGTATTGAGGATGTCACCAATCGAGTAGGTCGATATAACGGAAGTGACTAGAATAAAGCTATAGTTCACAAGAGGTTTGGAGAGATGAAGGATGCAGACGGTGCCTCAATCAGCGAAGAGATTCTCATTATGGAAGGCGTTCGTAAAATACCGCGTTTTGATTATTATGACGATCCCGGGACTGCTCTATTTTCTGATTAATAACTATTTGCCGATGTTCGGAGTCATTATTGCGTTTAAGGAGCTCAGCTACACGAAGGGGATTCTGGGCAGTGATTGGGTGGGATTCAAAAACTTCGAATTTCTGTTCAAGACGGAGAGCGCCTACATTATTACGCGAAATACAGTTCTCTATAATACCGTGTTTATCTTTATCAATGTCGTTCTATCGGTGGCCGTAGCCATTCTGCTAAATGCGATTAAACGTAAGATTGTTTCTCGATTCTACCAGAGCGTTATCTTGCTTCCGTATTTGCTCTCGGCCGTTATTATCGGTTATCTCGTATTCAGCTTTCTGAGCGTCGAATACGGCTTCGTCAACAAGCTGATCCTGGAGCCGCTCGGGATGGATACGGTTTCGTGGTACAGCGAGCCGAAATATTGGCCGTACATTCTCATTATCGTCAATGCATGGAAGAGCGTCGGATACTTCAGCATCGTATACTTGGCGGCAATCGTCGGCATTGATTCGGAATATTACGAAGCAGCTACGCTTGATGGTGCAAGCAAGTGGCAGCAAGTGAAGTCCATTACGATCCCGCTCATCATGCCGGTCATTATGACGCTGACGCTGCTGCAAATCGGACGTATTTTCAACGCAGACTTTGGCTTGTTCTTCCAGGTTCCGATGAATTCCGGTGCATTGATGTCGACTACGGATGTCATCGACACTTATGTATACCGAGCTTTGCTCCAAATGGGCGACATCGGCATGGCTTCCGCTGCAGGATTGTATCAGTCCATACTAGGCTTCCTGCTCGTATTCGGCGTGAATGCGGTCGTTCGAAAAGTCAACAAAGAGAATGCATTATTTTAACGGGGCAAAGGGGCATATGAACATGAACGTTATCTCTACAGGGCGGAGCAAGCAGTGGATCATTCATCTTCTGTTTCTGCTGTATATCGCCGCCACGATCTTTCCGCTTCTGCTCGTGTTTATGGTTTCGATCACGGAGGAGAAATCGCTGCTTATTCACGGGTATTCGATTCTCCCGCATCAGATTGATTGGAGCGCCTATCGTTATCTCTTCCATGACTCCCAAACGATTGTGCGTGCTTATGGCGTTACCATTCTAGTGACAGTTGCGGGGACGATTGGTTCGCTGCTCATGACATCCTTGTTCGCTTATCCGTTATCCAGGCGGGACTTCCCGTTTCGAACGGCACTTACCTTCTACGTATTCTTTACGATGCTCTTTAACGGCGGTCTTGTGCCATGGTATCTCGTTTATACCAAGTATCTCAGCCTGGATAATACGCTGCTCGCCTTAATTATCCCGAATTTGCTGATGAGCGGCTTCAATATCCTCATCATGCGAACCTTCTTTATGAACACGATCCCACCGTCAATCATTGAGTCGGCTTCCATTGATGGCGCCGGGGAGCTGCGAATCTTCTGGCAAATCATCCTTAGACTATCGCTGCCTGTCATGTCCACAATTGGACTGTTCTGCACGCTGGCTTATTGGAACGACTGGTACAACAGTTTGATCTTCATCAGCGATTCTCACAATTACAGCATCCAATACTTGCTGAACAAGACACTGCTGGATATTCAAGTGCTGCTCAGTCAGACGGGCAATTCCGGGCAATCTCAATTGCTCGCGAATGCACCTACGGAGACGATTCGAATGGCGATGGCCATTATCGGGATCGGACCGATCATATTGGCTTATCCCTTCTTCCAGAAATACATCGTGCAAGGCTTAACGGTAGGCGCTGTGAAAGGCTAAGTCTGGAATGTTGCGTTCCAGTTTAGTATAAAGAAACTAACGGAGAAAATCGGGAGGTTAACGAAAATGAGAAAGCACGTCAACAGGTATCATCTTGTCCTTCTTCTTCTGCTTGTCTTTTCACTGGTTGCAGCAGGTTGCAGCTCATCCGGCAACAACAACAGCAATACGAATACGGCTGCGAACACGGAAAGCAAGAACAGCAACAATGGCAAGACAGAAAGCACAGAAGCGGCAGATGCCTCCAAGCAAGATCCGTACAATATCGTCATGGTGTTCCCGGGTCCTGAACCGAAGGATCAGAAGCTTGTTCTGGATGAAGTGAATAAGATTCTTACAGCCAAAATCAATGCGACGCTGGAGATCAAATCGATCGACTGGAGCGCATGGAGCGACAAAACGAATCTGATGTTCGCTTCCGATGAACCGTTCGATCTGATGTTCTCTGCAGGCTGGTTCGGTTTCACACAGCAGGTTGCGAAAGGGCAGTTTATTCCGCTGGATGACCTGGTCAACCAATATGGCCAAGATTTCTTGAAAACGATTGATCCGGCAATCGTCGATGCGGCTAAAGTGAACGGCAAGCTGTACGGCATGGTTGCGAATAAAGAGTTCGCTGCGGATAAAGGACTTATTCTGCGCAAGGATCTGGTCGACAAATACAAATTTGATCTGTCCACAGTGAAAGAACTGGCTGATATGGAGCCCATGTTCAAAACGATCAAAGAAAACGAGCCGGGCGTTACCCCATTCATTACGACGGGCGGGGCATCTCCATCGGCGATGATTTTGGATTACGGCTACTACGATATGCTTGGCGAAGGACCGGGCGAGCTGGTTCGTACCGGTTCAGATCTAAAGGTCATCAACAAAATCGAAGATCCTAAATATATGGAATATGCCAAGCTGATGCGCAAATGGTACGAAGCGGGCTATGTCAACAAAGACGCGGCAACGCTTCAAGATATCGGTAAAGCACTCGGTGCCGGCAAAGCTTTTGCCCAAACAGGCTCGTTCAAGCCGGGCTCTAATCTTGACAATTCCCGCACGCAAGGAACCGATCTGGTAGAAATTCAACTGGCAACGCCGTTTACAAGTACTACCGACGCGACAAGCGCTGTATTCGCGATCTCCAGAACTTCCAAGGATCCGGCACGCGCTATGCAGTTTGTTAACCTGCTCTACACGGACAAAGATATTATGAATCTGCTCATCAATGGTATTGAAGGCAAGCACTATGTGAAGAAGTCCGACAATGTAATTGATTTCCCTGCCGGCGTTGATGCAGGCAGCTCAGGCTATCCGCCAACCCGAAACTGGATGCTGGGCAATTTGCCGCTCGTCTATTTATGGGCAAGTGAAGATCCGCAGAAGTGGGAAGCCTATGCAGCTTACAACAAGAGTGCCGAGAAGTCTCGTGCGTTGGGTTTCGCTTTCAACGCTGAGCCGGTGAAAACAGAGATTGCCGCAACAAGCAACGTAGAGAAAGAGTTTAAGAATATCATCGTAACCGGCTCCGTAGATCCGGAGAAATACATCCCGGACTTTACTGCGAAGATGAAGGCGGCGGGAATGGACAAAATTATCGCGGAGAAGCAGAAGCAATTGGACGAATGGGCGAAAGCCAATCAATAAGGGTTAAGGATGGGGAGCACCATGAAAGAGATTAAGATCGGTATTATCGGACTTGGCGGCATGGCGAACGTGCATATGGAGTATATGGCCAAAATCGAAGGTGTCAGCGTTACGGCTGTATGCGATTCGAATGCAGATGCAGTAGAGCGTGCTGGGGCAAAGCTTGGCATTCCGGCTGAGAAACAGTATACGAGTTATGAAGCGATTATTGCTGACAGCGATGTGGATGCCGTATTGTCCATTACTCCGAATCAAGTTCATCATGCGATTGTAAAATGCTGCTTGCAGCACGGGAAGCCGTTCATGACGGAGAAGCCGTTTACAAGGACCTATTCGGAGGCGCTTGATCTGCTCCAGCAGTATGAAGAGAACCCGATTCAATCGATGGTAGGTTTCTCCTATCGGTATGTTCCTTCTTTCCGCTATGCCCGTGATTTGGTTCGTTCCGGCAAGCTGGGGACTGTACGTCATATCTTCGTGCAGTATTTGCAATCATGGGGTGTTGCGATGGTCGGCACTCCGATGAACTGGCGCTACCGCAGTGAATTAACCGGAACAGGAGCGCTTGGCGATCTTGGCTCCCATATGGTCGATGCCGCGCGGTTTATCGTTGGCGAGATTACGGAAGTGTCTGCTCAAATGAAAACATTCATCGTGAATCGTCCGGACCCGGCTACAGGTGAGGATGGCATCGTGGATGTGGATGATTTTACAGGCTTCTTGGCAACCTTGGACTGCGGCGCTGCAGGTGTGTTCCAAACCTCCCGCAATGCGTATGGCTCCGGCAATCAGCTGGAAGTGACGATCTATGGTGACCTTGGGACGATCTCGGTCAGCTGTGAGCGCGGTCAGGAATTGACTTGGATTCAGCCGCAAACGGATGCAGCAGACCCTACTGTGAGCGTTAGTGGCGTTCATAAAGTGCCAGCGCACTATCACATTACGCAGATGCAGGATTTCATCGATATGCTCCGTGGTCAGGTTCGAGAGGAGCTTCCTTCCTTGTTGGATGGTTACCGCAATCAAGAGGTACTTGAAGCGATTCAACAAGCGGCCGAGCAGAAGAGAACCATTGCTTCAGCGGATGTCCGCGAAGCAGCAATGGCAGCAGGAGGTATAAGCTAGTATGACGCAAGTTACAATATGGAATGAGTATCGCCATGAACGGACCAATCCGGCTGCATCCTCTATTTATCCACAGGGGATACATCAGGCAATTGCAAGCGGCTTGCAGATTCATGGGTTAAACACTCGCACTGCCACATTGGATGAGGCAGAACACGGACTAACCGAAGAAGTGCTGCAGAACACCGATGTGCTAATTTGGTGGGGACATATGGCACATGATGAAGTCCGTGACGACATCGTTGAACGCGTTCACGCAAGAGTGCTGGAAGGCATGGGGTTGATCGTACTTCACTCCGGCCACTATTCTAAAATATTCAAGAAGCTAATGGGCACAACTTGCGCACTCAAATGGCGGGAAGCCGATGAGAAAGAGCGACTATGGGTTGTTGACCCCGCGCACCCGATCGCAGCGGGCATTGGCGAGTATATTGAGCTGGAGCAGGAAGAAATGTACGGTGAACATTTCGATATTCCTGCACCGGATGAGCTTGTATTCGTGAGCTGGTTCCAAGGCGGCGAAATCTTCCGCAGCGGCTGCACCTATAAGCTCGGACAGGGGAAGATCTTCTACTTCAGGCCGGGACACGAGACATACCCTACTTATCACAATCAAGACGTAATCCGTGTCATCGCGAATGCGGTGAAGTGGTCAGCAGCAGGGAATGGCGCAGCACCAAATTATGGCCATGTGCCAGTACCGCTTGAAACGCTATAAGGGGAAAGTGCAGCGCATTGTCGCTGCACTTTTTTTGTTTTTGGGGGGAACACACCGCCGAGCGCCAACTACGTACCACCGACCGCCGTGCGCCAACCACCAACCACCAACCACAACCACCAACCACCAACCACCAACCACCAACCACCAACCACCAACCACCAACCACCAACCACTTACCGCCAATCCCAACCGCCAACCCCCGTACGCAAAAATTCTAACGAACCGTAGAGGTCTTATTCGCCTCAAAACAGCTCCTAAAAAACTATAACGAACCGTGGAGGTCTTATTTGGCTGTTGTATGCATGTAGGTACTGGGCCGATTTCCCGAAATAACGCCTCTGTGGTTCGTTAGAATCTCAGCACCGAGAAATCCGGTCAAATAACGCCTCTACGGTTCGTTAGATTATCGGACCCGAGTAATGAGAGCACAATGAACAATTTACCTTATTCGAAAACGAACAAATGTTTGTGTTTTGAGGTGAAACAAGCGGAGGCGTATGGTAGAATAGTAGAATCGAATAACGAGAAGAGGTTGGCGGATTATGACGCTCCGATTTGTAATTGGCCGGTCAGGGTCGGGCAAGACCCATTATTGTTTGGATCAGATTCGCAGCAACGTGCTGGCACAGCCGGACGGGCCGCCGATTGTCATCTTGGTGCCGGAGCAGGCAACCTTCCAAACGGAATATGCATTACTGAACCATGCAGAGCTTAATGGTTCTATTAGGGCGCAGGCACTCAGCTTCCGCCGTCTTTCGTTCCGGATTATGCAGGAGACAGGCGGTACTGCACTGGTTCCGATTAGCGAGAATGGCAAGAATATGCTGCTTTACAAAATCGTCCACCGCCTTGAGGAGCAGCTGCAGCTGTTTAAAGGCAGCGAGTCGCAGCATGGTTTCATCGAGCGTCTTGGTGAACTAATGACGGAGTGGAAGCGGTACGGGATCGGCACAGATGAGCTTTCCTCTTTCGTCGAAAGCCGCATGCCTCAGAAGGGCAGCTCGCTGCTTGGGAGAAAGCTTCACGATTTACAAATGATAGCCTCAGGTCTTGAACGGGAGCTGGATGGGCTCTATGTCGATGCCGAGGATTATTTAAGCTGGCTGGTTAAGGGGTATCATCTAGCACCTTCCATGGCGGATACAGAGATTTGGGTAGATGGCTTTCACGGCTTTACGCCCAAAGAATTCGACGCGCTCGGCACGTTGATGAAGTACTCCAAAGGGATGACTGTGACACTATGCCTGGACAAGCTTTACGAACAAAGCGAACAGCCGCATGAGCTGGATCTGTTCCGGCCGACTGCGGAGACTTATATGAAGCTTCGCGATTTGGCAATCGAGAACGGTGTGGAGATCGAAGAGCCGGTATTGCTGGGCGGAACGCCGTACAGATTCAAGGAGAATCCGATGCTTGCGCATTTGGAACGTTACTACGGCGGAAGGAAGCCGCTTCAACTAACGGAGTCTGAGCTGGTGCAAGGGGGCGTTTCGCTCCATGCGGCAGCCAATCGCCGTGCAGAAGTGGAGGCTGTCGCTCGCGATATTACGCGCCGAGTACGTGACGAAGAGCTGCGCTATCGGGATATGGCCGTTATGGTACGTAATGCGCCGGATTACAACGATTATATTAAAGCGGTATTTGCTGACTACGGCATCCCCTACTTCCTCGATCAGAAGAATGGCGCGCTTCATCATCCGTTCGTCGAGTTTATTCGTTCTGCGCTGGAGATCGCGACACATGGCTGGCGTTATGAAGCCGTATTCCGATGCATTAAATCAGAGCTTCTCATCCCGGAGGACGGCAGTATAACGCGGGAAACGTTTGATTTGCTGGAAAACTATGCACTGGCATCAGGCATGAACGGCAACAGATGGACGACACTCAGCCAGTGGAAGCCATTAATGCGCGATACGCTTGATGGCGATCCCGTGCAGGCAGGCGAGAATGAGCTGCGGGAATACGATGCCATTATGGCCGCAAGGGAAGCGGTTGTACCGATTCTGCGCAAATTCGGCAGAGAGATGAAGAAAGCCGGCAGCGTCAGACAAATGTGCGAGGCCATGTACAGACTGCTGGTTACGATTGAAGCGCCGGATCGGATGGAGCGCTGGAGCCGCAAAGCCATTGCGGAAGGCAATCCTCTTCGGGCGAGAGAGCATCGGCAGCTGTGGGACGGCGTGATGGATTTGCTCGATCAGCTGACCGAAATGACGGGAAGCGAAGCGATGCCGCTCGAGCTGTTCACGGGCATGGTGGAGACGGGGCTGGAGAGCTTGAAGCTTGCATCCGTACCGCCTTCGCTGGATCAAGTACTGGTCGGAAGCATGGATCGAACGCGCTCGGGCCAAATCACAATCTGTTATTTGCTTGGCGCCAATGACGGCGTCATGCCGCAGCGCATGCAAGAGGACGGCGTACTGACCGAGCAGGAACGCGAAACGTTGGAATACGGCGGACTTGTCATGGCACCGGGCGTGCGCCGCAAGCTGCTCGATGAGCGGTTCATGATCTACAATGCTCTTACGACACCGAGCGAGCATCTGTGGATAAGCTGGCCGCAATCGGATGAAGAAGGGAAGAGCTTGCTTCCTTCGGAAATTATCCGCCATATTAAAGGACTATTCCCCGGCATGGTGGAGAAGGGAATTGCAGGCGAGCCGGTTCCCGCCATGCCGGAATCCGAGCAGCAGTCGTTTATGGCACATCCGGAACGAACGCTGTCTTACCTGATTACACAATTGCGGCTATGGAAACATGGCGGCGAGATTGCTCCGCTATGGTGGGAAGCTTACAACTGGTTTGCCGTTCGGCCGCAGTGGCAGGACAAGCTGCAGCGTCTAGTATCTTCCCTGCAATATACCAATGAAGAAGTGACACTCTCTGCGGCAACCGCCGAGCAATTATATGGGACGCTCCTGCGAGGCAGCGTGTCGCGAATGGAACGCTTCGTGTCTTGTCCGTTTCAGCATTTTGTGATCCATGGACTGCGCCTTCGTGAGAGAGCCCTCTACAAACTAGCTGCGCCGGACATCGGACAGCTGTTCCATGCTGCTCTAAACCGGCTGACGGAATCGCTTGGCGACAGCTGGGCTTCGCTCACACCGGAGCAGCTGCGTGAAGCATCAACGGAAATCGTAAACGAGCTGGCGATGAGGCTGCAATCGCAAATTCTGTTCAGCAGCAACCGCCATCAATATGTAGCGCGCAAGCTGCGCGATATTATTAGCCAAGCTGCGGTTATTCTGGGCGAGCATGCAAGGCGAGCACAGTTTAAACCGGTTGGACTTGAGATTGGCTTCGGGCCGCAAGGTCCTCTGCCGCCGGTTACGATTCCGCTGTCTAATGGAAAAATGCTGGAGATGGTCGGTCGAATTGACCGCGTTGACGCCGCGCAGACAACAGATGGGTTGCTGCTGCGTGTGATCGACTACAAGTCTAGCGCGAAACAGCTTCGCTTAGAGGAAGTTGCCTATGGCATGGCGCTGCAAATGCTAACCTACCTGGATGTTCTGTTAACGCATGCGCCGGAATGGCTTGGACAGCCTGCGAAAGCAGCGGGAGCGTTGTATTTCCACGTGCATAATCCGATGCTTTCTACCTCCAACGGAATGCCGCCTGCGAAGGCTCGCACGGAAATATTGAAGCGGTTCAAGCTTAAAGGACTCGTTCTGGCAGATGAAGAAACGGTCCGAATGATGGACGGTGCACTTTCGACGGGATATTCCGAGCTATTGCCGCTTGCGCTGAAGCGTGACGGTGGTTTCTATAGCAGTTCTTCGGTCGTATCCGATGAGCAATGGGGAACGCTGCGTCGTTCGGTAAGAGGAACACTTCGCCGAATCGGAGATCGGATCGCTGGTGGAGATGTTTCCATTACCCCGTATCGACTGGGCAATAAGACACCATGTCAATTTTGCGCGTATAAGCCGGTGTGTCATTTTGACCCCTTGGTAGAAGGCAACTGCTATACAAGGCTGAACAAGCCGGGTAAAGATGAAGTTTGGGAGCTGCTCGCGAGCGGCGAGGATACAGACGACAACAGCGATGTACAAGAGGATACAGGGAAGGAGCAAGAGTAATGACGACTACGTTAACCGAGAGTACGACCATTCCGCCAAAGCCGATCGGAAGCACATGGACGGATGATCAGTGGAGAGCTATCGTGACAGGCGGCAGCAACATTCTGGTAGCTGCGGCTGCCGGCTCAGGTAAAACAGCGGTTCTGGTCGAGCGGATTATCCGCAAAATATCGGCAGACACCGATGTCGATCGGCTGCTTGTCGCTACCTTTACGAAAGCGGCGGCCGCAGAGATGAAAGAGCGTATTCGGATCGCGCTTGAGAAAGAGCTGGATCGACATCCGGGCTCTGATCATCTGCGCCGTCAACTGGCCTTAATGGGGCGTGCCTCGATTACGACGCTGCATTCCTTCTGCCTTGATGTCATACGTCGCTACTATTCGCTCATCGGGCTCGATCCCGGATTTCGCATCGCTAATGAGACAGAAGCGGAGCTGCTTCGCATTGACGTGCTTGATGCCCTATTCGAGGAGCGTTATGGAGAGCCGGAATCGGAGGAAGGACAGGCGTTCCTTCAACTGGTAGACAAGTTTGGCGGGGAACGCGGCGATGAGCCGCTTTACGCGCTAGTTATGAAGCTCTATCACTTCTCGCAGAGTCATCCCTGGCCGAAGGTATGGCTGGAAGAGACTGCGAATGCGTTCCAAGTTCGAGATGCGGAAGAGCTCAGTCAAACCGAATGGGTGGCGAGCTTGACGGATGCCGTATCCTTGTCCCTGCAAGGCGCAGTCAGCCTACTCGAACAAGCGGAAGCTCTCACCTACCAGCCGGGAGGTCCTGATGCTTATGGCGAGACATTCCGAGATGATCTAGTGCTTGTTCGCTCCCTTCTTCAGCGCGTTGAAAGTCAGCCATGGACGACATGGCATGAAGGGTTCACCACTGCAAGCTTCGGGAAGCTGAAGAGCCAGCGCGGAGATGCATGTGATAAAGCGCTGCAGGAGCAGGTCAAAGATTTGCGCGACCGGGCCAAAACGATTATCGCCGATTTAACAGAAGAGCTGTTTACCCGTACGCCGGAGGAGTTTGCAGCGGAGCTCGCCGAAATGGCACCGCTCATGAAGACGCTGGCTTCGCTGGCTGATCAGTTCGGCAGCCGGTTCGAAGCGGCGAAGCTGGAGAAAGGTCTGATCGATTTCGGTGATATGGAACATTATTGCCTACGCATTTTGCGGGACAGTGAATCCACCGCTGAAGCGTTAGTGCCATCAGCCGCTGCTATAGAGTATCAACAGCAGTTTCAAGAGATTTTGCTTGATGAATATCAAGATACGAATATGGTTCAGGAAGCGATCGTATCGCTGATCTCGCGTTCAGGCAGAGGGAACCGATTCATGGTTGGCGACGTGAAACAGAGCATCTATCGATTCCGCTTGGCGGAACCGGGATTGTTTCTACGTAAATATAAGAGTTATCACATGGCTGGTGAAGTGGACGCTGCAGCTTCGGAGATTGTACCGGACGAGCAAGGCAGCGGAGAGTTTGGCGTTCGGATCGATTTGGCGAGGAATTTCCGCAGTCGGCAGGAAGTCGTCGATGGCGTTAACAATGTGTTTCGCGCCATCATGCGCGAGAAAGCAGCGGAAATGGACTACGATGCACGTGCAGAGCTCGTGTGCGGCGCAACGTATCCGTCATCAAGCGAAGGCGGCCCTGCGGAGCGCTATTCGGTAGAGCTTGCCGTACTGGACCGTGGCAAAGGGGAAGCGGCAGATCATTCTACTGAAGCGCAAGAAGAAACAGAATCGGATGGCGAAGGAATGTCGCAGGCTGAATCTGCGGAAGATTTGCAAACCGTGCAGCTTGAGGCGCGCTATATTGCAAGTCAGATTGTTCGGCTGAAAGGCATGCAGGCAGATGCCGCAAACGCGGAGCCGTTCGAGGTGTACGACGGCAAGAAGGGGCGTAAGCGCCCGCTTGCTTGGCGAGACATCGTTATTTTGCTGCGGGCAGATAAGCAATGGGCGCCGGTAATTATAGAGGAGCTCCAACATCATGGCATTCCTGCCTATGCAGAGCTCAGTAGCGGTTACTTTGAGGCGACAGAAGTCGAGACGATGCTCTCGCTTCTGCGCGTCATAGACAATCCTTATCAAGATATTCCGCTTGCAGGCACGCTTCGTTCGCCGCTTGTTGGGCTGACGGGGGAAGAGCTAGCTCTTATTCGAATTGCTGCGGGACGCGTTTCTTATTTTGAAGCGGTCAGAAATGCAGCGGATGATTCTGCAATACCGGAAGATACGCAGCGGAAGCTGCAAAACTTCCTGGTAACGCTTGAAGTGTGGCGTGGAGAGGCTAGACAGGGATCGCTTGCTGACTTACTATGGCGTATCTATCGCGAGACTGGCTATTACGACTTGGCAGGCGGCATGACAGGCGGCCTTCAGCGACAAGCGAATTTGCGCGCGCTTCACGACCGGGCAAGGCAGTATGAAGCGACAACGCTCAGAGGATTGTTCCGCTTCCTCCGATTTATTGATCGGATGCGCGAGAGCGGCGGTGACCTCGGAACAGCAAGAGCGCTCGGGGAGCAAGAAGATGTCGTGCGCATTATGTCGATTCACAAGAGTAAAGGGCTGGAGTTTCCGGTCGTCTTCGCTGCGGGTCTAGGCAAACAGTTCAACAAACGTGATCTTAGCAGTCCGTTCCTCATGCACAAACAGCTTGGCTTCGGGCCGCGTTATGTGGATACGGAGCTCAGAGTCAGTTATCCGACATTGCCGCAGCTGGCGATTAAACAGCGTCTGGCGATGGAAACGCTGGCGGAAGAGATGCGGATTCTGTATGTAGCCTTGACACGGCCAAAGGAGAAAATGTTCCTCGTCGGAACCGTCGCAGACGCAGCTAAGCAGCTGCAACGCTGGGAATCAGCGCTGGATGCGGACGGCGGATTAGCGGATTTCCGTATCGCCGGGGCGTCGAGGTTTCTGGATTGGCTTGGACCGCTCGCAATGGGAGCGGGAATTCCAACGGTTATGGTGAGCGAGACGGATGAAACGATGGTGGTATCCGAGGGGACAGAAGTAGGCGAAGGCGACGCGAGGGCAGAAGGTACGGAAGATTTCGATACCTCGGGAGCTATGCATGAATCGGAGGATGCAAGGACAACTGATAGAGCTGCAGAAGATGATACAAAGGTCATCTCCTTCCGCGATTGGCGGACCGCTGTCGTTCCGGCTTCGGTGCTCGGGCTTGAAGCAGCAGCCGGTACAGTGGAAGAAAGCGAAGAGGCAGCAGCATTCGCTGTGCGGATGCAGGCTGTCCAGGAGCTTGTTCCACTGCCAGAGTCGCCGGAGGCGGCGGCTGAGATTGATCGACGATTAAGCTGGCAGTATCCCTATACTGCGGCTACGATGACGGCAGCCAAAACATCCGTAACCGAGATGAAACGGCTTCATGCCGAAGCCGGCATGGACGAAGCAGCTTTCTTATTGCCGGAGCTGTCGGGAGATGATGGCTTGGCTGGCTGGGGATCTGCGGGAGAAGCAGTTGTTCATGAAGGGGCGTCTGAGGTTGAGTCGGTCCAATCATCACTTGCAGGCGTGGGGATTGAGGAGCAGGTCGAGTTTCTTTTTGACGAGGAAACGGAAAGTTTGGTTCATGAAGAGCCGAAGGCAAGGCGTCAAGTAGAAGAGACGTTAGATAAGGGACAGGAATCCGGTCATAGTGATTATACCTTCCGATTGCGCCGTCCGAAGTTCATGGAGGAAACGGCTTTAACGCCAGCCGAACGGGGGATGGTCAGCCATCTTGTCATGCAGCATATTCAACTGGCGGATGAAATATCGGAAGAGACGGTGCGTGGAACGGTCGCAAGTCTCCGTGAGCGCAATATGTTGTCTGCTCAGCAGGCGGCGGCTGTGGATATTACGGGTTCGGCGGCATTTTTTCAAAGCGATGTCGGCCTTAGACTGCTCCGGGCGCAGTGGGTGCGACGCGAGACGCCGTTTAGCTGCACGTTTCCTGCGGATCGTGTATATCCGAATGCATCGCATGTGCTGAGTGACGAACCGATCCTCATTCAAGGGGTTATCGACTGCTTGTTTCAAGATGAAGAAGGCAGACTTGTGCTGCTCGATTATAAGACAGACCGAATTACGATGAAACGATGGACGGAAGCGGCGGAGCGTCACCGTTTCCAGCTGACGCTGTATGCGGAAGCGATTCAGTCTATTATCGGACGCAAGATTGATGAATGTTACGTGTTCTTCTTCGATGGGGGAGAAGCGGTTAAATTGTTTTAAACAGAAGGGACGGGGAAACAAGCGATGCGAATACTGCATACGGCAGACTGGCACTTCGGGCGGTCGCTCGAAGGCCGCAGCCGACTAGAGGAACAAGCGGCTTTCGTCGATGAGCTTGCCTCTCTCGTCAAGGACGAAGAGATTGATTTGGTGCTGCTTGCAGGCGATGTCTATGATTCTGTCAACCCTCCGGCAGCAGCAGAGCAGCTGTTCTATGAGGCGGTTGCCCGATTGGCTGACGGAGGGAAGCGGACTGTAGCGGTTATCGCGGGCAATCACGATCATCCGGAGCGGGTGTCTGCATCCGCGCCGCTTGCAGCACGCAGCGGCATTCGGCTGGTCGGCATGCCGACAGACCAACCGCTCATCGTTGACGTTGCCCGCACCGGGGAGCAAGCGGTTATCGCAGCCTTGCCGTATCCATCGGAATCCAGGCTGCGCGAACTGCTTAGTGAAGCGACCGATGAGGCGCAGCTGCGCACGGCATACTCGGAACGAGTGGGGCGTCTTATGACGCAGCTCGGCAGTGCTTTTCGAAGCGACACGGTGAATTTGGCGATGAGCCACATCTATGTACTTGGCGGTTTGGAGACCGATTCCGAGCGTCCGATTCAAATCGGCGGTGCCTATACGGTTGATCCGTCCGCACTTCGAATCGGCGCGCAATATGTAGCGCTTGGTCATCTGCACCGTCCGCAGCGGGTAGCCGGGGATGAGACGATGCGTTACAGCGGTTCGCCGCTTGCTTACAGCTTCTCAGAAGCAGGCCAAGCGAAGTCGGTAACGGTATTTGATGCGCTGCCGGGTAAAGTGGTCGTGCCGCAGGAAATTTTGCTTAGCTCTGGCAGACCTCTGGTGAGCTGGAACGCCAAGGGCGGTCTGGCCGAAGTGTACAGCTGGCTGGAAGAAGGACGCGATTCGCGTGCATGGATAGACCTTGATGTGTGGATGACGGAAGCGATGATGCTTCAGCATATTCAGCAGCTGCGTAAGCTGCATGACGGACTGATACATATTCGTCCCATCTACCCGGAGTCTGCCGAAGCGAAGGAGTCAGGTGAACGCTCGCGTGAGCAATTGCCTGCCGAGGAGCTGTTCAGGCGATTTTTTGCCAAGCAGACCGGGGGCGGAGAGCCGGATGATCCAACCGTTCAGTTGTTCTTGGAATTGATTGCCGAAGAGGAAGATTTGCAGAGTGGCGCCGTGCCGACAGAACTTGACGGAGGTGAAAGCGCATGAAGCCGATATCCCTTCGATTAAGCGGCTTACAGAGCTACCGGGAACCGCAGGAAGTCGACTTCGAACGGCTGACCGAAGCCGGCGTCTTCGGTATCTTCGGTCCGACCGGCAGCGGGAAATCCAGCATTCTTGACGCGATTACGTTAGCGCTCTATGGCAAAGTTGAACGTGCTGCGAACGGAACACAAGGCATTATGAATCAAGCGGAGAAAACGCTCGCGGTGTCGTTCACGTTCGAGCTCTCCGGTGCCGGCGAGAAGAAGCGTTTCCGTGTCGAGCGGCAATTCAAGCGCGGCGGTGACGTGTCCGTCAGCAATACGATCAGCCGTTTCGTGGAGATTACCGAAGCGGGCGATGTCGTCCTGGCGGACAAGCTCGTTGATGTTACGCGCTGCGTGGAAGCGCAGATTGGACTTCACATGCAAGACTTCACGCGCGCGGTTGTTCTCCCGCAAGGGAAGTTCGCCGAGTTTCTGTCGCTGACCGGCAAGGACCGACGCTCGATGCTGCAGCGGCTGTTCCGCTTGGAGCGTTTCGGCGACGGCTTGGCGCTGAAGCTAAGCCAGCGCATGAAAGCGGCGGAAGCCGCGCTGAATGAGGCGGCGGCCGAGCAGCTAGGCCTCGGCGACGCCTCCGCCGAAGCGGTGGCTGCCGCGGAGGCTCGCTACCGCGAAGCGGCAGCCGCAGCTGCGGCGGCGCGCGCCGCGCTCGCGGAAGCGGAGCGGCTGCACGCGGAGCGGCTGCATGTGCGCGAGCGCCTCAGCGCGCTGCGCGGCAAAGAGGCGCTGCAAGCGCAGCTGCTCGCGGAAGCGCCGCGCGTCGCGGAGCTCGAGCGCGAGCTCGCGCGCCTCGCCGCCGCGGAGCGGCTCGCGCCCGCGCTCGGCGCAGCCGCCGCGGCCGAGGCGGCGCTGCGCGCTGCCGCCTCGCGCCGCGAGGCCGCCGGGCTGGCGCACGCTGCCCGGCTTGAGGCGGCCACGGCCGCAGCCGCCGCGCGCTCGGCGGCAGCTGCCGCGGCCGCGGACGGCGAGCCGCGCCTGGCACAGCGGCTCGAGCAGCTCGCGCAGGCGCAGCGGCTCGAAGGCGAAGCCGCCGCGCTGGCGCGGAGCGTCGCGGCCGGCGAGCTGAGCGCCCGCGACGCGGAAGAGCGCAGCCGCAGCCATGGCGAGCAGGCTGCCAAAGCGCAGGAGATGCTCGGCAAGGCCGCGGCCAAGCAAGCCGAGCTGCGCCGGGAGCTGAAGGCGGTGGAGCTCACCGCCGAGGATCGGGACAAGCGCAATGCGCTGAGCAAGCGGCTGCAGCAGCACAACCATCTAGCAGCGCTGGCTTCGACTTCGTATGAGGCACGGAACGCAGCGAGGGAGCTGCACAATCAAGCGAAGCTTCGGATGGAATCGGCGCAGACGGAGCAGCGTCAAGCGGAGAAGGAGCTGCTTGGACAGCTCCAGCAGTTGAAGCCGGTACAGGCCTCGTTGACAAGCTTGAACCGCGAGCTGAGCGAGTGGAGCCGTTCGTTACCGCAATGGATGGAGCGTGTCCGTAGGGAGCAGCGTGAACAACAACGGCTGCAGCTTGCCGCGCAATTAGCGGAGGGATTAGTTCAAGGCGAGCCATGTCCGGTGTGCGGATCATGCGTCCACCCCAGTAATCACGGGATTGCCGACGAGGAAGATAACTCAGCCCGGGATACGATCATTGCTGCATGGGAGCAGGTGATTCAACAAGCGCAGCAGCTCCAGCTGAGAGTATCGCCCCTGCATACCAAGGCTAGTTCAGCGATGGATAGATTGACGGACGTGATGGATAGCGGCTCGTTGATGATGAAGGATGCGGCAATGCCGGAGGCAGCTGCTGCATCCGAGGTCACCGAAAGGCTTTCATCGGATGCAACCGAAACAGCCTCTGCCGAGGCGCTTGCTGCTCATCAATCAGCTTTTAAGGCAATTGCTGAGATGATAACCATGCATGAAAGCTGGCTTGCGAATGCGGAGAAAGGTTTTGCAAGCAGTCGACTGCGGTTTACAGATATCAATCGCAGGAGTGAACAGATCTCCAACGACTACCGCACGCAAGCAGCGCTCTCAGACCGCGCTCAGGCTCAATATGTGCAAGCCGCAGAGGAATTGAAGCAGGAACAGGCCTTATGGCTGGAGCAGTTCGGAGCGGCATTGCAGCCTTCGCATGGGGAAGAGCGTCTACAAGAGCTGGAGCAGCGAGAAACGGCTGCCCTTGAATTAAGGAGCCGCCTTGAGCGGAGTGTCAGCTATATCGAAGAGACGACACGGACCCAGCAAGAAAGCTCGAGTCAGGCTCAGGCGGCACAGCTGGAATTCGCTACTTTATCGGCAACGCTCGCTGGCCAACAGCAGCAATTAGGCGAAAAGCGAAATCAATTGCAAGGCATTACAAACGGACTCCCAGCGGCAGATTTGATTGCGACAGCAGAACAAGAGCTGTCCATACTTCGTGCGAATTTGAAGCGGCTAACTGAGCATCATGAAACCGCCCAACAAGCGCTGTCGGATGCGGCGCAGCAGCGAAGTGCTGCTGACGAGGCGGAAATCGCAGCTGGCAACAGACAGAAGGAAACGGACACCGCTTGGCAGGAAGCCTTATCGGCCTCTCCGTTTGAGAGCAGCGAGGAAGTCACCGCATTGCAGCCGATGCTTGTCCATCAGGCTCGAATCAAAGAAGATGTCGCCAAGTATCATGAAGCACAGCAGCAGCTCGCCGCTCAGGTTGAGCTGCTTCGGGATCAATTGCAGGGACGAAGCCAGACCGAAGAAGAGTGGATAGAAGCGGTCACGCTGCTGGAGCAAGGGCGTTTGATGAACGAGAGCATGCTGCAAGCGGCAGCGAAAGCCGAGCGGGATATGGACGAGCTCAAAGCGAAGCAGGAGCGGTGGAACGGCCTGGAAGCGAAACGTCTGGAGATGGAGCAGCTTTGCGGCAGGCTGAAGTCGCTGCAAACCGTGTTCCGCGGGAATGCATTCGTGGAGTATGTCGCAGAAGAGCAGCTGGTTCAAGTATGCCGGGCAGCTTCTGAACGGCTTAGCTTCTTAACGAAGCGTCGTTATGCGCTTGAAGTCGATTCCAGCGGCGGATTTGTTATCCGAGATGATGCTAACGGCGGTATACGTCGACCGGTTTCGACGCTCTCCGGGGGCGAAACCTTCTTGGCCTCGCTGGCATTGGCGCTTGCATTGTCCGGTCAAATTCAGCTTCGCGGCAAATATCCGCTGCAATTTTTCTTCCTGGACGAGGGCTTCGGAACGCTGGATCCGGAACTGCTGGATACGGTTATTACGGCGCTGGAGAAGCTGCAGAACGATACGCTGTCTGTAGGTGTAATCAGTCACGTACCAGAACTTCGGGCACGCTTGCCAAGAAGGCTTATCGTTACCCCAGCCGAGCCTTCCGGCAGAGGCAGCAGCGTTGATCTCGAAACGATGTGACGGATCTGTTAACGTTGCTCCAATCCGGTTGCATTCCCATGCGGAACACGCTAACTTAGTGGAGGGCCCTGACGAGTAGGATAAACGTGGATGCCCATCCTGATTTGAACAAACCTTTTGGAGGTAACACCGTGGAGGAGCACAAGCCCAAACGACCGATTTTCACGCCAGTCGTCCTTATCTTGCTTACATTTAGTTTAATCGGCAATGTGTTTCTATACAGCCGCTCGATTCAACATGATAAGGATGCGCGCATTAGCCGTGGCACTTCGATTCTGCAGTCCGGCAATGACGCCAAGCTTTATTTTGATCAAGTGACGTCTGGAATTGAGGATTTGCTGAAGCATCAGGATATCCCGACCCGATTGGCGGCCAAGAGCTTGCTGATTGCCGCGTACCATAAGAGCTCTGCTATCACGACCTTTATCAAAGAGGCGGAGGCCGTGAATGGCACACCGTTTCCTGAGACTACCCGCAATGCGGCGACGTTCTTAGAACAATCGGAGAAGTCCCTGCAGACGCTCGGCAATCACACAGGTCCGCTGACGGACGAGGAACGGATCTATCTGAAATCCTTATTAGCCGTTAATCAAGCTTGCGCGGCTGAGATGGCAACCTTCAAGCATGATACGATCTCTGAAACGACTTCGCTAACGATTCTTGTCGATGAGAAGTGGGTCAATTCGGCCAAGAAGCTGGTGGAATCTATGAACAAGCCGGCGAATGTTATGTTCGGCAAGTAGACGAAGCTCTCTCGCCACAAAAGGCTGTTCCCCAAGTGCGGATAATGCACCGGAGGAGCAGCCTTTTTCTCATCTCTATTTGTTCTCCTCATCAACTCATCTCTATTTCCTCATCCCATCCCTCACCCATTCCTCAATTCTTTATCCCCTATCCGTAAGCAAAGCGGAGAGGCGCTTGTTCAAGTCTGCAGTGACCTGTTTATCGATAAGGTTGTCTTTCCCGTATTCGATTACTGTAGCTTTTAGTGCCAACCGCAGCTTAACGGTTACGTTTCCTTCGGGATTGATCGAGACATGCTTGGAGCGCTTTAACTTGACGACGTCGAAGGAGATGTACTCATTTACATCACCCGGCGCATCCTTCTTTCCATCTTCAAAATTCCGGGTCATCACGCAGATACCTTGGAGCTTGCCGCTTAGCAATAAGAGCATCATGGATTGATTCGCATTCAAGTGATACCCGGTATATTTGCGGTTATTCATCAGTGCAACTCCATCAATTTCAGCACGGGTTCCGACCTTTTTCAAGATGGGCAGAACCGAGTCGCGCCCCGGGTCGAAGAAGATGGGAAAGACAGAATGCAGGGTTACGTCCGGAATCGCTGTTTCATAACGAGCGCTAATGATGAGTTTTCTCAGGTATTCTCCTGTCGTCGCCGACCCGAATCGCTCAGACGGATTAAATCGCTGGCTTTGCCTTGAACGATGGCAACCATGGAGAGCATATGGACTGCAGAGCTTCGAAAGGTGGCATCGAGCAGAGCTGCCATGTCTTGACGTGCCAGCTTATCGCTGATGAGCATCACTTGATTCTTGGAGGTTGCGACAGGGCCGGTTAATTGCACGCCGATTTTCTGATATAGGGATTCTTCCATCGTGGCGCCTGATGCGGATATCACTTCATGTGTCGGAGCCGAGCGCTCCTTTCCCCCCGGGGATTGAATGGTTACGGTCGTTACAATCTCGTTCTTATCGTTCAAATCCAGCGAGGTGGCGTAGATAAGCTGTAAGTTTTTTATCTCATTATGATAGTTGCAACCTGAAACCGAGATGGCGGTGAGTACCACCAACATGCACAGAACAATTCGCTTCATGCAGCCTGACCTTCCTTTTTACCTGTCATCCAAGCAATCAGCAGCAGTACTATGGGGAATCTAAGCGCAAAATAAGCTCCGAATTCAACGATCTTTGTTAAGCGTTCAATCCCTGATTCCGATCTCCAGAACAACCCTGAAAGTCAGAAGAGAGGGGTCATATAGTCATCCGCTCCAGGAATGGCAGTGAGATCCCGTTCATGTAGTAAGGAACCGGCTGCGGGACGCGATCCAACGATTCCGGACTGAAGTTAAGGGAACAGGCGAGCACAACCATGAGATAGAAGAATGCAGCTGCCCCGTTTTCACATAACATCGGAGCGATCAAGCTTTTGCCATTCTTCTTGACCTCCGAACTGACGACAAACAGCAGCTCAAAGCCGAGGAACGAAATCACAGAGCTCTTCATCCCAAGCAATATGGCACTCCAACCTCTCTCACCGATAGGCAGCAAGTAACGGTAATCAAAGTTATCGTGGCCGAAGAACAATAGAGCTACCATGAGAATGAGGATGAATGAAATCATAGTATGGTATCGTGCGATGATTTGGGCGCTTTCCTTGGCGATGTAGAGGAGGATAACGCCATTTGCGATGATGACCAGCCATGGATTAGAGAATGGGAGAACCCATAATTCAACGAACACCATCTCAAGGAGAAGGATCAAAGTGGACGTCAATGCAAAATAATCAACATAGACCATGGACACTAGATTGCCTATCCATTTGCCAAGCAGAAGCGGCACAAATTCAAATTGGTTCCTCTGTGGGAACCTGGCGCAGAGTGCGATATAACCAAGCAGCAGAAGTTGAATGACAACTCCGGCCAGTATAATCGGAATCCAACCGTCCTGCCCTGCTGAACGATGCAATACATAGGGGAAAGCAAGCACGCCTAACCCGACTTGTGTTTGCAAAATAAATCCGAACAATTGAAAGCGTGACATGCCGGCTCACTCCTGCTTGGACGTCTTATTGCCAAATATCCGTACAGGCAGCTGTATAAGCGCCGGCAGCAGACGCCGGGGCTACAGACGAAGCGCAGCTTCCCGGAGCAGCTCAAGCACGATAATCATGAATAACGCTTCGATTAAGGGGTCAAACGGAATATTCTCAAGCGATGCTTTGAGTGAAAACACGAGATCGATCGGCAGCACTTCGAAATGATTGGATACGATCGCAATGTAAATTGAAGGCAGCGCAACGGTTAGCAGCATGCTGATATAACGAAGGAAGCGGAAGAATGTCCCATTCCACCATTTCGACACGTAATCGTCCGGTACTTGAAAAAAACATGAAGAAAGTAACCGGAAGAATGACCGCCATTGCATTGCCATCTATCAACAGCACAACTCTGCCCTCCATTAAATGGGACACCGTCGTATCGGGACGTTCTGAGTAAAGCGTTTGAGGGAAAAACGAGAATGTGCTGCTCTCCAGCATTTCCGTAATCTGACCGGCAGACTTTACATAATCAACCGAAATCCCGGCAACTTTGGCCGCGATTTGCTCGACCACATTCGAATCTGCGAGCCCTTGCAGATAAAGGAGGGATACGTTCAGCGTGCTCTTCTTGCCTAATACATAATTTCGTTCCACCAGCTCAGCTGACGTTAAACGCTTGCGTATAAGCTGGGAGTTAATGGCCAAATCATCGACGAATCAATCGTGCGAGCCGCGAATCGTTTGTTCGTTTTGCGGTACGGCAGCCTTGTCGGTCAGTTGGATGCTGACATCGGCCAACATGATCCCGGAGCATTGATTCACCAAAATCGCACATTTACCCTGTTTCATCCCCCTCGGCAGCGGAATGGAAGTCGTGTACACGCTTCAAATCTAATATGGGGAGCACGTCTTCAAGGCGATTCTCAGTCGCGCGCTGAAGCGGTTTAAGTACACTGTTTTGCAGACGCTCACGGTCTGTGTATGCAATATGGTAAAGGATACAGCCTTTCATTTCTTGCAGCCGAAATTCTCTGCTGTAAATATCGCCGGGAGATTTAAACATATCGGTTAAACCGCGGATATTCGACTCCAAGTCATCGGAAGTCGGCAATGTTTCACGATTAGCCATCGATTCGATCCCCCTAGTTAAAGCTCGATTAATCTCACTAAGTATGTGTATATAATGGAGTTTTCATCCAGATTTAGAACGACCGCCCAAAGCGGTCCGTTTCTCAGCTCTCTCTGCACTTCTATTATGAAAACGGGACTATAATACTATTTCACGATGAATGGCTTTCGTTTATATTTTAGTAATATATGGTAATAACCAAGGTGTAGAGCCCTATTCATAAAGCTTAAAGGGGGAGCATTCTAATGCTCCTCCTTCTCTCGGAGGGAAGTAAATTGAAAGTGAAAACGATTATAGGATTAATAAACTGATGGGAGATACGATCAAGGTAATGACGTGCAATCCCTCATAAAAAAGATGACTCCGCAACTGGTTAATCAGTCGGAGTCATCTTTTTCGCTCTTCTTAGCTTCGTTGCCTATACGTGCAATAACTCCTCTACCAGCCGCTCCGCGACCCGTCGACCGCTAGAGAAAGCCCGCTCAGCCAGCTCGCCTTTACCTTCGCAGCCATCTCCGCAGAAATAGAAGGGCATGCTCTCGATCCGATTAGGCACCAGCCGGTTGCTCGCGATGTTCTTCACGCTCTGTACCATGGCTTTCTTCGATACCCGTTTCACGGCAACGGCATCCCGCCAGTTCGGATAATGGCGATCGAATAAGGACTCCATCTGCTGCGTGCGCTCTTCCAAATACGCTTTACGGTCTTCATCGCTGCTGCTCTCCTCGCTTAAGTAGGCGATGCCCTGCAGCAGCTGACCGCCCTCCGGCACGAGGGTGTGGTCTGTGGCTGATACATCGGAAATGAACAGCTTATGGTTCATATCGCTGATATAGCTGAACGGCCTCGCTACAACATGGTCCAGTCCAATGTCGTACACCATGACTTCGGTTGCCGTATTATGCTCATACGGCTCTAGGAACGGCTCCCAAGGTGTTCCGCGCAGCAGCTTGACGACCTGCTGAATCGGCATCGCGAATATGACGCGATCGAAGGTTTCTTCCCGTGCCTTCGTTTTCAGCACGTACTTGCCTTGCTCATAACGGATGCCGTCAACGCCTTCCTGAAGCGCTATTGACCAACGCTCGGACAAATTGACTTTGTCGCGCAGCTGATTCGTAATAACCGCCCAGCTGCCCAGCACGTAATTTACAGGTCTGTGCGACAGAAACAGGTTATGATAATAGTCGCTAATAACGGGACCCGGAACACGGCGTGCATCCTCGGGCGTAATGAAGAAATTGCTGCACACCAGATGCTCCCACAGTTCTTTCACATCTTCAGCAGCACCTGATTCCGCTAAGTAATCCCCGAGCGTTGCGTAATGTTTAATTTGGTGGATATTTGCCATAATGGCTGTAATTTCACCGACGAATCTGACCTTCTGCATGGCTGTCAACAGATCTGTTTTGATTAAATTAACAAAATCAAGTGGAGCAGGCGTCAGATGTTCGCCTTTCTCATACACCACTTTGCGTTTGTCCACTTGTTTGCTGCTGAAATCCAATTTCAGCTCGCGTTCCATGACTGACAGCGTATGCCTGTCCAAGCCATAAATCGCATGTGCCCCATAATTCAGCGTGAAGCCGGCCTTCTCATACGTAAATGCACGTCCGCCAAGCTGCGGACTCCGCTCGAATAGAACACCTGTGACGCCGGACTGCTCTGATAAGTATGCGGCTGCGGTCAACCCCGCAAGTCCTCCGCCGATTATGGCAACCTTCATTTCCGATCTCCTCCTAGTGACAAGCGGCCGGGTTCTTGCATGCAAGTCTGCAGCGTGACGAGCAGCTCGTCCAATCCATCCCTTGGCAACTTATGTCCTTGTCCTTGTACATTATACGCCGCTTGTTTGGGGCCGATCTATCTCATTTCTGACTGAAAGACTTGCCGAATCGGCATCGGTTTTCTAGGGGACTCCAGCCCATTTTTAGCATGCACAGGCGCCATTTGCCTACGGGCGAATATCATGGTAGGAGAATGAAGGAGGTCATGATCCGCATGGAAAAGAAGGTTTCAACGTCGCCGGTTGGGAAAACGCCTAACCAGCCGATGTCCAATAAGTCGATGTCAAACAAATCGATGCCTAACAAATCAATGCCCAACAAATCGATGCCAAATCAGCCTATGCCCAAGCAGTCAACGGCTGTGATGCCGGCTCATCACGAGAACAAGCCAATGGTCATGCATGATATGAAGAAAATGTGCCAAGATCATATGCATCGCTATGTGTTTGTGCAAACGCATGACGGCTGGTGCTGCGATGGAATCGTTGAACATATCGACGACGAGCACGTTTGCATTGCTGTGCCGTATTGCGGTCCGCATATGGACCGCGGGTTCTTCCCAGGAGGAGGAGGTTTCTTTCCCGGAGGTGGATTCTTCCCAGGAGGCGGATTCTTTCCGCGCCGCCGGTTCGTTCGGCAAGTGTTTCCGCTTGGTGCACTGCTTGGCTTATCGCTGCTTCCGTATTATTGGTAAGCGCGATAATTGTTCCGTATCTGTTACAGCCGGCGTTCCATGGGGCGCTGGCTTTTTTGCATGTTCAAACCGTTATTCTGAATTGGACTTGCCCTTTATTATTCGCTATGATGGACGGAGAATCGTAAACTGGAGAAAAGGAGCAGAGTCATGGACTGTATATTTTGCAAAATTATAGAAGGTACTATTCCTTCAAACAAGCTATTCGAGAATGAGCGCATCCTTGCTTTCCGCGACATTCAGCCGCAAGCACCTGTACATACACTGATTATTCCTAAGAAACATATCCCGACGATGAATGATGTAACGGATGAGGATGACGCAGTAATGGCGGAATTATTCGCGGTTGCACGCCAGCTTGCAAAGGAGCAGGGGATTGCGGAATCCGGCTACAGAGTTGTCAATAACTGTAACGGGGACAGTGGACAAATCGTGTTTCACCTTCATCTTCACCTGCTCGGAGGAGAGAAATTAAAGCCTCTGGGTTAAGTGTATAAAAATAGCACAGTCTTTCAAGTTGACACTGCCTTTCCTTATAACATATAATTTAGTTTGATGAACCGTGTTAACTTTTACTGGACGGTCTGATTCGGAGGGAGGGAAAACTGGTGTCTGAAACAAAAGTTCGCAAAAACGAGACGATCGATGCTGCACTCCGCCGCTTCAAACGTACCATCGCAAAGGATGGCGTATTGGCCGAGGTGAAGAAACGCAAGCATTATGAGAAGCCTAGCGTAAAGCGTAAGTTGAAGTCCGAGGCTGCGCGTAAGAGAAAGTTTTAGGAGGATCCTTCCACAATGAACCTTAGCGAACGATTAAACGACGATATGAAGCAAGCGATGAAGAGTCAGGAGAAATTCAAGCTCACCACAATTCGAATGATACGAGCATCTATCAAGAATTTGGAGATTGACTTGAAACGTCCGCTTGAAGACGCAGAAGTGCTTGATATCCTAAGTCGTGAGATCAAACAACGTAAAGATTCCCTCCAAGAATTTCAAAAAGCCGGCCGCGACGATCTCACGAAAGATGTCGCAGCAGAAATTGAAATTATTAGTGTATACCTGCCTCAGCAGCTGACCGAAGAAGAGATCAAGTTGATTGTTCAGCAGACCATCCAGGAAACCGGTGCTTCTTCCAAAGCCGAGATGGGGAAAGTCATGAGCGCACTTTTGCCTAAAACAAAAGGGCGGGCTGATGGTAAACTAGTAAACACATTTGTGCAGCAATTTCTGCAATAAACATAGGCTGACAGCCAAGCACTCCCCTTACGGGGAGTGTTTTTTCGTTATATCTGGCCTTACTCCGGTCAAGACCTATTGACCATTTGCCTAAACTAGCCCAAAATTGAGGCTAACCTATAGAAACGAGGCATACTGCAGCATGTTGCGTAATTGGAAAGAAATTCTGGTTTTAGCAATTCCATCGCTTGTCTCTTTTGCAAGTATGACGATGACCGGTACCATTAATTTGATTTTGGTCGGGCAGCTAGGAGCGCTTATCATTGCGATAGTTGGGGTGTCCAACATCATCATGTATAACGCTTTCGCGCTGTTCTCCGGTATCGGACATACCGTCAATTATTTAGTCGCACAGAATCACGGCGCAGGCGATATGAAGAAAGGCATTCAGCGTACGTACATCGCGATGTACATGTGTCTCCTATTTGCGCTTCTGATTGCGGTTGTCGGTTGGATCGGTGCAGATGATATTTTGCGCTGGACCGGCGGCTCCAAGGAACTGGTCGAAACCGGTGATTTCTATTTGGAGCTGCGGTTTTATGCCATGTCCTTCGGTATCGTCAATTTCGCGTTCCATGGTTTTCTGCGCGGAATAGGCGCAACCAAATTGTCCATGGTCGTTTCGCTGCTCGTCAACGTACCGATTATTCTGCTCACGTACACGCTCACCTTCGGCCATTGGGGAATGCCCGACCTCGGATTAACGGGAGCCGGTATTGCCATATTAATCGGTGAAGGTTTGCAAACGCTTATTTGCGTCTTTATCTTCTTCATTCTGCTTCACAAGAAGTACCAAACTCGCAGCCGGATTGCCTTTGCGATCCAATGGGTGGAAATGAAGCTTCTTATGATCGAGAGCGGAAAACTTGGCATCCAAGAATTTTCACTCAGCATCTCGATGTACATCTTTACCGCGTTCGTGGCAAGGCTGGGCGATCATGCGCTGGCTGCCAATGAAGTGGCATTAAGCATCATGTCCTTCGGGTTCATGCCTGCATTTGCGTTCGGCTCGACCGCGACCATTCTCGTCGGTCAGCATGTCGGCAAAGGCACGCCGCTCAAGGGACGCCGAGTCGGTACCGATACCGCGATATTAGGCTCGATCTTTCTTATTTTGCTCGGCACGGTTGAATTTATTTTCGCCAAACAGATTACGCATCTCTACACGAGTGATCCCGAGGTCTATAAGCTTGCAGCGTATTTGATTCAGGTGTCTGCATTCCTGCAAATTTTCGATGGACTTCTGAACTTCTATGCAGGCGGCCTTCGCGGAATTGGCGATACAACGTTCCTGCTTCGCGTATCCTTCGTCGTAAGTTGGTTTATTTTCGTTCCGCTTGCTTATGTGTTCATCTTCGTCTTTCACTGGGGCAGTATGGGGGCGTGGCTTGCGCTCTACGCATTCCTCATGGTATTCGGCATAGCTGTGATGGTTAGGTTCTATCGAACAGATTGGACCGCAGTGCGCCTGAAGGAAGCCAGCCACTAATAACTGAAACGAATTGGTGTCATGTGCGTAACATTAACTTAGGAATGAAGCTTGTTAATGTACAAGGAGGGACTGGCGTGCAGCAAGCCCATAGGTGGAGATTGAAATTGGTGCTGCCTGCTCTGATGGCGCTGCTTTACATGTTGGCGATGGCAATTCCGGCCTTTGCCGCAGCAGGGAACTCGGACGGCGCAACAGTAGGCTCAACCATTTACGTCGTGAAAGTGAAGCAGACCGTTGAATCCGGGTTGCAGAAGACACTTGAGCGGGCTTATCAAGAGGCTGAAGAAGCTAAGGCGAAACGCATGCTGCTCGTTCTCAATACGCTCGGAGGGCGGCTGGACAGCGCACTCGAGATCGGGGAACTAATTAGAACGAGTAAAGTGCCGACCACGGTATATGTGCAGGGGAAAGCCGTTTCAGCGGGGACATACATTGCGCTGAACGCAGACCAGATCATCATGCAGCCCGGCAGCACGATTGGTGCGGCAGCGGTTGTTGATGAATCAGGCGACCTGATCACGAATCCGAAGACGCTTTCCTTCTGGACAGAGGAGATGAAAGCGGCAGCGCTGCTGAACGATCGCGATCCTAATATTGCGGCTGGCATGGTGAATCCGAATCTGGAGCTTGAACTAAGCTCTCTCGGGCGGACGAAAGCCAAGGGCGATATTCTTACGTTATCCGCCGGGGATGCCCTCAAAGTCGGGTATGCGGAGTATACAGCGGAGACAGTTGACGACGCGCTCGCGAAGTTGAACCTGCCACAGCCAAACATTGTGAATTACGAAGTTAGTGCAATGGAGCGGGTCGGACAATTCTTAACTCTGCCAATCGTAATGACGCTGCTGCTTATTATTGGAATAGCAGGCGTAACGATTGAACTGATGATTCCGGGGTTCGGAGCTCCGGGTATTATCGGAGTCATCGGTTTCGGATTGTATTTCTTCGGCCATTACATTGTCGGTTTTGCAGGACTTGAGGATGTGATCCTGTTTATCATCGGGATCTTGCTTCTTGTATCGGAACTGTTTGTACCGAGCTTCGGCATACTGGGCATACTTGGTTCCATATCGTTGATTGCCAGCGTGCTGATGGCAGCGCCGAATCCGAAGTCAGCAGGTCTATCACTCATCGTGGCTGTCATCGTCGCTGGCATTATCGTGTACATCATCGGCAAACGATTTGCCCATCGCGGGATATGGAATAAATTCATCCTTCGCGATCAGCTGACAACGGCTGAAGGATATGTCTCTACAGCAAGCAAAGTATCGTATCTGGGGATGAATGGCAAGACGCTCACACCGCTGCGCCCAGCAGGAACCATTCGAATTGGCGATGACCGGATAGACGTCGTCACTTCAGGCGAATTCATTCCATCCGGTGCCGATGTCACGGTCATTAAAGTCGAAGGCGCGAGAGTTGTAGTCGCCCAGCTTGGTGAGAATAACTAATTAATTGGAGGGGTTTACATGACACTGGATCCAACTGTAACGATTGTAATTATTGTAGTGCTTGCGGTCATCGCATTATCCGTATTTCTAACCTTCTTCCCAATTATGCTTTGGATCTCTGCACTAGCGTCCGGTGTGAGAGTCGGGATTATTACGCTCGTTGCGATGCGCTTGCGCCGCGTTGTCCCCAGCCGAATCGTCAACCCGTTAATTAAAGCAACTAAAGCCGGTCTTGGGCTTACGATTAATCAACTGGAGAGCCACTTCTTGGCCGGCGGTAATGTCGACCGCGTCGTTAACTCCTTGATTGCAGCACAACGCGCGAACATCGAGCTTGAGTTTGAACGCGCGGCTGCAATTGACCTCGCAGGCCGAGATGTGCTGCAAGCCGTTCAAATGAGCGTTAACCCTCGTGTTATCGAGACGCCAACCGTTGCCGCAGTAGCGAAGAACGGGATTGAAGTAAAGGTTAAAGCGCGTGTTACCGTTCGTGCGAACATTGAGCGTCTGGTCGGCGGCGCCGGAGAAGAAACCATCATTGCGCGTGTCGGTGAAGGGATCGTAACCACAGTCGGTTCCTCAGACTCCCATAAGGATGTCCTGGAGAATCCGGATCTGATCTCTCGTACCGTACTTGGTAAAGGTCTTGATGCCGGAACGGCATTCGAAATCTTGTCGATCGATATCGCGGATGTTGATGTAGGCAAGAACATCGGTGCTCATTTGCAAACGGAGCAAGCGGAAGCGGATAAACGCATCGCGCAGGCGAAAGCCGAGGAACGCAGAGCGATGGCTGTTGCGCATGAACAAGAAATGAAAGCGCGCGTTGTAGAAATGCGTGCACTCGTTGTGGAATCCGAGTCTCAAGTTCCGCTTGCCATGGCTGAAGCACTTAAGCACGGCAAGATTGGCGTACTCGATTATATGAACTTCAAGAATATTGAAGCGGATACCAGCATGCGTAATTCAATTGGTAAAACAGACGCATCGTCGCCGGAAAAAGAAGAACGTTAATCGCTGCCCCATTTTTGAGATGACAACGATAATCTGAAGGGGGTGAGCCTGTTGAATGAATTGATTAAGCTGTTGGTTTCCAACATCTACGTCGTCATTGTGCTCGTAGGTTTCCTGCTCACGCTCGTGAACAAAATGAGAACTAATAAGCCGGGCAATCCGGCGCCCAATCGAATGCCGACGTTTGGAGGAGAGCCTCCTCTAAGACGGCCTGGTGCGCCTCCAATCGATGCGCGTCCGGTACAGCCGCAAAGACAGGCTGTTCAGCAGCGGCCCGTAGAACGAACTCCGGAGCCGCAACAGGGCGTATATAAGTCGAAGTTCAATGCGCCCGGCGAAGAAGGCGTCAGTTCCGAATACGCGGATACTGATTTGCTGCGTACCGTGCAGCCGGTTCGTGGGAATGACAGAGCGCCGCTTCCGAAAGCCGCTCACATCGAGCAGACGAAGCAGGCGGATGCCTTCCGCGTTCCGCAAGGCGATGAGCTGCGCCGTGCATTTATATTGGCAGAAGTGCTTGGTGAACCGCGTTCGAAGCGGCCGCTGTGCAGGTAACGGAATCGAAGCAAATGGCTGTATGAAGCCGAATCAAGAAGAACCGACCCATTGGGTCGGTTTTTTTGTGTTTGATTGGATTGAAAGGCGCCATACTCCTCATATTTGGGGCCGCTCTCGCATAATTTGGTACAGTACGGGAAGGGGGCTTCTGCCTGCATGCGCCGATTAAATCGCAAACTGCGTAAGATGGCTGCGGACCTGCTTGATCTGCCGCCGGATGTCGTAATGGATTTGCCACGATTAACGATGATCGGCGATCGCCAATTATACATCGAGAATCACCGCGGCGTACTGCATTTCTCCAGTGACAAGCTGAGGCTTGCGCTCAGCAAAGGAGAATTGGAAGTAACGGGCAGCGAGCTGGTAATTCGAACGATTTGGACAGAAGAAGTTTTCATAGAAGGGGTTATTAAACATATCGAAGTGCGAGAATAGGGGGCAATTGTAATGAAAGCGACATGGATGCAGTGGCTCCGCGGATTTGTGTCAATTCGCGTGCGCGGCGGGGCTATAGAAAAGATGGTGAATGCTGCGCTCGCGAAAGGGCTGCAATTATGGTCCATTCGTCATACAAACGACCGCGAGCTCGTTTGCTATCTGCAGGTCAATGATTTCTTCCGGCTTCGCCCGATTCTGAAAGAGACAGGCTGTCGCATCCACGTCACTTCAAGGCAAGGGCTGCCGTTCTGGCTGCTGCGAGTGCGGAGACGTGTTTTTTTTGCGGCAGGGCTCGTCCTTTTCTTCGTTGGGATGTATTTGCTCTCCTCGCTCGTCTGGTCGATTGACGTGAAGGGGAATGATCGCTTATCGGAGGAGCAGATTCTTCAGGTGGCCAAGCAGGAGGGGCTGTACCCGTTTCAGTGGTCGTTCCGGCTTGACGATGCCTCCGTATTGTCCAAGCGTCTCGCTCAGCAGCTGCCTGGGGCGGCATGGGTTGGCGTAGAGAAGCGGGGGACCCGCATCACGATACAAGTGGTGGAAACGTCGATTCCATCGCCTAAGGTTGCCCAGAATCCACGGCATCTCGTTGCCTCGACGGATGCGGTTGTCACCAAAATATTAGCAGAGACCGGGAAGCCGGTCGTGAAGCGTAATATGAGGGTGAAACAAGGCGATATTCTGATCTCCGGCTTGCTCGGGGATGAGAATAATTCCGCTTCTGTGGTCGCGAAAGGCGTTGTGAAGGGAGTCGTATGGCATGAATATGATATCGTTTCTCCGCTTGAACGGAAGATGAAGGTATATACAGGCGAGAAGAAGATCGTCTGGTATGCTGTCGTAGCCGGAAGGGCGCTTAAGGTCAGCGGATTTGGCAAACCGCCTTTTGCCATGTACGAGAGCATCAAGCAGGAAGAGAAGGCAGCTTGGCGGACGATGAATCTGCCGTTTGGCAGATTGAAAGAGACCATCATGGAAGTCCGCATGGAGCACCAAACCGTCGGCGTAGAAGAGGCCAAAGCGGAAGGCATTCAGCAGGCGAGAGCGGATTTACTAGCGAAGGTAGGGCCTGATGCAGAGGTGCTGGCGGAAAACATTTTGCATGAAAAGACGGAGAATGGTAAAGTTTATATGAAAGTGCTTTTTGAGGTGGATCAGTCGATTGCGATAGAGAGACCGTTAGTTCAGATGCAAGGGGATTGAGTATTTTTGCAAAATGAATTCAAAGTAGCCAAAATTCCACTTGCAAACGCAGCGGAAGGACTTGCACTGCTTGGTCCGCAGGATAAATTTCTGCGCCTAGTCCAGCAGCAGACATCGGCGGACATTATGTCTCGCGATGCGGAAATTTCCATTTCGGGGCCAACCTCCGAGGTGGATTCTATTGAACAGCTTTATACGGTTTTGCAGCAGCTTATAAGAGGCGGATATTCGCCGACGGAGCGCGACATCGCATACGCCTTGGATCTCTCCAAGACGATGCAGGCCGAGCAATTGCTAGACCTCTTCAAAGCGGAAATAACGACCACGTTTCGCGGTAAACCGATTCGGGTAAAGACGATTGGTCAACGCCATTACGTCAAGACGATCAAGAAGATGGATATCGTATTCGGGATCGGACCCGCAGGTACGGGTAAAACGTACTTGGCAGTCGTGCTTGCCGTAGCGGCACTGAAGGAAGGCTCGGTCAAGCGGATCGTGCTGACGCGTCCTGCCGTTGAAGCGGGCGAGAATCTCGGATTCCTGCCTGGCGATTTGCAAGAGAAGGTTGATCCGTATTTACGGCCGCTGTATGATGCGCTTCATGATGTGCTTGGTCCGGATCAGACGACCAAGGCGTTCGAGCGCGGTCTCATTGAAGTGGCGCCGCTCGCCTACATGCGCGGACGGACGCTTGAGGATTCATTTATAATTTTGGACGAAGCACAGAACACGACACCGGAGCAGATGAAGATGTTTCTGACGAGGCTTGGGTTCGGCTCCAAGATGGTGATTACCGGAGACGTCACCCAAATCGACCTGCCGCGCGGCAAGCGCTCAGGACTCATCGAAGCGCAGCGCATCTTAGCGAACATCCCGGAGATCGGCTTTATCTTATTCACAGAACAGGACGTTGTACGTCACAGTCTCGTCCAAAAAATCATAACCGCCTACAATATCGACGCCGAAGTGCAAACCAACGAACCAATAGGCAAGCCTTATGACCGCAGGCCATAAGCGTCTAGCACTAGGTAAGCCTGTGACCGCAGGTCACAAAGCAGTAGGTAAGCCTTGTGACCGCAGGTCACAAAGCGATTCCTAGCACGGTAGTAACGCTAATCGCACGAAAGCAGCAGCGTTCCACCCGGGGCATCAAGCCGGGTAAGGACGCCGCATGAAGAGTGGTCCGCGTTAGCGGAGAAAAACGAGCCAACGTCGAAGTATGGTCGAAGACGGCCCAGGCGGCAGGCACGGTACATTCCGGGTCCAGGGACGGAGTCCTTGGGGTCCCCCTTAGTTAAGGGGGATTTAGGGGGATGTATCGGCAGTTGTAATCAAGTATTAATCTCTACAGGTGCATATAGGGTCCAGGGACAGTGTCCATGGGGATTTCTTTACTGTAAGGGTTCCAGGGATAAAGTCGTCCCTGGGGATCCCCTTTCGTAAGGGGGTCCGGGGGGATGTGTAGTTTCTAGGAGGATATCAACCATGGTAAATCAACAAGCCAACCCGGATGAGTCTAAGTGGACGTCATCGTCCTCCGGATGGAGTGGATGGAAGCACAGCTCGGCTGTTCGCTGGGTATTGCTGCTTCTGTTTGTTTTGCTATTTTATTTCTCTCTTGCCCCGCACGTGCTCCCCAAGACGTACAATATCGAGTTAGGCAAAGCTAGCGACCGCGACATTGAAGCGCCGGTGGATATTAAGGATGAGAAGGCTACGCTTCAGGCGCAGGAGCTTGCTGCCGATCGAGTGGAGCCGATTTATTCGATTGTGGCCCTCCGCAGCGAAGCGCTGCTGGAGCAGATTTTCGCACGCATGGAGCAGTTGAATCAGGACGACCAAGTCACGTTGGAAAATAAGGTGTCCATCTATCGCAACGAAATTCCGCAGCTGTATACGGAATACGTCGATCAATTTGTTCAGAATAACAAAGGGAATGGCACTTATAACGATACATTGCTTGATGAAATGGCAGTAGTGGTGAAATCGCAGGCTTATCGGATTCCGGAGGAAACGTATTATAAACTGCCTTCGCTCTCCGCGATTCAGCTGAGCGACATGCATCTGGTTGGCGTGAATATCGTCCGCAAGCTGATGAGCGATTCGCTCCGTGAAGCGGAGACGGCAAGAACGAAAGTCGCTGAGCTCGTCAATGCGAGTACGCTTACCGAACGCAAAACAAGGGAGATCGTGCAGGAGCTTGCCAGATACGCGATCATGCCGAATAAGTTTCTTGATTCGCAAGCAACCAATGATGCGAAAGTAGCGGCCAAAGAAAATACGACTCCTGTAGTGGTAAAGCAAGGCGATATCATCGTTCATAAAGGCGAGATCATCTCGAAGGAACTCTATGACCGTCTTTCCTCTATCGGCGTGCTTCAAACGAAGAAGTCCTATTGGCCGCAGCTTGGCTTGCTGCTGCTATCTGTACTCTTTCTGATCGTGATCTACAGTTATCTGGAGCGAGCGGCTGGATTGAGCAGCGGATCGACGAATTTGAAGTACAGCAATGCTCAGCTCTCGATGCTGCTCTTGATCTTCTTGCTCAATATTCTTGCCATGCACATCGTGGAACTGACACAAACGCAGGAGATGCCGTATGTCGGTTACTTAGCGCCTACCGCGATGGGGGCCATGCTGATCGTGCTGCTGCTGGACATTCAGCTGGCTGTTGTGAGCTCGTTTCTATTTGCCATTATGGGCAGTGTTATTTTCAATATGGAATCGGGTCAGCTATTTGACTTTAATTATGGATTCACGACTGCTGTCATCTCGTTCGCCGCAATCTTCGCGATCCATCGCGCAAGCCAGCGTTCGACGATTCTGAAGGCCGGTATCATGGTCAGCTTGTTCGGCTCGGCCTCTGTTCTGGCTATTCTATTGCTTGGCGAGCTTCCTCCCAAATCAGAAATGATCATGACGGTCGCGTTTGCGTTTGCCAGCGGGCTGTTGACGGCGATACTGGTAGTGGGATTAATGCCGTTCTTTGAAGTGACATTCGGGATTCTATCTGCCCTGAAGCTCGTGGAGCTGTCCAATCCGAACCATCCGCTGCTGCGCAAGCTGCTGACGGAGACGCCCGGAACGTACCATCACAGCGTGATGGTCGGCAATTTATCGGAAGCGGCGGCAGAGTCGATTGGCGCGAACGGTCTCTTATGTCGGGTAGGTTCGTTCTATCATGATATCGGGAAGACGAAGCGACCTAGTTATTTTATCGAAAATCAGACAAACTATGAAAATCCGCATGATTCCATTGAGCCTAAATTAAGTAAATCGATTATAATCGCCCATGCGCGCGACGGCGTGGAGATGCTCCGCAATCATAAGTTGCCGAAGCCAATCCGAGATATTGCCGAGCAGCACCACGGAACGACTTGTCTGAAATACTTTTATCACAAGGCTTACAAATTGTCTGAGGAAGCGGGCTTGGAGCCTGATTTTACAGAGGAAGACTTCAGGTATCCCGGGCCAAAAGCACAGTCGAAGGAAGCGGCGATCGTCGGCATCGCGGATTGCGTGGAAGCGGCAGTACGAAGCTTGCGTAGCCCGACCGTGGAGCAGGTAGAATCCATGATTCACAAGATCATTAAAAGCCGGCTGGACGATGATCAGTTCAATGAATGCGATTTGACGCTCAAGGAGCTGGAGAAGATCGCACAGACGTTGAAAGAAACGGTTATCGGGATTTTCCACTCGCGCATTGAATATCCGGAAGATGTTAAACAAAAGGAGCGTCTGGCATGAGTTTGAAGTTGGAATGGAGCAATGATCAAGAGAAAGTCGAAATTTCCGAATCCTTTATCGGGGTACTGGAGCAGCTGCTGCAGCTGGCTGCCGAAGCGGAAGGCATGACCGAAGGGGAAGTAACGCTCTCCATTGTGGATGATGAAGAAATTCATCAATTGAACCGCGAATATCGCAATATCGACCGTCCTACAGACGTGCTTTCCTTCGCTATGCAGGAGGAAACAGACGAAGAGCTTGAAATCATCTACGAGGTAGACGATGAGAGCGAGACGGTGCCGTTCGAAGGGATGCTTGGCGATATTATTATTTCGGCGGAACGGGCTAAACTACAAAGTGAAGAATATGGCCATTCCTTGGAGCGCGAGCTCGGATTTCTATTCGTGCATGGCTTCCTTCATTTGATTGGATATGATCACCAAGATGAGGCAAGCGAAGCTGTTATGACGGAGAAGCAGGAAGCTGTTCTCCGCCAAGCAGGTCTGACTCGTTAATGAAACGACTGCTGCGCAGCTTCTATTATGCGGGTTCAGGAATCCTATCAGCAGTGCGCACCCAAGCCAATATGCAAATTCATGTGGTTTGCGCAATCGTTGTTAATGTGGCGGGACTGATGGTCGGACTGACTCGAATAGAATGGGTTGTTATTATTGCAGCCCAAGCTGTTGTAATGGCAGCCGAACTGATGAATACGGCAGTCGAGCATGTCGTTGATCTGGCTAGTCCTAGCCAGCATCCGCTTGCCAAAGCTGCCAAGGATACAGCAGCCGGCGGTGTGCTGGTTGCTGCAATTGGGGCCGTTATTATCGGCCTGTTTGTATTTATTCCGCATCTATGGCCTTAATGAGAGGAGCTTTAAGGATGACATCAACATCAATCGGGGAATTATCGCCGGTTTGGCAGCAGCTCATGCAGCAAGCCATAGAAGCTCGCAGCCGGGCTTATGTGCCTTATTCCGGTTTTCAAGTCGGAGCGGCGCTGCTGGATGCCGAGGGCGGCGTGCATTTTGGCTGCAACGTAGAGAATGCAGCTTACAGTCCGACAAACTGCGCGGAACGTACGGCTTTGTTTCGGGCTATTGCAGACGGACATCATGCCGGCTCATTCGAAGCGATTGCGGTCGTCGGAGATACGGATACACCTATTACGCCTTGCGGCGTGTGCAGACAAGTAATGGTGGAGCTTTGCCCGCCGGACATGCCCGTCATTATGAGCAATATGAAGGGAGAATGGCGTGTATCGACAGTAGCGGAGCTGCTGCCGGGTGCCTTCTCATCGGATGCATTAACGAAAGCGTAAGAACGCGCAACATTCCGGAAGGGGATAAAGGAACAGCTTATGAATTCATCATCGTCAGGATCAAAAGGATCTAAAGGATCCAAGGAGAAATACCATTCCGGTTTCGTCGCGATTATCGGCAGACCAAACGTCGGCAAATCGACTTTAATTAACGAGGTTATCGGGCAGAAAATCGCCATCATGTCCGATAAGCCACAGACAACGCGGAACAAAATTCATGGCGTCTACACAAAGGACAATTCCCAAATTGTATTCCTGGATACGCCAGGGATACACAAACCGACTTCCAAGCTAGGGGACTTCATGGTGAAGTCCGCTGTAGGCACGCTTGGCGAGGTTGACGCAGCCCTATTCCTAATCGATGCTTCAGAGGGAATCGGTGGAGGAGACCGTTTCATTATTGAGGCACTTAAGAAAATCAAGACGCCGGTGTTCCTCATCATGAACAAAATTGACAAAATTGAGCCGGAAGCGCTGCTGCCGCTCATTGTGCAATATAAAGATCTGTATGATTTTGCGGAAATTATCCCGATCTCTGCGCTGAAAGGCAACAACGTGGATACTCTTCTTCGAGTGCTCAGCGGCTATTTGCCGGAAGGGCCGCAATATTATCCTGCCGATCAAGTAACGGATCATCCGGAGCAATTCGTATGTGCGGAGCTTGTCCGTGAGAAAATTCTTCATCTGACGCGCGAAGAGGTGCCGCATTCCATCGCCGTTGCGATTGAAACGATGAAGGTGCAAGAGAACGGCGTCGTCAATATCGGAGCTGTTATCTATGTCGAGCGTGATTCTCAGAAGGGAATCGTTATCGGCAAGCAAGGCGCATTGCTCAAGCAAGTTGGTAAAGAAGCGCGCCGCGACATCGAAACCTTGCTCGGCTCTCGCGTTTTTCTGGAGCTATGGGTGAAGGTGAAGAAAGATTGGCGTAACCAAGATCGAGTGCTGAAGGATCTTGGTTTCAGAAACGATTAGCCAGTTTCCTTTCTTCGGGAAAATGTCCGTAATTTGTCTGGCATAGCGTCATCATCTTCATCGCATCCTAATCCGTGAGCAACATTCTTGAGCGCGGAAAGGATGAATACGAATGCGAGACTTTTCGTGGAAGTATTTTACGCTGACCGGGGATGTGGAAGCTTTCATGCTTTACAGGGAGATGGACGAGCAGGCAGCTTCTCCGGAAGCTGTCGGCAGCGAGGAAGAGGGAGAACCAGCGCCCGAAACGGATTCCGTTTAGGACGCGCAGGTTGGGGGAGAAGCGATATGCAGTACCGAGTCGAAGGCATTGTCATCCGGAGCATGGATTATGGGGAAGGCAATAAAATCATTACGCTGCTGACGAATACGCACGGCAAGATCGGAATTGTCGTGCGTGGCGCCAAAAAACTAAAGAGCAGGCATGGATCGCTCGCGCAATTATTTACGCACGGCGAATATCTATTCTTCCGAAACAGCGGTCTGGGAACGTTAACGCATGGTGAGATTATTGAATCTCACCATGTTTTGCGTGAACAGCTGGATAAAACCGCCTATTCTTCTTATGCCGTGGAATTAGTAGACCGCGCGCTGCAGGAAGAGGACTTGGGTTCATTCATGTATGAGCAGTTAAAGGCTTGCCTGATCGCGATTGGCGAAGGAAAGGATTTACTGATTACGATCCAGCTCTTCGAGATGAAAATTCTTGCCGCAGCCGGATATGCTCCGGATCTTAGTGCATGTATCTCATGTGGTAATGAGAGCGGTCCCATGGCACTAAGTGTAAGAGGCGGCGGCATCATCTGCGGAAGATGCCGCTACAAAGACACTTCTGCAATCGAGCTTAGCGAAGGTGCTCTTAAGCTGCTGCGATTATTCTGGCAGCTCGATATGCGCAGACTTGGCAACATTCAAGTGAAGGACGAGACGAAGCAGCAATTGAAGCACATCATGCGTTCGCTAATGGACACTCATATTGGCTTGCAGCTGAAATCCCGCTCTTTTCTGGATCAAATGGATCGTTATTCGCTGTAATTAAGCCAATTAGGCAGGAGGTACAGTTTCGCTATGGCTTCACAGTCGACACCGAGAATTTGGTCGCTGACATGGCCGATTATGATTGAGATGATGCTGCAATTCATGCTCGGAACAGCAGACACCTTGATGGTTAGCCGAATTTCGGATGATGCCGTCGCTGTTGTCGGGATATCGAATATGTTCTTCAATGCGGTCATTATTTTGTTCACGCTTGTGACGAGCGGGGCCGGCATTCTTATCGCCCAGAAGCTGGGCGGGGGCAAGCCGGACGAAGCGCGCAAAATCGGCATTATGTCCGTTTCCATCACTGTATTATTAGGCATTATCATTAGTGTTTTATTGATTTATGGGACTCCGTTATTTACGACAGCCTTGCATGTGCCGGATAATTTGAAAGGTATGTCTCATACCTACATGTCGATCGTCGGCGGTGGGATGGTCATCACGGCGCTCAATTTATCGATGAGCACGGCTGTCAGAAATACAGGAAATACTCGTTCTCCCATGTATATTGCGCTTGGTATGAATGTCCTGCATGTTGTACTGAACTATGCATTTATATTCGGGGCGTTCGGTCTGCCGGAGCTTGGACTAATGGGGGTTGGAATTTCGACCATTATTAGCCGGACGGTAGCCTTCTTCTTCCAGCAGCATTTGTTCCGGCATGCATTTGGAGCACCGGTCTTGCTTCGTGAATTCGGTCGCTTTCATGCGAGGCTGCTCAAAGAAGTCATTAAGATCGGCTGGCCAATCAGTGTGAACGGTGCTTCATGGACGTTCTCGCAGGTTGTTATTTTCAGTATCATTGCCTCTATGGGTGAACAACCGCTTGCCGCTCGTACCTATATGAACACCATGGAGTCATTCGCCTTCACATTTGGCTGGTCGCTCGCGCTTGCTGCCCAAATCCAAATCGCGCATTTGTATGGAGCGAAGAAACTAAGGCAAGCATACTATAGTGCATATCGAGCCTTAGGCTTCGGGGTTATCGTTGTCCTTGCGAATACAGCCCTGCTGCTGCTGTTCCGAACTTCGATCATTTCGACATTTACGAAGGATCCTTGGATTATCGACATGGCCGTATCTCTTCTCTGGCTTAACTTAGCACTGCAGCCCGGCAAAATGCTGAATATGGCACTCGGTCAGTCGCTTGGTGCTGTAGGCGACAGCCGCACGGTTATGACTTACTCGTTGCCGAGCATGTGGATCATTGCGGTTGGGGTTTCCTATATCCTTGCCGTCCCGATGCATTGGGGGCTCTATGGTATTTATATAGGGATGATCAGCGACGAATATCTGCGCGGTGCGTTATGTTATTTGAGGTGGCGCAAGCATCGCAAGAAGCTGCTGTTTGCTGACGCATTCCGTGAAGATAGAAAGCTCGGCACCGCCGGAAATAGCAGTGATGCTGTGCCGCTGTAGGTGAATGAAGTTTCTCGTTGACACAAGTGGTTAGAATTGCTAAGATAGGATATTATGAAATATGAACGATGATGGAGAAAGTAATCACGTACAGTCGTCAGACAAGCGAGCCGGGGACAGTGGGAGCCTGGTCGGACGTTCGCGATGAAAGGCACTCCGGAGTTTATGCAAGCTTAGAAAAGAGGGTTTTCAAGCATCCGTGCGGATTAGCGCTTGAAGGCCAAGTAGGGTGGAACCGCGGGAGCGTAATAGCTTTCGTCCCTATGTCTGACATCAGACGTAGAGGCGAAGGCTTTTTTATATGCCTTTACATACGTATCGTTCAGACGCCATGCATGGCAAACAATTCGATAGGAGATGAATGACATGAACTTTCAAAACATGATTCTGACGCTGCAGCAGTTCTGGGCGGAACAAAATTGCATTCTCGTTCAGCCATACGACACCGAGAAGGGTGCAGGCACGATGAACCCGATGACATTCCTTCGTTCGATCGGCCCTGAGCCATGGAACGTTGCGTATGTGGAGCCGTCCAGAAGACCGGCAGACGGCCGTTATGGCGAGAACCCGAACCGTCTGTATCAGCATCATCAGTTCCAAGTCATCCTTAAGCCATCCCCGGACAACATACAAGAGCTGTATCTGGAAAGCTTGAAGCGCCTGGGAGTGGATCCGCTTCACCATGATATTCGCTTTGTTGAAGACAACTGGGAATCGCCTACACTTGGCGCTTGGGGTCTTGGCTGGGAAGTTTGGCTGAACGGCATGGAAATTACGCAGTTCACGTATTTCCAACAAGTCGGCGGCATTGATGCCAACCCGGTTGCGGTTGAAATCACGTACGGCATGGAGCGTCTTGCTTCGTACATTCAGGAGAAAGAAAATGTGTTCGATTTGGAGTGGGTAGACGGCGTCACCTATGGCGATGTATTCCTGCAGCCGGAATTCGAGCATTCGAAATATACATTCGAAACTTCCGATACGGCCATGCTCTTCTCGCTCTTCAACATGTACGAGGAAGAAGCGAAGAAAACGATGGAGCATAAGCTTGTATTCCCGGCTTACGATTATGTGCTTAAATGCTCGCATACATTCAACTTGCTTGATGCAAGAGGGGCAATCAGCGTAACGGAGCGGACCGGTTACATCATGCGCGTTCGTAACCTGGCACGTGCATGTGCGGCGACTTACCTGGAAGAACGCGAACGCCTCGGATTCCCGATGTTGAAGAAAGGAGTGAACGATAATGGCTAAAGACCTTTTACTTGAAATCGGCTTAGAAGAGGTACCGGCACGATTCGTCCGCGGTGCCATGAATCAATTGAAAGAAAAGATGACTAAATGGCTGGAAACATCCCGTATCGGTCATGGTGCTGTGGAAGCTTATGCGACTCCGCGCCGCCTTACCGTCCTCGTTCGCGATGTAGAAGAGAAGCAGGCTGATGTAAGCGAAGAAGTAAAAGGTCCTTCACGCAAAATCGCACTGAACGAGCAAGGCGAATGGAGCAAGGCGGCACTCGGCTTCGCTCGCAGCCAAGGCGTGGCGCCTGAGGATTTCTTCTTCAAGGAGCTTGCAGGCGTAGAGTATATCTACGCGAACAAGAGCAGCATCGGTACAGTAACGAGCGATGTGCTTCCGGAAGGTTTAGTATCGCTTATCACTTCGATGTCATTCCCGAAGAACATGCGTTGGGGCAACTATGATCTTCGTTTCGTGCGTCCGATACGCTGGCTGGTAGCATTGTTCGGCCAGGATATTGTTCCGATCGAAATTACGGCTGTACAGAGCGGCAGAACGACTCGCGGCCATCGTTTCTTGGGCAGCGAAGCCGTCATTGCAGAGCCTTCGCAATATGTAGAGCGTCTGAGAGAGCAGCAGGTCATCGTAGATACTGCTGAGCGTGAAGCGCTGATCGTTTCGCAAATTAATGCACTTGCAGCCGAGAAAGGTTGGCAAATCGGCATTAAAGAAGATTTACTCGAGGAAGTCGTATTCCTCGTAGAAACGCCGAATGTCTTGTTCGGTACGTTTGACCCGTCGTTCTTGAACATTCCACAGGAAGTGCTGATTACTTCGATGCGCGAGCATCAACGTTACTTCCCGGTGTTGGACGACAACGGCAAGCTGCTGCCATTCTTCGTAACGGTTCGCAACGGCGATCGTACTTCGATCGAGAACGTTGCTAAAGGAAATGAGAAAGTGCTGCGCGCACGCCTGTCGGATGCCAAGTTCTTCTATGGTGAAGATCAGAAGCTCGCCATCTCCGATGCGCTTGCGAAGCTTACTTCGATCGTTTACCATGAGGAGCTTGGTACAGTGGCCGATAAAGTCGCGCGTATCGTAGCTACTACCGAGAAGCTGTCGCAGGCACTGAGCACGGATGCTCAAACTGCAACGGATGCGGCTCGGACTGCAGCGATTTGCAAATTCGACCTGGTGACGCAGATGGTCTACGAATTCCCTGAGCTTCAAGGCATCATGGGCGAAGATTATGCACGTAAAGCCGGTGAGAGCGAGTCGGTTGCCAGAGCGATCAATGAGCATTACCAGCCGCGTTTTGCCGGTGACAGAGCACCAGCTTCATTGGTAGGAGCACTGGTTAGCCTTGCGGACAAAATCGATACCATTGTCGGCTGTTTCTCCATTGGAATCCTGCCAACAGGTTCGCAAGATCCGTATGCGCTGCGCCGTCAAGCTGCCGGTATCGTTCAAATCGTGCTTGCCCATGGTCTGAAGCTGCCGCTTAGCACATTATTTGATCTATCGCTTGAAGTTCATGCTGCGCGTTCGTTGAAACGCGATGCGGCTGAAATACGTAAAGACTTGTATGAATTTTTCTCGCTCCGCGTGAAGAACGTGCTGTCGGAGCAAAGCGTTCGGTACGACGTAGTCGATGCAGTAATGGCGGTCGGTTACAATGATTTGCGTCAGACGGTTGACCGTGCGGCCGCTGTAATGGCTGCTGCTGCAGGAGATCGCCGCGAGGAGTTTAAAACGGTGGTTGATTCGCTTAACCGAGTTTGCAACCTTGCATCGAAAGCAACGTCTAAGGAAATAAGTGAAAGCTTGTTCGTGGACGAGGCGGAAGGCGCGCTGTATGGTGCATGGTCAGAGGTTCGTAATGATATTGCTGTTCAGGTGGAAGAAGGTCGTACAGGAGAGGCGCTTGCAAAACTTGCCAGCCTGAAGATGCCGATCAACGTATACTTCGATAAAGTCATGGTAATGGCTGAGGACGAAGCTGTGCGGGCTAACCGACTTGCAACACTTGCTGCTATTGCCGGCAGTGTCACGAAAGTAGCGGATTTCTCGAAGATCGTTTGGTAGGAGGGGTAGAAATGGCTACAGATTCGCAGCCTGAAGTGATTATTTACGTCGTTTCCGATTCCGCCGGTGACACCGGCGAGCTTGTCGTCCGGGCTGCGATAGCCCAATTTCATCCCATCAACGCCGATATCCGCAGAGCGCCGTTCGTCCATGACGAAGCGTCGCTCGAGCGGTTCGTGCTGCAAGCTAAGGAGCATAGCGCGATCATGCTTTATACGCTTGTGCTTCCGGGGCTGCGTGACCGGATGGTGGAGTTTGCCCGCATTCACGAGGTAACCGCCATCGATCTGCTTGGCTCGCTAATAACGAGTCTCGAAAGCAAAACAAACCGCAAATCCAGGCAAGAGCCCGGACTCAATCATGTGCTCGATGAGGATTATTTCCGTAAAGTCGAAGCAGTTGAATTCGCCGTTAAGTACGATGATATGCGCGATACGACCGGAATTCTAAAGGCGGACATTGTGCTCGTCGGTGTTTCGCGCACATCCAAGACGCCGCTTTCTATGTATTTGGCGCATAAGCAGTTTAAGGTGGCTAATGTTCCGCTTATGCCGGAGCTTGACCCGCCTGATGAATTGTTCCAAATTCCCAAAGAAAAGGTAGTCGGACTTACCATTGATATCAATTATTTGAATGGCATTCGCAAAGAACGATTGAAAGCATTGGGGTTGCCGGACAGCGCTGCCTATGCAACGACAGCCCGGATCGAGCGAGAGCTGAAATACGCGGCGCAAATCACTGATCGCATCGGTTGTTTAGTCATTGATGTCTCCCATCGAGCTGTCGAAGAAACAGCAAGTTTGATTTTGGAATATATAGAATCCAATTGATGCAAGAGCGGGTGCAGGATTTTTTGGTTATTTGCCGTATATAATAGTACGGTAGTTACAAGAAGATGCGGTGATGCAACGAATGACAGCCATACCAACGATTGTAGTAGATGCTGATGCGTGTCCGGTTAAGCGGGAAATTGTCGAAGTGGCGCGAAAATTCGCGGTTCCTGTTCTGATGGTCGCTTCTCATGATCATCGGCTCCAAGAAGAAGAAGGCGTCGCGATTATGCAGGTCGATCGAAGTGACCAATCTGTCGATTTGTATATCGTCAACCATATTCGGCGCGGCGATATTGTCGTCACGCAGGATTTTGGACTAGCTACCATTGTATTGTCGAGAGGCGCGATTGCACTATCTCCGCGCGGCCAACAATATGATGACAGCAACATCGATTATCTAATGGAGCGCAGGCACGAGCTGGCGAAGAGACGTCGCAGCGGCGGAAGAACGAAAGGGCCGAAGGCGATGTCTAACGATGACCGTGCGTATTTTCTGCAAAACCTGACAAAAGTTTTGCAAACTCGGCAGGAGAATGCCAAGCCGTAGCGAATAGTATTACTTGTCATTTAGGATGAAGGTGAAGGTGTATGGCTTACGGGAAAATACCGGATTCTGTCATTGAAGCGGTGCTTAAGCATCACGATATTGTAGAGACGGTAGGAAAGTACGTTCACCTCTCGAAGCACGGGAAATACATGAAGGGGCTCTGCCCGTTTCATTCAGAGAAGTCCCCGTCGTTTACCGTCACACCGGAGAAAGGTATTTTTTACTGCTACGGGTGCGGTAAAGGCGGCAACGCCATTAAGTTTATTGAGGAGATTGAGGAATACTCGTTCCCGGAAGCTATTCGTGTAATGGCCGAGGAAGCGAATATCCCCGTCACCTGGTCAGGGTCGCAGGAACATCAACAATCCGCTGATGGGGGAGATCGCGATACTCTGATTGAAGCGCATGAGCTGTCCGTTAAGTTGTATCATTATTTATTAATGAATACGACGCATGGACAGGCTGCTCTGCAATATTTACGTAATCGTGGAGTAACGGATAAGCAGATCGATCATTTTATGATCGGGTATGTGCCTCCGGAATGGGACACACTTACGCGTTTTCTCGAGAAGCGGGAATACGATCTCGCGCTGATGGAGAAAGGCGGACTGCTCATTGCCAAGCAGGACAAGAGCGGCTACATTGACCGGTTTCGTGATCGGATCATGTTTCCGATCTGGAACCGTGACGGCAAGGTTATCGCCTTGGCTGGCAGAATGCTCGGTGAAGGTCAACCGAAATATTTGAATTCACCCGAGACGATGCTGTTTAACAAGAGCCGTAACCTGTATAACTTTCATCATGCCCGGACAGCTATGCGTAAGAGCAGGCGAATTGTTCTGTTTGAAGGTTATATGGATGTCATCAAGGCGTGGAGCGCTGGCGTGCATAACGGTGTAGCCTCTATGGGGACGGCACTGACAGAAGAGCATGCCTCGATATTGCAGCGCAATGTCGAAGAGGCGGTGCTCTGTTATGATGGCGATAATGCTGGACAGACTGCGGTGCTGAAGTCACTCCCGCTATTGGAGCGAGCGGGTTTGCGCGTTCAGGTTGCCATGCTGCCTAGAGGCATGGATCCGGATGAGTACATCGAGAAGCATGGAGCAGATGCGTTCATGCGAGAAACGATTGAACATCCGGTATCCGCAACTAAATTTAGACTACTATATGCTAAGAAAAACCATATACTCCTAGAAGAAGAGGGACAGAAGAACTACCTGCTCGAAGCGGTCGGCATCATTGCCGTGCTCGATTCTCCGACAGAGCGGGAGTTTTATCTGAAAGAGCTGTCCCGTGAGTTCGATATGTCTCTGGATTCATTGAAGCAGGACTGCTTTGATCGACGGCAGCAGCTGCAAAAAATGAAACCGCAAAGGGATAATAACGACAATTCGTGGAATAATGGTAGGAATGAAAACCGCGAGAACCGTCGTACGTCCTCTGCACCGCCTGTTTTGCCTGCTTATCAGGTCGCTGAACGCAAGCTGTTAGCACAGATGCTGCAGGATGCTGATACAGCAAACACGGTGCATCAGAAGCTCGGAGAGGCTTTTAATGTAGAGGATCACGCAGCGCTTGCTGCTTACTTATATGCTTACTATGCGCAAGGACATGATCCGGATGTTAGTCGGTTTATCGCTTCGCTCCAAGATAGCCGGCTTGAACGGACAGCTGCTTCCATATTGATGACGGACGATGACATTCCGTTCGACGAGCATTTGCTCGTTGATTATGTGAATGAAATCTTGAAGGTGCCAAAGTTTCGGGAAATCGAACAGCTGAAAGAAGCAATGGTACGTGCGGAACGTTCCGGGGACATGTTGAAAGCAGCACAAATTGCAATTGAAATGAATGCCCTAGAGAGACAGCTAAAAGGTCGGCAGGATGATCGTTTCTAGGGAGGAGGGAGTCGGATTATGGCGAATGATCAACATACTGAATTGGATACTGAACAGAAGCTGGAACTTGTCAAGGAACAGCTGATTGAACATGGGAAGAAAAGATCCTCCTTAACGTACAAAGAGATTATGGAGAAGCTTTCACCTTTCGATCAGGATCCGGAACAAATCGATGAGTTTTTTGAGCAGCTCGATGATATCGGCATTGAAGTGGTGAATGAGAACGACGATCTTCCGATAAGCAATCGGGATGATCAAGAGCGTGAACATGACGACTTCAACTTCGATGATGATCTGGCGCTACCGCCCGGCATCAAAATCAACGATCCGGTTCGCATGTACTTGAAAGAAATCGGACGTGTACCGCTGCTATCGGCAGATGATGAAGTCGAGCTCGCTAAGCGGATTGAGAATGGGGACGAAGAAGCGAAGCGCAGACTAGCCGAAGCGAACCTCAGACTCGTGGTCAGTATCGCCAAACGTTATGTTGGACGCGGCATGCTGTTTCTGGATCTCATTCAAGAAGGCAACATGGGTCTAATTAAAGCGGTTGAGAAATTTGACCATACCAAGGGCTACAAGTTCAGTACTTATGCAACTTGGTGGATCAGACAAGCGATTACGCGTGCGATTGCAGACCAAGCACGTACGATCCGGATTCCGGTTCATATGGTCGAAACCATTAATAAACTTGTTCGGGTTTCCCGTCAGTTGCTGCAGGAACTTGGACGTGAGCCAAGCCCGGAAGAAATTGCGGCTGAAATGGATTTGAGCACCGAGAAAGTGCGTGAAATCATGAAGATCGCACAGGAACCGGTATCGCTTGAAACGCCGATCGGGGAAGAAGACGATTCACATCTAGGCGACTTCATCGAGGATCAAGAGGCACTCGCGCCGGCAGATGCTGCGGCATACGAGCTGCTGAAGGAACAGCTGGAGGACGTGCTGGATACGCTAACGGAGCGTGAAGAGAACGTACTGAGACTTCGTTTCGGACTTGATGACGGTCGTACGCGTACGCTGGAGGAAGTCGGCAAAGTATTCGGCGTTACACGTGAGCGGATTCGTCAGATTGAAGCGAAAGCACTTCGCAAGCTTCGTCATCCATCCAGAAGCAAACGTTTGAAAGATTTTCTCGAGTAATAACCAGGACCTTTCTGCTTGAAGCAGCAAGGTCTTTTTTCCACCTTGTGAAATGAATAGTTGTCACTTCTAAGAATCCACCATGAGAGGAATCACTGTGACGTTATGGATCAAGAGCGCCGCAAGAGTATCGTAAGAGAGATCGAGCATTGGCAGCGCAGTAAACTGCTCCCCGAGCAATATTGTGATTTTCTGCTCAACTTGTATTTGGATGAAGGGGAGAAGCGCGCTCCGACGACCTTTGCGGGTCGAGCAGCGGTTGCAGTGAAAGGAGCGTCTGTTAAACAATGGCTCCTGACATTTGGTATTTTTTCCTTGATCTGTTTTGTTTTTCTTTATTTTACTGTTTTTCATCCGCTATTGCAAATTGCGCTGTCGGTAACCGGCGTCTACATCCTGCTCTTCATTGGACAACGATACCGCGCCAAAAACGAGTCGGTAGGAATCGGATTAATCGGGACCGGGATGCTGCTTATGTTAGGTGCAGGCTTATATATGCTGCAGCTCCATACGCTAGAAGCATGGGGATGGAAAGCCGGACTTCTTGCTTTCTGTTCGTTATTCTGGATCGCATTTGGTATTGGAGGCCGAATTCCGCTGCTGCATTTGTGCGGCTGGATGGCTTCCTTCCTCGTCTATGCATGGCTGTTGTTTAATAATACGGAATCGCCCAAATGGTTTGAAATTCAGCTGTACTGGCTGCCGGCTTCGTTCGTATTTGGCTGGTGCAGCTGGTTCTTCCATCGCTGGTCAAGACCGGTGGCGTCGATTCTGTTTGTTGCCGGTGCGCTCGTCTGGTTCATGCCTGAGCTGTACGCTGCTGTATTCGCAGATGCAGAGTTTGGATTACAGCTTCAATTAATGGTCAAAATTATGGCGGGGGGAGCACTGCTCTTCTCCCTTCGAAAACAATGGATTGCGTGGGTTGCATGAGATGATAAAGTTGTCTAAACGTTTACAGCAAATTGCAGATTTGGTTTCGGCACAAGCACGAATTGCGGATATTGGTTCCGACCATGCGCTGCTGCCGGTGTACCTGCTGCAAAGCGGTAAATGTCCATCCGCTATTGCGGGAGAGTTGAATACAGGGCCGTTTCAAGCTGCTAAGAAACAGGTAGCCGAAGCTGGTCTGACGAAGAAGATTGAGGTTCGACAAGGTGATGGACTAGCTGTTCTTGCCCCAGGTGAAGCAGACACGGTTACGATTGCCGGAATGGGTGGCAGCTTGATGGCCGATATTCTAGAAGCAGGTCGTCAGGCTGGCAAACTTGTAGGCGTTCGTGAGCTAGTGCTTCAGCCGAATGTCGGCGAAGAGATCGTTCGGAAGTGGCTCGTGCAGCACGGTTATGTCCTGCAGGATGAAATGATCCTCGAAGAGGATGGCCGTATCTATGAAGTACTGCACGCGCTGCATGAGCAATATAGCCCATCCGCAATTACTAATGAGGGCGTCTATCAGGCGTCGTTCCTGGAAATCCCGGCGATGACAGAGGCCGCGAAGCAGGAGTGGCTTTATCGCATGGGTCCCTATTTGCTGAGACGGCCAAGCGATTGGCTTCATAACAAATGGCAGCATGAGCATGGGAAGCTTGAGCGGATTTGCCGTCAATTGGGACAGTCGGACCTCGCGGAATCGCGTGAGAAGGAAGCGCAGCTGCGCGGTGAAATGAAAGGGATAGAGGAGGTGCTGACATGTTTGCGAACGGCCAAACCGTCATCCAGCTAATCGAGCAGCTGGCTCCCAAACATATCGCAATGGAGAACGACAAAATCGGTCTTCAGCTCGGCACTTTGCAGAAGGTAGTCAGTAAGGTGCTTGTCGCACTCGATGTTACCGACGAGGTAGTCGATGAGGCCATTGCACTCGGCGCAGAATTGATCATCGCCCATCATGCGATCATTTATAGACCCCTTGCGAAGCTGGATACTTCAACTCCGGCAGGCAAGCTGTATGAGAAGTTAATCAAGAATGACATCGCCGTTTATATCGCGCATACCAATCTTGATGTGGCCGACGGCGGGATTAATGATTGGATGGCTGATCTGCTCGGATTGCCGGCCGAAGGCCGCGCTTCCCTTGAAGATGTTCATTCAGACAAGCTGTTCAAGCTGGTCGTCTTTGTTCCGAAGACACATCACGAACAAGTGCTTCAAGCGATATGGAATGCCGGCGCAGGAGAAATCGGCGGCTACAGCCAGTGCAGCTTCAATATCGAAGGTGTCGGCACTTTCCTGCCGGGTGATACGGCCGAACCGTTTATCGGGGAGAAGGGCAAGCTTGAGCGCGTACAGGAAATCCGCGTGGAAACGATTGTTCCTGCAAGCGTGCAGCGTAAAGTTGTACAAGCGATGCTGAAGGCACATCCCTACGAGGAAGTGGCTTATGATTTGTATCCTGTCGATATGAAAGGACGCGTGTTCGGACTTGGCCGCGTAGGCAAGCTGCCTGCGGCAGTGAAGCTTCGCGAGCTTGCTGAACGGGCGAAAGCCGTATTCGAAGTTCCTGCGCTGCGCGTCGTTGGCGAGCTGGATCGCGATGTACGCAAGGTGGCGGTGCTTGGCGGCTCCGGTGCCAGATATGTACGCCATGCGTTGTTCGCCGGCGCTGATGTGCTCGTAACGGGCGATATGGACTACCATACGGCGCATGATGCGGCGATGGCAGGGTTGGCGATCATCGACCCCGGCCACAATATAGAGAAGCTGATGAAGCCTCGCGTTGCCGACTGGCTGCGCAGAGAACTCCAGCAGCGCAAATATGCGACGGAAGCGATTGCTTCGCAGGTGGAGACCGAACCATTCCAATTCCTGTAATCAACCTTCGCTCGTCTTGGTGGAAATCATTCAGACCTTGAGCTTTTCCTCCGATCAGCGTATACTGTGTTGTACACGGAAAGTTTGACAGACAATCGCTGGCGGCCTTGTTGCCGCGAGAGGAAAGTCCGGGCTCCGTAGGGCAAAGATGCTGGATAACGTCCAGTCGGCGCGAGCCGAAGGATAGTGCCACAGAAATGGACCGCCGATGGCCGGATGCAAATCCGGTACAGGTAAGGGTGGAACCGTGGTGTAAGAGACCACGAGCGCCATTGGTGACAATGGGGCTGGTAAACCCCATCTGGAGCAAGACCGAGAGAACGCAGCAGCCTAGAGCTGCACCTCTGCCCGGGGAGCGTTCGGGTTGGTCGCTTGAGCTGATTAGCAATGATCGGCCTAGATAGATGATTGTCGCTTCAAACGTGGGAGGGTAGTTCCCGTCACACCACAAGAGGCACAGAACCCGGCTTACGGCAAGCTTTCCACATGCTCAAGAAACCCGCAAGGCTTATGCCTTGCGGGTTTCTTCGTTTTCGATGAAGACCGTCCGACGCTAAACAGGTCAGACGGTTTTCATCCTATTTATTCATATTTGCTCGCGATCTGAGCCAACCGCCGTTCAACCTGCTGCGGAAATTGCTGCAGCGATACTTTCGACTGCTGCGCAGCTTTGAGCGCATTGACGACGTCGATTTGGCCGTAGCCGAAGTACTTATCCTTGCCTTTGTCGCCGAGATCCTTGGCAGACTTTCGCATGATATCCATGACTTCCACATTGGTCAGATCGGGGTTGATCGACCGAATGAGTCCGGCAAGCGCGGCTACATGCGGACTTGCCATTGAAGTGCCGGAGAGCGCAGCATATTGGCTGCCCGGATAGGTGCTGGCGATGCTGAAGCCCGGTGCGGCCACATCGATATAGCTTCCGTAGTTGGAGAATGTCGAGCGTGTGCCGTCCGAATTAGTGGAAGCTACCGCGAACACCTCGGGATACGCAGCTGGATAACCGGGGCGCTCTGTATTGTCATTGCCGCTTGCCGCTATCAGCACAACGCCTTTGTCATAAGCATATTTGATCGCATCGTGCAGAAACTGAGCTTCCGCGTAGTTGCCCAAACTCATATTGATGACTTTGGCTCCATGATCAGTTGCCCATATGACGCCTTCCGCGACCGTGTAGGTAGAGCCTGCGCCGCTGCTGTCCAGCACTTTGACCGGTAACACTTTGTTGTACCAGGTCATGCCCGCGACGCCTTCTCCATTATTGACAGCCGCGGCGATAATTCCTGCGACATGCGTGCCGTGACCGACATCGTCATCCGGCGTCGCATCGGGGACGACCAGGTTGGTGCCTTTTGCAAGCTTGCCTTTCAGATCGGGATGATCCATTTGCACGCCGGTATCGAGTACCGCAATAACGACGTTATTGCTGCCTTTTGAAACGTTCCAGCCCTTCTCGGTTTCGATGACAGGCAAATTCCATTGATATTCCGAATAAAGCGCATCGTTAGGGATAATATCCAATGTCGCATTCGTCATATATAAGTAGTGAGGCTCGGCATACACGACATGCCAGCTCGTTTGGAAGTAACGCATCATCGATTCCGCATCCATCACTCTGGAGCGGAAAACATACGTATACCCAAGCTTCTTCATGGAGAGAGCGGTAATATCCTGTTTGATTTGAGCTAATTGATCTACCGTTGGCGGTTGACGGAACTTCACCACAACCTCGTTCATATGGTAGTGACTGGCATTGCCGTTGTCTTCACCGGTTCTAACCGTAATATCTTCCGTAGAATTCGGTTTGACGGACTCGATCTTGTATTTGCCTTCAGCCGGATAAGGGACAAGCCGCAAGTTGCGCTGTTGGTGGCCTTGTACTTTCGTTACGATGTCCTGCAGCAGAATTGCGGCAATGCCGTCGCCTCTGTGCAACTTATCAGGCTCACCGATGATCATGTATCGATGTCCGTTTAATTGAAGCGGAGAGGAGGAATAAGCCTTCCCTGCAATGACATGCTGCTTCGCTTTCATCATTTCTTCGTTGAGCTGGGATGAATCACGCTTGCTGCCTTTCGTGATGGAATGACTTTGATGTCTCCACCAGACGTAAATCATTTGTTTATGCATCTTCATCAAGTGCGTGAGATGATGCTCGTTCGTTGCTGCCGAGGCTTCGTGCTTCATCAGCTTCTGGAAATTCTTCGCGCACTCCGCATGGCATAAAACTGCCGTAGCATCCATATCATGCTTTACCGTTGCCAGCTTGAGCTGACGCTCACGGTGCGCGGACATGGTGCGCATTTCGGGTTTCTTTTCTTTATTGGCGGGACTTGGCGAGCTGAACCAAGGTGTGAGCGGAATGAGCAATGCGGCAGCTGCCAGAATACAAAACCAGCCGACCCATTTGCGCCTCGTCATGGTGAATACCCCCTTGAATAACTGTACTTGCTAGGTTTGACTGAAAGCCCAGGTGGGCTGCTTGTCTTAGGGTGACGTCGGGTAGGTGAAAATATACGGGGGCGATTCGGCAATCCGGAGTACCATCTGTTTGCTATTTGTGGTACGATGTTGATGATTTAAGTATTGTTTGCGATGATGAAAGGGGATCTACCATAATGCCTTCGACTAACGTAAAAGCGATTAGCGAATCAACGAGAGACAAATTAAAACTTGCGGTCGGCCATTTGGAGACGTTTCTGAACCAGTATGCGCTCCCACAGCTAACAGAAGAAGATCAAGGAAGCGATTCCGAGCTTTTCTATAAAGGCTTGCTGGCAGATCTCAGACACATGCTTGTATTCTCGGAAGTTGCTTACGAAAAATTGGGTGTGGCGATAAGACGTCCTAATTTCGATATTGATTTTGCAGAGCGTGGTCTATACGAAGCTTATCATCAATGTGTAAATGCATTTTTCTACCCTAAGAACGAATGTTATTCCGAGGATGGCCGTTACGCTTACACTGGACAAGATGCGATCCGTTTCCGTAAGAAGCCGGTACGTGCCGCTCGTGATATCGTACTTACTGTATCGAAAATTTATGAAGAGCTCCGCGATGATCTATCTTACTATGAGAGCGACTACATGACTCAGCGCCGCATGCAGGGTCAAAAATAAGGAAAGCATACATCACCCCCGGTACGGGCAACTTGATACCGGGGGTGATTTTTATGCCGAATGGCGTAAGCTGCAGTGTTGCCAACTGTTCGTTCTGGAAAGAAGGAAATCAGTGCAATGCCGCGAAAATTGAAATCGACATCGACAGTCATGCGAACAATCATTTCGGATCTGAATTTGCTGAAGAGGGCTTTGGCGGTAACCATCAGGATACCGCAGCGAATCAGGCAGCTACTTGCTGCCATACCTTTAAAGCGAAGGAGTGAGGCTTGATGGAACGCGAATCAGAAGGGCAGTTCTCCCATAGCCCGCATGATGACTCATCGACTAATCCTTTGTATCATCCAGACATGAGGGCTTACAACGAAGAAATGTCTGCCGAAATTGCAGTACCGCGTCAGGCGATCCATTCCTATCCAACCCGCGAGAGCAATCATCTCACGAATGATGCCGTTCGTGAAACGAAATCTGCCGGCCGTGCTACAGGCTGGGCAGCGCTTATATTAGCGGCATTGTCTTGGGTGGTATGGCCTGTTGTGCTCGGTGCTACGGCAATCATTGTCGGTTTCATTGCTTACAGGCAGGGTGCTCGCGGTCTTGGCGTTTGGTCCATTACGCTGGGATTTATAGCTGCTGCCGCTTACTTGGTACTTGTTCCCCTTTATTACGCGATAACCTAATGGATCTGGAGCCGGTCAGAGATTAATCTCTGCCGGCTTCTTTCATGAAACCACATGATAACTTAATAAACGGCCTTCTATTAGCCGGGACTAATTGCTTACTGGCGAATCCTGCGAAAAAGTTGTAAAATAGTGTTATCTAATGTCGAATCGCCAAAGTGAATGTGGAGGTACACCATGAGCATTGATCCGCGAATAATGAAATCATTGCTGCAATTGCAGATGATGCCTAGTCTGGATTTGAACGGGAATGAGAATGTCCTATCTTCTGCGAGCGGCCAAGACGGGTCCTCCATGTTCGATTCATTGCTTCAGCAATACATGGCAGGCGGGACAGGCTCTTCAGCGCTCGCTGACATGACTGCACAGCCCGGAATGATCTCACTCGAGGCGCTGGGCGGATTAGTCCCTATGCTTCAATCTGCACCCGTTCAAAGCACAACAGAGGGCGACAGCAGTCCATCTGAATATGACGCTTATATTAACGCAGCAGCTTCCAAATATGGCCTTGATCCAGCTCTAATTAAGGCTGTTATACATACGGAATCTTCCTACAATCCAAACGCGGAGTCTTCTGCAGGGGCGAAAGGTCTTATGCAGTTGATGGATGGCACCGCTCGTGGTCTCGGCGTAACGAATTCCTTTGATCCGCAGCAGAATATTGAAGGCGGAACCAAATTTCTTGCTTACCTCATGCGCAAGTATGAAGGTAATGAACAAACGGTCTTAGCTGCTTATAATGCCGGTCCAGGGAGAGTCGACCGTGCCGGAATCAAGAGCAATGAAGACTTTACAGCGATGATGTCATTGCTGCCTCATGAAACACAGCGCTATGTAGCCAAAGTACAGCGCGCCAAAGATCAATACGACAGTTCGATTTAAGTATGCCGGCGCTTTGCAGCCAGCCGCAAAAGAACGTTAACGGTTGGAGAGAATAAGAAATCACGGGGATCAGCATTTTCGCTGATCTTTTTCGTTTGTTGTCAGAAGGATGAGAGGAAGCTGGATAAGATGTATTATTTTGACCACTGTGCTTCAACGCCTCCGCATGAAGAAGTCATTAGAACGATGGCAGAAGTCATGGCGAAGCATTATGCGAATCCGTCGTCGCTTCATAGAAGCGGCCAAGAAGCGGGTAATTTGCTCGAACGTGCAAGAGGAGCAATCGCATCGATATTTCCGGGTACGGATAATAAAGAATGGATCTTCACCTCAAGTGGGACGGAAAGCAATAATATCGCTATTATTGGGGCGGCCAGAAGCAGTAAGAAACGCGGCAATCATTTGATTACAACGGTTGTGGAGCATCCCTCTGTTTATGAATCATTCAAAGCGCTGGAGCGCGAGGGCTTTGACGTGACGTATTTACCGGTGGATTCGTTTGGCGTTGTATCTGTTACTGACCTTGAAGCCGCATTGACGAAAGAGACCATACTGGTAAGCGTCATGCATGTCAATAATGAAGTTGGAGCGATTCAGCCGATTAGGGAAATCGGTGAGCTGCTGAAAGGACGTAAAGGTGTTTGGTTCCACGTGGATGGCGTTCAAAGCGTCGGTAAACTGACGGTTGATCTTGTTGGATGGGGCATTGATATGTTCTCGGCTTCGGCACATAAAGTGAACGGCCCGCGAGGTGTTGGTTTATTATACGTCCGGCAAGGCGTGATGTTGGAGCCATTGATAAGAGGCGGCGGCCAAGAAAGCGACCTTCGTTCGGGGACGGAGAACGTTCCGGCAATTGTTGCTTCCGCAAAGGCGTTCCGCCTTGCCGTGGAGAGCAGCTCCGCAAGAGCAGAGCGTATGTACAAGCTTAGGGAACGGCTTATTGCTTCCATCATAGAGATGCCGGAACTGTTCCTAAACGGCAGTACCGATTGCAAAATCGGCAGTATAGCAGCGCCGCATATCGTGCATTTCTCATACCCCGGCATGAAGCCGGAGGTCATCATTCATATGCTGGAGAAACAGGAAATTATGGCATCGACCAAATCTGCATGCTCATCCAAGAGCGATGAACCAAGCCGCGTGCTGCAAGCCATGCAAACTTCCTATGAACGAGCAGTGAGCGGCATTCGCATTAGTTTCGGGGATGAGCATGGCGAGAAAGAGCTGGAATGGCTCTGCCAGAAGCTGCGTTTGGTCGTTCAGCAGCTAAAGCCGCTCGAGAGAAAGGGGTAAACGCTTCATGAATCCGGATATGATCCTAATTCGTTTCGGCGAATTTACGATGAAAGGCAAGAACCGCGACCGTTTCGATAAACGAATGGTTGAACAAGTAAGACGGTCATTGCGCAGTTACGCTAATGCTGAAATTACGCGTACCTACGGAAGAATCTATATCACTTTAAATGGTGAGCCCTATGAGCAAATTGCAGTAAAACTCAAGGATATTTTCGGAATTGCGACGTTCAGTCCGATCCGGAAAGTCGTGAATGAACTAGAGGCCATTCGTTCTGCCGCATTGGAAGTGATGCAGGCGCTCCCGTCGCAGCCCGCGACATTCAAAGTGTCGACAAAGCGGGTGGAGAAACAGTTTCCGCATGATACGCAAGAGATGAACCATTTGGTTGGCGGTCATGTGCTGCGCGAAACACCTGGGCTAAAGGTGAATGTTAGGGAACCGGAAGTTGAACTTCGCGTTGAAATTCAACCTGAAGGCACTTACGTCTTCAGCAGCGTCGTACAAGCTTCCGGAGGCTTCCCTTACGGCACGAATGGCAAAGCGATGCTGCTGCTCTCCGGCGGGATTGACAGCCCTGTAGCGGGCTATCTGGCGATGAGACAGGGTCTTGAGATCGAGGCGGTGCATTTTCACAGCTATCCGTTCACGAGCGATAAAGCGAAGGAGAAAGTCATTGACTTGGTCAGACGACTGTCGCACTACAGCGGAGTGCCCATCAAGCTTCATTTGGTTTCGTTTACCGAGATCCAAACGGCACTGGCGCAGTCCGGACAAGATCCACTGATCATAACGCTGATGCGCCGCTCGATGCTTCGAATCGCGGAGTTGATCGCGGAACAGGTCGGTGGATTCGGCCTCGTGTCCGGAGACAGCTTGGGCCAAGTAGCAAGCCAGACGCTCGGCAGCATGAATGTTATTGGACGTTCCACGCAGCTGCCGCTGCTTAGACCGCTCATTACGATGGATAAGAATGAAATCATTCGCATCGCTCGTAAGATTAATACGTTCGAGACATCGATTCTGCCTTATGAGGATTGCTGTACGTTATTTGTTCCGAAATCACCAAGCACCAATCCGAATTTGGCCATCGTAGAGAAAACCGAGCAGGCCATTGCCGGGCTGGATGCCATGATCGCGGAGGCAGTTTCAAGCGTGGAAGTGATGCATATTACGCCGGAGGTTCGGAATGCGGTTGAGACGGCAGGCGAGGATCGTTGGTTCTAAAATCGGTTTAAATAAAAAAGCAAGGAGCCCCAAATTAATGGGATTCCCTGCTTTTTTCCATTCCGGCTTCCTGTTGTTTGCGTGAAGCGTTCTTCCAAAGACCTGCTACGATAATCACGATGACGATCAAGATCAGGAACGACCATTCAAACGCGGGGTTATTCTTGAAGAATTCTTCGAGCTTGATTTCGTGCGTAATCATTTTGGCTGCCGTATAAGCGAGCACGCCGGATCCTACATAAACAATCCATGGGATCTTGTTGATCAGCTTAATGAACAGTGTACTGCCCCATACAACGATTGGAATGCTGATGATAAGTCCGAGCAGAACCAGTAGCACACTGCCATGAGCCGCGCCTGCGACCGCGATGACATTGTCTAAACCCATCGCTGCATCGGCAATAATGATGGTACGTACAGATTGCCATAAGGTGTTGCCTGCCGTGATATTGTCATGTGCTTCATTATCGACCAGCAGCTTGTAAGCAATCCAGAGCAGCAGTATGCCGCCTGCCAGCATGAGCCACGGAACATTGAGCAAGTATACAACTAATGTGGTAGCGATGGCTCGAATACCGACGGCACCGACTGTCCCCCATATAACGGCTTTCTTTTGCTGTTCCTTAGGCAGTTTTCGAGCTGCAAGCCCGATTACGATGGCGTTATCCCCGGCAAGAATGAGGTCGATAAAGACGATGGTAACCAGTGCAGATAGAAATTCAAGTGAGAAAAAGTCCATTGCCTTTCTGTCCTCCCTTTCTTTAGAGCGCTATGATGTTTATCGTTCTTACGTTTAAAAACAAAGAAGGATTCAAAAATTCCTAAACATAAGCTGTCCACTTGGGACATACACGTCATAGACGAGTACTTTCCTAACGCAGGAAGAAGCTCCATCGCCAAAAGGACGGCCAAAGCCGTTTCTTCTTGAGGAGGCGTAATTTGTGGACAGCTTACTTATTTTCGTTCAAATTATGTTTATCAATTTGCTCTTGAGCGGCGATAATGCCGTAGTAATCGCTCTGGCGAGCCAGCAGCTTCCGAAAGCCCAGCGGCGCAAGGCCGTAACATGGGGTGCTGCCGCTGCAGTATTGCTGCGCTGTTTGCTGACGCTAATCGCGCTGACGCTGCTGCAGGTACCGTATCTTCAGGCTGTCGGCAGCATCTTGTTGTTCATGATTGCCATCAAGCTGGTAACGGACGCATCGTCACATGCTGAGGAATTTCACAACATGCGCAAGGTGACCTCCCTTTCCAGCGCAATCCGTACCATTGTGATCGCTGATTTCATTATGAGTTTGGACAATGTCTTGGCCATTGCCGCTGTGGCAGAGGGGGAGCCCGTACTTATTGTACTCGGGATTGCCCTTAGCATACCTATGATTATTTGGGGAAGTCAGCTACTTAGTACCATGATTCGCAAATTTCCTTCTTTTGTTTACATCGGAGGGGGATTACTCGGTTATGCGGCAGGCGAAATGCTGGTGCATGATCCAGCGATTCACAAGTTATTTACGAATGAATTATCGGTTCTGTTAACGGCGATTCCGGTTCTTTGCATCCCTTTGGTCATTATTGTGGCATTGCTGCGAATAAAAAGATAAGGTAAACTATATTTTTAGAGTAAATGTAGCAGTAACACTGGTTTTTTGCCTGCTGTTCCAGTACACTAGTAGATGTTAAAAAAGTGCCAGAGAGAAAGGAACATAGGCATGTCGAAAAACCAATACACCATCGGTCTTTTGTTTTTGATCGCGGGTGCTGTTATTTTACTCGGAAAGCTTGGATTGTTTGGGTTTATCGGCACAAACTTCTGGCCGCTTTTCGTTCTGATTCCCGGCATATTGCTGCACGTGCTGTTTTTTGGACGACTGCTTCCTCCGATTGTTCTAATCCCGGGAGCGATTCTGACAATTAACGCCTTTATTTTTTTCTTCTGCATTGCGTTCGGATGGAGCAACATGCACTACTTATGGCCATTATTCATTTTTGCGGTTTCCATCGGTTTATACGAGTATCATTTGTTTGATACGTACCATCCGAAGTTTCCTCGAACACTTGCCATTATCCTTGCTCTTGTTTCAGCGTCGTTTTTTGGCATCATGCTAGTGTGGGGCTGGGGCTTATACCTTATTGCCATCGCATTTCTCGCGCTTGGTGCTTGGCTCGTTGCGGGACGTAAAGCTCGCTGGTAAAGGTTCAATTGTTTAACACGTTTGTCGCAAGCCCGCACACAGCAGACTAATAAATAAAAAAAGTTGGAGTGGATTCTTAACATGCAAGTCAGAGAGAACATCAGGAATATCGCAATTATTGCGCACGTTGACCATGGTAAAACTACGCTAGTCGACAAATTGCTTCAACAATCCGGCACGTACCGTGACAATGAAACGGTTCAAGAACGCGCCATGGATTCCAATGATTTGGAACGGGAACGCGGCATTACCATCTTGGCTAAGAACACAGCAGTAAACTACAAAGAGTTTCTAATCAACATCGTGGATACTCCTGGACATGCTGATTTCGGCGGTGAAGTAGAGCGGATCATGAAAATGGTTGACGGCGTTCTTCTGGTCGTTGATGCATTCGAAGGCTGTATGCCACAGACGAAATTCGTACTTCGTAAAGCACTGGAAAGCAATTTGACTCCGATTGTTGTTTTGAACAAAATCGACCGTCCGAATGCAAGCCCAGAGCAAGTTGTTGACGAAGTATTGGATCTATTCATCGAGCTTGGTGCTAGCGATGAGCAGCTTGAATTCCCAGTCGTGTATGCTTCTGCTTTGATGGGTACAGCTAGCTTGAATGTCGACAAACAAGACGAGAACATGCAGGCGCTGTATGAGACAATCATCGAGCAAATTCCAGCTCCGACAGAAAGCGTAGACGAGCCGCTTCAATTCCTCGTTACGTTGCTTGATTACAACGAGTACCTAGGCCGTATCGCAGTTGGTCGTGTAAACCGCGGTATCATCCGTCAAGGCCAATCCGTAGCGGTTATCAACCGCGAAGGTGTGACGAAACAAGCGCGTATTGAGAAGCTGTTCGGTTTCCAAGGGCTGAAGCGTGTTGAGGTTGAAGAAGCGGGCGCAGGCGATATCGTTGCCATTGCCGGTATTCGTGAAATCAACATCGGTGAGACGATTGCAGATCCTGCTAACCCAGAGGCGCTGCCGGTTCTGAAGATCGATGAGCCGACACTGCAGATGACATTCCTTGTTAACAATAGTCCGTTCGCGGGCCGCGAAGGGAAATGGGTAACTTCCCGTAAGCTTCGTGAGCGTCTGTTCAAAGAGCTAGAAACTGATGTAGCCCTTCGTGTAGAAGAAACAGACAGCCCGGATGCATTTGTCGTTTCCGGCCGCGGTGAGCTTCACCTTGGTATCTTGATCGAGAACATGCGTCGTGAAGGCTTCGAGCTTCAAGTTTCCAAACCGGAAGTTATCGTGAAGGAAATTGACGGTCAGAAGAATGAGCCTTACGAGCGTTTGCTTATCGACGTACCGGAAGAAAGCACTGGCGCAGTAATGGAGAGCCTTGGTTCGCGTAAAGCCGAGATGGTCAACATGATCAATAACGGTACAGGTCAAGTGCGTATCGAATTCATCATTCCAGCACGTGGATTGATCGGATACCGTACGAACTTCTTGACACTGACTCGCGGTTACGGCATCATGAACCACGCATTCGACAGCTACGGTCCGCTTGCTGGCTCATCTGTCGGTGGACGTCATCAAGGTGTTCTTATTTCCAGTGAGAATGGCGTAACGACTTTCTATGGCATGATGGGCGTAGAAGATCGCGGCGTTCTGTTCATGGAGCCAGGTACTGATGTATACGAGGGTATGATTGTCGGCGAACATAACCGCGATAACGACATCATCGTTAACATCTGTAAAGAAAAGGCGCTGACTAACGTTCGCTCCGCTGGTAAAGACGACACCGTTCGTTTGAAAACACCAATCTTGTTCTCCCTTGAGCAAGCGCTGGAATATTTGAACGATGATGAATATTGCGAAGTAACGCCGAAGTCGATTCGTCTTCGTAAGAAGCTTCTTAATAAGAGCGAGCGCGAGCGCGCTGAGAAACAACGTAAGACAGCACAAGCTGGCGTTTAAGAGGTTTACAATCGCCATTGATGGCACTAGATGACAGGCAGGGCCAGCAGCGCTCTCTTCATGCAGAAGAGTTCGTTGTTGCCCTGCCGTTTCTCGTCCGTGACCATGTGGAAGTCATTTCAAGTCATTCGGGAGGTAGAAGCATCATGCAGAACTGGTTTCACGCTCATCCTATTTTGACCTATCTAATTATTCTGGCGTTGACCATTTATATTTTTAATGCTGTATTTCGTGTACAACGTTTGCCGATTCTCAAAGAAATACTCGTGCATCTCGTGATGGCGGGCGGATCGTTCGTGCTGTTCGTCCTGCAATTCGATAAATTGCCAATTATCCAGTGCATGTCCGTTGCCGTGTTTATGATGGCCCTGCTTCGGGGTAGACAATTCTATGACAAGCTTAAAGGGAAACGCGGTGGAAGCAGCAGTTCGGATACGGGAGGGGCTTAACTTGCGGTTTGAGGATGCCTTATTCAATTGGCTTCAAATTCATCTGGTAGCAGAAGCAAGACCGGAAGACCGTGCTGCAATCGACACCCGTGATTTCTTCCTCGAGATTCTGACAGAGGATCACGGGATATCGAATCTGCACATACATACGGTAGATGATACGATGATTCATTTGAGGTTTGACAAGGATAATAAGAGCAAGCTGCAAATGTTTCCCCGAGAAGCCGGAGAACAGCTGCTTCAAGATATCAACGAAAATCCGAAATATAACTGATGAAGGTGGAAGTCATGACTAGGGGATCCGATTTGTCTCCACGTAAGGATAAGCGCAAGAAGAGATATTGGCTGCGCCGAGTGATGGTACTGTTTCTGGCTTTGCTGATTGGCGTTGCAGGGTATCTGGGCTATTTGTATAAGGTTTCGAAGGATGTACTTGGTGAAATTACGACGGATGCCGATCCGGCAGTAACGGTGTCTGCGAACCAGTCGGTTAAGGTAAAGCCGGTATCGATTATGCTGCTTGGGGTAGATACGCGCAAGGAAACCGGCAGCTTGAATACGGATGTCATGATGATTGCGACGTTTAACCCGAACACGAAGTCCGCAGTCGTTGTGTCCATTCCACGTGATTCCAAGATTGAACTGTCCGGCTACAATAGCCGTAAAGCCAATGCGTATTATTCGAAATTCCTCGCAGGTGCAAGAAATGACGGTTTGAAAGGGAAGGACGCGGAGAGGCAAGCGAAGCAGGATTTGCGCAAAATGTTCAGCAAATATTTCGATATCCCGATCGACTATACGGCAACGATCAACTTTCAAGGTTTCGTTGATGTCGTAGACGCGCTTGGCGGCGTCGATGTTGATGTGGACATGGACATGCGTTACGTCGACAATGCTGACGGCACGAGCATTGATCTGAAGAAGGGCCCTCAGAAGCTGAAGGGGGATGATGCGCTTGATTTCGTCCGTTACCGCAAGTCCAATGACGGCACGAATATGTCGAGCGACTTTGACCGCAATCGCCGCGAGAGTCAGGTGCTCGGTGAAATCGCGGATAAGCTCAAATCCTTCTCCAGCGTCCCCAAAATGGCGAATGTCATTAAGGCGGTAGGCAACAATATGCGTATGGATATTCCTAGTGACGAAGTCGAAAATATGATGAAAACGTACTTCGGCATCAGCAAAAGCGATATCACCTTTATCCCGCTCGAAGGGGAATGGCGCTCGCCTTTTGTACATCTGAATGAAGCTAAGCTTCAGGAAGCGAAATCAGCGCTGGCATCCAAATTGGCGGAATGAATGTGGTAGTACGACGTATGCTATGGTATAATAAAACCATCGAAGCACTTACACATTAGGCAAGGAGGACTGCGGATGACTGAACTTGTCACCGTACTTACTGACGAGTTGCTAAGTGGCCTGGAGAAAGAGCCGTTTGTTCTGTTGCACACCATTGATGCAGACAGCGGAGTTCCGACTTCCAGCGTAATATCGTGGATTTATGCGGTCAACCGCTCCACGCTGCGTTTTGCCATTGATGGCCGCTCGCGCCTAACGGTGAATATGACTTCGAAAGTGGATGTTAGCCTCACTGTGTTTGCGCCGGGTACTGTTCAAACGATCTACGGCACGGCACGGCTTGTAACGGAAGCTCTTGAGGACGTGCCATTCAAATTGGTATGTTTCGACATCGATATTGCTTCGGTACGCGATGCGATGTTTTACGGCGCACGCTTGTCCGCTAGACCCGAGTATGAGAAAACTTACGACAGAAGAGCTGCAGACAAACTGGATGGACAGGTGTTTGCTGCCATGAAGAAAGCCTAGTGAGGAATCACTAGGCTTTTTGTGTTCTTATACCGACTCTCACGGAGCCGGTGTCTTCGTAAGTTTAAAGTTTTTGTTTCATTTTTTGTTTATCTGTCTTAGCTGGATCCGGTTGCTCGGGTTGGATATCTCGCGGAACTTGAGGGACGATCCGCCCTATGATGTCGGCCATCTCTTCGGCAAATCCGGCAATGGGCCTGCCGCGCTTCATGCCGGCTTGTACTTCTTTCAACCGGGTCCCAATGTCGATATCGGCCGTCACGATGGCATTAATCCCATAGGGGTCTTTACGGAAAGCTTCTGCAACCGCATATTTGATCGTGCCAACACGGGATCGTTCCAAATTGCCTGCTACATCAATGCCAACGATCGCTGTATTTTTAAACACGACACAGTGAGCGGCTTTCACGCCGGGTACATGCCGCGCCAGATCCTCTAAATGAGCTGCGACTTGTTTAGGGCTGCTGATTTGCTTCTTCTGCGGAGCGCTCTGCTGTGCACGAACGCGTTGATCATTCTGTGGAGAGGGTGATGTCTCATTGCGGGCGACAGTATTACAGCCTGTTGCCAGCAAGCAAAGGATCATAGCGGGCACCAGCCACTTTCTCATATTCGCCACCTGACCTTTCTAGAGTCTGCAAAGTTTGTTCAAGCATAGTTTGCCTAGATGCAGGCTGCGCTATGTACGCCTTTGAACGAAATTCCAACGCCAGGAGGGCTCACGATGAAAAAGATATTCGTGCTCGACACCAATGTACTCTTACATGATCCGCAAGCGATCTTCGCTTTCGATGACAACGAGATCATTATACCCGCGGTGGTGTTGGAAGAAATTGATTCAAAGAAGAGATTGGCTGATGAGCTTGGCCGAAACGCACGGCATGTGTCCCGGCTGCTGGACCAAATGCGGATGACGGGACGATTGCACGAAGGAATTGAACTTGATAACGGGGGCGTTCTCAAGGTAGAACTGAATCATCGCAGCTTTATGCGCGTACAGGAAATGTTCGGTGAAATGTCTAACGACAATCGAATCCTTGCGGTAGCGCTCAATTATCATCTCGAAGAGCAGGACAAAGGAGACCCGCGTCCTGTTATCATAGTCAGTAAAGATGTACTCGTCCGCATTAAAGCAGATGTACTGGGGCTTGAAGCGCAAGATTATTTATCCGATCAGGTGGTTGCGCCATCGGATGTGTATGCAGGTTATTTAACGCTTAAAGTGCATCCTTCGGTCATTGATGAATTTTATACGTACCGTTTTCTTACGATCAAGAATCTTCTGCTCAATTCACGACTGCACCCTAACGAATTCGTCATTCTACGAGATGAGATGGGGACGTCCAAATCCGCTCTGCTCAAAGTAAGCCAAGACGGAGCGAGACTGGAGCCGCTCTATCTAAGCAATGATCCGGTGTGGGGGATTACCGCCCGCAATGCGCAGCAGCGTATGGCGCTGGAGCTATTGCTCAGTGACGACATTCCGCTCGTGACGCTGACCGGTAAAGCCGGAACAGGGAAGACGCTCCTGGCGCTTGCTGCAGGTCTGATGAAGGTGGAGGATGAGCACAAATACAAGAAGCTGCTGATCGCAAGACCGGTCGTTCCAATGGGGAAGGATATTGGCTATTTACCGGGTGAGAAGGAAGAGAAGCTGCGTCCGTGGATGCAGCCGATTTATGATAATTTGGAGTATTTGTTTGATACGAAGAAGTCGGGCGATATTGATAAAATATTAATGGGGCTCGGCAGCATTCAGGTAGAGGCGCTCACTTATATTCGGGGGCGTTCGATACCGGGGCAATTCATTATCATCGATGAAGCGCAAAACTTGACTAAGCATGAGGTCAAAACGATTGTTTCGCGTGTCGGGGAAGGAAGTAAAATCGTCCTGATGGGCGATCCGGAGCAGATCGACCATCCTTATCTGGATTCGATCAGCAATGGCCTCACGCATATTGTGGAACGCTTCAAGCAAGAGAGCGTCAGCGGTCATATGACGCTCGAGAAAGGGGAACGTTCGAGACTCGCCCAGCTGGCGGCGGATCTGCTCTAGTCGGCTGCTTCCAGAACCGTTTCGGAGCTGCAGCGATAGGCTCGTGCAATTCCCTCAATAAGCGCAACCTGATGACGGTCAATGGCGATCAGCCTGCGGCCGTCATTTTGTATGTGAAGGGCAATGGCATGCTCGTCCGCTTGTTCAGCGGCTGATGCAAACTCAGCATCAGCCGCAGTGCCGGGGATTAAGCATACGATAGATGCCAGCAGTAAATCGAGATAGCGATTGTCAGATAGCGTAATGAGTCCATAGTCCGTGAAGTTGCGGCTGTTAAGCGACCATGACTTATCAAGCCGAACCCATTTTCCTTGCTCGCAGTCAACCTTATAGGAGTGTGCGAATGCTTCAACAGCGTCCGCGTCTGCTTGGCTGCTAACGAAGAGCAGGGTGCCATCGCGATCCAGCGAAGTGATCGACGTGTCGGAGATGGCTAGCACCATTTGCTCGAAGTCGGTTGGCAGCATGTCCTTCGGTAATTGCAGGTCTACACTGTAAATCGGTTGCATGAATGCATCCACCTCGCAAAGGGTAGTTTTCTCCAAGTATGACGGATTCTGAGGTGCGAAGCAATTTGATAATCGGTCGATAGACGCAATTGACACGCGACAAAAAAGCGCTTTCTTGCTAAAATAAAGATTAGCTAAAATTTATGTTAGTAGTGAGAGTTTGTCGCAGGACAAACGGAAGCAGTGAGAGTTTGTTTCCAACAAACTCCCTATTAGCGTCAGCAGTGAGAGTTTGTCTCCGACAAACTCCCTATTAAAGGAGGGACACAGTGTCACGCAGAAAATATGTCATGCTGCTGCTGAGCGTATTTACGATTTGCGCTGCGCTGCTTGTTCCCATGTTCGGTAAGCCGGGATCGCCGGTCACTCACTCCGATGACGGTCAACTATCGACCGATAAACCGGAGGTCGTTGATGGGGACGAGCAGGATCGAACGACACTTTCAATCGCTGTCTCGATGGACGAGACTGAATATCAATATTGGCAGGATGAGAATGAACGTTTTAAGCTGTCCCATCCTCGAATCAGCATTCAAATGACGAACATACATAACGAAGATGCTGATGAGGCAAGGAAGAAGGCAGCGGAGAATGGCGAGCCGTTCGATCTGATGCTGCTCGACAACGATCGCGTGCGGGAATTTGCCGTGCAAGGGTTTCTGCTCCCCGTTGATGATATCGTCTCGGGAGATACAGCTGCCGACCAAATGGAAGCGCTAACAAGCATCGTGAAGTGGAATGGCTCGCTATGGGGAGTTCCGCTCGATTGTAATCCATTGCTAGTGGTTTGGCAGAAAAATATACTTAAGGATGCCGGTTTAAGCGCGCCGCCTAAAGATCTGGAAGCACTGAAGGCTGCCGTTGCGACAGTAGTGGCAACGAACCCTCAAATCAGTCCGTTTAACCTCAATACGGCCGATCCCAAGGAAATGGCGGCATGGATGGGCATGTTTAAGGAAAACAGTGAAGCGGCTGCTAATCTATCTCCGTTCACCATTACGCAGAAGGAACAGCTCTATTATGCCGCTGAATCTGCTGCTCAGATTTACAGGCTTGCGCCAGCTCAACAGAAGAATCAACTGCTAGGCGCTTTTGGTGCTGGTACGCTCCTGTCTGCCATAATGCCTTGGACGCTCTATAGATCCTTGTCAAATGAGGAGAGAGGACTGCTGACAATAGGTTCTACTACCGGTCCTGTCGTTCGCGCCAATGGGAGAAGCTTCGTCATGCTGGCCGGGACAGAGAGGCTGAGCGAAGCCAATGCGTACATTACAGAGATGACCACTACAGAGTCGCAATTGGATCATTATCGCTCACTGGGACGATTGCCTTCTCGAATATCGGCGATGACGAATGAATTTGAATATAGCGACATCGATAAGCGACCTCCGCATTTCCTTGTTGGCATGTTGAGCAGGGCTTCCGTAACGCCAGATCCTTCTTGGCGGGAAAGATGGGAACGTTGGTCGAAGCTGCTTGTTACGCTCGGAGGAAATCAGACGCTTCTATCGCCTGAGCTGGCGAGCACCTTTATCTCACAGTGGAACGGGGTGCCGGAACGACCAATAGGCGATGCCGAAGCACCGCCCGAGGAGCCGTCAGAGACTGATGCTAAGCTTAATCAATAGCTTGCCGTCTTCTACGGTGACCGATTTGGTTTTGAGGAAGGATACGATTTTGGAAGGGTAGAAGCCGAGATCGAATTCTTTCTCGAGTGCCGTTCTTGTCGTGTCTGGAAGTTCCAGGCCGTTAAAAATTAACGAATCGACATGAAATAAGATAGAACCGTCCTTCTCTAGTGAATAATGCCCCGTTAATTGCACTTCCATGTTGTCTCGTTTGCCGGTTACAATGACTTCGTCCGGTTTGAAGGTAAAGGAGAAATTGTTAAACAGCTCGTTCTGCTCTCGGAGGAAGGCGTTAAGTTTATCATCCGGGATGGAGAGGGAATAATTGAAGCCGTCAATATCGAGCATGTCTTTATTGTTTTGCACCCAAGCCGGCATTTTCTTCATCGCTTTGGACAAGGCGCTGAAATAACGTTTTACCTCTAACAATCCGACATTCTGCCAGAAGTCCGTAAATTCGGTGATAAGCAGTTTGAGATTGTCAGCATCAGACCGGCCGCTTAGCGAGGAATCGACATCCTTCTGAAGCGCAATAACGCGGTTTCGCTGCGTAGTAAGGCGTTCTTCGACTTCGGCAAGCTGTTCAGACTGCGTATCGAGCTTGCTGATGTTTTTCTTGAGCTCTCGATATTGCTTCATGTAGGTGTTCAGCGTAAGCTTGTCATTAGATAAGATGAGATCAAAAAAATCAAGCAGCTGCAGCAGCTCCGATAAATTGTCCGAGGAAACAAGAGCCGTCAGAAAAATATCCCGTTCACCGGTGTAGTAGGCGCGAAGTACCTTCCCTGCCTCTTCACGTTTCTTCTCGATCGTTTGTTCTTGGCTTGCCAGCTTCGCTTTGGAATCATCCAGCTGTGCAAGGATTGTCTGCTGCTGTTCTTTTACGCGTGCAATTTCTTTGTCAATTTCAACGACGGAGAGGCTTTTCTCCAGTATCGCTCGGACCTCTTCATCCTTAGGAGTTGCCGGGTCGGCGAATACGGGGTAAATGGTCAGCCAAACTGCGAGCGCGCAAACGGCGAACGCCGCAATCCGGCGGCGTATCGTTCCTTTCACGAAGGGCTCCCCTTTCTTCACACTTTGCATGCACTACTATATGCATGTACCAATTCTATTATATCTGCAGGCATTAATTTTGTCCTTGATTTGGAGGGATTGCATGAACAGAAACAGCCGACGATTATCCTTAACGATTGAGGAACAAATTGCACAAAGTCAGTTGAGGGGCAGGGTTTCCGTACACGATAGGGAGAATGCTGAAGTCAGCTGCATTTCGTTTCACGATTATATGGCCATATGTTTATATGACGAGAAAGAAGGGTATTATCGTTCCGGAGACGTGCGCGTCGGCAAGAAAGGCGATTTCTATACGAGCTCTGCGATCGGCTCCATTATGGGAGAGAAGCTGGCAAGCTGTGCGGCCGAATTGGCAAACTGCCAGAAGGATTCCGTGGTAAGGTTTGCGGAATGGGGGGCGGGTACAGGTCTGCTCTCCGAGCAAATGATAGCGGCTTGGTCCTCCGCTCGCCACTCGTGGTTGTCACAAGTACAGCATTACATCGTGGACAGCAACCCCGTGCATCTAGAAGCGGCTCAGTCGAGGCTGGAGCTGGCATTGGCTGACCTCGACACTATAGCTGCTCCGCGGCCTCAACTGCATTACGTGACGCCGCAAGAGGCCAAGAATGTTATGAATGAGACAACCCGCAGCAATGGAGCCGCATCGACGGCGAGGCCGTATACCATCATCATTGCGAATGAGCTGCTGGATGCTTTTCCGGTGCATCGGGTCGTCATGAAAGAAGGTAGGCTGTGGGAGCTTGGCGTAGCTGTGAATGTCAGCGATGATGAAGAAGTGCTTCGCTACGTTTATACAGCCCTAACCGACGAACGGATTGCAATGGTACTGCATCGGGATGGAATCGAGTTGCTGGAAGGGCAGATTACCGAGGTGAACCTTGCTGCCGAGCAGTGGATTACAGAGCTGGGCCAGCTGGTAGAACATGGCGCATTATTGCTCGTGGACTATGGCCATGAGGTGCCGGAAATTACGGCATCGCATCGTATGCACGGGACACTGCTATGTTATAAGGATCATATGGCGCATGACCGTCCGTTCATCCTTCCGGGAGAGCAGGACATGACCTCGCATATCAACTTCACGGCTTGCAGACATGCAGCTGAACAGGCGGGCTGGCAGGTGCAATATTATGACACGCAGAAGCAATTCCTTCTTGATCAAGGCTTACTGCAGGACTTAGTCGCCCATGACGGGACTAATCCATTCAGCGAAGCGGCTAGACGCAATCGATCCATTCGTCAGCTGCTGCTGAGCGATAATATGAGCGAGTCGTTTAAAGTGATGGTACTGGTCAAAGGCGTATAAGCGGGGAAACGAAAAAAGGCTGTTCCGGAGATGGTCGTCCATCTTCTCGGAGCAGCCTTTTGGCTATTTGTGAATGTCGGAAGGTCCGTTTTATTAGAATGGGTTACCCATTACAAATACGGTCCAATACGTGAAGCTGACGAACGAGATAAACATGTATCCCCAGAACATCAACATATAGGTTCTTTCGGAAAAGTTCAAATAGCCTAACAGGACAAACACGACGGTTTGAATAAAGAACAAGAGTGCCATCTCGGTCATATGCCCTGCAAACGCCATTAGCGCGATTACAAGCGTCCAGAAACCGAGCACTCGGAACATGCGTGCCATGATTTCATCCCCCTTCTCGTCAATCTCGACCCAATTACTATTGCCCATTATAACGTTTCAGGTAACATGTGTAAACTGTTTCAGTCGTGACGAATTGGCAAACTTTTCGCCTTCTTTTCACGCTCTCATACAAGTTTGCTTCAAATTGCAATAAAACATGTATGAGCCGTCAAAAAAATGGATATACAAATTAGTATCCGATAGATTCTATGAACTCTACCAAGGGCATAGAGATAAAGTAAGCGCCTAATGTTAGGAGGTTTTGGTTGCATGACAGCAGTCAGACAAGATGCCTGGAGCCCGGATGACGATCTCATCCTAGCCGAAGTGACGCTGCGGCATATCCGCGAGGGAAGCACGCAGTTGGCCGCTTTTGAGGAAGTAGGAGAGCGGATCGGCCGAACTTCGGCCGCATGCGGATTCCGCTGGAACAGCTGTGTCCGCAAACGCTATGAAGATGCGATACAAATTGCAAAGCAGCAGCGTCAGAAGCGGAACTATATGAAAAAACAAACGTACGTTGCAACACCTCATGTATCCGCAATCAGCATGATCGACACAGAAGAGCGTGCATTCAAGAATGATCCGTTGACGGAAGAATCGCTATCCATTGATACCGTTATCCGATTTCTGCGGCAATGGAAAGGTACTTATCAAGAGCTCAATCGCCAGATCAAGACGCTTGAACGCGATCTGCGCGAGAAGGATGAAGAATTATTCACCTTGCGTGAGCTCAATGAAAGGTTGTCGCTTGAAGTCAACAATGCCCAAACGGATTATCGTGCGGTCAATGACGACTACAAGACACTCATTCAAATTATGGACCGTGCACGCCGCTTGACCGTGCTGACAGAAGAAGATGAGGCTAAACCTCGCTTCAAGATGGATGCAAACGGTAACTTGGAACGAATCGAATAGCCGGCTTGATTGCTTGAAGGCGGCTCTCCAAAATCTCTCCGAACCTGCTATAGGTGCGGCGGGATTTTTTAGTTTGCTTCTGTTACGATAAGTTTAATCAGGCAGAGGAGAAATGAGGCAAACCAGTGAGAATGATCATCGTAGGCGCGGGGGCGCTCGGACTTTTATATGGGGCAAGGCTGGCGGATGCTGGAATGGAAGTTGTCTTATTGACGCGATCCGAAGAGCAAGCGAAGATGCTGCGCGAGGAAGGGATCCGGTTGACCAAACGGGATGGCGGGCATTGCCAGGTTCGGGTACAGGCTTCGACGATTGATAGCTATGTTCCGGATGCATTGCGACAAGAGGATTGGATATGGCTGACCGTTAAGCAAGTGCATCTGAGCGATCATCTGCTGCGTCAGCTAGGAGCTATGACCGCTCGGGGTTGTTCCGTTCTTGCGCTTCAGAATGGGATTGGGCATCTGGATTTGCTCAGGAAGGTGTGTCCCAAGGAGCAGCTGAATGCCGCCATAACAACAGAAGGTGCGATGCGAATCGACGAATATTCTGTTCACCATACAGGAAGCGGGACGATTACGTTCGGCAGTTGGCCGAAAAACGAAGAAAAAGCGAGCAAACCTCAAAAAATGTTGTTAAAATCGCTATTTGGTGCAGGAATTGAAGGCAAACTGTCGAATGAGATGGAGAATGTTGTTTACAGGAAATTACTGATCAATGCTGTCATTAATCCACTGACAGGCATATTCGCGGTGAAGAACGGAGAGCTTCCTTCTGAGCCAAGCCGGTTGCGCTGGATGAAAGCTTTGCATGAAGAGAGCGAGCATATCCTTACTCTTGCCGGGATGACGAAGGACGCAGACAGTTGGGAACAGCTGCTTCGCATTTGTGAAGCGACCGCAGGGAACCAATCTTCCATGCTGCGAGATGTACAGGCAGGACGCATAACCGAGATCGATTGGATTAACGGCGGCATCGTGTCGCTGGCCGGGACCATGCAAGTATCTGCACCTATGAATGAAGCCGTCCTGACACTCATTAAAACACTCCAGACGAACTAATAACCGTAGAGAGGGGCGAACCGAGGATGCATTGGATTTGGGAAAGCATCAAGAATGTCTACGCTTTTCTTGCCGTTCTTCCGATTATACCGTTTCTTCTCGTTTATTTTGGTTATGGAGCTTTCACTGGTGATAAGAAGCGTGCATTCAGCACCGCTATGGATGTAACTACGGCACTCCTGATCGGCTGCGTGGCCGTATTGTTTGAAAAAATATTCAACAGTTCATTTGGTATTTATGGGATCTTGCTCGTCCTTCTTCTAATTGGCGGGCTGCTCGGTAACGTGCAGTACCGAATAAAAGGCAACATCAATATGCGCCGTATTATACGCGCGATCTGGCGTCTCGGTTTCTTTCTCATGAGTCTTTGCTACGTCATACTGATGTGTATCGGCATCGGGAAGAGTTTTTTTAACGTGTAATCGTTGTCAGTTGATCAATAAGAGAATAGATGACCGCTCTCCAATTAAGGAGGGTGGTTTTTTTTGACGGTGCGCTTTACGTTGTGTACAATGAATGAGAAAAACCGGACTTATTAAGGTTGATATTTACGAGGGAGAAAGGTAGAGACTATCCATGATAATCGATACGGTTCAGCTGCCTTTCGGACAGCCTGTCACCGAAGCTTATATACATCGAAGTCACCCCGGCGTAGAGGCGCTGTTCGGCAGCCACGCGGCAGAACATACGCACTGGAAACGCAGGATGAGCTGGCTCTCGGAGAATGCACATAAGCGCACGGATGCCCGTCTTCTTGGGGACACGCTTCAAACGTACAATACACGTTACAACAACGAAGCTGCGGTCATGGCGAATATTGACGCGATCCGCTCGGGGGCGCCGGTTATTGTGACCGGTCAGCAGGCAGGCTTATGGACAGGTCCGATGCTCGTCATTCATAAAGCGGTTACGACGATCTCCGCAGCGAAGGAAGCTTCAGCGCGGCTAGGTTCCATTGTTGTGCCGGTGTTCTGGATTGCCGGTGAAGACCATGACTTCGATGAAGTCAATCATGCTTATGTGCGGGGAGAAGCAGCTGCTTTGACCCGATTGGCCGTTCAACGACCGAAAGGTGCTCGCACTGCTGTCAGCAGGACGAAGATCACGCAGGAGACGTTCACGGAAGCTGTACAACTCCTTAGTACTGCATTGCCTGACACATCATTTAAGCCAGAGCTCCTTGAGAAGCTTGGCCAATTCGCGAAACAATCCGAGACGTTGTCCGAATTGTTCGCTTATTTGCTCGGGTGGCTGTTTGGCAGCCAAGGGCTTATTCTGCTCGATGCGGATGATGCGGCCATACGGAAGCTGGAAGCACCGATGTTCGGTCAAATGCTGGCACGCAACGATGAGCTCGAATCGGCATACTTCCACAGCGCCAGCCAGCTTAGAGAGCATGGATTCACGCCTGCAGCGGATGTTACGCAGGGCAGCGCGAATTTGTTTCTCTTCGACGAGGAAGAACGGATTCTGCTGCATAAGCAGGAAGGTCAGTATCGGAATCGTAAAGGCACCAAATCATGGCCTGTAGAGCAATTGCGTGAATGGGCAGAGCATGAACCTCAGCGCTTCAGCAACAATGTTCTGACAAGGCCGATCATGCAGGATTATGTGCTGCCTGTTCTGGCTGCGGTTCTAGGTCCGGGCGAGGTTGCTTATTGGTCGTTGACCGGAGAAGCCTTCAAGGTGTTAGGCATGCAGATGCCGATTGTTGTGCCGCGGATGTCCTTTACGTTGGTAGAAGACAAAACGTCGAAGTATATGTCCAAATACGGATTGTCTTTCGAGGAAGTTGCATTCCGATTCAAGGCCTGTAGAGAAGCATGGCTCAAGGAGCGGGATGAAACCGGCATTGAAGCTGGTTTCGCAGCAGCCCTTGCAGGAATTGAAGCACTCTACGAGCCCGTTAAGGCATTAACCGTTTCTGTTGAGAATGGCCTAGGGGATTTGACGGATCAGAATCTGCTTCGCATCAAGGATCAAATCTCGTACCTTGAGAAGCGAACCATGGATGCGCATGCCAAGAAGTTCGGAGCCGCGCTTCGACAATTGGACTGGATCGCCTTGTCATTATGGCCGGAGGGCAAGCCTCAGGAACGCGTATTGAATATGATGGAATTCTATAATTCATATGGAAGATCATGGATCGACAAATTGTTGGACATTCCCTATGATCAACAGAGCGGCCATCATTTGATTTCGATTTAATGCAAGGACCGACAACTAGAACGTAGAAGAAAGGGTGCTGAAGAACAATGACCGTTAATGCGAAGCAGAACAGTATCGTACGTGATATGGCGCTTGCGCCGGAAGGACACTTGAAAATTGATTGGGTTGCAGCCCATATGCCTGTCCTGAATCGAATCCGCGAGCAGTTCGAGAAGGAGCAGCCTTTTAAAGGACTGAAGGTTGCGATCTCCCTTCACTTGGAGGCCAAAACAGCCTACTTGGCTAAAGTCGTTCAAGCCGGTGGCGCGGAAGTCACGATTACAGGCAGCAACCCGCTGTCCACGCAAGACGATGTATGTGCGGCGCTCGTTGAAGACGGCATCACCGTGTTTGCCAAATACAATCCGGAGCCGGCAGAATACAAGTCTCTGCTAGTTAAGGCGCTTGAAACGAAACCAGACCTAATTATCGACGACGGCGGCGATTTCGTCTCGATCCTCCACGCTGAACGCCCTGACCTTATGGAGAATATTCGCGGCGGTGCGGAAGAAACAACGACAGGTATTCTGCGTCTTAAAGCGATGGAGAAGGATGGTTCACTGAACTTCCCGATGGTTGCCGTGAATGATGCGTTCTGTAAATACTTGTTCGATAACCGTTATGGCACAGGCCAATCCGTATTCGACGGTATCAACCGGACGACAAACCTTGTCGTAGCCGGCAAAACAGTCGTTGTTGCAGGTTATGGCTGGTGCGGTAAAGGGGTAGCGATGCGTGCGAAAGGTCTTGGCGCGCAAGTTATCGTAACGGAGATCGATGCAATCCGTGCAGTAGAGGCTTACATGGATGGTTTCACAGTCCTTCCGATGATTGAAGCGGCTAAGCTAGGCGACTTCTTCGTTACCGTAACGGGCAACAAAGATGTCATTCGGGGCGAGCATTTCGAAGTGATGAAGAATGGCGCGCTTCTGTCCAATGCCGGTCACTTTGACGTAGAAGTGAACAAACCTGAGCTTGACGCACTTTCCAATGGCAAGCGTACAGTACGCCGCAACATTGAAGAATACCAATTGAAAGACGGCCGCAGCATTTATTTGCTGGCAGAAGGTCGTTTGGTCAACTTGGCAGCAGGCGATGGCCACCCAGCGGAAATCATGGATATGACGTTTGCTCTGCAAGCGATGTCGCTTAAATATGTGAACGACAACTATAACAGCATCGGCAAGAAAGTCGTAAACGTTCCTTACGCGCTGGATGAGCAAGTAGCCCGCTACAAGCTTGAAGCGATCGGTACGGGCATCGACAAGCTATCGGATGAGCAGAAGGCCTATCTGGACAGCTGGCAAGAGCATTAATACATTTCAGTAGTAGAAGACGCATGAACATGAGTTCCAATCGGAACCGGTTCATGCGTCTTTTTTCTCCCACAATATGCAACTTCTGGCTTTCTCCCAACGTTTGATAGGTAGGTCGATCAAATGACAAAGAAAAGTGGGGGTTGTCTCATGAACATGCTTCATGGCGGAGGCGCAACAAAAAAGAGAAGCGTCAGATGGTTTATGCTGGTTGGCATTGCAGTCATGGTATGGATGTTGGCGGGTTGCTCTTCGAGCAACAGCGATCAGAATGCGAAGAGCGACGGGTATGCAGGCAGCGCAACTAGCGATAATGCTGCGGCCAGCACGGAGGCAGCGGCGCCGATGGCAGACGGCGATACCGAAATGACCACGTCGTCCTCAAACTCAAGTGCAAATACAGCTGAAAGCGCCGAAGAGCCGCCTGCAGCGGGGATGAGCGACACGGGCAGCAATATTCCGGATGGCGAGTCCAGCTTCACTCGGAAGATCATTTATAAAGCGAACGTGAACATGGAGGTTGAAGACTACGGCAAAGCTCAAACCTCGCTGCGCAATTTGATTCATTTGTCAGGCGGGTATCTGCTCTCCTTCTCGGATAAGAAGACAACCTCCGAGCTGGGCGGGACCTATACCATTAAGGTACCGGCTGCCGGATTCGATACATTCATCAGCGAGCTGGAGAAGATCAAACACGAAGGCTTCGAGAGCAGTGCACAAGGAACGGATGTGACGGAGGAATACGTCGATATGGAGGCAAGGCTGAAGGCTCGCCAAGTGGTTGAAGCCCGTTTGACTGCATTCATGGAGAAAGCGACGAAGACGACGGATCTGCTGCAAATCTCAAACCAGCTCGGCGAAGTGCAAACGGAGATCGAACGGATTAAAGGGCGCATTCGGTATTTGGACAAAAACGTGGAATACTCCACCATCGATCTGAGGATGTATCAGCTGCTGGAGCCTCTAAAGGCTAAAGATGAAGAGGAACAGGGGTTCCTTGCTCGAATTACGGATGCCATGTCAGGCAGCACGAATGTGGTATACGCGTTCATTCAAGGCGTATTTATATTCATTGCAGGGGCTTTACCGGTATTGGCGTTGGCTGCAATCGTAGGTATTCCTTCTTATTTGGCTTACCGAAGCAACCGGCGTAAGCGTCATTCGCATCAGGCAGCCGGCACACTAAAAGTCCCGGCGACTGAGACTGCGGAACCGAATAAAGAGGAATCAGACGTTTAGTAGTCCTAGGAAGCAAACCAAAGAGCTGCATCACATGTCCCCGGCGGCGTGTGGTGTCAGCTCTTTTTGCCGTGTTTGGCTGCTGCCCGCAGCATGCTGAAGGGCAACAGTTATGGCGGTTTTCCTAGCGATCGCAGAGCGTTCCTCCTCGGAAGCTTCCAAGAAGATGGGGTTGCGGAATAGAGCGGTCAGTGCTTCCTCGCTGGCAGCCGCTGCTTGTTCCTCACTGCGAAGTAAATAATGCGTTACTTGATAACAAAGCAGCTCGACCTTGCGAAGAAGCTTGATTTTATAGGTCAAGGCGGAAGTGCCGGTCACAGGCAGGCCCCCTTATGTATGATTCATCCAGCATTTCTTTTCTAGTGTACACGATCCAAAGCACTAAAAAGTTTCAAAATCGTTACAAGGTTAATCCCATGAATTATTTTATTAAATCCTGCTAAAGGAGCAGGATTTCAATGGTTGGTGGCGAATAGTTCAACCTTAGTGGTGGAAAGTGGGGTTAAGTGGAGGATTTGGGGGAAGGGGTGGAGCGGTTCAATGTTTATGGGCGAACATCAGCATAGCATTGACGAGAAAGGCCGCATCATTATCCCGGCTAAATTCCGCGAACAACTCGGAGACCACTTCGTTGTCACGCGTGGACTTGATAACTGTTTGTTTGTTTATCCGCAAAGCGAGTGGAGCTTGCTTGAACAGAAGCTGAAATCGCTGCCCATGATGAAGTCGGATGCACGTGCGTTCTCTCGGTTTTTCTTCTCGGGCGCAACGGAATGCGAGCTCGACAAACAGGGAAGGGTAAACTTACCGAATACGCTGTGCGAATATGCCAAACTAGACAAGGACTGCATTGTGCTTGGCGTTTCGAACCGCGTAGAGATTTGGAGCAAACCGATCTGGGAGAGCTATTTCAAGCAATCCGAAGAGACCTTCAATGATATTGCAGAGAAACTTGTTGATTTTGATTTTAATTTTTAGCTCGCTTGCCCAATCAGTAAGGATGAGCGAGGGGTTTAGAGCAGGGAGGATTACAGCATGTTTCAACACATCACGGTATTGAAAGAAGAAGCAGTAGATGGACTTGCCATTAAACCGGACGGCATCTACGTGGATTGTACACTCGGAGGAGCAGGTCACAGCGAGCTTATCGCATCCAGGCTTGGACCTAAGGGACGACTTATCGCATTAGATCAGGACGACTGGGCACTCGATAACGCGCGCGTCAGGCTGTCCGCTTACATGGATCGTGTCACGCTGGTCAAAAGCAACTTTCGTTATTTAGCGCATGTGCTGAAGGATTTGGGCATTTCCGGTGTAGACGGCGTATTGTTCGATCTGGGCGTTTCCAGCCCGCAGCTTGATGAAGGCGAACGCGGCTTTAGCTACAATCATGATGCGCCGCTTGATATGCGGATGGATCAAGACGGCATGCTGACAGCAGATGATATTGTCAATACATGGGACGAACGTGAAATCTCCCGTATCATTACGAACTACGGTGAAGAACGTTTTGCCAGATCAATCGCTCGTAAAATCGTAGCTGCCAGAGAGCAGAAGCGAATCGATACGACCGGTGAGCTGGTTGAGATCATTAAATCAGGTATTCCTGCCGCTGCAAGGCGGACTGGCCCGCATCCCGCCAAGCGTACGTTTCAAGCGCTGCGCATTGCGGTTAACGATGAGCTTGGTGCAGAAGAGGAAGGTCTTGAACAGACGATAGACGTATTGAATGCCGGAGGACGAGCTTCTGTCATTACGTTTCATTCCCTGGAAGACCGCATTTGCAAGCAGCTGTTTGCGAAATTTGTTGAAAAATGCACCTGTCCAACCGACTTCCCGATGTGTGTTTGCGGCGGAGGCGGCAAGCTTAAGTTAGTGAATCGCAAGCCGATTCTTCCTAGTGAAGAGGAACTGGAGCAGAATAAGAGATCACGTTCAGCGAAGCTGCGCGTTGCCGAGAAATTATAATCGCATAGAAGACAACACACCATAGATGAAGATGAAATAGTAACAGAGAAGGGGAGAGGGAATAGCAATGGCATATGTGAATGGGAATCTGGCGATGCAGCCCAAGCGAAAGCCGGAGCAGCGGCCGCAGTTCCGCGAGACCAAAAAAGTCGTCATCAAACGGAAGTCGCTGCCGGTGCAGGAGAAACTGCTGTACATGTTTACGATTCTCGTTTGTGTGGTTGTAGCTTTCGTCGTGATTTTCCGCTATGCGCAAATCTATCAGATGGAGCTTGAAATCAAGCAATTGACGAAGCAGCATGAGAAGTTGACCGAGGAGGTCGCTTTCTTGACATCTGAATACGAGAAAGCAAATGACCCGGCTAGTATTCGGAAGAAAGCAGCGGAAGATGGCTTGGAGCCGGATGATAATCCGATCAAAGTCAGTGTGGCGGAACCAAAAGCAACGAATGCAAGTGGGAAGAAATAGGTGGCAGCTATGACAAAACGGATACGAATACGAACATTGTTGGTCGGAGGGTTTATCACCCTCCTTTTTCTTTTATTGGTTGGCCGAATCTATTGGGTTCAAGTTGTGAATGCCGACTTCTGGTCGGAGAAAGCCAGGGACGTATGGTCGAAATCGGAGAAGCTTATTCCGGTTCGCGGTACGATTTCGGATCGGGACGGTAATGTACTTGCCATGGATGTTGCGGCCTATACCGTCGCGGTTAATCCGAAGGTCATTCATGACTTGAAGCTGGAAAATGTCATCATTAACAAGCTTAGCGGCGTACTTGGCAAATCGCAGATTACGCTGCGTGAAATTGTCGAGGCCAAACAAAAGAACGGCGAATACTATCAGCAGCGCGAGGTGCGCAAAGAAGGCTGGAAGATTGACAAGTCGGTTGCGGATCGGATTCTCCGTTTCCGAGACCAGCTCGTGGAACAAACCGGCCATAAGGATGTAGGCATCTACTTGATTGATCAACAGAAGCGTTCCTACCCTAAAGGCAGCTTGGCCTCGCATATTCTTGGTTATGAGAACAAAGAAGGCAAGGCTATAATGGGGCTTGAAGCCTCGCTGGATGAGCAGTTGAAAGGTACTGAAGGTGCGATCAAATACGAGCGTGATGGCAATGGTGTCATTCTGGAGGATGGAACCGTCAGCTTTAAACCTTCCGTGGACGGTAAAAATGTAAAGTTGACCATTGATATTGAAATTCAGCACTACATCGAAGAAGCAATTAAAGAAACGTATGATCAATATAAGCCGAAGAGCATCACCGCGATTGCGGCTGACCCGCAAACGATGGAAATTCTCGGAATGGCGAATTTGCCCAATTTTAACCCGAACATGTACTGGACTGCACCGCAAGAGAACTTTTACGATCATTCCATTAAGTCCCTGTACGAACCTGGTTCGACGTTTAAGATTGTGACGCTCGCGGGTGCTGTTCAGGAAGGAATGTTTAACCCGGATACGACCTACAAATCCGGTGCTATTAAAGTACCCGGCGGCACGATCCATGACATAAACAGAGAAGGCTGGGGAACCATCACCTATTTGGAAGGGTTAAAACGCTCCAGCAACGTAGAATTCGTAAAGCTGGGCTATGAAGGGCTAAAGGCAGATAAGCTCAGAGACTATATCAACAAGTTTGGATTTAATCAAAAAACAGGCATTGAGTTGTCAGGAGAGCTGCCAGGACTTGTTCAATTTAAGTATCCGAGGGATATAGCTGCTGCGGCCTTTGGGCAAGGCGGTGTTCAAGTAACTCCGATTCAACAGGTTGCAGCTGTAGCTGCTGTAGCCAATGGCGGTAAGCTGCTCGTACCGCATCTGGTCAAGGAAATACAAGATCCAGTCTCGAAGAAAGTTGAAGTGATCAAACCGCAGGTTGTTCGTCAAGTAATCACGGAACAAACGGCTAAGAAAGTGGATGAATACCTGGAGCAAGTCGTGTCTGACCAAGAGATTGGTTCCGGTCGCAGAGCCTATATCGAAGGCTACCGTGTAGCGGGCAAAACAGGTACGGCTCAGAAGGTTGTCAACGGCCATTATGCGGAAGACAAATACGTGATCTCTTTCATTGGTTTCGCGCCGGTGGGCAATCCGAAGATCGTCCTTTACCTCGTCATGGATGAACCGAATGATCGGTTAGCGTCCGGCGGTACGGTTATGGCACCTGTATTCAAGAAGATCGTGCAACAAAGTCTTCGCCATATGGATGTCGATCCCGTTACCAAAGTGAAAACAACCGCTTCAAACACGCCGAACCAAGAGCAAACCGTCGAAATTCCGAACTTGAATAAGCTGGATTTAACGGTTGCGACCAATAAATTGAAATCGAGTAAGCTCAATTACGAAGTGGTCGGTAAAGGGAAAACCGTCCTGCAGCAAATTCCGAAGGCGGGCACGTCCGTCGGTCCGGATCAACGGATTTATCTCTTAACCGAAGAGAGAACGAAGCTGCCGATTCCGAATATGAAAGGCTTATCGCTTCGTGACGCGATGGAGATGTGCTCGATTCTGCAGATCCGCGTGATGACGACAGGAGAAGGTTTCGTAACCTCGCAATCCTTGGCGAAGCAGGGAGAGAACAAAGTTCTTAAGCTTGTTCTGTCACCGCCGGCGTTGCAAGTCTCCACGCAGTCAGGCGAAGGCGAGGATGCGACAAAAGAAGCAACAGACAACAGCAAATCGGGTACTACTTCTGGGGGATAGGCTTGTTCTAACCCCCTTTTTCTTTGAATAGGCTTGGATTAGGAAACGGTTGGACGAACGTTCCCGTTTTACGAGCTATTCGGAGGGGATGTTAAGTGAAAGTTTCGAGTGTGACGATCAGGCGCAGGCTGTTTACGGCGCTTCTTATTGGCATTCTTGCATTCTTGCTGCTTGCAGGACGTCTGGGATATGTACAGCTGTGGAAAGGCGAGGAGCTGGCAGCCAAAGCGGAGGATTCCTGGCGCAGGGAAATTCCGTTCTCGGCGAAGCGGGGCGAGATTTTGGACCGAAACGGCACGATGCTTGCGTATAATATAAGCTCGCCTACCGTGATGGCGATTCCCGCGCAAATCAAGGATGCAAAGTCGACTGCCGCTCAGCTTGCCGGCGTACTGGATATGTCGGAGGATGTTATCTATACCACGATCAAGAAGAAGCAGATGATTGTTAGTCTTAAACCCGGCGGACGCAAGATCACGACGGAGAAGGCGCAGCAAATTCGGGATCTGAATTTACCTGGCATTGTGGTAGCCGAAGATAACAAACGCTACTATCCACTTGGAAGCTTCGCTTCGCATGTGCTCGGATTTACCGGTATTGATAATCAAGGCTTAACCGGAATAGAAGCCAAATATGACGATATGCTGGAAGGCATCAATGGGAATATTTCCTTCTTATCGACGGCCGGGGGCAAGCAAATGCCCGGTTCAGGCGATACGTATTTGGAGCCCAAAGACGGACTTAATCTAGAACTGACGATAGACAAGCAGATTCAAACGATCATGGAACGGGAGCTTGACCAAGCCATGGTCAAATTCCAGGCCGATGACATCATTGCCATCGCCATGGACCCTACGAACGGAGAGATTCTCGGAATGGCCAGCAGGCCAACCTACGAACCGGACAAATATCGCGATGTTGATCCGGCCATCTACAATCGCAATTTGCCGATTTGGATGACGTATGAGCCGGGGTCCACTTTCAAAATTATTACGCTGGCAGCTGCTTTGGAAGAGAAGAAGGTCAATCTCACAAGTGAGCATTTCTTTGATCCGGGTGCAGTTGAAATTGGCGGGGCAAGGCTGCGCTGCTGGAAGAAAGGCGGCCACGGCAGCCAGACCTTCCTCGAAGTCGTACAAAATTCGTGTAACCCGGGCTTCGTTGCGCTCGGTAACAGACTTGGCAAAGAGAAGCTGTTCGATTATATTAAGAACTTCGGCTTCGGTAAGAAGACCGGCATTGACCTCGGCGGCGAGGAGAACGGTATCATGTTCAAAATGAGCCAGGTCGGACCCGTAGAGCTTGCGACTACTGCATTCGGTCAAGGGGTGTCGGTTACACCGATCCAACAGATCACGGCTGTTTCGGCAGCGATCAATGGGGGTACACTTTATAAACCGCATGTCGCCAAATCATGGATTAATCCGGAGACAGGCGATACCGTAAGCACGGTACAGCCGGAAGTCGTTCGAAACGTCATATCCGAGAATACGAGCAAGCAGGTGCGAGAAGCGCTTGAGAGCGTCGTAGCCAAAGGAACAGGACGCAATGCGTTCATAGACGGCTATCGCGTCGGCGGCAAGACAGGTACAGCCCAGAAGGTTATTAACGGCCGTTATTCTCCGAACGAGCACATCGTTTCTTTCATCGGCTTCGCTCCGGCGGACGATCCGAAGATAGTGGTCTATGTCGCAGTCGATAACCCGCAAGGCATTCAATTCGGGGGCGTCGTTGCCGCACCGATCGTACACAACATTTTGGAAGATGCACTGCCGTACATGGGCGTTGCTCCGCGGAAGGATCAGCTGAGCAAGGAGTATAAATACGGGGAGACACCGATCGTGGAAGTGCCGAATCTCATCGGTAAGACCGTCTCCGATATCTATGAAGATTTGAATATGAATTTCACCCTTACCACGGCAGGGAGCGGAGACACCGTGATCAGACAGTCGCCTGCTGCCGGTACGCGAGTCGATCGAGGGTCAACCATACGGATTTATTTAGCAAAAGACGATGATGAAAGCTCTGTTCGCTGACTATAATGAGTATAGATAGATGAAGTAGGCCGCGACCCAATTTTGCTGCTTCTTCATAGGCGGCCCTGCGCAGATTTGATCTGCTCACGGGAGGGGACTTAAGCGATGCGTGTGGAACACTTGGCTGCACTGCTGCTCACATCTGTTCTTGTCGGTGAAGGGACCGTGGAGGTTGATGGAATTGAGACCGATTCCCGCCGCGTCTTGCCCGGCTGCGTCTTTATCTGTTTGCGTGGACATAAGGTTGATGGGCATGCATATGCCGCGGAGGCCGTTGCCAGAGGGGCCATTGCCCTGGTGGTTGAGAGGCAGCTTGATCTGCCCGTTCCTCAGTTAATCGTCAAAGACAGCCGTTATGCGATGGCCGTGATCGCCAATCATTATTTTGATTATCCGAGTCGGAAGCTGAGATTAATCGGCGTTACGGGCACGAACGGGAAAACAACGACAACCTATCTAATTGAGAAAATCATGAGTGATGCCGGGTTCAGCACCGGCGTTATTGGAACGGTAGAAATGCGCTACGCCGGCAATACGCTGCCGATGTCGGGAACGACACCTGAAGCGCTGGAGCTGCAGCGCTCGCTTGCAGCTATGGTAGAGGCCGGCACGGAGTATTGCGTCATGGAAGTTTCCTCGCATGCGTTGGAGCAGGGACGGGTGAAAGGCAGCCGGTATCGGATCGCCATCTTCACCAATTTAACGCAGGATCATCTCGACTATCATGCTACGATGGAACGGTATGCAGCAGCGAAAGGGCTGTTGTTCTCCAGACTTGGCAATGAATTCGGGCGTGCGCCGGAGGATCGTTTGTTTGCGGTGCTGAATGCGGATGACGAAGCCTCGCCGAAGTATGCGGATGTTACGACAGCTGAGGTCGTTACCTATGGCATCGATCATGATGCGGATGTGCGTGCCGACAAAGTCCGCATAACTGCGCACGGGACTGCTTTTCATGTAGAGACGTTCGCCGGATCTGCGGATATTACGCTGCGTATGGCCGGTAAATATAATGTATACAATGCGTTAAGCGCCATCAGCGCAGCCCTGATTGAAGGGGTGTCGCTGAAACAGATCAAGCAAAGTCTGGAAGATATCCCCGGTGTTCCGGGCCGCGTGGAGTCGGTGCAAGCCGGACAGAAGTTCGCGGTCATTGTGGATTATGCGCATACGCCTGACGGATTACAGAATGTGCTCACTGCGGTCAAGGAATTTGCGGTAGGGCGCGTCATTTGTGTATTTGGCTGCGGTGGCGACCGTGATCGGACGAAGCGGCCGCTTATGGGCCAAATTGCGGCGCAGCTGGCGGATTATTGCATCCTAACATCGGATAATCCACGTACGGAGGATCCGGAGCGTATCCTGCTGGACGTTGAAGCAGGGCTTGTGCAGAACAATGTGGCCGCGAATCGTTATGAGCTGCTTGTTGACCGCAGAGAGGCGATACAAAAAGCGGTTGAAATGGCGAGGCGTGACGATGTAGTATTAATTGCGGGGAAAGGCCACGAAACCTATCAGGATATCGGCGGCGTCAAGTATGACTTTGACGACCGCGAGGTGGCTAAAGAAGCGATAAGGAGTCTTTCATAGTGATTACACGTAAATTAAGCGAGATTGCCGCCATGTGCGGTGGAACGATACAAAACGATACAGATGCCGGCAGTATTGAAATAGCCGGCGTCTCCATCAACTCCCGGCGCATGTCGCCGGGTCAGTTGTTCATTCCGATCAAAGGCGAGAATTTTGACGGCCATGCTTTTGCAAGCAGTGCCATTGAAGGCGGAGCAGTCGCTACCTTGTGGCAGCGGGACAAAGAGCTTCCTGAGGCGCTGACGAGCGGAGTGCCTCTTATTCTCGTGGACGATACTACTGAAGCGCTGCAGCAGCTTGCGTCTGCCTATCGAGACGAATTACAAGTACGCGTTGTCGGCGTTACGGGCAGCAATGGCAAAACGACGACAAAAGATATGGTCGCAGCGCTGCTGTCGGGCTTTTTTCGCGTGCACAAAACAGATGGCAACTACAACAACCATATCGGCTTGCCGCTAACGCTTCTGGCGTTAGAGGAAGGCGTGGAAGTTGTGGTGCTTGAGATGGGGATGAGCGAGTTCGGCGAAATCGATCTGCTGACTCGCCTTGCGAAACCCGATGTCGCGATCATTACGAATATCGGCGAATCCCATATGCTCCAGCTTGGTTCACGTGCAGGCATTACACAAGCGAAGCTTGAAATTGTGGCGGGCTTGAAGCCAGGGGGTCTGCTGCTTATCAACGGCGATGAACCGCTTCTGCACGAGGGGCTTAAGGGGCTTGCGCTGCCGGAGCTGACAGAGGTACAAACCTTCGGTTTGCAAGGGGATAATCGTTGGGCGGCCGAGAACGTGATCGTGAACGCTACGACTTCCTCCTTTGATGTGCGCGGCGATAATGGGCTTCAGCATGTTGAACTTCCTGTGGCCGGGACGCATAATGTATCCAATGCGCTCGCGGCTATTGCGACAGCGAAAAAATTCGGATTGACGGATAACGTCATTCGCCAAGGATTTGCTGGGCTGAAGCTGACAGCGATGCGCATTGAGCCAGGTGTTGCGTATAATGGAGCAATGCTACTTAATGATGCCTACAATGCCAGTCCGACTTCCGTCCGCGCCGCGATTGATCTCGTTGCAGGGCTGTCCGGTTATCACTGCAAATGGCTCGTCCTCGGCGATATGCTGGAGCTCGGGCCGGATGAAGAAGCGATGCATGGTGAAATCGGCGCCTATGTGAATCCGTCCAAGGCAGATCGGGTGCTGACATTCGGCAAGCTTTCACAGCATATTGCTGCTGAAGCTGCAAAGCAATTTGCTGACGGCTCCGATCATATTCGCGCATTCGAAGACAAGCAACAACTTATAGAATGGCTCCGCGCACATCTCGTGCCGGAAGATCTCGTACTGGTGAAAGGATCCCGCGGCATGCGCATGGAAGAAATCATCCATGACCTGCAGCGTGCATAGAGGTGAAAATATGGACGTAAAGGTCATTCTTCTGTCAATCGGCGCTTCCTTCATGCTTGCATTACTGTTCGGACCTTTGTTCATTCCGCTGCTGAAACGGTTGAAATTCGGCCAGCAGATCCGTACAGACGGCCCGCAAAGCCATCTGAAAAAATCAGGGACACCGACGATGGGCGGCATCATTATTATGCTGGCTGTGCTGCTGGCGTTTCTGAAGTTCTCGGATAAAACGTCTTCTTTCTGGGTGCTGCTCGTTGCATCGCTCGGCTTTGGGCTGGTCGGATTTCTGGATGACTATATCAAAATCGTATTTAAACGGTCGCTCGGCCTGACAGCGATGCAAAAGCTGGTTGGTCAGCTGATATTCTCCGTCATTATATGCGTACTGCTCTATCAAATGCATCACAGCACGGTAATCGGCATTCCGGGAACATCCGCGGAGCTTGATTTCGGATGGTTCTACTATCCATTCGTCGTTATCATGCTGTTTGCCACAACGAATGCGGTTAACTTCACGGACGGCGTTGACGGATTGTTGGCAGGGACAGGCGCAGTGGCGTTCACCGCCTTCGCGATCCTAGCGCTTCATGCAAGCGAACACGAATCGGCGATCTTCTCGGCTACCATGATCGGCGCGATGCTGGGCTTCTTAGTGTTCAACGCGCATCCGGCTAAGGTGTTCATGGGTGATACAGGCTCACTGGGCATCGGCGGCGGTATGGCAGCTGTGGCGATTCTCACCAAGACCGAAATCCTGCTGGTCATTATCGGCGGTGTTTTCGTTCTGGAGATGCTGTCGGTTATACTGCAAGTAGGATCTTTCAAACTTCGGGGCAAACGTATCTTCAAAATGAGTCCGATCCATCATCATTTCGAATTGTCCGGCTGGTCCGAGTGGAAGGTTGTTACTTCCTTCTGGTTCGTGGGCATCGTCTTCGCCGCGATCGGCTTGCTGCTGGGGAGATAACAACTGGGAGTGCGGCGCTGCGCGGATTGTAGAGCATTTGACGCTGGGAGTACAACGCTGCGCGTGCGGATCATTGTTACGATCGCTGTTGTCTGTCGGAATTCTTGATTATGTAACTGATTTAATGGTAGAATTCCGCCCGACAAAGGCGAACGCTTACGCTTCTACACAACGACCGCCCGCTCCGCTCCTGTACCCGGCTATTCTTTATAAGTCCCGAAGGGACAAGGCAACGAAGTTGCCGACACTAACCCTGCGCGGAAATGGGAGCGTGTCCCGGAGGGACGAAAACGGGCACTACGCATAGGTTGCAACAACGCCGCGCCTCTGTTGCCCGAACGTTATCATGTGACGGAGTCAACAGGCAACACGGGAGCGCCAAAATGAGAGTTAGTCCCGCAAGGGACTTCGAGCACCCCACCAACTGAAGCTAGGAGCGTTCCTCTGGAGCACCAACGTTATACCTTCCGGGTGTCCAGAGGGCTGGGGCCCTCGGGGTCCCCCTTTCAAAGGGGGATTTAGGGGGATTGTCATGAAGTGGATTGTCATGTAAGAAGAAAGTTACGCTTGGTCGAATTTTAAGGGAGTTGGCACATAGATGAAACATCCATCCTTATACAAGGATCAACAGGTTGTCGTCCTCGGCTTAGCCAGAAGCGGGGTCAGCGTCGCGAAGATATTCCACAAACTCGGCGCAAAGGTAACCGTCAACGATATGAAGGAACGTCATTTATCTCCCGAAGCGGACGAGCTGGACGCTTTGGGCGTTTCTGTTATTTGCGGCAGTCATCCGGCGGATCTTATTGATGCGGATACGGCGCTGGTGGTGAAGAATCCGGGTATCCCTTACACGTCACCACCGGTTAAGCAAGCGGTGGAGCTGGGCATCGAGGTCGTGACGGAAGTCGAGGTGGCTTATCTATTGTCGCCTGCGCCCATCATTGGGATTACCGGTTCCAACGGCAAAACAACGACAACAACATGGATCGGCGAACTGCTGGAAGCAGCAGGGCTTAATCCGATCGTAGCCGGCAACATTGGGACGCCTCTGTGCGAAGCGGCGCAGACGGCATCGAGCGAAGATTGGATTGTTGCCGAGCTTAGCAGCTTCCAATTGAAAGGCACAACGGCGTTTCGGCCGCGGATCAGCATGCTGCTCAATGTGGTGGAGACCCATCTGGACTATCACGGCGGCATGGAAGACTATGTGGCGTCCAAAGCGAAGCTTTTTGCGAACCAGACGCCTGAGGATACAGCGATCTTAAATGCGGATGATCCGGTTTGTCGCGAGCTGATGCATGCTGGGTCGATTCGAGCCCGTATATTGCCTTTCTCTACAACCAAAGAGCTTACATATGGCCTATGTGTCATTCCGCCGTACCCGGCTGATCTGACAGAGCCAGTAGGAGATGTGAATCGTCAACTTGTATGGCGTGATGAGTTGGGGCAGTCCCATGACATTATCTCGGTGGATGAAGTCGGCATCCCGGGACGCCACAATGTCGCGAACGCGCTTGCGGCCATCGCAGCTTGTATCACAGCAGGGGCTAACCTCGAAGCGGTGGCAGAGCCGCTTCGTCAGTTCCGCGGCGTGGAGCACCGGATGGAGTTTGTGCGCAATCATGGCGGAATCGCTTACTACAATAATTCCAAAGCAACGAACGGAACGGCTACGATTATTTCGCTGCGTTCCTTCCAGGACCGCAGCATTGTGCTCATTGCCGGCGGGCTGGACAGAGGCTCCGATTATATGGAGCTGCTGCCGCATTTCCGCGATCAAGTGAAAGCGGTAGTTGCTATAGGCGAAACCCGCGGCAAAATTGCCGAAGTCGCAAGACGCGCAGGTTTAACGACCATTAAAGTCGTCGAACCTGTGGAGGACGCCGAAAGCACGCTGCAGCTCGCCGTTCGAGAAGCAGCAGCCCTCGCGGAGCCCGGAGATACCGTTCTCCTGTCTCCGGCCTGTGCAAGCTGGGATATGTTCAAATCCTATGAAGAACGAGGGCGCATTTTTAAGGAATCGGCGCATAACTTGTAAGTAGGGGGCTTGTCCCTACTTAAGCTTGCAAGAGGTGTTCGCGCTATGGCAAAAGCCAGGTCTGCCCCGGATATGTGGATGATCATTGCGATTGGACTCATTTTGGCTATCGGACTTGTAATGGTGTACAGCGCCAGTGCGGTGCTGGCCTTCCATGAATTTGGAGACAAATTTTATTATGTGAAACGACAGGTGCTGTTTGCTGCGCTCGGCATCGGGGCAATGATCGTCACGATGAACGCAGACTATTGGATTTGGCGCAAATGGGCGAAGCTCGGTCTATTCGTTTGTTTCGGCATGCTGCTGCTCGTCTTGATCCCCGGCATCGGGGTCGTGCGCGGCGGTGCGCGAAGCTGGCTTGGTATCAGCTCGTTCGGCATTCAGCCATCCGAGTTTATGAAGCTTGCGATGGTTATCTTTCTCTCGAAGCTGCTTGCAGACAAACAGCAGGCAGTAACGCAGTTTACGAAAGGCCTTCTGCCGCCGCTTGGTATTATGGGACTGGCCTTCGGGCTCATCATGATGCAGCCGGATCTGGGCACAGGAGCCGTCATGATCGGCGCTTCGCTGCTCGTTATTTATACTGCGGGTGCGCGGTTGACGCATCTGGGATCGCTGGCTTTAGTAGGGGTAGCCGGCCTTGTCGGACTTATTCTGGCAGCGCCATACAGGCTGCAGCGAATTACAGCATTTCTTGATCCATGGGCAGATCCGCTCGGAGCAGGCTATCAGTCCATTCAGTCGCTTTATGCGATTGGACCAGGGGGTTTGGTAGGCCTTGGCCTCGGAATGAGCAGACAGAAATTCAGCTATCTGCCCGAGCCGCAAACTGATTTTATTTTCTCGATTGTGTCGGAGGAACTTGGCTTCATAGGCGGAACTACGATTATTACCTTGTTCGCCATCCTGCTATGGCGAGGCATGCGGACAGCTATTGCAGCTCCCGACACGTTCGGCAGCCTGCTGGCCGTCGGCATTATCGGCATTGTTGCCGTACAAGTGTTTATTAATATCGGGGTTGTTATCGGCATGATGCCAGTTACGGGGATCACGCTCCCGCTCGTTAGCTATGGCGGTTCCTCGCTGACACTGCTTCTGACATCGTTAGGTATTTTACTGAATATATCCCGTTACTCGAGGTGACTTATACATGCGTATCGTATTGACAGGCGGCGGAACAGGCGGCCACATCTATCCCGCGCTTGCAATTGGCAAGCAGGTGATGGAGGAGCAGCCGGACTCGTCCATCCTGTACATCGGCTCTCCGAAGGGACTTGAAAGCCGTATCGTGCCCGCGCAGGGCATTCCCTTCGAATCGGTCGAAATTACAGGCTTTAGTCGAAAGCTTTCGTTCGAGAATGTCAGGACGGTCATGCGTTTTCTGAAAGGCGTGCGGAGGTCCAAGCAGCTGCTGCGGGAGTTTAAGCCGGACGTAGTCGTCGGTACTGGCGGTTATGTGTGCGGACCCGTCATCTATGCGGCTGCCAAGCTTGGCATCCCGACTCTCATCCATGAGCAGAATGCGGTTGCAGGCTTGACCAACCAGTTTCTCTCCCGATATGCGAGCAGCGTAGCGGTCAGCTTCAAGGATGCGTTGTCGCAATTCAAGCGGCAGCCGAATACGCTATTTACCGGAAATCCGTGCGCGACCAGCGTCGTTCGCGCTGATAAAGAGCAAGGCTACGCCAGGCTAAACATTCCGGCAGGCAGTCAAGTCGTGCTGCTTGTAGGAGGCAGCCGAGGGGCGAAAGCGATAAATGATGTCATGGTGGACATGGCACCGCTGCTTAAGCGGCTGCCAGACGTCCATTTTGTGTTTGTGACCGGAGAAAGCTATTACGAGAATACGAACCGCCGCATAGAAGAGGTGCTGCCGGCACGTTCCGAGCGCCTTCAAGTGCTGCCGTATTTGCATCACATGCCAGAGGTGCTGGCGATTTCCGATTTAGTAGTCGGAAGAGCCGGCGCATCCTCGATCGCTGAACTGACGGCACTTGGCATCCCATCGATTCTGATTCCGTCGCCGAACGTGACGAACAACCATCAGGAAGCGAATGCCAGAAGTCTGGTAGATGCCGGAGCAGCCGAAATGATCCTTGAACGCAACCTGAACGGTGAGCTCCTCTTCGAGCGAATCAGTCAGATTATGCATAGCAAGCAGAAGCAGACGGCGATGAGTTCCGCCGCGAAATTACTGGGCGTGCCGGATTCGGCAGCGCGGATCGTCAATCAATTGAAGCAATTAACAACAAGACAATAATAAGACTGTCCTATAGGCGATTGTCACACTCCTGTGCGGGTAGGCATAGTATATGGCATAATCGTGACCGTCACCCGGCGGGCCTCTCAGCCTTTGCTTCAGCGGCAAGGCGGCGGGCCACCCGGAGGAGCGAACGAGCGCCAGGCAAGTTTCAATCGCTATAGCAGAAGGAGGTACGACAGATGGAGCAGTTTTTGGCGGAGCTAAGCGAAATAGATGCAGGGAAAGTCCTGTTTAACAAGCCACTCTCCGAATTTACAACTTGGAAAATCGGTGGACCGGCAGATGTACTTATTATTCCGAATACCGAAGACCAGCTGGTGTCGGTCGTCCGGTTGCTCCATAAACATGGGGTACAGTGGACCAATCTCGGACGCGGCTCCAACATGCTAGTCAGCGACAAAGGAATCCGCGGCGTCGTCGTTCAACCGGGTGAAGCATTCGATTATGCACGATTTGATGGCACGCTCGTTCATGCAGGTGCCGCTTATTCCTTTATCAAGCTGTCGGTTCTGGCAGCCAAAGAAGGATTGTCCGGATTGGAGTTCGCGGGGGGAATTCCAGGATCGGTAGGCGGAGCTGTCTATATGAACGCCGGCGCTCACGGGTCGGATGTGTCACGTATCTTCAAATCAGCTGACATTGTACTGGAAACAGGGGAATTGGTTCGCTACGAAGTAGAGGATATGAAGTTCACTTACCGTCATTCATGTTTGCATGAACGACCGGGCATCGTCATTGGAGCCGTGTTTGAGCTTGAGCAGGGAGAGCGTAAAGACATTATGTCGACTACTTCCTCTTATAAACAGCGTCGTCTGCTGACTCAACCGCTGCAATTGCCATGTGCCGGAAGTGTGTTCCGCAATCCGCCGAATGATTTTGCCGCAAGGCTCATTCAAGAAGCGGGTCTCAAGGGAATGCGCTGCGGTGGCGCCGAGATCTCAAACCTGCATGCCAATTTCATTGTCAACACCGGGCAAGCGAAAGCTGAAGACGTTCTCACCCTGATGAAAACCATTCAAAGCACCGTGAAGGACAAATTTGGAGTCGAACTGGTGGCGGAGGTACTGGTTATGGGTGAGCGGTAATCCGGAGGTGATAAATTGGACAAATTGGTGATTGAAGGCGGGAAACCTCTCTCAGGAACCATTGTTATCCAAGGCGCGAAAAATGCCGCTTTGCCGATTTTAGCTGCTAGTATGCTGGTAGAAGGAAAAGTGACGATCGATCATGTACCGAAATTGCTTGATATCGACGTCATGCTTAACATTTTGCGCGAACTTGGCTGCCGGGCTGAGCACGAGGACGAAACTGTCACGCTCGATACGTCAAGCTTGCATTCTTCCCACATTCCTGAGGCTCTTATGCGTCAAATGCGATCATCCATTTTTCTTATGGGGCCGCTGTTAGCAAGGTTTGGCGAAGTAACGATATATCAGCCAGGCGGCTGCGCGATCGGAGAACGGAAAATCGATTTGCATCTTAGCGGCCTTCGGGCGCTGGGGGCGCAGGTCGACGAGGAAGACAGCCGAATAGTCTGTTATGCAAAACGGTTGATAGGCGCGGAAATTCACCTGGATTTCCCGAGCGTCGGAGCTACGGAGAACATTATGATGGCCGCGGTGCTTGCCGAGGGGCTGACCACGATCAGCAATGCTGCTCGTGAACCGGAAATTCAAGATTTACAGCATTTCTTGAACAGTATGGGTGCTAAGATATTCGGTGCCGGTACGGATACGATTACGATCGAAGGAGTAGAGAAGCTGACGCCTTGCCGCTATCAAGTCATTCCGGACCGAATTGTAACCGGGACGGTGATGGTAGCCGCTGCCGCAACGCGCGGGCAGGTGACGCTGCTGAATACATGTCCTTCGCACTTAACCTCTCTCATCCATGTGCTTAGACGCACAGGTGTTCAAATAACGGTTGACGATGATATAATCAAAGTAGGTACAGCAGCACGCCCTAAAGCTGTTGACCGCATCGTAACCTCGCCTTATCCAGCATTCCCTACCGATTTGCAATCGCAAATAATGGTTCTGCTTGCACTGGCAGACGGTGTAAGCGTCATGAAAGAAACGATTTTTGAAGGCAGATTCAAGCATGTCGACGAGCTCTCGCGCATGGGAGCGGACATCCGCGTTGATCTGAACTCCGCCTTCATCCGAGGCGTGTCACGCTTGTATGGCGCTACGGTGGAGGCAACGGATTTACGCGCCGGTGCAGCTCTAGTTATTGCCGGGCTTGCCGCGCAAGGCAAAACCGTCGTGGAGCAGGTGCATCATATCGACCGCGGTTATGACCGGATTGAGACGATGCTGGGCAGGCTGGGAGCCAGAATTACCCGCTATTCACCTGTGCCGAACAACCAAATCGTTCCATAACATCGTGTGTGGACAGATATAAGAAGGCGTAAGCGGCTCTTGCCATGATTGGCGGGAAGCCGTTTGCGTTTATACAAAGAGGGGACAAGCTATGCAAGAGAAGATGCCCGTGCTGCGCGAACCCGTGAAACGGCGCAGAAGCGGCAAGAAGCTGTTAGCGGTGCTTTTCTTATTATTCGTCGTCATTCTTGGTGTACTATTCTTTAATTCTTCGATCAGCAAAGTAGCGACTGTCACTATTGAGGGCCAGCATTACCTGAATGCAGCCGATATCCGCAAGGTAGTCGGCATTGCCGCAGGAGACTCTTTCTTCGGCACATCCGAGAGCAAACTAGAAGCAAGAGTGCATACGATCAAGGCCATCGAGAATGTAAAAGTAACCAAATCGTTCCCCGGCAGCATTACGATCCATGTGCAGGAGTTCGAAACAGTCGCCTATACATTGTCGAAGAACGGCGAAATCACCGCGATTTTGGCTAATGGCACAGGGATTGCAGCCGGGTCCGAAATGATTGTCGACAAGCCGATTCTGTCCGGTTGGAAGTCGGATGACCCTATTCTGGCTGAGCTTTGCAAAACGCTGTCTACGATTCCGGAAGATGCTATAGCAGACTTCTCAGAGATTAAACCAGAACCGTCCCCTTCGTATAAGGATCGGATCAAAATCTACACCAGGACGCGTTTCGAGGTCATTACTGCGGTGTCTCTGCTGCCTGAGAAAATCCCAACGCTGAATGCGGTGATTGAAATTCAGCCCCCGGGACTAATTACTATGCTGCTTGCGGATAAATATGCATCGTTTACGCCTGAAGTCGCAGATAATCAGGGTATTTCCCAAAAAGAGACTACTCAATAGCCTCAAAGAATGATAGAATTTTAGTTATGTAGATTTAATTGCCCTTTTTGCATTTTTTCGGAAGAACATCAACCAGAGCATGTACATTCATGTAATGGACGTATAAATAAACCTTGAAAAAATTGTAGAAAAAAGAGGGATATTCAGGATTGCGTTGAATTAAAAAGAAATGCATAGCAGTCACGACAATTAATGTGCCTAATTAATGTACCTAATTAATGTTGAACGGAGGTGCCAGAGGTTGAGCAGCAATGACATCATCGTCAGTTTGGACATCGGTACATCCAAGGTTCGTGCTATTATTGGCGAAGTGAATAACGGCGTCATTAATATTATTGGAGTTGGATCTGCCGACTCGGAAGGTATCCGTAAAGGGGCTATCGTTGATATTGACCAAACCGTTCAATCCATTCGCAATGCGGTGGATCACGCCGAGCGTATGGTCGGTATTCAAATAAGCGATGTATATGTAGGCATTCAAGGCAACCATATCGGTTTGCAAACGAATCACGGCGTTGTCGCCATCTCCAACGAAGATCGTGAAATCGGAGAAGAAGACATCGAACGCGTATTGCAAGCGGCGAAAGTCGTAGCTTTGCCTCCGGAACGCGAAATCATTAACCTAGTTCCAAAGCAGTACTTGGTTGACGGTCTTGAAGGTATCTCAGATCCTAGAGGCATGATCGGTGTTCGTCTGGAAGTAGAAGCAACGCTCGTTACCGGAGCCAAAACAGCCATACATAACTTAGCCCGGTGCGTCGAGAAAGCCAATTTGCGTATTGCCGGCATTATTCTAATGTCATTAGCGTCTGGACAAATGGCGCTCACCAAAGATGAGAAAATGATGGGTACTGTCCTCGCAGACATTGGCGCCGGATCGAGTACCATTGCAATTTTTGAGCAAGGAAGCATTGTAGCAACTTCCACGCTGCCGGTTGGCGGCGAGTATGTGACTAGCGACATTTCCTACGGACTCCGTACTCAAACCGAACAAGCCGAGAAAATCAAGCAGAAATTCGGCTGTGCACTTATCGATGATGCGGCTGAAGATCAGAAATTCAAAGTTATGCGTATGGGCAGTAACGTGGAGAAGGAATTCTCTCAGGTTGACCTGGCCAACATCATAGAACCACGCATGCAAGAAATTTTCCACTTGATCCGTCAAGAAGTACGCCGACTTGGCTACGGGGATAAGATCAATGGATTCGTTCTAACGGGCGGTACAGTGACGATGCCGGGAACATTGGCACTGGCCCAACACGAGCTGGAAGCAAGCGTACGCATTGCGGTGCCGGATTATATCGGCGTTCGCGATCCTGCTTTTACCAGTGGTGTTGGTATGATTCAATATGTATCGAAGTATATGAAAGGTAAGGTAGTTTCTTCGCCTAAGAAGAGTACCAACCGGAAGTCCAGTTCAACGAATTCGCCCTCGAAGCCTGGTCTTTTTGAAAAATTGAAAAATATGTTTAGTGAATTTATTTGATCGGGGGAGCAACAACATGTTGGAATTTGATTTCGATAATGAGCTGATGGCCCAAATCAAAGTCATCGGTGTAGGCGGCGGCGGAAGCAATGCTGTTAACCGGATGATCGAGAATGGAGTCAAAGGCGTAGAGTTTATAACTGTGAATACAGATGCGCAAGCATTGCATATGGCGAAATCGGAGCAGAAGCTTCAAATCGGCGACAAGCTGACTCGCGGACTAGGTGCAGGTGCAAACCCTGAGGTTGGTAAGAAAGCAGCTGAAGAATCACGTGAGTCGGTCATGAACACGCTCAAAGGCGCGGACATGGTATTCGTTACAGCGGGTATGGGCGGGGGAACCGGCACAGGTGCTGCTCCCGTAATCGCTGAGATCGCACGCGAATGCGGCGCGCTGACAGTCGGTGTTGTAACACGTCCCTTTACGTTCGAAGGACGCAAACGCTCCGGACAAGCCGAGCTAGGCATCGAAGCGCTTAAAGAAAAAGTAGACACCTTAATCGTAATTCCGAATGACCGTTTGCTTGAGATCGTTGACAAGAAGACTCCGATGCTTGAAGCATTCCGCGAAGTCGATAACGTACTGAAACAAGCGGTGCAGGGTATCTCCGACTTGATCGCGATGCCAAGTTTGATCAACCTTGACTTCGCCGACGTGAAGACGATTATGGCGGAGCGCGGCTCCGCTCTGATGGGTATCGGCAACGCTACAGGCGAGAACCGTGCTGCAGATGCAGCTCGCAAAGCCATCCAAAGTCCGTTGCTTGAAACGTCCATCGACGGCGCCCGCGGTATCATCATGAACATCACTGGCGGCGCTAATCTCTCGCTCTATGAAGTGAATGAAGCTGCTGAAATTGTCATTTCGGCTTCCGATCCGGACGTAAACATGATCTTCGGTGCTAGCATCGATGAGAATTTGAAAGAAGAAATTAAAGTAACGGTTATCGCAACAGGCTTCGAGCACCGTAACAGAGCTGAGGTTCGTCGTCCCGTAGCTGGACAACCTGAACCAACAAGCACTGAAGCTCCGCGCCAACAAGCTGCAAGCACGGGTCCTAAACCGTTCGGCAGCAATGCATCCAGCAGCGATCAACTCGATATTCCGGCATTTCTTCGCAATCGTCGCAACACCTAGTCAATCATAATAAGGACTTTAGCCGCTTTCCGGTTCACCGGGAGGCGGCTTTTTTGCTATTTTACCTGCTCCCGGCTAACGTCAATGGACGCAAACCAATCACCTTTGCACTAACCGATCGCCGTATATTGGCGATAACAGTTAGTGCTTGAGGGTGAATGCTGCATCCCCTGACTCACGTCAGTGCACGCAAACCAATCACCTTTGCACTAACCGATCGCCGTAAATTGGCGATAACGGTTAGTGCGGCATCGACAAAAAAAGATCACTCCTGACGGCATGTTTAGACAGACATTGTAATAGGATTTAACTATACTAGACACAAGCCGCAAATCCTCGCTAAGCTTTTACGAGGGAAACGGCGAGCAGGGAAGTGCGGCAGGAAGGTGAATGCACTGGATGCAGTTTATCTCGACGTATTATTCATGGTCAACCTGCTCATAGACGGCTCGAATTTGCTTCTCACTGCTTGGGTACGAAGCATACGTGCGAAGTGGTGGCGAGTTCTCCTCGCTGCCGGTGTAGGCAGCTTGTATGCCGTCATGATTGTGTTTCCGCCGTTGTCGTTCTTGTTTACCATCGTCATCAAGGTCGCGCTGTCTATCATCATGCTGCTCATAGCGTTCGGATTTGGAAGCGTTCAATATTTTGCTCGTCATGTCGGAGCGTTTTACGGCGTCAACTTCGCCGCCGCTGGTGCTGTAATCGGAGCCCATTACTTGTTTATGAACAGCTCGAATAAGCTCTGGCACACCGTCGCCACTGTAAATGGGAAATTATATTTCATGCTGAAGCCATCGACGATCTTTGTCTTCAGTCTTATTGGCGTCGGCTATTATATCTACCGATCGGTGATGACACAGCGCAAAGAACGTGATTTGGTCACCAATCATCTCGCGGAGGTGAAGGTTCGAATCGAGGATAAGGAGCATAGCTGCACAGGTCTGATCGACACGGGTAACCAGCTGTACGAACCGCTGACCCGAACGCCGGTCATGGTTATGGAAGCTGCCGTTTGGCAAGATGTGCTGCCTGCTTCATGGATTGCTCAAATTCGGGAATCGCAGGTCGATAAGCTCTTAGCGAGCATGACGGATGATACGCCCTTCATTTGGCGAGACCGGCTAAGACTAGTGCCTTATCGTGGTGTGAATCGCGGCGCACAGTTCATGCTGGCGATTAAACCGGATCTAGTCATCATCAATCGCGATGGTGAAGTCTATGAATCCAAGAAAGTGCTCATTGGTTTAGACGCCGGTAAACTCGCCCATGACGGCACCTACCAGGCGATCATCCATCCGTCACTTCTTCAAAGTCGAAGTGTCACGATCGATACAATACACAGTTCTTCGGGAAGGGATGGAACAGCATGCTCGTCAAATGGAAATTGATCCTGCAGTTATATTATTATCGCGTTTTGTTTTTATTCGGATTAAAGAGCGAGGAAATTTATTATATCGGCGGGAGCGAGGCACTGCCACCCCCGCTCACGCGTGAAGAAGAGGAGTATTTGCTCGAGAAGCTGCCATCGGGCGATTCCGCGATCCGGGCGATGCTGATCGAACGCAATCTTCGTTTAGTCGTGTACATTGCCAGGAAGTTCGAGAATACGGGCATTCATATCGAAGACTTGGTGTCCATCGGTGCAATCGGGCTCATTAAAGCGGTCAACACGTTTGATCCAGAGAAGAAAATCAAGCTCGCTACGTACGCCTCACGCTGTATCGAGAATGAAATATTGATGTACTTGCGCCGCAATAGCAAGACTAGGACGGAAGTCTCTTTTGATGAACCGCTCAATATCGATTGGGATGGCAATGAACTGCTCCTATCCGATGTGCTCGGAACTGAGAATGATACGATCTACCGCAATATTGAAGAGCAGGTAGACCGTAAGCTGCTTCATAAAGCACTGGATAAGCTGACCGAGCGCGAACGGATTATCATGGAGCTGCGTTTTGGCCTTGCGGATGGGGAAGAGAAAACCCAGAAGGATGTCGCCGATTTGCTAGGTATCTCGCAGTCCTATATCTCAAGGCTGGAGAAACGAATCATTAAACGGCTGCGCAAAGAGTTTAATAAAATGGTCTAATTGGTGAACAAAAGCCCGCAATTCCCATAATCATGGGGATTGCGGGCTTTTTACGGTGAAGTAGCAATTCAATCCAGTGACAAAGCGTGTGAAAGTTGTTTATAATGCAGGTTGTTCTTTCAACATACGAAGGATGGCAGGAGGTTTTACCGCTGATTGAGCTCTTAGACATAAGCAAGTCATATGGCACTGGCAAGTCGAAGGTAGATGCGATAACCAATATCAATCTTACTATAAATAAAGGCGATATATTCGGCATCATCGGACACTCCGGAGCAGGCAAAAGCACATTGCTGCGTTGTGTGAATCTATTGGAACGCCCTACCGCGGGGACTGTAACGGTTGGAGATGTAGAGCTGACGAAGCTCTCTACGACACAATTGCAGCAGGAACGCCGCCGAATCGGAATGATTTTTCAGCATTTCAATCTGCTCTCGATGGCGACGGTTCGCGATAACATTGCTTTCCCGCTAGAATTGGCGAAACAATCAAAGTCGACGATTAAGCGAAGAGTAGACGAGCTATTGAAGCTGGTAGGCTTGGAGCAGCATGCAGACAAATATCCGGCCCAGCTCTCAGGCGGGCAGAAGCAGCGTGTCGGCATAGCTAGAGCGCTTGCCAACAATCCGGATGTGCTCCTCTGCGATGAAGCAACTTCGGCATTGGATCCGCAGACGACAAACGCGATTCTATCACTACTCCTTGATATTAACGAGAAGCTCGGCATAACGATTCTACTGATTACGCATGAAATGCATGTCATTCGTTCGATTTGCGATCGCGTCGCCGTCATTGACGGTGGAGAAATCGTAGAGATGGGGAATGTGCTGGATGTATTCCTTAAACCCAAGCATGCCATCACGATGGATTTTGTCAGCCAGATTGCAGATTCCTTCGATCCGCGTGAACTGATCGGCACGCGCAGCGGTCGACTCGTGAAGATGAACTATGTCGGCGAAGTCACGTATGAGCCGCTTCTGTTTAACGCCGTTAAGTCCACCACCGTGGAATTTACGATATTGCAGGGGACCGTTTCACGAATGAAAAATACGCCGTACGGCCAGCTTGTGATCGAATTTATCGGCAATGACCGTGAGATTGACGAAGTGCTTGCAGGCCTGCGCGATAAAGGGCTGGAAGTAGGTGAGCTGAAATGATGCTGAAACAGGGAATCGACTGGTCGGATGTTCGGCCGGAGGAAGTATGGAAGGCGACCAAGGATACGCTGACCATGCTTGGTGCATCGTTGCTGTTCACCATTATTCTGGGCTTGATTCTGGGGGTCGTTCTATTCCTCACTTCCAGAAGACAACTGCTGGAACAGCCGTTTGTCTATGCAGCGCTTTCGCTTGTTGTGAATATCCTTCGTTCTGTCCCTTTCATTATTCTCATGATCATGATCATGCCGCTAACGAAAGTCATAACCGGTACAACGCTTGGCGTACAGGGCTCGATCCCGCCGCTTGTGATTGCTGCCGCGCCGTTCTTCGCAAGGTTGGTGGAGACTTCGCTGCGCGAGGTTGACCGAGGCGTAATCGAAGCCGCGCAGTCGATGGGAGCTTCCCGCATGGACATTGTAAGGCGTGTGCTCCTGCTTGAAGCAAGGCCTGGTTTAATAGCGGCCATTACAATAACAGCTGTTACACTCGTTTCCTACACGGCGATGTCAGGCGTAATCGGAGGCGGCGGTTTAGGTGACTTGGCACTGCGATACGGGTATCAGAGATTCCAGACCAGCGTCATGATTGTTACAGTGGCTTGTCTTATCATTTTGGTTCAGATCCTGCAGATGGCCGGTGATTATTTGGTACGCCGATTTAGCCGGAAGTAAGGTGAACAACATAGAAAGCTTTATACAGATGGAGGAATGAAGAATGAAGAAGGTAAGTTTTGCACTACTGCTTCTGGTTCTCGTTGTGGCGTTGTCCGCATGCGGAGCAAAAAATAACGAAGCAACTAATTCGAATGCAGGGAATACGACTGCAAATAATGGCAATAACGCCGCTCAAGAAGTAACACTCAAGGTGGGCGCTTCACCATTGCCGCATGCGGAAATTCTTAATTTCATCAAGCCGGCATTGAAGGCTAAAGGCATTAATCTTGAAGTTGTCGAATTCAATGACTATATACAACCGAACACACAATTGTACGAGAAGCAATTGGATGCAAACTTCTTCCAGCATACACCGTACTTGGACCAATTCAACCAAGATCAAGGCTATGATCTCGTTAATGTTGCCGGCGTCCACATTGAGCCATTCGGTGCTTATTCGAAGAAAGTGAAAAGCGTAGATGAACTGAAAGACGGCGCGAAGGTTGTTATTCCTAATGATCCGACCAACGGTGGACGTGCGCTTGCTTTGCTTGCAGCTAACAATGTCATCAAGCTGAAAGACGGCGTAGGCGTCGCAGGTACTGTTCACGATATTACGGAGAACCCGAAGAACCTGGCGTTCACCGAGGTTGAAGCTGCGACTCTGCCACGTGTTCTGGATGAAGTAGACCTTGCGCTGATCAATACGAACTATGCACTTGAAGCAGGTCTTGTACCGACGAAGGATGCGCTCTTCATCGAGGGCAGCGATTCCCCGTATGTGAACATTCTTGTTGCTCGTCCGGATAACAAAGATTCGGATGCGATCAAGGCACTAACAGAAGCGCTGCACTCCGCAGACGTGAAGAAATTCATCGAAGACAAATACGAAGGCTCGATTATTCCTGCCTTTTAATTAAACGAATGTACGCAAAGCACTGTCTCTCCCTAATTTAATGGGGCGGACAGTGCTTTTTATTTTGCGGAGCAAGGCAGTTGACAAGGGAGTGTACTACGGGTATAGTACACATATAAGGTGTATGAACTAAGTAGTACACACACTATTAAGACGGAGTTGGAGCGTATGCATGATGTCGAAGGCAGCGCGGAGTTGAAGTTCAATAACCGCGACCCTGTCTATCTTCAGGTAGTCAGGCACTTTAAGGAAGAGATCGCAACGGGGCGGTTGGAGAAAGGGCAGGTCATCCCGTCGCGCCGCGAAATAGCGGGTAAGCTGAGAATCAACCCGAACACGGCACAGAAGGCTTACAAAGAAATGGAGGAACAGGGATTGATCGTAACGGAGGGCAATTCCCCAAGCCGGATTACCACGGACGAACAGGTATTAAGCTTGATTCGAAGTGAACTTATTACAGATGCCGTCGATGCATTTGTTCAATCTATAGCCAAGATCCAAGTACCGGTCGATGAGCTGTTAGCCATCGTCAAGAGCAAAGTAGAAACAAGCTATACGCAAGCAAAGGAGGGGCAAGCATGATCGAGTTTAAATCGGTTCGCAAGAAATACGGCCGCAGAAAAGTGCTTCAAGATGTATCGTTTACGGCGAAAAAAGGTCATATTACGTGTTTGATCGGTATAAACGGGGTAGGCAAATCCACCGTTCTGAAAGCCATCATGGGACTGACACCAATTGACGGCGGCAGCATCCAAGTGGACGGAATGCCGGTGGGCAAGCATATTTACGAGCATGTCGCATACGTTCCGGACAATATCACAATGCCTCCTAACATGACCGTCGGTGAGAGCATGCAGTTCATGAAAGATTTCTACGCCAGCTGGAACGAGGCGCGCGCGGAAGAGATGCTGGTATTCTTCAAGCTGAAGCGGACCGATCGGATTTCCGAGCTTTCCAAAGGAAATACGGCCAAGCTGAATCTGCTGCACGGTCTGTCGCTGGATGTGGAGTACGTGCTGATGGACGAACCATTCTCGGGCATCGATGCGTTCAGCAGGGAGCAAATCGCAAACGTGTTTACAAGCAAGCTCGTGGAAGACAGAGGCGTTATTATTACGACGCATGAGATTAACGATATCGAGCATCTAATCGACGAGGTCGTGCTGTTGGACAACGGGGTCGTGATGAGGCAATTCAATTGCGAAGACATGCGCATGCAGGAAGGCAAGTCGGTTATGGATGTTATGAGAGAGGTGTACAACGGATGAATCGTTTTATGAAGCTGCTTCATATGGAGGTTTCTCGTTTTTGGAAGCTGTATATCACCTTGTTCGTGATGACGCTGCTCATGCAAAGCGGCGGCATTCTGTACGAGAGCAATAAATACATGCAGGTCGTAAAGGATAAAATGGGGCCGACTACGTCAACGTTTGCAAAGTTTGCTGCCGAGAACGGCGTAGTGACCTTTTCCGATATGATGGGCAGAGCGAACTTATTTATTCTTGCCCCCATCGCGCTTTGCATCGGCGGAATCGCGCTTTACGTATTTCTGATTTGGTATAGAGAATGGATGGGCAAAAACATGTTTATTTATCGGCTGTTGATGCTCCCTACGGAAAGACGCCATTTGTATTTGGCTAAGCTAAGCGCAATTCTGCTGTTCGTCTTCGGATTAGTGGCGTTTCAACTGCTCATTCTGCCGCTTGAAGCCCAATTGTTTACGGCTGTCGTTGACCCGGAATTGAGAGGGGTCTCCGAAACATTGACAACAGTCATCCAGAATCACTCGTTTCTTCAAGTTCTTGTGCCCCGTACCTTAACGGAATTTGTGTTGTACTATGGCAGCGGTGCCTTGTTCGTCATCATATTGTTCACAGCGATCCTGCTTGAGCGGAGCTACCGGTTGAAGGGGATCGTGGCAGGCGTCATCTACATCGGCGTTGCATGTCTGCTTCTGGTTGCACCGATGCTCATCATGAATCGAGATATTAACGATTATTTATACCCGAACGAAATTTTCATCATCGAGTTCGTTATTGCCGCATTGATCGGCGTAATGTCTCTTGCAATAAGCTTCTTCTTAATGAATAAGAAGATATCGGTATAGGAGGTTACTACACAATGAAACGCTATTGGTTTTCCATCTTGCTCGTCATCTTTATCCTTGGGAGCATAGGCACCTATTACGTGGGGGCTGCTACGCGAAGCTACCCGGACTTTAACCTGCTGACCGTTTCCGGTGACGATAATGAGGCGAAATCGCTTGTTCTGGATGGCATGACAAAGGCCTATGGTTCCCTTGTCATTAGTTCCAAAGGGAGCACGTATAAGCAGGAGGAGTCTTATTTCGAACAATTCTCGATGGCCAAGCGATACAGCTATAGTCAGGAAATGGTTCAACTGTTTAAAGAGCACCACGGCTTCATGCGGGCCAAAAGAAGCTCGAACTCCTTCTATCAAGATGAGAAGACGCTTGCCTATGCCTCCTTTAATAGCGGTTATGTAGACCGGAATTCGAAGTTCAACATCGCTACGCTTGACTTGACAACGAAGGATGAACAAAGCTTCGTAGCAGCGGTGCCTAACTATGAGCAATACGGCTATGCTTACGTGATGGATGTACAGCTGGATGGCAAGATGTTATACGTCTTTACCGTCAATTACCGAAAGAATGCCGATAACGGCCAAGGCTTTGGGAACCAGGAGATTCATAAATATACGGTGGATCTAAACGCGAAGAGCATTGCCAAAGATGACGTGATTCTGGCCGATAAGAAGCTCGATAATGGTCAATTCGTAAGATACACGATGGAGAGTTCAACACCTTATAACGCGCCTAATGATGTGCTTGTATTTAGACAACAGACGGAGAAGCACGTGAAGGATAAAGACGGAAATGAGATCGTAGAAAACACGAAGTCGGAGCTGCTCACGATGAATTGGAAGAGTGGACAAACGACGGAAGTGCCTGCTGTTGACCCGAGCATTTCCGACTATTGGGTGAATGCAACTACAGATTCGATCATTGTGATCGTGAAGCAAGAGAAGTCAGCCCTTGTGAAGCATTATGATCTGAAGACGCGCGAAATCAAGGAGCTCGTAATCCCTGTTCAGTCCTTATCGAGCTCGATGGTCAGTGGGGACCGGTTATATCTGATGTCCAAGGAAGCCGATGCCATCGATGTTGTCATTGCCGACTTGAAGCAAAGTAAAGTCGTCTATACCGGCAAAATCGACATTAACAAGCAAGGTGCGGAGCGTACAAAGCTTCTTAACGACCTGCAAATTTACTCGATGTATGTGATCAAATAATAGGAATGCCAAGGCCCTCGGAATCCCTCCGGGGGCTTGTTTGCGTTTACATTGCAGGTCAGCTTTGAGAATGACTTTCTTCTTGCGGGAGGGGGAATAAATTGGGGGGGCAAGGAGATACTGAACATTAATGTTTCTCCTTGGGAGGTAATCACGTTGACCCGAAACAAAGTCGAGATTTGTGGAGTGGATACCGCGAAACTGCCTGTCCTCACAAATGCGGAGATGCGGGAGTTGTTTACCGCATTGCAAACGCAGAACGAGTGGGCAGCAAGAGAGAAATTAGTCAATGGCAACTTGAGGCTAGTGCTTAGTGTGATTCAACGGTTTAATAACCGCGGGGAATTCGTCGACGATCTCTTCCAAGTCGGCTGCATCGGCCTCATGAAAGCAATCGACAATTTCGATCTCAGTCAGAATGTTAAGTTTTCCACCTATGCGGTTCCGATGATTATCGGTGAAATTCGCCGTTATTTAAGGGACAATAACCCGATTCGCGTGTCGCGCTCCTTGCGTGATATCGCGTATAAGGCACTGCAGGTGCGGGATAGCTTGACGAACAAAAACTCAAGGGAGCCGACGATTTTTGAAATTTCCGAGGCGCTGAACGTTCCGAAAGAGGATGTCGTTTTTGCGCTCGATGCCATTCAAGACCCGGTATCATTGTTCGAACCGATTTATCATGATGGGGGAGATCCCATCTATGTGATGGACCAAATCAGTGATGACAAAAACAAAGACGTGTCGTGGATTGAGGAGATTGCTCTTCGAGAAGCGATGCACAAACTAAATGAACGCGAAAAAATGATTCTGTCGATGCGTTTCTTCGAAGGGAAAACGCAAATGGAGGTAGCCGACGAAATCGGCATCTCACAAGCGCAAGTATCCCGGCTCGAGAAATCCGCGATCCAACAGATGCAGAAGCATGTTAAAACGTAAATCAACCAAAAGTGAAACGGCGCCTAGCGCCGTTTTTTTGCTATGTATCAGAACAGCTATAATTAGTGGCAAGCAGGACATTTTGCCCATTTAGCACATATATTGATAATAAGGTGATGAGCAGTTCTTTCGGAAGCGTGGTGAACGGTTAATGAAAATTTCGGATTTTCAGACGAAAGACGTTATCAATATTGTAGATGGACGCAAGCTGGGGCAGGTCAGCGACTTGGAGCTGGATTTGCGGCAGGGACGCATTGATTCCATCGTTGTACCGAACTACTCTCGTTTCTTCGGCTTGTTCGGCGGCGGCACCGATGTCGTGATCCCTTGGCGCAATATTGTAAAGATTGGCACGGATGTCGTACTCGTACGGATTGACGATGCGAAGGTGTACAAGACGGAGGAAGACGATGTGCAGGTTCGATAAGTTCGTCGATCTCAGCGCCTTGCGGGCGGGATGGCCGCTCGCAAGGAGGCTGCCATGCGTGGTACACTGGAAGTTGAGGTGATCGTATCATGGAACCATTTAAACATGTTGATGCAGCGAAGAGCCCTTCGCTTTTTTTATTGCCGCAATGGATAGAACGGTTTGATGGTTTGACGGTCGGGTTCTCCGGACGGGAAGGAGGCGTCAGCAGCGCTCCTTGGGAATCCCTGAATTGCGGGCTTCATGTCGGAGACGTACAGGATGACGTTGTACGCAATCGCGGCTTGCTCGCGGAGTCGCTCGGCTGGCCATTTGAAGCATGGACCTGCGCAGAGCAAGTACACGGCAATCATGTGCATATTATAGAAGCCGATGATCGCGGCAAAGGAAGAGCAAGCCGCGCTTCTTCAATTGCGGATGCCGATGCACTAGTCACCGACCGGAAGAATGTATTGCTGACTTCTTTCTACGCGGATTGTGTTCCGCTCTATTTCTTCGATCCTGTTCGTGAAGTGATTGCGCTTGCCCATGCCGGCTGGAAAGGAACCGTGCTTGAAATCGCCAGGTTGACCATCGAACGAATGGTCTCGGCCTTCGGCTGCGATGCAGCATCCATCCAAGCTGCGATTGGTCCTTCCATTGGGATGTGCTGCTATGAGGTGAACGATGTCGTGCTGGATCGCGTAATGCCGCTTATTGCTGGGTGGAATGTAGATCCTGCTGACATGGTCGTACCGACCACTGAAGGAAAAGCTAGGATAAACTTGAAAGAATTGAACCGACAGATTATGATAAAAGCAGGAATTTTGCCGAGCCGTATCGAATGTTCAGAGTGGTGCACCGGTTGTGCCACGAATCTGTTCTTCTCTCACCGAGTAGAAGGCGGTGCGACGGGCCGAATGGTGAGCTGGATCGGCATGAAAGAAGGAGACAAGTAAGGCGTGACGACTTTATCACATCGTATTGAAGAAGTGGAACGACGGCTCGCAGAAGCATGTGCAAGAAGCGGCCGGCAGCGTTCGGAGATTGGACTGATTGCAGTAACAAAGTACGTAGGCGTCCCCCAGACGCAAGCGGTCTTGCAGCAAGGTCTCGTTCATATGGGGGAGAATCGTTGGCAGGACGCGGCTGAGAAGTGGAACGCGATTACGGGCAGCCAGTGGGATACAAGCTTAGACCATGCGCCGTCCGGACAAGCTGTATGGCATTTCATTGGGTCACTGCAAACGAATAAGGTTAAAGAAGTCATAGGGAAATTTACATACATCCATTCCTTGGATCGTCTTTCATTAGCGGAGGCAATCGAGCGTAAAGCCGCGCAGCTTGCTATCAAGGTGCCTTGCTTTATACAAGTCAATGTAGCCGGAGAAGACAGCAAGCATGGCCTTCAGCCCGAAGAATTAATCCCTTTCGCCAAGCAGCTAGTGGCCTTTCCTCATATCGAGCCGGTTGGGCTGATGACGATGGCGCCGCTTGACGGCGAAGCCGAGCAATCCCGTCCCGTATTTCGCGGGTTAAGACAGCTTCGTGACGAACTGAATCGCAGCGCAGTATTAAGCAAGCAGATTGATGGTTTGTCGATGGGCATGTCGGGGGATTTCGAAGTAGCTGTAGAAGAAGGCGCAACATGGTTAAGACTAGGTACGGTATTGGTAGGACACAGCTAAGGATGCGTTACAGCAAGCGAGTACTTGGCACAAGCAGATTATTAGGGAAAGAGGGCGACGGGCATGATGAATAAATTTATGAGTTTTCTCGGCCTGCAAGAGGAAGAGGAAGTCGTAGAGCGCGAACGGATTGACAATCATGACGATCAAGATAATGAAACTTCTCCCTTCGAGCAACGTAAACAACCTGCAAAGGGAAATAATATCGTCAGTATTCATTCGCAGAAGAATGTGCGCGTTATTCTGAACGAACCCCGTTCGTACGAAGAAGCACAGGATATTGCGGACCACTTGCGCTCGCGTCGTTCAGTCGTTGTGAACCTGCAGCGCGTTCGTTCGGATCAAGCCGTGAGAATCGTTGATTTTCTCAGCGGTACGATTTATGCGCTCAACGGCGGCATTTCGAAGCTTGGTCCTAATATTTTTCTTTGCACGCCTGACTCGGTTGAAATTCAAGGCGCAATAACGGAAATGCTGGCAGATGAGCAAGATTACAAAAAAATGAGGTGACCTTGAGTTGGACGTAGGAAGTTTAATTTTAAACCTTTCACAGATTTATCAGTATATGATCATTGCTTACGTACTGTTGTCATGGCTGCCGAGCCTGCGTGAGAGCTTCATCGGCGAATTATTGGGTAAGCTGGTTGAGCCGTATTTGGCACCATTCCGCAGATTTATCCCCAATATCGGCGGAGTGATTGATATCTCCCCGATCGTTGCTTTGTTTGCCCTTCGTTTCGTGGCTTTGGGATTGATTTCGGTCATCGAGATGTTTATCTAATGAAAAACGACATTTATGTCCATTTCCATCCGGATGAGCGGCCCTTCGTGGACCGCGCCTCGGAATGGATTGAACGAGCAGCATTCGGTCACGAAGTGAAAGTGACCGATTTTCTCGATCCAAGGCAGGCCGATATCGTAGCGTCATTAGTCAATCGGCGTGCAGATGTTGGTCTTCGCTTTGTAGGCGGCTATGAAGGCGCGGAGCGTAGAAGGGCCATTATTGCGCCTGATTACCGCGATCTCGAGAATGAGCCCGAAGGGATTGCCTTAATCGAAGTGACCGGCGGTACGCAAGGTCATTTGGAGCTGGATCATGGCGATTACCTGGGTGCACTACTGGGACTGGGCATTAAGCGTGATCGGATCGGTGATCTTCACGTTCATGAGGACAGCTGCCATTGTTTAGTCGTTTCGGAAATTGCCGATTATATTAATATTCATTTGCGACAAGTCCACCGTGTTCATGTCCTGACGGACATCCTTCCTCTGCACCAGCTGCGGCCTGCGATTTCCGCGATGGAGGAAATGAATTTGTCGGTGGCTTCTTTGCGTCTTGATGGTATCGCCAGTGACGTTCACCGAATCAGCCGAACCAAGATTGTGGATCCTATTAGGGCCGGAAGATGCCGCGTGAACTGGAAGGTAGAAGAGGATCCTTCCACGCCGCTCAAGGAAGGCGACGTCATTTCGATGCAGGGACTTGGCCGTTTCAAAGTGCTTATTGTAGAGGGGATTACGAAGAAAGGCAGAGTTCGGGTCAAAATCGGCAAATTTATCTAATCGTTTGCAGGAAAATGGCTCCATCTGTCGAAATTAGAAGTAAACTCAGGAAGGATACGGCTTAAGGCGCTAGTCCCACACGGGGATACCCTAAGCATGGTCCCCTTCGACTACAATCAGGAGGTGCCCCAATGCCGCTTACGCCATTGGACATACATAACAAGGAATTTGGCAGACGACTTCGCGGATACGATGAAGATGAAGTAAATGAATTTCTTGATCAAGTCATCAAAGACTATGAGGCGCTCATTCGCGAGAACAAGGAAATTCAGAATCAAGCATTGTCCATGCAGGAGAAGCTGAATCATTTCTCCAACATTGAAGAAACGTTAAGTAAGACGATCATTGTGGCGCAAGAAGCGGCTGATGAAGTGAGAAGCAATGCGAAGAAAGAAGCGCAGCTCATCGTCAAGGAAGCCGAGAAGAATGCGGACCGCATCATCAATGAGTCGCTTAGCAAGTCCCGTAAAGTGGCGCTTGAGGTAGAGGAGCTTCGTAAACAAGCTTCGATCTATCGTGCCAGATTCCGGACGCTCGTGGAAGCGCAGCTTGAGCTGCTAAGCCATGACAGCTGGGATACATTGGATGGTCCGGCTAGCTTAACGAGTGAAATCGCCCGCGGCGTGTAATTATTGTTGCGAATGGTTTGACAATTGTTTAGGATTCGCGTATAAATGGTAATAATCAATCTATACGATCAATTCGTTGACGAGAACGAGTACGTTTCTGTAAGCTCCACAGAGAGCCGGTATTTGCTGAAAGCCGGTGTGTGAACAGTTGCGGAATATCCTCTCCGAGAAGAACCGCCGAACCTTATGGATGCCATAAGCAGTAAGCAGTTCCGGAAGTCCACCGTTACAAGGAACTCGGATGCATGCATCCGTGACGAAGGTGCCAAGCATAGCGGCGCGTCGATTTGCCGTCTCCGGAAGAGAGCGGTGAAGAAGAACGCAGCTACACTTGGAACAAGGGTGGTATCGCGAGCTATAGTCTCGTCCCTTTACAGGGGCGGGGCTTTTTTTATTTTTCAGGAGAATGAAAGGGGTATGAGCGTATGCAACGCGTCGATGTCAAAGAGAAAGCAAGAAGTCGTGACTCCAGGGTACTGGCCAAATGGAGAGAAGAAGAGACGTTTAAGCAGTCGATCACGAACCGGGAAGGCAAGCCGAATTTTGTCTTCTATGAAGGGCCGCCGACCGCGAACGGAGCTCCGCATATCGGTCACGTGCTGGGACGCGTAATCAAGGATTTCATCTGCCGCTACAAGACGATGGATGGCTACCGTGTCGTTCGTAAAGCAGGCTGGGATACGCACGGATTGCCGGTCGAGCTTGGCGTTGAGAAGCAGCTTGGCATCTCCGGTAAACAGGAAATCGAGAAATACGGCGTAGAAGCCTTCATCACGAAGTGCAAAAACAGCGTATTCGAATATGAGCGTCAATGGCGTGAACTGACAGAAGCAATTGGCTATTGGACCAACATGGATGATCCGTATATCACGCTGAACAATAACTACATTGAGAGCGTATGGCATATCTTATCGACGATTCATGGCAAAGGACTTCTTTACCGCGGTCACCGAGTTAGTCCATACTGCCCTTGCTGCCAAACGACACTTAGCTCGCACGAGGTTGCGCAAGGGTATGAGGATGTTAAGGACCTAAGCGCTACTGTGAAGTTCAAACTGGTTGATTCCGAGGAGTACGTACTCGCTTGGACGACAACTCCTTGGACGCTGCCCGCGAACGTGGCGCTTGCCGTTAATCCGAACTTGGATTACGCGCGCGTGCTGAAGGATGGTCAAGTTTATTTCGTCGCTGAAGCGCTTGTAGAGAGCGTAATGAAAGGCGATTTCGTCATCCAGTCCACTGTAAAAGGGGCAGAGCTGGTCGGCAAGAAATACGAGCCGCCATTCAAGTACGCACAAATCGAGAACGGCCACTTCGTCATCCCGGGCGACTTTGTCAGCGATACGAGCGGTACAGGTATCGTGCACATTGCTCCTGCGCACGGCGAAGAAGATTACAAGGCAGCCCGCCTGAATGGCGTCAGCTTCTTGAACGTGGTGGACAATGCAGGCCGTTATATCGATGTGGTTACGGATCTGGCCGGACGTTCCGTGAAAGAATGCGATGTCGACATCGTGAAGATGTTAAGCGAACGCGGCTTGCTCTTCTCCAAGGAGCGTTATGAGCACAGCTATCCGTTCTGTTGGCGCTGCAAAACGGCGCTGATCTATTATGCAACAGACAGCTGGTTCATCGAGACAACTGCGGTTAAAGATCAACTGATCGCGAACAACGCAGGTGTAGAATGGTATCCGGGCCACATCCGTGAAGGCCGTTTCGGTAAATTCCTCGAGGACTTGGTCGATTGGAATATCAGCCGTAACCGTTACTGGGGAACGCCGCTTAACGTGTGGATTTGCGACAGCTGCGGCGGGCAGCATTCACCGGGCAGCAGGGCGGACCTGGTTGCGCGCTCCACATCGCCAATCTCAGAAGACATTGAGCTTCATAAGCCATACGTGGATGAAGTGAAGCTGCACTGCCCGCATTGCGAAGGCGGCGTGATGACGCGTACTTCCGAAGTCGTGGACGTTTGGTTCGACAGCGGTTCTATGCCATTCGCGCAATACCATCAGCCGTTTGAGAAGCAGGAAATCTTCGCTGAGCAATACCCGGCGGACATCATCTGCGAAGGTATTGACCAAACGCGCGGCTGGTTCTTCAGCTTGCTGGCTGTATCTACGCTGTACAACGGTAAGGCTCCGTATAAAGCGGTTATTTCCACCGGTCATATTCTGGATGAGAACGGACAGAAGATGTCCAAATCCAAAGGGAATGTTATCGACCCTTGGGAAATCATTAACGAATACGGAACGGACGCATTCCGCTGGGCGCTTCTGGCTGACAGTGCGCCGTGGAACAGCAAACGGTTCTCGCGCGGTATTGTAGGCGAAGCCAAATCCAAAGTCATCGATACCATCGTCAATACGCATGCGTTCTTCGCGCTGTATGCTTCGATCGACGGTTACGATCCTGCTGCACAACCGGCACGCGTATCCGCGAACAAGCTGGACCGCTGGATTGTATCCCGCTTGAACAGCTTAACTGCACAAGTGGAGAAGAGCCTGTCCGTCTATGACTTCCTCAATGCTGCGAAGGGCATTGAAACTTTTGTAGACGAGATGAGCAACTGGTACATCCGTCGTTCCCGTGACCGTTTCTGGGGCAGCGGGCTGACAGATGACAAGTTGGATGCCTATGGCACACTTCGTACCGTATTGCTTACGGTTTCCCGCTTAATCGCGCCGTTCGCACCGCTGGTAGCCGAAGATGTATATACGAATCTCGGAGATGGCAGCAGCGTACATCTGGCGGACTACCCGAAAGCCGACGAAGCGGCGATTGATGAAACGCTGGAGCGCGATATGGAAACAGCGAGACAAATCGTCGAGCTTGCCCGCAATGTCCGCAACGAAACGGGCATCAAAACACGTCAGCCGTTATCGGAGCTAATCGTAGCGCTTGACAATGAATTTGACCTTTCGCCGTATGAAGCGATCATCAAGGATGAAATCAATGTGAAGTCGATCACGATTGCGAGCGGCGACACCGGATTCGTTGACTTTGCGTTTAAGCTCAACCTTAAAGTAGCAGGGAAGAAGTACGGCAAACATGTCGGACCGATCCAAGGCTACTTGAAGTCGCTGACGCCGGAGCAAACGAGCGGCATTATGAAAGCAGGCGTGCTGACATTCGCGTCGCCGGATGGAGAGTCGCTTGAGATCGCTCTTGATGAGCTGCTCGTGGAGAAGCAGGCTAAATCCGGTTTTGCGTCGGCATCGGGTTACAATTTAACGGTTGCGATCAATACCGATATCACGCCTGAGCTGGAGCAGGAAGGTTTGGTTCGCGAAGTGATTCGTGCCGTGCAGGATACGCGCAAGAAACTTGATCTTCCGATTGAAATGCGCGTTCATCTCGTTCTGGATGTCGATGCGGAGCTGCTTGCAGCGCTGCAAGCCTTCGAGTCGGTGCTGTTCGAGAGCGTTCTGCTGCGCAGCGTGGAGTACGGCAGCCAGGCAGACATGGAGCGCGTATCGCTCGGAGAGAAAGAGATTGGAATTTCTGTCGTAAGGGTATAGTAACCTCATAACAGCAAACAACACGAACGCCCATGAAGACGAACGGCGAGCGGCAGCATTGCCGCTCCCGAACTGCTGCATGGGCGTGATTCTTGTTTGCTTTAAGCCCTGGGGAGGGATCCTTCATGACAGAAGAAAATAAAGATTTAATCGGCGTTCGTCACGCTTTGGATGCGCTCGAGAAACGGCTGCAGAAAGTTGCCTCAGAGATGGAGCGTTCGCAAATCGCAGATTATGTGCAGCTTCTTAACCGCCCATACTCGCTCATGTGGCGCAATTTGCTCGGCGGCACGGCGCGAGGCGTCGGAATCGCAATTGGATTTACGTTCTTTGCGGCAACGATACTCTATGTGCTGCAGCTGCTCGGTGCACTTAATTTGCCGATCATCGGCGATTATATTGCAGACATTGTCCGCATCGTCCAGCATCAGCTGGAGGGGAAGACTTATTAAGCGTAAGGACTTCATTGCTGTTCGAGCATATGATCGCCTTCCTCATGCTCCATATAGTTATAATATTCCCGATTGCGGACAACACTGATATGCTTACCTGTAATGTCTGTAGCCAGGAAGCTTTCGAGCGGCTCCACATAGCCGTCGGCTTCGCCCGATTCGATGCCGATCTCGTCGTAAGATGAAACATTCGCATTCTCGGACATGGCCGGCGAGTCGGAGTTGCCCCAGCTCTCCACGATTTGCCAGGCATCCTCTCCGTCGAAGCCGTTATATCCATCTTCGTGCTCATCCATGCTGGAGCGGCCAAATCCCGGTGCAAGGAATTGTTCCTCAATCGGACGATGCTCAGAAATGTCTTGCCTAGGTGAATGCGCAACGCAGTACAGTGAATCAGGCAGGGCTTGCAAGCGTGCGAGCGGAATATCACTCCCGCATGTTCGACAAGTCCCGTAGCTGCCTTCTTCCATAGCGGTTAGTGCAGCATCGATGCGGCTAAGATGTAATTCCTCTTGTTCATGAAGAGCGAGGTCTTTCCCGCGCTCATACGTCTCTGTTGCGGCATCCGCGGGATGATTATCATACGCCGACAAATCGCCGGATTCATCTCTGAGCGATGCGGAGAATCCATAATGCTCGCTGCTTGCAAGCCGCTGTTCACTCGCAGCTTTCTCCACGACAAGGCGGCTGCGTAAATTTTGGAGCTGGGAATTCGTAAGGTTCGTCATGATAAGTGCCCTCTCTTCACATTGGCATGATGGCATGCTTGATGTCGTTTAGTTTCCCAATAAAGGCGCTGTTTTAGAGGCGGGTATTCATGGATGAAATGGCAAAGGCATGCGGAAATTGTCCTAGTCTGTATGAGCTCTCCTATGCTACAATGTTGAGGACAAGGGGGCATATGCGATGAAATATTATTACTATTGGCTAGCGGTTATTGTATTCGCAATTGACTACGTGACCAAACAATGGATTGAGAAAAGCCTAACGATCGGTGAAACGAAGCATGTGCTCGGCGATTTCTTTATCATTACTTCCATCCGCAACAGAGGTGCCGCGTTCGGCATTCTGCAAGAGCAGCGTTACTTGTTTATCTTGATTACGCTTATCGTTCTGGGCGGTATCATCTGGTATATGATGAAGAACCGCGATTCCGGTAAAGGTTTGCTGCTTGCTGGTCTTGGTCTCGTACTAGGCGGTGCACTTGGCAATTTCTTGGAGCGTGCGCTTTACGGCGAGGTTGTCGATTTCCTGCAGTTTACGTTCGGCAGCTATGTATTCCCTATATTCAACATCGCCGATTCCGGTATTTGTATCGGGGTAGGTATGATTTTGCTGGATGCGCTTCTGACATCCAAGAGAGAGAACGGAGATTCAAAACCAAATGGACAAGAAGAACCTAATGGACAAGGGCACCAATTTATTCAATGATGAGGCTTTGAGTTTTACCGCGATTGAAGCGGACGCCGGCGAACGGCTTGATAAATTTGTTACAGAGAGCATTGAAGAAGGCTCCGTATCCCGCACGATGGTGCAGGATTGGATTAAATCCGGCGCCGTTCTGGTCAATGAGCGTCAAGTGAAAGCGAATTACAAGCTAGCCGTGGCCGACGTGGTCACGGTTATTATTCCTGAACCGGAAGAAGCGGTAATTGAGGCGCAGAACATTCCGCTGGATGTCGTTTATGAAGACAGTGATGTCATTGTCATTAACAAACCGCGCGGCATGGTCGTTCACCCTGCACCTGGTCATTATTCAGGAACAGTCGTGAATGCGCTCATGTACCACTGCAAAGATCTGTCCGGTATTAACGGTGTGCTTCGCCCGGGGATCGTGCATCGGATCGATAAGGATACTTCCGGCCTCATCATGGCCGCGAAGAACGATCTGGCGCATGCTTCACTGGCTGCGCAGCTTAAAGCCCATACGGTGACGAGAAAATATCTCGCCCTCGTGCACGGAACGATGCCGCATGAGCATGGTACGGTTGATGCGCCAATCGGGAGAGACCCTCAGGATCGGAAGGTCTTTATGGTAACTCAGCGGGGCAGTAAAGAAGCGGTGACGCATTTCCAAGTGGCGGAGCGTCTCGGTGATTTTACACTGCTCGAGCTGAAGCTGGAGACAGGACGGACACACCAGATTCGCGTGCATATGAAATACATCGGGCACCCGCTTGCAGGCGATCCAATTTACGGCCGCAATAAGACAATTGGTCTTAAAGGACAAGCGCTGCATGCGGCTGTTCTCGGTTTCGATCATCCTCGCACAGGGGAATACATGGAGTTTTCTGCGCCGATTCCACCTGACATGGAACATGAGCTGATGATCCTGCGTCAACGGTAGTTGTGTAATAGTACAAACTTTTCACTATTTTCTTTATGTGGTTCAAGGCTTACGTTACGCTATGATGATATCAAACTGTAAGCAGTGACAACGAAAGGTGAGATGGATCAAATGACTCAAATCAATCACAACTATACGCAGCTGCAAGGGAGCTACCTGTTCTCTGAAATTGCAAAGCGCCGTACTACGTTTATTCAAAACAATCCGAATGCTCAAATTATCAGCCTCGGTATCGGCGACGTAACACGTGGTCTGCCGGATGCGGTAACGAAAGCGATGCACGCTGCTGTTGATGAGCTGGCGAATCCGGGTTCATTCCGCGGCTATGGTCCGGAACAAGGTTATGACTTCCTGATCAATGACATCATTAACAATGACTATAAAGCGCGCGGTATCGACATTGCGACGAATGAAGTATTCGTCAGCGACGGTTCCAAATGCGACGTGGGCAACATTCAAGAAATTTTCAGCCAAGATGCGGTTATCGCGGTTCAAGATCCGGTATACCCTGTATACGTGGACACGAACGTTATGGCTGGCCGTTCCGGCAAGTTCAACAAAGAAACGAACCAATACGAGAACATCGTCTATCTGAAATGCGACGCGTCGAACAACTTCACGCCAAGCCTGCCGGAGCGCAAAGTGGATCTGATCTACTTGTGCTACCCGAATAACCCGACAGGTATGACGCTGTCGAAGGAAGAGCTGAAGCGCTGGGTTGACTTCGCCAAAGCGAACGACTGCATCATCTTGTACGATTCGGCTTACGAGGCATTCATTCAAGAAGCAGATGTTCCACGCAGCATCTATGAAATTGAAGGCGCCAAAGAAGTAGCCATCGAATTCCGCAGCTTCTCGAAGACCGCCGGCTTCACAGGCGTTCGTTGTGCTTACACCGTTGTTCCGCGCGAGCTGAAAGCCAAGGACGCAGACGGTAACGTAATGCTCGTTAATGATCTGTGGAATCGCCGCCATACAACGAAGTTCAATGGCGTTTCCTATGTGACACAGCGCGGTGCTGCTGCGATCTATACGCCGGAAGGCAAAGAACAAATCGGAGCGATCATTGACTACTATATGACGAATGCGGGCATTATCCGTGAAGGTCTTGCGTCGCTTGGTCTTGAAGTGTTCGGCGGCGTTAACGCGCCTTACATCTGGCTTAAGACTCCTAACGGTCTTGACTCATGGGCATTCTTCGATAAGCTTCTGTCTGAAGCGAATATCGTGGGTACGCCGGGCGTCGGCTTCGGTCAAAGCGGTCAAGGCTACTTCCGCCTGACAGCGTTTGGCAGCCGCGAGAATACGGAGAAAGCCGTAGAGCGGATTACAAAGCTTAGCCTATAGTAGAAGAAAACTTACGCAGCGTCTTCGGACGGGGCGTAAGTTTTTTCTTTATGGAGCAATATACATAGTATTGAATATAAATCCGCCACCCGTGCAAAAGAACCTTGACAGCTTTTGTCGAACGTGGGATAATTCTTCTGATAAACAATATGTACCTTTAACTCAGTCCAGAGAGGCTGGCAAGGTAACGTGAATCGTTTATTCGCATCTTATAGCAGGACAACTTCCCACTTGCGCTGTGTGCGCAAGTGCAGCTTGTCTAACAGCTGCTTAGATGCGAGTCTAATGAACGTGAAACTCCTTGCGCACCCGCAAGGAGTTTTTTTGTGTGATAGTCGTTGATGGCATGGACTCAAGGAGGCGGAAGAAGCGCATGGATGAGCAGCATCGCGTCATTATGGATGAGACGGCAATACGCCGCGCGCTGACTCGAATTGCCCATGAAATTGTCGAGAAGAACAAAGGAATCGACAATTGTGTACTCGTAGGCATTCGAACGCGCGGCATCTATTTGGCACAACGTATCGCGGAACGGATTCACGAAATTGAAGGACTTCCAGTCGAAGTTCAAGAGCTCGACATCACCTTGTATCGCGATGACCGAGAAGCAGGCAGTTCAGGAGCAGCACAAGGCAGTGCGACGACCGTGAGTGTAAAGAATAAGCGAGTCATCCTCTTCGATGACGTTCTCTACACGGGCAGAACCATCCGAGCAGCCATGGATGCGTTGATGGATATGGGCAGACCGCAATCGATACAGCTCGCCGTGCTGGTTGATCGAGGCCATCGCGAGCTGCCGATCAGACCGGATTATGTAGGGAAGAACGTACCGACCTCTAAACAGGAGCAAATCGAGGTTTTTCTCCAGGAAGTCGACGAGAACGATCAAGTGACGATTATCCATTAAGGGGGTAGGCTTTAATCATGACAACCGCAACATTAGTCAAGCAGAGAAGCTTGCTGGGACTTAAAGAACTGAGTAAAGAAGAAATCAGCTCCATCTTGGACCGCGCCGCTTATTGGGAGGCAAGCTCCACGAAAGTCGAACCGGTTCAGCAAGGCAAGTTTGTCGCCAATATGTTTTTTGAGAACAGCACCAGAACGAGATTCTCCTTCGAGGTTGCCGAGAAACGACTCGGTACGGAAGTGCTGAACTTCTCCGCCGCGGTCTCGAGCGTTCAGAAGGGCGAATCGATTTACGATACGGTACGCACGCTTGAATCCATGGGAATCGACGCAGGCGTCATCCGCCTTAAGCCAATCGGCGTTCTGGCCGAACTCGCACAGAAGATTAAAGTGCCTCTGATCAACGCAGGCGATGGAAACAACGAGCATCCGACACAGGCGCTGCTCGACCTATATACGATGCGCAAACAATTCGGCGAGTTGAAAGGGTTGACGGTATCGATCATCGGAGATATTCAGCACAGCCGGGTTGCACGCTCCAATTTGTACGCTTTGCAGAAGTTTGGCGTCAATGTCCGCTTCTGCGCTCCCGATACGATGAAGGCAGCCGAGCTTGATGCCCCGTATGTTTCGATAGAAGAAGCGCTTCGCTCCGATGTCGTCATGATGCTGCGCGTGCAGCTCGAACGCCACGAGAGCGGCATACTAAGCTCAGCAGAATCCTACCGCGAGCAATTCGGATTGACGGAAGAACGAGCGGCGACATTAGCGCCGCACGCCATCATCATGCACCCTGCACCAATCAATCGCGACGTTGAAATCGACGACGCACTGGTCGAACATCCGCAATCCCGCATTTTCCCGCAAATGGCCAATGGCGTACCGATTCGGATGGCGGTCATCGAACGAGCACTAGCATAACTAACTGTGGAAGCCGAAAGGAGAAAACGATCATGGCACTATGGATATTAAACGGACTCGTTTGGGACGAACAGACAGGTGAGACAGCACGAAAGCACGTTCGAATTGAGAATGGACTGATCGCTGCGATTGCCGATGCGGCTTCCGGTGAGCCGGATACTACCGGCCACGACATTATTGATGCGCAAGGAAAGCTGATCTCCGCAGGTTTCATCGACATGCATGTCCATCTGCGCGAGCCGGGCTTCGAATATAAAGAGGATATCGCAAGTGGTACACGCTCCGCGGCTAGAGGCGGTTTCACAACGATCGCATGTATGCCGAACACGCGTCCCGTAACGGACACGCCGGAGACGGTGCGCTACATACTGGATAAGGCCAAGAGCGCAGGAATCGTTAACGTGCTTCCTTATGCAGCCATTACGAAGAACGAGCTTGGCCGCGAGCTGACCGACTTCGCAGCACTCAAAGAAGCTGGCGCGATCGGGTTTACCGATGACGGCGTCGGCGTACAGAATGCACAAATGATGAAAGATGCGATGAACCTGGCTGCTTCGATGAACATGCCGGTAATCGCACACTGTGAAGACGATTCGCTCGTTGTCGGAGCTGCCGTAACGGAAGGCAAGTTCGCAGCAGCGAACGGGCTTAAAGGAATTCCGAACGAGTCCGAAGCGATCCATGTAGGACGCGACATTTTGCTGGCAGAAGCCACTGGGGTTCACTATCATGTCTGTCACGTAAGCACGGAGCAATCGGTTCGCTTAATCCGAATGGCTAAGCAAATCGGCATTAAAGTGACAGCTGAGGTTTGCCCGCATCACTTGATTCTCTCCGATGAGGATATCCCAAGCATGGATGCCAATTGGAAAATGAACCCGCCGCTGCGCACGCCGCGCGACGTACAAGCGGTTATCGAAGGTCTAGAAGATGGCACGCTGGACATGATCGTTACGGACCACGCGCCGCACAGTGCGGAAGAGAAGGCACGCGGCATGATGCTGGCGCCTTTCGGCATCGTCGGTTTCGAAACGGCATTCCCGCTTATGTATACGAAATTCGTCCAAACAGGCAAATGGTCGCTAGGCTTCCTGCTTAAGCGGATGACATCAGACCCGGCGCGCGTCTTCGGACTTCGCAGCGGTGTTCTGGAAGCAGGCGCACCTGCTGACTTGACCATTGTTGATCTCGAGAATGAGCGTGAGGTTAACCCGGAGAGCTTCGCATCGAAGGGCAGAAATACACCATTTGGCGGCTGGAAGTTGTCCGGCTGGCCGGTAGTTACCATCGTAGACGGAAATGTCGTTTGGACAGAGACACAAGAATAGTAAGCAACTTGATAACTAGGAGTGATACGGATGCAAGCAAGATTGTTGTTGGAAGACGGCACGCTGTTTACAGGACTCGGCTTTGGCGCTGAGGGTCAATCTGCCGGCGAGGTTGTTTTTAATACAGGGATTACAGGTTACCAAGAGGTACTTTCCGATCCGTCCTATTGCGGACAGATCGTCACGATGACATATCCTTTGATCGGCAACTACGGCATTACGCGCGACGATTTCGAAGCGGTACGCCCTTACATTCACGGCTTCGTCGTTCGCCGCCATGAGCCGGTACCAAGCAACTGGAGAGCGGAATACACGCTTGATCGTTTGCTGAAGGAATACGGCATTATCGGAATCAGCGACATCGATACTCGGATGCTGACTCGTAAGCTGCGCCACTACGGCACAATGAAAGGGATGCTGACAACAGGCAATGAGCGTATTGAAGAGCTTGCTGAGCGTTTATCCCTGACTCCGCTGATGCGCGATCAAGTTGCTCGCACATCGACGAAGAGCATCTTCTCCAGCCCAGGCGAGCGCGAGCGTATCGTACTGGTCGACTACGGCGCGAAGAGCGGTATTCTCCGCGAACTTACGAAGCGCGGTTGTGATGTAGTCGTGGTTCCTCACGATACAACAGCAGAGCAGATTCGTCGCCTGAACCCGGACGGCATTCAATTGTCGAACGGCCCTGGGGATCCGAAGGATGTACCTCATGCGGTTACGATGATTCAAGAGCTGCTTGGCGAATACCCGATCTTCGGGATCTGCCTTGGCCATCAATTGTTCGCACTTGCATGCGGCGCCGATACGGATAAGCTGAAATTCGGTCACCGCGGTGGTAACCACCCGGTTAAAGAACTGGCAACAAGCCGCTGCTACATCACCTCGCAGAATCATGGTTACACGGTTCTAGAGGGTTCCGTAGCCGGAACGAAGCTGGAAGTTACGCATATCAACAACAATGACAAGACGATCGAAGGTTTGAAACATAACGAATTCCCTGCCTTCTCGGTTCAATACCATCCGGAAGCCGCACCTGGACCTTACGATTCCAGCTACCTGTTCGATGAATTCCTAGAGATGATTCGTGAACATAAAAGAAACAACCCGCAAAAGCCTCGTCAAGCACAATTGGCGGCATCATTGAGAGGAGAGCTGCAATATGCCCAGAAATAATAAGCTGAAGAAAATTCTCGTTATCGGTTCCGGTCCTATCGTCATCGGGCAAGCTGCAGAGTTCGACTATGCAGGCACACAGGCTTGCCAAGCACTTAAAGAAGAAGGCTACGAGGTTGTTCTGATCAACAGCAACCCGGCTACAATCATGACGGATACGAACATGGCGGATAAAGTATACATCGAGCCGATTACACTTGAGTTCGTCACTCAAATTATCCGTCAAGAACGTCCGGATGGTTTGCTGCCAACGCTTGGCGGCCAAACCGGTCTTAACATGGCTGTTGAACTGGCGCGCGCCGGCGTACTGGAACGCGAGAACGTTCAACTGCTGGGTACGCAGCTTACAGCAATCGAGAAAGCGGAAGATCGTGATCTATTCCGCGATCTGATGCGCGAACTGGAGCAGCCGGTACCTGAGAGCGTTATTGTAACAACGGTACAAGAAGCTGTGGAATTCGCTAACGAGATTGGTTACCCGATCATTGTTCGTCCGGCCTATACGCTGGGCGGAACAGGCGGCGGGATTTGCGCAAGCGAAGAAGAGCTGCTTGAAACGGTAGCTTCCGGTATTCGCTACAGCCCGATCGGCCAATGTTTGATCGAGAAATCGATCGCAGGCATGAAAGAAGTCGAGTATGAAGTTATGCGCGATGCGAACGATAGCTGTATCGTCGTATGTAACATGGAGAACTTTGATCCGGTGGGCGTTCATACAGGCGATTCCATCGTCGTAGCGCCAAGCCAAACGTTGTCCGACCGCGAATATCAAATGCTGCGTTCGGCGTCGCTGAAGATTATCCGCGCACTGAACATCGAAGGCGGCTGTAACGTACAGTTCGCATTGGATCCGTTCAGCTACCAATACTATGTCATCGAAGTTAATCCGCGTGTAAGCCGCTCGTCGGCGCTCGCGTCCAAAGCGACTGGCTACCCAATCGCGAAGATGGCTGCCAAGATCGCAATCGGCTACACGCTTGACGAAATCGTCAACCCGGTAACCGGTCAAACCTATGCATGCTTCGAGCCAACGCTGGATTACATCGTATCGAAGATTCCTCGCTGGCCGTTCGATAAATTCATCTCGGCAAACCGTAAACTGGGTACCCAAATGAAAGCGACTGGCGAGGTTATGGCGATCGGCCGTACGTTCGAAGAGTCCATTCATAAAGCGGTTCGTTCCCTGGAAATCGGCACACACCGCATTCACCTGAAAGAAGCACATGAGCTGCAAGACGATGTGCTGCGCCTTCGCCTTGCGAAGCCGGATGACGAGCGGATGTTCCTCGTAGCGGAAGCATTCCGCCGAGGCTACAAGCTGCAGGACATTCAAGATTTGACGAAAATCGACTGGTGGTTCCTTGACAAAATCGAAAGCATCGTCGCATTCGAAGCTGAGCTTCGCAGTGCAGCTGTTCTGACGAACGAGCAGCTCTATGCTGCAAAACGCAAAGGCTTCTCTGACCGCTCCATTGCAGAGATTCGTAAAGAAGGCAACCAAACAACGTTCACGAACGAACTGGAACTGCGTCAGCATCGCCTTGCGCAAGGCATCAAACCGGTCTACAAAATGGTTGATACTTGCGCAGCTGAGTTCGAAGCAACGACACCTTACTACTACTCGACGTATGAAGTAGAGAATGAAGTAACGGAAACAACGAAACAGAAAGTGCTCGTGCTTGGCTCCGGACCGATCCGGATCGGTCAAGGTATCGAATTCGATTATTCGACTGTACATGCGGTATGGGCGATTCAGAAAGCCGGCTATGAAGCGGTAATCATCAACAACAACCCGGAAACCGTATCGACGGATTTCAGCACTTCCGACCGACTGTACTTTGAACCGCTCTTCTACGAGGATGTTATGAACGTCATCGAACAAGAGAATCCGATTGGCGTTATCGTTCAATTCGGTGGTCAAACAGCGATTAACCTTGCTGCACCACTGACCAAAGCAGGCGTTCGCATCTTGGGCTCCAGCCTGGAGAGCATCGATGCTGCCGAGGATCGCAAGAAATTCGAAGTGCTCTTGAATGAACTGAACATTAAACAACCGAAAGGCAAAACAGTCATTTCCGTGGATGAAGCGGTTGAGACTGCACAAGGCCTAGGTTATCCGGTGCTTGTTCGTCCTTCGTACGTCCTGGGCGGACGGGCTATGGAAATCGTATATTCCGATGAAGAGCTTCTCACGTACATGGTGCAGGCGGTCAAAATCAATCCGGAGCATCCGGTACTGATCGACCGTTACATGCTGGGTAAAGAAGCAGAGGTTGATGCGATCTGCGACGGCGAAACGGTTCTGATTCCAGGAATCATGGAGCATGTTGAGCGCGCAGGGGTTCACTCCGGCGACTCGATCGCGGTGTACCCGCCGCAATCCATCTCGGCGGAATTGCAGCAGAAGATGGTCGACATTACGATCAAAATCGCTAAAGGCTTGAACGTTATCGGATTGGTGAACATCCAATTCGTTATCTTCCAAGACGAAGTCTATGTAATCGAAGTAAATCCGCGCTCCTCGCGTACGGTTCCGTTCCTGAGCAAAGTAACGAACATTCCGATGGCGAACCTGGCGACGAAGGCAATCCTGGGCGAGAAGCTCGCTGATCTTGGTTACGAAACAGGTCTGTGGCCTGAAGATGACTATGTATCGGTTAAAGTTCCTGTCTTCTCCTTCGCGAAACTGCGCCGCGTTGACCCTACACTGACGCCGGAAATGAAATCGACCGGTGAAGTTATGGGCCGCGATCAACAATACGCGAAAGCTCTATACAAAGGCTTGGTTGGCGCCGGCATGCGTATCCCGCCAACAGGCTCCATCATTGCTACGGTAGCGGATAAAGACAAACCGGAAGCGATCGAAATTCTGCGCGGCTTCTACGAACTGGGTTACAACATCGTCGCAACGGGCGGTACCGCAACAGCGCTTGAAGAAGCGGGACTGCGCGTACAAACCGTGAATAAACTGAGCGAAGGCTCGCCGAATATCTTGGATCTGATCCGCGACGGTAAAGCACACTTCGTAGTGAACACGCTGACGAAGGGTAAGACACCTGAGCGCGACGGCTTCCGGATTCGCCGTGAAGCGGTGGAGAATGGCGTCGTATGTATGACATCGCTCGATACCGTTCGCGCGCTGCTTAACATGCTGGAGACCATCAACTTCTCCTCGCGTCCAATGCCTGTACTTGCACAGAAATAACCAATAGAATGGCCGTAATTGGCCGCGAAAGCCTGCCTTCAAGCAGGCTTTCGCCATGCCTGTAAAGACATAGGAAGGGGCTGACGAGAGATGAAGCTGAGCAGAGAAGAAGCGGCTGGCCGCATTATGGTTGCACTGGATTACCCGGATGCAGCTGCTGCAGAAGCGTTGGTGAACAGCTTAGAAGGTATTCCGTGCTACATGAAGGTTGGCATGCAGTTGTTCTATGCGGCAGGTCCAAGCTTCGTGATTGGACTGAAGGAACGCGGCTATAAAGTGTTCCTGGATCTGAAGATGCATGATATTCCGAACACGGTCAAAGGCGGAGCTAACAGCATTACGAAGCTTGGCGTGGATGTGTTTAATGTACATGCAGCAGGCGGCGTGGAAATGATGAAAGCCGCCATGGAAGGTGTGGAACAAGCGCTTGCGAGTGATTCCAGACTGGCTCGGCCTCTTGTTATTGCCGTCACACAGCTGACAAGCACAAGCAAACAAGTCCTCAACGAAGAGATCGGCATCAGCGGTTCGGTTGAAGAAGCTGTCGTTCGCTACGCGCAGCTGGCTAAACAAGCCGGACTTGGCGGCGTTGTGGCATCACCGCAGGAAGTACAAACGATTAAAGCGGCTTGCGGTGCGGATTTCCGCACGATTACGCCGGGTATTCGCCCGGCAGGAGCTGCTCTGAATGACCAATCCCGCATTATGACGCCTCGCGAGGCGATTGAGCAAGGTACCGATTATATGGTTATCGGAAGACCGATTACCGCTGCCGAGAACCCGCGGCTTGCATTGGAATCCATTATTGAGGAGCTGATCTGATTGACTACACCTATATTGGAACAATTACCACGCGAGATTGCCAAAGGATTGCTGCAAATTAACGCCGTTGCCCTTCGCCCGAATGAGCCGTTTACATGGACAAGCGGGATGAAATCTCCGATCTATTGCGATAACCGCCTCACCATGTCCTACCCGGAAATTCGCGACCTAATTGCAGAAGGTTTTGCAACGGTTATCCGCGAGCAATTCCCGGATTGCGAAGCAGTTGCCGGTATCGCAACAGGCGGCATCCCGCATGCGGCGTGGGTGGCACAGAAGTTGAACCTGCCGATGCTCTATGTACGTGACAAAGCGAAGGGCCATGGCAAGACGAATCAGATCGAGGGTGCCTTCAAGCCGGGGCAAAAGGTTGTCTTGATCGAGGATTTGATCTCCACAGGCGGAAGTTCCTTGAAAGCCGCGGTTGCCGTTCGTGAAGCAGGCTGCGAGGTGCAAGGGGTTGTAGCCATCTTCACCTATCAGTTCCCGAATGCGATCGCAGCATTCGCCGAGGAAGGCATTCCGCTTGCAACGTTGTCGAACTATTCGGCGCTGATCGAAGTTGCAGCCGAGCAAGGGATTGTTCAGCAGAGCGATATCGCGGTGCTGCAGTCGTGGCGTGAGAATCCGCAAGCATTTGGCGTATAAGAATAGGGAAGTTAGGGTCCGGAGCAGCTGCTCCGGATTATTTTTTTATTATTAACATTTGCTCCGAATTGTTTCATCCGTCTCTTAATCAGGTTATATTTAGGTTACACACGTCATAGACTAGCCTATACCAAATAAGAGATTGCGAGGAAGCCACTTATGAATACGATGTATGAAAGGCTGCTCAGATCGACCGAGGATTTGCTTTATCGTGTGCGCATTTACGATCGTAACTTGACCAGAAGCGAGGAAATCACGCAATTGGATGAGGCGTATGGGTTGATGAGCACGGCCCTGCTTCGTTCCCAAGGCAGTGATGATCATAGCATGGAATATTTGGCCTCACGACTGCAGCAAGTTAGACTGCGCTTAATCACGATGATGGAGGATCTCCTTCATCCTGCATAAACCGTTTACGAGCTTCCGGAAAAATGTCTTGCCAACCTCGAAATCGGCTGGTAATATGTTACATTAAACGGAAGGGTTTCTAGGGATCCGCACATGGCGAACCGAGCGAAACCGGCAAACGACGATATGTCATGCTACACCGTAGGGATAAAAGACCTTCGGCAAGTTCCGCCTTACAAGGATAAGGCGGTGCTCGCAGGAGGTCTTTTTTGCTTTACCGCAGCACCGTACGCAGACAGGGGGAGAATACGATGTCGACAGCAGCGTTGCAGACACATGGATTAAGCAAGGTCTTTGCCGTAAAGCGCAAGGATGCCGGACTTTCGGGGAGCATCCGCTCCCTCATTCGGCCGCAATGGGAAGAGAAGGTGGCCGTAAGGCAAATCGATCTGACGGTTGCCAGAGGGGAACGGGTAGCTTTTCTAGGACCGAACGGGGCAGGTAAATCGACAACGATTAAGATGCTGACAGGGATACTCCATCCTTCTTCCGGTGAAGCGCAAGTGTTGGGCTTAACACCTTGGCGCGATAGGGCGAAGCTGGCTTTTCGAATCGGTGCTGTATTCGGACAGAAATCGCAGCTGTGGTACCACCTGCCGCCGATCGATACGTTTGACTTGATCAGTCGGGTCTACGAGCTGAACAGAAGCGACTATCTAGACAGGCGAGCAGATTTGATCGAGCGCTTCGAGCTGGGTCCATACTTGAATATCCCGGTTCGTAAGCTCTCGCTCGGCGAACGGATGCGCTGCGAGATCGCGGTTTCCTTCCTGCACAGGCCGCAGCTGTTGTTTCTGGATGAGCCAACCATAGGACTTGATGTCGTCGTGAAGCAGCGCATTCGCGAGCTGATTCTGGAAGCGAACCGCGAAGAGGGAACGACGGTCTTCCTGACTTCTCACGATGCGGGAGATATGGAGGAGCTGTGCTCGCGGGCTGTCGTTATCCATCATGGCGGAATATTACTCGATGCGCCGGTTGAGCGGTTGAAGCGGGAAGTGCTCAGCCGCAAAATCATTTCGCTGACGCTGTCAGATTCTTTTGCACCGGGTATGCTTCCTGATCTTCAAGGCATGGAAATCCTTCAATCGGAAGGTCGTCGCTTGAAGCTGGCTGTGGACCTGAAGCAAGTCGGCATTGAATCCGTTGTCAGCGCATTAATGGGCAGGTTCAAGCTGGACGACATGACAGTGGAAGATCCGCCGATGGAAGAAATCATTACGCATATTTATGGGTCGGGAGGGTAGTGCGATGGTCATGCAGAACTTGGACCCCTTGTGGCTTCGAAGAAGCAAGAAAATAGGAGCGGTTGCTCAAATTACGATGCGGCAGCAAATGGCCTATAAGACGGATTTTATTATGCGGGCGTCGTTTCTGCTGCTGATCTTGTTTGTTTTCGTTCAGCTGTGGAGTGCTGCCTATGACGGTGACAGCACCCGCGTTATTAATGGTTATACGATGAAGCAGATCATTTGGTATTTGGTATTCACAGAGGCGATTACGATGGGCGTGCCCGCCCTATGTACGGCCATAGAGAATGAGGTGAAGAGCGGCGATATTGCGATCAGGCTCATCAGACCTATCTCGTATGTCGGCTATCAATATGCCGCGTATCTATCAGAAGCGGTATTCCGATTCTTCATTCACTTGGCGGTTGGCGGCATTATCGCATGGACCTTCGTGGGTCCGCCGAATTTTGGCCTTGGTTGGGCAGGCCTTCTTTCCCTTACGCTAGGAGCGATTACGATTGCGTTTCTGCTGAACATGATCGTTGCTTTGTGCGCCTTCTGGGTGGAGGAAACGCGCGGGATGGAGTTTGTTCTCCACAAGCTGCAATTCACAGTTGGCGGCATGCTGCTGCCGCTTGATCTGATGCCGGAGTGGCTGCAGCGGATATGCGCGTGGCTGCCTTTCCAAGCAATGTTATATTTTCCGGCAAGAACGGCTGTGAACTATGGATCTGCTTCGTTAGTGCAGCAAATTGCCATTCAGGCAGCTTGGATAGCTGTGCTCACAGGCTTCACGATCATGATGTACCGGAGAGGAGTGGCGAAACTTCATGTCAATGGCGGTTAACGGAGAGAAAGAGAAAGACCAAGATCGTTTTCAAACGCCTGCAGGGACGATTCGTTTTCTGCTGACCTGCTGGAAAGTGAACTTAGCATCCTCGATGGAGTATCGCATGAGCTTCTTCCTGATGGCCGGAATGATGTTTATTAATAATTTCATGTGGCTGTTCTTCTGGACCCTGTTCTTTGATCGGTTCCAGGTGGTAAACGGTTGGGAATTATCCGATGTGATGATGCTCTGGGCAGTCGGGGCAGGCGGCTTTGGCTGGGCGAATATGCTATTTGGCAATTTCCATCGCATTGCTCCGGTTGTCTCAAGTGGTCAGCTCGATGTGTATTTATCGCAGCCGAAGCCTGTGCTGCTTCATGTATTGGCCAGTCGAATGTCGCTAACGGCCGCAGGGGATTTTCTGTTCGGGCTGGCCGTGTACGCTTGGGTTGGCAATCATACCTTGCTTGGCGCGGTGCAGTTCGGACTGGGGCTGCTTATAAGCGGCTTGATCTTTATGGGCGTCATGATTATTGCCGGCAGCTTCGCGTTCTTCTTCGGCAATGCCGAGGGAATAGCAGGGCAAGTGTTCAATAGCTTCGTGGCGCTCTCGACGTATCCTTCCGGGATCTTCCGCGGCGCTGCCAAGCTGCTCTTGTTCACAATTGTTCCGGCAGGGTTCATCAGCTATCTGCCGATTGGCCTGATGCGCGATTTCGATCCGGTCTTCTTCTGGCAGTCGATCGCGATGACGATCGGTTTATTGACAGCAGGTACGTTGATATTCCGGCTCGGACTCAAACGGTACACCTCGGGCAATGCCATCGCTATGCGAGGCTAGAGCATCATTCACGTTCATTGTTCTCCTTCCCGGGACCGAGACCATTTCCCTCCACAGGCGGTTCTTGCTTTGATTTTCCAATGATAAAGTAATGGGAGAGGTCGGCGAGAAGGAAGGGGAATGATGGCTGGTGACAAAGCATGAGGCAGGCGAGACGGTACTTACCGTAGAGGATCTGCGCAAGTCATTCGGTGGAACGGTTGCGGTGGACGGGATTAGTTTCTCGGTGAAGAAGGGCGAGGTATTCACCATCATCGGACCTAACGGGGCAGGCAAAACAACGACGCTTGAAATGATTGAAGGGCTGCAGGAGCCTGATCGCGGAACGGTATCCGTACTGGGCATGAACTGGGCCGCAAACAAGTCTCAGATCAAGATGACGATCGGCGTACAGCCGCAGACGAGCGCGTTATTCGATCTGCTGACGGTGGAGGAGAACCTCGAAACCTTCGCTTCCTTCTACAACAGACGGCGGCCGACAGACGAAATATTGGGCTATATCAACATGGCAGACCATCGTAAAAAGAGAGTCAAGGCGCTCTCCGGCGGTCAGAAGCAGCGATTGGCCATCGGGCTTGCGATGATCAGCGATCCGGAGCTGATCTTCCTGGATGAACCGACGACAGGGCTGGATCCTCAAGCCAGACGCAACATTTGGGACATCGTACTCAAGCTCAAAGCGATTGGCAAAACGACGATTCTTACCACGCACTACATGGAGGAAGCCGATAAACTCAGCGATCGCGTGTGCATCGTAGATCAAGGCCGAATCGTAGCGCTCGATACGCCAAAAGCATTAATTGGTCGTCTTACGAAGGAACGGGAGATCCATCTCACGTTTACCGGCGGGGTAGAGCATGCATCGCTGGCGGAGCATATTGCACTGAGCAATTCGGCCGTAACGCGCGTGAAGCGAAGCGGCGATCATCTGGTTGTATGGTCGCTGCAGCCGGAGGAGACGCTGTATCAATTGTTTGGTTTTACATCCCAGCAAGGCATCGGAGTCGAACAGGTATCCATTCGCGAAATGAGCTTGGAGGACGTCTTCATCGCGTTCACCGGCAAAGAATGGAGGGACTGAGCCCATGAATCGAAACGGATGGAAGCAATTCCGGATGCTGTTTGGCGCACAGTTCAAAATGACGTTCCGCGATAAGAATGTGTGGTTTTGGTCGATTTTCTACCCCGTTCTTCTGCTGGTTATCTTCATCATGATCTTCGGTGGCAGCTCTGGCAGCAGCTTCACGGCGAAGATCGCGCTCGTTGAACCCTCTTCCAATACACTGGCTGAGGATGTGCGCAGCGGCTTGAAGCAGATCGACATCTTCGAATATAAGTCTGATATGCCGGTCAGCCGCAAGAAGGCGGAGGAGTGGCTGAAGGATCGCGATGTGGATGCGGTTATAGTACTGCCGCAATCCGCAGATTCTTCATCGCTGGAGCTGCTGCTGAATAAGGAGAAGCAGAACTCGCCTTCCTCGCAAGCGCTGCAGAGTATTCTGAACAATATCGTTCTGCAGATGAACAGTGCCGCTTCCGGTGTTGCTCCCGCATTTACGCTGAAGACGGACTTCGTATCCGCAGGCAGCGAAGAGCTGAAGTATACAGACTTCCTGCTCACCGGATTAATTGCGCTTGCCATCTCGCAAGCCGGATTGTTCGGGATGGTAGCTATGGTCGAAATGCGGCGCAACGGCCTGCTCAAGAGACTGATTCTGACGCCTGCGAGCATGGGACTGTTCGGGATTAGCGGCATTGCGGTCAAGTTTATTCTGAGTGCGATTCAGATCTTCCTCCTGACGCTGATCGGCGTTCTCGCATTCGGTGCACATATCAATATGAACGTGCCTGCATTCTTGATCGTCTTCCTTGTAGGCACGCTGTCCTTTGCAGGGATCGGATTTATGCTCGCAGGGTTTAGCAAGACGATGGAAAGTTATTTCGGCATGGCGAATTTAACCAGCTTTATCATGATGTTCATCAGCGGCGTTTTCTTCGACATCAACGTATTGCCGAGCTACATCAAACCGCTTGCGAATGTCATGCCCCTGACATATTTCGCTAACGGCATCCGAGACAGCATGGTGTATGATCTAGGTATGCTGAATGCAACATTCTGGATGAATATCGGAATTATGCTGGCGTGGGGCCTTGTTTCGGTCCTCATCGGGTCGAAATTTTACAATTGGAAGCAGCCATAATGTGTTAGTCTTAAGAGAGAGCTTCTGCGCCATAAAGCGGATCATGTCCGTTTTTGCGGCTCAGAGGCTTTTTTAGCAAATATTTAACGAATTTGGTATCGGAGCGCGTAACTTTTTGATTGGTTGCTCCGTCTAAACGTTATTGAGATTAAAGTTTTTTAATAGGAAGGGGGGTCTCTGCAGCCGCGATGGGATGGTGGAGAAGCAAGCAAGCAACAAAGGAAGCTGTAGAATCCGACGCAACAAGGGAAACTGACGCTCCGTACATACCAACAATCGAGACCAAACCGCTTCTCACCGTAGAGTCGGTTGAACGAACATTCCAGGTTGGCGGGCAGCCGCTTCATGTGTTGAAGGGAATCGCGATGGAGCTTCGTCCGAGGCAGCTCGTGATGCTCCGCGGACGTTCCGGCTCCGGTAAAACAACGCTGCTCAATATGATCGGCGGGCTCGATCAACCAACGAAGGGCCATATCTTCTTTCAGGATTTGCCCTTCCATAGCATGAATGATGATGAACGCACGAAGGTAAGGCGCAAGCACATCGGGTTTATTTTTCAGGCGTATGCCTTAATGCCGCTCTTATCTGCTTATGAGAATGTCGAGCTGTCGCTGCGTATGGCAGGTATTCCGTCTCAGGAATGGAAGAAGCGCGTTGAGCATTGCTTGGATCTTGTCGGTCTTGCCAAGCGAATGCATCACCGTCCGTTCGAGTTATCGGGGGGTGAACAGCAGCGTGTTGCGATCGCGAAGGCTATCGCACATCGTCCGAGTATGCTGCTTGCCGACGAGCCGACCGCTGAGCTTGACTCCCAAATGGCCGCACAAATTATGTCGGTATTCCAGACCATCATTCGCACGGAACAAGTTACGATTTGTATGACAACGCACGATCCCACGATTCTGGAGGTTGCCGATCATGTTTACGAAATGGTTGACGGGAAGTTCATTTAAGACTGCAGCTGTTGTAGTTCTTGGAGCTTCTCTTATTATCACGAGCGGATGCTCATTGCTGCCTAACGAGGATAACGAAGAATCATTGCCTGCTATTGCGCCGCCGCAAATTTCGAAGAAGCCGGAGTACGAGGTAACGACTGCTACGCTCGAATCGAAGAAGACGGGAATCGGGAAGCTGATCTCGCTTCAGGAAGAAACGCTGTATTTTACACTCGACGGCAAACGATTGAAGGAACTTCATATTAAAGTCGGCCAGAAAGTAACAGCAGGCCAAGTGATCGGTTCCCTCGATGTGGACGATATGAAGAAACAATTGCGCTCGGATAAACTGCAATTCTCGCGAGACGAACTGCAAATGAAAGAAACGCTGCGCAAGAAGGACGAGATGGATCCGGTAGAGTTCGAGCTTGCCAAAATCACCTTCGAAGAGAAACGCCAGAAGTTAGTAGAATCGCAGCTCGAAATCGACAAAGCGATTCTGAAAGCGCCTTTCAGCGGTACAGTGGTTTCGTTGAACGTCATGAAAGGCGACTTGATCAAAGCCTATGACCCGGTTTGTATCATCGCGGATACGGGTCAGCTGACCGCAGCAGCCAAAATGACCGAAGATGAACTGCAAGGCATCTCCGTAGGCATGCCTGTCGTCGTTGACATCAACGGTGCCGGACAGGTCAAAGGCAAGATTGCTCAGCTTCCGATTCAGAAGGATGACGGAGGCGGTGGCGAAGGCGGCGGCGGCAACGGTGGTGCGGGCGGCAATAAACCGGAGCGACCTGAGGATTTCCTGACGGTGAAGCTGGATAAAATGCCTACAGGCGTGACGCGCGGAACGCCGCTGTCGATCTCCATTATTATGGACCGCAAAGAAAATGCAATTGTCATTCCGCCATCTGCATTACGTTCAATCGGATCTCGTACTTATGTGCAAGTCATCGATGAAAACGGCAAACGCGAGGTGGATGTTGAAGTAGGGCAGCAAACGGCAACGCAAGTTGAAATCCTCAAAGGATTGACACCGGGGCAGAAAGTCGTAGGTCGATAAGCTATGGGGATGCCGCTATTTCGCTTTCTGCTTCGCAAAATGTGGAACACGCGATGGATGACGCTCAGCTCGCTGGCCGGCTTGATCATTGCCGTCGCCTTTGCGACCAGTATCCCGATGTACGCGGATGGAGCGCTGAAGCGCGTTGTGGCACAATCGCTCATGGAAGAGAGCAGCGGGCTGCCGGCGGGATCGCTTCTGATGCGTTACCAGGAAACGACCGGTAAGACGGATTTGAATGCGTTGACCGAGGTGTCCCGTTATATCCGCGAGGATGTGCCGAGTGAAGTTGGATTTCCTTTCGGCACCTACGTACAAAGTTTGGCTATTCGTACGGCTGAGCTGACGCCGGAAGATCCAACGACCGTCGATGCGAGCCGGGTTCGTCAGATGGGACTTACATCGATGAGCGGCCTCGATAAGAAAACAGAATTAACGCAAGGTCGTTGGTACACGGACACGGTTGGCGACGATGACACGATTGAAGCGGTCATTCTGGAAGAGGCGATGTACCGCAGTGACATTCATATCGGCGATGTGTTTGAATACCCGATCTATAGCGGGTTGAATCTGACACTTCGCGTTAAGATCGTCGGTGCGTTCAAGCCGCTTAGCGATACGGATCCGTATTGGTATCAAGGGCTTGAAGGCTTGATGAGCACGCTGCAAATCGGCGAGAAGGCTTTCCAGAACGGGCTAATGAAGGATCGGAAGATTCCGGTTCATACAGCCAACTGGTATTATGCATTCGATTTGAAAGATATCAAGACAAGTCAATTGTCGCCGCTTAATCAGACGCTGGAACGGTTGAACATCGAGCTGTATCAGCGTTTGAAGGATACGAGAGTTGAGATCTCGTTCGCGAAGCTGCTGAACGAATTCCGCAAGTCGAGTCTCCAGCTGCAGCTGCTGCTCTTCACATTGGCTGCGCCGATGCTGGCGATGGTGTTCTACTTTATTGCGATGAATGCTCGGCAATCACTCGATAAACAGCGCAGTGATATCGCTGTATTGCGCAGCCGGGGAGCGGGAACCAGGCAGATCATCGGCATTTATATGCTGGAAGGATTATTGCTCGGGATCATCGCTCTCCTGATAGGTCCGTTAATCGGTTGGTTTATGGCGAAGAGCATCGGCTCGGCCAATGGATTCCTGGAGTTTGTCAATCGGAAGTCAATTCCGATCGGATTCGGAACTGAGTCGATTCTCGCAGGTGTCGGCTCCGTGGTGCTTGCCCTTCTTGCGACGATCATTCCAGCGGTAATCTATGCCCGGGCATCGATCGTGGACTATAAGAAACAGATTGCCCGGTCGGACCGCAAGCCGCTCTGGCAGAGATGGTATGGCGATGTGCTGATGCTTGGTGTCGCAGCGTATGGCTGGTACTTGTTTAATGAACGCCAGCTCATCTCGTTCAAAAGCAAAATGACGACGGATCAGCTGAACGTACAGCCTTTTCTGTTCTTTGTCCCGGCGCTGGCGATCTTCGCAATGGGATTGTTCTTCCTTCGCGTATTCCCGTGGCTGCTGAAGCTCTTTAACTGGATCGGCAAGAAGGTATTACCGGTGCCGCTCTACTTGACGCTGACGCAGTTGTCGAGATCTTCGAAGGGGTATTATCCGCTGATGATATTGCTCATCTTAACGCTTGGACTTGGGGTTTATAATGCTTCTGCGGCTCGAACGATCGATCTGAATTCTACAGAGCGGACGCTCTACAAATTCGGAACGGACGTTGTCATGCAGACGGTATGGGAAGGAACTGCTGAAGTCATCGACACCGGAGGCGGAGATGCCGGCGGTGGCGGTGGAGAAGGAGCCGGCGGCAATGGCGGTGGAGGCAATGGAGGAGGCGGTAACGGTGGAGGTGGCGGCGGCGGACAAGGCGGCGGTTCTACGGTACCGACTCGGATCAACTATTCGGAGCCTCCATTTGAAGTGTTCCGCAAGCTGGACGGGGTAGAGGCGGCGGCGCGCGTGCTGCAGACCAAAGCCAATATCGTTGTTTCAGGACGATCGGCCGGTCAAGGAACCGTAATGGGTATCGACAACGTCGATTTCTCTAAGGTTGCTTGGTTCCGCGACGATCTGTATCCTTCACATCCATTCAACTACTTAAACTACTTAGGGCTCTATGAACAAGCGGCTATTATTCCTTCCAACGTGGCCGAGAAATATCAGCTGAAGCTGGGCGATACGATCTCTGCCGGTTTGCAGGAAGGGATGATTGACTTCGTCGTCGTCGGTATCGTACCGTACTGGCCGAGTCAGTATCCGGACTCATCGCCGTTTATCATCGCGAATCTGGATTATATTTATGACCAAGTGCCGATCATTCCTTACGATGTATGGCTGAAGATGAAACCAGGTGCGCTTACCGCTCCAATCATGAAGCAGCTGCAGGATGAGGGCATTGAGCTTGCGAATGTTCAGGACGTGCGCATTGAGCTCGCCGTGCAATCGAAGCATCCGACACGCGGCGGCGTATTCGGAATCCTAAGTCTCGGCTTCCTCGTTTCCATCATCGTGTCGCTGACAGGTTACATTCTGTTCTGGTTCTTTAATTTATCAGGGCGGATCGTACAGTTTGGTGTTCTTCGCGCGATGGGACTCTCCAGGAAGCAGTTGACCGGTATGCTGCTCCTTGAGCAGGTGTTTACAGCGGGGCTGTCCATCGGACTCGGTATCCTAATCGGCAAAATCGCGAGTTTGCTATTCTTGCCATTCCTGCAAACGACCGATAACGTTGCAAACTCCGTACCGCCATTTAGGGTCGTATTCGATTCCAAGGACACGACGCAGCTCTACATCGTGGTCGGATGCATGATGCTGATGGGTGCAGCGCTTCTGCTCATTCATATCCGCAGATTGCGCGTACATCAAGCCGTTAAGATGGGAGAGGAGCGTTAAGACCTCATGATTACTTGCGAGGGACTCGTTAAAATTTACAAATCAGATGATCTTGAGGTCGTTGCATTGCAAGGGCTGAACCTTCATGTACGTGAAGGCGAAATGATGGCGATTATCGGCAACAGCGGCAGCGGGAAATCGACGCTTCTCAATATACTGGGCGGTCTTGACCGCCCTTCTGCCGGCCAAGTGAGCGTTGGGCCATGGGATTTGCTCAAGATTACCGATGAGCAGCTCGTTTCCTATAAACGCGATACCGTCGGTTTTATCTGGCAGAGTAATGCACGCAATTTGCTCCCGTATTTAACGGCGCTCGAGAACGTGGAGATGCCGATGATGCTGTCCTCCAAACTGGATCGCGCTTATGCGAAGCAGCTGCTGGAGTGGGTGGGGCTGAAGGAGCGCATGCACAATAAGCTGCACCAGCTCTCAGGCGGTGAACAGCAGCGGGTTGCAATTGCGATTTCGCTGTCGAACCGGCCGAAGCTGCTGCTTGCCGATGAGCCGACAGGCTCCGTCGATACGCGGACTTCGGATCTCATCATGGATATCTTCCGCAGGCTTAATCGCGAGATCGGCATTACGATCGTTATCGTTACGCATGATTTATCGTTAGCCGGTAAGGTTGACCGCGTCGTGGCGATTCGGGATGGACTAACCAGTACCGAATTTATTAAGCGGAACCCGAATCTGGACGATAAAGATCAGATAGGCGACCACTCGACTCTCGGCGGCGCTGAAGCCATTCATGAAGAATATGTCGTCGTTGACCGGGTAGGCAGACTTCAAATTCCGAAATCGTATTTAACAGCCTTACAAATTACAGATAAAGCATCAATGGAATTTGACGGTGAGCGCATCATTATCTCGCCGCCTAAATCACTGGAGGGGTAGAACCAATGGAGAAGAAAGTAAGACGTTCACGGGGAAAACTAATTATGAGGACTTCTGCTTTGGCGGTTACAGCAGGTCTGCTGGCATCAAGTCTTGCAGCATGCAGCAAGGGAGACAGTGGTAACGAAGCAGAACGTCATGTACTGAGAATCGGCTTTATGTATTCCAACTCCGATAATGAACCTTATCTGCGTCAACAGTTCACGGATGGTTACGAACTGACACATCCGAATATCGACATCGAAATCGCAGCCGCTATCAACTATGACGACCAGCGTTTCGAAGAGCCCGATCCGAACAAGAAGCAGCCAGACCCCTATGAGAAGCTGAAAGAGATGATCAACGGCAAGAACCCGGTCGATGTTGTTGTACTGGAATCTTCTTATCTGAAACGTCTGGTAGAAGACAATCTACTTAAACAGCTGGACCCGCTAATCCAAGAGAGTGAATTTGATATCGAGGACTTCGTACCGACGGTTATCGATGGTATCAAGGATGCGGGAGGCGGCAGTCTCTATGCGCTTACGCCAACCTTCAATGCTTCAGCGCTCTATTACAATAAGAAGTTGTTTACCGATGCCGGTGTTACGCCGCCGACAGACGGCATGACTTGGACAGATATCCTTACGAAGGCCAAACAGGTAGCGAAGGGCGAAGGGGCAGAGCGTAAATTCGGCTTCTCGTTCAATCGTTGGAGCGGAGACCCGTTCTGGGATTCGCAAACCTACTCGGCACCTCTTCAGCTTAAGATGTTTGACAATAAAGCAGAGAAGATGACCGTAGATACACCGCAATGGCGCAAAGTGTGGAGTGAAGTAGCCGGACTGTACCAAGAGAAAATCGTACCTACTCAAGAAGATATGAACAACGGCGGCGGTGGTATTGTCAGAGACAAAGATGCCGCATTTAATCCGTTCCAGAACGATCTATTCATCAGCGGTCGCATCGCAATGATGATTGGCGGCTATGACTACGTGAATGAGCTGTCCAGAGCCAAAGATTATGCGGCTAAGAATCCTAAGATCCCATCACCAGACTGGGATGTCGTGACGATCCCGACTTTCGAGGAAGCTCCGGGCGTTGGCGGCAGTATCTACTTGAACAACCTAATGGCGATCAGCGCCAATGCACAGAACAGCGACGATGCATGGGACTTCATCCAGTTCAACAACAGCAAGGAATGGGCGAAGCTGAAATCCCGCAGCACGTATGAGATGGTAGCGCGCAAATCGTTCCTGAAGCCAAAGGACGGCATGAACTATAACATCGAGGCCTTCTACACCCTTAAACCGATTCCACCGCAAGATATCACGCTTGAGAAGCTCTACCGTGAGAAGCCGAACCTCTATCAGGTTCAACAGTTTGCACAGCCACTCTTCCAGGAAGTCATTCAGAAGAAGAAATCCGTCGAAGAGGCGCTTAAAGAATGGCAGACCAAAGGTGATGCCATGCTCCAGAAGATCAAGGACAATCCGAATGGTCCGCTTGAGCCAGTTGATGGTGGAGGCGGCGTAGGCATTAATGTTTACGGCGGTAAAGGCTAAGGAATAACGAAGGAACCGCATTGGCGCATCTTGCGTCGATGCGGTTTTTTATATCTTCGTTAGATCGTTCAGAGCAGATGCTTGTTTTTTCCGAAATTGGGGCATTCTAAGCGAAACGGCGAAGAAGGGAGTAAGTGACATGAAGTGGATATATTGGGGGCGTCTGTACGAAACCAAATTTCAAGCCGGCTGTCTGGTTAGACGGATGGAAAACGACTGGTGGGTATACGGTTATGAATGTCCGCAAGAGATCGAAGTATTTCGTTCGCGCAAGGGAAGATTCGGCGTTCGATTCCTTCCATAAAAATATGCTTGACTTATTCATGCATCATATAGTATATTATTTCTTGTCGCCATTGAATGATTTGTAGTGAATGCGTGTTATCGCGGGGTGGAGCAGCTCGGTAGCTCGTCGGGCTCATAACCCGAAGGCCGCAGGTTCAAATCCTGCCCCCGCAACCAACCTTTCGATTATTATCGTAAGGGCCCTTAGCTCAGTTGGTTAGAGCGGTCGGCTCATAACCGATTGGTCGGGGGTTCGAGTCCCTCAGGGCCCACCATTCCACAATCATGAACATGCCGGGGTGGCGGAACTGGCAGACGCACAGGACTTAAAATCCTGCGGTGGGTGACCACCGTACGGGTTCGATTCCCGTCCTCGGCATCCAACAAGAAACCTTGATGATTCAAGGTTTTTTTCTTTTGTAGCGCAATGCTAAGGAGGGTACTGATATGGGAATCCCGATAAAGGTATGGGAGAACAACGAATTCATTAAAGAATTCATTAGTCTGCAAGCAGTGTATCGGTATTTTAAAAGTAAAACTTCTCTTAGCGGAGATAAACTTTATGATCCAATCAATTTTGGGATCGACGATGATAAGCCGTGGAATTATAGTGCAGACTTGGTTTATAGATTTGAAACAACGGCAGAACATAAAGCAGCTAGGAAAGATAGGAAGACAAGAAAGTACATATGAATTCAATCCAATTCTTTTCTAAACTTTGGCAACATTCATCGAATCAATGACATATGGTTTCCTTGACCAAATAGTAGGCTCATGCAATTTTTGCATGGGTCTTTTTGATTTGTGCTAGCTTCATTTCAATCTAAATAAAGAGGCGTAATCGGAGCTGCAACATGTTTTGTCCGAAAATCGTAGAATAGTTCATTTTCTCCTATTATTGCTGACTCTAAAATACAAGTTAACAACGAATAAGAGCTGCATCTTGAAGCCTGTTTTTGGGGATTGAAGCGTTTTTTCTCTACAAACGATAAGACAACATGTTGAGAGGGGCGGGAAGCTAGATTATCTCTGCTTGCAACACGTCGAAAAAAGTATTGGGAAATAGGGGAGACGAGGTGAAGTAACATAGCCATCATGAGAAATCTTGATAGATTCACAAAATAGACCATTGAAGGGAAGATCATATGAACAAGCACAGACTGACATCACGCTTGGCTTCACGTCTGACATCTTTGGTTCTCAGTATTTTGCTAGTAACACTAACACTGCTGCCCGCGACTGCTTTCGCAGAAACCCCAGCCGGCGGCGATCCCTTCCAAGGGGAGATTCTATTCCCCTTCAATGAGGGGAATGGCTCGACCTCCAGTGCCCTGTCGGGCGATCAAACAGCGACATTAAACAACTATGCATGGAATCCAAACGGTCGGGGCGATACGCCTGCGATCTCCAATGACCAAACGGGCCAGAACGGAATTACAATCGACTACGGCACTTCTTTTGCGAGTGTAAATGATCTTACGATGGGCGTTTGGGTCAAGCCCTCAGCACCTAATTCCGGACAAACGAGCTCTTTAATGGCCCCGCCTTATGCCGGTACTACAGGCAATTGGGGATTCAGTAATGGCGAAATCTGGTGGAGTATCAACTGGGGCACCAGTGCAAACAGCTTCGCTGACACAAGTATAAGCTTCCTATCTTACGGATCCGATGGTTCCGAATGGGATGGCGGCATTTCAGCGCCGGCAGGGAATCTGGCTGATGGCAACTGGCACTATTTGGCGTACAGCTTGAGTGCGACGGCGAAAACCATCGCTCTGTATGTGGATGGCAATCTAATCGGCGAGAAAGATTATAGCTCCCTATATCCAGTCAATCTGCAAGCTTACAAATGGTTCGGAGGGAATGGGTACCAGGCTAAGTCGTACACAGGCCTTCTGGATGAGCTCTCCGTGTTTCCTTCCGTTCTTGACGGCTCTGCGCATGAAGCTCTATATAACAGGGCACCTAATACTAGCAATCCGGGCAATCCAGGCAATCCTCTCCAAGGCGAGATTCTATTCCCCTTTAATGAGGGAAATGGTTCGACCTCCAGCGCCAATTCGGGTGATCTGACAGCCACATTGAACAACTATGCGTGGGATATCGATCACAATGGCAGGGGCGGAACTTCCGCGATTTCCAATGACCAAATAGGCCAGAACGGGCTCACGATCGACTACGGCGCTCCGTTCGCGAGTGTAAATGATCTTACGATGGGCGTTTGGGTGAAGCCCTCCGCTCCGAGTCCTGGAACCTCCAGTTATTTAATGGCTCCGCCTTATGCCGGTACCACTGGCAATTGGGGATTAAATAATGGAGAAATCTGGTGGAATATCGGATGGGGCACCAGTGCAAACAATTACGCTGACACAACGATAAACTTCACGTCTTACGGATCGGATGGTTCCGAGTGGGGAAGCAGTTTATCAGCGCCAGCGGGAAATCTGGCAGACGGCGACTGGCACTATGTGGCTTTCTCCTTCAGCGCGACAGCGAAAACAGTCAATCTGTATGTGGACGGCAGCCTGATCGGAAACAAGACTTACACATCCACATTTCCTATTAATCTGCAAGCATACAAATGGTTTGGCGGGGCTGGCTATAATGGAAGCGGGTATACGGGCCTGCTGGATGAGCTTTCCGTTTTCCCATCCGTTCTTGGGGATACCGCTCATGAAGCCTTGTATAACAGAGCTCCTAATACAAGCGGCGGTGGCAATTCGGGCGATCCCTTGCAAGGCGAGATCCTCTTCCCCTTCAATGAGGATAATGGTTCGACCTCCGGCGCGCTTTCGGACGGTTTGACGGCCACATTGAATAACTATGTGTGGGATATCGATCACAGCGGCCGAGGCAATACTTCCGCAATTTCCACGGACAGCAGAGGTGCGAGCGGGCTCACCATCGACTATGGTACTCAGTTCGCGAATGTGAATGATCTCACCATGGGCGTTTGGGTCAAACCATCAGCTCCTAGTCCAGGAACATCCAGTTCATTAATGGCCCCGCCTTATGGGGGCTCCGATGGCAGTTGGGGGTTACATGCCGGAGAAATCTGGTGGAGTATCGGCTGGGGTACGAGTGAAAACAATTACACCGACACCAAGATAAACTTCCTATCTTACGGATCGGATGGCTCCGAGTGGGATAGCAGCCTTTCAGCGCCAGCGGGCAATTTGGCCGACGGCAACTGGCACTATCTGTCGTTCTCCTTTAGCGCGACGGAGAAAACAGTCGCTCTTTACCTGGACGGCAGTCAGATCGGTGAGAAAACATATACGTCCACATTCCCTGTAAATCTGCAAGCATACAAATGGTTCGGCGGAGGCGGCTACAATGAGAGCGCGTATACCGGCCTTCTGGATGAGCTTTCGCTCTTCACCTCTGCGCTGGGCAGCACCGCACATGCAGCGCTATTTAACAGAGCGCCGAATACAGATGGCACCGGCCAGCAGACAGATCCTGCCGACACCGATCAGGTAGGCGACAAAACTTATCATGTGGCCAAGAGCGGCAGCGACAGCAACCCCGGCACCGAGGCCGAACCATTCCTTACGATTCAGAAGGCAGCTAATGTTCTTCTGCCGGGCGAAACCGTCATCATTCACGAGGGCGTTTATGAGGAATCCGTACGTCCGAAGTACAACGGTACAGCTGATCACCCTATTGAATATAAATCTGCCGACGGCGAGAAAGTGGTCATCTCCGGCGCGAACTTGATTACCGAGGCATGGCAGACGGCGTCAAACCCGAGCGCGGTGGAATATGACGCTGATGACGCCAACCTCTGGAAAGTAAACGTTAGCTTGCCGATGGGCAATTACCGCAATCAAATTTTTGTGGACGGCGAAGCGATGCTGCCTTCACGGTATCCGAACGTTACGAAGGAAGATGCGTACTATCGTCCAAATTGGCTGACATATGAGTTCGACGGCGAGAATGCCAGCACCGGCGGATGGTCTACTCCAACGGGCAAACTGCGCGATCCCGAGATGAACCAACCTGCAGGTACATGGGACGGAGCAGCCATCGTGGGCATGGACAACCGCGGATGGAACTTATCCGGTGCGGAAGTCGTCTCATCCACGCCTGGCTGGCTGAATCTAGCAAACATGAACTTCTACGAGCTGGGTCCAACCGGCTACGCATCAGGCGACGATTTCCATTACTATATCCAGAACGCAATGGCGGCTCTGGATGCGCCTTATGAGTGGTTCTATAACCAGAATAGCGAAACGCTGTATATGCAGCTCCCGAACGGCATGAACCCGGGCGATCTGGATGTTCGTTACAAAGCACGTGAATGGGGCTTGGATTTGTCCAGCCGTAAGTACATCCATATCGAAGGTATCGACCTGAACGGCTGCAGTCTGACTATGCGTAACGGCGTGAGCAATGTAGTGGACAAAATGACAGCCAAGTACGTCACCGAATTCCTGTCCCCACAGAGTGAGCGGGGAGGCATCATCGTAGGTGGTAAGAACAACACCTTGATCAACAGTGAGATCGCCTACTCTGCAGGTGCGCTGGTCACTGTCGAAGGCGAGGGCAACAAGATCGTCAACAGCAAGCTGCATGACGCTACTACCGGCCCGACATTGTTTACTTTCTCGATAACCATCTCGGGAATCAACCACTTGATCAGCCACAACCAGATTTATAACGCCAGCGGAACTCTGATTGGCGGCAGCTTCTACGCCAGCGAAATCTCCTACAATGATATCCATGACGGTAACTGGCACAGCACCGACGCAGGACTGATGTATTTTGCTTATAACGATTTTGGTAACAGCCAAATTCACCACAACCAAATCCATGATTCCCACAGCGAATTTTCCAATGGCGTGTACTTTGATCTGGGCTGCAAGAACGCCTTGGTATACGGCAATGTGTTTTGGAATTTGCCATGGACGGCTGTTTTCATTAACTCTAGCTCCGAATTTATATCTGTGGTCAATAACACCGTTTATAAAGGAGCAACTAATCACTCGAACCCTGAAATTTACACGAACTCCCCGGGCGACGCTTACATGGACGTTTTTATGAACAACATCGTGGATTCCCGCGGCGTGGGTACGGATAACGTTAACGCCGGCGCGGTGGTGTTGGAAAACTACAGCAGGCCAAACGACGACAGCGATGGAACCGCAACGTTCAGCAATCCATCGGCGTTTGACTTTACCTTGAAATCCGGAACCGTCGCGGTCGGTATGGGCGCCTATCAGCCGGGAGATAGCTGGTCTGCCGGACTGAAGGGTACTCCGGTAACGGCCGAAGAAGTTAGCAGCGGTCCGCAGTTCCTGCCTTATGCGAACCGAAACCTGCTGTTCAACAGCGGTTTTGAGTGGCCGCGCGTCGACTTCCCGAGCATGGGCTCAATGCCGTATTGGACCAAGGCAGGGACAGGAAGCGCATTCATCGTCAGAGCCGGTTCATCGGCCGACAACGCTCACGCCCGCGATCAGAACGCAGTGGAGCTGACCGGTCAGAACATCGGGCTCGAGCAAGAGATTACCGGTCTAGAGCCTGGTAAAGAATACGTTCTGCGCGGCTTTGCCCGGATGGGTAACGGCAGCAGCGCCGAAGGGCAGAAGGTGGAAATAGGTGTAATCGTCGGTGCAGATACTCTCAAAGATGAACTGGACCGGCCCGCATGGCGATCGGTGTCCATCACATTTACTGCAGACGAGACCGGAACAGCCACAGTCTATGCCACAAAGACAACATCCGGCTCACGAGCACTGATAGACGACTTCTCGGTTGTGCGTGCTGACCTCACGCCTGACCAAGGACCTGTCAGTGACGATCTGTACCCGATGCTGATTTCCCCAGTGGCACTGCTGGACGATATGCTGTTTGCCAATTCCAAATGGACGGCAGCCAACCAATCGTCGTTTGTGAAAGACGAACCGACCGGCCTCACTCTGGATGCTGAGGCTGGCAAGTCTGCTGCCGCGTTCTATACGCAGGAAAAGTACAGCAACAAGGACTTCTATTTGAAACTAGCAGAGAATGAAGATCTTGACGCTCTTGACCTGAACGTCATACTTCGGGCAAATGCAGCTACGAGAACGGCCAACAGATATGAGATTGCTATTCAAGGCACGACAGCCACATTGACCCGTTATTACAACGGCCAGGGTCTCCAATTGGGGCAATGGACGGTAGACATTAACGACCGGCTCTTGAAGGCCGGAGCAGTATGGGATGATGTCAACGAAAGCGGGTACGGCGGCGTGACTGTGACGCTCGAGAGCGGAAACGAGACGCTGTTCTCTGTTCGAGATGAGAATAACTTAAACGTTTCCTCCCCCGGTTACTTCGGCCTGGCGACTGAATCCTCCATCAAACTCGGACGCGTGACCGAATATGTGGATATGGGCACAGTCATTGCGGATAAGGCTAATTGGAAATCCGGAGGGACTTCAATCAACTGGGAGAATAACGATACCAAGTTGACTCCCGTCGGAGCCGGAACTGCAGGTTACACGGGTAGAACATTCGGCGACGCAGAGTTCGTGGTAGGCTTCGAGTCCGGTATGAACACCGGGGCATTCCCGAACTTTACGCTACGTGCTCCGTCCGAGGAGGATCTTCTAAACAACCCTTGGAGCGGCTCCAAATACAGTGTTATCTTCAAGGAAGGCTCCTTTGAGATTCAGCACTGGCCGGAACTTTGGAAGCCCGGTTCAAGCATTCTGTCGGACGACGGCAGATCCGCGCTTGCGGATAACAAAGGTTTTGTTCCGGCGTACACAAACACACTAGTTAAAATAAGTACAGTGAACACCGAATATGGCGTGTGGATCCGCGTCAAGGCAGGCGACACGATCGTCGCAAGCTGGATTGACGAGAACAATTATCTTTCGGACGAAGGGTATTTGGGCATCTGCGGCTACACCGAGCCAATGACGATCTCAGCGCCAAGCGAAAGTGCTTATATTCCTGTCGACATTGGGAACCCGGACGATAAGCCCGGCAGCGGAGCGGATGTAGCTGTGACAGAAATCGCCGTAACAGGCGCGAACGGAGCAAACTCGATTGCGAGCCTCGGAGGGACGATGCAAATGTCCGCAATCGTAACGCCTGACAATGCGACCGATAAATCCGTCGCCTGGACGGTCATCGGCACGAATGGCAGCGCAACGAATAAAGCGACAATCGACGAGAACGGCGTGCTGACCGCTGTTGCGGACGGCATGGTTAATGTCGTCGCCACGGCGAAGGATGGATCGGGCGTAACGGGTGAAACGCTCGTCACGATTGATTCGACGCCGCCGGTCATCGTTGCGCCGAGCGATTTGTCGTTCCTCCAAACGGAAGCAGTAGCGATTGCGTTCTCTGCAAGCGACAGCGGAAGCGGATTGCAATCGTTGACCGTATCCTTTAACGGCAAGACGACATCCGGAACGGTTTCCGTAGAGCCGCTCGGCCTCGAGGTTGGAACCTATCCGATCGTCGTTATAGCGAGGGATAATCTCGGTCATCAAACAACGCATACATTCAGCTTGGAAATCACGATCGAAGTCGCTCAATTAGACGAACTGGTCTCTCTCGGGGCAAGCCGCGGTTTGATCACGGACGCCAAAACCGTAAAGTCGCTTCAATCGGATATCGACAAAATCCAAAAGGATCAAGCGAAAGGCAAGCTTGAAGCGAAAGACTTCAAACAGCTGGAAAAGGATATCAACAAGGAGAAAGGCAAAAAGATCAACGCTGCCTTCGCTGATCAGTTGCTACAAAGCATCGAAGCGTTAAAGAGTTTCCTGTAATAATAAGCGGTAAACAAAAAGCCGACTTGCCTGCGAGCAAGTCGGTTTTTGTTCCTTAATCGGCGACTATCTGAATATTAGTATTGCCATATCCCATCTACTGGAAATATAATCGCATTAGTCATCGATTTCTCAAGTAATCCCTAAACTTCAGCGAGGTGAAACAATTGCAACTTCTGCGAACAATTACAGACAGTGACTTTGATGGCGGTGAGCCGGAGATGCTGGAGCTGGTGTCTAGGCACGCTTCAAGAGGCGTCCTTATGAATGACCACTTTCAAGTCGCGATGATGTATATGGCTAAGCTTGGTCTTTATAAACTACCCGGCGGCGGGATCGAAGCGGGGGAGGACGCCGAGGAAGCGTTTATACGTGAGATAAGAGAAGAAACGGGCTGCACGGCATCCATTGTTCAAGAGCTGGGTTATATAGATGAACATAAGAATAGGAATCGGTTTTTCCAGCGCTCGTTCAGCTACATCGCGAAAGTGGTAGATTTGCCCGGTGCTACATCTCTGTCAGACAATGAAATCAAGCTCGGCATGCAAGTGAAGTGGGTCCATCTCAATCAAGCAATCGTATATATGAACAGCCCCGTTAGCGATTATTCAACTCGGTTCATGATGCTGCGAGATCGAATCATCCTTGAAGAGGCGGTACACTGGTTGAATAAACAAACAAACCTCCATCGCGGTATCTGATTCAATCAGGTACTCGCAATGGAGGTTATTTATATAGCTGGTTTGATGAGTGCATTACTGTGAATATCCAGCAGCGAGAAGGCTCTTCCGATCATCTCTTTATCTTTCGCATAGAGATGCGTTGCCTTATCGAAGATGCCGCTTGACTGGGCTACATGATTTAATTGTTGGACCATAAACTCGGAATTACAGAGGGCTACCACTCGATTGCTATATTTGGTTAACTCCTGTTGGAAGACGGTAGCGAGTTCCGCAATTTCAGGAGAATAGACAACGGCTTCGCCATCTGCGGCTTTCATCTCGCGATGATCGACCAGTATATTCAACTCATTCTGCCCATAGGCGGAACAAATCCCCAAGATGACGGAAGATACATAATCCACGTCCTGCTTGCCTGAGAATAACCCGCTAACCGAGAATGCCAGCACTCTCTTCTCCGGATCCAGATGGTATTGAAATCGCTCTTTAAAGGGGACTTTGAAATCTCTGGGAAGGTAGGTAGGCGTTAAAGAGAACCGCTCTCCAGAGAACATATAGGACATGGTGACTTGAAGCGCAGCGGTAATCTTCTGGATGTTTACAAGACTAATATTACGTTCTCCCCGTTCAACTCCGCTTATGTACGTACGGTCTAGTCCAGATCGATATGCGAGCTGTTCCTGTGACATTCCGCTTCTGGCTCGGAGTTCTTTCACTCTTTGTCCAAACTCCAGGCATATATCCATTGCCGACTATTAACCCCCTATTATTTCCCATATATACATTAAGAGAGTATCGGCAATGTGACGTAAAGTCAACAGACGGACTTCTCAAATCTCGTTATTATTTATTATATCTGTGAGAAATGCTATAAAAATAATAAAAGGAGTCATGAACAGTGAGAATTAGTTATGCTTGCAGGAGTTTTTTGAGGCTCTCTATATTTTTACTGCTCTGCCTCGTTGGGCTGGTTACATGGCTGTTCTGGGGGAATCACTTGTACATCAAGCTTACCCCTTTGTGGTGTGTGGTGTTGCCAATTCTCTATAATACCATGGAAAACCTTAAGCGACAGAGATGTGAGCGGCTCATTCGCAAAGAATACAAGGAAATGCCAATCATGTCGGTTGAGGCATGGGGAGATGCCGGTTACGGCTTCTTGTCGGTGACGAAGGAATCGATCTATTTTGTTCCATCGAAGGGGTCTGTATTTTACTTGCCGCATCATGAAACCAGCACTTACGGCTACGACTTTATCGGAACAGCTAAGGACAGCACCTTCTCGATGATCAGTGAGTTGAAATGCCGTTCGAGAAGGCCGAAAATCCCTGTATTTTATGTGGATTTCACCGATCACCGGTTTTACTTTCAATCGAATAAAAACAAACAATTTTATCATGAGGTCGAGCTGGTGAATCGCGCGGCGGTTCAACATTTTTAATACAGGCTGTATAAAGCGAGTCCGTTCGGAGCATCATAATTGTTGACGGTGTGAAGAGAGGTGTGGTTCCGTTGGACCTTATGGTGCTAGGGCTACTGGAGGAATTTATTTAATCACTTCACGTTAGGGAAGCGAGGGGTTGTGTCGCAGAGCAGATCTGAACACACGCGCTGATAACGATCCGGGTAAAGCCGGTGAGTACTAAGCGGTGCCCAAGTTACTCAAAGAAGTTTAGTGTGAGAATGGAAGAATTCAACGATCGATCACCGTCGAGGAGGAGCCTGCAAAGGCTCCTTTTTCTATTGTAAAGCTGGCGCTGAACTTTTTGTATTTCGCCTATGCAGTATGTTAAAATAATCGTATTCGATTCATAACAGACAACCTCCTTTGCACTACTTCTGATTGCACTCAGAATGACGGCGAAGGAGTTTTTTATTTCAATTATTGGGGGACGAAATGACGTTGCAACTTAGAAACGATTGGGCTGAAATATTGAATGGGGAATTGGAGAAGCCGTATTTTCGCGATTTGAATTCGCAGTTAGCGAAGCAATATGAGACGGAGCTGGTTTACCCGGAGCAAGGCGCGATATTCAATGCACTCCACTACACCTCGTATCAGGATACGCGTGTAGTTATTATCGGTCAGGACCCGTATCACGGACCTGGGCAGGCACATGGACTTAGCTTCTCGGTGCTGCCCGGCGTGAAGACGCCGCCATCCTTGCAGAACATTTATAAAGAATTGCAGTCAGACCTTGACCTGCCAATCCCTGATCATGGATTTCTGGAGGCGTGGGCTAAGCAAGGCGTACTGCTCCTTAACAATGTATTGACGGTAAAAGCAGGATCGCCGGCATCCCATCAAGGCATGGGGTGGGAGCGCTTCACAGATGCGGTGATCGCCAAGTTAAACGAACGTGAACAGCCTGTCGTATTTGTGCTGTGGGGAAAGCATGCACAGGAGAAAGCGGCATCGATCAATCAGGAACGCCACTTTGTCATCTCCTCGGCACATCCGAGCCCGTTTGCGGCACGCCGCGGCTTCTTCGGCAGTCGTCCTTTCTCTCGCGTGAATCATTATCTGCGGGAGCTTGGCGTCAGTGAAATCGAGTGGCGCATCCCTATGTTTGCCGAGCTGCAGGGAACGTTAACCTAGAGGGGGAGCGAAATGACTGCATCTGCATCCGAACCTGGCAAGAAGAAGCAAGCGGCGGTTCGCTTCCTCAATCCGGCCTCAGGTTATTTGACGGGTTACGCGTATACGCTCAATCCCTATGTGGGCTGTTCGTTCGGCTGCTCCTACTGTTATGTTAGGCGAATGCCGATTGCGATGTTTCGCGGTGAGCCATGGGGAGAGTGGGTTGAACCGAAACGGTTCGAGGAGGATGCTTTCCGCAAGGAATGGCGCAAGGCGCTTGCCAAAGGTAATGTCACCGTATTTATGTCATCCGCCACCGACCCCTATCAGCCGGCAGAATACAAGGAAGGCGTGACAAGGAAGCTGCTCGAAATCATGGCCGAGGAGCCACCGCAGTTTCTGCTCGTTCAGACTCGAAGTCCATTGGTAATTAGAGATATCGATCTGTTCAGAACCCTCGGTGACCGAATACGAATAAGCATGACCGTCGAGACAGATCTAAAGTCGATTCGCAAGAAGATGACTCCGGACGCGCCGCCTCTGGCCGCGAGGTTGCGGGCAATCCGTGAGCTGAGAGAAGCGGGCATTCCGGTGCAGGCGGCGGTATCGCCTCTGCTTCCATGCAGCGATAAATTTGCTGGAATCATCGCGGCCAGCGTAGAGAGAGTCGTTGTGGATGATTTCTTCCGGGGCGATGGCAGCGGGGGCAAACGGACAGCGCAGCTTAAGATGGTTGAACGCTATCAGGAGCTTGGCCACGAAGCGTTATATACGCCGCAGACAGCCGATCTCTTCCTGCAGCAGCTGAGCGAGTTGATGCCGCATGGCACCGTATATTTTGGCCAACAAGGATTTCTGCCCTAACACAAGAAACCCCTCAAAGCATCTTTGCTTTGAGGGGTTTTCCTGTTCTGTTTCACAATCATCGAAGCCGATTATTGGCCAACTGCCATATCCGGCGCTTGGGAGCTGGCAGAAGTACCGTTACCGCCAATAATGCCGGTCGATCCGCCAACGGATGCACCCGTATCACCGAGCACCGGTTTGAAGCCGGAAGCGATATAGGTGACGGCTTTTACATTTGTAATCACCTGTGCGTAAAATTTGTCTTTATCCGGATAGATCGGTTCGACATGGATGTTCGCTTGATCGCCTTCGAATGAAATCGAAGCGATACGCAGCCCATAACCGGGGTTTGGCGCTTGAGCAGATACGGTCACCTCAGTGATCTCACTGTTAACCGCCTTGGAGGAAAGCTGCAAATCGTAGAGCGGGAACGGCACCGGTTCTTCTATCGCCGGGACAGGCGGTGTATTCTTGACGAATTGGATGGCCCCATGCAACCAACCGGCTGCCTCGCTGCGCGTAATCGCTGCTTTAGGCGAGAATTTCTGGTCTTTGTCCAGCTGTGCAATCTTGAGAATCAGGAGCTTCTGAATGCTGTCCATGTAGGCCTGCTCGACATCTGCTTCATCCTTCAAGATGACATACAAATCGATGAAAGCAAAGTCGCCTTGACGAAGGATGCCCTTCATCAGATGGTGAGCAAATTGCTCTTTCGTCATCAGAGCGGAAGGATCGGTGTCTCTTGGGATATCCAGTCCGTTCAATGATGCGATGATAAAAGAATTAGCATACCAAGCATCGTTCTTCATCTTCGGGAAACTATCCGTTACTTTGGGTTCCTTAATGAATCGGATGTTGTCGATATTGAGTCCGAGCCCTTTCACAATCATCGAAATGCCTGCAGCGTAAGTAAGCTTGCCCTTCGGCTGGAACACATCGGTCGTGCCGCTTCCGGACAGAATGCCCATCTTCTGAAGCTCCGTAATCTTCGCTTCATTGGGATCGTTCTTGATATCCGAGAATGCCCAAACCGATTGGGATGCTGACAGGAATAGCAGCAGCATCATCGTAAACAGTGCGAACCGTTTCAACATGAGTGGATTCACCTCTTAATGGATGGATTGTCTTGTTTATGTAGACGCACCTTCACCCGATAAAGTTGCAACAGAAGGTGCAGAACATGCGGAATTAGGGCCGAATCGTAACCCTTGTATTCACCGGCACAAGTGCGGATAGCGCAAGCACATCATTATTGTACATTCGGATGCAGCCATGGGAGACTTCTCTTCCTATGGAGCCGGGGTCATTGGTGCCGTGAATGCCGTAATGCGGCTTAGATAAGCCCATCCACAACACGCCGAAAGGACCACCGGGATTCTCCTGTTTATTGATGATTGTGAACTCTCCGGTCGGCGTACGCGTGAGCATTTTGCCTATGCCAACGGGGAAGCCTCGAACGACGATATTGTCGTCAAGCAGGTAGAGGTGGCGATCAGATAAATCGACGATAATTCTGTAATTGGGCATGCTTGAATACCTCCTCTTCGTCAGCATATGAGACAGCAGATGAGGAGGAGCCCTAGCGCGGGTGAAGTTAGGCTTAAATTGTATATTTTGAGCGAAGCGCTATAATGGTACTATTCTGCGTTGGAGGACTTCATGTGATTGTGAATTTATGGAAAAAGCTTCATGTTACTATCGCGAGCAAGCTTCGCAACCAGCTCATTATGCTGTTCTCAGCTATTGCAGCATGCATTGTTATTCTGCTCTCTTACTTGTCCTACCTGCAATCGGCGGGCATGAATCGTGACCATTTCATCGAGAGTAATCGCAAAATCCTCAAGCTGGTCAATCAGAATCTAGACGGTTATTTGGACCGAATCGATGAGCTCTCGATCTCGCTGCGCAAAGATTCGCAGTTCATGGATGCCATTATTTCCAAGGAATACGGCAGTCAGCTCTATATCCAGAATCAACTGAAGAACTTATACTACTCCAGTGACGACATTGAAGCGCTGTCCATCTACACACCGAAGACGGGCTTGCAATACACCATGTCCAAAGCGTTCATCAACCTTCGCCAAGAGGCAACGAATGCCCCTGAGGCAGAGCGCTGGTACAGGGAAGCGGCGCAAAGTCATAAGTTCAGGAGCATGGAGTCAGGTTATGGCGTAAGCGAAAAGGACGGCGGCAACTTTCTCGTGTTTCATCGGATTCTGATTAATATTGCGGATAAGAAGCCGCTTGCGGCGATATCAATTACTTATAATTTAAAAGAAATCAAACGGATCCTGCAGGATATGACCGGCGAATCCGGGGAATACATCGGTATTTTCAATGAAGCCAATGAACTGTTCTATGCAGAAGGTCCTCATCTTGCGGCAGATGCTACAGTTCAGCTCGTGCGAAGCATTCCGTTAAACGCAGTTGAAACGGAGCAGAGAAGCTGGACGATCCGTGATACCCGCTATCTGGCGATTTATAATGTATCCCCGCACAACGGCTGGAAGCTGGTTACGTTGACGCCATATAGCGTGCTCAATGAGGATGCAGCAAATGCGCGCCGGATTAATCTCATTGTCGGTTCCGGAGCAGTTGTATTGCTTATTTCGGTCATTATGATTGCGGCAAACGCGATAACGAGACGGCTAATGCAGCTGTCCCGGCAAATTGTGATGCTCGGAGATGGGATTTTCGAGGTGCAAGGCGAGATCAAGGGGAGCGATGAGATTGCCCACCTCTCGCGCAAGTACAACCAAATGATTGTGAAAATCAATGATCTAATTGGCGAACGGTACGAGATGCAATTGAATGAGCGCAACGCGCGGCTGATTGCATTAGAGGCACAAATCAACCCTCATTTTCTATACAATTCGCTTCAAGCGATTTCTACCGAGGCGATCATCAGCGGGATGGACCGCATTCAGGATATGGTGGATGCGCTCGCGTCTTCCCTGCGTTATTCGATCAAAGAAGCAGAGACGGTACGGGTCAAAGAGGAGTTAACCCACATCAGCAACTATATGCTGCTTCAGCAAGCACGCTTCGGCTCCAGACTGCGGCTGCATGTTGAGGTGGAGGACGTCGTCAAGGAAGCATGGATTCCGAAGATGGTTGTCCAGATCTTAGTGGAGAACACGATCAAGCATGGACTGGAGCAGATGACCGGCGATATGGATGTCGTCGTGAAAGCAACGACCCATGAAGGTCTGTTAATCTTAACCGTAACCGATAACGGCCCGGGCATATCCGAGGCTCGCTTGACCGAGATTCGTTCCTTCCTGGATCGTCATTTAGTCGAATATCGGGAAGGTATTGGACTTAACAATGTGAATGCGAGAATTAAGCTGTTGTTTGGTCCGGAGTTCGGACTGACTATTGCCAGCGAACACGGCGCTGGAACGGAAGTCATCGTTACACTGCCTTTGAAGGAGGAGAGACCGTATGTACAAGGCTATCATCATTGACGACGAGCAGCCCGCCCGCCTTGCTATTCGGGCTCTTGGAGAATGGGACAACCATGGGATCGAAATTGTCGCGGAAGCGGGTAACGGGCAGGAAGGGATTCGACTGCTTGCCGATCACAAGCCGGATATCGTATTTGTCGATATGAAAATGCCGCTGATGGGCGGAGAAGAGTTTCTGGAGCAAGCCAGAACCGCGCATCCGGATGCGTGCTACATTGTCATCAGCGGTTTTGATGATTTTGCTTATGCCCGCAGCGCGATGCAAGCCGGGTCCATCGATTATTTGCTGAAGCCGATTCGCAAAGCGGAGCTTAATGACGTGATCGAGCGTGCCATCTCATTGATTAACAAGCGTCGCGAGCAGCTGCTCGTTGACAGCAGCTCGCGGATCTACCGCAATTTGTCAGCACCTCTTGTCAAAGAGAAGATCTATTCATCGATCATCGACGGTAACGGCCGTTTTCATCATATCCGGGAACTGGAAGCCGTTCTGGGCACAGAAGCGGGAAAGGCACTCTGCCGAGTCGTTGTTTTCAAGCTGCTGAATGCAGCGGAGGTTATTGAACGCAAGTTCTACGGCGATACCCATACGTTCTATTACGCATTAACGAATGCGGTAGACGAGCTTCTCGGGCGTTTCGGAAAGTCGTTCAGCTTCAAAAACACCCGTGACGCGATGGAAATCGTGGCTGTTGTTAATTTATCGGAAGCAGGAACGAATCAGAGTATCGGGATTTGGGGAATGATCGATAAGCTGACAGCCTTGTTTACGATTAAGCTTGTCGCCTCTGAAGGACATCTTGCCCAGATCGAGGACCTCGGGGAATCGTATGCCGCAGCTTTACGTTCGTTGATGGCACTAAATATGATCGATCTGCGGCCGACAGTGAAGGAAGCGGAGGGGGAGCGTCCGTCGATCTTGGATCGATCGAATTTATTCGAACAAACGATTGAATCGGGCAGCGAGCGTCAAGCGATGCATGAGCTGCGCAAATGGTTGGAAGAGATCGAAGCTTCCGGCGTCGTTACCATGAGCGGCATGCTGGCGATGGAAGATGAATTGCGGATGTTCGCGGAGATGTTGATTGCTCAGCTCAAGGCTGATACGCCTTCCGATTCCCCTTCCGATTCTTTATCCGCGATGGCATTGGGCCAATTTGACCGTTCGCTCCGAGGCAGAGTATTCGAATATGCGATCTTCAAAGACACGGTGCTGACGTATTTCCATCCGCTCTTTACGGCGCTTGCGGAATCGCGCCGATCTGAAAGCGGTTCAACATCGGTGCCGGAGCGAATTAAAGGGTATATAGATCTGCATTATTACGAGGAACTGCCTGTTTCGTTCTTCGCGGAACGGTTTCATATGAGCAAGGAGCATCTGGCTCGTACCTACAAGCAGAGATACGGCATTGGCATTCATGAGTACCAGCTGCACATTCGGATGGCCAAAGCGAAGGAATGGCTGAGCGACAAATCGCTCAAAATTCAAACGGTCAGCGAAAGGGTCGGTTTTCGCGATCAGAATTATTTTAGCAAAGCGTTCAAAAAATATACCGGTCTCACTCCTCAAGAGTTCAGGGTGAAGATGGAATGATAAGAGCGAGTGGACATTAATTGTCCACTCGTCATTTTTTTACCCATAAGGTGCTTGTTTTTTACATTGTTCGCAGGGGCGATTCAGACGAAAATAAGGGAGCAGCAAGATAAGAATACTAGTTTGTAAGCGTTAAACAACCAGGGGAGGCTTACGATTATGGCAGCAAAAAGATGGGTAACACTGGCAGCGACCGCAGCGCTTGTACCAGCACTATTAACGGCATGCGGAAGCAATGCGAACAGTAACGATACAGGAAACAACACGAGTACCAATGAAAACAGCGGCAACAGCACGGAACCGGTAGAAATCAACATTCTCCAGTACGCGCCGGAGATGACGGAAGCGATCAATAAGCTGGCTGCCGATTACAAGAAAGAACATCCGAACGTTACGATTACGGCAACGATTCATCAGGATGACTATCCGACCTTGTTGAAATCCCGCATTAATTCAGGCGATATCCCAGATATCTTCATGACGGGTGCTTATAACGAGAACAAGACCTATCAAGATTATGTGTATGACTTGACGAACGAGCCGTTCATGAAGAACATCGTGCCGACTGCGCTTCCGGGCGTTACGCTCGATAACAAAGTGCTTGGTTTCCCGCTCGTCCTGCAGGCTCATTCTTTCGTTTATAACAAGAAGCTCTTTGCAGATGCAGGCATTACGGAACTGCCGAAAACATTCGCAGAGCTCGAAGATGCAGCTAAGAAATTGCAAGCCAAAGGCATCATCCCATTCTCTAACGGCTACAAAGAGTGGTGGGTACTGGAGCAAACCTTCACGCAGGTGCTTGCATCTATGGGCGGCGACTACGCGAAGACGTTTGACGAATTGAGTGCAGGCGACAAGAAGCTGTTTGACATTCCGGCAGCCGCTAATGTCTTCAAACTAATCGATTTGACTACGAAATATGGCAATCCAAAGCCGCTCGAAACCGATCTGAACTCGCAGGTTGCGTTGTTCGCAGAAGGCAAAGCAGCGATGATGCATCAAGGGACATGGGTTGAGGATTCCGTTCGCAAGCTGAACCCAAGCATCGATATGGGCTTTATGCCAGGTCCGGTCGGAGATGACGGTTCCAAAGCAGGACTTATGGTCGACTCCAATATCGTATGGCGTGTCAACAAAGATTCCGAGAACTTGAAAGAAGTGCTGAAGTTCCTGGATTGGATGACGACTTCCGAAGCAGGCAAAGCCTTCATTCCAGTAGGGACAAAACAAATTTCTACCATCGCAACGGCTCCGTTCCCAGACGCGCAGCTGTCCAAAGAAACGCAAACGATTCTTAAAGACGGCGTAACGTACCCGTGGGTTAAAGGCTACTGGCCGGATGGTTTCGAACAGAAAGCCGGCGAAATTCTGCAGAAGTACATTGCAGGCGGTGCAAGTGTAGACGAAGCCAAAGAAGAAATGAACAAAACCTACCGTACTTTAGCGGAAGCTGCAGAATAACAATCGTTTAATCGGCAGTTTAACATCTAGTAGGCAGTCCGGCCGGAAGCAACCTTCCGGCCATGGCTGTCATTACAGCATTCGGGTGGAGTGAGATGATGAAGACACGCAACAAATGGGGAAGCAGAATTGAGTTTGGCGTATTCGTCGTACCGGCCATGGTATGCATTCTGATTTCGGCCATCATTCCTTTTATGATGTCCATGTACTACTCGTTAACCAAATGGAATGGCGTAGGCAAACATATTAAATTTATTGGATTGAAGAACTTCAAAGAACTTCTAACTTCAGACACAAACGCGCTGAAGGCGCTTGTCTTCACGCTAGAATACACGTTGCTTGCCGTTGTGCTGACGAATGTCGTAGCCATCTTGCTCGCGGTAGTCTTGACGAAAGCGCTCAAATTGCGGGGCTTATATCGGACAGCATTCTTCGTGCCTTACATCATCAGCTTGATTATTATCGGCTTCATCTGGCGCTTTATCTTCACGAAAGGCTTCGACGTCTTGTATTCGGCTACGGGCTGGGACGTGTTTCAATGGAGCTGGCTCGGGAACGCGCATCTGGCGTTCTGGTCGATCTTGTTCGTAGGGATTTGGCAGTCGGTCGGATTCTACATGATGATCTACATTACGGGCTTACAGTCCGTTCCCGGTGATTTGCTCGAGGCAGCATCCATTGACGGTTGCGTGGGCATCAGTCGTTTCTTTAAGATAACGCTGCCGCTGCTTATGCCTTCGATCACGGTCGCGTTGTTCCTGTCCTTAGCGAACTCGCTCAAAGTATTTGACATCATCTATACGTTAACCTTCGGTGGACCGGGCGGCGCTACGAATAGCATCACGATTGATATTTACAACGAAGCCTTCGTCAATAATCGCTTTGGTTATGCAACGGCTAAATCGCTGGTGTTCGTTGTGCTCATCCTGCTCATTACAATCATTCAAGTTCGCATTACGAAAAGCAAGGAGGTGGAGGCATGACACATCGCAGTCAAAAGAGATTTAATTTCATTCTGGAGATTGTCATCGCGATCTTGGCCCTGTTGTTCTTGTATCCGCTCTTCCTTGTAGTCTTCAACTCATTCAAGACTTATGAGCAGGTTCTGACTAACATCCTCGCGCTTCCGAAGACGCTGATGTTCGATAACTATCAGGCCGTATGGGGCCTTATGGGGTATCCGAAGCTATTCGTTAATACCTTCTTACTTACTTTGCTAAGTGTTACCGGGATTGTTATTTTCGGTTCCATGGCGGGATATAAGCTGTCTCGGACCAAATCGAGATTAAGTACGGTTCTGTTCTTCCTGGCGATATCGCCAATGATGATTCCGTTCCAATCCTTCATGATTACGTTGACGAAGCTCGCCAAGACGTTCCATCTTATCAATTCGCTTGGTGGCTTGGGCATTATTTACTGGGGCCTTGGCGCTCCGCTAGCGGTATTCATGTTCCACGGGTTCGTGAAGTCGCTGCCAATCGAGCTTGAAGAGAGCGGCGCTATCGATGGCGCTTCGCGGTATGGCGTGTTCGTTCGCATTGTATTCCCGGTCATGGTTCCGGTTATCAGCACCGTTATCATCCTGAACGTCATGTGGATTTGGAATGACTTCCTGCTGCCGCTGCTTATGCTCAATGGCAAGCAGGCGACATTGCAATTGGCATCGTATAAGTTCTTTGGTCAGTATAAAAGTGAGTGGCAGTACGCATTAACGGCTGTCGTATATACCTCGATTCCACCGATTGCAGTCTTCTTGTTCCTGCAGAAGTATATCATCAAAGGGATGGTTGCCGGAGCGGTTAAAGGTTAATGGTGAAGCGGAAGGATAACAGGAAGAAGCCCGTCTCAACTTTTGTTGAGACGGGCTTTTTGTTAGAGGTGAATTAGAATTGAACAAGCTGCTTCAAAAGGCATAGGTTGCACTTTTGAAGCAGCTTGTTTGGTATTGATTGGAGAATTAAGCTAGCTCGATCACCAATTTGGATGCTCCGGCTAAAGGAATAATGCGAGCGCCTTCTGCAGCCGTGTCGGTTTGTCCGCCTTGTACGGAAGCTACGGCATGTTCGCCATGGAGAAGTACACTCCAGCCTTCGGATGTGCCTGCTGTATCGATCGTAATGATGGAACCGCTGCGGCTTGCTGCAGCTGTAAATGCAGTTTCACCTGTAACGGTTGTCACCACAGAGGTTGCCGTTGCGCCATCTTGAAGCGCGTACAGCGAGAGCGTAACGCCAGTCGCATAATCGTAATCCGGGCGACTGTCTTCGGAGCCTACTGCGATCAGCGAGTTCTCGCGGACAAACAGCGGCATGCTGAAGTAATCATACGTTTCTGTACGCCATACGCCGCCTTCCACTTGCTCGCCGCTCAAGTAATGCGTCCATGTGCCTTTTGGCAAGTAGAACGTGGACTCACCGTCAGAATTGAAGATCGGGGCAACGAGCATGGAATCGCCAAGCATATACTGGCGGTCAATGTAATCGCAGGTTGGATCTTCGCCAAATTCAAGCACCATTGCGCGCATCACCGGCAGGCCGATCTTAACGGATTGCACGGATTGACCAAACAGGTACGGCATCAAGCGCAGTTTAAGCTTCGTATAGTGGCGAAGGACATCGACTGCTTCTTCATCATACAGCCAAGGCACGCGGTACGATGTGCTGCCGTGCAGACGGCTGTGACTGGAGAGCAAGCCGAATGCGACCCAGCGTTTGTATAGATCCGGTGGTGAGCTCTGCTCGAAGCCGCCGATATCATGGCTCCAGAAGCTAAAGCCGGACAAGCCAAGAGATAGGCCGCCGCGAAGGCTCTCCGCCATCGATTCATACGTTGCTTCGCAGTCGCCGCCCCAGTGTACCGGGAATTGCTGACCGCCGGCCGTCGCGGAACGAGCGAACAATGCTGCTTCGCCTTTACCGCGTTTTTCTTCCAGCAGTTCGAAGACGACTTTATTGTACAGCTGTGTATAGTAGTTATGCATTTGCTGTGGATCGGAACCGTCGAAGTAGACGACGTCTGTCGGGATACGCTCGCCGAAATCGGTTTTGAAGCTGTCCACGCCCATATCGAGCAGCACAGCCAGTTTACTCTTGAACCAGTCGCAAGCGGCAGGATTCGTGAAATCTACGATACCCATGCCATATTGCCACATATCGGTCTGCCATACGCTGCCATCCGGCCGTTTCAACAGATAACCGTGCTCGGCCGCTTCGTCAAACAAAGGAGAGCGCTGTGCGATATAGCTGTTAATCCAAACGCAGATATGAAGGCCTTTTGCTTTCAGTCGCTCCAGCATGCCTTTCGGATCCGGGAATACACGCTCGTCCCACTCGAAGTTGCACCACTCGTATTCCTTCATCCAGAAGCAATCGAAGTGGAATACGGCAAGCGGAAGATCGCGTTCAGCCATGCCGTCGACGAAGCTTGTCACTGTCGCTTCATCGTAATTCGTTGTGAACGATGTGGTGAGCCATAAGCCGAACGACCAAGCAGGCGGTAGCGCAGGCTTGCCGGTGAGCGATGTATAGTTCGATAGAACATCCTTAAGCGTATCGCCGCCTACGACATAATATTCGAGCGACTCGCCTGCAACGCTGAATTGAGCCTTGGATACTTTCTCCGACGCCACTTCATAGGAAACGAGCTCGGGATGGTTCACGAATACGCCATAGCCGCGGTTCGTCACATAGAATGGAATGTTTTTGTACGATTGCTCGGTAGCCGTGCCGCCGTCCTGGTTCCAGATATCGACGACTTGACCATTCTTCACGAATGGCGTGAAGCGTTCGCCGAGGCCGTATACCGTCTCGCCGATGCCAAGGTCAAGCTGTTCGCGGAAATGATGTTTGCCGTTGTCTGCTTTGACAAAACCGGTCGAACGGAAGCCGCTGCGCGTGAGCTTCTTCCCTTTGTAGGTGTAGGTGATCGAAAGCGGATGCGCTTTGGTAATTGTAACTGCGGCATCCCCGCTCTTGAGCGTTACGGCATCAGCCGAATCTTCGATCTCAACAGGCGCTTGACTGGCTTCGAGCAGCGGGAATGAAGAAGGACCTAGGCGGCGAGCGCCTTTGTGGTGATAAAACTTCGCGCGGATAATATCTTTCATCGGCGAAGAGAATTCCATTGTCATAAGAGGCGCGTTCAACGTATTGCCGCGGTGCTCCAAATGGCTGTGTGTGGCGTAAACAGTGATGCTATTGCCTGAAACCTCTACGTTATGCACTTCGTAAGGGGTAAGTACTTGATAGCCTTCGCGCGTCATCCAATATCCGTCGCTGAATTTCATATTAGATTTAGTCATCCTTTCAAATTCGGTTTAATTGTGCGATTATAATAACAGTATACTGATTTAAAAATAGTTTATCTTGTATTATTATGCTATTTATTAATACGATTCTGATAATCGGAGTAGTGATAATGGATATCCATCATTTGCATGAAAACAGGCGGCATGGCAGTCCCGGACTTCCGGTCGGCATCTATCGAATGGAGCAGGGGGCCGGCGAGCCGATTCTCGATAACCATTGGCATGAGGAAGCGGAATTTCTGGTGGTGGAGAGCGGGGAAGCGGTGTTCCAAATCGGGCTGTCGACGTACACGGTTCGGGCCGGAGAGGTATTGTTCATCCCCGGCGGTGAGCTGCATGGCGGATATTCGCCGAGTGGCGGGGCATGCTCTTATTCGGCGCTTGTCTTTGATTTGGATTGGTTGATGAGCCAAGGGGACAGCTTGACCGGTCAATTTCTTGAACCGATTAAGCGAGGACGATTAGTGCCTGAACCGCATGCTGCCTTGGAGTCAGAGCTAGCCTTGTCATTGCTCCGGCAGTTGACCCCTCTGCTTGCGCTTGAACATTCGGAAGAGCCGGCGAAACCATTGCGGCTGAAAGCAGGGCTGTACCAGCTGTTCGCGGAATACGTGTCGCAAGCCGCATTCGTGCGCAGAGAGCCGCGTTCATCGCTCGACATGCATACGCAGGAAAGGCTCAAGACCGTATTGTCTTACATCGACGGCCACTATGCACGTAAGCTGACCATCAAGGAACTGGCTGCCGAGGCGGGCATGAGCGAGGGACATTTTACGCGGGTATTCAAGTCCTTCATGCGCAAAACTCCGATCGAGTATATTAATTTGCAGCGCATTCGGATTGCGGCAGCACTGCTTGCAGACAGCAACACTTCAGTCGGTGAAGCGGCACTGGAGTCGGGCTTCGACAACTTTAGTTATTTTTGCAAAATGTTTCGTTCTGTATACCAGTGCACGCCTTCCGATTATCGACATCGACATGGAGCGGAGTAACGCGAATAATAAAAACGACCACTAGATGTGGTCGTTTAAGTTTGACGATCTATTAACGTTTAGAAGTCGATGGAGAAATCTTAAACGAAGACAGACGACGCGGATGCCAATCACGTTCAATTCGGACATCGTGTTCATTGTACTCTTCTACAAGTCCCGAACCGACAATTACGCCATCCCTCTCAACGATGACATGGCTGCCGAACCACATGCTGTGATCAAATTCAAAGTCAAACGTAACTGTGCGCATCTGTAAAGGCTGAGTTAGGTCTGAACGTTCTGAATCGGAAAGTTCCTTGCTTTGCTCAGATTTGGAGGGAAGCGGTAGATGACCACTTCCATCGTAGTATAAGGGCTTGTCCTGCTGGTCATCATTCACTTGTAAAAACCTCCTTTTGATTCCATTATTATACTTTTGAAAGCGTTAACTTTCAATAGAAACTTCGTCTTAGGAAACGAAAAGACCCATAGAAATGGGCCGCTCTGAAGGAAATCAGATTTCAATCATTCATTACGTGGAGGGACTGTATTCGGCGTGCTATTACTGCCGCGTGAGCCATTGCTGCCCCGCGAACCGTTACTGCCGCGTGAGCCGTTGCTGCCCCGCGAGCCGTTGCTGCCACGTGAACCGTTGCTGCCGCGCGAACCGTTGCTGCCCCGCGAACCATTGCTGCCGCGCGAACCGTGCGAACCATCGGAACCACGAGAGCCCCGTGAGCCGTTGCTGCCGCGTGAGCCATTACTGCCATTGGAGCCATTGCTATCTCGCCATTCCCACCAGCCGTTGCTATTGTTTTCCCAACCGTTGTTTTTGCCTTGTGAATTGCTATTGCTGTTGTTAGTTGAACCTGCCATAAGAATCAACTCCTTTCATTGGATCATAGTAGTATATGTAACGAATCTATTAAATGTTATTGTTGTGCGTATTTAGTAGAGAAGAGGCTATTCTTTCTTATATGGACCGCGGCCGTGTACAAACCAAAAAAGCCTTGATTCTCAAGGCTTTCGGTTTTCTTATCATCAACTATCCGCTTATGTCTAGATTTCCGCCTAAATGTGGCTGTACACTTCGTTCCATCATTTGAACCAGTTGCTGTGACTGGCTCTTAGCTTGATCATTAGCCAAATTTAGAACGCTGATTCCAACCGCTTGGGATACATTGATTTGGGCTAAGGATGTTGATAACGCTGCAATGTCCATGTCTCTCCTCCTGACTTAGTTGATCAACTTACATTTTATTATCGGGATCTACCTATTCAATCTTTAATCATGTTGGCGATCTTTATCTTATCTTTATCTCAACTGAATGTATTCTTGATATTGAATTCGTACAATGGGACATTGAGGGGACGCAGCAGAAATTATGTTTACGCTCGTCCGTTTGTTAAACTGATTTTAGAAAACCGTGAAACGGGAGCGGCAGCATGAAAACCATATTGATTGTTGAAGATGAGGAAATATTGCGCGAGATCAGCAAAGATTATTTCGTAAGCGATGGATACAGAGTACTTGAAGCGGCTGATGGGAAAGCTGCGATGGCGTTGTTTCAAGAACATGAAGTGGATCTGATCGTGCTGGACATTATGCTTCCGGAATTGGATGGATGGTCGGTATGCCGCAGAATTCGCAAATCCTCGGATGTCCCTATCATCATGTTGACCGCCCGTGCTGATGAAGACGACACACTGCTTGGCTTCGAACTGGGTGCCGACGACTATGTCACGAAGCCATACAGTCCCCCGGTGCTGCTCGCAAGGGCAAAGCGACTCATCGAGAGTCGCAGCCGAATCGGAAAACAGGCACAGTCGGAGGACGCGTTAACGAGGAATGGGATCAAGGTTCATTTTCCATCGCGGACTGTAACGATCGAAGGAACTTTAATTACGCTCACACATACCGAATTCGAGATTCTCACCTACCTGATGAACAATCAGGGGATCGTCATTACAAGGGAACAGCTGATTTCGAAAATATGGGGGTATGAGTATGCCGGGGATGACCGCACGGTGAATACGCATATTCGCAATTTGCGCACGAAGCTAGGCGATAAGGCTCATTTGATCGTTACGATTGTTCGGACAGGCTATAAGTTCGAGGGGCAGCTATGAGAAGCGGCATTGTACTGAAATTGTTCGTGCTTACGACTACGCTGTGTATGCTCATACTGGCGACGATTTATATCGGGCAAACGGTTTTCTTCCAAGAGTACTACGCGAATCGTAAAGTGAGCGACTTGCAAGCGAAGATCGGCGAATTTAAGAATGCTTATTTGGAAGCAGGAGGAAATGCGCTTGCTGTCCAATCGCTGGAGCAGGACTTCTACAGGAATAACAATGTAACCATCACAAGCCTCGATCACGATGGTAACTTAAAGCATATAAACGACTTCTATATGGAAATGCGATTGCTTAAAGCTATGAACAAAGAGGAGGAGAAGCAGCGCTTTAAAGTTCCTCTCTATCAGCTCATGAGCGTGGAAGAAGCCGCTTCAGGTCAATCATTGCTTACAGCCGGAGTCGAGCTGATTATTCAAGGGATAAGGAGTCGATCCTTGCTTATCCCGATTACGCTGCATCATCCATCCGGGGAAATCATATATGCCAATGAGACTTTTAAGCGTAAGGCTTTTGGAGTCGGCGATAAAATAGGGATAAGGAAACCAAGTGCCTCGGGAACTTCGTCATATGTGAGTCTGTTCGGAGTCGTCACGGACATCCGGCTTCCGCAAGGCGGAGGATTATCGGACGTGATCTATTCCAATCCGCTGTTCCTGGAACAGATCAATGCGTTTCAAGAACAGCTGTTATTTGAGAAGCTTCAACTTGCCGATTCACTGGTCATTCAGGATTATGAGCAAAATAACGTAAAGTACAAGCTGTTCATCCAGCCGGTGCATTATGACAATGGGACGACAAACTATATCTTCGCCATGGCATCGCTGCAGCCGGTAGATGAAGCCGTACAGATGATGAAGGACTATTATGTGTATATCGTCGTGTTTGTATTGGTGCTCATCTTGATTGCATCGCTTTACTTTTCCATGAAGATCGCAAGACCGCTGCTGCGCATCAATCAGACGACGAAGAAAATCGCAAATCTCGACTTCTCCGAAAGCATTCCTGTTCGTTCCAAGGACGAGATCGGGGATCTGTCGCGCAACATCAACCAATTATCTGCAACGCTGCATTCTTACATCGGTAAGCTGCGGGAAGATATCGAGAAAGAAAAGCAGCTGGAGCGAACGAGGAAAGATTTTATCGCAGGCGTCTCCCACGAGCTCAAGACTCCGCTCAGCGTCATGAAAAGCTGCATTTCAATACTCAAGGATGGCGTAGCGGCGCATAAGAAGGACCATTACTTCGAAGCGATGGAGCAAGAAGTCGACAAGATGGATCATCTCATCGTCGATATGCTGGAGCTGGCAAAATACGAATCCGGAACGTATAAGATGCAGATGGACGAGTTTTATATCGAAAGGTCGATCGAATTGATTTGCGAGCAGTTGGCGCGCGAAATTTCGGATAAACGACTGCGGTTAAGCCTTCAGCTTGTTCCCGCTTTGGTTGTAGCCAATCAACATCGCATCGAGCAGGTGATAACGAATTTCATGACGAACGCGATACGCTACACGCCGGAGAAGCAAGAAATCATCGTCTCCGTGGCAGAGGAAGCGACCGGGATTGCCGTCCGCGTCGAAAACAAAGGCGTCCATATTCCGGAGGAGCAGCTTGATAAAGTGTGGGATCGCTTCTATCGGGGAGATACGGCAAGGCAGCGAGAGGGTGGCGGGACGGGACTCGGACTTGCCATTTCCAAAAATATTCTGGAGCTGCACGGTGCTGAATATGGCGCGGACAACACACAGGATGGTGTCGCATTCTACTTTAGCTTGAAGAAGAAACTTTAATGAAGTGTGATGTCTGTAAAGCTTGTCACGAAGGTGCTCGTCGCCTCCTAGACAAGCTTTTTTTAGTTGCGCTAGTAATCTTTATTTCATCTTTATTTCGGCTCCATGTGGTCTTGATTGGCGCCAATTATGATGGATATATGAAAACAACACCTAAATTAATTGCCATAGCCGTTGTCTTGATCATCGTATCGACCAGTCTCTTTCAACTTCAAACGGAAGGTGCAACGAAGCCGAAACCAATCGAAGCAGAGCCATTAGTGATGGATAGTGATGCCAATTTACCCTTGAAAGGAAAAACGATTGTTCTCGATCCCGGGCACGGTGGCAAGGATGTCGGTTCCACAGGCGCTCAAGGAACTTATGAGAAGGATGTAACGCTGCTAACCGCGCTAAATGTAAGAAAGAAACTAACCGAGCAGGGAGCAGCTGTTGTCATGACGAGGCAAGACGATACGACGATTTCGTTGAAAGCACGAACGGAAGTGGCGCAAGCCGAGAACGCGGACTTGTTCATTAGTATTCATTTCGATGCCTATCAAACAAGAGATGTGTACGGGATGACAACGTACTTTAACAAACCGCAGGATCAGGAGATTGCCGAGATCATGCATGATCAATTATTCAAGCAGGACATGCATACGAAGGATAGAGGTGTTCAGTTCGGCAATTATTATGTGATTCGCGAGAACACGAAACCGGCTGTTTTACTCGAGCTCGGCTACATCTCGAATCTGAATGAAGAAGCGGCAATGCAAACCGAGACATTTCAAGACCAAATATCGTCTGCGATCACCAGCGGCGTGATTGAGAGTCTTCGTTAAGGAGAAGGAGAGAGGGGATGTCATGTTTCGTATCATTATGCGGCGGCACAGTGTCGTTGCAATCTTATTTCTTGCCCCGAGTGCGATCGGATTCTCAGTCTTTTACTTGATTCCGTTCGTGATGGGGATTTGTTACTCCTTTATGAATCGATCGACCGATGGATCGTTCGTAGGCTTCACCAATTATAAGGAGCTGCTTGCGAGTGATTCCTTCCTTCAAGCATCGAAGAACACGTTTCTGTTTACTTCTATCAGTGTTCCGATCACAATTGCTATTTCGTTGTTACTGGCCTTGTTGTTGAATCAGAACATCCATTTCCGCAATGGGCTTAGAACCGCCTATGTATTGCCGCTTGTCGTTCCTGTCGCTTCCGTTGTCCTAATCTGGCAAGTGCTGTTCGATTGGAACGGGGCTGTGAATAGCTGGCTGCATGGTCTTGGCGTGCCAAGAATCGATTGGATGAAGTCTCAATGGGCACGAGCCGTGCTTTCCGTCGTCTATGCTTGGAAAAACATTGGGTACAACATCATCCTATTCTTAGCCGGTTTGCAGAGTATTCCGAAGGATTATTACGAGACGGCGGAGCTCGAAGGAGCGGGCATCGTTCATAAATTCACGCGAATTACACTCGTCTATTTGACGCCGACGATGTTTTTCGTTGTCTTGATGGGGTTGATCAGCTCGTTTCGGATATTCAGGGAGACGTATTTGATCGCGGGAGATTATCCGCACGACAGCATTTATATGCTGCAGCATTATATGAACAATATGTTCTTGTCGCTCGATATTCAGAAGCTTACGTCTGCCGCTGCGATCATGGTGGTTTGCCTGCTCGTTTTTGTTTCAGGGATGTTTGCATTAGAACGGCGTTTCACTAATTACTTGGAGTGATGGGGAGAATCAATGAAACTGAAAGCTGCCACTACTAAAGTGGCGATCTCGATTCCACTAGCGTTGATCGCATTCGTTATGCTGCTGCCAATCATCGTATCCTTCACCAATTCGCTTATGACGGAGCACGAAATCCAATCGAACTATGATTTGATCGGGAAGATGACAGCTGCGGCAGCCGGAGGCAAGGATGCGTTTGTGAATCTGAAGCTTATACCTAACTGGGTTTCGTTCGAACAGTACAGCAAAGTGCTGATCGATACCCCGACGTATTTAAATCTGTTTTGGAATTCGGTTTACATGGTTGCGCTCATTATCGCGGGGCAGGTTATCGTTGGCTCACTGGCTGCCTATGCTTTTGCTAAGCTCCGCTTTCAAGGTCGGGACCGGATGTTCTTCGTTTATCTGGTGGCGATGTTAATGCCGTTTCAAGTGACGCTCGTACCCAACTATATTATTGCTGATCAATTAGGTCTTCTGAACAGTGCAAGTGCTATCATTCTACCCGGTATTTTTGGCACGTTTGGCGTGTTCATGCTTCGGCAATTCATGTTGTCGATCCCGAATGCTTACGTGGAGGCGGCCTATATGGACGGAGCGGAGCATTTTCGCATCTTCCTTCAAATCATAGTTCCACTTATTAAACCGGGATTCGCGGCGCTGATCGTGCTCTTGTTCGTCGATTACTGGAATATGGTGGAGCAGCCGCTCATCTTTCTCGATGATACCTTCAGACAGCCATTGTCGGTGTATCTCTCCGTCGTTCAGCAGGAAGCAAGGGGCATAGGTTTCGCCGCATCCGTCTTCTACATGTTGCCGATGGTGCTGTTGTTTCTATATGCGGAATCATATTTTATCGAAGGCGTTCAAATGTCCGGCATTAAAGGGTAGGAGGTTTGTTGGAAGTGGAAAGGCAAGAAATCGAGCAAGAACTTACGGGCAGGAAGAAGAAAATTCGGCTGCTCGCCATCTTGTTTGCCAGTGGATTAATCGTGCTTACCCTATTCAGCAATACGCTGCAAACGATGAATTTAACGAAGGTGTGGACAACCATCGGACGGCAAGAAGAGCTTGTTCAGACCTTTACCGGAAGCGGTGTATTGGAGCCGATTACTGAAGCTTCGTTATCGAACAAAGCAGGCTGGAACGTAAAAACCGTTAAGGTGAAAGCAGGAGAAAGCGTGAAGAAGGGGCAGTCGCTCGTCATTTACGAGAGCCTTGAAGCTAATAATCGTTATCTGGATGCCAAAACCCAATTGGAGCAGCAGCAATTATCCATACAAGGCTTACAGGACCGATATGTTGAAGCCGCAAACAGCGATGATGCGATTCAGCTGCGCAGCGCGAAGCGGGAACTCGATAGCGCACGTCTGACGCTGGCCATGCAGCAGCGTAATCTGGACAGCATGAAGGCGGATCTGGTCAGGAACCGCGAGCTGAAAGCACCTTTCGACGGAATTGTGATGGACGTGAGTGCCGTGGAAGATATGCTATCCGCCAGCGCAGGTGCTGATGTTCGTATCGCGTCCTCCAGTCAAGGATATCGGATGGAGCTGGCGGTACCTGCTGAGATTAGCGAGAGGTTGAGCATTGGACAGAAGCTGGATGTCCAAGTCGGTCACACGGAAGATGCGAAGCAGCTGGAAGGGTTCGTTACGGAAATCCACAACAAAGAAAATCAAATGAATATGGTAGTTGCCGTAAAACATGATTCGCTCCGTGGAGGTGAACAAGGACGAATTGACCTCAGATTTGCATCTTCGCCTGCTAATGGCGGCATCGTTATTCCGAGCAGCGCCATTCACCTTGAGGGTGAAGATGCTTATGTTTATGTCGTTGAGGAGAAGAAAGGTCCACTTGGCGATACAAGTCATGTCCGCAAAGCGATAATCAAAGTCGGTGATTCGAATGAAACCGATACTGTGGTGCTGCAAGGGATTTTTCCGGATTCACCGATCATTCTGGAGAGCAGCGCACCTACTGTTTCAGATGGAGAGCGTGTTCGGGTAATGGTCCATTAATTCTTATCAAATGAGGAAAGCGGGAATAAAGATGACAAGAGTACTTATTGTAATCATGAGCTGCATCGTCATGTTTAGTTTAACAGCATGCGAGGGCAGTAGGAACGAGAATAGTCCTAACGGAAATTCATCACAATCCGAGGCAACTGAATCGCAAAAGAATACAAGTAATGATTCAAAACCTGCTGAGAAAGTAATAGCTGACGCATCCCCGCAGGGGCTGGAACCGCTTGACGATAAACCGAAAACGATTGTCGTTTCTATTCTTGGAACTACCGACATCTACAAGCTGGCGAAAGAGAAGTATGAAGCGCTGCATCCGAATACAACGATTCAATTTAAAGAATTTGAAACCAAAGGCAGCATGATGAGCGCATCTGAAGTGGAGAGATATATCAAAACGACGACGACGGAAGTGTTGTCCGGCAAAGGGGCGGACTTATTCGCATTTACGACCGTGGAGCTGCCTATTGATAAGTACGTCACTAAAGGCGCGTTCGAAAACGTAGGCGATTGGATGAAACGAGATCCCAGCTTCGATCAGCAGCAATACCATATGAACATTATGGATGGTTCTCAAATGAACGGCGGCTTGTATATTATGCCTGTAGAATTCTATTTGGAAGCATTGTACGGAGATGCGGTGGGGATCAAGAATGCCGGCATTACAATAGATGATAAAAACTGGACATGGAGCCAGTTCGCCGAAATCAGCAAGCAGGTGACAGACGGGACCGGACATACCTATTCCATGAATTTTTTGCCGCCTGAGGCGATGATCAATAATCTCGTGTCTGACAACTATACCCGATTAATCGATGGTGCTAACGGCAAGGCATCGTTTGACACTCCTTTTTTTACGGATTTACTGACGGGAGTAAAGGAGATGTATGAGGAGAAAGAGTTAAGAAGTGATGCGGCGGAATTCACCAAAAGTTATTTATCCTATTCATTAATGACATCTCCAAGCGATTATCTTCTTCGACTGGCCATGTATTATAAAGATGGGAAAGTTTATCAGAAGCCGCATGCTGCGGATCAAAAGTCGGGCATTTCGTTTCTTGTAACGAATCAAATTGCCATGAACGCCAATTCAGAGGTGAAAAGAGACGCATGGGAGTTTATGAAGTTTCTGCTGTCCGAAGAGATGCAATCCTACCCGAAACAGCAGGGAGCTTCAGGATTCTCGATGAATAAAGCGGTGAATGAGAAGGCCATCGAAGCTGTCCAAGCAAATGGAATTGATAAGGCTGTAGCCGGTAAAGGCGGAGATGTTAAGATCAAAGTAACGGAGGAGAATCTACAGGTTCTCCGTGACATGCTGTCCGAAGCCAGCTTAAGAAATATAGGCTATGAGACGACCGTACAGAGAATCATTGCAGAGGAAGTCAAAGCGTTCTTCGCGGGGCAGAAACCTGCGGATGCAGTAGCCGAGTTGATCCAGAATCGGGTAATGACGTATTTGAATGAGTGATAGGGACGCGCCGCATTTGTTTGTGGCGCGTCTGTTTCTTTTCGGAAATAGAGGTAATTCTGACCAGCATATAACGACATAGGTGAGCGTAATTTAGTGAATAAGCTAATGAGAGGAGCGCCTATGTAAATGACTACGCTTTCCATGATTAAGGCCTTAGCTTTGCTCATCGGAATGATGAACAATACGCCCACTGAAGTTTCCGTGTATACCATGATGGAATGCCCCCATGAGCATTGCTACGATGCAATCAATGACACAGGAGATCACTGTTTGTTCAGTGAGACTAATTTCCGGCAGGAAACACGATTAAATGAAGGCGACAAAATCTTTGCTATCTTCCTTCAAAATGACGAACATAGACTGGTGCGCGTTGTCAAAGCGGAGCAGTGAACGAATATCTCTAGTACTTTCCAGGTCGTTCGGACATGATTCCGACGGCTTTTTTTGCGTTCATGGCACTTTTTATCGTTCCGGGTCCTGAAAATAATAGAAATTCATACGGCTCGTCAATTATTCCAACAAAAAGACACCATAGAGTGACAATTTAATCACCTAATAAATGGTAATATAAATCTAGAATCTCATATTATATGAATGGAGCGCATTCAGATGACCCAAGACAATCAGCAGCAACTTCATGATTTCGTAAAACTTATCCAAGGTTTTTCCGAATTGACCAACACGATTAGCTTGGAATGGTCGAATTTGAACAATGCAAATTGGGTAGCCGTTAATTTGCGCGAGTATCCGTTTCCGTATTCAATCGATGTCATGAAAGTGAAAATCAACCAATGGGCAGAAGCGCTCTCCAATCAAGCCGAATCACGAGCAATTGTAGTAGATAACTGGCTGCATCCGGTACAGGTTGAATCCAGTTACTAATCAACAAAGGTTCACCATCATCTCTACATAGTCAAATACTAAACCGCCTTTTACAAAGGCGGTTTTCTTATGTTTATTTATAATAATTGGAAATTAACATTTGCTTTTCTAATAATTGGACGTTCTTCTCGTCACCACTAATGCTCGTCCCCGTATACTGATAGAGACGCTGATTCTTTTCTAAGGAGGGAAAAGATGAAGAAATGAACTTTACGAGCATTCCTCTGCATCGCAGCGTTGCTCGCGTTAATCTGGAGCGGAGGGAAAGCAGGTTATATTAAGGAGGCGAATGAGGCAATGGGAACCATTACGGTTAAATTGACTGAAACGCCGGAAGCATTCAATAATCCGATCATGGGTTTTAGACCATCTCGTAACATAAACGATACTTCTTTCCCGAATCGGGAATATGCGGATATTTATAAACACTACATCAAATACACCGATCTGGAAATGAATGCAACGGACACCGTTCAGAAGATCAAGGATTGGAGCAACAAGTCTTGGGTTGGTATTGAAAAGAAGAATATTAAGGTAGTTCCACGAGTCATCATTGTTTTCCCTAATGTCGGGGAATATTGGCCGAATGGGATCACGCATGGTGATCCAGTCAATCAGTGGCTGACCGATGTCTTGAAATCAAGGCTCGTGGCGTTTATCGCGAAGATTGGGCAAGCTTGGGATAATGATCCACGTGTTGCTTTTGTCGAGCTTGGCTTGTATGGCAAATGGGCGGAGCACCATATTTATCCCAATAAGTTTCCTGACGGAACCCACATTATTCCGCTAAGTTTCCAAAAGGCTTTAGGCGATGCAGCTGTTGCAGCATTTCATAACAAAAAAATGCTTGTCCGCTATACGGATACGTTCAAGGCTTATAATTTCGGGATTTATTGGGATTCTTTTGCGTTGCCGGATGATGCTGTCACCGGGAATGGGGAGATTGCGCGGAATAATTGGCAGACGCAGATTAACAGCGGAGAAGTGGCCTATAACTGGGGGAACCAGACTAATTTAGGCGGCAGTCCTAATGGAACGCTGAGCAGTGTTTCCAATACGAACTATGTCATTGACTGGATTATGAAGACGCATACTTCGAGCTTAGGGTGGATTTCGGATTATACCGCGAGCAATCCCGCCGTAGAAGTCGGAGCAACCGCGATGCAGAAGGTGCTTGGCTATCGCTTCGTGTTGAATCAAGCAACGTTTACGAGCAATGTATCGCCTGGAGGGACGATGAGCGTATCGTTCCAGGTTACCAACAGAGGTTCCTCTCCATTCTATTATGATTGGCCGGTAGAGGCGAATCTGCTGAAGAGTGACGGGACTGTTGCATGGAAAGGCGTATTCCAAGGGGATATTCGAACATGGCTGCCCGGTTCAGACTGGAATAGCGCGACTCGTGCGTACAATCAAGCTCCGGCTGCCAACACCGTGAACGGTGCATTCAAGATTCCGACCACATTGGCGAATGGAACCTATACACTCACATTGTCCATTCTGGATCCGGCTGGCTGGCAGCCAGGCGCACGATTCGCCAATACCAACTACTACACGGGAGGCAGAACGCCGATCGGCAAAGTAGGCATCGGCATGGAACCCTCCAATCAAACGCTGGGATCGTTCGCAGGCTTGAAATCAGATGCGACACTTGGTTATAGTCTGCAAAGCGGCGCGTACACCGGATCAGTCGGAAGCACAGACACACAAGCGCCGACAGCTCCTGCGAAGCTAACTTCGACAGGAAAAACAACAAGCAGCGTCAGCCTTAGTTGGTCGGCTTCAACAGATAACGTAGGCGTAGCTGGATACGATGTCTATCGGAATAACAGTTTTGTCGGCAGCACAACAAGCGCTTCCTATACCGATACCGGACTTACAGCATCGACGAGCTATAGTTATATGGTAAGAGCGAAAGATGCCGCAGGTAATGTTTCGGGGAACAGCAACGTTATTAGCGTAACGACGAATACAGCCAGTACTTCAATTTCGATTGAAGCGGAGTCTTCGGCTAATACACTTGCCGGCGGTGCAATCGTAGTATCGTGCAGCTCCTGCTCAGGCGGCTCAAAGGTCGGTTATGTCGGCAATAATCGCGGTACGCTTCAGTTCAATGGAATTAACGTAGCAACCGCGGGGACTTATACGTTAATCATTTCATATATCAACGGTGATGCGACAGCAAGAGCGGCTCGAATCACCGTAAATAGTGCAATTGCGAACTTAAGCTTCCCATCTACGGGCAGTTGGTCTACAGTAGGCACTTACCAAGCTTCGGTTCAATTGAAAGCAGGAAACAATACGATTAAGTTTGCAAATGCCAGCGGATGGGCGCCGGACTTCGACCGGATCCAAATTAATCAAAGGGTGTAACAATGAAAGGGATCCCCGGTCATGCGGAGGATCCCTTTTTTCAGTAAATTTCAATTATAGATCAGCCCTCTCCGTTCCAAGAACAGCATTGAAATCCGGTATGAATTCCCAACCATGAATTCCGATTAAGCAGAGCCGCGGCGAGCATGATAACAATCGAAGGAATTGACTGGGTGGTTGAACGTACAGGATCCGATTTATTGAGAGGACGATTTCGATATGCGTAAGACTTTAGCTATAACTACGGTGCTGCTATCGGCTTCATTGGCTTTGTCCGGCTGTAAGATGGATAACGGCGATTCGGATCAGATAAATATTCACTCACAAGAAGTAACACCTAAAGAAACAACTAAAAGTCGAATGATTCCAACCAAGCTATCAGAACCGAAAGTGAAGCTGTTTGGGCTAAATACCTTTAAATTGACGGAAACGTCGGAAGCATTCAATAATCCGATCATGGGCTTTAGACCATCACGCAACATAAACGATTTGTCTTTCCCGAATCGAGAATATGCAGATATTTATAAACACTACATTAAGTACACCGATCTGGAAGTGAATGCGGACTCTGTTCAGAAGATCAAAGATTGGAGCACTAAGGCTTGGGCGGGCATCGAAAAGAAGAATATTAAGGTGGTGCCGCGAGTTATCATTGTTTATCCCGGTGCCGGGGAGTTTTGGCCAACTGGGGTCGTACATGGCGATCCCGCCACTCAGTGGCTGTCAGATTCCTTGAAAGCCCGACTGGTGGCGTTTATTGGGAAGCTAGGGCAAGCGTGGGACAATGATCCTCGAGTTGCTTTTGTAGAGCTCGGCTTGTATGGCAATTGGGGCGAGCACCATATTTATCCTAATAAGTTTCCTGACGGAACCCACATTATTCCGCCAAGTTTCCAAAAAGCGCTTGGTGATGCTTATACAGCAGCTTTCCGTAACAAAAAAATGCTTGTCCGCTATACGGATACGTTCACGGCGTATAACTTCGGGATTTATTGGGATTCTTTTGCGTTGCCGGATGATGCTGTCACTGGGAATGGGGAGATTTCGCGTAATAATTGGCGGACGCAGATTAACAGCGGTGAAGTCGCTTATAACTGGGGGAACCAGTCTAATCTCGGCGGCAGTCCCAATGGAACGTTGAGCAGTGTTTCCAACACGAACAATGTCATTGACTGGATCATGAAGACGCATACCTCGAGCTTAGGGTGGATTTCGGATTATACCGCAACCAATCCAGCCGTAGAAGTCGGGGCAACCGCGATGCAGAAGGTACTTGGCTATCGCTTCGTGTTGAATCAAGCAACGTTTACGAGCAATGTGGCGCCGGGAGGAACGATGAACGTTTCGTTCCAGGTTACTAACAAAGGTTCCTCGCCATTCTATTACAACTGGCCGGTGGAGGCTAATCTGCTTAAGAGTGATGGGACTGTTGCATGGAAAGGCGTATTCCAAGGTGATATTCGAACTTGGCTGCCCGGTTCAGACTGGAATAGCGTGACTCGTGCTTACAACCAAGCTCCAACTGTCAACACTGTGAACGGTGCATTCAAGATTCCGACCACATTGGCGAATGGAACCTATACACTGACATTGTCCATTTTGGATCCTGCTGGCTGGCAGCCGGGCGCACGATTCGCCAATACCAACTACTACACCGGAGGCAGAACGCCGATCGGTAAGGTAGGCATCGGCATGGAAGCCGCCAATCAAACGCTGGGATCGTTCGCAAGTTTGAAATCGGATAAAACGCTTGGCTATAGCTTGCAAAGCAGTGCCTATAACGGATCAGTCGGAAGCACAGACACACAAGCGCCGACAGCTCCTGCGAAGTTAACATCGACAGGTAAAACGGCAAGCAGTAACAATATCAGCTGGACGGCTTCGACGGATAATGTCGGCGTGACCGGTTACGAAATCTATCGGAACGGCAGTTATGCCGGCACAACAACAAGTACTTCCTTCTCCGATACCGGACTTAAAGCAGCGACGAACTATAGTTACATGGTAAGAGCGAAAGACGCGGCAGGTAATGTTTCGAGTAACAGCAACGTTATTAGCGTAGCGACGAATGCAGTCAGTACCTCAATTGCGATTGAAGCGGAGTCTGCTGCCAATACGCTTGCAGGCGGTGCTATCGTAGTGTCTTGCAGTTCATGCGCAGGCGGATCCAAAGTCGGTTACGTTGGCAACAACAGCGGTACGCTTCAGTTCAACCGTATTAATGTGGCCACTGCCGGGACCTATACGCTGATCTTGTCCTACGTGAATGGGGATACGACAGCGAGGGCGGCTCGAATCCATGTAAACGGAACAATACTTAACTTAAGCTTCCCTTCCACAGGCAGTTGGTCTACACTCGGCACTTTACAATCAACGGTTCAACTGAAAGCAGGAGACAATACGATAAAGTTTTCAAACGCCAGCACTTGGGCACCGGACTTCGATCGGATCCAAATCCGCAGCAGAGGTTAATATTCAAATCCCTTACATAGAAGAGGACCTGGATGATGGGGTTCTCTTCTTTTTTGTACCATCGAAATTTCCAAATAAATGGATATCAGGCCTATTCCCCAGCTAGTTGTCCAATCACAGCTTCATGATCATCATAGAATACAGTGTGTCCGCTTTTTATTGTATAGGAGGGAAGGTAATGCCGAATTACGCGTATGTAGCACAATCGAATAGCAAAGTAGCTATCGTGGATACAGATACCAATGTTGTTGTTTCTACGATTGTTATTGGATTTAACACCAATTGGATCGCACTTACTCCGGATGCCAAGACGGCATATCTGGCAAACCAAACGAACAGTACCGTTGCTGTGCTTGATTTAATGAGCGAGATTATAGTCGGAGTTATTTATCTCGGGATAACGAATAACCAAGCAAACCAGCCCAAACAGATTATCGTTCACCCTACTAACGGGCTCGCGTATATTGCGAACGTCAGCGGTACAATTTCGATCATCGATACGGCTGCATTGACGTTACTTTCAACGGTAATAGTAGCTTCAGGTTTATCCGTCATGGCGCTGTCTCCGGATACGAACTACCTTTACATTGGCACAGGACCGGAAGTTTCCGTTTTCAGCACGATCACGAATACGGTAATAGACAACATACCTCTTCCGCCGCCATTACAAGCCGGTGATCTCGCGCTGACTCCGGATGGGAGTTTAGTCTATGTAGCTTCACCGGGAACGATCCTAACGCCCGATAACAAAGTTGCTTCCCTAAGCACGATAACGCGTGCCGCAATTGCAACGGTTACAGTGGGAACTAGGCCTGTAAAGGTTAACGTGAATCCTCTGGGTACTCAAGTGTATGTCGTGAATCAAGACAGTCACAATGTATCCGTCATTGATATCGCATCCAACACGATCGTAATTACGATTCCAATCTCCGGCACTTTAGCTGCTGTTCAAGCTCTTACACCGGATGGCAGTCGGGACTTTGTTTCAAGTCCTTCTCTCGGACGTCTGCTAGCAATAGACACCACAACATCTTCTCCCATTAATGTATTTATTGGCGGTGTACCGACAGGACTAGCCGTTACTTCAGATGGCTCCAAAGTACTTGCAACGGTTGCCGGTACGTTCATCGCAGTCGTCAATACACAGACGAACACCCTCATCACTCAAATCGGCTTGGATGCAAGTGCAACCTTCATTACTATCCCTCCGCAGATTTCTCCGGTACAACAAAGGGTTCACACGACCGGCATCATCATGAATACGGAGGATGACGTATGTTTAGCTAAGTCCGTTTCTGTTAACGTGTTGAATGAAAGTTATTTACAAGCCGCCATTATCGAAATTATTGGATTTGCCATTCCCAGCACGCCGGGACCGAAAATCACAATCGCGCATTATCTGTATTTATTGCCTCCTAATACAGCAGATATGAAGAAGGTGACCGTTTTGGATGCAGGCGCATACGAAATTCAAATTAAAGCATCCACGCTATATCTTGCCGATGTTGTTCTTTCGCTAAACGGACTTGATAGTGAAGGGAATGTCATACCGGAACAAAGAGAGCTTCAAGCGGGTCTGACCGTAATTCGTGGATTATCGTACGCTCCTTAAAACATGGGGAGAAGGACATAGTCCTTCTTAGAATGTCGAGAAACCCAACGTTTTTTTTCAAACGTTGGGTTTCTCTTTGGTTTTAGGGTTGGTTTGTGGAGGTCGAAGGGCGTTAAGCCTCCTT
>NZ_FNNV01000002.1 GCF_900106745.1 Paenibacillus sp. CF384 | reverse complement strand
CTGGAAGACGACCAGGTTGATAGGTTCGAGGTGGAAGTGCAGCAATGCATGCAGCTGACGAATACTAATCGGTCGAGGGCTTATCCTACGAACATTCGCTCGGATGTTCAACTTCGGACAACATCAGCTAAACAAGACCTTCGCAAAGGTTCGTATCCAGTTTTCAAGGCGCAAGCTTTGAACAAAGTTCCTGAATAACACTGTTCCCTGATAGCTCAGTTGGTAGAGCACTCGACTGTTAATCGAGTTGTCACAGGTTCGAGTCCTGTTCGGGGAGCCATTCATCTGGAGAGCTGTCCGAGTGGTCGAAGGAGCACGATTGGAAATCGTGTAGGCGCTAACCGCGTCTCGAGAGTTCGAATCTCTCGCTCTCCGCCAGATTAGGCCCGTTGGTCAAGTGGTTAAGACACCTCCCTTTCACGGAGGTAACAGGGGTTCGAGTCCCCTACGGGTCACCATTTTCTACAAAAATTCTTCAAAAAAAGACTTGCAATGACACAAGTAAATGAGTTATAGTATTACTTGTCGCTCAGCACGGAGGCTTAGCTCAGCTGGGAGAGCATCTGCCTTACAAGCAGAGGGTCGGCGGTTCGATCCCGTCAGCCTCCACCATTTAACTTCATAAGAAGTACCTTTTAATGACGCGGGGTGGAGCAGCTCGGTAGCTCGTCGGGCTCATAACCCGAAGGCCGCAGGTTCAAATCCTGCCCCCGCAACCAAAACAATTCGGTAGTACATACCGAGCATTTAATAACGCGGAGCCGTGGTGTAGTGGCCCAACATGCCTGCCTGTCACGCAGGAGACCGCGGGTTCGAATCCCGTCGGCTCCGCCATTTCTTCAAAGTTCGGCTCGGTAGCTCAGTCGGTAGAGCAGAGGACTGAAAATCCTCGTGTCGGCGGTTCGATTCCGTCCCGAGCCACCATTTAAGTTCATATGCCGGTGTAGCTCAGTTGGTAGAGCAACTGACTTGTAATCAGTAGGTCGTGGGTTCGACTCCTATCGCCGGCACCATTTTTGGAGGATTAGCGAAGTGGCCAAACGCGGGAGACTGTAAATCTCTTCCTCACGGTTCGGTGGTTCGAATCCATCATCCTCCACCACTTTCTTATCTTAGGGGCATAGTTTAAGGGTAGAACAACGGTCTCCAAAACCGTTGGTGTGGGTTCAATTCCTGCTGCCCCTGCCAATTAATTAGTTGTATGGCGATCGTGGCGAAGTGGTTAACGCACCGGTTTGTGGATCCGGCATTCGTGGGTTCAATTCCCATCGGTCGCCCCATATCAACTACAAAGAATACTTATGCGTTGGGGATTAGCCAAGCGGTAAGGCAACGGACTTTGACTCCGTCATCCCTAGGTTCGAATCCTAGATCCCCAGCCATTTTACGCGGAAGTGGCTCAGCGGTAGAGCATCGCCTTGCCAAGGCGAGGGTCGCGGGTTCGATTCCCGTCTTCCGCTCCATCTTTTATGGCGCCATAGCCAAGTGGTAAGGCAGAGCTCTGCAAAAGCTTTACCCCCAGTTCGAGTCTGGGTGGCGCCTCCACAATTTTTCAAACTTAATATTTTGCGCCCTTAGCTCAGCTGGATAGAGCGTTTGACTACGAATCAAAAGGTCAGGAGTTCGAATCTCTTAGGGCGCGCCATCAATTTGCCGGCGTGGCGGAATGGCAGACGCGCGCGACTCAAAATCGTGAGGGAAACCGTGGAGGTTCGAGTCCTCTCGCCGGCACCATCATGAATAAGACAACCTGTAGGATCAATGATCTTACAGGTTTTTTGTTGTTTATGTGCGTAATAACAATATCGGACAATGGGTCTGGTTGGTCTTTCAGCCTTAAGGTTGGCGTGTTCCCCGCCTGAGGTCCAGTAACAAAAACCGTCGCGGGTCCGTTTTGGAATGTCTGCAAACAACCTACAATAGGAACATAAGCAAGAAACGAAACACAAGAGCAAAGCAAGGCGTAAAGAGAAGTAACAGTATCTAAACAATGAGAGGCGGTGACACAAACAATGAACGGAAAATCTGCATTAGGTGCAATTCTAGTCGTGATTGGTGCATTGATTGTCATGAAGTTTATCGGCATTAATCTTGGATGGATTATCAGTCTACTCATGCCATTCATCTTGATCGGTCTTGGCGTGGTAGGTATTCGTAATAACAGCAAAATCATCGGCGGTATTCTTATCGTAGTCGGAGCTATTATGCTGATTGGCAAATTAGCAGGGTTGTTCGCGCTGCTGCTCGCAGTCGGACTTATCGTATGGGGCGTCTCCTTATTCAAGAATCGTAGAAAAAGTATCTAACGGATGAACGACAACGATTAATTTATAGCAGTGGACGAAGGAGGCAAGAACGATGAGTATCATGCGGAGAGTGCGGGATATGACGGTTGCGACGCTGAATGAGCGTCTTGAGAAAGCGGAAGATCCCGTAAAGCTGATCGATCAGTTTCTCTGGTCGACAAGAGAAGAGATTATCGGGGCAGAGAAGCTTTATCAGCAATGCGCCGGTCATAATAATCATTTGAAAATGCAATGGCTGCAAGCCGAGCAGTTGAAAGAAAAGCGGGAGCAGCAAGCCATTATCGCGCTGAAAGCCGGCGAGGAGCAAGTTGCTCGCATCGCATTGATGGAGAAAGCGTCCAGCGAGGAACGTGCGATGCAGTATCGTGAGCTCTATGATCAATCGCTGCAAGGTACGAGAGAATTGGAAGAACAGCTGCGCGAGCTGCGCAGCGAGTATCAAACCGTGTATGAGAAGCGCGAGTATTTTGCCGCACGGATGGAGTCGCTTCGCTTACAGCAGCGCATGAATGAGCGTTATACAGGCAGCAGCACATACGGTTCGGCCGGACAACAGCCAAGCGGGATGTTCCGCAAGCTGGAAGATCGAATCTCAGATATGGAGCTGGAAGCTCGCAGCTTGCGTGATCTACGCAAAGCAGGGCAAGAGTTTATTACCGAAGCGGGACATACGCTGCAGAACGTGATCGAACGTGAGATGGAGCAATTGAAACGCAAATTACAACAGGAAGGATGGAAGCCGTAATGAAGAAACTGTATCGTTCGCGCCGCGACAAGAAGCTCTTTGGCTTATGCGGCGGTCTAGCCGAAATGCTGAATGTTGATGCGACGCTGCTGCGGATTCTTCTGATCGTGGTGACCGTCTTTACAAGCGGTGCATTAATTCTTGTCTATATTCTGGCTGGATTAGTTGTTCCGAAAGATCCGTACCATTATGGCGGATATGGGCCGGGTGGATATCCTGGCGGAAGCAATTGGAATAACGGGCCGCAGGGCAACCATTACTCGGGACAGGATCAAGGTTTTGGTTATAAAAGCTCGTACAACAACCCGCCTCAGCCACCAACCTCGGGCGGAGCGAATTGGCAGTCGCCGCCGGCACAGTCGGCTTCTAATATAGATGCCATGATGGAAGATTTGGAGAAACGTGCATTGCGCAAAGAAATTGAAGAGCTTCGTGCTAAATTAGCGAAACATGAGAAGGGAGAGTTTTAACATGAGTATTTTCAAAAGAATGAAAGATATGACGAAGGCATCGCTGCATGAGCTGCTTGATAAAATGGAAGATCCGGTTGTGATGCTCAATCAGTACTTACGCGATATGGAGGCTGAGATCCATACAGCTGAGCTTACAGTAGCGAAACAAATGGCAAGCGAGCGCCGCATGAAGCAGCGTCTAGATGAAGCGGTTCGCAGCGGTGTAGACCGTGAAGCGAAAGCAGAGACTGCCCTTCGTGCAGGTCAAGAGGAATTGGCACGCAAGCTGCTTGAGGAGAAAATCTTCTTCGATCAGAAAACAGCGGAATACACGGAGATGCATGCAAGCGCGAAAACGCAAGCGGATGATCTCATGACACAGCTGCACAGCATGAAAGATGAATACTACCAGCTTCGCAACAAACGCAATGAGCTGGCTGCCCGTGCCCAAATGGCGAAGGCGAAGAAACAAATGGCGCAAGTATCTGCTGTACACTCCATCGAGAGCGGCCACGCATCACGCGGCTTTAGCCGGATGGAAGAGAAGATTATGCAATTGGAAGCTGAAGCAGATGTCATGCGCGTTCCATACGGCACTTACAATGCACCAGCGGCTGCTGCAGGCTCTGTAGACCCTGCTAAGCAGCTTCAAATCGAAGAGCAGCTGCAAGCGCTCAAGAGCAAGCTGAACCCGCCTTCCGGCGAGTAAGGCGGATCCAAAGCATTCCCAATAAACGACAAAAGCTACAAACAAGCCATACATGGTCGATGCGCTATTCAGGCATCGACCACTGGCTTGTCTGCGGTTATACATAGATGAGGGGGTACCGCACAGTGAAGGAAGAAGCGTCTTCGCCGAGATCGGAGGCTGAGAAGGAACGGTCTTCAAGGTCGTTGACAGCACCGGCAGCACAAGACAACATGTTTCCGGTGTATCGAAATGAAGGGCGGCCTTCATCCATGCAAACGGAGAAGCGAAGGAATGCAGCAGAGACTGTATTGTGGATACTCGTTATTCTCGGCTTAATCGTACTGGTTCTGCAAGGAACCGGTTATGTGAAGCTGTTTGCCCTGCAAAGTAAAGCAGCGCTCATCGGACTGACGGTCATTGCCCTCTCACTGGTGCTGGCTACCGCGTACAGTTACTTGCAAAGCGTGAAGCTACGAGAGGCGATGAAACGGCTCACGGAGCAGCAGCGCCGCAAACGTCAACGCGTGACATTGCCTGACCAAGAAGGGCAGGCGCAGGCGCCTGAATCCTTCTCGGAAGAGGATGAAGCCTGGACGGAGCAAGTTCGGTTCTCCGCTGTCATTGAGGAGCGGCAGCGTCTTGCACGCGAGCTCCATGATGCGGTAAGCCAGCAGCTCTTCGCCATCTCCATGACGGCAACAGCGGTCAGCCGGACGATGGAGAAGGACTGGGAGCGTGCTAAACGCCAAGTGCAGCTCATCGAGGAGATGGCATCTGTAGCGCAATCGGAAATGCGTGCCTTGCTGCTTCACTTGCGGCCGATTCATTTGGACGGTAAAAACTTGGGTCAAGCTCTGCACAGTTTAATAGACGAGCTGAAACAGAAGGTGCCGATGGTGATTACGTTGGAGGCGGATCCGACGATCAAGCTGGATACGGAAGCGGAAGACCATTTGTTCCGTATCGCGCAGGAGGCGCTATCCAATACACTGCGTCACTCCAAGGCAGAGCACCTCAATATCTATCTGCAGCATGCGGGAGCTTACGTTCGGTTGACGCTGCAGGATGATGGAACCGGCTTTAACCTGGAGGAGAAGAAGCAGACCTCCTATGGATTATTGACGATGGAGGAACGCGTCAATGTGCTCGGGGGCTCGTTGAAATTAATAACTTCACCGGGAAATGGCGTATTAATAGACATATGGGTGCCTGCGGCTGGGCATGATGGAGGAGGAATATCACCGAATGGAAGCGATCGAACGAATGGACAGCATCGAACAACCTATTAAAGTATTGCTTGTGGACGATCATGAGATGGTTCGCATCGGACTTGCGGCTGTACTGAATACAGAGGACGGCATTGAGGTCGTAGGGGAAGCAAGCAACGGGATGGAAGGAATCCGCCTGGCGCAAGCGTATCGGCCGGATGTCGTATTGATGGATTTGGTTATGGAGGGCATGGACGGCGTCGAAACGACCCGCAAGCTCCTGGAGCTCTATCCAGACTGCAAAGTAATCGTGCTCACCAGCTACTTGGATGACGGTAAAATGTATCCGGTCATCGAAGCAGGCGCGTTCAGCTATTTGCTCAAAACTTCCCGTGCGAATGAAATTGCAGATGCAATACGCGCTGCAGCAAGAGGGCAATCCGTGCTGGAATCCCAGGTCGCTGCGAAGATGATGAACCGATTCCGTCAGCCTAAGGCAGAAGCGGTACGTCCGCTTCATGATCAGCTGACAGACCGGGAGATGGACGTGTTGAAATGCGTGTCGAAAGGCTTATCAAACCAAGAGATCGCCGAGGAGCTGTTCATCGGGATCAAGACGGTGAAGTTCCACGTCACGAATATTTTTGCAAAGCTTAGCGTGGATGATCGGACGCAGGCGGCAATTTATGCGCATAAGCATGGTTTGGCGGAGTAGAACGTATAGATGGAAGGCCGTTTCCCGAATTTGAGGAAACGGCCTTTTTTTGGCTTGGCGGTATGATGGAATGTCATAACGATCTCCACTTCTTGCGAAAGGCGAAGGGGGTCAAACCTTCGCGTGCCTTGAACAGATTGATAAAATGGCTGACATTGTCGAAGCCGATTTCATCGGCGATTGCTGCGATGGATTGCGTGGTATATTGGAGCAGCTCTTTGGCCTTCACGATACGGAGATAGATCAGGTAGTCATTAGGGGACATCCCGATATGCTTCTTGAACTCACGGGTGAAATGGTATTTGCTCACGGCTAGTGACCTTGCCAAGGGATCCATCCGAAGTCGTTCTGAGTAGCGACGCTCCATCTCCCGTACGGCATCGGCTATATAGGCCGGCATGGTATCGGAATCGGAATTTCGGACATGAGCGGACAGAATCAGCTCGGTTGCTAATTCAGTCAGAAGCTTGGCGGCTAGAAGCTCTGTATGGATGGTTTTATTCTCGTGAATAGGGATAAGGGCTTGGATGTGATCGAGTAGAGGTGATTGCGGTTGGAGTTGCAGACGGGGATCACCTTGCTGGGCATACAGCTCGTAATAATGTTTACTGGCACCGCCATAGAAATGAACCCAGGCGAACTCCCAATGATCCTGCTCGGCCGTCCGATAATGCTGATGTTCCATGCAGTCGATGAAGAATAGCGAGTCGGCCGTTAAGCTGTAAGTTTGCCCGCCATATTCGAGTCGTCCCTCTCCGGAGACGGTGTAAACAAGCAGATAGGAAGGCAGATGCTGACGTTCTGTAAAATAAGGCGGATGCGTCCAGAAATAGCCGGCTTCCTGCACATACATAAGCGCTGAACGGGCTGCAACGCTTGGCGAAGTAATAAGACGCACGGAATCCGGAGTCCAGCTATGCGAGGCATTCTCCGTATATTGTGGCAAATGCAACTTCCTCCTTCAAAGGGGATTGTCCTTATTATCCGATGCTTCAGAGCAGATAGCAATATTCTGTTATTTTGAAGCAAGATCGCGCGATGTTAGTTTGAATCATAGCGATTACAATGAGGGTATAAATCTATTATTTAGATAGGGGAGGAACCGACATTGTCTCTGCTCACGCCTATCAAGCCGGCAAAGAAGCCTCGCATCGGCTTGTACTCGATTGGTTTGGAAGCTTACTGGCCGCAGTTCCCCGGACTTCGCGAGCGGCTCATGGAGTATGGCAGTCATTTGGAGAACAAGATGTCTCGGTATGGCGAGATCTATAATTTCGGACTAGTCGATTCGGAAGGCAAGGGGAGGCAGGCGGGAGAATGGTTCAATGAGAAGAACGTTGATCTTGTTTTCTGCCATGTGGCTACCTATTCTACGAGTTCGACGGTACTGCCGGTACATCAGTTCTGCAGCAAGCCTGTAATTGTGTTGAATTTGCAGCCGACCGCCCGAATCAATTATGCAAAGTCGACGACAGGTGAATGGCTGGCGCACTGCGTGGCTTGTCCGGTTCCTGAGATATCGAATGCATTTAATCGTGCGGGCATCCGTTTTCGCGTTATTAATGGGTTGCTGGGGCTCGATTATACGCCTGCGATTTCATTGACGGATGAGGTGACCGTTGACCGTCCAGAGGCTGTAAGGGCAATGAGGGAAATTGAAGAATGGATTAAAGCGGCTGGTGTTGTTCGGACACTGCGCCATGCAAGATTTGGTTTCCTCGGCAATACGTACAGCGGGATGCTTGATATGTACAGCGATTTTGCGATGCTCCAAGCTCAGCTTGGGCTTCATGTGGAAGTGCTGGAGATGTGCGATCTCGACCGGTTCGTGAAGGAAGTGACGCAGGAAGAGATCGAAACGAAGCTCGTTGAAGTGGTGGAAATGTTCGAGATTAGCGGGGACTCCCCTTCTGATCCGATTGCCAAGAAGCCGACACAGGAACAGCTGGAATGGTCCGCGAAGGTGGCGGTTGCGCAGGAGAAGCTGGTACGTGCCTATGATCTGGATGCGCTCACTTATTATTATCATGGTCAAGACGGGAATGAATACGAGATGCTGCAGGCTGGTTTTATTGTGGGTCACTCCCTGTTAACCGCACGTGGTATCCCATGCTCAGGCGAAGGGGATATGAAAACGGCTGTCGGAATGAAAATATGCGACATTCTCGGGACAGGTGGAAGCTTCTCTGAAATTGTCGTGGTCGATTATGAGGATGAAACGATTTTGCTCGGACATGATGGGCCGTTCCATATTGCAATCGCCAGCGAGAAGCCGATATTGCGCGGGATGGGCTTGTACCATGGGAAGAAGGGGACTGGGGTTTCTGTTGAAGCGAAAGTGAAGCGGGGCTCCATTACAACGCTGAATGTGACTCAGACCGGGGACGGGAAGCTTGCGATGATTGCGAGCGAAGGTCAGGCCACAAACGGGGAGATCATGCAAATCGGCAATACTCAGACGCATGTGAAATTTGATCTTCATCCGGATGAGTATATGGAGAAATGGTTTGCCGAAGCGCCGACACATCATTGCGCCATTGCGGTTGGGAATCAAGCGGCTCAGTTCAAGAAAGTATCGGAGCTGCTGCAGCTGCGTCATGTGACATTGTGCAAAAACAATTAAGGGAGTGAGCGACGATGCAACGAGTTTCTTTTGTTCTGCAAATCGATGAGCGCAATCGCGAGGCGTATATAGAACGGCATCGGAACGTCGATCCGGAGCTGCTGAAGGCTTTTGGAGAGGTTGGCATTCGAACTTATAGTATTTTTATCGATGGCGGCAAGCTGTTTGCCTATATGGAGGTAGAAGATTTCGAGCAGGCGATGCAGACGCTGAGCACCCATCCGGCGAACGTTCGATGGCAGCAGTTTATGGCGGATTTGTTGGTCAAGCATGAGGACGGGAACATTGTGCGGGAGATAGCTGAGGTGTTTCATTATTCAGGGGATGAAGGGTAGAGCGGGAGTTGTCGGGAAAGGGCGAGGGCGAGGGCAAGAGCAAGAGCAAGAGCAAGAGCAAGAGCAAGAGCAAGAGCAAGAGCAAGAGCAAGAGCAAGAGCAAGGGCAAGGGCAAGAGCAAGAGCAAGGGCAAGGGCAAGAGCAAGAGCGGCTGTTCCGAGAGTCAGGATGACTTTCGGAGCAGTTTTTTTTTTAGAGGAGGGTGAGCAGATGATTATAAATGGCCGGGATATCGTTAATATCGTAGTGTGGGATTGAGGGTAATGAGAGAGCTTTGGCCTGTGGCCAGACTGCCGTCATAATGGGATTCGTCAGTGAAAGCAAGGACTCGTCCTCCGGTGAGCGGAGAAGGATCAGCTTGGGATAATGCTCCTGCTTAAAGCCTTCGACAAGCACGATATCCACATGCTGCATATGGGTAAGCAGGGCGGAAAGCGGCTCTGGGCGCGCGCTGATGACGGCACTGCGGGAAGAAGAACTGATCGCGGTAATGTCTGCGCCGGATTCTTGATGCCGCCATGTATCCGTTCCCGGTGTATCCATCGTGAAATCGTGGGCGTCATGCTTAGCGGTACCCACGGTGCAGCCTGCTTGTTTGAACAGCTTCGTGAGCGCGGTGATCATGGTGGTTTTGCCGCTGTTTTTGTAGCCGACGACTTGGAGGACGAATGGGACGGAACGGCTAGGCGTATCGGAATGAGAGGTCATGAGAGTTGCTCCTTGTTTCGGATTGGACATCCAGCGACGTGTATAAGTTGATTCGAGTATAGCATAAGCGTATCGCGGATTTGCCACATTCTGATACAATGGTGGGATAAGAGAGTGGTGGAGACAGGACAGGACAGAACAGAACAGACAGAACAGGACAGACAGAACATAGAGAACAGGACAGGACAGACAGAACAGGACAAATCCATTGCTAGAGATAAACAAGACGATATAGAGAGATTGAGTGGAGGAGAAGCATACGTGAAGCAGCCGCAGGGAGAGGCGCGTTATCGTAGACGCGCAGTCAAAGTAGAGGAAGCAATGCGGCTCGTGCTTGAGGCGGCTGTACCGGGGCGGCGAGAGCTTGTACCGCTGCGGCAAGCCGCGGGTCGGCGGCTAGCGGAGGCGATTACGGCGACGACGGACTGGCCGCCTTTTGCGCGATCCGGACTGGACGGCTTCGCCGTCCGCAGCGCGGATACGACGCTGGCGTCGCCGAGTACACCGGCGACGCTGCGCGTTGTCAGTTCAGTTGCCGCGGGCGAGCTCGCCTCGGCGGCTGTTGCACCGGGGACGGCCGTCCGCATTATGACGGGCGGACCGGTGCCCTTGGGGGCGGATGCCGTCGTCATGCTGGAGCAGACGGCGGACGCCCTCGTTGACGGGCTGCCGGCGGTGCACGTGAAACGCGCCGCCGAGCCCGGGCAGAACATCGCGCCCCGCGGCGAGGAGTTTCGCTGCGGCAGCGTGATTGCGGAGCCCGGCACGCGGCTGCGGCCGGGCCACGTCGCGCTGCTCGGCACGTTTGGCTACGCCGACGTGCCGGTGTATGCGCGCCCGCGCGTCGCGGTACTGGCAACCGGCGCAGAGCTGCTGCCGGTTGAGGCAGCGCTCGCGCCGGGCTGCATCCGCGACAGCAACAGCGCGATGGTCGCCGCATTGGTGGAACAATGCGGCGGCGAAGCGCTGGTGCTGCGCCGCGTGCCGGACGAGCCGGAAGCTACGGCTCGCGCGATTGCAGAAGCGCTGGCGCAGAGTGAACTCATCATCACCACCGGCGGCGTGTCGGTTGGGGATTATGATGTCATCGCGAGCCTGCTTCGCGGTTTAGAACCAAGCGACGGAGCGGCCGAATCGCCAGCGTTCCCAGCTGTGGATTCGCCTGCCCCTATAGAGGCCAAGCTTCCGCAGGCATCGCGGCTGCTGTTCAACAAAGTGGCCATGCGGCCCGGCAGTCCGACCTCGGCAGCCCTCATGGAGGGCAAGCTGCTGCTTGCGCTGTCGGGCAATCCCGGCGCGTGCTTCGTCGGCTTTGAGCTGTTCGCCAAGCCGGCGATACAGCGCCTGCAGGGAGCGGGCGTTAATGAATCGCTGCCGAAGCAGGTAACGGCCAAGCTAGCGTCTCCTTTTGACAAAGGCAGCCCGCACGAGCGCTTCGTGCGCACGCGGCTAATCTCCCGTGATGGGATGCTCTTCGCAGATCCGCTCGCTTTCAGCAAATCGAGCATGATGGCCTCCATCCCGGATGCCGACGGACTCATTCGTCTGAAGGCGAGTCCGGAAGGAGCAGCGGCCGATACCATCGTCGACATCATTCTACTCTAGGCAGACGACTTCATCGCCTTTCTCCTCCACAACTAACAAAACCCGCCTTGTTGAAGCCGCGACATCAAAGTCGGCTCCAACCGGCGGGTTTACTATTTTACATAAACGAGTTCACGTACAGTCCGCCAAGCGGCAGCTGCAGGTACGACTTCGATGAAGCGCCGTAGAGCGTAAAAGACTGAAACCCGCCGGCCTTCGAACTAATCAAGGCTTCGGTCGGTAGTCCCGTAAATCGATCAAGCGCTTCTTTCAAGCGTGAGGTTAGGCTGCTTCTGCCCGATAGGAGCCGTTTCACCTCATCGGGCTTCGCCTGCATCGCGGTCTCGAGCTTCTCCTGATCCAGCTTTAAACGGCCATCACCATTACGGGATAAGCCGATAACGTCAGCGCCGGAGCTCTGAACAGCATCTTCGATACGGTTCCGCAGCATCGGGTTTAAGTAGCCTGACGCATCTTCATAGATGGATTGAAGGGTATTGATCTCATCGACAATTCCGCTGAGCTGCTTGGCAACCGCTTCTACGTCATGCTCCACGAAGATTGTGAAATCTGCCGGGGCATCCAGCTTCGCGAGCGATACGGTTACTTTCCCTTGTTGCAGGGAAATGTCATTCGACGACGAATCAATGTAAGATTCACCATTTATCCGATACCTTGCGTCTGCTGCATTCACAGCCGTACGTCCAATCCCGCTGGCTGCAACCAGATCTCCTTGCAGATCTTTAATCTCAAAAGAAGACTTCTTACCGGTGTGATCCGAGGCAAGCTCCAGTTTCACGGTACCGGTTGTCCGATCCTCCCGTACGAAAGCGGTCACCCCGAGCTTGACACTGTTGATGGTATCGCGAAGCTTGCCGAGCGCGTTGTCATTCGTCTCTCCGGGCTTAATGAAAGCAGTGTAGGTTTTCACTTCGTTCCCTGCTTGGATGGTGAAGGTATGTGTGCCTGCACTCATGATGGAAGGGGCATTCTTGGTTAAGTCGAAGCTTATGTTCTTCTGAGCCTGCGCCACGGAAACAACTTGAATATCATAAGAGGTGCGTTCTGCACCGAAAGCCGCATGGCCCGCCACTTTACCGTTATCCACGCTGTTCGATACCGCCACAATTCGATTGCCAAAAGCAGTCTTATCCTTCAGCATCATGTCCGTGACAGCCGCTTTAAGCTTGTTTCCTTGAGCCAGCCATGCAGCTGAGCTTCCTGCTGCAGCCTTCAACGTATCTTGAGCTTGTCTTGGCATACCGAAGCTGCCAATCGATCCGAGCAAATTTCCAGAACCGGCCGGAGCCTTCTGTTGTTGACGTGCGAAGGGCCATGAATTGAAATTCGGGTACAGCGCATACCGTTCTACAGGAATGATGGGCTCTTGCGTCCTGCGCACGGTTCCGAATACAGCGGGTATAGCATACGGCATAACCATATTAATGCCCTCCGATCATGTCTGATACGTTTATTTTAAATAAATATTTCCAATTTGTCGATGATTGTTAGCGGTCTTCAGCAAAGATATTTTCGCTCCTATCGGACAAGCTGTCGGCAGACAAAAAGCCCTTACCTCGCAGCATACCACACCAGGCTTCGGGCTTTGACGGCCAACGTTATAGGAGTAGAAAAAGGAAAGCAAGGGACGCCAAATCAATGGCGAATGCCGCTCCGAATGGCGAGTAGCCATAACCGTAGCCATAGTAGGGATCGCCATAATACGGATCATACGGATAGTAAGCCTGCGTTTGCGCGGCTTCCTTCGGTTTAGCTTCCGTTACCGCTTTTTTGCTGCCTTTCTTGCTTTTTACCTTCGAATTCGTCACTTTGCTCTGCTCAGGCGGTTGTGCTTGCGAGCTGACATGCTTTAGAGCGCCTGCTTGTTCATTGAACATCAGCTTGCCGCCATGACAACGACTAAGAATTCCGTAATGTCGTTGACCATCATGCGTAACGGCGCAAACGGCCATGCCGCAAAAGTTCTTTATATGATCCTCATGGAGCGGGTAAATTTGATCCACTTGTAGTTGATACCTCCCCCTGGGTTCTTGGATACAGTCTATTCACCTACAGGCATAAGCGTATGGTTATTTACCTAACGAGGAGTGAAATGATATGGTCGTTTCCCATTCCGAGGACAACATCGTCCCAAGCTTGCGGCGTCCCAAGCGCACCCCGAAGTGGGGCGTTCTGACCGCCCTGCTCGTGCTGCTGGCTGCCGGGCTCTGGGGCGCGTATTATGCCAATGACAAAGAAGCTCCAACCTCTGGACGTGAGCGGCTCCGGCATGATTTTGAGCAAGTTTGGGCGTGGAGCGGCGGTGAATTCGAAGGAGGAGCGGAGCAGGCACACTGGACGTTCCGCTGGGACAGTTCTTCCGATCGAAAGGGAGCGGAGCGTTTGGCGGCTTCGCTTGGTTTTCAATTGGCTGCGAGCTTGGATGGGAATGAACCTGTCGATGTCATGGCTTCTAATGAAGCGGGACATATGAAGTTATGGATTCATACCAAACCTGGCATAGACGAATCGTCTGCCGATAAGCCGTATGAGCTTGTACTGCTGCTGGATGCGGCTGTAGGGACGAGCCGGACTTCAATGGATGAGATGATCGGCAATGTGGAGCAGTCGGCGGAGGGACTTGATATTCAAGGCGGATTTACGGTTCGCGGTATACCGATTCGAGAAGGTGGTGCTGCGCGAATTGCAGCAACAGCGGCAGCCAAGGAGATGGAGTCGTATAACGACGGACATACTGAAAGCATCACGTATTACAGTGAAGCGTTACAAAGCAGCGTGCGAAGCGGGTCCGCGAAAGTGAATCTACAGTTGGCCGAATCTTCTGCATCAGCGGGAGAAGAAGGGGAATTAATCGTCGGAGTGCCTTTAATTACTGGAGATTATTCATTGCCGAATAACTAGAAGTTTGAGAACCGATTGGTTTTTTTTATGATGGCATGAATAGCATCTATGGTCTCAATATGCTAAACTACATAACATGATCTTACCAATCGTTGTATGAAAATACATAAGAGAATGAGGGAAATGACCGAAGTGAGCAAACATGAATCAGTTGCCGCAGAGGGTGCGGTTTATTATTTATTCGGAGCTACAGGAGACTTGGCGCGTAGGAAACTATTTCCTGCGCTATTCAGCTTATATAAAGAAGGCAAGCTGGCCGAGGATTTCGCCGTAGTAGGACTTGCCCGCAGACCGCGGACGAATGAGCAGTTCAGAGCTGACGTGTACGAATCGATCAGCGAGTTTTCGCGTTACAAATCGGATGATGCCGAGCTATGGAACCGGTTCGCCGAGCATTTTGTATACATGTCCCTCGACATTAATAATGTAGATGGATTCCGGGAGCTGGCCCGCTTATCGCAAGGGCTGGATGAGAAGTTCAAAATCCCGGGCAACCGATTGTTCTATTTGGCGCTGGCACCGAATTTGTTCGGACCGGTTTCCTTCAACCTGCGTGACGGCGGTCTGCTGGAATCGTCAGGCTGGAACCGGCTTGTTATCGAGAAGCCGTTCGGTTATGATCTCGAATCCGCGCGCAAGCTCAACAGTCAGCTTAGCCAAGTGTTCAAGGAAGAGGAGATCTACCGGATCGATCACTACTTGGGCAAGGAAATGGTGCAAAACATTGAGGTGCTTCGTTTCTCGAACGCATTTTTTGAGCCATTGTGGAACAATAAACATATCGCTAATGTCCAAATCACGCTATCCGAAACCGTAGGCGTGGAAGAGCGCGGCGGTTATTACGATAAGTCAGGCGCACTTCGTGATATGGTTCAGAACCATATGATGCAAATGCTTGCGATGATTGCAATGGAGCCGCCAAGCAGGCTGCATCCGGAGGATATCCGCGATGAGAAGGTCAAAGCTTTGCGTTCGCTGCGTCCATTCACATCGGCAAGCGAAGTGAATCAGCATGTCATTCGCGGGCAATATGCGGAAGGTTCGGCGAAAGACAAACCGCTTAGCGGCTATCGCCAAGAGGATTCCGTTAATCCGGAGTCGACAACCGAGACGTATATGGCAGCTCGTGTGTACCTCGATAACTTCCGCTGGGCAGGTGTTCCGTTCTATATTCGTACGGGCAAACGCCTTCCGGTGAAAACAACTGAGGTTGTGATCGAATTCAAGAACGTGCCGGACAATATTCTGTTCGCGCGCCGTCATGATCTGGCACCAAACTTACTTGTCATCCGCGTGAATCCGATGGAAGGCATTTATATTAAGATCAACGCCAAGAAGCCCGGCGTCGACAACGTCGTACAGCCGGTTTCGATGGAATTCTGCCAAAGCTGCATGATCGGCATCAATACGCCGGAAGCTTACGAGCGCCTTATCTATGATGCGGCTCGCGGCGAATCCACCTACTTCACTCGTTGGGATGAGGTTGCGCAGGCGTGGTCCTTCGTGGATCGGATCGCAGATGCATGGCGCGAAAACAGCTCCGACCTTCAGCTTTACCCTGCAGGTTCATGGGGGCCGGCAAGCACGGACGAACTCCTTGCTCAAGATGGCTTCCATTGGTGGCCGGTGAACGGGCAAGCTGAGGATAACGTGATCTGGATCTCTGGCGGACCGAAGTGATTGCATGCAAGGCGGTATAGGAGACGTTGACCATGTTTAAAATTTACGATATTTCGATGACCGTCGAGCCATCGATGCAAGTGTTTAATGATAAAGCATCGAACTTGCCGATCATCACGAATGTGTCCAACCATGATAACGGGCAGGCTGTATACGAATCCCGTCTTGATATGAATGTTCACAGCGGTACGCATGTAGATGCCCCTCTGCATATGCTGAAAGATGGCGAGGCGATTGAAACGATCGGTCTGGAGCAGCTCATTGGCCATGCGCGCGTTGTCGACTTGACGCACTGCGAGGCATGCATCACACGTGCAGACTTGGAGCCGCTTCACCTGCAGCGTAATGAGTGGGTTTTGTTCAAGACCCGCAACTCGTTCTCGGAAGCATTTGATTTCAACTTTGTCTTCCTGCGTGAAGACGGCGCTCGGTATTTAGTTGAGCTCGGTATCCGCGGTTTGGGTACGGATGCACTCGGCATCGAGCGCGCACAGCCGGAATATCCGACGCACCGCTCTCTGCTTCGCAATAATGTTATTATTGTCGAAGGATTGCGTCTGAAGGATGTCGCTCCCGGCACCTATTTTATGGCCATTGCGCCGCTTAAGCTTACGGGGCTGGACGCAGCTCCTGCCCGGGCTTTCTTGATTGGCGGCATGTAAAGGACGAAGGGAACTATCATGAGTAAAACAATGACCGATGAGATTAAACAAGAAGTAGAGAAAAGGCGTACATTCGCCATCATCTCTCACCCGGATGCGGGAAAAACGACACTAACGGAGAAGCTCCTTCTATTCGGGGGTGCCATTCGTGAAGCCGGTACGGTTAAAGCGCGTAAAGCAAGCCGCCATGCGACGAGCGACTGGATGGAAATCGAGAAGCAGCGGGGGATCTCCGTTACGTCTTCCGTGATGCAGTTCGACTATAGCGGTCATCGCGTTAACATTCTCGATACACCGGGTCACCAAGATTTCAGTGAAGATACGTACCGTACGCTGACTGCTGCCGACAGCGCCGTCATGCTTATCGACGTCGCGAAAGGCGTCGAGGCACAGACGATTAAGCTGTTCCAAGTGTGCAGCAAGCGCGGTATTCCGATCTTCACCTTCATTAACAAGCTCGACCGCGAAGGGCAAAGTCCATTTGAATTAATGGAAGAGCTTGAGCGCGTGCTTGGTATTCGGGCGGTTCCGATGAACTGGCCGATCGGCATGGGACGCGAGCTCTGCGGCGTCTACGACCGGATGAAGAACCAAGTGGAGCTGTTCCAAGGCAACGATCATTCCACGATTGAAGTCGTGAAGGTGAAGGATTATAACGATCCTCATATCCGCGAGATGGCGGGCGACTTCTTGACGGAACAGTTGATTCAAGATCTAGAGCTGCTTGATGTAGCGGGGGATCAGTTCGATTACGATAAAGTACGTGCAGGAGAATTGACACCGCTATTCTTCGGAAGTGCGGTTAACAACTTCGGCGTACAGACGTTTCTGGAGAACTTCCTGGAGCTTGCTCCTTCGCCGACACCGCGTCAGAGCACAAGCGGTCCAGTCGATCCGATTAGCGAGAAGTTCACAGGTTATGTCTTCAAAATCCAAGCGAATATGAACCCGGCTCACCGCGACCGGATTGCGTTTCTACGCATTTGCTCCGGCCGTTTCGAGCGGGGCATGAGTGTTCGCCATGTGCGTAACGGCAAGGATATCAAGCTTGCACAACCGCAGCAATTTCTGGCGCAGGATCGGGATATCGTCGAAAATGCGTATCCGGGTGATATTATCGGGTTGTTCGATCCGGGTATCTTCCGAATCGGCGATTCTCTCTCACAAGGCGGGGACGTCGTATTCGATGAGCTGCCAACCTTCTCGCCGGAGCTGTTTGCGAAAGTTACCGTGAAGAACGCACTTAAGCATAAGCAATACCAGAAGGGTATCGATCAGCTGACGGAAGAAGGAACGATTCAAGTGTTCCATTCCACAGGCAACTTTGATGAAACCATTCTAGGCGTTGTCGGACAGCTGCAATTCGAGGTGTTCGAGCATCGGATGCGTTCGGAATACGGCGTCGACATTCAGCTGCACCGGATGCAGTTCCAGTTTGCCCGCTGGATTGTCGATGACAAGATTGACCCTTCCAAGTACCGGATTAATTCCACGCTGGTGAAGGATAAGAAAGACAACTACGTAGCCTTGTTCGAGAACGAATATGCAATGCGTACCGCAATGGATAAGAACCCAACCTCCAAGTTCTTGGAGATGGCTCCTTAATGAAATGAAGACCTCAATTCCGTTCGTTCGCTGACGGGGTTGAGGTCTTTTTTTGTCCCAGATTGTGAAACTATTTTAGGGTGATAAAAAGTGTTGCAAAAAAGGCAGCATTTGAACGTAATATAAGCTCGACATAAGCAAATGTTGCGCAAAGTGCAACATTTTCGGAGCAATCAGCTAATATGGGGCATATTTGCTTAGAAATGTTGCATTTTCTGCAACAATATCTACTTCAGTACCCTCTCGAGAGAGAAAATGTTGCAGTTCCTGCAACAATGATGCACTCGCTCGAGCAGCATTTGAGTGGGGTACCGTTTAAGCTGAACTCCCATGACAGTATGGTTGGGTATGTTTCTTTTCAATCAATCAAATCCTCGATGCAGCGGCCAGCAAGCTGCTCCATTCGGCGATAATGCTCAATAGCCGCCAGAATCTCCTGCTTCAGAACTTCATTGTAGGAACGAATCATCCCGGGAAGCAGGAACAAATCGGCAATGTTCCAAACCAATAGGACGAGTTCCGAAAGGACACATAAGACAAGCGATAGCTTCGTATAGTTCGATGTTGAGGCAGTGGCAGCAGTGACTCTACTGCCAATATAGAAGAGTATCGCAGCAACGAATAGGAGCAACTGCGCGCTGCCTGAGACGATCCGCCTCAGATAGAAACGGTGCAGCCCAAAATGGCCGCCGATCAGCATCACGTAAGCGGTCGATGTTGATTTCTCGGTATCGCGGAGCTCGGAGTTCAGGAGGAGCAGTTCATTGAAGGTCAAGTCATGTTTGGTAAGCATGACGTCTTCTTCCCCTTTGCACTAGCGGTTCGAAATAGGACAGAAATCCTACTGTTACAGTACCAAAAAGGATTGACACGAAACCGCTTGCATGAGAAAATGTACGCGTGTACATTGGATCATTAACTTGGATGGGAGGAAGGACTTATCCGTAAAAAAGTCGCTGAATTAGCAGGAGTGTCGGAAGCGACGGTATCGCGTGTGCTGAACGGCGCCGGGACGGTGAAGGATGAGACGGCTAAACGGGTAGTGGATGCCGCCAAGCAGCTTGGGTATGTGCCAAGCGCGCTTGCACAGCGGTTTGCGCTGCGCAGAAGCGGTAATCTTGGCGTTATTTTGCCGCTATTGCCTAAGGTGAATCTCTTCTCGACTTACTACTTCTCTGAAGTATTGAGCGGGATCGGGGTTACGGCCAAGCAGCGCGGGTATGATTTGCTGCTCTTGTTTCGGGAAGCTGACGAGCCGCGGGACTACGCGAATCTGTTTCGGACGCAGAAGATTGACGGGTGCATCATCTTAGGCGCTCAAGACGTGCCGACGGAACGTGAGGCGCTTGCCGAGCTCAAGGAAGGGGAACATCCCTTCTGCCTCGTTAATCAGCGCTTTGAGGGAGAAGCCTTCAACACGGTGGATGCCGATCAGCAAATGGGCAGCCGTCATGCGGCCAGACATCTTCTGCAGCAAGGCTTTCGGAAGATCTGTTTTCTAAATGGTCCTGCGGAATACTCGAACAGTTTGGATCGGTTGAAGGGTTTCCGGCAAGCGCTCGTTGAAGCGCAGGTGCCTTACCAAGCCGAGCATGTGCTGATTGGGAATTATAGCCGCAAGAGCGGTTACCAGCAGGCTGTAAAGGTAGCAGAGCTCATTCGCAGCGGTGATATCGATGCGGTGATTGCCGCGAACGACCGTATGGCAATCGGGCTCATGCAGGGTCTTAAGGAGCTGGGCATACGCGTAGGCGAGGACGTTGCGCTTGTTGGCTGCGACGATTCCGATGTCTCGCGGATGACAGAGCCGCCGCTGACCTCCATTCGTGTTCCGTTCTATGAAGTTGGCTGCGAGGCGGCCTCCCGCCTGCTTGACATGATGACGGAGACAGAACCATCGTCCCCTTTTGAAGTGAAGCTGCCTGTGAAGTTGATTGAAAGGGCTTCCTCCAAGACAACGAGAACGACGACCAAATAACGTGATCCCTAGGTGATAGGTGAGGTGTACCTAGTGGTTCATGCTTGATAACTGAGGAAGTTTCACAGTAGGGTTAACCTAATTTTATGAGAGGCGGAACCAAACGATGAGCAATATTCGAGTAGGCATGATCGGTTACAAATTTATGGGAAAAGCCCACAGCAACGCCTATAGAGCGCTTCCGATGTTCTTCCCGAAAGTGACTCGCCCGCAGATGGCTGTTATTTGCGGACGGGATGCAGTCGGCCTTGAGCAAGCGCGTGAACAGTTTGGCTGGGAAAGCGCGGAGACGGACTGGCGTAAGCTTGTTACGCGCGATGATATCGATCTGATTGATATCAATGCACCAAGCGATGCCCATAAGGAGATTGCTATTGCTGCCGCTGAAGCGGGCAAGCATATATTCTGCGAGAAGCCGTTGGCGCTTAATCTGGCCGATTCGATCGAGATGCTGAATGCGGCGGAGAAAGCCGGCGTGAAGCATATGGTGGGCTTTAACTACCGGTTTGCTCCGGCTGTGCAGTTGGCTAAGAAGCTGGTGTCCGATGGCCGTATCGGCGAAATCTATCATTTCCGCGGATTCTTCCTGCAGGACTGGATCGTAGATCCGCAATTCCCGCTGGTATGGCGTCTGCAGAAGGAAATTGCCGGCTCCGGCTCGCATGGTGATCTCGGTGCGCATGTCATCGATATGGCGCGCTTCCTCGTCGGCGAATTCCAAGAAGTAATCGGGATGAGCGAAACGTTCGTGAAGGAGCGTCCTCTTCCGACGGCGATGACCGGTCTGAGTGCAAAAGGCGATAAAGACGCGCCGCGCGGCCAGGTAACCGTAGATGACGCGACCTTGTTCCTTGCGCGTTTCGCAAATGGCGCGCTTGGCAGCATCGAAGCGACGCGCTTCGCGCCGGGTCATCGTTGTACGAATTCGTTCGAAATCAACGGCAGCAAGGGCAGCATTAAGTTTGATTTTGAACGCGTGAATGAACTGGAAGTGTATTTCACCGACGATGCAGCCGACGTTCAAGGCTTCCGCCGCGTCATTGCAACCGATGCACCGCATGCTTACAGCGAGGCTTGGTGGCCGGCTGGACATACAATTGGCTATGAGCACACGTTCACGCATGAGATGCACGAGTTTATGCTGGCACTGGCTGAAGATCGTCAGCCTGTTCCGAACTTCGTGGACGGCGTAGAATGCCAGGCTGTTCTGGAAGCTGTCGATAAGTCGATTGCCGAACGCCGCTGGGTAGCGATCTCGGAATTAAGATAAAGAGAACGATTGCGGATTAACTATTGAAGCAGAGGATGGGAAGCATGAGAAAAGCATTAATCGTTTGGGGCGGCTGGGATGGTCATCAGCCGGAGGAAGTAGCGGGGATTTTCGCTGATTTGTTGAACAAAGAAGGCTTTGAAGTAACGGTGTCGGATACACTGGACGCTTACAAAGACGAGGAACTGATGGCACAGCTTGACCTCATCGTTCCTGTATGGACAATGGGTTCCATTACGCAGGAGCAGCTTCGTCCCTTGCTAGATACGGTACGTGCGGGCTGCGGCATCGCGGGCTGTCACGGCGGCATGGGCGATTCCTTCCGCAACGATGTCGATTATCAATTCATGGTTGGCGGGCAGTGGGTCGCTCACCCGGGCAATGACGGCGTCATCTACGACGTCAACATGGTTTCTGAAGACAATCCGCTTACAAGCGGCATCGGTGATTTTGAAGTGTGCACGGAGAAGTACTATATGCATGTGGACCCGGCCAATGAAGTACATGCGACGACTTCGTTCGGCGATGTGAAGATGCCGATCGTTTGGACGAAAACATGGGGCGAAGGACGCGTGTACTACAATTCATTGGGGCATCAAGCGAACATCGTGGCTATGCCGCAAACACTTGAATTGATGCGTCGCGGATTCCTGTGGGCGGCACGCAGCCAAGAAGCTTAATAGAGCGATAGCAATAGCAGTTGATAGCCGAGGACTTATTCTAGAATCATTCTGATTTCTACTTATAGGAGGAATGGCGTTTCATGAAACCAGTTAAAGTCGGTATTATTGGCTGCGGCAATATCAGCCACGTTTATTTTACGAATTTGAAAAGGTACCCTCAGGTGGATCTTGTCGCAGCGGCGGATATTGATATCGAGCGTGCGAAAGCACGTGCCGCAGAATTCAATCTGAGCAAAGCTTATACGGTTGAGCAATTACTGAATGATCCGGAAATCGAAATCGTTGTTAACTTGACGATTCCGAAGGCACATGCATCTGTATGTTTGCAGGCGCTTGAAGCGGGCAAACATGTTTATGTAGAGAAGCCGATTGTCGTTACTCGCGAAGAAGGCAAGCAAGTGCTGGAGCTGGCGGAGAAGAAAGGTCTGCGCGTCGCTAGCGCACCTGAGACGTTCCTAGGCGGAGGCATCCAAACCTGCCGTAAGCTGATTGACGAAGGCGCAATCGGGATGCCGGTATCCGCGACAGGCTTCATGCTCTGCGGCGGCCACGAGAGCTGGCATCCGGATCCGGAGTTCTACTATGAGATCGGCGGCGGTCCGATGTTCGATATGGGACCCTACTACTTAACGGCTTTCGTTACGTTGCTTGGTCCAATTCGCCGCGTTACCGGTTCGGCACGGATTACGCATGCGGAGCGGACGATCACAAGCGAGAAGAAACGCGGCAAGCTGATCCAAGTAGAAACGCCTACGAATATTACAGGCGTTCTTGACTTCGAGAGCGGCGCAATCGGTACGCTGCTGACAAGCTTCGATGTACCGGGCGGCACATCGCTGCCGAACATCGAGATTCACGGCAGCAAAGGGTCGCTGATCGTCCCGGATCCGAACGGCTTCGGCGGCACTGTGAAACTGCGCCGTGCAGGCGGAGACTGGGAAGAGATCGAGCTGACGCATGGCCATACCGACAGCAATCGTGGTATTGGCGTTGCCGACATGGCTCGCGCGATTCGCGAAGGCGGGGAGCACCGTGCTAACGGCACGATGGCCTACCATGTGCTGGAAGCGATGCACGGCATTCACGATGCTTCGCGCGACGGGAAGCACTATGTGATGGAGAGCACTTGCACTCGTCCTGAGCCCATGCCTGCACTTGATGCCCAGCCTCAATAACGATAATATGGAATAAAGATATGCAGCTTGCCCGTTCGTTTGGGCGGGCTGATCATGTTCACACATCGATTTCTGTTACATAAAAGGAGAACTCGTTCATGAAACCAGTGAAAGTCGGCATTGTGGGCTGCGGCAATATCAGCCAAATTTATTTTACGAATTTGAAGAAATACCCGGAGATTGATCTTGTTGCTGCGGCAGATATCGATTTGGAGCGCGCGAAGCAGCGTGCAGAGGAATTCGGTCTCGCTAAAGCTTATACCGTAGAGCAGCTGCTTGCAGACCCTGAAATCGAGATCGTCGTTAACCTGACAATTCCGAAAGCTCATGCGTCTGTTTGCTTGCAAGCACTTGAAGCAGGAAAACATGTGTATGTGGAGAAGCCGCTTGCGGTTACTCGCGAGGAAGGCAAGAAGGTGCTGGCTCTCGCAGCCGAGAAGGGCTTGCGCGTCGCCAGTGCACCGGAAACATTCCTCGGCGGCGGCATTCAAACTTGCCGTAAGCTGATCGATGACGGCGCGATCGGTACTCCGATCTCCGTAACGGGATTCATGCTTGGCGAAGGACCAGAAGGCTGGCATCCGGATCCGGAGTTCTTTTATGAAGCCGGCGGCGGTCCGATGTTTGATATGGGGCCATACTATTTGACAGCTTATATCGCGCTGCTGGGTCCGTTCCGCCGCGTAACAGGCTCGGCTATCATTCCTTTCCCTGAGCGTACGATTACGAGCGAGAAGAAGAACGGCAAGATCATTAAAGTAGAGACGCCTACGCATATTGCCGGCGTTATCGATTTCCAAAGCGGAGCGGTAGGAACCTTGATTACGAGCTTCGATTCGAAGGCAGGCACATCGCTTCCGAACATCGAGATTCATGGCAGCGCAGGCTCCCTGCTCGTGCCAGATCCGAATATGTTTGGCGGTACCATCAAGCTGCGCCGCCTTGGCGGCGAATGGGAAGAGGTTCCGTTCACGCACGGCAATACCGATAATAACCGCGGCATCGGCGTAGCGGATATGGCGCGCGCGATTGTCGAAGGCGGCCAGCACCGTGCGAACGGAGCCATGGCTTATCACGTTCTTGAAGCGATGCATGGCTTCCATGATGCTTCCCGTGACGGCAAGCACTACGTGATGGAGAGCACTTGCGAGCGTCCGGAGCCCATGCCGGCGCTTGAGAGCGATACAGCTGCAGTGTAAGCTGCACAGAAAAAGACATTCAAACCGCGTCATGGTTTGAATGTCATTTTTCTATCTATAGGAGGGGCTTTAATGATTTCGAATGCCATAAACAGCATGGAAGCTATGCTGGATTCCGTGCCGCTGCGATTCCGATCGCTCGATCAAGCTGCTGCCGTGCAGCCGCTCACCGAGGGGAAATGGTCGCGCCTGCAGCTGCTTGGACATCTATGCGATTCATCCATCAATAATTTATGCCGATTCGTTCAAATCGATGGGCATACTGAAGCCATACCGGTCATCGTTCCTTACGACCAAGAGAATTGGGTGAAAGCTCAGCGGTATATAGATGCTCCCCCAGAAGAGGTGCTTGCGCTATGGGTGAGTCTGAATCAATCGGTCTTGCGTGTCATTACAGGTCTATCGCCAGCAAGTTTAGCGCGTACCGGACAGTTTCCAAGCGGAACTACGGTCACGCTGGAGTGGCTGATCGAAGATTATGTGGCTCATATGGAGCATCATTTACAGCAAATATTCGGGCATTAAGGGCGTAGTCAGCTTGGGCTCGGCGATGCACTTTCTGCCGCTGGATGAAGCTCGTCGTAGAGCACCTGTACCATGCGATTGTGATCGGCTTCGCCGCAGTTTTTCCAAATCATCTCAAACAGTACGCCTAGTCCAGGGAGTGCTTTCTCATCGCTTCCGATGGAGCCTTCAATGACGTCGGTCAATTCTTCCCCTGTTAAATTTTGTACCCGACGAACGATTGCCTGCCGCAAATCAAGATTGTTCAATCTGATCCCTCCATCACATACAGATTCGAGGTTTAATATCTCCTTACGACCTTGATTTCATGCCGGAGGATGTAGCGTATCTTTCGGATATATAAGGAAATTGTGCTATAATAAGCTCAAATTGCTTCAAGGGGGATGAAAGTCTTGCCGAATAAGCAGTACGCGGTAATTGGCATGGGGCGGTTTGGCACAAGTGTCGCTCAATCGCTGTCTAAGCTTGGCTTTGATGTGCTGGCGATCGATTCGAATGAGCAGAAGGTCGAAGACGTTTCCGCTTGGGTAACGCATGCGGTTACGGCAGATTCGACGGACGAGGATGCATTGCGATCACTTGGGCTGCGCAACTTCGATGTCGTCGTTGTGGCGATCGGCGCAGACATTCAAGCGAGCATACTAACGACGCTTATTCTGAAGGAGTTTGGCGTTCCACAGTTGATTGTAAAAGCGCAAAGTGAACTGCATGGCAAGGTGCTGACTAAGATCGGCGCGGATAAAGTCGTGTTTCCGGAGCGGGATATGGGGATGAGGGTTGCTCATCATTTGATCTCTCCCAACATCTTGGAGTACATCGAGCTGTCCAAGGATCACAGCATTGTCGAGATCAAGGCACCTTCGTTTACCGTCGGCAAAAACTTGAAGCAGCTGGATATACGCGCCAAATACAAATGCAATGTACTCGCGATCAAGACAGGGAGCGAGCTCAATATTTCTCCCCTAGCGGAGGATGTCATTAAAGCAGACGATGTACTGGTTATTGTGGGCAAGAATGAACTTTTATCTGAATTAGAGCTTGATTATGCGGAAGGCTGATAATAGCGTGCAAACGAACAATAAACGAATGATGAGCATTACATCTGTGCAAAATGAAAAAGTAAAAGCGATGGCTGCCTTGCTGGAGAAGAAGCACCGCGACCGTTCGGGCCGCTTCATTATCGAAGGCGTCCACTTGGTGCAGGAAGCGCTGCTTGCCGGTGCCGATGTGGAAACCATCGTAATCGATATGGAACGCGGTGTACCGGGCGAACTTCGTACCCTGCTGAGCCAAACGGACTGTGAGCTGATCGAAGCGACTCCGGCCGTGATGGCCAAATGTACAGGAACGGACTCTCCGCCGCCGGTGTTCGGTGTGGCTGCAAAGCCCTATGCGGATCGTTCGAAGCTGTATCAGCAGGATTCGCTGGTCGTGGTGCTGGACGGCGTACGCGATCCCGGCAATGTCGGCACGATTATCCGCAGCGCGGACGCGGTCGGCGCTCATGCCGTAGTCCTCGGACAAGGCTGCGTCGATCTCTACAACCCGAAGACGGTGCGCTCGACGATGGGCTCGTTGTTCCATCTTCCGGTCATTGAAGGCGATCTGAGCGAGCTGCTCCCGGAAGCAAAGAAGCATGGGATCTCCCTTGTGGGGACGAGCCTGCAAGCCTCGGCTACCTGTTACAGCTATAACTGGAGCGGGCCAACGTGGCTGCTGATGGGCAGCGAATCGCAAGGATTATCAGCGGATGTGCTGGGGCTAGTGGATACAAGCATTATCATTCCGATGCATGGGCATTCGGAATCGCTGAATGTGGCGATGGCGAGTACGATTCTGTTGTATGAGGCGCTAAGGCAGCGGCGGTATGCGGAGTAACTACAAGATGTGTGTGGGTTATACCATCAAATGAGACTGTTTATAAGATTATTTGAGACAAGTTATAACATATTAGAGAATGTGAAACTCCCCGTGAATCAAGGCTTCTGGGGAGTTTTGCTTAAGAATATGATTTTGCAGATTCCATTTTTAAGCATGAAAATGAGGGGCTCATTTCTATATCATATGTTGAGACAATCCCGAACAAATTACGTTTGGTGGAGGCGTTCAAAGTGTATGACATTGGGGGAAACATTAGACGTCTACGAAAGCTGAACATGCTTAATCAGAATGAGTTCTCACGAAAGATTGGAATTTCACAAGGAAGTTTAAGTGATATCGAATCAGGAAAATGTAAACCTTCAATAGACACTGTAGTTTCAATTCATCAAACGTTTAATTGTTCTTTGGAGATGCTTCTTGCGGGTAATGAACGTTTAGGAGATAAAGACTTATCAGATTTAGAGTCTCGACTGCTACATGTATATAGGGAACTAGATCTTAAAGATAAAATTGAAATTTTAGAAATTGCTTCTCTTAAACTCAGAATACAATAATGGTTAGTTATTATTACTATAGGTTCATATATAAAAAAGTCCCGAGGTATATTACCTTGGGACTTTTTTATATCACTTAGTGACTCAGAAAGGGGGAGGTAAATAGTTTTGCTATCATTATGATTAAGTTCAGCGGCTACTGATCAAGGTGTTTAGCCGATCATGTAAGAGGTGCAATAGCGATTAAGGCCACTGCACCTTTTATTTTCAGTCGTCCCTCCGTAGATAAGCTAGAATTATAGAACGACTACTGAAAAATGAAGAGAGTGAAGAGACTTCAAATGGAAAATGAATACTTCGGTTGAAGGGTGTTAGACCTATTACTGAAGAACTAGTGAGACGGGTCGAACATATTAAAAGTATCATTGTGAATTATTAAAAATCTACTAGTAAGTCATCAAGCTTTGTTTTTCGCCCTTTATTGACAAAAAACCCGTACTAAGAGTAAGGTAATCTTGCATGCGCTTACAATATACTTTGCCCTTGCAGGAGAATCGATACCAATGAGCTATCTGTTAGCTAATTTTAAGAGGCTGTATCCGGAAACTTTGAGAACACGACTTGCAATTTTTCTGATCATAGCCGTGTTGACTCCTATCGTACTACTCGGATTTATTTCATATTATTGGATTTATCGTGTCCAAATTGATAAAGTGCAGATGGACTTGCAAAGTATACTAGACAATGAAACCACCCAGATGCAAGGTGCTTTGGATGACTTGAGCCGAGCTTCCCAGTTACTAACGAATAACGGTGGCATTGGTGAAGATGTGCTCGCGTATGCATCAGAAAAAGATATGTATAAAAAGGCGAAGCTGTTTCAGGGTATAAATAAAAGCATAGACAACATCTATTTCTCTAGCCCTTCAATCGGGTTTTTATTCTTTTATATGCCAGGAAGTGAAGGCTCCTATTTTTTTTCGAATGAACAAGTTCGAAGCGACTTTTCCGCTCGGTCATTGCCTGTTTTTCTACACGCTAATAAACTGACTTATTATGGTATCCACCCTACCGCGATTTCTGCTTCGTCCGGATACAATGTGCTATCACTTGTACGCACACTAGAGGATGATGAACATAACCCTGTCATGTACGTGTACTTAGAATCAAGAGAAGAGAATCTTAAATTGTTACTGTCGCAGATGAGGTATAGCATGTCAGTCAAGCATGTTGTCGAGACACAGGACGGACGGATCGCATACAGTGATTTGCCACAGAAATACCCGATAGGCACCTCTTACGGCAAGTCGACCAAAACTGACCAATATAAAGAGTTCTCATCTTCAAATCCTAAAGGTTGGAAAATGCATGTACTTGTAACACGAAAGGAGTACATGCATGAAGTGAACCGTTGGCGATTTCAATTTCTTTCCCTCTCCATTTTGTCCGTTTTAGTTACAGCGCTGCTCTTTTTCACAATTTGGAAAATGGTGTACAGACCAATGTACCGAATCAATCTGGTGATCAGTCGATTCGACTTCAAGCGTAACCAAGGAAAGCTCGTTCGTACAGGCATGCGCGAGTTTGACGCCATTCTGCAGAACTTCTATTCCATGAGCGACCGAATTATTGATTTGCTAGATGAGGTCGAGACGAAGGAACGGAAGAGAGGACAATTAGAAGTGGAGAAGCTGCTCATTCAGATTAATCCTCATTTTATCCAAAATACGCTGAACACTATTCAATGGATCTCTCGCATGAACGGTCAAACAGAAATCGTAAGGCTGGTTACATTGTTCACCAACGTTCTGCATTATAATTTGGGTAAGAAAAATATTATGGTAACGGTCGAAGAGGAGCTTGCAGTGCTAAGGGATTATGTCGAGCTGCAGAGCATCCGTTACGATTTTCACTTCGAAGTGAATTTCGATGTTGATCAATCTTTACTTCAAGTGCAAATTCCACGCTTCATACTTCAACCGCTTGTCGAGAATGCGTTATATCATGGGTTAAATCATGAAAAGGGTTCTGTCCAAGTTATGATATCTTATGATCAGGACGACTGGTTGAGGCTTGCTGTTCATGACAATGGCCAGGGCATGTCCCAGGAGCAATTGACCCGGTTACTAGAGAACGACGAACGTTCGCGTAAAACCGGTCTCGGAATTGGGCTTCGTTACGTCACCCAGATGGTCGACTTCTATTATGGCGGACGGGGACGGATTGATGTGCAAAGTACACTCGGCGAAGGAACCTCGATTATGCTTGTCCTGCCGCCCGACCACAAAGGAGGGAATTCGCAATGATTCGTGCTTTGATCGTCGATGACGAGAGTTTGGTTCGCAGAGGGGTCCGATTCATGCTGCCGTGGGAGAAGTTCGGCATTTCCGTCGATGGGGAAGCATCAAACGGGGAGAAAGCACTACTTTATCTCGAACAAAACCAAGTCGAGTTGTTGATTACTGACCTGACCATGCCGGGCATGACGGGATTAGAGCTTATGGAAGCCGTCGAAAAGCGTTTTCCGCGAGTGGCAATCGTCGTCTTGACATGTCATCGCGATTTCGAATATATCCAAGAAGCGATGCGTCTCGGAGCAATTGATTATATCGTGAAGACACAACTGGAGAGTCAGGATCTGGACGAGTTGTTAGAAAGAATCGTAAAAAGAATGGGCAGGGTAAAAGTGCGAGAGCTCGAGGCAACAAGTTCGCAGATTCCTTTAATGGAGAAGCCAGACGAATCATCAAAACAGGATCAACTTCTGCAAGCATGGTCGTCGTTGCAATGGGTTATTGTGGCAGGCAAGCATCGTGAAATTGCTGATCGTATTGCTGAATTCGTATTGTCATGGGCGAACCGTAAAGCAATGCTTACAAGCTTACATGCGGTATGGGTCGCACGTCTGCCGTGGGTAGCAGAATATGAAGGGCAAGCCAGAATCCACAATGCTTCGGATTGGGCTGAGCTACGGGAATGGCTAAAGGAGTTTCAGCTGAACGTTCAGACAAGATTGCGCAACATGCTTTATTCCGAGGATATTTTGTCGCTCATCCTACGATCACTTGATGAAATTCATCGATCAGCCGGCCAGAAAATTACACAGGCGACGATCTGTTCGGAACTACATTTGAGCCGTAGCTACTTTAGCCGGAGCTTTAAAGACATTGTAGGCACTCCATTCGTAAGTTATGTACAATTTGTCAATATCAGGTACGCTCAGTATTTACTAGAGAGCACGAACTATCCTGTCTATGTCATTTCTGACAATGTGGGCTTTCAGGACGAACGGTATTTCAGCAAAGTATTCAAAGAGAAGACGGGCATGCTGCCTACCGAATACCGAATTAGTCTTCGAGACAGCTCTTCGACACCTCAATAGAGGTGTCGTTTTGTATTTTGACCTCATCCTGCGAACGATTTGCTCTAGAGGTTAGACAAATGTCTTCCGAACGGAACGAGAGTGCAAAAACATCGGCATGAGAAGATAAAAATCTGTACGTCCTTAAGAATGATAAGGCTTACAATTTCAATGTAGCGGAAATTAATACTCTTAAAAAAGGAGTTGTAAACATGGGGAAGGTCAACAAGGTTTTACTACTACCGCTTATAGCAATGTTGGCTTTTGTAACCGCTTGCAGTGAAGGGGCGAACAACAAGGAATCAAACACAGGGAATATTACGAAATCAAACGAAGCAGTAGAGACATCTAAAAGTAACACGACAAGCAATACAGACAACACAGACTCATCGGAGGAAGTTCCGGATCCAATGGGGCCGCTGCCAGAGAAAGTAACCGTTAATCTCGTCAAAAAAGTGAGGGACGGTGCCGACCATATCCCGAATGGTGAAAGTTTAACGGGTAACCGATGGGTTGATCTTGTTAAGAAACAACTCAACGTCGATGTGAATTTTCTGTGGAGTCAGAAAGAACCGGCTTACACCGAGAAGATTAAACTAGCAATCGCTAGTGATGATTTGCCAGATATTTTCACGGTAGATTATACGACTTACATGCAATTGATTAATGACGACATGATCGAGGATCTGACGCCTTATTATGAGAAATACGTCGGAGATGCGCTGAAGACCGTACTAGCATCAGACGGGGGTAAATCCATTGAGACGTTGACCAGAGACGGCAAGATTTATGGCGTCGCATCAATGGGGCAAGTCGACAATTCGTCTAGTCTAGCTTGGGTTCGTAAAGACTGGCTTGACAAGTTGGGGTTGAAAGAGCCAACGAATATGGCGGATTTGGCAACGGTCGTCGAAGCGTTCAATAAGAATTACGGAACAACAGGTATTCCGGGCCAAGAAGACTCCGGCAACGCGCGTAACATGTTCGGTTTCGAAGCATTGGCTCTTGCTTACGATGCGAAGCCATTCTTGTGGACCAAGGATGCATCAGGCAAGGTCGTTTATGGCTCGACCCAGCCTGAAATGAAGCAGGCACTTGCGAACATGCATGAATTGTATGCAAAAGGAGTACTTGACAAAGAGTTCGCAACTACAAAAAGCGATCAGTTCGCGCAGAAAGTTTCCAGCGGTAAAGCAGGCGTCTTTCTCGGTGCATGGTGGTCGGGCTGGTGGCCAATTGTCGACCAGTTGAAGAACGATAAAGAATCACAATGGCGTGCATATACCATAAAGGATGGGAACGGACAATTTTACGGCAAGCAGGAACCGCCAGTAGGCGAAATTGCGGTCGTCAAGAAAGGCTTTAAGCATCCGGAGTTGCTTTACAAAATATTGAATATTCAGCAAGAACCTACTATGGATCCATATAAGAATGAAGTGCTTGAAAACAAAATAGCTTGGAACGGTTGGGTTGTGGATTTCCCGCTCTGGCAAGCCGATCTCGGTGTCCAATATAACAAGAACTTGGCAGCAATGATTGATGGGGCGTCCAAGGACACGCTCGGAAACATGCCGAAGGATCAAATCGAGAATGTAGCCAGATTGTTTGAGAATTACAGCAAGGGCGATCAATGGATGAAAGATAATCCGGATGTGACAGGGGAGCTTGTCTCTCGAATCTACGGTATGGGAGCACTGGTTAAGGAATCTGCCAACAACAAGTTATTCAGTGACTTCTACGGTGTAACACCGACGATGGAGAAACGTTGGGTGAATTTGACGAAGTTGGAGTTGGATGCGTTCTTAAAAATCATTTTGGGTAATGCGCCAGTGGATTCATTCGATCAGTTTGTTAAAGATTGGAATGCTCAAGGCGGGGAAAGCATCACGAAAGAAGTCAACGAGATGCTTGGCGAGTAAGGCTACTAATGTAACGAGAGTTTGCGCTGAACTGGGCTTTACGGTTTGGCGCAACTCGTTAAGGAGTCCTAGATATGAAAAGAAAGCAAAGCTTTCAGTACTACGCGGAAAAATGGGTAACGCTTCAATTTAGCTTGGAGATTGTGAAGTAGTACACAATTAAACAAGGGATGGTGACAGTGCTTGAAAAAGATCATTAGTTTACTTTTATCGGCATTCATTCTAGTTTTGGGCGGGGGGGACGTAATGGCGGAATCTTGGATTCCCCTCCCGGTCAAAACATCGACGACACCAGGTGCGGGAAATGCGGGAGGCGAAGGCGGCCAATGGCCGCAAGGGATAGCGATTTCACAATCAGATCCGAACTTCATGCTGTACGGAACAGACGTTGGGGGATTGTACCGTAGTACTGATGGAGGAGCGAATTGGGAGCCAGCTAACATTGGCTACGATTCTAGAGGCAACTCGGGAGTTGCGATAGATCCTCGAAATGCGAACCGAGCGATTGCCGTTGGTGCGAACTCTGGCCCTTCAGCTTGGAATGGATTGTATCTGACAACTGATAAGGGCTTGTCTTGGACGAGTGTTAGACCTGAGAACATTAGTGGTTATCGCGACTTCCGTGATCAAATTGCTTATGATCCGAGTAGTTATGATGCAGTCGCAGGTTATACAAAGACGGTTTATTGGTCGAGAGTCGCCTCGGACATTACCAGTTGGGGAACCCCCACAGTCGATCCAGCAATTTATAAATCAACAGATGGTGGCAGCACATGGACCAAGCTAGCGAGTACATCTACTTATGCCGGCGGAATTTTGCGAGTACATCCGACCTCTGGAGCTATCTATTCCGCAACCAGTACTGGGTTTTATAAGAGTACTAATGGTGGCGTAACGTTCACGCTCAAGAGCTCGGGGGCGGCTAACGGACTTGATATCGTACCAACTTCAGGGTATGGGAATTACGTGTTTCTTAGCAAAGCAGACGGTTTATATAAATCGATCGACAGCGGGGAAACTTTCGTAAAAGTTACGTCGTCCACTTACCCGACAATTAATCCTTATAATTTAAAAGTAAGCCCTGTGGATCCGAACCGGATGGCCATAGCAGCAAATGAAGGAGCATATGACCATAAACGTTACTACACGTCCGACGGGGGAGCGACTTGGACGGTTTCTACTTACGATAATTCAAAAAGTGTCATTCCATATAATAATCGTCAAGCTGTCTTTACCTGGCATCCAACGAACGCTTCTGTTGTATGGTCATTTGGGGGAGACTATATGACCAAAAGCACAGACGGAGGCGCAACATGGGTATGGGCCAATAATGGAAATAATGGCATTATGACGGGCGGTTACTTCAGTTTCAACGTCTATAACGACAATATCGCCTACTTGGGTTCCCAGGATTATGACGGTATGTTGACGACAGACGGAGGAGCAACTTGGAAAATTACAAATTTAATGCAGCAAGTCTGGGGTGGGTGGGTTTACGGTGCATATGCAGCCACTGGTAATCTCTATTATGGAGGCGTACCGCCTGTAGGCAATTATAATGGTCCCCGAAATCTCTTCATTACTCGAGATAACGGCGGGACGATAACGAATACAGGCATCGTTCTATCTGGAGACCCAGTATCATACCAAGATCCCGTTAACAGCAGTATTTTGTTTGCTTGGAATAAGAGGAGCACGGACAACGGGTATAACTGGACAACGATGAGTGGCGCAACAGGAGTGTTTACGCATAATCCGACGGGTTCGAAGGAGCTTTATGGTGCGAACGGAAGCAGTCTGGTGCGTTCCACAACCCAAGGCGCATCATGGACGACGTTATCGACTTTGCCCGCAGACATTTTAGATGTGCAATACGATCAAGTGCGTAACCGAGTATATGCCGTTACACAGGATCGTCTATATAAGTATGATATCTCTACTTCGACGCTGACCGAAATAACCTCTTCTGTTCCAGTCGATCAGATGGGAAATCGGCACATCATTACGGTCGCGGTCGACCCTGGGAATACGGATATCGTCTACGTTGGTGGCCCTGGTAACACGTACACGACTGATGCATCCGTCGTGCGTTCTACTGACGGTGGTTTGACATGGACTATTCTTACGCGGAATACGCGCGTTCCGAATCCGCAATTCGGCAAGGATGGTGCTCGCGAAGCCGGGGTAATCCGTGTGCAGCCTTCTACTGGCTATGCTTTTGTCGGTACCGGCTGTTTCGGAATTTGGAAGATTGCCAGACCAAGTGGATCTTCCGATACTTCTGCTCCAACAACGCCGACTGCACTGACATCGACTTCACATACAGACACCACGGTCAGCTTGAGCTGGACTGCTTCTACCGATAACGTCGGTGTGACGGCATATGATGTGTACTACGGCACGACACTTGCTGGCAGCACATCATCGACGAGTTATACAGTTACAGGCTTAACGAATGCAACTGCCTATAGCTTCACGGTCAAAGCGAAGGATGCTGCAGGTAATGTATCGGCAGCGAGCAGCGCAGTGAATGTTACGACTTCGGCTTCAAGCGGCTACACGGAAAACTTCGATGACAACCTCGCTCAGAACTGGTCGGCGGACAGTGCCAACTGGTCGGCGACAGCCGGTGCTTACAAGCAAACGAGCTCGACATCCTATCAGAAGGCAATCTATAACGGTGCGACTTGGGATTCCAGCTATGCGTATAGCGTTAAGCTTTATTCACCTTATGGTTCATCTACAAATAAGTACGGTGTACTCTATAACTACGTAGACGCGAACAATTATTACGAGTTGACGCTTGCTCCTGCATCGACTAACGCTAACTTGTACAAAATTGTTGGAGGTACACGTACCTTAGTGCAATCTGTACCTTTCACCGGTGCACAGAATACGTGGTATACCGTGGAGATTATTCGGAACGCAGGGAACACGACGGTAAAGGTAAACGGGACGACGTATTTTAGTGGCGTATCGCAAACCGAGCTTGGGGCAGGCAAGATTGGCGTATCTGCTGAATGGAACACCGCCAGTTTCGATGATGTAACCGTAAGTTCTTCCGATACGACAGCCCCCACGGCCCCAACCGCTGTAACTTCGCCGTCACATACAGATACGACGGTTAACCTGGGTTGGACCGCATCTACTGATAACGTAGGTGTTACGGGATACGATGTCTATTACGGCTCGACGCTTACAGGCAGCACCGCATCGACGAGCTACACCGTGACGGGTCTTAGCCCCAATACCGCATATAGCTTTACGGTCAAGGCGAAGGATGTCGCAGGAAATGTATCGGCAGCGAGCAGCGCAGTGAATGTTACGACTTCGGCTTCAAGTGGCTATACGGAAAACTTCGACGACAACCTCGCACAGAACTGGACGGCGGACAGCGCCAGCTGGTCGGCGACAGCAGGTGCTTACAAGCAAACGAGTTCAACGAGCTACCAGAAGGCCATCTATAACGGTGCGACTTGGAATTCGACTTACACTTACAGCGTTAAGCTTTATTCGGCTTACGGATCATCTTCCAATAAATACGGTGTAATCTACAATTATGTGGACGCGAACAATTATTACGAGCTGACGCTTGCTCCTGCCTCGACGACCGCCAACTTGTACAAAGTTGTCGGTGGTACGCGTACCTTAGTGCAATCCGTACCTTTCACTGGTGCACAATTTGCGTGGTATACCGTGGATATTATCCGCAACGCTGGGAGCACGACAGTAAAGGTAAACGGGACGACTTATTTTAGTGGAGTATCGCAAAACGAACTTGGAGCAGGCAAGATTGGCGTGTCTGCTGAATGGAATCTTGCGAGCTTTGAAGATGTAAGTGTTCAATAATGAAATGATATAAGTATGCGGCTCCAGTCTCGAAAGCGGCAGGGGCCGTATGAATATTTCAAAGAGGCTTGCAGTAAGGTATAATGCCGACCGAATACCAGTTCAGCCTGCGAGATAACCCCGACACCTCAATAGAGGTGTCGTTTTGCTATAGATCCATACTACGAACAATGTGCTCAAGAGGTTAGATGAATGTGTTCCAATCGTAACGAGAGTACAAAAACAACGGCATTAGAAGATATATCACTCTACGTCACATGTACTGATAGGGCTTACAATTACAGAGCAAGATAAAAAAATATAAAAAAGGGAGTTGTAGAAATGGCAAAAGTGAGAACGGCAATACTCCTGCCACTCATAGCAATGCTGATGATTGTCACCGCTTGCAGTAAGGACACCACGAATGACAAGACGCCAAACACAGCGTCCAACACAAGTTCTAATGCAACTGTGGATTCGACGGACAATCATTCAATATCCGAAGAAGTTCCGGATCCAATGGGGCCGCTGCCAGAGAAAGTAACCGTTAATCTCGTCAAAAAAGTGAGGGACGGTGCCGACCATATCCCGAATGGTGAAAGTTTAACGGGTAACCGATGGGTTGATCTTGTTAAGAAACAACTCAACGTCGATGTGAATTTTCTGTGGAGTCAGAAAGAACCGGCTTATACCGAGAAGATTAAACTAGCAATCGCTAGTGATGATTTGCCAGATATTTTCACGGTAGATTATACGACTTACATGCAATTGATTAATGACGACATGATCGAGGAGCTGACGCCTTATTATGAGAAATACGTCGGAGATGCGCTGAAGACCGTACTAGCATCAGACGGGGGTAAATCCATTGAGACGTTGACCAGAGACGGCAAGATTTATGGCGTCGCATCAATGGGGCAAGTCGACAATTCGTCTAGTCTAGCTTGGGTTCGTAAAGACTGGCTTGACAAGTTGGGGTTGAAAGAGCCAACGAATATGGCGGATTTGGCAACGGTCGTCGAAGCGTTCAATAAGAATTACGGAACAACAGGTATTCCGGGCCAAGAAGACTCCGGCAACGCGCGTAACATGTTCGGTTTCGAAGCATTGGCTCTTGCTTACGATGCGAAGCCATTCTTGTGGACCAAGGATGCATCAGGCAAGGTCGTTTATGGCTCGACCCAGCCTGAAATGAAGCAGGCACTTGCGAACATGCATGAATTGTATGCAAAAGGAGTACTTGACAAAGAGTTCGCAACTACAAAAAGCGATCAGTTCGCGCAGAAAGTTTCCAGCGGTAAAGCAGGCGTCTTTCTCGGTGCATGGTGGTCGGGCTGGTGGCCAATTGTCGACCAGTTGAAGAACGATAAAGAATCACAATGGCGTGCATATACCATAAAGGATGGGAACGGACAATTTTACGGCAAGCAGGAACCGCCAGTAGGCGAAATTGCGGTCGTCAAGAAAGGCTTTAAGCATCCGGAGTTGCTTTACAAAATATTGAATATTCAGCAAGAACCTACTATGGATCCATATAAGAATGAAGTGCTTGAAAACAAAATAGCTTGGAACGGTTGGGTTGTGGATTTCCCGCTCTGGCAAGCCGATCTCGGTGTCCAATATAACAAGAACTTGGCAGCAATGATTGATGGGGCGTCCAAGGACACGCTCGGAAACATGCCGAAGGATCAAATCGAGAATGTAGCCAGATTGTTTGAGAATTACAGCAAGGGCGATCAATGGATGAAAGATAATCCGGATGTGACAGGGGAGCTTGTCTCTCGAATCTACGGTATGGGAGCACTGGTTAAGGAATCTGCCAACAACAAGTTATTCAGTGACTTCTACGGTGTAACACCGACGATGGAGAAACGTTGGGTGAATTTGACGAAGTTGGAGTTGGATGCGTTCTTAAAAATCATTTTGGGTAATGCGCCAGTGGATTCATTCGATCAGTTTGTTAAAGATTGGAATGCTCAAGGCGGGGAAAGTATCACGAAAGAAGTCAACGAGATGCTTGGCGAGTAAGGCTACTAATGTAACGAGAGTTTGCGCTGAACTGGGCTTTACGGTTTGGCGCAACTCGTTAAGGAGTCCTAGATATGAAAATAAAGCAAAGCCTCCATTATCACGCAATGCTACTGCCCGGAATTGTCATCCTGCTCATATTCAGCGTGTACCCGATGTTCGGAATCGTTATGGCATTTGAAAGTTTCAATCCGAGCAAAGGATTCTGGGGATCGAGATGGGTCGGGCTTGAAAACTTCCATTATATGTTTGAAATTCCTGATAGTTATCAAGTCTTTAAGAATACCATCTTTATTGCGTTCGGCAAAATCATTGCTAATTTAGTGGTCTCATTGTTTTTCGCGCTGATTCTAAATGAGCTAAGGTTTAAAACGATGAAACGCGTGATACAAACAATCGTCTACTTACCACACTTTATTTCCTGGGTTTTACTTGGAGGGATTTTGGCGCAGATGTTCTCCTTTGACGGGATCGTGAATCAAATAGGTGGTTTATTCGGGGCAGAACCAGTGCTCTTTATGGGCAACAACCATTGGTTCCCAACGATCCTAATCGGAAGTGATGTTTGGAAGGAATTCGGTTTCTCCGCGATCGTGTTTATCGCCGCGCTGACGGGAATTAATCCTTCTTTATATGAATCGGCAGCGATAGACGGAGCGGGCCGTTGGCAGCGTCTGCGTTACGTCACAATTCCGGGGATCTCCACAACAGTCGTGCTCATCACGACGCTCGCATTGCAGAACGTTCTGAACGCAGGTTTCGAACAAATCCTTAATTTATATAATCCAGTCGTCTATCAATCCGCGGATATTATTGATACTTACGTGTACCGGGTGGGCCTAATTGAATCGCAATTCGAACTTGCAACTGCAGTAGGACTTCTGAAGTCCATCGTTAGCTTTATTCTGATTGTCATCTCGTACCGATTAGCCGCGAGGTACGCGAACTATCGCATCTTCTAGAACAGAGTAGAGGAGGAGCCTCGTGATATACGAAACTACAATAAAAAGAAGAGCGGAAGACGCGTTTGTAGTCGGAGCGCTTCTGCTAATTGCCGCCATCAGCGTGTTTCCTATCCTACATTTGTTCGCTTTATCCTTTAGTGACAGTGGGGCGGCGTCGGCCGGCAAAGTAACGATTTTTCCAGTGCAGTTCAATTTGGCTGCGTATAAGGTGGTCGTAGATGATCACTTGTTTTTTAAAACATTTCTTAACTCCTTAAAGCGAGTCGGACTCGGTGTAGCCGTTCAGTTTCTAATCACGGTGTTGATGGCTTATCCACTCTCCCGCAGCGTTAATCAATTCGGGAGCCGAAACATTTATATGTGGTTCGTGGTCTTCACGATGCTGTTCAGCGGCGGACTTGTTCCTTGGTATATGACTATACGAGATTTGCACTTGCTTGACTCGATCTGGGCACTCGTGCTGCCTGGAGCAGTCCCTGTGTTTAACGTCATTCTGCTTATGAACTTTTTTCGGAACTTGCCCAAGGAGCTTGATGATGCAATGGCAATAGATGGAGCTGGACCTTGGATGGGGCTAGTGCGAATGTATATCCCGTTATCGCTGCCTGCCATCGCAACAGTCACACTGTTCTCAATGGTTGGCCATTGGAATGCTTTCTTCGACGGTTTGATTCTAATTCATAGCGAAGAGAAACAGCCCCTGCAAACTTATTTGAATCAAATCGTCGTGCAGATGAATTTGAACAGTGCCAATATGACCGAAGATCAACTAAATACGCTGATGAAGCTATCAAACAAAACGGTCAACTCAGCCAAAATATTCATAAGCATGCTGCCGCTGTTTATTATATACCCTTTCTTGCAACGATACTTTATTCACGGTATTACGCTTGGATCGGTCAAAGAATAGGGAGGTCTAGAATCGAATGAATATACGAATGTTGGAGCAGTACTGGGATGTGGAAAAAACGATGCGTAATCCACATAAAGGCTGGTACGTCCATCAACTAGACAACACCCTTAAGTATTATGGCACTTCCTTTGAGGAAGATCCGCTCGAGGACTTTCCAGGTCTGGACCATTTGTACTTGCGTCTTGCATGGAGTTATCTCGAACCTGAAGAGGGGGTTTATCGATGGGAGGTTATCGATAATGAGATCGAGCGCTGGGTCAAGTCTGGGTTGTCGATAGCCTTTCGAATCACCTGTAAGGAGACTCATGACAATCAAACATTCGCGACTCCTCGCTGGGTGATGGAAGCAGGGGCTAAAGGTTTGTTCTTAAGCGGGGAAGGCTGCAATATATGGGAGCCTGATTATGGAGATCCTATTTTTCTCGAAAAACTAGAAGCATTTCACAAAGCATTCGCTGCCCGTTACGATGGTCAATCCTGGCTCGCATATGTCGATATCGGCAGCTATGGGGATTGGGGTGAAGCTCATACATCGTTTGGGAGTAAGCAGGATTGGCCGGTTGATATCATAGTTGCTCACTTAGACCTTCATTGCCGTTGCTATCGGCATGCGCAATTGGTGATTAGCGATGATGTCGCGAGTGCACGCAATCAATCTAACGACGAACCTGAATATATCTTGTTGGCAATTCGGGAAAGAGGTATCACGCTTAGAGATGACGGGATTTCCGTAGAATGGTTTGCTGAGCGCTTTGGCGAGAGCACGTTGCGTAATCCCGAGTATTTCGAGCCTTTCTGGCGAGATAAACCGATTGTATTGGAATTGGAGCATTATCATTTTGCTGTCCGAACAGATTGCTGGCAGGAAGGTATTCCATTAATGCATGCTGTACGAGAAACACATGCAACTTACGCCGGCTTCCATGGATACCCAAGAAAGTGGCTGGAAGAGAACCGAGATTATGCCGCCCGGCTGTCAAACCAACTTGGCTATTGGTTTTTTCCGAAGAGCGTCTCGTATGCCGACAAGTGGTCAAGCGGCAGCAAAGAACGTTTGCGTATCGTATGGCAGAATCGAGGAAGTGCACCGGCATATCATGCTTATAAGTTGTTTCTTCGCATGAGTCAGACCGACATGCCGCATATGAGCCAGATACTGGAGCTGGAAGGTTCGAATTGCCGTAATTGGATGCCGGGATGTGTTTTTGGCGAGACGTACCGAGTTGTCGTCCCGGAAGAATGGGAGCAAGGGACGTATTCCTTATCAATAAAACTGATTTATTCCAATGAAAGCGATGTTTCTAGAGCAGTTGAGCTAGGGTTGCAGGACGCACTTCGTGATCAAGATGGGTTTTACAAGATTGGGAATGTGGAAGTGATGTAAAAGGGCAGAACAATCGTAATGTTAAACGACAAAACGTAGTTAAGCGGTATATCACAATAATTACGTGGCGTAACTAGGGGCCTTAGTCACGACTATGACTGGGGCTCTTTACTATAGAATGTCAGGAGGTCGATTAGACGGATGGTAATCAGCAAGCAAGAGCCACTAGATATCACAGCGAATAAATGGAAACTTATTGAATTTGGACTGGCCACATCCTTCACCTATGTCAATCCTTTCTGGGATGTGCAGGTTTACAGTGAATTCCGACATGAGGATGGGAGTATTCAAAAGGTATCTGCATTCTATGATGGCCAGGATGAAAAAGGGCTCCATTGCTGGAAAATCAGATGGTCGCCGGAGAAGGAAGGCAAATGGCACTGTAGGATATTCTCCTTACCGGCGAATGAAGAGTTGGCGAGAGAGTTTTCGCTAAGCACCGGTAGACCTGATCCTGGCAGCAGGGGATTTCTTCGCGCTGATTCATCAGCAGCTTCCTACGGATTCCACTTCGATAATGGTGAGCCGTTCTTTCTGTTCGGGGATACACAATACAACATCTTTGGGGCAGCTTATTGCGGAGTCGACGTGGAATCGATTCTGAAAAAACGACGTTCTCAGGGTATCAATTACATTCGAGCACGCATGCAGGTCAGCCCGTATCATCCAGACATCAGAAATCAATGGCAGACAAAAGATTGTTGGCCGTGGGGAGGTAGTCCCCAATGGCCTGAATTTATGAAGTTGAATCTGGACTACTTTAAAGCAGTGGATCAGATAGTTGCCCTAGCCTCGGAACTGCGAATGGGCTTTGAAATCATTTTGCAGGGATGGCTGATGGAATTTCCGTTTAACGACAGAAGCAAATTTATTGCTGAGTATGAATCTTTTTGGCATGAATACATCATCGCAAGATATGCCGCTTACGATTCGGTTTATATTTGGTGCCCGGCCAATGAGTACGAATACTACCCTGTGGGATTGCCGGCAAGATATAACAAAGAAGCTAACCGCTGGATCATTCGATTATCCGAGCAGATTCGTTCATTTGATCCGTATGCACATCCGATCGGCGCACATAACTGGGAGCAGAAGCTGTCGCTGCATGAGAGACTCGGTCATTGCGAGATGATAGACGTCTATCTCATTCAAACGAATTGGGCCTCTCAGGTACTGGATTCGCCAATACCGTCATCGCGATGTGCTGGACTGGAGGGTGACTTGAACCATCATTCCGGAGGCAGGATGAAAGCGAGTATTTGCGCGGAATTCGGCTACGAAAGAGCAGACGGGCTCCTGACCGCAGCCATTCATCAGCAATTGGACCACCACCATACCCGAAGAGGTCAATGGAGAGCTGGTTTCAGCGGTTATCCAATCGTTCATGGTTTTGATAACACATGGGGACCGCATATAAGACTCGAAAAGGAGTCGGTAGGTACCAGTTATCTGCTCCCTTACTATCGATTCATGACGGAAATCGTTTCATTCAACCGTCTATCTCCTGCCCCTGAACGCATTTCAACAGCGAGCGGAACTGAAGCGGAGGGCACCTTGCCGTTATGTCTAGCCGACAGGGAGTTCGGTGTGATTGCGATTTACTTTCCGACTTCAGGTGCGTGCGAATTATCTGCTGAAGCGGAGGAAAGCGCATGGTATAGATGGTTTAATCCGCGAACAGGAGAATTAGCGGAATACGAGCGCTGCAATGGCGTATCCTTCTCAACTCCAGAGGCGGCCACTACAGGGGATGATGAAGAAAGCGATGATTGGGTGTTACTCATAACACGAGAGTGCCATTAGCCTACGCTTTACTTAAACAGTAAGGGAGATAGCATTATGAAGCTTAGTAATCAAATCGCAATTGTGACTGGTGGAGGACGGGGAATAGGCAGGCAAACGGCGATTGATCTGGCTCAAGAAGGCTGCAAGGTCATGATTGCATCCCGTTCGGAGAGTGAGCTTCAGGAAACGGTTGCAGTAATTCGAGAGTTCGGCGGAGAAGCGGACAGGTTCGTCGGCGATTTGACGAGGCAAGAAAACGCACAAGGGCTGATGAAGGCTACACTCGAACGTTTCGGTCCTCCGACTATTCTTATCAACAACGCTGGGGTATTGCGCGTCACCCCTTTTGAAGAAATAACCATGGAAGAATGGGACAGCGTCATGGATGTCAACTTGCGTAGTGTCTTTATTCTAAGCCAGCTTGCGCTTAAAGAGATGATGAAGCATCGGAGAGGATACATCATTAACATATCATCCACGGCTGCATTAGATGTCTCGAGCGCGCACGCTTCGTACGGTGCATCCAAAGCTGGCGTCGGAGGATTAACTCAGTCTCTACGCAAAGCGGCCAGCCCCTACGGCATTAAAGTGAGTGCGGTGTATCCAGGAATGACCGAAACCCAGATGGTCAAGGAATTCCATGAGAAGAACGAGGAATCTTCGTGGCTCCTTCCACAGGATATTTCCGATTGCATCATGTTTTTATTGCGAACGAGCGAGAGATGCCTAATCAAAGATTTAATTCCGGTCAATCGATAAATAACTCGCGAAGGAGGAGCAAGTTTGACTTGGAAAATTGGAGTTGTCGGCACAGGCTTCTGGTCCGAGAAGCATTTGCAGGCGTGGGAGCGCATGCCTAACGTTAAGATTCATGCCTTGTGTAACCGGAGCCGCGACAAAATGGCAGATAAAGGCCGTCGTTACGGCGTACCAGAAGATAGGCAATATACCTCGCTTGATGAGATGCTGGCGGATGCGGACATCGAAATCGTAGACATCGTAACGGGGCCAGAGACGCATCTATCTTTCGTTGAGAAATCAGCGCGAGCGGGAAAGCATATTCTTTGTCAAAAGCCATTCGCTGAATCGTTTGAAGAAGCTCAGCGGATCGTGCGTTCGGCGAGCGAGGCGGGGGTACGCCTCATGGTAACGGAAAATTGGCGTTGGCTGTCCATTTTTCAGCATATAAAGCAGGTAATAGACTCCGGTGAACTGGGTCAAGTACTCGTCGCCCGATATATGCACTCCGACTTTTTTACAATGCGCATGTCAGAAGAACGGACAGTTGCGCAGCCATTCTTAAAAAGCATGCCCCGTCTCATGTTCTATGAAATGGGCGTCCATTGGTTCGATACGTGGAGATTCCTTTTCGGGGAGCCAAAGAGGATCTACGCGGAATTCCAACACAATAGCCCTTTTGTCGTTGGAGAGGACTCCGGCATCGTGACGTTGGCACATGAAGGCTTCTATGGATTTCTCGACATGAGTTGGGCGACTCGCCGGGAGTTGTGCGGATCACTCGAGAAGGATAGCGTGCAAGCACATCATATAGAGCATTTCGTTATCGACGGAGATCGTGCAACTTTGAAAATGCACGGTGATGGCAGTATCACGGTCATCGATTCGAGTGGGGATAGGAGAGTTGTTTGTGGTCCGACACCGCTCGATCACGAGGAAAGCCACTTCCGGTTATCCACGCATTTTATTGAATGTCTGGATATAGGGAAGCCATTCCAGACTAGTGGAGAAGATAACCTGCTTACGCTAAGACTTACTTTCTCCGCCTATGAAAGTGCGGAGAAGCACAAAGCAATTAATTTTGAATCATAACCAAGAAAGGTGACAGGAATGAAAGCGGCGATTATGACAGCTCCATATACAATCGGGATACAGGAAGTGGAGAAACCGGTGTTGAAGGCTGGCGAGGTACTTATCCGAATGAAAGCGGCGGGCATTTGTGGTGGCGACGTGCACTATTACGACGGAACGCATCCTTATGCGGTGTATCCGCAGATCTACGGCCACGAGCTTTCAGGCGTTGTTGTGGAGACGGGAAACGGGACGACTAAGCTGAAGGTCGGGGATCGCGTCGTCGTTGAGCCTGCTGTCCCCTGTGAGAAATGTTATCCTTGCCGAATCGGCAAATATAACTGTTGTATCAAGATTGATATGATTGGCGGTTTCCGGCCGGGAGGGTTCGCGGACTACGTTGCGGTACCTGAAGCATATGCTCATCCGATGCCAGATGGGATGACGTACGAGGCGGGGGCTCTCTGTGAGCCGTTTACGATTGGTTCCCAGGTCGTCCATCGTGCGGGGATGCATGACGGTGCTACAGTCGCCATTCTTGGCGTCGGACCAATCGGGCTGACGGCGCTCATCCTCATGAAAAGGCTATTTAATGTCAAAGTGTTCGCGGTCGACGTCGTACCCGAGCGACTCGAAAGCGCTAGGCAGTTCGGAGCAGACGTGCTAATCAATCCCCGGGAGCAAGATACGCAGAAGACAATTGATGAACAAACAGGCGGGGAAGGTGCAAACATTGTAATCGAATCCGCGGGTCTTAAGCTGACGATGGAGCAGGCGATCCATATCGTTAGTCCGGGAGGGCGTATCGTAATCGTCGGACTGACGAATGATCAAGTAGGCTTTCCCGGAATCTTGTTTACGAAGAAAGAAGTTGAAATTCTCGGAAGCCGTAACAACGCTGGCAGGTTCCCGGAAGTAATGAATTTCCTGCATGAGAATCCGGATATCGTAGAGGCTTTCATATCGGCCAGGATGACGTTTGCTGATATTGCTGAAGGGTTACACATCGCTAAGACCAAACCGAACGAGGTCAACAAAATCATTCTCACATTTGACGAACCGAATTAATCGTAGCGTTGAGACTATACTTAGTTTGAAAAATGGGAAGGGAGTTATCCAAATTGATAGAGAACATAGATCATATCGCCATCGCGGTCTGGAACATTGATAAAGCTTTGCCTTTTTACACCGAGCAGTTGAAGTTAAAAGTGATCGAAGATGAATTACTTCCGTCGGCTGGCGTTCGTCTCGCTTATTTAGACGGCGGGTCAACCATGATTCAGCTCGTTCAGCCAATTGGGGATACGCCAATTCGCAAATTTCTAGAAGAAAAGGGTGAAGGGCTTCATCATCTTTGCTTTGGAGTGACTAATATTCCCGATGTCTTGTCCGATTTAGACGGAGAGCAGATGACCAAGGTCGTAATGGGAGGCAGGAAAAAAAGGGCAAGCTTCCTTAGCCATCAGCCGAATGGCCTGCGAATTGAACTGACGGAAATGGAACCGTTCGGAGGGGAGTGAACGGGATGAAGAAGGAAACGCGAAAATGGGTCGTATTTGACGACGATCCTACCGGAACGCAAACGGTTTCCGGTGTCGATGTCATCTTAATGCCATCGCGAGGCGCCTTCAGACGTTTCCTATCTGGAAGCCGTCAGTCAGTATACGTGCTGACAAATACGAGGGCGATGCCTGAAGAGGAAGCAATAAAGTATTTAAGTATGCTCAAAGAAATCATGGATCAAGAAGCGGAACGACTCGGTTCTCTCATTGGCTACATACTGAGAGGCGATTCGACTTTAAGAGGGCATGTTTTCTCGGAAATGGACGTGTTTCGCGGAGATAATACGGTAGGGTTGTTTGTCCCAGCGTTTCCGGAATGTGGACGCGTTACGTTAGGTGGCATCCATTATCTGGTTGAAGGCGATCATCGTATTCCTACGGCATATACCGAGTTTGCCAAGGATACCGTGTTTGGTTATAAGAGCGAGACGATCGCGGAGTGGGTTGCAGAGAAAGGGAATGACTGGAATTCGATGCTAGTTCCAATAGCCAGAATCCGGACGGAAGGAGCCTCTGCAATTACAAAAGCGCTTCTGGTTGCGGAGCCAGGCACGGTTGTTATTCCTGATGCAGAAACGATCGATGATGTCCGGGTTATCGTAGCCGGATTGGCTGATGCCGAAGCAGCGGGAAAGGAGATTGTCACTCGCGGAGCCTCGACATTTGCAGCTGCCAGATGTGGCTTAGAAGCGTTGGAGCTGCCGGGAATACCGGGAGGAGAAGAACCGGGACGTCTGCTTGTTGTTTGCGGTTCGCATACGGAGGCATCGACCCGTCAGCTCGGGCAATTGACACGCTCTCTTGGAGTTGAACCCGTCATAGTGCCGACCGAGCGTTTATTTGCAGAAGGGGTTGCTGTTCTCGTACCTGAGCTTGCGGAACGGTTAAAGCAGCAGATTGACGCCAACGGCATCGCGGTGCTGGCTTCGGAGCGAGTGAGGGAAAGCAGACACGGAGATTTGAAGCACGGCGCGAAAGTGATGAGTGCCCTTACTAAGACGTTGAAGGCAGTCGCTCCATGTTGCGACGCTGTTGTCTCCAAAGGAGGAATTACTTCGGCACAAATCGCTTATGACGGTCTGCAAGCGGAAGAAGCAGAAGTTATCGGACAGTTGGAAGCCGGCATCTCGTTATGGCGTTTAAAAACACCGAAAGAATGCAGAGCGTGGTACGCAGTTATTCCGGGCAATGTCGGTGATGACAACACGATAGTCCGTGTCGTCCAAAAAATGAATTCGTCCTTATTCAAATAGCTAATTGGAGGGTTAACAATGATTGCAGTTATAGGAGCAGGAGCAATGGGTGGGATGCTCGCAGCAAGATTGAAACAGGCTGGTCATGAGGTCACTCTGGTGGATGTATCTGAAGCGCTTGTTAATCAAATAAATGAGTATGGACTTGTTGTCTCGACGAAAGATGGTAATGCTGAAACGATTCATGTTCCCGCAACTAGCAACCTGTCTGATGTCGGAATCGTCGACACCGTGTTCTTCTTTGTCAAGGCGCAGCACACCGTTTCCGCGGCGGAGTTGGCATTGCCATTAGTCGGAGAGGATACCACGATCGTCAGTCTGCAAAACGGATGGGGCAATGCGGATACTCTGTCCGAGCAGTATCAAGCAGATCGTATCGTTGTCGGCATTACTTATCACAGCGCGACTGTCATCGGCTTGGGTCATGTCGCGCATACAGGAATGGGGGCGACATTCGTTGGGCCATATGTAGACGGAGCAAGCCTGGCACGAGCGGAGCGCATAGGCTTATTATTGAACGATGCAGGCATTCAGGCCCAGGTCACCTCATTTGTTAAAACCGAAGTGTGGAAAAAACTTATTTTAAACGCAGCCACATTGCCGACCTCTGCTTTGACTGGCTTATGTGCCGGAGACCAAGGTGAGTCAGGTAAGTTGCTCGAACTTGTCGATGACCTAGCCAAGGAAGCGACGGCCGTTGCGCGTGCGTTAGGTTACGACATCGACGCTGACGAGCGCGTGACCCGCATACATACCATTTTAAGCGGGGCGGGAAAAGGGAAATCATCCATGCTGCAGGATGCAGAGGCGCGCCGAAAAACGGAAATTGAAGTGATTAATGGTGCTGTAGTCAGAGCTGCGGAGCGCACAAACGTGGCTGTTCCGCTCAATACGGCGATGGTCGCACTCATCTCTGGTTTGGAGAAGGGGTGGAGAGGATGACGACTACAATTCGTTTCTTGGGTATGGCCGGGTATGAAATTATTAGCGACAAGCACCGGATTCTGATCGATCCATTTCTCTCCGGAAGCCCGCATGCGCCTATACACCACGAGGAACTGGAGCGACCGGATGTCATTCTCATAACTCACGCAGCTTATGATCATTATGGCGACGCGGCTGCGATTGCTGCGCGTACCGGCGCACCAATCGTTTGCGGCAATGACGTTAAACTCATGCTTATGGACGAAGGCATTCCGTCAACGCAAATCCATCCGACGATATGGGGAATTGTTGTCGAGGTCGGCGGCGTCATCGTGCGACCGGTTGAAAGCCACCATTGGTCTCATGCGAGGCTGAAGGACGGTCAATACATTTCTGGCGTTCCGATGGGCTATATTGTTGAGCCTGAGCCAGGCGTCCGTATTTACCATTGCGGTGATACGGCAATTTTCGGTGATATGAAGCTTATTTCGCAATTGTACGATCCGACAATTGGTCTGATGGGCTGCGCCAATTCTCAAGACTTGCTCGCTCGTGCGAATTTTGCTGGACGTTTGCTGACTGGTGAAATGTCTCCGCGTGAAGCCGCGTTGGCTTCGGAATTTCTTGGATTGAAAATTGCTGTTGCCTCCCACTATCTTGATTTGTCTAACCCGACAGAACGTGGCGAGGTCGAACAGTTTCTTGCGGCAGTTCCGGAGTTCGATACGACCGGTAAACGTCAAGCGTTCTACATGGAAGTCGGTGAAACTATTGCCGTTGAAGGTGAGTCTGTCCGAAGGGGGATTAAGGTATGAGACTCATTACTTGCGAAACAAAGGGACGCGAATGTGTCGCAGTTGAGATTGATGGGGGAGTTGTTCCAACTACATACTTGGATATGAAGCATTTAATCCAAGACGGTAAAGAAGGGCTAGACAGAATACGCAGGGAAGCGGAGATAGGTGCATTGGTTAGCGATTATCGCCTACTCGCTCCGATAAAAGGGAGTTCCAAAATACTCTGTGGAGGTATTAACTATCTCAATCATAAGGAAGAAAACCCTAGGGCTGTCTTTCCGAAGCGCCCTTCCGTGTTCGGCAAGCTGCCATCATCCGTGTCGGGACCGGGCGATCCCATCGTGCTGCCGTACGAAGAGTGCCAAGCGGACTATGAGGTTGAGCTGGCCTTCATAATTGGAAAGCAGGCAAGGGGAGTAAAAAAAGCAGAAGCACTCAGCTATGTATTCGGCTATACCGTCGTTAACGATGTCAGCGGACGTGAAATGCAATTCAGCCTGCAGCACGAGACGCTGGGCAAAGGTATTGACACTTTCTTTCCTATGGGACCTGCAATTGTTACATCTGATGAATTAATCGATCCGTCCAATCTCAATATCCGCAGCTATGTGAATGGCGAGTTACGACAGAATGCAAGTACGTCCATGATGCTGTTTGACATTCCGACCTTAATTGAAGCCATTTCAGCCTTCACGACGCTTGAGCCGGGGGATGTGATTTCAACTGGAACTCCTGCCGGCGTCGGCACCTTCCGTAATCCACCTGCGTATCTTGTTCCCGGTGATACTGTCGTCGTCGAAGTAGAAGGAATTGGCAAGCTCGAAAACCAGGTGATCGCGGGATGGTAATAAACAAAAACCAAATCTGCAATTTTCGTTATGGTTCTCCGGATTCGCTGCCGGAGCGCTGCGTATTGCGCTCCGGTCCGCTTACTGCTATCCTCGAGGATGGCAGGTTGTGGTATATACTGAACGTGCTCAATTAGAATGAGTTATGGAAATATTAGAAAAAAGTCCAGAGGTACATTCCTCGGGGCTTTTTTTGTATCTTGATTAGTTACTGAACGCAAAATAGACTAAAGGCTGTCTCACGAATCGGAGCGATCAGCAACAACACTGTATCGCAGAACTACTATACCGGCACTGATGATGCATGCGGCATACTCGTAATTTCGTGACCTACAATAATCTGGATCCGAACAAATCGGAGACAAGTAACAAATGTAATACTCCAAAGTTACATTTTCGACAATGAGCGTTTCACCAACGCGAGATCGGATTAAAAATGACAATATTGGTAACAAGTTTGGTAGAGCGGCAGACTGCATTTCATTATGATAAAGACGGTCCCAGACTCGCGCCGAAGCCAGTCATCGCGGTTCAGAAGCTCCCTGCCGTATCTCCTCTTAATAATTAATTCGCCTCTAATAAGCACTCAGTTTCTCTCTAGCCGATCGTCGTCAACAGACTGACAGGGATATCCTGCGTTTTAGGAAAATTGAAAGCGCTCTTAATGACAATGAGATTTGAAAGCGCTTTTAATAGCAACTCGCTTCATCTAGTTTTGTGCATGCGGATGTAGTACGAGAGGAGGGGATATTGGAATGGAATGAGCGAAGGCTGCAGACATTGAGCTCAAAGTTATGGAAGCGATCATTTATTCGTAAACAGGAGGGATATTATGTTAAAGAAATCAATCAGTAAGCTGTTGATTGCTTGTACTTTTGCCGTTTCCTTGTTTGCCTTTACAACTTCAGTCGGCGCTGTTAGCCCGACAACACCATATAGTTCATGGGTAAACCCAGATCTAACTGCTTCAACGGCAACGATTCAGGGGGCAGAATACGAGTTGTATCATGATCAGGATACATTTGCAAAAATAGCGAGAGACCTCCCGATAATGAAAAACGACTACAACATTAATACGCTGAATTTATACAATCTGGAGACCCTCGATATAAACGAAAAGAATGCGTTATTCAATCAAATGTCACTGTTGGGAATGAAAAGTGTCCCAAGAATTGAATGGATTGGGGACGTGAATAGCTTTAGGTTTGATCAAGCTCACGCGGATGCTGTAGTTTCCTATTATGATTCAATGCTTCAGTATCTTGTAGCTAAGAGCTCGCAGGTTGTCTATTTTGCCGTAAATATTCCGAATGATAACAGTATAATTGCCGGAAACTACGGCGGGTTTAACTCGCAAGCATGGAAGAATGGTCAGAAGGATTATGCGGGATACCTGTATCTAGCGTTGACAAACAGGCTTAACCAATTAGGGTACGCCAATCCTAAATTATTCATTAGTATTCACTACGGCTGGGATAATTCATGGGATGTCCCTGTATATGATTCGTCCAAAGCGGATGGCTACTTCTTACAGACCTATTCCTATCCCCTGTATAAAGATTGTCTCCCTGGAAGCTCATGCTGGCAAAGCCGATATGGAGCTCCATCGACGAATCGAATCATTAATGTGGATGGCTCAACAGATTCAATTGCTCCTGCAGGTGCTCCTAAGAACGGCTTAAAAGAAACGCTTGGAAAGTTCATGGGCCAATATCAAAACCAAAACAAGCCTTTAGTCGTTGAGTTTGGCTTCCATACGCAGTGGTTTAACAACAATACGCCTACTGACCAAACGGCAGGATTGCAATACGATATCGCCGCTAAGAACACGGCCCTTACGGCAGCATACAATTACTTTAAATCATACTCACCTAATATGATAAAAGGTGCAATGTATTTTGGATGGAACCTTGTTAAGGATGAAGGAAATCCATCAGCAGCTATGGATTGGAGTCTGCAGTATCCCTACTCGGGATTTCTTGAAGCTGAAAATCCAATAACGACATCAACAAATGCCATAACTTTTAACGATGCCAGCACTGGGATAAATGGCGTTGCTTTAAGTGCTTTAGGGAAATATGCTGTTTTTTTTAACTCAAGGAAAGATACTATTCTAGCTATAACCTATTCCAATGGTGCAGCTGCGGATGCGAAATTGCATCTCTATATCAACGGCGGTACAAATGGAATACCCGTAACTTTTCCAACAACCGGAGCTTGGACAGGGCCAGGCCACTACTCAACAATTTATTTAGGCAATCTTAATATACCTTGGGGAGCTAGCATTAAATTACAATTTGATAATGGGGATCAGCCTGTAAATATTGATAAAATTTTTATAGGTACGTAATCAAGGTCAAGAAAAAGTTTCGTCACGGAATAGCATTTATTAAAGTGAGCGCCCCTATAGGATGGGTTAGTTCAAGGGTATATTTTACCCTGACCATCATGGAGGCGCTCTTCTTATTTCAAGTTTAAACTGCGGGACATGTAAGAATTGACATCCTCGTGACCGTAGATCATGATGTATAAACAACAATGGACATAGATGGGGAGCAGATCGTACAGATGAAATTGAACTTCTCTTCGAAAAAACAAGTAATCTTGATCATGATGATTTTTATTGTACCGCTTGTCTTGCTGTTGATTCTTTATAATTTCTATGTGATTCAAGTCTTGAATAACAAAATCGAACAAACGAATCGAAACTCCATATTGCTCTACCAGGACGCGTTCGAAAAAAATTTAAGAAATGCCGATTTATTTATGTCCAATTTAGTATCTAACGATATCAGTTTCATGAAATTGTTCATTACGCAAGATCCGATTGATCTGCAGTATTATGCACAAGACATTATGAACAAATATCAAGGCTATTTTGACACGAATGAAATGGTTGGGGGCATGTTCGTGTATTCTAAATCGAACCAGCTCTTTTATAAAACGTATAGTCAAAACTATGTGCATAACATACGCCAGGGAGCCGAAAGCTATTTGAAAACCATTCTCCAAACAAAAGAGAATTATCGGTCATGGGGATGGTTTGTACATGAGATTGACGGTCGCTATTATTTGTTTCGGTTACTGGGGACACGGGATACGTATACGATCTGCATGATCGATTTCGCTAACGTAATCGTGCCTCAAAGCTTCAGCCAGAACCAAGGAGGCGGTTTTTTTGCTTTCGCCAATCAGGAGGGCGAACCGCTGACTTCAATTGATGAAATCAAGGCCAAGGGAATTTTGATTCGTTCTCATAGCGACTCTCATTATATTTCCGGCAGTTCCCATAAGTTTTTTGTCGTTCAGAACTATTCGGCGTCGACCCAGTTGAACTATATTTATATTATGCCTTACCGTGGACTTTTGTTTTATTTGGATGCGGTGCAGATTGCTTTTCTGGTTGGTTCCGTTTTTATCTTGCTGTTGATGCTTATCTCGTTCCAGTTATTGGAGCGCTCTTATTTCAAACCTCTTAAGCGAATGATGGCCACGATGAGGCAGATCAAGAACGGACATCTGAACGCCACGATGAACACGACTTCTGGGGTCATCGAGTTTAGGCAAATGAGCAGCACCTTTAATCAAATGATGGCGGAAATCAAAGATTTGAAAATCGAGAGCTATGAGAATGAGATGAAAAAGCAGCAGGCAGAGCTGCAGTTCTTGCAAATCCAGATCAAACCGCATTTCTACTTGAATGTGCTTAAAAACTTGTTCGGCATTGCGGAACAGAAGAAATATGATCAAATTCAGGAGATGATCCTCCTGCTATCACGGCATTTAAGATACATGTTCCATGAGAACGACTCGCTGGTGTCGCTGCAAGATGAAATAACCAATGTGCGAAATTATATGCAGTTGCAGCAAATGAGCGCTTCTCGCGAATTGATCTGCAAAGTGTATGTGGACGAGCGGTTGAAGGAGTTTCGGATCCCGCCGATTTCGATTCTAACATTCATTGAAAATGCCATAAAACATGCCGTTCCGATTCATAACCAGCTGATCATTTCGATTAAAGCCAGCTTGCTTGAAAATGAAGACGGTCATTTTGTGAATATTTCAATTATTGATAATGGGACTGGATTCTCGGACGCAACGCTGTCTTCGTTGAACAATAAATCTCCCAATGCGTCAAAGGAGAATGTCGGGATTATGAATGTGATACGAAGATTCAACGTAATCTATCAAAACCAGTGCACTTTTCTATTCAGTACTTCGAATGGTGCTTGCATTGATATTTTTATACAATTTCATATGGATAACACGACAGGGAGAGTTTTCAAGTGAACGTACTCATCGTTGATGATCAGACACAAGTGGTGAACGGATTGATATTCGGAATCGATTGGACGAAAATCGGAGTGAATGAAGTACTGAAAGCGTATAATGCGTTCGAAGCGCGCGAAATTATTAACAGCTACTCGATCGACCTTTTATTATGTGATATTGAAATGCCGGCCGAGAGCGGTTTGGATTTATACCAGTGGATTAAGGAACAGAACATCGATATCGAGTGTATTTTTCTGACTGCTCATGCGGACTTTACTTATGCAAAGATGGCGATGCAGTTGGGAGGGTTCGATTATATCCTTCAGCCTGCCAAATATGAAACGATTGAACTTACGATTATGAATGCGATTCAGAAGATCACCTTGAAAAAAGAAACAAAAAAGTACTACGCTTACGGCAAACTCCTCCAGCAAAACACAGAAATCCTGCTTGATAATCTGGTCAAGGATTGGATCATTCGCAAAAATAAAGATTCCTCGCGATTCATCGAGGTTTTAAGTCAAATTCACGTTTCCCTGGATTCGAGTGACCACATTTACCTCGTGATGTTGGACGTCTTCCATGTGAAAGAAACGATGAAATCGTGGTCCAACGGGTTGTTGAAATTTTCAATCGGCAATATTGTCAAGGAACTGTTCGCGCGATACGGCCAGAACGTATTGGTTGCCCAAGTCGACGATCAAAAACTCGTATTTATCATTTATGCAATGAATCGTCGACTCATCGATCCGGAAGGTGTTACGCGTCAGCTAAACCGATTGATTGAGGTATACCAATCCTATTACGGGTGCGATATCGCCTGTTATACCGGCGATAAAATAGTCGTTGCCGAAGCGCCCGATCTAGCAGCACAGCTACGGGAGATGATGCAAAATAACGTTTCCTTAACGAGCAAAGTATTTCAGTTGAAAGATCGAACCGATCAACAGACCGTAACCAATCCAATTCCGAATATGAAAATTTGGAGCAAATTGCTTGAACAGGGCGACTCGGAGGTCGTGCGCGATCAGGCGTGCGAATTGCTAGATCACCTTGCAATGCAGGGTAAAATCGATGCCGAGTTTTTGAAACGGTTTTATCAGCAGTTTATCCAAATGCTTTATACAACGGCGGAGATTGTGGATGTTCCGATCCACCGAATACTCCAAGAGGAAGATCGTCTAGAGAAATGGTTAAGTTCATATACGAACGTGGACAACATGAAAGAACTGATCGCATACGCCTCGCAATGTTTCAAGTCGTTTCCAGGATCTGAAGATGAAATGAAAAATCAAGTGGACATCATCCTTCAATATATCCGCGATCACATCGATCAAGATATTCGGCGAACGGATATTGCCCGGGAGGTGTACCTGAATCCGAACTACGTTTCACGTTTGTTTAAGTCTGAAACGGGCATCTCTTTAAAGGAATTTATTATTATGGAGAAAATGAAATTGGCGCAAGCATTATTGAAATCAACTAAGCTTCCGATCAGTATCGTTGCCATGAAGGTCGGATATACGAATTTCTCGCACTTTTCGCAGGTGTACAAGAAGACCTGGAATGTCACGCCCGCCGAGGAGCGCCAATAACGGGATAATGACAATGAATGCCCTCCGAATGCCAGCTAGCATTTGAGAGGGTATTCGCTTTTTTCGCAAAAGTAACAATTTTTATAATAGAACGATACATTTTCGACAATTATCGGTTTTATTGGTTCGAGATCGGATTAAAAGTGATAATGTCCGTCACAAGTTTGGTAGAGCGGCAACCTGCTTTTCATTAAGATGAATATGAGCTCAAAAATCGAGGGGAGTCTATAAGAAATGAAAATGAGACGGATGTTAACTTTAATGTCGGCAATTGCTTTATCGGCCGGATTGCTGACCGCCTGCGGCGCCAATTCGAATGTCAACGACGGAATGAAAGCGAGCGGAAGCACGAATGCAAGCGCAAACACAAGCGCAAACACAAGCAAGGAGAAGCCGTACACAATCGATATCATGATGGTAGGTGACGCCAAAACGGAGGATACGGAAAAAGTATCGGAAGCCGTCAGTGCAATTACAGAAAAACTGATAAATGCAGATGTCAACATTACAAGAGTCGGCTTTGGATCGTTCCAAAAACAAGCAAACCTGGCGCTTACCTCCGGCGAAAAAATGGATCTCTTCTTAACCTTCGCTCTGGATATCAGCACACTCGCGAATAACGGCGAGATTATGCCGATGACAAAATTTCTGGAGAGCCATGGCCAAGATATTATGAATGACTTGAGCGAAGGGGACCGGCGTGCGGTGTCGGTTAACAATGAAATCTACTCGATCCCTACCGCAAAAGAAAAAGCAACGAATTACGGTTATATAATGCTGAAAGATGTTGCCGATGAAATCGGCCTGACGCCTGAAGCGGTTACGAATTACGATCAGCTTGAAGCATTCTTGGTCAAAGCGAAGAATCTTCATCCTGACATGTATCCGATCGGGGTTGATTTCACGAACGTTTACCGTCCGAATTCGGAAGACAATTTGGGTACGGGCGCAGGCGTTATCGACGCCTTGGGAACTAGTACGAAAGTCGTCAATCAGATCGAAATGACCGGCTATAAAGACTTCGTGAACCATATGTATAAATGGTCCCAAGCAGGATTGACCTTGCCTGATGCAGCCAACAATTCCGAAAGCGAAGTGAGCTTGTTCAAAGCCGGAAAAATCATGGGCAGTTTCAGAGGACTTAACCCGGGTAACACGGACGATCTTGCGAAACAATCGGGCAAACAATTCGTAGTCATCCCTCTGAACAAACCGTTCTCCGTAACTGGTCATGTTTCGGGATTGGGTTATGCGTTGGCGAGCGGCAGCAAAAATCCTGAAAAAGCAATCGAGTTTTTGAACCTTACGCATACGAATAAAGAGATTTCGAACTTGCTCACGAACGGAATCGAAGGTCAACATTACGTGTTCTTAGATAAAGATAAAGGCATTATTGATTACCCGCAAGGTATCGATTCTAGCACCACGGGTTATAGCTCATTGCCTTGGGCCGCTCCAGATGCTGCGATCACCTATCTCTGGAAAGGCGAACCTGAGGATAAATGGCAAGTTTTGCAGGACTATAACAGCTCGGCGCATCAATCTCCAGGGAAAGGCTTCCGTTTCGACCCGACAAGTGTAGCAAACGAAATTACGATGGTTAGCAACGTGGACGCAAAATACGCTTTGGCGCTCGAAACGGGCATTCTCAATCCGGAGACGACACTTCCTAAATACATGGATGAGCTGAAGGCGGCCGGCGTCGATAAAATTATCGCTGAGAAGCAAAAGCAGCTTGATGCATGGCTGGCACAACAAAACAAATAATCGGTATCGATTTCTTCAGGTCAGAGAGGATTGAGGACACAATGAATCGGGAAACAAATTCAATGCCGCTATTTCTAAAAAAAAAAGAATCACTAAATTCATAAATTTCCTTCCGCTATACTTAATGCTCATTCCGGGATGTATTTATATCATCATTAATAACTACATCCCGATGGGCGGTCTTCTGATCGCTTTCAAAAAGATAAACTATCGGGTAGGGATCTGGAACAGCCCTTGGGTCGGGTTCGAAAATTTCGAATTCTTGTTTAAAACAAATGTGGCTTGGACGATTACCCGAAATACAATCCTGTACAACATGGCTTTTATTTTGATTGGAACTATTTTCGCAGTTGGCGTTGCCATGCTGCTCAATCAAATTCGAAGTAACTCGGCGAGGAAGACCTACCAAACGGCGATTCTGCTGCCTAATTTGATCTCGATCGTCGTCGTCAGCTATCTTGTGTATGCTTTTTTAAGTTCGGATGCTGGTTTTATTAACAATAGTATTTTAAAGCCTCTAAAGATGAAACCGATCTCTTGGTATGCGGCTTCTGCATATTGGCCGTATATTCTCGTTATCGTTAGCGTTTGGAAATCTTTCGGGTATAGCTGCATTATTTATTACGCGACGATTGTCGGCATCGATAGGTCTTATTACGAGGCCGCGGTAATCGACGGGGCAAATCGTTGGAAACAAATGTTGCATATCACGCTTCCGGGATTGAAGTCGGTCATCGTGATTTTGACGCTTTTGAGTATCAGCAGAATCTTCTACTCCGATTTTGGATTATTTTACCAAGTGCCGTTGAATAGTGGGGCTTTAATCGATGTAACCAACACCATCGACACGTATGTATTCCGAGGATTAGTTCAATTGAACAATGTAGGTATGGCATCTGCAGCCGGATTCTACCAATCGATTGTCGGATTCTTCCTCGTCCTGATCGCGAATTTTGCGGTCAAGAAAATAGACGAAGACAGCGCCTTGTTTTAACGGATTGGAGTGAAACCATATGATTGAGACTAAAAACGGGTTTCGAGTTATCGCGCATGTCGTAATGATTTTACTGGCGCTATTTTGCTTGCTGCCTTTTGTACTGCTTATCGCCTCTTCCATTACGGATGAATCGGCGCTCATCCGAAACGGATATTCTTTTCTACCGGCGGCATTTGATTTTTCAGCCTATCGATTTCTTTTAATGGATTCGAACTCGATCGTTAGAGCCTATGAAATCACTGTGCTCATAACGGCAATCGGTACAGCAGCGAATATTGGATTGACCACTTTAATGGCCTATCCGTTATCTAGAAAAGAACTGCCGGGCAGAAACGTTGTCGCCTTCTTTATTTTCTTTACCTTGTTATTCAGCGGGGGGTTAGTGCCTTCGTACATCATGTGGACGCAATATTTCCATATTAAAAATACGCTGTCGGCACTTGTCGTTCCCGGCTTGCTGCTTAACGGGTTTAATGTAATTCTGATGCGAACCTACTTCACGACAACGATCCCTTCTGAGGTCGTAGAAGCCGCGAAAATCGACGGGGGAAGCGAGTACAACATTTTAATGAAAGTTGTCCTTCCATTGTCGTTGCCAATTATGGCCACTTTGGGCGTTCTTGTGGGTTTGTCCTATTGGAACGATTGGTTAAACGGACTCTATTACGTAACGGATGACCGTTTGTTTAGCATTCAGTTCCTATTGAATAAAATGCTATTGGACGTTCAATTTTTGACAAGCAGCGCTTCAGCCGGCCTTAGCAGCGACTTGTCTGCAAGATTGCCTTCCACCGCGATTAAAATGGCCGTAGCGGTGCTGGGCGTGCTGCCAATCATGGCAATCTATCCGTTCTTTCAAAAATTTTTCGTCAAAGGCGTTACTGTAGGCGCTGTCAAAGGATAAGAAAGTTTCAGGAACAACGGGGGATGTGGTTGATAATGCCGCATCCCCTTTTTTAAATCCGACTCATGCTGATGCAAATCAAGGAGGCATTTTTTGAATGCAAAGACAAATATCAATCTTGATTCTATCACTAAGCATCATGCTTTCTCCTCTAGCAAGCGCAATAGGGGCATCTTCTACCGCATACGCCGATCCGATCGACACGGGAACCGTGACACCATATGAGGCGCCGTTCGTCGATTTGTACGACAATCCGGATGGAGCGCTAACTGGAAGCACTTATATTTTTAACCCCAATGCCAATTTTTATGAAAGAATCGCTTTCGATTTTAAGCGGATGAGAGAACGCGATCATGTGAATGCCGTTGGCTTCTATGATATTGTGCATATGACCGATGGGGATCGTAATAGTCTGTTCGACGAGCTCGAAAAAAATCGCCAAAAGGCCGTCATCCGTATCGAAAATTATGACGCAGGCACCTTCGATTGGGATTTCAACGACCCGACCCATCATGATGCGATCAACGTGATCAACCAGTATAATACGGACGATGCGGCGCACGGATACACGGCACTGCTGCATTATTTGGTCGCTAACGACCGGTTGAAAGACGTCGCTTATTTCGCGGTGAATATGCCGGTTGACGATGGCACGGTTGCGAACCATTTCAAGAACGATACCTACGCAGACGGCAGAGCAAACCCGGATTGGTCCACGAGCCAAGTCGCGTACGTGGATGATTTGATCAGCCGCTTGAGGGGTATTGTCGGCTCAGCTAAATTATACCTTAGTGTTTTCTATGGCTGGGACTTCGTTTACAATACGCCGTCTTATGCCAATATCGCGCATAAAGCCGATGGATACTTCCTTAATAATTACAGCTATCCAAGCGGCAGTCCTCCGGATGAAAGCGCTTTACCATCCGAACTGATTAATCAGCCGAGGCTGCAGCAGGGGATGGACCGCTTCATGGCGCAGTATCCCGACGACCTCAAAATCATCGAGTACGGGTTCCATACGAATGAGTTCAACAAAGGAAAGCCGAATAATCAAACTGCAGGTCTGGTGAAGACCCTAGCGGCGAAAAAACTGGCGACGAAAGCTACGACCGCTTTCTATCAGAACGGTTCATCGAATGGGAAACTGTTCAATGTAAGAGGGACGCTATACTTCGCCCAGAACCTGTACAAAGAAGAAGGCAGTCCGCTGACGGTCAGCGACTGGTCGCTTAATTATCCGTATACCGGAGATATGGAAGCCGAGGATCCGCTATCGGCGATTCAGCTCATGAACGGCGATGTTGTCGATGCCGTCTATGCAGACGACAGTACGGCTTCAGGCGGCCGGTACGTCGACCTTGACTCGGAAGGCAAGGCAGTTGAATTTTTCGACACAAACGCGGGATCGATTCTGAAAATGAGGTACGCCGCGAGCAGCCCTGCCACCTTGAGTCTTTATGTGAACGGCACTTTCCGGCAAAAAATCAATTTCCCTGCTTCCGCAACTTGGACGGATACATACGCTCATATCGCGGTACCGCTTCTTGGCTCTATTGAGCTGAAACGGGATTCCGGCGACGGGGAAATCTACTTGGACACGCTGCGAGTGCTTGCCCACGACGAAGCGGAAATCAGCACGCTGACGGACGGCGTTCCATATATCGACACTGATGCTTCGGGCGGCCAAGGGATTACGTTGTCCCCATCTGAAGGAAGCTACTTGGCATATAGCGCCGGCGAGGTGTCGCCAGGTACACAATTGTTGATTCGTTACACGTCAGAAGCCGATACCGAGCTTGGCCTATATGTGAACGGCAAACGAGTCCGGACTGTAAGTCTGGAAGCAACCGGCGCAATGACGGGCAGCGATGCCTACGTCTCGGCGATGGTGCCGGTCTCTATTCCCCACAATGCCGTTCTGCAGCTCAAACGGGATTCGGCGGAATCAGGCGATGTAAATATCGACTATATTCAGATAAGCGGCCAATATGAAGCGGAGTTTGCCTCCGGGTTGTACAACGGCGCCCATGGACAAACAAATATGGCCGCTTCAGGCAATGGCACGGCAACGGATCTGGATGTAGTCGGGGCGTCTGCCGTCTTTAATGGCATGCAAGAAGGGAAGCAGCTCAAAATTCGCTATTCGAGCACGCAGAACGACAGCATGACCGTGTACATCAACGGAGATGGGACTCGTTTGAATTTGCCTAGCACCGGTAGCGAAAGCCAGTTTAAGGAGGCATTTATCAATCGTCCGATACCAAGCGACGCAACGGTCGTCATTCAGCGAAACGACGATAACAGTGCGGCAGGCTTGCAGTTGGACGCCATCTCCAGCTTGAACTGGTACGAAGCGGAATCCGGCGCTCTTGCCGGGGGGACAGTCTTGAACAGTGACCCGGATGCCTCGAACGGCGAACAGACGGTTCTTAGCGGTACGGCCGATTCGGTTTCCTTCGATAACGTCGCGGAGGGAAGCCAGCTGCAGCTGAGATATGCCGCAGCGAGCGACGCGCAGCTGTGCTTACTCGTAAACGATCGATGGATCGCGAACGTTGACTTGCCTTCCACGGGTGCGGCAACGGGCAGCTACTTGACGACAACAGTGAATGCGGACATTCCGGCGAACGCAGCCGTCAAGTTCCAACTCCGTCAAGGAAGCAATCCGGTAAGCCTGGACTCGATCTCGGTGATTTTGAACAACGAGGCTGAAACGGCGAATTTGATTCAAGGTACGGCTCTATACGCCGATGCTGCCGCTTCCGGAGGAATGGGCGCAGACGTGCAGCATGACGGAGATGGCATCTCGTTCGCGAATCTCAAAGCAGGTAACAAGCTGCTGGTAAGATACGCGGCCGACGGAGACGGCAAGCTTGCCTTATATGTCAATGACGTGAAGAAACAAGACGTCGTATTTCCGTTCATCGGCACTTGGAAGGGCCAATACAACATCCGGACGATTGATGCGGACATCCCATCCGGCGCAACCGTCAAACTCGTGTACGAGAACGGTGGGGGACGGGTTCGAATCGACAATGTGAACGTAACCGGCGTTACCGAAGCGGAACATTTCGCTGACAAATCGGCGGACGTACAGCTTCAGCTCGACGAGGACGCTTCAAGCGGGGCCGGAATGACCGGATTTGGCGCGGACGGCAGCTATATCGCTTTCCTGAACAAGAACGGAGCAAGCTCGCTGTCTGTACGGTATAAAGCCGCTGCGGACTTCGAATTTACCGTTTACGCCAAATACAGGGATAACGTGGACGACGCCTCGATTTACAAAACCGACACGCTTGGCGTGCTGAAGCTGCCTGCGACAGGCAATGTTTATCGTATGGCTGTTCTGAATGCGTATATTCGAGACGGCATGCAGATTATTTTGAAGAAAGAGACTCAGAATGCGGTTGATGCTTCACTCGTCGTGGATGACATCGGATTCTCCGATAAGATGGAGGCGGAATCGGCGATTCTGAGCGGAGGAGCAACAGCGCACGATGAAGGTCCTGGATCGTCCGCCTCCAATCAGATGCAGGTCATCGGGACCGACGTGCAAGGCGCATCCGTCACTTTCGAGCATGTCAAAGCCGCTAACCGGCTGATTATCGGCTACACTGGCGAGAATACCGGCACGACAAGCCAATTTAGCTTATACCTTGCAAAACCCGGTCAAGACTTTGTTTTCTCGCAGAAAGTAACGTTTGATCCAACGGGCAGCTGGAGCGGGCCTTTCGCAGAGCGTACCCTTGACGTCGACATCCCTTACGGGTCGAGCATCAAGCTTCAGAACGACGGAAACGGAGATACGCCCGTTCACTTCGATTACATCAAGCTGACAGGCGTCTATGAAGCGGAGAACGGGAACTTCTACGGAAATGCGAGAACCTGGTACAATGCGGTGACAGATCCGAACGGCCCCTCAGGAAATTATTGGGCATGGGCCTTCGCCGATATCGGGGATGGTGTAGAGATTCCTCAAGTTCGCGGCGGAAACGTGATAAAGGTTCGTTACTCCGAAGGTGAAAAGCCAGGGACGGACGGCCAACTCGGGCTATTCTTGAACGGCAATCTCCTTCAAGATGTAGTGATGCCTTATACGGGCTCATGGGGCAATTACAGAATCGCAGAAGCGGATGTTTCCGTAGCGGACGGGTCCGTTTTAAAGCTTCAGAATACGAAACAGGCGGACCATACGGCACCAATCGACGAGATCGAGGTTCGGGACAAGCAGCGCGAAGCGGAGAACGCGAACCGGTATGGCGCGGCGCAAATTACTGCGGACGCGCAAGCCGTTTATGGTTATTCCGTGAATGCGTTGGGCACAGATGGCGCCTCCGTTGAATTCCCCGGCATGAACGCCGGCAGCAAGCTTGCGATCCTTTATGCTGGCGCAAATGACGGCACGTTGAGCTTGTATGTCAATAACATGAAGAAAAAGACGATCGAATTCCCGCCAACGTCGGGCAGCGACTATGGAACGTTGACGATCGACGCGGTAATCCCGCAAGGCGCAACCGTGAAGCTCCAGCATGACGGTGACGATACGTTCGCCGATTCGTCGGCCATCGATTCAATTGAAGCTGAAGGTTCGTATGCTGCCAACCGGCATTACGAGGCGGAGAATGGTGTACTGAACGGAAATGCAGCTGCCGTTACTGGCAACGGGCTCTCGGATGGATGGAAGGTCAGTTTGGCGGACGAGGGTGATTCCGTGCAGTTCCCGGAAGTTTCGGGCGGCAATGCCATTCTTCTTCGGTATGCCGCAGCGAACGGCGGAACGCTGAATCTGGATGTGAATGGCTTACTCCTGCAATCCATTCCGCTCGCATCAACGGAACCGGGAGCGTTTGCTACCCAAGAAGTGAAATTGCATGTCCCGAAAGGCGCAAGCTTAACGTTCTCGAAATCGAGAGGCACCGGTGCAATCGAGCTGGACGCCATCCAAATTTCCGATCGTTACGAAGCGGAATATGCGAAGATGAACGGCCAGTCGGATGACGGCTATTCGCCAATTGCCGTGGATGACGCGGCTGCTTCGAACGGCAAAGCGGCTGCCAGATTATGGGCTCCGCCTAATGGAACGGGATCTTTCGAGTTCCCGGCGGTCAAAGATGGCACACAGTTGACAATCGCTTATGCGAACGGTGATACCAACACGCGGAAATTGACATTGTACGTGAATGATATCAAAGTGCAGGACGTCGAATTCCCGGCCTATGAAGGCGGCGGTTGGGACGGGAAATACAACGTGATTTCCGTACCGGTTCGCCTTCATGAGGGCGATATCGTCAAGCTGCAGAAGGATGCCGGCGACAGCGAAGTCAATCTCGACTATATTCAGGTCGACGGCGATTACGAGGCGGAAGACGCAGCATTGTTCGGCAGCGCTTATGTATCGACGGATGTTAGCGGCAATACCGCGAATGCCTCGAGAGGGCTTGCAGTCTCTAGCATCAATACAGCGGGCTCCGGCATTGAATTCGTCAATGTCATTGCGGGCAATAGCGTTCGTATTCGCTACGCAAGCCAAGATACCGGCACGCTCTACATGTATGTGAACGACGGCTCTAAGAAGAAGGTTGTTTTCCCGAGCACGGGAAGCTTTACGGGCACCTATAACGAGATATCCGTCTCGGCGGACGTTCATGCCGGCGATTCCGTAAAGTTCGTGTTCGAACAGAACCCTGGAGAAATGCCGGTCAGTCTGGACCGAATCGCGATTGAAACAAACGATGATCAAGCGCCTATCAACGGTATGACCGTAACAAGCACCTCCGCAGGCATATCCTTGCTGGTTAAATACGCAAGCAGCGTTGCGGGGCAAATGAGCTTATACGTAAACGGCACATTTAGCCAAAAGATCATTTTCCCTAATACGAATGGCCAAGATGGTGTTGTTGAGGTCAAAACTCAAATTCCGGCCGGCGCGGAAGTGAAGCTTCAAGATGACGGGGCTCCGGATGTCGCGGTCAATCTCGTCGACATGACCGTCTCCGACAAATACGAAGCGGAATATGCGAATCTATTCGGACAGGATGCGGAAGGGCATCAGACATCCGCTTTCAATGACAGTCCTGCGGCTTCGAACGGCGAAGCGGTTCATTTCATCTGGGGAGACGGCAGTTATTTGGAGTTTCCTGGCGTCATTGCGGGCAACAAGCTGATCGTCGGCTATTCCAGCGGCGAGGATGGTCGCCACTTAAGCTTCTACGTCAACGGCACGAAAGCGGCGGACATTCCATTCGTGAACACGGGCGGTTGGACAGGGCAGTATAAAGAGGCCACGGTTCACGTGGATATTCCGACGGGAGCTACGGTCAGAATTCAAAGGGATTCGGGCGATTCGGACGTCATCATCGACTATATCAAAATAACGGGCGGTGAAGGCAGCACCACAGATCCTGTGGATACGGAAAGGCCGACTGCGCCGCAAGATTTGACTATCTCCGGCAAGTCGGCTCGTACGGTGAACTTATCGTGGACAGCATCCACGGATAATGTTGGTGTCATGTCCTACGACATCTATCAGGATGCCGTGAAGATCGGGTCCGTTCAAGGAACGAGCTTTAACGCAAGAGGACTTGCACCGAGCACGTCGTATCATTTTGCGGTAATGGCCAACGATGCGGCGGGCAACATCTCGGAGGCCGCCACGGCAGAAATCGCGACGAATGCCGTGGAGACCGGCTCCGACGTTCGTTATGAAGCGGAAGAGTCCGTATTGTTCGGCGTCGACGGTGACGGTCACCGCACCTCGGCATTCGAGGATGGATCGGCTTCGAACGGCGAAGCGGTTCATTTCATCTGGGGAGACGGCAGTTATTTGGAGTTCCCGAGCGTGATCGCGGGCAACAAGCTGATCGTCGGCTATTCCAGCGGCGAGGATGGTCGCCACTTAAGCTTCTACGTCAACGGCACGAAAGCGGTCGACATTCCGTTCGTGAACACGGGCGGTTGGACAGGGCAGTATAAAGAGGTCACGGTTTCCGTAGATATTCCGGCCGGAGCTACAGTCAGAATTCAAAGGGATCCGGGCGATTCGGACGTCGTCATCGACTATATCAAAGTAACGGGCGGCAAAGGTGGCATCATTATGGATACGGAAAAGCCGACTGCGCCGGTCATTCATCTCTCGGGTAAAACAACGACATCTGTCATGCTGTCGTGGACAGCTTCGACGGACAACGTGGCCGTTACTGGATACGATGTTTATCTAGGAAACACGAAAGTGGGCTCCACGGCCGATACTCAGTATACAGTTACACAATTGCATGCTAATACGTCATACAACTTTACGGTGACCGCGAAGGATGCGGCAGGGAATGTTTCCAATCCAAGCCAAATCTTAACGGTGAGCACCAAGGAGACGGTTTCTAACCCGCCGCAGACCAATCCGCCTGCGGATCAACAGCCGCCTGCGGTTCCGATGCCAACGGACGGAAACATCGTAGTGAAGCCTTTGGGAACCGACGGGAAGGCCAAGGTTGAGGTCGTTGCTTCCACGATTACGGCGGCATTCGATCAAGTGACTGCCGACGCTGAGGGAGTCAAGACGATTCGGATGGACATCCAGGCATTGGAAGGCAGCTCGGAATACATGCTCCAATTGCCGATTGAGCCTTTCGCCGGAGGAGATGCCGAACTGCCGAATAGGCTGGACAAACGGATCGAAGTGACTACGCCGATTGGCACCATCGTCATTCCGAATAATATGTTTACTTCGAACGAACTTAAGAATCATCAATCGCTTCAATTCAGCATAAGGTCTGCCGATCTCACCGGTCTGGACGCCGCAACTGCAAGCTTGCTTAAAGGCAAGCCCGTTATCGAATTACACGCCGCAATCGACGGCAATGACGTGGCATGGAATAACGCGAACGCGCCTGTACAAGTTCGGTTGGCTTACAGTCCGAACGCAGAGGAAAGGAACAATCCAGAACAGATCGTTGTCTGGTATATTGACAAGGAAGGCGGTATTCACCCGATTACGAATGGCAGATATGATACGGCAACAGGGGAAGTTACTTTTAAGACAACTCATTTCAGCGAATTTGCTGTCGCCTACCATCCCGTAGCGTTCCGTGATACGGGTAAATACACATGGGCGAACCTGCAAATCCAAACGATGGCAGCGAAAGGGATCCTCTCGGGTAAGTCCGATCAAGAATTCAGTCCGAATAAGGAAATTTCGCGGGCAGGGTTTTTGGATGGCTTGATCAAGGCTCTCGATCTCTCGGTTGCATTTGATTCCAATTTTGCAGATGTATCCGTCGACAATCCGTATTATCATTCGCTTGGCATCGCAAGGAAGCTCGGCATTGCGCGGGGCACTTGCAGCGGCTCGTTTATACCTAATGCCTCGATTACAAGAGAAGAAATGGCCGTGTTGGTCATTCGGGCGATGACTGCGGCACAGCGGACATTCTCGGCAGGATCAGTAGCCGAGTTAACCACATTCAAAGATGCCGCCCGTATTTCCAAGTATGCAGAGGCTGATATGGCCTCGTTGGTCAAATCTGGAATTATTATCGGTAGTGGCGGTGGCCTGCTTGATCCGAAAGGCAAGGTCACAAGAGCGCAAACCGCGGTCTTGCTGTACAAAATCTACATGAACTCGTAACTTGAATAGAATTTCGGAGAAATTGGGGCGATGCAATTCATTTTGCATCGCCCTTATTATAGAAGAACTACACGCCGCGAAAGGACTAAAGCAAAGGGGAGTCAAAGCTACCTAAATCCGGTTGCCTTTAGCAAAGGCATTGGGGCAATGGTATCGCTTGAGGCTTGGTTCCGTTATCTGGACAGCAAGGAATACGAGAACACGACATCGAATAGAAAAATATGTTGGTCACCTCTTGTCTATATCCAGTGTGCCAGTCAAAGGTCAATCTTAGACAATCAACCTTTTTGGTTTGAACGACCAGACTTAAATGTAAAATGGTTCTGCTAATTTATTATGGGGAGAGAGAAGAGTGGCTGATACCAGAGAAAATTTTTATCGACATATGGGAGTTTATGGGGTTTGTGTATCTGATAATAGTATTTTAGTCATTCGGAAAATCTTAGGTCCCTACACAGGGAAATATGATTTACCTGGTGGTCGGCTAGAAAAGATGGAATCCTTGGAGCAAGGAATTACAAGGGAACTCCGAGAAGAAACGGGATATACAATTCAAAAACTTGAAAATATAGGTATCTGTGATTTTTCTGTGGTGTGGACACCACAAGAAAATAGGGTCGAAAATTTACATCATATTGCAATTTTGTATAAAATAGATGTCTCTTTAGAAGAGATAACTAATACCGTTGAATCCTTTGAAGGGCAAGATTCAAACGGAGCTATATGGTTGGCTCTTAATGAAGTAACAACTAACAATTCATCGCCCCTCGTTTTGCAGGCGATTGAATGGATACGTTCTGGAACTATTCCTATCGTGAGTGGTTCTTTTGATTATAGAATTTAATAACCGCCTTTATTTGTAACAGATCCGCATTGAAAGTGAACCTCTTCCAAAAGTTCGCACCTCGAGGACATTACAGAATGTCGAAGAATACGAACTCTATCTCGAAGTTGATGGCGACGAGGAAACCGAGTTGATTCCAGACGATGGTCCGGTTGTAGTCCTGGTTGATGACATGACGTTCTTCGTGAAACACCTCGTCAATCCAGACGTTCGCATTACAATTGACGCTGTTGAGTATACCTCACTTAAGCATGTGATGAAAGGCCGGGAACTGAAGCAACTTGCTCAGATTCCTCCAGAATTCGCTTTATACTTAATTCAAAGTTCGCGCAGCGACATTCAAATCGCTGACGAACAAAAAATGTACCTAATTACGGACGAGCAGTTCGTTTCAATGAAAAGCAACATTAATAACGGTAATTTGGTTATTAATGCAGCGACAGTACTCCCATCGCGCGAAGTAAGCTATCTAGAAGCTCAAGGTTATCAGTACGAACTGCAGCGTAACCCAATGAATCAGAATGAGTTGTTCCTGATTATTAAAAATTTCGACTTAGGCGAGAAATATGTGCCTAATGATGTGACTTTAATGGTGAAGATCCCTGCAGGTTTCCCTACAGCTGAAATGGATATGTTCTGGGTTCAGCCAGCTGTTCAAAAGAAGGACGGCCAGCAGCCGGCTGCCGTGTGCGATGAACAATATCTGGGTACCACTTGGCAGCGCTTTTCACGTCACAGAGATGGTGGAAGCTGGAATCCGCTTATGGGCGGACTTCGAACACATTTCACCTTTGTCGCGGAGGCATTGCTTAAAGGTGAGTAATGTATCCGAACTACCAGCAGGGTAAGAAGGAGGCTCCTCGAGGAGCCTCTAACCATTTTAATGTAGGAGATCCCAATGAAATATACGATGACGTTTATGGAACGTGAATTTGAACGGCTGGTTTGCTGTCTTTTCGGTGATGACTCCGTGGAGCAAGCAGCAATCGTTTTCTGTAAAAAGTCTATCACCGATTCTGAGACACGCCTGTTGGTGAAAGAAATACAGCATATTTTGCCAACTGAAGTGCTTGAACAAACTGCATTAAATATCCGGGTCCCCGTCTCCGTTTATTCAGAAGCATTTCAGAAAGCAGCTAGGGGAGGGTACTGTTTCTTTTGGATACATACCCATCCTGGGGGCTATCTTGAATATTCTGACGTGGATAATATAGAAGAACCACACATGTTCAAACCCGCCTATGTTCGAGCTCCTGGACAAGTTCATGGTAGTTTGCTCATGAACACTCCAACTAGCATGACAGGTCGTGTTTGGTTACAGGATGGTCGTGGTGGCGTATCTGCAGAGATGCTCGATATCATCCGAGTTATAGGTAGTCAATATCGCTTCTTTTTCCCAACCGGACGACCAGATCTCGATTTATCCGCTTTCGACCGTAATGTTCGTGCCTTCGGGAGTGACATGCAGAAGCTCCTTCAAAATCTTCACATCGGAGTCGTTGGCGCTAGCGGGACGGGATCGCCTATGATTGAACAATTAGCACGACTTGGGGTAGGGACAATTAGCATTTATGATGATGATACATTATCCGAAACAAATCTGACCTCCAGTCGATACTCCCGTAGTAAGAGGTGGTCGATCTGATCCATGAGCTCCCGGAACTTGCGGGAGAAAACGCCGATTTCATCCTGGCTGTTTATTGGGATGCGGATCTGCGGATTACCGGCTTGCATGACCTGTATGGAACGGTTCAGCTGTTTGATGGGCTTGGTGATCCGGTAAGAAATGTAAATCGTGGCCGCAGCGGAAATAATCAAAAAACAACCGAATATAAGGCCATGGATTAGGCTCATCTGATTGGCGAAGAGATAGAGATGACTGTAGGGAATCCGTTTCACGATCGTCCAGTTCACGTAGGGCGTCTTGAGCTTCTCGTACAGGATGATGCCGTCGAACGAACCGGAATGCGATCTGTATTGGCCGTGGGGCATCGTCGTTCCTGATGCTTGGATTGCCCAGTTCTCCTGAAGTTTGTCGCCTATCCGACGCTCATCCGAGCTATAGACGACCTGATCCTGCCCATCCAATATCCACAATTCTTCGGAGCCGCCGTATAGCATTTCGCCAACGGAGCGAATGAAATCGAGCGTGATATCGATGGAGAGGAAGCCGATTTGCTTCTCGGAAGACAAATCAAGGATTGGACGATGCAGGGAAACGACCGTTTTCGGAGCGTAATAGGGGAATTTTATCCTTTCGTCAATGCCATAGGTATGGCTGGTATGGGAAGCTTCCATAGAGCCCGAAGGTTTCCGGTCAGCCGAATTGCCGAATGGCGATCGAACGTTCGTCTCGCTGCGAATGAGATCGTTGACTAACAAATAGGTGCGCTTGTCCTTATCCACATTCAGACGGATCTGGTAGATGTCCGGATTCGTCTTCGCCATGCTGCGTAAAGTTTTATTCATTTCACTTTCTTTCATGTACCGATCATTGCCGATTGTTACGCCGTCCCTAATGATTTTGAACAAAGTGAATGTTTGATTTGACAGGTTTTCATAATAGACCGAAAGGGACAGCTGCTTAAACAGCTCGAGGTAATTGTGCAGGTTCGTCTTCCCTTGATAGAGAAGCTTGGAATTCTCCTCAATCGCGTGATCCGATATGGATGAGGTCGAAATCCGGCAGGCCATGTACATTGAAATGGAAATAGGCAGGATCGTGGCGGCCAATAAGAATAAAATCATTTTTTTGCGAATGCTGGATTTCAATGCGCCCTCCCCTTTCAAATCGATCTGCCGTTGTAAACGATACTCAGATGATGAGTTTCCTCGCCTGTTGCCAACACCTAAGTATAGTAGCCATACACTATGATTATCGGTATAAAATATTAGCTCGTTCTAGAAAGATATTGACAAGATTGAACCCTAGCGCATCAGAAGAGTCATGACTTCAGGGCGTTCCGATAGTGCTGAGGCGAATTTCCAGTCGTTTTCTTGAACACCTTGGTGAAATATTTCATATCTGGATAGCCCACCATTTCGGCGATCTGCGAGATTTTGAGACAAGGACTCGATAAAAATTGCTTGGCCTTAGCGATTCGGATTTGCTCTAAATAATCCGATACGTTCACGCCGAAATCCTGTTTAAAACGCCGTGAGATATGCTCGCGACTAAAATGGAACGTATTCGAAAGATGCATGAGCGACAATTCGTTAAAATAGTGCGTTTGGATGTATTTCTGAATGTCTGTCATTACGTTGCTGTCTTGCGCGCTTTCAAGTACATAAATACGGTCGTTTGCCTTTTGAACATTGCGCTGATGCAGCGCGGCTTTCGCCTCAAGATAAGCCTGCTGAACTTCATGGTGGAACTTTTTCTCCGTGCCGATTCCGAAGTCGAATCTGGCGCCTAGGGATTTGAACAAGCTATGATTGATCTCCTCGATGATTTTCTCCGCATGGTCCAGCTTATTCCAGTGCAGGAGCACGATCTCATCCTCGCTTGACCAATAACGGAAGGCAAACCCGGACATGGACTTTCGCAGAATTTCATTGCACACATTGGTGAGCGCGAAGAAGAGCAGGTCGTGATGCTTCCCAAACTCATGTTGGATGCGCTCGTCAATCGTCGTTAGGCTGAGTATGGAGCATCTGCACGAGGCCATGTCCCCGAAGGACGAGAACTCTCGTTTGATTTCGGATATTTGCTTGTGGTTATCGTCCGGGTGCTGGATTAATTGCGTGAACAACTTCTCCCAACATATCGGTTTGAGCTGATTTACCTCAATATTAATGCTGCACTGCAACTTGCGCGAGTCGGCTTCTTGTTTCCAAAGCAGAACGGCCCGCTTGACCGCTGTTTGAATTTCACTCTCGTTGATCGGTTTGAGCAAATAATCCAAACCTCCGGTCTTCATCGAATGCCGTACGAGCCGGAAATCATTATATCCGCTAATCACGATTGTCTTGCTGCAAGGCGCATGTTCCTGGATCCAACTCAGCAGTTCGGTTCCGTCTACGCCGGGCATCATCATATCCGTTATGATAACTTCCGGATGATGCTCCCGAATCATCAGAATGGCCGACTCTCCATCCGTTGCCTCGAATACATCCCGAATGCCGTGCCTTTCCCATTCTACCAACAGCTGTACAGCTTGCCGGACATGTCGTTCGTCATCGATGATGAGCGCCTTGAGACCTTGACTTCTATCGCCATCGGTTTCAATCAAAACGCTGCTTTCATAAGGTGGGGAGCTTATGGCTCTGTCATGGTTGAACTTCTTTTCCACGAGCGGCTGTAGTATCATGTTGATTCCCTCCAAGTTGTCAAGTCTGATGTTTCTTCGAATACTTGATCCCGTTTCGTTAACCAGGCTGCCTTCCCGGCATCAATATATTCTACCTAACCCATCATTGCTATCTGTTTATTTTTTAATATTTAGTTATTAGTATATAATATATATTAACAATATCTTAATTTTCAAGTGAAAAGGAGTGAACATTATGCGCGGAACTCGCACATATAAAGGCCGAACAGGCGAATGGTAACTAGTCCCATCGATCGAAGAACGCTGGATTACCCATACGGAACAGTCTTTTCGTCGATACCTGGGGCTATCAAAACACAATGCAACAGGAGGGCTATATGAGGAGAAGCTTTGGATTCTTGGCCATAAGCGCAGTCCTAACCTTCTCTCTTCAGACGGCAAACGGCAGTATGAAAGAGACGACATCCAACGCCAATCAAGACGCGCCGTCCAGTGCTTCTTCAGTACCGAGCGCAACGCCGAATTCGCTGCAGGCAGAGCGGCTATGATGCAGCAGGGGAACTGGACGCAAGTTAAGCTCGACAGCATAGACAAGGAATTGAATCTCGGGCTTGCGCCGATGCCGATCAATGATGACCCTGCTCTGAATGACAAGATTTTCGTAGACGTGCCGTCCAACTGGGTCGTAAATAAGCACTCGAGCATGAAACAGGAGGCGAAAGACTTCCTGAACTGGATGGTCACTTCCGAAACGGGCAGACGTTATATCGTCGAAGAGTTTATGTTTATTCCGGCTCTAGCTACCATTCCGTTCATTCCCGATCAACTGGGAGATATCGGCTAGCGCTGTTTACGAATATAGTAAAGCAGGCAAAACCCTGCCATGGGCTTGGTATAGAATGCCGGACGGCGCCACGCAGGAATTCGGATCATCCATTCAGGCGTATATTGCGGGCAAGCTGACAAAGGACGAGCTGTTGGAGTCGTTTGATGCGGCGAGAATAGAGTAATGCACGAAGTGGTTGTTCATAATGCTTCATGGAGGACATGTTTAATGAGATTAACGTTATCGATCGAAACCGATACGGTATCGCGTTCCGGTACTGCCTGCTATTATCATTAGGAAATTTATTGCATGAAAGTCAGCAGGCTTGGATATCGGAAGAGGATTGAAGGAGGAACACTGAAATGTTGGAAACCATCGAGAAGCAAGAAGAGTTCGCACGGCAGACAAAAGAGGTAAACGTCGTCCTGAATCATCTATCGAAGCCGGAGGTCCAAGAGGCGTTGACGGTTCTGGTTACGAACTTGCCAAAACTCGCCGAGATGACGACGTTGCTAACCAAGACCTACGATTTGGCCAAACAGGCCGCTGGCGACCGCGTACTGGTTCAGGACACGCTGGGCGCCATCATGGAAGTTATGAAGCCTATCGAGGAGAATGTGAAGCATTACGCGTCGGCTGCGATTGAAGCCCGCGGCCGGGCGGAGAAAGACGATTCCACGATCGGCCTGTTTGGTATGCTGGGACTGCTCAAAGATCCGGAGTTTCAGCGGGTGCTTCGCTTCGGTCAAGCGTACTTGAACATCCTTGGCGATAGAAGGAAACAGGAATAGGAGGATGAGAACAGTCATGAGCAAACACATTATTATTCTTGGCGCTGGTTACGGCGGACTTCTCAGTGCGCTATCCGCTCGCGAGTACTTCTCGGTGGAGGAAGCAAAGATTACAGTGATTAGCCAGTACGAATCTCACCAAATCATTACTGAGCTTCATCGTCTGGCGGTGGGCAACGTCACCGAGAAAGCCGTTTCTTTGCCGCTCGCCAGTCTCTTTAAAGGCAAAGATATCAACCTGCACATCGGTATGGTGACCGCGGTAGATCCGGAAGGCCATAAAGTCGTTTTGGCCGATGGAATGGCCTACGCATACGACGCGCTCGTGCTTGCGCTCGGAAGCGAATCGAACTTCTTCGGCGTCCCGGGTCTACAGGAGAATAGCTTCACGCTGAAGTCCGTCGCGGACGCGAACAGGATTTTCGCTCACGTTCATAATAAAATCGCCGCGTATGCAAAATTGAGCAACAAAGCGGATGCAACCTTCGTAGTCGGCGGCGGCGGCTTAACTGGGGTTGAACTCGTTGGCGAGCTAGCGGACGAGCTCCCGGGCATTTGCCGCGCGCACGGAGTCGACTTTGGGGACGTATCCTTGTACCTCGTCGAATCCAAGCCGTTTATTCTCTCGTCGTTCTCCCAGGACCTGATCGGGCGCGCGACGAAGAGCCTTAAAGCGCGCGGCGTTCGATTTCTGACAGGGCTCACGATTACGGCGGTGGACGGTTCGACGGTCACGCTGAAAGACGGCCGTACGATCGAAACGAGCACGCTCCTATGGGCCGGCGGCGTAAAGGGCAACTCAATCGTGGCAAACTGCGGAATCGAAGTAAGCCACGGACGCGCGACGGTCAACGAGTTTCTTCAGTCCGTCTCGCACCCGGACGTATTCCTTGCCGGCGACTGCGCCGTCGTCATCGGGCCAGATGGCCGCCCGTATCCGCCAACCGCCCAGCTATCTTGGCAAATGGGCGAACGCGTCGGCGGCAATCTGTTCGCCCACTTCAAAGACGCTAGAATGGCGGCATTCAAACCCGTCAATTCCGGTTCGCTCGCCAGCTTGGGCCGAAAGGACGGCATCGGCTGGATCGGTGAGAGCGGTATTGAACTGAAAGGCATGCCGGCGACGCTGATGAAAAAAGCGAGCGACGTGCGGTATTTGGCGCATATCGACGGGTTGTCGCTGCTGGCTTACTAAGCCGGTCGGCTATTGTGAATAACCACCCCCCGGTCCTCTAACCGGGGGTTTCTTTAACGGCAGGCTTTCTGGCATGGTTGTTTATTTCATTCCCATGAGGGAATAAAGATTAAGAAAGAAATAATTCCGTGAATAGTTTACTAGATTTTGTTACGATGATTTCATGCAACGATGCGGAAGAGACGGGATCGGGCGTAAACCTCGAATGGACATTCAGTAACGTTGTTACTTTACTCATTGAATATGTACATGGAGGAGAACCAATCAATGCCGCAAGAAATAAAAGGGCAAGGGATACAGTCATTGGAGGTAGGGCTGGCGATCTTAAAAAAGATAGCTGCGGAAAAAAGACCTCTGACGATAACGCATATTGCTGAGATTTGCGAAATGCCGAAGAGCAAAGTACATCATTATTTAACGAGCTTCTGCAGATCCGGATTTCTAATCAAAGGCGAGGACCTTAAGTATACGCTCGGATCGGAACTGGTATTATTAGGCCTCGAAGCAGTCGATGCCATGGATATTAGCGAAGTGGCGGTGCCCTACCTAAAAGAAATTAGCGATGCGGTCAATGAAACGGTGTATTTGTCGCTTTGGGGACTGAATGGTCCGTTTTTTGTCCGAAGCATCGAAAGCAAACGTGCCATAAACATAGGCATTCGCGTGGGATCGCAAGTAAGCGTAACGAAGTCTTCTTCGGGGAAAGTGTTCGCTGCCTTTTTACGAAACGAAGAAACAGCGGCCTTAATCAAAAGGGAACTAGAACAGAATCAGATGGAGCCGGAGTCGTTCGAGCAAGATATTCGGGAAATTCAAGAAAAAGGATATGCGCGAAGCGATTCAACTATTGCTCCCGGAATAGCAGGAATTTCATGTCCTGTGTTTAATAGAAAAAATCAAATTGTTGCTACCGTGACGATCCTCGCTTTGAGCGGGACAATGGACACATCCGAGAATGCCGTAACGGTCCGTTCGCTGAAAGAGAATTGTTTGAAGTTGTCTATTGCGATGGGTTTTAAAGGATAGTACGAGGTTGAGGGCCAATTCGGCCCTTTTTTTTTGTGCGGATAAACGGAGTCGGAGCAACCGGTCACGCCCTTGCGTACCTATAACCTTATCAATATTTTACTTTAAGGAGCTAATATATTGTACCGAAAAAAGCGGGGATTTCTTCTATACTGGGGGTGCCGGTAAAAGAGAAGAAAGGAGGTGCTCCGATGTCGAACATAATTCCAATGATCGCCAAGTGGCTGAACTGGATCGGAATCGCAGCAGGTATCGTAGGTTTGTTCTATGCATCCGAATGGCTGGGCAGTATGGCTGTTATTCTCGGAGTGATTTGCTTGGTGGCCCCTAACAAGAGGCTGGCATGGATTTCGATCAGTCTTGGTGTAATTGCGCTTATCATCCCTAACATTTGATAAGTAAGCTCGGTATGAAAGACCACGAACAGACTAGACTAGGAGGAAACTGAAATGAAAATTGTAATTATTGGCGGGACCGGATTTATTGGAACTAAGCTCGTGAACATCCTTCGCGGACTCGGCCACGAGGTCATCGCGGCTTCGCCTTCCCTGGGCGTCAATACCATTACCGGTGAAGGGGTGATCGAAGCGCTGAGCGGCGCGCAGGTTGTCGTGGACGTGTCGAACTCCCCGTCCTACGAGGACAAGGCGGTGCTTGAGTTCTTCGAGACGTCGACCCGCAACCTGCTTGCGTCAGGAGCGGCCACCGGCGTGAAGCATCATATCGTCTTGTCGATCATAGGCACCGATCGGCTTCCGGAGAACGGATATTTCCGCGCAAAGCTCGCCCAAGAGAAGCAGATCGCCGCTTCGGGGATTCCTTATACCATCCTCCGCGCATCGCAATTCTTCGAGTTCATTGATGGCATCGCCAATTCGTTTACGGAGGGGAACTTGGTCCGAGTACCGTCGGCCTCCGTACAATTCCTCGCCGGGGATGACGTCGCCTCCGCCCTTGTCGATTGTGCACTCGGCGCACCGGACAACGGCATCGAAGAGCTGGCTGGTCCGGAACGTTTGCGCTTTGACGAGCTCATCCGCCTCTATCTAAGTGCGAAGGCGGACATTCGCCAAGTGATAACGGATGATAACGTACGCTACTTTGGGGCATTGCTGGACGACCGTTCGCTTATCCCCGACGACCATTTGAAGCTTCGCATCGCCCAAACAAGATTCGAAGATTGGCTTCACAACCTTTCGCTGCGGGGAAAATAGACCTGCACGGCATGATTATGATACGGACGAATGAAATGGAGGATATCAACATGACCCAAACAGCAGGAATTCACCACATCACATCATTTGTCCGCTCTCCTCAACTGAATGTCAAGTTTTACTCCGGCGTGCTGGATCTTCGTCTCGTGAAGAAAACCATTAATTTCGATGCACCGGAAGTGTATCATCTTTATTATGAAGTCGGCAGCCCAGGGACAACCATGACGTTCTTCCCCTCCAAAGAAGCCCATCGCGGCCGAGTAGGAGGAGGCCAAGTGGGTTATACGACTTTTGCCGTTCCTATGGGAGCGTTGGGATTTTGGGAAGAACGCCTAGCAAGCAAGAGGGTTGAGTATGAGCGTAGGCAACGCTTTAATGAAACTTATTTGCAATTTACGGATCCTGACGGCTTGCAGCTGGAGATTGTGGAGAGAGAAGCGGGGGCTTGGAGTAATTGGTCGTTCGGAGGCGTACCTTGCGATAAAGCGATCAAAGGTTTAGGCGGGGCAATCCTGTACAGCGTCGATCCGGAACAAACGCAGAGGACGCTGCGGCACATCGTCGGCTTGGAAAAAGTCGATCGAGATGGCGGACTGGTTCGTTATCGTGCTCATGGCGATATTGGAAACATCATCGATATCAATGCCGAGCCCATGCTATGGGGAGAAAGAGGCGCCGGAACCGTTCATCATATCGCTTGGAGGGCCCGGAATGACGAGGATCATACGATGTGGCGCGAACAGATCATCAATCATGGTTTCAATGCGACATCCATTATTAACCAACAGTGTTTTAACGCCATTTATTTTCGTGAACATGGCGGAATCCTATTCGAAGTTGCCACCGACGTGCCGGATATCGTAACGAATGAACCTTCTGAAAATCCCATGGACAAGCATCAGCTTCCTCCTTGGTCGGTAGTCCATCGCGAAGTTATCGAGGGTAACCTCATGCCTATATAAGTGCGCATCTGGAAGGAAAACAAGAACTCGTTCTACCCTATTATCGCTTGTTGGAGAAGAGAAAACATGAACAATTACGATGAAGAAGTCGTCTTGCTTTTGCAGGATAAAGTCCGTCTGATTCCATCCGGAAGAACATCCATTTACCTGGTAGGACCCATTAAAATGCCGATCAATCTGCAAGGAAAAGTGGTCGATTTTACGTGGTATTCCTGGTTGAAGGGCGAAGAAACGATGGGAAATATCACGTGCATGATAGACAGATTGTCACGCGCCAATTTAGCCGAATTACAACAATCGAGCGTACTGGTCTATGGCGATATTCAACATGCCGAGCAATCCTTGATTCGCTTCCACTCCATTTGTCACACCGGGGATATATTCGGAAGCAAACGCTGCGACTGCGGATATCAGCTGAAGCAGTCGATGGCGCAAATAGTCGATCACGGCCATGGTGCGTTATTTTATTTGGCCAATCATGAAGGCAGAGGTATTGGATTGTTCAGTAAAGCCATTGCCTACATTTTGCAGGAAAATGGCTATGATACCGTGGATGCGAACCTTAAGCTTGGATTTGTCGATGATGCACGCGATTACGGCGATGCGATTGAGGTGCTTAAAACATTTCGAACAAAGCCGGTTACATTGATTACCAACAACCCGAGAAAATTAGAAGCCTTGCTCAAGGCGGGCATGTCCATAAGGGGCCGCGTTCCGCTGTGGGGAGACGTATCCGAATATAATGAAAAATATTTAAAAACCAAAATGGAGCGATCCGGTCACCTTAATTCTAGAGGAGACCACAAAGGCTTATTCACTCTAAATTGATCGAAATCAATTCTAAATGAAACTCTAAGGATGCTGCTACGAATGGATCACGAATTTTATATGAGACTGGCGTTGGAGAATGCGATGGCTATGAAAGGTCAGACAGATCCCAACCCGCTTGTCGGCTCCGTAATTGTGAAATGGAATCGAATTGTAGGTGTAGGGGTCCATATGAAAGCAGGCGAACCCCACGCTGAAATTCATGCGATCCATATGGCTGGAGATCATGCCCGGGGAGCGACAATTTACGTCACGCTTGAGCCTTGTTCCCATTACGGCCAAACGGGTCCATGCGCTATGGCTATTATAGAAGCCGGCATAAAGGAAGTTGTGATTGCGACGTTGGATCCTAATCCGCTTGTGTCGGGAAAGGGAGTACAACGTCTGAGAGACGCCGGCATAGACGTGATAATCGGAGTTTGCGAGAATGAATCCCGCAAGATGAATGAAGTGTTCAACAAATTTATCGTTCATCAGATCCCGTTCGTCACGCTAAAGTCCGCAATCACGATGGATGGCAAGATCGCGAGCTTCTCGGCAGATAGTAAATGGATTACATCCCATCAGGCCAGGGAGGACGTCCACTTGCTGCGAAATCAAAACGCCGCGATATTGGTCGGTGTCAATACTGTAATCTTAGATGATCCGCAGCTGACAACAAGATTACCGAACGGGAGAAATCCCGTTCGCGTTATATTGGATTCGACGCTGCGCTTACCGTTGAAATCAAAGGTTGTCGTCGACGGCCAAGCCCCGACGTGGGTGTTTACGACAAAGTCTCATGACCCCGAAAAGAGGAAAGCGCTGAACGAAGCAGGCGTCCACGTAATGGTGACCGAGCATCCCAGCAAGGTAAATCCGTCCGAAGTTCTGCAGTTGTTGGGCGAGCGGCATATCGCTTCTCTATTAATAGAGGGAGGCAGCGAGATCAACAGCTCATTCGTTGAGCGCAGGCTCGTCGATAAAGTTGTTCTTTATATGGCTCCTAAATTAATCGGCGGTCGAAATGCACCGATGTTTCTAGCAGGAACGGGGATTGAGAAAATGAGAGACGCGATTGACCTATCGGATGCAAGTGTTCATTCATTAGGTAACGATTTCAAATTTACCGGTTATCCGGTGTATGTTAAGGGATAGCATGAATTAAAATAGCTGCAACGGGCAATAACAGTGGAATAAATTGACAGGGTAAGTTGAGTGTGCTAAAGTTGCTTTAATTTAAAATGAAAAGGCTATGATGAGAAATAGTAGGTATTAGGGATCTCACAGAGAGAAGATGGTTGGTGCGAATCTTCAGTGATCTAATAGTGAAGCAGTCTCGGAGCTGTGAACCGAACAGAGAAATCTTAGTAGGCTTCAACGGAGTTCCACCGTTACTCAGGAAACAATATCGGAGATATCCCGTATTGATAGAGTGCAGAGAAATCTGAATTTAGGTGGTAACACGGACATAATAGTTCGCCCTAAGTTGACAAGAAATATGTCAGCTTAGGGCTTTTTTGCTTTTATTTCTATTGGTTTGGATTTTTCCATAATAAATAACAATTCAAATGGAGGTATTGAGCATGGTGAAAATGACACCGGATGAGTTAAGAAGATCATATCTTGCTTTTATGAAAGGAATAGGGGCTAGCCAAGTGCCCTCTTCCAGCTTGTTACCAGAAAATGATCCCTCAACGTTATTTACAGGAAGTGGAATGCAGCCTATGGTTCCCTATTTATTGGGGGAAAAGCATCCTATAGGCAATGAGATTATTAATATTCAGAAGTGTTTAAGGACAGTGGATATTGATGAAGTAGGAGATACGTCGCATCTGACATTTTTTGAAATGATAGGTCGATGGGAATTTAAAGCAAATGAAAATAACTATAAGAAAAAGCAAATCGATGCTATTTGGAATTGGCATATTATCGAATTAGGAATTGATCCTGGCCGGCTGTATATCAGTGCTTTTATAGGAAGTGATGATTTGAATATACAGAAAGATACGGAAGCCATTCAAATCTGGTCAGAAAAATTTAAATCAGTTGGGATCGAACCGATCATCGAAGATGATCCCTATCAATATGGGGCATCTAGAGGTGGAAAAATATTCTTATACGATGAAAAAGAAAATTGGTGGAGCCGAGCCGGAAGTCCATTGGATATGCCTGTCGGTGAACCGGGTGGGCCTGATAGTGAGATGTTCTATGATCTTGAACCAGACGGTGATCCACTGGATCATCCAGCTTCTGAAAGTGAGAGGTTTCTAGAAATTGGGAACAACGTATTTATGTGTTACAAAAAAGAAGGCACAGGATTTGTAAAAATGCAAAATCCAAATATTGATTATGGAGGCGGATTAGAAAGGGTTGCAACTGCCCTTAATGGTGACAAGGATATTTATAATACGGCTTTCTTCCTTAACCCTAAGAATAAATTGATGGAGTTAAGTGGTAAACAATATACGGAAGATTTAAAGTCGTTTAGAATCATACTTGATCATGTGAGAGCGGCTACTTTTCTAATTAATGATGGTGCGGAGCCAGCTAATAGTGATGCAGGGTATATAACAAGAAGGTTATTAAGAAGAGCGATCCGTGCAGGTAAAAAAATCGGTATACAAGGAAGTTTTGTAGGTGAGTTGTCTGAAGTTTATATAGATGAAGCAACGGCTTATGAAGATTTGATCGGGAATAAACAGAAAGTGATCGAAATCGTAAATAAGGAAGAGAATCTTTTCTATAGAACGTTACTGCAAGGAGAAGTTGAAATACAAAAACATCTTAAGAATAAGGGTAAAGTTACAGGCGCAGATGCCTTTTATTTTTACGAAACATATGGGTTTCCCTTGGAGTTGACGGAAGAGTTCCTAACAGAAAGTGGATACAGCATGGAGGACAAGGCGTCTTATATAGAGGCGGCAAAGAAACATGCTGAAAAGAGCAGAACTGCTTCTGCGGGTAAATTTAAAGGCGGATTAGCGGAACATTCAACAGAAACAACAGCGCTGCACACGGTATCTCATTTATTACTTGCTGGTTTAAGGGAAGTTTTGGGTAATCATGTTCATCAACAAGGAAGTAATATTACTTCAGAACGATTACGGTTTGACTTCAACCATGATGAAAAACTTACACCAGAGCAAATAGCTGAGGTGGAAAAGTATGTGAATGATGCGATTTCGTCAAAAGCAGTTACCTCTATTTCAGAGCTGCCTAAAATGGAAGCGAAAGAAAGTAATGTTGAAGGGAATTTTTGGGATAAGTATCCGGATATCGTCAAGGTGTATACAATCAAAGATAACGAAGGAAAAGTTTGGAGTCGAGAAGTATGTGGAGGACCTCATGTAGAAGATACAACAAACTTAGGAAAGTTCAATATTAAGAAAGAGCAATCTTCTGCTGCCGGAGTTAGAAGGATTAAAGGCGTAATTAATAAAAGTCCCGAGGAATAATTACTCGGGACTTTTATTTCATCTAATGAAGGAGCCGCTATTTGCTACTAATGATTTTAGGCACGTGCTGTTCAGGACTTATGAATCTCCCTGAACTGCACCGGCGTCATCCCCTCCATCTCCCGAAAACATTTGCTGAAATAGCTCGTCTGCGAGAAGCCGGTTTGGAGCGCGATCAGCTTAATCGATAAGCTGGTCGAAGCAAGCAGCCGCTTCGCTTGTAAAATCCGGGATTCCAGCAGAAAATCGGAGAAGGACATGCCGAATGTGCGATTAAACCTCCGGCTGAAATAATGCGGGCTGTATCCGGCTATGGATGCAGCCTGTTCGAGCGTGAAGGGCTGGCTGCAATGGGAGCGCACATAATTGGCTGCCGCACGGATCTTGTCCGTCGCCTGATGAACAGATACGTTCAGCTGACTGGCCGTCGTCTGAATTCTCGTAAGCAGCTCGTATAACGTTCCGGCCGCCGCATATTCGTCATCCACCTCATACGTTCTGCCCAGCTCCAGCAGCTTCTCGATTAACGGCTCGATCGGCGCAGGATCGGACAGGTCAAACAGCCACGGTTCATCCAATCCCTTCCCATCGAGCAATTCCTCCAGCCTGATTCCGAAAAAATGAACCCATCGGATATCCCAAGGGGTAGCAGCGTCTGAATGATAGCTTTGTCTCAGCCCGGGACCGTAGAGAAAGCCTTGGCCTCTGGTCAACTCATAGGACATGCTGTCCGTATGCAAATAGCCTTTGCCGCCCAAAACAATGTGCAGGTTGTAATAGCGATCGAGATTGTTTTCCTTCGTCGCATACTCGCGGTTGACGGCGTGCTCGGGGAAATCGCTGTAACCGCCGACAAAATCGGGGAAGCAGCTATGTCTCGGGAAAATCGGCTTCGGCAGGAAGATATGCTCTTTCACAGGCGATCTGAAACCTCCTTTAACGCAATATTTTCACATATCGATTATTAATTAGAGAATTTACAGGAAGATGCAACACATTGTATGACAATATATTAATACAGTTCGCATCTTTTTGTCATATCGTTCTACCTGGCACGTCGACTAGAATGGAAGGAGTTACGAGATCTGTTAGGGGGATGCTGGCATGGGACAATCGATCCAAATGAACGAATTAACGTTAGGGGTCTGTTATTATCCGGAGCATTGGCCGGAGGAACTGTGGGAAGATGATTTCCGGCGCATGCGGGAAATGAATATTACGGTTATTCGTTTGGCAGAGTTCGCATGGGCGATGATGGAACGCGAAGAAGGCGTGTTTGATTTCAGCTTCTTCAACCGGGTGATGGACCTTGCGCATCAATATGGCTTGAAGGTCATTCTCGGCACGCCGACAGCAACGCCGCCGGCATGGTTGACGCATAAATACCCGGAAGTGCTGAATGCCAAGATAGACGGAACGCCAATCAAGCACGGCATGCGCCGCCACTACAACTATTCGAGTCCTAAGTATCGGGAGCTGTGTGAGCGAATTACGCGCGAAATGGTGAGTGCTTACAAGGATCACCCTTCTATTATCGGCTGGCAGCTGGATAACGAGTTCAATTGCGAGAAGAACGTCTTCTACGCCGAGGCTGATCATGCTGCTTTCCGTGTATGGCTGAAGGAGAAGTACGGTACGCTTGATGAGCTGAACAAGGCTTGGGGAACGGTGTTCTGGAGCCAAACCTATACGGACTGGGAGCAGCTGCATCTCTCGCAGACCGAATCGCCCAATCCGCATTTGGCGCTGGATGAGAAACGATTTATTAGCGATAATGTCATCTCGTTTGCCAAGCTGCAAGCCGACATCATCCGCGAACTGGCGCCACAGCACTGGGTCACGACGAACGGATTGTTCGGCCATCTGAACAACCACGAGATGACGGACCAGCTGCTCGATTTCTTCTCGTACGATTCGTACCCGCAGTTTAGCACGGTCTTCTACAACGGGAATGAGGATAAGCCGATGCTGGACCGTCAATGGAGCATCAATCTGACGAATGTGAGGTCCATCTCGCCGAACTTCTGCGTCATGGAGCAGCAGTCCGGACCCGGCGGCTGGTATGACCGGATTGAGATGGGTACGCCTAGACCCGGTCAAATTCGGTTATGGTCGTACCAGTCGGTTCTTCACGGAACGGATCTTCTCGTCTATTTTCGCTGGCGGACGGCGACATTCGGCACCGAGATTTACTGGCATGGCATCAATGATTACCACAATCAGCCGAATCGGAGAGTCCGTGAAGTGGCGCAGGTCGGCAGTGAATTCGCGAAGATCGGCACTCTGATCGCGGGAACGACTTATCAAGCAGAAATCGCTTATTTGCAAGATTACGATAACAACTGGGATGCGGAGATGGACGTCATGCATGGTCCTCTGCAGTGGCAGAGCATGCGCTCCTGGTTCAAGCAGCTGCACTATCGGCATATTCCGATTGACTCGCTATTCTTGCGTAACGATACGAGACTAGAGGAGCTGACCAAGTATAAAATCATCGTTTATCCGCATGCGGCTATTATGACGGATGATACGGCGGCGTTGTTGACGCAGTACGTGGAGCAGGGCGGCAAGCTGTTCTTCGGCGCTCGAACCGGCTACAAGGATAAGCGCGGCCAGTGCTACATGCGGCCTTTCCCGGGTCCGGTTGCCGAGCTGTGCGGCATCAACGTCGAAGATTTCACGCTAGTGAAAGGGCTGGTGAAAGCGGCTGCTTTGAGTTGGGAAGAGCGTCTGCCTGGAGGGACTGCAACGGTAGGCTTTAACGAGGTTATTAGTGTGCTAAATCCCGAGGCGCAAGTTGTAGCCCGCTATTCCTCGGAGTATTACAAAGGCGAGCCGGCCTTAACCCGCCGCTCTGTCGGCGACGGCCAAGTCTGGTACTATGGCTCCGCCTACAGCGAGCCGGTTGTGGATGCCATCATCGATGAGCTAAGATTATCGTCGCTTATTGATGCGCCGGCTGAAGTTGAATTCGGTATTCGAGCATCCAAGGATGCTTCAGCTTCGTATGCATTCCTGTTGAACTATTCCGAGCAGCCGGCGACCGTTCAGGTGAAGCAGTCTGCGAAGGACCTTCTTACAGGCGCAATGATCGACGGTACTGTCGAGCTGCCCGGTTATGGCGTTACGATATTGGAGCTGCTGTAATAAGGAGTCCCCGCGGAATTGTTTGAGAAGGGAAACATTCTAAGGTAAACAAGAAAGAGGCAAGCATCGGATCGCTGATGCTTGCCTTTTTTGCTTTGTCTCATTTCCACCGCCTGAATCGTTTACTTAGAAGGACAAAAAATTAAACATAAACAACACGATTTCTTTTATTGTGCGGTGGAATCGCGATGGTATAATCGACTAGCACATGATTAGCATGCCATATTCCCGCTATAACGAAGGAGACCCGAATGATCAAGCGGCTGTTTATCAACCGGAGCATACGTACCAAACTCGTCATGAGCAGCGTGGTCATCTCCCTTATCCCCATGCTCTTCCTATCTTTCCTATTCTACAGGTCAAGTTCGCTGTCGCTGGAGCGCACCATGGTCAGGAGCGCCGATCAGAACGCCGAATATCTGTCCAATTACTTGGATCAATTCTTCCGCGGCTTCTCTTCGTCTGCCTTGCAGGTCTATGGCTTCAACCAATTGGTCAATCTGATGCGCTTTGGTGCGAATAACAACAATGCGGATTTCTTTCAAACCAAGGATGCGCTCGACAGCTACTATCGCCTCGTTCAAAGCAAGAATAAAGATGTGATCAAGATCATGATGTACGGTCAGGACAATCAGCTGAGGGATTCATGGTCGAGAGCGGCCAGCTACGAATCGATTCGGTTCGACGATTCCGTCCCCCATGCTGATGAAATATTGGATTTGCCGTTTCAGCATGCCCTGATGTTCACCTATTTGGACAAGGAGCAGGGGGAGCGGTTTTTCGTGTATGCCATCACGATCTATGACCCTTTCTATCGAAATAAATACGGGACTTTAGTGTTCTATACGAAAATGAGAGATTTCGTGAAACAAATCGAAACCTATAATCGATCCCCGAACAATATTGTCCTTCAGAACGATAAAGGCGAAACCTTCTATCGCACGAACGATCAATTCAGTGACGCAGTTCAAACCTACTTTCGCTCCGATAACTTTGCCTCTTACGGCAAGCGCGAGCTTCAATTCACGGACCACCGTCAGGCTTTGATCAGCACGTCTTCACTTGATAATGGCAACGTCGGGCTTACGCTCCTATACTCGAGCAGCGAGCTCGCGCAGAACCGTAAAAATACGCTGTGGCTGACGGTCGGAGCTCTTGCCCTCGTGATGCTCATTATTGCGTTATTCTCATCGATGGCGCAGCAGTTTATAACGAGGCCGGTACAGTCGCTAAGCAAGGCCATGCGGGCTGTCCGTAAAGGGGATTTCCATGTCACACTGAAGCCGAGCCCTTGGCGCGACGATCTGTCCGAATTGACAAGAAACTTTAATTTCATGACCAACAAGATTCAAGAATTGATCGAGCAGGAGTATCAGCTGCTCATTCGTAACAAGGAAGCGCAAATCATGGCGCTGCAAATGCAAATCAACCCGCATTTTCTATACAATACTCTCCAAACGATCGGTGGCAAAGCCGTATTGGTCGGGGAATATGACATCCATGAAATGTGCAGGGCGCTTGGTGATCTGTTCCGTTACAATTTCTACGAAGGGAACAGCGAGTCTACAATCGGCCTGGAAATGGTGCACCTGAAGAATTATCTGTATATTCAGCAGCTTCGTTTCGAAGAATCGCTCGTGACCGAATTCGATGTGGAGCATGCGCTGCTAGAGTGCAGCGTCATTCGCTTCGTCCTTCAACCGATTGTAGAGAACGCAATTGTTCATGTACTGGGCAAAACGCAGGATAGACAGCTTCATCTGCAAATAACAGCGATGCAGCAGTCGGATCGGGTCATCATTAAGGTGCGGGATAACGGCCCAGGTATAGACGCCCAGCAATTGGCGGGGCTTAGAGCGGTTCTGGAGCATAGAAACACCGAAGTATTCAGCGGCATATCGATCGGCTTGAAGAACGTAAACGAGAGAATTCGCATGTACTACGGAACCGAATACGGGCTCAGAATCGAAAGCAGCGAAGGTGAGGGCACGGAAGTTATGGTAACGATTCCCTACAGGAATAGAGGTATGCAGCATGTATAAGGTGATGGTAGTGGACGATGAGCAGTGGAGCCGTAAATCAATCAGTAGAATGATCAGTGAGCTTGCGCTGGACGTCGAGGTCATCGCGGAAGCGAGGAACGGTGAAGAGGCGCTTGCGCTGATCCCGATTCGACGCCCCCATATCGTTGTGACCGACATGCATATGCCGGTATTGGATGGCCAACAATTCTTGGAAGCGCTTCATGATCGGTTCGGCGACATCAAGGTCATCGTCATTAGCGGGTATTCGCAGTTTGAATATATGAGGGCGGCTGTCACGTACCAAGCATGCGAATATGTACTAAAGCCGGTTTCCGTTACGGATCTTGAGCATGCCTTCCAGAAGGCGATTGAAGCCTGCAACACGTATATGAGCATTCAACAGCAGAAGCGGTTCAATCAGGAGGCACGGCATCTCAAGCGGGAGACCTTTCTGCAAACTGTTACAAGCCATCGGATTACGAATACGGCGGATATTCAGCGGGAGGCAGGAGAGCTCGGTATAGCCGTGGACGGCGGTTATCGGGTGGCTGTGTGCATGTTCAGGCAGTTCAACGAGGTGTCCCGAACCAAATTTCACGGTAACGCGGATCTGTTCTTATTCAGTCTGGAAAATATTCTGTACGAAGTGATGCGGGAAGACAAGCTGCATGTCTATAAATCGGATGACCGCACTCGCATATGCCTGCTCTTCCCGGCTGCCTCCTATGATGAACGACAGGCTCGGCAGCTATTGCTAGAATATCATGAAGCTGTTAGCAGAATGCTGCTCGTCGGCGTGGTAGTCGGGCTTAGCCGTGCTTATACAAGGCTCGAAGAGCTGCCTGCCGCTTATCAAGCGGCGAATGATGCGCTCCGCAATAATCGCCTGCTGGAGGAGTCGTTCGCATTCTCATCGGCTGAAAACCCGGGAGCGGTATCGCCGCTAGAGCTGCTGGGCTCCTTTGATCTCAAATCGATGAGGCAAGCGATCGGAGCGAATAATGCGAAAGACTTCAAGCGGCTGTTGAACGATTACGGCCAGAAGGTCGGCAGGCAGCCTACGATTGCGATTCGCCAGATCCAACGAGATTTGAGGCAGATCATAGAGCTGTCGCTTTCGGAATTGAAGGGGATTGAGGCCACCCAGTCCGCGTGGCTTGACGCTGACGAAGCATCCCGAATCTTGGATGTGAAGGAGCTTCAAGCGTTCCTCGATCAGCTCTCGCAAGCCATAGAAGCCTATTGTGCCAGCGCGGGTGAAGCGGAGAACGTTCGCTCGGTTCGCGAAATCGCGCTGTTCCTGGACGAGCATTATTTTGAGGATTTCAGTCTTATCGATGTCGCGACGCGGTTCCATATGGATGCGGCGTATTTGAGCAAGCTGTTCAAAAGCATCACGCGCGAGAACTTCACCGAATATGTCACCCGTAAACGAATGGAGAAGGCTTGCGAGCTGTTGAAAGCGTCCGAAAGCAAAATCAACGAAATATCCGAACTGGTCGGTTATGAGAATCAGCGTTATTTCAGCCAGGTATTCAAGCGGTTCACCGGGCAGACGCCTTCCGAGTATCGGGATGGAGTGATCGGAGCAGCGGAAATCACAAAATATTGAACATGGCAAACACAAATTAATTCATTACGTGAAAAGTAACCGACCGATAAGATAGACTCATGGACGAAACAACGTCCTCAGACAATACACGAAAAGGGGACTGGAACATGAAAAAGAGTTTGGTCGGTCTGAGTGCCATCATCGCGATGCTTTCACTGGCGGCATGCGGTAACGCGAACAATGATGCGTCGAATGCCGCGAATACCTCTTCAAATGCAGCATCGAATACCGCTTCAACGGAGAACACTTCCGAGGGTGCTTCAAACACAGCCGCAAACAACACAGCGTCGTCTAATGCAACGGAAGCGAGCACGGAACCGGTAACGATTTCGTTCATGCACTTCAAGAGCGACGTGACGGACGGCATTCAGAAAATCGTCGATCAATTCGAAGCGGCGAATCCGAACATTAAAGTCGATGTTCAGCCCGTGAAATATGACGACTACTACACGATTCTGAAAACGAAACTGGCTGGCGGAGACATTCTGGACGTGTTCACGCTGAATGCCGGAGCGCAAGCCAAATTGTTTGTAGACGGCGGTTACGTGGAGGATTTGACCGGACAGGAATTCCTGAATAATTTCGATGCGGACGTGCTGACTTCGCAGGCATCGGACGGCAAGAACTATATTATGCCGCTGAACGCCGGACCTATCGCCGTATTCTATAACAAGAATATCTACAATGAATTGAATCTTGAAGTACCGAGAACGTTCGACGACATGATCGAGAATGCAAAGAAGATCAAAGCAGCGGGTAAAACGCCGTTTGCGCTCGGCTGGAAGGATGGCTGGCCGCTCGGCATGTGGATCGGCCGCGATTTGCCGAGCAACACGGCGCTTGCCGTGAACCAGCCGGACTTCTTCGACAAGCTGGAGACGGGCGGAGCCAAATTCGCTGACAATCCTGCGATGCAAACCACGCTTGACCATGCTCAGCAAATATTCGATCTCGGCAACAAGGACCAGCTCGGTCTCGGCTATAACGACGTCGTCGACCTGTTCGCCAAAGGCGATGTCGGCATGATGTACATGGGCACTTGGCCGCTTGCGGATATTCAGAAGAAGAATCCGGACTTGTACAATACCGGCATCGGGTACTTCCCGTATCCGTTCAGCAATGACGAAAGCTTGAACAAATTGGAGTTTAATCCGGATGCGTCGCTTGCGCTCGGAAGCAAATCCCAGCATAAAGAAGCGGCATTGAAATTCCTTGCATTCATGGCGAGCAAAGAAGGCGGAGACGCTTGGGTTAAGAATACGAACACGCTGAGCTACGTAAAAGGCGCAACGACCGACATCGCGCCGGCGTTGAACGATCTAAAGCCTTACTTCGACAACGGTCAGCTGTACAACTCGCAAGCGTATATGGCGAAAACGACGATCGACTGGACCGGTCAGCTCATTCAACATCTCCAAAAAATGTTCTTTAAGAAAGAAACGCCGGAACAAGTCATTACCGCACTGGATGATTGGGTGTCCAAGAACCATAAATAAATGTATCTCAGATGACGGCATAGGCGGCGCCTATGCCGTTACCTATCGGAAAGGAATTCGTCTATGAATAGCTTAAAGCGATCGATCCGCAGCGAGATGTGGTATGTGCTGTTTATACTCCCGGGGTTGTGTCTGTTTGCATTTGCGGTAATCGTCCCGTTAGTCATCGGCGCGAAATATTCGTTCACGGATTGGGACGGAGTCGCACCTACTGCCAAATATATCGGGTGGGACAATTATGCGCAGGCATTGCGTGATCCTGACCTGTGGGCGGCGCTTCGCAATACATTCAAGTACGCGATACTGGTAACGGTGCTTGTGAACCTCGTGTCGCTGCTGCTTGCCGTATTGCTCGACTCTTATTTGAAATTCAGAAAGGTATTCCGCACGATCTTCTTCTTGCCCGTTGCGATCTCCACGGTGCTGTCCGCTTATATTTGGAGCTACAACTACAGTAACGGACTGCCGAAGCTGCTCAGCTATTTCGGCGTCGATATGACAAGTCCGCTCGGCAATCCGGATCATGCGATGACGGCGCTCATCGTCATCTCGCTATGGCAAGGAATCGGTTCTCCCATGATTATCTACATCGCCGGTTTGCAGGGCATTCCCGGGGAGCTGACCGAGAGCGCGCGGATTGACGGGGCCGGCTGGTTCGGCGCTTTCCGTCATATTACGCTGCCGCTGCTTGCGCCTTCGGTCACGATTAATTTGCTGCTCGTGCTGACAGGCTCGCTCAAAGTGTTCGATCTCGTCTTCTTGACGACCGGCGGCGGTCCTGCCTTCTCGACTCAGGTCATCTCGACGTTTATTTACAATGTCTCCTTCAACTCCGCCAAAGCGGGGTACGGTACGGCATTGTCGATGCTGTTCTTCCTCATTCTCGTCATCGTCACCATCGTGCAGCTGACTATATTTAGAAGACGGGAGGTGGATATGTAATGAAACTGACGCATGCGATCATCCTTACACTGGTTGCCTTGCTGGCGCTCCTATTTGTTTTTCCGCTGTACGTCGCACTGCTCATGGCGCTGAAGTCCGCGAAGGAAACGTTCGATTCCTTCTACGCGCTGCCGACAACCTTGCATCTTGATAATTTCGTGCACGCATGGAAAACGTCGAAGTATCCGTCCGCGATCCGAAACAGCCTGTGGGTCAATCTGATTTCCGTAGCGTTGATCATCTTCGTATCCGCGCTTGCCGGGTATTCAATCGCTCGGCGGAATAAACCCATCTATAAATTCATCTATGTGCTGTTTCTCTCCGGACTGATGGTACCATTCCAGGTCATCATGCTTCCGCTGTATAAGATGGGCAAGATGGCGCATATGATCGATACCCACTGGGGAATCGCTTTGATTTACGGCGGCTTCGGCGTTCAGATGGGGGTGTTGTTCTATGCGGGCTTCATTCGGGGCATTTCGCTTGAGATCGAGGAAGCGGCGCGGATCGACGGCTGTACGACACCGGGCATATTTGCCCGCATCGTGCTTCCGCTGCTGAAGCCGGTCACTGCTACCGTCGTCGTGCTGAATGCGCTGTATATTTGGAACGACTTTCTGCTCCCGCTGCTGTATCTGCAGGATAAAGCCTATCGCACCATTCCGCTGCAGCAGTATTACTTCTTCGGCCAGTACAGCAGCGATTTGAATTTAGCCTTCGCTTATGCCGTCATGGGGCTAATTCCGATTATTGTCTTCTTCCTCTTCATGCAGAAATTCATTATTAAAGGCATTGCAGCAGGCGCGATTAAAGGATAATTCAGCATCATCATTATGGGAGGGGCGTACAGAATGAAACGAAGCTATCTGGGATTGTTCGTTTTGCTGCTCATATTTACGATGATTGGACCTATTAACGTTGCGGAGGCTAAACCAACCAAAGTATCCGTAGGACAGACGGGATCTGTCGTAACCGCTGACAATGGCGCGATCGCGCTCACGTATGATTTGGCAACGGGGCGCGGCAGCTTCAAGCAAGGCAGCACTACGCTGATCTCCAATTTCTATTCCGATTATGAGCTTTACGGGACGAGCTCCCGCATTCATTCCTACGATCCCGGTACGCGTTCGGCGAAGTGGGAGGCCATCGGCAATGACGGATATGGCAAGCATGGCGAGCGCATAACGATCAAGAGCGTACTCGATTCAGGCTCAACCATCACGCTGCGGCTGACGATGTACGAGGACCAGCCTTATTTTCTGTCCGACATGACAGTGAGCAATGCGGCAAGCCAAACGATTAGTGTGCTGGAGCCGATTGCATCCGACAATCTCGATATCGGATCGGGCACGGACAAACGGATCTATACGACGCCTTATACGAATAATTATGATTTTGGCGTAGCGCCTGTGGACAATTTCGGCAAAAGCCAGAATGGCTATGATCGCCCCTACGGTGTAGAGGATCAGTGGAGTGCGTTCAATGGAACAAGCTACTGGGTTGCTGCAGTATTCGACAATACGGCGAAGAACGGCATCGTTGCCGGAGCAGCCACGACAAAAGCTTGGAAAAGCATGCAGCATCTAGGCCAGGCGGCAGCACCGAACGGCCCGCTGACCGGCTTCTCCATCTACAATGCCGGCGGACAGCAGAGCGGTACTTCGGTGTCGTCGGATGCATTCTTTATGGGGTATTTTGATAATTATGAGACGGGCCTTGAGACTTTCGGGGAAGCGTATGCCGTCGAAGAGCCGATGCTGCAGTGGAAGGGCGATGTACCGAGGGGCTATAACACGTGGTACAACTTCTACAGCCAGTACGCCACAGCCGATGCGATGTATGCCATGACGGATTACTTCGTTGCGCATCTGAAGTCGCTTGGCTACACCTATATGAATTTGGACGCCAGCTATCAGGGAATCAAAGGGCAGGAGCAAATCCGAAATTTGAAGGATTACGTTACTTATGTACATAGCAAAGGCATGAAAGCCGGCTCCTATGAAGCGCCTTTTGCGATTTGGAATAAGCTGACTGACACTGTACCGACGACGAACTATACGTTCGGCGATATCGCGCTGAAGGATACGAACGGCAATCCGGTCATGTCCTATCTCAACACGCCGATTGTCGATGCGACGCATCCGGGCGGACAGGTGTATTTGAAGTGGTTGATGAATACCAATCATGTCGAGCCCGGCTTCGACTACGTCAAGCTCGACTTTATTGATTTCGGCATGTACGAAGGCAGCTTCTACGACAAAAGCAAGAACGGGATACAGGCTTACCGGATCGGAATGAAAATCATGCGGGATGCGCTTATCGGTGCGCGGCAGAAGATCTTCATCGACGAATCGATCGCACCGCTGCTGCCTTCGGGATATGCCCACGGCAGAAGAACCGGCTGCGATACGGTCATCGGTCTCGATGACGGTGCAGGCATCCGTTATTCAGGCATTGAACGCCAAGCGTTTAATGCGGCTGCATCGTGGTGGACTAACGGTACGTTGTACCCGTTTAACGATGCGGACATGTCGATGCCTGAAAATATCGTGCAAGGCGTGTACGGGAAAACGACGCTGAATCAAGCAACGCTGCTAACGACTGCGATCGTAATGGGCGGCGGTCATTTGCTGCTAGGCGACGATATTCCGTTCATCTCGGACGACCGGATGAAGAGGCTCGTCATGAACAAGGAGCTGCTGGACGTTGCGAGTCTGGGCAAAGCGGCAAGACCGCTGAGCATGACGAACTTCTATTTGAAAGGCGAGCATTCGCCTGCGGTTACGTATTTGAAGGACAAGAACGGAGATATCCTCGTCGGCATTTCCAACTGGGACATGAATAACAGCCAGCCGGTCACTGTTCCGTTCCCGGATCTGGAGCTCAGAGCGGACAAAGCTTATACGCTCTCCGAGCTATACAGCCAGACAACGATAGGATCGTACACCGGCAGTTACTCACGCATGTTGAGAGCGGGCGAGTCGATTATCATTCGGATCTCGGCTAAAGGCCCCCGCGGTAACACGGAAGCGCCTCTCAACTTAGCGCTCGGGGCAGGTGTTACGGCGTCGGCATCCACCTCCTACGGTGCCGGTTATGAAGCCTCCAACATTATAGATGGGAACCTTGCGACACGCTGGAGCGCTGGTTGGCCGGCGAATAATGATTTCAGCAACCAGTGGCTTGAAATCAACTTTGGCGCTCCGGTGAGTGTAAACCGCGTTGTTGTCAGCGAGTACGGTTACGATAAGCAAGAATATGAAACTTGGGCTTATGCGCTCCAGTATTGGGATGACGCTGCATCGCAGTATGTCGACCTGACCAAAGGACTGACGCTTGGAGACAGGAGAGAGTTGGACTTCAAGACGGTCACGACTTCCAAAATCAGACTGTATATGAAGACCAGCCACTGGCTTGGCTCAGTTAACGAAATCGAAGCGTACAACATTCCGGGCAATACTGGTTCTGTCATCGCTCAGGACGACAGCAACGAATCGTTCTCGGGTTATTCGGACATCCGCGGGCAAACGCAGAGGATGCAAACCTTCACGCTGACGAGTAGATCTCTGCCTAAGTTGGACGTGTATTACTATGAAAGTTACGTCAGTAAGGTACCGGAAGACAATTTGTATATCGACATCGTGGAGCTCGATAGCAACTTAAGACCGGCGAAGAAACTGTTTACCGCTGCTGTTCCGCCTTATAATCTCATGGGATCTCCGCAGCCGTATTCGATTTATCCAAGGCTGAGCGGACTTGATACGGCGAAGAAGTACGGATTTATTCTGCGATCCCCGAATACGCTCGATGATGGTTCAACCGATAACAAATATGGCTTCGGCTACAGCAGCGACGTTTATGCCGGCGGGATCGCTCAGTATTCCGGCGATGGTGGGCAGACCTGGTCGCCTCAAACGGATACGGATTTAATCTTCACGATCTATCAGTAAAGCAACTTAACAGCGAAGAGGAGTGCTGGATGTGCCGATCAGCTATTTAGAAGAATCTCATATTTTCGCGATCCGCACTGCACGGTCGTCCTATCTGTTCGGCATTAATGATAGCGGAACTGTGCAGCATCTCTATTGGGGGTCCCCGGTTCATGCCGGGGATTGCGCTGACTTGCTTCGAGCGAAACATCACAGCTCCTTCGATGCGGCCGTAGACCGCGAAACGGAAGAGTACGGGGGCTGGGGCGGCCTCTTATATGCGGAGCCAGCATTGAAGGTGACGTTCGGCGACGGTGTGCGCGATCTGTTGCTGCGATATGACGGCTACTTGATGGATAAGCCCGAGGAGCTTGTCATCCGTCTTGCTGATGAGTATTACGCACTGAAGGTGAATCTGCATTACCGCGTGTTTCCCGAATTCGACCTGATCGAGCGGTATGTAACGATAACCAACGGCGAGCCTTCAGCTGTTCGCATCGAGCAAGCGATGTCAGCCATCTGGTCGGTGCTTTCCCTGCCCGCATACCGTTTGACACATGTCACGGGGCGGTGGGCAGGCGAGTATCAATTAAGGTCAGATGTGCTCTCAGAAGGCAAGAAAGTGCTGGAATCAAGAAGAGGCTTTACAGGTCCGCACGCCAATCCATGGTTTGCGATTGATGACGGGACCGCCAGCGAAACGAGCGGTCATGTGTGGTTCGGCGCGCTTGGCTGGAGCGGCAATTGGAAGATCGCAGCCGAGAAGACGACGTTCGGGCATCTGAGAGTGAGCGGAGGCATTAACGATTTCGATGGAAGCTTCGCGATCGCACCGGGCGAATCTTATACGTCGCCCGTCTTCACGGGGGGATTCTGCGAGAATGGCTTTGGCGGGATGAGCCGCCAGCTTCACCGCTATCAGAAAGCAGCGATTCTACCGGGCTCTCGCGAACGCAAGGTGCTCTACAATTCCTGGGAAGCGACGGAATTCGCGGTGAACGTGCAGGACCAGAAGGTACTCGCGCACAAAGCGGCGCGAATCGGCGTCGAGCGGTTCGTCGTCGACGATGGCTGGTTTGGCGCGCGCAACAGTGACCGAGCAGGCCTTGGGGATTGGCAGGTCAATCCCCAGAAGTTCCCGAAGGGCTTGAACGAGCTGATCGACGAGGTCAAATCGCTAGGCATGGATTTCGGAATCTGGGTAGAGCCCGAATCGGTGAATCCGGACAGTGATTTGTACCGTGCGCATCCGGAATGGGTTTATCAGTTCCCTACGCGTGCCGGTTCTCAGCTGCGGAATCAATTGCTGCTGAACCTCGGGCTTCCGGAAGTGAAGCAGTTTGTTCTCGATTTCATGACGAATCTGCTGAGCTCGTATGACATTTCCTTCATTAAGTGGGATATGAACCGAACGGTAACCGAGCCGGGAATAGCAGATGAGCGGCAGCAAAGGGAGCATTCGGACTGGATTCGACACGTGAACAACCTGTATGAAATCTGGGGCGAGCTTCGCAGGCGGTTCCCGAACGTCGAGTTTGAGACTTGCGCGGGCGGCGGAGCCCGAATCGACCTCGGAATTCTGCGTTTCGCGGACCAAGCTTGGATCAGCGATAATACGGACGCGCTCGATCGGCTTCATATTCAGGAAGGCTTCACTTACGCCTATGACCCGTCTGTCATGATGTGCTGGGTCACGGAGTCGCCTCACGGCATGAATGGAAGAAGGCTGCCGCTTTCCTTCCGGTTTCATAGCGCCATGATGGGCGGTCTCGGTATTGGTGCGAACATCGACCGCTGGTCGGAGGATGAGCTGGCCGAAGCGAAGGACTACGTGGAGCAATATAAACGAATCCGATTGATTACGATGCATGGCGACTTGTACCGCTTATCGTCATTGCGGCATTCGAACGTTGCGGCATGCCAGTATGTAGCCAGAGACGGGCAAGAGTCCGTCGTGTTTGCTTTCCAGAACGCGCAGCATTTCGGCGCTTGGGAACGCCGGCTTACTCTGCAGGGGCTTGATCCGGATGCCTTGTATGAGGTTGATGCCGGAGACGGACGAGCGGTTACTCAGCACGGAAGCACGCTCATGCAAGTTGGCGTGGCGTTAGGGTTCTCCGGTGATGGTCAGAGTCGAATGATCCGCATCGCTCGAGTTGAGAGATAATCATAAACATCTAAGTAGGCTGCGTACCACGCAGCCTGCTTTTTTTTATAAGTTAGCCTTTCGGGATTTTGCGATATTCGGTAGGCGAGTAGCCCATGAGCTTCTTGAATAGGCGGGAGAAATAATAGGGGTCGGCAAGTCCGACGGAGACGGCGATCTCACGCACGGTTAAGTCCGTTAAATCGAGCATGCTCGCGGCATGCTGCATCTTCATGCGAAGGAAATAATCGATGGGGGAGAAGCCGGTTTCCTTATTGAAGAGGTGGATCAAATGCTGCGTCGAAATGCCGGCGTATCTGGCAAGCTCAGGCAGCCGAACGGCAGTCCCCACGTGTTCGTTCATATACCGCATGGCTTTCTCAAGATACTGGTCCCGTTTATGGTCCTGGCTTACGTTCATAAGCTCTTGGCCGATGACACTCAACACCCAGCGCATGGTCTGCGAGACGTATACATGGGAGTGAATCGAATAGGGTCTGTCCGAGATGATCGCAAGCGATTGTTCGATGTTGGAGACGAATTCGGAAACAATGGAGCGAGGAAGCGGGACAGCCTTGCACTCCAATCCATACAGGCGGGTCAACTCCTGAGCGTGCTCTCCCTTCAGGTGGAACCAATAAATACTCCATGGTTCTTGTTCGGAAGCCCAATAGCGGTGAGGCATGCCCGCCGGAATCACGATAAGGCTTCCTGGCCCGATATCGAGAGGTTCTCCGCCATTTAGTTGCACGTTCCCTTGGCCGTCGATGCAATAGATGAAGATATAGGCGTCCGTGCCTTCCGGCCGCTCCCTGTAGTGGTGCTTGGCATGCGGGAAGAAACCGATATCGCTAACGTACAGCTGCCGGGTCAGCTCGGTTCCGGCAAGCTCGCGCTGCATGTACTCAGGAAGGACGAAGAGACGCTGTTCTCGAAATCCTTCCATTTTCTTCGTAGCGTTTATAAGATCAAATCCCTTCACTCTCAAAGGTGCAATATTACTGCTATTGTATAGAGAGTTGTGTTGGGATGCAATATCAGTAAATCAGAATATAGTCCATCATTATCAGTTGATGCTCAATTGTTCTTATAGACGCCGTTCGTTAAAGTAGGGATAAGAAATCATACTTTACAAGGGAGTGACTGCAATTGACTCACCAAATGGGACGTTCCCGCGTCTGGGAAGAGGTCGTCGAAATTCCTACGTACGATATAGGGAAACCCGACAAAAATCCAATGTTTCTGGAAAAGCGCGTATATCAGGGCAGTTCCGGCAAAGTGTATCCCCATCCGGTCATCGATAAAATAGAGGACGAGAAAAAGCCGCATCCCTATCGCATCGTCATCCTAGAAAACGATTATTTGCGCATCGAAATCATGCCCGAGCTCGGCGGCCGGATCTATCGCGCGGTCGATCGTACGAACAATTACGATTTCGTTTACTATAACCAGGTGATCAAGCCTGCGCTCGTCGGATTGGCGGGACCGTGGATTTCGGGAGGCATCGAGTTTAACTGGCCGCAGCATCACCGTCCGAACACGTACGGCCCGGTAGAATACCTGCTGGAGGAAAATGAAGACGGCAGCGCCACCGTATGGGTGAGCGAAATCGACCGCATGCACGGGACGAAAGTTACGGCCGGTTTCACGCTATATCCGGACAAAGCGTATCTGGAAATAGCAGCACAGCTCTACAACCGGACGCCGGAGCCGCAAACCTTCCTGTGGTGGGCAAACCCCGCGGTAGCGGTCAATGATCATACGCAATCGGTGTTTCCGCCGGACGTGAACGCCGTATTCGACCATGGCAAACGCGACGTGTCCAAATTTCCGATCGCTACAGGCACATATTACAAAATGGACTATTCCGAAGGCGTCGACATCTCCAGGTACAAGAACATTCCCGTTCCAACCTCTTACATGGCCTACAAATCCGATTACAACTTCGTTGGAGGTTACGATCATGCACGGCAAGCGGGCTTGCTGCATGTCGCGAATCATCATATTTCGCCGGGCAAGAAACAATGGACGTGGGGGAACGGGGAATTCGGGCAAGCGTGGGACCGGAATTTGACCGATGAAGACGGACCGTACATCGAGCTGATGACAGGCGTGTACACGGACAACCAGCCTGATTTTACATGGCTGCAGCCTTACGAAGAGAAGTCCTTTAAGCAATACTTCATGCCGTACAAAGATATCGGAGTCGTCAAGAACGCGACGACCGAAGCCGCGATAAACTTGGAAGTCGACGAGAATCTTGCTCTGGCTGCCATTCAAGTCTACACGACATCCCGAGTGGAAGGCTCGACTTTGGTGCTATCGGGCAATGGCCAGTCGTATTACTGCGAAGTCTTGACGCTCACTCCGCTGCAGGGCTTTCGAGCTGAAGTTCAGCTTGATGCAGGCGTTAAGGCGCACGAGCTAACGTTGTCATTAAGAGATGTGTCCGGTTCATCGCTCGTGAGCTACACGCCTAAGAAACCGCAAATCGAAGAAATGCCCGAGGCGGCGAAACCTCTTCCCGAGCCAGAGGAACTGAAGACAAACGAGCAGCTGTATTTGGCGGGGCTTCACCTAGAGCAGTACCGGCATGCGACCTTCGAGCCGGAAGCCTATTACCTCGAAGGACTGAAGCGGGATCCCAGCGATATCCGTATCAATGTCGCTTACGGAACGCTGCTGCTTCGCAAAGGGCTATTGGAAGAGAGCGAGCTTCACTTCCGCGCTGCGATTAAGAGCTTGACTTGGCGCAATCCTAATCCTTACGACGGCGAAGCTTACTATCAATTGGGCGTTTCTTTAAAGCTGCAAGGTAGGCAGGAAGAAGCGTTCGCGGCCTTCTACAAATCCGTATGGTCGGCAGCATGGCAAGACAGCGGCTACTTCTCCTTAGCACAAATCGCCACCGAGCAAGGGAGGTTGTCCGAAGCATTGGAGCTGGTCGAACGTTCGCTCGTCCGTAACTCGCGTAATTACAAAGCAAGAAATGTGAAGGCGGCGCTGCTGCGCAAGCTCGGTCGCACGGAGGAAGCGATTACGTTCGGCAACGAAACCATCCGACTGGATATTGCTGACTTCGGCGCGTATAACGAACTGCGGTTGGCCTTGGAGACGGCAGGGGATATCGAGAAAGCGGAATCGGTGTATGAGGAATTCCTATTCTTGTTGAGAGCGGACGCACATAACCACTTGTCATTAGCTTCTGACTATGCCGACGCCGGGCTTTACGCCGAGGCGATTGAAGTATTGAATATGATAGCAGACAACCAATCGGACAATACGTATCCGATGATTCATTACACGCTTGGCTATTTGTATGGCAAGACGGGTCAAACAGAGCTGTCACTCCAGTATTTGCAATCCGGAGGAGAGGCGTCCTCGGACTATTGTTTCCCGAATACGTTATTCGATTTAACGGTGTTAACATATGCAACGAGCAGGATGCCGAAAGATGCCAAAGCGCACTATTACATGGGCAACCTATATTATGACAAGAAACTCGCAGACAAAGCGATCATGCATTGGGAGAAGTCGCTGTCCATGGATTCGACCTTTCCGACTGTGAGCCGCAATTTGGCCTTGGCATACTACAACAAACGCGGCGACCGTGATGAGGCTCGCCAAGCATTGGAACGAGCTTTCGCTTACAATCAAGACGATGCAAGGGTCTTCTACGAGCTGGATCAATTGGTTAAGAAATTAGGTGTCTCACCTGAAGACCGACTCGCTCGATTGTCCGCACACGTACATCTCGTAGAGCGCAGAGACGATCTCTATTTGGAGTATGTCACACTCCATAATCGACTTGGCCGCCATCAGCTTGCCTATGAACTTCTTGCAGCGCGGCAGTTCCATCCGTGGGAAGGCGGGGAAGGTAAAGCGACAGGCCAATACGTTCTCTCTCACGTAGAATTGGCAAAGGTATGCTTGTCCGAAGACAAATATGACGAAGCGATCGATTGGCTGAAGAAGGCACTCGTCTATCCGGACAATCTCGGCGAAGGTAAGCTCACGGGAGCGCAAGAAAACAACGTTTACTATTATCTCGGCTGTGCTTATGCGGCGTTAGGTCAAGCGGAAGAGGCCGAAACTGCATTCCGCGCCGCATCGGTTGGACTCGAGGAACCGGCCAGTGCGATGTTTTATAACGATCAGCCGCCGGATATGATTTATTATCAAGGCTTGGCGTGGTTAAAGCTCGGTGATGTCAAAGAGGCCAAAAGACGCTTCTACAAGCTGATCGACTACGCGGAGAAGCATGTGTTCGCCGAAGTCAAAATCGATTATTTCGCGATTTCGCTGCCGGATTTCCTCGTCTTCGAGGACGATTTGAACTTCAGGAACGAAATTCACTGCCGGTATATGAGAGGGCTGGGCTTGTTGGGACTCGGACAGGGCGGGGAAGCAGCCGAAGAGCTTGCTGCCGTTCTGCGACTTGACGTCAATCATCTCGGCGCATACCATCATTCCTTAAATGCCACCTATCTAAATAAGTCATCATAATCTTGTCCGAGATAGAAGCCTCCATCCTCTTATATAGAGGATGGAGGCTTATTTACATTCTTCAGTCGGTATTCCGTTAAGGACACGCCGAAGTATTTCTTGAACGTGGTATAGAAGTAGTTCGATTTCTCGATGCCGCATCGCTCCAAAATATCATTGATCGGCAGGTTGGTCGTTTCAAGATAGCCCCCGATCTTCTCCATACGAATCATTGTAATGTATTCGGCTACGGAGTTTCCGGTGGCGCTTTTGAACAGTTTGCCAAGGTAGACAGAGGAGATGGACAGATGTTCTGCGCAGCTGCCTAGCGATAGATTCTTGTCCGAATAGTTGGATTGTATAAGTTCAACAGCAGACTCGACGATTTCATTCTTTTTCTTATCCTTGTTGCCATCCTTTAACTGAACGATCTCATCGATCAGAGCGCTGAATCTCTGCTCAATCAGTTGAAGCGTTTCGAATGTCGGGATCTTGTTGAGAAACTCCAGTGTAAAGCTGTTTATACGTGAACTCGTACCGTCTTCGACCCTGTTAAGTGAATTGTAGATGGAGAAAGACAAGTACAGGATGGATCGAATGATGTTATCGTAGGACGAATGCTCAATGGCTCGCATCAGCTCTCTATAAGTTTCCTTGGCACTCTCCCCGTTACCTAGCCGGAGCGCATCGAGGAGCTGCTTCTCTTTGGATGATGGGAATAAATTAGCCCCATCGTCGATTTGCTTCAGTATTTCCGGCGTAATGATACTTTGGTGTCCGACTTTTAATCGGTACATCGAGAGGTTCAATGTTTCTTCATAAATTAGTTTGAGCTGCTCGTAAGATTCAATTACGTAACCGAGTGTGACGGATACCGTGAAAGGCAAGAAGCGCTGAATATTCAATTGAATGTCCGTGACGAGCGCGCGGAATATATCGTCATTTAACTGCTCCTGATTAACCTCCAAATGCTGCATATCAACGAGAACGGTAAAATGATCAGAATCATGATTAATGATTTCGCATTTGTAATGGGCAGACACGATTTCTTTGGTAATATTTTCAATAGAGTATTTGAGCAAAACGCGATCTTTCTCATTATGTTTATTGACAAACTCATGATAGTCATCGATTTTTAGAATAAACAGAAATAATGAATGCGTAAACGAGATATCGAAATGATGTTCTTGTTCTTTCGCCATTACTTTCTCAATGGGAAGCATCGCTGAGGCTGATAGCATTTGCTTCATAAATTCATTCTTCAATACAGCCGCGCTGTCTCTCTTCTGACGTTCGAGCAGTGTAGTCTTATCCATAAGTACAGCAAACGGATGGTAGAGCTTCTTGGACGCGATGACCGCAATGAAAAGTCCGAGAACGAGCACAATCACACAGAACAGCAGCGTTAGCCAGCCATTCCACTGCACACTGGAGAAGACGGAGCTGTAGGGCGTCAGACTGACAAACTTCCATTTGAGAATGTCGGAGGATACATAGGAAACTACATATTTCTTGCCGTTTAGGACATTGAAGAAGGTGCCTGACCCGTCTGCTGTGGTAAGCACTTTACTCGCGTAGGGCTCCCCGGACACATTATTCATGAACATACTCTTGGTCGGATGACTTACGATGGTTCCATTCTCGTCCAAGATCAGAATGTCTCCGCTGCTGCCGGAGCTGTTCTTCTTCTGATCGAGTGATGAAATGGTTAGTCGCAGCCAATCGGCATCGACATTCAGCACGATGGCGTTCGTGGAATTACCATTGTAGTCGCTGGTGTCAAACAGGATATAGGTGTAGACGTTATAATTATCGATTTTACGCGGAATTGGATATAGGATCGGTGTAAAGTTTTTTCGTTTCTGTGCATCTTCGAGCAGCTGCTTGATTTCTTTGTCCGGGAAATCGGAGCTGCTAAAGAATGTGCTGGGAGGCGAAGAGATGAACGTATCGATCTTCTTATTATAAATATAGGCGGAATGGATGTAGGTGTTCGGCAGCGTCAGTGAATCAAGCGTTCGGATGGCATTGCCGGTCGTTATGATATCGAGCTCATTGCTATTGGCGAATGCAATGATGTAATTATTGAGCGAGAGCGATTGGCAGAATTTCCTTGCCATGTTATCCATATATACCGAGCTGTAGCTGATTTTGGATAAGACATTTACGTTCATGTCTTTAATTAAGGAAATGGACGAGCTCTTATAACTGTAGAAAAGCACGGAAGAGAGAATTAGGATTAATGCGGTCATACATACGACAAAGGTTAGCAGAAGTTTTTTGTACAAAGAGAACCACCCTTATCGAATATATTGTTTATTTAAAAGTCTAACTACCATTTAAAAGTTTCAACTTGATTGTGCCAAACGGAGGCCGTTTTGACAATATCAGTTCCGTTTTTCAGAGAAAAATCAATTTTTAGAGAAGGATTTTGCCCTGATATCAGTGATTATTCGAATTTTGTTGTATCCGCTTTCGCTTGATCGGTCGTATGCTGAGCTTACCAAAACCGATGCTGCAGCACGTGAAGGAGGATACCCATGCAAGACAGCAAGTTAAGTCGCTCGCTCCCGAGATCGATCCCTATTATAAACGAGCTTCTGAGAAACAAAACCTTCTATATGATGATGCTTCCGGGCTTGCTCTTCATCATCGTTATGTACTACTTGCCCATGATTGGCGTTGTTATCGCATTTCAACAGTTCAATCCGTTCAAAGGAATTGGCGGCAGCGACTGGATCGGCTTTACCAACTTCAAGTTCTTATTTCAATCCGACAGCGTTCTGAAAGTTACCTTGAATACGATCTCTTATAATTTGATTTTTCTCGTAACCGGCATTGGCCTTGCGCTTGTAATGGCGATTCTGATTAACAGTATCGGCAATCGCTTCTTGGCCGGTGCGTACAAGAGTATCCTGCTTCTTCCCTATCTGTTGTCTTGGGTTGTTGCGGAGTATTTACTCTTCTCTTTCCTGAGTATGGATAAAGGCATTCTGAATCAAGTCCTTACTTTAATTGGCATGGAGCCGATTCAATGGTACATGGAGTCGGAGTACTGGAGATTTATTTTGCCGGCCGCCTATATATGGAAGAACGTGGGCTATTTTGCGGTCATCTACGCGGCTGGAATTGCCGGCATTTCCTCCGAGTATTACGAAGCAGCCGAGCTTGACGGAGCTACGAAATTTCAACAAGCGCTGAGGATTACGATTCCTATGCTCATGCCGATCACGTTGACGTTGGTACTGCTGCAAGCAGGTAAAATCTTCTATGGCGCGTTTGGAGATTGGGGATTATTCTACAACCTTCCCATGGAGTCCGGCGTGTTATATAGTACCACCGATGTCATTGATACCTATATTTACAGATCGTTAAAGCAAATGGGCGACTTTGGCATGTCGTCGGCAGCGGGACTGTACCAGTCGTGCGTAGGCTTCGTGCTTGTCCTGGTATCCAATGCTATCATCAGACTCTATGATCGCGACAGCGCATTATTCTAGGGGGAAATTAGGTGAAGTCGTTATCTGTATCCAAGCTCGTCATCAATGTAAGCTTCATGGTGTATTCGGCAATCTGCTTGATTCCGTTGATTGTGGTCCTATCGATTTCGTTATCGGAGGAACAGTCCATCTTTCAAGGCGGGTACAGTCTGATTCCCGAGAAGTTCAGTTTCAAAGCCTATGAGTTCATTCTTCTGGGCAACACACCGATTCTGCATGCCTATTTCGTTACAATTATGGTCACGATCTGCGGTACGCTGTTGCATCTCATCATCTCCTCGATGTTTGCTTATTCGCTCTCGCGAAATGAAGTCAAATATCGCAATATCGTCTCGTTTCTCGTGGTGTTCTGTCTGTTGTTCAGCGGTGGTTTAGTACCATGGTACATCTTGCTCACGAAGTATCTCCATCTCAAAGATACATTTCTTGGACTGATTTTCCCTTACTTGGTCTCCTCGGTGAATGTGCTGATCATGCGGAATTTCTTCAAGGGCATTCCGGAGGAGATTGTGGAGTCGGCGCGAATCGATGGTTCAGGCGAGTTTAATACCTTTGTAAAACTGGTTGTGCCGTTATCGACGCCGGTGCTCGCGACAATCGGATTGTTCGTGGCCGTATTCTACTGGAATGATTGGTTTACGGCTGCGATGCTGGTAGAAGACAGTAAGCTGTACACGCTGCAGTTCCTCCTGCAATCAATCATGAATAACATCGCATACCTTCAGGGGAATTCGCTGGTAGAGGATATTGCGGCGAATCTGCCCGACGAAACCGCGAGGATGGCTACATGTGTGCTGGCCGTAGGGCCGATCGTAGTCGCGTATCCGTATTTGCAGAAGTATTTTGTCAAAGGACTCACTTTAGGCGCTGTAAAATCGTAACGGTTACACCAGGCTTTCGCCTGTTTTAACGATAGAAATAACCATAAATGGAGGTCTGATTCATGAACAGTACAAAGAGAAAGATTAGCTTGGCTACAGCACTTTGCCTCATGACGCTCACTCTGGCCGCATGCGGCGGTGCAAAGGACAACAATGCCGCTGCAGCTAACGAGGCAAACGCCGCGAATGAAGCAGCAAACACAGCAGCAACTAATTCATCAGACTCCAATACGGACGCTGCGGCACCCTCAGAAGAACCAGCCAAGCTTGAACCGGTAGACCTCACCTATTATTTCGTAAATACACCGCAGCAAGATCTGACAACGGTTGAAGCGGAACTCAATAAACTCGTACAGCCTAAGATTAATGCTACCATTCATTTGAAATTGGTGGACTGGGGCGCATACGATGAGAAAATGAAACTCGTAAATGCATCCGGCGAACCTTATGATCTGGCCTTTACATCCACATGGACGAACAACTTCTACCAAGGAGTTTCCAATGGTGTATTTGCTCCTCTGGATGACTTAATTGCCAAGTATGCGCCTGACACGAAAGCCGGTGTCCCGGATATGTTCTGGAACACGGTGAAAGTTAAAGGTCAAACGTACGGCGTTCCGAACTTCCAGCAGGCAACAGCTGGTTACGGCTACTTGATTCAGAAAGCAATTGCCGACAAGTACAGCTTAGATTGGAAATCCGTAAAGAGCTTATCCGATCTGACGCCATTCTTGGAAAAAATCAAGGCCGGGGAGAAGACCCTTGTTCCTTACGGCTACAGCAAGCAGAAGGATGCCTTCTTGCTCGCTACTCCGATGTTTAATATGGAAGCGCTTGGCGACGCGAAGACACCGGGCTCCATCTATCTGAACGACAGCAGCTTGAAGGTCATCAACCAATTTGAATCGCCTGAATTTAAGACTTTTGTCTACATGATGAGAGATTGGTATACGAAAGGGTATCTGCGTAAAGATGCAGCCACGCTGAAGGATAATCAAGCGGATCAAAAAGCAGGTAAAAATGCAATCGAATTGGGACAAATCGATCTGGATACACCTACGCTTGAAGCTGCCGGGCTGGCTCCAAGCGGACGCATGAGCAACTACAATCCGGATGTTCCATCCTATGACTATCAATTCGTAAAACCATTGTTGACGACCGATAAAGCTGCAGCTACCATTACAGCTATTTCAGCAAACTCACCAAACAAAGAGCGTGCGATGATGTTCATCAACCTACTGAATACAGATCCTCAAATCTACAATTTAATTAGTTGGGGGGTAGAAGGCAAGCATTATAAGAAAATTTCCGATAACCGTATTGAAACGATCAAAGAAGGCGGCTATCAGCTGTTGTCTCCTTGGGAGTTCGGCAATATGACGCAATCGTTCTTCTTCGAAGGTGATTCGAAAGGTGCGGAAGTGAATGGAGTCGGCACCCAACTGTGGGCTGACTTGAACCGTAACGCAACACCGTCGAATGCGCTTGGCTTCGTATTTGATTTTACCCCTGTCAAGACGGAGAAAGCGAATTGCGATGCGGTCATCGACGAGCTGTACTATGCGCTTTCGACAGGTTCTGTTGATCCGGATAAGTACTTGCCTACGTTCATCGACAAGCTCAAGAAAGCTGGCGCGGATAAAATCGTTGCCGAGAAACAAAAACAGCTGGATGCGTGGAAAGCAGTCCAGTAACGATTAGCCCAATTAAGGCTCTCTCCCGAGACGGAGAGAGCCTTATCACTTTATTCACGTGAATTTCACTTTTCTGCGAAAGGGTATTTCATCGTGGTTATCGAATGAATAGGGGATAGGGAAATATTAACAATAGCGTAAGGGTGACATGGATATGGCAAACAGTATTCTGTTTAAAATATTGCTCCCTGTCCTGCTAGGGATTATTTCGTTTTCATCCATCTATTTAGAACGAACGGATCATCCGCTCTTCATGATCGCTGCGGGTATTGCGGTGTTTCTATCCATTAACCTCATGCGGAATTCTACCAAGCAAATCTACTTGCAGATTGCATGTTTAATCGTGTTTCATTGGTTGAGTGAGCTGAATTGGTGCTTGACTCTCTATATAATTGAACTTATCAGACTTCTCACACGCAGCGAAGATATGAAACGGAGTTACTACCATGCACTGCTGCTGATGGGTTTATACAGTGTGGTGCGCTACACGTATGCGGAACTCAATGATTACTCCATATTAGTTACGTTATCTGATATGGCAAGCTCGTTAGTACTTGTGGCCATGATTTGGATTATCAAGAGCAAACAAAAGGAAAAAGACGACCTTCAGAAAAAGAACGATGAGCTGCTGAAAAGGGATGTTCTTACGGGGCTGCTGAATTACCATGAATTTCGTCATGAACTCAATCGGATCAAAGAGAACGGCGAATATGGCTTAATCATTTTGAACTGTCAGGATTTGAGAGTCGTCAATAATCAGTATGGGTTTGAGAAAGCCAACAATGGACTGAAGGATATCGCCAGACAGTTAACCGCCCATTTCGGCTCCTCGAGCGTATCCCGTTACGGCGGGAGTGAATTCGCTATTGCGATGGAGTTTGCCGATCAACAAGCTACAGAAGATGATGTGATGCCAATTATAGAAACCATAATCGAGCAATCCTCCCACTTAGATATCATCTACGCTTATGCTTTCTCTAATGGGCGCACGCCGAATGAAACGATTGAGGATGTAGAAAATCAGCTTTTCCTTCAGAAGAAAGAGGTTTGGCTGAAACGCGACGAACATTTCTTCCGTTCAGATAAGCTTAAAGTGATTGGCGAGCTGGCAGCGGGAATGGCGCACGAAATCCGGAACCCCCTGACAACGATAAAAGGGTTTCTGCAGCTGGCCTATCAACATGACTATAAGGATATCCATAAATACCACCCGATGATCATGGATGAAATCACGAGGGTTAGCGAGCTGACATCGGAGTTTTTACAATTCTCCAAACCTAACCTCTCCCAAATGAAAACCGAAGCGATCCGCTCCTGCGTGGACAGGGCGCTCTCCATAATGGGCACCGAAATTGAGAGAGAAGGACATGAACTTATCGTCGACTATCCCGAGCATCCCTTATATGTGCGGATAGACAAAGACAAAATCGTGCAGGTGCTCGTTAATTTGTTCAAAAACGCCATCGACGCGATGGACGACATCGGGAGAATCGGCGTTAAGATTTACGGCATGGAGAACGGCGTATTCATCGAATTGTCCGACACGGGTAAAGGGATGTCCGAGGATACCAAAGCCAAGCTGTTTGAACCTTTCTATACGACGAAAGCGCAAGGAACAGGACTGGGCTTATCCATTTCGCATAAGATTGTCCAAGATCATGGCGGGCGAATGGAAGTGACAGCGACAAGTCCGGCGGGAACCGTCTTCACGATCATGCTGCCTGCCGCTGCTCCAATTGAAAACGAATAATCGAGCCATCTATCCATTATAGGTTGTGAAATTGTTCAATAAAGTATGTGTCCAATAAAGAAAGCCGCCTCCCGGTCTATGGGAAGGCGGTTTTTTGCGTTTCAAAAACAACAAAGAAATCATCTTTATCGTAACCATCAAAAATAATTTAAGTAGTTACTTGCTAATGTGGTTGGGCCGTGATATAGTACGTTAAGTAACTTGTTAAAACAATTTAGATGGTTACAAAAACTCAGCTAAAAGGAGATTATATAAATGACACAACAACAAGCCATGAACGCTATTCGCCCGTTTCAGGTGAATATTTCGGAAGAGGAACTTACGGATTTGCGCAATCGCATCAACGGGGCAAGATGGCCGGAGAAAGAAACGGTCTTGGATCAATCGCAAGGCACGCAGCTGGCAACGATGCAAGAACTTGCACGCTATTGGGCTAATGAGTATGACTGGCGCAAGATCGAAGCGAAGATGAATGCCGTTCCAAACTTCCTTACCGAAATCGACGGCCTGGACATTCACTTCATTCACGTTCGTTCGAAGCATGAGAATGCGATGCCGATTATCATTGCACACGGATGGCCGGGCTCGATCATCGAGCAAATGAAGCTTATCGAACCGCTTACTAATCCTACGGCGCATGGCGGAAGCGAATCGGATGCGTTCCATGTCGTGATCCCATCCATGCCGGGCTATGGTTTCTCGGGCAAGCCGACCACGACCGGCTGGGAACCAAAACGTATCGCAAGAGCTTATGGAGAACTGATGACTCGCCTTGGTTATGAGAAGTATGTTGCACAAGGCGGGGATTGGGGTGCGGTAGTCGTTGACATGATGGGCGTTCAGGAGCCTAAAGGTTTGATTGCGCTACACAGTAATATGCCCGGCGTTATTCCGGCCGACGCCGATGCAGCGATCTGGACCGGTAATCCGCTGCCGTCCGGTCTCACGGACGAAGAGAAGAGAACGATCGAACAAGTTTGCGAGAATAAATTCCACTATGCCTTCCTAATGGGATCTCGCCCGCAGACGCTGACTGGACTTGCGGATTCACCTGTCGGATTGGCAGCTTTTATGCTCGACCATGACTGGAAGAGCCTTGCCTTGATTTCGAGATCTTTTGACGGGATCCAAGAAGGCTTAACGCGCGATGATGTGCTCGACAATATCACGCTCTTCTGGCTGACGAATACAGCGGTTTCTGCGGCCCGTCTCTACGCGGAGAACGGCAAAGCCGGCATTTCCTTCTTCGGTGTCAAAGGCGTCAAGCTGCCAGTTGCCGTTAGTGTCTTTCCTGACGAGCTTTATGAAGCACCGAAGAGCTGGACAGAGAAGGCTTACCCGAATCTGATCCACTATAACAAACTGCCTAAAGGCGGGCACTTTGCAGCTTGGGAGCAGCCGGAGCTGATGACTGCTGAACTTCGCACAGCATTCAAGTCATTGCGATAAAGCTAATCATTATGGGGAGGGTTTCAAATGAGCGATATGAGGACGGATAAAGGACAAGAGGTTTCTTTAGACACTGCTGTATTTGCAGGCGGCTGTTTCTGGCACATGGAAGATGCTTTTCAGAAGCTTGACGGTGTCTCGACTGTGTATGCGGGGTATACGGGTGGAGTCATGAAGGATCCGACCTATCAACAAGTTATTTCTCATGCGACGGACCATCTCGAAGCAGTCGAGGTGCATTATAATCCGAAAGTGATTACGTATAACGAATTGCTTCAGCAGTTCTGGAAGAACGCCAGTCCTGCAGAAGCTGCTATTTTCTACACAAGCACGGAACAAATGGAGCTGGCCGAAGCATCCCGTAAGGACGCTGCCAAACGTATTGGCAACGCAACGAAGATTACGGCTGCGACTACGTTCTACAAAGCGGAGGAAGAACACCAGGACTATTACGAGCGACATGGTATGGCCTGTATAGTGAATAAAGTCTTTAGATTGGGCAGATGACAGCATGAAAGTGTAACGGTTGCCAGCGTGGCTATTTCATGCAAATAAGCCGTTTTGAAATTGTAACGGTTGTGACAGAGCTTATTTGCAGCAATTTGGTCGATTCCCAGTGAGAAACGATCAAATAAGCTCGCTGGCAACCGTTAGAAAATAAAAAGGGTGAAATTAGGCCTAATAGCCACTGTCACAACCGTTAAAGCTGGAACGCCTCACAGGGTTTTCTCGATTTCTCGCTCTCGCCTCTTAATCGTAAGAGTCGAGAGCTTTTTGTTTTCGGTCGATGTGATAATTGCGTACTTTTTAGCATGGCTGCATTTACCATATCGAAACATATCATCTATCAGTGTTAATATGAAAGAGTTCTACTGATAGAGGAGGGATACGGTGATACACCGATTTATGCTATGCATGTTAGGGTTATCCTTACTGCTGCTTCATGCATCGCCGAATGTGCAGTCTGCCGCGCAGTCGCCGCAGTTCATATCGGTTTACGTCGAGGGAGTACCAGTTGCGATGACGGCTAAGCCTTACATCGCTCGCGGCGTGACAATGGTGCCGTTCAGAGCGATCTTCGAAGCGCTAAACTTAAAGGTCACATGGGACAAGACTACGGGGACCGTTATCGGATCGAACGCATGGACAGAAATTGAATTGAAGGTCGGCAGCCTTCCTTATAGGGTGAATGGGAACTGGGATACCATGCAAGTGCCGATTGAAATTAAGGATGGAGCTGCGTACATACCTCTGCGCTTTGTCGGGGAAGAGACCGGAAACGATGTCACTTGGCATGCGGCGAATCGGAGGATTGATATCCGTGCCGGACATGCGACGAAGGGGAAATTGTACACGGCTGATGGCAGGGAAACGATAAGCGGAAAACAGGTCCGGCTGTTAGTGCTTAAAGGCGACGAGCTTCTACAGGTTGCAGAGGTTCAGACCGGCCCTAACGGGGAGTACCGATTCGAAGGACTCGTGACCGGGAGCGACTATGTCGTCGAAGGAAGCTGGCCGGAGGATGCCGACATCCATCCCTGCGCTTTTCGGTTTCACGTGTCGGGCAACTGCGCACGACTGGCTGTAGCGTCTCATCAAGCTGCAATACAGGTGCTCTCACCTGGCGGAAACCCGATGGTGGCTGGCGAACTGCAAGTTGCCATTTCCGAGAACGGGCTGGTGACCAGCTACATGGGTCAAGCGGGGGGCTTGTATGTAACCGATCTTTTGGAGGATGGGCACACGTATACGATTACGGCACAGCTGCCGGATACATGGTCCGACAGATATGCTGTTCCGGAGCCGTACACGTTTACCTACTATGAAGGGGTTAAGATTCAACATCAGTTCGTTCTGTCCAAATTGACGGAGTCTCAAGTGACAGGCCGGATTACGGACGAGACGGAAAAACCAGTAGCCGCAATAAATGTATCGCTTACTACGGAACCTGGTCAGGAACACATTGCAACTTATATTTCCAAAAAAGACGGAAGCTTCTCGTTCCGAGGGCTTGAAAAAGGACATTCCTATTGGCTCAACGTTTACGTTCCGTTATCAGGGAGAACGGGGAATGAGAAACCAACGATCGGTGCCTTGCTCGCTCCGATCGCTCGAAAAATCACCTATGACGGATCGTTGCTTCAACTGGGCAATGTAAAATTGAACCGCATTCAACTGATCGCAAAGGTTGTCGATGCGAAAGGCAACCCGCAAAGTGCAATCTCCATGCTACAAAATGCAAACGGTCAGAAGGACGGTCAGGCCGTCTTTGCCGGAAAAGGATACATTGCTGCCGGCGGTATGACCGAAGGGGAGCGCTATACATGGAAAGTGATGATCGGCGACTTCGGTCATGCGTCAGGAATGAACGTAAAGGTTTCCCAAAAGGAATACACATTCGTCTACCGTCCGGGGATGGAAGAACATACTTTCACAGCCGATAACTGAGAGAATCCCGCCTGAGAAGGCGGGATTCTTCATGCAATAGAATCGTTTGGAGAAAATAGGAAATAACAGTTGACGACAAAAAGGTTCGCATGCTACTATGAAACACATAATAACTGAGTAATCTCATCGGAATAATAAAATATCAACCGGACAACCGGAGACCACGCCTTACAGAGGCGATGAGTCTCCTTTTTTTATGTTTGGATGAGAGGAATACGAAGTCGACCGTTCGATCGGAGACACAGCATGCATGCCAATGTTGTGTCTCTTTTCATTTTATCGTAAAGGAGCAATTAGTATGGCATACGTCGACAGCGAGGTCGTTGTGAAAGAGGTCAGAGCACTGCCACCAGAGCCCATTCGGCGAAAATCAAAGCTTGTGAGGTACGTCTGGTTTAATCGTTATCTGTATTTGATGCTGGTACCCGCGCTTCTCTATTACTTGATCTTTCATTACATCCCGATGTACGGAGCGGTCGTTGCCTTCAAGGATTTCAGCATTATGAAAGGGATATTGGGCAGTGATTGGGCCGGTATGAAGCATTTCGAGTACCTGTTCTCTCAGGATAAATTCTGGCAAGTGATCAAAAACACGGTGATCATCTCGCTTTACCGGCTTACCTTCGGATTTCCGGCTCCCATTATCGCTGCCTTGCTATTGAACGAGGTCAGGGCGAGGCTGTTCAAGCAGACGATACAGACGATCATTTACCTGCCTCACTTTATTTCCTGGGTTATTCTCGGTGGTATTCTGATTAATTTGCTTTCCACGGACAGCGGTATCGTCAATAACTTGATTAAGGTATTTGGAGGTACGCCTGTTGGATTCCTGAGTGATGAATCTTATTTTCGCAGCACGCTTGTCTTCTCGATGATATGGAAAGAATTCGGCTGGAACACGATCATCTACATGGCAGCCTTGTCCGGGATCAGTCCTCATCTGTACGAAGCGGCGGTCATCGACGGGGCAAATCGCTTGCAGCGGCTTGTGCATCTCACGATCCCGCTGATCCGAAGCACCATCGTGCTCATTCTTATTCTTCGGCTGGGCGGAATAATGGAAGCCGGCTTCGAGCAAATCTTCGTGCTCTATCATCCGGGTGTATACCGTGTCTCGGACATTATTGACACCTATGTATACCGAATCGGCTTAACGGACGGACGATTCAGCCTTGCGGCAGCAGTTGGATTATTCAAATCCCTGATCAATTTCGCTCTGCTCGTCGCGGCAAATTGGCTTTCCAGGCGGATGGGCGAACAGGGTGTTTACTGAAACAGGAGGGGGACTATGCAGTACACAAGCAGGGCAGGTAAGCTATTCAATTCGTTTAATCTCGTATTTCTGACTATCGTGGCCGTCGTTACGGTGTATCCGTTCTGGGATACGCTCGTGGTATCCGTCATTCCGCTGGAGGAGTACCTTAGTTCCGGCATTCACCTCTTCCCTAAGCAGATTACATTTGAAGCTTATACCTACTTATTCTCGATGAACGAATTGTGGAGGTCTTACGGAGTGACGTTGTTCGTTACGGTCGTGGGAACGGCGCTTAATATGATTCTTACGGTGCTGGCGGCTTATGCGCTGTCGAGGCCCGGACTTAAGGGGCAGCGCGTAATTATGTTTCTGCTCGTGTTTACGATGATGTTCAGCGGCGGCATAATTCCAACCTATCTATTGGTTAAAGACCTCGGCATGATGAATTCGGTATGGGCGTTGATCATCCCAAGCGCGCTCAATACCTATAACCTGATCATTATGAAAAACTTCTTCTCCTCGATGCCGGATGGGTTGGTTGAAGCAGCGAAGATCGACGGCAATAATGACCTGGGGATCCTGTTCAAGATTGTCATTCCTTTATCGATGCCGGCAATTTCGACGATTACGCTCTTCTACGCTGTAACGCGGTGGAATGATTTTTTCAACGCGATATTCTTCATCAGCGACAAGGAGCTTTGGCCTTTGCAGTTGTTCTTGCGAAGCATGCTGTTCGAGAACGAATCGTCCTACTCGGGAGGCGGCGACAGCCTTTTCCTCCTTGGACCATCCATCAAGATGGCGACCGTTATGGCGGCCTCTATTCCGGTCATGCTGATTTATCCATTTTTCCAGAAGTATTTTATCAATGGCGTGTTGATTGGCGGGGTCAAGGAGTAAATCCTTCACTATAAAAAATGATCAAACGGGAGGAAAGAGAAATGGTTTATCGAAAAGGAATAAAGATGAAGAAATGGGTGATCGGACTGGCGGCGGCAGCGCTGATCATAACGGCGGGCTGCTCGAATAAGCCGGATGCGAACGAGGCGAGTACGAATGGCTCTACTTCCGCTTCCGGTGCCAATTCCGGTTCAGCTTCTGCTGCCGAAGAGCCGTACGAACTCGTGTATTTGACCACCGGCGATCAAGGCGCAAAGCCGCTGGTACCGAACGATCGTATTATTGCCGAAATTAACAAGCGACTGAACATCAAGCTGACGATCAAGATATCACCGGAATTCTCGTATGACAAAATCAACGTGGCTATTGCAAGCGGCGATCTTCCTGACGTTGTGACAACGCAGTATCCATCCTCTTCCGTTTCCCAATGGATTAAAGAAGGCATTCTTCTTCCGCTAAACGATTATTTCGACAAACTCCCTACAATCAAAGCCAAGCTCGACAACGGACTGCAGTGGACGGCCGTAGACGGCAAATATTACGGATATCCCTTCGTGAGCGGCATGGAAAAGTCCAATTACACCGTTCAGTTTCGCCAGGATTGGCTGGATAAGCTGAGCCTGCCTCATCCGAAAACGTTAGATGAATTTCACAGCACGCTGAAAGCCATTGTGGAGAAAGACCCGGATGGCAATGGCAAAGCCGACACCTTCGGTTTTATCACGAATAAGCCGGTTGCCGGGGACGCACTCACCGCATTCGATTTTGTTCTATATGCGTACGGACTGCCATACGCTGACTATGCCTTGAACGATAAAGGAGAAGTCATTCCGCGGTTCGAAGATCCTGCTTTCAAGAAAGGGATTGAGGAGCTGCGGAAATGGTACGAGGAGAAGTTGATCGATCCGGAATATATCATTTATGACCGGCCGACAAAGGAGCAGAAGTTTTTTCAGGGTAAGGCAGGCGTGATGGATGGTCCATTGTTCCGCCACGTGAGCCGCATTGAAGGCAGCTTGAAGCAGGTTAACCCCGATGGCGTGCTTGGTTTCGATGCGCCGCCGGCAGGACCGGAAGGGAAACAAGGGATGGCAACACGTCCGAAGACCGCTTTGTTCACAGCAGTTACCAGTAAGGCTAAGAATCCTGAGAAGGCGGCCGAGTTCATCGAGTTTATGCTGTCCAAGGAAGGACGCGACCTGCTTCAGCTCGGCATTGAAGGCGTCCACTACACGAAAGAAGGAGACAAAATTACTTATAACGAGGCGGAACGCGAGAAGGATGGATTTGCTCCGAACGGCTGGGGTCATCCGCTTGCATGGGGGAACGTGACTTGGCCAATCGACGAGAACTACTTGCCGCAGACGGAGCTGAACATCGATCGTGCCCTCGACTCGGTCAAGATCGCTTCACAATACTATGTGCCGAATCTCATTATCCGCAAGACGGAAGCTGAGATTGAATATGGAAAAGCGGTTAATGAAGTGTATAACCAATATTTCGTGAACCTGTTGAATGGCAAGCTTGATGTGGATAAAGGGATCGCAGAGCTCGGCAATGAATGGCGTCAGGCCGGGGGCGAGGACATCCTGAAGGCAATCAACGAGGAATACAAGAATCAAAGTGCTGCCAAATCATAATAGAGAGGAGAATGTACGATGGCTAAAACGATTACGACGGAGGAACGTCCACGGCATATTCCGGACCGAGGCCTTAAAGGAGGCCCACGCATTATTAATCGATTGCCGGAGGGCGTAGATGAGCAGCCGTATACGCTGTTCCAAGTTAAACCTTATGGCCCGCTTATCGGAGCAGAGATCGAAGGTGTTGACCTCCGAAATCCGGTCTCGCCGGAGCTTCAGAAGGAGCTGAACCGCGCTTTGCTGGAATGGAAAGTGATTTTCTTCCGTGAGCAGGACATTACCAGTGAGCAGCAGCAGGCGTTCGCCCGACTATGGGGAGAGCTGGAAACTCATCCTTTCCTGCCTCAGGGTAATTCGAATGAGGTCGTACGCTTCGCGAAGAATGACAAGAAGCCCGGGCACGAGAACAACTGGCATTCGGATGTCAGCTGGAGATTGACGCCTGCGCTTGGGTCGGTCTTGCGTATTACGGAGGTGCCGCCGCTCGGAGGAGACACGCTGTGGTCGGATCAAGCAGCTGCATATGACAATTTGCCCGATGAGGTGAAACAGCGCATCGACGGGCTGACGGCGATTCATGATTTCACCCACGTCTTCGGGGTGAATCTTGCTCCCGAGGAATTGCAACGTCGGCAGGAGGAGTTTCCGGCGGCCGAGCATCCGGTCGTGCGTACGCATCCTGAAACGGGAAGAAAGACGCTGTTCGTCAATCCGAACTTTACGGTGCGAATTGCCGGCTTGGAAGCGGAGGAAAGCGAGGAACTGCTGACGTATCTGTTCCGCCATTCGCAGCTGCCCGAGTTTCAAGTCCGCTTCCGCTGGCAAGCGAACTCTATCGCGTTCTGGGATAATCGCGCAACTCAGCATTACGCGAATTCGGATTATTACCCGAACCGCCGCGTAGCGGAGCGGGTGGCGATTGTAGGCGATCGGCCTTATTAAGAAAGAGTAGAGCCCGCGAGTGACGCGGGCTCTCTTCCCTATTTATAGATTGGAGGAGAACAATTGGTGGGTGTGCCGAAGGATAAACCAAATCTGCTATTTATTCTAATCGACGACATGGGCTGGATGGATCTCGGATGTTATGGCAGCCTCTTCTATGAAACGCCGAACCTGGACCGACTTGCCGCCGAAGGTGTTCGATTCACCGATGCTTATGCTGCCGCTCCGGTCTGTTCGCCTACCAGGGCCAGCATGATGAGCGGCAAATATCCGGCACATGTTGGCGTGACCAACTGGATCGGCGGCCAAACGAGCGGGAAACTGATCGATGCGCCGTACATCCGGCACCTTCCGCTGCAGGAGAAAAGCGTGGCGACCGCATTGAAGGAGCAGGGCTATCAGACGTGGCACGTGGGCAAATGGCATCTCGGCGAACGTGAGCATTATCCGGACCGACACGGTTTCGATGTCAATATCGGAGGCTGCAGCTGGGGGATGCCGGTGAATGGCTTCTTTAGCCCCTATGGCATTGAGACGTTGGAGGAAGGGCCTGAAGGAGAATATTTAACGGACCGGCTGACGGACGAGGCAATAGAGTTGATCCGGCAAAATGAAGGGGCACCTTTCTTTCTGAATTTATGGCATTATGCCGTGCACATCCCGATTGAGGTCAGCGCAGAGCTCACCAAGCGTTTCGCGGAAAAGGCCAAGGCTCTTGGGCTGGACCGGGTGGAAGCGTTCGTCGAAGGGGAGTTCTTCCCTTGCGAACATAAGAAACATTTGCGGGTGCAGAGGCGCATTGTGCAGTCGGACCCTGCTTACGCGGCGATGATCTATAATCTCGATTGGAATATCGGCCGATTAGTGAAGGCTTTGGAAGAAACTGGCCAGTTGGATAACACCGTCATTGTCTTCACATCCGACAATGGCGGTCTCGCAACGGCCGAAGGTTCGCCGACCTGTAACAGTCCGCTTCAGGAAGGGAAAGGCTGGATGTACGAAGGCGGCGTGCGGGAGCCTCTCATTATCCGATGGCCTGGAGTTGCGAAGCCGGGCAGTGTGAGTGAGGTCCCGGTAACGAGCCCCGATTTCTATCCGACTCTGCTGGAGATGGCGGGACTGGACCTGCTGCCGGAGCAGCATAAGGACGGCGTAAGTTTAGTTCCCGTACTCAGAGGTGAGGAGAGCCTGAGCCGGGAAGCGATATTCTGGCATTATCCCCATTACGGCAATCAAGGGGGAACGCCGGGGTCGTCGGTGAGAGAGGGCGATTACAAGCTCATTGAGTTTTTTGAAGACGGTCGTTTGGAGTTGTACAACTTGCGAACAGATCTGTCGGAAGAGCACAATATCGCTGAGTTGCATCCAGAGCGGACCGAACGACTGCGTCAGATGCTTCACGAGTGGCGTGAGCAGATCGGTGCCGTCATTCCGGAAGCCAATCCGGAAGGTGGCGTCGCAAGCATAGTGAAGTAGAAGGCTGCCAGAGCGAGAATCGGGCAGCCATGGGCGAGATGGGGTTAGTTTGCTAGCTGCGAGTCCCGTATCGGGACTCTCGGCTTTCGTTTGATGCGTTTACGACGACTGAGAGTTCCATTTCCGCATTCTCAGTATCCACAAAAGGCGAGCCTCTCGGCATTCAGCGCGGGGCGAAAGTGGTTAGTTTGTTTTAGAGAGCGCATGCGAAATGTTGCAGAAAATGCAGCATTACGCGATGATTTCGCTGCTTTAGCGAAAATGTTGTAGAAAATGCAACAATATCGATGCAATCGGGCTTAAATGTCACTTATCCGAGGAAAATGCTGCCTTTTGTGCAACATTTTCGCGGGATAAGAGACATGGAAGTTAAATTGTTGCACAATTTACATCACTTCAGAGATGAGAGTCCTCTGTCCTTGCGGAATGAAGCAGATGCGGCTCCCTCACCTCGTTACAAATGGGGTGGAGGAGCCGCATGTTTATTTGAATTTAGCCCGCATACGCTCCCCCATCCATAAGCAAGTGTCCCATAAATCGGACACCGGCTGGCGGGTGAAGGGGAGCGTATGCATATACCCGGGCGGCCCGAATTCAGGAGTAACGGTTGTTGATGTGAATCCTTGCTTCTCGCGCTGTGCAAGAATGCTGCTCCACCATAGTTCATGCCGCTGTAATTCCGGCGCATATTCCGGGGCGGCAGGATGCGGAACTTGCGGTCCTTGCGCATAGCCGACGCGTGCGTGGATGTGAATCGTGCGCTCGAAGGCGATCCGCAGCGCATCCCCCTGATCCTCGAGCAGTGTTTCACAGACACAGCACCAATGGCTGAAATCCGCCGTAATGCGCAAATCCGGCAGCTCCTGGAGCAGCTTCGCCGTGTTCCATGGCGTGTACATGGCACGGTGACGATGCGTTTCGTGCCCTACCCGTACACCGGCTGCCTGCTCTGCGCGAAGCGCCGAACGGAAGAAACTGAATTGATCCTCGAAGGACCAACAATCCCGGGCACTATGTGAAATAGCGAGCAGCGGGCGGAAAGCCGCTGCTCGTTCTATTCCTGCAGCAAACACCTCTTCATGAGCGCTGACTGTTGCGCCGCTTGAGCCGATAAGGGCGATAAAGCCCAGCTGATGCTCCTGCAGCAGCTCCATAAATTCGTTCGTATGCTCAGGGGCAGGCAAGGTCGACTCCACGCCGTCGTAACCGGCTGCCGCAATTTGCTCGATACTTTCCCGGTAGGACAGATGCTCCATGCCCCAAAGCGATTTAAACAACTGAATGCTCATCGGTGGTTGACTCCTTTATGCCTCATAATTGCTTCCATATCGGTTCATCGTAGCATCAGGCAGCGGACCGCACCATTTCTATTCGTCCTGCATGTTTGCATATTTGTAGATAAAAAAGAACCAAGCAATGGGCTGCGCCTGTGAAGGCTAGCTTGCTTGGTTCGTTTACTCTCTAGTTGTGCTAGTGAAATGTCGGAATTGCTGAGGCGAGACCCCCATAGCCGTCCGAAACGCATGGCTGAAATGGCTGGTTGAAGAATAGCACAGGGAATGCGCGATTTCTTCCACGCTGATCGATTGGTTTTGCAATAATTTCTTGGCCTCGCGAATGCGGATTCGCTGCAGGTACACAGAAGGTGAGAGGCCATAAACGAGTTTGAAGCATTCATGCAAGTAAGTGCGGTGAACATTCAATTGTATCGATAGCGATGATATGTTCATCGGCGTATGGAGATGGTATTCCATCCAATAGGCTGCCTCCCGCGCAAGCTTCATCTGGGAAGGCTTAATGCCGGAAGTGGGCAGCTGATGATTTTGCGTGGAAATGAGCTCCGATGCCAAGTTGCCGATAAAATCCAAAATGCTGGAATGGATCTGCAGCTGCTTAACAGAGGCGGCCATTTCGTCTGTAATCGATGCTCTCTTATCCTCGCGAGCCACCATCATTTGCTGCAAGTGTTCACCGAAACGAGTAATGAACTGCGTCACCCATTCCGATACGTTCCCATGCGATTCACTGCGAAATACAGGATCCGAGGTGAGCTGGAAGATCATATTGATAGCATTGATTTCGACTTCAAAATGAAAATCGAAAAAGCTGCAGCCTACCCGCGTTTCGGTACGATGAAGCATGTCCGATTGGATGATAATCGCATCTCCGGGGTGCAGATGATACATCCGGCCGTTGACCCATTGCTCGATTTCACCGGAAATGCAAAACAGAAATTCGAAGAAAGGGTGCCGATGATCCGGATAGGACCATCCGGCTTCTTGTTTGGCGTATTCGATGCCGGGAATGCGGATGGCATTGTACAAGTTGGGCAATCGGAACATATGATCCATCGAGATGACCTCTATAACAGGTGGTTTTCCTACAAATCTATCAGTATTTGAGGGATAACCATTATTATAGACTACATTTATGCAAAAAATCCATACCGTTCTGAATGGTTGACTTCCATACCCGGTGTTATGATTCGGTTATCAAGAAGAAACCACTCAAACGGGAGGAATTATGAATGAAGATCATGATGGGAAATGCGGAACTCGAGATGGGCAGCAAGTATTTGACGGAGCTTCGCAGTGCCAATGATTTGCTGCACGATGTAGATGCGCTAAGACAACGGCTGGAAGAGGATGGCTATCTGCTTATTCGCGGTTTCCATGATCGGGCGGATGTGATGAGCGCACGCAGCGGAATATTGCAAAAGCTTCATGACATGAATAAACTGGATGCCGGCTTCCCGATTGAAGAAGGTGTCATTGCGCAAGGCGCCAAAGGTGCGATGTTCGGCGGCGCCGTGAATGAAGAAGATGAGAACATGATGCCATTCTATCATCTCGTTAACAGCGAGAAAGTGATGAGCTTCTTCGATCGTCTGCTCGGCGGAGAAGCGATGACCTATGACTACAAATGGCCGCGTGCAGTAGGAAACGGCGACTTTACCGGAGCCCATTACGACATCGTTTATATGGGACGCGGGACCAAACAAGTGTATACGATGTGGACGCCGCTCGGTGATGTTCCATACGAGCAGGGGCCGCTATCCATCTGCCTGGGATCGCAAAACTTCGAGAAAATGAAAGCGACTTACGGACAAATGGATGTCGATCGTGACAATATCGAGCTTGGCTGGATTTCCAAAGATCCGATTGAATGCGTGGACAAGTTCGGCGGACAATGGGCAACGACGCCATTTGAGGCGGGCGACATGATTATTTTCGGCATGTTCCTGCTGCACGGCTCGGTCAATAATACGACGAGCAGATTCCGCATCAGTTCCGATACGCGCTATCAGCTTCGCTCGGAGCCCGTCGATGAGCGCTGGGTAGGCGTGAAACCGAAAGGCCATTATGCGTGGGGTCAAGAGAAGTCGAAATCGATGGAAGAAGCACGTAAAGAATGGTCGATCTAATATAAAATAAACAGTCCTGATCATCAAGGGTTCTTGGTGGTCAGGACTGTTTGTGGTTGTTCGCGGGGGCTTACTTGCCCGCAAGCTTGTTCTCTTTGGTTTCGAATAATTCCACTGCTCGATCTTCCCCGTACAGCTCGTTCAAATGCTGCACATGAGTCATTCCCCAATTGCCGATCGCTTGCAGCAATGGCGTCATCTTCGTACCGTACTCTGTGATGGAATATTCCACTTTAGGCGGTATCTGACGATAAACCTCGCGGTGTACGATATCGTGATACTCCAGTTCCCGAAGCTGTGAAGTGAGCATTTTCTTCGAGATATCGGGCATTGCACGCTGCAGTTCGCTAAATCTCATCGTACCGTTGCCGAATAGATGAAAAAGAATAATGGGTTTCCACTTGCCGACTAGAATCTCTAACGCGGTTTCGATCTTGCACCCATCGTCATTCATCATCGTAATTCCTCCAGTGTTTATCTATGGTTTCATATTGGATACTAAGTCATTCCAATGTGCCTACTTCCTGAAAATACGGCTAGGCTATATTATAAACCCATAGCTATATTCATACAAGGGGATCTGCATGTCTCCATACAGGCAGTCCACTTAGGAGGTCACCTTATGATTTCACCTGTATTTCTGACGCATGGATCGCCATTTACGATTTTCGAGCAGTCCGAATTCACCGCTTTCTTGAATCGCTTCGGTAATTCGGTTCGTCCCAAAGCGATCGTGATCTTCTCCGCGCATTTCGAGAGCCAAATCACGACGATCGCGGCCACGGATGACATTCATGAGATGGAATACGATTATTACGGGTTTCCGCCCGAATACTATCAGGTGCAATATCCGGCAAGAGGATCGAATATCGTGGCCTCTATTGTAGAGGAGCGGCTGCGCAAGCATAACATCCCGGTTCAGCGTAAGTACCGAGGGCTCGATCATGGGGTATTTCCGATTATGCGGCATGCTTACCCGGAGGCCGATATCCCCATTGTCCCTGTTTCCGTCAATGCTTTCTTGCCGGCTAGGCAGCAGATTGCCATCGGAGAAGCGCTTCAAGGCCTTGAGAAGGATGGCATTCTCGTAATCGGGAGCGGCTTCTTGACGCATAACTTCAATGAGTTTGATCGAAATATCGATGCGCCGCCCCGTCCATGGGCCGTTGAATTCACGGATTGGATTACCGAGAAAGTTCTCGCGCGAGACATGGAGGCACTAAGCAACTATGAAACGTTAGCCCCGCATGCGAAGAAGGCCGTACCTCGTGCCGAACATTTCGTACCGCTGCTCATCGCGCTGGGGAGCGGAACGCCGGGACATGAAATTCGCGTTCTGTACGATGAGCCAATCAAATATGGCTCCATGAGCAATCTCAGCTATCAGTTTTAAGTAAAGCCCACTCGTCGATCGGACGGGTGGGCTTTTTTTGATTAGAGAGGCTCGAAACAAACATTATAATGTTTGTTGACGGTTGTTTTGTTTCCATGTAGATTAAACATTATAACGTTATAATCGTGGAAATAAGAATTGGCTATTCGTTGCAGCAAAATAAAGGTGGGCTTACGATGACGGATCGATTGGTTTTGCGAGGGGCAACACTCATGGACGGTCGGCAGGTTGATCTTGTCATCGCAGCCGGTATCCTCGCTGAAATAACGACAGCAGGGGCAAGCAGCGGCAGCGGCGCCTCCAATGTCGGTCGAGAGATTGATTGTTCCGGCTTGTATGTATCGAGCGGATGGATCGACTTGCATGTTCATGCGTTCCCGGAGCTTGATCCTTATGGTGATGACATCGACGAGATTGGTGTGAAGCAGGGCGTTGCGGTGATTGTCGATGCCGGCAGCTGCGGTGCGGATCGAATCGGCGAATTGTCGGCAAGCCGCGAGAGCGCAATGACGACCCTGTTCGCGCTGCTGAACGTATCGCGGATCGGCTTGCAGCGAATCGATGAACTGTCCGATCTGGCTTGGCTGGATAGAGAAGCTGCGCTGGAGGCTGTTCAAGCTTATCCCGACTTCATCGTCGGCTGGAAGGCGAGGATGAGCGGCAGTGTCGTTCGCGATAATGGCATCCAGCCATTGCGCATAGCAAGGGAGCTGGCTGAAGAGTCCGGCTTGCCGCTGATGGTTCATATCGGATCCGCTCCGCCGAGAACCGAAGACATTCTCCCATTGCTCGCGAGAAACGATGTCGTCACGCACTATTTGAACGGGAAAAGCAATAATTTGTTTCGCGAGGACGGCAGTCCGATCCCGGAGTTAGGCGAGGCTATCGCCAGAGGGGTTCGTATGGATGTCGGTCATGGTACGGCTAGCTTCTCCTTCAAGGCGGCAGAGGCGGCGAGGCGAAACGGAATTCGTTTCGATACGATCAGCTCAGACATTTATCGCGGGAATCGGCAGCATGGTCCTGTTTATAGCTTGGCGCATGTGATGTCGAAGTTTCTATGCCTAGGTTATTCGCTAAACGAAGTGATTGAAGCCGTGACAGTGAACGCGGCCGCTTGGCTCGGAAAGCCAGAGCTCGGCCTTATTCAAGTAGGTGACCCGGCGAATCTCACTTTGTTCTCTCTCGAGACCGCAGAACGTATCGTGTTCGTGGATTCCGAAGGAGACATGCGCGAAGGCGAACATCAAATAAAAGCTAAGGGAGTATATGCGAATGGGCGATTCATTGAATGCTAAATATGGCTTGAAACGCGTTATTAATGCCAGCGGCCGAATGAGCATCCTCGGTGTGTCGGCACCGTCGGATTCCGTCATGGAAGCGATGAAGCTGGGCGGACAACGATATGTGGAAATCGCCGATTTGGTGGACAAGGCAGGCGACCATATTGCGGCAGTGTTGGGTTCCGAAGCTGCAATCGTCGTCAACTCAGCATCAAGCGGGATTGCATTATCTGTTGCGGGTATCGTTACGCAAGGCGATCGGCGCTTAAGTGAACGTCTGCATCAAGAGCCAATCGCCAAGAACGAAATCATTATTCTCAAAGGACATAATGTCCAGTACGGGGCACCAGTTGAAACGATGGTTTTTCTAGGCGGAGGTAAGCTCGTTGAAGTCGGTTATGCGAATGAAGGCAAAGTCGAGCATGTCGAAGACGCGATCAACGATCGCACGTCGGCAATTCTATATGTGAAGTCCCACCACGCGGTTCAGAAGAACATGATTAGCGTGGAGGAAGCTTGGGAAGTGGCGCAGCGAAATGGAGTTCCTCTGATCGTGGACGCAGCTGCGGAAGAGGATGTACGCAAGTATGTGAAGTGCTCGGACCTCGCGATCTATAGCGGATCGAAGGCGATTGAAGGGCCGACCTCCGGCATTGTCGGAGGCAAACGTGCCTATATCGAGATGGTCAAAGTGCAGCTGCACGGGATTGGCCGCAGCATGAAGGTCGGGAAGGAAACGACATTCGGACTGCTCCAAGCGCTTGAAGAGTATATGGTTAAGCAGGATAACAGCGAGCAAGAGAAGGCTGCGCTGCAGATGCTGATTCCGCTGAACGAGCTGCCAGGCATTAAAGTTACTGTAGTTCAAGATGAAGCGGGCCGCGTGATATTCCGTGCGCGCATTCAGATCGATCCGGAGCTGTCCGGCACGACGGCGAAGGCAGTCGTTGAAGGACTGCAAGGTGGCGACATTGCCATCTACACGCGCGATTATGGCGTGAAGCAGGGTTATTTTGATATCGATCCGCGTCCGCTGCTTGGTGACGACATGGATGTCATCGCGGCAAGAATACTTACGCTTACGGGAGGCCGTTAACATGAACAACATGACGAAACGATTGTATAAAGGCCGCGCAGCCCTTAATGTGCTGGCGAACAGCGTCGAGAATGCGAAGGAAGTTTTCGAAGCCGCAGAAGGCCATGTGCTTGTCGGTGTCCTCTCCAAGGACTATCCGACCGTCGAAGCTGCCGTTACCGCTATGAAGCTGTATGGGGAAGCGATTGATGATGCGGTCTCCATCGGACTCGGCGCAGGGGACAATCGGCAAGCAGCGGTTGTCGCGCAGATCGTGAAGCATTACCCAGGCACGCATATCAATCAGGTTTTCCCGGCAGTTGGCGCCACACGGGCGAATTTAGGCGAGCGGGACAGCTGGATCAATAGCCTCGTTTCACCTACAGGACAAGCAGGCTACGTGAATATCTCGACAGGTCCATTCAGCGCGGCGCAGCCGGAGCAGGCAATCGTGCCCGTGAAGACAGCAATCGCACTCGTGCGTGACATGGGCGGCAATGCGCTCAAATTTTTTCCGATGAATGGCTTGAAATGCGAAGATGAGCTGCGAGAGGTAGCGAAGGCTTGTGCAGAAGAAGGGTTCGCACTGGAACCGACTGGCGGCATCGATATGGACAATTTCGAGCCTATACTGCGCATTGCGCTTGAAGCTGGCGTACCGCAGGTTATACCGCATGTCTATTCGTCGATCGTCGACAAAGCAACCGGCAAGACGAATGCCCAGGATGTTCGCAAGTTGCTCGAAATCATGAAGAAGTTGGTCGATCGCCATGGCTAATCGCTCGCGTGTCGCCGCTTTCGGCGAAGTCATGATGCGTTTGCAAGTGCCGGGGTACGAATTGATGTCCCAAGCAGACAGCCTGCGCTATTCGTTCTCCGGTACCGGCGTGAACGTTGGTTCCGCACTTGCGCGATTCGGACATGACAGCAGCCTCATATCGCGGTTGCCGGACAATGCACTCGGAGAAGCTGCCACGGCGAATCTGCGCAAACTGGGCTTGTCACTGGAACACGTAAGCCGCGGAGGGAATTACCTTGGCATGTATTTTCTCGAGAATGGGTTCGGTGCTAGACCTGGCCGTGTCACGTACTCCAATCGGCAGGAGAGCAGCTTCAACACGGCTCCACCTAACGCTTATGATTACGACACGATCGCTGCACGAATCGAGCTCGTTCATTTCTGCGGGATTACACTAGCCATGAACGATAACGTGAGACAGCATATGTTTCAGCTTGCTAAGGCAGTGAAGAGAAACGGCGGAACGGTCGTCTTCGACTGTAATTACAGGCCGACCCATTGGGGGGATGGAGGTTACGCGAAAGCAAAACCCCATTACGAACAAATGCTGGAGCTTGCGGATATCGTCATGATGAATGAGCGAGACATGATCCACATTCTTGGCATGTCGACAGACAAGACTGATCGAATGGAGCAGCTGACGGAATTGCTGCCTGTGATCGCCCAGCGATTCGCCGGCATCTCCGTGATCGCGGGCACGCATCGCTCCATTAACCGAGACAACTCGCATTCGCTGCGTGGTTTTATATATAAGTATGGCGCTCTTACGATTGCTCCAGAGCCGCTCACTTTCGCCGTCTACGATCGGATTGGAGCGGGCGATGCATTCGCCAGCGGCATCATTCACGGCGAGCTCTCCGCCTTCGAGCCGGAGCGAACCGTTCGCTTCGCAACCGCTGCCGCAATGCTCGCTCACACGGTCGCCGGAGATACGCCGATGTCGACGGTGCGCGAAATCGAGCGTGCGATGACGGATCTTGCGAACGGAGACGTGATTCGATAATGAAGCAATTACGCAGTAAGAAGCCATTGTATGCGCAGATTGCGAGTATCGTGAAGGATCGTATTCTGCACGGGGTTTACCCCGTTGGGACGAACATCCCATCCGAGCCTCAGCTCGAGCAAGAGTTCCAGGTCAGCAAAGTTACGGTTCGCAATGCCATCAAGGAGCTGGCGCAGGACGGTTATGTGGAGAAGGGCAGCGGTAAAGGTACAAAGGTGATCCGCAATACGTCTGCTTCCAAGCTGTCTAAGTTGAAACGGTTTACCGAGGTATTGGTCGAGGATGGACATCAGATCAGCAAACAGCTGCTCTTCGCAGAGAATGTCATCAACGATGAAGGGACGACGGCGAATCAACTGTTCGGTGAGCGATGCTTGCGAGTCGAGCGATTATATCATTTGAACGGCGAGCCTTACATTCATTACACGCATTACTTGTCGAGTCGTGCTTCCAACATCGAGTTGTCTGACCTAGGTGCGCAATCGCTATACGACTTGCTGGACGAACAGCGTATTTCAATCAGCAAGTACCGGGATGAATTCTCCGTATGTGCGACGGTGCAGGCTTACGTCACGGCTGCGCTGCACATCGAGGCGGGAACGCCGCTGCTTAAGAGGTCGCGCTATGCGTACGACGAGAGCGACGAATTGATCGAATACAGCGAAGGCTACTACCATACCGAACGGCATCCATACGTCGTCAACTACGACGTATAAGTGAAGAGCTCTCGTCGCGAATAGGTTGCATTCCATGCAGCATTTTCGTGACCAGAGCTCTTTTTTTACGTAAAAGTGTTGCATTTCATGCAGCATTTATCGTGCTCGCTAGCAAATTCCTGCTCAGCCTTTCAATTGCTAACGCAATGAGAATTTATCAAAGTACTCAATAAATCGAGTCGCGGTAATGGATAGCGGCATGTTGCGCATAATCATGATACCCACTTGCGAAGGCGGCAGAAGCACGTCCAGCTTAATTTCGAATAGAGAGCCCTCTTCGAGCTCCTTCTTCACGAATTCCCTTGTGACGTAGGAGATACCAAGTCCGCGCTTCGCAAACTCGATCAGCAGATCTACGCTGCCGACTTCAATTTCAGGCCTAAGGGTGTAACCGTAGTTTTGGAACAATTCCGTGATCGCCATTCGTGCCCGACTATTGCGTGAGAACAGAATCAGATGGTGCTGAAGCAGCATTTCCAGCGAAAGGACGGTCTCCTTCAGATCGGCGTAACGAGCTCCCGCAACAAAACAATCCTGTAACTGAATACTCTCCTTCACCTCAAGCTGAGGATCCACAATCGGCATGCGCACGACGCCTAAGTCTATTTTGCCCTCTTTAAGAAAAGAAATGACCTCAGGTGTCGTCCCATGATTTAGATGAAGCCGGATGCCTGGATACTTGCGATTAAAGTCCTCCAAATACGGAAGCATGTAGTGCTTAAACAAGGAATCACTGCCGCCGATGCGCAGCTCACCGCTGTCGAGATTTTTGAGTGCGGCCATTTTCTCTTCAGCTATAGAGATCAAGATATGGGATTGCTCGATATAGGAATACAGCAAAGAACCTTCTTGCGTAAGCGCGACGCCTTTGGAATTTCTGTAAAACAGCGTAATGCCAAAGCTGTCTTCCAGCTGTTTGATCGCATGACTGACGCTAGGTTGGGTAATATAAAGTGCCTTAGCAGCTTGCGTTAAGCTTCCTGTCTTCGCGGCCCAATAGAATACTTTGTACAACTCATAATTGTTGGTCATAGACGTGGTCTATAGCTCCTCTGAAATATATGTATTACTTGTATAGATGTATTTCGTATTATAGTGGAACTACAGAAGAGATACCAGCGATTAACTGGAAGGAGTATGGAATAATGGAACCGACCACGTTTGTACTGTTTGGCGCAACCGGTGATTTAGCGAAACGCAAAATATACCCGGCATTATATAACTTATTCATCGATGGAAAATTACCGGAAGCTTTCACACTAATTGGTCTTGGCAGAAGAGAGCTGTCTAACGATACCTTTCGCTCCAATGTCGAGAAATCACTTCGTACGTATTCGAGACGTGAGGTAGTTGATGATCCAGCCTCGCTGGAGCGTTTTCTAGAAGCATTCCGCTACAACATATTGGATGTGGGCCGAATTGAAGATTACCGCAATTTGTTGAACCTCATCGAAGAGAGGGAGCAGCAGCTTCACATTACGAAACCGAATCGGATGTTTTATTTGTCCGTGGGTCCGGAGCATTTCGAAACCATTGCAGCTAATATCCAAGCAAGCGGACTTGGGGCTTCCCAGAAACGTCTCGTGATCGAGAAGCCTTTCGGTTATGATTTGCAATCTGCCCGGGATTTAAATGAAAAGCTGAGCAAAGCTTTCGCGGAAGAGGAAATTTACCGTATCGATCATTATCTAGGCAAGCCGATGGTGCAGAAGCTCGAGATTCTGCAGCAATCGAATCCGGTTCTGCAAGCCTTGTGGACCAACCGTTACATTGCAAATGTGCAAATTACAGCCAATGAAACGGTAGGCGTGGAGGAAAGAGCCGGTTATTACGATCATGTAGGCGCTGTGCGAGACATGTTCCAGAACCATATGCTGCAGCTTCTCATGATGCTGGCAAGCCATCTTCCTAATCACAGCGACACCGAGATGGTCCGTTTCAAGAAGAAGAAGGTCATGGAAGCACTTGAGCCGGTACAGAAACAAGAAATCAGCGCGAGCATTATCCGTGGGCAATACAGAGCTGGCACCATTCAAGGGAAACCCGTTGCCGGTTATCGTGATGAGCCGGGGATTGCGGACACATCCATGAACGATACGTTTATTGCGGCTCGATTGCAGATCGATGATTACTTCTGGCGCGGCGTTCCTTTCTATATACGAACAGGCAAACGCATGAAAGAGAAATCGACTCGAATTGTCATTGAATTCAAGGAGCCGTTAAAGGAGACATCCAAGGAGGCGCAGGCGTATGACCACAGACAAGCGCCTAATCTTCTGGTCTTTGAGATCAGTCCGAACGAAGGCATCGTGCTGCAGTTAAATACAAGGGACCCGCAGCATAAAGGGGAGTTCAAGCCGATCAATATCGACTTCCATGCCAGCCAAGACGACACGCCGGAAGCGTATGAGAACTTGATTCATGATGCCCTGAACGGCGATCCTAAATTCTTCGCGCACTGGGATGAAGTAGAACTGTCCTGGCAATGGGTGCAGCCGATCTTGGATGCTTTCCAAGCGAACACGGTTCCGCTCTATCCTTATGAAGCAGGCACTTACGGACCAGCCGCATCCGATGCGTTATTGGCAGAGGATGGCTATCACTGGTGGTTCGATGAACATACAGAACGTGAGAATGAAACACACGAAAAGGAAGGGGAACACTATGCTTACATCACAAACAATTGAGCAACTCGCAATCGATACGATCCGTACTTTATCCATTGACGCTATTAACAACGCCAATTCCGGTCATCCGGGATTGCCAATGGGTGCAGCACCGATGGCTTATACCTTATGGTCCAAGTCATTAAATCACAATCCGAGTCATGCCAAGTGGTTCAACCGCGATCGTTTCGTATTATCAGCGGGACATGGTTCCGCATTGCTCTATAGCCTTCTGCATTTGTCCGGCTATCAAGTATCGATCGATGATCTCAAACAGTTCCGCAAGCTGAATAGCTTAACGCCCGGTCATCCCGAATATGGCCATACAGACGGTGTTGATGCAACGACTGGCCCGCTTGGACAAGGGATTTCGATGGCAGTCGGCATGGCGATGGCCGAAGCGCATCTTGCGTCTAAATACAATCAAGAAGGTTTCCCGGTTGTCGATCATCATACGTATGCGCTGGTTGGCGACGGTGACCTAATGGAAGGTATTTCTTATGAGGCCATGTCGATGGCCGGACATATGAAACTGGGCAAGCTAGTCGTATTGTATGATTCTAACGACATCTCCCTGGATGGAGCGCTAAACCTTTCCTTTGGGGAAAATATTCAGAAGAGAGCGGAGTCGGCGAACTGGCAGTATATCCGCGTGGAAGACGGCAATGATATTACGCGAATTGCTGCAGCGATTGAAGCGGCTAAGCAGAATAATACACAGCCAACCTTGATCGAGGTTCGGACAATTATTGGTTACGGCAGTAAAGTAGCGGGTACAAACAAAGTACACGGCAATCCGATCGGTAAAGAAGAAGCCATCGCAACGAAGAAAGTATATGGCTGGGAGTATGAGGAAGAATTCACGGTACCGCAAGATGTGAAAGCTCATTTCGAACAACTGAAGCGTAATGGTGAGGCCAAAGAAGAAGCGTGGAATCAATTGGTTGCTTCCTATAAAGCCGCATTCCCGGCACAAGGCCAAGAACTGGAGCAAGTCATCGACGGATCCGTGGTGATTGCACCGGCCGATATTCTAACCTTCGATTCCGCTAAGACGGTTTCAACTCGTATTGCAAGCGGAAATGCAATCAATCATTATGTGAAAACCGTACCTTCCATCTTCGGCGGCAGCGCGGATTTATCGCACTCGACGATGACGGATATCAGCGGCGAGCAAACCTTCGCAGTGGGGTCATACTCAGGACGCAACGTTTACTTCGGCGTGCGGGAGCATGCAATGGGCGCTGCCGGTAACGGTATGGCTTTGCATGGAGGGGTAAAACCATTCGTTAGCACCTTCTTCGTATTCAGCGATTACTTGCGCCCGGCCATTCGTCTGGCGGCGCTGATGAAGCTGCCTTTGACTTATGTATTCACGCATGATTCCATCGCAGTCGGCGAAGACGGCCCAACGCATGAGCCTGTTGAACACTTGGCTGCCCTGCGCACCATTCCGGGCTTGACCGTCATCAGACCGACGGATGCCAATGAAACAGCAAGTGCATGGGCATATGCGCTGCAGCAGAAGGAAGGTCCGGTTGCACTCATCTTGAGCAGACAGAACCTCCCTGTATATGAAGAGACCAAGGGCAATATTGATGCGGTAGCAAAAGGGGCTTATATCCTGTCTGAAACGAACGCTCAGCCGGATGTGATCCTGATTGCAACAGGATCGGAAGTTTCGCTGGCCGTAAACGCCAAAGCTGAACTTGAGCAGGATAACATCTCCGTTCGCGTAGTAGCAATGCCGAGCAGAGAGCTGTTCGATCGTCAGTCGGCAGCCTACAAGGAAAGCGTTCTGCCTGCAGCTGTGACGAAGCGAGTTTCCATCGAAGCCGGCATCTCGTTAGGCTGGGAACGTTACACAGGGCTTGGCGGCAAGAATATATCGATTGATACCTTCGGTGCATCCGGCGCGGGTACAGAAGTGTTAGAGTACTTTGGATTCTCTACGGCAAATGTAGTACGTCAAACGAAAGAATTACTGAACTAATAGGCTGTTACATTACACCATAATGGAGGTCGTAAACCATGAAATTTTTTATCGATACTGCCAATGTAGAAGACATCAAGAAAGCCTATAAAACCGGCGTCCTATCCGGCGTAACAACGAATCCGTCCTTGGTTGCCAAAGAAGGCGTAAAGTTCGAGGATCGCATCGAAGAAATTTTAAAATTAGTGCCCGAAGTTGAATCCGTTTCGGCGGAAGTCACACCTGACGCTCTTAATGCCGAAGAAATGATCGCACAAGCCAATGAGCTGATCAAGATCAACAATAACGACCCTAACATCACGATCAAGCTCCCAATGACGCTTGCAGGTTTGGAGGCTTGCCGTTACTTGACTAAGAAAGGCGTCAAAACGAATGTAACGCTGATCTTCACGGTCAATCAAGCGCTTCTGGCCGCTCGTGCCGGCGCAACTTACGTGTCTCCGTTCCTTGGCCGCTTGGATGACATCTCCGAAGACGGTGTTCTATTGGTCTCGAAGGTCGCTGAGTTGTTCCGTATTCATAACCTGGATGCGCAAATTATCGCTGCTTCCGTCCGTCACCCGGATCACGTTACTCGCGTAGCGATGGCCGGCGCACATATTGCTACGATTCCATTCTCGGTCATCGAGCAAATATCCAAGCATCCGCTGACGGATCAAGGCATGGAGAAATTCGCTGCCGATTGGAAGAAAACTGTACAATAAACCCAGCATTAAGAGTAAAATCAGACCACTCCTCGGAGTGGTCTTTTTTGGGCACTCCCCGCTTTACATTTTCGAATAGAAATCAGCCATTTTACTGGATATAAGCTCTGTCACAAGCGTTAGCGATCTAAAAGTCGATTTTTTTGTGAAATAAGCACGCTGACAACCGTTACAAAGGCGGGGCTACCAGAGCTCAAGCGACTGTTATGATTTACCGGATTTTGAATTTGATCTAAACAGTGGAAACCGCCAATACGTGAAAGGACGTATTGGCGGTTTGTTTTTTGGCCAGACAACGCTTGCAACTGTCAACGAAAACAAACCAAATGTAATATTTCTTCACATTCGACGTTAAAATAATGATATTTTTTAAAGAAATAGTAGTTATGCATAAATATTCATTGCGTTGTAAGTCCGTCCTATAAACTGCCTACATTAAAAGCAGCTGGCTCGTACTTGTACTCCGCGCGGTCTATTTCGGGATGCATTACATTTTGCCTGCCGGAAAAAAATAATCCCTGTAACTGGAAACGATAAATTTAAAAAACTAGTAAAACCAACGGTTTGTAAACCTGTAAGAAATACTAATCACCCAACTGCTTTAATGAAGTAATCGGTAAACGCGTTGAAGAATATTGTCACTTTGAGGCGCCGCGTCGACGCGTTGAAGCGAATTAATCACATTGCATAAAGATACATACAGCCTACTTTAAGCCTATTTTTCGAAAATAACCCGAAGCAACCGATCCCTCCAATTCCCCCAACTCATGACATGTTTAAATCTTGTAAATGCAAGACTTCGGTAGATTGAGATGCTAAAAACGCTTTCGATTATGCTGAAATTCCCCCAATATACTGTAAATGTCAAATGGATTACAATGATTTCGAAGTCAAGCAGCCTAACTGCAGCATCAAATACTAGCGTTCGAAAGGAGTCATTTCATAGGGGATTTGGTCGTTTGAAGGCGCACTTGGTAAAGAAGTTCTAAAGATTTCAGAAAAGGCTACGAATCTCGCAAAAAAGTTTTGAGAAAATTCTAATAGTTTGGTATATTTCAACAAAAGTCAATGTAATCATTTTGTTGAGATCATGGGGAGGAATGAACAAGATGAGGAAGGTATCGAATTGGTTTTCCTGTTTGTCTGTCATCGCTCTTGTTGGAGTAATGTTGGCGGGTTGCAGCGGTAATAACAATGCAAACAACGCCAATACAACAACGAATAACAAACCTGCTAACACAACTGAAGCAACGAACACAAATACTACCACAAACACCGACACTACGACTGAAACACCCGCGACTCCTGATCCAAATACGCCTGTAGACGGCGGAACCATGACGATTGGCACATTCTCCGATATCGTCTCTGTAAACCCTATTTATATCAATGACACTTCTTCCGGCGATATTGAAACCTTAATCAACGCCAAGCTATACGACGTAGACCGCAATGCCAACCTGGTAGTTGAGCCTTGGTCGATTGCTGCCGAGCTTCCAGTGATCAGCGCAGACGGCAAATCATATACAGTCAAAATCAAAAGCACGGCGAAATGGAACGACGGTCAGCCGCTTACTGCAGACGACGTTCTCTTCACCTTCAACACGGTTAAGAACCCTGATGCCGGCGCACCTGGTATCAGCACAGTCGACAAAATCGATACCATCACTAAAGTCGATGATACAACGATTGAATTCAAACTGAAGCAAGTGTATGCACCATTCCAATACACGCTTGCAAGCTCCCTGGTTCCTTCCCACATCTTGAAGGATGTACCGGTGAAAGAGCTGAGCAAGAACGCATACGGCGTAGACCCTGCAAAAACCGTTACAAGCGGTCCATGGAAATTTGCAGAGTGGAAACAAGGCCAGTACATTACGCTTGAAGCGAACCCGAACTACTGGGGTGAGAAGAAGCCGCACTTGGCTAAAATCATCTACAAAATTTACGCTGACCAAAACACGGAAGTACAAGCCTTGATCAAAGGCGACATTCAAATGTCTCCAGCGATTCCGGTTACCCAAATCGATGCAATTAAGGCCAAAGAGAATCTGAACGTGATTCTTGCTCCAGGTCCTCAATACGAATACGTACAATTCAACTTCAAGGATGAGAACTTCCCTGATAAATATTCACCGTTCAAAGGCCAGAAAACACGTCAAGCCATCGCTACTGCACTGAACCGTCAAGGTATGGTCGACAATGTTCTTAAAGGAACCGGTAAGCTGATGAACTCGCCATTCCTGCCAGGCTCATGGGCAGATCCAGGCGACCAAGCAGTGAACTACGCTTATGATGCTGAGAAGGCTAAAGCACTTCTAGCTGAAGACGGCTGGGTAGCTGGCAAAGACGGTATCCTTGTGAAAGACGGACACCGCTTCTCCTTCGAACTGCAATACAACGCCGGCAACAGCCGTCGTGAGCAAGTTGCCGCAATCATTCAGCAGAACCTGAAGGATGTTGGCGTTGAAGTAACGCCTAAAGGCATTGACTTTGCAACATGGATCGACCAGAACATCACGCCTGGTAAATTCCCTGCCATTCTGCTTTCCTGGTCCCTGTCTAACCCGGATCCGGATGCAGAGAGCATCTTCTCTTCGAAATATTACCCGCCAACCGGCCAAAACGGCGGCTGGTATAAGAACGAAGCAATCGACGCTTTGTGGACGAAAGGTCAACTGACTACGGATCAAACAGAGCGCGCAAATGTGTACCATGAAATCGGCAAACAAATCTCGGTTGACCTTCCTTATGTATTCTTGTACCAATATGGGCTTCCGCAAGTTATAGACTCCACGAAGATCCACTGGGCTGAAGAAGACAAACCGGAATCTGCTCTCGGCTACGGCTACTTGTACCATGCAATCAACTGGTGGGCAACAGAATAGGTTCGACAATCATACTGCATAACTGATCAGGGGAAGGGCCAACAGGCCCTTCTCTTGTGTTCAGTAAAAGGAGGGGCGCTGAAATGACTGAATATATGATACGCCGAACACTGCAATCCGTCCTTGTACTTTTCTTAATCTCGATTCTTACCTTCATCATGATTCACGCCGCACCTGGCGGGCCGACGAAGATCTTTCTGGCACCGGGCTTATCGCCGGAAGCCGGATTGGTACAAGCGCATAATTTGGGACTCGACCGTCCGATCTATGTGCAATATGCGATTTGGTTAGGTAATTTGCTTACGGGCGATCTCGGTTATACGTTTAAAAATCATATTCCGGTCGGTGATATTCTATGGCCAACCGTGCAGAACACGATGGTATTAATGGGCGTTGCCTGGCTCTTCTCACTCTTGATCGCAATCCCTTGGGGGATTTATAACAGTACAGCCGAATATGGACTATCCGACCAGACGGCCAACTTCGTTTCCTATGTCGGATTCGCGATGCCGACGTTCTGGTTTGGTATTATATTGCAGGAGTATTTCTCGCTCAAGCTCGATCTATTGCCTTTATCGGATATGTATACCATGGGCAAAGAGGGCAACCTCGGCGACCTGTTCATGCATCTCATTCTTCCGGTATCCGTATTGACACTCGGATTTCTGGCCGCGTACACGAAGTATTCGCGCGCGAGTATGCTGGAAGTTCTGAATCAAGATTATATTCGTACCGCTCGTGCAAAAGGGTTGAAAGAGGGAAGGGTTATTTTCCGTCATGCCCTGCGCAATGCACTGATTCCAATCATTACGATACTAGGTCTCGATCTGCCGATTCTCGTAGGCGGAGCTGCCTTAACAGAGCGCGTGTTCAACTGGCCTGGAATGGGACGCCTATTCGTAGATATGGCTGTAGCAAGGGAATATTCCGTGCTGATGTCCATTACGCTGGTCGTATCCGTGATCGTCGTAGTCGGCAACCTCATTGCTGATATCTTATACGCGGTTGTCGATCCGAGGGTGCAATTAGGTTCCAAAGGAGGCGCGGCATCATGAGCAATACTGTTCTTGAGAAGAAGTCCGCCTCCGGTACGCAAGCGGCCATGGGCAAACGTCCGGACGGTCCGTGGAAGACCGCGTGGAAGAAGTTCCGCACCAACCCTTTTGCCGTTACCGGACTAGTCATTCTCTCGATATTCGTCATTGCGGCGTTTGGAGCTAATTTGTTCTCGCCCTACGACCCTACGCGCATCGATATGATGTTTCCGAATTTACCTGCAGGTACGGATGGTCATCTGCTCGGTACGGACGAGCTGGGTCGAGATATTTTCTCCAGGCTGCTGCACAGCTCCCGGATCTCCCTTACGGTTGGTTTCTTAGTTGCGTTCGTATCCGTATTTATCGGTGCGCTGGTCGGCGCTTTTGCCGGCTACTTCGGCGGCTGGGTGGATACGATTGCGATGCGCTTCGTTGATGTCATGAACTCGATTCCGACGCTGTTTCTGAACATTTTGATTCTGGCGATGTTTGGCTCGAAGATTTCGTATATGATTCTCGTTCTGGCTTTGACGAGCTGGATGGGCGTAGCCAGGCTTGTCCGCGGTACGTATTTGCAGCTTCGCGAAATGCAGTATGTAGAGGCAGCTAAAGCTACAGGCGTATCGGATCTTGGTATCATTTTCAGGCACCTGCTTCGCAATGCTTCAGCTCCTATCATCGTTACGGCAACGCTGATGGTAGGCGGAGCGATTCTGAGTGAATCGGCCCTTTCCTACCTTGGACTTGGTGTTCAGACGCCGGATACAAGCTGGGGACTGATGCTGAGCAACGCGCAGGAATTTATGCTGACTGATCCGCTTCAGGCGATTTATCCGGGACTATGCATCTTGCTGGTTGTGCTGGCGGTTAACTTTATTGGGGATGGCATTCGTGATGGCCTAGATCCTAGGAAGACAACGTTACCTCGAAGGAGGCTAGACAGATGGCGGAAAAAATTCTCCAAATCCGGAATTTAACAACTGGCTTTCTGTCTGATAAAGGTTTGGCCAAGGCGACGGATCGGGTTTCGTTTGATTTGGAAAAAGGGAAAACGCTTTGCGTCGTCGGCGAGTCCGGCAGTGGCAAGAGTGTGACGGCAATGTCCGTCATGCGTCTTATTGATTACGCAGGCGGCTTGATCGTAGATGGCGAGGTTCTATTCAACGGTCAAGATCTAGTGAAGAAGAAACAATCCGACATGCTCAAAATCCGCGGCAATTTGATCACGATGATCTTTCAAGATCCGATGTCTGCGCTCAACCCGGTCTTTACGGTAGGTGATCAGATCTCAGAAGCGCTGCGTATTCATAAAGGCTTGAAGAAACAAGAAGCATGGAAGCAAAGCATCGAGATGCTGCGCCGCGTCGGCATTCCGGCACCGGAAATTCGCGCGAAGCAGTATCCGTATGAAATGTCCGGAGGGATGTGCCAGCGTGTCGTCATCGCAATGGCGCTTGCCTGCAACCCCGAGCTGCTGATTGCGGACGAGCCGACAACGGCGCTGGACGTAACGGTTCAGGCGCAAATTCTGGACCTGCTGCTCCAATTGAAGAAGGAGTTCAACATGTCGATGCTGCTGATTACCCATGATATGGGCGTAGCGGCAGAAGTGGCGGACCGCATCGCGGTCATGTACGCGGGGACCGTAGTGGAAGAAGGAACGGTGAAGGAGATCTTCAACGGGCCTCGTCATCCGTATACGATTGGATTGCTTAAATCCATACCGGGCTTAGAAGGGGAGCGGGGCGGCGATCTGTATACGATCAAAGGCTCGATTCCACCGATCAGCCAGCTGCCGGAGGGCTGTCGTTTCCACCCGCGCTGTCCGTATGCCATGGATATTTGCCGTCATAAGGAGCCGGTTATGCAGACTTCAGCATCGGGGCATAAAGCCGCATGCTGGCTGGATGACCAAGATGGAGCAGACCCAAGGCCTGGTGCATTAAGCGGCGGCGAAGAGCTGAAAGTGACGATTAAGAGCAAGGTGGAGGTGGCACATTCATGAGCGGCCAATATTTAGTCGAAGCCTCCAATGTGAAGAAATATTTTCCGATTAAGAGCGGCTTGCTGAACCGTGTCGTGGGACAGGTTAAGGCGATTGACGACGTTTCATTCGGTATCCGTGCCGGAGAAACCTTCGGTCTTGTAGGCGAGTCCGGCTGCGGCAAGTCTACGCTTGCCCGCGTATTGCTGAATCTGAAGCAAGCGACAGCCGGAGAAATTAAGTTCGAGGGCCGGAATATTCAAGAGGTAGGAAAGAGCGAGCTTCGCAAGCTTCGCGAAGAGATGCAAATTATTTTCCAAGATCCGTTCGGATCGCTGAACCCTCGGTTTCTTGTGCGGGATCTGATTGGCGAGCCGCTCAAGGTTCACCGCAGGATGACGGCCAAAGAAATCGATGACCGCGTCGTGGAATTGATGGAGCTGGTCGGCTTGGATGCTTCCCGGCGCAATCGGTATCCGCATGAGTTCTCAGGCGGTCAGCGTCAGCGGATCGGCATTGCCCGGGCAATAGCGCTCAATCCCAAATTCATCGTGGCCGATGAAGCGGTGTCGGCGCTGGACGTTTCCGTTCAGTCGCAGGTGCTTAACCTGATGGTGAAGCTGCAGAAGGATTTGGGGCTGACTTATCTATTCATTGCGCACGGCCTTAATGTCGTTCGGCATATTTCCGATCGCGTAGGGGTCATGTATTTGGGCAAAATGGTCGAAGTAGGGCCGACAGAGGAGCTGTTCGCGAAGCCGCTTCATCCTTATACGTCGGTACTGCTGTCGGCGATTCCGCAGCCGACAACGGAGCGGAAGAAGGATCGCATCATATTGGAGGGGGACGTTCCGTCTCCGGCCAACCCGCCTTCGGGCTGCCGCTTCCACCCGCGCTGTCCGTTCGCGCAGGAACGGTGCAAGACAGAGCAGCCGCTGCTGCGCGTCGTCATGGATGAGCGGCAAGTCGCGTGTCACTATCCGCTGCAAAGCTAATTTGTTTAGAAGAAGCTGCCCCAAAAGTGTATGTAACACTTTTGGGGCAGCTTTTTTTGCGCGTTTGGGAGTGTCTATAAATAGGTGCAACACCACTTTCGAAGCAGGCTCGCGTTTATCATAGGTGCATTATGGAAAAAATTAACCTATTACTTACAAGGAGCCTGCCTATGGATGCGTCCACTCAGTCACAACCGTTTTCCGCCGCGCTGGCTGATAATAATGATCTGCTGCATGCGATTTATTCGGATTGCAAAGATGTGATGTTCCGCGAATTCTTGATAGGGAATACCACGGAAGCATTTGTTGTATATATTGATGGATTGGCTAATGTAGAGCTGCTGGATCAGCATGTCATCAGGCCCTTGCTAGAGCTGCCGGCTGAGTCATCCGGCGACCTGACGTCGGGGCGGCTTGCTTCTATTCTGACGTTGTCTCTTATGCTGGAGCATGATCTGGTGGAGGAGGCGATCGAATGTTTAGGCAGAGGCTGCGGGCTGCTCGTCATTGATGGCATGAGCAAGGGGATGTCCATTGGCATTGCCAAGTGGGAGAAACGTTCCATTGAGGAGCCGGGAGCGGAAGCAGTCGTTCGTGGACCAAGGGAAGGGTTCACCGAGACCATAAGCGTCAACACGGCGATGATTCGCCGTAAAATCAAAACGCCTTCGCTCAAGATGGTTCCTTACTATCTCGGACGCCAAACCCGTACGGAAGTGCTCATCTCGTATATCGAAGGCATCGCCGAGCCGTCATTGATCGAAGAGGTACGAGAGCGTATCGAGAGGATCGATATTGACGGCATATTGGAGAGCGGTTATATCGAAGGATTAATTGAAGACAATCCGTTCTCGCCATTTCCGCAAATTCAAGTGACGGAGCGGCCGGATGTCGTGAGCGCATCCTTGCTCGAGGGGCGAGTCGCGATTCTCGTTGACGGAACACCGTTTGCGCTGATTGCTCCTGCAACACTGTTCACGATGCTGCAATCGCCGGAAGACTACTATCAGCGTTTCTTGATCGGTACGTTCATCCGTTGGCTGCGCTACCTATTCTTTATTATTACGCTCATCTTGCCGTCCCTCTACGTAGCGATTATGACGTTTCACCAAGAGATGGTTCCGACCTCGCTGCTGCTCAGCATCGCGAAATCCAGAGAGGATATTCCGTTCCCGGCGCTTGTGGAGGCTCTACTCATGGAGGTCTCATTCGAGGCGCTTCGCGAAGCCGGCGTACGCTTGCCAAGACAAGTCGGCGCTGCAGTCAGTATCGTAGGCGCGCTGGTCATCGGACAAGCAGCGACTTCGGCTGGACTGGTATCCGCACCAATGGTCATGGTGGTGGCCATCACCGGTATCGCCTCATTCATGATGCCCCAGTACAGCAGCGGTATCGCGATTCGGATGCTGCGTTTCCCGATTATGGTATTATCCGGCATGCTTGGTCTGCTTGGCCTCATGCTCGGTGTTATTGTGGTTGTCATCCATCTGTGTTCCCTGCGCTCTCTAGGAATTCCATATCTGCAGCCAATCGCGCCGATGAAAGGAAGCGAGATGAAGGATGTGCTTGTGCGTGCACCAATTTGGATGATGCGCAAGAGACCTTATCTGTCGAACAAGGCACCGAATAGTACAAGACAAGCAGCAGGACAGAAGCCGGGTCCGACCCAAGGGAATGAGTCGCCATGATGGAGAAAGGCCGAATTTCACCGCTGCAGCTTTCCTATATCATGCATCCGTATATTCTGGCGACGTTAGTCTTAAGCGCTCCGGCTATATCTATGGTCACAGCGGGCCGCGATATGTGGGCAACTCCGATTCTTGCGGGAGTATTCGCCTGCTTGATTGTCGTTCTGATGTACGCCTTGCATCTCAGGTACCCGAATGAAACCTTTATCGAATACATCGAATCGATCCTTGGGCGTTATCTGGGCAAGAGCTTGGCGCTGATCTATGTGGTATCGATTATTTATACGAACGCGATGGTGCTTCGCCAGTACGGCGAATTTATTGCCACAACGTTTCTCATTCAGACGCCGATGATCGTGATCGTCACTTGCATGATGATGGTTTGCGCATATGCCTTGTATATGGGGATAGAGGCATGGACTCGTGCAGCCCAGCTGCTCATTCCAATTGCGCTCGCCATTATCCTCGTGATGCTCATCATTATGACCCCGGATATGAGTTTGAAGGAAATGTACCCCATTATGGAGTACGGACCGTTTCCCTTGCTTAGAGGCTCGATTCTTCCGGCTTCGTGGTTCTCGCAGTACTTTATTATCTCGACGTTCCTGCCCTATGTGACTAAGAAGTCAGGAGAGAAGCTCAAATGGTCGTTGATCAGTGTGGCATCCGTCACGATTACGATGGTATTGATCAACCTTTCCATCCTGTTCATGTTCGGTAACTTAAGTAAAGCGTTCAACTATCCGTTTCTCGTAGCGGTTCGCTATATATCGTTATCGGACTTTCTGGAACATATCGAAGCGCTGCTGATGGCAACGTGGTTGATCGGAATTTTCATTAAGGTGACCGTTAATTTCTATGGCTCGGTCCTGTGGACCGCCCAGTGGCTGAAGCTGCCGAATTATCGGACGATTATTGCACCGATCGGGCTGCTGGTAATCCTAGTCAGCATTTGGTGTGCGCCTAACTATCAAATGCTGCGAGTTATCTTGAATTCCAGCGTGCCGGTATACACGTTTCTCATGCAATTGCTCGTTCCTGCTTTGCTGCTCCTAATCGCCATCCTTAAGAGGAGGAAAAGGCATGAAAGCTAAGTGGTGGTCTCGTTTATACCCTCAAGTTATGTGCGCAAGCTTGCTGCTTCTGCTTACCGGCTGTTGGGATCGGATCGAAATCAATGATCTTGCGCTGATTACGGGAGCGGCAATCGATAGGACAAACAGTAACGAAGTCGATTTGTCCTTGCAAATTTATGTCCCCAGAGCCGCTGGCGGAGGCGGAATGGGCATGGGAGATAAAGGCGGGAGCGGGAACTCCAACACATTCGTGCTGACATCGACAGGGGTGAATATTGCCGATGCCCTATCCCATATGCAGGACAAGCTGTCGAGGAAACTGTTTTGGGGACATGCCGAAGTCATCATATTCGGTGAGGGAGCGGCTAAACTTGGCATCCGTGACGACGTGGATTACCTCATGCGTGCACCGCAGCCAAGGGAGCGTGCCTATATTTATGTCTGTCGTAATAAGGCGAAGAGCGTGCTCGCTTTCCAGTCCACATTGGAGCGAGATACATCTGAGGTACTGCGGGAGCTCGCCAAGAGCAAAAGCATGATGAGTTTTACGCTGGCCGAGGTCTCCGAAATGCTGACGGAGAAGGCCGATGCCTTTGCGCTGCCATGGTTAAGGGAACTGAAGCCGCCTAACTCAGATAATATCGGTTCGGCACGCTATCAGAATGGAACGGCGATTTTCAAAAACGGCCATATGGTGGGGCTTGTTGACGAACAGACATCGAGAGGCATGCTATGGCTTCGCAATGAAATCGATTATGCGATCGTAACAGTAGTCCCTAAAGGAGAAGACGGGTCCATATCCGTACAGATGCTGAGAAGCAAAACCGAGCTCATTCCGCATATCAGGGATGGGAAATGGAGTATGACGGTACGTATTCATTCCGAGAACGATACGCTGCAGAATGCGACCAGTATCAATTTGGCTTCAAGTGAAGCAGGCGTTAGGAAGGTGGAACATGCGCTTGAGCAGGACATGAAGAAGCAGATCGGAAGTGCGCTTAGACGAATTCAATTGGGGATGCAGGCCGATGTATTTGACTTTGCAGGTGAATTCCACCGGGCTTATCCGCAAATATGGAAAAGAACCGAGAATGACTGGGATGAGCAGTTTCCGAAAGTAGAGGTTAAGATAGAGCCCGATGCCGTTTTGCTGCGTCCGGGATTATCTAATGTAAAGGCAAAATCTAGCGATTAGGAGCGAAGGCTATGACTTGGAAATCCATTCCCGCGTTATTGACATGCAGTTTAATCGTGAGCGTTCTACAGTGGTACTGGGTACGCAATGCTCCGAGGAAAGAGCGGATCGCTTATTTAGCCTTATTGGCGTTTGGCTTCGGGCTTGGCGTGCTGCTGTATGTTTATCCTCTCCTTCCTGGTCCTTCGGAGCTTCTGGAGCTGTGGTTTGGCCCGCTTGGCAGGATGCTGATCGGCAGCGGACAGGGACAATCATGAAAGAGATGCGAATCGGCGGCAAGCAGCTGTTCTGGTTGATCGCGACTATGCAAGCAGGCATGACCATATTGCTAACGATTAATCCGGCTCTTGTAACCGCCAAGCAGGATGCGTGGCTGTCGATGGTGTTTGCAAGCGTCTTTAGCGCGTTTATTGCTTTTGTATGCGCGCGGCTCAGTCAGCTGTATCCCGGGAAAACCTTCGTGGAGTATGTGCTGCTCATTGTCGGCAAATGGGCAGGTCATTTTCTTATTTTCCTGTACTTCATTTACTGGTACAGCGTTCTTGCGATCATCTTGCGCCAATATGCGGATTTTATTGCAGCTACGATATTGCCGAAAACGCCTATGATTGTTCCGATTCTCGGTATGCTCTTTGTTGCGATTTACGTAGCGAGTGCCGGAATTGAAGTCATTGCACGGTGCAGCGAGGTATTCGGGCCACCTATCCTCTTTGGCATCTTCTTGCCGCTCGTCTTGAGCTCCAAAGGCTTTGATTGGAATCATATCCTTCCTGTGTATAGCGATACAGGCATCAAAACGATCTTGATGGGCTCACTTCCGACGACGACCTTCTTAGGCGATTGCATCATTCTCATCATGCTGTTTGCCTTCGTTTCGAATCCGAAATCGGGCACGAAACCGGCCATGCTTGGCGTAGGGACGGCAGGCCTGCTGACGGCTATCTCGACCTTTCTGCTAGTGGCAGTCATCGGTTATGGCGCAGGAGCGGGGCTGACCTATCCATTCTTCAATTTAATCCGTTACATGACGTATTTTGATTTTCTTCAGAATCTAGACTCACTTGTCATCGCCATTTGGATCATAAGTGTGTTTATTAAAGTCTCGCTCTATTTCTTCGTCAGCACATATGGGACTGCCCAGTGGCTGGGGGTGAAGAAGTGGAAGCGGCTCATGTGGGGGGTAGCGCCTTTGGTCATGCTGCTTTCTCGTATTCCCAAAGATTTCATCGAGAGCTCAATCTATTTCCCGCAGAAAATCGCCATTCCTTATCTGCTTCCGATACATTGTGTAGGTGTGCCGCTTCTGCTGTGGGGCATTGCTAAGTTAAGGTTAAGGGGCCGCAGCGCCGAAGGCAGAAAATAACTATTGCGGACAGGGGAGCAAACAGGCGATACTTGTTCTATACAATCATAGACGGACGACTATATTCCCTCCCGCAGCCGCGTCAGAGGGAATTTTAATGTTTATGCAATGGAAGGGACATTTCGGAAATGGCAGGAACGATGGATTTTTTCGCTAGAAAGAAAGATGAGCTTGGCGTTGCGCTGAATGAGGTGCAGAAGCAGGCGGTTATGCACACCGAAGGTGCGCTGCTGCTGCTCGCTTCGCCCGGATCAGGGAAGACGACGACAATTATTATGCGAATCGGCTACTTAATCGAAGTGAAACGTGTCCATCCTTCGCGTATTAAGGCGGTTACGTTCAGTAAAGCCTCTGCGCAGGATATGAAGGACCGGTTTAGTCGGTTTTTCCCGGAGATGCCCTCCGGCAGCGTCGATTTCTCTACCATACATAGTCTCGCATTCGAAGTCATGCGGGAATATTTGCGCCGCACGCAAACTTCCTTTCAAATAATAGAAGGCGCAGTAGAGGTTGAAAACGAAGGAGAGACTGAGCAAACCGGCGGTTTCGATGACCATCATCCTCCCCTTCATAAGAAGCTGATCCTTCGGGATATTTACCGAAAGGTTCGGGGCGACAATATGACGGAAGAGCAGATGGAAGAGCTCACAACCTATATTAGTTTCATTAAGAACAAGCTGGTTCCCGAAGCGGAGTGGGCGAGCGTGAAATGCGATGTCCCGGATGCTGCACTGCTGCTCAAGGAATACGAGGCATTCAAGCGTACGCGAAGCGACAAGCTGCTCGTAGATTACGACGATATGCTTGTCATCGCGAACCGCGCGCTGGAGCAGAGCAATGAGCTCCTCTGGAAGTATCAGAACAAATTCGACTATGTGCTGACGGATGAAAGCCAGGACACTTCCTTGGTCCAGCATGCCATCGTCGAGAAGCTGGTACGCAGGCATGGCTGCTTGTGCGTCGTCGCCGATGACGATCAGAGCATCTATACCTGGCGGGCGGCGGAACCGCAATATTTGCTCGATTTTAAAGAGGTCTATCCGGACGCCGCGATTCTGAAAATGGAGCAGAACTACCGTTCCTCGCGCAACATCGTCAGCATCGCGAACCGGTTCATCAAACGTAACCGCAACCGTTATGATAAAGAGATGTTTACCCGCAATCCCAGCAACAGGCCGATTCAAATCAAGAGTTTGGCCGACTACAAGGTACAGGCTAAGTATGTCGGCGACAAGGTGGCGCTGATCGAGAATTTAAGCGAGACAGCCGTCTTGTATCGGAACAATTCATCGTCGATCTCGCTCATGAATGAGTTTGACCGCAGGGGCATTCCGTTCTATATGAAGGACGGCGATAACCGTTTCTTCTCCCACTGGATTCTGGAGGACATCCTGAATTTCATGCGAATGGCCTACACGGACAAGCGCCCGGACTTGCTGGAGAAGATTCATACGAAGCTGAACGGTTATATTACCAAAACGCAAATGGCGGCGCTTAGCCAAATTCAGAATAACGAATCCGTCTTCGACAATTTGATTCGATTCGTGCCGCTGCAGGACTACCAGCCGAAGCAGCTGCAGGATTGCAAAGATACGTTTGCTTCGTTGAAGGAGACAGCTCCCCAGTCGGCGATTCGTACGATCCGTTATAAGCTGGGGTACGAGAAAGCGCTGGAGAAAATGTGCGAGCGGCTCGGTTTCCGCAAAGAGAATCTGATCGGCATCCTCAATACGCTGGAGGATATTGCGGTGGGACTGGAGACGCTGGAGGATTTCGCGAATCGGCTCAAGTATCTGGAAGCGGTCATGAAGGCGTCCAAACGCAACAAGAACGCCAACGCCGTTACGTTCTCCACGCTGCACAGCGCCAAGGGCTTGGAGTTTGAGCGCGTATATATCATTGATCTGATCGACGGCATCCTGCCGTCTAACGATGATATGAAGAAAGTGGAAGGCGAAGTGTCGCCGGAAATGGAAGAAGCGGTTCGGCTGTTCTATGTCGGCATGACGCGGGCGAAGCAGCAGCTCGTACTGCTGAGTTATGGACAGCGAGACGGGGAAGAAGTGAAGGAATCCCAATTCGTGACGGCTGTTCGACATCTTCAGACGCCGCCGGGTGCAGCACAGACGGGGACAGCATCGGCGGAAATTGCGGCAACCTCTTCGGTTGGCGGGCAGAGGAAGTCTGCTGCCGGATCGCGCAAATCTGCGGGAACGGTGACGGTTACAAGCTCGGCGAAGTCGTTCGTACCGCCGAATCCGAATGCGCTGAAGAACGTTGCTTCGTTGCAGCCGGGTCAGCAGCTGAAGCACCGCGTGTTTGGCAATGGGAAGCTGATCTCGGTTGGGGCGGAATTTATCGAAATCCGATTTACGACCGGCGTCCGTAAATTGTCGGTTAAAGCTTGTCTCGAGATGGGGCTTCTTGAGCTGCACTAGTTGTCTTCTTTTTTGGACGGTCTCTGCATAAGCTAGCTTGGAGTGGAGATGTGGAAGACCGTCCACGAAGGAGGCCGTCGCATGCGCAAATGGGGAAGACGGGGCTGGCGAAGCAGCGGCAGGCGGCGCCGTTCGTCCGGAAAGCCTCGGAAGAAGATGAGCAGGCGCAAGCTGCTGATCTTTCTGATGCTGCTCTTTATTCTGTTCTTCGCGCAGACGTTTATCTTCATTGAACGCAACCTGCAAGGCCCGCTCATGACCGTCGCTACCGTGCGCGTGAAGCAGGTGGCGACGCAATCCATCAACAAAGCGATAACGGAACAGGTCGCCGGGAACTCCAATGCGGATAAGCTGATTGACTGGAAAACCAACGCCAGCGGCAAAATATCCGGCTTCATGCTCAACTATGCCGAGCATATGAGGATTACGTCCGAGACGATCGATACCGTGCAAACGACGCTGAACAAGATGGGCGATCTTCCGGAGCGGATTCCCCTTGGTCAAGCGCTGGGCAGCGCGATTATCGCTTCTTTCGGTCCGCGTATACCCGTGAAATTTGAGCCGATCGGAGCGGTGAAGGTCGATCTGAATACGCGGCAGAAGGATGCCGGGATCAATATGATTTTGGTTGAGGTTTACATGCACATCGTAGCGGAGGTTTCGATCATTATCCCGTTCGATACGAAGCCGGAGCTTGTGGAAACCGAAATTCCGATTTCGTATTTGCTCGTAGTCGGTGATGTACCGATGTACTATTACGATAACAAAGGCAATCCCGTCGGTGATTCGGCGCCTGGCGCTCCGAATATTTCACTGCCGATGGAGCAAGGCGGGGATGGTGTGTCCACCACGACGGAGACGCATGACGCTGAGGGGAATAGCGGCGGTAATGCTGATGTGCCGACGCTTGCGCCTGCAGACGAACCTTAAACAAAGAGCGCTAATCACGGCAAAAGGCCTGTGATTAGCGCTCTTTGTTTACTTTCTGCGTAACCTGCGCCGTTCTTCTCGCTCCCACTGCCGCAGCATTGGATAGGGATCGAACGACCACTCCACTAACCCTCTGTCGCGATATACCCCGTAATGCAGGTGCGGAGGGAACTTCCCTTGCGTTCCGGGCTTGCCATATCCGGAGCTGCCGACCCATCCTACAACTTGGCCGGGCTTTACGACGCTGCCAACGGCTAATGTCTTGTCATAGCCGGACAGATGCGCATAATAATGATAGTAATTATTGAGGTCGCGGATGCCAAGACGCCAGCCTCCATAAGGGTTCCAGCCCTTTACCTCAATAATGCCGTAGCAAGTGCTGCGAACCGGAACGCCATGATTGGCGAAGATATCCGTTCCTTCATGAATCCGGTAACCTCCCCAGCTGCGGCGGGTACCCCAAGTTCCCTTGTAGGAATAATTAGTTCCGACTGGGACGGGAAAGGCATGCTCGAACAAATCCAGCTTGCCATATGTTTCATACAGCCGCGCAAACTGGCGGATGCGTTGTACCGCCCTGGTATTGTGGTAATACTGCCACACACCAATGGAAAAATCATCCTCTTCTGTGCCAAATTGCATGAAATGATTGGCTACAGAATACAGTAAATCTGTGTCATTCGTGCGTATCGCACGCCCGTCTCCGTCCCCATCTACACCAAGTCCGCTGAACCACCGAATGGAGCCGGGCGACTCATCCGACATATCGGGATTGAGCACGCCGACCCAAGCACTCTCGGTCATAAAGATACCGATAAACTGGCCCAGCTGAGCCCTCGTCTTGGGCCGGGCTCTTGTCATGGTTCGCTCGTATTGGTCGACAGCGGCCAGACGGTACCAGGGAATACGGGTTACGATGCTAATTTCATCGTACAGCTCTCTTCTTTTGGCGAAAGCATCGTCTTTAGGCGCCGTGTCCTTCGCCTCTGCGTAAGCAGCGGTGCCTTGCAGAAGCCCTGCCATCACCACCATCACCAAGAATAGGCGTATTACAAATGATCTCAGATGTATCAGCCTCCACACGCGCCAACTAGCCAAACTTTCATTTTAGGTTTCGGTCGAATGTCTGAAATGGGTGCAATTGGTTTGAACTGCCCTGCTGTTATGATTTGCAAATCATTGGTTTTTATCCGAAACGTGCTATAATAAGACGCAGAGATTACAGAAAGCAGGTACACCTTCCATGAAGACAAAGCTCACCGAAAGAGCGCCGAAGCCGGATTGGCTTCGTATCAAATTAGCGACAGGCGGCAACTATGCCGAAATTAAAGAGATGATGCGCACCAAAACTTTGCATACTGTATGTGAAGAAGCGCGTTGTCCAAATATCTATGAATGCTGGGCGAATCGGACGGCTACGTTTATGATTCTTGGCGATATATGTACACGTGCATGCCGATTCTGTGCAGTGAAGACAGGCTTGCCGACCGAGCTCGATTTGCAAGAGCCGGAACGCGTAGCGGAAGCTGCTGAGCAGATGGGTTTGAAACATTGCGTCGTGACTTCGGTCGCTCGCGATGATCTGGCTGACGGCGGCGCGATGATTTTCGTCGAGACGATTAAAGCCATCCGCAAGAGACTGCCTCTATGCAGCGTAGAAGTGCTGATTCCGGATTTTATGGGCAATTGGGATGCACTGCAAGCGGTTATGGATGCGAATCCGGATATTCTTAACCACAATATCGAAACCGTTGCACGGCTTTCCAACCGCGTACGTGCGAAAGCGAAGTATGCACGTTCGATGGAGCTGCTGAAGCGAGCCAAAGAAATGAAGCCGAATATTCCCACGAAGTCCAGCATCATGCTTGGCGTCGGCGAGGAATGGGACGAAATCCTGCAGGCGATGGATGATCTGCGTGCGGTGGATTGCAACATATTGACCCTGGGCCAATACTTGCAGCCTTCACCGAACCACTTGCCGATTGAGCGATATGTGCATCCAGACGAATTCGCGAAGCTTAAAGAAGAAGGACTTAAACGCGGCTTTAGCCATGTGGAATCGGCACCGCTCGTACGCAGCTCGTATCACGCGCATGAGCAAGTGAAATCCGCAGCACAGGCCGAGCCTGCATCCCTGTGAGAAGGAGTGAGAAGCAGACTTGATCCATATCAGCGGCAGAACCTACGAATTAATACATGAGAACAGAAACGGCTGGAATTTCGAAGCCTTTCGAGAACGATTCAGTGAAGTACTGGAACGATACGATTACGTAATCGGTGATTGGGGATATAATCAGCTTCGGCTCAAGGGATTCTTTCGTGATCATCATCCGAAGGTGACGCGCGAGAGCGCGTTCTCCTCGATGACGGATTATATTAATGAGTATTGCAATTTTGGATGCGCCTACTTCGTGCTGGAGAAACAGCCGGGTGGTGCGAAATCCGGTGAAGACGGCGATCTGACCGAAGATCAAGATGGCGAAACCTATGAAACGGCTGATGGCGTGGAAGCTTATGTAACCGCCTCCCGTGCCGTCGCTGCCGGTCAAGCCGCTGATGCTCCGGTCTCGGAGCATCAGCAGGTGAAGTTCATGCCGCGGCATGAGCGGGATCAACGCAGAGAGCAGCAGCGCAACAGCAACCGTAAGGATGCGGCGAAGGATCCGGAGAAGGAAACGCCTCGCGAGGGACGTAAGCCTTTCAATAAGGACCGTGAGCATGGCGGCAAGCAGGCTGCTCGGAATAATCAGCATGAACGTCCTGAGCGCGGCGAGCGCCAAGAACGGGGCGAGCGTCAAGAACGCGGAGAACGCAGCGAGCGCGGTGAACGCGGCGATCGTGGAGAGCGCAACAATGAGCGCCCTGATCGCGGCGGCGAGCAGCGTTCAGAGCGTAATGAACGTCCGGATCGGCCGGAACGGAATCGCAACAAACGCCCTCATTTTAACCAGAAGGCTCCCGTTGCGGCCGCATCGGAGAACCCTTCCCATCCGCCCCAAGGGCGTGGCGGCAAGGAACAGAGCCCTAAACATTAAATCAAAGGCCAGTCTCAAAAGTAGTTACTTTTGAGAACTGGCCTTTTTTGTTGTGGCTGGAAAACTTGCTCCCAGCTATAAATACTGCACGTTATACAACCGGGCGTAAGCTCCTCCGTTACGCATCAGCTCCTCATGGCGGCCTTGCTCTACGATCTGGCCATGCTCGATGACGACGATGAGATCAGCATGCGTGATCGTTGAGAGTCGGTGCGCAACGACAAGCGTTGTACGGTTCTGCGAGAGCTCCGCGAGCGACTCCTGGATGGCGTGCTCAGATTCCAGGTCAAGCGCCGAGGTTGCCTCATCCAGCACGAGGATGGCGGGATCCTTCAGGAATACGCGGGCAATCGCGATTCGCTGCTTCTGCCCTCCTGAGAGCTTAACGCCGCGTTCGCCGATTTCCGTGTCATAGCCTTTGGGCAGCGACATGATGAACTCATGGGCGTTGGCTCTTTTGGCTGCATCGTAAATCTGCTCTTCCGTGCTCTCCGGATTGCCCAGCAGAATATTCTCGCGAGCAGATCCGCTGAACAAGATGTTATCCTGCAGCACCATCCCGATCTGTGATCGAAGGCTATGCTGCGTCACACTGCGAATGGGCTGGCCGTTAATTGTAATTTCGCCCTCTTGCGTATCGTAGAAGCGTGCCAGCAAGCTGACTAACGAAGATTTACCGCCGCCGCTCATGCCGACTAAAGCGACGGTGTGACCTCTTGGAATGTGCAAGTTGATATGGCGCAGCACCCAGTCCGATTCCTTCTGATAGCGGAACGATACATTGCGGAACTCAATATCTCCCTGCACGCTGCGAAGCGGGGCAGCGTCCGGCGCATCTGTGATTTCAGCCTGCTCGCCGAGCAGCTCCATTACACGCTCCAGCGATGCGGATGCTTGAGTGAGCTCGGTAGACGAGTTGACAAGCCGGCGAAGCGGCGCGTACAACCGATCAAGGTAGCCATAGAAGGCGACAAACTCGCCTAACGTAAGCGAGCCTTGCACAACCAAATAACCGCCGCAGGCAAGCACCAGCAGCGGTGCGATTTCGGTCAGCGTATTAATGATGGATTGCGTGAGCGCATTCCAACGCGTTAAGGCGAAAGCGCGTTCCAGAAAGGTCTGGTTCCGATTGCCGAATTGCTGCTGTTCATACGACTCCAAGGTAAAGCTCTTCACTACGGGAATACCGTTCACATGCTCATTGAGATACCCCTGCATCTCAGCCATCGCTTGCGATCTCGAACGGGAGTAGCCTCGCAGCCGTTTATACAGCTTCTTCACCGCATAGCCGTAGAAAGGCAGAATCGCAATAGCTACAAAGGTCAGCATGACATTCATGTTGAACATGATGATGAGTGCAATGACGAGCGTGAACATATCCAGCCAGATGTTCATGAGTCCTGTCTCTACGAGCGACTTGGTCTGCTCGGCGTCGTTCATCATCCGCGATATAATCTCGCCGGATTTGCGGTTCTGGTAGAACCGAATGGACAACCGCTGCAGGTGAGCGTAGAGCTTGTTGCGCAAGTCAAAAAGCACGCGGCTCGTTGTCAGCTGCGCGAAATATTGACGGTAATATTCGACTGGATATCGGACCACGACGAAGAGCAAGAAGGCGAGCCCTACCGCCTTAAACAGCTTTGCGGTTTTGTCTTCAACCGAGAGTGCAGCAAGCAGCACATCGTCGACGACATATTTGAGAAATAAGGGAAGGGTCAGCGGAATCGCGAACTTAATGATGCCAATCGCCAGCGTAATCGCAATCAGCCAGCGATAAGGTTTAACAATTTGCAGATAGGCGCGAAAATGGTTCATCTATTTCACATCGTAACCAAGAAACGCTTCGCGCACTCGGTTCCAGAACGGGAATGGACGGTAGCGTGCGAAGCTAACCTTGCGTGTAGCCACGCTGCACCGAATGGAGTGAATATCGTCCCGTTTAATGGTAAGCTGATCAACTGTCAGCTGCAGACGCTGATCCTTGCGTGGAATGATGTCGCAGTGATGGTGCTGTGGCAGGACAATAGAAGAACCCAGCGTACGGTAGACCCGGTTGTTGATCGATGCAATTTCGGCCAGCTGGAGCGATTCGATCGAGGGATGGATGATCGCGCCGCCAAGGCTTTTGTTATACGCCGTACTGCCCGATGGCGTGGAGACGACAATGCCGTCGCCGCGGAACATTTCAAACATTTCATCATTGACGTTAATTTGAGCGACTAACATATTGTCGAGGCCCTTAAGAGTAAATTCGTTCAACGCCGTATGCGTCACTTTGCCTGCGTCTGTGTCCAGCTCGATCTGGGCAAGCGGGTAACGTACGATGCGAGGCTCACTTTCCGCCATCATGCGGACCAGCTCTTCCAATTCGTCGGCTTTCCAATCGGCGAAGAATCCTAGATGACCGGTATGTACGCCGATAAAAGCGAGGTCATCGATTCTGTCGACATAGGTGTGGAATGCCTTCAAGAGCGTGCCGTCGCCGCCGATGGAGATCACCATCTCAGGACTCTCATCATTACGTATTAATCCTCGTGCTGCTGCAAGCTCATGAAAACGAGTGACAAGCTCTTTCGATAACTTATCTCCTCGATCAATTACGACATAATTCAAATCCAGGCGCCCCTTCCGCGCAGTTAATACTTGAATCATAGCGGATATCAGTGGCGAATTCAATGTCAAAGCGCCGGACCGAGCGCACCCCAAAGCAGATAGATTAAGCAGGAGGCAATACAGCCATGTACGAACCGAGCAATCAGAAAAGGCTTATAGCGCAGATCCGTATGACTGAGCAGACTGGCGATTTGGGCATGGACGGACAAGCCGCCCCAAGAGAGGATGAATGCGGCAATTGCCGCTTGATGGACGAGACCGCTGCTGACTGCCGCACCTGCAGAGCGCGCGCCGAGCGTAACCTCGAAGATGCCGTTTACTACGGCGTCTGAGAGGGCAGGCGGAACATGAATCAGGCTGAGCAAGGACTGAATGCCTTGTGCTAAAACCTGAATACCTCCAGCTTGCCGCAACAGCTCCATGATGACAGAGAACACCACGACGAGACCGCCGACTACGATCATGAGCCGCAGCGCAGCTTGTATGGCGTCTTGAAGGAGAACGCCGAATTTGCGTCCATCCATTAAACGCGCGAAGTGCATGGCGTGTATAGCCTCGGAGAGACGGCTTTTTCTCTTCCCGTTTGTGCTGCTCTTGCCTCCCGTGCTGCCTGCTGCTGCGGGTAGAGTTGCCTCTGCCTTACGATCATGAAATCGCATCAGCAGTCCGATGATGAGACCGCCGCCATAATGGGCTGCGGCCAGAACAGGCGCGAGCGCAACATTGTGGAAGAAGCCGACGGAAACCGCGCCGATGAGGAAAATGGGGTCCGAGGTTGTCGTGAACGCTACGAGCCGCTCGCCCTCCGAGCGATTAATAAGCTTTTGTTCCCAGAGCTGGGCCGTAAGTCTTGCCCCTACAGGATAACCGGATGCATACCCCATCGTCACGACGAAACCGCCTATACCGGGTATACGGAAGAGCGGCCGCATGAGCGGATCCAATATTTTGCCGAAGAAATGGACGATGCCTAGTCCAAGCAGCAGCTCTGAAATGACGAAGAAGGGGAACAGAGCCGGAAATAGCACTTCCCACCAGATGGAGAGCCCCCGAATGGAAGCGGAGAGCGCCTCGGCGGGAAAGCCGATCATCAGCAGAACGAACAGAACCGCTGACCAAGCCGGTATGATGGACGGACGAAGTAAATAGCGAACGACATGCACGCAGAGGCCCTCCTTGAAAATCGTAAAATGCCTACTATTACTGCTATATGTGAGAGAGAGGACAAACATCACTTGTCCGAAAAAATGCTTTTAACTAGGGCTGTAATGGGGGTGTAAAAGAGCTGTAATCTGGCTGTAATATGGGGAAAAAATGTTTAGAAAACGCTTGCAAAACAATATGTTATTTTTATTCTGGGTATGCTACAATTGTCTTACATCAATCGAACGCCTTGAGGTGATGACTATGAGTATAATTGCTGGCATCCTCGTCTGCGCATTCATCTACGTCATCCGCGAGTCCCTGATGGCTCCCGGAGAAGAGGATTACGAAAGCTGAATTATCCCGACTCTTATTCGTACCAACACCTATTGCCGTAATGCCCTCTTCCTAGAGGGCATTTTTTTGTGTGCCTATAGATTCATGTTTTATGTTAAAATAATTAAGGAAAGTGCTACAAAAGACCTACAAAACGGAGTGAGTAATGACGATGAATAACTATAACACTATATATGAGGCTGTCGGAGGAGTAGCCGGTATTAAAGGCATCGTAGAATCCTTCTATTCTAAGGTTCAGAAGAACCCATTGATTGGGCCTTTATTCCCACCGAACATACAACCTGTCATGGAGAAACAGACGATGTTTCTGACGCAGTTCTTCGGCGGCCCTTCCCTGTACTCTGATGAATATGGACATCCCATGATGCGGGCAAGACATTTGCCGTTTCCTATAACACCTGAACGTGCGGAGGCTTGGCTTGGTTGCATGCGGGAAGCCCTTGCTGAAACGGACTTGCCTGCAGAGCTGCAGGAAGCAATGCTTGACCGTTTATCGGGACCGGCGCATCACTTTGTTAATCAACAACCATAACAATAGGGAGACGTGACGAAATGGATCCACTCTATTTAACTTCAATTACCTGCATTTGCTGTGAGTCCACCTATAAGACGTCACGTGTGCGCCCAAGCTTTAAGAAACCTTCCGGTCGGGATACCGATTTCTGTTCGCATTACAAGACGGATTGCAACCCTGATTTCTACGTGGTACGTGTATGCCCGAGATGCGGATTCTCTTCTACGGAGAACGGCAAGACGTCAATGACAGCAGCCCAGAAAAGCCTCTATCAAGAGATGCTGGGAGGCCGCTGGAGTTATCGCGATTACGGCGGCACGCGTACGAGGGAGCAGGCGCTGGAATGCTACAAGCTTGCGCTTCTCTGTTCAGGCATTATTGACGAGAAGGAGCGCGTCATAGCGGGTATCCTTCATCATATTGCATGGCTGTATCGGTATGAGAATAAGAAGGAACAGGAGCTGCGGTTCCTCCGCTTCGCACTGGATGCTTACGTAGCCGTATTCGAAACAGAGAGCGGTTCGCTCAATAATGCGAAGCTGATGTATTTGATGGGGGAGCTGAATCGACGGATCGGCGAGCCGAATGCCGCGGTGAAATGGTTCTCGCGTGTCGTTAATGACAAGCGGATTGAGGATGCTTCCATGATCCGGGCATGCCGCGATCAATGGCAGCTGCTTCGCGAGCAGCAGCAATTCGGAGACAATTTCGAGGATGAGCCCGCCGCTATGAACGCGTAGGGATAATAATAAAAAGCCGCCTGAGCCTTTGCTCGGACGGCTTTTTTGCGTACATGGAAGCGGAATTAGGCGTGGCGAAGCGTCGTATCCGTAAGGAGATAGTCCTGGTCTGCATCGATCACCGTTACCCGGCTATGGCAGCATGGGAAGACGAGAAGTCTTTTCTTGCCTGTGCGAATATCGCCAAGCTCCTTAGGTCTGATTGGCAGCAGGACATTGTCTTTCTTGCAGAACGGGCAGCTCGGCACATATACGTCTTTCATGATAATGTCATAAGGCCAGGCACGTTCAAAAGGAATCACGGCGTGGAAGCTCCTTTATCCTCATTGTCGCTTGCGGCATTCTTCGCGAGCTCGGCGATCTTCTGCAGCAAAATATGTTTTGGCATATGCATCAAATGCTCCAGCGGAACATTCAATTCCTTCGCCAGCTTAACCGCGGTTTCCGCTGAGAGCTGTAACGGTTGAGACATCGTAAACACTCCTTATCGTTGGGGCTTGTCTGCATAGGCAGCGCCCAGATTTGCATGGGATGGAAAAAGGGACATGGATAACGGTATAATTCAGTTATACACTGCGACGATAGAATTCGCAACGCGCAGACAAGAGGAGGCTCTTATGCAGTCCATATTGCCGACAACATGGAATTTAGAAAATATCTATGCGGGAGGTTCCGGATCTGCCGCATTTCTTCAGGAATTAAGCGGCATGGAGCACGATATTGATGTCCTGACACGTGAGCTGTCCGCGGCATCTGCAAGCGGTACGCCGGCTTCACCGGATCAGCTGTCAGGATGGACGGAGGCGGTTCAGTCGATTTTGCTTCGGCTTCGTCAATCGGATTCCTTCGTAGGATGCTTGCAAGCGCAGCAAATGAAAGATTCGGCGGCAAACGGGCTTAATGATCGGGTCAAAACCTTATCGGCCAAGTTCAACGGGGCACTCACTAACTTTGATGAGCTGCTGCTGCGGACAGACGAGGAGAGCTGGGGGAATTGGCTTCGTTCAGCTGAGGCTTTACCGGTTGCATTCGTGCTGAATGAGCGGCGTGAAGCCGTTAAGGAGAAGCTGCCGCCTAAAGAAGAAGCGTTGGCAGCGGAGCTGGCGGTTGACGGCTATCACGGCTGGGGAGATTTCTATAACACGATCGTTTCGCGTATTCGATTCGAAGTCACCGAGAACGATGGGACTGTGAAGCAGCTCTCTGCAGGACAAATGCACAATAGGCTTAGTCATAGTGATCGCAGCGTGCGAGAGGCTGCTTTCGCGGAGTGGGAGCGCGAGTGGTCGGAGCAGGGGGATCTGTGCGCGGATACGATTAACCGCATCTCCGGCTTCCGGTTGAAGCTGTATGAGAAGCGCGGCTGGGTTACGGCGCTTAAGGAGCCGCTTGCGATTAATCGGATGAGCGAGGCTACGCTGAATGCGATGTGGTCTGCCGTAACCGAAGGGAAGCCGCGGCTTGTCCGCTACATGGAGCGCAAGGCAAAGCTGCTAGGCCTCTCGCAGCTGGACTGGCATGATGTCAGCGCGCCGCTTGGCTCAGCGAGCAAGACAGTACCGTATAGCGACGCAGCGGCGTTCATTACGGAGCAGTTCCGTGCGTTCAGTCCGGATCTGGCTACGTTTACGGAGATGGCATTCCGCGAAGCGTGGATCGAAGCGGAGGATCGCCCCGGTAAACGTCCGGGCGGATTCTGTACGTCGTTTCCTAAGAGTGAGGAAACACGGATTTTCATGACCTATTCCGGTACGCCGTCGAATATCTCGACGCTAGCTCATGAGCTTGGGCATGCGTATCATCAGCATGTTATGAATGATTTGCCGCCGCTGGCACAGGAGTATGCGAGCAACGTGGCCGAAACAGCGTCTACTTTTGCCGAAATGCTCGTGTCTGATTCCGCGCTGAAGGCTGCGGTTAGCCGGGAAGAGAAGCTGGCCTTGCTCGATGATAAGCTGAATAATGCGGTTTCATATTTTATGGATATTCATTCTCGGTTCTTGTTTGAGAAGAGTTTCTATGAGCAGCGAAAGCAGGGTATGCTGACCCAAGAAGACCTGTGCAAGCTCATGGAGGAGGCGCAGAAGGAAGGGTTCAGCGGCGCGCTTGGCAAGCTGCATCCGCATTTCTGGGCATCGAAATTGCATTTCTATTTGACGGACGTACCGTTCTACAACTTCCCGTATACATTTGGATATTTGTTCAGCTGCGGTATCTATGCGCAAGCGAAGAAAGAAGGCGAGACTTTTGCGGACCGCTATGTCGCATTGCTTCGCGATACCGGATTGATGAGGGTCGAGGATTTGGCGCAGAAGCATCTTGGCGTACGCTTGGACGAGCCGGACTTCTGGCGTGAAGCGGTTAAGCTTGCTTTAGAAGACGTTGAAGAGTTTCTTGCTCTGACAGAAGAAGCGTAAGATTGTGAGACGACTCAGGGATAAAACCTGACATAATGTGGAATAATGATTCATAGAGAACGGTGCGGCCTTATGGGGACGGCGCCGTTTTTCTGTCACTGGAATCTGGATTTGGATTTGTCCGCTTATGGAAGGAGTTCGAGGAGTATGCAAGTAGAGCAGACGTTTGTGATGGTAAAGCCGGATGGAGTGAAGAGAGGGCTAATTGGCCCTATTATTACACGCTTTGAGCAAAAAGGCTTCGAGCTGGCCGCGATATCGCTTCGCACTATTGACCGAAAGCTGGCCGAGACGCATTACGGGGAGCTGAAGTCAAAGCCATTCTTCGGTGAATTGGTCGATTATTTGACGTCCGGGCCGGTGTGCGCCATGATCTGGCAAGGACCTCATGCGGTTGAGAATGCGCGTGCAATCATCGGCAAGACGAATCCGGTGGAAGCTGGGCCGGGGACGATTCGAGGCGACTTCGGCATGGATATTTCGGGTAATATTGTGCATGGATCGGATTCTGACGCAAGTGCTGCGCGTGAAATCGGGCTGTTCTTTGATCGCGAGCATGCTGTGCAGCCTCCGGCTCAATTATTTGGCAGAACGGCTGTGGCACGAGATGAGCATTCCATTCATTAACGGCACATGGAGTGCAATTACAAAGAAAGCCCTCACGTATCTCGATTAGAGAGAACGGAGGGCTTTCGTTATTGTGTGTTTGTTTGATGAGTGGGAATGAATTAGAACGATTCGTTGATAACCAAGCTGCTAAGCGGCAAACGAGGAGTCGGACGACCCGGTGCAGCTGCCTCACCGATTGCAATCATCATAACCGGGATGTAACGTGCAGGGATGTTCAAAGCTTCAACTAGCTTCGCTTTGTCAAAACCGCCCATTGGAACCGTGTCATAACCTTTCGATTTAGCTGCGAGCATTAGCTGCATAGCGCCAAGACCTGCATTCTTGTTAGCTTCGTCGCGTGCAACTTGCTCGAACGAATAAGCGCCTTCGATTTGACTAACCATATTGTCACGGATTTCTTGTGTCACATGGCCTGCTGCAAGCATGCCGTCAAAGATTTCGCGGCCGGTAATTTGCGCTTGCAAGTCGCCAAGAATAACGATAACAGCGGAAGCGTCGGATACTTGTTGTTGACCGTAAGCGATCGGAAGAATAAGATCTTTCTGTGCTTGGTCTTGGATAACGAGGAAACGCCATTGCTGAAGGTTCCAAGAAGATGGTGCGGTTGCTGCCAGTTCAAGAATTTCGTTCAATGTTGTTTCTGGAATAACTACATCTCTTTTGTATTGACGTACGGATGTACGCTCGCGCATCACTTGCTCGGCGGATGGTGCTGCTACAGTATTGTTTTGGGTCATTTTAGGTATCTCCCTCTCCAAATGGAATGAATGTAAAAATAAGTAACTAACTTTACCCATCTTACTTACAATATTATAAGTCACTTACAAAAGATAAGCAACTACATAATTCAGGAATTCGAAAAGCGAAATTGCTCTAAATGCAGGTTGACTCCACAATGAAAAATGTGGTAAATTATGGTCAAATCAATTGTACAAGGACGCTACGGAAGCACCGTAACGCGCAGATGATCTGCGTTGTTATGGTGCTTTTTTGCGTCCTTTTTTTCTTTATTAGGATGCCAAGAGGAGTGTGGAATTGATCCGTATGAGCAAACGAAACCTTATTGTTGCTGTACAAGAATCGAGTTATATCGAGCGACTTGGCGACTACCTGCGTCAGAGCTCCTTCGGAACGGGCTGGCAGTTAACGGCCTTCACGAATCCGGCAGCACTTCGCAGTTACATGCGCGGAGGATATGCCGTCGATCTGCTCGTCGCAGAACCAAGCTTATTGGATGAGCTGGGAGAGCTGGCTGAGAGCGTGTTAGCCGCTGCTCTTGTAGGGCAGATTGGACGTTCAGGGCATAAGCACCAAGTGCTGCAGTATCAGCCATTGCCGCAGCTCCTGCAGTCGTTCGCGGCCCTATATGCCTCTTCGGAGCAGCGTCCGGTAAAGCTGATGGGTGAGGGGAATACCGAATCCGATGCTGGGTCTGAAGCCGGGGCAAGCATCATCTCGGTGTATTCCCCTGCCGGTGGAATCGGTAAGACCACGCTTGCGCTTCAGCTTGCGAGGCAGGCAGCCGCCTGCGGTGCTCGGGTCTTTTATTTGAATTTGGAACAGTGGAATGCCGCACCGCTCTGGGACAGCAGGGATGGCCGAGAGGATCTTTCGAATTTGTTGTACACGCTGCAAGCGGCCCCTGATAAAGCGGTTGCCCAAATTATCGCGCTGCGCAAGCGGCATCCTTGGCTCGGCATCGATTTTATCGTGCCTTGCGAGAATGCGGAAGAACGACTGTCTCTTACGGCTGAGCATGCGAAGAGTCTGCTGGGCGCCATTAAGGGGACGGGGGAATACGACAAGATTGTGGTGGACTTGGACAGTCGATTGGATGCCGTACACTTCGGAGTGTTTCAAGCAAGCCGCCATGTGCTCTGGCTCTTGAATAACGACCCGAGCAGCTTGCGTAAGACCGAGTTAGCCATGCAATATGGCGAGCAGAAGCATGGTGCTTCCTTTGCGGAGTTGAAACCGAAATTTCAATTTATTCAGCTGAAACGAATTGGCAGTCCAGAAGCGGAATGGCATAGCGGAAGAATGGCATCACTGTCGATTACAGCTTCTGTTCCATTCGTGAAGGAATGGGCTGCTTGCGGACAGCAGGGCGGGGCTGGGTGCTTCGATGCTCCGCAGTATCGCGGTGCGATCGAAACGCTGCTAGGCAAGCTTGGCGAGCTGAAGCCGGGAGGTGATGACCGTGACGCCTTTGAACGAAGAAACAATCCAGCTGCTCAAAGAGCGAATTCGCAACCAGCTTGAGCTGGGGAGCGCCATGTCGGATGAAGATTTCAGCTCGCGGATTGAAGGGGAGGTTTTTCGGTGGAGCTTGGATCATCCCATTACGGCAGGTGAGAAAATCCAGCTGGTTCGAAGATTGTTTCATTCTTTCCGAGGCTTGGATTTGATACAGCCGCTTATGGATGACCCGGCCATTACGGAGATTATGATCAACTCCCATAAGGAGATGTTCGTGGAACGCGCGGGTCAATTGTCGAGGCTTTCAATGGCTTTTGAAAGTAAGGAACGGCTGGAGGATTTGATTCAATCTGTAGTTGCAGGTGTTAACCGCGTAGTGAATGAATCTACGCCCATTGTGGATGCCAGGCTGAAGGACGGCTCGAGGGTGCATATCGTATTGCCGCCGGTTGCTCTGAAAGGACCAACGATGACGATCCGGAAGTTTCCTGAGCGTCCGCTGCTGATGGATGATCTGATCGCGTGTGAGGCGCTCACTTCCGAGGCCGCGTCCATGCTGAGCAAGCTGGTGAAGGCCAAATACAATATCTTCATTAGCGGAGGGACAGGCTCGGGCAAAACCACCTTCCTTAATGCTCTTACTCAGTTCATACCGGAGGACGAACGCATCGTAACCATTGAAGATGCAGCCGAGCTGCAAATTCGTTCCGTTCCCAATTTAGTATCGCTGGAGACGCGTAACGCGAACACGGAAGGGAAAGGCGCCATTTCCATGCGAGAGCTGATTCGAGCTTCGCTGCGAATGAGGCCGAATCGTATCGTTGTAGGCGAGGTGCGGGGCGGCGAAGCAATCGATATGCTGGCTGCAATGAATACCGGACATGATGGCAGCTTATCCACCGGACATAGCAACAGCGCTCGGGATATGATTGCCCGATTGGAAACGATGGTGCTGAGCGGTGCGGATTTGCCGATCGCCGTCATCAGGCAGCAAATTAGTTCGGCAATCGATATTATCGTGCATTTATCCCGCTTGCGTGATCGTTCGAGGCGCGTAATTGAAATATCCGAGGTCATCGGAGTTCAGGACGGTGAGGTTGTACTGCAATCCCTTTACCGGTTCCAAGAGGATGGTGAACGTGAAGGTCGTGTGTCCGGCGTATTACGGCGTTGCGAGAATATGAAGTTGTACCGGACGTGGAAGCTGCAGATGGCGGGAATAGAAGAAGCTGGAGTCTTGGAAGGTGAAGGTGTTTGAAGAGAATGAAGAGCACGCAAACGAATTGGATGCTTTGGCTTGGATGGACGAGTGCAGCGTCTGCAGTAGGACCAGGCGGCGCAGAGGGGCTTCCTTGTTACGGAGAGTATCGTTTATCCGGTCGGCAATTCAAGGCAGCAGTGGTTGTTGGAGGGGTTATGGTCTTTGCTGCTTCGTTCTTGTTTTATCGTTCTGTTATGGCTGCGCTTGTGCTGTCATTAGCTGGGATTATCGCTCCTCGTATCCATAGGCGATCCTTGCTGGAACAGCGGCGAATGCGGCTGGCCATTCAATTTAAAGAAGCGCTCTATTCAATCGCATCTTCACTTGCCGCAGGACGCTCTGTAGAGAATGCCTTCGTAACCGCGCTTGAGGATCTTAGACTGCTCTACCCGAATCCGAAGACTGAGATTCTAGTCGAATTTGAAATTTTATCAGCGAGATTGGGTTACGGGGAAACGCTTGAACAGGGGCTGATCGATTTGAGCCAACGTGCCCAGATCGATGATATATCGCAGTTCACCGATGTCTTTACAACCTGTAAACGATCCGGAGGTGATTTGGTTGAAGTGATCAGACGAACCTCACAGATGATTGGCGAGAAGCTGGATGTGCAGCAGGACATCGCGGTCATGGTAGCGCAGAAGCGGTTGGAATCACGCATTATGATGGCGGTTCCGTTTGTTTTCCTAACCTTCCTCAGCCTGACAGCGCCGGACTATATGGCACCTTTATACAGCGGGATTGGCTACGTCATACTGACAGCGGCGCTTCTTCTTCTCGGACTTTGTTTTATGCTGATGACGAGAATTATGAATATCCGCATGTAATTGTTGAAGGGGGGTTGCAGCTTGCTGCCGGCCATTATTATAGGGTCTTTATTGACTGCCTTATGGAGTTGGGCTTTGCTGCGATGCAGGCGGCATGACAAGAGAAGTCGGCTGAGCACGGCAGAACGATTAGTGGCATCCCCCATTCGTTATTTGCTGGAGCAGAGCGGATTGCTGAACCGAATTCAGCCCTTTCTTGCGAGCTTGCATGGAAGGCTGTTCATTCTTAACGGGCGGAGCTGGACGGTAGATGCAACAGACGGCTTTGTCGCCATGTCCATCGGTACAGGATACGCGGCAGCATGTGCGGGAGCATGGCTTAGTGTACTCAGCAAGGAGCAGACGCTGCTGTATATAGGCATGCTGCTTGGTATCCTTCTGCCTGCAGCGAAATGGCGGGATACCGCCACTAAAGTGGAGCGCCGCAAGCAGGATATTTTACTGCTGCTGCCCGAGGTGATCAGCAAGCTGATGTTATTGCTTGGAGCGGGAGAGACGCTGCAGCGCGCATTAGTGCGTGCCGGTGAACGAAAGGATGAGAAGGGCGGAACTCCGCTGTTCATCGAGCTTCGCAAAGTAAACGAAGCCGTGCGTAATGGCGAATCCTTCGCAGCGGCAATGGAGACGCTGAGCCGGCGATGCGGTGTGCAGGAGGTGTCGCTTTTTACGACGACATTGCTGCTGAATTATCGCCGAGGCGGCGATCAGCTTGTCCTTTCTTTGAAGGAGCTCTCTTATTCCTTATGGGAGAAACGTAAAGCTGTAGCTCGTGCCAGAGGTGAAGAAGCTTCCTCGAAGCTTGTTTTTCCTCTAGTCGGTATCTTTATGGTGCTTATGGTGCTTGTTGCCTCACCTGCGATCTTAATGATGCGCGGTTAACTACTACTAATAGAGGAGTGAATGGATATGAAGAACATGAACAACGCACTGCGTGAATTTTGGAAGGATGAGGAAGGCCTTGGAACGCTGGAGATCGTACTTATCATTGCTGTAGTCATTATATTAGCTCTGCTTTTCAAGGATTGGATTATTGCGTTGATGGAGAAATTGATGGGCGATGCGGATGATAAAGCGAACGAAATCTTCAACTAGTTTCGCGAGGTGTCGTACGCTGGCGTTGCAAGAAGAAGGCAGCTTTACGCTTGAAGCAAGCATGGTGTTTCCTATGATTTTTGTTGCCCTCATTACGCTGCTCATGCTTAGTATGTATACCTACCAGAAGGTTGTCTTGTATTCAGTTGCCTCACAAACGGCAGAGAGAACAGCTTTCCGCTGGGATAACAGTGCCAGAGCTGCTGTCAGCGGAATAGGCGTGACCGGGAAGTACGACGGATTATATTGGCGGCTGTCCGATAATGGGGCACTGCGAACGTTATTCGGATCAGCTGGCGGCAATGAGAACAGCTTGAGTGTTCCGATTGGCGACACCTCAGTCAATGCTTCGGATACGTCCAACATTCCCGCTGAATCCCTTCCCCTTAAGAAGATGGCTATTGGAGCAGTCAGAGTTCGGGAGCCGCTTGAAGGGGTGATGACGTATGAAGGGGTATGGGTGAAAAGAATTGACGTGAAGCTCCGCCAGCCGTTATCTATCCCTCCTCTGGAAACGATGCTTGGCCATTCGGAGCCGATGGCTATAACGGATGCAGTCATAGTCGACCATGTTGAGCTCATCCGAAATGTGGATCTCGTACGGTATTATGCAGGAAGATTTGCCGGTGAGTCCGAGCAAGGCAAGGCACAGGCCCGTGAAGTGCTGCAAAATCGGCAATCTCTTCAGAATCAGGAGCAGTAGGAGGCAGATCAAATGCAACGATTGCATGATAAGGGTCGGCATGATGCCCCTAACCAGTCGTTCTTCTGGAGGAGCAGTGACGGTGCTGTTTCGATTTACTTGATCGTTTCGACTGCAGCCATGCTGCTGTTCACGGCGCTGCTCATCGATTTAGCGCGAATAGCCGCTTTTGAACAACAAAGCAGGCTTGCTGCGCAATCCGGCATCCGTTCCGCTTTATCTGCTTATGACGGGGCGTTATACGAGCAGTATGGTCTGTTCGGTACAGGCGGTTCTGATCGTGGTGAGTTGTTCGCGCAAGCTGTGTCGCACAACTGGACTTCGGATGAGGGCGGATTCAAGCTCCTCGACGGGAAGACGGAAGCATCGCATGTGGACAGCTATGAGGTATTAGGCCTTCATCAGGTCTTCAACAGGCAGGTGCTGGAGGAAATGAAATACAAAGCGCCGATTGATTTTACATTAGAGGTAGCCTCCAAGTTCGCCCCGATGGCCTCTGCTATGAAGGAAGCCGCCATGTCAGTGGAATTGCTGGAGCAGCTTCGTCAGCTTTACGATGAACGAGAGAAGCGGCTGCAGGAAGTGATCACGATTCAGAAAGAAGCCGCTGCCAGCGTCAAGAAGGCAATAGGGTCACGAATGACAGGATCGGCTCGAGATATAGTCAGCCTCTATGGTTCCTATGAGCAATGGATCAGTGAAGATACGATACGCTCCATGAAGAAATTGCCCCCTCTACGCACGGATGCAATTAATTTCTATCGGAACTATGCGAGTAATGAAGCTGATTCGATCGTGGCAGTGCTGGATGAAGCGGCCATTCTTCATCGTGAATCGGGGCGAAAGGCCATGATTTTACTTCAAGAAGCAAAAGGCTTGAATAGCGCTATGGAAGATGCGGTTAAGCGGATGAGTGAAGAAGGAACGGGCGACGGCTATGACCGGATGAATCAGCAGAAGCTTACCGGCGCGCGATCCGGTTCATTGCAAGCGGGGGAGCTGTCAACTCTTCGAGAATCACGTGAGGCTGCAGAAGGGATCGTGCTGGATCAAGCTTGGTTTGAGGCGTATGAAGAAGAACTTAGGCATCAAACAGTCGATATTCAGCAAGCAGCTGCAAAGGCTGCTCCGTTTCGTCAGGTGGTCCTCGCTTCAATTGGAGGTATCGGTATGTCCGAACTATTACAGGAATCCTTGCAACAGCTCGAAGGTGCTTATGGCATCTATGGGGATCGCTACATTCAACCGGGCACGGTCATCCTTAGCCGGCAGAAGGAGATGGAGAGCCGGCAGTCCAGCGATCAGGAACGAAAGTCGAATGAAGCGGCAGCTGAGAGCAAATGGCTTCAAGTGAAACAGCAGCTTCAATCGATGACGTCTGCTCCGAATCAGGAGGACCACCAAGAAGCATTTCGTGAAGTGAAGGAGCGAATGGAAGCGAATCTGAAACTCAATGAAGCTGCGGCGTCGCCGCTAATCGATGATGACCTGGCTGGTGGTGAAGACGCTGATGTCGATGCCGGTGAGAAGACAAGGGGATCTATGACTTCCATGGGAAAGATCTTCAGCGGGATGGCGGATGTTCTGGAAGGGATCAGAGATCCGCTCTATGTGAATGAATATATCGTTCATCGGTTTCATTCGTTCGATCCTAAGCTGTTCTCTTCTTCGCCGGCAAGCGGTCAATCGACTGCAGAAGCCTTCTCTTCGGGACTTGCTCTCGAGAATCAAGAGGTCGAATATATTTTGTATGGATTTAACGAGCCCGCTGCTAACGTGGCCGCCGCTTACGGTGAAGTGTTCGCAGCAAGGCTGGCGATACGAACGATGGAAGGGATTATTGCCTGCAAAGGTTTGGGACATCCGTTATTGATACTCTCCGCAGCGGTACTGTACGGGTTAGAGAAATCGCTAGCCGATATGATTACGATTGCGCAGGAAGGAAAAGTGGAGCTTTCCAAGTATACGCCCGTGGAATTCAGTTATTTGGATTATTTAAGGGTTTTTCTGCTGCTGCATGGCAGCAGCGAAGCCAAGACAGCACGAATTATCGCGGTCATTGAGCGTAACCTAGGCGGTGTTTCATTATCCTCTGTCTCCACAGGTTTGACTGGAGAATTGACCTCCTCCGTGAAGCTGTGGTTTCTGCCCGGGCTCATGAAGAGCTTTACCGGCACAGGTATTCTGAACGGAAAGGTTAAGGGCAATCGATATGAAGCGACGCATACCATTGGCTGGTCGTACGGGTAGACGGAGCAGCGAAACCGGAAGCATTACACTTGAGGCGGCTTTATTACTTCCGATTGTGCTAATGGTCGTTATTTTCTTTATTTGCTTGATCCGGCTTAATACGGTGCAGATGGCGCTTCATAGTACAGTATCCCAAACGGTAAGGCAGGCAGCAGCCAATATCCATCCCGTCGATCTAGCTCTTCAGCAGCTGCGTGCATCCGTGGGGGAGAACCATGAACTGGGGGTTGCAGATCATTCGGTGACGGAGCCGCAGGCAGATGCGGAAGCGGGAACTCGAACAGAAGCCGCTTTACCACCGGTGCTGCAACAATTACCGGGCGTCGATTTCATTGCTGAGAAGCTGGAAGACTGGCTTCCGGCTCCGGCAGGGCTTCTCCTTTCATCGGCATTGCAAGGGGATTGGAAGCCGATAGTCGATGCTGCAGCAACTGAAGCCGGCAGAGGCATTATTGAACCGCTGCTTCGCCAAGAAGCCGATAATTCCGTGCTCGATCCTGAGAGGCTGCGTCTCAGTAAGCTTTCGCTTCCTGATTTGAAGAATAGGTCAGATGTTTCCCTTCTCATCGAGGCAGAGTATGAGTTCAAACTGGGATTTCCGTTTACGAAGAAGTCGATTGTACTGAGGGAGCGTGCTGAAGAACGTGTCTGGGTACGCGATTCGATTCCGGTAGCGCAGGATCAAGAGTCGGCATCAATAGATGAAGCGCCTATTCAAATTGTACTTCTCGAGCCGTCACCGGCTAATCCGGGAAGACGGGCACGTGTTGTTGTTCTGACGACGCCGGGGCGAAAGCTGTCCATTCAGGTAATTTATAAGAGTGGGCACAGCGTGGCAAAGCATCTCGGCGATACCTACACAGACAACGAGGGATTTGCGGAATGGACATGGCTAATATCGGGCAATACCACTCCAGGTGTTTGGGAGCTGATTGTTTCGGCAAGTGAAGGTTCATCGCGTGCGGCCAGACATTTTGTAGTGGAGAAGAGGGCTGCTCTGTAGCTTGGAAGGAGGTTTCGGATGATGGCTCATATCGAGCTCGGTTTAGCAGCACTGCTGCTTGGAATTGCTTTTGTCTGTGATGTGCGAGCGATGCGCATTCCGAACAAGTTGACACTAACCTTCTTCGCTTCCGGACTCATTTATCATTTGAGCAGCGAAGGTTTGAGCGGAGTGATTTTCTCGGTTATAGGTGTACTAGCGGGAGTACTGCCTCTGATTGCCTTGTATATGCTGAAGGGAATAGGAGCGGGGGATGTAAAGCTGTTCGGAGCACTTGGTGCGATTGTTGGGGCAGCCTTGTCGATGCAGGTCCTGATGTATTCCATTTTGTACGGAGGGCTGTTTGGTATCGTGCTCCTGGTCCTGAATCAAACCTTTGCAAAGCGAATTGTGGCATTTGCGGTTTCACTGTTTGCCTTGCCTCGAAACCTGCATACAGATGGCTTCATGACACTGAAGAAGAATGGTTTACGATTCCCGTTCATGATCGCAGTGGTGCCAGGGGCCATTACGACCTGCTGCTTCATGCGTGAGTGGCCGTTCAACGGATAGAAAGGAGAGCGACGTTGATGGTGATTAAAGAATTAAGGGTTGATTTCACGATGAAGCATGGACTTGAAATGATCGTAGATTTGGAATCCGGCATTTCGAGGGAGCAGCTTGATCCAATCGAAATGAAGATGCTGCATAGCCAGCGAATTCCGAAATTGCTGGCTGTGGAATGGGTTGATATTGACGGGAAGATAACCTTGCGGTATCGCATTAACGGCAAACGGATCTTGCTTCATCGCATGCAAACTCAGCCACTGACGATGATTCAATTCTATGCCCTGCTGCTCGCTATCGTGGAAACGCTGGATGATTGTAAACAATACATGCTTCGAGAAGAAGGCTTTATGCTTCATGAGCAGTACATCTATATCGGTGAACATTGGGAGGATGTCGAGCTTGTGTACGTGCCACTTCAAGATACAAGCATTGTATCCTCAGCAAGTGAGGCGGTACTTGCTATGGCGATTCGCTGGGTTGGTTATATCGTCGAGCCCGATGGAGTGGGTTTGCAGCACATTTTCCAGCATTTAAGAGGGGAATGTGAGGCTTGGGGGCAGCTCAGACGGTCCCTTCTTGCCCTTCTTGGAAATGAGTACAGAGAGTCAACAAACGAATCGCCCGGAAAGCCGGATCATGCAATAAAGCCGGTAGATAAAGTGGCTGCTCCTTTATCTACCCAATCTTCGTTCGTATGGAAGAATGAGTCAGTGCCGCCGAGAGCTCCAAGTGCAGTTCGAAGGGAAGAAGGAAGTGACCTCAATCAACAGGATAGGGGAGTTGAGCTTCCACTAACGGAACTGCCGGTCCAAGAGCAACCCACTTCCTTAAAGAAGACGGGCTGGATATTAGGAGCGGGAGGACTGATAATTGCCGCGCTCATTTGGCGCTTTCTCTATTTGCCCTCCCCATCTCAAAGCAATCTGCTGATTTGCTGTGGATTGACGCTCATGACAGCAGCGGGAGGACTCATTGTGAATCGAAGGATGAGTTCAGGCACGAGTAAGGAAGAAGAGGGCATTGGTTGGAATGAGAGGCAGGCATGGCCTGTCGAAGATGGATTCGTACCTAATTCCATGCCTATCCACGTTCAAAGGCAGCTGAAGTCATACCAAGAAGAATTCATAGAGGACAATGTTCAACCTGCAGTTCAGTCAAACGCAATTGCATTCACACCACTATCACACAGCGGACAGACAGCATCTCCGGAGTCATTGCCTAATGATGCAACAGTGTTGCTCAATCAGAATCCAGAGTCGCCAAGCGGAGCTGCTAAGCGTGCCCCGTATCTCGAACGCATGGTAGAAGGAGAGTCGACGGTGATAGTCAGACTGGAACAGAGTCAGTTTGTAATCGGCCGAGTGAGTGAGGGCGTGGATCACGTGGATGTGTCTTCAGGAATTTCCAGAGCCCATCTGGAAGTAAGTGTGAAGCAAGGCAGCTGGTCAGTGAAAGATATGGGCTCTCGAAACGGTAGTACCCTTAACGGAGTCACGATGATTCCATACAAAGCCTATCCGCTAAATGATCACGATTCGATACAGCTGGCCGGTGATAGCGGGCCACGATATAAATTCCGATCAGGCGTACCCTCCAGTCCTGCACAACAAGCAGGATGAAGGAGTGGCCCTATCGTAAGATTCTTGAGGAGTGAGCTGTAAGGCCGACCAGTTAAGGAACCTGTTACTTCCGGGCTAATAACTGACGCAGCGCTTCTTGAACAGTATCGTAGCGGAACTCGAACCCTAACTCCATAGACTTCCGCGGGACCGCTCTTGAGCCTTCGAGCAGCAGGAAGGAGAGCTCGCCGAGGACGGCTTTGAGTACGAATGCCGGCACCGGAAACCAATGCGGTCTTCTCATGGCCTTGCCGATTGCTCTTCCAAACTCATTGTTCGTTACCGGCTCTGGTGCACATGCATTGACGGGTCCATTTATTTCCAGCTCATCGAGGCAGAATAGGATCAGTCGAATCATATCGTCCTCGTGAATCCAGGGGATCCACTGTTTGCCGCTTCCCATTCTTCCGCCTGCCATTAACCGATAGGGCAGAAGCATCTTCGGAAAGGCTCCGCCTTTCATGCCAAGCACTAGTCCGATTCGCAGCTTTACAAGGCGTTGAACCTCAATGCGATCTGCAGCGGCTTCCCACTTCTCAACGACAGAAGCGAGGAAATCCGTAATGTGAGCAGGGCTCCGCTCATCGCTGACTTTACTGCCATCGGTCCCGTAGATGGAGATGCCCGATGCATTTATGACGACGGACGGCTTGCGCTGAAGGGCTTCTACGACTCTGCCGATCGCGCGCGCTGCATTTAGTCTCGAATGCAATATTGCGGATTTGCCTTCTTTGGTCCAGCGGCGACTGATGGATTCACCTGCTAAATTGACGATGGCGTCGATCCCTTCCAGCTTCACCGGAGACTCGGCCAGTTTGGACCAAGTGATCGTATGCAGCTTTGGATTCGGGCTCATCTGTTTCTCAGACCTAGAGATAATCCATACTTCATCTCCTCGCTGCAGCAGTGCATCGACAAGCATAGCTCCTACATATCCCGTTCCTCCGGTAACCGCTACCTTCATACAGAGACCTCCTTAGCATCCATTCAGAGCATCCAATTGCTTCAATAATACTGCAAAAGCCGCCCAAGCGGGCGGCTTATTTGTTAAGTAAATGTGTATAGGCGGAGTAGTCGATCTGTTCCTTCTCCAGAAACGAAACCAAGCTGCGGTAATCCCGCTTAGGCGTTGCCCGAATATAACCTTCGATACAGTGATTGCGCGACACTTCCGAAGCGCCGCCTTCAACGGCTACTTGAGCGATTTTGGCTGCAATGGAATGTTTGGCAATGTCCCGAAACGCACTTGGCACAGGAGAGACAAGCTGATCCAGAAAACTCTTGGAATCCTCGGGCCACATGCCGCGGCTGCGCTCTACCCAATAGTTCTGCCAATCGAGCTTCGATTTGCCATCCCGCATCGGGAGCACTTTAAGGAATTTACGAAACATAAAAAAGCCGCCGATCGACATAAAGACAATCATCACAACTGCCCAAAACACGATAAAATACATAAACCAATTCGGTGCCATTCGATTAATTCACCTCGAGCCAACTCAGATATACGAATTATGCGTAACAAATTGTTTCCATTATAAGCGATGACGTCTATCTCCCGCAACCGACAAGGCATTTCCGGCCCGATACGACAGCATCCAAACTTTCCTTACGGTCACACACCTAGATTTATTGGCGTATTCCTTGTAAAATAGGAAGGACAAGCGTTTGCGAGGAACAGGACACCTAGTAGTCCCGCCTTGTAACGAAAGGAGCGAATGAGTCCATGTTAAAGATCGGATCCCACGTATCATTTTCCGATAAAGGTCTGCTAACAGCAGCGAACGAAGCCGTATCCTACGGATCAAGCACATTCATGATTTACACCGGAGCACCGCAGAACACACGGCGTAAACCGATTGAAGATTTATATATTCCTGATGGCAGAGACGCAATGGGCAAGGCGGGAATCGACGAGATCGTCGTTCATGCCCCTTACATCGTAAACCTCGGTTCTTACAAAGACGATACGTTCGAATTGGCGGTCCGCTTCCTTCAGGAAGAAATTCGCCGTACAGACGCGATCGGCGTACGCAATATCGTGCTTCATCCGGGTGCTTTCACCGACAAGGATGCGGAGTATGGAATTGCTCGCATCGCGGAAGGCTTGAATGAAGTGTTGAACGGCACAAAAGAAACAAACGTGAATATCGCGCTTGAAACGATGGCAGGGAAAGGCACTGAAATCGGCCGCAGCTTCGATGAACTTGCATCCATAATTGACAAAGTAGCCTCCAATGATCGACTTACCGTTTGTATGGATACATGCCACATGCATGATGCCGGTTATGACATCGTCGATGATATCGATGGCGTACTGACTGAGTTTGATCGCATTGTCGGCCTTAACCGTGTCGCTGTTGTCCATGTCAATGACAGTAAAAATCCGCGCGGAGCGGGTAAAGACCGTCATGCACCGATCGGTGCCGGCTGGATCGGGCATGATGCAATTCGCAATATCGTTCATCATGAAGCGCTCAAAGGACGTCCGTTTATCCTTGAGACGCCATGGATCGGTCAAGAAGATAAAACGCAGCGTCCGATGTACGAAGCGGAAATTGCTTTGCTTCGCGGCGATGCACATACACGCTTTGGCAGCGAGTTCTTGGAGGATGTGGAGCGTCTGCACCATTTCTTCAATAAACAGGACATTAACCACCGCGGCTACGTGCTGTCCGTGTGGGATGTGCTGAAGAACGACGCGAAAGCGAAGAAAGCCGATCCTCGCGAGCCGATGGATCGTTTGTATGATCTTGTAGCCGAGCATCGCATTCTGCCAGAGCTCTCGGAAGAAGCCATTAATCAGCGGATTACGGCTTGGTTCGCGGGCAAAACGCTACTTGTGAACGCATAAGCTGACCTATAGCTACTCTACTCGTTGACGGAAGGAAGACTTGTCTATTATGCAAAACATCTATCAGCCCGGACCGTCCTCGCAGCGCCCGGATAAGCGCAATCGCGCGACTATGCTCATCTCTTGCCCGGATCGGTCCGGAATTGTAGCGGCCGTCTCGCACTTCTTGTACGAGCATGGCGCGAATATCGTGCAGTCCGACCAGTATTCCATGGATCCCGGCGGCGGCATGTTCTTTATCCGTTTTGAATTTGATCTGAGCGATCTGGACGCCGAGCTGCCGGTCCTCCAGGAGGATTTTGCCCGCGTGGCAGATCGCTTCGAGATGAAATGGCATACGTTCCGCGCGAGCCGCAAGAAACGTCTGGCTATCTTCGTTTCCAAAGAAGATCACTGCTTGCTGGAGCTGCTGTGGCAGTGGCAAGCAGGTGATCTGGAAGCGGATATTGCCATGGTAATCAGTAATCATCCGGACATGAAAGCGCTCGTGGAATCGTTCGGTATCCCGTTCCACCACGTTCCGGTTACGGCTGACACGAAAGCCGAAGCGGAGAAGAAGCAGATGGAGCTTGTGTCCGATAAAGCAGATCTGATCGTACTGGCACGTTATATGCAAATTATTTCGCCTAAATTCATCGAGCAGTTCCCGAATCGGATTATTAACATTCATCATTCCTTCTTGCCTGCCTTCGTTGGCGGCAAACCTTATGCCCAAGCGTATACGCGCGGCGTGAAGATCATCGGAGCTACAGCGCATTACGTAACCGAAGAACTAGACGGCGGACCGATCATCGAGCAGGATGTACAGCGCGTCAGCCACCGTGATGAAGTGGACAACCTGAAACGCATCGGACGTACGATTGAACGTGTTGTACTTGCGCGTGCGGTAAAGTGGCATGTGGAAGACCGGATTCTTGTGCACAAGAACAAGACGGTCGTATTCAATTAATTGAAGCCAACGTCAGCATCCAGCTGACAGCAATGGCGCGTTTTCGCGGAATTCTCCGTGTGAACGCGCCATTTTTATGTCGATTTTTAGCGCAGTAACGCATTAAGGATGGAAAAGGCGCAGTGGTAATGGTACAATATTTCAAAGCCAGTGCGGGTATACCGCCTATTTAATTAAAGAGAGCGTATGACATGAAACGGGCCGCGCCTTCCAAGGATGCGAAAGCCGTTTCACTTCGATGCAAGCCTATTCGGATTTAGGAGGAGTTTACGTAATGACAGTAACACAGAAATCCATCGACCAGCTTTCCATTGACACGATCCGCACACTAGCGATCGATTCGATTGAGAAAGCCAATTCCGGCCACCCGGGCATGCCTATGGGAGCGGCTCCGATGGGGTATCAATTGTTTGCGAAGACAATGAACCACAATCCGTCCAACCCAACATGGATCAACCGCGATCGTTTCGTACTTTCTGCGGGTCATGGTTCCATGCTGCTTTACAGCCTGCTGCACCTGACAGGTTATGACCTTCCAATCGAAGAACTGCAAAACTTCCGTCAATGGGGCTCCAAGACTCCGGGTCACCCCGAGTTCGGTCACACAGCCGGCGTAGATGCAACAACCGGTCCGCTTGGACAAGGGATTGCAATGGCAGTCGGTATGGCGATGGCTGAAGCTCATCTTGGCGCAACTTACAATAAACAAGATCTGAACGTGATCGACCACTATACATTCGCAATCTGCGGCGACGGCGACTTGATGGAAGGCGTTGCAAGTGAAGCAGCTTCGCTCGCAGCTCACCTGAAACTTGGCAAACTGGTTGTCCTATACGATTCAAACGATATCTCGCTCGACGGCGAGCTGAACCTGTCGTTCTCCGAGAACGTACAAGGCCGTTTCGAAGCTTACGGCTGGCAAGTCATTCGCGTAGAAGACGGTAATGATCTGAACGCACTTGCTAAAGCAGTAGCTGCTGGACAAGCGGATACAAGCAAACCGACACTGATTGAAGTGAAAACGACAATCGGTTACGGCAGCCCGAACAAAGGCGGCAAAGGCGGTCATTTAGGTACGCACGGCAGCCCGCTTGGCGCTGACGAGACTGTCCTGACGAAACAATTCTACGGCTGGGAGAACGAAGCTTTCCACGTGCCGGCAGAAGTTGCCGCACACTTCGCGGAAGTGAAAGCAAACGGCGAGAAAGCCAATGCAGCATGGGATGCTATGTATGCAACTTATAAAGCGGCTAACCCTGAGCTGGCAGCACAATTCGAAACGGCAATCAGCGGCAACCTGCCAGAAGGCTGGGACAAGGATCTGCCTGCATACACACCTGCAGACAAAGCACTTTCGACTCGCGTAGCTTCCGGTAACGCGCTTAACGGACTTGCGAAGAACGTTCCAAACCTAATCGGCGGCTCTGCTGACCTGGAGAGCTCCACAATGACTCACCTGAAAGGTGTGCCTGTATTTAAACCAGGCAGCTACGAAGGCCGCAACGTCTACTTCGGCGTACGTGAGTTTGCAATGGCAGCAGCTATCAACGGTATGACCTTGCATGGCGGCGTTAAATCATTCGGCGCTACGTTCTTCGTATTCACGGATTACCTGCGTCCGGCAGTACGTCTGTCCGCGCTGATGAAATTGCCGGTTGTCTATGTACTGACGCATGACAGTATCGCAGTTGGTGAAGACGGTCCTACGCATGAGCCGATTGAGCAAATCGCTTCCCTGCGCATCATTCCGCAATTGACTGTATTGCGTCCTGCGGATGCGAACGAAACTTCGGCAGCATGGGCTTATGCGATTTCCAAAGCGGATCAGCCGGTTGCGCTTGTTCTGACTCGTCAGAACCTGCCGGTGCTTGAAGGTACCAATGAACAAGCTCGCGAAGGCATCGCGAAGGGCGCATATGTCGTTTCCGATGCGGCTGACGGCAAGCCTCAAGCTCAGTTGATTGCCACCGGTTCCGAAGTGCAGCTTGCGGTTGCAGCTCAGAAAGCACTTGCAGCAGAAGGCATTCAAGTTCGTGTCATCAGCATGCCAAGCTTCGATCTGTTCGAGCGCCAGCCTAAGGCTTACAAAGAATCCGTTATTCTTCCGAGTGTTAAAGCTCGTCTTGCCATCGAAATGGGTTCACCATTCGGTTGGGAGCGTTATGTGGGCGACGGCGGTGAGGTACTGGGTATCAATACCTTCGGTGCTTCCGCAAAAGGCGATCGCGTAATTGCAGAGTACGGCTTCACGGTTGAGAATGTTGTAAGCAAGGTAAAAGGTTTGCTGTAGTTTGTAGTAGCTAATACACTGCGGGGCTGAAAGCCGCCTCTTGTAGCGCGGCAGGAAGCCCTGCTTTTCTATCCTCATTCTAAGCGTATACCCCAAAGGAGCTAATGCCGAATGTCTCAGTTCGAGAATGTGTCAATCGTCAAGAAAGCTAATGTATACTTCGATGGTAAAGTAACAAGCCGCACGGTGCTGTTCGCGGATGGAACGAAGAAAACGCTCGGCATCATGATGCCAGGCGAGTATGAATTCGGTACGGACGTGAAGGAAATCATGGAAATCGTGGCAGGCGATTTGAAAGTGCTGCTGCCAGGCGATTCCGAATGGATCAGCATCTCCGGCGAAGGCGAGTTTACGGTTCCGGCACATGCAAAGTTTAAGCTTCAAGTAACAACGGTTACGGATTATATCTGCTCTTATATTCAAGAATAGTCTTACTAAAAGAAAAGCTGCCCCGCTCGCTTTGGACATGATCCAAGGAGAGTGGGGCAGCTTTTTGTACGTTAAAAAGTCGATTAGTCAGCCGTAATGCGTTGTTTCTTAATATAAGCTTCCAGCTGCAAACGCTGATAGGGAGCGAGTCCTGCCAGCAAGCAGCCGTAACGGAAGCGACTGCCATTGGTTTCAATGCGAATTATGCGTCCGGTTACCGGAGGAAGCTCCGAATCCTGAGGGAAGTGGATGACGACGAACATATCGCACTCCAGCGGGAAGTTGGACGAAATTTGAAGTCCGCTTTCGGAGATATCGCAAAGCGTCCCATCAATCAGTTGACCGGAGAACGAACCTTCTTGAGCCCATTGATAGACAGAGAGCTTCAGCGGTACATTCAGTGCAAGACGTTCAGCCCGGCGACGGTTCTGCCCGGTATCGGATACTTGGACAGCAGTCGGTGCTTCCGAAGTGGCTGCAACGATTTCTTCAACATCGTTGTGCGTCGTAATCCGTTTGTTGATCCATTGCTCATAGCCGTGAGCGAGCGCGGAGAGATCGAGCTCACCAAGACCCATCGCATCACCGACTTGATAGAGGCTCTTTACCGTTTCCAGAATCGGCGTTGGCGTCTTCAGCTCATCGGAGAGCGAAGAAGCAAGGCGCAGATCCTTCAGCATGAGCGCGAGCGAGAACTGCACGCTGAAATCGCGTTCCAGCAGCTTCGGCGCTTTAAGCTCGGCCATCTTGCTCGCTGCTCCGCCGGATTGAACGAGCTCCAGGAACGACTTGGCGTCGATGCCGCCGCTTGCGGCTATGGCCATCCCTTCAAGCAGGGCGGCAACGTTGATGCCGACAATCGTATTATGAGCCAGCTTAGCAGTTGAACCGCTTCCGCCCGGACCCATCGGAATGACTTTGCGTCCCATCGCGTTCAAGACGTCGTGTACCTTGTGGGTGACTTCAATATCGCCGCCAACCATGAAGACAAGGGAACCGCTCTCTGCAGCAGGCTTGCTTCCTGTAACCGGGGCATCGAGGAAGTCGCCGAATTTAGCTGAAACATCCGTATGTAGTTGGCGTGCCAAAGCCGGAGATATCGTACTGCTGTCGATGACAATCGTTCCCGGCATCATAGCGCCGAGCAGGCCGTTCTCACCGTAGTAGACTTCACGAATCGCGTCATCGTTGCTGATCATCGTAATAATCAGATCCGATACGCGCGCTGCTGCTGCCGGCGATGAAACTTCATCCGCACCAAGCTCGAGAAGCTTGTCCGCTTTGCCCGGCGTACGGTTAAATACAGTAACGGAATACCCTTTGCGGAGCAAATTGGCAGCCATAGGCTCGCCCATGACGCCTAGGCCGATAAATGCAATTTTGAACATGAATGTTCATCTCCTCGAAAGCGGATTTTATGTGATTCCATTTTATCACAAAAACCCGGAAGAAGTATTGGCCCCCTCAATCGCTTGTTTTTACCTAACAAATCCATTATCCTTATGCTAGTTGTAAGCAGGATAATTTGTGGGAGGTTTAATACGAATGAGTAAAGCAGTTCAGTTTGATTATAGCAAGGCATTGTCGTTCATCGGCCAGCATGAGATCGATAATCTGGCAGGGCAAGTACGTGCTGCACATGACCAGCTTCGCGAAGGTACAGGCGCAGGCTCGGATTATCTGGGCTGGATCAACCTGCCGACGAATTACGATAAAGAAGAGTTTTCCCGCATTCAGAAAGCAGCTGCGAAGATCGGATCGGATTCCGAGGTGCTGATCGTTATCGGCATCGGCGGCTCTTACCTGGGCGCTCGCGCTGCAATTGAAATGCTGTCGCACTCTTTCTATAACCTGCAGCCGAAAGAACAGCGCAAGACGCCGCAAATTTTGTTCGCAGGCAACAACATCAGCTCTACATACGTAACGCATTTGCTTCAATTGCTGGAAGGCCGCGACTGGTCGATCAACGTGATCTCCAAGTCCGGTACAACTACTGAGCCGGCAATCGCATTCCGCGTATTCCGCGAAGCATTGGAAGCTAAGTATGGCAAAGCGGAAGCTCGCACACGTATCTATGCGACAACAGATCGCGAGAAAGGTGCACTGAAGAAGCTGGCAACGGAAGAAGGCTACGAGTCCTTTATCATCCCGGATGATGTAGGCGGACGTTATTCCGTGCTGACAGCGGTTGGTTTGCTGCCAATCGCAGCTGCAGGCATCAATATCGAAGAGATGATGAAAGGCGCAGCGGATGCGCAGCAAGCCTACAGCAGCCCAGTGCTTGCCGAGAATGAAGCGTACCAATACGCGGCAGCGCGTAACGCCCTCTACCGTAAAGGCAAAGCAACGGAAATTCTCGTAAACTACGAGCCTGCGCTTCACTTCGTGTCGGAGTGGTGGAAACAACTGTACGGCGAGAGCGAAGGCAAAGACTTCAAAGGGATTTTCCCGGCTGCCGTAGATTTCTCGACTGACTTGCACTCCATGGGTCAATTCATTCAAGAAGGTAACCGTAACATCTTCGAAACGGTCATCCAAGTGAAGAACGTAGCGGAACAAATTACGATCGGTCATGATTCAGGAGACCTGGACGGGCTTAACTTCTTGACCGGCAAAACGATGGATTTCGTAAACAAGAAAGCCTTCGAAGGCACGCTTCTTGCACATACAGACGGTCAAGTACCTAACTTTGTTGTCAACATCGCCGACATGAAGCCTTACACATTCGGTTACCTGGTGTATTTCTTCGAAATCGCGTGCGGCATCAGCGGCTACCTGCTGGGCGTCAATCCGTTCGATCAACCGGGCGTCGAAGCGTATAAGAAGAACATGTTTGCCCTGCTTGGCAAACCGGGCTATGAGAAAGAGAAGGCTGAGCTGGAAGCTCGCCTGTAAGCTCTACTCGCCATGCAGCCCAGATACAAAACGCTGCGTCAGCAGGCCAGCAAAGAAATCGTGATTAAGAAATCGCGTTTCATCGGTTATGGCAAGCCGGTCACTTCAGAGGCAGAAGCGATCGCGTACATTGAAGAGCTGAAGAAGCTTCACTGGAACGCGTCTCATAATTGTTCGGCTTACGTCATCGGTGAACGCGATGAAATCCAGAAGCAATCCGATGATGGGGAGCCAAGCGGTACGGCCGGCAAACCGATTCTGGAAGTGATTAAACATCATGGCCTCAAGAATGTTGTCATTGTCGTGACTCGTTATTTCGGAGGCATCATGCTCGGTGCAGGCGGCCTTATTCGCGCCTATACGGACGGTGCCGTCGCGGCAATTGAAGCGGCCGAGCCCATTGTGAATATTCTGCATCGCGAGGTAATCGTCGATGTCGATTATACATGGTATGGCAAGCTCGAAAATGAATTCCATGCCCGTCATGTGCGAATTGGCGGGACCGAATTCACCGACCGTGTCGTCATCACGTGTCTGCCGGAAGCGCCGGAGGCAGAGCGATTCAGCGCGTGGATAACCGACGTCACGCAAGGACAAGCCGTACTCTCTCTTGGTGAAGAGAAGTACTACATTGAAGGCGAATAACGCAATTAGCAGCTCCCCGGACCAACCTGTGCCGGGGAGTTTTCTTATTCCTGCACTTCATCACCGGGCTGAATGAAGAATAATTAGGATTGACTAGACGCGCCTCTGTCTGCTACATTTAATACCAAGTAGTTTGATGGGGATTAAACCACTACAACGATTCCTCAAGGAAAGTGTCAGGGGGTAAGTCAGCTTGAATATCATCATGCGCAGCCGCTTGTGGAGCTTTGGCTTCCGCAGCACCATTATGCTTTATTTTGTATTGCTGATTGTTTTGCCGATTATAGGAATCTACTCGCAATCCTTTGAGCTTGGCCTGCAGCCTTTCTGGGACAGCATCACAGACCCATTGGCATGGAAGGCCGTGCTGCTTACCGTTAAACTCTCCGTAATAGCTGCACTTATCAACGTATTTCTTGGCACGATGATTGGATGGGTATTGATTCGTTATCGGTTTCCGGGGCGAAGAATACTTAATAGTTTAGTAGATTTGCCATTTGCGCTGCCGACGGCTGTCGGTGGCTTGATGATATTGCTGCTCTTGGGTCCGAACAGCTTCGCAGGCGGAATCGCCGACAAGCTCGGATTTCAGATCGTATTTCATGAACCCGCTATCATAATAGCGATGGTATTCGTGACGTTTCCCTTCGTCATTCGCGGCGTTCAGCCCTTGCTTGAAGAGCTCGACAAATCGGAAGAAGAAGCCTCGTATACGCTTGGCGCATCGAGGGCGAGGACCTTCTTTCAAGTGATATTCCCTTCCATGCTTCCGGGTATTATTAGCGGAGCGATGCTGGCTTTCTCGAGAGCACTCGCAGAATTCGGAGCTGTCGTACTCGTGGCAGGCAACATTCCGGGAAAAACACTGATCGCGGCTGTTTATATTTTCGGTGAAATTGAAAGCGATAACGTGCAGGGGGCTGCGGCCGTTTCCGTTATGCTGCTGACACTGTCGTTCCTCATTCTGTGGGCGGTTAACTTCGTCCAATCGAGGAGGCACGGCAAATGAGAAAGCTATGGATTACGTTAACCTATCTGGTGTTTCTGATTCTGCTCATTGCTCCGCTCGTGAAGATTTTTACCGGCTCCTGGGGAGATGGCTGGAGCGGCTTCGCAGAGGCGCTGACACGCAAGCAATCCTTACATGCGCTTATGATGACCGGCTTGATCGTTGTCGTCGTAACGCTCCTAAATACGCTGTTCGGCGTTATGCTTGCCCTCTATCTCGTTAGAGGCACGTGGCTTAGCAAGCGGCTCAAAGGGCTGATGAACAGTATTGTTGATTTGCCGTTTGCGGTTTCGCCTGTCATCGGTGGATTGATGATCGTTCTGATGCTCGGTCCGAGCTCGGTAATCGGTACATTCTTCGAAGATATCGGCTTTAAAGTAGTCTATGCATTGCCCGGTATGATCCTTGCTACGCTCTTCGTGACGTTCCCGCTTATGGTGCGTGAAGTTATGCCGGTGCTGCAGGAAATCGGCTCTCAGCAGGAAGAAGCGGCATCTACGCTTGGCGCTTACTCGTGGTACACCTTCTGGAAGGTGACCTGGCCGTCGATTCGCTGGGGCGTCATCTATGGGGTTGTGTTGACCGTCGCAAGATCGCTCGGCGAATTTGGTGCCGTACTGGTTGTCTCAGGCAATATCATGAACAAGACGCAAACGGCGACAACGCTCGTATATCAGGATGTCGAGAATTTCAATGTGATCGCGGCGAGCAGCGTGGCGCTTGTACTGGCTGCATTCTCTGTCGGATTGCTGCTGCTTATGGAATGGGCGAAGAAGAGAAAGGAAGTGCATTAAGCGATGCATATCGAGGTGCGCGGTTTAAATAAACAGTTCGGCGATTTTCAAGCGGTCAATGATGTTAGCTTCGATATTGCCAAAGGTCAATTGATCGGTCTGCTCGGACCAAGCGGCGGCGGCAAAACGTCGATTCTCCGCATGCTTGCGGGGCTGGAGACACCAACCTCCGGCGATATCGTGTTTCATGGCAAACGGGTCAATGACCTGCCGCCGCAGGAACGCGGAATCGGGTTTGTATTCCAGAACTATGCTCTGTTCAAACATATGACGGTCTATGATAATGTCGCGTTCGGCTTGAAGGTCAAGAAGGAGCCTAAGGATGCGATCCGCGAGCGCGTTATGTCGCTGCTTGAGCTTACCGGCCTGAAGGGCTTCGAGCATCGTTATCCGCATCAGCTCTCCGGCGGTCAACGCCAGCGTGTAGCTTTTGCCCGGGCGCTTGCACCGCAGCCGCAGCTGCTGCTGCTGGATGAGCCGTTTGCGGCGATTGATGCGAAGATTCGTCATGAGCTTCGGACATGGCTGAAGGAAATGATTGAGCGTCTTGGGATTACGTCGATTTTCGTTACGCATGATCAGGATGAAGCGATCGAAGTAGCCGACGAAATCATGATTATTAATAAAGGCCGCCTGGAACAGAAGGGTACGCCTTGGGATATTTATAAAAGCCCGCAAACTCAATTCGTGGCCAGCTTCATCGGGGAGTCCACGATCGTCGATAAAGTGGAGAAGCTTAAAGGCTTCGAAGAAGCAAAGAACTGGCCGGGTACTAAAGCACTCATTCGTCCCGAGTATATTGAGATCGGCAAGCGCCATGAATTCCGTCTTCCGTCCGCAACGGTACAAGGTAAAGTGAAGCATCTGCATTTCCGCGGAAGCGAATGGATGGTTGAGGTTGAGGTCGGCGACATTAAATTAATTACGTATCGTTCGCTTGAGAAGGATGTGCTGCAGCCGGGCGAAGAGATCAGTGTCATGATTCACCGCGCCTATCTGTTTAACGACAACGACACGTGGATTATGGAGAACAAACTCAAAGAAGATCCGATGCCGATGCATATTTAACTTAAGAAAGCGTTGTGTACACAATGAAATCATTCCTAACAAAAGGTTGGCGCATTGCAGTGACCGCGCTTATGACATCCTCGCTTCTCTTCACAGCAGCGTGCGGGACGTCGAATACGAATAGCGCCGAGCCTACTGCAGCACAAGGTGATCTCACGCTCGTCATCGGTGCTTACTCCGTGGCTAAGGATGCATTCGATATCCTATTACCGAAGTTTGCAGCGCATTGGAAGGAAGAGACCGGGCAGACGATTGCCTTCCAGGAATCGTATGAAGCATCCGGTACCCAAGCTCGTGCAATTGCAGGCGGATTCGAAGCGGATATAGCGGCTCTTGCGATGGAAAGCGATATCGATAAGATTCAGAAGGCAGGCTTCATTACGAGCGACTGGCGGAAAGTCGGTAACGGCGGGATGATTACACGCTCTATCGCAGTGATGGGCACGCGTGAGGGCAATCCCAAAGGCATTCATGATTGGGAGGATCTCACCCGTAAAGGCGTGAAGATTCTATACCCGAATCCGAAAACCTCCGGCGGCGCGCAATGGGATATCAATGCGATGTACGGTGCGGGACTGAAGGAGTCGGAAGCGAAGACAGGACAGAAAGATCCGGCGTATGCTAAGGCTTTTCTGGAACGGATCCATCATAACGTAGAGTCGCTGGATAAGAGCGGCCGTGCATCGATGGCTGCTTTTGAATATGGGGTAGGCGATGTCATCATCACCTATGAGAACGAGCTGCTGGCGCGAATCAAGAAAGGCGTTCCGTATGAGGTAATCGTACCGAAATCAACCATTCTGATTGAGAATCCGGCTGCGATTGTCGATAAGAACGTCGATAAGCACGGCACTCGTAAAGCGGCTGAAGCGCTGCTCGCCTATTTGTACACGGAGGAAGCGCAGCGTATCTTCGCGGACAACGGCTTCCGACCGGTGAATGACAAGGTCATGGAAGAGGTCAAAGGCAACTATAAGACCCCTGAGGATTTGTTTGATATCAGCTACTTGGGAGGATGGGCTGAAGTTCGCGAGAAGCTCTATTCACCGAAAGGCGTATGGTATCAAGTGTTGGCTGGTATTTAACGATCTTATGGTTGAAAATAGTAAAAGCTCCCTGCTGCAGGGAGCTTTTTTTGTGACTTCAATTCGATTTAGCCGATGACTACGGCATCCTTCGAGTAGGCAACTGTAACTTTCAGCACTTTGGAGAAGAAAGACAACGGCACGTAGAGCGTATTGTCTTTCATGATAGGTACGGCACCAAGCGTAACTTGGGCAGTAGCTGTGGCATAGTTGTCTTTGCCAACTTGCAGAGAGACATTCTGATTACCTTTATCTACATCGATCCAGCCCGCATTCCAACTAAGCGCATAGCCTAATTGTGCCGAAATGGCGCGAAGCGGAGCCATTGCGATGCCATTCTTGCCAACGAAGAGGTGAGCGCCGGAGATGGTTTTGCCACCGATTTTTAGGGACAAGGAACTGAGATTGCCCGGAACGGCTGCAGCTGGTTTGCTCCCCGGAATGACCGCATCGATTTCCCGAATACCTGCTGCATAAGGCGCGATCTCATATTGCTGGAAGACGAGAAAGGCTTTGCCATTCTTGATGTAGAAGGGCTGGTTGTCTGCGATCGATTTGAAGGTATCTGGGAAATAAATATCCGAATGTGCGGCTATTTCAGCGTTAACCACTTTATTGAGAATGGTTTTATAGCCTTCGCCGAATAGTTCTTTAAGTTTCACGGCGGAAGCTTTCGCTTCATTGCGGACATTGTAAGTGTCGATGCGTGTCCAGCCGTGAGCGCCGCCGGTATAGGCAGAGGTAATCATTTTGAAGGATAGGACGCCACCTGCGCCTGTGCTGCCATCGGTAATCCGTTCATAGCTGACTTTAAACATATACGGTCTGAATTCGTAAACACCGACTGAAGCTGCTGCATCGTCTTTGGCCTGTTTCTTCAGCTTCTCAAGCTCTGCATGTGCACGGGCCGCAAGGTTAGCATTGAGCGTGTTCTGGTAGTTCTTATCTTGCATCCCGCTGATGACGGGGATCGTAAGCTCGGACTCATAATAGTCGTTTTTGTCGCTGATTGTCTTGGAAGTCAGTTGAACAGCACCGGCTTGAATGCTAACTTCCGCTTGAGTAGTTACTGGTGCGACGGCTTGATCCGCGAAGGCTAGCGGTGCAGAAAGAGTAAGAAGAAGTGAGCTTACGGCTCCGATTGCGGTAATCCGCTTAAATGGTTGTTGTATGTTGAACATGAATAATCCCTCCAGGGTTGTTGTAGGCTAGGACCTCAGTATAACGGGCATGATCCAATTAGGAGTGACAAAATAGTAACGACGATATTTCTAAAGGACCAACATAACAATCCTTTATTCTTTTCATCATAATGATTGATTTCTCTTATCAACTGCTGCCACGTATAATGAAAATCAACAACGAGACACGGAGGTGGCAAGGCGGCTATGACGCTCCAGCAGACCATAAAACCGATTGGTTCCTATATAGCAAGCCTCAACTCTTCAAGCGGCAAGAAAGCAGGCGGAATCGGATTTACCCTTCTATTGGCGGCTGCGGGATATGGCTTATCACAGCTGCCGGTTCTCCATTACGTAGGGCAGATGGCATGTGCCATTATGCTTGCGGTCATTTATCGACAGGTGTGGGGTTATCCGGAGGCTCTACGCGCAGGAATCACAATCTCGGGAAAAAGCTTACTCAGACTCGCCATCATCCTCTACGGGATCAAGCTTAATGTGCTACAAATTTTCCAAGATGGACCGGCACTGCTCATTCGGGATATCGCTGCTGCCGTATTCGCCATAGGCTGTACCCTGCTGCTGGCTAAGCTGATGAAGGCGGATCAGAAGCTGTCGCTGCTGCTTGGCATTGGCACCGCGATCTGCGGCGCGGCGGCTATTGCAGCCGTATCGCCGATCTTGCGCAGCAAGGAGGATGACACAGCCGTAAGCGTCGGCCTTATCGCGCTTGCAGGGACGGTATTCGCAGTCGGCTACACGATGCTTCGTCCCGTGCTTGCGCTGACGGAGCTGCAGTACGGCATCTGGTCCGGAACGAGTCTGCATGAAATCGCGCATGTTGCATTGGCGGCTGCGCCAGCCGGAGAAGATGCGCTCGCAGGTGCACTGCTCGCGAAGCTCGGCCGTGTATTCCTGCTTGTGCCGCTAAGTCTTGTGCTTATTCTTGCGCAGCGGTACAGGCGGCAGCGCAAGCTGCGGCGCTTAAAGCAGCAGGCACCTGGAGAGGAAGCTGCTATTCATCAAGCTGCTAAGCTGCAGCTTCCATGGTTCCTGCTTGGTTTTCTGGCGCTAAGTGCGCTTGGCAGCACCGCTGCCGGACAGAGTTTTATCCACGAAGCGCCGGAGGTCATGAATGCCGTTACCAAGGTAACCACCTTCTTGTTGACCATGGCGATGGTAGCGCTGGGACTCAACGTAGATTTACGCGGAAGCGGCAAGGTAATTGTGAAGCCTCTCGCGGCCATGTTCATCGCTTCTGTACTGCTCGCTGCGGGCACTTATTTCACCATCTGATGTAGCAAAAAAGAGCTGCACCGTCACAGTCGGTAGTAAATCGACTGTTGGTGCAGCTCTTCCTGTTTATACGGTTTGAAGAATGAATTTCTCGATGACATGGCGTACGCCTTCATCATTGTTGGTTTTCGTTACATATTGCGCGATATCCTTCAGCTTCTGCACGGCATTGCCCATCGCTACGCCAAGTCCGGCTGTTTCGATCATCTCGTGGTCATTCCAAGAGTCGCCGATTGCGATGACTTCATCCAGCGAGCAGCCGATATGCTGCGCCATAAACGCGATCGCATGCCCTTTCGTACCTTCCTTGTGGGTAACTTCCAGGAAGTGCGGCTTGGATTTCGTAATATGTGCTTGATCGCCGATTAATGGAGCAAGATCTGCGGCAACTTCATCGAGGCGAGCTGGATCGTCGATCATCAGCATTTTGGCTGTCGGGCGTTTGATCAGCGTCTTCAGATCCGGCTCTACTACGAATGGAATGTTCGCAAGCTTCGAGTAGTCGCGCGCTTTCTGATTATCTTCTTTGACATAAATAACATCATCCGTATACAGCTGCACGTGGATGTTATGCTCCTCGCAGTATTGCATTAGCAGCTCTGCAGCAGTCTGTGGAACGAATCGCTCATAAAGCACTTGCTCATCGAGCAATGTTTTGACACTGGAGCCTTGGTACGTGATGATGGGAACATTCAGCGCAATTTGATGAGCGATCTTCTTCGCGGACGGGAACATGCGGCCTGTCGCCAACGTAACGAACACGCCTTGCTCCATCGCTGCTGTCAGTGCTTCCTTCGTTCCCGGTGTAACCGTATGTTCATCGGTCAAGAGGGTGTCATCGATATCAATGGCAATTAATTTATACATGAGTTCTCTCTGCTCCTTCTCTATCTGGGATAACGCATTTTCATTGATTGTAGCGGAAATCAGAGGCAGGAACAACCCTAACCCTTATGTCGACATTGTAAATTGCTGACGATAGGAAGTCGGCGTCATGTTCTCGCTTTCTTGAAAGCGCTTGTTAAAATAACTCGGATGAACGTAACCCGACAACCTCGCTACCTCATTCACACTGAGGTCCTGTTGTTCGACGAGCAGCTGCTTAGCCCGCTGAATGCGGCACATCGTCACGAATTCGAGCGGCGTTTGACCGGCGGCGCGGCGGAACCACCTGCAGAAAGCAAATCGATTCGTTCCCGCGCGTGCTGCCCACTCGTCAAGATCGAAGGGCTCGGCTGCCGCCGCTTGCAGCTCAGGCAGAAGCTTGAGCATTCGTTCAATCGCGGATGCACCGGCACTAGGTGCCGTAATAGGCTCGGCCTGCTCGATGAATTCGGCAATAATGCCGTACATGAGCATGGAGATGCGGCTGGGATGCAGCATTTTGTGCTGATTGATTTCACTAAGCAGCTCATCGATTAAGCTCTCGAGCACTAACGGAGAGCGTACTCGCCATCCGATTGAACGGTGGAAGCCCCTTTCGGTCAGATCAGCGAGGATGCCGCTGCCGTAGAAATGAATCCACTTGAAATCCCATGGATGATCATCATCGGCGAAATACGCCTGTTTATCGCCCGGGAAATAAAGAAAGGCATCACCTGCACTCAGCTCGTGGCGCTGCCCGTCATGCTCGACATAACCATGGCCAGCGGTAACCAGATGCAGGTTGAATTCCTGCAGCATGCCTGCCGATCGGCGCACATCATGCCCTTCATTATGCTCGTAATAGCCGGCTGACTCCGGAAAGCAATAGAACCTATTCCTCCGCAGCAGCGGCAGCGTCAAATGTTGCTTAGCCATTGGTGCACTCCTCTTATGAGCAATATCGTTGTAGTCTATGCAATATATTTCGATTTTTGAAAGTGAATTCCTTTACTATAATGATCAATATAACGATATGAAGGAGCGCAGATGGATGACGACTATGAAACGAATCGCAATTGCAGGCATTGAGCAAGGTGTTACGCAGCTCATACAAGGCTCAATGATGCTTGATATTAATCGAATGGATTATTCCGCTGAGCTGCTTGATGCATATGTCGCTGCCGGAGGCAACGCTATTGATACCGGACATATTTACGGCGCGAGCTCGGCACAGGCAATCGGACAATGGATGGCAGATCGGGGGAACCGCAGCGAAATCGTCATCGTCGGGAAAGGCGCGCATCCCTATGAGCAATCCCGAATGACCAAAACCTGCATTCAAAGCGATTTGGTGGAGTCGCTTGAGCGGCTGCAAACGGATTACATGGATATGTACATGCTTCATCGCGACGATCCTAACGTGAACGTCGGATACATTCTTGAGGGACTCAACGATCAGCTGGCAGCCGGTCGCTGCCGTGCAATCGGCGCATCGAACTGGAGCGTGGCACGCATTCAAGAGGCTAACAACTATGCAGCCAAACACGGGATGACAGGCTTTGCTTGCAGCAGTCCGAACTTGGCGCTGGCACGACCTAATGAGGCGCGCTGGGCAGGCTGCGTAACGACAACGGCAGAGGACGAAGCATGGCATGAGCAATCGCAGCTGCCGATCTTATCTTGGTCTTCGCAATCCGGCGGGTTCTTCACGGACCGCTATTCGGAAGATAATCGCGAGGATGCCGAGATGGTTCGCGTCAATTACAGCGCCGATAACTGGGAGCGTAAGCGCAGGGCGACGCTGCTGGCGGAGAAATACGGCGTAACCGCTAACCACATCGCACTGGCCTATGTATTGAATCAGCCATTCCCGGTTGCAGCTATCATCGGACCGCATAAACCAAGCGAGCTGCATGACAGCCTCAAGGCATTGCCGGTTACGCTGACTGATGCCGAGCGCGATTGGCTGAACCTGCTTACAGAGAAAGCGGCGCTGTAGCCAACCAACATACCTGAAATTCAAGGGCGTTCCCTTGCACGAACAGACTGCTGCAGCCATGCAGCGACGAGGTCTGTTTCATGTGCGCGGGAACGTCTTTTTGCTTGAACTGGGCGGAACTTGCGACAGCCGCTCGAATGCGATAGAGTGAGTTACAGGTTCATTTTGGAAGAGGTGTCTAGGTGAGTATTTATGGTGAGAAAGCGGTAAAACAGCGGCGGCGCGTTTCCATGGCTGTGCTGCTGACAGTGGCGGTAGTGGTCGGATTTGCAGGGGGAAGGTTCAGTATGATGCTTCAATACCCCATTATGAAGGAGCCCGCATTCCGCAATTTATCTTACGCGTATAAAGAAATCATGAATCGTTACTTGGAAGGCGCGGATTCGAAGGCACTCATCGACGGTGCTGCGGAAGGCATGGTCGGCTCGCTTGGCGATCCTTATTCGGTCTACTTAACGGGAGATCGTGGGGAGCAGTACATAAGCTCGTATGAGGACCATTTTGTCGGGATCGGCGTTGAAATTCGTGAGGAAGATGGCCGGTTTATTATCGATAAATTGATTAAGAGCGCTCCGGCGGAGAAGTCGGGCTTGAAGGCCGGCGACGTGTTTGTCTCGATCGACGGCACATCGGCTAAGGGACTCGACTTAACGAAGCTGAAGGAGCTTGTGCAAGGCAAAGAAGGAACGACTGCTAAGCTGACGGTAGAGCGTGAGAGCTCAAACAAACCGCTCGCTATATCTGTTGTGCGCGGTGCCGTTCCGGTGCTCACGGTTACTTCGAAGATGTTGTCAGACGGAATAGGTGAAATTACCATCAGCCGGTTTGCCGAGAAGACCTCGGATGAATTTAATGCTGCCACTGAAGCACTGCAGAAGAAAGGAATGAAGTCGCTTCTGCTCGATCTGCGCGGTAACCCGGGCGGGTTGCTGGAGCCGACCATTACGATTGCTAATCGGTTTGTTCCGAAAGGGAAAACAATCGTACAGGTCGTGTATAAGGGCGAGACACGCGTTATTACACATACATCAAGTCAGAAAGAACCATGGAAGCTGCCGATTGCGATTCTGGTGGATGCTCATACGGCAAGCTCTGCCGAGGTGCTGACTGCAGCGCTTAAAACAACTGCGGGTGCCAAAGTCGTAGGGCAGAAAACCTTCGGCAAAGGGATCGTGCAGAACTTCCGTCAATTGAAGGATGGTTCTGTGCTTAAGCTGACGGAGGCGCAGTGGCGTTCACCGGATGGACAATGGATTCATAAGAAAGGCATTGTGCCGGAATATGCGGTGGCAGCACCGGATTATATACAATTACCACGTCTTGCAGCCGGATTGAAGCTGGGGATTGGCGATTATGGCGACAAGGTACAGACGGTGCAGAGCATGCTGCAAGTACTCGGTTATGCAGTAGGAGCCGGTAAAGGGATTTATGATGAAGACACAGCTTCAGCCGTTCGCAGCTTCCAAGCGAGTGAGGATCTGCCGCAAACCGGTGCGATGAATGATAAGACCGCCTACCGTATGATGGTGAAGGTGACGAGTAAATTCGAGGTCGAAGATCCACAACTTATCAAAGCGGTTTCTTTGCTCCAAGCTGCCAAGTAGCAACCTTTTCGGCGAAATCGTCGTTGAAATACTGGAGTAAAGTCGAACGACAACTTCCATTGCGCGATTGTGATCGCTGTGATATGCTTGTAAGAATTTATCCGGAATTGGATTGCAGGAGGCGACATCTTTGGCTCATTATTACATGGAACCATCCCGCACCTTTAGCGAATTTCTACTGGTGCCGAATTTGACCACGAAGGATTGTAATCCTTCAAACGTAAGTCTCAAAACACCGATCGTGAAGTTCAAGAAAGGTGAGAAACCGGCCTATTCCTTGAATATTCCGTTCTCATCCGCTGTAATGCAGGCTGTATCCGACGATCGTATGGCTGTTGCTCTTGCACGAAGCGGGGGGATCTCGTTTATCTTCGGCTCTCAATCTGTGGAAAGCCAAGCGGAGATGGTGCGTAAAGCGAAGAGCTACAAGGCGGGCTTCGTTGTCAGCCGCTCGAACCTGACGCCAGAGCACACCTTGAAGGATGTGCTGGAGCTCAAAGAGCGTACCGGCCATTCCACCGTTGCGATTACAAGCGACGGTTCACCGAAAGGCAGGCTGGTCGGCATAGTAACCGGCCGTGATTATCGGATCAGCCGTGACCCGCAGTCCAAGACGGTTAGTGAGTTCATGACACCGTTCTCGAAGCTGATTTATGGCAAGTCCGGGATTACGCTTTCGGAAGCGAATGATCTCATCTGGGATCACAAGCTGAACTGTTTGCCTGTCGTAGACGAGCAGGGCAATTTGGATTATTTGGTTTTCCGTAAGGATTATGATGAGCACAAAGAAAACCCGTCCGAGCTGCTGGATGCGAATAAGAGTTATATCGTAGGCGCGGGTATTAATACGAAAGACTATACGGAACGTGTACCTGCACTTGTCGCGGCTGGCGTGGATGTGCTTGTTATCGATTCCTCCGACGGCTATTCGGAATGGCAGAAGGAAACGATTGCTTTCGTGAAATCAAACTCCGATGTCAAGATCGGCGCAGGTAACGTAGTTGACCGCGAAGGTTTCCTCTATCTGGTAGAAGCAGGCGCAGACTTTATTAAAGTCGGTATCGGCGGCGGTTCCATCTGCATTACGCGAGAACAGAAGGGGATTGGCCGCGGGCAAGCTTCGGCGATGATCGAGGTTGCTGCAGCGCGCGACGAGTATTTCCAGCAAACCGGCATCTATGTGCCGATCTGTTCGGATGGCGGTATCGTGCATGACTATCACATTACGCTGGCGCTAGCGATGGGGGCGGACTTCGTTATGATGGGCCGTTATTTTGCCCGTTTCGATGAGAGCCCGACTCGCAAGCTGAAGGTCGGCAACAACTTTGTAAAAGAGTTCTGGGGCGAAGGCTCCAATCGTGCGCGCAACTGGGAGCGTTACGACACCGGCGGCAAAGCGGGCCTGATGTTCGAGGAAGGCGTAGACTCTTACGTTCCTTACGCGGGAAGCTTGCACGAGAACTTGAGCAAGACGATTCACAAAATCAAATCGACCATGTGCAACTGCGGATCGCTTACCATCCCAGAACTGCAGCAGAATGCGCGGATTACGCTGGTTTCGGCGACGAGCATTATTGAGGGCGGCGCGCATGACGTTATTTTGAAAGAAAACAGCATTGCCGGAGAATAATTATAATAGGGCTGCTCGGATGGAATCTGCAACGATTCGCCGGGCAGCCCTTTTCTTTGCTACATGTTAATACTAGAAAAAATAATTACGCTCCACACGGCTGATTCGCACGCCGTAGGAGGCGTACCAGTCAGTTCTGCCTTTATCCTGCGCGGTCAGGTGGCGAGGATTGGCTTTCCAATTCTTAATGGCATCCAAGGATTCCCAGTAGGAAACGGTGATGCCGAGCCCATTGCTGTCGCGTGCGCTTTCAACGCCAAGGAAACCAGGCTGCACGGATGCGAGTTTGCTCATCTGTTCTGCCATATCGCCGTAGCCGTTGTCGCCGGCTGTCCGGAGCGAGGAGAAGATGACGGCGTAATAAGGAGGCTCCGGTGTCTTGGCGATGCCGGAAGGCTCTTGATGCTCGTTCGAATGGCTGCTCATCGGTTGTACTACCTCCCAAATAGAATCGATTGGATTAGGATAACGTTTCCCAGCGTTCCCACATTTCTTGCGGGTTCCGCTCATACACTTCCTGCTCGCGGTACAAGTAAGCATGCATGATAAACTCGCGGCGAATGGTGGCGAAGTCGGGATGGAACTGCTTGATAAATGCGTTGAGCTCCTTCTCGGTGTAGCTTCTGCCTTCCTCCAGTTTCTGCGCCAAATGCTCCAGCACGATCCGTTTCTTCTTCAGTTGAGCGGGGATATGCTTAAGCTTACCATCTGCAGTGATGAAATTGCGCAGGACGGATTGTTTTAATCGTTCGTTCTTCTCGTCCATAGGTTCGATCTCCTTCGTTTCCTTAATTGCAGGCTGCGTAAGGATTGCTTGCAGCGAGCCTTCGTATTGCCTTAGAAAATAATGATCCAGCGAGAAGAAAATCGCATTCTTGTCGCGGCGTTCGTGAATGAGGCTGACTGCCCGTAGTTTGGCGGCATGATGCGTGATGGTAGCGGGGGATAGGCAAAGCTTCTCCGCAAGCAGTTGTCCGGTCATTTCACCTTCCGCCAGCAAAATAAGCATACGGATGCGAGTAGGATCAGCGAGTGCTTTATGATAGTTGACGATCTTATCAAGCTGCATCATGGCTGTGGCCTGCCTTTCGATATATGTTAGATGTTCATCTAATTAGAAGATAATCTAATTAGATGAACATGTCAATCCGCAATATGTAAAATAGGCATCGTATGGATTCGCGGTTTCGCCATGAACGCAATATAATAGGGATTTCGCTTGTCTATGACAACCGAAATCCCTATCGATAAGAACCGTTCCTATTCAATTTGGATACTGCAACTCCATTCTAATTTCCAAACAACAACCGTTGCTAATCAAATTTCGGACTGATCTTGCTCTTACAGTTGACTGTTGATGGATCCTCATTCTTAGATTTTTGGTGATCTGACCATTGTCATTCAATTGCTTACTGTTTCCCGCATGCCCCGAAAACAATTATACCGGATAACTCCTTTCCCGAATCATTGAGGGACATACTTCGCTAACCTTCTTCAATGGACTATCCCCTCTCACAGAAAGTGGAGATCTTCTCGATCAACCTGCTTTCGTCTCTACCCGAACCTCTCGGCTTGGGGGTGAGCTGCTTGTTTGATCTGACCTTAGTGTACAGGCAACTCGCCTATTATGTAAATATTCAGAAAAATCAAAATAATGCCGATATGATAAAAAATCCGCATGTTATCTCGTCTTCTCTCGCGATTCTTTACAATTCCTCCATATATCGAAAAATGTCGTTTTGTGAAGTTAGGAGAAATGATGTTGACAGAACGGGAGACGAAGCATATATTATAACCAGTGGTTAGTAACCGTTGGTTATGAATTGACGAAGCTGTGTATAATCATGGAATAGGAGTGGATAGCGTATGAAAACCGAGCAAATTTCAGAGCATGTATGGTGTTTACGGACATGGATGATCATCCCCTTCCGGGTATGGGTGGTACGCGAGGAGGATGGCGTTACGCTGGTGGATGCGGGCATTCCGCTCATGACGAAAGGTATTATTTCTTTTATAGATGGATTGCAGGCGGGGCCGCTGAAGCGTATTGTGCTTACTCACGGGCATTCGGATCATGTAGGTGCGATTACGGGATTATTGGCTCGATACCCGGATGCCGAAGTCTATGCGCATGAAGTTGAATTTCCGTATATGGAGGGAAGCAAGCCTTATCCGGGGCGCAAGAAAGCGGGGCAGACAGTCAAAGCAGGATTGGCCAAACGGCTGGGGCAGGTTAATGGGGAGCTTGCCAATGTCGGCAGCTTGAGCGTGTATCATACGCCGGGTCATGCACCTGGGCATGTGGTGTATTTCCATGAGCAGGATGGCATGCTGTTGGCGGGAGATCTGTTTACTTCGAAGAAAGGCCGTTTGCGCAGGCCGATGGCGATGTTTACGGCAGACATGGCAGAAGCGATTCGCAGCAGCGAGATCGTACGGAAGCTGAAGCCCAAACGATTGGAGATTTGTCATGGAGGACCGGTTATGCAGCCCGCTGCACAGCTCGATGAGTACCAAGCTGCAAGCAGGGCGCATTAACGGGAATGGTGCTGAAGAAGCTTGCCGGCTATTTCGACCAATTTATCCTGCAGCAGCAACGGCTCCAGCACTTGAATGCGAGTTCCGAAGCTGAGCAGGTGATAAGGTACGAAGGATTGAAGCAAATGCTCCTCTATCATAAAGTGGGCGGTATCGGCGGAACGATTGACGAGCGCGTCACTGAACAACCAAATTTCGCTTAGTGCATTCAGTGCTTGCAGGTTGCCTTGAATGACGACAGAGGTGAGCTGAACGTCACCTTCGGGTTGTCGTTTTAGATTCTGGAGTAGAAACGAACGTGCCGAGAAAGCCTCGGGACGTTCGAATACGTGGTCCGTACCGTTCAGCGCCGTAATGCGGTCCACACGGAAGCTCCGCGTGGATTGCCGGAGATGGCAATGCGCGATCATGTACCATTTGCCTCTCCAATGCACGAGGCCGTAGGGGTCGATTGAACGCTCCTGTTCGTCCAGACCGTAGCCTTTCTGATACACCATATGCTGCGTCGTGCAGCTTGCGACGGACTGCTCCAGCTGTTGAAGGAATCCCTCGATATTGGATTGTGGAGCGGTTGGATTACCAACCTCGAACCCTATCATATGCCGTTCAATCTCGCTGCGCTGCGCCTCATTGGTGTAGCGTTTTAATTTGGTAACGGCTTGTTTCAGCACGTCACCGTAGGGATAACCCGCTTCCTGTGCGAAGAGTGCGGCATGGATGAGCGCCTTTTGCTCCTCCAGATCGAAGAAGAGCGGGGATTCCTTGAAATGCTCAAGCAGGCTGTACCCGCCATTATGGCCGGAGTCGGCTACAATCGGGACGCCGCTCGCACAGAGCGCATCGATGTAGCGGTATACGGTTCGGATGTGCATTTCCAGGGAGTCAGCCAGCTGCTTGGCGGTCATGCGTTTGTTTGCTTTGAGCAGCCACAGAATGGCCAGCATGTTGTCTGCTTTGGACAAGGTGGCTGCCTCCTTATTATTTGGGAATAAAGCCGTCCTTGAACGGATTCAAGAATAGCTTCGGAATATCGGTCTCGAAGCGAACAAGTTTGCCTGTCGACGGATGCAAGAAAGCTAAGAGCCGCGCATGGAGACCGAGGCGAGGAATGGCTCTGGATTTCGAGCCGTACTTCTTATCGCCGACAATCGGATGCCCGATATCTTCCATGTGGACGCGGATTTGATTTTTGCGGCCGGTTTCAAGCGATACCTCGAGCAGGGAGTAATTCCGATTGCTCTGCAGCACTTTGTAGTGCGTTACGGCATGCTGGGCGTCGGTTGGATTGGAGGTGGAGTACATTTTGAGCGTCTTGCTTTCTTTGAGATACGACGAAATGGTGCCTTCCTGCTTCTTGACTTGTCCTTCGACAAGCGCGATGTACGTACGTTCCTTTACCGTGTCCTGCCACGTATGCTGAAGCTCTTGCTGTACGCGTTCACTCTTCGCGAACATCATGACGCCGGAAGTATCGCGGTCCAGTCGATGGACAACGAAGATCCGATTGTTTGGATCCGTCAGGCGAACATGTGCAGTTAGCTGGCGATAGGCGGTCAGCTCCGACTCTTGATCGGAGGCGATGGACAGCAGTCCCGCTTCCTTCACAACGACGATGAGATCATCATCTTCATAAAGAATCGACAGCCCAATCAGCGGAGGCGCCTCAACGATGCGCTCTTTGGACACGGTTACGGTTTGTCCGGGCTTCAGCGCGTAGTTGAACACTTTCTGCGTCTTGCCGTCCACCGCGATTTGCCCCCGGCTCAGCATCGCCTTAATGGCGTTGCGGCCTTCGCCTTTGACGGTTTGGAGCAAGAACGCCAGCAGCTCGGCGTTTTCTTGCACGGGGTAGCTGCGGCTCGGCGCCGGCGCAGCTTGGCGCGGCGCTGCTTTGGCGGCGCCTCGCGGAGCGGAAGCGCCGCGGGAGCCGGCGGCGAAGCTGGCGAAGCCAGGCTTGCCGCGCGAAGCGGAAGCGCCGCGGTAGTCGGCAGCGGAGCCGGCGAAGCCGGGCTTGCCGCGCGAAGCGGAAGCGCCGCGGGAAGCTCCCGATTCGGATCTACCGAATGCCGCGGACTGCCTGTTCCCGGTATTCGTTTTGTGCTTAGGTGATCGTGGTTGTTGCTTATTATCCATCTATAACGCTCCTAGTACGAATTGTATATTCATTTTACTATACCGAAAGAAGCGCGGTCATACAAATAAGTCATTGTTGGCGGTGTGGGCGATACTTGTGTGGTGAGCGTATAGGTTGCTCGAAATGTTACTGGTATGAGCAGGTTTAGTATGTTGCGGCTTGCTTTCGGATAGCATTAAGAGGATATTCCGCTTAAGAAGTGGCACAATCACCAAAACTAGAGTAAATTCATCCATTCTTGAAGCTGTAAGAGAATATCCCGCTTAAAACATCAAAATGGGGTCGAAGTAGGGCGCATAAGAGGATATACCGCTAAAGTAGTGGCACAATCGCCAAAACTAGAGTAAATTCATCCATTCTTGAAGCTGTAAGAGGATATCCCTCTTATAACATCAAAATGAGGTCGAAGTGGAGCACATAAGAGGATATACCGCTTAAGAAGTGGCACAATTGCCAAAAATGAACTCTCACCAATCTAAACAGCCCAAACTAACCCATAACTCCCGTTCCGGAAACTGAGAGACGCCAAACGCGACTCTCACCTCCAAAACCATGAAAAAATTAGGCTGAGAGTAGGAAAAACCGACTCTCAGCCAAACTAACCCCATAACAACCGTTCCAGTAGCTGAGAGTCGCCAAACGCGGCTCTCACCTCCAAAACCATGAAAAAATAAGGCTGAGAGTAGGAAAAACCAACTCTCAGCCTCCAAACTAACCCCATAACAACCGTTCCGGTAACTGAGAGTCGCCAAACGCGACTCTCACCTCAAAAACCATGAAAAAATTAGGCTGAGAGTAGGAAAAACCGACTCTCAGCCTCTAAACTAGCCCCATAACTACCGTTCCAGCAGCTGAGAGACGCCAAACGCGTCGCCAAATGCGACTCTCACCTCCAAAACCAAGAGAAAATAAGGCTGAGAGTAGGAAAACCGATTCTCAACCTCCAAACTAACCCCCATATCTACCGTTCCGGTAACTGAGAGTCGCCAAACGCGACTCTCACCGCCAAAACCAAGAGAAAATAAAGCTGAGAGACGCCAAACCCGACTCTCAGCTTCTAAACTAACCCCATAACTCCCGTTCCGGTACGGAAACTGAGAGTCCCCAACCGCGACTCTTACGAGCACCGGCCCTTCGCCACCGCCACCGCCTAAACAAAAAACCGAGGCGCAAGCGCGCCTCGGCTCCAATCACTTACACCTGTACCCCTTGCCTCCGGTACACCTCCGGAAAATGCTCCCCGACCAGCAGCTCGCCCGGCTGGACGTTCACATAAGAGAGCATGACGTGCTCGCCTACAGGCTCGTAGCGGGTATGGCCCGGCATATAATGAACCGCGATAGCGCGGCGTTTCATGTCGGAGCGATTATGCGGGCTGCCGTGCCAAGTCAGGCAGTGGTGGTAGCCCACTTGGCCTTTCTTGATTTCGAACGGCACCGCTTCGACGACGGCGTTGTTGGGCAGCATCTCCGGACGCTTGTGGAACGGCTTGAATTCCTTCGTGCTCGAGAGGTAGCGCTGGTGGTTGCCCCACTTGTGACTGCCCGGCACCATCCACATACAGCCGTTCTCGATGACGGCATCATCAAGCGCGACCCAAGCACTCACAAGATCAGCAGGCTGGATGATCGGCCACAGCGGATGATCCTGATGCCAAGCAGTCGGTCCGCCGGTTACCGGAGGCTTATACTGAATTTGATCATGCCAGATCCGCAGCGAGTTGGTGTGCGACAGTTGTGCAACCTCCTCGCAGATGACCGGATGAGCGGCATGCTGCAAGAATCGATCACTTGCGAGCCAAATATTCACGATTTGAACGACTTTCTCGCTCGCGATCATTTTCATATTGTCGTAAGGGGAGTCCGATGAGAGCATATTGTGGTTCAGAACCGGCTTCGTCACGGATTCACCATTCATGACTTTATCCAATTCTTCACGCAGCGCCTCAACCTCCGAATCGCTGAGCACGACGTCGCCTTTCAGAAACCCGTTGTTTTCAAATTCCTCAATCTGTGCTTGACTTAACATAGTATAATTCCTCCCTGACCCCTAGTTAGTTTGCTTTGCCTGAACTGCTATGTGCTAAGCATATAGCAGATTGAAAGCGGTGTATTTACACATACACAAGAGGGCTTTGCACTTTTCTAATATTGTTTCAACTATTGTTTCAACTATTGTGATGAAGGAGTTGAGCCCACTTGTCGCTGCCACATCCCGAATATGTAATCGGAGCGATCGAAGAGCTGCTGCCTACCGTAAATTTCGCAAGCCATGCCCTAGCAGAGCCACAGATGGTATTCGGACCTCGAATCATCCCGGATTACCAGCTATTCTACATCCTCTCAGGAGAAGCCGAAGTGTGTATCGGATCTGAACGCTGCATCCTGGGACCGGGAGACAGCGCGCTCTATGGCCCTCATTGTCCACATAAATTGACCATTTCCAGTGAGGTCGTCTTTATCGGCATCCATTTCACCTACCGCGGATCGACACTTGAGCCCGTGCATCCCGCTTTTTCAATTGAGAGCTGTAGTGAGGAGACACTTCTAGCGAGCAGGAGAAGCAGCTATAAACTCGACATTGCAGGCCAAGAGGGGCTGGAGCTGCCGCCTTTTTTCACGATACCAGGTCTTGAACCGATACTGATGCGGATTGTAAAAGAGTACTTAAACGAACAGCCCGGCTACACGATTGTGATGCGCGCTCTCATGACAGAGCTGCTGGCGACTATTGTGCGGAACCAGCTGACGAAACGGCCGAAGTCGCAGGAGCAGCGCAAGATCGATCCGGCTCTTCATGCCATGAATAAGGAACCGGAGAAGAACTGGAGCGTCGCCGAGCTCGCTGCGCTATGCGGTTACCATGTGATCTATTTCTCTTCGTTATTTCGCAAATGCACCGGGGAGAGTCCCAAGCAGTATCTCATCTCCGAGCGAATTCGCAAGGCCAAGTACTACTTGTTAAGCGGGGACAAAATGGAGGTTATTGCGGAGCGGCTCGGCTATGCGAGCGTTCATTATTTTTCGCGGAATTTCAAAGAAGAGACGGGGCTCACGCCCACGGAATTCAAGCAGCAGTAGCATAAGTTTTTCAAGTTGTCCCATGGTTTTCTAGCATCTAGCAATCTGCATTTGATAGACAAAATAGAGGGTGAATGATACGATGGTTTGATGTAAGATTTAGGGATTATTGGAGGAAACACGCGTGAGTCTGACTATGAAATTGAAGCAAAAATGGCTCTTATCCGTCTTATCCGCAGGACTTGTATTCGCACCGCTTTCCATGAACGTGAAACTGAATTCAGCTGAAGCCGCAACAGCAGGCACAGCAGCACCAACTCAGGCAGCCTATGCCTCCGCAACGGCTGCTGCTAAATCGAATAACCAAACAACTTCTGTCTTCGTAGACGGGAAGAAGCTATCGACCAGCCCCTCGCCGCTAACATTGAAAGGGACGACTTTTGTTCCTATGCGAGTGATCTTTACAGCGTTAAGAGCAAGCGTAACCTGGGAACCGACGACCAAGACTATTATTGCTGTTAAGGGACGTACAACGATATCCCTGCAGCTTGGCAATAAGAAAGCGGTCAAGAATGGCAAGACCATTCTGCTTACGCAAGCACCGCAGCAGTTGAATGGCGCTACAATGGTGCCGCTTCGTTTCATTGCAGAGGCGCTTGGAGCCGATGTGCAGTTCGATTCAGCGAAACACGTGATTCGCATCACGTCAGCCGAGGCTATCGAACAGAAGCAGCAGAATGCCAAGGATCTGGCTGAGCAAGAGAAACATCCCGTTCTTATGACGACCAAACAAATCGTCGCGAAGAACGATAATAAGGTCGTCATGATCGTGACGGACACGGCGCAAGGCAGTGGCGTTGTCATTGGCAAAGATGAAATTCTGACCAATTATCATGTCATAGCGGATGCGACCAAAGGAAGCGCGCTGCTTCTGAATGGCACAGAACTGGAAATCCAAGGCGTAGTCGGGTATAACGAGAATTACGATCTCGCTATCGTGAAGACGAAGACCGCGCTGAAGGTGGACCCCGTTGATATCGGAGTCGGCGCATCCAAAGGCGATCATGTCGTTGCGATCGGCAGTCCGCTGGGTCTGCAGAATACGATCTCTGACGGCGTAATCAGCAACATTACCTTTGATGGCGCACAATATTATCAAATCAGCGTGCCAATCGATCACGGCAGTTCCGGCGGCGGTTTGTTCAATGATTACGGCGAGTTGATCGGGATTACGTCTGCGGGTATTGATACTACGCAGGCTGATTTGAATTTCGCGGTATCTTCTATGAATATCTTAATGCTGAAATACGATTTGGAAGAAACACCGCCGAAGAAGATCGAATTCCTGCCTCCTACTCTTCCGGCGACACTGGTAGGGGAATCAACCGATACGATTAAGCAACTGATTAAGGATCAATTCGCGGAGCTGCAAACGACAGGCGGCACAACGGAGCTCGGTCAAGTGGACGTGAAGCGGGATGCGCAAGGGTGGCTCGTCGTAAGCGCCGTAATCGATCCGGCGATCTATATGCAGTACGGTCATGCGTCCAGTGAAGAGTTGCGCACATGGGCACTGAACACCGGTTATGAGCTGCGCCGCATGCTCCCGGACGATACGATCCAACTGCTTGTGTATTATGATCAAGAGTTCAGCTTCGAGCCGCGCGGCTTCGCGCAGGATGAAGTAACCGCGCTTGGCAACGGCAAATGGCGCGTGAAATTCCCGGTTATTTCGTACCAAGGCAAAGATAAAGTATTCGTAAGCGTCCGCGCATAGCGGATGGAGCAGTCCGGTTGAGCCAGGCAGGATGCGTTAGCGTCCGCCGAGCCCAAGGGGCTGCTCTTCTTTTTTAAGTTGATTTTCGTTACAATGGGATAGTTAGGCCAGTCCAGATTCATATTCAAGCCAATGAAGGAATGACGTTCAATGAAAGTAGTGCTCTCCACCTTAAACGCTAAATATATACACACCTCGCTCGCGCTGCGCTGTATAAAAGCCTATGCGGAGAAGGATTTTGATATCGATATCGCGGAGTTTACGATTAAGGACCCTGCGATGAATATCGTCGCCGACCTGTTCGCCCGCAATCCGGATGTTGTGGGTTTCTCCTGCTATATTTGGAACATAGAAGAGACGATTACAGTAATCGACATGCTGCGCAAAATCAAACCGGAAATCCGCATCGTCCTTGGCGGTCCGGAAGTGAGCTACGATACCGCATTCTGGCTCGAGCGTCTGCCTCAGGTCGATTATATCGTCGTTGGGGAAGGCGAAGAGACGTTCCATCACCTGCTCACGGAGCTGGCGGATACGCGCAAATTCCATCTGGTGTTTGGCCTTGCCTATCGCAAGGAGCACCAAGACGGCCGTATGGAGATTATCGTAAATCCACCTCGTCCGAAGCTTGATCTGGCTACGCTGCCTTCGCCGCACCGTTTCGAGGAGGATGTCCCTCGCCTGGCAAGTCGCGTTGTCTACTTCGAGACCAGCCGAGGCTGCCCGTTCAGCTGCCAATTCTGCTTGTCGAGCATCGAGGTCGGCGTCCGTTACTTCGATATGGAGCGAACCAAATCGGATCTGCTCTACCTGATTAATGCCGGCGCGAAGCTGATCAAATTCGTTGACCGTACCTTTAATATTAAACGAGATTACGCGCTGGAGATTTTCCGTTTTCTCATTGAAAATCACGGCGGCTGTGTATTCCAGTTTGAAATCACGGCGGATATTATGCGTCCGGAAGTGCTGGATTACTTAGCGGAGCACGCGCCGCCGGGCATCTTCCGCTTCGAGATCGGCGTTCAATCGACGAATGATCTGACGAACGAAGCCGTGCAGCGCCGCCAGAATTTCATGAAGCTGACGCGAACGGTCATGAAGGTCAAGGAAAGCGGCAAAATCGATCAGCATCTCGATTTGATTGCCGGCCTGCCGCATGAGAATTACGATTCGTTCCGCAAGACGTTCAACGACGTGTTTGAACTGCGTCCGGAAGAGCTACAGCTTGGCTTCCTCAAGATGCTGCGGGGCACGGGCATGCGCCTTGACGCGGAGAAACACGGTTATATCTATATGGACCGTGCGCCTTACGAGATTCTCGGCAATGACATCATGCCGTTCTCAGACATCGTACGGATCAAACGAGTAGAAGACGTGCTCGAGAAGTATTGGAATGCGCATCGGATGGATCATACGCTCCTTTATCTAGTGGAGCGGGCATTCCCGTCCGCCTTCGACTTCTTCCAGCAGTTCGGCGATTATTGGGAAGGCCGCGGCTGGCAGAAGATCGGTCACCAGCTCGAGGATCTATTCTCACGGCTGTGGGCGTTTCTCACGGAAGCCCACAAGAAGGATGAATCGGCAACTTGGCAGCTTGATGTCGCGCTTGGCCTCATGAAGCTGGATTACTTCTTGAATCACAACTACAAGCCGCGCAAGGTGTGGTGGGATTTCAGCATGGAGAAGTCGGAGTGGAGCGGCTGGATGCAGCGTCTTGCTGAGCGTCCGGAGGATGTATCGGAAGCTTTTGCAGCGCTGGGGCTTGGCGAGAAAGAGCTTCAGAAACATGCTGTCATTGAGAGACTGCCATTCCAATTGAAGCGGTATTTGGAGGAAGGCGTCGTTTCGACGGAAGAAGAAACGCTGCTGGTCGTCATCTACAGCGGAGGCGGCAAGGGAGATTCCAAGTCTCCTGAATTCTTTACTCTATCGCTGGTTCCCTCGAGCTTAACTTGAGCCGGGTTGGCATATGGTGTAAACTCTAAGAGGTTTAATATAATCCGGATTACTAAGGAGCAGTGAACATGGTATATGCAGCTAATCAAGAGCGTTATGCAACGATGAAATACAATCGTTGTGGACGTACAGGCCTTAAACTGCCTGCGATCTCGTTAGGGCTTTGGCATAATTTCGGCGGCGTAGACACGTATGAGAACGGCCGTGCGATGCTTCACCGTGCTTTCGATTTAGGTATTACACATTTTGACTTGGCGAACAACTACGGACCTCCGGCAGGATCTGCAGAAGAAATGTTCGGCCAAATGATGCTCAAGGACTTTAAACCGTACCGTGACGAGATGATCATCTCGTCCAAAGCCGGTTACTATATGTGGCCTGGTCCATACGGCGAGTGGGGCTCCCGCAAATATCTGATTGCAAGCTTGGAGCAAAGCTTGAAACGGATGAACCTGGAGTATGTTGATATTTTCTACTCGCACCGTCCGGATCCGGAAACACCGCTTGAAGAAACAATGGGCGCGCTGGATCACATGGTTCGCTCCGGCAAAGCGCTTTATGTCGGAATCTCCAGCTACAGTGCAGAGCAAACGGCAGAAGCCATCGCAATCATGAAGCAGCTCGGCACGCCGCTTGTTATCCACCAGCCAAGCTATAACATGTTCGACCGCTGGGTGGAGAACGGTTTGCAGGATGTACTGGAAGAGAACGGCGTTGGCAGCATCGCGTTCTGTCCGCTGGCACAAGGTCTGCTGACGAACAAATATTTGAACGGGATCCCAAGCGATTCGCGCGCGGCAAGCGCAACAGGCTTCCTGAGCGAAAGCGCAGTGTCACCGGAGCGTGTAGCACAGCTGCAGAAGCTCAATGCCATTGCGGCAGAGCGCGGTCAGTCGCTGGCTCAGATGTCGCTGGCATGGGTGCTTCGCGGCGGACGCGTCACTTCGGCCCTGATCGGCGCAAGCCGCGTCAGCCAAATCGAAGACAACGTTGCAGCGCTGAACAACCTGTCATTTACGAGCGAAGAGCTGGCGAGCATCGAAGATATCCTGCGTCGCTAACCAATAAATAAAAGCCTTGGAGGCATGCCTCCAAGGCTTTTTTATATATCCGAATCAGTCGCTAAATTTACAAAGAACTCACTCAACATCATAACATCCGGCTCCGAAACAGTCTATATTTTTGACCGTTTTTTCGGTACATTTTGAAGGAATCGCAATATGGTCTGAGGGAGCTGTTGAGGATGAGCGAGCGTTGTCCGATTGAGCTTAGTGAGTTGACTGCATGTATGCGGGAGGCACTTGGAAACGGATTTACAGCGGTGAAGGCAAAGCGGCTGCATGGCGGGGCACAGAAGACTGTATACCTTGTCCAAGCCCAGAATGGTTTTAAGCTCATGTTCTACATATGGGATTTAAAGCAAAATTACTTTGAAGAAGAGGTGGCGGCTAATTATGCGAATGGGGAGCAAGGCTCGTTCGGAGCTGAGCTCTTCCGTCGTAACAATCAATATTTGATCGAACAAGGCGTACGGACTCCCGCTTTGTATGCCATGGATTCGTCACAGGAGAAATATCCGTTTGACTTTGCCCTTGTTGAATATGTGTCCGGCGGCGACTTACTCCCTTATCTGGAGCATCCGTCTGAGGCGCTTCGGGATCAGGTGTTTGGCAAGTGCAATGAACTGCTGCGCAGCTTGCACCAGATAAAGCGGTCATCTTGGGGAAAGGTGTGGCACCCAGCCGATCGATATTCGAAGCCTTGTGAGACAGGGATATACGATAATGCGATCATTCAACTTGATTTCCTTGCAGGTGAGGTAAGCCGGGTTGCGCAGCAGCACGAGAGGCTGCTGGACGTGTTGGAAGGCATGCGCTGTACAATCGTTCCACGTGCGGAGTATAGCCTCATCCACAGTGAATTGGGGCCGGATCATATTTTGCTGAATGAGAGCTTGGAACCGTACTTCATCGATATTGAAGGAGCGGAGTTCTTCGATTTGGAATACGAGCATAGCTTCCTACAATTTCGCTTCCCGAATTACGAACAGTATCTGTCCAGAGACGACTTGGATGAGCAGAGATTACGATTCTACCGATTCTGCCATCATATTTCTTGCGCATCGGGAGGGCTTAAGCTGCTTCAGAGAGGGTTTCCGGACCGGCAGCTTGCGATGGAGATTCATGCCTCGAATCTGGCCCAAACGTTGTCCTACACCTGACAAAGCGGCTATAATGGGCTTATCAGATGAAGGAGTGAAGTGAAGATGAAAGTTGAAATTTGGTCGGACATTGCGTGTCCGTTTTGTTATATCGGCAAGCGTCTCTTCGAGAAGGGGCTGGATCAGTTCGAGCATAAAGATCAGGTGGAGGTCGTCTATCGCAGCTTCCAGCTGGACCCGAATGCGGAGAAATATCCGAAGCATGATGTGTATGGATTGGTAGCGGACAAATACGGTGTAAGCCGTGAGCGTTCCATCCAGCTTCATGAGAATTTGGTGCAGCAAGCTGCAGCGCAGGGGCTTACGTTCAACTTTGAGCATGCGATTCCGGCGAATTCGCTTGATGCGCATCGTTTGATTCATTTTGCAGGCATGCACGGCAAACGGACGGAGGTAGCGGAGCTGCTGTTCAAGGCGTATTTCACCGATTCCAAGCATATTGCCGAAATGGATACGCTCCGCGAGATCGCGGCTGAAGCCGGCTTGAACCCGGATGAAGTGGAGACGATGCTGGGCGGCGATGCGTTCATGGCCGAAGTGCAAGCAGAGTCCAGCGAAGCAACCATGCTTGGCGCGAATGGTGTACCGTTCTTCGTGATCAACCGCAAATACGCGGTAGCCGGGGCGCTGCAAAGTGACGTGTTCCTCGATGTTCTGCAGAAGGGCTGGGAAGAAGAGAAGCCGCTGATCATTCTTGATCCTTCTTCGACCGGCAGCACGGGTGTTTGCACCGATGACGCCTGCGGAATCGGCGAGAACGAGCAGAACTAAAACACCGCGGTGTTTAAACAAGTAAAGCACGGTAAAGTCTGCAGGAGCCAATCGCTCCTGAGCTTTACCGTGCTTTTTAGTTGCTACGCATAACGAGCTGACAAGCCGATGCATGCGACGCCTGCAAGAATGAGCAGACAGCCGATGATTTTGAGTGCGGACAATGATTCTCCGAACAGGTAATAAGCGCCGATGATGGAGATGATGTAGGCCAGACTCTGGATGGGATAAGCCAAGCTGAGGTCGACCTTCGATACGATAAACAGCCACAACACCGTTGCGCAGCCATAGATGAACAATCCGCCCATAATATAGGGCGAGAACATGAGCTCCACAATCGTGCGCAGCGATTCGAATGGCTTAGCGCGCTGCATGAGTCCGTATTTCCATAGAAATTGTCCGCTTACAAGCATGAGCGTATTGGCGAGAATGAGAAGGAATTGGACCAGGTTCACAGGGTCTCACGTCCTTCCATTGTCTTCTGAAGATCGAGCAGCTTCTTCTCCATGACGGCGAATTCCTGCGTCAACGTCTTCATTTTCTCCGACTGGTTCGACAAGCTCATCGTCTGCCGCACGAGCAGCGCAAGGATGAAGATGATGGTGACCAGAAACACGAAGGTAGGCATGTAGGCGATGCCGATCCACAAGGCAAACCGGTTGAGCAGCGGGATGCAAGCCGCGGCCAGAACGCCGGCAATGGCGGTGATCAGCCAGAGAAACGCGTAGCGATCCTTTAATTTATGGGTTACCGTGAACGATACGATAAGCCCGAGGAAAAACAACGTAATGAGAATAGCAACAAGCTGATTCATCTAGGGGAGATCCTTTCGTTTAAGAGAAGCTTTTACGAATGAGCGAGAACATCGTAACCTTCATCATATAATAGATCGATTTGGACCAGTTGATGGAGGAGGAGCCGCCTTGACGGTTGCGCATCTCGACACTGATCTCTTTGAGCTTGTAGCCTCGCTTGGACAAGCTGACGAGCACTTCGACCTCCGGATAATCCGTCGGGTAGGTGCGAGAGAACAGCTCGATCGCTCGGCGTCCGACGATGCGGAAGCCGGATGTCGGGTCGTAGACCGGCACGCCTGTCAGCATCCGAATCAACCAGTGAAAGTAGAATATTCCGAGTCGGCGGGAGAGGCTTCCCTTGTAGCTGCTTGCTTCTACAAAACGCGAGCCGATAACCATGTCATAGTCATGACTAGTAATTTCGTTCACAAGCTTCTCAATATCCGCAGGACGATGCTGCCCGTCCGCGTCCAGTTGAATCGCATATTTATAACCGCCTCGGTCTGCATACTTGTAGCCGCTTTGCATCGAGCCGCCAATTCCGAGATTCACGGCGTGGCGAAGGGAAGGATAGCCCTCTTCGCGAATGATCTCAGGCGTGCGGTCCTTAGAGCCATCATCGATGACGACAAAATCATAAGGTGTGTGACGTTTGAGCTCCTGCACGGTGCGGGCAAGAGTATCTTCTTCGTTATAGGCAGGAATAATGACCAATATATCGCTGCTCCGTTGCTGCTGCATCTCGTATTACCTTCTTTCCCATCCTTCTACTTGCGCGGCTTGCTTTTCAACAAATCTTTTATAGTATAATAGAAAACGGTTCTTTATAGAATACCAGTTAAATGGAAAGGGAGTTATGCTTTGTTTTCACTACGGTCCGAAACGTCCCGGATGCGGAAGTTCGTTTGGATTCTAATGGCGGCTGTTTTACTCATCCATGTGATTACGGTCTTGTCGCTCGGCGACCATTTCTTGCTTGGCTCCTATGAGAAACGCAACAATGATGACGTCAAATATGTACATGCCGCGCAAGTGCTGCTCGAGCATCATACGCTTGTTTATAACAGCGGAATGAACCCGACCAACTACATCATGCCGGTGGTTCCGGTTGTGCTCAGCGGATTTCTGTCGTTTCTGGATCGCGATGCTGCTGTAATGGGCTTCCGTTTGCTCCAGTGCTTGATGCAGGCGGCCTCGGTTTATCTCATCTTCATCATCGCTCGCGAAATGCTGGGCAGGCGCGTCGCGGTTGTGGCTGTGCTGCTCGATGCGCTTTATGTGCCGAACTTGTTTGCCTCTGGTGCGATTCTAACGGAATCGACGTTTAAACTGCTCTTTTTGTTGCTGATTTGCAGCATTATTTATGCGCTGAAGCGTCGGAAGGCATCTGCCTATGTGTTTGTTGGCATCATGCTGGGGCTCGCCTGTTACGTCAAACCGCAATGTGCACTGATACCGATCTGCTTGCTGATTATCTGGCTGGTGCAGCGTTACAACTGGAAGGATATATTTAAATATACGGCTATCGTTGGCGTTTGCAGCATGCTGCTGCTCTCACCATGGTGGGTTCGCAACTACGTCGACTTTCATGAATTTATTCCATTCACCAAATCCACCGGTAATCCCATGCTGCTAGGAGCGCTGATCAAACGGGCCAATCCGCCAAAAGGGTTCTTCGAGCAATATCCGGAATACAAGGACCAGAAGCTGTTCGTGGGCAGCGACAGTGCGGAGAAGCTGGCCGCGCAGCGTGTCATTGCTTATGGCTTCAAGCATCACCCGTTCGATTATGCGTACTGGTTTACGGTCGGGAAGTCCATCCAGCTCTTCGAGAGCCCCTTCTACTCCAAGCCGGTACCGGGCTTGCCTAGACCGGCGATCAACGTGGTGCACTGGCTGTACGTGCTCGCTGGTTTTGCGGGACTCGTCGTACTTGGCATCCGCAGACGGTTGAAGCTGATTTTGCCGGTGCTGCTGCCCTTTCTCTACTATTGGTTCATTCATCTACCATTTATTACCTTCGGACGCTATGGTTATCCGCTCGTCTGTCTATTAACGATATTTGCTGCTGCGGCCATTGTTGCGCTGCTGGAGCGAAGAGGCGTTTGGAAGAAGCAAGAGGAGACTGCCTTTTAATCGAGGCCACCGAAGAACTTAGGTTTTCTAGCGATCGTAGCGATTTTTTTGCGACATTGCTCTCTGGTTGCCAAAGTGATGAGCTTCGAGGGATCATCTGTCACACGGCTCGAAAATGAGATGTAAGGCGTACAACACATTAGCTGCTTTCTGGTGTCAAATGACGTATGACGTGTACTTCGTACACTTCATACGTTTTTTTAAGTGAATATAGCTGGTTTTCCGTATTTCAAATGCATGTTATACACGTTAATTGCTTTTTTTCTCGGCAGGCTTCGGTTTGTCGTGTAGTTAATACAACTCAAGGAGGAAGCCGAATAAACTGCTATATAAACCCTTGGCTACGGCAATTGAAAGTCTGTGTCTTTCATTAGTTGAACTTTTTCAACGGCCTCGTTTAATCGGCAGCTTTCTTTTTTTAGCCAGCCAGGTAGTGGAAATACAAACCGGCATAGTACAATAAGACAAGAATGTGAAGGCGTTTACAGCCTTTGCAAAATGACAATCCCGGAGGGACGCGCCATGCAAGCAGTTCCGATTCAGGCTATGAATACACGCGTAGTACGAGTGAGCACGGCGAAAGAGTATTGGACGATTGTATTTGGCATCTGGCTGATCGGCGGTATCTTTGTGGATGGATATGCCCATAATCACGGGGTCGTCGAAACGTTCTTTACAAAGTGGCATGCGATTCTTTATTCGGGTTTTATGGTTTCAGCGATGTGGATGTGCTGGCTGCTGTACCGATCCAAGCGGACTACCGGCTTGCCTTGGACGAAAGCAGCGCCTGTCGGATATGGGCTCGGTCTAATCGGCGTTGTGATCTTCCTGCTCGGCGGACTGTTCGATATGTATTGGCATGTTGTGTTCGGCATTGAGCAAAACACGGCAGCGCTGCTGAGTCCGTCACATCTGATGCTGCTGTTAGGCGGTTTATTGATATTATCGAGTCCGTTTCGGGCCAGCTGGCATAATGAGAAAATGACAAAACCCAGTTGGGTGGAGTTCGCGCCTGCTTTCCTATCCCTGGTCATTACAGTCGGCGCCGTCAGCTTCTTCCTCATGTATGCCTGGGCGTTCCGGTACAATTTGCCGTCGGCCTCTGTGGTTGATTGGTATGTAAGCCACTTCAGTAATGGGATTGTTGCTGAAAGTAACGAGATGCGCGGTCTTACATACATTTTGCTGGATACGCTTATCTATATGTATCCGGTGTTTCTGCTAATGAAACGGTGGCAGCTGCCATTCGGCACCATAACGCTGCTGTTTGCGATCATTACGACGATGATGAATGTACTGGACGGGTTCGTGTACTACCAGTCTATTATTATGGCAGGTGCCGCAGGTCTGCTGGGTGATCTGCTTTACCGATATTTGAAGGCTGGCGAAGGCAGAATATGGGCTCAGCGAATAATCGCAGGGGCACTGCCGATTGCGCTGTGGGGCTTTTATTTCGGGTACATGAATGCTGTGGATGGCATCGGATGGTCGGCAGAGCTATGGTCAGGCTCGATTGTAGAGGCGACCTTACTTTCACTGGGCGTTCATTTCCTGTCTGCTTCCAAGGGGAAAGGATAAAAGTCGGATGCAGCACAAGAGGTTGAGACTAAGATGTCTGGTAATTGCAGGTTTCGTAGTGCTTCTGTTGGGAGGCTGCTCAGGCAAACCGCTTCGCAACGTGGAGATTGATCCGCCGACGAGAGGTCTGCTTCATTATCTGCAGCAGGATCAAATGACTAACGTATCTGACCGGGGATATAAAGTGATCGTAGCCGAAGAGGAGGAGAAGTCCGCCCAGAGCGGGCGAGAGATCGGATTAGAGCTGCAGGTGCTTGATCCATCAGGTGTACCGGTCGAGCGATTTACAGAAGATATGACGAAGCTGATGCATCTGATCGTAGTTAGCGCTGACTTATCCACATTCTCGCATGTGCATCCGGTTCATGAGGGCCAGGGGAAGTTCAAAGTAAAGCTGAGCTTTCCGCATGGCGGTCGGTTTCTGCTTATATCGGAATTTATGCCGGATGACGTCGGGCTCACGGTATATAAGAAATGGATCACGGTTGGCGGTGAGGAGCCGGCAAGTGAGAAGCTTACGGTTAGCGAGTCTATGCAAACGGTTGTCGCCGGTGTAGAGGTTACTCTCACAGCTATGCCTGACGTGCAGGAGATAAAGGCAGGGGAAATGGCGATGCTGAACTTTACGTTGAAGGATGCCGCTACCGGCAAGCCGATTAAGCTGGAGCCCTTTCTTGGAACAGCGGGACATTGCGTCATATTGGATGAGAGCGCTACGCAGTATTTGCATGTGCATGCCGTAAGCGGGATGAGCTCGGGATCGAGTTCAAGCGTCATGTTCCATACTCAGTTTCCCAAAGCAGGCTTGTATAAGCTATGGGGACAATTTCAGTATCAGGGGAAAGTGCTTGTTGTTCCGTTTGTGATTAAAGTGTGAGGTAAACAAAGAGGCTGGTTCTCGCCATCATCTCAGTCGATGATTCGAGAGCCAGCCTCTTCTTCGTTCGTATTAAGGCGTTACGCTGCGCAGAACGGTCATGCTGCCGTCCAGCTCGTAGCCGCCAAGGCTTGCAGGGAGCAGGAAGCATTCGCCGGCTTTGACGGCTTGTGTGCCGCCATCCCAGCTTAGCGAGCCTGTTCCTTCTGCAATCACGAGAATGACAAATGATTCAGGTGTCGTTGTCAGCTTCCAAGGAGCGCGTACAAGACCTTTCTCAACGACAAAATAAGGGGACTCTGCAATCGTGAGCCATTCATTGTCGCCGATCGCATCGGTCTTCATGCGGCTCGCGCCAGCGCCTTCATAAGCGGTAACATTGAGGGAGTCTTCCACGTGCAGCTCACGAAGCTTGCCGTCCAGACCCGGGCGATTGTAGTCAAACACCCGGTAAGTAGTGTCGGAGTTTTGTTGAATTTCAGCGACTACAACGCCTGCGCACAGCGCGTGAACCGTGCCGGCTGGAATATAGAACGCATCTCCGGCTTCGACCGGTACTTCTTGCAGGCAATCCATAACGCGGCCTTCTTCGATTGCAGCTGCGAGGGCAGTGCGGTCAACGCCTTCTTTGAGGCCGTAGATGATTTTAGCGCCGGGCTCTGCAGCCAATATGTACCACATTTCGGTTTTGCCAAGCTCGCCTTCGGGAAGTCCCTCGTAAGCATCGGTAGGATGCACTTGAATGGATAGATCGTCATTGCAATCCAGCAGCTTGATCAGAAGCGGGAAACGGCCATTCTCGGCGTAGCCTTTCGTACCGAAATATTCGCGACCGTATTTCTCGCGAATGTCGTCCAGTCCAAGTCCGGCGAGCGCGCCGTTCATGACTTTGGTCGTGCCGTTCGGATGATCGCCGATCATCCAGCCTTCGCCGATGGCGCCTTCCGGCAGCTCAAGGCCGAATTGCTCCAGTGCGCGGCCTCCCCAGATTCTTTCTTTCATTTCGGGTTTAAATTGCAACGGGTAAGTCTGTGTCAATTCAATCACTCCTCTGTCTAAACTTCCTGGTTTCCTCAAATTACAATAAGGCTTGTGGTTGTGCAGCAGGCTGGAACATTTCTAGGAACTCGCCGTCCGGGCCGTAGAAGAAGAAATAACGAGCGCCATTAGGCAACATTGTAATTTCGGTATCTTTAAGCGGGACGCCAAGATCCGTGATGCGTTTAAATTCTGCATCCACATCGTCGACCGTGAATGCCACATGATGCGTGCGTCCTTCATCTGACAATTGACCGTTGTAACCTTCGATCAGCTCGACTTCGGACTCCCCGCCATCTGTGCCGGAAAGGAAAGCAAGGCGGATGACGTTGTTGGAATGCTTCAACGTGTACAGGTACTTCAAACCAACAATCTCGGTATAGAATGCGATCGATTTCTCCAAATCGGATACCATGATGCCTACATGCTCAAGTTTACGAACTGCCATGAATAATGACCTCCTCATAATTTAGCTAATCAGGTTTTCCTCAAGAAGCCGGCTTGTCCCACCACGATGATTACACTATCGTTTCTCGATTGCAAGCAAATAAGGTGCCTCAGGTTTCTGCGCCATACGATACAGGATCGTTTGCGCTACCGACTGAGGCAGCGCGGAAGCCCATTGCACGGCAGCATCGGCTTCCTCGGCGCCGCCGGGGTGACCGGGATAAAGAACAACGGTCAAGATACCGGAAGGCCGAAGGACCGTAAGAGCGGCCTCCAGAGCGGCGAGCGTTCCATCAGGCGTCGTAATGACGGACTGATCCGCGCCGGGCAGATAGCCGAGGTTAAACATTACCGCGGCTGCCTTCCCGCACGCCTCTGCAGGGATATGCGCCACCATATCGGCATGACTCGCATGCACGAGGTGAAGCGCCGCATCTGCCGCACTGTCGTTCAATCGCTGCCGCGTTCGCTCCAGCGCTTCCTCCTGGATGTCGAAAGCATAGACGGCCCCGCGTGAGCCAACGAGTTCCGCCAGGAACAGCGTGTCAACGCCGTTGCCGCAGGTGGCGTCTATGACGATGTCGCCGGGTGACACTCGTTCCTTCACGAGCTTGTGAGCCATGCTGAGTACGCTCAGGAAGCCCATCCTACTGCGCCTCCCACAAGCGGCCTTGCCAAGTGTTGCGCGTAGTCAGCTCGCGGTCGATCGCGTTGAGCACTTCCCATTTCTTCAGACTCCACATCGGACCGATCAGCAGATCGCGAGGCGCGTCGCCCGTAAGCCGGTGAACGATCATCTCCGGTGGAAGCAGCTCCAGCGTATCGACGATGAGCTTCACATATTCATCTTGATCTAGGAAGCGGAGCAGGCCTGCTTCATATTGCTTGACCATTGGCGTCTTGCGCATCAGATGCAGCAGGTGAATTTTGATCCCCTGCACATCCATGGCGGCAACAGCTCTGCCGGTATCAAGCATCATTTCATGCGTTTCCTGAGGCAGGCCATAAATAATATGCGCGCAAACGCGAATGCCGCGCGCCCGAAGACGCTTAACCGCATCTTCGTAGCAGGCTGTATCGTGAGCGCGGTTAATCAAGGTGGAAGTGGACTCATGGATCGTTTGGAGTCCCATCTCGACCCACAAATAAGTCCGCTCATTCAGCTCGGCCAAATAATCGACAACGTCATCCGGCAAACAGTCCGGCCGTGTTGCAATGGACAAGCCGACGACGCCGGGCTGAACGAGAATGGCTTCGTAATATTCCCGCAGCTCTTCAACCGGCGCATACGTATTCGTATACGCTTGGAAATACCCGATATACTGCGCTTCCGGCCATTTCTGATGCTGCAAATCTCGGATCTTATTGAATTGGGTGACCAGGTCGTCTCTGCGGCTGCCCGCAAAATCACCCGAGCCTCTCGCGCTGCAGAAGGTACAGCCGCCGGTCGCAATCTTCCCGTCCCGATTCGGACACGTAAATCCGGCATCCAGCATGACCTTGAATACTTTGCTCCCGAATTGCTCTCGCATTTCGTAGTTCCATGTATGAAACCTTTTGTCGCTCCACAGGCTAGGCTGTAGGGAGTCGGCATCCGGCTGAATTTGCACTTTCATGGGTAGGCTCCTCTTGCTTTTAATAAACTTTATATCCCCAATCATAACGAAAAAAGAGACAAAACGCTACGCTGAGGCAGTAACGGGTGACACGATTGCCCTTCACTAGAAGCAAAAAAGCGGTTTCAAAATAGTCGCAATGCTGTAAAAAAGATTAGAAAAGGGCTTGCTAAACCTAACATGAAGTGTTATATTAAAAGTGCGACAGAACAGCAAAAACACTACATTTAACCCTCTTCCAACCACTTGTCATAGCAGGTCGATTTTCTGGAAATTCGCTTGAAAATAATCAAGTTGAGGTGATGAGGAATGGATTCACAAGTTAAAATTCCACATGGTGACGAGAAAGTTACGGTTGAATTAACGAGAAAAGAATTGATGTCGCTCGCAGGTATCCGTTTTTACGGTAATCATAATGTTGAGGTTTCCGCCCGGAAAAAACTGCATGACATTTTGGAGTCGCAAGAGACCGCTCAGAACCAAATGTTGAACTAAACCAAGCTATTCGCACCAGAAACAACTTCAGCCGAAGGCGCTAACTGCGCACTCGGCTTTTTATATGCACGGAAACCGGCGCAGCTTGCATTTGCGCAGACTTTACAAGTGATGCGGAATTCGGGCACAATATGGGATAGTAGCGCTGGATGCTTGTACAGCATGCAGCCATTTAACAATGGAGGAATCAGATCATATGCGTCTTAGAGGAAGAAAAGGAATATTGGAGAGCTTGGAAGCACAGCCGGAGCTTGTGGTGCTGGATGCAGCGCCTCATAAAGGACGCTGGCGCGAATTTTTCTGCAACGATAACCCGATTTATGTGGAACTTGGCATGGGAAAAGGGCGGTTTATCAGCGATATGAGCGTTCGGAATCCTCATATTAATTACATCGGCGTGGATATGTACGACGAGTTGATCCGCCGTGCAAGCGATAAAGCGCGTTTGGCATGGGAGAAGGAAGGCGTTGCACAGCCGCCGAACTTGGCACTGCTGCGTGCGAATATTGAGGGCATTGAAGAGATGTTTGCGCCCGGGGAAATTCAGCGCATCCACTTGAATTTCAGCGATCCATGGCCCAAAGCAAAGCACGGGCGCAGAAGACTGACGCACCCGCGCTTCGTCAAGAAGTATATGGAGATTCTAAACGAATACGGCGAAATCCACTTTAAGACCGACTCGCAGCTGCTATTCGAATTCTCGCTTAACAGCTTCGCGGATATGGAACTGCATATGCGTAATATTTCTCTGCATCTTCACAAAGAAACGCTGCGTGATGATCTTGTGCTGACGGAATATGAAGCGAAGTTCGTCGAGAAGGGCAACAATATTCACCGCGTCGAAGTCGTGATCGGCGAGAAGGCGATTGCGGCTCATAGAGAGGCTAAGCTGGCCGCTGCTCAGAAGAGTGACCAAGCTGCGGATACGGACAACGAAACAGACGAACCAATTACCGCACCTGCCGCAATATCGGAAGGGTAATGGAGACCGAGATACATTCTTGACCAGCCAACGGACACACCGAGGATGATTGCAGCCGGAAGAATGATCGGCAGCATAGCGGTATCCGCCACGAGCCAAGGCAAGAGCCAAGCGAATATAGCCGTTGTGTGACCCGAAGGAAACGAGGAGTCGCGCAGCGGTTTTTTGCATACATGCACACTGCTGAGTGCTTGATAAGGGCGGAGCCTGCTGAACTTGCGTTTCATGATGGCAACGGGGATATGACTGATAATGGTGGCTGCGAAAGCTTGCCAGCCGACGGTACCCCATACGCCAGGCGCGGACAATCCGCAAAGCAAAGCAGTCAGTAACGTGAACGTTGCCCCGCCTGCATGGGTAATCGTCCCGAGCCATCCTCCTAACAAGCGGTTGACAGTTCGGTGCGCCGACCTGCGATTTGCCCATAATAATAAGCGCTGCTCCTGTGTTAAAGCCCAGAACACGACATTAACCACATGAATCCCCTCCTGGTTGTATGCAAATGTCACGCCCATTCATCAGCTTCAAGCCACCGATCACTTGCCACCTGCAAATCAAGTATAGGTTGGAATTGTTTCTGCCGTATTAACGAATAAATAACCGATTATGAAGTAAATTTAATGCTTCTTTATAATCAGAGGAATGTACAAGCGTCATCAGCTTCATTCTTCACGTAGTCTTCATTTTCCACAAATACACTGGAAATACAACTCGTGTAAACTGGCTCCACAAGCTTGCCGCGCATTCAGGCGGTACTAGCGGATGGAGGCGATGACCGATGCGTCTTGCTTTATTTACGGATACGTTCACCCCTGAGGTCAACGGAGTGGCCCGAACGCTTGAACGGTGGGAGCAATACCTGCGCCGCCGCGATATTCCATGTCTTGTTTTCGCTCCTCAGCCTGCTGCCGCCGCGCATGAAGAACCTGAGCCCATGGTTACCCGGTTTGCCAGCATGCCCTTCTTCCTCTATCCCGAATGCCGCCTGGCATTGCCAAATCCGATTCATATCAATCGCACCTTGCAAGCGTTCAGGCCTACACTTATTCATGTTGCGACCCCGTTCAATCTTGGGCTTTGCGGCATTCATTATGCGCATAAACACCGAATCCCGCTGGTTGCATCCTATCATACACATTTTGACCGCTATTTGGCGTTTTACAATACCCGTTGGATGGTTAAGATGTTATGGAGGTATATGGAATGGTTTCACCAGGAGTGCAGGTTCATTTTCGTACCCTCCGCATCGACGCTTCTTGAGCTGAAGGAACGGGGGTGGGATGAGCATCGTCTAGCCGTTTGGACGCGAGGAATGGATACGAAGAGCTTTCATCCCAATGTGGATAAAGCCGCGCTGCTGGCGCAGTATGGAATTCCGAAGGACCGCTTCATCGTGCTTTATGTAGGCAGACTGGCTCCTGAAAAAAACGTGGATTGTGCGATTGCCGCATTTGCAAAGTTTCAACGAGAGGTATGCAAAGACGCCGTTTTCGTAATAGCCGGCGACGGTCCATCCATGAATACCTTGAAGCAGCAAGCTGTCCGAGAAGGGATTTCGACCTGCTTTCTTGGATTTACTGCGATGCCGGCGCTTCAACAATGGTACGCGGCAGCGGATGTTATGCTGTTTCCGTCACCTACCGAAACCTTCGGCAATGTCGTATTGGAAGCGATGGCTTGCGGTACGCCTGTCATCTGTGCAGATACGGGAGGTGTGGTGGATACGGTCGTCCACGAGTGGAGCGGGTTGAGGTGCGAGGCCGGCAACGTGAACGCCTTCAGTGCAGCGCTGGAACGCATGTACCGAAACCCGGAGCTGCGCAAGCGTTTCACAGCGAGGGGTTTGGCACATAGCCTAAGACAATCATGGGATGCCATCTTCGATGAGCTTCTTATGAGGTTCCGGCAAGCGGAAAGCGAAGTCCCGAGTTCAACAAATCGTCACACTAGGGGATAATTTACTTGAAACCTTTGCCAGTTCAATACGTTTATTGAAAAAGAAACATGTTTTTATCGTAAATGGCTGAAAATAAGGGTGAGACGGACGAAAACAAGGGATCAGTACTGTCAGCACCCAATGCAAGCGCTTTTCTTCGACTTCTTGGCGGTTAAGCGACATTTTCTACTTTTGACAAAAGGACACATTGTGTGGAAAATCAGTAGGGTTGCGGAATAAAACAAAAAGAACTGCCGCGATTCACTGACAGCGAGATCAAACAAAACTAGAGAGAATATAAAAATGGGGTCTCAAGGGGGTAGTAAAAAATAATGGTTAATACAATCATTATTATGTTTCAAATCTTTTTGGCTTTTGTCGGCGTGTATCAATTCAGTATTTCCCTGTTCGGTATTGTAAGGAAACGTAAGGAAGTGAAGCATGCACCTCAGAAATCCTTTGCCGTTCTGGTCGCTGCACACAATGAAGCACAGGTAGTCGGAGCGCTTGTTGAAAATTTAAAAAAGCTGGATTATCCGAAGGAACTTTACGATATCTTCGTCATTTGCGACAACTGCACGGACAACACGGCAGAGATCGTCCGCAGCTATGGCGTGCAAGCATGCGAGCGTAAGAACCCGCATCTGCGCGGCAAAGGCCATGCGATCGAATGGATGCTGAAGGAATTGTGGGCGATGCCCCGTCAGTATGATGCCATCGTGATGTTCGACGCAGATAACCTCGTCGGCAATGACTTCTTGATTCATATGAACAATGATTTATGCGAAGGCCACAAGGTCATCCAAGGCTACTTGGATACTAAGAACCCGACGGATTCGTGGGTTACGGCGTCTTATGCGATCACATACTGGTATTGCAACCGGTTGTGGCAGCTGTCCCGCAGAAACTTGAACATGGCCAACTATCTTGGCGGCACGGGCATGTGCTTTGATACCGCGCTCATGAAGGAAATGGGCTGGGGTGCGACAAGTCTCGTTGAGGACTTGGAGTTCTCGATGCGCTGCGTGAAACGCGGCATTCATCCGGTCTTGAATTACGATGCCAAAGTGTACGACGAGAAGCCGCTTAGCTTCAAAGCTTCTTCCAGACAGCGTCTGCGCTGGATGCAAGGTCACTTTACCGTAGCTCGCAGTTATTTCTTCCCGCTGCTATGGGCAAGTATTAAAGAACGCAGCTTCGTGAAGTTCGATGCGGCGCTGTACTCCATCTCGGTGTACAACACCTTTATCGGCTTCCTGGTTACTGCGCTGCTGTGGATGGACAATATCATCCCGGCTAAGAATGCTTTTTCATCCATCTACTACTACATGCCGTATTGGGTAGCAGGTGTTGCGATTGCGGCTACCGTAATCATGTTCCCGCTCGTTATGATGCTAGAAGGCATTCGCTCAGGGAAGATGTATGCACATCTGTTCTCGATGGTGTTCTTCCAGCTTTCCTGGCTGCCGATTACATGCTACGCGTTCTTCACGCAGAACAACAAGCAATGGAGCCACACGCAGCATACGCGCGTACTTCGCTTGGAAGAAGTGCAGAGCAAACAGGTTTAATGAGCTTCGAGGCAGCTTCGTCGTCGACGCTTGACATTCCTGAATAGGCTATGCTATAGTATTTCAGTAACATGTCTTACAGTAACTCAAACATGTATACGCACAAGTAGAGGCACCCGCTTCTCACCTACTCGACGATGGTCGAATGGTTCGCGATCGATGATTGGAACAGGCTCGGCGTAACAGCTGCTTGAACAGCCAACAATCTTGATTATTGGAATGCGGGTCCCGAGCGGATCCGCATTTTTTGATTTTTGCTTGCGTGATTCATAATTTTTGGAGGTGGCAGGTTATTAGCAGGGAACATCAAATCAACGATGAAATTCGGGCCAGAGAAGTGCGTGTAGTCGGTGCTGAAGGCGAACAACTAGGCATCAAGCAATTCCGCGAGGCACTGCAATTGGCAATCGATTTGAACTTGGACCTAGTGAACGTTGCACCGACAGCGAAACCGCCGGTGTGCCGGATTATGGACTATGGCAAATTCCGTTATGAGCAGCAAAAGAAAGAAAAAGAAGCTCGCAAGAATCAGAAGATTGTAGACACGAAGGAAGTTTGGTTCCGTGCCAACATCGACGAGAACGATTACCAAACGAAATTCCGCAATGTTGTAAAGTTTCTGGGTGAAGGCGATAAAGTGAAATGTTCGGTTCGTTTCCGCGGACGTGAAATTACACATGCTTCTGTCGGTCAGAAGATTCTTGATCGGCTTGCGACAGAGGTTGCTGATCTGTGCGTCATGGAGCGTGTTCCTAAACTTGAGGGCCGCAGTATGATTATGATTTTGGCACCGAAACAGACTAACTAACATTCTTTGAGGAGGAACACCACATGCCTAAAATGAAAACTCACAGCAGTTTGAAAGATCGTTTCAAAATTACGGGTACTGGTAAAGTAATTCGTTATAAAGCTTACAAAAACCACCTTCTTTCCGGCAAATCGTCCCGTCAGAAGCGTGTTCTGAACACTCAACCAAACCTGGCTAAAGGCGATTTCAAACGTCTGCAACAAGGCCTGGCAAACATCAAAGGTTAATTAGATCGATCTAATTCGTATAACTATTACTCGGGAGGTTTCTACTCATGGCAAGAGTTAAAGGCGGATTCGTCCGCGCACGTCGTCGTAAAAGAATTTTGAAGCTAGCAAAAGGTTATTTCGGTTCCAAGCATCGCCTGTTTAAAACAGCAAAAGAGCAAGTAATGAAATCCTTGCTTTATGCATACCGTGACCGTCGTCAACACAAACGCGACATCCGCAAACTGTGGATCGTTCGTATCAATGCTGCAGCTCGCCAAAACGGCCTGTCCTACAGCAAATTCATGTACGGCTTGAAACTTGCTGGCATCGAAGTAAACCGCAAAATGCTTGCTGATCTTGCAGTTAACGATATCAACTCGTTCAACACGTTTGCAAACCTTGCAAAACAAAAAGTAAACGCGTAGTCTTCGGATTACCGTTTTATGATAAAAGCGCCCTTCCGCTCAGCGGAAAGGCGCTTTTTTTGTTTTGACCGATATGGACAGCGGTACAATCGCATGCGGATGCTAGTGAATAGAGTATAGGACAACGCCGTTTATACTTCCGAGATAAATATCCTCTATGAGCATTTGTCATCGGAGGCAAATCACATGCATTGTAAGCTATGTTGAGGAGGGAAATCCTTTATGCAACGCGTTACGAAAGAACAAGTTCAGAAGATGGTCGGCAAAACGGTCTATGCGGTTCGCAAAGACGGTTCTGTTGTCACCGGCAAACTCGTTCGCGCCCATCACAATCAATTGCAGCTTATGCCGCTTAGCAATGGTAAAGAGGTTCAAACAAGAGCGATCATAGCACTTGTATTATTCGATCTGCTAGCAATCGGTCTATTTGCCGGAGGCGGCTTTGGCTGGGGCGGCGGCTTCGGCGGACCTGGCTATGGGCCGGGCTTCGGAGGACCAGGCTTTGGTGGCCCGGGCTATGGTGGCCCAGGCTTCGGTGGTCCGGGCTTTGGCGGACCAGGCTTCGGAGGACCAGGCTGCGATTGCCAGCCTATTGCCGGATACAATAACACGCCATACTACTAATCGCTCGCATCCATGATCGATGTCTGTCCGAACCAGTGAATTAAGTTACTAATGGTTTAACCATCTCGTAGCAGCGAACCTCAGGAATGAATCTGACGGTCTGATAGCCCAGCCTCGAATAGAGCCGCTGGGCTTTTGGATTTCCATGATCGACAAACAATCTGGCGACGCTGCAGCCCTTTTCTTTGGCTTTTGTTTCCGCTTTGGTAATAAGATGCGTGCCGATCTGTTTACCGCGATGCTGCGGATGGACGACGAGCATGTCGAAGAGAAGGATGTCTCCACGCGTATAGTAATGGAGGAAGCCAAGGGGGATGCTTCTTTTGGAACGGGAGTAAACAAGCGAGACTCCATCGCTAATTCGTCTGGGCAGCTCGCGAATGGTTTGTGCATCTCTTGGCGAAGCTGTATACGAGAGCGGAATAAGCTCGCTCTTGATTAAACGGATGATCTCCTCATCATCCGTGCGTGCTATCCTTGCTCGAATCATAGGGCTACCTGCTTTCTGTGGATTGTATGGATGATTACGTTGCGCGTAAGCCGTTTCACCGTTGCGCATGATTCTTCATCTTATGTAGCAGATAGCGGAGCGGCGCGCCTAAGAATGGCGTATACATAACTTTTTATAATTATGCTGCTGCAAGTCCTTGACGAATGAAATCGTGGAGCATATAATAAGCGATAAGCTAATAAGTAAACGGCTATGAAGAGGACGAAGTGTTAAGGGCTCTTTTGCTCCAGAGAGCGATCGGATCTGCTGAAACCGACGCCAATACCCCTTTCCAACGAGCTCACCTCGGAGCTGTTTCCCTGAAAAGATCGATGATCGTATTAGGGGAAATCGTAAGGCACACGTTATTGTGCCAAGGTAATGAACGACGGTTCGTTCTTACCTCATGAGGTTATGCGCTGTGAGGCGTATAACATATTTGGGTGGTACCACGGAAGCTAAACCTTTCGTCCCTAGACGCAATTGACGTCTGGGAACGAAAGGTTTTTTTGTTTTTCTACAATTCTAACTCGTTTCACCTAGGAAGGGAGGACGACTTAATGGTCGCTCAACATGCAACGTTAAGGTCAAAAGAAGAAATTAAGGAAAACCTGAGAAAACCGGAGGTTATTACCGGCTCAGAAATTTTGCTTCGCAGCTTGGTGCTCGAGGATGTGGAGTGCGTGTTCGGCTATCCAGGCGGAGCTGTGTTGTACATTTATGATGCCATGCACGGATTTTCGGATTTTCAGCATCTGCTGACCCGTCACGAGCAAGGCGCCATTCATGCGGCCGACGGCTATGCGCGGGCTAGCGGAAAAGTTGGCGTATGTATCGCAACATCAGGACCGGGAGCTACGAATCTCGTCACAGGAATCGCAACTGCGTATATGGACTCGGTGCCGCTTGTCGTCATTACCGGCAACGTAGCGACAACTCTTATCGGTACGGATGCTTTCCAAGAGGCTGACATTACCGGCATCACGATGCCGATTACGAAACATAGCTATCTGGTACGCAAGGCTGCTGATTTGCCGCGTATCATTCACGAAGCGTTCCACATCGCCAATACCGGCCGTAAAGGTCCCGTATTAATCGATATTCCGAAGGATGTTTCCGCCGAGCTCGCGATGTTCGAACCGGTGACGGAAGTGAGCATCCGCGGCTACAACCCAACGGTGACGCCGAATAAACTGCAAGTCGACAAGATGATTAAAGCAATCACGGAAGCTGAGCGTCCGATCGTATTGGCAGGCGGAGGCGTTGTTTACTCCGGCGGACATGAGGAACTGCTTGAATTCATTACGAAATCGGGTATTCCGATTACGACGACATTGCTTGGACTTGGCGCATTCCCAAGCGGCAACGAGCTGTGGCTCGGCATGCCGGGTATGCACGGTACCTACACAGCGAATACAGCTATTCAATCGGCAGATTTGCTGATTAATATCGGCGCACGCTTCGATGACCGCGTAACGGGCAAACTGTCCGGCTTCGCACCGAAGGCGAAGATCGTTCACATCGATATTGATCCAGCCGAAATCGGCAAGAACGTTCCGACAGACATTCCGATTGTTGGCGATGTGAAGACTGTGCTCCAAATGGCTAACAAAGAAGTGAAGTATGCGGAGAAAGCCGATGCATGGCGTGCGCAGCTTGCCGCTTCTTGCAAAGAAGTACCTTACAGCTACACAGATTCCGAAGAAGAGCTGAAACCGCAATGGGTTATCGAGATGCTCTACGAAGAGTCGAAGGGCGAAGCGATTGTAACGACTGACGTTGGCCAGCACCAAATGTGGGCAGCGCAGTACTATAAATTCAATCAGCCGCGCTCGTGGGTAACTTCCGGCGGACTAGGTACGATGGGCTTTGGTTTCCCGTCGGCAATCGGCGCCCAAATGGCGAATCCGGACCGTCTGGTTATCTCAATTAACGGTGACGGCGGCATGCAGATGTGCGCGCAAGAGCTTGCGATTTGTGCCATCAACAACATTCCGGTTAAAGTCGTTATCATTAACAATCAGGTGCTAGGGATGGTTCGTCAGTGGCAAGAGCTGATTTATGACAACCGTTACAGCCATATCGATCTCTCCGGCAGCCCTGATTTCGTGAAATTGGCCGATGCTTACGGCGTACGCGGATTCCGCGCTTCCAATAAAGAAGATGCACGTGCCGTTTGGCAAGAAGCGATGAATCATCCGGGACCGGCAGTAGTGGAGTTTGTCGTTCGCAAACATGAGAATGTGTATCCGATGGTTACACAAGGCTCCACAATTGACCAAATGCTAATGGGGGATTCCGAATGATGAAGAGACATACGGTAGCAGTTCTCGTAAACGATCAGCCAGGCGTCCTTCAACGCGTTTCCGGTTTGTTTGGACGTCGTGGCTTCAATATTGAAAGCATCACAGTAGGGACGAGCGAGGAAACTGGCTTGTCCCGGATGGTCATCGTCACTACAGGCGATGACAAGATGCTTGAGCAAGTTATCAAGCAGCTATACAAGCTCATCGACGTTATTAAAGTCGTAGACTTGAGCGCCAATCCGATGGTTGGCCGCGAGCTGGCGCTTATTAAAGTAAGTGCGGAACCAACGTCCCGTCCTGAAATTCTCGGCGTAGTGGAAACTTTCCGTGCTGCTGTTGTCGATATCGGCACAACGTCGCTGATGGTGCAAGTAGTAGGCGATACGGAGAAAATCGATGCGATGATCGAGCTGCTGAAGCCTTATGGCATTCGCGAGCTGTCTCGTACGGGCGTAACGGCAATGGTTCGTGGAAACGCTAGATAACTAGATCATAGGTCATGCAAGCACGTACATTTTCAGACCAAATCATAAGGTCGACGCCGCTTTTGAGCGGGGGTTAGAGCGAGGGAACCGAAGAAGTATTCAAAGCGAAATGCTCGGGACAAGTCCCTTCTGTAACACCCGCTCAAAAGGGTTAAATTAAAGGAGGCAACATTCACATGGCAGTTACATTGTACTATGAGAAAGATGCAGACCAAAGCGTTCTGCAAGGCAAAACAATCGCAGTTATCGGTTACGGTTCCCAAGGTCATGCTCAAGCACAAAACCTTCGCGACAGCGGTCTGAAAGTTATTATCGGCCTTCGCGCTGGTAAATCTGCTGAGAAAGCTAAAAACGACGGCTTTGAAGTATTGTCCGTTGGCGAAGCTGTAAAACTTGCTGATGTTGTTCAAATCTTGATGCCTGACGAAACGCAAGCTCGCGTTTACAAAGAAGAAATCGAGCCGAACCTGAAACATGGCGCAGCTTTGATGTTCTCCCACGGCTTCAACGTTCACTTTGGTCAAATCAATGCTCGTAAAGACACAGATGTATTGCTAGTTGCTCCTAAGTCCCCGGGCCACATGGTTCGTCGTACTTATGTTGAAGGCTTTGGCGTACCTGGTCTTATCGCTATCGAGCAAGATGCTACTGGCAACGCAAAAGCAATCGGTCTTGCATACGCAAAAGGTATCGGCTGTACTCGTGCAGGCGTTATCGAAACTTCGTTCCGCGAAGAAACAGAAACAGATCTGTTCGGCGAGCAAGCTGTACTTTGCGGCGGAGCAACTGCACTTGTTAAAGCAGGCTTTGAAACGCTTGTTGAAGCAGGTTATGCACCAGAAATGGCATACTTCGAGTGTCTGCATGAGCTGAAGCTTATCGTTGACCTGATGTATGAAGGCGGCCTTTCCACTATGCGTGATTCCATCTCCAACACAGCTGAATACGGCGACTATGTAACAGGTCCTCGTATCGTAACTGACGAGACGAAGAAAGCTATGAAAGCTGTTCTTACAGATATCCAACAAGGTAAATTCGCTCGCGACTTCATCTTGGAGAACCAATCCAACAATGCATTCATGTCGGCAACTCGCCGTAACGAAGCTCAACACCCAATCGAAGTGGTTGGCGGTCAACTTCGTGAATTGATGCACTGGATCAAGAAATAATAAGGCATTATCCGCGTAACCGGTTTGTATAATTATGCATACCCGGATAAAGTGACCGGTCCCTGCGTCTCCTACTGGAGGCGTCAGGGCCGTTTCGCTATCCGGGATTATTCTTGAGTCCGAGGTGTAGCTAATGCGTAAAATTTATATTTTCGATACGACGCTTCGTGACGGCGAGCAATCTCCGGGCGTTAACCTCAACACGAAGGAAAAGGTTGAGATTGCGTACCAGTTGGAGAAACTTGGCGTCGATCGGATCGAAGCCGGCTTCCCGGCTGCGTCCCCGGGCGATCTTGCAGCGGTGAATGCCGTTGCGCGTGCCGTCAAGAATGCTTCTGTCATCGGCCTGGCGCGTTCTCGCGAACAGGACATCGATGCGGTCGCTGAAGCGCTTAAGGGCGCTCAAGATCCATGCCTGCATCTGTTCCTGGCGACGAGCCCAATCCACCGTAAGCACAAGCTGCGTATGGAGAAGGATCAAGTGCTGGAGACTGCGGAGCGTGCGATCCGTTATGCGAAGCAATATTTTAGCAAAATCGAATTCTCGCCTGAGGATGCAGGCCGTACGGAGCTTGATTTCTTATGTCAGGTAACGGACATGGCGATTCGTGCAGGGGCAACGGTTGTTAATATTCCGGATACGGTTGGCTACATGAACCCGTCCGAATATGGTCATATCTTCAAGACGCTTAAGGAGCAGGTGCCGGGCATCGAGAAAATTCAGCTTAGCGCGCACTGCCACGACGATCTTGGCATGGCGACAGCCAATGCACTGGCAGCGATTCTAAACGGTGCGGATCAAATCGAGGGTACGATCAACGGAATCGGCGAACGTGCCGGTAACACGGCGCTGGAAGAGATTGCTATGGCACTAGCTACACGTGCGGATTACTTCGGGGCGACAACGACGCTCAACCTGAAGGAAATTGCGAAAACCAGCCGCCTCGTGAGCAAGCTGACGGGTATGGTTGTCCCTGGCAACAAGGCTATCGTAGGCGCGAATGCGTTTGCGCATGAGTCCGGTATCCATCAGGATGGCATGTTGAAAGAGAAAACGACATACGAAATCATTTCTCCGGATTCAATCGGTCTGCGTGATTCCAAGCTCGTCCTTGGCAAGCATTCCGGACGCGCTGCGTTCCGCGAGAAGCTGATTGATCTAGGCTATGAGCTTGATGATGAAGCTGTAAACACGGCTTTCGCGAAATTCAAAGACCTGGCGGACAAGAAGAAGAACGTCATGGACGAGGACATTCGCGCCATGCTAGAAGAGAAGCTTACCGATACGCCTGAGGTGTACTCGCTGGAGACGATCCAAGTCAGCTATGGCAACAAGTCCGTACCTAGCGCAACCATCCGTGTTCGCACGGCTGAAGGCGAAGTGAAGGAGCAATCCGCAGAAGGCAACGGTTCTGTTGATGCGATTTACAACGCGATTGATGCATTGACGACAGAAACGGTCGAGCTGGAGGACTACTCCATCAAGTCGGTTTCGCATGGTAAAGATGCGCTTGGCGAGGTGCATGTGGTGCTGAAGCAAGATGAAGTATCCGCTCAAGGCCGCGGCCTTAGCACGGATATTTTGGAAGCGAGCGCACGTGCATACATCGACGCACTGAACCGTCTCGTGGAGAAGCGGAAGTCCCCGGTCAGACGCGACAAAATGAGCTTGATCTAGTTTGTAGTTATGAAAGACGCCCTGGCGGCCGATAATCGGCTGTCAGGGCGTTTTTTGCCGTTGTGGATGAATCGGGGGGATGTTGTTAACAACGGTCATGTTATAATATAGAAAAAAATCGACATTTGTGGCCGCCTCGGATAGTAACCGGGATGCAGGCGCGGTGCCGATTGGGGGAACGTTAATAGATGCTGTTCGTGTGGATTGTGCTATGGATTACTGCGGTACTGCTTGTTACGGCCAACCGGAGGAATGCTGCCGGCCGCTGGCTCAGCTTAGTCGCCTTCTGCGGGGGAATGGGGGCGCTGGCATCCGTACTGGAAGGCTGGATCATCGCGATGCTGGCCAATCAAGATATCGATGCTGCAGGCGAGCATGTGCTGCGGATCATTCAGCGCACCTGCTCATGGACAAGCTACTACGGATTGCCATTCGGATTTCTATGCTTCGGGGCAGCCTATAATTCGGAACGCGTCCCAGCTGTGCTCTCGCGTAGATTACCAGCTATAGCAGCGGCACTGCCTCTTGGGATGCTAGCGGTGCCGCTCGCGGAGTCGTATCCCGTGCATTACAATATACTCGCCATCTGGGCGATTCCGTATTTTATTCTCGGAGCGTTACTGGTGCTGACGAAGTCGCATGTGCATCCGGCGGAGCGCCGCGCTCATGCGGTGCTGTTAATTGCGGTGCTGCCTGCAGTGCTCATTGCGCTGACGATGAATTTCATTATGCCGCTGTTCGGCCTCTATGGACTCTGGCGTTATAACGTTTGGCCGATCAGCATAGCTTTCGTCATCTTCATCTTCGCCCTGTTTAATTTCGGTTTCCTCGGTGTTCAACTGCTCATTGAACGTCGGCAATTGAATTACTCGCTGCGCGCGATTACGAGCGGTACGGCGATGCTGAATCATGCGATCAAGAACGATATCGGCAAAATCAAACTGTTTACCGATAAAATGAACCGCGAAGCCGGAGCGAATGAGGAGCTGCGCAGCGATCTGAGCGTCATCAGCACGGCGGCCGGACATATTGAAGCGATGATACGCAGCGTGCATGAACGGACGCAGGAGCTGCGCCTGCAGCTGCAGGAGGTTCATCTGAAGGAGCTGGTACGCGGTCAGCTGGCGATGCTGGAGGAGCAGACGAGCAGCCGCGGCATAGGTGTAACCGTGAACTACGACGAGCAGGCAACGGCAATGGCAGATGCCGAGCAAACATCGGAAGCGATACATAATGTACTGCAAAATGCGATCGATGCGATGCCTGGCGGCGGAAGTTTATCCGTCACCGTAATCGGCGGCAAACGCGGCAGCACGATTGAGATCAGCGATACAGGCGCGGGTATTGAGCGCTCGCAGCTGAGGAAAGTCATTGAGCCGTTCTTCACGACGAAGAGCGGCAAAGCGATGAATTTTGGGCTGGGATTGGCTTACTGTGCCCAGCTAATGAGCCGCCAAGGCGGGGAGCTGCGGATCAGCAGCGAGGCAGGTGTCGGTACGGTGGTTCGGTTTCATTTTAGAGCGGTCAAGCGGGGTAAAGGAGCAGGAAGATGAGCGAAGGTGTAATTTCAATCGTGCTGGTCGAGGACGATCCGGATTGGCGCAGAGGATTAATCGCCTATTTAAACGGCGAGCCTGATATGAAGGTTGTTGGCGAAGCCGATCATGCGGATGCGGCACTCACTGTTGTGGCAGAGAGGAACCCGGATGTCATTCTACTTGATATTATGCTTGCTGACAGTCCGGAGGGCTTACGGCTGGCAGCGGAGCTGTCAGTTGCGTCGCATGCACGCGTAATTATGCTGACTTCGATGGAGGATCGTGCTTTTGTCGTGGAGGCATTCCGTGCAGGTGCGGTCAATTACTTGGTGAAGTCGGATTTCACTTCCATTCCAAGCGCGGTACGCAAAGCGGCTGAGGACCGATCGGCCATCGACGGCTCCGCGGCAAGGCTGATGCTCGAAGAGTTCAGGCGCCTCAAGAAGCTCGAACGCGAATACGAAACGGACAAGTTCAAACGGATGCTGACGCCATCGGAGGTTCAGCTACTGTCGATGATTCACGAGGGCTACAGCCAGACGCAAATCGCTGAGAAATCATTTCTCTCGCTCCGCACGGTGAAGAACCATGTGAACAACATCCTGCGCAAGCTCGGCGGCAAGAGCAGCAAAGAAGCAGCTCAGCGAGCGAAGGATAATGATTTGTTTTAAGCTGATTGGTTTGCATGTTCGTTAGGACATGCAGCATTCAGCTAAGCTGATTGGTTTGCATGGTCGTTAGGACAGCCAGCAAATGAATCTCGGTTGGGAGGTGGCGACAAGGCGAAAATGTTGCAGAAATTGCAGCATTTCGGCCGTGTTTATGCGGTCTCGAGTGAAATGTTGCAGATTATGCAACATCTCACTGGGGATCAGGCTAATAAGGCTGATTGGAGGATCAAATGTTGCATTTTGTGCAACTAATGTGAGTTTGGAGCATGTAGCTCGATAAAATGTTGTATATTATGCAACAATTGAAACTCCTGAGCCGGTCTGGGAGCGGGTTATGCAGATGTGAGGCTGATTCCTATCATTCGGAGCCAATCTACAGCCGAGCCCGGGCCAATTCGGAGCCAGCCGATCCCGACCCGTTACGTTCCGATTGGCTGTCTGAAATGCTAACGAATCCAGGAGGTCTTATTTGCCCCATTTTGATGGGTAATAAATTCTAACGGATCGTACAGGTCTTATTTAGCCGAATCCTCGCCGCAAACCGCCCTTTTGGGTGAAATAAGACCTCTGTGATTCATTAGAATTTTCGAGGGGCCATAATCTCATAAATAAGACCTCTGTGATTCGTTAGAATGTTTGGAGCTAGGCAGTCTCGCCGATTGGTTTGCGTTACATAATCGAAAATCGAGATAGAGCATGCAGTATACAGCTACGCCAATTCGTTCGCCTGTACATATTTGAGGACTTATTCACTCAGCCTATAAAAGTCATAGCTTTCATATCTTTGTCAACATCGGTTTCTTATGGTACAACTAGGAGTAGAGTGAGAATCATAATCAAAGGACGGCAATAGAAGAACCTTACTGCGCCGCACTCAGGCTGGTGACAATCGTTCTTCTGGAGTCCTGAATAAAAGGGAGAGTCAATCAAACATGGCAGACGTGAAAAAGATTGCAGTTATCGCCGGTGACGGTATTGGACCGGAGGTTGTTGGCGAAGCGATTAAAGTAATGAAGAAAACAGAGGAGCTGTTCGGCCTCCAGTTCGAGTTTGAGCATGGTTTGTTCGGCGGTATCGCGATCGACGAGAAAGGTACTCCGCTTCCGCAAGAAACGCTCGACATTTGTAAGAATGCCGATGCCGTTCTGCTTGGCGCAGTTGGCGGCCCGAAATGGGATAACAATTCCAAAGAGCTTCGCCCGGAAACAGGCCTGCTCGGCATTCGTAAAGCACTGGGACTTTTCTCCAACATTCGCCCAGCTAATGTATTCGACTGCTTGATGGAAGCTTCCACGCTGAAGCCGGAAGTGCTTGAAGGCACAGACCTGATCGTTGTACGCGAGCTGACAGGCGGTATCTACTTCGGTGAAAAATTCCGCCGCGAAGGCGCTAACGGTGAAGAAGCTGTTGATACTTGCGTGTACAACGTGCAAGAAGTAGAACGTATCGCTCGCCAAGGCTTCGAAATTGCACAAACTCGCCGCAAGAAATTGGCGTCTGTTGATAAAGCTAACGTACTTGAAACTTCCCGTCTGTGGCGTGAAGTGGTAAACCGGATCGCTCCAGAGTACCCGGATGTTGAGCTTGAGCACGTTCTGGTCGACAACTGTGCGATGCAATTGCTTCGTCGTCCTGCGAGCTTCGACGTTATCGTAACAGAGAACATGTTTGGAGATATTATCAGTGACGAGGCAGCGATGCTGACTGGCTCCATCGGTATGCTTTCCTCCGCTTCGCTTGGCGAAGGCAGCTTCGGCTTGTACGAGCCGGTACACGGCTCCGCTCCTGACATTGCTGGACAAGGCATCTCGAACCCGATTGCTACAATCCTTTCGGTTGCGCTGATGTACCGTTTGACGTTTGGCTACGCAGAAGCAGCACAAGCGATCGAAGATGCTGTTAAATCCGTGCTGGACGCTGGCCACCGTACAGGTGACATCGCAGTCGATAAGAGCAAAGCAATCGGTACCGTTGAAATGGGCGACCTTATCATCGCGGCTTTGAAGAAGTAATACTGGGGGTAATAACAACTATGGCAGAACGTTTGGTAGGTCGCCTTGCTCCGGATTTCTCGATGGAGACGGCAACAGGCAACGGTCAAGGCTTCAGCACGGCGGCGCTTTCCGATTTCAGAGGCAAATGGCTGGTCCTTTTCTTCTATCCTCTTGATTTCACTTTCGTTTGCCCGACTGAAATTACGGCGCTTAGCGAGGCTTATGGTCAATTCAGTAAAGTCGGCGCAGAAATCCTTGGCGTGAGCGTGGACAGCAAACATTCCCATCGCGCTTGGATCAATACACCGACTACAGATAACGGTCTTGGCCAATTGAACTTCCCGCTTGCTTCAGACCTCACCAAGAACGTTGCTCGTGACTACGGCGTACTGATCGAAGAAGAAGGGATCGCGCTTCGCGGTTTATTCATTCTCGATCCGGAAGGCGAAGTCAAATACCAAGTTGTGAACCACAACAATGTAGGTCGAAGTGTTGAAGAAACCTTCCGCGTCTTGCAGGCATTGCAATCCGGCGGTCTGTGCCCGATTGACTGGAAACCGGGCGATCAGCACCTCGTTGCGAAATAAGAATCGACATCTTGCATACGATTAACCCGAGACCTTCAAGAGGCCTCGGGTTTTTCTATACTCTGGAAACGCAGGAAAGCAGGAATTATGCCACAGAGACGCGAATAAGTTATACAAAGTTTCAGATGTGATTGATGAAGGGTAATGGAGGCTAAGGAGGAGACTGACATGAGCTTTTGCTGTGGAGCAAGCATGATCGGCACGAATGGCACGCTGAAGCATTTTCGCACGCATATTCATAATGTTCCTATTCTTTTCTGTCCAGTATGTCATCGCGTTGAAATTCATCACATGATTGAGAATGAATATGAGATTCTTGCGGAGTATGCACACGGCGACGGCGCATCGGAAGTCGACTTTATCGAATATGTGGAGCAGGAAGATAAAGAACTGTTCGAGAACTGTGTGAACAATGAGAACGAAGACCCTATGGATGTGGTCACGAATCAAATTGATATGGCACTTGATCTCTTGAGCTTCGCGAAGCAAATCGCGGATGAGGCTTGGGAAGCGGAATTGAAAAAGCGGCTCGGCGTACTAAACCAGCGGCGTAATAAGCTACTGCAGCGACGAACCTCCGAAGGATATTGTTAAGAACGCAACGCCTCCTGACGAAGGAGGCTTTTTCTTTTATATACCCCTATGTTCGACCCCCTCAAGCTAAAGGGACATCACGAAAAATGTAAATGTGAGGTGGAGCGGTTTGTTACTTGTTCTGTTCAAACGGATTTTTGGCGGTAAGCCCGATACGTCCGCTGTCACCTTAGATACCAAGATCACTCCGGAAGATATGGTGGAGATGATTCGCAGCGGTGAAGCTTCGCGGAATGATTTTATCGCGTCGTATAAGCCGTATATTGCGAAGGTGACAAGTCGATTCTGCAAGAGATACATAGATCCTACTCGTTCGGATGAGTTCAGCATTGCGCTGGCTGCTTTCGACGAAGCGGTAGAACAATTCTCAAGTCAGGCAGGAAAATCGTTTCTCGGCTTTGCCGAAACGGTTATTCGGCGCAGGCTTATTGACTATGTGCGAAAAGAACAAAGGCATGCCGGCACTGTTCCATACAGCGCCTTTGACCAGGATGACGAGGAAGAAATGACCGTCAATCCTATAGAGATGAAGGAAGCACTGCAGCGCTACTCCGTATCGCAGGATGTGGAGGCCAGGCGCCTTGAAATCAGCGAGTACGATATTCGGCTCAAGCAGTTTGGCATCTCGTTTGGCGAGCTGCCGGATCTATCACCGAAGCACTCCGATTCAAAGGTGCTGCTGATCTCGATCAGTAAGCTGCTCGCAAACGCACCGGAGCTCTACGAAATGATGGAGACGAAGCAGAAGCTTCCCATTAAAGAATTATGCGAAATGGCAGGCGTGTCTCGCAAAACGATCGAGCGAAATCGTAAATACATAATTGCCATTGCTCTACTACATAACGGTGATTATCCTTACCTGCAGGAATATATACAGCCCCATGAGCCACCACAGCAGGAACAACCCCAGGTGAAAGGAGTGAGAGCATGAGTCGTGGAATTGTGATGGAAACAGGCCAGAAATACGTCATTCTACTAATGCCGGATGGGCAATTCCGCAAGGTGCCGACAAGCCGGAAGCCGCAAATCGGCGAAGAGTTTAGCTTCACCGAGCAGCGAAGATTCGCCCAGCCGCGTAAATTGTACAGCTTTAGTGCAGGTGCAGCAGCGATTCTGCTTCTCCTCTTTGTTCCGTTTCTGCTAAATCAACTGAATAAGGGACCGCAGGTTGTCGCTTATCTGACGATGGATGTGAATCCAAGTATCGAGCTTGGCATCACGGAAGATGAGCATGTGGAAGAGCTGCGCGCAATCAATAGTGATGGCAAGGATGTTACGGAAGGTTTGACGTATAAAGGGCTTACGCTTGAGCAAGTTACGGAAGCCATTATGGATCGAATCAGTGCCGGCCCGTATCTGAACAGCGGTGAAGGCGACGTCATCATTACAAGCGTACTGGTGGCCAATCCGGCAGTGTCGGAGTACGAGAATACGGTAACGACGCATATGGATGCGGCCGTGCGCAAGTCGCTTTCGAAGACGGACAAAGGCCGCAATTTGAAGGTCGAAGTGACCAAAATTTCAGCGCCCGAAGAGATTCGGGAAGAGGCGAAGCAGGATGGTCTGTCTGCGGGCAAGCTGGCCTTCTACCTCATGGCGAAGAAGCAGGGCCATAAGGTGTCGATTGAGCAGTTGAAGACGCAGTCGATTCACAAGACAGCGAAACCATGGGGCGGCGTAAAAGCGGTCATTAACGAGAACAACAAGCCGGCGCCTACTGTTGCGAAGAACGATCAAGAGCAAGGGGATACGGTGAGAAAGACGGAACAATCGACTACTACTCCGGCGAAGCAGTCATGGGAGCAGCAGAGAGAGCAGTTAAGAGAGCTGCTGAAGAAAGAGCAAGAGAAGCGGGATAAGAAGAACGACGATCACCGCGGCAATCATTCGGGTTCTGATAACAAATCAGGATCGAACAATAACAAGGGTCACGCGAACATTGGCATAGGCAAGGTCATTAGCGCGGAGACCAAGAAGGACGATAACAAAGGAAACAATAAAAACAATAACAAAAGTAACTATAAAGGCAACGGCAAAGAGGATAACAAAATCATCAACAAAGGCTGGAATCACGGGAATCATTTCTCAGGTGGAGGCATTAAAGTCGGAGCTCCAACTCAGAACCCGCCTCAGAAGGGGAATGTCATTCAGAAGGATGACAAACCCAAAGACCACAGTCGTGATGATGACCAAGGAAAAAGCGACAATAAGCCAAACGTTGACGATCGCAAGAACGATGATCGCAGCAACGACCAAAGAGGCGGCCAAGGCGAAGTGAAAAACACTTCCGATGGTCGTCATAATGGCGTTTCTGACGATGATAAGAAGCAGGACGATCGCAAGAACAATAATAAAGCCGATAACAAAGCGGATAACAAAGACAATAAGAACAACAATAACAAAGACAATAAGCATGATAATGATCGCAATCAAGGAAAAGACAGCAACGGCAGGGGCAATAACGAGTGGAAGAACGGCCGCGGACAAGGAAAACAGAATTAGCATAGGACCACGGAAGGCGCAGGCATCAGAGCTGCGCCTTTCGTACTACTTAGATTCGGTATGATTCGACAGGATCTCCTGTTGACAGAAAATGGACATCATAACTATGATTATTGTAAGCGATCTCAGACTCGGAACCTGCATAAAGAAAGCAATTTTTTGATGTGCGGAGGCGAGAATAAACGTGGAAATGCTCCATATTCGGGTAAAGGCTGATGCGATTAAGGCAAGGCAAAGAGGAAGAGACATCGCGAAGGCGATCGGCTTCAGTCTTGTTGATCAGACGGTAATTGCGTATACGATATCCGAACTAGCCCTTCAACTCATTACATTCTTGGAGAAGGGGCATATGACCATTCGGCAAATCAGCACGTCAAAAGCGGAAGCCGCGAGCGGCATTGAAGTCAGACTTTTCGATCATTTTCGCGGAGCCAGTCGTATCCAACTTCAGTTGGTTGAGAAACTGGCAGACGATATTGAGCTGTCCCATGATCAGTTGCGAGGAACCATGATCACGCTTCGTAAATGGATTGTTACTCCATTGCGCATGGATTCACCGAACTGTGCAGCAGGAGAGGAGTAAATCCATGCAAGCCATTCGAAAGCGATATTTCCCGGCGCTTGCTGAATATATTCGAAGCGGCAGCGAGGCATCGCTTTTTGAAGCGACTGAAATCGGCAAGCAGCTTCACGGCATTCATCCGGAGGATATTATTGCGATTCATGAAGAATCGATGCAAATGCTCGTTGCCAACGTCGAATCAGAGGAAGCGCTCCAGCTGTACAGCCGGTCGTTTATTTTTCTGATTGAGTTAATGGTTGCTTTCCGATTCCGACTCCAGCCGGAGCAAACGCCGGAGCAGCGCTTTAGCGAGATGCGGGACATGCTGCTCAGCTCGCACCGTTCATTCCGTATGGTGAAGAACAAGTATGAGAATGTACTGCAGCATATGGACAGCGGCATTGCGATTCTGGATAGCGATGGGATTGTCTCCTTTATCAATGTTCAGATGGCCAAGCTGCTCGACATTCCCCGCAAAACATTAATCGGTTGCAATTTGACCGATATCCTATGGCATAATCAGCTTAGCCGGAGCAAGAAGCGCATTATTCTCAGGCTCTACAAAGAAATGTTTCTGCGAAGAAGCCGTTACTTGGAATTCCAAGATGTGAACGGTCGCTTCCTGCTCGTAACCGTTACGTATGGGGACCAGCTGGACGGTGATTATTTATTCAGTGTCAAGGATGTCACAGAATACAAGCAGATTGAACAATCGGCTTATCAGAACGATAAGCTGGCGATGCTGGGTAAGATCGCTGCAGCGATCGCGCACGAAATTCGCAACCCTCTTACTTCCATCCGTGGTTTTATCCAACTCTTGAAGCCTCACCTCACCCAGTTAGGGAAAGAAGAATATTCCCGCATCATCTTGACTGAAATCGATCGCGCCAACGATATTATATATGAGTTCTTAAACTCTTCGAAGCCGTCTGCCCCGATGAAGCAGAAGGTGCTTATTAATTCGTTACTGAAAGAAGTCATTCTCCTATCCGACAGCGAGGCGCTTATGAAGGGCTGCCAAATTCATCTGGAAACGTATGATGAGGATCTCTCCACCTCCATTGATGTGAAGCAGGTCAAGCAAGTTATTTTGAATATCGTACGCAATGCCATGGAAGCCATCGAGGAAATGGGCAGCGATCGAAGCGGCCGAATTGACATTATTACGAGGCGAGATGGCAAAGACGCCGAAATTACGATCCGCGATAATGGGAAAGGTATGGATGTGGTCACCAAATCCAAGCTGTTCGACCCCTTCTTCACGACGAAAGCAGCAGGTACCGGGCTTGGCCTTTCGGTCAGCTACCGCATCGTCCGCAACCATGGCGGGAAGATCCGCGTTTCGAGCAGCAGCGGCGAAGGTACGGAGTTTAATATCTATTTGCCATTGGCGGAATAAAGGATTAGAATCGGGGTATAACCCGTGTTAATTGCAGAAGTTGTCTTGCAGAGGCTGATTATGCTTGCCTCAGAGCTGCATGACAAGGACGAACCAGGAAATCGGGGAAACCCGGTTTTTTTGTGTTGATTAGCTTTGTGCAGCATACGAGTTTCAAGACAGGAGTTGTTCACACACGATGAGCATTACATTTATATATGAGACGAAGAGCGCGCGGAATGAGGTAGATGCGGCCGATGTTGTCGTATCCTTCATCAGTAAAGAAGAACTAAAGCAGCCCGGAGGGGCGGTAGCGGGCATCCATCCACAGCTCGATGAGGCGCTGCGGAAGCATGTGGAGAAAGAGCTTTTCAAGGGCGATCTCCGTGAAACGCTGGTGCTGCCAACGTTAGGGCTGCGGCCGGAGTCGCATGTCATCTTCGTTGGGATTTCTTCGCAGGACCATCTCACGGTTGACGGACTGCGAGACGCGGCAGCCACTGCGGCTAAAGCGGCTAAACGATTAAAGGCCGTGAGCGTGCAGCAGCTGCTGCCTCAAGTGCTGGCCATCGGAACGCCCGTGTTTACGGTGTGTCAAGCTGCGCAGGCAATGACGGAAGGTTATATTCTTGGTTTATTCACACGTAAGACGGCGAAGAAAATTGATAATCGCAGACAGTCGCTTGTGCGTAAAGTAGCGTTCACAGGGACACAGGCATTGCCGGAGCCGCTGGCTGCAGCAGCAGCGGAACAATGGGAGAGCGGTATCCGCCGCGGTGTCGTATTCGCAGAGTCCGTTGTGTTTGCTCGGGATTTGACCAACTTACCGGGTAACACGTTGACACCGGAAGTGCTGGCAAACGAAGCACGGACGCTGGCGCAAGCCTACAGTCTCGATGTCGAAATTATGGATGAACAGACCTGTGAGAAGCTCGGCATGGGTGGACTTATCGGCGTTGGCAAAGGAAGTATTAACCCGCCGCGCATGATTGTTATTCAGTATGAAGGCGCTCCGGGGGACGAGGACAAATGGGGCATCATCGGCAAAGGTATCACGTTCGATACAGGCGGGATTTCCTTGAAGAAGGGCCTTGGGATGGAAGAGATGATTTCCGATATGGGCGGGGCTTCTGCCGTACTGGGTTTGGTTCGTATTCTAGGTGAGCTGCGGCCGAAGCTCAACGCGGTCATTGTCATTCCAACCGCGGAGAATATGCCTTCCGATCGTGCGATGAAGCCGGGCGATGTGCTCACGATGATGAACGGCACCACAGTTGAGATCGTGAATACCGATGCTGAAGGACGGCTCGTTCTTGCGGATGGACTCACAACAGCAATCCGCCGCGGCGCAACCAAATTGATTGACGTTGCGACCTTAACCGGTGCGGTTATGGTAGCACTGGGGGATGTTGCTACAGGTGCCGTCACGAATGATGAGACGCTTCAGCAGCAGGTTATTCTCGCTTCCAAGCGAGCAGGCGAACGCATTTGGCCGATGCCTGCATTCCCGGAATTCCGCAAGCAGCTGGACAGCGATGCTGCGGATATGAAGAATGGCGGCGGACGATACGGTGGCGCGAGCATCGGCGGGTTGTTCATCGGCGCCTTCGCAGAGGAGAAGCCATGGGTGCATTTGGATATTGGCGGTACAGCATGGCTGGAGCGGGATCGTTCATGGGAAGTTAAAGGCGGTACAGGTGTCATGGTGCGCACACTTGGCGAACTGCTCGTTTAAATCTTTATTAGTAGCGCGGCCATTCATAGGTGGAACATCACGAGGGAGATAACCGCATGAATTTCTGGAATCACTTAATGTCTGTATTTCGCCGAAAGCAAATGTCCGATCAGCGCAGAGGGTTGTTGACTTCCATCATGGAAGGCATACCGGCTGTCATTATTGCGAACCTGCTTGGCGGTCCAATCTTAACGATTTATGTTGTATACTTGGGTGGCTCGGCATCGGATGTCGGGCTGGTCATGGCGATTCCGGCGCTTGCCAATCTTGTGCAGCTGTTGGCGGCTTTCTACATGCAGCGGTTAAATAATCGCAAATTGCTCCTCACGATATTCGGTACGGTCCATCGACTTTTCTGGGTTGCAACCGGGCTTATTCCGTTCTTCGTTTCGAAAGGACTCCAGGTTGAGGTCTTCATCGGTTTATTTCTCATCTCTTTTATCTGCGCTTCTACCAGTGCTGTCTTCTGGACCTCGATCGTTGCCGATATGGTGCCGGCGCAAGTGCGCGGAAGATATTTTGGCATTCGAAACACCATCCATTGGGCCGTTGGCAGTATAACGCTGCTTGTTGGCGGTCAGATCCTGGAACGAATGAATGCAGAGACCGGATTTGCCGTTCTTTACATTGTTAGTGCATTATGCGCGGTATGGAACGGGCTGGAGCTGTGGCGTTATCCGAATCCACCGTTCGAGAAATCAGCAGCATCGAGCTCGGCAGCACTCTTCCTTAAACCTCTTAGAGATAAAGGTTATATGAAAGCGACGATATTCATTGCGGTGTTTATTTTGCTGCAAAATGCGGTCGTCCCGTTATTCTCGTATGTAATGCTAGAGACGCTGCATATCAGCAAGTGGGGCATTACGGTACTCACGACGGTTCAGATGCTGACGACGATGTTCAGCTACTATTATTGGGGCAATCTCAATAGTAGATTTGACTCGCGGACGCTGCTGCTGTGGGCGCTGCCGATTATTGCCGCGTCCTGCGTCCTCTGGGTAGGGATAGAAATCATGCCCGTCCTGCTTGTCCTGACCATCGTTAATATCGCGCTTGGTGCAGGGCTTGGCGGCTACAATTTGCTTGTCTTTAACTTTATTATCGGCGATACGCCTAAGTCTGATCGACCGATGTATGTTGCGGTATTCTCCGCGCTTACAGGCGTGACAGGATTTATCGGGCCGCTCTTCGGCGGCTGGGTGTATAAGCAAATCGAGGACAGCCCGTACTGGCTGCAAAGCTATGGCATCTCCCTGATTACAGGAGCAGCACTTTTGCTGCTTGCGCTTACTGTAGGGCCGATCGTGTTTCGAGCGGAGCGCAGTGAAGAGCAGACGACTTTGATGGAGTGAGAATGTTGTAATACTTTAGTCCCGTAGGTAAGTGGTGGCTGGCTGGGACGGGGAGGAACGTCGCGTACGTCGCGTTCCGTTCCGACGGGACAGCCGATTGCCGTGGGGCCGGGCAAATGTTGCAGGAAATGCAACATTTGTCCCCACTGAGACGGAAATCTTATCTATTGTTGCACAAAATGCAACATTCCAGCGCAGATTGACGCTCATAGGGCGATTTGAAAAGAAAATGTTGCATATAATGCAACAATCCTGCCTCAAGCTCCTTATCGACAATAAAATGTTGCACAATTTGCAGCATTTATTTAATTGTTCGATAATAATATCCCTACTGTTATTACCACATCTCCAAGCATTTCGCCGTGTTGTCACTGATACTGGCCTAGTGAATACTTTCTCGCAATGTCTTCTACCGTAGAATGCGGCTATCCCGCTTACTGCGTACAAACTAGGTCGCTTGGGTAGGGGGCTGAGAGTTCGATTTCACTACTCTCGAGGCAGAATCATAGTGGTGGCAGGCTACTATTGCTGCTGAGAGACGGATTTTCCGACTCTCAACAACTTTTTTCAATAGTTTTTCAATTGAGAGTCGGGTTTTCCGACTCTCGGGGCACGGTAATGGTGATAGTAGGCGACTTTGGCTGTTGAGAGACGGATTTTCCGACTCTCAACAACTTTTTTCAATGATTTTTTGATTGAGAGTCGGGTTTTCCGACTCTCGCAGTCGCGAGGTATGGTCAAGGTGGAGGTTCGCAGTGCGCGACGTAATCTACGATAGAAGTGATGGTACGCCTAAGCGGCGCGGCCGTCGCTTTTTTTGTCATGTGGTTTATTGTTTGTTTTCGATTGTAAAAGAGTATTAACTCCGTGTTAATTTTACGAAAATCGATTGAATGACATGGTTTATCGATGTATCCTAATAATAAACCACATAAAACAATTTATAAAACAACAACAAACCAAGTGGAGGTAAAGCATATGAAGAATGTTATTTTGCTCGACCGCAATAAACCGCTGTACAAAGGGAACCTACACCTTCACACGACCTGGTCAGACGGTCGTTTGCCTGCCGCGGATGTCGTGCAAGCTTTCAAGGAGAAAGGCTATCATTTCATTTCTCTGAGCGATCATGATATTTATACACGTACAGAAGAGTTCAACAAGCAGGACTTTATTACGATTCCGGGAACGGAGCGTGGCGAGCTGAACCCGGTACCGGACAAGAACCCGGGTTATCACTTTGGGGTGTTGGACGATCCAACCGTTCAACCGGAGCAGCCGCGCTACGAGCATCTGCACGCTTTCCCTACGCCTGTGCCATGGGTTGGCGACCATTCGCCGCAGTTATTGATCGACGAACTTCGCTCGCATGGCAATCTCGTCGTCTTCAACCACCCGGAATGGCACTTAACGAGGTTCGAGGACATGGTGAAATACGATGGATTCTTCGCCGTCGAAATCTACAATCATGCTACGGAATGGTCTACAGCCAGCTCATACGGTGCCGCTTATTGGGACCATGCGCTGCAGAACGGCAAACGCGTGTACGGCATTGCCGCGGACGATTCCCACAGCCACGACCCGAATTGGAAAATCCCGGAGTACGGCGGTGGTTGGGTCCAAGTGCAAGCGGACTCGCTTACGCATACCGATGTGATTCGCAGCCTCAAGGCAGGACAATTTTACTCAAGCTCCGGTCCGGAAGTGTACGATCTGCGAGTGGAGAACGGCAGACTTAAGATCGAGTGCTCCCCGTGCAAGTTCATTATGTTCAAAGCATTCCCGCAACGCGGTCCATTCTTCGGCAACTTTATGACGGGCGAGCCGCTTACGCAAGCGATGATGGAAATTGAAGAGGACATGACTTATATCCGCGTGGAATGCGTTGACTTCGATGGCAATGTGGCTTGGACGAATCCCGTATTCGTGGGTGATCTGCTATGAACATGAAATCCCTCATTTTTCTAGATGGCAGCAAACGCAAATACAAAGGCAATCTTCATACCCATTCGACGAGAAGCGATGGACAATACGAGGCGGAAACGGTGATCAGCGCTTACCGTGAAAAAGGCTACGATTTCATGTGCCTGAGCGATCACGAGATCTACTGGAAGTCGGAAGCCTATGACGATGAAAATTTCCTGATGCTAAGCGGATATGAAATGGCATGCGAGATGAGCTGGAGAGAGACGGGACAGCAATACCATATCCACGGCCTGCTTGATCCGTCGCTCGGCTCCACGTCCGAATTCGAGCATGATGAAGAACACGCCAAGCCGGATTATACAAGCTTGGACACGATTCAAGAGCTGATCGACGAGATGAAGGCCAAAGGCAATCTCATCATCATGAATCATCCGACGTGGTCGCGCAACAAACCCGAGGATCTGTTACAGCTTCAGCACTATTTTGCCGTCGAAATTTACAATCACCAGTCCGAGCTCGACGAAGCGGTCGGCTACGGGGTAAGGCACTGGGATTACTTGCTCAGCCATGGACGCAAAGTATTCGGAATCGCTGCAGACGATGCGCCCGGCGGTCCGATGGACAGCGCGATTTCGGAATTTTTCGGCGGATGGATTTCGGTTCAGGCAGAGAGCCTGCGACAAGAGGGCATTATTGAGGCCTTGAAAGCCGGCAGTTATTACTCCTCAAACGGACCTGCCATTCACGATATGCGATTGGAAGACGGCTATCTCAAGATCGAATGCTCGCCCGTCAAGTTCATCAAATTTATTACGCATCCCTTCAATGGCCGCACGGTGTTCAATCGGGATGCTTCGGCCATAACGGAGGGAGCGTTCCTGCTGGATGCCGGAATGAAATACGTTCGAGTCGAATGTATTGATTTCGAAGGCAATGTCGCTTGGTCCAATCCGATCTTCCCCGATGAATGGATGTAGATAGCAGCTATGAGCAACGCAGCATTGCATACTGAATTTCGTCAAAATCTGATTAAGCTGGTCATCCCGACTGTGCTCCAGATGCTGATAGGCAACTCGTTCTCTCTTGTTAATACGCTTATGGTCGGCGGGCTTGGCGATACGGCCATTGCGGTCGTTGCCGCTGTCGGACAGATCGGATTCATCCTGAGCATGATCTTATCGGGCGTATATGGTATTACAGCTTTCATCACGCAGTTCCATGGCAAAGAGGATCGAGAGTCTACGCAAAAGGCATTCTCCTTGATGCTCACCTCCAGCATTGGCATAACGCTAGTGCTGGCAGGGGTTACATTTGCTTTCCGTCACGGGATATTAACGGCTTTCATTAATGATCCGTCAGCCGTGGCCTACGGCGTGCATTATCTGACCATTCTGTTAGCGGTCTATCTCATTAATTCGGTGAAGGACACGTTCGGCCAAGCGCTTGGATCCATCGGTTTGGTGAAGCCGACGCTCATCGTGGGCATCATCTCGATGTCCGTTAACGTCTGTCTCGATTACGTCTTGATTTACGGCAAATTCGGGTTTCACGCCTATGGGGTCGAAGGAGCGGCTTGGGCGACGCTTGTATCATCCGTCATCAGCGGTGTTGCGCTTATCGGATACGTGTATGCCAGGAAAGCTGCTTTCAACGTTCCTATCAAGTCGCTGTTCTCGTTCAAATTATCGTTTGCAAGAAGCTTGTACCGAACGACGATGCCGCTTGTTCTCCATGAAGGACTGTGGTCAGTCGGCAACATGCTGTATGCGGTGGCATTCGGTTACATGGGCGTGACTGCGCTCGCTACCTTTCAGCTGTCTCGGACATTCAATGGCTATTTTATGATGGGAATATTCGGATTCGCTTATGCGGCCAAAGTCATGATTGGACAGAAATTAAGCCATGAGGACCCAAGTGAAGCCATCCTTTATGGAAAGAAATTTACGAAAATAACAGTCTTGCTCGCGCTCGCAGCCAGCATTGCCGTCGCCGTGTTCAGTCCCTTTATCGTGAAGCTGTTCGGCAACACGAGCGAGGAAGTTAAGACGGCTTTCGGACATGTCATGCTGATCCAATCGCTCGTGCTCACCGCTTATTTTCTCAATAATGTGTGGATCGTCGGCCTGTTCCGCGCAGGCGGAGATAACGTCTATACGATGAAGCTGATCCTGGTTACGACTTGGTTCATTGCACTACCGCTCGTCTTTGCCGCTGTTTATATCTTTCATTGGCCGGTGGAATGGGTCTACTTCGTATTCGCTCTGGAAGAAGTATCGAAAGCTTGTATCGGGTATTTCCGGTATCGATCGAATAAATGGGCCAAAAACTTGGCGCAAAGCATCTAATCTAGCACTTATATAGCACCTAGGAAAGGGGAGCGACCAGTTGGAATTAAAAGCCTTTATGAAGACGGAAGGGGACATCAACCTTACTTCTGAGCGGAAGCTCTGGCAAGAAACGCATTTGAGCCAAGAAACGATGGATGTGCTGCAAGAAGACAGCGAATATTTTATCCATCAATCGATGTCGACCCCGTGCCTTAACGTGGTTACCGATGCGGATGGCATCTACCTCATCGACATGGACGGCCGCAAATATATGGATTTCCACGGAAACAGCGTCCATCAGGTCGGCTACAAGAACCGATATGTGATCGATGCGGTGAAGAACCAGCTCGACGATCTGCCGTTTCTACCGCGCCGATTCACGAACCCCGTCGCCATCCAACTGGCGAAGAAACTCAAGGAACTCGCGCCTGGCGATCTGAACAAAGTGTTGTTCACACCCGGCGGCACAAGTGCAATCGGCATGGCCCTGAAGCTCGCGAGAAAAGCTACGGGCAAATTCAAAACCATCTCGACTTGGGATTCGTTCCACGGTGCAAGCCTCGATGCGATCTCGGTCGGAGGGGAAGGTGTATTCCGCAACTCCATGGGTCCGCTTCTCCCAGGTACGGAACATATGATGCCTTTCAACAGCTACAGATGTTTCATGGGGGATTGTGATGGCTGCGGCTTGAAATGCTTGGATTACCTGGAGTTCATGCTGGAGCGGGAAAGCGACGTTGGCGCAATTATTTTGGAGCCGGTTCGGAGTACGGATGTGCAGATTCCGCCTAAGGCGTATTTCAAACGACTGCGTGAGCTGTGCGATCGATATGGCGTACTGCTTATATTGGATGAAATTCCGACGGCGTTCGGCCGAACCGGGAAGATGTTCGTGCACGAGCATTACGACATCGTGCCGGATATCGTGGTCATCGGCAAAGGTTTTGGCGGTGGCGTGTTCCCGATGGCAGGCATCATCGTTCGCGAAGGGCTTGACGTAGCTCAAGATATTTCGCTTGGTCATTATACGCATGAGAAAAGCTCGGTAGGCTGCGCCGCGGCGCTCGCCACGATTGAATATATCGAACAAAACGGACTCGTAGAGCATGCCAGCCAAATGGAGAAGGTGCTTAAAGCGAGACTAGAAGACATGAAAGCACGTTACATGCCGATCGGAGATGTGAGAGTCATCGGCATGATGGCTGCAGTCGAACTGGTTTCGGACCGCACAACGAAGGAAAAGGCGAGCGATGAGGCGGAGAAAGTCATGTACCGCTGTATGGAACGAGGACTTAGCTTCAAGGTTTCCAGCGGGAACGTGCTTACGTTGGTACCGCCGCTAATTGCAACCGAGGAACAGCTTGTTCTGGCATTGGACATCGTAGAAGAAGCGATCCAACATGTTTTCGGTGTATAAAACAACAAAACATCAATATAAACAACAATAAACAAAATCTTAACGTTGTTTTTATAGCGAGTTTACAAACGAGCTCTATACTCAATCTTGTAAGGAATCATTTCGAGAGACTCGAAGGAGGAAGTATAAGCTGTGAAGAAATTTGCTGGTATTGCATTGACAATGGTCATGAGTGTGGGTGTCTTGGCGGGGTGCGGAACAAGTAACAACAGTAACACATCCGCTGATGCTTCAGCTAACAACGCGAACTCGGCGGGAAATAAAGAGCCTAAGGTCGTGACGATTTCGGTTCGCGAAAATACATGGGGTGCACGTAAAGATAACTTCATCGAAGCGGAGAAACGCACGAACGAGCAGCTGGCTTCCGAGAACGTGCAAGTGAAGCTCGATTGGTGGCCTGGCATCGGTGATGACGAACTCGTCTTGCAAGCACAAGCCGGCAAAGTTGCGGATGTATTTATCAACTCCAGCGTTGACATCGGTTGGGAGAAGGACGCAGGCCTGATCCGCGATATCGACTGGGTGAAGGATTCTGCCGTGTTCAAGAGCGTACCGGCATCCTACACGAACATTATGAGCTACGACGGCCATTACTATGGCGCGATTCAAGATATGGATGCTTCTCCTGTATTCATCAGCCGTAAGGCGCTGGAGGGCATCGGCTGGACGAAGGACCAAATCGATGGCTTGAAAGCTAAAGTAGACAGCGGTGAATTTACGTTCCCGGATCTCGTTAACTTGGCTGATGAAGCGAAGAAGAAGAAGCTCGTGAAGACCGGCTTCGCTGTAGAAGATACGCGTTTCGAAGGCTGGAATTACGCGTTTGACTTCGTGAACTACGATGCTGCACAGAACAAAATGATGCTGACGCCTAAAGCGAAGGACGTATACGCATTCTGGGCAGATGCCAAGAAACGCAGCGTTATTGCAGAGAATATCGGCGACGTTGACACCGACATGTCCGCGCCAATGTTCGTGAAAGGCGAGATCTTCGCTCAATTCGCGCGTACGGAATTTTACCAAATGATGCGCGAAGCAAACGGCATGAAAGATGATGTGCAAGCTTACAACACATGGTTCGATCAGAACGTAGTTTGGATCCCGGTTCCTTCCGCAACGAAGGGCGGCAAGCCTGTTTCTTACAGTAACCCAGCTATGATCTTCGTCGGTTCAAGCGTTGACGATGAGAAAATGCCTTACGTGCAGAAGCTGATCGAGAATGTACTCGCGCCTGACCTGCAAATCAACCATACGGTTGCAAGCGGCAAGCTGCCGGTAACGCCTGAAGCACAAGAGGATGCGCGCTTCAAAGAAATGTCCTTCTACAAGGATCACGCCTACCTGGTCGAGTTTACGAAGACACGTCCGGCTCTCCCGGATTACGCGGTATTCACGAAAGGCTACACACTTGGCATCGATGCGATTTTGACCAAAAACGCAACTGCCGAAGAAGCTTATGAGTTGTTCGAGAAGGAAGTTAAGCAAAACGTACCAGCCGATCATCTGATCATTGAGGAATAAGGCATAAGCGGAATAGGCGCTCAAATCCCGATTAAGGCGCCTTTCCGTTTCCTTTAACAACGCCGCACAACGGATGGAGGCCGCAACGAAATGACTCAAGCGCAAGCACTCGAATCAAAGCCATACAAGAAACCTGTTCGCAAAATCATTTATCCTTATCTGTTCATCATGCCATTCGCTTTACTCGTCCTTGTCTTCTTCGTCTTGCCGGCGATTGCGACGGTAGGGATGGCTTTCACGGATTTAAACGCATCCATGAAACCCCATTTCATTGGGCTAAGCAACTTCAAACGAATCATGACTGACTACAACTTGCCGCAAATTCTGGGCAATACCGCCGTATTCGCCATTCTAACTTTGGTCATCTCGCTGCTCTTTGCGCTTGTGATTGCCATTGCGACGCAATATTTTCTTAAAGGCAAAGTGACGGCTGTCATTTATAGAGTGTTATGGCTCATCCCGAGCATCATTCCGTCTGTCGTGTACGTCACCTTCTGGAAGTTTATTTTCGACCCGACCGAAGGCGGCTTGATTAACGAATTCCTGCAAAATATGGGCATTATCTCGGAGCCGGTCTCTTGGTTCACCAAAGGCGCAATGGCCATTGTCATCCTGGCGACAATCGTATCGACGGTGTCAGGCGGCATGATCTTGCTGTCTTCGGCAATCAACTCCATTCCGGAGGATTTGTACAAGGCGGCGCGCGTCGATGGTGCAAGCGAGAAGTCCGTTATTCTGAAAATCATTCTGCCGACGCTCAAATGGCCGCTCATGTATATCACGATTTCGGATCTGATCGGCTTCGTATCCTCGTATTTCTTCATTATGCTGCTTACGAACGGCGGGCCGATGCGGGATACGACGACATTATCGCTTTACGCCTTCCAGCAAGCATTCAATCTCAAATATTATGGCTACGGGGCAGCGGTATCGCTGATCGTCGTGTTCATTTCCTTCGTGCTGACGCTGCTATTGATCCGCCTGTTCGATTTCGATCAGATGATCAAGCCTTCTCGCATCGAAGACTAATCTAGGAGACCGGTGGTGAATCCCGATGTCGACCAGCACGTTAAAGAAAGTGCTAGTGCACACCTATATGACGCTATTTACGCTTCCGATTGCTGCCATGATCGTATGGTATTTTCTCGCCGCGACGATGAATTTCACGACCGGGGAGTTCTCTCTCGATAATTTCTCCTTCTTCACCAAACCGGTGGAATACTCAGGCGTGAAGCTGCCCATGATCTGGCCGATTGTACTCAATACAATCGTGTACTCCTTTCTTATTGTCATAATTGAGGTTGGCATTTCCGTGCCCACAGCCTATGCGTTCTCGCGTCTTGATTTTGTCGGCAAAGGGGCGGCTTTAAAGTTTCTGTTCCTGATGCGTTCGTTTCCCGGGATTACGCTTATCATTGCCACGTTCTTCATTCTTGTCAAAATGGGACTGGTGAACAACTACCTCGGCGTTATGCTCGTGGCAACAACAGGCTCGCTTCCGGGACTGGTTTATATCATGAAAGGCTTCTTCGATGAAGTGCCTTGGGATATTGAGTGGGCCGCAATGGTTGATGGATCGAGCCGATTCGGCGCATTCCGTAAGGTGCTCGTTCCTTATGTGTTTTCCGGTATAGGGGCGATCGCGGTATTCGCTTTCCTAGGCGCTTACGGCGAGTGGTTCCTGTTTACCTTGCTCATCTTCGATGACAAAATGCTGACGCTTGCCGGTTACTTGGCGAAGCTAGTCACGAAGGAGAACCATATTATCAACTACGGCCTAATTACCGCGATCGGCTTGTTCTACACACTGCCGGTTGTGCTGTTCTATATTTTCACGCAGAAGATGTTCATGAAGGTCAATATGGGAGGGGCGAAACAATCGTGATTACAATGAGGAATATCGTCAAATCCTACGATGGCAAAAAAGAAAGCGGAAGAGCCGTAGACGGGCTCGACCTGGAAATCCCAAAAGGGGAATTCGTTGCGTTGCTTGGCCCTTCCGGCTGCGGCAAAACGACAACGCTGATGATGCTTGCGGGATTGCTCAAGCCTACCTCGGGCGAAATTTTCTTCGGCGACCGGATGGTCAATCACGTGGAGCCCAAGGATCGCAACATTGGGATGGTGTTCCAATCCTATGCGTTGTACCCGCATCTTACGGTTCGCGACAACATCGCTTTCCCGCTGAGGGAGCGTAAAGTGCCGAAGGCGCAGGCATATGAACGCGCTAAAGAAATGGGCCGTATTCTGCAGATTGATCATCTTCTCGATCGCAAGCCATCGCAGCTGTCCGGTGGTCAGCAGCAGCGGGTAGCGATGGCGCGCGCCTTGGCCAAAGACCCTGAGATTCTGCTGCTCGACGAGCCGATGTCCAATCTGGATGCGCGGCTGAAGCTGGACGTTCGCGATGAGATCCGTAAGCTGCAGCGTCAGCTCGGCGTGACGACGATTATCGTGACGCATGATCAGGAGGAAGCTCTTGCGATCTCCGACCGTGTCGCGATTCTGAACGGAGGCAAGATCCAACAATACGCGCCGCCGGAGGAACTGTTCAACCACCCGGTGAACCTGTTCGTCGCCAGCTTCCTTGGTAACCCGCCGATGAACTTGATCGCGGGAAAAATCGAACAGCGCGATGGCGTGCAAATCATCGTGACGAAAGGGTTTCAGTACACCTTGCCGGAAGCGCGCAAAGTGGATGTGAAACATATCGGCAAGCAAGTGCATTTAGGCATACGGCCGCATGATATCTCGTTGACCGATGCTGCGGACGCGCTCGGGATTGCGATGAAGGTTGACCTTATCGAGCATCTGGGCAGCGGCAAGCTGGTGAAGGTCATCGATACGCGGAACCAGCTCGAGGGGATGATTCGTTTCCTAGTCGATAACGAGGCGGATGTTCATTCCGGTGATATTATTCACATTCGATTCCGCGATGATAAGTTTCACGTATTCGATTCGACGGATAACGGGCTCAATCTGATGCAGTACCGATAGATGATTATGATCAGCGGAGGAATTAGGTCATGGAGATGAGCAGGGAGCAAGGAGACATCAACCAAACCGACGCGCGGAGCCGTTATTGGAGCCGTAATTTGAGTGCAGCTGCACAAACTGTTTTCGAGGATGACAACCGCTATTTTCTCCATCAAAGCTTGTCTACGCCGGTCATGAACGTCTTGTCGAAGACGGAAGGCATCCATATCTATGACATGGACGGCAAGGCGTACATCGACATGCACGGGAACGGCGTCCATAACGTCGGTTTCAATAATGATGATGTGATCGAAGCTGTGATTGCGGCATTGCGAAACAAGCAGACGTTCACGCCAAGGCGGTACACGAACGAGTATGCGGTCGCGCTGGCCAAGAAGCTCGTCGAGATCACGCCGGCTGGGCTTGATCGCGTGCTGTTCGCTCCCGGCGGTTCGGAAGCCATTGAGATGGCGGTTATGCTGGCGAAGCAGATTACGGGCAAGTGGAAGACGATCTCGTTCTGGGATTCCTACCATGGGAACGGATTTCAGGCTTCAAGCGTAGGCGGCGAACGGTTGTTCAAGGCAGGCAACGGTCCAATGGTGCCGGGGGCGCTCCATGTGGAGTTCCCGAATTACTATCGTAATCCGTGGGGCTTCGATTGCGATGAGGCCGTGGACGATGAAATTCTGCGTCAGATGGAGCTGCTGTTCGAGCGCGAAGGCGATATCGCTTGCGTCATCGGCGAGCCGATCTCGGCTACTCCGATCGTGCCAAGCCTTCGTTTCTGGGAGCGGGTGAAGGCGCTGTGCGAGAAACACGGAGCATTGCTTATTTTTGACGAGATTATTGAAGGTTTCGGTCGTACGGGTAAAATGTTTGCTTGTGAGCACAGTGTGACGCCGGACATTCTTGTACTCGGCAAGTCGCTTGGCGGCGGGCTTCTCCCTATGGCTGCCATCGTAACCAGAGAGAGCTTCAACGTGCTGGGCCACTTGTCCATCGGACATTTTACGCATGAGAAGAATGGGCTGTCTGCTGCGGCGGGGCTGGCCATGATTGCCTATCTGGAGAAACACTCGCTTGTTGATCATGCAGAGAAAGTTGGCCAATTCACGCTGGAATGGCTTGAAGGGCTTCGCGAGCGCTGTCCGATGGTGGGCAACGTCAACGGGGTCGGCTTGCATCTAGGCGTCGAGCTCGTGAAAGATCAGCGGACCAAAGAGAAAGCCGTCACGGAAGCCGAAGCTGTCATGTACAAGGCGATGGAAAGAGGCGTGGCATTCAAGATCATTGAAGGCAATGTCATTACGCTGCGGCCCTCTCTATTAATTACAATCGAGCAAATGCGATGGGCGCTTGAGCAAATCGAGCTGTCGATTCATGAAGTTGCAAGCGGAAGCTATTACGAATGAATCCCCTTTTGATATAATGGCACTAATAAGTTCAAGGGGTGAACAGCATGTCGCTGGCAAGTGAGGAAAGAAAGAAACGCGTTCTTGAGCTGTTGGTCATCCAAGGGAAGGTTCAGGTGAACGAGCTCGCGCAGAAGTTCGAGGTGACGACGGAGACGATTCGGCGCGACCTTGATGATCTTGAGAAGGACGGCAAGCTCAAGAAGGTTTACGGCGGGGCGGTTAAAGTACAGGCCGATTTCGAGCCTGCCTATCACGAACGTGAGGTCATTCATGCCGAAGAGAAGCGGAAGATCGGGATGCTGGCGGCGAATTTAATCCAAAATGATGACGTTATCGTGATCGATGAAGGCAGTACCGCTATGCAGATTCTTCACCACCTGGCAGACAAACGCAATCTTACCATTCTCGTATGCTCCATTCCGACGCTTATTCTTCTTGTCGACTATCAGAAGCGAGGGTTATTCGACGGTAGAATGATCTTCATCGGGGGAGAAGTCAATAGCAAGCATATGCGGGTATCGGGCCCGATCGCAGAGAAAGTGATGGAGGACTTCTATGTGCACAAATCCTTCCTCTCCGTGGATGGCGTCTCGCTCGAGAACGGAATTACGAGCTACGACTTCGAGCGGGCCTTATTCACGCGCAAGCTGATCCGCTGCTCGGAAACGTCGATCGTCGTCGCCGATTCCTCGAAGATCGGCAAACGAACGGTCGCGAAGATCGCCGACCTGACGGATATTCATTGCATCGTCTCTGATAATGAGCCCCCTGCCGGCTGGAAGGGATCGTTAGAGGAGATGGGGGTTAGTTGGTTGACTTGATCCTAATAAGCGAATGCATCTCCTTTGCGGGAAGTGCATTCGCTTTTATTTTATTCGCAGGGATATCGCAATCTAACAGGTTTCGATAGAGGCGAAGCAGAATAAGAATCAATAGTGATAACGTGACCAGTCGGTTAGGGAGGATAGGAAGATGTATTTGACGAGAATGCGTCCTGAGCAAATTCGAGCAGCGGTGAAAGACGGCTTGCCGCTTATTATGGCAGCTGGTGTGGTGGAATATCATGGGCCGCATCTGCCAATTGGAACGGATGTTATGCTTGCGGACTATATTTGCACCGAGGTGGAGAAGCAGTGTCCATGTGTCGTCGCGCCGCCGATTTCGTTCGGTCCGACGTTGTCTTGGGCCGGCGGGCCTCAGGATGGCGAGATAGATTTTGACCCGGCGCCTTTCTATGCGTATGTCAAGGAGCTGCTGAAACGGTTTCGGATGATCGGCTTCAAGCGGATCTACATAGTGCAGCATCATCAAGGCATGGAAGGACTGCAGGCGCTTAGCCTTAGACGTGCGGCGGCAGAGCTGACGCGTGAGGAAACGCTGGAGTGGGGGCATTCCTGGGGATGGAAGGCGATGGAGGAGCTGCCGAATCCACTTGTATTCGAAACGATCCAGGTTGGCGGCATCGATAAATATGTGGCGTATCCGCCTGACAACGCCGGGCCGATGCCGATCGGTCATGCAGGTAAAGGCGAGACGCAGATGATTCAGCACATCGACCCGCTAACGGTTCACATGGAGGCGCTTGGCAGCATTGCTCGGGAGCAATTGCCGGAATGGCTGCTTGATGCGGCAGAGGCGGATCCGGCAGTAGGGAAGTACTGGCTGGACTTGTGCGTGGATGGCTGGGTGCGCACGATTAAACAATAAGCCGCGACCGCATGGGAGGAAACGGTGGTTGGCCGACTTCTTGCTGGATTAGCTATTCTGGTTCCATTCACAATTGTTGCGCAATATGCAACATTGCGCTCTATTTTGCGTGCCAAACATGTGAATGTTGCACTAATTGCAGCATTTATTCCCAAATAGGGACTTTCCCGCCCGTTTAGATAAAAAGTGTTGTAGAATCTGCAACATTTTCTCTCAGATGCTCATCTATATGGGAAAATGTTGCATAATTTGCAACTTCAGCAAATCAACTCGCAGGAGGTAGGTATGAACAGGAGATCAGTTGGAATTATTCTCATCTGTATTGCGGCTTTTCTCTATGGCATCTGGTACGTCACAGCCGCCATATTCGGCTCGAACGTCACTTCCTGGAACAGTGATTTATTCGATGCCATGCTGGATTATGTAGGCAACGGCCCCTTAGTCATGAGCAGGTTCGCCTTCATTGCGGGCATCTGCTATCTGGTTGCTGCAGAGTTTGAGCGGCCGCTCTCCAAGCTGATGAACCAAATTAAGACTAACTGGAGAGAGTTCGGCAGCAATGAAAATCAGGATAATAAGCCACAACTTTGAGAGGCGGTTCCCTTATGACAAGAACAGAGCTGCGCCTGCCCAGAAGCCGGCCGGAAGAGCTGGGCATTCATCCGCAGGCGATTACGGCCCTGCTGAATGAGTGGCAGGAGCGTCAAATCGAAATCCATAACATGATGATCATGCGAAATGGCCAAGTAGCAGCCGAGGGCTGGTGGGCGCCTTACGCGCGCCAGCTGCCGCATATGCTGTTCTCGCTAAGCAAGAGCTTCACCTCTACAGCAATCGGAATGGCCGTGGCGGAGGGGCTGCTATCGATCGATGACAGCGTTAGTTCCTACTTTCCGGATGAGACGCCGCTGAATCCGTCACCGAATTTGCAAGCGATGCGTATTCGCCATTTGCTCATGATGGGAACCGGTCATGAAACGGACACGATCGTGAACCTCATTACCAGTGAAGACGGCAACTGGGCGAGGGCCTTCCTTCAGCTCCCAGTGGAGCGGGAGCCTGGCACTCATTTCGTCTATAACAGCGGAGCGACCTATATGCTGTCGGCCATTCTGCAGAAGGTAACCGGACAGAAGCTGCTCGATTATTTGCAGCCGCGATTGTTCGAACCGCTTGGCATTATAGGCGCGACATGGGGAGAGTGCCCACGTGGAATCAATGTCGGCGGTTGGGGATTGGCGCTGACTACAGAAGGTATTGCGAAGTTCGGGCAGCTCTACTTGCAGAAGGGACTGTGGGAGGGAAAACGTCTCATCTCCGAAGCTTGGGTCGAGGAAGCGACTTCGAAGCAAATCGAAAATGGCGATGGCGGGGACAACGAGTGGGCACAGGGGTATGGCTATCAGTTCTGGCAATGCCGGTACGGTGCGTACCGAGGAGACGGCGCATTCGGCCAGTTCTGTATCGTTATGCCAGAGCAAGATATGGTCATTGCCATTACAAGCAGCACGAATGACATGCAAGGTGTGTTGGATGCCATCTGGACGCATATTCTCCCGGCTGCTCAGGACCTGCCTATCCCGCTGGGAGCAAATGCCGAACAAGCCGCACTGCTTTCCACGCAGCTCGCATCCTTAGCTCTTCACCCTCCGGCATTCGGCGCTAGCTCTGCGCAGGAGGAATTGGTTTCCGGCGTAAGCTATCAGCTGGAGGAGAACCCGCAGCAATGGGAGTCCCTTACCCTCCGCTTCGACCGGGGAGAAGTTGTAATGGCGTTCGATGGAGCAGAAGGACCGTATATCGTGAATGGCGGACGCGGTACGTGGAAGGAAGGCAGCAGCAGACTCCTCCATCCGGAACCGAACGCGCGTGACAGGCAGCGGACGATGGCCAGCTTTACCTGGCAGGAGCAAGACACGCTGCTCGTAACGCTGCGTTTCGTCGAAGCCCCTTTTACGGTGACTTTCGAGATTCAATTGGGGGATCAAGAGCTGGAGCTGCGTTACCGGCAAAATGTTTCTTTCGTATCGGCCGACACGACCATCGTTCGCGGAATCCGCTAAATCATGAACATCATGATTTGGGTCGGATTGCTGGCACTCCTTCTGGTATCGTATCTCGATCAGCGTAAAGCCATGACTGTGCGGATGTGGCTGATGATCGTCGCGATCTATTGCTTATGCAATTTCTACGTCAATATTAGTAAGGTGTTGATCCCGGTCGGGTTCCTCATCGGACTGTCCTACATGAACAAGAAGAAGCATGGCTTCTTGCTGAGAGCGCTGATCTTCGGCTTGGTTACGGTTGCGGCGAATTTCTATTTACCTACCCTCTCGTTCCACGAGCTGAGCGTGCATGCCAAGGCGGATCAATATGCCGCACAGTTCAATAAAGTGCGTTCCATAACGACCATTACAGCGGATTCGGAGATTCATGAGCTGCTTCGGAAGGAAGCGGAACGTTTAAAGAACGTCAAGCTTGCGTCGCAAATCGATATCAAGGATCCGCATGTGCTGTTTCAAATTTGGGTGCTGACACATCACAATCAGAGCATCCAAGACTTGGATTGGCTATGGTATGATGCACCGCGCGAGCTTCATTACTATTGGCAGTCCAGCCGCAGCGACGAGAAGACGTCCGTGGAAACGATGATTTTCGCCGATGTCGGTTACATGGGCCTTTTTCATCGGGATGATGAGAACAGCGAGTTTAAGCTGCAAGCGATCTATGAATTTGACCGTTTGAAGAATGGCAATCCCTCGATCCCTTAACCCTATGCTAGAATGAGAGGTATCGGCGACTATGCAGCTAACAGGCAGACAGATAGATTGGATGGGGATTACAAGTGAATCAGTACTTGATTAAGCTCCTTCAACAGGCGGAGCTGAACGTGTCGGAGTTTGCCATTCATACGCGCAGGGAAATGAATTTCCGTGACCGAGCGTTCTCAAGCGAATATATGATGTCCTATCACAAAACAGGCACCGCGAAGCTGCGTATTGGCGATGCGATCTATGATATCGTGCCGGGCAGCGTCATCTTTATCCCTCCGCATTTGGTCCATGATCAATATAAAGATACGGATGACGAAGCGGTTATTCTATGGTGGCATTTTACGTACAAAGTGGAGCGGGTGTTGGATGTGCTGCCGCTGTTTCAAATTCCGTATATCTATCAGCTGAAGCAGAAGGAACGCTTCGAGGCCGTCTTCGAGCAGCTCATGGAATCGAGGCGCAATGCCTCGTCGTTGCCGGCGGCGATTCTGCAGAAAGCGAAGTCTTTGGAGCTGTTGTATCTCTTGTTTGATGAGGCAATCGGACAGCGAGCGGTTGCGGATTCGGCAGCAGGAGGGCAGCAGAGCTTCCTCGGCATGTTATGCCAAATCGTGCAGCAGCCGGAGAAGCCGATCTCGTTAGCGGAGATGGCACAGCAGCTGCACTTGAACACAGCCTATGTAAGCAGCAGATTCAAGGAGCTGTACGGCATGTCGCCGATCGGACTGCAGCGCAGGCTGCGAATCGAGAAAGCCAAAGCGCTGCTGCTTACCGATCTGGATATGAGCGTGACTCAGGTGGCGGAGGCTCTTCACTTCTCCGAGGTTACCAACTTTACTCGGCTGTTCAAGAAGCATACAGGCATGGCACCCATTCAGTACCGCCGCCTCATGCAGGTAACGATAACCTAAAGAAATGATCAATATAGCGATAAAACTGCTCTATTGTAAGCGCACTCTTTTCTCCTACAATGTCCGTATAGACGAATCGGGAGGGAACTGATCCAATGAATACCAAGAATATTATTTTTCCGGCGGCGCAGGTCGTTGAAGTACGTGAAGAAGAACTAGCTCCGCTGCAGCCCGGCGAGGTGCGCTGCAAAGCCAGAAAATCGCTAATCAGCACGGGCACGGAAACGCTATGCCTGCGCGGTATTTTCGATACGAATACGAACTGGGAGTCATGGGTCCAGTACCCGTTTAACCCGGGTTATTCCATGGCAGCAGAGATTATTGAAGTGGGCGAAGGCGTGGAAGGCTTAAAGGTTGGCGACCGGATTACGTCCAATATGTCGCACCGACAATATTTCAACACGCATGCAAGTAACGCTAAACTGATTCCGGACGGCATCTCAGATGAGCAAGCTTCCTGGCTGACGCTTGGTCAAATTACGCAGGTAGGCACGCGCCGCGCGGAGCTGAAGCTCGGCGAATCCGTTGCTATCATCGGACAAGGCTTGCTAGGCCAGCTGGTCGTGCAGTATATGAGAGCCGCCGGAGCCAGACATATCATAGTCATTGATCAGGCGGAATCGCGCCTGGAGTTCTCCCGCAAGAGCGGAGCGACCCACACGATCTGCGCCGGTGCCGATGTTGCGGCAGAAGAAGTACGCCGAATTACGGGCGGAAGCATGTGCGACGTGGTGTATGATATTACGGGCCATCCGGCCGTATTGGCACCTGCAACGCTGCTTGCGAAGGAAATGGGCCGTGTCGTATTGCTCGGCGATACAACGCAGCCATCCCAGCAAGTAATCGGACCGCGCGTCGTTTCGAACTCCGTCGCCATTCTTGGTGTTCATGCCAGCATGACGCGGAACTACAACGGCGTGACCGGCGATCAAATGACAGCCGTATTCTACGATTACCTGCTCCAAGGTCGTATGAACCTCGAACATTTGATGACCCATACGTATTCGCCGCTTGAGGCGCCTGCTGCGTATGACTTCCTGATGAAGGATCGTACCTCGGCGATTGGCGTTATGTTTGACTGGGATTTGTTGTAAGAGTTGAGCGCATTTGCTATTACGGAGAGGCTGCCCAGACGGGCGGCCTTTTTTGCGTTTGTATCTTCCGGAGGAGAAGGTAACGAAAACGTTCAAATGTGCACCGTATAGCGTGGACGCCTTTTCGCGCTGTGTGAGATAATCGAATGTACCCAACTCCATCCACTGTAAAGGATCGATTCCGATGAAAGTATTCCAGTCGCTCCAATTTAAACTGATAATCGGCATATTCGCGGTGCTTGTCCCACTTGTGGCCTATCATCTCTATACGAATTTCTATGCGATTCATGTCGTACGAGAGAAAGTAGCGTCCTCCAATAATGATTTGGTCGACTTGTTCATGCAGAGCAAGGTGGATCAGGTGCTTGAGGATACGAGCAAATATTTGCTGACGAGAGCTGCCAGCGATCCTGACGTGCTGTCTTTGAATCTATTCTCGGACAGTGACGGGGAGTATCAGATGCGCAAGGCGCGCATCATTAATCGGCTGCGCGATGATCTCGTGCTGTACAGTACCATCAATACGTTCTTCGTCTATTCTCGGGGCGGGCAGGATTTAACCGTAACGGATGGCAACTATAAAGATTTCGGTGAGCTGGCCAACTGGCTGGACAAAAGCAGCGTGAACGACAATGCCGGCTGGACGGTATTGCACAATGGTCGGGGATACGGATTGTTCACTGCCGTTCATGCTTCTCCGGACGTCATGCTCGGCGCCTGGATAGATGTGAAGAGCCTGCTTGTCCCATTCCGACAATTGAACCTCGGGGGAGGCGGGGAGGCAATGGTACTCGGAGCGAATGGCGAGCCGCTAACCTCATCCTCCTTAACGGATGCCGGATTGGACGATCTTCGCCCTCGCTTGGATCTGCTTGACGATTCCTATGCCGTGCTGGACCAGCCGGAGGGAAAGAAGCTGGCTGTCGGAACGAAATCCGCGCTGTCGGATATTCGTATCGTTGTACTCGTTCCAGAGCGAAGCCTGCTTCAGAGATTGACCTTCTTCATACGGGCGGCATGGATCATTCCGATCTTCGCCATATTGGTGTTAGGCTTGTATGTTCTGCTGCTCAGGCGAGTGTTGTTCATGCCGCTTAGCGACTTGATGCGCGGTATGCGGCGAATCATTCAAGGGGATTTGAATTTCAGGTTGGCCGAAGATAAGACAAGCGAGCTGTCGTTCTTGTCGTCTACTTACAATCATATGGCCGATCAGATCAAGCAGCTTCGGATCGGCATTTACGAACAGGAGCTTCGCGTCAAACAAGCGGAGCTGAAGCATTTGCAGGTCCAGATTAACCCCCATTTCTATTTAAACAGCCTTCATATCATATACAGCTTGGCAACGTTGAAGTTGTATGGGAACGTGCAGAAGATGGCGTTATACTTAGCGGACTACTTTAAATTCACAATAAGAACAAACCGCTCGCATGTGACATTGAACGAAGAAATGAAGCATATTCGCAATTATTTGGAAATCCAGAAGCTGAGATATCCCGATATGCTGGATTTTGAGATCGACATCCCGGCACCGTGGGGAGAGGCATCCATCCCGGCACTGTCGATTCAGCCCTTCGTCGAGAACGCCATCGTTCATGGCATGCGAATGGAAGGCGAATCGTTCTTTGTTCGCATGGTTGCGGAAGCGCTTCCTAATGATCCCGAGCGATTCGTCGTTGTCATCGCCGATAACGGAGAAGGGTTTCCGGCCGAGCAGCTATCGAAGCTTGCTTCAGGAAGCTATATGGAGGAAGCGGACGGCAGCCATATTGGCATCTGGAATGTCATTCATCGGCTGCAGCTGTATTTCGGCGACAAGGCGTCAGCGCATTTCGCGAACGGCGATCCGCATGGCGCGATCGTTCGACTGACCTTGCCTTACAACTTGGGGACGGACGGAGGAGGCAATGAGCATGTTTAATCTATTGATCGTGGATGATGAGAAATACTCGGTTGCCGGCATCACGCAGGGCATTGATTGGACAGACGTACCTATCGACAACATCTACGAGGCTTACAGCGCTAAGCAAGCGAAGGAGCTGATGAACCGAGTGAACGTCGATCTGCTGATCTCCGACATCGAGATGCCGGGCGACAACGGAATCCAGCTGCTTGAATGGACGCGCGAGCAATTTCCCGAGACGGAAACGATCTTCCTGACCGGTCATGCCAGCTTCAGCTATGCCCAGCAGGCGGTGCATCTCGGAAGCTATGAATATATCGTGAAGCCGATCGATTATGAGGAGCTAAAGCAAGTAGTCGTTAAGGCTCTGAAGGAGATCAGGGAGAAACGAGAAGCCAAACAATATCAGGAAACGTATCGTCGTTATCACGATCGATGGGTGCAGCAGAAGCCTCTGCTTATTGAACGCTTCTGGCAGGATCTCTTGAGCCGGCGCATCTCTTCATCGCCGGACACGATTGACGAAGCGATTCATCTCTATAATTTGCCGCTGTCCGCTCATCAAACGGTACTCCCCATTCTAATTAGCGTGGAACAGTGGAACAAAGAGCTCGATACGCGGGATGAAGAGATCATGGAGTATGCCATTCGGAATTCGGCTGCGGAAATCTTGCTTGCGGATAGCCGAGGCGTGGTGCTGCAAGACAGATCCGGTGTTAATGTTGCCCTGCTCTATGACGGCGTATATGATGATGCAGGCTTGGAGCGTTTAAGGGATCGCTGCAGGAGCATGCTCGAAGCGGCTAAGCGGTATTTCTACTGCGAGGTTTCTTGTTATATCGGAGAAGGGACAGAGCTTTGCCGACTTCCGGGTTCCTATCAAACCTTATTGGAGCAGGAACAAGATAATGTGGCGGAGTCGAACGACGTGTTTATGTGGTCGGAAACGGCGGGGAGAACGGCACAGCAGGTGATTCCTTTTGCACCTGTCGATGATTGGCTGGTACTCTTCGAAGCGGGAAACAAACAGGAGCTTCTGCGTCGATTAGACGATACGGTTAAGGCTATGAGAGAACGGGAAGCGACAGCGGATATGGTGGATATGCTGACGACCTCGATCAAGCATTTGCTCTATCGTTCGTTCCATCGCCAAGGATTGCCGATCCACAGCGGATATGCCGCGAGAGTCGGGATAAGGTCGTTGTCTCAGTTCCAGGCTTGGGCGAAGCAAACGCTGGAGGAGGCATTCGAGGTTTATCACGGTCAGGTGCCGGACACGCGGGCGGTTATCGATAGGATCCATCAGTTCGTGGCGCTGCATCTCATGGATGAAGAGTTGAAGCGGGAAGATATCGCGAAGCATGTTTATCTTAATCCGGCCTATTTGTCCCGATTGTACAAGAAAGAAACGGGTATCGCTTTATCCGACTACATCATGCATATTCGAGTAGAGAAGTCGAAATCGTTATTGTCGGACACGGATCGTAAGGTATCCGATATTGCCGAAGCGGTCGGTTACACGAATTTATCTCACTTCGCCAAGATTTTCCGCAAAATCGTCGGCATTGGCCCTAAGGAATACCGGCAAAAGTTTAATAAATAGCTGTCCTAAACCTCCGATGACGGCATCGGAGGTTTTTTGCATCGCAAACTTGCCGACGAAGTAACGGAAACGTCGGAATTGTCACCGCACATCGTAGAGAAACCGCTTCCAAACACGATAGTATTCAGGATGACATCGATAAACGGTGTGGTTATGAATGGATATGGAGGATGGAGGAGGAAGCGAATTGGGGAAGCAAGTGAAGGCAGTGAAGGCAGGAATACTTATCAAATGGTTGATGGCACTCGTTGTAGCGGTTCCGTTATGGATGCCAAATCAAGGCGCGTCTGCTGCAGAAACGGCCGGGACATGGACGAATAGCTTCGATCCCGATGTGTTTACGGGCTGGGGGTTATGGGCCGGCGAAGGCAGCTCGGTTAAACAAGAAAGCGTGAACGGCGTGTCCGGCAAGGCGGTGCGCATCGACTACGATCGCTCGTCGCTTGGTTGGGGGCTGGTTGCGCACGCAGAGCTGCCAGCGGAGTGGCAGCTGGACGACGGCATGAAGACGATCCAGTTCTATGCCAAAGGCGACGGGGAAGAGCAGACTTTCTACGTTGGCGTGGAGGAGAAGGACGGAGGAGACAAGTACCGGAAGCTGGTATCCATCGGGGATAGAGATTGGACCCTCATCACGATTCCGGTATCGGAGCTGACTTATCAGGATGGCGGAGATCAGCATCTCGATTGGGGGAAAGTCAATGCAATCAATATAAGTCCCGAAATGAACCGCTCCGGTCAGCTCACCATTGACGACCTGACCATCGGAGCATTCGAACCTAGCTACACGAACGCCTTCTCGCCGGATTCATTCGGGGATTGGGGATTGTGGGCGGGGGATGGCAGCCAGATTGCAAAAGCGGAGACGGCAGGCGTGGAAGGTGCTGGAGCACGATTCACCTACACGCGTTCGGATGCCGGATGGGGGCTTGTCGCCCACGGAAACCTTCCTGCGGGCTGGAAGCTTGACGGCACGCAGGCGTTGAAGTTCATGATGCGCGGTGACGGGACGACGCGGCATTACTCCGTTGGGGTTGAAGAGAAAGACGGCGGAGATAAGTTCCGATCCGTTATCGAAGTGAAGGGCAATGGTTGGACGCCGGTATCCATCGCGGCATCGGAGCTCTCTTACCAAGATGGCGGCGGTGACGGGAAGCTGGATTGGAAACTAGTCAACGGCCTTAATATTAGTCCGGAGGAGAACGGTTCCGGCTACTGGGAGCTGGATAACTTTTCGTTCTATAAAGGCGGCTTGCTGCCTCCGGTTGTGCGTGAGCCGTCGCTGAAAGTGACGAAGCTGGCCGCATTGAAACCGGGATCGGTATTCGAAGGCAAGAGCGTCAAGATCGAGGCGAAGCTGAGCAACAGCGGCTCCTCACCGACATCGCAAACGCGAAAGCTGAACTATACGGTGAAAGATGCATCGGAGACGAAGGTGCTGACAGGCACGCTTACGATTCCCGTCATCGCTGCAGGAGGAGAAGTGAGCGTGACCGCGTCATTCGCGGCCCCTCGCTATGGCTACTTCACATTCGAAGCGGTCACGGAGGATGATGGGGGCTTAACGTCGGCGTTGACGACTGCATTCGCAACTGTAGCACCGCCTGCCTCGCCTGCGAAGCATTCGCAGTCCGATTCGCGTTCGATGAACGGCTTCTCGACGCATTACGATTATCTTGCGAGTGACGCTCTCCGTCAGCAGGAAGCGGAGCTTATCCGGTTATCGGGCGCTGAGCTTGTCCGTAATGATTTTCTGTGGAATACGATCGAGCCATCGAAGGGGCGCTATGATTGGTCGCTCTATGATCGAATCGTGGCTGCAAACAAGAAGAGCGGCCTTCAAATGATCGGCTTGCTGGCCTATAGCGCGACTTGGGCGAGCACCGCACCGCAGGGGGCCGAGATGTCGGAGCATTACCCGCCTCGTACAGTCGGCGAATACGCAGACTTTGTCTACAAGACGGTAAAACGCTACAAAGATACCGTCCATCTATGGGAGATTTGGAATGAGCCGAATCTCGATGGGTTCTTCAGACCGACGCATTCGGCTGAGGCTTATGTGGAACTGCTGAAGGCCGGATATTTGGCGGCTAAGCGGGCAGATCCTTCCGCGACCGTCGTCATGAGCGGTCTATCGGGAACGGGCGGCAGCTATTTGGATGACATGATCACTCATGGAGCAGTGAATTACACAGACGCGGTCGTTATTCATCCTTATCAGGCAGGAGACCCGGAGGCCGGAAATGCGTTCGTCCACGATATTGCAGGCGTCCAGGCGAAAATGCCGAATAAGCCGGTATGGCTGACAGAGTGGGGCTGGAGAACGGACGAGCAAGGTGCGAATAACCAAGCGCTCTACACGGTGAAGGGGTATCTGCTTGCAGATGCAATGGGCGTACAGAAGAACGCGCTATATTCGTTTAATATCGCTACAGATACGCAATTCGGACTTGCCGATTCCGGCATTGGCGGTGCAGTGAAACCGATCTATCCCGCTGTGGCTGCGATGAACCGGGTGTTGTCGGATCGCGTCTATGTCGGCGACGTCGGGCTTGGCAGCGATGGCGTCACCGCTCTTGCATTCGACCGTCATGGCGTGGACCCTGTTATGGCGCTATGGTCGACGGCTGCCAAGAGCATTCAGCTTGCCTCATCCAAAGCGGTGACCGTATACGATTTCTACGGCAATGCCTCTTCAGTTGCACCAACCAAAGGGAAGGTGACGATAGCGCTGTCCGCACAGCCGATCTATGTGCAAGGAATTGACCTCCGGTCGTACGTTAACCGAGCTGTCCCTAGAACGAAGAAGCTCTCTACAGGAAAGCCTGTCGATGCTGCGGAAGCGTGGATAATGAACAGTCCCTATACGCGGATTGGCAATGCAAAGCTGACGCGCGGCTTCGAGAATTCGTTCTCAGTCGAAGTCTATAACTATAGCAGCCGCAAGATCGCAGGGACTCTGGAGCTGAAAGGCATCCCGAAGAGCTGGTTTACCTCCTCTTCAGCGAAGGGCATGCTTCGCGAGTATGAGGTGAAGCCTTACGCAAGCCAGACAATCACCTTCCAATTGAAGCCGCCGGCATCTGCTGACCTGGGTACGGTCAAAGCGACGATACAGCCGCTTGGATCAAAGCCGGCATTAGCTGCCAAAACCGTTGCGCTCGACGTCGTTCCTAAATTAGCGGTTCAAGTCGATAAGAAGGTCGTTCAACTCACGAATACGACGAACCTTCCTTTGACGGGGACAGTGGTATTGCCTGCTCCCGCAGGCTGGCAGCTGACGATGGGACAGACGGCATTCGAACTAGCGCCGGGAGCTTCTGTATCGCTTCCGTATACGCTTGCTCCGCTTAGCGGCACGAAAGCAATGAGTTCGTTATCCATTGCGGGAAGCGTAAATGTGGGCGGAGAAACGATACCTTTTGGGCAGAAGCTTTATGTAGTGACCGCCTCCCATGTCGCGGTGGCTCCCGTTATCGACGGACTGGTGGAGGATAGCTGGCAATCTGCCGCATCTGCGATTGCGAACGAGCAGGCACAGGTGAGTGCCAATTATCGCGCGAGCTGGCAAGTGAACGATGTTTCTGCGAATGTGAAGCTGATGTGGGACGCGTCGAAACTGTACGTACTTGCGACGGTGAAGGATGAGAAAGCCTTCCAGCCGCAGTCCGGAGGAGCGATGTGGCAGGGGGATTCGCTCCAGCTGGCTTTTGACGCGACCAATGCGGCAGGTGCCGGATACGGTGCGCAGGTATACGAGATGCAGATCGGTAAACCGGATGGAGCAGCTCCGCAGTTATTCAAGGGGATGGGCTTCGCCAAAGGCGGTTTGATGGAGAATGGGGAAATCGCCGTCACCCGGGACGAAGCGAACGGCACGACGCTCTATGAGCTGAGCATTCCGTTTGCCGAGCTTGATGGCTTCGGCGTAGGAGCGGCACTGAAGGCGGCAGGCTTCTCCTTCCTCGTCAACGATAACGATGGCAGCGGCCGTGAAGGGTATATCGAATGGTCTTCCGGCGTGGGAGACGCGAAGAATGCCTCGCAGTTTGGTACGCTCTGGCTCATGAATTAGTTAGGCAGTACGAAGAGGATGTTATGGAGCCTGCAGCTTGCAACTTCAGCAGCGTCCTCCTCTTCTTATAGCTGCATAAATCTATGGGAGCAGGTGAATTAGTGAAGAACACAAGTTGGATGAAAGCAGGGTGGAAATTAGGCATTACGGCAGCGGTGGCACTTACGATGTTATTTCCCGCAGGCGTCAGCTTCGCAGGTACGGCAACGACGATTACGGTGGATACGGCTTCGAATGCGGGAAGCGTCAATCCATTCGCATGGGGCGTCGGGGCACCGGACAAGTATGCTTGGTGGGCAGGCAACACGGCACTGAAGACAAGAATCAGCGATGCGAAGATTAAGCTTGTGCGCGTGAATCCGATTCAGAACATGCTGTATAACGGTAGAGACCCTTATCCATCTGCCGGTACTTTTGCCCTGACGGACATGGATGCGATACTGAATACGATCTACGATGCCGGAGCAGAGCCGCTCTTTGTCATCGCAGGGTTCCCGGCAGGCGTACCGAATACGCGCGATGCAAGCGGCACGATTACGTCCGCTAATTGGACCGAATATGCCAATTTCATGAAAGGCGTAGTGAAGCGATATAACACGGACCATGTGCTCGGGGCTTCGAAGACCATTCGTTATTGGGAGCTTTGGAACGAGCCTACGATCGAAGGAGACGGCAAATTCTCGAGCCAAGCCAATTACAAAACATTTGCGCAGACGGTTGGCAATGCGATGAAAGCACAAGATTCCACCATTAAGCTGATCGGACCGGTAGATGCATGGTCGGATTTAAGCTCAACCGGATATGTATCCTATGCCGCCAAACAATTAGAGAGCCAAATTGATATTTTAAGCTGGCATGACTATGGTCCGGATCCAACGAATTCGGATGCGACGCGCCTTGCATGGACGAAGCCGCACTATCAGGATAATGTGGCAACGGTGAAGTCCGGCGGTGCGGGGGATATCTTCAAAGGGCCATCCGGCAAGCTGTACGGAGCGGCGATAACCGAATATAACATGAGCCACCAAGACGGAGGAAGCACGTATAACGCGAAGTACCACAATTATTTTAATGCTATCTATTCGGCGAGTGCCATTGTGAATGCGATGAAGGGTAACGCGGATATGCTTATGTCCTACAATTTAGCGGAGACCGGCACGAATTTGCTGGGTCTGCTCGATAACACTTCATACAGTCCTTATAAGCCTTACTATGCGTACCATCTGTTCGGCAATCATTTCGGCAACCAGAAGCTGACCGGTACGGGCGGCACGACCAATCTGGAATTTGTCGCCTCGAAAGATACGGCAACCGGTAAAACCTATGTGATTGCGGTGAACAAAGATGCCAGCGTGACCTATGATGCAGCGGTACAATTGCAAAATATTTCGTCTGCTACCGGTACTGTGAACGTATGGAAGCTGGATGCAACAACGAATCCGACTTCCAGCACGTCTCTGGCCTATTCCGGCAGCCAGTTTACGTACTCCATCGCGCCGATGACGGCCGTTGCCTTCGAAGTGACGCCGGGCAGTGGAGGCGGTGGTGGTTCGACTCTGTTTACCAGTGGTTTTGAAAGTGGGGATACAGCGCCAACCTGGCTCGATACATTGGACGGGAGTCTGAACGTTAGCGGTTATACCGCGGGTACGAATCCGGAGTGCTCGCCACGTCTTGAGTCTCCGCATGCGGGCACGGCTGCGCTGATGTTCTCGGGTACGGACAACAGTACGTCGCAGTCCTATGCGAAGTGCAAGGTGTTTGACGTGAACATTGCCATTACGGCATCGACGAAGCTCGGCTACTGGTTGTACCCGCAAGTAGATCGAGCACGGTACGTTGCGGTGGACTTGATCATGACCGATGGCACGACTCTTCGTGACAGCGGGGCCGTCGATTATAACGGGTTCAGCATGCATCCGAATGCGGGGCATGGCGGTGCTATCGCACTGAACGCATGGACGAATATTAAGTCCAACATCGGTACGGTGTTATCCGGCAAGACGATTGACCGGATTATTCTGAATTACGACCGTGCTGCCGACTCGGGACAATATCGCGGCTATGTCGACGATATTGTGATTACGAATGGGACGCTTCCTTGATGCGGTAAAGCCGGGTAGAGCGAAATAGAAAGCCATACAAACCCGAATAGCTGTTCAATAGCTGCCTCGAAAGCGCGCCATGCGACTTTTGAGGCAGTTTTTTATCATTGGGGTTTTCTTCGGTATGAGAAATGTTGCAATTTAAGCAGCATTTTCGGGGGAAATGAGCTTCCGGACGGAAAATGTTGCAGAAAATGCAGCATTTATTTCTCATTTCAGCCCATTGGTGCCATTTCGCTGCCAAATGTTGCATTTCGCGCAACATTTGGCAGAAGTAGTCCATTGTGAGGGGAAAATGTTGCATTTTCTGCAACACTTGTTGGTTAGCCAATAAAGGACAGTGGTGGTGGAGTTGCGGTAGAGGTGGAGGTAGAGGTAGAGGTAGAGGTAGAGATAGAGGTAGAGATAGATGTAGAGGTAGAGGTAGAGGTAGAGGTAGAGGTAGAGGTAGGGGTAGGGGTAGAGGTAGAGGTAGAGGTAGAGGTAGAGGTAGAGGTAGAGGTAGAGGTAGAGGTAGAGGTGGAGGTAGAGGTAGAGGTAGGTGGAAGTAGTGGTGTGGTGGCAGAGACCTTGGTGGTGGCAGACCTAGACCGGCTCAGTTGGAACGTCCAGTCATCCGGACCGTCCAGCCGTGTAACCAAAACGTTCATCATGTCACTTGCATGCGTAGAGGGGGGCAGTGCCGCTCTTCTATAATTCAGATAGAGACGGAGAGTGAGCAGCACCATAGAGAAAGAGAGAAAGCGAGGCCATGAATGATGAAAACCATACCCGCGAAGCTGAACGCCGCCGGCGCAGTCGCCAAGGTCGAAGGAAGGCTGGCCAGACCTAGCCGATTTCGCAGCATAATCCGCTTCCGCATGCTCTACCTGATGATGCTTCCGACGATTGCGCTCGTCATCATCAATAATTACTTGCCGATGTTCGGCATCCTCATCGCGTTCAAGAAGATTAACTACGAGCAGGGGATACTGGGAAGTCCGTGGATCGGCTTCGAGAATTTCAAGTTCCTGTTTGCCACAACGGATGCTTGGAATATTACGCGCAACACCTTGTTGTACAACATTGTTTTTATCGCGACGAACCTGGTGCTTGCCGTTGCGTTTGCACTGATGCTGAACGAAATGCGCAGCCGAGTATTGGCGAAGTTTTTCCAGAGCGCGATGTTCCTGCCTTACTTCCTGTCCGCGGTCGTGATCAGTTATCTCGTGTTCGCCATGCTGGGCGAAGAGCATGGATTCGTCAACAATGTGCTGCTGAAGTCACTTGGCCTTGATCCGATCTCCTGGTACGCCAAGCCGGAAGCATGGCCGATCCTGCTGCCCATCATCAACGCCTGGAAGAACATCGGTTACTTCTCGGTTGTGTACTTGGCCGCCATTGTCGGAATCGATGAGGAGTATTATGAGGCGGCATTGATCGACGGCGCAAGCAAGTGGAAGCAGATGACCAGCATAACCCTTCCGCTGCTGATGCCGGTTATGGTCATCATGACCTTGCTGCAGATCGGGCGAATCTTCTACGCGGACTTCGGATTGTTCTTCCAGGTCACCCTAGACACCGGCGCGTTATATCCGACGACGAACGTAATCGACACTTACGTGTACCGATCATTCATGGTCATGGGCGACATCGGAATGTCCTCCGCGGCAGGCTTGTACCAATCAGCCGTCGGACTTGTACTCGTATTCGCATCCAACTTTATCGTCAAAAAAATCAATCGCGACAACGCGCTGTTCTAAGGAGGCTCCCAAGATGAAAACAACTCGATTACCACATTCGCCTAATGCCATCTCGAAGCGCTCCAATTATATAATCAGCGCGCTGTTCTGGCTCTACACGATTGCATGCGTATTCCCGCTGGTGCTCATTATCGTCGTTTCGTTCACGGACGAAATGTCCATTCTGAAAGACGGCTACCAGCTCTTTCCGAAAGCATTCAGTACCATGGCTTATCAACTGCTGTTCGAAGATTCCGCGCAAATCGTCCGTTCTTACGGCATCTCCTTATTCGTTACGATCATCGGCACGATGCTGAGTCTGCTGCTCACAGCCGCCTTCGCTTACCCCATATCGCGCAAGGAGCTTCCGTACCGCAACAGCTTCACGTTCTTCATCTTCTTCACGATGCTGTTTAACGGAGGGCTTGTTCCGTGGTATCTCGTGTACGTCAAATATCTCCATCTGGGCGACTCGATCTGGGCACTTATCGTGCCGATGCTCGTGCAGCCATTCAATATCCTCATCATGCGCACCTTCTTCCAAACGACGATTCCCGGCGCATTGCTGGAAGCGGCGACGATTGACGGAGCGGGCGAGTTCAAAATTTTCTACAGCATCGTCCTCCCCTTATCCTTGCCGGTCGTTGCGACAATCGCTTTGTTCAATACGCTGATGTACTGGAACGACTGGTTTCTAAGCCTCATCTTTATCAGCGATAACGCAACGGTCAGCGTGCAATATCTCATGTACAAAACGATGTTGAACATCCAATATCTCACTTCCAATGTGCAAGCATCAGAAGCCCTCACTCGCGGAGGGGGAACGCTTCATCTGCCGAGCGAGGCTATCCGCATGGCGATGGCGGTTATCGGCATCGGACCTATTATTCTCGCTTATCCGTTTTTCCAGAGCTATTTTGTAAAAGGCCTCACGATCGGGGCTGTCAAAGGCTGATTCCGGCAAGCTATACTACTGATATTGGTTTGTCCGGTTAGCATAGATTAAGAGTCATCCACTTGGGAGGGTAAACGAATGATTTCGAGAACAAGAAAGAGCTATTCAGCAGTCGCTTTAACCTGCGCGCTTGGTCTGGTATTGACGGGCTGCGGCAGCAATGGCAACAACACCGGCAATAGCAATAACGGGGGAACGACGAAGCAAGAGAACGCAGCCAATACGACGGCAGCTGCCGAAACGAACACGAACACGAATACCGCGGCCGAACCTGCTGCGCCGAAGCTGGAAGAAGCGGATTTGACGCTTTATTATCCGGGATCCCCTCAGAAGGATGAGCAAGAAGTGGAAGCGGCGGTTAACGAGTATTTGAAAGACAAGATCAATGCCAAGCTGGATTTGATGCCGATCGATTGGGGCAGCTGGGACAGCAAAATCAACCTGATGATTTCCTCCTCTCAACCGGCCGATCTTATTTTCACGGCTGCTTGGAACGGATTCACCGTTAATGTCGGCAAAGGCGCATTTCTGGATCTGACCGATCTGATCGACGAGTACGGCAAAGAGATGAAAGCGGTCATGAATCCGGCCTTCCTGAGCGGGTCCAAGGTAAATGGCCGCAATTACGGCATTCCGACGAACAAGGAGCTGGCTGCGACACGCGGTTTGCTGCTGCGCAAAGACATTGTGGAGAAATACGGTTTCGACTTAAGCACCATCCATACGACAGCTGATCTGGAACCGATGCTGAAGACGGTCAAAGAGAAAGAAGCCGACATGACGCCATTCTACGTATCGAGCGACAGCGGTTTGCTGACGAACCTGAATTTCGACACGCTGGGAGACAACTCGGTTCCCGGCGTCCTGCACAAGATCGGCACGGAAACGACGATATTAAACGAACCTTCTACTCCGGAATTCAAAGATGCAGCCGTGCTAAGCCGCAAATGGTACCAAGCAGGCTACATCAACAAAGATGCCGCAACGACGAAGGTTAAACCGGATGAGCTGATGAAAGCAGGCAAAGTATTCAGTTATACGGCTTCTCTGAAGCCGGGTGCAGCAGAAGAAGTCATGCGTTCGGTTGGTGTGCCTTTAGTTCAAGTCGAACTGACAGAGCCGACTACGACAACAGGCGACACGACAGGTTCGATGCTCGCAATCTCCCGTACTTCGAAGAATCCGGAGCGCGCCATGATGCTGATCAACTTGCTGCATACCGACAAAACGCTCAACAACTTGATCAACTACGGCATCGAAGGGAAACACTATGTGAAGGTTGAGGGCTCGGAAGATGTTATCAAATATCCGGATGGCGTTGATGCTACAACTTCGACCTACAGCCCGGGTACGAACTGGCAAATCGGCAATCAATTCCTCAACTTCTTGTTTAATACCGAGAATCCGAAGAAATGGGAAATGTTCAAAACCTTCAACGATTCGGCGAAGCCTTCCATCGCGCTTGGTTTTACCTTCAACAGCGACAGCGTGAAGAGTGAAGTAGCCGCATGTGTTAACGTCTATAAGGAGTACTTCGGCACATTGAATGCAGGGACCGTTGATCCGGACAAATATATTGCGCAATTCCTCGATAAATTGAAAGCTTCCGGCGTGGATAAGATCATTGCCGAGAAACAAAAGCAATTTGACGAGTGGAACAAATCGAAAGGTTAAGTTGTAGTGAGCCGTCCAAGCTTCCTCTTATAGAGGGGCTTGGGCGGCTTTTCTTCGGTAATGCGGTTCTCTCAACATTGCGCTATAAAGGCAGGGAATATATACTACATGGAAAGTGATGAACATCGAAATACATACACAGGCACAGCGCGAAACTTGTATGTGCCCGGCGGGGAAGAAGGCTTAACAATGAAGAGCGAACAGATGAATTATATGATTGGCGTGGATATTGGGACGACGAGCACGAAGTCCGTTCTGTTCCGAGAGGACGGCAGCATCGTCACCTCGGCACATGTGGAATATCCGCTCTACACGCCCACACCGGAAGTGGCGGAGCAGGATCCGGATGAAATTTATGCGGCGGTAGTGTCGACAATGAAGCAAATCATGCAAGGCGTGAATGCGGCGGATGTGCTGTTCGTTTCCTTCAGCTCGGCCATGCATAGCGTGATTCCGGTGGATGCCGATGGGAAACCGATCATGAGATGCTTGACCTGGGCGGATAATCGCAGCGCAGCATGGGCGGCTAAGTTCAAGAACGAGATGGGTGGTCATGAGGTCTACCTTCGGACAGGTACGCCGGTTCATCCGATGTCGCCGATTACGAAGCTGCTATGGCTGCGACACGACGAACCGGAGCTATTCAGCCTTGCGAAGAAGTTTATTTCCATTAAGGAATATGTGTTCTTTAAGCTGTTTGGCGTCTATGTCGTCGATCATTCGATTGCATCAGCAACCGGGATGATGAATTTGGAAAAGCTGGATTGGGATGAGGAAGCGCTTCGTATTGCGGGTATTACGAGTGATCGGCTGTCGGAGCTAGTTCCGACGACGCATGTGCTTAGCGGGTTGAAAACGGAAGCAGCAGAACAAATCGGATTACTGCCAAGTACGCCATTCGTTGTAGGTGCAAGCGATGGTCCGCTGTCCAATCTAGGCGTGGATGCGATTGCTCCGGGCGTCGTGGCGCTTACGATCGGAACAAGCGGCGCGATTCGCACGATTGTCGATAAACCCGTAACGGATCCGAAGGGCCGTTACTTCTGCTATGCGCTGACGGCGGACAAATGGGTCATCGGCGGGGCGGTTAACAACGGCGGCGTCATCTTCCGCTGGCTCAGAGATGAGCTTGCTTCGGTGGAAGCGGAAGAAGCGAAGCGTATGGGCTTAGACCCGTACGATGTGCTGACGCAAATGATGGAGAAGGTGCGTCCCGGCTCGGACGGATTGATTTTTCACCCCTACCTGACGGGTGAACGTGCGCCGCTCTGGAATCCCGATGCGCGCGGTTCTTTCTTCGGCCTGTCGCTGCATCACCGTAAGGAGCATATGATGCGCGCTGTGCTGGAAGGCATCAACTACAATTTGTATTCCGTTCTTCATGCCTTGGAGGAAACGATCGGCAAGCCGGCCAAAATCCATGCCACCGGCGGATTCGCACGCTCTGCGCTCTGGCGTCAGATGATGGCAGACATATTAGGGCAGAGGATCGTCATTCCGGAGAGCTTCGAGAGTTCCTGCTTAGGGGCGGTTGTGCTCGGATTGGTGGCGATCGGCCGCGCCGATTCATTGTCGATCGTCTCGAAGATGATGGGCTCGACATTCGAGCTTACGCCTAATAAAGAAGCAGCAGCCCACTATGAGGAGCTGCTGCCGATTTACTTGCGCCTATCGGAGAAGCTGACAGATGAATACGCAAGTATTGCCGATTATCAGCGCAAATTGTTTCAGTAGTTCAACTGTCAGCGAATATCGTGATTAATGGCGATGATCCCGATCACCTGAGGCTTATCCGCGCTGCCGCCGAACCAGATGTCGCCGTTGCCGACCATGACGCCTTGATAATTTACGAAAACTTGATCCGCTTCTTGCCCAGCAATCGCTTGTTTGATCGACTTGTCGATGATGGTGTCGTATTGATCGACAAAATCACGGCGTGTCTTGATCAGCTGCGAACCGGATGTGCTGTTCACTCTGAGCGGGTATAGAATATGATTCGCTACAGTGACCTTATCGTCTTCGGCGATGGCTTTCTTGACCGCATCGAATACGTCGAAGAATGCTTGCGGATCCTCGATGCCGGCTACTTCGAACGGATTGGTTCCGGCTTTGATCTGACTCGTGATGGTCGGCAAATTACGGACTTGGTGCTCCGTCGTGCTCTTATCTTGATTCGATTGGCCGCAGCCAACTACAGTCAAGACGGTGACGGCTATGAGAACGGCTGATGTCAGCCTGTACCAGACATTTGAACGCTTACCAATATGTGCTTGCATTACCATCATCCTTTCTATCCTTTATGCTTTCACTTTATGGACGAATAGATACAGCGTAATGTTTCGATCTGCCAAATAGAAAATTGTACTAATCCGCAGAAAAGACCAGTGAACGTTCGGCTAACGAACGAATCACTGATCTTTTCTTAATAACGCCTATTACGAACGGTCGATAATCGTCTGGTAGGTCGTGCGGTCGCAATGCTGCACCAATTTCACGAGCAGCTCCTTAGCTGCATCGTAGTCATCCGTATGCAGGACGGAAGCCGAAGTATGAATGTACCGTGCGCATACGCCGATAACGGTTGAAGGGATGCCGATTCCTTGCGTATGTACGGCTCCAGCGTCAGTACCGCCTTGGGATACGAAATATTGGTACGGGATGTTGTGCGTTTGCGCCATGTCGAGCACGTACTCCACCATACCGCGGTGAGTCAGCATGCTTGGATCATAGAGACGCAGCAGCGTGCCTTGACCAAGCTGGCCGAACTGCGATTTGTCGCCGTTCATGTCATTCGCCGCGCTGGCATCCATGGCGAAGAACAGATCCGGTTTAATCATGGCAGAGGCTGTTTTGGCACCGCGCAGCCCGAGCTCCTCTTGTACGGTTGCTCCGGCATACAACACATTGGGGAGCTTCTGTCCGTGCAGCTCTTTTAGCAGCTCGATCGCAAGTCCGACGCCGTAGCGGTTATCCCAGGATTTAGCCATGATTTTCTTCGGATTCGCAAGCGGGGTGAACGGACAATACGGAACGGCTTGCTGTCCGATACGCACGCCGACTTCCTCCGCATGCTGGCGGCTGTCCGCGCCGATGTCGATATACATCCCCTTCACATCCAGCGGCTTGCCGCGTGCTGCTTCATCGAGCAGATGAACAGGCGTCGTCCCGATGATGCCGACAATCGGCCCGTTCTCGGTCATCACTTGAATGCGCTGCGCTGGCAGCACTTGGCTGAACCAGCCGCCAAGCGTCTGGAACTTGAGCATACCGTTCTCTGTTATTCCCGTAATCATAAAGCCGACTTCGTCCAAATGACCAGCCGCCATAATGACCGGACCGCTCTCATCGCCGCGCATGACGCCGAAGATACTGCCTAGCCGATCCTGCACGATTTCATCTGTATATTTCGTAATCTCACCGCGCACGAAACTCCGCAGCTCCCGCTCAAAGCCGGATGCCGCTTGAAATTCGGTTAATGTACGCATCAATTCCATTGTTTCTTGATTCATAGTAATTCCTCGCTATCGTAATGGGATGGGATATGCATGCAGGTTCACCAAACAACCCTATTCTACCCCCTTTCCAAACGAAGGTAAATGAGACTTGTTGTCGAACTGTAATAAAGCGCTTCCATAGTTGGTTTCGATTGACCTGTTAAAGATAATATTCCCCCATTGCCTGCCTGGAATTAAGAGCGATAAGATAACGGTACGTTCATGTTGAAGTCGCATACATACTCGGTAAAGGGTGATGAGAGAACATGTATCGGGTGCTGATTGTAGATGATGAGAAGGAAATCAGAGAGGGACTTCGGCTTCGTTTTCCTTGGATGGATTTTGGCATCGAAATGGATGAAATATATACAGCTGACGACGGTGAAACGGCACTTGAACTGACAGAGCAGTTAAACCCGGACGTTATCGTGACGGATATCAAAATGAGCCGCATGTCGGGTCTCGAATTTATTCAGTCCCTGCATCAGCGGGGCAATTTCTCGGGCAAGTCGATCGTGATCAGCGGCTATGATGATTTTGATCTGGTGAAGCATGCGATGCAGCTTGGCGCCATTGATTATGTACTTAAGCCGATTAATATCGAGGAGCTGTCGCAGGTTGTACATAAGGCTCTTAGTCAAATCCGCGAGGAACGACTCGACAAACAAAATAAGCTGCTGCTCGAGAATCAGGTGCATTTTGCATTGCCGAAGATGCAAGAGGAAGTCGTTCGCGAAGCGGCGGAGAACGAGTACAACCCGTACTGGGAATCGCGCATGATGCACAGACTCGGCAATTTGCAGCTGGAGTGGCTGACGCAGCATAAGCTCGCGCTCATGCTCATTGAAGTGGATGATCTGAAAGCGATCGATCAAGGGAAGCTGTATCGCAAGGAGAAGGAGCTTGTCCTCTTCGGCATCAGCAATGTCGTGAAGCAGACACTACAGGAGGAATACGGGCATCCGGCCTGCATGTACAGCGATGCGAAGTCGCGATTCGTGATCGTTCTCAGCTGCAATCATCAAGAACAGCTATGCGTGATCAAAGATATTGCCGTTACGTGCATCGACCGGATTAACGGCTATGTCAAAGTGAAGGTCAGCATCGGGCTCGCCTCGACGGTCGGCGGCATCAAGCAGCTGCACGATATGCGGCAGGAAGCGGCAGATATTCTGGAGCAGAAGGCGGTCTATGGCGGCAATCGGCTGCTGCTTCGCCAGGATCTCGGCGTCGATGCGGAGTTCTCGGAGCTGTCAATTGGCAACGTTAATGAAATGTTCGATCTCATTCGTTATGGCTCCGATCGGGAGATCCGTTCGGTCATGCAGTCCTTCCCCGAATTTGTTCGGACATGGGGCGCGACCAATATTAAAGATATTCAGCAGAAAATATTCGAGTGGCTGCTCGAACTATTCAAGAAAGCAGCCTCAGGCGGATGGAAAGAACGAGGATGGGAACGCAATCCGATCGCGATTTGGGACCGATTGGAGCAGTACGATACGCTCGATTCGCTGCGAATCCAGGTGGAGAGCTATTTGGTTTCCATTGCCGCAGATTTCAGGAGGAACTTGGTGCCGCAAAGCCAAATTATTTCGGAGGCGGAGAAGGTCATTCAGCGGAATTATGGGGATAATTTGACGCTGCACACCGTTTCGCTGGAGGTTCATGTTACGCCGGTTTGGCTGAGCAAGCTGTTCAAGAAGGAGAAGCAGCAGACCTTCTTGGAATATTTGACTGAGGTGCGGATTGAGAAGGCGAAGGAAATGTTAGGGGATGTCGCCAACAAAATTTATCAGGTCTCTCAGGAGGTAGGCTACCGGGACCCGGTACATTTTACGAAGCTGTTCAAGAAGAACGTTGGCCATACGCCTAAAGAATATCGGAAGCTGAGAGGAATCATCGATGAGTAGCTATACGCTTCAGCAAGCGGCCTCCTTGCGCAATAAAGTGATTGGCATTTTCTTTATCATTATCATCGTGCCGTTTCTGCTCTTTGCTTACTATGCGCACATTAAGTCGGTAGAAGGCATCTCGAATGCCAATGCATCCTTCTCGATGGACTATATGCTCCAATCCAAGCGGAACTTGGATCGCTATCTCAACCAGCTGAACGAGCAGATTAACGGCATTATCGGCAATACGAAGTTTCAGCAGCTGATGGAGAATTCGATGACTCCGACTAAGGATGAGAGTTCTTTTATTTCCGGCATGATGCTGCTGCTCGATCAATCGAAGTCTCAGGTGGATGCTTTTCGAGTGCGCGTATTTCCGATTGATCCGAACGAACACCCCATGTATATCAACACGCTGGATGAACAGAAGGGGTTTCAGACGAGCAACTGGTTCAAGGCGGCTCAGAAGACAATCACGCCGACGTGGCATCTGTTCATGCCTGCGGAAAGCACGTATTTCAGGCCGATGCTCTCCAAAATCAAACGCTTTACAGGACTGCATGATCAAATTCCGCGCGGGATCGTCATTACGGATTTGACCGAGGATCAGCTGAAACGGTATCTCTCTCCTTCGCAGCGGATGAAGGGGCAGCGGATGTTCCTGATGACGCGCAGCGGTTACGTGCTCTATGATACGGCGGACAATGCGCTGGCCGGCAAGCTCATCCCGTCCAAGCCGCTCATCGATTCGATTGCGGCCTCGACGCAGAAAGCGGAGACTTTGACGATCGACGGCGAAAAGCAGCTGGTCACGTATGTGAAGCTGGATACGGAGCAATGGATGCTCGTCAGTACAACGCCGCTGGAGCAGCTGACGCATCCGATTCAGGAAATGGATAAGCTGCTTGTGTTCTTCCTCATTATTTATCTGATCTGCTGCATCGGGGTCATCATCTATATGACGCTGTATTTCACCCATCCGCTGCATAGGCTGGTTCGTTCCATGCGTAAGCTGGAGTCCGGCGAATTCCAATTCATGCTGCCGCCATCGGACCGTAGAGACGAGATCGGCTGGCTGTATCGGGGCTTCAACAACATGACCGGCAAAATCCAGCAGCTGCTCGACCAAACGACACAAGCCGAGCGGACGAAGAAAGAGCTGGAGTTCCAGGTGCTGAGCCATCAGATCAATCCGCATTTTCTGTACAATACGCTGGAGTCGATCCGGTGGAAGGCGGAGTACCATAACATGCCGGATATAAGCGAGATGGTGTCCTCTCTAGGTAATCTGCTGCGCCTGAGTCTCAATCAGGGCAAAGAGATTACGACGGTGTCGAGGGAAATCGAGCAGGTGAAGGCGTATGTCCGCATCGAGCAAGCGCGCCTCGGCAACCAGGTTCGGTTCTTGATCTCGATCGATGAGGAGGTACTGCATGCGCCGTTTCTTCGGTTGCTGCTGCAGCCGCTTGTCGAGAACGCCATTCATCACGGCATTCGGAGCAATCCCGAGAAGGGGAAGATCATGCTGACCGGACGCCGCGAAGGGACGGATATCGTCATTGAGCTGAGCGACAATGGACAAGGCATTCCGGAAGCGGTGCTGCAGGAGCTGACCCATCCGGAGGAGAAGGCAGCCCCAGTCGCCAAGCGCCGCGGCGTCGGCCTGCGCAACGTGAACGACCGGCTGAAGCTTTATTTTGGCGAGGCCTATACGCTGCAGATCGAGGCGAGAGCGGGAAGCGGGACGCGCATCGTGCTGCGCCACCCGATCATGGAGCCGGAGGAGGAGCAGGCCTAGCGCGGCTAAGGGGAAGAGAGGAGGGGCACTATTCCGGGATCGGAATAGGTGCCCCTTGCTGTTGGAGGTTCGATTGGAGATGAGCGTTAACAGTTACCGCACATGTGCGGGAAATGGTTGAAGTAGCGGCGAGAGAGGTACGTGTTACCGCACATGTGCGGGAATTTGGCAAAGTAGCTGTAAGAGTGGTATGTGTTACCGCACATTTGCGGGAAATCGAGACAGAGTAGCTCTCAGAGCAACACATCAGCAATTAGTTGGCGAAATCAGCCCAAGAGTAGCTCTCAGAGCCACACATCAGCAGTTAGTTGGTGAAATCAGCTCAAGAGTAGCTCTCAGAGCCACACATCAGCAATTAGTCAGCGAATTCAGCGCAAGAGTAGCTCCCAGAGCCACACTTGCTACCTAAGCTCACCGCGCGCTCCCCCGCGCTACGTAAGCCAGCCGCGAAGCTGGTCGCACCACGCTGTCCCAACTCGCAGAGGCCAAGTTTACACCACAAAGTTTAATTTTGGCTCATAGTAGGGTTGCGGTCCATCCATTATGATGATTATAGCAACGATAAGCAGCTAACAAACACGAACAAGAAAGGTAAGGACGCCCATGAAACCAAGCAGCGAAGTTGGGAATAAACCGATATCTGCAGCTGTCTATCGCAAGAGGTCGAGCTTCGTCTCCGATCTGATGCGGAACCACTCGCTCTACGTGATGTTCCTCCCCGTGGGCATCCTGCTCCTTGTCTTTAACTATTTGCCGCTCGCGGGTCTCATCATCGCATTCAAGAATTACGACTTCGCCAGAGGAATCTTCGGCAGTCCATGGGCCCAGCCCATTCTCAACAACTTCGATTACCTGCTCTCGTCGGATGCCGCTTCGCGTGCAGTCCGGAACACGATCCTGCTCAATGGGTTGTTCATCGCAGTGGGGCTGATTTTCGAGGTGGGACTCGCGCTGATGCTGAACGAGGTGCGCAACAAATATTTCAAACGAATCACGCAGTCGATCACGTTTCTTCCGTTCTTTATCTCCTGGATCGTCGTCGGTGTCTTTACATACAACCTGCTCAACTACGAGAATGGCGCGATTAATCGAATCGTGGAATGGTTAGGCTTCCAGCCCATCGATTTCTACAGCGAAGCAGGGCTTTGGCCTCTGATCCTGACCATCGCCATCCGCTGGAAAGTAACCGGATATGGCACGATTATCTATTTGGCCGCGCTAACGAGCATTGACAACTCGTATTATGAAGCCGCTTCCATAGACGGCGCATCCCGCTGGCAGCAGATTCGGTACATCAGCATTCCGATGCTGAAGCCGACGATCATCATCCTCACCCTGCTCGCCGTCGGACGAATCATGAATGCGGATTTCGGCATGTTCTACGCCATGGTCGGCGATGCTTCGCTCCTCTATCCGACCACAGATGTTATTGATACGCTGGTTTATCGCAGCTTACGGAAGTCCGGCGATATCGGAATGGCCTCCGCAGCCGGCTTCATCCAATCGGTTGTTGCCTTCGTCCTCGTGCTTGGCAGCAACTATGCGGCAAGAAGGGTCGACAAGGACTCGGCGATTTTCTAACTTTACTGCGTGACGAACATAAGGAGGGGCACCATGCCGGTAAAACGTATATCCATCTCGCAAACGATCATTATCGTCATCATTTCCTTGTTCAGCCTTGCTTGTCTGCTGCCGTTTCTCATGGTCATTACCGGCTCGCTTGCAACGGAGAACGATATTATCAACAACGGCTACTCGCTATTCCCGAGGCATATCACGTTCATGTCGTATGAGATTCTGCTGCTCGGCTCCAATCGAATCGTGGATGCGTACGGCATCAGCTTACTCGTCACGGTTGCAGGTACAGTGTTCTCCGTTTTCCTGACCAGCTTAGGCGGGTACGTGATGGCGAGGCGCTCTTTTAAATACCGCAACATTCTCTCGATCTACGTCATCATCACGATGCTGTTCAGCGGCGGACTAGTACCTTGGTACATCGTATGCGTCAACTACCTGCACCTGAAGGATACGATCTTCGCGATGATTCTGCCACCGCTGGCGAACGCGTTCAATATGTTTCTGATTCGCAATTTCCTGTTCTCCATCCCGGAGGACATTTATGAATCCGCCAAAATGGACGGAGCCAGCGAGTACCGCATCTACTGGCAGCTGATCATGCCTTTATCCAAACCGGTTCTCGCCACGGTCGGCTTGTTCGTCGCACTGGGGTACTGGAACGATTGGTTCCTCGGCCTGATGTTCGTCGATAAGCAAGAGCTGCAGCCGCTGCAGCTGCTCCTTCGCACACTCGTTTCAAACGTGGAGTTCCTCCGAAGCTCCAGCAATGCCGCCGATATGCAGCGTATTTCCGCGCAGCTGCCGTCCGAGTCCATCAAGATGGCGCTCACGGTAGTGACGATCGGGCCGATCATCTTCTTGTATCCGTTCTTGCAGCGGTATTTTGTCCAAGGGTTGATGGTCGGTGCGGTGAAAGGGTAACAGACAGAGGGCTATAACGGCGCTACCGGGGCGCCGGATAGTATAAAAAACAAGCTCAAGGGGAGAGGTACACGATGAAGAAGATGCATGCCAAGCTTCCGCTGCTGCTCACGATTGTGTTTATGCTTAGCCTATTACTCTCAGCATGTAGTTCAAACAACAACAGCAACTCGAAGGATAATTCTTCCGGCACGACGAATACGGCGACCGACAACACCACGAATGCATCTGCAGATGATACGAACAATACAGCAGCAACGACTGACAATACGGCTAAGGAGCAAGAGGAAGTAACGCTGAAGTTTTATTTTGGCGGAGATAAGAAAGCAGCTACGGACGAAGTATGGTCTGCAGTCAGCGATTATGTAAAAACCAAAGGGCTAAACGTGAAATTCGACATCAACTTTATCCCGTTTGGCGACTTTAAGGACAAAATGCTCGTTATGGCTGCTTCCGGCGATAAATGGGATATGAACTTTGACGGCGACTGGCTCTCCTATAAGCAGATGGCTGCCAAAGGCTCCTATATGGCGCTCAATGATCTCCTTCCGAAATTCGCACCAACCTTGTTTGCCAAGTATCAAGAACAAGGTACGCTAACGGCTGCAACCGTCGATGGCAAGATCGTCGGCCTTCCTTGGACAATGAGCATGAACCAACGTAAATATGCGGTTTGGCGGGTGGACCTGACAGATAAAGCAGGCATCACGCCGGCCGTGGATTCCATCAAAACCATCGAAGACCTCGATGCGTTCCTTCATAAGCTGAAAGAAGCGTTCCCGAAAGATAAACTGTCCCGTTCCACGCCGCTTGGCATCTACATGGAGCGCGACGAGTGGGTTGACCTCGGCTTCCACGGCATGGGCTTCTACCTGAACGATCCGGCGGTGAAGATCCAACCGGTTGAACAACAACCGTTCTACAAAGAAGCAGCGCTTATGGCGAAGAAGTGGTACGACGACGGAATCATCAACAGAGATGCGATGATTGACAAAGAAGACGGCGCGGCGCAATGGAGAAACGGCAAAATGTTCTACACCGACTCCTCGCATGAATGGGTGAACGCAAACCCGGGCTTCGCGGATCCTTCCTACAAGCTGTCCAGCTCGCTGCTCTACCCAGACAAGAAATACGTCAACCGTACAGCACTGGCTAACGTTGTAGCCATTAACCGTAACTCCGAGCATGCGGATCGCGTGCTGCAATTCCTGGATATGCTCGAAACCGACAAAACGCTCTATGATCTCGTGCAATACGGTATCGAAGGCAAAACCTATGTGATCGACGGCGAAACAGCGAACTATCCGGAAGGCATGCAAACGACGACGTCCAACTACATGGAGTGGGGCGGCCAATGGGCACTGTGGAAGCCGCAGTTCATGCGTCCAAACCCAGCTTACGGCAAAGACTTCTGGGTGCATGAAGCCGAATTCGCAGCATTGCCGGTTAACGTAAACTCGCCGGTAGACGGTCTGTTCATCTCCGAAGATAACATCAAGAACGAAGTGGCCAAACGCGACCAAGCCGTCGAGGAATTCCACAAGCCGATCGAGTTCGGAAATGCCAAAGACGTCGACAAAGCAGTAGCGGATTACATCGAGAAGCAGAAAGCAAACGGCCTTGATAAAATCATCGCGGAAGCGCAAAAACAAATCGATGCTTACTTGGCTTCGAAGAAATAAGCGAGAAATCCGCGCCTCTCACCGGGCGCGGATTTTTTATCGGGCAAACGGCTAAGGTTGCCCCAGATAACGATTGGATTGACTCATTACAAGGTGCGGCGAGACTCCCTTATACTCTATTTGTAAACGATTACAAATATGGAAGGGTGTAGATCATGAAGAAGAGGTTTTCTCCGCTCATCATGGCTTTCTTACTCGCTGTATCCTGTTTTCCGTTCTTACTACTTGTGGCATCGGCGGATACCGTCCTGTTCACGACAGGCTTGGAATCCGGACAAACCGCACCGAATTTCGTGGATACCATTGATTTTTCATCGAATGTGACCGGTATTACGTCAGGTGTTTCACCGGAGGCTTCGCCGCGTACCGGTGAGCAGGCGCATTCAGGCACCTCGGCGCTTATGTATTCAGGCAACGCGAACGGCGGCTCGACCACGTATGCGTATTTCAAAGTGTTCACGGTGAGTATCCCCGTTACATCGGCTTCCAAGCTGCAATATTTCATCTATCCGCAGCAGGATAACGGCAGGTACATGGCCGTTGATTTCCATTTCACGGATGGATCGACGCTGCGCGACAGCGGTTCGGTGGATCAGAACGGGAATAGCGTTCATCCGGCCGGCGGACATGGCGGCACCATCCCGCTTAACGCTTGGTCGCAGATCGATTCGAACTTCGGCGTGCAGAATGCCGGGAAGACGATCGACCGCATCTGGGTCGCCTACGACCGTGCAGGCAGTACGGGCAACTACCGCGGTTACATCGACGATATTACGATTTCCAATACTACGACGACGAGCTCCTTGCGCAACAGTGTCATCGTCAGCACGGCCTATCCGACGAGCGACATTGTGATCTCGGATTACAATGCAGTCACGGGGTTTGGCGCGGACAACACAGGCGTGAACGATGCGACCACAGCTATTCAGAATGCGATTGACGCCTGCTATAGCGACGGTGGCGGAACGGTGTGGCTGCCTGCTGGGACCTACAAAGTATCCGGTACGATTCAGGTACGAGCCTTCTGCTCCGTTCGCGGCGATTACCGGGATGCGGATAATGGGAGCGGAAGCTACGGTACTGTGATTTCGGCGAATTTGACTTCTGGCGACTCGGGACCGGTGCTGTTCCGCATCGGGGGCAGCGCATCGGTACAGGGCTTAACGGTGTATTATCCGAACCAGAACGCGACAAGTCCGGTTCACTATAACTACACCTTCGAAATTCCGGGCAATGCCTGGATCGGCAGCGAGAATTATATGACAGCGTCCGTCATGAACGTGACCATGCTGAATTCGTACCGCGGAATCGGCATCAGCACAATGGCTTCGGATCACACCGGCGGCTCGCAGGTGCATGAGCAAGCGACGGTGAAGAACGTGAAGGGCACGATTCTTTACCGAGGTGCGGAAGCTTACAATGGCGCAGATGTCGGCACGTGGGAGCATGTGAATTTCAACAGCTCGTATTGGGCCAATGCGGGAGCTGCCTACAATGCGCCGAGTGCGACTACGATCAAGAACTGGACGCGCACGAACGCTACTGCGTTTACGCTTGGCGACTTGGAGTGGGATCAGTTCTATGCGATGGAGGCATCCGACTTCAATATTGGCATCAACATTGTTACGGGCCAGCGGATTCAGTTCTCGGGCGCTTTTATCTGGGCGAATATTCAGAACACGAATATCGCCGTGAAGGTCGACAATATCGATACACGCTGGGGCGTATCGTTCCTGCGCAGTGTGCTTAAGGGCAGCACCGCTTCCGTTCAGAACAACACGGCCGGTTATGTGAAAGTAACGGACTCCGATATGGCCGGCGCCACATCAGGCACGGTAACGATTTCCGGACCCGGAACTTCACCGGTCGTGTCCCCTTCTGCAACGACGCCGAAGGTCAGCCGGGCTGTGCTGTACGATGTTACCAAAGCGCCGTATAATGCGCCGTTTACATCCTCGCGCGGCCCTTCGCTGCCAACGGTGGATGCGACTTCCGCGATTCAATCCGCGCTTAATGCTGCCGGATCAGCGGGCGGCGGTGTCGTCTATGTGCCTGCAGGCTGGTTTAAAGTCAGCACGCACTTGACCGTTCCGGCCAATGTAGAGCTGCGCGGCTCGGCTTCGTCACCGACGAGGGATCAAGGCGGATCGAGTGCTGGCACAGTGCTATTCGCTTATGAAGGCAAAGACACGACAACACCGGATTCCAGCACGGCGTTTATTACGCTGAACGGGAATACAGCCGGATTGCGCGGTTTACGTGTGTTTTATCCGGAGAACAACCCTGCGGCAGGCATTAAAGCATTCCCTTATACGATTAGAGGCAACGGCAGCAGCGTATACATCATCAATGTGGGACTGCCTAACGCGTATAACGCCATCGATTTGATGACAAATCGTAATGATAACCACTATGTCGAGAAGGTACAAGGGACCTTCTTCAAGAATGGTATTACGGTAGGGCTCAGTACATCCGGCTATATAACCGGCATCCTCACAAACGGTAACGCCGTATGCCGAACCGGCTACAACATTCCCGGCTGGGTCGTGGAGAGCAACGTCTTCTCGCAGGTCATCGATGCGTTTACGAGACCGAATGAGACGCTTGTTACCGTGAACGGAGCTTCCGATGAGAAGCTGGTTAATGTGTTTGCCTACGGCTCCAAGAACGGGTTAGTTGTGCAGTCGGGAACGGTAAACGCATTCAACTTAGGAACAGATAATCTCGGCTCAGGCGGATATACCGTGAAGGCGGACAGCGGTACGGTCAAAGTGATGAATCTGATGCGCTATAACGGAACGACATCCTTGGGAACGGTCACAATCTATAACGAAATGCACCTATGAGCAGCTAATTTCCATTCATAGGTCCAAGAATCGGAGGAGCAAACAGTGGCGAAGATCACAGGTGTGAAATGTATCCGAACACGGCATGACGGCAGCTGGACGATTGTAAAAGTAACGACAGATCAAGACGGATTGTATGGCATCGGCTCGGCAACGGATATGTTTAATCCGGAAGCCGTCGTGCAGGTCGTGGAGCAGTTGTTTGCCCCGCTGCTGATCGGCAGAGAGGCTGGCCAGATCGAGGACATTTGGCAAATGATGCATACGAGCGGCTATTGGCGGCACGGATCCATTACCCAAACCGCGATCGGCGGCATCGATATGGCCCTCTGGGACATTAAAGGCAAAGAGGCCAATTTGCCGGTGTATCAGCTGCTCGGCGGCGCCTGCAGATCGGCCGTTCCATGCTACGGCCATGCGGATGGACGCGATCAAGAGGAGCTGACCGAAGCGGTTCACCGCTATAAGGAGGAAGGCTACACGGTCATCCGTTGTCAGCTCGGCTCCTATGGCGGCGGCGGTTTCTTACCGGCAGACCAAGCGAATGTTCCTGTTCCGAGCTGGTCCGCCAGTGTGTTCAACGAAGCCATCTATATGAACGCGATTCCGGCGATGTTCGAGAAGCTGCGCGTTACTTTTGGCAACGATATTCAGTTTACGCATGACGTTCATTCGCATCTGCAGCCGATAGCCGCTGTACAGCTGGCCAAACGCTTGGACCCTTACCAATTGTTCTTCCTAGAGGATATACTGCCGCCGGAGCAGATCGGCTGGTTCCGCCAATTGCGTCAGCAATCTTCAACGCCGCAAGCGGTTGGAGAGCTGTTCACCAGTCCTCATGAATGGACCGACCTTATCACGGAGAGGCTCATCGACTTCATTCGCGTGCGCGTATCTAAGGGCGGGGGCATCAGCGCCTGCCGCAAGCTGGCCGCACTTGGCGAAACCTTCGGCGTTCGGACGGCCTGGCAGGAAGGCGGGGAGAACGACCCTGTCAACCAAGCGGCAGCCGTTCATCTGGATCGTGCGGTATGGAATTTCGGCATTCAAGAAATCAATCATTTCAAAGAGGCGGAGTGCGAAGCATTCCCGGGTCACGTCGAGCGCCGAGGGGGCTATCTCTATCTATCCGAGAAGCCGGGCTTAGGCATCGATATTGATGAGGAGAAAGCTGCACTGCTCGTGGATGATGGCTGGAGCCGATCGGCTTATCATATTCCTTACAAACTGGACCGCAGGCCGGATGGAACGCTTGTCAGGCCATAGGAGGGCGATGAGATGAAAACGATAGCAGTAACCGGAGCAAGCGGCAAGCTTGGCGGATGGGTCGCCGCGGAATTGCTGAATCAAGGCTATACCGTCATTGCGCTGGATAACCGTCGTTCCGACAAGCTGCGCTGCCGGCAGATCACGGTGGATCTGGGTAACCTCGGGCAAGTCATCGGCGGCGTGAACGGTGCCGATGCGATCATCCATCTGGCGGCCATTCCTGCGCCGGGTTCTTTCTCGAATGAGTTTATATTTGCCAACAATGTGCAGTCGACTTATAACGTGCTGGAAGCGGCTTCTGTGCTCGGCATCCGGAAAGTTGTGCATGGCTCAAGTGAATCCTCATACGGCTTCGCCTGGGCGCCGAGGAAATTCGATCCCGATTATTTTCCGGTCGATGAAGTCCATCCGCAGCAGCCGCAGGAATGCTACGGACTATCCAAGATCGTCAATGAACAGACAGGCGAGATGTTCAATCGCCGGACCGGTATGCAAGTTGCTGCCATGCGCTATTCGCTGATCGCTACCCCTGATGAGTTGAAGTCGTTCGGGGAGCGAATCAAGCAGCCGGCGAACTTCCGTAATATTTTGTGGAGCTATGTCGATATAAGGGATGCGGTTTCCGCCACGATCGCGGCCATGACGACGGACGGTTACGGCGCGGTCTCCCTCAATATTACGAGCAGCGATACGCTGAGCGATTGGAATACGGAACGTTTGCTGGATGAATTTTATCCAGAGGTGCGTGACCGTAGAAGAAGCTATGAAGGACGAGAGGCGCTGGTCAGCAATGAGGCGGCCTGCCGGGTATTGAACTGGAAGCCTGTCTATTCGTGGAAGGATCAGGCGGAATGAACAGAAGGAGCTCCTCTGACCAGGGGGGCTCTTTGTTGTATTCGACGAAAACTAGGACATCTGTACATAGACAGCTTACACGGGATGGAACTATACTACTAAGAGAGTTCTAAATTGTCCCAGAGAGAAAGTGTGAGTTTCATGCGGATTAATTCCAGAATCATCTATATTATTTTTGGCATTGCGGTGTTATTGGTCGCAATTAACAATGCATCCTATTATTGGTATACGAAGACTTTATTAAAGGATGACTTGTCCGCGCGTATGGCCTCGACAGCCATTCAAATCCGAACCTCCATTGAGCAATCGAAGGAAGGTTCTTTCTACACGGAGGATCTGATCGGCGAGAAATTGCGCACGGCCGCGATGTTCATCCAAGGACAAATTAACCCAGATGTGGACTTGATTACGAACGAACAGCTTCGTGTACTGGCGAAGCAGGCAGGTGTTGCCGGCATTTCGCTCATGCAGCGTGTTGCAGGCAGTGACGACATCGGAGTTACCAAATCCTCGGAGCCCAAAGAGCTTAAGATTACGAGCACGAAGCCGTTCGGCTATTGGTTCACGGCTTATGATCAGCTGTTAACGAAGCACAATGTAACGATAGCAGAAGGTCAGAGCTTAGCTAACTTCTGGTCCGGCATCGCTGAGGTTCCGGCCTCCGGCGCAAGCGAGGTTAGTAAATTCGGTTTCTATAATGATGGATCGAGGGATTATATTACTGCAGTCTTCGTGAACGCCGATCAGGTTCTGAAATATCAGCAAATGGTCGGCAGTGATACCATTGTGAAGAAGACGGTTGCGGCGAATCACGATATTATCGAAATTTCAGGATTAAACGGCACTACTTTCGGAAAACCTCCTAAAATATATCAAGATAACAACGGGGAATCTTTTATCTCCATCTATGATCGACAGGTTCTATTCGGCAGCTATGCAATCAAACATGCCGATGACATAGACCGGTTTACGGAGGCTGTTCAAACGAACAAGCCGGTGAGCGTTCTTAAGAAATGGAAAGGAAAGACCGTTCTCAAAACATTCGTCTACATACCGGCCAAGACGCGAGTTTCGGACGTGCAAAGGGACGTCCCTTACGTCATTGCAATCGTTTCCGATTACACTTCGATCGAGAATACGCTGGATAGGCAGTTGATTCGGTTAGCCCTGCTCGTTGTATTGTTTACGATATTCAGCCTATTGTGCATGTATCTCGTATTTCGATATATGGGCAAAAGCAAGGAAATCGCCGTTCGATCGACGCAAGAGCTGTACATTCAGAATATGGACGTCATGTTTACGGAGATTCGCAGTCAGCGGCATGATTTCCTGAATCATGTGCAAACGATGTATGCCCTTCTATCCAGAGGGAAGAAGGAAGAACAGCTGCGATATATGGAAGAATTAATTGAAGAAATCAATGAAGTTAATGATATTATTCGCATTGGGCATCCTGCCGTTGCGGCGTTGATTCAGGCGAAGCTGGCGCAGGCGATGCGAACGAAGATTTTGTTTGACCATCATTTTACGGGACTCGAAGGGTTATCGCTTGGCGTGAAATCGGTGGATATTGTGAAAATCATCGGTAATCTCATCGACAATGCATTCGACGAAGTAAGCGGCTTGGTTCCGGAGCTGCGTCATGTCATCGTGAAAGGCTGGTCGGAATCGGGCATGCTGTTTTTCTCCGTTGCTAATCTGGTGCATGAGGATTTCGATCCCGCGCGCGTCAATCAGATGTTCGGGACGGGCTTCAGCACCAAAGTCGGCGGGGACCACAGCGGTCTAGGTTTGGCTGTAGTGAAAGAACGTGTCGAGTATTACAAAGGCACAATCGATGTGAAACTGGTAGAAGGATACATCCACTTCGAGCTGGCTATTCCCGTGCTGTAAGGTTTGACCCTTCAACTGAAGAACCTCTTGCGCTTCATCGAGCGCAGGAGGTTTTTTTTTTGTATTCCGAAACTCGCATCCCACTTCTCACTCCTGCGCATTCCGAAACTCGCATCCAGCTCCCGCCTCCTCGAATCCTCATCTCGCATGACGCAGAAAGCTCTAACGAACCGTACAGCGCTTATTTGCGCGAAAACAGCTCCCAAAAAATTCTAAAGGATCGTACAGGTCCTATTTGATGGTTTCTTGATGCTTGGAGGCCGATTTCCCATGAATAAGACCTGTACGGTTCGTTAGATTCTCGAAGTCCCGAAAATGGACCGAATAAGACCTGTACGGTTCGTTAGATTTTCGGAGTCCTGAAGTAAGGGTTGTGGGATACCGGAATGTGGGGCTTGGGAAGTTTTTCGCGGCTTGTGCGGGAGTCGCGCGTTCTGGAGGGTTAGCGAATCAATCACAACCAAATCCAATATAAACCATCAGAAGAACAATCAGTTTACATGCGAATAATGGCTGCATAACAATTGCGGCTTAGAATAATAGCAGGTACAAACAAGCAAACAAGCAATCAAACAAAGGCTGACTGCGAGCGAAAGGTTCTAAATGGCTACCAAACAATACCATAGAAGAAGACATTACAACCCCCAAACGCAACTAAAAACAACCAATACACAAACAAAAACAATTTCTTAACTTGCATTTAATATTGAAATTACAATTGACCCCTATATTTAGAGTATCGAAGCTTGGTCAACAAACCGAGCTGGACAATTAGGGAGTGGTATCGAATAATGAAAAGGTTTATCGCACTTATCGTTCTAACACTGATGACAATCTCCATTATGGCAGCTTGCGGACAAGCGCAACCGGAAGCAAATACAGATCAAGCATCTGCGGGGGCAAATGAGGGAACAAACAACGGCGTAGATACAGAGAGCAAAGATTTGACGATCTACACGGCGCTTGAAGATGATCAAATCAACGCATACCTGGTAACCTTCAAAGAAAAGTACCCAGACGTAAAATTGAATGTTGTTCGTGATTCAACGGGCGTTATCACAGCGAAGCTGCTGGCTGAGAAAGACAACCCGCAAGCTGACGTTGTCTGGGGCGTAGCGGCAACCAGCTTGCTCGTCTTAGACCAGAACGAAATGCTGGAAGGTTACTCGCCGGCAGGCGTGGAGCGTATCCAACCCGACTTTAAAGACAAGAACGAACCTGCTCACTGGGTAGGTATCGATGCTTGGGAAACAGCGTTTGTAGTGAATAAGATTGAGCTTGAGAAGAAGAACCTGCCCATTCCGCAATCCTACGAGGATCTAATTAAACCGGAGTATAAAGGTCTTATCACGATGCCAAACCCATCTTCTTCCGGTACAGGATTCCTTACCGTATCCGGCCTCCTTCAACTGAAAGGCCAAGACGATGCATGGTCGTACATGGATAAGCTGAACGATAACATCGCGATGTATGTACATTCTGGCTCCAAGCCTGCGAAGATGGCAGGTACAGGCGAGTATCCGATCGGGATTTCCTTCGGCTACCGCGGTATTGAAGAGAAGAAGAAAGGCTCGCCGGTCGAGGTTGTTTTCCCGAAAGAAGGTTCAGGCTGGGATGTGGAAGCCAATGCTTTGATGAAGAAATCAGCCATCAAACAAACAGCGAAGAATTTCCTGGATTGGGCAATTACAGATGATGCAATGAAGGAATACAACAAGAACTTCGCCATTCTCGCAACCAAAGCGGATACGACTGTAATCCCTGAAGGTTATTTGCAGGATCCGGTGAAGCAGCTAATTAAGAATGACCTCTATGAAGCAGCCAAAAACAGAGACAACACGCTAGCAGAGTGGGATAAACGTTATAACGCGAAGAGCGAACCGAAAACGGAATAACGCCTTACATCACCCTATTACTAAGCAAAAGGAAGAAGCTGCGCGGGCATAGTGCCGGGCAGCTTCCGTCCAATAAAGGGAGGCTCTTATGTCACAAGCTTACCTGTCCCTGCGACATATTCATAAACATTTCGGCTCATTTACCGCACTCAAGGATATCAACCTGACGATTCAAAAAGGCGAATTTATTTGTTTGTTAGGCCCAAGCGGATGCGGCAAAACAACCTTATTGCGTATCATCGCAGGCCTTGAAACGCCGACCGAAGGAAGTGTCCTTGCAGGTGGTAAAGAAATCACGAAGCTTCCGCCGGCCAAACGGAATTTCGGCATGGTTTTTCAATCGTACGCCCTGTTTCCGAATTTAACGGCTTATCAGAACGTGGCCTACGGCTTGCAAGGCAAGAAGTTAGCTAAGAAAGAAATTAACGAGAAAGTCAGACATGTGCTGGATCTCGTAGACCTGGCGCATATGGGTGATCGTTACCCGGCTCAGCTGTCAGGCGGACAGCAACAGCGAATCGCGCTTGCTCGGGCAATTGTATTGTCCCCCGATTTTCTGCTATTGGATGAACCGTTATCCGCGCTTGATGCGAAGGTTCGTGAGAAGCTGAGAGAGCAAATCTGCGAGCTGCAAGAGAAGCTCGGCATTACTACGGTCATGGTTACCCATGATCAAGAAGAAGCGTTAACGATGGCAGACCGTATCGTAGTCATGAATAATGCCGAGATCAGGCAGCTTGGAACGCCGCAGGAGGTTTACGATATGCCGGCCAACCCGTTTGTCGCTGATTTTATCGGTGCCATTAATTTCATGGATCATGGGGCAATTCGACCCGAGCATGTTCATATTCACACGATGCCGATTGCTAACGGAATGCCGGCCATTGTACGAAATATTGAATTCCGCGGTTCCTTCTATCGCTTGACCGTCCAAGTCGAGCAGCAGGAAATTGCATCGCAGCAGGGCACAATCGCCGACCAAACGATGATCGTGGACATTTCGTCACAGGCCGCTGCACACATGCAGCTATCCAGAAATGCGAACGTATTCCTTGAACTTCCCACAACGAAACGCATCCACTTTCAGTCCGAGAAGTTGGTGTTCGGATGAGAGACCGTGAGCAATGGATACGGCGTATCATCATCGTAAGTGTCGTATTCATCTTAATGGTGATTGTATTATTTCCACTCTGTACCTTGTTTAGCAAAGCTTTTCTGAATCGGGATGGTCAATTTAACGGACTGGATAATTTCGTTCATTATTTCACGACACCGGCCTTGTCCCAATCCTTAACGAATACGATCTTTATCTCTGTCGTGTCCACGATTATCGCGGGTACGCTTGCTTTCTTCTATGCCTTTGGCATATCGCGAACCGCTGTGCGGGGCAAAGGGTTCTTCAAATACGTGGCTTTGCTTCCGTTATTTGAACCGACTATCATGCACGGCATCGCTTTGACCTATTTGTTTGGGAATCAAGGGTTGATTACAACCGGGTTTTTCGGCCATATCCCAGGGGTCGACATTCAGTTGTACGGCCCGGTCGGCATTATCATCTCTGAAGTCATCTACATCTTCCCGCAAGCGTATATGATATTCCTTACCGCGCTTTCGATTACCGACTTCCGTCTCTACGAAGCGGCGGAGTCGATGGGAGCCGGCAAGCTGAGAAGATTCTTCACGGTTACATTACCATCGGTCAAATATGGATTAATCAGCGCTGTGTTTGTCTGTTTTACAGCCTCTTTTACGGATTTCGGAGCACCGCAGGCGGTTGGCGGATCGTTCAATGTACTGGCAACCGACATCTACAAGCAGGTTATCGGTCAGCAAAATATGTCCATGGGAGCAGCAGTCGGCATCCTGCTTACCGTTCCGGCCGTAATTGCCTTCGTTGTAAACCGCATCGTCGACCGCAAGCAGCGTTCGATGCTGTCAGCCAAATCTACGCCTTACCGCGTGGAGAAGAAACGAACGCGCGACGTCCTGTTTACGGTATTCAGCACTGTCGTGGCATTAGGTATTCTCATTCCACTCGTCACAATGGTTTATGCTTCATGCGTCAAAGTATGGCCTTATGATCTGAGTCTCGGCTTGAAGCATTACGATTTCACGAGAGTTGCGGCAGGCGGACTAGGTCCGTATATGAACAGCTTGAAAGCCGCTTTTTTCACCGCGGTAATCGGTACGATTGTCACGTTCGTTTTTGCTTATTTTATCGAAAAGTCCAAGGAATTGAAGCTCATCCGAGAAGCGGGTTACTTTCTCTCGATCCTGCCTGTTGCGTTACCCGGCATGGTCGTCGGTCTAGCCTATATCTTCTTCTTTAATAATCCGAGCAATCCGCTTGGCGGAATCTACGGCACGTTGGCGATTATCGTACTCGCCAATATCGTTCACTTCTATTCCGTGCCGTTTATCACGGCGACAGCTTCCCTGAAGAAGCTGGATAAAGAGTTCGAGCTTGTCTCGGAATCGATGCGAGTTCCGTTCTACCGCACCTTCCTGCGCGTAACGGTGCCGTTGTCGCTGCCGGTCATTCTCGAGAATGCGATCTACTATTTCGTGAATGCCATGGTTACTGTATCTGCCGTGATTTTCTTACGGTCGGCCGATACGAACTTGGCTTCCGTTTCCATCGTTAGCATGGATGATGCCGGAGACGTCGCGGCTGCAGCCGCAATGTCCACGTTGATCGTTCTCACGAACATTGTTGTCCGCTCGCTCTATGAACTGGCGGTCAAACGCATTAGAAGACAATCCGAAGCATGGCAGGTTCACAAATAAAGGAGGTCATTTAGATGACGATTAAAGGCGTAATTTTGGACTGGGCAGGGACTACGGTTGATTATGGTTGTTTTGCACCGGTTGCGGTGTTTATAGAGGTATTCGCGAATAAGGGCATCGAGATTACTATGGATGAAGCGCGCAAGCCAATGGGGATGCTCAAAATCGATCATTTGCGAACATTGTGCGAGATGGAGCGTATCGCGGGGCTGTGGGAAGCCAAATACGGCAGAATCCCGAATGATGCCGATGTGAATGAGATGTATACGGATTTCGAACGAATACTCTTCTCCATTCTGGCTAACTATGCAGAGCCTATTCCAGGCGTGATCGAGCTCATGGAACGATTGCGCAAACAAGGAATCAAGATCGGATCCACGACAGGCTACACATTCGAAATGATGAAAGTTGTAGCGACAGAAGCGAATAAGAGAGGGTATGCCCCGGATTTACTCATTACTCCTGATGATGTTCCGGCAGGACGTCCATATCCGTGGATGATCTATGAGAATGCCATTCGTTTGGATCTTTATCCGATGAAGCATATGGTCAAAGCAGGCGATACGATCAGCGATATACAAGAAGGCGTCAATGCAGGCGTTTGGACGGTTGGAGTCTTGAAAGGCAGCAGCGAGCTTGGCATGACGGAAGCAGAAGTGGCTGCGTGTCCTCCTCAAGAATTAAGCGAGAAGCTTCTTGCTGTTGAACTGAAATATCGGGCGGCAGGCGCACATTACGTCATCGATTCCATCGGCGAACTGGACACCATTATTGGATTAATCAATGCTCGTTTGGAGCAGGGGGACAAACCATGACCTACACGAACATTCCCGAGAACCCGTATTTGCTCCTGACACCAGGTCCGCTCAGCACGACGAAACGAGTCAAAGCGGCAATGCTGCGGGACTGGTGTACATGGGACAAGGAATATAATGATCTGGTCCAAGACATTCGGGCAAAGCTTGTGCATCTGGCCACCCAACAACCAGAAGCCTATACGAGTGTGTTGTTGCAAGGAAGCGGTACGTATTGCGTAGAATCGGTCATTGGATCTGTTATTCCACAGGCTGGCAAGCTGGCTGTATTAGTGAATGGTGCATACGGACAGCGGATTGTTCAGATGGCCAATACCTTGGGCATTGAAACGGTCGTGCTTGATTCTGGTGAAACAGAGCCTGCAGATCCTCATCACCTCGATGAAGTGCTTACTGCCGACGCGTCTATCACGCATGTGGCCATGGTGCATGGCGAGACGACGACCGGCATGTTAAATCCACTCGCAGACATTGCGGGCACGGTGAAGCGTCACGGGAAAGTATTGATCGTCGATGCAATGAGTACGTTTGGCGGCATCCAAATGGATGTTCAGAAGCTCGGCATCGATTTCTTGATCAGCAGCTGCAACAAGTGCATCCAAGGGGTGCCCGGATTTGGTTTTGTCATCGCAGTCAAGGAGCAGCTTGAGCAGTGTAAAGGGATTGCCCGGTCGTTGTCGCTCGATCTGTTTGATCAATGGGATTCCATGGAGCGGTACAGCGGCAAGTGGCGTTTCACTTCCCCGACGCATGTCGTGCATGCTTTCCATGAAGCGCTGCTGGAGCTTGAGGATGAAGGCGGCGTGAAGGCGCGTCAGCTGCGTTATGAAACGAATCAGCGGATGCTCGTTCAAGGTATGGAGCGTTTGGGATTCCAAACCCTGCTGCCTGCTCGCCATCATTCGCCTATCATTACGTCCTTCTATTTTCCGGATTCGCCGTCGTTCACGTTCGAACGATTCTATCAAGAGATGAAGGAAGAAGGCTTCGTGCTGTACCCCGGGAAGATCACAGCCGCGGATACGTTCCGAATCGGTAATATCGGGGATGTACATGCTGCGGATATGGAACGTTTAATCGAAGCTGTGGAGCGGAGACGCTTCTGGCTGTGAGGAGGCTGCGTACACATGTCGTTGATCGGCGAAGAACGTAAGGACTATATCTTAAATGCACTGAACCTGAAGGGGACAATACGAACTTCAGATTTAGTCGATCAGTTAAAAGTATCCTCTGAAACGATTCGCCGCTATATGGAGGAATTAGAGGAGCAGAATAAGCTGAAGCGTGTGTACGGCGGTGCGGTGAAGATCAATCTAACCCGCGAAGAGCCTACTCATCTCAAACGCGAGGTCATTCGAGCTGAAGAGAAGAGGCGAATCGGTCGCGCTGCTGCTTTGCTCGTGGAAGATAACGATATTATTTTTATTGAGGACGGTTCAACGACGCTGCAGATGGTTCATTATTTGCTCAATCGTAAAAATATTACGGTGATTACCCTCTCAGCCCCAATCATGTATCTGCTTATCGATTACCAGAATAAAGGTTTCTTCTCCGGCGAAATCTATTTTCTCGGCGGCAAAGTGAATGCCAAACATTCCAGAGTGAGCGGGTCTTTAACGGAGCGGATGGTAGAGCAGTTCTACGCGGATAAAGCCTTTATCTCGATAGACGGGATTATGATCGAGAAAGGGATATCGAGCTTCGATGCCGAGCGCGGTCAATTGGCTAAGCAGCTGATGAGCCATGCGAAGCAAAGCATTATCTTGTCGGATCACTCCAAGTTCGGTGCCATGCAGTTCTACAAAATCGCCGATGTCAAAGATGTCGATATCATCGTGAGCGACGTGGAAGCGCCGAAGGAATGGCATGCCTATTTGACAGATAAAGATGTAAGCTGGATTAATGCCGACTAATAGTGAGAATGCTATAATAGATGTAAATCTATGGATGAGGTGATTGATCTTGCTAGGTCGCAGCGGCAATCCAACTTTGAATGACAAGTCTTTCGAGAAATCAGGCCATTATCTTGGTGCTGATCGGATGACGATCGAAGGTACAGTAAACAAAGCATTTATTACACTAGCGATTCTGCTTGGGGCCGCGTTCGCCACATGGTCCATGTATTTCAATGGCCAGAATGTGACGGGGCTTGCGATTGGCGGAGCAATAGGCGGCCTGATCCTGGCACTCGTAATTAGCTTCAAGCCGACAACAGCGCGATATCTCGTGCCGGTCTATGCCGCGCTGGAAGGTGCGTTCCTCGGAGCGCTTTCGGCCAGCTATGAAGGAAGGTTTAACGGCATTACGCTGCAAGCCGCGTTAATTACGATGTGTGTGTTCATCGCCTTGCTGCTCGCGTACAAAACAAGATTGATCAAAGCTACGGAGAACTTCAAGCTTGGCGTATTCGCGGCGACGGCCGGTATTGCGCTCGTTTACCTGGTCAGCATCGTGCTCGGGATGTTCGGTGTAACGGTTCCGTATTTGCATGACAACAGCTTGATCGGAATCGGTATTTCGCTCGTGATCGTCATAGTCGCTGCTCTGAATCTTGTCCTCGACTTCGATTTCATCGAGCAAGGGGCGCAGCGCGGAGCGCCGAAGTACATGGAATGGTACGGGGCGTTCGGCTTGATCGTGACGTTGGTATGGCTTTATATCGAAATTCTGCGTCTGCTCTCGAAGCTTCGCAGTCGCTAGATTTCGCAGATTAAAGGGGCTGCCCGAGATAATCCGGGCAGCCCCTTTGTTGTCTTATTAATCTTTTTTTTGGTTATTTCTAAACACAGCGATTACTATTCCGACTGCCGCTCCAAATGCAGCTCCAAGACCTATATTACCGAATACTACTCCAAATGCGGCACCTAAAGCAATGCTAACGCCTAAAAAAGAACCATTTCCGTTATTTTTCATTTCAAATATCACTCGCTTCTTAATTTCATGTACGACTCTATACGTTGCCAACTACTTAATGTTTCGCTTAGCCATTGTCTATTTAACATGAATATAGCGCTAACGGTTGTCAGAGTGGCTATTTCATGAGAAATAGCCATCATTGAATTGTAACGGTTGTGACAGAGCTTATTTGCAGCCAATTGGTCGGTTTCCATTGGAAAACGTTCAAATAAGCTCGCTGGCAACCGTTAGATTAGAAAAAGGGGCAATTGCCCCAAATAGCCACTGTCACAACCGTTAAAGTTCGAATGCGTCTCTTCGGGGATGTACACCTCAATGAATACAAGAGAACCCCAACGTTTAGGAACGGAACGTTGGGGTTCTCGACCATTCTGATCGTTTATGCGCTTAGCCTCGGAACACCGAAGGGCTGGTTCCGGTTACTTTCTTGAACACGTTGCAGAAGTAGTTCTGATCTTCATAGCCGACAAGCTGCGAGATTCGGGCGATCTTGAGCGTTGTCGTCCGAAGCAGCTCCTTGGAGCGTTCAATGCGCACTTTGGTTAAATAGTCATTGAAGCTGATACCGGCGACCGTCTTGAAACGTTTGGAGAAATAGTTAGGATGGATGAAGTACGTCTCGCCGACCCACTGCAAGGACAGCTCCTCCGAATAATGAACCTCGATGTATTGCTTGACGCTCTCGATAATTTCGTCGCAGGATTGATCGGTTCCCCGGTTCAGCATGCCGCTCAGACGCTGCAACTGCTGCTCGATGATGTCGATGATATCTTTCCAGCTTCGGAGATTGTCTAAGCTGGCGATTGGCGTGCCCAGGTTCCAATTGGGCAGATCGGTTGCGGTCTTGGCCGCATACTTGCGCAGCATGTGAATGATATCCGTATAAAGGTATTCCACTTGTTCATATCTGGCACCGGACGTTTCAGCGAGCGTGCGGAACAGCTGGCCCGCATAATCGAGAAACTCTTGGTGGCGCCCTTCCTCGAGCATCGCGCTGAGTCCGCGCTCGGCCTGTACGAAGATGCGCGGATAGGCGGCTGCGGCGGAGGAAGTCGTCTCGATATCGGTATATACGTTGCCATTGCCGAAGAGTAAGCGATTCTGCAGCACCTTGCGCGCTTCCATGCAGGAGAGTCGAAGCTGCGTCATCTCCGGCTTGATGCCGCCGAGGCCGATCGAGATCACGAGACCCAGATGCTGCTTGATCCACTCTACCGTTTGATTGAAGGTTTCAGGCAGTCTTTGCAGGTCAAGCTGGCTCTGTGAGCCGAGGAAAACAACGATCTCCTCGGAGTGGTAGGCGTGCTTGAATACTAAGAACTGGATGCCGGCCTCGGCCGCTAATGTATTCTCTATAATGTTCTGAATCGCAAATCTCGCGAGCGGCTCGTCATTCTCTTGAAAACGAGAGGATTCGTTGCGGTACACGATCTTGACGGATGCTCCGGCGAAGGAGGTACACTGCATAAGGCTAGTTGGAATGCCGTCCCATCGCAGTTCCTGTTCGGAAATGAGATGCGTCAACTGAAAATCCAGCGGCTGCAAATTGCTCTGTCGAATCATATCGCTTAGTTCGCTTAGTTCGCTGAGCTTGCTGCGATCGGCAGCTTCCTGCTGCTCCTTCCGCAGCTCCTCGCAAATACCCTCGAGCAGCACATGCAGCTTCTCTTTGTCGATCGGCTTCAGCAGGTAATCCCTTACGTTGTAGAGAAGCGCTTCACGTACATATTCGAATTCATCGAATCCGCTGATGATCACGAATTTGGTCCGCGGAAAATTGACCCGTGCGGAATTTATAAATTGCAGCCCGTCCATCCCCGGCATACGAACGTCGGTCAGGACGATGTCCGGCTGACAATTTGCCAGCTGAAACATGGCCTCGAAGCCGTCTCCGGCCTCCCCGGCAAGCTGCAGGCCGAGCGTCTCCCAGGCGATTTTACGAATTAACCCTTCTCGAAGCAACGGCTCATCATCCACGATTAACACTTTCATCGGTACCGCCCCCTGCCGTTTGCTTTGGTAATACAAAGTAAATCCGCGTCCCCGCCCCCGGCTTGCTGTCAATCACGACCTGAGGATCGCTGCCGTAATACATCTGAATGCGTTTAAACACATTGGAAAGTCCAATCATCGTTCGAGTGGAAATCTGACGGGACATCATGTCGTTTGGATCGCTCAGCTTGCGGTGAAACAGCTCAATCATGGCGGGTTCCATGCCGACTCCGTTATCCTCAACAATAATCTGAAGCGAATGCTCATCAAGGCTGACGAGTGTCACACGGACGAATTTATAGCCCACCTTCTGCTCAAGCCCATGAATGATGGCATTCTCCACAAGCGGCTGAATGAGAAACTTCGGTAGAATGTAAGAGCCGATCTGCTCATCCGTATGGATTTCGTAATCAAACTTCTCGGGAAATCGGATTTTATAAATCGAGAGATATTGGTGCAAGTGATCCAGTTCTTCCCGAATCGTGGCAATGCTGCCGCCATTGAGGTTGTACCTTAGCATCTTGCCAAGCGCCAGGCAAATATAAGAGATCCGCTCATCGCCATGAATGGAAGAGATGCTGTCGATCGTACTGAGCGTATTGTAGAGGAAATGAGGATTGATCTGCGTTTGCAGTGCTTTAATCTCCGCTTCTTTCTTTAAGAGCTCGGTTTCATACACCTTGGAAATAAGCGTGCTGATTTCGGATGTCATCTTATTGAAGCTATGCTGTATGGTGGACAGCTCATCGGAGCCTTTCACTTCAATGAATGCTTGGAAGTCGCCCATCTCTACGAGCTTCATCTTCTTATTTAATTCCTTGAGTGGTCGCGTAACCCCGGCGGCAATGAGGGAGCCGAGCAGCATGGCGATCAAGAAACTGATGGCTGCGATAAGAATCAGCGTATTCCGGAACGTATTGACTTTCTCCAGAATACGGTCGAGCGGCACGCTGCCGAGGACGATCCAATCGCTGACCCCAAGCTTGTGATAGAAGCCGATATTGGTATTCTCGTCATCGTCCTGAAAGCGGAAATCCACATATTTCGTATTCGTCCGTGCTTCCTTATAGCCGTTAAATAAAGGGCTGCCGGCGATGGACTTGCCGATCTCCTCTTCATTGCGGGAGTACACAATATGTCCGCTTGTATCCGCGATATAATACATACTGCCGTCATCGTTCTGTAAGCCCAGCAAGGTTTTCTCCAGCACGCGGGGGTCAATATCGATCTTGATGTAGCCAATGGGATGCTGGGCATTCATCGTGATTCGTTTCAGCAGCTGGATGTAGCTGACGGTCTTGACTGGCGTAACCGTTGTGCTGATCGTAGTATAGGACACGCTCCAGAAAGGGAAGCCATCCAGTGCGAGCGCCTTCTTGTAAAGAATAGCTTGCTCCTGATCGAGAAGTTTCCTTACACTGGCATTGTAGTAGTAGTAACTGCTGATCTGCTCCCCTTTAAGGTCCGTGATCGCTATGAATGAAATGAGTGGATTTTGTACTTTCTGGGAGGCGAGCTTGTTTCGATAATACTGCTGGGTATCAAAGTTGAGAGGGGCATCCAGAAACTTCTGCAGCGATGTATCGCTGAAATAACTATATCCGGTATTACCGATTGTCTTGAAATGGAGGTCAAGGGTATCCACCGTTTGTTCCGTCAGCTTCTCAAGTCCTTGCAAGGTAGAGGCTTCGAGCTCATGGCTCATAATGCGATAGTAAGAATAACCCATGATAAAAGCCGTAAGGCTGATGACAATAAAGAAGGATAATATCATTTTGTTGCGGAATTGATTGTTAAGACCCTGAAAGTAAGTCCACATCCTCTTCAAATAAACCCCTCCAGCCACCGACAGCGCTTACTCCGAGTATTCGACAACTTCCGAAGTTTTCCTTTAATGTCGATTCTGATTTTAGAATGAAAAGTTAAAATATTGCTAATAGGATGTTAGGATATTACATAGAAAGCGCTCTCAATAAGGAACTATACTACAGGTGTAGAAGAAATCATTTAAGGGGAGGCAGTCAAGTGAACAACGCAAAACGACTTAAAAAATGGACTGTATTAGCATGTGTCATGGTCTTGATGCTTGTTGTGTCAGCTTGTGGGGGCGGCAATAACAACAACACAGCTAACAACACAACGACGAATGAAAGCACGGACACGGCGACTACAGAAACGACCGACAACACGAACAATGCTGCAACAAATGAAGCAGCTACAACAGATACACCGGCGGCAAACGTCGAAATTACGGTTTGGGATCAACCAACACCGGAAGATACGCAGAAAGAGCTGAAAGAAGAAATTTACGCGGAGTTCGAAACCCAAAACCCTGGCATTAAAGTTAAACATGAATTGATGCCGCAAGGTACCAATGACCGTGAAGTATTCGTTACAGCAATGGCTGGCGGCAACGGACCGGATGCTTACCACGCAGCTCACTTCCCGATCATCGCGGACTGGGTTGGCCAAGGACTTGCGCTTGACCTGACTCCGTACTGGGATCAATATGCGGACAAAGATCAATTTATCGCATCCTCGATGCAAGCCGGCACAATCGACGGCAAAGTCTACGGCGTGCCTCACGATATGTACGTAACAGGTTTGTTCTGGAACAAGAAGATGTTCGAAGCAGCAGGACTTGATCGCGATACGCCTCCTGCAAACTGGGATCAACTGGTTGAGTTCGGTAAGAAGCTGACCAACGTAGACAAGAAGCAATACGGAATCACGCTTCTCGGAATGGAATGGGCTGACTGGTGGTTCGAGTACTACGTATGGCAAGCCGGCGGCGACTTGACGCACCTGCAGCCTGACGGCACTGTACAATTGGCCTTCACAGAAGATCCTTCCGTTAAAGCACTTCAATTCTATAAAGACTTGAAATGGACGCACAAAATCGTTCAAAACAACGTGCTTCAAAGCTACCAAGACAATATGAATGATATCTTCCAAGGCCGTGCAGCGATGTCGAATGCGGCTTCCGGCGGATTCGGCGACTATGTTGCGCAAGGTATGGATTTGAATGACGTAGGTTTTGCTCCATATCCGGTAGGTCCCGGCGGTAAAGGTCCAGGCCAAATCGGCGGCGCGTACTGGATCATCAATCCGAAGACTTCCAAAGAAAAACAAGATGCAGCTTGGAAATACATCACGTACATGAACTCCAAAGAAGTCATGGAGAAAGTACTGACATTCCAACAAGACAACGGCATGTTCCCGAACCTGTTGTCCGTACGCAGTGACGTGGATCCTTCCCAGTTCGCCAAAGATATCTCCCCTGAGCTAGTTGCTGCTGTAAACAAAGCGGCTTCCGATACTCACCTGGAGTACTTCTTGAAAGAACGTCTTACTCCTTATGTAGTTAAAGCGGTACAAAAAGCGTTGACGGATGAGAAATCCGATCCGAAACAGCTGCTTCAAGAAGCGCAGGATGCAGCACAGAAAGAAGTTATCGATGCGTATAACGCATCCGTGAAGAAATAATAGGACGCAGGCGGAGGCAGCGAGCGGGCTAAACATGCCGCGAGCTGCTCCGCCTGTCATTCCGAAAGGAAGCGGAAGCGATGAAAACAGCCACGAGGCAGCAGCCGCAAGTGCAATTAAAAACACCTTACCGATTTAAGATATCGTGGACGCCTATCTTCTTTTTGACGCCGGCTATCGTGTGTTTCTTGGTATTTAAATATTACCCGCTGCTGCAAGCCGTCTATATGGGTTTCTTTGATTACAAGGTCATTAACCCGCCCGGCAAGTTTGTCTGGCTGGATAATTATAAGTATTTATGGCATTCGACGGAGTTCTGGAACGCGCTCCGCAACACCTTCGCTTTCTTTTTTATTTATTTTATCCTTACGTTCTGGGTGCCGATCGTGCAGGCCGTCCTGTTGAACGAAGTTAAATTCGCCAGCAAGACGATGCGTTCGTTGTACCTGCTCCCTACAGCCGTTCCGTCCGTAGCGGGCTACCTGCTGTGGAAGTGGCTCTACAACCCGGATTACGGCTTATTGAACTATTTGCTCAGCTTCATCGGCCTTGGTCCATACGGCTGGCTCAACGATCCCGCCATGTCCAAATGGTCGATCGTATTGCCTGGCGTGTTTGCAACCGGAATGGGGATGCTCATTTACTATTCGGCTCTTCAAGGCATTCCGAGCGAGAACGTAGAGGCAGCCAAGATTGATGGTGCAGGACCTTGGCGCAGAATGACTGCCATTGTGTTCCCAAGCTTAAAGTTCGTTATCGGGATTCAGTTTATATCGTTTATAAGCGGTGTATTCCTGACCTTTGACCCGATGTACATTATGACCGGCGGCGGACCGGCGAACAGCACGCGGACGCTGGCCATGCTCGTGTTCAACAGCTCCTTCAAGGAGTTCCGATTTGGGGTAGCAGGATCGATCTCACTCGTTATGTTCGTCATCATCGCGCTGATCACTTACTTGCAGCTCAAATTGTCCAACAAGGATTAAGATGATGGGTCGGGGAGACTTCCAATCGACTCGGCATTCATCTCATTTAGAGGATCCAGGAAGGAGCATCACATGGCTGGACGCGGACGCATTAAGGAGAAGGGCGGATTATCCGTCAAAATCGTCTCCTATTCAGTTGCCATTTTCTTTATTCTATCGTCGATCGTGCCGTTAGTCTGGATGATCAGCTCATCCATGAAAGATAACATTTCCATTTACAGCTTTCCGCCCAAATGGGTTCCTGAGGTACCCAAAACCGTAAGCGTAACGCTCAATTACGATGACGCGGACATTTCGAAGCCTGAAGAATATGAACTGGATGCCATGGAGGCCATTTGGTTCACCTGGAAAAGAATGCAGAATGAAGCTGTCGGCGCGATGAAGGTAACCGGCGTTAAGGATGGCGTCATCGTGTATACAGCTTCGATGCCCGCTTATAACTTCACGGTTGGACGGCCCCAGATCGTTCCGACCATGGTAGCCACGCATGCGGTCATGAAGAACAAGCTGGCCAAGATCCGCGCTGGGAAATATACCACTTTCGATTTCAAAGGTGACGGCGGCGAATACAACGGCTCTACTGAGATTGCCGCAGAGTTGCCGATGCACGCGACAAACGCGTTGAAATGGCTTACGGAATCGAAAGTCGTGAAAGGTAAAGTGCTCACCATCTCCGAGGTGAAGGACTGGAAAAGGCTGTTCGACAATTACATCGTGCTCTGGAAAAAGTCCGGCGACGAAAGCAAAGGCGCTAATTTCGGCTTCCCGCATTTCTTATTGAACAGCGTGATCGTAACCGGGTCCACGATTATTCTTCAACTGCTGATCGGCGGCACGGCAGGTTATGCACTTGCGCATCTTGTTCGCAGCAAAGTCGGTACGTGGCTCACGTTGTTCTTCGTAGCGACGATTATGATTCCGGAAATCGCTATCCTCGTTCCGCTCTATTTAACGATGGATAAACTCCATCTGGTCAACTCGTTGTGGGGGATTATTTTACCGCATACGGCGTGGGGCATCGTTATCTTCTTGTTCAAAGGATTCTTCGAACAGCTGCCGGGCGAGCTGCTTCAGGCGGGACGCATCGACGGTGCTTCCGAGTTTAAGATTTTCTGGAGAATCATCGTACCGATGTCGGCACCGATCTTTACGGTTGTCGCGGTTATGACGTTTATTGCGGTGTGGAATGAATTCCTCTGGCCGCTTGTCGTTGCTCGAACGCAAGACGTATGGACGTTTACCGTTGCGCTTAATGACTTCCAGCAGCGGCAAAGCATGGGGTCCAACGTCATTATGTCCAGCTTAGTTATCGCTACTATTCCGCTCATGATTATCATCACTTCCTGTCAGAAACTCATCGAGAAGGGTGTTTCTTTCACAGGCTTGAAAGGGTAGGGGACTTACGTGGAACGCAAAGTTGCATTAGTAACAGGCTCAGGTCGCGGGATCGGCAGAGGCATCGCGCTTGCTTTTGCAAGGTCAGGATATGATGTGTGCGTCAATTACAACACCAGTGCGGAGATGGCGCAGGAAGTAGTGCGTGAGATTAACGCTCTTGGCGTGAAGGCGGAGGCCGTACAAGCCAATATCTCAACGTTAGAGGGAGTCGAGTCGCTGTTCGAACAATTTAATAGTCGATTCGATAGACTGGATGTACATGTCAACAATTCGGGCATTACACGGATGAAGCCATTCCTTGAAACGCCGCCGGAGCTGTTCGACGAGGTGTTCAATACCGATTTGAAGGGACTCTACTTCTGCTCGCAGCAGGCGGCACGGCTTATGGTCAAGAGCGACACACGCGGGGTTATTATTCACATTAGCTCCAACCATGCGGAAGGAACATGGGCGAATTCCACTGTGTATGCCGCGGCGAAGGCAGCTGTGAACAAGCTGACGAAGAACATGGCACTGGACCTTTCTCCTCATGGCATTCGGGTTGTCGGCATCGCGCCGGGTTACACGAAGAACGGTTGGGGCGATGGCAATGAGCGCGTTCAGAAGATCATCGAATCGATCTCAACACGTATTCCGATGGGACGATTCTGTACGCCGACGGAAGTCGGCGAAGCGGCTGTATTTCTGGCTTCCGATAGTGCGGGTTATATGACAGGAACGACTTTGTTTATGGATGGCGGCGCATTGCTCCCGGTATGGGCAGAGAAGGGGAACGGGTAACGGAGAGTTGCTCGATACTCGATTCTCGATGCTCGATGAAACCAGTACAGGACGTAAAGGAGATCGAAAGCTGTGAAAATCACCGATTTGAAGCTCTATCATGTGAAACCTCGCTGGTTGTTTCTGAAGATTGAGACCGATGAAGGCATAGTAGGCTGGGGAGAACCAATCGTCGAAGGTCGTGCTCTTACCGTGGCGACAGCCATTGAAGAGTTGAAGCGATACTTGATCGGCGAAGATCCGCTTCGTATTGAGCATCACTGGCAAATCATGTACCGGGGCACGTTCTATCGCGGCGGTCCTGTCCTCGTAAGCGCGATAAGCGGAATTGAGCAGGCGCTGTGGGATATTAAAGGCAAGTTCTACAACATGCCTGTCTATGAAATGCTCGGCGGCCGAGTGCGCGATAAGATTCGCATGTACTGCCATTGCGGCGGCGAGACGCCGGAGGCATTCGCTGCTAATGCGAAGCGCAGAGTAGAAGCAGGCTTCAATGCGATCAAAACAGGCGTAGACGCGCCGGTACGGCATGTGGATTCGCTGGCTTTCGTGGAGAGTCAAGTGAACAAGTTCATTGCAGCCCGCGAAGCTGTCGGAAGCGGTGTCGACATTGCAATCGACTTCCACGGCCGAGTCAGCCCGGCTATGGCGATTCGCCTTGCCGCGGCGTTGGAACCTTATTATCCGATGTTCATCGAAGAGCCTTGCTTGCCTGAGAATGTGGATTCGCTTCTGCGCGTTGCACAATCGACAAGCATCCCGATTGCAACGGGCGAGCGGTTGTTTACACGCTGGGGCTTCCGCGAAGCGCTGGAGAAAGGCGCAGTAGCGATCGTGCAGCCGGACCTATGCCATGCAGGCGGAATCTTCGAAGGACGCAAGATCGCCGCCATGGCGGAAACGTACTACGCTTCCATCGCGCCGCACAACCCGCTTGGACCGATCTCGCTCGCGTCCTGCTTGCAGCTGGATGCCTGCACGCCGAACTTCTTGATCCAAGAGCATCCGTCGATGGCGGAGAAGTGGGACCTTGGAGAAGGCTACTTGAAGAAGCCGTTTGAAGTTATTGACGGCCATGTCGCGATCCCACAGGGGCCGGGCCTCGGTATCGAAATTAATGAAGAAGCGCTCATTGAACGCGGCTACGCGGGCGACTGGGATACACCTCGTCTGTCATACGACGACGGCTCGTTTGCAGAGTGGTAGAAGGATAGGCCGCTCTCTCCGGAAGGTCCGGAGAGAGCGGCTTTTTTGCACTCCCTTTGACAAGCATACTCTCGCCCGCTAACATGAAGGCAACTAGGGCTAAGATGTACAAGGCAGCTGCAAAAACGAGGGAGTGTGGGTCGATGCAAGCAAATCTGGAGCTAATCGTCCGTTCAACGGAAATTGATGTGAATGGGCATGTGAACAATGCCAAGTACTTGGAATACCTCGAATGGGGACGGGAAGCGTGGTATGAGCAGGCGGGCTTGCACTATGATGTTTTACTTGCGATGGGTGTTCAGACGGTAACAGTCAATATCAATATCAACTATCGCAAGGAATGCAGGCAAGGTGATCGGTTGACGGTTACAACAACGCCGGAGCGGGCTGGGCGGAGCAGCTATGTGCTCAAACAAGAGATCGTAAACGAGAAAGGCGAGCTATGCGGGGACGCAATCGTTACTTGTGTGACGATGGATGCAGATACGCGTAAGAGCCGAGAGCTGCCTCCTGAGCTAAGAAGTCAGTTTTAATGTTGCGATTTCATGCAGTTGTGAGCTTTCAGACAGAAGCCGTATTACAAGCAGGCAAATAGGTAATCATGGGAAAGAGGCGATGCATGCTCGTAGATGCATCGCCTCTTTCATAGGGTATATAGAGAGTAAGCCGTAACAGTAACAATTCGCATATATGAGGAGGTAGTCGCGATGAGCGATTTTCGCATGGAGAAGGATTCTATGGGTGAGATACAAGTTGAGGCGCACCGGCTGTGGGGAGCGCAAACGGAGCGAAGTCTGCATAATTTTCGAATCGGTACGGAGAAGATGCCGCACGAGTTAATTACGGCATTCGCATATCTGAAGAAAGCAGCGGCAACCGTGAACGGTAGCTTAGGAAAGCTGGATGCCCTTAAATCAGAAGCGATTGCGGTTGCAGCAGATGAGGTTATTGAAGGAACATGGCAGGATGAGTTTCCGCTTGCTGTATGGCAGACCGGGAGCGGCACGCAGTCCAATATGAACGTCAATGAAGTGATCGCAAGGCGCGCAGGCCAACTGCTGGAGGCGAAAGGGCAAGCGGCCGCCGTTCATCCCAACGATGACGTCAACCGCTCTCAGAGCTCCAACGACACATTCCCTACCGCGATGCATATCGCCGCGTTGATTGCGGTAGAGGACGTCGTCCTGCCGGCGATTGCGCAGCTGAAATCTACACTCGAGCAGAAGAGTGCAAGCTTCATGGATGTCATCAAAATCGGACGCACCCATCTGCAGGATGCCACGCCGCTTACGCTAGGCCAGGAAATCAGCGGCTGGGTTCGGATGCTGGAGAAAGGGGAGCGTAATATTCGAGCAAGCCGCGAAGAGCTGCGTGAACTTGCCATCGGAGGCACAGCCGTGGGAACGGGGCTGAATGCCCCACAGGGTTTTAGCGAGAAAGTGTCGGCGGAGATCAGTCGCCTCACAGGCAAGAATTTCATCAGCGCGCCGAACAAATTTCACGCGCTGACGAGCCACGACGAGATCGTCTTCGTACACGGCGCAATTAAAGCGCTCGCCGCGGATCTAATGAAGATTGCGAACGACGTACGCTGGCTCGCGAGCGGCCCGCGCTGCGGCATTGGCGAGATTCGCATCCCGGAGAACGAGCCGGGCAGCTCCATCATGCCGGGGAAGGTCAACCCAACGCAGTGCGAGGCGCTGACGATGGTCGTCTGCCAGATCATGGGCAATGACGCGGCAATCGGCTTCGCGGCGAGCCAGGGAAACTTCGAGCTGAATGTATTCAAGCCTGTCATCATTCACAACTTCCTGCAGTCGACCCGAATTCTCAGCGATGCGATTCGCTCCTTCGATGAGCATTGCGCGGTCGGCATTGAGCCGAATCGGGAAGCTATCGCTCGGCATTTAAACGAGTCGTTGATGCTTGTCACGGCGCTGAATCCTCATATCGGCTATGAGAATGCGGCTTCCATTGCCAAGTCCGCTCATAAGGAGGGCCTGACGCTTCGCGAGGCTGCCATTCGCAGTGGACTTATTACGGCAGCCAAGTTCGACGAGGTGGTGAGAGCAGAAGAGATGATCTGACGAATTCGACAAAACCTTACAAATTACGCTATGTACAAGTAGGGCTTTCCTCTCCTATAATTAACCATGTTAACCGTACCATGACCATAGTTATCCAACTACTTCTTCATATGATAATGGCAAACCAACGGAAACGCTGGGACGCAAAGCCTAGGCCTAAAGCATCGCATTGCAGATGCCATGGTGGACAGGTTACCGAGTGAAAAGGAGTCCATCCTTAAACACGGGTGGACTCTTTTTATATGTATACATATATGGGGAGGTAGGCAAGTTGTATGCTTAGAGAGAAAAACCGTGTCATGTTATTCATTTCTACAATCATTGTGCTATTATCGCTTCTGGTACACGCATTCGATTGGCTCGGTTTCTCCATGCATCATGATCATCAAACGGACATGAATGGTTCTACGTTCCACACGTTCCTTAAGCAAACGTTCTTCGCATTACCGATTATGTTCGTACTGCTTGCCGGGATTTGTATGCGGTTGCAGAAGGAGCAGCAGTCCGTTCCGCTTCTATTGACACTGTCGCTTACCTTCAGCAGCATATCGATCATTGCAGGCGGTAACGGCATGGTGGAATATCATTTCTCCATCTTTATGGTACTCGCTATTATTTTGTACTACGACCTCATCGCAATGCTTCTCATCAGCACCGTTATCTTCGCACTTCAGCATGTACTTGGCTTCTTACTCTTCCCAGCCCTTGTCTATGGAACCCGTGATTACTCACTTGCCATGGTCTCCATTCACATCGTATTTGTCGTCTTGTTTATCGGCGCGGTTACCTATCAAATTGTGACGCGCAGAGCATTCATCCACGCCTTGGAATCGGCCCAACAGCAGAAAATTCAAGCAGCGGTCAAACAAATTATCGAGAATGTGACCGAAACGTCGGACCAGGTGCTCATGAATTCCAAGGAGTTAAGCTGCAATGCGGCAACGCTGAATCTCTTGGCAGGTGATATTGTACAAACGATGCATCAGGTTGATGCCACGGCACATTTGCAGGAACATGGCGCACAGACAGGCAAGAAGGTCATCGGAGAGATGCTCCGTGAAATCCATACGATTGCCGAAACATCAGCTACGGTGTCTACTTTCTCCAGTGAAGTCGCGACGGAGGCCGATAATGGGAATGAGGCCATTCAGAAGGCTGTCAGGCAGATGACATCGATGAGCAATGCCGTTCAAGAGTCCGCAACCAAAGTAAAGCTGCTCGGTCAGCGTTCGCAAGAAATAGATGACATCACTAGCTTAATTACAGATATCGCTTCACAGACCAGTCTGCTGGCATTGAATGCGGCGATAGAAGCGGCACGGGCCGGCGAGCATGGTCGTGGGTTTACCGTCGTATCTAATGAAGTTCGCAAGCTGTCTGAACAAACAACGGCCTCTGCCCAGAGAATCGCTGAGCTTGTTCAAGACATTCAGTCGAATAACCGAGCTTCGATTCAATCCATGGATCAAGTCATCTCAGAAGTAGCCTCAGGCAATCAAGCCGTATGTGACGCGGGTGCAGCATTCGAACGCATTATGCGGTCTATTAGAACCGTCGCAGAGCAAATTCATTACATTTCCGGCGCTTCTCAGCAAATGTCTGCAAGCACGCAGCTGTTCAGCGTCAACATCGAGGAAATCTCCCGAATGTCCGTTGAATTAACAGGCAGTGTCAAGACCGTTACGGGCAGCTCGAATGAGCAGCATCAGCTTATTTCCAGATCTTCGGAACTGGCGACAATGCTGGAGAAATTAAGCGATAAATTGGATCAAACGATGGTCAACACGAGGAAATCGTTCCACGCCATATAATCCGAAGAGTCCTGCAATTCTGACAAAAATGACTTTGCGTTCATAGCCAATATCAAGTATTATGAGTAGAAAAGACAAGATCTGGCTAAAAGGAGACACAATGCTATGAATGCTTCGAAAAAAAGTCAATGTAAAATCGTCGACTGCACGATCCGCGACGGCGGGCTCGTCAATAACTGGGATTTCAGCGTTGAGTTCGTTCAGCATCTATACAACTCGCTGAATGAAGCTGGCGTCGAGTATATGGAAATCGGGTACAAAAACTCTCCGAAGCTGCTTAAAGGCGCTGAAGATGCGGGTCCATGGCGCTTCCTGGACGACGACTTCCTTCGTAAAGTCATCCCGCAGAAGCTGAACACGAAGCTCTCTGCACTTGTCGATATCGGACGGGTAGACGAGAACGATATTCTTCCACGCGAAGAGAGCATGCTCGACTTGATCCGCGTTGCCTGCTACATTCAAGACGTGCCGAAGGCGCTGGAGCTGGTTAACGTATTCAACTCGCGCGGGTACGAAACAACGTTGAACATTATGGCACTCTCCAATGTAATGGAGAACCAACTGCTTGAAGCATTCGAATTGATCGAAGCAAGTGTGGTCGACGTCGTGTACGTCGTTGACTCCTATGGCAGCTTGGCGCCGAATGACTTCAATTATTTGGTCAGCAAATTCCAGAAGTACCTGCCAAGCAAACGTCTTGGTGTGCATACGCACAACAATATGCAGCTGGCTTTCGCCAATACGCTTATTTCGGTTGAGAAAGGCGTCGAGTTCCTGGATGCTTCCGTATACGGTATGGGCCGCGCCGCTGGCAACTGCCCAACGGAACTGCTTGTCGCACATCTGAAGAACACGAAGTACAATGTGCGTCCGGTTCTGGATATGATCGAGAAGTACATGATTCCGCTTCGTGAAAAAGAAGAGTGGGGCTATATTATTCCTTATATGATTACAGGCATGTTCGATGAGCATCCGCGTTCCGCAATGGCGCTTCGCAATTCCGAAGACAAAGACAAGTCGGTTGATTTCTACGATAAGCTGACTACGCCGGAAGTACTGCACAGCAAATAAGTTCTTCGATAATGAACGAGCTCCCAAACCTTAAGCGGTTCGGGAGCTTGTTTGCTAAGGAGGATCGCCGCGGGGTTTCATCCGCGCGGATTGTAAGGATAAATAGGCATATTCTCATTGAATTTTCGAAGGGCATCTATTACAATAGAGTCCACTCATGCAAGTGATTGGCGTTACGAACTGTTGAAGGAGTGGATGCGGCTTGAAGAAATCATTAGCGCTAATCATCGAACAATTGGAATCGCGTCAGACCATGCAAGCCCTGTCTCCGAAAGGGGTATGGGATGCTGCACTCGATCAAGAAATTGCCGCCTTGCCTCTAATTACTGTAGGAACTCCGAAATCCGCACAACCCGCGCTCATTGCGCTCAAGGCCGGATTGCATTTGCTTAACGAAAGCTTGGACGCTTCGCATGAACAATCCCAAGAGATCGAAGACGACCCTACTGGCTGCTATTGGCATGGTATCATGCACCGGATGGAAGGTGATTTCTCCAATGCGAACTATTGGTTCAGCAATGCAGGCGCCCATCCGGCGATGGAGAGCTTGCAGACACGAGTAGCGGATTGGCTGCAGAACAGCGTCGTATTAGGCGATTTGCAGGAAGGCACCATTCGCGATTCACTGCAGGTAATGAAACGCCAAGTGCGCTGGCAAGCTTCGGCACTCACAGGCATGATTGCGCTTCAAGAGAGCGGGACGATCTCGGAAGAAGCCAGGAGCGCGATTGAATATGTGCAGCATATGGAGCTGATGGAGCTGTTTGCGTATACGCATCAAGCAGCCAAACGCGCTGTAGCCGAATCTTCGATATAAATAATGAAAAAGCTGTATCCGCCACCTTCCAAAGGAGCGGATACAGCTTTTTTTATCGGAAGCCCTATTATTCAGAGGTTTGTTCTTTGTACCTTGGGCTGGTTCCTTCTTCCGGTGCTTTCGCCGCTTCGGAATGAGTTGTTGTTCTTTGGCGGAAAGGCCACCAGTTGGCTTCGCCGAAGAGATTTGCCAAGGCAGGAATGACAAGGCCCATAAAGACAGTCGCATACAGGATCAGACCAATGACGATGCCTGCACCGATCTGCAGGAGCGTATTCACGCCGGACATCATCAGTGCAGCGAACGTGCCGCCCATGATGACTGCTGCGGAGATGATAACGCCGCCTGTCGTCGACATCGCTTTGGTCATTGCATACGTAATGCCTCGCGGTCGATATTCTTCCTTGAACCTAGCCATGAGGAAGATGCTGTAATCCACGCCAAGCGCTACGATAATGAGGAAGACGAAGAATGAAGCGCTCCATGACAAGCCTTCCTTGCCGAGCAATTGAACGAATATGAATTCAACAATGCCCATGGTGACCAGGAAGTTAAAGCCAAGGGAAAGCAATACATAGAGCGGCGCCAGAATGGAACGCAGCAGAATCATCAGTACGATGAAAATCCCGATCAAGACAAACGCACCTGTTCGCGTAAAGTCATTCTTCGAAATATCCTTCAGCTCGGAAATTTGTGCCGATGTGCCGGATACATACACGTGCGCCCCTTCGATGGCACTTCCTTCGAAGCTATGCTTCAGCGCTTCTCGAATCTGATCAACCGTTGTCAGCGCTTCGGGAGAATACGGGTTGACAGAGAGGACAATGTCCATCTTGGCGGTTTCCCCGTCGGTGGAAATATAGTAATCGAGCGCTTGCTTCATCTCGGGACTATCCAGCGCTTCTTGAGGAAGATTCCAGCCAGGGATCTGACTGTCCCCAATCGTGCTCTGTGCATCCTTCACCGAAGTGAGGCCCTTCGAGATGTCGCCAAGACCTGCAGCTCCATCCTTCAAGCCGCCTGTAAGCTCTTGAAGTCCGCTTCCGAGCTTCGCTGTACCGTCGGCAGCCTGAGTTTGCCCGTTAGCCAGCTGGCCAAGTCCATCGGCAACTTTGCTTACGCCGGGGTTTAGCTTAGTGAAGCTTGCCGACAGCTTCGCTGCCCCGGAATAGAGTTCATTTAATCCCCCTGAGAGTCCTTGCTGTTTGCCTAGCAATTGCTGCATGGCAGGCTCGTTCTTCAGCTCAGGATATTTCTTCAGCAGCGCCTGCAAATCCTGGCTCATGGATCCGGATACTTCGGCGCTCTGCTTGAGTCCGCCGGATAGCTGGCCGGCGCCTTGAGACGCTTGCTGCATGCCTCCGTAGATTTGCTTCAGCCCGCTCTGCGCTTCAGAGGTGCGGGAAGCCATCGTCCGCAAGCCATCTGTCAGCTTCTGAATATCGGCCTGCCCGCTCGCAATGGAGCTGCCGGCAGTAGTTAAGCCATCTGCTACTTGATCGACGCCATTCTTCATCTGATCAAGCGCATCGGAGGTTCGCGTCAGCTGATTCGAAACCGTTAGGTCCGCCAGCTGTTCGCCGAGCGGTCTTACGGCGCTTCGCACTTCTTTGACGCCGTCTAGCTTCGCTACATTGGCGCTTGCCGTTTCGAGTGCGGCCAGTGCGGCAGGGTTACGCATCGACTCATCCGATCGCAGCGCTACGGAGAGCGGGAATACTTCACCGGCACCGAAGGCATGCTCCACCTGTCTGAAGCCTTGCACGGAGCCAAGCTGCGGATTGATTTCGGCTAAGTCGTCAAATGAACGCTTGCCATGGTACAGGAATGTAATTGGCGTAAGCAGCAGAACCGTGACAACCAGAATGGCTACAGGTCTGCGCGCGGCAAGAGCTGCCATCGCTCCCCACAGCTTAGACTCGCCGTGGCCTTGACCGCTTGCAGCCTTGCTCGGCCAGAAGGTAGCTTTACCGAAGATCATCAACAAGGCAGGCGTTAGGGTAAGTCCTGCGAGGAGCGTCACGGCGACACCGATGGATACGCCAACGGCGGATTGATAGAGGCCGAACTGGGCGAAGCCGATGAGGAAGAACGCAACGAATACCGTACTGGCAGAGAAGGCAACGGTCTTGCCGACGGTCCGCATCGTCCTTACGAGTGCTTCCACTTTGTCGCCGTCATGGCTGAGCTCCTCGCGGAAACGCTGGATAAGAAGGATACAATAATCGGTTCCCGCACCGAACAAGACGGCAATCAGAAAAGATTCAGTAAAGGACGAAACCGGCATCCCGTAATCCGTGGCCAGTGCAACGAGACCGCGTGTGATGACTAAGGATATGCCAATCGTAATAAGCGGAATGAACGGTGCGACAGGGGAACGGAACACAAGGAGAAGTATAACGAGCACGAGCGCTACGGTGAGCAGCTCCGTTTTCTTCAAGCCTTCCTCAGAGCTCTGTTGAAAATCTTTGCCGATAGGAGCACTCCCCGTAAGCTCCACCTTGCTGCCGCTCGGCGCATCTTTCACTTTAGCGGCGAGGATATCAACCGCTTCTTGGGTGAGCGTATCGTTATCCGCGCGAGTGAATCCGACGATAAGCAGCTCGGTTGAGCCATCCTTGCTGCGGAATTTCTCCGCCAGCTCCGGCGTTTCATAAGCCGACTGCACCGACTTGAAGCCATCCTTGCCGCTAAGCAGCGCAAGCTCGGCAGCTTTGGCCTTGAGCCAATCGCGGTCCTGCGCGGTCATGCCTCCTTCGCGGGAGTAAACAAGGATTGCGCTGGATTTGGTGGTGGTCTCCGGATTAATCCGTTCCATGAGCTGCTTGGCAACGACGGATTCGGAATCGGCCGGAATAAATTTCTGCTCGGTTTGACGGACAATAGCCGCAAGATCAGGCAGTGCAAACATAGAGGCCACGGTAATAACCAGCCAGCCGATTAGGACTGCCCACTTGGCGCGGGCAATCCCACGAACGATACGTTCAGACATTCCAATACCTCCTCGAAACTAAACTAACAGGTTCTCTATGAATAGTTATAGCGCAAGACAAAACCATTCGTCAATAATTTTGAACTAACGGTCATAATTATTTCAAAGGTCAGAATTGAGTATGTCAATTGGATTCGGTTTCTGTGCGACAAATTGATTTCTATGCATAAAGCTGAATTTTATACCGATGGTCAACTCGTGTTTACGGAGCGTATGGGCTATGCTACAATTAGCATTGACTGAACGCGAACAACTTAGATGGAGGATATAGCGATGAACCGCGAGCTCAAGAAAGAACAGACCCGCACTCGAATCAAAGAAGCTGCGCTCTCTTTATTTGCCGAGCTGGGTTACGAGCAGACATCCGTTGAAAGTATTGCCAAGCAAGCCGGCGTGGCAAAAGGCACTTTTTTCAATTATTTCTCTTGCAAGGATGAACTGATCTGCGATTTGCAAGCGTTCTTCGCGTTAAACGAGGTGGCGAAGCTCAAAGACAAGCCCGGTCCGCTGGTGCCCCGACTACAGTTGCTGATATTCCAAATCGTGAAACAATTTGAACTTAGCAAACCGCTCATGCGCGCATTATTTCAAGCCATACTAGGCAGTGCCAAGGCGCTTGATACCCATAACTCGATGCTCACCTCACTTAAAGAAGCCTTGCTGCCGCTTATAGCCGAGGGGCAGGAGAACGGCGAGTTTCGCAGAGATATGCCCGCTGAGATGATGGCTCAGCAAGCCTTTCAAGCATACTTCGGCACACTCTTCGTCTGGTCGATGGAAGAGAATGAGGATTCACTCGATAACCGAATGGCGATTACTTTTGAGCTTTTCTTCAAAGGTATTGCCGTGCAGTAACGCACTTATAACACAAAAGCAGCTCCGGTTCATTCCTTCCATCGCGGAATGAGAACCGGAGCTGCTTTTATATGTGCGTATGTACTTGTCGTTTCTAGAAACCGTGCAGCTCGCCGTCACCTCGAATAGCCGCAGCGTGATGTTGGACGTTCGGATGGAAATATCCGCCCGCTTGGAACGGTTTGCCGCCGGCCGTTATGCCGAATAAGGAAATCCCAATGTCCTCGGATTCATGGAACATATGAAGGAGCGAGGTTTGAGTCATGCCGTCGATCTCGATGTACCATAGCTTATAACCGGAGTCCGTGACCACAACCAAATGTGCAGACTTATAAACTAATTTCGTAGTGATATCGTTATAGGTAATGCTCAGCTCTGCTAGTGAGTAAGTTTCCATAAGGCAGCAGCGCTCCTTTCTTCCCCCAGAAAATATACTTCTCCCGATTGTACTGTCGTGCCAGCGAGATTGCAACAATTCGGGGAGCGATTCCGTCGATGGTAGTAAGCTGAATTTTACATATACTGGTTCGGCTACCAACGGAATCGAGGGGGAATTCGGATGCAACAACGTAAACGAATAAACAGAGAACATGCACCGGGTAAAGAGAATGAAAAAGGACAAGGAAAGATGAAGACGTCGCTTCTACTGCTCGCGGCACTGACGTTCCTGCTTGCAGGGTGCTCCTCGGCTGACAATCAGAACGATTCCGCGGCGAACAAGGCTTCCTCAAGTAACAGTTCGAACACGGAAGCAAGGAACAACAGCAGCGCAAGCAACCGAGGTGAAGCTACGACCAACTCAAGCAGCAATGACAGAGCAGATTCGTCCGTTTCCGAAGAACCTGCTCACGATACGGATGACTCCCCAATCGATAAGGATGAGACCACTCCGCCGGGCAGCCAGTACGACGACTCACAAGCGGGTCAACTGACAGCCGGGGAGTCGGACGATCTTACCTCCTGGAAGGAGTGGGTCCGGCTGCTCAACAGCGGCGAGGGCAGAGAGCTGCAATCCTATTGGTCTGTTTTTCCGCAAAATCGATTGGAAGTTGTTGTGACCGGAGGCGGTAAGCCGGTATCCGATGCAGAAGTCAGCCTCGTTGATGACGATGGCGATACGGTGTGGGAGTCACGTACCAATATTGATGGAGAAGCGTCAGCCTACGCGGGATTATTCGATGAGCAGCAGAATCAGGAGAGATATGGGGTTATCATTCGTTCGGGGAATCAAGAGAAGCAATATGAGAATGTGCAGATTCCAAGAGGTTCCGCACTGCGCGTTGATCTGAACGAACAGGTGAAGCCGTCGCTTGGCGTTGATCTGATGCTCGTTGTGGATACAACAGGTTCCATGCAGGATGAGCTGGATTTTCTGAAGTCGGAGCTGAAAGACGTCGTCGCCCGAGTCCTCAAGAATAACGGCCAGCAGCTTGATATTCAAGTCAGCACCAATTTCTACCGCGATCGGAGCGATAAATACCTGGTCAAAGATTATCCGTTCACGAAGGATATCGATACGGCCGTCAAGCAGATTTCGCAGCAAGAGGCTGCGGGCGGAGGCGATTTCCCGGAAGCGGTCGATGAAGCGCTGGAGAATGCCATCGATGATCACAAATGGAGCGGTGATGCGAGGGCTAGACTGTTGTTTCTCGTGCTTGACGCTCCGCCGCATCATGAACGTAAGGTGACGAAACGCATTCATGAGCTGATGGAATCCGCGGCAGCAGAAGGCATTCGGATCATTCCGATTGCTTCAAGCGGTGTTGATGTACAGACCGAATACTTGATGCGTTTCATGGCGACTGCTACAGGCGGGACTTATTTATTTCTAACGGATCACAGCGGTATCGGCAATGATCACATGGAACCGGCTGTCGGGGAATATGAGGTGAAACGTCTCAATGATTTGCTCGTGGAGGTCATTAGTCGGTACACGTCTGAATAGCACTTTTTATGTCGGAAAATGTTTTAGGAAAGCTTAGTAAAGATGCTGGACAAAAAGGCCCGTAATGGTACAAACTAGAGGAGATTATCCTTTATCGGAATTACCTTCCAATTCGGAATTGCAATGTTGAAAATATGAGAAAATTGGTGAATTTTGTGGGTGAGGCTGCGGAGCGAACATTCAGTATCAGACCGCTTGGAGACCGGGCTCTTGTCGTTATTTTGGATAACGAGGGGCAAGAAGGAGAGCGCTGGCTGCTCGCTGCCGGAATGGCGGAATTACTGCGTGAGGCAGGGCGGACCTGGCTCGTCGATGCGGTTCCTGCCTACGATACGGTAACCGTTGTTTATGGGGGGTTCGACTATGAAGGAACGGCTGCCGATGTAGAGCGGATTTTGCTGGGTACGCGGCATTCGTACGCCGCTGAACCCAGGCTTATCGAAATTCCGGTCTGTTACGGCGGTCGTTATGGACCTGATCTGGCAGCTTGCGCCTCACGCGCGGGTATGACGGAAGCGAGCTTCGTTTCCTGTCATGCCTCTGCGGAGTACCGCGTTGCCATGATCGGCTTCATGCCGGGCTTTCCTTATTTAACTGGCTTACCGGATGAGCTCCGCCAACCGCGCCTTTCCGTGCCGCGAAGCAGCGTGCCCGCAGGGGCTGTCGGCATTGCCGGCGGGCAGACCGGCATCTATCCGCTATCGACGCCGGGAGGATGGCAGTTGATCGGACTGACGCCGCTCCGGTTGTTTGATCCGAAGCGATCCGAGCCTTTTCTGCTGCGCATGGGCGATGCGCTGCGTTTTGTTCCGATTTCCGAGAAGGACCTGAAGGAGCAAGGTGAAGCGCCATGAGTCTGCGAATAATGAAACCGGGCTTACATACAACGGTACAAGATTTGGGCCGACCGGGCTGGCGGCGCTTCGGTATTCCCGAAGGCGGCGCGATGGACAGCATCGCGCTGCGGACGGCGAATTTGCTCGTCGGCAATGCGCCGGGAGCTGCGGGGCTTGAGCTAACGCTGAGCGGCCCGCAGCTGCTTGCGGAAGAAGCGATGCTGATCGCCGTGTGCGGCGCCGACCTGACACCGTCGATCGACGGTGAGGCGCTCCCGCTGCAGCGGCCGGTTTGGCTTGACGCCGGAACGGTCGTCAGCTTCGGTTCCGCGGCTAGCGGGTGCCGCGCTTACGTTGCGGCAGCCGGCGGCATCGCCGCCGAGGCGGTGCTCGGCAGCCGCAGCACGGACGCGCGTGCCGGCATCGGCGGCATCGCCGGGCGCAAGCTGCGCAGCGGCGACGTGCTGCCGCTCGGCAGCGCCGCGCCTTGGGCGGCCGCGTGGCACGCCGCGCTAGCCGCGCGCGCCGCGGCCGTGCCGCAGGGCCGCCGCCGCAGCTGGGCGGCCCCGCGCTGGTTCGCGCCGCCGCCGGCGCAGGCGCTGCTGCGCGGCAGCGCAAACCCCGCCGGCATCCGGCTGCGCGTGATGCCGGGCGCCGAGTACGGGCAATTCCGCGAAGCGGCCCGTACGGCGTTCATGCGGGAGCGCTATCGCGTAGCTCCCGCATCAGACCGGATGGGGGTCCGCCTAGATGGACCCCCGCTGCAGATGGAGGACAGCGAAGAACTGCTGTCCCACGGCGTCATCGCCGGCACGATACAGGTGCCGCGCGGCGGGGCGCCGATCATTCTTGGCGTGGACTGCCAGACGACCGGCGGCTATCCGAAGCTTGCGCATGTCATCACGGCCGACTTGCCGCTGCTCGCGCAGTGCAAGCCCGGCGATTACATCACCTTCGAAGAAGTGACGCTGGCTGAAGCCCAGCACCTCGATAGAGAGCAAGAACGGGGCATGCAGCAGCTCGCTGCCATTCTCTCGATTTGCAAGAAAGCTATGCATTTTTAATTTGAATTTGTGATCATGAAAGGAACGCCAAAAGCCGATATGACTACTATCCACGATTTATCACAGACCCAACAGGTGATCGATCTGAACTGTGATTTTGGCGAAAGCTATGGCATCTATACGTTTGGCCAAGATTGTGAACTGCTCGCACATGTCACTTCAGTGAATATTGCTTGCGGTTTTCATGCCGGAGACCCTCATGCGATGCGTGAAGCCGTATATCGAGCAGCAGACGCAGGCGTGGCCATTGGCGCGCATCCGGGCTTGCCGGATCGGATCGGCTTCGGGCGACGCGAGATGGCGGTCAGCGCGCAGGAAATCTATGATATGACGCTCTACCAGATCGGCGCTCTAGATGCATTCGTTCGTGCTGCCGGCGCTAGCTTGCGCCACGTGAAGCCGCACGGCGCGCTCTATCATATGGCAGGTAGCAGCGAAGAGCTTGCAGAAGCCTTCGTGCGCGCGGTGCGCGTGTACGATGCATCCCTGATCATTTACGGACAATGGGGGAGCAAGCTCCTCGCAGCAGCGCATAAGCAACACATGCAATCAGCATCCGAGATCTTCGCAGACCGTTCTTATCAAGAGGACGGAACACTTACTCCCCGAAATCAGCAAGGGGCGACGCTGGCCACCGCTGATGAAGCGCTGCTCCAAACGCTAAGTATCGTTACAAGGGGAACAGCAAGGACAATCGAAGGCAAAGAGATCGTTATTCATGGAGACACGGTTTGTCTCCATGGCGACGGGCAGCGTGCAGCAGAATTTGCCGCTGCACTGCGTAAAGGCTTGGAAGCAGCGGGAATCGCGCTCCAGCCGCCGACTCCGCGTAGGTAGCTTGCCGCTTTCGAGAAGATACGGCTCTGCTCATCACATTCAAACATCATCACGTCACATGGGCATGCAGGGCAGCATCGGCTTTCTTTGTTGAAGGAGGACATCAAGACAATATGTCTATTAATAGGGCGGAAAAAATTACGATGTGGACGGCCTTTGCCGCCATCATCAGCTTTATCCTTATGCGGGTATTTCATAGCGAACTCTATCGGCCGATTACGGGGCGAGCGTATTTGTTCGTGCACTCCGGCATCGAATTTAATACTTATGCAGTAAGCTTCACCATGTTGGTGTTAGGTTGGCTGTTTTTCGTCAAATCGTTGTCGAAGCATCGGCTCTATACGGCGGCATTATTCGGTGCAGTCGGCGTATTCGACATGCTTCACGGACTGACAGCGGAAGGAATGCCGTTCTTCCATGCCGTTGGGGAAACCAACTTATCCGCCCTGTTCTCCATGTCTGCCCAGTTCATCGGTTCTGTCGGGTTGTTTCTCATCTTCCGCAAGAATGATGCACCGGTTTCGGCAAGGAAGCGGCTTCCGGCTGTTTTACTTTCACTTGGTTTTGCAACAGTGGTCGCGCTTGCCTTCTTTGCATTGGCTAATCGGGCCCATGTTCCAGTGCTTACGGGCGAAACGCTCGAATTGCTGCGAGTTCTTGTTTATTTCGTCATTATCTTCTCCTACTTGAGCACGATCAGCATGTTGCTTTACTTAAATCGCAATGAGCGGCCTCAAGCGCTGCTAACCATTATCCAATCGCTTGTGTTCTTCTTATTTGCCAATCTGCAGTTCATCTTAAGCTCCGGTGGCGTTGACACCGATATGCTCCTCGGGCATGTGTATAAGCTGGCCGGCTTCTACTTCCTGATGAAAGGGATCTATTACGTCACGTTGGAAGAGCCGTTCAAACAATACAAACGGACGGAATCACGCATGAATTTCTTGGCTTACCACGATGAGCTAACCGGCTTGTCCAATCGGCGGCAGCTGCAAGAACAGCTGAGTGCGGAGCTGGTGCGCGCGCAGCAGAGCAACCATAAACTCGCAGTATTTCTACTGGATATTGATAGGTTCAAAACCTTTAATGATGCGCTTGGCCATTCCTTTGGCGATCAAATGCTGCAGGCTGTTTCCCAGCGGCTGCGGCTGGCAGCCGGCCCGTCGAATCATGTGTTCCGCATGGGAGGGGACGAGTTTGTCGTCTTAATGCCGGACATTAAGGATGCGGAGACCGAACAGGTAGAAACAAAAGCCAAAGCGCTCATGGGGCTCTTCGATGCACCGTTTGTTCTGGGCGAAGCGGAATATCATATTACGATCAGTCTCGGGATTTCCTTCTATCCGCAAGACGGAGAGAGCGTTGAGGTGCTGCTCAAGAACGCAGATACGGCCATGTACAGCGCCAAAGCACACCGCAATGAATTCTCCAGCTACGATCCGGAGATGAACTGCAAATCGCATGATCGTTTGCGACTGGAGAGCGATCTGCGCCGTGCAATCGAGCAGGAGCAGTTCACGCTGGCTTATCAGCCGCTCGTTAATTTAAGCACGGGCAAAGTTATTGGAGTCGAAGCGTTGGTGCGCTGGAATCATCCACAGCGGGGATTGCTGCCGCCGGGTGATTTTATTCCGCTCACGGAAGAGAATGGACTCATTCTGCAGCTTGGCGAATGGGTGCTCAAGGCCGCCTGCAAACAGAACGTCGCTTGGCAGGAAGCCGGCTTGCCGCCAATGATGATGTCCGTGAACCTGTCGATGCGGCAATTCAGACAGCATCAGCTGGCTGAACGCATTAAGGACATATTGGATGCAACGGGAATGCCCCCGAAATATCTGGAGCTGGAGATTACGGAGAGTATGACCAGCGACGTGGAATTCGCCAGTGACACGTTAACCAGCTTGAAGGAGATTGGCGTGCAGATCAGTATCGATGATTTCGGTACGGGCTACAGCTCGCTGATCTCGCTTAAACGGTTCCCGATTGATAAGCTGAAGATTGACCGCTCTTTCGTCAGCGATTTGGCGAAAGGCGGCAGCGATGCGGCGATCGTCTCTACGATTACAACGATGGCTAGAAACTTGAAGCTTAAAGTAACGGCCGAAGGCGTAGAGAACGATGAACAGATTAAGTTTCTGCGTGAACGTAACTGCGAGGAAGCGCAAGGCTTCTACTTCACCAAGCCGATTCCGGCGAATTTGTTCGAGAACTGGTACAGGCATCGCAATAGTCAATTGGCTTAGGCTCTTAGAGGCTTAAGAGGAGTGTTTACATATGCAGCAACAACTGACAACCGTGTTTATCTATGGCTCGCTCTTGCCGGGCCATAGCAATCATCATGTCTGTGCCGGATTCATTCAATCTGCTGCACCAGGTGTCATTCATGGAAGGCTGGTTGATTACGGACCTTACCCGGCGATGCTGCGGGATGCCGCAGCTTACGCAAGTGGTGCCCGTGTTCGTGGAATGTGGATTGTCGTGAATGAGCAAGGTTTGAAACGCATGGATGAACTGGAGCAATTCGTGGGGATCGAAGAGGAGAACGATTACGATCGAATCTGGGTAACCGACATCCATCAGCCGGACCAGAGCGGTTGGGTTTATGTCTGGGATACGCAGAGAGGCTGCCCGCCTATCGCGGAAGATTATTGGCCTGACTTCTACGCCCGCAAGCGGGGCTGACATGCAGATGCGATTACTCGTTCGTTGTGGGAATTGACATCGATATACGTAGGGATAAATTACGCTCAGTCGCCTTGCTGAGCGTTTTTGCGTTGTTGAACGTATGGATAATACCGAAGGCGAGCAGCAAGCAGGCCATCGTAAAGACGATAACGCGTTTTACTTTGTGAATGACAGCCGTTCCGTCATCACGGTGAATCCGTCTGCGTCTGATCGATTGGCGCCAGATAAGCAGTAATGGTGCAGCAAGGATAATGAGTCCTACGGTAATCATCTGCTTCCGGTAAGCCATGCCAAGCGGGAATACGTTTATGGAGGCATACAGGAACGCTTCGATGACCAGCACTTGAATAGGGACGACTAGAGCGACTTCAGACGCCGCACGGCGCTTTGTACGGCTCACGACATCATTCGGTTGCTTCACGGTCAGTCGAGCCAGATGAAGCAGTCTAGATACGGAATAGAAAGCGATGGCTCCGGTTGGCAGCATAATGAGTGCGAAGAACATGAGTGCATTATCGAGCACAAACCAGTTGCGGTAAGAATACGTCGCGATCAGCATGATCATTTTGGCTAAAGCCAGAAGTGTCATTGAGCCGAGCAGTGCAAGCGTTAAGATGGCAGTGCGTCGCAGACTGTGTGTCGTACGCCGAAAGGCCATGCTGCCTGTTGTGAGTCCCGCGAAGAGTGACAATAAGAGTAATAGCACAGCCATCGCAGCATTGATGACGTAAACTTGTGTGGACATATTCGGTTTCCCCCATTTCCACGGAATGAACTAGTATTAGTTTACTTGGAACCCCTATGGTTCAAGAACGGGCGCAAGTCCAGTGCTGAAACTGGACTTAAGTCGTAGATTTAAGTTTTAGGTGTATCTCCTCTAAGCATTACATTTTGCGTTTGCGATATTGGGAAGGAGATACGCCAAAGTAGGCGGTAAACTGTTTCGTAAAATGATGGATAGAGGCATATCCCAAATCCTCTGCGATCGCTGTTATGGATCGATTGCTCTCCCAAAGGGCAGCTGCTGCTTGTTTCATGACAGCACGGCTCCAATAGGCTTTCGGAGAGAGGCCGGCAGTTTGCTTGAAGAGCGAATGGAATCTTGTTTTCTGAAGCCCGCTTTGTGCCAGCCAGCTCGTATAATTCGAACCTGCATGCGCCTCTTTGTCGATGCGGTGCATAATCGCTTTCATTCGGTAGTCGCTGTGCCAGCTTTCTCCGGCAATCTGGATGAACTCCAGCATAAACGCTTTGAGCAGGCTATGCGCGATCGTATCGCCGTGGACGCGCTGCTGTTGATGCTGCTTTACGATATGGGGAAACAAATCCATCAAGATGGTATGGTGCTGCAAATGGAAGAGATGAGGCATCGAATCCAGCACGGTGTTTTCCTGCAAAGCGGTTAACAACTCCGGCAGCAGGTCATCCGGATGCCAATACAAATGATGCTCGGTTGACCGGGGCTTCTCATTCCATAGCTCGAAATAAAGATTATAGGTTGCTAATCGATGATCATGATCCGTGTAGAAGGAATGCATCAGCTGAGGCGGCAAGAAGATCAAATCGCCCCTCTGCAGCGGATAGACCTGCCCGTTAATCGTTATACTTCCTTTGCCTCCATCAACGAGATGAAAGGCATAGCAGTAACCGAAGCGGCCATACTCGAACTCGTTACGCTCATAAGGGAACTGATAATGATGCCCGACGCGGATGAATGGCTTTATCTCGCTCATTTGCTGCTGAGTTGCTGCATCCACCCTCGATTCACTCCCCGCCGCATGTCCCGCCTTATTCCTATTGTATCATGAAGCGTGCATATCCTAAACTCTGCCGAGCATGAAAAAAAAGCCCAAGCCTCTCGAGTGGAGAGGGCTTGAGCCTTTGTGAAACAGAAGGCGATTCACTTATATCAAACTTACAGGTCGCCCCAGTTAAGGTTGGACGATTTGCTGTAGTTGGTTACTTTCTGCTCGAAGAAATCGGTTTTCATCCCGTTCATGTTGCTGAAGCTTTCCACCCATTTCATTGGATGCTCGACGATTTCCGGATACAGAATATCGAGATTCAGCTTGCGCAGACGCTCATTGGATAGGAATTTAATGTACTTCTCGATGATTTCGTCTGTGAGGCCTGGAATGGTGTTGTTCGTAATGTATTGACCCCATTCAATTTCATGCTCAACAGCTGTACGCATCATTTGGCGAAGCTCTTCGATGAGAACCGGCGTGAACAGCTCCGGATTTTCTTTGCGCACTTCACGGAAAATACCTTGGAACAACGCTAAGTGAGTCAATTCATCACGCTGGATATATTTGATCTCAGAGACGGTACCGAGCATTTTGCCTTGGCGGCCAAGCGCGTAGAAGAAGCTAAATCCGCTGTAGAAGTATATCCCTTCCAGGATGTAGTTCGCCATAATGGTCTTGATCAGATTTTGCGACGATGGATTTGCAATGAAATTCTCGTACAGGTCGGTGATGAACCGATTCCGCTTCAAGAGGTTCTTGTCCTCGCGCCACAGGTTATAAATTTGATCGCGTACTTCCGGAGAAACGACGCTGTCTAGAATATAGGAATAGGATTGGCTGTGAACGGCTTCCTGGAACGTATGAACCGTTAAGCACAGGTTTACCTCAGGTGCGGTAATATATTCGTTGACGTTCGGCAGGTTTGCCGTTTGAAGCGAATCCAAGAAGATGAGGAAGCTGATAATTTTATCGTAGCTGTTACGCTCGGAGAGCGACAGGTTTCTGTAATCTTTGGCATCCTGAGCAAGAGGAATCTCTTCCGGAATCCAGAAGTTATTCATCATCGTACGGTACATCTTCGTTGCCCAGTCATATTTCACGTTGTTAAGCTCAATCAGATTGGTCGTATTACCGCCAATCATGCGACGCATGCCCCAATCGCGGTCGCCTTCTTCGTTAAATAATTTCTTCTTCTGCAGATCCATTAAATGGGCTGCCTCCTTCTGTTCGTCCCTAAAATAAGCTGCAAAGTTTTAAGAATCCGTGTTGAAAAAGTGCCCGGAGGGCAGTATGGAGTCGGAAAAGCGTTAGCGGTCGCCTTTGTAGTCGGATTACAACCAATTATGGTTTATACATTCAAAGTAATCCGAACTACAACAGCGATTGGAGACCCATACTGACCGCAGGGCACATCATTCAACATAAAGGCTTCTTAAGCGCTGCAGCTTACACAATCTTCTACTTCCAAGCTCTTGTTACGGCAATAGTAAACGGTTTTGAGGCCGTTCTCCCAAGCTGCCATGTACAGTTCCATAAATTCCTTCGCCGTGTATTCCGGCGTGATGTACAAGTTAAACGATTGCGCTTGATCGATATGGCGCTGACGGCGGCCCGCTGCGCGGATGCTCCAGTGCTGATCGATGTGATGCGCTTCTTTGTAGAACCAGAACGTCTCTTCGTTCAGGTTAGGCGCCGTTTGCGGAATGACCGCATTCTTCTTCTCTTCGACGAAGAATTTGTTGAAGATCGGGTCAATACCTGCAGTGGAGCCGGCGATCAAGGAAGTGGAGGCTGTAGGCGCAATCGCGAACATCCATGCGTTGCGGACGCCGTTCTCAGCTACATCCTTCTTCAGTTTCTGCCAGTGCGGCGCATCATAACCGCGGGAATCGAAAAATTCTCCCGTATGCCATTCGCTGCCTTCAAACACGCGGTAAGCGCCTTTTTCTTTGGCGATTTCCATCGATGCTTTGACTGCGCAGTAGTTGATCCACTCATAGAGCTCATCGGCACGATCCAAATGCTCTTCGGATTCCCATGCAATACCGTTAAGAGCAAGCCATTGATGGTAACCGCTCGTACCAAGACCTACCGCACGATACTTCTGATTCGTAATTTCCGCTTGCGGGATCGGGTAGTGGTTCAGGTCGATAACATTATCCATCATCCGCATTTGGCAGGTGACAACCTCTTCGATTTCCTCTTTCGTTCTGGAACGGCCAAGGTTAAGGGAAGAGAGGTTACACACGACATAGTCGCCGCTTTTCACTTGCGTTGTAATAACGCCGTCTTCATGAGTTGTCGTGATATATTCAGTCGGGCTCATGTTCTGGCAAATTTCCGTACAAAGGTTAGAACAATAGATGATGCCTTTATGTTTATTCGGGTTCGCACGGTTTACCGTGTCGCGGTAGAACACGAAAGGTGTGCCTGTTTCAAAGGAGCTAGCAAGAATTTTCTTCATGATATCGATAGCCGGTACTTCGTCACGGGAAAGTGCAGGGTTGTTCACGCACTCTTCATAACGGCGTTCCCACTCTTCGCCCCATGAATCCTCAAGTGCCCAGCCCATATAGCTGCGTACTTCGTGCGGATCGAATAGGTACCAGGAGTCACGCTCTTGTACTTTGCGCATGAACAAGTCAGGAATGCAGACACCAGGGAAGATGTCATGTGCTTTCATCCGGTCATCGCCGTTGTTTGTTTTAAGATTAAGGAAGTCGAAAATATCTTTATGCCATACGTCAAGGTAAACCGCAACTGCGCCGGAACGAACGCCGAGCTGGTCAACGGCAACCGCCGTGTTGTTGTAGTTCTTGATCCAAGGGACTACGCCGCCGGCAACGCCTTTGTATCCGCGGATGTTGGAGCCGCGGCTGCGCACTTTACCGATGTAGATACCCATGCCGCCGCCAAATTTGGACACTTGCGCGAAGCTGGAGTCTACGTTGTAAATGCCCCACAAGTTATCAGGCACAGTATCGATGAAGCAGCTGGAAAGCTGGTGGAACGGTTTACGAGCATTGGCAAGCGTAGGTGTGGCAACTGTCATTTGAAGACGGCTGAGGACATCGTAGAACTTGCGTGCCCAAGCGAGCTTGTCATCTTCTTTCATAGCCAGGTGCATCGCTACGCCCATGAACAATTCTTGCGGAAGCTCAAGCACGTCGCCGCTGAAGCTCTTAATTAAGTAGCGGTCTGCAAGTGTTTTGAGACCGATGTAGTTGAACAAGTAGTCGCGTTCAGGCACGATGTAATTGCCGAGCTCACGGATTTCATCACGGGTGTAATACTCTAATATGTAGCTCCCGTAAAGCCCTTTGTCTGTCAAATACGTAATCAGCGAGTAGAAGTCTCCGTAGCCGAAATAGCCGTATTTGCGATTGATTGCAGATTCTTTATAAAGATCGTACACAAGAAGTTTGGCTGCAACGTACTGCCAGTTCGGCTGTTCGATGCTTGTTTTTTCTACCGCAACCTGTGTGAGTGTACGCTGAATTTCTTTGGTTGTAATGTTGTTGCGGAAATAAGGAAGCAAAGCAGTTTCCAGCTCAAGCGGATCGCAGTCGTTATAGCCGACACACGAGAAATCAATAACCTTCTTAAGCTTTGAAAAGATCAATTCTTCTTTCTGACCGTTCCTCTTAATAATATCCACGAGCAGAGCCACTCCTTGTCGAAGGATGTCGTCTGACAACCTCTAATACACAATATGTTGTTAGTACTTCCCTAAATTACACCAATATATAGTGGCTGTCAAGTTATACTATTCGACATCAGACCATACCGTTACACCTGTTTTGAGGGGGTGAAAAGCCCATGAAAACGTACAGCTGCGGCATTTGTAATCGATCGGGACAGCTAGTTCTATAAACGTATCTAATATAAAAAAGTGAGTACTATATCAATTGCGGAAACTAATTATAGCACTAACTCTAGTAGTCGTGTGGTGACAATAATAGGGATAAAGGAGAGCTGCTTCTTGCCGTGAAAGATGTTCAAACAACGTTTGGATTTATCGTTGGTGTTCGACCATCAGCTTTAGTACACTTATTCTGAGTTTATTGATCGATTATAAGGAGAGGACGTGACTACACAACATCATGAACCGTCGCATTCGATATAAATCCCATTCCGCCATACAAGCCGTAGTCTTGTGCATCTGGATGTGCCTCGTACTGATCAGCATCCCTGGGTTGGCATCCGCGCACGCCGAGCTTGAACGCTCCGAACCGGAAGCTAACGTCAAATACGAGCAAAGCCCGCAATCGGTCGAGCTGAGTTTTAACGAATCCATCGAGGCGAAGGTCGGCTCCATAGAAGTACTTGATTCCAAATCTCGACCCGTTACGAGCGCAACCGCGCAAGCCAGCAAAGATCATCGTTCGTTGATCCTGCCGCTTCCTTCGCTTGGCGAAGGCGTGTACACCGTGTCTTATTCAATCATTTCTGAGGACGGCCACCCGGTTAGCGGATCTTACGTCTTTATTGTAGGAAATCCTCAGGAAGGCGTGGATGCGGCCACATTTGATCCCCATAAGGAGCTAGGTCACGAGGGACACAGCGCTACTACCCAACTGACAACAGGACAATTTATCATTTACGCTGCCCGCATCGTTTATTATGGGGCGCTGCTGTGGGCTGCAGGACTAATGCTGTGGCCATTACTGACCCGGGGACGCGGCAAACTGCTTCCGGACATCCAGCGAAAATGGGAACAGATTGCCTTGCGGACACTGCTTGTTGGCTCTCTTGTGTATATTTTCGTCCATGCACGCGAGATATTGACCGGTTATCCACGGGATGAATACAGCAAGCTCTTTTTGCAGACGAACATCGGGCGTGAATGGATTGCGCTGCTGGTGCTGGTGCTGCTCGGATTTATTATCGTCCGTTTCCATGCCGTTCTGAAGACGATCTGGGCGCTGCTCATTCTTGCGCTTGAGAGCTGGAGCGGTCATGCAGCGGTATTTGCTCCGAAATCAGCGTCAATCATGTTTGATTTCGTGCATCTGGCAGCTGCAGCCATCTGGGTTGGCGGATTGATTCTGCTTGGTTTGCTCTGGCAGTCCGATCGCAAGGAAGCAGGCAGGTTCGCCGTATTATTCTCCAGGGCTGCCTTGCTGTCGCTAGCCCTTCTTATCCTGTCAGGCATAGGCATGACGTTGCTGTTCTTGCCTTCTCTTCACTATTTGTTCTACACAGCATGGGGAACGATTCTACTGATTAAGACAGGTTTCGTCCTGCTGGTCCTCGTCGTTGGCGGTATTCTTCATCTGCGCATACGCAGAGGCAATCTGCCGACAACCGTGCTGCTTCGCATCGATGCTGCGCTGATGGTCCTCATCCTTGTATCGGCAGCGCTCTTTACCTATATAAGTCCATTGCCGGCGAATGAGCCGGTTGTTTATCACAAAATGGGCGAAACCATGCATCTGTCGCTTCGAGTAACGCCGAACAAGCCGGGCGATAACCAGTTTATCGTGAAGGTGTGGCTGCCTGAAGCGGTAGGCGCTCCGAAATCCGTGACCATGCGCTTGTATGCGCTGGATCAGAAGGAGCTCGGTCCGATTCAAGTGCCGATCAAGCTTTTCGAAGATACTGAAATCACCAACTTTGACGGCTATGTGAAGGCAGCTTACAAAGCAGAGGGACCGTTCGTACCGTTCGCAGGGCGTTGGCAGGCTGAAATCCGCGTGTTGGATAAGGACGATAACGAGCAAGTGCAGAAGGTTGAGTTCCGAAATTATTAATAGAGGCGGCAGGTGGCAAAATGACATATAACCGCATAAAATGGTTCATTTTGTGGACGCCGACTTTAACGATAGCGTTGTGGGAATATTTGCGACATACGTTTCTGCTCCCCTATGTTTCGATGGATCTTGGCAATGCGCTCGCGCCTGTTATTGTCATGACCGTAACGGCGACGCTTCTTATCAAGCTGTTTCGCATGCTGGAGTCCACTAACGATTCGTTGCAGCAGGCGAAAGCGGCGGAGGCAGCGTTCATGGAACGAGAGCAGCTTGCCCGGGAACTGCATGACGGCATCTCGCAGTCGCTGTTCCTGTTGTCCGTGAAGCTGGATAAGCTGGAGCAGGCGAAGGACGATGAAGCTGTCAAGGAAACGACGCAGCAGCTCCGCCGTACGGTGCGGCATGTCTATGAAGATGTGCGGCAGTCGATTGCCTCGCTTCGCAGCGAGCCTTCGAGAACCGACGTGCAATGGATGCAGGCGGTTCGGGATATGGCAGAGGAGCTGCGGCGCGGCGGCCTCGCAGTGGAGCTGGATTGGCAGCTTACCGAAGGAAAACTGAGCGGCAAGGAGAAGGTCGAGCTGCTCGCAATCGTTCGTGAGGCGATGCTGAATGTGCGTAAACATGCGAATGCCTCATACCTAGCCGTGCATGCGTGGCCCGATTCGGATGGCGGCAGTGGATTTCGGTGTACCATCGAGGATGATGGAATTGGCGCTGAGCCGGCCCAGCTTATGGCTAAGGGACGATACGGCATTCGGATGATGCAGGATCGTGCCAAGGCGATGGGCTGGCAGTTTGGGGTTCGGTCGCCTGGTGCAGCAGAGTCATTAGATGCACAAGATGTGGAAGATGAGCTGCCGACGACAAAGGGTACTGTCGTTGAAGTGATAAAGGAGGCGGAGCGCTGATATGGGCGAAACTCAAATAACGGTGCTGATTGTCGACGACCATCCACATGGACGGGAGGGGATGCGGGACATCCTCAGCGGCGACGCATCCTTCTCCATAGTGGGAGAAGCGTCAAACGGCGAACAGGCGGTCATGCTTGCGGCAACGCTTGTGCCTGATCTGGTGCTGATGGACATCAACATGCCGGTGATGAACGGAATGGAAGCGACGCAGCGCATTAAGACGATCGATCCTCACATCAAAATCATCATGGTGACCGTATCGGACGATATCTCCGACCTGTTCGAAGCGATCAAACGGGGGGCGCAGGGCTATCTGCTGAAGAACTTGTCGCCATCGGCATGGCTCGAGTACTTGCGCGCTGTTGCCGTGGATGAGGCCCCGTTGTCGAAGGAGCTTGCTTTTCGCATGCTGCAGGAGTTTAACGGGGGTAGCGCGGGGCAGGCAGGAGCTGGGAAAGCGGTTGTCGCTGAGGTCGTGCGCAGCGACAATGCCGGCGTGACGGAGCAAGATGCCGATGCCGTACACACCGCCTTGACGCAGAGGGAACGCGAGGTGCTGGAACGGGTAGCTTATGGCGGCTCTAATCGGCAAATTGCCGAAAGTTTCGGAATCTCCGAGCATACGGTGAAGAACCATTTGAAACATATTTTGCAAAAGCTGCATCTGGAGAATCGGGTTCAACTCACCCGCTATGCGCTGGAGAAAGGGCTTGCGAAGGAATAGCACGGACATGCCAAGACACAAACTTGTAACATACGTATAGCTCGAACGAGTCATGGCGGATAAAGGTTGTTGCGGTATACTGCTCCTATATAGACGAGAGCAGGAGGGTGTAAAATGAAAAAATTAAAGAAATGGTCCGTGCTGGGCATGACGCTGATGGTGATGTTCCTTTTTGCTGGCGTTGCCAGCGCACACGTAACGGTCTGGCCCAAGGAAGCAGCACAGAACAGCTATGAGGTCTTCTCGGTGCGCGTTCCGAGCGAGAAAGAGAACGTGACTACCAAAGTCGTGAAAGTGAAAGTACCCGACGGTGTGAAGGTAAGCCGCGTTGAGCCGAAAGCAGGTTGGAAATACGAGCTTGAGCTAAACGCTGAAACCAAAGCAATTGCATCCATTACATGGACGGCCGAAGGCGATGGCTTGGCGCAAACGGAATTCACTGAATTCCGGGTATCCGGTAAAGTGGCGGAGGATGCGAAGCAGTTGATCTGGAAAGCCTATCAAACCTACAGCGACAGCTCGGTTGTGGAGTGGGTCGGCGGTGACGGAGCGGACTATCCGGCATCGGTAACGACGGTAACGGCGGCATCCGGCGAAGGTGACGGACACGGCGGCGGTACCAGCGGTGGTTCCGTAGGATCAGATCCGAATACGGCAACGTCTTCGGGCTCCGAGGGTACGGGAAACGCGTCGTCGACGGATGTCGGTACGCCGGTAACAACGGATAACAGCGCGGCCGACGCGCAAGAGACTGCGGCGGCCGACAAGTCGGATAGCGGCTCCGATCCGGTGAACCTTACGCTGTCCATCGTCGCCGTAGCACTGGCGGCAGCAGCGCTCGGCGTTGCGGTTTCGCGTAAGAGACAGCGATAAGAAGGAATGTAGAGGGGCGGACTCGGACGGCATGCAATTGGCCGATGGGACCGCCCTTTTGTGCGTGGTAGCTCATCCGTCGAAACCGGAGTAAACTCGCCTTTCTGGGAGCTGTAAGCGAATATATCGCTTATAGCAACAAAATATGGTCGAAAAGATGTGCGTAAGCGGCTATACCGCTTACGAAGTAGCTCAACCGTCGAAACTGGAGTAAACTCGCCTATTCTAGGAGCTGTAAGCGAATACATCGCTTACAGCAGTGTAAATTGGTCGAATAGGTGCGCTTAAGCGGCTATACCGCTTATGAAATAGCTCAACCGTCGAAACTCAAGTAAACTCGCCATAACTGGGAGCTGAGAGCGGATATGTCGCTTATAGCTGTGAAAATTGGTCGAATAGGTGCACTTAAGCGGCTATACCGCTTACGAAGTAGCTCAACCGTCGAAACCCGAGTAAACTCGCCTATTCTGGGAGTTGTAAGCGAATATATCGCTGTACAAGTGGAGCAACATAAGCGTTGGCGAGCAAAGGTTAGTTAGGTGACTGAGAGACGGAAAATCGAACGCTCGGCACGAAAACCAGTTGGATATGCTACTGAGAGTCGTGAAAAGGGACTCTCAGCTGAAGCGGGCGCTAGAATCGAGTTAGTTAGGTGACTGAGAGACGGAAAATCGAACGCTCGGCACGAAAACCAGTTGGATATGGTACTGAGAGTCGGGAAATGGAACTCTCAGTTGTAGCGGGGGCTAGAATCGAGTTAGTTTGGTAACTGAGAGTCGGAATATCGAATTCTCGACACGGAAATCCGGCGGTTTTGCCCCTGAGAGTCGCTAATGGAACTCTCGGCTATGGCGGCGTTGAACCACGTTAGAGTTGGAGCGAATAGTTAGGTTACGAGCATTCGGGACGCGGTGAAAGAAGCAGAATCCAGTGCGGGCAATCCGCCCTTGCGAAAGGGTATGTAAACTTTGTATAATAGGTTCTATATACGTTAACGCGATGAGGAAGAAGAGTACGCAGTGCTTTCTTGACAGGGAGAAGACGCCGTAGATTGAGAGCGTCTTTGGGAAATCAGGCTGCCGAAGTTCCCTTCCGAGCAGACTCTTGAAGGTGTACGGCCATGAGCCGCACAAGGTAGGGAGTACCGGGTTCCGGCCGATATTCGGACTTTGAGGAATTGCCTCGCCTACCAGTAGGCTGCGGTAATTTGAATTAGGGTGGTAACACGGTTCTTTCGTCCCTTACGGGGAGAAGGAGCCGTTTTTTTGTTTTCAGAAATGTGATTTGGTTAAAGAAGGGGCTGGATGGAATGAAAGAGCGTTTGGAGGCATTGCGGGTCGAGGCGCTGCAGGAGCTGCAGCAGGTTGACGGTCCGCAGCAATTGAATGATCTGCGTGTTAAGTACCTAGGGAAGAAAGGCGCGCTGACCGAAATTCTCCGCGGCATGGGTTCCCTGAGTGCTGAAGAGCGTCCGGTTATCGGGCAAGTCGGTAATGAAGTACGCGCCGCAATCGAAGAAGTCATTGAAACCAAGCAAGCGGCGTTCCAGCAAGCGGAAACGGAGAACCGTCTTCGTGCGGAAACGATCGACGTCACGCTGCCGGGCAAGAAACAATCCGCAGGCGCCGTACATCCTTTGAATAAAGTAGCGCAAGAAATCGAGGACGTGTTCATCGGTCTTGGTTACACGATCGCTGAAGGACCAGAGGTCGAATCCGACTATTACAACTTCGAAGCGCTGAACCTGCCGAAGGATCACCCTGCACGCGATATGCAAGATTCGTTCTACGTTACGGACGATATTCTCATGCGTACGCACACTTCGCCGGTACAGGTTCGCACAATGAAAGCCATGAACGGCAAACCGGTTAAAGTTATTTGCCCGGGTAAAGTTTATCGCCGCGATGATGACGATGCGACGCATTCGTTCCAGTTCAATCAGATTGAAGGACTTGTCATCGGACCAAACATCCGCATGAGCGATCTCAAAGGCACCTTGCTTCAATTCGTACAGCTGATGTTCGGCAAACAAGCCCAAATCCGTCTTCGTCCGAGCTTCTTCCCGTTCACGGAGCCAAGCGCTGAGGTTGACGTCACCTGCGTACAGTGCGGCGGCCATGGCTGCCGGATGTGTAAGCAAACCGGCTGGCTCGAGATTCTGGGCTGCGGCATGGTTCATCCGCGCGTGCTTGAGATGGGCGGCTACGATCCGAATGAAGTCAGCGGCTTCGCGTTCGGTATGGGCGTAGAACGTATCGCGCTGCTGAAATACGGCATTGACGACATCCGTCATTTTTATACGAACGATCTGCGCTTCCTAAGCCAGTTTGTCCGAATGTGAGAAGGAGGCGACTACTAATATGAACGTATCTTATAAATGGTTGAACGAATATATCGAGTTGAACGGCTATACCGGCGACCAGCTGGCAGAGCTAATGACAAGCGGAGGCATTGAAATCGATGTCGTCGAATCCCGTAACAAAGGGGTTACAGGCGTAGTTGTCGGTCACGTACTGACACGCGAGAAGCATCCCGATGCTGACAAGCTAAGCGTTTGTACGCTTGACGTAGGCGGCCCGGAAGTGCTGCAAATCGTGTGCGGCGCGAAGAACGTAGCTGCAGGTCAGCTGGTTCCGGTTGCGACGATCGGCGCTGTGCTGCCGGGGGATTTTGCCATTAAACGTGCTAAGCTGCGCGGGGTGGAATCTCAGGGCATGATCTGTTCCGCGAAGGAGCTTGGTCTTAACGAGAAGCTTCTGCCTAAAGAACAGCAAGAAGGCATTCTCGTGCTGCCGGAAGGTACGCCGATCGGCGCATCTATTCTGGATGTGCTCGCGATCGAAGATGAAGTATTGGAGCTTGATTTGACGCCAAACCGTTCTGACTGCCTAAGCATGCTGGGCGTTGCCTATGAAATCGGTGCATTGACAGGCCGCAGCGTGAAGCTGCCGGACAACCGTGTAAACGATGCGGTGGAGCAAGCTTCTGCCCATGTGTCGGTTCGCATCGAAGCGCAGGAGCAATGCTCGCACTACTCGGCGCGTTATATTCAAGGCGTACAAATCGGTCCGTCACCGCAGTGGATGCAGAATCGTCTGATGGCTGCTGGCATTCGTCCAATCAGCAACGTAGTGGATATTACGAACTTTGTTATGTTGGAATACGGTCAACCGCTGCATGCTTTTGACGCAGATAAAGTCGAAGGTGGACGCATCGTTGTACGTATGGCAAACGAAGGTGAAGTGTTGACTACGCTTGATGGTCAAGATCGCAAGCTTGAGCCGCATATGCTGGTTATCTCGAACGGTCAAGAACCGCTTGCGCTTGCAGGCGTTATGGGCGGAGCAAGCTCGGAAGTAACGGCTTCGACGGTCAATATTTTGCTGGAGTCGGCACGCTTCGATGGCGGTACGATTCGCAAAACGTCGCGTCAAGTCGGCTTGCGTTCGGAATCGAGCGTACGTTTCGAGAAGGGCGTTGACCCGGCTCGTGTTATTCCGGCTCTTGATCGCGCTGCTTCGCTTATGGCGAAATATGCAAGCGGCCACGTGCTTGAAGGCATCGTGGAAGAGCTGACAGAGCAGCCGAAAGATGCGGTAATCAGCGTATCCATCGCCAAAATCAACCGTTACCTCGGAACAGAGCTTGCGAAGCTCGAAATCGAAACGATTTTTGGCCGTCTGCAATTCCCGTTTGAATTGTCGACTGATGGGGTATTTACTGTAAGTGTTCCATCCAGACGCGGTGATATCACGCGCGATGTCGATTTGATCGAAGAGGTTGCGCGTTTGTTCGGTTATGACAATATCCCGACGACTGCAATCGAAGGCGCTGCGACACCGGGTGCTTTGACAAAGCCGCAGGCAATTCGCCGCGAGCTGCGCAAACGTCTAACGGATGCAGGCCTTCACGAAGTGATTAGCTACTCCTTCACTCACCCGGATCGGACGAAGCTGTTCCCAGCCCTGGCTGGAGCTGATTTGTTCCCGGTTCGATTGGCGCTTCCAATGAGCGAAGACCGCAGCGTATTGCGTACCAGCCTGCTTCCGCAATTGCTGGAAACAGCCGCGTACAACCGGAATCGTAAAAACGACGATGTCGCGATCTTCGAGATCGGCAGCGTCTTCCATACGGATGAAGAGGCACTTTCTCGTTTGCCTCATGAGAAACACCGACTTGCCGTTCTCCTTACCGGCAACAAGAATGTAACGGAATGGAACCGTAAAGCTGAAGCCTTTGATTTCTACGATCTGAAAGGCATTCTCGAAACGCTGGTAGAAGTGCTTGGCGTAAGCGGTTCTATCCGTTATGAAGCAGCTCAACCGGAGCATATGCACCCAGGCCGTACGGCAGCGGTTGTATTCCAAGGCGACCGTGGTGCGCAAACCATTGGATACCTGGGTCAATTGCATCCAACAACACAGATTGATCATGATCTGGCTGACACGTATGTACTCGAAATCGAACTGGCGCCGCTGTATGCGGCTGCTGATTTTGACATCGTGTATAAGGCACTGCCTCGTTACCCGGCTATGGAACGTGATATCGCAGTTGTGCTCAGCCGCGATGTGGCTGCAGGCAAGCTGATCGACGCTGTTCAAGAGACAGCCGGCGCGCTCTTGGAGTCGGTTCGTATCTTCGATATCTTTACCGGAGAGAAGCTGGGCGCGGACAAGAAAAGCGTCGCACTTTCACTCGTTTACCGTCATGCAGAGCGTACGTTGACGGATGAAGAAGTAACGGAACGCCATGCAGAGGTTGTAACAAAATTGGAACAATCTTTTGCAGCGGAATTGCGTAAATAGGCAGGAGTTGACCTTTGCCGCATCGAATTAGTTCCTTGCGAACAAATCTCGGTGCGGCTTTATTCTATTTTGCTGGATTATCGGCATGAGAAAGCTTGTACAGTAAGTCTTGCCCGGCATGCTTTAGAAGTGGAAGAAGGCAACGATTGTCGCATTGAACTCATTTTTCACCCTTGAACCTATAGGAGGACATGCCCTCATGAACGCTGCCGATCGGACACGTGTAACTGTTGATATATTTGGAAATCAATTCAAATTAGCTGGTCACAATAATCCTGACTATATCAAGCGCGTTGCAGCGCTTGTTGACGAGAATATGAATAAGCTGGCTAAGGGCTATCCACGACTGGATGTGCCTAAGCTTGCGATGCTTGCTGCAGTACATATGGCTGAAGATGTTTTTAGATTACGAGTCGAAAATGAGCGGATGCACGAAACCGAGGAGCGCCGCAAAGCTGCCGTAGCGGAGCTCGAGCAGGCGAAGCTGATCGTGGATACGCTGCACGGCCAGCTCGATGCTGAGCGGTTGAGCGCGGAAGCGGAGCTAATCGCGGAGAAGGCGAGTGCGGAGGCGAGGCTAGTCGCGGAGCGGGCTGGTGCGGAGCGGGCGCTTGCCGCTGCGCTGGCTGCTGCGGAGGAGACGCTGGCCGCGGAGCGGGCGAGAGCAGAAGAGACGCTAGTCGCGGAGCGAGCGAGTGCGGAGAAGGCGCTGGCCGCTGCGCTGGCGGCTGCGGAGGAGACGCTAGTCGCGGAGCGAGCGAGTGCGGAGAAGGCGCTTGCCGCGGAGCAAGAGGATGCGGAAGCGGCGGTAGAGGCTGCGCGCGAGGAGCTGGAGCGGACAAGCGCGATGCTGCAAGGGCGCTTGGAGCAAGCGATCAGCGCAGCGGAAGCGAAGCTGGCGAGCGAGCAGGAAGCTGCGCTCGAGGAGCAGCTGCGCGTGATGGCGGAGCGCGAGATCGAGCAAGAGGCTTCGCGAGCAGAGATCGAGCGCTTGAAGGCGGAGCTTGTGCGTGAGCAAGAGGAAGCGCGAGCTGAGCTTGAGCGAGTAAGAGCGGAGCTTATTGCGGAACGTGAGGATGCACAAGAAACAGCGCGTTTAGAGCTGGTTCTATTGCAAGAAGAACGTGAAAGCGAGCATACTGCAGCGCAAGCGGAATTGGCACGAGTTCAGGCGGAGCTGACTGCGAAGCTGGAAAACGAGCAAGCAGCAGCCCATTCGGAGCTTGCACGAATCCAGCAGGAGCTGACAACGAAGCTGGAAAGCGAGCAAGCCGCCTCCGTCGAGCAGCTTGAGCGTACAAGAGCAGAGCTGCTGGCAGAGATTTCGTTCGAGCAGGAAGCAGCGCAAGAGGAACTTGCACGTGTGAGTGCGGAATGGGCTGCGAAACTAACAAGTGAGTTAGAAGCGGCTCGTGCTGAGTTTGCGCAAGCAAGAACAGAACTCGATGAGAAACATACAAGTGAATTGAATGCTTCGCAAGCAGAACTCGAGCGGGTGTGGGTGGAACTGACTGCTGAGCGTGAAAGTGAGCAGTCCGCATCTCAAGCAGAGCTAGAGCGCGTACGCACGGAGCTCGAAGCGGAATTGGAAGCGGTAAGAGAAGCTTCGCGTAAAGCTCTTGAGCAGCTTCAGGAAGAGTTCGATCGTGAGCAAGAAGCCGCTCATGAAGAGCTGGAGCTGGTTAGCTCGACATTGCAAGGTCGAATGGAGCAAACGATTCAAGCAGCAGAAGCGAGACTGGCAAGTGAGCGCGAAGTCGCTGAAGCGAATCTGCAAGCTGAGCGTGAGGCAGCAGCTAAGCTTGCTAGTGAACTTGAAGCGGCAGAAGCGAGACTGGCAAGTGAACGTGAAACAGCAGCAGCGAATTTGCAAGCTGAACGTGAGGCAGCAGCGTCTAAACTCGCAAGCGAGCTTGAAGCCTTGGAAGCTGTGCTGGCTAGTGAACTTGAAGCAGCGGAAACGAAGCTGACTAGTGAACGCGAAGTCGCAGCAGCGACTCTGCATGCTGAACGCGAAGCTGCAGCAACTAAGCTGGCAAGCGAGCTCGAGGCCGTGGAAGCAGTGCTGGCTAGTGAGCTTGAAGCAGCAGAAGCGAAGCTGGCTAGTGAACGCGAAGCAGCAGAAGCAACTCTGCAAGCTGAGCGCGAAGCTGCAGCAACTAAGCTCGCAAGCGAGCTCGAAGCAGCGGAAGCTAAGCTTACTGAACTGCGCGATGCTCATCGCGCAGAGCTCGAGGAGCTGCAGCTTACGCTGGAGCTGGAAGTGGAATCGCAGTCGCTGGCTGTAATCGAAGCGCGCGAAGAGTTGGAGCGCACGAAATTCGCCATGGAAGCGCAGCTGGAGCAAGTGCGTGAAGCAGCTCAAGCAGAGCTTGCTCAGGAGCGAGAATATACAGCAGTTGAACTTAAGCAGCTGCATGCGATTCATCAAGAAGAGCTGCAGAAGGAACGGTCGCTGCAGGAAGCAACCGCGGAAGCAGCAGCCGGACAGCTGGAAGAGACGAGATTGGAGATGCAAGCTCGAATCGAGCAGGTGCGGATCACCGCAGAGGCAGATGTGGAACGTATTCGTCAGGTGGCTCGCGAGCGTTTAGAGCGGATGCGCGGCGAGGCCGAGCGAGCTGTCGAGCAAGCTGTTACAGCCGAAGCGAAGCTGGTCGAGCAGAGCAAAGCTGCAAGCGAAGAGCTCGAACAGGCTCAGGCAGAAGCAGCCGCCCTCTTGGAGCGGGAACAGACAGCCGCCGCCGTGCAGTTAGAGCAGGAGCGGGCGACAGCACAATTTCTGCTGGATCAGGCGATTCAAGAAGGCGAAGCGGAAGCAGCCTCCATCACAGCTGCCTTCAAGCGGGAACTCGAAGCCGGCCGTGCAGATGCGGAGAGCCGTTATCTCTCACTCTCGGCTGAGCAACAGAACCGCGAGCACGCATGGCAGCAAGAGCGCGATCAGCTCGCTTCGCAGCTTGAAGAGATGCGCAAGATGCTTCGTTCCATGCAAGAACAGCTTGCCCAGGAACAAGAGAAGACCGAACTGCTCGAGCTGGAAATGGCAGAAGAGGGAGAGGCACTGCGTTCCAAGGCGGCACGCCTTGAACAGGAACTTCGTGAACATGAGAGCAGAGCTGAACAAGCGGAGCAATGGCTTGCCGATCAGGAGCAGAAGGAAAGCCGCCGCAGCGCAGCGATTCAACAGCAGGAAGAGCAGCTGGATGTACTGCGCAGCGAACTGAAGGCAGCGCAGCAGGCTGTGGAAGAAAGCCAGCTGGGACAATTGATGCTGGAAGAACAACATGAGCGCATCATGCGCGAAGCGAAGCTGTTGGAGGAGCGGAACGAGCAGCTGGCAGATCGTCTGCAAGCTGCAGACGATCGCGCGGCTGACTTCATGCGAGAGGCACGGCAGCAAATGGCCGAAGCGGAGCGGATTGCCGACGAAGCTAATGTGAAACTAATGGATCAGATGCATGCAGCGGACTCGGAAATTACGCTAGCCAAGCAGCAAGCTGCGGCACATGCCGAAGCGGAAGCAGGTTTGCTGGAACAGCTCCTGTTGAGCGAGGAAGAAGCGGAGAAAGCGAAGGCGCAAGCCGCGCAGATCAGCTCAAGGCTCGAAGAGCTGGAAGCATCACTTTCCTCAGTCCATGAACTGCAAGCCACCCATGATCAGCTTCAAATCGAACATGGCAAGCTTAAGGTCGAATACTCGAAGCTTCAGACGGAGTACAATGAATGGATTGCACTTCTTGAAGTCGATTAGATAAGAGAAGAAGAGGGCTGTGCGGTACGCCGGTTTCGAAATCGAAACCCGCGTGCAGCACAGCCCTCTTTTTCATTTTAATAAGCAATAATGGCTCCTGTCGCTCCATCAGATGGCAAAGCCGCCAAGCGCAGCAGATCGCCGGTCACTTGATGCGGGTCCTTGCCGGTTGCATGCATCTCGGAACGGATGGTACCGGGATTAAAGGCATTCACAAGAATGCCGTATTCATGCTCTTCATCCGCTGTTGTTCGTGTTAGCGACTCTAACCCTGCCTTGGATGCGCTGTAAGCGGCATATCCGCCGGCTCCGTTTGACGCCAAACCCGATGTGATATTAATAATCCTTCCGTACCTGGCTTCACGCATGGAAGGCAATACGGCATTGGTCATGAGAAAAGGTCCTGTCAGGTTAATGCTGATCTGAGTTGCCCATTCCTCAGAAGTGAGTTCAATGACGCGTCCGGGCTCTAAAGCCGCAGCATTATTAATAAGAATATCTACGCGACCCAAGGTTTCTATCGCTTGCCGGACTGCAGCTTGTACAGCCGCTCCGCTGGCAATATCACAGACAAGAACCAGAGCATTGCTGCCCGGACGGACTTCCTCGATGAGTGCAGCTGTTTCCTCGAGCTTCCCTTGGCGTCGACCTAGGAGCACAACTTGAGCCCCCTCACGTGCAAAATCGATCGCTGTCGCTCGGCCAAGACCTGTGCCCGCACCTGTTATCATTACTACTCGTCCATCTACTGTAATCATGAAGTCCACCCTCTTCGTTATCGTTGCAAACATCGTAGCAAACAACATACGCCGGTGGAATAGCAGAGTTATAAGTCTTTCTTATAAGATGCTAACATCAAAACGGATATATACCGCCAAGTCGCTCCCAAAATGGCCTTCATCAGTATTCCTGATAGAGTGCATTATATATTGGAATAAGAAATAACCCGTTCAGCACATACTGAACGGGTTATTGGTATTCATTCGATAAGCGGAGCAAGCCGGTCTACTCGACGATGATTTTGGCAATCATTTTGGAATGGCCTGTGCCGCACATAATGTCGCAATGGAATTCGTATTCCCCTGCATCATTCAATGTGACGACTTTCGGTTTGCCGCTGTTAACCGTAAGGTTCAGGTCAGGTGCTTCCATGTTGTGTACGCCATCTTCGGATTCCAGCGTAATTTCAGTCGGCTCGCCTTTCTTGATCTTGTAAACCGGTTGATCGAACTCGAAACGCGATGCCTTGATTACGATGCTTGCAGAAGCAGCTGTACCGGTTTCTTCTACGCCGGAACCAGTTGAATTGTTAGTGTCGGAACTTTTCGAACCGCATGCGGCTAAGACGAGTACGGCTGCAACAAGCATAAAGGACATGAGCAGTAATTTTTTCACTAGAGAACGCTCCTTCATGAATCGGATAGTTATGAACTCCTCTAGTATACCGTTACCGGAAACAAATTACTGTGACGATCTGTTGAATGCTTTACTGCAGCAGCAGCTTAATGTTCACGTCCTGCTTCATACGGGGTGCTGACCGGAATAAACAAGTCGATGATCCCGATTACGAGGGCGGCCAGTATGGCTCCCAGCCAAGTAACTGAAACGCCGCCAACTATGAACTGCGCGACCCAGATGACAAGGGCGCTGCACAGGAATCCGACAATGCCTCGACCAAACGGCGAGACGCGTTTGCCGAAGATGCCCTCGATGATCCAGCCCAAAGCCGCGATGACAAGCGCCAGGAAGAGCGCGCTCCAGAAACCGCCTACGCTAAATTGAGGTACAATATAGCCCACAATCATTAACACGATCGCTGATACAATGAATCTGACCACGTGACCCAGGAAATGCATAGTGAAAAACCTCCTACAAAGTTTTTTGACAAAAGCCTCCTGACCACACTTAGGCGCGTATCGGCGCATGGATCAAAAGCATTGGCCAGTGTTCGGAGAAGCTTACCTTCTCGTGTAGAGGTATTGTTTCCTTTTTTGCTTACTCCATTCATGGAAGCGCTGAATCGTGGCATACACCGCGTTGTTCGGCTATAATAGGAAACGAGAGGGGTGTTCTCGCTTGGACAATAAAATATTACAAACACTGGATTATGCCAAAATTGTATATAAATTAGGACAGCATGCCGCAACCGCGCTTGGAAAATCAGTCGTGGATGCGCTTCATCCGAGCTCCGACTTAGAAAATGTGAAGCATGCGCTGGAAGTGACGGATGAGGCTTACAAAGCGGACCGTCTCAAAGGAAACGCGCCTTTCGGAGGCATTGCCGACATCAAACCATCGCTTCTTCGCTCTCGGATCGGCGGAACGCTGAATCCTGCGGAGCTGCTGGAAATCGCGGAGACGGTTAGAGGCTCGCGCCGTCTGAAGCGACATATTCATGCGCTGCACGACGATCATCCCATCCCGCTGCTTGCCGCTACTGCTGAACAGCTAACGGAGCACAAAGCACTTGAAGATGCGATCTTGATGTGTATCGATGATCAGGCTGAAGTGATGGACAGCGCGAGTGCCGAGCTGGCATCCATTCGCAGAGAGCTTCGCGGCGGTGAAGGTCGTGTGAGGGAGAAGCTGGAGAGCATGATTCGCTCTTCATCCGTACAGAAGATGCTGCAGGAATCCATCATTACGATCCGGAATGACCGCTATGTGATTCCCGTCAAACAAGAATACCGCGGCAGCTTCGGCGGTATTATTCACGATCAATCCGGTTCCGGGGCCACGTTGTTTATCGAGCCGGAAGCGGTTGTTGCGCTGAACAATAAGCTGCGTGAGCTGCGTTTGGCCGAAGAACGTGAAATTGAGAAAATCCTTCAGAAATTAACAGCGCTGACGGCCGAATACGCCGATGATTTGCTGCTCGATTTGGAGCTGTTAGGTCTGCTTGATTTTGCATTTGCCAAAGCGCGTCTCGCTCACTTGATGGGTGCTACGCTGCCTCGAATGAATAATCGGGGTTACTTCAAGCTGCGCCGCGGGCGTCATCCCCTGATTGATCGCGAGCATGTCGTTCCGATTGATGTCGAGCTTGGCAATGATTATACGACGATCATCGTAACCGGTCCGAATACGGGCGGTAAGACGGTATCGTTGAAAACAATCGGTCTGCTTAGCCTTATGGCCATGTCCGGTCTGTTTGTCCCAGCTGAAGAAGGCAGTCAGCTATGCGTGTTTGACGCGCTGTACGCGGATATCGGCGATGAGCAAAGCATCGAGCAGAATCTGAGTACGTTCTCTAGTCATCTTACGAATATCATCCGCATTCTGAAAAATATGACGCCGAAGAGTCTTGTCCTGCTTGATGAGCTTGGCGCGGGTACCGATCCTGCTGAAGGTTCGGCGCTCGCTATCGCCATCCTGGAGCACATGCACAAGCTCGGGTGCCGTATCGTTGCAACGACGCACTACAGCGAGTTGAAAGCTTATGCCTATAACCGCAAAGGTGTCATCAATGCGAGCATGGAGTTCGATATCGCGACACTCAGCCCAACCTATCGCTTGTTGATTGGGGTTCCGGGACGAAGCAACGCTTTTGCAATTGCTGAGCGCCTTGGCTTGCAGCGCGGCATTATCGATCACGCGCGCGGCGAGGTCAGCGAAGAGGATGTACGCGTTGAAACGATGATTGCTTCATTAGAAGAGAATCGGATTGGAGCCGAGGCAGAGCGTAATACGGCCGAAGCCCTTCGCAAACAGCTGGAATCGGAACGCGCTCGTCACGAGAGTGAGCGCCAGAAGTTCGATGAACAGCGGGAGAAGCTGCTGGCAAAGGCGCAAGACGAAGCGCGTGAAGTCATGCTCAAGGCGAAACGCGAAGCCGAGCAAATCATTGCCGACCTGCGCAAATTAGCGCAGGAGGAAGGCGCAGCGGTTAAGGATCATAAGCTGACCGAGGCGCGGCGTAAGCTTGATGAAGCAACGCCTGAGAAGAGCAAATCGTCGAAAGGCCAGCAGAACAAGGCGGCTAAGCCGCAGCGGATCGAAAGCGGCGATGAGGTTACGGTATACAGCCTTGGCCAGCGCGGTCATGTTGTAGAGGTTAATGGCAATGATGCGGTTGTTCAACTGGGCATTCTTAAGATGAAAGTGGCGTTAAGCGACTTGGAGCTTATGAAGCGCGCGGAATCCGGCAAGACGCAGCAGCCTAAGATCGCAGCAAGTCTCAAGCGGACGCGCGATGAGAATGTTCGCTCCGAGCTCGATTTGCGCGGTACGAACCTGGAAGAAGCGATGCTGGAGGTTGATCGATTCCTCGACGAATCGTTCTTGGCCGGTTTCGGGCAGGTTTATATTATCCACGGCAACGGAACAGGCATCTTGCGTTCAGGCATCAGCGATTTCTTGCGCAGACATAAGCATGTTAAGGGCTATCGCCTTGGTAAATACGGTGAAGGCGGATCTGGCGTAACGGTAGCGGAACTTAAGTAAGGCGGGTGGGACTTCGAGATGGAACATGAAATCGACGAATTGCTCAGCAATCGATTTGCAGCCTCGCTTGCTTATGTTTCGGTGACGGTGCTGGCGCTGCTAGTTTTCTTGTATTTCTTTGAATTTGTTACCCGATATAAATGCTGGCAAGAAATCAAACGCGGCAATATGGCAGTGGCGATGGCGACAGGGGGCAAAATCTTCGGGATTTGCAACTTGTTCCGGTTCTCCATCGAAGCCAGTGAAGGCGTGTATCATAGCTTGGTGTGGGCGACATACGGGTTCGGTTTGCTTATTGCTGCTTATTTTTTATTCGAATTTCTGACACCTGTGTTTCGCATTGACGAAGAAATTGAGAAGGACAATCGGGCGGTAGGTTTCATTGCCATGGTTATTTCGATCTCGCTTTCTTACGTCATTGGTGCCACAGTTGTCTAATGTACAGCATCATTCTTGCATGATTACGAAACGGATATGAAACTTATTAACGGCTCGGAGGCTCGACCGATGAAATATTTATGGGGAACTTTATTTGCATTAGCCGCTTTATTTGTTGTTTTTGGCGTCGTTTATTTACTACAATAATTGCGAAATAGAAAGAAGGAATCGGTATGAGCGATACACACGAAGAGCAGCCAATATGTCCATGGTGCCACACTGAAATTGTATGGGACGAAGAAATCGGCCCGGAACGTAATTGTCCGCACTGCGATAATGAATTGTCAGGCTACCGGACGCTGACGCTCGGCGGTGCAGAGCCGGACGAGGAATTGGACGATGAGATGGACGAGGAAGCGGATCTGGACGAAGACAGCTGGGATGAGGATGAAACCCGTGACCTATCGGATCTAAGACCGTATAATCGAGATCAGCTCGCGCTGGAAGAGACGATGGCGCGTATTCTGGATGAACAGCTGGAAGCGCCGGAATGTCCAACATGCCGAGAGTTCATGTTAGAGGCCGGCACGCAAATTATTACGCAAGAACAGTTTAAACCAAGAACACCTGCGGCGCTCGGAGAAACGATTGTTTCGACACCGTTCCAGCTGCAGCTCTATGTATGTCCGTCCTGTTTCCATACGCAGAACCGACTTTCCGTACAGGATCAAGAGCGACTGGTTCAACTGCTGACCAAAGCAGTGGAGCTGGAAGACTAGACTGGCACCTTGGTTCGTGAAAATGCTGCCTGAAATTCAACATTTCATCTAGCTAAGCGACTAAGAGTTCTAAGCGTCTGGTAGGCTGGGAGTTACTCGGCGACAGGCGAGGCGAGCCCATTGATGGAAACTTCTTGTAATTCAGCCTGTTTCGGCATGTTAGGTCTCTAATGGGGGCAACTTACGCCTAGAAAGCTGCAGCATCATGCAGCAGGCGGGAGGGATTCTGTTGGAGCAAGGCAAACATGCTGTGCAATCACGTTGGTTCGCGGGAAAATCTCGGGAGAAGCTGCGGACTGTATCAGGTGGGGGAAGTAAACGTGATTCTACTAGCAGTACATTGGACAGCCAAGCGATATTACTGCTTGCCGTCCAAGCGCTGCTTGGCACCGCGAATGCGCTATCCGGCACGTTTCTGCCGGTTTATCTATGGAAAGCGAGCCAATCCTTCGCGTTAATCGGCTGGTTTAATTTTACGCAGTTTATCGTAAGCGGACTGACGTTCTGGCTGGCCGGCAAATGGGTGAAGGAGCATAACAAAATGAACAGCCTCCGGCTCGGCGTCGCGCTGTCCGGAGTTTTCTATTTTGTCGTACTCATGCTGGGGAAGTCTGCGATTACGTATGTCGTCCCGCTTGGCGTATTGATTGGCATCGGCAATGGCTGCTTCTGGCTCGCCTTTAATGTCGTCTACTTCGAAATTACGGAGCCTGGCAATCGGGACCGATTCAATGGCTGGGCGGGATTGCTTGGCTCCGGTGCAGGCATTATTGCGCCTTGGATTTCGGGCTGGCTGATAACGGCTAACAGCGGGGAACGGGGTTACAGTATTATTTTTACCGTATCCTCGATCATCTTCGCCGTTGCGGTAGTCCTTAGCTTCTGGTTGAAGAAACGTGAAACCAGTGGGAAATATGAGTGGTTTCAAGGACTGCGAGTACTCAAGGAGCGAGGTAATCCTTGGCGTTATGCGGTGCCCTCGATTGTTTCGCAAGGCGTGCGCGAGGGCGTATTTATGTTCTTAATCGGCTTGCTCGTCTACATTGCAACCAAGAATGAAGGGAAGCTCGGCAATTTCTCGCTGATTACCTCGCTTGTTGCATTAGTGAGCTTCTGGCTGATCGGACGCATCATGAAACCGAATCGAAGAAACATGGCGATGCTGATCGGGGCTGTCGCGATTACGGCTGTTATTGGCGTGTTATTCTGGCCGACCAGTTATCGCACGCTGCTCATCTGGGGTCTGGGAACGGCACTCTTCATGCCGCTATATATCATCCCGATGACATCGGCTGTATTTGATCTCATCGGCAGCGATGAGGACAGCGCGCGGCAGCGTGAGGAGTATGTCATTCTTCGTGAGGCCGGTTTAACCGTGGGCAGAATCATCGGAGTAACTTCCTATTTGCTCATCTTACCGTATATCAACCGTTCCCCCTATATTGTTCCATCCTTAATGCTGATCGTAGGCGCCTTTCCGATTGTAGGCTGGTGGCTGATGCGGTCCGTGCTGGGGAGGGTGAACGGCAATCAAGAACGAGCCTCTTCGCGAGGCTGACAATGGAAGGTAGGGCTGGGTATGCCCCGTATTGTAAATAATGTAACGGAGCTGATTGGCGATACGCCGGTCGTTGCGCTCCGCAGGCTGAAAGAGCCGGGAGCAGCGGAAGTGCTGGTTAAGCTGGAGCGATTCAATCCGAGCGGAAGCGTAAAGGATCGAGCGGCTTACGCGCTTATCGAAGCGGGAGAAGCCAGTGGCATTCTCAAGCCGGGTGCAACCATTATAGAGCCGACCAGCGGGAATACCGGTATCGGACTCGCTATGAATGCGGCTGCCAGAGGTTATAAGCTCATTCTGGTCATGCCGGATAACATGACAAAGGAACGCATCGGGCTGCTGAAGGCTTATGGCGCCGAGGTTGAACTGACGCCGGCTGCAGAGCGAATGCCAGGCGCGATCAAACGCGCTTTCGAGCTGCAGGCCGAACGTCCGGGGAGCTACATCCCGAATCAGTTCGAGAATCCGGCTAACCCGGCGATTCATCGCAGCACCACCGCGCAAGAGATCATCCGTCAAACCGGAGGACGCTTGGACGTCTTCGTTGCAACGGCGGGAACCGGCGGCACGATTACGGGAACCGGCGAGGCGCTGAAAGCCGCGATTCCGGGACTTTATGTAGCTGTCGTGGAACCCCTTGGGTCGCCTGTATTGTCGGGCGGCAAGCCGGGACCGCATAAGCTTGTCGGCACTAGCCCCGGATTCATTCCGGCTATTCTGAATACTTCCGTCTACGATAAAATCGTTCAGGTGTCCGATGACGACGCGATCGAGACGATGCGCCGGTTAGCCCGCCAAGAAGGGCTGCTCCTCGGTCCTTCCTCGGGAGCTGCCGTTTGGACGGCAATGGCGGAAGCCCGCCGAATTGGAGATGGCGGGCGTGTACTTTGCATCGCCCCGGACAGCGGCGAGCGATACTTAAGTATGGGGTTGTTTTAGCAGCAGAATGCTGCGTACGAGCAAACCAATCTGTTTTTGGCAGAATGCTGCGTACGACTAAGGTAGGCAAACCAATCTGCAAGCTGAATGCTGCATACGACTAACGTACGCAAACCAATCTGCAAGCTGAATGCTGCATTCGAATCCTTGGATTCGAACGCAAACCAATCAGTTTTTGGCAGAATGCTGCGTACGAATAACGTACGCAAGCCAATCTGCCTAATCCACCCAATTACTAAGCTCATCCAACACAATGGCCCTGCGTTCTTCGATATAGCTGATAAACAATTGCGGCTCATCATCGAAAGCGTATAAGGGCCATTTTCGCGTGAAATCATCTCGAATAGCGGGTCTCAAATTTTCGTACAAGTCGGCGATGATCGGCTCTATGGTTTTGACCGTAAATTTACTGGCAAGTAGATTGGTTAGAATTTTGCGATAGATTTGTCTGTGCGATTTGAAAGCCAATACCTTCTTCGTAAGCGTGTTATATCCTCTTACGTCCACTAAGTCGCTTCCGCACAGTCTTCCATAGCAGTTGCGGCCCCAGGTTCCCTCATAATCCCACGGAATAATACGGTACTTTCCGCTCTTGGTATGATCATACAGAGCGTAGTTCTGATCAAACCCATCATAATTGCCCGTCAAGACAGCGCCAGCCAGCCATTTCAAATATAAATAGATATCGAGACGGTAAGCAAGATAGCTCTTCAAGGAGCTGTTCGCGGGATTGTTAATCCGTTTTACGAAACTTACGAGCTTCGACTTCGTTTCATCGGATCCTTTCATCACACGGTAGCCGTCGAAGAGTGATTCTTTCAACTCGCCGGTTTCCGAGTCGTAGAGGCTGAAGTTCGCTTTATCGTTGACCGCATAGATTAAGGCTTGCGAACCGATGTTTCTTCTTCGGAAGAACGTATCATCAACCGATTCAATTTCCAAATAAACGCCGTGCGGGTAGCCGTTCCATTCCAGCCACATATGTCTGGTTCTTGGCGAGGGCACGTTGATCATATTGAAGAAATGGAACGAGAGCGCATTACGAATCATAGAAGGATCATCGACTTCCGCGTTCCAGTGCAAAATTTGATTGTTTCCATAATGAATTTCATAGGATTTCTTCGGATAATTGCGGGTGTGACCGCCACGGAATCGCAGCTGAGCATCTATCGTCTTTCCGTTCATCTCCAGCTTCACGGGAGCAAATTCATTGCTCCATACATTGGATTCCAGCCTTTTCAAATCCTCGTTGTTGATTGTGATTTTTCGAGTAGGCAGTCCTTCCCCGGACATTAGACCATCTCCTTAGGCAAAAGATAAAGCCTATCGCATTCGATAGGCTTCAGCTTATTTACACTATGCGGGTAGATGTCTATTGGTCACAGATTATCTGCCGCGGGAGCCGTTGGAACCGCGAGAACCCTGGGAGCCGCCAGTACCGCGCGAACCTTGGGAGCCGCCAGTACCGCGGGAACCTTGGGAACCGCCAGTACCGCGTGAGCCTTGGGAGCCGCCAGTGCCGCGGGAGCCTTGGGAACCGCCAGTGCCGCGTGAACCTTGGGAGCCGCCAGTGCCGCGGGAACCTTGGGAACCGCCAGTACCGCGGGAACCTTGGGAACCGCCAGTACCGCGGGAGCCTTGGGAACCGCCGGTGCCGCGAGAACCTTGTGAACCGCCGGAGTTACGCGAGCTGAATGCTACCGGGCCAAGCAGCAACGCGTAAGAGTAACCCCAGGAGCCATTGGTATCTTGTGTTGGCTCAGCGCCGGCCCAACCGTATGATCCGTTGGAGCCTTGAGTACCGCCAGTACCTTGGGAACCGCGCGAACCGTTAGTACCGCGGGAGCCTTGGGAGCCGCCAGTGCCGCGCGAACCGTTAGTACCACGCGAACCGTTAGTACCACGGGACCCTTGTGAACCGCCAGTACCGCGCGAGCCGTTAGTACCGCGGGACCCTTGAGTACCGCCTGTCCCATGAGAACCATGGGAACCTTGTGAACCGCCAGTACCGCGCGAACCGTTGGAACCGCGGGACCCTTGAGTACCGCCAGTACCTTGGGAGCCACGGGAGCCGTTGCTGCCTCTTGTCGATTTATTGTTGTTGTTGGACACTTGAGATTTCATCTCCTTATTAATAGTTTCTATACAAGCTATGTCGCGAATCTAGTAATCGGACTGGGTCATATGCTTAATCTTATAGAAAATAGATATCAATCTAGTACCGCTCACATATGGGATACATATAAATACATTATAAATTGTCTCCCATGATAGATTTCACCGGGGCAAGTAATGGAGGGATGAATGTCGAAGCGAGATGGATGAACCGGTATTTTGGTAGTCGTGATCGTAACGTAATTTGCACCGGTGGTCTACGTGGTACAGGTCAAAATCTATTAATTATGGAGGGATTTTGGTATGGATGTCAGAAACAATGCAGTTAGCAGCAAACCATTTGGAGCGAACCAAGTGGCGGGAACAAACTCATGTTGCGACAATAACAGAAGCCACAAAAGCCACAAGAGTCACAAAAGTCATCATTCGGGAGGTCACAATTTCTTGGAAGCTCAAGTAGGTATGATGGTTCGCATTAATCGCGGCGGTCCTGAGTCGGTAGAAGGTCGTTTACTCGCTGTGAAACAAGGTTACCTGGTTCTGAAAACAACAGGTGGCGTAGTTTATGTCAGCACTGCTCACGTAAAAAGTATTACAGATCTTCCTGGCGGCTCCACTGGTTTATCCCACGCTAAATTTATTGAGGCAGGCAGCTTTGTAGGTGTGCTTCGTGATCTGACTAAAAAATTCGTTCAAATTAACTGGGGTGGACCAGAACGCATCGAAGGCTTCATCGCAGGTGTTGGCAACGACGCATTGCTGCTCGTTGTAGGTCCTGAACTGGTTCAAATCCCGCTGTATCACATCAAAACAGTTAAAACCGCAGGTATTTATGCAAGCAAAGGCAGCAAAGGCAGCAATGGCAGCAGAGGCAACAGCAGCGGCGGATCATCTGGCGGATCTGGCGGATCTGGCGGCAGCAGCGGTGGAAGTGGCGGCAGCGGCGGAAATGCTTCCGGACGCAACAACGCAACGAAGAAAGCCGGTAAAAAAGGAAACAAAAAACCAGGCTACTATGGTGGTAAATAAGGCTGATTGCAAGCCGGGGCTAATGAATTCTGCCAGCCCCGGCAGCAGCCTTGCCGTACCTCTCAATTTCATGCGGTACTAGGTTTCGAAGTTCCGTTCATCTGCTTATCTCTTTATCTCGATGCATAAATTCTACCAGGGCTGCTGTATCTTATTTTCCGCACACAAATACCTAGTCGTATCTCGGGAATGGCAGCTGGTAACGATTTGGCATTTCAGATTGTCGTCGCAGCCCGGGCTGGGTTCTTCCTATGGATCCGGCCTAGGGGTGCCGATGGAATAAAGTTGTCATCCCGGCAGGACTGCTTGCCAGTCTACGCTGTCTATATGCATGAACGCAATTAATAGGATGAGAGGAGGTCGATTTTCATGAAACATCGTCACCCTTTATTAGACCGTTATGTCGAGCTTGATATTTCGGGCAAAACAATTCCTATTCGCGGCAAATTAATTGATATAGGTCAAGATATTCTCGTGCTTCATAACGGTACGCAATTTCTGTATGTTCCTTTAATCCATTTGCAGCAGCTCCGTCTTGCCAAGAGTGAAGCCCAAGAAATCGATGTACCCGAACTTCCTTTCGAACCGCAAAATGATCCCATTTCCTATCGCAAAGTGCTGATGAATGCCAAAGGGATGTTCTCTGAGCTTTATATTACCGGGAATCAGTCTATCCATGGCTACCTCACGAGCGTGATGAATGATTTCTTCGTCTTTTATTCACCGGTCTACCATTCCGTCATTATTTCACTGCACCATCTCAAATATTTAATTCCCTACAATCCTAACGTGACACCGTACACATTGACTCCGGAGCAATTTCCGCTTAAACCATCTCCAATTACACTGGCGCGTACGTTTGATCAACAGCTGAGAAAGCTCATCGGCGAGTTCGTCATTCTGGATCTCGGCGAGAACCCGAATAAGATTGGTGTCCTCAAAGGTCTCGATCAAAATATGATCGAACTATCGACAGCGGGCGGGAATGCGGTATATTTGCACTTCGATCACGTAAAGACGGTCCATCTTCCTTAATAAGTACCATAGTACCCTTCACCGGCTTCTTCCCCCGCATGCGGAGAGGCCGGCTACATAGGAAATGATTTTTGCGGGAATGGTATTCAAGTACTACATGAAATGGAAACACTGGAGGGAATACATTGCTTCAACCGATAACTGCCAAAGAAATGGAATATGTGGTCGATTCGTTGTCAAACGAGGATTTGCTCATCAAACAAAATGCGGTCATGGCCGCTTCGGCGACCACACCAGCGTTAAAGCAAGCAAGTATGCAAATGATCCAGACCCATCAGCAGCACACACAAATGCTGCTTCAAGCGCTCAGCCAGCACCAGCCGTTGGCACCGACACAGCCCCAGAACTAAGGAGGAGGAGCAGCATGTTTCAACAACAGGGACAAGCCCAACCGATATTATCAGATGAAGACCTCGCTTACACGGTCCTGGCAGACCTCAAACGCGTTGTTCGCGAGTATGCAACAGCAGCTACAGAATCAAGCTGCCAAGAAATTCGTCAGCTGTTCACTAATTTAATGAATAGTACGCTGCAAATGCAGGGACATCTTTATAAAATCATGGAGCAAAACAATATGTACAGCGCCTCATCAGGTGCGCTGCGCCAAGAAATCGACAAGCAGCTCAAGCAAAATCAACAAACCTCACAGAAGACGCAGCAGTTTCTGCAGCAATTGAATCTGGGGTATGGCGGTTACCGCAATGCGCCTGTTTACGGTCAATATCATCCGACTCAGCCAGCCAATCAAAGTCCCGGACCGGGAAATTCCAATCCGTATTACATGTAATCTTTGTCGCCCTATAGCTTTCAAAAACAAGAGCTGCCGCGAGATGCGACAGCTCTTGCATTATTTTCAGGTTGACGGCTTCGATGAGTTGGTCAAAGCAGGCGGGCTGCCGCGCTTTTCTACTTTGCAGGATGCTTGGATTCGTTGTAATATAGTCTTTATAGCTATTTCGCATCGCAGGCTTGTAAGCTTTGCGGACGATTTGAAGAATCAGGAGGGTTTGACGATGAATGAACGGAAAATGCAAATACTTGAACTGCTGAAAGAAGATGCAAGACGCAGCGCGGAACTGATCGCGACAATGCTGGACGCACCAGCGGCGGAGGTGAAGCAGGCGATTGCGGAGATGGAGCAGGATCACGTCATCGTCAAATACGCGACCGTTGTCAACTGGAGCAAGGTTGAAGATGAGAAAGTAACCGCACTTATTGAAGTCCAAATTACCCCAGAGCGCGGCCGCGGCTTTGAAGGCATTGCGGAACGCATTTATTTATATCCGGAAGTGAAATCGGTTTATCTCATGTCGGGCGCCTATGATTTGCTCGTTGAGGTGCAAGGAAAAACGCTCAAAGACGTTGCTTCCTTCGTATCCAATAAGCTGTCCCCGATCGATGCCGTCCTTTCTACCAAGACCTTTTTTATCCTTAAAAAATATAAGCAAGACGGCATTATATTCGAAGAGCATGAGGACGACCACCGTCTTCTCGTCTCACCGTAAAGGGTGATTGCTTATGATAAAAGATGAAGAGAAGCAAAGCGGCACGCTGACGCGCCGCACGTCGATGGCTGATTACTTGTCTCCGCAAGTCAGAGGCATTAAACCTTCCGGTATCCGGCGGTTTTTTGACTTAGCAAGCGGTCGTAAAGATATTATTACACTTGGTGTCGGTGAGCCTGACTTTGTAACGCCATGGCATGTGCGCGAAGCATGCGTCTATGCGCTTGAAATGGGCAAGACCCAATACACCTCGAATGCTGGAACACCTGAGCTGCGCGAAGAGATTGGAATCTACATGGATCGTGAATTCGATGTGGCATATAACCCAGCGAATGAGATTCTCGTGACTGTAGGTGGAAGCGAAGCAATCGACTTGGCACTGCGCGCCTTGATTTCGCCGGGCGACGAAATCTTGGTTCCGGAGCCTTGCTACATTTCGTACTCACCAATTACTGCGCTAAGCGGGGGAGTACCTGTCGGAGTAGAAACGTTCGCGAAGGATCAGTTTAAGCTGACGGCTGAATCGCTCCGAGCAGCGATTACACCTCGCTCGAAAGTGCTTATCCTTTGTTATCCGAGCAATCCAACAGGCGGAATTATGACGTATGAAGATTGGCTGCCGATTGCGAAAGTCGTGGAAGAGAACGATCTTATCGTGATTTCCGATGAGATTTATGCGGAGCTTACTTATGGCTCGAAGCATGTCAGCTTCCCTTCGATGCCGGGTATGAAGGATCGCACCATCCTGGTGAGCGGCTTCTCGAAGTCGTTTGCGATGACGGGCTGGCGGATCGGTTATGCTTGCGGACACAGCGAGCTTATCTCGGCTATGCTGAAGATCCATCAATACACGGTTATGTGCGCATCCAACATGTCGCAGGTAGCAGCGCTTGAAGCGCTTCGTAACGGCATGGATGAAAAGAACCGCATGGTGGAATCTTACAATCAACGCCGTCGACTCGTCGTGCAGGGTTTCCGTGATATCGGATTGCAATGCCATGAGCCGCAAGGCGCTTTCTATGCATTCCCATCCATTGCCGGACTTGGCTTAACCTCCGAGGAATTCGCCACGGGTTTGCTGAACGATCAGAAGGTTGCTGCGGTACCCGGCGATGTATTCGGACTTGGCGGAGAAGGTCATCTACGCTGCTCCTATGCGACTTCCGTGAATCAAATTACGGAAGCGATTGAGCGGATTGGCATCTATGTGAGGAAACTTAAGGGAAATTAAAATAGGTATACTCATTTTTGTCAGACTTTGTTATAATTTAATAAAACTTTATAAACGCATTGCACAAGCGTCGTTAGGTTTTGTTGAGTGATGACAGGAGGGATGGCCATGACTTGTGCGAAAACGGGTCTTAAGCTTTTGTCCTCATCATCTATACGCCGATTGGAAGACGAAATATATGCGCTGCGCATGAAGATGGAACAGTCTTATGTCGAAGAAGCGACATTCGGATCAGAGAAAGTGATTGACTTGAGCCGCCGTCTGGATAAGAAGATAAATGAATATATGCAATTCAGAAGAAGCTGGGCGCAGCAGTCGTAATGACTCGTGCCACCGTTTTTTCACCTGAGAGGGGTCCTTAACAGGGCTTCTTTTCTTTTTTGCAACTTGAAGAGGAGTTAAGATTTGCGATGAAATCACCAGCTAATTTACGAATATTCAATTTTTTGTATTTTGCATTATTGGCCATGTTTATTTCGTTTCTGCCCGTCTATCTGGATGCTCAGGGACTTGCTGCGACGAAGATCGGATTTATAATTGGCACAGGGGGCTTTGTTTCGCTCTTCGCTTCCCCGCTCTGGGGAATGATTAGCGATCGGACCAAAACCATTCGAAAAGTTTTGCTACTGCTCATCTTCTGCTCCACTATTGTGGGGTACATGCTCTATGCCTCGGGCAGCTTTATACTGCTTGTCGTCTTTACGATGCTGCTCTACTTCTTCTTACTGTCGATGGATCCACTTACGGAAAGCTTGAATTTCCAAACGGCTGAAGCCAGAGGCGTCAGCTATGGTTCTATTCGGACGTTCGGCGCCTTGGGTTATGCGGTGATGTCGCTCGCTGTTGGTTATGTGATGAAGTATTTCGGCGTTGAAGGGATGGCTCCACTCTTCGCCGTCATCGGCGTAATCAGCTTCATCGTTTGCTTCACTGTAGCGGATGCACCGGCAGCCAGCAAACCGGTGAAACTGAAGAAGCTCGGACAATTTCTAACCCATCGTGAAACGCTGATGTTCCTCGTCCTCATCTTTATTGCGGCTGTCCCGTCGCGAATTAATGATACGTATCTAGGTGTCTATTTGCGAGCGTTGGGCGGTGGTCCAGAGCTGATCGGACAAGCATGGTTCCTCGCTGCCGGGACCGAAATTCTCGTGTTTGCGCTAAGCTTCTGGTGGATGCGCAAAGGCAGAGAATTGGCACTAATCGCTTTCGCCAGCCTATTCTACTTCGTGCGTTTCTTCCTGTCGGCTTGGATTACAGATCCTCATCTTCTTGCGTATTTGCAAGTGCTGCAAATCTTTACGTTCCCAATCTTCTATACCGCAGCCATTCAATATCTGTACCGCATTGTCCCCGAGGAGTGGCGTGCAACAGGCCAAACCGTGTTGGCGCTTCTATTCTTCGGCGTATCCGGCATCGTCGCCTCTTACGCAGGCGGCTGGTTATATGAATCGGTAACCGGTCAAACCTATTATTTGATCATTGCAGGCCTGTCATTCTGCGCGTTGCTGTTTAGCCTTGTTCTGCTTTCCATATATGGGAAGAAGCAGCGGACTGGCACGCAGGAAATGCGCGCCAACTGGTCGGAATGATGTCTGCAACACGAGCATATGTGCTATAGTGGAGCTATTGTGTTTTACGGAAGAGTATTATGCTGAGAGCATAGCGGAGCGGGCGGAATCGTTGTGAAGAAGCGTCAGCGTTCGCCTTTGTCAGCCGGATTTCTACCGATAAATCAGTTATATAATCAAAGAAATCTGGGGGACAACAGCGATCGTAACAATGATCCGCACGCGCAGCGGTTGTGCTTAAAGGCACTTTACGAAAAAGGAAGGTGAGCACCTTGAAACTATATACACGTACCGGAGATAGTGGAGATACATCGGTCAAAGGCGGCCGAGTTCGGAAGGATGACAGCCGGGTTGAAGCTTACGGAACGGTTGACGAACTGAACAGCTTTGTCGGCCAAGCGGCAGCGATTGCCGTTCGTGATGGCTTGAGCGAGCTTGCTGCGGAGCTGACGGAAATTCAGCAGGAGCTGTTTGACTGCGGCTCGGACCTGGCCTTCGCGGACCCGAGCGGGCGCGATTTGAAGCTGACCGATGCGTCAGCTACTCGGCTGGAGAGCTGGATCGATGCGCATACGGCAGCGTCGCCGGAGATTAAACGATTTATTTTGCCAGGGGGCAGTGAAGTGTCTGCTCTGCTTCACGTGTGCAGAACGGTATGCCGAAGAGCGGAACGGCGCATCGTGACTTTGACTGCAGAAGTATCGGTGCACCCGCCGGTAAGTACGTATATGAACCGGTTGTCGGACTATTTCTTCGCGGCTGCGCGTTTCGCGAATGTGAAGCTCGGCATACCGGATACCGAATATATTAGGAGCGCGGACGTGTTTCGCACCAAGAGCAATGACTAATGCTGTCTATTATGAACCACTCACCTTAGTTATCGAAGAAGAGGACAACGGCAAGATCGTCCGTAAGGTGCTGGAGCGCCGTATGGGCGTTTCTCGTAAACTGCTGTCACGACTGAAACAGACTGAGCATGGAATTACCATTAACGGAGAACGCGTTTATACCAATGATCGCGTATCTAGTGGTGACCTGCTCGAGCTTCGAATGGAGCAGGAAGAGTCTACTGATATTTTGCCGCAGCAGATGGAGCTCGATATTGTCTATGAAGATCGGGACCTGCTTATCGTGAATAAGCCGCCCGGAATTGTAGTGCATCCCACGCAGGGGCATTACACGGGGACGCTGGCTAACGGGGTCGTGTATCATTGGAAGCAGCAGGGGGAGAAAGTACGGTTTCGCCCTATTCATCGCCTGGATGAGGAAACATCAGGTCTGGTCGCGATCGCGAAGACGCCTTATATTCACCAGCAGCTCTCGGATCAGCTCCAAGCCGGTGAGGTGGATAAAAGGTACAGAACTTATGTGTACGGCAGTCCGGCTGAGGCTGCAGGCACGGTTCATGAACCGATTGATCGGGATACGGTCAATCCTCATTTGCGCGTCGTAACGCCTGATGGCTATGACTCCATCACGCATTATGAAGTAGAGTCGGTCTACGGCAGCGGTGCGGCAACGAAGCTGAACATAAAGCTGGAAACAGGCCGTACGCATCAAATTCGGGTGCATATGAAGCATATCGGCTGTCCGCTGCTTGGGGACAAGCTCTATGGGTATGCAGGTGAGGACAAGCAAGCTGAGGCGCCGGAAGTGGCGGCTTCGCTGGAAGCGTTACTGCAGCGGCAAGCGCTGCATGCTGCGATATTGTCGTTTACGCATCCGATTACAAGAGAGCGAATGACGTTCGAGGCGGCGCTGCCGGAGGATTTGCGGCAGCTCGAGACCGAGCTTCGGAAACTATAACGATTACGATAACAACCATGAACTGGAGATAGAGATACGCCATGAAGAAGCTGACAATCTACGAATATCCGAAATGCGGCACCTGCCGCAGTGCAATCAAGACGCTCAAAGGAATGGGCTATGAGCTGGAGTCGCATAACGTGTTTGATACGGCGCCATCCGTAGAGACGCTGCAAACGATTATTGCCAATAGCGGCCTTGAAGTGAAGAAATTCTTCAACACCTCAGGCGAGGTATACAAAGAGCTGGGTCTGAAGGATAAGCTGCCGGGGATGACGGAGCAGGAGAAGATTGAGCTTCTTGCTTCGAACGGCAGATTGATTAAGCGGCCGATCGTTACGAATGGCAGCACGGTAACCGTAGGTTTCAAGGATGAGGATTACGATCGTGTTTGGGGCAACTAGCGGCGCAGAGAGCTAAGGAGGTACTCGTCAGGTGACAACTACGAAAGAATGGCGTGCGGATCGATTGTCTGAGCTTGGCTCGTCAATATTTGCCGAGGTGGCTGAGTGGAAAAGAGAGGCTGTGCGCCTTGGGATGAACGTCATTGATCTTAGCATCGGAAGCCCGGATTTGCCGCCTTCGCTGCAGATTCGGCAAGCCTTAAGCGATGCCGTGCTGCGTGAGGATGTGTACGGATATCCAGGCTCCAAGGGGAGCGTGAAGTTCCTCCGTCAGGCAGCCGATTGGCTGGCGTATCGATTCGGCATTGAAGTCGATCCGGAGCATGAGCTGCTCTCCCTTATGGGATCGCAGGATGGACTTGGACATTTGGCTCTATCACTGTGCAATCCGGGAGATATTGCGCTGGTTCCTGATCCGGGGTATCCGGTCTATATGGCTGGACTTGCGGTTGCAGGCGTGGAGCCTTATCGGATGCCGCTGCTTGCAGAGAATCGGTTTTTGCCTGATTTTGAAGCGATTCCCGAGGATGTGTGGAAGAGAGCCAAGTTTATGCTGCTCAATTATCCAAGCAATCCGGTCTCGGCCGTTGCGGATATCCCATTCTTCGAGCGCGCCGTCTCTTATGCCAAACGTCATGGCGTATTGATCGTGCATGATTTGGCTTATTCGGAGATGGCTTTTGACGGGTATAAACCTCCTAGTATTTTGCAAGTTTCGGATGCAAATGAAGTAGCGGTAGAGTTTCATTCACTATCGAAGAGTTTCAATATGGCGGGCTGCAGAATCGGTTTCCTGGCAGGCAATCAGAAGGCGATAGCTGCGCTGCGCGAGTTGAAAGCGAATATCGATTATGGCGTATTTCTGCCTGTCCAAGAAGCGGGCATCGTTGCTCTGCAGCAGGATATGCTAGGGGATCAACCATCGGTAGGAGCTCTCTATGAGACAAGGCGTGACGTATTCATTGAGGCACTTCGAGAGCAAGGATGGGAGATTGCATCACCTAAAGCTACGATGTTTATATGGGCGAAGCTGCCTCCTATGCAGTGGCAATTGTCGGAGCCTTGGACATCGCGTCGCATTTCCCGGGAAATGCTCGAACGGACCGGAGTTGCCGTCATTCCCGGAGATGCCTTCGGCGAGCAAGGGGAAGGTTATGTCCGAATTGCTTTGGTAGAGAAGGAAGCGCGGCTTATTGAGGCTGCTGAACGAATCGGGAGATTCATCAGGGGCGAATAAATAAATGTGACAGGGGAGAGATATGGGGATGCAAGAAACGAACAACCGCAGAGTGCTGCTCGTGGACGGAATGGCGATCTTGTTTAGAGCCTTCTATGCCACGTCTTATACAGGCTATATTCGTAAAACAAGTGCTGGGCTGCCGACGAATGCGGTGTATGGATTTATACAATATTTTTTCGATGCAATCAATACGTTTAAACCGACGCATGTTATTTGTTGTTGGGATATGGGCAGCAAGACGTTCCGAACGGAGCAGTTCGCGGATTATAAGGGAAATCGGGGCGAGGCACCGTTGGAGCTTATTCCTCAATTTGATTTGGTCAAAGAAGTCGTAGAGGCAATGGGCATTCAGAACGTGGGTGTCGTCGGTTTTGAAGCTGATGATTGCATCGGCACATTAGCGACGCAGCTAAGCGGTGAAGCAGAGGTTTACGTCCTGACCGGTGACCACGACATGCTGCAGCTGGTAAGTGAAACGGTGAAAGTGGTCATCATGAAGAAGGGTAAGCTGAATTACGCCGTCTACGATTTGGCGCTGCTTCTGGAAGAGAAGCAGCTATCGCCGAGCCAAGTCATTGACCTGAAAGGCTTCATGGGCGACACAAGCGACAATTACCCCGGCGTCAAAGGCATCGGCGAGAAAACAGCGCTCAAGCTGATTCTCGAATATCAATCGATCGAAGGCGTGCTGCTGAACCTCGATAAGCTGCCTGAAGGCGTTCGTGGTAAAATCGAAGCGGATCTCGATATGTTACACTTGTCACGGGATTTGGCGACCATTCGCCTTAATGCACCTGTACGCTGCGAACTGTCGGCTTGCTCTTGGCAGATCCAACACGAAGCGGCGACACGTAAATTTGAAGAGCTTGAGTTTGGTGGTCTGGTTAAAATATTAGAAGGTCATCCGACCTTCAATTTAGATTTATTTTCGGTATAGTGAATGTCAATAGAAGCCGCGGAGCGTCAGGAATTTGGACGCTCCGCGGCTTTTTTGCGTGCAATCAGATTGGAAATGACTGCTTGACAGACAAAAATCTCCCATGCTAGTCTGTAACCGCTACCAACTTGGGGGGACTCAGGCATTCGGAGGGGGGAGAAGGAACAACGAGGTTGGAACTAATTATCAGCATTACGTAGGATCATTGAGGTCGAAAGGGTGAGTGATACATGCTGCAGCAATCGGTAAGATTGACGGAAAACTGGAAGCTGTTATTTGATTTTGACCATCAATATGGGAGTCCCTCAGAAGCGCTTGCCGCGAGCGAATGGCAGGAAGCGCAAGTGCCTGGCTGTTGGGATGTGCTGACGGATAACAAGCTGTCGGACGGGGCTGTATGGTATAAGCTGTCGTTTGAGGCGTCTGCAGAATGGCAAGAACAAAGAACGGCTTTGGACTTTGAAGGCGTGAATTACTTCTGTGAGTTATGGCTGAATGGAGAGCGGATCGGCGAGCACGAGGGAGGCTGGAGCGGCTTCCGAATCGAGACAGGTGAAGCGCTGCATGCAGGCGGAACGAACGAGCTGGTTCTTCGCGTGTACAAGCAAGGCGACAAGTATCCGCTGCGGCAATGTCTGGCCGGATTTCTGCCGGATGTAGGCGTCATCTTCGGCGGGATATGGAAGCCGGTGAAGCTCGGTGTCATTCCGGAAGCCGAGCTTGCGGATGTGTTCGTTCAAACACTGCCGGGCACGGAAGCAGTGACGGTCAATTATCGCTTAGAAGGCGAGTCCACTGAGGGAACATGGACGATTCACGCCGTTCTTCATGCGCCGGATGGATCGATCGCAAGCGAGGTTACGCTTCCGATATCAGTCGCCGCAGCTGATAACACCGGCGTCATTGAGATTCCGGCGGGAGCGAACATCAAGTTGTGGTCCCCGGAGAGCCCAGACCTGTATAAGCTTTCATTGACGCTCAAAAGAAACAGCCAAGCGGTAGATCGATACGAGCATCGTTTCGGGGTGAAGTACTGGTCCATTGAAGGTGAACAGCTGCTGTTAAACGGCCAGCGCATTCATCTGCGAGGTATCCTTCATTGGGGCTGGTATGGCGATCTAGTCGCACCGATACCGGATCGCGAAGCCATCCGCACGGAATTGCTCCGGCTGAAGGATGGCGGCTTTAACATGGTCAAGCACTGCTTATATGTGCCCGTTCGCGATTATTTCGAGCTAGCCGATGAGCTTGGTTTCGTCATCTGGCAGGAGCTGCCGATGTGGCTGCCGGAGGTAAACGAAGAGTTCAAAACGCGTGCATTCAAGCAGTATGAGGCGATCATTAAGGAAATTCGCAGCTACACCTCGATTGGGGTATGGACGCTGGGCTGTGAGCTGAACCATGAGGCGGACGCTGATTTTCTGAAAGATCTGTACGAGCAGGCAAAGCAGTTAACCAATGGGGCAATCATACGCGACAACAGCGGCTCAGGAGAATGCTACGGAGGTCTACTGAAGGAATATGCCGACTTCTATGACTACCATTTCTATACGGACGTTCATTTCTACCCGGATTTGCTGAGTCGGTTCGCTTCGCCTTGGCGGGAGAAGAAGCCATGGGTATTCGGGGAGTTCTGCGATTACGATGAATTCAGGCCGTTGTCTGAAGTGATACGGCGCAAAGGGGAGAGACCATGGTGGCTGAAATCCGATCCTACTGTCAACCCTGTAGCACGAGATGCGCGCTGGCAATATCACCGCCAGGATGAGAAATTAGCGATGCTTCCCCTGCCGTTTACGGAAGAGGAGCTCACAGCCAACGCACGCGAAAGCGCGTATGTATACCGCAAATCCGTGCTGGAACAAGTTCGAGCGTACCCGCACATCAATGGCTATACGCTGACGTCCATTCAAGATTCCGGCCTTGCATCAAGCGCGGTGTTCGATGATTTTGGAGAGTGGAAGCAGCCGCCTGAGCGTTTCCGGCAAATTAATGGCGCGACTATGATTACGGCAACCTGGGATGCACGCAGAAATTGGATTAACGGCGGCGACCGATTGACGACATGGGATCCGAACAACTATGCCTCGGGCGAGTCAATCAGACCGCATCTTGCGGTGTCGCATTATGGTGCGGAAGCCATTCACGCAGCTATGCTTCGCTGGACATGGATTGTTGACGGACGCTCTGCGAACGAAGGTACGCGTGAAGTCGATAAGCTTCGAGTAGGAGACTTCAAGGAATTGGCTGTTGCGGAATGGACGCTTCCCGAAACACAAACAGCGCTTCAAGTGGTGCTTCAAGTAGAGCTGGAGTCGGAAGGGCGCATTGTCGCGACCAACTCGTGGCCGATCTGGGTGCTGCCGAAGGCCGACCGATCCGAGTCCCAGCTTGCCGCTATTGCAGTTGATGATGCGAACGGATTGTTCCGTGAATGGGCAAGTCTGCATCCCGCCATTCGAACATGGTCGGAGATTGGCGATAGCCTTAACGATAACGTTCAAGTGCTGCTTACTTCCAGATGGACGGAGAAGATGGACCGCTACGTCGCCGCAGGAGGCAAGGCGTTGTACATAGAGCGAGGATACGGCCCTCTTGCTGTTAAGCGTGCGCCATTCTGGCGGGAATCGCTGCAGCTGTTCCATGACCATGCGATTATGAACGAGTTTCCGCATCAGGGCCATACATCGATGCTCCTATTCGGGCTCGCAACCGATATGGTCTTCGACCGTTTGAAGCTTGGTGAGCATAAGCCAATCATGGACCGGTTGGATGCCAGAATATTTGAGCTTGACCGTTACATGATCGAGGAGCGAATCGGAGATGGAACTCGAATTGCGACCACACTGCGTTTGGAAGGCGGTCTAGGTAGCCAGCCTGACGGACTTGAACGTAATCCGGCTGCACTTTATCTGCTCGATTGCACGTTGGATTACCTGCTTCCGAGCAACTAATATCCCGAAATAGGAGGAGATGAAGCATGGAAGGACATGGACGTTTTACACCAATCGGCCGCCAGTACGGCATAGGCATTGTCGGTCTCGGCGAAGGTAAGGGACTTGTAAAAGGATTGGCCGGTCATCCGGAGCTGAAGGTAGTCGCGGTATGTGATGCGAACGAACAGCTTGCAGAAACAATCGCTCGGCAATATGCGGTTCCTCACTTTTACAGCTCCCTTGAGGCAATGCTGGCTCGCGAGGATATCGATTTTGTCGCGATCTATACGCCGGATCAAATGCATTTCACCCATATTCGCCAATCGTTCGAAGCGGGCAAACATGTGCTTTGCACGAAGCCGCTCGTCAATTCGATGGAAGAAGCAAGGGAAGTACTTGCCTATGTGCGGGCTAATCCCGAGCGTCAGCTTATGGTTGGCCAAAGCTCGCGTTTCTTCGGCCCAATGCAGCATCAGCGCGAGGCCTATGAGGCGGGCAAGCTTGGTACGCTCAGCTTCGCGGAAACGCAATATGTGCATGACATGCGCTGGTTTTACAATGAACGGGCATGGGCACGAGAAGGCGGCTTTGATCTTCTGTTCGCCTGCTGCTCGCATCCGGTAGACCTTATTCGCTGGTACATGGGCGATGTGGAAGAGGTTTCGGCGTACAGCAGCCAATCGGATATTGCGATTGCCAGCGGGTTTGACGGTCACGACACATTCGTCATCAATTTGAAATTCAGAAGCGGCAAAATCGGACGCGTGCTGGGCCTTTACGGCTTAGAGCATCTGCACCAGACTCGCCCTTGGATTGAGGTCGCCTTGTACGGGACGAAGGGAACCTTCATCGGCAAATACCCTCAGCTGGAAGCGCAGATCAAGTACGAAGGCGAGAAGGAACGGACAGAACACTACTTTGAGGATATTTATCACTATTTTCAGTTTGAAGGCGTGAATCATCATGCTGGCGAGTTTGTGAACTATACCGAGCATTTTGCAAGGAACTTGCACCAGGGAACGCGAGCGATGCCGGATGCGGAGGACGGTTTCCAAACGATCGCGACGCTGGAAGCCATTCGTCAATCCATCCGTACAGGGAGTCCTGTTCGCGTAGAAGGACGAAGTTAATACCGCTCTGCAATCCTTTCTGCAATCGATTGCAAAATAACCGTTGCAGGAATTAATGCAATCGATTACAATAACTTTTAGACAGGAAGTGTAAACGTTTGCAGGTGAAGTTGTGAAGTTTTGCAATCGATTGCAAAGCATTGGAATAAATGAACCATGAGAGGGGTGAAGTCAGTGGTAAGCATATACGATATTGCCAAGGCGGCAGGCATGTCCGCAGCTACGGTCTCTCGGGCACTTGCCGACAACGATAAGATTAGCCGCAATTCTCGTGAACGCATTCAGCGGATTGCAGAGGAGATGGGCTACCGCCCGAATTTACTGGCACGCAATTTCAGACAGAAGTCCTCCTCGATGATCGGATTGATCACGGACGATGTATCCGATGAATTGAGCGGCATGATTGCCAAGGGAGTCGAACATGCGCTGCGTGAGAGCGGGTTCAGCATGCTGGTCTGGAATGTGCATCATGATTCGGAGAATGAGCAGTCCGCCATTGATTACTTCGCGGATATGCAGATGGATGGCGTTATTCTGGCGGATTCCACACTTGATGCACTTGCCGAAGTGCCTACCACTAAGCTGCCTTTCGTGCTCATCAACAGATATAGCAGTGCCGAGGAGCCTGTCAGCATCGTGTGTACGGACGATTTTGCCGGCGGACATGATGCGACTGACTACTTGATTAAACTGAATCACCGTAAGATTGCTTACATAAACGGACCTGAAGATTGGTATTCCAGTATCCGCCGATTGAATGGCTATACGGAAGCGCTGAATCAGAATCATATCCCGTTCCGCTCCGAATACGTGAAGCACGGCGATTGGTTCGAGGACAGCGGCTACCGACTGGCGCTCGAGCTATTCCGCTCCGAAGATCCGCCAACAGCCGTATTTGCCGCGAACGACATGATGGCTATCGGCATCATCGATGCCGCAAGAGAATGTGGTCTTCGTGTTCCGGAAGATGTTTCGGTGATGGGCTACGATGATCGGACGATTGCGAGATATGCACGGCCAAGACTGACAACCATTTCGCTGCCGATGTTCGAAGTCGGCTTTATCGCTGGCAAAGTGCTTTGCGAAATGATCACGACCGGCCATATGCCGGATGGGAAAACGGCGAAGCAGCTTGTAAGAGGAAACGTCATAGAGCGTGAAACGACGGCGCCTCCGAAGGGATAGCGGCAGGAATTCGATTGGTATGATAGCGATTATTTCACTCCAGATACGGGGGCGTAAATTACAAGATGACGAAAGTAATTCAGCCATATGCCGGCATGATTATTACCGAAGACGTTGTTTTCGAGCCGGGTGAATATAGCTTTCCAAACAGTAAAGGCTTGATTATCGCAGCAAACGGCATCACGGTTGATGGCAACGGAGCCATCATTCGCGGACGCGGCAAGATCGGCAACATTCATTCCTACGATGGTACAGGGCTTTATTCCAACGGATATCACGGGGTAACAGTCAAAGGCTTGGAGCTGCATGGATTCAAGACAGGTATGAAAATAACGAACGGTTCCGGCTGGGTAATCGAAAACAATGACCTCTCGGATAATTACACGGACCCTGACTATGGATGGGGTGATGGGGAGTCTGTTGGCGCGTTGATGCTAGAACGTGTCTCGGATAGCGTAATCGCCGGAAACAGAGGCAACCGAGTGTGGAACGGCCTGGATTTGAAATATGCGGAACGCAATCGGATTACAGGCAACATCTTCTCCCATTGCACGAACGTCTGCCTGAAGCTATGGGGTTCGTCTCAAAACGAAATTGATGGCAATGTAATGAGCTACGGTATTCGAATCGCACCGGGAGAGGTACATGCAAGAGACTCGACCTCGGTGCTGATCGAAAGCGGCTCCAATGATAACCGGATTTTGAATAATGACTTTACATATGGCGGTGACGGCGTATTCATCCGATCCTTGAACGGATTTGTCAGCACCGGAAACTATTTCGAAGGCAATGATGCGTCCTATGCTCACAACAACGCTTGGGAAGTATGGGATCCGGGCAACGTTTTTGTCCGCAATAAAGGTAACCACTCTAGCTACGGATTCTGGCTTGGCGGCTCTTGCCATGCTGTTCTGATCGAGAATGAGGCTGCTTATAACGGTTTGAGAATCGCGAACGCACCGGAGAAATTCGGAAATGCAGGCATTGCAGTCGTGAATGGCTCCAGCAGTCATTTCACGATGCGGCGCAATCGAATTCACCACAATAAGAGCGTCGGGCTTGCTATCGGATACAAAGAAGGCTACGAAGCCAGTCATTGGATCATCGAGCAAAATGAAATAACCGACAACGACACGTACGGTATCTATATGAAGCATGCGAAGCAGCTCTATATAGTAGGGAACCGTATCACCGGTAACGGTAGCGGCGACATCCATCAAGACATTAACGTGTCAGACGTGATCGTCGGTGAAGCGGAGGGAGAGCCTCCAATCGCCAGAGCCGATCTATTGACGGAGCGACCGCGTGCGAGATATGCCGTCCAATTCGATGCTACCGCAAGCCGGGATGCATCCGGGGGCAGCCAGCTCACTTATCGCTGGGATATGGGAGACGGCACGATTAGGGAAACGGCGAAAGTAGAGCACATTTATGAGCAGGCGGGCTTCTACCGTGTAGGCTTGACCGTCATCGGAACAAACGGTACAGCGGATCTGGACTGGATTGACCTGAATGTGCTGCATGCGGCAGAACAAATCAAGCATCGCGTAGATGTGAACCAAGCGCTGCTGGCCGCAGTTGTTCCGAATCATTCGGCTGTTCTCACTAGGAGCGACGATCAGACGCGCTCTGGTGAGGGACAAGCCTTGCAGCTGCAAGCAGCATCGTCGCTTGTGAGACTTCAGCTTCCGATTCCGGCCGAGACTTCTGCGCTAGCTTTGTCGCTGAACGGAAGTGAGCTCAGCTTCTGGATCAAGTTCTCGCATGAAACATGGGGCGGTTTCCCGTCATCCGCGTTTACCGTAAGGCTGAAGCAGAATGACAGCCAATATGTGCAATGGGTGTCCGCTCGTCCGCTCTTTGAATGGACGCAGATTGCTTCCGAAGCCAGATCTGGCTGGTCGAACATTCGTACCCCGCTTACCGGTGAGCAAACCGGTTGGGTGCAAAGTCATGCCGGTCATCCTGACTTGAATGAGCTTAGCCGACTTGAGCTACAGATCGCTTCTTGCGGAGGGAACTTTACGGTTCTGTTCGACGAGATCGTGTTTGTATAAAACAGAATTTCATTATATAAGGGGAGTGAAAGTAGATGGAGAAGTGGAAAGGTTATATGTTGGCATCGGTAGTAGGAGCTACGACGCTGCTTGCCGGCTGCGGAAGCAACAATGCTGAGAACGCAAATACGTCCAGCACAGATTCGAATGCAGCAACTACGAATGCAAATGCAACGAATGCGGATTCGCAAGAGAAATTCGAGCTGCGTGTTTCATCCGGCGCAGCTGTAGAAGAAGCTAAAGCCGAACAAGCAGCGATCGATGCGTTTATGAAGAAAAATCCGAACATTACCGTCAAATATGAACCGATTCCAGGCGATGACGCAACGCAGAAGCTGTTGTCTTCCATCGCAGCCGGCAATGCGCCGGACGTATTCCTGATTGACTCTGTATTACTGCCGCAATTTATTGACAATAATGCATTGCTTGACCTGGCTCCGTTTACACAAACCGATACTGAATTCAACAAAGACGTCTGGTTCGAGAACGTGTATAACATCGGCGTTCGCGGCGACAAGCTGTACGAGTTCCCACGCGGCTTCACGCCAATGGTCGTGTATTACAACAAAGATGTATTTGATAAAGCGGGCGTAGCTTATCCGAAGGATAACTGGACCTGGCAGGACTTCCTGGATACGGCTAAGAAGCTGACTAAGGATGAAGACGGCGATGGCAAAACCGACATTTACGGTATGTCCGCTGACCCTTACTTCTACAAATCCATTCCATTCGTATGGCAAAACGGCTCTGACGTGCTCGATAAGGATGGCACAACCGCTGATGGTTATCTGAATAGCCCGGCTACGGTAGAAGCTTGGCAGATGTACACAGATCTCGTGAAGCAGCAAGTTTCCCCGACACCGTCGGTGAAGAAAGCTTTTGGCGATCTGTGGTTCCAATCCGGTAAAGTAGCGATGCAAGTATCCGGTCACTGGACGCTTCTTGGAATCAACGATACGGTGGAATCCGGCAAATTCGATATCAGCAAGCTTGGTGTCGTTGGTCTGCCTCGCAATAAAGAACGCGTTTCCGTTATGTACGAAGCAGGCTGGGGCGTAGCTTCTTCAACGAAGCATCAGGAAGCAGCTTACAAGCTTGCAAAATTCATGTCCGAATCGGTTGAAGGCCAGAAGGGCCGCGTTGAATCGGGACTGGAATTGTCCGCTGTGAAATCGGTGCAAGAAGAGTATGCGAAGGACAAGCCGATTGAGCAAGTGTTCGTAGACGAAGTGCAATATGCACGTCAGCCATGGGGCTCGATCCATCCGAAATGGGCCGAAATCGAAACTCAAATCGATAAGGCGCTTGAGCAAGTTGTCGTAAACGGCATCTCTGTGAAAGAAGCGATGGATTCCGCTGTACCGAAGATTGATGCCATCATTAAAGACGAATAACTTATAAGCTGCGCAGGTCGGGGGATTGGAGAAATTCCGCTCCCCCGATTTCTGTTATGCGGCTAAGAAGGAGGAAACAGCAGTGGAATCGGCCTCCCAATCGTATGTGCCGTCTGAGAAGCTGGCTAAACCAAGCTTTTGGAAGAAACTGAGGGGACATGCAGTAGGCGACGATAAGCCTATCGGTTATTTGTTCATCTTGCCTGCCTTTATTCATCTCGCCGTATTTACATTAATTCCGATTCTATTCTCTCTCTATCTCAGCTTCCACAAGTGGAGCATTCTGAAGCCGGCGAAACCATTCGTTGGGCTGAAAAACTATATCAAGATGTACCATGATAGTGACTTCTGGCATGCGATGGTCAATACGTTTTATTTTGTATTCGGAAGTGTTCCTACGGGAATTGCAGTCTCTCTACTCGTAGCGCTTGTGCTGAATCGCAAAATGAAAGGCGTGTATTGGTTTCGTTCGTTCTTCTTCCTGCCGGTTGTGTCCTCGACGGTAGCAATCGCGATGGTATGGCAATGGATATTACAGCCGGAGTTCGGGCTGTTTAATTATTTGCTAGGAAAGATTGGTATTGATGGTCCCAAATGGTTGATGGATCCCAAATGGGCGATGATTGCCGTTATTATTGTGACCGTCTGGAAAGGGATCGGCTATCAGATGATCATCTTCCTGGCCGGATTGCAGGGCATTCCTGAGCATTTATACGAAGCGGCACGTATCGACGGAGCGAATAAATGGCGGATTTTCTGGTCAATCACGCTTCCGCTGCTCATGCCGACGGTCTTCTTCCTCACAGTGACGACCATAATCGGCTCATTCCAGGCGTTTACGGTTATCTACATGCTGACAGAAGGCGGGCCGGTTGGCTCGACAGATGTGGTGGTGTATCACATTTATGAGCAAGCTTTCCGGGTATTTAATATGGGGTACGCATCCGCACAATCATGGCTGCTATTCTCGATTATTTTCATCATTACGATCATTCAAGTGAAATTCATGAAGAAATTCAATTATGAGCATTAAGCCGGGAGGGAGGATAAACCGATGGCCACGATAACAAGTACGGGTAATAGCAGCAAAATAGCAAAACCAGGGCAGCTGTTCGCAGACATCTTCACGTACGTCGTACTGGGAATCGTCAGTTTAACGATGCTGGTTCCGTTTCTATGGATGATTTCCACTTCGTTGAAACCGGAATATTCCGTGTTCGAGTTTCCGCCGAAATTCATTCCGAGCAGTTGGTTGTTCGAGAACTACATGAGCATTTTCAAAGCGGCACCGTTCTTGCGGTTTCTCTACAATACAGTCTTCGTAACGATGAGTGTTGTTATCGGGCAGGTGATATTCTGTTCACTGGCTGCCTACGCCTTCGCAAGGCTGCCGTTTAAAGGAAGCAACGCAATCTTTGTCCTGTTCCTCGCGACCATGATGATTCCGTCGCAGGTCACGACGATCCCGACTTATGTCATGATTTATAAATTCCACTGGTTGGACACCTATGCAGCTCAGATTATCCCTTTCCTCAGCAGTGCATATGGAATCTTCCTGCTGAAGCAGTTCTTCCACAGCCTGCCCAAGGAAACCGAGGATGCGGCGCGAATCGATGGCTGCAGTGAGTTCCGGATTTACTGGAACATCATTCTCCCTTTGTCGCAGCCGGCAATTGCCACATTGTCGGTGTTTACGTTCATGGGCGTCTGGACCGATTTCTTGTGGCCGATGCTCGTCACGAATACGGTTGAGATGCGTACGCTCGAGGTGGGATTGTCTGTATTCCGCAACCAATATACTACGAATTGGCCGCTTCAGATGGGCGCGTCGCTGCTCGTTATTTTCCCAGTGCTGCTCGTTTTCTTGTTTACGCAGCGCTACTTTGTACAAGGGATCTCATTGACGGGGATGAAGGGCTAGTCGAATAGCCGGCATGAATCCCTCGCTAACCAATTCCACTACCTGAATCGAAGGAGTCGTAGCCGGTATGACAGTACTGAAAGAATTAGCGTTACCGTACCAAACGTTGACAGCAATTCCGTTCACGAACGTTTCCATCGAGGATCGTTTCTGGAGCAGTCGGATTAAGGCGACACAGAAATCGACGATTACAGCATGTCTGGCCCAGTGCGAGGCAACAGGCCGAATATCGAATTTCGCCAAAGCCGGAGGCCTTGAGGAAGGCGGCTTTGTGGGGATTTTCTATAATGATTCCGATGTCTACAAGGTGTTGGAAGGAATCGCTTATTCCCTATTGATTGAGCACGATGAGGAGATGGAAGCGCAAGCTGACCGAATTATCGAGCTCATCGCTGCGGCGCAGCAAGAGGACGGTTATTTGCAAACCTACTTTACACTTGCCGAACCGGAGAAGAAATGGACCGACATGAATAAGCATGAGGAGTACTGTGCCGGTCATATGATCGAAGCAGCGATTGCTTATAAACAGGCCACTGGCAAAAGATTGTTTCTTGATGTAGCCATTCGTGTAGCGGATCATATCGATTCTTTGTTTGGACCGGGCAAGCGCCACTGGGTTCCGGGTCACCAGGAAATCGAGCTGGCCCTTGTTAAATTGTACGTCGAAACAGGGGAAGAGCGTTACTGGAAACTGGCTTATTGGCTGCTGGAGGAACGCGGTCACGGCCATGGCGTCGGCTATAGTTGGGATCGTTCAGATTGGGGTGCCGCTTATTCGCAGGATGACGTACCTGTACGGGATATATCGAGTGTAACCGGTCATGCCGTACGTGCGATGTACATGTATGCAGGGATGACGGACGCTGCCATGCTGAGCGGTGATCAAGGTTACATAGAGGCACTGAATCGTATTTGGTCTAATGTCGTCGACCGGAATATGTATGTAACAGGCGGCATTGGCCCTTCTCGACATAATGAAGGGTTTACGGCAGATTATGATTTGCCTAACGACAGCGCCTATTGCGAGACATGCGCATCGATCGGGATGGTGATGTGGAACCATCGGATGAATTTATTGCATGGGGATTCGAAATACGCAGACATCGTGGAGCGGGCGATGTATAACGGTTCGATTGCCGGCGTCTCCTTGTCCGGCGATAAGTTCTTCTATGTCAATCCATTGGAGTCAGACGGGACACATCACCGAGTACCATGGTACGACTGCTCTTGCTGTCCGACGCAGATTGCTCGGTTCATTCCGTCCATTGGCGGCTATGTTTATGCGACCCGAGGCAACGACATCATCGTCAATCAATTCGTGGAAGGAACCGGCCGACTTTCCTTGCAGGCTGGGGAAATTACGCTGCGTCAAGTAACGGAGTATCCATGGAATGGTCGAATCAAACTGCGCGTGGAAGAAGGAGAAGCAGGAGCATACGGCATTCAACTGCGTATCCCGGCATGGTGCAAATCCTACAGGTTGTCGGTCGGAGGTCTGGAAGTCGCTGATGCCCAAATCGTGAAAGGCTATGTTCGTTTGCAACGCGAATGGAAGCCGGGAGACGAAATTACGCTTGAGCTGACAATGCAGATCGAGCGCGTTTACTCGCATCCGCTAGTCCTGGCCAATGAGGGGAAAGTCGCGCTGCAGCGCGGTCCGCTCGTGTATTGTATAGAAGAGATCGATAATGCAAGCTATGACGCACTACGCGTAACAGCCGCTACTCGGTTCCGTACCGTATATGAGCCGGAGCTGCTGCAAGGGGTCGTAGCCGTATACGCCGAAGAACCGAGCGGTGATCAAAACTTCAAGGCGATTCCTTATTATGCGTGGGATAATCGGGATGCCGGCCAAATGAAAGTATGGCTGCCGGAGAAAACAGACGAAACTCGGCTTTATCGTTCATAGTATAGGTGAAGGAAAGCAATTCTACTTGGGCTGAGTCAGCTGAGTGGATTGCTTTTTTTCATATGATCGTGAAATGTTGCATAACCTGCAACATTTCTGTAGGTATGCTATGTGAAGCGTGAAAGTGTTGCAATTTATGCAACATTTTATCTCAATTTAGCCCTGGGTAGCCCGATTTCAATGGAAATGTTGCATATCGTGCAACATATGTGGAGCTAGGAAGCTGATACGGCGAAAATGTTACCTTTTATGCAACAAATGCCGGTCCCTATCAACTTCGACTCCACTTCCGGAACAAACGGTTCCTTTGCCATCCGAATGAGAAGATTTGGATGTTGACAGACTATCTACTAAAAGATAGAATAGCAAACATGGACAAGGCAATATGAAATAAAACGGAGAAGATAGTGATTATAACTCGGTTGCTTGTGCGGGCATCTGGGATTGTGGTTAGTGTTGCCGGCATCGGGCACTCTGTTAGTATTATGCGGATGCTTATGCGGGCATCTGGAATATCCACTTCTATCTACTTTAACTATCTTTCAATAGGTAGAAACACAAACCCAACAAGGAGATGAACCATTAATGAAAACCTTAATCATCGTTACTCATCCGAACATTGAAGCATCCAACTGGAATAAAGCTTGGTTGAAGGCCGTTCGAGATGAAGGTGATATTACGATTCATGAGTTATATAAGGAATATCCCGACGAGAATATCGACGTTCCGAGGGAGCAGAAATTGATTGAAGACCATGATCGGATTATTTTTCAATATCCCCTGTACTGGTACAGCTCGCCGCCGCTATTGAAGAAATGGTTCGATAAAGTATTGCTGTATAACTGGGCTTATGGACCCAATGCTACCAAAACGACAGGGAAAGAAATCGGCGTAGCTATTTCCACTTATGGCACGACCGAGTCATTCCAACCAACAGGGTTCAATCGCTTTACCTTGGAAGAAATCCTGCGTCCGATAGAGGCGCTTACCGAATTTATCAGTGCTACTTACCTGCCTCACTTCTCGCTGAATGATACCTCTGACGTAACGAATGAACGGTTAGCTCAGAGCAGCATTGATTATGTGCATTATCTTAGAACAGTGAAGCCTGCTCAGCGATAATTGCAACTCAGATAGTAAATTATGAATGTAATCTGGAGGGATAATACAATGAGTTTTTTGCAAAAATTATTCAATAAGGGGACCACACCAATGACATCATCAAAAGTAAATGTAGCCATTATTTATTACAGTTCAAATGGAACGAACTATCAATTAGCGCAATGGGCAGCTGAAGGTGGCCGTCAAGCCGGAGCAGATGTGAGAATTGTAAAAGTACCGGAAACAGCGCCTCAGTCGGTTATTGATACGAACCCAGCTTGGAAAAGTCATCTTGAGGCAACTAAAGATGTTCCGACTGTTTCGCTTGACGACGTGGAATGGGCGGATGTTATTATCTTCAGTATGCCCACTCGATTCGGTAATCTTCCGGCCCAAATGAAACAGTTCCTCGATACAACCGGCGGACTATGGTTCCATGGGAAAACAGTGAATAAAGTCGTGAGTGCCATGACTTCTGCTCAGAATCCGCATGGTGGACAAGAACAAACCATTCTTCAGCTGTACACTTCCATGTACCACTGGGGTGCGATCGTGGTCGCTCCCGGATTTACGGATCCATCCGTATATGTTGCCGGAGGAAATCCTTATGGCACGAGCGTAACCGTAGATCAAGACGGTGCAATGAAGGAAGACGTTCGCGCTGCTGCTGAACATCAAGTCAAACGTAATGTGGCGGTAGCCAGAGCGTTAAAGAGCGGATTTGCAGCACAATAAGCATGTACAATGAAATGGAATGAAGAACAAACAATCCTATATGGCTGATAGCAGCCATAGGATTGTTTTTTTGTTATATACAACTTTGCCATTGTAAGGTATCGTAAGTTTGAAAGGAACATAATTTGTTTCTAACAAACATCGGTACGATCGATCTGGGAGGATGAACGGATGGCCAAGCTTCACTTGCTAAGCAATGCGCATTTGGATCCCGTATGGCAGTGGGAGTGGGAAGAGGGGGCTGCCGCCGCAGTGTCTACGTTCCGCGCCGCCGCTGAATTTTGCAGGGAATACGATGGGTATGTGTTCAATCATAATGAAGCGATTCTCTACAAATGGATTGAGGAATATGAGCCTGAATTGTTCGAGGAAATTCAAGAACTGGTACGCTTAGGCAAGTGGAACATCATGGGCGGATGGTATCTTCAGCCGGACTGTAATATGCCTTCAGGGGAATCGATCGTGAGGCAGATGCTGCATGGCAGAGTTTATTTCTCAGAGAAATTCGGCGCAAGGCCGACTACGGCAATCAACTTCGATTCTTTCGGACATTCCCGCGGTTTAGTGCAGCTCATGCGCAAAGCCGGTTACGATTCTTATCTGTTTATGCGTCCCGATGATCATACGGTTGGCCCGGAGCGGGAGTTTAGATGGATTGGATTTGACGGTTCCGAGGTGATGGCTCACCAGACCTATTTCTATAATACCCTTATGGGCCAAGCGCGTAAGTCCATCGAGAACTGGCTTAGCACTCATGAAGGCAAGCCGCTTGGCCTGATGTTATGGGGGGTTGGCAATCATGGAGGCGGCCCTTCCCGCATCGATTTAGACGAAATCGGCAAGCTGATGGAAGCGCGGAGCGATGTTCAAATCGTACATTCATCACCGGAGCACTATTTTGCAGAGCTGGCTGATCAGGCGGCAGAATTGCCGTGCCATACGAATGATTTGAATCCGAGGTTTGTCGGTTGTTATACGTCCATCATTCGAATTAAGCAGAAGCATCGTTTGCTCGAGAATGAGCTCTATGTAACGGAGAGAATGCTCTCCGCAGCGGCAATTGCCGGCAAACTGACCTACCCAAGAGAGGAATTGCAGCAGGCAACCTATGATCTGCTCACTGCTCAATTCCATGATATATTGCCAGGCTCGTCGGTACAGCCTGCCGAGGATGCATCCCTTCGTCTGCTCGGACATGGGCTGGAAATCGTCTCGAGGCTGAAGGCGAGAGCCTTCTTCGCATTAGCAGCCGGACAACCGAAGGCAGAGGAAGGCGAATATCCGATTCTTATCTATAACCCGCATCCATTCCCGGTAAACGGTGTGTTTGCTTGCGAGTTTATGCTGGCGGATCAGAACTGGAAGGACGAATTCTCGATGCCTGTCGTCTATCAAGACGGCAAGAGAATTCCTTCTCAGCCCGAGAAGGAGCACAGCAATATTAATCTGGATTGGCGGAAACGTGCCGTGTTCTATGCGGAGCTCGCGCCATCTTCGATGAATCGCTTCGATTGCCGGATAGAGATGCTCCCTGCCAAACCTCAGCCGCAGCTTGAAGTCGACAAGCAAGCCATTCGATTCTCGAACGGTCGAATGGAAGCTGTTATCAATACAAGTACAGGCTTGCTTGATGCTTATCTGGTGGATGGTGTTTCGTACGTAAAGGAACGTGCATTCCAGCCGATCGTTGTTGCTGATAATGAGGATCCATGGCGGATGGATACGAACCGGTTTGAGCCGGATATCGGTTCGTTTCAACTGATGGATAAGGGAGCAGGCTCTGATTTCTCCGGCTTGCGCCATGCATTGCTGCCATCCGTTCGGGTTGTCGAAGACGGAGCTGTGCGCACCGTAGTGGAGGCTGTTCTTGCTTATCAGAATTCCCGGCTGGTTCTTACGTACAAACTCCCTAAACACGGCAGCGAGCTTGAAGTGCATGTACGGGTGTTCTGGAATGAAAAGGACAAGATGCTGAAGCTGTCCATTCCAACGATGTTCTCGGATGCTGAGTATATCGGTCAAACGGTGTATGGTGTGCAGTCGCTGGATACGACAGGACAAGAAGCCGTGGCGCAGAAGTGGACCGCTGCTCATTCGGCACAGCAGCAGGCTGCCTTGACCTTAATTAATAATGGGACCTATGGTTCAGACTTCAGAGATGGCGCCATTCGTCCAACGCTGCTGCGCAGCCCAGGATACACGACTCACCCGATTATGGATCGCCCGCTTATTGTGCAGGATCGTTTCTCTCCGCGCATTGATCAAGGGGAACGGGAGTTTACATACTGGCTGAACGGCGGTGCTGCGAATGAGCGCCTTGACGCGATCGATCGTGAGGCGGTTCAGCGTAATGAGGCACCGTACGCGTTGTCTTTCTTCCCATCCGGCCGCGGAGAGAAAGTAAAGCCGCTTGTAATATTGAAGGATGATGTCGTTCAACTGGGAGCCTTCAAGCAAATGGAACGCAGTGATGATTATGTGCTTCGCCTGTTCGAGCCAACCGGAAATCCACGAGAGACGGAAGTGGAGATTCCGATGCTTGGCATCACTTGCAAGGTTGTGCTTGCAGCGTTTGAGGTGAAGACCTTCCGTGTTTCTGTAAGTGAGGGGACGATTACGGAAGCATCGCTCATGGAAGAGGATTAAAGCTGCATGGAAAAAAGGTAGCCCGAAATCGGAGTTTCTCCGATTTCGGGTTTTTCTATCTTCATTATCAAGAGGAGAAGACCGAAAAAGAACTCAAGATCAACAGTCAGAGGAGAAAGTAACCGTGATGAAGAGTAAAGTCGTACGAGTATGGACGGCAAGTGTGCTGCTGACAGCAGCAATGGGATTGGCAGGCGGGATGGTGTGGGCGACGGATCAGTCTGTCTTAACGCCAAGCGTAAACAATTTCGAGGCAACTCAGAAGACGACAACAGTGCAGATCACCTACGGGAAATCAGCGTCTATTACCTTGCCGATTGGAACGCAGCTTCCGGTTGGCGATAAGCTGCAGCTGTCGCAGTCGGTGGAGCTGGAATATACAACGGGGAATCCGTCCATTGCTAAAGTGAATGCAAGGGGTGTTCTTATCCCGGTATCGCCAGGTACGACGACGCTGACCATCCGTGTCTCTTCTGCCGAGCCGTACACAGGACAATTAAAGCTGCCTGTTACCGTGTCCAAGGCACAGCCGGTCACGTTAGCCTTCAAGCCGAAGCTTGAAGTTCGCCGAATCAAGCTGGGCAGCTCAAGCTTTACGGTACAAACCGTTACCATTCCCAAAGGAATGACCGCCGCAGTCGGCTTTGCGAATAGCCGAGTCGGCTCTACGCAGCCGCTTGCCGGAATCGCTTCGAATTATCGGGCAGCTATAGCAATAAACGGCACATTCTTCGATGCGTATACCGATGTTCCGGACCCCTACGGGCATTTAATCAGCGGCGGAATGGCTGAACATATCGGCAACCGAGGGACGACAATCGGGTTCAAATGGGATGGCAGCGCCGTTATGGATTCGCTGCGCATGAGTATTCGCGGCACCATTGTCCGCAAGGACGGGCGTACAGCTTCATGGTATGCCTACTTTATGAATCGCAAACCAACGGGCAGTGCATCTGCAATTTTATTTACGCCAAAACGGGGCAAAATGCTTGGCTTTGCAGCGGATACAGCTGTAATCGTACGAAATAACATGGTGACAAGCGTTCGCCATGGCATTAATGTTTCAATCCCTGCTGACGGATATGTGCTTGTTTTCCAAGGAAACGAGAAAGGGCAAGCAGAGCGATTCGAAGCGGGCGCACGCGTGAATTACGCGATCAATCTGACGAACATGCAGGGGAAGCAGCTGGATTGGAGCGGTGTTCATACAGCGGTTGGGGCAGGTCCGAGATTGGTGACGAACGGTGCTGTGTCTTTGAATCCTGCCGCAGAAGGCTTCAAGGATCCAAAGATTCTCTCGGGAGGCGGCGCGCGCAGCGGCATCGCCATTGGCAAGGACGGTTCAATTCTGCTGGCAACCGTACCCGGTGCAACGATGAAGCAGTGGGCACAGGTGATGGTGAAGCTGGGTGCTCAGCAGGCGATGAATCTGGACGGGGGAGCCTCCTCCGGACTTTGGTTTCAAGGGAAAACCATTACAGCTCCGGGCCGCGAGTTAAGCAATGCGCTATTATTCGGTCAGCAGCTAAAATGGGAATAGAGCACAAAATGAGAAAACCCGCCAGAGAAGGAGAGTGCTTCCTTCTCTGGCGGGTTTTCTGTGTGAGAGTGATTAAGGCTCATCCATTGCATCCGGATAAACGTCCTCACCGGGGTAGTCACGGTATATGCCTGCATGCAGCTCGCGGTTCTCGTAATCAAATCGATTCGGCGGCCGTTGATCGACTCGCCACGGTTTGCTTTTGCTAAGCGATTCGGACACAATCTTCGAACCATACGGTCCATCGGGAAACTCTTGTGCATTGAGATCGTTCCGCTGAGATTCGACCGACTTCAAATCGGTATAGGGCTGACGGTTTTCTTTCATAAACATGCAGATTCCTCCTGCGGCGGCTATTGGTTAAATAAAAGAAAAGGCGGGAGCCCTTTCTTCATGACCGTTACAGTGTACCCGAGGTCAGTCGGTAAAATGCACCGTTCCCACCACAAATTCTAAAAATTGTTTAAGATCGGCTGCCTCTTCTTCCGTTAATTTAAACGTGAATTCCAGGTAGCCTTCTTCGTCCAAATCGTCTTGACCGATGATTGCGGTCTTTCCGCTTTGCAGTTCTGTGATCAGCTTCTTGCCGTAGAAACGGTTGGTAGTCATAATAGCCAGATCGAACCGCTTCAGGTTCGGCGTTATAAAAGTAACGAAGCGAGTTGTTGTTTGCTCCGTCGTATCGGACATAAAATCATAATCAGGCAGCAGCATTTCGTGTTCCTCCTTTATTCTGCATCTATCATAGCATTCCACTCTGCGGCGGGGCAATCAGGCTTACAGCCATGTATTGGAAAATTGGCTCTTGTCATGCTTAGACGGCTATGCTATGATTTGGGCAATCAAATCATTGCATCGTGAGGAAGCACCTCTTTCGCCATACCTATGGCGTGAGAGGTGCTTTTTTTTGTTTTCCGGTGCTTCGGCTTTTGATTAAACTACATTTCAGGTGGAGGTGGGCCTGCATGCAGGTCGTATTTTTGAACACATTTGAAAAAGCAGGGCAAGACAACAGCCGTGCGGAACAAGCACAGTTGTCCATTTGCGAGCAAAACGGTGTATGGTCGGTTATTTGGACGGAATCGTATGTAAACGGGCAGGAAGAGCAGCAAGCCGTTTGGTTTGAAGGCGGCTCGTGGGAAGAAATGATGACGGCATTCCGCCATGGCATTGCCGTTCAGATGGGTGAAGGATATACGCCGTTGATCGATGGGATGCTGGAGGAACGCCGTGGTCAGGATGGGCTGGGCAGTTTGTATTCCATGATTCAATGTTATGGGGAAATGAACACCGATCCTGTTCTGTTCGAAGCACTTCGCGAATGGCGCCGCTTGAAAGCGGTAGAGGGGAAGAAATCCGCCTATCTGATTGCATCCAATCGGATGCTCTGGATGATCAGCAGTTTTGTGCCGCATCAGCCTGAAGAGCTACTGCAAATACCCGGATGGGGCGAGACGAAGCAGGCTGCATACGCAGAAGAAGTGCTTGCCATTACGCGGACACATGAGCGTCAAAGAAGCTTTCCGCTGGACTGGGTATCTGCCGCAATTGATCCTAAGGTCTACATTAAGTGGGTATATAAGCAGAAGGAAAACAAGTATAAATCGCAGATGGATCGCCAGCAGGAGAAGCAGAAGCTGCTTCGCGGAATAGCCGAGGGCAACTCCTTAGAGGGTCTGCTCGCTCAGACCGATCTGCCTCGCAGAGATCTCATGGAGCGTATTGAGAAGCTGGAGACAGAAGGGTACGATATAGAGCCGCTTATCGAGCGAGAGCTGGAATCGATGCCGGAATCGGAGCAACAGCTAGTCTGGGATGCGATGATTGCAGTCGGTGACCGTTATCTGAAGCCGGTGCTGCAGCGTGTGTATGGAGAAGAAGCGGTGCAAGGTAAGGGGAAATCGCTTGATCTGATCTATGATCGGTTAAGATTGATTCGCCTTCGTTATCGCCGAATGAAGATCAATCAAGTATCTTAGAATCAAATCGTCGACCAGATCGGATCTTCGAATTGAATGGATGCCCCGCAGTCACAAGAAAGTCCTGTTTCGTAGGAGCGGTTGCCTATTAATTGAACGACCGCTTCTCGGAGCTGATGTTTGGAGGGGGAAGGGATTTCGCTGCTGCCAAGAATCGGCTCCAGCGGGTCTTGCTCTCGAAGCCATGCCAGAATCGCACTTATGACCGCTGTCGCTTCTGTCAAAGCAACATCCCACAAATCCCAAACGCTCTCCGTATGGAGCGTATGCCCATCGACCGGGTCCAGCCAAGGCGCATTGGACTCGTTTAATATATCTAGTTGCAAAGAATCGCGTTTATAGACGAAAGGTTCGATTTGACGAAACGTAAGCAAGCGTCTGATTCCGGTAGGATCATAGAATAACCGCTGCGCCGCAATCATGTCACGCATGGCGCCGGTCCAGTGTTCACGGCGTATGAGCGGAGCAAGCTTCGGATAATGTACGGCAGCAATCTGCTCGAACGCATCCACTACGGAAGCGGGCAGATCCCCTTTATTGTTAATTTCGCGCCATACCTCAGTCTTCCACGTTTCTGCTCCAAGCAGCTTGCGAACGATACATGTATCCATGATGACTTCAAAGCGTTGATGATCCCATTTGCGAGAGCCGGAACGGCTAAAGACGTAAGGATGCATGACACGATCCAATAAATGATGCAGCACAAAACCGAGCGTATAGACAAGCGCATCGTCTCTCGCGGCAGCATCTGCATCCGATGTACTATCCAGAGCATCCAATAAGTCCAGAAGTACGGGGCCGCAGTGGAATTGATGCATCTCGCTCCCGAGCTGACTCATCGTTTTGCCTCTCTGCCAAGGCAGGAAGTGATGATAGAATAGAAAATCCGGGCCCTGACAGCCCATATTAAACATATTTTTTCGGTGCGGTGCAGCAATTAGATGCTGTTCACCAAGCACTTGCAGGCATTGCTGCCCGAATAAAAAATGAGTCCATACATTCGGCACGGTTATCCTCCCTGAGACTCTTGTTCGACGCATTTCTACAAATCTTTAAACTTTTGCTCCAATTGAGTAGTATACTTGACCTAACAATTCTTGTATAATCATTGGTAAAGACGAATGCCATCGAATTAAGTCGAAAAGGGGCGCTACCTCACGATGAAGGCTGAATATATTAATCCCTTCTTAGAGTCCGCTAAAATTGTCATCGAACAAGTTATCCAAATTCGGCCTTCCACTGGTCAACTCGGTGTGAAAGAAGTTAAATTCACCCACGATTATATTTGGATACAAATTGGTATAAACGGTCAAATGAATGGCGATATTGTATTTGGATTAAGTGAAGAAGTAGCTCTTAAAATGGTGTCGGCTATGATGGGCGGATACATTATTTCGGAAATGGATGAGATGGGCAAAAGCGCAATATCGGAGCTTGGCAACATGATTAGCGGTAATGCCAGCACGATGCTCTTCAATCAAGGCGTTCGCGTCGATATTACCCCTCCGAAGCTGGTACTTTCATCGCAGGCGACTGATTTTAAAGTATCGAAAGCGTTAACCATTCCGCTGATTATGGATGGAATCGGAGAGCTGGACATTCAGGTACTAATTGCATCGTAACACGATTCGAGCTCCCAGTGGAGCTTTTTTTCGTGTTTAGGGCCCTAAGTAGCGGTCCTATTTTGCCTATTTGTACCTGTTGCAGTAAACTGAAAGTCAGGTGATCACGATGTTGGATGGGAAAATTGTACTTATTACCGGTGCGGCGAGCGGGTTAGGCGCGGAAACGGCCAAATTGCTGGCGGCAGCCGGGGCGATTCCGATCCTTACCGGACGACGGCTGGATAAGCTTCGCGAGGCAGCGAACGCGGTCGGAGGCCGAAATGGCTGCTATAAGATGGACGTAACCGACAATGATGAAGTTGAGCGCGTGGTGCAGCAAATCGCGAAGGATTTCGGCCGGATCGATATTCTGCTCAACAATGCGGGTTATGGGGTATTTGAGTTGTTTGCGGATGCTCCGATCGAGCGATTCCAAGAGATGATGGATACGAACTATATGGGCATTATTCGATGTACCAAGGCAGTGCTGCCTATTATGCAAAAGCAAGGCGGGGGCCATATTATTAATGTCGCCTCTATGGCTGGGAAGCTTAGCACTTCGAAGTCATCCGGCTATGCGGCAACCAAACATGCCGTTCTTGGGCTGACTAATGCGATGCGATCGGAATTTGCTTCGATGAATATTTATGTATCGGCGATTAATCCGGGGCCGATTGATACCCCTTTTCTACATATAGCAGACCCGCAAGGTCATTATGCGAGCAAAGTACAAGGCTTTATGCTGAAGCCGGCGCGTGTGGCGGAAGTGATTGTGCAAGTGATGAAACGGAGAAAGCCGGAAGTGGACTTGCCGCGGTCGGCATCCATCGGCATTCGGATTTATGGATTATTTCCGCGTTTGGCAGACAGGCTCGCAGGGCGCTGGCTGAATCGGAAATAGGATAGCAAGCAGATGAGGAGTTTGATGAACGTGACATGGGAAACCTTGCAGCTGCATCCGCAGCTGGTAGAAACACTGATTTCGAATCAAATTGAGAAACCGACCCCGGTACAAGCGGCAACGATACCGGTTCTGTTAGCAGGGCAAGATGTATCTGCCAAATCACAGACCGGGACGGGTAAAACGCTTGCGTATATGCTGCCCGCGCTTCAACGTGTGGATGTGACCAAGCAGGATGTGCAGGTTATGGTGCTTGCGCCGACGCAGGAGCTGGCGATGCAGATTTTCCGAGTTGCCGAAATTTACGGTGAAGCGATTGGCGTGAAGACGCAGCAGCTCATTGGAGGCGCATCGATGCAGCGTCAAGTCGAGAAGCTTCGGCAGCATCCGCATGTTGTCGTTGGTACACCTGGACGGATCCATGAACTTGTGAAATCCGGTAAGCTGAAGCTGCACCATATCCGGCTCGTCATTATCGATGAAGCGGATCAGGTGTTTAATCTGGGCTCGACAGTCGAGGTGGAAACGCTGCTGCGGGGCATGGTTCGCGATCGGCAGATTGCGTTCTTCTCGGCAACAAGGCCGCAGGCGATGGTTGATGTGGAAGCACGCTGGATGCAGGATCCGCAGCGCGTGGACGTGACGGCCGATCAGAATGCGGGCAAGCAGGTAAAGCATTATTTTGTCGTATGTGAACGCCGGGACAAAGCCGATACCGCGAGGAAGCTCATTCGGATGCTGAAGCCTGCTGCTGCGCTGCTGTTCATTAACGAGACCGATGAAATTGCCAATTATGAAGCAAAGCTGAGCTATGAAGGGTTTAGCGTCGAGACGCTGTATGGCGATGCGGACAAACAGAAGCGTGCTTCGACGCTGACTCGTTTCCGTGAAGGCCGTCTACAATTGTTGGTGGCAACGGATGTAGCTGCCCGCGGACTCGATATTGTGGATTTGCCCTTGGTTGTGCATCTTGATCCGGCATTGGATGCGGATCATTATGTCCATCGCTCCGGTCGTACGGGCCGGATGGGCAAGCCGGGCACGGTCATCTCCATTGTGACGCGCAATCAGCTGTTCATTATGGATAAGTTCCGTAAGCAGCTTGGTATTGAGCTGCAGGAGAAAACGATGTCTCACGGGAAGCTGTGGAATCCCGGTGAGGAGCAGGGCAGTCGCGGAGCGGGCTTTGGCGGAGCGAGCGCTGGAGCTGGGCGAAGCGGTAGTGGAGCCGGTGAGCGCGGAGCGGCGCGCGGCGCAGGAGCAGGCGCTCGCCCGGCGACGGCACCCGATTCGCGGCCTGCTGCGCCGAGCGTTCGCGGAAGCGCGGAAGCAAGTGGCTCCGGCGGCGAGCGAATCGGCGGAGCGGCGCCGGCCGGCCGGCCGGGGGCAGCTGCGAAGCCGGCAGCGAAGCAGGCGGTGAAGCCGACGAAGTCGAAGCGCGATCAAGAGCGCGAGCGCAAGAACAAAGGCGCACCGAAGTGGCTGAAAGCGAAGCGCGACGGCGAGCAGCAATAGATCGAGCAGCAATAGGTCGAAGCAAGGCCGCCTCCGATGCAGCATTATGATGCATCGGAGGCGGCCTTATTTGTGCTCGCTAGCGGCAATGGATTAGCCCGCCATACGCTGAAGGTCACGGAAGCTTACGAACGACTTGCTGTTTTCGTCCCACAAGTGGAAACGAAGCGACTTTAAACTCGTTCCAATCGTAATTGTGGTCGCCTTTTGCAGGGGAGGAGAGGCTTGATGGGCTTTCTCCAGGTGATAGTTCGGCACTTTCGGACTTAGATGGTGGACGTGATGGAACCCGATATTGCCCGTCATCCATTGCATCAGCTTCGGAAGCTTGTAATAAGAGCTTCCTTCGACGGCAGCTTGGACGAAGTTCCATTCCTCGTCTTGCTCAAAATAGGAATGCTCGAATTGATGCTGAACATAGAACAGCCATACACCCAGCAAGCCGGAGACGAAGAATATCGGACCCTGAATTAAGATAAAGGCTTGCCAGCCAACCGCCCAGGTCAATAAGGTATATAACGCAATTACGGAGGCATTCGTCAAATACGTATTCAAGCGCTCTTTGCGTTTTGCGCATTTGCGGTTGAACCGGTAGGTAAAGAGGAACACGAAGATCGGCCCGATAACGAACGTTACGAAAGGATGTCTATAGACGCGGTAGGCAAGTTTTCTGCGCAATGGAGCGGCGTTATATTCGTTGACTGTGAGTATCCACATATCGCCGGTTCCGCGCTTATCCAAGTTCCCGCTTGTGGCATGATGAATGGAGTGGCTTTGCTTCCATTGATGGTAGGGAAAGAGGGTCATCACGCCTAAGATGGTACCAAGGATATCATTGGCTTTACGGTTTCTAAAGAAAGATTGATGGCAGCAGTCGTGAAAAATAATGAACGTCCGTACTAAAAATCCGGCTGCGACGAGGGTCAGCGGAAGTGAGATCCAGTAGGATAAAGCAAGACTCGCATAGGCTGCGTACCAGAGGAGAAGGAGCGGACCCAGTGTATTGGCAAGTTGAATGAGGCTCGATTTCGTATGAGGTTTCTCGTATGGGGTGATCGATTGTTTCAATTGTGAGATTTTGACCTGGTTCATGAATGGCCTCCTAAGTTGCGATGCACGGCGGTATACCGTTCCTGGCACTAATCTTATTACGTATCGTTTCACGGGAAATCCGCCGCAGGTCCATTATTCACCACGACTCGGGGCGGGGAAGTCCGTTTCATATCGGAGTGGTGTTGCAGGCGTTCGGTGAGGTTGGACAAGAAAGGAGGTAGTTGATGGACATAATAAAAAGAGAATGCTGCATGACATGCAGGTCTGTTGATTAACCAGAATTTAGGTTACGGTAAGACGAAAAGGCTCGTCAAATAAACCGTCCATTCCAGTGGCAGATCATTTCTACTGT
>NZ_FNNV01000047.1 GCF_900106745.1 Paenibacillus sp. CF384 | reverse complement strand
GGTGCCCGTACCGCAAACCGACACAGGTAGTCGAGCAGAGTATGCTAAGGCGCTCGGAAGAACTCTCGTTAAGGAACTCGGCAAAATGACCTCGTAACTTCGGGAGAAGAGGTGCCTCGGTAGGGTGAATAGCCCGAGGGGGCCGCAGTGAAAAGGCCCAAGCGACTGTTTAGCAAAAACACAGGTCTGTGCGAAGCCGTAAGGCGAAGTATACGGGCTGACGCCTGCCCGGTGCTGGAAGGTTAAGAGGAGTGGTTAGCCGCAAGGCGAAGCTATGAATTGAAGCCCCAGTAAACGGCGGCCGTAACTATAACGGTCCTAAGGTAGCGAAATTCCTTGTCAGGTAAATTCTGACCCGCACGAATGGCGTAACGACTTGGGCGCTGTCTCAACGAGAGATCCGGTGAAATTTTAATACCTGTGAAGATGCAGGTTACCCGCGACAAGACGGAAAGACCCCATGGAGCTTTACTGCAGCTTGATATTGAACTTTGGTACGATCTGTACAGGATAGGTGGGAGCCTAAGAAACCGGAGCGCCAGCTTCGGTGGAGGCAACGTTGGGATACCACCCTGATCGTATCGGAGTTCTAACCTGGTACCGTAATCCGGTACAGGGACCGTGTCAGGTGGGCAGTTTGACTGGGGCGGTCGCCTCCTAAAATGTAACGGAGGCGCCCAAAGGTTCCCTCAGAATGGTTGGAAATCATTCGTAGCGTGTAAAGGCATAAGGGAGCTTGACTGCGAGACCTACAAGTCGAGCAGGGACGAAAGTCGGGCTTAGTGATCCGGTGGTACCGAATGGAAGGGCCATCGCTCAACGGATAAAAGCTACCCTGGGGATAACAGGCTTATCTCCCCCAAGAGTCCACATCGACGGGGAGGTTTGGCACCTCGATGTCGGCTCATCGCATCCTGGGGCTGAAGTAGGTCCCAAGGGTTGGGCTGTTCGCCCATTAAAGCGGTACGCGAGCTGGGTTCAGAACGTCGTGAGACAGTTCGGTCCCTATCTGTCGTGGGCGTAGGAAATTTGAGAAGAGCTGTCCTTAGTACGAGAGGACCGGGATGGACGCACCGCTGGTGTACCAGTTGTTCCGCCAGGAGCACCGCTGGGTAGCCAAGTGCGGACGGGATAAGCGCTGAAAGCATCTAAGCGTGAAGCCCCCTTCAAGATGAGATTTCCCAGTATGTAAGACCCCTGGAAGACGACCAGGTTGATAGGTTCGAGGTGGAAGTGCAGCAATGCATGCAGCTGACGAATACTAATCGGTCGAGGGCTTATCCTACGAACAT
>NZ_FNNV01000039.1 GCF_900106745.1 Paenibacillus sp. CF384 | reverse complement strand
CGAGCTTGGAAGTTTCGGTGGGGGAGTAGCCTCCCCCACCGAAACTTCTCACACCTCGAGCTTATTCCTACTTACACAAACTTCTTGACGCTACCTCGAATAAGGCCTGTACGATCCGTTAGAATTTTTATGGGGCCATTATCGGTGAAATAAGGCCTGTACGGTTCGTTAGAACTTTTCCGCAGAAAGAATCGCAAAACACACCCCCTCAACAACTGCATTCTAAATTGTAAGGGTTGTGACAGTGGTTATTTTTCATCAAAAGCCCTTGTTCATTCTCTAGCGGTTGCCTGAGAGCTTATTTGGATATTTTCGAACAAGAATCCACTATTTTACCGGAGATAACGTCTCTCACAACCGTTAACGCTGGAAAAGTCGACTTTTCCATAAAATAGCCACGCTGACAACCGTTAAACTTTCTCGGGCAGCCTCCGGCAAAAACGCCGAAAGGAGGAGCAAGTGTACGGGAGCGGATAGCGGGAAATTAGCTCCTTCCTTTACGGGCAGGAGCCTTTGGCATGTTCGCTCGAAATAGTAAAGAATTGTAGATTCGATGTCGGCAACGGATGATATTCGCGAGCCGAGCCCTCCCGTAAGATAAAGTTATCGGCGTTCAGGGCCCTGAATGCCGATTACCTTCTAAGGAGAATGGAGTGGTCTTCACGCAATGAAACGGCAATCCGTACTCATCAAATGGTTCTCTATGGTTGTAACCTTAGGTTTGATCGTAAGCTGCTTTCCCATCCTGCCGGCGGCAGCCGCAGAGGATTCCGCAGCTTCGCTAACGGCATCTTACACGTATCACGGCGACCGTCTGGAAGACGCGAACGATGGCATTGTTTCCTATGACGACGACCCCAAGAGTCGCTGGACTTCCTATGAATCGCTAAACCCGCAGGACTGGGTTCAGTTTGAATACGCAAGTGCCACATCGAAAAACACAGCGGGCATTTATATTTTCGACGATGGCGGAGGCATCAAGGCTCCGAGCGCGTATGACGTCCAATATTGGAATGGAACAGATTGGGCGAACGTCCCGAACGCAACGAAATCGCCGGCTGCCCCTACGGGCAACGAGCTGAATCTGGTTACTTTCGACTCTGTATCCTCGGCGAAATTCCGTGTGCTCTTCACGCATTCCGGCTCGAAGAGCGGCGTGACGGAAATCGCCTTCGTCGATTCGAATACCGAGCCAATCCCCGGTGCGGAAGTATCGCCGCTTGGTAACGCATCGGCATCCTATACGTTCCGTCTGGATCAGGTGAGTCACGTTAACGACGGTGTCGTCTCCTACGAAGCTGCTCCCGCCAATCGCTGGACTTCGTACGAATCTCCGAACGAAACCGATTGGGTGCAGACGAACTTCGGCGCACCGAAGCGCAAGGATGCGGTCGGCATCTACCTCTTCGCCGACGGAGGGGGCATTAAGCCGCCTGCCTCGTATGACGTTCAATTTTTAAATGAGAGTAATGAATGGGTGAGCGCCGCCAATCAAGTGAAAACGCCGGCCGAGCCTGCGGGCAATGCGCTTAATCTGGTTACGTTCACTCCGGTTGAAGCGCAGAAATTCCGAATTCTCTTCACGCACAGCACGGCTAAGACCGGCGTTACCGAAATTCAATATGTCGATTCCGCCACACAGTCGCTGCCGACGGAGCCTTCCGCAGGGACTGCGACCGCTTCTTACTCGAACAACGGCGATGACGCTGGCTTTGTCAGTGACGGCATCATCTCGTTGAATGATTTTCCGCGCAACCGCTGGACGGCATATGGCTCTCCGAATAGTACCGATTGGGTACAGACCGAGTACGAGAGCACACTCTCCAAAAATATGGCCGGCGTCTATATCTACGATGACGGCGGCGGTGTAAAGTCCCCGGCGTCGTTCGATGTTCAATACTTAAGCGGCAGTGAATGGGTGAGCGTTCCCGGACAGGTGCGTACACCTGCCGAACCGGTTGCGGGCTTGAATCTCGTTGCATTCAACACGGTAATTGCGAGCAAGTATCGCGTCGTGTTCACGCACCAAGGTGACGCCAAATCCGGTGCGACCGAAATTTCCTATGTCGACACGAACAAGGAACCGGCACCGACGGCACCTCCTGTTGTGATAGTCGAACCTGCGATTGAAATCATCTCCCCCGCGATCGGTTCGAATGTGTCGGGCAATGTGACCATCGACTTCAAAGCCCCGGAGATGAAGAATGTATGGGCGAGAGTATGGCATCAACCGGATGAAGCCAATCCGGATCCGAACGGCTATGACGCCTGGCTCCAGAACGTTGCACCGGATGCGGAGGGGAACGGCTCAATCCAGATCGATGCCGACACTTTGCCTCATGGCCCGCTGACCGTCATCTTGAATGCTTGGAATTCAGCGGAAGGTGATCCAAACTTCACCAAGTCCACGACGAGCTATTTGCAGCTGTATAACGAAGGCGGAGTCGTGTGGAAGCAAGGACTTCCGGCCGCGCCACCTCAAACAGCAGGCATGCATGTGCTGTTCGAGGATGATTTCACAGGCCTGCTGTCGGTATCCAAGACAGGTGAGGGCACGAGGTATGCATCGTTGAAGCCGGACTGGCCGAACGGCTCGGAATTCGGCGAGGCGATCTTCGCAGATCCGACGGATGCGGTTAATCCGTTTGCCATTCTCGGTGACGATCATTTGCGTATTCGGGTAACGAAGGCTCCGGACGGTTACGCCGATCCGCAAGGCTGGAATCGCAAATATATCGGCGGATTGCTCTCTTCCGTCGGCCTAGATGGAACCGGCATTGCCGCGACGAACGGATACTTCGAGGCGCGAATGCAAATGCCTGCAGGCAAAGGAGCATGGCCGGCATTCTGGTTAATGTCCCAGAACAGTTCAGGTCCGGATCATCTGCCATCGACGGCTGAACTGGATACGGTAGAAGCCTACGGACACGATCCAAGCGGAGCATGTCAAGCCAAGCACTGGTGGTCGGGCAATCCGGAGACGCATCAAACGAATTGTTCGTCCACGAATTTCGCTTACGGCGACAACGCCTCGACGTGGCACACGTATGGCACGCGAATTACCGAGTCGGAAGTCATTTATTACATCGATAACGTCGAGGTATGGAGACATGCGTCCTTCGAGCAAGCCAATACGCCGATGTATTTCATGCTCAATCTGGCACTTGGCGGAGGCTGGCCGATCGATCTGGCGAAATACGGCGATCAAATCGACTTGTACGTGGATTATGTGAGGGTGTTTGAACCGAACGCAGTTGTTCAGCCTCCGGCGTCCGGCCCATCTGCGCCTGCGCCAATTCCGGCAACGAAGGTAGTCGGAGATACAGTAGTAGTCGAACCTAGTGTATCGACGAATGCAACTACGGGAACGACGACGTTGGCCGTGAGCAAGGACGTATGGAAGCAAGCCCAAGACCGTGCAGCAGCCAGCGGTATTCATACGATCGTGCTTGAAGCGCCAGCTTCCAAAGAGGCAGCTCCAACCTACGAGCTCAAACTGCCTGCCGACGCTTTATCGGGCGCTTCGTCGCTAACGATTGCAGTGAAAACGCCGCATGCGTCGGTCGAGCTGCCAGGTGATATGTTGAAGGGCCAGTCCATCGCTTCAACCGAGATTTCCATTCAGATTAGCCGCATCGATGCCGATACTTTGGGTGCAGAGACGAAGCAGCAAATCGGCAAACACCCCGTTATCGAGCTGACCGTCCTAAATGGGGATAAAGTGATCCAGTGGAACAACCCACAGGCTCCGGTCCGAGTCCGTATTCCTTATGTGCCGACAGCGGAGGAATTATTGAATCCCGAGCACATCGTAGTGTGGTACATTGACGGAGCGGGCCAAATCCATGCTGTGCCAAACGGGCGTTACGATGCCGAAGCGAAAGCGGTCGTCTTCACGACAACCCATTTCAGCGCGTATGCAGTCACTTATGTCCACAAGACCTTCGAGGATATCGGCACATCAGCTGCGAAGCAAGCCATCGAAGTGTTAGCTTCCAAAGGCATCATTAAAGGGACATCAGATAACCATTTCAGTCCGGACCTGACGATTTCCCGTGCTGACTTTGTCGTGCTGCTCTCGCGGATTCTGGAATGGAAAGGACAGAAGTCAGGAGACAGCTTCTCCGATGTGTCCACCACGGCCTATTACTCCGATGCCCTGCGCAATGCCAGAGCGTTAGGCATCGTCTTGGGCAGCGGAAATAACCAATTCAATCCGTCCGCCTCCATCACGAAAGTCGAAATGACGACGATCGCGAAGCGCGCATGGGCAGCTTCTAAGCTCGATGCAGCAGCGATCGGCGGCCTGTTCGACCAGCTTGGCAACACGCCGACTCGCGCGGAGACAGCGGAGCTTCTCTACGATCTCTACCGTGCAAGAAGTTGAAATCGGTCGATCCGATGTCAACAACGGACGATAGGCTAGGGAGCAGAGCTGCATTATCATTAAGCACATAAGGAACGATTCCTTAAGACACACATATAATCGGGGAGGCACAGTATGAACAAGAAGCTGCGTAATAGAAGCTTGACTGCATCCGTTGCTCTATTGCTGGCAGTTACGACTGCATGCGGCAGTAATAGCGACAATGCCAATGGCGGGACTAACACTAACACCAAGACCGACACGGCAACAACATCCGAAAACACAGCCACGAACGAATCTGCACCGGCTGAGACGGAAGCGCCGGCGATCGATCCGAACGCCAAATACGATCCGCCGATCGAAGTATCGGCCGTTCGCTACACAGACCCTACTTACAAATTCAAAGACGGCGACACAATCGAGAACAACGTATGGACGAGAGCTTACGAGAGCGATCTCGGCATCAAGATCAAGTACAAATGGATCGTTAACGGCGACCAATACGGCCAGAAAATGAACCTGACGATTACGTCCAACGACTTGCCGGACATCTTCCAAGTCGATTCCGTGCAATTCCGCCAATTGGCAGAAGGTGGCCAGCTTGAGGATTTGACGCAATACGTCGCGGACTACGGTTCCGAATTGACGAAGACGATGATTGACCGCGGAACCAACGCCAAGTCGGCGGCTATGTATGACGGCAAGCTGATGGGCATTCCGCCTGCCGAGGATTATCTGGGCGGAGCGCCGCTGCTTTATGTCCGAACAGATTGGCTCAAGAAGCTCAGCCTGCCTGAACCGAAAACGATGGACGATTTTATCGCGATTGCAGAAGCCTTTACGACAAAAGACCCGGACGGCAACGGCAAGAACGATACGTACGGCCTCGCGGCTTCGAAGGACTTGTTCGGCGGATACCCGGACTTCTCCGGTTTCATGAACGGCTTCCACGCTTATGCGAACATCTGGATCAAGGACAGCTCCGGCAAGCTCGTCAACGGCAGCACGCAACCGGAGATGAAGAATGCCCTCGCGAAGCTGCAAGAGCTGTATAAAGCAGGCTTGATTGACAAAGAATTCGGCGTCAAAGACGGCGGCAAAGCAGCCGAGCTGCAAACGGCCGGCAAAGTGGGTATGAGCTTCGGCGCCATGTGGAATCCGCTGTGGCCGCTGCAAGACGGCGTGAACAAAGATCCGAACGCCGAGTGGGGCGTATTCCCGATTCCTTCCGTGGACGGAACGCCTGCCATGGCGCAATCCAAAGCTGATTTCAATGCCTTCTGGGTCGTCAAGAAAGGCGCCGAGCATCCGGAAGCGATCGTGAAGCTGTTCAACCTCTACAATGAGAAGATCATCGGAGAAACGGCTGAGCCTGCTAAATTCCACAGCGCAGACGGCATCGAATTCTTCAAATACGCGCTGCTGCAAGGCGGCTTCGGAACACCGCAAGGTCTGCTGTCCGTGCATAAGAACGTGGTTACAGCGCTGCAAGCCAATGATGCAGCCAAACTGACGCCGGAAGAGAAGAGCTACTACGACAAGATCGTGCTGTTCAACGGCGGCGACAGAACGAACTGGGCCACGAACAAAGTATTCGGAGCAGGCGGTTCATGGGATGTCATCGGAGCGAATTACGTCGATCAAAGCCTGCTAATGAAGAGTGAGTTCTTCGGTGCTCCAACGCCAGGCATGACGGACAAACAAGCGATTTTGGATAAATTGGTACTGGAGAAGTTTACGAAGATTATCCTAGGCTCACCGATCTCGGATTTCGACCAATTCGTCTCCGACTGGAACAAACTGGGCGGCGAGCAAATTACGCAGGAAGTGAACGATTGGTACGCTAAGAAATAATAAACACCATGAATTATTAGCCATCATAAGTCATACGCGTAATCGGGAGGTCGGGACTTGCTTCCGGCCTCCCTTCCTTATCTTGTGCCGGGAAGGCGGTGTCCGTAGATGTTGAAATCGAAAATGCGCCGACAGCTGCCTTTGCATCTGATGGTGGCCCCCTCGTTCCTGCTGGTGCTGGTGTTTAGTTACGGCCCGATCGCAGGACTCGTTATAGCGTTCCAGAAATTTTCCGTCGTGAAGAGCTTTGCAGGCTCCCCGTTCGTGGGATGGGAGAATTTCGACTACATGTTTAAGCTGCCGGACATTTGGCAGGTCATTGGCAATACGGTCTTCATCGCCGTAATGAAGATTGCAGCAGGGTTAGTTGTGCCGATCGTGGTGTCACTTCTACTGAACGAAGTGCGAAAGCACATGTTTAAGCGTTCGATTCAAACGCTGATCTATCTCCCTCATTTTCTATCGTGGATTATACTTGGCGGCGTGCTCATCGATATTTTGTCGCCGACTTCAGGTATCGTGAATCAGTTTCTCGGCGTGTTCGGCGTTGAACCGATCTTCTTCCTTGGCAATGTGCAATGGTTTCCGGCCGTAGTCGTCATCTCGGACGTGTGGAAGGAGTTTGGCTTCAGCACGATCGTCTACTTGGCTGCGCTTGCGGGTATTAACCCGGCGCTTTACGAGGCAGCCGTTATCGATGGAGCAAACCGCTGGAAGCAGATGGTGCATATTACGCTTCCCGGCATGGCGCCGGTCATCGTGCTTCTTGCGACATTGAGCTTAGGCAACGTGTTGAATGCCGGGTTCGATCAAATCTTCAACTTGTACAGTCCGATCGTTTACGAAAGCGGAGACATCATCGACACACTCGTGTACAGGCTCGGTCTTGAGCAAGCCCAATACAGCCTGGCAACGGCGGTAGGGTTGATGAAATCAGGCGTATCGATCGTTTTGATATCCGTGTCCTATTATCTCGCTTATCGCTTGGCCAATTATCGAATCTTCTAAAATAAGGAGCGGAACCCATAATGAAGACGACTTCCGTATCCGGAAAAGTATTTAACGTCTTTAATGCACTCTTTCTCATCCTGCTTGCTTTTCTCTGCTTGTTCCCGCTCGTGAACGTGCTGGCGGTATCGCTCAGTTCGAGCACTGCGGCGAGCTCCGGCGAGGTGTCGCTGTGGCCGGTGGACTTTACCTGGCAATCGTACAATTTCGTGCTGCAGAAGCCCGAATTTATGAAGGCCCTCGGCGTCAGCGTAGAGCGGGTGCTGCTCGGCACGGCGCTGAACATGCTGCTGACCATTACGCTCGCGTACCCGTTGTCCAAGGAATCATTCGCCTTTAGGGGCAGATTGTTCTATGTCTGGTTCTTCGTCTTGACGATGCTCATCGGCGGCGGAATCGTTCCTTGGTACCTCGTCATTCAGAAGCTTCATTTGCTAGGCACAATGGGCGCGCTTATTCTGCCCGGAGCGGTGAACGTATTTAACGCCGTATTGCTCCTTAATTTCTATCGCGGTTTGCCCAAAGAGCTGGAGGAAGCGGCTTTCGTCGATGGAGCAGGACATTGGACGATTTTATGGAAAGTATATGTACCGCTATCGATGCCGGCAATCGCCACGCTGATCCTGTTCTCCATGGTGGGTCACTGGAACTCTTGGTTCGACGGGCTCATCTTGATGAACTCACCGGACAAATATCCATTGCAAAGCTATTTGCAAACCGTCGTTATTAACCGCGATCTCAGCCTCGTCTCGATGGTGGACGCGGAAGCGCTGGCAGACATCTCGGATCGCACGTTGAAAGGCGCTCAGATTTTCCTGGCTGCCTTGCCGATTATTTGCGTGTATCCGTTCCTGCAGCGATTCTTCATCAAAGGCGTTATCGTAGGCAGCGTGAAAGAGTAGAAGAGTTGAAGACGAGAGGAGCTCCGGAGCGTATGGCAGGTTTGGCGAAAGGTGAATTTGAGCATCTGCGCACCCCGTATAAGCGGGAAGTGCCGGTGCTTCAAGGTTCAGGCGAGGCTGGCACCTATAATGCGATGTCGGTGGATTGTCCGTTTGTTTTCTATCACAACGACAAGTTTTATATGATGCATATCGGCTTTGATGGTCTAGGGTATCGAACGGCGCTCGCTGTGAGTGACAACTTAGTGGAGTGGGAGCACGAAGGCGTCATTCTGGACCGGGGGGAAGATGCCTCGCGCTGGGATTATGTGGGTGCAGCGTACTCCTGGGTACTGCTGGAGAATAATGATGTATACGTGCTGCCTCGCTTGAAGCAGGTCGACGGCAAGTACTGGATGATCTATCATGCCTATCCCGAGTTCGGTTACGAGGCCGGGGGAGCGAAGATGGGGCTGGCATGGTGCGAGAGCGAGAACTTGCTGGATTGGCACCGTCTCGAAGAGCCGATCTTCTCGTATGAGAACGGGGGCAGCTGGGAGCGGGCAGGCTTGTATAAATGCTGCTTCGTCGAATTCGAGGGACGGTATTGGATGTTCTACAATGCCAAGGATCAACCGAATTGGCCATGGACGGAGGAGACGGGGCTGGCGGTGTCGGACGATCTGCTGCACTGGACGAGGTTCCCGGGCGGCGGTGAGCCTGTCATGGGCGTGAAGCCGGGCTCGTTCTACAGCCAATACGTGAGCGATCCCCATATCCGGTTCGACAGTCGGACGGGCAATTGGGTGAACTTTGGTTTCGGGTTCGACGGCAAGCATGCGCAAGGGCTTCTTGCGACATCGAAGGATCTGACGAACTGGGAAATCGTAGAGGAGCCTTGGATTCCGCATGGTGAGCCGGGTGAGGTGGACGAGACGCATGCGCATAAGTCCTCGGTCATCTATTGGAACGGTAGATTCTATCACTTTTACTGCGCATGCAGGCCTGCTAAGCCAGGGGACGCGTCCATTGTAGCGGAAGGTGAAGGGGAATTCCGATGCATTGTGCTTCGGACCAGCTCGCCTTTGGATTAAAGGGAAGCTGAGTTGTGGCAGGACCTGATAGAACCTGTTTAAAAGGAAATGTCTCAAAAGTGTGCCAGGTGGTGGCGACTTTTGGGACGTTTTTTTGTTTTGGCGAAGGAATGCCGATTCGATTAGGGGTGCCAGGGGAGGGCCGTGAGCGGTAACTGTTTCCGCTCTTCTGCCGCGAACTGGCGAAATGAGGGCGAGAGTAGCTCCCAGAGCAACACATGAGCAGAAAGTTGGCGGAATGAGGGCAAGAGTAGCTTCCAGAGCAACACATGAGCAGAAAGTTGGCGGAATGAGGGCAAGAGTAGCTCCCTGAGCAACACATGAGCAGGTAGTTGGCGAAATGAGGGCAAGAGTAGCTCCCAGAGCAACACATGAGCAAATAGTTGGAGAATTACGGGCAAGAGTAGCTTCCAGAGCAACACATGAGTAGATAGTTGGCGAAATGAGGGCGAGAGTAGCACCCAGAGCAACAGATGAGCAAGTAGACCGTGATTCCATTCCAAAAAAGTAGAAATCGGTAGAGCGAAAGTAGCGAACGGCAGATGGCAGCGGCGCGAGGCTTCGCTATAATACATTTGCAGCCCAATATAGCGAAAAGGTAGTGATGATTAATGAAAAAGCAGAGATTAAGGCCCGGGAAAACATTTTTGCCGCTCCTGATTGTAAGCGCTCTCTTGTCCACGCTGTTCTCCGGCATGCAAGCCTTCGCGTATGACACCGGGGCCACGGTCACCGCGTCTTACACGTTCTTCATGGACGCGACGAGTGAGGTGAATGACGGAATTGTGTCTTACGATGATACGCCGGCTAACCGTTGGACGGCATACGAATCACCGAACGCCACGGACTGGTTACAGACAGATTTCGGCTCTGCGGTAACGAGAAGCAGCGCTGAGGTTTATTTGTACGATGATGGAGGCGGCGTTAAGGTACCGAGCTCCTACAAGGTGCAATACTTAAATGGCAGCACATGGACGGACGCTGCAAGCCAAGTGAAATCCCCGGCTTCTCCGACCGGGAACCAAGTCAACACGGTAACCTTCACGTCCGTGTCGGCAAGCAAATTCAGAATCGTCTTCACGCACCAGTCCGGCTCCAAGTCCGGTGTAACCGAAATTGCCTACGGAACGGGTTCTTCCACACCGCCAACTGATCCTCCAACGAATCCGCCATCATCGCCGATAGCCGGAACATCCACGGCATCCTATACGTTCCACATGGATGAAGTAGACGATGTCGATGACGGAACGATCTCGTACGTGAATTCACCGCATAATCGCTGGACCAGCTACCAATCGCCGAATGCAACAGACTGGGTGCAGAAGGATTTGAGCGCAAGCAGCTCCGTATCCCAAGCCGACATTTATATTTACGATGACGGGGGCGGCGTGAAAGCGCCGGCTTCCTATAACGTGCAATATTGGAACGGTACGGCATGGACGAATGCGGCAAGCCAATCGAAGTCACCGGCTGCACCGACTGGCGGTCAGGTCAATACGGTCACCTTTACGGCGGTTACGACTTCCAAGATGAGAATCGTCTTCACGCCGCAAGCCGGCTCGGCTTCCGGCGCGACGGAAATCAAGTATTACGGCACCGGAGGGGGAACGACACCTCCGACGGACCCGCCAACCAACCCTGGAACTTATCCGAATTATCAAGTGAGCGTCGTTTCGCCATCTTATGGCGCTTCGATTAACGGTACGATTACGATTAAGTTCTACGCGCCGGGCATGCAGAACGTATGGGCCAGGTCCTGGCACCAGCCGGACACTGCGCATCCGAACGCGAACGGCTACGATGCCTGGTTCCAGCGGGTAACGCCTGACGCGAACGGTTATGGCGAAGTGACCTTCCCGGCCGCTGACTTTCCTCATGGACCGATCTCGGTCATCTTAAGTGCATGGGATTCGCCTGAAGGCAATCCGAACTATACGCACTCGGACAACTGTTATTTGCAGCTGTATAACGAAGGCGGGGTCACTTGGAAACAAGGCATACCGTCCGCGCCTTCCCAAGCATCAGGCATGAGCGTGCTTTTCCAAGACGATTTCACAGGCACATTGTCGGCATCCCGTACAGGCGCCGGAGCCACATATGCAACATCTAAGCCGGACGCGCCGAACGGCACCGAATTTGGTGAAGCGATATTCGCCGATTACGGCAGCGCGAATGATCCGTTTGCGATCCTCGGAAGCAACTACTTGCGCATTCGAGCTAAGAAAGCACCGGCCGGCACGGTCGATCCGATGGGCTGGAACCGCACCTACACCGGAGGTTTGCTGTCTTCCGTACGAACCAACGGTACCGGCGTCGCTGCAACCTACGGTTACTTCGAGGCTCGCATTCTGATGCCGGCAGGCAAAGGGACATGGCCGGCGTTCTGGCTCATGTCGCAGAACAGCATATCGCAAGGCGTGCCGTCGACGGCGGAGATCGATACGGTCGAAGCCTACGGGCAAGATCCGAACGGCGCTTGCCAGGCGAAGCACTGGTGGGCCGGCAATCCGGAAATGCACGACACGCATTGTTCTTCCTCGAACTTTGCGTTCGGCGACAACGCGTCGACTTGGCATATTTACGGCACCAAAATAACGCCGACCGACACGATCTACTACATCGACAACGTAGAGGTGTGGCGCCATACGACGTTCGACCAAGCCAAAACGCCGATGTACTTCATGCTCAACCTGGCGCTCGGCGGCGGTTGGCCGATCGATCTCGCCAGATATAACAATCAAGTCGATATGTTCGTCGATTATGTCAGGGTGTTCCAATAAACTCCGATAAACAAGAAAGCCGCCGGTGAACGATCACCGGCGGCTTTCCTATTAGGAGGCGCTCTCCCGATATTCGTGAGGCGTCGCATTCATTTCTCGCTTAAAGAACCTGCCGAAGGACGTCGCGGAATCGAACCCAACCTTCAGGGCGATATCCTGGATCTTCAGATTCGAGAACTTGAGCAGATCACAGGACTTGGTCAGCCGAAGTTCGGCGATATATTCGGAGATGCCTTGACCGGTTTGCTGCTTGAACAGACGAGACAAGTAAGTCGGATTCAAGTAGACGGTTTCCGCCAGCCGGACGAGCGACAGGTCTTCGTTCAAGTGGCCGTCGATAAAGGATTTCAGCTTGGCAATCAGCAGGTGAGCACCGGCCTCGCTCTCTTGATTGCGAATGTCGAGCAGGCGGCGGATGATGTCCCGCAAATAATCGAGTGCCTCCTCCCATGAGGAGTGGGCATCCAGCGAAACGAGCTTGGTCAGCCAATCGGATGGAAACTCTTCTGTCCGTGGTTGGTGATTAATGGCGGATAACAGCATGTAGGCGATGCCGTTGTACATTTCGTACAGGAATGGATGATTGCCTGTCAGCTTGCGGGAGAGTGCGGCGAGCTCATCGAAATCGGCGAGCAGCCGATTCTCAAGCGCCATCTCGGAGGATAAGAGCTGCTTTAACCGACTTTGCGCTTTAATGATCGTCTCGCTTGTTTGCGGGCTTCCCGAAGCGAAGTTCCGATTGACGCCATCCGTTAGCAGCATCTCGGTACGCTGGCCGAAGCCGTAGAACAGAATTTGCTTAAGCTCGGCGTATTTCAAGTGAATGTCATCCCAATGGACGGTCTCCGAGCTGGCCACGAACGAGACGGGAAGCTTCAAATATTGTTTGCAGGCGGCTTGTATAGTCTCCAGCTGGCCATGCACGAACCGGATCCATCGCGGACTGAGCGTCTCCCATTGACTATTCGAAACAGGCTGGATAAACGTTACCATCGCGGACGGGTCGAGCATGACGCTGAAAGCTCGGCAGTCTGCCCAGAACTCGCCGGCAATATTTTGCAGCGCGTAATACAGGAGCGTTTTATCCGCATCGGAATGAGAAGAGGCGAATCGATCGACGCGCGAGATCAGAAGCAGCGGCGATACGGATGCGTCCATCGCCATCTGCAGCTCATCCATTCGCTCTTGCTTGGCAGGCGCTAAACCATGGATCAGCTGGCTCACGTAATCTCGCTGCAAGGGGCTAAGCGACTGCTGCAGCTTATGTTTGGCTTGGTCAATCCATTGGTTCATGGAGCTTGCACGCGACAGCTCGTCGATCGCCTTCTGAATGGCAGCTATGATCGCTTCATCGCCGTCCATCTTGAGCACATAATCGACGCTGCCGCTGCGAAAAGCGGTCTGGATATAAGAAAAGTCGTCATAACCGGAGAGGAAGACGATCCTGCAGTCCGGCCATTGCTCTACAATTTTGGCTTGCAGCTCTAGGCCGTTCATTCCGGGCATGCGGATATCGAGCAAAGCGATATCGATCTTCATCATCCCGAGCATCCGCAGAGCTTCTTCGGCCGAATGCACGCCATAGACATCGAGCTCGAACGGTGCCTCTTCTCCCAATAGCTGCTGGAGCCCTCTTACAATAATCGGTTCGTTATCCACGATCAACAATCGGTACATCGCCTTATGCCGCCTCCTTAAATGGAATGATGATGGTCATTCGCAAGCCTCCGAGAGCACCGCGCGCCGCGAGCAGTTCGGCATTCTCGCCGAAGTTCAGCCGAATGCGCAGCTGAACGTTACGCAAGCCTTCGCTCTCGGACTTGTACTCCGCATCGGTCAATAGAGCCACGATATGCGCCAGTTCTTCTTCGTCAAGCGCCCCGTTATCCTCCACCGCGATTTCGGCATGGTCCCCGCAATCCTCGAAAGCGACAGTGACAAGCCCTTCTTCCACTTGGTCCTCTAATCCATGCTGATAGGCGTTCTCGACAAGCGGCTGCAGCAGCAGCTTGGGCACGGCCAGCGAGCTGACGCGTTCCGGGACTTCGCCGAATTCGACGCGGACATGATCGTCGAACCGAATGCCTTGAATGGCCGCATAGGATCGGCAGAATTTGATCTCTTGATCGAGCGGCACGAAGTCGGCGTTCTTGGTAACGTATTTGAAGTATTCGCCCAGATGCTTGGAGAAGGCGACGACTTTATCATTCTCTTGGAGCTTGGCTAGCCGGTGCAGATTGAAGAAGCTATTGTACAAGAAGTGCGGATTAATCTGCGATTGCAGCTGCTTGAGCTCGGCAACCTTGATTTGGTATTGATGGACGTACGCTTCGTTAATGAGATCCTGGAGTCTGGACACGGTGCGGTTGTACTGTACATACAAGTAATTGAATTCGTCTCTCGAACGGTAATTCAGCTGGGCGGAGAGATCGCCTTTCTCCAGTCCTTTGAATGCGCCGACAAGTCGCTTCAGCGGCGTATGGATAAGCTGGTAGAGCCGATAGGAGAACAACAGGATGAGAATCGGCGCGGCAATCGAGATGGCCCATAGCCATATCGCGTATTGTTTAAGCGGACCGATGAAGCTGCTTTCTTCCACGAAAATCGCGAGCGTTAGCCCAAGCTTCGATGACTTCTCGAAGAATCCGTAATACGTGGAGTCTCCATCCTCGATGATTTCGTAGCCGCTCTTCTGCCCGGCTTGCAGTTGTGCGTGAATAAGGGCTTGCAGCTTCTTGCGGTCGGAAGGCACGTTGCCGCTAGTCTCGCTCCAGGATAAACCCTCGTCCATAAGCATAGCGCCGCCATTGCCGTCGATGAGGAAGCCGGACAGTGAATCCTTGATCGCAAGGCTCGATATTTCGAGCGCAATCGTGAACCCGCGGCCGATGGACTGGCTGTTCGGGTAGGGCAGACTCATCCATAGCCGGTTCTGGTAGAGCAGGAAGGGCGATTCGAACGTATCGGCCATTTGGTTTAAAGCGGCTGCTTCCTCGTGGTTCAATTCATTGAAGGATAACGCTGATATTTTACGATCGAGCACGGGGAAGTTGACGAAGGCGTCCTCTACGTAAGGGCTCATATTCTTCAAGATCTGCAGCTTCTTCTGCACATTCCTGACCGCATTCGTATACTGCTCGCTGGTCATGATGATCGAAGAGTAGGCGAGGTTAAAGATGTCATCGTCGAGCGTATATTGCTGCTCCAATGTGACAAGAGGTCCAAAATCATCGTCAAGCGCGTTGATATAATAATTGACCTTGGCTTGCATGGAGCTTGTAATTTCGTTACGCACGAGACGCTCGCTGCGGATATTCATGAGCAGGCTGATGGTAACAAGCGGAATGATGATAACCAGAAAAGTCAGAACGAGCTTGGGGTAGAGGGTGAGCCGGCGCAGAAAGCTCATTCGGAACCTTCTCCTTTGGTGGATTTTCTCTTAAGTATAGCGTGTAAACGCTATCTTACAACGAACATTCCGAAAGAAGTTGAGGATGGTAGAGCGAAAGTAGAGAACGGATGATGACTCGGGACATCGGCTCCAATCCGGCGGTCAGGATTCCTTTATTTTGCCGTATGATTCGTAAGATATTTGGATTGTATGGCTATTCGCGCTGCCTTACATTGAGAGATGTATTCAAATATAAGGTTGGAAGGAGTTCATTATGAAAACGCTAACAACTTGTTTGGCAATATTACTATTTGTATGCAGTTTGTCCTTCGGCAAGAGCTCCAATGCAGACGCTACGGCAAGCTCCGCGAACGAAGTGGTTTACAGCTACGAAGCGGAAGCAGCGGGGAACACGATGACGGGGAATGCATCCGTTGCCGACTGCAGCGTCTGCTCAGGCAGCAAGAAAGTGGGGGGCTTGTACCAAGGAAGCAGCATGCGGTTTACCAATATCGAGGTGCCGGAGGCCGGCTCGTATAACGTTGTGTTCTCCTACATCTCCGGAGATCCGCGAAGCGCGGACATTAGCGCAAATGGCGGCACTTCCCGTCATATTGACTTCGACAAGACGGCAGACTGGAATACGTTAGGCACGTTAACCATTCCGATGACGCTTGTGCAAGGTAGCAACTACATCGACATTTCGGATGGCAGCGGGTATTCGCCTGATTTTGATAAGATCGACATTTATCCGATCGCGCAGGGCTATGAGGCGGAGGCTTCCGGCAACACGTTGACGGGGAATGCGCAAGTATCGAATTGCGGTGCTTGCTCGGGCGGGCAAAAGGTCGGGAATCTCTATCAAGGTGCTTCCTTGCAATTTAATGCGATTAATGTTCCAGCGGCGGGCAGCTACAATCTGACCGTGTATTATATTTCCGGCGATCCGCGTGCTGCCGATGTGAGCACGAACGGGGGGCCGGCGCAAAATATTCTCTTCCAGAGCACGAAGGATTGGAATACCGTAGGTTCGCAGACCATTAGCGTTAACCTGGCAGCCGGAAGCAACACCATTCTGTTCTCGGATGGAGGCGGGTATTCACCGGATATGGACAAAATCGTCGTAACCCCAGTAGATGGCGGGCAAGTGCAGCCTTGCGAGCAGGTGGTCACTGAAACGCCGGCGCTTGGAGCACAAGTCGCCAAGCAGAAGTTCGGGTCGATCAAGATTGCTCAATATGCAGATGCGGTTGTGATCCAAAATGGCGATTATGCCGTTACTTACCGCACGGATAGCGGGATGGCGGATTATGCTTGGAAAGATAAGACGATCGCCAAAGGGGTATACAGCAAGTTTGAAGATAAGGCGAGCAGCTGCTACGACAGCCACAGCTTCTCCATGGCGGATGTGACCATCGTGAAAGACGGCTTCGGCAAAGGCATTAAGGTGAAGTTCGTCAACAGCCAAGACGGAAGTCCGACGTTGAACCAGTGGTACAGCTTCTATGAGGATAAGCCATATTTCTTAACCAGAACAGAAGCGGTATCGGCAGTAGAATTGCAAACGAACTACATGGCTCCGGTCGTAACCAATTCAACCGGCGGCATCGATATCGGCAGCTATACGGATGGACGGGTATTATCCGTTCCTTATGACAACGACATGTGGATTCGTCATCAAGCTGTGCCGATCAACTCAGCAGATACAAGTTATGAGGTGTCTGCGATCTATGATAATGCCAGCCGTAACGGCCTTATCGTAGGTTCGGTGACGCACGATACATGGAAAACGGGCATTCGCTTCACCGGCGAAAATAATCGTTTGAATCAGTTGGAAGTATTCGGCGGCGTTTCGACCGCGAAAACGCATGATTCGGTTGCTCACGGTAGCATTAAGGGAACCGTGCTATCATCGCCTACGGCATTTGTCGGCTTCTATGGCGATTATCGGAAAGGCATGGAAGAGTACGGCAAGGCTAACGCAGTGATTGCACCTCCGCTTGCATTCGGCAAAAAAGTTCCCGAAGGCGTGCCTGTCGGCTGGAACAGCTGGGGTGCTTTTGGGAGCAATCTGACTTATCAGGATGTGCTGGATACGTCCGATTACGTGAAGCAGCATCTGCAGAAGGACGGCTTCAATAATAAGAAGGTTACCTATATCAATCTGGATTCGTACTGGGATAATCTAACGGAAGCGCAGTTAGCTGACGTTGTGGCCAAGGTCCGCAAGAACGGACAGAAAGCCGGCATCTACTGGGGACCGTTCGTCTATTGGGGCGACAATATGGAGCAGCAGGTGGAAGGATCGAGTTATAAGTACGGGGATATCCTCTTGCGCGATGAATCCGGCAACCTGTTACCTAAATTGGACGGCGCCTATGCGGTAGATCCGTCTCACCCAGGAGCTAAGGAGCGGATTACGTATTTCCTTAACCGCTTTAAGAATCTGGGCTTCGAATATATCAAGCTGGATTTCTTGACGCATGGTGCTTTGGAAGGGAAGCATTACGATCCTGCGGTCCAAACCGGAACGCAAGCGTATAACCAAGGTATGGCTTATGTCGACAGCCTTATCGCGGATAAAATGTTTATCAGCGCCTCGATCGCGCCGCTGTTCCCAAGCCAATACGCGCATAGCAGACGGATTGCTACGGACACGTTCGGCAGCATCTCCGACACGGAGTTCCAACTGAACGCGTTGACGTATGGCTGGTGGCAGAACGGAACGATCTATCACTACACTGATCCCGATCATATGGCATTGTCCAGAGCGGGGTCGTTAACCGAGGCTAGAAGCAGAGTCAATTCTGCCGTTATTTCGGGAACGGTGTTTATGGATTCGGATAACGTTCACGATGCGAAAGCGCAAGAATACATGACAGCGCTGCTGACGAATAAGGCCGTGCTTGAAGTCGCTCAGATCGGAAAAGCCTTCCGCCCGGTCGAAGGAAATACCGGTGCTAAAGCTGCAGATGCCTTCGTGCTGAAAGATAAAGGCGATTATTACATCGCACTCTTTAACTACGGCAGCACGCCTGTCGACAGAACCGTCGATCTGGCAAGGGCCGGCTTGGACAGTGGTGCGTCTTATAAGCTGAAGGATCTCTGGACGGGCGCAGTTACCGGCGACGTTCAAGGCTCCCTGCAAGTAACGCTCGAGCCGATGGAATCGAAGCTATTCCGATTGACGCCTAAGAACTAATGGAATTGTTGAATGATAGCGGATATGCCGCTATCAGCGTGCAAACTAACCCGAATTGGTGAACGATAGCGGATATGCCGCTATCAGCATCGTGGAAGCTCCAAATTGGCTCCATTCTCGCATTGGTCTGTTGCTGATAGCGGATATTTCGCTATCAGCGTGCAAACTAACCCGAATTGTTGAACGATAGCGGATATACCGCTATCAGTATCGTCGAAGCCCATATTGGCTCCATTCTCGTATCGGTCTGTTGCTGATAGCGGATATACCGCTATCAGCGTGCAAACTAACCTGAATTGGTGATCGATAGCGGATATACCGCTATCAGTATCGTCGAAGCTCCAAATTGGCTCCATTCTCGTATCGGTATGTTGCTGATAGCGGATATATCGCTATCAGTGTGCAAACTAACCCGAAATGGTGAACGATAGCGGATATACCGCTATCAGTATCGTCGCAGCCCCAAATTGGCTCCATTCTCGTATCGGTCTGTTGCTGATAGCGGATATATCTCTATCAGCGTGCAAACTAACCCGAATTGGTAAACGAAAGCGGATATGCTGCTATCAGCATCGTCGAAGCTCCAAATTGGCTCCATTCTCGTAAAGGTATGCCGCTGATAGCGGATATATCGCTATCAGCGTGCAAACTAGCCCGAATTGGTGACTGATAGAGAATATGCCGCTATCAAGAGTTAGGTTTCGCGACTCTCAGTTTCGTTTTGTGGCGTTTTCGCCGCTGAGAGTCGCTTTTTGCGACTCTCAGCCACCGGCGTGAGCGGGGTCTCGGGTTTGTTGAAGCTGAGAGTCGGATTTCGCGACTCTCAGTTTCTTTTTGTGGCGTTTTCGCCGCTGAGAGTCGCTTTTTGCGACTCTCGGCCACCGGCGTGAGCGGGGTCTCGGGTTTGTTGAAACTGAGAGTCGGATTTCGCGACTCTCAGTTTCGTTTTGTGGCGTTTTCGCCGCTGAGAGTCGCTTTTTGCGACTCTCAGCCACAGGCGTGAGCTGGGGTTTGGGTTTAATGATGCTGAGAGTCGGATTTCGCGACTCTCAGTTTCGTTTTGTGGTGTTTTCGCCGCTGAGAGTCGCTTTTTGCGACTCTCAGCCACAGGCGTGGGTAGCGTCAAGAAGTTTGTGTAAGGCAGTAGGGATATCCATCGGGACGATGGATATCTGTCCATTATAAGTTTTGGTAGGGGGAGTTAACTCC
>NZ_FNNV01000010.1 GCF_900106745.1 Paenibacillus sp. CF384 | reverse complement strand
CGTGCCAACCGTCGCTCGCATATTTGCCCCCGCGCCTAGTGTTTCCATGGTGCAAATACGTTGGGTTTGACAAAAACGTTCATAGCAACGGTTGTGACAGACGCTATTTACAGCACATGGGGCCGTTCCTAGTGGAGAACGTTCGAATAAGCTCGCTGGCAACCGTTAGAAAAAAAAAACAGGTGAATTTATGCCAAATAGGCACTGTGGCAACCGTTAGAATTGGTAGCGACAAAGCATGCGCTCATCGAGGAAGGTTTCTCGAGCACGGAGAGCTGCCGGCTAATGCCGGCAGCTATTTTTCATCATCATGTGATGTGAGAAGAACAACTAAGAATATCATACAATTCTTATCTTTTAACGATAGCTATTCTTCTTCCTTATCCTCTGACACTACCCTACCGCAATAGCGCGAATTTCCGCCATGACTGCGTCATCAAGCTCCACATCAATTGCCGGCAGCACACCGAGAATATGGCTCGGCTTGCGTACGCCGACCAGAGCGCTTGTGAGCGCTGGATGTGCGAGATCATAAGCGACAGCTAGCTGCGGCAGCGTAATGTCATAACGTGCCGCGATCCCTTTAAGCTTCTCGGCTCTGTCCACATTGCTGCGGAGGCTTTCACCGGTATGTGCTTTATTGCGAGAACGCCAATCATCGTCGCCGAATTTGGTATCATACGTATAGTTGCCCGACAGCAAACCGGAAGTCAGAGGGCTGTAGGCGACTACGCCGATGCCGTTAGCCAAGCAGAATGGAAGCAGCTCTTGCTCGGCTGCCGGGCGCAAGATTGAATAGGGAGGCTGCAGCGAATCTACGTGTCGTACAGTGAGTGATCGTTCTAACTGCTCGACATTGTAGTTGCTGACGCCAACGTATCTGACTTTGCCGTCCTGAACAAGCTTGTCCATCGCGCGCATTGTCTCTTCCGCTGATACTTCGCTATCCGGCCAGTGCATTTGATAAAGATCAATATAGTCTGTACCGAGCCGCTGCAGAGAAGCTTCCGCTTCACGGATGACGGAATCGTAAGCCCCGTTCTTGGTGATCGTCCGTGCATCATCCCAGACCAAGCCGCATTTTGTCGCGATAATGACCTTATCCCGATCGCCGCGAAGCGCTTCTCCAAGTACGACCTCCGAGTGTCCAAGCCCATAAACAGCTGCTGTATCATAGAAATTAATGCCTGCGTCTAGTGCTGCACGGATGCTTTCCACGGATTGAGCATCATCTTGATTGCCCCAAGCACTCGCCCAGCCGGCGCCTCCGATTGCCCATGAGCCAAAGCCGATTACAGAGATCTCAGGACCATTCTTGCCTAACTTACGATACTTCATCGTGGATTCACTCCTTCATTTGGGTTACTTTCCCATTATAATAAACCGGAAAGCAAGATGAAAGAAATCTGCGCGAGAAGGTGAGCGTTTGTCTGATTGCGTCGTCGAATTTATGGTTTTAGTCGGACATGCTGGCACCGGATTTACAGTTCTGTTCCTATCTTTTCTGAGTCCGAAGCTAGAAGAAGAGTCCTAACCTAATTTACGATTCAGTCTCGATTCTAACTAGTCAAACACCTGGTAAAACGTGCTTAAAGCGTTCAAACCGGGTATTTGGCATGCGGCAAATGTCTCCCGTTTCATTGCCCGGGCAATACTGGGCACGATTTCTGCTCTATCAGCCTATTAAATAAGGCGAGTTGACCCTAACAATCATCCAAGAGATAGATGTCTGCGAGGCATATGCTGTCAACTATAGAACAGATCTAAAGAAAGGATGGGATTACGGAATGAACGGAATGATGATATCGGAAACAGGCAGACAGTTGGCGAGCAAATGGGCAAAAACGGAGGCATTATTGTCGCACAGCCGTATAGCCCCGCATATTCCACCGACACGCATGTTCTCGAAAATGAATTTAAACAGCATGCTGCAATCGCATGGAATGGTCGTTATTAAGCCGGTTTGCGGTGCCGGCGGCAACGGCGTCATTAAAGTGTCCAAAGAATCGGGTACCTACAAGTATACCTATTACTCCAAAACAAGCCGATTCAGTACGTTTGACGGTATGTATCAGTCTCTGCTGTCGAAGAAAAGCTCCCGTCGCTATTTGATTCAGAAAGGAATTCGTTTGGCTACAATTAGCGGCAGACCCATCGATTATCGTGTGAAATACGTGAAGCAGGCGAGCGGGCAATGGGCGATTACGGCGATCGTAGGCCGCTTGGCCAAACCGGGCTTATTCGTCACCAATATATGCCGAGGCGGTACACTTCTCAGCGGTTCCGAGGGGATCAGAAGATCATTCTCCAGCGCTGCGGTCGGTTCCAAGAAACGTGAAATGCGGCTGCTTACTCAGCTTTCCACCGAAGTGCTTGAGGGGCGGTTCCCGGGGATTGGGCAGTTAGGCTTTGATTACGGCATAGATGGGAACGGGAAAATCTGGATTTTCGAAGTGAATACGAGGCCTCAATAGTAGTTAACCGGATTTAATATAATAGATTAATAGGTTAATAGAGGATCATTAAACTTTTTTATCAAAAGTGGATTTTGTCGGGCTGTGTATAACCGTATCCACAATATCCTCATTGGTATTTCCTCATTATTCGACCATTACCCACATCTTACCAACATGCTGTCCACAAGTGTATGTGGATAATCGGAACGCTTGTTCCTTCCTATTTGGACATGCTAAGATGAAAATGGAAATAAAGAGGGAAGGAGTGAAGAATATGGATCAGCTGTCAGACGACCTTTTGCTCGATGCCTATGACGCAGCGCATAAGTTCGAATTGGATCCGGAGTTTATTCTATTACTGCGAGCGGAGCTGAAACGCAGACAACTTAATCCGGAAAATTACCGCAATACAGCCTAGCACTCGTCCCCGCATCAGTGCCACTTAGAAACCGATACTTCAAACGACTTTACACAGTTTGAGCAATATACGATATGTCCACAGCTCTGTTCTGATTGTGACCATGAAGGAAGCGTCTCGTTATTTGTATACGTGTCAGGCTGATAAGGTGCATAAGGACCGGCAAAGTCTTCCAGCCGTCCGTAATCATCAGTTTGTAGGGAGCAAACCGGACAGATAGCCGTAAGCTGCTCCAAGCCATTGCAGATGGGACATAACATAGATAAGGGTACCCTCCTTTGCCATTGCGACGTAGATCAGCATGTCAGGCTAAAGATTAGGATACCCTTTTTTGATTTGTAATACGTGCAGATATTCGGTGGCTACAGTTTCATATTGCTGCTATGTCCGGGTGAGAGCTTAGCGGTAGGATCTACATAAACCTTGGCATTGTTGATGGCAGTCGGCGCTTCACCGAATCCAACTGCAATTAGCTTCAGCTTCCCGGGATACGTAGTGACATCACCTGCAGCGAAGATACCGGGAACGCTCGTTTCCATTCGAGAATTAACAACAATGGAACCATTATCGATCTGGAGACCCCATTCGGCAATCGGACCAAGGGATGAAACGAAACCATAATTAACGATGAGGGCATCGACTACCGGAAGCTCCGTGAAATCGGATGTTTTGCCATGCTGTAAGGTGATGCGTTCAATATGGTGTGTACCATGCAGGGAAGTAATTTCATATGGTGTTAGTACACGGACAGTGGACTTCAGTAAATTCTCGACACTGTGCTCATGAGCTCTGAATTTATCTCTGCGATGCACGAGCGTTACGCTTGCAGCAATGGGCTCAAGCATGAGCGACCAATCAACCGCCGAATCGCCGCCACCGGTGACAACGACATGCTTGCCTTTGAATTGGTTCAAATCGCTAATGAAATAATGGAGATTTCTCTTCTCATAGTGGGTCGCTTGCGCGAGCTCCAATCGTCGCGGCTCGAATGCGCCGACTCCTGCGGTAATGATAACAGCTTTGGCGTAATGCGAGGTTTTGTCCGTCACAATCTCGAAAGAGCGTTCATCGTGCTTAATGACGTTGACGACTTTCTCCTCCAGGTGAATGTCCGGTTGGAATAATTCCATTTGCTTCTTCAATTGCTCCACAAGCTCACCTGCGGTTACTTTCGGAAATCCAGCCACATCATATATATACTTCTCCGGGTATAGCGCGGCTAGTTGGCCCCCCAATTGAGGCATACTTTCAATGATCTTGACTGAGGCTTGGCGCATACCGCCATAGAATGAAGCAAACATACCGGCAGGGCCGCCGCCGATAATCGCAATATCGACATGCTGGGGATTCGTTGAGTTGGACACCGTTGACACCTCCAAAAAGGTAACAAAATGAACGAGCACATGCTGCCTTACACTTGGATGAATCTACATCTTCTTGTACATTATATCTGTTCGACAAGCTAAGAGGAAATAAGAAAATTGGATGTTATTCTAAATATTTTCGTATAAATTACCCTTGAACTTTACTGAAAAAGTTTGTAATATGTGAGGTATTAGTATTCGATTTGTCGAAAATAGACACGGACTATCATAAAAGTAGGCTAAGGGTCACACACTAACATTATTCATTGTCTGTGTTTGTGTAATTTTTCACAAAGTCTGTAAAGAAAAAGAAATTACGAATGGATGGGATCCTGCGATGAGCAACATACCGAAAATTGTTATTCTTGGTGCCGGTTACGGCGGTATCTTGACAGCACTGCGTCTTCAAAAAGAGCTCAACTACAATGAAGCTGATGTAACGCTTGTAAACAAGCATGACTACCACTACTTTACAACGCATTTGCACATGCCTGCTGCGGGTACAGACAAAACCGAAAACGCGCGCGTGAGCATCTCCAAGCTGATTGACGAATTCAAAATCGATTTCGTTAAATCGACTGTTGTACAAATCCGCACGCAAGACAAGAAGGTCATTCTTGAAGACGGTACGCTTTCCTACGATTACCTTGTAATCGGTCTTGGCGGCGAGCCGGAAACTTTTGGAATTCCAGGTATGCTTGAGCATGCAATGAATATTCGCAGCATCAACTCCGTTCGTCTAATCCGCGAACACATTGAGTACCAATTTGCACGTTACAAACGCGAACCACACCGCACAGACTACCTTACTTTTGTTGTCGGCGGCGCCGGCTTCACAGGTATCGAGTTTGTGGGCGAGCTTGCTGATCGTCTTCCAGAGCTTTGCAAGCAGAACGACGTGGATCCATCGCTTGTTAAACTATATAACATTGAAGCTGCTCCAACTGCGCTTCCTGGTTTCGATCCGGAGCTCGTTGAGTACGCTATGCAAGTATTGACGAAGAAAGGCGTTACATTCCGCATCGGAACAGCGATCAAAGAATGTACTCCTGACGGCGTAGTCGTTGGCGACAACGAAGAAATCAAAGCAGCAACAGTCATTTGGGCAGCCGGCGTACGCGGCAACCGTTTGATCGAAGAAGCAGGCATCGAGACTATGCGCGGACGCGTTAAAGTCGATGAGTCGCTTCGCGTACCTGGCCATGAGAATATCTATGTTGTTGGTGACAACTCCTTGATGTTCAACCCGGAAGGCCGCCCGTTCCCGCCGACTGCACAGATCGCTATGCAGCAAGGCGTAACTTGCGCGCACAACCTGGTAGCTTCGATTCGCAACCAACCGCTGAAGAAATTCGAATTCAAGAACAAAGGTACAGTTGCATCCCTTGGTAAAGGCGAAGCGGTTGGTCTTGCATTCGGCAAGAAATACAAAGGCGGCGTAGCTGCATTGCTTAAGAAAGCTATTGACGTTCGTTACCTGTACATCATCGGTGGTATTCCACTGGTACTTCGCAAAGGTAAATTCCTGTAATGCGACACTGCAGCGTGCAGGTTCGTGGTTTGCTGACGCGCGATGAACTGGATCGGTACAACGCGCTGATGGAAGTGGGCTCCTTCTTGGAGTCGCAGAACCGTTACGACTTGGCATATACGGTGCAGAAGGAAGTCGATATTCTCATACTGCCGGGCATTGAGCGGCTTAAGGAGAAGGGCAGGGAGCGCGACCGTCAGACGGAAGCGTATCTCGAAGCGAAGCGTATCCTCGAAGAGGATGACGAAGACTAAACAAATAAAGCGGATGAGGCGTCCTGAGACGTTTCATCCGCTTTTTATCATTTTAGATGGCGAATAGCTCTTGCAGCTTCTCGTCGGTCATCCGATTGCCGAGATAGAAGTCGCCGAAGTCGCCGAAGCGCGCACTTACTTCATCGAAGCGCATTTCATAGACGAGTTTCTTGAACTGAAGCGCATCTTCCGCGAACAGCGTGACACCCCACTCCCAGTTGTCGAAACCGACCGAACCGGTAATGATTTGTTTGACTTTGCCTGCATAAGTGCGTCCGATCATCCCGTGGCTGCGCATCATGGTGCGGCGCTCGTCCATGCTGAGCATGTACCAGTTATCGTTGCCTTCGCGGCGTTTGTTCATCGGGTAGAAGCAGATATGGTTCCATTTTGGCAGAATCGGCTTCAGTCGAGCGAGAATTTCCGGATTTTGCATCGGATCGGTGCCTGGAGCTGCCATATAGTTGCTCAATTCCACCACACTTACATAAGAATGAGCCGGAACTGTGAATTGGGCGAAGGTTGTTTTGTTGAACGCATTCTCAATGGCATTCAGCTCCTCCAGTGTTTCGCGCAGATGCATCATGACGAAATCCGCTTTCTGGCCAACGATGGAATAGAATGCGGTGCTGCCTTGTTTATTATCTTCAATTGTCTGCCATTCGCTGAGGAAGGATTGAAGCTCGTCCAGCGCAATAGCGCGTTCGCCTTCATCCGCAAGCTTCCAAGCTGTCCAATCTATCGAGCGAAAATCGTGCAAGGCATACCAGCCTTCGAGCGTTTGTGCTGCTTCACTCATCTTGATCACTCCCTGTCATTTGTCTTTGTCGTTTACATTGTAACGTAACGCGGCAAAAGAGAGCAAATGACGGACTTGTGACAACACGCCTGAATGAATTGACTTCGGATGTGCCATCTACTACACTATTCGTAGCGAAAGGGGTAGACGACTCGGATGAACGGTGACGTTAATATTTTACAGCTGGTTATTGCGACTGTATTGTTCTTTGTAATGATGTTTGGAATCGGATTTATTCTGAATATGCTGCTTAAAACAACATTTATGCCGATTTACGCATTTATACTTGTACTTGTACCCCTGTTTGTGTGGCAAACATGGGATCATGCGAAGAGCTTTTCAGGCAATTTCACCTCCTTTACCTTTGTGGATATTTTGCCGGCAATCGGTGCGCTGATCGGCGCTTATGTAAGCGGAGCGACCATTCGTGCGCTGCGCAAAGGCGGATACAAAATGTTCTAAACATGAAACATCAAACGGCATGGCCATACTAAGGGAAATTCGCAATCAGCTTCTACATGGGCTGACAACGAAAGCCGAGGTGTTGCGCTATGCCGTTTTTGAATATTGGCGATACCGCACTGCATTATCATCAAGATGGTTCCGGGCTCGGGAAGCAAATGCCTATTCTTTGTGTGCATCCGCCTTGCTTGACCAGCCGCTTGTTTACTGCCGTGCAGGAGAAATTAACGGCGAGTACCAACCTAATCCGCTTCGATATTCGCGGTCATGGATACAGCGAGGCGGGCAGCGGAAGGCTGACACTTGCGTTAATAGCGGAAGATATGAGAAGGCTGCTCGATGGCCTCGGGGTGAAGCAAGCGTATGTGTGCTCCTATGGAGCAGGCTCGTTTCCGGCTCTGGAGGCCATGCTCGCTTATCCGGAGCGCTTCCTCGGCGGCGTCATTGTATCCGGCGCTTCCGCTTATACGGATATCGTCACCCGCTCGAAGCTGCAGGCTGCGTTCGTCTCCAGCATTCTCGGCCCGAAGGGACCCATAGCCTTCAAAGCGGCTTGGTCGGAGGCTGGGAGCAAATCCTCCTTCGAAGAGCTGCATACGGAAGCAAAGCTTGGCGACTCCGCGAAGTGGCGGGAATATACGTCTGCATGCTTGGATAGTTCCGTTCAGAAGCGGCTTCCTCAATTGAAGCAGCCCGTTCTCGTATTGTATGGAACCGCTGATAAGACCGGTCAGAATTATGCGGCCGATCTGAAGCGCCGACTCCCGAACAGCGAGCTGTATGGCATCATTGGAGCGGGGAGGCAGCTGCTTACGAAGGAGCCGGTTACGACAGCTTTCGTCATGACGCAGTGGCTGGCGAAACAGGAGCATCCTGAAATCGCGGATACGTTCGAAGAGCGAGAAGCCTTGCTGGATGAACTGATCAGCAAGGGCGTTCAAGAAGGAGCGGCTAACACGGCCAATCACCATTAGGTTTGCGAAAGTTCCCTCTAGCGGGGGAATTTTCTTTTTTCTGTGCCTCAAATGCAGGCCTCTTTTATGGTAAACTAGTAGGAAGAATAAAAGGCGGATGGAGTCAAATGAGATGCGGATCGGCAATTTGCACCACTTTACAGAGCATCATCGATGCTACATCTTTCGCGATTTTTCGCTGAGTGCGGTTGATCGCAAAATGGTCGGATTGATCTATCAATCTATGATCGGAGCGTTCGCGGCAGGTTTCTATCAGTTCCTATATCAGCAGGTTCCGGACGATCGGGTCGGTTATTCGCCGCTTGAAGCGCAGCGCAAACTGCTGCTGGGGTTAGGCCTCGAAATGAACGAGCGCGGCAGGCAAGATCTAATCAACCAAGCTTCCAAGCTTGAAGCGGTTGGCCTTCTGCAAGTGTCCAGGCTTGGCGTGCCGGACAATGACGATGTTGTTTATGAATACGAGTTGGTCAAGCCATTATCACCGGATGAATTTTTCGGAAGCCCTCATTTGACATTACTGCTTCGCGATAAGGTCGGCAAGCACTCCGTTATTGCCCTAAGGGAATCGTTCTATGCCAAGGAATCGGATGAACTTGCCAGCGTGGAGCTGCAGCGCGATAATATAACCGTACCTTTCTACGAGCTGTTCCGATTGAATACGCAAGGCATTGACTTGGAGCTCGAACAGGCGCTTACAGAAGTTGCACCGGCAAGACAGCCTGCACCTAAGCTGCCGCTGGAAACAGCCAACATCGGATATGGCGAAATCCTTATGCGTTTTCCACGCCAATCAGCAAACAGACATCATGTCGAGCGGCTGCGCGGTGATCATGATGCGGTTGCTCAATTGAATTACGTCGCTTATAAATACAATTTAACCGTCGTTGATTTAGTCCGGCTGCTTGATGAGGACAACGTATTCTCCGGCAAAGGCGAACTACTTATTGATGAACTCCAACTGAGGGCGAATCAAATGTACCGTCAAGATCGGAAGCGCACGGATGAGTGGCAGCGACTATATGGACGAGTGGCTGCGGCGAAAGCAGAACAAGGAGCGGACGACAGCGAAGAGCCGCCGGATGAAGTGGCCGTTCAAGCGGAGCACTACATGGAGGTTCCGACGCAGCTGGCGGGACGCTGCGACATTCATCAATACAATATGCTGATGCGGAATGAGCCGCACACGCGCTTTATTTCACGATTCTTCCCGGGAGCCGTCCCGGATTGGATGATTCGCGTCTTCGAGAAGATTGATCTTAATTATCGCATACAAGGTTCTGTTATTAACGTACTTATTCATTATGTCATCGTTCTAAATGATTCTCAGCGCGTTACGGAAGCGTATATCGACCGTGTCGCATCCAATATGCTTGTCAAAGGAATTGACTCGTTCGAGAAAGCAGTAGGCTATGTGCGTGACCAGGTGAAGCTCGAGAGCGACAAAGAACGCCGCCGCGACGGCGTGCAGCAGACTCCGAGAGGGAATACGGGGGGCGGTTCCGGTGCGCCGCGCGGACGCCGTAAACCGGCGATTCCGATCATGCCCGAAGCGCCAAGCGGAACGCCGCTTTCAGCGGAGGAGATGGAGGAAATCCGGCGAATGGCTCGCAAGCTGGATGGGAAAACGACGTAATCGAGGTGAAGGTTTATGGGAATGGAATCGCTGGGTGATTTGCTCAAGCAGATGCCGGGAGGCGGAAGCGCATTAAGGCAAGCGGATAAATTAATGGAAGAACTGCTTGCTGACCCACTCGTCGGCAAGCTTCGTTCCAAATATCCGGAGCTGGACAATGAAACAATACGGCTTAATTTAAATAAAATCTATCAATGCACCAAAGAATTTCGGGTTTGCAGCAACTGTCCTGGACTTGACCAATGTCCGAATGATTTTGAAGGACATTATACGGAGCTCAGCTGTGAAACAGTTGGCGGCCAGGTGCAGTTGAACGATCGCAAAGTGACTTGCAAGAAGCTCATTGCCAGACAAAGCGAGAACAAGATCCGAAGCCGCATCCGCAGCTTCTACGTCGATGATCGGGCATTGTTAGAAGGTTACTCCGCGGATGAGATCGTGTCGAAGGATATCGAACGGATGAAAGCTGTCGGTCAGATTATCAAGTACATTAACGTGACCAAGGATAGCGGACTCCAGAAGGAAGGGCTCTATTTAACGGGTTCTTTCGGCACGGGGAAGACGTTCCTTATGTGCTACATGCTCCATGAGCTGGCCAAGGCGGGTTTCACTGGCGCGATTGTGTACATGCCGGAGTTTGTGGAAGACTTGAAATCGCTGATGCTGGAGCAAGGCAAGCTGAAGGAAACGGTGGATCTTATGAAGGAGACGGATCTTCTGATCTTCGATGATATCGGAGCGGAGAACCTGAATCCTTGGGTAAGGGATCATGTTCTTGGTGCCATTCTGAATTACCGGATGAACCGCAAGCCGACGTTCTACACGTCCAATTACGGGTTGGATGCCATTGAACAGCACTTTAGCTTTACGAACAAAGACGGTGATGAGCTGCACAAGGGGCAGCGTCTGATGGATCGAATTCGGCCGTACGTCCAACCGGTTCATGTGACCGGCCACAATAAGCGCGGTCTTCGTTGATCGCCGCATATACAGTAGAAGAGCCTGCCGTCAATATGACGGCAGGCTCTTTGTATTACGCGCGAAACAGTAAGTTGTAGAGCACCTGTGCGGATTCTGCACGTGTTGTATGGCTGCGAGGGGAGAAGAGTTGATTGCTGCCAACCATAAGCCCTTCATGAACGGCGGCTTCAACCGCTTCTTTCGCCCAGCTGCTGATGGCATTCTTGTCTTTGAATGAATCGATGTCAGTGGCGCTGCCACTGGCTTGACCATGCTGTTTCTCATAGACGCGAGTAATCATGAGGGCCATTTCTTCGCGAGTAATCGGTTTAGTCGGTTCAAACTTCCCAGCACCGGCGCCGGATGTGATGTCGTTCTCGTAAGCCGCAGCAGTCGCTTCAGCATACCAGCTGCCCGCTTTGATGTCGGTAAACGGCGCCTCGCCTGTCGCTTTCAGCCCAAGAGCGCGAACGAGCATCGTAACAAACTCGGCACGCGTTACATTGGCTTTCGGACCGAAGCTGTCTGTGGATATGCCTTGCACGACATGCTTCGCAGTCAGCTCTTCGATCACATCGGCTGCCCAATGAGTCGTTGGTACATCGGCAAACTTCTTCGTATACGAGAACACGCCATATTGACTGAAATGGCCTACTTCAGCGGTTAGTATGTTTCCTTTGAGGGTCCCGCCAATGTACTCGATAACACCGCCATCCGAGAGATAGTAAATCCCGGCGAGGCGGGCATCCGCGCCTTCGGACAGCTGAAGCTGCAGCGTGACCGGCTTCGTGAAGCTGCTAAGCTTCTTCTTGGAGCCATCCTTGAATACGATCGCAAGGATCAGCTCAATGACTTGGCCTTGCGGCTTAATGCCGGTACCGGCTTCACCGAGCTTAGCAACAGCAGCTAGGGCTTCACTGCTTGTCAGCTTGCTGAATTGCAGCGAGAGGCTGGCATCCTTATCGGAGCCGGCTAGCTCGGAGAGAGCGCTTAGCACTTCCTTCGGCAGCGTGACGGTTCCATTCGGAAGCAGAATACGGAAGCTGTTATTGCCGATGGTTGGAATAACGGATGCCGGAATTTGCAGGTCCGACTTGGCGGCAGTGACCTTGCTAGCATCCAAAGTAGCTATGCCATTAACCGCGGAGGACACATCGGACGGCTTGAATGGAACGGTCGTCACGCCATCAGGAGCTGCGGGATTCCCATTATCCACAGGAGATGAAGGAATGCCGCTGCCGTTTGAGACCACAGTAATTGTCCTGGTCGAGACGTCCGTACCTTGTCCGGCGATAACCTGAAAGCTGCTGCCGACTGCTGCGGCACTAGGTAGTTGAAATGATGTGCTATAACGGCCATCGGCAGACTTCACAATGTCGAAGAATAGGATTGTACTGTCCGGACTGATGACCTTTACGATGACTTCGGCGGCATTAGTCGTGCCGCTGATCGAAACCGAACTGCCGGCAGCGACACTAGCTGCAGCGTCAATTGTCGTGCCAGCAGCAGCTTGCGATGAACTCTCAGCATAGGCAGCAGCTAACGGAGCTGCGACAGGCACAGCCAGCGCGAGTGACAAAGACAATGCCGTTAACAGGAATGCGTTTCTCTTCAACTTGATGCTCCTTTCTAGTTATGGAGTTGTCGTTATATTCGTGATGCGGCCTTTCACAGCTGCGGTAATGGTTCCGTAATTGAACGTTTTCAACACGTAACTGTAGAAAGCATCAATATCGGTCGACCCCGCTGTCGGCTGCTTGCCTTGCGTTAGAATCGTATAGTTGTCGCCGCCGGCTGCCATGAAATTATTGACTACCGCCGTGTATTCAGCCGTATCGGTAATTGCGGTGCCATCTTCTTTCGTCAAGGAGACGACTCGCTCGGCAATCGGTTTACTGAAATCGGCCGTATACTTGAGCCCGGAGATTTGCAGTGTTTTCGTGCTGGCTGCCGTTTCTCCCCATTGCTGCTGCAGCAAGGTCTTAATCTGCGCGCCTGTCAACGTCATCTTAATGAGCTGATTTCCGAAAGGCTGAATACGGAACAGATCGGAGTAGAGCACATTGCCAAGCGGCAAATCAGCGCGGATACCACCCGGGTTCATGAATGCGAAATCGGTTTGCATCGCATCCTTCATGGCATCGGCGATCAGGCTGCCAAGCGCAATTTCTTGCGTATAGGCATTATCTTTCTTATAGGCAACCTCAGTGAGGCCTACCGGCAGGGAAAGCTCAGGATGTCTGTCAAGGGCTGCTTGTACCATTGCACTAACCGCAGCATCCGGTGTGATGCCTGCTTGATTGACGTCGACAATCGTCGCTTCCTTCTTCACGATATCATGTGTTTGCGGATCGATTTCAAGATCAACGTCGGCAAATGCCGTACCATAAGAGTAGGCTTGGAAAACGAGCTTGTTGTCGACGATTCCGTTTACTTTGGCATGGTTGTCGCCAGCGAAAATAACGTCTACCTCGTCACTTACGGCATTGGCAAGGTCAGCTGCCTCGCCGGTAATTGTCGTACCGCTTTGTGAAGCGGGGTCGTGAGCAAGCACCACGATCGCTTCGACGCCTTGGGCGGTTAATTCATCAACGGCCGCGTTTACCACGGGAGCTTGATCCACGATATTGACCGGTGCAAGCGCGGAAGGAGAAACTTTGCTTGGCGTCAGCATCGTGACAACACCGATGAAGCCGATTCGTTCCCCGCCAACCTCCTCAATGACATATGGGGCAATAATAGGTTCGCCTGTCACTTTGTCGAGCACATTGGCATTGATATAATCGATCTTCGTTTTTGCATGCGTAATGCTCGTATTGATTGGATCTGGACCGCCATTCAATTGAGCCATGAGTGCAGGAATACCTTGATCAAACTCATGATTACCGAGCGTTCCGACTTTGAAGCCGAGCAGTTCTAGAAAATCGAGAGTAGGCTTATCGCGCTCCAGCGATGACACCGGCGAGCTTGCACCTACGGCATCACCGTTATGGACGAGCAAGGTGTTTGCCGGGTTATCTGCCTCGTGCTGCTTGAGGTAAGTTGCCAAGTAAGCTGCACCACCTAGAACGTTGCCTCCCGCTACGGTAGAGTAGTCCAACTGACCGTGGAAATCATTAATACCTAACAGCTGTACCTTCACATTCTCTCTTGGCTGCGTTACATCGCCGTGAAGATCAAGCTTGTAGATGCCGAATCCTTTTTCGTCCGTACGATCGAGGGACGTGATCCTTGGATTAGCACTCAAGTATGTTTTGGCTGCCGGAGAAGTCGTAAACGTGACGTTAACATCGCCTTGAACAGGTGCAATCGACCAGTTGTTGTCAGCGGCCGGATTAATTGTACCTTGCTCCGAGATGTAGTCCATCAGAATTTGGCGATTCTCGCTAGCGGAATCCAGTACGAGCGGCGCACCTTTCACACCAGGGAAGTTACCTCCGCCGAAAACACGGTAATTGTTGCTGACCACGATGAATTCTTGATCGGGATCAACTGGTTTCCCGTTGTAAAGCAGGTTAACAATCCGGCTGGATGCAGCATCGTTAATCGTACCGTCTTTGGTGTACTTGGCCGGTTTAGTGACATCTACCTGATACGTGACGCCATCCATGACATCGAAGTTGAATACCGGAAAGGACGAATTCAACAGCGGCTGCTCGGTTGTTTTGCTCGGATCGATCTGATTGAACATACCGGCAGACATCTCTAGCCATTCCTTCACGACGGAGCCTTTCACTTTAATGGCTTTCAGCGTATTGTCGTAGAGATACAGATCACTGGCGCTCTTAATGGCAAGATCGCCTGCCTTAATATCCGTATATTCGCTTGGGCCGTTGCGGCCGGCTTTGAACGGAGCGCCTACAGATAGAATCGGAAGATCCTTGTCCGGGGAATTGTTCGTAATCAGTTCCTGCTGCACGTACCATTTCTGAGCTTGCGTGACGATTTGAACGGAAGGGTCATCCTGGACGAGTGCAAAGTAGCTGTAAATAGGAGCTGACGTTTGACCGATTGCTTGGTTCGCATACGCGATTGTCGCTGCATGCTCGGATTTAATCGCATTTACGACCGCAGGGTCCGCATCAGCGAGCGGTAGCTTATTGACGGTGTCATAGATATATTTGTTGGAGGATTGCGAATTCGTAACCTTCCATTTGCCGTTTGTTTTGTTCAGGATAAGGTCGATGATGCCAAGATTGGCGCCGCCGAAACCAGCTTGTACAGCCGCAACGCCGTTGATTGTGCCTTTCGCATTATCGACGCCGGGAAGCGGGTTGCCGCTCGCGTCCTTGAAGAGCGGATCAAGCGCGCTGACACTGGCAGCAGGGAAAACCTTATGGGTATGCGAGAACGTAATGGCGTCGATGCCTGCCACTTGACTGAGCGGGTAAACCGCATCCTCAGCACCTTTACCTGCCTCAGCATTAACGTTAAAGCCGGAGTGCGTGAGGGCAACAACGACCTCTGCGCCTTCAGCGCGCATAAGAGGAACGAATTTCTCGGCTGTCGCCACGATATCCTTCGCAGTGACTTTTCCTTCGAGATTGCCTTTATCCCAGTCCATGATTTGAGGCGTCACGAGACCAATGAAGCCTACTTTTACCGTCTGCGATTGACCGTTCTCGTCCTTGAACGTTTTGTCCATAATGACATACGGCTTGTACTTATTGACGTCGTTGCTTGGATCGGCATCGTGATCGTCCACATAGACGTTCGCATTGACATAAGGAAATGCAGCGTCATCGATAGTTTCATTTAAATAATCAAGCCCGTAATTGAATTCATGATTGCCGAAGGTTGCAATATCGTAGCCCATCAGGTTCATGGCTTTATAGGCAGGATGGACGTCGCCGTCTTGGAGCGGCGCTACTTTGGCCATATACGTGCCGAGCGGCGTGCCTTGCAGCAAATCGCCGTTATCGACAAGCAGCGCATTCTTCACCTCTGAGCGTGCTTGCTTCACCAAAGTGGCTGTTTTGACTAGACCGACATTCTCAGCGGGAGCATCCTTGTAATAATCATAGTTCATGAAATTGGTGTGTACATCCGTCGTTTCCATGATGCGCAGCTTCAAGGTCGAACCGATCGTGATCGGATCAGCCAGACTATTGCCCACCTCAGTGAGCTTTCCGTTATAGGAATCCACGACAAATACTTTGACGGACAGGCTGCTTCCGGTCTTATTGAAATGCGCGGTCACTTTCTCGCTGCCCACAATATCCTTTGTCAGAGCTGCAATTCCGATCGGTTCAGTGCCATCGAACAGTTCAAAAATAACCGTTTCTTCCCCGGCATGTTCTACGCTAGAAGGCGTCACAACGGCACTTGCCAATACGCCGCCCGAAGTATCCATGGCTGCGTCCGTAATCGTAAATGCTCGCTCATCGGCGGCTTGTGCGTGTACAGGGGTCGGAAGGTAAGATGATGTCAGAAAGCCTGCGAGAAGGGAGGCGGCAATTGCAGCCCGCGACATTCTCTTGCGAATATGAACCATTTTCTAGTAACTCCACCTTTCAATAGGGATAAGAAAAGTGTAACAACTAAGGTATTAAATTGGGCTAAAGATATTATTCAATTCTTGTAAATTAGGGAATGTATAGAAAAAAAACCGTACATCGGTTAGGATGTACGGTTTTTGGCCTGAGATGCGATTATGGTTTGTAAATATCGTCGAACACGCCGCCATCGCTAAAGAACTTCGTTTGTGCTTTGTTCCAGCCGCCGAAATCGCGGATGTTCGTAAGCTCGACGTTTTTGAAGTTTTTCGTAAATTCAGCAGCGATTTTCGTATTCGTCGGACGGTAGAAGTTCTGAGCAACGATACGCTGTCCGGCATTTGTGTAGAGATAGTCGAGATAGGCTTTAGCTACTTCACGTGTACCGTGTTTCTCAGCGTTCTTCGTAACGACAGCAACCGGCGGCTCCGCAAGGATGCTATAGGAAGGGGTTACGATTTCAAAATCCTTGCCATGCTCCTTGAGCGCTAGGTAAGCTTCGTTCTCCCATGCCAGCAGCACATCGCCGATTCCGCGTTCAACAAACGTCGTTGTCGAGCCGCGAGCACCGGAATCCAGTACAGGCACGTTCTTGAACAGCTTGGTTACGAATTCCGTAGCTTTCGCTTCACTGTTGTTATTGTGTTTCAAAGCATAGCCCCATGCAGCAAGGAAGTTCCAGCGTGCGCCGCCGCTTGTTTTGGGATTCGGTGTAATGACGGACACTTTATTCTTAACCAGATCGCTCCAGTCTTTGATCTTCTTCGGGTTCCCTTTGCGTACCAGGAAGACGATTGTGGATGTGTATGGCGAACTGTTCTTCGCAAACCGCGATTCCCAGCCGTCATTAATCAGGCCCGTTTTCTGAATGGCATCGATGTCGTAAGCAAGAGCAAGTGTAACAACATCGGCTTGCAGCCCATCGATAACAGAACGAGCTTGTGCGCCGGAGCCGCCATGTGATTGTTTAATGGTAACTTTCTGTCCGGTTCTGGCTTTCCAATAAGAAGCGAAGGCTTTATTGTACTGCACGTACAGCTCACGGGTCGGATCGTACGAGACGTTCAGCAGCTCGATATCCGGTTTGGCCGGTTTGGTTACGGCTGCAAAGCTGGTGGAGGATAAGGATAGGATTAATGCCAGTACGGTGATCGTGAGTAGCAGTTTTTTCTTCATATACAACTCTCCCTTTATTATAGTGCTCCATCCCGATCTGACTGATTGGACAAAAAAAGGAGGCCCAGGCAGCGTGCATCCATGAAGAGAAACTTCAGGCTGCTGTTACTTGCCGGGGCCTCCGGTGGACCGGTGGGCTCGATGGATTTATCATAAGCTGACAATTCCTACCTGTCAACTATGAATTTGGATGGCAGCTAAAATAAGCAAAACTTATCTATTTCATAAAAATGTTAAAAAAATGATTGACAGGACAGCTTGTCCGTTGCTATCATCATCCCATAACCAACTAAACAGGTAGGATTAATTCTATTTCAACTACCGGTCAACGCGGAGTGGAAAAGCGTTAGTTATCTGAAAAAAGATGATGAGAGGTGCTTTTACATGACAAACATGAAAAAGAAGAATGCCAAGTTAACGCTCCACACGCTGTTGATCTTTATCGTATTTTCCCTCGCGCTGACAGGCTGCGGATGGGACTCCAATTCCCCATCGAACACGAATCAAACCACTACGAATACAGGTGCTGCCAATAATACCAATGCAGACGGTACAGAACCAGCAGCCGATAATGCGGCAAACACGGAATCTACTGAGCCGATCGAGCTGCTGAATGTTTCTTACGACCCGACGCGTGAATTATATGAAGCTTACAATAAACTGTTCGCCGATTATTGGGAGAAAGAGCATGGCCAGAAAGTCACGATCAAACAATCGCATGCCGGCTCTGGCGCTCAATCGCGGGCGGTCATTGACGGACTCAAAGCCGATGTCGTGACACTTGCTCTTGGCTATGATATCGATGCAATTGCTGATAAGGGTCTAATTGACAAGGATTGGCAGCAGCAGTTCGAGAACAACAGCGCGCCATATACATCGACGATCGTGTTCCTGGTTCGCAAAGGCAACCCGAAACAGATCAAGGATTGGAACGACCTGGTGAAACCCGGTGTGGAAGTCATCACGCCAAATCCGAAAACAAGCGGCGGCGCACGCTGGAACTATCTCGCGGCATGGGGCTACGCGCTTAAACAGAACAATGATGACGAATCCAAAGCGCAAGAATTCGTATCTAAGCTATTCAAAAACGTACCTGTACTCGATTCCGGGGCACGCGGATCGACAACGACCTTCGTAGAGAAGGGCATCGGCGATGTGCTGCTCGCTTGGGAGAACGAAGCACTGCTTTCCGTGAAAGAGCTTGGCCCGGATAAATTCGATATTGTCTATCCTTCCATCAGTATTCTTGCAGAACCGCCGGTTGCCATTGTCGATAAGAACGTCGATAAGAAAGGCTCGCGCACCGTTGCGGAAGCTTACCTGGATTACCTCTACACCGAAGAAGCACAGAAGCTAGTTGCACAGAATTTCTACCGCCCGCAGCTGGCATCGGTAGCGGAGCAGTACGCGGAGCAATTCCCGGAAATGACCTTGCTGAATATCAACGATGATTTCGGCGGCTGGGCTGTTGCACAGAAGAAGCATTTTGCAGACGGCGGCGTATTTGATCAAATCTACGCACCCGGCTCATAAGCGAATCGACAGGAGCTGACTCTTCTTATGAAAAGTTCCACTTCAAGCAAAGCGAAGCCGCGCAGCATATTGCCGGGTTTCGGACTTTCCCTTGGATTCACCATTTTCTACTTGAGCGTACTGGTCATTATCCCGTTAGCCGGTATCTTCATTAAAACATCCGGTTTAACGCCGGCACAGTTTTGGGATACGGTGTCTAATGCACGGGTAATCGCATCCTACAAAATCAGTTTCTTAACCTCCTTCTATGCTGCACTAATTAATCTCGTATTCGGACTCGTCGTTGCCTGGGTGCTGGTACGCTACAAATTTCCGGGGAAAAAGCTGGTCGACAGCCTGATTGATTTGCCCTTTGCACTGCCGACCGCAGTTGCCGGTATTGCATTGACCGCAATCTATGCACCAAACGGCTGGATCGGTTCTTTGCTTGAACCGCTTGGTATCAAAGTGGCTTTCACGCCGCTTGGCATTACGTTAGCGCTTATCTTTATCGGATTGCCTTTCGTCGTACGGACCGTGCAGCCCGTTCTGCAGGATCTGGATAACGAGGTGGAGGAAGCAGCCGTCATGCTCGGCGCATTCCGCTGGCGGACGTTCCGCCGGGTCATTCTGCCGGAGCTGATCCCGCCGCTGCTCACCGGATTTGCGCTTGCTTTTGCCAGGGGGATTGGCGAATACGGTTCGGTCGTCTTCATCTCCGGCAACATGCCGATGAAAACCGAAATCGCGCCGCTCCTCATCATGACGAAGCTTGAGCAGTACGATTACAAGGGAGCAACCGCCATCGCGCTTGTCATGCTGGTTGCATCCTTCGTGCTTCTTCTGTTAATCAATTACTTGCAATGGCGGAGCAATCGCCGCGTTATTGCGGAATAGGAGCGTGTAAACTATGGCTGGTGCAGTTACGGTTCATTTAACCGAGAAGTCCGCGCAGCGTCCGAAACATATTAACGAGTCTGCCGGCATTCGAATAGTACTCATCTCCGTCGCGCTGCTGTTCCTGGTGCTTGTGGTGCTGCTGCCGCTGCTGTCGGTTTTTATTGAAGCATTCAAACGCGGAGCAGACGTCTATGTAGCCGCGCTGAAGGATCCCGATGCTTGGTCGGCACTGAGGCTGACTTTATTGACGGCAGTCATTGCGGTACCACTTAACGTAGTATTCGGCGTTGCCGCCGCTTGGGCGATCAGCAAGTTCCGGTTTCGGGGCAAAAACGTACTTATTACGCTGATTGATTTACCTTTTGCCGTATCACCGGTCATCTCGGGTCTGGTCTTCGTGTTATTGTTCGGTGCACAAGGCTTCCTCGGACCGTGGTTGTCGGATCATAATATCCAGATTATCTTCGCATTGCCCGGTATCGTGCTTGCGACGACATTCGTTACGTTCCCGTTCGTCGCACGTGAACTGATCCCGCTGATGCAGGCGCAGGGCGTACAGGAAGAGGAAGCCGCCGCAAGCCTTGGCGCGAAGGGCTGGCAAATTTTCTGGCGCGTTACGCTCCCTAATATCAAATGGGGATTGCTCTACGGCATCATCCTCTGTAATGCGAGAGCGATGGGGGAGTTCGGGGCGGTATCGGTCGTATCCGGTCATATCCGCGGCGAGACCAACACGCTTCCGCTGCACATTGAAATTCTGTATAACGAGTATCAATTCTCTGCATCGTTCGCGGTGGCTTCCTTGCTGGTGATGATGGCATTGCTGACGCTGGTCGTGAAGAGCTTCATCGAATGGAAAACGGCGCAGAAAACGCCGAAAGAGGAGGGCTAAGAAATGCATATTGAGGTTCGCAACATCAATAAATCCTTTCATGGCCATCAAGCCGTCAATGATGTCAGCTTCTCGATTGAACGCGGCAAGCTGATCGGCCTGCTTGGACCGAGCGGCGGCGGCAAATCAACGCTGCTTCGTATATTAGCGGGACTCGAGACACCGGATTCCGGCGATATCTTCATTAACGGGAAGCGGGTAAACGATGTTCAGCCGCAGCTTAGAGGAATCGGCTTTGTATTTCAAAATTACGCCTTGTTTAAACATATGACCGTGTTCGATAATATCGCGTTTGGACTGACGATTCGTAAGGCCGGTAAAGCCGAGATCAAGGAACGCGTCGGGGAGCTGCTAGACTTGACGGGGCTTCGAGGCTTCGAGCATCGCTATCCGCATCAGCTCTCGGGCGGACAAAGGCAGCGGGTGGCATTCGCAAGAGCGCTAGCTCCCAAGCCGGATCTGCTGCTGCTCGACGAGCCATTCGCGGCGATTGACGCGAAAGTGCGCAAGGAGCTTCGCACTTGGCTGAAGCAGCTGATCAGCACGCTTGGCATCACTTCTATCTTCGTCACGCATGACCAAGACGAGGCGGTCGAGGTAGCGGACGAAATGCTGATCGTTCAGCAAGGAAAGCTGGAGCAGCAAGGGTCGCCCGTTCATATTTATACCGATCCGCAAACCGCATTCGTGGCTGGCTTTATCGGTCACTCCAGTGTGGTGGAGCAGCCTAGCGACCTTCGCGGCTTCGGCGGTTCCTCCTTGGCAGAGGGCGCTAAAGCGCTCATCCGTCCGGAGTTTGTCGAGGTAGGGCGCGAGCGGGAAATTCCGTTCCCATCCGCTGCCGAGAAAGGCAAGGTTCGGCATATTTTCTTCCGCGGCGCTCATTTGGAGCTCGATGTGGAAGTGGGCAGCAATCGGTTGTCGGCACACCGTTCTCTGGATCAAGAGCCGCTGCAGCCGGGTGATGAAGTTTCCGTCCTTATTCATCGTTTATACGTTATTACTGACAAGTCGGCGACGATCGTGGAGAATCCACTGAAGATCGATCCGCTGCCAGTTCATATTTAATTCGTCCGGGAGGGATTTATAATGGCAAAGCCAATCGTACTGGATCAAGAATGGTTAGAGCGCATAGCAACACAGGTAAATGGGCTTGAATATGGTTCGGTGCTCATTACGGTTCATGACGGCAGAGTCGTCCAGATCGACCGTACAGAGCGCAAGCGGTTCGATGCGGCGACTGCCAAAACCGGGCAAACGGGGCAACAACGACAAGAACCAACAAACAGCACCGATAAGTTGAAGGCTGTTAACGGATAGGACATATCGAGATTGAAGAAGCGCCGGACCACTCGTGATGACGAGTGACCCGGCGCTTTTTGCTGATTTCTTAGGGAGGGCTAATATTCGTTAAGATTCGTTACTTATGTGTGTTGATCGATCGGCTTTCGAAGCAGCAGCAGGCCAGAAGGCAGCTCGACCGCAAAGTACGGTTATCGCGGGAACGAGGAACGGTCTTACGATAAACGTATCCAGCAGCACCCCGATTGCCGTTATTGTGCCGAACTGCACAAGCACTTGGATTGGCAAAGTCGCCAGCACAGCGAATGTACCTGCAAGAATCAGTCCTGCCGAGGTGATGACGGAGCCGGTCTGTGACACGCCTTCTTTCACCGCTTGGCGCAAGGGCATGTGACGTGCTTTCTTCCAAATGCTCGAAATCATGAAGATGTTGTAATCCTCGCCGAGCGCAACGATAAAGACAAAGGAATACAGCGGAATGAGTCCCTGAATGGCTTCTGTGCCGAACAAGTAATGAAGTACCACCCAGCCGAGTCCGAGTGCGCTGTAGTAGGACAACAGTACCGTTGCTATCAAATAGAGCATCGCGACGAAGGAACGCAAGTAGGCGAGCAATAGAATCGCGATGAGAATCAAGATGGCCGGAATGATGAGCTTCGCATCATCGCCGGTAGTTTGCTTGGTGTCGTACTGCTCTGCGGTTTGCCCGCCGATCCATACCTGCTTCGCGGTATCGGCTGTGCTGTCGCTCGTCGTCGCAGTCAGTGCTTGTTCTGCTGCATGCCGCAGCTGCGGGATATGATCGATCGCTTCGATGGAATACGGATTTACTGCCAATTCGACTTCAAATCGGAGCAGATCCGAATTCGATGCGCCTTGGACCGGATCGGTTACTTTCTTCACGAAAGGAAGAGCAGCCAATGCGGAGTGAACCGCCTCGCCTTGTTCGGCGGACTTCGTCTCTGCAATCACTTGCACAGGTGCGAGCTCTCCTGCATTGAAATGATCGGCAATGAGGGTAAAGCCTTCTCGTGACGGCGAATCCGCCGGGAATGACGAGAGCGTGTCGAATGTGTATTTGATCTGGGTAGCAAAAATAACACAGATGACCAGGATAATTGTCGTTATCACCGCAATTCGCTTCGGCTTACGGACAACGAATTCGCCCAGTCGATCGCCAAGGGTCTGGCGCGATTGTAGAGCTGGCGCGGCTTTACCTTTCTTCTTCGCTCGGGCGGCAGCCATTTCTGGCGTTCTTGGAATGAACGGGTAGAAGGATGCTCGGCCCAGTAGGCTGAGGAGCGCGGGTACGAGCGTCAAGCTGGCGATCATCATAATCAGAATGGCTAAGCTGAACGGAACAGCGAAGCGTTGAATGCTGCCGAACTCAGCCAGCAGCAGGACGAGCAGGGAGAAGACAACCGTTAGTCCGCTCATGGCAATGGCGCCGGAAGAGCCGCTGAAGGCGCGCTTCAATGCGGTGAACGTATGGCCTTCTTCCTTTAATTCGCTGCGGAACCTTGCAATTAGGAAGAGGCAGTAGTCGGTTCCGGCCCCGAACAGCAGCACGGTCATAATGGACAAGCTCTGGGAATCGTAAGCGATCCAGCCCTGATCCGCCATCCAGCCTAACAGCGGTGTGATAGCGCCATATGCGAATCCGACTGCAATAAGTGGAATGAGAGCAAGTACCGGCGAACGGTAGATGAGCAGCAGGAAGAGCAGAACCAGAAATACGGTAGCAAGAAGCAAGGAAACGTCAGCGCTCTTAAACAAACCTGTTGCGTCTACTGAGATACCGACAGGTCCGGATGCTCGTACGGCAAGGTCGCTGCTGCCGGATTCGTCTGCAAGCTTGGTTTGAAACGGATTTCCTGCATCCTTGAAGATAAGTGCGGTTTCTTTCTCGATCTGGGTCAAGCCTTCTTTGAGTCCGTCGCTGCCTGCGGTCTTATCGAACAGGACAGGCTGAACTAACGTCGTTCCGTCCTCAGAAACTTGCTGCTTCAGCGCCGGAAGCGGCAGCTTATCAAGCGGGACGACACTTTCCTGATGAGGGACAGGATGTGCAGCGAGCTGCTTCGCCAGCTGCTGAATGCCAGTCAGATCCGCATCCGTAATCCCGTTTGCGCGATACCAGGTTAATAGTGCGGGAATGCCGGTTTCGGATGGGAACTGCTCGGCGATCAGCTTCTCGGCTTGAACCGATGGTTTGTTCGCATCGAAGTTCGCCAGCGTATCGTCCTTCAGCTCTGAAGAACTAGGCAGCGTCATGTTGAGCAGAGCGACAATAATGATCCAGGCGGCAAGCGTCAGCCAGCGGCCTCGTTTGCCTCCGACTGCTTGCGTAAATGTTTCGAGCCATTTGATTACCATGTGGATGTATTCATCTCCTTTTGATTTTCACTTATCAAGCGATAAGTGATAGGTAGAAAAAAAGGGCTATTCAGGCCGCCCTACGCCGAAGGTGGCGGGGTGGCCGATAGTCCGAATAACAATACGTTGATGAGCATTTGGGCTTGATCATCCCAATTTTTCTTTGTGTCTGCTGTGCTTGCCGCAGAAACGGTAGAGGCAGCGGCCAAAGTCTGATTGATGAGCCCCATCAAGAGCCGCGCTGATTTCTCGGCATCAATGCCGAACTGAGCCGAGCTGCGCAGCTGTCCATCGTGCTGGCCTGCTTCGAATACGGTAATCAGCGGCGTAAGATACGCGCTGCGCCACAGCTCATAGATGATGCGCTGAGACTCCGGAGCAAGCTCATGCCGGATATCGTGCATCATCCGGCTGAGATCCTCGGGGTGACTTGCGAGCATATAGGCAGTGATCCGGTAGAGGCGATGCCTGACATCTGTTTCTCTTTGAATGATGCCGTCGAGCACGCTTCGGGTGCCTTCGCACACCGAGCGCATGACATCCACGTATAGCGCTTGCTTATCCTTGAAGTGGTGATATAAGGCAGGCTGAGTTAAGCCGCAGGCATCGGCGATTTGTCGCGTGGATACGGCGCGGTAACCGAGCTCCATAAACAGCTCCTTCGCCGTTCTAATAATCATGGCGCGTGTCTCTTGTGATTGATTGGATTTGTTGGCTGCCATTGCGGTGGAGATTCCTTTCCAGCTCTATCATCAGCTTATCGCTTGATAAGTCGCTTGCTAAGATCATACTACTCAGCCCATCGCCAGTCAAATCAGTCGATGTCCAGCTTGTGCTTCACGTAGCTTGTGCGTGCTTCGATCCGTTTATCTGCGCTTTTCTTCTGCCGTTTGCTGACGGACTGCTCTTTGCGCGCTTGATGCGCCAGCTCTCGACCGGTTTTCTTGTAGCTCTCGTAGCGGCGCTCGTCGAGCGCGCCGCTGCGCAGCGCTTCCTTCACGGCGCAGCCTTGCTCCGCTTGATGGCGGCAATCGCGGAAACGGCAGGTCTCTGCGATCGCTTCGATATCGGAGAACGCTTCCTGCCAACCGTCATCGGCTTCCCACAGCTGCAGCTCGCGCATCCCCGGCGTATCCATCATGATGACGCCGCCCGGAAGCGGGAACAGTTCGCGATGCGTAGTGGTATGGCGGCCGCGCGCATCATCCTCGCGGATGCCTTGCACGCGCTGCAGGTCTCCGCCGGCCAGCCAGTTCAGCAGCGTCGATTTGCCGACGCCGGATGAGCCGGTTACGGCAATGGTGCGGCCTTGGAGCATATAAGGGGAGAGCGATTCGCGGCCTTCGTTCTCCAGCGCGCTGACTGCATGGACAGGAACTCCCGGTGCCGCGGCCTCAACTTCAGCGACTCTGCGCTCCGTATCGGTGCAGAGATCCGCTTTCGTCAGCAGCACGACAGGCGTTGCGCCGCTTTCCCAGGCTGCGATGAGGTAACGTTCGATCTTACGGACGTTGTAATCGCCGTTGAGCGCATTGACGATGAAGAGGGTGTCGATGTTCGTGCCAATGACCTGTTCTTCCGGCACGTTGCCGGCTGCACGGCGAATCATCGCCGAGCGCCGCGGCAGGATACTGTGAATAATGGCACGCTGCTCACCGGGTAACGATTGTACGGCGACCCAATCGCCGACGGCAGGAAACTCGCTGCGTGATGCAGCTTGGAATTGAAATTTGCCACTGACTTCAGCGGCGTATTCGCCGGCGTCGGTCATGATGCGGTAACGATTCGTAAATTGAGCCACGACTCGTGCAGGCTCAAGGCTTACGCCGCTGCCGCTTTTGCCGCCGATACTGTTGCCGGACACTTGGGTAAAAGCATTCTCCCAGTATTCATTCCAGCCGTAGTCCTTCAGCTCGTTCATGTTCGAGCTCTCTTGCATGGGATGGTTCATGTTCAAAGTTGGTGTACCCCTTTATTAGTTGGATTGGTGTGGATGGATAACAAAAAAGACCGCAGGAAATAAACTCCTGCGGTCTTCGCTCTGATACGTTGTACGTACCGAAACGGACACAAAAAAAACCGCAAGAAACCGGATTACGGTCTCTTGCGGCGGCTTGGGCGATTACAAATAAACTAGGGCTATGTCCTTAGCTTACTGCGTAACTCCCGTACTTGATCCGTCTGAGACCGATGCAACTGCAACTACTTCTTGAACGTTCATGACATTAGCTACCATTTGACATCAGCCTCCTTAGTTATCGTTAGTTGTCATTCTATGCGCTTCGAAGCGCCTTGTCAACTCATTCCATTAAAATGGCCTTGCTCCCGGATTCCGAGGCAAGGCCACATTATTACGAAATGATGAATTTGATAATCACCGCAGCGGCGAAAATAACGAACAGCAGTCCAAAGAATCCGCCAAAGCCAAGTGCAACGTCGAATAGATCGTCGCGCGGTTCCTCGTTCAAATGCTCACGTGGGTCTCTTACATTTTCCATCGTTTCAACTTCCTCCTTAGACAACAACGATTGCTCCCCCTAGTATACCCAACTTCCAGAATAATTGTAAAGTCGGAGGTCGTGACAATTGTGAGGCGAATTTGTGCCGAAAGCCACTTCTAAGCAAGCCGAGTTCTACCGCAAAATCAGGCTCATTGTGGTACAATAAACGGTAGCCATGTGCCGGGAGGAGGACGACAATGGAGGATCAACCGAGAACGGAATCAGCCGCTGACAAGCGCCTTGCCGAAGAGCGAATTCGCAGTAAGCTGGCATTGCTGCCGGATCAGTCGGGCTGTTATTTGATGAAAGATGCCGAAGGCACCATCATTTATGTCGGCAAAGCTAAGGTTCTGAAGAACCGAGTACGTTCGTATTTTAACGGCAGTCATAACGGAAAGACATTGCGGCTCGTTTCCTTAATCCGCGATTTCGAATACATTGTAACATCGAGCAATATGGAAGCGTTGATCCTGGAATGCAACCTGATAAAACAATATCATCCCCGTTATAACGTCCTGCTCAAGGATGACAAGACCTTCCCGTATATCAAAATAACGAGTGAAGCGCATCCGAAGCTTGAGGTCACGCGCCGGATCGTCAAAGATAAAGGCAAATACTTCGGACCGTATCCGAATGCATTCGCGGCTACTCAAACGAAGAAGCTGCTGGACCGGTTATATCCGCTGCGCAAATGCGGCACGCTGCCGGACAAGGTATGTTTGTATTATCACATCGGGCAATGCGTTGCGCCATGCGAGTTCGATATTGCGCCGGGCACGTACGAGAACATGGTGCAAGAGATCACCAAGTTCTTAAATGGCGGTCATGATGAAGTGAAGAAGACGCTGCAGGCTAAGATGGAATCCGCCGCGGAGCTGATGGAATTCGAGCGTGCGAAAGAATACCGCGATCAGTTGATTGCCATCGATGCTGTCATGGAGAAGCAGAAGATTACGCTCAACGATGCGATGGACCGCGATGTCTTCGGTTATGCGATCGAGAAAGGCTGGATGTGCGTACAAATTATGTACATGCGGCAAGGGAAGCTGATCGAGCGAAGAGCGACGACATTCCCGTATTACGGCACGGCGTATGATGATTTCATGACGTTCGTGACGCAGTATTATTCGGAAAATCCGGCGCTGCCGAAGGAAATTTTCTTGCCTTCCCCGCCGCAGGAAGCGGAGCTGGAAACAGCTGCGAGCGTGCAGGAGTCAGGCGTAGAATACATGGTGGAGGCCGTTCCTGCTGAGCATCATGCCGAGGGCGATGAGCAAGGTGAGCCGGAAGCAGGTTCAGTGGAGGCCGAGCTGCGAAATTCCTTGCAGAAATGGCTGAAGGTGAAGGTGTTCATGCCGCTGCGCGGACGCAAACGCGATGTCGTTACGATGGCAGTAAACAATGCGAAGGTGACGCTGGATGAGAAATTCAAGCTGATCGAGCGGGATGAGGAGCGCACCTTCAGAGCATCAGAAGGGCTGGCGGAAGCGCTGGGTCTGCCGCAGGTTCGCCGCATCGAAGCGTTCGATAATTCGAACATTCAAGGGACGGATCCCGTCTCGGCCATGGTCGTCTTCATGGATGGCAAGCCGGATAAGAAGGAATATCGCAAGTACAAGGTCAAGACGGTCGTCGGACCGGATGATTACGGGACGATGCGTGAAGTCATCCGCCGCCGCTATGAGCGTGTGCTGAAGGAAGAGCTTCCGCTGCCGGATCTGATTATTGTCGACGGCGGTCGCGGTCAGATCTCCGCAGCACTCGATATTCTGGAGAATGAGCTTGGCTTGATGGTACCGGTGTGCGGACTTGTGAAGGACACCAAACATAAAACAGCGCAGCTTATGACAGGGGATCCGCCAGAAGTGGTGCCGCTGCCGCGTGACAGCCAGGAATTCTACTTGCTGCAGCGCATTCAAGACGAGGTTCACCGTTTTGCGATTACGTTCCACCGCGAGCAGCGGGGCAAATCGATGGTGGCGTCGAAGCTGGACTCGATTCCGGGCATCGGAGAGAAGCGGCGCAAGGCGCTGCTGAAGCATTTTGGCTCCATTAAGAAAATAAGGGAAGCCGCCATTGAAGACTTCCGGCCGCTGTCGATTGGCGAGAAGCTTGCCTCTCAAATCATTGAAGCGCTGAAGGAAGAACAGCAGGAATAAGACCTAACGGACGAGAACGCCAGCTCCATAATGAGCTGGCGTTTTTGTGAAACAGTTACCTGAATGGGCGGAGGAATGCAGGATGAAAGGGAAATGGATTCAAGGTCTCATGGTCGTTTCCGCCATATCCGGATTTGTCTGGTTGGGCGGGCTGGCATGGACGATGCAGGATTATTTTACCGGGAAGTCCGGCAAGGATTCTGTCCCGGTATCGACCGCGGAAGAATCGCCGACTCCGATTGTGGATGACGGGAAGTTCCGCGTCGTGGCACTCGGCGACTCCCTTACTCGCGGAGCCGGCGACCCGGAAGGCAAAGGGTACATAGGGTACATGGTGGACGAGCTGAAGACGAAGGCGGCGGGTCAAGAAATTCTTGTCAAGAACTACGGCGTTAATGGGCTGCGTACACCAGAATTGACCGCATCGCTGGACAAGCCTGACGTACGCAATGAGCTTAAGGCGGCGGATGTCATCGTAATCAGTACCGGCGGCAACGATCTGTTCCAAGGCGGCGAGACGCTTGGCAACTTGGATCCTTCCAACATCGCTGGGATTCAAGAAGCTTATGCGGAGCAGCTGAATCTTGTGCTCAAGGACATTCGAGCCGTCAATTCTGCCTCGAAGCTCTTCCTAATCGGGTTATACAATCCGTTCATCGCCTTAAAGGAAACACAGACAACGACCAAGATCGTACGGGATTGGAATTACCAAACGGCAGAAACCGCGGCCAAATACACGGACACCGTGCTCGTGCCGACGATGGACCTCTTTCAGTTGAAGGTCCAGAATTATCTAGCCAGAGATCAGTTCCATCCGAATGCTGAAGGCTACAAGCTCATCGGGGAACGGGTCGCGTCGCTCATCACATGGGAGGGGGAGCGCTAATGATCAGCAAGGCTGCGGGTGCGGGTATGACTGCTGCAAGCGATAAAGAAGAGATTACTTTAGCTGTCCAAGGACTCCGTAAAGTGATCGGCAAGCGGGAAATTATCCAAGGGCTCGACTTCGAGCTGAAACGAGGCGAGGTGTTCGGCTTTCTGGGGCCTAACGGAGCGGGCAAGACGACGACCATTCGCATGCTCGTCGGTTTAATCAAGCCAACAGCCGGAACGATAAGAATTTGCGGTTACGATCTGCAAAGAGAGTTTTCAGAAGCGACCGGGAACATGGGCTGCATCGTGGAGAATCCTGAGCTGTACAGTTTCTTGAGCGGCTGGGGAAATTTACACTATTTTGCCCGCATGATGCCGGGTATCGACGAGGCAAGGATCATAGAGGTTGTAGAGCTTGTCGGGCTGACAGCACGGATTCACGATAAAGTGAAGACCTATTCGCTTGGTATGAGGCAACGACTGGGAATTGCGCAAGCGCTGCTCGGGAAGCCGAAGCTGCTCATCCTAGATGAGCCGACGAACGGACTGGATCCGTCGGGCATTCGGGAGATGAGGGAGTTTATTCGTTATTTGGCCGAACGCGAAGGACTCTCCGTGCTGGTATCGAGCCATCTGCTAAGCGAAATCCAATTGATGTGTGACCGTGTTGCTATCCTATCGAAGGGCCGCGTCATTCGAGTCGATACGGTAGACAACCTATTAGCTCAGCAAGAGAGAGTCAGCTGGCGACTTCAGCCGATGAGTAAGGGAGAAGCATTGCTTCGGGAGTTGGCTGGCTCAGCAGAGGTACAGGGAGAGATGGTGCTGACGCCCTATATCGAGGATGAGATCGGACGGTGGAACATGGCGCTAGTCGAGTCCGGTGTCACCGTAACCGAGATGAGCCGCAAACTGCCTTCGCTCGAGGACCTGTTCCTTGAGCTGACGGGAGGGGAAAGCATTGGTTAACCTCGTTTATAACGAGATGATTAAGATCACAGGCAAACGCAGGTTGTTCGTCGTCGCGCTAATCATCGCGATTCTGATCTCATTGTTCACTTATGCTCAGTATCAGCAGGCGGCGGAGAACCTGAAGCGCTTCGGCGATGTCGATTGGCGCACCGCGCTTGAGCAGCGAATCGCCGGCTGGGAAGCCCGGCTTGCTAATGGCGGAGGACGCGGCGACGAAGGTGAGCTGAAGCTGCGCATTGCCCAGCAGCAGTACTACCTGGATCAGAATGTCAACCCATCGGAACCGGGCGCACCAACTTTTGTACGCGGCTTCGTCGAGAATGGCATTTCGCTTCTGCTGCCGCTCATGATGATGATTGTCGCCGCAGACCTCGTTTCCTCCGAACACAGTTCAGGCACGATTAAAGTGTTACTGACCCGCTCCGTAAAGCGTTGGCGAATACTGCTTAGCAAATATTTAGCACTCCTGTTATCGGTCTCGATTATCATTACATTGTTCGGCTTGTTGTCGGCGATTATTTCGGGTATCGTATTTGGCTTTCAAGGCTGGGATGCGCCGGTTCTGACCGGCTTCTCGGTGACAGGCGGAGAGCTTGATACATCCGCTGTGCGAATCATACCCCAGTGGGAGTTCATTCTCATGGAGATGGGACTCGCCTGGTTTGTCTCTGTTGTGGTGGCGACCATCACCTTCATGTTATCCGTTCTGGTTCGCACAACCGCTGCGGTCATGGGAATCATGCTGGCTTGTCTTATTGCGGGCACTATTCTAAGGTCGATGGTCGGTTCTTGGGAAACAGCGAAGTACTTGTTCATGGTCAACTTGGAGTTGATCGATTACTTGCAGGATGCCGAACCGCCGATTGCGGGGATGTCGCTTGGTTTCTCGCTGCTGGTGCTGCTGCTCTGGGGAATCGGTGCTTTAATCGTATCATTCTTTTCCTTCACGCGGCGAGACGTTTATTAGCAGTCACAGTAAAGGCTCTCCCGGATCAGGTGCCGGGAGAGCCTTTTATCGTAATCAGGTTGTATAAGGTTTCGGACGTTTTCTGTTGTCCACGTATCGCATGAGCCATGCAATTGGAATCGGAAGCAGGATGTAGACGATACCGACCAGGATATTGCTGGCAGAGCCCATAAACATCAAGGAGATCGCCATCATTACGCTATCGAAGATTGCATGTGCGAACAACACGGTAATAAACCCGTATCGCAGGAACAAGAAGCTGAAGATCAGTCCGATAATCGTTAGCTCCAGCAGTCTCGTAGTCGATGGGAAGATCGGATAGGTAACGTGACCGAGCGCCCAGATGACGGTTGGAATGAGGGAAGCGACGAACGAGTTCTTGAACCAACGCTTCATCAGACCGATACCGAACAAGCGGAACACCGCTTCCTCTGATATCGCCGCACACCAAGCGAGTACCGGGAAGATCAACGGTGCTGCCAGGTTATAAGGGGATTGGGTGACGTCGGTCGTGGACCAGGAGCCGTTTACTTGCATCAGGATAATGAAGATAATCGTTTGTAAGCCAAGCAGCATAAACGCGCACAAATAGCCAAGCCACATACTCCGCCATACATGCTCCCCATAGCCGGGTTGGCCGAATCGCGGCCATAAATTCCGGCCCATTCCCTTCCATAATCCATCTCCGCCAACGAGGGAGAAGTAGACGGCAAGCGCCATAATAACGGTAATCAAACATGTAACGATCACCGCAACATACGCGACGGTGTCCGCATGCAAGATTTCACCGTAGCCTGCCACAATCCCGTCCGTCATGTTGAAGTCATTAGCCAAATACATAGCCAAGAAAATCACGGTTAATACAATTCCGCGCAAGAACGACGTGTGTTTCCGATAAAGAGACGCGTAAATGATGGCGAGAATAAACAACACAAAGGACAGGAACAAGCTGCCAATCGTCGACAAATAATTCGCGATTTGCTTCTGATCATTCACATAACCGGTGTACGCGGATGGGACGGAGAATTGCGGTTTATAGGATGCAATAAGGAAGCTGCCGTTCGCTGCCTTCTCGACGCGAATGCCAAGAATGAGCGGTGCTTCGCCAACCGACTTTCCGGCAGCTTTATACCAGATTCGGCCTTTGTCCGAATCCATCTTATGAAGCGAGAGCGATGATTTAGCAAAACCCTTGGAGGCTGCAAAAGCGAGCGCAGCATCTGTGAGTTCTTTGCCTTGTGCCGGTACGGTATCCGATTCGTTCAACCGATTCCACGCGACTACGGTCCCTTTTTGCATATGAACATAGACGAAAATCTCGCTCTTATCCGGCATTTCCGCCGTTACTTGAAACGTGTCCGTAGGGTAATCCGTATCATAGTTCTTATTATAGGTTTTCGTCAGCTTATTCTTCTCCAGATAACCGTAGAGGAGGCTGTCGGATTGATGAACGGCATGCACATGTGCGGGGTGAGCATGGAACTGCTTCTGGATAAAGGAAGAGGCGGCGGCTTCTGCTTTACTCTTGGTAATGACCGACTCGCTGCCCGAATCGAAGAAAGTCTCAGCTGTGGAAGGAACGATTTGGATGAGTAAATAAATGATGATACCTATGCCGGCAAGCCATGAGAATAATTTCCAATGGGGCTGAAGCTGCGTTGTATTCATTTGAACACCTCTGTCTCGAATAGTAGAACGATTGCGCGATATTCATTACCTTAACATAAATGAAACAATATTATCCATGGAACCGGGGCCTTCCTACTTGGAAATGAGGGCAGGAACGGTTTATAATTTGAAACATTGGCAGGCAGCGGAAGCTGACAAGGATGTCTTTGTCCTAAGGGTTACGTTCTTCATTTATATGAGTTTCATTTTGTATATAGTCGAGTCGATGTAGAAGAAATCATGTTTTGGATAGGGGATTACTACCATTATGAAAATCAATCAATTTGTCATTATAGGACTTGGCCGGTTTGGCTCGAGCTTGGCTCGCGAGCTAATTGAACTTGGCTATGACGTTCTTGGAATCGATAAAGATCCGGAGGTTGTACAGGATCTGAGCCAAGTGCTCACGCATACGGTAACGGCGGAATCGACTGATGAAGAAGTGCTTCGTTCATTAGGCGTACGTAACTTTGATTGTGGAGTCGTGGCGATCGGCGATGATATTCAAGCGAGCATTCTGACCGCTATTCTGCTGAAGGATCTTGGCGTGAAGAAAGTCGTTGCCAAAGCGATGACCGAGCTTCATGGGCGTGTGCTTGAGAAAATCGGCGTGGACCGCGTCGTTTATCCGGAGCGGGATATGGGCATTCGTGTTGCGCATCAGCTGGTTTCGCCGAATTTACTCGACTATATCGAGCTGTCGAAGGATTACACGATTGCCGAGCTGGCCGTGCCGAAATGCTTGAGCGGCGTCTCGCTGCAGGATTTGAACGCACGTGCGCGGTTTGGCTGCAGCATCGTTGCGATCAATAAGCCGAAGGGCATCATCATCGCGCCGACCGGAAACGATGTGCTTACGGAGAAGGATGTCATGGTGATCATCGGCACGAATCAGCAGATCGAGGAATTTGAAGATACGGTCATTCATTAGAAGAATACAAGCGATATGGTATTGGATACGAAAAATGGCAAACAATAAAGGACAGGGCCGGATTCGGCTTCTGTCCTTTGTTGTTGTTCGGGAAGAGGAACGCTTCCTGCGTTGAGCTGTGACAGCCTTGCGCCTGCTGTTAAACCCGTGATCATTATTGAACGAATTATGCTGAGGTTTGATCACGGTTTTAAAGGCAGGACGTAAACTCTCCAGGCTGTCACGCTCCCCTCCGGTCGCCTCTTCCCAGAAGTAACAATAAAGGACCGCTCCCGAAGCGGTCCCTAACCTTTATTGTTGCTGAGAAAGCGACTCTCACCACGCAGCACACACGGTGTGGTTCGTTCACAAGAAATTGAACCTCAAATTTGCGTGGTTCAATTGGGATTGCAAGACGCCGCATACCGGCGTGTTCGATTGAATGAGCCGCAACCTACACGGGGGAAGAGGGACATTGCTTGCATGAAGTTCAATGAGCCGCAGAGCTGCAGGGGCAGCAATTGCGGCTCAACTCGGCCGCCAGCGGAGCAGAATATGCGGAGCTAGTCGCGCTTGGAAGTGCAGCGGGAGGAAGGGATGAAGATGGTTGGACGAGTGTAAGGGGTTCCGTTGGAGAGCGTTAGCGCTCGCCTTTGAAGCCGGGAATACACCGCTAGGTGATTGTTCAATATTCCCGGGTTCAACAGCGACGGAAACGGATCCCCTGAAACGTAGTCCAATCCACCTCTTCATCCCACCCTCCCGCAACAGCAGCACTCCCCAACTCGCTACCCCCGCTTATAATGCGTAGCGATCTCGTCGATCCACAGCCGTACCACCGGGCTCAAGCTCTCTGATTGCGCATGAATGAGCGAAGTCGTCCGCTTGGATTCAACCAATTCGCGGATCGGGATAACCGAGAGATCGTTATCCTGAAGCATCTCCGGCCGCAAATAGGATTTGGGCAGCAGCGTAGCGGCGCGGCATGTATGCAACAGCCGGAGTATCGCCTCAAAGGAGTCGATTTCCATACGTACATCGGGAAGCAGGCGGTATTTTTCGAACAGTTCATCGGTCATGATCCGGTACCATGTGCCTTTGGAGAACAATATCATCGGCAGCGCGTTTAAATCGTTGATAACAGGCAAGCCTTTATCCATGACGAAATGATTGCGCGGCAGCACGAGCACTAGGTGATCGTCGAAGAGCGGCACGCATTTAAGCTGAGGATCATCGATGCGCGAAGCGACGATGCCTAGGTCGGCTTTGCGCTCGCGGACGAGCGTGACGATCTCATGTGTTTTGCCGGTGATGGCTTTGATATCGAGCTCGGGACTTCGGAGGGTCAGTGCTTGAATAAGATCAGGCAATGTCGTCTGCAGTGTCGTAAGACTCGCGCCAATGGTTAAGGTAGAACGGCCTGCGCTCTTATAATCGGCGACAAGGCTGAGATAGCGTAAGTGCTGCTGCCTGGCCTCGATGGCATACTCGTATGTAAGCTGTCCGATTCGAGTCAGCTCAAGCCGCTTGCCGACTCGGCGGAAGAGTAATGCGCCAAGATCCTGCTCCAGCTTGGCAATTTTGCGGGAGAGCGCAGGCTGGGACAGATTCAATGCGGCAGATGCCTTGTTCATGCTGGATTGCTCCACTACAACGGCAAAAACATGTAATTCATCTAACACAAACAATCACCTCACAGCTTCATGTCTATATGCAAAAAAGGTATAACAATTAATGAATAATAAGCAATTCCATTATAAGCATAAAAGGAGTATTATGTGTACTGTGCCACCATAATGTATAAATCTATTATTTATTGACGCCTTCTGGGGCTAGAGTTACAATGGAGAATGGTTTTGGCGAATTATGGCGAATGCTACCCCACAGTTTGGAAAGGAGAACGTACAAGTTATGAAAGGAAATTCGTATTTATCGCGTAAGATCCACTCCTTACTCGGAGTAATTCCACTCGGTTTGTTCCTCATCGAGCACATGATTACAAACTATTCGGCCTATGAGGGTGGATCACAAGGATTTTCGGATAGCATCAAGTTCTTGAATGATCTTCCGCTCGTTTTCTTCCTGGAATTGTTCGGCATCTGGCTGCCGCTATTGTTCCATGGCGTGTATGGATTATATGTTGCTTATCAGTCGAACGTGAATACCGGACAGTTCAAGTATGGCCGTAACTGGGCTTTCGCTGTTCAGCGTATAACCGGTGTAATTACGTTTATTTTTATCTTCTGGCATCTTTACCAAACCCGGTTGCAAGTTATGCTCGGCGAAGTAAAGCATGAGGAACTTGGCAACTTAATGCATGACATCACAAGCAACGGTCTGTACTTCGTGCTTTATATCATCGGTGTTCTTGCAGCAACGTTCCACTTCAGCAACGGCATGTGGGCATTCCTCGTTAGCTGGGGCATTACTGTCGGACCGCGTGCACAACGCATCTCCTCGTTCCTTTGGATGGGTGTATTCGTCATTGTAGCGGTGATGTTCTTGTTGTCGCTTGGCGCATTCCGCGGCGATGAATTTAAAGAGGCGGCCTCAGCTGCTCTGCAATTGACGAATCTCGTTTAAGTTTGAGACAAGGAGCGATAATGTAATGGCTAAAAACAAAATTATTGTCGTTGGCGGCGGTCTGGCCGGCTTAATGGCTACTATAAAAGCGGCAGAAGCAGGCGTTCATGTCGACCTGTTCTCCGTTGTTCCTGTTAAACGTTCGCACTCCGTATGTGCGCAAGGCGGTATTAACGGCGCGGTTAACACGAAAGGTGAAGGCGACTCCACTTGGGAACATTTTGATGACACGGTTTATGGCGGGGACTTCCTTGCGAATCAACCGCCTGTCAAAGCAATGTGCGATGCGGCACCCGGCATCATTCACTTGATGGACCGGATGGGCGTTATGTTCAACCGTACTCCGGAAGGTTTGCTTGATTTCCGCCGTTTCGGCGGTACGCAATATCACCGTACTGCATTCGCAGGCGCTACAACAGGCCAGCAGCTGCTTTACGCACTGGATGAGCAAGTTCGCCGCTGGGAAACAGCCGGCCTTGTAACGAAGTATGAGCACTGGGAGTTCCTCGGCTCCATTCTTGACGACGAAGGTGCTTGCCGTGGTGTTTCCGCTCAGGATCTTCGTTCGATGGAAGTACATACCTTCGCTGCGGATGCCGTTATTTTGGCAACAGGCGGCCCTGGTATTATTTTCGGCAAAACAACGAACTCCGTTATTAACACGGGTACTGCCGCAAGCGCGGTATACCAACAAGGCGTTCATTATGCGAACGGCGAATTCATTCAAATTCACCCGACGGCTATCCCGGGCGACGACAAGCTACGTCTGATGTCGGAATCGGCGCGCGGTGAAGGCGGACGGATCTGGACGTATAAAGACGGCAAGCCTTGGTACTTCCTTGAAGAGAAATACCCGGCGTACGGCAACCTTGTTCCGCGTGATATCGCAACTCGCGAAATCTTCGACGTGTGCGTGGAGCAGAAGCTTGGTATTAACGGCGAGAACATGGTTTACCTTGACCTGTCCCATAAAGATCCGAAGGTGCTTGATGTGAAGCTCGGTGGTATCATTGAGATCTATGAGAAGTTCATGGGCGATGACCCTCGCAAAATTCCGATGAAAATCTTCCCTGCGGTTCATTATTCCATGGGCGGCATGTGGGTCGACTACAATCAAATGACGAACATTCCCGGCTTGTTCGCTTGCGGCGAATGCGAATATCAATATCATGGTGCGAACCGTCTCGGTGCGAACTCGCTGCTCTCCGCGATCTATGGCGGCATGATTACGGGACCTAAAGCAGTCGAGTACATCAAGGGCCTTAAGAAATCGGCTGAAGATATTTCTTCTTCCGTTTACGATCGTGCGAAGAAAGAGCAAACCGACAAGTATGAAAGCATCTTGAACATGAACGGTACAGAGAACGCCTATGTCCTGCACAAAGAACTCGGCGAGTGGATGACGAACAACATGACCGTTGTACGTTTCAACAAGAAGCTCGAAGAGACAATCGCGAAGATTAAAGAGCTGAAGCAGCGTTATCAGAATATCAATATCAACGATTCTGCACGGTGGAATAACGCAAGCGTAGCGTTCACTCGTCAGCTGTGGAACATGATGGAGCTTTCCGAAGCGATGACGCTCGGCGCGCTTATGCGTAACGAAAGCCGCGGCGCGCATTACAAACCGGAATTCCCGGATCGTAACGATGAAGATTTCTTGAAAACGACGAAAGCCGCTTGGACGCCGGAAGGCCCGCAAATTTCGTACGAAGAAGTCGATGTCTCTCTCATTAAACCGCGTAAACGCGACTACTCCAAGGAAAAATAGAAAGGAGAATAACGATGGCGGAAACGGCAGTGAAAACAAAAACAGTAAAGCTGGTCATTACGCGTCAAGACGCTCCGAACTCTGGCTCGTACACGGAAGAGTTTGAAATTCCTTATCGCCCGAACATGAACGTAATCGGTGCCTTGATGGAAATCCAGCGTAATCCTAAGAAACAAGACGGTCAAGGAACGGCTCCGGTATGTTGGGAATCCAACTGTTTGGAGGAAGTATGCGGCGCATGCTCCATGGTCATCAACGGCAAGCCACGTCAAGCTTGCAGCGCGCTGATCGATAAACTGGAACAGCCGATTCGTCTGCAGCCGATGAGCACATTCCCGGTTGTGCGTGACTTGGTTATCAACCGTGAGCGGATGTTCAACGCGCTTAAGCGGGTAAAAGCATGGATTCCGATCGACGGCACGTACGATCTTGGTCCAGGACCGCGTATGGCGGAAACGAAACGTCAATGGGCGTATGAATTGTCCAAATGCATGACCTGCGGGGTCTGCTTGGAGTCTTGCCCGAACGTCAACGATCGCAACAGCTTCATCGGACCTGCGGCAATTTCGCAAGTTCGATTGTTCAACGCTCACCCTACGGGCGAGATGAACCAAGAAGAACGTCTGGAAACGCTGATGGAAGACGGCGGTATCGAAGGCTGCGGTAACTCGCAGAACTGCGTGCGCTCGTGTCCGAAAGGCATTCCGCTGACGACTTCGATTGCGGCGATTAACAAGGATACGACTAAACACTTGTTCAAAAAGTGGCTGGGTATGTAGGATAATAAGGCTCCCGTGGTGGGAGCACTTCGCACAGCTATTCCGATTTGCGCTCCCGTGGTACTTCGTACCAAAGTCGCTCAAATTCGGAATAGCTGTTGCTGCGTTTCCGCACCAAAGTCGCCGAGTTATCCCTGCTGTGCAGGGGGGAACGAGCTAGGCGCTCTCTCTCAAGCGAGGGACACTGCATGCAGGCGGTACGATTCAGCGCTCCCGTGGTGCTTCGCACCAAAGTCGCTCCCAATCGTACCGCCTGCGGCGCTCGTTCCCACCGCCGCTCCAGAGTCGCGTGAAACCGAAGAACACCGCTCCAGAGTCGCGTGAAACCCAAGACCAGCGCTCCAGAGTCGCGTGAAACCCAAGACCAGCGCTCCAGAGTCGCGTGAAACCCAAGACCAGCGCTCCAGTGTCGCGTGAAACCCAAGACCAGCGCTCCAGAGTCGCGTGAAACCCAAGACAGCCGCTCCAGAGTCGCGTGAAAACCGAAGCGCAGAAAAGGCGTATCCAATTATCCATTGGATACGCCTTTCGTCTGTCGAGAGCCATCACATCACCGCGAAAATCTAACGAACCGTAGGGGCGTTATTTACCGAATATAGGTCATATGAAAAGCTAACGAACCGTAGGGGGCTTATTTGGGGAAAATCGGCTCCCAAACACCTGCGCACCTCCAAATAGCGCCTCCACGGTTCGTTAGAATATTTCAAAAGCTATCTTGGGGCAAATAAGACCTGTACGGTTCGTTGGAACAATCAGGGCACTCCCCAAAACTAAATTGTTACAATCCAAACAACATTTTGGCGAAAGGTGCAACATTATAGCGCTTTGTCCCGTAAGTAAAAAAGCTGCCGTAGTCCACGGCAGCCTTTAACACCAATTCTCGCCCCAATCTTGAATCGATTGGATAACGGGTTCTAATCCCCGCCCTTTAGCAGTTAATTCATATTCAATTCGAACCGGCATTTCCGGATAGACGTTACGTTTAATAATTTCGAATTGTTCGAGCTCCTTCATCCGGTCGGTCAGCATCTTATCGCTCATCTCCGGGATTTGCTCTTTCATTTCTTTAAACCGCTTCGGCCCGCCGAGCAGAACGCGAACGATCATGCCAGTCCATTTTTTGCCGAGCAGCTCTGTTGCGCACTCATACTTTGGGCACATTTTGGAATAATCCACGTTATCACCCCACTTTTTCAATGATTCTATTGTAGCACATGACGTTTTCAAAAGGGAGGGCTATTCGCCAACAGAAGACAAAAGCTTTTCATTCATTATATACTATATTTAAGTTAGTTGGATACACATGGGTAATTTTCCCAAAAACCTTATTAACTTTGCACGCATAACCGAAATAATTCTAAGAAGCTATAGAATTGTTATCATACCACGATATTGAGGTGCCGGATGTCGGACAACTGGGGATTTTATGAACGCCGGACGGAATCGGAGCAGCTGCGTGTGTTGATTAATGTCGGATATCGTACCTCCGCACCGTTCACACCGTACACGGACTTGCTCTCGATTACGATTAACTTATATCCGGTTCGTGCGCATAATCGTTCGAATCGGGATTTTGTCAAACAATTGGAGCAGTTGGAATCCAAACTTGAACATTGGCTGAAAAGTACTGTAGGTGCCATCTATATTGGGCGCATCAACGCAGCAACTCGGCTTGAGTTTTATTATTATACGAAAGGGGAGACGCCTGATCTCCCCGAGATTCATGCTTGGCTAGATGAGAATTGGACTTTCCGAGCACAGGTCTATCGCAAACCAGATCCACAGTGGGAATTTTACAGCTTTATGCTGCCGGATGCGCTTGAGGAGCTGTTTGTGCATAATGCACAGATGATTTATGCGCTGATTCACAAAGGGGATAATATCGGCGAGCCTAGAAATGTCTATCACTGGCTGTTGTTTCGGGAGGACGACGACAGACGCGAAATTGAGTCGATGCTCAAGGGATTAGGATATGTCATCGAGAAGGAGAAGGAGGGGAACCCCGAGCAGGGCTACCCGTATCCGCTAGTGATTAGCCGTTTCGAGGACGTTCGGCTTGATACGGTGAATGAACGCGTACGCGAGCTTCATTCCCTGCTGGCAGGCAGTGGAGGGCGTTACGATGGATGGGGCTCGGTGATGAAGCTGTCCGCAGCAGGACGGTTCCGCCGATACGTACGCCGGAACCTGAGTAACGTCGAAACAACGCTGCGCAAAGTATTCTTGAGACGAAACTCCCAATGAAGGTATTGGTTTATAGTCGTATGAGGACAAGTCCTGCAATGGTCAGTGCGAAAGCGATCCATTGATAAGTATTCAATCGCTCGCGATAGAGAATGATCGAGCCTGCGGCCACTACCAAGCTGTTGGCGGCAAATATGGGACCGGCTATGTTGGCTCGCCCCGTTTCAAGTGCAATTGCGTAGAGCTGCAGACCGCCGTAGGAGAACAGCCCGGCAACAAGCCCCCACTTCATCCCAATCGATGCGGAGCGAAGCGACTTCTGCATGAGTCTTGAACCTTCTTCCGCACCTGCACGAAAGCTGCCGAGCGAAGTCCTGCGGGAACGCTCTTGACGCGCAACTAAGGCGAACCAAACAATCGATAAACTGTATGCCACGAATAAGACCGGAGCGCTGCTTAGTTCCAGGTCTCCTGTGACTTTAAGACCTCCATTACGAATCGCGAAGAGCAGAATGCTGATGCCTACGTAGAAGTACCATCGCGGTGCTATGCGGAAGGCTTCTTCTTTGCCCCGCATGGAGACAAGCACGACGGCGAGCAGAAGCAGCAGAACGCCGCCAAGCTCAGTGTTCGAAAGTTGTTCATTGTAGCCGAAGGTGCCAAGCGCAATGACCAGAATGATATTCATATTCGTAAGCGGTGATGTCAGGCTGGCTGGTCCCCACTCCAATGCTTTCATGAAGAGCGCATTCCCGAGGGCGGAGCCCGCACCGATGAGCAAGCCTGCGAACCAAACGCGCGGATCGGCGAGCGATGGCAGCAGCGTATGCTCCACAGCGGCGTGAATGCCAAATCCGCAGGTCCCGGAAATATAAAGACCCAGAAGCAGGTAAGCGGAGGAACCGCTCTGCATCTGGGACACCTTCATCCACCAGCCAGCCAAACCGAACAGTACCGCACTGCCTACGGCTGCTGCAAACCACATGTAACTTTCCACCAATCTAATAATATTAAATGTTACACAAATGAAATGGTTCTGTTATCGTTCCTTCATATTGGAGGGGTATTATAATAACCAAGACCCCCTTTTGATTATATATGACTTCGGACCTGCCGCGTGCAGGTCCACTTTTTTATCTACAGGGCTACACGTACAGGCTTCTTGTTCTTGTAATAGAACCATTCCGTAAACCCGATTTCTTTCAGACGCTTCGCAACAAGCTCCCAATCTTCGCCGACTCGGCTCGGTTTATGAGCATCGGACCCGAACGATACCGTCACACCGAAGTGCAAGGCACGCTCTAATATCGCATCAGATGGATACCAGCCGCCGGCATCTTTGGTACTGCCGGAGGTGTTGATTTCGATGGAGACGCTGCTCTCCCCAATGACTTTCAGGCAATCATCAATCGCTGCATCAGCGTCAATGGCGGAGAAAGCAGGGTAATAGCCTTTCATCGCATCGATATGACCGAGAATTTGGAACATGCCGCTGCGGGCGGATTGGCCGATAAGCTCATAATAATGGCGTTTCTCATCGATGTGCTGTGCTTCAGAGAGGTTCTTCCACCGATTGCGATTGAAGATGCTGACACCGCGCGACTGATGGACGGAACCGATAATATAATCAAAAGGATAACCGGCATAGACATCGCGATAAACTTGAGCGTGCTGAGGGAAGAAATCGGACTCCACACCGAGCATGACGTCGATCGTGCCTTCGTACTTGGCTTTGAGCCGCAGCACTTCCTCTACATAACGAGCAAATTCGCTTTTTCCCATTGCAATGCCCGGATTCGGTTGTTCCTGTTCGCTTGCAAAGTAAGGGGAATGATCTGAAATTCCGATGACGCTCAGTCCTGCCTTGATTCCGGCCTGAATATAATCCTCGATATTACCGTCTGCATGCCCGCACCGGAAGTGGTGCGTATGTAAATCAAATTTCAAGCTGAATCTCCTCCTACTCGCTGCTTATGAAATGATCTTCGGGCATACCCTTCAAATCGCTCAGAAACTGCTGCATCGCTGAGTTGATGTACCGTCCCGACTTATAAACCAACCCCACAGGATGGCTCATATCGAGCTCATTGACTTTAATCCGCTTGAGCGTACCGAGCTGAACTTCTTTGGCTATGGAGAGCTTAGACACTACCGCTGCGCCTAAATTGATCTCGACCATCCGCTTCACTTCCTCGCTGCTCGAAAGCTCCATGACGATGTTCGGGTGCAAATTATATTTGCGGAAGATTTGATCCAGAAAACGTCGTCCTAATGTGTCAGGCGAGAGCATAATCATGGGAATGTCCTTAAGCGATTCTACGGTAGTATGCTTCAAATGGCTCATGGGATGCTCGGGCGCAACGACGAGTTCGTAGGTGTCGTAATACAGGATGGATGTTTCCACATTCGGATTGCGTTCCGACAAATAAGTGATGCCGATATCTACGGTACCATTCTCAACACTGGCCATAACGCCGGAAGAAGGCATGGAGTGAATCGTTGTTTTGATAAGCGGAAATTGGTTTTGAAAATACGACAGCACCCGTGGCAAAATTTGAATCGCGATCGAAGAGGTCGTTCCCAGCACGATATGACCCTGCGGAGTTTGGCTTAGGTCAGAGAGCTTCTGCTTCAATTCTTCTACGATGGCTAATATGCGCTCGGCGTGATCAAGAAACACTTGTCCGCGGTCCGTTAATGTGACGGGTTGATTCCGATCAATTAGAACCGTCTTAAACTCATCCTCTAAGCTCTTGACTTGGGCAGAAACGGCCGGCTGCGTTAGATTAAGCAGCTCTCCTGCTTTACGAAAGCTCATGGTGCGTGAGATGGTTAGCAACGTTTCGAGTTGGTTAATATTCACGGAATCCCTCCTTTAGCGATTAAAGATTTTTATCACAGCTATATATCATTATAATGTAAAATCAGCTCGACGGCAAAAGGTACCAAACAGCTAATGGGCCGCCTGGAGTTGGAGCAGGATTCAATCAGGATGCTGTCGAATGTTGGTTTAAGGTGACAATTCATGCGCCATAAAGGAGCGAAAAGGATGAATCCGAAGGCAGTACGCAGCTGGATGATGTATGATTGGGCCAATTCTGCTTTTGTCACAACCATTATGGCCGCGGTCATGCCGATTTACTACAAAACAGTAGCAGGCGCAGATTTGAGCGGCAATACAGCCGAGAATTACTGGGGGTACACGCAAACCATTGCGATGATTTTCGTAGCCATTCTGTGTCCGATTATGGGAGCGATTGCAGATTATTCTGGATCAAAGGTACGTTTCTTATCGGTGTTCATGTTCATCGGTTCCATTGCGACGGTCTGTATGGCGATGGTTGGGACCAATGATTGGCTGCTTGCTTCTATATTGGTTGTCATCGGTACGATCGGCTATGCCGCGTCCAATACATTCTATGATGGATTGATTACGGAGGTCTCGACACCGGAGACACTTAATTCCGTGAGTAATAAAGGGTATGCGATGGGCTATTTAGGCGGCGGCTTGCTGCTGCTGGTCAATTTAATCATGATCGAGAAATGGTCGCTAGTTGGCTTTCCTAATAAAACAGTGGCAACGCAGACTGTCTTTGTTACGGTCGGGGTTTGGTGGATCTTGTTCTCTATTCCAATAATGCGCAATGTAAAGGAAACGGCGAAAGGGACCTCTGCCGGTTTCGGGGATATGATGAGTCGCGGGTTGCAGCGCATCACCAATACGATGAAGACGCTGAAGCATTACCCTGAGCTGCTTAAGTACATGGCTTCTTTCTGGTTCTTTAACGATGGCATTAGTACGGTTATCGTCATGGCGACGATTTATGGCAGCGGCATCGGAATTGAAACGTCGGATTTGATAGCCGCGCTTCTGATTACGCAGTTTGTGGGCTATCCGTGTACGCTTCTCTTCATTCGATTCGCCTCGCGTATCGGGATGAAATACTCGCTTTATTGCTCGCTGCTTGTCTATGTGCTGATTGTTATGCTTGGATACTTCATGACGAGCGCCCTTCATTTCTATGCGCTGGCTGTTATGGTCGGGTTCGTGCAAGGGGGGAGCCAAGCTACGGCAAGATCGCTATATGCCACTTTGGTGCCGCCAACGCGAACGGCTGAATTCTTCGGCTTCCTGAGCTTGTCGAGCAAATTCGCCGCGGTAGCCGGACCGGCTGTATTCTCCGTTGTCGGCACGATCACAGGGTCCAGCCGACTGGGCATCCTTGCGCTGCTGGCGTTCTTCATCATTGGTATTGTCCTGCTGTATTTTGTGAATTTTGACAAAGGCCGCAAGGAAGCGTTGGCAGGAGAAGGACTTGTGTAACTAGTTGTCACTAGCAGCTGCTTGGTCGTAAACTTGCCGATTCATCACAGCTATCATACCGGGCATCACTTGAAACTTACTTCAAGCGATGCCTTTTTATATGTCGGAATTCCTATTGAACGAGAATGGAAAAGAAGGTATAATCATTCGAAAAGCGAACTGACGTTCGATGAATGCTTCAGCATAGTCAGTCAGAAGGAGGAGGCAGATATGAAAGGGACGACACACTTGGCGATTGGCGTCGCGATCGGGGTGGTTGCTGCTGCGACGCATCCCATTACGCTGACCAATGCAGCGGCATTTATTATCGTTGCGGCATTTTCCGCCTTGAGCGCGGATCTGGACGGTACGAACATGCTGAGCAGCAAGCTTAGCAAGCCGGCCAGGATAATCCGCGCACTCATGCTGTGGGGCGGAGTCGCTGCAGGAGCAGCAGCGGGGTATTTATATTGGTTTGAAGATGAATTTTATCCCTATCTCACGATTGCCGCGGCAGCCGAGTTTCTTCTCGGTCTCATCTCTCGCAACGGTATGATTCGGGATGCGCTTGTGAGTATAATCGGCTTAGGACTGCTGTATGCCGGTTATGCGATCGGCCATCATTGGCTAATGGGACTTGGTGTGTATGTTGCATGGGTGCCATGGCTAAACCACCGAGGGTTAACGCATACCGTTTGGGCGGTCGTGGCATGGGGAGCAATCGGTTGGGGGCTGGAACAGCAGCTTGAGATCGAAGGGATCGCCTATACCGCAATAAGCGGTTATCTATCCCATCTTATTGCGGATACATTGACGCCAAGCGGAGTTAAGTGGCTGTATCCACTGACTAAGAAGACCTTTAAGATGCCATTCGGTTAAACACAAATAAAGCTCTCCAGAGGCCGCGAGCGTCCCGGGAGAGCTTTATTCATTAGCGAATCATAGCCATTCTTTCTTGCGGAAAATGAAGAACATTCCGAAACCGAGCATGAGCATAAACGTGAGCAGCAAGTAGGAGCCGCCGTGCAGGTGAAGCCCGGGTATAAAGTCGAAATTCATTCCGTATATTCCGGTAATGAAGGTGAGTGGCATGAAGATCGTGGTCAGTGCGGTAAAGACACGCATGATTTCATTGGCGCGGTTCGCAAGCGAAGACTGGTAAGCCTCTCGTAAGTTGCCCATCAGATCGCGGTAGGTCTCGAAAGTCTCGGCGATCTTAACGGCATTCTCATAGATATCGCTGAAGTACTTCTGCAATTGATCGTCAATCAGCTTCAGGTCTTTCTTATTAAGCGTTGCGATTAGTTCCTTCTGCGGTCCAAGTACTTTCTTAAGCCAGAGAATCTCGCTTCGTAGTCCGATGATTTCATTGAGATGCGATTTCTTGGTGTGGACGAGAATATCCTCTTCCAAGCTCTCGATCCGCGCTTCGATCCGATCGCCGACGAGGAAGTAATTATCAACGACGATATCGACCAAATGATAGAGGAAGCGGTCGGGTCTGCTGACTTGCTCTTCGAGCAGGATCGGCTTCAACGCGCGAAGCTCGTTAATTTTCTGTTTCGTAACGGTAATAATATAATGGCGGCCCAGAAAAATGTTCAAGGCACGTAGGAAAATTTCTTCATCATCAAATCGGATGCTGTTAATAACAATAAAATAATGGCCTTCATGAATTTCTATCTTAGGCCTTTGCTCTTCTTCACTCAGACAGTCTTCCACGGCCAGCTCGTGCAGCGCGAATATCGGCTGGAGCACGGCGAGGTCATCTACATCGGCATCAATCCAGTAGAAGCCTTCGGCAGGCGGCACGACGGCTGCTTGAACGTCATCAACCGGTGTGAAAACACCTTGATTCACGTGACGGATTTTCATCCGCGTTCCTCCTCTCGTTGTTGCAGTAATTCCCGGATGCCGGTTAGGAGGAGGAGAACAGAATCGGACAACATCAATCAAGCCATATTGCGCGCGTGCCGTACTGCTTGCTCTAATCCATCTATCTGGAAGCGGCGCGTTTGCGATTATGGTTGGATGACGTGAGCCTTCCTGTTATCTTCCGTATAAACCGGTTATCAATGCGGTTGCCCGCAGGCCTCGGGTCGCCTTCCATAGTCGTAAACACCCCTTTTGTGGTCAATTATTCACTACTTAAAGCGTAATTCTTGTCTAGTATACTCCGACAATGTCTTTCCATTCAAGAAGAAAGTAGCGTACATGGTTCTGTAACAGCATATGCGGGGAAAAGCCCATGGTTACGCGTTTTTTGACGATGGTGCTGGGGGGCTCCTTGACGAGAATAAAGGAATGATTTAAAGTAGGAACTAAGGTATTTCTTTAAATTAAATAAGCAAGCTTTCTTATCAAGAGCAGGCGGAGGGACTAGCCCGATGAAGCCCGGCAACCGGCGTGTAAACGTACGGTGCTAATTCTTGCGGAAACGTATGTTTCTGAGAGATGAGAGGCGCATGAACGATACATTTGTGCCCCTCTCTGATGAGAGGGGCTGTTTTCATTGCGCTCCTCCTCCGTGACAATCCAAGCAGACAAGGAGAGATTATCATGCCGATTAAAGTACCAGACCAATTGCCTGCGAAAGATGTTCTGACAGATGAGAATATCTTTCTAATGGATGAGAGCGTAGCCTACCATCAAGATATCCGCCCGCTGCGGATCGCGATTCTCAACCTAATGCCAACTAAAGAAACGACCGAAACACAGCTGCTTCGCTTAATAGGGAACACGCCGCTGCAGGTGGAAGTCGTGCTGCTTCATCCGAGGACCCATACGTCGAAGAATACGTCTTCCGAGCATTTGGAGTCGTTTTACAAAACGTTCGAAGATATTAAGCATGAGTATTATGATGGCTTGGTTATTACCGGCGCGCCAGTAGAGACGCTTCCGTTCGAAGAGGTCAACTATTGGGAAGAGCTGAAGGATATTATGGATTGGTCGGCTCGCCGAGTAACGTCCACTTTTCACATCTGTTGGGGCGCACAAGCGGGGCTATATCACCACTACGGCATTCCCAAATACGAACTGACGGACAAAGTGTTCGGCGTTTTCCCGCATACGGTGGAGAAGCGCAATGTTCCTCTTGTACGCGGCTTTGACGAACTGTTCCTGGTTCCGCAATCCCGTCATACGGAAGTGCGCCGCGATGATATCGACCATGTATCGGATCTGGATATCCTGTCTGAATCGCCGGAAGCCGGCGTGTATCTGGTCGCTTCCAAGGATGGCAGGCAAGTATTCGTAACGGGCCATTCGGAATATGATCCGCTGTCGCTCAAAGCGGAATACGATCGCGATGTGGCCAAAGGAATGGATATTGCTTTGCCGAAGAATTACTATCCCAACAACGATCCTTCGAAGCTTCCGCTGTCGAGCTGGAGAGCGCATGCCAATCTGTTGTTCTCGAACTGGCTGAATTACTACGTGTATCAGCAAACTCCTTATGATCTAGGTGCAGGCATTTAAATAAGAAGTTCATTAATCGATGAGAGGGAGTTCCTTTAGATGAAAATAGAAAGTCGTTTAGCGCAAATTGGATCCATTAAAGAGCCTGTTACCGGAGCTGTCAGCTTCCCGGTCTACCAAGCAACAGCTTTCCGCCACCCGAAGCTTGGCGAAAGCACTGGCTTTGACTATGCCCGCACGAAGAGTCCGACTCGCAGCGTGCTGGAAGAAGCGGCCGCTGAGCTTGAGTCCGGTGATGCGGGATTTGCTTGCAGCAGCGGCATGGCTGCGCTGACGACGGTCTTCGCGCTGTTTGGCCAAGGCGATCATTTGCTCGTTTCCTTGGATCTATACGGCGGTACATACCGCTTGCTGGAGAAGATCATGACTCGCTTCGGCGTGTCGGCTTCATACGTGGATACGAATGATATCGATGCGATGAACCAGCTGGTAACGCCAGCTACGAAAGCAATCTTGATCGAGACGCCGACGAATCCGCTGATGATGATTACGGATGTGGAACGGGTTTGTTCATGGGCGAAGTCCAAAGGCTTGCTGTCCATTGTCGATAATACGCTGCTCACTCCGTTCTTCCAACGTCCGATCGAGCTGGGTGCCGATATCATCGTGCACAGTGCGACGAAGTACCTTGGCGGACACAATGACGTGCTGGCAGGCCTTATCGTCACGAAGGGCAAGGAACTGTCCGCTGAAATAGGTTTCCTGCATAACTCGCTTGGCGCTGTGCTTGGACCGCAGGATTCATGGCTTCTGATGCGCGGCATGAAGACGCTCGCGCTCCGCATGGAACGCCATCAAGCGAATGCGACAGCGATCGCGAACTGGCTGCTGACTCATGAAGCGATCGAGGATGTATACTATCCGGCACTTCCACATCATCCGGGACATGAGGTGCAGAACCGTCAGTCCTCCGGCAACACCGGCATTTTCTCGTTCCGCTTGAAGAATGCCGCATATGTAGAGCCGATCCTTCGACATATTAAGCTGATTGCTTTCGCAGAGAGCCTCGGCGGCGTGGAATCGTTGATGACGTATCCGGCCGTTCAAACGCATGCGGATATTCCACTGGAAATTCGTCAGCAGATCGGTGTCGATGACCGCCTGCTTCGTTTCTCAGTCGGCATTGAGCATGAGAATGATTTGATCGCGGATTTGGCGCAAGCCTTTGAAGCAGCAAAACGTGAGCTTGGGGAGGCATAAACCATCATGGCAGAGCAGAATCCGGACAAGGGCAAGAACAACAACGAGAAGCAGTTTGCTACGAAATTGATTCATTTCGGGGCTGAGATCGACGAACATACCGGCGCATCAAGCGTACCGATCTATCAAGCTTCTACCTTCCATCATCATGATATCTTCAATCCGCCAACGTACGATTACAGCCGTTCCGGCAATCCGACGCGTCAGGCTTTGGAAGACTACATTACACTGCTTGAAGGCGGCGTTCGCGGGTTTGCGTTTGCATCCGGCATGGCAGCCATCTCGACCGCGTTCCTGCTGTTCTCGACAGGCGATCACATTATCGTAACCGAGGACGTTTATGGCGGTACCTACCGCCTGCTGACCACGGTGCTGAACCGTCTTGGCATTGAGTCCACTTTCGTGGACATGACGAACTTCGAGGCTGTGAAAGCGGCGCTTCAACCGAATACGAAGGCGGTCTTCATGGAGACGCCTTCCAACCCAACGCTGAAAATCACCGATATCGGCGAGATCGCGACATGGGCGAAGGAGCATGAGCTGATTACGCTGCTGGACAATACATTTATGACGCCGTACCACCAGCGCCCGATCGAGCTTGGGGTTGATATCGTGCTGCACAGCGCTACGAAGTTTCTTGGCGGCCACAGTGACGTGCTTGCAGGCCTTGCCGTTGTGGCAACCGATAGCCTCGGCCGCAGGCTGAAGCAGCTGCAGAATGGTCTTGGGACTGTTCTAGGTGCACAAGAATCATGGCTGCTGATCCGCGGCATGAAGACGCTGCAAGCGCGCATGGAGCGTAGCGAACGCGGCGCTCGCAAGCTGGCAGAATGGCTGAGCAGCAATTCGGAAGTTACACGGGTGTACTATCCTGGTCTTGCGAATCATCCGCGCCGTGAAATTCATGAGAAACAGTCGAAGGGTTACGGCGCAGTCGTGTCCTTCGATGTAGGCGACGGCGAGCGTGCCAAAGCGGTTCTCAGCCGTGTGAAGCTTCCGCTTGTAGCGGTAAGTCTTGGCGCTGTTGAAAGTATTTTGTCTTATCCGGCTATGATGTCCCATGCGGCGATGCCGCGCGAGGTTCGTCATGAACGCGGAATTACGGATGGCTTGCTTCGTTACTCGGTCGGTCTAGAGGATATTGATGACCTGATTGCCGATCTGGATCAAGCGCTTAAAGGCTAAATAAAGCGATACGCGGCAGTCCCGGCGGACTAGCCGCGTTTTTCGCCGTTTTGGCTGGCTTTTTCGGCTGATGTCGGTGCATGACGCTGGTTGGCGTTTGTGGTAGTATTAATTGAAAGCAAGCAAGTAACGGATATGTTGATAGAGAAGGAGGTCTCTGGCGTGCAACAGGTAGATCGCATTCTAGATAAAGCACTGCAAGGAGAACGAATTGGACTTGAGGAGTGCGTAACGCTTTTTGAATCCGATGAAATTGAGAAAATGGGCCATGTGGCCAATCAGATTATGCTGCGGCATCACCCTGATCCGGTAACGACCTTTGTTGTCGGACGGAACATTAACTATACGAATGTATGCGATGTGTACTGCCGATTCTGCGCGTTCTATCGGGCGCCCGGCTCGAAGGAAGGCTACGTGCTTCCGGACGAAGTTATCCTGCAGAAGATTAAAGAAACGATGGATGTCGGTGGAACCGAGATTCTGATGCAAGGCGGCGTGAATCCAGAGCTGCCGTTCTCGTATTACTTGGACTTATTGCGTAAGATTAAACAGCATTACCCAGGCATTACGATGCATTCCTTCTCCCCGGCGGAGATTCATAAGATGGTCTTGCTTTCCGGCGGACAATCGCTTGAAGAGGTGCTGCGCGAGCTGAATCGTGCAGGGCTGGACTCCCTTCCGGGCGGCGGCGGCGAGATTCTTGATGACCGGACCAGACGCAAGATCAGCCGGTTGAAGGGTTCCTGGACGGACTGGATGGACGTTATGAAGACCGCTCATCGCATCGGTATGAATACGACTGCTACGATGGTTATCGGCTTCGGCGAAGAGATGGAAGAGCGTGCGCTTCATTTGCTTCGCGTCCGTGACGCACAGGATGAGTGTATCGCGAACGGCTATAATTCCAAAGGATTCCTGGCGTTCATTCCGTGGACATTCCAGCCGGAGAACACGAATATGAAGCGGGAGAAAGCGACGCCTGAAGAGTATTTGAAAACATTAGCGATCAGCCGGATTACGCTCGACAATATCGATAACTTCCAATCTTCGTGGGTGACGATGGGGCCGGAAGTGGGCAAGCTTTCCCTTTCCTACGGCTGTAATGACTTCGGCAGCACGATGATCGAAGAGAACGTGGTTTCCGCTGCCGGAACGACGCATAAGGTCAACATTGATTCCATTCTTCGCTTGATTCGTGAGACAGGTAAGATCCCGGCACAGCGCAACACACGCTACGAGATTCTGAAGATGTATAACGAATCCGAAATGGCGCAGAACGACTTTATCATGCAAAACTAAATCGACCTCTTTGTACCTATAAAGCTTCCCTTCAGGAAATGTATTTCCTGAAGGGAAGCTTTTGTTCGTTTAGGGGGCATGAACTGCCGCCTCAACTGCCACGATTGCCCTTCCATTCCAATCCCTCACTAGCTGTGCCAATGCCTACATCGTATATATGCTTTTGCAGAACCATATACTGTTAAGGAAGCCCGATTCGACCTCTGGATTTCGTATGCAATTGATCCTGCTGAGTCCACCCTCGTGCGTTCGTTTAACGCCCAATTTGCCGAATGTCCGGCCACCATATCCAGCCCGCTTGCCAGCTGGCTGCTATTCGCAAAAACTTTTAGGAGTGAGCCTATGGAACTGTTCACTGTTTCTTTGCTTTCGGCTTCCCATGAAGCGATTGATCGACTGCACCATTGTTTGAGCGAGGAATTTGTCGATTTACATAGCGATAAGGATACCGCTGTTCCGTTCGTGAGCTTCACAAGGCCAGAGTACGAAACCATGGAAATTTCATGCCTCGTTGACCTTGCGGATTTCAAGCTCGCTTCTGATGGCCCGCAAATGTACCGAAGATCCGCGACCGCTTTTGCACGCTACATTATGTCCGAACTGGAGCCGATGCTGCTGAAGGCGATCATACGCAAGCAGTTTCATTATGACGTGGTCAAAGAGATCGAAGTGCTCGAGCGCTACTGCCAAAATATTCTTTACGGCGCCGCTGTCCCGGCTGTGCAGGAAGATGATACCGATACGGCTATGCTGCGATCGGACAGAGAACGCCGGATGGGTAAAGTGGCGGATGAGATCGAGCAGTTTCTGAGCAGCAACACTCGGTTGCATCTCGACGGGTTCGTTACGTTTAGACTTGCCGCTTACTGGCAAGAACTGAAGGAAGTCGTCGCCTACGCAGTAGATGAATACGTGATGGATAAGCAATACCAGGAATTTATATCGCTGCTCAAATATTTTGTCCGGATGCAGGAAGTGAAGCTCCCGATTGTGCATGTATTGCACAAGGGAGGCAGCGACTTCGTGCTTTACGATCAAGAGTTTCAAATGCTGGAAACGGTGCAGGCCGACCGCATCGTAGCGGAAATGCTGGAGTCTGAAATGAACATGGAAGACATGATCGTCAGTACGCTGATTACGGTATCGCCGCAGCAAATTGTGATTCATACGAGGCAGCCGGAGCTGCCCGTGATGCGCACGCTAGAAACGATATTCGAGCACCGGGTACGGTTATGCTGCACATGCGGCCATTGCAGCTACTTCTTCGATGAGCAAGGACTGCCTATTGTGCAGGCGACAGATGTCGTGTCGGAGAAGCGGGTACGCAATGTCATACCGTGAGAAGAATTTTACACCGCAATATAGGCTTGACCTGTCAGTCGGTGTCAGATTATAATGATTGACATGTAAAAGCAATGACAAAGACATGTATCACCAGCGATGCTCGATTCAGAGAGAGGGAACCTAGGCTGAAATTCCCTCGCGATGCAGTGGCGATATACCCCTTTGTAGCTGTCCAGTTGAGCCCTCACTTCATGGTGAAGTTTGGAAGTAAGCTGTACCGGGCCGTTCCCGTTATAGGACGTCTACAAGGATCAGTGGCCGGCAAGGTTGATTAGGCGCTGATTGAACTAGGGTGGAACCACGGGTCTATTAGAGCACTCGTCCCTTTGCGGGATGCGTGCTTTTTTTGTTGGCTGCATACCGCATAGATTGTTAAATTTCGGTCTTGCGAAGGCATCGTGATGCGGCCGCAAGAACCACATCCAGGAGGAACGAAGGGTATGGCGATTCAGGTCAAGCTTCCGGACGGCGCTGTCTGGGAATACGAACAGGGCACAACAATTGAAGAGGTTGCAGGTTCCATCAGCAACGGTCTGCGCAAGAACGCGATTGCCGGTAAAGTAGACGGTAAAGTGGTAGATGTGTATACACCGCTTGAAGGCGATGTTGCTCTAGAAATCGTTACGGTTGAATCCGCTGACGGTCTTGAAGTCTATCGTCACAGTACTGCGCATCTTATGGCACAAGCGATTAAACGTCTGTTCGGCAATAACGATGTGAAGCTTGGTATCGGTCCGGTTATCGAAGACGGCTTCTACTATGACATCGATATGGAGCAGTCCCTTACGCCTGAGGATTTGGTCAGAATCGAGAAAGAAATGGAACGTATCGTGCAGGAGGATCTAGCAATCCGCCGCCGCGTAGTAAGCCGCGAGGAAGCGATTGCTATCTTTACTGAAATCAACGATCCCCTCAAATTAGAGCTTATTCGCGACCTGCCGGCGGATTCGCAAATTACGATGTATGATCAAGGCGAATTCTTCGATCTCTGCCGCGGGCCGCATTTGCCTTCGACTGGCAAGATTAAAGCGTTCAAGCTGCTTAGCGTTGCCGGTGCATACTGGCGCGGCGATTCCAAGAACAAAATGCTGCAGCGTATCTACGGCACAGCGTTCCCTAAGAAAGCGCAGCTCGATGAGCATCTTCATTTCCTGGAGGAAGCGAAGAAACGCGATCACCGTAAGCTGGGCCGTGAACTGAAGATGTTTACGTTCTCCCGTGAAGTAGGACAAGGACTTCCGCTGTGGCTGCCAAACGGTGCACGTCTGCGCAGAACTATGGAGCGTTATATCGTGGATTTGGAAGAAAGCCTAGGCTACCAACATGTCTACACGCCTGTTCTTGCGAACGTTGAATTGTACAAAACAAGCGGACACTGGGAGCACTACAGCGAGGATATGTTCCCAAAAATGATCATGGACAACGAGGAGCTCGTTCTTCGTCCGATGAACTGCCCGCATCATATGATGGTCTTCAAGAGCGATATGCGTTCGTATCGCGATCTACCGGTTCGGATCGCTGAGCTTGGCACGATGCACCGTTACGAAATGTCCGGTGCGCTGACAGGCTTGCACCGCGTGCGTGCAATGACGCTTAATGACGCTCACATCTTCTGTCGTCCGGATCAGATTAAAGAAGAATTCGCGCGCGTTGTCACGCTGATTCGTCAAGTGTACGAGGATTTCGGCATCAAGGATTACCGTTTCCGTCTATCCTACCGTGATCCGCAGGATACAGAGAAGTACTTCCAGAACGACGAAATGTGGGAAATGTCGCAGCGTATGCTTCGTGAGGTTGTGGAAGAGCTTGGCCTGCCATTCTTCGAAGCGGAAGGCGAAGCTGCATTCTACGGACCGAAGCTCGACGTTCAAATCAAGACAGCGCTCGGTAAAGAAGAGACGCTCTCGACGGCACAGCTGGACTTCCTGCTGCCTGAGCGTTTCGAATTGGAATACGTTGGCGACGACGGCAAGAAACATCGTCCGGTCGTTATCCACCGCGGTATCATCAGCACGATGGAGCGTATGACAGCCTTCTTGCTGGAGAACTTCGCTGGTGCCTTGCCGCTGTGGCTGTCCCCGATTCAAGCCAAAATCATCCCGGTTTCGGTTGCGTACGAAGCCTATGCACGTGAGCTTGAAGCGAAGCTGCAGCTTGCAGGTATCCGGGTTGAATCCGATCTTCGCAATGAGAAACTCGGATACAAGATCCGTGAAGCACAGCTCGAGAAAGCACCTTACATGCTCGTTGTCGGCGAGAATGAAGCGAACTCCGAATCCGTCTCCGTACGTAAACGCGGTGAAGGCGACTTGGGCTCCATGCCGGTATCAGAGCTGATTGCACAACTTAAAACGCAAATTGCCGAGAAGCAAATCTAATTATTCACTCTGCTGGCACATGATGCCGGCTGCCGCATAAAGCTTGTCGCACTTGGGTATCCTTCGAACTAAGGAGGATAACAACCCAGATGATGACAAGCTTTTTGTCGTTTCAACGTGTTCTAACGATTAGTACTGCAGCAATGATGATGTTAATCGGTCTCTTACTTGCAGACTGCACGGCAGCATGCAGCGTAGGAGCTGAGATTGAACAGAAGCAAATCACACAGCGACCTATTAGCAAGCAGCCGAAAGCGAAGGCATTCAAGCCCATTCAAGTTATAGCAACAGGTTACACTGCAGGTGTGGAATCGACGGGTAAGCGGCCGGGGCATCCGCAATACGGGATCACGTATTCAGGCGTTCGCGTGCGAAGAGCATTTGTTTCGACAATCGCCGCAGATCCCAAAGTGTTTCCGATTGGAACCCTTCTGTACGTACCTGGATACGGATATGGTATCGTAGCCGATACCGGGTCTGCGATTAAAGGAAAGAAGATCGATTTGTATTTTGAAACCAGGAAGCAGGTATTCAAGCAGTGGGGGAAACGCAAGGTTACTGTTAAGGTGCTGAGGCGCGGCAACGGCAAGCTGACGGAAGCTTGGCTGAATGAGCTGAATGAAGCAGTCACGGCAGAGAAGACGATTCCAAGAGAGCTGCTTGAGTCTTAATCGACATAGAGAGAATATTCGACGATTTGTTGAATATTCTCTTTTTTTTGCGGAACAGGTATGTTAGAATACACGTTGAAAGCGCTATCATCCACTGTCGAGGGCGGATATCCATGAACATTGACTCATCTCATACAGAGCCTAATGTATTATTGCAATTAGAGGCTTATGAGGACAAGCTGCTTGAACTCTATAAAGAGATGATTCATGTGGCCTATGCGAAGGTGCATAACAAGTCGGACGCCCAGGATGCCGTTCAAGAAGCATGGGTGCGTATGCTCGCGAAGCAAGGGACACTGAGGGAGCGCAGCAAGCTCTTCTCATGGGCGAAAGTGATTACAAGCAATATCGCACTGAACTTGAATAAGAAAGCGGCTCGAATGCGTCCCACTAGCGAAATGGAGCACCTATATAGGCCGCAAGAAGCCGGTTATCGAGATGAAGCGGCGGTCATGCTCGAGATCAATGAGCTGCTCGATTTGCTGGATCCGGCGTCTAGGGTCATGCTGCTCTACAAATTTTATTACGGCTTCAAGGATGCTGAAATCGCAGCGGTGATGCAGGTTCCGGTCGGAACAATCAAAGCCCGAATCCATCGAACAAAGCAGTTCTTACGCGATAAAATGATTTAGCAATAATTCATTTTCAGACTTACATAAACTGTTCCCGGCCTTGCCATACTATTGGTTGTACGGGGAGGTGAGCAGGAATGGCTAAAAATAAAAACAACAAATTTAATGCAGCCCAAAGTAAATACAACGCAGAATTTGCGTCAGAAAACGCAGCAAACTCAGCAAATGCAACAACGAAAGCCGCTTCACAGAAAGCCGATAAATAAACATAGCTTCCGCATTAACGAAGCAGTACGTGAGAGGGACCCGGCGGGGTCCCTCTTTTCATTTGTGAGACTGTGAACTATACTATTAGTTAATTCTGACCAATTGTCGAAAAAAGGGGGATAATATCATGCCGCTATTGCAGCGTTTCAGAACTTCAGGCACGCCTAGTAAGCAAGAAGAAGCAGAACAGAATGCTGTACTCACGCAATTAATCAATGAGTCATTCGTTATTTCGGATCAATTGACCGCTGCGGTAGAGGAAGTCAATCAGTCCATAGGCCAGTTGACGGACATTGCCGATCAATCTGCTGTTACCGAGGGAGAGCTTCGGTTGTGCAGCGAACGTGCCATGGACCGTATAGGCGAGACGTTCTCGACACTGCAAGAGGTGGCCGCATCTGCTGAACAAATCAGCGACACGGCGCAGCTGCTCGATACGGAAAGTAAAGAAACGAAGGAAGTCGTGCTTGAGGTTTGCCGTTCGCTTACGAACACGGATAAAGTGATGAATGATCTGCAGCAGCATAACGGAACGATGGACCGTCATATCCGCGAGCTGATTGAACAAACTTCCAGGATCAATGAAATCAACAGCTTCATCCAAGAGATCGTGTCCCAAACATCGCTGCTTGCGCTCAATGCTTCTATTGAAGCTGCACATGCAGGTGAATTCGGCCGAGGCTTCTCCATTGTGGCCCAGCAAATCAAGAAGCTTGCGGAGCAAAGTCACGAGGCGGTAAGACGCTCCAGTGGTTTGGTTGAAGAGATTGAGAACGGGGTCAAGCAAGTGGTTGCCTCCGTGGATTTGGAAAGATCGGCAGTAGAGCAAGGTATTCAAGAGATGGCGCAAACAAAGAATCGTATGGATTTGATTTTCTCGCGTATTCATGAAGTAGACCGCTTGGTCAGCAAGAGCAGTACGGCAAGCAAGCAGCAGACGCAAAGCATGAACGCTACGACAGGCATGCTTAAGGATGTTGTCGATGCGGTGAACCAGACACTTGGAAGCGTAGACGAGACACTTGAGCTTACACATAAACAGCGCAGACAAATTAAGAAGCTGGACCGAATCAGCACTAATTTACATAAGTCATCCAGAGAGCTGACAAATGCAATCGGGCAAGTTGGCATTAAGCACGAAGTGAAAGAAAGCGAAATTAACGTAAACGGGACGCTGGAGAAGCTAAGCAAATTGGCAGCAGATGCGAGACTGTTCTCGCTTGACGAATCCGCGCATCAAGAGCAGCTCTCTCGATTGCTTGGGCAATTGCCGGAGATCGAGGCGATATGGTCGAACCGCGATGACGGGTCGTTTATTTTCTCCCAGCCTGAGGCGGGTTTGTTGAATGCCAAAGGCCGTGAGTGGTGGAAGCGGGCGATGGAAGGGAAGTCCTTCACATCTCCGGTGTACATCTCAGCGATTACGAAGAAACCTTGCTTGACCCTCTCGGTACCGATTCGTTCGGAGGAAGGTCGATTGATCGGTGTCGTAGGAGCTGACATAAGCGTCAAATAATTGCCAACAATTTTGATGAAAAAGGTGTTTCCAAACGGGAAATGATCGTGTAAGATAAGTAGTGTGATAAATGATAACATGCGAAGGCAGGGGAGTTGTCATGACAGAACCAATTACTTACACACCACCTTCTCGTTTGAGACACCGTAAAGCTGCTGAAGTCATTCCTTTCCTCAACACATATATTGCTAAGAGAGAGCAAGAGATTGCGGAAATTGTGCAGATGGTCGAACGTTACGAGAAGCGTCGTCTACATGAAGAGCGCTCCTATCAATCCATGTCGACACTTCGCCGGATGCTTACGGGCAAGAAACCGGATCATCATCTTGCCGTGGAATACATTCACTACGTGAAACGCCCTATGGAGAAAGTGCGCAAACTCCGCCTTGAAGTGGAGCAAGCTCGTGCGATTCTACATAATAACAATAATGCTGCCGATACCATCGAAGTCTCGAGCGAGATGGATGATGAGATGAATTAACTTGTAACCGTCCGCGTGTGGACGGTTTTTTTTGTTTCTACAAAGGAAGACGCCTCCTTCTCCCGAGATTGAACTTCGGAGTGAAGGAGGCGTCTTTGTAGTTACTTGCGTGACTTTAGCTGATCCAGATCAAGGAAGTCATGGTCTTGATTATAGGCTGGTACGCCATGAATGCCGACATCAAGTCCGATAAGTTCTTCGTCCCTGGAGACGCGTACAGGCATGAATTTTCTGATAAGCAGTAGAACGCCCCATGTAAGTGCAAACCCCCAGATGCTGACGATGACCAGGCCGAGCGCTTGTACACCAAGTAAATTCCAACCGCCGCCGTAGAACAAGCCATAGTACTCTTGTCCGATTCCTTTAGTCATCTCGGGCAAGGCGAAGAGTCCAACTGCCAGTGTGCCGAGGCTGCCGCTGACGCCGTGTACGGCGAACGCACCAACAGGATCGTCGACGCCTCTGCTCTCGAGAAACTCGGTTGCCAGGACCATGGCGATGCCGCATACCGAGCCAATCAAGATGGCAGCCCCATCGGAAACGAAAGCGCAGCCTGCTGTAATCCCCACCAGACCTGCCAGCGATCCGTTGATAACCATCGGCGGATCGGCTTTCTTATAACGCATCATCGTGAAGAGGATACATATTGCTCCGCCTGCTGCTGCAGACAGCATCGTTGTAACCGCGATATGGCCGATGGAGCCGTTCGTTGCGCTGAGCGTGCTTCCGGAGTTAAAGCCGAACCAACCGAACCAAAGGATGAATGCTCCAACCGATGCGAGTGGCAGGTTGGAAGGGGGGACGATGTTGCTTTTGCCTTCCGGTGTGAATTTACCGATACGCGGTCCGATGAAGATCGCTGCGGCGAGTGCTGCAAAACCGCCTAATGCATGGATAACGGCAGAGCCGGCGAAGTCGATCATGCCAAGTTTGCCAAGCCAGCCGCCAACCGCCCAGACCCAGTGTCCGGCAACCGGATAGATTAAGCCGGTCATCGCAATCGCATACAAGATATAAGCTCTAAAGTGAATGCGTTCCGCAACCGCCCCGGAAACAATGGAAATAACGGCGATTACAAAAGCGCATTGAAACAGCCAATAAGTCTCGTGGGAGATGTTGAGCGAAATATGAGACATATCTCCATCTAGCAAGAAGCCGGTTGTTCCAATTAACCCGCCTGCATCTTTCCCGTACATCAGGCCGAATCCGATGAAGTAAAAGATTAGTGCGCCGAAGGCAATGTCCACGAATACCTTCATAATGATGCTGACTGCGTTTTTCTGCCTCACAAAGCCTGCTTCCAGAAGCGCAAAGCCGCCTTCCATGAGTAGAATCATTGCCGCTGTCAGCACGACCCAAATGGTATCCAGCCCGGTGGACAGAGTGGCTAAATCCATGCTCTCATCTCCTCTAGTATGTCATGTTAGGTTTTATCTCTCATTCCAATCCGAAACCCATTATATAAGTGCCGTGTTAATGATGTCAACGAGTGAAGTGACAAGACCTAACATCAACTCGTCCAATTGAACAAGAACACATATCCGCTCCGTCTCCAGACGTAGGAAAGGGTCAACCGTGAGACCCTTTTATGTCGCTTGCGGCACCTGTTATACTTGGAGTACAAACCTTTGCAGATGCGATTGGGAGCTGGTGGCGGCAATGAATGGAAATTTTGTCAGTCGGTTTATGTGGGGCCTCTTTATTATAGTAATGGGCGTAGGCTTAATGTTAAGACAAAGCGGCGTAGTCGATTTCGATATCGGAATGGTGGTTTCCACCTATTGGCCATTGCTGCTGTTGTTCCTTGGCATCCAAGGGATGCTGCAGCGCGCTGTTCACGGAAGCGGATCGTTCTTCGGTTCAGCGATCATGCTCATCGTCGGCTTTGTATTTCTAGGGCGCAACTTGGAATGGTTTGCCTGGTCGGTCGGCGATGTGATGCAATTCGTAGGGCCTTTAGTGCTTATAATATTCGGTTTACGGATGATTCTTAAACCGAAGCCGAAGAAGAAAGATCAGAATCCGGGCGAGGATTGGAAAGCCTACAATTACGGTCAAGTACATGTGGACATTCCTCCGGCACCGCCGCTTCATCCGGATCCGACGAAGCCGCCAGCTGAGGTTACCGCACCTAATGACGTGAGTGAGGCGCCTTCGGAGATGAAGGCAGAGGGCGAACAAGTCATACCGCCTGTTCGTCCTAACGATGCGTATACGAAGCTGCAGCATAAGAGGCAGAAGTGGGAAGAACAAGCTGCCAGAACCAGAGAGCACTTCGAGAGGCATGCGAATAATGTCAAGGAGCGCCAAGAGAGGCATTTGCGAAATGCCAGGCACCATCACCGTAATGGACGCGTAGAGTGGTGGAATCATGATCCGAACGTGCAGACGCGATCGGGTTTCATCGGCGACATTTATCTAGGCCAAGATTATTGGGAACTCAAGCCGATGAATATCTCCCATTTTATCGGTGACACCGTGCTTGATCTGACCAAGGCGCAAATTTTGCCGGGCGAGACCACAATCAATATCTCTTCCTTTATAGGCGACGTTAAAGTGTATTTGCCTGACGACTATGAAATCGGCGTGCACGTCGTTTCCAGCGCATTTATCGGCGATGTCGCGGTGCTTGAACATAAAGAAGGCGGAATTTTTAAGAATATGGATATCGAAACACCTTATTTTCAAGAGAACGACAAGAAAATCAGGCTCCACGTCAGTACGTTTATCGGTGATGTGCGCGTTACGAAGGTAGGGTGATGCGCACATGATGGTTCGATTGTTTCGCAATAACAAGTGGGATATGATTTTGCTATTTCTGGCTTCAGCGACGATTTCGGTATTTCTCTGGCAGTTTGGGACCGAATTGACGGCAAAAGGGTACAGCAGGACGCTGTGGATCGGCGTTGCTGTGCTTTTCTTATTGATCAGCGCCGTATTCGGGTATTGGGCAGCACAACGGATTCAGCGTCAGATGGATTTGCTCGTGCTTGGCTTGAAGCAGGCAGCGCACGGAAACTACAGCTCACGGCTGCCGGAAGAAGGTTCGTTTACGCCGGCATTTCGTGAATTCAACGATATGATGGAGTCGCTCGATGAACGGATGCACTGGATTCAGCACTCCGGGGAAGAGCAGGTGATGAGGGAAACCGCTTCGAATGAAGCGGCGGTGCTGGAAGAGCGCAGACGGCTTGCACGAGATCTCCACGATACGGTTTCGCAGCAGCTGTTCGCTATACATATGTCGGCATCTTCTCTTCCTAAGCTGCTTGAGCTTAACCCGAGCCGGGCGAGCGACGTGATGGAGCAGTTGATCTCTATGTCGTCGATGGCGCAGAAGCAGATGCGCGGGTTTATCGCGCAGCTTAGACCGATGGAGCTTGAGGGCAGGTCACTTCAAGAAGCGCTGGACAAATGGTTTCCGGACTACTGCCGGCAGAACGGACTGCAAGGTGTACTCGAATGGCGTGTGCGGGAGAAGCTGTCTGAAGCCAAGGAGCACCAGTTGTTCCTGATTGTGCAGGAGGCGATGGCCAATATCGTGAAGCATGCAGGTGCGCAAACAGCACTGTTAACGGTAGCGGAGACGGAGCGGCAGATCGTGATGACCTTGCAGGATGACGGTGCCGGCTTCCGGGCGGATCAAGTGAAGCGAGGCTCATATGGGCTATCGACGATGAGGGAGCGGGCTAACAAGCTCGGCGGTGATGCCTCCATCATTAGTAAGCCGGGAAGCGGAACAAGAGTCAGAGTGACATTGCCTAATTATTTGAATAAGGGAGAGAACCTTAGCGATGAGTTCAAATAACAGCTGGAAAATAATGATTGTCGACGATCATGATATGGTTCGAGCGGGATTGCGCACGTACTTGATGCTGGACCCGAAATTCGAAGTGATCGCCGAAGCAGCTAACGGTAAAGAAGCGCTGGATATGCTAAAGGCCGGCATACAAGACGGGCCGCCGCAGCTGGTCCTTATGGATCTCATGATGCCGGTGATGGACGGCGTTGAAGCCACTCGCCATATAATGAAGGAATTTCCCGAGCTCAAGATCGTCATGCTCACAAGCTTCCTTGAAGATGAGAAGGTTGTTGCGGCAGTTGAAGCAGGTGCGGTTAGTTATGTGCTGAAGACCGTTTCGGCAGAGGAACTCATCTACGCGCTCAATGGGGCGGCCAAAGGAATGCCGGTGATGACTCATGATGTCTCGCAGGCGCTTACGAGAGGGCTGCGTCAGCGGAGCACGCAAGGGGCTGATGAAGGGCTGACAGAGCGGGAGAAAGAAGTGCTTCTGCTCATTGCCGAAGGGATGTCCAACAAGGAAATTGCGGAAGAGCTTCATATTAGCATTAAGACGGTCAAAACGCATGTCAGCAACCTTCTGATGAAATGCGAGCTGGAAGACAGAACGCAGCTTGCCGTATTCGCGCATCGTAAAGGTTGGGTTAAGACGGGATAGCAGGCATTCACTCCGGGCAAGCTAACGGTAAACATTAGGCCAGGAGGAGAATATAGAGCGATGATCCCCCTTGAATTCAAGCTGGAATCAAGTGAGAAGGAATTTACGGAAGTCCGAAGCATGCTGGAGGAGCACGAGTTCTCGCTTGGCGGGAATTGGGATTATGAGCATGGCTACTTTGACCGCTACCTGGATGAGGCGCATAAAGTGTGGCTGCGCATGCCTTTCGATGTGATAAACGGAAATATCGACAGTGATACACAGGACCTTGACGCCAAAATCAGAATGGGGCAGCCGTTCGTGCTGAAGCATCTGTACAATGAAGGTTTGGATAAGCACGCTCAACCGCGTGCGCTCGGCAGTTTAATCGATCAGTTTCAGGAACCGATTGATCCGGATGCCGAAGTCGAGTCCAAATGGGTAACGAAAGCGAAGGAAGTGCTGGGCGAAGTAGAGCAACGATTGCTTCAATGAGAGAGTCGCAGATTGCGCGATAACCGGGTTAGGCTGATTATTCAGCTAAGCCCGGTTTTTTTATGTTACATTATAACAATTTTAAGTTTGATTTAAGGTAGATTGTGCATGATAGAACTATGAAAGCTGAATGATTCGCGAAGCCAATCACAAGCAAGAACATACAGCACTTATTGCAAACTTAACAAACATGGGAAAACATTTGAGGAGGAATAAACAATGGACGATCAAAACAAAAAAAATAATGGTTACGACGATTTCTTCAACAATGAAAACAACAATAACCATAACGAAGATAATCGCGATAAAGATCAGCAGCCGTACAACGCAAACGAAGGTAAGCCGCATGAGGAAACCGATAAGAGCTCTTACTACTACTCCTATGGACCATTCAAATCCGGAGCTGCCGATTCTGAACCGTCACAACGACCGGTCAGCGGCGATGCAGCTGCTAATGCTGCTGCACAAGGCGGATTTGGCGGCAGCTCGGATGGATTGCAAAACTCGGTTGAAGTTACGCCGCCTACGCAGCTTCGCGCATTTGCACCCTCACAATCCGCAGCGCGCGGCGGCTGGCAAATGAAAGAAACCAAACGCAGTCCATTCAAGGCGATGTTTGCATCGTTCCTCGCTGGCGTAATCGTTGTTGGTTCGCTTATGTTCGTATCGGATAAGCAGAACTGGTTTACTGCTGATCAAGCACTCTCGCAATCCACGGAGCAAGCAAGTTCCGCAGTGGGTAAACCTGGCGATGACGGCAAAGTATCGGCAGCGGCCGACGTGGTCAGACCGAACAATATCGCACAGCTGTTCGAGAAGGCAAGTCCGGCAGTTGTTAAGATCGAAACCTTCACGAAGCAGCGCAGCGGCGGAGGCGCCCAAGGCAATTCGATGGATGATTTCTTCAGCCAATTCTTCGGAGACCAAGGCGGTCAAGGCGACCAAGGGCGGGGCGATGGCTCCGGACAAGGCGGTGCCGATCAAGGCAGCGGCGAATTAACGCCGGAAGGAATCGGCACAGGGTTCTTCTTTGATTCCACGGGTTACATCTTAACGAATCAGCACGTTATCGGCGATGCCGATGAAATTCAAGTAACCGTGCAAGGTCACAATAAACCGCTTGTTGCGAAGAAGCTTGGTTCTGATTACAACTTGGATCTAGCGGTTTTGAAAGTAGAAGGAACAGATTTCCCGACACTCCCGATTGGCAGCTCCGACAAGATCAACATCGGCGATTGGGTTGTCGCCATCGGTAATCCATACGGCTTTGACCATACGGTAACAGTCGGCGTATTGAGCTCCAAGGAACGCCCGATCAGCATTCCGGATTCCCAAGGCACGCGTCAATACGAGCATTTGCTGCAAACGGACGCTTCCATTAACCCGGGTAACTCGGGAGGACCGCTGCTCAACCTGCAAGGTGAAGTAATCGGTATTAATACGGCCGTAAGCTCGCAGGCACAAGGCATTGGATTCGCAATCCCGACAAGCACGATTCAAGAAGTGCTGGAGAACCTCAAAGCGAATAAGGAAATTCCGAAGAAGCCGGTTCCTTTCATCGGCGCGAACTTGGCTGAGATTACGGATGAAATCGCCAAAGAGCTTGGTTTATCCAGCAAAGAAGGCTCGATCGTGTCGAGCGTACTTTACAAATCGCCTGCTTATATGGCAGATCTGAGACAATATGACGTGATCACCGGTCTGGACGGCAAGAAATACAGCAACCGTGAAGATTTGATTGCTCAAATCCAGAAGAAAGCGGTAGGAGACAATGCTACGCTCAACATTATTCGTAACGGTGAGAAGATGGATCTGAAAGTAACCGTAGGCAATAAGAATGAGTTTGCAAGCCAGCAACAGTAATAGCAATCGAACAGTGTTACCAAGGCGCAAACAGTCGCATAGACTGTCTGCGCTTCTTTTATGGAAGAATGCGGACAAGCTGTTTCGTGGGAAACCGGTGTTGCGCTATAATATGTAGGCAGGTTTTGGAAGGAAAAACTAGTTGTATGACGATGGGGGATTAGGATGAGAGCGCATATATTAGTAGTGGATGATGATGATAAAATAACTTCTCTGCTTCGCCGAAGCCTGGCCTTTGAGGGGTATGAGGTCGCGACGGCGAACAACGGGCATGAGGGCTTGAAGCAAATGCTCGTAAGCGATCCGGATTTGCTCGTTCTGGACGTCATGATGCCGCAGTTGGATGGCTGGGAAGTTTGCCGCCGGGTTCGTGAAGGCGGAAGCTCTGTGCCGATTCTGATGCTGACGGCAAAGGACGATATCACTGACCGTGTGCGCGGACTGGATCTTGGCGCAGATGATTATTTGGTAAAGCCGTTTGCGCTTGAAGAACTTCTGGCTCGTGTGCGTGCGCTGCTTAGACGCAAAACCGACAAGCTGGAAGAGAACTCGAGCAGCTTGCAGTTTGAAGATTTGACGCTGGATTTGGATTCGCGCGAAGCGATTCGTTCCGGACGCCGAATTGATCTCACTGCGAAGGAGTTCGACCTGCTCCAGCTGCTTATGCAGAATCCGCGGCGAGTGCTGACGCGCGATGCGATTATGGACAAAATATGGGGCTTTGATTACAGCGGCGAATCCAATGTGCTGGAGGTTTATATTGCCATGCTGCGCCAGAAGACGGAGGACGGCAAGAGCCCGCGCTTGATTCAGACCGTTCGGGGCACCGGGTACGTGCTCAGAGGCGAAGGAGGCTGATTCCATGTCGATTCGCTTAAGGCTCACCATATGGTACTCGGTGATATTGGCGGTCACGCTTATTGCCTTTGGGGTCGCCATATACTTCTTCGTCAACTACAACACGTACAAGGAAATGAAAGCCAAGATCGAGCAGCAAGTGAATGCGATCAATATTACGTCGACGCTGGATATGTTCGGTAATTATCAAACCCCCAATTTCGTTATCGGCGATGACGAGATGTTTATTCAAGTTGATAATTATAAGAATGGTGTCGTCAAGACGACGTCGAATCTGCGCAGGATCGACCAGCTTCTACCGAAGCCGGACAAAAAGGAAATCAATGACAGCTACGAAGGGTTTGAGCATGTAAAGGCAGGACCTTATCCGTTTCTCGTATATCGGCATATTTTAAAGCAAAATAATGAAATATTCGGACTGCTGCAGGTTGCGGCTTATTCAGGCAGGGAAGATAAGTTTCTGACCGAGCTGAGGACGACCTTGATTTCTTCTCTGATTATCGTCGTGCTTATCGCCTTTACGATTGGGTTATTTCTTGCGCGTCAAGCGCTGCGGCCGATTGAGAAGGTGATTCGTGCGAGTGACCGAATCCAGAATGGTTCCGATCTCAGTGTGCGTATTCCGAGAGAAGGACCTAACGATGAGCTTGGGCGCTTGGTCGATACGTTAAACGGCATGTTAGGCCGGATCGAAACGACCTACAATGGGTTGAACGAAGCCTACAAAGCGCAGCGGCGATTCGTTTCCGATGCCTCGCATGAGCTTCGCACGCCGCTTACGACGATTCGCGGCAATATCGAGCTGCTGGAGCGGATGTGGCTGCCGACGTTAACGCAGGGAACCGATGCAGACGGTGAAGGCATGCCGCAATTAAGTGAACAAGAACGCAGCCGGATGCTGCTGACGCGCGAATCCATGCTGGATATCGCAGGCGAAGCGAAACGAATGTCCAGCCTTGTGAACGATTTATTGTCCCTTGCGCGCGCAGATTCCGGCTACCAAATGGAGAAGTCCATTCAGCCGCTGCTTCCGCTGGTTGAGGACGTGGCACGTAAGGCACAGCTGCTTCCAAGAAATGCAGAATGGAAAATCGGGAACCTTGATGCCATTTCTAACGTAGAAGTAAATGCGCATGCCGATTTTCTTCGACAGCTCTTTTTTATCTTCGTCGAGAATGCATTCAAGTACACACCTAGCGGCTATGTTGAGCTGCGTGCCATCGTATCCGGCGATCAAGCCGGCATTGTCATCAAAGATACCGGAATAGGCATGGATCACGACCAGGTTCCCTACATCTTCGAACGATTCTATCGTGCAGATGAATCGCGCGGGGAAACGAGCGGAACCGGCCTGGGACTGTCGATTGCCAAGTGGATTATTGATGAGCATGGCGGTTCGGTCGAAGTATCGACACGCGAAGGTGCTGGGACGACATTTATCGTATGGCTTCCAATTGCTTTCCACGAGAAGTCGAATGAAGTATAATAAATAGAACTGGGTCTTAAAGAGGCCTGTCCGTGAACACTGGTTTAGCAGGAAAGCAGGTGCAAGCAGTATGGAAATTGTGAAAATCTCGCCCCGTGGTTATTGCTACGGCGTCGTCGATGCCATGGTTTTGGCATTGCAAACAGCTAAAAATTTAGACTTGCCGCGGCCGATCTATATTTTAGGCATGATCGTTCATAATAGTCATGTGACAGAGGCATTTAAGCAAGAAGGCATTATTACGCTAGACGGCGAGAACCGTTTGGAAATTTTAGAGCAGATTTCGGACGGTACTGTCATTTTTACCGCGCACGGCGTTTCTCCGGAAGTGCGCAGACGTGCGAAGGACAGAGGCTTGACAGTTGTGGATGCCACTTGTCCGGATGTAACCAAAACCCATGATTTGATCCGGGAGAAGGTTTCCGATGGCTACGAGGTCATCTATATCGGCAAGAAAGGGCATCCGGAACCGGAAGGCGCCATAGGTATCGCACCGGATCATGTCCATCTTATAGAGCGTGAGAATGAGATTGATACGCTTGCGCTAAGCAACGATCGCATCATTATTACGAATCAGACGACGATGTCGCAATGGGACATCAGACATTTGATCAGCAAGCTGCTGAAGACATTCCCTACAGCAGAAATCCATAATGAAATTTGCTTGGCGACGCAGGTCCGGCAGGAAGCGGTTGCGGAACAAGCCAAGGAAGCCGAGCTGTGTATCGTGGTAGGCGACCCAAGAAGCAACAATTCCAACCGGCTTGCGCAGGTTTCGGAAGAGATTGCCGGCGTGCCAGCTTACCGCGTTTCGGATGTATCGGAGATTGACGTGGAGTGGTTGAAAGGCAAGAAGCGGGTAGCTGTTACTTCAGGGGCATCGACACCGACACCGTTAACGAAGGAAGTCATCGCTTACCTGGAGCAGTTTAACGACGAGGATTCCTCTACCTGGGAAGCACGGCGTACAGTCAACATGAACAAATTGTTGCCTACTGTGCGAGTGAAATCGTCGCTGTGAGTGAAAGGGGCGGTACTCAAATGACGACTTCAAGCAAACCGCGCTCGATGAAACGTTGGCTCAAATTGAAATATACGCAGCTTATGCGGGCACCAGGCGGCCCATCGTTTGTAGCACTCGGTTTCGCAATCGGTATATTTGTCGAAATGTTTACTTTACCAACTTATGGGTTAGCCTTTTTCCTGATTTTCCCACTGATCTATATGATGAATGCCAGTTTGGCGGGCGCTTTGATCGGTTTTGTTTTTGGCAAAATCATTTTTATTCCAGTCGCATTTATCAATAGTATGGTTGGCGGCTGGGTGCTTCCAAACCATATCAAAATTTCGGTTCCCTTAGCGCCGGAATGGCTCGACCACATGCTGCTCGTTAATTTAAAGCTGATCGTGGGCGGAATTATCGATGGTATGGTGCTTGGCGCGCTGTTCTATTTCCCTGTGAAGATGACGCTGCAGTACGTGGCCAATAAACGCAAGGAGAAAAGAAAGCTTCGCCGCCTCTCAGTCGTCGAAGTGAAGCCAGTCACGGAATAAAACATCGGACAGTAAACCGGTCTCTTGACGAGGCTGGTTTTTTCATGTATATTTGCTTTAGCGATTAAAAGCATAAAAGCCTAACAGCATAAAAGCGTCGAAGCGAACACGCGTCTAAGCGTGATAGAGAGGGAGTCGAACTTATGATCGTAATAACTCAAAATAATGTAACGGAAGAGCGAATTGGAGAGATCGTGCAGCATATCGAGAGAGCGGGGGTACAGGCGCATGTTTCCCGCGGGACAGATCGGACGGTTATTGGTATTATCGGGAAAGCAGAGCCAACCTTGGCAGAGCATCTTCGTCAAATGAAGGGCGTAGAGAACGTCATTAAGATATCGAAGTCCTATAAGCTTGCCAGCCGGGACTTCCATCCGGACGATACGGTAATTGAAATTAAAGGCGTGAAGATCGGCGGGGAGCATCTTGCCATTATGGGCGGCCCTTGTGCAGTAGAAACACCGGAGCAGATCGACGAGATTGCCAGACTGGTGAAAGCTGCCGGCGGCCAAATTCTCCGCGGTGGTGCGTTCAAACCGCGTACAGGACCTTACAGCTTCCAAGGCGTTGGTGTAGAGGGCTTGAAGATGATGGCGGAAGCAGGCCGCAAGCATGGGCTGCTCACGATTACGGAAGTAATGACGCCGGAATACGTAGATATTTGCTGCGAGTATGCTGATATTCTGCAAGTTGGCACGCGTAACATGCAGAACTTCGATTTGCTGCGGAAGCTGGGTACTGCGAAGACGCCGGTTCTGCTTAAAAGAGGTTTCAGTGCAACCTATGATGAATTTTTGAACGCTGCCGAATATATTCTTGCGGGCGGAAATCCGAACGTTATGCTTTGTGAGCGTGGCATTCGTACTTTCGAAACCTACACTAGAAACACGCTCGACTTGGCCGCAATTCCGGTGCTGCAATCACTCAGCCATCTGCCGGTTATTTCGGATCCGAGCCATGGAACGGGGCGCCGCGAGCTGGTTGAGCCGATGTCGAAAGCTTCTGTTGCTGCGGGTGCGAACGGGCTTATTATAGAAATGCATACAGATCCTGATAATTCGATGACAGGCGATGGCGTTCAATCCTTGTTCCCTGACCAATTCGCGAACCTTCTAAAAGAATTGGAACAGCTGGGAAAATTAGTAGGCAGACGCTTCGACACACCTAAAGAGCCGGCAGAATATTTCAATACGTGGATTAAATAATAATCCAAGTTGTTGTATAATTAATCGGATTTCGGAAGCTGCAGCCCTTCATATAAGGGGTCTGCAGCTTCTTGTTTTTGGCGTCAATACAGGGAATTTCAACAATCTGACAATTATGTGAAGTTAGCTAACAAATGCTTTAAAAAATACCTTACATGACTATTGACGGTATTAAACATGAAACCCTATAATAACAATCATAGTTTCAGATCAGAAGTTGAACAATTAATGTCCTACACATCGCAAATGTTCGGAAATGGAGGAAATACCTAATGTCAGTTCAAAACGTATTGAGCACAATCAAAGAGAACAGCATCATGTTTGTAGATTTCCGTTTCGTGGATCTTTCCGGCCACGCGCACCACATCACACTTCCTTCCACGGAAGTAGATGCCGACACTTTCGTAAACGGCGTAGCTTTTGACGGTTCCTCGATCCCGGGTTTCCGCGGTATTGAAGAGTCTGATATGGTTATGATTCCGGACACAGAGTCCAGCTTCATCGATCCGTTCACAGATCACCCAACATTGAATATTATGTGTAACATTCATACGCCTGATGGCGAGCGCTATGAGCGCGATCCGCGCGGCATCGCTCAGAAAGCAGAAGAATACCTGCAAAAGTCCGGCGTAGGTACAGCAGCATACTTCGCACCTGAGTCCGAGTTCTTCATTTTCGACGAAGTTCGCTACGAAAGCAAAATGAACACTTCCTACTACGAAGTTGATTCCGCTGAAGCTGGCTGGAATACGGCTCGTAAAGAAGAAGGCGGTAACCTTGGTTACAAAATACCTGTAAAAGGCGGCTACGTTCCGGTTGCTCCTGTTGATTCCCAACAAGATATCCGCAGCGAAATGGTTCGCATCATGCAAGAATCCGGCCTTCGCGTTGAGCGTCATCACCACGAAGTTGCAACAGCTGGTCAAGCTGAAATCAACTTCCGTTTCGATACGCTGACTAAAACAGCTGACAACCTTATGAAATACAAATACATCATCAACAACGTTGCTCGCCAATGGGGCAAAGTTGCAACATTTATGCCTAAGCCGCTTTTCGGCGACAACGGCAGCGGAATGCATGTTCACTCCTCCATCTTTGATGGCGATTCACCACTGTTCTATGACAAAGGTGCTTATGCAAACCTAAGCCCACTGGCTATGCACTACATCGGCGGTATCCTGCACCACGCTCCGGCGTTGATCGCAATTACAAACCCGTCGACGAACTCCTTCAAGCGTCTAGTTCCAGGCTACGAAGCGCCAGTTAACCTTGTATTCTCGAAGGGTAACCGTTCTGCTGCAATCCGTATTCCGGTTGCTGCAGTTACGCCGAAGGGCTGCCGTATCGAGTTCCGTACACCGGACTCCACAGCTAACCCATACCTTGCATTCGCAGCGATGCTGCTTGCAGGTCTTGACGGTATCAAACGCAAGCTGGACCCAGTTGCTCTTGGTTATGGTCCATTCGATAAAAACATCTATGATCTTCCAGATGAAGAGAAGAAAGAAATTCGCTCGGTTCCGGGAACGCTTGATGAAGCGCTTGACGCTTTGGAAGCTGACTCCGAGTTCTTGACTGAAGGCGGCGTATTCTCCAAAGACTTCATCGATAACTTCGTACAACTGAAGCGTGCTGAAGCGAAAGCTGTTGCAATCCGTGTTCATCCGCACGAGTACAGCCTATACTTCGACTGCTAATTCGAACTTATTCTAGAAATCAGCGAGCTCTCACACGGAGAGCTCGCTTTTCATTATCCATAAAATCGCTAAATCCGAATATTCGTAATAAAACTATTGGTTTTTGTTCGACTTTTACACTTGATGCGAAGCGTGAAACTTGCTATCATACGGATAAGCAAATTGAAGAGTGGAGTGAGCTACAGTGACGAATCGTGCGTATAATTTTAATGCCGGACCAGCAGCATTGCCGCTGGAAGTATTGCAGCAGGCGCAACAGGAGTTTATTGATTATGCAGGTGCAGGCATGTCCATTATGGAAATGTCCCATCGCAGCAGCATTTTTGAACAGGTTAACGACGGTGCGCAGTCGCTCCTACGCGAGTTGTTCGGAATACCAAGCAATTATAAGGTATTATTCCTGCAAGGCGGAGCTAGTACGCAATTCGCTATGATTCCGATGAATTTATTAGGCGCCGGACAGACGGCTGCATTCGTGAACACGGGAAGCTGGGCGGACAAAGCGATCAAGGAAGCGAAGCTGTTTGGCGAAACCGCCATTGTAGCTTCATCGGAATCGGATAAGTTTAATCGCATTCCAGACTTAAGCAACCTGCAACTCCCGACAAATTCGGCCTATCTGCATATTACGTCGAATGAAACGATTGAAGGCACGCAATTTGCGGCTTATCCGGAAACAGGCAATGTGACACTGATCGGCGATATGTCCAGCGATATTCTCAGCCGCCCAGTCGATGTCAGCAAATTCGGTATGATTTATGCCGGCGCACAGAAGAACCTGGGTCCATCCGGAGTAACGATTGTTATCGTACGCGAGGATTTGGTTTCGGAGAGCCCGAAATCGATCCCGACGATGCTTCGCTACGATACACATGTGAAGAACAATTCCCTTTACAATACACCGCCATCTTTCTCGGTATATCTGGTTGGCCTCATGTTGAAATGGGTGAAGGAGAGAGGCGGCGTTGCAGCGATGGAGCAATTCAATCGCGACAAAACAAAGCTCATCTACGATACCATCGACAACAGCGGCGGCTTCTACCGCGGCTTTGCAGACGCGAATAGCCGTTCGCTCATGAACCTCACGTTCCGCCTCGGTTCGGAAGAGCTGGAGAAGCAGTTCGTGAAAGAATCCGAACAGCAAGGTTTTGTTGGCTTGAAAGGTCATCGCAGCGTCGGCGGTTTGCGGGCATCGACTTACAATGCTGTGCCGCTTGAGAGCTGCAAAGCACTTGCAGATTTCATGGGCGATTTCCAGAAGCGCAATGGCTAGCAGTCGTAATCAAGCTAAATAAGCAAAGTAAAAAGACCGCCGATTCTTCCATTCGTGGAAGATCGGCGGTCTTCTTGAGTGCATATAGGCGTGCATACGTTACGCTAATGACGAATCAGCAGTAGATGTGCTGCTTCCCGGTCCGGAAAGTTTGTAGCCAACGTTTCGCACCGTCATGATATATTCAGGCGTTCGCGCATTTTTCTCGATTTTATCACGCAGATGGCTGATATGCACATCCACGATGCGGGTATCGCCGAGGAAATGATAGTCCCATACACCATGCAGCAGCTGCTGACGGCTAAGTACTTTCCCGCGGTGACGGCATAAGTAAAGTAAAAGTTCAAATTCTTTAGGAGTCAATTCCACGGATTTACCTTCGAGCTGAACTTCACGTTGCTCGGACAGAACGGTTAGTGGACCGATTGTATGCGTTGTTGATTCGCCTGATCCCGGGAGCGCTTGTGTTCTGCGCAATATGGCTTGAATGCGGGAGAGCAGCTCTTGCGGTGAGAATGGTTTAGTCATATAGTCGTCAGCGCCATGATCAAGACCTGCGATTTTGTCGCTTACATCGTGGAGCGCAGTTAACATGATAATGGGAACGACGTTATTTTGTTTGCGAAGCTCGCGGCATACTTGCAGTCCGTCCATCTTGGGGAGCATAAGATCCAACACGATGAGATCAGGACGAAACGGTTTAAGGAAGTCGAACACAGCTTCTCCGTCTGAAGCGCAGCGCACTTCATATCCGGCAAGTTTTAAGTTAAACTCAAGCAATGTGGAGATAGATGGCTCGTCATCGACGATTAGTATTTTCTTTTTCAAGCGTTTATGTTCCCCTTTCATGCAACATTATAGGGGTATTATGACATACAAGTTTTCTCAATAGATTAAGCAAGCGTAAAAGCTATGTAAAATGTGAAGGAGATTTGATAACAAATGGCATTCCATATCGTTCTCGTTGAACCGGAAATACCGGCAAATACCGGCAATATTGCACGTACTTGTGCAGCTACAGGTACTATTCTTCATCTGGTTCGGCCTCTGGGTTTTAACACAGACGACAAGACATTGAAACGGGCGGGGCTGGATTATTGGTATGCCGTAGAGGTTCATTATCATGATTCGTTTCAGGAGCTAAAGGAATTGTATCCGGAGGGGCGTTTCTTCTGCGCAAGCACGAGAAGTTCGAAGGTGTATTCGGAGCATCGATACGAAGACGGCGATTTCTTCGTATTTGGGAAAGAAACCAAGGGGCTTCCGCAGGATGTGCTTGATGCGCATCCTGATACCTGTATTCGAGTGCCGATGACCGACAAAGTAAGATCGCTTAATTTATCGAATTCTGCGGCAATCGTGGTGTTCGAGGCGTTTCGACAAAACGGTTTTGCGGGGTTAAGTTAAGTTTCTTTTAAAAATAGACATATTTTATTGCAGAATACTAAGAAAATCGAAATAATTGCAGGAATTAACCGGTCATTATCGAACCTAGTAGGGAGCAACTGTCATTTGACGTTTACTTGCAAAATGCGACTACAGGAGATGTGTATTTGTGAAACCGGCTGGTGTTGTGCGTAAAGTTGATCAATTAGGGCGTATCGTATTGCCAAAATCGCTACGTAAAAGATATCAAATGAATGAAGGGGACCCTGTCGAGATTCTTGTTCAAGGTGACCATATCATTTTGGAACGTTATCGTCCTCGTTGTGTGTTCTGTGGCACACTTGATGGTGTTCGCGAGTTTAAAGAGCGCTACCTGTGTGGAGGATGTATGACAGAAATGGCGGGACTGCGCCGGGGTTAACCCAGTGCGGAGCTCCATTTGCATCAAAAAAGAAGCTTCCGACGATTGTGAACAATCGCTGAAAGCTTCTTTTTTTGTGAAGCACTTGGTCCTATTGCATTACAAACCTTTAGTCTTGTCGTCATTGTAAGACGCCGTACACATGGCGATCAGGAACAAGGCCGAGACAGTGAGGACGATAAGAAAATTAATGGTCATTCGTATTCCCTCCTAAGCTGCCAGTACAAATCATACATACTCCATTTCATTATACCCAACGACATGCAAAAAGAAAACGAACAAAGTTGTGAACAAGATGTTACAGTAACTCTGTCTCAGACATAAAATGCAATACAAAGCTGAATGCTGTAACAAATTGAAGAAAAGCGAATAAATCCGTATGTTGTACAGCGTTCTTCTAGTTGCTCCCATCATCAATTGCGCGTAAAATGTGTGATAAAGGAAATGGGGAGGGAATGAACGTGGAATACCGGTTTTCGAATCATGTCGAACGGCTGCAATCATCTGCTGTTCGCGATATATTGAAGCTAACGCAAGGCAAAGAGATTATTTCGTTCGCAGGCGGTTTGCCTGCCGAAGAATTGTTTCCGATTGACGCGGTAAGAGAGGCGTCCGAGCGCGTATTCCGTTCCGGTAAGAATACGTTGCAATATGCTCTTACGGAGGGTTTCTTGCCGCTTCGTGAGCAGCTTTGCGCGCGGATGGCGCAGAAGGGCATGCACGTCCAGCCGGATGAAATGATCATGACCACCGGCTCGCAGCAAGCGATTGATCTGATTACTCGCGTCCTGATGGAGCCGGGCGATATTGTCTTGGTGGAGAACCCGACCTATCTTGCAAGCTTACAGGTGTTTAATCTAAGCGGTTTGGATGTTGTTCCCGTTGCCAGCGATAAAGACGGCATGATCATTGCGGAAGCGGAGCGACTCATCAAGCAGCATAAACCTAGATTGATCTATGTGGTGCCGACATTCGGTAATCCAACAGGGCGTGTTTGGAGCATGGAGCGCCGTAAAGGGCTGCTTGAATTAAGCCATCGTTATGGTGTTCCCATTCTAGAGGATGATCCATACGGGGATATTAAATTTGATGTCAATGCCGACTATCCGACCTTGTTCTCGCTTGACGGTAAAGCAGATGGCGGCAATGTCCTTTATACAAGTACCTTCTCCAAAACAGTAGCACCGGCGCTTCGTACAGGCTGGGCAATCGGCAATCGCAGCGTGATCTCGATGATGGCAAAAGCGAAACAAGCGGCTGATCTGCACTCCAGCTCACTTGATCAGCAGACGCTGGACCAGCTGCTCCGGCATTTCTCGCTGGATAATCACATTCAAGTAATCAGACAGGCGTATGGCGACCGTATGCAGCAAATGCAGAAGCTGCTGACGCAGCAGGGCTGGAGCGATGTGAAATGGATCCAGCCTAAAGGCGGCATGTTCCTCTGGCTGGAGCTGCCCGAAGGACTGGATGCCGAAGCGCTGCTTCGCGCGGCTGTGAAGAAGAATGTGGCCTTCGTTCCGGGCTCATCCTTCTATGCGGCAGAGCCTGCACGCAATACTGCGCGTCTGAACTTTACGTATACACAAGGCGAGCGCATGGCGACAGGTATTTCGCGCTTCGCAGAAGCGTTGAATGAGTTTCTGGCGCGTCGTTAATTCATGAACAATAGATGTCTAAGAGAAGAAGCCCAGAGTCCTTAATTAAAGGAGTCTGGGCTTCTTCTCTTTGGTTACGCTCGAATTAGGCTTGAAGCAGAAATTGTCCGTCCCGAACCTCCAGCGGCGAGCAATCCAGCTGCTCTCCCGGAATATTGGTGGATTCACCTGTCGCTTTATCGAAGCACCAGTAGTGCAGCGGGCAGATAAGCTCATTTAGATGCGGTCTGACAATGCCGCCGGCATGCGGACAGATCGCCGAGATTAGATTATAGCGCTGTTCTTCATCGGCCTTGCGCGGTGCTTCAACAATGTAATACGGCTGGTTGTTCAATTTCACGTGTGCAGGAAATTCCGGGAAATCCTCAACATTGCCAATGATCCTAAAGCTATTCGTTTCGCTCATCTGTATCCGGTCTCCTTTGATCAATTGTTTCTAGGAATGATTGCGGTGTTTAACGCTTGTGCAGGCTGCTGCTGCAGCCAAGCTTCAATAATGTGGTTGTACTGCTTCAGCGCTGCAGCTCCGTCCGGTTTCAAGCTATAATGCCCTCGCCGAATTCGTTCAAACCAGCCGTAGTAATCTTTCTGGAGAAAATGGTTGGCTCGTGGAATGCCTGTCAGCTCCGCTGCTGCGCGTGGGGAAAGCTCGCCGTGCTGGTTAAGCGCCCACGCCACACGAAGTGCCTTCTCCCGATAGGCGGTGACGAGCTTGCGGTTGTTGCTGCCGCCGGTATTATAGTCGCCGCTGCGCTCGCGAAATTCGGTGAGCAGTCGTGCTTGACGGACGCGCCGCTGCCCTCTTACCGGCGGATCGCCTGGTTGACAAAGCATCTCCAGCACAGGTGATTTGGTCTTGAAGAAGGTTACCGTCATCAAGCCGATGCCAAGCATGCGGCACAGCTCGGTTAGGTCGCCGAAACGCTGATTGTGTGCTCCAACCTTCTTGCGATTGCGTTCCACGGCGAGAATAACATGGCTGTTTAATCGCAGCCTCTCGATACCTTGGAGCAGCAGCGCGAGATTGAAGGTTTTCTTCATTTCCACCAATATGGTTTCATTCGTATCCGGGTGGATCGCAACGAGATCGCAATGCATTACCTCGCTCTTTACCTCAAATCCCTGTTTCTCAAAATAAGACTTGATTGGCGGATACAGCTCGGTTTCGTGTTTGACAGCCAATTCATCGCCTCGATTCCGTTGGAGGGTAGTCTGTTCACGATTATAGCACATTATGGACATCCCCTTAAGCCATTAATTAGTGGTTACATCCGGTGTCACAACTTTATTCGTGTCGGCCACGCCAGAAGTTTGTCGCAACTACCGCCATTCGACATGGGTTTATAGGAGCGCGAAGGAAGGAGTCAAGTCTTCATACGTCTAGCTTCCGGCCCAATGGAGACGGGCAGATGCTCGTTTTAACCGAATTAACATTTTGTAAAATTAGTGTCTGCAGAGTGCGAATTATGGCGGAATCTTGTTTAAAAAATAGGGCAACTTCCCTTGCGAAAGCGCATAGGAATGTAATACTTCAATAAAAAATGCCGGGCAGCTTTAGATGGCTGGATAAATATTACCCGCATGCATGAGGCGTTCTAGGTAGTGGCATCAGGCTGGTCGGAGTATAGGCTTACGAAGTGAGTTTTGCAATCGCAAAACTTATAGGAGGTTACGGCATGGATATTTTGAAACGGATTTCGGCGTACAAGGCGGAAGGCGAAAAACTTGCTTGGAGCGGATCTTTCAAGGACTACATCGACCTGCTGAAGCGAGATCCTACTCCGGCCATGACTGCGCATTCTCGTGTTTATGAGATGATCGAGTCGTTCGGGGTTGTGGATGATGGCGGTACGGCTAAGAAATACAAGTTTTTCGAACAAGAGATATTCGGCTTGGATCGTGCCGTTGAGAAGCTTGTAGAGGAATACTTCCATTCATCAGCCCGGCGGCTTGATGTGAGGAAACGGATATTGCTGCTTATGGGACCTGTCAGCGGCGGCAAATCCACCATCGTTACAATGCTCAAGCGAGGCCTCGAACAGTTCTCCAGAACGGAACGAGGAGCTGTATACGCGATTAAAGGCTGCCCGATGCATGAGGATCCGCTTCATCTTATCCCGCATGAACTGCGGCCTGAAGCAGAGCGGGAGCTTGGTGTCCGAATTGAAGGCAATCTATGCCCATCCTGCCAGATGCGAGTGAGAACGGAATACAGCGGCGATATTGAGAATGTTCAAGTCGAACGCGTATTGATTTCCGAGGAGAATCGTATCGGGATCGGAACATTTAGCCCATCTGATCCGAAGTCTCAGGATATTGCCGATTTGACAGGAAGCATCGATTTCTCCACCATAACGGAGTTCGGTTCAGAATCCGATCCGCGTGCCTATCGATTCGATGGCGAGCTGAATAAGGCGAACCGCGGTCTGATGGAGTTCCAAGAGATGCTCAAATGCGATGAGAAGTTTCTCTGGAATTTGCTTTCCCTGACCCAAGAGGGTAATTTCAAAGCCGGCCGATTTGCTTTGATTTCCGCGGATGAGCTCATCATCGCGCATACGAACGAAACCGAGTATAAGTCTTTTATCGCCAATAAGAAGAACGAGGCGCTGCAATCCCGGATGATCGTTATGCCGATCCCTTACAACCTGAAGGTGTCGGAGGAAGAGAAGATTTATAAGAAGCTAATCGGTCAAAGCGATATGAAACACATTCATATCGCGCCGCACTCGCTGCGCTCTGCTGCCATCTTCTCCATCTTGACTCGTCTGAAGGAGACGAAGAAGCAAGGGATGGACCTCGTTAAGAAGATGCGCATGTATGACGGCGAGGAGATTGAAGGCTACAAGGAAGCGGATCTGAAGGAAATGCAGTCGGAATACATCGAAGAGGGCATGTCGGGTATCGACCCGCGTTATGTCATCAACCGGATTTCGAGCGCGCTCATAAAGCAGGACCTGCAATGTATCAATGCCCTGGATGTGCTGCGTGCATTGAAAGACGGACTTGATCAGCATCCTTCGATTACGAAGGAAGAGCGGGAACGATACTTAAATTTTATTTCCACAGCCAGGAAAGAATATGACGGACTCGCCAAGAAAGAAATACAGAAGGCGTTCGTCTACTCCTTCGAAGAGTCCGCAAGAACGTTATTCGAGAATTACCTCGATAACATTGAATCGTACTGCAACTGGGCGAAGATCAAAGACCCGCTTACAGGCGAAGAGATGGATCCGGATGAGCGGCTTATGCGTTCGATCGAGGAACAGATCGGAGTATCGGAGAATGCGAAGAAAGCGTTCCGAGAAGAGATATTGATTCGGATTTCCTCGTACTCTCGTAAAGGCAAGAAATTCGACTACTACAGCCATGAACGGCTGCGCGAAGCGATCGAGAAGAAGCTGTTTACGGACTTAAAGGATATCGTCAAAATCACGACTTCGACCAAAACGCCGGATGAGAAACAACTCAAGCGTATTAATGAAGTAACTAAGCGGCTGATTGATGAGCATGGATACTGCCCGGTCTGTGCCAACGAGCTGCTGCGTTACGTAGGAAGCTTGCTTAACCGATAGTGGAGTGAGAGTGCCGCAGTACGCGCAAGTTGCGTACTGCGGCCTTCATTCGATTAGAGAGGTACAAGCATGTAGGCGGTGTACAGGCAAAGCAATCATCTGTTAGAATTAGAACATAAGTTCTTATTCTGTTGTAGAAGGGGTGTTGGACATGCAGTTGTTGCTGCTGAACAAGAACGGAGAAAAGGAGTGGGTTCCGATGGATAAGATATGCTTCGTGTCACATTCTTCGAAAGGGCCCAAGTTTATGACCAAGAGTGGTGCGAGCTATCAGTATCCCCAAACGATGGAGCAAGTGATGCTTGTATTTGGACCGTTCGGCTATGAACGACTTGATCGTAACGTTGTTGTTAATATGGCGGCAGCCGTGAGCTACAATCCGGTTGAACGAAATGTGTACTTCGATGATACGGCCGAGAACGGAAGCGGCTTATATGCCACGGTATCGGGAGCGAACGTCGACAAAGTAAAGCACCTGATTATCCGAGAAAATGAAGGGGTAACCTACGCGACTTCCGCTGCGTAATGTGGTAGGAAGGCGTGTAAGCGCAACCTAACAATAATATGACTTAAATTACTGTAAAGGCTGCTTATATCGGGCCTTTTGTGTGTTATATAAGTTGACACGCATGGCGTATTTGGGTATGATGCTAGTAATATAATCCATTTTTAAGTACGGTTAAACAGAAGAGATAGCACAATAACTAACATGATAGTGACACTGACGGCTTTGGAGGCGGTTGACATGTCGATGGCGATGAAATCACAATTCGATCCTTACGATTCACAATCTTTCTACGACGAGATGTTCGATAAGGAGCTTAATGTACGTCCGCATTATGAAGGTGTTCATCGAACGTTCGCCCGTATGAAGCCGCCGGAGCTGACAGCGCGCCACACAACCATTCAACAGCGGATGCTGGAGGAAGGAATCACGTTTACACTCTATACCCAGAATCAGAATGAACCGCTCGAGCGTACAATCCCGTTTGACTATATTCCCCGCATCATTCCAAAGCATGAATGGGAAAGCATTGAACGCGGTATGAAGCAGCGGGTGAAAGCGTTGAATGCCTTTATCCATGATGTCTATCATGAGCAGCGTATCGTCAATGACGGCATCATCCCAAGACAAATGATCATCGGCAATAAATATTTTCGACCTGAGATGGCAGGGCTGCAAGTCCCGCAGAACGTCTATATGACCGCATCCGGCATAGATTTAATTAAGGACGAGAAGGGCCGCTATTTTGTGCTGGAGGATAATCTTCGTACACCATCAGGGTTTTCTTACTTGTATAAAGGGAGAAGTATGATGAGTGAGCTGTTCTCCGACTTGTACCTGAACAGTGCGGTAGCGGATATCGAGCGCAGCTTGAATGTGTTTCTCAGCTCGCTGCGCAGCTTGGCGCCAACGGGGAAGTCTAACCCGCTTATTGTGCTGCTGACTCCGGGTGCTTACAATTCCGCCTACTTCGAGCATGCGTTTCTGGCTCAGCAAATGGGCATCCATCTGGTGGAAGGCCGCGATTTGGTCTACAAGGATCACAAAATCTATTTGCGCGATCTTCGTGGCTTGCGACAGGTAGATGTCATCTACAGGAGACTGGATGACGAGTATTTGGATCCATTAGCATTCCAATCGGATTCGCTGCTCGGCGTGCCGGGTCTCATGAATGCTTATCGCGCAGGCAACGTTGCCATCGCCAACGCCCCGGGTACAGGCGTAGCAGACGACAAAGCGATCTACGCGTATGTTCCGGATATGGTCCGTTATTACTTAGGCGAGGAGCCGATTCTGCATAACGTACCTACTTACATTTTGTCACGCAAGGAAGAACGGGAGTATGTCCTCGATAATCTGGATCAGCTCGTAGTCAAGGAAACTTCGCTCTCCGGCGGTTACGGGATGCTTATTGGCCCTGCTGCATCCTCCAAGGAGATTCATGCATTCGCAGACGCCATCCGCTGCGATCCTGGGCGCTACATCGCTCAAACGACGATGAAGCTGTCACGGGCGCCGGTGATGCTCGGAGGGGCTATGCAGCCGCGCCATATTGATTTACGCGTATTTGTGCTCATGGGTGCTCAAACCCATGTTATTCCGGGCGGATTGACTCGTGTAGCGCTTCAGGAAGGCTCTTTAGTCGTGAACTCTTCGCAGGGCGGCGGCGTAAAAGATACGTGGGTGCTTAGTCGTTAACGATTATAGGAATCGGAGGGATGGACGATGCTGAACCGGAATGCAGAGGCTTTGTTTTGGATTGGGCGGTACATGGAACGGGCGGAGAACCATGCTCGGCTAATTGATGTTCACTATCACCTTCAGTCAGATGACTCCCATACGATACCGAAAGGCGAACCAGGCGAGAAAGCCCAATCGCTGTGCAAATGGGGACGAATCGTCGATGCACTCGGCAGCAGAGACGCGTACGAGTCGCAGTACGGCTCCTACACGGAACAGGATGTTGTGCTGTATATCACCCTTGATCGCGACAATGCGAATTCCCTCGTTACTTGCGTTAATCATGCTCGGGATAATGTAAGAACGCTTCGGGAGAAGCTGCCAAGCGAGCTGTGGGACGTGACGAACGGTTTCTATCTGTGGCTGCGTGAGAAGCAGGCAGGGGATTGGACCCGGGAGTCGCCTCATCAATTTTTTGGCAAAATTAAAGACTGGACCGCTCTCTTTCAAGGGATCACACAGTCGGTAATGCCGCGTGAGAACGAGTTCCATTTCATTGAATGCGGTCGTTATCTGGAACGAACAGAGAATACGCTTCGTATTATGCAATCTGCGATTACGTCCAGAACCTTGCTCCCTTCGGATATGGATAGCGGTAATGATGTGTATCCATTCCTGCAAGCGGTACTGCGTTCCGTAAGTGGTTACCAAACTTTTCGCCGTTATTACGCGGATGGTTTCTCGCAGGAAGCGATTATGGAGTTCCTGATTCTGAATGAAGTATTCCCACGTTCGGTCCATTATTCGTTGCATGCCCTAGATGAGCATCTGCGCGGTATTCAACTGCAGGAGAAACAGCTTCGTACGGCACATGATCGCATCATCCGGCAAGTGGTCAAGCTGAAGGCGGAGCTGGCTTGTTTGGAGCGGGAGGATTTGCAGCGTGATGAAGAAGGACGAGTGACAGGACATTTACTCCAAGCTGCGGGGCAGCTGGGGGTGTCGTTCGCTCATACCTTTTTTCGTATGGGGGAGGTCAGCGCATGAAGCTTTGCATCACGCACACAACCCAATATTCGTACATGGATCCCGTTATGGACAGTGTCAATGAAATCAGGCTGACGCCATTTACGAATGAGCAGCAATCGTGTTATCAGCATTCCATCTCGGTGGAGCCGAATGCGCCGCTCTTTAGTTATGATGATTATTTCGGCAATCGCGTGCACGCGTTCTCTGTTAATGATCAGCATCGCAAGTTGGTTATTCGCACGCAGATGACGGTCGTCACGAAGGAAGCCGTTAAACCGATTGAAGGTCAGGAAGGCATGACGCCTAGTCAAGCTTGGGATTGGTTGGCGACGGACGGTGCGATAAACCGGTTTGCCGAATACTTGCTGCCTACGGAGTATACAGGCATTACGCCGGAGGTTGCGGCATTTGCGGAAACGCCCCAGCTAAGTGATTCCAATGAGAAAGAGCAGGGCGTATACAGCTGGCTGGCCTATGTATCCAATCGGATACGCAACGAGTTCGTATACGATCCGGAAGCGACCAATGTGCACACCATCGCAGGAGACATGATGCGCAGACGTCGCGGCGTCTGTCAGGATTTTGCCCATCTGATGATCGCGGCATGTCGCTCGAAGGGTGTGCCTGCTCGTTATGTGAGCGGCTATCACTTTGTTGGAGACTTGCGCGGGGGCAACGCGGATTTCGAGCAGGCTTCGCATGCTTGGGTGGAAGCCTATGTGCCGGGTCTTGGTTGGTGCGGGTTCGATCCTACGAATGATGCGCTGGTCGGCGAACGTTACGTGAAACTGGGCCATGGCCGGGATTATAAGGATATTGTCCCTGTCAAAGGTGTCTACCGGGGAACGAGCGAAGCGAATTTGGAAGTGAAGGTTGATGTGAGAAGGGTCGAAGCCTAGAGATCGTATCCCCCGAGTGTTTGGGGATGCGGTTTTTTTGTGCTGTGATTTAGATGTAAGTTTACCACAATTTGTGTGATCATTGTACATTTAATATAAACTGATAAGTGAGAAATCAAGAGGAGGTCGAACATGATGTCAAATCCGGGTGAGAAGAACATTATTCATATTTATCAAGATTGGTTGACCTGGGACGGTACGTGGGAATTATTAAACGGCAAAGCTTAATGAAAAGTTTAATTTATATCAGAAATATGGCGTTCAGGAATATTGGATTGTTGATCCCGGCAATCGCACGGTTCATGTATATGCACTTCAAGATGGCGCGTATCAAGTGAGGAAGCTATATACAGAACAAGAAATCGTGCAATCCACCGTATTTCAAGACTTGCATATGCCCTTGAACAAGCTGTTCAGTCTGGAAAATTCATAGATGAACAAAAAGATCGCATCCCACAGTCACCTAGATGACTGCACGGGTATGCGATCTTTTCTCTTTAAATGAATTTCCGGCTCGTTTTCTTGCCGTCGCAGCTGAATACGATTCGTTTGTCCTCGACGATTGTCTCGAGGTGAACGGATTTGCCCCACAGTTGAACGACGTGAGGGAGCGTGCGCTCCACGTATTTCAAATCCAGCTCGACCCCTTCATATTGGTGGAAGAGGAACAGTTCGCCGACGCGGTTAAAGTCGCCATCCGTTACGACAAGGCTTGGGAATCCGCCGTTGACTCGAGAGGTCACAAGCTGGTCGCGGACGTTTTCCCATGCTTTATCGGTGATCTTCCATTCCGCGCCTTTCTTCTCGAAGACGTAGAGATCCAGATCGCCCACAAGCTTCTTCGTCAAATAATTGCGCAGGAATGAAATGTCGGAGTCGAACTCCCGCACTTCGAAGATTTTATCCCGCCCAAGCCCCGGCTTGCGTCCGAAGCGATCCTGCTCCTCCTTGGTCGGGTTATCCCAGCGGCGCTCAATATCTTCGAAGATCTTGAGCCCCAAGTAATAGGGATTCAGTGAATGTCGCGACGGCTGCACGACGGCAGAATTGAGCGAGGCAAATTCGATCGTTTCCGCGCTAGTTAAATCAAGCTCGCGAAGGATCCGTTGATGCCAATACGAAGCCCAGCCTTCGTTCATGATTTTCGTCTCGATTTGCGGCCAGAAATAAAGCATCTCATCGCGCAGCATGGACATGATATCGCGCTGCCAATCCTGCAAATTCGGAGAGTATTCCTCGATGAACCAGATGAGATCCTTCTCCGGCTGAGGCGGGAATTTCTTCGGTTCATTATTGGATGCTTTGAGACTCGCCTGCGCGGCTTGTTCTTCGGAATCCAGCGACCACAAATCATCATATTGCGATTGGCGAGGCACTTTCTCTACTTGATTAGCTTTGCTCAACAGCTCAATGTATTGGGCTTTATCCAACTTATACGGGCGGATAATGGTAGAATCGACATGCTCCTGGATGGCCAGGACGGCGTCGATAAATTTCTCTACGGCATCTGTGCCATATTCCAGCTCGTATTGACTCACACGCTCGGCCGTGGCGGACATGCTTTCCACCATATTTCGGTTCGAGGCGCTGAAGCGCGCATTGTTCTTGAAGAAGTCGCAATGGGCCAATACATGCGCGACGATCAGCTTATTCTGTATGAGTGAGTTGCCATCCAGCAGAAAGGCATAGCAAGGGTTGGAGTTAATGACAAGCTCATAGATTTTACTGAGGCCAAAATCATACTGCATCTTCATTTTATTGAATGTTTTGCCAAAGCTCCAATGGCTGAACCGGGTAGGCATGCCGTAAGCGCCGAATGTATAAATGATATCGGCCGGGCATATTTCATACCGCATCGGGTAGAAATCGAGGCCAAATCCTTGTGCAATCTCAGTGATTTCGTCAATAGCCCGCTCTAATGCTTTGATCTCATCCTGGTGCAATTTCGCTTCCCCCTTGTAATGCGAGTGTGCTTCATAGCTATATGTATGGGAGGGCGGACAGCGATATGAGCTTTTTTTATGGCGATAGCCCGTTTCGTCTTGCTCTTCTTGCGGCGCGGCTGTAATCTGTGTTATGGTTAGATAAATATTAGGAAGGAGGTGTGAGGTAGGATGAATTCAGAAATGGTGAACAACCGTATTAGCCAGCTGCCGATTGCTATGGCTGGCATCGTGCATGCATTTGGACCTAACGGGAGCAGTCTGTCCAAATTTGCCAATACGGCACCATCACTCAAGCGAAGACGCCTACCTTAGACCTCGATCGGTAAAGACCGAAGAGTCGCAGGGCATTTTCCTGCGGCTCTTTTTTTGTTGGTTCCAATGCGGGGGCGATCTTCCGAAACAACTGGGAGGATTCCATGATGATTATAGTTAATGGTCAACATATAAAGAAATATTACGGCGCGACGCTGGTGCTTGAAGATGTAACCTTCGAAATTCACGAAGGGGAGCGGGTAGGACTGGTTGGCCGCAACGGAAGCGGTAAATCTACCTTGATCTCACTCATCGCAAGACTGTCAAAACCGGATGAAGGACAGCTTACGATTCGCAAGGATACCAAAATCGGATATTTGGCCCAAATCCCGGCGGCTTGGGACGATGGGACAGTATACGACGTGCTGGCATCCGGGTATGCGGAGCTCCTGGCGTGCAAAGCGCAAATGACGAAGCTGGAGTCGGAAATGTCCGATCCGGGCACGAGCGAGAAGCGGCTGGAGCAGCTGCTTCGCGAATACTCCGTGCTGCAGGAGCGATTTCAGAATGAAGGCGGCTATGAGCTCGATGCGAAGATCGATACGGTCACGACGGGGCTGCTAATTCCGCGTGAAATGTACGAAAGACGGTATGGCACCTTATCCGGCGGGGAGAAGACGAAGATTGGCCTTGCGGCGCAGCTCATCAGCAAGCCGGAACTGCTGCTGCTGGATGAACCGACCAATCATTTGGATTTGCAAGGCGTGCAATGGCTGGAATCGTATCTGAACGGATATGACGGTACTTGCTTGATTGTTTCGCATGACCGGATGTTCCTGGACCATGTCGTTACGAAAATAATCGATATCGAAGACGGCGAAGCCGTTACTTACCATAGCAATTACAGCGGTTATGTGAAGGAGAAGGAAGCGCAGCTGCTGCAGCAGTTTGCCGAGTACCAGGAGCAGCAGAAGGTCATTAAGAAGATGAAAGAGACGATTAAGCAGCTGCAGGAGTGGGGGAGAGTCGGCGGCAACGAGAAGTTCTTCCGCAGGGCGGCTTCGATGCAGAAGGCACTGGATCGAATGGAGAGGCTGAAGCGTCCGGTGCTTGATCCCAAAGGTTCAGGGATTAAGCAAGAGCTACGGTGACCGGAAGCTGTTACAGCAGGTCAATGGGATGCTGCTATACGGCGAGAAGATTATGCTGCTTGGCCCTAACGGAACAGGCAAGACGACCCTGTTCAAGCTGATTCTCGGAACGGAAGCGCCGGACAGCGGAACGATCGATATCGGAGCACGCGTGGATATCGGTTATCTGGCTCAGCAGCAATATCCTGCGGATGATAAGAAGAATGTGCTCGCCTATTTCCGTGAGGCTGCGGGGATGGAGGAGGGCGAAGCCCGCTCGCATTTGGCGCGGTATCTATTCACCCAAGGAGATGTGTTCAAGAGCGTAAGCCAGTTGTCGGGAGGCGAGTGGACGCGGCTGCGACTCGCGCTGCTCATCCTGAAGAAGCCGAATTTGCTGCTGCTGGATGAGCCGACGAATCATATGGACATCGCCTCCAGAGAAGCGCTTGAGGATGCGCTGGAAGACTTCCCCGGTACGATTCTTGCGATATCGCATGATCGTTATTTTATTAATCGACTGGCGAATAAAGTGTGGGAGCTCGATCGAGCTGCGCTCACGGTTTATCTTGGCGCTTACGATGATTATGCCGAGAAGCGCAAGCAGCTTCGCACGGAGGAAAGTCAGCCGCTTGCCGTGAAGAAGGAAGCATATCCGGTCAAGCGCAATCAAGCAGCGGACCATTATGCCCATTCTCCTTCGAAGCAACCCAAGCCCAACACGGAGAAGCTGGAGCAGCAAATCAGCCAGCTCGAAGCCAGGTTGGCAGAGATGGATATGGAATTGAACGAGAAGTCCGAGCAGATCGGAGTGGATGAGCTCGCTCAGCGTTGGCGCGAAAGGGAGCAAGTACAAGAGCAACTGAATGACATTTACACAAAATGGATGGAACCATAATTGAACATCTTTCCCAAAAATGGAGATGTAACATATAACTCTATGTTATAGTTAGATGAGAAAAATAGTTATTATTTACTATTCTATTGTCGAACCTACTAGAGGGAGTCGTGTTCCACACCCATGTCCGCTATCCTGATTTATCAATTTCATGGTTTGCTCTATATATTAGCTTCTTGTACATTTGTATTTATAAGCCCAAGGATCATGCTGTCGGCTCGGCGAAGGAATCAGGTAATCGCGATCATCATGGTCGTGTTATCTACCTGTTACCAATTGATCGAGCCCATCGATCCGCTTGTTTTCTCGCTGCATCTTATGCCGATCAGCATTATGATGACGTCTATGTTTGAAGGTACGCTGCCCGGAATCATGGCTGGTGCTTCGGTTACGCTTTGCGGATTCTTCTTTGTGGGTACGGATATCGAGGCGAATTTGGTAAGCAACGTGTTATTGTTACTTCTGGGACTATGGTTTCATTACCGGATGTTATGGAAGAGTCAACTTTCACGGACAATGGGATATGCGCTGGTTTTCATGCTCATTCATTATGTTGTTTTCCTGGCGGTATATCCGGAAAGCGATAACCTGAGTGCATCTCAAATGCTGATGTTATATCTTGGGACGATGGTTTCCGCCGTTGTTGTCGTCATCACCTGCAATAAGGTTAGAAGTCAGGAAAACATGCAGGAAGAGCTCTACAAAGCCGAGAAGTTCCATATGATTGGCGAGCTGGCGGCCTCGATTTCCCATGAAATCCGCAATCCGCTTACAACGACACATGGCTTTCTCCAAATGATGGCGAAGCCCGGCGTCAGCAGCGAATCCATGGAACGATATCGGCTGCATGCCATAGAAGGAGTCGAGCATGCGAATGCGGTGATAACAGATTTCTTGAATTATGCCAAACCGACGATTGAAGAAGCGAGACCAATCAATGTAATTGCGGAGATTGAAGGGCTCATTCCATGGATAGCACCGCTTTCCGTTATGTCCAGCATCGAAATCCAAATTCTGCATCAACAGAAGCACGCCGTTTACATTATGGGGGAACCGAAGAAGTTTCAGCAATGTCTGTTGAACCTCATTAAGAATGCAATTGAAGCGATGCCGGCAGGCGGGTTGTTAACGATTTCGACTCGGATTGAGAAGGGGCAGGTATACATTCAGATTTCCGATACCGGAGTGGGCATGAGTAAACTGCAGCTAAGACGAATCGGGATGCCGTTCTTCACAACGAAGGAGAAAGGCACCGGACTGGGGTTAATGGTCGTCGTCAGCCTCGTCAAGGTAATGGGCGGGGAAATCATATTCACAAGCGAATCGGGGCAAGGCACCGTTTGCGAAATCAAATACGGGCTGTATGGATAACATGGATCAAAATGCACCCAAATAAAGCACTCTCCTCATTAGCGGCATCGTGACCGGCTGCTAGCGAGAAGAGTGCTTTTTTGTAATGGCATAGGATATTGGGTTTAAGGCTTCAACGGTGGCAGCTGACTCACGTAGCTGTCTGATAGATGAAGCAGCTTTAATGCGCGATTGTATTGATCCTCGGATACCGTTGATCCATTCTGAACAGTGCCATGCAGCGGATAATGGGTGCCGTCACTGTATACAGTACCGGGAATAAACAATTCTTGATCGTTAATCATTGATCCGGTAGGCAGATAGTATCGTTCGGGTAAAATGTTCGACGTTTGATTGAGCAGATCTTGCCCGAAATGAATGTGATCCGCCAAAGAAATGCCAAGCAAATTCGCTATCGTTGGCATAATATCCGATTGACCGCCAACTTGCGGAAGCTTCGCCGGTGCTGTAATACCGGGCGCAGAGATAATTAACGGAATGTTGATCATGTCGGTAAACCCGTATTCATGACCGTAGATTTCACGCATCAGCTTCTTGTCGTCGTTGTCTAACGAGTAAACCGGCAGACCAAGATGGTCACCATACATAACAAAGACACTGTTATCCCAAATTCCGCGTGCCTTCAGATCGTCGACGAACAAACCTAGCGCATAGTCCGCGTAATTCTGAGCGCGAATATAATCACCTACGAATGTACCTTCATAACGCTCGGGCAGTTTCATTTTGTATTTCGCCTCGGGAATTGTGAAGGGGTGATGCGATGACATGGAAATAAGTTGCGCATAGAACGGCTTGCCGGATTGCTGCAACTTATCTAGTTGTTCGGCTGTTTTCTTGTACAACACCTCGTCGGAAGGGCCGAAGAACACCATATCTTCTTTGCCGAAGAAGGATTGATCATAGTATTTGTCAAATCCAAGCGCTTTATAAAGCTCGATCCGGTTCCAGAATTCCACGACATTCGTATGGAACGTGGCGCTCTGGTAGCCGTTCTGATTCATTAGACGAGGAAGGCTTGGCAGTTCTTTGTCACTGTAAGCCATTGTTGCCGCACCTCGCGGCGGAATATAAAATGACGTATTCACGACGAATTCAGCATCGGAGGTATTGCCTTGGCCAACCTGCTGGTAGAAATTCGGGAAATACATATGCTCTCGAGCTAATTTGTTCATATTCGGCGTAATTTCTTGTCCGTCGATTGAGAGTCCGATCAAGAAATTCTGCAGAGCTTCCATTTGCAAAATGATGAGGTTCTTACCTGCTGCTATGCTCGAATACTTAGGTGCAGCGGGTTCCGTGATTCCTTTCGTTTCATCGATCAGCTCACGGGTAATCTCCTTCATCGGGGTTTTCGGTGTATTGTCATCTGCGAAGATCGTGTAGATTTCGTAATTGAGTATACCCATCTCTTCTGCTTTGACAATTTCATTCATGCTGGCACGGTTGGGTAATATATTGAAGAGACATAGTGCAAGCGAAATGATGAACACAAGCGAAATTACAGACCGGCTAAGCGGGATCTGACTGAATGTTTTCCAGCCTTGAAATTTCGATCGTCTGACAAGCAAAACAGTAAATACGATAATATCGAGAAAAATAAACAAATAATAAGGATCCAGCAGAGAGAACACGCTGCTCTTCACGGCCGTTACTTGATTGACCTGTTCCAGCGCATGATAGGTCACGATGATTCCAAAATATTTGTAATACATAATGACGGCAAACAAGATCGCGGTGACAAGTAAATTAACCGTCACATACAGTGCCAGCTTTCGTTTGGTGGCGAACCATTCAATTAAGCAGAATAGGATCCAAAAGAATGGAAGCTCCGTGACGAGCAGCGTCCAGGATGGACCTCCGTCAAAGATAACGAGCCATGCTAATGTCGATTTAATGACTAATATAAGGGTGAAAAAAATAAACGGCCTCATCTGAAACAGCCGTTTAAGGCGCCAAAGCGGCATGTTGAAATCCTCCTATACACAAGCTTGATCTGGTAATCTCTTAACGAACTCTTTACGTTCTCTTAACGTTCATTATGCCCCCATGCAAGACGGTTTGTCAAAATGGAAAATAGACGCCAAAAGACGGAAGGAGTGTTATACTATACTCTGAAAAATGATCCAATATGAAGGGTAACGATAGAATATGAATGCCATAAAATCGCTAGTCTCGACGCTTCGGCTGCAGCTCGGTCCAAGAGCCTGGCATAATTTCTGCTTTGATGCCACGGCCTCGGTATTATTCAGCTTCTTTAATGTTGTGTTCAATCAGTTTTACATCCCGATGGCGATTCAGCAGGGAGCGTCCAATATCCAGGTTGGACTGTTGTCAGCGGCGCCGGCGATTGGATTGCTGCTTTCTCCGATATGGGCAAGCTGGATTGAACGCTCTGGCGACCCGAAGCCGTTTATCGTGATTCCAAACTTAATCGCAAGGGCACTGATTATACTGCCTGCATTTTTTGGCATTCCCTTGATGTATGTTGTTGCAGCATTAGCCTTCCATACGCTAATGGGGGTGCAGGCACCTGCCTATGCTTCCATGGTCGTCCGAATGTATCCGCCTGAGCATCGCGGGAAGCTGATGGGCAACACAAGAGTAGCCATGGGGATTATTATGATTCCGACTGCATTCATGATTGGCAAGTGGATCGATGTTGGCGGGCCGTCGGGGCCGCTGCTGTTTGCTTCCATCACCGGTGTGATCTCCATACTCGTTTTCGCAAAGGTGAAAGCGCGTAAGGAAGCGCCGTCCAGGCTGCAGACCGCGAAGCGGGCTTCACTTAAAGAGCAGTTGCAGCTCATCAAGCAGAATCGCGAGCTGGCGATCTTCTTTGTAGCTTGCACATTTACGGGTTTCGGCAACATTATTGCTCAGCCGCTGTATCAAATTATTCAAGTAAACTGGCTGGAGCTTACGAATACGGAAATTGGCTATGCGCGAGCAACGTATTTTACCTGTCTGCTTGTTTCTTACTTTGTTGTCGGCAGCGTCATTGATAAGCTGTCGGCCAAACAAACCGTAGCTTATGGATTGGCTGCGTTCGCGATCGTCCCCATATTGTATGCGATCTTCAGCAATTTGCCGGCTGTTATGATTGGAAGCGGGATTCAAGGCTTAGGGGACGCGATCTGGGATATCGGCTTCCTAGCCTACGTCTTCCGACTCGCTCCGGGGCGTGAAGCGGTTGTGTTCGGGCTTCATCTCATGCTGTTCGGCATCCGCGGCAGTATCGGGCCTCTGCTCAGCACATCCTTATCGGAGACGATGCCGATTTCTTGGCTGCTTTACGCTGCTGGATTGTTCGGTCTGATTGGTTTGATGGCATTCGTTCTCTATCATCGAAGTACGGGTGGACTGCATAAGCTGGAGCTGGACCGATAGTAGGGATTAGAATGTAGACGAGAAACCTCTGTGGCCACTTTTGAAGTGGAAACAGAGGTTTTTTTTGTGCGGAAGGATGAGTGCTGATCGCGGACTGCCGCTGATCGCGGATCGAAGATCGCAGACCGCATACCACATACCACATACCGCAGCCCGCAGACCGCAGCCCGCAGACCGCAGTCCGTAGACCACAGACCACAGACCACTGATTGTGGCCTGCTCCCCGCTGCCCAATAAACTCTAACGAACCGTAGAGGTCTTATTTCAGTCAAACGACTCCATTTGAAAATCTAACGAACCGTACAGGCCTTATTTCGTGCTTAGAACCCTCTATTCGCTGCATTTCCTCTAAATAGGACCACCACGGTTCGTTAGAATTGAAATGTGGTTATTTTCGTGTGAATAAGACCTCGATGTTTCGTTAGAATTGGAAGGTGGCGGTTTTCTTGCGAAAACGGCAAGAGAGGTAGCAGGTACCGCACAAGGTGTGAAAGTAGCTGGGTTGAGCGAAAGAGAGGTAGCAGGTACCGCACATGGAGTGAAAGTAGCAGGGATGAGCGAAAGAGAGGTAGCAGGTACCGCACATGGAGTGAAAGTAGCAGGGATGAGCGAAAGAGAGGTAGCAGGTACCACACATGTTGTGAAAGTAGCTGAGATTTGCGAATGAGAGGTAGCAGGAACCGCGCATGGGGAGAAAGTAGCTGAGATGAACTAAAGAGAGGTAGCAGATACCGCACATGGAGCAAAAGTAGATGGGTTATCAGCTGGCCGTAAGCTGCATTCGGTCCAGATGTGATTTACAGGACCACTTAATCGCTGTATACTTTGAATTGACATAATTCCATCTACAGTATACTTATCATTTCATAATAATGAATTGGAGTGAGTCAGGATGAGAATTACGAATATCGAGACGTTTACAGTACGATTAGCTCCGCCGCCGACTCAGCCGGATGATCTTCGCGTAACGAGTGTAGGTCTAACCCGGATTCAAACCGACCAAGGCGTTACCGGCTACGGTTTTCGGTTAACCGATGCGAGCAAACTCGAGCTGCAGGTGAAGCCGCGGCTGCTGGGCAAGAGCCCGCTAGACATCGAAGCGCATCTGCAAAGCGGCGCGCTTGCAGGCTGTCCGTCGGTCGAGCATGCCTTGTGGGATATTGCCGGCAAAGCGGCAGGACTGCCGGTACGCTCTTTGCTTGGCAGCGCCAGAGAAACGATGCCTTATTACTTGACCTGCGTATGGCCCGGAGAGTCCGATCAATCGCATATTGCCATCGAGGACCAGGCGGAACAGCTCGTTCGTTATTATGAAATGGGTCATAAACGGTTCAAAATTCGCGCATGGCGTCCGGATCCAATGGATGATGTGCGCGTACTGGAGCATGTGCGCAAGCGGGTCGGGGGCCGCGATAAAGTGGAGCTGATGCTGGATCGAACCGCCCATCTGCCGGGCTGGATCTGGACCTACGAGCAAGCGCTTCAGGTTGCGCGCGGCTTGGAGGCGGTCGATGCGAATTGGCTTGAGGAGCCATTCGCACGTGATGATCTGGCATCCTACCGACGTCTCGCCGAGGAAGTCGATCTTCCGATTTCCGGAGGGGAATTCGCTCAAGAGCTGCCTATATTCAGAGATTACTTGGTCCATCAAGCGGTCGATATCTTGCAGCCGGATGCGGCGATTAGCGGTGGGATCTGGCCATGCCGCAAGGCTGGCGTTCTCGCCGAAGCTTTCGGCGTCCCATGCATACTGCATGGAACGAGCGGTCTGGATTGGACAACGACGATGCAGGTCGGAGCCTCCATCGCTTCTTGCTCGATGCTGGAGTATGCGCTGATTTTCCCGCCGCTTACACCGGAAGAGACGGTTAAGAATATCGATCGCATCCTGAAGAAACCGGGCTTATTTACGTTCAAGGACGGCGAAGTGCTGCTGCCTAAGGCACCGGGGCTCGGCATTGAGTTTGATGAAGAAGCGATCGAGGCGTTGCGCGAGCGCTAAGGTATTATAGTTTAGTTCATGATATGCCATAAAGCTGTACTTAATCATTAACAGATGATTAGTACGGCTCTTTTTTATACTTAAAAATATAATGTATACGTATTGATAATAATTGAATTGCATAATATACTTAACTCATCTAAGGTTGTCAGTTTAAGCAAATTGGACATAGAGGAGATCGGCTATGAGATGGGATGCGAACTGGATATGGCTGGAGCGGCGCGGTGATTGCAAAAACCAATATGTGGATTTCCGTAAAGTAATTCATCTTGAGCCATCGGAGCTTGCGCAACAACCGGTGCTTCATCTGTCGGCAAGGCTGGAGTACAATCTCTGGATTAACGGACAATGGGTCGGCCGCGGGCCATCGCCATGTACACCAGATTATCAGTACTATGATTCGTATGAAGTAGGTCGTTACTTGCAAGCAGGCGATAATGTCATTTCAGTGCTTTGCTACCAGTTCGGCGAGTCCAACATCATTACCAACCAAATGCAAGGCGAAGCGGGCTTCATCGCCCAGCTCATGGTCGAAGGAGCCGACGCTGCTGCAACCGTCATCTCAGCAACTGACCATTCATGGAAATCAAGGCTGTCTCCTCGCTTCCGGACGACCAATGAACGGCTCAGTTTATGGGGCGGCTTTAAAGAGATCTATCTGGCGCAGCAAGATGACGATTGGCAGCAGCTTCACTATAAAGTATTAAACTCAGCATGGGCGGATTCGCAGGAGCTTGCACAAGCGTGCGATCCGAACAGTCCGTGGCCGCGCCTCATTGCGCGCGAAATCCCCTTTCTAGCAACCGAGGCTTGCCAAGCCTCCGCCATTATACGTACAGAATTAAACCTCGGCAGCATAACGGAGCCGGAATCTCTACTAACAGCTTCAGCGGACTCTCAAGCTGAATCACACTCAACCACCGTCCTAGAAGCAGATGCGTCCAGACCAGGCTCAATGCCTGCGGTCGTATACGACTTCGGCCGAATTGTTGTCGGCAGGCCGATTCTCGAGGTTGACGCTCCGGAAGGCGGGGTCGTCCGAATCGCTTACGGTGAATCGCTGGAGCTGCAGGAAGTGGACACTTTCGTGCTCAAACAGGGCTGCCAACGACTACAGCCATTCGGCCGGCGCGTGTTTCAATATTTGAAGCTCACGTTCATGGCGACTCCGGTTCCCGTCGCGGTCACCTCGCTCAGCTGCGAGAAAGTCGGCTATCCATTCACTAGGCAGACGCAGTTCGGCAGTTCGGATGATCTGCTGAATCGCATCCATGAGGTGAGCTTGTATACGACACGAATGAACTCTCACGATCATACGGAGGATTGTCCTTGGCGCGAGAAGGCACTGTGGGTGGTGGACTCCATGGTTATGGGCAAAATCATCTATGCCAACTTCGCGGACACGGCTCTATTGCGTAAATGTCTGCTTCAAGGCGCTCGCATTCAGCTGGCGGATGGCTCGATTCCCGGAACCGGTCCAGAGGATAATGGTATGCTGCTGCCTGATTTCTGCGCCTATTGGCTAATCGGCTTACATGATTATTGGCGGTACTCCGGCGATTCGGCGCTGCTCGCGGAGCTCGAGCCGGCTACCGATCGCTTGATCGATTGGTTCAGACAACAGAGCGATGATACGGGATTGTTCGCGCGGGCAGATCGGACCGGATATTGGTGCTTTATCGATTGGTCGGACGATATCGACCGACGCGACAAGGTTGCCGCGATCTCCTTCCTGCGCTACAAGGCGCTGAAGGTTTACTCCGATATCATGCGTGAGCTCGATCCAACTAGCGGCAAGGCGGAGCAAGCTGAAGCCGAGGCGGTGAACTTGGTCGAAACCATTCGAACGCACCTGTGGGTAGGTGAGAAGGGGCTGTTCGCAGATTGCTTGGACGGTGATGCGATATCCGACAACTATTCGCTGCAAACGAACTTCATGGCAGCATGGTGCGGCATTATGACGGAAGAAGAGACGAATCGTTTCTTGGACGATTACTATTTCGCCAACCAACTCCCGCCGGTTAGAGGTCCCTTCTTCCAACATATCGTGCTCGAAGTACTGCGCAATGTCGGACGCCGAGAAGAAGCGTTATCGCTTATCCGCAGCTATTGGGGCGAGATGCTGAGTCGCGGAGCGACGACCTGGTGGGAAACCTTCGATGCGGAGATGCCTGCCTGCACCATTCCGAGCACCTATCAAGGCCATACACCGACCTATCTGCAAGAAGGTATTCCGGTCAGCGCCTGCCATGGCTGGGGGGCGTCTCCGGCTTACTTGCTCAATGAGCTCGTGCTAGGCGTGGATTTATCCGATCTGGGGAGCGGGATCATTCATCTGAGGTCTCCCTATGATGGAGTAGAGTCGGCGGAAGCGGTCATGCCTTTACCCGGCGGCCAATCCATCACGATTAAGTGGAAGACAGGTCCGGATGGGCTCACCGGCACCGCCGAAGTACCTTCAAACTATCGGATTGATGCAGCTGCCAATTATCCGCTTCGCATTATCCCGCAAGAGGAAACCGAGCACTCCGTGGCATGAATGTGGGTTAGGTAGGGAGGAAGGTTCGTGCGTGGAAAAAGAAAACATGTCTATCAGCATATCATCGAGGATCTAAAGCGGCAGATTGCAGAAGGTAAAATCCGCCACAACGAGCCGCTGCCGACTCAGATCGAGCTCGCCCGCATGTACAACACCTCGGAAATTACATCGCGCCGAGCGTTGGCAGAGCTGGCGAACGAAGGCATTATTAGCCGTACGCGCGGGAAAGGCAGCTTTCTGAAGCCGGAAATGGAACGAACGGCCGCCAACGGCTTGCAGCAGCGGGCGGAGCTTAGTCAAATTTATTTTGTCTATAACAATGAAATTGCTTCGGCCTATCATCATCGCTTCTTCGCGGATTTATTGACCGGGATTAAGGAAGAGTGCGAGCAGCACGGCATTCCCTTCAATATCTGGGGGATGGATGATGAATTTCAAATGCCCGAGGGCGATGATATCGGCATCATTTTGCATCCCCACCTGAAGAACGGAAACGAAATGCCGCTCGACCTGCTTAGACGCTGGAAGGATGAAGGCAAACGACTTGTCACCGTTCATTTCTACTACCCTCATCTTCAGATTCCCTATGTAATCGTAGACAATTTCGTAGGCGGATATCTGGCAACGGAACATCTGCTGTCGCTCGGTCATGAGCGCATTGGCATTATTTTGACGGGAAAATCACCGGTTGAGATGAATCAGGAGTTTGCGCTTCGTCTGCAGGGCTACAAATTGGCGCTGACCCAGCACCGGGTTGCCTTTGATTTGGACCTGGTTTGTGTGCTTGACGGGGAGCGCGAGTCGGAGCAGATGGGGGCGGAGGGGCTGAACAGGCTGCTGTCGCTAGAGCAGCGGCCAACAGCCATATTTGCGACAAGCGACAGCAAGGCGATCGGAGCGATCAAAGCAGCTGGCAAAAGAGGCCTGCTCGTGCCGGACGATATTAGCATTATCGGTTACGATGATATACTGGTCAGTCAATTTACAGTCCCCAGCTTGACGACGATCAATCAGAACACGCTGCTGCTCGGCAGGCGCGCGGCGCAAATTTTGCTGTTCGAAAGGAAGAGCGAGCAGATGCGGGATGAAATTGTACCGCAATTGATCGTTCGGAGCAGCACGGGAGAAGCAAAGACGGCTTCATCTGAATTTTCGACATAAAAGTATACTTTAATTGTTGGAATAACATATTGTATAATGGAAAAGTATGTTGTAGTATTGGGTATAAGATGAATCAACTTAAGTATACTTTTACAAGAGGTGATGTAGGAATAAGCAGACTTGAGCACGTGAAAAGTGAATAGCGCGGCTTCTCGAAAGATGAATGGCAGGGTAAGGTCATGATTTTATTTCGATCAAGGGGGAATTCCTTTGTTTAAACGAAGCGCATTGAAGCCCATTTCTTTTGTAATCGCTTTCACCTTAGTCATGCTTGTCGCAGCCTGTTCATCCGGCAATAATAACAACGCTAAGAACGCCGCTGCCAATACGAAAGAAAACACCACGAACACGGCAGTAACCTCGAATGACACCGCAGCAGCAAACAATGAAGCGGACAACGCAGCCGCTGAGCCGGTCCAAGAAGTAGATAAGACACCGGTTGAGATTTCGATTTCCACTTGGGTACCGGCAGACAGCCCGGAATGGCATAAAATATCCGACGCTTTCACGAAGAAATATCCATGGATTACGGTGAAGTGGCTCTTTAACGATCCGGGTCCGAACACGATTAAAGCGGTAACGCAAAGTATCGCGGCCGGCGAGCCGATCGATATTTTCTGGAATCCAACGTTCGTGGATGTGGTACAACAAGGCTTGGCTGAAGATTTGACCCCTTACTTAGAAGATCCGGAGTACAAAGAGTATCAATTCAGCAAAGGCATCCTAGAGCCATTCCAATATCAAGGCAAGCAATATGGTCTATCCCGCGGCAACGACACCTTCATCTTCTTCTACAATAAAGACATCCTCGATAAATACGGCATTGACGCTCCTAAGAATGACTGGTCCTGGACGGATCTGGTCGACATGGCGAAGCAAGCTACACACCCTGAAGACAAAGTATGGGGCATTGCGAATGATGTCATCCTCACGATCTTTGCAGGCGCGAATATCGCAGCCTCCAATGGTCATTCCGACCACATTATGGATTTGAACGGCGACCTCCAGAACACGATTACTTATGTCGGCAACGATCAGAACGTCATGGATGACCATCAATTCATGATGGACTGGGTTTCCAAAGACGGCATCATGCTCAATGACAAGCGCGTGAAGGAAGCGGGACTTGAAGGCGATATCTTCGCAACGGGTCATGCAGCGTTCTACTATCACGTATCGCCGACGATTCCGGGCTTTAAATCGCAATGGAAATTCAAATGGGACATTGCGCCAACGCCTAAAGGAACGGCGAAGCAAGTAGGCACCTCCTTCAACAACCCGATGTTCCTGACGAAAGCAGGCAAACACAAAGATCAAGCGTTCCAATTCATGAAATTCTGGGCTGCAACGGTAGAGGGCCAGAAGATTCTGATGGATATCGGCGGCTCGCTCCCGAACTCCACAACGCCTGAAATCACCGATCACTTCAAGCAAATGGAAACGTACAAAGGGCTGAACGTGGATGCGCTTCTGTATGCGGCATCTATCGGTGAAGTCGATCCGACGATCTTTATTCCGGGTGGAGCGGAAATATCGGCGACCAACAGCGGTTGGGGTACAGATGCCTTCCAGAAAGAAACGTCCGCGTACGACTACTTCCCGACTGTAGCAGATAAAGCCAACAAAGCGATTGCAGATGCGATGGCCAAAATGAAATAGGCAAGCGAGTACAATCCGAAATCGATCGTCTAAGCCGAGGGCATTCGCCTGAGGCTTAGGCGATTATGGTTTGCAGGCTAACTGTTGTGATCAGAGGGGGCTAGTGCGCATGGCACAGGTGTTATTCAACCATATCTCCAAACGGTATCCGGGCGAGGGACGCAAATCGGTGGATGACTTCCATCTGGAGGTTGCCGATGGCGAGTTTCTGGTGCTCGTCGGGCCGTCCGGCTGCGGAAAGTCGACGCTGCTGCGTATGCTTGCGGGTCTTGAGGAAATTACCGAGGGCGAGATGTACATCGGCGACCGGATGATCAATTATGTGTCGTCCAAGGATCGCGATATCGCGATGGTATTCCAGAACTACGCGCTTTATCCCCATATGACGGTATTCGAGAACATCGCCTTTGGGTTGCGTCTGCGCAAGCTTCCTCATCATGTCATTGAGGAGCGAGTAGCGAGAGCGGCCAAAGTATTGGAAATTGAAGCGCATCTCCATAAACAGCCCAGACAAATGTCTGGCGGTCAGAGACAACGGGTGGCGCTCGGCCGCGCCATGGTTCGCGAACCCGAAGTGTTCTTAATGGACGAACCGCTGTCGAATTTGGATGCGAAGCTCCGTGTTCAGATGCGGGAAGAATTGACGAAGCTGCATCGGCAGCTGAAGAAAACGACGATTTATGTGACCCATGATCAGATCGAAGCGATGACGATGGGAACCCGGATCGTTGTCATGAAGCAAGGCCTCATTCAGCAGGTTGCTACTCCCGAGGACATCTACAGTCATCCCGCCAATATGTTCGTTGCCAGCTTTATCGGGACGCCGCCCATGAATTTCATTCACGGGCATATCCGCAAGTGGGATTCGAAGACGTATTTCGATACAAAACGGTATTCGCTCGAAATCCCGGCAGAGAAGGCGGCGTTAATCCGCTTGGAGCATTATATGGACAAAAAAATCATCATGGGCGTAAGAGCCGAAACGATGACCGTCCTGCGCGATGGAGCGGATATGGAGTCTTATAAAGGCAGATCGTTGACCGCTGCCATTGAAATCCGAGAATTACTGGGCTCCGACGCCTATTTACATCTGAATAATGAAGATCACAAGCTAGTTGTACGAGTGGAACCGCGCAGACGTTTTGCGGAAGGAGACGCGGTGACGGTCGCATTCGATATGGAGCAGATCCACTTCTTCGATCCACAGACGGAGGAAGCGTTATGCTGACTCCGCTGTTTTGGAAACGAATAGCATGCCTTATGATTCTATCCTCCTTGCTGCTCTTTGGCGGCGTTCCGCCTTATACCATGGCAGATGGTCCTGCCGGTCCCGCGCCGGTACTGACAGAGAAGGACTATATTAATGGCAAACTGCCGACCTACTTGGAGTGGCAGGCCACCAAAGGGAAGTCCTTCAGCGATGCCGCTGCCCTGCCGGAGCGAATTTCGGTTGATGCTTCAGCTTATACGGCGGTGTCCGACGAGACGCATTTCTCGAAGACGGATAACGGACTGCTCTGGAAGGACGGCGAGAGCTGGGTTGATTACCAACTAACGATCCCGGAGGACGGGCTGTATAATCTGGGCGTTGTCTATGAATCGGCGGATGACGCGGTGACGGACATTATACGCGGGGTATACATCGACGGCGAGCTGCCCTTCCTGGAAGCGGACAATATCCGCTTGAAGCATAAGTTCGTGTATCAAGGTTACCCGCTCAAGCGAGATGAGTTTGGGAATGATATTTTGCCTCAATCGACGATCGTGAAGGAGCAGCAGGATGTTCGGCTTGCTGACTATACTGCAGATATAACGCCGCTCAAATGGTATTTCACCAAAGGTGCGCATACGGTGCGCCTCATGAACCAGCAGAGCGCGATGCTGCTAAAGTCGCTCTACGCGGATGCGCCTCTGCAAATTCCCGTGTATGCCGAGGTGGCAAGCGACTACCGGGCGACTGCACAGAACGGAGATTTCGTACAGCTGGTGGAGGCGGAGAAGATGAGCGCCAAGTCCAACACGTCGATCCAGCTGCAATCGGTCAGCGATGCGCTCATCTCACCTGACCCGGAAGGGTTGATCCATTACAATGCGATGGGCGGCGAACAGTTCCGCATCTCCGGTCAATGGGCAGAGTGGGAGATTGAGGTACCGGAGACAGGCTTGTATGAGCTTGGCTTCAAATTCAAGCAGGCGTTTCTGAACAATACCTACACGAATGAGTCGATCATGATTGATGGTCAAACGCCGTTCAAGGAAATGCTGGATGTGCAGTTTGCGTACAGCAAGTCTTGGGGCTGGGCGGGGAAATCGCTGGCCGATAAGCAGGGCAAGCCGTTCCTGTTCGAACTGACCAAGGGCAAGCACATCGTGCGCATCAGTCCGACAGCGGCGCCGATGAAGCCTATCTACGAGGGACTTCTTCGCAATCTGAATCGCATATCGGCACTGGAGCAGCGAATCCGGAAGGTAACGGGCAATTACGAGCGTTCCTACACGAGCGGCGGCAACGTCGATCTAAACCGCGATTGGCAGCTGGAGAAATATATCCCGGATATCGACGAACGTCTGACGGAGATCGAATCGGATCTGACGGGACTGGCCGATCGGTTGTCAGGACTGACAATCGGGGAATCGGATGTAGAATCCTCGTTCCGCGCAGCTGCCTATGAATTCAATAACATGAAGAGCCGCATCCGGCAAATCCCGAGCGAGCTGCAGCTGTTTGCGACGACGCAGCAGAAACTGAGCAGCTGGGCGTTTCGGATGCTGGATCAACCGCTTATGCTGGATTACTTATGGGTTTCGCAGCCGGGGGCGGAGCTGCCTCAAATGGCACCGAATATGTGGCAGAAGCTGGGGAATACAGCCGTCAATTTCTACCGCTCCTTCGTTATCGACTATAACTTTACGCGCGATGATCCTAAGGCCATCGATGTGTGGGTGAATCGAGGCCGGAACTATGTACGGCTTATTCAGCAGTTGGCTGATGAAACGTTCACGCCGGAAACCGGCATTCATGTTAACGTGAACATCGTGCCTGACCCGAATATGCTCATTCTGGGCAATCTCGCCGGCGAACAGCCGGATGCCGCCCTTGGCGTTGACGGTGGCGTAGTCGGCGATTTCGCCATGCGCGGCGCGTTAGCTGACTTGACGAAGATGCCGGGCTACAACGATGCCATTCAAGCGTTCAATCCGGGCGCGATGCGCGTGTTCCACTACGATGGTGCAAACTACGCGCTGCCGGAAACGCAAAACTTCAAAATCATGATGTACCGAACCGACATCCTTGATGAGCTTGGGCTGAAGCCGCCGCAAACCTGGGAGGATGTCTACACGATGCTGCCGACTTTGCAACAGAGTGGACATGAATTCTTCTATACACCTGCGGACTACCTATCCTTCCTCTATCAGAACGGTGCAGAGCTCTATAGCAAGGACGGATTAGTATCGGGGCTCGATACGGATGAGGCATTTAAAGGGTTTAAGCAATGGACGCAGTTATTCACCTTATTCCAGCTCCCGAAGGAAGTACCGAGCTTCTTCAATCACTTCCGTCTAGGGGATATGCCAATCGGGATTACCGACTTTAACACGTATTTGCTTACGCAGGTGGCTGCGCCGGAAATCGCGGGCAAATGGCAGATTGCGCCTATCCCGGGCAACTTGGACGAGAAGAGCGGCACCATTCTTCGCTGGGCAGGAGGCCCGCTGCAGGCCGGTATTATCTATGAGAAGTCGGAGAAACAAGAGCTGGCATGGAAGTTCCTCCAGTGGTGGACGTCAGAGAAGACGCAGGTTCGGTTCGGCAACGATATTGAAGCCATCTATGGACCGGAATATCGCTGGAATTCCGCGAACATGAATGCTTTTGCGAAGCTGCCTTGGCCGCGTTCCCAATTGTCAGCCATTCTGGAGCAATGGAAATGGTACAAGGAAGCACCGAATGTGCCGGGCGGTTATTTTACGGCAAGGCAGCTCGTATTTGCTTGGCAGAATGTAGTGGCAGCGAACGCGGTACCGAGGGAAGAACTCGATAAAGCGATCATTGCCATCAATCAGGAAATGGCGCGCAAGCAGGTGGAGTTCAAAATGCGGGATTCTGTTGGGAAGGTTCTTCATCCGATCGACATTCCGGATGTGCCGAGCCCGGGTAAAGGGGAGGAGCCATGAGTTACGAGGTGGAGTTATCCAAAGCAGCGCCGCTTGTGGTTCCGGAGAAGAAGACAAGGCGATGGATGCGCAGGGAAACGGTTGCCGGTTATATCTTCGTTGCACCGTTCATGATTACGTTCATTATCTTCATCGTCGTGCCGATCGTGGCCGCAATCGCGCTTTCCTTCTATACGTTCGATGCGTTCTCTAGGCCGGAGTTTGTGGGCTGGCATAATTTCTTAGCCATTCTGACGCAGGACCGGATCTTCTTCCAATACGCGATACCGAATACGATTCAGTTTGCGCTCATCGTCGGTCCCGGCGGCTATCTCCTATGTTTCCTGCTTGCTTGGCTCATTAACCAGCTGCCGAAGACGGCTCGCGACTTGCTCGCACTCGCGATCTATACGCCCTCCATCTTCCAAGGCGTTGCGATGACCGTCGTCTGGACCGTCGTGTTCAGCGGGGATCGGGTCGGTTACTTGAACCAGCTGATGCTCAAGTGGGGCTTGTCCGACGTTCCGATCCTATGGCTGCAGAAGCCGGCTTACTTCATGCCGATCATGATTGCCATATCGTTATGGGCGAGCATGGGCGTTGGATTCTTGGCCATGCTGGCTGGCCTGCAGACGGTCAATCAAGAGATGTACGAAGCGGGCAAAATCGACGGCATCTCCAACCGGCTGCAGGAGATCATCTACATTACGATTCCGGCCATCCGCCCGCAAATGCTCTTCGGCGCCGTCATGGCCGTCGTCGGCACGTTGAAGGCGGGCGCGATTGGGACGCTGCTTGCCACCGCAACCGGTCAGTTGATTACGCCGAGCTATTCGGGGCATCTCATGACGAATCATATCGACGATTTTGCATTTGTCCGGTACGAGTTCGGTTATGCGTCGGCATTGTCCGTGATCTTGCTGCTGCTGATTTACGGCTCTTCGAAGTTTTCCTTCCTGCTGTTCGGTACGAAGGAGGATGAACGATGAACACGCATTCGATTCGCCGCTTCATTCGCCGTACGTTCAAGTGGGATCTGTTCCAGACGATTACGACGATCTTTCTGACGCTGCTCGGCTTGTTCATGCTGCTGCCCGTGGTGTTCGTATTCAGCCAAGCATTCAAACCGATCGGAGAGCTGTTCGCTTACCCGCCGAAATTTTATGTCGTCAATCCGACCTTATTCAACTATCAACAGCTGTTTCAGCAGTCCGTCACGGCTGTCGTTCCGTTCACGCGTTACTTGTTCAACAGCATTCTGACTACCGGCGCAACCGTGGCGGGGATTGTGCTCATCAGTACGATGGCGGCCTACGCGTTCTCCAAGATCACCTTTCCGGGCAGCAAGGCGCTTAATGCACTCATCATCGTATCGCTTATGTTCGCGCCTGAATCGGTCGGGATTCCACGCTACTTGGTCATTACGCATATCGGCATTATGAATACGTACTTGGCACATATTTTACCGCTGGTCGCTATGCCCGTAGGGGTATTCTTGCTTAAGCAGTTCGTCGATCAGGTTCCCGATGAGCTAATCGAAGCAACGAAGATTGACGGGGGCCGGGAATATACGATCTTCGTGCGCATTATCATGCCGATGTGTCTACCTGCTACTGCAACAGTAGCGATCTTGGCGTTCCAAGCTTCGTGGGCGCAGACGGAAACGTCGAATTTGTTCGTGACGATCGAATCGATGAAGACGCTCCCTTACTATGTTACGACGCTGACGAACGGCGCGGCGAACAACGTGGTCGGGCAGGGGATCGCGGCTGCGGCGAGCTTGATTATTTTCGTACCCAACATTGTATTCTTCATGCTCTCGCAGCGCCGCGTTATGGCGACGATGGCACATTCGGGCATCAAATAGAGAAAGGGGGACCAGAGTGTGAAAGCCGGGAAACGTTCCATGTACGCCTTACTTCTTGGATTCTGTCTCTTCCTTCTTGTACTTCCATCGGTGGCAAATGCCGCGCTTCCTTACTGGACACTGTCGAGCGATGCGAACGGACGGTGGATCTGGACGCCTGACGCCTTTGTTCCTGTTCAGGCTTGGACCGGCTTCAAAGACCCGGAGGATCTGTTTATTGCCGAGGATGATGCGATCTTCGTAGCAGACACAGGCAATGATCGCATAGTGGAGCTGTCGCCTACAGGTGAGCAGGTGCGGACATTTCCGGATGTATCGAAGTCGGAGGATGGGAAAGTATCGAATCCCAAGGAACAACTTCGCAAGCCGGAAGGCGTGTTTATCAGCAAGGAAGGCGAAGTGTATATTGCCGATACGGGAAGCCGGCGCATTGCGGTATTCGATCGCAATGCGAAGTTCCTGCGTGAATACGTCGAGCCCAAAGACCCAGCGATGTCCAAGTCGTATTCCTTCATACCGGCAAAGCTGGTGCTTGATCGGCGGGGATATATCTACGTAGCCAATAAAGGCGGTTATCAAGGGCTGCTGCAATTAACGCCGACCGGTCAGTTTGCGGGCTTCTTCGGCTCGAACAAAGTACCGATGGACTGGATCCAAACATTGAAGCGCAAGTTCTATACCGACGAACAGTTGAAGAGCGAACAGCTGCTGCTGCCGGGTGCGATTACCGATATGACGGTGGACGCGAATGGATTTATTTATACGGTTAACCGCGATATGAGGGAAGGTCAGCTGCGGCAGCTCAATTCCGGCGGCGTCGATTTATTAGGCAACTTGAATTTTGCGCCTTGGCTCGTGCCTCCGAACAAGCTGTCTTTTACAAGTGTCGCTGTGGATGCGAACGGCATTATTACGGTGCTTGAGGCGGCTCGCGGACGGATCTTCCAATATGATTCAAAGGGCCGGCTGATCTTCCGGTTCGGCAATGCGTCAACAGGAGAAGCAAGGCTTGGGTTGTTCAAGCGAGCGACTGCCGTCGGGCTGCAGTCCAACGGCAATATTCTTGTGGCGGATGGGGAGCTTGGCGATATTCAGGTGTTCAAACGAACCGAATTCGGCACGAAGGTGCATGAGGCGGTGACCTTATTCGCGGATGGCCAGTATCAGAAGGGCGAGCCGCTTTGGCGGGAGATCCTGCTGCGCAATGCCAATTACGAGCGTTCTTACCAGGGCATTGCGAAGGCTGACTTCTATGACAACGACTATAAAGGCGCGATGAACTATTTCTCCAAGGCATTTGATCAGAAGGGCTATTCGGAAGCGTTCTGGCAAGTGCGCATGAACTGGCTGATGAAATATTTCGCACTCTGTATGAGTATTCTGGTGGGACTGCTCATTGTCGTATTCGGTGGCAAACGGTTGGCCGTGAAGCTTGGTTGGTATACGCCTAAACGGAAGAAAACAGCCCGTGTGGACCGGTCGACTTTGTCCGGCTGGCGCGAGTCCGTCCTGCAAGCGTTCCGTATTCTGCGTCATCCCTTGAACGGCATGACGGAGATTGGTGAAGGGATGAAGATTAAGCTCACGGTAGCGTTTATTATCGTCATCTTAAGCTTCGGCTTTACGCTGATCGGGAAAGCGATCGCTAATTTTATTTTCGTCGAAACGCGGTTTCAGGAACTCAATCTATGGACGGAAGTGCAGAACTTCATCCTTCCTTGGTTCATATGGGTCATTGGAAGTTACTTAACAGGCTCTGTCTTGAAAGGGCAGGGGACGTTCCGGAACGTGTTTATCGTGAATAGCTTTGCCTTGATGCCGATCGTGGTCATCAATCTGCCGGCCCAGCTCATCTCCCGCGTGCTGACGCTTCAGGAATCGGTTATCTACAACTTAATCGTGAACGGCATGTATGCGTGGATGTTCATTCTGCTCTTTATCGGCACCATGTGCGTGCATAACTACAACCTGAAGGAAGCGATAAAGATGGCGACGGTTTCGCTCTTCACGATGGCCTGCTTATGGATATTCGGCTTCGTGCTGTTCGGTCTCGTATACCAGTCGGTCGACTTCTTCCTAACACTGGGAGAGGAGCTGATGGAACGTGTGGCTTAAGAAACCTTGGGTTCGCAAGCTAAGAAATCGTCTAATCGTGCTGGCCGTCATCGCGCTTGCACTGCTCTGGATGTATCGCCATGAGGCACCTACGGTTACGTCTATTTCCAACTATTCCATGGAAGATGCAGCCGCATATATGACGAAACTGTCGATGTCTGCAGATGCACCGAAGACGGAGCAGATGAGCTATGGCGGAGCGACATGGTACCGAATGAGCGAGCAGCAAGCAGGCAGTCTGTGGCTAGATCCGGCTACAGGTCAAATTGCCGTGAAGACAGCGGCAGGCGATATGTGGCTGAGCAATCCGTCTAAGGAAGATCAAGAGCAGGATCCGACTAAAGGGCAATGGAAGAAGAATGCGGCTTCGCCGATTCTGGTCAATTACTACAATCTGGATACGAAAGCAGAGGAAACCGCCAATACGATTGACTCTGAGGCTGCGATCTCGTGGAAGCCGATTCAGAACGGAGTCGGCGTTCGATATGAGATGAAGCAGCTCGGCATTTCGGTCTATCTCGAATATGTCATGGAGCAGGATGGCTTCGTCGTTCATTTGCCGCAGGAGGGAGTCACCGAAGGGGCGCAGTTCCAGGTGGTCAGCTTATCCGTGCTTCCGTTCTTCGGTGCGGCGCTGGATGATGGGCAAGGCTACTTGTTCGTGCCGGATGGGCCGGGCGGTCTCATCACGTTCGGGAAGAAGAGGGCGGCACTGACCTTGCCTTATGACTACCCGGTCTATGGCCGCGATTGGTCGATTCCATCGGTGGATAATTCCTATTTCAGAGAGAGCATCAACTATCCGGTGTTCGGGATGAAGCGCGGAGACCAAGGGTTTATCTCCGTTATCGAGCAAGGGGAAGCTGCGGCCAACATTGTCGCCATGCCGTCCCAGCTCAAGACGAGCTTCAACAACGTGTATGCCAAGTTCAAGTACCGCAACAATTATTTTCTGCAAAAAGGGCTCGATCCGAACAATGTGAACAGCGTGTACGAGAAGGCGCTCAACGTGTCCTCGTTCACGATGCGTTATCTGTTCTTGGAGAAGGATGCATCCGATTACGTGGGAATGGCGAAGCGGTACCGTGCTTACTTGGCGGATACCCGTAAGCTGTCTGCCGGCAACGCTGCGGGCGACCCACCGCTTACGCTGGATTTCATCATGGCGGCAAGCGAGCAGCCGACGCCGCTTGGGGCGAGCGTCGTTGTCGTCAGCACGTTCGACGAGGTGCGAGCAATTGTCGATGACCTGTATGCGGAAGGCATTCACAGCCTGCGGGTGAATTTGCGGGGATGGCAGAAGGGCGGCTTCGCCGGCTCCATTCCGGATCGGTTCCCGATCGGGGGCAAGCTTGGCGGCAAATCCGCCTTCCTCGCCTTGCAGAAACATCTGAAGGAGAAGGGCATCCCCCTCGTGCTTAATGACGATCTGAAGATCGGCGTCGATTCCTTTGGCAGCGGCTTCTCGCCGAAGAAGGATGGCGTGCGCCAGATTTCGGGGAAGGTCGTTAAATTTTATCAGAATGGCGATTTCTATAATCAAGCGCTCTACTATTACACGATTAATCCTTGGAAGGTGTTTGAAGATTATTTGCCCGGTGTGATCAAGGATTGGCAAGCGCTGTCAGTTGGCGGCGTCGCATTAATGGATGAATACGGCGACGGCTTGTTCAGCGACTACACGCCCGGACGCACCTCGAACCGCACGGAGACGGCGGCGCTGACGAATCAAACGCTGGATCTGCTGCGAAGCAAGCTGGGATGGGCCGGTACGTCGAACCCGTATGCATTCTCCATCGGCCACGCGGATATGTTCTATAACTTGCCGCTCGATTACAACTACGATCTGGCGATCGATGAGCGTGTTCCCTTCTATCCGATGGCGCTGCACGGACTCGTAGCGTATACGTCCGGTTCAGGCACGCTGCGAACGGACCCCGGAACGGAGTTTCTGCGCGAGCTGGAATATGGGGCGCTGCCTTATTACGTTGTTGCATCCGGCGATATTCGGGATCTCAGCCGCACGACCTATTCCGGTTATGTGAGCGGGCAATATCAACTGGTGAAATCGCAGATTATCTCAGAATATAAAGCTTTTGCAGCAACCGGTGAAGGCGTTTGGAATTCTTATATGGACGGTCATGTCAAGCTGGCGGACGGCGTGTTCGAGACCTCGTATGAGAATGGGACGCGGATCATCGTGAACTATAACGATAAAGCCTACGCTTCGGTGGATGGAGTAACAGTGGAGGCTGACAATTATGCAGTTGTGAGAGGGGAGGTGGGCAAGTGAACGGTAACGTCTCTAGGGAAGCCGTATTGCCGGTTGAATCGCTCCATCGCAAGGAGCATGCCCGCCATAACCGAATTCGTAAGCTGAAGCTGGCGCTGGAAGGGTATTTGTTTCTGCTGCCTTGGCTGATCGGCACCGCGGTCTTCATGCTTTATCCGCTGGGCAATTCTCTTTACATGAGCTTTACGAAAGTGAGCGTGGCGACGGACGGAAGCGGGCTGCAGTATGATTTTATCGGCTGGGATAACTTCAAATATGCCTTTATTTACGACAATGAGTTTCCGGTTGATATGTTTCTGTTCGTACGCGAAATGTTTTTGACCGTTCCCATTACGGTTATCTTCGCGCTATTGATCGCGATTATGCTCAATCAGCAGTTTCGAGGACGCATGTTCTTTCGGACGTTGTTCTTCCTGCCGGTCATCTTCGCAACAGGTCAGGTGCTTACGGCGCTGTTCGATCAAGGACAGGCGAAGCTCCCATTCGCCGATCAGTATCATATCGCGGATATGCTGTACGAGGTGCTGCCGGTCAATATTGCGGAGGTGCTGGTCGAGCTGATCGGGAAGTTCGTTATTATTTTATGGTTTTCGGGTATTCAAATTATTTTGTTTCTGGCGGCGTTTCAGACCATTCCGGCTTCGGTTTATGAAGCAGCCCGCATCGATGGTGTTACACCGTGGGAATCGTTCTGGAAAATCACTTTTCCCTCCACGGTGCCTTTCCTGTTTCTCAATTTGGTCTATACGCTGGTGGATCAGACGGCGAGTCCGTTTAATCCTATTCTAAAGTTTATCTCGACGAATATGGCGGACCCGGAAACCGGTTTCGGGTATGCCAGTGCGCTGGGCTGGTTGTACAGCGTCATTATCTTGATTCCGATTGTCTTGGTGCTGCTCGCTGCGAAACTTCAGAATAAAGGAAGAAGGTGACGACGAAGATGCCGAATCCGAATAGCGCTCCGAATCCCGAAGGCTCCTCGACGAATCCGAAAGGCACTATAGCTGTGCTGGAGAAGCTGCAGGCTCAGCTCTCGGACCTGTTCACGCCATTGGCGGGGCGAGGGCGCCGTTACTTGAAGCGTGAGCACAAGCTGGAGAGGCTGCGCGTCTTTATCCTCGGGAGGCAATTGACCGACGGGGTCATATTCAAGTGCTTGCTGTACATCATCTTAACGAGCGTCGCGGTCATTTATTTGCAGCCCGTATTCTACATGATCTCGACCTCGCTCAAGACGCAATCGGATCTGCTTGATCCTACGGTGAACTTCTTCCCGCGCGTGCTGGACTGGGATAATTATGAGGTTGCTATGCGTGGGCTCAAATATGTGCAGGCACTGTGGCAAACCGCTTTAATTGCCATATTGGCGGCGCTGTTCCAGACTGTATCCTGCGCGCTGACGGGGTATGCTTTTGCCAGACTGTACATTCCGTTCAAGAACTTCTGGTTTGCCATCGTTCTGCTCACATTCCTCATTCCGATCCAGACGATGTTTATCCCTGTATATGTGCTCTATGCTAGGCTGGGCTGGTTGAATACGCCTCTGCCTTTCTTGATCCCTGCATTGTTCGGGCAAGGGCTGAAAGGCGCGCTGTTCATCATGATCTTCCGGCAGTTCTTCGCTACGTTTCCGAAGGAATTGGAAGAGAGTGCGCGTATGGACGGATCTGGCGCATTTCGGACCTTCTACCGAATCATGCTTCCGCTCTCGCGTCCTGCCATGCTCGTCGTCGGATTGTTCTCCTTCGTGTGGCATTGGAACGACACGTTCGAGCCATCGATGTACTTGAAGGATGTCAGCTTCATCATGATGGGCAATCAGATGGCGCAGATGCCGACGAACCTGCAGACGATCGCCGGGAATGCGTTGGTGCCGTTTGATCTCATTGAGACGCAGATGATGGCAGCGGCATTTCTCGTCATCTTGCCGCCGCTGCTGCTGTACGCTTTAGCGCAGCGCTATTTTGTCGAGGGGATTGAGCGAACGGGGATCGTGGAGTAGATTTGGTGGTTATGGGAAGCTGACCTTGCGGGGTCAGCTTTTTTTTGTTTCCAACCCACCAAGCCACCAACCCACCAAGCCACCAACCTCGAACCTAGAATCTCGAACCTAGAATCTCGAATCTCGAATCTCGAATCTCGAATCTCGAACCTCGAACCTCGAACCCCGAACCCCGAACCCCGAACCCCGAACCCCTGCCTGCCTATTAACCCACCAACCAGCAATCGCCAACTGCCTGCCCACCAACCCAGCAATCGCCAACCCCGCCAACCCGCCAACCACCAAATTGCTCTAACGAACCGTACGGGGCTTATTTGCCCCAAAATAGTTCGGAAAAAATTCTAACGAATCGTAGAGCCGCTATTTGACGTTTTCTGGGCAAAATGGTGTCGATTATCCCCGAATAAGACCTCCACGGTTCGTTAGAATTTTGAACCCGGAAAATGCGGTCAAATAAGACCTCTGCGGTTCGTTAGAATTTCAGAACCAAAAATCCTAGCCAAATTATACCTTGTTTGGAACTTCGCGCAACTTTTCGCAGCTGGAATCGTCATAGGAGGATGGAGATCATTGTACGCAGAGCTAGCTGAGGAGGTCGAACATGACACGGTTTATGCAAACGATACGATATGAAGTTAGGCATGGGAGTGCAACGTGGCTAGTTGCTAGATGGCGAACAGTAATGCTTGGTGCGGCGCTCTTTGCGTTATTGGCGCTTCCTGCGTTTGTGGCAGGAGACGACGTAGTTCATGCAGCGGCTGACGCGCAAGCAAAGCAGCCGGACAGCGGCAGTTTGGCCACGATTGCCGCAGACTGCAAGCCGGGAATGATAAAGCAAGTCTATCCGAGCCTGGGAGATAACAGTTATATCCCATTGTTCGGAGCTCGCCAAGAGGATCAAAAGTCGATAACTGTGGTTTGCAGCATTTTGCAGCGAATAGCGACTAAAGGCAAGGCAGAAGCGGTGCCGGCACCCGAGGTTGGTGAACATAATTTCAGGAATCAAATGGATATCCAATTTACGGATGGCAGTTACATGACTATTTATGAAATTTGGGATGGTAAATTAGCCGTGGATCAAGGAAAACAGCGGCTGGTTCTGAACGATGCCAAGTCCTATGCCGAATATATGGGTTTGGAAGTGCTGCCTGAGCATTCAGCTGCTGTAGGAAATTCGGTACATTTCAATGAACCGCTGCATGTCAGAGGCAACAACGTGGCTTTTGAATCGTTCGAGATCCAAATTTTCTGGACGACCACGCTGAACAACCGCAGCTCGGTTCTATCGGCTAAAGGTGTTCATTTTCCGTCCAAATCGTCATTGCTGCTCTATTCGGGCGCGCATAAGTTTGGCCGATACGACGTTTCGTTTACGATGCCGGCTTACGGTGAAGCGTTCGATGGTACGTTACAGCGGCTGCTTCCGGGGGACGGCGTTATATCCATCGAGGCTTCAGTGGGAAGCGGATCGATAACAGGAGGATCAACCTCCGCAATTAAGCTCCATCCGGCCAGTAAAGGCTTTCTCTCGGTTAACGGAGTGCCTGCAGCGGATCCGTCGTTTATGCCTCTGTTCGTAGGCGGGCACGCGCTTGTGCCTGTACGCGCCATCGCTGCATTGTCGAACGAAAACGTCGTTTGGGACGCTGTGACGAAGAGCGTTCTGATCCGCACGAAGCAATCGACGGTGAGCGCATCTTCCGACGGCAGCCCGCAGCTGTGGATCGATGAGGAAAAGGCTGCCGCTGAACTACAGCCGATTATCCATAACGGCAGAGCGTATGTGCCGATTCGCGCTGTAACAGCCGCATTTGGCATGCCGGTCGTATGGGATGGAGGCACGCGGAGTGTAAATGTAACTGTGGCATCTCCACAGTCGAGCTCGAGTTAGCTTCGAGAAAGCCGGTAGCAAGATCTGAACTATAAAATGAATCCGAGAGGATCCGCCGACGAAGCGTATGCTGTGTTGCGCATTCCCAAATCTAACGGTTGTGGGAGCGGCTATTTGGCATGATTTTACCCATTTTATTTTCTAACGGTTGCCAGCGAACTTATTTGAATGTTTTTCACTAGTAATCGACCAATTTGGCTCAAATAACCTCTGTCGCAACCGTTAGAATTTCAAAAAGGCGAATTTTCATAAAATAGCCGCTCTGGCAACCGTTAAAGTTTTTTCCATGTAATATAGACAAAAAAGTGGCTGTCGAGATGCTCTCGACAGCCACTTTTTATGAAAAAACTTACATCCCATTGTTCGTCATGATCCAGATGGAGCCGACGACAATCGTAATGACGACGACTAAGCCGAGAAGGAGCGTCATCAGATTATATCGAGGTCCACGTTCATCTCGCAGATGCATGAAGAAGACAAGCTGGAGCACAAATTGCAATACTGCCGTACCAAGAAGGACGGCGACCAGCGCTTTTCCATGCATCCAGTGGTTCATCACAATTAACAGTGGAATGATCGTCAGAATAATGGAAAGAACGAAGCCTGTGACATATTCTTTCAGCGAGCCGTGGCTGCCTCCTGTATGGCCGCCATGTTCGCCATGCAACTCATTGCCGTGCTGCGCCATCTTACATCACCCCCATCAAGTAGACGATTGTGAATACGAAGATCCATACCACATCGAGAAAATGCCAGTACAGGCTCGTAATCGTCACTTTACGCTTAGTGACCGGTGTGATACCGTGACGTGAAAGCTGAATAATGATGCCTGTAATCCAGAAGATACCTACAGTTACATGCAGCCCGTGCGTGCCGACGAGCGTGAAGAAAGCGGATAGAAAAGCGCTGGTGCTAATGGTATGACCCTCATGAACAAGCTTCACGAACTCGCTCACTTCAAGCCCGATAAAGCAGGCACCGAGCAGAACAGTAACAACCAGCCAGCCGATCAAGCCTTTACGGTTGCCTACATTCATTGCCAGAACCGCGAGACCGCTCGTGAAGCTGCTCGTTAACAGAATGAAGGTTTCGACGATAACGCCGGGCATTTCGAAAATCTCTTTCGCATCCGGGCCACCTGCAGTGCTATGGTGCAGGACTAGGTAGGTAGCGAATAATACAGAGAAGAGAATACAGTCGGTAATAAGGAAAATCCAGAAACCGAATTTGCGAAGCTCTTCCAGGTCATGATGTCCATCATGACCTGCCTCGTGGGCAAGAGCCTGCGAATGCGGATGGTTAGCGTGATTCGACATTACACAGTCCCCCTTGCCGCAGCTTCCGTGCGTTTGATTTCATCCACCGGGATGTAATAATCCGTCTTGTAATTGAACGAGTGCGCGAACATTGTTGCAGCAATACCGACAAAGCCTGGGATAGCAATCCAGAGCCAATGGAAGACTAGACCGAAACCGACCATAAACCAGAAGATCGATTGAATGAATGGGATTGCCGAATTGCGCGGCATATGAATCGGCTCCAGCGGCGGTGCTGCCTTCGGTGCTTGACCTGCGGCGATGCGCTCTTTCTCTTCCCAAAATTCGTCTCTATCCGAAACCGTAGGCGTAATGGCGAAGTTATACAACGGCGCCGGTGAAGGAATCGACCACTCCAGCGTACGGGCGTTCCACGGATCACCGGTCGTATCTTTGTCCATGAATTTAATGCTGTGCGCGATTTGCCATACTTGGAACAAGAAGCCCAGACCCATTAAGAAGCCGCCGATTGTCGACGTGAAGTTGAGCGGCCACCAGCCGCTGTCCCAGGTGTAACTGTTGACTCGGCGAGTCATACCGTCAAGTCCCAGGAAGTACTGCGGCATGAAGCAGACATAGAAACCGATGTTCCAAATCCAGAACGCCCATTTCCCGATTTTCTCATTCAGCTTGAAGCCGAACATCTTAGGCCACCAGTAGTACAGACCTGCGAAGTATCCGAACGCAACACCGCCAATAAAGACTTGGTGGAAGTGAGCGATCAGGAAGTAGCTGTTATGGAATTGGAAATCTGCAGGAGCTACCGAAAGCATGACCCCTGTCATCCCTCCTGCAACGAAGCAAGGGATAAACGCGATCGTCCACAGCATTGGCGTACTGAATCGAATTCGGCCGCGGAACATTGTAAACAGCCAGTTGAAGATTTTGACGCCTGTCGGGATCGCGATGATCATGGTGGTTATGGCAAAGAAGATATTGACGTTCGCTCCCGAGCCCATCGTGAAGAAGTGATGGAGCCAGGTGAAGAACGACATGAGACTGATACTCATCATGGCAAATACCATGGAGGCGTAACCGAATAACCGTTTCTTCGAGAACGTGGCTACAATCTCGGAGAATATCCCGAATGCAGGCAAGATGACGATATACACCTCCGGATGGCCCCACATCCAGATTAAGTTAATGTACATCATGGCGTTGCCGCCGCCGTCCATCGTGAAGAAATGAGCGCCTAAGTAGCGGTCAAAGAACAGAAGAGCTAGCGTTACGGTCAATACAGGGAATGCCAGAATGATCGTGATGCAGCTTGAAAGCACGGACCAAGTGAAGATCGGTAGTTTCGACCAAGTCATGCCTGGCGCACGCATTTTGACAATCGTGACGATGAAGTTAATCCCCGTCATCAATGAACCGATACCGGAAATTTGAATGCCCCAGATGTAGAAATCTTGACCTACGCCGGGACTGCCGGTCATCTCCGATAGAGGTGGATAGGACAGCCATCCCGCATTCGGAGAACCGCCGATAACAAAAGACATATTGAACAGCATGGCGCCCATGAAGAACAACCAGAAGCTAAGTGAATTCAAGAATGGAAATGCGACGTCGCGAGCACCTAACTGTAAAGGGACTGCGATGTTGAATAAGCCGAACATGAGCGGCATCGCCATGAAGAGTACCATAATAACGCCGTGTGTCGTGAACACCTCGTTATAATGTTCAGGCGTTAGAAACTTCATCTCCGGAAAAGCAAGCTGCGTCCGCATCATTAAGGCGTCGACGCCGCCGCGGAACAGCATGAGCAAGGAAGCGATGATATACATAATACCTACTTTTTTGTGATCGACAGTAGTCAGCCACTCGCGCCAGAGCCAGGTCCACTTCTTGAAATACGATAATACGAATATAATCGAAAGCGCAGTTAACGTGATCGCGATATCCGCTCCATAAATCAGCGGGTCGCCGGTAACGAAGAACCACGAAGCGAATGATTTGATTTTTTCAAACATGGTACTGCCTCCTTTCGTTATTTGGTCATGTCCATGCCATCCATGTGGTCGTGGTCGGAATGGTTATCTTGCGGAGTCTCGTTGGTAGAAGACTTCGTATCGTCCTTTGAAGGCTGCTCCTCGGTTGACGGTTCCTCATCCGTACCCAGTGCATGCTCATCACTTAATGTTGTTGCTTTCTGACCCATGCCTGCCGGTGCGCCGCGATTCATTGAATAATCGTGTACGATCCGGTGGAAGAGGCCTTCGGGAATCGAGGCATACGTAAGCTTATCGGACGTACCAGGCTTCGCTAGCTTCTGATAACCTTCCTCTGTCAGCGCATTGCCGCTGGCTGCGGCTTGTTTTTCCCATTTACCGAATTCATCCTGCGATACGGATTTAACGGTAAAGGACATTTTGGCAAATTCACGTCCTGAGAAGTTAGCGCCGCTTCCCATAAATTCACCTAGTTCGTCTGCCTGTAAGTGAAGCGTCGTCGACATGCCGGACATGGTATAAATCATCCCGCCGAGCTGAGGGACCCAGAAGGAGTTCATCGGACCGTCGGAAGTGAGCTCGAACTTGATCGGTGTGTCTTCCGGAATGACCAGATAATTGACTGTCGCAATGCCTTGCTCCGGATATTGGAACAACCATTTCCAGTCCAACGATGTTACTTGTATGGTAATCGGCTTCACATCGGATTCGATTGGCTTAGCCGGATCCAAGTCGTAGGTGTAGCGAGCCGTTACGATGCCGAGCACGATAATAACAACAATCGGAATGCCCCACCAAATGGTCTCCAGCTTGGTGCTGTGTTCCCACTTCGGATGATAGGCGGCTTTGTTATCCTTCTTGTCGCGGTAACGCCATACGATCCATGCCGCCAGCAGCAGCACGGGCACCATTACGATCAGGCATAGCAGCATGGTGAAGTAAATTAAGTCTTTCTGCTGGGCTCCAATCGGCCCTTTAGGGTCGAAAACAGCGATTGATTGGCAGCCCGAGGTCATTACAGCAATGCCAGCCATTGTGGCAAGACCTGCAAACCTTCGTATGATCTTGGCAATTTTCATTTCTCTCATCTCCCAACGTACCTTATGCTCACCGAGATTCTCGTTAGCGAAAATGTTTGTGATTTCATTCACTACCTCTGCAAAAAGATAGTATCACGTTCTGAGCGCCGTGTGTGTGCTGTTAACAAAGGCGTCAAGAGAACGACTTATTTCTGTAATAATCTGTTCAACGGTTAGACTTAATTGGACAAAAAATAAGAGGACTGTACCCAGAAATCTGGAAACAGTCCTCTTATTTGGGGTTGCTGAACGATACTTCCATTCGGCAACTAGATGTTATTCTTCATGTGTTACTCCGATAGAGATTCGGAGCTGCGTTTGTGCACCAGGCTCATCGCTGTACCGATCATATAGATAAACACGCTGCCTACCATGAAGCCAACACCCGACATCAATGTAGCATTGCTGTCGCTAAAGTCGTTAATATTGAACAAACACAGAACCAGCCCAACACAAAGCGCTGTCCATGCCGCAATCTTCATTACGAAAAACAATGATTTCCCGTCCCGCTCTGTCTGCTGTTTAACTGCTACATTAGCCATCGTAATATTCACTTCCTCGTAGAGAATGTTCTGCTCGAAATTAATTATGTCTAATTATAACACAATCTTCACCTTTTGTTCATACTTTGTTCAATTATTTTTCAAGATTCGGACACTTTTATTGAAAACAGACGTACAAGGGATTGATTAACAATTCCGCGAATACATTATGCAGGATACTTCTTCCAAAATGATGATGAGAGGATAGGATGAAAGGTATGAAAATGAGCGGGAACACAATTCTGATTACAGGAGGCACCTCGGGTATAGGCTTCGAATTCGCAGCTCAGCTGATTAAGTTAGGGAATACCGTTATCATAACGGGAAGGGATCAAGCGAGGTTGGATGAGGCGAAGAAGAAGCTTCCGACCGTACATACGATGCAAAGCGATGCGGGGGATTCTCAAGCGATTGCAGCGCTGTTTGATCAAGTGGTGAAGCAATTCCCGAAGCTTAACGTCCTCATTAATAATGCAGGACTGATGCGCAGAATTAATCTGCATGATCCGGATGTTGATTTGGAAGATCTCAACCGCGAGATCGCCACGAATTTAAGCGGACCTATTCGGATGGTGAAGCAATTCCTGTCCCATCTGAAATCACAGGAGTCTGCCGCGATTATGAATGTCTCCTCTGGACTGGCATTTGTGCCGCTGCCGATCTCGCCCGTGTATTGTGCGGCGAAAGCTGGGCTCCACTCCTATACACAATCGCTGAGGGCGCAGCTTAAGAGTACGGGAGTAAAAGTATTTGAACTGGCGCCTCCGTTAACCGAGACTCCGCTGTTAGATTCATTCGATTCGGCAGATATGGCAGGTTCGAAAGCGATGAGCGTATCCCAATTGGTTGGAGCTGCCATTCGTGGGATGGAACAAGATAAACTCGAAATTCGCCCAGGACAAAGCAACGCATTGAAGCTTATGAGCCGAATCGCGCCGAACTTTATTTTCGGCCAGCTCAGTAAGTCTGTGGACAACATGCTTAAAGCATCAAAGTGAAACAAGTGCGATTCATCCTATATAAATAAAGAAACGACACCTTTAAAGGTGTCGTTTTTATTTGAGTGTATAAGTGAAAAAAAGGCATAGCCGTATAATAGTATATATAAATTTTGGATATCAGTCTATTGTTTTATGGGGTTACCCTGTATGTTTAATGAAGCGACCGCGGCGCTAATATGGCTAAGGAGAACGGCGATGGAACACTATTATTGGGATGAACAAATCGCGTACTTAAAGAGATCGGCAAGCTTATACTACAACGATGATTATATACAGTTTCTTATCGAGCGCGTATGGAAGATTGACTCTCCTGTCAACATCATCGATTATGGCTGTGGATTTGGACATCTGGGGTTGCGACTAATGCCATTGCTGCCAAGTGGTTCAACGTACTCCGGCATCGATGCCGGCAGCAAGCTTATCGATCATGCCCGCGCGCTCTTTAATGAAGCTCCCTACGATACAGAATTTATGAACGGGGATTTCCTCACGTACAAGTTCGAGAAGAAATATGACATTGCGCTCTGTCATGCTGTATTGCTCCATATGACGGATCCGATGCAGCTGCTGCGGAAAATGATCGACTGTGTGAAGAAGGATGGGAAAATAATCACGTTCGAGCCTCATTGGAATGGGAATCATGCCGGCTTTTATTTAGAAGGTGTTGATCAATCCCGTATCATGCCGCTTGGACTACTGCAAGAGTTATTCGAGCGAGATGTCAAATGCACGGGCAAGGATGGCAACATCGGTGCAAAGCTTCCTCTATACTTCAATCAGTTAGGTTTACGCCAAGTGGAGTGCCGCGTAAGCGATAGAGTGAATGTACTGGATCCGACAGTCGATGATCAGAATCGGGCTGAGCGGTATGAAGCCATGCGCTTCAGCGATCCCGGGGAGCGTGAGACTTATATTCGTAACCTGTTGTTGCGTGGAATGCAACTAGATGAAGCAGAGCGGCAGTACGAGGCAGAGAGGCTAATTGCATCGGCATTTACTTCAACGAGTGCAGCTGCTTATGCACCCGGGATGAGGATTACATTCGGAACGGTCCAATAATGGAGAAGGCTGCCACCAAAGCGACAAACTCGCTTTAGTGACAGCCATTTTAATTACACCACTAATTCCCGCTTACGGAAGAACGACTTCAACGCGTTATACACTTCGCCTTTCTCGCGGATCACGTAGTGCATGAAGTTGGGCAAATTGATGTGCTTATACGCTGACATGAGCGTACTGGAGCGATTATACTGATTAACCTCGCCATAGCCGAACAAGTTCGCCCGCTTGAGCAGCTCGCCGATCAATTTCACGCAGCGCTCGTTGTCGCTTGTAAGATTGTCACCGTCGGAGAAGTGGAACGGATAAATATTATAGAGCGTCGGAGGGAAGCGACTGTCGATAATATCGATCGCTTTGATATAAGCGGAAGAACAGATCGTCCCCCCGCTCTCGCCGCGGGTGAAGAACTCTTCCTCCGTGACTTCCTTCGCTTCCGTATGATGCGCGATAAACACGATCTCCACATTCTCGTATTGATGCCGCAGGAAGCGGGTCATCCAGAAGAAGAAGCTGCGGGCAACGTACTTCTCGAAGGAACCCATCGATCCGCTCGTGTCCATCATGGCCAAAATGACCGCATTGGACTGCGGCTTAATGATTTCTTCCCACGTCTTGTAGCGCAGGTCATCCGGCGAAATACCGTGAATACCCGGCACACCGCTCGTTGCATTCCGTTTCAGGTTCTCAAGGATCGTCCGTTTCTTGTCGATGTTGGACATGATCCCCTTCTTGCGTATATCGTTGAAGCGGATTTCTTTGGTTTCCAACTGATCGCGATCCTTCTGCTTCAGGAACGGCAGCTCCAGCTCCTCGAAGAGCATCGTCTCAAGCTCAGCGAGGCTGATCTCAGCCTCCACGATGTCATCGCCCGGCTGATCGCCGGCATTCTCGCCTTTGCCGCCCTTCTGGGCGGAAGCAGGGTCAACGCCGAGCACGTCGCCGACTTGGCTGTCGCCGTCGCCTTGGCCGACATGCTTGTTTTTGTTGAAATTATAGACAAAACGATATTCATCAAGGCTGCGGATCGGAACTTTAATGACATGCTTCCCATCCGACATGACAATGTTTTCTTCCGAGACGAGGTCGGGTAAATTTTGCTTTATCGCTTCGCGCACTTTCTGCTGGTGCCGTGCTTGATCCTGATGTCCTTTGCGATGCAGTGACCAGTCCTCACGAGACACGGTGTAAAGCGTACCTTCATTTTCTGCCATGCCTGGGCACCTCCCCATACCGATTGAGCTAGAAAGATTCTTATTGTTATTCATTCTATTCAAGTCTCGAACGGTTATGTGAGGCAATATTGGCCCATATCTAGCAATCTGGCAGTCTAGGGCTGAATTCTTTCAATTATGGCGCTGCCCCAAGGGGCTACTTTGACATGTACGATCAGCTTGCCGGCGCGCTGCTCCAGCTCTTTGCCCGTATTTTCCTCCACATAGTATTGCTCCAGTCCATAGGTAATCCGAAGCGTGTCATCCGTGGTATACTGCACGCGGCCTTTAAGTGCAACCTCGCCTGTGCCGCGAGGGGGTTTACGGTCATATACACCTTTAATTTCGTACGTAGACGCGTCCCCATCTTGCGCAAGCAGTACATAAATGGTATCGCCTTGCTTAGCCTTGTCGCCATCTTTCCAATCCGACCAAGCGGCGTTATTAATCGCATAATTGAGCTGCACATAATCGCCATACAGCTGATCGCGAGGATCGACGGGAACGGTTCGGAGCGTGATTTCTTTGCCAACCCACAGCGCTGAATAATGAAAGCAAGCGATGCCGCCAAGGAAGAGCAGTTGAACCGCAACGAGCAGGATCAGCCAGACATTGCGGCCTCGTTTGAACATCGTTTGATCATTCATGCGGCTTCTCCTCCTCCTCATGGAGCTCGACCAGAAATTGTTTCTTACGGCGATTCAAGAACCAGCTCAGTGCAAGCAGGATGACGCCGCCAAGGATGAAAAAGATCGATTTGTCCATAAAATCCCATGCCAGCTTCCCATAAGCCGCCATCGTGCTCGTAAGAAACAGCAGCGTACCCAGGTTGATTTTGACAGCCCATTCTTCCGCATAGCCTCTCCACAGCAAGTACAGGGAGAAAGCGAACAATACGATCAGATAGGCAGCATCCGCGCCGTGAGCCAGGTAGAAGAATGGAAGTGCCAGCAGCCAATCCGGGCTCGACATGAGACGGTGGTTTCGATATTTGCCCGCAATCGATAGTGCGAACAGAGCGACCAGCGCAAGGGTGAACCAAAGTGGCTGTGCAGACAGGTCCTTTAAGAAGGATGAATCATTGCTATCGTTCCAGAACAGGACGATAAACAGATTGTGGACAAACGCCGCCACGAGCGGGATCGCTTGAAACGGATAGACGGATTTGCGTTCCCGGGCCCAATCCATCAAGCTGTAAAGCAGCCAAATCGGGATGAAGAACCAGGAGAAGGCCCAATCGTTGACGGTTACAAGCAGGATGCTCTGAATCGTAAAGCTGGCAGCCAGACACCAAGCAAGCAGTGTATTGGGACGTTTCAGCCAGTAATAACCGAGGCCAAGCATCATAATCGCAAGCGCGACATAGCTAAAATGACTGAATTCCGTCGAATTGTACCATTGTAGTCCTGTGAAGATCAGTAAGGTTAACAGGAATAGGTAGCGGCTCTTAATGAGATAAGTGAGCAGCACGCCGATTGTTCCCCACACTATAAATGAAGTGACATCATAAGCTTGCAGATGAAACATTTGACCCGTCAGTACGATGCCAGCTCCGAAAGTGAGAAGTCCGAGTCCAATGAGAGCAGTACCTAGCTTCTCATGATCTCTCCTGCGGAACATTTCTCCTGCCCCGTAGAATCCAACCATAATAACCGCGATAAGGATGAGCCGCATCAGCTGCGGGATTTGGCCCCAGTTCGCGGCGACGAAGCTGAGGATGCCAAGACCAACCAAGATGCTTCCCAGTATAGGGATTATGCCGATGGCGCGCTTCTTCTCCGGATATTGGGCGAGAATGCGTTGGAATTGTTCGGGGGTGATGATACCTTGCCGAGTCCAGGAAGGACCCTCTTGCTGCAGCCATTTTCTGCTCATCTGCCGCACCTCTTTCTCTCTTCTTACTTTCAGTATAGTCAACAATATTTCAAAACATAGTACTAACTTTACCTGGTACCGGCGATAAGCCTTGTTTGAGATAGAAGCCCAAGTCATGGATGTAAACCCTATTGCATAATATGTCATATTGGTTATAATACAACTATACAAGTTTCGGGCTGTTTCATTCGATCAGATTGGAGGTTTTCACATGCAAGACGGAAGGATTCCGATCTATCAAGTCATTCAAGACTTTATTAAGAACCAGATTCAGACAGGCGTTTGGAGTCCGGGCGATAAAATCTTTACGGAGAAGGAGCTCATGGAGAAGTTTGAGGTGAGCCGAATTACAGTATCCAATGCGCTGACCGGTCTGACCAAGGAAGGCTGGCTGAACCGGATTCAAGGGAAGGGCAGCTACGTCCACGATATGGCGCTATCGCTGCGCAGCACGGCGCAATCCGGGCCAAGCATTGGCATGATCACGCCTGCAGAACAAGAAGAGAGCCGCCGAAACGTAATTGGATTGATATTGCCCAATATAAGCGATTTCTTCTCCATGAGAATGAATAAAGGCATTTCCAAGGCGTTGAAACAATCCGGCTATAATTTCGTGCTCATGCTGTCGGAGAATTCCAAGGAGCGTGAAGCTGCAGCTATCCGCGAACTGCTGTACATGGGCGCTTCCGGCTTGATAATCTTCCCGGTGGATGCGGAAACCTATAACGAGGAGATCTTAAGGTTGAAGCTAGAGCGGTTTCCGCTAGTCATTATCGATCGGTATTTGACCGGAATCGAGACACACTTCATAGGATCTGACGGGGTAGAAGCATCGAGGCTGGCCGTCAATCATCTCTATGAGCTAGGCCACCGGGATATCGCGATTTGTTCCGATGTTCCACTGTCTACGACGACGATTGAGCAGCGGCTGTCCGGTTATATGAAGGCGCTCAAGGAGCTGGGGGAAATGATTAATCCGGCTATGATGCTGACCGACTTCTATGTCGATTACGAGCGGGAGGAGCTGGATGAGCAGCATCCGCTCTTCCGTTACGTTAAGAATGGTCTAGCGACAGCGTACATTACGCTAAACGGTACGATGGCACTGCATTTGTTTCGGATCGTTCGCCATCTCGGACTCGAGGTGCCGAAGGATATTTCCATCGTGACGTTCGATAATTTATCGCCGAGCCGCGAGTTCAATTTCTTCACCTATATCGACCAGCACGAGGAAACCGTAGGAAGATTGGCGGCAGAGCAGCTGCTTGGACTACTGGACGACACGGGGAAAATGAACCAGCAGGAGAACAAATATCGGAAACTGCTCATTGAACCTCACCTCGTTTCAAGCGTTTCAACGGCAGGTTGCCCGGTTCGCACCAAACCATAAACGAACGCGGAACTCTTCATTGCGAAGGGTTCTTTTTTATGGAAGTTTTCGACAAAAGTAGTCGTTGACAATAAAGTTTCTTTGGGAGTAATATATCGACATATCATATAATACATATGTAGGGAGGTGCAGCCGACAGTCCGCTGACATCATGATTTGAAATGGATTTGGTTCACAAGCAATTTAAGAGGCGAGAGGAGCTTGGGTCAATGAAGGGGAGCAAATGGGTTTCTTCGATCTTGTCCATCTTCGTGGTGTTAACACTCGTTTTAACAGCTTGTTCCGACAATTCAGGCAACAAAAATGAAAGCGGTAACAAAAATAACGCAGCAGCACCAACGACAACGGACAACACAACCAGTTCCGATACGAATTCCACGGCGACGGAATCGACGAATGACGGCAGCGATGATACTGCTGCAGCTCCGGCAGCCGAACCGTTTGAGTTGACGGTTTGGAGCCATAACGTGGCCAATGCGATGCCGGAAGCCAACGATCCGACAGCGACGAAGATTTATGATTATATTCAGAAGAAGATGGAAGAGAAATTCCCGGGCGTTACGATTAAATATATCGATAAAGGCTGGGCGGATACGCTTCGTCAAGCCATCATGGTTGCCGTCATGGGCGGTAATCCGCCGGATGTGGCAGACGGTGAAGACTTCATTCCGGAGTTTGCGCGGATCGGTGCGCTTCTGGAGGTTCCGCAAGATGTGGCTGCTCAGCTTGCTCCAGGTCCAATGAAAGCGGCTATGCATGACGGCAAGCCGTATGCGGTAGCTCAGATGACAGGCGTATTCAGCCTTGTGTATAACAAGGATGTTATGACGAAGGTCGGACTTGATCCGAATACACCGCCGAAAACATGGGATGAATGGCTTGATATGTCCAAGAAAGCGACGGTAGCAGGTAAAGGTAAATACTACGGCTCTATCGTTCAAAACATGGGTCTTGGCGGAGCGTTCCGTCTTGCGCCGTTCATGCGCCAAGCAGGCGGAGACTTCACGAATGAGGATTGGTCGCAGGTGACCTTCAATTCGCCGGAGAACGTCAAAGCGCTCACATTCCTGCGTGAGCTTTCCAAAACAGCACCTCCGGGCTCCACGTCCATGACGGATGAAGGCCAATTCTTCAACCTGTTGAACAGCGGGAAAGTAGCTTTCGCGGTTAACGGTCCTTGGCATATCGCTTGGGGCAAATCCATGGGCTGCACAAACTGCGGCTTTGCACCGCTGCCGGTTCCTGAAGCAGGTCATACGGGCAACGTCATCGTTGGGAACACGCTCTTCTATGCACTCAAGCAATCGAAGCATCCAGAGGCAGCGATTGAATTCCTGACGATTCTGGCGAGCAAAGAATATCAAGAGCTTGAAGCAAACGCAACGGGCCGACTTCCGGCTAACATGGAAGCTGGCAAAAACACGGATCTGCTCAAAGCCTATCCGGAGCTTCAAGTGTTCAACGACATCGTAGCGAACGAGCAAAGCGCTCCGCTTCCGGTTTATCCGAAGAACGGTCCGCAAATCTGGGAAGCGTGGTATAAAGCGCAGGATATTACGCTGACAACAGATAAACCGATCGAGGACGCACTGAAGGATGCACAGAAAACAGCTGAGGAACAGCTGAAGTGAGATCGGTCCAGTTGAAGAACGAAGCTCCCCGGGCGGTGCCCGGGGAGAATTCCTCGTCCATCCTGCAGCGGCTGAGACCGTTCTATAATCGTCACCGTGACGGTGTGATCGGATATTCCTTACTTGCGCCCATGTTTGTTTTTTTCGCTGTTTTTTCTTTATTTCCGGTTCTATTCGTCATCTACTTGTCCTTTACGGAATGGAATGGCGTGCTCGGACTGCCGAAGTGGGTCGCTCTAGATAACTTTCATCGCTTCTTTACGACGGGCGATTATTTAGTCACTTTACTGCATGCAGGCTTGTATGGATTGCTTATCCTGGTTGGATGTATGTCGATCGGTTTCTTCATTGCGCTTCTGCTGAACCAGAAGGTGAAGGCCGTCGGCCTCTACCGAACACTGTGGTATTTGCCTGTTCTCGTATCCTTCGCGGTCGTTGCGCAGATCGCGAATGCGGTTCTTGATCCGGTTACCGGCTTAGCGCGCAAGGTGATGGAGCGTTTCGACATGGAGCCGATTATTTTTCAACAAAGCGTCTTCTGGATGACCTTCTGGCTTATAATCATCTCCATTTGGAAGGGCATCGGAGGTACGGTCATTATCTATTTGGCCGGATTGCAAGGGATTGATACAACGTTATATGAGGCGGCAAAGGTTGATGGGGCGTCGAGGTTCAAGATCATGCTCTACGTTACGCTGCCATCGCTTCGTCCGATTACAATGTACATTGCCATCATGGGAATTATCGCCAGTTTTCAGATCTTCGAGCCGGTGCAGCTCCTAACTCACGGGGGGCCTCAGGGCCATACCAACATCATTCTGCATCGCATCTATCAGGATGCCTTCCAGTCCTTCAATATGGGGATGGCCAGTGCCTCCTCCGTCATGGTGCTGCTGTTCACGTTCACGCTTACGATGATTCAATACCGCATTTCGCAGCGAAACCAAACCTAAGGGGAGGAACGCTAAGACATGGTGAATGAACGAAGCAAGCTTGAAAGTTTCGCCATCTACTTGCTGCTCATTGTCGGAAGTGCCGTCATGTTCTATCCGTTCCTCTTTCAGGTGATGGCTTCCATCGGCTCGAACAAGGATTATTACGACTCGATTCTGCTCCCGATTCCGACTGAGATTAATTTGGACCGCTACGTCAGTCTGTTTCAAAACAATCTTATTTTCCGCTACTTCATCAATACAGCGCTTAGAAGCATCTACTACATTGCGGTTACTTGTTTCGTGTCGCTCATCGCTTCTTATGTGTTTACCAAGCTTCGGTTTAAAGGACGCGACACGGTGTTTGTCATCTTCCTCACTTCGATGATGATTCCGGGTCAGGTAACGCTCATCCCGACGTATTTGCTGTTCGCTCGTTTTCCGATGCTCGGCGGCAATGATTGGCTGGGGCAAGGCGGTCACGGCATGATCGATACGTGGGGGGCGCTGCTGCTCGGAAGCGGTATTGTGAACATTGCTGCGATCTTTCTGGTGAAGCAAACGATGGAGTCGATTCCGTTCGAATATGAGGAGGCTGCCCGAATTGACGGTGCCGGTGTATTCTGGACGATATTCGGTATTTATTTGCCAATGGTTCGCGCTGTCCTTGCGGTTATTGTCATTACGACGTTTATTACGATTTGGAACGATTATTTGTGGCCGCTTGTAGCGATCAACAATCCGAATATTCAGGTCATCAATACAGGCGTCACCAGCTTGCTTACGACGATGATGCAAAGCGGCCAAGTGCCGGAGTATCCCGATTTCTTCGCGCTGACAGCCATCGTTGTGCTGCCTCCGATTCTGGTGTATTTGCTGCTCCAACGCAATTTCATTCAAGGCTATGCAATGGCAGGGATAAAAGGGTAGCAGCACCGCGGCTCCCTGCGGAATAACGCCTATTCGGTCTGTTAGGAGGAACTCATGACGAAGCGATCTTCCATTAAAACGGTTTATGTCGTATCCCATACCCACTGGGACCGGGAATGGTATCAGGATTATCAAGGGTTTCGCACAAGACTTGTTTATATGATCGATGAGCTGCTCGATACGATGGAGGCCAATCCGGATTATCGCTATTTTCTGATGGATGGTCAGACCATCGTCATTGACGATTATTTGGAAATCCGTCCGGAGCGGCGGGAGCAGCTAACGCGCTTCATTCGGGAGTCGCGAATCGGCGTTGGGCCATGGTATGTCATGCCGGATGAGTTCCTGGTCAGCGGGGAATCGCTCATTCGTAATTTGCAGACAGGCTTCCGCGAATCGCGCAAGCTTGGCACGGAACCGGTCAAATCGGGGTATGTCACTGATATATTCGGTCATAACAGTCAATTTCCGCAGCTGCTGCGCGGATTCGGCATTGATAATGCGGTGCTGTTCCGCGGCTTCCGCGGCGACGGCGACCCGGCGGAAATGGAATGGGAAGGGGCAGACGGGAGCCGCGTGCTTGGACTGAAGCTGGACGAAGACCGCGCTTACGGCGATTTCTACTTCTTCCTTCGCTGGCCATTCGTGGACCGCGAGTTCCGCTATGAGGAACCGGAGCTTATTGAACGGGCGATTTCGATGCTCGCCTATAAGAACAAACGGGCAACGACGGATATCATGATGGGCATGGACGGCGTGGATCATATCGAAATCGAGCCTCGTCTGCCGTGGATGCTGCAAACGCTGAATGAAGCGGAGGGGCTTGAAGGTGTCACATTTAGGCATGCCACATTGGAGCAGTATTTGGAAGCGCTGCGAGGCAAAGTCAGCGACTTGAAATTGTACCAAGGGGAGCAGCGAACGAATGGCTTTAACGGGATCAACAACTGGGTGCTGGTGAATGTGCTGTCCTCCCGAATCCACTTGAAGCAGCGCAATCAGCAGTGTGAGCTTCTGCTTGAGAAGTGGGCCGAGCCATGGGCTGTATTCGCCGGATTTGAAGGAAGGGCTTATCCGCGCGTTTTTCTGGAGAAGGCTTGGCAATTCCTGCTGCAGAACCATCCGCATGATTCCATCTGCGGCTGTTCCATCGATCAGGTCCATCGGGACATGATCTATCGGTTCGATCAAAGCCGACTCATTGCGCAGCAAATGAACCACGAGCAGCTGCACTATTTGGCCAACCATATTGATCCAAGCGGACTTGTCGGTTCCGATATTCTCGTCGTGTACAATCCGCTTCAGGATGCCGGGGACGGCGTCGTCGTTGTAGATGCAGAGCTTCCGCATGACGGCGCCGGCGGACTGAAATCCATCGTACTTGGGGGCAGCTTCCTCCAGCTGAGGGATGCAAGCGGACAATTGCTGGATTGCCAAGTTGTGGAGATCGCACGTAATAAAGTAAGACGTATTCGCAAATATCGCGATATACCAAGCGCGGAAACGGTGGATCGCTTGAAGCTCGCCTTCGTAGGAAGCATTCCGCCTTGCGGTTATGCAGCATTTGCGATTGAGAAGACAGTCATTCCGGTGCCGGCTTTCGGGGAGTATGGCATGACTACGCTCGTGCAGCCGCGTCGACTGCTCGGGACGATGAAGGTCAACGAGACGACCTGGAATAACGGTCGAATCGAAATGCGTGTGAATGAGAACGGCACGATTCGAGTGACGAATCTGCACACCGGCAAGGTTCATGACGGGCTGCTGTTGTTTGAAGATGCGGCTGATATCGGCGAGGGCTGGAATTATGTAGCGCCGGCTAACAATGCGATCTTTCATTCCGCAGGCTGCCGCGCCGTGATCTCAACGGTTACAGATGGACCGCTGGTCAGTATCGCATGTGTCGAAATCAACTTCATCGTACCGGCCGGCATCACGCACGACGATACAAGCCGCCGTGATGACAAGGTCGGATTGGGGATACGCACTTATCTGGAGCTGCGCAAAGATGATCCGGTGCTGCGCTGCCAAACGATCGTGAACAACACGGCACGCAATCACCGGCTGAAGCTGCTGTTCCCATCAGGGGTTCAGACGGATCATCATTTTGCGAGTACGCCGTTTGATCTCGTTAAGCGCCCGAATAAGCAGAATGATGCTGCGGCTCACTTGGAGACAGCGCGAGGGGATGCGCCATATAACGGCATTGTTGCCTTGCGAGATGATACAGCGGGACTAGCGCTATACTCGAAGGGGCTCTACGAGATGGCGATGAAAGAAGACGAGGCACGTACCGTCGCGCTTACGTTATATCGCAGTACGGATAAGGAAGTGCTGAGCGATGGTGGGGATGGCGGTCAGCTCCTGTGCGAGATGACCTTCGACTATGCCATCAGACCGTTCGAAGCACAGACTGTATCGCTTCCGAATCTATGGGCAGAACGCGAGCAGTTTGCCGCCGGCTTGCAGTCGTTAACGGTGCGAAGAGATGACATTCGTTATGAATCGCTGCAGCGGCGGGAGCGGGACTTGCCGGCAGTCCATTCCTACGTCCAAGTGGACAATGGCGCAGTCCGGATAAGTGCGCTTCAGCAAGCGGAGCAGCTGGCTTATGGGGTGAATATCCGCTTGTTCAACTCGTCGGAGCATGCGGAAACAGCTGTTGTCCGGTTCGATCGTCCGATCGAATCTGCGGAAGCCGTCTCGCTGGATGAACAGCCGATTGCAGATTTCACGGACCTGCATCTGAAGGACGGGGCAATTACGATCACGCTTGGGGCCAAACGGATTCAGACGATCCGACTGACATTCGGCTCGTAGGACTGGCATATAGTTGTGATAGTACGCCATGATCATTTCTAAACTTACACTTACAGAAGGAGCGATAGCTCAATGTTGAACCCGGTAGTGTCACCAGGCGAATTAACAGAAACCGATCGTTTTATTTTTGAATCATGGGGATATTTTGTCATACCTGATGTCCTGAACGCAGAAGAGGTGAAGCAATGCCTGGAAGCTTCGGAACGTGTGCATAGAGCTGCGGGCACGGAAGGTTTCGGTCAGGTCGGACGGGGCTATGAGACAGAGCCGGCTCTCGAGCAGCTGATGGACCACCCTGCTGTGCTTCCGAAGATCAGAGGACTGTACGGCGACCGATTCATCATGCAATCCGGCTGGAATACGAAGCAGCCGGCCTTTGGCGGGATGGGCGGATGGCATCAGGACGGCTCGGGCGCTTATGACTTCAAGAAGCTTAGCTTCCCGCAAATCCCATTGCTGCAGCTGCGGGCTTCGTATCTTCTTACCGATCAAACGCTTCCTCGGATGGGGAACATGGAGCTGATTCCGGGTAGTCACCGCAGTCTGGTTCCCATGCCTGAAGCGCTGCGCAAGGAGAAAGGCGATGTATCGATCGGCCATGTTATCTGTGCTCCGGCTGGCTCGGTTCTTGTCTTCCATAATGCGGTATGGCATCGCACCTATGCGCATGACGGTGATTATGATCGGTATACGATGCACTACATCTATAGTCCGCCGTGGGTAAGAGCATCCGACAGGCTGCAAAACTCGAAAGCATTTCTTGAGCAAACAACACCGCTTCGCCGTGCGCTGATGGGCGAGTTCCATCGCCCTGATGCACCGTTTGGAAGCGGGTATGAGATTCCACCATTCGAGGGTTAATCGTACGAAAAAGAGGAAGAGCCGCGTTGATCGCGCTCTTCCTCTTTGTTTTTTGCCTGTATTTACCCGCCCATTGCAAGACCGATCAGGAATAAACCGATAAACCCGACAGGGAGCAATCCGTTCGTGACGATCCCGATGATCGAGAAGGCTTTGCGCTTATTCTTCGCGCAGGCGCCGACGATTCCGAGGATCAGACCTACAATGCTGGCTCCCATCGAGCCGATAATCAGCAAGCCGGCTCCGATAATCGGCGCGTACGCTTCAATATCTGCCATATTCGCCTCAATTTCCTGCTGAAGAGTGTTGCTGTCTGCAAAGTTGTGGTTCATAATAAATGATGTTGCAAGAATAATGGCGATGATAAAGCCGATAATGCTGATGAGACCAATGATAAATGAAGCTATGCCAAGCTTGGATTGCGTTTTGGGCGGCTGCTCCTCATAAGCTGCCGGTATTGGAGTAAAACCGTCTTGCGGGAACTGGTTCTCGCTGCCGTTTTCATTCATGGATTAAATCTCCTTTATCAATCATTTGCTATCGTACAGTTTAACGTATTTTACAGCCATTGGAAAGGATGGAGAATGTGATGTTTAACAAATATGGCGCTTACGGAGCGATCCATGCCTTGATTGCCGTGATGCTTGGCGCATTCGGAGCTCATGCCTTGAAAGACCGACTTACAGATGACATGCTGAATGTGTTTGAGACCGGCGTCCGCTATCATATGTACCACGCGATCGGGCTATTCCTGCTTGCGCTGGCTGCGGAACGAATCGGACAAGGAAAGGGCATACGCTGGGCGGCTCGCTTGATGCATATCGGTATTTTCCTGTTTTCCGGCAGCTTATATGCGCTCAGTCTGTCGGATATCAAGCTCTTGGGTATTATTACGCCGTTTGGCGGACTTGCCTTTATCGTAGCTTGGGCCGTTGCTGCTTATTCCATCTGGAAAGCTAAGAGCAACTAGATTCGGTTTGATAGGTTCTTATTCAAGGCGACTTCACGTTCAGGGTGCTGTATCGACGGCATCCCGCGCTTGAGGTCGTCTTTTCTTATGTCGAAAGCCGTCATGCTGGGAAAAACAGTATCCAGGTTTGAATGAAATCGTTTATAATAAACAAATGTGACGAATCTTGCCGAATGGAAGGAAGATGAAGTGTGCTCGTAAAGGCGGAGACATCTCCGATTCGGTCCAAACCATCAAGGCGATTTGAAAGCGCTCGCAACCCGTTGTGGCTGGCATGTCTATGCACGTTTGTTGGCATCCTGATCGGCGGCATCTGGCGTGATGATTGGTTGATTGTACTACAAATTGCGGCAGCGGCTGGCGTGCTTATTATCGCGTTTCGCATGATGCAAGTGAAAATCGCGAGCAAGCAAATGGTCCAAGTTGAATCTGAATCGATCCATACACCACTAGTAGAATCATTGCTTGCTTATAGTCCGATTCCTCTGGCTGTCATCGACTTGCAGGGGAACTTTGTGGAAATGAATGCTGCATCAAGCAGGCTGCTTGGTTATGAAGAGCATGAGCTGCTTGGCAAATCCTTTTTCCCGCTGATTGACTCCATTCATGAAGAAGCCATCATGGCTGCTTTTGGGCAGATGCTCGAAGGCGATCTCAAGGATATGACGATCGATATCAAACATGCTTACGGCTACTCATTCAAATTAAATATTAATACTGCGCCTTTATTTCGCAATGGCAACTGTATCGGCGTGTTGATTATTAGCCAGGACGTGAGCGACAGCAACCGCGTACAGGAACGAATTCGCTATATGGCGAACTACGACGATATGACGGGGTTGCCGAACCGCCATTCTTTCATGAGACTACTGGATGACCGATTGACGGATGCAAGAGCCCGAGGTGAATTTGGACAGCTGGCGATTTTTCAGCTGGATGTGGATCGCTTCAAGCTGATCAATGCTTCCTTCGGCCGCGAATTTGGCGACATGCTGCTGCTTCAGGTAGCCGAGCGGCTGACCCGCGGACTGACGGAGTTGGATGCGGCTGCACGCATGGAAGGCGATGAATTTGCGATTCTATACGCCTATGACGGAGACGAGCAGGAGCTGGATCGCAAAGCAAAGGAGCTCAAGCTGCTGCTGGATGAGCCGTTCGAGCTGCAAGGATTTCCGCTTCATATCACGGCAAGCATCGGCATTGCCGTAAACCATGCCATAGGCGATGATGCGAGCCTCCTGGTGAAGAAGGCTGATCTGGCTCTGACGAAAGTAAAGGATAGCGGCAAGAACGATTACCTCTGTTATTCCGAGGAATGGGATGACAGCTCGCGAGAACGCTTGGCGCTGGAGCATGATTTGAAGATCGCGCTTCAGAAGGAGCAGTTTGTTCTCCATTATCAGCCGCAGTACCATCTCGTTACCGGCGAAATGGTCGGGGTAGAAGCCCTCATACGATGGGAGCATCCGGAGCGCGGTCTTGTACCGCCGGGACGATTTATTCCGCTGGCCGAGGAGAACGGCTTGATCGTACAGATCGGAGATTGGGTGCTGAGAGAGGCCTGCCGGCAAAATAAGGCGTGGCAGGATGCCGGGCTTCGCCAAATTCCCGTATCCGTTAATTTGTCGATTCGCCAATTCATGCAGCAAAACTTGCATCAGAAGGTTGCGGACATCTTGCAGGAGACAGGTCTTAATGCCAGCTATCTGGATCTGGAAATTACAGAAACGATGACGATGGATATCACGCATGCTTCACGTTGCTTGCTCGAGCTCACGAAGCTTGGCGTGACGATCAGCATCGATGATTTCGGGACGGGGTACAGCTCCTTCCACTATCTCAAGAACCTGCCGATCGGAAGGTTGAAGATTGATCGGTCGTTCGTCAGGGATATCCAGCAAGATCCGAGTGATGCCGCAATCGTGGCGGCTATTATCGCCATGGCGCATAACTTGAATTTGCAAGTCATTGCCGAGGGAGTAGAGACCGAGGAGCAGAAGCGGTTTCTGCAGGAGCATAGCTGCGATGAAATGCAGGGCTTCCTATGGAGTCCGCCGTTACGCGGCGCGGCGATCATGGAAATATTGAAACTAGCTGTATAAAGAAAAGGAGCTCTCCGCAGTCGCAGAGGGCTCCTTTTTGCTTATATAAACTCGTCAATCTCGTAAATTTTAAAAGAATAGACCTGCTTCTCATCCACATGATAAACCGTCATCATCTGGGTCGATTCATCCAGGTTAATAATTCGGCAAGGGATGTTCAGCTTCACGCCAAAGCCCTTGTTGACCATCAATCGAATCAAGCGATTCTCAGCAATGGAAGCTTTAATGCGATCCGTTACGAAAGTTAAATCGACTGCTGCCGCTTCCTTCGGTGCTGCAGGCAGAATGACCGGGGCAGCTACCGGATCTGCTTTGGCCGTGTTTCTTGGAGCCTTCGCTTCTTTGTCCTTCTGCTTGCTGGCGGGACCGGCTTCCAAAGCTTCAATGAGTCGTCCCAATTCAATGCCGGATTTAATTCGGAAGTCCGCAAAACCGGATTGATTGAGCGCATGAAGCAGTCTCTCCATTGCAATTGCGTTGTTATCGCCTTCTACAAGAATGTCGACATTAAACAGGTGGGAGGACTGTTTCGATGTTGGTGTATCTGTTAGGTTCATTATGCCACTCCATGTCGTCATAAAGTATCTATAACTATATCACTAAAGTGTTCATAAATGTAGTATTTGCTTATCTTTTTTGACCGAAAAAGGAGAATGCCCACTAGGCATTCCGATAACACTTCACACCGACTGAAAGCATATAGTGAAGAAGTAATTTGTGCTTGAGGTTGTCTGCGATCTGCGAAGGTGGAAGGAGGTGGTTCGGATGATGCGAATGGTTCCCATTACGCTCGAAGGAGGCGTAACGGCGCTCGGAGTTGAGGTGCTTCTGCCTAAGACGACGCTGCTTGCCGTGACGACGGATAAAGGTTATATCATGTGCGGTGCACTCGATGTTTCACTTCTGAACGAACGGTTAAAAGATCGAGGCATCATTGCAGGCCGTGCAGTAGGTGTGAAGACATTGGAGGAACTGATGGCTGCACCGCTGGAGTCCATTACGGAAGGTGCGGAAGCGCTTGGGATTACGGTAGGCATGAAAGGCGCGGATGCGCTTCTCTTGATGGTATAGATAAACGATGACAAAAGAAAGGTTGCCCAGGCAGCGTGCTTACGCTGGCCTCAAGGCAACCTTTTTCGTCGTTAGCAAAGCTTATTCCGCTTGAAACAGCTTCTTCAAATTCACGTTATACGGAGGCTTAACGATGCCTTTCTCCGTAATAATCGCCGTTACATAATCGTTCGGCGTAATATCGAATGCCGGATTGTAGACTTTCACGCCGACAGGAGCGGTACGTTTGCCGAAGCCTTCGGTAATTTCATTCTCATGACGTTCCTCGATTGGAATTTCAGCGCCGGATGGCGTGTTCAAATCGATGGTGGACAGTGGAGATGCCACATAGAAGGGAATGCCATGCGCCTTCGCAAGGACAGCGACGCTGTAAGTGCCAATCTTGTTCGCGACATCGCCGTTTGCGGCAACGCGATCTGTACCTACGATGACGGCATCGATCCAGCCTTTGCTCATCACCATGCCAGCCATGTTGTCGCAGATCAGCGTAACATCTACGCCTGCTTGCTGAAGCTCGAATGCGGTAAGACGAGCGCCTTGCAGAACAGGGCGTGTCTCATCCGCGAATACACGGAGCTTGATACCTTGCTCCAGAGCTAGGTAGAAAGGAGCAAGTGCTGTACCGTATTTGGCCGTAGCGAGTCCGCCTGCATTACAGTGCGTAAGTACGCCCATCCCATCTTGGAACAGCGTTAACGCGTGTTCGCCGATAAGGCGGTTCGTTTCTTCATCCTCGCTTTGAATCGTGATCGCTTCTTGAAGCAGCGATTCCTTACAGGTGGACAGGTCTGCACCGCTTGAAACAAGTGCTTCTGCACGTGCTATCATGCGATCGAGCGCCCAGAACAGGTTCACTGCCGTTGGACGAGATGTTGCCAGATGAGCAGCGGATGATTTCACCGCTTGCTGCCATTCAGCGACTCCCTCTGTAACCTCACGGCTGCCGAGGACAACGCCGTATGCGGCTGCGATGCCGATTGCCGGAGCTCCGCGAACCTTAAGATGACGAATGGCTTCCCAGACATCTTCCGTTGTAATGAGTGGGAGATAGACGATTTCTTCGGGTAACAGCCGTTGATCGAGCAGGTCAAGCTGAGTGCCGACCCATATAACGGATTGCAAGGGTTGATTGGTTGTAGATTCCATAATGATGATCGTTCCTTTCGTTATGCCTGAACAGCAGCTTTCTCTGCAGTTTGAACGGCATCTATAAGCTGGTTAATCGAAGTGAAGCTGCGGTTTGAAGTGATAAGCGTTTTGCCGATGCGAAGCGCCAGGCGCTGTGCGCGTTCCCGAACAGCGGCATCTTGGATTTTATCGATATCCGCAACATGGGCAAGGCCGACAATACGACGAACCATTTTGCAGCCGGCGAATCCAATCGTATCTTGGAGCAAGCGCTGCATGTAGTTTTCCTTGTAGCCCGGAGCAGAGCCTGCAAGACGGTCAACGCCTTGCTCGTTCCAAAGGCTCAGGAACTTCGCTTCGAATTTCTCGAGCACATCCGTAACGGTTTGCAGCAGGTAAGCTTGGTATTCCTCGCGCTCGGCAGTTGTCTTATCCCAGCCCTCGCGAGCAGCGAAGTTCAGGAGCAGGTTGGCAATGACGGCGCCGATATCGAAGCCCATTGGCCCGTAGTAAGCGAATTCCGGGTCGATGACTTTCGTCGATTCCGGCGTAATGAAGATGCTGCCGGTATGCAGGTCGCCGTGCAGCAAAGCTTGCGAATGAGTCAAGAACTTCTCGCGAAGCAGGGCAACTTCAAGATGCAGCGCGCCATCCTTCCAGAGTGATTCGGCTTCATCTCGGATCGCCGGATCGAAGTTATTCGTGTCTGCATCCGTGTAAGGATGATCGAAGATGAGATCCTCTGTTATTTTGCAGAGCTCCGGATTAATAAAGCTGCTGGTGCGCAGCTTCTTCTCTTGTTGATTGTGCCCCAGATCGGAAGTGAAGAATAACGTTTGTGCAAGGAAAGTGGAGATATGCTCGGCGAACAACGGATAACGACCGCTATTCATGAGCCCTTGACGCATAATGACATGATCACTTAGGTCCTCCATAATCGTAAGTGCCAGATCATTGTCATACAGATAAACGTTCGGCACCAGCCCAGGTGCGAGTTGACCTTCAAGAATGAGCGCTTCGCTCTCGATTCGTGCGCGATCAAGCGTAAGCGGCCATGATTCGCCGACGACCTTTGCGTATGGAAGGGCTTGTTTCAAAATGAGACTGCGGCCTGCAGCCGGATCCGAGATATGAAAGACTAAGTTCAAATTGCCGTCGCCGATTTCGCGGCTGACCAGCTCCGCGCCGGGTTCGAAGACACCTTCAATTGTACGCGCTATTTCAATAGCTTCTGCTTCGCTCAATGGATGATATGTAGACATCTATAGCCCACCTCCGGAATGTAATTGATGTTTCCCATGGCCCAAATAAATATAGTATAGCGAAATTTTTTTCGCGTTGGAATACCTTGCTTTGCTATAATACATGTAATTGTACAGGAACGAGAGTGATACTAATGGTGATTAAGACCGAACAATTGCAGCCGATCGCGCTCAAAGAATGGGCGGTTGCGGTAAAAGCATTGACCGAAGGCAAACAAATTATGGTGCTTCGCAAAGGAGGAATCGCGGAAGAGACGAGAGATTTTCAGCTGAAGGCACCTCGTTTTTACTTCATGCCTGCTTTCGAGCATCAAAGACCGGAGCTCTTGAAGGAGCCTTTCCGGGACGACGTTCGCCAAATTATGGGAGAATGGAAACCCGGCGCGACCACGATCGAGATCCATGCTGTGGCAGAAGCAGTCGAGGATATCGAGATCTTCAATCAGGAAACGTTGAACAAATTAGAGGATTTCCATATTTGGACCGAAACATTTGCCGAAGATAGGTTGAAGTGGAAACGAAGCAAGCCGCTTCATCTATTGCTGCTGCGCGTAAGTAAGCTTGAGAATCCGCTTACACTGCCAATGCAGGATCAATACTCAGGATGCAAATCTTGGGTGAATCTTCCTGAGGAGCTTGCAGTCATCGGCGCACAGCCTGTATTATCGGATGACGAATTTAATCAGAGAATAAGTCAAATTCATGACGCTCTTGGCCTAACAGGTACAAGCTAGGCAACGTTATAGGCGCAGGAACATTGATTTAAGATGAAAACTATACTAAAATATAATTGAGAATCACTGAGAATCAATTTAGAATAATTCTAAAAGAGGAATAGTTTCAATAAGCACAAAACGCTTTCGCTTTTTTAGAGCAGAAAAACTCGTTTTGTGCAGAAACGTCCGAACCATCTGGAGGGAGCAGTTTACCATGGCAACACAATTCAAAATCGATGGTCTTAAAGCAGCCATCGAAGGCAAAGAGATATTGAAGGGCATTAACCTTGAAATAAAAGGTGGAGAAGTTCATGCCATCATGGGTCCGAACGGTACAGGTAAAAGTACGCTGGCTTCGGCACTCATGGGTCATCCTAAATATGAAGTGACAGAAGGCGCAGTCGAATTGAACGGCGAAGACCTTCTGGAGATGGGCGTGGACGAGCGCGCACGCGCAGGTCTGTTCCTTGCCATGCAATACCCAAGCGAGATCAGCGGCGTAACGAACTCCGATTTCCTTCGCAGTGCGATTAACGCGCGCCGTGAAGAAGGCAAAGAAATCTCTCTGATCAAATTCATCCGCCAAATGGAAGGCAAGATGAAAGAGCTAGATATGAATTCGGAATTCATGCACCGTTACCTGAATGAAGGCTTCTCCGGCGGCGAGAAGAAGCGGAACGAAATTTTGCAAATGATGATGCTGGATCCGAAAATCGTCGTTCTTGACGAAATCGATTCCGGTCTTGATATCGATGCTCTCAAAATCGTAGCTAACGGCGTGAACACCATGCGTTCTGAAGAGCGCGGTTTCTTGATCATCACGCATTACCAACGTCTTCTCAACTACATTACGCCTGACTTCGTTCACGTTATGATGCAAGGCCGTATCGTTAAATCCGGTGGTCCTGAGCTTGCAGAGCGTCTGGAAAACGAAGGCTATGACTGGGTTAAAGAAGAACTTGGCATCGTAGACGAAACCGTCGGACAGGTTTAATCGGAGGAGGAGCAATAGAAATGAGTACACAATTAGAGGCTCCGGTAAACCGCCAGACAGTTTCTGCTTTATCCCAGAGCAAAGGCGAGCCGGCATGGCTTGAGGAATCAAGAATTAAAGGCGCTGAACTGGCGGAAACGCTGGAATGGCCCACTCCGGAAAAAATCCGTATCAGCCGTTGGAATCTAGCGGCGATCGGTAACCATAAATCACAAGCTGTCATCACCTCTGTAAGCGAGCTTCCGGGCTCCATTGGAGAATTGGTCGCAGGTGCCCAAGCGGGTCTGGTTGTTCAGCGCAACAGCACAAGCGTGCTTCAACAGCTGTCGGCGGAGCTTGCTGCCAAAGGCGTTATTTTCACCGATCTGGAAACAGCGGCGCGTGAGCATAGCGACTTGGTTCAGAAGTATCTGTTCAGCGTTGTACCGCAGGATGAGAATAAGCTGACGGCTCTTCAATCGGCCATTTGGAACGGCGGCGTTTTCCTATACGTTCCGAAGAACGTTGAAGTCGAGCTTCCTTTACAGGCCTTGTTCTTCAGTGAAGATGCAGGGGCGACTTTTGCTCCGCGTGTCCTTGTAGTCGCTGACAGCCATAGCCGTGTAACTTATGTAGATAACGTCGTTAGTGCATACGGTGAAAATGCTGAAGCGATTGCCAAGCAATCCATCGTTGAAGTGATCGTGAAGCCCGGTGCGCATGTTCGATACGCAACGGTTCATCATATGTCCGCGAATGTAATCGACTTGACGATTCGACGTGCAGTTGTTGAGAACGACGGCAATATCGAATGGGTCATCGGCGATCTGCATGATGGCCACACGCTTTCGGACACGCAATCGCTGCTTAAAGGCAACGGTTCGAACTCCGACGCTAAAGTGATCAGCATTGGAACAAACTCGCAACAGATGAGCCTAACAACCGGAGCGGTGCATTTCGGACGCAATACGGAGAGTAACATGGTTACTCGTGCCGTGATGAAGGATCAAGCGACAGCCATCATCAACGGCATTACGAAGATCGAGAAGGGTGCAACAAAGTCTAACGGCGTTCAGCAAGAGAAAGTGCTGATGCTTAGCCCCAAGGCGCGCGGAGATGCGAACCCAATTCTGCTGATTGACGAAGATGATGTTAAAGCCGGACATGCGGCGAGCGTCGGACAAGTAAATCCGGAGCAAGTGTACTACTTAATGTCCCGCGGTATTTCGAAAAAAGATGCGGAGCGTTTGATCATTCATGGTTTCTTGGCCCCTGTCGTTTCGGAAATTCCGATTGATGCGGTCAAAGAACAGCTCCAGCGTCTGCTGGAAAGGAAGCTGGAAGGATGAATGTAAAAGCGATCAGAGAGCAATTTCCGATCCTTCATCAACAAATCAACGGCCATCCGCTCGTTTATTTGGACAGCGCGGCGACTTCACAGAAGCCGCGTTCTGTCATTGATGCTGTAAGCCGGTATTATGAGATGGACAACGCCAACGTACACCGCGGCGTTCATACACTCGGCTCCCGGGCTACAGACGCATACGAAGGCGCTCGCGAGAAGGTTGCGGCGTTTCTGAATGCGGGAAGTACGCAGGAAATTATTTTCACCCGCGGAACGACGACAGCCATTAATTTGGTAGCATCAAGCTATGCCAGAGCAGTTTGCGGCGAAGGCGACGAAATTGTCATCACGCAAATGGAGCATCACTCCAATCTGATTCCTTGGCAGCAGGTAGCGAAAGCAACCGGCGCGACGCTCAAATATATCCCGCTTGAGAAAGACGGATCCATTACGCTCGAGAATGTCGAAGCCACGATTACGGATCGGACGAAGATCGTCTCGATCATGTATGTGTCGAACGTACTTGGCGTCATTAATCCAATCAAAGAAATTACTGCTATCGCTCATCGTCATGGGGCTAAGATGGTCGTCGACGGCGCGCAAAGCACGCCTCATATGAAGGTGGATGTACGTGATTTGGATTGCGACTTCTACGCGTTTTCCGGTCATAAGATGTGTGCGCCGACAGGTATTGGTGCACTCTATGGCAAGAAGGCATTGCTTGAAGAGATGGAACCGATTGAATTCGGCGGCGAAATGATCGATCATGTGGATCTGCATGATTCCACGTGGAAGGAGCTGCCTTGGAAGTTTGAAGGCGGCACGCCGATTATTGCCGGTGCGGTAGGACTTGGCGCAGCGATTGATTTCCTAACTGAAATCGGTCTGGATGAAATCGAGAAGCACGAGCATAAGCTTGCTGCTTACGCGTACGAACGTCTCAGCACCATCGATGGCATATCGATATTCGGACCTGTCGATAATCGTGCGGGTCTAGTCACATTTAATTTGAATGATGTCCATCCTCATGACGTAGCAACTGTGCTTGATACGAAGGGGATTGCGGTTCGTGCAGGCCACCACTGCTGCCAACCGTTGATGCGATATCTGAATGTTTCTTCTACAGCCAGAGCAAGCTTTTATTTATACAATACCGAAGAGGACGTTGACAGGCTTGTTGACGGCCTCCAGCAGACAAAGGAGTTCTTCGGTTATGGAATTGGATGATTTATACCGCCGTGTCATTATGGATCATTACAAAAACCCGCGTAACCGCGGCACCTTGGACGAAGATTCGCTTACGATTAACCTGAACAATCCAACGTGCGGCGACCGCATCACGTTACAGCTTCAAGTGGAAGACGGCATTGTGAAACAAGCGAAGTTTACCGGAGAAGGCTGCTCGATCAGCATGTCCTCGGCATCGATGATGACCGAGGCTGTAACAGGCCGAACAACGGAAGAAGCACTGGAGCTTGCGGAACGATTCTCGACCTTTATCAAAGGCGGAGAAGCTGAGTTCGAAGAGCTGGAAGATATCGAAGCATTGTCAGGCGTCAGCAAATTCCCTGCCCGCATTAAATGCGCAACACTCTCATGGAATGCACTGCGCAAAGGAATTGAACATCAGAAACAATAACGCGCGGTTACCGCGTATGGTAGGAGGCTATTACGATGGCTAAAGAAATGCCCGATTTAGAAGATTACAAATATGGCTTTCGCGATGAACATAAAGCAATTTTCCAATCCGGTAAAGGTCTGACTCCCGAGATTGTTCGTACGATTTCCGAGATCAAGAACGAGCCGGAATGGATGCTTGAGTTCCGTTTGAAGGCGCTGGAGCAGTTTTACAAAATGCCTATGCCTAAGTGGGGCGGCAACATGGATGATTTGGATTTCGACGATATCCAGTACTATGTTCGTCCTTCCGAGAAGCAAGGCAAAACGTGGGAAGAGGTTCCTACGGAAATTAAAGAAACCTTCGATAAGCTTGGTATTCCTGAAGCGGAGCAGAAGTTCCTTGCAGGTGTATCCGCTCAGTACGAATCCGAGGTTGTTTATCACAGCATGCAAGAAGATCTGGAGAAGCAAGGTGTTATCTTCACGGATACAGACACAGCGCTTCGCGAATATCCGGAAATCTTCAAGCAATATTTCGGTACGATCATTCCACCGGCAGATAATAAATTTGCAGCACTGAACAGTGCGGTATGGTCCGGCGGCAGCTTTATCTACGTTCCAAAAGGCGTGAAATGCGAAATTCCGCTTCAAGCGTACTTCCGTATCAACTCCGAGAACATGGGTCAATTCGAGCGTACGCTGATCGTAGCGGACGAAGACAGCTTCGTACATTACGTCGAAGGCTGTACAGCACCGATCTACAGCACGAACTCGCTGCATAGCGCAGTAGTAGAAATTCTTGTTCTCAAGAATGCACGCTGCCGTTATACAACGATTCAGAACTGGGCTCCGAATATCTACAACCTGGTTACGAAACGCGCCGTTGCCGAAGAAAACGCGACAATGGAATGGGTTGACGGTAACATCGGCTCCAAGCTGACGATGAAATATCCTGCAGTCGTTCTGAAAGGCCGTGGCGCTAAAGGCATGGTGCTTTCGATCGCAGTGGCAGGTAAAGGCCAGCATCAAGATGCTGGTGCTAAGATGACTCACCTGGCGCCGGATACGACTTCGACGATCGTTTCCAAGTCGATCAGTAAACACGGCGGTAAAGTAACGTACCGCGGCTTGGCTTCCTTTGGCCGTAACTCCGAAGGCTCCAAGGCTAACATCAAATGCGATACGCTAATTCTTGATAATGAGTCGACATCGGATACGATTCCGTATAACGAAATCATGAACGACAACATTACGCTTGAGCATGAAGCGACGGTATCCAAAGTTTCCGAGGATCAGCTGTTCTACCTGATGAGCCGCGGACTTACCGAAGCAGAAGCTACGCAAATGATCGTCATGGGCTTCATCGAGCCGTTCACTAAAGAACTGCCGATGGAATACGCGGTCGAGATGAACCGTCTTATCAAGTTTGAGATGGAAGGTTCGATCGGTTAATCCGATACGATACAATTGCACGCCAAACAAAAAACTCCGAATCCTCTTCAAGAGGTTCGGAGTTTTTTTTGAGATGATATGAATTACATGAATACTTGTTTAACTTCAAGATTGCGAGTGACGGTAAGATCGACGAAGCGATCTTCAATGCGGACCAATGGACGGAAAAATTCGGAGGGATGCGTCATAATGATGGTTCCCGTTTCGCCGGATACAAGTTCTACCTGCTTGCCGATAAAATTAGGAATCATATGTTTGATAAAAGTATGTGTTGTAAAGGCGTCCAGCTCGGTGAAGCTCATGCGGTACAGCTCCTTCAGAACGAAGAGCAGATCGCGTTTCTTCTGATAGACACGTGAGGAAATCATCGCGCTGTACACATCAGCAACGGCAACGATTTTGGAGACGGGATGGAGATCATCCCCTTTTACACGGTTTGGATATCCGGTACCGTCAATGCGCTCATGATGCTGTAAGGCTACCGTTGCGGCAAGTGATTCGCCGAATGATTCGAGTATGATCTGATGCCCGAAGATCGTGTGCTTCTTAATCAATTCATACTCATCATCAGAGAGTTTGCCGGGCTTGTTAAGAATTCCGTCCGTGATCTGGCATTTGCCGATATCATGGAGGAATCCGGCTTGTCCGATCTTAACGGCTTCCTTCTCGGAATAACCGAGCCAAGAGGATAAGTAGTAAGAAAGCATGCCCACCTGAACGGAATGTTGATACGTGTAATCATCTTTGGTGTTAAGCAGAAGCAGCATGGAGACGACATCGCGTTCCATTCTGAAATTGTCTACCAGCGGCTGAAACGTATGTACGACGTCATCTTCGATAATCTTACCGTTCTGCATCGCTTCAAGAAACAACTGTTCGTACCCGTTAACAGCATCTTGGTAGATGGGCTGTACGGTAGGTATCCATTTGGGGTTGATTCCTGATTCTATCGTTCGAGCTGATTCCTCTTGTTTCCTAGAGATAATATCGACATATTCAATTTGATGTTGAAACAGCTTCGAAATTTCTCTGGCATATAATTCAGTACCTTTAGAAAGTACATGTAACCCGTAGCCGTTGAATGTATCGTTACTTAATTTATCTCCATCTCTGAGCTCCGTCACATGGATCCGCATAATTCACCTCGAATGACTTATCAATTAGGCTAAACAGTGATAAGACCATGGTAGCAATAAAATGCAGAATTGACAATGAGAGCGTAAAAAAAACAGTGCAATATACCCTATTTTGACGCGCTAAAATATGGACAAAAAGCAACAAAAAACCTATTATAGCGGCGAAACAGGGTTCCATGGACCTAACTGATGACCTTTCCACTCGGAACCGTCTTCCCAAATCTCTCTTTTCCATATCGGTACGATTTGTTTCAGACGTTCTATTGCGTAACGGCTTGCCTCGTAGCAGTCACCGCGATGTGGGGCAGAGACGGCGATAACGACACTGATTTCGGCGATTTCAACAACACCGATTCGATGGGCAATTGCAACCTTGGATCCGGGCCAGCGAGATTCGATTTCATCGCCGATCTGCTGCAAGGTCTTAACGGCCATCGGGACGTAAGCTTCATACTCCAGACGTACAGTGCGCGCGCCATGCGTCCATTCACGGGTCGTGCCGGTGAAAGTTAGGACAGCCCCGTTGTTAGGCACAATGACCATGGCGGTAATCGCTTCTACCGAAAGTGGTTGTTCCGTCACGACATAGAGGTCGAAAGGTGCTGCTTCGTTCTGGATTACGGCTTGTTCTGCATCTTCCCCGCCTGATACAGGTGGGAGCAGGGCAAGCTCATTACTTGCCTGCAGAAGCTGCTCATCTGAGGCGTAAGTCTGGTTGCAGGCCATGAAGGATATCGTAATTAAGGAGGCATCGACAGGGTAGCGACGGATCAGCTCCTGCTTCAGTTGGTGCACGGTAAGCTCGGCTTGATCCAGCTCAAGAGTGATGACAGCTGCTCCGAAACGCTCGGCCAGACCAGCAAAAAGGTGGATATTCCATTTTACAGACATGTGTTTAACCTCTCGCAATCATAATGTTAATGGTCTCCATAGCATACCATAATGTGTCCAAAAATGTTATGCTAGAGGCAGAGACTGGGGAACCGAGGAGGTGGGCGGATAATGACCGCATTAACAGATCGTTTTGGACGCGTTCATGATTATTTGCGAATTTCCGTTACGGATCGTTGCAATTTACGTTGCCTATACTGCATGCCCGAGGAAGGCGTACAGTTCGAACCTGCGGAGAATCTGCTTAGTTATGATCAAATTACCGAGGTTGTGCGCGCCGGTGCAAGCTTGGGTATTTCCAAACTGCGCATTACCGGGGGAGAGCCGCTCGTCCGACCGGGCCTGGCAGGTTTGGTCCGTCAGCTTGCCGCCATTCCGGGCATCAAAGACATTTCTATGACGACGAATGGCGTTCTCCTCGCCGATCAAGCTCAGGCACTTCGTGAGGCTGGCGTTAATCGCGTAAATATCAGTTTGGATACGCTCGATCCCGCACGTTTTCAATTTATTGCAAGGCGCGGTGATTTGAAGCGTGTTTTGAAAGGCATAGAGGTTGCGGCTCAAGTCGGTTTTGCACCGATCAAACTCAATTGCGTGCTGCTTAAAGGCGTCAACGAGGATGAGATCGCTGCTTTTCTGCGTATGGCTCACGATCAACCGCTGCATGTGCGTTTTATTGAATACATGCCTATCGGACATGCCGATGACAATTGGAGAAATCATTATTTGCCTCTTACGAGAGTTCTTGAAATCGCAGAGGAGAATGGCTTGAATATTAAACAGATTCACGATGTGCAGGGGAATGGGCCTTCTGATGACTACCGAATTGAAGGCGGCAAAGGCTCTTTTGGACTTATCCATCCGGTAAGTGACCACTTTTGCACAAGGTGCAATCGGCTTCGCTTGACCGCGGACGGTCACATTCATCCTTGCTTGTACTGGGTAGATGAATTGAATGTGAAGCCTGCCCTTGGCGACGAGAAGAAGATGCTTGAGCTGTTTAGCAAGGCGATGGCAATTAAACCGCTTAATCATGAGATGGCCGCGAAGCTATCCGATGAGGCGCAAAGCCATGAGCCTACCGGAAGACGGATGTCACAGATCGGCGGCTAAACATATTTCGGTGAGAAGAGAGGGAACTGCATGACCGTTCAATCCGGGAATACTTTGATTACGATCGCATACACAGGACAAGAACCTGTTCGAATGACAGCTGATGATATGGCTAAACTGGCAGGAGCCAGCTTTCCGTTATCGACTCGAATCGCCGGTGCTGCCGGCGAAGCGTTCGATTTCGGGGCATGGTTCACAGCATGGCGCGACAGCCAGGGAATCGCTGCTGATGCGCCGCTGCCTACTCATCTAAAGGTAGAGGCAGTCGATACGTTCGAGGCGCTTGTTCCTTGGGAGCAATTAAAGGACGCCGCTGTTCAGTATGCCATCGGTGGAGAGGCACTGCATAAAGGCGGACCGATTCGACTGTATGTGCCCCATGGTTCAAGTGAATGCTTAAATGTAAAAAGCGTTGTCGTATGCAAGTTCATCCATGACGAAGAGAAACGCGGGGAAGTATCCTACGGCTTCAAGCAAACCTTCTCGGCAGAAGAGATGCGATTAAAGAAGTAGTTCCTTGCAACTGGGAGGCAAGCATGAAAGATAAGGCAGCGGATGCGCCAAATGTCGTTTTGTTACATAGCAATGACATTCACAGTCGTTTAGAGCAAGCAGCCAAAATGGCTGCATACATCGAGGAGACACGGCGCATATACGGGGATGAGCATGTATTGACCCTGGATATCGGCGATCACATGGACCGCATGCGTGTAGAAACGGAAGCAAGCGACGGCCTGGCTAACATCGATATGATGAATGCTGCGGGTTATGAGGTTGTAACGATTGGCAACAATGAAGGGCTGACGTTTACACCGGATCAGCTCACAGAAGCTTACGGAACGCGAGCACGCTTCAAGACGATTTGCGCCAATTTCTATCAGCTCGAGGATGGCAAACGTCCATCCTGGCTGCTTCCTAACACGATTATTCATAAAGGGAAGCTGCGCATCGGCCTCATTGGCGTGACGGCTGCTTTCGCTGAATTCTATAAGCTTCTTGGCTGGAATGTCACAGATCCGCTGCAAGCCGTGGCTGAGCAAGTTGCCATATTGCGATCGCAAGTGGATGTGTTAGTAGTGATGTCGCATGTCGGCATCACGCTGGATCGTAAGATGGCTGTTGACATTGCAGGTATCGACCTCATCCTGGGCGGCCATACGCATCATTTATTCGAAGAGCCTGAAGTAATTGGGAAGACCTCTCTCTGCGCGGCAGGGAAGTTCGGTGAATTCCTGGGCCATGTGGAGATTAGGATGGAGGCTGCAATGAATCGGCCGATCATCCGAGCGAAATGCGTCCCGATGGAACCAAGGGAGCAGCAATCTCAAGCGACTGCGCTTATCAGCGGGTTTCTTGCGGATAGCAGCGAGCGCCTAAGCCGGGTTATCACCGTGCTGGACGAACCAATGCCCGCAAGCAGCGAGCATGAAACATCGCTCGCCAATCTGCTCGCCGCAGGCCTGCGGCGTAAAGCCGATGCCGAGATCGGCATCGTCAACACGGGCCAGCTGCTCGGTGGCCTCGCCGCAGGAGCGGTGACGGCAGGGGATTTGCATGCCCTCTGCCCATCACCGATCAATCCATGCCGAATGAGACTGACCGGCACGGAAATCCGCTTGTCGCTTGAAGAAGCACTCCAACGCGAATATGTGGATAAACCGATCCGCGGATTCGGTTTCCGCGGTCTTGTCCTTGGCACGCTTGCCGTAGACGGACTCGAAATCCACTATTCGCCGGAACGGACGAACTACACCCGTATTTCCTCTATCATAGTAAATGGTCACCCTTTACAGGATGATAAGGTCTATATTGTTGGGACGATTGATATGTTTACCTTTGGTGTCGGTTATGAGAAAATCAAATACGGCACAGACGTTACTTATTATTTGCCTGAGTTTCTTCGTGATGTGCTGGAGCAAGAGCTGCTCGATAAACAGGCGATTACCGAGAGTTATCGGCATCGTTGGATTGTAGAATAATTGAATAGCAGTACACCTTAGGAGGATCAAATGGGAGACATTATTCACGCGATTATTTTAGGTATTGTTGAAGGATTAACCGAGTTTCTGCCTGTTTCATCGTCAGGTCATATGATATTGACGAATAAGCTGCTTGGGATTGCAGCGGATGATCAGGCGATTGTTACATTTGAAATTGTCATTCAGCTTGGCGCTATATTAGCGATGGCTATTGTCTATTGGGATCGCATTCTCGATTTATTTGGATTGTCACGCAAAACTAAATCTCTCGGAACGTTTTCTTCCGGAAAACATAAAGGTCGCAAATTGAACTTGATCCATGTTGCGCTCGGAATCGTGCCTGCCATGCTGCTTGCATTTCTGCTCAAGGATATTATTAAAGGCGAAGGTTTCAATCAGACACCGGTCTTGATTTCACTTGTGGTAGGCGGGATCTACATGATCGCTGCCGAGCGGCTGCAGAAGTCTCGTCGTATCAAGGTCGTATCTGAAACGATGGACGATATTTCGTACAAACAGGCTCTCGGTATCGGTTTGCTGCAATGCTTATCGCTTTGGCCTGGTTTCTCCCGTTCGGGGTCTACGATCGCCGGCGGTATGCTGACAGGGACAAGTTATAAAGCAGCAGCGGACTTCTCGTTTCTGATGGCCATTCCGATCATGGTGGCGGCTACCGGCTACGAAATGCTCGATAATTACAAGATGATTGAAGGCGACAACTTGATGTTCTTTATTGTAGGCTTCCTTGTATCCTTCGTTGTTGCGTGGCTTGTTATCGTCTTGTTCCTACGCTTTATCCAGAAGGTAAGACTGACGCATTTCGCGATTTACCGTTTTGTACTGGCGGCATTGTTTTGGCTGTTTGTGATGAGCTAATAAAAATAACGCGAATATGTCGATATTTGGCGAATCTGATATTGCTCTTTTTACGGAAATCCCTTACAGTAACATTACGATGATTTTTTTGATACTAGAAAGTATTGGAATTCCATCAAATTCTACTGGTATATTCAGGGAAGAAACTTACAACGCCGACACTGCACGGCATAGCATTTCTTCTTGCCTAGCCTACAATTTTAGGAAAATAGATGCAAGGCAGGGGTCGATACGATGCGATTATTGCCCACACAGATGTGCCGGCCGGGCATGAGACTAGCTAAGAAGATATACTCCGAGGATGGACTGGTCCTACTCGCGGAGAATGTCGAATTAACTGCAAAACTGATAACTCGCCTTTATGAATGCGGCGTGCATTTTGTCTATATTCAAGATCCGCGAACAGCGGATCTGATTATTCCCGATATAATAAGCGAAGAAACAAGGCATAGGGCACTAAGCGAGATTCGAACGAATTTCCGAGATTTAATGGATCGTCCCAATCGGAAGAGCGGCGTTACTTATCCATATATAGCCAAATCGTTCAAACAAATTATGACGATGGTTATCGATGATTTGACGGATCAGAAGGATGCTATGATTATGCTCATGAACATGGGCATTGTGGATGATTATTTGTTCCAACATTCGCTGAATGTATCGGTCTATACAACTTTGCTCGGTATTGCGAACGGTTATTCCCGGGACGAGCTGATGACCCTTGGCCTTGGCGCCATGCTGCATGACATTGGCAAGACGCAAATCAGTATGAACATTCTCAAGAAGCAAGGCTCGCTGTCGAGAGATGAGTACGAAGAAATGAAGAGGCACGCGGAGCGAGGGTACTATTTGCTTAAGGATGAGCCGAATATTCCGTTGCTCGCTGCCCACTGTGCCTATCAGCATCATGAGCGGCTCGATGGGAGCGGTTATCCGCGCGGCATTCGAGGCAACGAGATTCACGAGTATGCGAAGTGGATTGGACTCGTCGATTCCTATGATGCAATGACGACAACTCGCATTTATCGTAATCCGCTCTTGCCGCATGAAGCGGTAGAATCCTTATATGCAGGTACAGGCACGTTATATGAACAGCGGATGCTTCAACTGTTCCGTGATAAAGTCGCCATTTACCCGCTCGGCATTACAGTTAAGTTTCATTCCGGAGAGAGTGGCGTCGTCGTAGATATTAATTCTTCATGCCCGCATAGGCCTGTCGTTCGAATACTGAACAACGAGCTGGGCGAAGAGCTGAAGGTGCCTTACGAGGTTGACTTATCAAAGCAGCTGACGACGATGATTGTAGGCGTGAATGAAGATCAACCTATTGCTGAGGCTTACTGAAGCTGAGATGTGTACCTGCTCCAGCATCCCAATTCAATACCGTAGTCTAGGGAGCCGAGCAGGCTCCTTTTCGTTTTTTGCGCCATTGTGTTTGCAACGAGCGACTTCGGACATTACAATAAAAGAAAGTTATTATCAGAGCATGCGTATATCATGACAAAGTAAGGTGCTGAAACAAATGCAGAATGCTGTACCGTTCGTACAACCGGATTCAAAGCTATTATTTACACCCGCGAACGATCCGTGGGATCCTATTCTTTCCTTGCGCGAGCATGGTCGGCATGTGCTGACAAGTGTAGAGATGACACTTTCCAATTTATGCAACATGCGCTGTGAGCATTGCGCTGTTGGTGATACTTTAGTGATGGCGGAGCCTGCGAAGCTGCCACTTGATACGCTGCTGCGCAGATTGGACGAAGTCGAACATCTGAAGACGATCAGTATTACAGGTGGTGAACCGACGTTCTCCGCTCAGGCAGTGAGAGACTATATGATCCCGCTGCTCAAATATGCACGCAGTCGCGGCGTATCCTCTCAAATTAACTCCAATATTACATTGGACTATGGCAGGTATGAAGCAATCGCGCCTTATCTGGATGTGATGCACATCTCATTCAATTACACGAGCAGCGATGATTTTCACCAAATAGGCTTCGCCAAAAGCGGGCATCCTGTTTCGAAGGACACGGCTGCGCGTATGTATGATCGCATGATCGATAATGCAAGGCGACTAAGTGACGGTGGATTATTCGTATCGGCAGAGTCAATGATCAATTTCCGGACTTATAATAAAATGCCAGAGATCCACAAGTTGATTCTGGAAATGGGCTGTAGGCGTCACGAGGTACATCCGATGTACCCAAGCGCATTTGCAGCGGATCTGCCTGTCATTTCGAAACAACAGATGCGGGATGCGATTACTTCCTTGCTGGATAGCAGGGATCCATCGATATGGATGCTCTTCGGTACGCTGCCGTTCTACCACTGCAATGAGCAGAAGGAAGATCGTGAGCTGCTGGCTAGATTGGCTGCAGCACCGCTTGTAACGGTCCGTAACGATCCGGATGGCCGCAATCGTTTGAATGTAAATTTATTTACCGGCGATGTGTTCGTCACCGATTTCTCTGACGTTCCGGCGTTCGGCAACATTGGATCAGATCGATTAGACGATTTGTTCGGTCGCTGGCTTGCACATCCACTCGCACGCAGCGTTGATTGTCACTGCCCGGCTGCGTCCTGCTGCGGACCGAACCTGCTCGTGAAAGATATGTATTACCGGGATGTAGACTTTGGTACTCGTCAAGCCATCCTATAATATAGATAGAGCGGCGATATGCCGATGAGAGGAGCGGACGAAGCCTTTGCATGAATTTGAAGCAGGCCGAATTCTGTTAAACTTAAGTGTAGTCCTTATTCTTGTATTGTTGAACGGTTTTTTCGTAGCGGCGGAGTTCTCCTTGGTGAAGGTTCGTTCATCAAGGCTAACTCAGTTGGCCAACGAAGGACATAAAAGGGCTAAATATGCGCTGACGGTAAACAAAAAGCTCGATGCGTATTTATCAGCCACGCAATTCGGTATTACATTAGCTTCTCTTGGTCTTGGTTGGGTAGGGGAGCCAGTGATTTCTGATCTTATCGTTGAACCCATGTTTTTCAAGTTCGGTTTGACGGATGAGACGCTCGTACATACGGTTTCGATTGTTATCGGATTTCTCGTCATTACCTTTCTGCACATCGTACTTGGAGAGCTTGCGCCTAAATCGCTGGCGATTCAGAAATCGGAAGCGACTTCCTTATGGCTTTCGATGCCGCTTCTGTTCTTCTACAAAATGTTTCTGCCAGTCATTTGGCTGCTCAACGGATCGGCCAATCGCTTACTGCGTTTGTTTGGCGTTCAGCCTGCCAGCGAACATGATTCGGCACATACCGAGGAAGAAATTCGCATTCTGATGAATCAGAGCGCCAAAAGCGGCATTATCGACAAGGATGAGCTGCGACTGTTCGATAATATTTTCGAATTCAGTGACAGACTTGCTCGCGAGGTCATGCTGCCTAGGACCGATATGGACTGCCTCTATGCGGATCATTCTTATGAAGAGAACATGAAAATCGTTTACACGACCAAACATACCCGTTATCCCGTTTGTGTAGAGGATAAGGATCAGCTCATCGGATTTGTGCATATTACGGATTTGCTCACCTCCGACCCGGACGAGGAGCAATCCATCAAGAAATATCTCCGTCCTATACTTAATGTTCCGGAGTCGATGGAAATCAGCCATGTCCTGAAGCTGATGCAGCGCAAGCATTCGCAGCTGGCTATCGTTGTAGATGAATATGGTGGAACTGCCGGTATGCTTACTACTGAGAGCATTTTGGAGGAAATCGTCGGCGAAATTCATGATGAATTTGATAATCAGCAGCCTAACATTGTCGTTAAAGGGGATGTCACCTCTGTAGACGGCAGAATGTTAATCGAAGAAATCAACGATATGTTTAACTTGGATATTGAGGACGAAGACGTCGATACAATCGGCGGCTGGCTCTTTACGCAGCTGGAGGGCAACCCGGATAAAGGCAAGAAGATCGTAGTGGATAATTACGCCTTTGAAGTCGCGGAGAGTGAACGGCTGCGTGTGTTGCGTGTGTCTATCTACCGTGTGAAGCTGCAGACGGAACAACCCGAGCTGCAGGAACAAGAAGAGAAGGAATAAAGAAGCAGGGGGCTGATGCCTTCGATCATCATGGATGATTGAAGGCGTCAGTCTTTTTTTTGTTAGTTCGGCAGCTACTATTCCCCGGGAAATCAAAATCAGATATCAACAAAATCAACAGGAACATTTACTGGGCGAATGTCATATGATTAGAAATGGAATTTTGTTACTGCTCCGGTCAGATTTGATTACTAGGAGGAGAATGCAGGTGAATGCGATGAAGCCGACACGAGATTGGTATCCCTTCATAGGTCCGTTCGACCCTTGCCCGCCTAAATATGTGAAGTCCTATTATGTACCGCCGAATGAATTCATTCCTTATCAGCCCATGAATTTGCCGCAATTTTCGCTGGCAGAAGCACTCAAATTGGGTACGCTTTGGCCGGCACTATACGGCCCTTATGAGGCGAAAAGCTCAATGAGGGGGCAGCAGGATGAATAAGCAGTTGGACGAAAACTATTATAAGAAGCTGCTTGAGCTGCAACAGCTGGATTTTGCCTTGGTTGAGTTGACTCTTTATCTCGACACGCATCCTAATGATCTGCAGGCCCTTCAACAATTCAATCAATTGGCGCAGCAGCGTCAGCAGTGTGCACTGCAGTTCGAGATGCAATATGGGCCGCTCATGCAATTCGGACACAGTTACTCCAAATATCCATGGCAATGGGTCGAATGCCCATGGCCTTGGCAGGTATAGAGGCAGCTTTGCAGCTTTAGGAAAGAGAGGAGGAGATTCCATGTGGATTTATGAGAAGAAGCTCCAGTACCCCGTTCGGGTCAGTAAATGTGATCCCAGGGTGGCTGGGTATCTGATCGAGCAATACGGCGGGGCTGACGGTGAGCTATCCGCAGCGCTGCGGTATTTAAATCAGCGGTACTCCATTCCTAACAAGGTGATTGGCCTGCTTACGGATATTGGTACGGAGGAGTTTGCCCATTTGGAAATGATCGCTACCATGATCTATAAGCTGACCAAAGATGCGACGCCGAAGCAGCTTGAAGAAGCGGGACTCGCTCCAGGTTACGTGAATCACGATAATGGCCTTTTCTATAGCAACGCTTCAGGCGTGCCGTGGACGGCAGCCTATATTGCGACGAAAGGCGATCCACTCGCAGATTTGTATGAGGATATTGCAGCAGAGGAGAAGGCACGTGCGACGTACCAATGGATTATCGATATGACCGACGACGTGGATTTGCAGGATGGTCTCAAATTTCTGCGTGAGCGTGAAATCGTCCATGCGATGCGGTTTAAGGAAGCGGTCGAGATGATAAAAGCCGATCAGAGCACGAAGAAAGTGTTCTAGTATCGTGTTCAATCTATGTATCGGTCCGAAGCTGGCCCTTCTGCGGAGCCGGCTTTTTTTGAATTTTCTTAGGGATTTTTTGGCGAAATATAACTAGTTTTGTCAAATCCCTCATTCGACTGAAACTTTTATATTCCGCCTCGCGTTTACTAGTTACAATGTGTTTGAAGTCTGGGAAAAGCGAGGCGGAGGATGGACATACAATCGAATGTACCGACACCGAGAGAGGCAGCAATGAAACGTACTGACACTCCACTACAGCACCAAGGGACGATCAACCATGGGTTCCGAAGACGCCTGAAACGAATGATCCGAATGATGACCATTAGCGGGATTATCCTGCTGATGCTGGGCATTACCGGAATCGGTTGGCTTCTGTTGACACCGTCCGGCAGCAACTTTCGCTATCTGATGGCGGATACGCTCATTACAACGCAGCATAGGCATTGGGCGAAATATATAATCGGACAGCATGAGCTGGATGTGCGTGTACAGCAATACCAGCAGCGATTTAATGCGATGGGAGAAGAACGAGATACACACGAAATCCATACACAGTCGCAACCGCAGCCGGTCGATACAGCCGTTCCGGTCAGTACGCAGCCGGAAGAGAAGCCGCTCGTGGAGATCGAGGAGATTTCCGGTACAGGTTACAGCGGGTATGTGATGACGGTGAATGATCCGACGAAAATCCGCATCGGCGTTCCGGCCAAACAAGGCCGTGGCGAGCGCGTGCGCAGTATGGTAGAGCGGACCGGGGCTATAGCGGGCGTTAATGGCGGCGGCTTTGCCGATCCGAATTGGCAGGGGAATGGATTTCAGCCGATTGGCATCGTCATGTCCGGCGGGAAGCTGTTCTATGATGATTTGGGCAAATCGAAATCAACGCAAGTCGTTGGACTGGATCGCGATGGCAAGATGGTAGCAGGCCGCTATTCGCTCTCTGAGCTTGAGCAGATGGGCGTGCAGGAAGCGGTGACGTTCCAGCCCCGCATTATTGTTAACGGCAAGGGGCTTATTAAGAATGCAGCAGACGGTTGGGGAATCGCCCCGAGAACGGCAATGGGACAGAGGGAAGATGGCGCTATTCTCTTCGTGGTCATCGACGGCAGACAGCCTGGACATAGTATTGGTGCGAATTTGTACGATGTGCAGCAAATTATGCTGGAACGCGGCGCGGTCATTGCAGCCAATTTAGACGGTGGGTCGTCCACTGTGCTGGTCAACGACGGTCATGTGATCAATAAACCGTCTACTAAGAGCAGCGAGGGCAGATATTTGCCTACGGCATTCCTAGTGTTCGAGCATCCGGAGCAAGCGACGATTTCGAATGTATGGAATGGCCTTGGACCGAAAGATATCGATCCGGGCAAATGGTAAATGCAGGTTGCGTGCCGGTCTTCTTTTCCAGTATGATAAAGGGCAATAATGCGAAAAGGGGATTTCTTCTTGCAGACCAACGTTACATTGGCGCGACCGGATGCCATTATTTTTGATATGGATGGTACATTGTTTGAAACGGATACGCTGCTCATCCACGTGCATGAACGTATCTTCGAAACGCTGCGGGCAGAGGGGTTGTATATGAAGCCCACTCCGCCGGTAGAGAAGCTGCTGGGCTGTCTTGGCATGCTGCTCGAGGATATCTGGCGCAAAGTGATGCCGGACGGAACTGAGGCTGCTCAGAGACGGGCTGATGAGCTGCTGCTCCAATATGAGCTGGAGGGCTTGGAAGCCGGGGAAGGCGAGCTGTATCCGCATGTGGCGGAGACGCTGCAGTCACTTAAGGAGCAAGGGTTCAGATTGTTCGTGGCCAGCAATGGTTTGGAGCGTTATGTGAAAGAGGTTGCCCGCTACAAGGGAATCGCTCCGTTGTTTGATGGATTGTACAGTGCAGGTGAGTATGGAACCGCATCGAAGATCTATCTCGTTGCGCGGCTCATGGAGGATCATGGCGTGAAATCCGCTTGGATGGTCGGTGATCGTTCCTCCGATGTGGAAGCAGGCAAGAGCAACGGGCTTGGCGTTATTGGCTGCGCCTATGCCGTGTATGGCCGCAAGGAAGAGCTGCAGGGAGCGGATGCGCTAATCTCTGATTTCCGCGAGCTGCTTGCGTTAACGCAAGTGTAGCGTTAAAGGGCTGTCTCGAAAGTCGCAAGGCGACTTTTGAGGCGGCCTTTTGTTTGGTTGCATCAACTAAATTCGCCACATTGGCTCCAATGTAGACGTCTAGGTGTGCTACATCAACGGAATTCGCCACATTGGCTCCAATGTAGACGTCTATGCAGGCTTCAGCACGAAGAAAGGTGCTGGATACCGCACATAGATGGAAAAGTGTGGATAAAGTCTGAAGAAAGGTAGAAGGAAACGCACATTGGCGGAAAAGCGAGGATGTAGTGCAAGAGAGGTACTCGATACCGCACATGTGCGGGAAAGAAAGGTTAGAGCGTGAAGAGAGGAACTAAGTACCGCACATAGACGGAAAAGCAAGGTTGAAACGCAAAGAGAGGTACCGAGTACCTCTCTTTGGTCAACGATGCGGCTTAACACAGGATTTAATCCAGCGAAGGTGCTTGCTATTCGTTCTTCTCCAGCTTTTCCTGCTTTTCTTTGCGCCGCTTCTTCTGATCATAAAGCCAGACGGCGTATTCCAGCGGCCGGATGATGGCCTGCTTATATGTCTCGCGTTCCCCGGCCTGCGCGAATACTTCGCGAGCCGGCTTCGGATTCACCTCGAGCAGCCAGATCTGTCCTCTCCGGTCGATGGCCAGGTCAAGCGCGAGCTCGCATAAGCGCCCGTAGGATTCCTCGAGGTAGGCGGCTACTTTCACGCCGAAATCCTCGGCCTTCTGCCGAATATCGGCAGCCGTATCCTCGTTCCGAATCCAGTCGCTAAGCAGCGATTGCATCTTGATCGCCTGACCGCCCCCGTGCAGGTTGGAGGTAATGCTGCCGGAAGCGCCGATTCGTCCCGCGCAGCCGGTCACCTCCCATTCCCCTTTGCCGTTCTTCTGCACAAGCATCCGATAATCGTGCACGCGGCCATTAGGCAGTTTAAGCTGAATGCCTTGCTGCACGAGATACCGGTTCCCTTTCAGATCCCAAGAAGCCAGCCGCCCTTGAATGCCCGTGAGTGAGGCTCGCTGAGGACGAACGATTCGCCGATCTTGATCTCTTCCCTGGATTAAATACTCGCCGCTTTGCTGCTTCTCGATGCGCAGAATGCCTCTGCCCCCAGTTCCGTTGATTGGCTTCAAATAGATGAGCGGATACTTACGGATCATTTCCGTCAGATCGCTCGCACTCTCATAAAGCCGTGTCATGGGGAGATGGGGGACAAAGTCATCTTCTTTGCGCATGGTACGATAAACCGTCCACTTGTTGCGGAGCACCCGGTTTAAGAAGGTCAAGTGGCCGTATTTTTTGCGGAAATGGCTTAACTGGACAAAGCGATGACTCCGCTGAATGCGACAGCGATCATAGATCATATGGGGAAAGGAACGCCATTTGCGCGACCAGCTTTGCGATGAAGCATCGTAGATATGAGCATGAATCCGGTTATCTGAATAGTTGACGTCCGCCGGTGTGAACACAAATACTTCAAGACCGAGCTTCTTGCCGGCCAACGTCATGCGTTGATAGATCGGTTTCTCCTCGAGCCATCCATTGTCGTTCAAATAGAGCGTCAGGATGCCGAGAACCGGCTGAACCATAAAGACTCCTCCTAAAAGGTTTTGCAGTGAATGCAAAAACTAGCATCGGAAGCATTGCCTAGGCTTAAGGTTTTACATAAGCTAACTCTCAAAACGCAGTGTCGGCTTACCGGTCGGACCGTCATGCAGGCTCACAGCCTTCATGCCAGCACGGAAACACATGGCCATGCTGGAGGGATTATCCGAGGCGACGGAGCAGGTGAGAGAGCCCATGCGCTGACTGAGTGCTTTCAGCAGCGCGCTCCCGGCGCCTTGGCCGCGGAACTCCGGGGCAACGACGACGAAGCATGCGCGTTCGCCGCCTTCGGCAGCAAATGCGCACGCAGCCAGCTTGCCGCTGCTTGAAATCGCCAGCGCAATTGCAGCAGGTGCTTCGCCGGAACGGCTGCTGGCCAGTTGGGCTGCGGGAAGCTCCCGCAGCTCAACCAAGGCTGCATTCGTGATGCGATCGTCGCCATTCCGGTATATGAAACGGGTGACCTTTTCCTTCGCAGATGCCCATTGGGTCGGTGACAGCAGCTTTACCTGCACGGCAAATCACTCCTCGCTATAGACCCTTCAGCTTGAGCAAATATTGGCTGTAGTGAAAGATGCGCTCAAGCGAACGTTTGCGAATATCCGGCTCGTCGAATTTCATCGGCTTCGCGTTGGCTTCGAAGAACCAGATACCTCCAAACTGGTCCACGCCAAGATCCATCGACATTTCCGCCAAGCGGCGACCGGAGCCGCGCTCGATTTGACGAGCGATAATTAACGCAGCGTTGCGGGCCTTTACTAGCAGTTTACGTGCCTCATCTTGACCAAATACGCTGACAAGCAGCTTCTCCGGATCTTCGATGCTGCCTCCGCGAGGTACATGTGTCGTTATGCTGTATGTTCCGGCAACACGTGCACCGACGCCGGAGATGTCCCATTGTCCCCGGCGGTTCTTCTGAACGAGTGCACGAAGATCGAAGGATCGTTCATTGAAGGCAGCGAGCTGAATACCCTGCTGGGCAATGTAACGCTCACCGCTGCTTTCTTTGATAATCCGGGTCCAAAGCTTCCCAATCGTGCCGCAATTGTAGGTTGTGCTTCCGCGATCCCCTTGTATCTTCAGGCGATAGGGAAGTGGCTTTTCCTGCTGCAGCTCGATCGTCATGATGCCTTTGCCGGCTTTGCCGCTGACCGGTTTGAGATAGAGAAATTTATGCTTCAGCATCATTTTGCCGAGTCCGCTAATTGTTAGCAGGCGGCGTGTAGCCGGAATGAACGGCTGAGTGGTCCGCGACTGCTTTAACCATTTAAACAAGCTCCACTTATTAAAGAAAGCTGGATTGAAGATCTGGATGCGGGGATGTTTGACACATACCGCTATTTTACGTTTCACTTCGGGCTGCAGCTCATCCTCGCGGAGTGGAATTCGGTTATAGATGAGGTCGGGCAGCGGGAACTTCTGCAGCTCCCAGCTCTCTGTTGCCGTGTTGAAGGTGAAGCCGTCAAGCAGCTTGCGCTGAAACTTCAGCTGCTTGACTGTAAGCACGTAAACCGTAAAACCGAATTCGGCTCCCGTTGCAATGATATCTGCAAAATTTCCACGATTGCCGCGAAATAGCTGTATATCATCTTCGATCGTCAAGATAGCGAGAACCGGCTGCTTACGCTGAATGGAGGCGGCTTCATCTCTCACCGCCGTATCCTCGTGAATAACGAGTGCCATTAAGCTTCGCCTCCTTGCCCCGTGAACCTGCTTAAATACATGCAATGATCCAGAATATGACTTACGGAATCACGTCCTTGCGCACGCAGCGCAGGATGGCTGAATATCGACCGACCCGGCTTGGCATTGGCTTCAAACATCCAAACCTCGCCGTCCTTGTCAATGCCGATATCAAGACCGAGTTCTCCCAGCGTATGCGGGAAGTTGCGTTCAATCGCTTCCGACAGTCTCACCGAGACATCCTTGGCTTTATTCAAGATTTCGTCGGAGCGATCACCGAAAGCCCGGCTGAGCGCCTGTTCCGGCGTTAACAGCTGACCGCCGTTCTTAATATGCGTGGTGACGCTGCCGCGACCGGCTTTCTTCGCGCCGATGCCCACCGGCACCCATTTGTTACTGCCATTCTTGTGCATATGGAAACGGAAGTCGATCGGACATCCGTCAATTTCGATTAATCGAACACCCTGCTGGCTGACATATCGACCAAGTCCGCTTCCGTGTCTCGTCTCCAGCATGCGCATCAGACTGCTGAAGTTCGTGAAGCGAAGCAGCACATTCGTATCCCCTCTGCGATATCTGGCAAAGTATCCGCGTTTGGGATGATACGTCAGTCGATATATCCCGATGCCGAGGCTGCCGGCAGAAGGTTTATAATAAATAAATTGATGTTTCTCCAGCATCTCTTTGATTTTGTCAGCGCGTGGGTTATTGACCGATTCCGGCAGATGCTCCAGCGCTTCCACATCCTTGTCGAGCAGCTTATAAACATCGGATTTATTGAAGAAGCTCCAGTTGAAGAAGGGAACCCCTTTACGGATAAACTTCTCGCGCAGCGACATGATCGTAGCTGTCGTCTCGGCGATGCGGCTTGGGAGGCGGTTGTAAACGACGTCAGGGAGCGGAACGACTTTGCGGTACCAGCTTCCCGTACTGTTCAGGAAGTACCCATTGATCGTCCCTTGATTCCAATTCACGTCGCGCGGAGTAAAGGCGAAGAAATAGGCTTTGCGTTCTCCTGTTTTGAGAAGCTGCCGAATATACCCCGACCGTGCGCCAAAAGGAGAATCGGCGGAACGGCTTCCGTCTGTCAACACGCCGATAAGCGGTCCGAGTTGAACCTCATTATCTTCGCCTTGGACATAAGAGATGCTGCCGGCCTTCGGAACCCGGATGGATTGACGAACTCCTGCGGAGAGGTAGAGGTGATGGCCTTGCCGATCGATCGACTTTACGGCAGCAGTTATGCTTTCATGACCAAGCTTAAGCTGAATGGTTTTCTTGCCGGAGAGCTTCAGTGATTTAAGGAGTGAGCCCGACAGGTAAACGATTCGATCGCTTGATGGTGAGAAGTGTACATGACAAGATGTCAAACTCATGGATGAACCTCCTGGATGTATCTCCTTTGATTTCGTGAAAACGGATAAACCGGCTGTCTGTGCGCGGCAAGCTTCATAGCGTAACGGATCGGTCGTTCAATGGCCAGCCTCGCAGCGCTTTCGTCGCCTTCCAGCGCCTTCCGTCCGGGTTTGGCATTGGCTTCAAGCAGCCAGATTCGGCCGCCTTGCTCGATGCCATAATCGATGCCAAGTTCGGCGAGCCTGCCAAAATGATTCTCCAGCGCAAACGCGGCCCGTTCGCTGACCCAGCGAATTCGCCCGAGCAGCCGTCCGGCGGTTTCACCGTCGAACTGTTCCGTCAATGCCTCGAGAGCGTCGTGAGCGGAGCCTCCGCCATGCAAGTTGGCGGTAACGCTCCCCAGTTGCCCGGTCCGGACGGCTGCACCTGTGAATGACCAGTTGCCCGTTTCGTCCTTCTGGATTAAGACCCGAACGTCATAGGAACGGCCGTCCTTACCGGTGAGGGGCAGGTAAGGCTGAATGATATACGTCATGGAAGCGACGAAGCGATTAACAAAGCGGCATACGTCCTGCCAATTGTCGTGCAACACCGCAAGGGAGCGGTTCTTCCGATCACGGCCGTCAATATGCCAGCCGTCATCCCTCCGAAGCAGGCGAATGGCACCTTTTCCATGGCTGCCGGCAGAGGGTTTGAGAAATAAACCTTCGGGATATTGTTTCATCAGCTGAGTCAGAACGGCAGCTCCTTCGTACTTGTAAGTCGAAGGCAGCCAAGGCGACAGCTGCGAATCGCGTTCGAGCTCCCGATAAACGTCCAGTTTCCCGGGAAGTGCGCCATTCAGCAGTATATACGGCTTCAGGCGTTTCAGTTCCGCTAGTGCGCAGGTTGCAAGCTTATATTGGGCATTCGTTCTTGGAAGCGAACGGTCATAGAGCACATCGGGAAGCGGGAAGCTTCCTTGCTGCCACTGGCCATGCTTCAGAATGAAGCCTCTAATCAATCGAGATGAGCCGCCTGTGACTTGGGAAGCGCAGAATAAATAGACGAACAGGCCGATAGATTGCCCAAACCGGGATAAACGGCGGCAAAATAGATCCTCGGGCATCACCGGAGGGGGATAGGGACCGCCGGAGCTTGAGGAAGGTGCCGTAAGTTCGCTAATCATAATACCGAGGACGCTGCTGCACGGATTCTCAGCCATTGCCGCTTCCTCCTTTTCGTTAAAATTCGGCCAAATGTCTTGCATAACGCACCATATTTCGAACGGAAGGACGGATTTTATTATCCTGAAGCGGTGTATTGTCGTTCTTGGATGGCTTGGAATTCACTTCGAGCAGCCATACCCGGCCGCTGGCATCAAGCGCTAAGTCGATCCCGAGCTCGCCGAAATGGGCGGGAATGTGAGTGTCGATCCCTTTGGCGATTTCAAGCGCTGCCCGCTGCAGCTTACCCGGTGCATCTTGAGCGCTTGACCCGGATAAATTGGACTTATTGACCGCTTCTTTCACTGTGCTTAGCGTACCGCCGCGTGCCAGGTTCGACACGAAATGATGGTTGCCGGCCGTTCGTGCGACAATGGAGGTCAGCGCCCATTTGCCGGTTTCGTTCTTCTGTACGAGCGCCCTGAAATCGACTGGCCTTCCCATGATGTCGATCAGATGCAGTCCTTGCTGAATTTGATAACGCACCGTTTTCATTTTGCCAGCCAGGGAAGCATAGAGCTTATCGACCCCGCCGAAATGCTGCCTGCGAGTGCCGGCAGTCGTAGCATATTGAGCCGAGTAGGAGTCGGTATCTAATCTGGAGATGCGAATGATGCCTTTGCCCAAGCTGCCGCGTACCGGCTTCAAGAAGACGGTATTATGCTTGGAGCACATCGACTTCAGCACCTGCAAACCGCGAAGTACATGGGATTCGGGTAAATAGCGAATGAGAGCGGGATCCTTCACAAGGGCATCAAACACTTCGGCTTTATCGAGAAACTTCTCATTGAACACGACACTGTTATGGCGATGCTTGGTTTCTTTGATGAAGAGCTGTACGTTCGGTCGGTTTTCGAGCTTGCGCGAGGTCAGACGATTGTTGACAACATCAGGTGCAGGTACAGGTACTTTCCGCCAGCCATCGGAATAGACCCAACCTTCGAGCGTGTTGAAATTGTCTGTAATATGATCCGGTGTGAAGAAATAAACATGAGCGCCTTGCGCTTCGCAGGCGTCTACGAGTTCCTTGCAGAACATAGTGATGGTGCCAAAAGGCCGATCCCGGGCATCGGGATCATCGCGGCTGATGAGCACGCCGATCAACGGGCCAATCGAGAGTGTAGCATTCTCCTGCCGGTAACGGATTCGCAGTGTGGTGCTCGAGATCAGCCCCATTTTGCGGGCTAAGCTTTGCCCAATACGCATACCGTCAAACCGCTCGACCGGGACTACTTTTACATAGTGGCGGAATGCACCGAATTTCAGCATAATGGGCTGACCTTGCGGTATTTTCCACTGTCTCAAATAAGCATCACCGAGCATAATGGCATCATCCGGCAAGATGCCTGGGCTGATCACCTGAACGGCGACTTTCGATTTCAGCATCGACGGATCTCCTTCCAAGCTGGAGGATGACGACGTGCAGCTTGCGGTCTATGGGATTTTCACACGAATTACTTTCATCATATGAGGACATCTACCCCTTGGTGATTAGCGGACATCATGAAAAGCAGGGGGGAAAGGCCCTTTTTCCGAGATACTTGACCTCTCCGCAGGTGTGCCAGCAGGAAGAGCATCTGCTAATATAGAACTAGAACAAGCCGAGCAATTGGTTGAAACAAGTAAGGGGGGCCACTGTGATAACAGGAGACAAGGGACTTGAATCGCAGACGAAACATGAGCGGCTCATGCAGTATATCCAGCAGCTCGAGATTGGTACGAAACTTTCTGTACGCACGATGGCCGAAGAGCTCGGAGTCAGTGAAGGCACTGCATATAAAGCGATCAAAGAAGCGGAATCGACCGGGCTTGTCAGCACCAAAGAGCGGATCGGCACAGTCCGGATACAGCGGAAGAACCGGGAATCGCTAGATCGTTTAACGTTCGGAGAAGTACTTGATATTGTGCAAGGCGAGCTGATAGGCGGCGCGGCAGGACTCGTGAAGACACTGCATAAGTTTGTCATCGGTGCGATGGAGCTTGATGCGATGGTCCGTTATATTGACGCGGGAAGTTTGCTGATTGTCGGTAACAGGCTAGGCGCACACGGCTGCGCGCTTGAGCAGGGGGCTGGCGTGTTAATCACAGGGGGATTCGGCACCAGTGAGAATATGAAACAGCTTGCGGATGAGAAAGGATTGCCGATTATTTCCTCCAAATATGATACGTTTACCGTCGCTTCGATGATTAACCGTGCCATGTTTGACAGATTGATCCGTCAGAAGATCATGCTGGTCGAGGATATCGTCACCTACAGCCGTCCGGTTGAAACGATGAGACTCGGCGAGACGAAAGCCGATTATGTTTCCCTTGCCAGCCGTGTCGGAGGGACGCGATTCCCTGTGTTGGACGATAGAGGCAGAGTCGTCGGCATCATGACGGCTAAGGATGCTGAAGGAGCGCAGGACTCGCAGTTCGTAGAGCGGTTGATGACGCGAAGTCCCATTACGGCTGCGCCGAACATTCCGATTGCCTCTGCGGCACATACGATGGCGGCCGAAGGAATCGACTTGCTGCCGATTGTCGATAAGAATCGTAAGCTGCTGGCGGCACTTAGCCGCAGTGAGGTGCTGGAAGCGATGCGTTATGCCGGGAAACAAAAAGAGTCAGGCGAAACCTTCGATGAGTTGATCGGAGCGGGCTTTGAGAAGAAAGAAAGCGAGCATGGAGGGGATTGGCTGTACGAGGGACGCATTACACCGCAGATGTCCGGAACATTCGGTACGATCTCTGAAGGCGTATTGGTTACACTCATGAATCAGGCGGCGCGAGGGTTAATCCGGGAGTTAGGAAAGCGGGATTATGTCATTGAAAGCATGACGACGTACTTCGTAAGACCTGTCCAGCTGGAAAGTGAAGTGGTCATCATGCCGAGTTTACTGGAGATGAGCCGCAAGAGCGCCAAGCTCGAAATTGAGTTGAAAGACCCCGGCGGCCTTGCTGCCAAAGCGCTGCTGACGGCGCAGCTGATTGATCCGTATTAACCTTTCATCGAGCGGTAAACGCTGCTGTTGCGCAGTCCTGCGAACAGGTTGAACAGTCCCAGAACGATAAACAGAGCGCCGATGATGACTTTTATCGTGGAGCCGCTGAAAGCAAGCATCATAAACAAAGCGATGAAGATTAGCATGACGCCCATACTCATGTTCATCCGTGCGGCGTTTATACCTCTTACACGCGTGTCGGTAGAACGGCGTGCCTGGAAGCTGAAATAAACCGAGAGCAGCGATGTGCCGCAAATGATAATAACGATCGCCCAATGTAATGCATTGACCATAGTGAGACAAGCCTCTCCTTCTAAGCTGTGCAGCTTTCAATATGTGCCTTATTGTACCATGAATGACAGCTGCAAGTGAAACGGATGAGGCGAGGGCGGAATCAATTAATCTGTCGTTGACTAAGCGCAGCTTTGAACCACACTTGAAGCACGTTATCGACAACGAGCATCGTACGAATTTGAACAACAAACTCCTTGCCTTCGACTGCGTAAATTTTGCGGTCGAGCAGGTCCCAGGAGAGCTCGGCGTTCGAATTGATTTTGTAAATACTGGTGCCTACGAAAACAGACAAGTCTGCTTTAAGCTTTGATTTGAGCGCTTTTTTGTCTTGTTCATTCGCGATGCTGGCACCATCACCGTTTTTATTATCCAGCAGAATCGGCTGCACACTCTGAATGACGGTATGCTGATCTTTGAATTTATTCAGTTTCTCGATTCGATCCTCATAGTCAATCAGCTTATCTTCAAGCGCGGTATTGCTATTGCGCAGCGCGTTAAAGTTCATGAAGAAGATGGCGTGGTAAATCATCGCGCCTATTATGGACCCCAGCACAATATAAGCACCTGCTTGCATCAGCCTCGTAAAACGTTCAAAAGGCGGTACCCTCATCGGTCAGACCGCCCCTCTGCATAACCACCGAACAAGTTCAGTTCCCATATGAGCGCCAAGAAAAGCACACAGGATATACGCAATTTGCAGCACCACCGGTGAGAGATGCCCTTCAATCATGTTGCTTTCAATGACACGCATCGGGTCTATCGTTCCGCCAACGGCTGCTACGAGAGCCCATATTTTCAGCCTTGACGCGGTTTCCAGCATAATGGCTGCCGGTGCCGCCAACACGAAGACAGATCCGATGCCTGCCAGCATGGAACCGCCGAATACAACGCCGAAGGCAATGAAGAAATCGATCGTGGCTTTGGATAAGAAGGAGTCCATTTGCAGCGTCCGCCCTTCCTGTAGAATGAGAGGGCGTCATGCTCGTCCCCTAGTCCATTCTATGGGCGAGGAGGGCTTCAATATGATAAACTAGTATAAAATGATGCTTCGATAGAAAGAAAGAAGGAATAGCGATGAGCGGCGGACAAGATTTTGTACATTTACACGTTCATAGCGAATTCAGCCTGCTCGATGGGGCTGCAAGAATCCGGGATCTTGTGGATCAAGCGGCCGCGCTTGGCATGAAGGCGCTGGCACTTACGGACCATGGCGTCATGTACGGCGCCGTTCCGTTCTATAAAGCCTGCAAGGCACAAGGAATCAACCCTATTATCGGCTGCGAGGTTTATTTAACAACAGGCTCTCGCTTCGAGAAGGGCACTCGCAAAGATAACCCGATTTATCATCTCATCCTGCTAGCCAAGAATGAAACCGGGTATCGCAACCTGATGAAGCTGAGTTCAATCGGACATTTGGAAGGCTTCCACTACAAGCCGCGTATTGACTTTGAATCGCTCTCGCAGCACGCCGAGGGTCTTATTTGTCTTAGTTCCTGTTTGGGGAGCGAGATTGCCCAGCATTTATTGCATGACCGAACGGAGCATGCGCTTCGATCTGCGAATAGATACCGCGATATCTTTGGCGACGACTTCTACTTGGAGCTGCAAGATCACGGCATGCTGGAGCAGAAGAAGGTGCTGCAGGCGACGCTTGCGCTTGCGCAGGAGACGGGAATCAAGACCGTTGCGACAAACGACGTTCATTACTTGAAGTCGACGGATGCGGCGGTACAGGATGTGCTGATCTGCATTGGCACGGGCAAAACAATCGAAGATGACGATCGGCTGCAAATGCTGACGGATCAGATGTATTTGAAGAGCGCGGACGAGATGACGATGCTGTTCCGCCAAGCGCCTGATGCGGTTGCGCGCACGGTTGAGATTGCGGAGAAATGCCATCTGGAGCTGACGTTTGGCCGAGCGCTGCTTCCATCGTTCAGTCCGATTCCAACGGGGATGTCGTCTTCGGCTTATCTGGCCGCTCTATGCCATGAAGGACTGGAAGCGCGCTACGCCGGCAATTCGGACTGGGCCGAAGATTCGCGTGCGAAGGTGCATGCGGTGACGAGATTGGAATATGAGCTCGGTGTCATTGATAAAATGGGCTTCAGCGACTATTTCCTCATCGTCTGGGATTTCATCCGATTTGCCCATGAACAGGGAATTCGGACCGGTCCGGGGAGGGGGTCCTCTGCTGGCAGCTTGGTCGCTTACACGCTGAATATCACCGACGTAGACCCGATTAGATACAAGCTGTTGTTCGAGCGATTCCTTAATCCGGAACGGATTTCCATGCCCGATATCGATATCGACTTTAATGACGAGCGGCGCGACGAAGTGATTAATTATGTCTCTGCCAAATACGGCGAGGAGCATGTGGCGCAAATCATTACGTTCGGCACGATGGCGGCCAAAGCCGCCGTGCGCGACGTCGGCCGCGCCATGGCCGTGCCGTTCGCCGAAGTGGATCGGGCCGCGAAGCTCATCCCGAATCAGCTTGGCATCTCGCTGGAGGAAGCGCTGCGGATGAGTGCGGAGCTTCGCGAGGCGACTGAGCGCCAGCCGAAGACCGGCGATCTGCTGCGGATGGCCTTGAAGGTGGAAGGCATGCCGCGCCATGCTTCGACGCATGCCGCCGGAGTTGTCATTTCCGGCGAGCCGTTGACGCATTATGTCCCTCTTCAAGCAGGCAGCGAGCGTACGGCGCTGACCCAGTATTCGATGGAACATCTGGAATCCGTTGGCTTGCTGAAGATGGACTTTCTCGGTCTGCGTACGCTGTCTATTCTTGAACGAACGCTCAATTGGGTGAAGGAGCAGCAGGGCATCACGGTCGATTTTCGATTTATTTCCGATCAAGACCCGGCAACTTACGAGATGCTGACGCGCGGCGAAACAACGGGAATATTCCAATTGGAGTCCGCTGGTGTTCGCCGCGTGCTCAAGGAACTGAAGCCGACGCAATTCGAAGACATCGTCTCCGTACTCGCGCTTTATCGGCCGGGTCCGATGGAGTTTATACCGAAATTCATTCAGGGCAAACACGGACATGTTGAGGTCGAATATCCACATCCGTCGCTTGAGCCGATTCTGGCTGATACGTATGGGATCATCGTTTATCAGGAGCAGATCATGCAGATTGCCTCGTCCATGGCGGGTTTCTCACTGGGAGAAGCGGATCTGCTCCGTCGTGCCGTTTCCAAGAAGAAGCGTGAGGTGCTGGATGAACAGCGTGCCCATTTCGTGGAGGGCAGCTTAACACAAGGTTACGAGAAATCGGACGCTAATGCGGTTTACGATATGATTGTCCGATTCGCCGACTACGGTTTCCCGCGTGCGCATGCAGCCGCCTATGGCGTATTAGCCTTCCAGACGGCCTGGCTGAAGGCGAATCATCCCGTTCCGTTTATGGCTTCCATGCTGGCATCCGTGACGGGAAGCCAGCGCAAGACGGCCGAATATGTGGATGAATGCCGCCGAATGGGCATTGACGTGCTGCCGCCGGACGTGAACGAGAGCAGCGTGACGTTCACGCCGGTACACCGAGCGGTGCGCTTTGGTTTGGCGTCGATCAAGAACGTCGGCACGCAGGCGATCGATTCCTTGCTGAAGGAACGAGCGGAACGTCCGTTTGACAGCTTGCTCGATCTATGCCGAAGAGTCGACCTGCGCGTCGTGAATAAACGGGTGCTGGAATCGTTGATTCAAGCAGGGGCTTGCGATTCATTGGCTGGTCATCGCGCGCAGCTGATCGCGGTGCTGGATGAGACGGTCGATGCCGCGGTTAAGTGGCGCAAGGAACGCGAAGAATTGCAAATCGAACTGTTCGGCTTCGATGAGGTGCAGAACTGGGATATCGAAATGCCGGAAGTACGACCGTTTACGACGGGGCAGCTGCTTGCCCTGGAGCGGGAGCTGCTCGGTATGTATTTGTCTGGTCATCCCCTCGACGACCATAAGGAATTGCTTGAGGAACTACCGCTCGATCGTCTTGTTGATCTCTCCGAAGCGCCGGAAGGCTCCTTCGCTGTCATAGCCGCGATGGTGGTGTCGGTGAAGCCGTTTACGACGCGCAAAGGTCAACAGATGGCTTTTCTGGAAATCGAGGATCGAATCATGCGCGTGGAAGCTGTTGCTTTTCCGACGATTTGGCAGCGGCATTCGGGATTGCTCGATCCCGGCAGCTTGGTTCTCGTCCTTGCGAATGTGCAGCATCAGGATGAGGATTATAAGCTGCTGATCGAGGATGTCGCTTTGCTCGGCGGCGGCGGATCGGGGCAGGATGCAGCCTCGCAGGTGCAGCGCCTGCAGCGGCAAGCGCGCAGCAAGGCTGCGCGAACTGCCGGCGGCGGTACTTCAGGCGCGGCCGAACGCAAAGGCGGTTCGGCAGTTGGGTCTGGATCGCAGACGACACCGACGACGCAGCCTGCAAAGCCGGCAACATCGGCAGGATCTGCGGCGCTCGGAGCCGAGAAATCGGCGGTTTCTTCGAAGAGCAACAGTGCGGCGGCTCATGCTCCTGCCAATGTCTCATCCACAAGGGCGCAAGCCAGCTCAGCTAAGTCATCTGTGCCCGCGAAACGCCCGCAGCGACTCTATATCAAGATCGTTGCCGGACGCGAGGATTCCGCTGCGCTTGAGAAGCTGAAGGCACTGCTCGGAGGCAGCGCAGGTACCTATGAGACGGTGTTGTTCTATGAGCGAGATGGCCGTACTGTCGCCCTTAGCGATGCATTCCGAATTAAACCTTCACCGCAGCTGCTGCAGCAGATCGAGTCGATTTTTGGTAAAGGCTCAGCGGTCGTGAAATAATAGTGGACAGGAATAATCGTTTCGTATAGCCAGGCACAAGTTGCCTAAAGTCTGCATACATTTAGGAGACACAGAGCGCTATTGCTGGCTCTGCATTTCGCCGCTTGTGCGGACTGACGTTTGTCAGCTGACGATGGTTGTTGGCCGCTGGCGCTCCGCCCGATTCGTACAAGCCGATGCGGGGGGAATGAACAGTGTCGTCCGACATGGAAAAATGGCTTAACAGACGTGGTGTTTCAGTCGGTGATGTTGCGGATATCGTATTTTCGCTGCAGCGTCCTTATAATCCGGATCTCACTCTCCAAGAATGCGAAGAGAGTGTGCTTACGGTTCTTAATAAACGAGAGGTGCAGTATGTCCTGTTTACAGGCATTGCCCTCGATGAGTTAGCGGAGCGCAAGCTGCTGCCAGAGCCGCTTCAGGCGATTATGGAGGCTGATGAATCCCTTTACGGCGTGGACGAAACGCTGGCTCTTGGCATCACCAACGTGTATGGGATGATCGGCCTCACAAGCTTTGGCTACTTGGACAAAGTAAAGCCGGGCATCATTCGCAAATTGAACGAGAAAGGCAAGCATGTGCATGTCTTCCTAGATGATCTGGTAGCCGGTCTTGCCGCTGCGGCATCCGCACGAATTGCTCATCAGGATCCGAAGGCTAATCGGTACGAAATTGACGATAGTCCTTAATCAGTAAGGGCTCTCTTAGGGGTTCAAACTCGCTTCCAGCCTTGTGGCGTTGCGGTGAAAACTAAACATATGGTATCATTATGACATCATATGCCCAGATAACGTGTGTTTATATTGCGGCCAATGCGTTTACATGTACGCGCAGATGATCTTTTATCAATGCTCAGGAGGTTCCTTCATGTGGACGGTTATCTACATCGCGCCGACGGCAAAAATTGCGGAGAGCATTAAAAACCGGCTGACCCAAGAAGGGTTTCTCGTAAAGATCAGACCGATTAATGTTTCCAAGCAACAGTACGAAATATTGGTCCCATCTGGCGAACTGGAAGAAGTGCAGGAAGTGTTAAATAACATTCTCAACTCGCAACGATAATTCCAATTACGGCGTACCCACTTGCGGGCGATGCAAAAAAAACTATTGCGTACCTAACGCGCAGCGTGTAAATTCAGAACTGTTGTGTTTACAGAGGTACATTCTAAACTACCGCATACTCATAAGCGCAACAATGACTTTAAAACTACTGCGTACCAAAAGCGCAACAAAGTGATTTTAAAAACTACTGCGTACCCAAAGCGCAACAATGTATTTCTAAAAACTACTGCGCCCCCAAAGAGGTGTCTTTTGTGTTCAAGGACTTATTTCATAAAAAGAAATATGCCACAATTCCTTCGGGCCAGCCGAGAACGAAGCCGGATATTCCGGAAGGCTTAATGTCCAAATGTCCGAAGTGCGGCAATATTCAATTCAGCAAAGAAGTCGAGAAAAACTTAAAAGTATGCCCCAGCTGCGGCCATCATTTCCGGTTGAACGCTTGGGAACGGATCGCCATTACGCTCGATGAAGGGCGTTTGGTTGAATATGATGCGGATTTGGTATCGGTTGATCCGCTTCCTTTCCCGGGGTATGCGAGCAAGCTGGAAGCTCAGAAGAAGAGCTCCGGACTTAAAGATGCAGTCGTTACAGGAGAGGGGACGATCGGCGGATTGCCGGTCGTCGCCGCTTTCATGAGCTTTGATTTCTTTGCAGGAAGCATGGGTTCTGTCGTCGGCGAGAAAATCACGCGTGCGATCGAACAAGCCCATGCCAAGAAGCTGCCGATGCTCATCTTCTCCACATCAAGCGGCGCGCGGATGCAAGAAAGTATTCTTAGTTTGATGCAAATGGCCAAAACAAGCGCGGCATTGGCAAAGTTCCAAGGCGACGGCGGTCTGTACATTTCCGTTATGACCGATCCTACCACAGGCGGCGTCTCCGCAAGCTTTGCGATGCTTGGCGACTTTAATTTGGCCGAGCCCGGCGCCCTTGTCGGTTTTGCCGGTCGAGTGGTAATCGAGCAGACGATTCGTCAGAAGCTGCCGGACAATTTCCAAACCGCAGAATTCAATTTGCAGCATGGACAGCTTGACAAAGTTGTTCATCGTAAAGAAATGAAAGCAACATTAGCTAAATTGCTTGATATGCATTCGGTAAAGGGGGAAATTATCAATGGCGGGTGAGCTGCCGTTTGAGAAGCCGCTTAACGAGCTGCAGAAGAAGATCGAAGAGCTGAAGAAATTCGGGCAAGAGTCGGGCATTGATTTCAGCGATGAAATCAGCCGGCTGGAGGACCGTTGTAAACAGTTGCAGGAAGAGCTGTATGAAGAATTGACGCCCGCGCAGAAGATGCACTTGGCGCGTCATCATGGCCGACCAACCTCTCTGGATTACATAGGGATGATTTTCACCGATTTCATCGAGCTGCACGGAGATCGTCTGTTTGCGGATGATCTCGCTATTGTGGGAGGACTTGCTAAGCTGAACGGCGTACCGGTTACGGTAATCGGCCATCAGCGCGGGAAAGATACGAAGGACAATATTGCCCGTTTCTTCGGCAGTCCGCATCCGGAAGGGTTCCGCAAAGCATTGAGACTCATGCAGCAGGCGAATAAATTCGGTCGTCCTATTGTAACCTTGATCGATACGAAAGGCGCATATCCCGGGAATACGGCGGAGGAGCGCGGTCAATCCGAAGCAATCGCTCGTAATCTTCGTGAAATGGCTATGTTCGGCGTTCCGATTATTTGCGTGGTTATCGGGGAAGGCGGAAGCGGCGGGGCTTTGGCACTTGGTGTCGGCAACCGCGTGCTTATGCTGGAGAATGCGATTTACTCGGTTATTTCGCCAAACGGCGCAGCATCCATCCTATGGAAAGATGCTTCGCGTGCAGATGAAGCGGCTGCAGTAATGAGAATAACTGCAGATGATCTGCTTGAGTTCGGCATCGTGGAAGAGATTATCAAGGAGCCGCAAGGCGGGGCGCATCGCGACCTGGCTGTGCAGTCCGAGACGATTAAAGAAGCGATCTGGCGCCATCTTGGCGAGCTGTCCAAGCTTTCCTCAGAGGAGCTTGTCGTAGATCGTTACAATAAATTCCGCAAAATCGGTCAATTCCATGCTCCCGAGCCGGAAGCTGACCTGATTGTGGACGAGATCGAATCAGCGCAAGTATAGAGAATAGCAATTTAAATGTGAACGTATCAGACGGAGGATGGAATTTACTTATGCGTAAAACGAAGATCGTATGTACGATTGGCCCTTCCAGCGAATCGCTGGAAAACACGAAGAAACTCATCAATGCAGGCATGAATGTCGCTCGTCTTAATTTCTCGCACGGCGACTTTGAAGAGCACGGCAACCGAATCAAGAATATCCGTCAAGCTTGTTCCGAGCTTGGCAAGACCGTCGCGATCCTGCTCGATACGAAAGGTCCGGAAATTCGCCTCGGCAAACTGAAAGAAGAGCCGATTGAACTGAATCAAGGCGAAACGATCACACTTACAACCGAAGAGATTCTTGGTGACAAGAATCGTATTCCTGTAACGTATGCGAACCTTCCTGCAGATGTTGAAGTAGGTTCCACAATTCTAATCGATGACGGCTTGATCGGCCTTACGGTTGAAGAAGTACAAGGTACTGAAATTCTTTGCCGTATCGTAAACAGCGGTCCAATCAAGAGCAAGAAAGGCGTTAACGTGCCAGGCGTACATATTTCCCTGCCTGGTATTACGGAGAAGGATGCTAACGATATCGTATTCGGTATCGAGCAAGGCATTGATTTCATTGCCGCTTCTTTCGTTCGTAAAGCGACAGACGTTCTTGAAATTCGCGAACTGCTTGAGAAGCATGGCGCGAGTCACATCCAAATCATTTCGAAGATCGAGAACCAGCAAGGCGTGGACAACCTCGATGAAATTCTTGAAGTATCCGACGGCCTAATGGTTGCCCGCGGCGACCTTGGCGTAGAGATCCCGGCTGAAGAAGTACCGCTGGTACAGAAGCAAATGATCCAGAAGTGTAACCGTGCAGGCAAACCTGTAATCACAGCTACACAAATGCTGGATTCCATGCAGCGCAACCCGCGTCCGACTCGTGCGGAAGCGAGTGACGTAGCGAATGCGATTTTTGACGGTACGGATGCGATCATGCTTTCCGGTGAGACAGCTGCTGGTAAATACCCGGTAGAATCGGTTCAAACGATGTCCCGCATTGCCGTGCGTGCGGAATCAGCGCTTGATTACCGTGAGATCTTCACGAAGCAAGCAAGAGCGCAACAAACGACAGTAACAGAAGCGATCAGCCAAGCAGTTGCCAACTCTGCACTGGATTTGGACGCGAAAGCGATTATCACTTCGACAGAGAGCGGCTATACGGCGCGCATGGTTTCCAAATACCGTCCGAGATCGCCGATCGTAGCCGTTACGCCGCAAGAGCAAGTCATGCGTCGTCTGGCACTCATCTGGGGTATTATCCCGGTTCTTGGCACGCCTGCTGAAACAACAGATGAAATGTTCGATATCGCTGTACAAGGCGGAATCAACTCCGGAATCGTGAAGCTTGGCGATACGGTTATCATTACAGCCGGCGTACCGGTTGGACGCTCCGGTTCGACGAACCTGATCAAGATCCATACCATCGGTGAAATGATTGCCAAAGGTCAAGGTATCGGCAGCCAAAGCGCTACAGGTAAAGTTGTTGTTGCACGTACGCCGCAAGAAGCCATTGCGAAGACAACAGAAGGCTCCATTCTCGTAACTGTTTCCACTGACAGAGAATACATGCCTGCGATTCAGAAGGCTGCTGCAGTCATCACTGAGCAAGGCGGTATCACTAGCCATGCTGCAATCGTAGCGCTTAACCTTGGGATCCCTGTAATTCTAGGCGTTCAGAACGCACTTGAGCTTTTGCAAGACGGTTCCGAAGTAACGGTTTACGCTGAAGTCGGCGTTATCTACTCCGGTCAAGCTAAAGTAATGTAAGGCATGCTTTGTAAAATAGAAGCGATGGTGCGCAAGCACCGTCGCTTTTTGGCTATACGGTGCGATATCTGGATAAAGGATGGATTCAAGCATGACAGAAGCAGATAAAGAGAACATTCTCTGGCATTTGCATCCCCTTCGCGTACGGTATCAGGAAACGGATCAGATGGGCGTAGTGTTTCATGGGAACTATGTGACATGGTTTGAAATTGGCCGTACTGAGCTTGTTCGAGCTTTGGGGATGACTTATGAAACGGTGGAGAAGCAAGGCTTGCTCCTGCCGGTCGTCGACTTGGACTGTTCTTATGTATCGCCGGCCCGGTATGATAATAACGTCATCATCTGTACGCGTTTAGAACAATTTTCACCCATTCGTGTATCATTTCGTTCGGAGATCCGCCTTGTCGAAGATACGGACCACATTTCGCTAGGTTGGTTTCAAGGCAATGAGCCGCCTGGGAAGCTGCTTGTACGAGGTGGGACTCGGCATGTGTGGGTTAACCGGGATTGGCGGCCTTCGAGGCTGGATAAGCTGCTTCCTGCGCTTTACAGCATGATGCAGGCTGTTGCAGATGGAGTCGTGCCGCACAAGGAAGAGGGAGGCTGCTAATATGCTGAAATGGATTATCGCCGCAATAATTATCGTTCCCGCCATCGAGATGTGGGGCATTATCAAGATGGGCCACATCATCGGCGGCTGGTCAACCTTCGGCCTCATACTCATTACGGGTTTCGCAGGAGCGCAGTTAGCCAGAAGCGAAGGTCGCAAAGCATTCATGGATGTCCAAGCCCAAATCCAAAGCGGCAGACCCCCTGGCCACGCCATGCTAAACGGTATCTGCATACTCATTGGCGGACTGCTGCTGCTCATGCCCGGCTTCTTCACCGACATCATCGGCGTGACCTTGCTGCTCCCATTCACACGCCCCTTCTACCGATTGCTCATGCTTCGCTGGTTAGAGAAGAAGCTCCGCAACGGCTCGCTAACTATTCGCAGAAGGTAGACAAGCGGGCTTGAAGCATCAAAGAAACGCTGCGAAGTTGCAACCCTTAGCTAATAAAAATGGGGATTATATGCAAAATAGCCTCTGTGACAACCGTTACAGTTTTGAATGTAGTGTATACAGGAAAAGAAGCTTGGCCAAAGGCCAAGCTTCTTTTCTATCAGGAGCGCCAAAACTGAAAGCGTGTCCCGTAGGGACGAAAGCGAGTACTGGGCACGATGTAACTAAGGAGCTGCTTAGCAGCTCCACCGCCAACCTTCCGGGTGTCCAGAGGGACGGGTCCCTCGGGGTCCCCCTTCTAGGGGGATTTAGGGGGTCTCTAACGTAGGGGGTGTATTTAGAATTAATAGTTTTGAATGTTTAATCAATGGGGTCCAAGGGGGAAGCTCCCCCTACCTATTTCGGCTTTGGCCCACGAACCACAAACCAATACAAATCCCGAAACACATTCGCTCTATGTATAGCGGTCAAGATTACGAGTGAAACCGGCCCGATAATCAGTCCGAGTACCCCGAACAGCTTGAGGCCGACGAACATCGCAATGAGTGTCGGCAGTGGATCGAGACCGACGCTGGTCGCGAGTACTTTCGGCTCAATCATTTGTCGTGCAACGAGGATGACGCCGTATAGAATAGATAAACTGATTCCGAGCGATACATCGCCATATATAAAAGTATAGGCGATCCAAGGTACCATAGCGGCTCCGACACCGAGATAAGGGAGCAGGTCGACAAGCCCGATCAGCATACCGATCGTGACCGCATAGTCGACTCCTATGATAAGCAGACCAACGGTTACCACAATGGCTGTGATGGAAATCATAATGAACTGTGCACGTACATACCCAAACAAGGCTTTTTGCAAATCGGCCCAAACGATGGATATGGACTTGCGAAGTTCGGCGGGAAACCAATGGGACATGCGTCTGACATGCTGGCTCCAGTCTTTGCTTATGAAGAAAGCCGCGAGCAGAACGACGACCATGATGGTGGCTACATTCGGCAGCGATGTAATGATGCTAACGATCCCGTTTAAGAAATAGGTTATAATATTGGTACTCGTTTGTGCCAATAAATTAGCCGTATCGTTAATCTTTGAATTAATCGTTTCTTGATAATTGGGATTATCTTGATAGAACGCGTTGAGCTTCTCGATCAAGTTCTGAATCTCCGGGGAAGCGACAATGATTTCGAACTGATCGCGCCACCAGTCAATGGAGCTGCTTAGCGATTTGGACAAATGAATGATTTCCACCACGATTCGCGTCACGAGCGCGGAAACGATGGTCACCATCGCGGCAACGAAAACCAAGAGCGTGAACGTAACGCCAATCCAGCGCGGTACCTTAAGTCTTCTTTGCAAAAGATTAACAATGGGATTTATGGCGTAAGCAAGCAGCCATCCCAGCAGAAACGGATACACAAGCGGAGTTACATATACGACAGCAAGCACGAATGCTACGATTCCGGCAACGAGCATTAAAATGCGCCAGATACGCTTCCATATGACACGGTCCATACAGCGATCACTCCTTCAAATGTGAAACAGGAAAAACGTTCCTCTTCTTATTGTATAATTGTAGCATAGGCGATATTTCGATGTTTATCAAAAAAAAAATTTAGTCATAAAGTCTCGTCTTTACATGGCGTTTACAATAGTTTAATAAGGAAGAAACAAACAAACTACATAATTGGGATAATCGACAAGCAGGAGGATCCGGAATGAATAAAACGATATCACCATATGTAAACCGCGACTTAAGCTGGGTCGAATTCAATCGAAGAGTGCTTGAAGAAGCACAGGACCCCGATAATCCGCTGCTCGAGCGAGCCAAATTTCTGGCAATTGTCTCAAGCAACTTGGATGAATTTATGAGTGTGCGCGTTGCAGGCATTCAAGATCAAATGAAAGCAGGCTATACGAAGCGGGATTTCACTGGCTATACACCTGCCGGCCTGTGGAAGCGATTAATGAAACGTACGAATCAAATGGTTGCGGATCAATACCGCACGTACCGCGAAGTCATGCGCGGCTTGGCAAAGGAAGGCATCTGCTTCCGTCCCATTGAAGAACTAAATGCACAGCAGCTCAAGGCTGTAGATGAATATTTCTATGACATTGTGTTTCCGGTGCTGACGCCGATGGCGGTGGATCAAAGCCGTCCGTTCCCGTTGCTGCATACGAAGGAGCTCTATCTGTCCGTTATTCTGGGACGGGAGAATATGCCGGAGGAAGAAGAGCCTTTCTTCGCAATCGTTCAAGTGCCTTCGATCCTGCAGCGGTTTATTTCCGTACCGGGACGAGTAAACAGCAAGAAGAATGAATTCGTGCTTCTTGAAGAGCTGATTGAACGACATATCAACACATTGTTTAACGGTTATACGACGATAGCGGTGGATCCGTTTCGTTTAACGCGTAATGCCGATTTGACGCTGAATGAAGAAGGCGCCGAGGACTTGCTCGAGGAAATCGAGAAGGAGCTTCGCCGCCGCAGATGGGGACTTCCGGTTCGTTTGGAATATGGGAAGGGTATACACCCGTATGCCCTTCAAATGCTGAAGGAAGAGCTTGAGCAGGGGGAAAATGTATTTGAAATCGACGGGCCGCTCGACCTGAGTTTTCTGATGCGCTTTGCCAATTCGCTGTCGCCCAGCTATGAATCGTTGTTGTTTGAACGGATTGAGCCCGTTTACCCCCAAGAGTTTGAACATTCGGATGATATCTTCTCCGTTATCCGGCAGGAGGATGTGCTTCTGTACCATCCGTATGAGTCGTTTGAGGCGGTAAGTGATTTTGTAGCGGAGGCTGCAGAGGATCCTGATGTGCTTGCGATCAAAATGACGTTGTACAGGGTCAGCGGTCAATCCGCGCTTGTTCAGGCGCTCGCCATGGCGGCGGAGTCCGGCAAGCAGGTAACGGTGGTCGTGGAGCTTAAAGCACGGTTTGATGAGGAGCGTAATATTGCATGGGCGAGGCAGCTTGAGAAGGCGGGCTGTCATGTCGTATATGGTCTTGTCGGATTAAAGACGCATGCCAAGATCACGCTCGTGGTGCGCAGGGAACAAGGCATGCTTCGCCGATACGTGCATGTCGGTACAGGTAACTATAATGACAGTACGGCCAAACTGTACACAGACATCGGACTGTTTACATCGCATCCGATTATCGGTGCCGATGCATCGGCGTTGTTCAACGAGGTAACAGGCTATTCGTCTCCTTACGAATGGAAAGCATTCGGCGTCGCTCCGTCTGACCTGAAGGAGAAGCTGTTTGATTTGATTGATCGCGAGATCGCCCACGCGGCAGCAGGCAAACCTGCTCATATCATCGCAAAAATGAACAGCCTATCGCATCAAGAAATGATCGATAAGCTGTATGAGGCGTCGCAGGCCGGTGTCAAGATTGAGCTGATTATTCGCGGCGTATGCTGTTTAAGACCGGGCGTACCCGGCCAAAGCAGCAATATCCGAGTGATTAGTATCGTTGACCGGTTCTTAGAGCATTCGCGCATCATTTATTTCCATAACGGGGGCGAAGAGGAGCTGTACTTATCCAGTGCAGACTGGATGACGCGAAACCTAACCCGCCGAATCGAATTGATGTGTCCTGTATTTGATGCGAGATTGCGCAGGAACTTATTCAATGTGCTGCGTCTGAACTTGGATGACAACAAAAAGGCCCGCGAGCTCCAACCAAGTGGAAACTACGAGCCAGTTCAGAATGATCTTCCGGTTCTGCGGAGTCAATTTCAAGCGAAAAACATTCGCAAATGGAAAACTTATCGGTAATCCGGCGTATGGAGGACGGGAATTAATCCCCATACCTTCTTGAAGTCACCGGCGAGCGCGTCGACTTCTTTCCGTTCAACGGCGAGCATGCCTTCGGCGCGAACGGCGCGCAGATGAAGCTTCCCGCCTGCAATCTCAATTAGGAGCTTGCCGATGGCTTGGGTTTCACTGCGATCGAGCGCGATGGCCAGCTGCAGTAAGGTACCCAGCTGACATATGTGGTTGATATCTTCTTCGTTAAGCATCGGTTTATAGGCTGCAGCAATTTGCTTGACGCGATTTTTACCTTTGAAGGAAGCGATGGATGCGCATATAAGCAGCTCTAAATGCGATAGTCCGTTAATATGCGAATTGATCATCAGATAAAAGGTATGCTTTCGATAATCGTAATAATCGATGCTGGCTCCGATTCGGTGAAGGATCGAAGCGACATCAATCAGCTGCCGCGCCTGGACCGGATTTCGCACCTGCGATTGCAGCGCATCCATCAGGCTAAGCACAATGCGATTGACTTGTGAGGTATGCTGCGTCGGCGCCTCGGGATGCAAGGCGGCCAGATTGTTGACGCTGTAAGTAAGGACGTCATCCAGCCTTGGCCGCTCTGGGAAGCGAGTAGCGTAGAAGAGACCGTCGCGCAAGCCTGCCCCGCAAACGATATAATGTGAGGCACCTATGAGCCGATAAATCATACGTAGAATAGCAATGCCGGGGACGATGATATCGACCCTGTCCTTCGACAAGCCGGGTAATTTACTGCGCTTATCAAGAGGCTCCTTACGCATCAGTTCAAATAAACTGTCCGTCGACTGAGCCAATAAAGGGTAGTTGTTAGTGCTTTCGAAGGGGTACTTTGTATGTGCCTGATGTACCTTGCCGAGTGCTCGCACAGTGCCTCCAACTCCAATTAGCGGGTTTCCCGGACTCAATTTAAGCCATGTTTCACGTTCAACAAATTCGGTTACATACTGCTCGAGCTCTCGTAGCTGCTGGTCGGCTAACATACCTCCCTTGGCAAACCGGCGAGTCATGCTGACGCAGCCGAAAGGGAACGAAACGGCTTGTACGAGCGTGCGATTCTTAAATAGCGATACTTCCGTGCTTCCGCCGCCGATGTCGATGAGGAAGCCGTCTTGGATGTCCATGGAATTGATCATGCCGAGAAAGCCGTACCCGGCTTCTTCTTCTCCTGACAGCAATTCAATGGGCAGCCCTGTTTTCGATTCGATTCGGTGGAGCACTTCACTTCGGTTCGATGCGTTGCGAATAGCTGCGGTTGCTACAGCGCGAATAAGTCCTGTACGATGATGCGCGCAAATTAATCGAAAGTGATTAATCATATCTACAAGCTCGTCAATTGTGCCGGAAGGCAGTGCTCCTTCATCGTCCAATTGATCGCTGAGGCGGGCTGCACGTTTGCTTCCGTCGATGACGCGATGAGCGCCGCCGGAAGTCCGTTCATAGATGACAAGCCGGATGGAGTTGGAGCCGACGTCGATGATGCCAATTCGCTGTTCCGTCATAAGTAAGCCCCTTTCGTGTCAATGCGAGTTCTAATGCTATTATCACATCTTACCATTTCTACAGCGGTGCAATAAAGTGCTTGTTCATGAGGGTAAAAGCATAGGAATTTGGGAAAAATCATTGCAGGAAAGGTGAAGAAAAAAACCTTTATGGTGCCGATAAATCAATTTTATGTCCGATTTTGTTCACTTCCCGGTCAAAATCCGATATGATTAGAACGACGATAGGGAACTCGAATCCAATTATTGTTATTTGTGACTCCATTATTTTAAATAAAAAGAGGTCAAAGGAGAGAGAAAAATGACAGCAACCAAAGGTCTAGAAGGCATTGTCGCAACGACATCCTCGATCAGCTCGATCATCGATGGCGTACTGACATATCGTGGAATCGACATCGATGATCTTGCGGAGCACGCTTCTTTTGAAGAAGTGGCTTACTTACTCTGGTACGGCAAGCTGCCAAACCAATCCGAACTGGACGAGTTGCTTGGTCAACTTAACGAGTTTGCGACTGTACCGGCAGGGGTGCTGGAACAATTGAAGCTCTACCCTAAAAATACAAATTCGATGGCAGCTCTTCGTACAGCGGTTTCAAGTCTAGCCCTGTTTGACGAATCGGCTAACGATATGTCGCAAGAGGCGAATATCAAGAAAGCCATCAAGATCCAAGCTCAAATCCCTACGCTGGTTGCGGCATTTGCACGCATCCGCCAAGGTCAAGAACCGGTAGCACCGAAGAGCGGAGTCTCCATTGCTTTCAACTTCCTCTACATGCTAACAGGACAAGAGCCCGATCAAGTAGCTGTTAAAGCACTGGATCAAGCGCTTGTATTGCATGCAGACCACGAGCTTAACGCATCCACATTCGCAGCACGTGTAACGGTTGCAACGCTTTCGGATATTTACTCCGGCGTAACATCCGCAATCGGCGCTTTGAAAGGTCCTCTTCACGGCGGTGCGAACGAAGCCGTTATGGTTATGCTTGAAGAGATCGGCTCTTTCGATAATGTAGAATCCTATATTAACGCGAAGCTTGCGAACAAAGAGAAGATCATGGGCTTCGGTCACCGCGTATACAAAGGCGGCGATCCGCGCGCGAAGCATCTTCAGAAGATGTCCCGTGAGCTTGGCAAACTGACAGGCAACATGGAGCTTTACGAAATGTCTGTTAAGATCGAAGAGCTTGTAACCGGACAAAAGGGACTGAAGCCAAATGTTGACTTCTACTCCGCATCGGTTTACACTACGCTGGAAATTCCGCGTGACCTCTTCACTCCGATCTTTGCCATCAGCCGTGCATCCGGATGGACAGCGCACATTCTTGAGCAATACGAGAATAACCGCCTGATTCGCCCTCGTGCTGAGTACACAGGACCGGTAGACCAGAAGGTAACGCCAATTACACAGCGTTAAGAATCAAGCTCCAGCAGGCACAGGCCTGATGGCGCCTTGCAAGAGGGCGGGGTGCCGGTGCACAGCCACTAGGTTGTGGGGCCGGCTCCCGTCAAGTTATGTTTATCGATCGTAACTCATTAATCACGCGTGTGCTTCGAGTCATAGTCATGCACTCAAGGAACAACGCATAATCTTAGGAGGAATTCATTCATGCAACTCGAAAAGTTCGCACTGCCAACTGAAGGCGACAAAATTACAATCGATAACGGTGTTCTTCAAGTTCCTAACAACCCAATCATTCCTTTCATCGAAGGCGACGGCACAGGCCGTGACATCTGGAAAGCGTCCAAGCGTGTTCTGGATGCAGCTGTTGAGAAAGCATACGGCGGCGAGAAGAAAATCGCATGGTACGAAGTATTCGCCGGCGAGAAAGCATTCAACACTTATGGCGAATGGCTTCCTGCTGACACACTGACTGCAATCCGCGAATACATCGTAGCAATCAAAGGACCTTTGACTACGCCAATCGGCGGCGGTATCCGTTCCCTGAACGTAGCGCTTCGTCAAGAGCTTGACCTGTATGTATGCTTGCGTCCTGTTCGCTACTTCGACGGCGTACCTTCCCCGGTAAAACGTCCTGAGCTGGTAAACATGGTTATCTTCCGTGAAAACACAGAAGACATCTACGCAGGTATCGAGTACCAAGAAGGTTCCGCTGAGGTTAAGAAAGTGATCTCCTTCTTGCAAACCGAAATGGGCGTTAACAAAATCCGTTTCCCAGAAACTTCCGGTATCGGTATTAAACCAGTTTCCGCTGAAGGCTCCAAACGTCTTGCACGTGCTGCGATCGAATACGCGCTGAAACACGGCCGTAAATCGCTGACACTGGTTCATAAAGGCAATATCATGAAATTCACAGAAGGCGCGTTCAAGAACTGGGGCTACGAAGTGGCTGAGCAAGAGTTCGCAGACCAAACTTTCACTTGGGGTCAATACGACCGCATCAAAGAAGCAGAAGGCACTGACGCAGCTAACAAAGCTCAAAAAGATGCAGAAGCAGCTGGCAAGCTGATCGTGAAAGACGCTATTGCCGACATCGCATTGCAACAAGTACTTACACGTCCTACAGACTTCGACGTGATCGCAACGCTTAACCTGAACGGTGACTACCTGTCTGATGCACTGGCTGCGCAAGTTGGCGGTATCGGTATCGCTCCGGGAGCTAACATCAACTACTTGACTGGACATGCAATCTTCGAAGCAACTCACGGTACAGCTCCGAAATACGCTGACCTTGATGTTGTAAACCCAGGTTCGGTTATCTTGTCCGGCGTAATGCTTCTTGAGCACCTTGGCTGGCAAGAAGCTGCTGATTCCATCTACAAAGGCCTGGAAACAGCAATCAACAACAAAACCGTTACTTATGACTTTGCACGTCTGATGGAAGGCGCAACGGAAGTGAAATGTTCCGCATTCGCTGACGAAATCATCAAAAACCTGTAATTCACCCATACGAAGCACGTCCCCTTGGGGTCCTTCTCAACTTGAGGAGGACCCCAAGGACTTATCCTTTGGAATCCCAGCCGGCTGATGTAGGATTTAGACAGGCGTAAATTACATTTGTTTAAGGGAGGCCGTTTGTAATGGCGATTAAACGGAATAAGATTACAGTTGTAGGTGCAGGTTTCACAGGTGCTACGACAGCATTGATGCTTGCACAGAAAGAGCTTGGCGATGTTGTGTTGGTCGATATCCCGCAGCTTGAGAACCCGACTAAAGGCAAGGCGCTTGATATGTTGGAATCGACACCGGTTCTTGGTGTGGACGCCAGAATTACAGGTACTTCCGACTATGCAGATACAGCTGGTTCATCTGTAGTAATCATTACGGCCGGAATCGCTCGTAAACCGGGCATGAGCCGTGACGACTTGGTCAACACCAATGCCGGCATCGTGAAATCGGTTTGCGAAAACATTAAAACGACCAGTCCGGATGCTTATGTGATTATTCTTTCTAATCCGGTCGATGCGATGACGTACGCGGCATACAATACGCTTGGCTTTCCTAAGAACCGAGTGATTGGCCAATCCGGCGTACTCGATACGGCACGGTACTGCACGTTCATTGCACAGGAGCTGAACGTATCTACAGAAGACGTTCGCGGTTTCGTTCTTGGCGGTCATGGCGACGATATGGTGCCGCTTGTACGGTATTCCAACGTAGGCGGCATTCCGATCGAGAAACTGATTCCGGCAGATCGCATTGAAGCGATTGTGCAGCGTGCACGTGTTGGCGGCGGCGAAATCGTCAACCTGCTGGGCAACGGCTCCGCTTACTATGCTCCTGCTGCATCGCTCGTTCAGATGACAGAAGCGATTCTGAAGGACAAGAAACGCATCCTTCCCGTAATCGCACTGTTAGAAGGGGAATACGGCTACAACAACCTATTCATGGGCGTACCGGTTATTCTGGGCGGTGACGGCATCGAGAAAGTATTCGAGCTTGAGCTTACGGAAGACGAGAAAGCGGCACTCGAGAAGTCCGCTAACTCCGTTCGCAACGTGATCGCGGTCGTTAACGGCTAATAGAGCAAGACACAGCTCATGAAGCACATGAGACCCTGACAGATTCTTCGTCAGGGTTTTGCTGTTTTTAATTTGAAGAAGGAGGTGGCTGCCCATGCATACCGAAGCACAGCAGATGCTGAAGCAAGTCTACGGCTACGACAGCTTCCGCAAAGGACAAAGCGATATCATAGAAGGTGTACTCGCAAGTAAAGATACGCTCGCGATTCTGCCGACCGGCGGAGGAAAGTCGATCTGTTATCAGCTTCCGGCCATGCTGCTGCCTGGGACAACGATTGTAGTCTCGCCACTCATTTCGTTAATGAAGGACCAAGTGGATGCGTTAAACCGCTTAGGAGTACCCGCAGCGTATTTAAACAGCTCTTTAGATGCAGCTGCCTACCGCGATGTAGTGAGGCAGACGGCAGAGGGCGTGTACAAGCTGCTTTATGTAGCGCCCGAGCGATTGGACAGCAATATGTTCGACTCTCTATCCAGTCAAATGCATATTCCGCTGATTGCGATCGATGAAGCGCACTGCGTGTCGCAATGGGGACATGATTTCCGTCCGAGCTACCGCCAGCTTGCGGGCTGGATCGGGAGATTGGAGAATCGGCCGCCGGTTGCGGCGTTCACGGCAACGGCGACACCGGAAGTCGCAGATGACATTGCAGCGATGCTCGGACTGCGCCAGCCGAATATTTTCATCACCGGATTTGCCCGGACGAACCTAACCCTCTCCGTTGTTACGGGAACGGATAAACGTAAATTTCTGCGCGACTTCGTTTCCCAGCGGCCTGATCAATCAGGGATCGTCTACACCGCAACGCGCAAGGAAGCGGAGGAAGTGAGCGAGGATTTGAGCCGGCTTGGAATTACGGTTGGCAAATACCACGGCGGCTTAGGCGACGAAGAACGTGCTGATGCGCAGGAGAAGTTCAGATTCGACGACTATCGGGTGATGGTTGCGACGAATGCGTTTGGGATGGGAATCGACAAGCCGAACGTTCGTTATGTCGTTCACTATCAGATGCCTGGCGATGTCGAGTCGTATTATCAAGAAGCTGGACGTGCAGGACGTGATGGTGAAGAGAGTGATTGCGTCCTCATGTTCGAGCCGCAGGACGTCCAGGTGCAGCGGTTTCTGATCGACAGAAGCACCGGCGATCCGGAGCGGAAGACGATTCAGCTTAATAAGCTCTATACGATGATGCATTACAGCAGGTCGGAGAAATGTCTGCTGCAGTATATCGTGAAATATTTTGGCGAGTCGGATGTGCCGGAATGCGGCAAATGCAGCAACTGCTTGGACCAAAGCGCTCTGATTGATACGACTGAGGATGCGCGTAAGGCGTTGTCTTGCGTGGGAAGGCTCAAGGGCAGATTCGGAATTTCACTTGCTGCTAAGGTGCTGAAGGGCTCAAGAGAGAAACGTATTATAGAGTTTGGCTTAGACCGCCTGTCCACATATGGCCTCATGCGCAGCTGGGTTGAGAAGGAGATCACGGATCTGCTGTACTGGCTCGTGGCAGAAGGGTATTTGCGCATTAGCGAGGGCGAGTATCCGACGGTTTCACTCACAGCCGAAGCACTTCCGGTGCTGGAAGGGAAAGTAACGGTTCATCGCAGGCAAAGTGCGGCAGCCAAAAGAAGGGCAACCGAGAGCACTTCGGTCGCATCGGCGAACACGCCGCTGTTTGAAGCGCTTCGCGAATGGCGCCGGGTTACGGCGGCCAGGGAGCATGTCCCACCGTTTATGTTGTTTTTCGATGCGGCGCTGCGTGAAATTGCTGATCGACAGCCGGTGAACACGGAGCAGCTGCTCGGCGTGAAAGGAATCGGGGCCGCTAAGGCGAACAAATACGGCAGCGAAGTCATTGCAATCGTAAGATCCTTTAAAGGCGATGCGGCAGAGACAGGCGGTACGCCTTTCTCACAGTCTTCTATGCCCCACACTGATATAGTCGCATCAGTGCCACGCGTAGAGCGTGAGAAGCCTTCTGAAGCGCTCACAGCTGCTATTCAAGCAGAGCTGGAGGGATTATCAAGTCACATGCAGTCATTGACGCTGCTTGGCATGGGGCATTCCATCGCTGACATCGCCTCGATTCGCGGTATGGGACGAGTGACGATCGAGAATCACTTGCTGCGATGCGCGCAAGAAGGCGAGGAGCTGGATTGGGATGCTTTTATTCCCCATCAGTATGAGGCTCAGATTGTGGAAGCGATCAATCAAGTAGGGGCAGACAAGCTCAAGCCGATCAAAGAAGCGCTCCCGGATGATGTCGATTATTTTGCGATCAAAGCCGTTATGGTGAAGCATCGATTGTCACCTGCCGCTGAATAAACGGGTTTCTTTGAATTGCCGCGCCGATTTTAGTATACTTGTAAAGATCATAATACAATTTAGGAGGACGTAACGGATGTATGATTTTATGTTGTTTTTGCACGTGCTCGGTGCAGCCGGAATGGGGTTTTACCTCGTATTGCCGCTGATGGTCGGACGCGCATCCAAGCTTGACGGTGCCGGACAAGCCGGCCTTGCAGAAGGTCTGGTTTCCGCTAACCGCATAGCCCAATATTTTCTCGTCCTGCAACTGCTTACCGGCGGTTACTTGATGTCGCAAAGCGATTATAAAGTGATTTGGATGATTATTGTTACTTTGCTGTTCCTGGCAATTGCCGCACTTGGCGGTATTGTGACGAAACCGCTGAAGCGGATTGCTGCTGAGATTCAAAGCGGTCAAAGTGCAACGGCTCACATTGGCAAAGCCCGTGTATTAAGCCTGATCATTCTTGTGATCTATTTAGTAATTCTTTACTTCATGAAATATCCGATTATCAAAACGATGTAAGTCGCATTGGAGGGATAACCGTTGACGAAAGCAGTGCCGGATTTAGTAACCTTTGGGGAAACGATGGCTTTGTTTTTGCCGCAGGAGTACAAGAGTATCGAGAATGCCCCAACGCTTGACGTAAGCTTCGGAGGAGCAGAGAGCAATGTGGCGATTGGCGTTGCCAGACTTGGCGCCTCTGCAGGCTGGTTCGGCGCGCTTGGCGATGATCCATTCGGCCGCGCCATCATGAAGCGCATTCGCGGTGAGGGAGTCGACGTGTCACGTGCGAGCTTGATCTCTGATGCTCCAACAGGCATGATGTTCCGCGAAATGGTGGCAGGGAAGCTTGCCGTTCATTATTTCCGCAAACACTCCGCTGCCAGTCAGATGCAGCCCGATCAGCTTGATCTGGATTATATCCGCGGCTGCAAGATCTTGCATATTTCCGGCATTACGCCGGCGCTTAGCAAGAACTGCCGTGAAACGATCTTTGCAGTTGTGGCGGCGGCTAAGGAAGCGGGCGTTCGTATTTCCTTCGATCCGAATCTGCGTCTGAAGCTGTGGACGATCGAGGAAGCGCGTGAAGTGGTTTTGCCGCTTGCCGAGCAAGCTGATTATTTCTTGCCGGGCTGGGACGAGCTGAGGCTGCTGTATAACAACGATGATTTTGACGGTGTGAAAGCGGAGCTGTCGAAGCTATCGGCAATTAGTATTATCAAAGGCGTTGGTGATACGACAGTCGTTCTGGAGAATGGCCAAGCGGCAGAGGTGCCGTTCTATCCGGTAGATCGCGTAATCGATACCGTTGGGGCCGGCGATGCGTTCTGCTCCGGGTTTCTGGCGGGATTGCTCAAAGGCATGAGTGTACTTGAGGCTGTACGTCTTGGCAGCATCAGCGGTGCACTGGTAGTCCAGATGCGCGGGGACTGGGAAGCGCTTCCTGATTGGGCGTCGGTCGAGCGCAGATTATCGGACAAAGGCTGGGTGGAACGCTAAATGGCAGATGTGCAATCGTCGAAAGGACAGCGGCGGCGGGAGCAGATTATGAATGTGCTGAAGCGTCAAGGGCGAGTTACGATCCAAGAGGTCGTAGAACGATTTGGCATTTCTGAAGCTACGGCGCGCCGCGATTTGGAGCTGATGGAGAAATCAGAGCCGGTCATTCGGACGATTGGCGGAGCGATGTATGACGGCATGAATGCGGTGAGGGAGCTCCCTTTCTCAGAGAAGGAAGGCTTGTCTTTTCTCGAGAAGGAACGGATAGCGGCAGCAGCGGCGGGGCTGATCTTCGAAGGCGATGTTGTCGGTCTCTCTGGCGGCACGACCAACTACTACTTGGCCAAGCTGCTCAAAACGCGAAGAGGCATTACCGTCGTGACGAATACAGTCAACATTGCGATGGAGCTTGCAGGCAGCGATATCAATGTCGTTGTAACAGGCGGGATGATGCGGCATAACAGCTTTGAATGCTGCGGACCGCTCGGGGAAGGCATGATCAGCCAGCTGCATATCGGCAAAATGTTCCTCGGCGTTGACGGCGTTTCCTCTACCGGAGGCATCACGACTTATTCCGAGCAAGAGGCGCAGATCGCCAAGGCGATGATACGCAGATCCCAATCCACCTATGCGATGTTCGATCATACGAAGATTGGCCGTACTTCACTGTTCTCCATCGCGCCGCTAACCGAGCTGCAAGCGTTTATAACGGACCGGCCGCTTCCACAGCAGCTGGCGTCAATCGCCCATGCACATGGCATTCAAACGGTCATAGCAAGCGAGGAGCAGGAAGCTTCATTGTGAAAGCTAGGCCTATTATCACAGATACATATATCGTAAGCAGGAAGCAATGTCGAAATGGAGAGATCCCATGAAGATATTGCTTTTTTTGTGAAAATATTACTTCCTCGATTCCGCGATTTTGGTATACTTGGGATTGTACGAACAGTTGAAAGGAGAAATGTGAACGTGTCTGAAAAATTGATTATTGGTAACGAATCTCACTCCTATGAAGTTGCACAAGGCTGGGGCAAGCTTCCGGAAGGAATTACTTACGGCTATACGCATGGTATTGTCGTCGATGCAAATGATAACGTTTACGTACATAACACGAGCAAAGACTCCGTCGTTGTTTTTGACAAAGAGGGGAACTTCCTGACCTCGTGGGGCGCGGAATTTGAAGGCGGGGCACACGGCTTCTATCTGCACCGTGACGACGCAGACGGCATCGAGTATTTGTACTTCGCAGATACAAACCGCGCGCTGGTAGTCAAAACAACTCTCTCCGGCGACGTATTGCTAGAAATCAGCGGACCAGAACGTCCGGATCTATACGATGCCGAGCGCCGTTACGTACCGACGGATGTGTGCGTGGCGCCAAACGGCGACATCTACGTTTCTGACGGTTACGGTCAATTCTATATTCATCACTACGATGCCAAAGGCAATTACATCCGCTCATGGGGCGGCCGTGGTTCCGAGCCTGGCAAAGTGAAAGAACCGCATGGCATCTCCATTAACCTGCGCGGCGATGAGCCGGAAATTTACGTTGCAGACCGCAGAAACAGCCGCATTCAAGTGTTCACGCTTGAAGGCGAGCATAAGCGTTTTGTCGATCACAATCTTGATCTGCCATGCAGCTTCTATTTCTTCGGAGACGAGGTTTATATGCCGGATCTGGACAGCCGCATCACCGTGCTGGATAAGAATGATCGCCTGATTACGCATCTTGGAGAAGACCAGCAGGCATACAAGCAGCAGGGCTGGCCGAATTTGCCGAAAGAATATTATCGTCCTGATAAATTCAGTTCGCCGCACGGCGTATGCGTAGACTCGCAAGGTAACGTCTATGTAGCGGAATGGATCTTCGACGGCCGTATTACGAAGCTCATCAGACAGAAGTAAACTCGCACTCTTACGAAATGAATAAGGGTTATGCAGCAAGCGGCCGCAATCACGAACGGCGGCCAAAGCTGCATAACCCTTTATTTGTGTTCAACTTAACTGCGGTGTACGAGGCGCCCATTCACCCAAGTATGGCTTACTTCAGTAAAAGACGCATCCGTTAGTACCAGATCGGCCTGTTTCCCGACCGTTATGGAGCCCGTCACTTCAGCAAGACCCATTTGACGGGCCGGATTACCACTTGCCATCCGACTTACTTGAACGGGACTCAGGTCCGTATGAGTAAGCATGTAGCGGAAGGCATCGATCATAGTCAGCGTGCTTCCGGCCAAGCTGCCGCCTTCGCGGAGACGAGCTACGCCTTGCTTAACATCTACGATAAGTCCGCCGAGATCATAGTCGCCGTCGCCAAGACCGGCAGCCGACATCGCGTCCGTGATCAGCACGACTTTATCTAACGGCTTCGAGCCTACAAGAAGTCGGATTGCCGCGGGGTGGACATGATGACCGTCGGCGATGATTTCACCGGATATGCGATGATCGGTCAAGACAGCGCCAACCGTTCCCGGCTCGCGATGATGCAGGCCTCGCATCGCATTGAACGTATGCACCGCTTGCGTTAAACCAGCGTCAGCCGCGGCCGTAACTTGCGCGTATGTAGCGTCCGTGTGCCCGCAGGCAGCAACGATGCCGCTATCTGCGAGGTAGGCGATCAGCTCGCAAGCTTGTTCTTTCTCCGGTGCCAAGGTGAGCTGTTTGATAAGTCCGGGATATTGCTCATTCCACGACTTCACCCAGTCGACGCGAGGCGGTGAAATAAAGGCCGGGTTCTGTGCGCCGGGCCACAGCTCGCTGATGAACGGTCCTTCCAGATGAACGCCGCCAAGCTTGGCGAAGGCCATTTCACCGCTGATATAGTCATCGGAGGCTGCCAGCACGGCTTCGATCGCTTCCTTGGATGCCGTAACGGTAGTTGCGAGCATGCAAGTCGTACCTTTGGAAGCATGGTAGCGAGTGATGGTATCATAAGCAGCTCGGCCGGCATCCATGAAGTCTGCGCCGAAGCCGCCATGTACGTGCATGTCGATAAAACCGGGTACAAGCCAGCTTCCTTGTCCGTCGATGGTGCGGTGCTGCTCATTCTCAGATGGAAGGAATTGACCCTCGATAATGGCTGTAATCATCCCGTTCTCTACGATAAGGCTGCCTTCAATAACCTCGTCTTGCACGATTGCTTTCACATTCGTAATGAACCAATTGTTATCCGCCGTTGTCATCCTCTACAATAACCTCCCTGCCTCTCGATCGACCAACACGATCACTTTCTTATGCGTTTGCAGCAGCGATGCCGGAACTTCCGTCGTAATAGGGCCATGCAGCGCTTGCTTGACGATATTCGCTTTGTCGGCGCCTTTCACGACTAGGACGATCGAGTCTGCTTTCAGAATGGAGCCAACGCCCATCGTAATGGCTTTCGTCGGCACTTCATCCGGCGTATCGAAAAATCTTGCGTTCGCTGCTCGAGTGGCTTCCTCAAGCTCCACGACATGCGTACCGCCATGCAGCTCTTGATCCGGTTCATTGAAGCCGATGTGCCCGTTATGGCCAAGGCCAAGAAGCTGTACGTCGATGGGCTGCTCGGACAGCATGCGATCATAAGACAGGCATTCCGCATTCAAATCGCTGACCATGCCGCTTGGCAAATGCGCTTGCTGCTTCGGCAGATCGATGTGGTCAAACAAGTGGTGTTTCATAAATTGCGCATAGCTTTGCTCATGGTTTGGCGAAAGTCCTACATATTCGTCCAGGTTGAACGTAGTAGCATCCTTGAAGGAAACCTCGCCATTATTGTACATCTCTATCATTTTTCCATAAATTCCGATAGGTGTCGAGCCGGTTGCCAGCCCAAGCGTTGCGTGCGGATTATGTTTAATCGTATCTGCGAAAATTTGAGCAGCATAACGGTCAAGTTCACTAATGTCGTCGAAGCGTTTCAATTCCATAATGAGGTGCCTCCCAGGGTTCGTTATGATTCTATTATAAAGGAAATCGTCAAAACCGACAATAAAAATGATTAAAAAAATCATTATTAAGAAATTAATAATCAAAAATACCGAGGTTCCCGGCAAACTTGCTCTTGAGGTCATGCATATGCCATGATGATTGCAGCAAAGCAGATGACAGGGGGATCTACGATTATGATGGACAGGCAAGCTGAGGAGCATGTCCAAACGACGAAGAGGAAAGGCGAGCATATCCGGATTGTTCTGGAGGAACAAGTGAAGAGCGTCGGCACGGAACCCGGCTTCGAGCAATATCGGTTTCGCCATCAAGCGCTTCCTGAGTTCGACTTCGAGGAAATTGACATCGCTTCGACGTTTCTGAGCAAGCCGATTGCGGCACCGCTGCTCATTAGTTCGATGACCGGGGGCACAGCGGAGACAGGTGCTATTAATGAAAGGCTTGCTGATGCAGCGCAGGCAAGGGGATGGGTAATGGCGCTTGGCTCTATGCGTGCAGCCATCGAGAAGGAATCTCTCGCCCCTACATTCCAAGTGCGCAAGCAAGCGCCGAGCATACCGATCATAGCCAACCTTGGCGCTGTTCAGCTCAACTACGGGTACGGAGTCGACGAATGCAGGCTCGCCGTCGAGTTTGCCGAAGCCGATGCGCTCGTCTTGCACCTGAACAGCTTGCAAGAGGTATTCCAGCCGGAAGGGAACACGAACTTCCGTGGATTGCTGCAGCGCATAGCCGAGGTATGTCGCCAGCTGCAAGTACCTGTTGGCGTAAAGGAAGTTGGCTGGGGGATCGATGCCGAGACCGCACTAAGGCTGCACGATATAGGAGTCGCCTTCATAGATGTCGCCGGAGCGGGCGGAACCTCTTGGAGCCAGGTGGAGAAATACCGCTCTCGCGACCCGCTGCGCACCGAGGCTGCGGCTGCCTTTGCAGGCTGGGGGACGCCGACGGCAGCATGCGTGCGCGACGTCCGTACCGCGCTGCCGGGCACTGCCCTAATCGCAAGCGGCGGCTTGAACAACGGCGTGGATGCCGCGAAAGCAATCGCGCTAGGCGCTGATTTGGCAGGCTATGGCCGTTCGCTGCTAGCCGGTGCGGCACAGCCGCAAACGATCGGCAGTGAGTCGCTGCAACGCCAAATGGAGCGCATTGAGTTCGAGCTTCGTACGGCAATGTTCGGCATTGGTGCCGCCAACCTGCAAGAGCTGCGTCATACGAAACGCTTGATACAGCTGTAAGTGATTAGCGAGTTAAACCAGAGCCCTCGATGTCCACATCCACTTGAACCTCGAATTTCAATTGGGGATAAATGGACTCCCAATCTTTCCAAGTCTGGGGAATCCCTGCGTGGGTCGCACGATAACGAAGTCCGAAACCAAACGGATCTACGCCTGCTTTCTGTACTTTCACAAGCAGGCTCTTGGCTTCGGCGGCAACCTGCGTATTAAAGGCTTTCTCCAGCTCCTTCCAATCTTGATCGTAAATGCCGCCCGGCGCTTCCTCGAATATGCCGCCAATATTCAGCTTCATCTTCAGCACGTAACCGTCCCGCTCTTTGACTATTTTGTAATGGGAATTGATTTGGTCAACGGAGATGACAAGCGTGTCTCCTTTAATCTTTGCCGTAACGGTCGATTTCTTATAGTGATTGCGGATTTGGTTGTACATTTCGGTCTCGCGGGGGTTAAGCGTCAGGACAAGCTTGGATTTATCCAGCAGTCCCAGCTTCGCAACGACATAACCATTCTTCTCTTTCCGCATAATCGGCATGATGGGATCCATGCCTCGTTCATCAACACGCCGCATGAAATCAAACATATAAACGCTGACGATGTAAGAAGACTGGGTGCCGTCTTTTCCGAACAGCAGGAAAATCGTATTGCCTGGGAAACGCTCCGCAGGCGGGTTTATGTTCAGAATCGTCTTGGCGTCAGGCTTTCCGATGGCGATATAGGCAATGTTCGACACATCACGGCGGCGGGAAATCCACCGAAGGGAATCGGTATAATCCGATTTCACCAGCCCTTCACCCAGCAGGTAGAGCTTGCAATGGCCAAAATCCAGTTCCTTATCGACATGAGATTTCAACAAACGGAGAGCTTCGGCAATGGTGGAGGCGTGAATCGTTTCCACTTGCGTCTGAGCTGCGCCGGGCTCTATTTTTGGTGATGGGATGGCCAGCCGGAGTGTGATTTTGTAGCCGCTCTTGCCTTCATCAGGGGCGTCGATTCCCATGGCCAAGACGAAGAAACGTTTATCGATATCTTTGAAACCGCAGCCCCCGAGCAGCACAGCAAGGGAGACGATCAAAGTTAGTTTTATAGCGATTCGCTTCATGATCATGATGTCAACTTCTTTCGGCGTGCGATCAAACTCAGTATGAAGAAGAACATGACCGTCGCCGTTTCGGCAAATAACCGAACCAGCAGCCAGCCTCTGGTTATCATCAAGCTCTGCTTTTCATTAAAGATGTAGAACGAGATCATCGTTAAGACAGCAAAAATCGAAACGATCACATAATTCGAGGCAGCTGTGCGAACGGGGTCGATCTCCGGCTTTGCTTTGGGCAAACAGCTCTTTACCATCTGCATGGCGATATGCCAGCCCGTTGTCGTATAAAGGAGCGTAAGGTTTAGATACAATAACAGAAACAAGAAGATAACGCGCTCAATGAACCCGTATCCAAGCACCATGGAATCTGAAGTTACCGACCAAACGTACAAATACGAGCCAACGGCTTCCGTTCCATGAAAGCCGATCGGGACGAAGAAAGAGAGCAATAGAATCAACGTACAGAGGATTGGCATTGCCCAGCGGAAGCGAAATCTGAAATTCGGCGGGTTAAGCCGATTGAATATGGCATAGTTGGAATACCCGGTAAATACAAAGGTCGCAGCGGCAAAAGGTTCAATTTTGGGCGGGACACGCCAATATTGGGCGACGGTTCGAATGGCATCCCAGTCCAGAAACGGATTGGTTGACGCTTTAAACAGAATAAAGAAAACAATCGGGAGATTAATGAGCAAGGTCATCTCCATAATCAAAGCAATCGTTAAGGTAGAGCGCGTCGCTGTATATATGCATGCTCCTACAAGAATGAGCAGTACGAGCATGGAGCTTGTATCCGGGTTGAAGAATCGATTAATGAGCACCGCGTAGGCGGTAATGGCGATTCCGGCTGCTGCGTACCACATGAACGATAAGAGTATCAATATCGGGATATTGATATACTTGGGGAAATAGATCGCCAATATTTCCGGAAGTCCCTTGCCCGGGAAGGTTTTCATGACATGGGTATAGGTCAGTGCCAAGAAGCTTCCGAAGAATGCAGCGCAAATCATCGAGGAAACTGATCCTGTATAACGGTCATTTAGGAGCATATACGGAACAAACATCATGAGATTCAAATTGCTGACGAGAATGATATTGTAGAAATAATAACGAATCATTCCTCATTCACCTGCCCGATGTCGCCGCTTTGCGAAGCTGATTTGTTGACAATGCGAAAGTACGGTTTGCCGAAGCTCCGCATGTCAGCCAAATAAACCAAATAACAGAACAACCCGATCGTTACCCCGGAGATGCCAAAGAAAATCGCAGGGAAAATAAGCGGGTATTTCAGAAACCGGATCGACCCCGACATATTGTTAACGGGAATGACAAAATTGGAAATCGCCACGACAGAGGTCACGATAATCATGATGCTGCTGACGAGTCCGGCCTGCTGCGCGGCTTGTCCCAGAATGAGACCGCCAACTGTAGTCGCTGTCGAACCGATATACTTCGGCAGCCTGACGCTGGCTTCAATGAGCGCTTCGATCATAAACAACATAATGAATACTTCGATAAAAGAAGGATAAGGCACGGCAGATCGGCTGCCTGCAATGGAGAAGGTTAATTGGACGCGAAAGAGCTCCGGATTATAGGAGACGATAGCCACATAGAGCGCCGGCAAGGCGACAGTAAGAATTACCGCCAAATACCGGAGAATCAACAGTAAGCGTGTCATCCAGAATGAGTCGTAGTGATCATCCACGGCATTCATAAAGTCGAAGAACGTTGCAGGCAAAATAAGCGCAAACATGGACCCTTGAATGAGCAGGATGATTTTGCCGTTCTGAATGCCTGTACATACTCGGTCCGGGCGTTCCGTCAGCATCATGGTCGGAAACAGCCGGTAGCGATCGCCGAGAGCCCGCGCTAATTCACCGGTCGCCGAAATCATCGGGATCGAAACCCGATCCAGCTTCTCCCTAACTCCGGTAAGAACGGTCGGATCTACACGACGTTTATCGAAGAGCATCAGAACTCTTGTCTTCGACATCGTGCCGACGGTACGCTCCTCGACGGCGAGCTCCGGGTTTGGATAACGGCTGCGAATGATATTAACCGAATCTATCAAATCTTCGCTTAACGCGATTTGCGGACCTGCGATGACGGTTTCGACCATCGTTTGCGGATTCTCGTTCCGGATAATACGTGCGGCATCAAGCTGGAAGATGTTTCCGTTTAATTGCAGCAGCACAAAGCCATGGAGAATCGTAGCCGCCCATTTGGCAGGGTCGTCCAGACGCTTGAAGACAGGATTGGTCAGGACCAATTCTTCAAAAGGATGCTCCTGCTTCGTAAATGGGACAAGGATGAAATCGCTGACTTTACTTTCGTCGCAAAGGGTGGAAATATAAGCGATTTCGATCGTGAGCGTATCATTCTGCAAGCGATTCATCGTCAAGTCTCGCGACTCTGCGAACAAGGTGTTGATTCGATTCAGCATGACGGCTGCCCCCTTTCCGGAACCAAATTGACTGGGAATATAACAACTTGGCATAGTATGGATATTTAGGATGCAAATTATGCCGCTGCATGAGTCTTTTGCCAGAATAGCGGAGGGTGAAGTACAATAAGAGTCATAAAAAAAGAGATGGACTAGAGAGGGGAAGCAAGTATGGCGAATTGGTATGAGTGCAGTTTCGGCTCTGATTATATGGTTGTGTATCGGCACCGCAACTGGGAGCAGGCGGCGCGCGAGGTGGAAACCATGGCAGGGTGGCTGGAGCTAGCACCGGGTGCCACCGTACTCGATATCGGCTGCGGAATGGGACGGCATGCGCTTGCCCTGGCCCAGCTCGGTTACAAGGTTACCGGCATCGACTTGTCCGAATCCCTGCTTCAGAAAGCACACGAGTGCAATGAGCAAGGACATATTCATGCCCTTGTGAAAGCTGACATGAGGGAGCTGCCTTTCGAGAACGGCACCTTCGATGCGACCGTCAATTTGTTCACGTCCTTCGGCTACTTCGAAATGGAAGCAGACAACCGCCGCGTCATCCGAGAGATTCGAAGAGTGCTGAAGCCGCGAGGTACTTTCCTAATTGATTTCATGAATCCGTCCTATGTTGCTGCTAATCTGGTCCCGCATTCGGAGCGTACCGATGAACTGACAAAGCTGCATATCAGGGAGCAGCGGGTTATTGCGGATGGTTGGGTCGTAAAGCGGATTCATATTACTTCGCTAGATGGGACTGAGGCTTCTCGCCATTATGAGGAACGGGTTTGCTTATTTCCATTGCCGTGGTTTGAACAAGCACTTCTGGAGGCGGGGCTCGAACTGGAGCATCGCTACGGTGATTATGAAGGACGACCTTATGATGAGGAGCGTTCACCGCGGATGATTCTGAAAGGCAGGGCGATATCGTGAGTGAGGGAGTACAAACGAAGGTGTCCCTGTTGCCGGGAGGAATCGTGCAGGTTAAAGTTCCGTTGCCGTTCTCGCTAAGATGGGTGAACAGCTATTTGATCCCAGACGCTGCCGGATACACGTTAATCGATCCCGGATTACATACGGACGAGGCTGTTCAAGCTTGGTCCGAGTCGCTGCATGAGCAATCGATCTCATTCGATTCGATTCATACGATCATTCTGACGCATCAGCATCCTGATCATTACGGTTTAGCGGGATGGTTTCAAGAGCGAACCGGAGCTCCGGTCTATATTTCCGAGCTTTCCTATGCCTACACCCAGCGCTTATGGGGAGTCGATCTTGGAGCGGAATTTGCGGCTTCGCTGACGGAGCTGTATGCCGAGCAAGGCATGCCGCAGTCGGTCGTCGAGGAAATCGCTCCGCATCTGGTTAGCTTCGTGGAGAGAGTATCGCCGCAGCCGACCGTCACGTTTCTGAAAGCAGGCGAGACGATGGCAATTGGCGATTCAGAGTGGCATATGATCGACAGCCCGGGGCATGCAAGGGGGCAGTTATGTTTCTACGAGCCGTTGAAGAAATGGATGCTATGCGGGGATCAAGTGCTGCCGAATATTACGCCTAACATCAGCGTAGTGCCTGGAGAGAATCATGATCAGCTGCAGCAGTTCCTGGACAGCTTGGAGGAGCTGAAGGGTTATGAGGTCGAGCTAGCTTTTCCGGGGCATCGGGATCCTTTCACGAATTTTGGCGAACGGATTGTTCAGCTTGCAGCTCACCATGAACGGAGATTGCTTCAAATTCGCGAGCTGATTCAAGTGGAACCGATGACGGGGTATACGTTATGTATGCGGCTCTTCGGCGAACGGATTGCCGGCAATACGCATAATTTGAGGTTTGCGATGTCGGAGACGCTTGCCCATTTGTTCCATCTGGAACGCCAAGGGCTAGTTGCCGGAACAAGGCAACATGACTGTATGGTTTATTCGGTGAAGCCGACGACAACCGTTTCACCTTGATGAAAAAGCTTCCAAATGCGCCCGGACTATGGTGTATAATGAAGGGGTCATCGTTTGAAGAAAAGGAGCCCAACTACTATGCCCGTATCCCGCTCTGAATCTCGTCAACATCAGAAACAACAACGTGCCCGCAGAATGAAACGCCTGTTTGCGATCAACCTTGTCCTGCTGTTAATTATCGGTGCACTTGCGGTCGTTTATGTGGTGCAGCGGCAAGATGGCAAGGAGAAGCTGAACAATACGGCTGCCGGAAGCGATAGTGCGGGACAAACCGCCAATGCAGGGAACGAGTCCGGCACTGACGATCAATCGCCTGATCAGGCGAATACAGATGCCTCCGAGACGCCGGAGACGGATGACCCGACAGAGGGACATACAACCTATGAGCCTATTTCGGAGGATGAACCTTCGTCCGATAATGAAGCTGCAACGGGCGGCACAGTGACGCCGGCTGCCGGGGAGCGAGTGAACTTATCTTTTACAGGTGATGTGTTGCTGGCAGCTTCCGTAGAGAAGCTCATGCTTAAGAACGGCTATGAGTACCCGTACGCGAAAGTATTGAACCAGCTGAAGACGCCGGACTTGATGGCGGTTAATTTGGAGACGCCAGTTACCCTGCGCGGTACGCCGGCAGAGAATAAACAATATGTCTATAAATCATCGCCGGATGCGCTGCCTGCCTTGAAGGCAGCCGGCATCGATGTTGTTAATTTAGCCAATAATCATACGCTGGACCAAGGTGAAGAGGGGCTGCTGGATACGATCGGCCATCTCGATGAAGCGGGCATTCCCAATATGGGCGCCGGACGCGATGAGCTGGAAGCATTCAAGCCCGTTCTGCTGGAGGCTAAAGGGATCAGCGTTGCGTTCCTTGGCTTGACGAGAGTGATCCCAGTCGGTTCCTGGAAAGCTACGAAGGATCATGCAGGCTTAGCGGAAACCTATGATTCTACACGTGCGGTTGCTGCAATTAAGCAGGCGAAGACGCAGGCCGACATTGTCGTCGTCATGGTGCACTGGGGAATTGAGCGCGAGGATTTACCGAATAACGATCAGAAACGGTTAGCACATGAATATATTGATGCAGGGGCAGATTTAGTCATCGGCAGTCATCCTCATGTTCTCCAAGGGTTTGAGTCGTATAAAGGAAAGTGGATTGCCTACAGTTTAGGCAATTTCATATTCAGCGGCATGACGCCGGACACAACGAAAGACACCGGCGTCCTTGATGCAGCCTGTAATGTGAAAGGCGATTGCTCGTTGAAATTTCAACCGATGCGCGCGGTGCAGTCGCAGCCGGCTCCCCTGGCAGGCGAAGAGGGAGTCGCGCTGCTGAAGCGTATGTCGAGTATTTCCTTCCATGCAACAGTGGATGAAGCAGGGAACATTCAATCGAAGGAGTGAAGCTGATGTTGAATCCGTGTGTTGCCCACCGCGGAGCTTCAGGACTTGCGCCGGAGAATACGATGGCCGCTTTTCGGGAAGCGCTTAGTTTTCCGTTCGTGCAGTGGATCGAGCTTGATGTACAGCTGTCGAAGGACGGCATCCCCGTGGTCATCCACGATGACTCGCTTCGGCGAACGGCAAGAGTAGCAGGTCGTGTACATGAATTCACGGCAGAGCAGCTTGGCAAGATGGACGCGGGCAGCTGGTTCGATAAGTCTTTCGCAGGCGAAGGCATCCCGACGCTTCAGCAAGTGGCAGACGCAACAATCGGCCGCTGCCGACTTAATGTGGAGCTCAAAACTTACGGCAACCGCTACCCCGGCATGGAGAAGAAAGTGGTCGAGCTGCTGTACAAGAACGGTCTGCAGCATGATGCCGTCATCACCTCCTTTGACCGTGAGGCGCTGCGAACCGTGCGTGAGCTGACTAAGGAAGTCCGGACCGGACTTATCCTGGATGCGTCACCTTGGACGCTGACAATGGATTTGGAGCGCTTAGGCGCAAATTTCTTATCTGTCGGCTATACGCGCGTAACGGATCAGCTGCTAGCTTCCATGCGCGCTGCACGAGTGGATGTCATGGCATGGACCGTGAACGACGCGCCTATGATGAAGCGGCTCGCCGCGCTTGACAGCGCGCTTATGATTTGTACGAATTATCCGGATCGCTTCGCGCAGGCGAAGAATGAAGGCATTTAGCATGCCCTCGCTTCTGCGAATGCTGCAGGAAATGCAACATTTCCCGTCTGAAGGACGCTATTGCGGCCTAATGTTGCATAAAAGGCAACATTACTAGAAGAATCAGCCGCATGATCACTGCAGGAGGATATTTGTTGCATAATGCGCAACATTTCCGCTGATAAAGCTCTATTGGCTATGAAATGCTGCTTATTTCGCAACATTTTATTGCGAAGGTAAGTGTGCAAACGGCTTTAAAAAAAGAAACCCCCGTTTTGAAAAAACGGGGGTTTCTCTACAATCTGACGGTGGTGGTGCTGAGCTGTGTCTCTGCACTACCACCTTCGTTTTATTTATACCAAATGACTATGTATCGCGGAAGCGATCTCGAATATCCAGAATCGCAGGGAGCTGCTCCATTAAGACATCAACCAGCTTCGGGTCGAAATGATGGCCGCGTTCCTCTTGGAATAGCTGCAGAATTCGTTCAAGCTCCCAAGCCTTCTTGTACACGCGCTCGCTGCCGAGCGCGTCGAATACGTCCGCAATGGCTGTAATCCGACCGTAGAGATGGATGTCCTCTCCGCCGATACCTCTTGGGTATCCTTTGCCGTTCCACTTCTCGTGATGCTGATAGGCGACGATTGCTGCTGTTTTGAGCAGCTCGCGGCTGGAGGATTTGAGCAGATTATAGCCGATATCGGTATGCAGCTTCATTTGATCGAACTCTTCCTCGGTTAGCTTACCGGGCTTGAGCAGGACAGAGTCGGGAATGGCCACTTTGCCGATATCATGCATGGGCGAAACCATCTTGAGCAATTCAGCTTCTTCTACAGGTAGTCCGTACCCGATGGCGAGCAAGTAGGAATATTCCGCTACCCGCTTGACGTGGTTGCCGGTTTCTTTGGAGCGGCTTTCGCCGATTTCCCCCATGACGGTAATGATTTCGCGCTGCGTCGCGACGATTTCCTCATGGAGAATAACCGATTCAAGCGATTTGCCGGCGTAGGAGGCTGCCAACTTCAAATGCTCGAGGTCGCGCTGCGTAAAGGCAGCTTGCGGCGTCAGCTTGTTAATGGCTTGGTAAGCACCGATTATCGTTCCGTCATTGCCGACGAATGGCACGGTGATCACCGATTTCGTTCGATAGCCGGTACGGCGATCATTCTCGTCATTATGACGATGATCGCTGTAAGCGTCGTCGATTAATAAATAATTGCCTGTCTCGATGGAATGGCCGACAAAGCCGGTACCGAGCGGAATTCGGATTTCATTGACGCCATGGGCGATGGTTGTAAACAGTTCTCTACGGGCATGGTCGATGAGCCACACGGTACATCGATCTGCCATAATCATCTCGCGGCCCATATTGGCCATAAGCAGGAGTACGCTCTTTAGGTTTCGCTCTCCGCCGATTTTGGCGGTATAATCAAATATAATACGAAGCAGCTCTTCCGGCGTCCGTTCTTTAGCGGCATCAGACAGTGGGGGACTTTCATCATGACGTTGATGACGATCATACATATGCAATCGAACGCTCCTTAAATGACAAAAAAGTATATTCTTCGACGGTAACAATTCAACAAAACTTTATTGAATCCTGCTTAAGCTTATGTAAAAAATGGAGTATGGAGCGTGAAAGAAACGATGATCGATATTTGGAGTTCCGATATAGCGCGGCTGGCAGCGGGGATCGTAGGAAGCACGGCTATCGCACTGGCAGCCTATCGGCTCCGCTCCTTATCGGGGAGCGGGGCTGTTTCGGCTGCCGTTATGGGGACGGGTTATGTGGCTTTAGGCGGACCGCTATGGTTCGGCGCGCTGCTGGCATTCTTCTTATCCTCTTCGCTGTGGTCCAAATGGAAGCGAAGACATTCCGCTAAGCAGGCCGCCGAAGCGAAGTATGCCAAGAGCGGCCGCCGTGATGCCGCTCAGGTGTGGGCCAATGGCGGCCTGGGGCTGCTGCTGTGCGCGGGGCATGCCATCTGGCCGGCGGCAGCTTGGGTATACGCATTCGTCGGCGTGATGGCCGCCGTGAACGCGGATACGTGGGCCACGGAGATCGGCGCGCTCAGCCGCCGCGCTCCGCGTGCCCTGCTTAGCGGGCGGCGCGTCGCGCCCGGCACGAGCGGCGGGGTCACGCCGCTTGGCAGCTTCGCCGCGCTGGCCGGCGCCGCTTTCATCGGCGCAGCAGCGGCGCTGCTCCACGCCGCGCCGCCTGCGCCCGCGGGCGTCACGCCGGGCGCGCTGCTCGCCGCCGCGGCTTGCGCCGGCACGGCCGGTGCCTTCGCCGATTCGCTGCTCGGCGCGACCGTGCAAGTGATGTACCGCTGCCGGATATGCGGCAGCGAAACAGAGCGCGCCGAGCACTGCGGCAGCAGCGACGCCGTGCAGCGGATTCGCGGCTTCGCCCGGATGACCAACGACGCGGTGAATTTCGCATCCTCGGCGCTGGCCGGCTTGCTGGCGCTAATCATAGGCTGCGCCTTTTTCTAGAAACTCCCTGCGGCGCGCGATCTGAATTAAGACTATCCCAATGGATGTTGAACGAGTTATAATCAACCTAATGTTCACGTTTTTGGATGCAATTGTGTATAATTCGAGTGGTTTTTCGGGTTGACAGCCTAGGTGTCGACTAGTATTCTTACTCTAATAGAAAATTTTTACAGATCGAAATGAAAACGAATTCATAGATTCGGGAAGGAGAATGGCCGCACGTGAAGATCCATACGGCGGAATCGCCGATTGCCAGCAACCTTCCGCTGCTCCAAGCGGATAATGTGAAACGCGTATTCGGCCGCGGTGACAATTCTGTAACCGCTGTCAAGAATATTAACCTGAGGATTAACAAGGGCTCGATGATCGCGCTTAAAGGTCGTTCCGGCTCCGGCAAGACGACGCTGCTGAATTTACTGGCAGCGCTGGATCAGCCGACAGAAGGCGACGTTTATTTTAACGGTCAAATTATTTCCAGATTGCCCGAGAAGCAGCGCAGCACTTGGCGCAGAACGAACCTTGGCCTTGTTTTCCAAGCTTTCGGCCTTATTCCGCTTATGTCCGCGTACGAGAATGTAGAGTTTGGGCTTCGCATCGCAGGCAGCGATTCGAAGCTGCATAAGGAACGCGCCGAACAAGCGTTGGAGTGGGTTGGCATGAAATCCCGTATGAAGCATCGCCCGCCCGAGCTCTCGGGGGGAGAACAGCAGCGTGTTGCGATTGCCAGAGCAATTGCGCATAGACCGGTTCTACTGCTGGCGGATGAGCCTACTGCCGAGCTGGACAGCCGAATGGGGCTGCAGGTCATTAAAGTATTCCGCGACCTTGTGGAGAACCTGGGAATGACCGTTGTCATGACGACACACGACCCCGGGATTATGGAAATCGTCGATCATGTTATTGCATTGGAGGATGGAGAGATTGTCTCAGAACCTAACGCGTAAACATCGCCGCAGATCGTTCGTCAAGGAGGCTGCCGTCGTAATGGTCGCGGCTTCGCTGCTATCCGGCTGCTCGCTTCTGCCGCAGAAGCAAGTTGTCCTGCAGCCGCCGCTTGTGCAGCCTGCTGCGGAGAAGGTAGATGCCATCGAAGTGAAGAAGGCGACAATAGAGAGGAGCTTCTCCGGTGCGGCTGTAGTTGCATCGAGCAAGAATGTGCCCCTCTTCTATAAGGAAAGCGGAAGATTGAAGGAGCTTCACGTGAAGCTCGGTGATGAAGTGAAGGCTGGACAATTGGTGGCCGAGCTGGATATGGGGGATTTGGACCTTCGCGTGAAGCTGCAGAAGCTAAGCCTGGAACGTGCTCAGATCGAGTATTTCCGAGTGAAGCAAAGCGGTGTTACCGGTAATGATCTGCGCATGAAGGAGATCGATCTGGAGCGGGAACAGCTGTTGCTTGATTCGATGAATGATCAGTTTGAGTCCGCGAAATTAACGACACCAATCAACGGGATCGTATCTTATTTGGACACGAAGTCGCCGGGCGATGGGCTGAACGGATATACGCCGCTTGTGTCTGTAGCAGACCCGACGCAGCTTTACTTGATTTACACGGCCGAGGATCCGAAGCAAATTGCCGGCGTACAACGCGACATGGCCGTCCAGATTAAAGTGGGCGATAAGAAATTAGAGGGTAAAGTGCTGCAATCCCCTTCGGATGCACCGATTACGTTAAACAAAGAAATCGACGATCGCAATACGCGGCTGCTCTATATTGCCATCAACAAACCGGACAAGACGTTCGAGCTCGGCAAAACAATCGACATTCATATCGTGCTCGAGAAACGCGACAATGTCGTTGTCATACCGCGGAGCGGCCTGCGTACTTATTTGGGACGCACCTACGTACAAGCGCTGGATGGCGACCGCCGCAAAGAAATCGACGTCCAGCCGGGGATTATGACTTCAACTGAAGTCGAAATCGTCAAAGGATTAGATCCGGGCATGAAAGTGATCCTGAATAACTAATTTCAGCTCCTGAGAAGAGAAGAGGTGAACCGATGGCAATCTGGACGATGATTTTTCGTAAAATGGCGAAGAATCGTTGGCTGCAGCTTAATTTATGGTTTGGGCTTACGATCTGCGTAGCGCTGTTCAGCTCCATGCCGCTATACTCGCATGCGATTTTGCAGCGTACGTTATTTAAAGAGCTTCAACAGCTTCAGAAGGATCAGAACGTCTATCCGGGCTCCTTAAGAGCCTCTACTTCGGTTTCCGGAACGAGAAATTTTGACGAAATCAGAAGTCTGATCGGCAAAGCGGATCGGTATATGTACAATGCGCCGCAGCGCCTTGGCTTGGATACACAATCGTATATCATGTCGAGGGCAACGCAGTCTTTCAAGATACTGCCTGTCGATGCCTCCGAACGTGAGAAGAAAGAAATGAGCGTAACGGGAAGCCTTCGTACCGTCTCGGATATCGAGAAGCGGGTGCATCTCATTGACGGACGGATGCCCGATGCGAGTCGCAGCGACGGTGTTTACGAAGCGCTTGTTACGCAGAAGTTCATCATTGATCTTAAGCGTGATCTTGATCATGAGTTCGTGTATACGAATAAGGATACAGGTCAGCAGCTGCACATCATTCCGGTAGGAATCGTGGAGTCGAAACAGGACAATGCGTATGATCAGTTCAATGTGGAGTCGTATAATACGTCCTTCTATATTCCGTTCAAGCAGTTCAACCGCGATTTCATTGAGAACCAAGGCTTGTTGAAAATTTCTGTGCTTTCCTGGCAGTATTCGCTCAATTATGAACAGATGAATATCGACCGTATCGATACGTATTTGGGTCAATATACAGCCATGAACAATTATTTCAACATGCGTCTTGGCATTTCGTCAGTGGACATGCCGGCTAAGAATTCGATTGCTACCTATACGGTAAAGAAAGACAAGCTCGACATCATGCTCTGGTCCTTATATTCACCGGTCATGTTCATGCTTGCGTTCTACTTGTACATGGCAGCTAATCTGATTATTGATAGGCAGAAGACAGAGATATCCGTACTGCGCAGCCGCGGCGCAAGCCGTCTGCAAATTATGCTCGTCTTTCTGGTCGAAAGCCTCTTGCTTGGTATACTGGCGCTTGCGGTTGGCCCATTCATAGGCGTCTATTTCACCAAAATTTTAGGGGCTTCAAGCGGATTCTTGGAGTTCGTGCAGCGCTCCTCGCTGGATGTAGTACTGAACAGCACCTCTTATCGAATTGCCGGTGCTGCCGTTATTGGTTCCATTATTCTTATTCTGGTTCCGGCATTCTTGGCAACGCGTATTTCAATTGTCGGCCATAAACAGCAGATGGCGCGCTCCAACAAAATGTCATTCTGGCACAAAACAGGCATAGACATTCTGTTGCTTGGCTTTGCGGTCTACATGTTATATGGCTTTAACAATCGGATGGCCGATTTGAAGGCACTCGCACTGGACCCGAACGCGCTCCAGATGGAGCCGCTGCTGTTCTTTATGCCTGCAATCTTCAGCTTGGGAACAGGTCTATTCATTCTTCGGATCTATCCGTGGCTGATTAAGCTGGTATTCTGGATCGGGCGTAGATGGTGGACACCTGCGCTGTATTCCACCCTGCTGCAGATCAGCCGATCATCTTCGCAGTATTTAACAATCAAAGTGTTCCTTATCATGACCGTGGCAATGGGGCTCTTCAGCGCCAATGCAGCACGTACGATTAACGGGAATATGGAAGATAAGATTCAATACACGACAGGTTCGGATATCCAATTGTCCGTTCACTGGGATAACGACAAGCCGCCTCCGGCGCCGGCAGGTATGCCGGCCATGGTTAATGCGGATGATGCGGGAGCGGTTCAAACTCCGAAGGTTGTCACGTATACGGAGCCTTCGTTCATTACGATGACGGAGCTGGCCGGCGTGGATACGGCAGCGCGTGTGTTCCGCAAGGACGATGCCAATTTCTCAGCTAATGGGCAGAATGGCGGGACATCCCTATACGGAATCGATACGTATGAATTCGGTAAAGTCGCATGGATGCGCGGAGGATTGCTGGAGTACCCGATCAACAGCTACTTGAACCTGATTGCCAGTAACCCAAAGGCGGTGCTCATCTCCAGATCCATCGCTGACAAATTCAAGGTCAAACCGGGCGACCCGGTCTCTGCTAAGTGGGCAGGGCTCGACAATGCGAATTTCATCGTATACGGGATTATCGATTATTGGCCGGGATGGAATCCGCTGCCTCAGTCAGGCAACCAGGACGATCCGAATGTGCGACTGCCGAATTTAATTGTCGGTCACCTGTCGTATATTCAGAACCATCTCGCGCTTGAACCCTACGAGGTATGGATTAAGCTGAAAGAAAACGCAACGAGCTCGGTTATATACGCTGACCTCGAGAAGAAGCAAATACCGGTTGAGAAGCTGGTGGATGCCAATCAGCTGCTGATCCGCTCGAAGAACGATCCGTTCCGACTGGCGATTAACGGTGTGATGACGCTCGGCTTCGTTATATCGATGATGATCAGCTTCTTCGGTTTCCTCTTGTTCTGGGTGCTTACGTTATCGGGCAGGACGCTGCAATTCGGTATTTTACGAGCGATGGGAATTTCGTTTATGCAGATTATCGGCATGCTGCTAAGTGAACAGCTGTTAACTTCAGCCGCCGCCATCCTGTTCGGGGTACTGATCGGCAATGAGGTGAGCAGTCAGTTCGTTCCGCTGTTCCAGCTGTCCTTCAACGCTTCGGATCAAGTGCCGCCATTCGAAATTGTCCGTCAGCTAAGCGATTATGTGCAGTTGTACAGCGTCGTAGGCGTCATGCTGACAATTGGGCTAGCGGTGCTCGGCATTCGGGTTTCGCGTATGAAAATTACGCAAGCGCTGAAGCTTGGGGAGGAATAAAACATGATTCATTGCGACGGGCTTGTCAAAATTTATAAGACGGATGATCTGGAGGTCGTAGCTCTGCAAGGGCTTGACCTTCATGTTGAGGCCGGCGAGCTGATGGCGATTATCGGCAACAGCGGCAGCGGTAAATCTACGCTGCTGAACATGCTGGGAGGACTTGATCGCCCTTCCGCCGGTAAGCTGCTTGTGGACGGTAAGGATTTGCTTAAATTTACGGAACGCGATCTGGTCAAATACAAACGGGAGACGGTAGGTTTCGTATGGCAGAGCAACGCGCGCAACCTGATTCCGTATTTGACTGCGCTGGAGAACGTGGAGCTGCCGATTCTGTTGAAAGGCCGAGGTAAACGGCTGCGCGCGCTTGAATTGCTGGAGGCGGTTGGTCTAAGCCACCGTATTAAGAACCGGCTAAGCGAGCTCTCTGGTGGCGAGCAGCAGCGGGTAGCCATTGCCATAGCGCTCGCGAACGAACCGAAGCTGCTGCTTGCCGATGAGCCGACAGGCTCGCTCGACACGCGCATGTCCAATCAAATTCTGGACCTGTTCCGGGAACTGAACAGCAGAATGGGCATCACGATTGTTATCGTTACGCATGACCCATTGCTCGCGCGTAAGGTTGACCGGGTCGTAGCGATCCGCGACGGCAAAACATCTTCTGAGATCATCAGACGGCAATCGTATGCGGAAGAACTTGCGGCGCTTGCGAACGGCAGTATCTTCGAAGCGGAAGAAAGCCATGTGGAATATGCCGTTATCGATAAAGCAGGGAGGCTGCAAATCCCGGCTTCGTATCTGCAAGCGGATGAATTCAAAGAGAAGAATAAAGTGCGGGTAGAGATGGAAGAAGGCCGCATCATTCTGTACCCGCCTGAAGCCAAATAATGGGATGCAATCCGGGAAGATTGCCTGTTACCGTAGAGGTAGAGGCAAGTCTCCCGGATTATTTTTCTTCTATTCATAGTTTACATATCGGAATTGTGTTAGTATACTAATCCCATAAGATGGATTGCCAGTGCAAGCTAAATTTAGCCTATATATCGGGAGTGTGAGCAGCAATGCCGAAAGTAGTCATTATTTCAGGAAGTCCGAATCCGATATCTCGTTTGAATGGCTTGACCGATTACGCCGAAGCCAAGCTTCAAGGGCTCGGCTGGGAAGTGAGCTCGCTGCATGTAGCCTCGCTACCGGCAGAAGATCTCATATTAGCCCGCTGGGACAGCCCCGCGATTAAAGATGCCAATAAGCAGATCACTGATGCAGATGCGGTCATTGTAGCTAGTCCGGTGTACAAAGCTTCATTCACAGGTGTGCTCAAGACCTATCTGGATTTGCTGCCGCAGACCGGTCTGGAAGGGAAGGTAGTGCTGCCGCTGTTCATTGGCGGTACGATTGCTCATTTGCTAACGATCGATTATGCGCTTAAACCGGTACTATCGGCGTTATATGCGCGACATGTCTCTGCAGGCGTATATGCCGTAGATTCACAAATCAAGAAGACGGAAGCCGGCGGACTGCAGCTGGATGAAGAGCTCGTTCAGCGCTTGGACGGCGCTGTGGCTTCGTTCGCTGAAGCGACCGAATTGTTTGCTTCGCTGCGGACGCCGTCCCAGCCGTAATAACTGCGCAAAGAGAAAGAGCAGCCGGCTCGGCTGCTCTTTCTCTTTTATAACTAGGGCAGCTTAAGAAGTCAGCTGCTCCATTTGCTCGATCAATTGTTCGAACACGCTCATCGCTTGCTCGATCGGTTCCGGTGTCGACATATCGACGCCGGCTTTCTTCAAGATATTGATGGAGTAGTCGCTGCCGCCGCTCTTCAGGAAGCCGAGGTAACGCTCAACCGCAGGAGCGCCTTCCTCCAGAATCTGCTTGGAGAAGCTGGTAGCTGCGGAGAAGCCCGTCGCGTATTTGTACACGTAGAAGCTGGTGTAGAAATGCGGGATACGTCCCCATTCCATCTCGATGTCTTTATCGATGACCATGCCGTCGCCATAGTACAGCTTGTTCAGGTCGTAATAAATTTTACTGAACTCCTGCGGCGTCAAGGACTCGCCTTCCTCTGCGCGCTCGTGAATGATTTTCTCGAATTCAGCGAACATCGTTTGACGGAAGACCGTTGTGCGGAACTGGTCCGCATAGTAGGTCAGCAGGTACATTTTTTCTTTCGGATCGGTCGACTTCTTCAGCATGTAATCCATGAGCAGCGCTTCATTGAGCGTCGAGGCCACTTCGGCCAAGAAGATCGTATATTGCGCGTCGCGGTAATCCTGATTGTTGTCGGAATAGTAGGAATGAAGCGCATGGCCCATCTCGTGCGTCAACGTGAACATGCTGTTCAAGTTATCCTTGTGGTTGAGCAGCACGTACGGGTGCGTGCCGAAAGCGCCCCAGCTATATGCGCCGCTTCGTTTGCCTTCATTCTCGTAGACGTCGATCCAGCCCTTATCGAAACCATCCTGCAGGACCGACAAATAATCGCTGCCGAGCGGCTTCAAGCTTTCGCTGACGGTTTTCTTCGCTTCCTCGAAGGTGATGTCCATTTTGAACTCATCTACAAGAGGAGCGAACAGGTCATACATATGGAGCTCATCAACCTTCAGCAACTTCTTGCGAAGCTCCATGTAGCGATGCATGAGCGGAAGATACTTGTGAATGGTGCCGATAAGATTCGTATACACTTCCTTCGGAATGTTGTCTCCATAGAGCGACATTTCGAGCGTAGAAGGATACTTGCGAGCGCGTGAATAGAACAAGTTCTTCGTTACATTGGCGCTAAGCGTGGAAGCGAGTGTGTTCTTGAGTTTGCCGTACGTGTCGTACATCGCTTTAAAAGCACCTTCGCGCACTTCACGGTTCTTGCTCTCAAGAAACTGTATGTAACGACCATGGGACAATTCAACTTCTTCGCCGTTCTCGTCTTTCACTTTCGGGAATTTCATGTCGGCGTTGTTCAGCATGCTGAAGATCGTGCCCGGAGCTTGGCTGATGTTGCCGACCTGCGCGAGCAGCGCTTCTTCGGATTTGGAGAGCACATGCGCCTTCTGGCGGCTCATTTCTTCCAACGTATGGCGGTATTTCGCGAGATCCGGGTTGTTGATCATGCTTTGGAGCGCTTCATCCGAGAGGCTAAGCACCTCAGGGGTAATAAACGAGAGCGCTTCGCCGGTTTCGACACTCAGCTTCTTCGATTTGTCGGAGAGTGCTTGGAAGCCCGGCTCTGCCGTATCCTCGTGATGCTTCATGTTCGCGTACACGTAGAGTCGTTCTACTTTGAGAGACAGCTCGTCCTCAAGCTCGAAGCAAGCTTTGAGCTGCGCAGGGTCCGCTAATTTTCCTTGATAAGCTTCTACTTTCTTCATCTGCTCTTTCGCTTGTGCATATTCCTTGTCCCATGCGGATTGATCCGCGAAAATGTCCTCCAGCTGCCAGCGGTGCTCAGCTGCGGTTTCGGAACGTTTTGGTACTTGGTTCATGGGAACCCTCCTCGCATGATGGTTGGTAGATGTGGCGGAATCAGCAGAATGGGGTGCTTCACGCTGCAGGACGTTAGCTTGACTGGAGTGCAGCAGTGAGAGCGATAATAGAATCGGCAGCCATTTCACGCTAGAAGTCACGCTCCCTGAAAGGTTGTGACTCTAGTTTGACCCGGCAGGCGGTTCCTTATGTCCCCATCGTTGTCAAACTGTACACGATCAGGAAAAAAGCAAATGCAATAAAGACGATCGCTGCAATGGCAAGTCCTCTGCGCAAGCTGGGCGGAATATTATTCCGCTGCATGATGATGACGATTCCGAGTGAAAAAGCGGCAATGATGAATATAATCGTAGATGTCTTATCCACCTAAATGTAGCTCCCCTCCGCACAACCTATGCAGGTTGATACATGGTTATGTTCGATACGCAGGATGAATTTTCCTCCTGCATGCAAGCCTCGAATTTAAACCGATCTGAAGGCTTCCATAATGGCTGTGAGCTCTTCTTCGCGGCCGGAGAAATCGGATGGACGGAAGCGGTTCTCAGCCCAGTGCAGCATTTCCGGGCGGCTCACGAACGTGTGGCATTCTTCGCCCCATTGATCGTTGATTTCGCGTACAATGAGTGTTTTGCCTTGTACTTCAACGTTCAACATATTGTATTTATCTGTTTTATAAATTTGAACCTTCTTAAACATAAGGACCATCCCTCTCTGTAAATAGCTTGATGCTTCATACAATGATAGCCATAAAATAGGGTAGAAATCAAATATTTCATGGTCTCATGCTGTCAGCTGAAGCGGCTTTAAGGGGAGAAAAGGAGAAATGGATTTGGTTCGCGAATTACCTATGAGGTCGATCGAACAGCTTGTGAATTATAGTCGAAGGAAGTGGAGAAGTGGATAGCTTGCTCAGAGAGAGAATTGTCAGAAAAGAACCGGGCATCATTACATATGGCATGACACCGCCTAAAGAGTCGCATACGCCGGATAAGATCGCCGAAATCGCTCAGAAGCAAATCGAGCGACTGGCTGGTTTACACATAGATGGCTTAATCTTGTATGACGTGCAGGAGGAGAGCGATCGCATCGATCAAGATCGGCCGTTTCCTTTTCTGCGGACAGTGGATCCCACGAAATACAGCAAGGAGTACTTAGGTGAATTATCGGTTCCCAAAATCATTTATCGCTGTGTAGGCAACTATTCATCGAACCAGTTCTCGGAATGGCTGCAGGCAGAAACAGATCAAGACCGATTCTCCGTATATGTGGGAGCCTCATCAAGCAAGCAGGCCACGAGCATGCGTCTTCCGGAGGCTTATGAGTTGAGTAAGCGCATGGACCCGAACCTCAGCTTCGGTGGTGTCGTGATACCCGAAAGGCATACGATGAAGAACGACGAGCATCTTCGTGTGGTTGACAAAATGAACAGCGGCTGTCAATTCTTCATCTCACAGGCAACCTACAATATTGAAGCGACGAAGAATTTCTTGTCCGATTATTATTATTACTGCAGAGATCAGGAAATCGATATGGTCCCGATCTTAATCAATCTTGCGCCTTGCGGTTCGCCGAAGACGTTGGAATTTATGAAATGGCTTGGCATCAGCATCCCGAAATGGCTGGAAAATGATTTGAAGCATTCCAGAGACATTCTGGATAAATCCGTCACGCTGTCCCATCGCATGTTCGAAGAAATTTTCGATTTCGGACTGGAGAAGGGGATTCCGCTCGGGTGCAGCGTAGAGAGTGTATCAACAAGAAAAGTTGAAATTGATGCTTCAGTAGCCCTTTTGAATGAAATCAGAGCGACGATTGCGAAGAAACTGGTCAAGTAACCATAAATTCTATTACCATAACTTGTCCTTTTTGTCAATATTTGATTGCAAACCACTTCCGTCGCGTGTATACTAAAGCAAGTCGCCCGGTTTCACGGTCGCGCTCATTTTTAGGAGGTTGTTCATTTGAAAGGAACAGTTAAATGGTTTAACGCAGAAAAAGGCTATGGCTTCATTCAAGTAGAGAATGGCGAGGACGTGTTCGTACATTATTCCGCAATTCAAGGCGAAGGCTTCAAGTCGCTGGATGAAGGTCAGTCCGTAGAGTTCGATATTACACAAGGCAATCGCGGGCCGCAGGCGGCAAACGTTACCAAACTGTAAGCTATGCAGCTTCCGCCGGGAAGCTTCTCATACGTAAACGCTATAGATGAACCCGACATGATGTTGTCGGGTTTTTTTTATTTGGTTGTGAGCCTTTGACCTTAACATGGACAAGATGATAAACTGTTGATTGGAAATTATTTTACCTCTGCTAAGGAGCGAATAAGAGCTTATGAAATTCAAATTGTTTAAAGACCGTAAAGGGAAGGCCGATCAGGCTAAAAATAATAAATTCGTTAAGCTGGCCAGAGAGCTTTACGTTCATGCACGCAAAGGCGGACCGAACCCGGAGTCGAATTTTGCATTGAAGAATACGATCGCGGCAGCTCGCGCCGAGCAAATGCCGACGGACAGCATTGAACGCGCCATCAAAAAGGCTGCGGGAGCCAATGATAGTGTGGAATACGAAGAAATCATGTACGAAGGATACGGCCCGGGCGGCACGGCAATCATGGTCCGCTGCTTGACGGACAACCGGAATCGCACGGCTGCCGATGTGCGTTCGATCTTCAATAAACGCGGCGGCAACATGGGCGAGAGCGGCTGCGTGGCCTATATGTTCGACCAGAAAGGACTGCTCGTCATTGACCGCGAAGAGCTGGACACCGATGAGGATACGATGATGATGCAAGCGCTGGAAGGCGGAGCAGAGGATGTTATCGTCAACGAGGAAAGCTTCGAAGTCATTACGCATCCGCATGAGTTCGAGGCGGTGAAGACGGAGCTTGAGAAGCTTGGTCATAAGTTTGAATCGGCGAGCGTCCAGTGGCTGCCGCAAAACACGGTCGCAGCAGAAGGCGAGAATGCCGAGAAGCTGCAGAAGATGATGGATGCCTTCGAGGATAACGAGGATGTCCAAGACGTTTACGTCAACTTCGAGCTGTCAGACGAAGAATAGATATGAAGCAAAGCCCCCTCGCAGATGAAACTGCGAGGGGGCTTGTTTGTTGTGTCCGTTAAGCATCGCGATTGATGAAATGCTTCGCAAGGAAAGCAATGGATGCGACCAGTGCCAGCGTCATCGCCAGTTGGAAGAAGGCTGTTCTGCCGAACTGCTCGAAGATCAGTCCGCCGGCAGTTCCGCTGATTGCACCGGCAAACCCACTCCAGACAATCGCATAAACGGCTTGCCCGGAGGAACGGAACTCATCGGGAATGATGGAAGATAAATACCGCAGCGCCGTAACCATGTAGATCCCGAATGTTATGCTGTGCATCGCCTGAATCGGGATAATCCAGATCGGATCTGTAATTTCGCTGATCAGCCAGAAGCGCAAGGCGTACATCAGGCTGGCTATAGCCAGTAGAGGAAGCTCTTTGAATTTATGTCCGTACTTGCCGAGCAGGAAGAGGACAGGGATTTCGCTTATGGCGGACACCATCCAGGCAATGCCAACGAGTGAATTGTCCGCTCCCATTTCCCTCAGTGTCACAGCCAGGAAGCCTTCATACATCCGGTGCGCTACGGAAACGACGAGAACGATCGCGAAGTAGCTGAGGATGCTTGGCTTACGAATAAGTTTCAGGAAACCGCCAAATTCGATTTTTCGCTTCGTTCCCTGATAATCCTTAAGTGTAAAGGAAAGCAGCAGGGCGAGAGTGATTGAGCCCACAGCAAGTGGAATCGTAATTTGCGTGCCAGTTACCTTAAGCAGCTGACCAACCAGGAAAGCCGACAATGCAAAGCCAAGCGAACCGAATACTCGAATGAGCGCATATGGCTTCGAAGTAAATTGACTGGATAACAGAATCAGGCTGTCGCTCAGCGGATTGACAGGCGTCTGAAAGAAATAGAAAGCCAGCATAATGAAGCAGACCATAACGAACGCATCTGTCGTGAAGAGCAGTGAAACCATGACCAACTGTCCGAACATGAGAAGGGTCATTATTTTCTTGATCGTACGATAGCGATCGCTTGCCGTACCGAAGATGATGTTCGCGAATATCGAGATAATCGGTCCGGTTGAATAGATAATGCCAATTTGACCAGCTGTATAGCCGCGGTCCATGAAGTAGAGCGGAAAGTAGGAAACGACTAGCGCTTGCGTAGTGTAGATAACGTACATAAAGAAACGCAGCATGAACACTTCTTTAGACTTAGAACCCAAGATCATTTCACTCCAAATCTGATGCCTGTCTTAGACATGGTTTTGTCCGCATGTCCGACCCGTTTGATCGCGACAGCGATGAACAGACATTCTGCTGCTACTCCAATGGATTGTGCCCATGCACCGATTGCACCATTCCAGCCCGGCGTGAGCATAATACATAGAATAGAGGTTAATACCGTGAACACTAGATTCACGGATTGCGAGCCTAATATGATGCGTGTCTGTCCGCGCACCATGATGAGACCGTTGCCGACATCCAGCCACGGCAATGCCAGTGCGAGCAGGACGAAAGGCTGCATCGCACGAAGCGTTTCCGATTTCAGCTTTCCTTCTACGCCCATGATATGGCCGACTATGAAGTCGCCTGCCGGCGTGAATGCGAGAAGAGCGACAAGCAGCGTTGGAATGAAGCCTAGAAGCAGCGTGAATTTTCGGACGGCTTTGGGATCGATTTTATAGAAATTAAGTACAATTTGATGGAAATAAGTAAAGAAGCTTAAAGTGAGCTGTACCAGACTGGCTGCAAGCGCAAAGGATGCAATGGACAGCGCGGCGTCGCTCGTTTTGCCCAACATGATATTGATGGATGGCCCGATCCAGACCGCAATTAATGTAGAGAGCAGCAATGGACGATAGAAGGAGAAGACTTGCCTGAAGTTCTGTACGGCATGCTGTTCTACTTTCTCGGGCATTTGCTTGACCAGCGAAGAACCTTCCAGATAACTCACCAATGCTTCAATCATCATGCCGGCTAGGAAAATGACAGCGCCGACCGTACCGCTCGTGACCCCTTTATTCATATAATAGAGGGAAATGCCGTACATCCCGACAAGACGCAGCGCCATGCCGATCGTCAACCATTTGGTGCGTAAATTATAAATGATGACGCCGTGATATAAACAGCGGATGCCTGAGAAAATACTGACGAACATGAGAATTTGATAGACATCCAGGATATGCGGAACGAGCTCATCATCTGCGCCGAATAATCCTCCGAATATCCAAGTGCCGAGCGGCGAATAGCAGATAATCATGCCGAGAACCAGTATAGCCGCAAATACTAGCTGGCCAACCCGCAGCATCGCGCGGAAGGATTGCTTGTCGCGCACCAGTGCCGAGCATGTCTGGCGCAGCAAGACGGCCGGCCGTTCCGTAATGATAAGCAGACTCATCGCGATGGCATAACTGGCAATGACGACTTTCTGATTGGCAGCATGTGCCAGTGTACTATTGATAATGACATGTGAAATAGTTACGAGAGAAGCTGAAAGTCCGAGCGGCAAAAAAAAACGCCATAGCTGTCTCATCGACACAGAGCCTGGCTGTTTCCCCATAGTTCGTTCTCCTTGCAAGCGATATGTACCTCAGTATAGCATATGGCGAACAAGTTTTCGCGCTGGATTTGTACTCTATGAAATGGTACATTATTTGATGGAGGTTTTGAGACGTGAACCAATTTTTTAGTTGGAATGATCGGCTTGGAATCCCGCTTCCGGCCCTCCATCAGGAGTGGGACATGTACAGTGAAAAGGAACGTACGTTCATTGTGACAGAATGGGAGATCATTCGCGGGACGATACCTGAGCGCGTTATCGCATTTGAAGCGGTAATTAACGTAAAGCAAATTCAGCTGTTTGAGGAAGAGAACTTTGAGCGTTCATGTACCATTAACTCCGATATTGCCGAGCTGGCAAGCCGGATTAATGATTTACATATCTGGTATCGAATGAATCAAGAAATTGAAAATAAGCGCCATTCCTAACAAGCGGAGTGGAAGAAGGAGGGCGCATATCGATGCAACTATCAACTTTGGCCCGCCAAATGCCGCAAACGCCAATTCGATTAATGTACCGGGTTTACAAATATGTATTGCCGGAAGTTAGAGCCGAACTCGCAAGATTGCGTGTTATTGCCGAGCAAATTCCCGACCACGAACTAAGGACACAAGCGATCGCCAGTATGACGAGCAAGCAGTTTCATTGTGAAGGAGGAGGCATTTACGCCGCCGCCAACCTGCAGCGAAGGGATGTACTCGTACCGCTCATCGTTGCTTTACAGACAATAAGTGATTATTTGGACAACCTGTGTGACCGAAGCACATCGCTGGATGCAGATGATTTTCGACTGCTTCATCAATCGATGCTGGATGCCGTAGACCCGAACGCGCCGCTGCGTGATTATTATGCACTGCGGACAGAGCGCGACGACGGGGGCTATTTGCATGAGCTCGTTCGTACATGTCAAGCCTGTATAAGGAAACTGCCTTCCTATTCGGCTGTGCAGCCTTATGTAACAGAGCTTGTTGGACTATATGGTGACCTGCAAGTTCACAAACATATTGTCAAAGAGAGACGCGAGCCGGCTTTGCTCGCATGGTGGGAGCAGCATCGTCACCTTGCGCCGAATTTTAAGTGGAACGAGTTTGGTGCGGCGACAGGCTCGACACTGGGCATGTTTATGCTGTTTCTTGCCGCTTCTGATGAAGGCTGCGGCAGTGAAGAAGCGCTGCAAGTTCGTAACGGCTATTTCCCCCATGTTTGCGGTCTTCATATTATGCTAGATTATTTGATCGACCAAGAAGAGGATCGGATAGGCGGAGACTTGAATTTCTGCAATTACTATTCCAATCAAAGCGAATTAGTGACACGAATCGGAGACATCGTTGAAGGGGCGCGCCGAGATGTGAGCGGGCTGCCTGCTCCGAAGTTTCACCGCATGGTAATCGAAGGTCTGCTCGCCTTATATCTGTCCGATCCCAAAGTGCGGGGTCAGAAGGATGTGCAGCTCGTTTCGAAGCGGCTCATGAAGAAGAGCCCGCTCACGCGGTTATTCTTCTGGGGCAACAGCGTTGTTATTCGATTGCGTCAATTCAAATAATGCTATGAATACGGAAAGCACAGATAAAGATGAAAGAGGAGTGGATTTGCAATGTCAGCAGTCAAATCAATTGCCGTTCTTACAAGTGGTGGAGATTCCCAAGGGATGAACGCGGCGGTACGCGCTGTCGTTCGCAGTGCTTTATATCATGGACTTGAAGTTTATGGTGTGCAACGCGGCTATCAAGGCCTGCTTAATAATGATCTTCGTCAAATGGATCTTCGCAGCGTAGGTGATATTATTCAGCGCGGCGGTACGATTCTCCAAACGGCTCGCTGTAAAGAGTTTCTGACGCCGGAAGGTCAGCAGAAGGGTGCAGAAGTGCTGCGCGAGCGCGGAATTGACGGGCTAGTCGTCATCGGCGGAGACGGTTCCTACCAAGGTGCCAACAAGCTTTGCAAGCTGGGCATCAAAACAATGGGATTGCCGGGCACGATTGACAACGATATTCCGTTTACCGACTACACCATCGGATTTGATACTTCGGTCAGCATCGTCGTGGATGCAATCAACAAGCTTCGCGATACGATGACTTCGCACGAGCGTTCTTCGATCGTAGAGGTTATGGGCCGTCATTGCGGCGACATTGCTCTGTATGCCGGTTTGGCAAGCGGCGCAGAAACCATTATCGTACCGGAAGTGCCGTTTGATCTGGATCAAGTCGCAAACCGCATGAAAGAAAACTTCAGCTCCGGCAAACGTCACAGTATTATCGTTGTTGCTGAAGGCGCGGCAAGCGGTGAAGAAATCGGTAGAGGCATCACGGAGCGTTGTGGTATGGAGCCTCGTGTTACCGTTCTTGGTCACATTCAGCGCGGCGGAACGCCAACGCACAATGACCGGATTCTTGCCAGCCAGCTGGGCGACTTCGCTGTTCGCAAGCTGATGGAAGGCGACTCAGGCAAAGGCTGCGGTATTATCCGCGGTGAGCTCGTAGTGACAGACATCGATAAAGTAGTCAATACGAAGAAACCGTTCAACATGGATCTCTACAACCTGGCTCTTCGTTTATCGCAATAAATGAACTTATAGCCTTATATGCGCGTCTGCCGGGGAGAATGGACCTGAATGACTGCCGTATAAGGCTTTTCTATTAGGAGGCGATTAGGATGTTCTTGTACAAAATCGAAATCGAAATGGAAGATACCTCGGCGCATCTGATTCTGCTGGCGGATACGGATGAGAAAGCATTCTCGTTCGTAGAGAGCCATGTTGCCCGTCATTATATCAAGATGCCTGTTCTGAAATCGGTTGCCATCGTGGAGAAGAAACGGACCGAAGTCGGTTCGGGTTACCTGATTCCTCAATCGTAAATTCCTTTATTGACCAATTATACAAAACATACTATTATGTATGTAAAGTAGAAATTGGAAGGGGAATATTTATGCGCATTACAATTATCGCGGGAAGCAATCGTCCGGAATCGACTAGTACCAAATTGTCCCGATATATCGGGAAGTTTATAGAATCGGAAGGTCACGAGGTTACTGTATACGACCTGTATAAGCAGCCGCTGCCGTTCTACGGCACGCACGAGGATTCGAATGCTAACCTCGCGGCATTGCGTGAATCGGTGTTACACAGCGACGCTGTTGTGCTCAGCACGCCTGAATATCATGGAAGCATCTCCGGCGTGTTGAAGAATGCGCTTGATTTCCTAGGCGGCGATCATTTTGACAGCAAAGCCGTTCTCTCTATCTGTTCTGCAGGCGGCGCAGTCGGGGTAAGCTCGCTTACTCAATTGCAGGCCATGGTTCGCAACATGCACGGAATCAACTGTCCGGAATGGATCTCCATCGGCGGCGCGGCACGTCAATTCGAAGCTGACGGTACTCCGTCATCCGTCGATGTCGTAACCCGCGTTCACCGTACAGTACCGTACTTCTTGCAATTGGCAGCGAGGCTGCGTAAGTAAGTAGTATCGTGTGCTATTATACGCAAAACGCTCTGCAGCCCTTTCGGAATTCGTTCCGAGCGCGGCTTGCAGAGCGTTTTGCTTATCATTTAGAATTTGGCGTCCGCCGTATAACGGTTGTTCGCGTTCCATAATAAATATTCATGAATGCCGGAATCCTGTAAGGCTTTAATCTGCGCGTCTACTTCGGCTTTGCCGTATTTAATATAATGCCCTTTGCCGAGCCAGCTTGCGGTGAAGTCTTGAATCCAAGGCCTTATGATCGGTTTGTAAGAGCCGATCGGATCTAGCTTCTTATGGGTGTCTACCATGGCGCCTTTGATGGTTGCATAAGGATCTTTGTCCGGATCCTTCACTTTGAACCAGCCCGTGCTGTAATGGCTCGGATAAATCATTGGTGCGATAACATCCACATATTTCGAGATCTTCACAAAATCTTGTCCGATTCCTTCCGCGGCTGGCACCGAAGCTGCGTAACCGAAGATATCTACCGAGACACGTACACCTAATGGTTCAAGTTGGGACTTCGCATATTTCACGAAAGCAGCAACCGTATCTACTCGTGAATCCTTGTTCTTATAGAATTTCAGGGAATCGGCTTTCTTCTCGAAGCCTTCTGGGAAGCGGACATAGTCGAACTGGATTTCTTTGAAGCCGAGCTTCACGGCTTCCTTTGCAATCGCAACGTTATAATCCCATACTTCCTTCATATAAGGGTTTACGAAGCTGTCCCCTTTGCCATTCTCCCAAAGTGACCCGTCCTTTCGCACGTAGGAATACTCGGGATGGCTTCTGGCTAGCACCGTATCTTTAAATACTACGATACGTCCAATTGGGTACACGTCATGTTTCTTCAAACGTTCCATTGTTTGACTGATATTGCTGATAAACTTCTTTGGCTTGCCGAGCTTGAGCAGCTCCGGGTTGGTGGTGGGATAGGTAATGTAGCCGTTATCATCCTTCAAATCAATGACCATGCTGTTTAGCGGGGTATCATCGAGCAGCTTCAGCAGCGATTCCATGCGAGCGCCGCCGGCACTGTGAGCCGTTACATAAATGCCCTTCACTTCAGGAGCGTCCGGCTGCGGATCATGCTTGACGAACTCGGTACCTGCGCTTGACCCTGAGCCTGCATCACCTGGCGTTGTTGCACCTGTACCAGGCTGTGTGGAACCTCCGGGACCATTCGGCTGCTGCGAATTAGGTGCAGTTAGCATTGTAGCTAGCAGTTGGTGGGTTGATGCGGATTGCGCGCCTGCTTGCGCATCAGATCCGGTTAAGACATGGAACAACAATAACAATGTAGAAACAATAACATCCATTTCAGTTCTCTCCCCATCTGCCAAGTCAGTAAAATTATAATGCAGTTTTGATTGAAGGCACAGAGGTATTTTGTAGGAATTTGCTAGAAAATGAAGAAGAGGGGATTGCAAAATGCGTTATGGAACAAAAAAAGAACGAGAACCGATTTCTCGTTTCTCGTCCGGGTCGTTCTCTATTGCAAAAGCACTTCTCTTTGATACTCACAAATGCTTTGCTGCACAATCTCCATCGCGTCCTCAGGTTCCAGCAATGCCAGTCCATCCCGCAGCACGATATTCAAATTCAATTCCCGCTCCGTGAGGAAAGGCACTAATTCCGGTGCTAGCTTTTCCACAATCTGTAATAGTCTGACCGTTTCCATATCCATGAAGCATCACCCTTTCATCGTAATGGAGGGTAAAACGTATGGCACGAAACAAATTCAACGGGATAGCTATATTATAACAGCAGCGAAATCAAAAACCTAGTGTTGAGCAAAGAATTTCCATATTAGCCGATGCCCGATTTGCAAATCAAAGGGAAGGTTTTCGAAATTCACCCATTACGCCGACGGTTTCTACGATATTGACGAATGCACGCGGGTCTGTGGCATCTATAATTTTGCGCAGCTGGTTCAATTCGAAGCGGGTTGTCACCGTCATCAGCATGTCGTTCTCTGCATTGGTGTAAGCGCCGCGTGTTTTGATGACCGTTACGCCCCTGATCAGCGGGATCATGGCCGTGCGCATTTCTTCCGTTTTGGTTGTCACAATAAAGACGGTAATCTTCTCATGCTTTATATAGATGAGGTCAATGATTTTGCCCGTAGTGAAAATCGAAAGCAAGGAGAATAATGCGATATCCCAATCATTGGTCAGCATTCCGAGCGCTGCGATAACGGTCCCGTTCAGGCCGAAAATCAGCAGGCCGATCGAGATATCCCTTTTGCGCGTAATGATGGCCGCAATGATATCGAAGCCGCCTGAGGAGGAGCCTTCCCGAAGGGCCAGTCCACTTCCGAAACCGACCACAACCCCGCCGAATACGGCGCCAAGCGTTAAATCCTCAACCATGGGGTTAACGGGAACGAGCTGCATGAACAGCGTCGTTGCGGCAACCGAGAACGCACTCCAGCCAACAAAACGCAAGCCGAGAACACGCCATCCCCAGATTAAAATAGGCACATTTAGAATAAAATAAAGCCAGCCAATGTTTAGGCCGGTCGCATACCCGGCAATCATCGTAATGCCGGATACGCCGCCGCTGATCATTTTGTGCGGGATCAGAAGCTGGTTAAAGCCAAAAGCGATCAGCATTGCGCTGATCAAAGTCGTTGCTGCAGTTCGTGAAGATCTCAAAACGATTCACCTCGGTGGAGTATAATCAACAGGTAGCAGTTTATCAAAAAAAGTTGGAAGTTGTCTAATGTAATAAATGATGCTAGTATATGTATTTAGTGCTTGCTGGTATTCAGAAATACAGTTGTGCTATAATAAACTGTATATTTTCTGTAGGATGCAGATAGAAGGAGATTGAAACAGTTTGAAAACATTTGCTGAATTCGGCTTGGAACCTAAGGTTCTTCAAGCTATTACTGAGCTTGGATTTGAGGAATCTACCCCAATCCAATCGAAAGCCATTCCAATTGCGCTTGCCGGCACCGACTTGATCGGGCAAGCTCAGACAGGAACGGGCAAAACGGCCGCCTTCGGGATTCCGCTTGTCAACAAGATTCCGGTTACTGAAGAGCGTATCGTCGCATTAATTATGACCCCAACCCGTGAGCTTGCGATTCAAGTTTCGGAAGAAATCGGAAAGCTTACACGTTACAAAGGTTTGCGTTCATTGCCAATTTACGGCGGTCAAGAGATCGGTCGTCAAATCCGCGCTTTGAAGAAACGTCCGCAAATCATCATCGGTACACCTGGTCGTTTGCTCGATCATATTAACCGTAAAACAATTAAACTTGATGACGTCCAAACCGTTATCTTGGATGAAGCGGATGAAATGCTGGATATGGGCTTTATGGAAGATATCACTTCCATCCTTTCCTTGGTTCCGACTAACCGCCACACGATGCTCTTCTCGGCTACAATGCCTCCGAACATTCGTAAACTGGCAGATCAATTCCTGCAATCGCCTGAGCATGTGTCGGTAATCCCAACACAAGTCAGCGCACCGACGATTGAACAAGCTTATATCGAAGTTCACGAGCGTCAGAAATTTGACGCGCTGAGCCGCTTGCTTGATATGGAATCACCTGACCTTGCAATTATCTTTGGACGTACGAAACGCCGTGTAGATGAGCTTAGCGAAGCCCTTCAGAAGCGTGGGTATTCTGCAGACGGCTTGCATGGCGACTTGTCTCAGAATCAACGTGACAACGTTATGCGTAAATTCCGCGACGGCAGCATCGATGTGCTAGTAGCAACAGACGTTGCAGCACGTGGTCTTGACGTTTCCGGCGTAACGCATGTTATCAACTTCGACTTGCCGCAAGATCCGGAGAGCTATGTACACCGTATCGGCCGTACCGGCCGTGCTGGTAAAGAAGGTACAGCGTGGTCGTTCGTAACGCCGCGTGAGCTGGATCACATGCACTTCATCGAGAAAGTGACTCGTCACAAAATCGCGAAGAAGCCATTGCCAAGCATCGCTGAAGCAATCGAAGGCAAACAACGCGTAACGGCTGAGCGCATTCTTGAAGCTCTTGATGGTGAGGCAGTTAATGAATTCAAAGCCATTGCCATTCAATTGCTTGAGCAATACGACTCCGTTAACTTGCTGGCAGCAGCAATTAAATTGATCACCGGCGAGAAGAAAGATGTAAACATCGAACTTACGCCTGAAGATCCGATTCGCGCTAAGAAACGCAGACCGGATGTCCGTACAAGCGGACGTCGTTTCTCCGGCGGACCATTCGGCGGCGGCAATCGCACCGGCAGCGGTCCTCGTGGACGCGGCGAAGGCAGCGGCAACCGTGGCGGCTATGGCAGCAGCAGCGGTGGCGGCTACGGCGGCAATCGCAGCAGCAGCTCAAGCAGCACTAGCAGCAGCAGCTACAATCGCGATCGTGATAACAAAGGCCGTGGAGACGGCCGCGGCGAAGCTCGCCGTTCCCGTCCATCCTCTGACGAATAAGTAAGGATAACACCGGGGCTTCTGTTTAGCCGAGCAATCGGATAAATAGAGCCCCTTTTTTATCTTGTTATCTACGCTCAGAAGAAGCCTTTCGAGATAATGATAAGAAGTATGAACAGAACAAGAATCAACGCGGCACTCGTATGAGAACCATGACCCATATTACCCATTAGCGACGTCCTCCTCAGCTTTTGTCTTGGGTACGATAACACTATATGGTATGCATCTGGGTGAATGTCGTTTAGACGCCTGCCCACATTCCCGAAAATGGGCGTTGGCTTCTTGGGCTGTCTATATTATAGTTAACGTAGTATAAAATGAAATCGCTTGCTAGGAGGACTTGGCTACAATGGAAATGAGAGGCATGATGGGCGGGTTTTATAAAATCTCGGAATGGATTATGCGCTTATCGGTAACAAACGTGCTTTGGATTATTTGCTCCTTGCCGTTTATTATTTTACTGCTCCCTGTGTTATTTGCTCAGAACAGCGATCAAATGCTGAGTTACTTCATCGTCTCCGGCATCGTTGCTCCATTCACTCTGTTTCCGGCTACTGCGGCTATGTTTGCAGTTGCGCGTAAATGGGTAATGGGTGAGGTAGATGCGCCGCTCCTTCGCACGTACTTTAGAAACTATAAAGACAGCTATGTGCAAAGCATGATAGGCGGAATCTTGTATATGGTTCTGTTTACGATTCTCATTGTGGACTTCCGTGTATACTTGGTGAAATTGGAATCGTTCCAGCTGGTTTCTTATTTGTTCGTTGCCCTTGTAGCTTTGCTGGCTGTGTCGCTGTTCAATTTCTTCTCCATGGTCGTTCATTATCACATGAAGACGCTGCAGCTGCTTAAGAACGCATTGCTGCTTACAATCGGACGACCATTCCGGTCGCTCTCGACCGTCATCATGTGCGGCTTCGTTATTTATATTAGCTTTAGCTCACCGAAACTGATGTTTCTCGTTCCGTTCTTTACGGGTAGTGTAGTGGCCATTATCGCCTTCTGGAATTTCTATGCGATTTACACGAAGTTGCAGCTTCAAGCGGAGAAAGCAGCCGAAGCAGCAGCGGAGGAAGAGCGTAAACGTCTTGAAGATGAAGCGTTCCTGCCGCATACAGAAGAAGGTCAGAACACCATTAAATAGTGGTGAATGTCACGTTTACTTTTACCCCTGTTACGTCTATAATAACTATACATCCTGCGATGTGCGTTACGGCTTATCACTTGTTTTGAACCAATGGCTGTATTAAGGGAGACTCAATTGAAACGCGGCTGACAGGCCCTCGAAAAGGGATCTCAAAAACGTTTCTGCGGCCACCCACCTGCGAGAGCGGGTTCAGAAACAAGCAAGTCGGACGGCATGGCGGGTTACTTACTTCAAGCGAAAAGGGGGCAACCCCTTTTTTTTATGTTAGAAACTATGTTATGATATCTCTTAGCGTACATAGAAGTTGGAGGGGGAGATTACCTTTGTCTTTGAAGCGGTCCCTTATCGGGTTGCTGCGCAGTCATGAATTGACAGGCGATAAAGCGAAAGATCCGTTACTGAAATCCCATTATTACAAGTTGTCACGGGAGAGATCTTGGGAAGAGGTTGTTTCCACACTAAAGAAGATGCAAGGCTACAAAGTGCTTCATGAAGTGCAGTCCGTAGGTGAGATCGTACTCGAGAAACGTACGGTAACCGGCCGTACAATGGATATTACTGTATCCGTTATCAACGTGAATCCTGTTACAGCAGCGGTGGACATTTATTCCGCGTCGCGCGGTTCGTTCGGAGATCTTGGATCCAATTACCGAATCATCATTGATATTTACCGGACTCTCGATAAGAAGCTGGCTCAATATAAAACGACCGGCATATAATAACGAGAAAAAGCGAGGAAGGGAATCCCTGCCTCGCTTTTGTCATATGCTGATCTTTATGTAGCTTATACGAGTGCTTTAACTGCGTTGATTGCATTCTCGTAGTTCGGGTGCTCTGTCATTTCACTAAGCACTTCCACATATTGAATCGTGTCGTTGCTGTCGATTACGAAGATTGCACGCATATCGAGGTGAAGATCTTTGATCAACACGCCGTAAGCTTCGCCGAAGTTGTTGTTTTTGTAGTCCGACAGCAGAACAACTTTATCGACACCTGCAGCACCGCACCAGCGAGCTTGTGCGAATGGAAGGTCAACGCTCACTGTCAGTACAGCTACGTTATCGCCTAGTGTTGCTGCTTCTTCATTGAAACGACGAGTTTGCGCATCGCAAACGCCTGTATCAATGGAAGGCACTACGCTGACAAGTTTCACTTTGCCTGCGAAGTCTTTCAAGGAAACAACCTCTACCAGCGATTTGTTCAATTGAAAATCAGGAGCTTGGTCACCGATTTTCAGTTCTGGGCCGATCAGTGTAAGCGGGTTGCCTTTAAGTGTAGCAACGCCTGTGCGTTCTTGTGCCATTAATAAACAGCCTCCTTAGGATGGAATTGGTTCATACCAAATTATTATAACTATAATGAAATACCATTGTCCAATAGGAGGGCAAAGGAGACGACGATGATATTCCTGCGTTATGAAAGTTTTCGCAGCTACTTGCGGCTATATCCGGTTACAGCGGCTATTATCGCCCTGAATCTGCTCATCTACATTAGCGACCGTTACATACTGGATGGCGTGCTGCTGGAGCGAGGTTTCTTTTACAGTGAGCCGAACAACAATTATTTCTCGCTTGCCGAACCTTGGCGGTATGTGACGGCTCAATTCTTGCATTTGAGCATTTCGCATATTTTCTTCAATATGTTTGCCGTGTTAGTGTTTGCGCCTCCGCTCGAACGGATGCTCGGTCATGTGAAATATCTGCTGTTCTATCTGCTGTGCGGCATCGTCGGTAATCTATTCAGTGCCATCGCCGATTCGTCTACAGCGGGAGCGGGTGCTTCGGGAGCGATCTATGGTGTATATGGTGCTTACCTCTATTTGGCATTAATGAAACGCTCGCTCGATCCGGATTCGCGCAAAACAGTATATACGATACTGATATTCGGCATTCTGTATTCGATATTTGCTCCGGGTATTGGGCTGTGGGCTCATTTTGGCGGATTGTTTGCAGGGTTCGTGCTTGCGTATGCATACGACTGGTATTTAATCGCGAAGAAGAAACGCCGATATAATCGGTAATGGCAGCTGATATAGAGAAGAAGAGGGGACGCTAGTGGAGCTTCGTCAATTGTATTATTTCGTAAAAGTGGCTAAGAAGGAGCATGTTACGAAAGCAGCAGAGGAGCTGCATGTGGCGCAATCTGCCGTCAGCCGACAAATTCATCAGCTGGAAGAGGAGCTTGGGGCCAAGCTCTTCCTGCAGAAGGGACGCAACCTGCAGCTTACACCTGTAGGGGCATTGTTTCTGAAGCGGGCAGAAGTGATACTAGCCGATTTGGAACGCTCCGTTGTGGAGATTCAAGAATTTCTCGATCCGGAGAAAGGGGAGATTCGGCTTGGATTTCCGCACAGCTTGGGCATTTCACTCATACCCGAGGTTGTGGCGGCTTTCCGGAAGCTGAACCCTAATGTGAAGTTTCGATTTAAACAAGGGATGTTCCCGTCCCTAATTCAAGATGTGATGAAGGGTGAAGTGGATCTGGCTTTCGTATCGCCATGTCCGGAGAAGCATCCTCATGTTACCGGTCAGATCGTCTTGACGGAAGAGTTGTTTGCGATCCTGCCGCCGAATCATCCGCTTGCCGGCGAAGAGTCAATAGAACTGGCTCAATTAAAGGATGAATTGTTTGTGCTGTTCAGTGATGGATACTCGCTTCGGCCAATCGTGTGGGAGGCTTGCCTGGCAGCTGGTTTTACACCGCAGATCGGATTTGAAGGGGAAGAGACGGACACCATTCGTGGTTTGGTTGCGGCAGGCATGGGCGTCAGCTTGCTGCCCGAGATGGCGCTTTACGCGTCCGGACCGCTTAAACCGGCTAAGGTGCGCGTGAATTCGCCGCAAGTGACAAGGACAATCGGACTTATTTATCGTTCCAATGAGAAGCTGCCGCTTGTAGCCAAGTCTTTTCAGAGCTTCCTGCTCGAATTCTTTGCTTGCAGCCGGTTTCAGAAGCAATAACGTCACGCCTGAATCTCAGTTGAGGTCAATCAGAGTCATTCTGATTGGCCTCTTTTTATTAAGGGGATACTTGTACTAAAATCCCTTTCAGCAGTCGGAGGAATAGACGTCATGAGCAGAGAACGGCGAAGAAGCAGACAACAGCGAATTTTTATCCTCCTCCTTATGCTGAGCGCGATGGTGCTGTTATTTGTTCTGCGTATCGGATGGCTGCAGCTGATGCCGTCTGCGCCCGTAACAGCCAGAAGTTCAGATTGGAAGGAAGAGTCTGTCGCGCAGCGAGAACGAACATTAGTGCTGGATACAGGCAGGGGAGATTTCTATGATCGTTCCGGTAGACCGCTTACGGGGGAAACTTACGAGGCACTGGCTGTATTTCCGCTGCAAATGAAATCTCGTACCGATAACCCTAAGGAAATCGGAGAACTGGCCAAGGCGCTAGGCATGCAGTCTTCTACGCTGACGCAATGGCTGGAGAAGTTAACCGAACCCGCCTTCTGGCAGCGGGAGGGAGAGGGATTGCCTCATCGTTTATCGGCGAAGCAGCTTGCTGCGATAGATGCGCTGCACATTAACGGCGTACGCGTGCTGCCCTATCATAACCGCTATCCGTCTGCCTTCAGCGTCATGCACGCAGTTGGCTACATCAGCCAACATCCGGAGCTGCTTCGAGTCGATTACAGCAAACGGCTGAAGGAACATACAATGAGCTTGAGCGATCGGACCGGTGGCGCTGGCTTGGAGCGCTCCCTGGATCCGCTGCTGCAAGGTACGGGACCGACTGCAGTGTCTTATTTTACAGATGGAACGGACAAGCCTATGCACGGATTAAACTTACGTCTCGTTAGCCCGAATAATCCATACTACCCGATCAAAGTGATGACGACCATGGATCTGTCCTTGCAGAATCAGCTGGAGAACTATGTGGATCATATAGGACTCAAAGAAGGAGCAGTCGTTGTCCTTGATACGGCTAACGGAGATATTATAACGATGATTTCAAGGCCTCAGCTTGCAATAAGCTCGATTGATGCGACGGGGCTTGATGCAGCTAATCATGCGATCAGAGCGGCAACACCGGGGTCGATATTCAAAATCGTGACGGAAGCGGCTGTACTTGAGTCTCGTGTTTCCGGCGAAGGGGAGCAATTCTATTGCAATGGGAATTATGGCCGCTATGGCCTCCATTGCTGGAAGGACGGGGGGCATGGGCATGTCACGCTGCAAGATGCTTTCGCAGGCTCGTGCAATGTCGTATTCGCGGAACTTGCGGAGAGACTGAGTGCGCGGCAGTTTCTGGTGACGGCAGATCAGCTTGGTATTGCCAGGCAGATCGGATGGAGCAGCAAAGGACCGTTTGCGCCGCTTGGCAGACCGCTGCGGCAATTCCAAGAGGAAGAAGCGGGAAATGTGTTCGCTCATCCGCCGGGGGCCAGAGATGGCGGTCAGCTGGCGCAAACGGGCATCGGCCAAAGAGATGTTAAACTCTCACCGCTCCAAGCGGCTAACCTTATCGTCACCTTGCTGCATGAAGGTCGTGTGCAAGAGACTAGACTGGTTAGTGAAATTCGGTATGGGAATGGACAGCTGCTGGCGAAACTTCCCAATCAGTCTTCACCGTCACAATATGGGCGAATTCATGCACGTACAGCTCGAACTTTGCTTAGGAGTATGGAGGCAGTAGTCAATTACGGAACGGGGAAAGGGATCCGAAACGGAATTTGGGCGGTTGCCGGTAAATCTGGCACCGCCCAAATTAGAAGAGGTGATCGGGAAAGACTAAATCAATGGTTTGTCGGCTACGGGCCAGCTGAGCGGCCTCGCTATGCTGTTGCGGTGCTGGCCGAGAACCGTACACCGGGAACGTCCAATCAAGCGACAGTTATCTTCCGCGGGGTAATGGATATTCTTGCTAAGCAGCCGCAGCAGAAGCAGAAGCGCTAAACCATGTTACAGCTAGTCCACTATTCCCGTATCTTCCGCTGGATTGGTTTGATGCTCAAACTCGCCTTTAGGTGAATGAATCCAGCGGTGGAAGTATCGTTGATCATACAACGCCTTCAATAGAATCATTAGAATCGGAGACAGAATCACGCCTGCAATCCCGAATATCGAAAGTGAAATAATCATGAATGCGAGCATCGTAAAAGCAGAAACGCCGAGCGTGTCGCCGGTGATCTTAGGCTCGAGAAATTGACGAGTCAAGACGACCGCAAGGAATAGGCAGCTTAGCCAAATCGCGAGCGTGGTGTTGCCGACGATGAACAGGTAAACGATCCACGGAATGAAGACAGTTCCGACACCTAGCAAGGGCAGGATATCGAAGAATGCGGATAGCAGCGCGATGGAGAAGGCATTGGGCACGCCGAGAAGCAGCAAGGCAACGAAGATCACGATGAACGTAATGCTGATTAGCTTGCCTTGGGCTTTCAAATAACCGGCAATGCCTGAGAATACATTCTCGCGTAAGAACAGGAACGCCTTCTTGAACGTATTAGGCGTCTTCTCTTGCGCCAGCTTCTTCCACTCCTTAATTTCCAGACTAAGGAAATAAGCGAGTATGATTCCGATGGTGAAGTTAATCATAAAGGTGGAGAAGGATTTCAGGTACCCGCCAAGCGAGAGCAGGAACGACACCGCCAAATTAGATCCCCATCTTGTGATATAACCGAAGATCTCATTGGCCTTGTTGAGCACGTCAGGCGAGAGCGGAAGAGCGTTGAATTTATCTTCGAGCATGGCGGCATTCTTCTGAAACTGGTCCACAAGCAAATCCTGGTACTTACCGAGGTTTGAAGCGAGACCGGTAACCTGCGTCGTGACGACGAAACCGGCACCGACGAATGCGCCGACAATGACGAGTGTGAAGATAAGAACGGATATGCCTGAAGCGATGGATTTCTTCATCCCGAGTCGCTGCATCCATCGTGCAGGAGGCTCAATAAACATGAAAATTAAGAAAGAAAGGAATATTGGTGTGGCAATCCGGTATACATAACTGAATACAAGCATGATGAGATACACGGTCAGAACGATTAAAGCAATATCGAATGCGGTACGCCAATATTTACGGTAGAAGGAAAGCATCGATTGACTCCTTTTTAAATAGCTGAAATGCGGTTACGTATCAAGATTGTACTATAAAATAACAGAGTTTCCCAACTTAACTTTATGTTCGCCTAATTTTCCGATTTATGCTGTGTTTCTTCGTTGTAACTTCCGTAGCCGTTATTGTACGTGCTATGTTACAATGAATGAAGGGTTCAGGCATCTAGGGCACTCCCTCTTCCAATGGACAAGGATCGAAACTAGGGTGGTGGGAAAACGTATTATGGAAAACTTCCTGCTGTGGGGATTTTATTTTTTAACGTTTTATGCTTTTTTACCTGGAATTATAAGCCGCACATTTGGTTTTCGCGTATTTAAACGGGGTCGTGCAGAACGGGAGATTGCCCTCACTTTCGATGATGGGCCGGATCCTGTCTATACGCCGCAGCTGCTTGATCTACTAAAGAAATACGATGCCAAAGCGACATTCTTTGTCGTCGGCATCCATGCAGAACGGCACCCGGAGTTATTGCAGCGCATGCATGCTGAAGGGCATGTAATCGGCATTCATAATTACGTACACAAGTCCAATTGGCTTATGCGTCCAAGAACGGTTAAGAAACAAATTCATCGCACATCAGAGATTATTCGCCGGGCAACCGGCGTTCGTTCGGCGTACTACAGACCTCCGTGGGGGATCGTCAATCTGTTTGATTTTTCCAATTTGGGTTATCTTCAAATTATTCTATGGTCGGCGCTGTTCGGCGATTGGCGCAAACGTGTCGGGGCTGAACGTCTTAAGACCCGCATGATGAAGAAGCTTCGGCCGGGAGAAGTGCTGCTTCTTCATGACTGCGGTGCCACTTTTGGCGCGGATCAAGATGCGCCGGCTAACATGCTTATTGCATTAGAGTCGTTCTTAGAGGCAGGTCGTGAACGCGGATATCAGTTTATCCATATTACGGACATGATCGCACTTACGGACAGAGATCGCAGTAAATCGAGAGAAACTAAGCCTGCGACACATGGTCTCTTCAAGCGAGCGTTGATCGCATGTTGGATGGGCTGGGAGCAGGTGTTCCACGTCCTGTTCCGCGTGAAGTCAGGCGGAGAGGGCTCTATCTTCCACATCCGGCTTGTCCCATATCCGGGACAAACGTTGGAGTTGTCGGACGGCAGACGAATCGAGCACAAGGATCCTGTCATCGAACTTCACTTTGATAATCATAAGCTGCTGCGAATGATGACTGAATCACGGTCGATGATGCATGTTGCCATTATGCTCATTCGAGAAGTGCAGAAGGGGATGCCTAAGCTAGCCCAGCAGCTTGTGGGAAACAAAGAGTACGAACATGCAAAAGGGTTATACGGCGTCAGCATGATTAATCGCGGCGCAGAGCAATTCGGATTCAGCGTGCTGCCGATTCCGAAAGGACTGTTCGATTATTCTACACGGCTGTATTTAAAGCTCTTGCTCCGTGTGCTTCATCCTTCGGGGAAGAAGCGTCTGACAGAGCAAGGCTCTCGGCTTGATCCGCGCATTATTGCGATGTCAATGGATCAATTCTGGGGGCGTTACGGTGCTGAAGCAAACGTGAAACCGGAGTGGAAGAAGACGCAATTATATGAGCCTAAGCGTCATCAAGGAACGCGTCCGGAGCTTACACCTGCTGCTTATGATAGTGCGAATGCAGCGGGAGCCGGGGAGTACACGCCATAAACGAAACCCAAGCATGGATAAGGAAGGCGCCTCGGGACTCGGGGCGCCTTTCTTGTTGCTGCATGCCGATAATAAAGCCTAGTGGTTAATGTAACGTTCGAATACAGCACCGAAATCTTTGGATTTGTATTGCTTTTGCGTTTCGGCAAGCCAATTGAAAGCAAGCTGGTTAATCGATTTGAACTGCTCGGAGAGATCGATTTCCGCTTTATAAATCTGGCTTACAGTCGAGGAGGCCAGATCTAAACTTTGCCTTGCAAAACCAAGCGATATTTCATTCTCGTGGGTGAGCTCGGCGATTTTGATCAGTGCTTTGTAGAGATCCTTAACTTCTTCAATATGTTTCTTATGAACGTCTATGGTGAACGGCGTACCGCCAAGATTGAATTTAATCTCAACGTCCAAATCGACGGTTCCTGCCGTTTCTAAGTATACGCTGGAAATCTTATGTGCACTGTAGGAGTAGCGGTGGAGCGTTCTTTTCTTGCTGACTGCACTCGTGCCGTCGAGATGGATGAGCGCTTGATTCGTGAAACAGTATTCATCGGATTTGGACTTGATAAGAAAATAAATTTTCTCGTTATCCTCGTGCAGGACGTAGTCATCGGAATCGACCTTATCATAGTTTTCCGGTTTGATGACAGATCCTAAATCACTTAAACCAAGCAAATCGGCAGCTACTTTCCCGAACATGAGAATCCCTCCATAATCTAAAATAAAAATCGCCCTGCGTATAAGTTGACTAACAACTAGTCATACGCAGGGCGATTCCATTATGTTTCAGTTTTGGCGGGAATTAATTGAATCTCAGTACGCCGCCTGTGCTTGCATTTGTTACAAGGTGGGAGTAACGAGCCAGATAACCTTTTTTGATTTTCGACTCGAAGCCTTTCCAATTCGCACGACGAGCTTCGAACTCCTCGTCACTAATCAGAAGGTTCATTTCGTTGTTGATCAAATCAAGTTCAATAAGGTCGCCGTCATTTACGAAAGCGATAGGACCGCCTTCAGCAGCTTCCGGAGAAACGTGACCGATACTGATGCCGCGGGATGCGCCGGAGAAACGGCCGTCTGTTACGAGACCGACCTTAGCTCCAAGACCCATACCGACGATTTGCGACGTTGGCGCAAGCATCTCTGGCATACCAGGTCCGCCTTTAGGGCCTTCGTATCGAATGACGACAACATGTCCTTCTTTAACTTTACCATTAGCGATTCCATGAAGTGCCTCATCTTGTGAATCGAAGCAGATCGCAGGACCTTTATGGTAGCCGCCAACCGATTTATCAACGGCGCCTACTTTGATGATCGCACCGCGTGGTGCAAGGTTTCCGAATAGGACAGATAGTCCGCCGCGCTCGCTGTGCGGGTTGTCCAGCGTATGAAGAACATCCGTATCCTTGATTTCATGCCCCGCTGCGTTCTCACGCAGTGTCTTACCTGTTACAGTAAGCACGTCTCCGTGAAGTGCGCCTTCTTTCTTGAACAGCTCATTGATAATTGCACTTACGCCGCCGGCATTGTGAACATCTTCGATGTGATAATCAGAAGCCGGTGCAATTTTCGCAAGATGCGGAACGCGTGCTGCAATTTCATTGATGCGCTCAATCGGGTATTCAACGCCTGCTTCATGTGCGATTGCAAGCGTATGGAGAACAGTGTTTGTGGAACCGCCCATTGCCATATCAAGGGCAAATGCGTTGTCGATGGAATCTTTGGTCACGATATCACGTGGTTTCAGATCCATCTCGATCAAGTTCATCAGCTGACGAGCAGCTTGCTTGACGAATTCTTTACGTTCTGGCGATACAGCAAGGATGGTGCCGTTGCCAGGAAGTGCCAGACCAAGAACTTCTGCAAGACAGTTCATGGAGTTAGCTGTGAACATACCGGAGCAAGAACCGCAAGTCGGACAACCGAATTGCTCAAGCTCAGTAAGACTGGCTTCGTCGATTTTACCTGCTTGGAATGCACCGACGCCTTCAAATACGCTGGAGAGCGAAATGGAGCGGCCATCAGAGGTTTTGCCTGCTTTCATAGGTCCGCCGCTGACAAGCATAGTCGGAATGTTGACGCGAAGAGCGCCCATAATCATGCCCGGCGTAATCTTGTCGCAGTTCGGGATACAAACCATGCCGTCGAACCAGTGAGCATTAACAACGGTTTCAACGGAATCCGCAATGATTTCACGGCTCGCCAGGGAATAACGCATACCGATATGTCCCATTGCAATGCCGTCGTCGACGCCTATCGTATTGAATTCGAAGGGCACGCCGCCTGCTTCCCAGATCGCTTCTTTAACGAGCTTTCCGAATTCCTGCAAGTGAACGTGGCCTGGAATGATGTCGATATACGAGTTGCAAACCGCGATAAACGGTTTACCGAAGTCTTCCTCTTTTACCCCGGCAGCACGCAGCAAGCTGCGGTGCGGAGCGCGGTCAAATCCTTTTTTGATTGTGTCTGAACGCATCTTTTTTGCCGCCATTTCTGTCCCTCCCAAAGTAAGTTCAATAAATTTTAGTCTATCACATCGGGCATTGAATGGCTAGCATGTTCACCTACGGGAGGAGTGGCATGGAAGTTGATAAAATCGCGTAATAGATGAAGTGATTTAGACCGCTTTTCGACAAAACCTGACACAGTAATCCAGATAATAGCAATATTAACTTCGAATCTATCACCTAATGTCACTAAACATAACACAAAAGATTTACTTGGCCCAATTCAACCGTTATAATAATAGAAAACGTTGGAAGAGGTGCCTGTATGCAGTTAACGGAAAGGGAAAAAGAAAAGCTTCTAATTACGATTGCTGCCGATTTGGCACGTAGACGACTTAATCGGGGCGTGAAATTGAATTACCCCGAGAGTATAGCGCTTATTACATCCGAAATCCTAGAAGGCGCCCGCGATGGTTTGACGGTGGCCAAATTAATGGAGTACGGTACAACGATTCTAAGCCGAGATCAAGTGATGTCCGGCGTCGCGGATATGATCCATGAAGTGCAAGTGGAAGCGACTTTTCCGGATGGTACGAAGCTCGTGACCATTCATCATCCCATACTTTAATGCCGCTAAGAGAGGGAGATTGCCTTGATACCAGGAGAATACCGTACGATGGCAGGGAATATCGAGCTGAACGCCGGTCGAGAAACGGTGGAGATTGTTGTTGTCAATACGGGAGATCGTCCTGTGCAGGTAGGTTCGCATTTTCACTTCTTCGAAGTAAACCGGGCACTCGCATTTGAACGTGAAGCGGCATTCGGCATGCGTCTTCACATTCCTGCCGGTACGGCTGTGAGGTTCGAGCCTGGCGAGGAGAAACCTGTTCAGCTTGCCCAGCTCGGCGGAAGCAAACGCTCCTTTGGACTAAATGCACTGACTAGCGGCTCAGCGATTCGCGGCAATATGTCTGATGAAGTGCGGAGAAGACTTAAAGCGTGGGAGGGGCTCAAGCATGAGTAAGATGAGTCGCAGCAGCTACGCGGCCATGTTCGGTCCGACAACAGGCGATGCCGTTCGATTGGCGGATACGGAGTTATGGGCCCAGATAGAGAAGGACTACACCGTCTATGGAGACGAGTGCAAGTTCGGCGGTGGCAAAGTCATACGAGATGGTATGGGGCAATCGAGCGGAGCGCTGCGAAGCGACGGTGTACTGGATACGCTGATTACCAATGCGATTGTTATTGACCACTGGGGGATTGTGAAAGGCGATATCGGAATACGAGACGGCGTAATTGTAGGAATCGGCAAAGCCGGCAACCCGGATATTATGGATGGCGTAATGCCGAACATGGTCGTCGGCGTGAGCACAGAGGTTATTGCCGGTGAAGGGAAGATTGTAACCGCAGGCGGGATCGACAGCCATATTCATTTTATATGTCCGCAGCAGATCGAGACGGCACTTTCATCAGGTGTAACTACCATGATAGGCGGCGGAACCGGGCCGGCGACTGGCACGAATGCAACGACCTGTACGCCCGGGGCATGGCATATGCGCAGGATGCTGGAAGCTGCCGAAGCGTTTCCGATGAACCTTGGCTTTACCGGCAAAGGCAATTCATCCTTTACCGGTCCGCTCATCGAACAAATTGAAGCGGGAGCTATCGGGCTGAAGCTGCATGAAGACTGGGGAACGACCCCGGCTTCCATCGACGTTTGCCTTACCACAGCGGATTTGTACGATGTTCAGGTTGCGATTCATACGGATACGCTGAATGAAGCGGGATTTCTGGAGGACACACTGGCGGCATTCAAAGGCCGAACTATCCACACGTATCATACGGAAGGAGCCGGAGGCGGGCATGCACCGGATATTATCCGGGCAGCCGGCGAAAGGAATGTGCTGCCTTCATCCACGAACCCGACTCGCCCGTTTACGATTAATACCATCGAAGAACATCTGGATATGCTTATGGTCTGTCATCATTTGGACAGCAGCATCCCGGAGGATGTTGCATTTGCCGACTCGCGGATTCGTCCGGAGACGATTGCGGCCGAAGACATTTTGCATGATATGGGCGTATTCAGCATGATCAGCTCCGATTCGCAGGCCATGGGGCGTGTCGGGGAAGTCATCATCCGAACTTGGCAAACGGCTGACAAGATGAAGAAACAGCGCGGCCCTCTGGCGCCTGATACTACCGCTGAAGCTGATAATTTCCGCATCAAACGCTATATCGCGAAGTACACGATAAATCCCGCTATCACACATGGCATCTCGCATCTGGTTGGTTCCATTGAACCCGGTAAATTTGCGGATTTGGTCGTGTGGAGTCCGATGTTTTTTGGCGTGAAGCCGGATCTGGTGCTCAAAGGCGGAAGTATTGCATTCGCGCAGATGGGTGATCCCAATGCGTCGATTCCGACGCCGCAGCCGGTATTTGGCCGTCCGATGTTCGCTGCATTTGGCAAAGCCAAGCACAGCAGCTCGATTACATTCGTGTCTCAGGCTGCTTATGATCGCGGCATCGCGGAAGAGCTCGGTTTAGCAAAACGGATCGAACCGGTACGTGGATGCAGAACAGTGACGAAGAAAGATATGATCCACAATGATGCGACGCCGGTCATAACCGTTAATCCCGAAACCTATGAAGTGAAAGTCGATGGTGTCGTGGCGACTTGTGAACCGGCTGACGTTCTGCCGATGGCGCAGCGATACTTCTTGTTCTAGGTACATAAACTGCAGGTTAGCTTCTTCCGATTCGGAATGGAGGGGATGAGCGCTTGGCCAACAATTCAGAAGAAAGTCCTCACCCTGTCGTACTGCCTTGGCTTGCCCTTCAACAGCTGCTTGACTCGGCACTGCCTATTGGCGGGTTCGCACATTCCTTCGGGCTCGAGACGCTGGTTCAGGAAGAGGCGCTGCAAACAAGCAAGCAGCTGGAAGATTACACGGTTTCGATGCTGATGCAAAGCTGGTCAACGGCAGATGTGATGGTGATCAAATCCGTATATCGAGACATGCCGATGCAAGACTATGCTTCCATGTTTGGTGTAGAGAGGCTCGTACACGTTCAGCGAACGGCAATTGAAACGCGAAATGGGATCGAGAAGATGGGGCGCCGTCTATTGCAGCTGTTAGGCGCATTATATCCGAGTTATGACTGGACGCCTCTGCAGGATGGACTTAAGTCTAGAAGCTGCTTAGCGACTCATCCGCTGGTGTTCGGTTTTGCCTGCTATCGTTTGGGAGTTTCGCTTGAACAAGCAGCTCAGGGCTATATGTACGCTAGCATCGTCAACTGTATCAACAGTGCTCTTCGTCTCATGTCTATCGGTCAAACCGAAGGTCAGACCATCATCGCCAGGCTGACGCCGAAGGCGATGGACGCTTGGGAAGTAGTTTCGAAGATGGCACCTGAGGACGCCTACAGCTTCATGCCATTGAGTGAAATTGCGATGATGCGCCATGAGAATCTGTACTCTCGTCTCTTCATGTCTTAATCATTTGTAGTAGCCCGATTATGGAACAACATATCCCGCTAGGAGGAATGTACAATGTGTCAAGGACAAGGTCATCATCATCAGGAATGGGAACAGCCGGCAATCAATCGCGCAGGTTCAAGACCGGTTCGAATTGGAATCGGCGGACCGGTAGGTTCGGGTAAGACGGCTTTGGTGGAACGACTTGCTGGTGCGCTGAAGGACAAATATAGTTTGGCGGTCATCACGAACGACATTTATACCAAAGAAGATGCTCGTATCCTGGCTGCTACCGGTGTACTTCCCGAAGAGCGCATTATCGGGGTAGAGACTGGCGGATGCCCGCATACCGCGATACGCGAGGATGCTTCGATGAACTTTGAGGCAGTGGATGAGCTGACGAGCCGGTTTGACAATCTCGAGCTTATCTTTATTGAAAGCGGCGGCGATAATTTGGCGGCTGCCTTTAGTCCGGAGCTGGTGGATCGGTTTATCTACATTATCGACGTTGCTCAAGGTGAGAAAATCCCGCGAAAAGGCGGTCCTGGCATCATGCGTTCGGATTTGTTGATTATCAACAAAATCGATCTAGCCCCTCATGTCGGTGCCAGCCTTGAAGTGATGGAGTCGGACACGAAGCGCATGCGCGGAGAGCGTCCCTATGTATTCTCGAACCTCTTTGGAGGCGTGAATGTGGATCGAATCGTTGCTTGGCTCGAGCATGAGCTCGCCCACGCTCATGGACATGAGCATCATCATGAGCACGAGAGTGGACATGAGCATGCAGCACATCACCACCACTCCTAAACAAGAGGGGCAGCGTGCATCGCAGCTTCGGGCGGTATTTGAGAAGCGGGAGCGCGGAACGGTTCTCACCTCGAAATATCATACGGCACCAATTAAGATCGCAAAAGCTTTCCCGCTTGATGGGCAGCTCGGTGTCATCGTAATGGATGTGTCTCCGGGCTTGCTTGCAGGAGATTGTTATGAATTTGATTGGCGTTTAGAGCCTGGCGCGCATGCCTACGTTACGAATCAATCGTTTACGAAGGTGCATCCATCCAATGCGCTGCTTGGCGGATCTTCGGTCAGGCAACGCTTTGAGCTCGCAAATGGTTCGGTATTGGAGTCCATGCCGGAGCCGATCATGCTTTACCTTGATGCTGCGCTGGATTCCGAGACGATCGTACACTTGGGTGAAGGTGCGGTGTGGATGGGGGCTGAAGTGCTTTGCCCTGGCAGAACGCTTCGTGGCGAGCTGTTCGACTACCTCCATCTGAAGAACAAGGTGCGAGTTTATTATGAGGATGAGCTCATCTATGCCCAGCAGCAAAATATCATTCCGGCATCGCAGCAATTAACAGCTCCCGGTTGTCTGGGGCAGTTAACGCATACGGGCGTTTTCTATGCTTTCGCGGATCGAATTCAAACGAAACATGCTGAGGCGGTTCGGGTTGCACTGGAAGCGATGCCGAGTCGTGAGGGGCGGATGCTGCAGTGGGGCGTATCGTTAACCTATAAACATGGCCTAGCGGTTATGGCAGCAGGGACGACTGCCTGGCATGTCCAAGAGTTATTTGCGGTCGTGTGGGCAGTGTTGAGGAAGGAATTGTTGGGGTTATCACCATTTGCGATAAGCTAAATGTGAAGGATGGCGAGTTACTCGCCATCCTTTTTGTCGGAGTAATATGCTGTTCTGGTAATCCCATAGTAATCGAGATCTTCGAATTGGTCCCATTTGCGAATATGTTGTTTAAAGGTCCCTTCGTGTTTCAAGCCCGCTTTGGTAAGCACTGAGGATGATGCCGGGTTACGTGTCATAGCAGCGCCAATAATGCGGTTCAGGTTAAGTGCTTCGAAACCATAACGTATGATTCGTTCAGCAGCCTCCGTAGCATAACCTTGACCCCAGAATTCCTGGCCTAACCAGTAGCCGATTTCAGCCCGACTATGCTCTGCAGTTAGATTCAAACTGATGCAGCCCATTAACTGCTGCTGTTTCTCTTCTATAATAGCAAACGTATAACCATGCCCGTGTTTGGCTGCATCCTTGCGAAACGCGATCCAAGTATCCGCTGCTCCATCGGGGTAAGGATGTGGCAGGGACAATGTTGTCCGAGCAACCTCGTATTGTCCGGCTAGCCGTTGTACAGTGGAAGCGTCCTTTGGATCAAATGGTCGCAGTTGCAATCTGGATGTTTGTAAAATCAGGCTCATAACCTTTCACCTCTCAGCCATTTTCCTTATTATAACAGCGGGCGAAGATGAGGTCATCCGTGTTTTGTAACGTAGATAAAAGCCCTTGCCTATCTCCGTTAGGACAGAGAAGCAAGGGCTTTCATGTGCGATACTGATATTGACTAATGAAGCTTATTGTTAATCCTCTGCATTGCTGTTGCTTTTCTTATCAGAGGACTTTGTTGTTGTATTCTTGCGTCCTTGTCCTTGCTGCTTTGCCATCGGGCACACTCCTTTCGGGGAAGATGTAGCCTATTGTGTGTAGGAATGTTCCTGATTATGAGCCCGGTGGAAGAATAATCAAAAAGACCGTGATGGGAATGAAGGTCTCATTCCAATCATGGTCTTTGAACGGTTACATGGCCATTGGATTCCGTGATGTCAGCACATTCTTCACGCTTTGTGCACGCCACATCGAAACATGGATTTGTTTAGCTTCAGAAGTGCTGTGGTCAAAGCTGATCGTACCGTCTGTTAGAGAAAGTACCTTCTCAGCGTTAACGTAGCAATTGGCGCTTACTTTAATGAAACGACCTGATGTGATGTAACTGTTCAACTGCTCGGTAGTGATTCTCTTCTTTATGTTGTAGTTTCTACCGTGAAAGCTGGCCAGACCGAGCCTACCGACCTTGAAATAGTAAATGTCCTTCTCTACCTCAAAGTTTTCATATACGTTGCGAGCATCGTCTGCTACTACCTTCATCATGTAATGATCCCCCTCAATAAGATGAATTTGTTAGCGCTTTCATTCTAACACAAACAATTGGGCTTGTGAACAGGATGAGCCATATTTTTCAAATTTTTTTGCGGATATGTTGTTCTGAACCGATTACTTCATTATATAGCCAATGAAACAATCACCCTGAAACAGGAAGGTGGTCCATGTGATTTCATTTGTATAATAATACCTGTTGCGATTGTTGTAGTATCCATGATATATTCTATTTCTGCCTCCGAGAGATCAACTTGGAAGTGGTGATCGAGACAAAAACAAGCTGAAAAATAAAGCTTGCAATCATGTTTCGAATCATGGTATGATCTAATTCCGGTCATGAGACGGAAGGAAATAAACGAGCATAACACGAAGTATTTGTTCTTTGAAAACTGAACAATGAGCGACCAGTCAAATGGTTATAAATCGCGAAACTAACGTTTCGCAAAGCTAGTTTTTTGAATGAGCTAACAAGCGAATTCATCTAGCAGAATGCTCCATTCGAAGCTTTGGCTTCGAACGGAAACCAATCTGCTTTTATGGAGAGTTTGATCCTGGCTCAGGACGAACGCTGGCGGCGTGCCTAATACATGCAAGTCGAGCGGAGTTATTCCTTCGGGGATAGCTTAGCGGCGGACGGGTGAGTAACACGTAGGCAACCTGCCTGTAAGACCGGGATAACATTCGGAAACGAATGCTAATACCGGATATGCAATT
>NZ_FNNV01000008.1 GCF_900106745.1 Paenibacillus sp. CF384 | reverse complement strand
AAGGAGGCTTAACGCCCTTCGACCTCCACAAACCAACCCTAAAACCAAAGAGAAACCCAACGTTTGAAAAAAAACGTTGGGTTTCTCGACATTCTGAGCAGCCCTCTCGGGCTGCTTTCGTTATTTCCAAAGTTCCAACTGAAGCTGCATCGTTTCCTTCGTTATGCGCCTTTTTTGCAAAATCGCACTCGGTACCATGTTGTTGAACTTCATGATTTTCTCGTTGATTTCAGTCAACTCCGCTTCGACCATGCCGCTCCTGCCAGCATCAGTACAGAGAACCAGCTTCTGCAGCTGATCCCGGATATCGTGCTGCAGCATCAGCCATGCAGGCAAGAAGTTCGCTTCTTTCAGGAAGCTGTTCGTGATATCGCCGGAAGGAACCTCGATTGGCTTCCCTTTGCCAGGCAGATGATCGAATGCGCCTTTTCGCTCCTGTTCCTTGTACATCTCGCCGATCCAATCCTGCGTGGACAGTCCGGAATTCCAGAATTGCCTCGATTCGACAGCAGGTTCCGCAAGCTCCGTCTCCAAAGTAGATTCCACCGTAGATTCGGACATCACAACTTCGTCTGCTTGAGGAGTATCTTCTGATCTGGATTGTTTTTTGTTCTTTCTGAACCAAAACCTCATCTCCTGCTCACCACCTAAATTAGACTAGTAAACGAAGAAATACTTCCTCCTATTATTTTACAAATAACATTGCGACCATGTACCTTCAACCTTTGTAGATTCCTTGAACGAAGCGGAATTTCCGTACACAAGAAAGGGAAGCAGCCAACCGTAACAGGTCAGTGCTTCCCTTCTTGCTACTGATTATAAACCTCGAACTCATAGATGGATGGCGTATTGGTCGCCGAATTGATCAACAGCCTGACGCTCGTACCGGTTACCGGCGTGAAGGTCACCGTCTTGCTCGCTCCGACCGTAGTCCCCGTTGCGCTGTCCACCCAAGCAGATCCGTTCCAATAGGAAATCTTGAAGCTCGTAATCCGCGTGTCGAACTCCTTGAGCACCACCGTATTAAACGTCGTACTGCTGCCAAAATCAATCTGCAGCCATTCTCCCGCACTTGTACCGGAAGCCGAGTTCCACCTCGTTCCCGCGGAATCGCCATCGTTAGCTTTGGCTGGCGTATAATTCGCGTCCCACTGGCTGGAACCCCAAATCGTCTTGTTCAGTCCCAAGTTCACCGGCGTTAGACTCACATTGTCAAAGGCAATCCAATTCCCGCCATTCGCTACGGAGTAGAAGCCGATTTGCACGCTGCCATTGCTGACCGGGATGCTAGGTATCGTGACCGTCGTATAGGTGGAGGTCGTCGGAACGTTCACGGACAGTTCCGTCCCGCCGTAGTTCTTGGCAACCATTCTGGCCTGACTCTGGCCGCCGCTTGATTTCACATTCGCTTTGAGCGTGTACGTACCGTTCGGCAAGCTAATATCTTGGCTAGTGTAAACCGTATAGGCTGCCGATTTCCAATGGACCGCCTCATAGGAACCACCGCTCATTCCGCCGGCTTGTGTGTAATCGGCATCAATATTCGTACCTTTATAATCGCCGCCCCACGTTGTCCATCCCGGCATGTTCTGGCCAGCAGCGCTTGCTTCAAAATTCGGATTTTGCACGAGGTTGCTCGTACCTCCGGTAGTTTGGACGACAAAGGTAGATACTGAATTCGCGGGCAAGCTGGTCGTGAACGTTTTGCCGGACAACGCAATAGTGGATAGTGTGGCCCGGTTCTCCGTCGATGACGTCCGGTAAGCTTGAACGGAGCCGGTCACGGTGCCGAATTTGTTCAGATCAAACGTGTAGCTGGCGGCCGAAGCCGTGTCATTGTAAACGATGATCGATACTTTGCCGGTTGCCGGATCGATCGCAGTAATCGTCTTGGCATCGTTGTTGGCAATGATTTTGTACCCCGGACGAATGAAATTACTGTACTGCCGCATCACATGAAACTTCTTCGTAATCCAATAATTCTGTGTGCCGTCCGAGGCAAAATGGATCAATCCCCAGTTCCCATTCCCCGCGAGCGACTCCGCTTCCGACTCAATTGCCTGCCAGTACACCCACTCTTGAGGTGCAAGGTCTTTGAGATCGGTCGTGATGGCAGAAGCCAGCCCGAGGTAGGCAGATACCGAACTATGATCATGCGTCCCGGAGGAAGTGGTCACCTCGGACATTTGCAGTCTGCGGCCATTGCCGACTGCCTTCTGATATAACCCTTGGCGATCCCCGCCGCTGTACGTATGCGTGTTAAACTGCGTGATTGCGCCGGCTGCCGTCGCATCAAGACTGTCCAATGAGCTGTGAGACATCGCGATGCTGGTTTCGTCGAGACCGCTGATCGTCGTGCCTGTGAGCGACTTCGTTATAAGCGCTGAATTGGTCGCATTAATAAGGGCAATCTGCTTTGCGCCGGCCGAAACCTTCATCCCCTCTTGCTTGCCGCCTGCTGCCCAGTAGTTGGAGTTCGCCTCATTCATTGGATTCAGCGTCCGAAACGTAATCCCCCAGCTATCGCGAAAATGCTTCACCACCTCGGTCAAATAATCCGCGAACTGGGCTTCGTACCCGTTCAGCAGGTTATCCTGGCTCGAATCGGAGTTCCCTGTCGATTGTCCGCTCTTCGTCATCCAATACGGTGCCGAATAAGAGATGGCATCCGCCTTGAAATCGGCTGACGGCACTCTGGACTTCGCCGCTTGCAGCCACCACCGCTGGTTCGCATCCGCTGTCCAGTCATAGGCGGAGGTCGAAGTCGCCTTGTACCCCGGCACCGCACCGCCAACTCGCATGGAGCTGACGTAGGCAGGGTCATTGCCGCCGCCGATGTTGTAGCGGGCGATGTTGAACATCGTGCTCGGATTCGCATCCGTGTTCGTCGTGCTGTAGAGCAAATCTGCCAGCGTATCCTTGCTGGTCCAATTGCCCGTGTAATTCGCCGACCACGCAAGCGAGGTACCCCATCCGCCGAATGGCAGTGACCGGATACCCGGATCGACGATTACCGTCGTCGCTGCAGCGGCGGGCTGCACCGCGATCACGCTCACCGCGAGCGTCGTCAGCAGAGCTGCACTCGCCCCTCTTTTTAACTGTCGAAACATTATTAATTCCTCCTTTAAGGTAGAATCAGTCGGACAATGTCCTCCTCTAAACACTTATATGAAAACCCTTACATAAATAGATGTAAGTTTTGTAGAATAGACAGTAGAAGGAGCAATGTTTATAATGGAATGACAAGGTGAAACGTTTCACCAATACGAACAGGAGGAAGTTAACACATGAGTACACTTGAGGGCTGGATTGAGGTTTGTGAAGTTGACGATATTGATGAGGAGGATGTCATCCGTTTCGATCACGCAGACCGGACGTTTGCTGTCTACCATTCCGATAAAGGAAAATTTTACGCGACCGACGGCTTTTGCACCCATGAGAAGGTTCACTTATCCGACGGCTTGGTGATGGGACATGTCATTGAATGTCCGAAACATAACGGCAGATTCGACTATACGACGGGCCAAGGCAAGAAAGCGCCTGTATGCGAGGATCTCAAAACCTATCCGGTTCAAGTGGAATCGGGCAAGATCTATATCAAAATCGATTAAGACAGGGGAATTAACCATATATGACACAACCAGGAATGGTTATAATCGGCGCTGGCGAAGCCGGTGCCAATGCAGCGATGGAACTGCGCAATCAAGGTTACGAAGGCAGCATTACGCTGATCGGCAAAGAAAACCGCACGCCTTACGAGCGTCCGCCGCTATCGAAGAGCGTCCTGCTCGAAGAAGAAACACCGGCTCCGACATTCATGCTGGACGAGGCTAAGCTCGCCGAGCTTACTATTCAGCTGCTATCGGACAGTCATGTAACTAGCATTAATCGCGAAGCGCACCGTATTCTGCTTGCAGACGGCAGAGAGCTAGCCTATGCGAAACTGCTTCTTGCAACAGGCGCAAGTCCGCGCAAGCTGAACATGGAAGGCTCCGATACTTCCGGTGCCATGTACCTTCGCACCTTCTCCGATGCGCTTGCGATTCGTTCACAGCTGCACCCTGGCAAACATATCGTCATCGTCGGCGGCGGCTTCATCGGCCTCGAAGTTGCGGCGATTGCTCGCGAGCGCGGCTGCGACGTTACGCTGCTTGAAGTAGGTCCGCGTATTCTGACGCGCGGCGTACCTGAAGAAATCGCAAATGTCGTGGAAGCGAGACATCGCGAAGCAGGCGTTACGTTCAAGATCGGCACAGCCATCAGCCGCATCACGAACGCTAACGGCACCCAGATTATTGAAATGGCCGACGGAGAAACGGTTCGTTGCGACGCTCTCATCATCGGTATCGGCGCAGTGCCCGAGATTGCTCTGGCTGAAGGCTGCGGCCTTGAGATTGAGAATGGCATCCGTACTAACGAGAAGCTTGCTACGAGCGACCCGGATATCTTCGCAGCCGGCGATTGCTGCTCCTTCCCGCTTGCGCTGTACGGCGGCACGCGCGTTCGTCTTGAATCCTGGCGCAATGCGCAGGACCAAGGCATTCATGCCGCGCAGAATATGCTCGGCGCTGATGCACCGTATGAAGCTATTCCGTGGTTCTGGTCGGATCAATACGACGAGTCACTGCAGGTTGCAGGCCTTGTCGACTTCGGCAGTGCGAACAAGATCAAGCGCGAATCGGCCGACAACGTGCATTTCTTCTTCCATCTGGCGGAAGACGGCACACTGGCAGCAGCCAGCGGCATCGGTCCCGGCATCGCCAAAGACATTCGCTTGGCGGAGATGCTCATCGAGCGCAAAGCCGTCATCGATCCAGCGGTTCTCGCCAGCGCGAGCACGAAGCTGAAATCGCTGTTGAAATAATGAATAAGAGGCGGTGCAGGATATTTATCCTGCACCGCCTCTTTTGTCTCCTAAATCCCCTTAACTGCGTAAGTCGAATATTGCGTACGACTGCCCTGATCGTTCGCGAAGCCTACCATGCCGTTCAAGTAAGGCGCAGCTTCATCCTTGTATCGAATCACAGTGTCTCCGTTAACGGAAACTTCGAAGTCACCGCCAATAGTGCTAATCGCTACATCATATTCCTGACCGTAAGCCCATTCGAAGTCGACGCTTGCGAGCTCGCGATAGCCGTTCTCGTTCTTATATAGACGGAACTTGCCACCTTCGGAGAAGCCAGCGGCATAAGAGCGAATGCCGCCCTGCACGCGGAAGAGAACGCGATGCTCGCTGCCGGATTGCGGGATGACCGAAGCCGCGAACCGATAATCCTTCCACTGCAGATCTCCCGTGTAGCTCTCGGCAGACTCGCCGTAATAGCTGCCGCACAGCTTCCCTTCATCCAGCGTCCATAAGCCGCGCAAGTACGTAAGCTGACTCACTTCAATATGAATGCCATTCCACTTCTCCAGACGTTCCTGCGCAAAGTCGATCGCGTAATCAGGCTTCCCGGCGAATTGCATGTCGTCCACATAAGCGATCAGCGGTCCCCAGCCTCCTTCGGGAATCCACTCGATGCCCGCTTCAAGCAGACAGACGTTTTCCATTGCCGGGATCGAGTAGGCTAGCTTCGTCCACTCACCTGGCGCAAGTGTGATCTTCTCCCCGTAATGGCGAACGTCCGCATTACGATCGCGTACGTACAACCGCACCTGAATCGGCCGTTTCTCCGACAGAGGCAGCATGACCTTCGCCTCGATCGATTGCCCCGGGTAAAGGTTTGGCGAGAAGCATGGATCGTAGCGGCTGTCGTTGAAATCCTCGGGACGGTAATAGGTTTGTCGGTAAGCCCGATAGCCTTGTCCGCCGTGGGAACGATCGAATACAACTTTGAGGGAGCGCTCTCCGCTTGCCGCCGCTTCCGTCGTGTTCTCCACGAAGCTCGTGACATGATGGCTCCGGTCGTCCCAATCGGTCTTGAACGCATGCGTAGAGCCCGGAAATTCAAAATGGAACTGCGATTGCGCGCCGCTTAAGATCGGCTTCCATTTGTCCGAAGGCTCGGTGCCTGCGATGCGATAACCTAACTCGGCAACGTATTGCGCGCACCATGGCAGATCGACCGCGTTCAAAGAACCGATGACGCTGGAACAGCATAGGAAGTCGTTGATCGGCTTGCGCCATGATGGATCGATGCCTTCCAAGCCGACCATTACGCCCATGATCGTGCCTACGTTGCCGACGTTGCAATCGGTATCCCATCCGCACATGTTGCAAATATTAATCGCCTTGGAGTAATCGCCCTCGGAATAAAGCAAGGATAAGACGATGACCGCAGAGTTCGGGATAATATGGCAGACGCCGGGATAGCGGTCATAACCGTAGTTATCGAATACGAACTTGAAGCAGTCCCGCCAATTATCCGGATTGCCGCGATAGAACTCGATTACGTCTTTGGTCATCCGAGTATATTCGCAATCCTCAGGAATGACAGCCAGACCTGCCGCGATAATCGCTTCAATATCCCGCTCCACGAAAGCGGCTGCGATACAGGCTGCAATGAACATGCCTCCGTATTTGCCGTTGCCGTCATGCGAGACACTGGCAATTTTCTCCGCGTAATGAGCAGCCAATTTCGGATTGCCCGGCGCGATCAATCCCCACGCATCGATAAAAATTTGTCCGCCGATTTGTTCCGCGACAGCGCTTCCATTTAACGCTATAGAACCGGAACGCGGTGCCATGATCCCGTTCTTCAAGTTCAGATAAGCGGTATGCTCGGTAGATTTACCGTATCCGCCCCACCAATAGAAGCCATGTCCGTCAGGCGCATAATTAAGCCATGTCAGCCCCATTTGCTCTTCGGTGATATCAGGCGTATGCGTATAGTCCTCAAGCGCTCGCAGGAAGAACAACGGTCCGTTCGTGTCGTCGTCAGCAGCGAAATTCTTAAATTCGTGCAAATAACCTGTAATTTCGCCGAACGTACGCTCCAGCTGCTCGTAAGACCAGCCTTCGACGTTGCCGCCATGACGGACACCGATCGTTTTACCCACCCATCCCGCATATACGCGTTCCATGTAATCCTCAGGTATCGTATGATTCACTAGAGCCGATCTTTCGGAAATCCCCATCATTCCCTTTCACACTCCGTTCTATCATTTTCCATGCCAGTCGTGCTGTACACGCTAGAGGAATTGTCCTCATCATACATCAGGGAGCCCACTTCGATATAGCAAAATAATCGGACTTTTGTGCTCGAAAACGTTCCTTTATTCCGTCTGATAAGGCAATCGGATGAATACCGACGTACCGGAACCCGGCTTACTCTTGACCTCTACACCGTACTCGTGTCCGAATTGCAGCTTAATCCGTTCGTTCACGTTGCGCAGGCCATAACCGCCCTTCTGGTTCAGCTGTGAATGTTCATCCATCAGCATAGCTACTACCTCGGGCTCCATGCCGACTCCGTCGTCACTCACCTCAAGCTGGATGATCCCTCCGTTATACCCGCCCTTGATCAGAATCGAGATTTGTTCCTTCTCATGACTAAGTCCGTGCAGAATCGCGTTCTCGACGATGGGCTGTAAAATCAGCTTCAATACGCTCGCGTCCATAATGCCGTCATCGATTGCATAGATGGAGCGAATGCGGTTCTTCATTCGATAGCGCTGAATATCGATATAAGCTTTGATGCATTCAAACTCCTCCCGCATCGTGATGACATCCTTCCCCTTGCTCAAGGAAATGCGGTAAAACTTCGCCAAGCTTTCCACGATCTCGCATACATCGTCATTCCCGTTCTTCCGGCCAAGCCAGCTGACCGTGGACAAGGTATTATAGAGGAAGTGTGGATTAATCTGGCTTTGGAGCGCCGTCAATTCGGCTTCCTTTCTCTTGATCGTGAGCGTATAGACTTCGTCGATCAAATATTTCATGCGTTCCGCCATTTGATTAAAGCTATGATCCAGCACGGCGATTTCATCTTTCCCGCTCACGAACCGCCCCGTCTCGATTTCACCGTTCCTCATTCGTTGAATACGCTTGAGCAGTATGGTCATACGGCCGAGAATCAGATTCGAGAATAGAACGAGCAAAGCTACGGATAGAGCAGCGCTGACAAGAATAAACAGCAGTCCGTAATTTCGCATGTTCTTGGTCTCTTCCAGCAGTCGGTTGACCGGAATCATATAAACCATTTTCCAGCCGTTCGACAATTCGCTGTACATCACCTTGAAGTGATCTCCACTCCGCTCCAGCAGAAAGTCCCCGCTAGCTTTTCCCCCTATTTCGCCCAGCACGTCCGCTTCCAGGTTGTTGCCCAAGCTGGTCCGATCGTTGGACGTAATAATATTCCCGTCGGGCTCCACGAGGTAGATCGCCTTGTCCTTCCCCTCTTTGGACAGCAGTTGATAGAACTCCGATTCCTTGATTTCAATCGTCAGCAAGCCTACCGAATGGTGATCCGTATAAAATTCCAATGGCCGATTGTAGCTGAATACCCGGGTATTCGGCGCGTTGCGTCTTAATTCCACGTCCCAATACAAATTACCATCGGGTATGGACTTCACCTTCCCCCAATATCCTTTATACTTCGATGCCGAGGCTCTCTGGAAATCAAGTTGACTCGCAATTTGGTCGTTGGCATAGGTTAGATAGGGCTTGGCGTTATATAGTGTCGCATTATGAAAATATATACCGACGGTTCGCAGATCGTTTTTGAATTTCAGCAATACTTTTACGCGCTCGATAAAATCGCTCTCGACCTCGTATTTGTCCAGGTTCGAACTCTTGCTGTAATCCTTCTGGAGATCCAAGTTCAAATTGGTATCAAAGTAGAAATGATTGGACAGCTCCTCATACGAGGCGAGCCGAGTTTCCATATTGTACATCAACTGCTGCATCGAGATGCCGTAGGTAAGGTTGGTCTGATTCTCGATGATCTGATTCGCCTTATGCACCAGGAAGAAGCCCATGAACAGAAGAGGCAAGAAGGCGGCGACCATATAGGAAACGATTAATTTCGGCTTCAATCTGATTCGATTGATGGTAAGGTTCGGTAACGCTTTAAGCCAGGATTTGATACGCATCTTTGAATTCCCCCGGCGATATGCCGTAAAAGTTTTTGAATACCGCGCAGAAGTAGGAAACGTTCTCGTAGCCGACAGCAAGCGCGACTTCATTTACTTTACGCTCGGGTTGGCGAAGCAGCTCGCTCGCATTCTTCATTCGGGTTTGCACGATGTACTCCTTTAGCGTCATGCCTGTGTGGTTCTTGAATAGCTTCCGGACATAACCCGGAGCCAGGAATACGCGGCCTGCAATGGAATTGATCGTTAAATCGGTCATGTACTCGCTCTTTACCCACTGCTTGATCGTTTGCACAATGTGTTCGTTTCGGTTGCCTTGATTTCGCTTACTTAATTCGGAGATGCCTTGAATATAAGCGACGACCCAGGCGGACAGCGAATCAATGGTATCCATCAGCATCAGCTTCTCCCATGGTGCCTTCTCTTGCTCGAATGCCGCTTTCATCAGCTCTTTCTTCTCCGCAAGCGTTTGCAAAGCGGTATTCAGAAGATCGATCGCCACGAACCAGGCTTGCTCCTTCTTCATCGATTTGCCTTGCAAGCAGGTCGTAACGATGTGTTCGATCCTCACCGGATCGGAGGCGATAATCGCTTCTTCCAATTCAGCTTTGGAACGATGAATGAGAATCGGATATTCATCCCAGCTGCCTTCGTCATCCTCGTGCCACAGTACATTTTGCGTGCCTGAATAAAACTTGCGGCCGACTGCCGCTCTGGCCATCCGATAATAGCGGGGGCAGCTTCGAATACCGTCCTCTGCAAGCGCGATTCCGATCGCAAGCGTCATCCCCGTTGACCGCTGCAGCTGCTGAATCCAGCTCTCGGCCGTCTGTTCCAAATGCTCTTCCATGTCTTCCTGCGTCAGAATCGGAGAACACGGAATCAGCACGACATATTCGCCTTCCCGGGTCATGACGACGGGTAAGCTCGTCTCCTCCCCGATCATCCCGCTGAGCTCGCGATAGACAGCAATCGTCTTCAAGTGCTCCGATTCCTCGCGGTCTGCCCCAAGCTCCTCCGCTTTCACGATCATGACGGCCGTGGGGATAGTAGGCAGCATCAATCCATAAGACGCTGCCCGCTGCATCGTCCGTTCGCCATCGATCCGTTCGATGCCGAGCAGAATGTCCCGCAGCAGCTGCTCTCGCAGCAAGGGCAAGCTTTCTTCCACCTGATGCTTGAGCTGGACCTCCTCGTTCTCGCGATGTTTCTCTTCTTGAATCCGGCCTATCGCTCCGGAAATCGTATCCATCAAGGTCTCTTTATTGATGGGCTTCATCAAATAAGCAACGGCGTTTACATCCACTGCGTTCCTTGCCGCATCGAAATCCTCATACCCGCTAATGAAGATGAATTTGACGTTCGGATAATGTCGCTTCAGCCGACTCGCGAACTCTAAACCGTTCATGCCAGGCATCCGCACATCTGTAATCACGATGTCCGGCTCCACGTCGACAAGAGCCTCTAAAGCGGCTTGTCCGTTCCAGGCATCGCCAATGATCGTGATGCCGAGCTGACTCCAGTCGAAGAGGGAGCGGATACCCTCCCGTTCCATATCCTCGTCGTCCACGATAAACAAGTTAATCATGATGATTCCTCCTTGCCGAAATTGCCCATTAGAAATTCGGAAAGGCTCCCGTTGCGGCAACCGGAGCCTTTCCGAATTTTATTTACTTATTTCCCCATTCTGCTTTGCGATCCTGATACATCTGGTTCATCGCTGCTTCCGCTTTACCGATGCCCATATCGTCCGCTTTCTTCAAGAACTCATCGTAGCCTTTATCGAAATCCGCATCAGACGCGGACAGGATCAGCTTGACGATCGAGTTGTAGGATAACTGATTCACTTTAGTCGTAGCAATGAACTCCGCGCTCTCCGGCTTAAAGTTCAGCCCTGCGATATCGGTGTAATCCCACCCTGTGTTTCTTCCTTCTTCGATCCAATCCGTTCCTTTCTCGCCAAACGCCTCGTTGGCTCTCTTGGTCTCTTCGTCCCACCACATCGAGAAGTCCAGTTCTTTGCGAGACATTGGGTACGTGAAGCTTGGGTGATCGTTCATGTCCGTACTGAAGGTCAGGAACCCGAAATTGTTCAATCCGCGCTTCGATGCAAACAGCTCATCATTCTGCCATCCGTTCACTTGGAAAGTCGTGCTCTTGATATATTTTTTGCCGTCTTCTTCCGTAATAAAGTAATCATAGCCATCTTTATCTTCTCCGTCAAAGTTAACGACGCCTTTTTGCAGCAAGTTGCCTTCCTGTGTATTCATGTAATTCACGAATTGCATGAACCGCTCCGGATCTTTCATTTTGCTCGAAATATAGACGCCCGAATCGTAGTTTGCTCCGTATGCGTCATAGGTCGTCTTTGCTACTTCAGGGTTTCCTTTCAGCAGGAAGTATTTGAAGCGGAACGGCTTCTTATCTTGGGTAAAAATACTGTTCGCTTCGTACATGTTGTCGAACCAAGAACCGATGGACGAGAACACCTTCTCGGAAGCCATCTTCGCCTTAAACCCGTCTATGTTCTGAACGGCCGACTCCTCGTCTAGCAGCCCTTGCTGATAGAGTTGGTTCAGCCATTTCAACGAATCGCGGATGCCGGCGTCCTTATATTTGTAAATCAGCTTATCGTCAGGCGTCCAGACGTAATCGTTGTACAGCCTTACGCCCTCGGCCCCTGCCAAGGTTTTGAGCATGTTCGTGTAGAAGCTTTCCGTTCCGAGTGCCAGAGACATCGGAATATATTGCGGATACTTTTCTTTCACTTCCTTGAGCAGCGCCGTGAGTTCGTCGAACGTTTGCGGCTTGTACCAGCCCTTAGCCTCTAGAACGTTGGTCAGAAACTGAAAGCTATAGCCGGTTTCCAGCATTCTGTCCGCACCCGGAAGGATATAGCCCGAAGGGATCTTATAGATCTTTCCGTCTTCGCTTTTCAGTTGGCCCCATACCGCGTTTAAATTCTCCTTGATTTGCCCGCCGTATTTATCGAATAATTCGTCTAATGGAATGACATAGCCGGCGTCAATGAACTTCTGCGCCATGGAAGGATTGGAAATGACAATCGCGTCGGTCATTTCACCGCTGGCCAGCATAATATTCAGTTTCTCGTCCACATTGGCCGGAGGCGATTCAAGATTTAGGCGAACCTTCGTTTTATCATAGACCTGTTTCACGACCGGCGCATCCTGAGACGCAAGCTGCGGTACGTTCCAGCCAAGCATGACGCTGAATTCCGCATCCGGCAATGCAGACATATCCCCTGTCTGCGCCGCTGCGCTTGATTCGTTTGTTTCTGACGATTGCTTCGCGGAATCGTCCGTCGCGTTGTTGTTATTGCCAGAGCAACCTGCTACTACGGAAATAATCAACAGAGCGCTCAACATCATACCAAGTACTTTCCGAACTCTTGCTTTTCTCATGTGAAACCTAACCTCCCCCATTAGTGTAAATTCTCTTTGACTATTATGCTATTACAAATCCTCTAGGAGGACGAACAGCCCCGAATTTAACCGATTACCCCTTTATGGAGCCGAGCAGCATACCTTTGACGAAATATTTCTGAATGAATGGGTACACGCACAGTATGGGCACCGTTGCGACCATCGTAATCGCCATCTTGACGGCTTCAGGCGTGACTTTGACCATCCCTCGGCGGGCCATGCTGGATTTCATCTGATTGATCATCGCGCCGGCCTCGGTCTGATTCAAAATTTTCATCAGCACGTATTGGAGCGTCTGCAGCTTGCCATTGACCGTGAAGAACAGCGTGTCCTGCCAAGAGTTCCATTGCCCGACGGCAACGAACAGGCCAATCGTGGCGATAATCGGCGTCGATAGCGGCAGGATGATTCGGAAGAATACATAAATATCGTTAGCTCCGTCGATATAAGCGGATTCGATCAGCGATTCCGGAATGGCTTTGAAATTCGTGCGAAGGAGGATCATATTGAAGGCGCTGATCAGGCCCGGGATAATGTAGACCCAGAACGAATTATAGATGTGGATCGTCTTAAACAGAATAAACGTAGGGATCAAGCCGCCGTAGAGGAACATGGTCATAATGAACAGCGAATTGAAAAACTTGTATCCGATCAGATCCTTCTTACATAACGAGTAAGCCAGCATCGCCGTACATAAGACCGAGGTTACCGTCCCGACGACGGTCCGCAGCACACTCATGACGGAAGCATCGATTAAGGCATCGTAGCGGAAGATGACACCGTAATTTGCAAACGTGAATTTGCGAGGCCACACCGTCAGCCCTCCACGCATGGAATCCACAGCATCATTAAGTGAGAAAGCAAGCACATGTAGGAACGGATACAACGTAACAACCATCAATATCGTAAGGACACCTATGTTAAAGACATCGAACGCAGCATCCTGCCATCTCATTTTCATCGTCTTGTCCCTCTCTTCATAGCACGTTATCCTCGCCCAGCTTCTTCGCCATGCGATTTACCAGATACAGGAGCACCAGCGATACCAACAATCGGAACAGGCCAATCGCAGTTGCGTATGAGTACATCGCATTACCTAGTCCCATGCGGTATACGTACGTATCAATGACTTCGGAATAGTCATGTACCATTGGATTGCCGAGCAAATAGGATGGATCGAAGCCTGCATTTAGGATTCCGCTTGTGCTAAGCACGAGCAGCACCACAATCGTCGGACGGATACACGGTAAGGTGATATGCCACATTTTCCTCCAACGTCCCGCTCCGTCTACACTGGCTGCGTCGTACAATTCCGTGTCTACCGACGACATAGCTGCAATGTAGATAATTGCGTCCCAGCCGATATTTTTCCAAACGTTGATGAGTACGACGAGCACCCAGAACAAATGCGGCTCGGCGAAGAAGAAGATCGGCTTATCGATCAGACCAAGCTTCAACAAAATGCGGTTAACCGTCCCATCCGAAGGTGAGAGCAGCGTCAGGAACAGGTTGGCGACTACGACATACGAAATGAAATAGGGTAGGTAGGATACGGTTTGAACCGTCCGTTTGAAGAAAACACCCTTCACTTCATTCAGCAGCAGCGCAAGGGCAACCGCTCCGAATGTACCTACTATGATATTCAGAACACTGATCGCAATCGTGTTCCGAAGCAGTATATAGAGCATTTCTTCTTGGAAGAAGGCTTGGAAATGCTTGAGGCCAACCCAAGGGCTGCCCGTCACTCCCTTACCGGGATTGTAGTCCTGGAACGCCATGATCCAGCCCCATATCGGAGCATAGCAGAATACGGCTGCCCAAATCGCAAACGGGAGGCTGAAGAGCAGCAATATCTTCTGCCTCTTGATCTTCCTCCAAATGTGGGTTCTTCGATGAATAGGTGGGGAAGCTGCCGGCAGTAACTCTCCCGGGATATGATTCATATGCTGGTCATCCTCTCTGGCCTTTCCTCGCTGCATTGAAAGCGGATTCAATTGTTGTATTCATCATAGCTCACGACTCTCTCGGGAAATATCCAAATTAGCGGACATTCATGTTTGAAAACGCTCTTTTTGAGGTGAAGCAGCTCTCGCCGGTGAAATAGCACGAACCCGGATGGTTATCCGGGTTCGTGCTGCTCAGGCCATATGGAAGGAAGCGTCCAGACCTGCAGCGAACGGAATGTGACGCTGCCGCTGCCTGCAATGACGCTGATTCTATCGCTATCTTCCGAAAGTGGATACATCCGTGTTGAAATACAAGATTCATAGCTGGCGAACACTTCCAGCAATGAATGGTCCAGGAAAATATGTACGGTGGTTGTATCTCCGGCCTGCCAATTCATTTCCGCCTGCAGCTCCATGCGATGTGTCGAAGGTGAAAGGCTTGAACGAGAGCGGTCTATGGTAAAACGCTGCTGACTTGGATCAAATAGGATGAGCGTCGCTTCTTCGTCGTCCTCCCCATGCAGCAGCTTGAATCCGAAAGTGGAGTCCGCATCTGTCCATTCGATTTCAGCAAGCAGCTCGAACGCTCTCCCCCTCGTATTCAGTGTGCATGTTTGGCCGCCGCTCAACGTCAGGTTGCTTGTGCTCTCGTACGCTCCGCGCAGCTGTTTGAGTTCCTTGGCCGGCTCCATACGGAGTGCACCGCTCGCTGTCAGCGACAGTTCCCGGGGAAGCGTCAGCGCGCCTGCCCATCCCTTCGCACCATCGAATTGTCCACGCGCGAATTCGGGCATCCACGCCCATAACAATTTCCGGCCCTCGCCATCCTCCATCACATTCGGCGCATAGAAACCTTCCCAACCACTGGGATCGAGTATCCCATGCCGCTCTGGCGTAAATGTAAAGTCGTCGTTAAACGTCCCCGTATAATAGCGGACTGCGTCCTTGGGAGAGTAAATCAATACATATTTGCCATCCAGCGGGAAGAATATCGGGCATTCCCATAGATACTCTTCCGTGCGCTGAGCTTCCATTAACTTATTCAGAAGTTTCCATGATTTCAGATCATCCGAACCATAGATCATGGCACAGCCTTTGCCGTTATGTTTTCCCCCGATGACCATCAGCCAGCTCTCGCCGTGTTTCCAGATGTAAGGGTCGCGCCAATCGCGAATATTCAGCTCTCCGTGAATGTCCTTCGACAGGACCGGATTCCCCGGATACTTGTGCCAGGTCATCATCCCGTCCGTGCTCACGGCCATCCATTGCTCTGCCCCATCCTCGTATCCCCGCTCCACGCTGCTGCCAATGCTTGTATAGAACAGAGTTGGAACGCCTTCCGGTCCGAGCACGGCGCAGCCCGAGAAACAATGCTCTTCCCCTTGTTCCGTTGAAGGGGTCAACGCGACCGGAAGATGTTCCCAATGGATTAAATCGCGGCTTTTCGCATGACCCCAATGAATCGTTCCCCAAGTATCGCCGTTCGGGTTGTATTGATAGAACACATGATATTCTCCTTGGTAATAAAGCAAGCCGTTAGGATCGTTCATCCAGTTGCCAGGCGGCAGAAAGTGATAGATCGGACGATAGAGGTTCATCTTATCTTTGCTCCTTTATTTGCATAGTGAGACGAGACACCATCATCATAGAGCACGCCATTCGGACACGAATATATTAAAATGTGGTTTTTCATACTGGTTTCCGTACCATTTGCTGATGAACGACAAAACGCCTGTCACTATGCCCTGGGGGCATAATAACAGGCGTATCTATTGATTAGTGCGGGAGGAGCAGTGAAGGATTAGTAGTGTCGGATGCTTATTTCGCGACTTTCAGCACCAGTACCCAGTCATTCCCTCTGCCGCTGATCGGCGGTGTGAACGTTTCTTCGCCGCTGTTGTCGAACTCGCCGATTCCGCTGTACTCCCCTGTCCGAGGGTCGAACCATGAAGCTTCGATGCGGCTTCCTTGTAGAATACCGAGCGCTGCGCGGAATGGCAGACCGTTCGGGCTGTAGATGAAGCCGTAATTCTCGCCGCGAGTAGCTACCATGTAATTGGCGCCTTCATAGTTCTCGGCAATCAAGCTTTGATCCGGCACCCGGTCGAAGAAGGAGACAGATTCAATTAGATTCCGCACATGCTGCATCTGCTGCGCGCCTGGACGGTGAAGCGCTTGTCTCCAGTTCATAATGAAATAAGGCTCCGGCTTCGTTGTCATCGACCAGATGGAATGGTGCCCATACGTATGCCCAAAGCCACCGGAGAACACCGCATAATAGGCTCCGATCCGTACATCCGCTTGATCGAAGTAGCCGTTCACTGCTTTGAAATTGATCGGATGATCCTCGTAGCAAGGCTCCGCATCGAATGTCGGCTTAACCGGCAGTTTATTGTAATCCGCACTTACATGCTTATAATTGACGCGAATGATCTCATGATGCCCGGATTGGATCATATTAAAATCCAACCATGACGCATCATGCAGATGGCGCGAAGAGGACGTATCGCCGCACGGATGGAAGGTAATCAGATTACGACCGCCATCGCCTTCCCGTAGTCCCGCAGCCAGCTCATTATTAACCTCGAAATGCTCAAGCGTTTGCAGTGGACGGTCACCGCCAAGCACCCAAATGATGTTCGAGCGATCCTTGTAACGCTCACCTAGCCATTGTCCGTAAACTCTCGCATTATCTCCATTGAAGACAGCCGGCCCTTTGCCCCAAGCTACATTGTACTTATCGCCCCAAGTAGGCAGGAAAGCTACGTAGATGCCGTACTCCGCCGCACGATCCACTACATAATCGACATGGCTCCAATAGTTATCTTCGCCATCTAAATCGGGTAGGGTTGGATCATAGTTCCCCTCAGCATTCTGCTTCAGCGGACGGCGTCCGTACACATTATCGACGGTCAGCCCTTCGAACTCGGCCAGTGCAACGATCTGAACCACGTTGAACTTCTGCTCTGCTCTACCTTTCAAATATTCATCCGCATCCTCGCGGCTTAATCTATGAAACAGCTCCCAAGCCGTATCCCCAAGCCAAAAAAACGGCGTACCGTCCGCTTGCATCAAAAACCTCTTGTTATCGCTGACCTTCAACTGCTGCAACGTGCTCGACATCCTCTTCACTCACGCTCCCGGTATAAGTTATCGATTGGCAAATTCTCGTTGTACTCTCAGCCTATCATATATTAAATGTGTACACAATATGTATACAATAGATTGCTGGAAAGGTTGCAAAACCATTTCTAAAGGGTTCAGCTCCCTTCTCTTCATCATCAAAAAAGAAGCCCCGCATTCACGCTGCCTGCCGCGAACACCGAACTTCTTCCATCTGATCGTATAGGTCTTGCTTACTTCACTAAATCCTGGCGGATCGGCGTGAACGTATCCAACAGTGCGGACGGCTCCAGCGCCTTTGCGCCGTGCCTGGCACCGCTGGGGATATAGATCGTTTCGCCTTGCCTGATTACCGTCTCTATTCCATCGATGGTGAATGCCATTGCCCCTTTGAGGCAATAGGACATTTGCTCATGCGGATGGTCATGCTCGTAGCCTTCCGCGCCGCTTATAAAATGCACTTCCATCATCATAAGACCGCCATCGGCCCGCAATATTTTGCGAGTCACGCCCGGCTCCGCCGCTTCCCATGCTCCTATGTTGCTCATGCTCTTCTATGCCTCCTTCAGCTGATCAATATGCTTTGGGTACCGCGATCATGCGGGTCGCGCCGTCTTCATTCGTAAAGTAGAGATAAATGCCATGATCCTGATCGTCGATGAAATAGGAAACGAACTTATCCTCGCCCTTCTTCATTGGAACTAACAGCGTGACGATACGATGGCTCTTCGCTTCCTTGGTTTCAGCCAACAGATGCCACTGATTTGCGAGCCCTTCGTATTCAGAAGGATCCACATCGGTGAACTGATCGTGCTGTCGAAGCGTCAGATCGCCGGACGAGGCATACACGAATCTGCCATCCATTTCCGCTTTGGCACCAATCGCACGGAATGTTTGCCCCTTCAGTTCCATCTGCTGAAGAGTATGCATAAGCCAGGTCACGCGGCCCGGCTGATCGAGGTCAACAGCGTCCACGATGACGGCATATGTATCGTCCAGCCAATACACCTCACGCACGAATTGCTTTAAATACGGCACTGTCGCACGGTACGCCTCTGTCGCGTTCATTCGGACACTCGCAAATCCCGGCTTCGAGGAGACCTCTTCCACGAGGCCATAGGCTTCCTTGCAAAGCACTTTATCCGCGCCGGCGTACTGGCCTTTGCCATCAATAAGTAAGTTGTTTTTCGAGATCGTCTGCCTCCGCCAATTGCGGTGCATCGTACTTCCATGAGCAACATAGTAGCCGCTGTCAATGGCAATCGGTTCACCGAAGGCATGAAGCAGGAAGCCGTTCTGATCGCCATGGCTATGGCTGATCGACCCATAAGAACTGCTCTTGACGATCAGCTGGATATGCTCACTCGGATCGTCCATTCGCCGATGAAAGGCGACCCAGCCTACATCTCGAAACCACTTGACGGGCTCAATCCTCCCCGGTTCGGGAGCGAGGGGCTCGACAGCGGGATAATCATGAGCATAGAGTAAATCGTCAAACCGGAAATCCCACCAGCCGTAGTTATAAAACTTGCTGTCAGCGTCTTTATCCCGCTCTTTGACCTGCTCGTAATACCACTGGTACAGCCCGTTGCCCGTTAAGCCCGCGAATTGGCGAATGTTATACGCCGTCTTCAGGCTCGGCGGCTCACCAAGCGTGGACTGATCGCCGAAGCTTGCTCGTACCGTATCCGGGCTTTGTACATATAGGGGGAAATCGCCTGTACTCATAAAGAAAGGCCGTTCAAACAAATCGATGCCGACATACTGCCGAATAAGATTAAAAGCGTCGATTAGATAGGCAAGCCCTGTCGTCCAATACATCGGTCCTTCCGCCCATCCCCCATCTTGACCGCCCCAAGGGGAATACAGACACGCGTAATATTCCAGCGTATAATCCAGCCATTCCCGGGCCTTCGGCTCTTCATGCAGCATGGCGATACATGCCGGCACAAGGACGGAGGAAAGCGACCGTACCGCATGGCTGTCGTACGGAACACGATGAATGCGCGAGCGTTCGATAACGTGAAAAGCTACCTGCTCCGTGCGGACAAGCAAATTCGCCCGAATCGCCGACCGTTCCTCCTCCGATAAGTACCCATGCAGCCAATCGTATCCCCAAGCCACTGCTTGGGCGATGCGAAACGCAGCTTCATCGTTGTAGTCCCGCGAAGTCGTTCCTTGCGGATCCCAAGAAATCACGTGCAGCAACCAACGCTTAGCTTGTTCCACGATAGGTTCATCCTCGAGCAATACACCGGCTACACTTAGATGACGAATCGCATACAGCGTCTCTTGGCAGTCCATATACATCCGGCGCCATAGCTTGGCAACGCGCTTATTATCCGGGTATCGCTCCGGCTCGGCGATGAGCGTTCTTTCCATCCAAGGCCTGACCGACTTCTCGTAGAAAACATCGAAGCCGCAGGTCGAACCATCCTCCCGGATACGGCCTCGGAGTGCTTCCACTCGATGGCCATCAAGCCACAGCCGAGGATGAGCGAAGCTCGTCTCGTCATATCTTGCTCCCGGCGCGGGCAGCGGTGTTTCCGGAATAGAAGCCGGGACGGTGAATGTCCTCACCCGGCTCCAATCCGACTGCTCTGACGCTCCTGCTGCTACCAGCGCATAACGCCAATAATAGATTCCCGGCTCATAGACGTGATCCGGCGTATAGAAATTATAGGGAATAGGTCCGATGGTCTCCGCCTGATCCGCTTCGAAACGTTCAGAAGCCGAAACCTGCAGCATATACCGATCTTCATCCGGTTTCGCGGGCATCCATGTGAATCGCGGCGGATTCTCACGCAGCTCGGATGCCTCGTTCGGTTCATAGGGTACGGTCAACAAGCCGCTGACCGGTTCGAATAGCTTGGACATGACAATCCCTCACTTTCGCTCGTCGTTGATGGACTCTACATCCGTTTAACGCATGAACATGCCGCCATTAACCTCAATCGTCTCGCCGGTCAGATAAGCGGATAAGTCGGAAACGAGGAACAGAGCAACTCCCGCCACATCCTCCGGCGTCCCTTCTCTTCGCAGCGGTATGCTCTGAATCGTCGCTTCTCTTGCTGCAGCAGAAGTGAACGTCGCGTGAAACGCCGTATTCCCGATAAATCCGGGCGATATCGCATTCACGCGAATGCCGCTGGCCGCCACCTCCTTGGCCAACCCTTTCGTGTAAGCGAGCACGGCGGCTTTACCGGCAGCATAGATGGAAGCACCGGGTCCTCCTCCGTTATGCGCAGCTACTGACGTCAGGTTCACGATGCTTCCGCCTCCGGATGCCTTCATTCCCGGAATGACCGCCTTCGAAACGAACACGACGCTTTTCAGGTTCACATCCATAATGCGCTCGTACACGTCCTCCGTCATGTCCTCATTGGGCACACGCTGTACGAGATGCCCCGCATTGTTGATCAGCATATCGACCGGTTGGCCGAATGCTTGCTCCGACTCTGCTGCCAGCCGCTGCGCTTCTTCCGCCTTTGAGACATCAGCTTGAATGGCAATCGCCGAACCTCCACTACGCGTAATGGATGCAACAGCCTCTTCAGCAGCCTCTTTGCTGTTCAAGTAATTCAGAACGACCTTCGCTCCGGATGCAGCCAGGGAGATCGCTATCGCTCTCCCAATTCCTCCGCTCGCTCCCGTTACGAGCGCGACTTTCCCTGTCAAATCGATTGCCATCCCCATCGCCTTCCCTTCTCGTCGTTAGGCTTTCGCAAGCTCGAGCTCCGGTTTCGCAAGCAAGCGAACCTCATGCGGCATGCGCAGCACGATTCGCGTTCCTTCGCCAAGCGAGCTGTCAACGCGTAGGCCGAATTCATCGCCGTAGACCATCTGGATTCGCCGATGAACATTCACCAGTCCGATGCCTCCGCGCCGTCCATGGTTGGCCGTCTCCACCTCTACCAACCGGTTCCGATCCAGCCTCTTTCTCAATTTAGCGAGCTTCTCTTCCGTCATCCCCACGCCGTTATCTTCCACGATGACAAGCAGTTCGCCCTCTTCCAGGCGAGTATCAATGCGAATGTAATGCGCAGCCTCGAACCCCTCTGCAAACGCATGCTGAAAAATATTTTCCACTATCGGCTGCAGCGTCAGCCTGACCATCCCTGACAGCAGAAGGGATGGCGGCGTCACGACTTCGATTTCAAAATCATGTCCGATGCGGTGCTTCTGGATGATCATATAATTGCGCACGTGATTCAATTCGTTAGCCAGCGTCACCTCTTCGAGGTTCGTTTGAATCGAGTAGCGAAGCATGTACGCCATCGCCTCGACCATTTCCGATATTTCATCCGAATCCTGCACGATCGCGTAGCAATTGATGGTTTCCAGCGTGTTGTACAGAAAATGCGGATTAATTTGCAGCTGCAGCGCCTGGAACTCCGCCTTATGCCGCTCCAGCTCGATCTCCTGCAGCTGCAGCTTCGTCTTCTGACTGCTAAGCTCCGTATCATACACCCGCTCGATCATGTCCGAAAGCCGGCTTACCATCAGGTTGTAGCTGTGAATCAGTCCGCCGATCTCATCATCCCGCTGCTTGCTTTCAATGCTGATCCAGTTTCCTTTCTCCGTCTCGCGCATCCCGTTCTTAAGTATTCGAATCGGACGAACGATGGAATTGCCAAAGCGGAAAGCAAGGAACAATGCAATTGCAAGTGTGACAAGACCGACCGTTACCGTCGTGGAACGAATGCCGGAGATTGGCTCGCGCAGCTCATCAAGCGGCATCGCGACCGCGAGACTCCATCCCGAATAATCCGACTTATGCGAGACGATCAACATGTTCTTCCCATTCGTCTTCTCGATGAAGCGCGTATTCTCGCCGGTTGCGATTCGTTTCCCAAGGTCGGTTTTCGCCAATTCAGTCCTCGTTCCGGCAGCGGGTGCATACACAATGGCCCCTTCCGAGTCGAGGATAAAGAAGAAGCCGTTTTCTCCCAAGTCAACATTGTTCCATAACGTTGCCAGCTGGCTTTCGTTCAGCTCGATCGCAAGAATGCCCTTCACTGCATAAGACGTATAACCTCTTATCTTGCGGGCAATCGTAACGACTCGCTCACCGTTCATCAGCGCCGTGTTCAGTATCGCAATTTCGCCATTATCGGGTGTCTTTGCCTTCAATTCCTCGTACCGGTTTGTCGGATCGACCGATAGCGACGAGAAGCTTTGATTCTGATCGAAGATAGATCGTCCATGCTCGCCTAAGATGTAGATCATGTGTATCTGGGTCGGATACGTAATGAATATCTTCTGAAATACATCCTGACGGATACCATTGGCGAATCGGTAATACTCGTAGCTATCTGCGGGGTCCATATCCAGAAACCGTTTGACGGACTGCTGGGATAGAATCGAATTGCTCACCCGCTCGAACGTTTCGAGCTGTTGGTCGGTTTGTGCCCCCGCATTCTCAATGACAGTGGAAATATAGCGCTCGACCTGCTTGTCGATTGCAGCCGATGACTTTAAGTACGTGAAGATCCCGACCGTAGACAGGGAGAACAGGATCACGATCAGAAAATAGAGAAACAGCTTTCGCGACAGACTCAGCTTCATCCGCGAATCCCCAGCGATTCCCGGTATTCGGACGGCGTTTGCCCGCTGTATTTCTTGAATGTCTTCGTAAAATGCGGATGATCGGCGAATCCGACCTCGGCAGATACATCAGTAATCTTATGATGCGGCATCGACAGCAGCCGTTTCGCTCTCTCCATCCGCCGCTTCGTCCGGTATTGCACGAACGTCTCATTCGTCATTTGCTTAAACAACTGACTGAAATACGAGGCATTCAGCCCCAGCTTATCGGCCACTTCCTCGAGCGATAATTCCCGGCCCAGATGCTGCTCGATGTAGCTCTTGGCTTCCTCGACCGGATCCTTCAGATTGCCTTTTCGTTTCGCTCGCAATTGCTCCATCATCAAGGTCGCCGAGTCCCCAAGCCAGGCAATCGCAGCCGAGTCCCTGTCCGCCAGCCGCAGCGGCCGCTCGAACGGATACACATCGCGCGCGTTCAGCCGATCCGCCAGCTTGCCCGAGAGCTCTTGCATCAGCTCTCCAACCATCTGCGCATCGAACTTGCACAGCGTGCAGTACTGCTCGATATTCATGATTGCTGCCTTGATGGATTCGAGGCGCAAATACCAGATGCCATCCTGCAGCCGATCCAGCCATTCTTCCGTCAGCTTGAGCGGAATATAGGCGGCTTGACGCCGCGCTTCAAGGCCGGCGATCAGCTTCGCAACGGTCTGGCTCACGGCCGCTTTGGTTACCGGCTTCAGCAAATATTCCTTCACGCCAAAGGACATGCACTGCCTGGCGTATTCGAAATCGCCGTAGCCCGATATAATGACGACCGGCAGATCGGGAAAGCGCTCATTCACTTGGCGACATAGCTCCAATCCATCCATCTTCGGCATTTTGATATCGGTGAACAGCAGGTCAGGGCGGTTCGCCGCTATTTTATCCAGCGCATCCTGGCCGTTGTCTGCGGTTTCGGCATGGCAAACAGCAGGATCGGCTTCGCCGATCAGCTTATGCAGTCCTTTGCGAATCATCGGTTCATCATCGACGACTAAGATGCGGTACATGGCTGTGTCCTCCTTGATTGCCGCTTCAGCCGGCAATCCGGTTATGGAGCAAGATGCTCCCCCGCCGGCTTAAGCAAAGCCAAGCAGGAGGAGCATCCGAATCTCTTACTGTCATTCTAGTGCATCGCTAGCTTTATTCGAAAGCGTTTTCTTTACTATTAAACCGGGCTGTAGCCTCCTCAATGACTTCATTGCCGCCCTTGGAAAGATACTCCTCCAGCACCTTGCCATAATTGTCGATCGGTTCTTTGCCATAGACCATCTTAAGCACATGTTCCAGCACCAAAGGCGGAAGCTGATCGGATAACGGGCTCAAATCCGGGTAGTTCACAAGCGCTTCCAGCCTTGGATCGAACTCGATGCCTCTGCGTCCTTCCTTCGTCAGCAGGTTATCGAACGCATCGACCATTTGCTTGCCCGGCTCCGAGAGCTCGGCGATACGCTTGTTGTAAGTGGTATCCTGCACCATCCACAGCCAGTAGTTCAAGAAACGCTGTTTGTTCGTGCCTGCTTCGTCCGTGGGAGGCGTGTAGCCGATCGTGCCCCCATCATTTGTATAATCCTCGCCTTGGATGCCATAGCTGAAGAATTCCTGTGCTTGCTCACTGATCATCCAATCGAAGAACTTGATAATTTCAGCTGCCTTTTCCTTCGCGCTCACATTGATAAAGTAGGACCGCGTAACCGGGTTATAGTGCGCATAACCGCCTTTGCCGTCATCGCCAACCGGAGAAGGAATCAGGGCAACCTTCGCGCCGGGAACGTTGGTCGTAAGCTGCGTTCCCCAGATCGGAAGCTCGTTAGCGTTCATCGACCACATGCCCGCTTTGCCGCTTGTAATGATGCTCTTGAAGTCTGCGCTTTCGATGGTGGCGAATTCTTTGCTGATCAAACCTTCATCGTACATCGTTTTGTATGTCTGGATCGCTTTCTTCATCGGATCGGCATCAAAGAAGCTCGGCTTCACTTTACCGTCCGGGAACTGCTTGAATTGGTTCAAATAACCGAATACGTCATACGAACCGAAGAAGGTGTCAGCGTACTTGAAGTTCTTGCGCCCCATGTACGGATGCTCAACGCCAAGCTCTTTGAACGCCCGCAGCACATCAAGCGTTTCCTCCACCGTCTTCGGAATCTGCTTGCCTGCTTTCTCCAGCAGGTCAGTCCGAATCCAAGTTGCCCGTCTCGATGGATTGCTCAGTACTTCCGGAATTCCGTATATGCTGCCGGTCTTCGCATCCGTCAATCGATCCCAGGCTGCCTGCGGAAGGAACTTGAGCAAATGAGGACCGTTCTCCTTGAGCAGATCGTTCAGCGGCAGGAACACGCCGCTTTGAACTGCGCCGCCGAGCTCCTGGCCGCTAATGCCGCCGCTGCCTTGAACAACGTCCGGAATGTCGTTCGTCGCGAACATTTGGATCATTTTGTCTTGATATTCGTTATGCGGAATCAGCCGGATATCGAGATCGGTATTCGTCATTTTCTCCATGGCGAGCACGTACTTGTCTTTGTTGATGTCTGGGTTCTGTTCCACGTAAGGCACGTTCAGCGTCCGCATGGAAATCGAGAATTTGGTCGGCTCCGCTGCCGGCGTTTCGTCGGTTTGGTTCGTCGCAGTCGCCGTGTTAGCAGGGGTATTCGCCGACGGGGATGATTCATTGTTATCGTTGTTCTTCGAGCAGGATGTCAGCATCGAGATGGATAGTGCGGCAATCGTGGCCAGTACGACAAGCTTTCTCATAAAATCCCCCTCATCTTCTCAGTCGAAATTCGCTCGGTAGAGCGCTTTCAAATCTCAACCTCAGTATAGGTACGAATGCTGCACGGTCACAATGGAGTTTGTTTGGCTCGGTTTGTCATTTTTTTATATTTCTGATTCCGATTTCCGCATTTAAGATTTGATCGAACCAATAAGCATCCCCTTGATAAAATAACGCTGCATAAACGGATACAGCATAATGATCGGTAAAGTCGCAACGAGAATGACCGCCATCTGGACACCTTGTACCGACTCGGATGCGATATCGAACGGTAAATTGCCGGTGTCGACCAGGTCATCGTTAATGAGCAGCTCCCGCAGCTTCACCTGCAGCGGATACAGCCTGCGGTCATTCAAATAATACAGCGCGTCCATGTACTTGTTCCAGTTCGTCACGGAGTAGAAAATGCCGATTGTCGCCAATGCAGGCTTGGACAACGGGAGCATCAAGCTCCAGAGTATCCTCAATTCGCCGCAGCCGTCAATCCTCGCGCTGTCGATCAGCTCCGTCGGAATCTGGACGAAGAAGGACCGCAGCACGATCATATTAAACGCACTGATCGCGGTAGGAATCATAAGCGCCCACAACGTGTTGATCAGGTGGATTTCCCTCATCAGAATGAATTGCGGGATCAGCGGTGCCGTGAAGATCATCGTCATTAAGACAAACAGCAGCACGTATTTGCGTCCGACGTACTCCGCTCTCGACAACGGATACGCCAAGGAGGAAGTAGCCGCCAGATTAATGAGCGTACCGAGAACGGTGATATAAACGGTAATCCCGAATGCCCGCCAGATCGAAACGTCATCGAAGACGTAGCGATAATAATTAAGGGTGAAATCGACCGGCCAGAACATGACATCCCCGCGGTCAATCGCCGCCGCTCCGCTGAACGACTGAGCAATCACGTTCAGAAAAGGGAGCAGCATCGTTAGCGACAGTCCTGTTAATACCAAATAGTTTGCGATGAGAAACAGCTTCCTGCTCCAATGCTCGCGCCGAATCACGGCCACCCCTCCTTCAATACAACGATTCTCCGGTTGCCTTGCGGCTTAATGTATTGGCGATCACAAGCAGGACCAAACCCACGACCGATTTGAACAGCCCGATGGCAGTCGCATAGCTGTATTGCATTTGCTTCAAGCCGGCTTTGTAAATATACGTGTCCAAGATTTCGCTATTGGTAATATTCAGCGGATTCTGGAAAACAAAGACGCGTTCGAAGCCGTAATCCATGAAATCGCCGATCTTGAGCAGAAACAGCACCGTGATGACGGGGAGCAGAGAGGGCAGCGTAATTCGGATGGTCTGCTTCCATCGGCCTGCGCCGTCGATTTCAGACGCTTCATACAATTCCGGATGGATCCCGGTCAAAGCAGCCAAGTAAATAATCGTCCCCCAGCCTACATCGCGCCACAGCCCCGAGCCGACCAAGATAGTACGTATATACGAATCCTCACCCAAAAAATAGATAGGCTCAATGCCGAACCAGCCGATGATGACATTCACGATACCGGAGGTCGGAGATAGCATGCCAACGAAGATCCCGCTCACGATGACCCAGGATAGGAAGTGCGGCGCGTAAACGATCGTCTGGACAATCTTCTTGTACACGACAAGCCGGACTTCATTGAGCAGCAGTGCAAGTATAATCGGTGCCGTGAAGGCGACCAGAATATCGAGAAATCCCAGAATGAGTGTGTTTTTTAGAATCCGCAGAAAGTCGTAATGCCGAAACATGCGCTCAAAATGCTCAAAGCCTACCCAAGGGCTTCCACTGAATCCGGCGAAAATATTATAGTTCTGGAACGCGATAACCGAGCCGAGCAACGGCACGTACTTGAAGACGATGAAATAGACGATGCCCGGAATTGAAATCAGATATAACGTCCGGTACTTCCACATGAAACCGAACAATAGCCGTCCCTCCCTCGTAAGTAACGTTTCTGCATACTCTCATCCTAGCGGTTCACCGAGGGTGCCAACAATGGAATCGCTTTAATAGCGCTTGTGTTTTTTTTAGGTGGGGAGAGAGGGGTTCCCGTCGGCTTCGCGGTTGGGATGGTAAGAGCGTAAGGCGGTTTGGTAAGAGCGTAAGCGGGATTGCCGCTTACGGCGGGAGGGACATCGCTGCGGCTCGCGGCCGGGATGTTGGGGTTGATGACAGGATAAGCGGGATAGCCGCTTATTTTGTCTTTTTGGGGACTGTTTCGCCGCTGTAAGCGGATATGTTGCTTACAGTGAAGAAATCGGGCGGCTCGCGGCCGGGATGTTGGGGTTGATGACAGGATAAGCGGGATAGCCGCTTATTTTGTCTTTTTGGGGACTGTTTCGCCGCTGTAAGCGGATATGCCGCTTACAGCAAAGAAATCGGGCGATTCTCGCCCGATTTGGTGACTGTGCTATGAAGTTGGTTTGTGTCGAGCGCAGCATATCCACTTTCCATACCACTTTGTGCTTACTGATTCGCCGAGTGTTCCACTTTGGGACTCTCGAACCACGACTGCGAGGCGGATCGATCGGTTTGGATTGAGAGTTCCACTTTGGAACTCTCAATCCACGACTGCGAGGCGGATCGACTGGTATGGAGGGCGAGAATTCATTTCTCGAACTCTCAGACGAAATTTCGGGTCAGTTAAGTGCTCAGAGTTCCACTTTGGAACGCTCAGCTCACGACTGCGGGTACTCCTACTCGAGATGGACGCCGCTGGTGCGTTGCTCTATCATTTTGCGGACAATTGTGCCCATATGAGCTCCGGCTTCAACCGGCGCTGTTCCTCCGGCATGAATGTTGGATAGTACGGTTCGGCTGCTCTCAACCGTTCCTGCACGCGGCCGGTAACACATATAGGCGCTCATCGATTTGGATGAGACGAGCCCAGGCCTTTCCCCGATTAGCAGAACAAGCACCTCCGGTTCCAGCAAGTCGCCTATGTGGTCCATCACCGCAACCCGTCCACCGCGTACGAAGAACGGTGTCCCGGTAGACAGTCCAACTCCGCTGAGCGAATCTAGCAAGGAAGGATAGACGTCCGCGAGATTAGCCGTCACCGCGTTCGCACTCAGTCCGTCGGAGATGACGATTTGTACTTGCGGTCGCCGCTCGCACCTCTCTAAGATGACCCGAACGCCTTTCTCCGTAATGATGCGGCCCATATCGGGACGTTTCAAATAATTCTCGGTATTCACAAAGCAAGTCTCCACGGTGAAGAGCTTGTATTCATCCAGCAACTTCTGGCTGACGCTTCCGTAGATGGAGTCCACTGCAGCGGCATGGTCACAGCGGAAATGAAGCCACTCTCTCGTAAGCGGTCGCGTGCCAGCGCGCCAAACGCCTATTCGCGCTGGCGTGCTGGCGATCAGCTCCGACACGCCTTCCTCCCATTTCGAACTCGGCACATGAGACATGCGGATGCCGCCGAATGCTTCTTCCACCGCTTCTGTTGAACCTTCGACCGAACCTCCGCTCGATTCTCTTTCTTCCGAAGGCAGCGATCTAGATGGTGTCGGCGATGGCGACGGCGACGAAGCGATGCGTTTCTCCAGTTCAGCCATTACGCGGTCAACCAGTTGGTCAACGGATAGTTTCGAATGCATGCCCGCTTCCTCCTTTGCGCTCATATCATGAAGAGGCTCGGGTCGCCAGCCAGCGGCGTCAGCCTGCCGTTCTCCATCAGTCCCATGCGGACGAGCCACTTCTCGAACTCCGGTGCGGGCCTTCGCCCAAGCGTTTCCCGAAGCGTAGCAATATCGTGGTAACTCGTAGATTGATAGTTAAGCATGCAATCGTCAGCCATTGCTACGCCAATGATGAAGTTCACGCCGGCTGCGGTAAGCAGTACGGCCAAATTATCCATGTCGTTCTGATCCGCCTTCATATGGTTCGTGTAACACACATCGACCCCCATCGGCAGTCCATGCAGCTTCCCCATAAAATGATCCTCAAGCCCAGCGCGAATGACCTGCCTGCTGTCGTAGAGGTATTCCGGGCCGATAAATCCGACGACCGTATTCATCATGAAGGGCTGATATCTTCTTGCGAGCCCGTAACATCTGGCTTCGAGCGTCACCTGATCCACACCGTGATGAGCTTCACTGGAAAGCTCCGACCCTTGCCCGGTTTCAAAATACCACAGGTTCGGTCCCGCTCCCGTCCCCTGCTTATGAATCAGCTCATGTGCCTCATCGAGCAACGCCACATCAATGCCGAACGAGCTGTTCCCTTTCTCCGTGCCGGCTAAACTCTGAAACATCAGATCCGCTGGCGCACCGCTGCGAATCGCACGCATTTGCGTCTTCACATGGGCCAGGACACAGTTCTGCGTCGGAATATTCCACTTGGACATTACTTCCTTCGTCGCTTCGAGCAGGCTCTTCACGCTGTCAGCCGTATCGATAACCGGATTGACTCCTATGACCGCATCCCCAATGCCGTAGCTTAGCGCTTCGAATAAGGATGCTCTGACCCCTTGAATACTGTCCGAAGGGTGATTCGGCTGCGCACGCCCTGCAAGAACGCCTCGCTGGCCCATCGTACTGTTGCAGCTCGTGATGATCTCCGCCTTCGATGCGGCTTGGATCAGATCCAGATTGCTCATCACCTTCGTAACGGCTGCAATCATCTCGCTTGTTAAGCCGCGGCTCAGTCGGCGCAGCTGTTCTTGGCCCGTATCCTGCCGCAGCACATATTCCCTCAGCTCGCCGATGCTCCAATTGCGGACCTCAGCGAAGATCCGCTCGTTAACCGCTTCTTCGATAACCCGAGAAACCTCGTCCTCCTCGGGAGCAATGAGCGGATGATCGCGAAGATCGCCCAGTGTCAGCTCGGAGAGCACCAGCTTCGCGGCCATTCTTTCTTTGGTATCCTCTGCAGCGATTCCGGCCAGCTGATCCCCAGACTTCTCCTCATTGGCCTTCGCCATAACGGACTTCAAATCATGGAAATGGAAGGTCCTCCCGAACAGGTTCGTCTTCAGCTTCATCCTTCTATCCCCCCTCGGAACCGTCAAGCTCAGGCGCTGGCTGGAAAACAAGCGTCTTGATCATAACAGGAAGCAGCATGCCGGGCAGAGGTTCCCCCAAATCGATATAATCGCCATGCATCACCGTAATTTGATCGATGCAAATAATAGATAGCCGCTTCTCCAGCAGCTTTCGGAGCGATTGCCCAAGCGCCTGCGCCATATCATGCTCACATACAACGACCAGCACCTCAGCTTGAGCAAAATAGTCCAAATAGCCCCGGCAAATCGCCGCAGCCAATCGTTGCACCGAGGAGTAGGAAATGCCTTTCATTCCCCGCACAGCAAGCGCAAAAGGAATCGAAGCTTCCTTGTCATAGAGTCCAGCACATACTCGCATCGAACCCGTTACCCTATCTGTAAGCGCGTCCTGATTCGCGAAGATAACATCCGTCAACTCATCGAGCCGATATACCGGTAAATTCCGAATCGGCAGGGTCGACAAAGCATCGAGATAAATGGTCGCTCCGCTTATCTCTGTACTTTGCATCCCTGCACCGATAACGGTAGCTCGTACGGTCTGATTCGGCTTCCCCATCGCGATATCATAATGAAGAGCCATTGCGTCCTTAATCTCATGCGCGAGCAAGGGCCCGATGTCGCCGTACGCGGCAACCTCTGCCATCGTTGTCGGCTTCGGAAGCTCCATCAACAGCCCAATACCGCCCGATACCATCCACTCTTCGATCAACGGCTGCCCATTCCCACCCGCCCCCTTACCGCCAACGTCGACAAGGAGCTCCCGCAACGCTGGATCATATTCCTCACGCGGCAAGTCACCACCTGCCACATAGTCCAGCATGCAGCGGCTCATATCTTGGCAAATCCCCGCCAAGGCTTCGAAGCTGATCAATTGTCCCTGGTCGATCCAATACCCTCTCGATGTGAGCCACGGCCGTATAGAGGGGGATACCGCCGTAACCCTCCCCATCGTATCTAACTCTATCAGTCTGCCACCGACATGAAACGTTACCGTCTTAATGGGCTGTCCCCGCCGAAATATCACAACATTAGCAGTGCCTCCGCCAATATCCAGGTTGGCCACCGCTCCTTTAACATGCATGGATCGCATATCCGCTCCTGCTCCCCGTCCCGCAAGCAGCCCTTCTAAATCCGCACCGGCCGCAGCTACAACGAAATCACCGGAACGCTCCGCAAGCCGCTGAACAATCTCGCGAGCATTACGCTTATTCGCAGTCTCGCCTGTAATGATGACAGCGCCTGTCTTCAGTTCGGCTGGCCGTATGCCAGCACGCTGATACTCCGCCATAATGATTTCCCATACGCCGTCCGCATGGAGCTCATCCCTTCCAATCAGCGGCGTGGTATACATCGGACTTGCATACACCAGCTGCCGCTCCACAATTTCATAGCGGGGGATCGAAACCGCACTAGAGGTGCGCTTCAGTCGCAGCCTGCTTACGATCATTTTGGTCGTGCTCGTTCCGATATCGATCCCGACACTCGTAATCCACTGCTCCTCCATAGCGGCTCACGCATATCCGTCGCGTTCAATGATACGTACAGCCAGCTCAGACAACGGAACTCGCTCGGTCATGCTGTGGGCTTGGATGTGCTGATAAGCGGCAGGCTCATCCAGTCCATGCCGCTTCATGACGATCCCTTTCGCCCGCTCAATAAGCTTGCGCTCCTCCAGCGTTTGTTGAAGCTGCCTTATATCTTGCTTTAATCCATCTAACGCTGCCTTCTGACTTAGCGCGATTTCCACAGCCGGAATTAGATCTGCCTCCGATACCGGCTTGACCAGATAAGCGACCACGCCGGCGTCGCGTGCCTGCTGCACCAACTCCTTCTGGCTGTACGCCGTAAGCAGCAGCACAGAAGAATGCTGCATCCCGCGAATGATCATCGCTGCTTTGATTCCGTTCATGACGGGCATCTTCACATCCATGATGACTAGATCAGGTTTTAGCTTTGCCGCAAGCTCAATCGCTTCTTGCCCGTTCTTCCCTTCACCTACAACGGTATAGTGCTCTTCCTCGAGCATTTCGCGAATATCCAACCGAATGATCGGATCATCGTCAATAATGACAATCGTTCTGCTCACCGTTCATCCTCCTAAGCGGGAATGTGATGTCAACCTGTGTGCCAAGCGAACCGGAAGACAGCTCAAGCGTGCCGCCAAGATTTTCAAGCACCAGCGTTTCGGAGATTTGGAGACCGATGTGACCCTTTCTCTCGCCAGAATGAGCCCCACCTCCTCGCATACCTACCCCTGTATCCGAAACCCGAACTCGTCCATCGTCACCAAGGAGCTCCAGCGAAACTTCGATTTCACCTGTGCTTCGCTCTACGAAAGCATGATTGACGCAATTTTGCACGAGCTCGTTTAGTACAAGTCCAAGTGTCATAGCCTGCTCTGCCGATAAAATAAGCTCATCTCCGCCTATCCGAGTTGTTATCTGCTGATCCGGTTTGACGGAAGAGGAGATGATGGTTTTCACGATTCGAGCTGCAACGTCATGGAATGGGATCGTCTCCAGCCCTTCGAAAGCCAGCATCTCGTGGATGACGGCAATGCTGTTGATCCGATTGATGCTATCGAGATAGACATTCCGGACTTCCTCATGTTTTGTTCTGCGCATCTGCAGCCGTAGAAGCCCCGCTACCGTTTGCAGATTATTTTTGACCCGGTGATGAATTTCTTTAATGACGGCCGACTTGACGAGAAGCTGCTTCTCCTTGGCCTTCAGCTCCGTCAAATCCCGAACCAAAATAAACCCGCCTACGATGCGATGATTCCGCTGCAGCGATAAGGCTTTCAGCTCCAGCGTCATATGCCTCGTTTGGAATTCACTGCGAAAGACGCCCGTATGATCCTGCGTCGCGATGCGGCTCAACTGGCCGTCAAACATCTCACCAATCGGACTACCCTCTATCGAGCCGGTATAGCCGGCCAACTGAAGCAGATGGAGTGCCTGTGCGTTCGTATAAGTCACCTTGTGCCGATCATCGAACAGCACGATGCCCTCTTGCATCAAGGACTGCATCCCGCCGTCGGACATGGCAAGCGAAAGCAGCGTTTCGCCCAGCTGCTCATTCGTCTCCAACAATCGCTCGACATTCCGCTCCTGCTCGATATGTTTGGAGATATCCGATTCCAGAATGAGCGCGCCAATCACGCTGCCTCGTTTGGATCGGATCGGCACCACGTTCTGCTGCATGGCGATTCCCTCCTGCGAGGTGCCGCGCGAGCCTAACATCGGTTTGCCGGACAAGAGACAGAACATCACGGCAGGCTCATTATGAAAATGGGCAAATTGGCCGACAACGGAAGTCTTGTACAGCGAAGCCGCAGTCGTAGGATGGGCCTGCGCGACAACGAGCGCCGTGCGCTCATCGGCCAGCGGGCAATCTATAAAAGCATCGGATTGGGACGCATCGGCAATCCACTGCAGATGACGTGCCAAATCCTCAATGATTTCCATGTCATCGATTGGCATCGTTGTATGACAGCCGCACAATTCTCTAACCATGCCCCTCACCGCTCGTCACTCCTTTAACGCAATTGAACGAAGCTTCTCGCGAAGCTCCTCGATTCCTTGAAGCTGCAGAGATGAAGTAGAGAAGATTTCACTTCCTAGCGAGAGAGATTGCCGCAGCAGCTTGGCTGCCCTGTCACCATCCGCGCCCTCAGCATCCATCTTCGTGATGACACCGATAGCCGGGACTGGGAATCCGCTTGAGAATCCGGGAGGAAAATAGTTCCTCACTCGCGTCGCATCTTGGACCAGCACGAGCGCACACGCTTCATACGATGTAGCCATTAATGCGCGATAGTAGAGCGGGTTCTCGCTGTACTCGCCGGGCGTATCGATCAGCCAATCACGATAGACAAGTGACTGCGTCTTCCGTGCGGGGTCCTGCTCGCCGAACAGCCTTTTAATCAACGTGGATTTGCCCGATCCGATGGCGCCGATAATCATAATCTTCTTCGCGGCTGCCATCATCATGATCGCGTCAAAGGCGCAATGGTAAATTGAAGCTTCTCAGCCAGAAAAATGTTCACGGCCTCAATCGCCATACTGACAGCCGATACTTCTCCAACGATGACGAGCGACCCGGTAAATCGGTCCAAGTAGCCGATACTTACATGCGCCGCTTTTGTCGCGATATCTGCGGCGATAATAGCTGTTTCCGTTGGCGTCAGCGTCAGGATGCCGATGGCGCTCGCTTCTTCGATGCCAAGCTTCGTGTACAGCATCGGATCGGGGTTCGCGATGACATGCGCGAGTGTCAACTGCTTGCCCGGCACATATTCCTGGATGACGCGCTGCTTCTGTGGCTCCATCATTCATCCTCCGCTCCATCTTGCGGCGCTGCCACGTCGAAGCTGTCGACAATGCCGACAACCATCGCGTCGATCGGGACGTTCCTGCCCCCGAACAGCGCTCTTGCCGGGCTCCCGCGAGAAATAATCACATGCTCGCCTACCCCTGCCCCGATCCGATCAACGGCAATAACCGCCATGCCTTGCGACTTGCCGATGAAATCTACAGGCTGAACGACCATCAGCTTCAGATTGTCCATCCCTTCCTCCTTCTGGGTCGCCCAGACGCTTCCGATCACCTTCCCGTAGAACATTGGCCGCTCACCCTTCATCCCGAATTTGGACAACGATGCCTTTCTCTCTCAACACATCTCTGGCAAGCGGCGATAGAATCGTCCCTCGCTTCACGAGAATGACCGTGATGCGCTTGTTTACGGCCAACCGATTGACCCAATCGGCGGAAAGGAATTTCCCTTCGAAACGCGCTTGATGCTCCGATAACTCGGCGGCGGCGGTGGTGGCTGTTGCGTCCTCTCGGCTATCTATTGCAGCGGCTTCAGCTGTGGATTCCTCGTCGTTTCCCATTATCCGAGCAGCAGGCCCACCTACCCGCTTTACAACCCACTCCGCCAATTCTTGTGCCGGAGCAAAGTCTACGCCGTACATGTGCATCTCGCTCTTGTAGTAGCTGAACAGCTTCTGATAAGGCATCGGCAATGTCAGCTCCTTGAGCGTACGCCGATCAGAGCGCGAAAGTCCGGAACTGTCGTCGCCCACGACCACGAACTTCCCCATCACGAGCGCCGCGAAAATAATCTCCGACCGCACCGTCCCCTTCATCCCAAGCGCAACGCGTCCGGCATCCCCTACGTCAATCTCCGGAATAACGATGCCGTCATAGCCCATCGGAATTTCAATAGGAGCCGGTGCAGACTCATCGACGGCAATCGTTCTGCCAAGCCCGCTTGACTCTACTTTATGCATGCCAAGCCATCCCGATGTTACTCCGTCGAGAAACAGCCGATCATATTGAATTCCGTTCTTTTGCAGTAGGATAAAATGATCTCGATACGCTTCATGAGCCGTACTATCGCAGAAGATATACAACACTTTAGGAGGCGGCTCGGCCGCTTGCGCCTGCATCGTGCCGACAAGCTCGCGGATGATCGATTCCACCAGCTGTTTCATCTCCATCTGACTCACCTCCTCGTACCGATCACTCTTACCCGATCTCCCGTTTCCAGCCCGGCAGCATTCGCCTCATCCCGGTCGATGTGCAGCTCAAGCGCGAAGCGTTCATCCACGCGTACCACGACATCCGGAAAAATAACCGGGCGTTCCGAGTCCGTTTGCAGCGTTAACTGATCTCCTTGGACAACCTGATAATCCGCCGCTTCTGCTTTTGACATATGTACATGCCTCTTCGCGATGATTAGGCCCTCCTGAAGGACGACAACACCGGATGGACCGATAATCGTTACACCGGATGTACCGGATATATCGCCGGATAATCGAACAGGCGGCCGAAGGCCTAACGAATGACCATCCGTTCGAGAAATCTCCACCTGCGTAGCAGCACGAAGCGGACCTAGTATACGAACATTCGTAATGGCGCCTTTAGGACCGGCGATTGTGACCGTTTCCCTTGCTGCGAACTGCTTGGGCTGGGACAGCTCTCTGAGCACCTGCAGCTTATAGCCAGTGCCAAACAGGACTTCGAGATGCTGCTGGGAGACATGCATATGGCGGCCCGACACGCCAACAGGGATCACTCGCTCTACCGTTGTCCCCTCGGGCAAATTAGCTGCCGCTTTAACGGCATCCGGTTGTTTAAGCAGCGGAATCCCGCGTGCCTTCAAGAAATCAGCAGCGGCCGGCGTCAATTTATCACCGGATTCAATCGGATAGGGGTTCGGGAGTCCCCTGGCCAGTCCCGCGCGCAGCGAAGCTTCGGTAATGAGTCTCATGGGGAGCGAGGTCAGCCTTCAAGCTTTGGCAGAATAAACTCGATGTCGGAATGCGGGCGCGGAATAACGTGAACCGATACGAGCTCTCCGACTTTCTCGGCGGCGGCCGCGCCTGCGTCGGTTGCGGCTTTTACCGCACCGACATCGCCTCTGACCAGAACCGTAACCAGTCCTCCTCCGACATGGACTTTACCCACCAATCTCACGTTTGCCGCCTTCACCATCGCATCCGCTGCTTCTATGGAGCCAATCAGCCCTTTCGTCTCGATCATACCCAGTGCCGTAAGTTCTCCTGCCATTGTTTATTCCTCCTTATTAGTTGAACCTGATTAGAGCTTCATCTCGGACAGCACGCTCTTCACGATCGCTAATACTTCCTCTCTGGAAATCCCGACGGTGAGGCTCCCCGCAATCTGTTCGGCAAGCAGTGATCGATCATTCGACTCCGGTTCCAAGGCGATCATCTCGCGAATGCCGAAGGCTACCCGTTTCACATTCATCAAATGCTGCGGACCGATATTATCCGAGGTTATGTTATGCCCGAGCGATCCGCAGCCCAGCGTCATCGATGGCTGAATGCCGGTCGTCGCGCCAATGCCGCCAAAGGTCGTCCCGGCGTTTACGATGATACGGGAGGCGGGAAGTTCAAGTCCGAATGCCTCGATGATACGTTCATCCTCGCAGTGGATGCCCAGCGTATGTCCGAGTCCGCCAAGCTCAAGAAGCTGCGTGCAGAGGCTGATGCCTTCCTGCCAGTCATCGACGGTGTACAGCGCCAAGATCGGCGTCAGCTTCTCCACGGATAACGGGTACTGCAGTCCGACGTTGGTTTCTTCCGCAATCAGCAACGTTGCATGCTGCGGAATTGAAATACCGGCCAGCTCTGCCAGTACTTGCGGCGATTTGCCGACGATCTTCGGATTCAAGCTTTTACCGCCGTTTGCTGACATCATGACACTCGCTACCTTCTGCTTCTCTTGCTCGCTTAGCATGTACGCACCTTGTCGTTTCAGCTCATCGACTAGCCGAGACTTCACCTTGCGCTCGACTACAATCGCTTGCTCGGAGGCGCAGATCGTGCCGTAATCGAACGTCTTGCTTTGCACAATCCGACTGGCCGCATGTGCAATATTCGCGCTATGGTGCACAAAGACAGGAACATTGCCCGGACCGACACCGTAAGCGGGCTTGCCTGAACGATAAGCAGCTTTCACCATCGTCGATCCGCCGGTTGCGAGAATGACGTCCGTCAGCTTATGCCTCATCAGCTCCTTGCTCGCTTCGACCGATGGGTACGACAAGCAATGGATCAATCCAGGTGGAGCGCCTGCCTGCTCCGCCGCTTGACGCATGAGCTTCGTGGCCTCTTGCGAACATTGAAGCGCAGCTGGGTGTGGGGAGATGACGACGGCGTTCCTTGTCTTGAGTGCAATCATGCTTTTGAAGATGACCGTAGAAGTCGGGTTGGTCGACGGGACGATGGCAGCGACGACGCCGACAGGCTGCGCCACTTCCCATACTCTCCGCTCCTCATCCTTGCTAATGATGCCGACTGTCTTTACATCTCGGATAGCCTCGTAAACATTGCGCGCCACAAACAGGTTCTTCGCCTTCTTATCTTGGATATTCCCGAAGCCCGTTTCCTCTACGGCCAGCCTGCCAAGGCGCTCCGCATGCTCCTCGGCTGCAGCGGCCATCGCCTGCACGATGCCATCTACTTGCAGCTGCGTCATAGACTCGTACTGCTTTTGCGCAGCCTTCGCTTCATGCAGACAATCTCGCACCTCCTGGATCGCTTGCAAATCCACGTCCAGCTTCATGCCGTAGGGTCACCTCCTCCCGCCAAATCAGGAGGCATCAGTGACGCTATGAAAGAGGCAATCGAACCATCCGGCCTCGCGATGACATGAACGCCAAGCAGCTTGCCCACTGCCCGCGCTGCCTGTCCGCCCGCATCCACTGCTGCTTTCACCGCCGCGACATCGCCGAGAATATAGAGTGTCACGATACCGGCATCGATTTTCTCGTACGCCGTAACCCGCACATCTGCCGTCTTTGCCGCTGCATCCGCTGCTGCAATAAGTGCGGGCAGCCCATATGTCTCAATCATGCCCAGCGATTGCAATGGCTGTTTCCTGTTCATATTGACTCACCTACGCTTTCTCACAGCTTAATCGGTTTCCCGGCGATTTCCGTCACCACCTCGGCGAAGGCTTCAGCTGCAGCCATGCAGGCGGATTGACTGCCTGTCAATAAACCACCGGCGAAGTTCGTTTCTGTAGGCGGTCCATAAAAGGTGCACAGCCTCACATCCGCAGCCTTCAGTGCGGCATCTAACCCGCAGACCGCTTCAAGCGGCGGTGCAATTAAGTAAGCTAACGGTTCGCCCTCCGATATATGGGCAATGCCGGATAGATAAGAACCTGTTCTGGAGATGACATGCGCGTAGTAAGCATGCGTTCCTTCCGCATTCAAGGCATAGAAGCAAGCTCCGCTCCGCATCAGCTCTACTGCCGCTTCTAATCCGCTCGTCACTTCGGCCGGCGATGCGCCGCCAATCATGCCGATAAACTCCCCCGACAACGGGCCTGAGGCGTGTGAGGAACCGGCATAGAACGACTTGGCATACACCACTTCAACTGCCGCTTTCTTCGTCGCTTCGTCCATTGCGGTATAACCCACATCATCGATGGTAGATGTAAGGAGCCCGATGCTCCGTATGCCGGGTCTGAGACCCAGCTGTGCAGCCAGTCCAGCATCTACATTCGGAATGACCCTGACAGACAGCGGAATGGCACGTATAGGTCGCCGTTGCAGCTGTGGTTGCGATGGCCGAATCACTTCACTCACCTCCAAGCTTGCCGGTGGGAAGTCACCGACAGACAGAAAGAGCCTAGGATGAAAGCGTGCTCCGCGCGCGCTCCCTGCCTAGGCTCCATTGCCTAACTGACTATGCTTTTGTTATCAAGATATGCCTGTGGCTGCGGCCCTATTCCTTCACCGAGCCCATGACCAGTCCTTTTACGAAGAATCGTTGCAAGAACGGATAGACAATGAGAATCGGCAGCGCGCCGATGAAGATCTGTGCCGCATTGATCGTCTTCTGAGACAATAAATCCATCTCCTGCTTGGAGAAATTCATGGAGCTCATATCCCGTGACACGATAACGGTCTGCAGGTAAGAAGCGAGAGGATATTCGCCTTTGTCACTAATATACAGAATGCCGTCAAACCAAGAATTCCAATGCCACACCATCGCGAACAGTCCGAGCGTCGCCAAGGCCGGCAGCGAGACAGGCAGATAGATGCGAAACAGGATGCCAAAATGACCTGAGCCATCGATCAGCGCCGCTTCCTCCAGCTCCTTCGGCACACCGCGGAAGAAGTTCATCAGCAAGATAATGAGCCACACGTTGACGATTCCCGGCAGCACGAGCACCCAGAAATTATCCATGAGGTGAAGCTTCTGGATGACGATGTAGAAGGGCACAAGCCCACCGTTGAAAATCATCGTGAACACGAACAGCCATGCATAAACCGAGCGTCCTTTAAACTGCAAGGTTTCCTTCGAGAGCGGGTATGCCGCCAGACAAGCGACAGCTAGAATGCCGATTGTGCCGATAACGGTACGCTTGACCGAGACCCACAGCGAGTGAAGGAATACCGGGTTATCGATGGTTTTGGTATAGGCGACCGTCGAGAAATCGACCGGCCACAAGCCGACCAAGTTGCCGTCAGCCGCCGATTTCGCGCTGAACGAAATCGCGAACACATGAATGAGCGGTATAATGCAGGCGAGCGACAATAGAACCAGGAGACCGGTATTGAAGATGTTAAATACGCGATAAGGCACCGTTTTGTGATACATCTCTCTGCCCCCTCCCTAGAACACCCGGTAATTGGCCCATTTGGAGGCTAACCGGTACGAAATAATAATCAGGATCATGCTGATGACGGATTTGAACAGCCCCACTGCCGTCGCAAAACCGAACTGTCCATCGAGAATCGCGGTACGAAAAACGAAAGTATCGATTATATCGCCTTTATCCAGCACCAGCGGATTGTAGAGGTTGAAAATCTGATCGAAGCCCGCATTGAGTATGTTGCCGAGCGACAGCGTGCCCACCACAATCGCGATCGGAATCAGCGATGGAATCGTAATATGCAGCGTCTGCTTCCAGCGGCTCGCGCCGTCCATCTCTGCGGCCTCGTAGAGCGAAGGATTGATGCCGGCCAGTGCGGCCAGGAATACGATCGTGCCGTAGCCGAATTCCTTCCACACCTCGGACACGATGACGGTGAAACGGAACCAGTTGCCATCTCCGAGGAAGAAGATCGGCTTGATCCCAAACAGCTGACCCAGCACGCGATTGACGAACCCTCCGTCGGAGGAGAGGAACTCCACGAGGATGCCCCCGAGAATAACCCACGAGAGGAAATGGGGCAGATAGACTAACGTTTGCACCGAGCGGTTCAAGTGCCGCTGGCGGATTTCATTAAGCAGAATCGCAAACGTAAACGGCGTGATCAAGTTGAAAATGATTTTGAGCAAGGCGATAAAAAAGGTATTCCAGATGACCTGCAAGCTATCCTCGCGTTCAAACAGCGCTCGGAAATTATCAAGCCCGATCCAATCGGATCCGCTGATGTGCAGCCATGGCTTGTAATCTTGAAACGCCATCACAATGCCGCCCATCGGCAAGTAGTTGAACACGATGAGAAACACAAGGGCAGGCAGAAGCATCACATGAAAGTACCATGTTCTTTTGAGATAACTAGTCATCATGTACCTCCTAATGCGATTGTTAAGTTATTCCAGCGGGACGCAACTCCCCGCACCAGCCAGCAAGTTTAAAAAAAGAGCAGCCGGTTGCCCAGCTGCCCCGGAGTCGGGTTATTTGGTGCTCTTGTACCAGTCGTTGACTTCTTGCGTCATTTTGTCGCCGCCAGCGGATTTCCAGTCTGCGACGAATTGGTCGAAGCTGTCCAAGCCCTTCTTGCCATAGATAATTTCGTTGAAGGTTTGCAGCTCGATCTTCTTCAGGTAGTCCAGCTTGGATTGCATCGTTTGCGTCGCCGGACCTGTGAACAAGTCCTTGAACGAGATATCCGGCTGCGATAACAGCACTTTCGCTGCAGCAGGCGTTTCCGGCCCGTAGTTATTCTTCACTTCTTTCTCCAGCTTCGTCGATGCCTCGCTTCCGTCAGCCAGCTTCAAGAGTGCTTTCATCTGAGCATCCGGAATACGCGCGCCGTCTTTCACGAGCCAATAGCGGTTGATGTTTACTTCGCCGCCAGGGATTTTGTCTAGATACAGCGGGTTGTTGTTAGCGTCTAGATCGTAGTCATAACCCTTGAATACGCCAAGATCCCAATCGCTGCCCGTTTGCGGATCAGCCAGATGATCAAACAGGTAATTCTGGTAGGTGAAAATCGCTTCCGGATGCTCCATGTCCTTATTGATCAGCGTTACGCCGCTCGTAAAGTTTGTGCCATGGCGTCCTGCTTTGCCGTCCGGTCCAGTAGGAAGTGCATATGGCTTCCATACTGCTGAAGGTACGTTCTTCGCTGTGTCCAGCAGCGGCCAGCCGCTCATCCAGTAAGGTCCCGGAATGATGCCCGCTGTTCCTGCAACCGCAGGCTCCGCAGTCTTATTCTCATCCCAGATCGCTGCCTCGCTCGGAATATAACCTTTATCACGCCACTGCTTCAGCTTCTGCAGCGCTTGCTTGGAAGCCGGATTAACGGAGCCCCACTCCAAGCTGCCGTCAGCCGCTTGATTCCATTGTGCCGGGATTGTGCCGTAAGCGCCGAAGATCCAAGATGGATCGCCCATCCAAGTATTCATGGTCGACTTGAAGCCGATGGACAAAGGTACCACTTTATCCGGCTTCAGACCGTCCGGATTCTGATTCTTGAACGCATCCATGATTTTCTCCAAATCATCGAGCGTCTTCGGTGCTTGCAAATTCAGCTTATCCAGCCAGTCTTGGCGGATCCACAGCAGGTAATCGTGGTTGTATGCGTAATCAAGAACCGGAATGCCCATCTTCTTGCCATCGCGGATGTAAGGATTCCAGACGTTCGAGTCGAGGTTCATCGCGGTTTTCCACTTCTCGTTCGCATACTGGTCGAACAGCTCGCCTACATCGCGGAACGCGCCGGTTTCGATTAAATCCTGTGCCAATTGAGAGTCGCCGACCGTCACGACATCCGGCAGATCCTGACCGGAAGACATCGACAGTCTGAGCTTCGTCGCAAAAGCATTATTCGTATCGGTTACGGACCAGAGCGAATCGATCTTGATCCCCAGCGTATCTAGTGCCCACTTGGTAGAAACGTTATTCTCGATAGATTCACCGTTCTTAAATTTCAGTGCAGGATCAACGCCCCATACAGTAGAGATGGTAACGGCCGGGTCGTATTTGTCTTTATATGCGCTCTCCGGCTTCGCCTCTTCGGTCGTGTTCGCTGCTGTGTTGTTCGTCGCATTGCTCTGCTCCGTGGAAGCCGCATTCTTGTTCCCGTTAGCGTTGCCGCCGCTCTCGTTATTGCCGGAGCAAGCCGCCAAACCGGAAGCCATCAGCATAAGCGCGGATGCTGCGAATATCCCCTTTTTCCATGTGGTTGTCATGTTCTTCCCCCTACGCGTTGATGTCTTACAAGATTAATTATAGGGAAGTATAAGTGCCGAACCTATGATACTTAGCGAAGATTTCTGCACCTTTGCCAACCTTTCTGCACGCTTAGTCCCGATATTCATTCGGTGTCATGCCATAATGCTTCTTGAACATTTTGCTAAAATATTGCGGGTTCTGATAACCCAGCTCCGAGGTAATCTCGTAGATTTTCTTATTGGAATGCTTCAGCAGGTAGAGTGCCTTCTCCATCCGGATCCGAATGATGAAATCGCCAAGACTCTCTCCTGTCTCGCTCTTGTAAATCTTCGAGAGATAGACCGGATGCAGATACACTTTATCGGCAATCGTTTTGACCGAAATATCAAGCCCAATGTCCTGCGTAACGAGCTCCTGCACCTGCTTAATCATATGGCTCTTCGTGTAGCGATCCGATTCAGACATTTCTTGCTTCAGCTTCTCCAGCGAAAGAAGCGCCCATTTGCGCAGCCGATCCGGTGACTGCAGCACGCTCTGATTCAGCATGAGATCGAACTCCAAACCTTCAATTTGATGGCTCAACAGCCCTTGCTTATGAACGAGGTAGAGATAAGCATTCGTGATGCAGAGATACACTTCGTACAGATGCTCCATCGTAATGAATGCTTTCTCCGCTTCCAAATAACCAAATACTTCGCTAATCTTCTCTTCAGCCGCCGTCCACTGCTTCGACTCTAGCAAATGAATGAGCGTTGGGGGCTTATATAATGCCTCAATCGATTTCACCGAATAACGACTCTCCGGGTAATCCTCTTGAAACAGAATCATTGCCTCGTTCGTACGTCCATGCTGGAGCAATGCACCAAGCGCGCTGCGATAAGCGGCCGAGAGCTTGCTCGGAAATTCGAACCACGGGCTGACGACAATGGAGATGTCGCCTTTGAGATGGGTGCGCACCTGCATGCCGACTTCACCAGCGAGCTTCTCCATCTCTGCCCGCAGCGGCCTGATCTCACCGGAGATCAGGAGAACGAGACAATCGTGAGGCGCTTTGCTGTGCCATACGTGAAACGATGAACCCAGCACTTCTTCGGCGATATTACCGACCGCAAATTCAATGAGCCTTACCGACTGCGGATCATAATCGGCAAAATGGCTGCCCAGCTGAATCAGCATAAGGAACGAAGGCGCGTCCAAACTTATCGGAAGTGCATACTGACGGAGTTTTTCACCGATGGTCTGACTCGATAGCTGCCTGCCGAGCAGCAGATCGCTCATGAGGTTTTCTTTGAGCACGGATTGATCCGACTTCATATCGTAGAGCAGCCGGTGATAGCGGTCGGCTTCCTCCCACTCATCCTTGAGCGATTCGATTGCTCCCAAAATGCTACGCATAAACTCATCATCATCTACAGGCTTCAGTATATAATCGGACACCTGCAGCTGGATCGCCTTCTTCGCGTATTCGAAATCGGAGTAGCCTGTGAGCAGAATTCGCCTCATATCCGGCCAACGCTCGCTTACCAAGCGAACAAGCGCAAGACCGTCCATCTCCGGCATTCGAATATCGGTCACGAGGATATCGATCGATTGACTCTCCATAATCGCAATGGCTTCCATGGCAGACGCCGCCGTATAGACAGCACGAACGTTAAGCGCTTCCCAAGGAATCGTTTTCTTTAAGCTTTCTGTCACATAGGACTCATCGTCCACGAGCAAAATTTCAATCATGCCCTCCGATCTCCTTTCCGTCACTGTGCTGTTTGGGCCAATGCAGCGTTACGATGAGGCCGCCATGCTCGCCATTGGTAATCGTCATTCCCGCTTCTTCACCATAGCGCAGCTGCAGCCGCTGATTGACGTTCCATAATCCGCAGCCGGTCTCTTCGCCCATGGGCTCATCTAACTTATTCATGAGTGATCGGATCCCCGCTTCATCAAGCCCTTTGCCGTTGTCCTCGACGCGAATTTGGATTTCTCCGTCCTCCTCCTTCGCTGTGAGACGAATAATGCCTTCACCTGCTCGGCCTTCGATGCCGTGCAGGACGGCATTCTCCACAAGCGGCTGAATGAGCAGCGGCGGAATGTCCAGATGGCGCAGCCAAGAGGGGAGCTCCACCTCAAAATGCAGCCGGTTCATACGAAGCCGCTGAATCTCCAGGTAGCTCGTCACAAAATCCAGCTCCTCCGCCAGCTTGACTTCGCCTCGCTCCTGCCTCGTGGTATAGCGGTAGTAGGCCGATAGATTTTGAGACATGGCCACAATCGCCTTGTAGTTCTCTAATTTCGCCATGCTCGATATAAACGAGAAACAGTTATAGAAGAAATGCGGATTGATTTGCGATTGCAGCTGCTTCAGCCGCGCTTCCCGCACATGGATTTTCTCTAGATAAACGGTACCGAACAGCTCCTGAATTTGCGCTACCATGGAATTGAACCGCATGAAGACGTAGCTGAATTCGCCATTTCCTTTGGGCACGAGTCGAACGGAATAGTCCTCTTGCTTGAGCCGTTGGAAGCTCTGAATGAGCCGCTTCATCGGTACTTGAACCTGCGCGTACAAGAGATAAGCCATCACGCAGCCCATAATGAGCAATGAAACCAGCGTGGCATAGAACAAATGGTTCGACTTCTGAATCGGGCCAATGACGTCGCTATAAGGGATATAGTCGACCAGGTACCACTGCGTCACCGGCGACTGCTTCGTATTGACCAAATACTTGATGCCCTTCAGCTCAATCGTCTGATTGCTGATATCCATCAGATGCTGCTGCTCCAGCTTGCCTACCAGCTCCTGCGCCACGCTCCGGTCTGCCGTGTTGTTAAAAATCGTCCCTACGTCCTGCTTGTAGAAGAACGGATTGCGCCTGCCGTCGCTGTTGAATTCATCCAGCATGCCAACGATATTGCTGCTATTGAAGCGTACCTCGATAATGAGATCGGCATCCTCAGGCTGATTCATCGCATAATACGGCGTAACGGTTAGCAGAGAGAATTCGTAGCTGTTCGTGGCATCCGGCGAATCCTTCCTCACATGCCAGCCTTGCTTCAGACGTTGTTTCAGCGCCGTATCGTCATAGCTTCGCACATCATTGACGGTGATGACGCGGCCAAGTCTAGGCGAGTATATGTAAAGCGAGCATTTCCAGTTGATAGAGCTCTCCTGCGTGCTTATCTTCTGTTGAATTCGTTTCACTAAATTAATCATATCGAGGTCCAGAGAACCTCCTCCGATCGGAGCCATGTCCCTCAGCTCAGAAATATCAGGATCGCGCACGAGCAAATTCGGCCATAACGTGACAGAGTCCATATTCGCGTCCACCTGCGATTGGAAGAAGTCGAGCTTGCTCGTATTCGACTTATTGAGCTCATTTCGCAGCACATCCGTGCTCGTCTGATTGGAGAGGAAATAGAGTCCTGCAATCAACACGATTAGCACTGCCAGTGTGATGACGATTTTGCTGAACAAATTCATTCTTGGCATTGCGCGTCCCATCCTTGCCTTAGGTGTAATGACATGCTTCAACATTATAATGGAGCCGCGGCTTGGTTGTCTCCAAGCTTGCGAATAAACGGGGAAGAGGATTCCCCTTCAAACCCGTTGCAGGGCTGAGAGAATCCTCTTGTTGGGCTAAGTTACCTCGTCTAGCAAAGCGTTGCCTAGTAACCTAGTTCAAGAAACCTTCCAATGCAATGGTCGGCTTCATATCCGCCTGCCAAGCACCAAGATTGTAGCCGCCGTTGTAGCCGGGAGTCGCCTCGGGCTCCCAGTAGAAGACGCCTAAGCCTTTGCCGCCCGAGATGCCCCGAATCTTGGTTTTGATATCGGTAATGAAACTCTTTGCCGTTGACGGTGAGCTGTAAGCCATGCCGATTTCACAAATCATGACCGGCCCCTTAAGCGATGCGCGTAGAGCATTACTGCTCCCACATTTATTGTAAGCGCTTAATCATGATGGCTTATAGGATGTTATTTAAAGATTACCAATGTTTTCATAAACAGCTGCGTGCTAGCGTTTGAGTACGTTCCAGATCACTTGGGCAGCCTCAGCTCTTGTTGCCGGTGCTTGCGGCGCAAATTTGCCAGCCGTTTGGCCTTGAATAAGCCCGAGTGCAGAAGCTTGGTCGATGGCTGTTGCAGCCCATGCCGAGACGTCGGTTTGATCGGCGAAAGGTTCAGCGGATTCCACTTTGGTCGGCGAAGCGTTTAGCACTTCATAAGCTCGCATCGTTAACACGGCCATTTCTTCCCGTGTGATCGGGTTGTTCGGGTCGAATGATTCCGCGCTTCTACCGGTAATGACTCCAACTTGAGCTGCCTTTGCCACATAAGGGGCAAACCATGCTTCTGCCGGTACGTCGGTAAACGACACCGCTGCGCTTGAAGTGGCAGCATCCGTGAGCTGGAGCTTCAATGCTTTCACAAGTAAGGCTGCAAATTCTGCGCGTGTAATCGTACGGCTAGGCTCGAAGCGGCCTTGAACCGTGCCATTCATGGCTTGTTTGGCCGCCAACTGGCGAATGGTCTTGTAAGCCCAATGCTGTGGCGACACATCCGTGAAGGATTGCTCTACTTGCAGCAGCGCGTACTTGCTGAAATGGTGAATATCTGCCGTGATGCTACCCGTTGCTGCTTCTCGAGTGCCTCCGATATATTCCATTTTGCCGTCATCTGCAAGGTAGAAGATACCGGCAATTTCTGGATCGGTGATGCCTGCAGACGAGAAATGAATGGTGAGTGGTTCTTTGAACTGTGTCAGGTTCGTTTCCTTGCCGTCCTTCAAACGGATGGACAGCTTGAATGCGTATACTTGGCCGATCAGCGTGATGTTCGCCTGGTTCTGTTTCTCTAAGAGATCTGTCTGTTTGCTGACCGCATCCTTTTCCAAAGGAGCAAGTGTCAATGTGATCGTGCTGTCTGCCGAACTGCCTCCAAGTGCCGCCAGCTGCTGGAACACCGATGACGGAATGGTCAGCGTGAACTTCTCTGCATTCAGAGTAAGCGGGTGAGTTCCCAGCAGCTCTGCCGTTTGGGACGGAAGGGTTACGGTCGTCTTGCCTATCGGAAGAGCGACTTCTACCTTACCTTCAGCGTTGGCGGACAAGCCGCTCGCCGTGATGGTGAATACTGCTGAATCGTTTGTTGAAGTTACCGGCCCTATTACGGGGCCAGCTTCTTGAGCTGTTTGTACCGTTGTTGACGGACCTGTTGATGTCCAAATCTCATCATCCAAGCTCGCTTCCACTTTGAAGCTATAGGCTGTATTCGCGCTTAGACCCGTAACGGTGTATTCCGTTGCGCTTCCGGCGGTTACCGTGGTCAACAGTTTCCCGTCCTTGTAAATCTTGTAGCTGTTAATTTGATTTGCATCAGCTGCACCTGTCCAAGTCAGCTTCACGCTGCTGGTTCCAACATTCGAAGCGGTTACTGCCTTCGCCTCTGTCCACCCGGCAACAGGCGTTTCCCTATACAGCTCGAAGGAGTCGATCCAGCCCCAAGTATCGGCAGGCGCATCCACCGTTAGTCCAATAGTGACTTGACCATTCGTCACTTGAATGCTGCTGAGCTCTGCATCGTTCCAATTCTGCCAGCCCGTGTTGACGATATTGTCGCTTTGCACCGCTTCTGCACCGAAGTCTTGGGCAGACAGATGAATGGCATTGTCCCCGCCTCCGCCGGAAATCTTCGCTTTGAGCAGATAGGTGCCATTCGTTAAGCCGGTAACAGTTTGCGACATCGTGAAGTCAAATGCTGCGCTTGCATAATAATTGACCGCTTTCGTGCCTGCATATGCATTCGCCGCATCCGTCTTCACTTTTGCTGCCTCGGTTGCATCTGTGACGGTCCAGCTTGCAAAAGCTGTGCCATCCTCGAAGCTGCCGTTATGCAAGAGATTACGATTAGTCGTTACGGTAACCGGAACCTTCACAGCAAGCTCTGTACCTGTTATCTGTCCATCGATCACGAATGTACCGATTCGGCTCAAATCATCCTGTTCGATTGCGGACCACTCTACAGCCGCCGGCTCAATACTGCCATCGTTGTAGAGCACATCTGCTGCTGCAGGCAGCAGCGTCGATACCGTTTCTGCCGATTCATTAACCGGGACGCTGATCCCCTCGGGGTTCTTGGCTGTCAGTGCGGTCTTCGTATCGAGATCCCCCGGCTCGAACTGAAATGCATCTAGCGATGGCAGAACATTGCCTTGAAAATCAAACAGCGCCTGATTGTCCCACGATGCGCCTTCGCCGCTTTTCCAGCCTGCCTGGTAGTGACCTTCACTGTCCTTCGGAACCGGAATCCAAGCCGGCTCCCAGTAGAAGACACCTGCTCCTTTACCGCCCGGCACATGCGCTACCGTGTTCATCACGGTGGTGAGCACTTGCTTCTGCCCCTCTACCGTTGCAGGGAAACCCGCTTCATCCGCTTCCTTTTGCGTGAAATTGTTCGGGTAGCCATCGCCGTCCTCAACTGTAAATCCGTAGGAGGTCTCGGCAACGATCACTTGCTTGCCGTATCTGTCCGCCATATCGTTCAGGTTATCCTTCAGCGTCTGGAACGGACCATGCCAGAACGGATAGAAGGACATGCCGATGACGTCATAATCGACATCCGCCGTCTCCATCGCGTCGAAGAAGCTGCGGAACACCCAGTTATTGCCGCCCTCAGCCAGATGAAGCATGATCTTAACCTTATGCACCGCAGGAGTTGTGTCGCGCACCGCTTGAATGCCCTGTTTCAGCAAAGCGGTCAGCTTGCTATAGTCCGAAGTGGAGCCGTCCGGAAGCAGCATGCCCGGATTGATTTCATTGCCGATCTGCACCATGTCGGGGTAGGCATCCACAGCCTTCAGCCCGTTCATGACGTCTGCCGTGTAATCATAGACGGCTTGCTTCAGCTCGTCGAAGCTCAGATTCGTCCATGCCTCCGGTTTCACTTGCTTGCCCGGATCTGCCCAGAAATCCGAGTAATGGAAGTCGAGCAGCAGCTTCATGCCCTTCGCCTTCACTCGCTGTGCCATCTCTATGATATGGGCTTTGTCATTATAGCCGTCTGCATCTACCGGATCGTTCCAGATGCGCAGCCGAACGTAGTTCACGCCATGATCCTTCAGAATGTCCAGCAAATCGCGCTCGATGCCGCCCTCGTAATACTTGCCGCCGGCATCTTCAATGGCTTGAAGGCTTGAAATATCCGCACCTTTGATAAACGGTTCATCGGATGGGACCGTTGGTTCCTCTGGCTCCTCCACCTTCACCAATTCCACATCGTCAAAAAAGCCCCATTTTCCCGCCAAACTATTCACCTCGAAACCAATTGTCGCTTGTCCGTTAGTAACTTGGATCTCCTCGACCGTGTAAGGCGTAATCGTGCCCCAGCCGCTGTTGGTGATATCCGTTGTCAGCTTCTCACTGCCGCAGAAGTTGTCCGCGTACAGCTTGAAATTGTTATTGCCGGCGTCTCCGGAAGACCATGCCTTCAGCGTGTATGTACCGTCCGTAAGTCCGGACACCGTCTGGCTCAGCTTGAACGCGTATGCACTGCCGTTCCAATAGCTCGCCGCGGATGCTCCACTGTGCTTATCGCTTCCCGAGATGGAAAGCGTCGAGGCCGGCCCCGGCTCCGAGCCGTCAAATGATGTATAATCCCAGCCATTCAGTCCATCCTCAAACCCGGGATTTGTCAGCGCATTCGCGGCAGCTGCCCCTGCTTTCCCCGGAACAGCAACAGCCGAAATGATCATAGAAAGAAGCATAATGACGGCGGTCAAGGCCGAGAGCCCTTGTCTCCACCGGTTCAAACGAAATGGATGATATGAACGATTCAATCCAATTACCTCCCCTGATGAATGTCCTACACCTTCAATTATAGGGAAGGGCTGCTGCGGAACGTATGGCACGAAACGAACATATCTACAGTTTTGACAAGCAGTTGTGTTCGGCATCTGGCAGTCCGTAACTCACACAATACGCATCTGGCATATCTCACTTTAGCGCTCGCTGGAGATTGGTTTGTTTGATCGCTGAGAGTTCGACTTCGGAACTCTCGGCTTTCCTTAACGCCCCAATAACAATAAAAAGCCGAGCATCATAAATGCTCGGCCACCGCTTAGCGGAATCTTGGTTATCATTCTAGTCTATCTCGGCTAGTCTATCTCGGGCTACTGAATAGCACGAATCCCCGGCCAATGCAGCCAAATATCAGTCATCGGCGCTCTCCAATCCTGCTTGTGTTCGATATGAGAGACTCGGAAAAAAATCGCATATCTCGTATTAGGGGATGCGTTCGCAGCGACGGTGTGCGCGAGCTGATAGTGAACGAGAAACACGTCACCGGGTTCTCCTATCGTCTGAACCGGTTCCGGCAGCTCGACTGGAGGCATGCCATTAAACAAAGCATCCGGTGTATGCTCGCGGAAATATTGCTCATAGGTCGTATGCGTGCCCGGCCAGACCGTAAAGTTCCCGGCAAAAGGTTCGCGAACCGGACTAAGCAGCACACCGACTAGCATCGAGAAATTGCCGATCGTCCCTTCCTTGACCCCATTGGTCGGCGTGTACATGCCGTCCAGGTGAGGCCCGTGAATGGTAGGCGGATCCTGCAGCGTAGGAAAACGCAGGGCAATCTGGCCGCCGGTAATCGGATGGGACATCCCTTCACCGAGCAGTTCTTCTACGTAAGCCTTAATCGGTGTGTCGTTATACAAACCGGTAATCGGCGGCTTGTCTGAGAGCTCCGGACAGTAGGACTGCGCTCGAAATGTAGGCATCAGCTCCGGCGGCATCCCTTGGCCAACGGAGTGATTAATATGCTTTACAGCGTGGTCAGTCATGACTTTAGGAATGGCGCCTTTGATATGAATATAACCTTTGGTGAGCATGGACTGTTTCTGTTCGTACGTGAGTTTCATTACGATAGTTCCTCCTTATCGCGATTCGTTTCACGAGGCCCTTCTTACACTTCCAGATTTATACATGTCGCCCTCGATACCCATCATAAAGGACTAGCGGTGTTCTGCCAATAGTATAGGCATTATTTATGATAATCACAGTCCAACGAATGGTCATCCACCATGCCGCAGGCTTGCATATACGCATAACAAATGGTCGAGCCGACGAACTTAAAGCCGCGTTTCTTCAGATCCTTGCTCATGGCATCGGATTGCGGAGTAGTTGCCGGAACCTCGCTCTTAGTTGGCCATTGATTCCGAATGGGAACGCCGCCGATGAACTGCCAGATGTAGCTATCGAAGCTGCCGAACTCCTCACGAACCTTTAAGAAACATTTTGCATTCGTGATGGCCGATTGGATCTTGAGCCGATTTCGAATAATACTGTCGTCCGTCATCAACTCGGCCACCTTGGCCTCGTCGTATGCCGCCACTTTATGGGGATCGAATCCGTCGAACGCTCTTCGATAACCCTCGCGTTTCTTCAGCACGGTATACCAGCTTAATCCAGCTTGTGCTCCTTCCAGTACCAACATCTCGAACAATTTCTGATCCTCATGCTCAGGAACTCCCCACTCATAATCGTGGTAATCGATATATAAAGGGTCCTCATTGACCCAGGCACAACGTGCTGTCATATGCTCTAGCTTCCTCTCGTAGTCGGCGCTCAGTTAAATGTGTCGCTCGTTTGTATGCCAAAATCATAATCAACCGTATTCCTCTCCGCCCATACAGCCGACAGTCGATATCTATAATACCCCGGCTCCATAGGAAGGCTATAACGAAATTGATTAGGTTTGCCTAGCAATACTTGCTGGCCATCGTCCGTGTACATAGTTAATGTAAACTCATCTGGATGAATCGGAAACTTAACCGAGATCGTATCACTCCATATCGCCTTGATTGCTTTATCTCGGATCATCTTGTTGTATGCAGTCGGCTCAGGTGGATCCGAACAAACCCCGTCTGTTTGCGAGCCGAACCAGCAATAATGAGCTGCTATATAATCAATATTGAAACCTTCTACGGTAATTATCGGCCTCACAGGTTCATCAGGCAATTGCGAGCCGGATGAACATCCCGTCAGCATAATAGCCAGCAAAGAAGCACACAGCACCAAGAACAACTTCCGCCTCATTCCCTCTCCCCCACACTACTCAGGTTGTCTTCTCATTTAGAGACGCAGCTCCGGCCAAAAGGTTACTGAAACAACCCATTGGATCACGGAGCAAGTTTGGGAGTGCACTAGGCAGCAAACTCTATTGCGCATATAGGAATGTTGCATATTCTGCAGCATTTTCAAGTAAATCAGGAGGTTTATAGAGGAATGTTGCCTATTATGCAACATTCCTGCTCCAAAGCAACTGCTAGAGGTCCCATGGCCTTTAAATGCTGCATTTTCTGCAACAAATTGCCGCTTGAGGCCATTGGTGAGGTTCTAATGCTGCATTTTCTGCAACATTACACTTGTTGAACTGCCGTCTCACACGAAAAAGTCCGCCACCTCATGTGTGCTCCACACTTGTGATGGCGGACTTTCTACAGAAACAACTTAAACGCCTTGAATCACGCTGCGAATGAAGGCTACTTCTTCCGCATTCAATGGATTGCCGGCTCCTTGCGCGTTGGACTCTACCTGCTTCGCATTCTTAAAGCCTGGGATGACGCAGGTGTTCGGAGATTGAGCAAGCGCAAACTGAATCGCTACCCGCACTAAGTCTTGGACTTCCATACCGAATCGTTCCTTGATCGGTTGAAGACGCTCGCGGATCTCCAGCAATCGCTCCTTGGTATAGGAGGAGTTGGAAGCCCGAATATCGCCTTCGCCGAATTGCGGCGGGTTCTCCGGATCGAATTTGTCGAGAAGCAGTCCCTGCGCAAGCGGCCCGAACAATACCATCCCGATATCCTGCTCATCTGCCCATTGGAACAGATTCGTTTCGGGCTTATCGAATTGATTGCCGAAAGCATTATAGTGGAACTGCAGCACATCCGGACGCGTAACCGGGCAGACGCGCATAAAGTCGCTGTATCCGTAACCGGATTGCCCGATGACGCGGACCTTGCCTTCCTTTTGCAATTGACGCATCGTATCGGCCGCTTCTTCCAGATACAGATCATTGGGTCCGAAATTCGTATTATGGAAGAAATGAAGATCCAGATAATCCGTGCCTAAATTCATGAGCGACTGCTCTAGCTGATGACGGATGTGAATCGGGTGCATCGCGTTAGGCGCTGTTCCGCGGAACCAGCCGACTTTGGACGCAATCACGACTTGATCGCGCGGAACTTCTTGCAGAAAACGTCCGAGAACGCGCTCCGAGTGGCCGTCTCCATAGACATCTGCCGTATCAAAATGATTGATCCCAAGTTCAAAAGCACGGTTCAAACCGGCAATTGACGCATTGTCATCATTACCTGTCCAACCTACTGCCTCACCGTCACGCCACGAAGGTCCGCCGATTGCCCAGCAACCTAAGCTTACTTCGCTAACCCGTAAACCGGAACGACCAAGAACACGATACTCCACTGGATCTACTCCATTCATCAATTAGATAGGATTGGTTTGAACCTCATATGAAACTATATACAAGTTGCAGACAGCTTGGAAGTACGCACTTTATGTTCAGCTACTTCCTTTAAAGTAACTACCCGTGGAACGAATGAAATCCCCAAAATGCAAGATTTACAGATTACCCTTAGTTGCTAACAGCGAGAGCCATTGAGGTAATGCCGCTAATGGATTCATGCGCCAGTTACAGAAGTTTGCAAGCTCTTGCTCGGATAGATGCTCTCCTTCGTCTGTTGAATCGTCCACCCAGAATGAACCGTCCTCCTCAACCATTTCTTCGATTCGTCCAATGCTCAGATTGGCGGAAATCATCGCGTTCATCAAGTCCTGCATGCGCCACTTATAGGTGGGTACATCGCCGTGCGGACCTGTGAAATCGTAGGGCCTCTCTACTTTCACGGTATCTCCCACTGTGATGCCAAAAGGACGCATGAACGGATGGATATCGAACATCAGATATGTACCACAGGGCTTAAGTACGCGCTCAATGTTGCGATACATCGTTTTCAGATCATGAATCCAAACATGAACGCCGTTTGAGGTGTACACGAAGTCATATTCATTGCTATTAATTGTAGATAAGTGCATGGTATCCTCGCAGATAAAGTCAATATCCCAGTTATGCGACTTCGCGATTGCAGCAGCATGTTCCAGCTGATTTTCTGAAATATCACATGAGGTCACTTTTGCCCCCATTAAATGAAAGGCGAATACGGCATGATTGTCGCCGCTTGATGGAACCAGCACCTTTTTGCCACTTAAATTTGGTATAGCCTCTTGCAGCATAGAGTAGGTCACACGGTGAAACGCTGTCTCCGGGGACCGAATAATCTTTGCTATGGCTTCCGGTGTTCTGTATTTCAAATACCAAGTCTCCGCCCAATGATTCCAACTGTCTTTAATTACGTTCACTGGAATTCCTCCTTTGTTGCCAAGCTTCGTTTGCAAATGAATTGCATTTATTAACTTTATTTGGATAATCAATCCAATGATTATACTTCGCTACCTAAGAAAAGTTTCCTTCCAGTAAAGCCCCGTTCGTATTCGAACGGGGCTTTACTGCAATAATTCCGTATGGATTTCCTGCTTCTGGATAAAATATGCAAATCAGCCATCCAATCCGATCTGCATCGTTCAGTAATAGAGGAGGAGTTCGACCGTGAAAATATCACCTACAGGAAATGCGCAAGCAGACTTGTATCTCGATATTCAGGAAAACGAACAGCTGTTTAAACGAATCTTTCTGAACTGCTCAGACGTCTCGTTTCGAGAAATCACGGCGGATGGCAAGGTGCGACTGCTCTTGATTTATGCCTCTGGCATGGTTAGTACGGAAGAACTCAACATGAATATATTAAAGCCGCTCTTCTACGAAGGGCTGCCGCAAGGGTTGGATTCCGTTGTCAGTATCTCGCAAATGCTCGAGCAATCGCGGATCTCTTTATTGCACCTCATGACGATTTCGAATGCCGGCCAAATCGCAGAATGCGTCTTGCGTGGACATGTAGCAATCCTGGTTGATGGCGAAGCGTCGGCTATTGTAGCAGACGTCTCCAATTTCGAATCTCGTACAATCGGCGAACCCTCGGAAGAGGCGACGCTTCGCGGCTCCAGAGAAAGCTTCACGGAGCTGTTGACCACCAATACGACGATGATGCGACGTATTTTCGCCACGCCGGACTTGAAGATGGAGCAGCTGACGCTCGGCAAATATACGAAAACCGAAGTCGTCATCACTTATATTGAAGGCGTCGTTGACACGTCCGTTCTGAACGAAGTCCGCAAAAGGGTCGAGCGCATCCGCATTGACGGCATTCTGGAATCGGGCTATATCGAAGAATCCATTGAGGACACGCACTTATCGCCTTTCCCGCAACTATTGAGCAGTGAACGACCCGATGTCGTTGCCGCAGGGCTTCTCGAAGGCAAAGTGGCGATCTTGACGAACGGAACGCCGATCGCGCTTGTAGTGCCCATGACATTCTGGGCCGGCTTACAGGCGCCGGACGATTATTTCGAGCGTTTCCTATTCGTCTCGCTTAACCGATGGATTCGCTATTTGTTTGTCCTTGTCTCTGTTTTCCTGCCATCCATCTATATCGCGCTGACCAATTTCAATCCGGAGATGGTTCCCGCCAAGCTCATGCTGAGCATCGCCGCCCTGCGGGAGAAAGCACCTTTTCCGACAGTGATCGAAGTGTTCATGATGGAATTCGTATTCGAAGCGCTGCGGGAGGCGGGAATCCGTCTCCCTCGGCAAATCGGCCCTCTCGTCAGCATCGTCGGCGCCTTGGTTATTGGGGAAGCAGCCGTTCGGGCAGGTATCATATCTGCGCCGATTGTCATTATCGTACCTGCTGCCGGCATCTCATCGTTCGTCATTCCAAGGTACAGCTTCAGCTTCCCCATGCGTCTTCTCCGCTTCCCGATGCTGATACTCGCCGGTTTGTTCGGGCTGTTCGGGATCGCGATTGGAATTATCGCCATTCTCATTCATTTAATCCATTTACAGCCGTTCGGGACGCCCTATCTGTCGCCGGTTGCTCCGCTCAAGAAGGGAAGGCTCAAGGACGTGCTGCTGCGTTGGCCGCAAAAGCTGACCCGAAACACCGATCCCGTTCCCGAGGGGGATCACCTATGATTAAGACCGTTGTTCAAATTGGTTTCGTCATGCTCTTCATCGCGCTAGTCACAACCGGTTGTTGGAATCTCGAGGAGCCCGATCAACGAGCCTTCGTTATGGGCACGGGGATGGACATGAACAAGGATGGCAAATACATGCTCAGCACGCTAATTGCGATACCATCGGGCATCGGCGTACAAGAAGGAGGCAGCTCTAAGAAAAGCTTCCAGGTATTGAGCGCTACGGGCAAGAACAACACGGATGCGGCGCAGAAGCTGCAGGCACAATTATCGCGCACCTTGTTTATAGGCCATCGCGAAATCGTTCTGATCGGAGAGAAGATGGCCGAGCATGGCATAGCTGATTGGATCGACGAATATTTTCGAAACCCCCAATCGGAAGCCAGATCCAAAATTTTCGTGGTGAAGGGCACGCAAGCAAAAAATGTCTTCCAAATCAACTCCATGTTCGATCCCTATATCACGTCAACGCTCTATGACGAGCAAGCCACGCTAGGGCTCAGAAATTTCTATTTCGCTGCCTTTATGTATGATGCCTTGGGCCAAGGCACGCAGCCCTTGCTTCCGGTGCTCACTATGAATCGGAGTAAGCACTATGTCTACTCCGGATTCGCGGTTTTTAACAAAGACAACGGCCTCAAGCTGGCAGCCTATTTGAATCCGGAGGATGCCTTCTATACGAATTGGATCAGGAGAAGAATCAACAATTACTTCATGACTGCCACAGTTCCCGAATTTGGGGGGACGTTCAGTATAAAGCTTAGATCCTTAAATCGGCGAATTCAAACAAGCGTACAAGGTAATCGAGTGAAAATCGATATCCTGCTGTCTGGAGGCGGCGTTCTCGTTGAGAATAACACGAGCTTGGACCCGTCCTTGGTGAGCCATCTCTTGCTGATCCAGAAGTCCTTAAATGAACAAACCTTGAAGAAGGTCGAGCAGGTAGTCGACAAAGCGCAAAAACAAATTAAACTCGATTTCTTCGGATTTGGCGAAATCGTGCATCATCAGCATCCCGCGCAATGGAAATCGCTGCGACCGAAGTGGAACGTGATCTTTCCGCAAGTCGAGGTGTCGGTACGCGTCAATATCCAATGCAAAGATCTGGGTGAAAGCAATGCTTCCATATACCGCTAATGTCAGGAGGGATGCACTTGAGAGAGATGAAATTGTCAGGCGTGCAGGTCATGTGGACTTTCGCGACGGTCGAAGTCGTGCTGTTCATCTGGGGAATGATTACGCCAACGATCAATCTAAACAAACAGGACGCATGGATAGCCATGCTAACCGGCGGCGTTGTGGCGATGGCTTTAACTGCGATCATCGTCCGCTTGTGCATGCTGCATCCCCGGCAAACATTGGTCGAATTTAGTCAGGCTATTCTCGGAAAATGGCTGGGAAGGGCAATCGTACTCCCTTATTTCGCCGTGTGGTTTGGGCTGAATGCGGCCGCGCTTCGCTTGTTTGGCGATTTTATCCATCTCATCATGCTCGACAGAACGCCGGTTTGGCTGATCATGCTGCTCATGACCGTATTAATGACCTACATCACGTACTCTGTTGGCATTATGGGTATCGGAAGATTTTGCGAAATCGCCGGACCTATTATGGTGCTTACTCTGATTGTGGGCTTTAGTCTGAATATCGTCGATATTAAGTGGCATTATATCCTGCCCATCATCACTGATTTCGGAGTGCTCCCCATTATGAAGCATTCGATTCAAACGGCTTCTTTTCTGGGCGAATCCTTGATCTTCTTCAGCATCCTTCCTTTTCTGGAGCACCAGCGACAAGCCTATTCGAAATCGCTGATTGCCGTTGGCATGACCGCTGTGCTGGCTTGCCTTGCAACGACTTTGGTCCTGCTCGTCTTCGGGCCGGATGTATCCGCTAGGATGCGATTTCCGTACTTTATGCTCGTACGCTCCATCAATCTTCTTGATTTCATACAAAACATGGATATCTTCGTCATCTTCATCTGGGTCTTCGGCCTGTTCGCCCGTATCTCGTTATATTTGTTCATCACCAGCTACGAGGCGGCACGCTGGTTCCGCGTGAAGAATTGGCGGTCATTCATTTGGTTCGGAGCTCCGACGATGTTTATTATGGCGCTGTTAATCCCGAACGAGGCGATCTTGAAGTCCGTAAATCTGTATTGGCAAACGATCGCCTTCCCTATCTGTTCAATCGGGATTCCTCTTCTGCTTCTGCTCGTTTCAGCCTTCCGTAAGAAGAAGACGGTGCAAACGTAACCTGCGATAGATGAATTGGCGAAAGGCGGCACTAGTGTGCTGCCTTTTCTCTTTCCCGTACAATCTCAAGTATCCTATCATAGGCAATGTCGAAGGCTTGCTCTTGACTGACTTCAATGTCCGGTATGACGCCTGTTCCTTCCCAATTGCTCTTCGTTACCGGATTAATCGCCCTGCCTTTCGGAATAAACACCTCAAAGTAATGATTGAGGCGATGAACCTCGCCTGGATGAGCCCCGCCGCCAGTAATTTCACCAACCACTGTCGCTCGCTCGATGGCTTGAAGGTCATAAGCAAATTCTTCGGATGCCGAGAAAGTCTGTTTACTGGTGAGTACAAATACAGGTTTATGCGGTCCGAAGCGTTTGCCGGAAACGTACGGCGTGCTCCAGAACGACTGCGTAACGTCAGCATACCTCCAATAGAAATCATTCAGGTGCACGGGAGTCTCACTTAGCAAATAGCTGGATAGGAATGTAACCATATAAGGTGACCAACCGCCGCATTGTCGAAGGTCGATGATCATTCCGCTCGTATTCGCTAGGAAGTTCATAGCACTCACTGCTGTTTCACCTGCTAATTCTGGCGGAGCAAGTGCATGTAGATCCAAGTATCCGATATTTCCTTGGAGTCGTTCCACCTTATAGAAACCGTAATTATCGAAGGCCAGCTCTTGCTTCCTAAGCTCCTCGTTCAATGTAGGCTTATCTTCAGCTAATTTAAAACTCATATGTAAATGTCTATCTTTGCTTATCAGCTGCAGCTGCTTTGTAATCACCTCACAAAAGTCAGCTGTTCCCATGCCAGAGCCTTCAAACTGTAAATTCCTCAGCGCCTTACACATTTCTATTGCAATGTCAGGATAGACGTAAAATTCTAAAAGCTGCTGTTCAAGGGCTGTGATCGTTTCCTTGATTACCTGTCCGTCTATATCTAAGTTGTGGGCCAATGGATACACCTCCGAAAAATATAGTGATTATAACAGCACTTTAAAGTTACTATAACAGATATTTTATTTCAGTTATATACTCTTTGTTTCTAAGGAATTTCACTAGTTAGTACAGCCTAGTATTAATAACAACAGAAAAAACGACAGCCAATAACGGCTGCCGTCTCTTCGTGTTATTTATTCAAATATAACAGAACATCACCAATGTAATTCTCCAGAGGTTGTGCAGTGTCTACTTTCATGCATTCCAGGTGTGATGGCTTCTTGGCTCGGTTGATTACCTCTTGCCATTTATCTTCAGGTATATCGACTGGACCAATCTGCGTAATCATTTGCACGCGATTCCTCAACCGATTGTTAAGCTCATGAACGTCATTTAATACGCACTCGACATACTTGTATTTCGCATTATGTTTGTCCGCCAATGCCGTTCCATTCGCAACCAACACTTCGTACAAGCAAGGACTATCCAGTATAACGCTGTGACCTTGCGAGAGATAGAAATCAACTAACGTCCATTCTATATGATAAGCCACTCCGCCCGTACGCTTGGGATCTACTTCGAGACTCTCTAATTGCAGTCCCTCTAATAATCCGGTTTTTACGATATCATGGTCTAGAATAACGGCTTTCGTGAACTTCGCAATTTCCCTGGCAAGCGTGGATTTCCCCGACCCCGGAAATCCAGACATTTGTAGAAAGAACATGTTTACACCTCCGTCTGCGCTTCTATCCTTGATTGCCCTCGACAGCGATAAGCAGCACCGCAGCAGCCAGACCCAAGCGGCGGTCAAGCTTGTCCTCGTGATCCACGGAGAAATCAAGGTTTAGCTTCTGGACGAACGGATTGAAATTTTGCTTGAACACCCCAACCTTGGTGCCGTTCACCTCTACGTTGTAATGCTGAGGAATCAGATTCGTCAGAAATCTTCGCAGAAGCGCGAGCAGCGCGTTATCTTCCTTAACCAATCCGATCTCGGACTCACTCGGACTCAATATCGCCCATTCATCCTTGAAGATCGACTTCATCCCTTTGCGACGCAAAGAACCGATTTTGTTCCCGGTCTCGACATCGACTACATCGAAGGTTGAAGAAAAATCAATGACGCTTCGCGCTTGAATGGTGATCAACTCTTCTTGCATCGTTTCATCCCCATACAACCGGATGTCTTCCTTGAGCTTAAAGGCTTTCATCTTCGAGAACAGAACCGGTCTCTCATCGATGTCGAAAATATCGATTTTGGCGCCGACCAGAGAAAGGATCTGCTTTCTAACTACGTATTGATGATGATTGAATTTCGGATTCAAGTCCTCGCCCCCTGTATGATGTATGACTCTTACTGATTGTATCAGCAAATGGTAGTTTCCGGTATATGATTCATCCGGAGCGATTTACATAACCTTAACATTCGTAATCGAAACTTCCCTGCCTTTCGGACGTTTAACCCTTTCGGAGGTGAAAATCATGAAAAACAAAATCGCTAAATACCTGCCTATCCTTGCTGTCGCCCTCTCCCTTACCCTTATTGGTACGGCGTGCAGCAACAACAATTCCGGTGAGAACGCTTCTGCAACGAATGCTAATGCTGCCGGTAACAACGCCGCGGCAACGAATTCGGATGCCGCCAACAATGCTTCATCGGCAGACGAAACAGTTACACCGGAGAATGCGCCTGTTGCAATGTCCGGTGTATTCAACGGGGTGAATGACGACAAGACCATTGAAATCGAAACCGGTGTCGGTGCGGTCTCCTATAAGGTCAGCAGTGAAATTGCCGATACGGTAGCCAAGTGGGAAAAAGGCACGAATGTCACGTTTGAGTACAAGGAAGACACGATCACCAAAATCGATAAAGAGTAAGACTGTGATCATTATGAATTCAAAAAGGACCATGGAGCACTTCTCCATGGTCCCTTTTTGTCCCGCATCTCCTTTGTCTTCAACCTACTTTGGCACCATGAGCAAGGGAGAATAATACCGTTTGCTCTCGATCCATTCTTAATCCTGCAATGGTGAGTGATTTGAAATCCACGCCTTCCATCTTGGCCCCTCTTACATCTGCACCTTGCAGCTTCGCTTTGGCCAGTATCGCCATCGTCAGATCGCAATCTCTCAAGTCGGCCTTCTCCAGATTAGCTCCTGATAGGTCTGCTTCATGGAACTTAACCCCTCGCAAATCCTGCCTCGTTAAAGAAGCGAGCCGCAAATTCGTATAGGACCAGTCACCTTTGATAATCGAAATGCCATCCATAGTCGAGCCGGAGAAATCCGAACCTGTCATTTTGCATGCATCGAATTTCGATACAAACAGATTGGCACCGTTAAAGCTGCAATTCTCAAATGCGGTTTCATTATGAATGGAACCATTCAGCGCTGCTCCGCGAAAATCACATTCTATAAACCGGCAGTTGCTGGAAATAATTTCATCCATTGATCCATTGGCAAATGAGCACCGATCAAACGTACAACTGATTAGCTCACCATACCTTAAATCCTGTGTACCGAATTTCACGCCTGCATATTGCTGATTGCTATACTGGAACATGAGTTGCCTCCGTAAACTACGTATTGTGTCTCATCGTAAAATCACCTTTTTACTATAGCATACGGAGGTCAAGTCCGATTAGTTTACAGGCTGTGTTTTCTCTTTCGTTATCCGATTAGTTGGACGTTTTAGATCTAAGCCGACTCCAATACGCCCGATTATATAGCTGCCCCACGAAAATTGGTTAAGGACAGCCACCGTACCCATTGAACCTCCAAGAGCGAAAATAAATAGAATACTTGCGCCAATCATGTTGTTGGGCAAATCTAAGAAATGATCAACAACAAACAGCACTAATGGATGGATTAGATAGATACCGAACGAATACTGGCTTATTCTCACAATAAAGGATGGCATTACTCTTAGTTTAGCCGCAATAATTAGCAACATGAACACGGTGCTCAATGTGAAAAAAATCATATCAAAGCGCTTAGAGGATATAACAGGAATAATATCGCTCACTAAAAGATAAATGGCAGTTAAACCTGTAAGCGCGACTAACGTGTAGATATAATATTGATACCTTCGCAACCAATCCAGGCATTTCATATAATGGATACCCACATAATAAGCGACTACAAAATAGAAAACCCAGCCGATAAAAGGCATCCTGTAGAACGTATCCCAAATATAGATCGCGGTTGGATGATTAGGCGGGCTGATTAAGTTAAAGAAAGCAAGATAGAGAATGTTTACCGAACCGGCTATAAGCAGAATCCATTGTGGACGAAACCGGTTGAACACATATCGGACGAAAAACATATGCAGCAGATAGAATTGAAAAATAATAGCTACGAAATAGGCGGATGTTTCCCCAAGAACGAAGCCCTTAAACAAATTCACTACTAAAGCTGAAATATCCCCGTTCCCACCTGTAGCAAACGTGTTCTGAAAGGAATAGATGATTACAAAACACGTATACGGTATTGCGATATAACGTAGTCTTTTTCTCAAAAAGCCATGTGGAGTGTGAGTGGGGTATGCATTTGCTAATACGATCTCGGAAATGAGGATAAATGCAGGCGTGCCGAAAGATAATAGCAACCTTAACCCACCAAAGAACCAGCCATCCGCGACGTCAACGCTGTGTAGGAAAACGATACTCAAACACGCGACAGTTCGTATCAAAAATACCTCTTTCAAGCTAACTTTCCCCACTAATTCGCCTCTTTTCCTATTGATTCTCGTTTATCGTATACGAAATGTATCAATAAATCAGGATGATGTAAATAGAAAACTATGAATTCCCTTGTTAAAATTATATAAATAAGAGGCTGCCCATTAGGACAACCTCAGGAGTTACCTTATTGTTTCGTTTTATTGTAGTGAATCTCAACATTCTCATTTCTTAAAATCATTTCATCATGCTCCAATTCGATTTCGTATATGGAGTTGTTTATTACTATTTCGTTGTCTGACTTCCATTCATAGGTCATTGTGGCGTTTGAATCTTTAACTAGTTTGACCGTGCTGTCATCCTTCATTTCATTTACATAGTTCCCTAAAGTGATTTGTCCTTCTTTAACTTCCAAGTAATTGAAGTGAGACAATGGTTCGTCACTACCCGCTCGTTGAGAAGCTTGATCGGATATCCAATTCCCTAGAATTTGAGATTTATGATCTGTCGAACAGCCAGTCAACACAATCGATACTACAACTACAATAACTGTAAGGAGAAGAGTCCTTATATTTTTCATTTCCAGCTCCTAACGATAGTTCGATTCTTATTGCTCCCAATGCTGCACGCAGTCCTTCGACATTATTCGTTTGAAACTGAATCGAATCATGCGGATTCTGTTTAATGGTACCTGTGTCCACATGCTGAATGATTGCGTCCTCCATTTATTTGATTAGTTCTCGTTAACGAAGCATTGCCATTCAGCAAAGGCCATATAGTTTAGTTAAGGACGCCACTTGAATACGAAGGAGTGCACATGCTGTGAAAAAACACATTGCTGCAAGCTTGTTGTGCGCACTGCTGCTGTTTACGTCCGCCTGCACCTCGGATTCTTCCACCAACAAGGATCAGCCGAGCTCGAACACAGCACCAAACACAACGCCCGATAACGCCAATAATGAGCCTACGACAAGTCCTTCTGACAACACAACCAATACGGATACGGTCAAACCTGATGATGAACCGTCATCCACAGGTACCAATGATCCGGCAACCGATCCATCGGACGATCCATCCACCACGCCTACCGATGATCCAGCAACAACGCCAACACCGGATCCGGATCCAGACCAGACTCCGACCTTCCAATCGCCTTATGTCTTTGAATATCCCGATGCCGTACGAGGCATCTATGTTACGGGCTGGTCAGCAGGCGGAGCGCGCATGGAATCTCTGCTGAAGCTCGTCGATGACACCGATCTGAATGCCATGGTTATCGATATCAAAGACGATGATGGTTATATCACCTTCAAGCCTGAAGGCGAATTAAACGCGAACGGGCAAGCCTATATGCGAGATCCGGATGCTATCGTCAAAACGCTGCATGAACACAAGATCTATCCGATCGCGCGTATCGTTGCGTTCAAGGACACTGTCCTGGCCAAGAAACATCCAGAGCTCTCCTATGTGCTGGACGGCAAAGTGTGGCGGAACGGGAACGGTGACGGTTTCATCAATCCATTCTTAAAATCAAACTGGCAATATAACGTGGATGTGGCTATTCTGGCTGCCAAGCTTGGGTATCAGGAAATTCAATTCGACTACGTTCGATTCCCTGAAGGCTTCGAGAAGAAAGATAAGGTCCTTTCCTATTCTATGGGGGAGTACAAAGATAAGAAGCCAACCAAATTCATTGAGCAAGAGAAAGCTTATGCGGAAGAGAAGGCTGCTTATGAGGCGGGACTCCCTTCCCTTCAGAGTGCTTATGATACGGCAACCACTACCTATAACGGCGATAAAACCGATGAAAACAAGAAGGCGCTGGATGCCGCCCACAAGGCGCTCAGCGACTATAAGAAAACATTACCGAAATCGCCGGACTTCAGCGAGAAGGCACGTTTTACGCAGCTCCGCGTCGATGCCATTACGGACTTTGTTCATTTTGCGAAGGAGCAGCTCAAGCCATACGGGGTCAAAGTGTCGGTCGATATCTTCGGTTATTCCGCCACGCTGCCCGAGGCGCCCGGCATCGGACAGAACTTTAGCCGGATATCGGAGAATGTCGACGTCATCTCCTCGATGATTTATCCGAGCCATTGGAGCGATGGGTATTTCGGCATTAAGCATCCGGATACCGAGCCTTACCGACTTGTCCAAGAATATGCCAAACGCGAGAAGGAGAAGCTCAGCGCACTCGAATCCCCTCCAATATCAAGGCCTTGGATACAAGACTTTACAGCCTCCTGGCTGGCCAAAGGAAGCTATGTTAAATACGGCAAAGAGCAGGTGGATGCGCAGATTCAAGCCCTTCACGACGCCGGAATCCATGAATATCTCCTCTGGAATGCCGGTAACAAATACACGGCAGGCGTTAACTATACTCCTTAGCGGATAAGGTCCCGTTCGAATGCGAGCGGGGCTATTCTTTTGCCGGTCGGCCCTAGGGGCTGTTACAGATGCTTCGTGCAGTTGAAGAGCGTGCATTCCCACTCTTCATTGCGATGAGCGATGATTGTTAAGGAAGTATTATGCATGTATGTGGATTCGAATCGCTGTGGCATGAGCCGCTTCAGTGATAGCCCAATTAGCGCTCCATGGCTAACGATTAATACTCGCTTATCCCGGTGAGTGGCGGCAACTTCTTCCATATAAGCCGCTCCCCGCTTCGCCACGTCATCGAACGCTTCGATGCCAAGATCTAGGGAGCTCCAATTGGCGCCCCATCTGGCTACTCGTTCTTCTTCTGTGGTTCCTTCGATCTGCCCGCAATTAATCTCTCTAATCCGGTCTTCCGTAATTAACGTGTCAATCCCTAAAGCGCTGCGCACTGCCTCGGCGGTTTGCTTCGCTCTGGTTAGCGTACTGGAGATAATGATGTCCCAGCTTTCGCCTGCAAGCCTGTCGGCTATGGCCTTCGCTTGAATCATTCCGGTTTCGTTAAGCGGGATATCCGATATTCCCTGCGCCTTGCCGAGCTCGTTCCAATCCGTCACGCCATGTCTGATAAGCCCGATTGTAGTCATGCGATCACCTTTCTTTCCAGTCCAATATGAAAAACAGCAATCTCCGGTGAACATGCTAACCGAATGGGAATCTTCACCGTGCCTAGCCCTCGAGTAATGAAGAAATTTCTACGTTCGTCTACTCGCTTAAGCCCAACATGATAATTTTTGTAAGCCCCTAGTGTACGATTCAGGAATCTGATCTGACCGCCGTGCGTATGCCCGACGAGGAGCAGATCGTAAGGGACCTGTTGTTCTTCGATTAACTTAATGATGCTTGGAGAATGTGCTAGCAAGATTATGTAGGGAAAGCTGCTCATCTCCTCCCTAGTCATGGTTAAGCTTTCATTGCCATATATGGAGTTATCGAATCCATAGATGAGTACTTTCTGATTCTTCATAGCTGCGGTTGCGCCATGATTGGTTAGAACGGATATATTCTGATTCTGCAATCTTTGAATAATTTGTTCATACTCTTGGTCCGAGTATGACCTTTTGCGGAATCCTTCCATACACTCACGCTCGTAATTGCCGGGGACAAAGAATAGCTGCGGACAATCTATCTTCTGGACTTCCTTAAGAACTGCAGCTAATTGCTTCTTCCTTGATACCAAGTCACCGGTTATCACGACGATATCTGGCTTCATGCGGTTTACTTTCTGACTCAATGAGCCATTGATGAATCCCGTCCGCCCATGAAGATCAGACAATTGAACGATGGTAAGGTTTGTGTCAGAATGCTCCCCAAGTTGACAATGGGAGTACTTCAACCAATAAGTCTGAATGAAAATACTAAGGAGTAGTAATACAGCTATTGATCCTATGATAAGCATGACGAAGTGCCCTTTCTTCGATCAACTCCTATTTATATTCCGTGGCATTGATCAAATTCCCGTTGATATCATAGAAGTCCAAGCAAAAGGCCCAACCTTCATCCGCAAAGTTTGCAATTTCAACATTGGCTTCCTCTAACTGCTCGCGAAGTGCATGGGCATCTTTTGTCCTAAAACATAGTACAGGCATTTTCTCTTCTCGCTTAGAGAAATACATCTTCATGCTCTCATTACCATTCGTTTTCCATAGCAGGAAAATAGGTCTAGCATGTTGATCTGATGAAAGTGAGAGAAAAGCCATGTCATCATGATCAGGTTTGCCTTGAAGATTGAATCCAAGATGAGTAGTGTACCACTCAATGGACTGTTCCAGATCTATTACCGGGATCTGAATGTGGTCTAAGAATTCCAGAGATTGTTTAATCACGTTTATATGTGCCCCTTTTATAAATGAAATGTTGTTCTAATTCTCGCCGCGACTTCCTCTGGACTCAAATTCGTATTGTTGATTTTCATATAATTCACATAGTCAATTTCTCCGTCCAACGAGTTTAATCGGTGCTGTTCCACTGCACTCCTCATTCGCTGCTCGGATTGTTCTACGTTCCGTTTGGAAGGCTTGTGCTCCAGTCGATGAGGCGTCTTGTTACGCTCGATTCTCTCGTCCATATCGGCCTCAAGTTCAACGAAGTAAACTTCTCCGCCTACTTTTTCAAAAATATCGCAAACAGTCCTCACATAATCCCAATCCGCTTGCTGATCGAAAGCCCATACATACGTGAAGATCAACCCATGCGCGTCACTCTTGGCAACGGTTTCGAATATCTTCTGACGAAATAGATTCGTTAGCTCCCACATCTCAGGCGTAAATCCCAGTAACGGAACGAGCAATTCGATGGTCATATGATTGTGAAATAGCTTCAGCTCTGTGATCTTCTCTAACTCCTGTCCAACGGTCATTTTGCCAACTGCCATCGGCCCGAATACTAGAACAAGCTTCATTGTGTCTCCTCCTCGTTCAACCAACCTTCAATCTCAGCTTGTTGCTCCGCATAACGCCTTAGGGCGTTCATCGTTCCGATCACTTGCTCCGTCCCCATCTGCTGCTCTTGTTCATCCGTGCACTCCAGCCATAAGGACCGTTTGAAGTTATATTCCAGCCAACCCAGCATCCCTGCATAACCGTTATCTAACACGACTTTCCAATTTGCCTCAATGGCTCCGGCTTTCTTCTTATAGCCTCTTAAGAACGCCTGGAATTTGTCGCGATCTAAGTTTCCCGCTTCATCCGCTGACCAATAAATAGCAGTCTCGATTAGATTCTGCATGGGATTTATTGCTCCTGAGGCTTCCCAATCAATAAGAATGGGTGAGTCTTCCTTCCACAACACATTCTTGGAATCTAGATCCGCGTGACTGATCACGATGTTGGATGCCAGCAACTGCGCCGCATGGTTCGCCTTTGCGTTCCAGTCGTATAGCTGATCCACGACACCTCTAGCCAAGCTTACCCACACTGACTGATTGCTTTCGCCTAACTCTATATAGTAGTTCCAATCCGTCGCATGCACACCGCCGATGCTCCCATTTGCCTCGATCCCTAGCGAGGAGAAGTCCGTCTTATGGAGATCGCCGAGAATCGCACCTATTCGTTCAGCGTGAGTACTTGTTAGTTCATGCGGCCCCAGACTTCGTCCCTCTACCCAATCGAATACGAGAAAATAGTAATCATCTACTTGCTGCACGGAACTGCCGTTAAATCGCTTGGCCGGCAATGCAGGTACGTTAGTGGCTGCGATTGCAGCGATGTTTTCGGAATGAATCATATTGAACATCGCGGTAGGTCGGAGCATGATTTGCGGATTTAATGCTTTTATCGCATATTTCCCAGTGGTGGTTTTCAGTGCGTACATGCGATGTAACAGCCCGCCTGCCACCGGAACAGGCTGACTAACCAGCTCTCCTAGCTTCAACTTCGTACACAGTTTTTCCAATTGCCGATTGCCTGTTCCGTCTGCCACAATGACACCCTCCCAGAGGCGGCTGTTTGACTTCGAATCCGTTACAACTCGCATGGTAGTCCATGCAGGTACATCGCTTTGCAATCTGTATGTTTCTTTAATGTATCCATCGTTTTAGGATTAGGAGCGGTATAGATGATTGGATAGTCTATTTCGTCGTATTCAGTTCGTATAGCAAAAGCCAGCTTCTCCTCATCTAGCGAGAATTCAGCATGTATGCCGGCCTTATTACCTCGTGCATCTAAGCGAATCCATCTCTCTACCGATGTTAAATAGACGGCGTTCAAGGCATGAATGCAGTACCCCGTATCCGGCGTATCACCTAATGTAAGGCGTTGATAACAAAATCCAGTCGGAACTCCATTGCTCCTTAACAACGCACAGAGCAGATTGGACTTCGCATAACAGATGCCTTCTTTATAGTGAAGTGCTTCCGAAGCTTTGCAAGTGATCCGGGAGCTTTGAATATCCCATGAATGCGAGATTTCATCTCTGACATATTCATAGGCTCTCCTCACGAAATCCGCCTCGTTTGAGGATAAGGCAAATAGTTCGGCAGCTAGTTCCTGAATAGCATGGTGCTTAAAATCCACTTCATCTGCTTCCAGTACATAGTCCTCTATGGAGTTCGACTCCGGTATCATGTTCATCTATGCTCACCCTGCTTGTACCAACTAGGTACGACACTTTCGAAATGGGTATGATCGTCCAGCAGTATACGAATACGGTCCATCATCGAATCGAGCTGCTCCGGGACGACCTTAAGCGTCCACGTAATCGTACCGAATATCGTCATTGCCGCATACAGCGCATATAGCTGCCAGAAATGCGCTGGAACATTTCCGTCGAAATACCCATCGATTTGCCCAATGGAGAACGGAATGCTGACTTCACGGCTAAAGTAAGCGATTTTCACAAAGTCATGATACGGGTCTCCCCAGTCATACCGATTGAAATCAATCGCCGCGACATACGCCCCATGATGGACGAGAAGATTGGCAGGATGAAAGTCGTCATGCTGAAACCTGTTCGGACGCCCCTCCAGCAGCGGTAAATGCTTCTCCACAAAGGCAATAATAGCCTCTTCCTCAGGAGCCTTAACCCCACAGCGGAAATATTCCTCCATATGACGTTTATGCTTCGCGGCCCTGTGCGTGGCCCACGCTTCCGTGTCCTCCGGTGCTTCCACCTCGTGCATCATAAGCAGTTCCCGACCGGCTTCGGCGCCTACTCGGTACTGTTGATCAACCGTCATCCGTGGCAGCTCTTCCAGAGCATCCAAACCCTCGACATATCGCAAAACCATATAACATCGATCAAGCACTTCGATCATACCGAATGCAATGGGTTCGGAAGTGCGCACGCCGAGACCATGAATAAGACCGACTGCCTCGAACTCGCGGCGTTTGGATTCGGACTGATTGTAAGTCGCAGTACGCAGAACATAAGCCGGTCTGTCGCCGTCTTCGTAAACGAGATATTTGCCATCATAAGAGAAACCTTTATGTATCTGTGAAACAGCCGTCGCTTTCCGCAGCTGCGGAATATGTTCGATTACTTCATCTATGTTCATCGGAGCACTCCTCTCTAGAAACGTAGAGGCAGCTGATCGAAGTGATCGCTGCCTCCCTAGTCGGTAGTACCAAAACCTTCCAACTTATAACTATTAGATTATCTTACAGTCGTTCCCATGTAAACAATTAGTTTCTATTTTCTTTGATAGAGTTGTTCCTACCCAAATACTCGTCTTGCCGTAACGAATCGCGTTTTCCATTGCCCGGTAAACTCCGCGATGTGGACGCCAAGCTTGTCCGAATAGGTGTGAAGGATTTTGCCATCCCCTGCATAGATGCCAACATGTCCGATATCGAGACCGCGTGCGCTGAAGAACATTAGGTCGCCTTTGCGCAAGTCATCTACTTTCACTTCCTTCCCTTCCTTCGCTTGGTCGTAGGAGAGACGCGGCAGATCGACCGACAGCACCTGTTCAAACACATGCTTGACGAAAGAAGAGCAATCGAAGGTTTTCGTTTGGTTTGGACTTGCGCCGAATTCATAATGGGTGCCGAAGTAGGTTGAGCCAAATGCGATGATTTGATCGGCTTGCTTCATGGTCAAGCTCGGGCTTGAGTAGTTGGTGTACTTAGGTTTAGCCGACATAAATCCAATTGTCTTGTCTACCGTCTGTACCTCCAGCCAGTTGGCGTCGATTTCGCGAATGACATGAATCCGTTGGCCCTTCGGAAGCATTCGGATCACAGACGCCTCATTCGTTGAATTCGGCAGCGACCTAAGATTTGCACCGTATGTAATCTCTGTTTCAAACGTATTCGCAGACGAGATCGAGATGGTCTGGGAGTAGGCATGCCACTGAACGACATTCCCCAGCAGCTCACTAATGAACCGCAGCGGAACCATCGAAGAGCCGTTAATGACTTTACCGGGAACGGGAAGCGCCAGCTGATTGTTATTCTTATAAGCAAACATAGTACCCATTTGGTAGGTTATTAGGTTGCTTTCTTTAGTAGCCGTCACCGTGTGCTTGGGCTCGTCCCAGCTAACTTTAGCACCTTGTGCTTCGAATATCGGACGTAACGGGACATAGCTGACTCCGTTCTCAATTACCGGCTGAACCGGCAATACAAGTGGCTTCCCATCGAGCAACAAGGCCGGCGATTGTTCATTCGCCGCCGCAAACACGCTATTGGTTTGAATCACGGTCAGGAGTACAAGAAGAGACATGATTGTTACGCGTTTAATGGGTTTATTTCCCAAATTAATGACACCCTTTCCTTATGATGTACTAATTAGACGCAAGTAGGGGGTGAATTGTTCTGATATGAATTATGAACTTATCTTAATAAATAAATGGCCGATTATTTCGGCAGGGTGGACAACTCTGCAAAATAGTCCAAAACGACCTCACGAAACTCCACAGCCGCCCGCGAAATGTACCGACCCTTGTTCCACAGCAAAGCGATCTCCCGTACCAATTCGTGATCCTCGATTTGGAGATAGTGGATATGTTCCCGCGAATGTCTGGCTGTACTTGGGATGAAGGCTATGCCAATTTCGGCCTCTACAAGATCACTCAGCCTTGCAGGCTCATCGCCTTCATACACATACTTAGGCAGAAATCCGGCCAATTTACATAAAGAATCCACGAAATCGCGAACGCCATAGTCTTTCTTGACACCAACGAACCATTCATCTCTAATCTCTGGCAATGAAATGCTGCTCCGATCGGCCAGACGATGACCTCTGGGAACAGCTAATAGAATCGGGTCAATGAACACAGTCTGACACGCTAAGTCGTTATTCTCTGGTATAGGGGGCGAAGTTAAACCAAAATCGACCTCTCCTCGATGAAGCAGCGTAACCATCTTCTGCGTGCTAACCATCTGCACATGAAATTGGATATTAGGCCGTTTCTTGCGAAATTCTCGCAGGATATTAGGCAATGTACTTGCAGTCGTCACCGCCAGCTTGAGCGTGCCATATTCCGGACTGGTTAAATCCTGAATCTCCTGTTTCCCCTGTTCCAATTCGAATAAAGCCCGCTCCGCTCGGCGAAGGAATTTGCTTCCGAATTCATTTAACTTAAGCTTTCGCCCCGTTCGATCGAACAGAGGAGCACCCAAATCTTCCTCGAGACGTTGAATCGTCTTACTTAGTGACGATTGCGTAACATGTAGACTGCGTGCCGCTTCCGTCACATGCTCCTGCCTGGCAACTTCAAGAAAATAGTGCAACTGAAGAAGTTCCATTCTATGCTGATCCCCCAATCATTCCTTTGAGTCAATGAAATCATACCATGAAATGCGTTGGAGTAAATATAAGATCCACGGTAAGCTAATGAAAGGAACACTCAGGGAGGAACTTCATATGAATGCCCGCAGCAGGTGGCTGATGACAGCCGTTGGACTTGGAATCCTGTTAAACCCCTTAAACTCGTCGATGATCTCCGTTGCGATTACAAGACTGCAGCATGAATACCAATTGGATTTCACTGCGGTTTCTTGGATTATTTTCGCTTTCTACATTGCAAGTGCTATCGCTCAGCCCGTCATGGGCAAGGCCAGCGATTTATTTGGACGCAGGAAGATCTTTCTTGCCGGTCTGGTTGTTTCTTTCGTCATCTTCTTACTTGCTCCACTATCGCCTAATTTCGGATGGCTGGTCGTATCCCGCGTTGCGCAAGCCATCGGTACAAGTATGATGGTTGCGGTTGGGATGGCCATTATCCGTATTCATATTACAGAGAAACAAGCGACTGCACTGTCTGTTCTGTCCATCTTCCTATCCGGAGCGGCAGCCATTGGACCTTTTGTGGGCGGGGCTTTGATTGAGTGGTGGGATTGGCCTGCGATCTTTATGGTCAATATTCCGTTCGTGGTGGCGAGTTTTATAACCGCTTGGCGGACGATCCCTAAGGACGAACCGACTTCTACCGTGGGACGACGCAGCTTGACTATTCGAGGATGGATGACGTTGATCGATGCGCCTGGAATCTTACTCTTCACAGTTGGCTTGATCGCGCTGCTCGTTAGTATGCTGGCAGTCAAATCATCCGGTCATATCGCATTATGGAATATCGCTATGGGCTCGCTCGGCCTTGTGGCGCTGGGAGCTTTCGTACGACATGAGCTAAGAACGCCGTCACCTTTTATACCACTGCGTACGTTCGCCAAATATCCGGCTCTGACTTGGGTCAATGTCCAATTCATACTCGTTAACTTGCTGTTCTATGCGCTCTTCTTCGGATTCCCGTCTTACCTGCAAACGGTCCGTCATGTCAGCGAGCTCCATACCGGGATTCTTATGCTAACCTTAGGCTTGTCCTCGCTCGTTATATCTCCCATCGCAGGACGTTGGATCGAGAAATCCGGACCATGGCCGTCACTACTGTTATCTGCACTACTGATGACATTCGGTTCCGTATGGATCGTGACCTTAAATCAAAATTCCCCGATTGTCAGCGTGGGCTTGGCATTAGCCGCATTCGGGGTCAGCAACGGAATGAACGCCGTAGGCATGCAGGCGACATTGTTTAACAGCGCTCCCAAAGAAATGATCGGTGTGGCTTCAGGCCTATTCAATACATCGAGATACCTGGGGACCATTCTATCCTCATTGCTGACAGGCATCGTTATGGGGGACCGGTTCAGTGCCGGAGGTTTTCGAACGCTCGGGATTATTCTCACGTTCATAGCGCTGGCTTTGTTAGTCATGAACCTGCGACGCACAAAAACGCCTCATCCTGCTGAAGAGCCAGGCTGAGGCGCTTTAAGCTATCTATTATTGCTCGACGGTTATTTCATATTTCTCGGCAATCTTCTTCAGATATTGCTCGACGTAATCATAGTCTCCAACCTTGTCGCTGGCTATGACGACCGTGTTCTCCATGCCTCTGACATGCAGCTTGATCACCTTCACCTCAACGGTTCTGAGCAGCTTTCTTACCGACTCTCTCGCCAATTCTAACCGCTCAAGCTTGCTGTACTCGATCCTCTTAGGTGCGCTATCCTTCTCCAGCTTCAGCACCATTTCCCCCGCGTCCAAGTTGACATCCACTGCTTTGAGCAATTCGATCAACCTCCTGGTTTGCAACAGAACTGGTAAACCCGTCTTATTGGCCATTGTATTCAACCAACTCTGCATATATGCCTCTATTTGATTCCCACATTGTATAGAGTATATTATGGATACAAATTCAATATGCGGGAATTGAGGTGCAACAATAATATGGAGTTCATTCTTTATCTATTTCTCATCTTATTCCTCACGAAGATCTTTGGACATCTCTCCACGCTGATAGGGCAGCCTTCCGTACTTGGTAGGTAAACTAATCGTAGGCATCCTTGTCGGTCCGGCAGTCCTTGGGTGGATCGAGAATAATGAATTCATTCATTACACGGCGGAAATTGGCGTTATCTTACTCATGTTTATTGCAGGCTTGGAGACCGATCTTGAGCAGCTCAAACAAACGTGGCGGTCTGCTTTTGCCGTGGCTGTCGGAGGAATTATACTGCCTTTTCTGGGTGGTTATGCCGTAGCGGACGCCTTCGGCCTCGATTCGAACTATGCGCTCTTTATGGGGCCGTATTTAGCGCAACATCGGTCAGTATTTCGGTGCAGGTGCTGAAGGATTTAAACAAGCTGAACTCTCGCGAAGGGACAACGATCCTCGGAGCAGCAGTCATCGATGACGTCATTGTTATCATTCTGCTGGCAGTTATGATGAGTTTCCTGGGAAGCGGCAACGATATCTCAATCGGGATGCTAGTTAGCAAAAAGCTGCTTTTCTTCATCGTGACGCTCTTCGTCGGTTGGCTGATTGTGCCAAGGTTCATGAAGCTATTCGCGCGTATCTCGGTTACGGAGCCAGTTATCACCATGGCGCTTGTGGTTTGTTTCGGTTTTGCTTATTTTGCGGAACAGATGGGGATGGCTGCTATTATCGGTTCTTTTGCCGCTGGCATCGCAATTTCCCAAACCTCGTTCAAGCATACCGTAGAATCCAAAATCGAACCCATCGCGTACTCCATCTTTGTGCCTGTGTTCTTTGTCAGTATCGGATTGAACGTGTCCTTCGCTGGAGTAGGGAATCAGATTGGCTTTATGGTGGCTTTAACCCTTGCTGCCGTTCTTACGAAACTGCTGGGCGGGGCACTCGGAGCAAGAATAACGGGAATGAATGCCCGCTCGTCCTTGGCCATTGGGTCAGGCATGATCTCCCGAGGAGAAGTTGCGCTAATCATCGCAGCCACAGGTTTACAAGCTTCATTGCTTCCGGAGAAGTATTTCACCTCTGTTGTCATTAAGATTATCTTAACAACCTTGATCGCACCGCCATTGTTAAAATATTTCTTCAGTAGAACCGCAGCACAAGGAGGGGCTCACGATAGCAGCAAATGATATTCTCATCGGGATTGACGGGGGCGGAACGAACACGCGAGTGTTAGTTTGCGATCTTATGGGGAACGTTCTTGCTTATTGCGAGAAAGGGGCTGCTTCCCTCCATAAAGATGCATTAGCAGTACAGAATGTACATAACGCTATTACAGAAGCGTTGGCGCTTGCTAATAAAGAGCGGCATCAGGTGGCAGGAACTGCCGCAGGGATTGCTGGATACGATGCCGCATCCGATCTCGAATGGGTGATCCCTTTAACCGATATCCCCGGCTTATCCGGTCCTCGGTGGCATGTAAACGATGCCGTGGTAGCTCACTATGGCGCATTATTAGCAAAGCCCGGAATTGTTGTAATCGCAGGTACAGGTTCTATTATCGTAGCGATTACCGAAGATGGCCGGTTTATAAGAAATTACGATTTCCATCACTACGCAGCAAGCGCTGCTCGATTCCTTGCCTACGATGCCGCTTATGAGATGCTTGCAGGTCATACCGATGAATCGGACGAAGAACTCATGAAGTCCATGCTGCAGCATTGGCATGTACAATCGGCAGCTGAATTCTCCGAGCTGGCACGAAGTGGTTTTATCGATGACCGTCAAGAGCGCGACAAGAAATTCGGACAGTTTGCACCGACGATTACCGAAGCAGCCGAGCAAGGAAGTTCTCTCGCGATCCGAGTTTGTGACCGGGCGATGAACCAAATCAAAGTTGGCATTGAGCTTCTGGCTGCCTCTTTCTCAAGCGATACGGTTGAGGTTACGTTGATAGGAAGCGTCGCGAACAGTCCTTATTTCTCTCATACGTTAAGCGGCATGCTCTTAAACGGATCAAACAGAAGGTATCATCTTGTAGAACCAACGCTTCCTCCTGTTGCCGGAGCTGTTCTATATGCGATGAATCAGCTGCAGATTCCCATTACACCCGACATCATTCACAACTTACAAAAGAATCCCTAAATGAAGAAACCCCCGCTCATTTATTGAGCGGGGGTTCTTGCTGCAGGCAGTCGCTATTTCACCATATTTACCGGATAGTAAGCCGGGATTGGTTTCGTATAATTCTCTCTTGCGAATTTGATTTGGTTAGGCGTCCATTGCGAATAGAACAGGCGGGTGTCATGATCATCGCTGAGCGCGAGCACCTCAGGCACCGTCGCCCAGTTGGTCAGCGGGTAGCTCGACGCCCGGGAATGGTAGTTATGCATCGTACGACGGCCGTGCGTACAATCCGCTCTTCCGCCCTTGCGCGTATGATAGGTCGTTATATTGTACAACACGGCGGTACCGGCTTGCCCCCGAATCGGGATTTCCCGGTAAGCTTCCCCCTGCTTCTCCTTCGCTTCATCAAGCGACGAGTACATATGGCTATTCGGTACTAAGCAGAACGCCGGGCAGCACTCGTGAACATCCGACAAATAATAGATGACGCACGTATACGTACTGATATAGGGATTCTCCGGATCGTAAATCTTCCCGCCTATCGTGCCGTAATAGCTGATATCGCGGTGAAAATTCATCTCGCTGTTGCTCGCTCGGTCCGCGGATACATCCCGAAAATCAAATTGAGCAAAACGCGCTTCTCCGAGCAGCACTTCCTGAATAAGCGGAAAGATCTTCGGATGACGAATGAATGGATCCATCTCAAGCGGATGCTTCTCGAGGAAACTGCCTGTACCGACTGCGCCTTCAATCGGTTGATGCCAATGCTCCGGAGACTCTTTCAAAGAAGCCTCTACCAATCCGTTTAAGTAGTCCAGTTCCTCCTGCGACAACGCATTCGGAATGACGGCGAAACCATTAGCCTTGTAGTGCGCCAGAATCTCTTCTTTGGTCGTTTGTACAGCATTCGTACCCATAAACCATCAGCCTCTCTTTCATAGCCTTGTTAGATGATTAGGACCGCAATACCCACTCGTAGAGAATATCAGGCAAATTTTCTTCATTTTCATGACCTCTGGAAATAACCGTAAATCCATTCTTCTCATAGAAGCGCTGTGCGATTTCATTGATTTCAAACGTATACAACGTTAATTTACCGCTCGATTGTTCTTTGGCTTGATCTAACAAGGTTTGACCGATCCCGATCCCTTGATGATCAATATGAATATAGAGCTGACTGACTTCACGCTCATTGAAAGCAATGATTCCTACGACTTTCTCATCGATAAGCGCTACTTGAATATGAAACCGCTGCGGCAATATCTCGTTCAGAAAGTAAATGTGGTCCTCCACACTGTGGAGTGCCTGCTGCCCGATCGCCTTCTCCTTGCTCGCACGCCACATTTCTATCGTTTGCTCGGCGTACTTGGCGTTGTACGGAGTAATGCTAATAGGTTGTTGCATCGCGGTCGGATTCCTCCTTCATCGAGCAATTCAACAATCATTATATGGGTCATGCCCGTTAGATATAACTCAAGACTTGTTCGGCATTTCGCTTCATATCTTCCGTGCGTTCCCTAAACGCACAGTAGGCGATATGGTCCAGCCCAATGTGAATGAGGTAACAGAGTAGATGTTCCTTCATTTGTGTTGGCTGGCCTCCGCGCTTGTCCCAGTGCTGATCCAGCATGGCTTGCAAGTCGATTCCTTGCCACTGCGGATACCAAGGCCACCAATAAAGAAACCAAGCATGGTCGTAGAGAGGATCACCGTATAACGCGTTACCCCAATCGAAAACCCCGGTTAGTTTCCCATTATTCACCAACACGTTTCGGTTCAATAGATCATTATGGACGATTCCTCGAATGTCCGGGAGCTGCGAGGCGAGTATACGAAGCTTTGCTACGCCGGCATCGAAGATGCTTGCCTCGCGCGGCGAAGTATCTAACCGTTCGCGCCAGCCGGCAAGCCTCTCCCTTGGCTCAGCTACCGATAATAACTCAGCCCCCCAGCTTGGACCCGTTCCCTCCGGACGCCAAAGTCCAACTTCCTGTGTACGGGTAAGATCTTGCGTCTGAAGCTCATAGAGCGCGTCGAACAATTGCGGGAGGACAACGCGCATTTCCGATTTGTCCAGCTCATCGAGATGCTTCTCGCCTCGCACCCGCTCGGATACGGCGAAGAATCCGTTCTCCGTCTTCCCCACCTCTAACACCTTCGGAATCGGCAGCGCAGCCGTGGAGAATGTCCCCATTGCACGATCCTTCTCAAAGTCTTCTACATAGGCGCCGAATCGAATTATCATTTCATGCCCATCGAGCGTAAAGGAATAGGCTTTCGACCAAGCACCGGACGCCAGAGGAGCGAGATGCTCAGCACGGCTGCCGAAGTGCTCCATCACAAAACGGTTCGCGAAATCCATCGTGATCCCTCCTTATATGGAACCTCTCAAACTCCAAAAGTTGAAAACATAATTAAAACACAGGCGCTAAGATCAACAAAGCAGCAATAATAGTCAAACATTGAGTTGCCCTTTTAGGCAGCTTTTCTCTTCCCTTGCCTGTATACCATCCGCTAAACTGAAGCTTGTTTCTGTACAATACAAAAATGAATATGAAGATGCCAAGCATAATCGTCCATTCATTATCGTTCGCTATACCGATTTCATTGTAGATTGTTCTTATCAAGTATCCAAAAACAGCCCCAAGAACCGCAATTAATAAAACAATTCGAAGTAACTCCAGTATCACTCTAAAAATAGTAATCTCCCCAGATCACGATGGATTAATAGCTCAGTGCCGGTTGCATGATATAGTGAAATGCTCTCTTAACAAAGTCGTTGGAAGGCGTCGACATGGAAAGAATTCTGTGGCAAGGAAAAGATGGTGCAGCAAGAAAAGGTTAATCGGCTTCCTCCTTGAGTTGTACAAACTACACGACAAACCGAAGTCTTCTGAGAAAAAAAGTATTTTACGTGTATAAAATGCATTTGAAATACGGATAACCAGCCGTTTTCATTAGAAAGAAACGCATAAAATGTACGAAGTACACGTCATATGTCATTTGAGACAAGAAAATAGCAAATGTATTGTACTCCTTACACGTCATTCCTGTATATTTTGTAATCCAACAAGCACAACGCAGGTCTATATGTTCCAATTTATTACAAACGAGATAAAAGGGGAAGCCTTTCGTGTCTTGATTTTAGACTTACCACCCGTTACTACAACAACTAAAAAGGAGCTACCGCGTGCAAGCTCCTTTTCAGTAGTCTATATTCTGTTGCGAGATCGATACAGCAGGAAAATGAAGAACGGCGCGCCGATCGCAGAGGTGAAGACGCCGACGGGAATATCGAGGGGAAGGAACAGCGTTCTCCCGATCAAATCCGCGGCCGCCACGACAATTGCGCCGAACAAAGCGCTGACAGGGAGCACTCGGCCCATGACAGGCCCGACCAAACGCCTCGCCGCATGCGGAGCTATTAATCCGACGAACCCGATAGCGCCGCCAATCGATACGGCAGAGCCGGCCAAGCCCACGCTGAGAAACACGAGCAGCAGCCGATGCCGCTGAACGGCGGAGCCGATACCGGTGGCAATCTCATCGCCTAACAGCTGGACTTGAATGACTCGCGTATGGAAGTAGACAGCCGCTCCAAGCGCAATCGTCCAAGGCAGCAGCGTCCACACATGCTCCCAAGACGATCCATAGATCGTTCCCATCAGCCAGATATAAGCGGAAGTAGCGGCGTACGCTTGGCTGAACGCCAGCATGAACGAAACGCCGGCCGATAGCAGCGACGACACGCCTATACCGACGAGAACAAGGCGCAGCGAGCTCGCTCCGCGTTTCCAAGCGAATGCATAAACAAGCGCAGCGGCGCAAAACGCGCCAATAATCGCCGCAACGGGCAGCAGGCGGATGCTAAGAGAGCCCGACAATGCAGTAATAAATACGACCGCTCCGAACGAAGCCCCTCCCGTAATGCCGACAACGTCCGGCGCCGCAAGCGGATTGCGGATAATCGCCTGCAAAATGGCACCAGATAAAGCGAGAGACGCGCCTGCCAATATCGCAATCGCAAGACGCGGAGCGCGGAGCGACTGCACGATCATTATGCTTTCTTCCTCCCCGGTTCCCCATAATGCGCGCCAAGCCGTAAGTGGACCATACATGGATTCCCCCACCATCAAGTAGGCGGCTGCCACAGCAATCAAAACGGATGCCAATCCGACTGTCGTCATCATCGTCGGCCGGTGCAGCTTGACGGGAAGACGGTTTGCCGTGGAAAGCTTTCCGGATACCATCATTCCTTCGCACGCTCCTTCCGGGCAATGTAGATAAAGAACGGCGCGCCGATCGCGGCCGTCATGATGCCTACTGGAATTTCGATCGGGTAATGAAGGAATCTCGCGGCAAGATCCGCAAGCACAAGCAGCGTTGCTCCCAGAACAGCGCTGAACGGAAGCCGCCACCTATAATCGTTGCCTGCGAAACGCTTCGCGATATGCGGTACGATAATGCCAACAAGTCCGATCGGTCCCGCCACGGCTACCGCGCTGCCCGCAAGCAAGATGACGATTACGCCGGCCACCGCCTTCACGATGAGTAAATGTTGACCCAGTCCCTTTGCCGATTCCTCCCCAAGCGCAATAACGTTCCAATGCTTGGACAGAACAAACGACAGTGCGATGCCGGCGGCCATATAAGGCACGGTCGGCAGCAGCATCTCGGTCGTGCGTCCCGCGACGGAGCCGCTCAACCAGAACAGCACTTCCTGCAGGCCATTCTCGTTATGGGCAAGCATCCCCTGCGTTAACGAAGAGAATAGAGCCGTTAATGCCGCACCTGCCAATATTATTTTCAATGGAGACAACCCCTCGCGCCCTAGTGAGCCTAACGCGAACACCATACCCGCCGCTAACGCCGCGCCGCCGAAAGCAAACCACATCAGCGCCTCCGTATCCCGGATTCCCATGACGGTAATGGCCGCCACGACGGCAACCGACGCGCCGGCGTTGATGCCGAGCACGCTCGGCGAAGCGAGCGGGTTCCTCGTTACGCTCTGCAGCACCGCTCCCGCCAGAGCAAGCGACGCGCCAACCGCCGCGGCAATCACTGCCCGAGGCAGTCTGGCCGTGCGGACGACGACTTGTTCCATAATCGTCTCGTCATAGCTTGCGAAGGATGCTGCTAGATCCTTCAAGCTAATGGATACAAAGCCAAAGCAGATGCTGGAGACGACGCTGAGCAGTAGTAGAAGGCAGCTTGCGATGAGTCCCGCGCTCCGGTAAACGTTCATTTTCGTATGGATATCCATGCCCGATTCCGCTTCCTCCCCCACACGTACATACAGCAAAAGAATGAGCCCAATCGGCTCATTCTTCCGTTTTCCCTTACATATATCGGCCCGTTCTTATTATTCCAAGCCGAAGTGGAAGTAGAGGTCGTCCAGCATCAGCTTGGCTGCAAGCGCGCCTCCCGACAGGTTCCAAGTAACGGAGTTGACTTTGTAGTAGTGGTTATTTTTGACGCCTTTCAGGTTCTTCCATAGCGCGCTGGACGTCCACGTTTTCTGATGCTGCAGAACGGCGCCGTCCCCATCCCAGTCCGTGGTGAAGTCGAAGATGTAATCGCCGTCAAGCAAGGATACTTGCTCCTGCGAGTTGACCGCAATAAATTCTTGGCCTGTCGCCAGCTGTGCTTTAGGCGTCGAGAAGCCCAATTCCTTGAAAATTTTATACGCGAAGCCCGCATTGTAAGCGCGTGCCGTGCCGTTCGGGTTGACGCGGATAATCGAAATCGCGGAGCCTTTGATGCTCGCAGGCAGCTTCTTCTTGAAATCGGCCACTTGCGCATCCCAGTCAGCCATGAACGCCGATGCCGCTTCTTCTTTGTTGTATACTTTGGAAATGACTTGCAGGTTCTCCTGCCAAGCGGACAGATCGTCCATGATGATCGTCGGAGCGATCTTGCTCAATTGCGGATAAATTTTTTCGTGCCGCTCGATCGTGCCGATAATGACGTCCGGCTTAAGTGCCGCGATCGCTTCCACGTTCGGCTGCGTCTCATCGCCAAGCGTCTTCGTGCCGATCAGGCTCGGGCGGATATATTCATAGAATGGCTGTTGGATATAGGATTCCACCGCGCCGACAGGCTTAACTTTAAGCAGGACGGAGATGTCGACCCCGCCGTTGAACAGGACGACGACGCGTTTTGGCACATGATTCAACTCCGCGCTGCCCAGCCGGTGCTTGAACGTCCGCTTGGTTTCCAAGACAGCCGTGGAAGAAGTGCCGTTCCAAGTCACCCATACGCCCAGCGATTCGCCTACGAAACGTAAAGGTACAAGCACATTGCCGTTTGAGTTCATCGGACCCGCGTCAAGCGAAACCGCGCTGCCGTTAATGTAGGCCTTCTTGCTGCCTTGCGTCAGCTCAATTGTCGCACCGCTTTTTTTAATCGTTGCTTTTTGGGATTTGGCGTCATAGGAAACCGTACCACCAAGCGCTTCGGCGATTGCGCGGTACGGTACGAGCGTGCGGCCGTTCACGACGCGCGGACTTGCCGAATAGCTTTGTTTTTTGCCGTCAATCGTTACGCTGATCGTTTTTGTTGCCGCCGCTGCGGCCGTTGCAGGCACAAGTGCCATGATAAGGCCGATGCAGAGCATGAATGCGAGATATTTTTTGCTTGATACCATTGTTGTTTCACCTTTCTCTTTATGAAAGTAGTAGTACGGTCTTCACTTCCCGGAACCCTTGGTAAAGCGAATAATCGAGATCGACAAGCTTGGCTTTATCCCAATTCTCGGCATGCACCGCTTCGAGCAACCCCCGTAAATCAGCATTCATCTGATTCAAGCGTTTGGATTGTTCTTGCGGCATGTCGGTGCTCAGCGACTTCCAGATGGATGCCATCCGTACAGCCTGCGCGATAGCTTCTTCCTTGTTGTCCGATTCCACCGCGTCTTTGAACGTCTTGATCAAGCTGGTCATCTCCTTTGCCGCAGCCGCCGGATCATCAATCTGAGCCGCCTCTATCTGGTCAAGAGGATCACCCGACGATTCGGCCGACAAGGCTTCCTCCGCGACAGGCTTGTCCACTTCTTTCGGTCCGCCGGACTCGGCAGTCCCGCAGCCGGACAAGAGCAGTCCGATAAACAACAGGAGCGTTATATACCTTACCGTTTTCTACAACCCCTTACATTTGTCGATGAGAATCATTTTCATTACCTATTGTACCTATCGATCTATTTGATTCCAATGCACCACATTGTCATTTTTTTTTGGACAAAATCTTCATTTAGCGACATCAACAAATTTACTTATTGGCTGGCAGCCCCAAACCTGTTAAACTTGTAATTGATAATGATTATCAATTAAGCGCTAATTACTAATGAAAAGGATTCAACTTCATGTCAACATCCCACTATTTATCCTGCTATCCCTTATCGATAAAACTCATTCATTTCAAACGCAGCTTTCGTTCGGAGCCGATGCATGCCGGAAGCGGATTAATCGTCATTGTCCAAGGAGGAAGCGGCCAGCTGTTTCTGCGGAACGGCATTTCGAGCGCAATCAAGGAAGGCGTTTTTTTCTTCTTTCATCCGGGGGAAGGAAGCTTCGAGCTGATGACCGATTCAATTGGCACCTTGAAGGTGGCATTGATCACGTACAGCGCACTGCATATCGGCGAAACGGAGACAGTTGGAGGGAAACTTCCCTCCATAACCGGAAATGGAACGATACATCGAGCAGCTTCCGCGCTCACCGAATCGCAGCTGTCGCTGCTGCACCAAGCGATGACGGAAGAGAGCGAGATCGGCATGCTGAGAAGACAGCATGCGTTTCTGGAGCTCCTCTTGCATCTGCATGCTCATCAGCAAGCACCTGATCGGATCGGGCACGATTCGATCCAGACGACGATTGATTATATGGAACAGCGGCTATCGAAGCCGTTTCAGATCAGCGAGCTGTATGATCGGCTCGGGTTCCTGTCGGACGATCGCGTTACGCACGGCAGTTATATGGATCATGCATTCGACCGAGTCGTCGAGCTGGACCCCGAGCAAATTCTTGTTATATGGAGCGATGACGCCTCCATCCATGAATTCGCTGCCGACTCAAGATGGCAGCAGCTCTCAGCGGTGAAGGGGAACAGGGTGTATTTCCCCGACAGCCTGGAATGGGACCCTTGGGGCCCCATCGGCAGAGAGTATATGATTAAGGCGATGGTTCGGTTCTTCTGCAGGCTGTAACGGGCTGATCCATGACCTTCTTAACCGGAATACCTGCCAGTCTCATTTCAATGGCTTTCATCTTTACTTCCACCGGGTAACTGACTCTTGTTGCCAATGCAAAAACACCTCCAAGTTGTCCTCCACATCTTACGACATGGGGCCTTTCACTTGAAGGTGTTTTAATTTGTCTCACGTTATGGGGTCAGTCCCCCTAGGCTTACAGATAACCATTAACCTCTGCGCCGGTTAAGGTGAATGAACGTGACCGCCAGCGCTAGCACGAGCACTGCCCCTTTGATGATGTCCGTAGTGTAATATTCCACGTTCATCATCGTCATGCCGTTGACGAGTACGCCGATCAGGATCGCGCCGAAAAAAGTGCCGATGACGTTCGGACGTCCCGCACCGAAGACGGAGTAGCCGACAAATACGGCGGCGACCGCTTCCATGAGCATCGGCGCTCCGGCATCGACTTGACCGTTGCCAACCCGGGCGGTGAACAGGATACCGCCGATCGCCGCCAGCACGCCGGACGCGACATACGCGAGTGTTCGAACGCGTTTGACGCGCAAGCCGGATAAGCGGGCCGCTTCCTCGTTTCCGCCCATCATGATCATCTGCCTGCCAAGGCGCGTGTACTTGAAGAACAGATGCGCCGCGACGACTGCAATCACCATGAGAACGACGGGGAACGGCACGCCAAGTAATTTGCCTTGACCAATCCAGAGAAATTGCTTCGTGATTTCGCCGGGCGCCTTGCTTCCGTCCTGCATCTGCATGTTGCTGTAGATGGAATAGCCCTTCGTGTACGTCTTATGCACACCACTAACGATATACATGACCGCCAGCGTGGCCAGCAGATCCGGAATGCGAACCTTTACGATTAGAAAAGCATTGATCAGTCCGATTAGAGCTCCGAACACGATCGGTACGATAATGACGACGGCGAGCGGCATTTGGTACCAAACCATCATCGTCGCCGACAATACGGTTGCCAGCGACACGGTAGACCCGACGGACAAATCGAAGCCGTCGACGGTAAGCGAGATCGTCACCCCGATGGCGACGAACGTCACGATGGAGATGGAGCGCAGAATATCCGCGATATTGTTGTACGTTAGAAAATATTCGTTATAGAGCGAGAAGAACAGCAAGACGATTCCGATGAAAATAATCGCTCCATACTTAAACGAGAATTGCAGCAGCCGATTGTTCATAACATTTCCTCCTTACCTGCACTCGCAAAATAAAGCAAATCTTCCTGCGACGCTTCACCCCGCCGGAACGAGCGGACGATCTTCCCGTCGCACAGGACGAGAATGCGATCGGCCAGACCCAGCGCTTCCGCAAATTCACAGGTTAAATACAAGATGCCTTTCCCTTGTTGCGCTAACTCCCCGATGATCCGGAAAATATCTCGCTTCGCGCCGATGTCTACGCCCTTCGTCGGCTCGTCGAACACAAAAACACGCGCGTCCGTGCTCATCCATTTGCCGATTGCTACCTTCTGCTGGTTGCCGCCGCTGAGGAACGCCGTCGCGATATCGGGATGCGACGCCTTGATGCCGAGCCGCCCGATCACGTCCGCCCCGTGGAGTTTCTCCTTGGCGCCGGAGATAAAGCCGAACTTGCTGAGCGAGCGCAGAATCGGCAGGCTCAAATTGTGCAGCACGGATTCGCGCACGAGTATCCCTTCCTTGCGCCGTTCCTCGGGCACAAGCACGATTCCCGCTTCCACGGCATCTGCCGGCGAACGCAGCACGACCACCTTGTCGGCAAGCGAGATGCTGCCGCCATCTGCGACGTCCACGCCGAACAACAGTCGTGACAGTTCGGTCTTGCCGGCGCCGACAAGACCGACGACCGCGACGATCTCGCCGCTGTGTACGGTCAGGTCCACGCCACGCACGCGACGTCCCGCTGCCAACCCGCGAGTCTCCAAGATCGGCTCTCCAATAACCGCTGGCAGTTTCGGATACTCCTCCTCGAAGCTCTTGCCGAGCATCGCGCGGATGACGTCAGCGATGGTTGTCGCGGCTGCCGATACGTTCAAGACGACGCCTCCGTCCCTCATGACCGTGATCCGGTCGCTAACCCGAAACACTTCCGGCAAGCGATGCGAGATGAAGACGATGCCGATGCCGGCCGCCTTCAAGCCGTCCATCAGACCGAATAACCGGTCGGCTTCCTCTATACTCAGCGGTGCCGTCGGCTCGTCGAGAATGACGAACTTCGCATCTTGAGCGAACAGCCGCGCGATAAGCACGAGCTGCTTCTCCGCCAGCGTCAACTCCGACACGCTGCTGTTAATATTGATGCCAAGCCCGAGCTTATCCAGCACCTGCGCGGCATCCTGCTTCAGTTTGCTCCAAGAGATCCAGGCGCTGCCTTCTGAAGCGGCCATGCGGTCGAGCATAATATTCTCCGCGACGCTCAGATGCTGCACAAGCGACGTATCCACCTCCTGATACACGCAGTGGATGCCGTTCTTCTTTGCGTCCGCCGGCGAGCGGATGATTAGCGTCTGGCCATCGATCTCGACCGTGCCATTGTCGCCCGCGTATGCACCGGATAAAATCTTCATCAACGTACTCTTGCCGGCCCCGTTCGCGCCGAGAAGTGCGTGAACCTCGCCGCTTCGCAGCTCGAAATCGACGCTCTTCAGCGCCGCGACGCCTGCGAAAGACTTACCGATGCCATTCATGCGCAGCATGCTCGCCGTGCTTGCAGCTTGTCCATCTACCATGATCGCTCATCTCCTCTCAGAAGCTCTTCCAGATAGAACAAAACGGCGCGGAAGCTCCGCGCCGTTTCCTGCTGATTCTTCATCATTGCGTATCGCTATGTCGCTTATTACCAGCGCTTATTTCGCGCCTACCGCTTGCTCCAGCTCTTTCAGATAATCCGTGTTGCCTTGCTCGCTCTTGCCCCAGCCTTCGACGTATTCGCCAAGATCGGCTGTCGTTACTTTCTTGTCCGTTGGCAGCGAGTCGCGGCTGACGAATACCGGTTCAATCTGCACCGTCGCGTCCGTCTTGTCGCCATTCAGCTTCTGGTAAAGGTAGCGCGCTTGCACTTGGCCGATGGAGGACGGATCAGCGCCTGCCGATGCAACCCAAGGGCTGGTCGGATCTTGAATGAGCGCAAGATCCTCGTCGCTAAGATCGATACCATAAACTTTGATTTCCGTGCGTCCGGCTTGCTTGATCGCGTTCGTAACGCCTTTCGCGAATTCATCCCAAGCGGCCCAGACCGCCGTAATGCTGCCTTTCTCCGGGTACTTCTTCAGAATCGCTTCCATTCGCGTTTGCGCGTCCAGCTGCGCTTTGCTTGCATCGCCGAATTGCGCAATTTCCTTGATATCCGGATTCGCCTTCAGGAATTCAGCGTATTTGATTTGACGGGATTCCATCGGCGGGAAGCCGGCCACCCATACTTTGACGATGTTGCCTTTGCCGCCAGCGTCTTTAGCCAGCGCCGCAAGCGACTTGTCTGCCAACAATTGGTCGTTCTGAGCCAGGCTCGTTACGCCGTCCACGGTCAGTCCGGAGTCGAAAGCGACGACCGGGATGCCAGCGGCGACTGCTTTGTTCACGCCGTTCGTCAGCGCGTCAGCATTGCCGTGGTCGAGCAAGATACCGTCGAATTTCTGGTTGATCGCCGTATCTAGATTAGAGACCATTTTATTCAAGTCGTTGTCGGATGCCATAACGGTTACTTTGCCGCCGAACTTCTCGACTTGCTTCGTTACGCCGTCGACATATTGGGCCGAGAACGTGCCTTGATTGAATTGCATGACAAGCGCGATCTTCTTGCCCGCAAGTGCATGCTGCGCCGTCTCGCCGGAGGATGCCGAATTATTCTCATTCTTATCTTTGCTGCCGCAAGCGGACAGCACGAGTGTCAACGCGAGGATGAGTGCGAGCGTGAGGCCCGCGTGTTTCCGGATGTTCATAATATTGTTGCCTCCCTATTTCTTGTTCTCTTCAATTAGAATGTTTTTACTATAAAAGCAAATTCCGAGTATGTCAATCGGAAAAATAAATTCTACATATTAAGCGCCTTCCACACAAAAAAAAAACGTCGCTTTGTGCGACGTTTGTGTGACAAGCGTTTACCACTTCCCTAAACTGCCTCAATTCCTATACCTAATAACGGTCCCCGCGATCAAGTCATAGACCGTCTGTCTGTTTCTATTCAATAACGGACTAATCAAATATACGAGTACGAGACCATAGACGGTCCCCAATAAGGAGTAGATTAAGGCATCGGGGTAGTCGGTAGGAATGACCATATGCCAGATGGTAAAATGGGCCAGCTCCCACGGGGCGAATTTTAGCGCAGAACGCAGCAGAGAGGCTCCGAAGCGAACCGGGTTACCATGCCGCCGGCTTGCGACCACAATCCCCATTCGTCTTTTCCCCCATGTTGCATGCACGCTCGATCCCTCACATATTGCAAAATAAAGGTATACAGGGAGCGTAATGAATAAGAACCCACTGCTCTCCGCCAACCATGGGGAGGTCGTAAACAACGGCGTCAACCAAGGACGAATGAGAAAAGATAGGCCGATTAGCAGAACGATATAGCCGGATATAATCACGTAATCCCAGAGGAAAGCGATTAGTCGGATGCCTAACGGTACACCGTTTAAGTTTCCACGCGCCCACGTGAAGCGACTATTCATCTATTAGCCGTCCATTATCATGCCATTGGCCGTACATCTTGTTCGCTTTGGTGTTGGCAATGAACTTGTCTAATCGGCTCAGAAATAACTCCGGCTGATCTTTATAGCTTTGAATGGTGTCGATGCGAATTCTCTTGTACAGGTCCGGAAAAGCCAAGAAGTTCGCATAGGCTGTCGGTTCCTCTCTCAGCCTTTGCTCGATAACCTCATCCATGCGAAAAGATTCCGGGTTCATATCCGGAAGCACCTTTCTTCCTTCGTCTCGCATGAATCCTAAACGTTCGAGCCGGCGAACGCGTTCTTTGTTCAATTCCGTCCATGAGCTCTTTTTGCTTCTGGGGGATAACCTCTGCGCCACCTCGGTTTCCGATATTTTCTTCTTAACGCCATCTATCCAACCGAAGCACAATGCTTCCTCGACGGCATCCAAATATAACACGACATCGGGAGTTGGCGTCACGCTAACCACGACCCAGCACGATTTCTCAATCGTACTATTCTCCAGTAACCACGCCCGCAGATCTTCTCTCGATTTTGCCGCAAGTAAGTTTGTCATTTCCATAAATGTTTATGACTCCTCTTGTGAAGATAATGATCCAGCAGCGCATAGATGATGCCAGCGGCCCCGAAGATCAGGATTGCCGTGCTCAAATTCAAACCATATTCCTGAATAAAACGATCATTATACAACTGATTGAACATCATAATTCCACCAATTACACCTAATATGCCATAGAATAGCACTCGCAAGAGAACACCTCTCACAAGCTTACTAATGAGTAAAGATATAGGGAGCAAAGTTACGGGATAGAGAACACATGCGGTAAGAAACATTAACACGATGAAGGTGAAGCCTATATTCTGAAAGCCATAATATTCCGTTGTCGTTATTTTAGATCCTTCTAACAGTTCGAGACTTAACGCTGCTGCGGTGAACAAGAGTATGAATATCATCCATAGCACCAAATACCTTAGTACCTGCAATGTAACACCACCAAATTGAGCTAATAGGCCATAGTTCCTGTAATGCTAGTTCAGCAAGTATTTAATGACAGGATGCGAGATTAGGTTCCGATCCCGGTAAGTTGAGGTTATGACGTCATGGTGTTTACTCAAGATACCATTTTGCAAAATAACCGGTTTAAAACCTCGCTCGCTGGCTCCGTTATAGGTAAACAACACGCATTGCTCCGCCGCAAATCCTGCAAGGATGACTAGTTCCACTTCATGCTTCAGCAGCACTTGTTCCAATTCTGTTTGCCAGAAGGCATTCGAGCTTTCTTTGCTTACAATGATGTCTGTGTCTTGAACTTGAATTTCCGGAACCGTGTCGAATACATCTCGATTTGACTCCGTCATCCCTTCAATGTCGTGAATGTGTATGACGAGCTGATGATTGGAACGAAGCGTATCTGACACATAGTTGATATATTCACTGGCTCTTTCTATCTTCTGCTTGTCTAAACCCTCTAGGTGGATGGTTTGCATATCAATAATTAGGAATCCAATTTTCATCGATGATACTCCTTTCATTCTCATGAGTCCTGACGCCTTCCAATTATACCAAATTTGGGCCCATGTATAGGGAAACAAACAAGGCAGCCAATCCAAGTGATCGGCTGCCTTTGCTGTTGTCGCAAATTAATCATGTCTCAAGTGCTGTAACGTTTGAATGAATATTTGCTCCACATGATCATCATCTAATGAGTAAAATACCGTTTTCCCCACTTTACGCCTCTTTACGATACGAAGGTTTCTTAGAAATCGAAGCTGATGCGAAATCGCGGATTGCCCCATATCGAGCACTTGTGTTAAATCATGTACGCATAACTCGCTCTGAGATAACGCATGAATAATCTTCACCCTAGTGGCATCCCCTAGTGTCTTGAATAAATCGGCCATCGCACTGGCAGCGGACTCATCCACTAAATTCTCTTTCACGACTTTAAAATCAATCTGAGTCCCGCTGCATGATTCGTCGCAGGTTTCTATCGTAAGTTTATCGTCCAATTCATTCCACCAACCATTGAATATGATGTCCTTTATTATAACATAGCAGCCTGCTGATTGTTGCAGCTCGCCGGATGGAGGAATTACATTTGACAGAAAAATAATTCCAACATATCATATGAATACATACTCATATATTGAATTAAAGAGGTGCACTTATGAAAGAAGCCCGCTCCAATGGACTCTCGTGCGATAATTGCGCATCAGGTCATGACCATGCTCACGAGGATAGTCACGATCATTCTCATACCCATGGTCATGGTCATGGTCATGGTCATGATCATTCACATGAACACGGGAATTCCAAAATGGTGAAACTGTTGATCGTCTCTGCGATCTTCTATGGTGTCGCTTATATCTCTGGAGATCAGGTAAACAACGGTATCCAGATCGCGATGTATTTGGCAGCCATTGCTCTGAGCGGCTATCCGACCTTTCTACGCGGACTAAGAAATCTATTGGCATTGCGATTTAACATCGACACCCTCATGACAATCGCATTGATCGGAGCCGTTGCAATCGGAGAGTGGAAGGAAGCTACGCTCGTAGCTATTCTCTTCGGCTTGAATGAACTGTTAGAAGGACTTGGGATGGAGAAAGCCCGTCGGTCGATGGAGACACTCCTTCAAGTTGCTCCTAAAGAAGCGGTGAAACTTGAGAATGGCCACGAAGTCGTCGTCCCGATCACTTCATTGACAGTCGGTGACCTGGTAATCGTGAAACCCGGCGAGAAGATCCCATCTGATGGCGTTGTAGTCGGCGGCAAAAGCTCGGTTAACGAAGCCGCAATTACCGGAGAGGCATTACCGATCGAGAAAGAAAATGGAGAGCCTGTTTATGGTGGAAGCATCAACAATGAAGGCGTCCTTCACATCCGGATCGAGAAAGCCTACAGGGATTCTTCCCTGGCGAAGATTCTGCATTTGGTCGAAGAAGCCCAAGAAACGAGAACACCGACTGAGCTGTTTATTAATAAATTCGCGAGGTATTATACACCGATCATTATGATCATCTCGGCGCTCGTCCTTCTGATTCCTCCCCTTCTCCTAGGCGGAGATTGGAGCAAATGGATCTACCAAGGCTTGGCGGTCTTAATCGTCGGATGCCCTTGTGCACTTATTCTCTCTTCGCCGATAGCGATTGTAGCTGGCATAACTCGAAGCGCGCGGAACGGTATTTTGATCAAAGGCGGCGTCTTCCTAGAGCAGTTAGGCCAAATCGATACCATCGCTTTCGACAAGACGGGGACGATAACCAAGGGAGAACCGTACGTCGAGAAGATGATCGTATACGAGGAGCAGCTATTCTTAAAAGTCGCAGGTGCCATCGAAAGTTCTTCTTCTCATCCACTGGCCAAAGCAGTCATGAAGAAAATTACGGAGCTTGGAATCGAGGTCCCTGCACCTGATGAAATCCAGACAATTTCCGGCAGAGGGATCACAGCCCTTGTACAAGGAAAGCCATATTGGCTTGGAAATGAACGAAGCATGGAGCATCTTACTATTCCAGCCGACGTCCAAGCTCAAATGAATGAATTGAAAAATCAAGCGCTCACGTTAGTTCTACTAGCTGACAGTGAGCAGGTACTGGGCATGTTCGGCATTGCGGATGAAATTCGAGATGAAAGTACAACAGTCATATCAAAGCTTCGTCAGGCCGGCATACGTAACACAGTCATGCTCACCGGAGATCATCAGACGACCGCAGAGAAGGTAGCTAAATTCGTTGGTGTTACTACAGCTTACGGCAATCTGCTGCCCGAAGATAAAGTGAATAAGATTAAAGAACTCGCGCTTAGCGGAAAAGTCGCTATGATTGGGGATGGCATCAATGATGCACCCGCGTTAGCGACGGCTCAACTGGGGATCGCCATGGGCAAAGGAACGGACAGCGCGATTGAAACGGCGGATATCGTGCTCATGCAGGATCATCTGGGCAAGCTGCCGGAGGCCATATCCGTGGCCAAACGAGTCAATGCGATCATTCGGTTTAATATAGGCGTTGCACTCGGATTGAAGCTGGTCGCCTTGCTGCTTACCATTCCGGGATGGCTAACGCTGTGGATTGCTATTTTGTCCGATATGGGCGCTACCATCTTCGTGACGTTAGTGAGTCTGACGGTGCTGATGGGTACAAAGAAGCAATGAACAACTTAAGATACGGTCTTTTTCAGCATATTTACAATTTGTTCCTTGGAAATCAAATGTACATGAAGGAAAATAGATCCAATTTGTCGAAATATGACATTCGTATATTTCGAATATGAAATTGTACAAAACAACCAACAGGAGGAACACAAGATGAAACGCATCAACTTGAAGTCAGCAACTATCGGATTTATTGCAGGAGCAGTATTTTTCTCTGGGGTTTCGTTCGCTGCCACAACATCAACAATCCAAGTATCGTTTGATAAAGTTAATTTCTGGATTAATGGAGTCAATAAGACTGTGCCAAGCGGAAGTTACAATAATAACGGAACTGAGGTTCCAGCTTCGTTTATGTATAAAGGAACGAACTACCTCCCAATGAGGATGGTCGCTGAAATGCTAGGTAAAGAAGTTACTTGGGACGGTAAGACTACTTCCGTATTCGTTGGTAGTACAAAGGGCGATGGCGTATACTTGTCTGACCTTAACCCAAAAATCAGCAAAAACGCAAACTCTGTCCAAGTGAATAAAAAGATGTTATTAGGTGGACAAGTTTATACAAATGGCATTTCGATTTCAGAATACGCTGTTACTGACATAGAATATGCACTGGACTCCAAATATAAAAAGTTTAGTGGTCTTGTAGGTCTAGGTGAGGGAATCAAATACGACAATTATTCCAACGCAAGAGTTGTTACAATTATAGGTGACGGTAATGAGCTTGCAAGTTACACCTTATTGGTAGGATCAAAACCACAAGAAGTCAACGTTGATGTGACTGGCGTGTTGAGCCTAAAAATAAGTATCAAAGACCCAGAAGACCATTACGACACTATATACAGCACAGTCGATATCGTTAACCCATTTTTATTAAAGTAATTATGAAACGTCCTACTAAGTAGGGCGTTTTTTTTCTTCCTTTTGAACGAGGCCACTGAAGAACGTGCGAGGGATCACCTGTCACTCGGCTCGACAATGACGTGTAAGGAATACAACACATTCGCTACTTTCTATTCTCAAATGACGGATGACGTGTACAAAGTACATTTCATAAGTCTCTTTCAAGTGAATATAGCTGCTTATCCGTATTTCTATTGCAGTTTATACACGTTAAGTCTCTTTTTTCTCGGAAAGCATCGGGTTATCGTGTAGTTTGTACAACTCAAGGAGGATGCCAGAAAACAATTCTATATAAACCCCTGGCTCTGACAAGAAAATTGAAAGTCTCTGCCTTCTTCAGTAATGATGGGGCGCTAACCTCCTTGATCAATCTAACGAATCGTAGAAGGCATATTGGGGTAAAAAAAGCCCTATATGTCTCGAAATCAGCTAAATAGGACCTCCACGATTCGTTAGATTTTATTGAAGGGCATTTTCACATAAATAAGGCTCCTACGATTAGTTAGCGCGTACAATAATAAAAACCCTCCATCAGCTCAACTGATGGAGGGTTTACCGGTTTCTTCGATGTTGGAATCTAGCTCAGTTAAGTACAATACGATCTTTCATCTTCACATGATAACACCCGATCTTAATGCAAGGCTGCGGCGAAGACGTGAGTTTACCCACAAGCGCCAGCTCATTATCCCCTTCTTTGAGCCATGAGCGCCAGACATAGAATCTGCGTTGATAGCCTCCAGGATAATATTTGCCGATTAACTCGCCATTTACATAAATCAAAGTGAAATCTTGCACGCCCTCCAGCTCGATGTACATCGGATGAACCAAATCCGCCCATTCTGTATAGGCAAACTGACTTCTCGATATAATCAGGGAACCTTCCTGCCTAGCTATCAAGCCTTTCAAGCTGCCCTGCTCATATGTACCGAGCTCACCCTCAATCGCAGCTTGAATGCCTGATGCTAACGGAGTGAAGTTCGCTTCCCCTTCGATTGCGGTTTTGTAGAAGGAAACGCTGGCAGGCTGAAGGACACCACCGCCTCTTGGCCCCATTAGACAACGAAGCAGGATTTGGTTGGATTCTCCGAATTGAATCAACGAGGTAATATCCCAGTATTTCGGGCTATTCTCGAAGCCCCAGTTGCTCCACCCTTGCCAGATCGCAGCAAGGTGTTTGCCATTCACATAAAGAGCGTAGATTAAATCAGCATCTCGAACTTCAAGCAGCACCCGACTTCCGGCATACTTGGCATCCGCATAAAACTGGGTTCGGTTTAGCACTTCTCCCGAGCCCGTGTAGTCGATATTGGCATCTTTGATCAGAACGCCTTCCGAGCCGAATTCGAATGAGGACCAATTCCCCGTCTCCTTACCGAGCCCCCCGATATCGATGCCGATTGCCTGCGCATAGCCATTATCGTGATAGGAGAGCAGCAGATCCTTGTCCTCGAACATCGCATCCTTCTCTTCCTTGGTGAACAACATCTTCTGTTGCCAGCTCACCAGCTCTTCGTAGTGAAGGGCACCAACATACAAAGGCAGCATCATGCCGCTCAAAGCCGGATCAAGAGCCATATCTTTGTCATGTCCCGTGGAGTAGCAGCGCAGCATCAAGCTGTTTTTCCCGGCAATAAGATTATTTAACCGGAGCTTCATGGTCCGTTGTCCCGAAGCAATCCATTCCTCATTGATAAACAGATCAAAGTAATCATTCACTTCCGGGATCAATAATTGCTGCTCCTCACCATCGCTGATCCATTCACTTGTGTAGACCGCATAGCCGCAATCATTATGCCCGTTGGCCTCAAAGGAACTTCCTAGTTTGGTTTTCTTGGCTGCAGCCTCTGAGGACACAAATGACTTCTCCCAATCCTGGCATATATCCCACTTCATGATTTCGGCGGTTTCCTGAAGATCAGCAGCGATTGCATCAGGTGCCGTGTAAGTCATTTGCTTCATGGATGCATCCGCACTGCGAATCACCGTCAACGCATGGGTAACTCCAAGTTCAGCTTCCACTTGAATATGACCGTCGTCCGAATCCGACCAATCCGCATAATAGAGGTCCGAAATAAGCAAATCCCGTTTGCCGCCGACTTCTGGCCCAAACCAAGTATGCATGGCCCGCTCCCGCGAAACCATCATAATCCGGTAGGCATCCAAGCAAATCCATTGATCTTCCCGCTGAGGCGTGAACGTAATGGTTAATTCATTCGCACGCCATTCTGTCTGCACGGCTCCGGAATCAACCACATGCGGCAGGAACTCGCTGTTCCACACCAGCTTCAATTGATTCTCTTGTCCGATCTCCCCAAATACGATACAAACGCCCGCATCCCTGTAGAGAATTTCAGCCGAGGAATGCATCCATTTCAAGCCCGCATGCAGTAGAACATGCAGCGGATAAATCTTCGTTTCCATCGGCTGAAGCACGGTGAGGGTTGGAACTAAACCTAGCAACTCAGACTCCCAGGTGAACGCTTGTATTTCATCGGAAGCATTACTGAAAGCTAGCAGCTGTTTACCGCGAAGGTTCACCAACACTTCGGAAGGAACCCCTTCTACGCAAGCTTCTGAACCCGTCATGATTTCCGGCTCCTCCACCAGCAAGGATTCGAAGGAAAGCAGCTGAGCATGCGTAGTCTTATAGCGATAGTACAATTCCCCGAGCTCGCCCCACTCTTCGATGGCAGCTTCGTTATAATAGCGATTCGGGAAAAATTTAGCAGGCTGCATCCCCGGATCGGTTCCACCGGCAAACATAAAGTAGTTCAATCCTGCACAGCCGTTTATAAACGCAAGCTTCGATAAGCTTTCTAGCCATACGCGCGGTAAATGTCCCATTGTCGTGACGTCAGAGCTGAGAGCGGTGTTTAACCAGCCCGCCTCAAATTCCTGACTAAAAATCGGTTTGTCCGGATGCGTGGCCCGGTAGTTCTGAAAGTAAGCAGCGACTTCCCGTATTTGATCCGGAGCAGGTGTCGGATAGTAATCAAATGCCCCCAGCAGCCCCTCTTCGGCATAATAATCTCCGTTATTGAGCACGATTGGCACCTCGATGCCAAGCTCTTTCACGCGATTGGCGAGTTGAAACAAATACGGCTTATTCCCGAAACCGAACTCATTCTCCACTTGCCAAAGGATCACGTTTCCCCCCTCTGTAATTTGAGTGTCTTTCAACAAAGGCGTGATCGTATCCAACCAGCGATGCAAATAATCTAGAAATGCGGGGTCGCCGGTTCGCGTTCTGACGCCTTCCGCCCAAATCCAGCTTGGGAATCCCCCACCTGAGATTTCATCGCAAACATATCCGCTCGGCTTCAAGATGCCGAATAACTGATTCTGTTTCATTAACTCCACGAACTCGGCGATATCCAAGCGGCCCGAGAAGCTGAACTGCTCCTTCTCACTCTCATGTAACCCCCAAGGCACGTAGGTGCTAATACAATTCAAGAGACTGGCCTTTAATTTGCGGATGCGATCCTCCCATTCGATCGGGTCCGTTTTGAAATAAGACAATTCCCCGGAGATCACCAGTCTGCTCTTGCCATTTATCTTAAAATAAGACTCCTTGCAGCTTATTGCCGCTTCAAGCTTAGTCGTCATGATGTAGTCTCCCTATCGCTGAGTGCCTCCCGAATGCTGAGTTCTAACGGCGAGTATTCACGAGGATCATCTCGATTCAAGTTCATCCGTTCTGTTAACGGGGTAGTTCGGTTGCACATGAACCGTGGAACGCCGTTATGGTTCTGCGATGACGTATGATACAGAAACGGATGACAGAGGATCACATCGCCCGGCGAGCCGGTCGTTTCGACCACGCGCAGTTGAATACCTTGGGAATCCGTATGCAGTGTATTCATGAAGATATCTATGCGCTCTTTCGCAGAAGAAGCAGCTCTCCCGCTCGTTATGCCGGTCAATTCGGCTAAATAGGGATGCTGGAGGTTTAGCGCATCTATTGCAGCCTGTGATTCAAGTCCCTCAGGATGCTCGGCCAAGAAACGAGCGACCAGCTTATGTGAACCTTCAAGCACTAGCGTACCTCCGCCGCGGGGAGCAATGTCGGAGAATAGGCATAGACACAGCAGTCCCTGCTCCGGGCTATCTACATAATGACGGAAGTGTATGCCATCCCAATGCCACCCTTCAGTAGGAACGCTCCACTCTTTCTCTGCCCCCAGTGCAAAGTTCACCGGCCACCAGCCCCATGTCGAATGAATCTCATCCACGCCGTACACACCTTTATCTGTCCATCTGCCTATGCCGATCAACTCTTCAATCGCATTAGCCATTCTCAGCGTGTTGCAACGGTCAAATTCCGGACTTCGATAGGCTTCCTGGATGTAAATCATCGGCTCTGTCCAGGTCGATGGATCCTCTTGCAGAATCCCTCGCTCTCTCAGCTTCTCCCATAGAAATTGCTGACAGGAGCGTGCGGTTTCCGGCGCAAAAGCCTGTTCGACCTTGACCCAGCCCCGTTCCTTGAAATGCTCGATTTGCTCGAAGTTAAGCACATGATGAAGCATCCGATCCCTCCTTGGTATAAATAAGGCTAACGCTCCGAAGAGCGTCAGCCTTTGAGATGTAGATTAATTACTTCGCCGTTTTTACCCATTCATCCAGCTGCTTCTGCTTCTCTGCAATGATTTTATCGACCCCGATGGACTTCATTTTATTGATGTACTTAGGCAGGAATTCATTAGGATCAACAGTTCCGGTGAACAGAGCAGGCTCGAATTCCTTCTTCGCGTTGTTGAATGCCGCGATTTCATTCTTAACCGGTTCTGGGTTAAAGACAAATCCAAGCACGCTCGACTTCTCCGCGGATTCGTTGAACTTCAAGAAATTGTCCCATTTAGCCGGGTTCTCATTGGCCCACAGATAATCGTTAAACTGATTACCGAACATCCAAGCGCCGTTAAGCACGTAACCTGATGTTGCAGCATCTACGCCTTCCGGGAAATCGATTACGTTATCGGATTTCTTCACGAAGTGCTTACCTTCAATACCGAATGCAAGCAGGTTAACTAAGTATTTGTCGGTGTAAAGGAGATTCAGGAACATCATCGCACGATCCGGATCCTTCGAGGTTCTGGAGATCGATGTCATTGAACCCGTTGTATCTGCCGTTCTGACAATGGGCTTGGTTAACTCCACCTGTACAAATTCAACGCCGTTAGCCAAACTATCTTCCGCATCTTTACCCGGCTTCAGCTGCTGGACGTAAGAGAAAGCTTTACCCGCTTTGAGTGCTCCCGAGATATCTGCTGCTGTTGCCGCATCCTTGTTTACATAGCCGGCCTGGAACCATTTGCGTGCCAGATCCAATTCCGCTTTCACTTGAGGCGTTTCAATGCTGGACACGACTTTAAAGTCGTTGGCTCCGCGTACTACCGATCCCGGGGTGGCGTCTCCCAAATCTTCGAAATTCATGGGATTAAAGATCCAATCCACGCTTGTATCTTTATTCAAGTAGAGCGGAGTTACGCCGGCTTCTTTCTCTTTGATCATTTGGTAGATCGGTTCTAAGTCTTCGACCTTTTTAATTTGAGTGATATCGATTTTGTATTTATCCACCAAATCTTTGCGGAGCATGACACCTGCTTGGCTGGCTAGCTCTTTATTGATAGGAATGCCATAATTGCGTCCATTCACCTTCGAACCTTCAAGCAGCGCCGGGTTGATTACGGATTTCAGATCCGGTGCATTCTTATCGATCAGATCGGTCAAGTCGATAATGTTGCCTTGTTGAATCTTGGTACCGAAGTTATCCCAGTTCATCGTTTGAAGCAAGTCAAACTGCTCGCTTGATGCAAACTTCAAGTTCACTTTGTCCTGCCAGCTGCCCCAGTCGATAACATCCAACTCGAACGATGCGTTAATTTTATCCTTTAGATACTTGCTGACTTCCTCGTTGACCAATGCCAAGTCCTTCGGCACCGCTCCGCCCGGCACGACCATCTTGAGTTTGTATGGCGCCAGTTCCGGCGTGGCAGGAGCTTCATTGGTCGTGGTGGCGGTTTCATTGGTCGCCGTCGTTTCTTGCTTCGTATTAGTAGCGGCCTGCTCGTTGCTTGCACTTTGATCGTTGTTTTTTCCACAGCCTGACAACAACAGAGACGCTGAAACAATAGAGGCTACAACGAGTGGAGCTGCTTTTTTCATTTTCTTCATACAAACCCTCCTGAGTATATTTATCTATGCTAACTAGCCATGCTAGTTTTAGCCTTTTACAGCGCCTACCGTCAATCCTTTGACGAAGTACTTCTGGAAGAATGGATAGGCGAACACCATCGGCCCCGTGCCAACAATACACATGGCCATACGTACGGATTCACTCGGTAAGTTGGCGATCTCCGTAGAGCTCGGCCCCCCTGCTTGAGCGTTTGCCAGCAAGAACTGCAGGTTCATTAACACCTTGTACATCATGTACTGGAGATTGATGATGTCATCATTATTGATGAAGATCAGACTGTTGTACCAGCCGTTCCAATAACCAAGGGAGTAAAACAATCCGATTGTGGCAAAGACAGGAAGCGATAACGGGACAACAATCTGTACGAGAATGCGGCCTTCACCTGCCCCCTCCATCGTTGCGGATTCAATGATCGAGGGATGAATTGTCGTTTGAAAGAACGTTCTCATAATGATCACGTAGAAGGCGTTCATGAGCAGTCCCGGGACGATCAAGGCGAAGATAGTATCCTTTAGATGAAGGAGATTCGTGTATACCAAGTACCATGGCACCAGACCGCCGCTGAATATCATCGTGAAGAAGATAAAGAAAGAGAAGAAGCCGCGGAAGTGAAAGTCTCCCCTCGATAACGGATAAGCGAACAAGGCAGTCATAATGATGCCGGCTATGGTTCCGACAACCGTAACTAAGATCGAAATCCCGTAAGCCGTAATAATACTGTGAATATCGAACCACAAATACTCATATGCGGACAAGCTGAATTTCTCAGGTATTAATTTATAGCCGTGGAGTGCGATCGATTTCTCATCCGAGAAGGAAACGCCTACGACTAATAAGATGGGAAGAAGACACAGACAACCGTATAGGATAAAGATGATGTTTAGAATGATATTGGACTTTGTTGAGACAGCCAGTATGTCTCGCTGATTCCTTCTTACAGCCGAAGGTTCATCTTGCAAAGAATAGTTGACCGATGATGTAGTTTCCAAGCTTCTCCTCCTCCTGTTCTAAAAGAGTGCATTCTCTTTGTCTATTTTGCGTACCAGGAAATTTACACTAACGACTAGTACAAATCCGACTACCGACTGATACATGCCCGCTGCCGACGACATTCCGGTATCTCCCAATCGAATCAAAGCCCGGTAGACGTACGTATCAATGACGTTGGTTGTGGAATATAAAGCTCCCGCATCAAGCGGCAATTGATAAAACAAACCGAAATCTGCATTTAAGATATGGCCGACTGCGAGCAAGGTCAGAATGATCATCATCGGCTTGATGGAAGGCAGTGTAATGTTTCGGATTAACTGCCACTTGGTTGCACCGTCGGTTATGGCAGCCTCATAGTACTCCTTGTCGATACTGATAATGGCCGCTAAGTAAATTACGATGGAGTAGCCTACGTTCTTCCAAATGTAGACGATCGGCAAGATGAACGGCCAGTATTTCGGCTCGCTATACCACGCAATCGGTTCAATGCCGAGTGGAGCCAATAGAATTGTGTTTATGAAGCCAAACTCTTGGCTCAGCATCGAGTAACCAAGATACCCTACGACAACTGCAGACAGAAAGTAAGGGAGGAACATGATGCTCTGATACAAATTAGAGAAGAAGCGGTTGCGCAGCTCGTTCAGCAGGATAGCGAATGTTACGGCACTGACCAGGGTAAGGACGATAAATACTAGATTGTACAAGATCGTATTTCGCGTAATGACCCAGGCATCGCTTGAGTTAAACAGAAACTCGAAATTGTCGAATCCGACCCATGGGCTCTTCAAGTAACCCAGCGCGTAATTGATGCTTTTGAAAGCGACAACCGACCCTAGCATCGGAATGTAGTTGTTAATAATCAAGTAAATGACGCCTGGCAGCAACATGAGTAATAAATAGCGATTTTGATATACTTTCTTCATAAAGGATGTTTTGTATTGATTATTAATGGGTTTATTACCCATATTCAGCACCTTCTCTCTCGTTATCCCCATCTGTTACCTTTATTATAGAGTCTCGATTATAGGCTTTCTACGAAGTGGAATGACCTCATTGCCGTTATTATGACAGCAATAAAATAAACCCTCGGATGAACAATGGATCGCTCACCGAGGGTCTGTTCTTGCACTTATTTATCCAGCAATTGATATCGCTTGCGAAATTCTTGCGGATGAACGCCGACTTGTTTTTTGAAAATTTTACTAAAGTGAGAGAAGTTTTCGTATCCCATAGATTCACAGATTTCACTGATCTTTAGATCCGTTTCGATGAGCATGATCTTGGTTTGATTCATGCGAACGGTAATGATGTAGTCCATCAAGGTTTGCCCTGTTTCTTTCTTAAACAGCCTGGACAGATAGGCGGAATTCAAATGCACATGAGAGGCGATCCCTTCCCTCATCACATCCTTCAAATTCGCTTGCACGTACTGCCTGATCTTCTCGATAATGGCGGAGCTGTCCATCCGCATGACCTGCATATACTCAATTCCTGCTGTAATAACACGTGCGGCCCATTGCTGGAAGTGAGCAATGGAACGGGTAGCCGATGCATCCCCAAACCACTTCCCCGTACCCAGCATTTCCTTCACGGACCGTCCATGCTTATGCGACACTTGGTACACCATATGTAAGATGGAGTGATACAGGGCATCAATCGTTTCAGCGGCGGCACTGGCTTGGTCCTCCCGAAGCTCTGCAAGGATAGCCTCCAATCGCTTCATGAGCTCCTCTTTCTTCCCTAACTCGAACAGCACGACCCAATCCGCGCATTCAATATGGACCGGCGCTTTAATCGGTTTCGTCGACACGCTGCCCGTGCTCTCCTGCTGGAATTGGACAACTCTCGTATTCGCAATATTGCGAGCCTCTAGCTCCAGCAGCGCATGATAGCTTTCCGATAGATCGATTATCTCTGTCGGCCGTCCGATATAACAAGACAAGCTGCAATAGAACAATCGTGAACAAACGTCAATATAGTCCTGACATTTGGCATGCCATTCATCCTTATCGGCTTCTGCAGGGTTCGTCAAATAAATGAGGATGAAATGAAGGCCGTTGCGATCTTGAATGACGTCACCTGCATGGGATTGCAGAAACATCTCGGCCGCCGCATTCCGCAATGCGTACTCCATGATTTCTTCATCGCGCAGATTGAACTCCTTGCTCCACATCTCCACACTAAGCAGAATTGGCAAAATCCATGTTTTCGGGTCAAACGTGACATGATACGCAGGAAGCTGCTCCATCAAATTGTCCGCGGTCGGAATGAGGCGCTGAGCTAATATATCCTGCCAGAATCGTTCGGTCAGCAGCGGCTTCTGCTTCTCCCACAGCTTCTCATAGGTTTGGAAGCGTTCATCGAATTGCTCGACCTTCCTCAGATCTTCTACCCGCTCCTGTACCTTCACCATGACCGTTCTTAGCTGATCATAGTTAACAGGCTTCAGTAAATATTCATAGCTGCCCAGGCGAATGGCCTGTTGTGCGTAGGCGAAATCAGCATGACCGGTCAAGAAAACCGGCACGATCGACGTGCTGTGCTCTCTAACCCAGCCAACCAGATCAAGTCCATTGCTGTCAGGCATTTCAATATCGCACAGCAGCACATCGATGCTCACGGATCGAATAATCTCCATCGCTTCATCTGCGTCGCTCGCGCTGTACACCTCGCTGTAGCCTAACCCCTTCCAATCGATCCCTCGCAGCAACGCTTTAATTGCATAGACTTCATCATCTACGATAAGTAACTTATACATGCTAGAGATCCCCCTGTTCTTCATATGGTGACTGTTTGGGAATAATTAAGCGGACGACTGCCCCTTTAACGGCTCCATTCTCGAACAGAATACGGAATCCCTCACCATACTTCATCCGTAAGCGATGGTGTACATTCCAAATACCGAGATGTTTATCGCCCGAGCCCTGGCCTTCGGCATATTGACCGGCTTGGAACAGCTGCAGTTTATCAGGAGCAAAGCCTTTACCGCTATCGCTGATTCTCACTTCATAGCAATCGGCCGACTCTTCGGATTGGCTCACCGTGATCGCAATGTGAAAGATCGCTTTGCCTTTATCCATTCCGTGTATGATCGCATTCTCAACAAAGGGTTGAACGATTAAGGGAGAGATACTGTATGGCTTGAACGTGTCAGGGACTGTAATCTCAAAGGTTAACTTCTCCGGGAATCGAAGCTTCTGAATTTCCAAATAGTTCTCGATATGTCCGATCTCTTCAGCCAGCGTGATCGTATCCCGGTGGGAACGAGTAATGAAGCGGAAATAATCGCCCAAATGCTCGGTCATCTTCTGAACCAGCAAATTCTCTTCCAGCACCGAGAGGCTGAATATAATATTCAGGGAGTTTAAATAGAAGTGTGGGTTAATTTGCGCTTGCAGATGATTGAATTCCGCCCTCTGCGCGCGCAGCATTTCCTCGTATACGTTGATTTTCAAGCCTTGCATTTGCGAGGCCATCTTGTTAAACGTCTCGACCAGGAAGGAGAACTCTTTGGTGGAATGGTCAGCAAGCCTCACATCCAGGTTCCCCCGGCCGATGCTCTGCATCCCTTTGATCAGAATGTTCATGGGCCGCAGCAGGACGTTCTTCACGAATAACAAGTAGAAAGCAAGGATGATAATTAACCCGATGGGGAGCAAGAAGAGCAGGCGTTGAAAATATAACAGCTTCTGCAGCACGACTTTCTCCGGTATGAAGACGGCCAGGCTAATCGGCGCATATTGAAAAGGAAGGCCGACAAGCATATACTTGCTCCCGCTCGATGACTTCGTAAAGGAGACGTACTTCATCTCGTTGTGTTCGAGCTTCTTCACGATTTCATTCACGTTATCGGAAGAGAGGGTCGTTTCGATCAGGGAAGTGCCCGCGTTCGACATCAGCAGCAGCTCTTTCCCGCTGTTCCCGAAATTAGATTGTTTAAGCGGTTGTATTAAGTGATCAATATCGATTAATGCGCCTACATACAGCTCTCGATTGATTTCATTCGGGCTGATCGGAATGACACGAACCAAGTAATACTTACCCGACCAGGAAGTGACCGTCCAGTTCTGCGTATCCATGTCATTCGCATGCCGTTCGAAGAAGGAATACAGGACGCCGTCAAATTCCTGGGTATCTTCATAGCTCTTCTTGACACTGATCATGTCATTATTCTTCTTCGAATAAACGAAGAAGGTTTTGATTCCTTTGTAAACGCTGAGATCATCATCGAACTTGCGCAATAACCACTGTTTGGCCATAAAATAATCGCCGTTCTCCTTCGGATACAGTGTAAGCGGTATCAAATTCGTGTAGGAGAAATCGCTGCTTCCAAGGCGCAAAATATAATTGTTCGTTTCCTCCAACGTTTGATCGAGAGAGGAGACCTGCGTTTCGAGGAAATTATAATACGACTGGGATACCTCCGTACGCACGACATTCATCGCATAGAAATTATTATAGAACAGAAAAAAAATCAACGGCGTCGTTACGATAAAAAAACCGAGGATGAATTTGAAACGCAATGTTCTCTTCTGGTTCATTGGCTTACCTCTCCCTGCGTCAATCAATCGACCTCAGTCCGGTATGAACAATAAGGACAAGCGCGATGGTAATGCAAATTGTAACCCGATTCCTAAGAAAATGTCGATACTTGGATTAATCATAACGGAAAGGGCTAGTCGTAATATACGAATAGCCATGACATGATTACGGTTATTATCGCTAGTTTCGTAAACAGCGCACAGGAATAAAGCCGCTGCCCTGCTGCTTAAGGCAGCAAAACAACGGCTTCTAATTAAGCGTAAATAGGAATGTCATCCGTAAGGACCGTGCTGATGAAAGCCCAGCAGCCGTCTAAGACGAGGATTCCCTTCCGCGTAATCAATGACATCCTGCGGCATTACGTAGTTAATGAATGGCCAGAATCGCTGCGAGATCCATCTCTTCCCGTACATCATTTGCTGCACGGCGCGATCTGTATCGCTTTGATTCGTCGATCCGCGGTGCCAGGTTTGCCCGGAGAAGATCAGGCAATCGCCTTTGCGCGCGTTAATCGTCACCGGTTCTAGCCCTTTGTAGATCGGCGGATCCTGATTAGCCGGCGGATGCTGACCGCTCCGATGACTGGTCGGGATCAACTGCGTTGGCCCCATGTCTGGTGCAACATCTACCAAATAGTAGATGCACGTAATGAGATAAGTCGGCATTTGGATACGCTCATCCAGTTCCGTTCCTTCAGGCAGCGGGAAGAATAGTTCCTCATCCACATGCCACGTATCGAAGCCTTTGCCTTTCTTAGTCGTGAACGCATTCATGCAGAACATATGGCATTTCTCGCCAAGCAGCGCTTCCGCGAAGTCGACGATAGGTTCATTTTCAATCAATCGGATATACGCTTCTCCCCGCTCGAACATACGCGTACGGAATCCGTCCCCTTGCCCCGGTAAATGCGGTTCTTTCAAATATTGCAGCAACCCGGCATGCAGCTCGTCTGCCCACGCTTCCGAAATGGCCCCCCGAAATACCGTAAACCCTTGTCGATTAAACTCATCCAGATGCGATTGTAAGGTTGTCATGATCAACACTCCTAATCCCAGCTATATTTGGGTTTCTTGAGTCCGTCCTCTATCCATAGGAATCGGCCGGTAATGGAGTCCGACTCCGGCTTTAGCAAATCGGCAATAAGCTGGACAGATTTCGCCGGCGAGTCGCCGCCTGTTCGCTCCACCCAAGCCACCCAGTCCTGCAGCTCCCCCGGCACGCGGACATTGTCCCTTATGGCTTCGAACATTTCCGTTCTCACTTCGCCGGGGTGAAACACGTTCGCAGTCACCCCTGTTCCGCTAAGTTCTGCAGCCAGCTGTCTGGTAAAGTGATTCAACGCCACTTTGCTCGTAGCGTAGGCACTGTTAGTTCCTTCAGGCTCGGCCAATGCTGCCGCTGACGTAACGTTAATGATGCGCCCCCACCCCGCCTTCACCATTTCGCCCGCCAGTGCTCTGCAGATGTAATAAGGACTGACGGCATTGATCATGATCGTTTCCATCCATCCTGTTGGATCGCTTTCCAGAATCGGACCGATTTCTTTGAACACTCCCGCAGCATTCACGACTACGGCCGGGACGCCATAGTTTGTGAAAATGTGCCGAGCCATCGCCTCTACTTCATCCAGCTTCGAAATATCAGCTGCAATCGGGTAAGCCGTCCCGCCTTCTTCCCGGATGATTGCTGCCGTTTCTTCCAGCTTCGCCGCTCGGCGGCCTACCAGTACGAGCTTCGCTCCTTGTTCTGCCAAGCCAACGGCAATGGCTCGCCCGAGCCCGCTTCCGGCCCCTGTTACTAGTGCAATTCGGCCATCCAGCAGCCTTGATGCTTCCGACATACGATCCTCTCCCATACGATGATGCGGATGATAACGATACTTAACTGTTATTGTAGAATAGGTTCAGGTATGCGTCATTGATCACAGTAGACTCAAAATATACGAAATATGACTTTATAAGAAAAGGCTACCGCGCGGGCAGCCTTAGTGAGATATGCGGGCTGTGTGCGATCACCTTGTAACAAGACCAATCATGAACCCATCGTAGCCTTTGCTGCCCACGGTTTGAATCGCAGTGGCTGTAATTCGGGACTCTTCTGCCAAGAGATCATAGAACTGTCTCACCCCTATGACACGAGGATCGGGGTTATTCTCGTCTAGCACCTCGCCTCCACGTACCACATTATCGCCAACGATGACCGTTCCGGGATGGGAGAAATGAAGGGCCCACTTCAAATAAGCTGGATTGTTCGGCTTATCCGCATCAATGAAGATGAAATCGAAGGCCTCCACGCCCTCGTCCCGCATGAGAGCCAATTGCTGCAAAGCTTCGCCCACTCTAATTTCAACTTTATCCTGTACCTGTGCAAGAGCTAGATTAGCTGCTGCAATTTGTGCATGATGGGGGTCGAGCTCAAGTGTGACGAGTTGGCCATTTGAAGGAAGGGCTCTCGCTAACCAGATGGTGCTGTAACCGCCCAAAGTCCCGATCTCCAAGATTCGTTTGGAACCATGCAGCCGTACAAGCAAGTTTAAGAATTTGCCTTGTGCCTGCGAGACATCAATCACCGGTAATCCCGCTTCTTGATTGTTCGTTAGCACGTTATCGAGAATAACATCCTGTTCAATCAACCGCTCCGCAATATACTGATCCACCTTACTCCACACCGCAGCTTGATTCATCATGATCACTTCTCCTTCTCCTTATGAACTTCTGCTTCCAGTGTATTCGAGTTATAATCATAAATATAATATATGTTTAAATTGAATTTATATATTTCATATATGGTTTGACGAATAGGGGGATTGGGATCGCGATGAATCTACATGCCTTACGATTATTTCATGTGATTGCAAGTACGGGGAGTGTCACTCGCGCGTCGGAGCTGCTCAATATCAGCCAGCCCGCCATCACCGCGCAGATTAAGAAATTCGAGAAAGAGCTGCTGCTCCCTCTGCTTAAGCCACAAGGAAGAGGGATCGCTTTAACGGATGCGGGCGAAGAGATCGCTTTGCTGGCGAAGCGACTTTTTGCCGTGGAACAACAAATTGAACAATATGCCCGGGATTACCTAAGCGGCTCGCATGGATGCATTCGTTTGGCAGCGACGTATTTGCCGGCTCATTTCTTGATTCCCGCTTGGATTGCAACCTTCAAACAGCAGTACGAGCAAGTCGAAATGATTATCACCACGACGAATTCCAATGATGCGTTGAAGCAGCTCTTGAATGTAGAGGTCGATATCGCGATTTACGGTGGGATGCCGGAGGCTTATCCGGATACGATTCAGACGGAGGAGTTGTTTCGGGATGAGTTATGGTTCGTCGTTGCTCCCGGGCACCGTTATGCGAATCAACAAATTTCGCTGTCCGACATGATGAAAGAGCCTTTCGTCATGCGCGAAGAAGGAAGCTCCACCCGTGAGCGACTGCTGTCTCTATGCCGCACCTACAACTCCTCGACCCCAACAATCTCCTTGCAATTCAATGGATTGCACGAAGCGATTACCGCTGTAATTGCAGGCTACGGCGCCAACTTCGTCTCTTCGTTGGTTGTGCGAGACTACGTCAAACGCGGAGAACTGTGCCGCGTTTATGTGGAGGGGATCCATCTGACCAACAGCATTGCGATATGTACGCGCAAGCACGAGCCGCTCTCTGCTTCCACGATGAATTTTATCCAGATGATCCGCGCTAACCCGGTTCGCGAGTAGAGTAGCTGAGAGTTCAATCATGGAACTCTCAGCGGCCAAACCAACTAAAACAAAGCTGAGTGTCCAATAATGGAACTCTCAGCTCGTTAAACAAACACAATCCACCTCCGCCGTATGCTGAGCATTCGAAAGTCGAACTCTCAACTGCCAAACCAACTTAAAACAAAGCTGAGAGTCCAATAATGGAACTCTCAACTCACCATTCAAACCCAATCCGCCTCCATCTTATGCCGAAAGTTCGAAAGTTGAGTTTAGTTTCTATCGAAAAACTCTAACGAACCGTAGAGGTCTTATTCGCCTCAAAATAGCTTCAATAAAATTCTAACGAACCGTGGAGGTCTTATTTGGCGTTTTGCATGTTGTTCGCAGTCGATTTCCCTATAATAAGGCCTCTACGATCCGTTAGATTTTCACACCCCAGAATAGATGCGATTTACGTGAACGAAAAGAAACCCGACGTTTATGGAAACGTGGGGTTTCTCTCTACAGGCTGAAAATGCTAGATCGAACAAGCCATCAGCACATTCCCATCCAGGTCTTTAAAAAGAATGACTTCTTCATCCTTGCGTATAATTTCCACGCCAAGCTGAGTTAGAAATTGAAAAGCAGCTTCATGATCAGGAGCAGTTAAACTGAATAACGGCTCAGCAGAAGGGGTTACTTCGTCTCTCTTTTCCAGAAAGATATTCGAGCACTGACTTCCACTTAAGTCGAAGATATGCATGCCCTCTCTGGTTTCCTCCGGGATCGGAAGACCCAGCAAGTTGCAGTACCAATCAACAGATTTCCTCACATTCGTTACATTAACGAAGATTGCCGGAACAATCGGTTTAATTGGAGAAGTCACTGCCTGCTCTACCATATCAATTACCTCCCAATGATGGAAAAAATGTTTATGAAGCTTACCCCTACTCCTATTCTACTCCCGCACGGAATTTCCTTTATTTGTAATCCTACATACTCAGAAAACAAAAAGCTGCCGAATAAGTCGACAGCTTGCGATATTTATAGATAGTAATGATTCGATAACAGTCTTACAACAAGACTCAGCATAATAATCACAATACCTGATGGTATAGATACACATTTGCCTGCAAGTCTTGATTTCTCAAGTACAAGGAAGGCTACTCCGACAAGCAGACCGAAGATAATGGATTTCACATCAGCACTCCCCACCCAGTTCAGTACATACCTATCAGCAAAAATAGATATTAAACAGGTGGCAGCGAGATATAACGGAATACGTAGTTTCATCAGTTAGTCCTTTTTCTCCCATCATAACATTGGAACTGTTTAGGAGATAGGCGTTGAAAACGAAAATCCTCCGATCCCGCCACAAAGGCGAGACCGGAGGCACAGTCAACTTAGTACTGCGATAAATAACCGGAGCCGATGACCGTGATCGACGAGATCCCCGGTCCGGTCCAGCCGACGGCCAGGTTATCTCCACCGCCGCCGTCTTTATGCAGGATTTCAAAATAATACGGCTGACCGGCAGTCAAGGTAATGGATGCCGATTGCTGGGAGCTGTTCTTGTTCCATTCACGAACGCCCGTATATTCGTAGACACTGGCAATCACGGTACCGTTCGAGGGACTGTTGTTGGTGCTGAGCAACAGCTGCGATGCATCGTCACTTGCAATGTAGAATGTATAGGTACCGCTTGTTGCAGGCATGATATAACCGCGAATACGATCCCCGTAGTTATCCGCCCAGTTGGTTGCTCCTTCAAGACTGGTTAGCACGGTTGTGCCCGAAGGCGCTGTGCCCGTTGGAATGCTGCTGACACTCGTTCCGGAGACACCGGTCCAATACTCTTGGATGACGCTGCCCGCACCGCCGCCGCCTGAAGCATTCGTCGTCACACTGATCGATGTGCTCGCAGCGGAAACATTGCCCGCTGCATCCTTGGCTTTGACAGAGAAGGAATAGGCTGTATTCGCTGTCAACCCGCTAACGGTGAATGCCGTACCTGTTGCAGAGCCGACCAGTGTCGTACCGCTGTAGACATCATAGCCGGTTACAGCTACGTTGTCGGTCGAAGCCGACCAGGATAGACTGACGCTCGTGGATGTCTTCGATGGTGAGGTCAGATTGGCCGGTGTTGAAGGTGCTTGCGTATCGGCACCGCCGCTGCCGCCGAGGTTCACATCGCAAGTTTTGTAGGAGCCCGGAATCGGGTCGCCGAACGTGCTGTTGCCGCAATAGACGGAATTCGTGAACGTCCCGTATGCGTAAGAGCCATTGGCTCCATAACGTACTTCTTTCGTTCCGCTGAAGGAGCAAGTATTGTTCTCGCCTGCGCAATTCGTCCAGTTCGCCGCAGCCGAGCTGCTGGTCGTGACGCTAAGCGAGCTGCTGGCCGAGGAGATATTGCCCACGGCATCCTTCGCTTTCACGGTGAACGAGTAGGACGTATTCGCCGTCAAGCCGGAAACGGTGAACGTCGTGCCGGTTGAAGAGCCCGCAAGGACGCTGCCGTTATAAATGTCATAGCCCGTTACACCGACATTGTCGGTCGATGCCGTCCAGGACAGGCTGACGCTCGTGCTCGTCTTCGAAGGCGAAGTGAGGCCTGTCGGCGCGGTTGGCGCTTGCGTATCAGTCGCCGCGTTCGTCGTGACGCCGAGCGCTCCGCTCGCAGCCGATAAGTTGCCGGCCGCATCCTTCGCTTTCACGGTGAAGGAGTAGCTCGTGCTGGCAGTCAAACCGGTCACAGTAAAGGAGTTGCTTGTCGGTGTTCCCACCAGCGTCGAGCCACTATATACCTCATAGCCGGTCACGCCGACATTGTCGGTCGATGCCGTCCATGACAAACTGACGCTCGTGCTCGTCTTCGAAGGCGAAGCGAGTCCGCTCGGTGCAGTCGGCGCCTGCGTATCCGCAGCGGCATTCGTCGTGACGCTAAGCGTATTGCTTGCGGCAGATGCATTGCCAGCCGCATCCTTTGCTTTGACGGTAAAGGAATAGGTCGTCCCTGCGGTTAGACCGCTAACCGTGAACGTCGTTCCCGCCGTCGTGCCTGCCAGCGTAGAGCCGTTGTACACGTCATAGCCCGTTACGGCTACGTTATCCGTCGAGGAAGCCCAAGACAGGTTAACGCTTGTGCTTGTTTTGGACGGCGAAGTCAGACTGCCCGGAGCAGTAGGCGCAGTCGTATCGCTGCTGCCGGTTCCGGCTAAATTTACTTCGCAGGACTTATAGGCACCCGGAGCCGGATCGCCGAATTGGTTGTTCGAGCAAACGACCGAGTTCGTGAAAATCCCATAGTTAAAGCTGCCATTGGCGCCATAACGGACCTCTTTGGTGCCGGTAAAGCTGCAGGTTTGGTTCTCGCCTGCGCAAGCGGTCCAATTCGCGGCCGGATCGGTAGTGGCGGACGCCGAACTGCTCGCCGCCGATACGTTGTTCGAAGCATCCTTCGCTTTGACGCTAAACGTATAGGCCGTGCTAGGCGTCAGCCCGGTTACGGTCTTGAACGTATTGATTGCGCCGGTCGTCGATCCCACCACGGTCGATCCGCTGTAGATATCATAGCCGGTTACGCCCATGTTATCGGTGGATGGCGACCAGGCGAGAGTGACGGTCGTATCCGTGACGTCCGTAATCGTCAGACCTGTCGGCGTCGTCGGCGCTTGCGTATCGCCTACGTCCGTCGTTACATTCAGCGTGTTGCTGGCAGCCGACACGTTGCCCGCCGCATCCTTCGCCTTAACGGTAAAGCTGTACGCCGTGCTAGGTGTTAAACCGTTGACGGTTAAGGACGTAGCGGACGTAGAGCTGTAAAGCGTGCCGCCTTTATAAACATCGTAGCCGATGATGCCGACGTTATCGGTCGCACCGGACCAGGACAGGTCCACGGTTACGTTTGATTTGGACGGGGAGGTAAGCGTCGGCGCCGTTGGCGCTTGCGTATCCGGCGGACCGGCATAGACGTTGACCATCTGCTCCTTCAGGCTTGCGCGGCCCGTATTATCCCAAACGACGAGCGTTACACGATAGTTGCCCGCGGTCTGATACGTGTACGTCGGGCTTGTTGACGTTAACGGAGGTCCTTCGCCCAGATCCCACAGGTTCTCTGCGATGGTGCCGTTGTCCGTAGAGGAGTTGGTGAACGTAATCGGCTGACCGAGCTGCACGGTCAGCGGGGCGCTGAAATTCGCGACGGGCTTCGGATCGCTGAAGCCGCGGCTCGTCAGCTGCGTGTTGGTTCCGTTGCCGCTAACCGTGTTGCCTGACCATTCAAGATCGGCCGCCGCGGATGGATATTGATCGATGGACGCTCCGGCATTGCCCGTAATCGTGTTGTTGATGAAGCTGATCCGATCCGTACCGGAGGCCGTCGTAATCTCGATCGCTTTGCCTCCGTTGTTCGTGATGATGTTGCTGTCGAAGGTCAGGTTCTTCGAATTGCCGTGAATCCGGATCGCGTTGCCGGCATAGCCGGGATAAGCGGCAGCCGGGTTGTTGTTCGGGCCGTTCTTGAACGTATTCTTATAGAAGTATTGGAACTGCTCCGTCTCGCCCGTTCCTTCACCTTGAAGCTGCATGCCCCACATGACGATGTTCTGAACGGTGTTGTAGCCCCAGTATTGGTAGCCGGTGCCCGGGGATTGCTGCATGCCGACTTGCTGACCGCCATCCACTAAGTTGTCGGTCGTCACGCCGTGCGTCACCATAACTTCGAGTCCCATGCCTTTGACCGTGCCGGCCGTGGTATGAACGACATTGCGCCGAACCGCGATAGACTCGGACCGTACGGCGCTGATCCAGTGGTCGACGTTGTTGTCTTCAATGACCGAATTGTTGCAGTTCGTGTGCAGCTCGATCGAGAGGCCGTGCGCATTGACGCCCGATCCCGTAATCGTGTTGCCTTTGACGACAACCCCGTTACAGCCGTCACTTGCGAAGATCCCGCCGCGGCCCGTGTTGGAAATCGTGTTGTTCAGGAACTTCGTATTGTTCGAGTTCCAGCCGGCACGAATCCCTGCGCCCCATTCGGAATTGACGCCGATATTCGAGATCGTATTATTGGAGATAACCGAGTCGGAGGAAGCTGACAGCAGGATGCCAAACGGCGCGAAACCATCCGATTTGGTCAGATCCTTAATGATATTGTCATGAATGTAATGACTGCCGCCGGGCTCGCCCCAGATCCCGGAAACAACATGGTTGTTGCTGTTGCCGTCGATGGTGAGCTGCGCGATCTCAACGCCGGTTTTGCCGCTGAGCGAAATCATATTGTTGTCCATCGTGCCGTTATACTTGATAATGGCTGTCGATTTGCTTTGTCCGATCAGTTTAACGCCTGACTTCGCGACAATCGTCCCGGACGTATAATAAGTACCGGACGGGAAGTACACCGTGTCGCCGCTCGACGCTGCCGTAATGGCATTGTTGATAGCCTGCGTATCATCCGCAGTATCGCCGCCATTAGCTCCGTATGAGGTGATATTGTAACTTGCTGCACTGGCTACTGGTATGGATACGGCTGATAAGAGCATGGATAGAACAGGCACGATCAGGGCAACGCTTGTAACTAATTTTCGCTTTCGGAATTTGAATCTTTTCACTTCATCACAACTCCTTATTCATCATGTGTACGGCTCGATGATACCCTTGCCTGACGTCTGCATGGATCATGTTGCATGTGTACGGAGATTGATAAGCTGCAATCAGCCCCTTTCGCCAACCGGAATGTAAGCGCTTGCCAAACGCTTGTTTTATATGCTACATGCTGGAAGAAGTGGCTGAAAGTGTACAATAATGGAAAGCCTCTTTATGGGATTGGCAGCCGACTATGATTTTTTCGAATTCATGCACTTTCATGAATTTTTCCTATAAAATGGACAATTGTACATGAAAAAAAGGACTATAGGGATGATCCCTACAGCCCTTCAACTAAACCTGACTCATGCTGATTCTACATTCACCTTGGTCATTCGGACTCCTCAATTCAAGTCGAATCCGATACAAGTACTCTCCCCATGCACCTCGCATAATTGGATCCTCAAGCGTAATGGTTTCTACCGAGCCTGCCAACTTCGTACTGTTGTATTGGATGCTAACCTTGTTGTGACTCTCATCCTGCAAAATAAAGCTCCCTTCTCCTTCACGGCGAGGAAGGTGAGGCGACAGCAGCACCCACGTTATATCCTCCGTCACCTGCTGCAGCAAAAATTCATCCTTGATCTCCACATATGAGGTCGAATCACGAATGAGACTTATCGTCCGAATCCAGCTCTTAATCCCGGCAGATTCCGGATAGGCGCCTCCGATATCCATCGCTAAGGATGCAGCATTATCATCAAGCTTACAATCGACATCAACAGCTCGATAGATGCTTCCATTCCTTTGCTCTACGCCATTTACGATCGGAACATTGTGGTAGCCGGATTGCATGGCCCATATCGAATAGCGCTCCGCAAAAAACGATTGCGAGGTATAGGTCAACACCCCGGGATCGATAATCATCGGAGAGCCGTTGCAATACACGATGAAATGACCAATGTCATTATGATTATGGCTCTCATCGTTATGTCCGCCCTTCGCTGCAACGAATAACCCTGCGGACGACCCCTCCTGCTCTCTGGCCACCATCATTTGGATGCCATCCAGCCACGCCTCTCGGACGTAAGGCAGTTCTCCCACATCGTGTTCGATTTCCGAGTAATGAAATAACGCAGGCAGCAGGCGGGACATCGAAGAAAACTCAAGGTCGGTTGCCGCTTCCCGCTCCTTCCTCAGTATCACGGCTCCCAATCCGGCAAGCTTACTATCTCCGATGCGGCGTCCATACCGATAGACGAGCTCTGCCGGAATCTGCACCTTAGGCTTGCTGTCTGCGAAATTAACATAGTAGTCATCATCGATAAACGCTTTGTACAGGTAACGTCCGATTTGCCCAATGAGCGGCTCCTGATAAATATTGATCTCGCCAGCCGTTGCGCTATAGAGCAGCTCCAAGCAATCGAACAGCATTCCGCCGGCGTACATCCAATACTTAGGTCCTTCCTCGCAGCCTCCATCGGGGTAGAGCCGTTCCATATACTGATCCAAGCTGCGCATCGCCTTCATTACCGCTGCTTCACGGCGTTCGGGGTCATCCTCCAGAAGCAGGAATGCCGCTAAACAATTCGAATTACACCATGGATTCCAATTATTCAGCATCCTCTCTTGATTAAAGCCCATCCACCACAGATCGTTCCGATCCAAATACGGATCCAGTATCCGCTTCCTTACCTCATGCTGTATCCGCTCGCAGACCATCTTACTTATGCCATCCAGCCCAGTCCTCAGCAAATAACAAGTCCAAGCAAGCAGTGCTCCAGTCTCCGCCGAGAACAATTCAATAACGGGATCCGTCACATCCGGAAGCGCGCTCTGCCTCTTCATCATATAGCCGTGCCCGGGAATCCCCCAGAACGTTTCCTCGCAGATGCACCATACGCCGTTCACGATGTCATCCAAGAATCGCCCCTTGTTCTCGATACATTCCGCGATGACCAAGGAAGCCAAATCCCGTCTTCGCTCCCATGAAGCCGAATCGTACCGCGACCGATTGCCCGTTCTGCTATAGTCCATGTACGCGGTGGCCGGTAACGGATTCCAGGCACAATTGAGCTTCTCAACGCCTTTATTCACCCAATAGGTACGCAGATGAAGCGGCAATCCGTCCCATGCATCACGGTCATCACTAGTCGGATAAGGCTTGTAATTCTCCCGCGAGATCAATATCCCCCTCAGATCCGCAGTCATATATCGCTGTGCCAGCATAGCATCTTCAACCTCCACCCTGCCAAAAGAAAGGCAAGCAAACGGACAGCCCGCTGCTTGCCTCTTCTCTTATTTAAAATACTTAGCCAAATGCTCCGTCGCCTTCATAACCCCTAGTCTCTCGGCCTCTATAGAGCCCCAGAAACGGTGATCCTCCAGCTCAATGCTTACGGCTCCTGCATAACCAAGCCGATCGAGACGGACAGCTACTCTTCCCCAATCGACTTCCCCATGACCAGGAATCGTATATCGCCAGGCTCCCTCGGAGAAGTCGTATTTCGTTCCGAAGGTTGGTGTGATAACGCCGCTCTCGTACTGCTCTTCGCGAAGGATTTCCGTATCCTTGCCATGGCAGTGATTAATGCGTTCTCCGAATTCGTCCAGCGCACGAAGGTAGTCAATGCCTAAACGCACGAGATGAGAAGGATCGTAATTCAGTCCAAAATGCTTGGAAGGGATCGCCTCGAACATCGCTCTCCACATTTCCGGCGTACAGCCAAGCGTTGGATAGTGCGGCGCAGGTCCGGGCCATCCTTCTATCGCAATATAGATTCCCGTCTGCTCTGCATGGCGTACGAGCTCCGGAAATGTTTCCTTCCAGATCGCGAAACCTTCCTTGCGCGGGAGGGTATGATCCTCAGGCACCAGACACATGAACAGCACGCTTCCGCCTAGGGCAGCAATGGAGCTCAATTGTTTCTTCGCCGCTTCCAGCGCTTCCTCGCGGCGGCCTTCATCGCGGCTCAGCAGCCGTCCTGTATGATGGGCATCAATCGATCCGATGCCTATCCGAGCATCCTCGCAAGCGGCCTTCACTTCGGGAGTCAGATTGGATACATCCAGTACATCAAGCCCAATGCTTGCAGCCCACGCGGCCGTCTTCGCGATTCCTTCCGCCCCAATTCTAGGCGGAATGCGCATTCCTAATTGGATCGTCATGCCGATTGCTCCCCCTTCGCTTCTGCGTCTGCATGCGGCTCGTAGCCGGCAGCTTGATAGATCATCTCCGACAGCTTCACGACCTTCAAGGCAAACTCGCCCGGTACAAGCACCTCATGCCGGCCAAGAATCGCATCGATAAAGCTCTTATCCTGATTGGTCGTCTGCTCCGGAAGCTCCGGCACGATCGCATCTTGTCCGAGGCGGCGCAACGTGATCTTCCCATTATCGTAGAAGACGCCGCCTTGCTCCCCGCAGAATACGAAGGTTTCATGCCAGCACGGCGAGTACCCGACCAAGTTCAAGCCGGCAACGGCCCCTTCCGCGAAACGGATCGACGTGAACGTGTCGATCTCGACGGCGGCGCCGTGCATATGCAGCTGCGGCTTCACTTCAATCGGCGTAAGGCCGGTCGTCCACAGCAGCACATCGATGATGTGACTGCCGGAATCCATCAGGAAGCCGCCGCCGGATAAGGCCGGATCAGCCCGCCAAGAACCGGGCGTTCCTTGTCTCCATTGCTGGTAGAGCGATGCCGTAATCGAAGTGAGCTTACCGATTTCTCCGCTCGCGATCGCATTACGAATATATAAGAATTCCGGTTGAAAGTGGCGTTGGTAGGAAACTTGCATGATTTTGCCTGACTGCTCCGCAACTCGCATTAACTGCTCCGCTTCCTCGGACGAGCAGGTCATTGGCTTCTCGATCAACACATGCCGCCCGCTGCGCAGTACATCCTGCGCCTGAGCGAAATGCAGCGTGTGCGGGGAACAAATAATAACGGCATCGATGTCCGCCTGCTCCAGCATCTCGCGATAATCCGAGAATTGCAGCACGTCGGTCAAGGTGTTTTTCGCAATGAAGTTTTCCCTATTCTTGCTGCTCGTATCGGCGACAGCCTTAATCTCAGCCTCCGGAAGCTCCAGCAGCTGCCGGGCATGCCACCCTGCAATGCCACCTGTTCCGATGAATCCAATGCGTACTTTATTCATGTCCATACCTCCCAAGAATGAATGTACTGCTAAGTTCCACACGCGAACCGAGCTCTTACTCTACCAAACCGGAACGCTCCACGCCTTGAATGAAATAGCGCTGAAGGAAGAAATAAACCAGCAGCATCGGCAGCAGAGCCATGAAAGTAGCGGCCATTACAACAGGTAAACTGAAGACTTCAAAGCTGCTGCCCGTTAACGTATCCAGCGATTGATAGAGACGAGGCAGCATCATCGGCAGCGTGAATTTCTCTTCCGAGGTCAGGAAGATCGACGGTTCGAAGAAATCATTCCAATGCCATACGAGCGACAACAGCATAGTGACTACAATAGCGGGCGGCGTAAGCGGCAATATAATCTTCCAATACACCTTGAAGCTGCCGCATCCATCCACTCGGGCTGCATCCTCGAGCTCCCAAGGAAGCCCGCGGAACAGCTGGCGGAAGATGAAGATGAACAGCGCACCGCGAAGCCCGCCTGCGAAGAAAGACGGGACAATGAGCGGCATGACGCTATCGAGCCAGCCCATTGTTTTGTACTGCATAAACAGAGGTACAATGATCGTTTGCGGCGGAATAATCATCGTGAACATGCATAGGAAGAACAGAAGCTCGCGCCCGGGAAACTTGATGCGGGCAAAGCCATAAGCAACAAAGGAACAGGACAGCACCTGGCCGACCACGCTCAAGACGGCAATGAGAGCGGAGTTATTGAAGTGCGTCATGAATTGCAGGCCCTTCATTCCGTAATAGAAATTCTCCCAAGCCAGACTTGTCGGAATCCACTTAATCGTAAAATCCATCAGATCCACCGGATGTTTAAGCGCAGTCGTAACCATATAGATGAATGGATAAAGGAACACGAAAGCCAAATCAATCAGAATGACATAGACGAAGGTGCGATAGATGAGCGAGATCCAGCGGCTCTTGCTCCCGATTCGGCTTACCAAGCTGTGGTTTCGGATCGCCTTTACTTTGCTGCCCACCTCTGTTTGCGTAACAGCAGCAACACGCTGCTTGGATTTCGGAATGGGAATCGACTTCACGCTGCAATCACCTCCTGTATTATTTTTCCCCTGTGTACACTACAAAGCGCTTGGTAGAAACGAATACGAGAATGAGCAGCACGAAAATAAACAGGAAGTAGATCCAGCCCATTCCGGAAGCATACCCCATCTGGATGTCGGTAAAGGCCGTATCTTTGATATAAACCATCATCCTATTGTTGATATCCGTAAAGGAATCGACGCACGTATAGACCAAATTAAGCAGAATGATCGGCGTCATGAGCGGCAGGGTGATTTTCCAGAACATCTCCCACTCGGTCGCGCCATCGCATCTTGCCGATTCATACAGGGACACGGATATGCCTTGAAGTCCGGCTAAGAATAGCAGAATTTGCACGCCTGTCTTCCAGAAGATTACGGTGAGCCGGCTTAACATATCGAAGACGATCTGCGAGAAAGTAGGTCCCATATAGAGAAACACTTCATCCGGAACGCCGATTCCGTTGACCAGCGTATCCTTGCCTACCCCGGCATACAGCAGCTGCTGCATTGCCAGACCGGAACCGATCAATACGGGCAGGAAGAATGCGGCTCGGAAGAATGCTCGGCCTTTAATGTTATGGTTGAGTAGAATCGCGATAAACAATGAAAACACGAGTACAAGCGGCGTATTGATGACCGCATCTTGTATGACCGAGATAAACAGCGGAATAAACTGCGTATCGAGCACGAAAGCGCGATTGAAATTGTCCCAGCCCACAGACTCCAGCTCGAAATTTCCTACGCCGACGACCTCATGAAAGCTAAGCCACAGGGAATACACCAAGGGATAGCACATAAACAAGGCGAAGCCGATTGCCCATGGGGCGATATAAACATAGCCAGCCAGCATCTTCTTCTTCTCTAAACTCATCCTCCGCTCGCTCATGCTTATCCCCCCTTCGGTACGACGATAAAGTCTTTATCCGGCACAAGGTGACCATCGATCTTGACCTCGCGCGGCAAATAATTGACGATTAGTCGACTTCCATCCTCATAAACGACCTCATAGACGTCCTTCTCCAGCTTGCGATGCCCTACCATCGTCTGCGACCATACCGGCTGAAGCTTCTCGCTCATCTCTTTGTATTGATCGACCGCTTGATCGACCCAGTTGTGATAAGCTGAGCTGAACAAATCGCTGTAATACGTGTCTTTGAGATCCTCGGAATGTTTCTTCGTAAATTGGTAGTAAGGCATATAGCCGTATTCCACCATCTTCAGAAACTGCAGCCGCGGATCGTAAAATAAATTCTGCGCATCACCCGAGTATGGGATCAGCCCGTGCACGACCATTTGGTAGAACGGAATCGTTTCATCGGTGAAGAAATAGCCGCTGTCTTCCATTGGAATACTGAACAAACGAGACGAGTGGGGAATGGTATATCCGTTGCCCCCGATTGACGCAGCTGCGCCAAACTGGTCTACCGATTTGCCCATCATCTCCAGCCACTTCGAAGCCGTTCCTTCTCGATTCAACGGGTAAGCCTTATTGTAATCGTAGTAGTCCGTATAACCGATACCGTCGAAATTAATGCCGGTAATCGCCAGTTTGCTTAGCGGATCAAGCACCTTATCTTGAAAACGTTCATTTTGCTTGCCCGCATTCAAGTAGAAGAGCTCGCTATACCGATCCGTGACGGCAAAGTGATTCGCTCCGACAACGACATCGCTGCGTGTAGAGAAGCCGTCGACGCCTTTCCAGGCCATGATGTAATTGTCCTGTAGAAACAGCTGATCGTTATTCGCCTTGGCATACTCGCTTAATTTCTTTAGTCCGCTTGTGCCGCCGATCTTCGAAGATGGTTTATAGCCGGATGGGTACTCCAAGTAGCCCTCTCTGGTCCAGCCCAGCAGATTGGCGGAGATGCTGCTTACTCCCCGCTTGTTCAGATCCTCCATGATGTCCTGCGCTTCTTCGAAGGATGTCGTAGGAATGAAATGATCGAACAGAATTTGGCCTTCCTTAATGCCCATCAGCAGATCAAGTCCGAACGGAATCGCTTCTCCCTTCTTGATGCGCGGAGCGACCCCTTTCTCATCGATGAGATATTGCCGATACGCGGAAGCCATATGGCTGTAATCCGCTTCCTTGCCGCTAAAGAACACATAACGAATGGTATGATCTTCCCGCAGCAGCTGCTTCTCCGGTTTCTTGGTCAAATTCCCGTCCTTCTTCACCGCTTCATACTCACGCCTATAGACAAGCTCCGAGGATACGCGATTCATATTGATCAAGTAACCGCTCGGCGAATACAGAATGTTCGCATCGTACTCGCCTTTCGTGATCATGCCGAGGAAAGCATTATCGTTCACCTTCAAGCCGAATATGGGCAACAGCGCATTCTGCTGCCGTTGATAGTTATTGAATGAGATCGTATCCGAACCATACACGCTTGCCTTGTAGGGATTTAAATAATTCGGATGGTTCGACTTAAAGGTCGACAGCGCTCCTGGACCATCCGGGTAAATCGCATAGCCTTGATCATGATCCAAGGCCGCTCCGAAGAACGGAAGAGGCGATATCGCCATCAGCCAATTATTCTCTGCTTCTTGGATCGATTGGCCGGGAACGGTGACCTCCAGGGCATTCCCTTTCAATTCGAAAATCATATCGAAACTGATCTGTAATCTTGGCAATTCATAGTGAACGGATATTCCGTTATCCAGCGCCGTTGTCTTGATCTTCGGCTGCTCGATCACCGAGTTCGTCTCCTGCGTTTCAAGCGCCGGCAAATTCGGATCCGTAAACGTCATGTGGAAGATAGACTGGCTGCTAGCGGTCCATAGATCATTGCCTTCCGTTGCCGCGTCCTGAATCGGAACGGCCGATTGCCATGTATAGCCATTGCTCTTATCCTTCACCACAATCGCCGAATCGGAAGAACGGAACAGCAGCTCAAGCCGCTCGGTTTCCCCCACTTTCTTGAATTCGGTTGGCGTCTGCTGCTCTGCATCACTGGTTGGCGTATCGGCCGCAGCCTCCACCACTTCGTTCTTCGGCTTCATTTCCAGCTGCGCGCGGGCAATGGCACTCTTGACCGAAGGTAAGGCAATGATGACCAGAAGCACCACAATGACGGCAACGACTGCTGCATAGATGGTTTTGCGATTCGCTATTCTCGTAATCATGGTACCCCCTTAATTCTCCCACAAGTATCTGATTTCAATGGAGACTTCACGTACGAATTGCAGGACATGATTCGTCAGGGAGAAGACGAGACCAACCGTTCCCCAGAAGGTGATAAACGCAAATATGGACAGCAGGAGGACGCCTACCGATTTCTTGAAGGAATAATCATTCAGCACCTTCAGCTGGATAAAGATAAGCAGCGCGACCCATAACCAGATGATGAGATTGATGCTGTTGTACAGCCCCAGCTCGCCTCTTGATAACACCAAGGAAATCGCGGCGAGCGGAATCGCGAATACGATATACGGAATGAGGGCGTAGGACATCGCCGTTAAGATTTGGCTGAAATACGCCTCGCCGTCCATAATAGCCGTAATCAGATAACAAGCGATAACCCCCGATATCAGCGGCACTACGAAACGGATGATTTCCAAGTTCAAATCGGCGTATTCCGGCTGCAGGGACGTAATATGGAAGCTAGTCATATAGATCGTGACGATTCGAACACATAAGGTGAGCAGAATGAGCACGACTGCCGACATGAGATGTTTCTTCTTCTGCAGCTCTTCAAAGGCATCCACCGGATGGAAGAGAATGGCTACCCCGAGCCGCAGCGAACGCAGACCGGACTGTTTCACAGCTGCTGTATTCAATAGCCATACCTCCTAATGACGGTGTTCGTAATGCGAATCATGAATTTCACGATGAGATAAATCACGTAAATGATGAGAACGGCAGCGATGAGAATCCAACCGAGATATTCGCGCATAAAGTCATGCCTGTACTCGGCAAAGGCCTTCGAATACCCATCCTGATCTTCGCCCAGTTTGAATTCCTTCATGGCCTCTTTCCATTTCTCTTCCTTCATCAGCGCTTTGGCCACGCCGCGATGGGCTAACGGGTAATTCTCATCGATCTTCAGAACTTCCTTCCAAGGGACTAATGCCTCTTGATAACGGCCGTTATAATGCAGCTGACTGGCTTCATGGACGAGCTCTGCAAACCGCGTCGGCTTGAACATCTGAATGTTGTTCCGATCTCGGTCAAGCACGTAGATGGTGCCTGCTTGATCGACAACGATACTCGACGGATACTCGAACCTGCTCTTCGCATCGCCTTGACCGCCGAATACGGCCAGCAAATTTCCCTCTTGATCGTACTGATAGATCTTCCGTGACATGGCATCCAGCGCATTGATAATGCCATACTGATCAATCGCCAGATCGGCGAAATAAGGAAGCTCCAGCGTTCCGCTGTCAATTGACGATTCACCGAAGAACTTCTTGGTGTAGATGTTCTCCCCCATGGCATTGAACTTCTTCAGCTGATCGCCGCTGCTCAGCACGGTTGGCGCATAGATGAATCCCTTGCTGTCAATGGTCAGATTGGAATTCTGCTGCGGAACCGCATTGTTGAGCTGCTCCCTCTGCTCGGGCGTTGCCAGTACGCGAATAAGGAGCTTCTTCCAATCGAAAGGAACCCGGTTGGCTCCGATATAGCCTCGAAACCGGTTCATGGCATCGATCATCATAAAGCCGCTGTAGTCGGTCTTATTCAGCACGTACAAATAACCGCGCCGATCCATAATGACTTTATCCGGGGCGAATTCCAAATCCTCGCTTAGCAAGGAAGACTCCGGCTTCACGAATTCTTCGACGAGCTTCCCTTCCGGCGACAAATGGATGACCTTGCCGCTGCCCGTGTCCGCTACGAACATATCGCCAAGCGTATCGACGAATATGCCGCTAGGCTGGTCGAGCTCGACGCCCTGCTCCTTGCCATAGATACCCAGCACTTTCCCGTCGTTGTTTAGTTTCACGATCCGATTGTTATCCGTATCCGCGACATACAACTGTCCCTTCTCGTCGATAAACAAGTCGCTTGGTTTATTTAAGCCAGGCGTGCCGACATCGAGAATGACATTGTCTACCGTGTACGTGAGCGGAATCGGAATTTTGTAGCCATACATCGGATCAAGCGTATACGACATTTGCGGTAATGCATTGGCGGCGGGTAAAGCTCCAAGCAGAACGAGCAGACAACAGCCGATTATGCTTGCTGAGATACGTTTGATCATCGTGTCCGCCCCCTAAGATTTGATCCCGGAATGGACCATCGTGTTCATGATAAGCTTCTGAAACAGCAGGAAGATTAAGATAGGCGGAAGCGTAATCAAGAACGTGCCTGCGGCAAGTGCGCCCGAGCGCGCAACAACCCCAGGTCCCCCGGCAAGCGTTTGGATGGCCAGCGGGAGTGTCTTCATCGCTTCACTTGTCGTAAAGACAAGCGCGGAGAAATAATCATTCCAGTTGCCGATGAAGGTGAAGATGACCAAGGTTGCCCAGGCTGGCTTGCTCACCGCCATAATGACGCGCCAGAAGATCTTCCATTCCGAAGCGCCGTCGATATGCGCGGCTTCGATTAAGGCATCGGGAATCTGATCGAAGAACTGTTTCATCAGGAAGATATTGAAGGCAACCGCGACCTTCGGCAGTATTAATGCCCAGTACGTGTTGACTAAACCCAGCTTCGACACGATCAAGTAAGTCGGGATCTGCGTCACCTGCGGCGAGAACATCAGTGCCGACAGAATAACGGCGAAGATGAAGCCCGCCCCCGGCGGCTTGAATTTGGAGAGCACGTAGGCGCCCAAGCTGCATACGAACAAGCTTGCCGCTACGATGGAAATTGAAATGAATACGCTGTTGAAGATATAACGAGAGAAGGGCACGATCGAGCTGTCCGTTGCAGTCAGCAAATCATAGAAGCTGCGCATCGTCGGCTTCTGCACGAAAAATCTCGGCGGATAAAGAAATAGCTCGTCCAGCGGCTTGAAGGCGGTTGATACCATGTAAATGATCGGCATGGCCGTAAAACCGACCAGCGCGATCATGACTAGGTACAACAGTCCCCGGTTAAAGCGGGCCGCAAATTTCGCATAGTTTACCGTCACGTCCTTTGGCCCCCTTATTGTTCTTTGGATGATAACAGCTTCATTACGATTCGCCCTAATCCGAAGGTCAAGAAGAACAAGAAGACCGCGATGGAAGATGCGTATCCGAGCTCGAACCGAATGAAAGCATAATCGAAGAGATGCGAGATAATGGTATGCCCGGCGTAGTTCGGGCTTGGCATGCCCGCAATGGCCACGGCAATGTCGAATACGCCAAAGGCGGCGACGATGGAGTTGACCGCGCCGAACAAGAGCTGCGGTTTCATCAAGGGCAGCGTAATAAACCACAGCTCTTGGAATCTGCTTGATATGCCGTCAATCGAACCCGCTTCATAGAGCTCGGGCGATACATTCTGCAAGCCTGCAAGGAAGACCAGGAAGCCGGTCCCCATGCTCATCCATAACGAAACGATGATGATCACCGGCATGATCGTATCCGGGTCGGTCGTCCACAGGATCGGTTCGCTGATCATGCCCCAGCTGAGCATCCAGTTGTTCAATAATCCGTAACGGTCTCCCGAGAAAATATAGAGCCAGACGATCGATAACGCGATCCCGCTCGTAATCGACGGCACATAGAAAGCGAGCGAGAAGAGCATTTTGGCGCGCAGCGTGTTGATGATCCAGGCGAGCAGGAAAGAGAGACAGTAGCTCAGCGGTCCTGCTATGACGGCGAAGATAAACGTATTCTTCAGTGACTTGATGAAGATATCGTCTTCCAAGAACAACACGCTGTAATTCGAGAGGCCGACCCACTTCGCCGGTTGAAGCATGTTGTAATAGGTGAAGCTCAGATAGACGGATTGAACGACTGGGACAACCGTAAAGACGATGAACAGAATGAGGAATGGACTCAGAAACAAGTAACCTAGCGCAGCCTTTCGGCCGGCCTGGGATAATTTGAATCGGCTTACCTTCTGTGATTTCAGCTGAAGCGGATTATTCACTTCTACACTGCTTTGCATACCGCTCCTCCTCGTGCCTTCACAATTAATCCGGCGTGAACCCGAACTCTTTTTGCTTGGCTCTAAGCTCTTTGTTAATATCCTTGACTCCCTGCTCCAGCGACTCTCTTATATTCATTCCGCCTAGAACGACGCGGTTCCAAGCATTATCGATGTTCCGAGGCGTAAAATATCCGCCAAGCACATACGGCTGTTCCTTGTAATACTTCAATTGCTCCGATAGTGCCTTCAAGTCATCCTCTGGCCAAGGCAGCTGCGTGAAGGCTTCCATATTAGCCGTATTCCAGCGGGCCTCGACGCCAAGCAATGCTTCCAGCTCTTGCGCGAATTGCACCTGACTGTCCTTGCTCGTCCACCACTTCAGAAACTCCCAAGCTTCCTTCTGATGCTTGGATTGCTTGAAGATGGCTACGGATTGCGCAACCCCGCCGCTCGTACGATCAATCTTGCCTTCTTTATTGATATGTCCCGGCGAAGGTGCTACGCCCCAGCGGCCAATCAGCTCAGGCGCTGCCGTAGAGAGCAGTACGTAGGTTAGATAATCCGATATCCCTATTGGCATTTCCCCTGTACGGAACCGGTTGAAGAAGTTCGCGGCAACCGGAAATTTGTAATTGGTGTACAGCTCCGTCCATTCCGTAAAGGCTTGGAAGGCTTCCGGAGAATCAAGCGCCGACTTCGCTCCGTTCTGTTGATAGAATTCTCCTCCGTTCTGATAGAGGAACGGCATGAAGCCGAGCGAAGAAATCGGATAATACATCTGCATACCGTTCTGCTGCAGGATCGGCAGCATGGCATATGTGTCTTCCCAGGTTTGCGGAACCTGCACGCCAAGCTCCTTCAAGATATCCTTGCGATACACCAATACGTTGAAATCCTGCGTTTCCGGCAGCGCATAATTCCCGCCGTTATAGCGGAACGGGATCAGCGAGCCCGGCAGAAACCGTTTGCTCACTTCCTCGTAATCCGGAAACTGGGCTAAATCAACGGCAGCATCCCTAATCGCAAACTCGACGGGCAAATGGGAGTCGACTCCGGTCGCGACATCCGGCGCTTTGCCTGAACTCGCCGCGAGCAGCAGCGTATTGACGGAACCCGAATTGAGCTGTCCGGCCGGGAGCGTGTTCACGTTGATGCGTATGCCGGTCTTAGGCGTGAACTCTTCCTCCGCCATTTCCTTCATGATCTCCGCCCATTCTTTGCCCCGAGACACCCATACCTCAAGTACCGGACCTGTTGCCTGTGCCGGCTGGTCCTTGTCGTAGACGCTGCCGACGCCGGTGTAGTCTTTCGTAAAGGACGCGATGAAATTCTTCACCGTACTGACGGACTTCTGAAAGAAATTTGATTTCACCTTCGGATACTTCGTGTCCGGCGAGCTGACCAGCAGGTAATCCAGCACGAGCGGGACATTCTGGAGGCCCATCAGCAGCGTGCTTAAGTTGGTCTGGCTGTTGCTGAGCTCCGAAATTTGCCTCGGAATCGAATCGGGATTCTTGATCATTTTCTCGAAGGTATGATTCATCATACGAAGACTGTTTACCGTACTCGGTTCCTTCTCCGATATGGCATTCAGTGCATCCATTTGGACAAGCAAATCATCGGCAATGATCTTCAAATCATCGATAAGCTTAGGAATCTTCTTCCCTAGCTCGTATTCGAAGTTTGGATCCGGCGTCGGTCCGGTGACCATAATAATGCGCCTGTATAGATCGGATAGCTTCTGCGTATCCGCCGTTAAGTTCTCGACAATGGACTGATAAGGCCCGACAACCGCCACCATCGTGATGGTATGCTCGCCTGCAGTCAGATGCATGAGCAGCGGCTGCGCATCTCCGTCTTCCGTGTCTTTGTGAAGGGTTTCAATTCGCCAGTTTCGGGAATAGGAGAACGGATACTCGGCCAGCTCTTGAAACGGAACCTTCCCATCTATGAGAATTTGGCGATAAGACGGTAACCCATCGCCCCACCATTGTCCAAATTTCATGCCGATCTTATATAATCCGTCCTTCGGGACCGAGAACGTCCATGAAGCCCTCTGTCCGCCTTTTCTCCAGCGCCAGTCGCCGAATGCATTCAGTAGTTTCGTACCGTCCCCTGCCGGTTCCATTAAGGGATCGCCATTGGATTCTCGGCGAATCGTCGGATCGGATTTCATCGGATTGTTCTCCGCTTGCACTTTCACGTTCACTTGCTGTACCGGCTCGAAGCCTTGTGTTTCGTAGCCCTTCTCGATTTCGCCATAACCAGGCAATTGCTCCGGAGACGTCACACGTATTTCATCCAGCGCCATCGCTTCAACCAAATAATTCATGCGAATCACATGCTTGCCTGCACCGAAGTAGAACTGAAAGGGCTCTGAGTACAGACCGTTTCCATCCATGATCGCGGTTTCCATCCAGATCGGCTTCTCGATTTGTTTCGGCCGAACGTCATCGCCTTGATTGTTCTGAAGCGGTTTGCCTGCATCCATCCAGTTGCGGGTGAAATAGATCCGCTGCGCTTCGCGGAAAGGACTCTGCCCATCGATGAGCAGCTCGCGCTGGATCGGGAGCCTCTTCCCGGCTAGCGGATAGTAGCTCGCCACGAGGCTGTAAAGTCCATCCTCCGGAACTTCAATCGTCCACTCCAGCCATTCCGTATCCTTCTCCCATATCAGTGCGGAGGAGGTACCTTCAACTGCTTCGGTTCTTGGCTTAACGCCTCCGAACGCTGAATAGTGATCGGCTTGCAGACTGGCCTCGAAGGCTTCGGCCTTCTTATACCCCTTCTCCTTATACACGCCTAACGTTTTCCCATAGGTTGGCTTCAGAATGTCGTCAACGGACATATCCGTTAAATCCGCTTGCGGTACGCCTTGATTCTGATTGCGATCCCGTAAACGCTCGCTGGCATAGGATTGCATGGTATCGCCAAAAGTGACCGAGAAAACAAGAAAGGTGATTGATATAAGCATGACTTTCTTCCATTTCCATGCATCATTCCAATGCCATTTCAACAATCCTCACCTCTTTGCATTCAAGTAGGAAGGGGTAGCAATGGCTCCTACCCCTTTCGTTCCTATGCTTCTATTTGGCTGTTAATTTCTTGAGCTCATTGTCTACATTCTTCTTCGCTTCATCGAGCAGCTTCTTCGGCTCGCCTTTTCCATTGAGCGCTGCATCCGAGGCTTTGAACGATTCATCCCACAATTTCTGACCTGCCGGGGTAACAGGACGGGTATGCGCGATTTCCATTAAATCTACGAATACTTTCAATTTTTCTTTTTCCGTGATCTTGAGCTCTTCGTTTACTTTCGGCATCGCCGTTATATCGTTGCCGGCATCGGCGCGTTTACCCCACAGCAGCGTGCCTTCATAACCGGCGATAAATTTAAGGAGCTCCCACGATTCTTTAGGATGCTTGGCTCCCTTAGGCATAACCCACGACCAGCCGCCTGCCCAAGTGGTTTGCGCGTAACCGTCTTCGGAAGGCATCGGAGCGACGCCCCACTCAAAGGTTGGTTTGACCTTGGCATTGCTGGTCAGATCGTTCAAGATCCAGTTGCCGTCGAACACAAAGCCGACTTTGCCCGTCCAGAACGGGTTAATGCCCGTTTTGCCCATGACGTCGTTGAACTTGTTAATCTTGGCCATGTCGTATTTCTTGGCATAGCCGGCCATCCATTCCAGCGCTTTCACGATTTGCGGATCGTTCGGCGTTAATTCCTCGTTCTTCGCCCATTCTCCGCCAAAGTTCCAGCCCTGCGTATATAAGAAGCCTTGATTCATCCATGGAATAAAGCCGACTTGTTCGTACCCGCTGCTCGTTTTCTTAAAGATCTTCTCCGCTGCCGCATCGAGCTCGCTGATCGTGGTCGGCGGTTTCTCCGGATCAAGACCCGCTTCCTTCATCAAGGTTTTGTTATAATACATGGCGCGGTTATCCGTGCCGAACGGCATCGCATACAGCTCGCCTTTATAATTTCCTTCGGCCCATACGCTTGGATAATAATCGTCCGCGCTTACATCGGCGTCAATCTCGAGGTAGGGGTTCAAGCTCTCGATCGAGCCTTTAGCCGCCCATGCTCCGGCCATGAAGCGATCCAGCAGCGCCACATCCGGCGGCGTGCCTCCGGCAATCAGCGTCGTTAATTTCTCGATCCCTTGCTCGGCAATGTATTTCACTTTGATATTCGGGTGCAATTTCTCGAATTCGCTGATGACGATCTTGGTGTAGTCCGTCTGGAACTTGCCACCCCAGCCCCAGAAATCGAGTGTAACTTTCTCATCGCTGTCTGCGCTCGCTGTATTGTCCGGGGCTGCTGTGTTGTCTGGGCTTGCCGTATTGTCTGGACTTGTTGTACTCGATGCGTTGTTCGCTTCGGTCGTATTCGTTCCATCATTCTCGCCATTCGTACCCCCACAGCCTGTCAATACCAAACTTACCGATAGTGCAGCAATGAAAAACTTAATCATGCCCGGTTTCAAAGCTAGAGCTTCCATACCTTTTCTCCTCCTATTAACTCGTTTTACTGGGTATTCGTCGCTACACGTTCTCAGTGTAAACGCTTTTATTTCCTGTGGTAACGAGACTGCTTTTGCATTTAGTGTACTATTTTGACTTGATATGGTTTTTCTCGTAAAAAGATGGCGCCGGCTCCCAAACGTACGGAGCAGATCACCTCCTCAGCGGCAAAAGTGAGGGTATTCGCTAATAAATGCTGCTTGATTTGCAACATTTCCAGCCCGTATGAACTAAAAACAGCCAAATGTTGCGCGATAGGCAACATTTGGCTATGGAATCGCAGTCAGGAGGCTAGTTTGGACGAAAATGTTGACTTATGTGCAACATTTTCGCCACTAGCCTCCTTTTGCATTGGAAATGTTGCCTGTTATGCAACATTTCAGCTAGATACGGTACTGCTAGGCTATAACGTGTCCGGCGTGGGATGCTCCGTCTTGCTGCGCTCCTCGGCCTTCACTTCAATGAGGTGAGCATCGAGTTTCCGCTTCAATTCGGCCAGCAGCGCTTTCGGCTCGCCCTGTAAATTGACAGCCAGTTTCTGCACCCGGTACAGCTCATCCCACATATATCCGCCTATCGGCGACACCGGACGAATATATGCATGGTCAAGCAGGTTAACGAATACCTCTAAGTTCTTCTTCTTATCCAAGCCCAGCTTCTTATTCACTTCCGGAATACTGCTCAAATCATAGGTTTGGCCGCGGCCTGCCCAGAGATACGAGCCCTCGATCCCCGCCACGTATTTGATAAATCGCCAGGCTTGTTCTTTATGCTTCGCGCCACTCGGCATGGCGAACGACCAGCCCCCTGCCCAAGTTACCGATTGACCGCTTTCTTGGGTTGGCATAGGCGCAATTCCCCAGTCGAAGCTCACGTCATCCAGATCATTCAACAACCAATTCCCTTCATAAATAAATCCGACCTTCCCGGAAGCGAATGGGTTTACCCCGGCCTGCCTGATTGTATCCGAGAAGCTTGCCAGCTTCTTAGGGTCATACTTCTTCGCATAACTCTGCATCCATTCCAGCGCCTGCACGTTCTCAGGATTGTTGGGCGTCAGTTCTCCATGGTTCTCCCATTGACCGCCGAAATTCCATCCATTCGCATACAAGAAACCTTGCGCCATCCATGGAACGAAACCCACTTGCTCATAATTGCCCTTCTTATTGAGGCTGAACATTTTCTCAGCCATGGCATCTAACTCGGCAATCGTGGTTGGCGGCTTATTGGGATCAAGGCCGGCTTCTTCCATCATCGTTTTATTGTAAAGCATGGCACGGCTGTCCACGTTCCATGGCAAGGCGAATGTCTTATTGTTATATTGCGTTTCCGGCCAAATATTCGGATAGTAGAGGCTAGCCATGCCATCCTGAGTCACATCGCTCGACAAGTCCTCCAATGCCCCCATCGCCGCCCATTCGCTGACTAGGAATCGGTCGAGCATGGCGACATCCGGTGCCCTGCCTCCCGCGATGGCCGTTAACAGTTTATCGGAAGCCTGAGAATTATCGGAATTCTCGACAAATCTCATTTTGACTTTAATATCGGGGTTTGCTTTCTCGAAAGGTACGACGACCGTATCGTGAAATTCTTTCTGAAATCCCCCGCCCCATGGGAACCAGAAGCTTATCGTTACAGGACTGCTGCCATGCTTCGCCGTGCTCTTGGAATCCTGCTGCAAATCCGTCAAGTCTGCAATGGCCTCCGAACTCGAACGGGTCCCTTTGATAAATAAGACACTCGATAACATGATGATGATGATCATGAGGACAAGCATGAACGAAACAAGCTTTTTATTGCTTAAAAGCATTTTCATCGTGACCTACATCCTCTCTTACATTCTCGCGAAATCAGTTGCTTCTACTGCCCTATTGCGTCAGGCGCTCAGCCGGCATGCTTGCTTTGATTTCTCTGTGTAAGTGGGATCGTCATCGTGACTTCGGTGCCAGCGCCATGTTTGCTTTGAATCTCGATTCCATATTGCGTGCCGTAAGCGATGTGGATTTGCGAATTAATATTCCGCAGGGCAAAATTATCGTATTCCTCAGGCCCTTTGCCGCCTAGGATAAGCTGTAGATCGGAGAGCTTGTCTGCCGCAATGCCCGCACCATCATCCGTTACCTTAAACTTCAAACAGTCATCTTCGTGGATAAAAGCTACATCTAACCGGCCTTTACCCGACTTTTTCTCCAGACCATGATAAATCGCGTTCTCCACAAGCGGTTGGAAAATATACTTCAATACCGTATACTGCTCAAGCGAATGATCGACATGCAAATGCAGCGAAAACTTATCCTGGTAACGAATCTTCTGAATCATGATGTAGCTGTCGAGCAGCTGAATGACCTCGCTGACGGCAACCTCGTCCCTGCCTTCATTCAAGCTTACCCGCAAATATTTAGACAGCCCGAATATCATCGTACTGATGTCGTCTACCTTGTGAATACGGGCAATCCAATGAATCGAATCCAGGGTATTGTATAGAAAATGGGCATTGATCTGAGAGCCCAGCATCTTGAGCTGAAGCCCCTGTTCTAGCAGCTTCTGCACGTATAGCTCGTTAATCAACTCCTTGATACGAGCAACCATGCGGTTAAAATGACTGAACAGATAACCAAATTCATCCTCCCGCTTATCTTCGATGCGGGCGTTAAAGTCGCCATTCTCAGCCTTGCGCATCGCTCGAATCATCTTCTGAAGCGGTCGATGGACCGTTGAGGCAATAAAGATCGCAAGCAGAATGCCGATGAAGGCGAACGCCAGCCCAAGAGAGAGGATGTACCACCGCAGACTGCCTGCTTCCTTCATTAAATCAGCGCCCGGAAGCATACCGACCAGCGTCCAATTACTCGTTTCCAACCGGTTATAGACAACCAGCATCTGTTCCCCATCCACTCTAGTGCTTACGATTCCTTGGCTTTCTTTACCTAGGGGAACACCAAGCTCACTGGACAGACGTAACCCATCCTTATCGCCGATAATCTGCTCCTCATCATCCACAATGACATTCATGCCTGATCCGTTGTAGTCGATTTCCGACAGAATCTCGATGATCTCCGTTGGATCGACTTCATAGACCAGCACGCCTATAATTTCTCCACGGGTCGTAAAGTTTTTCTCGGCACGGCCAAAGCTGAATACCAAATTGGTGTCGCTGCCTCTAATGAGCGACGGTCGAATGCCAAAATAGACGACTTCGCCGTCAGCCTCCCGAATCTGCTTATACCAAGATTCCTGCATAAATTCATTAGCGTAAGCGTTATAGGAGGGAAATGACGTCTTAGGCGAATAATGGAAAGAGAACCCTTCCTCGCCCAGCAGATAGATATCATTGATGTCGTTTCTTGAATTGACCAGATTCGATAAGAAAGCCGTATTCGCATCATTATTCTGTATTTCCTCTGTCTCGTTCGCGAACTTTCCGATCAGCTGTTTCTGAATCTCCTCGCTGCCAACGACCTGAAGGGAACGATCCTCATAACCTTCCAAGAGAATATCGATCCGCTTGCTCATCTGCTGCACATTCTGAAGCGCCATGCCTCCGATTTTGTTCTCCATCAGCTCAGCGGATTTATCATAGAAGAGATAGCCCATTACGGTAATAATAATCAACATGCTGGCTACGAATAGGACAAATACTTTCATACCGACAGTAGGGAGCTTCAGCTTACCGAAGAGTGACGACATGATGGGTTCCCTCTCTTCTTATGTGCCGTAGTTTCGAAATTGGGCAGGGGTGATCCCTTCCGATTCCTTAAAGGTTTTGACGAAATGCCGAAAGTCTCTATACCCTACAGATTCCGCAACCTCATAGATCTTAAGCGGCGTCTGCTCGAGCAGTTCCTTCGCTTTGGCGACTCGAATGCGAATGAGATAACGGCTCAGCGTCTCCCCAACCTCAGCATGGAATACCCTGCTAAAGTAGGAAGGATTCATATAGATCGTTTCTGCTACTTTATTGAGGCTGATGCCATGATGATAGTTATCGTGAATGTAGCGCAGGGCGATTTCGATTGTACTTCGCTGTCCGGACCCGGCAGCAGCTCGATCTTTCTTCAGAAAAGCACTTATGATTGCGTTCTTCCAGTTGCCCAGCGTACAGCGGTACAGCTCAAGCTTCTGTTGATGGGTAACGAAGTAGGCGTCAGAATGCTCTCTCCCCAAACACAGCTCCTTCCACTTGGATAGAAGGGTCCCGAGATACATGTTCATCTCACATCGAACGGCAAGCGCGGAAGTCTCTTTAACAAGCTCTTCAAGCAGCTCCGTCTGCTGGTCAAGCAGATCGGTTAGCTTCCCTTCGTCCATAAGCTTGATGGCATGAAGAACGCGATTCATCCATGCCATATCGAGTGCATCGGCTTTCATCGCAATGGAGGGTATGCCCGCGGTGAACATAACCGTTTCTTTTCCTTTACAGTCTCGAGCAGCTGCTTCTTCCGGACCATGCACTCGACCAGGGCCGTACAATACATATCTCGCACTATTTGTAAGCGCTTCCCTAAAAGCGACTACTAGTCGTTCTCCCTCTACCATGCTGCTGATGCCGATGCTAATTTGAATGCCTAGCACTTCGAGCGCACCTTCTATCATCAGCTTCGCGCAGCGGTAGACTTCCATAGCAGGATCGGCTGTTACCTTCTCCCACGAGCTAATAAGCGCTGCATCCGCAAATTCATTCTCATGTAAGGGACAGGCCACGCACGATACATCTCCCTCATGAAAGACCTCCTCCATGAGTTTGCCAAGCGCATATCTAAGTTGTGAGCAGCCCCTCTCACTTATTTCCCGCTCACCCCAATCATGGATAACGGCTGATAGGACAATGAGTCGATTCGGTTTCAACTCAATGCGAAGCGCCTCCCACTTCGACAATAATTCCGGACCGGCAATTGGCTGGGTTAAACACATTTCCAAATGCTTCTGCCTAGCGAGGGGCAGACTCTCTCTCACACGACCGGAAAGCTCTTCTAAGCGGAGGGCAAGCTCTCTCTTATTCGTAATTTCGCAGATGCAGCGCTCAATAATCTCCATGAGAACCTTTTCCTCGATGGGCTTGAGGATATAATCGAAGGCTCCCAGCTTCACGGCTTTCTGCGCATATACGAAATCACTGAATCCGCTGATAAAAATCACCTTGATGTCCAATCCTCTTCGCTCGATTTCTTCTATTAATTCCATTCCGTCCATAGTGGGCATTCTAATATCCGAGATGACGATGTCCGGAGCATTCGAATCGATCAGCTTCAGTGCCTCACATCCATCTTCGGCATCGCCTATGAATGTAATGCCATGCGAGCTCCAGTCAATCGTCTGTTTCAATCCTTCACGAATCCAGCGTTCATCATCGACTACCATAAGTTTGATCACTTTATTTGCCCCCCTCGATCAATCGTTCCTCTTAAACCAGACTTTGACTTTCATATTACCGAAGCCGGGGAAGTTAAATAAGGTTGTTATTTTTGGATTTGGTGTATTATTTTTACCTTGCATGAATCCTCCTTATCGTTTCCTATATTTGAAGAAATGCCCATCGCATAATTATACAATAATCGAACAAATAGACCGTTCTTTGTCGAACGGTTGAAGCGATCTTTAGCGAAAATTAAGCACAAAAAGGGCCAACCCGTATTATAAGGTTGACCTATGTCGTCATTCGTTGTTCCTTATGCCTCCTTAAGTCCGAAGGTCTGCAGCGGTCCGAAGGTGGTCATTCGGGTTATCAACAACGCCATCTCTGCGGGAGAAAGCTGCATGCCGTGTTCCAACCAGTGCTGGATGACTCCTAAATTTGCAGCAGCCAGATAGGCAATAATGTACTCACGCGGCATTGCTTCCTGTTCGGACGGAATCAAGGACAGCTTATTGTAGATAAGCTTCTCCATTATTCTTCTGATTTGAATGGGATAAGCCGGATCGCCTTTAGGCCCTAAGAGAACTCTGAAAAATACGGCATGCAGCGTAAAGAAATCGAACAGTTTCAGGAAGGCCGGATCAGGCTCGTTACGCGCGGCATATTTCATGAGGAGAATAGGGTCGATCTCATTGACGATTGCTAGAATTTCATTAATCATATCCTCTTTGCTCAATTCTAGTAAATCGTATTTATCCCGGTAGTGTAAATAAAACGTACTCCGATGCAAGCCGGCCTGCAGCATCAAATCCCGGATGGTTATCGCTTCTAATCCTTTCTCTTCCAATAAGTCAATTAAGGCGTCTCTGAGCATCAGCTTCGTTCTTATTATTCTAGGATCTGTCTTGTCCTGCATGTTCTTCCACCTCGAAGTGAACTAATTTCGCAACTAATGAACTTCCTTAAGCCGTGTGTCGAGTAGTCGACTTTTAAGCGCATCTTGATTATTGAATTAATCGTCCATCTCATTATAATAAACTGTGTGACGACTAATCAACACAAGGTCGATTAAATGGGAGGGATTGTATATGAGATCGGAGACGACCCGTATGCAATATACGCGAGAATTTTTAGGCCAGCATCCTATTTTGTTTCTCATCTCTATTGTCATCCTTAGCTGTTGCGGGGTCATTGCGACATTCGGCAGTCTCTGGACGATTCCGGCGATTTGCGTTGGCGCTGTCTTATTTATCTTAATCGAATACACGGCACACCGATTCGTTCTTCATGAATGCCCGCAATTTGCTCCTAAATCCTATAAAGGGCATGTCGCTCACCATGAGACGCCTAACGATGTAAAGCATTTATTCGGACCGGTAGCTGTCGATGTGTATGGCTATTTGATTATCCTCGCAGCGGCGTATTTGGTAACGGGATTTGATTGGCATCTGTCACTGGCCGTCGTGTTCGGTACATCCAGCTTTCAGATCTATTATCAATGGCAGCATTATATCGCTCATCGCCCTATCGTACCGTTCACGCCTTGGGGGAAATGGATGAAGAAAAGACATCTGCTGCATCATCATATGGATGAGAAAGCGATGTACGGCGTAACGAACCCTGTGATGGATATGGTCTTGCAGACTAACCGGCTAAAGCGTAAAAACCGCAGCACTTCATTTCCTAAACCGCATAAGGGGGATGCTGCACATGAGCGAAATGACAAGAAAATGGCTTAGTTGGATTGGCATCGTATTAGCCATTATCGGCTGTTTCTTTGCCACTGCCTGGATGGGCAGCATAGCTGTTATCCTCGGACTCGTTTGCATGGCAACCGGTCAAACGCCTGTGCGTTGAAAATAGATGCAATTCCAGTCGGGTTGCGATGATGCGACATACCTACCTTACTTTAGTCGAAGCAGATAACTTGCTCATACAAATCTAAACTAATGGAGATGTTAATTATGAATGAAACAGCAGCAAAATGGCTTGGTTTGATCGGTATTGTATTGGCCATAATCGGGTTCTTCTATTCCCCTTTCGTGTTGGGTGGGATTGCCGTTATCCTAGGGATCATTTGCTTTGCAAATCCCAAGAAGGCAATTGCATGGTGGACCACCATTCTAGGTATAATTGCATTGATCATTCCTTTATTTCAATAACCTAAACTAATCCTGTACGTTCGTTAAAAGTCGTTATATACAGAGGTAGGTATGTGGCATCATGGCAACCCCCACGATAAAGTGGATTTACGATAAAGGATACCCTATTTGGTGAATTGAATGCCAAGTAGTTGAAAAGACCCGATCATGAGCGCATGATCGGGTCTTTATCCTATATGGAACTAGTTCTCCGCGTGCTCCTGGTTCAACTTCTCGAGAATTCTACGCTTCCGATACATCATTTTACCAGTTTCTGCGACATCCTGAAGGGTGGATCGGTTCAGATAGGCTCCGAACAGCATGCCTGCGATCGGAATCATTTGGAACAGCTTCTTCCATCCGAAATTGTCTCTATACGTAAGCATGACCTCGCGCCAGCCTTGCAGCTGGGACATGACCTGACCGCTGCGCTCACCGGATTGGAACACGGCCAGATCATCCAGAATCGCTTTCTTCCCGACGATATCAGCGGAGGAGAACTGCAAACATTTGACGATAAAGACCCGCTCTGCCTGTTCCGTTGGGTCATAGCCGTAGCTAATCGCAATTTCCTGGAGCGCTTTAAGCGAAATGCCAAGCAGGAGCGGAATATCAATGGCAAGCGTGAAAATACCCCCGATTCCAGTTGTCGCCCCTTGCACCGTCGCCGTCTTGCTGCTTGTTTGGATAATGCGATCGGCCATTTCATCCATTCGACCTAGCGGAAGCTGAGCGATTCGCTCGAAGTCAGCTGTTTCATCCCGCTCCGCATTCGGGAAGAATTTGCGGTACATCTGCTCCTTGCTGATCAGATATCGCCCGCCGCTCTGGACATAATTGCCGAGCTCGTCAAGCGCCGTACCAATCTTATCCTGTATGAACTTTGGGGTGATTCGGTCCAAGATGGCAAAAGGCAGTCTGCCGAGCTTCTCCCAGAAGAACAGCCCTTTCTGATCTTGCTCCCATCGTTCGATTTGCTTTAATTCTGATCTTAAATATTCGGTAGTTTCTGTATTCGTCATCATGGAGTAGGCACCTCGTTTGGAAAATTCCTTTTTCCATACATACTGCAATATGCGCCTCGACGTTTCATTTAATTCAGATGAGATAGAAACTAACCTAGCTTAAACAGTTCAAACCGGCGGAGCCGCATCCCAGCTTCAGAAGCAGATAGCTCCAGTCCGGTTGCACCCGGTTCGGGGAATATTAAATCGGTTATCACGGCGATCCCATCATTTACGAATACCTCGACAGAAGAGCGATCCACGAAGATATGCAGCTTGATCGACTCGGTCGCCGTCGCCAGCTTCACCGCATGGATTCCCGCGAATCCTTTATGAAAATCAATGATTCCAGACCTTGTACGGTCAACGTATATTTCGTTCTGATTCGCCTCATAGCCAATAACCGTTTGCTGTGAATCGGATGCTCTGACTTTTATTGTGAGAGCCTTCGTCATTCCGGGAACGAATTCTGCGATCATTTCAAAGCTGTCCAATTCTAATCCGGCTATATGTAGCTGAGCTTCTTCGATCGATGTTTCCTCCAACGATAGAATAGAGATTCTAATCTGCTCCAATTCTCGAACAGGATTCTGGATCAACCTGATTTGATTATGCCGGGATTCCAAGGTCAATGTCCTAGGAACCGTCATCGCGCTGCGCCACTCATCCGTAGGGGTCACAATGGCATATTTCCCATTGCTCATCCACGCGATATAATTACGGCGTCCATCTTCTTCAGGCACATCAGACCAGCTGACCCCCGCGTAATTGTCGCTGCCGTGATCAAGACGAAGTACGACGTCAGCCGGATTATCGTTTACGAATGAATGGCCGTCAAATTCCCCGATAAAATATTGCGTCATGGTTCCTTGCTCTGGGCGGCCAATGCTGACGATCATCACCCACTTCATGCGGGATGGATCGCCATCCACGGGAAGTGCAAATAAATCCGGACATTCCCATACCCCGTCATGCGAACCGTTACCATGGCCAAATTCGCTGCTAAACGTCCACTCCTTCAAATTGTCGGAGTGGTACAGACAGACCGATTGTCCTGATGCCAGAATCATGACCCACCGCTTCGAGTCAGAATGCCAGAATACTTTGGGATCTCGAAAATCAACGAAGCGATCGCTTTCAAGAACAGGGTTGTCGCTATACTTAATCCAGCTTCTGCCGGAGTCCAAGCTGTACGCCAAGCTTTGGCGTTCCCTGACCCGGTCCATCCCCGGCATTCGATCATGGTGTGTGAATATCGCTACTAATCCAGGCTTCCCGCCAAAGAAACCCGATGTGTCCTCCCAGTCTACAACTGCGCTTCCCGAGAAGATTACCCCATTCTCATCCGGATACAAGGCGATAGGGCAATGCTCCCAATTCACCATATCCGAGCTGATTGCATGACCCCAATGCATCGGCCCCGGCAGTGCGCTATGCGGGTGATGTTGATAGAACAGATGGTATTCTCCATTAAAGAACACCATCCCATTCGGGTCATTCATCCAATTCCGTTCAGGTGTAAAATGATACTTCGGTCTAAACTTATCCATACGGCTCACATCCTTGTTTGTATTCTGTTTTCACTTCCGATTAGCAGATAACATCAGGATTCTTGAATATTAGTGAATACGTATTCATATTCTTCTAACTTTTTCCACCTTAGCTTATCATCCGTTATTTTCCTTGTCAACGCATAATTATTGCTGGATATAAGCGGTTATTTACTACGACTTCAAATACTATCCAAGGTAGAATTGTGCATATTTCATCGATTTCAAGCTGAATTATTCACAATATAAGAATACGTTTTCTTGAATAATATTCAGAATATATTCTCCCATTCGGTTTTATGATATAGTAACTCTGAAAGGAGCCTATCCCCATGGTAAAACTGACTATGCATGAAATAGCCAAACGGGCGAATGTGTCCCAACCAACCGTATCCCGGGTCATTAATGGCCATAAAGGTGTCAGCCAAGAAAACGTCAATGCCGTTATGCGCGTGATTGAAGAGGTTGGCTATATTCCCAATAAAGCAGCTCAAACGTTGAAAAGAAGCAGCACCAACATTATTGGCGTATGCGTAAAGGAAATCTACAATCCTTATTTTGTGGAGATCCTTGATTCGCTAGAGTTAGAAGCAAGGAAACACGGATACAGCATCCTGTTTCATCATTCCAAATTCAATCCGGTGACGGAATGGGAAAACATTCAAAACTTCGTCTCCCGGCAGGTGGATGGGATCATCATTGTGCCAACAAGCGACTTTAATCTTGAGCGTATTTCCAAATTGGAGATTCCCACCATTGTGATCACCCAGAGTCAGAAATTATTCGACAGTGTCGGACTCAATCATCTTCAAGCAGGCAAATTGGCAGGCGAAAGCTTCATTCATTCCGGACATCAGACATTTGGGTATATTGGAGCGGAGCGAGACGAAGATAAATTTCGAGGTTTCGAGCAAGTTTTGCAGGAAAACGGCTTTGTGTTTCATACAGAAAACTTCATCCAGATTCATGAAACTTCCCAAAGCAGCTTTATGATCCGCAAAGAAATCGAGAACTATCTGGGTCAAGCGGACAAGCTTGACTTTACATGCCTTTTTGCAGGAAACGACATTATGGCCCTTGAGATGATGAAGGCCGCGCAGGAAAGACATATTCGGATTCCCGAGGACGTCAGTATCATTGGTTTTGACGATACCTACCTGTCTAAAATGATGGAGATTTCAAGCATTCATCAGCCTATCGGGGATATGGTGAAGACGACCTTCGAGGTACTATTGAATCGCATCCATCAAGAGACGTCCTCTAGCTTGGTTACGATCATGATGGAGCCTGCATTGATCGAAAGAAAAAGCTCCAAGTTTAGACGAAGATGAGGATGGCGGCTAAATTCACATAACAAAGACAGCCGATCGAAATCTCGAAATCAGCTGTCTCATGATTAGCCTTTGTGCGATGCAGGCTGTTGCTCATATCCACCTTAGAAATCGCTTATGGACCAACTTTACATCGTTCTGAACAGCCCATTTCCCTAGATCCGAGATGCCTTGATCTTCATCCTTAGCGAACCTAAAGCACATCTGAATAGGGACGATATTCTTCCCATGCGGCTTTATTCCGATCGTCGGTCTGAAATACCCCATAATGAGGATGACTTTCATATCCTTCGCTTGAATGTTGCGCCCGTTTACTACAAGCTGCTCCCTGTTAAGATAGAGTTCAGTCGGTTTCTTACATCCTCTAGCCAATGTCGTTATCAAGACAACTACGCACAGGAGATGCTCTGCAGCGGCAGCGGATATGGAAATTATGCTGTCTCGGTCGTGTATGGAGTCAATTACATGGTAGATTAACAGACTAATCATCATCGTCATGGCGACTAGGATTCTGTTCCCGGAAGGATTTCTAATAGAATACTCTGCAGGTCCCAATTGTGTCTCCCCCTCTCAACTCTCAACTGTTTGTATGCTGGTGGAATCCTCTACCTGAATACAGCGGAATCTCGTCCCATTAGCGGAGAGCGTCTCAATATGTGCTTAATGGTCCACTCATCTACTGGAATGCCTCTCTTAATATCTCGACAAGCATCTTCAATGAGCCACGCCCACCATGCCGGCGTGAGCAGCTCCCATTCCTCAAGCTCAAGCGGGGAAACCTCATCATACGCCCGGACAATATCATCATGCATGCCTCGCCATGAAAGGGCGAAGTCGGCGACTCGATGGTTCCAATGGGACAGATCAAAGTCAAGGATTCCCGAGAGGCAACCGTCTAAGAATCGCAGGTTCCACGGTGTGAAGTCTCCATGGATAACAATACCCGGCCGAGCTTGAAGGTTAAGCCCTGCAACCCGCTCGCGCGCTCGTTCAAGGTGCCATCGCAGGATACGGATCTCCTCCGGTTGCCTTTGCTCTTGCTTGGATAGCATAATGTCCAATGCCGGGTCATTAAGGATCTCCTCACAGCGCCGCCAGCCTTCACGCTGCCCGAACCCATTAAGTTTCGCCAGATCATCGTGGAATTGAGCCAACAGTCTTCCTCGCGCACGTTGTTCGAGCATCCGATTATCTACGGACGGCGGTTCACCGGGAAGATAAGGAAACAGGCACCAATAATGACCATCTACTTCGATAGGTGATTCAACCGCGGGCGCGACGGGCCATCCTTGTGCAGCGACGCTTGTCAGCAGACGTAATTCGTAGTCGATATTGTCAGTAGATGTGGACCACCACCGTCTCAACACAAGCCGCTCTCCGCGACAATCTACTAGCCAGTGCAGATTATGGGTTCCACCCAGCGGAGCGACTATTTGAACGTTGAATTTATCCAATACCTCGTTGTTCAGAGTCATTGACCCGAGTATGTTATCCATTGTGCAATTTGCATCTCCTTCTGCAACAGGTTCATATCGAACTTATAATCGCACCTTATGACGCTTAACGATTAACCAAACAATCAGGCCAATGATAATGATAGCAATTGTAACAATCAGAGTTATCGGCATCAGGTTGCCAGACTCCGTCGGTGCATAACCGGTACCAAGAATGGCTAGCTCGGCTTTAGCAGCAGCTATCGGCTTCGTTAAGTCACAGATATTGGTTTCAAGAGGTTTGGAATCTTCATAAGCTGATACAATGTACTTAGTCCCGACTTCGAAATTCTCAATGCCGCAGCTTGCAGAGCTCATGGCGGTGTATACTTCTGCTTGTTCCCGCACTACACCTTTCCACACTCTGGACACCTCGAAAGTAACTCTAACTTGGTCTGCCGTGGACATAACTAATTTTTGAGGTGGTTGTTTTATATCAACTACAGTTCCTTCAAAGATCGCCGATTTGCGATCAAGCTCCCCTTTAACTTGCTCCTCTGCGGAGATCGGAACCACGCAGGAACAAGCTGAGACGATATGCGGCTTTACGAAGAATGCTGGGCTCAACAACGTTGCCAAGAAGACAATGAGTAACGATTTCTTAATTATAGAAATCACCTCCGAGCTGATTCAACCAATAGACGTAGATGAAATGGAATTTGTTGTGGTGGGAAATACTCGATGGATCTATCTAGATCAAGAAAATGATTTTGAATGTCTTTCACCTTCCATAAACGAATAGGATTTATCGAGGTGAATGGAATGTACATAAGCATAGGTGGTCTTGCTAATGCTGCAGGGATTGATGGAAGAATCATCCCCTTCATTATAATTGGACTTGCTATCGGTGCTATACTAGAGATTTGGGTTAAAAGAAAATAATAGTAGACTAAGGGCAAGTTTCTTATGTTTCACTATCGTACTCGTTCGTGAAATAGAAATGTCACTTCGACTGGACTTTTAAATCTTCACCAATCAGCTTTGTTCCTTCATAAATGACACCATGGTATATCAATGTTTGTTCTCTTACTACAAGATACAGCTAATAAATGAAATAAGTAATAAGATGAATACTATCTTCCTACTCATCAACATTACCTCCATTCTTATCATATGGTACCATATATTGGAACTAAACTGTCCGTTAGCGTAGCGAAGGGCTGCCTTTATTCCGTATACCTTATCTTTGTGTTTATTGAGCTATGGTGCCCGTTCGTTCAATACCACCCCAATATTTCAGTACCATTCTTATATATCCTTGTCACGTCGGGGTCGTAATTGACAGGTGTACTTGAGAAACAATACCATATTCGACCTTTGTTGGTTTCGATAATTGTCGCGTCAGCGATACTTTGGTCTTTGTATTTAATCTTTATTTTTTCTATTGCGTCTTCGTAAATGACACCAAATGTTAGGGATACAAGTTCATCGTCAGCTTTTATTTCTCTAGGTTGTAAGTTGCTGAACATTCTGGTTAAAATTTGATTGTCTTCGTTAAACATTTTACTACCTGCTCCAAACCCCCACCGATATCCCAGAGGGGTCTTTTCAATTAATCCCACTGATAAAGTATCGTCATTACCATAAAAAATGATCGTGTAACCTTTATAATCGGTAGTATGAAAAATTTCATCAATAGGTACGTTTGATTCGCTTATTGCTTCATCAAGAATCTTATAATTCGTTTTATAATAAACCACACTTAGAACGGAAACCAACAAAATTACTGCTATTATTGAGAAGATTATTTTAGACCTCATAACTCACCTCCTAGAGACTCTGAAAGATAAAAAACCTTACCCTCCTTACGATTCCAAGGATTGGAAAGTTGCATTTATAGTGATTCTCTTAATAGGCATATTTCAATTATTAATAAAGAAAAAGTAGTACAGGCCTCCTTTAGGATAGCCTTGTACTACTTTTCTTTTCCATCTATCGGACCCGTTAGTTTAAAGAACTCCAGTATTTATACCTAATCTGACATAATAACGAGGTTTAAGGCAACTCTTGCTTGTTCGACTGAAAATGGGTTTTCTCTAAGGTCGAAGGCAACTATCTGACCCTCTTTGAGAAATTTGAATCCCGTTGGAAATCGGATAGTATCGGGATGTATTCCAGAGAAATGCACCCATACATCTTTCACACCGTCAACTGAAATCCATCCATATCCTTCTTCATAATTATAGGATTTGACTCGACCGTGAGGCATCAGTTTTCCCTCCCCAATTTAATCAGCAATCACTCCACATAAGTACCTGTTAGCATAATAAAAAGCTTATCACCGCTTTACAATTCAAGTTTATTTTCTTCAATTGTCTTAAAAATTCTTGAATACAAATCTTCTATATGTGCATCAGTTTTTTCATCATTGTATAAACCGAATTCCCAATGTTTAAATGTGTGATTTTTTTGTAATGAGAGAACCCCAACAGCGTAGCTATTGCCAGGAGCCCAGCCCCAAGACTCTTCAAATTCTATGTCTTTTTCAGTAAATGGAACATGACTTTTAGTCGATATAAAAAAAACTGGAATGATGGAACTCAAGTAAAAATCTGCATATTGACTCTCAGCGGCTTCGAGAAGATTTTCTTTCATAACAAAGACCGCATCATAATCCTTCAAATTATCACTTATCATTTCATCAAATGAAATCTTTATAAAACTTACTTGTTCTTCTTTTACTTTTGGAGGTACTCCAACCACAGCTATTCTCAACGGTTTTCCTTCATACAAATCGAAATCTGGGTTTGAAGTGCACGCCGATAGTGCAAATATTAATACGATAATAAAAAATAAGTATTGTTTTTCTTTTGTTCTTTTCACTTACTACCACCGCTCCTCGTCGAAACAGGTACCCCGTTTAGGCAGCACCACTGTAAACTCCATATTATTCCATACCAACTGATACGATATTAATGATGATTTAGCCGCCCGCCTTCTCTTCGTTGATAATAACGATTTCTTCATGCGGATCGGGAGCCAAGCCGTCCAACAGACCGATCTCCCATTTTTCGGTACTCGCATCGTACACGATCTTCGTGACGATCGGGACTTGCAACTCAGATTTGCTGGCAATCGCCTGCGCTAACGCTTGCTCCGGTCTAAGCTTCGCTTCACTCACGATCGGAATCGGGACGACAACGACGCTGCTAGCCGAACCAACACCAGGGTAAGAACTATCAATATCTCCGTCGAGCGTAGCCTTTACGCGTTGACCGATGGCAAGACTTCGGTCGGAGACACCAAGCCACATGGCATCGTACATCTCGCTTCCAGTCATTTTCCTTTCCGACGCTACGAGAATACGATCTGTGGTTATTTTTGTTATGTAACCCGTATAAGTAACGCTTGCAGGCTTCGATTCAACAACTTCCCTCTGTTTATTGCAGCCTGTAATGCTAAGTACACTTAAAATTAACAGTAATCCGACTATTAATTTCTCCATCTTTTCCCCCTAACTCACTCTATTACTTAATGATTTATCCCTTACAGGTGTTCGCCTTATGCTCCTTACAATCTGATAAACGGATCGGCATAATAAGAATCCGATAAGGGTCCCCGCGCTGTTTAAAATTAAATCATCTACATCGGCTGATCTTATACCGAGGGAAAGAAGAGATATGGCCAACTGCATTGCCTCAATTGCGAGAGATACCAGTAGTCCATATAGGAGTGCTCTCCCCACTGTTTTAACCTTCACTATCCATAAGAGTGCACCAAAAGGAAGCAGTAAAAGTAAATTTCCTAAGACATTGCGGATACCGACCATATAATAAAAATGATTGAGCGATCCGGAGATACTCTTAAACGGAATGAGGTTATATGAAAGGACAACACCACTTGTTTTCATATCCGCAATTAAACGCTGGTCTATAGGCATGGGAAAAAACGTAACAGAAATAACCGCACCCCCATATATTAAGGCCAATACACTGATAACATGGAAGATTAATCGTTTTTTGAAGAGCAGATTGATAATGATTAGAATGGGTGCTCCTAGCACGGATATTGTGATAAAAGCAAAGCTGGTGTCAAGCATCCTCTATTTCTCCTTTCAATAAAAGATTGTTATAGACCTAATTCGCCCAACTTACAACATTTTCCTTTACGATAATTCTGCCCCTTAATTCAACAAAAGGGGCAGCAGATCCTCTGATCTGCTGCCCCTGTATTGATTGAACTATAGTATCCGTTAGTTCAATCAAAAGGTTTAAAATCCACGAACAGATTGAAATAGACCGGAACCTGCCTTTATTGTTGCTTCAACTGTTCCCGATATATTGATATTAATAAATCCTAAGTCATCTTTTTCGATATCAATATTTCCTCTATATGTGTTGTTGCTTGACCTCAAAGTAATTTCTTGAATATCAAAAAAGTCGAGCTCCACAAAAACAGTTGTATAACCCCCCTCAATCCATTTTTTAGGTGGATTATCAGCAAATACAGGCAAATCAAAACCGATGGTAATTCTATCTCCTTCACGAGAGATTTTAATTTCTTCAATTCTCAGGTTCTTTAGTGGAGGTACATCTTTGTATAACATTTTGATAAATGTATTTTCACTTAAATTGTCATACCACATGAAGTTCCCCCCATTTTTTGTCCGTAGCTTTCTTCATTTTATCATTTCTCTCTATTCAACTAAACTGCCCCGTTAGCGGAACAGACCGCCGATTTACGTCGGCAGCCTGTTCTTTGGTTGTCATCGTGCCAGTTAGCGCAACGATAAGATGGAGCAGTGCCACTTGAAAAATACTGTAATTTCAATTCCGTCCTTACTTGGATAGTCTCATTAGTATGTGATGAACTATCACTTCCCAATTATGTTCTTAATATTCTCCAATTGTCTTTCTTGAACTATCGTGATCCGTTCGTTCAATAAGTTCAGACAAATGAATCGTGATTTCGCTAGCGTTTAGCTAAACCAAAAGTTATAAAAGTCCTCTGCAAACCAAAATAGATATACTCCAAAAAGAAATAAGAACAATCCGAATATTTTTATTAACCTTAAAGATAATTTACTTGGTTCTTTGTACTGAATATTCTCTTCAAATTCATGATTTGGTTTCATTGATCTATAGGCGCTAAAAGTAAAAAACCTGAAAACCAAATCAGGAAAACAAAATAAAAAGAGACCAAGTAATGCAATTGGGATCGAAGACAATCCAATAATCATTGGATCCATTTCGATCTCAGATTCCTTATGAAGTGCAGCTCTAAGAAGTATAATTTTCACCTTAATTCCGTAGTTATATAAATCATTTTATCTTAAATTTGTAAGTTTATTAATTGGTAAATGTACGGACAGCTGTTGAGCTACACAGCCCGTTACTTCAATGGAAAACGGCAGCCGATCGTATGCCGGCTGCCGTTGTGTTTCCATTCAGCTATCGTCAGCCATTCTGCTATTTCTAAACAATCCTATTACTAATCCAACTAACATTCCGAAAACAATTCCAAGACTTATATTATCAAATGCTGCTCCAAACGCGGCACCAAATGCAATTCCAATGCTTATGTAGATTCCGACATCTTTCAATTCAATAGATCACTCCATTTCTTTACTATTGCACATCATCTTCCTCCGCTGACAGTGATGGTTTCCCCCAACACATAATTCGCCGCATCCGAAGCAAGGAAACAGATTACTTCCGCAATTTCCACAGGACTTGCAGCGCGTTGAACAGGAACGGAAGCGACCAGCCGTTCTAGACGATTCTCATCGGGAGCAAATTTTTCATGAAATGGCGTATCCACCATACCGGGGGCTATTCCATTAACGATAATCCCATATTCGATAAGTTCTCTGGACATACCGACCGTCAAGGTATTTACGGCCCCTTTCGCTGAGGCATAATGGATACTTTCGCCTGCGCCTCCAAGACGAGCCGCTGCTGAAGAAAGATTAATTATTTTGCCTGATTTTTGCGGGATCATATGATTCAATGCAGCCTGGGAACAAAAAAGGATGCTTTTTACGTTTAACGCATAGGTCTCCTCCCATAATTGTTCCGTCATATCCATAAATGTGCTCTTCTTGACGCCCCCTCCGGCGTTATTTACCAGTATATCTACGGCCCCAAAAGTGGAAACAACCTCTTGAACCATTGTCTCTACTTGATCTTTTTGGGTTACATCGGCTTGAACAGCAATACAATCGCCACCCGATTCACGAATAGCCATAAGCACTTCCGTGGCCCCTTTTATGTTATCGCGATAATGGATAGCGACCTTAGCGCCTCTAGATGCCATTAATTCCGCAGTAGCTCTGCCGATTCCCGAACTAGCCCCAGTTACAAGAGCAACCTTCCCAAATAAATTCTGCACAGATGCGCCTCTCCCTTGACCACCAATATGGCGTCCATATGTATTAGAGCTGAGCAAAAGAGAACCATTGGTTCACTTCCCCCTTAATCTTGCTCGTAAGTAATCAATATCAAGATATATTACTAGGATTTAGTTCTGATAACCATCCGTACACATTGACCATTCGTCCAGTCAACTCACCATCTGTGCCAACTTCTGAAATAACAAACGATGGAAATTCAGAATCATCTAAATCATCCATATAGGTGTGTTCAAATCGATAGAACGTGTCCATGATTCCTTCATAATGAAATACTTTCAAAAGAGTCATCAACTCTCCGGCAGAAATACCTGCATTATTCACTTTATGAATGATCTCTTTAATTAATGGGTATCCATTTTTCTCAAGGGACCTTGCACGGTCTGACGGGTTTTTATCGTAATCAGCAAGGCTTTTTTTAAGATATTGAATAAATCTGTACTCCGACAGAGCTGGTGAATTCCTTTCGATTTCTAAATATGCAATACCCAACGCTTTTATTTTTTCAGAATTTGGAGTAATTCTGTGTACTTTGTCAATCAGTGAGTCCGCTTGGGCTTTCTTCTCCATATCGAGTTTTTCATACCAATTTTCATAATACATCTAACAACACTCCTCAACTTGCATTTTATTGAAAAGAATATTACGATTTCATTCCCTCAAAATACTACATTTTCATGAGTGCGATTACTATACTTAATTTGAACTAAACTGCTGCGCCATTTCTGAGAATTACTTGCATAAATGTGTTCTTAAAAAATCAACAACATTTTGAAACGCACTTTGAACCATCGGATCATAAAATTTCGATCAAAATCATGATCCACTCCTTCAATCGTTATCAACTCAGTATATACTCCATGTTCTTGAAGCTTCTTATACATCATCACCGATTGCTCATATGGCGTTATTTTATCTTGATCTCCATGTAGAAATAACGTAGGCGGATACTCCGCAGTGATATTATGAATAGGGCTATATTGTGTTAATTTATGATAATCATTAGCCGGATCGAATCCGCTCACTTCATTAACCCAAACACCTTGCTGAAAACAATAAAATAATAAATTGCCCCGTTCTTCCCACTGACCATTCGTTATTTCTTGTTCCCCTATGAATTGATAGGCGCTTTGCTTATCAACGATTTCATATTGTTGGCGGAAATGTTCACTCGGTTTCGTCGCCCATTCCCCTAGAATATCATGTCCAAAACAAGAAACTATCGCTTTTGGTTTAATGTCCATAGTGCCTATTAACAAGCTTAGATATCCACCAGAGGCTTTACCGTTCCCTACTTGTCATTTTACCTATATAGAATTCATCCGTCATAAATGGTTTTATCTCATCACCTTTTGCTAGATAACTTTCAGGGAATTCTATTTTCGTGTAATCATCCACTTTATATTCAATTTCTTTGTATTTATTTGCAACTCGTATTGCTTTTTGTTCATCAGTTGTTTCATTGTTGCATCCCACTAGCTAGAACGGTTAACAGCAGAACAAACATAACTGTGATACATAAATACTTTTTTTTCATGGTTCGCCTCCGATAAACAGCAGATATTCCAGATAATGAAAATACGAAAGAAATAAAACAAAGTTGCGTTAACCTGCCCGTTGAATGCTAACTTTCCTTGCATTCGGCTTAAGTTAAGATAGCCTCCTTGTCTGGGCCATGGTAAATTAATCTTATGGCTGAGCCCCTGAGGGTCGGCGGAAGAAGCGAAAGAACGGAGTGAGCCCATGAAATCTGTAATTGGTTGGGGATTTATTGGAGCAGGTGGAATTACGAAGCGAGTTATGAACGACTTCAAGGAATTGAGCGATGCTAAATTGGTCGCTGTGTTTTCCCGTACGGAAGCTAATGCGGTGCAGTTAGCGCAGCCTTACGGTGCAAAGGCTTACACCGACTGCGAAGCCATGATCCGGAACCCGGAGGTGGATGCCATCTACATCGCCACGCCGCACCATCTCCATATGGAACATGCTTGTTTGGCACTTGAATTAGGCAAACCGGTGTTATGTGAGAAGCCATTTGCTCCGAATGCCGCGCAGGTTCGGAAGATGGTTGAGAAAGCGAGAGAAACCGGAACGTACCTTATGGAAGCGATGTGGACCCGATTCTTCCCGGTAACGCGCAAAGTCATGCAGTGGGTTTCGGACGGCACCATCGGAGACGTGCATTACTTAACGGCGGACTTCGGATTCTCTGCTGCGGAGAACCCTCAATCGCGCTTGTTCAATCCCGATATGGCCGGGGGCAGTCTGCTCGATGTCGGCGTTTACGCAGTCTCCTACGCCTCTATGGTTTTTGGCTCCAAGCCCGTCGAGGTTCTCAGTCGTTCCCGCTCTACTTCTACTGGAGTGGATGCCCGAATGGCATGCTTGCTAGAATATGAGAACGGACAGATGGCTTCGCTCTTCTCTTCCATCTCGACTTCGACGCCGCAAGAGGTTCGCATCATCGGAACCAAGGGCCATATTGAAGTTCCGCGGTTCTGGTCCCCTAGAGAAGCCAGATTGTTCATAGGGGATCGGCTTGAGGACACAATCAAGGATGAACGGACCGGAGAAGGATTCGGCTACGAATTTACAGCTGTACATGAAGATTTACGGTCTGGCCGGAAGGAGAACGCCTTGATCACGCTCGACGAATCGATCGCGGTCGCCGAGACGTTGGATACCTTAAGAGCCCAGTGGGGGCTTGTCTATCCGTTCGAGGGGTAAGCTGTCGTATTTGGGGACCCGTTGTATCGGTTATACTTAAATATGCTGCTTTCGTAAGTAGAGCAGGCTACCGAATAATAATTCGGCAGCCTGTTGTTGGACTATCGTTTTCTGCTATTTGAAAGAAGTATCGATTGATCTAAAATCCTTTCCCCCCGAGCGGCCGAACCTTTATAGCACTGACTCCTGCGATTAAATGCCGGCAACGCCCAATCAACTCCAGCACCTTTTCGTTCTTCAACGATGCGGCATGTGCCTCAGGGCTCTCCCACAACTCCGAGATCCAAAGATCGTTAGGATCGTCTTCAGCCGCATGCAGGATATAATAGATGCAGCCTTCCATATCGTTCAATGTCTCGCTGGATGCCAACATCATCTCCGCGAGTTCTTCCCGTTTTCCCTCATAGGCCGTTAATTTTCCGAACATGGCGTACTTGCTCATCCTTCATCTTCCTTTCTGCTTATGAGATTTGATCACGTTGTTTCGACATGCGCAAGCATTCACTTCGAAAGGCGCATCAATAATTTCGAGGTGCATCTAACCATCCATTTGCTAATGACAGATATTGCACATGATGAGTAATTCTATTGATTTTGATTGTATAATCTTCATTGCCGTAATGAAAATCTCTATATTCATACAATGAAGAGTAAACCAAACAAGATAGAATAATAATAACTACTATCGCTGCCAATCCAATAATTATGAGTGGTAAAACAAATCCCATGTCTCAGAATCAGAATCAGTTTTTTCTGTTAGGAAACAGAAGTAAGTCTGGGGCTATTCGAGTACCCGCATGTAGAACACGCATTTTAGTTACTGTTTTTTCAGGTAGAATAACTCCTCCGTTTAACACATCATCTTCTGTAAGCGAATCGACATAGAGCATGCCAGAAACCTCTTCTCCAATCAACGCCATATCAAATGGATATATTGAATACACTGTTTTTGAAATCTCAAAAAACACCGTTTCTAGCTCTCGCAGAAATGAATTATTCTCGGGGATGAGGGGGTACGAAACGGCATACTTCTTTTCTAGCATTCCTAAGGGGATGCAAAAGTCCAGCCAATCAGAACCCTCTTCCTCACGTACTGTTAATGATAAGCACCCGAGGAGAGTTGAGTCAGCCAATGCTAAAATACCATAAAGATGATTAGAGAACACTTCACCTGAAACTAAGCCGAAATCGTTAGATCCTTTACTCACATTCTCTTTCTCAATGTAAGGACCAAACAGGTGATTATTTGACCACAAGCCGTGAATACAGTCTGTAAGCACATCATCATTTAATTTATTTTTATATTGAATGGCTAATTCAAAGTAGCTGCCATACCAATCCTCGTCTATGAACTGTTCCAGATGTTTAACCCCCTTACAGATTATCGCCGATTGTTACTCTTTCCCGTAAACTTTCTTCAAGCCATCAAGCTCAACTTCAATGCCGATATCGTTCGACCAACCAGAGAAACCTGTTCCGTCTACCAACATGCCGTTAAATTCCGTACCGATATTAACCTTAGTATGAGGTGGACCTTGGATGTACGTCGTATTAGAAAAAGACGAATCGTTACATCCTTTTCCTTCCCGTAATTGAGCAACGTAACGGAGCAATTCGCTATTACTTTCGCTTCTTCCGATCTATAGTTGCAATGGCTGTTATTTCGGGAGAATGCGACGGAGGAAACGGATACTGAATTGTATTTCAGAAGAATCATCGCTTTTTCAGTCAAGAATGGAAACAGAAACACGAATGCTATACAGCTCAGTATGATTCGGCTTCGTACCTTAGGAAACCGTACTTGATAAAACTTCACCGCACCAAGGTAGCCAACAAGAATCACAATCAGCCCGACAATAACCGGGAAATGCACTCCCGATTCGTACTCGGCATTAGTCCAAGGTGCTAGTCCAATCGCTCTGAATATACTGTCACCGAAAGAATAACCGAGGTGGGATTTGGAAATGAGCAGCAGACCTATCAGTATGAGAACGAAAAACGGAAACTCTTTTCTACGCATTTCATCCCTAAATTTGCTTATGAGCCGTTCAAAATAGTCAATAATCGCATTTTCAGCTCCTCAATCAGCAGGAACATAACTTTCCTGTCCTTGCTTTCATCATACAGCATATTAAAATGCCCGCTAACCAAAAGGAAGGTAACGTACCTGTTGGCGGATTAAACTAACCAATACGTCTTCTTTTCCTTCTCCATATGATAATCAATGTTAAACATACACCCAAGAAACTGACAGCTGACAGTGTTATAACCTTACTGGTTGAAATGGTATCTTCGGTAACAGGAAGTGGTCCATTTGGGGACGCCTTGTAATATTTATCATCCACTTTCACTGCGATTTCATCATGAGTATCTACCCCTTTAATTTCAAACAAAAGGCTTCCGACAGGCGTGTCATTGGATTCTCCGTTCTTCTTTGGCATAGGTGTCCTTAGACGCTCGATCCTCCCAATCTGATTGCCAATGTCTTTAACATCGATCTCCTCAATGGAAAGTCCGTATACGAAATTATTCCAAGAAACAGCACTTGGGTAGCTAGTAGCCATTGCTCCTTGTGTAAACGAGAAAATACCTGTTATAACACTAACAAAGAGGATGAGGATTTTAATAGGCTTCATTAACCATGCCTCCTATTTGTTACATGCACTCATTTTACCACATGGATTATTATGGAAGCCAAGCGTAACGAAAAAATAGAACAGCTGCCGTATGCAAACTGTTCCAAGGTTTCTTAAACTAACGTCAATTTAAGCTTGTTTCAGGGCTTCAATGATTTTGATATATTGCAAATCTCCTAGTCCATAGTGAGGAAATAGATGAAATAACTGTTGCAATAGTTCATGCTGTGGTTTGCTTATATGCTTCTTAATAAACGCAGTGATTTCATTATCTTCCTTTAAATATTCTAAATATAATAGAATGCCTTGGTACATAACAGGCATTAACTTCGCATCGGGTAGACGATGCTGCATCAACACCTGTTGATAAATCTCACCGTAACCTCCTAACTGGATCTCCGTTTCTTCCACTTCATAAGTCGCTTCCTTAACCATATGGAAATACACTTTTCCTTCGTACCCCACTTGTTCTAGATATGCCACCACGGTCAGTAAATTGATTTGACAGAACATATCATCACCGAACCATAGAACGATGCATTTGTAATTGTTCTCAAATAGGGGTTTCAAAGGAGTCAAGGTAATCTTCTCATACTCCTGTAAAGACACCTGATGTCCGGATGCTCTTATTTGTATAAATTCATCGCTAAATAGGGTAGCGCTAGTATCGTTTGAACACATCGCTTCATTAAATGGGACATAGTCGCTTTTTTCCATTAATTGATGATGATAAAATTCTTCGTACATCATTTGTCCATTTAAGATATTCAGTATGTCTTGATCAAATTGATCCTGCATTTTATGTTGCAAAGCTCCAATTTTCAATTTTTGTGAGATGTCCATCATAAAGTCACCTTCTCTACGATTGATATTAAGTTTCACATAGGTTTGCAATGGTTGCGGTTTTTTTCTAAATGCATTCGGGCTTATACCAAATGTTCCTTTAAACGCTCTCGTAAAAGCTTCCTGAGATAAAAATCCATATTTGAATGCAAGCTCGATCGTCTTTTCATTGGTTTCTTTCAACTCGATAGAAGCCAGATAAATTTTTCTAAGAGACATATATCTTTTTATGCTGATTCCAGTCATTTGATGGAATTTGAACGAACAGTAATAGGGAGAATACCCCATATGCTGTCCTAAGCTTTCTAATGAAAAATCTTCAAAAAGATGATCCTCAATCCAGTCAATCATTTCCTGCATCATGTATTTCATTAGCACCTCCTTCTATATTGATTATAGAAGAAAAGTACATCTCTTTCTTGATCTAAGTTGTGTTTGCTTCTGCCTTGTGTAGGAGACAATTCAGCAATTTTATATAGCGATTTCCATATTAATGGACGGGTGATACTCATAATTCATCAATCTAAAATCATTAATAGTAAAATCATCTATATTCTTTATTTCCGGATTGATCCAAAGCTCAGGAGCTAGAAATGGAGTACGCTGAATTTGTTCTTTAAGAGAATCTATATGTCTTTCATAGATATGGACGTCATTTAGATTCAAAGTTAATGTTCCTAATTTGTATCCAGTTACTTGAGCTACCATTCTTTGCAATACATAATATTGAAAAACATTAAACGGATTTCCAAGACCAATATCATTGGACCTGGCATTTACCACTAGATGAAGAGTCCCCTGCTTTACAAGCCATTGATTGTTCCAAACGCAAGGGTAAAGTTCCATCTGATCTAGATCATCAATATTCCAAAGAGACACCACATGTCTTCTTGACGCAGGATTATTGATTAACTCTGCAACTAAATTATGAACTTGATTTGTAATTTGACCTTTCAACATAATTGGCTTGCCTAACTGATATCCGTAGGCTTTTCCTATATTATTTTGTCCATTTGTCCACTCTTTCCATATCTTCACATTGTTTTCATCAAGGTAGGAACAGTCACTTGTTCTTTTAACATAGAACCATAATAATTCGTGAATTGCAGACTTCCATGGGACTCTTTTTGTTGTAAGTATCGGAACTTCAGAGTTATCGAACTGCATTTGCTTTGATATTAAGCTTTTTGTGTAAGCTGGAGAACAGTCTGACCAAGTCGTTCGGACATTTTGATCTTTGTCCCAGATTCCTTCATCTAGAATTTCAGTCACTAGTTTACCGTATATCTCATCAGCCATTCCCATCCTTATAGCCTCCATAAAATCCTGGATATGTTTGTTCTTCCACGTTAACTCCCGTTAACTGAATAAAGGCCGCTGAACAATAAACTGTTCGACGGCCTTCATCTCCGTAAGTCAACAGACTGCCTATCCTATTCCTCATTGGCCTTCTAATATGTTGGCTATAGCTTCTAATCCATTCTTTGTTGCAATTTCTAAAGGGGTTCTTCCCCCTTTATCTTTAATATTACGATCTGCCCCATGTTTAATTAACAAATTTGTTATGTCTACATAGACTGAACTTCTGTTTGGGGAAAATGTAACTTCATACAGGGCCGTATACCCTAAGTTATTTATATGATTAACATCTACATCTGTTTCTTCTAATAATAGTTTTGCAACCTCATAATGCCCTTGCTCGCAAGCAGGAATCAATGGTGTTCCGCCATATACATTAAGAAGTTTCATATTGGGTTTATATTCAAGTAGAATTTTAACAATATCTACAAGCCCATAAGCAGAAGCATAATTTATAGGGTTACGATCTTCCTTATGGATTCCGAATGCATCTACATCAGCTTTGCACTCAAGCAACAGTTTCACGACTTCCGGATTATTGCTCATCACGGCAACCATTAATGCCGTTTGTTCATTTTCATCTTTTTCATTTACATCTATTCCGTTTTCGATAAAAGCTTTTATTTTGTCCAAATCTCCATTTGCCACTTCATTAAAGAAATCTTTCATTTTGTTCATATTAGACCAACTTTCTCATTGAGTATAGAATGTTAAACATTCGCCAATTGAATTCTACAAAAACAATGCAACTTCCTGCCTCGTAGGAATTCGCGCGTACAACACAAAAAGAAGTCCCTGCGTCTAAACTAGACACAGGGACTTTCCTTCCGAACTAATTGCATCCGCACATCAACTTCTAAGGTGCGATATAAGCGAAAGCTGCATTGTCAAAATTGCCAAGGTACTTGTAAGTCGCGGTTGTCGTACCCGTCAGCACAAGATAAATATCTTGAACGCCTGCTATCGGCTGCGACAAATTAGTCGTTACATTTGCATAGTTACCCCATCCATTTGCTGTAGGTGGTGTATTAAGCGTTCCTACAAGCGTGCCTGTCGGACTGCCCAAGCGAACCTCGACCGCTGCATTGGAAGGGCAGCTCGCGGTATTACCCGAATACTCAACGCTGAATTGATTTACGCCTTGGCTGCCGAAATCCATACGTTTGTATGCCAGCCATGCGCCATTGAATGTATTCGCTACTTGCTGAACGCTCTTGCCGTTCTCCGTCTTGAGCGGCGTGTTCCCGTTGAATGGATTCGTTGCCGTCGTCCATGCATCGTACTTCTCTAATTCAAGTTTGGCATAATCGGTACGAATGTTCTCATACAACGTGAATTTATCGAAGTTGCCCACGTAAGGCAGAGCACTGGTCGAAGTACCCAACAGCACGATATACACATCCTGCATGCCGGTTATCGTCGACGTCAATTTGGCCATAGGGGAGCTCTTATAATGCCCCCATCCTGTTCCCGTATTAGGCAGGCTGACCGTGCCTACAAGCGTGCCTGTGACACTCCCTAACCTGACTTCCGCTTTCACATCGTTAGGGGCTTTGTCGGTAGGGGCATCATAGACAATCGCGATGTTGTTTTTGCCCTTCGTACCGAAATTCACATCTTTGAAGGACAGCCACGCACCGCCGAACGTATTGCCGATGGTCCGTCCTCCATTGTTGTTCTCAATTTTCAACGTTCCGCCTTTGACGGGATTGGTTGTCGACGTCCACTCCGTCTTGTTCTCGAACTCCACTTCCAATTGCTCCGACTCAGGTACCTGCACCTTCATGGAAAAGCTCGCATTGTCGAAGTTACCGATGTACTTAAGCGTCCCGTTCGTCGTACCTTTCAACACAAGATAGACATCCTGCATACCTGTTACCGTCTGCGTCAATTTGGCCGTTGTCGTTGCATACGTGCCCCATGATCCGGCTGTCGGAGGCGTCGAAACCGTACCGATCAACGTACCGTTCACGCCTCCAAGCCGCACTTCGACGGCTGCGTCAGCAGGACAGCTTGTTGAGTTTCCTGAGTACTCAATCGCAATCTGATTTACGCCCAGAGTACCGAAATCCATCCGTTTGTAAGCAAGCCATGCGCCATTGAACGTATTCGCCACTTGCTGGCCACTCTTGCCGCCTTCTGTTTTGAGCGGCAATGTGTTCACTGGATTCAGATCCGTTGACCACTCATCGTAAGTTTCCAACTCCAGCTTGGCATAATCGCTTCGAATCGGCTCGTAACCGAATTTAAACCAATCGAAGTTCCCGATATACGGCTTGTCATTCGGCGTTCCTGCTATCATCACGACATACAGCTTCCTAGCGCCAGTCAGCGTCTTGTTCAATTGGGCTGTCGTTGCGATATACGAGCCCCACCCGCTAAGTTTGTCCTCGAGATTGACCGTTCCTACAAGTTCACCTGTAACGCTGTCCAATCTGAACTCCAGTTTGCTTCCAGCCGGTACCTTATCCGTAGGCGAATCATACTCAACGGTTACATTGTTCATACCCGTTGTGCCGAAATCGATGTTATAGGCCAGCCAAGCACCGTTAAACGTGTGCGAAACGACAGTTCCGCCGTTGTTCGCTTCCGTGCCCAAAGGCCCGCCGTTCGGATGCAGGTCCGTTGTCATCTCCGCGCGGTCTTCGAACTGAACCGTCAGGCCGATCTCCGGTACATCCGGTTCATCCGGCGTTTTCTCCGGAAGCGGCAGCGGATCCGGAATTGGATCTTCAACAACCGGCGGATCCGACGGATCCGGTAATGAACCGTCTTCCGCTTGCTCGATGAAAGGTTCAGCCAGCCATAGTGGTGATTCGAACACATCTCCGTTAAATTCACTGACCAAATAGACGTTAATCTTATATTTGCTCGCATTCACGTTATATAATTGCGTGAAATCGAAACTGCCCGTCTGAACCGGCACGGCGCTGGAAACAACTGCGTCCTTGCTGCCGTCCATCAACCGAACGACTACAACAGCGGAATCCCCGTATTCGCCGTTCAATGTTCCGGTAACATGAACAGCCTTGTTGCCAAGGGTAGCCTTACTACCGTCTTGGAATGTATCAACCTTCAGATTGTATACATCCCATTTCACGTCTGAGGTATAGACCGTATTTGAACGCAGCACTTGGCCCGCAGCAAGGTTCTTGGCTGCATTAGCCTTCACTCTTACTTGAATCACGCCTGCCGCATAATTAAGCGGACCCACCGTCTGCGGGTTGGAAGTAACCGGTCTCCACGACTTACCGTCATCCGTACTGAACTGATAGTCGGCCGCTTGATTAATCCCGCTTACAGGCGTCCAGCCGAATGTGTTCATTTTGTCATCCATAACCGGATTCGTCGGTGCATTCGGAATCGTCAGCTTTCTTACCGCTTCGAGACTGAATTCAAAAGCGATATCCGAGCTTGTCCCATTGGCTTGATGAATCTCGGCCGAAATGACGTTCTCGCCTTCAAGTAAATTCGACGGATCGATGATGAAGCCATTACGATCCCGTTCATCCGCCACGGTCACGTTCGCGAACGTACCGTAATTTACCGTACCCGATGGCATGTTCGTGCGAATCACTTCTTTGCCATTCAAGTACACCACAGCGCCGTCATCGCGAATCAAGCTGGCATCCAGCTCAAGAATGTCTTTGACGTTCTTCGCGGTAAAGGTTTTACGGAAATAAGTCGTCGTATATTTGTTGTTGGCATCGGGTCCGAAGCTGACTTTCGTCTTCACCTTGCCGAGGCTGTCATAGCCCAGCATCGCTTGGCCGGAAGCCCAGCTGCTGTCGTCGAAATTCAAGCTCATCCAACCATTGCCGGTAGCTTGACCTTTGTCCAGATACTTCCACTGGGATTGCTCTGCAATCATCGGTTCATGATTCAAGGTGTTGTTGACATCCGCCGTGTAATCGATTGAAGGCGGCGTTGCACTTTGTTTCGCACCCCAATTGGTATTTGGCGTATTGCCCATCTTGAATTCAAGTGTACCGCCAGCCATTAAATCTTCGTACTTGATCCAAGCCTGATTGAAATCTTTACCGTTCAGCATTGCCGATTGAATGAAGCGATTCTCGCTGGAAACGCCGTCCGCCTTGATCGTCAACGTTTTGCCGCTGCCCATTTGAAGCTCCATCTCAGAGAAAATCGGGGAGCCGATCAAGAAATCCGCTTCGCCGGGATTCCCCGGGAACAAGCCCATAGCACTGTAAACGAACCAGGAGGACATACCGCCCGCGTCATCGTCCATCGATGACAGATAGCCTTCCGGATCATCGCGGTACACGCGCGATTTCATCGGATATGCATAAGCGCCGTGATTGTGGTATTTCTGCGTAACGACTTCCGTCGTATACTCTCTTGCATAATATTGAGTCAGATACGGATAACCCAAGTAGTTGAACAAATACGGTGCGTTCAAATCTTCTTCATTGATCGCCATATATTCGCCGATATCGAAGAAATGCGACAACTGCTTCGCCATCTCTGTTTTGCCGCCCATAAGACCTGCCAATCCGTTAATGTCTTGAGGTGCCGACCAGCGGTACTGCCACAAGTTGCCTTGGTATGCATATCTATCGACGGCCAGAATATCGCCGCTTCCGACCGTTTGTCCATTCGGCGTAAAGAAGCCGCGCTTCTCGCCCTTCTCATCCACTTGATTCGCATTCCATAGGTTCTTGTAAGCTAACGCCATGGTTTTATACTTATCGAACGTCGCTTTATCACCGACCAATTGAGCCAGCTTCATCGGGAACGATGCACTGTTGGCTTTCTCCAGCTTGCCGGAAATTTCTCCGTCACTGACCGAGAAATTGTCGGCATCGACCGCCATACCTTTCAGAGCCTTGTACACGTCGAAGTCCTTGAAGCCCTTCGCATACGCGTCGAGGATAACCGCGCCGTTAAACTCGTTTCTTACGGTCGGGCTTGGCCAATAGCCATCTCCCCACTGCGTGTACGAGCCTCTCGTGCTGTACAAGTCGACCAACGACTTGACCATGTTGTCGTAACGCTTAGGCTCGAAGAGGGAAAACAGCGCATATTTGCGGAAATCATCCCACGTCGTCCAGCCGTTATAATATTGGAAGTCTTCGCCGAGTCCCGGTTCGGAGACATTGCGAATGGTGGTCTCGTCTCTGCCTGCTTTGAACGTACCCACCGAGCTAGTGACGTTCTTCGGATGCAGGTACGTGTGATACATCTGAGTATAGAATACTCGTTTGTTCTCTTCGTTCGAATCCGTGACCTTGACTTTTCCAAGCGCATCGCTCCATGCTTTTTTTGCCTTCGCATGCTGTGCGTCGAAATCCCAATTCGCCACGTCGTGGCTGCGCTCGTACTGCGCTTGTGCCACACTGATTGTCGAAAGACCTACTTTAGCTTTAACGACTTTGTTGCTTGTCGTATTGAAGTTTACCCATACGCCGCTATTGGAGCCGGTACGCTGAGCAACCGCGCCTACTGAATCCCCCAGCCAAGAGCTGTAGGAATCGAAATCATGATCGAATTGGATGGAGTAGTATATCGTGTAGTAACCATGCCCGCACACGTTCTGCGACTTGATCATACCCGTAATTTCATTGTTGCTCTCTACTTTCAGGCTGGCGTCGAGCATGCCTGCATAAGAGTTGGAGAGATCGACCAGTACGGAGCCCGCATTCGCCGCAGACGGGAACGTGTACCGGTGGAAACCAACGTTATTCGACGTCGTCAGCTCTACGCCGATTCCAGATGCCAGCGTTACGCCGTAATAGCCGGCAGAAGCTTGCTCGCTGCTCTTGTCATACTTCTGCTTGTACTCGTCTCTGTTCTTCGTAAATGCGCTCGTTTCCGGCATCATGAGAATATTGCCGCCAGCGCCGCTGCAGCCTACGCCGCTGAAACGAAGATGCGAGAAGCCGCGAATATATTTATTCTCATAGAGATAGCCGCTGAAGCCCCCGCCATCGCTGTCGGGACCAAGCGATACCAAACCAAACGGCGTCGACGGACCTGGATTTGTCTGGCCGTTGTCGCCCAGCGTATTGATGAATGGATCTACATAATCCACCGGCTCAAGGTTCGTATCCGGTTCAGCCGGTATTTGATCGGCATCTACGCCGTACAAACCAAGCTCATACAAGCGAACGGTGTTGCTGTCGTGAGCAGCCTTATCGATATAAAGACGCACATATCGCGTAGAGAATGCGGTCACATGGCGATCGACGATCGTCTGCACATTACTCTTCACTACATCTACATCCGTCCAAGTCGAGCCGTCTACGCTCTTCTGCAGACGGAAATCCTTGGTGTTCCAGAACGGGCTGTTCGACGACTCGTTAATAGCCGCATTTTGAACAATCCACTCGTTAATGTTATAAACTTTGCCCAAATCCAGCATGAGCCACTTCTTCGAGACCGCTGTATTGTCGCACCATTTCGTATCGGTCTTGCCGTCTACGGCATTGGCTGCGCCTTCGTTCGCATTACATTGACCCGAAGCAGTCACCGTCGCATTCAAAGCGACATTCTTTGTGAGCGTAACAGGCAACGCCGTACCAAGGTCATCCGCAGCAGCGACCGTACTGGAGGATAGCGGCAATATAAGGTGAGAAATGAACATGAGTGTCATCACAACCGCAAGAAGCTTTTTCAACATTGAAATGAGGTCCTCCTTTGTTCGATTTATAAAGAACCGTTAGGCAGTAGTCGATTGATCATCACGGCAACTTCAGCTCTTGTTAAAGGTTTCTTAGGGTTAAACTGTTTGCCGTCGCCTTCGATCAGGCCCAGCTTCCAAGCATCGTTCACGGCCGAAGCCGCCCATGCGGAAATTGATTTTGCATCCGAGAACGCAGGAGCTCCCTTACCCGTAGAAGCAAATTTGAAGTATTTGGTTGCATGTACAAGCGCGATGATCGCTTCTTCACGCGTGATCTTGTCGTTCGGTCTGAACATGCCATCATAACCGGATACTATACCGAGCGAAGCCGCTTGGGTTACCGCCTCGGTATAGTACTGGCCCACTGCCACGTCCTTGAACGAATTGGCTCCTGCCGCGGCCGAAGTGCTTCCCGTCCAATCAATTGCCCGCATGATCATCGTTGCATACTCTGCGCGCGTAATATTGCGGGTCGGCGCATAATGATGTTCGTCCACGCCGTTTACAATATGCTTTGCAGTTAGCGACTTCACGGATTTCTCAGCCCAATGTCCGGCCAAATCCGCAAACTGCTTGTTGAATTCCAAAATAGTATACAAGGAGAAATGATTCGCTTTGAACGTGAACATGCCATTACTTACTTTACCGCCGACATACTCAACCTTCGTGCCATTCACGTAATACACGCCGGCAAGATTCGAAGCGAGCAGCTTCTCCTGCTCCTTCGTCAATTCCATCGTGACCGATGCAGGCGAGTCCAAGTTATGCACATCGACGATGCTGCCAAAGGAGACCAATTGAATGGTAACGGAGAGAACGACTCCCGTGGAAACATAGTCCGGATTCGAAGCAAGTGTTCCTTTAATGATTGTTTGGGCTTCATCCGTCAGCAGCGTATTAACCACGATGCGAATATGCTCATCCTCCCCGTTCGACGCCGCGATGGACCCCGCCGGGAAACGAATCTTGCTGTTATCGGAGACAATGATAATATCCAAACCTTTATCCTTCAAAGCCTTCAGCGATTGCGCAGGGAACTCGAGCGACGTTCCGGGAGTGCCTGTGGATTTAGGCAATTCGATCGTAATGGCATCTTTGGCCTGATCAATGACCGAAGCCAGCGTATCGCTACCGACAATATAACTGCCGTTCTTCGTTACTTCCGGATGAATCACCGTACCCGATGAACTGCCGGCACCCGGAGGGATGGCGATGGGATCGGTCGGCTTGGTTACTGTTCCGCCGTCGCCGCCCCCGTTCTGTGGCGTATCGTCTCCGGCACCTAGTTTCTCCACGACCCTAAATATCGCGTTCAAGGTGTTGGATCCACTGCTCGCAACGACTTTATATGTCCCCCATGGAGCAGAATCCTCCGATTCCGGGATCGTAATGGTCATTGAATAATTCCCGCTGACGGGTTCGATAACATCCATATAAAATACCGATTCATTCGGGCGAACGATCTTAACGACGACATCCTTCGATGACGTACCCGAAAGCGTAATTTCATCGCCTCGCAGCACTTCCTTCGCACTCACATTGAGTACAAAGGAGGCAGCTGCGTAAACAGAAACCGGTGATAGTATGAAAAACAACGCCAAGATGGCAGCCAAATAAGTTTTCAACGTTTGCAGTCCTCTCTTTCTAGCCTTTATTTGAACAGAATCGGTCTAGCCAATTGGACAGGTGTTATAAGTTTGCTATTGAATTGATTCACGATGAATACTTTCACTTTGTACTCCTCGCCTATTTCGTTAAAGTACTGCGTCATCGTCAACTTCGTTTGTTTCAACGGTACGGCGCTGATGAGGACCGGCTCAGGGTTATTCCCTTTCAACAGCTGGAAGACGACAAATGCATCATCGCTATAGGCGATCAGCGGTTCGACGTTCACGTTGACTTTCAACTGGTCGCCTCTGCTGATTGATCCCGAAAGTAAGAATGTATCCCGTGTGTCGTTCTTGGTGAACGCCTTCGTTGAAACAAGTGCTTTACCCGCGGCGATTCCCAGGTCCTCATGTGCTTTAATGCGTACCTGTACGGTACCTGCATCATAATCTCCGTCCTCGATCGGCTGCGGATTTGCCGTTACCGGCAGCCACGTCTCGCCGTTATTCAGACTGTATTCGTAATCGCTCAGCACTGCGTAACCAGGCACGTTCGCCCAACCGAACGTATTATGCGCATCGTCCTCAACCGGCGCAGTAGGCGCAGCAGGTTGACTGCCTGCACTTGTTACCGTGCTCGCTGCCGAATTATCGCGTTTATTCACGGCTTTCACGATGAATGTATACGCTTGGTCAGGGTTGGTAGCCGGAGTCACATATTCATAGTTTTCCTGTCCTGCCGTCACTGGCATATAGACGCTCCAGTTCGAGCCAAGCTTACCGTTAGCCTCATAGATACGGAACCCGCGAATGGCATTCGTTGCATCGTCTTGTGGTTTCTTCCACGTCAATGTCCGTTTGCCATCTTCCGTCTTATCCGTCTTCAACTGCTCAACCGGGTTCGGCTTCACGTCATTCCGTACAATGGAATACGTATCGAACGGAGTCTCCTCACCCGACTTATACGAATCGATCGTGAAGCTGTTCTCCGTCATCTTGACGCCGGAGTAGATCGCAACCTTCGGCTGCTGATAGACTGCCGCATAGTAACGGTCAACGTTGTCTTTGACATCATAAAACTTCGTGGCTGCGGAGTTGTTGATCATATACAAGGTACCGTCCGGATTGAGGACGCGTCCGTCTCCGTCCTTCTCAACATCCTTGATCGCCTGGTTGTTATACATTTGGTACGATCGCATGAACGTATGGTCATGTCCTTGCAGCACGACGTCGATGCCGAGTTCGTCAAAGATCGGATACATCCTTTGGCGTAAAGCCAAGATGTCGCTGTCCAGTGCATGGTTACCTACGGAATAAATCGCTTTGTGGAAAGCGACGACCTTCCATTTCTTATCCGTTTCCGCGACTTCTCTCTTCAGCCAGTCCACTTCTTGATCAAAGGCTTTCTTCTGAGCGTCATCCCATCCGATATCCATCGTGTTAAGCACCATGATGTGCGCATCGCCGTAATCATACGCATACACGCTGCCGGGAGGCAAAGGATTCGCAATGGAATTGTTCGGATAGTTGAAATGGTAATAATAGTTGTCATTGTATGGACCTTCATGGTTGCCTACGGCGGCCATGATCGGCAAATTCATCAGCATATCCTGCGGTTTGCCAAAATAATCCAGCCATTGGGATTCCAAGGCGCCTGCATCGACCTGGTCACCGGTCATAAGCAGGAACTTCGGATCGGTCACATGCTGCGTCGCTTGACGCATCGTATTAGCCCAAACCTCATAATCCTGCGAGTTACCGCCCTGCGAGTCGGTCATGTACAAGAAGTTAAAATTCTTGACGTCTTCCGCTTCCGTTGTGAAGGAGCCGGTCTGACTCCAATTGCCATCGCTTCCCACGCGGTATTGATAAGCCGTGGCTGGCGTAAGGCCATCCACCAATACTTTATGGCTGATGAACGATCCGTTGACGTTGCTTGTAACCTTCAAGTTCAGAATCCGCGTTTCTTCCGGCTTGCCGACGAAACGTATCGTCGCATCCGATCCGAAAGCTTTACCGGCCGGCACAACCTCGACGATGCTGTCCGTGATATTAACAGGCGCACTTTGCGGTTTGTCATACTTGGTGTACCAAGCGAAAGAACGATTCGTCTTCGCGCTGCCATACAAAGACATCGCGATTGCGATCGGGCTATAGTCCGTGATCTCGGATAGATTGGCAGGCGTGAACATAAATCCCGTTACCGCCGTGCCGTCCTCATATTGCAGCGCCCCTAGTCCATCGTAGGCGATGCTTACGCGCTGTCCAGGCAGAATCGCTTTGGACAGATTCAATATGAAGTTTGCAGCGTTCGCCCCTGCTGTCACGCTTTGAACGGAAACAGGCTGATCATCGACCTTCAGAATCAAGTGCGCGTTCACATCGGCTGACACGGGTTTCAAACCCGACGTCATCGTCATCGAAACACTCTTGCCGTCCGCAGGTACGATACCCGCTGCTACTCCCGTATAATCCGCAGGGAGGGAAAACGCATTGCTTGGTACGATATCCTTCGTCAATGTCGGTGTCGACCAACGAAGGAATAGATTAGAGCCGCCGTTATGTTCGAAATACTCCACTTTAAAATCGTATTTATGATTGCCTTGCAGCGTAATCGGGCTGCTTGTTTGCTCCTTGTCCCAATCATCTACCCAGTGATCGATGGCAAGCTTATTGTCGATCCATAAACGGAATCCGTTGTCTCCCATCATATAGAATGTGTAATCGCCATCTGCCGGCGGCATGATTTGACCGGTCCAGCGTGCATTGACGAAATCCTCTGCGCCTGTCATGTTTTTAAGAATAGGCGTCAAATCCGTAAAATTAAGCTGCGGATCGATCGAGGTTCCTTTATAATCGCCGAAGCTGAAATCGCTGTTCCCCAAGTAATACTGGCCGAGCAGGCCCGGCGTGCTGTTTCCAGCTGTCGCTGCCACGTTCTCAGTCTCAGGCTGCTCTTCCGGCTCTTCGACAGTTCCGAAGGCTTGGAATTCATAGATATGCGCCGCAAACAATCCAGTCGAAGGATCTGCATCCCCAGGATTCGTAATGTTGAGCTTGAAATATCTTGCCGTTACCGGCTTGTCCAAATCATGCGTCGTCGTGCCAGCCGTATTGCCCGTCACCGTAACGACATTTTGCCAATTGGTATTGTCGCTGCTGGCCTCGATCGTAAAATCCTTCGTATTGTATTGTTCCTGTTCCCCGGCAGCGCCGGCATGGGCAAGAACGAATTGTTGTACATTAACTTCCGTGCCCGCATCGATTTTGAGCCAATACGGATTCTCCGGGGTCGGTAAATTGCTGCCACCTTCGTAAACCCATTTGCCTGCATTCAAATTTCCGTCAATCGTATGGGATGGTGCAAACTCTTCGGACACATACCCATTTGCGGTTGCAGTCACTCCAGTTGCTGCAAAAACGTTCGCAATGGAAGTTTTAGCACTCGCATGCTGCACGGCAAAATAACCTGCGGCGAATACTGAGGTCCAGATCATGACTACTACGAGCATACGGTTTGTCAGCTTGACACTTCGTTTCACTACTAAATTCCCTCCTACTTATACTCATTTCACTGCATAAATATAGACAACAAATAGATTTCATACAATTCATCTCGTGTTAAAATTAAATAAAAAATTTGTAAATAATCTCGTGGATTCACTTCGAATTTCATTACTTTTAGAATACTAGACTGTAATAAATGGTTATTTTCTTGTATTTGTAAAAATACCATTTAGGTAAAGGCCTTTAGTACCTAATTATCGAGAGAACGCTTCACTTCCCGCTAAACAAGTAATGGAAGCGGTTTACCAAATCCAAAAAATCGCCTTCTCGAACAAAAAAGCCTGCCAAAGTCACATTGGACTTCAGTAGGCTATTTTTGTTGCGCCTTTGTAAATTTTCGCTCTGCTTTACCACATGGATTAGCACCTGTTTGGCGCCTTTAAATTATTGAGAACGACCAAGGTACTACAAAAACTTAGTACTATAAACTGAACCGGGTATCCACGATAATGGATTTATAACACAAAATTATCCAGAAGGAGACTTCCTATATGAATTCCGTATATATCACTAGTATCGGAAAGTTCCTGCCCGGTTCACCCATTAATAACGAGGAGATGGAGGAATATCTCGGAAAAATAGGTGGTAAAAGCTCGAAATCGATGCGTCGTATTCTGGAGCAAAACCAAATTAAATATCGTCATTACGCTATAGATAAAAATCAAAAAAGCTTGTATTCAAATGAGGAAATGGCAACCTACGCGATTCGCGATGCACTTGAGAGAAATAACGAAGATTTGTATAACCACATCGACTTTTTGTCCGTCGGCACGACCCAAGGCGATCTATTGGTGCCTGGTTTTGCTAGCATGGTTCATGCCAGAACCGAATTGCCCGTTATGGAAATCGCTACACATCACGGCGTGTGCGGTAGCGGCATGCAGGCGATCAAGAATGCCTATCTGCAAGTATTGTCCGATGAGAAGAAGGCCGCCATCTCTTGTGCCAGCGAATTTCCAAGCCGCATATTCAAACATACTCGCTTTGAGGCGCAGGCCAAATTCATGGATCATTCGATTCCTTTCGATACCGATTTCCTTCGATTCATGTTGTCCGATGGCGCAGGCGCCGCCGTGCTTCAAAATAAGCCAAGCGATCATGGTTTGTCTCTCAAAATTGAATGGATCGATAATAAATCCTATGCCAATCTGTACGATACTTGTATGTATGCAGGCGTTAACAAAGAGAGCGCGCATCATAATTACACCGGTTGGCTTGATTACCCTTCCATCCACGAAGCGGCAGATGATGGAGCAATCAATTTGAAACAGGATATCCGCCTTGTCAACGAAATGCCGAAAGTCGGCGTGAAACGTTTCTTTGAACTCGTGGACGAAGGAAAAGTGAATCCGGACGGGATCGATTGGATGGTGTGCCACTACTCCTCCCATTATTTTCGCGATGAAATATTCCGTCTCATGCAGCTTGGTGGGGTAACAATCCCTGAGCACAGGTGGTTCACAAACTTATATACGAAAGGCAATACGGGAGCCGCCTCTATTTATATTATGCTGGAGGAACTATTAAACGAAGGACATCTGAAACCGGGAGAAAAAGTACTTTGCATGGTTCCGGAGAGCGGAAGATTTCAGACCTCTTATATGTTGTTGACCGTAGTTGGCACAGGCAGCAAGACCGTCCTCGATAACATGGAACGACAGCCGGAGGCGCCGCAACTGGACTTCGATCATTCCAATGCGGTTCAGTCTTATTTAGTACGGCAGTTGGTCAACGTATGGATTGATTTCGAACAAAAGCTAGCTCATGTCCCGATTATAAACAAACTATACAGAGGCAAATTCACGCTTGAGGATTATAAGCTGCTCATGGAGAACATTCGGCAGCAGGTCATTGACGGATCGCAGTGGATTGCTCGCGCAGCCTCTTATATTGCCATTGAGCATATCGATCTGCGCTCTTTGTTTATCGCCCATGCTCGAGATGAGCACCGTGATTTTCAACTATTAGAACGGAACTACGTGGCCGTCGGAGGAGATCTTACGGATATTCAATCCGGCGATAAAAACATCGGCAGCGAAGCGCTGTCCGCATACCTGTTTCAGCGGGCAAGCCGGGAAAATCCCTTTGATTTAATGGGAGCAATGTGGATTATCGAAGGCCTCGGATGTCGTATGGCGAGGCATTGGGGAGAAGCGATTCGTGATCAACTCGGCTTAACGGATGACCAAGTCTCATTCCTGCTCTATCATAGCGAATCGGACGAAAAGCACTTTGAACGATTAGAAGTTGGCATTCAACATCCGATGCTATCGATGGAACTCGCCGAGCAAATAGTGAAAACCGCTAAAACTACGGCACGACTGTATTTATTGCAATTAGAGGAGCTTGGGAACCTATGAGTCATGCGGATTATTTCAAGAACATGCAGCATGATAATAAAGACCCTAATCCGTTTCTAGCCTTCTATCTTGATCAAAGCATTCCGTTTAATGAAGATGCGAAAGCCTCTTATTTAAAGGACTGCTCCAGTAAATCCAGACAATTTTTGCTTCCAATTTTGAGACCGATTTCTCGGTTGATGATCATCCTTTTCCAGCTCTATAAAATCATTTTCCCGAAAGCATTTACCTCATCTAAGATACTGCATCGTTTCTTGTACTCGGGCATGCGAACGTTTGTGAGTCCGGACGCCAATCATATGATTCTTCGTCATTTCTATCTAGGTTCCGAAATCCTTCAGTTCATCCGTGACAACATTCCAGGCGTCCATATCGAGCTGAACCCTCTGAAACCGACAAATCTTGAACCGGTTAAGGACGATCTGTTTCTCATTCACGACCTCAATTTATACAATTTTATTATTAATTTAAATACGCAACTCCGTGAGAAAAACATTGAAGTGACCAAACAGGAACGGCTTAATTTTAATGCCATCACTACAAGCCCCCTCCCTATTGCAAAAATGCCTGACCGCTGGTCCAATTTTCTTGATCTCATGACGGCGATCGAGTGTTTCACTCCAGTTTATCAGTTCTTTCTTACAGACAACGATTTCTGGAGGGCTACGAATTCTTTGCAACTCGACGAAACGATCGGGATCCTAGCCTCCAAAGTGATCGGAAGCAATGACAGGCTGGCATTAATTAACAATAAGCACCCGATGGTGCCGCTCTCTACGCTACGCGCGGGATTCCGGTTAGTGCTTCACGGGCTCGCCACAGAACAGCTCCATGCGCTGTTAGTGGATTTAAAACACAAACAGGCTGCTTGACGGCAGCCTGTTTGTGTTTTAAAAGCGGTCTTTTCGTTGTATTCCTTTCAGTTCCCCATAATGATTTACGATTTGTTTTAGTCCATCGAGAGTCTCCACAAAATAAGGATTTCATTTAGCTTAACGTCTCTGCATTCGTGTTTAAAGCAAGAATTTCAATCACTTCGACTTGTCCCTGCCTTCTTGGGCCCGCCATGAAATAACCGATGACTCCTATTTTAATTCGATTTATATGTACTTGGCGTCTCATCTGGGGCAATAGTATCCACATTTTTGCAGTGCCTTGTATAGGAACAGGAAGATTTCTGTCAAGAATAATGTTTCCGTATTCATCTTCAAATTCAGGATGAATTGCAAATATGCCCGTCTCTTTGATGTCGTCTCCGTCATATGAAAAATCACAACGCAATCCCTGGAACACAGGATGCTTTCTTCCGCCTTCTTCTTCGGAATAAATCCGATACTTATTTCTAAAATCCGGAGGATGATTTCTAACTTTCTCATACGGAACCCACACTTCCATGATACAACACCCTCCTTATTAACCAAAAACTAACATATACAAAATTGTGACATTGTATCTTCAATTCATAATAATTTGCCGCATATAAGGTGTAATACAAATATAGTCTTCAAACTCTTCTTCCAATAACGACCAATATAAAATTGTATTCTTGTGCAAAACCATATCGCGAATCAAATGCTTTTTTATACTATCCCAGGTTCCATGCTGTTCTCTAGCTTCTCTAATGGCGTCATCAAAAGATGAGATGATCAAACTCATCAGAGCGAATTTTTCATCTTGGTCCAGTACAGCAGATTCATAGAATGAGATTAATTCGTTCACTCTACGTGAATCGGCAACTTCAAATTCCCAATCCTGATAATTTGGGTCTAATTTTGGAAGTCGTAACTTTTCACTAAGACTTTCAATAGCTTGTTTTGTAATGAAATTCAACTAAACTCCTCCAATAAATGAAACGCTGTAAGCTGGCTGGGCGATTGCCGCGGGAAACAATCGTGCTCTGTTAGTCCAAAGCCTTCTTTAAATCTGCCGAAGTTGAAGTATAGCCAATATCGGTTTCATACATTCTTAAGAAAACAAACCTCATCCAACCTCCTTCAGCAATACTACTATCTCTCGTGTCTGGGAATTCACTCGAATTCGTACAATCTCTCAACATTACAACACGATAATTATTATGACGCGCACCTATGCAGGTATGAAATAGACATGATTTTATGCTGAATCCTACAGCAATTATCGTATCTACATTCCATGTTTTCAGATAGTAATCGAGTAAAGTACCGTTAAATCCATCTTTATGTGATTTTGGAATAACTGCCTCATTATCGAGCGGTTGTATGAGCGGATTGAATGTAGGAATCAAAGGTTTCCAACTATTTTCAAGAAAGTCTATTCCATGAATTCTAGTTGTTACATCATTAGATCCCCCAACTCCATGAATAGCGTTGAACAAATAAACAACCTTCATACCCGACTCCCTGGCAATGCTAAGTGCCGTGTATATCTCGTTCTCAACTACATGTTGATCAGCCGATGATTCATCACAATCAACTAACAGAAATGCTGTTCTTTCTGGAACGATATTAATATGCAAATCTGATTCAGCATTATATTTTCTTACGGATAATCTTAATTCTGTTGCACTATTCCCCATAACTAGACACCACCAATCCTTTATATTAGGCAAAATGATTGTACAGGCTGACGTAGTAGAACAGACCGCCAATAGTCATCGGCAGCCTGTTCTTAGTCGTGCTATCGTACCCGTTTGTTAAAATCCCGAGTTTATTACGAAATAAGTTCTTTATTTACAACGCCTCCGCCAACGGTAATTTGATAGCCGTTAGGATCTCGGAATGTAAACTCGCTCCAATGATTGGTGTAATTCGGATCTCTAGTGATGGTTATATTTCTATCCATAACTTCTTGAGCTATCAAATCTACGGCATTCGTATAACAATATACATCAAAATATTGTTCCTCGTATCTGGAACTGATAGGGTTCACCTCATCTTCTTGTTTAGCTTCAACAAGGATGAGAGTCAGTTTTCCTCTCGAAACATGGTGGTGAAGCACCTTATCGCCGATCACTTCATAGTTGAAGCCTAGCTCGGAATAAAACTGAACCGTTTGCTCTAAACTCTTAATTAACAAGACAAATGAAGAACCATCGATAATAATATCCGTCATCATGAACACTCCCATATATTAGGCTTCATCTTTCCCTCTCATGCCTCCAAGAAAAATGCTGTATCCATCCAAGTCCACAATTTGCGCGTTTATAGAGTCCCATTCATCTCCGTGAAATTCAATCGGTTCCGACCCGATTATACCGCCTCTGGCTCTAACCTCTTCAACGATAAGCTTCACATCATCCCACGGCACATGAACAAAAGTATCCCAAGGTTCATCGGGACCTTCCCACAAACCTTCAACGCCTCTAACTTTAGCGGACAACGCATTCGGATGCACATCTTGCGGAGATACTGCCTGCTGCAAAATCACTTCCATTACAGGATACGGCACGTCTGGATCTCCCCGTCTGGCGTACCCGTAGTCATTCACCTCGTCGCATCCCAGTACGTTCTTGTACCAGTCCAATGACTTCTTCAAATCGGAAACGAGGCGAACTTGAATCGTCTTCATAAACTTATCTTCTGGCTGGTGCGAAGTCGATTCGTCCGTCTGCGACCGATTGGCGCTCAAAACGATGTTATATCCGTCATAATCGGCAATATGCGCTTTCTTATGAAACCATCCTTCGTGAGTGTATTCATAAGGCTCTACCGTTATTTTTCCGCCTCTGCTGCGTACTTCCTCGACTATGTATTCCAGGTTATCCCACGCGACCTCAATCAAGGAATCACAGCCATACTCCGAGCTTGCCGCTTCCGCCGGCTCATCCTTGTGCTTCTGTGCAACTGCGTTCGGGCGAATATGATCTGGCGAAGCGGCAGTGACGACAATAAGCCCCATGCCTCCCCCGTCTCCCCGAGTTGCATGTCCATAGCCGCTGATGTCGTGACATTGCAGCACATTGCGATACCATTCCTGAGACTTTCTAACATCGGATACTAGACGTACAGGGAATGTTAATCCAAATTCGCCTCTTCTATTCGATTCGTTTGAAGTCAAAATGACAGCTCCTTTTATAATCTGTTTGTGAGTTCACTCTAATAGATGCCGAGATGCCTATTGGTCCTGACGACCTTATTTGGGTATGGTTCCCTTTTAGTATAGAGAACACTTGTTCTGTTGTAAAGTTTTTCCTTATCTTAATCTACCCGTAAAATAATGTCCTTTAGTTCAATCAAAGCCTTGATGCGATAGCTGGCCCGTGAGAAGTCATGTGTTTTTGTAAATTCGTTATGGACGATAGCACAGTCAATACCAGCCGCCACGGCTGCGTTCAACCCTCTGTTTGAATCCTCTACAATCAGGGTTTCTTCTTTGGCAGCTCCGAAGCGCTTTAGGGCGGTCAAGTATGGTTCCGGGTGCGGCTTGGTGTGCTCGTAGTCTTCGCGAACAAGGACGAAATCCATGAATGGTCTGATCTGGCGCTTTTCATGAATAAGTTGAAAATCCGCACGTTTGGCAGTCGTCACGATGGCCATGCGGACATACTTTGACAGTTCTGCTAGCGTTTCAACTACGCCTTCAATCTCTATGGCTTCTGTTCTGAGATATTCCTGATAATAGACATTCCGGGCCTCACGCTGCTTGCTAATGGTCTGTTCATCAATACCTGCCGCTCGAGCTTGGGACCAAGTGCCCCATGTCTGGGTCATGTCATGTAGGTATTGTGCTTTATCCAAGGTAAATCCAATGTCAGCCAGCGCGCGTTCTCCCGCTTTGTAATACCAGAATTCCGTATCCACCAGAACACCATCATGATCGAAGAGTATGTACTTTTTCATGGTTTCGCTCCCCTTTGTCAGCTGTATGCTACTATTCTGGTTTTTTCTGGGATTTCCTTCTTGAAGCTTTTTCTAAAATAAAAAATGCTGAAATACCATTCGAGCGAATGGCATTTCAGCATTCCAGCATTTTCACGTCTTACCGTATCTAGCTGATCACGTTCTAAGAGAAATCAAACGGTTTCATATTAATACGGTCATCAAACATCCGATCATCCCGGACTAAAGCATTCGTCTCGACAACCTTCCAGTCCTGTTGGTGCAGTTCTTTCAAATAGAGAACAATATCATAGAACGAGTATTTGCGATTCGAATTCAGCAGGTACGTGTTGCTTTCATCATTCAGGGCGATGTCCACGACCGCTGCTGCGGTTTCCTCCAGAAAGCTGCAGGAAGGATACCATTGCGAGCTGGCCTCGATGCATCCCTTCTCCTGTTGGCCCCGGCATAGGAAATCAAACATATTGTTGGATCCGGTTTCGGAACCGATTTGCCAGCCTAGCCGAAGAATATAAGCTTCTGGATATAACTCCTTCAGCAGTTTCTCGCATTGAATCTTATAAACGCCGTAGCTATTTTCCGCGTCAGGAATGCTCTCAGGCGTATAAGGCCCCGTTTTGTCCTCCGAATACACCGAAACCGTGCTAGTGAACACAAGTTTTACACCCAGTTTCTTCGTGGCTTTAGCGATATACGTCAACCATTCAATAGGACCGGTTGCAATGTGGAAGAAAATATCCGGTTTCGTCTCTTCTATGAACCGATATACCTCTTCTTCGTTATCGATGCCTACTAATTCACGATTCCAGACCGTGACATCAATACCTTTAGACTTGAGCTCTCTGTTCACATACGGCGCCACTGCTCCGTTATTTCCTGTAATCATAGCTTTCATTGCATACATCTTCCTTTGCTAAGTTATTATTTACCCTTTATTAGCTCCTGCCTTCAAACCCTCCACCATGTACTTCTGAAGCATTAAGAAAATGATGGTGATGGGAACGGCAACGAGCACGGCTCCGGCCGCAAATGTAGAGAACTCCGTATTCGAGCGATCGCTAATCAATTCAAACAGACCAATTGCGAGAGTCTTGTTCTCGGGCGAGCGTATGACAAGTCTTGCAAATATAAAATCCATCCATGGACCAATGAAATTACTGACCGCTACGAATACGAGAATCGGTACCGACATCGGCAGCATGATCTTCGTAAACACTTTCGTGTTGGATGCCCCGTCGATCTTGGCTGCTTCCTCCAAACTGCGGGGCAAGCCGTCAAAATATCCTTTTACCAGCCAGGCGTTGAACGGAATAGAGCCCCCGGCATATACGAGAATCAGTCCCCATAGATTGTCCAATAAATTGATCTGCAGCAGCAGAATGTAGATGGCGATCATGCCCATAAAGCTAGGAAAGATTTGAAGCACAAGCATCGTCATTAATCCGTAACGGCGGCCGGGAAACCGAAACCTCGAAAACGCGTAGGCGGCGGTCACAATCAGCACCGTAGAAAGAATCATATTGAAGAAGGCAATCATCAATGTGTTCTTGAACCAGAGCCAATACGGCGTTTCCGTAAACAGATGTCTAAAGTGCTCCAATGTAATCCCCTTAGGAATGAACGTGCTAGCATATAAGCTGTCACCGGGATTCAAGGAACCGGATATAATCCAAGCGACAGGGTAAACAACCAGTATGACGGTAATGGCTAAAACAATGTAAATGGCCGACAGTGTTACGACTTCCATAAGCGACGTTTTTCTCGTCATCATGACAGCATATCCTCTTCCTTAAAGACTTTCGTTCTTCGGAAATTCCAAATCGACAGTACCGCAATTATGATGAAAACAATAATAGATACAGCTGAAGCTACATTAAACTTGCTATTGTCTAAGGTCAATTTGTAGATCCAACTGATCAAGATGTCAGTTGAGCCTGCGTAGCTGTACTTACTGTCTACCGGACCACCCGTATTAAGCAGGTAAATGATATTGAAATTATTAATATTTCCGGCGAAAGACATGATCAGCAGAGGCAGCGTTGAGAACATGACAAGCGGTAACGTAATGGATTTGAACTTGTTTAGCGTAGATGCTCCGTCTATTTCCGCAGCTTCATAGAGTTCCTTGTCAATCCCCGTCAACACGCCCGACATGAGAATGAGCCAGAACGGAAAACCAACCCAAATATTCGTAATGACGATGGCCGTTTTCGTCCATATCGGATCGGAAAGCCAAGGAATTGGACTGATAGACAACATCTTCAGATATTGGTTCAATGGACCGAATGCTCCGTTGAAGATATTACGGAAAATGAGCAACGAGATGAACGTTGGAATTGCCCACGGCAGAATCAGAATGCCCCGCCAAAATTTCTTGAATCTTATTTTCCGATAGTTAATCATCAGAGCATATAGCAATCCAACACCGAACGTTGTCACAGTTGAGATTACTGCCCATACAATCGTCCATGCAAATACGCCATAGAAGGTTTGGCTCCATGATTTCAGCGTAATCAAATCTCTGAAGGTATCCAGACCCGTCCAGCTCACAAGGTTTTTGGGAGGAAGATGATCGGGACCGGAGTAATTCGTAAACGCAATCAGAACGCCGAATAGTAAGGGCAATATGGTTAAGAAAGCCGTAAATAATATGGAAGGAATCAGCAACATGTATGGGAATCCTTTTTCCCTGATGTTCAGAACCATCTCTTTGAAAGAATTGACGTGCAAGCCAGCCTCTCGCCGTTTGCCAACTGCATGCGCGTCCCGGATATTCAGATAGTACACGAATAAGAACAGAGCAAGTGTAATGATACAAATGATCCCGGTAATGAGAAGAAAGATAGAATGATCCCCGATTGTAACAATACGCCCTCGGCTTCTAACCTGCGGCTGATCTCCAAGCGTGATTACGCCTATAATGCCTCTTATGATGGGGTGACTCATGATTAGGATGAAATAAATCTCAAGGAGAAAAAAAACGATTCCCTTTACAAATTGACGATTATACATTTGACCTAAACCCATGAATAGGGTTGAAAGAATGGTGCCCCAAACTGCTTGTACACGATGCTTTCCTGTTCCTGTTTCTATAGCCTCCATTGGTTGCAAGTTCGTAAATCACCTTCCCGTGTAGATTACGAACTACTGCAGAAATACCTACAGTAGTTCGCGCACGCTTCCTTTATTTTGCGGCTGCAAGGGAGTCCTTAAGATTGGCAACCGCCTGATCCAACGCCGTCTTGGGATCTGCATTCTTATTCCAAATGAGATTATACGCTTGCTGCATCGGCACCCACATCGAATTGTTCGCCGGAATGTTCGGCATCGGAATGGAATATTTGACCTGCTCCATGAATGGGGCTACGTTAGGATCGTTTTTGATTGCATCGCTATCCCATAGTTTTTTTATAGCGGGAATCTGACCAACCATTTCGAAACGCTTCAGCAGCATCTCCTCCGAAGTGGCAAACTGCGCCAGAAGAGAAGCAGCATCCGGATATTTGCTATAGGCACTCTGATAGATGGATTTTACATTGGAGAAGCTCTTCGGATGCTCACCCGTCTCAAGCAGAGGGAACGGTACGATGCCGAAATTCACACCTGCTTCTCGAATGCTCTTCAAGTCCGGCGGAGCACCAATCCGAAACATCAGCTTGCCTTCATTGAACATGGAACTGATAATATCAAACGTCATGTCCTCTACGCTTAATGGCAATATTTCTTTGTGTATGCGTTGCAGCAAGTTGCCGGCCTTTATCGCGCCATCGCTATTCAATCCCGATAGGTCGGTTGGGTCTGTATTGTTGCTGCCAAACACATAACCACCGTAACCCGCAAGGAAGGCATGGACATAATAGAAGTCATCCGCTTGCAGCATAAAACCGAATTTATTCTGCTTCACATCCGTGAATGACTTTGATTGTTCAATCAATTCATCCATCGTCTTAGGAACTTCCTTGACCAAGTCTTTATTGTATAACAGCGCATAAGTCTCAATACTTAACGGATAGCCATATAGAACATCTTTATAGGAAGTGCCGTCTATCGCTTCCTTAACAAACATTTCTTTATACTCATCCGTAAAATAATTTTCCATAAGTACACCCGATGCCGCTAGCGTTCCAGTGTTGTTATGGGCGGAGGTAAATAAATCCGGTCCCAACCCGGCTGGCCCATCGGTCTGAAGTTTTTGAAACGCATCCACCGTAGATTGATCTGTATATTCAATTGCCACGCCATATTGCTTGGTAAATGCATCGCCTACGAATTTCATCCATTCCAGATCTTCTTTATTTCCCCACCAGCGAATCGTTGCGCCTTCTTCTGGTTTCAAGCTTTTTTCATTCTCCGCCGACTCACCGGCGGCCGGTGCCGGCTCGCTGACAGCTGTGTCGCTGTTGTTTTTGGAAGCACTTTCATTATTGCCATTGCCACAAGCCGCCAAAGTAAGCATAACAACCATCGCAAGAATGAGACCTGATTTCTTCTTCATGTTAACCTCCACATATCGATTTTTTTCATTCAACCCACCTGATCATTTATCACGAAAACGACGGATACCGGCTAACTCCGCTCACCTCCTTGAACGTCAAATCGATCATCGCAGTGATCGATTTGAATCTTGGTCCATCATAACAACCGCCTATAATATTGTCAATTATTTATCGATAAATTATCGATAAATAATTGCGATCTATGTTCGCACCCATGCAAAAAAAAGCACAATGAAAGGATGAGACGCCTAGACCTTCAGGTGTCTCATCCTTCATTGTGCTGCTATAAATGCCATCGTCATTCACATGGGAAAAAGTCCGCCGAACCCGTTCGGCAGAAAAGTTGGAGCGATATCATATCCGTTGCTGTCATCATAAGGTGATAACTAGCCGCTCCGGCTATCCAGCCATTCAGCTCTGCTATTAACGGTTGACGTAGATTCCCTAACTTCCAGGTACGAAGGCTGTAGCGACATATCCAGTCGGTTGTCTTTCATCATCAGCTCCAGAACAATAAAGAGCTTCTCTCCCATTTGACTGAGATCCGTATGAACCGTGGTCAACTTCGGCGTGATGTAGCTTGATAATTTGATATCATCAAATCCGACTACGCTGATGTCTCCCGGAACGTTAAGCCCCATCCCCATTAATTCCTTAATCGCACCAATAGCGAGCATGTCGTTGCAGCACATAATCGCCGTCACGCCCATGCTGACTAAATGACGTGCTAAGGGAGCCGCCGATTCCTCCGTAAAGTTGCCATTGCATACAAGTTCAGGGTCGAATGCAATTCCGCGCAACGCAATACTGCTGATATACCCGCCCAACCTTTCCTTGCATACATAGGCGTCATTCTGACCGTTAATAAAACCGATACGAGTGTGGCCCAAATCAACCAGATGATCAATCGCAAGCTTCATCCCTTTCATGTTGTCGCAGCATACGCTGGCAACCATGGGGTTGTCCAGGAAGTTATCCAGAATGACCACAGGATGGCTTGTCGTTTTCAACTGTTCGAAATAGGGATTGAAATTGCTCAAACCTAATATGACGGCACCGTCGAATTGATATTCATCCATCAATTCATCGAAGGATTTCGAATGATTCAACGTATAATCCAGTGACATGATAGATACTTCATGCCCACTATGAATGGCATTACGCTTGAAAGCCATCATGACCTCATAATCGAAATACTGCACATGATTATCCTCCGGCTGGTCGATAAAGACGCAGATCCGTTTGTGATTATCTCCTTTGCGCTTGGCAACATAGCCCATGTTAATCGCCGTTTTCAATATTTTCTTTTTCGTTTCCGGGTTTACGTCTTCTGCATCGCTTAAAGCTTTATATACCGTGCTTACTGATATGTTCATTTTCTCTGCAATTTCTTTAATCTTAGCCACAATAGCAGCACTTCTCTTTCTCCTAGAAGTCATGATTTCACAACAGTGAAACAGCCCTAATATTCTTTCTTATTATATCATATGGAGTAATACACCAAAACTTCATGAATATGTCCATGTAGCGATTTCTCCCCTGCCGTCATTATAACAAGAGTCTATAATACTGTCACTAATTATCGAAAATTTATCGATAAATTTTACCCGCTTTTATTTAAATCGTTATAATATCATTTCTCACGAAAAAGGGCTGTGGATACTTTCCACGGCCCTTGCTTGCTTTACTCTTTGTACTAACGTACCCATTTTTCTAATTTGCCATTCTATCCCTCGACCCTATACCATGTCGCCTGACATTACATGCAGGATAATATCAGGTGAGCGTTATTTTCCAAAATGCGATCCTATCCCGTTTCCATGTATAGGTAAGGTACAGTTGATTATCTTGGGAAACGATTGCCGGATAGGAGTATTCACCCGGTTCGTTCTCCAACACTATCTCGTCGCCCCAAGTAAGACCGTTATCGCTCGAAAATCGAACCACTAGCGGTGTACGAGGGCTATCCGTTGCATATCCCGCAACCGGATTAAAAATAAGCGCTAACTTGCCATTGTCCATTAAGGTCACATCTATTCCGCTGTTGTTATTCGGCAGCGAAGTGGGATAGGCTTGGCACCAAGTCTGTCCATTATCACGCGAGTCGCTGCGGTAAATCACGCCTTCCGTGCTGCGAAGAAGCATATGTACGCGTTCTCCTCCTGAAGACCACAAGGTTGGCTGAATGAGTCCTTTGGCGAACCAATGATCCGTGCCTACATATTCACCTATATTCATAGGCACAAGCTCGCTCATCGTCCACGTTAGCCCATTGTCACGCGAGATATCAACAAATGCTTCCCAGATCTGTTTTCCTGCAGCAGAAGGATCGTGCCGCTCTATCGATGACGGGGCCAATATCGTGCCATCCTTCAATGCAATCGGTTTATTCCTCACAGGACCACGTCCCCCAACATCCCCTGGAACTAATTCGCGCGGCTCTGTCCAAGTTCGCCCGTCATCTTCAGAATAGGTGACTCGCGTATACCAATCCGTGATTTCATGGCCGACTTTATAGAACAATACTAAGGTGTCTCCCTGAACAAATAATACAGGGTTCCAATGGGCAATCCCCTCCTCGTCAGCCGCCTTATACGGAACTGACCAGGTCCCTCCGGTACGCGTGGACATCCAAATGGCCACATCGCTGGATTTCTCGTGCATGCCGGCAAACCATGCCACAACCACATTACCATTGGGCAGTACTGCAACCGTCGAGGCATGGCTGCTTTGAAAAGGCTGCCCTTCTTCAAAAATATATTCTTTCTCGGTACTTATCAGCTTCAGTTTCTCCACGTTCTAGTCACACTCCATCGTAGTTATATTGCGCTTCTTTAATCTCGGGAAATAAGCAGGCGGGGGAGCTTGTGCCGCACCATTATTGGAATCCAACAGAATCTCGGTTCCTTCGAAATCCTTCAGCGTTGAGTTGTTAAGTACCTAGCTTCTACTTTGTTCCAACAAATTCCTGCAAAATTAGATAGTAGAGCTTCTCGAAACACAAAGACTAATTAAGCTATAATAAGAACAATGAACCAAGAATTTGATAAACGAGGAGAACTTATGAATACACCCAATTTTCTACCCATCATACTTGGCAGCGATGAGAACGCCTACGGTAATGTCAGACTGATCCACGAAACCTACAAGGTTAAACCGCTCCTACTCTGTACGCGGCTGTTGATTCCAACCATGCACAGCCATTTGTTCGAACTTGTCCAAATAGATCGCTTCGACCAAGAGGACGTATTCCCTAACGCTTTGTTGTCCATCTTGGAGAAGCATGCTGAACCAAATAAGAAATTGATCGTTATTCCTTGTTCGGATTATTATGCGGGGATGTTATCGCGACATTATGACAAGTTCAAAGGTCTGATAGCGAATCACTTCTTATCGGACAAGCTGCTGGAAACGCTCGATACCAAAGACAAGTTCTACGCCTTGTGCGAACGATTCGGTTTAGACTACCCTAAGACGGTCGTTTGCGAACCGAATGAGCGTGAAATCGCGTTAGAGCGCATGGATTTCCAATTTCCGATCGTAGTAAAGCCCGAGAATAGCAATGCTTATGAATACCTTCATTGTCACTTTGAAGGTAAGAAGAAGGTCTTCTTTTTTGACAAGCCAGAAGACTATTTGACCATGGTACGCAATATGAACAGCTCCGATTATAACGGGAAATTGATTATCCAAGAATTTATCCCGGGCGGCGACAGTGCCATGCGTGTAATCAACAGCTACTCCGACGATCATGGAAACGTTAAAATGATGTGTCTCGGCCAGCCCGTACTCGAAGAGTATGCACCCAAGACACTCGGTAACTACGCCGCTATCATTAGCCGCTTCGATCAGGATATTTATGCAAAGGTCAAGGAGTTCTTGGAAAACATCGGTTATGTCGGTTATTCCAATATCGACATGAAGTTCGACAGCAGGACGGGCAAATACATGATGTTCGAAATCAACCCGAGATTGGGTAGAAGCAGTTTGTTTGTCCGGGCAGCAGGTCTGAACATGATTGCAGCGCTCGTGGACCAAGTCGTTTACGGCAAAGAAACCGATTGCGTGTACGGACAAACTTCTGCGCTATGGACGAATGTGCCGAAGATGGTATTAAAGCGTTACATCACCGATCCGGCGTTATCGGCTGAGATCGAGCAGCATTATAAACAAAAGAATGTAATCCGTTCGATTTGGTACAACAAGGATATGAATATGAAGCGATTTATCAGCGTCTCGCGCTATTTCTTCGGACACGTTCGCAACTATCGACGCTATTATTTCGATAAAGAACACGCCTCGTTCGCAAATTTGCAAGGCGAATGAATTAAATAAAGGCGAACAGGCTGCCGGTCGGCAGCCTGTTGTCTGTTTTGTCTATTGTCCCGTTACCTTTATGAACTTACCGAAATGACTATTGATGGTACTGGGTAGTGTGTATATTAAGTTTGCGGCAGCCAAATGATAAAGGTTGTCCCTTTTCCATGCTCACTTTCTACTTTTATTCTTCCTCCATGCCACTCGATAATACTATAGCTCATCGATAAGCCTAGACCTAATCCGTATTTTTTCGTTGAATGAAAAGGAGTAGATAGCTTCTCCAGCGTATCTTTATCCATTCCATATCCATCGTCTCTGATTACAATTTCAATCCCATTATCCAATTGGCTCTGTTGGATCACAACGGATATGTTCCCATCAAAGTCGACGGCATCGTAGGAATTTTGCAACATATTTAGAATGACCTGTTTGATTTTGTCCTTATCGATGTGAATCTCATCTTTATAAAATGGTCGATACTGAATCTTTATGTTTTTACTATAGAAGTCACTTTCCATTAAAGCCAAAGTATCTTCAATAAGTGCATGTAGGCTTACACTAGTTTTTAAAATTTCTTTTTGATCAGGTTTCGCCATCATTACGAATTGCTGAACAAGATTTTTGATTCTTTCTAATTCACTAAAGATAATTCTAAAATAGTCTTTTTGCTTGTGGTCAGCTGTTTTGAAATTTTGTTTAAGGAGCGCTAATAAACCTATGATTGACGTAAGCGGATTTCTGATCTCATGCGCAAGTCCTGCGCCGATTTTGCCGATAGCTGACAATTTCTCGCTTAGCATGAGTTGTCTTTCTAAGACTAGTCTGTCTGTAATATCTCTAAACTGGCCAAAGGCACCGATTATTTGATTGGATTCATCGTAGATGGGGAAGGAGTCAAATAGAAAATTTTTATTCGATATCGATATTTCGATATCTTCATACTTTTCACTGCCTCTCAACACATTTTCCATGAATTCTCCTATAATGGCTACCTCTGCAATTTGACGATTGCATAGTTCATCATTTTGACTAGCCAATACTTTTTGGGCATAAGGATTGATTTCAACTATTTTGCCGTCCTCATTGGTCATAATGACGCCGTTTCGACTGTTTTCCATTAGCACTTGATTCAAGACTAGCAATTTCTTATTCTGCTTCTTGGTTATGACCTCTCGTTCAATAGAATCTACTGCAGACTGGAGCAATCCTAGATGGTATGGACTTACATGACTGGCAGCCATCATCATCGTAATGGTCCCGCTTATCTTGCCTGAATCAAGGAATGGCACGGAGAAACAAGCACTTTCATGCAAACAACGGAAGAAATGGTCTGACCCGATAAGTTGGGCTGATTGTCCCAATCTTAAGGCCATTTCAATACTATTCGTGCCTACTTTCTCTTCCTCTAATCTGATTCCGGTGGATAAACCTAATGATTCAATTTGCCACTTCATCATTTCATCCCCGTACAATTCCAAAATATACCCTTCATGATCCGTGATACAGATCAAAACGGCTGTCCCATCCAAATCAGATATTAACCTCGTCATAAACTTTCTTGCTACGGAAATGGTATAATCAAGACTTCTCTTCTTTTGCTCCAACACACTTTCCGGCAATTTGTCTTTAGGGGACGGCAAATCATTTGGATTTAAATTTTTTTCGAAACATATTTGATGCGAATTATGAATATAGGTGTTTCTTAGTTCCGTTATCATTAGAGTCACCAACCGAAAAATAATGTGTAAGCCATTTAATCCAATTCCCTATACTATGACGCTTCTATTGACGTAAGATGCTAGCCTCAATTATAGCCCATTAAAATGATGTTAACCATTAGTTAGGTGATTGACTGTTTCAAAATCTAAATTACATTAATTTCACCTCGCTCATGTGCTCCTTCGACGACAGAAGGCAACCGATCGATAGTCGATTGGTTGCCTTCAAGCCATCATGATGCAGTTGAGTTAGCTACCAGAATAATGTAAATTGAATAAAACATCTTTGGAGGATTTATGCCTAAACTTCGACCAATTATTACTCATGCGGATTTCGAAAGAATGAGGATTTTCACACGACCTATTGACGTATGGCAGCAAGGAGAGTTGTTGGATAAAGACATTATTATTAAGTCACATGATGATGATAAAGTCACATCAACAAATCATGAGAATTATTCAAAATCAACCTGCCTGTTTTTTTATGGTTCAAGTCACCCTAAATAAGTTACCTATAGCTCACAGGCCGTCAACAATAGGTGGCCTGTTCTTTATTGTGCTATCGTTACCGTTTGTGTAAAGCTCAATATCATCTAATTAGTTCAATAAACTTATTCTTTCAATCATTACCTGTTCTCAGGGTTGCCAAATCTCCCACATGTTCCCGTCCGGATCATAGAATTGTAGGTTCGGCCCGCAAGTTTGCCGAATTTCACCTTCTAATCGTACACCGTTCGCTTTGAAGCGCTCGAACATCTCTTGAATTCGAGGCGTAACGAAGCAGCCAACCGCATTGCGAGGGTTACCTTCCCAAGTGCCTGTGAAACCCAGCCTGCCTCCTTCCTCTCCCGATTGGATGAGAAACAGCGCGGGAATCGAGCCTGTTGCGGCGTCTTGAGGTTTGCCGTCCTCGTCGAGAAAACGTAGGATCGACATCGTCATTCCCGGCTCTACCTTATGATTTTTTGCAGGCTGGCAGCCCAAATTTTTCTCATACCAGTGAACGGATGCATAGACGTCGTTTACAGGCACATAGATGCAGGTCATCCCGGTAATGTCTTGCTGTTTTTTCTCGCCGTTGATTTCTTCCAATTGGTTTTGGCTCAACCCATTTCCTCCTCATAATATTTTCCATACAATTTAACGATAGAATAAAGTAAATTACTGTTTTTGTAAACACTTTCATTTCCAGATAACTACCAGTTAGTTTAACAAAGGTAGCCTATATAAGCTAAACTGCCTATTCCGCTAACGTGCTATGGAGTTGAGTTCCTTTAGCTTTAATTGAAATACCTCTCAGACGACCGAAAACTGAATATGACGTCTTAATCACAATCAATATGAAGCCTATGCTTCTTACAAGTAATACATTGAAAGAGATATCCTTGAAGACTCCCATCTTTCTTTAAATAATCTTTTATTTCTTCTTCACTGTATCCATATCTATTAAAATCCTCAGTTAACTCATGGGCAATTCCTTTAATTTCCTTCCAGCCCACATAGTCGACGAACGTACAATAATCATCACAATGATATAACCAATATTCCTGTTGCCAGCCTGAATAACCTGGAGTCCTGTGAACTAATTCGTCCAATTTCTCTTTATTTGAAATCTCTTCACATGATGCAGAATCTTGAAACTCTCCATTAAACTTACTCGCAGCTTGTCCATTCTCAATACACCAGGGGCAAATGTCTTCAACCTCATCTATAGAGAAAAATGGTCCTACATACACATGGTCAGTTTGTTCTTCACAAACAGGACAAATTGCATTACTCTCAATAATCATTCCCGTTACAATAGGATTCGGATGATATTTAAAAATTGGTAGTAATTTCATTTAATCAGTCCCTTTGTAATTTGTTAGCTCTTCCTGAATTTCACCTAACTTCTTTTTCGACGAAGTGATTGCGCTATCCTGCACCGACACATTAGCTGTTACGCTATACTGCCCGTTCAATCGTGCAAGAAATTCATGTTGCCAGGGCCATTCAATTATCCTTTTTCTATTGCAAAAGTCGCCCTTCTTCGAACGTATTCATTTTCATCTTGCAAAAATTTAGTTAAGAGTTCTTGCACTTCATCGCACTTGTTCTCAATTTCCCCAAGTCCAAACGCTACTTGCCATCGCGCTTCGTAATCCTCATATGAGAAGGCTCTGTATGCCAAGCGCTTTAACGCCTCTGGGTATTCAATAAGTAACTGTAGTACATTTTCGACTTCATTGTCTCTTGCCAATGCATAAAGTAACAATTCATCATCTACTATCTCCCACTCATTAAGGGGGACATACCGTAATACTTTATTTACAGCGAGATAAATTCTATCCCAATGAAGATATTCCGTTTCCCATTCTTTACTCTTGTCAGTTAATTTATCTTCCCAATTCTTAAACGAGTTGATTTCTGAAGTAAGATTTTTGAAATAATTATTCACCAGTTCACTCCCTTTACTTAACTCCATCTGCCTGGTAGTTTAATAAAACAAAAGAGCAGCTGCCGCGGCAATCTGCTCCTTCAGTCGTTGTGCTATTGTATCCGTTAGCTTAATCATTTCGTGCGATATTACGAATTATTAATTCAGGTGAGTTTGAAGTCGAGTACCAGTCAAAATGATTATGCCCAGCAAACGACGATGCTAGGTGTGCGCAAGAATGGGTTAGCAATTCAAGTCCTAATCTCGAGCTATTCAGGAGGACCACATCTTTACTAGTAACTATCCTTAACTGTTTCTCATACTTCCAACTTCCCCATTTATCCCAAAAAGCTTCATTTTCGCTACTTACTATAGTTAGGTCAATTCTCTCTTTTAAGGTGGAGCATTTTAGAGTCGATTTTATTTCCTTAACATACTTTCGATTTAGGGGAGTGACCGCACCATTGAAAATAAAAAGATCAGCATTCTCAGTACTTTCCCGTTGAAGATAAATCACATCATCGGTGTCATGACAATATTTGAAAAGAGTTGAAAGTAAAAACATCTCGGGTGAATCTTTTGCGTCAATTAGAACAAGGGACCCCATCTCTTCTTTCACAAACACCCCAATATCTTGTTGATGTAGATGTATGATCTTTATATCGACTGAATTAACTCTAAGTTCATTTCGACTCAAGATCAAAGTGTCTACACCTTCGTTGATTGGTAATAGTTACTTTACAATAACAGTTTTCCCCAGAAGGTGTAAAGATTGATCTCTACTGCCTCGTTGACACAGCAAGGACTGCCGGTTCAATTTGAGGAGGTTGAAATCATGGACACTAACAAGATAATTGAACGATACTATTACCAAGACGGAAGCTTTTCTTCGGCAGCCTGCTGTCATGTGCTATCGTTACCGTTTGTGTAGAACTCAATATTACCTAATTAACTATTATTTCATTCCAATCGTATTCCATTCCGCTTGCCGTTACTAGTGCCCTTTCCCTACCAAAGATCTTCTCAACTATATATAAAGACATGTCAATTCCTGCACTTACTCCAGCGGACATTATAATTTTCCCATTATCAATATATCGCTTGTTTCTTTCCACTATTGTTGATGATGGTACAAAATCCTCTAACAAGTCAAATACGTTATGATGTGTCGTTACCTTAAGCCCCTCAAGGAGATCGGCTTTAGCTAATAATAATGCGCCAGAACATACCGATAAAAGCTGTTCAACTTCATTATGCATACCCTTGATCCACTCTAATAAACGATAATTGTCCATCTCTCTCCTTGTTCCTATCCCACCGGGTATTAGCAATATGTCGAGCTTTGGACAGTTAGAGAAACAGTAGTGAGGATTAATGCTTAGGTTGCCATTACTAGTTATAGGTTTTAATACTTCTGCCACAGTAAATATATTGATATCATTCATTCGGTTAGCTTCACTAAAAACTTCAAAAGGACCTGCAAAATCAAGTAAAGTGATGTCGTCAAATAGTAATATAGCTATGTTTTTCATAAGTAATCACCTCTATGGTTTTTCTTTAGAGTCTATCAGTTGTAGAAGATCCTAGCCATGGACTTCTAGTGTTTTCTAATGCACTTTAAAGCTATACTATTTAGCCCGTTCTTCTTAATAAATCAAAGGAGCAGCTGCCGTAAACGACAAACTGCTCCTTGATGCGCTGAACTATCGTTCCTCGTTAGTGCAATTAAGCAATAGGATATTAACGAATGACCACAGTGTGAATACGCGGTGTTTGTTATGTAAATTGCTACTGAGTTACTTACAAAAATATTATTTCACCTGTCGGAAGTGCTCTTATGTATACTTCATTCATCTCCATTTCTGGTGTTAGAATAACTTCTTTGTTAGTGAACTTAGCAATCTCTTTCATAAACTGAATTACTGTATTTACTTCTTCAAGACTTATAATTTCTTTAGGAGTTATGTCAAATTCAATATTGTCATCCTCATAGAAATAGCCGGAAATAGAAATACCTTTATATACGATATTAATGGAGATTGAAAATTCTTTTTTAAGAATTAATAACTCTTTAATACTATGTCTCTCGAGTATTTCTTCTCCATCTCTAAAAATAAATACTTCTACATAAAGGTGGGATTTGAAATAGTCCAATATCAAATCCCAATCAGAATAATGGGTTTGTAGTATGTAAATATCTCGAAGGCTTCCATCTTGATAGAAATATTTGTTTAATATATCATCTCTCATTTTTGATCCCTTCATCTCATCAAAGTGTCTTAAGTACCGTTTGGAAATATCATTTCGTAGCCGTTTAATCTCTTCTTCGGGAACTCAAATATACTGAACCAACACATTAATCCAATGTGCCGCTGGCACCAAAATTAGTTGTGCCACAATTGTTCCTAACAACCGTGAAATCATCAACAGCCCAAAGACTTTGTTCAAAGCAGTAATTTCTTTCTCACCTTTTAGTACTTTATCTGTAAGCAGTCCAACTTGAGGGTCGATTAGTATCGTTAGAAGAATGGTTGCCATACCATTAATTAGTCCTGAAGATTGTGATGCTGCAATAGAAGAACCACTATTATAAGTTGAGGCGAGTAATGCTGCTAATACACCTACTGTGTAAATGGCTGTAACGAGTATATTCAAGAAAAATAGTCTCTTAGGAATGCCACCTATTCGTAGACGAGATAGCATTTCCATCCTTGGAACCCGTAGGTGAAAACGGGCATTCTTCATTTTCCGGAAGGAAACGGAGGTAATAAACAGCTGGGGGAGTGAGCCAGTGACTTCTAATTGAGCAATGATTCTCTTAGAAAGAAATACCGCTGATGGAAACAATAATATCGCTACAAAAGTTCCCAAAGAGGCAGATGAAATAACCATCCGAAATTGTAGTACTAAGTCATCGGAAGAGAACTTAGAAATATCAACAATTTTCCCCATAAGAGGTGCTTGAAGCATATTGGCAGTTCTTGAAAGTAACAAGATAATTCCGGTCAAAGAAATCGCAACAGCTAATCTGCCTAAGCGTACACCTGCCAGACGTAATGAATAAGTTAATGTTTCTGAAAAATGAATGATGAACGTACATAGCGATACGATAAGAATCTGCTGGAACATGGGGGTTTCCTCTCATAACAGAATAAAGAAAATCATACCACATCGAGGAAATTTATCCCAGATACTTCTATTCGACTATCCTGCCCCGTTACCTAAATGAAAAACAGCAGCCGATTAACTTAAAGGCTGCTGTCGAGATGCATTGATCCCGTTATTGTACTGGATTAACTAGCTTCTATCGCATTAGGCAACGTGTCTTCAAACGAGTTCCAATCACGCTTCATTTCGGAGTCGGTTAGAAGGCAATCATCTAGAGTAGTAGTTAGCTTCACTCGGTCCATCTCGATTCCAATGAACACGACTTTGTTGATGCGATCACCGAACTCCTCTGACCAGCTGCTTCTTAATGATGGGTCTTCTTGCATGTAATAGTCTTGTTCTTCAGGCGGTAATGCGGCAACCCAGTAACCCGACGGACCGAATTGAATGGAAGGGCCAGCTTGACTAATGCTTTGGCCTATCTCGTTACGAGTGGCAATCCACATGATCCCTTTAGCACGGACGATTTCTTCAGGCCAATTCTGCAGCCATTTCATTAAGCGCCCTGGGTGAAAAGGTTTGCTCCTTTCGTAGACAACCGAAGAAATCCCGTATTCTTCTGTTTCAGGCTTATGAACGGACTTCTCCATTTCCTTCAACCAACCGGCGGATTGACTCGCTTCGTCAAAGTTAAACAATCCGGTATTTAAGATTTCCGCCGGAGCGACTTGTCCGTTCACGATCTTGATTAACTTCGCACGAGGCTGCAATTTCCTAAGGACCGCTTCTAACTGCGCAAGTTCACTTTGATCAATCATGTCGCATTTGTTAAGCAAGAGCACATCACAAAATTCAATCTGATCGATAAGCAAATTAACGACATCGCGTGTATCGTCCTCGCCTACAGCTTCGTTACGTTCAAGCAAAGATTCTCCAGAGGAAAAGTCATACCAGAATCGATATGCATCAACAACCGTCACCATGCAATCGAGGCGGCAATTCTGCGTTAAATCAATTCCGTGTTCTTCATCGATATACGTGAAGGTTTGTGCTACAGGAATCGGTTCACCGACACCAGTCGACTCAATTAGGATGTAATCAAATCGTCCGTCCTGAGCGAGTCGCTCGACCTCGCGAAGTAAATCTTCCCGAAGGGTACAACAGATGCAGCCATTAGACATTTCAACTAGCTTTTCTTCGGTTCTGGATAATCCTCCCCCATCCTTTACAAGCGCTGCATCAATATTGACCTCGCTTAGATCGTTCACGATAACAGCTACCTTCAAGCCTTCACGATTATTCAGTACATGGTTAAGTACTGTTGTCTTCCCTGCGCCTAAGTAACCACTAAGTACGGTTACAGGTATTTTTTCGGATTTCATCCCATCACCTCATGTGTAAATTTTACGATTAGCAGAGAAATTAATAACCGGTCTTGTTCCGGCTTTGTACTACTACTTACATTTGATTAATTGAGTGCTCTCTTCAACGCTTCAAGGTTTATCTGCATGACGCTGATGTAGTCTCGATTATGATTAAGATCATCGTCCGTCAATCCTTCAAGCGGATTGAGTACATCCGTTTTCGCACCGATTTCGTTCGCGACAACTTCGGCGACTTTCGGTTGAACCAGCGTTTCGAAAAAAATCGTATTTACTTGATGCTTCTTGGCGAACTCGACAACTTCAGCCATCTCCTCTGGCGAAGGCTCCTGTTCTGGGGATAAACCTGCTATCGGAATTTGCCTCAATCCGTACTCCTGAGCTAAATAACCGAAAGCAGCATGCTGAGTTATAAAATCTTTGCTCTTCGTATTCTTCAATCCATCTTTATATGCCTGGTCAAGATCCTTTAGTTTATCGATATATGCTTGTGCGTTTTGCTTGTAATCATCCTCATGAGCGGGATCTGCTTTCACTAATGCCGCTTCAATCGCGGAAACCTCATGCTGGGCTAACACTGGGCTGAGCCATACGTGAGGATCTAATCCGTGTTCCTCTTCTTCGTGACCGTGCTCGTCCTCCTCATTTCCCTCGACTAACGCTATTCCATCGGTAGCTTCCACGACAATGCGTTTCTCGTTAGAGGCGCTGGCAATCGCATCCTCCGCCCAACCTTCTACAATGCCGTTATAGACGAATACATCTGCCTCCTTCAGTACAGCCATATCTTTTGCGCTCGGTTCCCAATCGTGAGGCTCTACGCCGGAAGGTATTAACGCGATAACATCTGCGTGATCTCCGGCTACTTGCTTGCTGAATTCATACATCGGATAAAACGTCGTAACGACCTTTAATTTTCCCTCAGCAGCCTCTTCCTTGTTCGCTGAGCAACCGGAGAGGACTAATGCAAGTCCTGTACCTACAACTAGTGATGCTTTTAACCAACGTTTCATGTTAAATACGACCTCCATAATTGGGATGGATGATGAAATCTCTTCTTGCTGTAAAACACAGTTTCAGATCACTCCTCAGCACCAGCACTCATACTGCGACTTATCGGGAGTTTCGTTGGTCGATCATGCAATTGCATTCTCGCACGCAAGAGAGTAATCATTTTTTTAAACGATAAGCCACTAATAAGAAACAGAAGCAGAATGAAAGCAATTGTACCTCCTGGAGGTGTGCTCAGTTCATAAGAAGCCGATAGTCCCATAAACACGCCAGTCAATCCAATGCCCACGGAAATGAGAAGCGCTGCGGTAAAGTTGGATGATAGTCTGATGGCCAATGAGGCGGGTAAAACAATCAATGAAGACACAAGCAGTACGCCTACAATCGGCATTGCGGCAGCCACAATCATCCCTGTCAAGATACTAAAACCTAGTGAAATCCACGAAACCGGCATGCCGCTTGTTTTCGCTGTATCTTCGTCAAATGCCAATACATAAAGCGGTTTTCGTAGAAAATAAAAAAAGAAGATCCCAATCACAGCTACAGCTAGCATGAGAATCAAATCGGTACGAGAGACCGCCACAACTGAGCCGAACAAATACGAGGAGAAGCTTTTATGAATCGATTGATTCATACTCATTAAGATCACGGAAGCCGATAACCCCCCCACCATGATAATGGCGATGGATATTTCACTATACGTTTTGTAGGCTCTTCGGACATATTCAACGACAATCGCGCCTATGACCGCTATGACAAATCCAGCAGCAGTCGGATTGATATGTAAATACGCACCACCAGCTACACCGGAAAGTGACACATGCGACAGCATATCCGCCATCAATGCTTGTCGTCTGAGCAATAAATAGACGCCTAGAGCTGAAGCCACCAATGCGATTAACCCGCCGGCACAAAATGCCCGCTGCATGAAGTCGTAGTGCAGCATTTCCAAGCGCCCTCCTCCTTTCTCTCCAAGGTAATGATCCGATCTAGTTCATGTTCAATCTCGAACAAGTGATGTGTAACCAGGAGTACCGTTCTGCCTTTTTCCCTGACTTGCTCTCTCAATATTCGATAGAATTGGCTTCTGCTCTCTTTATCCATTCCAGTTGTCGGTTCATCCAGCACGAATAAATCCGGCGACATGGCCAAAGCTCTGGCTATACATATTCGCTGCTTTTGTCCACCGGACAACTCACCGATCTTCCGATGGCGATATTCCCACATGTCCATTTGTTTAAGCCATTGATCGGCAACTTCAATATCTTCAGCCTTCATCCTGCTCCACCATTTCCCGCGGCTAAATCGTCCGGATCGGACAAACTCTTGAACACTGCTGGGAAAACCGCCATTAAAAGCGGATATCTGCTGCGGAACATATGCGATGACTCGTTTGTTACCTTCACCATTAAACGGGGCAAGCGTAACCTCTCCCTTCCAGGGTTGGAGCAAACCCAAAGCCAGCTTGAGGAGTGTCGATTTCGCCGCGCCATTCGGACCGGTGACTGCTACGAATTCGCCAGCACGGATTTCCATAGAAGCTTCTTCCAAACAAGGCACTTCGTTGTATCCAAACATGACATCTTGAAGCAAAATCAGCTGCATATCGTTCCCGCCCTTTCTTGTAGAATCGCGTTGTGTGTAATAATTACGATTAAACATTAAAAAATATTCAACCACATCACATCGTAGTTGAACGTAATTATTACAATTAAGAACGATATCAGATTATGGACTGGGCGTCAACCCCAAATCGTATAGCCTCTTCAAGTATAGGAATGTTTATATCTTTTAACGTTTTGAACTTTATACAATATCCGCTAACACTCGCCTTGCCGAGATTTCCCCCATACGTAAGCTTTAAATAATTCTTATCTTCAATCCCAAGGATATAGACAGAGATTCCGGTTTTGTTGGCACTGATACCAATTTGATAAAATTCTCTGGTTTTTCCATCCGCATATTTTATGGTGTGCATTCCATATCCAATATTGGGATTTGAGACCGTCTTGTTTTCATTGTTTTTGCCATCCAAGAACCACAATTTACATGCTGGCATTACTTGCAGAATGATGCGGTGTAACGCTTGCATATCGCTACGTTTGGGCTCAGGTTGGCTAGAAATATACTCTTCTATTAGTTCTTGAGTGTTCATATAAAGTACACCTCTCTTTAAAATAATTACTTCATGTATTATATTTGTTACTTCGTTCCACTATCCTGCACGATGGATAATGGGATGATCAGTTCCGCCTCAGGTGATTCGGACGTGACTGTTAACTGTCGGCCTTCCGGCCAGTGATAGTGAACGGACTTGGATAAGGGATCGATCTCGACCGTGTACAGCGTACCGAAAGAATCTGAATACTGCCTGTTATACAAAGGTTCTTGCAAGAAGTCCGCAGCAGAAATGTTTCCCGCCATTTGAAAAAGATGGTCAAACCTTTCCAACGTACAGTTCTCTCCTTGCCCGGATTCCGGTCTCTCTTGTTGATGGTTCGTGCAGCAGATAAGGCCGTGTTCCACGGTCACTCCTTCCGGTGAGGCATATACGACGGCGTAATCTCCCTCGAGGTCAAGAAGGGAGATATTCTGAGCAAGGCGATGCGGTATGGAGCGGAGCCGCTTGACGGCTTCCGAGACTGTGGCCGCAGTTGCCAGGACATATCGGACGATTAGAGGAATGCTGAAACCGTCGCCCACCGTAAAACTTCCGCCGAAGGTGATAGCTGCAGCAAGACCATGATGGTTTAATCCGTCTAGGTAACCCCAGCCGTATTCGGCGGAACCGATGATCCATCCTCCTTCAGGGAGCGGTTCATGACGGATGACACCACTGAACTCATTGATTCCAAAATCGTAATTGCGAATCAACGTCGGATGATCCAGTCGAAGCGATATGGAGTTGCTGCAACCCGAGAAGAAGGGCGGTAGATTGTACAAGGCGAGCATTTGAGCCTGACCCGGACGGTTCGGAAAGACGGATAGCAGAGCTTTATAGTCAGGCAGCAACTCAGGCATATACTGTGCGAGCATCTGCCCCGCCTCATGGGTCTGAATCGGATGATGAGGACAGAATAGATCGAGATTCCAATGATGCGTGATGTGAGAATTCCAAATTTCCGCATGCTGTCTTAAAGCTGGCAAGCGTCTGAACCAATAGCTCTTCATTAAGCTGCTCATCTCCGACACTCCTTCTCGTCAATTCCCTTTTGCATTCACCTTACCTCAAAATAATGGATTATTCTTGATCATCTTTGCTATAAAACAAAAATGGAACAGATGCCGCCGGCATACTGCTCCAAGATGCGTTAAAAATTATTCGAACCATCTAGTAATATGCTTTTCTTTGGTCAAACCTAAATATGTATAACGTATCGTTACTTCTTCCAAGGGTTGTTGGTCGAATCGAATGGCAATACCATAATAGATAGGCGTCTTCTGATTGGAGTTAGCTTTGTTCTCAATAATGGTCCGAATCTTTTGCGAGGATAATTGAGGGCGAATGGATTGATTGTGAACATCCATAAACGTAGTCGCAGGGTCTGTCTTTTCCCCCATGAATTGGACCTGGTGACCGGTATTATAACTAATACCAAGTTGTACAAGGTCCGGCTTCATTTTCCCATTGACTGTCACGCTTTGAATATTGATATCCGTTCTGCTTTTATTGATAAGCATAATTGTATAAACATGATAATTCCCGTCTATGTCTGTATAGGTGGTTACACCATCGTCAACTAACGGGTCAGCACGATAATACCAGATGCTTACGCTAATTACACCTATGATAATCAATGCGCTGACTAATGTAACAAGCAGTGATTTATACTTAAGACGTTTCAACACTGAAAATCGCCCTCTCTTGAACTAAACATAACCATGAAAATGGTATGGAACTGATACTTTATGTTCTCCAATTCTTACTAGTTAAAGGACCATCCATTGCTGGATGGCCCTTATTGAACAATTTAAAGCTCTTGGATAGAGATCACATAGTAACTAGATTCTGCAGTTATTTCAAACCCTACGGAATGATAGAGGTTCAGTGCAGGTCTATTTTCAGTCACTACTCCCAGTCGAATTGTAGAAAACTTCTGTTCTAGTAAAAGTTTAACTACCCCAGCAAGAATTTCACGACCGTATCCTCTACCCTGGTGTGATGGGAGTACACATAAGTCGTGAATAACGGCAGTGTCCTGGTTCAAGCAATTGACCCTGACCATCCCAACTGGCGACAGGCTGTCCAAAGCGATGTAAGTCACTCGTTCAGGTTCCATAGTGCGGGCAAAATAGTTCCTAGTCCATGTCTCTGAATCGCCAAAAGCTAGTGATGAACATGTAACCATAAATTCAAAATCTTGAACGTCTGCTAATTGTAAGGTCAAGCCCGAAGGACATGATATATTTGCATGTATTTGATTTAGATTCATGGAGAACTCTGACGTACGATAGCTTGCGCCAATATGCTTAATGTAGTCTATACCTGGCTTCGAATTCGACGGTATACGAAAGCGACAGGTTTCGAAGCCCTGTGTTACCATTTCGGACACCGCACGTTTCAGCAAAGCGTTAAACACGCCTTGTCGACGAAAGTCCGGGTGAACCATCCCGTTAATATTCGCTTCGGTCCCATCGGAAGTATACCAACTAATAATTTTTCGGGTTTTTCGGGTTCTTGGAGACTGAAGGGTCATGGTGGTATGACCGCTAGCCAAGCAGCCGAAAGCGATACGTTTTCCAGCGCGTTTTATGAATTCAAGAACATTCCCGTTTTCTTCGGCAGAGTAATGGATGCGGGCATCACCCAAATCCAGGTTTCTACCGCAAAAGGGCAAGACAGTGAAGTGGCAGCTATTTACCATGGAGGAGACTATAATAGGTATTGGTTCGCGGCCTTCCCGTCCAAGGAGGATGGGTACATCGTTACTGCCTTGGACGCGAAAGGACAGATCATATCTCAAGTAACCTACAAGTAGAAGAAGAAAGGTCGAATCCAAGGGCAAATGGAATATAGTTCCTTTGCATATGGAATTAGGTGGTATGGATTCAGTAAATCTGCCTAATTAGTGTAATGAAAATGGAGCAGCTGCGGATCGCAAACTGCTCCTATTTCTTGATTAATCTTTATCGAAAATCGATTAGATATTTCATCGACCACATTTAGACTCTCCTTGAATTATGTATTATATGGGTGTACTCACAAGCCTATTTCAAGCTTCCTCTATCATAGGTGGTGGCCGCAAATCAGAGTCGTAATACGGTTACTGGCTCGTTGTGGCTGATTTCACCGCTCTCACGGAAGCCGAAGCTCTCATAAAGCTTTTTGGCGACTACGTTATCGGCTTCATAACAAGTCCAACAGTAACGTGCTGGCCCAGCCGGAAAGGTGCGGGTAAATTCTAAGATTTTTATCATGGCTTCCCGACCATAACCTCTGTTCTGATATTGCTTGTCAATCATTAATCGCAATATGCAATAGCTATCTTCTGCGATTGACGGAAGCTCGTCGTATCCGGTAATTCTATATGTCAACATAATAAAACCGACCGGCTGTTCTTCCGCGTAAATGGCAAACGGAAATGGATGTCCCCCATTGGTTGCAAGGACATAACACGAAGCCACGCTCGAGAGATTAGATGCAACGAAGCGGCGTTGGTCTTCCGAAACTTCCAGGTTAAATATGGCACGCCGGTTTTCTAATGTGATTGGTCTGAGAGTAATCATACATGCCTTCTCCCTTCATGATCTATATATGTTTAGGTGTCCGATACTTAAGGAATCGGTGTTCCCTGATGAAAAATCATCTGCCAACTTGCCTTCTCGTATTTCCAAATCGAACTTCGTAATGAGTGCTGCATCTTCTCTTCATTGAAGATTTGGTAAGTGGTTAAAACTATTTCCTCATTTAAAGGATGAATTTGAAAATGACTTAGACTCATTCTCACAGTGCCAATTCCATTTGGACCCAAGCCACTTTGTTTACTCCAGACCTTTCCTGAGCTCCCAAATTCAAAAAAGTTATCTGCAAGTAACTTAGAAAGTTCAATTTCTGAAGTTCGAACCTCAGGTGTTAATAGTTTTTCTTCTAATCTCAATAAATCATTTTTAATGGAATCGTGGTTAATACTTCATCCCTCCCATCCTCTTCAAGGCACTAACTACCTCTACTATTTCTGTATGTCCATCTCTGGTATGCGGTTATGAATCCAATCAACATAGCCACTAGGAAGATAAACGGAATATGATAATATATACTCCAGATATCATCCCAACTCTTGCCTATAATGATCTGTAAGATGATAAAGAGAACATTACTAATTAAGCCAAGCAACAGACCACGGCAAATGATAAAATTCAGTTTCCCCTTTTCAATATCCCGCATTTATTCCTTCGCCATCCCCTTACTCATCAAGCCCACCTTCTAATCAGACTTACCTACCGTTGTAGCGGCGCGCCTGCATATGAAGATCAGAGCCAGTTCTGATATAATACCCATTCCTAGGATCAAGATAGACCACATCATGACTGTCGTTTGCGACCAGTTGATACTAAATGGGAAACTAATCAATGATACGACATTAACGAAGATAACAAACATACGGCATCGGTTAACAGATACAGCGAAGTTGTGATTTGCGGTATCGATCGCGTGTTGGCATAGTGCTAGAAGAAACCAGTTTACCAAGAGCAATTGAAGAAACAACATCATGCTGCCATATGCCAACCACGGAGGAGAGACGTCAAACGAGTGAACGGGTTCGCCAAAGAAAGGCAGAACTTCCGCAACAGAGAACAACGTGAGAAGAGCAGCAGGCCACTGAGCTTTCAGATAATTGCTGCGATATTGACCCAAGCCGATGACAGCGTTCCACATCAGCGCATACCCGACAATGTCAGGAAGAATGTCGAGCCAACCGATTCGAAAATCTATAAGTAAGATTACCACACCCCAAGAGAAACGGAGAAAAGCGTTCTTCAAAGCAATGCTTCCTCCTTTCTCAAACGGACGTATTTAGATAGATCTTTCTCATATAAATCCGGCTGCTTGTTGATGAACATAACACCTGCAGGATTGCCATTCCTTTCTTCAGCAACAACCATAAGTTGAAAAACATCGAATTGGCGTATATCTCCCTTTGACAACAGAAAGCGATAGCTCATCGAGAAGGAGTCACCTTTGCGAAGTTGAATAGGAAAAGCGCTGAAATCGCTCGCCTTTACGCTGCCGTTATTTAGCATCAATTCAAACCCGCTTCCGAGCAAATCGGCATAGCTATTCGTAACGGCTGTGATTTCGATGTCTCTGCGCGCTATGTATCCGTCTCCTCCGGTACCATCGGAGGAACCCCTCGTGAAATTGGATTCCAGCGGGAGGGCTTGTTTATCAGGATGAATAATCAATTTACCGATCTCTACCGTATCTTCAAATCCGTCGTTGTAATAGACACGAAATTGATCGACAGTAAGCTGTTCTTTAAGCTGTCCGATCGCAATTGACGAAGGCGACAAAACAGCTTCACGCAGCTGCAATCTTCCCTTCTCATCTCTTGTTTCGATATGCTCAACATGAAGCATAATGCCATCAGCCAACTCGACCTGATAAGGTTCACGTGAAGAATCCTTATTCGTAAGATAATAGAGCCGCATATGTTGGAGCAGTGATTCAGGCATCTCATAATAATGTTTCAAGAAAATCGGCTTATCTACTTTTTGGCTCTCGTAGAACCATACGTTGCCTACCCATGAAGCAGCGACCGCCAAGGCAAGCAGCCAAATCCAATGTTTTCTCATCATCATACCTCGCTAAACAAAATAACTTAAAATAATAATTCCATTTTCCTCGAATTCTCCAGTTTCAACGAAACCTAACTTCTAATCTTTCCCCTGTATGCCAAATCTCCCTTTCTTATAAATGATAAATCCACCACTTCTATCCAATTTTACGCATGTTATAGACTAAAGTTGCTCTACATTACCCATTAACGAAACGAAGCCACCGATCGTGCCGGCAGCTTCTTCATAGGTGTGTATTGAGCAATAGTATCCAATCTTGATATTCGTTACTACTAACAGCGCAAAAAGAGACCCGCAGCAACGGGCCGCGGGTCTAAAGTATATTTTTAAAAGGGGGTTGAGACTTATTATAGACGGACTTCATTAAAGCAAGATGAAGTTAGCATGTCAATCGTATTACATTTTATTGAGCTCCGTTTACCGTCCGTTCAGTCTCCTCTTACTTGCGTTTCCCGAAGAAAAGCTGGCTCACTCGTTTAGAGAAGTCTTCTATTCCGAAACTTGCTGTATCAATCCGGTTATACCAGTTCGTAATGGTCTCCAGAATCCATAGCGGCACTTGTACCTCACTTATCAGGGGATAGAAATGTTTATAGGTCCACACCAAGTGCTCCCACCGACTATCGTTGCCTTCCTTGATATATTCCGATACATCAAGCACTTTGCCCCGACCTTCATGCAGAAGAACATTTTTCAGATGAATATCCCTCGGGTTCAGCCCCAGACTACGGACATACTCTCTGGCATGTTCAACGTCTTCGATTACTTGCTCCGGAACACTTACACCTTGCAGAAGACAATCATATAAGGTAAGGCCTTGTTCAAAACTTAATACCAAATAGTTAGGTCCTGCACCGTAACATTGGGCGAAGTACGGTGATCCTTCTAAACGTTTGTAAATCTCGGCTTCCGCTTCTTTCTTCTCTAAGGACTGAGCGGAATATACTTTATAGGCGTAATTGGGAGTGTTTAGGTGATAAAAGACCGCAGCATCCGTTCCGATGCCAATGCAGCGCAAGTCTTCGGCAAAACCGATGACGGAAACAGGCTTGTTATTATCATGTCCCACGACCTCAATATCCCTCAATACTTCCTCAACTTGACTCCAGTCTGCAGCCATCACGATCTACTCCTTCTACTTCATATTTAAATATCCCCCACTCATTCCAAATGGAGTAGCCTCTTGCGATCGGTGCAAATATCGAAATGTAATCTTGTCTCCTGATTAAAGATTTACGGGTCTACTACTAGTAGTATTCCCCTCAATTTTAAAAGGATTCCCTTTATAGCCGTTCATCGTGATAATTGGATAATACATATAAAAGTGTAGATCGCTAATCTCCAACTTACCTGTGTTCTTCACTTCAATTGAATAACCTCTGTATTCTTCACCAATCTCCTGACTAATCAAACTAATCTTTATATCTCTATCATTAAAGCGATAATCTTCAGTTGATGCACAACTAGTTACTGCGAGAACGATTAAAGAGATTAGTATGAGATGCTTCACATTCCCTTTCATTACCGATCCCCTCCCCTTTTTGCGAAGTATACAATATAACAACTATCCAAACAACCATTATGTGGTATTTTTATAAATATGAGGGATACCTTCGAATTCTTTAACGGTTGCCAGCGTGGCTATTTTATGAAATGACCCCCACTTAAAATTCTAACGGTTGCGAGCATCGTTATTCATGGGAAAAGCGTTGATTTCTATCGGAAAATCCTCAAATAAGCCCGCTGGCAACCGTTAGAAGCCACTTATGTAGGAAGAGCAGCCCCTACTGCACTATTACTTAAAAAGAAAAGCTCACCTCTCCGCAGCAATTACGGAAAGATGAGCTTCCACTCCTACATTAATAGAAATAATCGTATCCACCGTATCCGCCATATCCGTCATAATAACCGCCGTAACCGCCAAACCCTGTGAACAGGCCAATTGCGAGTAAATCGAACAGTAACAATGGAAGAAGAAATTTCACTTTAACTGTTTTGCCTTTTTCCTGTGTAAGAATCACACGGTTTCCTTGAACTGACGACAGTGTTCCTGTAACTACTGTTCCGTCCTTCTTGACCACATAGATTTTCTTGCCGTAATACTTTGAAATCTGTTGTTTGCTGACAGCCATTCGTCATTCCTCCCTCTCAACAGCTTGACTACTCTATTACTCTATTCAAGTGCACCGGAGGATGTTTGGGATTTTCATAGAATTGCAGAGACCAAATTAATTTGGCACCTAGTAACGAGAACAGCACCTCGCATATATGCGAGGTGCTGTTCTTCTCAGCTTTCACCTTTAAAGTTTTCGCAAGCAAGTTATACCTGTTCGTACTCCAGAAAAGGGTCACCGATCTCGATCCGATAAGCTTCAGCATCACTCGCCCCCACGTATAGATCAGCAAGACCATTCGTTTTCCTTACGATACCACCGCTAAAGATAACATCCGTCAGATCAGGCCGTTTGGCTGCCCCCTTCGGAAAGCTGGACCGTCTTGCAATAATTTTCATCGGTGTTTTCTCGAACGTATCCGGATGAATGGCGAACGTCATCGCTTGATAATGTCTGTCCTCGCCTTCGAAGGAAGCAATATGTCCCAGCACGCCTACCAGCCCATTGGAAAGCAGATGCGGTTCATTCGCTCCGCCCCACTCCAGTTCTAAGAATTGATCTTGAAATACAGGTGCATCCTCAATTCGTTTCGCTGAAATCTCCTCTAGACTCGCGCACTTAAAGAAACCAATCTTGCCCCGGCCGCCCTTCTCCCCCTGCGGTCTGGTTAGTACGCCGATTTCACCGCTCGCCAATTCGATAAGGCGCACATCCTTCATATGACTCGGTCCCGTCAAGAACAGCGCCAAGCTTGCGATATCCTGTCCTCGGTAGAATTCCGTTACCCACGAGATGATTTTATCCGGGTCGGCCGGATCCATGACCAGCTTCACGCCGCCGAAAATCAGCTCCCCTTTAATACGGGTGAAGAACGGATCCTGCAGTTCGTATGGCGCATACGAAGGATGCGGAACCCACGAATCGCCACACTGATGGAAGAAGACGACTTGGGACAGCTCGGTTTCACGGCTCTCTACACGTCCCGCGATTACGGGTTCCCCTTTATCCAAGAAAGGCGCTGAAATATTGTAGACGTCCCGAGGTCCGACGCCTACAAATTGAATCCGCACCCCCGGTTGAACACCTGCGCTGGACTGCCGTTCGAACTGCTCCAGCAATTCCGCGCAGCTCTGCGGCGCTGTATGTTTGTGTAACCTTAACATGCGTACGTACCTCCTCTATCTGTAAAGCAAATTGCTACTCCTCGTAAGGAGGCGTCTTGTAACCCCCGGCATACGTTGAATCCGGTTTGGCGAAATCACCTAGGAGGCCGCGACGCAGAGGCGTTGTTCGCTCCATAAGTGCGGTGCCATTCTCGAATCGGTCGGAATACCGCATCCAAGGCGGACTGTAAATATAATGCATCGTGTACCGGTCATAGTCGTGATTATGCTCATGCGAACGATGCCAAACCGCGTTATGAAACACCAATGCCGAACCTGCAGGTGCACAGACCACATGCCGAAGAGGACATTCCTCTGTTCCCTTCCGGACACTATCCGGCATTGGCACACGGCTGCGATGACTGCCCGGAATCATTTCCATGTTTCCTTTGCCTGGCTCACTTTGGTCCGTTAGCAAATACGAGACTCTTAACTGAAGAAGCGGAATCGGATGCCCCATCAGCTTAAAGTCGAATGCGCTCGATCCATCCTGATGCCAGCCGCCATGCTTACCTCCGGCAGGCTGAACGGTGCACCATGCGGATTGCAGAATGATGTTATCGGAGCCGTATAGACCGCGCACCTTGGGCATCGCTGCCGGATGATCGATCAGCCGCTCCAATGCAGGTTCGCTTGCATAACCTTCGCCGACCTGATGGGAGACCTTCTTCGGCTGATCGGCATGCAGACGCTGCGACGCTTCCAGACATGCCGCGATCTCGTCCGGACTTAGGACGTTCGGAATGACAAAATACCCCCATGACTCAAACATAAATCGGTCAAGCTCCGTAAATTCACCTGGTTTGACGATCGGATTCAGCATATCAATCTCCTCCTTCGGGAAGCTCCCAGCTTCCCTTCCATAATCACAAACAGGCTCCCAATAATCTGAGAGCCTATTCGCCTTTTCATGCGATTTGCGTATGTTATTGACCTTCGTATGGATTTGTTTTCAAGAACTCATTAAATTGTTTCTCCACTTCAGCGACTACCTTCTGGTACCCAGCTTTATCCAGAGCCTTCTGGATCTTAGTTAGATTACCTGCGGCATTATCCACTACGCCGTGACCAATGGTATACATCTGCGTGCGAACCTCGCTTACCTTCGCAACTTCTGTCTTCACGCTGTCGGGCACGAAGCTGAAGCCGGCATTCGGGCTCTTATGGAAGAAGTTAGTATCGCCCAAGTTGTTTAGCATCGTTACGATATTGTCCGGCGTCTTGCTGTCATAGCGAACCATCGTTGGGTTCCAAGTCAACGTGAAGCCTGGGAAGTTATAGTTCGTTGCTGCGTCAACTGTTGCCGGGTAGGAATACTTCGTATCCCCTTCCGCCTGCCAGTGCTTGCCTGCAATACCGAATTCGAACAGGTCATGATTCTCTGGTTTAGCAAACAACCAGTCAAAGAATGCGAGTGTGCGGTCTACATTTTTGGAGTTAGCAGGGATAGCAGCGAAGTTCCACGCTTTGAAGTCGCTTCCTACTGCTTTGGCCGTTCCATCCATAAGACCTGGCGTGATTACGTATGCACCGAGCTTCGCACCCGGAATCGAAGTCTCCAGCTGTTGGCTTTCCGAAGAGTAAATATCAAGCGTACGAAGGATCGATGCTGCCTTGCCGGACATGAATTGACCATCCGGATCCTTCTGTGCCAAGATATCCTTCTCCAGATAACCTTTCTTATACCAATCGCGAGCCATGTTGAAACCCTTCATTGGATCCATGGTATTCAGTGGTGCAGGAAGCAGCTTCAAGAATTCCGGATCGCTGTAGCCATCAACTGTCTTCGCTGCATAGGCCGTCCCGTCCGGTTTAATCGCGATGCTTACGCCCGTTCCTCCCATATTCACCATCGCATTATGCGTTGCTGTAAGCGGGTTCGTCATTTGGAGCAGCAAATCAGAGACTAGATCCGTATTGCCATTCATCGAGAACGGCACAATCCCTTTGTCATTGGCAAGCACGGCATCGTAGAACTTTTCCAAATCCGTGATGGATTTGATTTCGCCGATCCCATACTTATCAGCCAGATCCTGGCGATAGTAGATTGTACCGCCGCCGCTGAACGCATGCGTAAACGGAATGCCATATACATGCGAGCTGCCTGTTTTGTCTGCGAAGCTGTTGTTCTTGAGATATTCCGGTGTGAATGCTTTCTTCAGACCCGGGTATTTATCATTATTGAAGTAAGAGTCCAGATTAACCAGTTGATCCTTCGAAATCATCGCGCTGATGTTCGGATTCGTCCACTGCGCCGTAAATACGCTGTCCACTTGCTCGCCGGCTGCCAGCTTCAAGGAAACCTTTTGGCCGATGTCATCGAATGTCGTGAAGTTGAAATGGATCTTCGTATTGAGCGTATCTTTCGTTTCTTCGTAGAACTTGTCGAGCACAGCTTCCAGATCGTTGACGTTCGCAGTTGGAGAAGGCATATAGAACTCAAGCGTCACTTCTTCAGGAGCCGTGCTCTCTGTTGTTTCAGCTGCGTTTGAAGTGTTGTTGGTTGCCGCAGTATTGGTCTCTGCAGCCTTGTTTGTGGTGTTCGCCTTATTGGCGTTCTCCTCTGAATTCCCTGAACAACCTGCTAATGCTGAAAGAGACAATGTCGCTGCAACAAGTAGCGCCGCGTTTTTATGCAACTTTTTTCTCATTTTGTGTACCCCTCTCGATCTGATTGGAACGCTATATGCTAACCGGCATCCCGGTAATAGCCCGAACGAACGCTCTATGAATCTGGTAAAGCTTCTCTTAGCCTTTGACTGCTCCAACCGTTAAGCCCTTGATAAAATACTTCTGAAGGAACGGATAGAGCAAAACAATCGGACCAATCGATACCATCGCCGTCGCTACTCGAATGCCGATGGTCGGCACCGTTGCACCGCCAAGCGCCGCCCTTGCCGCTGAGCTTAGCGAGGAGTTCAGGAACTCAGCCTGCTGCTGCAGCCGCATAATCAAGTATTGAAGCGTAAACAACTTCTGATCGTCGATGAAGAGGAGAACCCGGAACCATTCGTTCCAATACCCCATGGCCGAGAATAAACCGATGGTTGCGAGAATTGGCGCCGACAGAGGCAGGATAATCTTGAAGTAGATATAGATATCACTTGCCCCATCGATCTTCGCTGACTCGGACAATGCCTCCGGCAAAGATGCGAAGTAATTCTTCATGAGAAACACGTTGAAGCCGTTCAAGGCACCCGGGATAATTAGCACCCAAATGTTGTTATGCAAATGCAGCATGCGAGTCGTTAGAATGTACGTCGGGACCAAACCACCGTTAAATACCATCGTCACATAAGTGAAGAATGTGATGCGATTCCGGTACTTCAAGGTGCTGACCGTCAGCGGGTAGGCCAGCGAGCTCGTAAGGAAGAGCGTCAGTATAACGCCGCCGATAGTCGTGATGATTGTAACGGAATAAGCGCGGTAAACACTCTGCGTTCCTGTGAAGATCAGCTTGTATGCGGTCAGATCGAACTGCGATATCCATAAGCTGTAGCCATTGCGAATCAGCGCCAGTTCATTGGTGAACGATGCGGCAAGCGCAATCCACAGCGGCAGCATACAGATGAGCGCGAATCCGATGATGGTTACGTAGAAGACGGTTAGCAGCGTCCGGTCACCCATCGTCTTGTGGTGCATGGCGATTCCTCCTTTCAAGGCCGGACCTTAGAACAGTGCCGAATCCTTCGATAGCTTGCGTGTGATGCCGTTAGCGGAGAGTACGAGGATGAAGCCGACGACGGCTTGGAACAGGCCGACTGCCGAAGACATGCCAATATCATTGTTCATGCGAAGAGCGCGGTACACGTACGTATCAATAACATCCGTCGTCGGTCGCAGTACCGGATTATCGCCTACAAGTGCATAGATCATGCCGAAGTCTCCGTAGAAAATGCCGCCGATCGACAAGATGAACAGCATGAGCGTTGTGGTCTTCAGCATTGGCAGTGTAATGCGAGTAATGGATTGGAACCGGTTGGCTCCGTCAATGCGAGCCGCTTCGTACATCTCTTGATCCAGACCGCTAATCGTTGCCAAATAGATGACGGTACCGAATCCAACGCCCTTCCACAGACGAAGCATGACGAGAATGAACGGCCACCAGGAAGCATCCTGATAATAATTGATAGGTTCTAGTCCGAATACACCGAGTACATGATTAATGACACCTGCATCGGTGGAGAAGAGTGCAATCGAGAAGATTGAGATAACTGTCCATGAAATAAAGTTCGGCAGAAACATAAAGGATTGCGCGATCTTCTTCACCGTCTTGCTGCCGATCTCGTTTAGACCGATCGCCATGAACATTTGGACAGCTAGCCCGGTAATGATGAACAAGATGTTCAGATAGATCGTATTGATCGTGACCGTTATCCAATCGTTGGAGGTAAAGAAGAACTTGAAGTTCATCAGCCCTACGAACTCACTCTTCAGTCCATACAGTCCTGCCATCGGATTGTAATCCACGAATGACATGTACAGTCCGGCCATGGGCAAGTAGTTGAACACAATGAGGAATAGAATACCCGGTAAAGTGAGCAAGTACAGATACCGGTTCTTTATGATCTCTCGTAAGAACGTGTCTTTCTTCTTCCTCTCAGTCGGTGGCTTCGACTGCGTTTGCCGCTCAAGCGTTATGGGAGCTGGCATGGTTGTTCCTCCTCTGGTCTATCATTTGTGTACACTCAAAGTTGATTATTCAGCTGCTTGAGCCCAAGGTTGGCTTTAATTGCTTCTATTGCGATTTCTACATAACCGATCGAGGTATCGCTTGCCCCGTAGTAGATCTTCACGAGACCATCCTCATGCAGAGCACCGCAAGGGAAGATGACATTCCCGAAAAATCCCTCTAGCTCATAGTCCGTCTCCGGCTCCATAATCGGCTCCACACTTCGTGCAATGACTTTCCATGGCTCCTGCTTATCCAGCAGCAGCGCCCCGATGCAGTAGCGATTGGACTTGTCCGCACCGTGATAGATTTCGAGCCACCCCTCTTCGATCTCGAACGGGACCGCGCTGGCTCCAATTCGGCCATCGTCCCAGAAGCCTGGCCTTACGCCGATAAGGTGTCGATGGTTGCCCCATTGCTTGAGATCGCTGGATTCTGCAATCCACATCTCCGGTTGTCCGTAGTGGGAGCAAGATGGACGGTGAAGCGCATAGTAGCTGCCTCCGATCGAGGCCGGGAAGATCGCAACGTCTTTGTTATCGGGGTGAAAAATGTTCCCTTGTCTCGTAAAGGTAATGAAGTCTTCGGTTGTGATCATGGATGTGCAGATGCCGTATTCAGAGATTGCAGAGTAGGTTATGTAATAGATGTCTTCTATTAAAGTAATGCGGGGGTCCTCGATGCCATAACTTTCATATGGATTGCTAGGTAGAAGGGTTGGTTCAGGATCGATTGTGAACTGAATGCCGTCTGTGCTCCTCGCCAGTCTTAAATGAGAGATAGACGTTAGATAATTTCGTTCTGGTGTGCGGATAACTCTTACATCGGAGAAGTCGTATTCCGGCTTGCGTTCAAGCGTATGCAGCTCGATACGGTCTTCGGAAGGACGATACAGGGGTACTACGTAAACCTCAGGATTATCGTTAATCGGACGTTCAGCAACACGGAGCAGCAGGATCGTTTCATCTTGATAGCGGGTAACTCCTGCATTGAATACCCCGATGACCTCCATATCCGAATTGGAAGCGTTAACATTTTGAGGTTGAATAATAGGGTTACTCGGTGATCGCCTCGGTTTCGTCAAGGGCACTCTCTCCTGTCCATTACTTCTCGTTTGCTTCAGGGGGGGATTTATTACCTTATGTAAGCGATTATAAATTAGGTTATTATTTCCTGTCAACGGTTAAAATTAAGTTATTTTTCTAGAGGTGGTTTAAATAGTAAATCGTTGGAAACAGCGATTAAACCCAGTAAACACGCGGGTTTTTGTGAAGTTTAACGGCCTTCAAAACCCACTTTATCGTAACTTTATGCCAAAACACAGAAAAGATACCTGGAAACTTATAACTTTACAATTGACTTGTTAAGTAACTTTTTATAGTATTTAATTAGCAGTCAAAATGACATTATTAGGGGAAATTCGCATGCAGGTGGGTAAAGTTACGCTAGATACCATTGCCGCGCAGCTCGGCATTACGAAAGTGAGCGTATCTAAAGCTCTGAATAACCAGCCGGGTGTCAGCGATGAGTTAAAGAAACGTATCGTTCAATCTGCCCGTGAGCTCGGATATATTAAGAAGGGGAACGTCAAACCTTCTACTGCCGTCTCCAAACTTGGACTCATTGTCCCCAAACGATTCTTTCTGGAATCGGATAACTTCTATACGAAGATCTATTATTATACCAATCAGGAATGTGCCAGGAAGGATATTAGCCTATCCTTATATGTTCTGGATCCCGAGCAGGAGCAGAACGGCTCACTTCCGCTCTCCCTCATTCAGGACCAGGGCGAGCTGGACGGCTTGTTCGTTGCAGGAGAGGTAGCAGCAGACTACATGAAGGTGCTGCTGGACTGCCCATTTCCCATTGTAGTCATTGATTTCTACAAGGCGGGTATGACGCTGGACTGCATTCTGGCCGATAACTATCAAGCCGGTTATACCGTAACGAATTACCTGATCCAGAACGGACACACGCGGATTGGCTTCGTTGGCAATCCTCAATTCACAACCAGCGTGATGGACCGCTACTGTGGTTATATTAAAGCGCTTACCTATCACCAGCTTGAGATTAATCCGAGCTGGAGAATCGTGAATAATGATATTAACAACTCCTATGTCATGGACTTTCAGCTCCCGGCTGAGCTCCCGACCGCATTCGTATGTCACTGTGACATGGCTGCCTATAAATTGCTGCTGAAGCTTCAAAAGGAAGGTATTTCCGTACCTGACGACGTATCACTCATCAGCTTCGACAACACGGACCTGAGCCAGAGTGTTACTCCTGCGCTGACTTCGATGAATATCAGCAAACATGATTTTGCGACCGAAGCCGTTCACCGCATGTTGTGGCGTATCAAGCATGACAGCGCGCAGAGCAAGACGACGTATTTGCAAAGCACATTAATCGAGCGAGATTCAATTAAGCGGATGTAACCGCGCGTAATAACAAAGGAAGGCTGCCTGAGCAATTGTTGCTCGGCAGCCTTCCATCGTTTCATGCATTTATTGCTACACGGCTATAAATCGGATTAGACCTAATAGAGCAAAAGCGAATAACACCGTGCCGGCCCCGATACCCGTGATCGCGCTGTTTGCCACTTGGAGCCTAGGCGCAACAATAACGGCTACAATCGAGACGATAACCATAAGCGCTGCCAGCAGCCATAAGCTGGGATCATCAAAGACGTTTTTCAAGCTAATAAAATGAATGCCTACGATAAAAGCGATCCATGGAGCGACATAAGCCTTGCGCTTCGATCGGATCAATACATATGCGCCTACACCAGCCAGAACAAATTCGCCATAAAACGAAATCAAATAGTTACGGAAGGCGGACACCTCATTCAAAGCGGACGGCGCATCCCAGTTCCTAACGCTCAGATAGACTCCTGTTAAGCACACGATTAACGCAATTCCCGATGCAATGCCCAGATATATCCGCCAGCCAGCTCTGGGATTCTCTTGTGCCCAGCCAAACCACGCAAAACTAAACATGCCAAATACCGATGCATACATCGCGTAGTCCCTAATGTAATCCATTAACAGCCTCCTCCTAATTCACGTCTTTAACTTTAAAAAGACTTAGCATCATTGAATATCCACTTATTAAACCGATAAAAAATTGACCATTAAAACTCATGATCCTGATAAACGTGTGGCCTAAAGGTAAGGCCAAATAGAAGGATAAAACAAAATAGACTAAAGTAGCAAAACTGATAGCGAAAACAACAAACTTGCTGCTATCCAAACGTACATGCTTTGGTATTCCTTTCATCAACGCCAGATAAATACCAGAAAATAACGAAACTATGATTGGAATCCATAGATGATATCCCCGAATATTAAATGTTTTTGAAGACCAATCTTGAGCAAATTCAAGTAAAGTACTTGAATAATAAATGATTAAAATAGCTCCAATAGACCAAATAACAGAGTAAAGATTTCTTGCGTAATTACTCATACGGTAATCCTCCCTTAAATCAAGAAAACTTTTCCACTTAGGTTAAAACGAAATACGGCCATTAAAGTTGCACTTATTTGCCAAATGAATAAAGGCATCCGATCAGATCGGATGCCTTCGAATATTCATAAGGTTAATGCTAAGCTGCGAATGAGCTCGGCCTGCGTGAAAGGTTGTTTTCTCCCCCAGCTCTTTACGCAAACGAGGTAAGGGCTAGCCGGGTTCTTCCGGTGGTAGAAACCGGGAACGCGCATGACGCGAGCGAGGTCTGTGATTTTGGGATCGGAGTTGAACTTACGGGCCAGCGCTCGCTGAATGGGAACAAACCAGCCGATCGAGCCTTTACGAATTGTCCAGTAAATGTGGTAGCCGTTTTTGGTTTCGACGATCATTGCACCACGAATGAGCTTTCGGTGCTTGGCAAGAAACTTCTGTTTGAGCTGCCGCACTCTTCGCTTGCCTCGCTGCGCGAGCAGTTGATAAAGCCCTTGCTTGGTAGGTGTCACGCTGATGGATTGGATCTGTTCCAACCGGTCCGCTTTCAGCTCCTGCATGCGCCGCTCCGCTTCTTCTCTCGTATCCAGCAATTCGGAGATCTTGTTGAGGTCCACGTCGATGAAGTGAGCGCGAACCCCCTTGAACCGGCCCCGGGCCTCCTCCCGATAATTCACGGTCATGAACACCGCATAACCTTCCTTATTTTTGCGAAGCAGTGGAACCTCACGCTTCGCTGGAGTCAGCAGCGTAATCCGGGACAGCCGGCTCTCCAGCTGATTCAATGGCTTATGCAGCGTCATCGCCCTCGTCTTGCTTTGCGAGGTGGGGAGAGTTGGCTTGCGGGCCATCGTATCGTGGACGAGCGTAAAATGTAAGGTTTGCCCTCTTTTGCAGCCGAGCTTCTTGATAAAATGCCGGAATTGACGGGAACGCGACCGCATGCGGCTTGCATGCAGGTTCAAACTTTCCACACCATCACTTCCCTCTATTTTAGGCTGACATCACACGATCACACGCTGCATCCGCCTTTACACAATCATATTCTGCCAATATTCCATTCGTGTGGTCACTCATCATGCTTTGCTGCATTCATGAATAGTCTACCTACGTCTTACTTCATGGGCTGAGTGATTTTTTGAATGGATCCGGAACGATTATTGATAATCAGCCATGTAATTTCGTTTACCGACTCTACAGGAGATAGGTAAACCACCCAAGATTGCCTATCTCGACTAATCGACCCTACATTCCATTTAAACGATTGGCTAGCAACATATCGTTCGGCGATTTGCCTTGCTTCCTTTTTGGAAATTGTGAAGTAATCATACATTAATGAGGCCGCAAGGATAATTACAAGGGTTAGCGCACTAACTGCCATTACCTTCTTCATCATTTCACCTCAATATCGAGCAATAGATGTTGAATTAACCTAAATCGAACTGAATGCAAACATGATTTCAGCCTCACAAACCATTTCATTGTTAACCATGGCAACGCCTTTTCCTTTGACGATCTGGCCTTTAATTCGAGTTACATCAAACGTAAGGAGGAGTTGGTCCCCCGGTTTTACTTGCTGTCCGAATCGACAATTATCAATACCGGTCAATAAGCCGATTGTTTGACTGCTTTCTCCTTTGGACATCACGATACCGCCGACCTGCGCCAATGCTTCGACAATCAAGACCCCAGGCATAACGGGATAGTCGGGAAAATGACCAAGGAAATAAGGTTCGTTGATTGTCACATTTTTAATTCCAACCGCTTTCTTGCCCTCATCTATCTCTAAGATTCTATCAACCAATAGAAACGGATATCGATGAGGAATGAGCTTTTTAATTCGTTCAATATCAAGCATGGATTTCCTCCTCCTGCTGATTTACTTCAGTAAATGGTATTCCCTTTTCAAGTATTTCAAGTAAAACAATATCCCTGCTCGGTCAACATCAGAGAATTGTAGAGGGTCATCATTCATTAATTGGTTCAATTCATCTACCGTAATCCATTTTGGGTTTTTCGTTTCATCACCTGATATTAATAAGTTCCCTTGTGCTTTACAACGGAAGTACACACCTACAGAATCAAAGGGCCCTTTTATGGTCTGATATGCCCCGAAAGGTTGTATACATTCCACTTCAAAGCTTGGGTCAATACCAATGGTATCAATCCTTGTATCCTCACCTTCAATTTCTACTACATCCAATCCCGTCTCTTCCTTTACTTCTCTTATTAGTGCTTTTACGAATGATTCATATTGCTCAATTCTTCCACCTGGAAGCTCTATCCGCTCAGGACCATCAGGCTTATTCCTTGTCTGAACTACGATTTCGATTATTCCATTATGAGTTCGTTCAATGATTGCACGAGAATTAACTAAAAACATTCGATATCACAACACCCTTCTTTTCATCATAACTTACATTTTCGATAGTAAACGAAGCCTTTAATCAATGAACTACCTTCCATTGAGCCCATTTCTGGGCTATATGTAACCTTGCTTGTTTACTCCGATCCGAGTAAAAGCACTGCCCATCTCGCCATTCTGGCATCGGGTCGAAGGCAATACCAGTGATCGCTTCGAGAGCATTGCACCTCGCTCCGAATAGTGAGACGCGTTGGAGTAACGCATCTTCATAAAGACCAGAAATAAGCGGTTCTATAAAACCATGGTTATTTATCGCTGAAGCGAGCTTTATTGAACAGTATCGGAGGTTCACATCAGGATCCTGAAATAGCTTTATAATTTCATCAGTTAACCCCTGCCACATTTCGGGACAATTGTTCAAAGCAAACAGTGCTGCCATTCGAACGTAACTAGAGTCATCGCAAAGCAACCGACGTAAAGCACTGCTTGAAAGCTTGCCTGAGTGAAATCCTAGAGCCGTTATTGCAGCTGTACGAACCTTGTGGGACTTGTGATTCGATAATGAAAGCAGTTGTTCCGCAACTTCGTCAGAGAACAGTTCCCCGCAGAAAGACAATAAAACAGAAGTAATGAGTGCCTCATCCTGATCTTGCATTGCCTCTATGCGCGTTGATTGGTCTTTACTTTGCCAATCTTTCCATTCGCAATACGGTTTATAGCTATTTTCGATTGGGGGTACCGCTTCTACAGCTCCCGCAACATCAACTAAACCCGCATACAATTCGTCCCACATCTCATTCCTTATCGAGCTGCTGATCATTGCAGCTTTCACTTGGTTCGCAGTCCAATTGGGCTGTGCTTGCCAAATACATGCTGCACATCCCAATATAATTGGACCCGCAAATGAAGTGCCTTCTGTTCTGGCATAACCTTCAGGCAGGTTATCATTAGATGCTGTATAATGACTTCGTCTCTCTTCAAGTGTCTGAAAAGGCATTGGTAAAACCAGATTTTCAGCTGGCGCTAGAATCTCAGGTATCCACTTGCCTTCAAAGGTATTGCCCCTGCAGCCGTGGTATGGCCTAGCCTGATTGATTGCTGCATCCTCTGAGATGATCACGCCGCCAACCGACAGGACAGACGGTGACGAAGCCGGCCCACTGCAAGTTAATTCCATCGTGTTACCCGACGCTACGATTACGAGAAGACCATCCACTGAAAGTTGTTCGCATCGTATTCGAATCGGATCAGCTTGCCAAGGTAGAAGTCCCGTATCACGCGTTGATGCAATCGTTAATACTACTCCTCTAATATTATACTGACGCCAATTCAAGATCAGCCAACTTAAAGCGGCTTCAAATTTATGCTCAATTTCTTCGATGGTGTTGAAGCGCCCCGTCTCCAACAAGTAGAGATCCGCATCAGGGGCAGCTCCAGCATATCGTTCATCTGATAAGTAGCCGGAGCCAGCAGCTGCTGCCGCTGTCCACAATCCATGTAAACCTCTGTTCCAGGGTCCGTCATTCGCCACATGTAAAGTAGGATGAGGATCGGGCTCGGATGTTTTCACGAGATAACTATTTCGGCGTACATTTGTAGCAATGTCCGGATGGTTCGGGAAACTACCATCCACAATAGCTATACCGACACCTTTACCAGTGAGTTCCTCCGGAATCCGAAGGAATTCTCTAATTGAAGACCACGACATTCGACCGCCCCCCCTCGATTGAACAAATAGGACCGGGGATTCTTTTCCCTCGGCCCTTACTTTGGTGTACTCTTCTCGCTTTCCGCTACCAATCCGAACTGTCGTTGCTCATTAGCTTAAAGATCTTCTTGCTTTTTCTTATTTTCTACATACCACTCACTTAGATAGGGTACATATGAAAGTTACATCGGTTCACCGTCGAGCATTGATATAAATTCAAGCTCGTTACCATCGGGATCATCAAAATAATAAGCAGCGGCCGGCATCCATGTATGTACGATCGGCTCTTCGGTGCCACGACCAAATACTGGCTTAATACGAATATCTCTATCGCTTAAATACTGAGGAGCAAGGATTAAATCTTCAAAATTCACATTGAAAGCAAAATGACGTTTATTCATGTCCTCCTCTTTGACTTTCCAGAGTCCAAGCATATGTTTTTTCTCATCTGTAATCCATAAAAAAGCAACATTCTCATAACGGACATCTAGCTTCAATCCAAGCGATTCGTAAAACTCGATGGAGATATCCAAATCACGAATGAACAAATGAGTTTCAAATAATCCTTTTATCATAGTTATATCCCCTCACTAAACGTTTACCGTTGCCATTCATGCTGGCTGCGCAAGAGCATCGCTGCACTATATAAACTATCCTTATCAAGGCTATTTGTAGGCACTAGCATCAAGATAGCCCTCCAGCATGGATTTTACTTCCTGCCACTCCGAATCGAGGATGCTGTAAACGATATAATCAAGACCGCGGTACTTTTTTCGTAATACGCCTTCCTTAACTGCTCCTAATCGCTCGATGGCTCGCTGTGATCGGACATTATCCGGCGTCGTGATAATCTCGACCCTGTTCATGCTAATCGCTTCGAAGGCATGGCGAAGTAAGAGATATTTGGCTTCCGTATTGACCCTTGTTCTCCAAACCAGCGGCGAGTACCAGGTCGAGCCGATATTTAAATTGCGGTGTTCCTCCGAGATACGCAGATACCGAGTAGAGCCTACGAAAGCCTGCAGTTCCTTATCGAAGATAGCATACGGAAATTGCTCGCCCCGCTTCCGGCCTTCAATTGCCTTCTCAATAAATGCTTCAGTCTCTTCCATGTTCCGGATTGACGATGGATAATGCATCCCTATCCGGGGATCGTCGGCAGCCTGAAACAAGGGAGCTGCATGCTCGCGTTCAAGGGGAAGCAACCGTACGCGCTCCCCTTCCAATTCATGAAATGTGAGCATTGAAACTCCCTCCTACCACTTAGTGATTGATAGACATTACACATTAATCCTTTAACAAGGATCCTTCTTTTTGTAACCAAGCTACAAGGTTATCGAAGGTTAACTTCGACTTCCCGTATTGTTGATAATCTTTATTCTCAACCATAAAAGTTCCGGATTCGCGATAATCAACCATATAATTTCTATTATTGCCGTCCTTATCTTTATACATAAAAATAATCATAATTGCATCACCAGTAGCGCCTTGAAAATGAGTAACTCTTCTTCGAAAAGATGCGGCATCCAGAATGTTAACCAACTCATTTTGATGATTCATGAATTCTTGCTTATTTTTAAATTCATATTCGAGAAACTGTCCGCCTGTAATATGAATCACTTGAATGTTTTGAATATTATCTGTGGTTGGCAGTATATATTGAATTTTTAAGGGATACGTAAAATAGGTGATTGCCCCTAAAGTTAGCAGCACAATAAGAAGTAACACGAATCTGGAAAATTTCAATTATCCTACTCCTTTGCTACTAAATTTACTGTTCAATAGTTAGATTTTTTTGGCGTTATTGAATCTATGAATCCCAAATCCTTTAAAATCAGAAGCTAATATGGCCTCCCTAAGCGGGTATAAATTTGTTGTGAATCTTAATTCCACTCCTTTTAGGAGTAATCTCTCCAACAAGTTATCATATTGATCAACTGAGATCGGATGAACTACTTGGCGAGAGATGTAATAGCCAGCTGTTTCATCAATAAGCTCAAACCCCTCATCGTCGAAGCAATATCTATATAGAGTTTGCTTTGATATCCTCGTATACCAATCACTTTCCACCGTAACTATGGTATTGGCAATGGAATGATTAAAGAATAAATCTAAGTGTTGAGTTGTTGTCGTCTCATCTCTCCTGCACACAATTCGAGGACAATCCCTAGGGAAGTAATAAGTAAATTCATGCTCTTCATCAATTGCCCAAACTACCGCAGGAAATTCAGGACGATTCTGTTTCACTTTTGGTTCAAATATACCGATACTATCGTCTTCACTGAAGTGAAAAAGCATTATTGATTAATCCTCCCCTTTACTTAGTAAAGCCGCCGATCGCCAATCTACGACCCCTACTTAATATTGGATTGTTGTTGGTTAATACAAATTGCTACACCTATCGCCCAATTGTATCAGATATTGTCATTTTATGAAGATATTATTAGCAAAATCTCGATTCTATCTTTAAAAGGCGCTTCGATTAGCTTATTGTACATTGCCAATTGTTGATAGACATGGCATTCTACAACTTGTAGCAGCTTCACCTGGGGACGGATGTCCCGGGAATGGCTGTTAACCCTAATCCATCATCCAAACTCTTAGGAGGAATTCACGTATGATTCGCGTAGCCATGCTCAGCTATTGGCATGTTCATGCCTGGGATTACACTAATCAAGTGCAAGCCAACCCAAACCTTGAGGTAGCCGCTATATGGGATGAGCTTCCTGTCCGCGGACAAGAGATCGCAGACCAACTGGGCGTACCGTTCTTCGCTAATTTAGATGAGCTGCTGGCCCGTACAGATATCGATGCCGTCGTCGTGGATGCGCCAACAAACATGCACCGCGATGTGATGGTGAAGGCAGCTCGCGCTGGCAAACATATTTTCACAGAGAAAGTAGTTGCGGCTACACTGAGAGAAGTGAATGAAATTAAAGCTGCTGTACGGGAAGCCGGCGTCAAATTCACGGTTTCAATGTTCCGCCTGAACGAACGTTATACCCCAACGATTAAAGGTCTAATAGATCAAGGCCTATTCGGCCAGCTGACTCAAGTCCGGGTTCGTAACGCACATAACGGAACGACCGGCAATTGGCTTCCTGATCATTTCTATAATCTGGAGCAATGCCAAGGCGGCGCCCTTATCGATCTGGGATGTCACCCTGTCTATCTGACGCGCTATCTTCTGGGACTGCCGCAGAGCGTTACGGCCAGCTTCGGCTACGTAACGGGCAAAGAAGTAGAGGACAATGCAACCGTAACGCTTCAATACGAGAATGGTGCAGTCGGTATTCTTGAAACCGGCTACCTCACTCCTCATTCCCCATTCTGCATCGAAATTCACGGTACGGAAGGGACGCTTCTATACGGAGTACCGGATGACGTGATCCGCGTTCGCAGCAACAAGCTGGAACAACAGGAATGGGTCACCATTGACCATCTTCCTGACCTGCCTACTGCCATCGAGCAATGGGTAGGCCATATTATGAATGATACGCAACCAGACGAGAATAACGAGTTTGCAACCGATTTGACAAGAGTGATGGAGGCCGCTTATCTTTCTGTGGCTGAGAAACGCGTAGTCTCGTTGGCTGAACTGCACAACTAAATGATAAGACGCCTTTGTATAAAGAGAAGCCACTCCTCAATCTCAATAGGAGTGGCTTCTTTCTATCGATCACGTGCCGACATAATATTGCGCCTGCGCATTCCACAGTTCAGCGTATTTCCCATCCCGGTCGGTTATGAGTTTGTCATGGGAGCCGCGTTGGATAAGACGACCCTCGTGAAACACGGCGATGTCATGACAGAACTTACAGGACGAAAGCCGATGGGAGACGAAGATGGCTGTCTTGTTGCTAATCAACTCATTGAAACGGGGATAGATCTCGAACTCCGCAATAGGGTCCAGTGCCGCGGTTGGCTCGTCAAGTACCACAAAAGGCGCATTCTTATACAGTGCCCTTGCCAGCGCGACCTTTTGCGCTTCGCCTCCCGAAATCTCAACACCGTCATCCGAAAAATCCTTATGCAAGAAGGTATTAAGCCCACCAGACATATGGTTTAATTTCGAGCCAAACCCTGCCATGATGAGCGATTCCTCTGCCAATTCTGCGTCATAGCTTTCGGAAGCGGCAACGTTATGGCCAAGTGAGAAGGAATAGAGTTTAAAATCTTGAAACACGACACTGAACACGCCCATATAAGCCGAATAGTCGTATTCCCTAATATCGATGCCGTTTAAAGTGATTACACCTTCCGTAGGTTCATAAAGCCGGCAAAGGAGCTTAATCATAGTCGTCTTGCCGCTGCCATTCAACCCCACAACAGCAACCCGCTGGCCGATATGAAAAGCCATGCTAAGCTGCTTAATGGCATAGGTATCGGCACCGGGATACTTAAACGACACGTCGCGGAACTCAAACTCCAGATCCCCTTCCGGGATTTGCCTGCTTCCAATGCTCTCTCGCATGTTGTCCGGCAGATCAAGATATTCGAAGCTTCGTTCGAGGTACTGATTGTTTGTAATAAAGTTGCCCAGAACCGAGACAAGCTTGGCCAGCGCGTTAACAGCGCCGGTAACTGCCCCGATATATTGAACCACGCTGCCCAATGGATACATGCCATATAACGCACGCAGACCGATAAAGAGATAGACGCAGCCGCCTAATACGGCGTTCACGGCCGCTGCCAATGCGTTGTTCTTACCGATTAAGTCGAAAATTCTGTACCAGAACTCCGCCCCCACGGATTTATTGTAGTGGTCCTCGATTGCTGACGCCTGTTTATAGAGGCGAATATCCTTGGCCGCATTTTTTACCTGCATATACTCGTTAAAGAAATGGACATAGGTGTTTGCCTTCGGGTTTTCCTCAAACACCGTCTTCTGGATCCTCTCCTCCCTTTTCTTGAGTACATAGGTGAAAGGAAGGATAAGCAGGATAAGAAGGATCAGCAGCACAGTGGCAGTCGGTGATGTTATGAATGTCTTCTCGTAGGACGCGGCAGCCGTGAACATGCCGAAGAACAGTACGATTGACAAGATGAGTTCAAAAAAGGGCTGCAACAGTTCCGGCAAACTGTGGTGCAGGCGAAGAATGCCAAGTCCGTTGCCGTTTGTCTTCGCTTCAATATCCGCTAACATTTCATTATTCATTGTATCTTCCACTTGATCGTAATTAATCTGCATATAGCGATTGCCCAGGAAGAAGTAGAACCGTGCCCACAAAGTACTGTTTAGCGTCGTAATCCGGCGAGAAACCATGGCATTGGCAGCTGACAAAACAAATCCAAGTCCTACTGCAAGTACGGCGTACAGGATAATGCGACTTACGTCGCGCGCGCCTGCTAACTCGTTAATGATCTGTGCAGACAAGAAAAGAATCATTAACGGCTGTACGGCTTTAATAAAAGAAGAGACGAAAGTAAGTGGAATATAGGTCGGCGAAAGGCGATTTACAATCCCGTATCCCCGGCGCAGGTTATGCCAGATGGAGCGCGTCTTCATTCTCGGAAACCTCCCCGTCCTTGTAGTAGTGGGACTGGACGTTAAACATCTCCGCATATTTCCCGCAATGTCTCATAAGTTCATCGTGCGACCCGCACTCGGCGATAACTCCGCCTTCAATGAACAGAATTCTGTCGCAGAATCGCGTGCTTGCCAGTCTGTGGGAAATATAAATAGAGGTTTTACCGGCTGTCAGCTCGGCGTAACGCTGATAGATTTCGCTCTCCGCGATAGGATCGAGCGCAGCAGTCGGCTCATCGAGGATAATAACCGGCGCGTCTTTATACAGTGCGCGCGCCAGTGCCAGCTTCTGCTGCTCACCGCCAGAGAGCTCAATGGCATCATTGTGTACGCGGCGTACAAGAAGCGTCGACTCCTTTTTCTCAAGCCCGTTTACTTTATCCATAAGACCGGCTATTTCCAAGCATTTCTTGACCTTCTCGTAATCGGTCTTCTCCGGCGATTGTTGAGATATATTTCCGGCAATATCGCAGCAGAACAGATGAATATCTTGAAACACCGTCGAGAAGAGCGAGTAGAATTCATCTCTGTTATAACGCGTGATGTCGACGCCTCCGAGCGTTATCTCGCCGGTTGTCGGCTTATAGAGCCCGCATATGAGCTTGATAAACGTCGTCTTGCCTGCTCCGTTACCCCCGACAATCGCAATGCGCTCTCCCGGCATAATAGCAAGATCAATGCCGTTAAGGGTCGGTTTGGTTGCCTCGGGATAGGTATATCCGACGTTTCGAAGCGTAATCGCGGGAGGCAGCATTTCTCCGGACGGCAGCGCATTGCCAGCACCGGTATTAGAAATATCAGGGACGTCAAGATAAACACGGATATCCGACATCTCGCTTAAAGCTCGCATAAGCTCGCTGGAGCTTCTCAATATGCCCGATAACCAACCGGAGAACGCGCCTATGGCGGCAAAGACGAGCACGAAATTGCCCAAGGTCATCTTGTCGTTGAGAAGCAAATAAATGAGAAACGCATATGCTGCTCCGTCACGCAGGAGGCTGAGCGCTGCATCCGACAGCTGAGCCTTCATATCGCCGGTCGCTACCTCTCGTTCTTTCTTGGTGCTGGTAGCGAGTACGTTTTGAAAGATACCGTTGATTAAACTGCCTAGATCATATAAGCGTATATCCTTGCCGCCTGACGACTCTTTCGATACTTTCTGGATGTACCACAGCTTGCCATGAAGCTTCGACCGCTCCTCGCGCGTGGCCAGCTCAATCTTGCGGGCTCGCGAGAGCGCCAGCCAATTGATTCCGGCCGAAACAGCTAGAAAGAGAATAATTAGAGGATGTACCGTTACAATAACCATCCCGTATGTCAGAAAGCCTAGTACGTTCATAACAAGCTGTGAAATGTTGCGCGGTACGTTGGAGGCGGGAGAGTGGTTACTTTGCATGGCGCGCCATGCTTTTTCCCCCAGCTTGGCATATCCGGGGCTCTCCAGCACCTCGAAGTCCATATGCAGATGCTTATGCATCGTAGTTTGAAGATGTTTCAATATGCTGATCGTACCGACAGATTCATTGGTAATGAGGTCGGCATAGCTCTTCGCACTGCTCAGCAAGGCCAGAAGAAGCGCCATGGCACCAACTGACAATATAAAGTTGCCTGGCGTGACACCTGCTGTAATATTGTCGATGACAATTTTGGGCATAAGGATACTTACAAATGGCAGACCAACACCAACCAGCACCGAGATGACACAACAAATCAGCGTAAGTGGCCTTGCCCGCCAGTGCAACCGCATAGCATATTTGATGTTTGACCAAGCGGAATACTCCGCTCCTTTCTCAGTTGACACTCTAAATCCCCCTTGTGGTAGTTATCATTAATCGTGCAGCATCATGACGTGCAATGTCGGAATCAGCATAGCACACCCGCGAATGACAACCTATCAAGTATTAGTTGACTTTGCAGGATTTAGGAGATTCAACTAACAGTAGAATTTACCGCTATTTGGAATAGATCCCTCTAATTTCTTCAGAATATTCCCGTTTTCCTGCTTGTTCTAGAGTGAATAACTGGTAACCCCATCCTTCCTCAACTTGCTCGGCACCTTGTTTGTGCTATCGCTGCTTGTTAGTTTAGTCATATAAGTGTGCTGTATTAGCAAAATCAACTAATTCAACCGCCCCATTCCTATAAATCACCTTCGTTATCGAACACTCTGCAACCAAATTGCTTTGTTCACTTACAAAGTTCGAGTTCCACTCCGTCAGTTCGATTTCAGAACATACATTTACCATGAAGTCTGTTATCAATCCGCCATGAGTAACAATAACGATGCTTTCATGCGGATATTGAACTGATAATTCCTGTAAACATGATGCCAGCCTCTCACCTGCACTTCTTGCGGAATCCCCGACTTGAGGAGTAAACTCTCGTTCCTTCGTGCACCGGTCCCACATTGCCACAAACTCCTGAAATGTTTGTCCAGGTAAGTCTCCCCAGTTGGCACGCTCTCTCAGCCTAGAATCCTCTGCTATTGTTTTGTTTATGGATTCTGCAATAATACGGGCTGTCTGCTTAGCTCTATTGAGCGGGCTGCATACGATTTGGGATAATTGCACGTTGCGAAGATGGCTTGCAGTCTTTTGGGCTTCGGATAACCCTTCAAGAGTTATGGAGACGTCTCCAATCCCCTTTTCTTTCTTTGCATGTCTAACAAGGTAAAAAGTTGTACTCATTTCTCCAACTCCTTCATACCGATATTAAATTAGATAAATATTAAATTAGATGCATATCTAATTTAATATTATCATCTACTTCTATCTTTAGAAAGAAGAATATAACTAAACTCCCATTAGCTGCCTTATTACGGAAAGGAATTCACCAGCCGCGCATCGAATTCTCTCCTATCCATTTATGTTTAGGGGGAATTCGATGCCTGGTTTTAAAATGAAAGCACGGGTAATACCTTTGCTTGCTGCAATTCTACTAGCCGGCACAATCGCTTCGCCGAATGTTTACGCGGAAGAATCCGGAGCATTCACATTGAAGGAAGGCAATCCTGGTTATTACGCCTTGCAAACGATGCAATATTTAAGCTCCACGATCGGCACCCGGGTTGCCGGCAGCGAGGCGGAAGCCAAGGCGGGAGCGTTCATTTTGCAAGAGTTCGGCAAAATCGGCTTAACCGCGCAAATGCAGCCATTCGAATACAAGGGAGACAACGGTCAAACCATCCATTCGGCGAACGTCGTGGCCACGATGCCCGGCAAATCCGCGCGCGTTCTGTATGTTGGCGCCCATTACGACTCGGTAGGCGTCAGCAAAGGCGCCGACGATAACGCATCTGGTGTCAGCGTCATGCTCGAAGCTGCGAAAGCAGTCTTGAAATCAGAGGTTCCTTACACGATCAAGTTCCTCGCGTTCGGTTCGGAAGAGGTCGGACTCGAAGGGTCTAATTATTACGTATCCCAGCTGTCCCAGGAAGAGATTAACAACGCCGTTGCCATGATCAACCTGGACAGCTTGGCGGTTGGCGATCATATGCATATTTACGGCAATAGCGGCACCGACGGATTCGTGCGCGACCTTGGCCTCGACATTGCCAAGCGTCTTAACCTGAACATTTCGACGCAAACCGGCCTCAATCCCTTATATCCTGCGGGAACGACTATCGATGCCAGCGATCACGTTGCTTTTAAATATGCCGGAATTCCTTATGGGTACTTGGAAGCTACTAACTGGCAGCTCGGCGCAATGGACGGGTATACGCAAACAGAGAAAGACGGCGAGATCTGGCATACACCGAAAGACACGACCGATTACATCGCCGCTACCTATCCCGGACGCATCGAGGAACATCTCTGCTCCTTCACGCGCCTGCTTACACAGTTGCTCCTCGAGATAAAAGAACCGCCCGCCGCTCTCGCATTCACCGATATCTCCGCGACTCCTTGGGCAATCGATGCCATTGAATCGCTCGCTTCCAGAGACATCGTTCTCGGCGACAGCGCCAATGGCTTCCATCCACAGCGGCAGGTAACTCGCGCTGAATTCATCGCGATGCTGGCTAGAGGCTTGGGACTGCTCGATCCAACCGCCACCATTCCATTCGCCGACGTCAGTCCCGAAGATTGGTATTATCCGTATATCGCGTCGGTCGTTCAATGGAAGCTCGCCCAAGGCAACGGAAACGGCATGTTTAACCCAAATGCGCCGATTACCCGTGAACAGATAGCCGTGTTGGCAGCAAATGTACTCCAAGCTTACGAGAAGATCGGCGAGGCCAAAAATCCTGAAGCCGCTTTAGCCACCTACACGGACCGTTCAAAAATTGCCGCGTACGCTCAAGATGCTGTCGCGCTCGTAACGGAGCTGCAAATCATGCAGGGCATGCCGAACCACGCATACGCTCCCCAAAAATCCGTAACCCGAGCAGAAGCTGCAGTCATGCTGCAGAACCTTCTCTATCCTCAATAAACCAACAACCTTAGTCCGGCGAATTGCCGAGCTAAGGTTGTTTTTCAATTCTATGACTATCATTCTTCGGTCCGACCTAAGGAAATTTTTCGAGGTACATCCGTGTCCTTTAATCGTTCATACGCTTCAACTATGTTTGGTACATGATTTTTAGTTAGAATAACTCCGTTTATTACGTTCCTAATAATGATTAGCTCATCTTCGTTACATGTTGAGAGTTCTGCAACAGAAAGCTGTAATTGCTTCTCAAAATGATTCGAAAGGGTATTGGTAATTAATGTTTTCTCTTCTTCATTGAGTTGTTCACATAGAGACATAATTGTAGCTATCCTGTCATTCATGCAGTCAATCACACTCCTAGTCCGGGTTTAGTTCAATACTACTTGTCATGGAGTAAATTTCCGACAACTTTTTCACCATTCCTCACTTCTTCCTCAACACCCTGATTATCGTATATATGATCATGAAAAAGATAAAAATACAAACCACTGTAAATAAGTAGGATGACAACGTGAAACTAATCCAAATAGCCGTCTGAGTAACAGAACCATCCGCATCCTCTACAGTAGAGGTCGAGTTATACTTTATAAATATGAGCAGAGCAAGGGGTAGTAATGCTGAAATGATGATACCTATGATCATATCTTTTAACTTGAACACGCTGCACTTCCTCCATATCTATTAATCGTACTGAATGGCCTATGCCTATGCCGTTCTCCTTGTTTGAATATACCACATACTGGAACAGGCTTATTTTAACCTGGGGCATTAAAGATCCCGAACCACCTGCCACTAGACTGCTTGGTAAACTTATCGGAGCCATTACTGTCAGTCGACAATAAACATACGCATCACTACCCTCAATAGTGCCAATGGATTCTGTAACGGTTGCCAGCGTGGCTATTTCATGAAATAACCACCTTTTAAAACTTTAACGGTTGCCAGCATCGTTATTCCCTGCATACCGGTTGGTTTCGATCGAAAAATGCCCAAATAAGCTCGCTGGCAACCGTTAGAAAATGAAAACGGGATTTATGAGCTAAATAAGCACTCTCACAACCGTTACAGGTTGCAAGAGAGTTGTTGATCCCACACCCGGGAGCAGCTCTGTATTTTCTTCTGAATCCGGAGACCGATTGCCTCCATTGCCCATACAATGAAATAGGCATTTTGGAGAAGGTTGAGGAGGCAGAGGCGACATGCAGTTCGAACCGACCTTACGGTCGAATATTATCGCGGCAGCTAGGGAGTTGCAAAGCAGCCCAGCGGGATTTGCTACGTTTAAGAAGTCGTTTTGCAATGAGAAGTATTGGACGTTGACGGATGAAGGCGGATTTCAACTCAGGGAGGACGTGATGCCGGCCGACGCCATCCAAGATATTTTCTCGAACGGGAAAAAATACGGCTTCGAGTGTGCAACGGCCATCATCATCGTGTTGTACAAAGCCGTCCTGGATACGCTCGGAGAAAGCCCGTTTAATCGGTTATTTCAGAAGCTATACCTGCACTCCTGGCAAGCAGACAGTGACCTCGGGCTAATCAGTGAAGATGCGCCAAGCGAACAATCGCAGCCCGGCGACGTATTATACTTTAAGAACCCGGACGTCAATCCGGACAAAATGGAATGGCAAGGCGAGAATGTCGTGAAGCTTGGCGACGACCTTTATTTTGGGCACGGCATTGGCATCAAGAGTGGAGAAGGCATCATTGCATCGCTGAACAAACGACGCATTGAAGATGCAACGAAATCCGCTTACCTCGAGGATCGGTTCGTTTATCCGGATTTCTATCATTTGTCCCAATACGCTCCGGCTGATATTCGCATGTACTACAATACCAAATGGCCAAATCGGTATGCAGTAGGCGCGAGCATCGGAGCACGCAGATATATCCGCCGTTAGCACAAAGACCAGGAAGAGCATATGCTCTTCCTGGCCTTCTATCATTTAGTCCCGCGCGGGACATGCCTTACTTTCACCAGCTTCAAAGTCGCTACAATCAGAAAACTGACAATGACGAGCAGCAGCCATGAGCTCACTTTACCAACATGTACGATCCGCCACGAACCGGCTTGATCCGGATATTCCCATGCTCCGAAGAAAGTGGCAACATTCTCGGCAATCCAGATAAAGAATCCAATTAACAGGAATGAAGGTGCAAGCGGCATTCGGTATCTGGTACCGCCGACCATGAAGGTGACCCAAGTCCGCCAAAATACAATGAGAACAAGTGCTGACAACCACCAACGAGCATCGATCCAATAATGATGTGTGAAGAAGTTCAAATAAATCATAGCCGCAAGTGTGACCACCACCGGGAACGGCGGCCATCTAACCAGCTCAACATCCATTCGCCGCCAAGCCTGGCAGAGATAACTTGCAACACTCGCATACATAAAACCGCTGTATAACGGAACGCCAAACACCTTCGTGTACCCCTCACCAGGGTATGACCATGAACCCATATGCACTTTGAAGATTTCAAGTGCCAAGCCTATGATGTGAAACAAGGTAATGACCTTAAGCTCATCAAGGGATTCAAGACCGGAACGAACCATCCACCACTGCATCGTAAGGCAAATGAGCAGCAGCAAATCGTATCTCGGCAGCCAAGGAATCTTGATAAGCTGCGTGAAAGCCAGCGAAGCGAAAATCACAACGGGAAACAGACAAGACCATGCCTGCTCCCAGCCGAAACGAACGAGCTGCAGCAGCGCTCTTCTCATCATTCATCCATTCGGTATTCTAAGACATCTCCCGGCTGACAATCCAATGCTTTACAAATCGCCTCTAACGTGGAGATCCGAATCGCTTTAGCCTTCCCGTTCTTCAGAATGGACAGGTTCGCCATCGTAATGCCGACCCGCTCCGAAAGCTCCGTTACGCTCATTTTCCGCTTCGCCAACATCACATCAATATTAATTATGATCGCCATGTTATTCACCTCAGACCGTTAGGTCGTTTTCTGATTTGATATCTATGGCATTTCTCAGCAGCTTCTGAAGCACCGCCGCGAAGACCGCAATAACGAGCGAAGCAAAGATAAACGCCATCCCGATTACGATAACGCCCGGGGAATCGTCTCTCTCGGCCAAGAGGTAGAAGAGCGGCATCCCTAGTACAAACAAAGCACTGATGATGAGCGCGCAAGTTTTGATATTCTTCAACGCAGTAACGGCAACATCCGAGAAAGCTTGATTCTTGTCAATGTAGTCTAACAGTTTGAAAGCTTGATACAGCGCAATGTAGAAGGGAATCACTGTTGCATATAGATCGATACACACAAAATATTTCAGATACGTATGATCCGGATACAGTTCAGCTAGATAATTCGCGATCTCAGGGATTACAAATATGCACATGGCCAGAACCGGAATGCCAAGCAGAAAAATAGTTACCTTTAAGAAGAGGGTTGAGCCTCGTTCCATGTCATGCACCTCATTTTCGTTATTCTCCACTTGAATTTATCACATAATTTATTGTTTTGCAATAAATTTAAATTGTTAATCGCTCTATTTATGTTGTTTATCGCAATAAAAAAGGCCGCCATTAAGCATCCGGTAGCCTGCATTTATTAAAGCTTCTTAAGCATATGGATATCATGAGGTTCTTTTTCAAACAGTTCCTTATCCACCTCTAACGTATGTAGCGAGCCGCAGCTGGAATAGAACTTTACTGCGGACTCCGTTTCGGTCGAGGAAATATAGAGATACTCCGCCCCTCTTGCGATGGCTTCATTACTTAGTAAATCCAAGATACGCCTGCCGATGCCTTGCCGCCGGTAGTTCCGTGTAACATACATCAGATCGACCTGCAGCTGCTTGTTATCCGGACCTCTGAATGGATGAGCCAAGACACCGAATCCAACTAGTTTATCTTGATCATAGGCGCCAAAAGCTGCCCCGCCGCTTCGAAGTTCATATTCATAGCGAGAAATGATGGCTAAGTAATCGTCTTCCCCCCAATTGGGACATTCATGTTCCGATTTAGTCTCATCCAGAATGCCGTTCTTGCATGTATAGATCACATGGATGGTTTCCGAACGGTCAATGTCTCGTATGGATGCTGCATCTTCGAGCTTCATTTGCATGAACGTAATCATCGTCCGTTGCCTCCTAAGTGGAATGAAATTAGCTACGCGCCTTCGTGCCGCAAGCCATCACAAAGTTCAGCATAGCATACGCCTCAGACGAAGTATTCAGATTCTCCGAGGCCTGTTTCATGTGGTCCAGCTCTTCCTGCGTAATAACTCCATTCTGGTTCAAACCCATGAAGCGTCTGCTATCAAACTGATACCGGAAACCGTCGATACCAATCAAATCGCTATGCTGGAGAATCGAATCCATATCCACATCCGTATAGTCGGCTTGTTTCAACAGCCTCGGCAGGCTTCTGCCGATCAATCGATTCCCGCCATTTGCGGCCACATAGTCCGCAACCTTCTGCAATACGGAGGGCAGCATAGGTAAGTTGGGATGCAGCGCACCAAATATCCCGTCATCGACATCGATGATGACCAGCTTCCCTCCCGGCTTCAGCACACGAGAAATTTCTCTGGCCGCCGTCAGTGGATCTTTCAAATGAAGGAAGAGCAGCCTTGCAATAACGAAATCATAGGTATTGTCCGGCAGCCCCGTATCATAGACAGAGGCATGGACAAACTCCAACTGCGATGAGAATTGTGGATCTATTCGATTACGGGCTTCGTTCAAGAGCGCCGAGTCAACCTCCAAAGCGGTAATGACACTGTGGGGCAACTGTCCGACTAGCTGTTCCGTATAGAATCCAGGCCCACTGCCTACTTCCAGAATTCGCATTCCGTCCTGTAAGCCGAACCATTGCAAGTTACGAAACTCTTTCTCCCACCCATCAACACTTGCACTTGTAAGCGAGCCAGCTCATCTGTGTAACCAAGCACGGCCTTCTCAATATTGTAAGTCGAATTTCGCTCGATCATCTGTACCTCCGGGAGCCCCACTGTAATTGTGGAAGTAAATTACCATTCCTATAGGCAATGATACTTTACATTTATATCCTAAAAAAGAGAAAGATGCTCTTCTGTAATTTCTTATTTATAGCTAACATCCATAGCCGGTCGTTTAGACCAACGCAACGCAAAAAAAGCAGCCGAATGATTTCGGCTGCTTCATCTATCCTTCTAGTGCGATGCCTGAAGCGATACCTTCTCGCTCAGTCCAAGTGCCCGCGCTGTTGAAAGCTGATGTTGACGGATCAACTCCGGGTTCTTCAGCAGGGACACGCCGTAAGATGGGATCATTTCTTTGATCTTCGGCTCCCACTCGTTGATGTGTGTAGGGAAGCATTTCTTGATGACTTCAAGCATAACGGAGACTGCCGTGGAAGCACCCGGAGATGCACCAAGCAATGCCGCAATGGAACCGTCAGCGGCGCTGATTACTTCCGTACCGAATTGCAGCGTTCCTTTGCCGGCCGCAGTATCTTTAATAATTTGTACGCGCTGGCCTGCTACTAGTAATTCCCAATCCTCGCTGTTTGCATTCGGAACGAATTCCCGCAATGCTTCCATGCGTTTCTCTTTGGATAGCATAACTTGCTTAATCAGGTAGGTGGTCAAGGAAACGTTCTTCACGCCGGCTGCCATCATCGTAACAAGGTTATGCCCTTTAACGGAAGACGACAGATCGAACATCGAGCCGAATTTCAAGAACTTCGGTGAGAACCCGGCAAACGGTCCGAAGAACAGAGATTCTTTCTTGTCGATGACCCGTGTGTCCAGATGCGGAACCGACATTGGAGGCGCGCCGACCGGAGCTTGTCCGTAGACTTTCGCACGATGCTGCGCGACGACTTCCGGGTTCTGACACACCATGAAGAGTCCGCTTACCGGGAATCCGCCAATTCCTTTTCCTTCCGGAATACCGGATTTCTGCAGCAAATGCAGACTTCCGCCGCCACCGCCGATGAAGACGAACTTCGCCGTTTGACGTTCTACCTTGCCGGACGCAACATCGCGCACTTTCAGCTCCCAAGTGCCGTCAGACGCACGTTTAATATCATCCACGTTATGGTTGAATTTAATATCGACGTTCTCGCTCTTCAGGTGATCAAACAAGATGCGCGTCAAAGCGCCAAAGTTAACATCTGTACCCGATTCGATTCTTGTCGCTGCGATAGGTTGATTGACATTCCGGTCTTTCATCATCAGCGGAATCCATTCCTTCAGCTTCGCCGGATCTTCGGAATACTCCATCCCGTCAAACAGCGGATTGTGCTCCAACGCTTTAAACCGTTTCCTCAAGAAGGATACGTCTTGTTCCCCTTGAACAAAACTCATATGAGGCACGGGTACGATAAAGTCCTGTGGATTACGAATCAAGTTGCTGTTCACCAGATAAGACCAGAACTGTCTCGAAACCTGGTATTCTTCATTCACTTTAATAGCTTTGCTAATATCTATGGAGCCGTCCGGTTTCTCGACGGTGTAGTTAAGTTCGCAAAGTGAAGAATGTCCTGTTCCTGCATTATTCCATTCGTTTGAGCTTTCCTCACCTGCGGTTGCGCGCCGCTCGAGCACCGTAATGTTCCAATCCGGCATCAATTCTTTAAGCAGCGAACCTAAGGTAGCACTCATGATTCCGGCACCGATTAAGATAACGTCTGTATTCGTTTGTCTGTTGCTCATGTTTACCGTCCTTCTACTCTACGATTTGCAGAAAGGATGTGAGCGTTCCTGCTAAAGCGCCACAGCAAGCCAGGGTAAAACCTTATCACACATCTTTTCCGGTCATTTTTCTCTCTCCTAGTGTATCACTATTATTTAGAGATTAAAATAATTGGGGTCAATAATCCTTTACAAATTCGTGTACCAGTAAAACAAACATATTCCATACCCGTATTAGTTTAACCATTTCTTCCTATCAAATAACAAAGCCAAATCTCTCCAAGGCCGGCGATTCAAATAAACATCAAAGGTTGCAAAATAAAAAGAAGCCCGCTGCGGGCTCCTTATCATGTGCTATTTCACTTGCTTCAAGAACTCCCGCATGAAGCCGGGGAGATCCGGCCAAGCGTGACCGGAAATAATATTGCCGTCTACGCAAAGGGTTTCTTTGGCGTAGGATGCGCCGAGCGCCTCAACATCCGGGCGACATGCGGAGTAAGCAGTCATGGAGCGGCCTTCGAAATAGCTGCGATTGTTAACGACGGCTAGAATAAGTGCCGCATGACAGATCGCGCCGACAGGCTTATCCGCTTCGAAGAAATGACTGACGATTCGAGGCACGTTGTCGTCCAGTCGAATATATTCAGGAGCTCTGCCGCCAGGGATGATCAATCCGTCATATTCAGATGGATCAACCTCGGAGAAAGCGATATGCGAATTCAGTTGATACCCAGGCTTTTCCGTGTAGGTATCCCAGCCTTCGAAATCATGGACGACCGTTCGCAGCGTCTTCACGCTTGGAGCAGCGATAACGGCTTCAAACCCTTCCTCCAATACGCGGAAATACGGATAATAAACTTCCAACGACTCAGCGGCATCACCAGTGAGGATGAGAATCTTCTTGGACAACTCCATCACGCTCCATGAACAAATTAGAACCCTTATTCATTGTCCATGAAGAGGAAATATCTGTAAAGAGGCATAAAATGTCGAATCCGTTGATCCGTTGTCGCTATTGGGTCAAGCGTACAACTAAACTGCGCCTACCACCGGATGAGGCACATACGGCTCTTCCAGCGAAGCAATTTCTTCACTTGTCAGCACAACGGACAGAGCGGCTACCGGATCTTCGAGATGAGATACTTTCGTTGCCCCGATAATCGGTGCGGCTACCGGCTGTTTCTGCAATAACCAGGCCAATGCGATCTGAGCACGAGGAACGCCGCGTTGTTCTGCAATTGCCGCAACGCGATCTACAATCAACCGATCCCCATCTGCAGTTGCATCGTATTTCCATTTCTGAACTTGATCGGTTTCGGAGCGATGCGTTGTTTCCGACCAGTCACGCGTCAATCGTCCGGATGCAAGCGGGCTATAGGGAATGACGCCGATTTTCTCGGCTCTGCAAAGCGGCATCATCTCCCGCTCCTCTTCTCGGTACAGAAGGTTCAAATGATTCTGCATCGACACAAACCGGGTCCACCGATTGGTCTCCGCTACATGTAACGCCTTGAGAAATTGCCAGGCATACATCGCAGAAGCACCGATGTATCTTGCCTTGCCCGCTTTTACAACGTCATGCAGCGCTTCCATCGTCTCTTCGATAGGCGTGTTGTAATCCCAGCGGTGAATCTGGTACAGGTCCACATAATCGGTTCCCAATCGTTTCAGACTCTTATCGATTTCACTCATGATAGCCTTGCGCGAAAGTCCGGCACCATTAGGTCCTTCATGCATGCGAAAATGAACCTTCGTCGCCAGCACAATTTCATCGCGATTGGCATATTCCTTAAGTGCTCGTCCCACAATTTCTTCGCTTGTTCCATCTGCATAAACATTCGCCGTATCGAAGAAATTAATTCCAAGCTCGAGCGCTTTCTTAATAATGGGACGACTGTTCGCTTCATCAAGAATCCACGGATGCGTCCATCGCTCTGCAACGCCAAAGCTCATACATCCAAGACAAAGCCGAGACACATCGAGGCCCGTATTACCGAGTTTCACATATTCCATCCTATTCACCGCTTCCATCAAATTTGGACAAGTCACTTTCCAGTACTGAATAAATCACTTCATTGCACCACTTGTCGTTACATAATCTGGTCTCTCTTAGTATACCGTCCTTGATCATGCCGGCTCTAATCATGACTCGTTCGGAAAGCTCGTTCTCGGCATTGGCGTATGCGACTACTCGGTGGACATGAAGGTTGCTGAAAGCAAAGCGAATTAATGTCTTTGCCGCATCGGTTGCGTAGCCTTTCTTCCAATGATCAGGATGTAGTGCCCAGCCGATCTCCCACTCGTTGATTTCCGCCCAGTTTAATTTGATTCTGACTCTGCCAATAGGACGGGAGTCGAATCGATCACATAGCAGAAATGCATAGACGACACGAGGATTCGCATCGTTATCGGCCAAGATCGCTTCGAAATTCGCTTTGATTTGATCTTGATTCGGGTGGCGGCTCTCGTATTTGTAGGTATAGCTATGTTGTTCTAACTCCCTGTAGAAAGAAAAATCGTCAGCCGTGTACTCTCTAAGCAATACTTTCTCACCTAGGATTTCCAAGATCCTTCCTCCAAATCCATTACTGATTTCATTAGGACATCTCCCTTAAACTGTAACATTATTACATATTTGCGAAAAGCGTTACACCAAACTTCTCCGGCTTCTCATTAAGATAAAGAGCGAGACAATCAATACGGCCAGACAGACCAAATATACGTCGCGAAACCCTGCATACTGTGCAATGATTCCGCCTCCTAAATTTCCGAGCAGCCTTCCCAGAATCGACCCGTTGTAATACAAAGTAGTGGACATTCCCGGTGAATGCGGAAGCAGCTCCGAGAAATAGCTTAGTCCATTGCCCATTACTATTGCCACGAATGTCGCTTGTAATAGCTGTGCCGCAATGAGCTGCCAGGAACCGTTAGAAACACTAAGTATGCTGTAGTACAGGATTGCAATAAAGCAGGCGATAATCATTAAGGAATGGTTCGAAATCTTACTCCCTAATGCACCAAGCGCAAGCATGATGGGAATCTCCAAGCCCGCACAAATACTTACGACTACGCCCACATTTGCATGAGTGCCATGAAGCTCATTTACGATAAATAAAGGTGTAACGATCCCATTTATGGCATTAACAGCAAATAGTAAAATGAAAGCAAGGAGCGGAATCCAGAGCTGCCTGCGGCCCAGCGGAGCTGCGTCTGCATGGGATCTCTTCTTGGGAATGACGCTCTTATTCGGCAGAAAGAGAAACACCAATGTAGCAATGGCAAGGAAAATGGTCGAGGTCCCCAGGAAGAGTCCTTTGTATCCAACAACGCCTAAAATCACACTCCCGACTAAGGGGCCGATCAGGAATCCCAGTGATACCAGCGAACGTAACGTAGACATTGCAAAAGTCTTATCTTCGAAGCTGCTCTCATTGGCCGATTCCTGAGCGTAAGCATACATTTGCGGCATGGCAGCTGCCCCTAAGCCACTGAAGAAACTAACGATAATAAGCAGAATAATATAATTATCGAACAGTAAGTAGGACGAATACCCCAGAGCAGATGAAACCGCGGCAAAGATGATAATCCATTTGCGGTCCAGTCTGCGGTCCGAATGTTTACCAATGAACGAGTTTGCCACCACGCCGGTTAATGAACTCACGGCCGTCAGTACGCCGAATAGTCCCGCGCTCATTCCCAATTCTTCTGTACAATACAGCGCTAAGTATGGCAGCGTTATGGATATCCCAATGCCGACCATCAGCACACAAATGACAAATAAACCATATCCCTTAATTGCATGTAAATTTCTGAGTCTTGTGTACAATGTGAAGTGATCCTCCTTAATTATCCCGTTAACCTCTACTTATTATGAAGCAATGAGCTACCGACCGTTATCCCATTCGTCTCGAATCTTTGCCTAATCCTTTCACAGTAGAGTCAACTTCATCACAGAAAGACCTTCCATTATTACATGGAAGGTCTTCGATTTATGCCCATTTATGTTTTCAGACGTTTAATATCTTGTCTTGGTGGAAAGCCAAACATGCGGGAGTATTCGCGGCTGAATTGCGAGGGGCTCTCATAGCCCACTCGAAATGCCACATCAGTAGCATCTTCCGATTCAGTTAACAGGAGTCGACGGGCTTCTTGAAGCCTCAGATGTTTCTGAAATTGAATCGGGCTCAGGGCCGTTACTTCTTTGAAATGCCGATGGAACGATGAAACACTCATATTCGCGATTTCCGCAAGCTCCTCAATCCGGAAAGCACGATCATATTGATTCATAATCTGATCAATAACCGCTTTAATTTGGAGGGTCGAGCTGCCTTCCATTGCAATTTGTCCCAAAACACCGCCATTCTCACCTTGAAGTGTTTTGTAGATAATTTCCTTCGTAAATAAGGGAGCCAGAAAGGGGATATCTTGGGGACGATCCACTAAACGGGCTAACCTGATGATCGCATCCATTAATGACGTTTCCATCTGACTGACAAATATAGCTCTCTTCGGATTTTCAGTTGGCTGAGCTTGAACATCCGTTTCACGCAAAACCTCTAAGATCTGACTCGGTGTAAACTCAAGCTTGAAGCCCAAATAGGGAGCATCCGGAGCGGCTTCGGTTACTTGGGTGGTCACGGGCAAGTGGACGGATACAACCAGGTAATCGGAAGGAGAATATCGGTAGCGATCATGTGCAAGATATACTTCCTTCGCTCCTTGCACCACCATACATAAAGATGGCTTATAAACGCCATGCTTTGATTCAAATGCATGCGAGAGACGCATGAAATACAGTGACGGAACAGCAGTCGGGTGAACGCCATCCGTTACGGCGTGGCGCTCAATGATAGTAACGAGTTCATTTTGTTGTAAAGTCATCATTTCAGACATTGGATCCCCCCGGTCGGACATTTCTATAGCTCGATTATAGTCCATCTTCGTTGGACGCATAAGTGGTGCTGAGAGGATTAGGCAAAGATTCGAGACGAATGGGATAACGAACTCAAATCCATCTGTTACATACTAAGGAAAACGAGCTTCTACACGGGAGGATTATTAATGCACAACGTGATTTTAAACAACGGTGTTGAGATGCCTATTCTTGGTTTTGGTGTTTTTCAGATTTCAGATCCCAATGAGTGTGAACAAAGCGTATATGACGCTATTATGGCAGGCTATCGGTTGATTGATACAGCGGCCTCCTATCAGAATGAAGAAGCCGTTGGCAGAGGGATTAAGCGAAGCGGCGTTGCAAGAGAGGAAATATTCATCACTACGAAGCTTTGGGTTCAGGATACCGGCTACGATCGCACGAAGAAGGCATTCGACAGGTCGCTCAAGAGATTGCAAGTAGATTACTTGGATTTGTATTTAATTCATCAACCGTACGGCGATGTGTATGGCTCCTGGCGTGCGATGGAGGAACTCTATCATGAAGGAAAAGTTCGTGCCATCGGCGTTAGCAATTTCCACATGGATCGTCTGATCGATTTGATGCTGCATAATGAAGTCGCTCCTGCCGTAAACCAGGTTGAGACGCATCCGTTCAATCAACAGAAGGACAGCGCCGCATTCATGAAAGAGCATCATGTTCAGATCGAATCCTGGGCACCTTTTGCCGAAGGGAAAAATAACTTGTTCCAGAACGAGAAACTGGCAGCTATAGCTGAGAAGCATAATAAATCCATCGCTCAAGTGGTCCTGCGTTGGCTGGTCCAAAGGGATGTCGTTGTCATTCCAAAGTCTGTTCGTAAAGATAGAATGGCCGAGAACATCAACATCTTTGATTTTGAACTGCACCGGGAGGATATGGAGGCAATTGCTGCGTTAGATACGAATCAGAGCCTATTCTTCTCTCATCGCGATCCCGCAATGGTACAATGGTTAGGTACAAGAAAACTTGATATCTAGCGGAGGTCGCTTTCATGCAAACGATCCGAAATTTGTTCGCGCATATGGATTGGGCAAACCGCCAGCTGCTTGAGGCGTTGCAAGCCGCGCCGAAGGATGAAGCGAATAAGGCAACGTTTCTGTTTCTGCACGTGCTCCAAGCGGAGCGTATCTGGCTGACTCGGCTGCGAGGCGAGAGCAGTGAAGGAATCGTTCTGTGGGTAGACGATGCGGATTCGCTCGACTGTGCAGCACTGATCGAAGCGAACGGAAGCGGCTATGATGCTTTGCTCAGCGCCTTGCCCGAAGAAGCGCTGGATACGCTTGTCGCGTATCGCAGCCAGGCAGGAGCACCATTTGAGACGTCGACTCGGGATATTCTGACCCATGTCGCCCTGCATGGTCAGTACCACCGCGGCCAGGTCAACACCCTGCTCCGCCAGAGCGGGGCTGATCCCAAGCCCGTGGATTACATCCTATTCGCGCGACTCAGCTAGCGGTGAACCAGTACTCCTATAGAACGAGAAGGGCTGCCACTCGGCAGCCCTTCTTAATTTGTACTAGCGATTACTAAATACCACCTAGATCGAATATATTGGGTTCAGGATATCGAACGGAACTGTACTGGAGGTAATCGCTTATGGAATATTCTATTGCCACATCATCTAAGCGGATATCGGACTTGATCGCCATTGTAATGGAGACGTATGATGTCCTTCACCGAGAGTCTGATCTGACCCCTGCGAATGCCAAGATCACGAGAATGATCTCTAATCTGTCACAGGTTATCAGGCAACCCTACACACAGGAAGAAATTCGAATGGTAACCGGTCATACTGAACTAGCAGCTCTGAAGAAAGGTTTGCTTGATAAGCTATCTGAAGCGGAGTTTCAGATGGAGTTGTTCGACTCCCATTACCTCTGCAATCAACTCTATTTGGGAGTAGAGAGCCTGTTCCACTATAAGAACTGGAGGAAGTATGAAAGTCTTGTCGGTGAGGAGATCAAGCAACTCGGCAAGCTCAGTCGGCCGGAAGACGCCTCTGCGCCTATTGTCTTCGTCGGAAGCGGACCTTTACCGCTTAGTGCTGTGCTGCTTCATCTGCGGTGGAATGTGCGCGTCTGCTGTTTGGATATCGATCCGGACGCCTGCGAGGCTGTACGTGTGTTGATGGAACGGCTCGACCTAAGCGATAGCGTGCAAATTGTTCAGGGAGACGGTGCGGCGTTCGATTATGCTTCGTATCGGCACGTGTTTATTGCAAGTCTTGTATCGCGTAAGGACGACGTCCTTGCGCAAATCCGCCGTACGAATACGGACGCCTTGGTAGCCATACGTACAGCGGAAGGTATGCGCCAACTCATGTATGAAGCAGTCAATGAGGAAGTTATGGCCGCCGCCGGTTGGCAGCTGCTTGGCCTTACTTCGCCAACGGAACAGACCGTCATCAATTCAACTTTGTTCTACCGTCTAGATTCGCGGTGTAATTGAGCAACCCTACTACTTCCGCAGCAAACGGCGATCCAACAAGAAATTGCCAAGCGGGAGAAAGGCAGCCCCGAGCGCGAATAGCACGTTGACCAGCGACCAACGATGAACGAACGTCACATGTGCGACCGCAATCAGATAAAGCCCGAAGAACAACCCATGCAACGAGCCGACTATGCTCACGGCTTCCGGTAGATCAGCGGCATACTTGAGTGGCATCGCGATGCATAGCAGGACGATGTAAGAGAGTCCTTCCAAGAGAGTAATGATTCGCAAACGGCCCATTGATGTAGTGAACTGCATGAATTTCGACCTCCTAGTTCGGCCCAATCGGGACGAGATTATCTATCTCCATCCAGTATACAGCGGTGTCTCGTGCCTGCCCAATGAACATATTGTTACACGCCTCTATATCAACTAAAAGCAAAGATTCTAAATTGTGCGATGAGGTAAACAGTAATAAGTACATTGATTGCGAATATTAAGACTGCGCTCATATGAACGGAATATTTCCCTACAATCTGACGGTACACGAAGGAAAGCAAGGTCATGATCACACCGTATCCAATGGGGACAACGAAACTATAGAACATTTTTTCCGTATCGCCAATGTCACCCGGCGGGCCATCAGCTGCTGTGAAACGGCCCATTGCGATCCATATCCTGATAATCCAGTAAAATACGAATGATAGGGTCGATAATCCTACCAGATAGACAGCGTAACCGAATACACTAAGGCTTAGTCTATTATTCAAACCTTGTCCTCCGAATCTATGCCCTTGTTAGACTCATCGCAGTGATAGCTGTAATAATCCTGTGCATGCACCACTTTGAATCCAACCGATTCATACAACCGTAGAGCATGGTCATTCTTCGTTTCGACTTCCAGGTGTACCGAATATCCGGCCGCACGCTGCTCATGAATGACGCGGCGTAGTACTTTGCTGCCTATCCCTTTGCCTTGGTGTTCGGGTAGAATCGCAAATCCATAAATCCATGCTTGCCCCTCTTCGCGACTCACTCGGATTTTCCCTACCGTCTCTTCGTTCACGCCAATCATGTACACATCCGTGTTGCCCGCATAAACGCGGCTTTCCATCGCATGGGCATCTGCTTCGTCATCTCCGAACGCCTGCACGGATATGCGTACACGCATCTCGTAATCTTCAGGCGTCGCCGGCCTCAGTGTAATGCCGTCCGTTTCGCCAAGCGACTTTTCCTGCCACTCCATTTGATGCTCCGAGAATGCATACTCCGCGCCTTGTTTCCTCAAGAAAGCTCTTGCCGCATCCGATCCCGCAGGCGCATTCAACAAGATTCTCTTGAATCCGTTCTGATGGACCTTCTCCATCGCCTGCCGGAACAAGCGCTGGAAATGCCCCGTCCGCCGTTCACTCGGTTTCACCATGCCGCATACTTCGACCGTTGAGCCAAAAGCGTACAAACCTACGAACGCTATAAGCTGTTCATTTTCATAATGAAACAAATCGAGTCGGTCCGATTCACGTTCTCTAAGCATCTCCCAGTTGAGCTTCAGCTGCATATGATCATGAGCCTCACACTCGATCTGCAACTGTTCGATATCGCGTAATTGCTCAGTTGTTATCATGGTTATCTCCTTTGCGTTTCTGTTCGATCAGCTATCACTTATTCAAGTTTAGAAGGAAGTTGCGTGTCGATTGATAGGCATCGTTCCAGCCCATTTTAGCATAAAAGCGAAGTCCATCCATTCCTTTAAAATAATACGCGCCCAGCAATCTCTCCTTGAAATTTGGAATTTCAATTCCAGCCTGCTCTTGGTAAGCCTGATACGCTTGAACCACTTGAAGTCCCGGCATATGTCGATCCAGTATCGCGAGATCTACAAGGAAATCGCCGTAGGCGCAGTTACCGTCTATAATTCCGGTAATACGCTTACCGTCCGATAAGATGTTCCACTGGTGAAAATCTCCATGAATGAAATGACGATGAGGCTCATTGTAGACCGAATACGCCATTAAACGGCTATAGCATTCGTCAAACACCTCTTTCTCCAAGCAGGTCGTTTGAAAGAGGTCATACCAGTTCTCCCAGAAGTTCCCCGTCTGATCCTCCCCGAACACATCAACCAAATAATCCTTCCACGTTAGATACGTTCCGTCTCCTGTGGGTTTAATCCAACCATAACCGCTTGTTGAGCCCAGCTCGACATGGTTAATGCGAGTCAAGATCCGTATCAACTCCGGAAGTTGGTTACGCTGCTGCTCCTCGGTGCAATCTGCAAGATTGCCGCCCTCTATTCGCTCAATGATTACATAGCCCAAATGCCCGGCTTGCCCTTGACCCAGAATCCTTGGAAACGGTATTCCCTGACTAGCTAACAAGTGGGATATATAACGATCCGTTTCGTATGCCCCTGCCATGTCACTGAACTTAATGACATGGCCTCTTCCTGCATGCATGAAGGAGAACACGCTGCTCAAGTTGCCTCCTGACATCGGCGTGATCTCTGTCACGCCTGATTCCAGATGAGCGCTCAGTACATCCTCTATCTCGGTGATAGATAAATTCGGTTTTTCGTATGCAGTCATCCTACAACCTCCGATCAACTGCCTCTTCTACGTTTCTTCACGCTCTCTTGATCTGCTCCAGAATCGTCGGGTCCTTCAGCTTGCGGTCCTCGGCAAGCAGCAGCACCTTCGACATGATCTCCGCTGTCCGCGGATCTTCATCGACGAAGGGCAGGAAGATCCTGCCGCGATGCTGCCCGTGCACCGGTAAGATGTACAGACTCCCGCTCGCCATTTGATGCACCATGCCGCTGCCCAGATGAACGGTATATTCGCCCAAAGTTCCCTTGATATGCGCATGGGAGCCCTTAATCGCTACATTGTCCAGCTTCAGAATCGGAACGAGCTCCCGTACCATCGCCGCCCGCATCTCCACGGTAGATAGGCTTGCTTCAGGATCGACGCCGCCGACATGAGCCACACTGACAACCAGATCAACGTCGCGCATCACCTCGGAGAAGATCACCTTCGGAATATCAGCCAGCTGCATCGGCTCACCGGTCTTCCGCTTGTAGAAGGCTACCGTTTCAATCGCCGGCGCTTCTACCTCGGCAGGCGAGAACCAGTCGGCCATGGCATACAGGGTCACCACAATATTTTGCTTGTGATAAACCTTCTGCAGTCCCTCTTCATAGCTCGCTGTCCATTGACGGGATTTCAGCAATGAAGCTGCTTTTCTAGGTTGAATTTGGTGGCCGTCATACCGCCTTGAACGAACACCTTCCAACAACTCATCTGCATTCGGACGATAAATCTCTCGAAACACTTGCTTGAAGGGCTGCATGATTTGCCGCTCAATCACAACCTTCTGATAAGCAGCCCATTGCCCACTCTCGTACAAATGAACCGGATGCGCGATCAATATTTCTTCAGCCGCATCCAATGAAAGGACATCCCCGCTGATATCCCGCAGTTGCCCCTGTTCGAAGAATCCAATCGCATCCGCAGACTTAAAGAGCAGATCCCTTACCAGCGGCTCAATCACTTTGTTGGTTTGGATAAGACTTAGCTCTTCCGCAGTGAACGACTCTTCCAGAACCATCGCACGCTCCAGTGCGGCACGCGCGCGTTTATGCTGCTCTCTTAATGAAGTTTGCATTTCTTTCAAGCCTGCCAGCGTTTCATCATTCTTCAGCTTGGATGGAATGGTCTTAACCGGCTTGCCGTCCTTCGTAATGGCTACCGATGCTTTGCCTCTCTCATCCATCACAAGGCATGCTTCCCACTCTTGTATCGCAATCGGCTCGAAGCTGGCTGCAATTTGCTTGAATTTCTCCGCTTCCACATTCCATGTCATGCGAATGACATCGGAATATCCGGCATTGCGGGCCAAATTATCCAGCGCAATACTCACGATCTTCGACTCGCTGTCTCGCCGCAGTGCTCCGAACTGCTTGCTCTCTTTGGCGAAACGCTGTAGCACTTCGTAACGGTGGATAAGCTCCGCTTTCCGATTATGCTTACCGAAAGGAATCAAGCCGTAGCAGAGCACATGATTCTTATTTCGCTTGCTGGACAGCTCCTTCTCGATTGCATCCGCATCCAACCTGCCAAGCACGGCATCGCAAAATAACTGGGAACGCTTATGGTTCGCACCCTCTGCTATATATTTGGCGCTGTCATAGACGAGTTGGAAGCGTTGTTCGCCCAAAGTCTCGTAGGCCTCGAAGAACCAGTTGATATCAAAGGCACCTTCATTGAAGTCTATGGCGGAGATCGGCGAATACCGCGCGACCATCGTTTCTTTATCCGCGGAGAAATGCTGGTTCACATGCGCATGGAAGTACCAGCAAGCAGGCGCCAACCCTTCCCAGCCAATATACTCGGCAATGATTTCCACCCATTGCGGGGCATACATCGCAGCCTCTATTAATCGAATCTCTGAAATATCGTGCCCCTCTAGCAGTCCTCTTAAAGTATTGGCATCATCATCAGGCTTCGGATAGCAGCACTTCAGCAGATGGCTGATCATATCCTTCTTCGTTTGCCCGCCGCCCCAAGCATAGAAATACCCACGCGCCAGCTTCTCTTTGTTGCCTAAACTGAGCAAGCAGCCGACGAAATACTGCATGCCTTCGTATTTATTAATTCGCTGGGCCAGATAGCTCACCGCTGTGTCGCTGTCCCCCCGTTGCAGCTCGATTTCAACAATCCGTTCCACCGCAAGTCTGCCGATAAGCTCCGCTTGGGGATATTGAAGCAGCTCCTCTCGCTGATGGCGGTGCTCATTCGTTATGGTGCTGATATGATCGGGACTGCTCCGTCTGCCCATCAGTTCCTTATACCATTCATTGACGGTAATGAATCCGGACTCATACGCTTTCGCAAAAGGAGTTAATCCCAATACGTGACGATCCGATTGTTCATCCAAGCGTTCATAATGGTACAGCAGCGTAAACCCCGCCCGGAACATGTCCTCTTCGCCGTTATACACGCCCGTCATTTCGGAATACCAGAACGATACTTCCTCTGTCGTCATAATCTCGGTAAATCTCAGCACTTGAGCGCCGTAAGGCTGTTGTACGTCCAAGCTCGGATGCTGTCTGACGAACTCGCTTTGTTGATCGATCAGAATGCCGGCATATAAGGCAAGCGACGCATTGTACGTCAGAATGAACCGCTCTCGAGGATCACACTCATTGAACATCGCTTTAAGCAGGCTGTAGATGAGGCGCTCATACTGCATGTCCCCAAGCCACTTTCGTACTGCTTGTATGACGGTAGGCGAGAGCATCTGAAGGACATGCGAGACTTGAAAAGTAGACGAAAACTCGCTCAACTGCGTACCGTATCTTCTGGAACAGACATCATAATAGAAGAGCAGCTCCAGGATGCGCTTCGTATCCAGCCCCTTGTCCTTGGCGAAACCGCGCCACACCTCAGCCAGTGGAAAATCATTCAATACGGCAGGACCCGCATGATTGGCGGTTGCCAGAGCACGCATGCCCCATTGCTGTGTGCCAAGTACGATTCTACCGCGGCCGCCGCCATATTCCTCGATCTCGTATTCATACTCACGATACGCATGGATAAGATCGCTCCAGCTTTGCAGCAGCTCTTGAATTTCCTCGGCGCTAGAGGTCAAGACGTCCCCAAGCGAAGCCCCCGGCCAAGGCTTCAGCTCAGGCAATTGCTGCAGCTCCTGCGGGTCAAAGAGTCCATAACCATTCTCCGGACTATATTCCACCCGGGCCGTCCCCGTAATCCGCTCGATCAGAACAAGCTCCCTCGAAGAGCGCTTAATCGCGGCATCTTTGTCCTTCAACAGCTCGACACATTGCTTATAAATGGACCGTCTCTGCTCCTCTTCCTTGAGGTTCAGGATCATATCGAGGCCGCCTAGGCGCTTGTCTTCTTTCTTATCCGACAGCAGACGCTCGGTTGTACCGATTAGCTGTTCCGGCGCCTGCTTGAGCAGTAATTGAATGACCGCTTTACGGAGATCGCCCGCTTTGTATTGAAGCAATCCTTCCACCCAGATGTATTCCTCTTCACTTAGCTGTAAGCGATCAACACTGCGCTGCGCGGCCTGGCGAACTTCCACTCCCTTATCACCTAAGGCTTCAATCAGCGCTTGGCGCTGCTTCACGCTCTGCGGTTGTTCAAGGCAGATATGTACGAGCCGGGAACGCGTATCTACATTCATTTTGTCCCGGTAATCGAGCATGACGTCGAACATCTCTGGGTCACTGTGAATATAAGCCACGATTAACATGAGGCCGCATAGTTGATCGGCTGACAGCGTACGGCTGAAAGACAGTGCAGGATTAGAATAGGTCACTTCCTTCTGCGGCATCCGATCAAGGATGTACTGCAACTGACCGAACAGCGTTCTGTCCGTGACGACATACATGTGGAAATCTTCAGGTGTCAGCTGACGATGATTCAAGCTGTAACTGGAAACATCGCTGAACAAATTGGGCAGTGCCCAAGCAAGGACCTCCAAATCCGGACTGTCCAGGAAGGCTGCCGCAATCCGGTGTTGGAACGCAGCAAACTGACTTTGTGCTACGAATTGCAGCGCCGTAATTTGCTTGTATTTGGATCCGGACTGCTTTAGCGCCATGATCGTCGCTTCGGTATTCATTAATTCATCAACGGCTGTCGCCCACAGTCCGATGTACAGCAGTTGACTGTCCTCACTTTCCAGACATTCGAGAAGGACGGCCTCGCTCGTCAAACATTCGTAAGCTGCCTTCAGGCATTTCTTAATGACAGCCGGCTTGAGCGCTTCCAGTGCCAAGCCTGTCCACACGTCAAACGCACGAATGATGGATGAGAAACGGCTTAGATCGTGTTCAATCATAATCCCTAGTATGTAGATGAAGCCTTCCCTGCTGGACTCGTCCATACACTCCGTAATCGTCTGACGCAAACCCTCTTGCAGCTTGGCGGCCAACAACAGTTCACCAACGAGGCTGTGTGCTTCCGGACTGCGGCTCATCAGCATGCCTTTGATGATATTGCGTGTTACGACAGCCGTATTGTTCTCGCTGTATATGATTTCTTTCAACTGCTGCAGCAGCGCAGTATTTCCTTCATCAAGCTCCAGCGCGATATAATCATGCAAATACGGATAGTCAGCCGTTTCTGAGTCTGCTATAGCAACCTCAGGCTGCCATGCATACCCTCTCCCAACAAACCGCAGTGCATAACCCAACCGATCTAAGCTCGAATCGAGGTATACTCCTGTATTTACGTTTGTCCGAAACGATCTTCGAAAATAGCCCATGGAGAACGGATACAAGGTGCAGCGATCCCACGTTTTCTTAAATAAGGCCGCATGAGAATCACCTAACAGAAATTTCAACACCTCGTATTGGTCACCGGTGAAAACGTCCGTAATCGAGGTGCTCGATTCGGACAGCAATGCTTGTCTCAGCAAGGTGTACTTGTCGAAGGAAACATACTCACTTGTATAACAATCCATAATAACGCTTGCCATCTTGCTTAGTTCTGCCGGGAGCATGAGGAGTTGATTGCGTTTATCAGCAACATATTGCTTTACGCGTTCCAGATGCTCTCTTGTCATTCCTGCCATCCCCTTCTCCTCCTCGTTACCACATTCGTCCCGCAAGCATCGTCAATCGTATGAACATCACTCGGTCGTTCTCCTGCAGCTGCATTTGTTCCTCCAACCGCTCTATCTCGCGATCATTAATATATACCTTATAGAGACCGTCCTTGTAGCTGAGAAGCGCATTCTCTATGGCTTGAACTGGGTCTTGTTGATTCGCGTTATACCTCGCACCGAATCCGACTTTACCAGCGTCCAATTGATCTGCAATTTGTTCTTCTGTCAATGCCGTCAGAACCTTCGACTGACCAGCATCACCACTGTTATACCGCTCAACCTCGAGCATCACGATCTGGGTGATCAGCTCTTCCAGCGTTGCCGGCGGACGAGGTAACGGCATCGCCATTTCTCCAATGATTGGCTTGCGTTTACCGATTTGCTTTACCATTATGAGTATTTGCATCACATTGCCCCAGTCTTATTGTTCATATGAATAAGCCTCTTATTGATTTCGCAGATTTCGGATTATTTCCTCTCTACGACCGGCATGAACTACTTCAAATGCCCGAGTTGCTCCCCTCTGTCACATGATTATCGGCTTCAGAATCATATCTCCGAACAGAAGTAGGCGCTTTCTCCTGCCCCGTTATAGTGCCAATCACCTGATTTCCATGATGTTCCGTTTCGAGGCGGATAAGTATAGTAAGATATAGGAAATGGAAGAGATTCCGAACATGAAAGGAAGTGTGCGCTTTGAACAGAAACTCGAAAGACAAAGGTTTTCAGCCCAGAGCCGCTCGTATGCCCAAGAAGAAATCCACCCTACTCCTCCTACAGGCAACAGCGGGTATCGTTATTGTTGGTGGAATACTGTATAGCATTTATGCAGCACAATCCGGCTCCGCACCGAAGCAAGCCGCAACAGGGAATGATCCCGTGGGCATGCAAGTGATCAAGAACGATCCTACAACAACCAAGGATGACGGAGACAAGGCTGTTCATGAGTTAGCCCCTGCTCCCGGAGAATCCACTAGCAATGAGACTGCCACGAAGCCTGGGACTTCGGTCAGTAACGATCAAGAGGCTGCTGCCGACCCGGTTGTCACGCCGGAGAAGCCGTCCGTTTCGAAGCCGGAGATCAAAGTCGTCCAAGCCAGTAAACCGGTCAGTAAGCCGGCTGGCAAACCTGCTGTGAAATACCCGTTGACCTATGTTCTCAAAAAAGGGGACACGCTGTCTTCCATCTCGATGAAATTCTATCAATCGAAGCAGTACGTCGCCCGCTTGGCAGAATACAACCATATTGTGTTTATTAATGATATGGTCGAAGGGGATACCATCAAGATTCCGGCGATCTCATCGACTGCCGGATCATCGGCTTCCAATCCGCAGAACATGGACTACTCCAAGGTCACCTTACCGGCAACCTATCTGGTGCGCACCGGCGATACCTTGTCTGCGATTTCCCTGCAATTCTATCAAACGAAGAAGCATGTAGAATTGATCGTGAAACAAAACAAGCTGGATCCTGACAAGAGCCTGATCGCGGGAAGTTCGTTAATTATTCCGGCTGTTCCGGTCGTGAAGCCGATTGTGAACCATACCGTGCAGCAGGGCGAGACGCTCTCCAGCATCTCCAAGAAACACTATGGTTCCGCTAAATACGCTGTCAATATTGCGCAAACCAACCATCTGGCGAATAACAACGATATTAAAGCAGGCGATGTGTTGAACATTCCTTATCTCAAATCTTAAAGCTGGGAGCTGCCGCATTACGGGCAGCTCTTTCTTTTATCCAAACACACCATCACTCGTCAACATCATCATCCGAATCCGAGAACAGCTCATCCAGAACCGTCTTCCTATTCTCGAGAAACCGCCTTGTGATGATGTAATGAAGCGTATCTTCATATCTGATTTCTTCAACGGGCTGTACATCGAAGTTTACGATTTGCGCATCCGGGTAGCCGAGAAGAATGGGTGAGTGCGTCGCAATTATGAACTGAGCATCCTCTTCCAGGTCCTTAATGACTCGCATTAAAGCCAGCTGCCTTGCAGGCGATAACGCGGCCTCCGGCTCATCGAGCAGATAGATCGCCTTCTTGCCGAATCGATGCTGGAACAGCGACAGGAATGCTTCTCCATGCGATTGCTGATGCAACGAACGGCCACCGTAATACGGCAGGCTATCCGGCATCGTATCGATATGGGAAGCGAAATGATAGAATGTCTCTGCTCTTAGAAAGAAGCCATTCGTAATCTTCGGCATCCAAGACAGCCGAAGATGCTCTCCGAGAATGGAATGCGATGCATCTACATCATAATTATTGTTCCGCCCGCCACCGGCCGTATTAAATCCGCATTGAAACGCAATTGCTTCAAGCAGCGTGGATTTCCCCGAACCGTTCTCCCCCACCAGAAAGGTCACGTTAGTCCGAAATGACAATGACTTCAAATATTTCAGCGCCGGTATGGAGAAGGGGTAGCGCTTCGGATCTGTTTCCTCATTCCTAATCAGTTCGAGACTGCGCAGGTACATAAGTTTCAACTCCAATACCATTCGATAGTTAGATTAAGCTTTGCGCTGCTTACATCACTCATATGCCGCTGCTATTCGTCGTATCTGCCTTTTCTCTAAAAGAACCGAACACACCCACAACAAGCCCAACAATGCCAATCGTCATGCCAAATCCTGTTGATTCATGGAAAGCTACTACGATCAAGATGCCAAACAACGTTAATTGAATTCCTAAGAGCTGCACTTGAAGAACGCTGGGCTTAATAAAATCCAACATGACCCCCACAACAAACATCAGTGTAACAATGACCACGAATACCGTTAGAATTATTAAGCCAATGGTCTCCATCTATGGTTCAGACCTCCTTCGATACAACTTAATCGCTCTGGGCAAATTCAGGACCCCTATAAGAAACGTGCTAATAAAGGGTATCCATTCATGGATATGAAAGTGGAACTTGCCATCTCCGACCGGACCGGTCTTCGGCTGGTGAAAGTCCCATATGGCATACAAAACACCGAGCACAGGGAGCATGATACACACGATGGCCGCAATTAAATAGATTTTTTTCCTGTTCATACCTGTACCTCCGTCCATCCATTTCCATTAGCTGCAGGCTCTGACAATAATGGTGCGTACATCATAAGTGCGTGGTTCTCGGTGACATGCTCATCGTTGATCAGTTCACGATCATGATTGTAGACACGGCGATGAAGTACGTTACGCCGAACGTAACCGCCCCAATACTGCTGCTCGATGCGATGCTCCTTCTCATAGATTTCATAGGCATGCAGCGGCTTCTCACTAGCCCGCCACTCACCTGTCAGAACATGATCTTTCAACTCAAGCACCAGTTGATACGGAACTGTCGTCTGGTTCTGAATCATCAAATCCAAGTAATTATAAGAACAAGTCGCTCCACTGCCGAAGGGCTGTGTACGGTTCGCGTCCGGAAACACGTCATAGCTATGACGATGGCGCTCCACCACGGTAAGAGGCGTATGCAGCGTCATCCAATAGATTAAATTCGACAGCTGGCACAACCCTCCGCCTAACCCTGACTTGAATTTTCCATAGTGCAATACCATACCCGGCACATAGCCTTTTCGCGCAGTAGTTCGCCCGATCAGCTTCCAATAGGACATGGTCTCTCCCGGAGCAATGACGAGCCCCTGTAGTCGTTGAATCGCAAGCGCCAAATTAATCTCTTTGTTATGCTGCAGCCACATATCCACGTCCTTCAGCTTCCGCAGCGTCGGCGTTGAATGATGGTAAACAACATGTTCCAGCGGTTCCACTGCGAATGTCTGCGCGAACGAGATACCTCCGAACAGCCACCGAGCATATCTGCGCCATGTAAAATAAGCAGTCCCCATCATAAGCCGCAGCCTAGATCTCCGAATCGGTTTCATCCACACTGCACCTTCCTTATATGATCTCAACTTCTATATTTTTACACTTTAATTAAGACGTGAATCGCTTCAAAAAGTTGCAATGCAAAAAGACCGCCGGCGGCAGTCTTTCGGATGTGTGAAACGGAGCAAGGGTCATGCCGTTGCACGAATAGCATGATGCTCACACCAATTCCGCAGAAACTTTAGGTTCGTGTTAAAATAATGATCGTCCTGCCAAGCGCCCCAGACATGCCCGAAGCTGGTATGGAGACCCATTAACCAGATTTCCCTAATCGCTACAAATACCGGTATCGCTTTAAGGTCGTATTCACTCAGCACTTTAACCTTCTGATAGGCATCTAGGAAACCAACCCAATGCTCGTTGTCATATTGTTCTTTCTCTTTCCCTCTCACCCTGACCCATAAGAAAACGGAAACATCATAGGCTCTCCAACCGAAGCCACCACAGTCAAAGTCGAAATGAGTTAACGTGTTTTCATGAAAATGTACGTTGCCTCCATGAAGATCACCATGACACATCCCCCATTCCAGCTCTGACGAAATTTCAGCTATGCGGCTCGACAATACTTGAGACAAGGATTCCAGATAATCGATGTCCTCTGGTCGGTGGGCTAACAATTTCGATTGTCGAATGTTGTGCAGAGGTTCCTTAAGCAAATGCTCCAGATCAATCTTGAATCTATCCGGTCCACCAATGAAGTCGTTCATAGCCAGATGCATCTTGGCCACCTGCTCCCCATACAGCTCCGAACTCGCTTTGGTATCGGAATAGCCGCCTTCCGCATACGTAAACAGAACCGCGTAACGCTCACCCTCAGGGGCATCTAGTTCTATAACGTATCCTCCGTCCTTTCTCGGGACTGGCGCCGATACCGGAATTTCCTTGTCATTCAAATGATTCAATAATTCCACTTCGAAATCAACGTCATTTTTCTTCCTCCAATGCTCTTTATAAATCCGAAGAACGTATTTGCTTGTACGGGTCTTCAGCATATACGTATCATTGAGCCCATTCGATAGAAACCGGCATTCCGTCACGTCCCCTACCTCATACAGATCATTGATCGTAACCATTAATGCATTAGAAGATATGACAGAATGATTGACAGGAAGTTTTAGCATAGACCGATCTCCTTCACTGACTCGTGATTAAGTCGTGTTTAACTCAGCACTTCCAGCATGCCATAGTTTCTTCCATTCGAGTAGATTGAGTTTATTTAGAAAATGTTCTCGCCTACTGCAGACGTCAACCCCCATCTCTCGGCGGAAGTATTTTCAGATGCTTAAAATCCTTATATGCCTCTAGATCGTCCAGTACAAGCTGTTTCCCCCGTGCTATTGCTATGGACAGTCTGTTCTGCCCCGCTTCTTGAACTTGTAAATAACTCCCGTCAGCGAAGCTGATCGACATCCCATGGAAGAATCCCTCGACTTCAGCAGTGGAAGCAGTTTCCTCGACGCCGCTCTTAACGAATTTCTTCAGCATCCGGCAGACCTTGTTTATTGATTCATGGTCAGCCTTATTGGTACTATTAAGTGGGACATATAAGAGATCCCCATCCTGTAGATTTACGGATGTTATGGTTTCCGGACTGCATACAGCTGCCAATTCGCTTAGTGATTTGGGCTTAGGCAGGTTGCTCCTTTCCTCCTCGTAAGAGGGCCGATCGTACGTTAATCGAACAGAGCGATTCTTCTTATCCAAGGGACTGTAGTAGATGAAATCTAATGACCCATGTCCCATGTCGCCGGAAAAATTCAGCCCATCTTCGCTGTAAAGCGCCTTATTGTTCAAAGCATGCGTCCGCTCTTCCCCAATCAATAGCTTATCCGCCAACACCACGACAGAGTGGTCCTTGAGGTCGATTAGCGTGAGGAGTCCGGTTCGATTCGGCCGAACGACCAAATAATCCTCGCCGATATTAAGTACGGTGAATACCTCATCTTGGCCGGTAAGCATGGGCAGATCATAGTCATTAATCGCATTGCCCTGTTCGTCGAACACATTCACGATTTTGCCATCGGTTATAACTAACCGCTGCAGCCAACCTTCCCGTCTATACAGTTGAAAATAGGTTAAATTGGACTGATAGCTGTGCGCATACGACGCTTTCTTTTGGCTTACAATCTTATTGTCTCGAACAAGCATGCTATATTCATCATAGTGTAGAAGAAGCTTGTCGTCTGTATATTTGTCCACAGCTGTAAGTATGCTGATGGGGCCGCCGAATCCCCCGTTATAGAAGGAAATATCGCCTTTCACAGTGCCTTCCAGTTTACCGATAAGAACGACAGGATGCTGATCACTAAGCGCTCTATAAATTTCTTTGGTCACAGGGTTCAGCCAAATATAACTCCAGGGGCTCGGTTGGATATAGGTATCCTTACGCGTTATTCGAACGGTTTTGCTCGTTTCATCCCATACGACCTCGGCCTTGGCAGCCTCCGAGAAGAACCGAAGCGGAGCGTAAATTTGTCCTTGCAGGTTGAGGAAAGGCGCTGGTAGTGGGACTTGCCGGTCATTGACGATTGCATGCTTAGAACCATAAATCAGCCTCACGGTGAGCTCCGGATATTTCATGGACACCATCTTGGCTGCAGCATTCCAGGACACGATCGTTCCGAGCAGCCGGCCCATATCACGCACAGGCAAATAAACATTTCCTCCGGAAACAAGTGGAGCAGTGTACAACTCATACCTATTTCCGTTCATCATTACTTTAATTCCGCCTGCTTGAGGTGCAGCATCAGCTCCGGAGCCTTCTTCGGCCGAGGCTGACATGGGAATACCCAGCAGCATCGTTATAACTAACATGTTAGCAGCAAGTAAGGTAAGTACTCTTCTATAAAGAAGCAAGGGATCATCCTCCTGTTTATTAAAGCCGGATGATCATTAGACGAGTGCACCTGAGAAATGTTGCGGTAAATTCCTATATATGGATGATATGCCGAGAGCGGGACTACGATCTGGCACAGGCGGGGGGTGATACAAACGGAGCAGGTCATGAAATGCTGCCATAAAAGCAGCATTTCTCTTCCAAACTGGGATATTTCTTTGAATTGCTGCTTAGAAAGCAGCATTTTGTCCATTTGGGAGTAGAAAATGCCTGCTCTTAAACGAACTGCTGCATTTCAAGCAACATTATCTAGTTGGGAGCCTCATCTCCTAGAAAATGCTACCGACTGAGCAACATTTCCTTACCAAATATCCACGATAGGCATGTTACGCTCCAACCTAACCTTACTCTCTGCAATCCAATCCTTAAACCACTGATTATCGGAGCTGCTGAACGATTCATCCCCGTCAAAGTCCCGAAATGCCCCAATGTAAACGATCAACTCTCTCAGCATCAAGAACAAGGGGATTTGCTTCAAATCTTCTTCGCTTAACGTGTTTTCGAGGTTATAGCCTTTCATAAATGAACGCATGAATCTGCGAGCCTGATCCTCTCTCAGCTCCCGACCATCTTCGCCCCCGTAGACATAAACCAGATAGTACAATTGGATCGCGATATCCTCAACAAACCAGCTGTACTGCGCCTCGTCGAAATCGAACAGCGTAATCTTCCCATCGCCTTCATCTCTGACGAAATTACCGATGCCCATATCCCCATGAATAAGTCCATAAGTATCGCGATCCGTTGGCATATCGTTCAGCCTGCTAACCATCAGACTGTAATTCTCTTTTACACGCTGATGGGACGGAGGAAGGATATCGATATCCTTCAAGTAATCGTTCTGGCGCCATTCCAATCTGTGAGCGCTGTCGTCCTCAGGCTGGTACAGCTTCGATAATGCATGCATGTTGCCCGTAATTCTACCAAGAGCTTCATATAACGCATCATCATCCAGACATGCCGGATAACCCACCTTCTGTCCTGGCGCTTTCTCGAAGGAAACCGCAGTAAAGAACATCTCTGCTGTCACTATGACTTCCGTCCACTCCCCGGCTGCAGACAGAATCGGCATCGAAGCTGAAATGCCGTGGCCAACCAGATACCGGATCCATTCCAGCTCTGCTTTTACCGCTCCAACGGTACGCCTGCTTCCCGGTGTTATTCGCAATATATATTCGCGCCCACTACGCTGATACTCATATACGAAGTTTTGAAAACCACCGATTAAAGTTACCTCTTCCACGCTGAGCCCATATCTCTCCGCCGCAATTGCAAGAACGCCGTGACGATGAAAGAGGTCCGTAATGACGTTTTCCATATTGAATTCCCCCTAACCTGAACCTGCATCCAAGTGAGCAATCAACTGTTCATAATCGATTCTGCAAAAGCTACCTGTTTAACGAGATCCGCATACTCCTCGGCTGTTGCGCCATCCTCTACACACCAGCATGAGCCCATCGCCGTTTCGACGAAGAGGCATTGTTTGATGATCGCGCTCGGAATGCCCAGCTTCTTCTCAAGTACGACGATAATCTCGTTGATTTTCGCATAGCCTTTCTGCGAGAAATCATCATCAAATTCATTTAAGATAAAGCGCGGAACGTCAAACACCGGATCGCCTATTACACCTTTCGGATCAATGATTTGATAGACGCCACCTTGCCCAAGCAAAATATTATCGTGGTGAAAGTCTCCATGAAGCAGCATCTGCCGGGTATATACCGCAGCCACCGATAGGCAGATATCTTCTGCTTTCTTCATGTAGCCTGCTAATTCGCTGCAATCTGGCTGCTTGCTCATGAATTCGGTTATTTTGCTGACCCAATCTACGTAAGTCGGATATAACTCTGCGTTAGCGGCCGCTATGTGCAGGTCTGTGTATAGCGAGCTGAATACGTCCAATCTTGCCGCAAGCGATGTCTCTTCCCTTAGCGGATTGCCCGGCTTGACGCGCGCTTCAAGCATCACGCCTCGAACGACATCAGCCGCATACACGTTGCAGAATCGTCTGCCATCGTAATGGAGCAGCGTATGATATTCCGTGTTTATCTCTGCCGAGGAAATTCTGCCTACCTTGAGAACCGCGCTTCCGAATTGCGCGGATTCGCATGTAAACACCAGGTTTGCAGAATAGGAGGGAATGAGCTGAAGCTCGCTCAGTGCCCATTGTTCGGCGAAGGTATCGAGATCCCTCAACACCTTCTCATAGAACGCTTGCCCAAAGCGATTCACGATTTGTTCGATTTCATTTTGCCGGAACTGATAGTGCTTGCTCATTCTTAGGTTTCTCCTCCGCTATGCTCCATTCTACTCCGACACTCGAATCGTATTGCTCTCGGGCTCCCAACTCGTAGTCCAGCCGAATGCCGCACCGAGTTCACGGACAGGCGCCAGCAATTCCCCTCTTACACTATATACTTCCTTGCCAATGGCGGTAGACTTCCCATTCACATAAATGCCGCCTGTTTCTTCTGTGTGGAAGGAGAACTCCTTGCCATCCTTTAGCGCAACCGCAATTTTGTCCTGATCGTTCCACGTCAATCGATAACCCATCGCTTCCATTATTCCTCGGACAGAAGCATAAACGCTGCCATCGATCTGCATGGACCACATGACAATTTGCTTCCCGTTCACCAGCACGCAAGGCGCTTCCAGTACGGGTTCATATTTGGTAACGGATAAGGTTCCCCATGAGTACGGTTCATAGGAGTAAGGCGGAACACCGAAGCCATCCTCTCCTCCTCCCTGACCTAATACCCCGCGGCCAATCTGACCGTAGCGGTTTAAGCCTGCACCCCACAAGGTACCGTCCTTCTTAATGAGAAAAGAAGACCGAGAACCGCTGACAACCTCTACTGCCTGCTGGTGCGCAAGCTTCACGGGGTGATCGAATCGATGCGGCTGCAAGCCGTCTCCGATCTGACGGTAAGAGTTATTACCCCATACCCATACCTGGTCAAGCTGATCGAGCGCCAAACATTGCAAATAACCGCAAGATAACTTATCTATCGATTGAAGCTCAGGAATTTGCACGAGATGGAGCGGCCCTTCCAACGGATCTTTGTTTCTCCCCAGCACGCCGCCGTAATTATCTCCGAACGACCACACGGTACCGTCCGTGCGCAGCAGCAGAGTAGAGCTTCCGGAACTTGTAATCGCCTTGATATGATCAAGCTTCTCGAATCGTCTTGGTTTCGTAATGACGGCTTGTTTCCCCGTCTGGTAATAGTACCAATACGGTGATCCCCAGTACCAGAGTTCACCTTTGTTGTCGATTACGTAGGCTGTAATACCATCGCTATGTATGGCTGTTATTGGAGGCAAACCCGCCACAAGAGCCGGTGCGGCGAGGGATTTCACTTTTCCATTCCCTAATTCGCCATACTCGTTGCTTCCCCAGGACCAGACCGTCCCATCCTTCTTCAGCGCGAACGCAGCGTGATAGCCTAATTCAATAGCCTTCACGTCTTGAAGTCCATCCATTTGTTTGGGAACTCTAGTGAATAGGGGATTGGTTGACGAATAAGTGACACCGTCGAAAGTGCCATAACGTAAACTCCCCAACATCCATACCGTCCCATCTTTCTTCACAAAAGCGGCCGTATCCGAATAAGTCGAAGAAAACGAAATGGACTCCACATCCGATAAGCCCGGAACTTGAACGGCGGTCGTGGTCAGGCGAGACCCAAGATTAGCCCCCCAGGACCAGACCGTCCCGTCCTTCTTCAGCGCAAGCGTACTTCCGTATCCGGAAGCGACTTGTTTCACATTCGTAATTACTTTTCCTCCAAATGTCATCGATGGCTCCTGCAAGCTTTCCGCCGAAGCTCCTATAGGCAGCATGAAACTAGCCATACACACGAGCACAATCAACTTTAGTAAACGAGAATCTCTCACTTTCACTCCACCCCAGTACCATGAATTAGGATATCTTCATAGATCTTAGACGTTTACGAGGCAAAAAGGTTACTGACCTAATAAAAAGACCGCCACGAATGGCGGCCGTAATGTCGTGAAACCCACACCAACGAGTAGCTAACGAATCGTGCAGGCCTATGATGGTCTATTTAATTCTAAGCTTAATGTCCCCTTCGATTCGACTTGGATAGTCGGTAATGGTGAGCGTCAGCGGACTCTGATAGTTCGCCTTCTTGATGAAATATTGGAACATGTCGCCGGACGTTCCCGTCATACCCGATCCGAAGGATTTACCGGATGCATCCTTGAAACTCATGTCAAATAAGCTGTACCCTCGGTTCTCATCAAGCGGATTATCATTCTCTAACTTAAAGACAAGTATGCGCTGCCCGTCTTCCTTGCTGGTGCCGACGTCACTTAGCGTAAGATGATCGTCCGGACCTGACAGCAGCTTCTTATGATCAAGATCCACCTTGATCTCCAGCTTGTTTTTGTCCAATGCACGAATGCTGTTCGCTCGTAAATACAACCGGTCCGGCTTGCGGAAATAGTTGCTCTGGAAATAAAGAATTTGTCTGTTCTCATCAATGGTCGAACCGGATACGCCGTTAGTGATGGTTCCGAACGTTTCACCGCGCTCATCTTCGATCCGAATATCGTCAAAGTAGAATATCTTCTTCGTGTTGGTAGGATCGTAAGCTACTTCCAGCCCAATCCGGGTCGGATATACGGTCATTTTCCCAAAGGTAATATGCTGACCCTCTACTGTAACTGTCTTGTTAATGGCGTAGGTTTGCTTCAAGCCTTCGAATTTGGCTTTATCTATAGGAATGTCAAACTTCCAATTCGGCAGGGCAGTCACTACCTTCTCATCCTTTCCGACCTTTAGCTCCAGTTGGAGAACATCCGGAACCGCCGCTCCCCCTTGTAAATTAAAATCAATCGTGCCTTGGCTGCTTTCCCATTCCTCATTAGAATTCGAGGAACCGTACGAGATGGAGATCTGCTCTTTAGTCGCCAGATCGACTTTCTGTACATTGACGACTCGCTTCCGTCCATCCATATTCGTTAAGGTATAGAAGACAATAACCCTCGATTCATCCGCAAGCACACCATCCACGGTCACCTTGATGCCATCATGCTCCTCGGACAGTCCGATCGGCTGCATGAAATCATTTTCGATGGCAAGCTCCAGCCCTTTGTCAGAATTAATCAGCTCCACGAGTGAGCGAAGTCCGGGCAAATCACCGACATAGGCCGCAACAACAGGCGAGAAGCGCACCGAAGCTACCATTGTCAGAAGCAGCAGACATGCGGTATAAGATGCGAATCTAGTTACCGTGCGGCGCCTTCTGCGTTGCCGGCCAAGACGCATGCCATTCCTAATTCGCTCATCGATCGTCCCGGGAACCGCAATTTGATTCATCTGTTCCTTCATCGCATCCAGCTGCGGCCAATCCTGCTCATTGGAATCGCGAAAGTCATTCATGAGGTTCACCGTCCTTCTCCAGCCGCTTCCGCAGTCCGCCGAGTGCTTTATGCAGCCATGTTTTGATCGTACCTTCCGGCTTCTCTAACGTTCTCGCAATTTCGGCGATCGTTAGATCATGATAATATTTCAGCTCAATGACGGTCCGATAATTGGCATCAAGCCGTTCCACCGCGGATTCCAGCATGACTCTCTCCAGCAAAGCAGACTCTCCGCTCGCCACATGCGGCTCTTCGGCACCGGCCGCCACTTGCTGTTTCTCATTCCGGCGAGACTGCCTCTTGGTCTCGTCCGCGCAGTAGTTCATCAGAATGCGTATCAGCCAGCTGCCGAAATAACCAGGCTCCTTCAATTTGTGTATCTGCATGTAGGCACGACAGGTCACTTCTTGCACGGCTTCAAGCGCGTCGTTCTCGTTCTTCAAATACGAATAGGCGATTCGGTACAGTTTATCCTTGTGCTGCGTAATGAGGCTGTAGAAGGCCGCATCGTCACCGCGTTTAGCTGCAAGAGCCAGCAATTCGTTATCCATACGTGCGTTTCCTCTCCTGCCATCATGCTTCTTCTACAAGTTAGACTGTGCAGAGCGGCAAACGGTTTTCGTTTATCGTAAATTATTTTATCCGAATGACAAAAGGCCACCTGATCGGCAGCCCTCCTCGTAACGATCATCTATTCGTTCTTCCTACCCATGTACATGAAATGTTCAGCTACACTTAGTAGCTCCTCGCGTTCACATACTTGCTCCGCCAAGTCGAGCCAAGCCGATACCACCTCTGGCGGCTGCGCAAGCAGCTCCGGCTCCCGCAAGTATAGGAAGCTTTCGCAGTTGATCACGTGCAGTTTCTCCAGTTGAAAGGCTTCAAAGAACGGCGCTACATCTCGGGGACGGATGTAATAGTTGTCCGTGAATCCATGTCCGGCAAAATTCGCATCCTCAATCATCGTATGAAGCTCAGACCTGCGATCATCTGCTAGGATGAATGCCGGGTTGCGGATCAAGTAATCCCAGACGAATGAATAAGAAGAGACAAAAGATACGAACAGGACTCCGTTCGGCTTCAGCTTCTTGAGGCACTCCTGAATGGTCGCAGCTCGATCCTTCTCTTCTTTCAGATGATACATCGGCCCCATGCACAGCACATGATCGAACTGCTCATCTGCAATACTCGATAAGTCGCGGCTGTCTGCGCACAGCACTTCAAGTGGTAACCCAAGCTCTTGCGCTTTGTTGCGTGCAAAGTTTACATTGTTGGGCGAGAGATCAGCCAGCGTCACGTCACAGCCAAGCGCCGAGAGATAAAGCGAATACCTGCCCGGACCACCGCCAAGATCGAGCACTTTATCACCCGGCTTGATATAGCGGTTCATATATCGTTTGCTAAGCTCAAACTCAACCTTGTGCCGATCGAGCCTCTCCCATTCGTATTGCACGGTATTATCGTAGAATTGGCGAACAATCGCAAGATCATCCATAGGAACACTCCTCTTCGCCGAACAAACTCATTTGAAACGAATCCGCAACCGGCGGTTGATAATAGGGCATTTCCGTTGATATTCCGTGCAGCGAGCAAGCTTCACGGAAGCGAAGCTCCAGTTCCTTCTCGTTCTTCGACTTACACTCATAGGCAAGTCCAAATGTCCGTCTATATTGATTGCTCAATCCCGGAAATAATTCATCCAGCTTGCGATAGAAATACTCTCGCTGCCTATCTCGCAACGTAACGCCGAATGCCGCAATGATATGTTTGACACCGGCGGCAGCCGCCCGCTCAACAAGCTGATCGATGTTATCCCTTTGATCTTCCAAGAAGGGAAGAATAGGCATCATCGTCATCGTCGTCACGACTCCAAGCTTCTCAAGTTCAGCAAGCGTGCGAAATCGCTCTGTTGAGGATGCTGCATGAGGCTCCAATTTGCGTGCCAGCTCATCGTTAGCAGTCGTAATCGTCACCGCAACGGAGGCATACTTGGTGCTTAGCTGCTGCAGGACATCGGAATCTCGGAGGATGAGGTCGCTCTTCGTTGTAATATGTACCGGGAACCGGAACTCGGCAATCATTTGCAGTGCACGCCGCGTCATCAGCAGCTTGCGTTCCATCAGCGTATACGGATCACTCATCGAACCCGTACCGATCGTCGATTCTCTGCTTCTCTTTGCAGCCAGCTCCTTGCGAAGCAGCTCCAGCGCATTGCTTTTGACAGTGACATTGTGAAAGTCGTCGATCCCATACCGCTCACTTCGCGAATCGCAGTAAATACACTGGATGTCACAGCCGCGATACAAATTCATGGTATATTTAGTCCCAAACCAACCGGCAGGGTATTTAGTAGGAATTAGAATACTCTTGGCTTCAACAGATTGCATCTCACTTCACCCTCCAACAAAAGAAGAACGTTTGTTCCTATATAAACAATAACATTATTCCTTGTGTCTGGGAAGTGGATCTACTCGATCCTACAAAGTTAATGGATGAGCTTCCAAACCGACTTTGAATAAACCAGCCAAGTGCTATACTCACAAATCTTATTACGCAACTCATAAACGTTGTCCATATCCGTGAAATGACCAACAGCCGCGATCGGTATCTTATATTCGGCTGTATCCATAATCGCTTTCGACAAATCAATGTATAATCCATCGCGGGTAAATTGCAACAACGCTGTTGAGATCTCCGTCGGTATAGGCCCAAATTCTCTTCCTGTCAACTTCCGAAGCTTCTCCACAATCACGTTGGCGAGAAGCACTTCATAATCATGCAGGTCCGTCACATAGAGCTTGTTGAACCAACCATCATCATGCGCGTAATACGCAAACCTCACCTTGGGCACCTGGTGCAGCGGTCTGGCGAAATGCCCGAAAAATAATAATTCGGCCACATCATTGTCGCTTAATGCATCCAGATCCTCTTCCCGGGCGAAATCCACCCAACAAAAATCCCCATACCCATAAACATCGTCCTCGATCAACTCATCGAGCTCTTCCCGGGTTACATAATCGAGTCGAGAGTGCGGATTCCATTGCGCATTCGAGAATTGATGTTGGAGCAGGATCAGGTTCTCCGGTCTGGGAGACACACCATTCATAAACGCATGAAATTCAACTCCATACGAATAGAAGCAGTTATTCGGGTGCATTTGGCTGACATAAATCATATCTCTGGTTTTCTTCATTTTGTTCATGAGGCGATTCTCCGTTTCACTCAAATAACGAGGGCTGCTTGAGCCATAGATCCAGATCAACAGATCCTTGTACGCCTAGCAGCCGATAGAAATAACGATACACGGTGCGATAGTCCGTTATATCCGGAGGGGCGAGGATTGACGAATAACCTTTGAGGAAAGCAGCGGCAGAGCGCTCATCGAGCACATACTCCAACCCGACAAAATCAAGCTCACGAGGACCTACTGCATAAGCTTCAACATCGACGACTGCGGACAACACCCCATCCTCGCATAGGAACTGTGACGAATCCAAATCAATGAATATAGGACAGAAGTGCTGCGGCACCGGAAGAACGTCAAGTGCATGAAGCATCGCATTGAGCTGCGCCTTGATCTTGATATCATTTGCATAATCGATTTCGATGAGTTGCCTCATGGTACTAGCCAACCGGACATGGAAATTCGGTTGTGGGACTCGTTGAGTGCCGGCAAGGTTGCCAAAATAGTCGTAACGCTGCGCATGCACGCGGGCCAACCAGACGCCTAATTGATGCAGCAGCGCATCGGATTGCTCGGTGAACTTCTGCGATGGGGAACCGTTCATTTTCTCGACTACCAGATACTCTCCGCCCTCGATGATCTGATGCTTATGTACTCGCGGTGCAGGAATATCTACAATCGTACGGAGCATGGCAGCATTCGCTATGAAGTGACGCATATGTCTGGGATCTATTCCGAATAAATCATGACACCCCCACCAAAACTCATGGGTCGGCGCTTCTTTCATTCTGGATACACGTACAACCTGCTCCCCTGCAGCGGTCTTAACTAGCCAGACGTCGCTGGCATGCCCCGAATAACCGGGATCAAGAACCGTAATCTGTTCGATCGGTTCATCAAAGAGCTGCTGAAGCAGATGGTCTGTTGTCATAGTGGAACCTCCCTTTAATTCATCAACCTTCATCGCACAACTCCGCTGGCCTTGATTACTCAACAATGTTGTAAAAAATGCAGCATTTTATCCATCCAACAGGCTATCGCGACCAAATGTTGCACAAACGGCTCAGCCCCTTTAATCCGGAGTCCTTCCAGCCAAAAAACAAGTTCTCACAAGATTGCTTGTTTTTTCGCGCTGTTACATGGCTTTATGGAAC
>NZ_FNNV01000025.1 GCF_900106745.1 Paenibacillus sp. CF384 | reverse complement strand
TCCATTCATTACCTAACCCCGCAACAACGCGAGAAACGGTACTATGAGCAGCTCCAGGTCGTTTGATGTGTGTCTACTTCCTTGACAGAGGTACAGTTATCCGAGAATAAGACCTCTACGGTTCGTTAGATTCTCAGAACCTCGAAATCGGGTCTAATAAGGCCTCTGCGGTTCGTTAGAATTCTGCCGTATGTGGTAAGCGCGTTGTGAAATCCGACCCCCGACCCCCGAATCCAGCAGCCACATGTACTGAATTGGTGTAACTAAGAAGCCTCCTAATCGCCTTGCTGCGGTTAAGAGGTTTTGTTGCGTGCTGTGTTAGGGTGAGGTAATGGTGTAGTAATGCTCGAAGAATCGCTTACGGTCGACGGTTGTGGCAATTTCATGGTTGCCGCTAGAGCTGCCCGATTGGAATGCCATCCGGCCGAATGTATCCGCGTGGTTGTAGTCTACTTCAACAGAGCCGCGCGCGTACTCGCAGAGATTGGGTTCGAATAAACATGCCGCTGCGAGCGGATCATGGAAGGTCATCACATGCTGCTCCAGCCAAGGGGATCCGAAATCCTCCACTGCCCGCATGACCGGCGCGTCGAACAAGTCAGCTTTCTCGTGCCGCTTAAGGACAAGCTGTGATGTCACATTTAACCCGAACGTGCGATGAATGGCTACCTGGGTGTTATACACGATAGCGCAGGCATGCGGGTCCATCCAGGAATTCCAATTCCCCATTGGCATATCAGGACCGGCTTCAAGCTCGCCCGAGAATACGCCGCTCATGATGTACAATCCTTTCAGCAGCTTCGGAATTTCGGGATCGAGTAGAAAAAGCAGGGCAATATTGGTGAGATGACCCACAGCGAGCAGCAAGATTTCATGAGGGTTCTCGCGAATCGCGGCACGCATCGCATCTACGGCTTGGTTGGCCCTGAAGTCCTTCTCATGCGGCCAATTCGCCAGTTTGGATGCACCGTCCGGCGTAGGATAGACGCTCGTTGGCATGATCGGATTGTCTGCTCCCGCATATACAGGAACACTCCGACCTGCAGCTTTGCAGATTGCGTCCGCAACCATGGCTCGTTTCTCTACCTCGCCGCCTACGGTGGAGATGCCAATCAGCGCACATTTCGGTTGACTCAGCAAATAACCTAAACAAAGCGCATCGTCGATATCGCCGCCGATGTCCGTGTCGAGCCAAACTTTAAGGGTAGTCATCGTCGTTCCTCCTTGGGTATGATGGAACTAGTGATAAGAGAAGATCGGGGGATTCAGGAATGAGCAGCATGGACAAGCGACGTGCAATTGTAATCGGTGCGGGCATTGGCGGATTGTGCTCGGCTTTGGCGCTGCAGCAGCGCGGTTGGCAGGTGGCGGTATACGACAAAGCTGCTGCACTGCGGGAAGCAGGAGCCGGGATCGTGCTCGCGGCTAATGCAATGAAGGCACTCGATTTGCTCGGTGTAGGCAGCGAAGTCAGAGAAGCGGGTGCCCCGGTCATGCAAGCGGATATTCGGACTTGGGATGGCAAGCTGATTACGAGCCTGCCTGCAGCGAAGCAAGCGGAGAAATATGGCACGCACAGCTATGTCATCCATAGAGCGGAGCTGCAATCGATTCTTCTGCGAGCGGTCATGGCGGAATTGACGGAAATTCATACCGGTAAGCAGTGGATTCGCGGCGAACAGACGGATGATGCGGTAACGGCTGTGTTTGCTGACGGAACGCAAGAGCAAGTTGAGCTCGTTATCGGAGCTGACGGCATTCATTCTGAGGTGCGAGAGCAGTTATTCGGTGCCAGTCCACTCCGGTATTCCGGCTATACGGCGCTTAGAGGTGTATGTACGTTGCCAGATGTACCGATTGGCGCCGAGGCCGGAGGAGGATTCGAGGCATTGGGACAGGGCCGGAGATTCGGATTCTCGAGTCTGGGCAATGGCCGGGTGTTCTGGTTTGCGGCGATTAATGCGCCGCAGGGAACCGTTCTGCCGACAGTGGAGCGTAAGTCTGCGCTGCTGGCCTTGTTTCGCGGCTGGTACAAGCCGGTTGTCGATGCCATTGAGTCGACGGAGCCGGCGACGATTCTGGCTCATGACATTGTAGATCGGGCCCCGCTCGCTCGGTGGAGCACTGGCCGTATGACGCTCCTCGGCGATGCCGCGCATCCGATGCTGCCTAATCTGGGGCAGGGCGGTGCGCAAGCCATCGAGGATGCTGTAGTGCTGGCACGGTGCCTGCAGCAGACAGATGTATCTGCTGCACTGCAGACTTACGAGAAGGAACGTATGGCACGAGCTTATAGAATTGTTCGACTATCGCGCTCCATGGGGAGAATGGTGCAGCTTGAGCATGCGCTGCTTATCCGCTTCCGTAATGCGGTCATGGCCACAACGCCCGGTCCTGCTTACGTGAAACGGTTTGATCCTATCGTTGGTTATGTGGTGCGCTGACCCCGGTTACCGGTGATCGTGTCAAATAAGGATAAAGCAATATTAGGCCGACAATATAAAGCAATAAGGCGAAGAAGGCGGGCGACAAGTGAACGAAGTCCGTATAGCCAATGTGCCAATGAACGGAGAAGGCAGCGAAGAACGCCGGGGCTCCGCCGATCAGAAAGGTCCACCACAGCCAGCGTTCCCCTTGTTGAATTCCCCATAATGCCATCGTGAGCAGAGCCAGAGCATCCGAGAACAGTGCGCCGCCGAAGCCTGCACGATCATGGGCGATAAGAGGAACGAGCCGAGAATTGATTGCCGAGATCTGTTCCGACGTGAGTCCGATATAATCCAGGTCCTGCGGTACAAACACACGCGTCACACCGAAGCCGGAGATGGTAATGCTGCCGATCACGAGCGCAAAACCTAGCACCACCATGCAGAACTGCCCCCATATAGCCCGCTTCCACGTCCGGTCGCTGCGTAAGTTGACGGGATTGCGAAACGGCTTGTCGGGGTTAACGCGCATACTTAGCAGAAACAAAGGAAGAAGAATCAGTGCAACAACCGCATGAAGCGGATCGAAGTAGCCATAACCGAGATAGAGAAAGAAGCTGGCGAAGCCGGTAATGCCGGATACGAGCAGAGCAATCCTCGCCCAATGCATACCGTACCGCAATCCATGCCGGCCAAGCTGATAATAAAGCACGCCGATGGAAATCATCGTGCCGGCGAGCGTAATGCGGTCATGCGACATGAAGTGAAGCAGACGGTGATTCAGATGATGCAGCGTATCGCGGTTGATGCCTAGAAACGCCTCATCATAAGGGAGCAGCACGGTTGTGGTCGCAATTATCCAGGCAAGCATGCCGCCAATAATCATCCCGATGCCGAGCAAGCACATCCAGCCCCAGTGCCGCCAGAAGGATTCGGGCTTAGGCATGGGAAGAAGTCGGACCCGCTCATGCAGGATAGCTTCGTTGACCCGCTTGGGTAGTCCCGGTCCGGTATCAATGAGTCCGCCGTGCAGTAAAATGTAGTCGGCTCCAGCAGCGATCAAGTCCAAGGCATCCTGTGGTTCATAGACGCCGCAGGCTGCCTTAAGCACGAAGTGCTGCGGGCCATACCGGCGAAGCCAGGTGAGCTTCTCGGCACAAGACTGCTTATCCGTTGGCCGCACGGTGAGCCCGCCCTCACTTGCACGAGCTTCTCCCACGACGGCCCCGCTCCACGCTGTGAAATCAGCGGCATTGAGAACGAGTCGCAGCGTTTGCTCGGATAGATCATGCGGGATGTAGAGGAATAAGCGGTTCTCTTGAGCGACATTCGATGCTGCTAGGAGTTGGAGCAGCGCTGTAATAGGCCCAGGCAACACCGGCTGCTGCAAAATATCAAGATAAAACCCCGCAGCACCTGCCTCACGCAGCTGACGTATCATAGCTAGCAGTTGGTCGAACGACTGCTCCGGCGTACTCCCCGGCAGCGGTGTCAGTCTTGCAAACTGCGGAAGCTGATGCCCGGGTTTGGCGATCCGCGCAGCAATAACGGCTAAGCCGTCATTGTCGCCGTAAGACGGGTAGGCGATGCGTCGTTCCTCTGGATTCAACTGAATTGGCGCAGCGCTTGCACCAAGGATGGGCTCCGTCGTAATCGGACCGATCTCGATAAAGCCCAGCCCGAACTGCGCCACCGCTCGGTGGGCGGTGCCCGAAGGATCAACCGTGCCGGACAGACCGACAGGCGTGATGAAGTCGACGCCGCATGCTTGGCTGCGGATCAGAGGAGCAGGCTCCATATGCCCGAGCGTGCGGATGACGAACGAACCGAGCGGCAGGCGGCTCAAGGTGCCGATGGCGCCAAGCGTGACGGAGCGGGCAAGTCGATTCGGCAGCCGGAACAGCAGGGGGCGAAACAAGGTTTGATAAGACCAATCCGGCACTCGCATTCTCCCCCAATCGTAACGTTATTTTCGTATAGCAGCGGTGTCAGTTCAGTTTGGCACACCATGCCGGACAAGTACTTCTATAACCGCACTGCTGCCTGAAGCACTTTGAGGCAAGGAAGCTCCTGCCTGAATAAGCGTCTCAGCGACCGCAGCATAATTGCCCGTCTGATTCCGCATGTGAACGGAGCCCCAAGCACAGCTGTCTAACGCGGTACCGCCATATCCATTGGTGAGTCGGGTAGATGCGCCATGCGACAGCAGCAGTTGAAGCGCTTCAACATTTCCTCGAATCGCCGCGTTATGAAGCGCAGTGAAAGAACCGTCGTCACGACGGGCATCCGCATCGAATCCTGCCTCCAGCATGACTTGTACCGCGCCAATCTGATTATCCCAAGCCGCATCGGCGATCAAGCTCTGATCCTCGGCAGACAAGGAAGCGACTAAGTTCGGGTATTGCTCCTGCAGCTCATGAACGGCAGCTTGATCCGCCTGCATGCAAGCCAGCAGGAAACGCTGCTCAATCGAACTGTGTGCGAGAATCAGCTCTACGATCTCGGTGTTGCCACAAGTTGCCGCTAGGAAGAGCGGCCTGATATTGGCGCCTATTTTGTACGTGTAAATATGACCGCCGTCGGAATCGCCGGAGGTAAAGCGGCCATGTCCGACTTGAGCGAGCAGGCACTCTGGACCGGCCTCAATCAGCGAACGGACAAGCGCCGTGTTACCGAGCTTAATCGCCATGAGAATATCAGCTGCTGCGCCGCGCTCTAGGAGATAGTTGCATTTTGCAGGATTATCGACCGCCCACTGCGCCGGCGTGCTGCCATGGTCGATGTCGCGCATATCGATTATGGCACCGTGCGCCAGCAAATAATCGATGATCTCAGGCTGAACTGCAAAATGAAGCGGAACCTGACCATCAGGCCCGCGCTGATTCACGACATCCGGGTCCTGCCCGACCATAGTCGATATCGTATCCAGCATGCCTAGCGCAGCGGCCGCATGAATATCTACGGGAGCACCTCGTTCGATCAGGTACCGCGACAGTTCGGCATGATCATGATGTAGAACCCCGAAGGCTCCGGCCCACCAGCTGCTACGAGCATGCAGATCTGCGCCATTAGCCAGCAGGACGTCGACCATCTCGCGGTTTCCGGCAGCAGCGGCGGCTACAATTGCAGGGGTATCGAAGGAAAACCATGGCTCGTTAATGCCGGCCACCAGGAAAGGATGCGCCTGCAAGTATTGCGTTGCTGCCTCCGTATTATTGTGAAGGACGGCTTGCTTGAACTGCTCGATGATCTGCTGCTCCTGATTCATTCCCATTCCCCTTTTCTGAACGAATTAGTTAGCTTCCAGCGTAAGTTCGTCTCCCGGCGCCATGACTTTCCCTTTGAGTCCTTGTTCTTCTAATCGGCGTACGAACAGCTCCGCGTCTTGCTTGATCGGCGGGAAGGTGCTGTGATGAATAGGGATAGTTAGCTTCGCGTTGTACCATGCAGCAGCTTGCAGTGCATCCCCAGGTCCCATGGTATAGTGGTCGCCAATCGGAATGAATGCGATATCGATCGAATGACGTTCTCCGATCAGCTTCATATCGCTGAATAAGGACGTATCGCCTGCGTGCAGAATCGTCAGCCCGTCCACGAAAACAAGATAACCGGCCGGCATGCCGGCATACATGATCTGTTTGGTTTCCATATCCACGATGCCGGAGCTGTGGAAGGCTTGCACCATTTTGGCTTTTGCGAAGCCGAGATCGACCGTTCCGCCCATATTCATTCCGATCGTCTTGGCTCCCTGCCAGGACATATAAGTGGCAAGCTCTACGATGGCTACAATCGGCGCATCATTGGCGATGGCGACCGGTGCGGCGTCTTGAATATGATCTTGATGAGCGTGAGTTAGCAGGATGGCATCGGTTTTGAGCGCTTCTGGTTTCATAACAGCAACAGGGTTGCCGCTAAGGAAGGGATCAATAACAAGGGATTTATCGCCGGTGCTGATTTGGATACAGGCATGGCCATGGAATTGGATTTTCATCTGGGAGTCGCTCCTTATCGATTCAAGAATAGGTACACCTTCCATAGTGCCAGATTATGGAGCTGGAAGCAATTTGAAGGTGCTTATCCAAGACCAAAAAAAGCGCCACAGGCAGGAGGCCTGTGACGCCATATTTTTCGAGGTGCCTATACCGTTTGATTCACCCGCTGTTCCAGCAGAGCGATAATTTCAGAGGAATTGGTCTTGGATGCCGTCTGTAAGTATTCGATTGCGTTAAGCGAAGCTTGATGCGCTTCGGGACTGGATCCTCTGACGCAGTCATGGAGCACGCGAACATAATAATCATGCTGATGGGCATCCGCGCAAGTGTAATGAACGCATACATCGGTTAGGAAACCGGTAACAAGCAGTGTCTCTACCTTCAGCCCTTTCAGCAAAATGTTGAGATCGGTGGAGAAGAAGCAGCTGTAGCGCCTTTTGCCGATACTATACTCGCCCTTGGCAGGCTTCAAATAATCAAGAAATTCGACGTCCTCGGACCCTTCCAAACAATGGATATCCTCAACGCCCTCAAGCTCTCTGCCAAAATCAATCAGGTCGACGCGATGCAGCTCTTGGAAGAAAATAACCGGAATTTCCGCTTGCCGCGCGGTTTCCAGCACCTTTTCGATGTTATCGACGGCTGTCTGGGCATCGAATATCGGAATAGGCGTTTTCTCAGGTGGCAGCAAGGAACCTTTGGTTACATCAATAATTAACAGTGCAGCTTTACCGACAATCGTATCGATTTTCTTCTTCATGAGTAATCACTCCCGCTAATTATTTGTATAAAAAGGAATCCAGAATGTCGTCCGCTTTGACTTCCTTGTCGATCAGCTTACGTTCAAAGAAGAAGGAGGAATACTCTTCGGCTCGCTGAGCCAGCGTGCTGTCCTTGCCCGTCAACATCGTTTTGACTTCATCTTGATTCAGTAGTTTGACGCCGCCCATCATGGCGATGACTTCGTCCTTGGTCGTTTCCAGCTTCTTGGCCGCAATGTCAGCAGCCTCATCGGTATTGGAATAATAGAATGCAGTGCCTCGATCGATGGCTCCGACTAGCTTGCGGAGCGCTTCTTCATGATCATCAATCATGGCTTGAGGAGTCATGACCCCATCGATAATGAGATCCGGTGCATCTTTGGTGGAGTAGAGCAAGTTGCCGCCTCCTGTTAAAGCCTCCGAGAGATAGGGCTCCCAGGTTACAGCTGCGTCGACTTGGCCGGCAATAAATAAGGGGCCGGTTTGTTCGGGAGAAACATTGGATAACTTCACATCCTTCTCACTCAGCCCGGCAAGCTGCAGCGCATGATTAAGCAGGAAATGATTCACGGAGCCGATCGTTGCTGCCACGGTTTTTCCTTTAAGGTCCGCGATTGTCTTAATATCCTTCGAAGCGACGATTCCGTCTGCTCCCATGGATAAATCGGTAAAGCTGAACACCTTCAAATTCTGATCATTCAGCTCATTGGTTTTTACCATTACGGCCGTATCGAGTGTCGTGAGGGCAACATCCACATTGCCGCTTATTAAGGCTTGAGTGGCTTCGGTAGGGCTTGGAAATTGGATAAGATCAACCTTCACGCCGGCTTCCTCGAAGAAACCTTTGCTTTCGGCGACGAACAGTCCCGCGCTTCCTACCCAGAGGTTGTAAGCGACCCGCAGCGTAATATCATCTTTCTCCGAACCGGATGTGGACTTGCTGCAAGCGGAAAGCGTTAAGGCAGAAGTCAGCATGATCATGAGCAGCAGAAGCGGTAATTTCATTCTCATCTCAAACCCTCCTCTAAAATAAATAAAACCCGGGAGAATAGATGGTATCTACTCTCCCGGGTTTTTATCCCTCCGTGTAGCTGATGCAGCATCAGCCGCTTCCTCTCGGACCTGACCCAATCTATTTGTTAGGTTATATGACATATAACCTAACAAATAGATTGGCGGAACCCTAGAAAGCTGGTTATCATGCAGTTTTTAGTTTGAATTGTAGCTTATGGATGAATATTGTGTCAATAAATATTACATATATTTCTTGTTTAAGGTTGATTTGATGATTAATATAACATTAATCTGACATCGTTGTTGGTCAAAGTGACAACAACCGACAACTCCACTACAATATAGACAAATTAAAGCCTTAAAGGGAGGTTAGACGTTCATGTTTGTTCATATGTCGATCCATCATCCGAAGCCGGGCAAGAGCGAGGACCTGATTGCTTCCATGCACCGTTTCGGGAGGACGCTTCGGAAGGATTTTGGCTGAGTAAGGTGTAACACGGGGGAAATAGCAAATGGCGGCGCCGGAATTGAGGCACCGCCATTGTTAGCTAGCTGATCGGATTAATCTTGCGGACGCGTTCCCGGCTCCAAACCGGTCGATGCGGCGGTCTTGAGCACATTTACTTCAAGATCCCCATGCACCCGGATTTGACAGGAGAGTCGGACATTCGGGTCTGTGATCCCCTTAGCCTGACGAACGGCGGCTTCGGCTTCGCCCATTTCCCCGGCATCCCCGGCAAGTACTTCTACGCTGCAGGTGGTGCACTTGGCATTTCCTCCGCAGCGGTGTAGAATATCAACTCCATTGTCTTCGAGCACGAGCACAAGCTTCTTGCCTTCTTCTGCTTCGAACGTACCTCTTTCTTGAACTTGAACAGTTGGCATCTTAATCCCTCCTCTACCTCATCGTTGCCATAATAGCATCGGTTATACGAAAGTTATCCTATCATAAGTTTGCGCTTGTGGTCACTCAACCGATGATGCATAGATCAACACAGACAGCTATACTAGACCTATTGGGTTCAAGGCAGATTAACAGGTAAGGAGATGTCGTGATGGCTTTAGAAATTGAACGTAAGTTTTTAGTAACGGAATTCCCAGAGGCGCAAATGGGTACCGGTGAGTTACGGAGAGTCTCAGAGCATCGAATCGAGCAGACGTATCTGGCGCTTGATGGCCCGCAGGAGCTGCGAGTCCGCAGAATCGTCGATCTGGCTACAGATGAAGTGAGCTACACGCATACTTTCAAATCAGGCCATGGTTTGGCGCGTGAGGAGATCGAATACAACATCTCGCAAGGGATTTACGAGCAGGTTATCCAAGCATTCGGCGCTGTTCCATTGACGAAGAACCGCATAACCGCACATTGGGGCGATCAAGTCGTGGAGATTGATATCTACGATCAAATTCAGCTCATGGTGCTTGAGGTGGAATTCGATTCCGAAGCAGCAGCTGTGGCGTTCGCGCCCCCGGCATGGTTCGGCAAAGATATCAGCACAGAGAAGCAATACAGCAATAAGAAGGTTTGGCGTGAGCTGCAAGAACGCGGCAACTAATACGAAGCAAGCAAGCAGATACGATGAAAAAGGAGGTTGTAAACATGAAGCGCCAACTTGGCGAGAAGCAGCACGTTATTGAAGAAGCGGAACGATTCGCCCGGGCCGAGCTGGAGCATGATGCCACCGGCCATGATTGGTGGCATGTGCACCGCGTCGTTCAGATGGCGGAGCGCCTCGCACTGCGCGAAGGTGCGGATGCGGAGATCTGCATCATTGCGGCACTGCTGCATGATGTGGCGGACGAGAAGCTGAACGAGTCTAAGGAGAGCGGCCTGCGCAAAGTGAGCGACTGGCTCGCGAGCCAGTCGCTATCGGAGGCGGAACAGGCGCATATTATGGAGATTATCGCCACGATGTCGTTTAATGGCGGCGCCAATCCGCCGATGCGGACGCTGGAAGGCAAAGTGGTGCAGGATGCAGACCGGCTGGATGCGATCGGGGCCATTGCAATTGCACGATGTTTCCTCTACGCAGGATGGAAAGGTGATCCCATCTATGACCCGAAGCTGCTGCCGCGCGATGAGATGAGCGCCGGTGAATACCGCAACGGGAAAAGCACGGCGATTAACCATTTCCACGAGAAGCTGCTTAAGCTGAAGGACCGAATTAACACGGAGTCGGCCAAGGAAATTGCCGAGGAACGGCACCTCTATATGAAGGAATATGTGGAGCGTTTCATGCAGGAGTGGAATGGAAATTAGCGAGCAGCTTGATAACTAAGAAAGCCGGGCAGTCTCCGCGATGGAGAATGCCCGGCTTTTCTAATTACTCTACTGCTGTTGTAACGCTGCTTAAGTCGCCTGTAGTCAACACCACCGGGCAATGGTCGCTGCCCAAGATGTGGCAGTCGATTTGCGCATCGAGCAGTGCCGGCGCAAGTCTGGAGGAAACAAGGAAATAGTCGATCCGCCACCCCACGTTCCGCTCTCTGACCTTCGGCATATACGACCACCACGAATAGACATCGGCAAGGTCCGGATAGAAATAGCGGAAGGAGTCGGTAAAGCCGGATGCGAGCAGATCGGTCATTTTGCCGCGTTCTTCGAGCGTGAAGCCGGAATTGCCCATATTGGGCTTAGGATGCTTCAAGTCAATCTCTTCATGGGCGACATTCAGGTCACCGCAGACGATGACCGGCTTCTTGGCATCGAGCTCCAGCAGGTAGCTGCGGAACCGATCCTCCCATTCCATTCTGTAGTCGAGCCGTGCCAGATCGCGTTTGGCATTCGGCGTGTACACGGTGACGAGGTAGAAGTCATCAAATTCCAGCGTAATAAGGCGGCCTTCAGGCTCATAATCCTCTTCCATGCCATAGCGCACGGATAGCGGTTTGATTTTCGTGAATACAGCCGTACCGGAGTAGCCCTTCTTCTCCGCATAATTCCAGTAGCTCTCGTAGCCTTCACCAAGCTCGAGCTCGATTTGGCCCGCCTGAAGCTTCGTCTCCTGCAAGCAGAAGATATCTGCGTTCATCTCCGTAAAATAATCCATAAACCCTTTGGTCACGCAAGCGCGCAGCCCATTTACATTCCATGAGACCAGTTTCATCGGCTAGTTCTTCTCCTTGCTGCTTATCGTATGAATTACTACCAGTTTAGCACAGAAGACTGCGCTCATGGTGGCTGGGTACCGCTTTGCACTATAATGGGAATAACAAGGAAGATTTGGACAATAGAAGGGGCATGATCGCGAATGGCTTCCACCCGGCAAAATAATAAATTCGTCAACGCCATAGAAACAAAGATGGATATGAGTTTCAAGGCGATCGTCAGCATGCTTCGGGATCAGTTCAAAGGCAGTCCGAACCGTCAGCCGGCTCAGGCGATTCCGTATAAGAAGCTGACACTGCCAGCTCAGCCTCAGGCAGAAGGCATTCAAGTTACCTGGTTCGGGCACTCCGCATTTCTGCTAGAGATTGAGGGGAAAAGGCTGCTGTTTGACCCGATGTTCGCGGATTCGCCGTCACCGGTATCGTTCTTTGGCGGCAAGCGCTACAGCGGGGGGATTCCGCTGCAGGCGGAGGATTTTCCGAAGATTGATGCCATTATTCAGTCGCATGACCATTTCGACCATCTGCACGAAGGCACCATTCGCAAGATGAAGGATAAAGCAGCGCGTTTTATCGTGCCTCTAGGTGTAGCGAAACGGCTGCGTAAGTGGGGCGTAGATCCGGCGAAGATATCCGAGCTTGATTGGGGCGATGAGGTGCGGCTGGCAGGGCTTACGCTTGCCTGTATGCCGGCAAGGCATTTCTCGGGCAGAGGCTTGTTCGACCGAAACTCGACGCTGTGGTGCTCGTGGGTAATCGCCGGTGAGCGCAATCGGGTGTTCTACAGCGGGGACAGCGGCTACGGACCGCATTTCAAAGAGATCGGCACGAAGTACGGGCCGTTTGATCTGACGCTGATGGAATGCGGTCAATATGATGAGCGCTGGTCGTCCATTCATATGATGCCGGAGGAAACGGTGAAGGCGCATGTGGATGTGCGGGGAAGCCTGCTGATGCCGGTTCACTGGGGTGCTTTTACGCTGGCCTACCACGATTGGACGGATCCGGTTGAGCGTGCGGTAGAGGCGGCACATAAACAGGGAGTTGCAATTGCAACACCGCAGATTGGAGAAACCGTTACGGCAGGCAGTGAGGAGTATCCTACTGCAGCTTGGTGGCAGGGGTAGCCCGAGAGAGGGAGGGGAGTGCGCGTAATGAAGGGGAATGGGAAGTATCTCATCATCAATTGTGATGACTTTGGCCAAAGCGCCCCGATGAATGCGGCCATTATGCATTTGCTGGAGGAATCGCGCGTGTCGTCGGCGACGATCATGGCGCCGGCGCCGGGCTTCGAGGAAGCGGCCGCATGGTGCAAGAAACGCGGGCAGTCCAATATTGGGCTGCACCTGACGCTGACTAGTGAATTCGATGCGCTGCGGTGGGAGAGTTTGACCGGTCATCCTTCCCTGCATGATGCAAGCGGGCATATGTATCAGACTGTAGAGGCGTTCGAACGAGGTGCCAATACTGCAGCGGTCGTGCAGGAGCTGGATGCTCAGTATGAGCGGGTGCGCCAAGCGGGCATCGTCATTACGCATGCAGACAACCATATGGGCAGTCTGTATGGAATTGCGACAGGCCGCAGTCACATTCCGCAAGTCTTGATGAAATGCGCCAAGTGGAAGGTGCCGTTTCGACTGTTCCGCCACGTTCATCCGGAGGATATGATGGCCGCGGTTCCCGGCGTGGAACGTGCAGTAGGCAAGGCTTCGGCGCTCGCGGGTACACTCGGCGTAGCGATACCGGACTATCTGTTGTCGCATCCTTTCGAGATCGAAGAGGGGGAGACGTACGAGTCCTTCAAACAATCCATCATCGCCAAAATGTATCGCCTGCCCGAGGGCATCAGCGAGACGTACATTCATCCCGCTGTAGAGGATGCCGCGATGCTGGCGGCGATCCCCCACTGGGAGAAACGGGTATGGGAATACCGGCTCATGCTCGATGATGATTTGCACGCTGCATGCAAGGACGCCGGCGTCACGCTGACGGACTATAATTTCATTCGGCAGCATGGCCGCGCATCGCGCCTTCGCTCCGTTTGGGCGCTGGGTGCGGAGCTGCTGCGCAAGTAGTTTGTTTGACGGATAAACAAATACTCTGCAAATAATTAGCTTCGATTTAGACGGTACTAACATTAATCAAATGACTGGCCCCATAATCCTTTAATGACTATTTGCTATGATTGGGCAAATAAGGTCATTAGGGGTGAAATTAGCGTGCAAATCGCAAAGATGCTCAAATTTATCAGTGTATTGTTCATGGTGCTCTCCGTATTCCTCGTCGCATCCGTCATCCTGCTAAGCAAGAACTACGAGAACGTGAAAGAAGCGACGCATCGCCAAGCAGAATTCAAACAATTAGGTATTGATTTGGCCAATTCCTCGGTGCTGCTGAGTAATGAAGCGCGTCAATATGTTCAATTCGGTGACCGTACGCACTATGACAACTACTGGCGGGAAGTGAAAGAAACCAAGACGGGAGACCACGTCGTCGCCAGGCTCAAGGAAATGGATGCTCCTCAGAGCGAGCTCGATCTCATCCAGCAAGCAAAGGATAACTCCGATGCGCTGATCGCGACAGAAGAGGCAGCGATGAAGGCGGTAGAGGCAGGCGATTTCGAATCGGCCAGACACTTGATGTTCGACGCCAAGTACGAAGCCAATCAGAAAATCATCATGGATCCGATTAAGCAGTTCCAGGACAGGATGAACACGCGGGCTGAGAATGAGAGCGCTGCTGCCGAAAGCAAAATGTACACCTACATTTACCTTGTCACGGCCAGCATCATTATTGTTTCACTGACCATGCTGGGATCGGTGTTCATTCTGATTCGCAAGATCCGCCCGCTTAAGTTAATCGTATCGAAGCTGCATGAACTGGCTGATAATAAAGGGGATTTGACTGCACGATTACCAGAGGGCAGCAAGGATGAAATCGGACAGCTCGCCGCGTCCTTCAACCTCATGCTGGAGAATTACCGCCAATTCGTCAGCGGGCTGCTGATTTCCGCGCGCAATATGGCTGAAGTCGCCAGACATACGACGAAAACATCGGAAGAGATTGCCGCCGGAAGCGACAGCCAAGCCGCAGCTTCGCAGGATATCAGCACGCTTATGCAGGAGCTTACCGCAGCGATGGAGTCGGTGGCCTATAATGCCGAGAGCGCAGCTGATCTAACGGAAGAGGCAACCGGGCTTGCGAATAACGGCAACGTCATTATTGCCAACTCTCTGGATGGCATGAACCGGCTTAACGAACGGGTATCCATCTTGGTTGACGATTCCGTCAAAATCAATCAGATCATTGAAGTGATCGATGATATTGCGGAGCAAACGAATTTGCTGGCGCTGAACGCAGCCATTGAGGCGGCACGTGCAGGCGACCAAGGCAGAGGCTTCGCAGTCGTAGCCGAGGAAGTGCGGAAGCTGGCAGAACGAAGCGGCGCGGCAACCAAGGATATTTCCGTCATCATTAAATCGATGCAGAACAACATGGCCTTAAGTGTGGAAGCAGCGAAGGAAAGTGCGGCTGTGGCAGTCGAGAGCGGTACAACGTTCAAAGCCATCGTGAAGCAAATCGGCAGTGTATCCGCCAAGGTGACTGAGATTGCGGCGGCGACCGAAGAGCAGAGCGCGCAGTCGAGCAATATTTTGGACTCGGTGCAGACCATAGCCGCAGGCAGCCAGCAGTCTGCGGCAGGCAGCCAGGAAGCCGTAGCCTTGATGCGCCGAATGAGTGACATCGCCTCCAAGCTGGAGCAGTCTGTTTCAACCTTTAAGCTGTAGCGATAGTGTAACCTTGCAAGAATCTCAGTCAGGAGCCGTCCCGAGAGTATGACTTTTGGGACGGCTTTTTGTATTGTTATGCATGGAGCCATGCTGCGCAAACGGCAACATTTCCTCTAGGTAGAGGACGAGATGAGAAAAGGCGTCACAGCTAGGAAACCTAGCTGTGACGCCTCATATAACTTAGATGCGGAATCGCTTTACCATCGTATTAAGCTGATAAGCGAGCGAACCGAGCGACTGGGAGGAGCTTGCCGTCTGCTGTGCAGCGGCGGCTGCTTCTTCGCTGATGGAAGCAATGGATTCAATCTGTTTCATGACTTCCTGCGATTGTGAAGCTTGGCTGACGCTCGCAGAGGCGATTTCTTCTGTCTGCTCCGCGACCTCGCCGACCCGGCGCACGATAATGCCAAGCGCATCACCGGCTTGTTGATAGAGTTTTTCGGTGGTCGTCATGGCCTTCACACTCTCTTGCGTACTATGCTGCATGCCTTTAATAATGTTGGCAATCTGCTTCGTGGCTTCGCCGCTTCGTTCCGCCAGTTTGCGTACCTCGTCTGCCACGACCGCGAAGCCTCTCCCTTGGTCGCCGGCCCGCGCCGCTTCGATTGCGGCGTTCAGTGCCAGCAAATTGGTTTGCTCGGCAATGTCGTCGATTACACCGATAATGTTGCCGATCTGATTCGAATCCTTCTCCAATTCATTCATTCGCTGCGAGAGTAGATTCATGCTGCTGAGTGATTCTTGTACGGTATTGCCGCAAGCGATCGCATCTTTGTTGGTGTTGATGGTGAGATGCGTCGCTTCCTTGGCGCGCTGCGATACGGTACGCACGCCTTCTGAAAGCTTCGTAACGACCTCTGAAGCGGTCTGTGCCGACTCCGCTTGATACAAGTTGCCTCTGGCAACTTCATCGGTTGTTGCGGAGATTTCTGCGGCTGCCGTTGTGACGGCTTCTGCAGATACCAATACTTTGCTAATCAGTTCCCGAAGTCCGTTTGCCATGACATCTATGGATTCTGAGATTGTACCGAGCTCGTCCTTATAGTGAGCAGCTTGGCCTTCATTCAGCAGATTACCTTCTGAAACCTGCCTTACTCGATGCAAAATATGATCCACAGACTTCGTGATGCGACGAATGATACCAAAACCGGTGATGCCAATAACCAGCGCGCATAAGGCGATGATGATATAAATGAACCAATGCATGCTTACATTGTTTTTCTGAATCAGTTCTGCTTGTTGAACAGCGGTAGCATCAAGAAACTCGCCCAGCTCATTCAAGCTCTCTCTAGCCGTGTCAAAATCTGCGATATCGCTTGTGCCTGCAGCTGTCTTATCGGACCATGAGGCAAAATGGGTTTGGAATCGATCGAGGTTCTGCTGTACGGTTATTTGGGTCTTCTCGTGCTTCTCAGCAAGAAGCCCGTTCTCAGTCATAATGTCGCGGGCCTTGCCGACACGTTCCATAATTTGCCCGATATTGTCGCTCAAGTCCTGCTTCTGCTGCTGCAGCTCAGCACCGGACAATTGGCTGTTTCCGATCGTTTGGTAAGCAATCTGGGCTTGATACATGTCACGGTCTGCATTAAGAATGAGTGAAGTGGTTTGTGCGCTGACGTCGTACATCATGGTTTTCATGTGACTCAAATCGGCATTGTTTCTCTGAATCAAATATAGACAAACGACAACAAAGAGCAGCAACGGAATGGCGAGCAGGCCACTCAACTTCTTTTTTAACGAAATATTATTAAGCATCCGGACAACCCCTTTAGTCTTGGTGCAAGCCAGCTTTGTCAGCTTTGGAGCCCATTATAAAGGAAAGATGTTTAGGAAGTTTTACAGTAAATGTTTAAATTGTGTTTGATTTTGAGCAGTACGCTAATAAACGGTCGTATATTTGAGCGTGGACACACAGAAAATAGTAGAACAGTGAAAGAAAGGGTCCCTTCTAAGCAGCAGCTGCTTGGAAAGGACCCTTCTGGCTATTCGGCAGGAAGGAGATGCTGAGCGGCTTCCTTCACCCAATGATGGGCATGTGCCCAGCTGCTCCAAACCTCGCGAACCCATTGGCGAATCATCGCATCCCGAGGCTCACCGGCTTCCGCTTGAAGCACTTCTTGAATGGTAATGGCGGAGCTCGTTTGCGGTGGGGTGAGCGCGGGCCAAGTGATCTTAGCACGACCTAACTCCATATGCGCTTGTTGCACTTGTTTGCCTGTAAATCCATGCTCTACGACCAGATAGAGACCGATCAGCGAGAAGGCGGTCGTAATGGAACGCGTGAACCCGCCTGAATGCTGCGCACCGTAGGCGTCTAATGCCAGCTGATGAATAAATTCGGGCTGTCCATGTGATACCGTGTAGTAAGATAACTGATTAAACAGCTCCATGCATTCGCCGGACGCATGAAAACGCGAGGGCTCCGAAAAGTACTGATTGGGCAGCATCAGACCGCACCCGGGACATTTGACGATCGATTGTTTCATGGATCTTCCGCCTCCTCTATTAGATTAACTGCGTCCGCTGCAACTTCAAGCTTCGGCAAAATGAATCTCATTCATCTGAATAATCGGCCATACGACGGACCTCACAACCTACAACACTACAAGATGCGCCGCAGAGGAGGGCACAGGTTGAAGAACAAGAAAAGCTATACCCTTCACAGCATCGTCTCCAAGGATGGAACGGTCATCGGTTACCGACAGTCGGGCCATGGCCCCGGTCTTGTCATCATTCATGGCGCCTTCGTCTCCGGACATGAGTATGAGAAGCTGGCACAGGAGCTCTCTGACACGTTTACCGTGTATGTCGTCGATCGACGCGGGCGTCTTTACAGCGGTCCGCAAGGCATGCAGTACAGCATAGAGAAGGAGTGCGAGGATGCCTTGGCTGTTCTACAGGCAACGGGGGCTCCTTATGTGTTTGGCCACAGCTTTGGCGGGCTGATTGGGCTGGAGCTTGCGCGGACGCCCTGGTCGGCGATGGAGAAGCTAGCCGTGTATGAACCGGCCGTCTCGGTCGACGACGAGTTTCCTTCGGATTGGATGCCTGCCTATAAGCGCCAGATGGAGAAAGGGAAGGACCTGGATGCTTTTGTTACCTTCCTCAAAGGAGTAGGCGTATCAGAGCAGATGGTTAAGCTGCCGCGCTGGCTGATCAAGCTGATGCTGCTTCCTTCCTTGCTGTTCCGGGAAGGGCGTAAGCTGCGTGAGAAGCTGCCGACACTCATTAAAGAGATGGATGAGGTGTTCCGCCTCGACTCCACTGTACACAACTACAGTGCCATTCGAGTAGAAACTCTCATTATGGCCGGAAGCACCAGCCCGGCATTTCTGCTGAAGGGAGCCAGGGCAGCAGCGGCGGTCATTCCGAACGCTTCCTACTCCGTGATAGAAGGACTTGGTCATAATGCGCCGGATTTGTTCAACCAGAAGGAAATTGCGCAGCGGCTGAAGCGGTATTTTGCCGGAGAAGGGGCTGCCTTTGAACAAAAAGAACCTCGGCAGCTCGCTGTGAAAGGCGCAGCGGGTGACAGAGGTTCTTCCGGGCAGCCCGGTTGAACCCGGGCATTATGGCATATTCGAGTATGGCTCTGGCAAAGCCAGACCGCCTGTAAAGAGAGACAGGGACGTATGACGCGCCACGATTGCAGGTGTACAAACGAGAGGCGAGTTGGATCGGATCATTCTGCTCACTCCTTTAGATAACCGCAGTCAGACTTACCTAAATTATAGCGGATTGAGGCCATGCGTCTATCGCTACTTTTGGCGGATTTTAGCGAAACTGCCTCTGCAGAAAAAGAATCCGTTCCCGATTGTGGTATTCCCCGATTTCATGACCGCTGAAAGGGTAATCGAAGATCACTTTCTCCGATGCAATCCGGTTGTAAACCGCATAGATCGTCTCAGGCAGACAGACGCCGTCTTTCCAACCGACCGACATCAAGACAGGAACCTTGATGCGCGAGGCCAGATTCAGCATGTCGTAGTGGGCCAGCGTATGTAGAACAGGCTCCAGCTGCTCGGGATAACGCTTGAGATGCTGCGCAACCTCCGATAAGGAGCTGCTGGAATGGAGCACCCCATGATCCATATTGCACATATTCGGAATGTCGGCGATGACGGCCGTTACTTTGGGGTTCAGCGCTGCCGAGATCAAAGCGAGACCGCCGCCTTGGCTGCCGCCAACTGATGCCAGCCTCGCAGGATCAACCTCCGGCTGCGCTGCAGCGGCATCAATGGCACGAACGACATCGAGCGTAAGCGCATGGTAGTACGAGCCTTCCGGCTGAAGCAGATTGCTGGAGACCCAGCCTTTCACTGAGCCTGTGAGCTCCGGCATGTAATTGCCGGTCTCGCCGCCTTGGCCTCTTACATCAACAGCGAATACGGCGTAGCCGAGAAGCAGCCAGCTTGCGTAACGTTCGGGATAACCGCGGTCATCGGTATAGCCGGGGAAGGTTACGATACATGGAAGCTTCGCATCGGCGCTTGCCGCTGTTTGCGGCACGATAAACCAGCCGTGAATCGGTGTGTCATCGTAGCCTTTATAGGTGATTTTATCGACCGTTATGCCTGGGAAAGGGGAGTCCTCGCGCTCGCGTAGGAGCTCAAGCGGAATATCGTCATAGCTGCGCAGCACCTTATCCCAGAAGTTATGAAGTTGATCAGGATCCATTGTCAGCTCAGCTGTGTAATTCATGAGCTCGCGCTTGCGGCGAGAAATCGCATCGTTCACAGTGGTACGCCTCCTCCAAGTTGGTATTGCGTATTATTTGTGCATCGTCATGAGCACTGAAGCAGATCGACGTGATGAAAGAGATGCCCAGAGAATAACAAGCAGCATCAAGGCCGCCGTACCTGCAAATAGCCAGCGAACTGCTTCCGGGCCATGCTGGTCGAGGAACCAGCCGGTTCCCTTGGGCAGCAGCGCGCCGCCAATACCGCCGCAAGCCATGAGCAGGCTGGTCGTCCGCTCGGTTCTGCCAGGCGTTGCCCGGTTGGCAAATACAAGTGCGATCGCGAACATGCCTGACATCGTCAGTCCAACGGCAAAAGCAAGCACGAATGCCGGTAATGCGCCGGTGAACAAGGTCATGAGAATGAATAGAACGGCCGTGATGATACAAGTCCCGATTAAGTAGACTGAGCCGCCGACTCGATCGGCAATTTGTCCGGCAACCAAGCGGCCGATGACCATCGCGCCCCAGAAGAGACTGAGCGCCAATGTAGCTGACGACTCCACCAGGCCGTTCGTTTGAACAAGCAGCGATGGGAGATAGTGGATATAGCTCATTTCGAGGCCAACATAAACCACGAAGAATACAGCACATGCTATAAGAATAACGAGAGAACGCGATGTGAGCTTTGGCGCAGCTCCCGCATGGGCTTCATGATCGGCGGTTCCCGCCGAAGAAGCGGGTTGATCCAGAACGGATGGCCACCAGATCGACCATAATAAGAAGGTGATAGCGCCGAGCACGCCGACGATTCCGAAGGACAATTTCCAATAACCAGCCTCGATTAAGGCTGCGCCCGCGAACGGAATAAGCAAAGCGCCGACGCCGAAAAAGGTTTCCACGCGGCTCATCGCCGTGTTGGCTTTGGCTCCCGATGCCCCGATAATAAAGGACCCCACAACGGCTTCCGTCATGCCGAGGCCGACCCCTGCAAAAGGCGCAATCGTGAGCATCAACCACCATGGCGGCAGCATGGTGTATAGAAATTCAGCTATGGTCATGAAGCCGATGGCGGACAACAGCACCGCTTTTTTGCCAATCTTCCCAATGAGCCACGGTGCGAACAGAATACCCACCATACCCCCGAGAAATTGATGCATGACGAGCTGGCCGCCATCGCCATATTGTACGCCATAGGCGTGAACCATCGGTTCCATGATAGCGCCGATGACCAATTGACCGAGCCCGACAACCAGATAAGCGAAACAACCCAGATAGACTAACCGAGACATGTATTCCAGTGCTCCTCACGTGATAGATTATGTCCACCATAACATATATGGGAGAGAGGAACGATATGAAAATATGACCGATTTCCATAACAAAATGACCTCTTCTCCTGCAGTAGGTTTGCAGGAAGAGAGGTTGTTTATGTTTAGCCCCACGGGAAAAAGAGAAGCTGCTTGAGTTATCGGAGGTTGCTCGGCCACAGCACAAGGGAGCGGTTGTCGCGCTCGGCGCCCATGGCGCGCAGCATCTCTTGGGCGGCTGCCGATTCGGTTATCGGCTCCCCGTTCCAGCGGTCGATCTTGATCTTGCTGAGTCCGTGCTGGCGGAGCAGCATGCGGAAGATTTCTTTGAGCTCGGCAGCGCCTACGGCGTTGCCAGTTGGCGAGGCCTCGTCAGACGGAGTCGATAAAGCAGACAGGTCGACGATGTGGCGTCCGTTATTTTCGAGCCAGAAGCGCCATTGCCCGTGCTGCAGCACGAGGTAGTTGCCGCTCTTGCGAGCGAATCCGGTGCCGCGGACGCTCGGCCAATCGGCGGCCAGGCCGAACGGGTTGGCCGGGTCCGTCGCGGCGAGTACCGTGACAGCGGCATTGTCCTGTCCGGGCAGCGGCTGGCGGACCGAAGCGATTCCCTCGCGGCGCGCGAACTGCAAGGTTTGCACGCCCTGCACCAGCAGGCCGCGGGTTACGACGCCCCACTGCTCCAACTGCTTGAGCATCGGCAGCAGCTCCTCCCAGCTGAATGGCGAGAGCTGGGCGACGAGGTCCTTGGACACGATGCCGTAGCTGTCCAGCAGATGCTGCGTCCAGTGGAGCGCCGACTCCGACAGCTCGGAGGAAACGGAGCGCAGCTGGGCGGCGTCGATTGGGGCGGCGATGCCGGTTGGCTCGGCGGTCTGGCCGGGCTGGTCGAGCGGAACTGGTGAGACGGACAGTCCGGTCTGGCCGGGTTGAGCAGCTATAGCGGACGGTCGCAGATCGGGTTGCTCGCTGAGCGGTCCAGTCCAGTACCAGCGCCCAAGGCCGGAGCCGGTGCGGGCGAGCTGCTTGCCCTTGGTCTGCAGCTGCAGCCGGAGCGGCGCGAACTGGTCGTTCGAGACCGTGCCCTCCCAGATTAGATCGAGCAAGTCTGTCAGCAGCTCGGACGGCACTTTGCCGTAATCGCGGCTCAGCTTGGTCAGGAAGCTGGCTCCGCCTTCCTGCAGCAGCGACAGCAGGCGGGGATGCTTGGTGCTGCTCGCAGCTTGGACAGCTCGTGCGATTTCCGGCGCATAAAGCGGCTTGGATTCGGAGAGGAAGAAGGCAATTTTGCCTTCCTTCTCATTCTCTTCTTTGCGGCCGATCCAGATGATTTCACCGGAGGCGCAGAGCAAATCCAGGTCATCCTTGCGATAGCCGATCACTCGGGACGGGAACAGGACGGATTCCCAGTGCGAAGCGGGCAAGAAGAAGCCTTGCAGCCGTTCAATAACCATGCGCAGGCCGTCGATTCCGCTTAGCTGCGAACCCGAGAGAGCGTGCTGGAGCATGGACATATGCGTGCACCAACGTATGGGGTCGATTGGCTCGGCTTGTTTTCGCGCTTGCTCCATTGTCAGGCGAATCAGTCGTTTGGCTACGGTGCGGCTCGTCCAAATTCGCTCTTCCTCACCATCGGCGAAAGGAGCGGCCTCGATTCGATCCAGCTGCAGCAGCACCTCAGGGATATGAGCGGCCTGGGCAGGCGAAAGATCGGGATAGTGCTCACGCAGCTCAACCTCGGTGAAAGAAAGCCGGTGGTCTGCGAAGCGACCGGCAATAAAAGCAATGGCGCTGTCGCTCTTGGGGAACGCGTTGTACATGTCCTGCTCCTCCGCACAGATCCATCGGCGCTGTCCGCGGCCGAACGGTTGCTCCGCGATACGACCTGCATCGCGTAGAGTTTGCAGCCAGCCCGGTACGGCTTCACCGGCAATGGCAGTCAGCTCCTCAGTCGACAGATCGCCGCGCTGTTTGAGCAGCATATACAGTTCCACGGCGTTTGCCGGGACTTGTCGGCCGCCGGTTTCCAGTCGCTCCTGCTCCTGCTGTGCAATGCCGGGATCGACCGCCCGTTGAACGGCCTCTTCACCGAAGAGCTGCCCTGCCAGCGACTTGCTCACACTAAGCAGTTGGAGCTGTGTCGCTTCGCTCAGTCCATCGCCTTCATAGAGCATCATATTGGCGTAGTCGGAGAGGAATTGAACGGCAAACGGCGATGGTGCATGCGATTCCTTGACCAACACCTCGATTTGACCTGCGGTGATGGACTCTAGCAGTTGTTTTAAACCATTCGTATCGAGGTAGTCATGCAGACACTCCCGCATAGCCTCCTCAAGGTAAGGGAACTGTTCGGCATAAGGGAGCGATTGCTTCAACAATTCTTCGCAGCGCAGACGTTTCTGCCACATCGGCGTACGCGTGAAGCTGCGGGAGAGGAGAAGCGACGTCTCCGCGATACGACGGAAGGATAAACCGAGAAACGGCGAGCCCGTAATCGCCTCTGTGAGGAGTGACTCTACGCTGTCGGCAGTAATTTGCCATAACGTCTGCAGCCAGGAAGCGTCCCAATCGGGCACGACGAGCTCGATGCCGTTGTCTTTGGCGTTGCCGTACATCGAGTAGGGCAGGAGCCGCTGAAATTGCCGCTCGATGGCGAGCAGCCATGTTCGGTTAATGCGCCTGCCGAACGGATTATGGATAATGATACGGGTCTGGTTCATCAGATCGCGATAATGCTCGATGATGATCCGCCGCTCGGTCGGCAGCCCAAGCGTATGATGCTGGGATTGGACGAGCCCGATCAGCTCGGAAGCTGCATAATGATCGAGTCCATATTCCGCATCGAGCCAGGCAATGGTGATGTCTTCCCGTTTCTTTGACAGCTCGGAATCGCTTTTGTTCGTTGGGTCATCCAGAGCCAGCTTTGCGGATAGCTGCTCCAGAAAATGACCAAGCTGAATGCCGACCTCCACGCTTCGGCTGGCGTTCTCCGCCTGCCAGAACGGGATCTCGCTGAAGCGATTCGGCGCTTCTTGAACATATACGCGGTCGTTCTCGATGCTGCTGATCATCCAAGAGCTGGTTCCAAGCTGAAAGACGTCTCCGACACGGCTTTCTGCTATATAAGTTTCATCAAGCTCGCCTAAGTGAGTACGGCTGTCTGCGTGATGAACGGGATAGGCGGAGCTTTGCGGAATCGTACCGGCGCCGGTAATAGCGGCCATGGATGTATTGGCCCTTTTGCGGAGCGTGTCAGTAGCTCGATCCCATTCCATAAGAGGTCGCGCGAACGGATAAAATCCCGACAGCACCTTGAGCGCAGCCTCCAATCGCGTTCGTGGGAAGCCTCGGAAACATTCGCTTTGTATGATCAGCCTGTACAATGCATCGATCGTGATATCTTCCGCCGCAACGATGGAAGTCATATGCTGCGACAAGACGTCGAGCGGCTCTCGCGGCAGAGTGATCGCTTCGATGTCGCGCCGCCCGATGTTGCGGCAGAGCACCGCCGCTTCAGGCAGCTCGCTGCGCGATCGCGCGATGATAAAGCCGCGGCTCACATCGCCGACGGCGTGGCCGGCGCGGCCGATCCGCTGAATGCCGGCGGCTGCCGCCTTGGGCGAGTCGACCTGGATCACGAGGTCGACATGGCCTACGTCAATGCCGAGCTCTAGCGAAGAGGTGGCGACGAGGCAGCGCAGCTCGCCGGCCTTGAGCATGCGCTCGACCTCAAGCCGCCGCTCGCGCGAGAGGCTGCCGTGATGCGCGCGCGCCAGCTCGTAGCCCGCGTGCTCGTTGAGCCGCAGCACGAGACGCTCGCACATGCGGCGGCTGTTCACGAACAGCAGCACGGAGCGTGCGCCTTCCATCAGCGCCATCATCCGCTCGATGATGGGCTGCCAAACGCCATAGCGCGTGCGAGCAGGGCGGCTGAGGTCCGGCATCGTGACCCGGACCTCGATGGACTTGGTCATCGTACTTTCGACGATGACCACCCGGCGCTGCGCGTAGCCGAGCGGATGCACCGGCTCCGCCTCCGGCGCGGCAAGCTGCCCCGGGCCGCCGTCCGCGCCCGCGCGAAGCCCACCCTGCAGAGCCGCTGCGCTTTCGCTTGCATCCGCGCGAAGCTGGCCCTGCCTATCCGCCGCGCCGTCGCCCGCATCCGCGCTAAACCCCGCGCCTGCCTGCGGCTCCCAGCCGCCAAGAAACCGCGCGACCCGCGACAGCGGCTTCTGCGTCGCAGACACGCCGATCCGCTGCACCGGCTGCGCCGCGAGCGCGGATAGCCGCTCCAGCGAGAGCGACAAATGCGCGCCGCGCTTGTCGCCGGCAAGGCTGTGGATCTCGTCGACGATGACGGTCTCGACGGTTCCGAGCATTGTGCGACCTTTGTCCGAGGTGAGCAGCAGGTAGAGGGATTCCGGCGTCGTCACCAGCACATCGGGAGGGCGCCGGGCCATGCGCGCCCGTTCGCTGGAAGGCGTATCGCCGGTCCGCACCGCCGAGCGGATGCCCGGCCATGCCTCAGTGGCATCGCCGTCGTCGCCGCTCTCAAATCGTTCAATATCCTCCATGAACCCGACCAAATGATGCTGGATATCATTATTGAGCGCCTTAAGCGGCGTAATATATAGCACACGCACACCGGGTGGCAGTGCTTTCCCCCGTGCAGCAGCAACCAGCTTGCGCTGAGCAAGGCGATTCAAACATGGCAGCAGCGCAGCCAATGTTTTGCCCGAACCGGTTGGCGCGGCAATCAGCGTATGACGGCCTTCCACTATGGCGGCCCATGCTTCGAGCTGGACAGGGGTAGGATCGCCGAATGTTTGATCGAACCAACCGGCCAGTGTTTTATGAAATCCCGCAAGCGCGGGGGATGAAAGTGACATAGCGGAAGCTCCTTTTCTATGAAAAACTCGAAATGTATAGATTCCGTCTCCAGAGGACGGCGATGACAAATTCTAACGAACCACACAGGTCTTATTTCGACCGAATAACTCGGTTTGAAATTCTAACGAACCCTACAGGTCTTATTTAGCTCGAACATGCCCATTCTCGACCCATTTTCTCAAAATAACCCCCCACGGTTCTTTAGAATTACGAGCTAGCTATTTTACCCCAAATAAGGCCTCTACGGTTCGTTAGCGCGCCACGCATCCCGGCCCCGCCACTCGTGCATCTCACGCCTCACTCCTCGGTCGCGCCCGGGGCTTTCCGCGCCTAGTGCGACTCGCGCCTTTCGCGCCTAGCGTCACGGCATCGTCGCATCCCGGCCCCAACAACCCTATCATCCTACTATTCATCATGAGTCAATCGATTCCTCTTTAGACAGTCCACGTCGCCCTAACCTGCTAAAAATCGGTCATTTGTTAAGCTTCGTCACATAAGCTTAGAAAAAAGGAGGAATCCGGGATGGCAGGATGGCGGGACAGCATAGAGAGTCGGCGAGCAGAGTGGAAGAAGCTTGAGGTTGGTTTAACGGATACGCTCGCGGGACGGCGCGTACTGCGGGTGAGTGGACCGAGAACGCCGCGCCTGACGACGCCGGTGACGAAGGCGGTCCTTCAAGAGGAACTCAAGGCGGTGGCCGATACGTTCGATGCGGGGTTGGCTTGTTTCTGCCTCGGCGAGCTGCCGGCAGGGGAGCGTCAGCGCTTCCTCGAGGCCTGGCATGAGCGGCTTGCCTCTGGTGCGATCGTCGTCATGGCCGACCGCCGAAGCGAGGGCTGTGCGACCCCAATCGAGCTGCATGATCTGTTTGCGCCGCTCGGGAGCAAGCTCGATGTCCAGGTTGGCCGAACGTTCTGGTGGGTGCGCTACTTAAGGCGGTAATGGCGCCTGTTCCTTCGAAAAGAACAAAAGAAGCCGCAGGTGCTTGTCCCGAAGGACGAACAGCTGCGGCTTCTTTTGTGCTCACACAGGCACCTGAGGCAGGTGCAATAATTAATCTTACTCGTCGTCGCCACCGTCGGCTACGTCAGAAGGCTCGTCCGCATATTTCTCATACGTTTCCGGGCTCATCACGCGGCGCGATGTAACATAACGTTTGGAATAGTAGGAATCGCTCAGTGCGCTGATGGTTACACCTTTGCTGGTGGAGGAGTGTGCAAACTTGCCTTCGCCAACATAGACGCCAACATGCGAGATTCCTTTTCCTGTCGTATTAAAGAATACGAGGTCGCCGGGAATCAAATCCGCTTTCGCGATTTTCTTGCCCAGCTGTGCTTGCGAACGGGATGCATGCGGGATATCCACGCCGAGTTTATTAAACACGTACATGGTGAATCCGGAGCAGTCAAACCCTTTCGTTGTGGTGCCGGTGTACACGTAAGGTGTACCGATCAGATCTGAGATGACCCCATCCATTTTGGATTGCGCGAAAACGCTTCCTGTTTGAAAAAGTAGAAGCATCGCCAGTCCGATCAAAAGTGCAGAAAGCTTTTTCAAAACGGGAAACTCCTTCCAGTGCCTACGAGGTTAGCTGTGGGGTTCGGTTGAAGGCTCCCTATGATCACCTCTGGCATGCCGCGCCTTGCTTTGCGGATGTCGGGATCAATTCACCCAAGATGGTTCCCCCGTTTCCCGTGATGGGAATTCGGCAAAATTTTCATTTCTAGGCATAATTATTCGATCATTTTCTTCCTTCTCCTTCCTAGTTCACAACTTGTTCACAAATTAAAATTATTAGAATGCAACCTTTTATCTCTCATATTCGTATAACAGCGGCTGGTTTCGGCGATTTTAGGAGCCCGCCCGCAATCATTCCACTGTGCAAAGCATGTCTCTTCTTGAATTAAAGCGCATGTCAAAAAAACCCGCTCTACCGAGGGGTTTGTCTTTAATATGCCAGTTATTAGTTAAAAAGGAGGCCGTCCCAATGTCTCAACATGACATGATGGGCGGCCTCCCCGCATGGATTAGACCTGTTTCGACTGCCAAGCATCGTACTGGGCGGCTACCGTCCACACCTTCATGATGGTTCGGATCAACTGGTAGCCTTGATGCAGGATGAGCGCCAGCAGACCTGCCCATATCAGCGAAACGGAGGCAATAGTCATACTGAGCGCGGCTCCGATCGCCCACATGAGAAGCGAAATACCGGCGAAAGGCAGGAAGTTCGCAATGCATGTCCATAAGGAGCGGAGTGCGCCGGTTCCGGCGACGGCTCCGAACTGCATGGAGAGGAAGAGCAGGTGGATCAGAACCGCCCAAGCGAGCCAAGCGCCCGCCCATGGACCGGCTTGCTGCGCAAATTCCAGCAGCGAGTTGCTTCCTAATAGTTTCGTTAATGCCCGCGGCAGCAGCCAAATGGCCGGCAGGAGCGTGAGTGTTGTTTCCACCAAGTAGAGCAGGGCTACCGGCTTCCAAGCAGCGCGAATGCCTTTGAGAAATTTCGTGCCGTTCTCGTCCGTTACATGATGGAGGGAGTGGAACAGTCCTGCATTCAGGAAAGGGGTGATCACGATGCGCCCGGCCAGCAGCCCGCAGAAGAGCCAGACATAGGGGCGGATCAGATCGGTCTTGATGAGCTGGAACTGTGCCTCCGTCATGAAGAGCTGAACGGCTGTACCGCTGCTGCCGATGCTGTCCGGGAATCTTTTTAGAAGCGGCACGGTTATCCCTTCAATGGTTCGATAGAGGAAGAAGCCCCATATCAGCTCATATAGAAACAGCATAATGATAATGTAGAAGTGCTTAACGGTCAGTCGCCAGCCTTGCTTCAGATGCGTTCTCATGTATCATCACCTCCCAGAAAGTGTTTGCTAAGCTCGTCACCATGCGATGGAAGCAAAAATGCTCTCAATCAGCTTGGAAACACCGACGCTCCAGCGCGTGCGCGATTTCTCTGCGAGCTCGGCTTTCATAAAGTTGTTGATGTGTTTGTTGTCGAGCACGTTGTCGTTATGCGGATCGACGGCGGCCCACAGCAGCTTGGAGGGGTGGACGATTTTATATTGAATGTGGGTTTCTTGGCCGTCCCACACTTTAGGCATCAGCGTACCGTCGGCAAAATGGAACACGACCGACACCGGCCCGGAGCTGCCGCCTGTCTTCTTGATGAGTACGACCGATTCGTACTGCGTCTCGTTGCCTTGCTTCACGGGGCGTACATGAATGGAAGCGACCGAGTAATCGGACATGGCATCCCCGTACACGAAATGGCTGAAGTAGTCGTTCCACTTGGTTTTCGTAACGGATTCCACGACACGCTGGAAGTCGGCGGTGGAAGGATGCTTGAATTTATACTTTTGAAAATAAGTCCGCATAATCTTACGCATCGTCTGGGCGCCGACCTGTTTCTCGATGCCGAATAGCACAAGCTTCGCGCGCATGTACACATTTTCCGCATAGTGATTGTTGCTGTGGTAGGACCAGGAAAGCTGCTTCAGCGGTGCGGGGTTCGTCATGTAGCTTGCTTCCACCGGCAAATTCGGCTCCACGCCGTATTCGCTCTCCATCACTTTGTCCTCGGCATAGGAGGTGAAACCTTCGTCGAGCCAAGCCTCTTCGAATTCATTGGAGGCGACCATGCCGTACCAATATTGATGGCCGATCTCGTGGACGACCGTTCGCTCAAGATCGTAGCCGGGATTCTCGTTCTCTGCGGCGAATGCGGTAATGAGTGTCGGATATTCCATCCCGCCTGCGCCGTTGCCACCTTTAGGCGGAACTACGACAGAGAGGGTGGTATAGGGGTATGCGCCGTACCATTGTGCATATTTGGCGAGTGCGGATTTGGCTGCGTGCATGTAGCGATCCTTGAACTTGGCGTGCAGCGGATCCAAATACAGCTTGATACGAACACCCGGTACGCCGTCTGTGGAGAAAGGCTCCTCTGTATATACGAAATCCGGTGACGCCGACCAGCCAAAATCATGCACGTCATCGGCGTAGTATTGGTAGGTTTTGCGTCCGGCTGCTACGACGGAAGGTTTGGTTTGGAAGCCGGTTGCCGCTACTTTATAGCTGTCCGGGACGTTGATTTTCACACTGTAGATGCCGAAGTCGCTGTAGAATTCCGAGTTGCCGTGATACTGGTGAATGTTCCAGCCCTCGGCGGCTCGGCCGCGTGTGCCTGCTGTTTCGTACACGGCAAGCTTCGGAAACCACTGGCCTGCCATAATGAAGTTGCCGGAGTAGCCCATCCGGGCGAACACTTCCGGGAGCTTGACCTCAAATTTAATACGAAGCGTGACGCTTTTGCCCGGTGCGACAGCTTGCGGCAGTCGCAGCTTGGCCAGCGTTAAATCATGCGGATTGCTGTCATCGGGCTGCACGTAATGCAGGCGCGGAAGAAGGCTGTAGCCTTCGGTCGTCTCTAGCGAGAGCAGGTTCATATAGCCGATGCTGTCCGAAGTCGCTTTGTCATTGCGGAGCTGACCGCCGGATTCTTTCATGAAGGTCGTGTCTTTGGAGCGGAAGGCGTTCGGGTACAGATGAAAATACATCTCGGACACCTGCTGCCTGCCGGGGTTTGTCCAAGTGACAGACTGCTCCCCGACCAACATATGCGTATCCTCCTGAAGTTTCACATCGATGTGGTACTCCGTAACCCTTTTGCTGAGCGCTACCGGCTTTGGCTGCATCACAATATCGGGCTCCGGCGCGGAGGACGGAGCAGTTGGTTTCGGCGCCGTGTCTTTCTTGGCAGGAGCGGAGGCGTATGTATATTGCGAAACCCAGGCATCTCCGAACCCTTGCCTTGCCGTTAAGCCCAGAATCACGGCGACGAGGGCAAAGAGTAGAAAACGTTTGGCGTGACGTGGATTCATTGAAAGATTCCCTCCCGTTGACAAGCATCTAAAGCATGTATATGTTTGCTTTTCCGAGATTATTAGCTAAAATGGAATTAATGTGCGGACAGGCGCTAAAACCGCGCCGGACGTGGAATCGAAGGGTTTTTGAGATGGGAGTTGAAGCGTAAGATGAGTGATCAGGAGAAAGATCAACAGCCGGTTGAGAAGAAAGAGAAGAAGTCTCTCTCTTTGAACGTGGTGAGCAATAAGGAACATAAAGGCTTTGGTGCGGGGACGATTGACCTCAGCAGCGTATCCTGCGTCATGATCGATAACGGCGAGGCTTACATTGATGTAGGCGCGATGCATGCGAAGAGCAAGATCGAGAAGGGGATTAAATTCAGCACGAACAAGGAAGATGTGCCTAACGGCCGTCTTTGCTGGATCGTCTGGGTTGCCGTTGACCGCAATGAAGAAGGGTCGTTCTATGCAGGGGCAACCGCTTGCCCGATGCTGGTGGACACGGAAGCACGCAGAGGCTGGAAGATCCTTGCGCAGCACGTGAATAACCTGGATTATGCGATCAAACGCCGGTTCGTGCTCGACGAGCTTGGAACGGAAGAGAGAGCGGCGCTCAAGAAGCTGCTCGTCACCAACAACCAGGAGTGGTGGGACCGCTCGCCGGATAAGTTGAAGGAAGCGCTGAACGTATAATGGATGACGTGTAACGCATAACGTATAATAAAGCACTTTTGCTATGGATTAAGCCGTTTTGCCTTCTCTAATGTGGAGAAGGGTGAAGCGGCTTTTTATTATTTTATTCGGTTTCGAAGTGCATCCTAATTATGGTATAGTCGTAGGACAGAACATTTGTTCTAAAATTAGGGGGAACTGGAATGAATTTACCGCGCGTATCGCGCAATCAATATTCGGAGCTGCTCCGGCGCTATCTGCTCCCGCAGAAGCGGACATTAATTGGTCTTGCCGTATTGCTTTTCCTATCGATTGGCTTGCAGCTCGTCAACCCGCAAATTATTCGCTTCTTTATTGATACCGCACAATCGGAAAGCAGTATGAAGCCGCTTCTTATCGCAGCTTGTTTGTTTATTGGATTCTCCCTTGCGCAAGGGGCGGTATCGGTCGCAGCTACCTACTTCAGTGAGAACGTAGGCTGGAAAACTACCAATGTGCTGCGAGGCGACTTGGCTGCTCACTGCTTGTCGCTGGATATGCCGTTTCATAAGACGCATACGTCTGGAGCTATTATTGAACGGGTAGACGGTGATGTGAATGCGCTGGCGAATTTCTTCTCCAGTATGATCATCAATCTGGTCGGTAATTTCTTGCTGATGGTCGGCATCTTGGTTCTGCTGTTTCGGGAGAGCTGGCTGATCGGCACAGGCATGACGGTGTTTGTGTTTCTGGCCATTTTGGTCATTCAGCGTATACGGAAGATGGCAGCACCGCTGTGGAAGGATTGGCGACAAGCGAATGCCGATATGTACGGGTTCATCGGCGAGCAGCTGGAAGGAACGGAGGATATTCGAGCGAACGGGGCTTCCGGGTTCGTCATGAATCGCTTCTACGGCATGCTGCAGCGGATGCTGCCGCTTCGCGTGAAGGCTTTTCTTGGCTTTGGCGCGATGTGGAGTACGACCATCGTTGTTTTTGCTTTAGGGAATGCGATGGCCTTCGCGATTAGTGCGTATCTATGGAAGGCGGGCTCTATTTCAATCGGTACGGTATATTTGATTTTCTACTATACGGAGCTACTCGCAAAGCCGATTGAGAAGATTCGCACGCAGATGGAGGATTTGCAGAAAGCGGATGCCAGCATATCGCGTATTCGCTCTTTATTCGAGACGCGCTCTGCTCTTGTGGATGGACCTGGTGCAACGCTTCCCACGGGCGCGCTTGGAGTGAAGTTTGATGAAGTCACTTTCAGCTACGAGGATGGTACGGGCGAGCCTACGCTTGATCGATTGGTTCTGGACCTGAAGCCCGGCGAGGTGCTGGGCCTGCTCGGCCGGACGGGGAGCGGGAAGTCGACGCTTGCTCGGCTGCTGCTTCGGTTCTATGATCCGCAGGAAGGAAGCGTCTCCTTGAGTGGGACGGATATTCGTGAGCTGAAGCTAAGTCAGCTTCGCAATCGTGTGGCCATGGTTACGCAGACGATTGAAATTATGGAGGGTACGATTCGTGATAATCTGACCTTCTATGATGACTCGATACCGGATGATCGGATTATTGAGGTATTACATCAGCTTGGGTTAACAAGCTGGTATGAGGCGATGCCGGAGGGGCTCGATACCCGGCTCGCTTCCGGTGGCGGAAGTCTCTCTGCGGGGGAAGCGCAGCTGCTCGCTTTTGCCCGCGTGTTTCTGACGAACCCGGGTCTTGTCATTATGGATGAGGCGTCGTCGCGGTTAGACCCGATGACGGAGCAGCGCATTGAGCAGGCTATTAGCACGCTGCTTGCGAACCGTTCTTGTATTATCATTGCGCATCGATTAGCCACCGTACAACGTGCCGACAGCATCTTGATTCTCGAGAACGGCCGCGTCATCGAAGCAGGCAGCCGAACGGCGCTTGCAGCCGATCCGGCATCGCGTTTCAGTGCCATGCTGGCAACCGGCCTTGAGGAGGTGCTCGTATGACGACTTTTCGATTTCTGATGGGGCTTATTACGTACCGGACATGGCGTTATGTCATCAATGCGACTGCCTGGACGGTCATATACATGGTGCCTATTATACCGGGACTTATTACGAAGGAGTTCTTCGATTCGCTCACGGGTGACGCTTCGCTGAAGATGGGCACTTGGGGAATCATCGCGCTGCTGCTCGCTGCGGCGCTCGCACGTGTTGTTCTCATCATTGTCGGCTTTATCACCGACGTTAATTTTCGCTTCCGCATGGGGATGATGCTGCGGCGCAATATGCTGAAGCATGTGCTGAAGCAGCCCGGTGCTCGGGCGATTCCCTGTTCACCGGGAGAAGCGATCAGCTATTTCCGTGATGACGTGGAACAGTCCGAGGAAGCGGCCAGCTGGTCGGTCGATGTGTTCGGCATGACCTGCTTCGCCTTGGTTTCCAGCTACATTCTGATTGGGATCGATGCTCAAATGACCTTGCTGGTTTTCGTGCCGCTCGTTATCGTAATTGCGGTGGCGCAGCTATCGACTTCCAGATTGCAGAAGTACCGCGCGGCGAGTCGCGAAGCGACCTCTCATGTGACGGGGGCGATTAGCGAGATGTTCGGCAATGTGCAGGCCATTCAGATTGCAGGTGCTGAGGAACGCGTCATTGAGCGGTTCCGGAAGTTTAACGATACGAGGCGCCAAACGATGCTGAAGGATAAGCTGATGGGCGAGGTGCTGGATTCTATCTTTACGAATTCCGTGAACCTCGGCATCGGACTCATTCTCTTATTGGCTGGCCAGAAGCTGCGGGGAGGGACCTTCACCGTCGGTGATTTCTCGTTGTTTGTCTACTACTTGACGTTCGTTACCTCGATCATTACGAATGTGGGCAAGTTCATTACATATTTCAAGCAAATGGGTGTGGCGCTGGATCGGCTAAAGGGGCTGCTTCAAGGCGCGCCGGCTGGTGTGCTTATCTTGAAGGAAGGCCTGCGGCTTGGTAAAGGGAGCGCAATGAAGGAGAATGCGGGAGCGGCAGCGGCAACTTCGGCAGCGGCAGCGGCGGTAAAGGTGGAGGTTGATAAGGCTGATAAGGCTGCTAGTGAGCCACTGCGTATTTTGGAGGTCGAAGGGTTAACCTACCGGTTTCCGGAGACGGGCAGAGGGATCGAGGACATTCGGCTCGCGCTGAAAGGCGGATCGTTCACCGTGGTGACCGGCGCAATCGGTTCCGGGAAGACCACACTTGTCCGCACGTTGCTGGGGCTGCTGCCGAAGGATGAAGGGACGATTAGGTGGAATGGGAAGCCGGTTTACGATTCGGGGACCTTCTTCACCCCGGCGAACAGTGCGTATTCGGCCCAAATTCCTCGTATGTACAGCGATACGCTGCGCAACAATATTTTGCTCGGTCAGCAGGAGCAAGGGGATGACTTGCAGCAGGCGATTCATACGGCCGTGATGGAGTACGACCTCGAGCATTTGCAGAATGGCCTCGAGACGATGATCGGCCCGCGCGGCGTGAAGCTCTCCGGCGGCCAGATGCAGCGGACGGCAGCCGCGCGCATGCTCGTGCGGGACGCACAGCTTTATGTGTTCGACGACGTATCGAGCGCGCTCGACGTCGAGACGGAACAGAAGCTGTGGGAGCGGTTGTTCCAGAGCAGGGGCGACGCGACCTGCTTGGTCGTCTCGCACCGCAGAGCGGCATTGACGCATGCCGATCATATTATCGTCATGAAGGACGGCCGCATCGAAGCGGAAGGAACAGCCGAAGAGCTGCTCCGCACAAGCGCGACCTTCCAGGAGCTATGGAGCGGCGACGAACGAACGGCGGATAGCGCTTTGCCCGCCGACGCTGAAGGCGCCGTGAAAACATAAGAAAAGCCTCTGCAGCCGGTAATTTGCCGGGACTGCAGAGGCTTTTCTTATGTGCGGCTCGTCGCGCTGGACGGCGCCTGCGGCAACTCCCGCGTGAAAGCTCGTCGCGCTTGGCGCCGCCTGCGGCAACTCCCGCGTGAAAGCTCGTCGCGCTGGCTGTCGCCTGCGGCAACTCCCGCGTGAAAGCTCGTCGCGCTGGCTGTCGCCTGCGGCAACTCCCGCGTGAAAGCTCGTCGCGCTGGTGTCGCCTGCGGCAACTCCCGCGTGAAAGCTCGTTGCGCTGGCTGCCGCACGCGGCAACTCTCGCGTGAAAGCTCGTCGCGCTAGGCACCGTACGCGGCAACTCTCGCCGCGCAACCCGCGTCGAAGCCGCTGCACTTGCCGCCAACTCCCGCCCACGCCACAATTGTTGCTCAAAATGCAACTATTGTTGCTCAAAATGCAACATTTCATGGATTTATGCCCGAATAAGCCTGCTCATGCGGCCGAATCTTGCTTTTCGAGCAGCATTTCATGAAATCAGCTTCATACGGAGCATTAATGCTGCATATTTTGCAACATTATCCTCATAATGGGGTTGGCTGATGATGCGAGCAGCCCCGCATCGGTCCGCCGACTAGATCGGCATTTCCTTGCCGGTGTAGTCCACGAATTGAAACCGGAGCTCTTCCGGGACTATGCGACGCTCCAATAAGTCCACGATGCCGCGGGCACTGGCACGCGGGTCGGTTGGGGCGTTTTCGCCGCCCATATCGGTTTTCATCCAGCCGGGGTGAATGCTGAGCACCTGGATTTGACGATCCTTCAAGTAACGGTGAAGCTGCTGCGAGAACATATTGAGCGCCGTCTTCGAGATGCTGTAGGGATAGTCGCCAGGATAGGCGTTCGTAATGCTGCCTGCTTCGGACGAGATGTTCAGAAGAGCACCATTCTCCTCCGTAAGCAGAGGCAGCAAATGCTTCACGATCCGCATAGGCCCATACAAATTCACCTCAAATGCTAACTCGACTTCGTTCATATCGAGCTCTTCTATATGAGTATTGCGCGCATTGAGAATGGCTGCGTTGTTGATGATCGCGCCGAGTGTTCGGCCTTCGCGCTTCAATGTGGAAGCCAACTGAGCCACACTCTCTTCGCTGGCAACATCGAGCTGTTTAATCGTCAGTCGATCCCCGTACGCCTCGCTAAGCACAGCAAGTTTCTCGCTGCCGACATCGCGAACCCCGGCAATAACGGCATGTCCGCGCTCTAGTGCTTCGGCGGCAATCGCTAAACCAAGTCCACGGCTGGCGCCAGTTAGTAGTATATTCATGCTCATTAATCTCCCCTATTTATCGTTCTCGAGCAGCTCCACGAGCACCTTCAGTGCCGGAATGGTATCGATATAAGCATATCGTCCACCTGTATATTCACCCTTCTGTTGAAGCGGGAAACCCTTGCCCTCCAGCAGCATGATTTTCTCTTTCATGCCTTCGATTTCGAAAGCGATATGATGAGGCCCTTCGCCATGCTCATTCAAATAATTCCGCCACGTGCTCGGATGCTCGTCCGGTTCAATCAGTTCAAGCTGCAAGGAGCCCATATCGATAAAAGCAAGCTTAGCCCGAGCAAGAGTAGGAGCACCGTTAAATTCCGTCTGCGCTTTATCCAGCGTGTCCGTAATGATGGCCTGCGGTTTCTCAATCCCGAAGAAATCCGCATAAGCCTGACTCACTTTGTCGATATCGTTAACGAGTATGCCGATTTGCGTAATGACTTTATTGCCGAGTAGTCCTGACAACAGCGAACACATCCTCTCCATAGTGGTGAATCAGACGTAGACTCTTACACAATTTTCCACAACCCTTACTCAGCTATCTTATCCAATCGGCAAAATGAGTGTCAATCCGCACAACCGCTCACTTTCGCACTTAGCTTGCTGGGGAAACGAAAGAAAAATCACGAGAGAGTAGTCCCTAGAACCACACATTAGCGAGAAAACCCCGAAAGTAGCCCAAGAGTAGCACCCAGAACCACACATTAGCGAGAAAACCCCGAAAGTAGCCCAAGAGTAGCCCCCAGAGCCACACATTAGTGAGAAAACACCATAAGTAGCGCAAGAGTAGCCCCCAGAGCCACACATTAGCGAGAAAACATCGAAAGTAGCCCAAGAGTAGCCCCCAGAGCCACACATTAGCGAGAAAACATCGAAAGTAGCCCAAGAGTAGCCCCCAGAGCCACACATTAGCGAGAAAACACCAATAGTGGCCCAAGAGTAGTCCTCAGAGCCACACATTAGTGGGAGCAATCGAAATGTGAGGTACCAGTTACCGTTCATTGGACAAAATAGAGCCATTTAGTTTGAAGAGCGGTACTGGGTACCGATCATTGAGCGGAAATCGACGAATTTGGCTTATGTGGGGTACTGGATACCGCTCATAGAATATTGGAAATTAGTAAGAGGAGTTGTAGGTGGCTTTATGCGAGCAAAATGCGGGGCATCGAGCTAAGAAGCGAATGAGGAGGTCTACACGCGAGCCAAATACGAGTATTCGAGCTAAGAAGCGAACGAGGAAGTCTACATGCGAGCAGAATATGAGTATTCGAGCTAAGAAGCGAACGAGGAAGTCTACATGCGAGCAGAATATGAGTATTCGAGCTAAGAAGCGAACGAGGATGTCTACATGCGAGCCAAATGCGAGTTTTCGAACCAAGAAGCGAACGAGGAAGTCTACATACGAGCGCGCCGCCTGAATTCGCACGAAGATGCGTGCGACATGCACCCAAAAGTGCTGACAGTAAAAAAGGGCTGCATCACACCATCCGAGAACTCGGATGACGAAGCAACCCTTTTTCACCGCGTCTAGCCCCCGCGCTGCAACGCCGCGGCCCCTAAAACCCGCGGCTAGCGCCCATCGCAGCGCGAGCGCCAAGCGCTAATTCGACCACCAGCGCTTGAGGTGCTTCCACCAGTGGCGCGTCTGCTCGGCTTGTGCGCCTTCGTCCGCTGAACCCGAAGCGTCGCCTTCGCTGTGAACGCCGCACACCTCTACCGGCTCGGTGCCGCTGACGAAGGATTCAAGCCGCCGGTCCGGGCAGGACTTCCCGGCGAGCTTGCCGCTTTGCGGATCGATGTAGACGGATACGACGCCATCGGGCAGCGGGAAGATCTTCGGCGGAATGGCGGACAGCGCCGCTTCCGTGTAGGAGGCGAAGATCGGCGCGGCACGGCGCGCTTCCACAGGCGTCAGCTTGCGGCCTTTGTCGTAGCCGACCCATACCGCGGTAGCCAGCTCCGGCGTATAGCCGACCAGCCAAGCGTCCGTTGCGGTCGTGCCGGTTTTGCCGGCGACAGGGCGTTTGATCATCGCCGATACGCGGTTGCCGGTGCCGCCGGTTTCGAACACGCTCTCCATTAGGCTAGTGAGCACATAAGCATGCGCGGCATCTACAACGGTGGAGGAGGCGGGCTGCGCTTCATACAGCACCTCGCCTTTGGCGTCCTCAATGCGCAGGATCGCCGTTGGCTCCATGCGTACACCGCCATTAGCAAATGCGCTGAAGGCCGATGCCATCTCAAACGGACTTACAGGGAAGGTGCCGAGCGCTAAGGAAGGCACCGGCTTCATCGGACTCTCGATGCCCAGCTTCCGAGCCATGGCGATGACCTTCTCCGGTCCGACGGTCATGATGGAATTGACCGCGTAGATGTTGTCGGAGCTCGCGATAGCCTGGCGCATATTAATGAAATCGCCGACGTATTTGCTGTTGTAATTGCTCGGCGAATACGTCTTACGGCCTTCATCATACGTGAAGATCGTTGGCGTGCTTTTATACTGCGAAACAGGTGTCAGCACACCTTCCTGCAAGGCGGTTAAATACAAAACAGGTTTAAAAGCCGACCCCGGCTGTCGCGTCTTGGCAAAAACCCGATTATACTGATTGGTCCTATAATCGCGGCCGCCGACCATCGCCTTAATGTAGCCGGTACGTGGATCTACGGAGACAAGCGCAGCCTGCTGCTCGGAATCCGCCGGAATTCCTGCAGCGACCGACTCTTCCGCCGCTCGCTGCGCATCGGGATCCAGCGTCGTATAGATGCGAATGCCGCCCTCGCTCATCGTCCGCTCATCGATGCCAAGCTTATCGACCGCCATATACCGCACATAATCGCGGAAGTAAGGCGCAGTCCCGGCTTGCTTGCTCGCTCCGAGCGGCACGAACCGAAGCAGCTCGGCGCCTGCCGCTTCGGCATCAGGCTGCAGCAGAATGCCTTGATCCACCATCGTTTGGAGGATGGTACGCTGCCTGTCCTTCGCGTTCTTCATATCCATATAGGGCGAGTAGTATTTGGGGCCTTTCGGAATACCCGCAAGCATCGCGCTTTCGGCTAACGTGAGCTCGGACGCGTGTTTCCCGTAATACAGCTCAGCTGCGGCTTCTGCGCCATAGGCACCGTGACCGTAATAGATTTGGTTCAAATAGAGCGCCAAAATCTCATCCTTGGAGTAATGCATCTCCAGCTGAATCGTATACATCGCTTCCTTCAGCTTGCGCGACCAGGTCCGCTCATGCGTCAAATACAGGTTGCGAGCGAGCTGCTGGGTCAGCGTGCTGGCCCCTTGCTTGCGCGACATATTCTCGACATTGACGACCGCCGCGCGGGCCATCCCTTTCATATCGAAGCCGAGGTGATCGTAGAAACGCTGGTCTTCGATGGCGAGCGTCGCCTCAACAAGATAGGGAGAGATTTGCTTCAAAGGCACCGATTGGCGGTTCTCGCCGGCATGAAACGTGTCGATGATATGGCCTTGCGCGTCGAGCATCTGCGAGGTTTGGCTGATCGCCGAAGCGGGGAGCGCCTGTTCCCGCAAATAATAGAGGAAGCCGAAGGCGCATATAAACAGCACCAGCAGTGCAGCGCCTGAATAAATCAGCCACCGTTTCACATGCTTCAGCAACGGCATCCATCGTTCCAATTGAATAGAAACAGGCAGTCGACGCTTCAATGCGCCGCCCTGCCTGAATAGAGGTTTCAACCATCTTTTCATGTGCAAGTCTCCTAACCGAAAGAAAGTCCGCTTTATCCAACTAGTATGGAAAACAATGGGACACCCTATTCAGGAAGAGCAATTGCTTAATATGAAATTTTTGTGCGGAGCTGGCAAAAGGTTGCTTTTTCCCCCCGTTAACTTATAATACAGATTGAAACATTGGACCATATGATCAATAGCATCACTACATAAACGAAAGTAGGGACTTAACAATGGAATTGTGGTACACGGAGAAACAGACCCCGACTTATGGGATTACGATGAAAGTAAAAGAAACGTATGTAAGCGAGCAAACAGAATTCCAACAGCTCGATATGATCGAGACGGAAGAGTTCGGCACGATGCTCGTTCTGGACGGCATGGTAATGACAACGGATAAAGACGAGTGGGTTTATCACGAAATGGTCGCTCACCCTGTTCTATACACGCACCCGAATCCGCGCAAAGTACTTGTTGTCGGCGGCGGCGACGGCGGCGTAATCCGTGAAATCCTGAAGCACCCGAACGTAGAGAAGGCTGTTCTGGTTGATATCGATGGCAAAGTCATCGAGTACTCCAAGAAGTACCTTCCGCAAATCGCTTGCGGTCTGGAAGACCCGCGCGTAGAAGTGATCGTGAACGACGGCTTCATGCATATCCATGATCATAAGAACGAGTACGATGTCGTTATGGTTGACTCCACGGAGCCGGTTGGCCCAGCAGTAAACCTGTTTACACGCGGCTTCTACCAAGGGATCTACGATGCACTGAAAGAAGACGGTATCTTCGTCGCTCAAACGGACAACCCGTGGTTCACGCCTGAGCTGATCTCGAACGTAAACCGCGATGTGAAAGAAGTATTCCCGATCGTTCGCGTATTCTGGGCTAACGTACCAACGTACCCGAGCGGCCTGTGGACATTCACAATGGGAAGCAAGAAATACGATCCGCTTGAAGTGGACGAGTCCAGCATCCCTGAGATCGACACTAAATATTACTCCCCACGTCTGCACAAAGCGGCTTTCGTTCTGCCGAAATTTGTGGAAGACCTGGTGAAGTAAGAGGAGACCTACACAACCTATGAAACTCGATCAAAAATATTCCGGCAATGTCTTTATCCTTAGCTCGGATGACTATAGCACGTCCAAAGCCGTTATTTACGGTATGCCGATGGACTTTACCGTATCGTTCCGCCCAGGCTCCCGTTTCGGCCCTCCGCGTATTCGCGAGGTGTCGATCGGTCTGGAAGAGTACAGCCCTTACCTGGATCGCAGCTTGGAAGATATCGAGTATTTCGACGCAGGCGATTTGCTGCTGCCTTTCGGCAACGCGGCTCGCTCGCTTGAAGTGATCGGTGAATTCGTTCGCGGTGTATTGGATGACGGCAAAATGCCTGTAGGACTCGGCGGCGAGCATCTCGTTTCGTGGCCGATTTTCCAAGAGGTATACAAGAAGTACCCGGACATGGCGATCATTCACTTTGATGCCCACGCGGATCTGCGCGAGTCGTACGAAGGCGAGCCGCTTTCGCACTCCACGCCGCTTCGCAAAGCAGCCGGCCTAATTGGCGGCAAGAACGTCTACCAATTCGGTATCCGTTCCGGCTCCCGCGAAGAGTGGCAGTATGCGCGCGAGAATATCAATTTCCACCCGTTCGAAGTGCTTGAGCCGCTGAAGAAAGTATTGCCTGAGCTTGAAGGCCGTCCTGTCTATCTGACGATCGACATCGACGTGCTGGATCCATCGGCAGCACCGGGAACAGGTACGGCGGAAGCCGGCGGCATCACGTCGAAGGAATTGATCGACGCGGTTCACGCGATCGCTCGTTCCGGCGTTAACGTTGTAGGCTGTGACCTCGTTGAGGTAGCACCGGCTTACGACCCAACCGAACAAACACAGATCGTCGCGGCGAAAGTCATCCGCGAAATGCTGCTTGGCTTTATTAAATAATAGCGAAGGATGGGAGCGCGATGCTCCCGTCCTTTTTTGTTGTTCGGGATATGCAAAAAAATCTAACGAGCCGTACAGGCGGTTCGTTAGATTTTCGCGGCAAGCGGAGAAGCAGCGAGCAGGCTCCCAAATCAGGCTTCTTCTTTTTCGAAGGTCAAGTTTCAGAGTGCCGGAATCGGCTATAAAATAACAATAAAGCAGCTCTCGTTAGAGTACTACCGTATGCCCACCGCTTAGGGCTTCATTTTTTGGTCATAATGAATAGTAGTAGTCTAACAATTGAGGGGGCGAGCAAGTTATGAGCTTATTGCCAATTCACGAGCGGCTCGCGGAGCTGTGGACGGTACGAAGCAAGAGGCAGCTCTCGGCGGAAGAGCTGGCGGATTTCGAGCATTGCTTGGCGGTGAACGCGATGATTTGCCGACAAGTTGCGAATTTGTACAATCTCTCGCTGCTGGCTTCGATGACAGGCGATACGGAGTGGCAGCACGATATATGCCGTAAGATAGAACGGCTGACGGGAACACCGCCGGCATCGCCTCAGCTCTAGATGGGGCTTGATTAATACGTCTCTTTCTGTTTTCCTATGGAGAAGAGGGGAGGGACTGCTTCATGACCGTACATTCATTTCCGCCGGAGATCGGCGCTTGTGCGCGGGTGCTTGTCCTTGGCAGCATGCCGGGAACGGCTTCGCTTGCGAAGCATCAATATTACGCTCATCCGCGCAATCATCTATGGCCGGTGGTGTATGGCTTGTTCGGCCAAACGCCGGCTGAAGATTACGAGGAGCGGCTCGCTTTTGCCAAGGCTCGGGGAATTGCGCTCTGGGACGTCATTGCTTCCTGCCAGCGGGAGGGAAGTCTCGATGCGAACATTCGCGAGGAACAACCCAATGATATTCCCGGTTTGCTTGCGGAGTATCCGGATATTCAATGCATCGTGTGCAACGGCGCCAAGTCGCATGACACGTTCTTAAAGTATTTCCGGAACTTGCCAGAACGCAGTGGCATCACGCTGCTCAAGCTGCCGTCGACCAGTCCGATACCAACGGCTGCGATGCGCACGACTGCAGATCGGATCGAAGCTTGGCGCATTTTGCTGCCATACTTAATTCCGCTCGAGCAGACCTAGGCAAACCTTATAAAGAGGCTTGCTTTTTTGGCGAGGTTGCATATAATAGGGGAAATACAGTCAGTTATAACAGCTACATACGATGAACGGGACAGTACCTTGCAGATCGGTGCTAGCAGCGAGCCGGGCTGGATGAGCGAATCATCCTTGGTGAAAGCCGGCGCAGCGGCGTAAGGGAAGCGGACCCGGGAGTAGATCCATTGAACATGCAGGGGGCTCGGTGAAGTGCGCCTCTGTAAGTAGATGAATCCGGTCACCCCGTTATCGTGCTTGAGAGGTTTTCGGCATGGCCGCCGCCGTTAGATATTCGTTGTTTGCGCAGCCATAATGAAAACCAGAAGAGTGGTACCGCGGAAATCAACCTCCGTCTCTTTATTAGAGACGGGGGTTTTATTTGTCTCTAGAGGGTTGTGACCATATTCGGGGAGGATGATCATGATGAACCTGTTATTGCAGTGGACCGCTGCACAGCTGCAGCCGCATGTACCGACGCTGACTTACGAAGACATCGTATCGCTGCTGGAGCTCCCGCCTAATCCGGAGCTTGGTGATGTCGCATTCCCTTGCTTTGCCCTATCGCGTGAACTGAAACGTGCGCCGGCGGCAATAGCCGCAGAGCTCGCGAAGCAGATCGGCGATGACAGTGCCGGCACGAGCGTGTCACCGACTATTCGCGCTGAAGCCAAAGGCCCTTACTTGAATCTCTTCCTTGTACGGGAAGAGTGGGCACCGAAGCTCCTTGCGCCGCTGCTGCTTGCCGACTTCGGGCAATCGCAGATCGGGGCAGGTCAGCGCGTCATCATGGATATGTCCTCCCCGAATATTGCGAAACCTTTCGGCGTCGGTCACCTGCGCTCTACGATGATCGGCAATGCGCTCGCTCAGATGTACCGCAGCTGCGGCTATGAGGTCGTCACCGTCAACCATATCGGCGACTGGGGTACGCAATTCGGCAAGCTGATGGAAGCCTATATGCGCTGGGGCGACGAAGCGAAGCTCAAGGAAGAGCCGATTCGCGAGAGCTTGCGTTTGTACGTCAAGTTCCATGAGGAAGCGGAGAAGGACCCGACTTTGGAAGACAAGGCGCGCCACTGGTTCTGGAAGCTGGAGAACGATGATGAGGAAGCGCATCGGTTATGGCGTTATTTTGTATCGTTCAGCATGGAGGAATTTGACCGTGTGTACAGCCGTCTTGGTGTGCAATTCGACTATACGCTGGGTGAGAGCTTCTATAACGACAAGATGGCTGCTGTCGTCTCGCGCTTGCAAGAGCTAGAGCTCCTTGAAGAAAGCAACGGTGCGCAGGTGGTCCGTTTGGAAGAGGAAGGCTTGCCGCCATGCCTCATCCTGAAGTCGGACGGCACGACCATTTACCCAACGCGTGATCTCGCTACGGCGCTCTATCGGAAGAAGGAGATGGGCGGGGATTTGCTGCTGTATGTGGTAGGCGCGGAACAGAAGCTGCATTTTCAACAAGTGTTCGCCGTCTTGAAGTGCATGGGTGAAGAAGTGGCAGACCAGTGCCGCCATCTGGCATTTGGGCTGATGAAATTCGAAGGCCGTAAAATGTCCACGCGCAGAGGTCAGGTTATCTTCCTGGATGAGGTGCTGGACGAGGCGGTATCCAAGGCTGCGGCGATTATTGCAGAGAAGAATCCCGATCTCGCGGATGCGCAGGAGACCGCCGAGGCTGTCGGCATTGGCGCAATTGTGTTCGGCGATTTGCTTCACCATCGGATGCTGGAGGTGGATTTCTCGCTGGATGAAGCGCTTCGCTTCGAAGGGGAAACCGGTCCCTATGTGCAGTACACCGCGGCTAGAGCCTTCAAGCTGCTGGCCAAAGGAAAGCTGACGCTGGCGGAAACCGAATCGCGCAGTTTATCTGGAGCAGTTACCGGCAGCGAGCTGGCGGGCTATCTCTCGGGGCCGGCGGCATGGGAGTGCATGAAGCTGCTGGCTGCCTATCCCGAAGCGATAGCCGGCGCGCTTCGCCAGAATGAACCGGCGGTTGTAGCGCGTTTCCTGCTCGATGCGGCCAAACGCTTCAATCGTTTCTACCACCAGGAGCGCATTCTTACGGAAGACTCCGCGGAAACCGAAGCGAAGCTGCTGCTGACTGCTGCGGTTGCAGGCGTACTGCGTTCGGGGCTTGCCCTGCTCGGGTTACGGACGCCTGAACAGATCTAGAAGCGCTCGGCTATAGGCGCGGGCATTGAAATTAGGGGTGCTCCTGTATATGATGAGGACATAAGCATTTCAGGCGACGGGAGACCGTGATCATGACAGACAGAGCGAATGTAACGATATCACTGAGAAGCGACATCGATGGGGAAGTGGAACAGAATACGTTTAGCGGTGAATGGTTTCGCAAGGGCTCCTCTGTATTTGTCCGATACGAGGAAACGAGCGAGGGTGAAGGCGACAGCGTCGTGCGGACGATCATTCGCTATCGGGACGGCGAGCTTAGTGTCACGCGCCGCGGCGATGTAGAGTCGCTGCAGACATTTGTCGCCGGCACCAAGCGTACCGGTCATTATGAATCGGCGCATGCCGCCTTTCATTTGGAGACGGAGACGAAGCTGCTTTGGGTTCAGTTTGGCGATTTAACCAAGACCGGACCGAGCGACGGCCAGTTAAAGCCGGATCTGCCGATGCTGCTCGAATGGCATTATACACTGCTAGTTAACGATGAACCGACAGGAGAGTTCCAGCTTCGGCTGCAGGCGGAAGAGCTATAACTTACAGATTGATAAGCGAACCAGGGGGATTGAAGACTTACATGACAACGAATGTGATAGTACAGCTGCACGAGCAGGTGAAACAAGCGATCGCGGATGCGGTCGTAACGGCAGGGCTGGCAGCCCGTGAAGAGCTTCCGGTATTTGTGCTGGAAGTACCGAAGGATAAGGCGCATGGCGATCTCGCCACCAATGCGGCGATGCAGCTGACGAAGCTGGCGAAGAAGAACCCGCGTCAAATCGCTGAAGCGATCATTGCGAATCTGGATATGAAGAAGGCTTCGATTCAAGGCGCAGAGATTGCAGGTCCCGGCTTCATCAACTTCCGGATGGACCGCAGCTACTTGTATCCGGTAGTGGGTCAAGTGCTTGAGCAAGGTGCGGACTACGGACGTATCGATACCGGAGCGGGTGAGACCGTGCAAGTGGAATTCGTCAGCGCTAACCCGACAGGCAGCCTGCATTTGGGTCATGCTCGCGGTGCAGCAGTTGGTGACGCACTATGTAATGTACTTGATTTTGCAGGGTACAAGGTTACGAGAGAGTACTACATTAACGATGCGGGCAATCAGGTTGCTAATCTGGCGCTTTCAATTGAGGCTCGTTACAAGCAGGCGCTTGGGAAAGATGCGGCAATGCCGGAAGACGGTTACCACGGCGAAGACATCAAGGGCTTCGCGAAGGAACTTGCCGATTCCGAAGGCGACCGCCTGCTGTCGCTGTCGGACGAAGAGCGGTTCACCTTCTTCCGTGACTACGGCTTGGAGCGCGAGCTGAATAAGATCAAGCGCGATCTCGGCGACTTCCGCGTGGAATTCGACGTATGGTTCAGCGAAACTTCGCTCTACCAATCCGGCCAAGTCGAGCAGGCGCTGGCAGCGCTTCGCGAGCGTGGTCAAGTATTCGAAGAAGGCGGCGCTACGTGGCTGAACACGATGGCTTACGGAGACGACAAGAATCGCGTGCTTGTGAAGAATGACGGCTCGTATACTTATTTGACGCCGGACATCGCTTACCACCGCGACAAATTCGGCCGCGGCTTCGACAAAATGATCAACATCTGGGGCGCCGACCACCACGGCTACATTCCGCGCGTGAAAGCGGCTATGGAAGCACTGGGCAACGATCCTCAGAAGCTTGTTGTCTTGATCGCGCAGATGGTGAGCTTGTTCCAGAACGGCGAGAAGGTCAAGATGTCCAAGCGGACAGGTAAAGCCGTGACGATGGAAGACCTGCGCGAGGAAGTGGGTATCGATGCGATTCGTTACTTCTTCACGATGCGTTCGATGGACTCCCATCTTGATTTTGATATGGATCTCGCGATCTCGACTTCCAATGAGAATCCGGTATTCTATGTGCAATACGCGCATGCGCGGATCTGCAGCATTTTCCGTCAGGCCGAAGAGCAAGGCATTGCGATCCTGCCGCTTGCGGAAGTGGATCTGAGCCAGCTGACTACGGAGCATGAATTCGATCTTCTCCGCAAAATCGGCGAGCTGCCGCAGGAAATCGCGGATGCCGCTTCGCTATACGCACCACATCGCCTGATTCGCTACGTTTACGAGCTGGCGTCGCAGTTCCACAGCTACTACCGCGCAGATCGCGTCATTACAGAAGACGCGGCTCAAACGCAAGCTCGCTTCGCCCTGCTTGGTGCGACTCGTACAGCTATTGCGAACGTTCTGCGCCTTGTCGGCGTTTCCGCGCCGGAGCGCATGTAGCCCATTAAACAATCAAGGCCGCGAACCTTATCGGTCCCCGGCCTGAAGCATTCGCATTACATCGAGCTCTCCGGTTATCCGGGGAGCTTTTGTGCCCCTTAAAGGCAGCATGGATCGTTTGACGACAGCCTTGATGTCATTTGGCGATAACCCCGGACGGTGAGCAAGAAGCAAAGCGATGGCGCCGCTCACATGTGAGGTGGCCATGGAGGTGCCGCTCATTTCGTTGTATTTGCCTCGCAGCCAAGAGGAGAGAATCTTGTCGCCCGGGGCGTACACGTCGATATACAGTCCGCGGTTGCTGAACGGGGCGATCCTTCGCAGCCGGTTCGTTGCACCGACGGCAATGGTTTGCGGGTAACGTGCCGGGTAGTCAATTGACTTCCGTTTGCCATCGTTGCCGGAAGACGCGACGATAATGACGCCTGCATTGTAAGCGTTGGTTACGGCGGTCAGCAGCGACTTGCTCCGTGTTTTCATGCCGAAGCTCATATTCACGATATCCATATTGTTGCGCACGCACCAATCGATGCCGAGTACGATATCAGAGACAAAGGCGCTTCCGTTCTGATCGAATGCTTTCACGGGATAGACCGTGGCACGCGGAGCGACGCCGATCATGCCATGCATTTGATTGGCCGCAGCGATGGTGCCGGCAATATGGGTGCCGTGTCCATTGTCATCATGCGGAAGCGACCCGCGATTAAGCAGGTTGATGCCCCGGCCCAGCGATTGCTTCAAATCCGGATGACTGAAATCCACGCCGGTATCAATGACGCCCACCTTCACGCGGTGCCCGGTGGTTGTACTCCAAGCAAGCGGCGCTTTGATTTCCTGCACGCCCCAAGGGATCCCTTTCTCACGGAGTACAGGTTTATATATGGAGGAGGAATGCACCGATAGGAGCGGGTCATTCTCGATCCAAATTCCGTCATGGGTATGAGAGCGAAGTACGTCATTCGGCACGCGCAAAGAAAAGCCTTGAATGAATGGCAAATGACGGATGGCGCCGGCCGCATTCGCCACGGTTTTGTCGATATTCGACCATTCTTGAAGGAAGCGCTCATAGTCGCTCTTTTGCCGAAAGCGGACGATTCGTCGCTTGGCGGCTGACGTGGTATGAGTTAATGCGCTGTGCAGCAGGCGGAGAACTGCGGATCTGTCCAAGTTGGCTTCCCCTCCATGGCGAATCATGCTGCAGTATTGTATGAACGAGCGCAACAAGCTGTATGAGCAACTTGCCTTTTTTCACATAATTAGGCTGCAAACCGTGTCATTCGCCGTACGGGCACATAGAATAGACCAAGAGTCATTAACGGGCTCTTATACCGGAAACAGCGGCAACGCCTCATCCGGAAGGATACAGTCAAAGCGAAGGCGCCTCCTTCGCTTTTTCTTTTTGCTCTCATAGGCGGGGGGCGCTTGCTTTTTCCAAAGAAATAGGTTTTACTATAATTTGATAATGGATTGCTAACGCGCAAAACGATTTCTCCTGCTAGGACAGCGAAGTCGGTTTTCTAGCGTTCAAGCAGTTTGACATGAGAGGAAGTGTCCGAAATGAGCAGCGAGATTGTCTTGAAAATCGATTCTGAGCGCATCAAGGAAATGCCGATGGTTGATTTGGCATTTGAATTGCTTAAAGCGGCGAATACGCCGTTTTACTATCGCGACCTAATGATGGAGATTGCCAAAGTTCGGGGCTTTTCCCAAGATCAAATCAACCAAGTGATTGCGCAAGTATATACGGAAATTAATATCGACGGTCGTTTCGCGTGCGTCGGAAGCAATATGTGGGGATTGAAACGCTGGTATCCGGTTGAGAAGAACGAGGATCCGGTCGGCAATGCGAAGCGTTCCCGTATCATCAATGATGAAGAGGACGACGACGATCTCTATCCGGACGAGGAAGAGGAAACTTACGCTGCTGAAGAGGACGACTTCGATTCTTATGATGAGGATCAAGAACTCTTCGACGAAGCGGAAGAAGAAGCGGAAGGCGACGAAGAAGTTGTCATCGACGATGAAGAGCTTGAAGAAGACGGCATTGAAGACGGAGAAGGCGCAGATGGTGCGGCTGACGAAGAAGATGCTGAGGATGACTTCGACGACGAGGAAGACGAAGAAGACAAATAGATTCGAATCTGCGGGACCCCTGCGTCTCTTGACATGGGGTATCTGCGCAGAGTAAACTATTGCATGGGCTTCAAGTTCGGACATGCAGGCAATAAGCCAAAAACAGAAAGTGCCCCGTTTATACGGGTGTCACTTTTTTCTTTTTTATCGACCATTTTTCTTCGGAAATTGGAGAACCTATACTTAACATACAGGCGTGGAGGGTATCATCAGTGACTAAGTACATTTTCGTAACAGGCGGTGTCGTATCATCGCTGGGCAAAGGGATCACGGCCGCATCTCTCGGACGTTTGCTCAAGAATCGCGGTCTGAAAGTAACGATCCAGAAGTTCGACCCGTACATCAACGTGGACCCGGGAACGATGAGTCCATACCAGCACGGTGAAGTTTTCGTAACGGACGATGGTGCCGAGACGGATTTGGATTTGGGTCACTATGAGCGTTTCATTGACATCAATTTGTCGAAGAACAGCAACGTGACAACGGGCAAAATCTACTCCACCGTTATTTCGAAAGAACGTCGCGGCGAGTATTTGGGCGGAACGGTTCAAGTTATTCCCCACATCACGAACGAGATCAAGGATCGCGTATTCCGTGCAGGGAAAGAAACAGGTGCGGATGTCGTTATTACGGAGATCGGCGGTACAGTAGGCGATATCGAGAGCCTTCCGTTCTTGGAAGCGATTCGTCAAATTAAGAGCGATATCGGTCGTGATAACGTGATGTACATTCACGTTACGCTGATTCCGTTCATTAAAGCAGCAGGCGAAGTAAAGACCAAGCCGACACAGCATAGCGTGAAGGAACTGAGAAGCATCGGGATTCAGCCGAATGTGATCGTTTGTCGTACGGAGCATGAGCTGGCAGACGATTTGAAACGCAAAATCGCGCTGTTCTGCGACATTGATGCGAATGCCGTTGTGGAATGCCGTGATGCATCGACACTCTACGAAGTGCCGCTGAATCTACGAGAGCAAGGCCTCGATGATATCGTTGTGAATCACTTGAAGCTGACAACCACGCCTCCTGATATGACGGAATGGGAAGCACTCGTTCGCCGCGTGAAGCAGCTTAGCCGCACAACTGAGATCGCGATTGTCGGTAAGTACGTTGCGCTTCATGATGCTTACTTGAGCATCGTGGAATCGCTGAGCCACGCAGGCTTCGACGCAGATGCGGATGTGAAGTTGCGCTGGGTGAATGCAGAAGAATTGACTGATCAGAACGTAGCGGATAAATTGCACGGCGTGCACGGCGTCTTGGTACCGGGCGGCTTCGGCGATCGCGGTATCGAAGGTAAAATCATCGCGATTCGTTATGCGCGTGAGAACGCAGTGCCGTTCTTCGGTATTTGCTTGGGCATGCAAGTAGCCGTCATTGAATATGCACGAAATGTATCGGGATTGAAGGATGCGAACAGCTCCGAGATCAACCCGCTTACGCAATATCCGGTTATTGACCTGCTTCCGGAGCAGAAGGACATTGAAGATATGGGTGGCACGATGCGCCTTGGACTATATCCTTGTAAGCTGACGCCGGGCTCTTTGTCCGCGCGTGAGTACGATGATGAGCTTGTATACGAGCGTCACCGCCACCGTTATGAGTTCAACAATGAATACCGTGAAACGATCGAATCCGCAGGTCTGCGCATTACGGGTACATCCCCGGATGGCCGTCTTGTTGAGATGGTTGAGCTTCCGGGACACCCGTGGTTCCTGGCTGTTCAATTCCATCCTGAGTTTACTTCCCGTCCGAACAGACCACAGCCATTGTTCCGTGGTTTCGTAAGAGCGGCGCTAGAGAAAGCAGAGAATTAATCGTCTTGAAGTTTTTTTCCAGCAAAAGCAGGAATATGAGTGCTGTGGCTCGAAATCATTAACGAATATGGAATACAAATCCAATCGTGACGATGGTTGTCGTACATTCATAGGAGGGTTTCAAGTTGGAAAACAAGAAAGTCTTAATTGTCGATGATCAGAATGGTATTCGTATATTGCTGATGGAAGTGTTCAGCAGCGAGGGCTACACAACGTTCCAAGCGCCTAACGGCAAGATCGCATTGGAAATTGTGAGAAACGAAGCACCGGATCTCGTTTTGCTTGATATGAAAATTCCGGGTATGGACGGATTGGAAATATTAAAGCATGTCAAAGCGATCAACAAAGACATTAAAGTCATCATGATGACCGCTTATGGCGAGCTTGACATGATTAAAGAAGCGACTGATCACGGCGCGCTTATGCATTTCACTAAGCCGTTCGATATTGATGAGATGCGAATGGCGGTTAACTTACAACTGCGCAGCGAAGAAGCTGGCGGCTGGTATGCAGTAGGATCCTAAGCACAAGGGTCCTGCTGCTTTTTTTTGTCCGCATTCAGCTGCGCGCTGCATCGATTTCCAAGACTTGTACCAAACGATTCATGATTGTGTTATAATCATTTGGTGCGATATTTGAAGCGTGTTTTCGTTATATAAGCGCATGTCTTCAATGCCGGTTGTCGGCACTCGTGCTGAGGCGGTTTTGCGAAGCGTCGCATATCAAAGACAAATTTATGAAGCGCTATGCTTCATAAAACACTAGGAGGAGTAGAGAACCATGCCACTCGTTTCGATGAATGAATTCCTGCCAAAGGCAAAAGCAAACAAATTCGCGGTCGGTCAGTTCAATATGAACAACCTGGAGTTCGCGCAAGCGATCACAGAAGCCGCAATGGAAGAAAACGCGCCATTTATTTTTGGTGTATCTGAAGGCGCCCTTAAATATATGGGTATCGAGTACACAGTTGCTATTGCAGAAGCAGCAGCGAAGAAATCCGGTTTGCCAATCGCACTTCACCTGGATCACGGCAGCAGCTTTGAAGTTGCGATGAAATGTATCCGTGCAGGATTCTCTTCCGTTATGTTTGACGGTTCCCACTACGGACTAGAAGAAAATATCGAATTGACTAAACAAGTGGTTAAAGCGGCTCGCGCTATGGGCGTATCCGTTGAAGGCGAGCTTGGCACAATCGGCGGCGTTGAGGATGATATCAGCGTTGACGAAGAAGATGCATCGCTTGCTAAGCCGGCAGAAGCAATCCGTTTCTACGAAGAAACAGGCGTTGACTGCTTGGCTATTGCTGTTGGTACAGCTCACGGTATGTACAAAGGCGAACCTAAAATTCATTATGATATCATTCAAAAAGTATCGGATGCTATTCCAGTACCGGTTGTATTGCACGGCGGTTCCGGCGTACCAGACGAAGCGATTCGTTTGTCCATCGCTGCAGGCGTAGGCAAAATCAACGTAAATACAGAGAACCAAGTGGCTTGCACGAACGCGATCCGCGAAGTGCTTAGCGCAAGTTCATCGGTTTACGATCCGCGTAAATACTTGGTACCAGCTCGTTCCGCAATGAAAGCAGTCGTTCAAGAGAAAATCCGGTTGTTCGGCAGCAGCAACCAGGCTTAACTTCCGAAAGCTATAGAATCGAACAGCCGCGTTTAGCGCGAATCAGAAGCAGGCGCTCCCGTCCGTCAAGAAATCTCTTGATAGAAGGAGCGCTTGCTTTGTGGCATATAGGGTTTATGTTATGTACTGGATAGCGGCTGCTCGTTTTGTTGCTCTCTTCCGGATGGGAGGATAATAAGAACTGATGGATAAATTAATGATCCGCGGCGGACGTCCGCTGCGCGGCACCGTGCAAATCAGCGGCGCGAAGAATAGTGCAGTTGCCTTACTACCTGCGGCAATATTGGCAGAATCTACGGTCACGCTTGATAATTTGCCTCACCTTAGCGATGTCGCCGTATACAGTGAAATCTTAGAAGAGCTTGGTGGACATGTACATTGGAGTGGAGACTCTATCGTCATTGATCCTTCCGCCATGCAATCCATTCCGATGCCCAACGGGAAAGTAAAGCTGCTTCGTGCATCGTATTACTTGATGGGTGCGCTGCTTGGCCGATTTGGCGAAGCGACAATCGGTTTGCCGGGCGGCTGTAATTTCGAGCCTCGCCCAATCGATCAGCATATTAAAGGCTTTGAAGCGCTTGGTGCACAAGTGACCAACGACCACGGCTCCGTACGGATTGTGGCGAAGGAACTGCGCGGCGCGAAGATTTACCTCGATGTTGTAAGTGTCGGGGCGACAATTAATATTATGCTTGCGGCCTCCCGGGCCAAGGGCTCTACCATTATCGAAAACGCGGCAAAAGAGCCTGAAATCATAGATGTAGCTACGCTTCTTAGCGCGATGGGTGCCAAGATCAAAGGTGCCGGAACAGAAACGATTCGTATTGAAGGTGTTGAACGGCTGCATGGCTGCAGGCACTCCATCATACCTGACCGAATTCAAGCAGGCACGTACATGATTGCCGCTGCGGCAACGCGCGGTGACGTATTAATTGATAATGTCATTCCGAAGCATATGGAAGCAGTAACGGCTAAGTTGCAAGAGATGGGTGTTCATGTCTATGAAATGGACGAGTCCATTCGTATTGTAGGACAACCGAAGTATGAAGCAATTGATGTGAAAGCCCTTGTGTACCCCGGCTTCGCCACGGATTTGCAATCCCCTATGACCAGTCTGTTGACTCAGACTTCGGGAGTAAGTATTCTAAGTGACTATGTTTATAGCAATCGCTTCAAGCATGTCCCGGAATTAACGCGAATGGGCGCTAACATTCGGGTGGAAGGCCGTTCGGCTATTGTCGAAGGCGGTGCACTGAATGCGGCGAAAGTACGTGCTGCTGATTTGCGTGCAGGCGCGGCGCTTGTCGTGGCGGCATTAACGGTGAGCGAAGGCGTTACGGAGATCACAGGCGTGGAATATATTGATCGTGGTTATGACAATTTAGTCGAGAATTTACGGATGCTCGGCGCAGACGTTTGGCGCGAGTAGGTGGAATGGGGTAATAGCAGGATGCTATTCTATTCTGCTATAGGAATCAGCCGCTGGAATAGAGTAGGCTGATTCCGGCAATGATGGATGAGGCTTGGAAATATTTGTGCGGAGTGAAATGCGCTGCGCCGCCATTAGGACGGCGATAGCCGTTTCACCTTGAACCTTGATAAAAGTGGTGATACTATGTCTGAACTTCAGATCACGGATCTTGAAGTGATGAAGCTCACGGAGCTTTATAAACTGGCCAAACAGCATCAAATTCAGGGCTATGGCCAGCTGAAGAAGAGAGAATTGATTTTTGCAATACTGCGCGCGCAAGCAGAGCAGAGCGGACTTATGTTTATGCAAGGTGTACTTGAGATTTTACCGGAAGGTTTCGGCTTTCTACGACCGATTAACTACTTGCCAAGTCCAGAGGACATCTACATCTCAGCCTCTCAAATCCGCAAGTTTGACCTCCGCACAGGAGATTTAGTTTCTGGCAAATGCCGTGCTCCCAAAGAAAACGAACGCTTTTTTGGATTACTTCAAGTAAATGCCGTTAATGGAGAAAGCCCCGAACATGCTGCAGAACGCCTTCATTTTCCAGCCCTTACTCCTCTCTATCCCGAAAAGAAACTAGTTCTCGAAACCGCCCAGCCTAAATTATCTACTCGGATTATGGATTTACTTGCGCCTGTTGGCCTTGGCCAGCGCGGACTTATCGTAGCACCGCCTAAAGCGGGGAAAACATTGCTGCTTAAAGAAATTGCCAACAGCATTTCCACCAACAATCCGGAAATCGAATTATTTGTACTGCTCATTGACGAACGCCCGGAAGAAGTAACGGATATGTCTCGTTCAGTGAAAGGCGAGGTTGTCGCTTCGACGTTCGATGAATTGCCGGAAAATCATATTAAAGTAGCGGAATTGGTGCTGGAGCGTGCTTTGCGGCTTGTGGAGCATAAGAAAGATGTCGTTATTTTGCTGGATAGCATCACGCGTCTTGCTCGTGCATACAACTTGGTTGTGCCAGCTTCAGGTCGTACGCTTAGCGGAGGTATTGATCCGGCGGCATTCCACCGTCCGAAACGGTTTTTCGGTTCTGCGCGTAATGTGGAGGAAGGCGGCAGCTTGACAATTCTGGCAACTGCGCTTATCGAGACGGGCTCGCGTATGGATGATATTATTTATGAAGAATTTAAAGGTACGGGCAACATGGAGCTTCATCTGGATCGTAAGCTTGCAGAACGCCGTATTTTCCCTGCGCTCGATATGCGCCGCTCGGGAACGCGCCGTGAAGAGATGCTCTTGACCAAAGAGCAGTTGGATAAAGTATGGGCGATTCGCAAGAACATGAACGATTCCATGGAGTTTGTAGATGGCTTCTTGAAGAAGCTTGCCGATACGAAGGATAACGAGGAGTTCCTGGCCTCACTGGACACTTCTGCTGTAACGCCGCCACCTGCGCCGAGAAACAGACCCAGCACAAGCTCTAGTGGCAGCAGACCGAGCTCCGGCTCGAGCAACAGTGCCACAAGCGCATCGCGAAGACCGTCAACACGCACGACACCTGTAACATAGAATGGAAGTCGTTTTGCTCACGCAGCCTTACATGAAGCGTGCGGCAAAACTTTTAGGAGGTACACCATGAATCTCGTTTACGCAGACGAACACGGTAATTTGTTCGATCATCCCGATTGGACGGGCCTTGGCCGCAGTGGCGATATGATTGTTGAGCTGATGGAGGATGAACTGATTCCTCTTCCTGAAGGCGCAACGATGGTCGGACTGCCGCATACGCGGCCGATCGGCATTCATAATGCATCCGGTGAGATGCGTCCGCTGCCAGGTAATGTGCAGGCGGTTGGAGCGCTTTTGCCGCAGGGCTATACTCGTTTATGCATCCCGGGCTATATGAAGAGTGACAAAACGCAGAAGCTGCCGCTCTTTGGTTATTCTGCTGTCGTTTGGAAGGAAGACGGCTTCTATGTGACCGCGCAGAAATCCGACGATCCGGAACGCTGGAATCCGCTTAACTGCGATACGACTGAACTCAATGTCGGAGTCGAGCGACTGCTTGCCAAATATCCGGAGAACCGGCTCTACAAGCATCTGTCGAATTGCGCGCTTGGCTATGAGTGCCTAACGGCATCCAATACGTTCTTGCAGCGCTGGGAAGGTGCAGTTCCTGTTTCCTTCTCCTGTAATGCCGGCTGTTATGGCTGTATCTCGGAGCAACCCGACGATAGCGGCTTCGTAGCACCGCAAACGCGCATGAACTTTAAGCCGACGGTCGATGAGATCGTCGATGTGATGATGGAGCATCTCAATTCGCCGGAATCCATCATCAGCTTCGGACAAGGCTGCGAAGGCGAGCCGTCGACGCAAGCCAGAATTATTATCGACGCTATGCGCGAAGTCCGCAAACGGACCTCGATGGGCTATATTAATATCAACACCAATGCGGGGCTGACGGATCACATCCGCGGCATCGTGGATGCGGGTCTTAATCTGATGCGTGTCAGTACCATCAGTGCGCTCGATGATCACTATAACGCGTATTACAAGCCTCGTGGCTACAACTTGGCGAATGTCGAGAAATCTCTTCGCTACGCAACGGATAAAGGAGTTTACACTTCCATTAACTATCTCATTTTCCCTGGTGTTACGGATCGGGAGGAAGAAATCGAAGCGATGCTCGGTTTCGTCAAACGCACAGGCTTGAAGCTCATCCAAATGCGGAATTTGAATATCGATCCGGAAAGCTACCTGGAGCTTATTCCGAAAGCGCAAGGGGAGATCTACGGCATGAAGCAAATGCTTGAAATCTTCGCGGATGAACTGCCCGATGTTGTGATTGGCTCTTATACCCACGTACCTCCTGCGCCTGTAAAGCAGTCCTAACAGAGCTCGCTTTGCTTGGTAAGCAGTGGGTGACCGACAAAAGCATTGCTTTTCAGAAGACGGCCATGCTATACTCTTCATATGTTTGTAACACACTCTGGATCCACATGTTGATTCAGGGCAGAAAGAGGTGAACGAGATGAAACAAGGTATTCATCCGACATACCACATCACAACGGTAACTTGCGCTTGTGGCAATAGCTTCGAGTCTGGTTCGATCAAACAGAACCTGCGCGTAGAGATTTGCTCCAACTGTCACCCATTCTTCACGGGTAAACAGAAGTTCCTGGATGCTGGCGGCCGCGTCGACAAATTCAAAAAGAAATACGGTATCTAAGCCTTATTGGCCGGGATTTCCGGAAATTAGCAGAATACAAGAACCTCCCTCAGCCATCCTATTGGTTAAAGGGAGGTTTTTTTATGCGAAAGAAGCATGTTCTGCTTTGCGCGCTAACACTCATGACTGCGATTTCGATTTCCGCATGCGGACACAATAAAGACGCGACCAACAATTATAATTCGAACTCGTATGGTCATGATGGCTACATGGGGCTCTCCAACAGCAACCCCCATCTGCCCAACCGCAACGGTCAATTCTTGAATTATGATAGCGACGGGGATTTTGCGCAGCGGCAGCTGAAGAAGGTCAGTGGCATTGAAAGAACCAACATTATGTTCCAAGGACCTGAAATGTACGTGAATATCAAGGCGAAACCTGGTGTAGATAAAGAGAAGCTGCGGGTAAAATCACTTGCCGTATTGCGGGATAATTTCCCTCGCTATAAGGTGCATGTCCGAATGGCGGGGTAGCAGCAGGTTGACCCCAATGACAACCCAGTGACAACTTCCACCAATAGGCGGTTGCACTTTGAGATAGAACAAGCTATACTTATTTTTGCCGTGCTAGACGGGGAGGTAGCGGTGCCCTGTAGCTCGCAATCCGCTGTAGCGAGGTTGAATCCCTTTTCTGAGGTTATGCTGATGTGGGGCTGGTGTTCATGAACAGTGTTGACGGTTGGGTCCTCCGCAATGGGCGCTTGTGAACGGGTCAGGTCCGGAAGGAAGCAGCCATAAGCAGGTTAGCTCATGTGCCGGAGGAGTGCTTGACCAGAGCTGGGAGTGGAAGTGCCGTCCATGTTACATCAATCGAAGTTAGGTGCACGGTCCTAACAACAACAAACGACATCCTTGTTTGACTCTTAATGAGTCAATAAGGATGTTTTTTTCTGTTCTGGCAGGATTATCAACTTTTGTGGACGAAAGGAATAGAGACGGATTGGATCTACGTAAAGGGGATAACGCATGTACGATATACCATCTGCTTCTATTGTTCACTTGAGTCTACAGGCGCTTGATAATTATTGTGCTCAGTTCGCCGGCACGATGATTGTTGTGTTGGATGAGTCCGCCCGCATGGTCCATGTTAATACACAGTTCTTGAAAGAAACGGGCTATACGGAATCGGACTTGCTTCATACCGCTTTCCGCGGCATTGCAGAGAGCAAGCTCTTTCGTTCTGAACCTGAACAATCTATAGAAGCAATCGTGAAACATCTGCTTCTTCCTTCTCGAGATTCCATATCGATCCATATACGCAAAGCAGGCGGTACTGTTATGCACACTACAGCCGCGCCTATAGTCGCACAAACAGAGCAGGGAATTCGTTGTCTGCTCTTCATATATAATCAAGAAGCCGGACCAGGCACAAGTCTCATTGAGCGTTTCGGGGAAACCATGCTGCAGGATGAGCATATCGGCGTGATCCTGCTTCATCCGGAGACGCTGCAAATTTTCGATATCAGTCCTCTTGCTTGTCAATTGCTTGGCGTTGCGAAGTCAGCGCTCGTCAATGAACAGCTGTCGTCATTTTTCGCAAGCGGGGAGAAGGAATATGCACTTATTTGTCAGGCACTGGAGAGTGGGGAGCCGGTTCGGAACTATCCGATTACTTGGATTCACGACGAGAAGCGAAGCGATCTGCTCATGGATGTTGGCCTGCTTCGCAGTTGTGGAGAAGGCGGAGAAGGTGCCTACATCATATTCAAGGATGTCACCAATTTGCGGTCGCTCGAGACGCAGGTGCAGCGAAGCGATCGACTCGCCATGATTGGCCAAATTGCGGCGGGGGCTGCGCACGAGATCCGAAACCCGCTGACGGCGATTCGGGGCTTCCTGCAAATGTTCCGCAAAACGATGATTGAACGCGAAATGAACAAAGAAAAAGAATACACGGAAATCATGTTGGGCGAGCTGGATCGGATCAATCATCTTGTTGGCGAGTTTCTTCTGCTGAGTAAACCGAAGGAAGTCATGACTAGCTCTGTGCAAGTGGGCTCAGTGCTGCGCGATATTATGCCTGTTGTTGCAAGCGAGGCGCTCCTTCATAATGTAAACGTTATCTGGGACGAGGAGCTGGAGCTGCCCAGGGTGCTGGCAGATGCCGAAATGCTTAAGCAGGTGTTTCTGAACTTATGCAAGAACGGCATTGAAGCGATGACGGCCGGCGGTACGCTCTCGGTAAGGGGATCCGTTGTGCGGACGGGCGGGAAATCGCAGCTGCTTATTGAAATTGAAGATACAGGTCCGGGCATACCGGCTGTTCTGATTGATAAAATATTCGATCCTTTCGTTACGACGAAACAGAACGGAACGGGGCTTGGGCTGTCGGTTTGCCAGCGAATTATGCATGACTTTGGCGGAAGTGTTACAGCAGCGGCCAGACAGACGGGGGCACTTCTGCAGGTTGTGCTTCCTTGCTAAACCTCACTTTGAGTGCCTTCTGCGAGGGGGAAGGAAGAAACGTGCAGGAGAACGGTTTTTTTGGCTGGCGGCATCGTGTATAATAGAAGGGCTGGCATTTCAGCCCTACGAAAGAAGCAGCCGAAAGGAACGGAACGTATGTCACATATCGCCTTATATCGTGCCTGGCGTCCGCAGACGTTCCAGGACATGGTCGGCCAGCAGCATATCATTCAAACTTTGCAGAATGCGATACGCGAGGATCGTGTGTCGCATGCCTATTTATTTAACGGTCCAAGAGGAACGGGGAAAACAACCGCGGCTAAAGTTTTGGCCAAAGCCATCAACTGTGAACGTGGACCGACGACCGAGCCTTGTAACGTCTGTGATGCGTGCCGGGGCATAACCGCCGGAACCATTATGGACGTTGTGGAGATCGATGCGGCATCCAACCGCGGTATAGACGAAATCAGGGATATTCGGGACAAGGTTCGCTATGCACCTTCGGAAGTACGCTTCAAAGTGTATATTATCGATGAAGTGCACATGCTGACCACCGAAGCATTCAATGCCTTGCTGAAGACACTCGAGGAGCCGCCGGCTCATGTCATCTTCATCTTGGCGACGACGGAGCCGCATAAGCTGCCGGCTACAATTATTTCACGCTGTCAGCGGTTCGATTTCCGTCAAGTCTCTTTGCCGGAGCAGACAGAACGTCTCCGCCAAATTTGTACCGAAGAAGGCATCGAAGCCGAAGACGATGCAATCGCTTATATTGCGAGACTGTCGGACGGCGGGATGCGGGATGCAATCAGCTTGCTCGAGCAGGTGTCGGCTTATAGCGGCGAACGAATTACGTTGAACGATGCCGTCGATGTAACCGGTGGACTAGCTGCGGAACAGTTCGAACAACTAGCGGATGCCATCAGAGCACGTGATGCCGGGGCGGTCATGCCCTTGGTGGAAGGGCTCATGCAAGCCGGCAAGAGTGCAGATAAGTGTCTGGAGAACTTAATATACTATTTCAGAGACCTGCTCGTGTTGAAGCTTGCTCCACAAGGGAAAGCCGCAACAGAGCGGATCGTCGATCAGGCCAAATACCGTGAGGTTGCCGAAGCCTTCAGCGCTGAGCTGCTGTTTCGCATGATAGACGTGCTTAACGGCTATCAGCTTGAGATCAAGCATGCCGCGCTGCCGCAGACGATATTCGAGATCGCACTGATGAAAATCTGCACGATGCAGGAGGCGGGTGGCGCTCAGGTTGCGGTTTCTGCGTCTGTTGCCTCTGAATCTGCCACAGGCGGTGCTCCTGCCGGAGAAGTGCAGCGTCTGCAGCAGCGTATTGATGCACTGGAGCGCAAGATTGAGCAGCTCGTGGCCAGCGGCGTGCGTCCTGAGGCTGGTGCTGCGGCAAGCGGCGATCAGGCCGGATCAGCGCAGCGCGGCGCGCGAGGTGCTTCGAACTTCGGCAAGGGCGGTGCAGCCGGCGGGGGCGCAAGCTCGATAGCCCGCGTCAAGCTGGATCCATTCCTTGCTGCAGCGGAGAGCCAGGCGACAGGGCAGGTGCGCATGAGATGGAGCGACATTCTGCAGCGTGTGAAAGGGAATAATATTTCGACACATGCTTGGTTTGTGAATGGCGATCCCGTCTCGGCTGCTGATAATACAATCCTTGTTGCATTCAAGAACTCCATCCACCGGGAAACGACAGAGAAGCCTGCCAATCGCGAGGTTATCGAACGGGCTCTGCATGAGGCGTTCAACCGGCCGATCCGTCTTGCTACCGTCATGATGAAAGAATGGCAGACGGCAACCGAGAACGGACCTGCGCCTGCAGGTGAGCTGCTCATGCTTCAGCAAGATGAGACTGGGGCGGCGCCGCCGGAACCCGAATGGGTTGAGGAGGCTGTGAAGCTGTTTGGCGAAGATCTTGTCGTCATTGAAGACAACTGATGTTATCCAAAGCAAATGGGTATACCAATCTAACTATAATTGAGGAGTGACTTTCACGATGAACAACATGAACCAGATGATGAAGCAAGTTAAGAAAATGCAGGAGCAAATGCTTAAAGCACAAGAGGAGCTTGGAACGAAGCTGATCGAAGGTTCTGCAGGCGGCGGTGTCGTTACGGTACAAATAAACGGACATAAGAACGTACAAAGCATCATCATCAAGCCGGAAGCTGTAGATCCAGACGATATCGAAATGCTGCAAGATCTTGTCCTGACAGCGGTTAACGATGCACTGACTAAAGCAGATGAGCTGGCAAACAAAGATATGGGCAAATTTACGGGCGGCATGAAGATCCCGGGCCTATTCTAACGTTCCAAACGAGTAGAGGAGCTGCGCCTTGTATTATCCCGAACCGATAGCCAAACTTATTGATGCCTTCAGCCGATTGCCGGGCATCGGTCCCAAGACGGCGGCCAGACTGGCTTTTCATGTGTTGAAAATGAAGGAAGACGATGTCATAGATTTCGCGAAGGCGCTGGTCAGCGTCAAGCGCAACCTGCATTACTGCTCTGTATGCTGCAACATTACCGATACCGATCCTTGCCGAATTTGCCAGGACAAGAGCAGAGATAACTCTATTATCTGTGTCGTTCAGGAATCGCGGGATTTGGTTGCCATGGAGCGCACGAAGGAGTTTCAGGGACAATATCATGTCCTCCAAGGAGCGATATCGCCGATGGAGGGCATTGGCCCGGATGAGATCCGCATTGCTGAACTATTGAGACGATTGAGCGACGAACAGGTGCAAGAGATGATTCTCGCCACGAATCCCAATATTGAAGGCGAAGCGACAGCGATGTACTTATCGCGGCTAGTCAAACCGTTTGGCATCAAAGTAACCCGTATCGCGCATGGGCTTCCGGTCGGAGGCGATTTGGAATATGCCGATGAGGTTACTTTGTCCAAGGCGCTTGAAGGCCGCAGGGAATTAGGATAACTGTGTTGTAAGAAAGCCCCGTGAGAGATCGCTCTCACGGGGCTTTTGAAATATAAGAAGTATAAACGCGGCATGGAAAGCTTGTTCTAATTCTCTTTCTCTTTCATACATTTCAACTATATGCCGTGCCAATTGCGAGCTATAAGGGAAACAGATGAGCGAGGAGTGATTGCGATGTGGGCCAAATGGCTGCGTACGAAGAAACAGGCTGCCGCGCTGAAGTTGAAGAAGAGTGAGCAGGACGAGCAGGTGGAGCTTTATGCAGAGATTAAGACAGCGAAGCAGGAGTGGGATAATGCATACCGGTACTTCGACAATGCACTCGGCAAAGATCAAATTGACTACGCCATATTTGCAATAGGGGCGGCTGAGAAGCGATACGAAATGCTGATCAGAAAAGCGAAACGATTGCCAGTCGAATGGTCGGCCTTAAAAGGAGGACTTAGTGGATGAAAAACATTTGGCTGGTTAGTCTAATTGTATCTTCCTTGCTCCTAATTACTGTGATGCTGAGGCATCGATTGCCGCTGCAGTGGGTGAGGCGATTTGCTTTGCATCTCATTGCGGCAGCATTGACGTTGTACGTTCTGAATTATTCGGGATTGATCTCGGGGCTGGAAGTGCCGCTGAATCCGGTAACGATCGGGACAACGGTGCTGCTCGGAATCCCTGGCATAGCTTTAATATTAGGGCTGCAAATGACATTGTTGTGAGTGGATCAAATTAGTAAACGATAAATATAAAAGAACACTTGACCGGGAGCCCGCGTATATGTTAAATTAGTTCTCGCGTCACTCGAAGGTACATGAGTTGCAAAAACAATTTTAAAAAAAGTGCTTGCAATTGAATGGCCGAATGTGATATATTAATCAAGTCGCCGCTGAGACATGGGCGCACAAACATGAAGTACTTGTTCCTTGAAAACTGAACAATGAGCGACCAGTCAAATGGTCATAAATCGCGAAATTAACGTTTCGCAAAGCTAGTTTTTTGAATGAGCTAACAAGCGAATTCTTAAAAATGGCCAAGCCTTCGGGCTTACCACTTTTATGGAGAGTTTGATCCTGGCTCAGGACGAACGCTGGCGGCGTGCCTAATACATGCAAGTCGAGCGGAGTCGGATGGAAGCTTGCTTCCATCCTGCTTAGCGGCGGACGGGTGAGTAACACGTAGGCAACCTGCCTGTAAGACCGGGATAACATTCGGAAACGAATGCTAATACCGGATATGCAATTCAGCTGCATGGCTGAATTGGGAAAGACGGTGCAAGCTGTCACTTACAGATGGGCCTGCGGTGCATTAGCTAGTTGGTGGGGTAACGGCTCACCAAG
>NZ_FNNV01000007.1 GCF_900106745.1 Paenibacillus sp. CF384 | reverse complement strand
GCTATCCCCGAAGGAATAACTCCGCTCGACTTGCATGTATTAGGCACGCCGCCAGCGTTCGTCCTGAGCCAGGATCAAACTCTCCATAAAAGTGGTAAGCCCGAAGGCTTGGCCATTTTTAAGAATTCGCTTGTTAGCTCATTCAAAAAACTAGCTTTGCGAAACGTTAATTTCGCGATTTATGACCATTTGACTGGTCGCTCATTGTTCAGTTTTCAAGGAACAAGTACTTCATGTTTGTGCGCCTATGTCTCAGCGGCGACTTGATTAATATATCACATTCGCTTACCTGATTGCAAGCTTTTTTTTATTCTTTCAAATAAAAAACTGTGTTATATTCCTTTGCCTCAAAAGCGGCAAGAAGTAATATAACACAGTTCAACAAACCAGGTCAACCATTATTTCAAATTCATTTTATTTATTGTTTCTCGTCATTACTTCTTCTATATAGAGCTGTCGTTCGGTAATGAGATTCACGATCGTTCCGGCTACAGAAACCCATGGCCTTGTTGGATGATTCCTGTCTGAGAAAACAATCTCACCGATACGATCGTCATTCAGCCGTACGACTGTTCCATTATTAAACTGAGTAGCCTTATCGATAAAGATCCGTACGTAGGCAGGGTCCAGCTTGCCGAATGAGTCCTGCAGCAGCTGCTCGAGCACTAAGTAAGGTGAAGTCGCTTTACGGTAGGCGCGTTTCATCGTCATGGCATTGAAGATATCCGAGATCGCTACAAACTTAGCATAAGGATGGATTTTCTCCGACCCGATACCAAGAGGATAACCGCTTCCGTCATATCGTTCATGATGCTGAAGTGCTGCCAGCTTCACACCTTCATTGATTGCTGTAGCATTCTTGAGCAGCTGATATCCAAGAACAGTATGTCGTTTCATATCCTCTACTTCCTCAGCCGTCAGCTTCGTAGGTTTGTTGAGGATGTTACGGTCTACCTTGGCGTTGCCGATATCATGAAGCAGCCCGGCGAACGCCGATTGCATCCAGTCCTTCTTAGGGAGGTTATTCCACTGTGCGAGCATATAGCAGCTTAAAGCCGACATCACGCTTTTGTGAAACAGATAATCCTCATTCGGGACATTCTGCGGAGAGAAAGTCATCATCTTATAATCATGACTATGCGCAAGCAGTGCTTCCAGCTGATTACGCAAATCAAGAATCGGCAGTGCCATTCCGCTCATCATCTGATTGAATACTTTCTTGAGCAGCACAACCGTTAGGTCATACTGCTCCAACAATCCCGATTTGCTCGAACTTTCTTTGCCCGATTCTACATGTTTCTCTTGTGCTGCTTCCTCTGCTTCCTTCTTATCCCCTGGCGAGTCGATATAAACAGCGGGTACAAGGAAGGCATGCAATATATCATACTCACGTGGAGTTACCACTTTACCTTTATGCAAAAGCACACTGCCAAGCGGGGTGAGAACGTCTTGTGCAATTTTGTCCCCAAGCTTTACTTGCGAAATCGCTACTGTCCCCATAGCTCTCCTCCACGATGCCTGTGATTATCTTCTCTTTATTTATGACTGTTCTTCAGTGGAGGACGTTCCTTCTGTCTCCTCACCATCTAGCTCTTCATCACTATTGTCTGATTCGTCATTGCGCGCCACTCGCGTAACCGTCGCAACAGAGTCATCTTCACGAATGTTGATGAGTCGAACCCCTTGCGTGTTACGGCCCATCGTAGAGATGCCGGCCATGCTCATACGAATGAGCGTGCCTCCGGATGTCATGATCATCAGATCCTCGTCGTTTTGTACGACTTTCAAGCTGACAATGGCTCCATTTCTCTCCGTAACATTAAGCGTCTTGATCCCTTTACCGCCACGGCTTTGGCTCCGATACTCACTTACCGGTGTACGTTTACCGTAACCATTGGCTGTAACGATCAATACCTCATTCTCCGGCTCTACGACATCCATACCGATTACCTGATCGTCGTCATCAGAGCTAATCCCCTTAACCCCTGTCGCCGAACGTCCCATTGGACGAACATCAGTCTCTGGGAATCGGATAGACATCCCTTGGCTCGTGCCCATAATGATTTCTTTCGTGCCATCCGTCAGCTTCACGCCGATCAGGTCATCATCATCGCGCAGATTAATCGCGATAAGTCCGACTTTACGAATATTCGAATAGTCATCAAGAGGCGTTTTCTTCACGATGCCCTGTTTCGTTGCAAAGAACAAGAACCGATCCGGCTCGAACGATTCAACCGGGATAACCGCATTAACGGTTTCTCCTTGCTCGATTTGAATCAAGTTAATGATTGGTGTCCCACGTGCCGTACGGCTGAGATCCGGAATCTCGTAAGCCTTCAGGCGGTACACTTTCCCTTTATTCGTAAAGAAGAGAAGGAAGTGATGCGTGTTCGATACAAACAGATGCTCGACGAAGTCGGTATCCTTCGTATCCATTCCGATAACACCTTTGCCGCCGCGTTTCTGGCTGCGGTAAGTGGTAACGGGCAGACGCTTCACATAACCGGAGTGCGTAACCGAGATAATGACATCTTCGCGAGGGATCAGATCTTCATCCAAGATCTCATCTTCACTAACCATCAGCTCTGTACGGCGCTCATCGCCGAACTTCTCTTTCACTTCTTCGAGCTCTTCGTTGATGATTTGCAGAACAAGCTGCTCATCAGCAAGAATCGCTTGGAATTCCGCGATTTTGCGAAGCAGTTCTGCATACTCGGCTTCGATTTTGTCGCGCTCGAGTCCTGTCAGACGCTGCAAACGCATGTCGAGAATAGCTTGTGCTTGATCGAAGCTTAGGCTAAAGCGTGAAATCAAACCTTCTCTAGCTTCTTCTGTTGTTTGCGATGCACGAATCAACTTGATGACTTCATCAAGATGATCAAGAGCAATACGCAAGCCTTCCAGAATGTGAGCACGTGCTTGAGCTTTCTTCAGGTCAAACTCCGTACGACGGCGAATGACTTCGATTTGATGCTCTAAGTAGTAATACAAAATATCACGCAGATTGAGCGTACGCGGCTCGCCTTTAACAAGTGCAAGCATATTGAAGCCGAAGTTCATCTGCATCTGCGTTTGTTTGTATAAATTGTTCAGTACAACAGTTGGTGTCACGTCGCGGCGAAGCTCAATGACAACACGCATACCGTTACGGTCGGACTCATCACGAAGATCGGTAATACCTTCGATCTTCTTCTCGCGAACAAGCTCTGCGATTTTCTCGACAAGTCTTGCTTTGACAACCTGGTAAGGCAGCTCATGCACGATAATCCGAGCTTTACCGCCATTCTCCTCAATTGTTGCACGAGCACGCATGGTGACGGATCCGCGGCCTGTTGTATAAGCTTGACGCATCCCTTCGCGTCCCATTACGAACCCGGCAGTTGGGAAGTCCGGCCCCTTGATATAATCCATCAGCTCGATCGGAGTGATATCAGGGTTCTGAATAAGCGCTTGAACCCCATTGATAACTTCAGTCAAGTTATGCGGCGGAATGTTGGTAGCCATACCTACTGCAATTCCTGTCAATCCATTTACCAAGAGATTCGGGAAACGGGCAGGAAGCACTTTTGGTTCATGCTCTTCGCCATCATAGTTGGGAATGTAATCGACCGTTTCTTTATTGATATCGCGAAGCATCTCCATCGCAATCTTGGACAAACGTGCTTCTGTATAACGCATGGCTGCCGCCATATCGCCGTCAATGGAACCGAAGTTGCCATGACCATCGATGAGCATATAACGCAGCGAGAAATCTTGTGCCATCCGGACCATGGTCTCGTATACGGCAGAGTCACCATGCGGATGGTACTTACCGATAACTTCGCCGACGATTCTGGCCGACTTCTTGTATGGCTTGTCCGGGGACATGCCAAGCTCGGACATCGCAAAGAGAATCCGGCGGTGAACCGGTTTCAGTCCATCTCGTACATCCGGAAGTGCGCGGCTAACGATGATACTCATTGCATAATCCATAAACGATTCGCGCATCTCAGTACCGATATCGCGATCCCTTACTTGCAGATTGTTCTCTTCCGCCATCGTTGACCTCCTAGGGTTGCTTATAACATGAGCCTTCGAATGCGATTACAGCGTTGTCCGCATGACGAAAGCAGGGATAATTCGTATAACAGAATACTAGAATCCATTATAGTTTTTTCTCAATCCAGCCATCCTTAAACGTTTGCCGGCAATAAAGTTGATTTCAGGCATCCGCCCTGCAACAAACTTTCGCAAAACGTAGGTATTCGCCCACTCCATGGACCGTTCTCCGCCATAATCTAACATGCGAGGTGAAACGGCTGTTGCCGTCCTTGTGAGCGAAGAAGCTTATTTCATTCCAAGTGCATTTATTAGGGCTTCTAGCACAGAAGCAAAAATAGGCATTATCCCTATTATAACATCGTTTTCAACCTCTGTCTCCTGCAGGCTGGGGCTTTCATACACGACCTATTACCCCTCTGGAAGGCGGGACCTTGTTGGCCATTCAACGCGTGAGAAGCAAATTGGAGAAAACAAACGTACTGCTGCATTCGGACGAATTACGTCAACGTATTCCACTCACCAAAGTGTGGAGCACGTCTGACCTTGAGCTGATGCTCAATGAGTTTGAAATGGTTTATGTAAAACCCGATCACGGCACATTCGGCAACGGCGTCATTCGAGTGGAGAAAACAGCCGATCATACGTACACTTATCAGCTTGGAACGAAACTGCAAAGCTTTGCTTCGTTTGAAACGATGGCACGTTCTCTGGGGCAAGTCATTAAGGGACGGAAATATTTGATCCAGCAAGGCATCCATTTACTGACCTATGACAAAAAAAGATTCGATGTCCGCGTCATGGTTCAGCACAACCTGAAGCAGCAATGGGTCACAACCGGGGTCATCGGCAGAGTCAGCGATCCCACTAAAGTGGTAACCAACTGTCATAATGGCGGTACTGCAATGTCCTTTGAGAAGCTGATGCGCTCCCATCTTTCTACTGCGCAAATTGCCAGCTATCAAGAATGGTTAGCGGAACTAGGTGTAGCCACCGCTCATCAAATGCAGACTACGTATAAGGGGATTAAGGAAATAGGTCTGGATCTGGCCATTGATCAATCCTTCAGACCTTGGATCCTTGAGGTCAATACAATGCCTGACCCTTATATCTTCCGAAAGCTGGCGGATAAGGACATCTTCCGCCGCATTTATCGCTACCACGCAGCAAATAATCGCAAGAAGAAATAACACAAGCCGCCCGAATCGCCGGACGGCTTGTTGTTTGTAACGCTCTATACGTCGAGGTTCTTTACATACTTCGCAAACTCTTGAATGAATTCACGGCGTGGTTCGACGTTGTCTCCCATAAGGGTTTCGAAAATATTATCAGCCTCAATGGCATCCTCGATTGTAACTTGAAGCATCGTACGGCTCTCCGGATCCATTGTTGTCTCCCACAGCTGCGATGCGTTCATCTCTCCGAGACCTTTATAACGCTGTACATTCACTTTAGCACCTTCACCGAATTCGCTGATGATCGCATCGCGTTCTTTCTCGCTCTGCGCATAACGAACGACTTTGTTGCGTTCGATCTTAAAGAGCGGCGGTTGTGCGATGTAGATAAAGCCGGCCTCGATAATTTTGCGCATGTAGCGGAAGAAGAAGGTCAGCAGCAGCGTGCGAATATGTGCGCCGTCGACGTCAGCATCGGTCATGATGATAACTTTGTGATAACGAGCCTTGGAGATATCGAAATCATCGGCAATGCTCGTACCAAGCGCCGTAATGATTGCACGAATTTCCGTATTGGATAGAATTCGGTCAAGACGCGCGCGCTCAACGTTCAATATTTTACCCCGCAGCGGCAATATCGCCTGGTAATGACGATCACGGCCTTGTTTAGCCGATCCACCTGCGGAGTCACCTTCTACGATATAGATTTCACTGATCGAAGCATCCTTCGAGGAGCAATCCGCCAATTTACCCGGTAATGCGCTGACTTCCAGTGCGCTCTTACGACGAGTTAACTCACGGGCTTTACGAGCTGCTTCACGCGCACGTGCTGCTTGCAGGCCCTTCTCGATGATTTTCTTCGAAACAGCCGGATTTTCATTCAAGAACTCTTGGAACTTCTCCGCAAAGAAGGATTCTACAATCCCCCGCACTTCACTGTTACCAAGCTTTGTTTTCGTCTGACCTTCAAACTGCGGTTCCGGAATCTTAACGGAAATAATCGCCGTCAAGCCTTCACGAACATCGTCACCGGACAGGTTGGAGTCGCTTTCTTTGATCGCGTTCATTTTGCGGGAATACTCGTTAATAATACGTGTCAGCGCGCTCTTGAAGCCGGACTCATGCGTACCGCCCTCATGCGTGTTGATGTTGTTAGCGAACGAGTAAATGTTCTCTGTATAGCTATCGTTATACTGCAAGGCTACTTCCACATGGATGTTGTCCTTGGTGCCCTCAACGTAAATCGGCTGTTCGTGTAATACCTCGCGTTTACGGTTCAAATACATGACGAATTCGTTGATTCCGCCATCGTACTTGAAGGTGTTTGTTGCGCCTGTCCGCTCATCAAGCAGCGCAATTTCAATGCCTTTATTCAAGAATGCCAGCTCACGAATACGAGATTGAAGGATCTCATACTCATAAACCAACGTCTCTGTGAAAATCTCCGGATCCGGTCTGAATCGAGTCGTTGTTCCCGTTTCTTCGGTATCACCGATGACTTTGAGATCGTATTGCGGTACGCCGCGACGATACTCTTGTCTATGGATATGACCTTCCCGCTTAACAGTGACCTCTACATGCTCAGACAACGCATTCACGACGGAAATACCGACGCCATGCAAACCGCCGGAGACCTTGTAGCCTTCGCCGCCAAACTTACCGCCGGCATGAAGAACGGTCATTACCACTTCGAGTGTCGATTTCTTCAGTTTCACGTTCTCTCCGACCGGAATACCGCGGCCGTTATCGACGACAGTTATACTGTTATCTTCATGAATGGTGACTTCTATGCGTGTACAGAAGCCAGCCAGTGCTTCGTCAATACTATTGTCAACGACTTCCCATACCAGATGGTGAAGCCCTTTCCCGCTGGTGGAGCCTATATACATACCGGGGCGTTTACGTACCGCCTCTAATCCTTCAAGTACTTGAATCTGACTTTCATCATACGTATTCTGATTCGACGACATGCTCAATTTCACTGCTCCTCTCAACTACTCTTGCCGCATCTAATGCTGCAAATCCATTCCCGTTGTACGACCCTTAGTTGGTCGCAAAATGGTGCGATCGTTTCTTCAGCGTTGAGGATGAAATCGGCGAATAGTAGATCTTATGCTCGGTCACTACGATGGATTTCGCTTCTTCTTCTCCTATAACTTCAACGTCTTTGCGCTTCCGAGCCTGTGCGACGAATTGCTTGGACAGCTTGGAGGACTGCTCGATTGAGATATCAAATATAGCTACCAGTTCCGTAGCACGAATAATTTTTTCTCCGCCCAAATGAATGTACATAGCCTCCACCTCTCATAGGCAACGCCTTAAGGCTTACTGTTCGACATGACCGTCCTTCACCTGGTACACGCGGGAATCATGGAGCTTGCTGATATTAACGCTTTCAAGCCCGGTCGTCGTAATAAAGGTCTGCACTTTACTTTGAAAAGTTTCTATAAGCTGCGTTTGCCGGTGCTGGTCCAGCTCGGATAAAACATCATCGAGCAGCAGCAAAGGGTACTCGCCGATTTCTTCATGGATAAGTTCAATCTCAGCTAATTTCAGCGATAAGGCTGTCGTTCGCTGCTGGCCCTGCGACCCATAAACTGAGGCTTCTTTGCCATTTATAAAAAAGGCCATGTCATCACGATGAGGACCAACGAGCGTCATACCACGACGAAGCTCCTGATCCTTTACTTGTGTTAACTTTATCATAAATTGCTCAAATAATATAGATTCATCTTCGGCCCCGTCACTTTCGAACGAGGGTCGATATACAATGGTCAGCTCTTCGGTGCCGGCGGTTATGCCAGCATGAATCTGCTGCGCCCATTTCTGGAGCTTCTCTATGAAGTTTTGCCTTTTTTTCACAATTTTAACACCATACTCTGCAAGCTGCATATTCCAGACATCCATCATGGCCTGATTGGCGTTTCCGGGCGATGCTGTTTTCAAGTAATTATTGCGCTGCACAAGCACTTTGCTGTATTGACCCAGTGCATGCAAATAACCGGGCTGAACCTGGCCGATTTCCATATCCAGAAACCGTCTTCGGATGCCCGGCGTGCCTTTTACGATTTCCAAATCCTCAGGAGCGAACATGACGACATTAAGCGATCCGACAAACTCGCTGAGCTTGCGCTGCTCCAGGCCGTTTATCTTCGCTTTCTTCCCCTGCGTAGACAAAGAGAGATCCAGCGTGAGCGGACCATATCGTTTCTCCACTACACCCCGGATCCGCGCTTCAGAAGATTGCCAGCCGATTAGCTCTTTGTCCTTGCTCGTACGGTGAGACTTCGTCAGAGCCAGCACGAAAATGGCTTCCAGCAGATTGGTCTTACCTTGTGCGTTGCGACCGACAAACAAGTTGACCTGACTGTCAGTCGCAAGCTCAATATGCTCGTAATTGCGATAATGCTGCAATTGAATGGATGTTAATCGCATTTAGATGCCCCCCGGTTACTGCTGACAAGCTGTTTGGCTTGCTGCATTACCGTTTCACTATCGTAAAGCTGCCGAACCCTTTCACATCAATCTTATCGCCGGTGTACAATTTGCGGCCGCGGCGGTCGTCCGGCTCCCCGTTAATCAGTACCTCGTTCTCCTGCAAGAAGAATTTGGCTGCCCCGCCGGAATCAATGCAGTCCGACAGCTTCAGGAACTGTCCGAGTGCAATATATTCTGTCGAAATCCCTATTTCTTTCATCGTTTCATTCTCCTTCTTTAGCCTGTCGTCCGGTATGGCAAGATGAGGTGCAGGCTGTGCGGGTGATCGGTCGGCTTAATGATGATCGGGCTCATAGCGCCGTTAAATCCGATAAACAAATACTCGCTATCGATAACTTTCAGTGCATCAAGCATATATTTGGAGTTAAAGGCGATGCGAAGCTGCTCACCGTTCATTTCTTTGGCATCGAGTTTCTCCGTTACGCGGCCGAGTTCCGTGGAGCTCGAGGAAATTTCGATCGTGCCGTCTTCATCCGAAATAAGGCGAACGATGTTGGTTTTCTCTTCACGCGACATCAAATAAGCGCGATCGATCGCATCCGTCAATTTTTTTGTATGAAGCACGAGTTCTGTTTTGAACTGCTGCGGAATAATTTTAGAAGTGTCGGGGTAAGTCCCGTCCAAAATACGCGAGTAGAACAATACGTTACCCACTTTGAAGAGCACTTGGTTGTCCGCCACAACGATATCCACATGTGTATGATCATCCGGAACGAGCTTGGATAACTCATTGAGTGTCTTTCCTGAAATAACAACATTGGAGAAACGGTAATTCTCAGGGGTATCGACAGCTGCTGTGCGGCTAGCCAGACGATGGCGGTCCGTTGCCACGAATTTCAGTTGACCTTCTTGTAAATTCCAGAGCGCTCCGGTCAAAATCGGCGTTTGTTCACTCGTAGAAGCTGCGAAAACGGTTTGGCGGATCATCGATTTCAACAGATCGCCGGGAACAGAGATGTTCTCACTTTGTTCGACTGTCGGAAGAATCGGGAATTCTTCGGGATCCAGGCCAACCATTTGGATGTCCGTCGAACCGGAGCGAATCATCGTTTGGTGATGTTCTTTTACTTCAATTTCGAGTTCATCCGACGGAAGTTTCTTCACGATTTCGACGAAGAACTTAGCCGGTAATACAACACTGCCTGGTTTCTGTACTTTTGCAATGACAAATTCACCGTTCTCAACGGGAATAAAGCTTTGAATCGAAATATCGGTATCGCTGGCGGTAAGTGTTACACCTTGGTGTGTAACGTCGATTTTGATACCACCGAGAATAGGAATCGCCGGTCTGCTGGAAGTTGCTTTGGAAACTTGTTGAATCGCGTCGTTCAATTGATCTTTTCGAATGGTTAATTTCATGAATGTCACTCCTATATTGCAGGGATCAAGGCGGCGAATGAGGAGCTGCGTTGTCACCTATATTTGATGATGTTTATTAATAAATATTAGTAGAAGTCGTAGTAGGGGCCCTGAATATGTGGATAAGTGGTTCAAACACGGATAAAGCAAGCCTATCCACATGTGTATAGCGTGTGCATAGGCTTGCTGATGAAATGTTGAAGTAGTGTATAACTTTTTGTGCTATATCCACAGTCTTCGTATTTACGTGTGATTTTTAATTTTATCCGTTAACGTTTGGACGATTTTGTAGAGCTCCGAATCCACTTTCAGCTGCTGCGTAATTTTCTCGTGCGCATGGATGACGGTTGTATGGTCGCGTCCTCCGAATGCTTCCCCGATCTTTGGCAGCGAGTAGTCCGTTAACTCTCTGGATAGATACATCGCGATCTGCCTTGGGAACGCAACTGCCTTCGTACGTTTACGCGCTTTAAATTCCTCCAGCTTGAGTCCGTACAACTCCCCAACTTTTTGCTGGATATCCTGCATCGTGATCATTTTTGGCCGGCTTGATGGAATAATATCTTTGAGTGCTTCGGCTGCCAAATGGGACGAGATGTCTTCATTAATGAGTGACGAATAGGCTACGACGCGGATTAATGCGCCTTCGAGCTCTCGAATATTCGTATCGATCTGGCTCGCGATGTAGACCATGGCTTCGTTCGGGATGTCCAGATTCTCCGCTTTCGCTTTCTTACGCAGAATGGCGATCCGCGTCTCCAAATCCGGCGGCTGAATATCCGTAATTAAGCCCCATTCGAACCGGGAACGAAGGCGTTCCTCTAAGGTTGGAATTTCTTTGGGCGGTCGGTCACTTGAGATGACGATTTGCTTACGTTCCTCATGCAGCGCATTAAAGGTATGGAAAAACTCTTCTTGCGTTTGTTCTTTGCCGGCCAGGAACTGAATATCGTCAATGAGCAGCACGTCAATGTTTCGGTATTTGTTGCGGAAGCTTTCGCCCTTGTTATCCCGAATCGCATTGATGAACTCATTCGTAAATTTCTCGGAGGATAAATACAGAACTCGTGTATTCGGGTTATGTTCCAAAATATAATGACCAATCGCATGCATTAAATGCGTCTTGCCTAGTCCAACACCGCCGTATAGGAACAGCGGATTGTATGCCTTCGCCGGTGCTTCGGCCACAGCTAAAGAAGCCGCATGGGCAAACCGGTTGTTGGCGCCGATGACGAACGTGTCGAACATATATTTGGGATTAAGCATATGCGTGTAGGGCTCTTCCGGCCCGACATGCACGGTTGGCATAATGATTGGTTGGATTTCTGCTGGCTCAGGCGGCTTATTCTCTTCAATGACAAATTTAATGTCATATTGGCGCCCCATATATTCCTGCAGTGTGGTCCGCACAAGCTTTGTATACCGGCTTTCGAGCCATTCGGCTGCAAAAGTCGTCGGCGCTGTCACAATGACAGTAGAATCACCACTAAACGAAGCCTTAGTCGCTTTAAACCAAGTGTCGAAACTTGGCTTGCTGAGCTTCGTTTGAATGATCGACAGCACCTGTTGCCACATTTCGTGCGTATGGCTATCCACAGATTGTCACTCCTTATCCAATTCACCGAAAACGGCGCGGTCATGCTGTTGATGTCGAAACATCGGGCTTTCTGATCCATTTCATCCACATTACTAAGGATGGGTGCATAAAAATTATCAAAAGGGGATGAATGTTGTTCACATTGTTATCCACAGGGTGTTGATAATGTTGAGGGGGAGTTGGAGTCATCCACACAGAAAACATAATCATCATAGCAAAATAACCCTTGATATTCAACGATTCCGCTGATTTTATCCACAAATTCTATAGGTTGTGTATAAGAGTTATCGACAACACTAGATATTGTTTATATCTTGTTACCAATTCGACATAATGCGGGAAACTCCGATAAATTCATCCACATGTTATTAAATTATCAACCTAAAGCCCCTGTTTATACTTTTATCCACAGCTTGGTTTTGGAGACTCTTCCCACAGCTGTTTCTGGTTGACTTTTGGGCACCTGCATGGTTTAATTGAAAAAGGCGTTTTTTCACCGATGGACGCTCGTGGTTTGACTATCGCGGCTGCGCAGCTGTTCACGCTTAGAAAAAACTGATGATCGCTAATCGCGCCAGACGATAGAAATAGTAAATAGGTAAGCTGATTTGAGTAAGGTATAGGAGGTGCATTGATAATGAGACCGACATTCAGACCGAACGTTAGCAAACGCAAGAAAGTTCATGGTTTCCGTAAACGCATGGCTTCCGCAAACGGACGTAAAGTGCTTAGCGCCCGCCGTCAACGTGGAAGAAAAGTATTGAGCGCGTAAACCTTAAGACCACATTACGTGGTCTTTTTTTCTTTTTTACGGCAAGAATAGAGGTAGAAGAAGGTATTATGCGCTTCCTTAAATGAGGGAGAGACGATCGGTCGCATGATAATCTTAGGATGCTTACTGATATATAAATAAAGGTCCGGTGAAGGTGTACCCGTGCAAAGAAAATTGCGATTGCGTAACCGCGAAGATTTCAGCCGGATTTATCGAAACGGCAAATCATTCGCAAACAGCCAATTTGTCGTATATTGGTCGCGCCAACTGCAGGCGGATCCGTTGCGTCTTGGTGTATCGGCGAGCAAGAAGATCGGGAATGCCGTCGTTCGCAATCGAATGCGGCGTCTTGTGAAGGAAATTGTCCGAGGGCAGAAGGATCGTATAACCGGGCAGCTGGATCTGATCGTCATTGTGAGGAAGCCGGCAGTTGGTCTGGAGCTCAAGGAGCTCGAAAAAAGCATGCTTCACGTATTGAAACGAGCAGGGCTTCTGAAGACTACGCGTTAAGGTGTGTAATCGCTTTTACGTGAGCAGGAGGCTTGTTTCTTTGTGCCATAAAATGTGATATAGTTTACGTGAATATGATAATGCAACTGGTCCTTGTTTTTCGGACCTTACGCTATCGGTATGCAGAGAGGAGATTTACATGTTGTCCCGTATTTCGAAACGAACATGGCTGACGGCAATTGCATTAATTGCGGTCATGCTTTTTCTGAGCGGCTGTTCTTCAGCTACTCACACGGTATCAATGACTGACCTGGAGCACGGCAACTTCTGGCAGAGAAACGTAGTATATTATTTCTCACTAGTGCTCGAGAATTTTGCCAAATGGTTCGGCGGCGAGTATGGCATTGCGATCTTGCTAATGGTTATCATCGTCAGAACATTGATTCTCCCGCTTACGATTAAACAATACCGCAGCTCGAAGGCGATGCAGGCACTGCAGCCGGAGCTTGCGAAATTGAAAGAGAAGCATAAAGACAATCCGCAAAAGCAGCAGGAAGAAACGATGAAGCTGTTCCAACAGCACAAAGTTAACCCGCTAGCCGGCTGTCTGCCGCTGCTCGTGCAAATGCCGATCTTCATTGCGCTTTACAATGCGATTTATATGAATGAAAACATTCGTGAGCATACATTCCTGTGGCTGGAGCTTGGAGAGAAGGATCATACGTACGTGCTGCCAATCCTGGCTGCTATTACAACGTTCATTCAATCCAAGATGATGTCTTCGCAGCAGAAAACAATGCCGGCGATGCAAGGGATTATGATGATTTTCCCGGTGTTGATCTTCGTTATGGCGTTGTCATTCCCGGCTGCATTGCCGCTTTACTGGGTATTCAGCAATATCTACACCATTGTGCAAAACTATTTCCTATATGTACGCAACTCACCTAAGGGCAAGGAGAGTGTACCTGCGAAATGAAGAAAATCGTAGCATCGGGCAAAACGATCGAAGATGCTGTACAAAATGGTTTAACGGAATTGCAAGTGTCAGCGGATCGCGTTAATGTAACTGTTCTCGAGAAACCGTCTAGAGGTTTATTCGGCCTGATCGGCGCGCGTGCTGCGAAAGTGGAACTCGTGCTTGTACCTCTGGTGGTCGAGCAGGCGAAGACGCCATCGGTTACTGCTGCAGCAGCCAAAGATCCGCTCCTTGAAACGGAACGATTCATCACCGAAGTGGCAAGAACGATGGGGCTTGACATTACGATTGCTCGTAACGATTCGAAAGACGGTTTAACTCTCGCGTTATCGGGAAGCGGCGATCTTGGCATGCTGATCGGACGTCGAGGCCAAACGCTTGACGCTTTGCAATACCTGGTCAACATTGTTGCCAACCGTTATTCCAACAGCCATCTTCGCATTGTGCTTGATGCGGAAGATTTTCGCGAGCGTCGACGGAAGACGCTCGAGGATTTATCCGATCGGCTTGCGGGACATGTTATCCGTACACGTAAGGAAGTTGTACTGGAGCCGATGTCCCCGCACGAGCGGAAGATCATTCACTCGCAATTACAGAACCATGCCAAAGTTAAAACATTCAGTAAAGGCGATGAACCAAATCGCCGTGTCGTGATTACGCTTAAGTAGAAGCATACAGCTCTTTTTCAGCAATGGCTCTTTAATGGTCATTGCTCATTTTTTTAAATATGAGGGAAAATAACATGATGATTCAAGACACGATTGCCGCCATTTCGACTGCTGTCGGAGAGGGCGGCATTGCCGTTATACGGGTAAGTGGACCTGAGGCAGTTGCCGAAAGCGCAAAATACTTCCGATCCAAATCGAATATTGTCACGGCTGATTCGCATACCGTCCATTATGGTCATATTGTGGATCCGATCAGTGGCGAAGTCGTAGAAGAGATTTTACTAACGATTATGAGGGGACCGCGTTCGTTTACGGCGGAAGATGTCGTTGAGCTTAGTACGCACGGCGGTGTTGTCGCGGTGAAACGCGTTCTGGAGTTGCTGCTTCGCTCTGGGGACATTCGAATTGCAGAGCCCGGTGAGTTTACGAAGCGTGCATTCCTAAACGGGAGAATCGATTTGACGCAAGCGGAGGCGGTCATTGATTTGATTCGCTCGAAGTCGGATCGTGCTTTCTCGGTTGCGATGAAGCAGGCCGAGGGAATGCTGTCGAAGAAGGTTAAAGCACTTCGTCATAATTTGATTGAGCTGCTTGCACATATTGAAGTGAACATCGATTATCCAGAGCATGATGTGGCTTCCATGACGAGTGATTATATTCGTGAGCGCTGTGGTGAGGCCTGCGCCGAAATCGATCGTTTGTTAAAAACGGCAAGTGAAGGCAAAATATTAAGAGAAGGCATTATGACGGCAATTGTTGGCCGGCCCAATGTCGGTAAATCCTCGCTGCTTAATGCGCTCGTCCAGGAAAACAAAGCGATTGTGACGGACATTCCGGGTACAACGCGCGATGTTATTGAAGAGTATGTCACTCTTGGAGGAATTCCACTGCGATTGCTGGATACGGCCGGTATCCGCGAAACTGCGGATGTGGTGGAACGAATAGGGGTGGAACGCTCACGTTCGGCGCTCGAGGAAGCGGATCTGATCTTGTTCGTACTGAATGTGAACGAGGAGCTTCATCCGGATGACCGTTTGTTGATGGAGCAGTTCCGAAATCGACCTGTTGTCGTATTATTGAATAAGACGGATTTGCCGGTAGTGATGGACACCTCTGAGGTGGAGGCGATTTTCTCCCCGGAACAAATCGTTCGTTTGTCGGTTCTGCACGAACAGGGGCTGGAAACACTGGAGGATGTCATTAAACGTATGTTCTTCGGTGGAGAGCTGGAGTCTGCGGATTTGACTTATGTCAGCAATGTTCGACATATTACGCTGCTCGGTCATGCCTGCCAGTCGCTTGTAGATGCTATGGAAGCGACAGATATCGGGATACCGATTGATATTGTGCAAATTGATGTGCGTACGGCTTGGGAGCAATTAGGCGAATTAATAGGAGATTCCGTATCAGATTCGCTTATCGACCAAATTTTCTCTCAGTTCTGTTTAGGTAAATAATTATTGTTGCAAGGCAAGGAGGGATAAAGTAATGGGATATCATGCAGGGGATTTTGATGTCATCGTAGTCGGTGCCGGTCATGCAGGTGTTGAAGCTGCACTTGCTGCTGCGAGAATGGGCTGTGAGACGCTGTTGCTTACGATTAATTTGGACATGGTGGCTTTCATGCCATGTAACCCATCGATTGGCGGTCCGGCCAAAGGCCATGTCGTGCGTGAAATTGATGCACTTGGCGGGGAAATGGGACGTAACATTGATAAAACGTTTATCCAAATGAGGATGCTGAATACGGGTAAAGGCCCGGCTGTACACGCACTGCGTGCGCAAGCGGATAAGTTTCTTTACCAACATTTTATGAAGCAAACGATTGAAGAAACCGATCATCTGACCCTTCGCCAAGGGATGGCGGAGGAACTCGTTATTGAGGACGGCGCTTGTGTAGGGATTATTACGAAGACAGGTGCAGAATATCGCGCGAAAACCGTTGTTGTTACCACGGGAACGTATCTTCGCGGGAAAGTAATTATGGGCGAGCTGATGTATGAGAGCGGGCCTAACAACCAGCAGCCTTCTGTTAAGATGTCCGAGAGCTTGCGCTCACTTGGTCTGCAGCTTGTTCGTTTCAAAACAGGCACGCCGCCACGTGTGCATAAGGATACGATTGATTTCTCCAAAACAGAGATTCAGCCTGGCGACGAGAAGCCGAAGTTCTTCTCATATGAAACGGAGTACTCCGACAATGAGCAGCTGCCTTGCTGGCTGACGTATACTTCTGAGGAAACGCATAAGATTATTAACGATAATCTCCATCGCGCTCCTATGTTCTCCGGTCAAATTGAGGGAACAGGTCCTAGATATTGCCCGTCTATTGAGGATAAAATTGTGCGATTCGCTGATAAGCCGAAGCATCAAATCTTCCTAGAGCCGGAAGGAAAGAACACGTCAGAGTATTATGTGCAAGGACTCTCGACCAGCATGCCTGAGGATGTGCAGCTCAGTATTCTCCGTTCTATTCCAGGTTTGGAAAAAGTTGAGATGATGCGTACGGGCTATGCGATCGAGTACGATGCCGTTGTTCCAACACAATTGTGGCCATCTCTAGAAACGAAAATTGTTCCGGGGTTATTCACAGCTGGACAAATTAATGGTACATCCGGCTATGAGGAAGCAGCGGGGCAAGGTGTTATGGCTGGTATTAATGCTGCACGTAAAGCGCAGGGGAAACCACCGGTTATCATCGACCGTTCGCAAGGCTATATCGGAGTACTGATTGATGATTTGGTGACGAAGGGTACTACAGAGCCGTACCGCCTATTAACTTCTCGTGCGGAATATCGGTTGTTACTGAGACATGACAATGCCGATATGCGTTTGACGCCAACCGGTTATGAGATCGGGTTAATCTCAGAAGCGCGTTATCAGAAGTTTTCACAGAAGAAGCTGCTGGTGGAGCAGGAAATTGAGCGTCTGAAAACCGTCAAGATTAAACCTGATGAACTAACGCTTCAACTGCTGGAGGAAGCACAGTCTACTCCGATTCAACAGACGACTGACGGACTTTCCATATTAAGACGTCCTGAAGTATCCTATGATATCATAGATCGACTGTCCCCATCGCCGGAAGTGCTTACGGATGATATGAAAGAACAAGTTGAAATTCAAATTAAATACGCCGGCTATATTGAGAAACAGCAGCAACAAGTTGAGCGTCTTGCCAAGATGGAGAAGAAGCGCATTCCGGACGATATTGATTACATGGTGGTCAACAATCTCTCTAAGGAAGCGAAATCAAATTTGTCTAACATTCGGCCGTTGTCGATTGGGCAAGCATCACGAATTGGCGGTGTAACGCCGGCTGACATTTCCATTCTTCTTGTTTATTTAGAACACTACAATAAGGTTATTGCTGCACGGGGGTAATGATGAACGCTACCGAAACTTGGTTTACTGGTTTATTGCAAGAGCAGGGAGTGGCGCTTTCGCCGCTCCAGCTCCAGCAGTTCCAAACGTATTATGAACTGCTGGTAGAATGGAACGAGAAAATGAATTTAACAGGCATTACGGAGAGAGAAGCGGTGTATGAGAAACATTTCTACGATTCCGTGACTCTCTCTTTCTTTGTCAAAATGGACAAGGTGTCATCGTTGGCCGATATAGGGTCAGGTGCCGGATTTCCAAGCCTGCCATTGAAAATTTGTTTCCCTCATCTTAACATTACGATTGTAGATTCCTTGAATAAACGAATTCAATTTTTGCAGCATGTCGTGCAATCGCTTGGTCTTCAGAACGTACAATGTGTTCATGGTCGTGCTGAAGATATTGCGCGCCTTGCTAATCACCGCGATGCCTATGATGTTGTTACCGCAAGGGCAGTTGCAAGGCTTAGTGGATTAAATGAATTATGTCTTCCTTTTGTTCGTAAGGGTGGAGTGTTCGCTGCAATGAAAGGTTCCGACCCTGCTGAGGAAGCGAATGAATCAAAACGCAGTATGATTGAGTTGAAAGCAAAACTTACTTCTGTTGAACATTTGAAGCTGCCTTTCGAACAATCAGATCGGCATATCCTCCTGATGGAGAAGCTTGGAGCTACGCCAGTGAAGTATCCAAGAAAAGCTGGTTTACCACTGAAGCAGCCTATTATGTAGTCCATATCGTTTGATTTTGTTTCACGTGGAACATTTTACTCGCAGTCACAATTGTTTCGATAATAAATCCCTGTCAAGCAGGAAATCAACTTACAGCCGGCGAATTATAGTAAGAACGACAATACTCGGCACTTTGAAATCGGGTGGTAGTTGACGATATGAAAGAACAGTTCTCTCGTTTATTCGGATTGAGTGATACCAAAAGCACTAGTCAAGATGAAGTGAAGCAGCTTCCAATTGAAGATGTGGATACAAGTCCTTATCAACCGCGGACTGTCTTCGATGATGATCGTATTGAAGAACTCAGTCAAACCATCCGTACACACGGCATCATACAACCGATTGTTGTAAGGATACGTGGTGGAAGGTATGAAATCATCGCAGGTGAACGCCGCTATCGTGCAGTTAAAAAACTCGGTCTTGAGACGATTCCGGCTATCGTTCGTGAATTTAATGATTCTCAAGCCGCTTCAATTGCTCTAATTGAGAACCTTCAACGTGAAGGGCTCACTTCAATTGAAGAAGCGGTCGCGTATCAGAAGCTTATTGATCTTCATAATCTTACGCAAGAAAGCTTAGCTCAGCGTTTAGGTAAGAGCCAATCTACAATAGCAAACAAGATCAGACTTCTAGGTCTGGGTGATACCATTAAGAATGCGCTGATGGAACGCAAAATTACGGAGCGTCACGCGAGAGCCTTGTTATCACTCGATACAGAAGAGCTGCAGCTGAAAGTGCTGGACGACATTATAACGAAAGAGCTGAACGTGAAACAAACGGAAGCTCGTGTAGCTTTCTATAAAGAAGCTACGAAGTCTAAGAAGCCAAAGCGAATTTCCTTTACGAAGGATGTGCGTTTGGCATTGAATACAATAAGACAATCTATTGATATGGTTTCGGGATCGGGCTTGCAAATTAAGACCAATGAACAAGATTACGAGGATCATTACGAAATCGTAATCAAAATTCCGAAACGATAATAGCGATTCAAACAGCCGTCCGAACCTGGGACGGCATCGTCATTTCATCGTTTTATATGGCATCATTAAAGTAATCAGCATAGAGGTGAACGGTTTGTCTAAAACGATAGCAATAACGAACCAGAAGGGCGGTGTCGGAAAAACGACCACGTCCGTTAATCTGGGTGCTTGTCTAGCGTCGCTTGGCAAGAAAGTATTGCTCGTGGATATTGACCCTCAGGGTAATACGACGAGCGGAATTGGAATTAATAAAGCAGATGTTGCACATTGTATTTATGATGTGCTTATTAATGATGTTCACCCTAAAGATGCTACTTGTTCTACTAATATTGAAGGACTTTATATTATTCCAGCTACGATTCAGTTGGCCGGTGCGGAGATCGAACTGGTTCCAACGATTTCTCGTGAGCAGCGCTTGAAGAAGTCACTTGCTCTTGTTAAGAACCAGTATGATTACATCCTCATTGATTGCCCGCCGTCTTTGGGCATTCTAACAATTAATTCTTTAACCGCTTCTGATTCAGTTATTATCCCTATTCAATGTGAATATTACGCGCTGGAGGGCTTAAGCCAGCTGTTAAATACAGTACGTCTTGTTCAGAAACATCTGAATACTACGCTTCAAATTGAAGGTGTTTTGCTTACGATGTTTGATGCCAGAACAAATCTGGGCATTCAAGTTATCGAAGAAGTGAAGAAGTATTTTCAACAAAAGGTTTACCAAACGATTATTCCGAGAAACGTCCGTTTAAGCGAAGCTCCTTCACACGGACAATCCATCATTACTTACGATCCAAGATCCAAAGGGGCAGAGGTGTATCTTGAACTCGCGAAGGAAGTGATTATGTATGAGCAAGCGGCTAGGTAGAGGACTTGATGCGCTTATCCCATCGCTATCTGTAAGCGAAGATGATAAAGTTGTAGAAGTTTCGTTAACACAGCTTCGTCCCAACCCGTATCAACCACGTAAAACGTTTGATGATGATGCGATTAAAGAGCTCGCTGAATCGATCAAGCAGCATGGCGTCATTCAACCCATCATTGTACGCACCGTCCTTAAAGGGTATGAAATCATCGCCGGTGAGAGACGATTCCGTGCATCTCAGCTATGTGGGAATACAACTATTCCAGCAGTAATCCGCAACTTCTCTGACCAACAGGTTATGGAGATTGCGTTAATAGAAAATCTTCAACGTGAAGATCTCAATGCAATGGAGCTTGCAATTGCTTATCAAGCACTCATGGATAAATTCGAATTGACTCAAGAAGAACTGTCCATGAAGGTAGGCAAGTCGAGATCACATATCGCAAACTTTCTGCGATTGTTGTCATTGCCGGAGCAAATCAAAGATAATGTTTCACGTGGAACAATTTCAATGGGACATGCAAGGGCAATTGTGGGTGTGAAGGAAGATGCACGCAAGAAGGAACTTGCTGAATTGACCATTACCAATGAGTGGAGTGTTCGTCAATTAGAAGAAGCGATTAAAAACTTGGATCAGCCTTCAGCTGAGAAAGCGAAGCCGCAATCTTCTAAAAAACGCGATCCCTATATTGATCAATTGGAAGAAACACTGCGTGAACAATTCAAGACAACGGTGAAGATTAAGCAACAAAAGGATAAAGGTCGTATCGAACTTCTCTATTATAATAAACAGGACCTGGAACGATTGTTGGAATTATTGCAACAGTTATCTTAATACTAAAACTCAAATAGCATACTCGATTGGGAATCCCCGTTTGAAGTAGGGGTGCCAATCGAGTATGCTATTGTTAGAATAAAAAGGTATTTCGGCTCGTTGGCTAGAGGGGGAGTAATGATGCAGCAGACAACGGATAAGGGATTGATCTATCTCGATCATGCAGCCACGTCATGGCCTAAACCGGCTGATGTCATTCAAGCTGTTGTGGAAGCAATGGAGCATGACGGGGCAAACCCAGGGAGAGGCAGTCACGCGATGGCTGTTCGGGCAAGCAGAATTTTATTCAATACGAGAAAAGCGCTGTCTAAGCTGTTCGCCGTATCGAACCCTAATGATATTGCTTTTGCACTAAACACAACCATGGCTCTTAACACCGCTATTAAAGGAATGTTAAACAAAGGCGATCATGTAATAGCCACTGCAGTTGAACATAATTCCGTACGTAGACCCCTGGAACACTTGAGGAATGTAAGTGGTATTGAGGTGAGTTATGTTGAAACAAATGAAGCAGGGGAACTGGATGCGAAACAAATTGAAGCTGCAATACAACCTAATACCAAGCTTGTTATTGTAAATCACAGTTCGAACTTATTAGGGTCGATACTGCCAGTAGCTGATATTGGAGAAATTACGCGCAAACGAGGGATAAAGCTGCTTGTTGATGCTGCGCAAACAGCTGGGCTGTTGGAGATTAATGTGGAGCAAATGGGGATCGATATGCTCGCGTTTCCGGGCCATAAAGGGCTGCTGGGGCCGCAAGGAACAGGGGGGTTATACATTCACCCCAACTTGGAGCTGGAGCCCCTCCTGCACGGCGGTACGGGCAGTCAATCCGAGGCGATTGAGCAGCCGAAGGTGCGGCCAGATCGCTATGAGGCGGGTACTCAGAATGCAGCAGGAATTAATGGGCTGAAGGCTGGCGTACAGTATGTTCTGCATGAGACGGTGCAAAATATCCATACTAGAGAATGGATGCTGACACAGCAATTGATGGAGGGGCTTCATGCTTTAAATGGCGTTCATATCCTGGGCCCGGAGTTCGGTAAACCTCGGACAGGAATCGTGTCGTTCGTGTTGCCAGGGGCAGATCCGTCGGAGATTGGATTTATTCTGGATCAGCATTATCAGATTGCTGTCCGCACAGGATTCCACTGTACTCCGCTCGCACATGAAATTGCAGGGACGAAAGAAACAGGGGCAATTCGCGCAAGCGTCGGCTGCTTCACAACGAAACAAGAGGTTGATGCGCTTATAGCGGCTGTAAAGGAAATAAAGCAGCACTACAGCTAATGGGCTTTAAACGGGGGAGAGTAAGACATCATGAATGAACTGATCGAAAGACCGTCCGATTGGATAACGATTGGGCTGCTTGTTATTGTTCTGATCTTGTTAATACGCAGTTTCGTTATCAGCAGTAAACTGAAACGACTACGTAAGAGTTATACGCAGTTTATGAGCGGCGCAGGAGTAGAGGAACTGGAAAGTGTAATTGTGGAACTGAAGCAACGCCTTAATACTCAGGAAGAAGAACAGAACAAAATAAAGCAAAGCGTTCATACGCTGAATGGTACGTTGAAGAAGAAGAAAGGCAATATCGGTATTCATCGATATAACGCTTTTGCAGAACGAGGCAATGATCTGAGCTTCTCAATAGCAGTGATTGATGATGCTGAAGACGGAATGGTGCTAAGCGGCATTCACGGTCGAGAGAACACGTTCGTCTATGCCAAGCCGGTGCAAGAGGGGCAATCGAAGTATCCGCTAACCCCGGAAGAAAAAGAAGCGATCAGTCTTGCGTCGCAGCGGGAATCGAAGTAGGGCGTACGCATTTCATGATCGATAAGAAAAGACTGTGCGCAATAATATCAGACATCCGCATAACTAGATGAAGACGCGTATTCTGCAAAACAAAATACTCCATAAAGCCGCCGACATTTACAATGCCCGTGATGTGGATGTCACCAACAGGCGGTAGATCTTTATTCACACCGGCACCCGGACGGACAGGACCAGAACCGACTTGAATACAGCCGACACTAGCGGCTTGACCCAAGCAGGCATCAATACCAATGACAAATGGCTTGCGGACAAACTTATTGATGTCGATTAACGTTTCGTCCAAGTTCATCGCATGGACAGGTTCCTCCAGGGTGCCATAAAGATCGAAGAAGGGACTCCGATATTTGCTGAGAGAAGTGCCGACAAGAGGGCCGAGCGAATCGCCTGTGGAACGGTCAGTACCTACACATACAACAACAAGCCTACGATCAGCAGGGACGTTGTCCAAAAGGTACGTGATGCGATTCATCAGAAGTCCTGTAATGTTAGGTTCTGTGTACGGTACTTTGAGCGGTGTTTCTTTCATTCCTGGCAATTTCATAGATTCTCCTCCCGCCAACTCTATGAATTCCAACAACATAATCGATAGAGAAACGTTGTTATCACTTGGTTACTAGTATATGGATGGGACAACCATTTTATACTTGGAATATAAGAAAGGTTGAACGAACCTGTAACAAATACATGTAGGAGGTGCAGATGCAATGCTTATTGCCTTTGACTCCACCCAGCAGGCTCTGCGGGCGGAAATGCTATTAGAATATGCCGATATTGAAATAGACATCTGTCCAACACCGAAACAAATTACAGCGGGCTGCGCACTATCCATTCATTTTCCCGAGAGTGATCTGCTAGTCGTGAAGGATGTCATTAGCCAAGAGAGTGTAGAGATTAGGGGAATATTTAAACAGATTGAGGATCGGTACGAGCCCATTGAGTTATGAGGCTTAAAGGGATACGATAGAGAGTAGAAACGGCTTTAGAGGAAAGGGGCGGACTGTTATGGAGAGGAAACAGTTTGAACTGGGCGATGTTGTGCAAATGAAGAAGCAGCATCCATGTGGCACAAATGAAATGGAGATCATTCGCATGGGGATGGATATTCGCATCAAATGCGTCGGCTGTAAACATAGCGTTCTCATACCGCGTGCGAAGTTTGAGAAGAACTTGAAAAAGGTGCTCCGTTCGAAGGCCGAAGAAGGCTTAAATGGGGGAGAAAGCGCCAATGAAACATCAAGTAATTAATGCTTGCAATTGGACGAGCCCCGTGGTAAGATAAATTCTGTTCTGCTGATTCACCTTTATGGAGAGGTACCCAAGAGGCCCAAGGGGGCTGACTCGAAATCAGTTAGGCGTGTCAAAGCGTGCGTGGGTTCGAATCCCACCCTCTCCGCCATATTTAAACAATCAACGACCCTAACGGGTCGTTTTTTAGTTTATACCGCTTAGAGGCAAAACCAACAACTAAAACACGAATTTTCGCACACAAGAGAGTAGCAGAGACTCGCCGTGTTGTTTGATGAAGGTATTTCCTGTGTCGCAGACACATAGGAAAAAAGGGTACTCACGAGCGCTTTATTTCCTGTGTCGCAGACACATAGGAAAAAAGGGCTCGTGCGAGCCCTTCTCCGACGGCGTTTGATTTAGAAAACAGTCATCACTACAAGCTTTTCGTAAGAAACCTCGGTTCACCGGTCTTTAGTCGGTGTGCGTGTGTTACAGACACTGGTCTTTGGCACATCCCTCCGCTTCTATGCTGAGTGGACAAAATCTCCTTGAGGTTCGTACATGTATGGGTTCAACGGAACCACACCTCTCTTTACACCGTCACCACTATAATGCGCAGCTTGCTTATCTTCTATACAAATGGGTTGTGAAATTCTAATACATTCGTTTCCACTTACGATCCTTATTCGAAAGGGACGGGAACTTGTCGCCTTTCGCCAATCTTACCTTCTGCGGATTGTTTACACCCATATGAAAAGATGCTTCGCCGATTTCAATATACATCCCGTCGTTTGGCGCACGGTCGCCTTCTCGAAATTCTGTCCATTCACCCATTAATGAATTACACCTCCAGTGCGGTTGCACAAATGAGGACGACGCAGAGATTCCGTCCTGATCATTAGTGTGCAACAAATGAAGGAGGAACATGAACGGAAGAAAGAGGTAGGCATACAACCATAATTAACACTTGTCAAGAAGGGACTAAGTTTGGTATAGTATTCGGGTATGCGAGAAATTAACTCGCTCCTTGCTCCCTTTAAGGGGGCCGCATAGTCCAAGAGGAGGTGAAACATATGCGCAAATACGAAGTGATGTACATTATTCGTCCGGATGTGGAACAAGAGTCGGTACAAGCTTTGACTGACAAGTTCCAAGCAATCATCGGAAACGGTGGAGAAGTCACAAAGCATGACGTGATGGGTAAACGCCGCCTTGCGTATGAAATCAACAAGATTCGTGACGGTATCTACGTACTGGTACATTTCAATGCAACTCCTGAAGTTGTTGCTGAACTTGACCGCGTCATGAAAATTACGGATGAAGTTATCCGTTTCTTAGTTGTTAAAGATGTAGCTTAGTCTCATCAACGCAAGGATGTTTCGATTGGAGGCGATAAACGATGTTGAACCGTGTTATTCTCATCGGTAGATTAACAAAGGATCCTGAAATGCGCTATACGCCGGCAGGTGTTGCGGTAACGCAATTTACACTTGCGGTGGATCGTCCGTTTACGAGCGGTGGTCAGAACGAACGGGAAGCGGATTTTATTCCGATCGTTACTTGGCGTCAGCTCGCTGAGACTTGTGCGAACTACTTGCGCAAAGGCCGCCTAACAGCGGTTGAAGGCCGTATCCAGGTACGGAATTACGAGAACAACGAAGGCAAGCGGGTCTACGTGACTGAAATTATTGCCGATAACGTGCGTTTCTTGGAATCCGGTAACCGCGACAATGGTCCGCGTGATGAAGGTGCGGCAAGTTACGGTAGCGGAAACGGCAACTACGGCGGAGGCAACTCACAAGGTGGCTCCAATGGTGGTAATCCACAAGGTGGAGGTCGTTCGGGAGGCACACCAAGGAACAACAATAGTCGTGATCCGTTCTCAGATGACGGACGCCCGATCGATATATCGGAAGATGATTTGCCATTCTAACTGAAAGGACGGATGAACATGAGCTTTAAGCAAAGAGATGGTGGCGACGAGCGTCCAGAACGCAAATTCGGCGGACGTAAAGGCCGTAACAAACGTCGTAAAGTATGTTTCTTCACAGCTAACAAAATTACACACATTGACTATAAAGATACGGACCTGCTTCGTAAATTTATCAGCGAGCGCGGCAAAATTTTGCCACGTCGTGTAACTGGTACAAGTGCAAAGTATCAACGTCTTCTGACTGTAGCGATCAAACGCTCCCGTCAAGTAGCGTTGCTGCCTTACACAACGGAATAGGACGTAACGAAGAGGCAGCCAATCGGCTGCCTTTTTTGCGTTCATATAAGGAAGTCCTTTAAAACTTACTTGCTTGCTGCTCCGCATAATCGCCGATAACAGGCAGCTTGAACCTTTTGCCCTGCAAGGCAAGGAGCATTAATGCAACCCATAATATAAATGACAGCGGAGCAAGTAAAATGCCAAGCAGCCAACCGATAAACGGGATAAAGCCGAGCACAATATTAATAACAACCAATACGACAGACACGAGGATCGATTGCATGGCATGGAATTTCACGAAGTTGCTTCGCTTCTCCAGCACGAGAAACAAGATGCCGGTTACAAAGCTGCCCAAATAGCAAAGCAACCCGACAATCTTAGGGTCGATACCTGTTGATGATGGATCAGGTCCAAATAACGGTGCTTGCATAATAACGCTCCCTCCCTTTGTAGGTATGTATTCAAGCTTGGTTCAAACTATGCTTGGTTGAATTGACCAGATTTAGCAAAGGAAAATCGTTAACCATTTGTAACTTTCGGCTCCGCATAATCGTTTAGAATTAGGAAATCACGTGTAAATAGATTTGTAGAGAATGGGGCGTTACAATAACAATGCAACCGAGAAAATCACAACGATCGTATAAATGGCTGGCAGCTGTTCTCGTTATCGTAGTACTTGCAGGGACAGTCGGCTATTTCAATCGTAATGCACTGGCGATGTGGGGCTTTGATGTGTTCTTATCCGGGAAGGTTAAGGACGAGCTGGAGAATTCGTATCAGCCTTTGGATGGCCACGAACCGGTTAAAACCACTTATAAGCCGGAGGAGCCATTCTCCATGCTCCTGCTCGGCGTCGATCAACGGGATAAAGAGGTAGGACGTTCAGATACGATGATCTATACCGTCATCAGACCCAAAGATGGCGCTATTCTAATGGTATCTATCCCCCGTGATACGTATGTCGATATCGTAGGCAAAACAACGAAATCCGGAAACCAATGGGAAGATAAAATTACGCATGCTTATGCTTTTGGCGGTGCGAAAATGTCGGTTGAAACCGTCGAAAGGTTATTCAACAATACCATCGATCATTATGCTACAATTAACTTTACCGGCTTCCGTGAAGTAATCGACGCTATGGGCGGGATTGCGCTTCCGATTACGGAGGATCTGGTCAATGACGACCCGGATCACGAGAAGTTCGTTGTTAAGGCCGGTAAAGAGCTCTACAATGGCACTGAAGCGCTCAACTTTGTTCGGTTCCGTGAAGATGCAGGCGGCGACACAAGCCGTGCAGGACGTCACCAGCAGTTCTTAAATGCGATCATGACTAAAGCTTCGCATGTCCAGCAGTGGACGAAGATTCCTGAACTTATTTCTATTATGGGCGAGAATTTCACAACCGATCTAACACCACAGCATATGATTGATCTGGCGAAGAGCATGCTGCAAAGCGACAATCGCACGATCTATAGTCATACGCTCAAGGGCAATGGACATCGGAAGGTAAATCACGGCGCATGGTACTATTTTGCGGACGAAGAAGATTTAGCTGCAACGCAACAGTTGATTAAGGCTTGGCTGGATCCAGCGAAAACGAAAGCAGAGCTGCCGCTTCCGGAGGAATACCAGGTTAAAGATCAGAAGCCTGTGCAGTCGTTGTCGTCGAAAACAAAAGCAGCATCAGAGAAGCATTAACGGCAATGCGGCGCTTATAGCCACTCATAGGCGCACGTCAAGCACGTCAAGCTGCAGCTAGGCCCGGAGCTCTTCACGAACACAGGAAAGACAAAGTAGAAGGGAATGGGAACACCAACATGAATATTGCTTTTTTTCTACTGCCTAAGCAAGAGGTGGTATGGTTGACGCTCGATGCAACACTGCGTCAAACACTCGAGAAGATGGAGCATCATCGCTATACAGCAGTACCGATTCTCGATAGTCAGGGCGGATATGCTGGCACATTAACTGAGGGCGATCTGCTGTGGTATATGAAGAATAACCCTCAAGTGACCTTTGATCAGACGAATAAAGTGAAGCTGACGGATGTCCAAATGCGCATGGCCAATAAAGCCGTTCAAATTGATGCCAATATGGAGGATCTGATTTCACTGGCGAAGGTGCAGAACTTCGTGCCTGTAGTGGATGACATGAACCGGTTTATCGGCATTGTTCGTCGAAGCGACATTATCGACTATTGTGAAGCCATTATCCTAAATCAACCTAAACAAGCCAGCACAGAAATGGCAGCCGGCTAAATCAGACGCCGTCCTCGATCCAAGAGGGCGGCGTTTTGTCTTCCTTGCTGAGCGGGATTCTGGAGCTCCTACTGGACAAGGTCCCCTGTGTTGCCGGATTTGTTTTATGCTATAATGGGGAGTAAATCATTAGTTGTGTACTAGTAAAACAGCAAGAGGTGAACGGTTTGAAAACCGGCTTAAAGTCAATTTTATGGAGCTTCTCAGCGTTAATTCTACTGCTTATGGTAGCAGTCCCCGTATTGAATGCGCTGGCTGCGGCAGTATTAATGGTGCCAACAGTAATTTTGTACACGACCTTATCTAAACGGGCATTTACGCTGCATATGGCAGTCGTATATGGAATTGGCGTCATCATTATGGGACTGCCTGCCCTAATCGTGGGACTGTTCTTCTTAGTTCCATCGCTTGTGATGGGGCATTTCTACCGGAAAGGGGCTCCTGCCCGGAAAGTTCTAACCGCTACCGTATTGACGGTGCTTGCTCAGCTTCTTCTGGAGCTGGTTGTGTTTGACCTCGTATTTGATTTCTCCTTGATGCATGAAATCCGTGAACTGATTACGAAAACAGTGGACAATTTACGAGAACAAGGACTTATGCCTAGCGTATGGACGGCAACCGTCACGGAATCGTATGTGCAGAGCTTGATTCATTCCATTCCAATGGCGCTTATTACCGTTTCATTCCTGCTTGCGGTTATCACGCATGCGATTGCAGCACCTGCTCTGCGTACAAGCGGGTTGACGATTTCGCGTCTGCAAGTGGCTCGCGAGTGGAGATTACCGCGGATTTTTGTGTTTTATTACCTGGTCGTACTCATAGCGGATATGGCTACACCGAACACAGGGTCTTCGTTCATGACGGTGACGCTTCATAATTTGGTACCGTTGATGCAGCTAGCTTTCTCCATTCAGGCGATGGGTTTCTTCTTCTTCGTGGCGCATGAACGCAAATGGAACAAAGCGATACCGGTGCTTCTCTCGGTGGTTGTCGCGATTTTCCAACCTTTAAGCTTGATTGGGGTCATTGACGCAGCTTTCCCAATCCGTAAAGCGTTTAAGAAATCGTGATACGGAGGCGAATGAAACAATGCCAAAGTTTTTAATTAATCGCTGGCACGGCATGCACCATTTGTGGGCATTCGTGCTTATGATTTTGCTAACGGTCACACTTGCTTTCTATGAATGGAAGCTCGGTATGCTGGGACTGCTGCTCTGTGGGGCGGTCGGCTTCTACTCCGTAATGGCCGAGCGAGCTTTTCGCCGCGATTTAAAGGTCTATCTTGGGACGCTGTCGTATCGGGTGAAGAAGGCCGGCAATGAGGTTATCAGCGATTTGCCATTCGGAATTATTCTCTATAACGAAGACAAGACCGTAGAATGGCATAATGCGTTTGTTACGCACATGCTGGAGCGGGAATCTGTTGTCGGGGATTCATTAGAAGATCTGTTCCCGACACTGTCGCAGGCCAAGGAACGAGAAGGCACTGTAGAAGCGCATGTCGGCAACTCGGTATACGAGCTGCAGTTCAGGTTCGATGAGCGCCTGCTCTACATCCGTGATATGACGCAGCGCTGGCAGCTGGCTAAGCGATATGAAGAAGAGAAGCTTGCGCTTGGCATCGTCATGATGGATAACCTCGATGAGGTTACGCAAGGCATGGACGATCAACAGCGCAGCACGCTGCTCTCGAAGGCGACTGCGGAAATTACGGATTGGGCGAACAAGTTCCATGTGTATTTGAAACGGCTCACGTCTGACCGATACTTGGTTATTACCGACATGCGTACGCTCAAGCAATTGGAGTTATCGCGGTTCGTCCTTCTCGATGAGGTGCGGGAGATTACCGCGGAGAATAAGATTCCGATGACGCTCAGCATCGGCTTCGCTGCAGGTGCCGAAAGCGTTGTGGAGCTCGGGCACTGGGCACAGACGAGCCTCGATTATGCACTTGGACGCGGAGGCGACCAGGCTGCCGTGAAGGTCGGACAGCGGCAGTCCTTCTATGGCGGGAAGTCCAACGCCGTAGAGAAACGGACCCGTGTTCGGGCGAGGGTTGTCGCGCATGCGCTGCGTGATCTGATCAAAGACAGCGACCGCGTCGTTATCATGGGGCATAAAATGCCGGATATGGATGCGATCGGCGCTTCCATTGGCGTACTGAAGGCTGCTATGCTCTTTAATAAAGAAGCGTACATCGTACTGGAGGGCGTTAATCCTTCCATCCAGAAAATGATGGAGATGCTGAGGGAAGAAGAGCGGATAGCCAAACGATTTATAACGCCTGAGCAGGCTAAAGAGCTGATTAACGGAAACACGCTCGTCGTCGTCGTCGATACGCATAAAGCATCGATGGTGAAAGAACCGAAGCTGTTAACGCAAACGGACAAAATTGTAGTGGTCGATCACCATAGACGCGGAGAAGAGTTTATCGCGAATGCGATTCTGGTCTATATGGAGCCCTATGCGTCCTCGACTTGTGAGCTCATCACGGAGCTGCTGCAATATATTAACGATCGAGTGCTCCTGGATGTTAGAGAAGCAACAGCGCTGCTGGCGGGGATTACCGTGGATACGAAGAGCTTCTCGCTTCGTACCGGCTCGCGCACCTTTGAAGCGGCTTCGTTCCTGCGCCGCAACGGAGCGGATTCAACCTTGATTCAGCGGATGCTGAAAGAAGACTTGACCGAATACATTAAGAAGGCAGAGATTATTAAGCAGGCTGAAATCGTATATGACCATATCGCCATTGCGATGACGGAGCAAGGCCGGCAGTATTCGCAGCTGCTCATTGCGCAGACGGCAGATACGCTGCTTAATATGACCGATGTGCTGGCTTCCTTCGTCATAGGAGAACGGCCGGACGGTCTGATTGGCATCAGTGCCCGTTCACTGGGGCACATGAACGTGCAAGTAGTCATGGAGCGAATGGGCGGAGGCGGGCATTTAACGAATGCCGCCGCTCAGCAAGAAGGAACTGTAGTGGAAGTAGCGCAGCGACTGAAGCAGGTGCTGCAAGAACTTGATAAGGAAGAGGGGTTATTCGAATGAAGGTAATTTTTCTGCAAGACGTGAAGGGGCAAGGTAAGAAAGGTGAGGTTAAAGAGGTGTCGGAAGGGTATGTGCGCAACTTCCTATTCCCGAAGAACTTGGCGAAGCCGGCTTCCGATGGCAACCTGAAGACGCTTGATGTGCAGAAGGCATCCGAGCAGAAGAAGAAAGAGAAAGAAAAAGAAGATGCCAAGGCGCTTGCAGAACGTCTGGAAGCGATGAAAATTATTGTGAAAACGAAAGCCGGAGAAGGCGGTCGTTTGTTCGGCGCTATCACAAGCAAACAAATCGCGGAGTCGCTTGAGGCGCAAGGCGTCAAAGTAGACAAACGCAAGATTGAACTGGAAGAACCCATTCGCACGCTTGGCGTTACGCAAGTTATGCTAAAGCTCCATCCAGAAGTGAAAGCGAAGCTTAGTGTACATGCTACAGAGGAATAAGAGCAATCAAAAGGGGAGTCATGCGGACCAATGAGTAATGAGATGAGTTTTGACCGAATACCGCCACAGAATATGGAAGCCGAACAAGCGGTACTCGGTGCTGTCTTATTGCAAACGGAAGCGTTAATAACGGCGATGGAGCGGCTGCGCAGCGAGGACTTCTATCTGCCGTCGCATCAGCTGCTGTTTGAAGCGATGGTGGAGCTTGGTGAAGCCAGCCAGCCGATTGACTTGGTAACCTTGACTGCTTATTTGCAGGATCGGCAGCAGCTGGAGGAAATCGGTGGCGTCAGTTATCTGGCCAAGCTGGGTAACGCGGTTCCAACAGCCGCTAATGTCGATTACTATGCGCAGATCGTTGAAGAGAAATCGATGCTTCGCCGTCTCATTCGGACTGCGACGAATATCGTATCGGAAGGCTATGCCGCGGCTGAGAATGTCGGAGCCATGCTTAGTGATGCGGAAGCCCGCATCATGGAGCTGTCTAACCGTCGTTCAAGCACTGGATTCATATCCATTCGCGATGTGCTCATGGAAGTATTCGAGAAAGTGGAGCAGTTATATTCGAATAAAGGCGGCTCAACAGGCATCCCGTCCGGATTTACCGACTTGGACAAGATGACCGCGGGCTTCCAGAAAAATGACCTTATTATTGTGGCTGCACGGCCATCCGTAGGTAAGACGGCATTCGCCCTTAATATTGCGCAAAACGTCGGTGTACGAGCGCGTGAAACGGTCGCCATCTTCAGTCTGGAGATGTCGGCTGCTCAGCTGGTGCAGCGTATGATTTGTGCGGAATCCAACGTAGATGCGGGCCGATTGCGTACCGGGTATTTGGAAGGCGACGATTGGGAAAAGCTAACGATGGCGATTGGTTCGTTGTCTGAAGCGCAAATCTTCATCGATGATACGCCGGGCATTACCGTATCGGATATTAGGGCCAAATGCCGCCGACTTAAGAAAGAGCGCGGACTTGGCATGATTCTAATCGATTATCTCCAGCTCATTCAAGGACGCGGCAAAGCCGGCGAGAATCGTCAACAGGAAGTATCCGAGATTTCTCGTACACTGAAGCAAATCGCCCGTGAACTCGAAGTGCCGGTTATCGCACTGTCGCAGCTCAGCCGGGGCGTTGAGCAGCGCCAGGACAAGCGTCCGATGATGTCTGACCTTCGGGAATCCGGTTCGATCGAGCAAGATGCCGATATTGTAGCGTTCCTATACCGGGATGACTACTATGATAAGGAATCCGAGAAGAAGAACATTATCGAAATCATTATTGCTAAACAGCGTAACGGTCCTGTAGGAACTGTCGAACTTGCCTTCCTGAAGAATTACAATAAATTCGTTAGTTTAGACCGTTCGCACCAAGAACCCGGCCAAGCCTCCTAACAGGGGAGGGTTGTATCCCACATTAAACGAAATTCCGAACAATGCGATATAGGACCCTACAATTGTTCGCTTTTCGTTGACTTTACCACTGCAGACTGCTAAACTAATCATGCTGTCTAAAGCTGGTAGCTATTATGTTGTTTTTATAATTTCACCTCGGCAGTGCGTGCAAAACTTGTAATGGGGGTATATCCATGTCAACGGTAGTTGTAGTCGGAACCCAGTGGGGAGACGAAGGCAAAGGAAAAATCACCGACTTTCTGGCGGACGGTGCTGATGTTGTAGCCCGGTACCAGGGGGGAAACAACGCAGGTCATACCATTATGATCGGCAATAAGAAATATAAGCTCACGATGATTCCATCGGGCATTTTCAATGAAAATAAAGTGTGCGTCATCGGTAACGGTATGGTTATCAATCCGTCCGCACTGATTGATGAAATTAACTATATACATGACAATGGCTTCTCCTCGGAGAATTTGAAAATCAGTGACCGCGCGCATCTGATCATGCCGTATCACCTTGTGCTTGACGGCCTTGAAGAAGAGCGTAAAGGCGATAACAAGATCGGTACGACTCGCAAAGGCATCGGCCCTTGCTACATGGACAAAGCAGCGCGTAACGGTATCCGTGTCGCTGACCTGCTTGATGCAGAAGAGTTCGAAGCGAAGCTTCGCCGCATGGTTATCGAGAAAAACCAAGTGATTGAGCAAGTTTACAACGGCGAGAAGCTGGATGCTGACGCTATTCTTGCAGAATACTTGGGGTATGCAGAGACACTTCGTCCTTACGTAACAGACACTTCCGTTGTGCTGAACGATGCAATCGACGAAGGCAAACGTATTCTGTTCGAAGGTGCACAAGGCGTTATGCTTGATATCGACCAAGGCACTTATCCATACGTGACGTCTTCGAACCCGACAGCTGGCGGCGTTTGTATCGGCTCCGGCGTTGGACCTTCGAAGATCCAACAAGTTATCGGCGTTGCCAAAGCGTACACGACGCGTGTTGGTGACGGTCCATTCCCAACGGAGCTCAGCAATGAGACAGGTGACTGGATCCGCGAGAAAGGTTTCGAATACGGTACGGTTACTGGCCGTCCGCGCCGTGTAGGCTGGTTCGACACTGTTGTTGTCCGCCATGCACGCCGCGTAAGCGGAATTACAGGCTTGTCCTTGAACTCGCTTGACGTACTTTCGGGACTGGAAACGGTTAAAATTTGCACAGGCTACAAGCTGAACGGCGAAATCATTACGCATTATCCTGCGAGCTTGAAGCTGGTCTCCGAGTGCGAAGCGGTGTACGAAGAAATGCCGGGCTGGAGCGAAGATATCACGAATGCGAAGACCTTGGCTGATCTGCCAGAGAACACGCGCCGCTACGTGGAGCGGGTATCCGAGCTTACAGGAATTCCGATTGCGATCTTCTCCGTGGGACGTAACCGCGAGCAGACGAATCCGGTTGTACCTATCTACGTTTAATTAATTACCAATTCAGAGGACTGCGAGAAATCGCGGTCCTCTTCTTTTTTTGCCTAATTGGGGCCTGCAAATGTGAATGGTTCCTGCACCGCGTGCCCATACTAAGAAGTATGGGCGAAAATGCCCTTGCATAGGAGGGTGATAATCATGTGGAAAATGACAGGGTGGCTGGCGAAAACGATCGCGGCGGGACTGCTGATCAGTTTTCTATCAATCTGGACGACAGGCTATATCGTGAACAGCTATGTCGAGACGCTGCTGAAGCAGTTTAATGTGCCGCTCGAACAGAAGCCTTTTGCACTGAACGGCGTATGGGGCGGGCTATGGGGAGCGGACCCCGTCGTGAAGCAGAAAGGAAACACAGTGGATACGGATTCTTCATCGAAGGATAAAGATGCAGATGCGAAAACAGGAAGCAGTGCAGATAAGAACGATGATTCGACGTCAACGGATAGCGATTCACCGGCTTCGGTCGATGCGTTCGAGCAGACTCCGAGCGGTGAACTTAGCGATATCGGAGGCGGGACCGGGACGAAAGCAGGCAGTGGCGTTGCTTCTAAATCGGATGACGAGGTTGCTATGTCGACCGATGAGATTAATGCAGCGAAATCGCAAATCAGCGATTCCGATAAGGAGAAGCTGTTCGATACCTTGACGAAGCTCCCGCAGGACGCATGGCAGAACATATCGAAGCTGATGGAGGATGGGCTGACAGACGGGGAAATGACCCAGGTCCAGCAGCTCATGGCGCAATACCTAGATCGGACAGAATACGACGCAATGCTGGCAATTCTGAGCAAATATTAATGTCAAGCCAAGGGTCGTTTGGTTGAATCGTAATGCAGCGTTATGATAAAGTAGAATTCGTACCCTGGCAATGTATGTTTTACATTGTCCGATCCCAACAAAGTTATGGACCATAACGCGAAAAGGAGACGATCATGGCCTTTTTTAATGAGAGGGGTCGCATCCGGAAGGTATGGAACTCGTTCCGACAGACTTTTCGGACCGTCAACCCAAATAGCACGCAAGGCAATACGAAGCACCGATTACTGAGCAAGAAACCGTTATTTCTAGCGGTAAGCGCAGTAGCTTTATTGACGATTGCAGGCTTCAGCGGCAGTCATTATGTACAAGCACACACCGTAGATTATGTCGAAGTTTATCATAATGGCAAGCTGATCGGAGAAGTAGGCTCAGAGACCCAGGTTGAAGAGTGGATTAGCAACAAAGAGAAACAAATTCAGGAGAAAAACGCAGGCATACATATGGTGCTTGACGCAGGTACGATCACATACAGCGATAAAAGCGCTTACAATGCGAAACCCGATTCATCGGCGACTTTGCAGAAGCTTGAAGGGCTGATTGCTTCACATGCTACGGGCGTAGAGCTCGTTGTAGACGGCAAGCGAGTCGGCGTTGTGAAGGACAAGGCTACGGCTACTGCGCTGCTCAAGCGGGTAGAAGGTAAATATTCGCCGACAGTGAAAGCCGGCAAGGCGGAAGTGACGGCATTAGCCTACTCCGCTGACGGCAGCTTGAAGTCCAAATCGGCATTGAAATCCGTGAAATTTGTCGAGAAGGTTGCGACTAAAGAAGCAGAAGTGCAGCCGGCGGACATTGCCGATCCTGAGCAGTTGTATTTGCAGCTTATCAAAGGAACTGTGAAACCTACTTCGTATACGGTTCAAGATGGTGACTGTGTAGGGTGTATCGCACACAAGTTCGATATTTCGCCGCAGGTCATCTATGAACGTAACAAATGGATTAAAGATGACATGATTAAAGTCGGAGACGTGCTTGATCTCACGGTGCTTCAGCCGCAAGTGACAGTCGAAACGGTCGAGAATGTCACGGAAACCGAATCCATTGAACCGGCAACGGTCGTTCAGAAGAACAGCAATATGAAGGCAGGCCAGTCGAAGGTCATTCGCCAAGGCCAGAGTGGGAAGAAGCAATTGGTGTACCGCTTAGTGAAGCAGAATGGTTACTTGATGAGCGAAGAGCTGATCAGTGAAGTCGTTCTGAAGCCATCCGTTCCGGCGATCGTGATGAAAGGAACGAAGGTTATGCTAAGCGAAGGCAGCGGCCGCTTCAGCTGGCCGGTCACCGGCGCGCGTCTTACTAGCAGCTTCGGTCAGCGTTGGGGCACATTGCACCGCGGCGTTGATATGGTAGGGAACAAGAACATTATGGCAGCAGACAATGGTACAGTCAGCTTCACCGGTCAACGTCCGGGGCTTGGCAATTGTATCATTATCAATCACCATAACGGCTATGAAACAGTTTACGGCCATCTTAGCAAAATTTCCGTCAAGCGTGGTCAGACGGTTGAGAAGGGTCAGCGGATCGGCATTATGGGTAATACCGGTCACTCCTTCGGCACGCATTTGCACTTTGAGGTTCATAAGAACGGCGCATTGCAAAATCCGCTTAAGTACCTGTAAGCGAAGCAATCGCGAAGGATACGAACACTGCTCGGCCATTATGGCCTCGGCAGTGTTTTTGCGTTCAGAGGAAAGTCACAAAATCCGCGGGAATTCGACCAATTCTCCCCTCATATGAGGGAACTTTCATTGGGAACTAAGACAGTTCCTATGGTAGAATAGAAGGAGATTGCTAAGCGACAGGCGGTGTAGCGATGCACGGAAAAATATTAGTCGTAGATGATGAACAACCGATTGCGGACATTATAAAATTCAACCTCGAGAAGGAAGGCTATCAAGTCATTTGCGCCTTCGACGGTGGTGAAGCGGTAAGGCTCGCGTTCGAAGAGCTGCCGGATTTAATATTGCTTGATTTGATGCTGCCCGTGAAGGATGGCATGGACGTGTGCCGAGAAGTACGCGCGCGTCTGCAAACGCCGATTATTATGCTGACAGCCAAAGATACCGAGCTGGATAAGGTGCTTGGCCTTGAGCTTGGGGCGGACGATTATGTAACGAAGCCGTTCAGTACACGTGAGCTGCTTGCCCGAGTGAAAGCGCATTTGCGGCGTCAGAAGAATGATGCTTCTTCGTCTGCGGCTGCTTCGGCAGGCAACGGCGCTTCGGCGGCTGCTGAGGACAAGCAGGGGCTGGGGATTTTCAACCTGTTTATCGATACCGATATGTATGTCGTCTATAAAGACAATGAACCGCTCGATCTGACTCATCGTGAGTATGAGCTCGTTTATTATTTGGCCCGCAACTGCGGGAAGGTGATGACGCGCGAGCATTTGCTGCAGGCCGTATGGGGATTTGAGTATTTCGGCGATGTCCGTACCGTGGATGTTACGATTCGGAGACTTCGGGAAAAGATCGAGGATGATCCAAGCCGGCCGGAATATATTCTGACCCGTCGTGGACTCGGTTACTTGATGCGTAATCCGAAATCCGGAGGGTTCGGGTACGGATGAACGGGATACGGTTTTTCCGAACCATTCAAGTTAAACTGATTATTATTTATGTGCTGCTGATTCTCATTGCGATGCAGCTGATCGGCGTCTATTTCATCAGTACGATGAAGACCTCGCTGACAACGACATTTACGAACAACATGAACGAGCAGGCAAATCTGCTATCGAAATTATCGGCGCAAACGCTGTCTAACCGGTTGGACAAGACAGGTACCTCCGAAGAGAACTCGACGGAAGAATATCTCAGGGTGCTCGTCAGCAGTTTGTTCAGCATTAGTGAAGCTGAAATTCAAATCTTGGATGCGAGCGGGAAGGTGCTGGCCACCTCGATGCAGTCGCACCAGTCCTATATCGGCAAGAAGAATACGTCGCTGGCTGTCAGCCGTGCGCTGCAGGGGATTCGCGATAACGAAGAGGAAATTATCGATGAGGACGGTTTGCGCAAGAAGATTATCGCCAAGCCGATTGTAGACGGGGAGAAAACGGTAGGCGCGATTTATCTGGTCGCATCGATGAAGGAGCTCTATTCGACGGTTGATCGGATTAACCGCATCTTCATGTCCGGGATGCTCTTTGCGCTTGGATTGACAGGCGTTCTTGGCATTCTGCTCGCCCATACGATTACGAATCCGATTAAAGCACTGACCCGCCAGGCTGCGGCCGTTGCGGAAGGCCGGTTCGATCAGCAGGTACCTGTACTCGGCAATGACGAGATCGGCCGACTAAGCGAAGTGTTTAACGATATGACGATGCGCTTGCGCGATGCTCTATCGGCAACGGAAGAAGAGAAAGAGAAGATTTCTTCGATTCTGGCCAATATGAGCGACGGGGTTGTGGCCGCCGATGAACGCGGCGTTGTTATTATTACGAATCGGCGCGCTCAGGAAATGCTGCGCCGGGATGATTGCGAAGGCATTCGCCTGACCGACTTGTTCGGTATGGACGAAGCGCAGCTTACGGGATTGCAGAAGGGGAATGAGCCGTCGGCTATTCTCTATCACCTGGAGACCGAAGGTGATGAGGAAGAGCTGATGCGCGTGACGCTGACGCCGATTCATCGCCGAGATCAAGGCATAAGCGGTACGATTGCGGTGCTGCAGGATGTCACGGAGCAGGAGCGGCTTGAGCAATCGCGGCGCGAGTTCGTAGCGAATGTATCGCATGAGCTGCGTACACCGCTCACGACAATTAAGAGTTATGCGGAGGCGCTTGACGATGGCGCGATGGATGAGCGAGAGCTTGGTCAGCGATTCGTCGGCGTTATCCGCAATGAGACAGAGCGGATGATTCGTCTCGTTACGGACCTCTTGCATCTCTCGCGTCTGGATTCCAATCAAGCTCCCTTGCGGCGGCAGCAGACGAATGTGCCGGATATGCTGGAGGAAGTGGCTGACCGGTTCTCCTTCCAACTGCGGAAGAAGACGATTAAGGCGTCGGTTCGCGTAGAAGATGCAATCACGTCCATCTGGCTCGATCGTGACCAGATTGATCAAGTGCTTGATAATCTCGTTTCAAACGCGATTAAATATACGCTCGACGGTGGACGCATTGAGATTATGGCACGCCGACTTGAGCCGGCATCTATTGCAATTAGCGTGAAGGATACCGGAATCGGTATCCCGAAACGGGATCTTGGCCGAATCTTCGATCGGTTCTATCGGGTCGACAAAGCACGCTCGCGCAACATGGGCGGTACCGGTCTGGGCTTGTCCATTGCCCGGGAAATTGTGAAGGCACATGGCGGCTCCATTGCGCTTGATTCCGAGCTTAATGAAGGCACGACGGTAACGGTCATCCTGCCTGTGCAGGTCGGCGGAGGTGAGAGCGCATGATGGACAAGCTGAAGACCGCGTTGCTCACAGCGCTCGTTATTCTCAGTCTGATTCAAAGTTATATGCTTGCATACAGCATGCCCGGCCTCGGTGTAACCAAGGCACCGCAGCAGGATTACGTACCGGCCGAGCCTATGGGTCAAGAGGAGAAGATCGAGAACGTTATTTTTCCGGAAGACATGGTGCTGCATCTGGGCAAAGGGAAACATACGCTTCTGTACCCAGCCTCGAATTTCTATAACTTGATCTTCGGCAAGATCAAGAGCCGTGAGTTTAAAGGCTTCCAGCGGAGCGTGGCAGTCGTTGTCGATTGGGATGAAATTCGCAATCGCGATGAGGGGCTTGAACTGCGGTTCGGGCGCGGCGTTCCCGTTGAACTGTTAAGCAAAGTATTGAAGCTGGAAGGCGATGCGACATTTATGGATGATGTCGTCAACCGGATCTGGATTTATAAAAGCAGTGATCGGGATGAAATCCGAACGTATTTCTTCAGCAGCGATAACTTGACTGTCTATGAGTCGGTGAAAGCCGATTTAACGGCGCAAGACGTACAGATGTATGTCGGTTACGGCGAGTATCAGACGAACTACAGGAAAGTCGGCGATGATCTCTATACGCCGGATGGACCTGTGGAGTCGATGCAGCAGATTGTGGGTTATGATACGTATTCAACGGAGCAGATGCAGCGGTATTTGTTCGTTGATCCCGGCGTTACGCGGGTAATCAGCGACCAAGGCGGGTCGCAGATCTATACAGATGGCAAACGCGGGCTGCAGGTGGAGCAGAATGGACGATGGATCAGCTTTACGGACCCTGTATCGGTACAAGGTCAAGACGATAACGAGAGTCAGAACGTCTATGCGGCCATTCAGTTCATTAACAAGCATGGCGGCTGGGATGGGATGCATCGCTTCATGCATGCGGGTACATTCGAGAGTGTGCAGGTGCTGCGATTCCAGCAGTATTATGGCTCGTATCCGATTATCCCGCAGGAGCCATTCATGTTCGGCAGCATGAGGCTGCGGTTGCAGCAAGGTGTCGTTTCGGAGTATGAACGCTCGCTGCTCACCCTGCAGAAGAAAGCGCAACAGCGGGATATCCGCTGGCTGCCTGGCGGCGACATGCTGGAGAATGCATTTAAGAATTACAAGCGCAGATTGGAAGTAACTGCGATCTACCCTGCGCTGCTGGCTATATCAACCGAGAAGAATGTGATGAAGCTAGAGCCTATCTGGGCTGTTCGTCTCGTGGATGGCACCCAAGAGAACCTGCTTCAAGCGATTCCCGGCGGTTACAAGCCGAAGCCGGGTGAGCCGGGCGGTGCGCCGCTACAGAAGACGAGCAATACCGGCGGTGCCAGCGGCGGATTGAATGAACCGGTTGATAATGCCGCTTCGAGCGGTATTGCACAGCTGAGTGGCGGACCCATATCCGGACATATCAGCAGCTTAATCAGTCTTGAAGGCACGAAAGCAAGCGATGGACAAGGTGGAAGTGAAGTGGGAGCGGATGCTGCCGGTGAAGTCACGGACGCAAGCGCAGGAATCGGCAGCGCCGTCCCCGCGGATGATGATATAGCAGGGATGCCAGGTGCTGCAGATAATAAGGCTAGCGGTGGAGGGAATGCGAGTATTGTCGGCAATCATGTCGGCAGTTCTACGGAGAAACCCTAAGCGAGCTAGGATCGTATCGATAGCTTATTCGGATCGTAGTTGAGGAGATGAAGGAATGGACTGGGGCAGGGCGAAAAGTGTGTTGATTTTTGCATTTTTGCTGCTGAATCTCGTGCTTGGGTACCAGCTCTGGTCTAATATCCGGGAGGGGCTGCGGACTAGCGCGGATGTGAGTGATCTGCGGCCGGAAACGCAGGCGCTTATGGAAGAGAAGAAGATTAAGCTTGGCACAAGCATTCCTTCGGAAACCCCTGAGCTGCGGGATTTGACCTACCGGATCCAAACCAAGCTCGGCAAAGCTGAGCGGCATGAACTGAAGAAACCGGTAGACAGTAAAGTCGTCTTCGAGGAGAAAGAGCTGCAAGCGAGCCTGGGAGGCATCATTCCGGAGCTTGAGAATTATGCGCTTGGAACGGTTCATGAGGATGAGTTCATTCTGTACCGGATGGTTGAAGGGCGACCGATGTTCGATGCTAAGCTTGAGCTCTATTACGACTACAGGAATCAGAAAATTACGGCGTACAGGCAGGACCTTGTCGAGCTGCTGCCGCCACAGAATTCGACTTCACAGTCGGTTTTGTCGGCTACTAAAGTGGTGACAAGCTTAATTGAGAATCAGCTGCAGAACGGGGCCGTCATTGGGGAGATCAAGCTGGGCTATCACGGACAGATTTTTGACTCCAATACACAGGTTTCGGCGCCGACTTGGCGCGTGCTGCTGGAAGATGGCGGTCAGTACTATATGAATGCGATCAGCGGGGAAGTCGTGACGGAATAAGTGTGGTTTCGCAGTGCCTCGTCGAAACTTCGGCGGGTTTGGGGAGCAGGGGAAAGGGCAGGTTTAGAGGAAGTATGGGACTTCGATTTACGGTACTTGGGAGCGGTTCGACAGGAAATGCCACGATTGTGCAGTGCGAAGATGCTACCGTGCTTATAGATGCAGGTTTAAGTGCGAAGAAGCTCGAGGAGCTCATGCGGGAGCGAGGTGTCGCCGGTCATGAAATCGATGCGATTCTCGTTACGCATGAGCATTCCGATCATATAAAAGGGCTTGGTGCGTTTGCTAGGAAGCACAATGTGCCAATCTATGCGAATGAAGCGACATGGGGGGCACTTGAGCGCCATGTCGGAACCCTGACAAGCGAACAGCGTGTCATTATGGAAACAGGTGAAACCGCGAAGTTTGGCGCCATGCGGACGACATCGTATGCGATTTCGCATGATGCGGCCGAGCCGGTGGGGTATGTTTTCCAAGATGATGATGTAAAGCTGAGTCTGGCCACAGACCTTGGCTATGTCAGCGATAAAGTAAGACGGATGATAGAAGATTCCGATGTGCTAGTGCTAGAGTCGAATCATGATGTCAACATGCTGCGTATGGGACGTTACCCGTGGAATATTAAGCGGCGTATCCTAAGCGATATCGGACATTTATCCAATGAAGCGGCCGGGGAAGCGTTATGCCAGCTGATGACGGATCGCACGAAGCGGGTTTATCTGGCGCATCTGAGCTTGGACCACAATTTGATGGACCTGGCTAAGCTGACGGTAAACGGCATTTTGGAGAACAACGGCTTCTTCTTCAAACGGGATGAGCATCCAATACGAGAAACGTACCATGACCGGCCTACGGCATGGGATGAAGTGCGCCGACGATAAGCTCGTCCAGCTCGGAATCGAGCGAAGTGATTTTGCGTTCAAGCTCGTCTTGGGTGATAATGCCCTTATCCAAGAGCAGCTCTGTCATCGCGCTGAGGGTTAGCAGGGTGCGGTAATGATCCTCTTTGAGGTCGGCAAGCTTGGCCACCAGAGTAAGATGGTCAAGGGCTGCGGAACTTCTAGGTTTCATGGGATTCGCTCCTTCATCTATTCGTTTATTAACAAGTAACGGGCGGCAGCAGCCGTTTCTTCCAGAAATATAAGAAAGTATAAGTTACACCTTATACAAACTTATATTTCACCGGAATGAAACGCGCCACGCCGCCAAGAGCACGGCGATAGCCGTTTCACCTTGTCCTATTATTATTGTAGACCGTTCTACCGATATCATTCCTAGATTCGTAAAATAATGGTCTTGATGTCAGGGTGACATCGAGAGGAGCGATTATAGATGAGCTTGTTTGATGATGATTTCTATTCAACACGTGTATCGCGTCGAATTCGGTCAACGGGCCGTGACGTTTCGTTTAGTAAGCGCCCCGGGAGAGGCATCCGCTGGACGCCTGTGCGTGTGGCTGTAGCTTCTTCGATGGTTAGTGCGCTGGCTGCCGTGCTGGTGTTTGGTATGTTTACAGGTTTTGACCGCGGCGAGAGTTCCGTATCGGCTGTGGCAGGCGTGACGAATGTGGGATTGAGCAATGATCCGCTTGAGAAGACGATTTCGGCCGCGGCGAAGATGCGCCCGGCTGTCGTAAGTATTATTAATGAGCAGGCCCAGCCTGAAAACGATGCACCTGGCGGTTCATCAGACGGCGGTGCCGGGATTGATGGCGGAGATGACTCTGCTCCGCTGCAGCAGGCAGCTTTGGGCTCTGGGTTTATTTTCGAGAAGGTCAAAGGCAAAGCGCATATCATTACGAACAATCACGTGATTGAAGATGCGGTTGCGGTAAAAGCGGTGCTGAGCAATGGCGAGACACGGAATGCTAAGGTTGTCGGTACGGACGCGATTACGGATCTGGCTGTGCTGGAAATCGATGCGGACGGCATTGATGCGGTAGCGGAGTTCGGGGAATCCGAAGGCTTGCGCGCCGGTCAATGGGTTATGGCAATCGGGAATCCGCTTGGACTCAGCGATTCATTGACGATGGGCATCGTGAGCAAGACGAAACGGATTATTCCGGTGTCGCTTAGCCAAGACGGCAACTACGACTGGGAACAGGAAGTTATTCAAATTGACGCATCCATTAACCAGGGCAACAGCGGCGGTCCGCTGATTGATCTGGACGGCAACGTGGTCGGCATCAATAGCATGAAGATTGCGGAGTACGGAGTGGAAGGCGTCGGTTTTGCGATTCCTTCGCATATTGCGATGCCGATTGTGCAAAGCTTGCTGGAGTATGGCAAAGTGAAGCGTCCTTACTTAGGCGTGTATACGATGGATCTGGGCTTGTACATGGCGCAACAGTCGGCTGTCGCTCAAGGTAATGGCGATGCTGATGGCAGTGCAGGCGGCGCGGATCAAGAGCAGTCAACGGAAGGTTCTGATTCCGGGGATGGTGCTGCTGTGGGCGGAGAAGACGAGGGCGTGATGCTACCGCAAGGCGATCTGAAGCTGCCGGACGATGTGAAGCAGGGCGTAATCGTGCTGCAGGCGGTCGGTCCGGCGGAGGAAGCGGGTCTTGCGTTCAACGATGTCATCGTGAAGCTGGACAATGAGTCGATCAGCAGCACGATGGAACTGCGCAAATATTTGTACGGCAAGAAGACGATCGGCGATGAGATTGAAGTGACCTTCTACCGTGACGGGAAGAAGCAAACGACAACGTTTAAGCTGGCGGAGAAGACGGAAGAATAACGGTATAGTCGCGATGCGGATCAGCTCGTGCAGGCTCGGAAGTGCGGGCTTGCGTTACGACGAGCTGATCTCTTTGCGTGGATATGGGGTAATAACCGGGCATTAGGCGGAGAAGCGGGAAAGAACAAGGCATAGGGCCGAGAATCGGGGAAGAACAACAAGATAGGAACCGAGTAAGTATAGGACAAGGGCGTAATTGGATACAGACTACAATTGGGGGATTTGGCAGATGTATTGTGTGTGTAAAGAGCATGTGGAGCTGGCGATTGATAAATTTGTGGATGAATACGAGGATGCACCGGATATCGTGGATTTGGTGACGACGAAGTTCACGGAATGGGAAGCGCCAGCCACTTGTGAGCTGTGCGATCACATTGCCGAGTATTTGGTGGTGTAGCCGGTGCATATTCAAATCGCTGCTGTTGGGAAGCTGAAAGAAAAATATCTCGTGCTCGGCATCGCCGAATACGCGAAGCGTCTTGGCCCGTACGTGAAGCTCACGCTCACGGAAGTGCCGGACGAGCGGGCGCCCGAGACGATGAGCGCCGCCGAGGAAGCCATTGTTCGCGAGCGCGAGGGTGAGCGCTTGCTCGCGGTTATTAAGCCAGACGCGCATGTTGTCGCGCTGGCGCTGGACGGGGAGCTATGGTCGAGCGAGGACCTCGCGGGCCAGCTCGATCATTTAGCCACGTATGGGCGAAGCCACGTGGCTTTTGTTATTGGCGGGAGCAACGGCCTCGCGCCCGCCGTGCTGAAGCGCGCCCAGCAGAAGCTCAGCTTCGGGCGCATGACCTTGCCGCACCAGCTCATGCGGTTGGTGCTGCTGGAGCAGGTGTACCGAGCGGTGAAGATTAACCGCGGTGAAACGTATCACAAGTAGTGGTAAAGCAGAGAATTCAATTTCCTGTCTTATCATCGGACATCTGAAGATGATAGTAACATATCTTATCAAGCAGAGGGGCACTATGCCTCTCTTTTTTTATTGACTTTTTTTAAAAGTGAGCTAGGATTCAGAAAACTTACTTACAAATACATTGCTGAAGGAGGTGAGAAGTGAGCAAGGATATTAAAGCAAATAAGTATGGAATGTATCTGAAAAAGGATGTGATTATCAGCGAAAAGCCAATTTATGATTTTACAAATGAAGTAGAACCAGACATAGAAGCTATTGATATGTGCACATTAGCTGAAATAAAAAATCTAGCTAAGATTAATTTATCAGAAGAACAAAAAGAACAGTTAGTTATAGTTGGTTTTTTAAGTTTACCTGGCTTTAGGGGCTACGCTGCACTGTATAGTTTAACGCAAGTGCTTAAGATGATTTAAGCTGAAACCTATATGTGTTTTTAGTTGTTTGCGTCCGTATAAATTGGGACGCCTTAAACAACTTAAAAACACTATATTGTTTCCGGATTTGAAGCCGGCATATTCTAATAGCCGGCTACGGTCAGATTTTTACCGAAGAAGTTTTTAATTTAAAGTGGTGTGGTAATTTGAAATCAGGAATTGAGAAGTGGCTTGAACGGTTTGAAAGCGAAAAGAAACCTAGCATATTTAAAATAAGCATTGATAGATTAACTTTACTGGGGCACTGGGATTATAAAGGCGATGAAAAGTTTGCTCGATTATGTAAATCTCTAAACCATGACATCAGAATTATTAAAGGAGATGGAACTAGAACACCGGCAGGTTTTATTTTTGAGAATAGATGTTACTTTGAAGTTTTGGATAGCAATAATTTTAAGGACGCTCGTCCATTTCGTTTAGATTTTAATCCTAATAAACTAACTGCAAAAGAAGAAAGATATTTAAAGAAAGAAATACTGCCATTATTACGCTTTGTTTCTGCAAGCCGAATAGATTTGGCTTTTGACATAGAACTTAATCTAGAAGCGCATCAGTTTATTGAGGAAAATAACCCTAAAAAGCGAATGTACATAAGAGGAAGAGGTTTGGAGCTTCAGACGTTGAACATTGGTTCTGATGAATCCGAATACAAGGTAACAATATACAACAAACTTTTGGAACGAAAAGCAAAGTTAATCAAGAACCCATTAGACGTTTCAACGGAAGAGAAGGATTACCTCGAAACAAAGAAGCATTGGTGGCGTATAGAATTTAAGCTTAAAGGGCAGGCAGCATCAGTGGATAGAAGTTTTAACGCTTTTTCTGAGAATAACGTATTCCGTGGATTAAAAGTATATAAGCCTGACTACAAAGCCGCAGATGATATGAGAACGCGAGCTATGGTGTATTATTTATTAAATCATGAAGATGAATGGGGTAATTTGAGTTGGGAGAGTAAGAAAAAATATAAGGAGTATATTGAGGCATTTTCGGATTATGATTTAGTCGACTATCTTAAGGATTGTTATCTTCGGCAGTGCGATATGTTAAAAGGACAGTATATTGACTATGTCCTTTCGGATTCAAGCAAAAACAGGAAAGCAAGATAACTCTTGCTTTCCTGTTTTTTATTCATTAGTTTCCGTAATCGAATGAACAAAGACAGTATACCCGTTGTCTTTTTTCGATAAAGAAAATGAGGCTACGACTTTTGATTTTTCTGGAATATCTTTTGCGAGATGCTGATTCCCAAGGAACTGATATCTTTCCCAGTTCCCTAAATCCACAAATGTGTATATAGCAAATTTCTCATTTTTAGTAGCTCTGCATGATACAAAGACCATGTCATTGGTGTAGAACATAAATTTCAACTCCTTTATCGAACATAAAATAACCCATTTTTTTGAAAAGTCAATAATTGTAGCTAACTAATGTGTAATGTGATGCAACACAAATAGCCCAAACTACTCCCGGAGCGGTTCCAAAAATTCCCCTGGCCCCCGAAATGTAATTTAAGCTATAACAAATAATCTCGCGAATAATGTAAGCGAGCTCGCTTTAGTGTATCAATTCAGTAAATGCCAGCATGTACTATAGACAGTTAGATTATATCTAAATTAACGGGCCATGTTTTCAAAACGACGATTTATTTTTTTAAATTCCAAAATAGCTTTTCTCCAGGTATCAAGTCAAGGCAAGCGGAGCGGTTCATTTACTTGGAGAGGCGGACATTGTAGGCTGTCCTGCCGTCAGACCCTAAGCGTAGCGAACCAAGGGGGATGGCGGCTGGGATGACTAACAATGTCCAGCAGAGGCTCCATGTCAATGATGCCCTGTTTTATCTCAAACATCAATTTCAGATAAAGTAGTCCTACTTTATCTTCCGAATCATACTATATAAGGAAAATTACAAGGGTGGTGGAAGGGTATGAATAATGACTTAATGGATGAGTGTAAACTCCTGATTAGCACGTTAGGAAGTCAAATTAATGAGAATGAAATAAGAATATTTATGCTACGGCTATCTGAATTAGGGGCAAAGTATAATCTTACTTTTGATGAGATTCTACAATTGTATTTAAACTTCCCAGAATAGAGGAATTGATTTTACCATAAAAATGTAAAATATTTTATTGCCTATATCAATGCCCAAGCAGTATGAAATTATTTTCATAGAATAGAGCATGTCCTCTAAGAAAGTGAGGTGAGACGCCATGCCTTATACTACTGGTCCAGTAACGAATACTAGAGACTTTGGTACAGCTTCAACTAATATCGTTATAAGCACAAGAAATCTAGATATGACAAACCCAGCAACAATAATCGCAGAGATTTTTGCTTCTGTTGACTCCAGTATTTTCTATACCGCATACCATCTCTCGTATGTAGTTCCCCCCAACTCTTATGATGTAAGGGAGTTTTTTATTGCAGGAAATGTTACCTACGAGGTACAGCTTAATACAATGAATGTTAGCCCACCTGATGTAATACTGGCTGTTACTGGTCTTAACGAATTCGGAAACCTAGTCGAGGAACAACTCTTTAATCAGAATGAGCTTATACTCATTTCTGCAATGAGTCCTCCAATGGTCTAACCTTTACTGCGTGGCTGCCGGTTCCCGGCAGCTTATTTTTTATTTGTACAAGAAGGAAGTAAAAGATTATATCAGAAAAGTATAGGCAGATGTTAAAAAAAAGTTTTTTTAAAAATAAATAAAGAAAATGCCCAAAAGCAAATTTTAAAATAATATATTGATTACTGTAAGGAACAAGTGAACAGGCGCCGTTCCCTTTTCTTTAACAACAAGTAATAGCAAGGGGAACAACAACGATGATGATTACAGAAGAATATCAAACCACAAAAGAACTTAATGATGGGCGGCCAGCTGGAGAGGATTCCGTGCTCGTGAGCATGAATTTGCTGCAATCGGAGTTACCGAGTCAGTTCACGCTTGGGGTTAAACTGACTGTGGCCGGGGTTGAACAGCCATTTCACTTTGACGTACCGGTGGAAATCAATGCCGAACCGGTTGTGATTGAGAAGCCCAAAATGCCAGATACACTCGCGCAGCGCGGATTTGTTGTGGACAAGGTTGTCGTGACACCTGTGACGACACAGGTATTCTTCCATCTTCGACCCAAGACCGAGGATACAGCAAACACATTTGTGCATCCGGATGACTTCGATATGTCGGCAACGCGTGATGAGCAGGGGCGCGTCTATCAGATACTCGGCGGTCAGGGCGATCAGGTGACAGAGTTGGGCAGTAAGCAATATTATATTTTCGAGCCTGTCAGTCCGGAAGCGAAGGCCCTCAAGCTTACCTATAATGTCGCAGGCGGCCCGGACGGCAAGCCGTACTCGATAGAAATGGAGGTACCGTTGCCGGATCGTCAGCGGTAATTGCCTTTCCCACCGTTAGCGTTCAGAAAGGAAGGTCTTGTATTGAGAACAAACAAAAAAACCACGGATGTGGTTTTTTTTTTTGTTTCATTTGACATATTCAGGCGATTGCTTGTGGCACACTTAATATTAAGTTAGCGAAGAGGCCATCCGCAAAAGGAAGGCCCTAGAACTTGCCGTTACAGACAGCGCGGTGAGCCCATAAGTAGGGCAAAAAATTAAACCCCTAAAGCCTTACGGGCTTGTGATTATTAAATGAAGATACTTAATGGAGTGCACTACACCTGGTCTCATTTTTTAAACACCGTCGTGTTGACTGATAATACTGAGTCTGTCATCTCTTCTAAAATTAGGTTATAGTTGGAAGAATTAATTGTGAGGAGAGATACAGATGTCGAACATAAAGGCAATTGTATTAGACTTAGACGGAACATTGCTAGGCAGTGACAAATCCATATCAAATCGAAATTATGAGACGGTTAAAAAGTGTTATGATTCTGGGATTCATATTATTGTTGCCACCGCGCGACCGCCTAGAGCAGCTAATCAATTTGTGAACAATTTTCCTTTTGCAGACTATTTGGTTTATTACAATGGTGCTCTAACAATATGCAAGTCAAAGCAAACTCAGGGGCACATTAGTATCCCTATGGAGATTAGCCAACAGATCAACGAATTCATCGAGTTACATGCACCACATTCGATAATTAATTACGAGGTTAATGACTCATGCTATACGCGTACACCAATTCCTGACTCGCAACTTAGTCATTTCGGTATCCGTTCCAATGACCCTAAACCCCTGGTTGCGGATAAGGATTTTCTTAGTTCATTATCCCCAACCAAAATATTGGTTCATGGTTACAGCACATGGATGGATGTTATCGAGCAATTCGGTGATTATGTGAACGTAATCGCAACGGATGGAGGAGTATTGGTTCAAATCATGCAGAAATCAGCTTCAAAAGAAAAAGCCGTACAATGGGTGCTTGATGAGATCGGGGTGAAGTCAGAAAATGTGATGGTATTCGGCGATGACTTTAACGATTTAGGACTATTTCAAATGTGCGGATTTCCTGTAGCAATGGAGAACGCGATAATTGAACTGAAAAATTGTGCAGCCCACGTAACCGAATCAAATGATAACGATGGTGTTGCTGTTGCTCTAGATAGATTAGTGGTGAAATCACTTACTGATGACTCTAACGTAAGGGGAGAGTAGTATGAATCCAATTCAAATGATATTATTTGACCTAGATGATACACGTTTACACTTTGACGCCAATTTTTTTGAAAGGGGAGGTTATTACGTTGAACCACCTGCTACTGGCAGACGATGATCCAAATATTAGAGCGCTGGTGCGTTACGTCATGACCCGTGAAGGATATAGCGTGCATGAAGCTCGCGACGGGGCCGAGGCGGTAAAGGTTATGGAACGTTCAACGATAGATATCGCGATCATAGATGTGATGATGCCGCATATGGACGGGTTTGAGTTGTGTGAGCATATCCGGCAGCATTACGACATCCCGATTATTTTGCTCACTGCCAAGGACCAGCTATCAGATAAAGAACAAGGCTATCTAAAAGGAACGGATGACTACGTGACCAAGCCATTCGAGCCGGAAGAGCTGCTCTTCCGGGTTAAGGCGCTGTTCCGCCGCTATAACCGGGCGGCGAATGACATCATTCGAATGCATCGTATTACCATAGATCGCAAAAACGTTGAAGTGAACGACGGTCAATCTATTATTTTACTGCCGATGAAAGAATTTGAGCTGCTGGCTCAGCTGGCCCAGTACCCAGGGCGTCTATTTTCCCGTGACGAGTTGATCCGTCTCGTATGGGGTCAGGGTTATGAAGGAGACGACAACACGGTTAATGTACATATCAACAGACTACGCCAGCGTTTTGCCGATTACGCGGATGATTTTGTTATTCAGACGGTTCGAGGCATCGGCTACAAAATTGCGGTGAGGGCCAAATGAAAAGTCTGTACTCTCGCGTGTTTATGATCATATTAGCTGTTATCTTAGCCAGCAGTGTGTTGGGATTCATCGCTTCTAATATTTATTACCATATAAAGCTCAAACCGTTTAACGATGAGAAGCTTGTATCCATTGCCGAGCATATGAAAAACTTTATTGAATCTGATCCGGAGGGTATGGAGCGATATCTTGGTAATGCGGCCGCTTTAGGGTACGAGATCTATGTGACGGATGGGCAAGAAGAGTCTCGTTTCTATGGGAGAACCTTTCGGGAGCAGAATCTAGACAAGCAAGACATCAGGATCGTTCTTGGAGGTGGCATCTACCACGGCGTGGCGCAGTTTCCCAATAAGCCGTTCATCACGGGCTTCTTCGATAACCGCTTAAGCAATACGGTAGGCGTGCCCATCCAAGCATCGGGAAAGACTTACGCTCTGTTCATGCGACCGGATGTACTGCTGCAGTTCGGAGAGCTTCGTACCTTCTTTGCATTAGTCGGATTGCTAACCATCATCATCAGCATAGTATTCTTCTTGGCGAGCACTCGCTATATTGTCAATCCAATTACGAGGTTAACCGAAGCGACCAAACGTCTTGCACAAGGAAACTACAATCTTCGTCTAACGACGGGAAGACGTGATGAAATTGGTCAGCTAGCTGAGCATTTTATGACGATGAGCCGGGAACTGGAGAGGGTGGATCTGGCACGCCAGCAATTCGTATCCAATGTATCGCATGAAATCCAATCGCCGCTTACCTCCATTCAAGGATTTGCTAAGGTATTAGCGCAAGGGGATTTGCCGGAAGAAGAACGCCAACAATACGCTTCAATTGTTGAGGCTGAAAGCCGCCACCTCTCCATGCTGAGCAAACAGCTGTTGCTGCTCTCTACGCTAGAACAAGGAGAAGAGGCGCTGAACAAGAAGCACTTCTCCTTACGCGGCCATATCCGTCAAGGCGTGGAAATGTTGCAATGGCAGCTGGAGGGGAAGGAATTATTACTAAAGCTATCCGTCCCGGAATCCATTTCGGTTTATGGCGATGAAGTGCTTCTGATGCAAGTATGGACAAACTTGCTGAGCAATGCGGTAAACCATATTCCATTGGGCCGAAGCATCGAAGTGCGTGCGGAGGAAATGCAGTCGCGTATCCAGGTGGTTATTTCGGATAATGGAGAAGGAATTGCTTCCGAGCATTTACCCTTTCTATTCGATCGGTTCTACCGTGTCGATCGCGCTCGGGAACGTACTTCGGGTCGAACAGGCTTGGGGCTGGCCATTGTGAAGAGAATTGTGCAGCTGCACGAGGGAACGATCGAAGTGAGCAGCGTGCAAGGGGCAGGCACCAGCTTTACGGTGACGATTCCCAAATTGTAATTTGTTATTTATGCGCCATTTATATTCGCTTCCTAAACTGGAGACATCCAAGAGGAGGGAAGCAACATGTATCTGGCCATTCGAGAAATGAGGTTCGCTAAAGTCCGCTATTCGCTGATCGCGATTATTATGCTGCTTGTCACTTTCCTGGTTCTATTCGTTACCGGGCTTGCGAGTGGGCTCGCCTATGATAACGCGGCATCGATTCAAAATATGGACGCTACGCATTTTATTATGGAGAAAGATTCGAATCATCGCTTCACCCGGTCACGTCTAGGCGAACAAGTACGGATACAAGCGGGCATAATTACAGGACAAGAGAACGTGCAGCCGCTTGGCGTCAAGATGACTACCATGACGGCGGAGGGAACAACCGGGAAGCTAGACGTGACGCTTCTTGGCATGAATCCGGCGGGCTGGCTGATGCCCAAGGTGACCGAAGGCGAGCCTATCACATCGGGTGCGACTGGACGTGTACTTGTAGATCGCAAACTGAAGGATTCAGGGATTGGCCTCGGTACTTTTCTAGTAGATCAGGCTTCAGGTTTGAAATGGACGGTTAGCGGGTTTGTCAGCCATGAATCTTACAGCCATTCGCCGGCGGTATTTCTGAATGAGCACGACTGGCAGCAGCTTCAGCTAGAGACAGCAGCGCGAACCGAGACAGGAGAATCCGGAGACGGCAAGAGCTATAATGCGATAGCCGTAAAGGCGAATAAGCACCAAGCAAAGCAGCTTGCTGCAGCCTTACCGGACTCAGAGATCGTTACCAAACCACAAGCCGTTTCCGCCATTCCAGGTTACAAGGAGGAGCAGGGCTCGCTTTGGATGATGATTATCTTCTTGTTTCTCATTTCTTCCTTTGTCTTAGCCGTGTTCTTCTATGTCATCACTATTCAGAAGAGCAGTCAATTTGGTGTTTTGAAGGCGATTGGAACACCAACTGTTTACCTTGTGCGAAGCGTGTCCCTTCAAGTGTTGCTGTTATCGACAGGGAGTTTAATTATCAGCATACTGCTTATCCAAGTAATGAAAGCTCTCTTGCCTGGCGGAATGCCGTTTCTGCTTCAACCCTCCACATTGGCGTTTACTAGCGGTGCGTTTATTGTGATGTCGCTTGCCGGATCACTGCTTTCCGTTTGGAAAGTAACCAGAATTGACGCCGTGGATGCGATAGGGAGGAGTGCAGCATGAGACACAGACTTATTCTGGACAATATTACGCATACCTTCGAGGATGGCGGTATGCAGCGAACGGTACTCGATCACTTGAATTTGCAAGTTTCGGAAGGGGAACTTGTTGCAGTTATGGGGCCTTCGGGATCCGGCAAGAGCACGTTTCTATCGATTGCCGGCGCACTCCTTGAGCCTACGAGCGGTGGAGTATTGCTGGATGGAGAGGCAATAGCCGGTAAACAGAAGCAGGCGCTGTCCGAGATACGGCTGAACAAGATTGGATTTATTTTTCAAAGTGCCAACTTGATTCCATACTTGAAGGTGGAAGAACAGTTGATGCTGGTCGCAAAGTTAGGGAACATGAACAAAGTGAAGGCGAATGAACGCATCAAGAAGCTGCTTCATAAGCTGGGTTTAGACCACCGTAGAAGTGCTTATCCTCACAGATTATCAGGTGGTGAGCGTCAGCGCGTCTCAATCGCAAGAGCACTCATGAATGATCCGGCCGTGCTAATGGCGGACGAGCCGACGGCGAGTCTAGATGCCTCAAGAGGAATGGACATCGTACGGATGATTGCCAGAGAGGCAAAGGAACGGGGTAAGAGCGGAATTATGGTTACGCACGACGAACGGGTACTGCCGCTGTGTGATCGTATTCTTTATTTAGAGAATGGACGACTAATTGACAATAAACATAAGTAGGGCATTCGGTAGATGGGGTATACTTGTTAGAAAGCATACTAAACAAAGAATCCTAGATAGATGGAGATGTGAAATGAGTAAAGGCAGAGTATGGAACAGAGGTAAGCACAATGGTAGAGGCCTACCTTCTCGTAAAGAAAAGAAGGGACCTGATAATCCGAGTGGCAATAACGCAGGGGGCCAGGAATTAGAGCCATCCGGGCTAACGGTGAACGATACTCCATCTCGCGCAAATACAGTGAAATTAATGAATAGGGAAAATTGGGTTAGTCGTGTCACGCCAGCGAAACGCGAAGAATTGGATAAGAACAACCGTAAGTGATGAGGCGATCCATAGCTTCCGGTTTATTCGTGTCATGAAAGGGCCACCCCGCATAGGGTGGCCCTTAATTTTGCCGTTTTAATGTATGAAAGATTTAGCAAAGAGCAAGAGCTCAATAAAAAGTATCATTTTTTGATACATTTAATAAATAGAATTAATTGTGTAGGAAATAAATCCTTAAGGAGAGATGGAAATGCCCTATACTGTTGATTTCAAAAATGTGTCTACGGTTGGTTTAGAGTCTTCCCCTGTAGCAGATGCACTTGCAGGTTTACGTGCGAATGAAGCTCGTTACTTCATGAACAAATACAAGCAAGAATTTACGGTTGTACCCGCTAGCGAAAGCAAAGAGACTTTGGATTATGTGAATCGCATTTTGAAAGAAGAACGTGGTATTGCGTTTGCAGCCAAGCCGTTGCAAACGACGCGTCTTCGAGTGGAGAATATAGACTGGACATTTGTCTTTTACGAGGATGGTCTAGCGGTAAACGTCCTGTATACGGTTGATGATGCTAAGAAGCGGGCCGTAGGTTTTAAGCTTTCTCAAGGAATGGAAGTACCAAAGGAGCTAGAAGAGAAGAAGTTTAAGTTTGCTAGACAGAAGTCTAGCTTAGCTGGGACAATTCGAGGCACGTTTTTTGTCATTAAAGGCGAATATTAATGTAATAGCAAAATCAAAAGGGAGCTGCCGCGGGCAGCTCCTTTCGTCTCAATTGGTGGATTCCACTGGTGCATTTATTGTAATCCGGGATGTACTCGTGGGCATTCATTTTCCTCCTCAAACATTCTTTCTCTCTAAACATTCAGCGATAGACTGTTAATTCCTGCCAATAAACGAAAAGCTGGAAATCGGGAATTGGTCCAATCCACTTATTTTCGCTGATGCCCCCATTAAGCTGATAGGTTTGTTTTTTTTCATTGACACAACGCTAACATGCCTATACAATTATCGATATTGATAATCGTTATCAATACCAATATTTGATAGTGGTTACGGAATAAATAAAAAAGGGATGGTTTTAGACATGCAAGCTAAACGCAAGATATCGGTAAAGGCACTAATTTTCTCTGCTATTATAGTGGTTCTGCTCGTTGGCTGCTCCAATAACGGGAACAACAATACTGCGTCCAACGCCAACGTTCAACCTTCGAACGAAGCTGCTTCTACGGAAACACCAGCTGCATCCGAAGAAACGGAGTCAACTTCCGAAAGCGAATGGCCGCGAACGATTACGGATGATTTAGGGCATACCGTTACTTTTGAGAAGGCTCCTGAACGAATCATCCCGGCTTATTTCGGACACATAGAAACACTTATAGCGCTTGGGGTGCCGCCGGTTGCAGCAACAAGAGCAAAGTCGTTTGTTATGACGAGAGAAGCGCTTAGGCCGATGGCAGATAAATTGAACATCATCGAAATAGGCGACTCACAAGACTTTGAGCAAATGATGGAAGTCACTCCGGATCTAATCGTAGCAACAGCTAATGATAGTGCGGATTATGAAGCCTACAATAAGGTTGCACCCACACTGATATTTGACTCTAAAACTTGGCAAGATGTTCTAACCGACTATGCTAAGGTCCTGGGCAAAGAGAAAGAAGCTGCGAAAATCATCGAGGATCTCGAAAGCTTAATTGCGGATTCCCGTGAAAAGTTGACTCCATACATGGACAAAACGTCTGTTGTTATGGCCGACCAGGGGAATAATACCTTTGGCCTTATCGGATCCGGTCCTACTGATCGAACTCCATGGTTTGATAAGACGGTGGGCTTTGGCTTGACTCCACCGAAAGGTTATCCTGCGGAATATGCCCAGATATCACTAGAAGGATTGGCTGAACTAGATCCGGATTACATTTTCTTAGATAATATTGATGGTGCGGAGAAAGACAATTATACGCCTACCTGGCTTATGCCTGGTACAGCGGACACTACAATATGGAAGAATCTGAAGGCTGTAAAAGCTAATCAAGTGTTTAATCTTCCTCCTGGCTCCATGTCAGGTGCACCGCTAAGCCAGAAACTAGCTATCGAAAAAGTGGTAGAAAGCATTGTTAAATAGAGAATAAAACCGCATAAGAAATCGGGCCGACTCTACCAGTCTCCCGATTTTTTATGTTATATCCAGTAGAATGAGGGCGTTCACTATGGTTACTGAATCCGTTGCTACATCTTCCATCATTCATAAAAAAAACGGAATGACGACTTTACTTATTATGCTTGGCGGGAGTATCGCCCTGCTCATTTTGATGGCATTTTCTGTTGCAATGGGAGCCAAAAGTATTCCACTTTCCATGATCTGGGAAGCCATTTTCAACCTTGACCGCAACAACATGTCACACATGATCATTGTAGACCTACGCATCCCCCGAGTGCTTGCCAGCGCTCTGGTCGGCGCAGCTTTTGCAGTTTCAGGCGCAGTCATGCAAGGCATAACGCGCAATCCCATGGCTGATTCCGGCCTTCTGGGTCTTAATGCCGGCGCTGGCTTGGCTTTGGCCGTTTGTTTCGCGTTTTTTCCGCAGATTGGATACAGTTATATTATTGTTTTTTCCTTTATCGGTGCAACAATCGCCTACTTATTGGTTAACGGAATCGCAATGTTTCGCCGTAGTTCCGCAACGCCCATGCGTATCGTGCTGGCAGGCGCAGCTGTCGCTGCTTTGTTTTCCGCGCTAAGCCAAGGTATTGCGCTTTATAACAAAGTGTCGCAGAACATCATGTTTTGGATGGCGGGCGGGGTTGCTGGTTGCACGTGGGAACAGGTTATTCTCATGTCTCCTTGGATAGGCTTAGCATTAATTAGTGCGATTGTCCTTTCCCGGTATATATCGCTCCTCAATCTGGGAGAAGATGTTGCAAGAGGATTGGGCTTAAATACAAGGCTTATAAGCCTGCTATGCTCACTGACTGTACTGGTGTTAGCCGGAACTTCGGTAGCAGCCGTAGGCGCGGTCGGTTTCGTGGGTTTGGTCGTACCCCACGTAACAAGAGCTCTGGTTGGCGTTGATTACCGCTCGATTATACCCGCATCGGCCGTATTAGGAGCAATCCTGATGGTGAGCGCGGATTTGGGTGCGCGGATGTTAAACCCGCCGTTGGAAACACCTGTCGGTGTGTTGACTGCGTTGATTGGCATTCCGTTCTTCCTATATTTAGCGCGTAGGCAAAGGAGGGCGGTGTAATGAATGATCTGATCAAGATGCATCAAGCGCATAATAAAAAGGTGGCGTTTCGAAATACAGCGATCGTTCTCATGTGTGCGTGTGCACTTACAGTTTCCTTTATTGTGAGTATGAATACCGGTCACGCCAAGCTCACTGCGCTTGATACTCTACGCACTTTATTCGGAGGAGGAACGGAGAGGGAACATGTAATCTTATTTGATTTCCGGTTGCCTCGAATAACCTTATCCATATTAGTAGGTGCCGGGCTTGCTTTATCTGGATGTACAATTCAGGGAGTAACAAAAAACGCGTTGGCGGATCCTGGACTGCTTGGTATTTCGGCAGGCGCAGGGCTTATGGTGATTCTATTTACCATGTTTGTTGGCACAGGAACCCTCTTGTCTATATTTACGCTGCCTTTTCTAGCCTTAGTAGGCGCAGGGTTGACGGCCATTATGGTATACGTCTTGGCTTACAAAAAAACAGATGGCGTTGCGCCTATGCGATTGATATTAACAGGAATTGCAGTGCAGGCGGGAATCTCTGCCCTGACCACGGTTCTTGTCATCAAGCTAAGCGAAGAACAGTTCGACTTTGTAGCCGTGTGGCAAGCAGGGAATATATGGGGCGGTAATTGGAAATTCGTGCTGGCGCTGCTCCCGTGGCTCCTCATCTTGATTCCTTACTTGGTTTACAACTCGAGAAAACTAGATGTACTCAGCATGAGCGAAGACACGGCGTACAGCTTAGGTGTTGCGGTTGTGAAACAGCACAGAAAATTGTTATTGGTTTCTGTGGCTTTGGCGGCGTCCTGCGTGTCCGTCAGCGGAAGTATAGGCTTCGTGGGGCTGATTGCGCCTCACCTTGCCAGACGGTTAGTAGGCTCCAGACATATTATCCTGTTACCCGTGTGCGCGCTGGTTGGGGCAGTGCTTGTGTCTGTTGCGGATACTTTATCCAGGGTTATTCTACCGCCTGCCGGTATCCCCACAGGAATAATTGTGGCCATTATTGGAGCGCCATATTTTCTATATCTCTTAGCTACTGCAAAAGAGCGTTAATAGATGAGCGTTTTATCGGCATGGATTGGTATCGGATAAATGTAGAAAACCCGCACAGGGCCCTGTGCGGGTTTTTGCTGTATTTACGAATCGGCCATCCTACCATCACCTATTCGTTAACTCTCGTTCAGGAGCGAGGCTGCAAAGGCAGCATGATCATAATTTTCGTGCCGCTTCCGACTTGACTGTGAATGGTAACCCCGTAGTGTGGTCCGTAAGCAAGCTGCACGCGTTCATGTACGTTTTTTATCCCATAACCGGCTTTCGATTCTTTGGATAATAGTGTTGCTACTTGATCGGATGGCATGCCGCAACCATCGTCTTCTATCTCCAGGAAGAGCGCTGGAGCACCGGCGACTTGTATGGATTGGTAAACCCGAATGGTAATGTTCAAGCAGGTATGATCATCAACCATGGCGTGATTAATAGCGTTCTCCACAAAAGGCTGTACCAACAGTTTCAACGTTTCATGGGATGACAAGCTTTGGTCAATCTCCCAGTGTTCAATAAATCCATCATCAAAGCGCATATGCTGGATGGCAAGATAGTGCTTGGTAAGGGCAAGTTCTTTATCGAGCGTAATATATTGGTGCCCCATGTTCAGCGAGGTTTGATAGAATCTTGCAAGATGGTTTACGATTTTGCTTACTTCCATATCGCTGTTTTGGATGGCCAGAGAGGAAATCCCCGACAGCGTATTATATAGAAAATGCGGATTGATCTGACTTTGCAGGGCATACAGTTCCGCGTCGCGCTTGGCAATTTCCTTGACGTACAGCGTATCGATTAACTCCTTGAGACGTGCGCTCATCTTGTTGAAAGCCGTGCCTAATTGACCGATTTCATCCTTGCTGAAATCATCGGCCAAGATGATGAAATTGCCTTGCTCTACTCGTAATGCTTGACGGTTTAGCTTACGCAGACGGTGCGAGAAGTATTTGGCGATGACAACGATCATTAAGAGCGATAAGCCGAGACTAAACGACGCAATGACGACGATTTGCATCGCCGTTTTACGAGAGGAACGCATGATTTCGTCAATTGGCGTAAGAGAGACCGTTTTCCATCCGTGCTGCATGGTGTTATATACCAGCAAATTGGGATGGCCGTTAATGGTGACGACTTTCTGGTTGCTAGACAGGTCAGGGCCGATGGCATCGCTGAACGGTAAGTTTAAGAGCGATTTATCGGAAGCGGAAATGATTTGATTATTTTCATTGAGCAAGTAGACGCTTTTGTTCTGCTCTTCTTTCTCGATTAATCGATAGAGCAGTTCTTCATAGAGACCGATCGTCAGCATCCCGTAATGTTGGTTTTGATTATTAAAGTTGAGAATTCGCCCAAGATAAATGACGTTTTTGCCGCTTTTGTCCGGGATGACGTCGCTGAATATATTGTTGCCATAGGTTTGAAGCAATTGAGTGAGATACTGAATCGGCAAATTCTCAGGGGTGATATGTTTGAGAAACAGACCATCCTCCGGGAGTGTTTTGTTGTATACATACAGGTTGATGCTGGCCAGGTTGTTGTTCGCGGTCAGCATGCTGTACAAGAGTCCATCAATATAGCGGTAGGCTTCGACGTAAGAATAGTCGGTAGTGTAGGTCTGCGTCAAATAAACTTGCAAGGCTTCGTCCGTATAAATCAGAGATGAAATTTGGCGAAGACTATCCAATTGAGCATTGACGTTGCTGTTGATTTGTTGGTTGCTGCTGGACATATTCTCGTAGGTCAATTCCAACAGCCGTTGCTCGGTACGATCGTAGAAGAAAATCGTAATGAATAAAAGAGGGGTTATCGTTACCGTAAGAAACATGACTAGTAACTTCTGCAGCAGTGATAAGTTTTTGAAAAAGGTCTTCAGCCTATTCATGTCAGTGATCCCTTTTTAGCGTGCGTACGATATTGGTTAGGCGTGAGCCCCGTGCGTTTGAAAAAGGTAGCGCCAAAATAGGACGGGCTTTCAAAGCCGACTCGTTTGGCAATCTCATGAATTCTAATATTCGTTTCCTGCAGCATAATGCAAGCGTTATCAATTCGGATCTGAGTTACGTATTCGAGTAGTGTTTTTCCGGTAATATCCTTAAAGATCGTGCGGAGATAGTTGGGTGAAAGAAAAATAAGTTCAGCAAGCGCATCAATCGAAATAACCTGTCCATAATTTTTCTGTATAATACTGCAAACTTCATTGACGATCTCGATATGTCGGTCGACGGGAGAGGCCTGCAGTTCATCCATCATGAGGTTTAAGATTTGCCGCATGTGCGTTTTCATAGATTGCATGCTTTCCATCAGGGAAAGGCGTCCGAGAAACGGGGCATCTTTCTCGATCATTTCTTGCAAATGGCGGTTGTTAGCCCCGGTCGCCGACAACACGGACTCAAACACTGAAATGGTATCCACAAAAACTTGGCTGACATTTCCCGGAGGGAGACCGCCATCGTAAAAGTCATGGAGCCAATCTTCGACTTGGTCTCTGCGATTTTGTTGGACGGCGGCAATCAAGTGCTTGGTTTCGGGAAAGGGCTCCTTGCGCCAATCAGCGTTCATGTTCTCCCAGCTATCGCTAATAAGTCCCGTGCCTTGAGTGGCTACCAGATGATTGCGTATTTTCAGCATCTTTGGCCAATTCTTCGTAAAGGAAAGCAGTGTTTGAGGGGAGGTTGTCAGGAACAGGGATATCCAGCGTTCGGCATGCGCAGATTGATTCCGCCAATTCGTGAACGCGGTACCGACCGATTCCGGCGTGACAAAAATCCATTGGCCATCGCGCAGTTTGGTCAGTACACCGGGGACAAAGCTGGGCAATCCAGCGATGAAAAATTCTAATCTTTCCGCGGTGGAGAAATCACCGGAAGGCGCATCGATAGCAAGGGGATTGTCAGCCAACAGCGTATATTCGTCTATGCTGATAAAGACAAAGGTAAAGGTTTTGTTCTCGGCAGGAAGATGTAAATAGCGGTTGTAAATAGAGGTTACTTCATCCGCTAAGCCGGAGAGCAAATGACCGCCGATTCGGAGAAGTTCTCGCAGATATTCGCCAGCTGTCAACACGGTGGAATGGAGACGGTTTTTCTGCTCTTCGCAACGTTGATGGACCATCTTCATCGTGACAGCCAGTTCATCGTTGTCGATCGGTTTCAGCAAATAGCCGCAGGCGCCATGCTGCAGGGCGGCACATGCATATTCAAACTCATTGTATCCACTGAGAAATACAATCTGAATAGCAGGAAAGCGAGCATGGACTTGTTTACAAAGCTCAATGCCATCCATGACAGGCATTTTGATATCGGTAATGAGAATATCCGGCTGCAGGGCTTCAATCTTATTCATTGCTTCGCGTCCGTTGCTCGCAGTAGCAATGACGCGGCAAGACATCTTTTCCCATTCGATATAATTGGCCAGCGTGTCTAAGGTAAGCCGTTCGTCATCCACTAAGATTATCGTGTACATACATCGAGCCTCCGCAACATGGTATCGTTATCGCACGATAATGCCATTACTTAGAACACAGTATAAATTCGTGTACATGGGCTGTCAATTACAATACCTTCAAGAAAACGGACAAAACGAAAGTTCGTTTTTTTGTGATATAAATCGGAAAATCGAGAGATAGCGGAAGAATACGGGATACCCTAAGATGAACTCATAAACCTAATTTGGATATGAGGAGTCGGGAGAATGGAATGTGATGTCGATGGAAGCAACGAGAAAATACCGCTGCTGAAATATCCCACAATAAAAAAAATACTCCGGCAGCGATATTTATTTATGCTTCTGATGCCGGGCGTTGTATGGGCCGTATTGTTTGCTTATGCGCCTATGGCTGGTTTGTACATGGCGTTTATCGATTACAAGCCTACCTTAGGGGATTTCTGGGGCTCTCTGTTTAAAGCGGATTTTGTGGGATTGCAGTGGTTCGAATACTTCTTTACAGGACAAGATTTTGCGCAAGTGATGCGCAATACGTTGGTTTCGAGCGTGTTAACGCTGTCCATAGGGTTCATGGTTCCTATTTGTATTGCCATAACGCTGAACGAAGTAAGAATAAGTTGGTTCAAGCGGACGGTACAAACAGCATCCTATTTACCGTTCTTTATTTCATGGGTTGTTGCTGCGAGTATTGTGATTACGTTCTTGTCGGCTGAAGGACCTGTCAATCAATTGCTGATGAAACTTGGTATTGTCGAACAAGGCGTGTTGTTTATGCAGGAAGGAAAGTTATTCTGGATCATCATCGCCTTGTCCAATGCGTGGAAAGATATGGGGTATAACTCCATTATGTATTTGGCGGCTATCGCAGCCATTCCGACGGAGCTATTCGAAGCGGCAAAAGTGGACGGCGCCGGTCGGTTAAAGCAAATCCGATATGTGTTACTGCCGATGCTGCGGCCTACGATTATTATTCTTTTGATTTTAAACATCGGCAATTTGCTAAATACCGGCTTTGATCAATTTTTCCTACTGGGGAATTCGTTGAACAGGTCGTATTCCGATGTAATCGATACCTATGCGTTCCGTTACGGCATTCAGAATGGCATGTTCTCGTATGCATCTGCCGTAAGTATGTTCAAATCGGTAGTCGCGTTTATTTTGGTGGTAGCTGTCAACCAATTATCTAAAAAAATGAGCGGAACGCGTCTATTCTAAGCTGTATGTACAGCTGGAAGGAGGAAGAGGATGAAAAACGAAGTTGCGCGGGTAAACAAGTCTAGCGCTATAAGCAATCGGTTACAACGCTATACGCTTGCAACCATTACAGGAAATATATTCGTTTACGGATCGTTGGTATGTTTGTTCATGATTACGTTTTTTCCATTCTGGCATATTTTCGTTTTATCCCTGAACGATGCGTCCGACCCTACTTATGGACAATTTATGCTGTGGCCCAATGAGTTCAGCCTAGACAGTTACAAAACCGTCCTGAAGGATTCGGAAATTCTGAATTCCATTATCGTGACGGTCGGTCGAACGGTCATCGGCGTACCTCTTACGCTTGCTTGTATTTCGATGCTGGCTTATGCGCTCAGTAAAAGAGAGCTTGCGGGCTGGCGCGGAATCAACTTGTTTTTTATCTTTACGATGTACTTCGGCGGCGGATTGATTCCCACCTATATGGTAGTGCGCAGCTTGAATCTCATCGACAGCTTTTGGGTGTTTATTTTCCCCGGAATCATAAGCGTCTTCTGGATGATATTAGTTCGCACCTACATGGAGGGTTTGCCCAAAGAAATGGAGGAGGCGGCGCAAATGGAAGGCGCGAACGACATTCAGATTTTTGTGAAAGTCATTCTGCCCGTGTGCACGCCGGTGATTGCGACCATTGCCTTGTTCTCGGCCATTAGCCATTGGAATGCATGGTATGACTCTTATATTTATACCTACGCTGCTTCTTTGAAAACATTGTCGGCGGTACTGGTGAAAATCCTGAATCAGTTCCAGACGAACGATATGCTAAACGAAGCAGAGCAGCTTGCCAATGAACAGCGCAAAATGCCGGTTTCCAGCGAGACGATCCGTATGGCAGTGACCATGGTAGCAACGCTGCCGATTATTCTTCTATATCCATTGCTGCAGAAATATTTCCTGAAAGGAATGCTTATTGGGTCAGTGAAAGGCTAAGCGATACGAATGATCGAACGTATTTGCTCCATCTTCCCGAAGCGTTGTCCGTTCGGAATGTGGTTTAAATAAAAGCTATTTCATTCAATGAGGGGGATCTTAATGAAAAAAAGACTCATCTTGGCAGGGGTACTAGCAAGCATTATGCTTCTGAGTGCGTGCAATACAGGCAACAAAAATGCGGGCAATAACGCATCCGAAGGCGAAAAATCAAACGAAGCATCGAACGAGACATCAAGCGCGGGATCGAACAACACGCCGAAGAAACCCATCACGTTAACGTTGTTTGACAAAAACGTGGGCGATCCGTTTACTAACCCTGTAGCAAAGGAAATCACGGAACGTACAGGCGTGACGATCGAGATTCAGCAGCCCACCGGCAATCCGGACGAGAAACTGAATTTGATGTTAGTCAGCGGGGATTTGCCGGACATTGCCCTGATCGACAGACGCGTGGCTACCTTGAACAAATACATTGCCGGCGGAGCTTTGATTCCGCTGAACGATTTAATTGACAAGTATGCTCCGAATATCAAGAAGCGCTATGGCGACGTGCTTTCCAAAAGCGTGTACGAGGATGGCAAGAATTATTATTTAAACAACTGGTACGGATTGGATCCCGATCCGAACTGGGCAATCAGTATGCGCATGGATGTTCTGGAAGAGTTCGGATACGGCGAACGCGCTAAGGCCGGGGACTCCTTTACGCAGCAAGAATTCCTGGATCTGCTGAGAAAATTCAAGGAGAAGTATCCGAGTGTAGATGGCAAACCTTCCATACCAATGACCGTGAACGCAGAACAAATGCCTGCCATTATAGGTTCATTCAAGGCGATGTACGGGATGAAAACGTATTATGAGCATGATGGCCGTCTCGAATTTATAGTCCGAGATCCGCGTTACTTGGAAATGATCAAATATATTAACACGCTCTATACGGAAGGTTTGCTTGACCGTGAATGGGGCATCAATAAAGCTCAAAATTTTGAACAGAAAACGGCCAGCGGACGTGTGTTTGCAACAGGTGGCGGTATCGTGAATGAAGCCAACAATGCATTCCGCACGCAATACGGCAAGGATACCAATCAACTGTTCTACGCGTTTAAAGTAACGGCTCCAGGCGTTGATCCGGAGAAGACGACATACGGTCCTCGCAGTTCTTTGGGTTGGGACGGCGTCGGCATTACGGTAGCAAATAAGCATCCGGAAGAAACGATCAAATTTCTGGACTTCCTGGCAAGCGAAGAAGGCCAATATTTGCTGATGTGGGGTAAAGAAGGCATGAACTGGACCATGGAGAACGGTGTCCATGTACCGAAACAAGAAGCGCTCGATGCCATCAGCAAAGATTGGGCGGAATTCTCGAAAACGACAGGCGCGCGCAAATGGACATGGATGATTCGTAATGGACTCGGCGAAGACGGCACTCCTTATGACTTAATGTTCCGTTACAACCGGGATAACGTGAATCAACATGCCTTGAAATCCATGGCAGGTTCCACTTGGGATACCGCGCTTTATGATGATCTCGGTCCAAAGGGAGGCACGCCTGACGCATTGAGCGAGCAAAAAATCAAGGATATTATGGACAATGGCTTCTCCGCTATGGTGTATGCAACATCGAATGATGAAATCGACGGTATGTATATAAAGATGATTGCCGAAATCGATGCAAACAGCGCAGTGAAAATCGAAGATATTTACTCGACTAACTATAAGGCTCGTATGGCATTGTATCAGACTGCCGAAGGCAAATAAGCATGTAGCAATACCGAAGAGCATCGCTTGTATCACGGGGCAGAGTGCGGCAGGCGTACTCTGCCCCATGTATTCCAGGAGCATGAAATCGATTTGCAAGGAGACGGAGAATGGCTATTTTCATTGGAGAGAACAATGTCTTTTTGTTGAATACCCAAAACTGTTCGTATAGCTTTAGCGTGGATCGAGAAGGGCTGCTGCGGCATCTTTATTGGGGATCGCGCATCGATACGATTGAAGATTTCAAAAATGAGCCCTATGTATGGGAGCAGGGTTTTCATTCCATCTATGACGTGAAGAGAGAGGAATGCTCCTCTTTCGGAACGATGCGGTTCAAAGAAACTTCGTTTAAGGTCACTTATGCCGATGGCACGCGAGATTTTCGTTATCGTTATGTGAAGCACGCCATCGAGAACGACGAACTCACGGTGATCTTGGAAGATACGGTGTTTCCGCTTCAGATGATCTTGCATTACAAGGTGTATGAAGACGTGGATGTGATTGAAAAGCGGCGTACGGTAAAAAACTGCGGCAACGATGTCGTCGTAGTGGAACGTTTGCATTCGGGAGAGTGTTCGCTTCCAGGAGCGGGTTGGAATCTGAAGAACTTTAACGGCATGTGGAACTCCGATTTCGACGCATACGAGCAGAAGATAACGGGCGGAAAAACGGTGCTGGAAAGTTTGCGCGGCGCAACGGGTCATGTGGCAAATCCCAGCTTTATGCTCTATCAAAATGCAGGAGAAACTTACGGAGAAGTCTATTATGGCGCGCTAGCATGGTCGGGGAATTTCAAAATCATATTGGAGCAAACGCCGTACGAGTATTTAAATATTCTGGCCGGCATCAATGATACGGACTTTGAATGGCGGATGAAGGCGGGCGAAACGCTGGAAACGCCGGCTCTATATCTAGGGTATTCGCCGGATGGATTCGACAGAATGTCCAACTCAATGGGCGAATTCGCAAGAAAATACGTGATGCCGCAGCCTTTGGCGAGTAAGCCTCTATCCGTTCTATATAACTCCTGGGAGGCTACGTATTTCGATGTGAATGAACAAGCGCAGCTCGAGCTTATCGACAAGGCCGCACAAATCGGTGTAGAGCTATTCGTCATGGACGACGGTTGGTTCGGACAGCGCAGCGACGACCATGCCGGCTTGGGAGATTGGCAAGTAAACGCAGTAAAGTTTCCTAACGGACTTGCACCGCTGACGCAGAGGCTGAAGAGCTACGGCATGCGATTCGGTTTGTGGATCGAGCCGGAAATGGTCAACCCCGATAGTGAATTGTATCGCAAGCATCCCGACTGGGTGTACCGCTACGCAAGTCGTCCGGTGATGGAAGGCCGCTATCAATATATGCTGGATCTTACAAGGCGGGATGTACAAGATTATATCATCGGCGAAATCGATCGCTTGCTTGCGGAGAATGACATCTCCTATATCAAATGGGATATGAACCGAGGGTTGAGCGAGGTTGCTTCCGCGATCTTGGACCGTCATGAATTCAAAAGCATCTGGTACCGGCACACGGCGGCATTTTACCATATTATTCAGTCGTTGAGAGAGCTGCATCCCGAGGTAGAGTGGGAGGCTTGCGCAAGCGGCGGCGGCCGAGTCGATTATGGCGCGATGCGTTATTTTGACGAATTCTGGCCAAGCGACAACACGGATCCATTGGATCGTTTGTCTATTCAAGAAGGATACAGCTATCTATATCCGATCAAATATATGCGTGCCTGGGTAACGGATTCCGGAAATAACGGCAAACGTGCCATGCCTTTGTTGTTTCGTTTGCATGTCTCCATGTGCGGTGCGCTTGGGATCGGTCTTAACCTGAATGAGTGTACGGAAGAGGATTCGAAGATCCTGGAGAAATACGTGGCGCTCTATAAAGAAATTCGATCCATTATTCAGTTCGGGCAATTGCACCGCTTGGCTTCGCTGCCGGTGGACGGGTTGCAGGCCTTGCAGTATGAGAACGGCAAGGAAAGCGTATTGTTTGCCTTCTTGGATCACCCCTCTCGCTGGCGTACCGTATTTACCGTTCGCCCAAGGGGCTTGGATGCTAAAACCTCCTATCACGTTGAAATAGAAGGGCAGCAGCAGCAGACCTATTCCGGCGCATTTCTGATGAACAGCGGACTCCCTATTACATTAAATCATGATTATGCCAGTTGCATGGTGCGCTTGCTGCCGGAGAGCCAGATATAGGGTTTGTTAAATGATGAAATTATATTACGACGTACAGGAGATTGTATCTATGTGGAAACTATATTCGCCTAATCATGCCGTCTGCATAACGATTTTTGAAAATTCAGATAAAGAGTTACGGTACGAGGTCGAACGCAATGGCAAAGCGGTAATCGGGCCAAGCAAGCTCGGGTTCGAAAGCGATTTGGCCAATTTCACGAAAGCTTTTCGTTTTGTAAAGGAAGCACGTACCGTTATCGACGAGACCTATTCGTTACCAGCGGGAAAGAAGGAAGCTTATACGAATCATGCGAATGAGATGACGTTAGCGTTTGAGTGTGGCGCGTATACGTTCGTCCTGTGCGCGCGTGCTTATGAAGATGGTGCTGCTTTCCGCTATCAAGTCCTGTCCGATGCAGAACAGCCTATGAAAGTCATGCGCGAAGCAACGGATTTCAACTTGGCAGAGGGCTACGACGACTTATGGTTGCAGCATTTGACCAGCAGTTATGAGGCTACCTATGACCATACCGGATGGGAAGACAAAGCGGGCAGGGATTATGGAATGCCAAGCGTATTCCACGCCGACAATGGCGGTTGGGTCATGCTTACGGAAGCGCAGGTGTATAACACGAACGGCAGCTATTGTTCTTCTCACTTGCGTGGAACCGAAGGCCGCAGCATGTCTTTGGAGTTCGCCCCGGAGGAAAAGGGAAAGCCGCTCTCCTGTAAGCTGCCGTTCTCCTCTCCTTGGCGCGTTATCGTGGCGACGGACGACTTAAACGAATTGGTGAATACGACAATCAACTATAACTTGAATCCGCCTTCCGTAATCGAAGACACAAGCTGGATCAAACCGGGGCGTTGTTTATGGGCTTGGTGGGAATACATGAATAGCGCACAGCTGTACACGGAGCAGAAGCGTTATGTGGATTTTGCGGCAGGGATCGGATTCGAAGGACTCACCGTGGATGCGGACTGGGATATTACGTGGCTGAAAGAGTTGTGCGATTATGCCCATTCGAAGGGGATTGTCGTATGGCTCTGGAGCGCCATGCAGTATATCGATACGCCTGAAACGGCACGGGAGAAAATTTCGCTCTGGGCAAGCTGCGGGGTAGATGGTCTCAAGGTGGACTTCTTCCAGAATGATTCCCAGCACACGATGTGGCAATACGAGATGATTGCCGATATGATGACCGAGCATCGGTTGATGATTAATTTCCACGGGGCAACCAAATGCATGGGCGAAGGGCGCACATGGCCGAATTTTATGACGGCGGAAGGGATCTTGGGTCTTGAACATTATATGTGGAGCGGGTTGCCGGACGCGCGACACAATTGTACGGTTCCGTTCACGCGCAATGTGGTCGGTCCGATGGATTATACGCCGACCGGATTCTCGAACACTAACCGAAATACGACGTTAGCGCATCAAATGGCGCTTTCCGTTGTATTCGAATCCGGCGCTTCGCATGTTGCCGCTTCTATATATTATCTGGAAGCGTGGAGAGGGACGGATTTCTTACGCCGCATGAAGCCCGCTTACGATGAAGTGAAGGTGCTATCCGGATTCCCCGGTCATCATGCAGCCATCATGCGCCGCTCGAAAGAAGACTGGTTGATTGGCTGCATTACGGACGAAGCCATGATTCTGCGTCTGAACATGGATTTCCTGCCCGAAGGCGAGTTCGTAGCCGAAATTTACGAGGATGACTCCAGCGGCGAAATGATGAAAGTAAGGCGCTGCAACGTGAATACCAAGACGGTGATAGAACTTCCGCTTCTAAAGAGCGGCGGCGCAGGCATTTATATCGCCAAAGAGATTATGCCATTGCCGAAAGGCATTGCTTCCGGTTATATGAGCGAAGCAAGAACGGAATATTCGGCGCAAGCGGCACGAACGCTGCAAGGAAGCGAGCCCGTAGTGTATGAGAATGAACAGGAAGCCGTATTGCTGAATGGCAGTGTTGGATTTTCTGTAAATACAACCGCCGAAGCCCAAACCATAAGGCTGTTCTATGCAGCCAAGGAGCCTTGGACACTGCGTGTAAGCGACGGAATCAACAAGGTGGACATGGAAATGCCGCAAAGCGGCTCTAATAAAATATTCCTTACCAAAGACGTGGTATTTCCCTTCGCCGGCGGCGAGAGCGCGTTGATTATCGAACGTATTGCAGGAGCTGTGCCCGCTTTGGAAAGAATCCATATTATCGATAACAAACCGCAGAAAGAATGGTATATTCCTGTGGGGAAAGGCAGCCTGAGCGGCGGCGCAGAATTTGTTCGGGATGCGTCAGGCGGCGAGAAGGTTACAGGTCTTGGTAACGGAGGCGAGCTTAAGTTTGACCACATTGTGCTGCCTAAGGATGGCTACTATTTAATGCGCTTCGACTACTGCGCAGGGGAAAGCAGAGATCTCAGCGTAGAAGTGAACGGAGGAGCTGGCACATACAGAACGAATCTGCATAACACGGCAGGTTGGGGTTTCCCTACTTGGGATGTTAAAGATCAGCGTGAAATTCGCATCCGGATGCAAGCAGGTAACAATACATTGCGTCTATATAATGATCAAGGCCGGGCGGTTCATATCTACGGCTTTGCGATTACGGCAGATGAATAAGAACGAAGAAACCACTCCTTGTCGGGAGTGGTTTTGTCTTTACTCCCAAGGGATGGGATACAAATCCGATTGATGTTGGTGGTAAACAGTGTTACTCTTACAACGGTAAACGCATCATGTATGTTTTCCAATACAACTAACTTTAGTTATCAAGAAAGGTAACACTATGATAAAAGTGGAACGCTTATCCTTCTCATTTCCGCACAAAGAACTCTATAACGATATTACATTTACGCTAGAAGAGGCACAACATTGCGCTTTCATAGGAACAAGCGGCAGTGGTAAAAGTACCTTGATTGATATCCTGATGGATCCGGAGAAATATCTGTTCGATGGCAAATTAGAGATGGACCCCGGTTGCACAATTGGATATGTAAGTCAGTTCTCGGAGCTAGACAACACGAAAGAAACAACCGTTTTTGAATATATTGCGGAACCTTTTAATAACATACAAAATGAAATTGCCTCTATTTGTACGGAAATGGAAACGACTTCGGATATGGACGCGTTATTAGAAAAGTATCAATTCGCTCTAGATGCATTTGATGCCATCGGCGGGGATGATTACGAAAGCCATATCAATAAGAAACTAAATCTAGCAGGCCTGATGAAGCTGAAAGATCATAAGGTATCTGATCTGAGCGGCGGGGAATTCAAGCTGATTCAAGTGATGAAGGAAATGCTTAATCGTCCCGATCTCATGATCATGGACGAGCCGGATGTATTTCTAGACTTCGAAAACCTCAATGCGCTTAAAAAACTGATTAATGGTCACAAAGGAATGCTGCTGGTTGTTACGCACAACCGCTATCTATTGAATCATTGTTTCAACAAAATCATACACCTCGAAAACACGGAGATCCAAGAGTTTGACGGGCGCTATTTGGAATATACCTTCTCCTTACTTCAGACTAAGGTCGAGTTGCAAGAAATCGCAGTCGCCGAACAGGAAGAGATTGAGAGAAACGACACCATCATTAACAATCTTAGAGTAATCGCAACTTATAATTCAGAAGCATCCAGAGGCAGAGCGTTAAAAGCGAGAGTTAGATTTCAAGAAAGATTGGAAGCGCGTAGAATTAAGGCGCCTTTCGTTGAAATCAAACAGCCGACTATCAGCTTTGGCGCGGATAATCTAATGGAAGACACCATTGTTGTAAATGTTAATAATTATAGTGTTGCCTTTGATGAGCTGCTGCTAGACAATGTTAACTTTGCGATCAAATCTACGGATAAAGTGGCCATTATTGGTCCAAACGGTACCGGGAAAACGACTTTACTCCGAGATATCTTTAACAACAATCAAGCTTCCATTGAAATCCATGCTGATGCAAAAGTAGCTTATTTATCTCAGATTCAAGGTGAAATGCTGAAGGATTCGAATACCATACTCGAAGAATTTATCGATGCCGGGTTTAACACTTATGATGAGATTAGAACGTATCTTTTGGACTATGGTTTTGAAGGCGAAATCGTTAATCAAAAGATAAAATCTTTATCGGGTGGAGAAAAGAACATCCTTCAATTGGCTAAAGTTGCTGCCAGTAAAGCAAACGTATTGCTTCTTGATGAACCGACAAGCCATTTAGACACCTATACGCAACTAGCACTCGAGAAGGCCATTGCAGAGTATCAAGGCGCGATTGTCATGATTTCTCATGATTTCTATTCTGTTGTAAATGGCATGGATTATGTGCTAATTATTGAAGATAAGAAGATCAGAAAAATGAGTATGCACCATTTCAGAGAGATGATTTATGCTAGTCATTTTGATAAAGACTATCTAGAAAAGGAACAAAACAAGAGATCAGTTGAAATGAAAATAGAATTGGCTTTAAAAGAGACTAATTTTGAACTTGCCAAAGGATTGGTTGATGAGCTGGAAGGGCTGATAAAGCTGTTTTAAGTACAATCGACTAATGCCGAATAGGCGGCGGATTCACAAGCGTCGCATCGGAAATGTAAATGTTACCTTGGTCATCGACGGAGGCATAAAAGATATCGTCTTGGCGAATGCTTTTCGCATGTAGTTGCGAATTCAGCCAGGCGGTATCTTTCTTGATATAAGTAAGCGTATCTCGGTATAAGGTCCCTTCTACGATGAGGGGATAGGACAAGTCGCTCTGCATTCTGATCAGACCTAGCTCTTCCAAGGTAGGCGCGGATTTGGGACTCTTCTTGTATGCGGTTAATTTACCGTTAGCCTCCAGTACGGCGAATTCGACGTCGGCCAGATGAAAGATGTCCTTCTCGCGCAGCATCTGAAGAATGTTATCGATGGAATACCGTGCTCTCTTGAGGTTATGAACCAGTAAGTTTCCTTGATGTACGACGACGGTCGGTTCGAACGAAATGAGCTTCCCGAACTTCCTCCACTTGATTGAAAGCGAGGAAACGATCCGCTGCAGTAGACCGATCAATATGATTGCGATTGCGATATGGATGTGGTTAACGCTCGGATCGGCAATATCAGCCCCGATGACGGATCCCAAAGAAAGAATGACTAGAAAATCGAATACGGGCAATTCACCCAGAGAGCGTTTCCCCATGATTAATCCAATCACTAACATAAGAGGGTAAATCGTCGCGATCCTTCCTGCAATCAGCAATGAATCCTTCGTGTAGTCTATCCACATGCAAGCGTGACCCCCTTTCATTTAATCAAGATATTCATGTCGAATGGCTCTACTCGATAATGTTAATATTCAGTTCATAATCCTATCGTACCCTATACAACATCAACGTTATACGAAGTGGGGAGATTGATGATGAAGAAGAATATCTTAGTTAGCGGGGCGAGTTTCGCCGGTATCTCAACAGCGTACTGGATGAATCGGTTGGGCTATAACGTGACCATTATTGAAATCGCCGAAGGTCTTAAAAAAGGTGGAACTCCTGTAAATATCCGCGAAAATACCGTCGACATCGTGAAACGTATGGGTCTACTCGACCAAATCCGGTCCAACAAACTAAATATGGAAGCGATGGAATTCAGAAATGCTGAAGATGTCACCGAAAGAATGGTAATCCGCGAGCAGATTATCGATGATGAATATGAAATCGAGCGAGATGTCCTGCTGAATATTATGTTCGAGGCGATCAAGGATGATGTCGCATTTATTTTCGGAGATAGCATAACGTCGTTGAAGGAAGAAGCTAACGGCGTCGAAGTAGCTTTTAAAAGGGGCGAGAAGCGAACGTATGACCTGGTATTTGACTGCGATGGCATTCATTCGGCTGTCAGAAAATATAGCTTCGGCGAGGAAACGGATTTCTCGCATTTCCTTGAAACGTATTTTTCCATTACGATCGTGGATAAGCTGTTGATTCGAGAGAATACGACGCAAGTGTACAATGAACCGGGAAGGGCAGGAATGGGCTGGCGCATGCCGGAGTTGCTGGAAGAAGTGAAGAACTCGACAACGTTTTACTTCGACAAGCTGTGCCAAATGAAGATGCTGTCGTGGATAAAAGGCCGAGTAGCGCTAGTCGGCGATGCAGGATATTGCGCCTCCCCGGCTGCCGGAATGGGAGGATCGCTTGCAATAGACGGGGCGGCCGCTTTAGCTGATGCTTTCCAAAACTGTCAGGGCGATTATGAGCTTGCGTTCCAAGAATACGACAAGAGCTTTCGTCCTTTTATCGAGGAAGTGCAAGCCAACGCTGCAATGTTCGTAGACTTTCTAGTCCCAAGAACGGAAAAAGCCATTCGCGAAAGAAATTCGCAAACAGGGAACGATCTGTAAGTGCGGGACCTGCGTTCTTAACTTTGAGCATTTTTACACCGCTTGGGCAGATCTGAAACAAGCTCATTTTGTTGTAAAATAGTTCGAAAAAATCCCTTCGATTAATAGCCGTAAAGCCCACCGATTATGGTGGGTTTTTTTGCCATGCAGGTGTTTCAACCCTAACCAACCCGGTTAAACCAGTATCAAGCAAGGGAAACAAGTTATACGGAAGAAGAGGTGATTGTTATGCTAGGATGGGCAATGGTGTTTTTCATCTTCGCAATCATCGCCGGCATATTCGGCTTTCTCGGCATCGCATCAGCGTTAGCCGGCATCGCGAAGATCCTTTTCGTAGTCTTCCTGGTTATGTTCTTGGTTTCATTGATTTTCGGAAGACGACGGGCCTAGTTACAAGCTGCTAGTCTAGTCTCAAGCTTCAAATCAATTCTAATCATTCATGAACAAGGAGGAATTACAATGACAATTCAAACGATGACGACGAAGGTACACACGGTGGGCAACTTGAACGAGGTTCAACGAGAAGTCAATCGCTTCCGAACGGAAGGCTACGATCCAAACAACATCTTCGTATTGACCCATGACAAGGACAGGACGTCCAGAATCGCCGAGAACACGGACGCCGAGAAGATTGGCGTAACTGTTGAGGGCGTCGGCACGGCAATTGCGAATGTGTTCCGCTCAACCGGCGACGAGCTTCGTGCCAAGATGAGGTCACTCGGAATTTCCGAACCCTATGCCGAGCATCTCGAAGGAGAGATGGACAAGGACAAAATCCTCGTCATCGCCTGGGGCGGCAGGGAATACCTAAACGATGAGTATGACGATGCCATCTACTACTACCCGGGTTACACGCCTTTCTAAGGCTAAGAACCTACACCTATAAACAGAAGAAGGCCTATCCCTATGGGGTAGGTCTTTTACTTTATTTCCCTTGCGCGTCATTGATTCATCTGTTATGTTGATAGTAACAAGTTGAAAATATCAATAAGTTACGAAGTCAATTGGATGAAGAACAAGCTTTGAAGTGGGGGATGCAGCGTGAGGAGATATGTAGGCAGTTGGAATTGGTTTGAATTGAGTTGGTTGGTTTTGTTTACTTTGATTGCTGCCTTGTTTAATGTTCTCTCCAAGGATTCTATATTCGGGTTCACGGTATTTATCACCGGGGTGCTATGCGTGGTGCTCACGGCGAAGGGTATGCTGATGAGTTATGTCTTCGGCATGTATAATACGGTTGGTTATGCTTATTTGGCTTATATAAACGGATTATTTGGAGAAGTCATGTTGAATTTGCTATTCTTCGTCCCCATGAATGTCGTTGGTTTCTATATGTGGCGAAAGAATTTGCAAGGCGGCAGGTTGTCCATGCGCGAGATGAAGATGAAGGGCTTGTTGCTCGTAGGAATTGTCTGTTTATTGGGCTCCCTGTTAGTGGGGTTCGGATTATCCTTCATTAAAGGTCAGAACGCTCCTTATATGGATGCCCTAACAACAGTGCTATCCGTCGTGGCCACCATTCTAATGGTGAGAAGATTCAAGGAACAATGGCTCCTCTATATGGTTCTGAATATATTCACCGTGCTGCTCTGGATTGTCCGAACGTTGGATGGAAGCGAAGATGGATTGATGATGATCATCATGTGGAGTGCTTATTTGGTTAACGCGGGATACGGTTACTATATCTGGAATAGAGGGGCAAAGGAGGCTTTGGCATGAAGAAGCTGGGATTAACGCTTGGCAAGTTCGCGCCGCTGCATAAGGGGCATCAATTCATGATAGAAACAGCGCTGAACGAAGTCGAAGAACTAATTGTTGTCATATACGATACGCCGGTTACACCAATTCCCCTTCATATTCGGGCGAACTGGATTCGCAAACTCTATCCGTCCGTTCGGGTAATCGAAGCATGGGATGGTCCGGACGGGTATTCTGACGACAGAGCGCATGAGATTCGGGAAGAGCAGTATATTCTTGGGTTATTGAACGGGGAGCAAGTGACGCACTTCTACTCGAGCGAGTTTTACGGCAAGCATATGAGCATCGCTCTAGGCGCAGAAGACCGCCGCGTCGACGAAGCCCGCCAGAGCGTGCCCATATCAGCGACGATGATTCGTAAAGATCCCTACCAACATCGGGCATATGTCAGCGATATCGTATATAGGGATCTCATCACGAAAGTCGTCTTCGTAGGAGCGATGTCGACAGGCAAATCAACGATTACCGAGGCGTTGGCCCGTCAGTATCAGACGAAATTCGCCAGCGAGTATGGCAGGGATTATTGGACCGAGCATCAGGTGGACCGCCGAATTGGGTTTGAAGCGTTTGATGAAATTGCCATAGGCCATATCGAACGGGAAGAGCAAGCACTGTTGGAAGCCAACCGATATCTCTTTGTCGATACGAATGCCATTACTACGTATATGTTTGCCTTGGATTACCACGGACGTGCTCCTGAACGCCTAATCAGAATCGCCCTCGAAAATGCACAGCGTTATGACCTGTTTTTCCTCTGCGACGACGATATTCCTTATGACGATACGTGGGATCGAAGCGGGAATCAGAAACGGCAAGTCTTCCACAAGCAAATTATTGCGGATCTCAAGGAGCGGAGAATCCCCTTTATCACATTAAGGGGGACGCTGGAGGAACGCATGCGTCAGGTAGACAAGGTGCTGGAGAAGTTTGAACCTTACCGCAACTATTTCGGAGAGCTGCATATTTAGGGGGTAAAGTCGTTGGATACGCATGATCGTGACGGACTTACGGAGCAAGAATTTCTGGCGCAATACCGGGCAGGGGATTACGAGCGACCTTCTGTAGCCGCAGATATGGTTATTTTTACGGTGACGAACACGGAGGAGGACAATTATCGCAAGCTTCCGGAAAAGGAACTGCGTATGCTGCTTATTCGCCGCGGAGGGCATCCCTATTTGGGCAAATGGGCGCTGCCAGGCGGTTTTGTTCGGCCTAACGAGACCGCGGAGCAGGCGGCCGTGCGGGAATTGCGCGAGGAAACAGGCGTGGATGACGTCTATTTGGAGCAGTTACATACTTTTAGCGATGTCGGACGGGATCCCCGGACCTGGGTAATGAGCTGCAGTTATATGGCTTTGATCGATAGCAGTCGATTCCGGCTAAAGGCAGGGGACGACGCCGAAGACGCACACTGGTTCAAGGTGAGCTACCGGCTTGTGCGAGAGCACAAAGAATTGCTGGAAGAGGGATACGCTAAAACGTGGTCCTACGAGCTAAAGCTTCATTCCGAGGAGGTGCAGCTTACGGCGGTGGTAAATCGGACCGTAACGGCAAAGCCGACCTCGAAGTCTATCGGCTTCGAGATCGTGTCGAATGATGGATTAGCTTTCGACCATGCAAAAATAATTGCCTGTGCGATTGAACGGCTGCGAGGGGAAACGAATGATACCGATATTGCCTTGCACTTAATGCCAAGGCTGTTTACCCTTACGGAATTACAGCAAGTGTACGAGGTGATTCTGGACAAAGAGCTGTTAAAGGCTAACTTCAGGCGCAAAGTAGCCGACCTCGTGTCTGAGACCGATCATTATACGGAGAATGCCGGCCACCGTCCTTCGCGCTTGTTTCGAAGAAATTGGGCGGAATGAAAGAGAGAAGAAACCCAAGGTTACCGCTTATTATAATTAGCTGATGTAAAAACAATGTCCCCATCCGCTAACCGAAGAACGACTTTATAATTACGCTTGTTGAAACTGTCAATCGTGCTGCCAAACATAAAGGAATTATTATCGCTTTCTAAGATTGGAGAAGGCAGCAATTCGTGAGGTTTTACAAGTACGCCAACAACAGGCTTAATACCATTGCTGTCTTTTTCGCCATAAATCGGCTCTGTTTTGACAAGCAAGGCTTTGCCGTTTGTAAGCTCCATATTTATTCGCCACGTGTCCCCCACAACGCTGGTTGTATAGATGAGATTTTCCTTGCGGACAGAGGGGCCAATAGCCAACAAGTAAGTTAACAATGCAATAATCAATAGGAGAACTGTAAATCCTAGTACCACTTTCTTTGTTGTTTTTGTTCTTACTTTCTTCAGAAAATCGATTTCTTTCTTATTTACATGTAAATCGGCATTGTCTATTGAAGTGGACAGCTTAGCATGAAGCGTACGGCAGGCCTCGCATTCCTCAATGTGTTGCCGGATGTCATGTTCGGTTTCCGGACTGAGCAAGCCGTCTATGTAGCTTGGCATAATGTCTTGGACAATATGACATTTGACCATTTATAACGCCTCCATCATTTTTTGTTTAGCTCGGTAGAAAGTGACACGTGCCCAATTTTCGCTTTTGCCAAGTATTTCACCGATTTCCGCGAAGGAAAATTCGCCGGATATACGCATGTGGACAATTTCCCGCATAGGTTCACTTAATTGGTGAATAGCTCGATACAAGTCCATTTTGTTATTTTGGAATAGGTGGGCTTCCTCCGGCGACATATTCGGCGAAGGCACATCCTCCTGCAGCTCTTGATTTGGATGCCTTTTTCGTTTCCCAAGCTCCTGATACCACACGTGCTTGGCGATTTGGCAAAGCCATACACTTATCTTGCAGGAGCCGTTATAGGTATGGATAGAATATACAGCGCGATAAAAGGTTTCCCCCGTTAATTCCTCGGCCAAATCTTCGTCATGAGTAAGGCTAAGTAAATATCGGAAGACGCTTTTTGCATACTGTTTATAAATTTCTTCTATGTCCTCCGCCACTCTCTCACTCCCTTCGACTATATATCCGATAAATTCATAGTTCGTTACAATGAAATATTTTTTTCTTTTATAGTATACTTGCACTCCTATCTGATATAAACGAAAGAACCTCTTCGATGAAGTATCGGAGAGGTTCTTGGCTGTTTAACCGGCTTTCTTCAATAAAAAACTTTAGAGCTCAGAAGATCGAGCGCACGCTCAATATCCTGTCGTTCTTGATCGGAAACCGTTTCAATTCGTTTGAGAAACTGCGCTTCTGCGGCTTGAAAAGAAGCTGTCATTAACGCTTCCCCTCTTTCGGAAAGCCGGATAGACTGTTTACGCTTGTCCTCCGTTTCGGAAGTTTTGCTGCAAAGCTGTTTTTCGCTTAGTTTCCTTAGCTCGCGACTGGTGTTTGGCATGGACATATGCATGCAATCGCTAATATCGCTAAGATTGACAGGCTGATTAATGGCAACGTACTCCAAAATTTTATATTGCAGGGCCGTAATTTCAATGGATCTGGCGTCCTTAGTCATCTCATGCGTCGTTTGATGGACGGCAGATATGAAGGTAACGAATTTCTGAAATAACGCGTTCGTAAGCATCAAATCACCTCTTTATGAAACAATAGCAAACCGATTATCAAATAACAATTATCATTTGACAACAAAAATAAGAATGTGCTATTTTATTGTTATCAAATGATAAGTAAAGAGGTGGGCTTATGAAAACGTTGGTTATTTTTACGCATCCCAATCACCAGAGCTTGAGTTATGCTTTCTTGCAAGAGGTCGTTAACGGGTGCAATGGGAATGGTCGGATCGAAGAGGTAAGAGTATTGGATTTGTACGAAGAAGGGTTTAATCCGGTTCTGATTTTTAACGAGAATAAGCGGAGAAGAGACATGCATATGGACCCTGATCTCGCCAAGTATAGAGAGCAGCTTCTCTGGGCCGACAAAATTGTGCTCATTTATCCGATTTGGTGGGGGCGTCCTCCGGCTCTGCTTCTGGGCTATATCGATCAGATGTTTGCATCGGGATTTGCTTATAGGGAGAATGGCGGTGCTTTTCCGGAAGGTCTTCTGAAAGGCAAGTCGGTCGTTTGCATCTCTACCATGAAAGGACCGGCTTTTTATCCATTACTATGGCTTCATAACGCCCATAAGATATTAATGCGAAGAGCGCTCTTCAACTTTGTGGGCATTAAACATGTAAAGTTCTTTGAGTTTGGCAATATGGAGAGTTCACGAGGCAAGCATAAGGAGAAACTGAAAAAGGTTAATCGTTATTTTCTCACGATTAACCAATAAAAAGACTATTGCCGCATTAATGACGGAACAAATCATTTTGGCTCTGTTTGGGGGCCATATTCCATGGTCCAGATCGGAACCTGATCGCCGGGGTTATTCACATCGTAGACGTTGCCGACCCAAGGTGTACCGCAGATGTGGAGATAGGCGTAAGGAGTTCCGTCGAACATGACCCAAGCGCCGGCATCCCTGACCGTATTCGGCAGTCCGGACTGCCTGGCGTTATATGGCCAAAGGATCATCCAGTGCGGACCAATCGGGATAGCGGGGCTTGTTCGATCGAACGGATCGGTGACGCTGTGCTGCGTGGCGCCGCATAGCATATAGATCAGACCCGGAGCCCTATTCGTAGGACGCGGTCTCTTGGCTATAATGTCCATCGTCCATTGCAGACCCATGGGATCGGCGCACATAGGAGGATTACCGATCTGATTCTCATCTCCGGGAAAGCAGACCCAGTGGTTTGTGCCCTGACGCAGAATAATCAGCTTGCCGTTTGCCCCCAGCTCTGCAACTGTCGCGTCTTTGGTGATATGTCTGGGGCCGGCTTGCATCGCCCTCGCGATCTTAATACCGAGGATGTATTCTTGCTCTGATTTCGCCATAGTATTCCTCCGTTAGCGTTTCTATACCTATATGCTTCTCCATTATGAATAGACCAGCAGGTATGCTAAGATGGGAATAGCTCATGAGGGATTTTTCCGGATGGATTGGCTTGCAATGGCAACGTTCATCTATACAAAATCCATTTATGGGCTATTTGTTTTGCCTATACATAAGGCTCGGGATCCTTGATAAACATGCATTCTTCCGAGTTGCAGCGAATACCAATATGAACGGTGCTACAGTTCGTATTATTGGAAGGGGAGCGAGTGATGGAGCGGGTAAGGTTTAGCCAGGGGAAGAAAAGGCATACAGCGAAGATAAGAGGTTATTTTATGGTGTTTGCTCTCATCGTTTCAATTCTGACATTCGGATCTCCTGCGTTTGCAGGAGGCGATCCAGGGGACATTCCCACTCAAAAGGTCGTAACTTATGAAACGAATGGCGGCTCCAGAATCGACTCTGAATTCGTGTCGCCCGGAGGAACGGTACTCTTTCAGCATATTCCGGTGAAGGAGTGCTACAGCTTCGTAGGCTGGTACTACGACATAGCGCTGACACAAGCCTACAAAGGGTCAGATCCAATCACTCAAAATGTAACCCTGTATGCGAAATGGGCGGCATCAGGGGGGAACTCGCAGTGCGGCGCCGCTGCGCTAACCTCGACAATAGGTACGGTCAGTACCGGCGGGACGGCCAATGAGACTATAATTGTCGGGAGTGACGTCACGTTAACGGCATTGAAGGCTGCGATCACGCCGGCAGCGAATGCAACGTTCGAAATCTACAATGCGGACGGAATAACGAAAGCGACGACGCTAGAGACGGGCATGAAGCTCATCTTAACTCCGCAATCCGGAACGAATAAGGTTACCTATACGATAACGGTGAGTTCTCCGAATTTAGCCTTCAATAGACCTGCAACTGCTGACAGCTCGTGTATCGCTTCGCAGAACGCTTCCAAGGCCGTGGACGGCACCATCGTCAATGATAGCAAATGGTGTTCCATGTCCGGGAACCGCTGGCTGCAGGTTGATCTCGGCTCCGTGAAGCCAGTGAACCAATTTGTCATCAAGCACGCATCGGAAGGGGCACAGTCCGCTTCTTATAATACGAAAGCCTACAACATCCAAGTTAGTTCCGACGCCAAAAGTTGGAGCACGGTAGTTACCGTAACCAATAATACGAGCGGCGTTACGGTAGACAATATACCGGCTGCGCAGGCCAGGTATGTCAGATTAAACGTGACGACGCCTACGCAAACTACGGACACCGCGGCAAGGATCGTTGAGTTCGAGGTATATGAGCATCAGAATTTATCCTTTAATAAACCAGCGACGGCCGATAGTACGTGTACCGTCTCGCAGACTGCAGCCAAAGCCTTGGACGGCAGCGTCGCCAATGATAGCAAATGGTGCTCCAAGTCCAGCAATCGCTGGCTCCAGATCGACCTTGGCTCCGTGAAGCAAGTCAATCAATTCATCATCAAGCACGCATCGGAAGGCGGAGAGACGGCCTCCTATAACACGAAGGCTTATAATATCCAGGTTAGCAATGATGGTACGAATTGGAGCACGGCAGTCAAAGTAACCAATAATACGAGAAGCATAACGGTAGACAATATCGCTTCCGTCTCGGCAAGATATATTAAGTTGAACGTGACGACGCCTACGCAAACCACGAACACTGCTGCAAGAATCTTCGAGTTCCAGGTGTTTGGCCTCCCGAATTTGGCTTTCAATAAATCCGCGACGGTTGACAGTACGTGCACCGCCACGCAAATTGCGTCCAAAGCCGTGGACGGCAGCGTTATTAATGACAGCAAATGGTGCTCCAAGTCCAGCAACTTGTGGCTGCAGATCGATCTCGGCTCCGTGAAGCAGGTGAACCAATTTGTCATCAAGCATGCATCGGAAGGCGGAGAGACCGCTTCCTACAACACGAAGGCGTATAATATTCTCGTCAGCACTGACGGTACGAATTGGAATAAAGTAGTGAGCGTGACTAACAATACGGGCGGCATATCGGTAGACAAAATAACTGCCGTGCCGGCTCGATACGTAAAGTTGAACGTTACGGTGCCTACGCAAACGACGAACCTTGCCGCAAGAATCTACGAGTTTGAGGTCTACGGACCAAGCTAAGTTTCAAAGGAATAATAATGAAGGGCCGTCCACAGGGGACGGCCCTTCAACTTGCCCTAAACAACTAGCCTCTGATGAGCTCCCCATTAACCGCAATCCGATTGGTGCCGCTCGACTTGGCGAGATACATTGCTTGGTCCGCCGCACGCATGAGGTCTAGCTCGGTCTTGTCTTCTGTCCACAAGGTACAGCCGATGCTGGTGGTCATGGGGAGTTGAAGCTCCTTAATGCGCATCGGCGACTCCTCCAGTTGCTCGATTAACCGTTTGGCAACTTGCATCAAGCCGTCGTAGTCGTTCTGCATCCATACCGCCACCACGAACTCATCCCCGCCTACGCGAGCGACCAGATCGGATTCGCGAATGACATGCCTGATGCGATTCGCGAATTCTACAAGCACGAGATCGCCGACTTCATGGCCGTACGTATCGTTGCACTGTTTGAATTTATTCAAATCGAGGTAGAACACGCCGAATATGCCTTCCCCTTGACCGGCGCGATTGATCCAGCTTTGGATTCGAACGCTAAAGCCTCTGCGATTAAGTAATCCCGTCAGAATGTCCCGTTCTGTCAATTGAATAAGCTCGTGCTCTAGTTTCTCGCGTCTTTCAATTTCGGCTCTTAATTGAACTAATAATTGCTCATAATCATTCAGAATCCGAATTTTGTCGTCATAGTTCACTTGCTTACCGAGCTCTGAGCCCAGAGCGAGCGATAACAATTGCAACGTCTCGATATGGCGGCTCGAGAAAGCATCAGGCCGGCCGGAGATGACTTTTAATACACCGACAGCGTTGCTGGATTCGAACAAGGGAACGCAGACCATGCTTCGCGCGCCGACTTTCATACACGCTTCCTTGTTGACGCGATCATCCAGCTGCGTATCCGGGGAGTACAGGATATCCTTCTTCGTTACGCACAATCCCGACAAACTGCCATTCTTATTCAGTCGAATGCCGATATGAGGCTGCAAAGTACCGCTGACGGCAGCATACACCATTTCGTCTCCCGCCAGCATCTCGATGGTAGAACCGTCGGCTTCTGTTAATAAGCACATCCGATCGCATATTGTATTCATAAATAGCTTTAAATCAAAGTTAGATAGCAGCATCTGCTGTTGGACTTCCATAATGACTTTCAGGCGGCGGTTCTCTATCATCGACCCCATATCCCTCCATGCTCGCATAGTAATCTGCCGATTATTTTAATAACATGCTAGCACGTTTAAATAGGTTTGTCAGCCGAGAACGAAGGTCATCTGGGCAATAGCCTTTTTCAATCTTATATAGGGTAATTCTAAGTCAAATCAGCGTTCAGCCAGCCTCGACTTTCAAGGTGTTTCGTTTGACGATGATATATTCACCTGTTGATTTATTCATTACTTGAGAAACTTCCTTGGTATGCGTTACCTCAAACCAATCATTCTGAATATCCACCATTATTGTTAGTTCCACATCAGGTGCGCCATGTTTGACACCGCTATAAGATAATTTGGTCATCGTCGTCACTCCTTACATTTCTTTGAAGTACTTATAACGGTAATAAGAGTTATAGCCAAGAATAAGCATGTAAGCAACAACTAATAGCACGACCATGATTAAATCGATCGCCATCAAGGCAAACGATGTAATTAAAGCGCCAAGCACAAAGACCATCATGTCATAGGCTTTCGCCTTTGCCCGATTAGCGATGGCTAAGTTACGCTCATCGTTCTGTTCAATTTCCAGCTGCTTGGCTGCGGCGGGATTCTTCTTCATGGCACTCCGGATGATGACTTCTCCCATGGCGTGACCGAATAGGCCGCAGCCAAGCCCAACGCAGATATAAGGCAGCGCTCGCAGTAAGCCTTGAGGATCTTCAACGGTTTTGATGAAATACACACCAACTGCCAGTAATCCCACGCCTCCAACGGTTAGCAAATAATACAAAATCGTCTTATTCATACCGATTCATCCTCCTCATAGATAAAGATTTCTTCGATACGCATACCGAAAAAACGAGCAATCTTGAACGCCAAAAGGATGGAGGGGTTATAACGACCGTTTTCCAGCGAACCAATCGTTTGTCTCGAAACTTCAAGAGCTGCTGCTAATTCTTCTTGCTTGATTCCGCGTTGCTTGCGAATTTCTTCTAAACGGTTGTTCAATGCGTTTATCCTCCTCATGGAAAGCTAGCTTCCCATAAGGGGAGTATATGGCGAGATGTATGGAATGTCAAGTAAGCTTTCCATTTCAAAGTGGAAGGCTATCTACAGTTACAGCCCGGGCAGAACAAACAACAAACAAAAACGGCCGCCTTTCCCGCGCCTATGCAGGAAAAGCAGCCGTATTCTTGTTTATTGTCAAGCACTAGCTTGCCTTAGAAATAAGCAAGAGAAGTCAATCCGTTAATGTGCGTTAAATAACGGACATCGCTGGCTTTTTTCATCATGGTGGCTGGCAGACCTTTCAGTTCGATGCCTGTCTCGCCGATAAAGCCGACAGCGTCCTTGCGGCCTAGGCTGGCAAGCGTGCCGGAGAATACATAGTGGAATTCCTTCATGCGGGTGGCCTTGAAATATGCCGCGATATTCGCGCCCGCTTGCTCGCCCATCTGCCACGCCAGCTGCGCGCTCTCCGGAAGCGGGTTTCCTTGCGGGCCCATCACAATTCCGCAATCGCCCGCCACGAATACATCGGGATGAGAAACGGATTGCAAGAACGGATTCAGGACCGCCCGTCCGCGATTTACTTCCACGCCGCAATCGGCAACAAGCGGATGCCCCTTCACGCCACCGGTCCAAATCAAGGTATTGGCATCGATCCTTCTTCCGTCCTTCAAGCTTACGGTGGCTCCGTTGACTTCGGTGACCGCTAGCCCGGTAAGCAGCTGTACGCCTCGCTTCTCAAGGCTTTCCGTCGCCCGCTGAACCAATTCCGCCGGGAACCCTTTAAGAATGGCCGGGCCGGCCTCTACCAGAAACAGCGAGACATCCGCATAATCGACATTGTACTTACGACATATACCCGGGAGTTCGTCGACAAGTTCGCCGATGACCTCTACGCCGGTGAGGCCGCCGCCGCCGATGATGAAGGTTGCGTCTGCCTTATTCTTCGTCCGCGCATATTCGCTGATTCGTTCATGGATGTGCGTGTTGATCCGGTGCGCGTCTGCTACAGATTTAAGGCTCAGGCTGTTCTCCTGAAGACCCGGAATTCCGAAATAATTGCTTTCGCTGCCTAATGCCAAGACCAATGCATCATAGCTGAGCATGGATCCGTCTTCCAATACGACCTTGCGGGCCACCGGGTCGATTTGTTGAACCGTACCGATTTTCACATGGATGTCTTTATTGCTCAGAAGCTTATTTAAAGGCAAGGCAACGGCCTGATCGGCAACGTTTCCCGCGGCAAGACGATGCAGCTCGGTAACGATTTGGTGCGTCGCAATGCGATTAATAACGGTAATCTGGGCATCCGCGGCCGTTAGATGCGCTCGGGCAGATAAAGCGCTCAGTAGTCCTCCGTAGCCGGCACCGACAATGACGATATGTTTGCTCATTTTAAAGTCCTCCCCCATGTATATTGTGAATTGGACGACGTGTGCGGTTTACTTCTTTCTTTCGCCCAGAATATCCAGATAGGCTTGACCGAACCGAAGCATCTTCTGCAGCTCCGGGTTTTTCAACAATCTCAACATGCCAAGCAAACCGATCGTTTCCTTGCTTTGCTCAGCGCGGTCGGAGGCTTCGATAGCCGCGGTCGCAATGGCCTTCACCTTTGTCTCAATCGGAATCGCTAACTCTTTCATGACCTTCGCGGTATCTGCGAGCAGCACGCGGTCTGAAAGTACCTTCTGGGTGAAATCGTAAGTCTTTATAAGTTGAGTAGAAATTTCGATAAGTTGGGGCAAATGATCAATCAATACGGCTAAGGCTGCCTGCACGTCCGGTTTCGCCAATTGTTCCATCACATCCGGATTGACGTTACCTTGTGTCACCGCTATATTCCCTTGATCCGATTCGAGCGTAGTTGTATTCGACATGCCAAGTTCCCCCTTCAAGCAGTGTAGGTTGTCCTGCTGTATATATAACGATTTAAGGACGGTTTTTGTGATGGATATGGGGATAACAAGGTTATCCAGTTGGAGTTATTATTCAAATCACACGCGGAAAACATACAGCAAAAATCCCAGCCACTTCACCGGTGGCTGGGACTGCTTGGCGTTCTGGTTATTCAATTGTTGTTCTCAACGTCTTATACATAGCGGCTACATGTTCATCGACTTCATCCCGTGACATGCGTAAGCGATTGACAGAAGTACCATATCCAATCTCGGTGTCGCCTGCTGTTAATCCCTTGAAAATGCCATCAGCGAAGTCATTTAACGGTTCACCATGTGTATGCAGCCCAGCACCGCCTAAATCGGTATTCACCGCCGGGGGAGCGACCTCGATCACTGCTACAGACGTGTCCGCAAGCTGGTGTCTTAAGCTCATCGTAAAGGAATGAAGTGCGGCTTTCGTTGCGGAATAAATCGGTGCAATCGCAAGTGGAGTGAAGGCTAAGCCCGATGTCACGTTAATGATTGCCGCGTTTTCTTTGGCCGCAAAATAAGGAGCGAACAGCATAGAAAGATGGATAGGCGCTTCTATATTTGTTGTGATTTCTTGGTTGAACTCCCGCCAACTATTCTTCGCGTCCGCCTTCAACACATGAAAGCGTTGCTGGATCCCTGCATTGTTGACCAACACATTGACCTCCGGATAACTCGCCGTCACCCAATCAAATAATGCTGCACGTTCGGATTCCGAATTCAAATCGCTTACTCGCGTAATCAGCGCGGGGTATTTTTCTTGTGCCTCCTGAAGTACATGTTCACGCCGTCCTGAAACAATGACTGTGTTGCCAGTTTGCATAAAGCGTTCTGCAAAAGCTAGTCCGATTCCGGTACTACCGCCCGTAATGAGTATTGTGTTTCCTGAAAGTTTCATTTTAATCCATCCTCTCCATTGATGATTCGTTTGTATATCGTGCAATTTTGTCATCTATTCCTTTTAACGCTTCAGTCATCAATGAAATTTCAGCCAGCACCGCTTGCTTGTGAGCGTTCATCATTTCAAGTCGGAGCGGAATGGTGCTTGCCCCTTCCATAATCCAATCCATATATTGCTTGATGTCGCTTAAGGGCATGTGCGTGTTCTTTAAACAAATAACGGTCTCAAGGAGTGCCATTTGTTTTTCTGAAAATAACCGCCTGCCAGCTTCATCGCGCTCGATCAGGGGGAGCAGTCCTTTTTTTTCATAATACCGTATCGTAGTTTCTGGGATAGATAATTTCGCTGCAGCTTCGCTAATAGAACGGTACTTCATCCGGAGACCTCCATCCATCATTTCCTGTCGACAGGAATAGAATACGACTTAAACCATGGTTTAAGTCAACCCCGAAATTTTGAAACGAGAGGACTTTGACCGAGTCTTCTTTTTTTATGGCATGCAGCAGGAAGACTATAAGAAAGTACCAGAAATCGAAGGTTTAGCTTCTACAGCGATTTCGGCTTGTTCCGTACAATAAAGACACACAGACGGAAGAAGGTGATGGATTTGGGCAAGGTAGGACGCCAATGGAAAATCATTCGAAGCAACCTGGATATGTATGCTTTGGTGCTGCCGGGGCTGGCCTTTTTGCTGGTATTCAAATACACGCCGATGTATGGCATTCTGATCGCCTTTCAGGATTTCAACATTTTCAGCGGTATTGGCGGCAGCGAGTGGGTAGGGCTGAATCAGTTTGAGAAGCTGTTTCACTCGGACGATTTTTATCAGGTTTTGACCAATACGCTGTTGATTAGTTTGTACAAAATTGTCATCTTGTTTCCGATTCCGATCGTCATCGCGCTGCTTCTGAACGAAGTTCGCCGCATGTTCTTCAAACGCGCGATACAGACGATCATATACTTGCCTCACTTTCTATCGTGGGTCATTATCTCGGGTTTGTTCATCAATATCCTTTCGCCGACGAGCGGAATCGTCAATGGCCTCATCAAGTGGCTGGGCGGAGAGCCGATCTCGTTTCTCGCCGACAATGATTTCTTCCGCAGCATCGTCGTATTCACGGCAGGCTGGAAGGAAATCGGATGGAACGCGATCATATTCATCGCGGCGATCGCCAGCATTGAGCAAGAGCAATACGAGGCAGCCGCCATCGATGGTGCAGGCCGAATCCGGCAAATGATCTCGGTATCGCTGCCGGGCATGCTGCCGACGATCGTTCTCATGTTCATCCTGCGCATCGGCAGTCTGTTGGAAGCGGGGACCGAACAGATCCTCACGATGTACAATCCGCTCGTGTATGAAACCGGCGACGTCATCGGAACATTCGTATACCGCATGGGCCTTGGGCAGCAGGATTATAGCTTCAGCACGGCAGTCGGTCTGTTCAACTCCGTAGTGGGCTTCCTCTTGATTGTCATCGGTAACATGCTCAGCAGAAAATTTCTTCAACGTAGCATTTGGTAGGGGGTGAGCCGCTTGCGTCATCATAGAAAAGCCGGCGATTATGTGCTCGATATCGGTATTTATATCATCTTGACCCTTATGGGGCTGATCACCTTGCTTCCTTTCGCCAACGTCTTGTCCAAGTCGGTGAGCGAAGAGTGGGCGATTGTCGCAGGCAAGGTCGGCGTATTCCCGAAGGGCTTTCAGTTAGATACGATGCGGTTCGTCATTACTTCGGACCAATTCCTTCATTCCTTCTTGATCTCCGCGTTCGTTACCGTCGTTGGGACGCTTGCTTCTATTCTGCTTACGGCCATGACGGCATACCCGCTCTCGAAGAGGGAGCTGCCGGGCATGGGTGTCTTAATCGTCTTGTTCATCTTCACGATGATGTTCAGCGGAGGCATTATTCCGAATTACTTGCTCTTGCGTGAATTGGGCATGCTTGACCATCTTAGCTCGCTGATCTTGCCTGCCTTAATCAGCGTGTTTAATCTGCTCGTGATCAAAAGCTATTTCGAAAGCCTGCCGCCGAGCTTAGAGGAATCGGCCAAGCTCGATGGGGCGAAGAACATCGGCATCCTGTTCCGTATTATTCTGCCGCTGAGCGGTCCGGTACTGGCGACAGTCGGATTGTTCTACGCCGTCTATTACTGGAACGACTACTTTAACCCGATGCTCTACATCAATAGCACTTCCTTGAAGCCGTTACAGTTGTATTTGCAGGATATAGTCATGAATGCGGATACGTCTACGGCCTTGAACAAGACCGCCGACGATATGATGAATGTACCGGCAGAGGGCATTCGGGCAGCGACCGTTATTGCTTCGACGATTCCGATTTTGCTTGTGTATCCGTTTCTGCAGAGATACTTCATCAAAGGTGTGCTAATCGGTTCCGTTAAAGGGTAGGGTAGGCGAAGAAAATGTGATCTGGCATTAACCTTTTCAGGAATACCTGATTGTTAATGATATAATTATAATTTTTAGGAGGGTCATGCATTGAGGAAAATACCGAAACTACTCACGCTTGCCGCTATGTCCGTGATGCTTGTCGGATTTTTGGCAGCATGCGGGTCGACAGACAACGGGAACAACAATTCCCCAGCCTCAGAGGGTAACACGGCAACCGAAGCAAACAGCGCGGCTCCAGCAGCGGAGAAACCGACTTTGAAACGACTGAACGTCTTTCAAGCGGACGATTATGCAACGTATCCCGTAGCGAAATTTCTGGAAGACAAGACGGGCTATAAAGTCCAGTACGACGTCCTTCCGCAAGACAAAACGGCAGAGAAGCTCAATCTAATCTTCGCTTCCGGCGAGCCTTACGACATGATTACGTTCTACAACGATTTGGCGCTCTACTCCGACTATGCTCAAAAAGGAGCATTGACCGATTTGACTCCGCTAATCGATCAATATGGACCGAATATCAAGAACGCGGTTTCTCAGCAATCGATGGATGCGCTCAAAATCGACGGCAAGCTGTTCGCAATCCCGGCTCCGGTTACGCATGAGGTTGGATCCAGCATTCTGATCCGCACTGACTGGCTGGAGAAGGTCGGCATGTCGATGCCGACGACGACAGATGAACTGGTGAATGTTTTGAAAGCGTTTAAAGAGAAGGATCCGGGCGGCAATGGCGATCAGAACGTTCCCCTTACAATTAAAGGTGACCAAGCGATGCTCGAGAATATTGTAGGCGCTTTCGGCATGCCGAACTCGTGGAACGATGTTAATGGCCAATTGACTCCGCGTGTGCTCGATCCGAACTATCCGGACTATGTGAAATACGTAGCGGAATTGTACAAACAAGGTTTGCTCGACAAAGAGTTCATCATCAACAAGGATGCTACCGCTAAAGAGAAGTTCGCGAGCGGCAAGGCCGGCGCGATCATCGTGCACTGGGCGGATATCCCCGGTCTGAACGACGCACTGATCAAAGTCGCACCGGATGCGAAATTCGCGTACGCAGGCGCCCTTAAAGGTCCGAAAGGTCAAGCAGGCTTCGGCGCCATGTCGGGCTTCGACCGTCTGACGTTTATTCCGAAATCCGCGGCCAATCCGGTTGAGGCGATCAAGTACATCAACGATTTGCTGGAGCCGGCAACGTTCAAAGAGTTGGCGATCGGAGAGGAAGGCAAGCATTACAAGTTTGAGAACGATGCTTATATTCCGATTTTGCCGATTTTCTCCGATGAGCGTAATCAAGCGAACAATTACATGGCCGGCGTAGATGAAGCGATCTATCCGCAATACTGGCAAGCTCGCGTCCGCAAGAACCCGATCATGTTCGAAGGCTTCGATTTCTTGAACAACAAACAGCCTGCAGAGGTGAAAGTTCGCAATACGCTCGGCTGGGCTCCGTATTTGCCAGAGCATGCGAAGAATAATATGCGCCTTGAAATGATGGTCGGGGAATATACGGTAAAACTGTTCGCAGGCGCAGAGTCACTGGACGATCTGGCGAAATTCCAAGAGAAATATAAGACTTCCGGAGAAGAAGTCAGTGCAAAGGAAATCAACGATTGGTACGCGACTACGAAATAACAAGTTGATCACTTACGAAGGCGGCGGTCGGTTCATGGAACCAGCCGCTTCCTTCCACTTGGAGGAGAAGCCCTTATGAATCCTAATTCCTATTCGTTTGAACGACAGATTGAAACTCATGCGCACGCGGACGTCGTTGTTATCGGAGGAGGACCTGCAGGTACAGCCGCTGCGATCGGTGCGGCGCGTTCCGGCAAGAAAGTCGTACTGCTTGAGAAATCGGCACAGCTCGGCGGCATGGGTACGCTCGGGAACGTAAGCATCTTTATGCCGATCGGGAACGTAACCGGCATTTATCGGGAGATTATTGCGGAAATGCTGGCCGAGTACCTACCTGAGGGGCATGACGAGTCCATTGCACCCCAATACTCGCCCTTCCTGCTTCGGCATTATTTCAACGAGAAGATGAAGAAGGAGAACGTGGACGTTTACTTCCATACCGAATTCGTCGGCACGATCAGGGAAGGGAATACGATCAAGGCGGTTATTATGTCAACTCGCGAAGGCTTGAAGGCTTTCGAAGGTGATCGGTTTATCGATTGCACCGGTGATGCGAGAGTCGCAATCGATGTCGGCGTTCCGTATACAACGGGACGAGAAGAGGACGGCTTAACGCAGCCGATGACTTTGATGTTCCAGATGACGAATACAGGCAGCCCCGTCACGCCTTTCTTGCCGGAAGGATGCTACGAGTACAAGGAAGTGTCCGACCTTCCGCAAGGGCGCCGGCTATATTGGGAGCAAAACAACAACGGCACGCTGCTCGTCAACATGTCACGTGTCAAAGCGAACGGTGCAAAGATCGATGAGGTTAACTATGCGGAGGCCGAAGCCCTGAAGCAGGTATTTTCCATCGCCTACTATTTGCAGAAAACAGGGTACGGCAACTATACTGTCTCTCATATTGCATCGCAGACCGGCGTTCGCGAAACGAACCAAATTGAAGCGCTCTATCGGCTGACCGAGCAGGATTTGGTGACCGGAGCGCGCTTCTCGGACGTGGTCGCGCAAACGAACTACGAAATCGACATTCACAGCCCGGATGCGGCGAAAACGACAGACGAACGTAAAATCGACGGGTACGATATCCCCTACCGTTGTATGGTTCCGGAGGCGATTGATAACCTTCTCGTGGCGGGGCGGTCGATTTCCGCGACGCATGTGGCGATGTCCTCGATGCGCGTGCAGGCGACATGCTACGCGCTGGGGCAAGCAGCGGGAGCGGCGGCAGCTATCTCCATGGACCGCGAGACTCCGATGAGAGACGTTCCGATGGATGTGCTTCATGAACAATTGAAGAAGCAAGGCGTTAAGTTTTTCGTTCAATAAGATAGCTGTTAGATAAGGCACCGAGAGCCGGGGAGGACGACTTAGACATGTATAAATTATTGATCGTGGATGACGAGCCGACGGTTAGAACAGGCTTAAGCTCCTATTTTGACTGGTCCTCCCACGGTATCGAGGTCATCGGAGAGGCGGACGACGGGGACGTGGCGCTCGCATTCATCGAGCAAGAGCTGCCCGACCTGATCTTGTCCGACATCCGAATGCCGAACATGGACGGAATTACGATGGCCAGGCAAATTTCGGCGACATACCCCGAGGTTCAGATTATATTCGTGAGCGGTCATGACGACGCCGAGTATTTGAAATCCGCCATGAAGGTCAGCGCGGTCGACTACATCTTCAAGCCCGTCAACCTACAAGAGTTGACGGAGGTCATCAAGAAGGTCGTCGCAGACTTGGATTATAGAGGGCATGAGCAGCGCCGCAAAGAGGAAATGCGGTCCAAGCTGAAGGAAGGCATGCCGCTTCTGAGGGAGAAATTCCTGCTCTCGTTAATCGGCAATGCCATACCGAAGCATAATCTTCAAGACCGCCTTGCTTTTCTGGGGTTGGAGTTACCCATCGAAGCTTCCTACTGGATCATGGCAATTTCCGTTGATGATCTGGGGGAAGTGACGGCGCTGCGTTCCGAGGTGGATCGGCAGCTCTTATGGTACTCGGTGCTGAACATATGCAGGGAACTGATAGATGTTCATATGAGCGGGTACGCTTTCGAGCACAGGAGCGGGGAGTTCGTTGGCATATTGCGGACGGAGCCTTTGGCTGACGACGCTCAGGATGCCGCGAACGTTCTGCTCGCGCTGGCCGCCGACATTCGAGAAAACTTGGAACGCTGGCTTAAGATTGGCGTGACAATCGGAATTGGCGATCGCGCGGATTCCTTGGCTGAGCTGGCTCAGGGGTACAAACAGGCTAGGGAAGCGGTCACGCACAAATGGTATTTGGGAAAAAATCGGATCATTACGATGAATAGCCTCGAAAACCCCGAGTCGGACGGCGGCGGTAGCAGCAAGTTCGATCCCGAGCATCAGGAGCAGCTGGTTTCAGCGCTGAAAGCGGCCGATCTGGAGAAGGTTCGCGAGGTTCTCGATCTGCTGTTCTCGGACATGAACCGCAATCGGACGGCCGGGCTGAAATACGGACGCAACGTATGTCTGCAGATGGCTCTCGTGGTGGGGCAGCTGTTAATGGAGCTGAACGTGCAGTCTCCCGAGTTGGAATCGGCGGAATCGGTATTATGGGAAGCGTTGTTCGAGCAAGAAACGATCGGCGAGATGCGACAATTAATCGAATCCCACTTGCTGTCGGCTTGCGATCGTATTCGCGAGAAGCGAACCGGTAAAGTCGCGAATTTGGCGGAACGGGTTCGCGCCATTATCGAGCATAACTACGCCGACGGCAATTTAACCGTCGAGGTCATCGGCAAAGAAGTCTATTTAACGCCGACCTATGTCAGTTTGCTCTATAAGCAGGAAACGGGACAAACGATCAACGAATATTTGACGCAAGTGCGCGTGGAACGAGCCAAGGCAATGCTTCGCGATCATCGGTATAAATTTTATGATATCTGCTATGCAATCGGATACACGGATCCGAGTTACTTTACGAAGCTGTTCAAGAAATCGACAGGCGTAACGCCAAGCGTTTACCGGGATAGCCATGTTTAGGGCAGGTGCATTCGGTCGTTTCATTCGCCGCTTCTCGATCCCGAGACAGTGGCTGTTGGCCTATCTGCTCTTAATCGTGGTACCTGCGGGTGTCATTTTGTACGGGTTTTATGAGCGTTCTGCCACGATTCTCAAGGATGAAGTCATTCGGACGATGCAGCAGGCGCTTAAACAGGCGGGGAACAATTTGGCGTACCGTCTGGAGCATATTGAGGACATCAGCAATTCGGTGATGATGAACCCTAATCTGCATGAGTATCTTTCCATCAGTAAGAACGATCGGTTAATCGGCATTCAATTTCAGGTGATCAAAGACTTGCGGAATTTGGTCGAGTCCATTCAGTCGAATTCCGATGTGTTCCATGTCCGGCTTTTCGTCGATAAATCGAAGCTCTACGCAGGCGAACGCATTAATTTCTTCTCGCTGGAAAGCTTGAAGACGGGCTCCTGGTACGAGAAGATCATCATGGAAAATGGCGGAATCGTATGGTCGGGCAGTTACGATGAACGGTACCTGGAAGCGGGGAATGCCCGCGTCATCTCGGCTGCCCGGATGCTAAGGGACCCTAACCAATACGAGAAGGTGTCGGGTGTGCTGATGATCGACGTTAGAGAGCAGCTGGTGACGGACATCTTGTCGACGCTTCAATTCTCGCCGGGAACGAACGTCTACCTCGTAGATCCTTCCGGAACCATTGCTTATCATCCGGATAAGGCGCTCGTCGGCTCGAAAGTCAGCTCCGACATGCAAGAGGCGCTCGGCAGTGGGAGTGAAGGAACGCTCTCGCTCAAGCTGAATGCGGAGGTCAATGATGTCCTGTATACAACCATTGATCCGACCGGGTGGAAGCTGGTCGCACAGGGCACGGAATCGCAACTGTCTCACCGCGCGGTGAAGCTAACGCAGATGACGGGGTTAACCACGCTCTTGGAATACATTGCGTTGTTCTTATTGCTGCCGGTCGTCTTGCTGGCCATCATCGTGCGGGGAATGAATCGCAGGGTCAAAAGCGTCATCACCACCATACGCAAAGAAGGCACGGACACTCCGATGGATGTTCCTGCGGAAACAAGTGATTTCTTGCTGCTCGAACGAAGCGTCGAACACATGCTCTTGCGAGTGCGGACGCTGGTCGAAGAGAAGTACTTGGCCCAAATCCATGAGCGCGAGGCGCAGCTTCAAGCGCTGCAAGCCCAGATTAATCCGCATTTCTTATATAACACATTGGATACGATCAATTGGATCGCTATCGGCAAAGGCGCAACCGATATCAGCCAGATGATCGACGGCTTGGCGAAATACTTCCGGCTCAGTCTTAACAAGGGCAGAAGTATCGTCAGCGTAGAGGACGAGCTGTGTTTGGCTCAAGTCTATTTGGAAATTCAGCAGAGCCGTTTCCCGAATACGTTCGACTTCCGGGTGGATATGGAGCCCGGCCTCGAAGCGTATCAAATGCCGAAGCTGATCCTGCAGCCCATTGTCGAGAATGCACTCTTGCACGGGATCCGCAAAGCGAAAGGGAAGAGCGGCTCTATCGTCATCACCGTTCGGGAGGTCGAAGGTGAGCTCCTCTTCGTTGTAGCTGATAACGGGATCGGCATGGAGGCGCATAAAGCGCGGTCGCTTCTGTCAGCGGCACCAACCGCCGTCAAATCCGACGGATCCGGAAGCTCCTACGGACTTTACAACGTCAATGAGCGCATCAAGCTTTATTCCGGAGACGAATATGGATTAAGCATTTCCTCCGAGCTTGGCGCCGGTACGATCGTAACGATCCGATTCAAGGCGGCGCTTGCGAACGACAATTAATAGTTGGCCTGTCGATTCATTTCGGCAGGCTTTTATTTATGTCTTCTTCTTTATCAATCGTCCGCATTCGTTGTAGTACAATGGAGATAACCGAGTCATTGTAGAAGGAGAGCGATAATGGAAAACATTTTATTCACCTATATGTCGAAATTGACCTCCTTAAGCGAAGAAGAACAACAAGCGATCGTAAACGAAATTCATATCGAAGAATTTAAGAAAGGTACCGTCCTCCTTAGACAAGGAGAGGTACCTGCTAAATGTTATTTCATTCTGAAGGGATGCATCAGGCAGTACTCAATCGATGAAGAGGGGAACGAGGTAACATCGAACTTGTATACCGAAGAGCAGGCGATTGCCTTCTTCAATTATCATAAGGCAGACAAGTCATCCGACTACACCATCGCCTGCCTTGAAGACTCTGTGGTGGTGGTTGGCGACCTGAATACGGAACAGAACATGTATGCCAAATACACGCAGTTGGAGTCGATGACTCGTAAGATAATTGAAGAGAACTTTAGTCAGGTGCAGGCAGAATTCGCGGCGTTCATCGCTTCTTCGCCTGAGGAGCGCTTCAAGGCGCTGCTCATGAAACGACCTTCGCTAATCGACCGCGTTCCGCAGCATCAATTGGCGAGTTTTCTCGGCATGACCCCGGAGTCCTTAAGTAGAATTAAGAAGAGAATGCATCGCGAACATACCTAGCTATTTCCCTCCCCTGAATAGCAACCATAATCCAAAGCCGAGCTCTCCCGCTGTCATAGGGACAATAAAAACATTTTCGAGTATCTTTCCGACTTCCTCGTAATCCTCAAAGAATAGTTTACTCATGTGAATCAAGATATAGCCAATAGAAGCTAGAAGCAGCAGGATGCCGATCCATCGCGGAATGTTGTCTGTTCGGAGAGCTAATATTCCCAAGATTAGCAGATGCGCGCCAAAGACGATTAAACCAACGGACCAAATAAGATCAAAAGCCTGTAAATGTAACATCACTTGTGCTCCAACTTGATTGGAGGTAAAAGGGGATCCATAATCGGTGCTGTTCGTAGTAAGCGTCAGCACGAATAATAGATTGGCGATCGCTATTCCCAATAAGGTCGCATAAACAAGACGGAGCCATGCGCCGAGCAAGGCTAGATCTTTATGGGTTGGTTTCAGGAACACGTAGCATGACCAAGCGACCACAATATCGCACAGCAGGATGATCAACCACCCGAAGATTTCGGCTTTGAAGAGATGGTGATACGAAATCAAGTACTGGATTACGGCGCTTGTATCCCCCTGTTTCAAGATCCTTGCATGCACAAAGCCATACGAAAAAATGGCGGCCAGCGTCATGAGCATGAGTGCTGTACCGGCAGTTAGAGCCGACTTTCGCTGATCCGACAGCTCTCTTCCTTGAGTAACCATTAAAGACCCTCCTAGATGTACGTGGTCATTTCATTGTATCTGGGAGGGTTTTGACGTGCATTGACTTAAGTCAATGAACGAGTCGACATTGTAACTAAGTATATTTGGTAAGGAGTTATGATCACATGGACAATGTTAATGTAATCTATGGCGTATTGCCGCATCCGACACTCGCGGGCCGGGTTTTTGTGCAGAAAGAAAATGATGAGTGGTGTCTCCCTTATCTGCGAGTGGAAGAACAAATTTCCTCGATTTCAGCTACCCGAGAGATGTCGCGTCTGTTCGGTCAGACCGTGGTCGCGTATAGATACGTATCCATTTCGGAAGACCTACAAACAGGGCGAAGGGAAGGCATATTCTTATTAGACAATCTTGGCAGCGATAAAATAACGCAAGAGGGAAAATGGGTAAGCAGAGATGACTTGGCTAATTTACAATTCAAACGGTCGGACCATCTCGAGGTCCTTTACAATTATTATTCTGAACCGGAGACAGTGGATCAGCCAAAGTTCCGCCGCCCATGGGAGAACAGTGGATGGTTTACCGCAGTCACGAATTGGATACAAGAAGTCGTCGGCTCATTGGGCGGCGAGGTTATTGCGCAACCGGAACTCATGAAATGGTGGAGTCTGTCGTGTGTCCTCCGGGTACCCACTACACAGGGGAATGTCTACTTCAAGGTAAATGCCGAACAACCGTTGTTTGTAGATGAAGCGAGGTTTCTTGAGCTCATAGGTAACTTCTATCCGGGGCGTGTACCGGTCGTCCTTGGAACTGAACCGCGATACGGATGGATGTTAGCAAGCGATAGCGGAAAGAGCATAAGAAATAGCGTTACACTGGAACAGAAGATGGAATTACTGCGTGTATTCGCAGGCATCCAGCTTGATTCCATCAACCATATAGATGAGTTGCTGGAAGTAGGCTGTGCCGATCGCAGACCGCAACTATACGTTCCTTTCATTGCTCCACTATTGGATGATGAACTAATGACAGAACGGCTAACGCCGGAAGAAATTAGCGAACTTCGAAAGCACTTGCCCACAATCACGGAGATGTGCTTGAAGCTCTCGGAGTACAAGGTTCCATCCACGCTTCTACACGGGGATCTAAATCTAGGGAATGTGACAAGCGCAAACGACAGGCTGAGTCTCATCGATTGGACGGACGCATCCGTAGGCCACCCCTTCATGGATATGTTCCTCATCTTTGACGAAAGCGATGTAACGCTGCGGACTCAACTTCGGGACGTTTACTTGGCTATGTGGAGCGACTTCGAGCCGGAGCATCGTCTGTTGGAGCTCTGGTCGCTCTGCGAGGTCATCCATGCCATTCATCACGCCATAAGCTACCAATCCATTTTGCACCACACCGAGGAAAGGGCAAGACCTGAATTGGACGATGGTCCGCCATTCTACCTTCGCAAGGCATTGCGATTTCTTCATGAGCAAGGTGAACAATAATTCAAATCTACCGCATTACCCGGTCCGGGGAGCAAGTGATTCTTACGTTGCAATAAATAGAAGGCAGGATCGGGGTGTGTCCCTAATCCTGCCTTTATGTGTTCTACTGAACTAAACTTTCTAAATCCGGCTGCAATTTGTTCCGAAGGATATACAGCATGACAGCACCAACAAGGAATGTGACAGCATCGGCAATGACAAGAGACCAGACCACCCCGTGGAATCCGTTCATTCGATTGGCGATATAGAGCACAGGAATCAGAGTGATCCCTTGAATGATGGACATAATAAATGCGGCGGTTCCTTGCGCTGTAGCTTGGAAGATCCCCGTAAACAGCGCGGTCATTCCTGTAATGAACAAGGATAAGAATGTCACATGCAGGATGTAGCTGCCCATGTCAATTAATTGCGGGTCATTCGTAAACAGGCCAATTAAGTGATCGGAAATCAGATAGACGATAACGCCGAACACGATCGCTAACGCCACAATCGCTTTAATGGTGAAGGCAATGGTCCGCTTCATGCGTAATTTATTTGCTGTAAAAGAATAGGCAATGAGCGGCACGACTCCCTCGCATAAACCCATCAGAATAACCTCGGGAAATTGCAATAAGCGCGATGAAATCCCGAACGCCGCTACGGCCTGCTCCCCATATTCGACCAGGTAACGGTTAAAGATGAGCGACATGGCGCCTAGGAAGAGACTCATAATAAAGACGGGAACTCCGATTTTGAATACCTGGCCTAGTATTTCTTTGTTCGCTTTGAACCATTTTACAGAGACGGTTAGAAATGGACTCTTATATCCGATGTGGTAGGCGTAGAATGCACTCGCAACCAAGTTAGAAATCACCGTCGCAGAAGCGACACCAATTACGTCCCAATGGAAGACGAAGATGACTAACGCATCGAGAATAATATTCACCACGACACTAAGAATCATACCGATCATGGACGTGATGGCCGCGCCTTCCGAACGCACGATATTCTCCAGCGTGAAGAATAAGACGATAAACGGAGAACCGACAATCATAATCGTGACATAGTCTTTCGTGAACCCGAAGGAGTCAGGCGTCGCTCCCAGACCATGAACAATCGCGTCAATCAATGGAAGTCCGGCGGCCATCATAATTAGACCGAGAACTAAACTGCTGTAGAAGGCGAATGAAGACGCATGTTTGACATCATCATATCTTTTCTCCCCCAGTAAACGAGAGATGAAAGCACTGCTGCCGATGCCAATTAAGTTACCTAGTGCCATAATAGCCGCAAATAACGGCAAGGTTAGTGCCAGTGCAGTTAACATAGCGGTATTCCCCAGTGTACCAAGGAAATAGGCATTTAAGATGGAGTAGATGACACTCATTGACATTCCTAACATCATCGGGACAGCGAAATGAGCGACGGCTTTGGCGACCGGTGCTTTCTCAAAATAATGGAGGTTTTCTGCATCCATAGAAGTCACTTCTTTCTTATTTAATTGTGGAAAGCCTCTATCTAACGGTGTTAGTTTGAACCTTACAGTGTTAGATGATATCATGATCGTATAAACCTGTAAAGCACAAACTTACACTGTTAGATAAAAGGGTGATCACGATGAAAAAGCAGCCGCCGCAGATTTCGGAAGACAAGATTTTGGAAGCTTCATGGGAGCTTCTTGGAGAGGAGGGCATCGAGAAATTCAGCCTGAGACGGTTGGCCGATCGACTGGGGATTCAGGCTCCTTCTCTGTACTGGTACTTCAAGAGCAAGCAGAATCTCTATCAGCGGCTCGCCAACCAAGTATCGAAAGTTATTCTGGAGGAGTTCCAGTCGGAAGGGGACTGGAAGGAGCAGTTGAAGAGTCTTGCAGTCACGCAGCGCAGTGTACTCAGCCGTTATCCCTGCTCCACGCAGCTCATGATGATGACGCTCCCCCACGAACCGGACATTATCCGGTTTACCAACCGTATGCTGCTCTGCGTTGAATCAACGCCTCTTGACGCAGAGCAGAAATTGCAAGCGGTGAACACGCTTGTGAATTATGTTTTCTACTTCGTGCTAGACCATTATCAGCATGAGCGTAATGTCGCCGCTATTCTTAAGGAGCAGGGAGCGCCGCAACCAGGTGAGGAGTTGATTCGCCTGCTGGACACGATGAGTGAGACGGATGCGGGACTGTTCCGGAGAATGTTCACGACGGGGCTGTTCCAGGTAATGGGGACTGACGGGGCGTTTGAGTTTGGTTTGAGGCTTATCCTGCTCGGGATCGAACAGGTGATAGGAGAGCAGGAGAGGTAGAATGCAAATAATGAAGGCTTGTCTTGCCTAATATTTGGTATAATATCGGGGAATAATAGAAGGATCATGGAGAGAATGAGGGATGACAATGGCGTACATCGTTGATTTTAAGAATGTGTCTACAGTTGGTTTAGAGTCTTCACCGGTAGCTGAGACGCTTGCCGGCTTGCGCGCGAATGAAGCCCGTTATTTCATGAACAAATACAACCATGTGTTTACGACTGTCCCCGCAAGCGAAAGTCAGGAAGACCTTGATTATGCGCACCGGATTCTGAGGGAAGAGCGCAATATCGAGTTTGCGGCCAAGCCTCTGGAGACCTCGCGTTTTCAAGTGGAAAACATTCAATTCACCTACGTCTTCTATGAGGATGGCCTTTCCATCAATGTGATGTATACGGTCGATGACCCTAAGAAGCGGGCTGTTGGGTTTAAGCTGTCCGAAGGGATGGAGATACCGAAGGAGCTGGAACCGAAGTTTAAGTTCGCAAGGCAGAAGTCCAAGCTAGCCGGAACAATTCGGGGTTCGTTCTTCGTTATTAAGGGTGAATATTAAACGGAAGGGCAGTGACGTTGCCGCTATGATCAATGCTGCACATATTATTTTGTATAGCACCGACGCGGATGCAGACAGGGTATTCATGCGAGATGTACTCGGATTAGCAGGTGTGGATGCCGGCGGCGGGTGGCTGATTTTTAAACTTCCTCCTGCTGAAATTGCTGTACATCCTACAGATGGACCAAGCAAGCATGAGTTCTACTTTATGTGCGAGGACATTGAGAAGACACTAATGGATTTATCGGCAAAAGGTGTTGAAATCTCGGCGCCGATCAGCGATCAAGGTTGGGGCAAGCTGGCCTCCATTAAGCTTCCGAGCGGTGCGGATCTTTCGATCTACCAACCGCTTCACCCCGTTGCGTACGACCTGGAGAACTGAGTTTAGACCAAAGTTAAGGCCATCCCGCAGAAGGATGGCCTTTATAAATTCACCGGATGAATGAACAGCTGATAGGGCAGCAATACTAACGGGAATGTACACAGCATCAGGAAGCCAATGCTTCCTTCGTGATCTGCTCGATGTCGATTGGAGAGCGAGCGCCTTCGCTTACGAGGTCGGGCAAAATGTGCTGCAGGAAGTAATCGACGCAGTGCAGCCGCATGCCTTTGATCTTAATGAGCGCATGTCGGTACATCACGATGAATTCTTGCTCGGAATTTCCCTTCTGGAGCTCGGCGAACGCTTCGTAGATCTGATCCATTTTATCGGCCACTTCGAGGATTCGCCCTTCTACGGAATCATCTTTGCCTTCGCGCAGCTGTCTGCGGAAGATGGACTTGAATTCTTCAGGGATATGCTCATCGATGAAATGGGCCACCATTCCTTCTTCGACTTGCTGTAACATGGAGCGCAGCTCCATGGAGTAGTGCTTGACGGGCGTCTTAATGTCGCCGATGAAAATTTCACCGTAGTCGTGACTGCTGGTGATCTCATAGAGCTTCTTCCAGTCGACAGTGACGCCATGGCTTTCTTCGATATCGGCCAGCGTTTTGGCATACTGAATCACTTTCCACGAATGCTCAGCAACGCTATGTTCCTGGAATTTGAATTTGCCGGGACAACGAATGATTCGTTCCAAGTCGGTCAACGATTGGAAATACGCATGAATGCCCATACGATCACATTCCTTTCTTCTATTGGAGTTGGCTTGCTGCCGTCGTAAATTCAGTATATAAGCCGATTGTTTACGGATCGTTAACTCGATATTGGCAATCGGTGGACTGAAGATTCATGAAGAAAGGCCATCCTGCAAAGGATGGCCTTTCGATTAAACGCACACTTAGATCTCAATATCCACACCGATACTTTCTAATCTGCCAACTTCGCGAATGTAGGAGACAACAGCTTGATGGTTTTCATGAATCGTGTAGGCATTCACCGCATCTTGATTCTCGAATCTCACCATAAGCACAACTTGATATTCTTTGCTTTTCTCCGCCATGTTAAGTCCCGCCTGAATTTCGACGATTCCAGAGATGGTAGCTTGCAGTGCCTTGAAGCGTTTCGCGACCTCTAGAAGCTGTTCATGCGTGGTTGTTTCAGCGAATTTCAAAAGTAAAGTACGTTGAATCATGGATAATTCCTCCTGTAAGGCAGCGGTAGTAGTTCTTATCCATCTTACATTCCGGTTTCCACTCGAGACAAGATCTCGTCTTTAAACTGTTGAATGGCTGCGTCCGTATCGATCGTGTAGCCGCCTTCCAATCCGACAAAACCGGAGAACCCGGTACCTTTGATGGCATTCAGGATATTCACGTAATTTAGCTCTCCCGTGCCTGGCTGCTTGCGGCCGGGGTTATCCGCGATATGGTAGTGGTTTATGCGTTCTATGTAACCGGTCGCGTTGCGGATGACGTTGCCTTCTGTAATCTGCTGATGGTAGACGTCGAACACGAGCTTCACGTTCGGGCTGCCCACTTGGTCGACGACATCCACCGATTCGTCCGAATGCTGCAGGAAATGTCCCTTATGATCGACGAGCCCATTAAGCGGCTCCAATTCCAATACGACACCGGCATCCTCGAGCAGAGGCGCCAAGCGCTTCAATGTCTCCACCATCGTCGCACGCTGAACATCGCGAGGCATGCCCTCGATTTCGTTGCCTGTCTGAGAAATAATTGACTTCACGTTCAGTACCCGGCAAGCTTCGATCGTCTGCTTAACGCCTTCGATGTAGGCGTCCCGCTGCGACTCGTCGACCAAGCTGATGAACTTCGTGCACGTCGCGCTGATGCCGACGCCGATCCGCTCTTGTTCCTTGGCGAAAGCGTTAAGGTCCTCCAGCTCCCACCAGGCGTAGTATTCGAGCCCGTGAAAGCCGTGTTCTTTGATTTTCTCCAGATGATAGACGGCGTCCTTGCCTGGATAAGCCCCGATACACAATGAATATTTCATGCTGCCCATTCGCTCCCCTGACCCTTTATGATGAAACGATACCTTACTTCGAAACCCGCCATTTGCGATTCAGCTCGCGAAATTGGGTAGGTGCTATGCCGACATAGGACTTGAATAGTCTCGTGAAATTCTGTAATTCGCTATAGCCCAGCCGTTGCGAAATTTCCGTCACGGATAGATCGGATGTCTCCAGCAGCGTCTTCGCCTTCTGAATCCGCATTTCACGTTGTACCTGAAGCGGAGACTTGCCGAATAATTCCTTGAACCGATTGCTTACGTAGGTGGGATGCATGTGCAGCTCATCGGCCATCTGCTGCAGCGTTAACGGTTCTTCGGGCGATTGCACGACTCGTGTCAGCATGTCCAGGAATACATCCGACTTGGCGACGTCTTTCTGGGCATTCTTCTGACGGAGTGCGCTGTTAAGAATGATATATAAGAGCTCGAGCGACTTCGCTCGCGTTAAGATCGAGCGCGGCAAGGAATGCATGCGGGCATCCGCGGATTCCATGAACTCCATGAATACCTTCTCGAAATACACATGATCTTGCAGATGGAACACGAATGGAATTTGGAACATGTTCATGACATCCATGACGCCTTCGATTTCAAAGGTGAAATGCCACCAGAGAAACTCGGTTGGGTCGGAGGTGTCTTTATAATGATCATGCGCCACGTTCGGGGGAATGAAGGCGACCGTCCCCGGTTCAAGTTCCATCTCCTCGCCATCAATTCGGAGCTTAGCGCTGCCCGACTTCAAATAGGACATCACGTAGAAGGGAAGCGTGCGATTCAGCGTCTTCATCTCATCCCGGCGGTGAACGTCGAATTGAATGATTTGCAGTTCGGCATGCCTCAAGAGATCGCTTAAGCTATCGCTCATACCACTTCCCCCTTTCTTGATTTGAACTAAAATGTGACGCCAAGCTTAATGCTCTGCTCCGGACTCTGATCCACGTATTTCTCGTAGCCTGCGGCCGATTCCTCGAAAGGGATGACCGGATAGATGATATTCTCGCAATCGATGCGGCCGCTCGCGAGGATATCCCAGCAGACGTCTTCGATTCGGCGCCAGCTCCAGCGCGGGTAGTCCGGATTCGGCTCGCTGCACGCTCGGGAGAAGACGATTTTGGCGTTGTTGAAATGCGCTTCGCGGCCTAAGTCGAGCCCGCCCTTGAACGCTCTGGCCCAGCCGAGGAAAGCGATTGTGCCGCCGTATGCCAGCCCTCTGAGCGCTTGTTGAAGCGCGAATTCATTGGCGCTAGTCTCCAAGATCACATCGACGCCGAGCTTGTCTGTCGCTTTCTTGAGCTCTAGCCCCACGTCATCCGTGAGGGGGTCGAATGCCGCATCGGCACCGTTCTTAAGTGCGACTTCGCGCCGTCCCGCAATCGGATCGATAACGGCCACCCAGCTAGCGCCGGCGAGCTTTGCCATTTGCGCGGAGAGTTGGCCGATCGCACCGAGTCCGAATACGGCGACCCGGTCACCTGCCCTAACGTGGGCGTCGCGAATGCCGCCGAGCGCAAATTGAGCGGGATCGAAGCATACCGCGTTCTGCCACGACATGCCTTCAGGCATCTTTTTCAAATAATAGTTGTTAACCGCGTTCACGATATGCGTTTCACGAATGCCGCCGTAACAAGCTACGCGGTCGCCAACGTTATACTCCGTTACTTCGGTACCTGCCTCTGTTATGACGCCTACCCAGATGTTACCGAGGTTCCATCGTCCAAAGCCGCCGTCTGTCTGAATATCCTTCGGATCCCTCGGCAAGAACAGATTCCAACCTTCTTTATCATCGAAGTAATCCGCCGTATGCGGGCTTTCTCCGCGGAAGCCTGCAAGATCGGTACCGTGTTTGGGCGAAGCCTGGTCGACGCGCACTTTTACTTCATTCGGCAGAATAGCACGATCCTCGTAAGGAATAATTGCCGCTTTACGCGGGGCTGATGCGATCAATTGTCTAAGCATGATTCATCCTCCTGATTGTAAGATAATAATCACTTATGAATAAGAATATAATCTCGGTTGATATCGCTTACAGCTTGATTATATAGCATATTATTCCATGAACCATTATCAATAACCGATGGATACTTATCACTTTTACAGGTGTAATGAAAAAAGCTCCCCAAATGAGGGGAGCTAGAAACGACCGATCGCGACGATTTAAACCTAGTATTTAAAAGTGACCTTAATCGGGTAATGGAGGAAGCGGGATTGTCCGTATTTGGCAGCGTTGGACATAGGGTTGCGGGGTGGGACATATATATTTGGTAGAGTCTTGACGACGTGAAGAAAGCCCCAAAAAAACAATTGATTTCTGCTGCGATTAGTTTTATAACTAGTATTAGAATAATTATCATTTAGTACTAATTTTAGTTAATGGGGTGATAGCGATGAATATGGATCATGCTAACGCAGGGAAGTGTCCGTTCAATCATGGAAGCGCTACGAGTCCTGCATCTAGCGGTACGTCGAATAGAAACTGGTGGCCGAATCAACTGAATTTGAACATTCTTCATCAGCATGACCAGAAAACGAACCCGATGGGCGCAGCGTTTAACTATGCAGAGGAATTCGCTAAGCTGGACTATCCACAACTTAAACAGGATCTTCGTGATCTGATGACAACCAGTCAAGATTGGTGGCCGGCCGACTACGGTCATTACGGTCCATTCTTTATCCGTATGGCGTGGCACTCGGCAGGTACTTATCGTACAGGCGATGGTCGTGGAGGAGCCGGAACCGGTACGCAGCGGTTTGCTCCCCTTAACAGCTGGCCTGATAATGGCAACTTGGATAAAGCGCGTCGACTGCTGTGGCCGATTAAACAGAAGTATGGCAACAAGATCTCTTGGGCGGACTTGTTTATTCTGACGGGGAATGTGGCCATTGAGTCTATGGGCGGTAAAACCTTCGGTTTCGGCGGCGGACGTGAGGACGTCTGGCATCCGGAAGAGGATATCTACTGGGGTGCTGAAACGGTATGGCTGGGAGACAATCGCTACAAAGGCGATCGTGAGCTCGATAATCCGCTCGCGGCTGTTCAAATGGGCTTGATCTATGTGAATCCGGAAGGCCCGAACGGCAGCCCGGACCCGCTTGCAAGTGCCCGTGACATTCGTGAAACGTTCAAACGGATGGGAATGGACGATGAAGAGACGGTCGCCCTCGTAGCGGGCGGGCATACTTTCGGCAAAGCGCACGGAGCGGGGGATGCTGCACTCGTCGGTGCTGAGCCGGAAGGGGCTTCTATTGAAGCGCAAGGCTTGGGCTGGTTGAGCACGCATGGCTCAGGCAAAGGCCGTGACGCCATCACGAGCGGTATCGAAGGCGCATGGACGGCAAATCCGACGCAGTGGGATAATGGTTTCTTCGAGCTACTGCTCGGGTATGAATGGAAGCTTACGAAGAGCCCGGCAGGCGCTAACCAGTGGACGCCTATAAACCCTGCTAAGGAGCATCTTGCACCCGATGCGGAAGATGCATCCGTTCGCGTTCCGACGATTATGACCACTGCGGACATGGCGCTTCGTGCGGATCCGGCGTACGAGACCATTTCTCGCCGTTACTATGAGAACCCGGAAGAGTTCGCGGATGCCTTTGCTCGCGCATGGTTTAAGCTGACTCACCGTGACATGGGCCCGCGTGCAAGATATCTGGGTCCGGAAGTGCCGGAAGAAATTCTGATCTGGCAAGATCCTATTCCGGCAGCTGAGACAGAGCTGACAGACGCCGAAGTAGAAGAGCTGAAATTGAAGATTCTGAGCGCGGGACTAACCGTCGGCGAACTGGTATCGACCGCTTGGGCTTCAGCCAGTACATTCCGCGCCTCCGATATGCGCGGCGGCGCGAATGGTTCTCGAATTCGACTTGCTCCGCAGAAGGATTGGGAAGTGAATCAGCCGGAGCAGCTTGCGAAGGTTATTGCCGCACTGGAAGCGATTCAGAGTGGTCTGGATAAGCAAGTAAGCCTAGCAGACTTAATCGTACTGGGCGGCAGCGCTGCAGTAGAGAAAGCCGCTCGCGATGCGGGCTTTGATGTGACGGTGCCTTTCACCTCCGGACGCGGCGATGCCACGCAAGAGCAAACGGACGTTGAAAGCTTCGCCGTGCTGGAGCCGGCTGCCGATGGATTCCGCAACTATCAGAAGAAGCAGTATAGCGTCAGCCCGGCAGAGCTTCTGGTGGATAAGGCACAGCTGCTGAACCTGACGGCACCGGAAATGACTGTGCTTGTAGGCGGCATGCGCGTACTGGGCACGAACTTCGGGAATACCGCGCATGGCGTATTCACCGATCGCGAAGGTACGCTCACGAATGATTTCTTCGTCAACTTACTGGATATGGGCTTGCAGTGGAAGCCGGCCAATGCAGTGGTTTACGAAGGGCGAGACCGGAAGACAGGCGAAGTCGTGCGTACGGCTACAATCGTAGATCTCGTGTTCGGTTCAAACTCCGTACTGCGCGCCATTGCCGAGGTTTACGCGCAAGACGATAACCAAGAGAAGTTCGTGCGTGACTTCATTGCGGCATGGGTGAAGGTTATGAACGCAGACCGTTACGATCTTGCATAACCGATTCGAGAGTAGACCGAGCAATTATTGAATTCCATTTATAGAAGCGGAAGAGCGCTGCCTAATTCAGGTGGCGCTCTTCCTTTTTGTCCGGCTTGTAGGTGTGCTATTATGGCATTAAATCCAGCTCGTACACTAACATCTCAAAGGAGAGGTTTCCTATGAATATCGAAGAAGTCAAACGAATCAGCTCGGTATCCAAGAGTGAAAGATGGCCCTACCCAAGAACGTTTCAGGAATTGCTTCATGCAGGAGTCGTTTCTTATCGGACAAGCGTAGCTAACGACAACATCGTATATATGGGGGCAGACAGTCAGTACGAGGAAACGAAATCGGCTTCGGTGTCAACCCTTGAGGTAGCGGAGCAGTTCCATGCCGATGCCGTAAAGAGAGGACTGTTACATCATCAGCAGCATCGGACTCCTTTTGCAGAATTTCTTCGGGACATGGCTGCTGCAGGAGTACACTATTACGAAGTGAATATGATCGATCGTACGATTAACTATACGAGCGGGAGAGCCGGCGAGTCTTATGTGGAGGCTGTTCCGGTTTTTGAATAACCCCGAAGTCGAGGGGGCTGCCTGATCACAGGTTCAAGCTTAGTCTGCAAAAGAGACAGAAACACCCCGGGAAAATTTCCCGGGGTGTTTCTCGTAATAACCAATTGTGCTCGAAAAAACATCATGCTATAATGAAAGAATTCTCTGCAATTTTTATGTATTAGGTCGTAGTTATTGCATCTTACTTATACCTTAATATTATCACAGGGAATTGCGGGTTGTCAAATGTTCTTTTGCTTCTCCAAATTATTGGTTAAAGGAGTGTGTTAAGAAGGATGATACACGCAAAGGATTGGGAGAACGAACAAGAGCGGCTGGACCAGACAATGAGCAAGCTTAGCGAAGCAGTCGTGGAGCTGGAGCCTAAAGTGGATCAACTGGGTCATCAAGCAGCGGACATTCGCAAGCGATTCTGGGAAGAAGTTACGGTGAATACGAGCACGCATGAGGATTTCGAAGAGACCTTCTTCACGATCCAGCAGCAGGCAGCCGTATTATCCGAACGGGAGCGAAGCCACCGGCAGCTGCAGCAGAAATGGAATAGCGTCAAGCGACTGCTGCAATCTCCTTATTTTGGCCGGATTGATTTTCAAGAGGCTGGTCAGAATCTGATCGAGCAGGTTTATATAGGGGTATCCTCTTTCGTGGAACAGGACGGCATGAATTTCTTGGTGTACGACTGGCGTACGCCAATTGCGAGTTTGTATTACGATTACTCTCCTGGCGAGGTCGCTTACGATACACCTGGGGGTTCAATTAAGGGGATCATGACGCAGAAGCGGCAATACCAGATTCGTGACGGACAGATCCAGAACTTGTTCGATTCCAGCATAACGATCGGCGACGAATTGCTCCAGCAGGTGCTGGGCAAAGGTGCTGATACACAGATGAAGAGTATCGTGGCGACGATCCAGAAGGAGCAGAACGCCATCATCCGTGACGATAGAAGCCGCATGCTCATTGTGCAGGGTGTGGCTGGTAGTGGAAAAACTTCTGCGGCCCTGCAGCGCGTAGCGTACTTACTATACAAACATCGCAATAAGCTGACGGCTGATCAGATTGTCCTCTTCTCGCCTAATCCGATGTTTAACAGCTACGTGTCTACCGTTCTTCCGGAGCTTGGCGAGGAGAATATGCAACAGACGACGTTCCAAGAATATCTGGACTATTGGCTTGGATCTGCATTTCAACTGGAGGATTCCTTTGACCAGCTTGAATATGTCCTGACCGAAGCTTCGGCGCAAGGGTATGCGTCCCGTCTGAGCGGAATCCAATATAAGTCGTCGGAAGCGTTCCTTCAGGCGCTCCACGGTTATGCGTCATGGCTGGGGCAGGAAGGGATGAGGTTTAACGACATTCGATTCCGCGATCGGGTACTCATTACCGGCGATCTCATTCGATCGAAATTTTATAGGTATGACACCTCGATTCGACTAACGAATCGCATAACGTTATTGCAGGAATGGTTAATGAAGGAACTGACTCGGCTGGAGAGAGAAGAGCTGTCTGCTTCGTGGGTTCAGGAGGAACTGAACTATCTGGACAATGAGCAATATGCGGAGGTATTTGGCGAACTGCACAAGGATCGCGGTGTGTTTGATTTTGCCGAGCAGTATGCGGAGGTACAGGAATTTGTAACGAAAAAGCGCCGCGGAGATGAAGCAGACTTCAACTTCGCCGAGCAAGAGGAAGAGATGCTCTGCCGCATGGTCGTGAAGGAAGCCTTCAAGCCGCTAAGGCGAAGCGTAAAGAGTATGTTGTTTATCGACATGCAGGGGATATACACGCAATTGTTCAGCGAGAATGACGACGTGTATCTAACCATGACGAATACGGCGGAAGTGCCTGAGCTTTGGCCGCAAATCTGTGCGCAGACGAGGGAGAAGCTGAATCGGCGCGAGCTGTATTACGAGGACGCAACACCGTACCTCTATCTAAAAGAACTCATTGAGGGCTCTCGGGTGAATACGCTGGTTCGGTATATCTTCATTGACGAGGGTCAGGATTATTCGATGTTCCAATATCAGTTTCTCAAGAATCTGTTCCCTCGTGCCCGCATGACGGTATTGGGTGATTTCGGTCAGGCGATCTTCACGCAGGCTACGAATTTACATGAGGCGGAGTCACCGCTGCTCAAGCTCTATGGCGAGGATAAAACGAGCCGCATCTTATTGTCCCGCAGTTACCGTTCCACGCGCGAAATTGTAGAGTTTACAAGATCGCTGCTGCCGGGCGGCGAAGAGGGGATTGTGCCCTTTGATCGGAGAGGAAGGAAACCCCTTCTTATTCAGACGGGCAGCGACGTGATGAGGGCGGCGCGAATGGCAGCGGATCTCGCGGCTCTTCAGTCGGAGGACCTCGGCTCCATTGCTATTATTACGAAGACAGCGGCCGAGAGCAGGGAAGCCTACGAGCGCCTTGCCGCTCATGGTTGTCAGGGGCTGCGGCTTGTTACGAAGGAGACGCCTGACTTCGAGAAGGGAATCATGGTTATTCCCTCTTACCTCGCCAAAGGGGTGGAGTTCGACGCCGTGCTTATCTATGATGCATCTTCTTCGGTGTACCATCGGGAAAGCGAGCGCAAGCTCTTCTACACGGCTTGTACGCGTGCGATGCACCGGCTTCTACTCTATACGACAGATGAATGGACGCCATATATTCAGGCATTGGATTCCTCTTTATTTGAGGTGTAAAAGTATCTGTATCGCAGCAAACACGGTACCCGACTTGGGTGCCGTGTTTATTTTTGTTGATAGCCACTTTATAGAAATTAACTATAGTTCGAAAGAATCATGTTCTTTTGTCATTCATTTTCATTAAAAGCTAAACAAATTAGGTCTGCATGCCGAAATAAAACCTAGAATAATTTACTAATTATCAATAAAGGAGTGTTTTACGTTGAAAAAGAAAGCTTCAAAATGGTTGCTGCTTCCGCTAGGTGTGAGCTTGCTTGTGCCAGGTGTAGCTGCTCATGCAGAGAGCACGACAGTAAAGACATCGGCTGATTTTACGGATTTGGCGGGCTTGGATGCGGCAACTAAGGCCAAAATCGATGCGTTATTGGCTAAAGGCGTATTTGAGGGTCAAGGCACTGAAACATTTGGAATTCAAGATAATATGAACCGTGCGCAATTTGCTAAAGTGGCTGCTTTGATTTTTGGTCTTAAAGTCGATACAAGTGTAAAAACCTCGTCGTTTAGCGACGTAACTACTGACTTTTGGGCGATTCCATTTATCGAAGCTGCGAAGAAGGCCGGACTAATGGATGGAGTTGGGGACAACAAATTTGCTCCTAGCGGCACGACCAACATGGGCCAACTTGCAACTGTATTCGTCAGAGGCCTGGGCGGTAAAGTGGACGTCACCAAAACACCATGGTATAGCGATGCTATCACACAAGCCATTGATAAGAAAATCCTCCCTGCAGGTGTCGACGGTTCCAAACTGGCTACTCGACAAGATCTGGTTATAGGCGCATATGGCGGACAGCAAGCCTTTGAAGAGATTAAGAAAGCACAAGAAGAAGCAAATAAACCAACACCGCCAACAACACCGGTATACGGCGGAGGAGATACAACTGCACCTAGCATCACCGCAGCTACGGTTAACGGCAGAAACGTAACGGTAACAGGCGGCGTAAACGGTTCGATCAGCTTTAAGAGCAGTGCGTATCTGACAGAGGGAACGCTTAGCGTAAGCGAAGCTTCGACTCTGACCATTACTGCAATTGAAGGCATCACTTTGACGGACTATCCGTCGCTATCGCTTACTCAATCGCTGGCTTCCGGCTCGAATACGCTTGATCTGATTGACAAGCTTGGAGCGCTAGATCCACAAGAAGACGGCGTATCCGTGTCGCTGCTTAAGCAGTTGGATACCAACCATGACGGGCTTGTCGTTACGGGCACGCTTCGCGATGGTTCAAGCAACTCCAGCACAGTTACATTAACCATTAAAGCAGACGATGCAGCGCCAAACCTGACTGCAGCGAACGTCAACAGTCTTCCTGTTGATCTCGATGGCAACGATGGCACAATCACAATCACAAGCGGTTACCTGACTGCTGGAGACATCACGTCAAATGAAGATGCTACTTTGACGATCACTTCAATTCAAAACGTGAACCTGGCATCTTATCCGTCGTTGTCCTTCACGCAGCAGCTTGTTGGAGGAACAGCTTCGTCCTTGAATCTGATCACTAAATTAGGTGCTTTGGATGCACAAGGTGACGGTGTATCCGTTAGCTACTTAAAGCAGCTCGGCGGCAACAACAATCAATTGGTTGTAACGGGTACGTTGACTGACGCTGCGGGCAATTCCAGCGCGGTTACACTTACGTTTTACTGGAACAACATCGCATAATAGAATGGATGATGAAGAGTGCTGCCTTTCGAGGTGGCGCTCTTTTTTTATAGGTAGTGCTTGTCTCGGCGTTCGGTAGGATGTATATATAAAGTATTACCGCCATACAGGCAGGGGAGAAGACGCAAATGACGATTATAGCTGCACTATTGGTTGCACTTGTCGCAGCGGAGCACATCTATATCTTAATACTGGAGATGTTTATGTGGACTACGCCGAGGGCAATGAAGGCATTCGGTACCACGAAGACGTTCGCGCAAGAGTCGAAGTCTCTTGCCGCCAACCAAGGTTTGTACAACGGGTTCTTAGCGGCGGGCTTGTTCTGGGGATTGTTCCATCCCGCAGCTGCTGTCGGACATCAGATTCAACTATTCTTTCTCTGCTGCGTACTCGTTGCTGCTATTTATGGAGGGGTAACGGCCAAGAGATCCATCTTGATTATGCAAGGTCTGCCTGCCATCGTTGCACTGGCGTTCGTGTTGATGACTTAAGGTAGTCTTGATGCCCTCATATCGCGATTGTAAAAGCCGCTTTCCGCATAGGAAGCGGCTTTTTGGCGCAAATCAAAACAAAGCCATTGACAAGCGACTCGGGTTCCAAATATATTATCAGTACACTAGTTTAGTAGTGCACTGGTTCGCGTTCTATAGGAGGGTCGGACATGCAACTTAATTTTGACAACCCGAAACCAATATATTTGCAAATGGTGGACGAGGTCAAGAAGGCGTTAGTCAGGGGTGAGCTGGCGCCGGGTGACAAGATCCCTTCCTTGAAGGAAAGGGCTCAAATGTCGCAGGTTAACCCGAATACGGTGCAAAGGGCGTATCAGGAGATGGAGCGGGAAGGATTGACGGAGACGTTGCGCGGTCAAGGCACGTTCATCAAGAACGACCCGGCGTTGCTGCTGCATATACGAGCGGAGATGGCCAACACGGCGGTACGCCAATTTATCGAGGAGATGCGGGGTCTGGGAGTCGAACCGGGAGAGACAGAGCTCTTGCTTCGCAAGCAATTATACGAAGGCGAGGAGGCTTAGAGCATGAATGAACAGTTCGACCAACCCAATATTGCAGAGTTACACGGCGTTCATAAACGCTACTTGTTGAAACACGCGATTAACGGAATCGATCTCCAAATCCGCAAAGGAACAATAGTCGGCTTGCTCGGTCCGAACGGGAGCGGCAAATCGACGCTGCTTAAGATGATGGCGGGCATGATCTATCCGACGTCAGGCAGCATTCTCGTAAACGGCAGAGAGCCCGGCGTTCGGAACAAAGCGCAGATCGCTTATTTACCGGAGATCGACAATTTGTATGGCTGGATGACAGTGAAGGAAACGCTGCGTTTCATCTCGGGCTTCTATCCGGATTGGAAGGAGGACAAAGCGGCGGATATGCTCGCGAAGATGGAGCTTGATATCGACCAGAAGGTGCGCAGCTTGTCTAAGGGAATGCGAGCAAGATTGAAGCTAATCGCTGCCTTATCTCGCGATGTGCCGCTCGTCCTGCTTGATGAGCCCTTCTCGGGCATCGATCCATCTTCACGTGCTAAGATCATCCGTTCGATCGCCAGCGAATTCGAATCCGCAGAGCAAACGATCATCTTATCTACTCATTCGGTGAAAGAGTCTGAGCCGATGTTCGATGACGTGATCTTCCTGCAAGGCGGACGAATCAAGCTGTTCGATTCCGCAGAGAACCTGCGCGCGGAGTTCGGCTGTTCACTCGAGAACATATGGGAGAAGGTGTACGTGTAATGGCATTCCGCAATTTATTCCGCAAAGAGCTGAAGAGTGTCTGGCCTTTATACGGCGTCTTCTCCGTCGCGGTCTTTCTGATGGATCTCTTACTCTGGTTCAAGAGTGGCGTATGGGAGGATGACGTGCTGTCGATGTTATCGTTGTTATTCCCTTATATCTTTATTGCTGTGGTCACGATCGGCGTAGGCTATTATCAGTTGCATTCGGAGTGGAGAACGAATTCGATTTACTTGCTGCTCTCGCTGCCCGTACGCGGATGGAAAGTGTTAGCGGCGAAGCTAGCAGCTACGATAACGTTGCTGGTTGGAGTCATGCTGTGGATTGCAGCAAGCTTCTCGTTTACACTGCTCATCGCCAAGTGGGAGGAGTGGGGAATCGTCCGCGATTTGCTAAGCTTCAAGCCCGAGCTCGTGAACTTGCTTCTGCACAGCTTCTGGCTCTACCTGTTCATCACGGTATTCGCGGTCGTTATCGTGCAATTCGCATTCCTATGCGGGCAGCTCGTCGCGCGATTGAAGTGGCTCGTTGTACTCATCGCGTTCGTCACGGCGCTCTGGGCCACGCTGCGAGTTAGCCCGCTCTTGTCGGCTCTGCTGAGTTGGACACCCGATATATGGATCGGCGGCGAAGGACAGGACGGAACGTTCGTGCAAACCGGACCGTTCATCGTTGTGGCGCTCATTATCGTCGGATTAACGTGGCTGAACGGGTATATGTTCGAACGGGAAGTGGAGGTATGAAGATGACGTTACGTTCTAAGAGAACGCTTCTTCTTTCCGTAGTCTTGGTCCTATTCGTGGCGATGATTCTGGATATTGGAATTCGTAAAGAGGAGCCTTTCAAACGATTTAGCGATCAATTCGCTAACAAGGCGAGAACGCAGGCCCGTGAGCGAGCGAACCATGGCGTGACAAAGACGGACGAGAGGCAGCTTGAGATTACCGATCCAGGGACACTGCGGGAGCTTCAGCTCACCGGGGCAGGCGGTCCGATAACGGTGCAGCGAGCAAGCGGCGGCAACGTAAGTCTTCATTACGCGGTTACCGTGTCCGCATCGGACGCAGAGGCAGCAGATCGGATGAACAAGGCGGTAAGCATCGAGCAGCATCATGAAGCGGGTAAGCTCGCCTTGGTTGCAATGGCCGGCGGGAAAACGCTTGATCAAGATGATTACGACATCACCTACACGCTGCTGGTGCCGGATGGCTTGAAGCTGGAACTCAGCGCTGAAGAGGAACCCATTCGTGTCGAAGGGATTCATGGCGATGTTGATGTAACCTCAAGCGGCGGCTTGGTGGAGCTCGTTGGGGTCACCGGCAGCGTAACCATTAATGGCTCCTATGGCCATGTGTACGCTTCTGGCATTAACGGGGATATCGCGTTAAACAACAAGGCAGGAATCGCGTCGATCGAGGACGTTCGAGGTCATGTATCGGTGAGCAGCAAGTCCGGAAAGCAGTTTATCCGCCGCGTCCAAGGAGCTGTAAGCGGAGTTACCGAAGGTGGCCCCGTGTACGTAAGCGACATAACCGGCAGCGTTAATCTGAGCGGAGTGGATGGCGAAATTCGGATGGATGGCATTCGCGGTGACATCAAAGTGGGTTCACAGTCCGGAACAACAGATGTGGTGCTGCCGCAGGATGGAGGATTTAGCTTTAACGTTGAGGCAACAGATGGGGCCATTCTAACGAAGCTGCCATTCATAAGCACAAACCCGGACAACGAGAATATGACGCTTTTAAAAGGTACGACCGGCACCGGCAAATGGAAAGTCGACATTACGTCGAGTAACGGAGAGGTTATTATTCATTCCCCAATAGAGGAGGCGCAACGATGAGCGATACACCCGTTGTAAGCTTGCGCAATGTGACCAAGAAGGTCGGCAAGACAACGATTATTGATAATTTGACGTTCGACGTGCCCAGAGGCGAAATATTCGGTTTTCTCGGTCCCAACGGAGCCGGCAAAACGACCACCATTCGAATGATGGTCGGCTTGATGTCCATCACCAAAGGCGAAATTCGAATCCAAGGCCATAACATCAAGAACGAATTCGAGAAGGCGATCCGCCACGTAGGTGCCATTGTCGAGAACCCGGAAATGTACAAATTTCTGAGCGGCTATCGTAATTTGGTCCATTACGCACGCATGGTTCCCGGAGTGACTAAGGAAAGAATCGACGAAGTGGTAAGGCTGGTTAAGCTGGAGGACCGCATTCACGATAAGGTGAAGAAGTATTCCCTCGGCATGCGCCAACGGCTAGGCGTCGCGCAAGCCATGCTGCATAATCCTTCGCTCCTTATCTTGGATGAACCGACGAATGGTCTTGACCCTGCGGGAATTCGCGAGCTGCGCGACTACTTGCGGTACTTGACACGGACCGAAGGCATTACGGTTATCGTATCGAGCCACTTGCTCTCCGAGATGGAGCTGATGTGCGACCGGGTGGCTATTCTGCAGAAAGGCAGACTGGTGGACATCAAACCGATTCACGAATTTATCGGTACGGATGAGCAGAGCAAGTCCTATCTCATTGAAGCTGACTTTACGGATGAGGCGGTGGCGGCGATTAAGCAGCTGGAAGGCGTCAAAGAAGTGAAGCTTGTTGAGGGAGGCGCCGAAATCGTGACCGGACGGGAACGAATTCCGCGTATTCTGTCTTACTTAATGGGTAGCGGGATCGATGTATTCGGTGCACATCCAATCAAGGTGTCGCTCGAAGATCGGTTCTTGGAAATGACGGGAGGCGAGCAGGTTGGTTAACTTAATTCAGAACGAGAATATGAAAGTATACCGCCGCTGGCGAACTTGGATCATGGTCGGTATCATGATCGGGATCGTATTTACCGCGAGCATCCTGGATTGGCATTACGACAAAACACCTAGTTCCGAGACGTGGCAGAAACAAGTCGAGGAGCAGAAGGCGGATGCCGAGAAGGAATTGGCGGATCCGAAAACAGACGAGGGATCAAAGAAATATTATAAGGATCGAATCGCACTTATCGATTATAGGCTGGAGCATGACATCAGGCCGGAGGTCGGCACGATGTGGAGCGGCATTAACGGTTCCGCGACGTTAGTCATCTTGATTACGCTGTTCATGGTCATTATTGCCGGAGACAGCTTGGCTGGGGAGTTCTCAACAGGGACAATCAAGCTGCTCCTCATTCGTCCCGCTAATCGGCTCAAGATCCTCATCTCTAAGTATATATCCATGATTCTGTTCGGCATTTTCTTATTAATCGTGCTGTTCGTAGTATCCGTGTTGATTAATGGATTGCTGTATCAGTTCGGCGATATGAACTTGCCACTGGTCGGCATGGATTCGAATGGGGACATCTTCGAGCGGAACATGCTTGTTAACTTGTGGAAAACGTATATGCTAAACGGTGTATCCACCGTGATGTATGTCACGATCGCATTCATGATATCTTCAGCGTTCCGCAGCAGCGCAATGGCAATTGGGACCTCCGTCTTCTTATTGTTCGCGGGAAACATCTTGACGGAGCTTATTCAGCGTTACGATTGGGCGAAGTACGTGCTGTTTGCCAACATCAATCTTTCACAGTATCTGGAGGGGCGGCCGTATCAGGACGGCATGACGCTTTCCTTCTCCGTCATCATGCTCGTCATTTATTTTGTCGTATTTAACCTGGTTTCTTGGCTTGCGTTTACGCGCAGGGATGTGGCAGCCTAAGTCGGTCCACAAATTAGCTGAACTTGTAAAAAGCTTTCAAACCGCCAAATGCTGGCGATTGAAAGCTTTTTTATTTTGCACATTCACCCCCAAACCTAACGTTTGTTGACTGCGGTCTTATGTTTGTTGTCTGGAATGAGGCCTGCAACATTCTATACAATGACATCAGTTAGTTTGAAAGCGCGTACACGCTGAACGTGAACTAACGGAAGGAGTGGCTGACATGGATATGAAGAGCGGGCGTAAACGCTTACGAACACGCTGGCGCACGCAGGATACAGAACTGACGTTTCTGGCCTTGCCGACGACCATTTGGTATATCTTGTTTTGTTTCTTACCGATGTTTGGTCTTATTATTGCCTTTAAAGATTTCAAGATTCACGGTGGCTTTCTCAGCAACGTTATCAACAGCGATTGGTCAGGTTTCAAGAACTTTGAGTTTCTATTCAAGTCGAATGATGCTTGGGTCGTGATGCGCAATACGCTGGGATACAATTTGATATTCATTATCCTAAGCATTGCGGTACCCGTAACTTTGGCACTGATGATCGGCCAACTGCACAGCAGCAAGGCCGGCAAAGTATATCAAACGATGATGTTCTTGCCTTATTTCTTATCTTGGGTTGTGGTATCCGCCATTGTTTGGGCGTTTCTAAGCTTCGATAAAGGGATCGCCAATCAATTCCTGGCAGATCTCGGCAAGGATCCGGTGAACTGGTATATGGAGCCTAAATACTGGCCGTACTTTCTGGTTTTCATGAATGTATGGAAGGGCTTGGGCTACGGCATGGTTGTCTATCTTGCGACCATCACCGGCATCGACAGCACGTATTACGAGGCAGCCGTAATCGATGGCGCTTCCAAATGGCAGCAAGCTCGGTTCATTACATTGCCGCTTATGAAGCTGGTCATCGTGATGATGTTCATCTTGGCCGTCGGGCGCATCTTCTACACGGATTTCGGATTGTTCTTCCAGGTGCCGCGGGATTCTAACTCGCTCTTCAACGTGGCGACTACCATCGACGTTCTCGTCTATAAGCAGCTGAAGACGGCAACGGTAGGTATGGCTTCTGCTTCCGCATTCGTACAATCCGTGATGGGTTGTGTGACCATTCTGATTGCCAACTGGGTCGTTCGTCGTGTAGACCGAGAGAGCGCAATGATGTAAAGGAGGAAGCGGAAAATGAAAGCAAAAGCATATGAATCCGGTCTCGACAAATTCAACCGAATCGGGAAGGCCACAAACGTAAGTTTCCATCTCATTTTCATTATATTGGCGTTGCTTTGCCTCGTTCCTGTCCTAGTGGTACTGTCCGTATCGCTGGCCAGCGAGGATTCCATCCGTAACGATGGTTATCATCTCATTCCGACGGCTTTCTCCGGAGAGGCTTATCACTATATTGTCAAGCAAGGGAAGATGATTAGTCAGGCGCTCGGCATCTCCGTACTCGTTACTGTCGTAGGTACCGTGCTTGGCGTAATGCTTACGACTTCGATGGGGTATGTCCTGTCGAGGCCGAATTACAAGCTTAACGGGCTGCTGACTTGGATCGTATTCATCCCGATGGTGTTCAACGGAGGATTGGTATCCAGCTACTACATCAACTCGAATTTGCTGGGTCTGAAAGATACGGTGTGGGCACTTATTCTGCCGCTGGCCGTCTCCTCATTCAACGTCATCATTTGCAAAACCTTCTTCAGAAGCACGATTCCGGACGCGCTGATTGAATCTGCCGAGATTGACGGCTCGAGCCAGCTGCGCATCTTCTTCTCCATCGTGCTTCCGATATCGCTGCCGGTACTGGCTACCATCGGATTGTTCCTATGTTTCTCCTATTGGAACGATTGGTTCCAATCCATGCTGTACATCAACAACCAGAACCTGTACTCGCTGCAGGCGCTGCTGAACAGCTTGATGAGTAACGTGGACGCCCTGGCGAAGAATGCGTCCAGCATGGGCATCAGCTATGCGGAGCTTGTCGCCACGATGCCTAAGGAATCCGCGCGTATGGCCGTTGCCATCGTCATTGTGGTTCCGGTGGCCGTCGCCTACCCGTTCTTCCAGAAATATTTCATTTCCGGTCTGACGGTCGGCGCTGTTAAAGGTTAACCCGAAATAAACCTGGATTCGTCCGGTTTATGATAGCTGCCGCCTGATTGCATGGCGGTAGAAACAAGATTGTAATCATAGGGAGGAAATGGGTATGAAAAAGACAAAGAAGCAATTGCTTGCAATCGGGGCCGCGGCGCTTTTGACAACAACAGCACTAGCGGGCTGCGGAAACTCGAATTCCAATTCCGAGTCGAGTAACAACACGCCTTCTAACACAACTACAAACACGGAGGCAAACAAACCTGCTGAATCAGGTGAAGTGCCTACGCTGGTATGGTGGACAATCGGTGGGCAAACGCCTGCTAACTTCGACAAAGCCATTGCTGCGATGAACGAATACACCGCTGAGAAAATCGGCGTGAAGGTCGACATCAAAGTAGCAAGCTGGGGCGACTGGGATACGAAGATCAACACGATCGTAAATACGGGCGAACCATTCGATATTATGTTTACGAATAACAGTAAATACAGCCAACAAGTAAACTTGGGCGCTTTTGCCGATCTGACGGATGCCGTACAAAGCGATTCCCCTGATCTGTACAAGCTCATTCCTGAGAAGGTTTGGGACGGAACGAAAGTCGGCGGTAAAATTTACTCCGTACCGACGTACAAGGACTCTTCATTGACTCAATATTGGGTGTTCGACGATAAATACGTACAGAAATATAAAATCGACGGCGCTAGCATCAAGACGTTGAAAGATCTCGACAAACCTTTCCATGACATGAAGGCCGGCGAAGGCAAGAGCTTCTACCCGCTGTCCCTCACGCAAGGCGACGGATTTAACGGATTCTTCAACGGATATGACGATATGACGCTCGGTCTGCCGCCAATCGGCGTGAAAGTCGACGACGCTTCCCGTAAAGTCGTATCCGTGCTGGAGCAGCCGGAAGTTATGGCAGATCTGAAGACGCTGCACCAATGGTACAAGGATGGCATCATCAATCCGGATGCCCCGACGAAGACGGAAGCGGACAAGGCTCGTCCATTCTTCGCGGCACAGGCATTCCCAGGCGCGGAAGCAGGCTGGCAGATTACTGAAGCTGTCGAGAAGTACGATATGTTCCAAATCTTCGGCCCAATTTATACAACGAGTACAATCCAAGGTTCTTTGAATGCAATCTCGGCGAACTCGAAATATAAAACGGAAGCTCTGAAATACCTGCAATTGGTTAATACAGATCCGAAGCTGCGTAACATGCTGGCATTCGGCGAGCTGGGTGTCGACTACGATAACGTAGACGGCGAGAAAGTCGTTGAGCGTAAAACAGATACATGGCCACTGGCTGCTTATACGCAAGGTACATTCTTCGACCTGGCTGTAACGAAAGGCGCTCCGGTCGATCAATGGGATCAAGTGCGCAAGCTGAACGATCAAGCTACTTCGTCCACGAACTTGGGTTTTGCGCTGGATATCAGCAAGCTGGGTACTGAAGTATCCAACGCGAAAGCCGTATGGGATAAATATCGCTACGAGCTGATGACAGGTGCTTCTGATCCTGAGGTAATGGTACCGAAGATCGTAGCAGAATTGAAAGCAGCCGGTATGGATGCGATTACAGCTGCTGCGCAAGAGCAAATCAATGCATATTTCAAATAAGTTACCGCAATTAATCGAGTAAAAGGCATACAGAAACCCGAACGGAGATAGCCGTTCGGGTTTTCTGCCACGAAATACCTGATTGCTTTTGGTGCCAACAACGTTATAAGGTTGAGAGTGGGTACGACAAAAAGGCTTACTGCAAAGGAGACGCCGCATGCTTTCATTTATGCAAATCAAGATCTATCGCGGCAAATTCATAGCATATGCGGTATTTGTGGTGTTCATCGGCCTGACCATCGGCGCACTCACTTGCGCGGTACTGCTGAGTCAGTGGGTGGGAAATGCTCGTAATGAAGCCGATGGCGCATTCACTCGGGTGGAGAATACCCTTCAATATGATGCCGACCGAATCGAAGCCTTCATGCAGCGTGTGTATTCGAATAGCGGGCTGGTATCGGATGTGCGCAGCTTCTTAGGAAATACCGCAGAAGGTTATCTGACGAGCAGGCTGCAGAACAGCCATTATAATCGACCGCTCGTTTCCTTTCCCGAGGACATTAAATCTTTTCTGAGTAACGGCGGAAAGGGAGACATCACGCAAATTAGTTTGCACACCTCACTTGAAGGCAATGTAGTGAGCTTCGATAGTAATGGGAATACGAGCTTTCAATTTCGTTTGTCCAATAGGGATGCCATGTTCAGCGAGACGATTCAGAAAGGTTTCGTCTACCATAAGAAGCTGTCCGATCCGAATCAAATCGCTCGCCAGCTGGGTGAATTCCGTTTCCTGGTCAGCAGCGACCGCATATTTAAGACCGTGCAGAATTACCATCTGAGCGAAGCAGCAGCAGTCAGTCCTTCCGGGGAGGTATACCAGATTGCCGGCAGCGGCCGAAACACGGAGGAGCTGGTTCGCAGAGTGATGGCGGACGGGCGCAGTCATGGTTTTCTGAAGACGGGATTTGCGGATGCGGTTTACTTCGTGTCCTTTAACTCCACAGAGTTCGATTATCGGTTCGTCAGTATGGTCGATATGGCTCCGCTTATTCGTCAGAAAGCCAGCGTGCTGCTCTTGGTGTTTCTCATCGTGCTCGTTGCGATGATCAGCGTATTGCTGCTTATTGTTTACAATTTGCGCGAGGACGCTAACTTCCTGCGGCGGATTATTCTTTCCATCGGACGAGCGAAGACCGCTGATTTCACACTGGTTCATCCGGCACGTTATCGCAGGAACGAATACGGCATGATCGCGCGCGAACTGGACGATATGATCCATCAGCTCGATCGCCATATTCAAACGAATTATTTACTCAAGCTTAAGCAGCAAGAAACCGAAATGAAAGCGCTTCAGCACCAAATCAATCCGCATTTCTTATATAATACGCTGGAGGTTATCCGTTCCTCTGCGCTAATGAACCATGCCGACCACACTTCCGATGCGATCGCCACTTTAGGGGCGCTGTACCGGGATATCGTGAAGAACGAGAATATCATACCGCTCGGGAGCGAGCTGAACTTGCTTCAGAAGTATCTGAAAATTATGGAATTCAAATATCCGGAACGATTCTATTATCAGCTTAATGTGGAGCCGCCGCTGCTATGCTTGCCTACCGTGAAATTCTGGCTGCAGCCGCTGGCCGAAAACTTCTTCATTCATGGCTTCGATCCCGAAAGCGAGTTCAACCTGCTCATCGTGAACGGCTGGGAGGAAGAAGATCGTTTCGTACTGGAAATCATGGATAATGGCAACAAGATCCCCGAGGAGCGTCTGGCCGAAATCAGGAACAAGCTTGCCAGAGGTGACGATGCCGAGACGGATCATATTGGTTTGCGTAACGTGTATACAAGACTGCACTTCTTCTATGGGGCCGGGTTCTCGATGACCATCGACAACAATGAGGAAGCTGGCGTTAAAATAAGTGTATTCCTATCCAAGGAGGCAACTTTCGATGTACAAGCTACTGATCGTAGATGACGAGCCGCAGATTCTGGAGGGCGTGAAACGAACGCTGGATTGGGAGAAGTACGGCTTTGGCCAAATCGAGACCAGCGAAACGTATGAAGGTGCAATCTCGAAGGCAGTGGAGTTTCTGCCCGATTTGGCTATCTTTGATGTATGTATAGGCAAACAACGTGGGTATGATGCTATTCACAAGCTTAATGAACTGCGTCTTCCTTCCAAATATATCATGATGAGCGGCTATGGCGAATTCCAGTATGCACTGGAGGCCATTCGCTGCGGCGCCAAGGACTATCTGCTCAAACCTGTCGACCGTACGAAGCTGCAGCAATTGGTCGAGAAGATTATTGTAGAGGATTTGCACGGCACGATCGAAGGCTCGGATCGCGACGATCTGGACATTGACCCGGTGCTCGGCGTTCGCTATGATAGTTTGTCCAAGCTGACCAATCGCATTCTGTTGATCGTCAAAGCGGAATATGCCCAGAACCTAAATTTGAAATCGGTTGCAGAACGGTTTCGCATGAATGGCACGTATCTCGGGCAATTGTTTCTTAAGGAGACGCAGAAGAAGTTTTCGGAGTATCTCATGGCCTATCGGATGCTTCGTGCCCAGGAGCGCATTCAGACGACAGACGAGAAAATTGTCAGTATCGCGCTTTCTGTCGGATATCCGAACCTGAACTACTTCTACTCTCATTTTCACGCTTATTTCGACAAATCACCCTCAGATCTGCGGAGAAAGGAATAATACCGTGATGCGACGACAACAACGGATTTCAAGTCGCTTCGTTGCCACCTTCGTGCTCATCCTGATGCCGATGCTGCTTGTATCCGGCTGTTTCTCTTCATCCGGTAATGGCAGCAATGCCGCAATTCCGCGCAATACGGTGAATTTGATCTATTACACCATCGGGGATCCCGATGCGGACCTGAAGATGGTCAACGATAAGATCAACGAGGTGCTGGCGAAGAAAATCGGCGTGACGATCACTTATATTAAGGTGGGCTGGCAGGAGTATGAAGATCGGCTGAACACGCTTGTTTCTGCAGGCACGCCGTTCGACATCGCTTTTGCACCGGAATACACCACCTATGCACAGCGTGGCGCCTGGCTGAAGCTGAATGATTATTTATCCAATGTGGGTAAGGATATGTATGATGCCATCGATCCGAAGTTTTGGCAAGGCGTGCGGATGGATGATGGCAGCATTTACGGTGTACCGACCAATAAGGAATTGGCGGTGCGCGACCAGTGGATGTACCCGGAAGAGTTGGTGAAGAAGTACCATATTGATATTTCGAAGTACACGACGCTTGCTTCCCTTAAACCGCTGCTGCAGACGATCAAGGAGAAGGAACCCGATTATCAGCCGATGGAGCTCGACAAGGATTCCCAGAATTTCTTCGCGCTGGACGGCTACGAATATGTATCGGAGAAGGGGCTTCCGCTGATGGTGCGCGTGCTGGATCCCAGCTCTCCGGTAGTGAATATATTCGAAACGAAGGAAGGCCGCAACGTGCTGGATATTCTTCGCGATTACTACGAGCAGGGTTATATTAACGAAGATGCGGCTATGCGCGAGAGCCAAGGGCTGAAGCGAGGCGTGAAGGTTTTCTGGAAAGCTGCCGGAGGCGGACCGCTGTCGGAGAATAGCTGGAGCAAGGATCGCGGCTATAAACTTGTGGCTTACCCGGTAACACCGGCACTGATAACAACGGAATCCATGCGCGGCGGGGTGATGGCTGTCAGCGTGGATACGAAGCATCCCGTAGAGAGCGTAAAGTTTCTCAATCTACTGAACACGGACCCTGAGGTGCGCAACCTGTTTAACTTCGGGATAGAAGGCGTGCACTATACGCTGGATAGCAACGGTCAGGTGGTGCCTAAGGCACCCGAAGACAGTGACGGTCATCCGATCCAAGGCGCGCAGCCAAGCTATGGAGGCGTGCAGTACACGCAAGGCAATTGGTTTATCTTAAAAACGATGGGCGGCGAATATCCGGATCCCTTGGATAAATGGAATCAGTTCCGCGCCGGCAACCGGGAGGCGGTTAATTCGAGTACGCTCGGATTTACGCCAGACTTGTCCCGCGTGCCGATTCAAGTGCAGAACATTCAGATGGTCTGGGAGAAGTACTTCCCGAGTTTGATGACCGGCAGCGTAGACGTGGATGCGGTGCTGCCAAAGTTCAATCAGGAGCTTCAGCAAGCAGGGATTAATGAGGTGCGAATGGAAGTGCAAAGGCAGCTTGATGTTTGGCGGGCTGCCCATTCCCAGCCTTAATTTAAGGTGTTGCTTCTGTTTTTGAAGTTGTTTATACTTCGAAGAGTGCACCTATACCATAATTTAGGTGATCATATACTACGAGAGTTCTAGAGCGAGCAGCCTTCATGTCATGGACATCAGTGACTTCATAAGGGTGGTGCGAATTGATCGTTTTTGATTACTTTGTTAATCTCTCCATTTTCTCGCTTATGGTTAGTACGCCCTTGGTCATTCGTTCGTTCATTATTCGTCCAACCCTGAAGCAGATGCGTCTGTGGGTAGGCGTTTATGCGGGGCTTGTTTCCGTTATTCTCGTCATCCTCTCCGTCAAGCAACAAGGATATTCCTACGACATTCGATATGCGCCTGTTATTCTGGTCTATGCCTATCTTGGGCCTGTGCCGGGCATCATTGCAGGCTCTTTTTCCTTAATAACCAGACTGCTATCCGGTGGCAATTGGCTGCCGGCTATAGTAGGCTGGGTCATCAACATCGCGATTCTCACCGTTGTATATAGGTACATCCCTCGTCTTACGCCAATTAAGAAAAGTGCGGTTCTATCCTGCGGCTACATCGTTGGTTATTTGTGCACCGTGTTTACCTTTCAAATTCTCATCGCTTGGCCTTTATTTCACCTGCAGTATTTGTTATTTGTCCTGCTCGGCGTCGTCATCGGAGGGCTGCTTATTGAATCCAATGAGAGACTCCGTCGAATTATCGCAGAGAAGAGCTACATGGAGAAGACGCTGGAAGTCAGTGAATCCCAATACCGGCTCATTGCGGAGAACACCTCGGACCTTATTGCGCTTATGGATAAGGACTATTCCGTTAGTTATTTCTCTCCGTCTCATGAGCATATATTGGGGTACATCCGATCCGAATTAGAAGGGGTTGAATTGTGCTCGTTCGTTCATGAGGACGATGTGGTGATGTTCCGAAGCGCGATTAAGAAGATGTTTGCAGATAGTGAATCCCATGCCATGGAATTCAGGCTGAGGCACAAGGATGGTCGATGGGTCGAATTTGAATCTCGCTGCAGACCTGTTGTGGGAGCGGCCGGGAGTATTGATCACGTCGTCATTATTAGCCGAGATATTACGGAACGGAAGAAAGCCGAGGAGTTTCTGCTGCAATCGGAGAAACTGTCCGTTGTCGGGAAATTGGCAGCCGGCGTAGCTCATGAAATTCGCAATCCGCTGACAACCATGAAAGGGTTCCTTCAACTATACAGCAGGGAGAATCCTTCGATGAGGAATAGCGACTTGCTCCTAAGTGAGCTTGAGCGGATCGAAATGATTACGAATGAGTTTCTGTCGCTCGCCAAACCTCAATCCATTCAGCTGACCGATACGGATCTCAAAGAGCTGCTTGAGAACACGGTCGAATTGCTGTCGCCGCAGGCGCTTCTGAATAATATCGAGTTTATCCATGGGTTCGCAGGAGCAAAGTTCCCTATTACATGTGAGAAGAATCAGCTGAAGCAGGTATTTCTCAATATATTAAAGAACGCTATTGAGTCTATGCCGGGTGGCGGAGAGATTCACATCAGCTTACGGGTAGAAGCCACGGAAGCGTACATTATTTCGATTAAAGATCATGGCTGCGGGATTCCCGAGGAGCTATTGCCTCAGCTCGGACAGCCTTTCTACAGCTTGAAGGAGAAGGGAACAGGGCTCGGACTTATGGTCAGTCATCGCATTATTAAACAACATCATGGCAGTATTGCCTATCAGAGCAAAGGGAATGAAGGGACCTTAATCGAGATTAAGCTGCCGATACGATGACGAGGTTATAAACAGTAGCGAAGAAAGGTGACGGGATCTCCGTTCACGAATAGGAATGTGCCAAGAGGCAAATGCCCCAATCTGCATGCAGATCAGGTATTTGCCTTTTTGTTATTTCCTAAATGACCGAAAGGAACACAAAAGAACAAAAAAGGATATCAAAAGTAAAATTAACAATATATTCATTCGTAATTGATCTTCATTTTACACTGCATGCTTATAGTTTGAAGTGTAGAACAGGTAGTAAAGACAAGGTGTGCGTGGAGCAGGAGGGAATGAGAGCTATGGCTGCAATTCACTTGAAAGACATTGCCAAGACGTATTCGAATGGAAAAACCGTCATCGAGGATTTGAATCTTGAAATTAAAGATCGTTCTTTTACGGTATTGTTAGGTCCTTCCGGCTGCGGGAAAACGACAGCCTTACGCATGATTGCAGGACTTGAAGAGGTTAGTGCCGGGCAACTGTACATAGGCGATCAGAATGTCACCAAGACGGAGCCGGGGGAGCGGGGCCTCGCGATGGTGTTCCAGAACTACGCGATCTACCCTCATATGACGGTGCGGAGAAATATCGAATTCGGTTTGAAAAATATGAAGTATCTCAAGGATGAGATCGAGAAGCGGATTAAGCAAGTGGTGGGCATGGTCGGACTGCAGGAGTACGTGAATGCGAAGCCTTCGACCTTATCAGGGGGGCAGCGGCAGCGAATCGCACTGGCGAGGGCGATCTCGAAGAAACCGGAAGTGTTTCTGATGGACGAGCCGTTATCCAATTTGGATGCCAAGCTGCGCAATCAAATGCGCAGTGAGCTCATCGACCTGCACCGCAGTCTGAAATCAACGTTCGTATTTGTCACGCATGATCAGATCGAAGCGATGACGATGGCGACGGATATTGTGATTTTCAATTACGGGCGCATTATGCAGCAGGGGACGCCCAAGGAAGTGTACGAGAACCCGGCCAATCTGTTCGTTGCGACTTTTATCGGCGATCCGGGCATGAATACCATTGCTTTTCCGGGAATCGGTACGGTCGGTTTCCGTCCTCAGAAAGTGAAATTAACGATGCCGGCGGATTTTCAAGGTGCAAAGGTTGCCGGCATGGTCATTACAAAGGAAATGCTGGGGATGGATCACTTGTATCACGTTGCGACAGGCCTTGGCACGATCATTATGAAATCAGAAGCGGACCTCAGCGTCGACGAAGCCGTCCAGCTCTACATCTCCGAACAGGATCTCTATTTCTTCGACAGCAACGAGCAGCGAACAGCGGATGCCATGCTCATCGATTCGGTGTTGAACACCGTTAAGGCGGCAGATGGCGTTACCATGACGAAGCATCACTTGGCGGGGTCAGTCTATGGTTAATAGAATCCTTCGTAACCCGTATGTACTGATCGCACCGGCTGTCATTCTCGTCTGCGTATTTTCCTTGTATCCGGCCTTCTTCGCGATCAAGGTCAGCTTCCTCAACTGGGATACCGTGTTAGGAACGAAACGCTTTGTCGGGTTTAAAAATTACGTCAACATTTTTCATGACCCCGTGTTCTGGAAGGTGCTGAGAAATACGCTTTATTACAGCTTTTTCACGGTTGTCATCGGTATTGTTCTTGCCTTCCTGCTGGGGATTTTCTTTCAGGAGAACAAATGGGTGGACAATCTCGTGCAGAGTATTATCTTTACCCCGCATATCCTCTCCAGCGTCTCCATCACCGTGATGTGGATGTGGCTGATGGATCCGGGCAGGGGGATTCTCAACTATGTGCTGGATCAGCTTGGGCTGCCGACGCTGAAATGGATGATGAGCGCCGATACGGCGCTGATGTCCATCATCATCGTCTCCATCTGGAAGGCGCTCGGCTATAGTGTAATGATCGTGATCGCCGGCCTGCAGTCCATACCCGGCTACATCTATGAAGCTGCGAAACTGGACAATGCAGGGAGATGGACAAGGCTGTTCCGCATTACGCTGCCGCTGCTGTCCCCGACGCTGTTCTTCATGTTCATTACAGCGACGATCGCTTCCTTCAGCTCCTTCGATATCGTGAGCTTGATGACCAAGGGCGGGCCGGAGAATTCGACGAATTTGGTCGTGTATTGGATTTATCAAATCGGCTTCCTGCAGTTTAATATCGGCAAAGCGAGCGCGGGCTCGGTCTTGTTCATGCTGCTCGTGAGCATCATCGCCGTGGCGAACTATTACTATTTCGCCAAGAAAGTTCACTATCAATAGGGAGGATCATAGAACGATGAGATATTTGGCCAAAATCATACGAATCCTCTTGCTCCTTGCGTTAGTCCTCATGTTTGCGTTTCCGTTCGCTTGGGTCGTGAGTACATCGCTGAAAACCTATTTGGAATCCATCCAATTCCCGCCGGATCTCATTCCTAACGTCCCGCAATTTATGAACTATAAGACGGCATGGCTCCGTATTAACTTCTTTCATTACGCGACGAATTCGGTCATTATCACGCTCTCTGTTGCATTCGGACAATTGCTTGTCTGCGTGCCGGCGGCTTATGCGTTTGCCAAGAAGAAATTCAAGTTTTCCGGTATCCTCTTCGCGCTTGTCCTGGTCGATTTGGTGCTGCCCACCCAAGTGAGCTTCGTACCGATGTACGTGCTGATCAGCGATTTGAACTGGCTCGATACCTACTGGGGCTTGATCATTCCGTTTGTGTTCTCATCCTTCACCATCTTCTTCCTGACGCAGGCGTTCAGGCAAATTCCCGAGGAATTACTGGATGCCGCCAAGCTCGACCAAGCATCGGAGCTGCAAATCATTACCGGGCTGATGGTGCCCATCTCGAAGCCGTTCTTGTTGACTACCTTATTGTTCACCTGTATCGGCAAATGGAACGACTACTTCTGGCCGCTCGTCTTAACCAACTCAGAAGCGGTGCGAACCTTGCCGATGACGGTCAAGAGCTTGGTTGCCGATACCCGCGGCGTTACGCATTGGAATGAAGTCATGGCAGGCAACATGATGTTGATCATCCCGGTTCTGGCGCTCTATCTGGCGGCGAACCGCTTCATCAAGAGTGCTTTTGTATACGGTATTAAGTAACCCTTAATATAAAAATGGTGTGGAGGCTAGAGACAAATGAAATGGAATGCGAAACATGCTGCAATGATGGGGATCCTGGCAACGACAATTACGGTAACCGGCTGCTCAGCAAGCACAACGAACGAATCGAGCAATGCACAATCCAACACCAATGCAAACGGGAATGCATCCTCAGCATCCGGGGATAAAGTCAAAGTCGATTTCTGGTCGATCTGGGATCCAACCAACGGCAACGGCAAGCTGATCGCGGATGAAATTGTCAAATTCAATGAACAGAACCCGGGCATTGAAATCGTCATGTCGGGTCAAGGCGGCTATGACGGCGTAGCTGAGAAGCTCGAAGCAGCGCTCGTCGCTAAGAATACTCCTGTTATCGTTCAAATCGAAGAGTCCTTCCTGGCACGTTACAATCCGATTGCGGCGGATTTAGGCAAATATATGTCTGCCGATACCATAGCTAATTACAACGAAGGCTTAACTCGCTCCAGCTATGTAGACGGCGTGTTCAAAGCAGCGCCAATGAATCGCAGTACGCCTATTCTGTATATGAACGCCGATTTGTTGAAGGCCGCCGGCTTGGATCCGAAAGGGCCGAAAACGTGGACAGAGCTCCATGAGTATGCCAAAAAACTCAGCGATCCGGCAAAAGGCGTGTATGGCTTCTCGGGGTATTGGGATACCGACGCATGGTACTGGGAGTCCGCGGTGTATTCCTATGGCGGCGAAATGGTGAACAAAGACGGATCGCAGGTCGTCTTCGATAACGAGAAGGGAAGCGGCATCATTAAGCTGTTCCAAGATATGATCCATGACAAATCCATGCTTAACGCCTACAGCGCGCAGGACAATCAATCCGATCTCATCAAACAAAACTTCTTCGACGGCAAAGTAGCGATGGACTTGGATTCCGTCGGGGCCATGGGCGATCTGATTAAGAACGCCAAATTCAACGTGGCGGTGGCGTTCCAGCCGCAAGAAGGCGGGCAGAACAAGGTCGTAACCGGAGGAGCGAATATGATCGTCCTCGACAATGCGACGGAAGAGCAGAAGCAAGCAGCGGGCAAGTTCCTTGATTTCTTGGCGCAAGACGACAACGTAACGAACTTCTTCCAAACGACAGGATACCTGCCAACGACGAAGTCAGCGCTTGAGACCCCGGAAATGAAGCAATGGCTGCAAGAAAAACCGCAATACCAAGTGGCAGTGGACCAATTGCAATTCGCGCACAGCCGCCCTTGGCAGAAGAACTGGAAAGCCATGTACACCGCTATTCTTGAGGATCTGAAAGGTGCATTGATTGATACTACGAAGGATCCGAAAGAAGTCGTGCATCATGCCGCACAAGCGGCGCAGCAGATTATCGACGAGAATAAATAAGCGGTATGCGAGAGGAGCATGAATGAACATGGTAACCAAGAGCATTTTCATGAACGGCGGCAGCTGGTATAAAGGCAACTTGCACGGTCATTCCACGCTATCTGATGGAGCACTTACGACAGATCAGCTGCGCGCAGCTTATAAGGAGAAGGGGTATCATTTCTTCGCGCACTCGGAGCATGATTTCTTCTCCAACTTCGAGAGCGAGAACGAGCCGAATTTCATTACGCTGCCATCCAGTGAAGTCGGGATTACGATGCCGCCTGGCGATGTCCGCATCTTTCACCTCCATGTCATTATGGGGACGGATGCACATCTGGCTGCAGCGACCAAAGAGCAGTTTAAGCATATGGAACCGATCCGCTGGCCGGATTTCGTAAGTTTCGAAACGGCGCAGGCGTTCATCGATGATATGGTGGCACGAGGCAACATCGTCATGTTCAACCATCCGCATTGGTCTACGGTAGAGTGGGAAGATGTGTATGCGCTGGAGAACCTATTCGCGCTGGAAGTCTACAATCACTGCTCGGAGTGGATGGAGAACATGGGCAATTCCCGCGTCATGTGGGAGACGCTGCTGCGCAAAGGCAAGAAGTTGTGGGGCACGGCGACCGACGACAATCACAACCGTTATCCGCTTGATTCCAAGTACTGCGATTCCTTCGGCGGTTGGGTTGTGGTCAAAGCGGCTGAACTGACACGCAATGCCGTTGTCCAAGCCTTGGTCGAAGGCAGCTTCTACTCTTCCACGGGTCCGGAAATTTATGAGTTCCGCATCGAAGAGGATGAAGTGATCTTCGAGTGCTCGCCGGTAGAGCGCATCTATATGAACGGCGATCTTCGTCAGTATCAAATTGAACTGGGCGACAATATCACGTCCCTTCGCAAAAAATTACGCGGAGACGAGAAATTTATTCGTATCGAATGTTATGATAAGTATGGTAAATTCGCGTTTACCAATCCAATTTACTTCGATTAGTCGCCCGATCTGTAGATCAACCCGAAATGCAGATCGGTTGTGTTTCGGGTTGATTATAGGAATGGAGTAGGTGAAGTCTTGTGCTGCAGGTAGAAAGAATGAGCATGATCGTAGCGGAATTGAATGCGAAGGGCAGAGTAACGGTTAACGAACTCGCCGATCAATTGAACGTGTCCAAGGTGACCATTCGTCGCGATCTGGATGCATTAAGTCGAGAGAACAAGCTGGTTATTGTGCATGGGGGAGGCATCAAGCCTAACTTCACGCTGTATGAAGCGCCTTACAGCCATCGTAACTCGATCTATATTCAAGAGAAACAGCGCGTTGGCATGAAAGCGGTTGAACTGATCCAAGATTATGATGTGATTGCGCTTGGCGTAGGCACGACGACCATTCAAATCGCCAACCACTTATTTAATAAAAAGAACCTGACGATCATAACCGGATGTATTCAGGTATTAAATAGTCTTATAGAGCGCAAGAAATCCGGGTATTTCACGGGTAAGCTGATCTTTCTCGGCGGTGAGATCGATACGGATCAAATGTTTGCATCCGGCTCGATGACAATCGAGCTGCTGGAGAAGTTCCATATCGACAAAGCCTTCATTGGGGCGAATGGGTATTCGATCGCCGATGGTATTACGACCTATGACATTGATGAAGGTAATGTTCTGAAAAAAATGCTTCAACGATCCAATAAAGTGCATGTCGTCATCGATCATTCGAAGATCAATGTCAAATCCATGTACAGATACGCAGAATATAACGATGTCGACTATGTCATATGCAATGAAGATTCGCCTCAAGAATGGAAGGATAAGCTTGCCCAAGAAGGCGTCGGCTGGGTCATTGCGTAGTTCGCGGCTATCATCAAGAAGGAAGGTTAACGTTCATGCAAGTACCTCAAACTATAGTGGATCAGCACGTGCACTCCTATTATTCGCCCGATTCCGAAGAGATGTTGGAGCATATTGTTGCTAACGCGGTGAAGCTCGGTAAACAAGCCGTTGTGACGACGGATCACTTTGATTATGACTGCAAGTATTTCAAGAAAGACGTTCTGATCGATATGGACAGCTATGAACGCGAGGTTGCGGCATTACGCCGGCAGTATGATATTGAGATCCGCAAAGGCATCGAGGTCGGATATCGCAAAGACTATCACGAAGAAATCAACCGTTATCTGGATGGCTACTCGTTCGATCTGGTGCTGCTGTCTGCTCATAATAACGGAATCCTCGATTTTGCCGAGGAGGCCTTCCACAATCAGCCGATGGATGTGCTCTTGGCGGATTATTTCACGCATGTGCGCGATGCCGTCGATCGGATGGATAATTACGACGTGGTTGCCCATCTCGATTACGTCGCTCGTTATACGAAGTCCATGGTAAGCCGTGCGGATTATGAACGCTGCAGCTCGATTCTATACGATTTGCTTACCACGATCATTCGCAAGGAGAAAGTGCTCGAGCTGAATACGACCGGGCTGTTCCGCCAAGGCTGGATTCATCCGCATACGTATTTAATCGAGATGTACTTGGAGCTGGGCGGCAAATTGTTCTCGCTGGGCTCCGACGCCCATCGACTCGGCAGTATCGAACAAGGCTTCGGCGAGGCAATCGCCTTGCTGAAGTCTTATGACATTCATGAAGTCGTGCAGTTCCGCAATCGGACACCGCACCTCGTGACGCTATAAGGTTCTACAAGTAAAAGGTGCCCATTAGGGTGCCTTTTTTTGTTGTACGCCCGGACATGATTTTACCGAAATTACCGCATGCTAAAAAAAAAATTCGCCCTGATGAAAAATACGGGCGTGCTCAGTTGTATTACTAGTGAAAGGAGGTGCTGAGGTGTACGATTCATATGAGCTCAATGAATCTGTGCGACAGGCCTTGGATCTATATTCGCAAAGCATGATCAAAATTGCTTTTGCCTACTTGAAAAATATAGCGGATGCAGAAGAAGTGACGCAGGAGGTGTTTCTCACCTATTTGCAGAAGCGCCCTGAATTTGCATCCAGTGAACATGAGAAGGCGTGGCTGATTCGAACAACCATTAATAAAAGCAAGAACATGCTTAAAGCAGGGTGGTTTAGAAACAGGAATCCCGTCCCAGAAGACCTAAGCTACCTCCCGAAGGAAGAAAACGACGTTCTGATGGCAGTTCTGGCTTTGGACAAGAAATACCGCATCCCGATTCATCTGCACTATTACGAGGGATATTCCATTCAGGAAATCGCAGAAATTATGCAGGCTAAACCGGCGACGGTCGGAACCTGGCTTGCAAGAGGACGCTTAATCTTAAAAGAGAAGATTGGAGGTCTCGAGCGTGAAGAAATCTGTTTATAAGTCTGCGATGTCCCACGTGAAAACAAGCGAGGATTTCAAAGAAGCAACATATAAGAAGTTGATGCAAGAAATGCAGCAAATGGAGCAAGAAACGCAAACCAATACCAATAAAATTAACCCAAAGGGGCGAGTGAAAATGGAAAAAGTAATGAAGAAAAAACTAACAGGTTGGACAGTTGGAGTTGCAGCATGTGCGGTGTTGGCGGTTAGTATCTTTACATTGAACGATAATTCGACACCGGCGAATCCTCCGCAGACTGCAGTTGTTGACACGGCGAAACCGCCAATCATGGGTAAAGTAAGAGTGAATATCGATGGCGTGATCTCCGAAGTGAGCGCAGACGGCAAAAGCTTCAAAGTAGGCGATCTGTGGGTTGAAGTAACGGATCAAACACAATGGGGCAGCAATGAACCTACTGCTACTGCACCGTCCGAAGATCTGCTGTCGAAAGAATTTAAAGTCGGTAATATCGTATCGGGCTTCACATCCGACGATGTAAGCACAGGTAAAGTGAAAGCGACTGTGCTCTACAATAACATGGCTCCACAGACAGGTGATGCAGGTCAATCAACAAAACCGGCTACTACAGGCAAAATGATGGCTAACATCGATGGCGTGATTACAGAAGTAAGCGCAGACGGCAAAAGCTTCAAAGTAGGCGATCTGTGGGTAACGGTAACACCTGAAACGCAAATGGGCATCGATGGTCCAACTGCAGCAGCACCATCTGAAGATCTGCTGGCTAAAGAATTCACAGTTGGTAATATCGTATCCGGATTTACATCCGAAGATGTAAGCACAGGCAAAGTTAACGCTACACGCATCTACAACAACATGGTTCCACAGAAATAAGCTTGATGCATGCAATGGCGCCTCTCCAGAAATGGAGAGGTGCTTTTTTGTGCTATAGGCAGCCCCCAATTTCCGACAAATTCATATGAGAGAAGACTAATGTTCGGTGGGACTCTGGTTAGATGCTAACTCATACTTGGTATGTCAAAGTAATACCTAGGGATGCATTTCAGCATTCACCTAAGGAGGAAATCGATAATGAACTATCATTTCTTTGTAGGCAACGATAACGGAAACAGCGAGCATGATCTGATCATTGACGGCAAATTAATTCAGCAGCCCAATGTGAATTGTAGAGTGGACGAGCTTCCATGGAGCGAGGAGCAGGCACCGGAGAGCTTCGTAAGAAACCTGCAGGATCAATTAGTCGTTACGGTGGATTCGCCTGCCGCGAGGCCGGGGATGTACTATGTCGGGAAATTCGCGCTCGAGAGCGGCGAAATCATTGATACCATTCAGATCGGCATCGATTCGAAGAGCGATATGGATTTGCCGATCATTAATACGCTGGCTCAGATCGCCGCGTTGGCCGTGCAGAAGGCATTCGAAGACGAGAAGAAGATCCCGGCACAAATCGATGTGGAAGTCGATATGGCGACTGCACTGCCTGTAACGCAGCATACCGATGAGACCTCTGCAAAGTTTGAGAAACGTTTTACTTCCGACGTGCATCATGTGACGGTGCATCTTGGGGTGCAGCGAGTAGCCGTCAAAATCAGCTTCGCTTTCGTGAAGGTTGTGCCCGAAGCGACACCCGTTATCTTCACGCTGCAGAAGGATGCGGCAGGGAACTGGCGAGAAGGGGATATCTTTGCTGATTTTGCCGCGACTTATAGCATCGAGAAGAAGTTTAACGGCAGCTATTTCAAAGATAAGCGGATCCTTCATGTCGATATTGGCGACGGCTCGACGGAATATCCGATTACGGAGGGCAATAAGTTTCTGCGTCAATTCATTCACGGCAGTCACCACGGGGCCGGTTACGCTATAGAGGAAGCGCTGCAGGAGTTCAATCGACTCATTCATTTGCCGGATAGTCCGAGGCAGTTCTTCAGTGATGTGCTCAAGAATCCGAAGCATAAGTACCATGCGCGGGCGCTCAAGACGCTGCGCAGGCCGCTGGAAAGCCAAGTGAAGCAAATCGTGCAGCATGTGAAGAAGCAGCTGACCAAAGCTCGCAATGAGATCGATCTCATCTGCGTATACGGCGGCGGAAGTATTCTTATGCGCGCCGTCCTTTATCCGTATTTGAAGGAGGCTTGCGACGAAAGGGAAATCAAGCTGCTCTACATTCCTTCCGACTACGCGGTAGAGCTGAACGCGTCGGGGCTGGATGCTTTCGTGCGGGGCAAAATCTATGAAGCGCTGAAGAGCAAAGCGGAGCAGCCGGCATAAGCGAGCTGGATCGATCGAGGTGACGTAGATGAAGAAGATGAAGCTTCCCGGCGGCAATATCAGCCTTAAGACGAAGAAGACGGAGGACCCGATTGTCATGGCCTGGCTGAATGCGCAGTCGAATCTGATGGATTCCTTTCGCTATTTGGTGGAGAAGGAGATCATGCTGAACGGGGTTCGTAATTTGCAGGCCTATATTCCTATGGAGAGAACTAGCTTGCAGGACTCCTCGGACCCGCTTGGAGCAGGAGTTTATCGTCAGATAACGACAGATCGACAGCAGATGGCGGCGGCGATTGAGGAGGTAGAAGCGGGCAGCGATGAGCTCGATTCACTTCCCGAGTCGGAAGAGGAAACGGATGCGGAAGAAATCGATGATGGCGACATCGAGGCGTGGAGCTGATCCTGCATATTTCGAAGTGATACCGAGTAATACTTCATGTTACGGAGTAATGCTTGGTGTTACCGAGTCATGCCGAGTCACACTTCGTGTTACTAAGTACCGCGAAGTGTGACGAAGAAAGCCCCTTCCAGTGCAATCTGAGGAAGGGGCTTTATGCTTGAATGAGTGAGGGTTAATTTTGCTCCGGCACGGCGCAAATACCGTCGATACAGCTGTCGCCGTCCACCTCTGAAGACGGAAGCGGCTGCCGATTGCTCCATGCTTGCTGCAGAGCTTTCAGAAACATGTTCTCTTGCTGGGCGCCGGACAAGGTCTGCTGGCGGTCGATGATGTAGTACGGAACGCCGCGTATGCCGAGCGAGCGCCCATCCGCTTCTTCTCCGCGGACGCGGTCGGAAAACTGCTCTCCGGCCAGCACGGATAGCGCCTCATTACGATCGAGACCTACCGCCTCCGCAATATCGGCGAGCGTATCGTGCTGGCTTAGATTCTTATTGTCGGTGAAGTAAGCTCGGAATAACAATTCGGATACTTCGGCGCCTTTGCCGGCTTTCTCGGCGAAATGTCTGAGACGATGCGCGTCGAACGTATTCGTCAGCACCAAGCCGGCGAATCGGAAATCCAGCCCCTCTGCTGCCGCTTGCTGAGCTAAGTTGTGATTCATCTTAATCGCTTCTTGACGGCTCATGCCGTATTTGCCGGATAACATGTCATACACGTCATGCGGTACATGCTTCGGGGAATGAGGGTCCAATTCGAAGCTGCGATAAAGCACCTGAACCTGGTCGCGATGCTCAAATGCGGCCAGCGCTTTCTCGAAGCGGCGTTTACCGATATAACAGAACGGACATGCAAAGTCCGACCAAATCTCTACTTGCATAACAGCTGCCTCCAATCGCAATTCTTACTTATTATTCGGCCTCGCCCACCAGCGTAAACCGCTCATTTACATGTTTCGGCTGTTCGATTTCGTCGAGTACGGCGATCGCATAGTCGGCGTAGCTGATATAGCTTTGACCCTGGCGATTCAAGATTACATGATCTTTCCCTAATGTATAAGAACCTGTGCGTTTGCCATCAGGATTGAAGAAGGCAGCCGGACTGATGTATGTCCATGTAATCGAGGTTGTATTTCTCAATTCATCAAGCTGTTTCCCCGCATTGGAAGCGGTCGGATACACGAAATCCGGGAAGCCCGGCGTATCCATCAGCTTGATCGTGTTCGTATCGTCAATGAAGAGGCTTCCGGCACCGCCAACAACGATCAATTTGGTGCTTGGCGTTTCTTCGAGCGCTTGAACCAGTGCCCTGCCGGCATCGATGTACAGATGTTCATCTCCATCCGGCGCTTTATACGTGTTCACCACGACGTCAAAGGATGCCAGATCAGAGCCGGTAAGTGCGAAAATGTCTTTCTCAAGTACACCAACGCTCGTATCGTTGATTCTTGCAGCATTTCTTACGATTGCTGTTACTTCATGACCGCGATCGGATGCTTCTTGTGCAATAAGACTTCCGGCCTTGCCTGTAGCGCCGATAATGGCGATTTTCATGGTTCATTCCTCCAATTTATTCCGTGCATGAGTTGTGTTTTGCTGTATAGTCCAATATTATAGGGATAATTCGATTTATGGTAGTAGGCACTTTTATATAACATAGTCACATAAATAAGACCATGGAAACAGAGGGGGATTTACGATGGCCCGGACCTTATTCGAGGGAAGCATCCCCGAGGAGCAAATCGAGGTTTGCCCGGTAACGGAAACGCAGAACGTCATTGCAGGCAAGTGGAAAATCATTATTTTATGGCATCTGAGGGAAACAAGGCGCTTCGGAGAGCTGCAACGATTAGTACCCGGCATTTCCAAAGGCATTCTGACCAGCCAGCTTAGAGAGCTGGAGAAGGATCACATGATCCACAGAAAAGTGTATCAGGAGGTTCCTCCCAAAGTGGAATATTCCCTGACGGAAGCAGGGAAGAGCTTCATTCCGATTCTGGAGAGCATGGGGGAATGGGGCAAGAAATACACGAAAGGCAAGAAAGGTGGCGACATCATTTGAGCATAGAGCTGATTGCTGCTGCGGAACGAGGAGATCGGGCGAAGGTGGCCCAGCTTCTGAACGAAGGGGCAAACATGAATGAGCAGGACGCCAGGGGAAGAACGGCCATGATGGCCGCGACGCATGCGAACAAGCCGGATGTGGTGCGATTATTGATTGAAGCCGGGGCGGATATCAATCTGCAAGACAAGCTGCGTGATAATCCCTTCCTCTATGCAGGTGCCGAAGGGCTGCTCGATATTCTCAAGCTCCTTATTGAAGCGGGTGCCGATACGAAGCTGACCAATCGATATGGCGGCAATGCACTCATTCCTGCTTCGGAGAAAGGTCATGTGGAGAATGTGAACGTGCTGCTTACGACCACGGATGTGAACGTCAACCACATCAACAATTTAGGCTGGACGGCGCTGCTGGAAGTGGTCATTCTGACAAATGGCGGACCGAAGCATCAACGGATTGCTAGGCTGCTCATCGATCATGGTGCCGACGTGAATATCACGGATCGAGATGGCGTTACACCGCTGCAGCATGCGAAGAGCAATAGCCGGTTTAAGGAAATCGAACAGATGCTGCTGCAAGCAGGAGCGCGATAATCAACGAAGCGTATATCCCGTTTTGAAAAAGTAAGAGGAGCTGCCGTGGCAGCTCCTCTTATCGTTGGTGTGTTTCATAATGCGCACTTTTTATTAGGGCTTTTTAAGCAAATCATCGTGGTGTCCAACATTTCGGAATAAAATGTATCGATAGTCTTGTTCACTTTTATATTGCCAACTCAATCGTAGTTCTTTACTTGCTCTTGCTTCCCACACCGTGGGTTTAATATGTTTTGCAGTTTCTATTTTATCAATTCCAAGTCCGATCGTGAATCTTGGAGCTGTCTCCAACATCATGTTAACAGCGCTTTTCACTGCGCTTTTTTCGTTTGAATGAAGCTTTGCAAAGTTTTTTTCATATAGCTCCGTATATTTAGCGGCGTATCTCATTTTGATCACTGATGCGATCCAATGCAGCCATCGCATCTTTAACAGTTCGATAAGTAGGTGCCTCGATAAGGCCTCCGTTTTTAATCCAGGCTTCCACTTCATTCTCTTCCACACCATGAGGGAGATACTCAGATTCCAAGTATTTATATACAGGTAATTCAAACAATTCTTTTTTGTCCATTAGCGAAATTTGCAAAAGATAAAAAATATCATTATGACGCTCTTTCACGTAACGGTTAAACTCGCTATACATCTCTTCCACCAGGAAAGTAAGATGATGAACCAAATTATCGATAGCCTCTTCGACTGATTCTCCATGTCCGTACGTTCCCTTTATTCCAGATAGATGAACCGCATACATACCTTCTTCTTCTTCCATGTAAATAATAAGTTTATAATTGCTTCTAAGCAGTTCCTTAATCATTGGCGAACTAAATAATAGATTAATTCGATCGTTCTTTTCGATTAACTTCGGACCATTATAGAAAGCTTCGTCAAAGGTAGTCGCCCAGTTATCTCTAACTTTTGATGATGCAATTGTCTCCATCATTCTCACCTCACTTTCACCTCCATTGTAGTACATATCGTACGTTACGTACAATAATTATGTGCTGCTTAGTAGTTAAATATACGTTTATACCGAAGTATTGTTAACTTGCAAGAAGGAATGAAGGGAGAATGGATGAACAAAATTAGGCTCGCCACCGGGCATGGTGTGATATGATAATGGGCAGGTGTGAGGTGATGAATACGATGAATCGCAAAACGATTGGCATGTTTGCTCACGTGGATGCAGGCAAAACCACATTGGCTGAGCAGCTGCTGTACCATACGCATAGCATTCGAGAGCGCGGCAGAGTGGATCATAAAGATGCTTATCTCGATAGCCACGAGATCGAACGGGCAAGAGGCATTACGGTGTTCGCAGATCAAGCCGTCATGACCTATAAGGGAACTACCTATTACTTGATCGATACGCCGGGGCACGTCGACTTCTCGCCGGAGATGGAGCGGGCGGTCCAGGTGATGGATGCGGCAATCCTCGTCATCAGTGCGGTTGAAGGCATTCAAGGGCATACCGAAACGGTATGGCAGCTGCTTCATAAGCATCGCATTCCGACGTTCTTGTTTATTAACAAAATCGATCGGGTCGGCGCAGATGTTGATCGCGTCTTCGAGGAGATCCGCACGCATCTGACGACAGATGCGTGTTGGATCACAGGACACATCGCAGAAGACGGCCAAGTCGGAGAAGCGCTGCTGGAGTGCATGGCGGAGCGGGATGAATCATTGCTTGATACGTTTCTGGCAGGCACGAAGGACAATGCGTTCTGGCTGCGAACGCTCCAGGATCAGATTCGCGGCCATCGGCTGTTCCCTTGTGCAAGCGGTTCGGCTCTGCAGGATATAGGCGTGATTGAATTTATGGATCAACTGCATCAGCTGACGAACGTAGATTATGACGATCAAGCCCCTTTCGGAGGGCGCGTCTACAAAATTCGTCATGACCATAACGGCGTGCGTTTGACCTATATCAAGGTCCTGAGCGGCATGCTGAAGGTGCGGGATGAACTGTGTTACGGGAGTGGGGATGCTCCGACTTGTGAGAAAGTGACACGGCTCCTCATTATTAACGGGAGCAAGTCGCAAGCGGTCGATCAGGTTTCGGCAGGTGATCTGGTTGCGGTGACCGGACTGTCAAGCGCAGAGGCAGGGCAAGGCTTGGGAAGCTATTCGGATAAACTTGCCTACGATATGGTACCGACGCTTACGGCGAAGGTGATTTTCGCGGCTTCCCTGCATGTGAAGGATGTGCTTAGAGCCTTCCGTCTGCTGGATGCCGAGGATCCGTCCTTGGATGTCATCTGGGAGGAAAGCTTGCAGGAGATCCATATTCACGTGATGGGCCTCATCCAGCTTGAGGTGCTGGAGCAGCTTGTAAGGGAACGATTCCATTTCGCGGTTTCCTTCGGCAGCCCTGAGATTCTGTATAAAGAAACCATCGCGTCGACCGTGAACGGGTACGGTCACTTCGAGCCGCTCAAGCATTACGCCGAGGTGCATCTGCGCCTGGAGCCTGGGGAGCGTGGCAGCGGACTCACGTTCAGGAATGAATGTCATGCGAATGATCTAAGCATCGGCAACCAAAATCTCATCAAGACGCATCTCTACGAACGCGACCATCATGGGCTGTTAACGGGCATGCCGCTCACCGATATTGTGGTGACGCTGCTCACGGGCGCCGGCCATAATGAACATACGCATGGCGGTGATTTTCGCGAGGCGACGTTCCGGGCGCTCAGACAAGGCTTGGAGAAAGCCGAGAACATGCTGCTTGAGCCCTATTATGAGTATAAGATCAAAGTGGAAATCGACGATATGGGCCGCGTGCTATCCGATATTCAGCGGGCTTCCGGCGTGTTCGAACCGCCGATAACGACGGCTGCGCACGCGGTCATTACGGGTAAAGTGCCTGTCGCAACTTTCATGGATTACAGCACGGAACTGGCTTCTTTCACCCATGGCAGAGGGATTGCGCACTTCGCCTTCGGCGGTTATGATCGTTGTCATAATGAACAAGCGGTCATGGAGCGGAAGAATTACCGGAAGGATGCGGACCCGCTGTACAGCTCATCGTCGATATTTTGCGCCAAGGGCCATGGGTATACGGTCGCTTGGGACGAGGCAGAAGCGAAGATGCATCTCTTATAAGTGGCAAGGCCGCTTCAACTTGATTAGGGGAGGTTTCACAACGTGGCAAAAGCATTAACCAAATCGATTCCGGTGGGTACTACCGTTTTTCCGATTATATTCGCAATCAGTATCGTTCATTTGTTGAATGATACGATGCAATCCACCGTAACCGCGCTGTTTCCGATCTTGCGCGACTCGCTGCATTTAAGCTATAAACAGATCGGGTTTATCGCCTTCGCCATGAACATTACGGCAGCGGTTATCCAGCCGCTGGTCGGCATGTATGCGGACAAGCGCCCGCGGCCTAATATATTGCCGATTGGGGTGTGCTTTACGCTGGTCGGCGTTGTTGCGCTCGCGTTAGCGCCGGAGTACGCATATATCGTGCTCGCCGTTATGATGATCGGCATCGGGTCGGCGATCTTCCATCCCGAATCCTCGCGCGTAGCCTATCTGGCTGCAGGCGGGCAAAGAGGGCTGGCGCAGTCGATCTTTCAAGTAGGCGGCAATATCGGCGGCGCGCTTGGACCGATTATGAGTGCTGCGATATTCGTGCCGCTCGGACAAATCAGCGTTCTCTGGTTCTCCATTGCCGCGATTGCGGCGATTCTCATTCAGAGCTATGTCGCACGGTGGTATCGGGATTATGGACTGCAGCTGCGTCCTGCGGGAGCACAGAAGAAAGCGGCATCGCGCGTGAAGAATGATGCTGCCGCTTCGGCTTCGAAGAGCGGATTGTCGTCGAAACAAATTACGTGGGCGATTGTGATTCTTGTTTTCCTGGTGGTATCCAAGCATGTGTATATGTCCAGCTTGAGCAGCTATTATAGTTTCTATCTCATGGATTCGTTTGGCGTTTCCGTGCAGCATGCGCAGCTGTTTCTGTTTGCGTTTCTGGCGGCAGCCGCGGCCGGAACCTTCTTCGGCGGACCGCTCGCCGACCGCTACGGGCGCAAAAATATCATTTGGTTCTCAATTCTCGGAACGGCGCCGTTTTCTCTGTTGCTGCCGTATTGCGACTTGTTTTGGACATGTGTGATGTGTATCTGTGCAGGGTTCGTGCTGTCTTCGGCGTTCTCCATCATTGTCGTGTTTGCGCAGGAGCTGATGCCGGGCAAAGTGGGCCTCGTGTCCGGCTTATTCTTCGGGTTGGCATTTGGCATCGGTGGATTGGGTTCGGCTGTACTTGGCTGGATTGCCGATGCGACGAGTATTGAATATATGATGAAGCTGTGCGCGTACTTGCCGCTGCTTGGCATACTCGCGATATTCCTGCCTAAGGATGAGAAGCTGCACGCCTAGTGAGTCGGCATTCGCCGTCATTATAATTACAGGGAAAGGACGCCAATATGGCGTCCCTTTTGCTATTATCGTAAAGTAGTGCTACATATTAAGATATCCTTTCGCCCCTAATCCTTCACGAGTGGTGACACAGAAAGCAGGTTTACACGGAATGGCAGAAAATAAGAAACAGCAGTTTCGTTTCAGCGAAGCACCGATTTGGGAGCTGCAGCGGAACTATTATGAAGAAGAAGGCATGAAGGCTTGGAAGAATGATCAAGTCCCCCAATATATATCGAGTAATCCGATGATGGCTACCTCTTATGCGGAGATGATTTTCGGATTTCTTCAAGATCGCGCCGGAACGGGGGATGTTACGGAGCCGGTTACGATTATAGAATTAGGTGCTGGCGCAGGGCGCCTTGCCTTTCACACCCTGCATAAACTGTGCGAGCTGCGCGATTATGCCGGTATAGACCTTCCTCCTTTCCGGTATGTCATGACGGACCTCGCAGCCAAGAACGTATTGGCTTGGCAGCTGCATCCCGCTATGCAGCCTTTTATTCAGGAGGGGCTGCTGGACTTTGCGAGGTTTGATGCGGTACAGGATACAGAGTTGCATTTGACCGTAGCGCAAACTACGATACGTCCGGGTGATTTGAAGCAGCCACTGCTGATTGTTGCGAATTATTTCTTTGATGTGATTCCGCAAGAGCTGATTTATGTCAGTGATGGCGAGGTCTATGAGTGCGATATCAGTGTGGAGTTCCCGGACAATATGGAGGAGCTTACGACGTCAGAGAAGATCAAACAGATGAAGCTGAATTACGTGAATCGACTGGCGCCTGGATACAAAGACGAAACTTACCCCTATCGCGACTTGATCGAGATGTATGTGACAGAGCTTGATGATTCGTATATCCTGTTTCCGGCCGCCGGGTTGACCTGCTTGGATCGGCTTCAACGGCTGTCGCAGGCAGGGTTTCTGCTAATTACGGCGGATAAAGGCGATCATCGGCTGGAGCACTGGGACCTTGCGGATCCGCCGGAGTTCTTTCATCATGGCAGCTTCTCGTTAACGGCTAACTATCATGCGATTCAACATGTGCTGGAGCAGCGAGGCGCTCTGTCGCTCTTTACGCAAGAGCATCATTATAACGCGATTAATGTCGGCTGCATTCTCATGCTGGATTCGCCGATGCGTTATGCCAACACTAGGCTGGCCTTTCGGCGGTTTGTCGACCGGTTTGGGCCGGACGAGTTCTTCAGTTTGAAAGAGTGGGTCGACCAGCATGCAGGCACGATGGGGCTGCAGCAAATTTTGTCTTTCTGGCGGCTCGGCGGGTATGACGCGGAGTTCTTTATCCAGAGCACGAAACGCATTTCTGCGTTATTGGCCGAAGCAGGCGAAGAAGAATTGATGGATATTCAACATGGCATCCATATCATGTGGTCATCGTTCTATGCGATGCAGCGTTATGATTTGGCGCTGGATGCCGGGCTGCTGCTGTTCGAGATGGAATTCTACGAGGATGCGAAGGCGTTCCTTAGCATATCGGTCGAAACGGACGAAGAGGAGTCTGACCCGACTGTCTTATTCTGCCTTGCCATATGCAGCTATGAGCAGGGGGATAAGGAAGCTGCGATGTCATACTTGCGCGATGCGCTCGTTCTCGAGCCTCAGCATGAGGATGCCCTTGCCCTCCTTGATGCGCTGAATGCAGAAGAATAAGGGGGGAGGCGTTTCAATGGACGCCTCTCCCTCTTTTTGGCTGAGCCTACAAGCCTGCTTAAACCCAGTGCTGGCGCGGAATCTGGCTTCCATTGCTGCAATCAACCGCGAGCGAGCGTGTTGCCACCACTGTCCCGTCTTGGCATTGTCTTGAAGACGCGCCTCCTCCATCAGAACCGGTCGTCATATGGACCATCGTTCTATCCTTGCACCGAGTGTACCAACAGAGGTCGGTTTAAGGCTTCGTGAAATGGGCTATTCTATGTGCCATGCCATAATGGGTTTTGTGCGAATATGTGCAAAAATCGACAATATTCTACCTTTTTTTATTCATGTGCGAGAAGGACGAGACTTTTTATAGAAAATCGAAATGCCCAGTAATGATAAGGCTTTAATTGCTGGGGGTGTTGTGGTTGCTGCGCTTCAGTAACCGGTTATCGAGTTGGGATAGGTTTGGTTTAGATATGACAAAAATGGTTCCGATATCGAATGACTAGGGTATTCGCCGTTACGTTTCTCGAGGATAGGTAGTAATGTATCCCGAGTGATGTTAAGGAGATGATGGGGTGTGCCTAGAAAAGGCGGAAGCAGCATATCAATCAAGAGCAAGTGGACGAAGACGAAGTGGTTGCTGGCAGACCGTACATTAAGACGATTCGTTCCCGAAACGAAACGCTTCACCCGCTCATCCCTTCTTGCGATGGTTGGGAGATATAAGACTGTGTATTTCAAACCAACAACCGGGACGGGCGGCAGCGGCATTGCGCGTATAGTACGGCTATCCGATCGGAAATTTCGGGTGAAGAAAGATACGCGAACGACCCAAATCACTTCCACAAGCTCGCTTTATGGCCAATTAAACAGAATCGCTCGCGGCAGAAGCTATCTGCTCCAGAAAGGCATTTACTTAAAATCCGCTCGCGGCAGGCCATTCGATCTGCGAGTGATGGTGCAGAAGGACGGCAGCAAATGGGTGCCAACCGTCATGTTCGTCAAGCTTGGCAAGAAGAACAAGGTAGTCACGAACTACCATCAAGGCGGCAAGCTTGCTGAGGTTGAGCCGACACTGCGACGCTCGGGGTACAGCCAAGCTCAAGTTACGCGATATAAGCAGAAGCTGAAGACACTGGGTATGCAAACAGCACGCTGCTTCGATCGTCACAGTACCCGGTTCAAGGAACTCGGCCTTGACGTGGCTCTTGATCGCCAAGGCCGTCTATGGATATTGGAGGTCAATACGAGGCCGGGATTTAGCGCGTTAAAGTCGCTTGCCGATAAGCGATTTTACCGCACGGTTGTCCGTTATGGCAGGAAGTATGGAAGAACCAAATAACAGGCGATATCAAGAAGTTTTGCTGTTGGCTATCGCTAACGTCTCGATATCTGACCCTCGCCACGCTAACGAACCGTAGAGGTCTTATTCGGGAGAAATAGTCACTTCAAATATTCTAACGAATCACAGAGGTCTTATTCGAACGAAAATCGCAGAAAACACGAGTTATTTGAGTAAATAAGACCTGTAGCATTCGTTAGAATTTCAAATCGATGTTTTCCGACCAAATAAGGCCGCTAGGATTCGTTAGCCTACGGGCTATGCGCTGAGAGTTCATTTTTTCGGACTCTCAGCATCCAGCGTGTCGGGGAAGTTTAATGTTTGTTTGTAGAACTAATGAAGAAGGGACTGTCCCTCAAGGTCATTTGACCTTATGGGACAGCCCCTTCTTTGCGATTTTAACAGGACCAACCCAAGCGCCTTTTTAAGGTTTATTGCAAAAGCTTATAAATGCTATAAAATCATCTGTCTTGTTACTATCGGCCGCGCATGATACGTTAAAGGAATGAAGGTAAGTAATCGTACCAGAATGAACGGAATAACTCATACGGGAGAGAGGTGTGTAGGATACATGTTTCAAGTAACAAACAGTCCTTTTCAGCAAGATCAGGTGGATTTGCTTAATCGATTATTGCCTACACTGACAGAAGGGCAGAAAATCTGGCTGAGCGGTTATCTGTCGGCAATATCAGTCGCTGCGACAGTACCAGGAGCAACGACAACCGTGCAGACGACGACGAGCACGCCGGCAATCTCCAAAGAAGTGACGGTGCTCTTCGGATCGCAGACAGGGAACAGCCACAGGCTGGCCAAGAAATTGTCCGGCAAGCTGCAGGAACAAGGCTTCCAAGTAACGCAGTCTTCTATGATTGATTTTAAGGCGAACACGCTCAAGAAGGTTCAGAATCTATTCATCCTCGTTAGTACGCACGGAGAAGGAGATCCGCCGGATAATGCGATTTCGTTCTATGAATTTCTGCATAGCAAACGAGCGCCTCAATTAGACGGACTGCCGTTCTCGGTACTGGCTCTTGGCGACACGTCATACGAGTTCTTCTGCAAAACAGGCAGAGACTTCGATCAGCGGCTGGAGGAGCTTGGCGGTAAAAGATTGGCGCCGCGGGTTGAATGTGACGTTGACTTCGAGGATGCCGCGAACCAGTGGATGGAGAGCGTTCTCGCTTCCCTAGGTCAGGCTTCCGCTGCTGTTCAGGCACCAGCTGCGGCTTCTGCTGCCGTGGAAGGAACCGTATCGGAGTATTCCAGATCGAATCCTTTTCAAGCAACCGTGCTTGAAAATTTAAACTTAAACGGACGCGGATCGGATCGGGAAACACGTCACCTTGAGATCTCTCTTGAAGATTCTGGGATCCATTATGAGCCGGGTGACAGCTTGGGCATCTGCCCGCACAATCACCCAAGACTCGTCGACGAGCTGATTGCCGCAATGGGCTGGTCTCCGGATGAAGTTATCACACTTCCTAAGACTGCAGAGGAGCGCTCATTAAGAGAGGCTCTGACAAGCTATTATGAAATTACAGTGCTGACTAAACCGCTGCTTGAACAAATCGTTGCTCTTACGCCAGGCACCGGGCTGGAAGAACTGCTGGCTGCCGGTCAAGAGCAAGAGCTGAAAGAGTACCTTAAAGGACGTGATCTGCTCGACCTGGTACAGGATTATGATTTGGAAGGTGTTCCTGCGGACAGCTTCGTATCGCTGCTAAGACGCATTCCGGCTAGACTTTATTCCATCGCGAGCAGCTCGAAGGCTTATCCGGATGAAGTGCATTTGACCATCCGCAAGGTGCATTACACGGCATCGGGAAGAGTTCGGTACGGCGTGTGCTCGACCTATGTGTCGGAGCGCCTTGAGCCGGGACAATCGGTATCGGTATTTGTTCAGGACAATCCGAACTTCAAGCTTCCGTCAAATCCGGAAACACCGATCATTATGATCGGACCGGGCACAGGTGTCGCACCGTTCCGTGCATTCCTCGGCGAACGCGAGGAGAGCGGAGCAGAAGGCAAGACGTGGTTGTTCTATGGGGATCAGCATTTCGCATCGGATTTCCTCTACCAAGTGGAATGGCAGCGCTGGTTGAAGGAAGGCGTGCTTACGCGCATGGACGTTGCCTTCTCGCGGGATACCGCAGAGAAAGTCTACGTACAGCACCGGATGCTGGAGAAAAGCAAAGAGCTGTATCAGTGGTTGGAGCAAGGGGCGGCCGTCTACATCTGCGGAGACGAGAAGAAGATGGCGCATGACGTGCAAGCGGCACTAGTCACGATCCTGAAGCAGGAAGGCTCCCTCAGCCAAGAAGAAGCGGAAGCGTACCTGATGAAGATGCAGCAGGATAAACGATATCAACGGGACGTCTATTAATTAGGGAGAGCCAAGAGAGCGAGGGAGGCAGAGACATGTCGGATAATAATTTACTATCATCGAACAGTGCACCGCATAGTGACGTGGAAGATATTAAGCGCAGAAGTGATTATCTGCGAGGAACGTTAGAGGAAACGCTGCAGGAGCGAATTACGGGCTCTATCTCTGAAGATGACAACCGATTAATGAAGTTTCACGGCAGCTATATGCAGGATGATCGCGATGTGCGCAATGAACGGAGCAAGCAGAAGCTGGAGCCGGCGTATCAGTTTATGGTGCGCGTACGCGCAGCCGGCGGTGTCGTAACGCCTGAACAATGGCTGATGATGGACCGGATCGCGCAGCGTCATGCCAACGGCACCATTCGTTTGACGACGCGGCAATCGTTTCAGCTGCATGGTGTCATTAAGTGGAATATGAAGGCTGTTATTCAAGAAGTAAATGAAGAATTACTAAGCACGCTTGCGGCATGCGGCGACGTGAATCGTAATGTCATGTGCAACCCCAACCCGTACCAATCCGAAGTGCATGAGCAGGTACAGGAATGGGCACAGAAAGTAAGCAGTCATCTGGATCCGCACACACGTGCTTATCATGAGCTTTGGCTCAATGAGGAGAAAGTAATCGACAGCCGTGACGGTGTAGAACAGGAGCCGATTTACGGACCGGTCTACCTGCCGCGTAAGTTCAAGATCGGGATCGCCGTTCCACCGGCGAACGAAGTAGATGTCTTCTCGCAAGATCTGGGCTATATCGCCATTCACGAAAATGGTCGCTTATTGGGCTTTAACGTAGCCGTCGGCGGCGGTATGGGCATGTCGCACGGAGATCCGAAGACGTATCCGCAGGTGGCGCGTGTCATCGGCTTCATTACGCCGGAGCAAGCGGTCGACGTGGCGGAGAAAACAGTCATGATCCAGCGGGATTATGGGGACCGTGCAGTGCGGAAGCATGCTCGGTTCAAGTATACGATTGACGATCGCGGTATCGAGTGGTTTATTGAAGAGCTGCAGCTGCGCCTGGGCTGGAAGCTGGAAGAAGCGCGCTCGTATCATTTTGACCATAACGGGGATCGTTACGGCTGGGTGAAGGGAAGCAACAACAAGTGGCATTATACGTTGTTCATTCAGAATGGCCGGGTGAAGGACGAGGATGGCTATCAGCTCATGACTTGCCTGCGTGAGATCGCTAAGATTCATACAGGGGATTTCCGCCTTACACCTAATCAGAACTTGATTATTGGCAATGTAACGAGCCAGAAGAAGAAGAAATTGGAGCAGCTTATCGAAACCTACGGACTTACGGACGGGGCGGAGTACTCGGCATTGCGCAGAAATGCGATGGCCTGCGTAGCGTTGCCAACCTGCGGCCTGGCTATGGCAGAGTCGGAGCGCTATATGCCTTCGTTGCTGGATAAGCTTGAACTCATATTGGATGAAGCAGGCCTCCGCGACAAGGAAATCGTCATTCGGATGACCGGTTGTCCGAATGGTTGTGCGCGCCCTGCGCTAGCGGAAATCTCGTTTATCGGCAAAGCGCCGGGCAAGTACAACCTGTACCTGGGCGGCGGGCATTCCGGTAACCGGTTGAACAAATTGTATCGCGAGAATATTGGCGAAACGGAGATTCTGAATGAGCTGAAGCCAATCCTGTTCCATTATGCGAAGGAGCGGAACGAGGGCGAGCATTTCGGTGACTTCTGTATTCGCAGCCAGTATGTCAAAGAAGTCGTTTCGGGTCTTGATTTCCACGCTTAATTCACGTTGTCCATATTGAGTAGTGACGGTCGCCATGTGCGACCGTTTTTTATTATAATCACTATAATATTGACAGTAGAAGAGGGATTTGTCTGGTTTTGTCGAATGTGTTTATTCTATTCATAATCATAGAGATAGTGTAGATAGAATTATGGGACAACTAGGAGCCAATGACAATCATGACCCCGTTTATTCGTGACTTAATCGTAAACACCTCTATCCTCTTTGTATTTACTTTTCTTTCCGGACAGCTGTTTATTCGATTCGAAAAAGCGCGTAAGCCATCTTGGCGGTATAAGCTGAATGTAGGCTTATTGCATGGCGTATTTGGCATCATTCTGATCTTCTCGGGTATTCATGTGCAATCGAATGTCGTGCTTGATGTGCGCAATATTGCATTATTTATGTCCGCACTATATGGCGGCCCTATTGCAGTGACGATCACAAGCGCGATTACGGTGTTATTCCGAACCATTGAAGACCCTTCCGCGTTCCCGGTGCTATTCACTGTGGCTGCGTGTCTATCCCTCGGAAGTGCGATCATTGCTGCTAAGGTGCGCACTTATGTACGCAAGTGGACCTGCTTTCTGATTTATTTAGCCATTTTCTTCTTCATCGATTTCTACATCGTGTTTGACCTTCCTTTCCTGGCAAGAGTTGCTCCTTACCTGCTGATTAACATAGTAAGCGGTATACTGGCAGCCTATCTGCTTCATTATTTCCGCCGCAATCGCAGCTTGAACCACACGATTAAAGAACTGCAGCAAGAACAGCAAGGTATTCTAAGGCTGCAATCCGGATTTACGTTCAAAATTACGAATCAACCCGGCACTTATAGGTTTACCTTGGCTGAGGGTCAGCTGCTTGAAGAGATGGGCATGACATCGGCGGACTTTGTCGGCAAATCGATTCATGAGGTGCCTCTGTTTGCGTTCTTGCAGCATAATCTTACAGGTGTGCCGATTAACGAGAAAGTGACCTGCGAAGCAGTGGTAGCTTCGTTTCAACTCCTCATTACGGTGCGCCCTGTTAGGGAAGAGGGAACCGTCAGGGAATGGATCGGTTCGGTTATAGATATTACAGAGCGTAAACGGGCGGAGCAGCAGGTAACGGAGAAGGAAGAGCGGTATCGTACGCTTGTAGAGAACTCGCAGGACTTTATTTTGAGCTTTCATCTGGACGGTACGATTGCTTCGGTCAATCAGAAGATGTGCGAGGAGCTGCAGCTGGAGCGGGATCAAATTATCGGGCACAAACTGACGGATATCTGGTTAGACGGGTACCTGGAAGAATGGGAGCGCAGCTTCGAGCAAGCGATTCAGGAGCAGAATACGCAAGAGCTTGAGGTGCGGCAGCTGCTGCAGAAGCAGAACAAGATATACAGCCTTACGCTCTCACCGTTCTTTAATTATTATCAAGAGGTTAAAGGGGTTACCGTAACCATTCACGATAATACGGAGCTCTATCAACGGAAAGCAGCCGATGAATCGAATCAAGCGAAGAGCCATTTTCTCGCCACGATGAGCCACGAAATTCGCACGCCGCTTAGCGGTATTATTGGGTTAAACGGCTTGCTGATGAAGACGGACCTTACCGCTATTCAGCGGAATTATGTATCCAGGATGGGCTCTGCCTCCAATGTGCTGATGGTCATTATTAACGATATATTGGACTTTTCCAAAATCGAAGCAGGAAAAATCGAACTGGAGCGCATTCCGATTTCCCTTCACGGCTTTCTGGATAAATTGATGCACATGACGTCATTAATGGTCGAAGGCAAGCCGATTACACTCCTATTTGACGTCTCCGAGAATTGTCCGGACCGCATCATTGGAGATCCGCTGCGATTAGAGCAGGTCATGCTCAACCTATGCGGTAATGCGAGTAAATTTACAGATAGCGGCTTCATTAAGGTTGTGGTGGAAGTCGAGACTCCTACGGCTAAATCGAATAAGATGCTGAAGTTCTCTGTTCAGGATACGGGCATTGGCATATCCGAAACGCAGCTCCCGCTGTTATTCCGATCGTTCACGCAGGCAGACAGCTCAACAAGCCGCAAATACGGCGGTACAGGACTCGGACTTGCCATCTGTAAGCTGCTTGTGGAAACGATGGGCGGTCAGCTTGAAGTGAGCAGCGAGCAAGGGAAAGGGAGCATATTCTCGTTCATGATCCCTCTGGAAGAGATCGAGATTGCGCCTGACAAGGACGCTCTTATCGCGCTATCCAGTGGTGCTGTTGCCGCAGCTCATGAGAATCTGGAGGAGCAGCCAGGTCAAGCGGGCAGGCAGCTTAAAGGGCGTATTCTGCTCGTTGAGGATAATGAAATCAATCAAATCATCGCAAGAGAAATACTAACGGGGAGCCATTATGATATTGAAGTAGCGAGCAATGGATATGAGGCGCTGCAAGTGCTGGAGCAATCCGAACCCGAGCAATGGGATGTCATTCTCATGGACATTCATATGCCGGAGATGGATGGATGCGAGGCCACGAGACATATTCGGAAGAATCCACGATTGCGGCATTTGCCGATTATCGCGTTAACGGCGGATGTTTTCTCGGAAAATCATGAGCTCTATTATCAGGCAGGCATCGATGATATTACGACGAAGCCCTTTATCAAGGCGCAATTGTTGGCCATGCTGGAAAAGTGGCTTCGCCACTAAGAAAAGGCGGCACAAGGAGGAACCTTGTTGCCGCCTTTTCTTGCACCTGCTGCACTAGATGTACCGGCGGACCGTGTCTGCCAATTGGTCGGCAACATAGCCGGCACCGGAAGCGAGCTGATTGCGGTCGAAGCGGAGCTTGACGTAACGCTCGTCGGTGTCGAACGCTTCGGAGAATAAGCCGGATAAGCCGCGTGACTTGCGATCGATCTGCAGCAGCAATTCAACCCCGTTCTCATCAGGATAAAATACGATCTCCAGCTCATCCAACTGGCCTAGGAACTCCGAGGTAGGAATGAATTCAAATTCTTGCACGAAAGACAATCCCGAAATTCTGCCGTATTGCGGCGCATATTGGCAGGTGACCTCGCGAATGCGGAAACCGAGCTGACGAACGGCCTCCAGTACAACTGCTGCGTAAGGATGAGGGTTCACTTGAAGCTGATCCCGATCCTTGGGGTCAATGGCTTCCTTGATTTCCAGTCCGGTTTGAATCCATACCGGCGTTCTGCCCATCGTTACCGGTGTATTCGCTGGCAGCTGGAAGGATACAGGGAACTCGTAGACTTGCTCCGCTTCAACCGTAAACTTGCCGGCGAGCAGAAATTTGGCTAAAGGAGCTTCTTCTTCTATCTTCGTATCATTATGTTCCTTAACATATCGTGTCATGACGAAGGCGTAGACATCATCGACCTGCTGAGCCACGCGGCCGCCTTGAATCCGGACAATGCCGCTAAGCGTGTCCCCTGCTTGCACCTCATCCTCATGAAGCATGAGATCGACTTGCGCTGCGCCGATTCCGACGCTGGCCAGCATGCGTTTGAACATAGACATTGTGATATGACGCCTCCTTATAAATTTACATATTCAATGAACTGATACGGGATAGGACGATAGAGGTTTCATAGAGGTAGCGGATAATCGTGGTGGTGAATGTGCTTTTAGTTGAATTTAGTTGTTTTATATTGATATTGCTTGGCATAATGAGTATGCTTAAGGAGAAATACATTCCATATTCATACAGGGGGATCAACCATGGGAGCTATTAAGCGGATAGTCATTATCGGTTGGGATGGAGCAGGGAATTTCGTGCAGGCTGCAGAAACGCCTTATTTGGATCGTTTGATCAGCAAGGGAGCCGTATCATTCGAGGCGCAAACCGCTTCTCCGACGATCAGCGCGGAATGCTGGGGGGCGCTTATGCATGGCGTAAACCCGGATAAACACGGATTAACGAACACGAAGGCAGAGAAGCAGACGTTCCCTGAAGATTCACCCTATCCCTCGATTTTCCGCATCGCCCGTGAGGCTGACCCGAGTGCAAAGCTGGCTTCGTTCAGCGCATGGGAGCCCATTAATTATGGCATTATTGAACCGAATATCGGCGTACACAAGATATCGCTGCCTGATCGCGAGGTTGCCTTGGCAACGGCTGACTATATAAGCAACAATCCCGATTTCAAGCTGCTCTACGTGCATTTGGATCTCCCGGATATGGCGGGTCATAAGCATGGCTATAATACGCCCGAGCAGCTGCGCAGCATTGAAGAGACGGATGCCAATACCGGCGTCATCTTGGATGCACTTGAGCAAGTGAACGCGCTGAGCGACAGTCTCATCATCGTCGTCTCGGATCATGGCGGTGGCGGGGAAATCGATACCGACCACGGCAGCGACCATCCGCTGGATAAAACGATTTTCTGGGCAGTGGCAGGACCCGGCATCGAGCCTGGCACAACCATTACGGAGCCGATTGTCATTACGGATACCGCTGCAGTCGTTGCGTATGCGCTGGGGCTTGCGGCACCCGAATCATGGGAAGCGAAGCTGCCGCAACATTTATTCGGCACAGCTTTAGTGGAATAGCATGCTGGTAGTGGCTGTTTTCCTTGTGCTGTTCTCCGGACTTACACATGCCGTATGGAATTTGTTTGCCAAACGAAGCTTGAACAAGGCGGCTTTCTTATGGATCATCCTTCTGCCATCGACCGTCTTCCTGATTCCGCTCGTTATAAGCGGTCTGCTAAGCAAAGCGCTGCCGTGGCAGGCGTATGTGCTTATTCTCATTACGATGCTGATACAAGGCTGCTATGCTTTTCTGCTGACCAAAGCCTACACGCTTGGGGATTTGTCGCAGATGTATCCCATCATGAGGGGGACGGCAACACTGCTCGTTCCTACGGTCGGCGTTGCTTTTCTTGGAGAGTCGTTGTCTGTATGGGGCTGGGCCGGCATTCTGTGCATGATCGTCAGTTTCTTCAAAATCAGTGATTGGTCGTTTCGAAGGAGCAAGAGGGGACGGTCATCCAAACCGATACTCGTCGCGTTCGGGGTGGGGTTATGTACAACCTGCTACGTGTTCGTGGATAAATTGACGCTAGACTATTTATCGCCGCCTGAGCTGCTTTGTCTAGGTAATGCGGGTTTCCTGCTGGCATTGACACCAGTGGTGCTGCGTTCAGGCAAGTGGAAGACCGAGCTAAAGACCAATTGGCGGGTCATTCTCATGGGGGCCGTGCTTTCGCCGGGTTCGTATTTGTTATTCTTATTTGCGATGAATCTGGCTCCGATGGCTCACATCTCGCCGATTCGAGAGATCGGGACGGTCTTCGCAACCTTGCTTGGCATCCTGGTGCTGAAGGAACAGCAGGGGATGAAGCGAATTGCATCATCGGCTGCGATTGCGTCCGCGATCGTGGTTATCAGCGTGTTCGGTTAAGTTAAGGAGTCATCCAACGTATCGGATGTTTGGCAAGTGCCTCATCCCAATCGGCCGGAGGAGCTTGATTGCACAAGATATAGGATACATCCTCCAGATCGCCGAGCTTATACGGGAAACGATGTCCAAGCTTCGTATAATCAGCCGTTACAATAACCTCCGTCGCATGGGAGATCGCCTTGCGGGATACGGCGGATTTGCTTTCGTCGAGGCTGGTAAGACCGGCTTCGGCATGAATGCCATCAACGGAAATGAAAGCTTTATCGATATAATAATGGCCAAGAGCCGTTTCAGTCATCGAACCTGCGCATCTGGCATGCAAGGAACTGATTTCTCCGCCGAGAAATAAGATTCGGCCATCGAAACGCCCTTGATTCTGTTGTTCCATCAACAGTGCTGCAGCGGGAAATGAATGAGTCAGCACCGTCAAGGCGGTTTGGGTCAAATGCGGAATGACCGTCAGCAGCGTCGTTCCTTCATCGAGAAAGATCACATCTCCATCCCGAATGAGGCCGGCCGCTTGCCGGCCTATTTGATTTTTCTCCTCGCGCTTCAGCGTCATCCGCTCCAAATAAGGCGGTTCCTCGTAACTGACGGATGGCTTAACAGCGCCGCCGTACACCTTCTTCAGCTTCGCTTGCCCTTCCAGCTCATCCAAGTACCTGCGCACCGTTTCCTTCGATACGTCAAATAGCTGCACCAATTCCGAAGAAGACACATTTCCGTTCTGCTCAAGCAGGTCCAGTATCTTCTGTTTGCGTTCCTCGCCGATTAGCGACATTGTATCGGTTACCTCCAGGTCAAGTGCTTTACTACTTGTCATTTTAACAGAAAAATCGGCAGGAAATTCTCCTGTATATCCAAATCAGGCGCGATTCGTTAAAATAATTGAAAAGGGGAGATGAAGGCATGATGCAACCATCAGATAGCGTTACCATTATGACATTCAACACTTGGCTGGGCGGCGAGGCCGTTCATGACGGGGTGAACAAGATTGCCCGTGCGGTCGAGCTTTCCGGAGCGGATATTGTAGGTTTTCAGGAAACGCCGGATCCGGGGAAAGCCGTAGCGGAGAAGCTGGGCTGGCATTACTATCAGAACCAAGAGGGCCGTGCGAACTGCAGCGTGATTAGCAAATATCCCATCATCGAAGCAGGTCACGTGGAGGGGATGAGCGCGATACTCACTCATATTCAGCTGCCTTCCGGACAAGTCATTCTTGTCGCCGATGCCCATCTGTATTATGATCCTTACGGTCCGTATTGGGCTTTGTTCGATAATAAACCGACAGACGAAATTGCGGTGATGGAGCAAGAGGCTCGGGGCAGAGAGCTGGCGCTGGTGCTGCGTGATCTTGCCCCTCATCTGGCATCGGACATGCCGCTGTTCCTCATGGGCGATTTCAACGCGCCTTCCCATCTGGATTGGGGCGATGATACGAAGTCGCTGCATGACGGTTATGTCGTTCGATGGCCGGTCAGTGCAATGGCGGAAGAAGCGGGGCTTCAGGATTCGTACCGCATCGTGCATCCCGATCCGGCAGCAATGCCAGGCCTTACATGGTCGACAGTACACACGCCGGAGCACCCTTGGGGAGATAACCCGTTTGAGCCGCAGGACCGCATTGACTTTATCTACTATCATGGTTCCCGCGTGAAGGTTGTGAGCTCCGACGTGTTTGTCGTCGGAGAGCCGAAGGGGTTCGGCAATCATGAGGATAACGAGTGGCCGTCCGATCATGCGGCGGTCGTTTCCACCTTCCAAATCGTAACGCCGTAAAGATATTAGGGGAATCGCTTCAGATTCCGAGTGGAGTGCATAGGGAAATGGGAACGCCATATTCTGCTATTCTAACGTTAATGGTTACGGCCGGCGTCATAAATGTCATTATGGGGATTTACGTCTTAACGAATCGCGCGAGTCAGTCCATGTCGAAGACATTTGTCGCGCACTGCTTGCTGTCTGCGATTTATATATTCGGCTCCGCGCTGGAGCTGTCCGCCGGTTCACTGGAAGAGATCACATTCTGGATTAAGGTTGAATACATCGGGATGCCGTTTCTTCCTCCCATCAATTTGCTGCTTATTATGTATTTTCTCGGCATGGACCGCTATTTGAAGCCCGCTCTGCGCTTGGGATTGTTCCTCATGCCGCTTGTTACCGTCGGGCTCGTCATGTCGAACGAGATGCATCATCTCTATTATCAATCCATCACGATAAGGCCGGAATTAGGGTTCCTGAAGGTCGATCTGAACGCAGGACCTTGGTATATTATCCAAGGCGCGTACACGTTCGGTTGTATGTTCGGCGGCGTTGCACTGCTGCTGCTCTACTGGAACCGGATGAAATCGGCTTATCGGCTTCAGCATATTACGATGTTAGTAGGGCTGCTGCTGCCGCTTGCGGGTGATTTTGCTTACCTCGGTAATTTGACGCCGCAAGGGATTGACCCGATTCCGGTCATCATGGCAGGGACCTCTGCGCTGTATATGTGGGCACTCGCTTCGCGAGGCTTAATGAACGTGGCGCCGATTGCGCGGGATAATCTGTTCGAGAGCATGAGTGACGGCGTACTCGTACTGGACATGAATAATCGGCTGGTCGATTACAACCCGGCCGCCGCGCAGGTAATGCCGCAGTTATCGACTTATTTACTTGGGCGATCGATCGAACCGTTATGGCGCCAGCATTCGAATGACAGCACCCTTATTGAGGGAACGGATTCACAGAGCTTGCAAGAAACGTTGTGGGAGAAAGACGGACAGTCCTACTACTACGATATACGGGTTTCGGTTGTCAGGAAGAAAGGCGGTCAGGAAACAGGCAAGCTGATTGTGCTCATCGATGTATCTGAACGGGTTCGGCTGCAGCAGCGATTGCATGAGCTTGCTTTTCACGATGGCCTTACGGGGATCTATAATCGGACGCATTTCTTACAGCTGAGCGAGAAGCTGCTTGGGGAATCCTTATCGAGCGGGGAGCCGATTGCGCTGTTATTATTTGATATCGACCACTTCAAACGGATCAATGACACCTATGGACATGATATCGGTGACCGAGCGCTCCTTCACGTAGTTGGTATATGCCGCAAGGTGCTGCGCACGGAAGACGTGCTTGCTCGCTATGGTGGGGAGGAATTCGTCGTGATGATGCCGGGGTTGTCATTGGAGGAAGCAGAAGCTGCGGCGCACGAGATTCGTAATGAGCTTGTCAGGGAGCAGATGGCGTTACCGTTAGCGCCGAATGGATTCATAGCTGTAACGGCGAGCTTTGGGGTTGCTGTGGTGAATGGTGAAGCCAATACGGACAGGGACTGGGACGATATGAAGCAGCTGCTGAAGGCAGCCGATCGCGCCTTGTACGAGGCCAAGCATGCGGGACGTAATACGGTACGTGTTGCGAACCATGCTGTCAGGGTATAAAGACGAAAATGTAGAGTAAGCCAAGCCGCTGCTAAAGCGGCTTTTTGCTATTTGCTGGACGCCTTTTCACAGATCGTTACGAATTCTTGTGATTGTAATCACATCGACTGCATGAGGCGTCCTTGTATACTTGGATTATTCCAAGTGACGAAAGCGAGGAACAAGCCATGCTAAGCAAGCAAACCATCGACATTATTAAATCAACCGTTCCGGTATTAGAGGTGCACGGTACGACCATTACGAAACGATTCTATCATCTGCTGTTTACCGCTCATCCCGAGCTGCTTCATATGTTCAATCATGCGAATCAAACCAAGGGCAGGCAGCAGACGGCACTGGCCAATGCGGTCTATGCCGCGGCGCTCCATATCGATAAGCTGGAGATGATTCTGCCGGTCGTGAAACAGATTGCCCATAAACATCGGAGCTTGGGCGTTAAAGCGGAGCATTACCCCATCGTCGGGCAAATGCTGCTTACAGCGATCAAGGATGTGTTAGGTGAAGCGGCAACGGAGGAGATTCTGAACGCATGGGCGGAGGCTTACGGAATCATCGCGAATGTCTTCATCGAGACGGAAGCCGAAATGTACAAGCAGGCCGAGCAGCAAAATGGCGGTTGGGCGGATTACCGGGCATTTCGTGTGCATAGGAAGGTGCGAGAGAGTGATGTTATCACATCCTTCTATCTGGTGGCGGAGGATGGAGGCCAACTTCCTGCTTTTGAACCGGGGCAGTATGTGAGTGTTAAGTTGCAAGTTCCCGGTGAAACATACACGCATATTCGTCAGTACAGCTTATCTGATGCACCGGGTAAACCGTACTATCGCATCTCGGTCAAACGCGAAGAGGCGTTTCCGGACAAGCCCGAGGGGAAAGTCTCCATGTACCTGCATGAGCAGGTCAACCAAGGAGATGTGCTGCAGCTTTCGGCGCCTGCAGGGCACTTCACGTTAGATGTCGCGGATACGAGGCCGGTTGTCTTGATTAGCGGAGGTGTCGGGTTAACGCCGCTAGTGAGTATGCTATCCACCTTGACCGACAGCTATTCGGATCGTCCGGTTACCTTCATTCATGCGGCTCAGAATGCCAATGTGCATGCCTTGCGATCCGAAGTGGAGGAGATCGCGTCACGAGCTCCACAGGTATCCTTGTATTGGTGCTATAACAAGCCAACAGAGGATGACCGTGCGGCGAAGGCTTATCATAAAGAAGGTTATATCGACCTGCCATGGCTTCAAGACGTCTTGTCGACGAAGGATGCGAGCTTCTACTTCTGCGGTCCGGAGCCGTTCATGAGAATGGTGTACGGCCTCTTGAAGGAGTGGGGTGTCCCCACAGCGGATATTCATTATGAATTCTTCGGAACGGGCGGCAGCTTGGAAGAGGCACCGGATAAGTCGGCGGCTCAACCGCAGGAAACAGCTGCTGCGCAATAGTGAGGGCGGGGTTACTTGGTTTCGCCTTCCGATTGGCTGCGCAGCAGCCGATTGATGGTTTCCCTGCGCAGCCCGAGAAATTGACCGATCTCATCTTGGGTCAGCACATCGGTTAGGGAATAGGGAGAGATGTAAGCTTGAAACCAAGTCTGCAGCTTACGCAGCTTCTCTGCTGGCGCAACCTCGGTTAATTGGTCAATGCGCTGCTGCATCATGCGCAGCTTGTCCTGCAGCTTGAGGGCGATGTCGCGACATTGCGCCGGATTATGCGCAAGCTCTTCGTACCACATCTCGGCGGGTAAACAATCGACTTCGCAAGTGACGAGTGCAATGGCAGTCCCGTAGTAAGGATTAGGGCTGATTAAGGAATGATGCGGGATGATTTCGTCTGGTACAATAATATTGACCAAGATCTGCGAACCGTCCTGATGGACGCGAACGATCTTCAGTAAACCGCTCTTTAAGTGATAGAGGGGGCCGGATTCCCCTTGACGGAATAGGGTTTCGCCTTTGTGTATGATCATCGTTACCTCGTGAATGCCGGCGCTTGCCGGCATTTTTTTATTTTAGTATAACCGATCTAATGCGGACCTGACCTAACGGGCGTAAGCATGTACATCGATTCTTCGACGGCTGCGGTATTCGCTGGGCGAATCACGATGGGGTTCCATGCGCCGGCTACTTGCATGTGTAAGGTATGATCTGCGATGGAACGGACAATTTCAATCATGAAGCGGCCATTGAAATACACGGTAACGTCTTGTTCGGCGCTGCTGCTCACGGCATCAACTTCCTCGTAGACGTCGCCAATTTCAGCTGTCCGGGCTGTGAGGGAGACGGAGTGGGGAGAGCGTGTATACAGCTTAACCACGTTGCTGTCACCTGCTACTATCGCGACTCGTTCAAGAGCATGCAGCAGGTGCTTGGTGTTAAAGCTAAGTTCAATATGGTGAGCGGCGGGTCTCATAACCTTGTCCAGAGAAGGAAAAGCCCCTTCAATGAGGGAGGATTGCTGATGAAAATTAGCGGTTCGAAGGGTAATTGTGCGTTCGCGCTCGCCAATACTGATGTCTGTCGTTGCCTCGTCATCCTGCAGCATTTTGGCAAAATCGGTTAAATGTTTCCCCGGAATAATGACAGGTGCGCTTGGCTTGGATGTGTGCGAGATATAGTCGGTTGTCGATTGGAAGGAGAGCTGAACGCCATCGGTCGCCACTAGCTGCAGATGATTACCGTGGAAGGCGTATAGTACGCCTGTCAGTACAGGTCTGAATTCGGAAGCGGCAACGGCAAAATCAACCTGTTTAATGAGCCTCTTCAAATGGCCGTTCGAGATCCGAATGCCGGTCCGTGAGCTGTCTGTTGCTGTTGCTGCTGTTGCTGTGCTGAGCGGGTAATCTTCAGCATCCATGCCGTTTAAATGATAACGCGATGACGAAGAAGTAATGGTGAGGGTTAATCCGGTGAGAAGTGCAAGCTGAATCGAATCCACTGCCTGAAGGCTGCGAACGATATCGACTAAATAACGCGCAGGAACGACGATGCGGCCGCTCTTGCGAATGATGGCATCGACTTCATGTGCCGGAATGAAGGATGTCAGCATCATGCCCATGCTGCCTGCAGTGACGGTTATTCCTGAGGAATCGGCGGTTAGCAGGATGCCGGAGAGGATCGGAATCGTACTCTTGGAGGAAGCGGCATGAGCGACAGCTTGAAGCGCGCGAAGCAGCAGCAGTCGATTTACTTGAACGAACACGAAACCCTCACCTGCCTTCCGAATGTTCATTGTGTAAATACGTTTCGATCATGCCCCTCAGCGCCTCGGATTTGGAGCAGGATTTCGCTATGCAGTGAGCTTCAAGAGCCTGCCACACCTCTGCGGATAAGGTTAGAGAGACCTTCCTTGTTTCCCCGAAGCCTTTGCGTCCGGCCCCTTCGCGAGAGCCACCCTTCGAGAAAAGCATGGACATCTGCCCTTCGTGGTTAGGTATGCCGAGCTTTATGTTTTTGGAAGAAGGAGTAGGAGGAGAGCTCATGATGAATAGCACCGCCTTATTATGAATAAGGTTACTTTAATCAATAATGACATAATTTAACTGTAGCATAAGGTGCATTCAAGTGGCAATAAATAACTTGTACCCTCACGTTTCCACTCTCTATACTTAGAGTAATTTACTGCAAGGGGGCCGCTAAGATGAAACAGAACAAATACGATGATCCGGACTTCTTCGCCAAATACAATCAGATGCCTCGTTCCATCGGCGGGCTGGAGGCGGCCGGGGAGTGGCCGGCACTGCGAGCGCTTATGCCTGTCCTGGAGGGGAAGCGGGTGCTTGATCTGGGCTGCGGCTTCGGTTGGCATTGCCGGTATGCCCGTGAGATGGGGGCCGGTTCTGTTATCGGTGTGGATCTGTCCGAGATGATGCTTGCACGTGCTAAGGCGTTCGAGCATGATGCGGGGATTGAGTATCATCAGCTTGCGATAGAGGACATCGCGTTCGCCGCTGAACAGTTCGATGTCGTCATTAGCTCGCTCGCTCTCCATTACGTCGAACGGTTCGATATCGTCTGTCGCAAGATCCATGAGTACCTTGTGCCCGGGGGCAGCTTTATTCTTTCGGTGGAGCATCCCGTGTTTACCGCGCGCGCTGCACAGGACTGGCATTACAGTGCCGAAGGGGAGAGGCTGCACTGGCCGGTCGACGATTATCAACAGGAAGGCATGCGGCAAACGAGGTTTCTGGACAATGATGTGGTGAAATACCATCGTACGGTTGCAACGATCATTAATCAGTTAATCGAGGCTGGCTTCACCATCAGGAAGCTATCTGAGCCGCAGCCTACACCGGAAGCGATCGCTGCCTATCCTGATATGCGGGATGAAACCCGTCGTCCAATATTTCTACTGATTGCAGCGGAGAAGTAGTGTTCTGATAGCATACAAAGAAGCTGTCCCAGCAGAGTGTCTGATGACTCTGCTGGGACAGCTTTTTTGGTCTAGACAGGGGGATGGTGGTACTTCGATCGATCACGGTGAAGATAATGTTGCATGGAATGCAACATCTATTCATCTGGAATGCCTAATTTGGTTTAATGTTGCAGAATCTGCAACTTTAAACGTGAAATAGCTCTCAAATGGCGATCCGAGAAGAAATTGTTGCAGCAAATGCAACATTCTCTCTGTGAGGCTGATAATCGGGCGGAAATGTTGCACAATTGGCAACTTTAACCCTACCCGTCCAGAGCGCCGGTCATCCGCAGCGGGCCGCGGCGCATGATACGGGACATAATCTGTGCCATTTCGCGCGGGGTATAAACCATCCCGGTTTCCAGCCAATGCTGCACGACGCCAAAGTTGGCGGAAATAATATAAGCTGTGAGAAAATCACGCGGCACGAGCAGTTTCTGATCTTCAGGCTGCAGCATCATCAGCTTGTTATAGAGATGCTTAAGCATGAGTTCTTTGTACGTGACGATAAAAGAGGGATCACCTTTGGGTCCCATCATAACCCTGAAGAAATCACTGTTCTCCCTTAAGAAACCGAAGACATCCACCATGAACGGATAAGGCTCATCACGTTCCACATGCTGGATTAGAAGTGCCGGGTCGGCTAGCTGAATACAGGCTTCGAAGCCGCTCCATATCTCTGTTTTGCATTGCTCCAGCAGATCGAATTTATCGTGGTAGTGCAGGTAGAAGGTTCCCCGATTAAGTCCGGCTTTGAGCGTTAAGTCCCGAATGGTAATCGCCTCGAAGCCTTTCTCCTCAATAAGTTCAATCAGTGCGCTGCGCAGCATGTCTTTCGTTCGCTCAATGCGGGGATCGGTTTTCTGAGTCATGCGTTCTAGCTGCTCCTTTCTGTAATGAAATATAAATGTAGGATGAATTTTGGCTCCTAATGAACAGCGGCATTCTCATGTGTTGAATAAGCAACAGAAGCTTCTGATCTTGATTATTGAGTTCTGCCCTAAAATCATTATAATAAACACGGTGATCATTATTCAACACGATGTCCATTATAAGGTGGTGGCAAGTTTGCATAAAAATTTTTTGAAGCAGAAATTAGTGTGGATTGGCGCGGTTGCTGTACTGGCTGTGCTCATGGTGTTTGGGGTAGCGATGATTGGACCTGCTGCCGGAGCGGCTCCGAAAGAGCTTCCGCTTGCGCTGGTTGTCTTGGATCAGCCGGCAGATAAACCCGATGGATCCCAGTTGGCCGTCGGTGAGATGTTAAAGGAGAAAATGACGCAGCAAACACAGCTGCCGATAAAGTGGGAGATCGTAAGCTCCAAGGAAGAAGCACTTGCAGGGATCGATGATCAAGCCTATTATGGCGCATTGATTCTGCCGGCTGATCTAAGCGCAGGCCTGCTTTCGCTGCAGTCCGCTGCGCCGCAGCCTGCACAGCTGCAGATCTATGTGAGCGAAGGGAAGAATGCGCAGGTAGCAGGCACGGTGAACATGCTGCTGCAGACAGCGATGCAGAAGATCAGCAGTCAGCTGTCGACGCAGCTTCTGGCAGAGATCGGCAAGCACGCCGATGCCATTCCGGTAAAGTCCGCCGGAGCGCTGCTGGAGCCGTTCACGGTCAGCTCGCAGATTGTGCATCCTGTAGGTGCTAACAATGCCAGCGGTAACGCGCCGCTGCTGCTCACACAGATGATGTGGCTAAGCTGCTTGGCAGTCAGCATTACGTTGTTCTTGGCGTCCCAGCAAGCGGTGAAAGCCGGCGGCGGTCATATGCGTATCGTATTGACGAAGCTTGTGATGGGCCTCGTAATCGTGACAGGCGCAACGGCCTTTCTTGTATGGATGTCTGGCTCCTGGTATGGCATGGAGCTATCGGATCGGACGCAGCTTTGGTTATTCCTTTTGTTAGCCGGGGCGGCATTCTTCCTGTTTCAAACAACCTTACTGCGCTGGATTGGCATGCCGGCGGTTCCGCTCATGGTGCTGCTATTCTTCTTCTCGATGCCTGTTATTAATATGGCACCCGAGATGCTGCCGGCTGTTGCGAAGGATTGGCTGTACAGCTGGACACCGCTGCGGTTTGTCGCAACGGGCTTGCGCTCGGTGATGTACTTCGACGGTACGAACATGAACGGCACGTACCGGGTGCTTGGCTGGTTGTCCGGCATTTGTATGCTGGTTGCCGCCGCATCGGTGCTTAAACCGAAGAAAGTAGCAGCAACTCTAGATCGTTCTATGTAAGTGATGTCTACCTCTAAAGTGACTAAATCGGAATTCAGGTATTCCGGTTTAGTCGCTTTTTTTCTGCGTAAGTTATAATCGATACAGTATTCTATTGACTCTGTGGTGCACCACACGGTTTATGCTGGGAGAGGGGGGAGATTCATGTACAAGATCAGCGAATTCTCGGAAATGACCGGGCTGAGTAAGGAAACGCTGCGTTATTATGCGGAAGTGAAGCTGCTGGAGCCTGTGTTTATTGATCCCTCGAACAAGTATCGGTACTACGACGACGGCAGTTATTTTATAGCGGTGCTGCTTACGAAATTGAGACGATTCGGCTGTACGATTCAGGAGATGAGCGCGGTTATGAGCGACGAGTCCTTTGCGCATCTGGAGGGGCTGCTGGAACAGAAACGGGGCAACATACGGCTACAAATAAGGGATCTCCTGTTACAGGTCGAAGAAATTGATGAATTCCTTGCATCGGGAAGGGAGTAGTGGACACATATGCTGGCATGGAAAGAAGAAACGACGATTCACGCACCGATCGAGAAGGTATGGGACCTATTCTCAGATCGGAATATCAATCGAATTATGCCCAAGGTCGAGGAGCATACGCTCATCGAGAAGTCGGAGAAGGAAGCGGGAGCCAAGCATCGTCAGAAATACAGGGAGGGCAAGCGGGTTGAGACGTATATTGTCGACACCTTGGTCTATGAGGACCTGCCTGATTCCAAGCGAAAAACGATCCACTTCGTATTAGGCAAAGCTTTTGAGATTACGCTCACTTTCACGGTAGTGCGAGTCGATGACACACGCACGACCTTCATTTATGAAGGGCAGAACAAAGGGGTAAACTTCGTCGGACGAGCCATGCTGAAGCTCGGCAGCCAGAAGGCGAATTTGAAAGTCGTGCATGAGTTTATGGCGCTGGTGGACCAGGAAGCGAGAAAATAAAGGCATAGCCGCGTACCAAGGAAGCGCCCGCTCAAACGTGAGCGGGCGCTTCTTTTGTTATAGCGTCTGGCGAGCAAGCGGCAATTGCAAACGGGCGGGCACGTCGGCTTCAAAGTCTTCAGTGAGCTCCAGGCAAATCGGATACGCATGCAGCTGGAAGCTGACTCGATTCGGAGCATCGGGTTCCGATTCATACGGTATACCGTCGGCATCCAATCTCGATTTGACCCCTTCAAGAAAAGCGATACTGCTCACACCAAGGATTACATTCATAGCAGGCTGCAATGCAGTCATCGCGATGGGAATCCATTTGCGCGTTTTGGATACAATGACCCCATGGGCTGTTCCGCCAATGGCAAACGTGAAATTATCGTAAACTTTATCAAGCTGAAAGCCCAGTAATCGCACAAGCTGCTCGCGAAAAGCAACGACGGCGTCTGCCTCTACAGGGAAGCCCACTTCACGCAGGTAGAGGAGACCCATGGCCCCGATCGAAGGCAGAACGTCTTCCTGTACATAGGAGTGGCAGATGATTTCCAGCAAGTTGCCGTCGCCATCGCGGAAGTAGACGTTCTTGCCCGTACCGCCGAAACCATCCACGATGCGGCCGTCCGGCCACTTGAGGAGAGCGACATTATGATCACCTAGCCAGTTTACCGCTGCATCGAAGCCGGACGTCGCCACTTCGAAAGCGATATGCGCCGGAGCGGTCGGCTCCGATCCTTCCGTGAAACATAGCGTGACCGAAGGTGTTGGCTGAAAGTGGATCTCGGTGTCCGACTCATAGGAAACGGGAAAAGCAAGCTGCTCGTGGTAAAACTGCTTCACGCCTTGAATCGAGAAGGTTTGCAGCTGCAAACGAGAGAAATGTGTCACCATAACCATCCGCCTCCTTATCTATACTTATAATACATTTATGTATGTAAAGTTGGCAATCCTTAACATAAAAAAAGCGGCGCAGAGGGAATCCTCTGCGCCACTCGTATTATGCCGCTACTGCAGCGGGCTGCGTGCGACGAGCTTGTTTGCGAATCAAGAAGGTGAACGGCAGCGCAGCTACTGCGATATACGTTGCTACCATGAAGACGTCATTCACGCTCATTGTAAAACCAAACAGCGGGATGAGATTTGCGCTCTCTGTACCGGCCGTTGTCAGCTCCGTCACATGCGTAATGGTATGCGAGGCGAGCAGGGAAGTGAATAACGCGATGGCGAAGGAGCCGCCTACGTTACGAATCCAGTTCGTTACCGAGGATGCATGCCCAACCATCTGAGGTTGAATTTCCTCCATGCCCGCTGTGCTTGTAGCAGCCGCAGCGAAGGATACCCCGAGGTTGCGCACCGCCATCCAGAAGATAATATACAGGTGCGAAGTGTCGTTATGCATATGCGTCATTTCATAGCTGCCAATTACGATGAGCACGAGTCCGCCGATCGTTAACCATTTGGCGCCAAAGCGCGGATAGATTTTACCGGCAAGAGGCATCGTAAGCGCCATGATTAAGGAAGATGGAAGCAGGATCAAACCTGTGTCCATCGGTGAAATTTGCTGAACGTTCTGCAGGAAGAGCGGAACGAGCAGCGTTCCCGAATATAGGCTAATTGTAATGATCGTGTTGGCGAGTAACGTGATAGAGAAACGGTAGTTGCCGAATACCCGCAGGTCGAGCAGCGGATTAGTTGTACGAAGCTCGCGCCAGATGAACAAGACGAGCATGACGGCCCCGAGTACGAAGAGCCCCACTGTTTTGCCGGAATCCCAGCCCCATTGACGACCCTGACTTAATGCAATCAGAAGGGATACGCTGCTGAGGACGACCGTAGCCAGACCGAGCTTATCCAAGCTGGTGGCCTTGCCAATGCGATAATTCGGAATCATCGCGACAATAAACACGATGGCAATAATACCGATAGGCACATTGATGAAGAACAGCCAGCGCCAGCTGAACTGCTGGATGAGCCATCCGCTGATCGTTGGTCCAAACGCAGGCGCAAGCATGGCCGACAGTCCCCAGATACTAACGGCGAAAGGCTGCCGCTCCTTCGGGATCACCTGGAAGATGATCGTCATCGTTGCAGGCAAGACCAGACCCGTAAAGATACCTTGAATGATACGGAAGGTAATCAGAGAACCGATCCCCCAGGAGAAGCCGCATAATATGGAGAACACGACGAAACCGACCATGGCATACAGATATAAGTTCTTGTAGCCGAACCGGTTCCCCAGATAACCTGTGAGCGGAGCGACGGTACCTAACGAAAGCATAAAGCCGGTCAGCGTCCACTGCACCGTACTCAGGCTTGCATCAAAGTCTTGCATAAAGATCGACAGCGCGACGTTAATCGTGCTGATACCCAGAATACTGAGAAAGGCGCCAAAGAAGATCGCGATCATGATGGGCCAGAAACGAACATTCGGTACAGATGAATGATCCATGAATATAATTCAACTCCAATCGTAATAAAGGCCGTTGGCCTACTGTAGAGTTGATCATACTGCAATACTCAGACAAAGTAAACTGCTTTTCTTATTTTCAGTTTACTTTGTCTATTTTGTTTATTTTCATGTTAAGTTTGTGTATACTGGGAAGGAAGAAAGTGAGTGTGAGCGCTTTATGGAACCGACAGGCGAAACGCAAAGCTGCCGTTACACCGATGAGTCCACGAAGGATAAATACGTGATCAAGCTGCTGCATCCCATCAAGACGAACGGGTTTCAGGGACTTCGTATGGATGACATCGCGAAAGCCATGGATTTGTCCAAAGCAACGTTATATAAGTATTTCACTTCCCGCGATGAAATTATTGAACGATTAACTGCACTCTTTATCAAATATATTGTTTGCGCTGAAGCGAAGCTTGCGGAAGGCGACAGTAAAGCCTACATTGATGGCTTTCAGTCCGCATTCGCCCAATCTCTGCTTGTTGCCAATTATAGTACGGAAGTGTTCTTCAACGATTTGCGCGAGGTGTATCCACAATTGATGGCTTCTCTGAATGTCGCCATTAGCGAGCGCAATGAAAGGCTGCGGAGGTTCCATGAACGCGGGATGAAAGAGGGCTATATGCATGAACTCAATGCGACGCTGCTTATCCTGCAGGACGAGCTGATGTTCCGCAATTTGCTTGATCCGCATTGTCTGATGAAGCAGAATTTGACGCTGCGAAATGCCATCAGCGATTATTATCAACTCAAGAAGCTGCAGCTATTCAAGCCTGACGTGTACGAACAGATCGATGATTCGTCGATGGTAGAACGAATTGAGCATCTGGTGCGCAAGGTTACTTACGGAGTCGCCTAATCGAAATCGAAATAGAGAAGCCTGTGGATCATCATGATTCCACAGGCTTCTCTATTTAATCAATATTGTTCGCGATTAAGCCCGCTCTGCTAAGCGGAAGTGCGGCATGATAGAGATGGCCGACATCTCCAATGCCGTAGCAGCGCGGAGCCGCCCATCCGTGGTCGTATTCTTCCATGACGACGGTGGTGACGGAGCTCGGCGCAATCCAGAAACCGGACCAAACCATTGGCAGTGGCAGCTCGAGCAGATGGGACAGCCAGGCAAGGCCGAAGCCGAGGTGGCAGAATATAGCGATGGTATCTCGATTCGAATGCTCGATCTTATAGCGGCCGCCTTCGCGGCGATAGCCATTCTCCAAGAAGAATTGATCCGAGTTATCCTTAATCTCTTGGAATCGGCCTGCGAAGGATGGGTCATTGTAGGGCGCCCTCTCATGCCAATCGTCGCTGGAAGGGAACGGGCGATGCTCACGGACCCAAGTATGGTCGGCATTCCAAGCGACTGTGGATTGGCCGTCTCGGTTCTTCATTTGCCAACCCCCGAGCTCCTCAAGCCAAGGGAGGACGGTTGCCTCCAGCCCGATCTTATCTGCGGTATATTGCATCGTATGAAGTGCTCGTCCAAGGGGAGAACTGTATATGCGATCAATTCTCGTGCCGGAGAGCCGTTCAGCCAGTGCTTTCGCTTCAAGATGGCCGGGCGCCGTAATGGTATTATTAGGATAGTCGGGCTCTGCATGCCGGATGATGTAGATCTTCATGAATTACCTCCAGATATCCTGCCCTTATTTCTTCAGCATATGGAACACTTGCTCGACATCTTTGTCTCCGCGTCCGGACAAGTTCACGATGATAATTTGGTCCTTGCTCATGCCTTGGGCCAACTTCTTCGCGTAAGCAATCGCATGCGCGCTCTCGAGTGCCGGGATAATTCCTTCTGTACGGGACAGCTCTTGGAAGGCGGCTAACACTTCCTCATTGCTGACGGTTACGTATTCAGCACGCTCCGTTACCTTCAGATGACTGTGCTCCGGACCGATTCCCGGGTAATCGAGACCTGCGGCAATCGAATACGTCTTCTTCGGATTGCCTTCTTCATCAAGCAGCACCAAACACTTAAACCCGTGAATGATACTTGGCACGCCCTCGGTTAGAGTTGGTGCTTGGTCAGGCTCCACACCAATCAGCCGCACGGAAGGCTCGTCCAAGTAGTGGGCGAATGCGCCGATGGCATTACTGCCTCCGCCGACGCAGGCCAGCACCGCATCCGGAAGCCGACCTTCTTTCTCAAGGATTTGCCGCTTCGATTCTTCGCTGATGACGGATTGAAAATGCTTCACCATCGTCGGGAAAGGATGCGGACCCACTGCAGAGCCGAGCAGATAGAAGGTATTCTTGTAGTTTTGGATGAGGTCGTTCAGCGCTTCGTCTACGGCATCCTTTAACCGTCCTTGTCCTTTATGAACCGGAACGACAGTTGCACCCAGCAGCTCCATGCGGAATACATTGAGCGATTGGCGACGCGTATCCTCTGCGCCCATATAAATGACACAATCCATGTTGAACATGGCACACGCCGTTGCAGTCGCTACGCCATGCTGGCCGGCACCTGTCTCGGCAATGATTCGTTTGGCACCCATTCGCTTGGCTAGCAGGATTTGGCCGACGACGTTGTTGATTTTGTGCGCGCCGGTATGGTTCAGGTCTTCGCGCTTCAAGTACACTTTGGGGCCGCCCCATGCGTCGGATAGCTGCTTGGCGTAGGTAAGCGGATTTTCACGGCCGACATACTCTTTCAGATAGTAGCGCAATTCCTCATTAAATTCGGCATCGTCTTTATAGGCGTAGAATTGCGCGCTCAAATAATCAAGCACCTCTTGCAATTCTGGCGGTACAAAGCTGCCCCCGAACTCGCCGAAGTATCCTTCTTGCAGTTGCGTGTCACTCATCTTGAAAGCGCCTCCAATACGGAATATAGGATATGAATCGAATTTCTTTTATCCTATCATACTGCGTGAGATTTTCATTGAAAAAAATGGGAATTTACAGAATAGTAGCCTCCTATAGCAGCCAACAATAGGATTTTCATCAATTGGGCGTGTATAGTAAGGAATATAGGATTGTGCTGCAGTGCAGGATTCGCATGCGGTGTGGCAAGGCAAATAAGGAAGGTGCGTGTACGTATGAATATTACCGTTAACCAGCAAGGAAGCTCGAAGGTAGCGATTATAGAAAGTCCGGATATTCTCATCGAAGACGTTCAGAGTGCGCTGGATCTAATGGCCACCGTTCGTTACAACGAAGACTGCGACAAAATATTGCTGAACAAATCCAATGTAACCGAACATTTCTTCGATCTAAAAACTCGGATTGCCGGGGACATTTTGCAGAAATTCACGAATTATCAGCTGAAGCTGGCGATCGTCGGCGACTATGACGGCTACGACAGCAAGAGCTTGAAGGATTTCATCTACGAGAGCAATCATGGTAAACAGGTGTTTTTCCTAAACGATCAACAGGCTGCGCTGGATGCGCTCCATAGTGTTTAATCCGTCATTCAAGAGGAGTACGCGGCCGCGAAGAGAATAAGTAAAGTATCTTTCTATTTCTTCTCGGAGGTGGCTTATGAAAGCATTATTCATCGGTGGAACAGGTATCATCAGTTCTGCGATTACGAGGCAGTTAGCGGAAACCGCAGGATGTGAGCTGTATCTGTTAAACCGAGGTACTCGCAACGAGAGCTTGCCGGCTAATGTAAAGGTGCTTCAAGCGGATATTAACGATGAGAGTCAAGTAGCCAAGCTGATTGAAGACTTGAGCTTCGATGTTGTAGCGGACTTTATCGCGTTTCGTCCGGAGCAGCTCGAGCGAGATTATCGCTTGTTTCATGGGAAAACCAAACAGTTCATCTTCATCAGCTCCGCTTCCGCCTATCAGAAGCCGTTGTCGGACTACCGTGTAACGGAGAGCACGCCGCTGGCCAATCCGTATTGGGAATACTCCCGCAATAAGATTGCGTGCGAAGAATACTTGATCAAACAATACCGGGAACAAGGCTTCCCGATTACGATTGTACGGCCTAGTCACACCTATGATGAGCGTTCCATTCCGCTTGGCGTGCATGGCAGCAAAGGGAGTTGGCAGGTTGCTCGTCGGATGCTGGCGAACAAGCCGGTTATTATCCACGGCGACGGAACTTCCTTGTGGACGATGACGCATAATCGTGATTTTGCAAAAGGATTCATTGGTCTAATGGGCAACATTCACGCCATCGGAGAAGCCGTCCAAATTACATCAGACGAAACGGTGACCTGGAATCAAATTTACGCGGCTATCGCGGATGCGCTTGGCGTGAAACTCCAAGCGGTTCATGTATCCTCGGAATTCTTGGCGGCATGCAGCAAAGAGGACTACACCGGCGGCCTCATCGGAGATAAAGCCAATTCCGTCGTGTTCGATAACGCGAAGCTCAAGCGGCTTGTTCCGGACTTTGTGGCCGCCACGCGCTTCGATCAAGGCGTTAAAGAGACGGTGGCTCATGTGCTCGCTCATCCGGAATGCCAGACGGAAGACCCGGAATTCGATGTTTGGTGCGATAAAGTGATCGATGCGCTGCAAGGGGCGATCGCGTCCGTTAAGGGCTAGCCTGAGTTACTACGAAAATAAGCCGCTTCTTCTCCTCAGTCATGAGGGGGAAGCGGCTTTTCGTTATGCAGTTTACAGGGCTTCTCGCAAGTATCTGCCCGTATGCGATTGTCGCACCTGTGCGACTTGTTCAGGAGTACCTTCCGCCATAACGGTACCGCCTAGCTCGCCGCCTTCCGGACCGATATCGACGATCCAGTCGGACTCGCGAATCAGCTCCATATTGTGCTCGACGACGATGACCGTATTGCCGGCGTCGACCAGCTTGTCGAGCAGCACGGTCAGCTGCTTTACGTCAGCCGGGTGCAGGCCGGTTGTCGGCTCATCGAGCAGATAGAGCGTATGTTTCTTCGTTCGTTTGCCGAGCTCCTTGGCAAGGCGAATCCGCTGGCCTTCGCCGCCGGATAACGTGCGAACGGATTGGCCCCAGTGCAGGTAGCCGAGGCCGACCTCGCACAGCAGACTGATGGTATCGGCCATTTTGGGTGCATTTTCGAAGACGGCCAGACTTTCTTGAACCGTCAGATCCAGCAGATCCGAGATGGAATAGCCTTCATAGGTGACGCGCAGCACTTCCTCTTGGAAACGGCGGCCTTTGCAAGCCGGGCAGCGAACCTCGATGTCCGGCAGGAAATGCATATCCACTGTGATGACACCAAGCCCTTGGCAGTTCTCGCAGCGTCCGCCCGGGGTGTTAAAGGAGAAGTGTTTCGACGTCAGCTTCAGCTTCTTCGCTTCTGCAAGCCCGGCATATAGATTGCGCATGGCCGTAAACATATCGGTGTAAGTCGCCACGTTAGAGCGCTGCATCCGTCCTACAGGGGACTGATCCACGGTAATCCAGTTGCCGACTTCCCCGGTGCCTTCGATACCGTCACAGCCTTCTGGCTTTAAGTTATCGTTTGCTCCCTCAGCCAGCAAGTCGAAGAGCAAGGTGGACTTGCCTGATCCGGACACGCCGGTTACCGATACGAGGCAGCCGAGCGGGAACGATACCGTCACGTTCTTCAAATTGCGGGCATGCGCATTGCGTACTGTGAGCTTATGACCGTTGCCCGGGCGGCGTGTGCGCGTAAGCTTGTCATGCGCTTCGTCGCGCAGATAAGCGCCGGTTACCGATTCCTCGGCGGCCATTAAATCTTCAAGTGAGCCCTCGCCCACGACCCGCCCGCCTGTGCTCCCGGCACCAGGACCCATGTCGATGACATGATCGGCCGCTCGCATCATCTCCACATCATGCTCGATGACGAGCACGGTGTTGCCGAGATCACGAAGCTGCTTCAATACTTGAATCAAGCCATCCGTATCCCTCGGATGCAGACCTGCGGTTGGCTCATCGAGAATGTAAAGGACCCCGGTCAGTCCCGAACCGAGCAGGGACGCGAGTCGAAGACGCTGGGCCTCACCGCCGGACAGCGTAATGGATTGCCGATTGAGGGATAAATAGCCGAGTCCAACATCCAGAATGCGCTTCAAACGGGATGGGATTTCGTCGGATACGATCGTCTCCAGCATTTCAAGACTGTCAGAGGACAGCTCGCTGTGGAGGCGGCCTACCCAGTCATATACTTGGCCGAGCGGCCAATCGGATATTTCATGTATGGCGCCGCCGCCAACCTTCACGGAGCGGGCGAGTTCGTTCAGCTTCGCGCCGTGGCAGTCCGGGCATACCTGTTGGTGGAAGAAAGAAGCTGCGTTCATACCCCCCTCCGCGTCAGGCCCTTTCTCCTTAAAGCGTCGCCAAATGCCGGTTAGAATGCCCTCGAATTTGCCGGCGTTCACTTTCTTCGGCGGCTTCATGTTCGGATAATGCCGCATAAAAGCCTCGCTCTCCACGCCATAATAGAGCAGGTCGCGCTGTATTTCGTTGTAATCCTTGAGCGGAAGATCAGGATCGAAGTGGAAGCCGTAATACTCGCCCGCGGCCTTCAAGATGACGGTATAATAATCGATCATCATCTCGAATAGGGAAGGGACGCCGCCTCCACGCAGGCTTTTCTCCTGATCGAACACGGCCTCCATGCGCAGCGTCGAAACCATGCCAAGGCCGGAGCAGCCCGCACATGCGCCTTGCGGTTGGTTAAATGAGAAATGCGACATGGTCAGCCGCTCAACGGCTGTATGGCAGTTTGGACAATTGACCCATTCTTGGCGGTCATCGTCGTCTTCAGTTCCTATATGCGCCGTGGTCGCCGGCCCGGGAGGGATGCTTGCGCCACAGGAGGGACATGAACGGTGCCCTGCCCGCGAGTAAATCGCCCGCAAATACGTGTAAATGTCCGTTGCGGTTCCTACCGTGGAGCGGGGATTGCGGTTCGTGACATGCTGCCCGACGCTGATCGAAGGGGACAAGCCAATAATGGCGCCGACCTTCGGCTTATTGATGGAGTCAGAGACCATGCCCATCGATTCCATGTATTGGCGCTGGCATTCTCGCTGCAGCGTATCCATGGCAAGTGTCGACTTGCCGGAGCCGGATGGCCCTGTCAGAACAACGAGCTTGTACTTCGGTATGCGAAGTGAAACATGCTTCAAATTGTTCTCGTAGGCATCCTTAATTTCAATCCAATCGTTCACTGCTAGTTTCCTCCCTAATGAAGAGTGATAACCTTATTATATAACATTCGTGCAAATGCTAAGGTTTGTGATGTTTCATGACCGTTCTTGTAAGGGGGAAAAGTATGAACTTTGTCATGGTGCATTAATCTTAAGTTAGAAGCTTAGCGCATAAAAAAAAGACCCTCCACGAAGAAGGGACTTAGAATAATGACGATCAGCTGCTATCTGTATTAGGCGAGTGAGATTCCGGCGCTTGCATAACCGGCAATAACTGTGGCAATATCCAAACCGGCTGTAACCGATGCGCTGAATACCATTAAAAGACGGGTATTTGCGGTTACAGGGATGCTGAGTCCTGTCGTAATTCCGCTGCTAATTGTACCTAGAGACAGAACACCGGTAAGTGGCGGAGCTAATGTCACGAGTGCTCCCGGTACTGCGGTAAAGGTATTATTTGGTGTAGTGGATGAGAACAATTGGGCAGTAATCGTTACAGTAGAACCAACCAGAGTTAATGCAGCTGTCGTACTGAAGTATGCAGCCACGGAAGTGAGTGTCGCTGCGCGAGGAACCGAGAATGCTTCATTTAGTAAGAGGCCCGCTCCTCCTGTAAGGTCGATCGTTCCACTCGCAATGGTGACGCCTGTTGCAGTGGTTCCAAAGCCAACCAGACTGGAAGTATTGAGAATTCCACCGAGTACGGTTGTTAATGAGGCAGGCAGACCGGATGCAAAAGGAATGATCGCACCGCTTCCTGTGGCCCCGGTAGCTCCGGTAGTACCCGTAGCACCAGTAGCACCGACACCAGTAGCGCCAGTAGCGCCAGCGGCACCAGGAGTACCCGGATCGCCAGTAGCACCAGTAGCACCTGTAGCTCCGGTAGCACCAGTAGCACCGGCAATACCAGGGGTACCAGTTGCGCCAGTAGCACCAGCGGCGCCAGGAGTACCCGGATCGCCAGTAGCACCAGTAGCACCTGTAGCTCCGGTAGCACCAGTAGCACCGGCAATACCAGGGGTACCAGTTGCGCCAGTAGCACCAGCGGCGCCAGGAGTACCAGGATCGCCGGTAGCGCCAGTAGCACCCGTAGCGCCGGCAGTACCAGGGGTACCAGTTGCGCCAGTAGCACCAGCGGCGCCAGGAGTACCAGGATCACCGGTCGCGCCAGTAGCACCAGTAGCACCGGCAGTACCAGGGGTACCAGTTGCGCCAGTAGCACCAGCGGCTCCAGGAGTACCAGGATCGCCGGTAGCGCCAGTAGCACCCGTCGCACCTGCAGTACCAGGGGTACCAGTTGCGCCAGTAGCACCAGCGGCGCCAGGAGTACCCGGATCACCGGTCGCGCCAGTAGCACCCGTCGCACCTGCAGTACCAGGGGTACCAGTAGCGCCAGTTACACCAGCAGTACCAGGAGTACCAGTCGCGCCAGTTGCACCAGCAGCGCCAGGAGTACCCGGATCGCCGGTTGCCCCGGTTGGACCTGTAGGGCCACCTGGCTCACCAGGAGTACCAGTTGCTCCGGTCGCACCAGGATCACCGGTCGCGCCGGTCGCTCCAGCAGCGCCAGGAGTACCCGGATTACCGGTCGCGCCAGTTGCACCAGCAGCGCCAGGAGTACCCGGATCACCGGTCGCGCCAGTCGCGCCAGTCGCACCGGCAGCACCAGGCGTACCAGGGTTACCGGTCGCACCAGTCGCGCCGGCAGCGCCAGGCGTACCAGGTGCCCCTGTCGCACCGGCAGCGCCAGGAGTACCAGGTGCGCCAGTAGCACCAGCAGCACCAGGCGTACCAGGTGCCCCCGTCGCACCGGCAGCGCCAGGCGTACCAGGAGTACCCGGATTACCAGTGGCTCCGGTCGCACCAGTGGCACCAGTAGCTCCAGTCGCGCCGATCCCTCCGCTGATGGCGTCACTCAACAATTCATTGGCAACGAGGCGATGGGAGGCAACCAGTTCACCGTCGGCATCTTTACCCCAAACCGAGATTTGAGCCGATGCTGCTCCGGCACCTGTAGCGTTGAAAATAAACTCAAATGCATCTAAATCTGCAAAATAGGTTTTGGTAACGACCTGATTGGGATTAACGACAAATAATTCTTCGACGTATAGCGATCTTATAGATCCTACATAAAAGCCCGTGAGGTAGAGAATATACGAGTCAGTAGAATGGCTGTTGTCGATTTTGATCGTTACGGTTTGCGTAGGTCTAGTTCCAATTTCTGCGACAAAACTGTTTTCAATCGGTCCAGTTGAGAAAATAGGCAATTTATTAATTCCTCCTTATTCATTAAATTAAGATTCCACCGCGATAAGGCGCTGGGCGTCAACTAATCGGCCAGTGCCTGTTTTACCCCAAGCAGATATCTCGGTTTGATTGGCTCCATCACCCCCAATTGTGAATTGATACTCGTAGGCGTCAAAGTCGGCATAATTCACTTTCATAAACGTTTGATTGGGTAACAGGCTAACCAGTTCGTAGACATACATGGTGCGATCCCCGTTCAAGTAAAATCCTTCAACAAGAACCGTGGACATATTGATTAAGTCCCGATTAACCATCCGTACCACCAATTGCTGAACACGGTCGATTGCGCCGACGGCATGATTAGCAACGGGGCCGGTTGACAGGAAGGGCATTGGTTCTCCCCCCTTTCGCTTTAGAGTAGTAAACCTTCGTAAACTAGTTCGTACAAGCAGAGGCTGCTAGACGAGGAACCTGAAGCAATGGACAACTTTTACGGCTCTATTAATAGTAGTATTCAAGAGTGTGTTAATCGTGTGGATAAAGGAAGAAAAATGCCAAAATTATGTAAATTTAGGCATATAAAACCCGATTAAGTAAGAAACGGAGGCCAGTAAAGTGACCGTTGACGGGGCATTCAATCTTAACCTATAATTAATAAATCCAATGGAATAATTATATGTCTAGCCATCTTTGTGATACTAGCTGCTTCACTAATTCGTTAGGGGGGTTTACTTATGTCCAAGATTCTCAGGCAACGAAAGCCGGCTATTCTTCTCATCCTCATTTCGCTTCTCGCTACCCTTTTTCCCGCCATCAGTTTTGCCGCAACCAATCTCGCACTGAACAAGACCACCACCACTTCATCCGTCTGGGCAACCGGTTACGGAGGCGCCAAAGCCGTAGACGGCAATGGCACAGCCACCAGCTGGGCAAGCGCGGAATCTGAAGCAACCTCATGGATATACGTCAATTTAGGCTCTCTGCAGACGATCGACAATGTTGTAATCAAATGGCCGCAATACACGTATGCGACAACCTTCAAGATTCAAACCTCCACAGATGCTTCCAACTGGGTGGATAAATACACGACAACAAGCGGAGCAGGGGGGACGACGACTGCGAATTTTACAGCAACTAGCGCGCAATATGTTCGGGTGTATATGACAGGTAAAGCCGACATCTACTACGAAATCTTCGAGATGGAAGTATACAACAACGGCGGTGGTGGAAGCGGAGACACAACGGCACCGTCTGCGCCAACAGGATTGACCTCGCCTTCACAAACGGCAACAAGTGTAAATCTCTCCTGGACAGCATCGACCGATAATGTAGCCGTAACAAGCTACGACGTATACAAGAATGGTGCTAGCCCGGTGAACGTAACAGGGACATCCGCTACAATTAGCGGTTTGACGGCAAGCACATCGTACACGTTTACTGTAAAAGCGAAGGATGCCGCGGGCAATGCTTCTGCAGCCAGCTCACCGCTCTCTGTCACAACGTCCGCATCAGGCGGTGGCGGTTGCTCTTCCAACTGTCATGTGAACAATGCTACCTTCCTAAATTCGGCTTGGTTCGCTTCGGCGCAAAGCGCGGCGAACATCGCCACCTACGTCAACGAGCTCGCCGCCAAGAAGATTAAATACCAATTTGCCGATATCGGCGTGCTTGTCGATTCCGCTACATCCACCAACGGAACATTGCCTGCGGCAGGTTATACAGGTCTAGCAACGTGGATAAAGAACTCCAGACTGACCGATCCGAACCAATTGATTATCATCGATCTCAATTACGGCAGCCGATTCACAAGAGTCAGTGGTACGAAGGTCGGCAATCCGAACTTCGGCAATGCGACGTTTAATACGAACGTCAACGCTATTATCAATACGCTCGTGAATGTCGGCGTGCAAGTGGGCGGAACGGGTCCTTTCTACAAGGCGGACGGCGTTCATTTGGATATTGAAGGCTTCATGACGAATGACACCACTTTGTTGAATACACTGCAATATTTGCGCAATAACGCACTGGCTTCCAACAACAATTTCTCCATCTCGACGCCTGCAGATCCGCCTTACAGCGGCGTGAGCAGCTATCAGTGGAGCAATGCGTATATCGGTCAAGTAGCCGCTATCGTCAACATGATGAACCCGATGATCTATGATGCAATGGGCTGGGGCTCGGACATTACGACCGCCAACTCGTATAAGACGCTGTGGACGAACGAACTTACAAGATACAGCAACGCAATCGGCAATACCGGACCGGGCGGCGTTCGCAGCCAGCTGGTACCAACTCTGCCTTCGTATGAGCTGAAGTCAGCAGATGGCACGGTTTATCATGACCCGGCCGTGGAGAGCCTGCAGAAAGCAGCCGAAGGATTAAATGCGGCTATTGCAGGCGGGGCCAATGTGTACGGAGCGGGTATTTTCTGGTGGAGCAACTTTATTGGACGCAATGCCGGCGTGTACGGCTCCTCGTACTTTACGCCGGATCAGACGAATTGGATGAATTTGTGGGTTAATCATTCCTAAAGGCAAGGGATATAACGCAATCCCGATCCATGTCTGTCGTGGGTCGGGATTTTTCTATAGCGTTACAACTATGAGGGGGCAGCAGCCAATGATCGTATTTAACGAGGATAAGGTACAAACGATGCTGGAGAAACTCAGTTTGAAGCAAAAGGTTGCGCTAATGTGCGTAACAGGCGTGCCGGGGCAGCAAGTAACCGAGCAGGATCGAGGAAGAATCGGCCAAACCGAGGTAGGAGGGCTTGGCCTATTCCCGCACAACATCAGCTCTGAGCCGCAGCTCAAGCAGCTTGTGACGGATATTCAAGCCGTGTCAGCGAGGAATGCTCTGCCATATCCGGCGTTACTGTCGATCGACGAAGAGGGCGGGAGCCTGTCCAACTTGACCGACTTCTACGTTTCCGTGCCCGGCAATCGGGCGATCGGGCTGGCGGAGGATGCGGGTCTCGCTTATCTAACCGGTAAAGTAATCGGTAGTCAGCTGTTTCACCTAGGCATTGGCATGGACTGGGCGCCGGTGCTGGATGTGAACACCAATCCGCTTAATCCGGTAATCGGTGTCCGTTCCTTCCACGAGAATGCCGCAATTGCTGCAGCCTACGGGCAGGCTTTTATCTTGGGTATGCACCGCTCGGGCGTTGCTGCTACCGCCAAGCATTTTCCCGGCCACGGCGATGTTGCCGTCGATTCGCATAAGGCGCTGCCTACATGCAGCCTAACGCTGGACCAGCTACACCGAGAGGCGCTTGTTCCGTTTAAGGCGGCAATCGAGGCAGACGTAGACGCGATTATGGTGGCGCATGTTGTGTTCGATCAAATCCCGCAAGCGGCGGGACTGCCGGCCTCGCTGTCGCGTTATTTTGTGACGGAGCTGCTTCGAGGCGAGCTTGGCTATCAAGGTGTCATTTGTACGGACGACATTGAAATGCACGCCATTGGACTGTACTTTAGCCCTGAACAAGCAGGGGTTCTTGCCGTGCAAGCCGGCAATGATCAGGTGCTAATGTGCCACACGCCGGATTTTCAAGATCGCGTAATGGCAGGCATTATTGCGGCTGTAGAGCAAGGTGATATCCCTATGCAGCAAATAGATGCGTCAGTCAGCCGAGTGCTCGCGCTCAAGCTGCGCATGGCATCTTACAGACGTCATGCGGCTCCGCTGACCTTGCAGGAAGCCGAAATGACCGCACTTCATATCGCGACCTCTGCCATCGTCACCACGAGAGATCCTGCAGAGCTGCTCCCGCTGTCGCCCCAAACGACCTACCTGCTCATTATGCCAAGGCAGCGCAAGCTGACGCAGGCCGACAGCACCGACGGCAAGGAAATTGCTCTGGCAAGCGGCTTGGCGGAACAAGGCTATAACACGGTTACGGCCTATATTTCGCAGCAGCCAACAGCGGACGAGATAGCCGCGATTATGGAATTGCTTTCTTCCGTGGACGTCGTCATTCAGTGCACCATTAACGCTCATATGTTCAAGGAACAATTGAAGCTGGCAGAGCTATGTGCGGATTCGAAGCCTCATCTCTGTCTGATTCTTAGGAATCCATACGATGCAGCCGAGCTTCCGGCAAGCAGCAGCGTCGTGTCGATCTGCTCGACATCAGAGATCAGCATGCGGGCGTTTATAGAGCTTCACAAGTCTATCTAATTTATTAATTCACTGGAATAATAAATCGAAAAAGGGCGTTGAATCGCAGACTCTTTTCGTTGATGAAGGGAGTATTTCGTTGCACCGAATCACCTTATCATGAAGATACAAGAGAAACGAGATAGAAGGTGATTCCGGTGCAGAGTAAATCGTCGACAGAGAATCCGAATATCAGCCGCTTCGCCGCACAACCGAGTGCCCGTGCAGAACGGCCGCGCAAGAGTAAGCTGGTGCTGTTTGGCCGCCAGTGGGATTTGCAGCTTATGGTCCTTCCGGCGCTGGTTTTCTTATTCGTATTCAGCTACATTCCGCTTTACGGCTTGTTAACGGCTTTCCAAGATTACGATATGTTCAAAGGTTTCTTCGCCAGTCCGTGGGTTGGCTTCAAGCACTTTCGCATCTTCTTCGAATCGCCTGAGTTCGGCGAGGTGCTCTCCAATACGATCTGGATCAGCGTGCTGAAGCTGCTCGTCTGCTTCCCGGCTCCGATCGTGCTGGCCCTTATGTTGAATGAAGTGAAGAACATGTACTTCAAGCGAATCGTGCAAACGATCAGCTACCTGCCGCATTTCTTCTCCTGGGTTATCGTGGCGGGCTTCGTCAGCTCCATGCTGGCCGTCGATAACGGAAGCTTGAATATGGCGCTTGAGAAACTGAACCTCATCGATGAGCCAATCAATTTCCTCTCGCTGCCGGAATACTTCTGGACGATCTTAATCAGCGCGAACGTGTGGAAAGAAATCGGGTTTGCTTCCATCGTCTACTTAGCCGCAATCGCCGGCGTAGACCCAACGCTCTATGAAGCAGCCGCCATGGACGGCGCGAGCCGATTCAAGCAAGTGTTTCTGGTCACGCTGCCGAGCATTCGACCGATCATTATTATTTTCATGATCCTGGCAGTAGGGAACATCCTCAATGCCGGTTTCGAAGATATATTGCTGCTTGCCATCAGCCCTACGCTGGCCGAAGTAGCAAACGTGGTAGACACCTATGTGTACCGAGTCGGGTTCAAGAATTCCAGATACTCTTACGCAACGGCGGTCGGCCTGCTCAAGTCCGTCATCAACCTTGGCTTGCTCATCGCAGCCAACGCAATCGCCAGAAGGAAGGGCTCAAGCCTATGGTAATTCACACATCACGCAGAGGAGGCCGCAGGCTATGAAACGCAGTACCGGAGATAAAATCTTTCACACCCTCGTCTACACGCTGCTAGTCTTGCTGGCTTTCGTATGCTTCTATCCCTTCTGGAACTCGATTGTCATCTCGTTTAACCTGGGCTCCGACACGGAGCTTGGAGGGATCACCTTCTGGCCGCGCAGCTTCACGCTGCAGAACTACTCCATCGTCTTTCAAGACGGACGGCTGCTGGATGCCTTCTACATATCCGTGCTGCGGACATTAATTGGAACCTCAGTCGCCATTCTCTGTACGGCGATCTTCTCCTTCGGGATGTCGCGGAAGAATCTGATCGGCCGCAAAGCCTACATGCTCTTCTGCGTATTCACGATGTACTTCAGCGGCGGATTGATTCCGACTTACATGCTGATTCGCAACATGCACTTACTGGATTCCTTCTGGGTGCTGGTTATCCCAGGCATCATAAACGTGTGGAATATGATTGTGTTCATCTCCTTCTTTAGGGACCTGCCTGATGGCCTAGAAGAATCTGCCCGTATGGACGGGTGCAGCAACTTCGGCGTGTTATTCCGAATCGTACTTCCATTATCCGGCCCCATCATCGCGACGCTCTCCTTGTTTACGGCCGTCTCGCTCTGGAACGACTGGTTCTATGCCGGCCTGTACATCACGAAGTCCGAGCTGCTGCCGATTCAGGCGCTGCTCCAGCAAATTCTGAACTCCAACATCATGACGACCGAGCTTCTGAACTTGAACTCGGCTGCCCAAGATCGCATTGCGGCGATGCAGTCTATCACGACGAAGTCGTTATCGATGGCCACGATGATTGTAGCCGTGCTGCCGATCATGTTTACGTATCCGTTCGTACAGAAGTATTTTGTGAAAGGCGTGCTTGTCGGTTCGTTGAAAGGTTAGCTGCCGGCAGTCAGCCCAAGAATTGTTACAGCGGTTTTACGCGAAATAGCTTAATATAACAAGTACATGGAGGGTTATCGATGAAGAGAAAAAGAATCGCCACATCGCTTGGAGTTATGCTGCTTAGTACATCCATGTTAATGGCAGGATGCGCATCAAAGTCAGAAACGAACAACAACAACGATTCAACGGCTGCAGCAACAAACACCACTAATCAGGCGGAAGCAACGACGAACACACCTGATGCTGCTCCTGCATTTGAGTTTGGCGTAACCCCTGTTTCCTTCAGCTTCTATGGCAACTATGACTGGTACACACAGAATCCGTGGGGAGCCGATCCCGGCACGAAGTGGATTCAAGATAATAAGAAAGTAACGGTAACGGCTGTGCAAGCAGGCAGCTCGCCGGAAGTAAAGCTGAATGCCATGATTGCATCCGATGAACTGCCGGACGTCATCTGGGGCGAGCGCGACGCGAATGTCGAGAAGCTCAGAGCGGCAGGCAAGCTGGTTGCACTGGATCAATACGTAGATAAATACCCGAACTTGAAGAAATGGGCGGGCGATGCCACGCTGAACATGCTGAAGGCAGAAGACGGCCACCTGTATGTATTCCCGAACTGGTATGCCAACTCTGCACGCGGTAACGGCGGTTACATCGTCAATACGAAGATTTACACCGAGCTGGGTTCGCCGAAGCTGGAAACGTTCGATGATCTGTATGCTTACTTGAAGCTGGTGAAAGAGAAATATCCGAAGATCATCCCGTTCGAAACGAGTATCGGCGCACAAGGTATCTATGAGCTGTACTCCGGTTTTGCAGAGGATCACCCGGTACAATTCGTTAGTCAAATGGCCGTGCCAAACGCTGGCGGCGACAAGCTGGAGTCCATCTTCACAGACCCAACCTTCAAAGAAACGCTGCAATACGCAAGCAAACTCTTCCGTGAGAAGCTTGTTACTCAAGATGCTTTGACACAAAAAATCGAGCAAGTGCGTGAGAAAGTAACGACCGGCAAAGTAGCCGTCGCCTCTGCTTTTAACGTAACGGACCTGGGTGCTAGAGGTACGGTTGCCCTGAAGGCTGCTGACCCGAGCGCTGGATACACGATGATTTGGCCGCTGCAGAAGGGCGGATTGGATAAGAACAAGATTTTTGCAACGCAGTATGATTCGCTTGGCTGGAACGTCAACATGATTACTACATCGGCGAAAGATCCGGAAGGCATCTTCGCTTACCTCGACTGGCTGACAGGTGCCGAAGGACAACGCGTAGGCTTCTGGGGTCCTCCAGGTCTGTACTGGGATGGCGCTGACGAGACGGATGCACCGAAATTTACGGATAAATACGCAACGGATAAAGAAGGCTTGAGCAAAATGATGTCCACGATGGATTCCTTCAACTGGGCAGGGAACACGACGTTCATCGATCAAGCGAAATCGAAGCATGAATTGTCGCTGCCGGCTGATCAACAAGAGTGGGCAACGATCGCACAGAACGCAGTAGCATGGAAAACAGCGTACAACATCACGCAATTTGCTAACATGGATCCGGCTCCGACTTCGGAAGAAGGCGTAATTGCACAACGGATCAGCGATATCTTTACACGTGTGTTCGCCAAAGCGATCTTCGCGAAGGATGATGCAGAAGTGGAAGCGATGCTGAATACGGCGAGCGAAGAGGCAAATTCCGCGGGTTACGACAAGCTGCTTGCGTTCAAAACAACGAAGTGGCAGGACAACCTGAAACGAATCAATGCCGAATAAATAATCATAGGGTTCTATGCCAAGAGAAGGTATACTAAGTATACCTTTTCTTGGCATTATTTGGAGGTGATGACGTGTACAGTGTTCTGGTTGTAGATGACGAAACGATGGATTTGATCGGACTGCAGCAGCATATCGACTGGGACAAGCTTGGCATGAACGTCGTCGCCGCAATTAATAACAGCTTCAGTGCGCTTGAGTACATGCAGAACAATAAAGTAGATATCCTCGTCACGGATATCAACATGCCCATCATGTCGGGGCTCGAAATGGTTAGACAGATTATGGAGCAGAGACCGCAGCTTCGCGTCGTCTTCGTGAGCGGGTATTCCGAATTCCATTATGCGAAGCAGGCGATCTCGCTTAGCGCGGCCGGGTATGTGCTGAAGCCGGTCAATGATGATGAATTGTTCGAGGTGCTGCAAGGGGTCAAAGCCGAACTCGACAGCGAGACGACTCGTTCCGAGTGGCACAAGAGCGAGGCGGTCAATCAACTGCTGAGCGGATATGATGCACGCACGGAGCTGACGCCGTCAGCCGGCTTGTCCATCGGAATCATGGAGATGGACGATATGCATTGGAAGCTGAGAGCGGCAGGCGTGGAGAAGCAGACCACCGCCTTTGACAAACAGCTGCAGCAGCTTGCCGAGCTGTTAGTGGAGATGAATCTGCCCTATTTCTGCAAAACCGATGAGAAACGCATGGTCGTTATCTTGGAAGGCACGCAGCCGCAAGAGCAGTTGAAGCTTGTCATGCATGCAGTCAGCTCGAAGCTGAACTGGTCGGTGACAGCGGGCCTCGGCACGCTTGTACGCGAGCTTCATCATATTCCGGAATCGTATCAATGCGCGAAGGACGCCATCGCGAACAAAATGTTTTACGGCAAGGGCAAGGTCATTCCGTTCTCCGACATTAAGCCTCAAACCGGCTTAAAGGCGAAGCAGCTCAGCGAAGTGCTGGATTCGCTCTTTACCGCTTTGATTCAATATCAGCTGGTGCGCGTTGACGAGTGCGTCGAGGACTTATGCGCCTTGGTGAAGACCTTCGACGATAAGCATGCGGTATACGTGTACTTGCTTCATGTGATTTCCCAGCTTGATTTCAGGCTGCGCACCGTCAATGAGGACTTGTACCAGATTCTCGGCCTCGGCTTCGATAAGCTCGATATCGTCTTTCAATTCGAGACGGTGGAGGATATTCAGTGGTGGCTCAGAAGTCGGCTGTTCCAGCTCTCCGAGACGCTCTATCAGCGGAAACAGAAGAAGAATCGGAAGCTGATTGAGGAAGTAGAGAAGTACATTATGGATCATGTCGAGGAAGAACTGACGCTCAAGGATGTCGCGAACTACTTCTCTTTCTCGCCCAATTACTTGGGCTACATGTTCAAGGAGGAAGCGGGCCTGAACTTCAGCGATTATGTCATTGCGAAGCGGATGGAGCGGGCAAGCGTGCTGCTTCAAGTACCTAGCACGAAGGTATACGAGGTGGCGAACCGCTTGGGGTACAAGAAGCTGAGCAGCTTTAACCGCCAGTTCAAGGATCAATTCGGCTTGACGCCAAGCGATTATCGAAAACAAGGATGAGTGACTCACATGGGGCCAGGCACGAAGCATTCGAAATACCTCTCTGTCGGGAAGAAGCTGTTTCTCTCTTATTTGATTCTGCTCCTCCTGCCTGTTCTGGCCATCGGCTACTATGCGTATACGTCTTCCGTTCGATCGGGCGAGGAGCAGACGAGCGCAGCCGTCAGCGGCACGCTCAGTCAAATTCATGATAATATCGCCTATCGGATGGAAGATATCAAGCATATCTCAGATGAGCTGTACCTCGACCAAACGATGCAAAATAATTTGAGCAAATACGAGGAAGGCTACTATAGCTATGAAAATATGTCACGCTATTTGCAGCCGAAGCTGACGAATATGCTCAGCTCTATGGTCAACAATGTGTGGCTTGATATTTATACCGATAATCCGACCGTACCCGAGGTATTCTTCGCTAGAGGCAGCGAGATGGATCCGCTGTCTACGGGGCGCGATTTTGAAATTATGCATATGGATCGTTTGAGAGTGCAGGAATGGTATAAACAGCTCGACTTCCCGCAAGAGATTTATGGGCAAACTTTCGTCTGGCGGCAGGTGGATAACGACGCTCGTTTCGGCAACATCTCGCTTATGCGCCGATTGATTAATTTCGATGAGGGCAGCAAGCAGTTCGGGTTTATGCGGATTGTCACGAAGATCAGCGACCTGCTTCAGGCGGTCGATTACCGTAAAATTACGGACAACAGCGTGCTGGTCGTGTCGGACTGGGACGGGAAGACGCTGTTTACCTCCGCGCCATCCTCGCTTGAGGCGAATTGGGACAGCGAAGCCGCGGGGAACGACTATTTGGTCATGACGAGGCCGGTCGCGGGACTGAATTGGAAGCTGTCTGCCTATATTCCCCGGAGCTATCTGAAGGAGAATGCGGTCTCCGTCCGGAATGTGTATATTATGATGTGCATTATGGTGGTGACGGTTCTTATCCTCATCAGTGCACTGTTCTCGCGCTATTTTATCCGCAAAATGACGAAAATTATCGCGGCCATCGACTCGTTCCGCGAAGGGGATTTCTCCAAACGCATTCATTTCAAGAGCCGCGACGAATTCGCCCAAATCGGCGATGCGTTTAACAATATGGGGCGGAATATGGAAGAGATGATTCAGAACCTGTATGTGGCGAATCTTCAGAAGAAGGAAGCGGAGCTGGAGTTTCTCCAGGCTCAGATCAATCCTCATTTCTTATATAACACGCTGTCCTCGATTAGCAGGTTGGCTAAATTCGGGCAGAACGATAAGCTGCAGAAGACGGTGTTCGGACTTGCCAAGTTTTATCGGTTATCGCTGAACGATGGACGTATTCTCACCTCGATTACGAATGAGGTGGAGCACTGCAAGGTGTACACCGAGCTGCAGCAGGCCAAATACGAGAATCGACTGCGCGTCTATTACGAGATTGATCCGGAAGTATTGTCGTTTGCGACGGTTAAGCTTGTCCTTCAGCCTTTTATCGAGAATACGCTGAAGCATGCCTGGTATGGCGATCAGATTAACATTCGGATTACGGCGCACAAGGAAGAGCAGCATATCGTGTTTCGGATCATTGACGATGGGGTCGGCATCAGGCAAGACCTGTTGGAGCAAATCATGAATCCGCGCGGCGTGCAGATAGGGTATGGCATTCGCAATGTCGATTCGCGCATTAAGCTGCAATTCGGCGAAGCGTATGGGGTTTCGCTCTACAGTCGTCCGGGGATCGGAACCTCGGTCACGATTCGAATCCCTTTCTATCAGGATCCGGCGAATTTGCTAGGCGCGTAAGTTTATTACATGAACAGAAGGAGAGCCGTCATGAAGCCGATCAAAGGAGACCTCCAAACGATGAAGGAGATGAATCGCGCCGCGATTCTTCGACTGTTTCATCGGAAAGGAACGTTAACCCGCGTAGAGATCGCGAAGCTAGCCCATTTGACACCGACAACCGTATCTTCGCAGGTCGATGAATTGATTCGCGAAGGATTCATTGACGAGCTGGGGAAGACCGATACGACGACCGTGGGGCGCAAAGCGGTGCAGCTCGAAATTACGCGAAGTAAAGGATACGTCATCGTGATCGGCCTTGGCGGTCAGTCCTTTACGTGTGCGCTCGTGAATTTCCACGGCGAGATTGTCCATGTCGACGTGGTGCCGAGCATGCACGGAAATGATGCTGTGAGGCGCTATCTGAGCGAGGCCATCCCTCGGCTGATGAAGCAGTCCGGCATTGCCGAGCTTGCGCGGATCAAGGGCATCAGCATCGTGTCGCCCGGCATCATCGACGAGCAAAGCGGGACAATCAAGCTCTCGCGCGGCCTGCAGCTCAGCGAGTTCTCGGTGCAGGCCCATCTGGCTGACGTCTATGATTGTGTCATCGAAGTGGTCAATGATATGAACGCCTCGGTCTTCGCGGAGTATTATTACGGCCTGAACGCCGCGTATCGCAATGTCATCTACGTGTCCGTGGAGGAAGGGATAGGCGCCGGCATTATCATTAATGAGCAGATCTATGCCGGCTCTAACGGTGCCGCGGGCGAAATCGGCCATACCATCGTCGATGCGGGCGGCATGCTGTGCAAATGCGGCAATCGGGGCTGCATCGAAACGGTGCTGACTATGCCGTATATGCTGCAGCGCGCGCAGTTGGCGGCGAGGGAGGCAGCGGTTGCTGCTGGTGCGAGTGCGAGTGGGAGTGCAGGGGTAGAAGCAGGTGCCGGTGTCGACGTTGTTTTACCGCAGCATTTCGACGAGGTGCTGGCGTTGTATGAGCAAGGCGCTGAATGGCTGCAGCCGATGATGCATCAGGCGGCGCAGGTCATGAGTCAGCTGATGGCAACGATTTATAATTTCATGAGTCCGGAAAAATTAATTATCGGCGGCTGGCCGAGCCGCTCGGATACCTTCATGCAGGAAGTGAAGCGGCGCCTCGATGCCTTCCCGTTCCCGACGGAGACGGGGAGCTCGCGCTTTGTATTCAAGAGCGTCGAGCAGCATCAAATTCTCGCCGGTGCGGCGACATGGCTGCTGCAGGATGTATTCGGCGGCGTCCATTTCTCGCAGCGGTACAGCTAGTAATATAGGCAGGGGTTGCACGTTGACTGTGCTCTCTTGCCTCGCTCTTCACCTCCGACATACGCCCACGCTCCCGATCCTCTCCCCAACCCCCGACATGCGAATTTGCGCTTCACCCCTCGTCTTTCAAACTCTAACGAACCATACAGGCCTTATTTCGGCGAAATGAACAGGTTTGAAAATCTAACGAATCCTACAGGTCTTATTTCGTATCGATAAGCCTGTTTTCGCACCATTTTCCCAAAATAAGACCCCCACAATTCGTTAGAATTGAAATGGGGCTATTTTCGGTCAAATAAGACCTCTACGATTCGTTAGCGCGTAACAGCTGCGGTTTTTTATTTTTCTAGCAGGGATCTATGCTATAATCCCTATATCATTTTCTTAACAGAGGAGTTACGTCACCATGAGAACACTTGTGATTGTCGCACATCCTAACATGCAAGAATCCCGCGTCAACCGGATGTGGAAAGAACGTTTGCAGCAAGAGCCCGGTATTACTGTACATGACTTATACCAAACGTATCCGAATGAAATGATCGATGTCGAGAAAGAACAGCAGCTCCTGCTGCAGCATGACCGTATCGTATTCCAATTTCCGTTTCACTGGTACAGCACGCCGTCGCTGCTTAAGAAATGGCAGGATCAAGTATACACCTACGGCTTTGGCTACGGGACAGGCAATCAACTCAAAGGCAAGGAGTACGTGCTGGCCATTTCCGTTGGCCGTGCTGAAGACTCCTATCGTCCGGATGGCGAGAGCCTCTACACGATGGAGCAGCTGCTGCTTCCGCTTCAAGCTACGGTCCTGCTCACCGAGATGAAGTATGTTCCGCCGTTTATGGTGTTCCATGCTCCTCGTTTGACCGACGAAGAGCTCACGCAAAGCGCGGACAAGCTTGCGGCCTATTTGACAGCACCTGCTGACTCTTATGCTGCTCGCTAGATTGATTTAGTCATAGCTGCTGCCATTATATATTGATTACACAAAAAGGCTAACCAGTTCATGAACTGGTTAGCCTTTTTTCTATGGTTAGGATCGTCTTCCTCGTGCCCATAGGTAATCTGCTGCATGCGAGATTCATTTTCCAGTATTTGCTCGATTGCCGAGATTTTCAAGAGTATGAAATAATGGTCGAAACTTTGTACGGAGCCGGCTTCTTCACTCTCTAGCGAGGAAACCGATAAATTTGTACTCTAGGTTCCGAATATATGAAATTCTAAGCGCTTTCATGTTCGTGATAAGGTAAAACCATCAATAAATAGACTTCAGTGGGGTGAAGGCGTGAACAGTAGAATAAAGAAAACATTGCTTGCCTGTTTTGCGGTTTTAATCGTATCGGGATCGGCATTTCCGGGTAGCGGAGCGGGTATTGCCCATGCGAGCATACCTACAACCGAAGTAAAGCCTGGTTCTTTCTCGGATTCTCCGCAGCCGGGACAAATCCGGATCTACGCGGGAGCGGATGCGGGCAATGCCGATACGTCGGGCAGTCGGATGGTCGGCTCCGTCGTTAAGGAGCTATACTTGGATCAAAATAGCGGTTCGGAAGCCAAGATAGAAAGCCAAGGCAACGGAGTCGCGGATTTTGCTCGTTACGGCTGGCATAAGAAGGTCACCAAGCGGGTTGCAAATGGAAGCGCTTATTTCTCTTATAAGATCCCCGTAAATCCGTCGCAGACAGCTCCCCTCTACTTGGCGATGGAAGGGATCGGCGAAATCAAGCTAACGGCCGAAGGCGAGACGCTGCTCAATACAGGGAACAGCGGGCTCGGTGTTCAGACGCCATGGGAATTCACGCTGTCCGATCCGGCCCTCTGGGCGGACGGGTACGTGGAATTGAAATTCGAGGATGCTGATCCGACAGACGGAGAAGGCGTCAATCTTCACTGGCTCGAGCTTGGACCATCCTCCGTATGGCGAGACCGCATCAGCCATATCGTATGGGACACCTCCAAAGTCCTGTGGCAAGCGGGTTACTACGAGGGAACAAGCAGCGAATTCAAAGGGAGTTCGACGAATCTCTCCCTGCCGGCTTCCGGGACGGCTATTTCCGCGCTGAGTCAATCGGGCACGGTCGTTCTGAACTGGAATCAACCGGCTCCGGCTCCCGGAAAGAAATATTACTTATTGGCCGGCCTCATTGGCGGCACGGGTAATCATACCTTCGACTTCGGCGCCAATGGTTCGATCGAAGCAACGAGAGAAGCGAGCAAAGAACGAATTTCGGATCTGGACGTTACCTCGTATATCGCTAATGGAGCGAATTCCGTAAGAATCGCTACGGCACCTGGCTCCACCATTGATTTCGTGAGCCTCGTGGAAGTGACGGACGGGGCAACCTCCGATGACTCCTTGAAGGTCGTATTTAAGGGTAACGAGATGGCGGAGGATTGGACACGCCTCATCAACAACACCATGTACTTCCACATGGACATGATGACGGAGAAAAGCACCGGCTTCATCGATTCCTCGCTGCCTAACGGAATCTTCCCTCTCTTGTACTGGGTAGCCGACTCGGCTCCCGCGATGCTGGAGATGGCGAGATGGGGATATGTCGACGAAGCAAAGCAAGCCTCATTATTCCGCAGCGCCTCGAATCATTACACCGGGGACAATGGAGCTGCCGGCCTCGTATTCTCGACCATTGCTTATTTGATTAAAGGCGATAACTATGTCGGCGATTACGTGAACAAGGCTTGGCCGGTAATGAAGGATGGGCTGGATTATTACAAGGATCAAATCAGCAACAACAGCTACCATTTGATCAAAGGTACCGGTCTCGAAACGACCAACAAAGGTTACGGGATCTACAATAACTCCATTGCTTACTTTGCGTTGTTGGCCGGCGCCGAGGTTGCTGGCAAGACAGGTCATACCAGCGAAGCGGCGGACTGGTTAGCTTCCGCTGACCTGCTCGCGCAAGGAATCAGCACTAATCTGGTTGCGCATACGGATCTTACGTGGCTCGGCCATACGATAAAGAAAGATACTTGGCGCTATTCGCTCGATGGCACTAAAACCGACGGCAGCGATGCTCCTTGGATCAATGCCGGCTGGTTCGGAGTCGGCAGTCAAGAGGAATTGTACTATGGCTACAAATCGCCAACGGATACGCGCAACAGCGCGGTCGAAGATTGGCGTCAAATTACAAACAACACCTTAGATTACCACTCGGAGAATTTCTGGGCGGACTGGAAGCTATACGGTCATAATCGCGGCTTCGGCACCGATTACGGGGTTTTGTCCGAACGTGGAGGCTGGCCGCTCCTATCGATGCTAATGGGCGATCGAATGGATATGGCGAAGAAGAATTTGCAGCACGTAATATGGAACAGCACGGATTTGAACTTTGCTAACGACAACGAAGGGGTTCAGGAGACTTCTCCTTGGCTGCTCGTACGCGAGGTGAATAAGTCGGACCACGGGATTGCCGAGCAGAACGAAATCGGCAACGGCGGCGCCAACGAAGACATGAACTTGGTTGAGTATATCGTTGCATTGAAGAACGTCCGCGTAATGGCGGGCTTGGATGACGCGCTGGAAGATACCTCCAACTTGAACATCGTGCCTCGCATTCCAAGCAGTTGGGATGGCGTTAAAGTCAATGACTGGCTGGCGCATTACCGCGACGGCTCCGGGAATATCGGCCAGACCGACGTTTCCTACGACTACTCCATTCAACCGGAGCAGGCTACTCTTCAAGTATCTGCCGCGAATGCGATTGCAGGCTCTCAGTTCCGCTTCGGTCCATTCGCCAAGGATGCTTCTATTACCTCGGTCACCAATAATGGAGCTGCACTTGATTCAAGCAAGTACAGTGAAGAAATTTCCGGGGATTCCAAGTGGGTGTGGGTGAAGGGCAGTATTGGTACGACCAGTTCCACTTACGCGGTTCAAGTGGACATTCCGCATCTGAGCTTCGAGAATAACTTTGATTCCACTAGTCTGTCCGAATGGAATTCGCTGAACAGCGAGTCATGGACGGCTGGCAGCGGCAAGCTGGAAGCCCAAAGCGTGAATGGCGACCTCTTGCTCAACGATGCGACGCAAGAAGATCTGATCTATAGCGCGGATCTCAAGCTGAATGAGGCGGGAGCAGCGGGGCTGAGCTTCCGTACGGATGAGACCGGCGAGGAAGGCTACGACTTCGTGCTCGATTCCAAAGCCGGAGCAGAAGGCGAACTGAAATTGGCCACGCGTCAAGGCCATGTGCTTTACTCCCAGCCGATGAACGTGAACGTAAACAGAACTTATACCTTAAAGGTCATTGCAGCCGGCCCGATTCTCATGGGCTATCTGGACGGCACGAAAGTATTTCATATTGTCGATTCAACCTATGAAGAAGGACATGCCGGCTTGTATGCACAAGGACGAGTGAGCTTCGATAATGTGTTGGCTAACGACAGCGCAAGCTCAGTGACGATTCCCTCTTTGGTTAGCGTTTCTATTTCCAGCTACAAGACGAACACCATGCTCATGACGCAGGAGAAGGAAATACCGGTCATTGCGACGTTCGACAACGGCGAAACGCTCGATGTCACGCATGTACCGGCGCTGCGCCAATATGTCATCAGTGATTCGACTGTACTTACGGAGGACCATGAACTATTGAAGGCAACGAAAGTCGGCACGGCGAACGTGTCCGCTTCGGTAACGATTAACGGCGTGACCAAGCAATCCAACTCGCTTGCCATGAAAGTCGAAAATCTAAGTTATGCAGAAATCTATTACAAAGACGATAAAGAAAGCATGAACCTCATGGTGAACGAGACTGTTCAAGTATGGCCATGGGCGAAGCTGAAGGACGGAATATGGTGGTTCCTCGGCTATATGCCGGCAAGCACGCAAATTCATTACATCAGTTCCAATCCTGACGTAGCCACCGTAACCCATGATCCGTCGAATGCGGATCCGGAAAGCCGCAGCATGCTGCAGGCTAACGGGGCAGGCACAGCAACCATTACAATGGAAGTCACAGTTAATGGTGTCACTGTAACTTCTCCGAATTCCATCAGCATTACCGTTATTGATCCAAGCCAATTCACAGGCTTCGCGGATAACTTCGACGATGGAGATCTACTCGGTTGGACGAAGAGCGGTCCCGGTGTATGGAGCGTTCAGGACGGCCAGGCGAAGGTGAGCAATCCGCAGCCGACAGGCTGGGATTCTTGGAATATTATGAATGCTCAAGGCAAGGACTTTGTGTACTCCGGAGACGTTACATTCAAGAACGGCCAAGCGGCCGGTCTCAGCTTCCGAACAAACGATACGGGATCGACAGGCTACGATCTCATCCTGGACAAGAACGAAGGCATGAAGCTTGCGGGCCGGCCATATCGCGCCTTCAAGACGGTACAAACTCCTTTGGCGGACAATCAGACTTACCATGTCAAGATCGTGGCTAAGAATGACAACATTAAAGTCTATTTGAACGGCGCATTGAAAATGGATTATAACGAAACGGCATACAACTATACGTTTGGTAAATTCGGCATGTTCTCGTTCCAGAGCGAAGCTTCGTTCGATAACCTGAAAGCCGAAACGACGTTTAAGCTGGATCAAGCGACGGTAGCGCTAGCCAATTCTTCGCTGCTTGTCGGCCAGGCAACGCAGCTGCAAACAACGGGCAAGCTGAACACCGAAGAAGAGGCTGACTTGACTACGGCGACTTATGCCTACGCAAGCAGCAACGAATCGGTCGCCACCGTAGATGCCAACGGTCAAGTAACGGCAATAGGCGAAGGCACCGCAACGATCTATGCGGATGTTACGCTTAACGGTACGACCGTGCGCTCCAATAGCGCGGATCTTGTCGTCACAATTGACGATTCGGTAGCGCTGTTAGATAGCGTTTCGGCCTCGACTTCGACACCGCAGATGAATATCGCCGAAATGTCGACGATTCATGTAAGCGGAACGATGTCGAACGGGACGGCAGCAGATCTCACAAACGCAACAATTACTTATGCCAGTGATAATTCTGCTGTAGCGACGGTAGCTGACGGTGGAACGGTAACCGCGAAGGGCTTTGGAACAGCTAACCTTACGGCGACCGTGAAGCTAAACGGGGTCACGAAAGTCTCCAATACCGTAGCAATCACGGTAGCTGGAACGGAGACGTTTACAGAGAATTTCAATGACGGGGACATGTCCGGCTGGGCGCCGAATGGCGGCGTATGGAGCAATACAGGCGATCGAATGAAGGTCGATTATCTAACGCCTAACAGCTGGTTCGACGCATGGAACATTTTCGACAAGCAAGGCCAGGATTTCGTCTATAGCGCGGATGTGAAGCTGATCAACGGAAACTCCACGGGCATTAGCTTCAGAACCAACGCCAATGGAACGCAAGGTTATGATGTCATCCTTAGCGTGTATGACGGACTTAAGCTGGCGAAGAGACCTTATGCGGAGCTAATCCGGTACACGTCCTTCACCAAAGCTTTGAATCAAACCTATCACCTGAAGGTGGTCGTTAAAGGTGCGAACATCAAAGTGTATCTCGACGGTGTACTTGCGATTGATAAGAACGATTCGACCTATGCTGCCGGTAAATTCGGATTGTTCGCTTTCCAAGGAACTGCCGAGTACGACAACGTTCAAGTCAACGCATGGGATGTCGAGGCGCCGACTTGGCCAGATGCAAGCTTGACCGCTTCGAACGCGACGAGCACGGGTATGACGTTGAATTGGACTAGTGCTGTCGATACGACAGGCATAACGCAATACCGCATCTATCAGAATGGCGTTCCAATAATGACTGTTCCAGGGAACGTTCATAGTTACTTGGTGGGAGGCTTAACGCCTGAAACAGAATACAGCTTCAAAGTCGAAGCCGGCGACGCGGTGGATAACTGGAGTGAGAATGGTCCGTCGGTGACAGCAGGCACTATAAGTGACATCGAGCCGGGCGATCCGGATGTCGAGGCGCCGACATGGACACCGGAATCTTCCTTGAGCGCTGCTAATGTCACGAAGACCGGTCTGCAATTGGCTTGGAGCACCGCAAGCGATAATACCGGAGTCGCGCAATATCAAATTTATCAAGACGGAGCGTCGATCGCGACAGTGGCCGGTTCCATAAACGAATATACGGTGGATGGTTTATCGAGCGGCACGGAATATCACTTCAAGGTGGAAGCGGCCGATGCTGCAGGCAACTGGAGTGCGGACGGCCCATCGACAGCGGCAACGACGCTGAATGAAGATGAAGAACCAAGTAATCCCGATACTCTCGCACCGGTATGGGACGAAGAAGCAACTTTCGAAGCGACAGGCATTTCTCAGACCGGCCTTCAATTGGCCTGGAGCCCTGCGAACGACGAGGTTGGAGTAACGCAATATCGGGTCTATCAGAATGATGTCCTGCTGGCTGCGGTTGAGGATTCCGTCCATAGTTATACGGTGACCGGTTTAACCAGCAGCACGCTGTACAACTTCAAGGTCAAGGCAGCAGATGCCGCGGGGAACTGGAACGACGGATTGTCGGTCGCTGTCAGAACGCTGGATACTCCTTATATCCCGGTCCTAAATCCCGCTCAACCGCCGGCCTTGCCTAACACGGTAGCTGTTATTCCAACGGAGCAATGGCAATCTCCTCCGAAGGACGGCATTCACGTTAATTTGCCGCAAGGGAAAGAGCAAGTTCTGCTTCCTGAAGGCGCTGCAAGCAAACTAGGCAACAGTTCGCTTATCATTGCAGGAGGAACAAGCACGATTACACTTAACGCGGCAACGCTGCAAGCGGCTGCGAAGCTAATGGCGGCCACAGCCGGTCCAAACGCACAGCTCGTCGTAGGAATCAGAACGGTAACCGGCGATCAGGCACAAGCCATGTCGCAAGTACCGACGGAACCTGGCGTTCGGATGCAGCTAGCTGGCGGCGGAATTGCGAGCCTGCAGTTCTCGGCAATCGATAGTCAAGGCAAACTGATTGACCTGGATGGAGCTCAATTGCCAGGACAACTGACACTGCACTACAAAGGAAGCTCGAATAATGAGCTGCTTCTCGGTGCATATCGACTAAACGAAACGTCGGGCGTTTGGGAGTACCTGCCTGGCACAATGGATAGGCATAACGATCAAGCCGTTGTAACGGGCAGCAACTTGAACAACATTGCACTGATGGTGTACGACAGATCGTTCGATGATGTCGCAACCACGAACTGGGCGTATGAAGCGCTGAAAGTAATGTCGGCTCAGCAACTTGTGAATGGAACGTCCGAGACGCAATTCTCGCCAAACGCAAAGACAACTCGCGCGGAATTCGCGGCCATGCTCGTTCGTTTGCTCGGCATTGAAGCAACCGCCAAATCCGCATTCACGGATGTGGATCAAGACGCATGGTACGCACAAAGCGTAGCGGCGGCTAGCGAAGCCGGCCTCGTTCTCGGAGACGGCAGCCATTTCAATCCAGACGCAACGATCACCCGCGAAGAGATCGCCGTCATGATTGTTCGTGCATTCCACTACAAGAACATGGATCAAGATACCGCTCAACCGGGAACAAGCGCGGCTGGCGATTTCAAAGATCAGGCGAAGCTGTCCGATTGGTCATCCGAGTTCGTGAAGCAGGCCGCGAGCCTGGGGTTAATGCAAGGCAACGGAGACGGAACTTTCGCTCCGAAATCCAATGCGGTTCGCGCGGAAACGATGCAAGCCGTGTACAATCTCTTCAAACTGCTAGACCAATAGACTTAATCGAATTTACTGTCAACGCACCCACTCCCTTCAGACGCGATCTGGAGGGAGTCGTGCGCATTTCGGAGGGGATCTACGTTGATGTATTCATTGCGGGGGCGTCTTACCGTCACCTTCATCGTGCTGTTAATTATTCCTTTCGTGACCATGGTCAGCATTTTGACCGGGATGTCGAACTCGGAGATCGGTCATTCCATCGAGGAATCCACCTCGCAGACGATGGATCAGTACGCGGCCTTCGTCAATACGCTGACTAATCAAGTCGAAGACGTCGCGAATCAGGTCCTCAGCAACGAGGTGACCCAGCAATGGATCAGCGGACAGATGAATCCGAATCTTCGCGAGGACCGCAAAGTTCTCCTCGATGCGGAGCTGCGGAAGTTTCTATCCTCGATCTCTCTCAATCATACGTATATCTCCTCGATTACAGTGTTTGACGAGAAAGGAATGGCCGTAGGCATTAACGACCAAGCGTTCCATGACGACTCGTACCTGAAGAGCGAGTGGTACTCGGCTTTTAAATCCGAGGAACGGCGCTGGACACCGGCCCACCTAGATAAATATCAACCGAACTATCTGCAGAAGGAAAGCACCAATAGTCTGCTCTTCAATTTAGTTCACTTAAGCACCTTTCAGAACATCGGGATACTGAAGGTTAACGTGCTGTCCAGGGAAATTCAGAAACCTATCGAGAAAATAAAATTCGGCGAAACGGGCCGGGTCTATTTGCTGGACAACGAAGGTCTACCGGTGCTTGACCAGCAAGTTCCCGAGGACATGTCAGGCTATAAGCTTGTGTGGCCAAACATCCTGAAGGACAAGCATTCCGGCGGCAAAATAACAGTGAATGCCGAAGGAAAGCAGCACCTCGTACTCTTTCGGAAGCTGAAGGGTTCGGATTGGACGGTCATTGGCGAAGTTCCGGAATCGGAGCTCTTCGAGAAGATGACCAGGGTACAGCAGACGATGCTTGGAGCTGCCGGCGTACTGCTCGTGCTTACGATCGGTGCGGTGTTCGGCTTGTCAGGCAGCATCGCAAGGCCGCTCTCCAATCTCGTGAAATCGATGAAGCTGGCAGAGCGCGGGGAACTTTCCGAGGCCGAACGGCATGCATCGGATAACGCCCCTCGGGGGAGAACCGAGGTCGGCTATGCGACCCAAGTGTTCCAAACCATGGTCAGGCGTTTGCGATTCCTGATTGAAACCGAATTTCAAGCGAATATGCGACGCAAGGATGCGGAATATAAAGCGCTGCTCATGCAAATCAATCCGCATTTTCTTTACAATACGCTGGAGGCTATCGGAAGCTTGTCCGCGCAAGGCCGATCCGAGGAAGTCGTGGACGTGACGGAATCACTCGGACAGATGCTGCGCTTCTCCCTCAAGACGGATACGGATCTCGTCAAGCTCCAAGAGGAAATGAGATATATCCGGCATTATATCTCTATTCTGCGCATTCGATTCGGCAGCCGTCTGGATATCGAGCTCAACGTGGATCCTGCGCTGGAGCATCTCTCCATCGTCAAGTTTATTTTTCAGCCATTGGTCGAGAATGCCGTCAAATTTAGCTTGGAAAATTCCCACACGGCCATTGTCCGGGTTGCCGTTGGCCAGGAAGAGAACCGAATGGTCATCCGAATTGAGGATAACGGAGTAGGGATGTCCCGAGAACTCATCGATGAACTGTACGAACAGATTGATAACGGTCAAATCTCGGATGTGCTAGGGGCGTCCGGACGCAGAATCGGCCTTCGGAACGTTCTGGCTCGCTGTCAGCTCTATTACGGACCTGGACTTAGCATGAACATACAGTCTTCACCTGAACAAGGGACGCTGATTGCCATCGGCCTTCCAAGAAACGAGGTTTAAGCGATGTATAACGTATTGATCGTCGACGACGAACAAGAAATCCGCACGGGATTAAAGCTGAAGATAGATTGGGCAAGCATGGGCTTCTTTGTCGCCGGCGAAGCGAAAGATGGCCAAGAAGCGCTGGATAAGCTGGAGGAGACCGCGTACGATCTTATGATTACGGATATTAAAATGCCCGTCATGAGCGGCCTTGAGCTTCTGAAGCGCTGTTCAGTGAAGCATCCGTTCTTGAAGGTCATCGTACTGTCGGGCTTCGACGACTTTCATTTCGTCAAAGCGGCCCTTCAGTGCGGAGCTAGGGACTACATGCTTAAACCCGTCGTTCGGAGCGAGATGAAGGAGATTATCTTAAAGGTGCGCGATGAAATTGGCGAAGACCGCAAGAAGCAAACCGAGCATAGCGATACGCAGTGGAGATTAAGCCAGTCGCTGCCCGCCGTTCGGGAACAGCTTATGCTCGCTTTGATTAGCGACGAAGGAGAAGAGCATCTGCTTCCGCTTCGGAGCGATATTACGACGCTGCAACTTACGCCGCTTATGAACGATGATGCGCTCATCCGTTTCCTCTCCGTCGAGATCCGCTCTACTGCCAACCGATTCGAGGCCGGAGAAGGGCAGAGCGGTTTGTTCCGTCTAGCTTTCCAGATGCTCAGCAGGGAGATTGTGGAGAACAACGGTCTCGAGCAAGCGGTGTTTGCCTTTCCTCATCCGAGCTATCCGAACATCATGCATTACCTGATTTCCGCGGATACGGCCGAGCAAGGCGAACAAAGGATGCTTCAATTGACGGAACTGGTGCACGAAACGTTAAAGCTTCACCTGAAGGTGGAAACGGTCATCGCCGTGGGAGAGCTGCACGCAGGACTCTCTTCCGTGAGGCAAGCTTTTCTATCGGCGTTGACGGCTTGGAGCAGAAGCCAGGCAGGCGCAATCACGCAGACGATTTATGCCGATAAGGCAGCGTATCCGGCGGAGAAGCTGCTGCCCGAGGTGGAGAAAAGACTGCTTATTCTGCTGGAGGATGCGGAGCTGGACCGGTTCGTCCATATGATAGAGAATATGCTTCAGTCGCGGAAGGTATCGCTGCAGGACATTTACTCCTTCATGCTGCGCGTCGTGCTGCTCTTGGATCAAGCGGTCACCAAGAACGGACTGGCTATCGGGCAGACGCAGGATTGGATATTCCCGATTACCCAATGGAGCTTTACGACCCATCAGTCAGCTATCGCTTATTTGAGGGAGCTTGCCATGATCGTAACGGAAGGCATTAAGCGTTCGAGAGCAAGCGGCGGCTCAGCCGTAGTCGAAGCGGTGCGCCAATATATGGACGCGCATTACATGAACGAGATCAGCTTGTCCATGCTTGCGGATCGGTTCCACATCAATACAACCTACCTCTCCGAGCTGTTTAAGAAGCAGTTCGGATCAACCTTTAGCGAGTATCTCGTGCAAGCCCGCATACGCAAAGTCTCGGAGCTGTTGGCCGATCCGAACCTTCGACTCGCGGATATCGCGGAGTTGGTCGGATTCGCTAACGCCAGCTACTTAAGCAGCGTGTTCAAGAAGATGTACGGAGTGAGCCCGAACGAGTATCGGCTGCATCGAGGCGAAGACCAAATCCGATAATTTTGCATGCTACAAACCCATACGATTGGATTCAAGGCAACTTGCCGCGGTGGTAACATGAACTTGTAAATACATCAGCCAACGATTGAAAGGTAGGGTCATATGAATAAAAAAATTGCAGGCCTGCTCTTAACTTCGGCACTGACAGTCAGCTTGGTAGGTTGCGGTTCCAACGACAAGACCAACAACGCCGCCAATGCCAGCGAACCGGCGAACGTTGCCACTAACAATGCGAGCAACGCAGGAGCCGAGCCGGTCGAGTTGACGTTCTGGCGCCATGACTTTGCTCCGGAAGCCGATTCCTTGAACAAGATGATCAAGACGTTCGAAGAGAAATACCCGAACATTACGGTCAAAATGGAATTGATTCCGAACGACCAGTACGAGACTAAAATCCGCACGGCGCTTGCCGGTGGCAACCCGCCGGACATCATGGCGCTAGACGGCCCGACGCTGGCTTCCTACGCTCATCAAGGAGCGCTGCTGCCCCTTGACGATTACATGAACAAAGACGGCAATAAAGACGATATCGCCAAACCGGTTCTGGAGAGCTTGACGTACGACGGCAAGATCTACGCAGCTCCTAACAACGATGCCAGCTTGGCGATGTTCTACAACAAGAAGATGTTCGAAGCCAAAGGCATTCCGCTTCCTTCGAAGAACCCGGACGAAGCTTGGACTTGGGAACAAATGCTCGATGCGGCTAAGAAGCTGAACGATCCGGCAAACGGCGTGTACGGTTGGAACCCGACTCCATGGGGCTTCGCAGGACATGAAGGTGCTCCGTTCTCCGAAATGGTGTTCCTATGGCAGGCGGGCGGCGAAATTCTGAACCCAGAGATGACGACCGCGAAGGGCTTCCTGGATTCCCCGGCGAACAAGAAGGCGCTCGAATTCTGGGGTTCCTTGTACAATACCGAGAAAGTTGCTCCTAAGGAGCTCCCGCAAGACGCGTTCGCAAACGGCAAAGTGGCAATCAACATCGATGGCCCTTGGGCATTCGGCGCTCTTGAATCGAATTTCCCGAACTTCAAGCTAGGCGTTGATTACGACGTGGCTCCGCTCTGGAAAGACGCGAAGCAAGTAACGCCTAACGGCAGCTGGAACATGGCGATTACCGCCAAAACGAAACATCCTGAAGAAGCATGGGCATTCTTGAACTGGGTAACTGGCGTAGAGGGCTCCAAGCAATGGTACCAAGATACGAAGAACCTGCCGGCTCGCCTGTCAACGGCAGATGCATTCCAAGAGCTTAAAGAGTATCCGATGAACATCTTTGTTCAGCAGTCTGCGAAGTACGCGCATCCTCGTCCTGTAACGCCGGCTTATCCTGCAGTCAGCGAAGCAGTCCGTCTTCTGTTCGAAGACGTAGGCCTTGGCGGCATGAATGTCGACGACGCACTCAAGAAAGCGGTAGATAAAGTCGACAGCGGAATCGCGCAAGTGAAATAAACTACGATAGCATGCGCAAAGGGAGAGAGAGTACTACGCTCCTCTCCCTTTGTGTTATCCAACAAAGTCAGGAGGAATCGACCGTGAAAGGATACAAATCGGGCCTGTATGACAAGCAGGAGACGAGAGCCGCATTCTTGTTCATCCTACCCGCACTGGCGCTGCTCTTATTGTTCATCTTCTATCCGATGACGCGGGCGCTTCTGATCAGCTTCCAGAATTACAATCTGATTTCGTCTCATTCGACTCCAGCGGGGCTGGATAATTACAAGAATCTGTTAAGCGACAGCACCTTCCTCGCCAGTCTGGGGCATTCGTTCTACTTTGCGGCCGTCGTCATTCCACTTCAGACGGTCATCGCATTGGGACTTGCTTTGCTTGTGCGAAAGTCATTCCGCGGGGTCGGGGTCTTCCGTACGATCTATTTCTTGCCGGTGGTCGTATCCTTCGCCATCGCATCCACGATCTTCAAGCTGATCTATAACAAGGACTACGGGATGCTTAATATTATCCTGAAGGGAATCGGACTTCCTACGCTGGATTTTCTGTCCAATCCCGATATCTCCATGATCGGCATCATTATCTTATGTATCTGGAAGGCTATGGGCTTCTTTATGATCGTATTCCTAGCCGGACTGAACAACATTCCGGATTCGCTCTACGAGGCAGCGCACATGGACGGGGCTGGACCGTTCCAGCAATTCGTAACGGTCACGTTACCCCTTCTGAAGCGTACGATGGGCTTCGTCGTTGTCATTACGACAATGGACGCGCTCAAAATCTTCGTGCCCGTCTATATCACAACCAGCGGCGGCCCTGCACAATCAACGAGCACCGTCGTGCACTACATTTACGAAACGGCATTCAAGCAAATGAACATGGGTTACGCTTCGGCGGCGGCCTTCATTTTATTCGCGATCGTGCTCGTTATCTCTGTTATTCAATTGCGAGTATTCCGGACAGATGTCGAGTATTAGTCCGATTTCGTACCTAAGGAGGCCTTCACATGGACAAGAGCCGGACCGGCATCGTCGTCATTCGAACCATTATCATGAGCATTATCGCCATTCTCGTTATCTTCCCTGTCTATTGGATGATCATGAGCTCATTCCGAACCCATGAAGAGATTTTCAGGTACAGCAAGCTCGGATGGCATCTATTCTTCCCGGTCCATTGGACTATCAGTAACTATAAGGACATCTTCATGGACGCCTCCAAGCCCTTCGGAAGGTATATGGCCAACACCTTGTTCGTTGCCGTACTTGTAACGGCAGCAGGTTTGCTAATCAACTCATTGGCCGCTTTTGCATTTGCCAAGCTTCGTTTTCCGTTCAAGAAAGTGCTGCTCGTGATCTTCCTGTCTTCGCTTGTCATTCCTTACGAAGTCATTATGATTCCTCAGTATTTACTGATTAGCGACATGCATTGGATGAATTCATACCGAGCATTGATCGTTCCCCAGATTGTATGGGTGTTCGGGATATTCATGCTCATTCAGTTTTTTGCCGATATTCCGCGCGACATCCTCGATGCTGCCCGGATGGATGGTGCCGCTTGGACCCGGATCTATTACAAAATCGTTCTGCCTACCGCGGTTCCTGCTCTGATTACATTAGGCTTAATGACCTTCCTGAATCAGTGGGATTCCTTCTTATGGCCGTTAGTGGTCATTAATGAAGAGAAGAAACAGGTCATACAAGTAGCGATCTCCTCGTTCCAATCCCTAAGGAATATATCGTGGGGGAAAGTGCTGGCGGCAACGACCATCAGCTCCGTGCCGATTCTCGGCGTGTTCCTCCTACTGCAAAAATATTATGTCCAAGGCATTACGATGTCCGGAGTGAAAGGATGAGTGTTCCCATGGCGGCTTGGCTTCAAGAAGGTATGATCATCAAATGGTTTGCTCAGAACGAATGGCATAGTTACGAACTTAACGCGCTGGCTGCTGAAACCGTCCACGATTCGGCAGAGCATACATGTCATTATTCAGCTGAATTGCCGGATGCGCGAGTACAGCTTCGCATTCACAATAACCGAGGCTTGACGACAGTGGAACAACAGGTTTCCGAAGCGGAAGTTACGATTACGCCTTTACGTACAGGCTTAGTAATAAGCGGGGTTCAGCTCGTCATGCCGGTGGAGAGCATTCTCTCCTGCATCTGGAAGCCGCACTTGTCACCGCAAGCGGATATGGTCGTGGGGGATAAAATGTTCCGTTCGCCTGCGATCGTCTTCGAGGACGCGGCGCGAATGACGGCTCTTGTTCCCGACTTGGCGCACATCGAGCGCGAGCGCATGATTCCCCACATCATGGATTACGTCCAGGCCGATCATAGCGTGATGTATGGATTGAGCGCCTACGAGGAAACAGGTCATGTCTATCATCGATTGACCCCGTCTGCGCAAGCGTTCTCTCAATCCGTCACGTACCGATTCTACTTGCTCGAGCTGACGAAGACTGCAGATCAACGGGACAAAGATTACAGAGGCATCGAGCGGTTCCTTTGGGAGCAATTCGCTGCCGATCGTATGCCTCTTGAGGAGGAAGCATCGGTTGTCGCAGCGTTAACGCCCTATGCGGAATACGCGTATGGCTGGGCGCTCGACCGTTGGCAGGGTGTAACCTGGCAGCAATTCTCGCTGAACGGTGCAGAGGTAGGCGGTGTCGTATTCATCGTCTGCGCAAGGCAAAAGCCGGGGCTTGGCCAAGAACAAGAATGGCGCGAACCCAAGAGTTTATGGAACCAAGCATGGTTTTGCGGCTTGCGTACGGCCTACGGCTATGCGCAGTGGGGCAAGCGCCAAGGACGCCAAGATTGGGTGGATAAGTCCGAGCTGGCGCTTAACTTTGCCTTAAGCGCACCGCAATTAGATGGGTTATTCCCAGGTTATTACCAAGCAGGCGACGATAATCGCTGGGAATCCGGGCGCTGGTATATGTCTGGCCCGAGACGTCCTGCCGGACACGAAGATTATGTGCATCTGCTGGACTCTTCCTGGACCTGCTATTGGCTTCTGAAGTGGCACAGGGACGTATGCGCCGATGAGCGAATCCTGCCCTTCGTGCGCAGCTACGTGAATCGCTTGTTAAGCCTTCAGCTCAAGAACGGCGGATTCCCCGCTTGGGTTCAGCCCGTCACCTCGCAAATTTCGCCGTATTTGCTCGAGAGTCCGGAAGCTTCAATGCATGTCATGCTGCTGTGCCTGCTGAACGAAATCGAGCCCGATGCCCGGTACGTCGCATCAGCCGAGCTAGCGGCTCACATGGTCACCGAGAAGGTGGTGAAGACTGGACGCTGGGAGGATTTCGAGACGTACTGGTCTTGCTCCAAACAATGGGAGGATAAGCAATACGGCATGCTCGATCCGCGAAGCGGCCTGTACAATCAATGCAACTTCGGTATGTATTGGACGGCCGAAGCGTTCAAAGATCTTTACCGGGCAACCGGAAAGGCGGAATGGCTGGACGCTGGAGAGCAGGTGTTGGCTGAAGCATCCCTATATCAGCAAATTTGGCAGCCTGGCTACTTCCCGGTTCCAACCGTCGGGGGTTTCGGCGTCATGAACAGCGACGACGAATGGAACGACGCCAGACAAAGCTTATTCGCTTTGACTTATCTTGAATATTATCGCCTCACCGGCAATGCGAGCTATCGGGCTCGCGCGCTGTGGGCGATGAAATCTTCCTTCTATATGATGTACTGCCCGCTGAATCCTGTCGTTAAGGCGATTTACGAGCGTGTTCATCCCCGTTTCGACGAGAACGACTACGGCTTCCATATGGAGAACTTCAACCATCATGACGGTACTCCCGTAGACGGACTCGGCGAGTTTACTATCTTCGATTGGGGCTGTGGTGCGGCTTCCTCGTCTCTGGCAGAGTTCGAGCGTTCGCTTGCCGCTGTCTCCGTCCCTGTTGCTGCTACCACCGACTATTAACTATCAGGAGTGAATCCAATATGAGCACAACGAGTAAAGGAACAAATCGGCTGCAAGGAAGCATGCCTCTGATCGGAATTCGTCCGATCGTCGATGGGCGACGTGGAGGAATTCGCGAATCGCTGGAAGACGTAACGATGGAAATGGCGCGCACGACGGCGCAATTCCTCAGCGAACATTTAAGACATAGCAACGGATTGCCGGTCGAATGCGTCATTGCCGATACTTGCATTGGCGGCGTCGTGGAAGCTGCGCAGGCGGAAGAGAAGTTTGCTCGTGCGGGCGTAGGACTGACGATCTCCGTAACCCCTTCCTGGTGTTATCCTACAGAAACAATCGATACGCATCCTACCCGTCCCAAAGCGATCTGGGGCTTTAACGGCACCGAGCGCCCGGGTGCTGTATACTTGGCGGCGGCTTTGTCGGCGCATAATCAGAAGGGCTTACCGGCATTTGGCATATACGGCCGCGACGTTCAGGATATCGGGGACACGACGATTACGCCTGATGTACAAGAGAAGCTGCTGCAATTCGCGAGAGCGGGTCTTGCCGTCGCCACGATGCAAGGCAAATCCTATTTGTCGATGGGCAATGTCTCGATGGGCATCGCGGGATGTATCGCGGATGAGTCCTTCTTCCAGAAGTACCTCGGTATTCGCAACGAATACGTGGACATGACGGAGTTTGTAAGACGTATGGAGCTGGGGATCTACGACCGAGCAGAATTCGAGAAGGCGCTGGAATGGACGCGCAACAACTGCATCGAAGGCAATGAAGTGAATCCGCCGCACCTGCAGCGGACCGCTGAACAGAAGCAAGGCGATTGGGAAACGGTCGTCAAGATGACGCTTATCGCTCGCGATATGATGGTTGGCAATCCGGAGCTAGCCGCTATCGGATTCGGTGAAGAAGCGCTCGGACGCAACGCAATCGCTGCGGGCTTCCAAGGTCAACGCGCATGGACAGATTTCTATCCGAACGGCGACTTCATGGAAGCGATCTTGACTTCCTCGTTCGATTGGAACGGCATTCGCGAACCGTTCATGCTGGCAACGGAGAACGATACGTTGAATGGCGTAACGATGTTGTTCGGCCACCTGCTTACGAACGCCGCGCAAATCTTCGCGGACGTTCGGACCTATTGGAGCCCTGACGCGGTTAAGCGAGTAACAGGCTATGAGTTGAACGGAGCCGCTAAGGATGGCGTTATCCATCTCATTAACTCCGGTCCTGCAGCGCTTGACGCGACGGGCCAAATGGAACTGAACGGCAAACCCGCCATGAAACCGTTCTGGGACATTACGCAGGAGGATGTCGACAATTGCCTGAAGGCCACCAGGTGGTGTCCGGCGGTCGACTTCTTCCGCGGAGGCGGATATTCGACCGACTTCACGACGCGCGAAGGCATGCCGGTTACGATGGCCCGCATCAACATCATTGACGGCGTCGGACCCGTACTTCAATTGGCCGAGGGTTATACCGTCGAGCTTCCCAATGAAGTTCACGACACGCTGGATCAACGGAGCAACAGCACGTGGCCGACCACTTGGTTCGTACCGAATACGACGGGCGAAGGCTTGTTCAAGGATGTATATACGGTCATGAACAATTGGGGCTCCAACCATGCGGCAGTCAGCTACGGTCATATTGGCGGCGACTTGATTACGCTGGCTTCCATGCTGCGCATCCCGGTCAGCATGCACAATGTGCCGGACGAGCGGATGTTCAGGCCTTCGGCTTGGACTTCATTCGGCGGGATGGACTCGGTAGGCGCGGATTATCGGGCTTGCCAGACGCTAGGACCTCTATATAAGTAAAGGGAGAGACGCCAGATGACGAGCAAGTATGCAATCGGAGTCGATTACGGCACGGAGTCAGGCAGAGCGCTTCTCGTTGACATAAGTAACGGCCGAGAGGTCGCCTCGCACGTGACTCCCTATGTCCACGGAGTCATCGATGAAGTACTTCCGGAAAGCGGACGGAAGCTGGAGCCGGATTGGGCACTGCAGTATCCCGATGATTACGTGGAGGTGCTCCGCAAATCCGTGCCGGAGGTACTACGCGTCTCCGGCGTCAACGCCGAAGACGTTATCGCGATAGGCATTGACTTTACAGCCTGTACGATGATGCCGCTAAATGCGAATGGGACACCTCTGTGCATGCTGCCGGAGTGGTCGGACAATCCGCATGCATGGGTGAAGCTATGGAAGCATCATGCGGCACAAGAGGAAGCGGATCGAATCAATGAGCTCGCCAAGCAACGCGAAGAAAGCTTCCCCGCTCGTTACGGGGGCAAACAGTCTTCGGAGTGGATGATCGCGAAAATTTGGCAAATCGTGAATGAAGCAAGCGAAGTGTACGAAGCGACCGATCTGTTTATGGAGGCAGCTGACTGGATTGTCATGCAGATGACGGATAATCCCGTACGGAATAGCTGCACGGCAGGCTACAAAGCGATTTGGCATAAGGAGGCGGGTTATCCTTCCGATGCGTTCTTTGAGGCACTTGATCCGCGCTTGAGCGGATTGACTGCGACGAAGCTTCGCGGAGAAATCCTGCCGCTTGGCTCGAGAGCGGGAGGATTGTCCGAACGCATGGCTAAGCTAATGGGCTTGCTTCCGGGGACGGCCGTCGCTGTGGGCAACGTGGACGCGCATGCGGCCGTACCGGCCGTCGGCGCCGTTACGCCGGGCAAGCTCGTCATGGCGATGGGCACGTCAACATGCCATCTGCTGCTGAGCGAGCAAGAAGTAATCGTCGAAGGGATGTGCGGAGTCGTTGCCGACGGGATTGTTCCGGGCTATTACGGCTACGAGGCGGGACAGTCTGCGGTCGGAGATATCTTTGCGTGGTACATTGACGAAGCGGTTCCGGAATACGTAGTGCAAGCCGCGAAAGCCGAGGGCATAAGCGTACATACTTGGCTGGAGCGGAGAGCGGCGGCGTATGAGCCTGGCGAGACAGGCTTGCTTGCCTTGGATTGGTGGAACGGCAACCGTTCGGTGCTCGTGGATGCGGACTTGTCCGGCATGATCCTCGGTTTGACGCTGCTCACCAAGCCGGAGGAAATCTATCGGACTTTGCTGGAGGCTACTGCCTTCGGTACCCGCAAAATTATCGATTCCTTCGTCCAACAAGGCATTCACGTCGATGAGCTGTACGCATGCGGCGGCTTGCCGCAGCGCAACCGGCTGCTCATGCAAATCTATGCCGACGTTACCGGCAGGGAGATTAAGATCGCGGCGTCTACCCAGACGGCAGCGCTCGGGGCTGCAATGTTCGCAAGCGTGGCCGCGGGCAGCGCAGCAGGCGGCTACGACAGCGTCGTAGAAGCGGCCGATCGCATGGCGCATATCCGTGAGGAGACGTTCGTGCCAATTCAGGCAAATGTAGCAACCTACCAGCGGCTGTACCAGGAGTACGAGGCTCTTCACGATTATTTTGGTCGTGGCGGCAACCCTGTGCTCAAGACCTTGAAAGAAATGAAGACGGCAGCAAAGTCCGCTAGAGCGAATGAGTTCCATGAAGTAAGCGTTTAGAAAACAAAATGAATGAAGCCCCTTGCAGCAGATAATGAGAAAACACGTTAGTGTTTACATCAATGCCTGCTGCAAGGGGCTTTCTGTGCTGTTTTGAATGCTATGAAAACCGTCGTTACACCATTCCGAAATAAATCTCCGTTGTATACCGGAAGCTAACTACGCCGTCTTGTTGATGCTTGTTGAACAACACCTTAAGTGCTTCCATATAAGGCTCATGACTAGGCGTGCCCGGAAGCGGGGCATAGGAGGACGAGAGGGTCCGCCCCTGAAGTCCTTCCAGATCAAATCGCTGCTCATTCGCAAACTCGGCTTTCTTATAGCTTCCGTCCCGGAAGAAGGAGGCAAAGTCCTCGCGATGAAGCCGTCTGTGGTTCACATCTTTATAATCCGATGCGTAGTGTAAGAGAAGTTGATCATAATCAGCTCCAAAAGGATCGTCGATCAGGCGAGTGTTCCAAATTAGTGCGACATGGCCGTCAGCGCGCAGAATACGGCGGAACTCACGACCGGTCGATTCCGGCTCGAACCAATGAAAGGCTTGCGCCGATACGATACAATCCACAGAGTCATCGCTCAGCGTGGTCGCTTCCGCCGATCCGTCGACGGATCGATAGCGATCATAACCGCCAAGCTGTGCCTCTGCCGCAAGCCGCATTTCGATGTTAGGCTCCACGGCCACGACATTGCTGCCACGCTCAAGCAGCAGTCGGGTGAAAATCCCCGTGCCTGACCCAATATCAGCAATAGCAGAAGACGGTACAAGAGACCCCTCCTCGTAGATGAAGTCCAGAGCAGCTGCCGGATAAGTAGGTCGATACTTCACGTATTGCTCCACGCGATCTGAGAAACGTTTCGTATTATCCTTCATAGACGAATCCCTCCTCTTACAAACATTTGCTATCGTTCAAGTGGTCCTCCACCGTCCGATTAAACCGTTCAAGCAGTTCTCCGAACAAGGCGGATTCTTCCTCTGTCCAGTCTTTCAGCACGTCCGTAAAGAAGGTTTGGCGCAGCTGCCTCACTTTGAGCAGCATCTCACGGCCTGTGGAAGTGGCTTGGAGCAGGCTGACCCTTGCGTCCTTCGGATCCACCGTTCGCTCCACATATCCCTTTGCCTCAAGTGAAGCGGTCTGCCGGCTGGCTGTCGAAATATCCAATTGAAAGGTGTCGGCAAGCGCCTTAATACCAAGCGGACCATGGTCTATCAGCCGTCTCAGCAATAAATAAGTAGAGCGATCAAGCCCGGTATTGGTAAAATAAGCGATACGGGCAGCTTCGGCTCGACGCATAAAAATAGCCAATTCATGCTCGATTCGATGCAGATGGCCTGGATCAATGTTCATGTAGGATCACCGTTTCTCTAGGTTGTGAAGCATCTTTATTCCAGCATATCGCTTCAATATAATCCATGCAAGTGGAAGAGATAGACCGATTGACAGCTATTGAATACCTTGTATAATTACGAATAGACATAGTTGCATGATACAACTATACACGAGTACGTAATAAATTTCACATGCAATTACGTGAGAGGAACGCTGCAATGATGGAAAATGAAACTCAGTTGGAGTTTGTTGCGTTAAACCATATAGGACATTCACCATCGCCCGTTGGCGCTTTGGTTCGACTAAAGGTGTTTCAAGTTGCAGGCCGGCACAAGCAGCTGAAACAAGTGGACCATGCCATATCGGCAATGGAACGGGTATGGCAAGACGGAGCCGTACAGAGCGGCGGCGTTCTGCGAGGTACACGGGGGAAACATGTCGTTTCACTTGCGCTTGTCGATGCACTGGCGGGGGAAGCTACGGGTCCGAATCGTTATACGGTAGAGTACAGCGATCATATCGCATCGCAGCCCTCCTCCAAGACAGCGCAAGGACAAGGGTTGGCGCCGTTGTATTTCTTAAATATCGTGCACCTTGCGCCGGGCAAACGCGAAGTCATGATTCGGAATTTCGAGCGCACGATGCCGTATGTACGCAAGCAGCCTGGCTATATCTCGACGAATTTGTTGGTCAGCCGCGATAATCGACAGGCCATTCATGTCGGCCAATTCGAGAGCAGGAAACATTTTCAAGCGATGTTTCGCAAGCAAGAAGTACTTCGCGCCTTTGGCCGAGGACTGGCACCGGGCATGATGGCGACGGTTTGCGGCGTGCTTCCTAAGCCGCCTAGTTTGCATCTGTTTGAACTCGCGCATGTGGTGGGATCGGCGGAACACAATTTGCTCAACTAGCAGGAATAACTACAAGGAACGTCCGGTGCAAGAGCGATGGCTTGCTTGTGCCGGGGAAGGAGTTGTTGAAGGTGTCTCCATTGATGAGACTGCTTAATCGCAGATTTTTTTATTTTACACTTATACTCTTGGTGAAGGGTATTCTGGCCTGGTCGGTCGTGTTTGACGAAGGGCCGTCCTGGATGACGCTCGTAACGGAAATTCCGTTCTTCTGGGTGGTATTCTGTCTAATCGAATGGTTAGCGGGCAAACGGAAGATGCTGTACTATATGATCGTCAATTTATTGCTGACGCTGCTCTATTTTACTGTACTCATGTACTACAAATATTATGGCATCATTGTTACGTATCACGCGCTTGCCCAGGCCGGTAAAGTCGCGCAGGTTGGAGAGAGCACGTACTCGCTGCTTGATCCGTACTACTTGTTTATTTTCCTCGATATCGCCGTGTTGGCCTTTATCTTGTTCCGACCGAAGCATAAACACATTCAACAGCGAGTCGGCATGAGACCTGTGAGAAAAACAGGCTTAACCATCATGTTCATCGTGTCCTCGCTGCTCTGCTTGCTTAATATTTGGCCGAACCGAGCCAGTATGAACGAGAACAAGCAGGCCGAAGAGATGGGGCTGCTCAATTACGAGATCTATACGATCTTCGCCGACAGCCGCAAAGATGACGAGACCGTGCCGATGGCCGACATTACGCAGAGCGCGATCGATGAGCTTAAGGGCACGGTGCAGCCGGAGCCACAGCCGCAATATTTTGGAGCCAGCAAAGGAAAGAACCTGATTATCGTGCAGATGGAGTCCTTCCAGGATTTCTTGATCGGCCTTGAGATTGACGGTCAGGAAGTAACGCCGAATATCAACAAGCTGGCGCAGGAGAACATGCACTTTAATCACTTCTACACGATGGTCGGTCAGGGGACCACATCAGATGCCGAATACGTGGTGAATACATCCCTGTACGTGCCACAGCATGAAGCGGCAACCGATCACAATGTGGATAAGGCGCTGCCAAGCTTGCCGAAGCTGCTGCATGCCAATGGCTACACGACGGCGACGTTCCATACGAACGATGTTTCGTTCTGGAATCGCACAGAGCTGTACAAGGCGGTAGGCTGGGATCATTACTATGACAAATCCTTCTACGGCGACGAGGATCATATTGCCTTCGGTTCGTCGGATGAAGTTTTATACGATAAGACCATTGATGAGCTGGAAAAATTAGATGAAGGCGAGCAGCCTTTCTATGCGCAAGTCATTTCGATGAGCGCCCACCATCCGTTTAATCTTCCGGAGTCCAAGTACAAAATGAAGCTGCCGGAAGCGTTCGACGATAGCATCGTCGGTAACTATATTCATGCCCAGAACTATGCCGATTACGCGCTCGGACAGTTCATTGACGATTTGAAACAGCGCGGGATATGGGATGACAGCGTCATTCTGTTCTACGGTGATCATCAAGGGTTGTCCTTGTATTCGCTTGACCGCGACGAGAAGAGCTTGGTGGCCGGCATGATTGGCCATGAGTACGGGTATACCGACATGTTCCGTATCCCGCTAATTCTTCATGCTCCCGGCGTGACGACTCCTTCCGTTAGGGAACAAACCGGCGGTCAGATCGATATTCTGCCAACGGCCGCGAACTTGCTAGGTGTATCGTTAAAGGATCAGATTTATTTTGGCCAAGATTTGTTGAACCAGAGCTCCAACATGCTGCCGATGCGTCATTTCTTGCCGTCGGGCTCCGTCATTACGGATGACGATATGTTCTTGCCGGGCATCGATTATATGGATGGCACGAACTACTCGCTCCGCGATAACAGCGAGACCGAGCATGCTGAAGGGGCTACAGAGGATCAATACAATCGTACGTTAAAGCTGTTGAACTTATCGGACAGTTATGTGAGTCAACTGCCGGACAAAGAATAATATAAAGGGATATAAAGGGGCTGTCCCTCAAGGTAATTGCCTTGAGGGACAGCCCTTTGTTGTTATGCTCGGGAGATGTATTGCTCTGGAAGCAACACATGAGCAGGAACGGCCAGCGAGCTGAGATGTGTTGCTCTGGGAGCAATACATGAGCAGAAACGGCCAGCGAGCTGGAGATGTATTGCTCTGGGAGCAATACATGAGCAGGAACGGCCAGCGAGCCGGAGATGTGTTGCTCTGGGAGCAATACATGAGCAGGAACGGCCAGCGAGCCGGAGATGTGTTGCTCTGGGAGCAATACATGGGCAGGAATGGCTAGTGAGCAGGAGATGTGTTGCTCTGGGAGCAATACATGGGCAGGAATGGCTAGTGAGCAGCAACAGTTTGCGCTGGAAGTCACTTTCAACGCCTATAGGCGGTAGTAGCTATCCCATTTGTGGACGAAAGCTCGTACCATCACTATTAATAAGGATCCACTTCGTGCCCCGCTTGCTTCGCTTGATCTACGGCCTTCTCCGGCCGCGATTGACCGCTTGCAACGTTGCGGCCATCGGATTGCTTCAACCCTTCGGCAACGCGTTGCCCGTAGCTGACATCGGCCTCGGTAAAGTTCCCGATCATCCGGGCGCGGATATCCTCCTTACACACCGATAGCGCGCCGACCAGATTGTCGATCAGCTCGTCCTGCTCCCAGCTCTCGAAGGCGCGGAACGTGTCGCCGGCTTGCTTGAAGTCGTTCGTCCGCTCGATCTTCTGCCGCGTCAGCTTGGCATCGTAATGCGGCTCGTGGTCTTTGCCGCTGCGTGCTGCCTCCTGCAATCCGCCCATGGAGGATGGCTCGTAGTTCACATGCGGATTTTGCCCGGCTGAGCGGTCGGGACGATATTGCATTTGTCCACCGCTCTGATTGGTTGCCACATGCGTCTGTGGTGCATTGACAGGCAGCTGCAAGTAGTTGGTTCCCACCCGGTGACGCTGCGTATCGGAGTAGGAGAACGTTCGGCCCTGCAGCAGCTTGTCGTCGGAGAAGTCTAGACCGTCGACAAGCACACCGGTACCGAATGCCACTTGCTCCACTTCGGTGAAATAGTCCTCGGGGTTGCGGTTCAGCGTCATTTTGCCCACAGGTAAGAAAGGGAACTGCTCAGGCGGCCACAGCTTGGTCGGATCAAGCGGGTCAAAATCCAGCTCCGGATGCTCGTCATCCGTCATCAGCTGCACGCAAAGCTCCCATTCCGGATAGTTCCCAGCCTCAATCGCCTGGTACAAGTCGAGCGTGGCATGGTTGAAATTCATGCCCTGGATCTCGTTGGCCTCGCGCTGCAGCAGGTTCTTGATCCCTTGCTTGAGTGGCTCCCAGTGATATTTCACGAGCATCGCTTCACCGGCTTCATTGACCCATTTGTATGTATTTACACCGGAGCCTTGCATTTGCCGATAGTTGGCGGGAATACCCCAAGGGGAGAATAAGAATGTAATCATATGCGTCGCTTCCGGCGTGAGGGATACGAAGTCGAAGAACCGCTGCATATCCTGCACATTCGTGAGCGGGTCGGGTTTGAACGCATGCACCATATCCGGGAATTTCAGCGGATCCCGGATGAAGAAGATCTTCAGGTTGTTGCCGACCATGTCCCAATTGCCGTCCTCGGTATAGAATTTAACCGCGAAGCCACGAGGATCACGAAGCGTCTCCGGTGAATGGTTGCCATGAATGACGGTGGAGAATCGCACGAATACCGGTGTTTGCTTGCCGGCCTCTTGCAGCAGCTTAGCGCGAGTATACTTCGAGACCGCTTCAGTCCCGGCTTTGCCGTAAGCTTCGAAGATGCCATGAGCACCGGCTCCGCGGGCATGAACGACGCGCTCTGGGATGCGTTCCCGGTCAAAGTGCGTGATTTTCTCGATAAAATGGTAATTCTCCAGCGTGCTCGGTCCACGACTGCCAACGGTTCGTATATTTTGATTGTCCGTTACAGGGTGGCCCTGCCGGGTCGTGAGCGTTTGATCTGAATCCTTGTCCATGTGCCAAGCTCCTCTCGCAGGTAAATGTAAACTTCAGTGGTATTGTTGCCCAGTGGATGGTTCCTGATTCAGATTCTCGTACAGGTGAACTTGCTAATTTTGGAGGCTGTTCAAGACGTGATTCGCGTTGACAGTGGGGTCGCAGTCGTCTAGAATCTATACCCATATGGGTATATGAATTGAGGCATAGGAACATAAGGGAGGATATCATTTCAATGGGATTTCAAGTGGGGAAAGAAATGTCACCGCAAGAGGTGGAGAAACGCCTCGGCTTGGGTGAGCGATTATATATGCTGGATGTTCGTGAGCCTGCTGAGTGGGCGGCCGGCCATCTTGTAGGCGCCATCCACATTCCCCTCGGGCAGTTAATTGAACGATTGGATGAACTGGATGCTGCGCGAGAGGTCATCGTGATGTGCAGAGGCGGCGGAAGAAGCGGGTTAGCCTGCGAGCTGCTTGGCGAGAGAGGATTCTCGATTGTGAACATGACAGGCGGTTTATTGGGCTGGACGGGTGAGATGACGGGAGAATAGTGGGGGGTAGCAGTAATGGACATTGCGATTAACGTATTATTCGTCGTTGTTGTAGCATGGTTTGCGTATTCGAGATTCGGCAAAGTCAAAGGACTCCGCACGCTGCAGGCAACGGATTTTCGCCGGGAGCTTGAGACGGGATCGACGGATATGCTGCTGATTGATGTAAGGGAAGCAGGAGAGTATAGGAGCGGCTACATCCCGGGAGCAAGAAACATTCCGCTATCCCAGCTTGGGTCGCGGCTCGGCGAGCTGCCGACGGATAAGCAGCTTCTGCTGTATTGCCGAAGCGGCATGCGCAGCAAGACGGCAGCAAGGCAGCTGATGCGCGGCGGGTATTCGCAAATCGCCCATTTACAGGGCGGGCTTGGAGCATGGAGCGGGAAGCTTGTCCAGTAAAATAGGAAGGCCATATAAGCTTGTTTGCAGCGGATGGATGAGGCTGCGAGCAGGCTTTTTTTGCATGTAACCGATATTACAAAGAAAAAACCTTGGGCTTTACTGTATCGGCTTCGATGTAGACGTCTGGGTATGCTTCATGCGCAGAATTCACAGTATTGGGTTCGATGTAGACGTCTGGGTGGGCTACATGCGCAGAATTCACAGTATTGGCTTCGATGTAGACGTCTGGGTGGGCTACATGCGCAGAATTCACAGTATCGGCTTCGATGTAGACGTCTAGGTGGGCTTCATGTGCAAAATTTACAGTTCCGGCTTCGATGTAGACGTCTGGGTATGCTTCATACACAGAATTCACAGGCTTCTTACCAAAGAAGCTCGTACAAACCATGCCTAAAATCTTACGTTGACGTTAACGTTATAAAGGGAGTAAGATGAAAACAAATGAAACACTCTAATTCAAAGATAGGGAGGAGGAACACAATGGAAGATCGTTATAAGATCGATGATGTCGCCAAAGAGAGCGGTTTGACGAAACGAACGATCCGGTATTATGAGGAGATTGGGTTACTGCCTTCGCCGGAGCGGACCGATGGCGGAACGCGTTTATATACGCGTATGCATATCGAGCGGCTCAAGCAGATCATCAACGCTAGAGATGTGCTTGGTTTCTCGCTGCAGGAAATTATCGATTTCGTCGCGATTCGTGAACAGCTTATGCAGCATCGCGATGCTTACAGGCAAACGGAGGAAGCGGAGCAGAAGCGAAAGCAGCTGGTGGAGGTAGGGCACACGATCGATAAACAGATGCAAATGATTGATCATAAGCTTGAGAAGATGAAGGAGTTTCGCGAGGAATTAGTAAAAATTAAGAAGCGCGTTACCGACGCGCTGGATCAAACCACTACGTAGAAAGAAGGAGTGTAAGTGTCAACACCTAATACAGCGCATAAAGCAGCGCCGCAAGCCCCTTTGAAGCCGAGTGCACAGAAGAGTAACTCTATGTTTAATCAGCCGATTGCCGTGTGGGCGATCGCTTTTGCAAGTATCATTGCTTTTATGGGACTGGGTCTTGTTGACCCAATCCTGCCGATGATGAAGGATCAGCTGCATGCCTCTGACAGTCAGCTGACCTTGCTGTTTACTAGCTATAACGCGGTTATGGCCGTTGCCATGCTGATTACGGGAGTGATCTCCTCGAGGCTAGGCATTAAGCGAATGCTGCTTGCCGGCATCGTCCTCATTGCCGTGTTTTCTGCGCTCGCGGGCAGTGCAGGCGATGTCATGGAAATCGTTTGGCTGCGCGCAGGATGGGGACTGGGTAATGCTTTCTTCGTCGCAACCGCGTTGTCTGCCATCGTTTCGTTATCCCGCGTCGGTGTCGGCAAATCGATCATCTTGTTCGAAGTAGCAGTCGGACTTGGGATCTCGGTCGGACCGCTGCTTGGCGGGGAGCTAGGCGCGATCTCGTGGAGAAGTCCGTTCTATGGCGTTGCCGGGTTAATGGTACTGGCGTTCTGTTTGATCTTGTTCATGATGCCGAAGGCGGCCAAGTCTCCTGCCGCCGTGACACCGATTAAGAAGAAAGTTTCCTTGCTGGATCCTTTCCGTGCACTCAAACATCGCGCGCTGCTGATCTTTGGGATCTCGGCTGCCCTTTATAATTTCGGATTCTTCACCTTGCTTGTCTACGCGGCGCTTGTACTTGGCCACCTGCATCACGTTGATGTGCACGGCCTTGGTTACGTGTTCCTCGGATGGGGATTGCTGCTCGCATTTACATCCGTTGTTACGGCCCCCAAATTGCAAAAGCGCTACGGCACTGTGAAATCGATGTGCGTGCAGCTCCTTCTCTTCGCGGTAACTTTGTTCGTCATGGGCTATTGGACAACGGAGAAGTCAGTCATTATTGCGATGGTCATCTTAGCCGGCGCATTCCTAGGCAATAACAATACACTCATTACAACCGCGGTGATGAACGCTGCTCCAGTTGAACGTCCCACGGCATCGGCTGCTTACAGCTTCCTGCGTTTCATCGGCGGTGCGCTTGCACCCTACTATGCGGTTAAATTTGCGGAGTGGTTTGATTTCCACGCACCATTCTATATCGGCGGCGGCTTCGTCGTACTAGCGGTTATCGTCATCTGGCTGAACCGCAAACACTTGAAGCATGTAGATGAGGCGGAAGCTCATTAATTGCAGAAGGTACGTCCTTTTTTTGGCTCAAAATATAACGTTAACGTTAGTGTTATATTCATGCGAAAGGAGCAAACCCCGTTATCGACTCCGATGAGTTGGTAACGGGGTTTTTCGTTATGGTCGGGATTTCTTCACCCATGAGGCCGAAACGTCGCTTATAATTTGGCTATATCATACGGAATATGGACAGGACAGGAGGAGGCACCGATGCCAAGGCGGATATTGCTCGTAGATGACGATCCTTCTATCGTCAAAATTACGAAGCTTTACTTAACCAAGAACGGGTACGAGGTGGAGGAGGCTTTCGACGGCCAAGATGCGTTGGAGAAGATTAAAGCGGGGCACTTTCAACTGATCGTGCTTGATCTTATGCTGCCTCGCCTGGATGGATGGGCGGTCTGCAAGCAGCTGCGGGAAGCGGGCGATTTCACGCCTGTTGTCATGTTAACGGCACGTAGTGAAGTACATGATCGTATAGAGGGTCTTCAAATCGGCGCAGACGATTATATGGTGAAGCCATTTGATCCGAATGAATTGCTTGCTCGCATCGATGCGCTGTTGCGAAGAGAGGAGCGGCATCAGAGCAGGCGGGAAGCTGAAGGGGAACGGGAAAACGCTAAAGGTGGGGATAGAGAAGGCGGGAAGCTGCTGTCTGTAGGCAACCTGCAGCTGAAGCTCGATGCGTTCACGGTCTCCATCAATAAGGAGTCGGTCAGCTTAACGCGGCGTGAATTTGATCTGCTGGCATGGCTTGCGGCTCATCCGGAGCGGGTGTATACAAGGGAGGATCTCATCGCTCAGATTTGGGGCTGGGACTACGAAGGTGAGGATCGTGTCGTGGACCTCTACATTCAGCGCATTCGGCGCAAGCTTGGAGCTGGACAAGGCTGGCAGCTTACGACGATTTGGGGAGTCGGCTACAAGTTCGAGGTGGGGAGCGAATGAAGCTAAATTCCATATTTCGCCAATGGCTGGCTGCTTCCGTGTGCATCACGATCACGATTTTGCTGCTGCTTACTGTTGTGATTAGTTGGCTGGTGCAGCGGGATTTCTATCGTCAGGGCTTGGATCGATTGAATGAGCGGGCAGCGACTGTTGAGGCGGCGTACCGGCAGCTGGAGCAGGGCCATATGACGACCGGCGGATTTAAGAAAGAGCTGAAGCGGATTGAGCAGGAAAATAAAGTGCAAATCAGCATCGTCGGCCGCAAAGTGAAGTATTTGAAGCAGGGACTGTACGAGGTTGGAGTGCATCCGGATGTGAAAAGCTGGATTGTCACTGTCAATGAAGGGAACCGCGTGGAGAAGATTGCAAAGTTCCGTAAGCAGGATAACGAGAAAATGCTCATTATCGGCTTTCCGCTGCAGCGTGACGGGCAAGTGATTGCTTCCGCTTTTATTTACTCATCTGTAGCCGACGCCAAGCAGCTTGCCGCGCCGATACGCAGAAGCATCTGGCTGGTGGTGCTCCTGTGCGCGGGGCCTTTAGTTGTGCTGCTATGGTATGCCGCGCGCAGATTTGTCCGGCCGATTCAGCGGATGAGCGAAGCCGCGGATAAGGTGGCCGGAGGTGATTTCTCCAGTCGGGTCGAAGTCCGAGGCGACGATGAGCTGGCGAGACTAGGCGTTTCCTTCAATATGATGGCGGAACGAATCGAACGTATTGAGGAGCAGCGAAGAAAGCTGCTTATGGATATTGCGCATGAGCTTCGAACGCCGCTTACGAGCATCCGAGGGACGCTGCAGGCATTAACCGATCGCATCTTGACGGAGAGTGAGCAGACGGAGTTTGTGAAGCTTTCTTTGGCGGAGCTGCTGCGACTGAACCATTTGATCGATACGCTCAGTGAGCTGTCCGCGTTCGAAGAGCATCAGATCAAGTACGACATGAAAGTGATCGATTTCGCGGAGCTCTGCCTGCAGACGGCGCATCAGTGCACGCTTAAGGCCGAGGAACTAGGGATGCGCTTGGAGACGGATAGCGCCATCGACTCTGACGCCGCTAAGCCTGTCATGCTGCAGGGTGATCCGCAGCGGCTGCGGCAAGTAATTCTGAATGTGATCGGCAATGCGCTCGATCATAACCCTGCCGGAACAACGGTTCAAGTGCGGCTTCGTACTGATGCCCGCGGCATGGCCGTGCTAGCGGTTGCGGACAATGGCCGCGGCATTGCCGCCGAGCATATTCCGCGCTTGTTTGAACGTTTGTACAAAGCAGAATCCAGCCGCACGTCTAGGGGATCGGGGCTGGGGCTCACGATTTCCCGTTACATTGTGCAAGCCCACGGCGGGACTATTCGGGCGGAATCCACATTGGGAGCAGGAACGGTGATGATCGTGGAGCTGCCTCTGCAGCGGTCATGACAAACTTTTGAAACATTTGCGCGGTAGAGTTGAGCATGTAAGTCAAATCGATGGGCAACAGGAGGAGAATAAGATGAACATGCTGGGCAAAAAACTGGCGGCAGTCGTAATCGGACTGGCGCTTACGGCAGGATCCGCTCAAGCGGTATTCGCAGACAGCGCAAATGCCGACGGTGGTGCAGCATCCGCCAAGAAAGGGCAGCATGCCGAGTGGAAGGCGCAAACTGCGGCGCTTAAGAGCCAGCTCGTTACATTGCGAGCGGAGCAGCAAGCGCTGGCGGCTCAAATCAAATCGCTGCATGCCGTCAACAAATCGGCGGTAAAGGCGATGCCGAAAGAGCAAAGAGCAAAGCTGAAGGCATCGCTGAAACAGCTGACGCAGCAGATTCAATCGCAGCATGACTCCATTCAAGCGCTTCGTACGCAGAAGCAGGCGCTATGGGCACAAGTCAAGGCCGCTAAGCAAGCCGGCAACACAGATGCGGGTACAGCGGATCTCACGCAAATCATCGCGCTCAAGGAACAAATCATCCAGGTGAAGCAGCAAGTATTGACCTTGCAGCAAAATCTGCAAACGCTGCTCACTTCGATTGGCGTCTAGTTTTACAGCAGGCGAGGCTGCCTCATCATCCGCGTTTACCGGATGGAGTGAGGTAGCTTCTTTGTTATGCGCTCTGTTTCCACGCTGCCCGGTCAAACCCGAGCTATTCAAATACTGTAAGCGGCAATACCGCTTAAAGTGGTCAAACTAGCTGATTTCTAGTGGAATAAGCGGTTATTTCTCTAAAGGTGAGAGGAGGTGGATGAAGAGAGGTACCAGTTACCGCACAAGGAGCGAAATCGCCAGATTTCGCCGCATCGCCCGCCATTGCCCCTCGAATTCGCCTCCGGATTCGCACGCTCAACTTGCCATAAAGAGGGTTTTCTGGATAGCATGTCGAATGATGTCACCACAGATTTATTGTGGAGGTCGACATGAAGAAACCAGCATCGTCAGGCACGCTCGCCTATACGTTATTTACGTTAGAATCCAACCCTTCACAGCGCAGATTTGCTTTTATCGTTGGTGCGATTATAGCGCTTGCCTCGCTTGCTTCCCTACCGTTTGCGCATATAACGGTGCCCAATAATAATGCGTTCTTGTCCGCACTATGCTCCGCGGTTATCTGCTTCGAGCTCATTACGGTGTTCGTGCTCTACAGCCAGTTCAAAGTCAGCCGTTCTCCTTCCATTCTCATCTTGGCAGGAGGCTACTTCTATTCGGCTTGCATGACGATTCTATATTTGTTCTCTTTTCCAGGGATCATACCGCCTGATGGTTTCGGTCCGGGTCCCATCATGCAAGGACCGGGGCCGGGCCCAGGCCCAGGCCCAGGCATGGAACACAGCCCAGAACCGAAGTTCCTCATGGGGGGCAATCAGTCAGCCGAATATATCTATTCCCTCTGGCATCTGGGATTCCCCATCGCGATCCTGCTTCATATCGTCACCGAGGTCAAGTACAAGCAGGTACGCCTTCGCGACGAAACCGCGCGACTCATGACCATTCTGACAGGAGCTGCAGTACTTGCAGTGGTGGCAGGAATCGGGTATGTGTCGCTAGCCTTGCACGACAAGCTTCCCGTTCTAATGGATCATGGTCGCATCACGCCGCTCGCCATGTATGGATTTGGCCTGACTACGCTGATAATCAGCCTGCTTGCACTAGCCCTCTATTATTACATGACCAAAGGAAGCACCGTAACCTCCTCCTGGCTGTGCGTGGCATTGCTTGCAACCGTGCTGGATGTCGGCATCAATATGAGCGGCGGTAATCGATTCAGCATAGGCTGGTACGTCTCGAAGCTGGACACCTTCATTTGCGCCAATATCGTACTGGCAGGCATGATCTACGAGTTTACGAAAATGTATTACAAAATGACAGAGCTCTACACCCAAGTAACGGACAGCGAGAGCCGCTACAAATCCCTCTTTGCGAAGAGCCGTCTAGGTGAGCAGACCATCGCCGAGCAGAACAAAATCATCGAACGGATGCTGGAATCCAGCCACGAGTCGATTGCGATGTGCGACAGCGATGGACGTGTCGTCTTCGTCAATCGCAGATTCAAAACGATGTTCGGACGAGAGCTATCCGTCGGACAGTCGCTCGCGATCTATTGCAAAGAGATGCGGGCTGATTATGGCAGCTTGGGCGATCAGATTAAGCAATATTTTGAGCAGCGGCTGCAGCCGTTCCGGGAGCGTGTTGCCTTCCATAAGGAAGGCGGTGAACTGCGCCATTATGAATGCTACGTCAGCCCGATTATCAGCAAGGATGGCGGTCTGCTGCATGGTCATCTCTTCACGTTCGGCGATCGAACCGATGAAGAGCGCAAAGCGCATTACGACGACCTGACCGGCCTGCCGAATCGCAGATACATTAATGAGCGGCTGCGCATTGCGATGCGAAGAGCATCAGAGGCAGGAACTTCTTTTGCCGTCTTCTTCATGGATCTGGATGGCTTCAAGCGAGTTAACGATACACTCGGCCACGAAATGGGCGACCGATTGCTGCAGGAGGTTGGGGCGCTGCTCAAAACCGGAATGGGTGGCTACGGTACCTGTGCCAGATGGGCAGGCGACGAGTTCGTCATACTTGTGGATGAAGCAGTTGGAGACATCCGGCAGGAGGAGCTGGCCTTTGATCTCATTGGCGCCATTCGGCAGCTTGATATCGTAGACGGCAATCGAATTCAGATTTCGGCCAGCATCGGGATCGCAATCTATCCGGATGACGCCATGGATGCGACGAAGCTGCTCCAATACGCGGATCAAGCGATGTATGAGGCCAAAACAATCGGCAGAGGCACATTCTGCTTCTACAACGATGCCGCCGCAAGCAGCAAGAAGCAGCATCCCGAAGTCGGCACTAGCTAAGCAAGTGAAAAACCTCCCTCAGGGAGGTTTTTGTTTTTATCCCTATCAGCCCGCATACCCGTGATCTCGGAATCGTCTAAATTTTATCCCTTTATGCTAAATCAATCGGCACTGGGATTAGCTATGATGATGATAGAGGCATGGAAGATTCTAGTGGAACTGAGGTGGACCGTAGGATGGACACAAATGATCAGCAAGTCTACGCATGTAAGCGAATCAGCGAGACTACTGGTATGGATAGTGAATGGATCTTATTGCGCGATACGGTAAGCGGTGACGCGCCGACGGAATGGACGAAGGTTCGCTGCGGATGGACGGCGGAGGCGTTGCGGATTCAGTTCCACTGCGAGGATAAGCACATGGTTTCGGACTACAGCGAGCGCGATGAGCCGCTGTATAACCAGGACGTGGTAGAGGTGTTTATCGATGAGGATGGCAGCGGCACCCAATACATAGAGCTGGAGGTCAGCCCCCGCAACGTCGTATTCGATGCGCGGATTACCAATGACGGCAGCGGTTCGGTTGGAATCGATACGGAATGGGACATTGAGGGGCTGCATACCGAGGTGAGCGAGGTTCAACCGGGACAAAGGATGTACGACATCCGTATTCCGGCGAACACGTTCAGCAAGCCGCTGGAAGCGGGACTCCGCTGGCGGGTTAACTTCTATCGGATCGACGAACGGCAGGATGGCATCCGCGAGTATCAAGCCTGGCAGCCGACGGGATTGGTTAATTTTCATAAGCCGCAGCGATTTGGCACGCTAGTACTCATCTAATTATCATTTCAAGGAGGAAGTATCGATGACCCTAAACCATAACCAGCTGGAGACGCGGTGCGTCAGTTCACTCGTCAAAATCTTCGCCCAGGACGGCGAGCTCCAAGAGCCTGCCTATCAGAAGGGGAGCGCCCTCCGGGGAGAAGTCTATTCGTTTCAAGTAGCCTATCGCAGTGCGCAGATGCGCAAGAACATCAACCTAACCGTCACCTCCCAGCTGCAAAATAATCCCATAACCGTCCGCTCCGTCGGCCTTGTTCCATCAGAAATGCCTATGTATGCCGATCATGATGCGCGGATCTTCCAAGCGACGCCGGGACTATTTCCCGATCCGCTGTATCCGATCACCACCAGTGGGGTGACGGCACTCCCGAATGTGTGGAGCTCTGTGTGGGTAACGGTAGAAGTGGATCGTGCTCAGCAGGGCGGGACATTCGACCTGAATATAGCATTCGAAACGTCGGAAGGGGAGCAGCTTGCTCAAGAGAGCTTCGCGCTGACGGTCATTCCGCGCGAACTGCCTGAGCAGAAGCTGATCCACACCGAGTGGTTCCATACCGATTGTATTGCGACGCAGTACAACGTACCGGTGTTCAGCGAAGAACACTGGCGCTTGCTGGAAGCCTTCATCGGTACAGCCGTCAAGCACGGCATTAATTTGCTGCTGACGCCGCTGTTCACGCCGCCGCTCGATACGGCTGTCGGGGGAGAGCGGCCTACCGTACAGCTGGTGGATGTCCAGAAGGCAGGCAGCCTGTATTCGTTTGGTTTCGAGAAGCTGGACCGCTGGGCGGACATGTGTCTGGCGGCCGGCGTACGTTCCTTCGAGTTCTCCCATCTGTACACACAGTGGGGTGCGAAGCATGCGCCTAAGATTATGGCCCATGAGAACGGCGAATATAAACGGATTTTCGGATGGGAAACAGAGGCGGCCGGCGAGGAATATCGCAGCTTCCTGGGACAGCTTATTCCGGAGCTGCTGAAGTGGGTAGAAAGCCGCAGCCTGCAGAAGCAGGTGTACTTCCACATTTCCGATGAGCCGAGCATGAGCGCGCTTGAGGATTATCGCCAAGCAAGCGACTGGCTCAGACCGATGCTGCAAGGGTATCCGGTTATCGATGCTTTGTCCGATTATGAATTCTATGAATCCGGATTGGTTCCACGTCCGATACCGGCTACGAACCATATCGAGCCTTTCCTTGAAGCAGGCGTACCGGACTTGTGGACGTACTATTGCTGCGGACAGTACAAAGAAGTCGCTAACCGATTCTTCACGTTCCCATCAGCTCGAAACCGGATCATCGGCGTGCAAATGCACAAGTTCGGAATCACCGGTTTCCTGCATTGGGGCTTTAATTTCTGGTACAGCCAGTACTCAATCAAACCGATCAACCCGTATATAACGACGGATGCCGGCCATGCGTTTCCATCGGGAGATGCCTTCCTTGTCTACCCCGGAGAAGAGGGACCGATCGAATCGATCCGTATGGAAGTGTTCTATGAGGCGCTGCAAGATATGAGAGCTTTTGCACTGCTGGAAGAGTTGGGCGGCAAGGATGAGCTGCAAGCACTTATTGGCAATATAACGTTCAGCAGCTACCCTGCAGAGAGCGAGTGGCTGCTGAATCTACGCGAAACGGTGAACAAGCGAATTGCCGAAATCATAGGCTAGAATGGCAGACGCCGTGATCCGCCCTTGTGTTCGTCTCGGAATTTTGGGACAATACTAGTCAGATAGGGACGAATACAAGGTGTTGAAAAGAGGATAACGGATATGCAACATAAACCATCCATATATGGCTTCACATTCGACCAGCTCACGAGCTGGCTTGGGGAGCATGGACATAAACCGTCGCGCGCGCGGCAAGTATGGGATTGGCTCTACCGGAAGCGGGTTATGTCATTCGGGGCGATGACGGATGTGAACGGGGCTTGCCTGGCTTTATTGGCAGAGCACTTCGACATTCAGACGCTCGGCGAACATACCAAGCAAGAATCGGCCGACGGCACGATTAAGTTCCTGCTCAAGCTGCATGACGGCAATCTGATCGAAACCGTGCTCATGCGGCATAAATTCGGGCTGTCTGTCTGCGTAACGACGCAAGTTGGCTGCAATATCGGCTGCAGCTTCTGCGCAAGCGGCCTGCTTGCCAAGAGCCGCGACCTGACAGCGGGCGAAATCGTCAGCCAGATTATGAAGGTGCAAGTGCATCTGGATGCCGCACAGCAAGGCGAACTGGTCAGCCACATCGTCGTGATGGGGATCGGGGAGCCGTTCGATAATTTCGAGAACATGGTCGACTTCATCGAAACCGTCAAGGATCATAAGGGTCTTGCCATCGGGGCCAGACATATTACCGTTTCCACAAGCGGTCTGGCTGACAAAATCGTAGAATTTACCGATCGCAACCTAGGCGTTAACCTGGCGGTCTCACTGCATGCGCCGAATAATGAGCTCCGCACGCGCATCATGAAGATCAATCGCGCGATTCCGATCGAACCGTTGATGAAGGCTATCGATTATTACTTGAGCAAGAATAAGCGCCGTGTGACGCTTGAGTATATTCTGCTCAAGGATGTGAATGACCAGTTGGAGCATGCCCTGCAGCTTGCGGAGCTTATCGGCGATCGCCGCCCGCTTGTGAACGTGAACTTGATTCCGTACAATCCTGTCGACGAACACAGTCAGTATCAGCGCAGCGAGCAGGAGTCGATTCGCATCTTCTACGATGCATTGAAGAAGCAATCCGTCAGCGTCAGCGTCCGTCTCGAGCACGGGACAGATATCGACGCGGCTTGCGGCCAGCTGCGGAGTAAGCAAATAAAGGCTACTGTATAATCAGCCGACCATGAACAATCAGATTAGGCGTATCCCGTGTCATACTCGGCGATGCGCCTTTTTTGATATAGCTTCGCAAGAAATGTCAGGTGCAGCGAGCGGCAATGACCTAACATGGAGAGCAAGGAGGTGATCCGAATGGAAGAGGAAGAGCGGTATAAGGGAATATGGCGGGCTGCAGCTTACGTGGAACAGCATTTGCAGGAGGAGCTTCGGTTAGAGGAGCTCGCGAAGCTGGCGGGGTATTCGCCGTTTCATTTTCACAGGCTGTTCTATGCTTGCACTGGAGAGACGCTGTCCCACTATATTCGGGAGCGCCGCTTGGCTTACGCTGCCAGAAGGTTGCGGGACTCGGAGCAGTCCGGCACGGGAATCGGCTTTGACATCGGATATGGCAGCCACGAATCCTTCATCCGCTCGTTTATGAAACGGTTCGGAGAACCTCCGCAATCCCTGCGAAGGAGAGTGTGTACGATGAGAGAGCCGGTATTGATTAACCGTGAGACGATTCATGTCGCGGGCGTGTTATGCACGACGGATACGACGAAGGATCGCAACATTGCGCAGGCCTGGAAATCGCTTAGCCGCATTTGGGCGAGTATTCCGGGCAAGGTAGACGAGAGGGTCTGCTTCGGGCTCGAGATTTACAATCCGCTTACAAGCGGAGATCGGGAGCGAGAGTTCGATTATTTGGCAGGCACGGAGGTGGCCGATCCGCTGCAAACGATGCCGGGAGACGCAGTGGTATATACCATCCCGGGCGGAAGATATGCGGTATTCACGCATGTGGGTTCGACCGAATTGCTCGGAGAGACCTTCCGCTATATCTATGGCGAGTGGCTCACGGCTTCCGGAGAGACGCTTCGCGGCATGGGTGATCGCGGTTATGATTATGAATACTATGATGCTCGTTGCCAAGAAGGACGCGCGGATTCAGAGCTCGATATCTATGTGCCATTGCGTCCAATCGTCCCTCCATCCTCGGAATAGGATAGCGTAGGATTAACTACGTGATGAAGGATGGGTACGAGCGATGGCTAAAGCTAAAACGCGAGCGAAGGTGGTCAAACGAGAGAATCAGGTCTATTCCAGCCGAGTAGTCCGATCTGAGTTTGGTAACTATTGGCGGACCTCCCTAACCAGAAGCGGGTATGTCGTGTATACGGCCGCCCGAAATGATGCAAAGGTAACCGTGCTGCTGAGTACCGGCGCTTCCAAATTGCTTGTTTTCCCTAGAGGCGGCAAGGTTATGGTAGGCGGCGGAGGCGTGAGTCATTACAGTAAACCCCATGTGGCGATCGATCTTTAATGACAGAATCGCTTAACAATTTTTGTGAAGGTTTCCCTCTTATAGGGAGCCTTTTTTTTGTCAACAATTATTGAGGTGGGTACACGAGGCGACATTCGGCCCCAAATCGGGTAGAATAGAGGAATTCCATGGAACGGGAGCTGTAACGATGTCTAACGAAGAAATGATTTTGACCAAAGAGGGCTTTGCTAAATTGCAGGAGGAGCTTGACGACCTCAAGTACGTGAAACGCAAGGAGCTGGCCGAACGGATTAAGCTTGCCATTAGCTACGGGGATTTGAAAGAGAACAGCGAATATCATTCCGCGAAGAATGATCAATCGTTCTTGGAAACACGCGTCATCATCTTAGAAAAAATGCTCAATACGGCCCGCATCGTGGAGACCGACCCCAATAATTCAGGTTCGGTTCAAATCGGCTCGAGGGTCATCTTAAACGATGTGGAGTTCAACGAACGGATTGAATATCAAATCGTAGCTCCCGCGGAAGCAGATGTGCAGGACAATAAAATTTCCTACGAGAGCCCGCTTGGCAAAGAGCTGCTGGGGAAAACGGTAGGCAGCCGGATCCATGTAAATGCACCGATGGGTGTTATCGTGTATGAGCTGCTTGAGATCAAAGCGCTCTGATTCTATATTTCGAAAAGCCGCCGCTGCAGAGATGCATGGCGGTTTTTTCGTGTTTGCTGATGGATCCCCGGCATCTCTCCCGAACGGAAACCCGCGCAATCGCGGAAGGCCATCGCCTTCCATGGCAAGCGTACAGGCCGCCTTGCTCGTCTGTGAATACAATGTGGTGTATTCCAAAACAAGGAAGGAGATTATACCTTGAAACGTAATTATCCACACATGGGCCAAGTTGCCGGTGCAAACATGGGTCCAAACATGGGACCAAATATGGGACCTAACATGGTGGCGGGCGCAAACGACCAATTCTGTCCGGACTGCCCTACACAAACCATCTATGATCCTCCGGTTACGCAATATGAGAACGTCTTCCATCCGCAGCTTGTAAACGTTGTTCACGCCGTAGAAGTTGTCAAGCAGCATCACTGCTGCCCGGTATATCAACACTGCTACACGTATTCCGAGAAAGATGTCATGGTTTCGAGCGTAAAACGCGGCAAACGCACGAAAACATCCTCCAAAAAACGCACCAGAAAATAGTTTCGTTCCAAAACAATGACCCGCACAGGGACACTTTACAATGAAGTGTTCCTGCTGCGGGTCGTTTGTTTAGGAAGCGCAGTTAGAGGATGTCATGATCCTCAATGAGATAATGCCCCATCCGAAGCGCCGCTTCCGTATTTCCCGTTCGCGCGTAATAATGAAACAATTGCTGTTCTGACCGTCTGATGAGGTACACATAGCCGAATTTACGAAAGACCGGCAGCGCCTCTTCGTTCATATACTGGTAATACTCCGCCTCTTTGCCATTTATCAGGAGAAGCAGCATCGTGAAGAGCAGAATGAACACCGGATCCTTTAAGGCTTTAGCATCTGTCAGGCCAACCTGGGCCAATCGCTCCAGCTCGCCTGCCTGCAGCAGAATGCCCTTGAAGCAGCTCCGAAGATAACCTTCCAATGACAGCAAATAGGGAAGGGTTCGGGGACTCTTAAGCTCCATGGATTGTAAATACAAACTGCTCGATTTCTGATAATCCTTGCGACGCAAATACTCATAGGCCAAATTATGAATGATTTTGGCTTTGCGGTCGGGAGCGTTACACATATCGCAGCTTTGAATCAAATTCTCGAACCGCGCGATCACTTCTTTAAAATCATGCTGCGGATCATCCTGCACTTGAATGAGCATCAGCATCTCTGCATCGATGACACGGAGGAAGCAGTTGATCTCCTTGAAGAAATTCCGCGCCTTCTCCGCGTAGAAGTAGGCCATGACCTCAGATCTCATCGTATGATAGGCCATCGCCAAATGGTGGAAATACTCCGGGTTGTTATATTCCTTATCGTTAATAGTCTTGAGGATCGTGATGGCTTCCACGTGATTCTGTTTGGATATATGGTAGAGGCCTTCTACATGCTTGAAGAGGTTGCTTTCGAAATCGGGCAGCCTCACCGCCGTTTTGCGAATGCGATTAAGGATGCGCAGCGCCGTCTCCGCTTGATTCTTAAGCAGCAGATACTTCGCTTGAAGCAGCAAATAAAGCGTTTCATACTCGGAGATTTGCAGAAGCGCTTCCTGCTCGAGCTCTGACTTAATCGTTTCCATCTCCGCGGATAATTGCTTCACGATCGCATCGTGCCAATCGTACAGCCTTTTCTTGATGCTGCTGAACTTCGCCAGCTCGCATTGCATGCTGATGCCAAGCCGCACGCACAGCAGATCCAGCACTTCTTGCGAATAATCGGTAATGCCCCGTTCGATTTTGCTGATATGGGTATCCGAGCAGATGCCAAGTCCCAATTGATCCTGCGTCAATTCTGCTCGTTCGCGGTAGAATTTAATGATTTTCCCTTCATGCACTGGGATGAGCCCCCTGCCTGTCGCAATTTCATGGTAAGACGATTGTACCAAAACAACGGCACCGAGGTGAAATTAGGCTATACTAGTAACATCCCAATAGTTCGGCGAAGGAGCAATTATGCAAGTAAACCCTTTTCAACAGTATCCATTAAGCGAGGAAATCGTTCGTGCACTAGATCATCTTGGTTATACGGAACCGACACCGGTTCAGAGCAAAGTCATCCCGGAGGTGCTCGCACATCGCGATCTCACCGTTCGATCCCAGACCGGAAGCGGCAAGACGGCCGCATTCGGCATCCCGATCTGCGAGCTCGTGGAATGGGAGGAGAACAGACCGCAGGCGCTTGTGCTGACGCCAACGCGTGAGCTGGCAGGGCAGGTCAAAGAGGATCTGATTAATATCGGCAGATTCAAGCGCATCAAGGCGGTTGCCATCTATGGCAAGCAGCCGTTCGCCCAACAGAAGCTGGAGCTGCAGCAGAAGGTCCATATCGTCGCGGGTACGCCCGGGCGCGTGCTGGATCATATCAAACGCGGGACCCTGGATGTTGATCGGCTGCGTTACCTAGTCATCGATGAAGCGGATGAGATGCTTAACCGCGGATTTATTGAGCAGGTGGAGTCTATCATCAAGGAGCTGCCTAAGGACAGAGTCACGCTGCTGTTCTCCGCAACGCTGCCGCCGGACGTGGAGCAGCTGTGCCATCGACATATGAAGGACCCTGTTGATATTGAGATTGAAACGGCAGGCATTACAACGGATCGGATTGCTCACACGCTCTACATCGTGAAGGATGAGAGAAAGCCGGAGCTGCTGAAGGCCGTCACTACGATCCAAAATCCGGACAGCTGCATGATTTTCTGCCGCACGCAGGAAGCAGTTGACCAGGTCAGCCGTATGCTAAGACAAAGCGGATATCCTTGCGACAAAATCCACGGCGGCATGGAGCAAAATGATCGTTTCAGCGTCATGCATGCCTTCCGCAGGCGGGAGTTCCGCTACTTAGTGGCGACCGATCTGGCGGCCCGCGGCATCGATATCGAGAATATTACGCATGTCATCAATTATGACCTGCCGATGGACAAAGAGAACTTCGTGCACCGTACAGGCCGAACAGGCAGGGCAGGACAGAGTGGTATCGCAATTACGTTCGCTACGCCGAGTGAAGGCAGGTACCTCGACGATATTCAAGGCTACATCGGCTTCGAGCTGCCTCGGGCAGAGCCGCCAAGCGCAGCGCAGGTTGCGGAAGCTAAGGAAGCCTTCGACGAGAAGCTGAGTGCCCTGGATGCGCCTCGACTCGATAAACGAGAGCTGCTGAGCCAGGATATTACGAAGCTGTATTTTGGCGGGGGGAAGAAGAAGAAGCTGCGGGCAGTGGATTTTGTCGGGACGATCGCGAAGCTGGAAGGAATGACCGCAGCAGATATCGGCATTATCACGATTGAGGACAGTGCGACCTTCGTGGAGATTTTGAATGGAAAAGGCTCCCTTGTCCTGCGGGCGATGAAGAACACGACCGTGAAAGGAAAAGTGCTTAAAGTACATATTGCGAACAAGTGAGGCTCGAAGTAGGGTTGGAGCCTCGTTGATCCGGATATGTGTCGTGAAAGGCCGGCGTAGGCGACTCAGCGGCCCTGTCACGAACGTCGCCTGCGTTTACGGCTGCTGCGGCTGCTTCATGTTCAGCAGTGTCTTATGAATCCAGATTGCAGCTTGTGCACCTTCTCCCATTGCGATGGACACCTGTTCGGCATGTACGGCAACGTCACCGGCTGCCCAGACGCCGGGGATACTGGTCATTTTGCTGCGCGGCTCCGTCCAGATATGGCTGTTCTCGTGCAGCTTGGCGCCTAGCTGACGGGCGAGCGAGGATCTCACCTCATTGCCGCCATAGGCGAGAAAAGCGCGATCGGCCTCGATGCGGGTGCCATCCTGAAAGGTAATACCTTGCAGGTTGCCATCTCGATCAGCGCGAACGTGCAGATGCTCGGCTCTTTGATAAGGGATTGAAGCGGCGGCGAGCTGCTCTAGCAAGGAGGCGCTTATTGTCTGGGATTCCGACGCTTGGTCGATGTAGAGCAGCTTGTCCGTCCATGTGCGCAAGGTGAGCGCCATGCGGGCACCTACATCTCCGGCTCCGAGCACGAGCGTGCTGCGATTCCTTATCTCGTAACCGTCACAATCCGGGCAGACGAATACGGTGAGTCCCAGACATGGCCGCAGCTCCGGATAATCCGGCAGCCGGTCCATGACGCCCGTGGCAATCAGCAGCGTCCGCGATTGGTAAGCAGCGTTCTCGGGCTTACTGCCGTGAAGCTTGAACAGGTTGGACGCGATGCCTCGAGCTTCGAGAATGGTGTCTGTTATGACTTGGATGCCATAATCGGCAGCCTGTGCAAGACCTGCCTCTCGGAGGGCAGCACCGGATACACCATCAGGATAACCCAGCAGATTTCGATAGCTGCGGCAGATCTTGGAGCGTCCATCGCTGGAATCAATAACGAGCACATCGTGCATCGCATATCGTCCGAGCTGAATAGCGGCCTGCAGTCCGGCGATTCCGCCTCCGATGATGATGCAGTCATAAACCATCCGGGCACCTCCTAAAGTTCGTCAGAATTATTGGAACGACTTGTGCCTATCTTTCGTACTACCGTTATTGATACAATGAAACTTAGAAAAGCAGCGTGGAGAGAGGACTAAACAACTGAATGATAGAAGCTGAGCAAGGCCATTGGCGTAAAGAAATTGCAGCATTTGAACGACCGAAGCTCAAGAACAGTATTTGGCAAATCATCAACACGATCGGACCTGTAGTGCTGCTATGGCTCGCTGCTTACCTCTGCTTATCCATCTCCCCTTGGTTGACAGTCGGTGTTTCAATGATTGCAGGCGGATTCCTCGTTCGGACTTTTATTATTTTCCATGATTGCTGTCACAAGTCATTTTTCAAAAATCGCAAAGCCAATGATATCGTCGGCACCATTACCGGCATCATGACTTATGTCCCTTATATGCAATGGAAGCATAGCCACACGGTCCATCATGCGACATGCGGCAACCTCGATCGTCGGGGTACGGGAGATATTTGGACGCTGACGGTAGACGAATATTTGAGCGCTTCACCGCTGCGCCGACTCGTGTATCGGTTGTATCGCAATCCTTTTATTATGTTTACGATTGGCCCGATTTACATCTTCTTGATCGATTATCGTTTCAATCGCAAACGGGCGAGTACGAAAGAACGGATCAATACGTATATTACGAATGCCGGAATCGCGGCTGTAACGGCTCTGCTTATCTGGGCTGTTGGCTGGCAGGCGTTTCTTCTGATTCAGGGTACGATCTTCTTCATCTCAAGTGTTGCAGGTATTTGGCTGTTTTATGTGCAGCATCAATTCGAGGAGTCGTATTATGAGGCGGATGCCGAATGGGACTTCGTGAAGGCCGCCATGCATGGCAGCTCTTATTATAGATTGCCGCGTATCCTGCACTGGATTACGGGCAACATTGGTTTCCATCATATCCACCATTTAAGCCCTCGGATTCCAAACTATAACTTGGAAGCGGTTCATGAGACAAACCCGCGTATGCAGGATGTTAGAACGATTACGATTCTTACGAGCTTGAGCTCGCTTAATTTCCGCTTGTGGCATGAGCCTAGCAAGAGATTAATCGGGTTTCGCGATATGAAGCGGCTGACGCGGGTTGCGAAGACAACTACAGCTGCGGCTGCAGCTGCGGAATTATAATAGAGATGGATCGCTCTCCAAGCTTAGCTTGGAGGGCGATTGTTTATTTGCAGGTGCGTACAATGACAAATACAAGTGAAATACATAGTAAATATTCGGGTTCAAAATAGGGAGGATGCAGTTGTTATGATTAAACGTAGAGATGGAGCGCTGACGCTGTTTGAGAGCGCGCTGTATAAGACGATGTCGGCTGTCATTGAGACCGAGGATGCCATCATTATCGTCGATCCGTGCTGGCTGCCTCACGAGGTCGAAGAGATTCGGTTGTACGCGGATAAAGTTGCTGCCGGAAGGCCGAAGTATGTGTTGTTCACGCACTCGGACTACGACCACATTATTGGTTACGGAGCTTTCTTGGATGCGGAAGTGATTGCATCTGCTGCTCTGGCGGATAAGAATTCGGTTGAGAAGGATGCTATTCTCGAGCAAATTCGGGACTTCGAGGACAGCTATTATTTGGAGCGTGACTATGAGATTGCTTATCCGGTTGTGCAGCACCGAGCGGAGTACGATGGTCAGGTGTTGCAGCTTGCCGGCGAAACGAAGCTGACTTTCTATCTGTCACCGGGGCACAATGATGATGGCATGTACACGGTGGTGGAGCCGCTTGGGCTGCTGCTAGCCGGTGATTACTGGTCGGACATTGAGTTTCCGTATATCTATTTCAGCAGCACGTTGTACGAGGCGAGTATCAGCAAGCTGGATACGATTTTGGCTTCGCATTCCATCATGCGCTTGATCCCGGGTCACGGAAATTCGACCATGGATGTTGGGGAGATGAAACGCCGTCAAACGGCGGATTTCGCATACATAGCAGCCATGCGGGAAGCCGTCGCGGCAGGAGATCAGGCGGCGATTGATGCACTCATTGAAGGCTGCCCGTTCCCTCGCAACCTGCGCAAGTTCCACTTGGGCAATCAGCAGTTGTTCGAGCGGGAGCTTGGGGGCTAGGGGATTCTACAACTCTCCCCAATGTTTGGATGGTTTTGAAATGCTGCATTTCATGCAACATTTCTTACGGAAATGAAGTCATATTGAGGAAATGTTGCGCTTTATGCAACATTCTCTTCTCAGATCGCCTCATTGGAGCTAATAAGAGAAAATTTGTAGCATATTTTGCAACATTGAGGTGTTTGGTTCTACTTCGAGGGGTGGAATGTTGCTTTTTCTGCAACAATTCCTGAGCGGGCTCTAGGTACTTTGTGAAAATGATCATGCAAAACAAGAGCTGCCCCCAAAGTCGTATACTTTTGGGGCAGCTCTTGCATTTATGAGTTTATAGGCGAAGCTTGGCTAGGTCGAATGCCGGCACGAGGCCTTCTTGGGCAGCTCGTCCGAGGAGTGCTTCGACGGCGGCATAACCGCTCTCGCCTAGGTTGGCGGAATATTCGTTAACATACAGCGCGATGTGCTGCTTGGCGACGTCCGGCGACATCTCCTGTGCATGCTGCATGACATAGTCAGCAGACGCTTCAGGATGTTCCCAGGCGTATTCGACCGAGGCACGAATCCACGATGTGAGCGATGCTGCATCAAGGGAACGGCGGGCAATAATAGCGCCGAGTGGAATGGGCAGACCGGTATCGGACTCCCACCAGCTGCCAAGGTCAGCCATCATGTTGAGGCCGTAGTTCTGGTAAGTGAAGCGGGCTTCATGGATAACGAGACCCGCGTCGATGGAGCCGTCTCTGACGGCGGGCATGATTTCATGGAAGGGCATGACGACGATTTCCATATTACCGTCAGGGACAAGCTGTGCTGCCCACAGACGGAAGAGCAGGTAAGCAGTGGAGCGATCGCTTGGCACGGCAATTCGTTTGCCTGCGAGCGCAGCCGGATTGCCTGCTTCACCTTTGGTCAGCACGAGCGGTCCGCATCCGCGGCCCAGCGCACCGCCGCAGGGCAGCAGGGCGTAATCGTCCAGCACCCATGGTAGAGCGGCGTAGGAGATTTTGAGTATTTCGGGACCGGCGCCTTTCGCCGCCCAGTTGTTCGTAACATCGATATCCGCGTAGGTCACGTCAAACTCCGGTGCACCGGGAATCAATCCGTGCACCAAGGCGTGGAATACAAAGGTATCGTTCGGACATGGAGAGAACGCTATATTCATTGTCATTGGAGTGCCTCCTTTAGAATTGCGCTGCCGCGCTCAAGTGCTTGAAGCGCATCGCCGATACGCCACGCATCGCGGTCACGCGGGCCGACCGCGTTCGAGATCGCGCGCAGCTCCAGCACGGGCACGCCGAAGTGCCGGGCTGCACTTGCCACGCCGAAGCCTTCCATCGCTTCGGCTGCGGCTTCCGGCACCCGCCGCACATGCTCCGCAGCTGTGGCGGCTGTGCCTGTTGCCGTTGTCACGGTGAGCACTGGCCCCGTGACAACCGGCAGACCGGCCGCGCTAAGCGCCGCGGCCAAAGCGCTAGCGCTGCGCGCGCAGACCCCGGAGCGGGATGAGCCGAAACCGAGCTCATCTACGCTGGCGAAGCCGCCCGGGGTCTCGACGCCTAGGTCGGCGGCGATGATCTCGCTCGCGACCACGAGCGAGCCGAGCGCGGCCCGCCCGGCGAAGCCGCCGGCGATGCCTGCGCTGACGACCAGGCGGTACCCGCCCATGGTCGCGTCTGCGCCGCTCTTGCCGGCGCCGCCGGCTGCCGCCTTGGCGGAGCTCGCTCCACCGGCGTCTATACTCGCCGCCGCACTCACCGCATTGGAGCTCGTCCCCACCGCACCGGCTCCGCCGCCAGCCGCCAGCGTCGCCGCCGTTACAGCCGCGGCCGCCGCCGGGCCAACGCCCGCGGCGATTACGTGAAACTGCGCCGCCGCCGGGCCGAGCCCGCGCAGCACGGCGTCACGCTCGGCATCGACAGCCGTCACAATTAATATGCGGCGTGTATCTATCTTTTCTCCATTGACTCCACCGTTTAAATTTTCCCCATTGCTTGGCATCACCATGAACATCTCCCTTACTCACGCTGAAACGATATGGACCGGACGTTACTATAAAAAGTATTGTAACATTTTTATGATGGATATCCTAAACCGGGAGTTTCGCTTCCCCGGACTGACTTGAGACGAGCGCGCGTTAAGAGTAAGCTAGAGGTTGAATCCATGAAGAGGTGACAGACGACAACATGAAAGCATTAGTTTTCCATACATTCGGAGGACCGGAGGTGCTTACCCTCCAAGATATCCCGGAGCCGGCGATTCAAGCAGGCACGGTAAAAGTTCGCACACGGGCGATCGGTCTCAATTATGCAGATATCTATCGGCGGCGCGGCAACTACCATCTGGTCGGTGAGCCGCCTTACATACTGGGTTATGAAGGAGCAGGCGTGGTCGAGGAGGTTGCGCCTGATGTGGAGGGCATTCAAGTCGGAGACCGCGTCGGTTTCGCGGATGCACCGCACGGGAATGCGGAGCTTGTCCTTGTGCCTGCGGACCGGGTCATCAAGCTTCCGGAAGGCATCAGCTACGAAGACGCCGCAGCTGTACTGCTCCAAGGGCTGACGGCGCAATATCTTGTAAACGACAGCTACGCGGTGAAACAGGGCGATAGAGTGCTCGTTCACGCGGCGGCAGGTGGGGTTGGTCAGCTGCTCATTCAATTATGCAAGGCTAGAGGAGCTCAGGTTATCGGCCTGACATCCAGTCCGGAGAAACGCGAAGCGGCGCTCGCGGCAGGGGCCGACGAGGTGTTCCTGTATAACACAGACTGGGTGAGTGACGTGCTAAAATGGTCTGCCGTCAGCGCCGAGGTTGCGGCCACGGGCCTCGATGTAGCGTACGACTCCGTAGGTTCTACGTTGATGGACAGCTTCAAAGTGGTCCGTATCAAAGGAACGGTCGTTTTCTTCGGGATGGCCGGCGGCGATCCTGCGCCGGTTGATCCGCGGATGCTGATGGATACGAGCAAAACCCTAACCGGAGGCGATCTCTGGAACCACATCACATCAGCCGAAGAACGCAGTAGACGAGGCAGCGAGTTGTTTGCAGATATGCTGGAGGGCAGGCTTCGCCTATCGGAGCCTACAACATTTCGGCTTGCCGATGGCGCCGAGGCCCATCGCTACTTGGAGAGCCGCGCGAGTACGGGCAAAATTTTGCTGATTCCCTAACTGTGATGATACAATGGATTTACCACAATTAACCGACTAGGAGTTGACCCCACATGAGTGAAGAAATCAACATGCAAGAGATGGTTCAGTTCATCGCCGGCAAAACAAAAGCGGCACCGAGCAGCATCGAGCAAGTGCTGCAGCATGAGCAGACGTTCATCAACAACGCGCAAGAAGACAAGAATGGCGAAGTGAATATCGACAGCGACGAGCTGGTGGATTATATTTTGAGTCGCCCGGGGCTGAAGCTGGACGAGCTGACGGTGGAAACGATTTTGGACGTTGAGATGGAATATTTGATGGATAAAGGCATTGCCGGCTACATTGACTAAAGGCAGCTAAACGAGGCTGAAACCCATGACTCTTGTTCAAGAGTCGTGGGCTTCTTTGTTGTGCGCGGAAAATCGTAGAGCGCCGTTTCCTCTTTCATTCGGACTGCACATACATAGTACTAGATTAATAGAAAGATTGTGGAACAGTCCATGAAGGAGGATCGTATGCCTCATACCGCGCTGGCTCAATTATTTAAAGACATGTATGTCGTTCTAGAAGAGGCTAACCAGAGAAAAATCCCTTTTGAACAAGTCGTATACGAATGGAAACGAAAAGCTGCTCATCCGCTCGCATTGCCTCATGACGAGCCGATTACTTCCCCTTTTCATCCCCCGGTACAAGCTTCACGCTCTGTACTCGCATCCCGAATTGCCATTATTGGAGGCGGCCTCGCCGGTCTGACATGCGCATATCGGCTGGAGCAGGCAGGCTTCAAGCCGGTAGTGTTCGAGGCCGATCATAAGAAGATCCCCGGCCGCGTTGACACCCGGCGCGGCGCTTTTGACGATGGGCAATCGATTGAGCGCGGCGGGATGCTGATTGATACCGGCCATGCTGCGCTGCGCGAGCTGATTGAGGAGCTTGGACTTGCGCTGAATGATTTGCTTGCTGCGGAGCTTGCGGGTACGGAGCCTTGTTATTATTTTGACGGCGAGCCTTACACACTGGCGGATGCGACGCGAGACTTTCAGGCGGTAGTGCCGAAGCTGAATGCGGATTTGAAGGCTGCAGGATTCCCCACAGTGTACAACCACTATACCCCGCGGGGCCTTGAGCTCGACCGAATGTCGGTCGTGGATTGGATCGAAGAGAGCGTGCCCGGCGGCAAGCTGTCGAAGTTTGGGAAGCTGATTGATATCGCCTGCAACATTGAGTATGGGGCGGAATCCTCGCAGCAAAGTGCTTTGAACTTCCTGTATCTACACGATTATATCCCGGATGGGGAGAAGTTTAGTGTGTTTGGCGTGTCGGATGAGCGGTACCATGTGCGCGGCGGGAACGATCAAATCGTCCATCGGCTGATGGACAGGCTTGCGCCCGGTACCTTGCAGCGTGGTTGCCGGTTAATCGCGATTGCGGAGGCGGCGGATGGCAGTTACCGGCTGACCTTGCAGGATCGGAGCGGTACGCATGAGGTGGCAGCGGAGCATGTAGTGCTCACGATCCCGTTTTCGATATTGAGGAGTTCCGTTGATTACAGCAAGGCGGGGTTTCGGCCGCTCAAGCTTGCAGCGATCGAAGAGCTTGGCATGGGGGCAAACAGCAAGCTTCATGTGCAATTTACCGACCGTCACTGGACTTCGACAGGCTGCAACGGCGATACCATCACGGACGGCGGGTATCAAAATACATTCGATGTCACCCGCGGTCAGCCGGGAAAATCGGGTATTCTGGTTGCGTACACGGGGGGCAATGTAGCAGACGGGATGAACCTTGGCTCGCTGCCGGAGCGAGCGCAGCAGTTCCTGCATCAGCTGGAGCCGGTGATACCCGGTATGACGCAGCGTTGGAACGGCAAGGTGACGCGCGACTACTGGCCGGGCAATCCGTTCTCGCTCGGTTCGTACGCTTACCGCAAGGTGGGGCAGTACACCAAATTTACGGGCATCGAAGGGGAATGCGAGGGCAGCAAAGGCGCATGCCATTTTGCCGGCGAGCACACCTCCGTCGTCTTCCAAGGCTACATGAACGGCGCCGTCGAATCCGGCGAACGCGCCGCGGCGGAGATCATGGAGGCGCTGCGGGCGGCGGACGAGAGCGTGGAGTAGCTCCCAGAGCCACACATCCGCTGAATAGTGGAGTCAACGAGCAAAGAGCAGCCCCCAGAGCAACACATTCGCTGAATAGTGGAGTCAACGAGCAAAGAGTAGCCCCCAGAGCAACACATCCACTGAATAGTGGAGTCAACGAGCAAAGAGTAGCCCCCAGAGCAACACATGTAGCGAACCCAGAGGTCTACATGCCAGCGAAAGCAGCAAATTTGGAGCAAGAAGCGAACCCAGAGGTCTACATGTCAGCGAAAGCAGCAAATTTGGAGCAAGAAGCGAACCCAGAGGTCTACATGCCAGCGAAAGCAGCAAATTTGGAGCAAGAAGCGAACCCAGAGGTCTACATGCCAGCGAAAGCAGCAAATTTGGAGCAAGAAGCGAACCTAGAGGTCTACATGCCAGCGAAAGCAGCAAATTTGGAGCAAGAAGCGAACCCAGAGGTCTACCTGGCCCCCAACCCGCCGAATATGGCTCAAGTAGCACGCCAAGAGATCTACATGGCAGCAATTGCAGCAAATTTCGTGCTGGAATCTCCCTCAGAGGACTGCATATTAGTCGAAAACGAAGCCAGCCCAAAAAGGCGGAGCAGGAACCTACCTGCACCGCCTTTTTCCTGTCCAATCCGCCCGAGGTTACTTGTTCGTGGCGTGCTGTTTGTTGCCCAGCTGTTTGGCCGGGGCACCCTTGCCCTGGCGCTGTTTGTTGCCTTCGGCTTTGGCCTGCGTATCGTGTACCTTGTTCACGAAATCGCTCGTTTGATCCATGTGATTACCTCCTTCGGAATTCGCCTCATTTAGTCTCACCAGACCCGGCTGTAAACATGCAAGAAACGCCCATTTTACGCAGGTTTTGCGCCTTTTCGTCACAATCTATGAATATCGTAAAATAAATTTTACAACTGCTATTTTCCGACATTTTACACTCTTGTTTCCTTCTATGAAAGCGCTACAATAATAGTAACAACAACCCAGGAGGTGATTACTATGAGCCATGAGGAAGAGATCGTTTCAGAAGAAATTTCAAGCGAACTGGAAGCAGCTGAGGAAGTAGCTGCTGCTAGCGAAGAAGCTGCAGAAGAAGCAGCTGAAGCATCCGAGGAAGCCGAAGAAGCAGCTGAAGAAGCTGAGGAAGCGGCAGAAGAATCCCAGGAAGAAGCATCTGAAGAGGAAGCATCATCCGAAGAAGAATCAGCTGTAGAAGCTGAAGAATCCGAGGAAGTTGCGGAAGAAGCTGCTGCCGAAGAAGAAGCAGCAGAAGGTGAAGCGACGGAATAATGATATCCATCATTTCTTATAAACAATAAGGGCTTTCCCGAGTGTCTGTTCATGGACACGGGGGAGCTCTTATTTTTGTATAATAGGGGGTAGAGGCTATAACATCGAAATGAGGGTAAACACGCGTCATGACTCTGGCTCTAAATAGTTTCATGTGGGACGTGCCCACACTGCTTGTTCTGTTCGCTCTTGGATTAGTCGCGTCAACCTTCGGTGCCGTCGTCGGTCTCGGAGGCGGGGTCATCATTATACCTGCGCTGCTGCTGCTTGGTCCGTCCATGCTGGGCATGGACATCGATACGACGATGGCGGTCGGCGTTTCGCTTGGCGTACTCGTATTTACTTCGCTGACGTCGACGATCACGTTCTATCGAGAGGGCAAAACCGATCTTCGCTGCGCGTTCTTCTTCTCCATTTCAAGCGGTCCCATGTCGGTGGTCGGCGCCAGTTTGACCTCGCTGTTCGAGCCGGATGTTTTCCGCCGGGCGTTCGGCTACTTCATGCTGTTCATGGTCGTATTGCTGCTGCTTCGCAGCCGCATCAAACCGTTTCGCGGAACATGGCGATACGCAAAATCCTACATAGACGGAAACGGAGCGCAGCTCGACTATGGCTACAGCATGCTGCCGGCCCTGCTCATCGGGGGAGTAGTTGGCCTAATCTCCGGCTTGCTTGGCATCGGAGGCGGCGTGCTGCTTATTCCGGCCATGGTCCTGCTATTCCGGTTTCCGCCGCATATCGCGACGGCGACGTCGATGTCCGTCATCTTGGTTTCGGCACTGTTCGGCAGCGGCATGCATCTGTATCGCGGGGAATGGGACTGGCAGCTTGTGCTGCCGCTAGCGCCCGGGGCGCTGATTGGCGGCTATGTCGGAGCGATCATCTCACGCAAAATCGGCAGCAAGCTGCTCATTCGCATCATGTGCGCGGCGCTCGCGCTGTTTGCCGTACGTATGATTTTGACTTAGCGACTACTGCCATAAATCACCTATACTATAATCATCCTATTGTACCGGGAGGCATCGCTGCATGTCGCAACCTATACCGATTGGCCTGCTGCAGCTGGCCCCCTATGTGCGGTATGTTCACTACAATGAAGGTAACGAGCACTACCGCGTGCCGCGCAGAGTGATTTACGACTACGAGTTTATTTACGTAACAAGAGGCAGTGCATGCTACACGCTCGGCGATGTGGACTATGTGCTGCGAGCAGGCGATCTGCATATCATTCCGCCACTTGTACTTAATGCGTGCAAAGTGACGGAAGGAGGTTCCTTCGCTTATTATGCCTGCCACTTTGACCCGATCTATCTGGGCCGGGAGCAGGATTTCTCCGATGAAGTATATGTAAAAGTGGACTATGCGAATCTGCCCGAGGTGCCGGTGCAGGAGGAGCTGCTGGAGCGACAGACGCTGCAGTTCACCGATTTCGAGCTTCCGGCTGTCCACCATGCCGGAGCGTACGCTCCTCGATTCGGCGAACGGTTCGCGGAGCTGCTGGATCTGTTCACCCGCAAACCATTCGGCTATCAAGTGCGGATGCGTGCCTGTCTGCTCGATGTGATCGGGCTGCTGCTTGCAGATACGCACACTTCCGAAGGCATCAAACAGGACAGTCCTCACAAGGCGATGATCGCGGAAATGATTGAACTGATGCGCCAAGGCTATCGCACGGAGCTCGATATCGACAGTATTGTACGCAGCTATGGCATGACGGCGAAGTATGCCCGGACACTGTTCAAACAAGCGACCGGCCTCTCGTGGACGCGCTACTTGGCGCGGTTTCGGATGGAGCGTGCCAAAGAGCTGCTGCGGCAGGGAGAATTATCCGTCGGCGAAATTGCGGCGTTGTGCGGTTATGAGGACCTGCATTATTTTAGCCGCCTCTTCAAGAAGCTGGAAGGGATGCCGCCGCGGGCGTACGGCGATTCCCTGCGCGGAACTCCTTAGATGCGGTTAGCGGTTATCCGCCCATCCACTTCTTCGCTTTTTGTGCAAAAACTAACGCCTGCGCTCCAAATACAGGATCATCGCGGCTGGGGTAGGATGGACCTAGCAGATGATCCTTTATTCGTTTGGAGGCCGATCGATACGATGAGCAAACCAGTTGAAGTAGCCGTCTATTATTTTCCGAACTATCACGTGGATAAGCGCAATGAAGCCTGGCATGGCAAAGGGTGGACGGAGTGGGAGCTGACGAAGCGCGCCGAGCCGCGTTTTGCAGGACACGACCAGCCGAAAGTGCCGCTGTGGGGCTATGAGGATGAGGCAGACCCGGCTGTCATGTCGCGCAAAATCGACGCTGCTGCCGACCACGGCGTGGACACATTTATATTTGATTGGTACTGGTACGAGGATGGGCCGTATTTGGATCGCGCGCTGGAGGAAGGTTTTCTAGGCGCGGACAACAACAGCCGATTGAAATTTGCCTTGATGTGGGCGAACCATGATTGGATGGATATCCATCCGGCTCAGCGAAGCACGCCTTATAATATTTTGGCACAGGGCACAGTCAGCCGCGAAGCCTTTACGCAGGCAACCGATCACATGATCCGGACGTACTTCACAAGGCCGAACTATTGGCGTGTGGACGGAAAGCTGTATTTCTCGGTGTACGAGCTGATGAGCTTGGTGAAAGGGCTTGGCAGCATCGAAGCGACGAGAGAAGCGCTTGATGATTTCCGTGCTCGGGTTCGCGCGGCAGGGCTCGGCGAGCTGCATGTGAATGCGGTCGTATGGGGCGTGCAGATTCTCCCGGGTGAGCAGAAGATTACGAACGGCACCGAGCTGCTGGCTGCGCTGGGGGTCGACAGTATCTCTTCGTATGTATGGATTCACCATCAAGAGCTGCCGACGTTTCCGGAGACGCCGTATGCTGAGATCAGTGCGAAATCGACGGAGGATTGGTCGAAGTTCTCCGCGATGTACGGCCTGCCTTATTTGCCGAACGTGACGATGGGCTGGGACTCTTCGCCACGAACGGTGCAGTCGGATGGGTATGAGAATCTAGGCTATCCTTATATGGGGATGCTGTCCGGCAACACGCCGGCGCAGTTTGAGCTGTCGCTGGTGAGGATGAAGCAGTTCCTCTCCCAAGAGCTGAATGGCTTCCCGGCATTTACAGTTAATGCATGGAACGAGTGGACGGAAGGCAGCTACTTGGAGCCGGATACGAAGAACGGAATGGCTTATCTGGAAGCGATCAAGCGCGTGTTTGGCTGAGCAGCGAATAGGATGGTATAGAAAAACCACTTCACCGGGGGACGCAGCGCATGTTAGCGCTGCTGCCCGGATGAAGGGGTTTTTGTTGTGGTATCTGCTAGGGCTGATTTGCCGCCGACTAGCATGAAGAAGATCAGCAGCGCCAGAATATCGAGCGCGGCTATGATGATCCCCATCGGAATGGCCGTATGGCTCCCGGCAATGCCGACAAACGGTGCAACGATGGAGCCGAACAGGAATGATAGGAGTCCTTGCAGCGCGGAAGCACTGCCGGCAGCATGGCCTTGACTGCGCATCGCGAGCGAGAAGCCCATTGTGGTCACAATTCCAACGCTTGCGACAACGAAGAAGAGCGGCAGCAGGACGAGCAGCAGCGGCGCATGGATAAGCAGCATGATCAGCAGTACGATGCCGCCGAGTGCAGCCAAACAAAGCCCGGTGACGAGGAGTTTCACCTCGTCCACTCGGCCCGCCAGCCGGCCGGCGATTTGGCTTGCCACGATAATGCCGAGCCCGTTAATCGCGAAGCAGAGACTGAATATCTGCGGCGATACGCCATACACGTCCTGCAGGACGAACGGCGAGCCGGAGATATAAGCAAACATCGCGGCCATGACGAAGCCCTGTGCCAGCGCGTAGCCCATGAACGAACGGTTCGTCAGCAGCCCGCGGAATGTCGAGAGGGTATTTAGGATTCCGCCTTTTGCACGTCGGTTGATCGGGAGTGTTTCGGGAAGACCAAGTAGTACGGCGATGAACATAATAAGACCGATTGCGCCTAGCACGACGAACACGCCCTGCCAAGTCGTAAAATGAAGCAGTTGTCCGCCGAATATAGGGGCGGCTATCGGCGCAATGCCGTTGACCAGCATGAGCAGCGAGAAGAACTTGGTCAGCTCCGGCCCTGTATAGAGATCGCGCACGATCGCGCGTGCGATGACGATGCCGGCAGCACCGGCTAGACCCTGCACGAATCGCAATACGATAAAAGTGCCGATCGACGGCGCGATTGCGCATAGCAGCGAAGATACCGTGTATAGCAGCAAGCCAATCAGCAGCGGCTGTCTTCGGCCGCGCACATCGCTGATTGGGCCAGCGAACAGCTGCCCGAGTGCAAGTCCGATTAAACAGGCGGTTAGGCTGAGCTGCGCGAGCGAGGTGCTCGTGTTTAAATCATCTGCCAACTTCGGCAGCGCGGGCAAATACATATCGAGCGACAGCGGTCCGAATGCGCTCAGCGAGCCAAGCACGGCCGCCGTCCAAAGCCGTCTCGAGCGCGGCATGACGGCGGATTCGCCTGTCAGTGGATTCATAAGGTGACTTCCTTTCTGCTAGCTATGTAAGCAGCTCTATTTATTATAGTACAGCCCTTCGGACTGTCAACGAATGCCCCTTTCATTGCGGCGAATTGCGAAATCCTATGACTTATTCGAGGAGGAATGAACCAAGGAAGAAGTCAGCATACTATCCCCAAATAACAATGGGGGGAATTACAAACGATGACAATTAGATCTAACCGCTTCTATATGACGCTTGCGGCTGCTGCGCTGCTGACCTTTACTATGCCCGCATGCGGCAAGCAAGAATCAAACAATCATGCCGACGCGCCGGGTACCAATTTGCTGGAAACGATTAAGGCGAACGGGGAAATTACCGTTGGTACAGAAGGCACTTATGCTCCGTTCACCTTTCACGATAAAGACGGAAAGCTTACGGGCTTTGATGTGCAGATTGCGGAAGAAGTCGCCAAGCGGCTTGGCGTTAAAGCGAAATTCATTGAAACGAAGTGGGATGGCATGCTGGCCGGTCTTGATGCGAAGCGCTTCGATATGGTGGCGAACGAAGTAACCATTCGGGACGATCGGAAGGAGAAGTATGATTTCTCTGACCCCTATATTGTGTCAAAGGCTGTCCTCATCGTGAAGGAGAGCAACAACGACATCAAGAAGCTGGCTGATCTCAAAGGCAAGAAGTCAGGGCAGTCGCTGACGAGCGATCTAGGTGACATAGCCAAAGCAAACGGTGCGGAAATTGTGCAGATCGACGGCTTTAACCAAGCGATTGATCTACTTACCTCCGGCCGAATTGATGCAACCATCAACGATAAGCTGAGCTTCCTGGATTTGAAGAAGCAGCGTCCGGATGTTCCGATCAAGGTAGTCGACGAGACGGATAGCTCCTCCCAAAGCGGCTTGCTGCTCCACAAAGGCAATGCGGAGCTGGTCACCGCGATCAATAAAGCACTTGCGGACATGAAAGCGGACGGCACCTATTTGACGATTTCCAAAACCTATTTCGGCGAGGATGTATCGCAGTAAAGAAGGCGGTTGATTCATGATGAGCGATCGCACAGAGCGGCTGCTGCACATCTTTCTCGATTCTTTCATGCCCTTGCTGAAGGCGGGGTTAGCTTTTACAGTACCGTTAACGATCATTTCGTTTGTACTTGGTCTGCTGCTAGCCGTCGTAACCGCGCTTGTACGGCTGTCTGAAATGCGCGCTCTGGCACAGTTGGCGCGCTTCTATGTGTGGATTTTTCGCGGAACGCCGCTGCTTGTGCAGCTCTTTATTATTTTCTACGGGCTGCCGAGTGTCGGCATTACAATTGACCCGTTCCCTTCGGCAGTCATTGGATTCTCGCTCAGCGTAGGCGCATACGGCTCTGAGATTATACGTGCCGCGATCATCTCCATTCCGCGCGGGCAGTGGGAAGCGGCCTTTTCGCTCGGACAGACGCGCCTGACGGCGCTTCGCCGAATTATACTGCCTCAGGCCGCGCGGGTGTCCGTTCCACCGCTGTCGAACTCGTTTATCAGCTTGGTAAAGGATACGTCGCTTGCAGCGACGCTGACGCTGACGGAGCTGTTTCAGAAAGGACAGCAAATTACAGCAACCGTCTATGAACCGCTGCTTATTTATTGCGAAGTGGCGCTGATCTATTTGTTGATATGCACGGTGTTATCCGTGCTTCAGCGCCGATTGGAACGATATTACGAACGGTACGATACCGGGTAGAGGAGCATGAGAAGGCGCGATGATTCAGGTTCATAATCTAACAAAATCGTTCGGCTCTTCGCCTGTGCTCCGAGGCATCGATATGCACCTCGAGCAAGGCAGCGTGCTCGTCGTGATTGGCCCGTCCGGCTCAGGAAAATCAACGCTGCTGCGCTGCCTGAATGTGCTGGAGGTGCCGACATCGGGCTCGGTTGCGATCGGCAATGCGAGCATTACCTTTCAACCAGGCGTGAAGCCAAGGATTGCTGACGTATTATCGCTGCGGCGGCAGACAGGGATGGTCTTTCAGGCGTACCATCTGTTTCCTCATTTGACGGCGATTCAGAACGTCATGGAGGGGCAGATTACGGCGCTGCGCCGAACGAAATCGGAGGCCAGAGCAAGGGCTGCGGAGCTGCTCGACAAGGTTGGACTCGCGGATAAAGCGGATGCTTACCCGCATCAGCTATCCGGCGGTCAGCAGCAGCGGATCGGCATTGCGCGTGCCATGTCCATCGATCCCAAGCTGCTGCTCTTCGACGAACCGACCTCGGCGCTTGATCCGGAATTGGTGCAGGAGGTACTGAAAGTCATCCGCGAGCTTGCCAAAGAAGGACGCACGATGATGATCGTGACCCATGAGATGAAATTTGCCCGTGAAGTAGCTGACCGCATTATCATGATCGACGAGGGCGTAATCGTCGAAGAGGGCCCACCTGAGCAAATATTTGGAAGCCCTCGGCAGGAGCGAACCAAGCAGTTTTTATCGATTTTGCTGGAGAAATAACAGTCAAACTGGAAGAGATGGAAATAAAATTACAATTAGAAGCCCCGTCCCGTCTAAGGATGGGCTTTTTTTATGCCGAAATTCCCCCCATTGTGGCTTGGTGGGATTGCAAGTAGATTTACATAATAGAGTCGTTCTGGTTCTATTATTTTTTCTACTTGAAGGAGAGTCGGCATGCATAAAAGCAGCAGAAACAAGCTCGTTTCGAAAGTTATCGTCGGCAGTATGCTAGTATCGCTTGCCCTTCCCTATAATGTGTTTGCAGCGAATTCGCTCAAGGACGTCAGTCCTTCCAACTTCAATCTCTCGCCGGCGCAAAAGAGCGCATTGAAACAGCTGGATTTCAAGCGTCCTGTCATTTCGCCTGAACTTGACCTCAAGAGCTCGGCTTCTGTGCCGGTTATTATCGAGTTTAAGCAAGCGCCAGCGCAGGTTGAAATACTCAAACAATCGTCTAAAGGCGTGAACATTTCTCCTAACGAAGCGTTAGAAGAGGCTGAAGACGACCATGCGACGTTCAAAAGCTATGTACAACAGCTGGTAGAGAAGAAAGCGGCCGAGCAAGGCCCGACTACCTTTGAAGCTGAAGAAGTAGCAATCACCAGAGAATATCACCATGCGTTTAACGGCGTGGCCATGACTTTACCTGGCAAGGATATCGAAAGCCTGCTTCGTTCAGGCGTCGTTAAAACGATTTATAAGGACAATGTCGTACAGCTGGATCCGAAAGAGATGGAGCTGCTAACTGGTGCAGAAGCCGCTCAGCAATCCGATGCGCCGTCCACGGATAACTCGATTCCGCTGGATGGCATTAATGACTTGCATGCGCAGGGCATTAAAGGCCAAGGGATCAAAGTTGGCGTACTTGACACGGGGATCGACTACAACCATCCTGATTTGACGCACGCCTACAAAGGCTATCGTGCGCAAGAAGGCGTGGATCCGAAGACGATTGATCCGTCTTCCGTCAAAGGCTGGGACGCCATCGATAACGATGCGGACCCGATGGAAACCACGTACAAGGATTGGCAAGCATCCGGCGAAACGGAGGATCAGGGAGGCGGAACCTACTATACGTCTCACGGCACGCACGTATCGGGAACGATCGTCGGACGCGCCGAGAACACCGCAACCGACGCTCCGACGCTGGGTGTAGCGCCTGAAGCGGACTTGTACGTATACCGCGTATTGGGCCCTTACGGCAGCGGCACGGAGAGTCAGATTATGGCGGGGATTGATAAAGCCGTTCAGGATGGCATGGATGTCATCAATCTTTCTCTTGGGGTTATGGTTAATGACCCGCTCATGGCTGAGGCCGTCTCGATCAATAACGCTACGCTGCTTGGCGTAGTATGCGCGGTAGCGGCAGGGAATGCGGGACCGGATGAGAAAACGGTAACCTCGCCAGGCACGTCGCCGCTTGGCATCACTGTTGGTGCAAGCGATTTTGCGATTGCGCTGAAGACCATGACGGGCAGCGTGTCGGATGCTTCGGGTTCGATTTCGCTGGATGAGATGCATGTCATTGCATACAACTATTCCTCTATGGAAGGTTTGTTGAACACCGAACAACCTTTCGAGATCGTTGATGTAGGATTAGCGGATACGGCTGACTTCGAAGGCAAGGACCTTACGGGTAAAGTCGCTTTCATTCAGCGCGGAACGCTTTCCTTACAAATCAAAGTTGAGAATGCGGCGAAAGCAGGCGCTATTGCCGCGATTATGTCGAATAACGTGGATGGCGATATTCCGTTTGTAGGCGATGGTTCGGCCTTAATCCCAACTTTCGGAACCTCGCAAGCAAATGGTGAGGCCTTGAAAGGAATGGCAGCTCCGAAAGTGTCGTTCAGCTCCATGGGAAGCACTGTTACGGAAGGCGGCCATCTAGCTGGTTTCAGCGGAGTGGGCCCGGTTAACGGCAGCTATGACATCAAACCGGATGTTGTTGGACCAGGCGTGAATGTCTATTCCACTTACCCGGAGTATATTCACAGCAAGGAAGAAGGCATTGACTACTCGCATGCTTACGCACGAATCTCCGGTACGTCGATGGCAACGCCGCATGTAGCGGGTATTATTGCTCTGATCTTGCAGCAGCATCCGGATTATACGCCGTTCGATGTTCGAGCAGCGCTGATGAATACGGCAGACGACCTGAACGGCGACTACTCTGTATATCAAGTAGGCGCAGGTGAAGTCGATGTGACGGAAGCCGTGAATGCAGACGTCTCCATTCAGGTACTGAACAGAGTTCAGACGCTGGACCAAGATGGAAATTCGCTTATGATTGATAACCCTACGGGTTCGATTTCCTACGGCAACCACGCGAAGTTTAGCGACATTGGCGAAAGCAGAAGCATGACCATTACGAATACAAGTGCAGCCGATAAAACCTTTACAATAGCTGCGGAGTTTTTTGCAGGCGGCAGCGTGAACGCGGTCGACAATGATGTAACGATAAATGTAGGCGGCTCGGAATCCGTCATGGTTCCTGCCGGGGAGTCCGTAACGCTGCCGGTGACGGTTGTCGTTCCGTTGACTGCGGCAAACGGCAGATACGAAGGTTATGTTCACTTTACCAACGCAGAGAATGCGGATGAGAAGTATCAGGTTCCATTTGCGATTCGTGTCGTAGAACCGGGCATTGACTCTATGTATCTGACCAATCCGGCATTCATGACGGAATTTCCGTCGGTTATAAATGAAAATCAAGGCAGACCCAACTTTATAGCACTCCAACTGAACAGCCCGATGAAAACGCTCGAAACTTCTATTTTGGACAAGGATGGGTATCCGATCGGCAATTTCTTTGCTGTAACGTCCTTCGATGCATCAGAAATCCCGGTCGATGAATTAACATGGAATCAAGTAGAACCAATTATGTATCCGTATATTGGGGACCCCGCTGATAACCAACTTTCGTCGCAGGCCGAGATTATTAAGGAAGGCGAATACACGCTGCGAATGATTACGAAGGACGCGGAGGGACGCAGCTTTACGAAAGATACCATGTTTATTATCGATAATAAGCGTCCTGTACTCACGTTCAATGATTATGCACCAGGCGTGTATGAGGTTGACGATTCTATGTTTACGACAGAAGAATTGCAGGGCACCAGCCATAGTGCAATTTGGATTCATGCCAACCTGTTCGACGAAGGGACGGCGAAGCTGGCACCGATTGGCATCACGCAATCCGCTAACCGTCTGTTCTATTACCAGGATCAGATTTCGGTAGCCGATTACGAGTTCTTGGTTGAAGCAAACGGCGATGTGAAGTTTGGCGTCACGCGCGACGATCTAATCGATCCGGTTACGAAAAAGGACAAGCCGATGACACTGACGCTATTCCCGATCGATTTGGCTACTAATGGATACCTGATTGCTGATTTCCAGCATTACGGATTCATTAAAGCGGGTTCCCCTTATGTCGTTCCAGATTATGATAGGGATCGCGTGGCCTTGGGGGATGAGATCACAATGACTCTCAACCTAAACAATGTGGAAGACTTGATCGCAGGCAAATATGACGTAAGTTACTATAAATTCTTTGAATTTGTAGACGTCAAAGTAAACGATGCGTTCAAAGCTAGGGCCGACGATGCGGGTGTTACAGTCAAGCTGGATGAACCGATCCTGAAAGGCGATCCTGAATGGACTTCTAAGGATTTAGTCACCGTCGGTGCTTCCCTAAAGGGTCAAACAGAAGGCTTTGACGGGGATATGCCATTCCTTAACGTAACGTTCAAAATGGTGGACGACAAGAATTTTACCGGCCTCGATAAGATGAATATCGAACAAAATATAGAGCAATTTTATTACAAGAAAGCAGGCGAGGAAGCCGATACGGAAATCCCTGTTTTCAATCAGATTAACAGCTATAAAGTATTCCCTAAACATTCCATTGTGGAAGGGGATATATATCCTGAGGCGTTCATGACCTTCTCTGGGGATTATGGCGATCTGAATCGTCCAAAGGACTACAGTATTATTGGAGCCCGAATTTCCGCAAATGTAGACGGCAAGTCATATAAGGGGACCATTGCAACAAACGGCAGATTTACGTTTGATAACCTCCCGCTCAGCGAGAATGAGATTGAGTTCACTACCGTGATTCCGGGGCACTTAACAAGTCACGCATCGGTGAAAATCGGAAAAAAAATGTTTGATGAACCGGTTGGGATGAACGCCGTAATCAATAATGCGCTTAACCTTGCAGGTGATGTGAACGGCGACCATATGATCGATATCCTTGATGCGCAGTTGGTGGCTGCTCAAGCCTATAAGCGCTCCGACACGAATTTCCCGGCTGAGGATCTAAATCAGGACGGCCTTGTTGACGCCAAGGATTTGGCGTTAATCGATAAGAACTTCATGGAGGTCGACTCAGAAGCAACAGGTAGTCCACAAGAAACGGTTGACGGTAAAGGTGTGCAAGACTTTATCGATGAACTGGCAGCTACTACACCAATTAGTGACCTAACGAATAAAGCATTTGCGCAGTATGAGGCTGAATTCGAATGGAGTGCTGTAACGGGAGCATCGGCGATTTCGATTGATCAATCGAGCAATGATGGCGTTACTTGGAAGGCAGCTAAGACGACTGAACCGCTCACGTTGAACGCTACTTCAGCGAAGATAACGGGCCTGCAAGCAGGTAAAGCGCATAAGTTCAGAATCGTTGTTACAGGCGGTCCGAATGCTGGGATATCCAATATTGTGGATGTAACGACTGAAGCAGGGCCACTCATCGATTTCATGAGTACGGCTGTAACCGAGACGGAAGCTGATTTCCGCTGGAGTCCTGCATCAGAAGCGACGGAGCTTGTTATTGAACAATCGACAGATAATGGTGAATCTTGGACGAAATCCGACACTACAGAATGGATTGCTCCCGACGTTGCAACCGCCAAGGTAACGGGGTTGACTGCCGGTACAGCGTATCAATTCAGACTTGTAGTAACAGGCGGGACGAACGAAGGTGCTTCGAATATCGTCAAAGTGACGACACCGGCACAGTACGTTCCGGGAGGTCCTGGGGTACCAATACCACCGGATAACACGGTAACCGAAGGCGACAACGGCATTGTTCTAACACCGGGTGCCGGTGAAATCAAATCAGGTACAACGCCGGACGGTAAAACCGTTGTAACGGTTACGCCGAATGCGGATACGCTTGCTAAAGCATTCGAAACGCTTAAAGGAGACGATGCGAAGAAGCAAACGATTGTCATCCGTGTCGATCAAGCGGCAGACAACGTCGGCCTGGATCTGCCGGCAAGCGTACTTGCTGATGCTGCAGCGTCTAATCCGAATGCGGTTATCACTGTAGAGACCGATAACGGAAGCTTCAATTTGCCGATTAGCACAGTAGACTATAAAGGTCTTACGAAATCGCTTGGTTCGGAGCTGAGCGAAATGACAGTTACGATTTCGATGACTGCCCCTACAACGGAGCAAGAGCAGCAAATCGCAGACAGTGCGAAAGCAAACAACCTGAACGTTGTCGGTGTCGTTAACTTTACCGTGACTGCAACTGCGGGTGGTAAATCCGAAGAGATCACAAACTTCGGCAGCACCTACGTAACAAGAACAATCGTGGTTGAAGGTCAAGGTGAGGGCAAGCAATTTATGGCTGTCCTTATTGACCCGGTTACCGGTGAGATGTCGTTCATCCCGGCAACGGTGAAGAACAACAACGGTACAGTAGAAGCGGTTATTTACGCACCTCACGCAAGCTTCTACGGAATCGTTGAAGTATCGCCAAAAACATTCGCCGATGTGACCGCGCATTGGGCGAAGAAAGAAATCGAGCTTCTCGCTTCGGCGCTGCTTGTTAAAGGCACTTCCGCAAGCACATTCTCGCCAAGCAGCACCGTATCACGTGCGGAATTTGCCGCAATGCTGGCAAGAGCGCTCGGTCTTGAGATGGCGGATACAGCTACTGCATTTGCTGATGTGCCGGCAGACAAATGGTACGCCAGCGCGGTTCACGCCATTGTAGAAGCAGGCATCGTTTCCGGACGCAGCAAGGACAGCTTTGCGCCGAACGCAACGATTACGCGCGAAGAAATGGCGGTTATGCTGGCCGGCGCGCTCAAGCTCGCGGGTAAATCATCCTCCGTGTCCAAGCAGCTCTCCTTCACGGACAAAGGCAGCATTGCAGGCTGGGCACAGGCTGCCGTCACGCAGGCGACTGATGCGGGAATATTGCAAGGCAATAATAAAGGCGCATTTGCACCTAAAGCGAATGCTACGCGCGCGGAAGCGGCGGTTGTATTGAAACGTTGGCTGCAATTCGTGGGCTTCATGAACTAAACAAAAAAGGACGGAGCAGGTTGAACCTGCTCCGTCCTTTTTTGTTGTATGCACAGATACGGTGCGGCATTATGCCGCAGCTCCATTAACAATCCGATTTACGGATGCGACCGTAATGCCGTAGTACACCGCGTAAATGATCACATAAGCGATCATGGCGAAAGCAATGCTCCAGCTGCCGGCAATCAGATTCACATTGTCGAGCACCTTCAGAATCATGGCGCTGTGGGCGATGCCCACAAGAAGCGGCAGCGCGAAGATGAACTGCGTTTGCTTCGCGATCGCCCTGCGGATCTCTTGCCGGCTGACGCCGATCTTGCGCAGCACCGCATAGCGTTCGCGGTCGGCATGTGCTTCTGCCAGTTGCTTAAAGTAGATGATGCTCCCGGTCGCCGCAAGGAACACGAGCCCGAGGAAGCCGAGAATGAACAAATTCAGACCGCCATTCTCCAGTCCTTCGCGGTAAGGAGTATAGAACGGCGACATTTCATCATCCTCTTCCGCCATCGCAAGCAGCGTCTTGGCCGTCGCTCCTGTCTTGCGTTCATTCTCGACGTTGTATGCCATATACGTAATCGGAGGCGAAGTCTTCGACATCGCGGCGAACGTCTCGTCGCTTACGACCAGCGCAAGGTCGGGATAACCCCAGCGGAGCACGTGCTCCTCCAAGAGCTGCGATACGTGAACCTCTGTCCGCGGATCGGCCGCCGCCGCTTCCTTGCCGCGCCAATCGATCGTGCGGCCGACCAAATCGGCAGACGAGAGGTCGGACGTATAACGAGGCCGAATGATTGCGGCCTCATTGTGCTGCAGCTCACCCAGCTGACTGCGTTCTCCGAGCGCACTGACGGCGTCCGTGTATGCGCTGGCCGACATCACTTTCATCGGCATTTCGGCAGCGGGAAAGGCGGACGGAATATAGCCAAGCTTCGATACGTCACCTACTGCGCGGAGAACGGGAATTTGCGCCTGCGCCGTAACCGGATGTGATTTATCCGCCTCGATAAGAGCGGCAGCTTTCGCGTCAAGCTCGCCGCGGCTTACCCAGCTGTAGCTGAACGGCGCAGACTCCTCGGCTGCCCGTCCGTTGTCGGTATACATAATATACCCCGTGCTTACTGCGCTTAGCGCCATCGCACTTAGCAGCGCGATCATGGTCAGCGTGCGGGTATTGCCCTTCATGCGGTACGCGAGCTGCGAGACGGCAACGAGGTTCATCCCTGAATAGTAGCGGGATTTGTTCCGCTGCGCCAGCTGCAGCAGCTTCATAATGCCGGAGCGAAACAGCAGATACGTGCCCGCAATCAGCCCGATCAAGAACAGCAAGCCGTTCCGGCCCATCTGCTCACTGGACGTCATCGGTTGAAACACGATCCAATAGCTGCCTGCAAGCAGCGCTGCGGCCGCAAGGGCTGCGACCAGTGAAGTGCGCGGAGCATGCTCGCCTTCTTTGTCCGCTTGGAAGAGCTGCGCGAGCTGGAACCGGTACACCAGGCGGTAAGCCCGCACCGACACCAGCAAGATGAGCGCCATGAACACGATGACCGTATTGACGATGGCAGCGCCGGAGAAACGGAAGCTGACCTCTACCGCGGAGTCCAGCAGCTTCAGGAAGATCATCGCGAACATTTTGGAAAGCAGCGTGCCGAGCAGCACTCCTGCCCCAAGCGCCAATGCGCCCATCAGCAGATTTTCATAGAAGAGAAGCAGGCCGATGGTTCTTTTGCGAATGCCAAGCAGCGCATAGAGACCGACTTCCTTTTTCCGCCGCCTCGTGAAGAAGCCGTTCGAAAACCAGATAAACACGGCAACGAATAGAATGAGCACGATGGAAGCGCCGAAGAACACGTTGCGAATGCTGTCCGCAAGCTCCATGGTGGCCTTGATTTCACGGCTGTACATTAACGAAACGAAGGTGAAGTAGATCATGACGCTCAGCACGAGCGAGACGAAATAGAGCAGATAGCTGCGCGCGTTGCCGATCAGATTCTTCTTAACCAAGCTAAACAAGGTCACCGGCGCCACCTCCAAGCACGGCCAGCACATCGAGCACCTTCTTGAAGAATTGGCTGCGCGTCATCGACCCCCGCACCAATTCGGTAAACAACGTCCCATCCTTTATAAAAATAACCCGCTTGCAGTAGCTCGCGGCAAACGCATCATGCGTGACCATGAGAATGGTGGCGCGGTCCTGCTCATTCAATCCCCTCAAGCTGTCCAGCAGGTCGGCGGCTGCTTTGGAGTCAAGCGAGCCGGTCGGCTCATCCGCGAGCAGGAGGCTCGGGCGGGCGATCATCGCGCGGGCGGCAGCCGTCCGCTGCTTCTGACCGCCGGAGATGTGATAGGGATACTTATCGAGGATAGCCCCTATTCCGAAGGTGGCGGCGACCTCCTCGGCACGTCGCTCCATATCTGCGGCTTTCACCTTAGATAGCGCAAGCGGCAATATAATATTCTCCTTCACCGTCAGCGTATCGAGCAAATTGAAATCTTGAAAAATAAAGCCGAGCTTGCTGCGCCTAAACGCCGATAGCTGCTCCTCGTTCATGCGCAGCATACTCTGGCCGTCAATGTTAATATCGCCGGCCGTCGGCTGATCGATCGTCGCCAGCAGGTTCAGCAATGTCGTCTTGCCTGACCCGGACGGACCCATGATGCCGACGAACTCACCCTCCTGCACAGTGAGGTCGATGTCCTGCAGTGCGGTATATAGATTGCCCTTAGCGCCGTATACTTTGCGCACGGCGGATGCTTCCAATATGGTCTTCATCGTCAGTCGTCCTCTCCCTTAGGTGCTCCATCGCACCGGTTATAGCTCCATTGTACAGGAATCAACCCTAGCTCAAGCTTACAGCTTCCGCCGGGAACCTTACAGATTTGTCAGGTTGGTTGCTTCCTATTCGGGCCGAAGGTAACATGAAGGAAGAAACCATTGCAGGGAGCGAAAGCTACGTTGAAAATCATGATTGTCGAGGATGACGCGACTATACGGGAGATGATCTGTGAGTCGCTGAACAAGTGGGGGTTTGAGACAACGGCTATCGTTGATTTCCAAGACGTCATGGGCCGTTTTGCCTGCGAGGAGCCGCATCTTGTGCTGCTCGATATTAATTTGCCGGTCTTCGACGGCTTCTACTGGTGCAGGGAAATCCGCGCCGTGTCGAAGGTGCCGATTCTCTTCATTTCCTCGCGCAATACCCCTATGGATATGATTATGTCCATGAATATGGGCGGGGATGATTTTATTCAGAAGCCGTTTCACCCCGATGTGCTCATTGCGAAGATCAATGCGCTGCTGCGCCGAACCTATACCTACATGGACGCGCAAACCAGCGCCATCGAGCATGATGGCATACTCCTGAATTTGAAGGACGGAGCCCTATATCTAGGCGAGCGGAAGGCGGAGCTGACGAAGACGGAATTCGTTATTATGAGCCTGCTCATGCGGCAGAAAGGATCCATTGTCAGCCGGACGAAGCTGATGCGAAGTCTGTGGGAGGACGAAAGCTTCGTTGACGACAATACGCTGACCGTCAATATCGTGAGACTGCGCAAGAAGCTGGCTGAACTCGGCCGTGAAGAATTCATCTCGACGCGGAAAGGGCAGGGGTATATGATCGAATGACCTTTCTCTCTTATTTGAAGGATAAGCGTTATTATGTCAGCTGGTTCGCGGTCGTGCTGCTGTTCGTGACCGTCATGCTGGTTGTCAGCGGCAACGGCTGGAGTGACGTGGTCTACATCGATGGCAGCTGCCTCGTGTTCGCCATCATCTATATAGTGGCAGGCTATTACTATCGGCGTTCCTTCTATAAGGAGCTGGCGGAGCTGCTCCATAGCGGCGAGCTGGAACGGTTCGAGGCGCTGCCGGATCCGCAGAACGAAACCCAATCTCTTTATTTTGCGCTTCTTCGCAGCCAGCAGGACACCTACGTCAAGCGACTTCAGCAGGTGCAGCTGGAGATAAGGGATCATCAGGATTTCGTGATGTCCTGGATTCACGAGGTGAAGCTGCCCATAACGGCAAGCAAGCTGCTGCTGTCGGGCAGCGACGATAAGCCGGTCGATGAGTTAGTCGACAAGCTGGAAGATGAGATCAGCAAAATTGACAGCTACGTCGAACAGGCATTGTACTATTCGCGGATTGACTCGTTCTCCAAGGATTATTTTATAAACGAAATCGGCATTTCGGCGGTTGTGAAAGGCAGCGTGAAGAAATACGCGAAACTCTTCATTACGAAGCGCATCCGGATTCTGCTCGCGCCAAGCGATGACATGTTCGTCGCCAGCGACAGCAAGTGGCTGACGTTCATGATCGATCAGATTATGGCTAATGCGCTGCAATATACGGCAGAAGGCGGTGAAGTCGCGACTTTCTATGAGGAAGACAGCAGAGAGAGGCGGCTTGTCATTCGCGATACCGGTATCGGCATTCGGCCGGAGGAAGTGCACCGCGTGTTCGATAAAGGGTTCACCGGCTCTAATGGGCGCACGCATACGAAGTCGACAGGGATGGGGCTTTATCTGGTCAAGCAGCTGGCTGCTAAACTCGGGCACGAGGTGTCGATCGCTTCGGAGGAAGGCGTGTATACAGCGGTGACGATCCATTTTCCGAAATTTCGGAGACTGGACCCTTCGTAAGTAAGGGCAGAACCACACAATGGCTGAAAAGTGGTAGGTTTAGCAAAGTGTAGTCTCTAGAACCATACATTGGCCGAAAAGTGGCGGGTTCGAGCAAAGAGTAGCCCCTAGAATCACACATTGGCCGAAAAGTGGTGGGTTCGAGCAAAGAGTAGTCTCTAGAACCACACATTGGCCGAAAAGTGGTGGGTTCGAGCAAAGAGCAGCCCCCAGAACCACACATTGGCTGAAAAGTGGTGGGTTCGAGTAAAGAGTAGTCTCTAGAACAACATAAGAAGCTCCTCCAGAGGTCTACATGGAAGCGAAAGCTACGAATATGGAGCAAGAAGCGAACCTAGACGTCTACATGGTAGCAAAAGCAGCGAATCTGGAGCAAGAAGCGAACCCAAAGGTCTACATGGTGGCGAAAGCAGCGAATCTGGAGCAAGAAGCGTACCCACAAGTCTACATGGTAGCGAAAACAGCGAATCTGGAGTAAGAAGCGAACCCAGAGGTCTACATGGGTACCATACAATCATTCCGAAGGCGGCACAGGGATTTCACCTGTACCGCCTTTTTCGTGTCCAAGCCGCGCTAGGCGATAGGCAACTATCTATTCCCGGCATCTGCCACTCAGAGATATCTATCAAGTGTTGATAGGAGATGGTTTTCATAGATTCGGGGGTATTGTCCAGTACGAGCCATCTGCCTTGTACATATATATACAGTACATAGCTGCAGTTACGGGCATGCAGAGGAGGAATCTATGAAAATAGCAGGACGAGGCATGGTGTTCCTATTCGGCTTGAAAGGAGAATGAAAGACTAGAGAAATGATTTCTTGAAGAGAGGTAAAAACATGCACGACATAATGGCAATCATTACAGTTTGTACGTTCTTCCTAACTGTCGGCTTTATGTTCTGGCGTCCGAATGTGAATGAGGCGATACCGGCTACAGTCGGCGCATTTATCGTCTTGCTTACAGGGACGGTATCACTTGGGGATTTAGGGAGCATCACGGAAACGATCTACGGCGCTGCGATTACCATCATAGCGACCATCGTGATGGCTATCGTTCTGGAGAGCTTCGGATTCTTCAACTGGGCTGCCGAAATCTTAACCCGCAAGGCACGGGGATCAGGCATCCGACTATTTTGGCTAACCAACTTGTTCTGTTTTCTCATGACGCTCTTCGTCAATAACGATGGCAGCATTCTGATTACAACACCGATTCTGCTTATGCTGCTTAAGAGCATGGGGCTCAAAAACCATCAGAAAATCCCTTATCTCCTCTCCGGTGCTCTGATCGCGACAGCCTCCAGTGCTCCTATCGGGGTAAGCAACATCGTCAATCTGATCGCGCTCAAGATCGTTCACATGGACCTCTACATGCAAACGGCGATGATGTTCGTGCCGGCATTCCTTGGATTACTGTTCATGGCCCTTCTCTTGTTTGCGATCTTCTATCGCACCCTTCCGAAGAAGCTGCCTGAAATGCAGCCGTGGAAAATGACGCCCGGCAGCCATCCGCTCAAAGGGGAAGCACCTAAGAAGAACCATAACGCCAAGTTTATGCGCAATGTGCTGATCTTCGTCTTCTGTGTGCGCATCAGCTTGTTCGTTGCATCGTATCTTCATTTTTCTGTCGCGGTAATGGCCGTCATCGGATCTGCTTTTCTGCTCGCTTGGCGCTGGATCTATCTCAAAGTACCGCCCGTTGATATGTTGAAGAAGACGCCGTGGTATATCTTGATCTTTGCTTTCGGCATGTATGTCATCATTTATGGACTGCGCAATATTGGATTAACGGAGTGGTTAATTGATTATCTGCAGCCGCTTGTCTCCGGCAGTTTACTGCACGCCAGCGTGTTGATGGGTATGCTGCTGAGCGTCATGTCGAACTTGTTTAACAACCATCCGGCATTAATGGTCGGTACACTGACGTTAACGAATATGGGCCTGGACCCGCTTACACTCAAAGTCGCCTATCTGGCAAGCGTTATTGGCAGTGACATCGGTTCGCTTCTGCTGCCGATCGGTACACTGGCGACCATTATGTGGATGCATATCATTCGAAAAGGCGGCGTGAAACTCAAATGGGCCGATTATTTGAAGGTAACGGTCCTGGTTATTCCGATAACGGTGTTGTTCACGCTAGTCCTGTTAACGTACTGGGTGAGTTGGATTTTTTGACCTGACAAGCCAAACGAAATATGCATGTAAAGGAGGGACTGTCTTGAATCAATTGATTCCTTATCTTGCGGAGAAAGTGATTGTGGAGGTGACGGGAAAGAAGAAGGTAGCGGGTAAACTAATCGATGTAGGTCCGGATATTCTGGTTCTCTACCATGAAGAGCGGTATATGTATATTCCGACAATCCACGTGCACCAGTGGACGCCGGCTGCTTCGGACGACAATGCGGCTGACCAACAAGGAGAGCATGGTGCCATGCTGCATGTCGATTCGATCACGCTGCTCGCCGTGCTGCAGGAAGCGAAAGGGATGTTCGTCGAAATCGGTGTCGGCGGCAGTAAGCCGATTCACGGTTTCGTACAGGGCATTATGAACGATTATCTCATCATCTGTTCGCCAATTTATAACGCGGTTTACGTTTCACTGCATCACTTGAAATGGCTTATTCCTTATCCGGCTTCTCATCTCCCGTATGCCCGAAGTGCGGATACACTTTCGATGAAGCCGCTGCCGCCCGCTCTATCCAGAAGCTTCGAGGAACGGTGCAAGGAAGAAGAAGGCAACATGGTCGTGATCAATCTCGGAGGACACTCCGCAACATTGGGCGTCATCAAGAAGGTGAGCGGCGGCATCATCGAACTTGTCCAGGCAAGTGGAAGCAGCACATTTATGAATATGCGGCACATCAAATCCATCTATGCGCCAAAGTAATCCTTTCGAAGATTGCAAGGCGTTATCGCGGCGCTTAGGGATTATCGTACAAAAAAAAGAGACCTCCGGGAGAAGGCCGCAAAGAATTCATGCACATCTTAGTTTATGTGGGATTGCATTTACATGCTTGGGTGTTTGAAAGGCTTGAACAATAATTGTTCAAGCCTTTCCTGCGTACAGGCATTTTCTAGGGCTGTCTCTTATATATTTTAGTATTTAGACGAGAGGTGCTGAAGGGATGCTGCATATTGTCGCCTGCATTAAGCAAGTGCCGGATACGAAAATCATCAAGATGAACCCCAAAACCAACACGATGGATCGTGCCAGCGCGCCGGCGATTCTGAATCCCTATGACGCGCATGCGGTTGAAGAAGCGGTTCGACTGAAGCAGCGTTACGGGGGAACGGTTTCGGTGCTCACCATGGGGCCACCGCCGGCTGTCAAAGCGATTCGCAAATGCATCGAGATTGGCGCAGATGAGGGGTATATGATTTCCGACCGTGCGTTCGCCGGAGCGGATACGCTGGCCACGAGTTATGCCTTAACGAAAGCGCTTAACAAGATCGCCAAGGAAAAGCCGATCGACCTGATCATCTGCGGCAAAATGACAATCGACGGCGATACCGGCCAAGTGGGACCGGGCATCGCGCGGCGGCTCGACATTCCGCCGCTGACCTCGGTGAAGAAGATCGTCGAGATTGACAAGGAGAAGGGCATCGCAATCCTCCACCGGAAGCTGGAGGACGGCTACGAGGTGATCTCCTCGACGCTGCCTTGTCTGTTCTCGGTCGAGAAGGACATTAACGAGGTCCCTTACTCCACGATGCCGAACATGCTGCGAGCAGCCAGATACAACCCGTACATTTGGTCCGTGAATGAGCTGGAGGATGTGGATAAGGCGCAGCTTGGTCTTAAAGGCTCGCCGACGATCGTATCGTCGGTGTGGGCGCCGCAGAAGCCGCAAGGCGGACAGATGCTGGATGGCGCGGCAAGAGAGCAAGTCAGCCAGCTGCTGACCGTGCTGCTGGAGAAGAAGGAACTGTTCCAAGCGAGGGGGGAAACGTCATGAGCTTCGAGGATTACCGCGGCATCTGGGTGTTCATGGAGATCAAGGACGGTGCAATTGTACCCGTTGCGCGGGAGTTGCTTGGCGCTGGCAGGCAGCTGGCGGATAAACGAAAAACCGAGCTGGCCGGCGTTATTATTGGCGATGGGGTGAGCGCGCTTGCACAGGAAGCCATCTATTACGGCGCGGATCAAGTTTATGTCTACGACGCGCCGATTTTCAAGCATTACCGTACCGAAACGTACATGCAGGCGCTCCTCGCCTGTACGGAGAAATACAAGCCCGAGATTATCCTCTACGGCGCAACTTCGACGGGTAAGGACTTGGCAAGCGCTGTTGCCACGGACCTCCCGACAGGCCTTACCGCCGATACTACGCAGCTGGACGTGGAAGAGGACACAGGTCTTCTTCTCGCAAGCCGTCCCGCCTTCGGCGGCAACATCATGGCGACGATTCTATGCAAGAAATACCGGCCGCAAATGGCCACGGTAAGACCGAAGGTCGTGCGGGCGCTCCCGCGCGACACATCCCGTGAGGGTACGGTTATTGAAGAGTCCATTGTGCTTCACGAGGACGATGTCCGGACGAAGGTGCTTGAAATCGTGCGCAATACGGTGCAGACGGTACGGATCGACGAAGCGGATATTATCGTCGCCGGCGGCAAGGGGCTCGGCAGCCCGGCCGGATTCCAGCTCATCCACGAGTTCGCGGATGTCATCGGAGCTGCTGTAGGCGCAAGCCGGGATGTCGTCGAGGCCGGCTGGGTTGGCCATCATCATCAGGTCGGGCAGACCGGTGTGACGGTGACGCCTAAGATTTATTTTGCCATCGGCATCTCTGGGGCGATTCAACACATCGTGGGCATGCAGAATTCCGGACTCATTATTGCGATTAACAAAGATCCCGGCGCGCTAATCTTCCAATCCTGCCACTACGGCATCGTAGGTGATGCCTTCGAAATTGTGCCGCTGCTGATCGAGCAGTTCAAGCTTGCGCTTGGGAAGGAGAGTAACTATGCCTGAGAAGTTTGATTGTATCGTCGTAGGCGCGGGGCCTGCCGGAATTGCCTGCGCTTACGAGCTGGGGAAGGCAGGCGTGAAGGTGCTGCTGATTGAGAGGGGGGAGTATCCCGGCTCGAAGAACGTCATGGGCGGCGTGCTGTATCGGCAGATGATGGAGGATATCATCCCGGAATTCTATAAGGAAGCCCCGGTAGAACGGCCCATCGTAGAGCAGCGCTTCATGATGATGGATAAAGAATCAGCCACGACGTTCGGTTATAAAGGGCTGGAGTGGGCACGCGAACCCTATAACAATTTCACCGTACTGCGGGCCAAGTTCGACCAGTGGTTCGCGAGTAAAGCGGTGGAGCAAGGGGCGCTGCTCATCAATGAGACGGTCGTCCTCTCCTGCATTGTGGAGAACGGCAAAGTCGTAGGCGTTCAGACCGATCGTCCGGACGGTCAACTCTATGCCGACGTTGTCGTCCTCGCCGATGGGGTGAATTCGCTGCTGGCCAAGTCGCTCGGCTTCCACAAAGAGTTTAGACCGGATGAAGTGGCGCTTGCGACGATGGAGATTTTGAAGCTGGATAAGAAGGTTATCGAGGACCGCTTTAACTTGGAGGAAGGACAGGGCTGTACGATTGAGCTGTTCGGGGATGCCACGAAAGGCATTCTCGGTACGGGGTTCCTCTACACGAATAAAGATACGCTCAGCCTTGGCGTAGGCACGTTACTTTCAGGCATGATTAAGCATAAGCTAAAGCCTCACCATCTACTCGACTATGTCAAGAATCACCCGATGATCCGTCCGTTTGTGCAAGGCGCGGAGCCGCAGGAATATCTAGCCCATCTCATTCCCGAGGGTGGCTACCACTCCATGCCGAAGGTGGTCGGCAACGGCGTGCTCGTCGTTGGCGACGCAGCGCAGCTCGTTAACGCTATTCACCGCGAGGGCTCCAATATGGCGATGACCTCAGGACGCTTAGCCGCGGAGACGGTCGTGCTGGCCAAAGAAGCCGGGGATTTCTCGGAAGCCTTTCTCGATCATTACAAGTTAGCGCTGATGGGCAGCTTCGTTGGGAAGGATTTGAAGAAATACAAAGACTCCACGCATCATTTTGACAAATTCCCGCAATTCTTCGAACAATACATTCCGATGATGAACCGTGCGGCCAGCCAAATGTTCACCGTCGACGGCACCTCCAAGCGGGAGAAACAGAAGAAGATATGGCGGGATATCGGCACAGCGAAGGAGAAGGTGAAAATCGCGCGGGATATGTACCGGGCCTGGAAGGTGATGAAGTAAAATGAGCGATCTGGCAAAAGGACAGTCCATCGAAGAGAAACAGTACCTCCTCAGGTTTAACGCCGATACGAAGTCTCATTTGACCGTGTTGGATGCCGAGGTGTGCATGTCGAGCTGTCCGGACAAAATCTGTACGATATTCTGTCCGGCAGAGGTGTACAAATGGGAGGAGATCCGCATGCATGTCGGCTATGAAGGCTGCCATGAATGCGGGAGCTGCCGCATCGGCTGTCCGCATCAGAACATCAAGTGGGAATATCCGAAAGGTGGTCACGGAATCGTTTTCAGACTGGGGTGATAACGATGTTCGAGGTCGGAGATTGCGTTGTGTTCTTGCTTGATGGCACGAGAGGGACCGTCATGGAAACCGGGGAAGGCTTATACCACGTAGCTTGGGAGGATCAGTTCGTAAGCTGGGAGCGGGAAGAGCTGCTGGAGAAGGTTCAGCTTCGAATTTGAAAGCGCATACGATTGATTGAGTGGAAAGGACCGCTCTCCTGTCTAAGGCAGGGAGCGGTTTTTTATTTCGTGAGTGTGCTCGGGATGCAGGAACTATAGCGATTTTTGTCGAATAATCTCTGATCAGCTTGAAAGGGGGCATGTGCATGCTCCGAGCAAAGGGATTTTCGATTCGAACCATGGTTAGTGTGCTTGTCGTTGCATCTGTACTGATTACACTGGGAATCAGCTTATTGATTAGTTATCGTAACGAGAAGAACTCCCTGATGACGATGAATTTTCAGCTTAACCACATGTATACGACGAAGATCAGCGATACGGTCAATGAGCTGTTCGCTTCCATGAAGAAGAATCTCAAGTACAACGCCGAGCATATTGCGAAGGGCGGTCTGAATCGTCCTGACCTGGACGAGCAAGTGAAGCTTATCCAACAAACGAACCCGATGTACAAAGCGGTCGTTGTGGTCGACCAGACCGGTAAAGTGATCAGCATTGCGTCGGAAACCGATACAGGCCTTAAAGGCAAGACCATCGAAACGGACGGTGCCAAACAGGCGCTGAAGGAACGGAAGCCGCTCATTTCGGAGCCTTATATCAGTGCCGCTGATCAATTGATTATTATGGTGAGCCATCCGCTATGGGGCGCTGACGGCGAATATTTGGGTTACATCGGCGGGACAATCCGTCTGCATGAGACCAATTTGCTGAATACGATTCTAGGAGATGCCGCACAGTCCGGCAATGGTACATACGCCTATGTGGTCAGCGCTTCGGGCGCGATGCTGTATCATCCCGATAAGAGTCGGATCGGGGAGCGGGATATCGTCAATCCGATCTTTGCGGATATGCTCTCCGGCCATAGCGGCGTGAAGCGCATTGTCAATTCGCGCGGGGTCGATATGCTGGCAAGTTATACTTATATGAAGGAGACCGGGTGGGGCGTGGTCACGCAGACGCCGACTGCCGTGATCCTAACGGCATCGAAGCGTCCGATTCTCAAGGTTGCCCTGTATATGGCTCCGATTCTGGCCATCTTGCTGCTCGTTATCTATTGGCTGATCGGCAAAATGTCAGAGCCGCTGACGAAGCTTTCTACTTTCGCCTCTGTGCTGTTAACTAATAAATCCGTGCGAGATGAGGTCCCTCGCATTCATTCGTGGAACCGCGAAGCGAACGCGATGCACCGGGCTTTCGTGCTGGCTGTCAGACAAATCCGCAGCAGATTCGATCATTTATCCCAGGAGGCCCAGACGGATCCGCTCACCGGATTGTACAATCGGCGGACGATGGATCTCTACATCCGCACATGGATTGCGGAGGAGATGCCTTTTGTCATCATGATGCTGGATTTGGACCACTTTAAGCAGGTCAATGACACGTATGGCCATGAAATGGGCGATGAAGTATTGCGGTTTCTGGCGGCCAACATGCAAGCGCAGTTCGAGGAGAGCCATATTTGCTGCAGGTATGGCGGGGAAGAATTTGTCGTGCTGCTGCCGGAAACGGGGCTTGGGACGGCGATGGTCTACGCGCAGAACCTGCGCGCCATCATGGAAGAAACGGACAGCCCCGTCGGAAGGCCTGTCACGCTGTCGATGGGCATCACGCGATATCCGGATTCGGCGAAGGATGCGGCCGGCCTGTTCCGCGATGCGGACGAGGCGCTCTACCGCGCCAAGCACCTGGGCCGCAATCGCGTGGAGTTGGCGAATACCGCTGCTCCGGCGCATATGCTCTAGCCGCGGCGCATCGTAAGGGGCGCCCGCGGTTGAACAACACATCAGCGTGATGTTGGCGAAATGGGTGAAAGAGTAGTGTGTAGAGCAATACAGTAGTGCGAAGTTAGCGAGATGGGTGAAAGAGTAGCGTGTAGAGCAATACAGTAGTGCGAAGTTAGCGAGATGGGTGAAAGAGTAGTCTGTAGAGCAATACATTAGTGGAAAGTTAGTGGAATGAGTGCAAGAGTGGCCCTCAGAGCCACACATTGGTGGAAAGCTAGTGGAATGAGTGCAAGAGTAGTCTGTAGAGCCACACATTAGCGGAAAGTTGGCAAAACGAGCGAAAGAGTGGCCCTTAGAGCCACACATTGGTGGAAAGCTAGTGGAATGAGTGCAAGAGTAGTTCGTAGGGCCACACATTAGTGGAACTAGCCGAATGTAAACAAAAGCGGCTCTCAGCCGGGAGCTGCTTAATGTAGAGAAACCCACGTTTTTTCAAAACGTCAGGTTTCTCTTTTGTTTCTAAAACATAAAGTTCTAACGAATCGTACAGGCCTTATTTGGCCTGTAATAACGTCGAAAAAATTCTAACGAACCGTGGAGGTCTTATTTGAAGGTTTTTTCGTATTTGGGAGTTGTTTTTACCCAAATAAGACCTGTGTGGTTCGTTAGATTTTCGGAGGCGTGAAATTCGGTGAAATAAGGCCCCTACGATTCGTTAGAATTTTTGAGTCCGAAGCTGAGAGGTCAGTATGTGCACTCTCAGTATCAGAAGCAGGGAATCGGAGGTTAGTTTTGATTGCTGAGAGTCTATTTTTGGAACTCTCAGCTACTTCATAGTGCGGATTAGGAGCTGAGAGTTCAGCATGCGCACTCTCAGCATCCGAAGCAGGGAATTGGGGGTTAGTTTGATCGCTGAGAGTCAGTTTCAGGAACTCTCAGCTACTTCGCGGCGTGGATGAGGAGCTGAGAGTTCAGCATGAGCACTGCGCTCTCTGTAGCAATTGCCTCTACTGCTTCTCTGCTGCCAGCACACTATCCGGCGAGTGGCTGTTTAGGATGCGAAGAACCGTGTCGGCCTGCTGCGGCGGATAGTACAGGAAGCCCTGGATGTCGTGGCAGTGGTTCTGCTGCAGGAAGAACAGCTGGTCCGTCGTTTCCACGCCTTCGGCGATGATGGTTAGGCCCAGATGACTGGCCATCAGCATAATCGCCAGAATGATAGCCTCATCCTTGGGTTCCTTGGAGATGCCGTTTACGAACGTGCGATCGATCTTGATTTTGTCGATCGGCAGTCGCTTCAGGTAGCTAAGGGACGAATAATGCGTCCCGAAATCATCGATGGAAATCGTAATGTTGAGATCGCGCAGCTCCTGTAAGACGGTCGCGTTCTCGTCCTGCATAGCCAGGTTCTCGGTAATTTCCAGCTCCAGATAAGCGGGATCAAGTCCGGTCTCGGCCAGAATCGACTTAATGAGCTCCGTCAGCTTGTTCCGCTGGTTGAATTGGCGAGCGGACAAGTTGACAGCGACCCGAATGGGCTCGGCGCCGGCGTTCTGCCACACTTTGCTCTGCGCGCATACCGTTCGCAGAACCCACTCTCCGATCGGTTCAATTAAGCCGCATTCTTCCGCTATCGGGATGAAGATGGACGGGGGAATATGTCCGCGCTTCGGATGATTCCAACGAATTAATGCTTCAAGCCCGATGATTTTCCTCGTCTTAATCTCCAGCTGCGGTTGGTAGTAAATCTCGAATTCTTTGTTCTCCAGCGCGCGCCGCAGGCTGTTCTTGATATAAATTTTCTCCTGCACATCGGCATTCAGCGTATCGTCATAAATCCGGTAATGGTTCTTGCCCTCTTCCTTTGCCCGGTACATCGCTGCATCGGCATACTTCATGAGCAGCTCCGCATCGTCGCTATGTTCCGGGAAGACCGTAATCCCGATGCTTGCGGTCACATAATACTCCATCCCCTGCAGAACGAATGGCTGCTGGAACAAGTTCACAACCTGCTGCGCCATTTGGTGTAGATGCGTCTGATCCTTCAAATATGGCAAAATAATCGTGAATTCATCGCCGCCAATCCGCGAGAACGATTCCCCTTTGGTCAGCAGCATCGTCATCCGTTCGCCGACCTCTTTAAGCAGCAAATCACCGTAGGAATGGCCGAGCGTATCGTTAATGAGCTTGAATTGATCCAAATCGATGAAGAGCAGCGCGAAGCGGCGGTTTTTGCTGCCGGCCATGAGGATGGTTTCTTCGAGCCGTTCTTGGAAGAAGATCCGGTTGTTGAGTCCGGTTACCGTATCGCGATAAGCCATCTGGCGGAGCGTCCGCTCCGTGCCTTCCAGCAGTCGATATTGGGTGCGCAGCTCATCCTCGGTCGCAATGAGTTCCTCGTAGGTGGATTCCAGCTGTTGATTGGCGCGCGTCATATTATTCGTCCGCTCATTCACCATCACTTGCAGCTTATGTTTCTGGGTCAATTGAATATAAATTAAATAGATAAGCAGGATGAGAGCTAAGAGGAAAATCAGCTGAATAATCTGTACCTTCGTATCTATTGCACTTAACTTTGCTTTATTGGGAAGCGCGGCAATCTCCCATTTTCCTTCAGCCGGATAGATCTTCTCCAGCAGCGGAGACCGCTCGTAGAGGCTTGCGTCACCGTAAATCACGTTGTTGCCAGCTTTGACAGCCAGATCAATGCCCTTATTCACCTGCGTCAGCCCGGCCTCTTCCAGAATCGGCGGCACATCGAGTACGATGGAGACGAAACCCCAGAACTCACGTTGAACGAAAATCGATTGTCTGGACAATAACCCGAGCCCGCCTTGCGTCAGCTCGAACGGCCCGAAGATCGTTTTGACATTCAGATGTTGGGTTCGCAGCGCATTCTCGCGGATATCAGGATTAGGATGTTTGAAGAGATTAAGGCCAATGACGTTCTCGTTTCCTTGAAGAGGATAGACAAATTCGGCAATGCCGCCGGGATAGACAGACAAATTGCGAATGCCTTGGATAGGACCGATGAAACTTTTGGCGAAACGATTAAAATGGTTAGCATCGAGCTTATGCGAGTCCATCAGCGAAGTATCCACAAAAGCTTTAAGCCCGTCTGAGAGCAGCAGCCTGCGCTCAAGAGCCAGCGTTAGCGAGGAGGCATTCGCAGCCAGCTCTACGGATGCGTCGTGATAGACTTCTTTATGCAGCCAGCGGCTGTAGGCGTTTGTAATCCACCAGAAGCAGCTGCCCAGAAGCAGCGCGCTGAGGAACAATACGAACCAAGTCTTACGGGGAGTCGTGTATCTTAATTGTGAGTCATCATTTATGTTATACATGATGTAGAACTCCTCTCAAACATATGAAGGGAAATAATAACCAGTCGTTATCAATTCGTCATGAATCGACAAATTCCTCCACTCTTCGGTATAATATGCTATCTTCTTATGAAATCTCTGCCACAGGGCTACACTAGCAGCAGCTATCGGCAGATCGTTACGGCACCACCCGGGATGATCACTTATTTACATAGAGAAGGGATGAACAACCGTATGAATAGATGGCATCAATTACCGAAGGTAGATCTTCATGTTCATCTGGACGGAAGCCTCTTGCCGGCCACCGTCCTTGATATCGCTGCAGCCGAAGGCATCGAACTGCCGGCACACGATGCGGCCGGCCTGATTCCTTACATGCAGGTTGACGATGAGTGCCGCAGCTTGCCGGAGTACTTAAGCAAGTTTGGCTTCACGACCCGGTTCATGCAGTCAGGCGCTGCGCTCGAACGCGTGGCTTATGAAACGTTGGCGCAAGCCGCCTCGCACAATTGCCGTTATATCGAAGTCAGATTCGCGCCGCAGCTGCACAGACTTCGCGGGCTTCGGCCGGAGGAAGCCATCCATCATGTTATTGAAGGCATGAAGCGTGCGGAGCAGCAGTTTGACATTAAGGGCCGGGCAATTGCGATCTGCATGCGCCATCATGGCCGTGAGGATAATTTGGAAGTGATCGAATCTGCTGCCCGATATGCCGGACGCGGACTGGTCGCCGTTGATTTGGCGGGGGACGAGGCGTCATACCCGCCGGAGCTGTTCCGCGAAGTATTCGCGCTTGCGCACAAACGATCATTGCCTGTCACGATTCACGCCGGCGAAGCGGCAGGGGCGGAGAATGTCTATGAAGCCGTCAAGAATCTGGGTGCGTCGCGAATCGGTCACGGCGTCCGCCTGCGAGAGAACCCGGCCATTCTCCAAATGATGCTGGAGCAGCGCATTCCGCTTGAAATGTGCCCGGTCAGCAACATCCAGACCAAAGCCGTGGCGGACTGGGGTGTCTATCCGATCCGCGATTATTTCGATCAAGGGTTGATCGTCACGCTGAATACGGATAATCCGAGCGTCTCGGGCACGGACATTACGCGCGAATATCGCATTGTTTCGGAGAAATTTGATTTTACGGATGCGGAGCTGGCTTCAATTATTCGCAATGGCGTAAATGCAGCCTTCCTGGAGGAATCGGAGAAGAAGGCGCTGAAGCAACGCGTCGACCAAGAGCTGCAGGCACTCGGGATAAAATAATGCGAGCACTCGTTCGGATATTGGAAGGATTTTCTACTATCTTCATCGAAGAATAGGGAGAAGGATTCAGCCAAAATGCCAAGGAGGAATTCGCTACAATGGGACAACGGGTTGTATTGCTAATTGGGACGAATAAAGGAGTATTTCAATACTCCTCGGATCTGGAACGGAAGGAATGGAAGCTGAGCGGACCTTTTCTTCCGGGCTGGGAAGTGTACAGCGTGCTTGGAGACAGCCGTCACGGCAATCGCATTTATGCCGGTACTTCGCATGCGGCTTACGGTGCATCTATCCGCGTGTCGGATGATTTCGGCGAAAGCTGGACGCAAGTGGAGAATGGCCCGTCTTACTCTCAAGAGAGCGGATTCTCCTTGAATCGAATATGGCAGCTCGTACCTGGCGCAGAGCCGGATACGCTGTATGCCGGGGCCGAGGAAGCGGGATTGTTCGTCAGTTATGATCGCGGCGTGAATTGGCGCGAGCTGAAAGGCTTGACGGAGCACCCAAGCCGGCCAAACTGGTTCCCGGGTGCGGGAGGCATGTGCTTGCATACGATTATTATCGATCCGTCGAATAAGCATCGGATGTGGGTGGCCATGTCAGCGGTCGGCGTCTTCCGTTCCGAGGACGGCGGCGAGACTTGGAAAGCGTGCAACAATGGGCTTGCGCGCGTCCCTACGGGGCAGCCTTCGGATGAGGTCGGCTACTGCATCCACAAGATGGTAATCGACCCGACGGATTCGAACACGTTGTATATGCAGGAGCACAGCGGCGTGTTCAAATCAACGGATGGCGGCGACAACTGGTTCGCCATAGAAGAAGGTTTGGTCTTGAAAGGCGATGACGCGCCATTCGGCTTCCCGATCAGCGTCTCGCCGACAGGCGATCTGTTCCTTGTCCCGCTCGAGAGCAGCGAACAGCGCTCGATGAGAGGCGGCAAGCTGCTCGTTTACGGCATGGCCCCGGGCGAGAGCCGGTGGGAGCCGGTCGGCGATGTGATGCCTGACGAGGAGCGCCATGTCAGCGTGCTGCGTGACGCCATGGCCGTAGATTCGCTGGATCCATACGGTCTTTATTTCGGCACGACATCCGGTGAAATCTTCTGTTCGACAGATCGCGGCGTAACGTGGGACAGGCTTCCGGGACAGTTCTCCCGTATTCTGACGGTCAAACCTTGGATTATAGAGGAGTAATGCGTGTGCGTATTCAAGTATCCGTGCCGCTTCTGCTGAGCGACAGCACGAAGGGCAGATCTTCGTTCGAGCTGGAAGCGGGAACACTTCAGGAGGCACTGCAGCTGCTGATCGAGGAATATCCACTGCTGAAAGTGCATTTGTACACGGAGCAGGGCGAGGTGCGGAAGCATGTGCTGCTCTACTACAATGCCGATAACATTGCCTGGCTGGAGCGGCTTGATATTCCGCTTGCGGAAGGCGATAAGCTGCGCGTGCTGCAGGCTGTTTCCGGGGGATAACGGAGCGGTTGCGATAACTTATAGAACGGTATAGAGAGCCGCCTAAATCTGCTGCAATCCGGCATGAAGGGCGGCTTAATTGGCAAGAAGAGAGGTTGATGGTCTTGAGTCTTGACGAACAATCCAATAACCGCGAGCGCTATTCTCGGCAAATGCTGTTCCCTCCAATCGGAGTGAGTGGACAGCAGAAGATTGAGGCAGCAACCGTCGTTGTCGTTGGCATGGGGGCGCTCGGCACTGTCATCGCTAATCATATGGCAAGAGCCGGGATCGGCACTTTGCGTATTATTGATCGTGATTATGTGGAGCGCAGCAACTTGCAGCGGCAGATGCTGTACGACGAGGACGATGTGCTGCAGGTCAGGCCTAAAGTGGTTGCTGCACAGCGGAAGCTGGGGTTCATTAACGCAGACGTAACTGTGGAGGCGATCGTCTCACATGTGACGGCCGAGAATGCGGAGGAGTTGGTTGCCGGCGCTGATCTCGTGCTGGACGGCACGGATAATTTTCAAACTCGACTGCTGCTCAATGATGTGTGCTTCAAGCGGGGAATCCCGTTCATCTATGGCGGTGCCGTCAGTTCGCATGGCATGACAGCGGTGTTTATCCCCGGACAGACCTCTTGCCTGCGCTGCCTGCTCGGTGCGGGAGACAGCGGCGGGGACACCTGCGATACTGTCGGCGTCATCTCGCCGATCGTGGATATCATCGCTTCTCTTCAAGCGGTTGAGGCGCTCAAATTTATCGTCGGTGCGACGGGCGCGCAGCGGCAGGGCTTGCTGTCGTTGGAGATTTGGCAGCATCAGATGATGGATTTGAAGCTGCCGCCGGCAAGAGAGAATTGTCCAACCTGCGGATTGCGGCAATTTCCATCCTTGCAGGCTGGGAATGGCGGCGGCGGGGCGGTAACGTTGTGCGGCAGGGAGACCGTTCAGATTAGCGGCTCGCGAGCGCTTGACTTGGAGCATATGGCTGCGAAGCTTGCGCGCTCCTGCGAGCTGCAGCGGAATCCGTATTTGCTCAAGGCATTGCTACCGGAAGGGGAGCGGCTTGTCCTGTTCGCAGATGGACGCGTGCTCGTGCAGGGAACGGAAGATCTCGATCGCGCGCAATCGCTTTATGATCGATATATCGGTTCATAAAATTTTTGTAAATTTAAGTATGGAAGCTGGAAGTGACGGTCATAATAGCAGAGGGCAAGCGAAATAGCTTGCACTTTGCAGGTGACCAGGTGAAGGCAACCTAAAGAAACAGTTAAGAAATGGAATCACGTTGCTTTTCGTATATAGATATGCTAATATGATTTTAGTGAGAAAAGACCTGAATTCACATATTGAAAAGGGTTGTCATAAAGTCAGATGGTACCTTTTTCAATGTGTGATTTTTTTATTTGCAAAACGAATAAAAAGTACATGTTAATTTAATTTTGGAGGTTTTCCTAATGCAAACAGGAACAGTTAAATGGTTTAACGCAGAGAAAGGTTTCGGCTTCATCGAAGTTGAAGGCGGCAACGATGTATTCGTACACTTCTCCGCAATCGTAGGCGAAGGCTTCAAGTCCCTTGACGAAGGCCAACGCGTTGAGTTCAACGTTGTTCAAGGCAACCGTGGACCACAAGCAGAAAACGTTGTAAAACTGTAGTTTTATAGCGAACAACAACAAACTGCCCTTAACGAAAGTTGAGGGCAGTTTTTTTATAATTCCGGGAGGGATGCGCCTTGTATAATCGCAAGAAAATCGTAGAGGATATCCCTGAAGAGAACACAGCGATTTGGAGCTGTGAGACAGAAGGTTGTAAAAGCTGGATGCGTGATAACTTCGCCTTCGATGTTGCTCCTTCCTGCCATGTGCATCATACACCTATGGTCAAGAGCATGAAGATGCTTCCGGCCTTGAACAACAACAACTCTTTAAAAAGCTCGAAAAATTAGTCGTCCCTTCCCGGGACGGCTTTTTTTTGCGCGGATAAGGGGTTAGGTGGTACAATTGAGGAACAAATGTTCGATTTGGTTGGCCTAAAGGAGATGCCATGGGAGATCATATACAGCTGTCTGTGCGTGCATTGGTGGAGTATGCCTATCGGAGCGGAGATATCGAATCGGGTTTCCATGTCATGAGCTCCATGACGGAAGGCACCAAGGCGCACCAACGCATCCAGAAGCAATATGGCGAACAAGATCAGAAGGAAGTATATGTAAGCGCGGAGATCGTCATGGATGATCTTCTCTTTGTCATTGATGGACGCTGTGATGGGCTGCTCATCGCGGGAGAAGATGGCGGCCTTATCGTGGATGAAATTAAATCGACCGCTGGACGGCTGCCGGAGGAGATCGACCATACATACCCTGTTCATTGGGCGCAAGCGAAGTGCTACGCCTATATGATTGCTAAGGACCGAGGGCTTCAGGAGCTCACGGTGCAGCTGACCTATGTGCAAGTGGAGAGCGAGGAAGAGAGGCGCTTCCTGCAGCGAGTTACTTATGAGGAGCTTACGGAGTTCGTGCACGAGATGGTGCGAAGTTATTATGCATGCGCTGCACAGCAGGTACGGCATCGAGAGCTCCGGAATCGCAGTATCCAGGAGCTTGCTTTTCCTTTTGCGGCGTATCGGGAAGGACAAAGGAAGCTGGCGGGTGCTGTCTATCAAACCATCGCAGAGGGCCATAAATTGTTTGCTAAGGCACCGACTGGCATCGGCAAGACGATCTCTACAATCTTCCCATCCGTCAAAGCGATTGGGGCCGGGCTGCTGCAGCGTTTCGTTTATTTAACGGCGAAGACGATCACGCGTACGGCGGCGGAAGAGGCATTCGCGCTGCTGCAGACGAAGGGGCTGCATCTGCAGGTGGTCACGATGACGGCGAAGGAGAAGATTTGTTTCCAAGAGGAAGTCCGGTGCTCCAAGGAGCATTGCCCGTATGCGGACGGTTATTACGACCGGATTAATGAGGCGCTGCTTGATTTGCGTTCGAACGAAACGCTTATTACACGCGAAGTGGTAGAGGTGTATGCGCGCAAGCACAGGGTATGCCCATTCGAATTTGCGCTGGATGCGGCATATGGGGCGGATGCGATGATTTGCGACTATAACTATGTGTTTGATCCGCGTGTCAGCTTGAAGCGCATGTTCGAGGAGCAGAAACGGCAGACGGCGCTGCTGATTGACGAGGCTCATAATCTTGTGGACCGAGCACGGGAAATGTATTCGAGCGACCTCAATAAAGCGGACTTCCTGGAGATGCAGCGGGCATTCAAAGGGGTAAACGGCGATGTTCACGGAGCGGCCAAAGCGGTCAATCAATACTACATCGCGCAGCGCAAAGCACTCGGCGAACAGCGGCAGGAGGTGGTGGAGTCGCTGCCGGAGCCGCTTGTGAGCTTAGTGGAGCAATTTGCTGCTGCGGCGGAGAAGGAGCTGCTTTCGCCGGCTGGTGGCAGCGTAAACCCGGAGCTGCTGGACTTGTATTTTCGGAGTCAAAGCTTCGTTCGCATCTCGGAGCTGTATGATGAGCGTTTCGTGACGTATACAGAGTCCTTGCGGGGAGATATGCGCACCAAACTGTTCTGTTTAGACCCTTCGCATCTGCTTGAGGTAATGAGCAAGGGATACCGCGCGATGGTCTTCTTCTCGGCTACGCTTATGCCGCTGAACTACTACATGGATATGCTGGGTGCAGGAGAGAACGAGGGGAGCTACAGCATTGTCATTCCGTCCCCGTTCTCGGCGGACCAGCTGGAAGTGACGATTGCTCCGTTATCTACTCGCTATCAGGATCGAGAGCGTACGAAATTTCCGATTGCAGCGCTCATTGCGAAGGTGACGCAGGAGAAGCAGGGCAATTATTTGGTTTTCTTCCCGTCCTATGCCTATATGAATGATGCGTATGAGCAGTATCAATTGCTTGTTGGTTCAGGTTCGAGTTCGGTGAGGACCATGGTGCAGGGGCCGGGTATGACGGAGGAGGAGCGGGAAGGGTTTCTGGCTGCTTTTCAGGAAGGCTCGGGGGAAACGCTGGTTGGTTTTGCCGTGATGGGTGGTATTTTCTCGGAAGGCATTGATCTGGTCGGGGATCGGCTCACGGGCGTTGTTGTCGTAGGAGTTGGACTGCCGCAAGTCGGGCTTGAGCGTGACATTATGAAGGCGTACTTCGACCGGACAGACCGCAACGGATTCGATTATGCGTTCTTATATCCCGGCATGAATAAGGTGCTGCAGGCGGGCGGGCGTCTCATCCGCTCGGAGCATGATCGCGGGAGCTTGCTGTTGATTGACGACCGCTACCTGCAGCCCCATTATAACCGGCTTCTGCCGCCGGAGTGGCTTAACTATCGTGTGCTGCGCGCATCTGAGGATCAGATGGACCCGAACACCTTCGTGCCGCGCGGTTGATTGCCCTCATCATCGGGTTCAATGGTAATGCCGATGCTGTCGTAATCGAGCTTCGCCGACGCGATAGGCATCGCGAGCAGGCCGATTCCGCGATCCGCTTGGCCAACGCGGAATGTGCCGGCGCTCGTGCGGACGCCGTCTTTGACGAGCCAGACCTGGTAGGCTTCCGCGCCTTTGGTTGCCGCAGCACCGAATAAATACACGACGAACTGCCGGCTCTGGCCGTTATCGACAATACAGGCAACGCCGGAAGACTTGCCGGCGAGCGGGCCTTGGGCCTTCAACGAAACAAGCTCGCTGATTTGAGCGGCGGATACGTGAAGCGCTTGCTCTACCGGAAGCGGCGCGATTCGCTGTTCATGCCGCAGCTGGATGTTCCACGCCGATAACAGCACGATTCCTGCAATGGAAGCGGCGAGCAGACCGGGGAGCAGCTTGAACTTGACTAAGCGAGCTCGAGGTTTTCTTGGACGCCATTGCGCGACATGGCTGCCTGCAGAGTCGGGAAGAATGTCCTCCGGACGAGCGGCAAGCGCGGCATTCATTACTTGCTGCTTCAGATCTTGGGGCGGCTCGATCCATTCGATATCGACGGGCAGTGCTTCCCAGGCTGTGCGCAATTCAAGCAGCTCCTTCTGACAGGCGTCGCAGTGAGGGAGGTGAAGCTCGAAGGCGAGCGATTCTTCTTCGTTGCATGCGCCGGAGACGTATTCCAGACATAGCTCGCATGGGGATGCGGGCGTTGTATCTTTCTTCTCCATCACAATCCCTCCTCTTCTGCCGGCAAATGTCTGCGTAATATTTTGAGCGTTTGATGCAATCGATTCTTCACGGTACCGAGCGGTTGATTATAGGCGGCAGCGAGCTCGCTTAAGCTATATCCCTGCCAGTAGAAATGCTCCAGCAGCATAATTTGCTGCGAGGATAGGTGGCGGTAGGCGCTGCGAATTTGCGCTTTGAGTGATTGACGCTCTGCACTCTCCTCAGGGGAAGTGACGGCGGCATCAGGAATACGCTCAAGCTCCTCCGGCACATAGGGAAGAAGCGGAGCGTTAATACGCCGCTGCTTGCGCAGCCAGTCCGTTGTCATATTACGCGTCACGGTTAGCAGCCAGCTGGTGAAACGGCCTTTATCCGGGTTGTAGTCCGACTCGGTCGTCCACAGCCGCATGTAGACAGATTGCGTAATATCCCTTGCGGACTGTTCATCCTTCAGCGACTTCAGTGCGAACGAATACACTAGCGCCGCGTAACGGTCGTATAGAACGGACAGCGCCTTGTGCTGCTTGGCTTTGATGAGCAGCATCAATTCATGATCAGCAAGATTGTGCATACCGGCAAGCCTCCAGAACAGACGTCGATAATGTAGACCCATGTACCATTCTAACAACAGAGAGGGTAACCGCTTAAGCTGCGGCTACCCTATACAACGTTGTCCGATACTATTATTTCGCTGCTACGATAATGGTTGCCTGCATCGCCGGGTGAGGCGCGCAGTAGTAAGAAAATTCCCCTTCGGTATCAAAGGTAACGGACTTCTCTTCATCGAGGCCTAAGAGGCCGGTATCGAAGCTGCCATCGTCCGCTGTGGCCGTGTGCTTAACCTTATCCCGATTGATGAATTTCACGGTATCGCCCGGGCGGATGGTTAGACTGCTTACCGTGAAAGCGAACTCCTTAATCTCGACTACATAGGTTTTGCTCTTCACTTCGGCTTTTGAATTATCCGCACCTGCTGCCGGTTTATCAGGCTTTGTTGTTGTGCCTTCATCCGGCTTCGTCTCAGGCTTCGCAGCCGGTTTTGCTGGGGGTTTCGTTGCAGGCTTCGTCGATGGCTTGGCGGCAGGCGTCGTGGCCTTCGAATCATCATGATGGGCATCATCGTTGGAATCACCCTTCGTGCCGCCTTTATCATCGGCTGCCGGCTTAGGATCTGCCTTGACGTCGTCCGGCTTCGCCGCAGCGTTAGAATCGTCTGGCTTAGGCTCCGTTGCCGTGGCAGTCCCGCCGTTATTCGTTGAAGTGTTACCGCCCTTGTCGTCTACCTGGGTATCGTCAGTCGCAGGGGCCGGCTGTGCTGCCGGATCGTCGTCTGCTGAGGAGTTGACGGAGCTGTCCTCGCCGGAGCCGGGCGAGTCTGCTGCGTCATTCATCGCCATTTCATTGTGATTGACATGATTCTCTGTAGCGGCAGAATTGGTATTGCTGCTGCATGCGGACACCGACAGACAGATCAGCAAGCCTAAGGCGACCAACAGATATCCTTTGTTCCACGACGCTCCTACTCGGTTACTCCTCGTTTTCCTCTGCATGCGAAGTCACTCATTTCACAATAATTTGGCCGGTCATGAACTTCTTATGGGGCTCGCAGAAATAATCGTACGTACCCGGCTTGCTGATCGTAATCGTAAACGATTCGCCTTTGGCCAATAACGGGGTGTCGAAGCTGCCGTCAATTGCAACCGCATTGTGTTTCATATCGTCGAAGTTAGTGAAGACGATCTTCGAGCCGGCTTCCACGGTCAGTGGACCGGTGCCGAAGGAGTATTCTTTGATGTCTACGTGATAGGTTTTGACTTCGGCACTGGCAGTTGTACCTTTGAAAGCAACGGGATCAATGACATACCAAACGTTGTTCAAACCCTGCCCGTTGACATCGCCGTGTGCCAAGTCTTTGACGAAATAATAAAGCGGGAAGCCTTTATACGTAGATTGTTTACTGCCATCCGTGCGCGTAATGACGCCGAAATCAGAGCTCGCAATACCTGTAGGGGCTTTGGTGCCTGCACCCAGATAAGCCGGCCAGTTAGCCAAGCAAGTACTTTCACAAACGCTGCTGCCGGCTGTGTCTTTGTCAAAATAGTACAAGGTGCGTCCGTTCGCATCAGTTAAGTAGTTGCCGAGCTTCGTGGACGTGCCCAGCATAGCGGCGTAATCCGATTTGGCAGCGAACCATACGCCGCCGACAGCTTCCCCAAACACATCACCGGGAGCCGTGTCTTTGGCAAAATAGTAAAGCGGCCATCCTTTATACGTCGTTTGCATGGTGCCGTCAGCACGCATGTACATACCGAAATCGGCTGCGTTTAGGGATGAAGGAATTTGCAGCTGATCCGCATGGTAAATCGGCCATGCTTTCAGGCAGTCGGCTTGACAGGACTCTAGATTGGCAGCGTCCTTTGTGAAAAAGTAGAGCGTACGTCCTTTGCTGTCGGTTAAGTATGAGCCTAGCTTGTCTGTGGTTCCAAGTCCGATGTGTTCGCCTGCTGGCAGCACGGCAGAAGCGGTAATTACGTTCGCCTGCTGCAGTTGAGCAAACAAGGTAGCGCCCTTCGCGTTCGATGCGTTCAGCGCCTCAACAAGTGCTGTGGCGATATCTGCATTGGTCAGCTCGGATGCGGCGGCAATGTTCTTCAGCCCTTTGTTTTTCGCGAACGTGAAGGTAGCGTTGTATTGGAAAGCGGTGCCGGATTTGTAGCCCAGCGCTTCTAGCAGCACTTTATAGAACTGCTGTGCGGTGATGGAAACAAGGGGATTGAAATTACCGTTGCCTGTACCATTCCAGCCGAGCTCTGCGTGAGCGTTCAAATAAGCCAGAATAGCTTGATTGCTTTTACTTACGAGAGAAGCGTCTTTAAAGTTGCCGCTTTCTGTGAAAGCTTGAGCTTCTGCGAGTTTGCCTTGAAGACGTAACGAAATAATAGCGGCTTGGAGGCGGGTGGACGTCTTGCTGAGATAGGCGGCTGAAACCCCGTCGCCGTCACCTAACAGCAGGCCGAGCTTAGCGGCTGTGTCCGCATCTGTTGTAACCCCAGGGGAGCTCTCTGCTGCCGAGGCGTTCAGTACAGGGAGCAGCATGGCCAGACATACGGTTAAAGTCAGCAAAAAAAGCCCAAACCTTCTTGCTTTATTCATCGATCTTCCTCCTCCTAATAGTCGTTCTATTAGGAGGTAACGATGAGATAAGCCCAGCGGTTTGAGCGATTTTATGAAATTTGTTATTTATTTGGCTTCGATGAGCGATTTCTCGTACACGTTGATCCAGAAACCGTCGATGACGGAAGCACCTCGATGCGCGTAGCCGTTAGTAAGAAACAGCTTCTTGGCGCCTAGTTGGTTGGTTAGAGCGTCCAAATAAATCTGGCGGAAGCCGAGTTCCTGTGCCCTCTGTTCTAATTTGGTCAGCATCATCTGACCATAGCCGCGCTGCTGGAAATGAGGGTGAACACGCAGTCGTTTGATTTCAGCGGTATCATTGTCGAGCTTTTTCAGGCCGCCCATCGCTACTACGATACCATTCTGACCTGTTCCGACAAGAAAATCGCCGCCGCTCTCCAGATATTGCTCGTCAATATGAAAAATATCATGATAATGCTGATGAGTCGGTTCTACGCCTGCTGCGGAAATAACAAGAAGATGAAGCCGCCAGATGTCGTCATGGTCTGCGGTGGAATAACGCCTTATGTTGAACATAGCATTCTCTCCTTTTCCTAACCCGACTGTGTTGAGCAAGTAAATGCTTTATATGTAATATAATCTAACATAAAAGTGGTGGTGTATGACAGTTTTTTATGGGATTTGATGGGTTTGGGATCGAAATATTTCGTATGCGGCATATTGATGTTAGATTACAGGAATAAAATTGTTTCATGTTGAATAGAGGGTGCTTTTGCACAATAATGAAAGTAATAGGATCATGGTGGAAGACACAGGCGGTGTTATGTAATACCATGCCAGCGTGAAGAGGTGAGTGGAGGACATGAAAGTAGTCGTTGTATCGGATACGCACATGACACGGATGGCCAAGAAGCTGCCGGACCGGCTGATAAAGGAGCTTCACGATGCAGATGCCATTCTGCATGCGGGAGATTGGATGACGTTATCGGTATGGGATATGCTGCGTGCGTATGCTCGGACAGAGGGTGTGGCAGGCAACAATGACGGCGATGAGATTATTGCCAAGTTCGGCCACCGCAAAGTGCTTGATATTGGCGGACTTCGGGTCGGTTTAGTGCACGGTCATCTAGGGGCAGGCAAGCGCGAGGATACGGAAACGAATGCGTATCGGTCCTTCGAGCAGGGCAGCGTGGATGTGATCGTGTTCGGGCATTCTCATGTTCCGCTAATTCGGGAGCGAAGCGGCGTACTGCTGTTTAATCCGGGATCGCCGACAGATAAACGCAGGCAGATGCAGTATTCGTTTGGGATTTTTACAATAGAAGGCGGCGCTTTAGTGGCGGCCGATCATGTCTATTACGACGATAAGAGCTGACAGCAGGGGAGATTAGGGAGCTATGGGTGCGAAGATGCGTAATGTTGGCATATTTGCTCATGTCGATGCAGGCAAGACGACCACGACCGAGCAGATGCTCTATCAGAGCGGGCATATTCGCGCGCTGGGCAGCGTGGATACAGGGACGACGCAGACGGATTGGCTGGATGTGGAGCGGGAGCGGGGCATCTCGGTGCGTGCCGCAGTGACGCGGTTTACGTGGAAAGATACGCCGATTAACCTCGTGGATACGCCAGGCCATGTCGATTTTCTGTCTGAGGTGGAGCGGTCGCTACGAGTCATGGACGGTGCGGTGCTGATCGTATCCGCGGTTGAAGGCGTGCAGGCACAGACGGAAGTGATCTGGCAGGCGCTGCGCGATCTGTCGATTCCGACGGTTATTTATGTGAACAAAATGGATCGCATTGGAGCCGATGCTCTGGCTGTATTGGCACAGCTGCAACGATTGTTATCGCGTCAGGTGGTGCCTGTCGCGGCGCCTGTTGGGGCGGAAGCAGAGTTTACCGGAGCTGTGTCGGTGCTGTTGGAGGAGCAGGTGATTGGTGCCGGTGAGCAGTCGTGGGCGGAGCCGTACCGGCGCATGCTGGTGGAGGCGGTTGCTGAGCAGGATGAGTCGCTGCTGGAAGCTTATTTGGATGGACAGGCGGTGGATGATGCGCTGCTTGGGCGAGTGCTTGTCGAAGGCGTACATCGCAGCACGCTGTTTCCGGTTCTGTTCGGGGCATCGAACCGCGGGATTGGCGTGAAAGAGCTAATGGATGCGGTACTGACGTATTTGCCGGCGCCGAGCGGGTCGGAGGAGGCTCCGGTATCGGGTGTGATTTTCAAGATGGAACGGGACCCCGTGATGGGTAAAATCTCGTATGTCCGCCTCTTCGAAGGGGTCATCCGCAACCGCGATACGGTGCTTAATTACAGCCGCGACATGCAGGATAAAGTAACGCAAATTCGGCGAGTGACCGGGCAGAAGACGGAAGATATCGGCGTCCTGAAGGCCGGCGATATTGCGGCGGTGTATGGGTGGAGCCGCGCAAGAATCGGTGATGTCATCGGCGCGCCCGAAGGAGTGCCGGGAGAGAAACGGCTTGCGGTGCCGCTGCTCACCGTGCAGGTGCAGTGGAAGAACGAGGCGGAGTATCCGGCTGTCGTTGCGGCTTTTCAGGAACTGGCGGACGAGGATCCTCTGCTTGATCTGCAGTGGCTGCAGGATGAGCGAGAGCTGCATTTAAAGGTGATGGGGCCAATTCAGATGGAGGTGCTGACCTCCATCTTGCTGAGCCGATTTAAGCTCGAAGTCAGCTTCGGCGCACCGTCGGTTATCTATAAAGAAACGCCGGCTTCGGTTGGCGAAGGGTATGTCGCGTATTTGATGCCGAAGCCTTGCTGGGCGATCCTGCGTTTTACGATCGAACCGGGTGAGCGGGGAAGCGGGCTTGTCTATAAGTCGCTTGTTCGAGGCGAACGATTGTTGGAGAGTTATCAGAACGAGGTCGCTCGGAGAGTGCCGGAGGCGCTTCAGCAGGGACTGCGCGGCTGGGAAGTGACGGATCTGCGCGTCACGCTGATCGAGGGCGAGCATCATGTGTGGCACACGCATCCGCTCGACTTCGTCATTGCGACGCCTATGGGCATGATGAACGGCCTTGCGAACACGGGAACGAAGCTGCTGGAGCCATTGCTTCGTTTTCGGCTCTCCGTGCCGGAGGAGTACGGCGGCAAGCTCATGAACGAGCTTGTCCTCATGCGCGGCGAATTCGACGCGCCTATCGTGCGCCAAGAGCGAATGGAGCTGGAGGGCACGCTGCCCGTCGCGACCACGCTCGACTTCCCGGCGCGTCTGGGCTCCATGACCAAAGGCCGCGGCACGCTCACGACCTTCTTCGCCGGCTACCGCGAATGCCCGCCGGACGTTGACGTGTCACGCCAACGCCGCGGCGTCAACCCGCTCGATCAGGCGAAGTATATACTTGCCGTGCGGAATGCGCTGAGCGGGTAGCGGCTCAGATAGTCGGAAGAGTGGACTCTCAGCGGTCAAACTAGCTGGAAATCCCGATTGCTGGCTGCTGAGAGTGCGAAAAGTGGACTCTCAGCGTCGAAAACCGGGGTAAGTGAGGCTGAGAGTCGGGAAATCGAGCTCTCAGCGGTTAGACTAGCTGGAAGTTCCCCTCGTGTGATGGTGAGAGTCGTAAAAGCCGATTCTCACCGCCGAAAACAGGGGGAAAAGGAGCTTAGAGTCGGGAAAAGCGACTCTCAGTGGCCAAACTAGCTGGAAGTTCCCCTCGTGTGATGGTGAGAGTCGTAAAAGCTGACTCTCACCGCCGAAAACAGGGGGAAAAGGAGCTGAGAGACGGGAAAAGCGACTCTCGGTGGTCAAACTAGCTGGAAGTTCCCCTAGTGTGATGGTGAGAGTCGTAAAAGCTGACTCTCACCGCCGAAAATAGGGGGAAAAGGAGCTGAGAGTCGGGAAAAGCGACTCTCAGTGGCCAAACTAGATGACGTAAAATAGTTTGTGTACCAACATTTGGGCCTAGTCGGGCACAAAAAAAGTAGGGTATCCTCGGGGTTACGACACGCACCGAGAAAGGACCCTACCGATGAATATAATACCCGAAAACACGCTTTCTAATCTATTTGAAAATCTTGTCACCCAGTTTGTCAAAGATAACTTGGAGTCGTTGATGAAAGCTGAAATTAAACATTTTATGGCAAACACAGACGAAGAGCACAATAGCCGGAACGGTTACTACAAGCGCAGCCTGCACACCAAGTACGGTGCCATTGAGGAGCTTGAGGTTCCACGAGATCGACTCAAGTATTTGAGCCGTATCAGCGGCGGGATGGATGGCTTGAGGAAGCCGTGATTCAGATGTACAAAAGCGGTATGGGTACTCGTGACGTCG
>NZ_FNNV01000011.1 GCF_900106745.1 Paenibacillus sp. CF384 | reverse complement strand
GCTATCCCCGAAGGAATAAATCCGCTCGACTTGCATGTATTAGGCACGCCGCCAGCGTTCGTCCTGAGCCAGGATCAAACTCTCCATAAAAGTGGTCCGAAGACCGTTTATGAATTCGCTTGTTAGCTCATTCAAAATACTAGCTACGCAGATTACTCTGCGATATTTAAAACATTTTGTTGAATCTGACGTGATTCATATGTTCAGTTTTCAAAGAACTTGTTTGTCTCACTTTCGTGGTGACAAGTGATTATATTACCAGCTTCGTCATCATGTGTCAACAACTTATTTGCTTTCTGTCGAAAGCTGTATGTTGTTGTTGTCGTATGTCTCAGAAGCGACAAGAAATAATTTAACACATCCACAAACCCAATGCAACTTGTAAAAAATGACAAAGGAGCACGCCTTCTACGACTCGCGTAGAAGGCGTGCTCCTAATCATTTACTACACGAATTACTGCAACAGCTTAAGCAGCTCTTCTTCATCTTCAATAACGGTTACTCCGAGATCGCGCGCCTTCGTAAGCTTACTCCCTGCACTCTCGCCGGCGATGACGAAGTCCGTCTTCTTGGACACGCTGCCGCTGATCTTCGCACCAAGCGCCTCCAGCTTCTTCGCCGCCTCATCGCGCGTCATAAGGGAAAGCGTGCCGGTAAGCACAACGGTTTTGCCGCTGAATATGCTGTCCGTCCGCGCAGCCACTTGCTGCTCCGCTTCTGCTTTGACACCAAGTGCCAGCATGCGGTCTAAGCATTCCGAGATAATGGGATCGCTAAAGTAGGTGTGAATGCTTTCTGCGACAATCCCGCCAACGTCAGGCAAACCAACAAGCTCCTCGACAGTCGCGGCTCGTACAGCACTTAAGCTGCCGAAATGGTCCGCGAGCATCTTCGTTGTCGCTTTGCCTGTATTGGGGATACCAAGGGCAAACAGGAACGCTGCCAGATCCCGATCCTTGGATTTCTCAAGCGCATCCAGCAGCTTACGCGCCTTGCGATCACCGAAGCGATCAAGACCGATTAGTTGTTCATAGGTCAGAGCATAGAGATCCGCAGGGTCGCGGACTCCGCATTCATCAAACAGCTGTTCTGCTGTCATGATGCTGAACGATTCGATATCCATCGCATCACGGGACGAGAAATGAGTAATGCGTCCGATTGTCTGCGGTCTGCAGCCAAGCTTGTTACTGCAGAACAGATGCGCTCCACGCAGCTCAAGCGGCGTTCCGCAAGAAGGACATTCGGTAGGCGCTATGATTTCTACGCCGGGCTCGTCGTCAGCTTTGCCCAGAATTTCCGGAATGACGTCGTTGGAACGGCGAATGATGACATGCGTGCCAAGCGCGAATTTAAGATTCTTGCGTTCAATATCACCGATATTGTTGAGCGTACAATTCTGCACCGTAACGCCTGCGAGATCAACAGGCTCGACGCGTGCGACCGGTGTGATTTTGCCGGTACGGCCCACTTCCCAGGATACAGACTCCAGGATCGTCGTCGTCTCTTCGGCCTCGAACTTGAACGCAACAGCCCAGCGCGGGAATTTATCGGTATAGCCGAGCGCTTCGCGCGTCCGCATGTCCGTCAGCTTCACGACTGCACCATCAATGAGGAAATCATGCTCGCCTCGTCCTTCAGCAACACGTTCGAGCTCTGCCTGCACCTCTTCTATCGTCGTGCAGTAAAACGTATAAGGATTAACCTTGAACCGGTTATCCTTCAGAAACTGGATCATCTGTGCATGCTGTTCGAAGGATATGCCTTCGGCGTACCCTATATTATAGAAGAACGCATTCAGCTTCCGCTCTGCCGTAATCCTCGGATTCTGGTTACGCAGCGCGCCTGCTGCCGCATTACGTGCATTCTTCAGCGGTTCGACAGCACTTACATTGTAAGCTTCAAGCACGGAGAGATTCATAATGCCTTCGCCTTGAACCTCAATGAGACCGTCTGTGAACGGAATGGTCAGCGGGATGGAGCGGATGGTCTTCACTTGCGCCAGAATTCCCTCGCCGACAGTACCGTTGCCGCGAGTCGATGCTTGCACGAGATTACCCTCATCGTAAGTCAAATTGAGCGTAAGTCCATCGAATTTGAGCTCGATGACATAACTAGGCTCGGGCAGCGGCGTTTCGCTCGGATTCTTGGTATTATAGTCTGCGATTGCTTTCTTCACCCGAGTATTCCATGCGAGCAGATCCTCCGCGTCCTGCGCTTTATCCAGACTCCAGAGCCGGGCGCGATGACGATGAGGCTCGAAGCCTTTCAAGATATCGCCGCCAACACGCTGCGTCGGCGAATCCGGAAGCAGGCTACCTGTCTCCTGCTCCAAGCGTACCAGCTCGTCATAGAGCTCATCCCACTGTTTGTCGCTGATCGTCGGCAGATCCAGCGTATAGTAGTTGTGATTGTGCTCCGCAATGAGGTTGATTAGCTCGCGCATTCTCGCAAGCTTCATCGGCTCAATATTAGATCCCGGTTCCATCGCAGTCGTCATAGACGTTCTCCCTCTCTCGTTCAATTTCCTTATACCTTCGTAATCGGTGCAAAGCTAGCAAGCAGCTTCTTTAGTCCAACCGGAGCCGGGAATGCGATTTGGAGCTCCTTGTCATTGCCGGTACCCCGGACGGAGACAATCGTGCCGATGCCCCACTTGCCGTGTGACACTTTATCGCCGGCTACAAACTCGCCGCCTGCTCCCGCTCCTGCTGCTGCCCCTGATGCTGCTCGCGCCGCATCCATAGGCGAAGTAACTCTAACGCCGCTGCTATTGCTGCCAGCTCCGGATAAAGAGCCTGATCGCGCTGCAGGCGATGGCGCACCGCTACGGAATCCAAACCCCGTCGAACCTGCAGCTCCGGCACCTGCCGCGCCACCTCCGCCAATACCTCGACTGCCAGAACCGAACCCGATTCCGCCGCCTGCCGGACGGCCTCGTCCTGTTGCGGATGCATCGGTCTTCAGCTCATCCGGCACCTCCCGAAGGAATCGCGAAGGCATATTCGCATTCGTCCGGCCAAACAACGTACGCATCCGAGCGCTTGTCAGATAAAGCTGCTTCTCCGCGCGTGTAATCCCAACGTAGGCAAGTCGGCGCTCCTCTTCCAGCTCCTCGTTATCATTCATTGCCCGACTGTGAGGAAATACACCTTCCTCCATCCCGATAATGAATACGATCGGAAACTCCAGGCCTTTGGCGCTGTGCATCGTCATCAGCACGACAGCATCCTTCACGCCGCCTTCCGGCTCATCTTTATCCATCGAGTCAATGTCTGCAATAAGAGCAAGATCCGTTAGGAATGAAACCAAGGATTTGTCTTCATTACGCTTCTCAAAGTCCTGCGTTACGGAGAGAAACTCGTCGATATTCTCTAATCGTGCTTTCGACTCCAGTGTGTTCTCACGCTGCAGTTCCTCGCGATAGCCGCTTAGCTCCAATACCTTCTCCGTCAACTCTGTAACGGATAAGTATTCCACCATACGCGTCAGGTTATCGATAATATCGCGGAATTCCGCAAGCGCCGTGCGGGCACGCCCCGTCACATCAAGCCAGTCCAGCTGCTCTAACAGCGCAAAGACCGAAATCCCGCGCAGTCCCGCTTCGTCAAACAGTTTGGCAACGGTCGTATCGCCAATTCCCCGCTTAGGGACATTCACAATCCGTTGGAAGCAGATATCATCATCCGGATTCGAAACGAGCCGCAAGTAAGCGAGCAGGTCCTTGATCTCTTTGCGATCATAGAACTTGACGCCGCCGACGATTTGATAAGGAATATCGGATTTAATAAGTGTTTCCTCGATTACCCGCGATTGCGCATTCGTCCGGTACAGTATCGCATGATCGCCGAACTTCCGGCCGCCGCCTACGTGTTTGCGAATAGCGCCTGTCACGAAATACCCTTCGTCATGCTCCGTGTCTGCTTGGTAGACGGTAATCGCATCACCTTCGCCCTGATCGGTCCACAATTTCTTCGGCTTCCGGCCGCTGTTAAGCTTAATAACGGCATTGGCGGCATTCAAGATATTCGCGGTGGAACGGTAGTTCTGCTCCAGCATGATCGTTTGCGCTTCCGGATAGTCTTCCTCAAAGTTCAAAATATTCGTAATATCCGCCCCGCGCCACCGGTAAATCGATTGGTCGCTGTCCCCTACGACGCAAAGATTGTGATGTTTGCTGGCTAACATATTACACAACATGTATTGCGCTCGGTTCGTATCCTGATACTCGTCGACATGGATATAACGGAATTTATTCTGGTAGAAGGCAAGTACATCCGGCTCGTCCTTGAACAGCTGGATCGTCTTCATGATGAGATCGTCGAAGTCCAGCGAGTTGTTGCTCTTGAGCCGCTTCTGATAAGCGGTGTACACCTTAGATACGATGCCGTCAAAATAATCCCCGATCTTCAGCTCGAACTGCTCCGGTGAAATGAGCTCATTCTTCGCCCCGCCAAGCGCGGCCTGCACGCTCTTCGGCTCCACTTTCTTGGTATCGATATTAAGATCCTTCATGCAGTTGCGGATAACCGACAACTGGTCGGCGGAATCCAAGATCGAGAAGCTGTTCGTAAAGCCGATCCGGTTAATGTCTCTGCGCAAGATACGCACGCACATCGAGTGAAAGGTCGATACCCAAATATCTTGACCGGCATTGCCGACCAGCGCGCTAACGCGCTGCTGCATTTCCCGTGATGCTTTATTGGTAAAGGTAATCGCCAGGATACTCCATGGCGCTACTCGCTTCTTCTCGATTAAATATGCAATACGGTGCGTCAGTACGCGTGTCTTACCGCTTCCCGCTCCTGCCATGATGAGCAGCGGCCCATCTGTTGCTTGCACAGCCGCACGCTGAGGCGCGTTCAGTTTCTGAACAGCCTGGTCGATGCTGAATTCGTTTAACATAGAGAAAATAAACCCCTTTGTTCGCATTTGTTCGCCTTACTTCAGTCTAGACAACCGCCATGACTGTGTCAATTAAATCCGGGCAGATTGCAATGATTTTCCTGCAAATAAAAACGGCCTCCGAAATGACGATCCGCATGTCCGTTCAGCAGCCGATTCGTTCCGAAGCCGTTCTTGTTTATTTCCGCTTTCTTGAGCTTTACTTAGGCAGTTCCGTGGATAACACAGCATGGACCGTTGACAGCGCCGCGTCCAAATTATCATAGATCACATTACCAACGATAACCGTATGCGCTGCTTCTGCCGCCTGTCGTGCTTTGGCCGCATCATCGATCCCGCCGCCATAGAACAGCCTTGCTTCCGTCACGAGCCGAAGGGCCCGCTTCACAAGCTCCATGTCGCCGAACTTGCCGCTGTACTCCATATAGATCACCGGCAAGTGCATCAGTCGATCCGCCATATAAATATGGGCCGCTACCGTCTCGGAGTCAAGCCCTGCCTGAGCACCCGTAAGCTTCGCCGCTTGGGCTTCCTCGTTCAAGATCAGATACCCCTCTGCCGAGGTGTTCTCCCAGGGGATGAAAGCCCCGAATTTACGCAACGCCTGTATTTGTCTGCCTGCGAGCCATTCCGCCTTATCGGTATTCAGCACAAGTGGAATGAAATAATGGTCAAATCCCGGCACTGCGGCCTCTTCATTCGACACCTCAAGCGCACAAGGCACCTCATACCGGCGAATTCGCGACATAAGATCAACGGTATTGTCAAACGTAACACCGCTTGATCCGCCCACTAGGATAGCATCGGTTCCGGACATGCAGATGGCATCGAGCCGCGCATCACTGATTTCACGTTCCGGATCCAGCTTAAATACATGCCGCCATTCTTTATATAGTGCCGATTGCAGTTCCATGTTGCCCTCCGCTTAATTTAGATATCCTGCCAACCTTGAGCCGACTTACAGCTCAAGCGCCTCAATGCGCTGCATAACGGCAAATTCATTGGGATAAATCATCATAAACTCCGTTAAGCCTACCATGCGGAACAACTTCTCGTAATGGGGCGTAATGCCCCATGCGAAAGTATGTACGCCTGCTTTGCTCCCCATCCGAGCAAGCCGGATCAGTACAGCCATTCCGCCGCTATTAATATAATCGACTTTCGTCAGATCCAGCGCCATAAACCGGATGCTTCGGCCGAGCTCCGATTCTTGCTCAAAACCCGCAATCAGCTTGCCCTCGGCTGCCTTGCTCAAATCGCCTTCCAACTTCAATACCATCCCGCTTGGGAATTTCCGCGTTTCAATTTGCAAGGGCTGTTCGCTCATCTTCTCAAGCCTCCTTATCCAGGTCATCGGTTATCCGCCAGAAGCCGTCTGTAATTTTCTCATAAAATAAAGTTCCGTATAAAATCCGCGCTCATCTCGGCCAGTTGTCCAGTAATCCGCAAGCGTATCAATCATAACCAGTCCCCAGCCTCTAGGGTCCTCTGATTCCAGCTTCTTGCGCATCTCCGCTTCATCTCGGGAGAGCCTTGGATAATAGCCGCCGCCTTCATCATAAATGCGGCAAACGGACAGCATGCCGCCGATTTGGGCGATAACGGTAACGTATGTATTCGGCTGCAGCTTGTTGCCATGCTCGATCGCATTAATCATCGCTTCGCACACGGCGCTTTGGACATCCTCTTTGATTACGGATTCCGGCCATCTCTCTTGCATCCAATCACCCAGCTTCAAGGCAATAAGCCGCTCCTCGCCAAGCTTGCTGCGCAGGGTCCATTCACGGGTCATAAACGGATTATCGAACGCCGCCGCTACGTCACCGTAATCGCCACGCGGAAGATCCAGCTTATCCAGCGCGCTGCGATATTCACCTGCAAGCTCCAGAACGACGACGGTGCGATCGTCCTGACCCGGCCCGCATGCTTCATCAACACGAGCAAGCCACTCATCCACTACTACAGACAAGTCACCTTCAGATGCCCAGGTCGCAATTTCCGCTTCGAGCCCTTCAAAACTGTACATATTGCCTGTGTGATCGACCGCTTCAATTAATCCATCGGTATACAGCAGGAACCGATCCCCGTCCTTCAACTGCAAGTCTTTCTCCTCGTAGACAGCCTCAGGGTCAATCCCGATCGGAAGCGAGCTGCAATCGATCGCGGCGAATTGCCCGTCCTTAGAAATGATGTAGGGCGACAGATGCCCTGCACTGGCATATTGCACCTTATTATTAGTTAAATCGATGACGCCTACACCGATGGAAACACATCCTTCGTCCCCCATCGCCTCGCACAGCTGTCGGTTCATACGGGCCAGCACTTCCGAAGGGCTGCCGTTTCTCCGAATCTCGGAGCGGAACACAAGCAGCTGCGCCGACATAATGAGTGCCGCGGGCAATCCTTTGCCTGACACATCACCGATCATCACTGCAAATCGGCTGGGGCCGAGTGACACCACATCGAAGAAATCCCCGCCAACTTCACGGTAGGATCGGCAGCGTGAGGTAATGTGATAGGCACCTATCGTCAGATTCCCGGGCGGAAGGAGCTTCTGTTGCACATTGTAAGCCATTTTTAATTCCCGCTCCAGTGATTCGTATTCCCGATTAATCCGATTCTGCAGCTCACTGTAGGCTACCGCGAGTTCTCCGGCTTCGTCATGCACAATAGACGGTGTATGGGCATTCCGGATATCCGTTCCGCCAACAAGTCCGCGAATATCCCGAATGAGGCCGCGAAGCTCCTGCCTGAATTGCATCGTCACATAACTGAACAAACTTAATCCGATTAAGAAATAAAATAAAGCAATCAGTCCGAATTTGTAAGGCTCCATCGATTCATGCGGTCTCGCTGTCACAATGGCCAGCTGAAACAAACTCAGAATCGTGACCAGAAACGTACATGTATACGTAATCACAAGCGGTTGCGAGAACGAAGCCCGTCCATCAAAGCTGCCGGACAGCGGCTGGAGCTTCATCATATAAGGACGAAACAGTCGCCGCACGGAGGTGAAGAGTACAAGCGCCACCGTCATGATGAGACTCTGCTCCCCCGCCATAATGCCGGTCAATTGCAGCCAATCGATGGATTCGCCTTGCTCTTCCTCATTCCACACCTGGATAAGATCGACCAAGTGAAAGCTTGCTGAGATCAGCAGTCCGATCAGCAGCACACTGATAAGCAGCTCATAAGGCATGCGATACAAACGAACGAGTGCCGCACTCGTCAGACTGTTGTCCCGTTGTATACCCGTCCTTGTGGAAGACGAAGCATCTTCTTGGAGCTCCTTAATGACGGGCTGCAGCCGCCACGCCGATGCGCAAACAAGAACGACCGCAAGCATAACCGCCCCGAGCACGTTCACGATGAACGGAAAAGGGAACATCGCTTCAAAGTGCGCGACCAATATCGTTTCCGCCCGCAAAATCAATAAACTGAGCACCAGCGCAATGACATATATGAGCAACAGCCGATTAAGCAGCGAGCGTCCCGCATAGGAAGGCCGATTCTTATTCTGTGTCGTCATCAATTCCATAGCAGGCTCCTAACCTCTTCAAGCGGTTCACTGCCCAGTTCCTCTTTGCATACGCGCTCCAGGCGCCGGTACCAGCCGATTGCTTCAATTCGCCGATCTCCGCGCAAGCAAAGTCTAATCATGGCCTCGTACGCTTCTTCCTGTTCGGGCCGCAGCGCAATCCATTCAGCCAAACTCTGCTCTACTCTTGCCTCGTCATGCAATTCACCGTAGTAGCCTGCGATTCGCTTGATCATATTCGTCTGACGATCCAGAAGCTGCTCCCTGACTCGCTCCAGCCACTCTGCATAGGGAAGTTCCGTTCCAAGCAGGCCGTAGAGAGGCAACGCCTTGTCGTATAAGCGGCAAGCCTCTTCGCGATCGTCTGCCCAAAGCTGATCGCCAACACGGGACAACGTCAGATAGCTTTCCACGTCGATCGCTTCAAAAGTGACTTCCGATATGCCTACGACGCCGCGTTTGGCATAAACGAGGTCCTCCGGCATGCCGAGTTCCTTTAACGAGGAACGCAAGTCATGAAGGGTAACATACAGCTGATTGGAGCGTTTAGCCGGATCGCCTTCTCCGAAAACCTTTTCAATTACTTGCTCTCTGTTTGCCTTATAACCCGGCTGAAGCAATAAATAGACGAGCAATTCCCCGGCTTTCCGCCGCTTCCATACCGGTTCAGCCAGCTTGCCTTCAGGTGTACTGAAGCTGATCCCGTCAATGAGCTGTACCCGCCATTTGGCCGTATTGATTTCAGCGGTAGGCGCATGGTCATCGTAGCTCTCCGGCGTAGGTTCCAAACCTGCACCTTGTACTTCTTCTCTATTCAACAGACCAGCCCCTAACTGCTGATCTAACTCGTTTAGCTGCTGCTGCCTAATTTGCTCTTGGGCGAAGAATGTAATTGTGTTGGCTTCCACATTCGCCTGATCGTCCATGGACTGCTTGAGCTCCGCTGCAAATCGGTCAATAGCCGGTGTGGAGACTAGTTTACGCAGCCGATCCAGCTTCGGATAGAATTGTTCCGCCTCCGCAAGCTGCCCTTCTTGAAGAAGCCGTTTCATTCGAGCTCCGCTGGCAAAGATCGAGCTTTCAATATCCTCAGCCAAATCTGCCGAAAGATTCTCTTCCGGCTGCTGCATCAGAATCGCTTTGCTCAAATAAGCAAAACGTTCAGGCAGCATCGCGCACAATTCCGCACCAGGCTCCTTACTCGTCAGCAAATGAACCAGCACTGTACCCGATGGGTTGTTCACCATATGGCGTTTGAGCCAGTGCAGCCACAGCTGCCAATCGGGATGCTCCTTCTCGAGGGGATCAAACAACAGCCGATCGAGCAGCACAAACCCGAGCCAAAGCGGCTTGCCTTCTTCTCTGAAACGTTCAGCGGACATAATAAAGAGACGCTGTGCCTGCTCATATTGAGCAGCACCATTAGCTGCCGCATGGGCCAGTGCCCACGGCACGAAACCGCTGCAGTTCTCCGGGTTACGTGCCCACTCCTGTGCCAGCAGTGCCATTACAGGCTTAGACTCCTGCTTATCGCCTACCTGCTCATACAAAAGTCCCAGCATCGCCATCATCGTCAGCATCGAGGAATCATCCGCTTGTGCGGCGAAACCTCGGAGTGCAGCTTCCAGTCTCAGCTTGGTTTCGACTAACCGTCCCCTAAGCAAACCGTCCTCACATTCAGCGCGAAGCAGCAGCGGCGATTTCATTCTTATATCAGCCGGAATGGCCAATAATTGCGCAATAGCGGGCATTTGGCCATCAAGAATGGTCCGTTCGGCTTTCAATACTTCCATTTGCCAACCGTCTTGGTTGGTCTTCACCTTGTTAGGTTGTTTCATTGGTCATCCTCACCAAGCCTATTTTATTCTCGACTTCCGGCACGCAATCCTACTAGCCAGCACGAAATGTACACAACAGTAATTAATGCTACTATTCGCCCCCCAATCCCGAAAACCTCCCTGTCTGTCGAAAATGAAAGAAATTTGTAAGGGCTCGAGTTAGGTAATTAAGACTATATAACAAAAGAGAGGCCGCCTTAGCTGCCCCTCTACTCTTATTTGACCAGCTGACCTCTTGTAACGCCCAGCTGATTAATGGCTTTCAAGCTGCGCCATACTTGCGTACCGCCAATTCGTCCGGCGATGGCATCGCTGTACAGCTCGATAACTTCGTCTACTTTATCGGCGGTCTCTTCCAGAAACTCGATCCGGAAAGCAGCTACGCCAAGATCACCGAACTGTTTGATGTATTCGGCGCCCGATTGCTCGATGGCGTTATAGACCGTATTCCGGCAGCCTTCATCGACGCGAACCGGATGAGACATCCCGATCCGGTCCTGCAGCGACACGCGGCGATCTTCACACGGTCTGCCGCAGTTGGTGAAATCCGTACCTTCGCTCAGGAACGTGCAATATACGCAGTGCTCCGTATGGAACATCGGCAAATGCTGATGAATAACGACTTCCATGCGCGACGTATCGCTGTTGCGAAGCAAATCAAACATTTGCTGTACGTTCAAGTCATAGGACGGCGTGACCAGGCTGCAGCCGGCATCGAAGAAGAGATCAGCTGCTTTATGATTCGCGATATTCAGCGAGAAGTCCCCGATTAGCGTTGGGAACGGCTCATTCGGCTGGGAAGCGCGCGCCCGCAAGTAGTAATACAGCGCACCTGTATTCCGTACCAGCACGGCATCCGGCTTCAGCTTCAAAATATTCGCATGGTAGCCGTTCTCGTTCGGCATATGGATCCGCGGCGTCACCAGCCCAATCGGCTTGCCTGCGCTCCGCGCAAGCTCCATCGCAGCGGGAAGCTGCTTGATGAACTCGAAATCGGCATACACCATGCCGACTTTCTCGGAACGTACCGCAGCTTCAAGCTGCGGCAAGCTGCGGCAGAGCACCGTCAGCTTGGCCCCAGCGCCGCGGCCTGCGGCCGCAAGCTCGCCACCGGCGCCGACGCTGCCTTCGCTCGCGCCGCGGCTGCGCACGTCGTCGTAAACCTCGACGGCGCGCTTCACATACACGGGCGGCTTCGGCCGCTCGCCCGCCAAAGCCTCGGCCGCTTCACGGCGCATCCGGTTCAGCTCGCGCATCGGCACGATGAGGTCGCCCTGCAGGTCGACCTCCAGCGACTCGAGCTGATATACCGTGCCGCCAAGGCGGCCCAATTGCTCTTCGAGCAGCGCGTGGTCCATCGGACGTTTCTCCGCATGCTCGAGCAGAAGCTCGGAGGCAACCTCAACGGTATTGCCCTTCTCGACATCGGTCCACCACGTGCGGAGCGGCTGTCCGAGCCCGCCGGTTACTTTCACATGCAGCGGGAATACGCGGTAAGGCTTCTCGGTCTCATACGAAGCACGAAGACGTTTGTCCAGCGCCGGGTCGTTTGTTTTCCAAACCCGATCGCCAACATGAACCTTGCGCAGGTCAATATCGTTACGGCCCGGCACCAATTCAATGACTGTTCCCTCTTGAGCTTCACCTTCAAACTTCGTTCCTTGTCTGCGCAAATCATAGACGCGGCCGCCTTCTTCCTTCTTCGTCGGATCTCCCGCGTCGAAGACAATTCCGTCGCCGCGTTTAAGCGGCGCTTCGATCCGGCATACGACGGCATCGCGAAGCACCCGCTCCACGCGTCCAAGGTAGACGCCGCGGCTCTTCGGAAACGTACCTTCTACGAGCTTCTTGTTGTTGGTTCCGGTTAGGAAGCCATGCGTGAATCCACGCGAGAAGCTCTGCTGCAGCTCGCGGATATCTTCCTTCGAAGGGGCAGAGCGATCCCCGTCGAAATATTTATCAATCGCCTTGCGGTATTTGCTTACCACGTTGGCTACATATTCAGGGCTTTTGAGACGGCCTTCGATTTTGAAGGAGGTTACGCCAGCTTCAATTAGTTCAGGTACAAGCTCAACAGCTGCGAGATCCTTCGGCGAAAGCAGGTACGTCACATCGCCCATCAGCTTCTGCTCGCCATCTACCATCAGATCGTACGGAAGTCGGCAAGCTTGCGCGCATTCGCCGCGGTTAGCGGAACGACCGCCCCACATCTCTGAGGTCAGACACTGACCGGAGTACGATACGCACAGAGCGCCATGAACGAACACTTCCATCGGCAGCTTCGCTTGCTCGCCGATCGTCTTGATTTGCTTTAAATTATTCTCCCGGCCAAGCACGACGCGTTCGATAGCGAACGGTTTCGTGAACTCTACCGCTTCCGGAGACGTAATCGTCATCTGAGTGGAGCCATGAATCGGGAAATCCGGCGACAGCTCGCGAATGAGCTTCACCAGTCCGAGATCCTGCACGATAACTGCATCAACACCAGCATCGATACAAGCTTCTATTAACTGTTTCGCGCTGTTCAGTTCCTCTTCAAACACCAATATATTAAAGGTCAGGAATCCTTTAACGCCGTAGCTGTGCAGGAATGCCATAACTTCCGGCAGCTCATCCGTATGAAAATTATTCGCCCGCGCCCGTGCATTGAACTTCTCTACGCCAAAAAAAACAGCGTCGGCTCCATTTGCCACAGCTGCCCTCATGCAGTCCCAATCGCCGGCCGGTGCCAGCAGTTCGACATCTTGCCGCTTCAACATTACCATCTTGACTTCCGCCATCCTTATCTATCAATCACTTATTTGTTTTAAGTGTACCAGAGCTTACGCCTAAACAAAAGCGACCCGCTTGCGCAAAAGCCGCTCCCCTCCGAAATATTTCCGGTTGGAAGCGGAGCATTTGTGATCTGGGAGCTAATTTGTAAACGCAAACGAATGAACAGCCTTCTCGATTTGACTGAGATTGCTCTCGGTGAGGTTGGCTTGGTTTAGCGCATAGGAGATTAAATAAACGCCTCCATGCATTTCCACCACATAATAGACGAGTTTTACCGGTACATCGAGATCGTTCATTTCCCATTCCACTTTCGTAACGGGAATTCCATTTCCGATTGTCGACGGGCCGGATGACGTAATACGGGCACCTGATTTGACCATTTCAGGGTCTGTTGTAATGTACTTCTTTAATGTTTCATTATATTCGCTTGCTTCCCGATCTTCCCAGACGTTAATGACGAAAGATCCTTCAGGCAAAGCATACTCGACCGTGTCTTCCTCGAAGTTTTTCTTCGTTGCGGTCCACGACTGAGGCAAAGCAATGGAATAACCGTACGTATTGCTTTTCTTCGTTACCGTCATTCCGGCAAGCCCTGTGTCATCTCCGAGATCGGTAAAATTCTTCTCGATAAATGCGGTGTCGATGTCCGCAAACGCTGCTATTTGAGCGAACAAAGCATCACCTTTCACCGGCTCATTAAAGTAAAAGAAATCGATCTCATACTTATGGGTACCGGAGATGAAGAAAACTTGATACTCCTTATTCCAGTCTTTCTTGTCGTACGTATATTCGTAACTGAGCACTTCCGCCTTTCCATCCGGCAGTATAACGGTCGACTCTGAGATATTGCGAACATAATCAGGCAAAGTGGTTTCTTCCAATTGCTTACGTGAACGTTTCAACCATTCTCCCGCCGTATCCCCCGCTTGCAAGGAACTGACTGCAAAGGTTAAATAGCCGTCATCACTTGTAAAAGCAGGCATAGACTCTTCCTTCACTCTAGCCCAATCGACTGGAAGTTTGACGGTAAACCCAAAGTCCGCGTCCGAAATCGTAATCCTGTTGTCCTTCACCTTCGTAACATCTTTAATGCTCGCGTCACTCTTGGCAAAAGAAGGCTTGAAACTGTCCATAACGGATTGATAAGCATTTAATTTCTCGCGGGAGTCGGATTTAATACCCACGGCAATGAAATAGATTCGAGTACCGACCTGGATAACGCGGTTGTCGTAGAACCACCCATCCCGATCTTTGCTGATCATCCGCTCAAAGCTCAGGGTGCCAAGGGTGATTGTCTTCTTCTCGACTGCAAACTCACCTTCAGAGAAATAACCAATAATATAATCGCGAAGTTCTTCGCGGGTATAGGCTTGATCCACGTCTTCAACAAACACGCTAACGCGGCGGTCTTCCTGCGCGGAAGCCCATTGCGTTGCGCTTCCGTTATCGGATTGATAGCTTAGTGCCAAATCCGAAGGATAGTTCATCGTCCAGCCATAGTAGCTGTCGCCGACCTTCGTTTTGCCTGCATCCGAATTAATGCCGCCGGTGTTTGAGCCCGCTGCTGAACCGTTTGCTTTAACGCCGTTAATGGTGATTTGATTGCCGCTGAGTGACAGCGTGGCACCAAATGCCGATACAATGACTCGAAGCGGCACCATCGTGACACCGTTCACGATTTTCGGTTCAGCCGTCAGCGTTATCGGTGCACCGTTAACTTTAACGATTGTGCTGCCGATCGTCAGGACAACCTTCGTTGCATTATAGGAGAGCGTAATGATCTTATTGTTCTCCAGCTTGAGGCCTGCTCCGAATGCTTTGGTAATGACGCTTAAGGGAACCATGGTCGTGCCGTTCAACTTAAACGGCTTCTGAATCGTGGACGTGCTGCCGTTCACGGATAGAGTCGGACTGCCGATCGCCAGTTTGATAACCAGCTTGTCTGCTGCCGCTCCGGCGGTCATCGGCATAAGTGCGAATACCATGCAAGCCGTAATGAGAATAGCCAGCCATTTCTTCATCATCGTAAGTGGAATCTCCCTTATAAGGTAGTGTATTACTTGGATTCGGCAAGCGTTATTTGCTTCGTAATCAGGTCGCCTTCCGACTGGAGCATAATTTCGATCTGCTGTCCGGGCAAGTAGCCCTTTAGCAGTTCATTAATCTCTACAATTGAAGCTACTTGCTTGCCGCCAACGGAAAAGATCTGATCGCCCGGATGAAGATTGGCTTTCTTCGCCCCTTCACTCCAGACCGACTCGATTGCCAGCGGTTCTGTTGTCGGCAAGCCGACGATAGCAGACCAGCTTTCTTCCAGCTCCACACCAAGCGATGGCCGCTTTACCTTGCCGTATTTGAAAAATTGGTTAACCACGTATCGAACGGTATCTGCCGGAATGGAAAAGCCCAGACTTTCGACGCCATCGCTGACAAATTTCAGTGAATTGATTCCGATTACCTGCCCCTTCACATTCACAAGCGGTCCTCCGCTATTGCCCGGATTAATTGCAGCATCGGTCTGGAGCAGCTTGTAGTAGGACGCGATGGAACGATTCATGCCACTAAGAATACCGGTTGTTGCCGTATTACGGAGGGAGAACGACACAGGTGTGCCAATCGCGATGACCGGCTCCCCTACTTCGAGTTGAAGCGGCACGGATGCGAAGGTGGCCGGCTTCAGCTTCGTTGCATTGATTTTGACCAGAGCCAAGTCGCTCGTCTCATCGATGTTGACCCGCTTGCCTGCATACTGCTTGCCATCGGCAGTTACCACTACAATGTTCTGCATATCCTTCACGACATGGGCATTCGTCACGATCCAGCCATCCGCCTTCCAGATGACTCCTGTTCCATGCGCCAGCGCAAATCGGTTCGAGTCGCCGATTTCGGTTGGCTTTCCAATGATGCCTACCACAGATGGGGACACTTTCTTGATGACTTCCGGTATCTGCGATTTAGGCGTGTATGTATAGCTGTGCGTCTTCGAATCATAAACTCCGGTTCCGCCGAGCGCTTCTGTCATCGCACTCGCCTTTACATAAACCTCTCCGTTAATGATCTTCGCATCTAGTGCGGCGGTCGTGGAGCCTCCTGCTGCTATTACGGTACCGGTCATTAACAGTGCTCCTGCCGTTATAACGGCACAGGCCATTCGCCACCCTCTTCGTCCCATCGGATTCCTCCTACTTTCTCGCAGCTGCTACTCTACTATGAACACTAGTAATTCTAGGAAGATTCTACTATATCTAACCAAAACAAACAATTGCGAGAATGCTGCCTGCAAGGAGTCAGTTTTTGTCCACTTACTATGCTTTTTTGGCATTGGAGACGTTGAATCTTAACCTTGTCTTCTGCCCATGCTATAATAAGTAATGCCATTCGCAATACATATCCATTTGGGAGGTAACTATACACGTATGAAACTCGGCGTATTCTCGGTCCTATTCGCACAGAAATCATTCGAAGATGCACTCGATTACATCGCATCTAAAGGTTTGGATGCCATTGAAATCGGAACAGGCGGCTACCCAGGCAACGCACACTGCGATCCTGACACTCTGCTTGCTGACGAAAGCAAACTCCAAGCATTCAAAGATGCAATTGCATCCCGCGGCTTGACGATCAGCGCACTTAGCTGCCACGCTAACCCGCTTCACCCGCAGAAAGCGATCGCAAGCGAGCATGACGCTGTCATCCGCAAAACGATCGTACTCGCTAACAAACTTGGCGTTTCTGTTGTCAACACATTCTCCGGCTGCCCAGGCGACCATGAGGATGCGAAATATCCGAACTGGCCGGTTGCCCCATGGCCGAACGATTTCCAAGACATCTTGAAATGGCAATGGGAAGAGAAAGTCATCCCTTACTGGAGCGAGATCGCTAAGCTGGCTACAGAGAACAACGTGAAGATCGGTCTGGAGCTGCACGGCGGCTTCTCCGTTCACAGCCCTGCAACATTGCTTCGCCTGCGTGAAGCTTGCGGCGATGCGATCGGCGCTAACCTTGACCCAAGCCACATGTGGTGGCAAGGAATCGATCCGGTTCAAGCGATCCATATTCTTGGACGCGCTGGCGCGATTCACCACTTCCATGCCAAAGATACAACGATTGACACGAATAACGTGAACAAGCACGGCGTAACGGACATGCAGTCCTATGCACTGATGCTTGACCGCGCTTGGCAGTTCCGTACAGTCGGTTACGGTCACGATATGAAGGTCTGGGCTGACATCATCAGCGCGCTTCGTCTTGTCGGCTACGACTACGTTGTCAGCATCGAGCACGAAGACGGCCTGATGTCCGTTGACGAAGGCTTCACGAAAGCTGTTCAAAACCTGCAATCCATCCTCATCAAAGAGCCGCTTGGCGAGATGTGGTGGGTTTAATCCCTATTGAAGAAACTCCGGCCTTTGTTGGCCGGAGTTTTTTTGTTGTATAGCTGCATTGTTACATTGCATCGGGGTACAAAAAAAGCCGCTCGGCTCTCCTGCACATGCTGCGCAAGAACCGGAGCGGCTTATATCGGTACGGCTGTATGTATTACTGCAGCCAGACTTTGAAAATCATAACGTAATTCGCAAATGCGAACACGAGCAACGATACCGTTGCAAATCCGATTGCAAATACATTTTTCTTCGGGCGAGCCATGAGCAGACGAACCCAGCCGATGAAAATAACGATCGTGAACAACAGCATCATAATATCCATGGGATCGAATTTTGCGATTGTTGCTACTTTTTCAGCAAGAAACATTGGTGAAGACCTCCTTATTTTCGCACGTAGCCTATATTAGTTATGTTAGCCTCATCACGGGCTCGATGCAAGCCACAATCGAGAATCGTAACAAGTTTGTCACCATTCATAGAAGTAACGTATCGAGAACGTGGATACTTTCTTATATTTTGACGAAGGTTCCTTCATTATAACGAGATCCTTCATCATTTATAATTAATCCTTATAGTTGTCCCCTTGCTTCTCATTGTCGCATGGTTTGAATTATGTTACCATTCATAAGAGTAATTTCATACGGAAATCGTCGGATTTTCGAACCCTTTAGAGCAGCGCAAACCGAGCATAACATTCCTAGGAGGAACGAAGCAATGGCATATGAAGCCGTATGGATGAATGACCCTTCCAAATTAAATAAATTTGAGTTTATTAAAATGGAAAAAGACGGTCTGGATGTAATTCGCACCATCATCGATAAGTATTCGAAGGAAGGATATGCGTCCATTCCCGAAGACGATATGAACCGTTTCAAATGGGCCGGCGTTTATGAGCAGAAGCCCCGCGAAGGCTACTTCATGATGCGTATCCGGATTAACACCGGTATTCTTACATCTGCGCAAGCACGTGCAATTGCTTCCATCGGCCGCGATTACGGTCGTGATCTCATCGACGTCACAACACGTCAAGCGATTCAATACCACTGGCTTAAAGTGGAGGATCTGCCTGACATCTTCAACCGCCTCGAAGCGGTTGGCTTGTACTCCTACGAAGCTTGCGGCGACTGCCCTCGTACGATTGTCGGCAACCCGCTTGCCGGTATCGACCGCGACGAGTTGATGGATACACGCGAGCTTGTTGAACAGGTGAATGATTTCTACCTGATGAACCGTGATTTCTCCAATTTGCCTCGCAAATATAAAATGTCCATTTCTTCAAACATCTATAACAATGCTCATGCAGAGATTAACGATATTGCCTTCACGCCTGCAACTAAGGTGATTGATGGCGAAGAGGTTATCGGCTTCCACGTGTATGTAGGCGGCGGATTGTCCGCGAAGCCGCATCTGGCTAAAGAGCTGGATATGTTCGTTCGTCCGGAAGACGTGCTCAAGGTTTCAATCGGCGTTACGACCATCTTCCGTGACTTCGGTTACCGCGAGAAGCGTCACCAAGCTCGCTTGAAGTTCCTGATGGCAGACTGGGGTCCTGAGAAGTTCCAAGAGAAGCTCATCGAGATTATCGGCGAAATGCCAACTGCGGGCGAAAGCAAGATTGTAGGCTGGAACGCCGTTTACTACGATGGTGTATACCCGCAGAAACAAGAAGGCTTGAACTTCATCGGTTTGAACGTACCGGTAGGACGTACAAACTCCGATGAACTGGAGCAGCTTGCCGATGCAGCCGACAAGTTCGGTGATGGCACGATCCGTACGACAATGTCGCAAAACATTATGCTTGCCGGCGTTCCTGACGACAAGGTCGAAGAAGCGCTGCAAGTACCTGTTCTGAAACGTCTATCGCCGAATGCGAAGCCATTCATGAGCCGTACCGTTTCTTGCACAGGTAACGAGTTCTGTAACCTGGCTGTCGTGGAAACGAAGGAACGCGCTCGCCGCGTTGCAGAGTACCTCGATGAGCGAGTTGAACTGGATGAGAAAATCCGCATTCACTTCATCGGCTGCCCGAACGCTTGCGGTCAGAAGCATATTGCCGACATCGGTCTGCAAGGCGCTCTTGTGAAGACGCCTGATGGCATGGTTGATGCATTTGATATCGCCGTTGGCGGTATTCTTGGACCAGGCGCGAAGTTTAACGAATCGCTGAAGGGCCGCGTCAAAGGCGATGACCTTGGCGGCGTGCTTGCTCAGCTGCTGCTGTTCTACAAAGAGGACCGCGAGTCCGGCGAAACGTTCCACAACTTCGTGAAACGTGTAGGCGTACCGGCGTTCCAAGAGAAACTAACGGCTATTTTGGCAAGCTAATTGTTAATCAAGTTAACAGCCCATCCTCTAATGAGGATGGGCTGTTTTGTTGTCGATAAGGTTCCTACGGCCCCACCTTCGCCACGCTAACGAACCGTGGAGGTCTTATTCGCGAGAAAAAATCACTTCAATTATTCTAATGAATCACAGAGGTCTTATTGCACCGAAAATCGCAGAAAACACGAGTTATTTATTAAATAAGACCTGTACGGTTAGTTACTGCGCGGAGAGTTTATTTTGCGCACTCTCAGCATCCAGCGTGTGGGGGGAACGTTTTATGTTTGTTTGTAGAACTAATGAAGAAGGGACTGTCCCTCAAGGTCATTTGACCTTATGGGACAGCCCCGTTTTGTTTTTACTTACGTGTATTTCATTTACTCTTCAATACCTGCAGCAACGCTTTGCACTTGATTTCGCTGCTGCGCAATCGTACGTTCACGGTCGCGCTCCAGAATCGGCTTCAAGTAGCGGCCTGTATAAGAGCCGGCAACTTTCACCACTTCTTCCGGTGTACCGGTTGCTACGATGGCACCACCGCCATTACCGCCTTCCGGACCTAGGTCCAGCAGGTAATCGGCTGTCTTGATGACGTCGAGATTATGCTCGATAACGAGTACCGACTCGCCCGACTCTACCAGACGGTGCAGGACAACTAGCAAACGATCGATGTCATCCACGTGTAAGCCTGTTGTCGGCTCATCGAGAATGTACAGCATCTTGCCTGTGCTGCGGCGATATAGCTCCGCTGCGAGCTTCACGCGCTGCGCTTCCCCGCCGGAGAGCGTCGTCGCTGGCTGGCCCAAGTTCATGTAGCCAAGGCCGACATCCAGCAAGGTCTGCAGCTTCCGGTGGATGCGAGGCACATTGCGGAAGAATTCCGTGGCATTCTCAATCGTCATCTCCAGCAGCTCTGCAATGCTCTTGCCTTTATATTTCACGTCAAGCGTCTCCCGATTGTACCGTTTGCCTTTGCAAATCTCGCAAGGCACGTATACGTCCGGGAGGAAGTGCATCTCGATCTTGATGATGCCGTCTCCGCGGCAGGATTCACAGCGGCCGCCTTTGACGTTGAAGCTGAAGCGGCCTTTCTTATAGCCGCGTACCTTCGCCTCATTCGTCGATGCGTATAGATCCCGAATATCATCGAATACGCCTGTATACGTAGCCGGGTTCGATCGCGGCGTACGGCCGATTGGCGATTGATCGATATCGATAACCTTCTCGATATGCTCTAGTCCCCGGATTTCCTTATGCTCACCTGGACGTACCTTCGCTTTGTTCAGATCGCGGGCGAGTGTCTTATAGAGAATTTCATTCACGAGCGTCGATTTACCGGAACCAGACACGCCGGTTACAGCAGTAAAGACACCAAGCGGGAACTTCGCATTCACGCCTCTAAGATTGTTCTCCTTCGCGCCTCTCACTTCCAGCCACTTGTCGCTTGTCGCGCGGCGAGTCAGCGGAACCGGGATGAACTTCCGGCCGCTCAGATAGGCGCCGGTCAACGATTGCTCGTCCGCCATCACCTCTGCCGGCGTTCCCATTGAAACCACTTGGCCGCCATGGATACCGGCGCCTGGTCCGATGTCGATAATATAGTCGGATGCCAGCATCGTATCTTCATCATGCTCGACGACGATTAGCGTGTTACCTAGGTCACGCATATGCTCCAAGGTCTGAATCAGCTTATCGTTATCGCGCTGATGCAGCCCGATACTAGGCTCATCTAGAATATAGAGGACGCCCATCAGACTCGAACCGATCTGCGTAGCTAATCGAATACGCTGCGCCTCACCGCCGGAGAGTGTACCCGCGGCACGGTTGAGTGATAAATACTCCAGTCCGACATTCACTAAGAAGCCCAGGCGGCTGTTGATTTCTTTCAAGATAAGGTTCGCAATCAGCTTCTCCTTCTCGGTCAGCTCAAGAGCGTTGAAGAAACGATCCGCATCGCCGATGGAGAGTGATGTCACATGGGAAATATTCTGGGTGCCAATCGTTACGGCAAGGCTTTCCTTGCGCAGTCGATGGCCTTTACAGCCTGCACATGGCTTAGCGCTCATGTATTGTTCAATATGATCACGGATGCCGTCGGATCCCGTTTCCCGATAGCGGCGCTCCAGGTTGTTAACAATCCCTTCGAATGGCACGAGCGCTTCCTTCGAATGCCCGAAATCATTCTCGTAACGGAAGCGCACACGCTCGCCGCCTGTACCGTTCAATAGCTTCTTCATATGTTCTGCAGACAGCTCGCTTACGGGTACATCGCGTGGAATGCCATAGTGCACACATACGGCTTCAAGGAACTGCGGGTAATAGTTCGATGTGCTGCCTGCCCATGCTTCGAAGGCACCTTCTTCGATCGATTTGGTTGCATCCGGCACGAGGAGATCCGGATCCACGATCATCTTGGCTCCTAGTCCGTCACAATCCGGGCATGCACCGTATGGACTGTTGAACGAGAACATCCGCGGCGCCAGCTCATCGATACTGAATCCGCAAACCGGACATGCAAGATTAGAGCTGAACAACAGCTCTTCCTTCTCCATGACATCAACCAGCACTTGGCCGCCTGACAGCTTCGTCGCTGTCTCGAGCGAATCGGCAAGACGGCTATGAATGTCGCTCTTCACGACGATACGGTCAACGACAACTTCGATATTGTGCTTCTTGTTCTTCTCAAGCTCGATCTTCTCGCTTAGCTCACGCAGCTCGCCGTTGACGCGTACACGAACAAAACCTTGCTTCTGCACATCGGCAAGCAGCTTCGAATGCTCTCCCTTACGCCCCGAGACGATCGGTGCCAGAATCTGCAGCTTCGTCCGCTCCGGATATTCCATAATCCGGTCTACCATTTGCTCTACCGTCTGGGATGTAATTTCAATTCCATGGTCCGGGCAATGCGGTTTACCTACGCGCGCAAACAAGAGACGCAAATAATCATAAATCTCTGTCACCGTTCCGACGGTCGAACGCGGGTTGCGGCTTGTTGTCTTCTGGTCGATGGAGATGGCCGGCGAAAGACCATCGATGGAATCTACATCCGGCTTCTCCATCTGCCCGAGGAACTGACGCGCATAGGCAGACAGAGATTCGACGTACCGGCGCTGACCTTCGGCATAGATCGTATCGAATGCCAGCGAGGATTTACCGGAGCCGCTGAGCCCGGTCAACACAACAAATTTATCCCGTGGAATCGTCACGTCGATATTCTTCAAATTATGGGCTCTCGCCCCTTTAATTACGATGGAATCACTGGCCACTGTTTAATCCTCCTAAGAATATAGCACGAACTATATTCGACTTCGTAAGCTATCTATAGCTTCAAACCGCCCTACATGCCCAGCTCTGCTTTAAGCTCAAGCAGCGCATCGCGAAGCTCTGCCGCACGCTCGAATTGCAAGCTCTTGGCCGCTTCCTTCATCTCGGCTTCCAAACGCTGCAGCAACGACTGGCGCTCTTTCTTCGACATCTTCTCGACACCGATCCCGGACAAGAAATCGTTCTTCTGATCCGCCGACTTCGTAGCTTCGATAATGTCATGCACTTTCTTGCGAATCGTTGTAGGCGTTACGCCATGCTTCTCGTTGTAAGCAATCTGGATCGTACGACGGCGGTTCGTCTCTTCAATTGCCTTCGTCATGGAGTCGGTCATCTTATCTGCATACATAATAACACGGCCATCGGAGTTACGGGCTGCACGGCCGATCGTTTGAATCAGCGAACGCTCCGAACGCAGGAAGCCTTCTTTGTCGGCATCTAATATGGATACGAGGGAGACCTCGGGCAAATCCAAACCTTCCCGAAGCAAGTTAATCCCGACCAGTACATGAAATACGCCAATACGTAGATCGCGCAATATCGCGAGTCGTTCCAGTGTCTTAATGTCGGAGTGTAAATAACGAACCTTAATGCCGACTTCCTTCATATAATCGGTCAAATCCTCAGACATCTTCTTCGTCAGCGTTGTGACCAGAACACGTTCGTCCTTGGCAATCCGATCACGGATCTCAACAAGCAGATCATCGATCTGGCCTTTCGTCTTGCGCACTTCGATAATCGGATCCAGCAAACCGGTCGGACGAATAATCTGCTCTACCATCGTAGGGCATTTCTCCAGCTCATAAGGTCCCGGCGTTGCGGATACATAGACCACTTGTTTGACTTTATTCTCAAATTCTTCGAAACGAAGAGGACGGTTATCCATAGCGGACGGCAACCGGAAGCCATGATCGACAAGCACTTCTTTACGCGCTCGGTCACCGTTGTACATCGCCCGGATCTGCGGAATCGAAACGTGAGACTCATCGATGACGACGAGCATATCATCCGGGAAGTAGTCCATCAGCGTGTAAGGTGTTGCTCCACGCTCACGGAACGTCAGCGGCCCGGAATAGTTCTCGATTCCGCTGCAGAAGCCCATCTCCTGCATCATTTCCAGATCGTAACGCGTTCGCTGCTCAAGCCGCTGCAGCTCCAGCAGCTTCCCTTGCTCGCGAAGCTCCGCCAGTCGTTCTTCCAACTCGGCCTCGATGTTCTTGATGGCCACCTTCATCGTATCCTCGTGCGTTACGAAGTGAGAAGCCGGGAAGATCGCGACATGATCGCGTTCACCGACGATTTCGCCGGTCAATACATCGATCTCCGTAATGCGTTCAATCTCATCTCCGAACAATTCGACCCGCATCGCCCGTTCATTATTGGCTACCGGGAAAATCTCTATAATATCGCCGCGTACACGGAATGTTCCGCGAATGAAGTTAATATCATTGCGTTGGTATTGAATATCAACAAGTTTATGAAGGATAGCGTCGCGGGACTTCTCCATCCCTACCCGCAAACTGAGCACAAGCTTCCCGTACTCCATCGGAGAACCGAGACCGTAAATGCACGATACGCTCGCTACGATAATGACATCACGACGTTCGAACAAAGAGCTCGTAGCGGAGTGGCGCAGTTTATCAATTTCATCGTTTATGCTGGAGTCCTTCTCGATGAATGTATCTGAGGACGGGATGTAGGCTTCAGGTTGATAGTAATCATAATAGCTGACGAAATAAGAGACGGCGTTATCCGGAAAAAATTCCTTAAACTCACTGCAAAGCTGAGCGGCAAGCGTCTTATTATGCGCGATAACCAAAGTCGGCCGGTTCAGCTTGGCGATTGTATTCGCAATCGTATACGTCTTCCCCGTGCCCGTTGCGCCCAGCAGCGTCTGATGTTGCACGCCCGCTTCGATCCCATCCGTCAGCTGTTTAATCGCAACCGGCTGGTCGCCTTGCGGCGTATAATCCGATTTCAGCTCGAAGAGTTTCTCCTGTCCTTGCTTCTCAAACATTGTTCCTACACCCCAATCCTACGTCTTCTATGAAAATTCAAAAGGCCTATTAATTTGTATGCCCAATATACAGGAAAAAAATAGATTGTCCGTTAAAATCATGCTGTTTACCCAAGCATAAGAATATGTGTTCCCATATGATGTTTATTATACCGATTAACGGTGGCAGTTGCAACGAAAGGTTACTACTTCCTGTCCGGACTGGAAGGACCTGCCGCACTATGCAAAATGCCCCGGCAACCGCCCATGAATGGACAGCGCCGAGGCACCTTCTTATTCTATAATGACGCAGACGTCGAGGATGATGCTGCCGCCGCACGCTGCTTGGACTTCGCCGTCCGTTTGCTCCAGAGCAGATCAAGAAGGGAAGCCGGCGATGCCGCTGCGTAATAGTCGGCTTTGTCATCCGGTGCGAGCACGACGCCCAGCTGATGATGCTCCCCCGCATAACGCGCACGCTGCGCAAACTTGATTTGACCCTCATAATTGAGCACTTCCAGCTTACAGAAGGCCGAATTCACATGAAGCGCGCTATACAGCTCTTCCTTCGTCCGAACACGAACGCCATTCACCTTATGAATGATCTCTCCGACCAGAATGCCCATCGATTCAGCAGGCGTGCCCGGTATGACAGCCAGCACGCGCAGCCCCTGATCGTTATGCACATATAGCGGCGAGCTTGCCGCCTCTTTGAAATAACTGATCGCCACGAGCGCCTCGTGCAGCAGTAATGCGCAAAGCGCGGCTGCAAGCGTCAGCGGACTCCAGAAGGAAGCCGCGACAGCGACGATTCCGGTACCAACGCCATAGAATAGCAGCCCTTTCGAAGCACTGCGTGCCTTCGCTGCCGGCAGCAGCGAACGCGTCAGCTCCGAGAACCCGATGATCATCGGGAAGCCGATCATCGTAAATCCGCTGATCCACTGGCTGCTGTCCCCGAGCAGCAGCGTCCAAGGCAGCGCTACATCCCCGCTTCCGCCGGTAACAGCCGGCACAAGCAGCAGAATCGGCACCGGCCAATAGCCATGCAGGGCTTGGCCCCCTACAAGCTTGCCTCTCTTGCCCTCAAGGAAGAGCGGGCTTGCAGATCGCCCTCCCTGCCAGCGAACAAGGAGCGCCTCTGCCACATGCATAAGCGCAACCAGAACGAGCAGGCCAGGAATATCCAGGCCAGCCAGCGAGCCTGCCGCTGAACCGATCCAGTCGCTTCGATCACCGAGCGCAGTCCAGCCGAGCGCCCATTGCAAGACACCCAGCAGCCCTGCGCTATAAGCAAAACATAAGTACCTAACGCGGATAACGACAAGCACAGCAGCCGCGCCCCACATCCAGAGCACCGCATCCGTAGTGACTGAGACACCTAAAAACAGACTGATACATGAAAGCAGTACACCAACGAGTAAGCCTGCTATGATCGTTTTTCCTAGCTGAATCGGCCAAGCGTGAAGCCGGACATGAAACATCTTCCGCTCCATTCTTGTCTGCCGCATATATTGAAGCATGATCAGGAGCACCGCTACATAATAAAACGGAGATAGCAGCAGTCCGATGGCCGCCGATCCCGCCTGCCGAAGCAATTCCATTGCCGCTTCCAAAGCTTCCACTCCCTCTCGCAAACCATTACCACATTATGATCAAAATAAAAAGAAGGCTTCTCCGCATGATGGCATGCACGGAGACAACCTTCTCTCTATTCGACATGGTCCAGGCATTTTCCTGCCTGCCCGGCGTTATTGTCCGCTGGCGAGCTTCTGCTGAAGCACATTGACGGCCTTCAATAATTGAGTATCGTTCTTCTCATCGCGAATCTTCGCGACGAGCGCCTCCTCTACCTTCTCCGCAGTCACCTTATCGGCACTGCCCGTAATCGGCAGCTCCGCTTTCTTCTGGAATGCTTTGACACTCACAACGGTTTGTTGACTGTAATACCCATCTTTACGATCGATGGTATAACCTAGTCCCGCGAGCATAATTTGGAGGCTGCGCGTGTTCTCATTAATCGTATCCGGCTGCAACGTCGCTTCTTTGGACATGCGGGCTACCGTGTAGTAATCCGGCGGCAGCACTTCGACGTCCGGCTTCAGCCCTTTCTCATGCACCCAGTTGCCGAGCGGCGTCAGCCACTTCGCAATCGTCATTTTGACTAAGCTTCCGTCGGCCATCGCTTTATCGTAGCTGACCTGCACAGTCCCTTTGCCAAAAGAAGTCTCACCCACCAAAGTAGCATGCGCCTCTTCCTTGAGCGCTCCGGCTAATACCTCAGATGCGCTCGCGCTGCCTTTGTTCATCAGTACGGCGACCGGGTACTTCTTGCCGCTTCCGGCAGACACTGTTTTCTCCCGATGCCCGTCCTTATCCTCGACCTGCACGATCGGCTCGCCCTTCGGCACGAATGGCTGCGCAACCGATACAACTACTGGCAGCACGCCGCCTGGATTGCCCCGCACGTCAATGATCAACGCCTTCATCCCTTGTTTCTCCAGCTTGGTTAGTTCTTCTTCGAACCGTTCGCCGCTATTGAGGGAGAATTGACGAATCTCAATCACACCGATGCCGCCATCCCGCATGCGAGCATAGACCGTTTCGTAGTCAATGTCGTCCCGAACGATCGTCAACTGCAGCGGCTGCGTCATTCCGGCCCGCTGAATCACCAATTTCACCTTCGATCCTTTAGGTCCGCGGATTTTAGCTACGGCATCATTCAAGGATAGGCCGTCCAGCTTCTCCCCGTTTACCTTTAGCAGGATATCGTTCGGAAGAACACCTGCCCGCTCTGCCGGCGAATCCTTAATCGCGGACTCGACGGTGATTTTGCCATCCTTCATCTGCACGCCTGCGCCAATGCCCGTAAACGATCCTTCAATGGACTCAGAGAAGTGCTTCGCTACTTCCTTCTTCATATAGACCGAATAAGGATCGCCCAGCGCTTCCATCATCCCGTTAACTGCTCCGTCAAGCACCTTCGTCCGATCGACCTCGCGAAAATATTTGTTCTCAATCAAACCGAGTACCGTGTTTAATTTCTGAAGCTCCTTCTCGCTCAGCTCATCATGTCCGGACGATTCCGATGACGCCGCTCTAGCTGTCGTTCCATCGCTCTGAATGGCAATGAAGCGGTCTGCAACCGTCAAGGTCACAAGCGTAGATGCCGCCATTGTGAGCAAGATGAACGCTGCTACTGTTCGTCCTTTGAACTGCACGTCAACACCCCTTCGTGAGCATACCCTGCCTATGGTGAGATTTTTTCTTACTTCTGACATCTCCCCTAGTATATGACAAGCCGCACCCAATTATTTGCATCTGGGTACGGCATCGTCATATCAGCATTCGAGCCTGCTAGGCTCCGCCCGTTATTTACTTTAGATAAGGCGCGGGATTAACCGCCTCTTGATTCTTGCGCACTTCAAAATGCAAATGGTTCCCGGTGGACATGCCCGTGCTTCCCACTTCCGCAATTTTCTGGCCGCGCTTCACGGTTTGGCCTTTCTCTACCTTGATGCCGCCATTGCGAATATGTCCGTAAACCGTCCACAGCCCGCCGCCATGATCGATGATGACACAGTTGCCATACTCACTCCACCACTGGGCAACAATGACCAGACCCGACTCAGCCGCATAGATGGACGTTCCGCCCGGAGCCGCCATGTCCATCCCGGCATGAAGTTTCTTTCTTCCGGTTACAGGGTGAATCCGATAGCCAAACGGCGAAGACAAACGCCATTCGGAATGAAGCGGCATACCAAGCTTGCCGCCGGTGTAATACACTTTGATTTTCTTCTTCTTCGCTTCCAGATCGGACACTTTCTTCGCCAGACTAATCAGCAGATCTGCTTGCTCTTCGCTGATCTCCTCCAGCTCTTCCGCCTGGCTCTTATATTTAAGCACCATAACTTCTTTCTCTTTCTCTTTATCCTTGAGCAGATCTGCAAAGCCTGCAAGCTTCGCGTACATCTTCTTGACGTCACCGAGCGACTTCTCCACTTCGGCTTTCTTCTGCGTAATAAGCTCTTTATCTTTCTTGTGGTCAGCAAGAATATCACGGTCTTGGCTTAGAATCGACTTCAACGAGTCCATCCGGTCGATAAAGTCGCCAAAGCTTGTTGCGCTGAGCATTACATCGATATAGGATACGAATCCATTCGTATACATCAAACGAATGCGCGATTGCAGCAGCTTGTCCCGCGTCTTCAGACGTTTCTCTGCCGTATCGAGGTCTTCGCCGGCTTGCTGCAGCTTCTCCTCCGTCGTTTCCACTTGGGACTGCACGGTGCTCAGCTGCGTGCTGACTTCGCTGATTTGCTGCATGATTTCGTTGACAGACTTCGCTGTCTTCTCTTTCATCGCCAGCACATATTCCTTGTCTTTGTCCGCTTGATTGCGGTTATGAGAAGCGGCGCTCATTTCTTTGCGCACTTTAGCGAGCTCACTGTTGATTTTGTCCAGCTGCGAGGAAGCTTCGCCTTGATAGGGTTGGAACACAAATCCGGCAAATACGATAATGGCTAGAACGGCGATCCCTTTCTTCACGTTCACGTTTCCATTCACCTACACTTTCAAGTACTTTCGCACCGACAAGGTGCTTCCCCAAATACCAATCAGAATGCCAAGCCCCATAATCAGGACGGACACATTAAAGCCTGCTTCCTTCAATGTCACGAGTTTAATCATCATAAGGCCGAGCTCAACCTGAGACACCTCAACCAGCCTGGAGTACCCGAGCATCAGCAAGGTAACCGTGACCACCGAACCGAAGATACCAATCAATGCACCTTCGATAAAGAACGGCCAGCGGATAAAATTATTCGTAGCCCCAACCAGCTTCATAATGCCGATCTCGCGGCGGCGTGCCAGAATGGTCATCTTAATCGTGTTGGAGATGAGGAACATCGCGGTTAAACCAAGTCCCGCTACAATAACCAATCCGATATTGCGGACGGCGTTCATGATTTTGAATAGCGTTTCTACGGTGCCTTTCCCGTATTTCACGCTTGTAATCGGCAATGTCTCGTCTGCTTTGCCAATCGCTTCAATCTGTTTCGCGGCAAAAGCGATCTTCTGCGGCTCAAACACCTCTACGGTAAAGGAGTCCGGCAGCGGGTTGTTCGTCTTGTCATACCCTTCGAGCAGCTCAGCGCCGTCAGCACCGATGCTCTCGCGTAGGGACTCAAGCCCCTTCTCCTTGGATATGAATTCGATCTTGCTAACCTCGGGAATATTGCCGATCGCATTCTTAAGCTCGTTAATCTTGGCATCCTCGGTATTCAGCTGCAAGTACACCCGAATCTGTACCTGGCTCTCGATTTGGTCCGCCAAGTTGTTGACGTTCAATGCCAGCAGTAGAAACGCGCCCAGGATAAATAAAGAAATGACGATGGAGCTGACGGAGGCAAAAGTCATCCAGCCGTTGCGCACCACGTTCTTCACCCCTTCGCGAAGGTGGCGGATAATGGTGCTAACTTTCATAGCCGTACTCTCCTCTCACTTCATCACGCACAATCGTTCCGTTCTCGATGGCGATGACGCGTTTGCGGAGCGTATTCACAATCTCTTTGTTGTGCGTGGCCATGATGATCGTAGTGCCGCGGAAGTTGATCTCTTCGAGCAAATTCATAATGCCCCACGAGGTTTCGGGGTCTAGGTTACCTGTTGGCTCGTCCGCCACGATGACGGCCGGATTGTTGACGATCGCTCGCGCGATTGCGACCCGTTGCTGCTCGCCGCCCGATAGCTGCTGAGGCAAGCTTGCATGCTTACCGCGAAGTCCGACGAGCTCCAGCACTTCCATCGTCCGTTTCTTGATCACTCGGCGAGGCGCTTCAATAACCTCCATCGCAAATGCGATGTTCTCGTAAACGGTCAGTTTCGGCAGCAAGCGATAATCTTGGAAAATAACGCCGATGTTCCGCCGAACATAAGGGATCTTACGGGGCTTTAACTTACCGATGTTAAACCCATTCACGGAGATTTGTCCTTTGGATGGAATTTCCTCGCGATAGATCAGTTTCATGAAGGTAGATTTTCCAGCTCCGGAAGGTCCAACCAAGTAAACGAATTCATTTCGGTCTATACGAACAGAAACGCCGCGGAGTGCGTGAGTGCCGTCTGCGTACGTCTTCCAAATATCTTGCAATTCAATCACAATATCACATCCTGTAGGTAGTCAGCTTTTAACTATTCGACATGATTGCGGTAAATCCTCTACCAAAGTCCTGTTTTCTGCATTTTTCATATTTCTCATGAACCGTAAAGCGCGAATCTAGTGCTTCGTACCGTATATTTTTCGACAAACGTCCTGTTCGCGGCTATCAGCGGCTTGGTTCACTGAAGAGAATTGTACAAACAGATGGCAGAAATGAAGCCCTCGGCGCATATACATGTACGAATACTGGCCCCGAGGTGATAGGAAGCTATGAATACGAAACGGCTGCAGCTAATCTGGATTCTGGCGGTGGTGTGCCTGCTCGCGTCTGCCGGATGGGGCGGGTTATGGTGGTATGCGTCCCAGCAAACGATACCGAAACAAGTACATGTTGTCTTGAGGAAACCTACAGAAACGAACAGACAGAACCTGAGGAGTGATGCCGACATCCCCATCGGTTCCCTTCGAATCGAGGAGGCCAAGCAGCTGCTGACTCTGCGGAAGCAACAGCTAGAGCAGCTTGCGGTTACGATAAAAGGCGGCACCGGCGAAGGGAAGAAGAAAACGTGGACGCTCGAACAGCTCGGCATTGAAGTGGATACGAAGGACGCCTTGGCAGCCTTGGACCGCTTGAATAGCGGTTCGTTGTGGAAAAGAGCCAAGTATCGTTGGAGATTTCAGCAGCAGCTGGCCATTGGTGTGAGTTTGGACAAAGAGGTGTTCGTGGGGAAAATACGCAGTATTTGGGGCTGGATGGACGCAGGTGAACCGGTGAATGCAACGCGGAAAATCACGAAGGACGACAAGGTCGTCTATACGCCGCACAAGGATGCTTATCGACTCGATACCGATAAAATGTACGCCCATGCCACAGCTGCGATCGGGAAGGCGATTGGGAGCAATTGGGGGAAGAATGGGAAGAAGCTGTCTCCGATGACCTGGCCGATAGAGCTCCGCGTCATCCATCCTTCCATCACGCTGCAGCGCTTGAAGGATGAAGGGGTCGAACGGCTTATCTCTTCCTTTACCACGACGTTTAGGACGAGCGGCGCCGGTCGTGCTTACAATGTGACGATGACGGCTAAGACGCTGAGCGGCATGGAGCTTGCTCCCGGGGAACTATTCGATTACAGCAAGGTCATTGCTTTAACCAACAAAAAATACGGCTATCGCCAAGCGCCTGTCATTCTAAACGGCGAGTTCGTTCCAGGCGTCGGCGGCGGCATCTGCCAAGTGTCCAGCACCTTGTACAATGCTGTATTATTCGCTGGCCTCGATATGGTGGAGCGGCGCAATCACTCCCTTCCCGTAGCTTATTTGCCTATGGGCCGAGATGCGACTTACGCCGATGATGCGATCAACTTCAAATTCAAGAACACGACCGGCAAGCATCTCGTCATTGTGACGGAAGTGGAGAATCGCCGGGTCACGGTAAAGATCTTCGGGACCTTGCCTAGGACCGTGCAGTACAAGTTAGATTCCAAGACGGTGGCTACTGTCGTTCCACCGGTGAAGGAAGTGCCGTCGGCTTCGATGATGCCCGGCGAACGACGCAAGCTTGCATCCGGCAAACCCGGCTACATTGTCGAGACGTACCGCACGAAGCTGGAGAATGGCGTGAAAGTTTCGCGCACACGCATCTCGAGGGATACGTACCGGGCACAGCCGGTCGTCTATGCTGTAGCGCCGGAGCAGTCTCATCCTGACAACGGCAAGGATGAAGCGCCGCTGCTAGAGGACGGCGTGGCGCAGTAGGCGGGCGGAAAGTGATAAACTGTCCATTCTGGCGGCAGCAGATTTTTCATAGGACCGCTTCATTTCGTATGTTTGTAGGGGTACAAACACATGACCGAATGAGCGGTCTTTGGGGTTAATCAATAATGTTGCATAGAATGCAACATTTAACTGCCCATGAGAGTGAATCCGCCGGAATGTTGCACTTAATGCATCATTTCCAAGCAAATTGCGGGGCAAGTGAAGATATGAGAAGAAATTGTTGCAAATAGCGCAACATTTCCTCTGCCAGTGCTCATTCTGGGCAGGAATGTTGCATAATTAGCAACATTCCATGGGAATGCTTGGCCGCGCCTCTTGTTCATACGTGATCGGATGAGCTCGCGCTCGGTGTGATCTCAATTCGCCGCTTTCCCACCTATGTGCGGTAACTGGGACCTCTCTTGGTGCGGTTTCGTCGCTCTCTCGCTAATGTGCGGTAGCTGCTACCTCTCTTTGTGCAATTTCGTCACTCTCTCGCTAATGTGCGGTAGCTGGTACCTCTCCTCCAGCGCGCCCCCTCAACCACGAGGCCGCCGATAGTCCGCCGCAGCTCCTCCTACCTAAATAGCAAACAAAAAAGGCCGTAATGCCAAGTAGAGTAAGCTACTTGAAATTACGGCCTTTTTGCTATTTAGCGGCTGCGTTCCGCGTATTCGGTAATCCATTCCGCTGTTGCGGCCAGGTCTTGCTCCGCGCGGGCGATGGCTTCGACGACTTGCGTCTTGGCCGTGCCGCCGTAGACGTTGCGTGCATTGACAACATTCTCCGGCTGCAGCACCTCGTAGATGCGATCGTCGAACAACGAAGAGAACTGCTTGAACTCATCAAGCGTGAGATCCAGCAAGTATTTGCCCTGCTGGATGCAGTACAATACCGTCTTGCCGATGACTTCATGCGCTTGACGGAACGGCAGACCTTTGCCAACCAGGAAGTCGGCGATATCGGTCGCGTTCGAGAAATCTTGATTGACGGCTTGACGCATCCGGTCCTTGTTCACCTTCATTGTCGCCACCATCGGGGCATACAATTGCAGCGCGCCTTGCAGCGTGCGGACCGTATCGAACATGCCTTCTTTGTCTTCCTGCATGTCTTTGTTATAAGCAAGCGGCAGGGACTTGAGTACCGTCAATAAGCCAACGAGGTTGCCATAAACGCGACCTGTTTTCCCGCGGACAAGCTCCGGCACGTCTGGATTCTTCTTCTGCGGCATGATGCTGCTGCCTGTGCAGAAAGCATCGTCGAGCTCAACGAAGTGAAACTCCGTGCTCGACCACAGGATGAACTCTTCGCTTAGACGCGACAGATGCATCATGATGATGGACGCGTGCGACAGGAATTCCAGAATGAAGTCGCGGTCGCTTACCGCATCGAGGCTGTTCTCGTAGACGCGGTCAAACTTCAGCTGACTCGCTACGAAATGACGATCGATCGGGAACGTCGTGCCTGCCAATGCGCCAGCTCCGAGGGGTAATGTGTTTACCCGTTTGTAGCTGTCCTGCAAACGCTCGATATCACGGCCGAACATGGCTACATAGGCCATCATATGGTGCGCGAACAGAATTGGCTGTGCACGCTGCAGGTGCGTATAACCAGGCAGAATCGTATCAATGTTTGCCGTAGCCTGCTGCACCAGCGCAGCTTGCAGCTTCTGCAGCAGATCAACGAACTCCACGACCCGCTTACGCAGGTACAGATGCATGTCGGTGGCAACCTGATCGTTGCGGCTGCGGCCGGTGTGCAGCTTGCCGCCAACCGGACCCACATCGTCGATCAGCGTCTTCTCGATGTTCATGTGGATATCTTCGTCGGCGATGGAGAATTCAATGTCGCCGCGTTTGATGCGCTGCAAGACGCGGTGCAAGCCATCAATGATTTTCTCCACGTCGTCTGCAGGCAGAATGCCCTGCTTGCCCAGCATCGTGACATGGGCCAAGCTCCCTTGAATATCCTCTTCAGCAAGCTCTTTATCAAATAAAATGGATGCCGTATATTCCTCTACCAGTTGGTCGGTTTTCTTCGTAAACCTGCCGCCCCATAATTTACTCACACAGGTGCACTCCTTTATCGTTTCGCTTGCCTTACTGCTGCTTGTTCTGCTCCACGCCGGAGGACACTTTCAGACGCAGCGCGTTCAGGCGGATAAAGCCGGTTGCATCGCCTTGGTCATACGCTTTGGACGGATCTGCTTCCATCGTTGCGATATCCGGGTTGTACAGGCTGACCGGGCTTTTCACGCCGGCGCCGATGACATTGCCCTTGTACAGCTTCAGACGAACGACGCCTGTTACGTTCTTCTGGCTTTCGAGTACAAGCGCTTGGAGCGCCAGACGCTCAGGAGCGAACCAGAAACCGTTATATACGAGTGATGCGTATTTGGAAATGAGGGAATCACGCAGGTGCATGACGTCGCGGTCCATCGTGAGCGACTCCATTTTGCGGTGTGCGGTGAATAGGATCGTACCGCCCGGTGTCTCGTATACGCCACGGCTCTTCATGCCGACGAAACGGTTCTCCACCATATCAACACGGCCGATACCGTGCTTGCCGCCAAGTTCATTAAGCTTCTCCATCGCTTGCAGCGGGCTCAACTTCTCGCCATTAACAGCGATACAATTGCCGGCTTCGAAGGTAAGCTCTACATATTCGGCTTGATCCGGCGCGTCCTCAGGGGACACGGACAAGACGAACATGCCTTTGTTCTCGTCGCTGCTTGGATCGAACCAAGGATCCTCCAGCATGCCGCTCTCAAAGCTGATGTGCAGCAGGTTGCGGTCCATCGAATACGGCTTAGCCGCAGACGCTTGAACCGGAATGTTGTGCTTCTCTGCATAGGCGATCATTTCAGCGCGTCCCGGGAATTGTTCACGGAATGCTTCAATGCGCCAAGGAGCGATGACGTCGATGTCCGGAGCAAGTGCGGCAGCCGTCAGCTCGAAACGAACTTGGTCGTTGCCTTTGCCTGTTGCGCCGTGCGCAATGGCTGTTGCGCCTTCGGCGCGAGCGATGTCCACCATGCGTTTGGCAATCAGCGGACGTGCGATGGAAGTACCCAGCAGGTACTGACCTTCATAGAGTGCGCCGGATTGGAACATTGGATAGATGAAATCTTCCGCGAACTCGTCGCGCAGATCGTCGATGTATACTTTGGAAGCGCCTGTAGCCAACGCTTTCGCTTCCAGACCATCCAGCTCATCCTTTTGCCCGATGTCCGCTGTAAATGCGATAATTTCCGCGTCGTAGGTTTCTTTGAGCCATTTTAGAATAACAGACGTATCCAGACCGCCCGAGTAAGCCAGCACGATTTTTTCCTTCGCCATGATTCAGTCAACACTCCCTATTGTGAATTAGATGCTATAAGTCCCGCGTAATGCCGAGTTGATATTACATGATTGCAGCCATGATCGCCTTCTGCGCGTGCAGACGGTTCTCCGCTTGATCAAATATAATGGATTGCTTGCCATCGATCACGCCTTCGCTTACTTCCTCGCCGCGATGCGCAGGCAGACAGTGCATGAACAGGTAGTCGTTCTTCGCGTAGCGAACCAGATCCTCGTTCACTTGATAGGCGGCAAAAGCAAGCTCGCGCTCCTTCTGCTCCGCCTCAAAGCCCATGCTCGCCCATACGTCCGTGTAGACGACGTCAGCGTCCGCGATCGCTTCCTTCGGATCACGGCACACATGGATGCGCGAGCCGGTTTCCGCTGCGCTCGCCTTCGTCAGCGCTACAACGTCAGCATCCGGCTCATAACCTTCCGGCGTCGCCACCGAAATATGCATGCCGAGCTTCGCTGCGCCCATCATCAAGGAGTGCACCATATTGTTGCCATCCCCGATGTAAGCCACTTTAAGTCCTTCGAGGCGCCCTTTATGCTCGAGCACCGTTTGATAATCGCACAATGCTTGGCACGGATGGGACAGATCTGTAAGGCCGTTAATAACCGGCACGGTTGCAGCGCGAGCAAGCTCAATGACAGTACGGTGCGCAAAGGTCCGAATCATCATGCCATCCAGATAACGCGACAGCGTCTGCGCCGTATCGGAGATCGTCTCCCCGCGGCCGATCTGCAGGTCATTGCGGCTAAGGAACAGCGCATGCCCGCCGAGCTGGTACATCCCAACTTCAAAGGAAACACGCGTACGCGTGGATGATTTCTCGAAAATCATGCCGAGGGTTTTGCCCTTCAGCGGGTGATAAATCTCGCCGGCCTTCTGTTTGCCCTTCAGCTCGATCGCAAGATCGATCAGGTAGCGAACTTCTGCAGGCGTATAGTCAGCCAAGCCGATAAAGTCGCGGCCTTTGAGGCCTATTGCCAGTTCTTCGGTCAACAATTGTGACATGTGGGTGGTTCTCCCTTCTTTCTACAGCTGCGCTGGAGCCGTTTGATCCGCGAAAATCGAGGTCAGAATGCTCACCGCTTGATCTATTTCTTCACGCGAAACGATTAGGCTAGGCAGCAAACGAACAACGTCCGGTCCTGCTGTAACGACTAACAAACCACGCTTCTGGCCTTCTGCGATGATGTTCGCAACCGGACCGTTGCATACGATACCGATCATCAGTCCCTTGCCGCGAATATCCTTCACAAACGGATTGCCTGCAAGCTTCTCGCGCAGCTGCCCCACGAGATACTCGCCGCTCTCAGCCGCACGCTCCGGTGCTTTCTCGCTGATAATAGCCTCCACCGTCGCTTTCACGACAGCTGTAGCAATTGGCGTTCCGCCAAACGTCGAGCCGTGGCTGCCCGCTGTGAACGCTTCGATCAGCTCGCCCTTCGCCAGCATAGCGCCGACAGGGAAACCGCTCCCCAGTCCTTTTGCCAAGGTAAAGATATCCGGCTCGATGCCGTAATGCTCAAACGAGAACAGCTTGCCGGTACGACCCATGCCCGTTTGAATCTCATCTATGATTAGGAGCAAACCGCGCTCCTTGCAAAGCTTAGCCAAATGCTGCACGAACGCTGGCTCGACCGGAATTACGCCACCTTCCGCCTGGATCATTTCGATCATGATGGCAGCCGTTTTATCGGTAATTGCCGCTTCCAGTGCTTCGATGTCATGCAGCGGGATGTAGCGGAACCCTTCAGGAAGAGGACCGAAGCCTTCTTTCACTTTCTCTTGGCCCGTTGCTGTCAACGTTGCCAGCGTTCTGCCGTGGAAGGATTGGGCGAACGTAATGATTTCATAGCGACCGTTGCCCTTTACTTTCTGATGGTAACGGCGGGCAAGCTTAATTGCCGCTTCATTGGCTTCCGCGCCGGAGTTGCAGAAGAACACCGCTTCCGCATGGCTGTTATCCGTCAGCGCCTTCGCTGCCGCTTCTTGATTCGGAATGTGAAACAGATTGGATACATGCCACAGCTCATCAAGCTGCTTCACAAGCGCATCTTTCACTTGCTTCGGCGCATGACCCAGATTCGTTACGGCCAGGCCGCCCATGAAGTCTAAGTATTTGTTCCCTTTGTCGTCCCAGAGCCAGCTGCCTTCACCCTTCACAAGTGAAATCGGATATCTGGCATACGTCGGAAATAGCGAGCTGCCACCTTCTGTACCTTTGTTCATATCGCTCATCATTCGTTCACCCCACTAATAATTAAGATTGTATAATTCTTGTTCCAATGCCGCCTTCGAGAACAGCCTTGCTGAGTACGCCCGGTACGTCACCGCTTACGATGACGACTTCCTTCACGCGTCCTTGAATACATGCGATCGCTGCGCGAACCTTCGGAATCATGCCGCCATAGATTTCTCCGCTCGCAATCATGTCTTCGATCTCTGCCACAGTAGCAGTAGGGAGCACTTGTTTCTCTCCGTCTACCGTCTTCAAGATACCGGGTACATCCGTTACCACAATCATCTGCTCGACACCAAGATGCGAGGCAACAGCTCCTGCCGCCGTATCTGCATTGATGTTGTAGCGTTGTCCTGCCGCGTCGATCCCAATCGGCGCAATTACGGGAATGTAGCCCATGCCCATGACGCCTTCGATGATCGCCGCATTCACATCCGTTACATCGCCGACAAAGCCAACCTCGTCAGCGTTCGCCACTGGCTGAGCCGTGATGAGCTCGCCGTCGACGCCTGACAATCCAATGGCCTTCGCTCCGCTTTGACCAATGCGGCGAACGATCTCTTTGTTGATCCGTCCTGCCAGCACCATTTCCACAACGTCCAGCACTTCGTCGCTTGTTTTGCGCAAGCCGTTCACGAACTCGCTCTCGATTCCCAGCTTGCCGAGTGTTTCCGAGATAGCCGGGCCGCCGCCATGCACGATGACCGCTTTAACGCCGCGTTCTTGCAAACTCCTCAAATCTTCGAAAAAAGAAGCCGGAAGCGCCGCAAGCGTGCTGCCCCCGCATTTCATCACAAACCGCTGTTCCATAGGTTTCGTCCGTTCCCTTCGTTCCCGAAATCCTGCCTGATGCTATGTGCGATATGCCGCGTTAATACGGACATAATCATAAGTGAGGTCACAACCCCAAGCTGTTGCCACGCCTTCACCCATATGCAGATCCACATGAATGACAACCGTGTCCCCTTTCAAGTAAACAAGTGCCGCTTCTTCGTCAAAAGCAATCGGTCGCGACTGCGTAAGCGTCACGATATCGCCTAAGGCGATGTCGACTGTCTCCGGATTCACAGGCACGCCTGCGCGTCCTACAGCCGCAATAATACGGCCCCAGTTCGCATCTGCGCCGAATACCGCGGACTTCACGAGTGAAGAGCCGATAACGGTCTTCGCGATCGCCTGCGCCGCATCATTCGATTCCGCTCCGCGCACTTGCACCTCAACGAGCTTCGTTGCGCCTTCTCCGTCACGCGCGATTGCCTTGGCCAACACCTCGCACACGTAACGCAGTCCGTCTGCGAACGCCGTATAGTCAGGGTGACCCGCGTGAAGCTCTTCGTTGCCCGCAAAACCGCTCGCCATCGCAACAAGCATGTCGTTCGTGCTGGTGTCGCCGTCAACCGTAATCATGTTGAACGTTACGTCCGTTACTTGGCGCAGCAGCGTCTGCAGCGCTTCGCTGCCGATCTCCGCATCCGTTGTCACGAAGCCAAGCATCGTCGCCATGTTTGGATGAATCATCCCGCTTCCCTTGGATGCGCCGGCAATATGTACGAGCTTGCCGTCAACGGTAACGGAAACACAAACTTCCTTCTTCACGAGATCCGTCGTCAGGATCGCTTGGCAGAAATCATCTGCCGCAGCATAGGAATCTGCCAATCGTGCAGGCAGCTCTGCAATACCGCCGCGTACGCGGTCCATCTTCAGCAGCTCGCCGATGACGCCGGTTGAAGCTACCGCCACCTGATCGGCAGGCACGCCGATGGCTTCAGCAAACGCGCTGCGCATTTCATAGGCATCCGCATCGCCCTGCTTGCCCGTGCACGCATTCGCGTTGCCGCTGTTCACGATGACCGCGCGCAGCTTGCCGCCTGCGCCGATGCTCTCGCGCGTCACCTGAATCGGCGCCGCTTGAAACACGTTCGTCGTGTACACGCCGGCTGCCGCAGCAGGCACTTCACATACGATTGCGCCAAGGTCATGGCGCGTCGTCTTCTTCAAGCCGCAATGCAAGCCGGCGGCTTTAAACCCTTTGGGTGTCGTAACGGAGCCTTCCGGCACGACGATATAGGTTGGTGATGTGTTCCCCTGTCCCATTGTTCAATCGCGTCTCCTTTATTGAATGATTGCGGGCTCAAGACCAGCGGTCTACTCCCTTATTACGGGTACATCGGCACGAAGTTAAGGCCCAGCGCCTCGTCCCAGCCCATCATCAAATTCAAGTTTTGAATGGCCTGCCCAGCAGCACCCTTCACAAGATTATCAATAACCGACACAATCGTGATGCGCCCTGTACGCTCATCAACGGAGAAGCCGATATCGCAGTAGTTGGAGCCTGATACTTCTTTGGTTGCCGGCCATGTGCCGTTCTTGCGAATACGGACAAACTTACGACCCTCATAATAATTGCTGTATAACGCAATAAAGTCCTCTACGCTGTGACCATCCTTCACGGTCGCATAGATCGTGCTCATAATGCCGCGCGTCATCGGAACCAAATGGGTCGTGAACGTCGTCAGTACTTTCTCGCCTGCCACATCAGACAACACTTGCTCGATCTCTGGAATATGCTGATGCTTATTGATTTTATAAGCTTTGAAGTTCTCATTGATTTCCGGATAGTGGTTGCCCACGCTGGTACCGCGACCTGCGCCGGAAACGCCTGACTTCGCATCTATAATAATGGTGGAATGATCGATATAGCCTTCTTGTACGGCAGGAATCAATCCAAGCAGCGCAGAGGTCGGGAAACAGCCCGGATTGGAGATCAGATCAACGCCTTGCACGGCATCGCCATACACTTCACATAGACCGTAAACCGCTTGATCCAAGTACTGCTGCTCCGCAGGCTCTTTCTTATACCAAGTCTCGTACTCGCTGCGAGATTTAAGCCGGTGGTCGCCGGAAATATCAATCACTTTCAGCCCTTCCGCCAGAAGCGAAGGGATAAGCCGAGCTGCGATGCCCGGTGGAGTTGCTATAAATACAACCTCAGCTTTGCTTCGTATCAAAGCCGGATCAACGTCATCAAGAATATCCGTGCAAATTTCGGTCAAATGCGGGAAACCTTCCGCAATCGGCGCACCCGCGCTCGACGATGAAATGACGGAAGTCACTTCCACCTGAGGATGGTGGGCCAGAAGTCTGATAAGCTCAACGCCGCCGTACCCTGTTGATCCGATAATCGCTGCTTTCACTGCTTTACTCATGTCCGTTCTCTCCCATCCATTTCCTTCCTAGCTATCCATTGTACACGAACAGGGGGATAGAGGAAATAGCTAACACTTTGTATTATTATACATACGTATTCATATTAATTCAACGGAAAAATTGCTTACTTTTGCGTCGAATTTAAGGCAATTGGAAGCCTTCCCCCAGCACCTCGGCTGTATCGCTAATAATGACAAACGCATAGGGGTCTGCCGTCCTCACGAGCCCCTTCAGCTTCGACACTTCGCCTTGTCCGACGACGACCATTAGCACAGTACGCGCTTCCCCCGTATAACCGCCATGTCCGTCCAGCTTGGTCAATCCGCGATCCAGGTCGTGGAGCACCACCTGCGTAATCGCCTCCGGCTTGTCCGATATAATGAAAGCAACCTTCGAAGTAGCAAGCCCCGTCTGTACAAAGTCGATCGTTTTGCTTGTTACAAACAAGCCGACCAGTGCATAAAGTGCATTTTCCGGCGCGATGATAATCCCTGCAGCGGCAATGACGAGGCCGTCGAAGCATGCCACTGCCAGTCCGAGCCGCACACCTGTGAATCGGTGCAGCAGTTGCGCCGCCAGATCAAGACCGCCTGTCGAAGCTCGTCCCCTGAATACAAGGCCAAGCCCTGCCCCAACGCCAATTCCGCCATAGATGGATGCCAGCATCGCATTATCCGTAGGCGGCTGCCAATCGGAGGTGAACAAGACAAGCAGCGGCAGCAAGAAGGAGCCAAGTGCCGTCTTCAGTGCGAAACGTTTGCCGAGCAGCCACAGACCCACCAAGAAGAGCGGCACGTTAAGTGCCCACTGTGTATAAGCAGGCGGGATATCCCATACGCGATTGACCAAAATGGAAATACCCGATACACCGCCGGACGCAATGCCGAGCGGTACCAGAAACATGTTGAAGCTGATGGCGATCAGAAAAGAACCGACAAGCAGCAGTGCCACGCTGAGCGCCGCTTCACTCTTTGGCCCCAATGGTTTTCGTAATCTTCGATTTTCTCTATGTAATTTCTTCATCCCTTGATCTTGCTGCACACTCATTGCTGACCCCATCCTTCTATATAGGTAACATCCATTCATCCGCAAAAAAGAGTTCCGACACATAGTAGTGTAGGAACTCTTACTCCAGGCTATGCACGCATTCACACTAGCCCTTCATTATTGCTCTTCATGACGGATCTTGCTCCGCAAGTAACCGTCGATAAACATATTTAGATCGCCGTCCATCACAGCGCCGACATTACCTGTCTCCACCGATGTGCGATGGTCCTTGACCATGCTGTAGGGATGGAACACATAGGAGCGGATTTGGCTGCCCCATGCAATATCGGATTGCTCGCCGCGAATTTCTGCGAGATGCTTCTGCTGCTCTTCGATCTTACGTTCGTAAAGCTTGGAGCGAAGCATCTGCATCGCACGCTCACGGTTCTGAATCTGCGAACGCTGCGTCTGGCAGGACACGACGATACCCGAAGGCATATGCGTGATCCGAATGGCCGATTCCGTCTTATTGATATGCTGACCGCCCGCGCCGCTGGCCCGGTACGTATCGACCTTGAGATCCTCCGAACGAATCTCAATTTCAATGTCATCGTCAATCTCCGGCATAATGTCACAGGAAACGAAGGACGTATGTCTCCGACCGGAAGCATCGAAAGGCGAGATTCGCACGAGACGATGAACGCCTTTCTCCGCCTTCAAATACCCGTATGCATTATGGCCTTTGACGGAAATCGTAACGCTCTTAATGCCCGCCTCATCCCCAGCCAGGTAATCCAGCAGTTCTACCTTGAAGCCTGATTTCTCTGCCCAGCGCGTGTACATCCGGTACAGCATTTGGCACCAATCCTGCGACTCCGTACCGCCCGCACCGGGATGCAGCTCAAGAATAGCATTCAGCTTGTCATAAGGCTCATTAAGCAGCAGTTGAAGCTCAAACTCGCTCACTTTGCTTACGAGTTCCGCGACGCTGCGCTTAAGCTCTGCCTCCAGACTTTCGTCCTCGCCTTCATCTTCCGCCAGCTCCAGCATCGTTTGCAGATCTTCATGCTCACTTTGCATCCGTTCGAATTGATCGACCACGGATTTGACGGCGTTCATCTCGGAGATGGTGGTCTGCGCACGCTCATTGTCATCCCAGAAGCCCGGAGCGCTCATTTTCTCTTCGAAATTGAGAATCATCTCTTGCTTAATATCTAAGTCAAAGAGACCCCCTGAGTTCTTGGAGACGCTTCGCCATTTCACGCAGATCTTGTTTCATCGTTATATCTATCATGACGGTCGCTTCACCTCAAAATTAACTTCGTTGCCCTACCTTATGCAATAGGCAGGCTTATTGTCCGTGGCATTGCTTGTATTTCTTGCCGCTGCCGCATGGGCACGGATCATTACGACGCACGCGCTCTTCCTTACGAACCGGACGCTTCTGCTGCATTTCGCTGCTTCCGCCGGATTCCGTTTGACCTTTCGCTACCTCTTGGCGCTCCAGGTTGTTCTCCACGTGTGCTTTCATGATATATTTGGTGACTTCTTCTTGAATATGCTCAATCATTTCCTTGAACATTTCGAAGCCCTCGAATTGATATTCGCGAAGCGGATCCGTACCGCCGTATGCACGAAGGTGAATACCTTGACGAAGCTGATCCATTGCATCGATGTGGTCCATCCACTTGCTGTCTACTGCACGCAGCACGACAACCTTCTCGAATTCACGCATCGTTTCATGACCGATTCCTTCTTCACGCTGATCGTAGAGTTCAATTACTTTGCCGTACAAGAAATCATTGATTTCTTCCGGCTCTTTGCCCCACAGATCTTCTTTCGTGATGCTGCCCTCGTTCAAGAAATTGCCTTCTGCATAATCCACGATTTCTTGCAGCTCCCAGTTCTCCGGTACATCATCGGAAGGACAGTGAGCTTCTACGATCTTCGCAATAACCGGCTTGATCATCTCAAGCACGATTTCGCGGATGTTCTCGGAGAAGAGCACTTCGCGGCGCTGCTTGTAGATAATTTCACGCTGTTGGTTCATTACGTCATCGTATTGCAAGACGATTTTACGTTGATCGAAGTTGTTGCCCTCTACGCGTTTCTGCGCAGATTCAATGGCACGGGAGATCAGACGGCTCTCGATCGGTTGATCCTCTTCGAAGCCAAGACGCTCCATCATGCCCATGATGTTCTCAGAGCCGAAACGGCGCATAAGCTCATCTTCAAGCGACAGGTAGAACTGCGACGAACCCGGGTCCCCTTGACGACCGGCACGACCGCGCAGCTGGTTATCGATACGACGGCTCTCATGGCGCTCCGTACCAATAATATGCAATCCGCCAACACCATCAACCATTTCACCAAGAATAATATCGGTACCACGGCCCGCCATATTCGTTGCAATCGTAACCGACTCGGACTCACCGGCGCGAGAAATGATCTCCGCTTCCTCAGCGTGATACTTCGCGTTCAGTACTTTGTGAGTAATGCCGCGTTTCTTCAGCAGCTCGGAGAGCTTCTCCGAATTCTCGATGGAAACTGTACCTACGAGCACCGGCTGTTTGTTCTTGTGGCGAGTAACGATCTCTTCAACCACCGCTTTGAACTTGCCATTCTCCGTCTTATATACAACATCCGCAATATCATCACGGATATTCTTCCGGTTTGTCGGCACTTGAATAACTTCAAGACCGTAAATTTTCTTGAACTCTTCTTCCTCTGTCTTCGCTGTACCTGTCATACCGGACAGCTTGCGGTACATACGGAAGTAGTTCTGGAATGTAATCGTAGCGAGCGTCATGCTCTCATTCTGTACTTTAATTTGCTCTTTCGCTTCGATCGCTTGGTGCAAGCCGTCGCTGTAACGACGACCAGCCATTAGACGGCCTGTAAACTCATCGACAATGACAACTTCGTCTTCTTGTACAACGTAGTCTACGTCGCGTTTCATAATAACATGCGCTTTGAGCGCTTGCTGAATGTGATGATTAAGCGTCACATTGGCATGATCGAATAAGTTCTCGATGCCGAATGCTTTCTCCGCTTTCTCCACGCCTGCGTCCGTCAATGTTACCGAGCGCACCTTCACATCAACCGTATAATCTTCTTCCACTTTCAAGCGAATCGCAAAGCGATCTGCTGCAAAATAAAGCTCCGTCGACTTCGCAGCCTGACCGGAAATAATGAGCGGTGTACGAGCTTCATCGACAAGGATGGAGTCGACTTCGTCAATAATGGCATAATAAAGCGGACGCTGTACCATTTGTTCTTTGTACAGGACCATGTTGTCGCGCAAATAGTCAAATCCAAATTCGTTGTTCGTTCCGTATAAGATGTCGCATGCGTATGCTTCACGCTTCTCATCCGTAGTAAGGCCATGCAGGTTGACACCGACAGTTAAGCCTAGGAATTTATAAAGCTGACCCATTTGCTCGCTGTCACGCGTAGCCAAGTAGTCATTGACTGTAACGACATGAACGCCTTTGCCCTGAAGCGCGTTCAAATAAACAGCAAGGGTAGCGACAAGCGTCTTACCTTCACCGGTTTTCATCTCAGCAATTTGGCCTTCATGAAGCACCATACCGCCGATCAGTTGTACGTCGTAATGGCGCTTGTCCAGAACGCGTTTTGAAGCTTCTCTTGTAACTGCGAATGCCTCAGGAAGCAGGGTATCAATGTCCTCACCCTTCTCAAGGCGTGCTTTAAACTCCTCCGTCTTCTCACGAAGTCCATCATCTGACAACTTGGAAATTTGCGGCTCCAGGCCGTTAATTTCCTCCACGGTACGCATTAGACGCTTAATCTCACGTTCGTTGGCGTCTCCGAATAATTTCTTTACAAGTCCGAGCATGGTCTTCCCCTTTCGTCTGTTACGCCTGTTTGCATAAATTGTATCAGTTTGCGGCAGTTCTCGCAATGTTGGCCCCCCGAGGCAGAAGCTGGATTGCGCACGAAAACCCGCTATGATCCTGTATTTCTAGCAGGTTGCACGTAGAGGCGTCTCCATTATATGCCGCTTCCTAGACCTACATGCCCGCCCTTAAGCAAAAAGAGCCCCGGTTTCCCAGGGCCCGATGTGTTCCATATTAGTCTGCTTCAATTAATCCATATCGACCGTCGCTGCGCTTATAGACGACATTCACTTCTTTGGTAGTCGCATTCGCGAACATGAAGAAGCTGTGCCCGACCATGTTCATTTGCAGAATCGCTTCTTCCACATCCATCGGCTTTAATAGGAAGCGTTTCGTTCGAACTAGCTCGTAGTCGTCCTCTTCCTCCAGTACCCGAACTGCTGCGCCGTCATCTTTGAACATCGTGCGAATGCCGCTTTCTTTGCGATATCGGCTGTTGATTTTAGTTTTATGTTTGCGAATTTGACGCTCCAGTTTGTCCACTACCAAGTCGATGGAAGCGTACATATCCTCGCTCTTCTCCTCTGCTCTTAGCATTGCGTTCGAGAGTGGAATCATGACTTCAATGACATGTTTGCCTTTCGTAACTGACATCGTAACGTTTGTCTCGGAGGTAATCGGCTCTTCAAAATACTTTTCTAGGCGGCTTAGCTTCTTCTCGACATATTCGCGCAAGGCGTCTGTCACCAGGATGTGTTGACCTCGAATGTTGTATTTCATGTGGCATTCCTCCTTTTACATAGTCTTATTATAACACCCTATCTGGGCGATCTCAAAGCTATTTTCTGTATTTTTTGAAATATCTGATAATTAAGTAGTTTCTAGTTTCTAGACGTAGATTAGTGGGTAAACATAAGAAAAAGCCCTGGTTGCCCAGGGCTTCTGCCGATCATTCGGTTAAGCGCGTACCATTTATTATGTGGCCGCTTAACAGCGGTATGATTACAGTTTAGTAACGTTTGCAGCTTGAGGACCACGCGCGCCTTCGACGATGTCGAATTCTACGGATTGGCCTTCTTCAAGAGTTTTGAAACCTTCGGATTGGATTGCGGAGAAATGTACGAATACGTCGCCGCCTTGTTCTGTCTCGATGAAACCGTAACCTTTTTCTGCGTTGAACCATTTAACTTTACCTTGCATTGAGAACATTCCCTTCATCTTCAAATAGCTGCGAGATCACTAGGCGTGGCCCACAAATCGAATATAACACCGCTTTCACAATATTGTCAATATTTTTTTGTAAGCGAATACATTTTAGGTGGATCCCGTGTCATCGCTTATTTACTCCATGTTAATAGCAAGTTTAAATAAATCTATTTCCCCTAGATACAGCATAAACAATCTGTTCGAATTAGAAGTAAAAACCGATAAATAGGCATATCTATTTTGCTCACGATTAATTGGAGGATTTTGAATGTCGAAAGAATATACATTGCGTTGGTCTGCCCATCCAAACATCTACAACTCCTATAGCGAGAGAGAGTTAAGTTTTTGCTTTACGGAACCCACTGAAGGAGTCAATGAAGAAACTGGCATATTGTTGCTTATTTCCGGCTTCGGCGGGAACTCCAATTCCAAGGTATACTCTAAAATGAGGAAGCAGTTCTCCGATCAACATAATTTAGTAGTCGTGCAATGTGATTATTTTGGTCAAGAATTTATGCAGCACGGCGATCCGCTTTCCCTTGATATGAGTATCAGTGAACTACGTGAGATGTTTACTCAAGAAGAAATCGCACATTACTTCAGTAAGGCTGACGGACTCCAGCGATTACTCAATAGTAATCACGCTCAACCCAGAGCTGTTCGCTTCAAGGCAGATCTTAATGAAAGCCTCTCTAATTTTAACGATATGGGGATCATGCAAGCATTGGATAATCTCACTGCCCTGTTTTATGTAATCGAAATTCTTAAAGACAATGATTATACTTTCAATACTAAAAAAGTTATCGTGTATGGACATTCACACGGATCTTACTTAGCTTACCTATGTAATGCATTTTATCCGGGACTTTTTACATTACTAATCGACAACTCATCTTGGTTATTCCCGAACTTCTTAAAGAAGTTAAGGGGGACCTCCGTAAGCAGAGGATTATTAGACATTCAAATTATGTATCATTATCTTGCAACAGAAATGGATTTTGATCCTCAACTGCTGCATCTTAAGGATCTTTATAGGCAAGTCAATAATAAATGCATTATACAAAGTTTTCATGGTAGTGAAGATATACTCATATCATTACAAGATAAACTAGCGTTTTGCAACGAAGTGAGTCATTGCACACTTGAGGCCATTTCAGAACAGGAAGCACTAGGGCCTATATTTAAATCTGCTCATCATGGTTTGGATGCAGACTTTCTGCTATTATTTGATCATGTTATGAACAAAACCAACTTCGATACTGGCACTGAACTCATCTATACTCCAAATACAATTCAAACTGAAATGAACACCTATCAATTTTCAATCGAGTCCGCGGTTCCTCTGCTGCATATTGTCCCATCCCCCCATAGAACGTAACAAAAGAAGCCTCGGCTAATTGCCAAGGCTTCTATCTTTATCTAACACTCATCACATTATACTTGTAATAATTTGTTACCAGGCATCTAACCCGCCATCAACGATAATGTTTTGTCCTGTAACATAACTGGATGCGTCGGAGGCTAGATATAAAACCGCTCCAACCATTTCATCTGCTTCTGCCATTCGACCAAGCGGAATTCGGGCTGAGTAATTGCGTTTGAACTCCTCGTTTTGCCCACTTTCGACCCCTCCTGGAGTAATCGTGTTCACACGAATCCCTTGCTTAGACCAGTATGCGGCTAAATATTTTGTCAAAGCCACAACGCCGCCTTTTGAAGCGGAGTAAACTGCAGGTGACGCCATGGGCTTATCCAAGTAACTCGAGCCTTCGTAGATACGGTGATCAGGAGCCATGATGCCATAGATGGAGGCAGTTTGGATAATCGTTCCACCGACGCCTTGTTCGACCATTTGCTTGCCAACCTCTTTGGCTACCAAAAACACGCCGTCAATATTTACAGACATTACTTCACGCCACTGTTCCAGTGTGTACTCCTCGAATGGAGCCAGATACTGCTCCCTTACCAGCGGCTTATAGCCTGCGTTGTTATGTAAGATGTGAACACCTCCCATGATGTTCACCGCACGTTCTACCATAATCGCGACATCATCGGGATCAGCAACGTTACAACCGATGCCAACTGCCTGAACCCCAAAGTTCAATGCTAATTTGCCAGCAAAATCGTTTGCCGCCTCTTCGTTCAAATCAACGGCTACGATGTTTGCTCCGAACTCTGCAAGCCCCGTGCAAACCTTGCTTCCTATAATCCCGAGAGCCCCTGTTACGATAGCAGTTTTCCCACTTAACTCGAACGAAGCTTTATAAGAATAGGTCATACTGTCACTTCCTCCTTCCGACTCCCCATAATCCATTCAACTACGCGCCAGTCCAGCTCACTGTCAATATCCACCGATCGATCCTCAGGCATTTCATATAATACGGTATCCGGAAGGAATAACGGATAATCATTCAGCAAAATCTCTCTTTTCCAAATATATATGGATGCATTCATATCAAAGCATTTAGGCGCATCCTGTCTTCTGACGATAGGCTTATCAGGTGATTTGGAAAGACGTACGAAGCCCTCATCATTCATTTCCACGAGATTGAAGTAAGGCGATCGACGGGAAGGTGCTCCTGTAATTAAATTAGATACGCCTCTAGTTTCCAACAAATTAACCGAGTTAATAATATCTTCGGTTGTACGTAAAGGAGAAGTAGCATCTAAATCGACGATGATGGAAAATGTCTTATTTGTTTTCTCCTCGGCTTGTTGGACGCAGTGCCGAATGGCAGGAAGCTTCGCAGACGTATCACTAGCCATTTCAAGCGGGCGCTCGATCAGAATATCAGCTCCCCATTTGGCAGCTGCCTCAAGAATAGCCGGCGAATCACTACTTACGGCGATGTGCTCAAACAATTGCGATTTAAGGGCTTGCTCAATACTATAGGCAATGAGAGGTTTGCCATGCATTTCGCGAATGTTTTTATTCTTGACTCCTTTGGATCCACCTCTAGCGCAAATCGAACACAGCTTACTCATTCATTACCCACTCCCTGTTCAATATGGATCGCTCAACTGCATCTATCATCCTGACAATGTCTTGTCCTTCCTGTAAAGAACAGAGGCGATCCCACTGTTGATTCATAATGGCCGTATGTTGCGCGATGTACGTTTCATCGCGATCTACTGTAATGACTTCAGAATGATTGTCTTGAATAAATAGCCTTTTACTGAAATCAATTTTGAAAGTATGGCGATCTGTAAGGATCAATAGCTCTCTGCGTCCTGGCCGATCCAAATAGTTCATCTGGAGCGTTACTAGCGGACACTCTCTCATTTCCATAAGAATACCGCACGTATCTTCACTGGTTATCTCCAATGAACTGACCTGGCCCCCAAGAGCACTTAATCGCACCCATCCAGCGCACAGCCAGTTTAGATAATCCAGTTCATGGCTCAAATCGCGGAGCACACCTCCACCCTCTTCCTTCCTCGCGGAGTAGCTCAATTGATAATCCCTTTGAAGGCGCCAAGTGGGCAAATATTGACCGGCATATGCCGTAATGGATAAAAGTCGTTCATTCTTAAGCGCTGAACGAAGTTTTAGCAGTAATGGGTGGAAACGCAAGTTATACGCAACAAAGATCCGCAGCCCATGATCGTTAGGCAACGTCTTCTCCTCATGATAAAGAGGTTTCTCAACGAGCACTGTACCCTTCCAATGATATTCGATAAGCTGAAGCAGTGTGGAGTGATGTTCAGATGATTTATTGGCGATGATTATATAGTTTGGCGCAAATTGTTCGACGGCTTCTTTCAAATGATGGAATACAATCGGAAAATCAATATCTCTACCGCTAACGACTGCCGTTTCCACATTCATGGCTTGCAGCAAACGCGCATGACGCTGACCAATTGATCCGTACCCTACGACAACCGCTCTCATCCGAATACCTCCAAAAACTCGCCGTTCGCCCGTTCGAAATCATCGAGCCTTCCAATGTCGATCCAATATTCCCGAATTGGAAAGGCGGAAGTAGTCAAATCATTACCCAATGTTTCCTCGAACAAGGTGGTCATATCGTAGTACATATCTTGCGGAATCTTATGTAAAATTTCCGGATTAAGCACATAAATACCAGCATTCGTAAAAAACTTCTGTACAGGCTTCTCTTCTATGCTCCGAAGCCTGTTGCTCTCCACCTGTACGACTCCGTAAGGTACTTGAAACTCATACTCGCGAACCCCCATCGTAGCCTTTGAGCCCGATTCAAGATGAAAATCGACCAACTGCCGAAAGTTCACTTTCGTCAACAAATCTCCGTTCATAACAATGATCGGCGAGTTAGGCTGCTCCGGAAGCAGTCCCAGTGCCCCTGCCGTTCCAAGACGCTTGGTCTCATGAAGATAACGAATTTCTATGCCCCAGCGCGTACCGTCGCCAAAGTAATCACGAATCATATCCGCCCGATAATTAACAGATAAGTAAAAACGATGAAAGCCACTAGCCACGAAACTTTCTAAGATAATCTCCAGTATCGGCTTCGCACCAACACGAAGCAGAGGCTTTGGACAATCCTTGGTCAATTCACCCAACCTTGTTCCGAGTCCACCAGCCATAATTACAACCCAGTTGTCTTTAGTGTCTTTTCCTCGTTGAAGTAATTCATCTATCAGTTCAAGACGAACCACCCTGCCGTCATTGTCCAGCACAGGAAATTGTCTTAAATTCAAATATTGCATGATGCTTAGCATCATATCGCGATCCATATCCAGTTTGGCAGTTCGAGGTTCGCGATTCATAACCTGAGAAACTGGCGAAGTTAACTCAATTCCACGCAAAATGCCTCTTCGTACATCGCCATCCGTAATCGTACCTAGGAGACGCTGTTCCTCATCTACTACAAGTGCAATTTGCACAGATCCGCGATCAATGATATGAAGAGCCTCAATGATTGTCGTTGCTGGATAAACAAAGATGTCCTCAATGGCTTTCATCTCAATCACCTCTATAAAAAGACTTTTGCATCCCTGCATAGTTGTCCAAACTTTCCTTCATATAGTCAACGATTTGCTTCGAAGTTCCGTTAGATTCATATGGATTTTTAACCTCTAAAACATTCGATCGGTATTCAGCGGAGCAAATAAAATCAAGGGATACTATTATATCGTCTTTTTCAGGTCTGCAATGAATGACAGAGTCCGCACAAATTCTTCCTTTTTGCCTGTTTCCGATGTTGATTGATCCCACTTTCAGGCTTGCCACCTCGACAACGCCGCTTGAAGAGTTCCCTACCATGGCTAAACAGTAAGATACTAAGCTTAGAAACCTTACATAACCAAGCGATGCGAAGGCATAACTCCGATGAGGATTATTAGCAACAAACTCATCAATCATTTGGTTTAGGCGGTCACTCCCACTGTCCGCGTTTGGTCTTGTGAATACAATCTGAAAATCCGGTCTTTCTTGCAAGGCTGCCAGCAACTGTCCAAACTGCTGCTCTGAATCCGCCTCAAGGGTTGTAGGATGAAAGGTCACTTGAAGCATGTTAGGCCCAATGATAATACCCAAATCTTCTTCCAGCTGTTCTTTACTTAACCGTCTTAAACTTTGAATATTCTCAATACCTAAATCTCCGACATTAAACACCCGCTCCGGCGCTTCACCTAACTGGATAACTCTGTTTCGATAATCTTCAGTCGAAGTGAAATGCAAATAAGAAAGCTTGGACACGGCGTGCCTGATGTATTCGTCAATAGCCCCCTCCGACACTTCACCGCCTGAGATGTGAGCAATCGGTATATTTAGAATGACGCATGCGCCAGCAATGGGAAGCAATTCGTATCGATCACCGAGTAGAACCACCATATCTGGATTTAACTCTACTAATGCTTGTCCAATTTCACTGCTGGCTAAGGCCATAGTTCTAAGCACCTGAGCTTCCTCGTTGCCTTGATATATATCAATTTTTCGAGTGATTGGGACCCCATCATTCTCAATTTCTTCGAAGGTAAGTCCAAATTCGGGTACTAAGTGGGTACCGGTTACAACAAGCTGTAATTCACATTCCGGATCGTTATGGACACGTTTGATAACGGAACTTAGCAGACCATATTCCGCCCTTGTCGCCGTAACAATGCAAATTTTATATTTGCTTGTCATAGCTCAATCAACTCGTCTTCTTCGAAATCCCTTATTGCCTTGCTGCCCAGCACTTCGTACCACTTCATAGGTGAAATGCCTGTACCCGGCCGTTTGGTTGTAATATTTTCCGTTGTAAACATTTCGCCTCGTAAAACAGGTTTCGACGCCACGATGCTCTTTCGTGCAACTGCAATATTTTCTCTTTCAGAATCTGTGACATGTTTAGTGTCAGTCCCCATGGCCAATTCAATATTTCGTATTGCTTGAACCATGCTGCAAAGCTCTTCCGGCTCAACGCTTGCTTTATGATCTGGCCCTTCCATGTCTCGACTTAAAGTGAAATGCTTCTCAATCACTTCCGCCCCCATCGCTACTGCAGCAATCGGAACTTCAATGCCCAGGGAGTGGTCGGACAGTCCTACAGGGGTACCAAACTTTTCTTTAAGCGTCCCCATAGCCCGCAAATTCACGTCTTGCATCGGAGTTGGGTATTGCGTGTTGCAATGCAAGACCGAGATATTAGCGTTTCCCTTACTTGTCAAAATGCGGATAGCTTCCTCAATTTCTTCTATTTCGCACATGCCCGTTGAGAGAATAACCGGGCAGTCATGTTCCGCAATGACTTCAAGAAAGGGCAAATTCGTTATCTCTCCGGAAGGAATTTTAATCATATCCACTCCAATAGAAAACAAGAACTTCGCGCTCTCGATATCAAACGGCGTCGACATAAAGCCAATGCCCCTCTGCTTGCAGTAGTCTTTCAGTAAAACAAAGTTTTCGAATGGAAACTCCAGCTTTTTTTCCATTTCCAGCATAGATTCTTCTTCGCCGGTAGTTTCTTTCTGGTACTCTGCTTTAGGAGCAAATTTGGATATAACATGCTCGCTTTTCCACGTTTGAAATTTAACATAATCCGCTTTAGCTTCAGCTGCGACATCGATTAATTGATAGGCTAATTTCATTTCTCCATTATGGTTAACGCCGGCTTCGGCAATGATAAGTGATTGTTTCATCGTTTAAGCAACCCCTTGTACTAGGCTCTGTATTGAATCATATGGTTATTGTCCGCCTTGAAATCCGAACTCGAAGCAGAACGTATGTCTAGCAACTTCTTATAGCTGTCCTCGCAAAAAATGCTGCGTCCAATATAGAAATCAATCAGACCATGTTTGTTAAATGATTTCTTGAATGACAGGAGGCTGTCTACCGCTGCAACTCCCCCGCCAAGATGAAACCTCTCATAACCATTATCTGCCCCCCAGCAAGCCGCAGCATATAACAGTAAATTATTCGGTGCCAGGTGCATGTAACTTCGCTGCGAGGCCGAGAGATGGTAATGCATGCTTCCATTACTGTGCATAATGATGGCGGAACTTATAATTTCACCCTCATACTTAGCATGAAATAAAGAATAGCTCCCTTTAAGGTTTACAAACAGATCGTCAAAGAACATGGAGTTGAAGTAATAATACTGGGATGCCTGATTGCGTTCCATTGTACCTCGATAGAGTTCCACGAAAGCCGATATAGCTTCATCGCTGTTATCTACCATGATTTCAATACCGCTTTTTTCTGCCTTCTTCACCATATTTCGGTTTTTTGCATCCATATTGATAGCTATACTTTGTTTATCGGAAGTATCCATGAAAACCGTTTGTTTAAGTTTGCGCACGCTGCAGTTGGCCTCAAATACAAGTTGATTTTGCAAAAGAGGATGGAATCGAATGAACTGAGAAACAATCTGATTCTTACTGCAATAGTCACCGAGCAGGTCGAAGAAATCGGCCACTTCTGCCCCATCGACATCTTCCGCTAATGGTCCGCCATAGCCATATGGCGTTGACCAGTCGTAATACTCACCTTGACTCAAATACTCGGAGAATCTGGTATCATCAGCAATATCGCTTTGCTGCACGACATAACATAACCGCATGCGATTACCGTAGAAATAAACTAAAAGCGGCTTACCGTCGTTTGCATGACGGAAAGCCGACACATATTCGTTCAGATAGTAGACATCATAGCTGTTAAAGGACTTAACGATATGATTCCATTTCTCTTTATCATCAAAATCAATCAGTTCGAGACTTCCCATGCTTGCCTCCCTGAAATCATTTCTCGGATTCTACCATGAAAAAGCTAACCTGGACAGTTCCATTACGATCTGTTCTTTCGACTGAATCCATTTTCAAATTTGTAAATCCAGCCTCCGACCATAATTCAAGTATCTGAGCTTGATCAAAGAAGTGAACGGTTCCACGGTGTGCGAGTGCCCCTTCTGTTAGCTCTCTGTACGTGTGTTCCTCCAACTTCTCTCCGGTCCCATAACCTGTCATCCCAATTTTGAATAGACCGGTAGAGAACAGCTTCCCGCCTGGCTTCAGCACACGGTAGCATTCTTTCAGAATGGTCCTTATCGTTTCAACTTTGTTGGCATAAATCATTGCGGAATCAATGACTCCGTCAAATTCTTCGTTCCTATATGGCATAGCTGCCGCGTCACCTACTTCCAGCTCAGCCGTAAGCCCCTCACTCTTTAGCCTATCCACTGCTTTACCGATCGCGGTCTTCGACCCATCAAAACCATTAACTGCAAAACCTTCTCTTGCTGCAAACCAGGAAATAGCACCTGTACCGCATCCTGCATCCAGCAGCTTTACTTTAGAACGCTCCGTTCCATAATAATTTCTAGCAACAAATCGAATGACTTCTTCTGACGGGTATTTCCCCCATTCCATTTCTTTATGGATTTGCTCCCACATCTCATCAAATGCTTTCAATGTCATCCCTCCATGTTACCGCCACTGTATTTGTTAATAACGTTGCATATGTACTCCATCTCAGCCAGACTATAGCGTTGGTCAATAGGTATAGATATTAGAAACTCGGAAATGTACCGAGTATCTGCAAATTCGAGAAGTCTATGGTCGTCAATCGGCCAATGCACGGGACAAAATATGCTGTTTTCATTCAAATATCGACGAAAAACATCACGGTTTTCGACAAATAACGGGTAAAAAAAAGAACATTCCTTTGAGTCTTGTTTATCAAAGACTGGTGTTACAAACCGGTTATGTATATTCTCGGCCAAATAAGCTTTATTTTGAATACGAGTGGCTGCGGCTTTCCCAACATGAAATGTATTTAATAGTTCATTGGAGAAGTGAGAGATGGCTTCAACCTTGTTATCATTATCGATCCCATTCTCAGCATCCATAAACAATCCCCGATACATTTCGTTCCCTTCTGCCAACCCATTGAGATACAGCCCTTTGAGAAACATACCCGCTGCACGAGCATTTGTAAAAGAATACTCTGAGGCCTCAGGAGCTTCATCCAATCTTCCCGACACACAATAAGCGACCCCGCCATCCGGCAATGCAAACCATTTCCGTAAACTAGCAACACAATAGTCCCCTATCGAATGCGATTGCGTCAAAATACTATGTGTTGTATCTTCTATTATCTTGGCCGAACTTGCATCGCATAAGTCACGCAGATGTACCAAGTCATTCTCGGATTGAAGTCTTCCAAAATAATGCATAAGAAATAAAATATCAGTATCTTCGTGAAGTTTACTTCTAACATCTTCCAAGTCAATAGATAAATCCGTCTTGATCCGATAAAGGCATACTGTATAGTTTTCTTCTTCAAAAGCGTCTATTACGGATTGGCAAATATACGCGGGGAGGAGTGCTCTTTCACCTTGAAGTTGCCGGAGTACTCCCCGCAGCGCGCCTCGCCCGCTGCTATAAAATACAGATTGATAGGCTTTCAACCTATGTCCAAATGTATCCTCTTTCGTTGATAGATTGGCGGCATCGAGCGGGAACTCACTTCCGATTTCAAACCTCTTCTGCCCCATCTCTATTCCTCTCCTGTTCCACATTTATTAACCTACAATTGAAGGACCGCTTGGCAGATTAATAATTTTGTTGTGCAGGCTTTCTGTTATAGGCAAGTCCATTCGCGGACAATTCGAGTACATCGGAAGCTGATGCAATGGTGTCCATACCGGTCTTGTCAAAATACCCGCTTCATTCGTTATTCTCAATATCTCATCTCTAGCCAAGACATCTTCATCGTCCAGTATAATGGCATTCAGCCAGTAGTTGCTAGAAGCATATGCCGGTTCTTCGAGGAAAGACAAGCCCTTAATCTCCTGAAATCCCTTGCTGTACTTTTCCGCCAAGAGACGCTTACGGGCAAGAAATCCTGGCACAAGCTCCAATTGTGCGCAGCCGAGAGCAGCGTTGATATTAGGCATCCGATAATTGTATCCGACAATATCATGATCAAACGACCATTTATGAGGAAGTTTTGCAGTTGTCGTCACATGCTTAGCCATAGCTGCCAGTTCTTTGCTTTGCGTCAGAATCGCACCGCCTCCACCGGTTGTCATTATTTTGTTCCCGTTAAAGCTAACGATTCCAAATAGCCCAAACGTACCAGTGGACTTGCCTTTATAGTAAGAACCAAGCGACTCTGCTGCATCTTCAATAACGATGAGATTAAACCTCTCTGCTACTTCAAGAACGGCATCCATATCTACCGGATGACCGAAGGTGTGCATTGGTACTATGGCGCTTATACGTTTACCGCTTATCCGGTTATATAGCTTTCCGTCAGTTCCAATCTTGCTAATTTCCTCTAAATAATCATTCAACCGAACCGCGTCCAGTCCCAAATTCGTAGAGGATACATCCACGAAATGCGGTGTTGCCTGGCAGTACATAATTGCATTTGCAGTCGCCACAAATGAAAGCGAAGGGACAATAACCTCATCGTCTGGCTTTACCCCGGAAAGCAATAGCGCAATATGAAGAGCAGCCGTGCCATTTACTACAGCAACCGCATGCGCAGAATTCGTAAACGAGGCAAGTTCTCCTTCTAAACGATCCACGAAGCGGCCGGCAGACGAAACCCATCCCGTATCCAAACACTCCTTCACGTAGAGCCATTCATTACCGGAAAACTCAGGCTCATGCAGCGGAAGAACAGCGTCATTTTTTTTCTCAGACAATTGTCTGATAACATCTACAACAGCGGAGCCTAATGATTGGGTCTCTTGCATGAGGAACGACTCCTTCCTTGCATTTCTTAAATTAGATGTTGTATATGTCGGCTTTATATTGTTTTAAGTTTGCCGATTCCGTGAACCATTCAATCGTTTTTCTCAGCCCGACTTCCAGTCCCAGGCTTCCAGCGTATTCCGGCTTCCAGTTAAGCAACAATTCCGCCTTCCGGTTATCTGCCCACAGCCGTTCTACTTCACTCTTCTCAGGACGCATACGTTGTTTATCCAAACCTATCTCTACGCTCGAATTCATTAGTCTTGCAATCATTTGGACTGTTTCGCCGATTGAAATCTCATAGTTACTTCCTATATTGATTTCCTCGCCTATACTTCGATCCGATTCCAAGAACGCAATAAATCCTCTCACAGTATCTGCAACGTAATTAAAATCCCGTGTTGGATGAACGGCTCCCAGTTGAATCGCACTATTGCCTTGTTTCAACTGCGTAATAATCGTTGGTATGACAGCACGAGCCGATTGCCTTGGACCATACGTATTAAATGGACGTATTACCCCTACCGGTAATCCAAATGAGCGATAATAGGAGAGTGCCATCTGATCAGCGCCGATTTTCGAAGCGGAATAGGGCGATTGCCCTTGCAGCGGATGCTTCTCATCAATCGGCACGTATAGTGCGGTTCCATACACCTCACTTGTGGAGGTATGCACCACTTTGCGAACACCGAGCTGCCTCGCCGCCTGAAGAACATTCAAAGTCCCTTTAATATTCGTATCTACATATGTATCCGGAGAATGGTACGAATAGGGAATTGCAATTAACGCCGCCAGATGAAGAACGGCATCGCATCCTTTCATCGCCTCTGCAACTCCGTGAGGATCTCTTATATCACCGGAAAACACTTCAAATTTGCCTCGGACATCTTCTGCTGCTTGATCCAGCCAGCCCCAAGAATTGAAAGAGTTATACATTACAAAAGCGCGAACATCATATCCAAGACGGACAAGGGTTTCTGTGAGGTGCGAACCAATGAATCCATCGGCTCCGGTAACTAATACTTTACGAAATACAGCCACATTGCAACTCCTTACTGGGAAACTTTTTCTCGGTCATAAGCTTCAACTCTTCTTACCGCTTCTTTCGCAATAGCATTAACCATTGGCAAACACTCTAATATTGCGATAATAAGCGTTCCTAGTATCTTACTAAACAAATCAGCTTTTCGAATAATATTTTTCTCTTCTACCAGCTCCGGAAGGTCACGGTCATAGGAGCGGAAATCGTTTGGAATTACGAAAGCTACTGTAGCTGCAAACATTTCATCATCAACCACAGTCTCCCATAATTCTTCAATATCAACCATGGTCTTATGACATTTCTCTGGTTTCGTTCGACTTAATGCTGGCAGCAAGCCTATCTTCTGCTCTATCCGCTTTAGTATCTTTTCAATATCATCATACTTCATTGGCATTTGAAATAAACGGTTCGTTATTTCCGACTTCCGTGGTTCATCAAATGGTCGTAGATAGGTTTCCATTGCCCTCTCCAACAGATCATTCGGAACGTCGATATCGCTCAGACGCTGCAGCACACTCTCCATAGGGCTAAATTCGGTATGCTTGATTTTCGCTCCTAACTGAGAGGTGTTTATGAAATTAACATGCGTATTATTACTTAGGAACTTCTCAATTTCACTAAGAGTGACTTGCATCATCTGGTTAGTACGGTTCATCCCGCCTTGTACGTTCTCAACCTGAAGATGGGCATGGATCGCCATTGCTTCGCTCTCTTCTTGTGAGATGTGTTTGGCTCCGGGAGCATAGGTTTGATCGGTAGGATAAGAAAGATCTTGCCCGGTCAGAATAATTTCCGTACAACCCATATAGATTGCCGCTTCAATGGCTGGACCGGTTACTGAGGGAGTCGTACAGAATATAGGCTCCTCATCCTCCCATCCAACGATATTGCGATAGGTCCAATCGTTTTCCAGCAAGAAGTGAATAAGCTTCTTCTTATCCTCAATAACTGTGTACTTGATTTGTGGGGCATACAAGAGAGGAACCTCACTCAAATCAAGATGGCTGAAGGCGGTGCCGTTCGACTCTCCGAAATCTACAGATACAACTAAATGCGGAGTAATACCAAAGTGACTTAAAGACTGAACAGATGTTCCAGCCGCAATAATCAGCGCATGTTTCTTTAACTGCCTCAATGTCTCAATATCTTTCTCCAAGGAAGGCCCTGCTCCAACAATGACTGCTGCCTGACCCTTCAGTTTATCTTTCAAGTCTCGAATGGAAGGCGTATTCACGATATGAGCTAAATTGTACAACCTGTTCTGAAGAAGCTGGATGCCATAATAGGCCCCTGTTTTAGAAGACAACTCAAAATGCAGCAGGGCATCCTGAGCATCTTTGAAAAATTCTAGCTTTCTTTGTGCATCAACTTTATCATACGAAGGCAGAGACGTAACAGCTGATTCTCCTCTTGCAAGCCTCACGAAATGGAAGAAAGTACGTCCTCTTACTACCTTATCTTCTCCAACGACAAATATTTGAACCTGAAGCTGCTTAAACAATTCTTCAAAATCTATAACCTGCATGGCAGCCAATAGTACTTGTTCATCCGGTTCAAAAATTATTAAATTTAGCTTTGGATGTTTTCTTGCCAACTCAAGCAAGTGATATCCTAGCCCCATACCATATACAACCAGATTAGTTTTACCAGCTAAGGCTTCCTCCATCGATTCGACCCACCGTCTAGCCTCATGCTCTGGTTCGTAATTACTGTATAAATGCTTCATCTTATTATCGCTTGTCCGCATGTATATATTGGGAGACCCATTGCTCGCATAAGTAATATGGTAACGAGAGCGATCTGGGTTAATATTCTTTATCAATTCAAATGCACGGTGATAGTTCTTTTCTAAGAAGGCAAGGTTAGCCGAAAACCTGGTAACGACATCTTCTTTTCCTTCGCCAAGCTTAATCGCAAAGGCATGAAATAACCCTGCTAGTTCATATTTAATGCAGTCACCGGCCTGAACAAATTCTTCCTCATCCATTAAACGGTTCATTTCTTCAAACTTCAGAATCAGTTGATCAGTAAAGTTAGTAATAATCGTGAGTAACAAGGTATTCTCTTCGCTCGACTCAAGCTCATTTCCAATTGCATGTACCGTTCTATACAGGTCGTCCATCCCCTGCACCAATTCACTGAAATCTGACCAGGTTTGTTCTGTAATCGGAACATAGAGAAGCTCCGAAACGGTGTAACAAAATTGGATTAATCTTGGTAAAAAGACTTTAACTTCTTCGAGCATTTCAATATTTTGGTCATGCATGTTCGTTTCACCAAGCTCCCTAATAATATGAAGTTGGCGCGATTTCCCCTCTTGCGAGAGTACATCGCGCCTATCGAAGCACCTTTAAATTATTATCATTAATAATAGATGCCTTAGTGTCATTACCTCTTCACTTTGACACTTCTCTTGTGCTTGTTCCCTTGAATCAATTTCTCCTATCAAACATAAGGCCATCCAGATGTCCTTGATTTCCATATGCATGTATCTGTTTTTTATATCCGTTTAGACGAATAAGCGCCTCTGCTGCCTCATTCTTAATTCGCTGCATGTGTCCTAAGATGATCGTATCGTACTGAAACAATTCTTGAACAACCTTCTTTAACTCAGGCGATAATTCACCCTCCGCGTCAATCTGATCCACGAGCGATTGCCTTAGTTCTACCAACGACTCGAAACGTTCATAATCCTCCGAGTCTCCCAACTCACTCAGGTACTTTGTTTCCGCTAATACTCGCTGCGCCTGCGTTAGTTTATCCATGAATGGCTTCCTTGGATGTTGACTGATTGGATTTAGAAGCTTGAAGCCACGACTCCTTCAAATCGACCAAATAGGTGAGTACCTCAATCGCCGGTTCTTTCTCTTTTTTGGTGTTTGCTGTAATAAGCTGATAAAGCATATACTCGTAAATTCGAACTAATTCTGTTGCGATCGGGTAATTGTAATTCAAGGAAGCAATTAATTCATGAACGACATTCTGCGCCTTAATCAAGAAGGTATTGGCCTTCTCAATATTATTGTTCTCAATTGCTTCAATGCCTTGCTTTACAAATCGAATGGCCCCATCGTAAAGCATAACCAGCAGCTGCGCAGGAGAAGCCGTCTGTACGGATAATTGCTGATATTTCTGATAAGGGTTCGCTATCATGCTGATCTCTCCTTATTACATAGAACTGAATAGACTGCTCGACTGGGAATTATATCTATTCATCGCCGTTTCCATTGCAGTAAACTTTTTATAATAACTGGTTTCAAGACGGGTCAAACGGTCATTCTCATCATTGATTTTAACATCAATATCTCGCAAATTTTTGCTGAATATGCTCGTTTGTAAAAATGAGCCATTCTTATCCGTGCTGACTTTTGAAGTACCTACTCTACTTGATAATTCATCAAGTGCCGACATTACCACGTTGGACAGTCTATTGAATACTCCATTGTCGGGATTAGTAGGTGACACTTTCAAGGTTGCGTTAGTCTCAGTCGTTTGCTGCGTAAAGAACTTCATAACACGTTCAGGATCTGCTTCAATAGCCGCCCGCAGCTTAGACTCATCCTTGATTGTGAGCTTACCCCGATTTTCCCATGCTACCGAATCAATCCCTAAATCGCCTATTACCATTTTCTTTCCGTCTATGGTGACATCCGTAATGGAGGAAAGCCGGATATCACTCTCTAGTTTAGTGAGTGTAGAATCGTTTCGCAGAAGTCCGCTCTTCGCTTTCTCTTCCCAAAGCGTAATCTCAGCCTCTTTCATTGCAGCCTTGTCGTCGGATGTAAGAGGGAGATATTTTCTGAACCGCTCTTCATTTATTTTACTGGTCACAGAATCTAACACATCATTAAAATCTTTAATAAATGACTTAATTGTGTCGACAACTTTATCCGTATTGGTCACCACGCTAATGGTAGAGGCAATGCCTCCGGTCGGAGCGTTCAGTGTAATCTCAACACCATTTTCTGTAAACACATTACTGCTTCGTGTCGTGGATATACCATTAATTTTAACAACTGCATCCGTTCCTTTATCTGCGACAGGAGAGGTAAGCGGTAAACTGAAGCTTGATAAGAACGATGATGTATCCGTTAACACAAGACTTCCCGCGCCTGTTGATTTCGATGAAAGTGACAATCTACCTGTTGCGCTATCGATGAAGGCACTCACATTAGCAGCAGATCCGTTAATAGCAGCTACGGCATCAGATAGTTTGTCATTTACATTTACTGTTATGGTCACAGCAGGGCTATTACCATTCTTAATATCAAAGGATATCTTCCCATCACCATCTGGGTCATTATAAGTGATTTCACCATCTAGCTTGAGTTGGCTAAGCGTTTTGCTCGTATCAACCCCCGCGATTCCATCGCTGCCTAGCGCAATATTTGCTGTGCTTGTAACTTTCGCTGCAGTTGCCAGACTTGTTACCTCGACTGACAACGAACCCGTTATAGCGTTCGGGTTTGCTTTGGCACTGACAGCAGTTGTATTGCCGCTAACGTTGACTCCCTTAGCAGCTACCCCGCTTTGAAGACCATAAGTAAATAACTTATTGTTACGGAAATCAACTAACTTTGTCGTAATGTCACGATACTGTTCCCGTTGCCATTCTAATGTTTGCTTCTGCTGATTTAATCGATTAACCGGGCCTTTCTTGGCCTTGACCATATCCTTAACAATTTGATCAACGTCCAATCCAGAAGCCAATCCGGATATTCTCATGTTGTTCCCCTCCCGTTAGACTCTCTCGTCAATTAGTATGCCTGCAAACTCCATCATCTTAGCGACCAAATCCAACGTTTTCTCCGGAGGTATTTCACGAATGATTTCGCCTGTGTCTTTATTTATTACTTTGACGGTAATTGTTTTTGTAGCTTCATGCATTTTCATTTCAAATGTTGTAGACGGCCCCTCTAACGCTTTTATTGCCCGGTCAATTGCTTTAATTAACTGCACTTCGCCAACAGACATCTTAACGCCTTCCATTTCAGCTCGATGAAGCTCCCTGCCAGTTTGGATGGATTTAATGGCCGAGTCTTGCATATGAGCCTTATCGCCATGTGAACCAATCTTGCTAATAGCTGGTATTTGAACTTTCACAGGATTATTACCACCAACCGATTGAATGCTCATTTACACTCACTCCGTTCTTAATTTTCTACTTCTTATATCGACGAATTGTCGCAATATTATTAGAGTCTACTCAACAAAAAAAAGCAGAGATCTTAGTTGAACTAAGATCTCTGCTTTGGTTAGTGCTAAGATTAACGAAGCAACGAAAGAACGCCTTGTGGTTGGGAGTTCGCTTGTGCAAGCATAGCTTGCGAAGCTTGCAGCAAGATGTTGTTCTTCGTAAGGTTAACCATTTCCTTCGCCATATCCGTATCACGAATACGGGATTCGGATGCTGTCAAGTTCTCAACAGTTGTTCCGAGGTTGTTCGAAGTGTACTCAAGACGGTTTTGTTTAGCACCAAGTGTTGCACGTTGTGTAGAAGTAGCTGTGATAGCTGCTTCAACGGATGCAAGGGAAGTCGTGCTGCTAAGGCCTGTGATACCAGTTGTAGTTACACCAGCGATTGCGATTTGTGCCGAAGCGTCGTCAGCTTGGATCGTTGCGCCAGTTGTAATGCTGATACCGTTGAATTTAGTAGTTGTGAAGATGGAATCGATTTGAGCACCAAGCTCAGTCAACTCAAGGTCAATGTTGGATTTATCTGTAGTCGAGTAAGTACCGTTCAACTTTTGAACGTTCAATTCTTTCATACGGCTAAGCATCGAGCTAACTTCGTTCATTGCGCCCTCAGCTGTTTGTACGTAAGAAATACCGTCTTGAACGTTACGTTGAGCTTGCTCAAGGCCACGGATTTGTCCGCGCATTTTTTCGGATACAGCCAAGCCTGCAGCATCGTCAGCAGCACGGTTGATACGAAGACCGGAAGATAGTTTCTCCATGTCTTTGCTAGCTGCAGCGTTGTTAAGGCCCATGTTACGGTGAGTGTTTACTGCTGGTAAGTTGTGATTAATACGCATAATAAATTTCCTCCCTGAAATGGTTGTTTTGTCCCACATCCGTGTGGTATACCGTGATAAAGTCGATCGCCTTTATCCGGCTCTAATTTATATATCGGCGGAACTATATGTGATGTTAATAGCTTTTCGTGTTTTTTTTCATTTTTTTCAATTGATCCTTCAAAATCTGCAAATTGGACACTTGCGTTGCCGATTCTAGATTACTTTGTTCCACTTGGGCGTATAGTTCTTTACGTAGAATCTCTACTTCACGCGGTGCTTTGAAGCCAAGTTTGATCGTATCACCGTTTATTTCTAATACTGTAATTTCAATATTGTCCTGTATGACAACGGCTTCGCCCTTCTTACGCGAAAGTACAAGCATAGATCTATCCTCCCTTATCGATTTTTCGCATCAATCAGTTCGTGTCTAGTCGTATAGGTAGATCCACCCAGGACCACTTGCTTACCTTTATGATTATCCAAATTAATAATAACCGGAGCGACTAGGTTAATAGTTGCAGTCTCCAACCCATCTCTCACACTAAGAATGGATCGGACAACGACTTGATCAACTTCTGCTATTTCTAATTCTACTAGAGCGGATTCAGGGATTTCAAAATCATAGTCGGGGAAGAAGAGAAAGGGATCCGTAATAATAAAGCTCAGCTTCTCATCTTCGGTCGATTGAAGAAAGGCAAATGGATGATCATCCTCCGGGGCAATCACTATAAACGATTTGTGTTCTTCAAACCCGGGAAGTCCTTGCGCAAATATGTATATTTCATTATCGGTAATAGTTAGCTTGCCAAACCTGCTTGTCTGTAATTCCATTGTTACGTTCACTCCCCCATACATGGTTAAGCACTACCTAAAAGAAAATGCTATAGAATAAACCGCTCCCGGTCTCCTATAGCATACATTGTATCAGACTATACGCGCACATCAAGTTCACCAACATCAAATGAAACCGATGGATACTGCTTCATATAAACTTTGACTCCACCGCGTTGGAAGTTAATCTCAGGCTTATGTGTCTGAACCTGAATATCCACCTTGCCAACTTCAATCTTCACATCCGGACGGTTGATCTCAAATTCGATATCTACGCTATGATAAGATGCTGGTCCAAAAACCTCAATATCCGGCGCTCCCGCAAGCATTTCTTCTAATGCAATCTCAGGAATCGGATTTTCTTTGATTCGCAGATCCCCCATGCGATTGCCCTTCTCTACAATATGAGCAATTCCCTGCAGCGCAATTTCAGGCATTTGAGAGTAGATCCGATTCACAAATTCAGGCAACTTCCCGCCATTAAATGCAGCCCACATGCGATCTTGATTTAAGTGAAGCACGGGAGTCGGTGTCGGTGCGCTTATTTGTGTAGGCGTGGTCTCTACCTGGATATCCGCAGGCTTTGACTGAATGTCAAAGTTGCCTGGGCGAGACTCTATGCCAATTAACCCTTTTTGTGACTCAGCTCGGATATAAGGAAGTTTCATTTACCTCACCTGCTATCGGAGAAAATCAACAAGGGTTGGTGTGATGACTTTAGCTCCAACAGATAGAGATGCTTGATAAATATTCTCGTTAATTTTGGAATCGACCAGTAATTTATCAAAGTCGGCGTCCTCTGTCTTGGATTGCATATCAGTCAAGTTAATTTCAAGATCGCTCAGACGGTTCTGCATGAGCTCAACCCGATTAACTTTGGCCCCTACCTCTGAACGAGCGTTAAGAATTTTGCTTGTCCTGCTTTCAAGATTGGCAATCTGCGCTGAAGCCCCCGTGTGGTTGCCTGCAGCGAAGTTACTGATAATATTGTCGATAACTGTAAATACATTATCTACTTCCGGCGTCGGATTACCATTACCGAAAATTTCATTACCGGAAATGTTAACAGGGATGGTCACACCCACTCCAACAGCATAGGAAACATCCCCCGTATCCGTCACCACTTGCTTGGCATCAAAACCCGCCGCATTTTGATCGTATGGCATCTTGTCAAAATTTTGCCCGTTAAAGACATATTTTCCATTGAGCTTACTGTTGGTAATATCAATCAATTGGTTCTTTAACTGTGACAGCTCATTGTTGATGTTATCAAGTGCATCTTGAGGCATTGTACCGTTGGCCCCTTGCACAGTAAGTTCTTTAATCCGTTTCATGACGTCACCGGCCTGCCCAAGTACGGTATCATTGAAGCTTAACCAGGATTGAGCGGAGTCTGCATTCTTCTGATACTGGCTATTAGCAGAAAGTTCCGCACGATAGCGAAGAGAGTATGTCATGCCTACGGGATCATCAGATGGTTTATTGATTTTGCGCCCGGTCGTTAGTTGTGCCTGCAAATCATTCATTTGAGTTAAATTTCGATTCAAGTTACGCGATAGCTGCATATGCATCATTCCAGGGGTTACACGTAAGGACATTTGGTTTAGCTCCTATTCTTAACGTCCGACTACGCCGGTCCCGTTGATGAGTTTCTCAAGCAGCTGATCAAACGTTGTCATGAATCTTGCAGCAGCACTGTAGGCATGCTGAAATTTCACGAGGTCCGCCATTTCTTCGTCAAGAGATACACCGCTGACAGCTTGGCGGCTGCTGTCTACTTGGTCAAGCTGTGCGATGGAATTCTGATATTGTCGCTGCGCTTCTTCCGATTGAACACCAAGCGCTCCAACCATCGAGCTATAAAAGTTGTTGATTGTCGCTTCGGAAATTCCGTTTCCAGTAGCAGATTGATCGAAACTGAATTTAACCTCGCCAAGCTCAGACATGAGCAATGCCAAGCTGTTGTTTCCTCTAACGACCGTATCCACGCCACCTGCAGAAATCGTTCTCATGGAGGTTGCGATTTTGTTCGTATCGTCCGCAATAACGGGATTAAGTCTGAAGTTTGCAGCCGTGATTTCCGACGTGCCATCACTGGAAGTAAAGAAGTCAGTTGCACCCTTAGCCGGATTCTCCAGTGTATATCCCAATTTATGAAGACCGTTGATCCCTTGTACGGTCATTTTGGTCGCCGTTGCCAGAGGGGTTGTCGTCCCCGGTAATACTGAGCCTGCCGGAACCGTCACTTCAAATTCGCCATTGGCAAGGGTATTAGCGAGTGTGTCCAACTGGCGAATATAATCGGAAACATAGACATCGCGAGATGTAATCATTCCGAATACTTCTCCGTTCGTTAACTGCCCTCCGGAGTAAGCTGCTTCCAAGCTCGCACTTGTTAGCGGTGTTGTTGTTGCTCCGTTTACGAGGCTTATATCGCCCATTGTAATATTGTAGCCTTCCGGTGCTTTGGTGACGGTAACGTTGACGATAGAAGAAAGCTTGTCCACGAGCAGATCGCGTTGGTCCTCGAGATCATTCGCCTCGTCGCCGAGCGATTCAATACGGCGAATTTCCGTATTTAGAGAAGCAATCGTGTCCAAATAAGTATTGGCCTGCGTTGCCTTCACTTCAATGCTGCTGGACAAATCAGCTCTTAGATCGGTGAGCTGTTTGCTTGTTTGGTTAAAGGAATCGGTAAGGGCAAGCGCCGTCTCACGGACGATCTTGCGGCCGGTTACATTCTCGGGGTCTTTGCTTAGATCCGACCAAGCTTGATAGAACTTGTCCATAACCGAACGAATACCGGAATCTGACGGTTCGTTCACGATGGACTCCAGCTTGCTCAATGTATCTGCTTGGACAGACCAGGTACCCGCATATTTGTTCTGATTGCGGAATTGGTCATCCAGAAATGCGGTGCGGATTCGATTAATTGCAGTTGCTTCAACGCCTGTACCCAATTGCCCTGCAGCTGTAGAACGGCTCATACCGTATGCTTCCATGGGCCTGGTCGCAGTCATCGTCACACGCTGGCGGGAATAGCCCTCCGTATTGGCATTCGAAATATTATGTCCGATTGTATTAATCGTTGTCTGCTGCGCAAACAAGCTGCGTTTGGCGGTCTCTATTGAATGAAAGGTAGATGTCATTGTATTGGGTTACCTCCTCTATCCTCTTGTATTGAACAACCCTGCTCTAGCATTGCCGTAGCCAGGGCTAAGGGGATGCTGATAGGTAATATCGCTATTGGGGTCCTCCACCATTAGGTCAATGGAGTAGTTAATAAACTTAAGTGACTGCTCGATGAGCTGTTGATTAAACTCACTTACCTTCTTCAACTCGTCCAGTGACTCGGAGAGTATAGTATGGAGGTCTATCAAGCGCTTCTTATCGTGAGGCGATGTAACCGTCCGAATCATCTCACTGATTTTGCCGCCTTTATAACGAAGCATACCAACACCAGTAAAATATTGTCCGGACAAACGCATGCGCTGCTGCTCAAGCTCTTCTGCCGTCTTAAGCAGCTTCCGTTCCTTCTGCATTGCAGCATTCAGCTGCTCCACTTGATTATGAACAAGATACGGTGTTTTCTCTTTGGCCAGCACCAACAATTGCTTGTACACTTCTGCCTGCTGCTCCAGTGTTGCAATAATCGTCTCCACGATCATTCGTGTTCACCTGTCTTGTCGTTAATTTTTAAGAAAAGGAAGAAGCTTCTCTGCGATCTTGCCCGACTCTACATGATAGCTTCCGGAGTTTACGGACTGTTTGAGATCATCAATCAACTTGGCGCGATCGCTATTGTTAACACGACTGTACGATAGCATCTCTTGCGCTTCGGCCGATATTTGAACTTCGTCAGTTTTCCGTTTGCGCCCTAGTGCACCTGTCTGCTGATCATTCTGCTTCTGGTACGGATTCACGGCGTTTACCCGGTGCGTCTGATTTATCTTCATCATAATCCCTCCAACAATTAAAAAAGCCGATAACTCTGTATAAGAGTATATCGGCACATTGATGTAATAATTTATAGATATTACAATTCCACTCAATAATCAGTCTCGACCGCGTTCAAGATTCCGGTAAGCAGAAGCTGCGGAAGTAGGTGCTTTCTCTTCTTCTTTAGCCGCCTTTGCAGCAGCGGCAGCCTGCTTAGCCTTGTTGACTTCCGTCAACAGTTTCGCTCTGCAGCCCTCGCACTTGGTATTGTCCCGGATCAGTGATCCGCACATTTCGCACGGGTACATCAAATTTGGCGCGCCAACGAGCGAAATTCTGCCCTCACGGATAAATTTGGTGATTTGTTTAATGGATACTTTAGTTGCATCTGTCAGCTCATTAATAGTAGCACCTTTATTCTTGCGCAGATACTCGGAGCACAATGTATATTCATTGTCGATTTCCTTTATGCAATTCGGACAAACGTCGCGGAAGTTTTTGGCGTATAATTTCCCGCAGCGAGGACAATTTCCGAGATCCATCTTTCACTGCTCCCTTCAAAATGAGGCCATTTGTGACTCCATATTAACTCAAAAGCGGACAAATTACATCATTTTTTTCTAGGCAATCTGAAAATGTAAACGCTATGATCTTGCCAGGGTGAGGATGTAAATATCAACCCGTCTATTAGGTGCCAGCAGCCTCATTACCTCGTTTAGAGCCTGCGCACAAGAGTTGGCTGTGCTCCCAGTCGTGTAAATATCATCAACAAGTAGAAGTTTAAGTTGTTGACAAGGCAATATTTCGGATTTTAAGGCGGCAAGCATAGCTGTAGCAGCAGGGATATCAGCTGTAAATAGACGCTCTGTGTCCCGAAGACGGGCTCCTCTTGTTTTAAGACTTTGCTTATCGCTGTGCCGGGTTCGGCGTAAGATATCATGAAGTGCTAATTGTTCACGATCTGCAAGGTAGGAGGCAAGCCGTTCAGCTTGATTGAATCCTCGCTCCTGCAGCCTTTCGTCGCTGACAGGAACCGGAATAACGGCATCGAAGCGGAATGCGGTTTGGCTGCCAGTGGCATTTTGTGCAAGCATGCCGCGATAAGCAGGAAGCAACATTTTCGCCAATAGGGGAGCCAGCCCTTCATGACCCCGGTATTTGTAGAGGGCTAGCAGCTGCCGAATGACAGAATCGTAATGAACCGCTGAGCGATTGCAGACAAACGCTGCATCTTGACGGCGGCTGCAATCCGGGCACCGCTCCGGCCTGCCGCAAACCGCACAGTAAATTCGCTTAATCCAAGGAATTTGTCCAAAACATTGCCGGCACAGCTCTGGGAATTCGGCGTGTCTCCGCGACCGGTCTAGCTTCCCGCAAATGATGCAAGCCGGGGATTTAGGCGAGAGCATGATTGTGGTTGTTTGGGATGTATCGCTGACAAGCTGTTGAAGCTTACGCCAGACGGATGAAAGAGCAGTTAGGTGTATGGGTTATCACGCCTTTCTGGGATGGACTACGTAGGGCCGCTGGCTGGTTATAAAAGATAACCGCTTCGGTGGGCGATTCGATTCATGCTCTTGATCTGTCGAATGGCGGATTGCTGTGCGCGCGTTCGGGACGAGCCGAAGAAGTACACCTTACCGGCGGGATCGTCCTTGGATCGGCCGGCCCTGCCCGCCATCTGAATGAGAGACGCATCATCGAAGAGCTTCCCGTCCGCATCGAGGATGTACACATCGCTCTTAGGAACGGTAACTCCCCTCTCCAGAATCGTCGTAGTGACGAGCAGGCGGATGCTTCGATTCCGGAACCGGGTTACTTTGTCCGCACGATTCGGATCCTTGGAGGAAGTACCCTCCACGACAATCGCGGTAAAAGCACGCCGGAGCCGCTCGACCAGAGGTTCTACATCCCGAATTTGCTGGGCAAAGACGAAGATCTGCGCACCTCGCTTGATGGACTGCCCGAGTGTCTTAAGGAGATGGCGTGGCAGAGTGCGTTTGTCTAGGATTTTGCGCACGGACGGGATTTGGCATTGCATCGGCACCGGAAGCGGATGACGGTGGAATCGAACCGGCACGCGCACATACTCAAGTCGGCCAAGCTTCGCTGCCCTTCTGAGCTCTGCCGGAGGCGTAGCGGATAAAAGGATATTTACGCCATTAGGCTTGCATACATTGTCCGCGGCGTAGTGCAGCATAGCATCATTGTGATAAGGAAAAGCATCGATCTCATCGATGACAACAAGATCAAACCCTTGGTGGAAACGAAACAATTGATGCGTTGTAGCCAGTGTGATCTCACCTTGCTCCCACCGCTGCTCACTGCCACCGTATAGGGTCACTACCGTTGCCGCCGGAAATGCTTTGCGGATACGCGGGTCCAGCTCCAGCACGACGTCTCTTCGCGGTGTCGCTATGAGTGCTCGTCCTTGGCGCTGAAGGCATGCCTCGATGAGGGGAAAGATCATCTCTGTTTTGCCCGCTCCAGTGACTGCCCACAGCAGGAATCTGCGCGGGGCGGATTGGCGGGAAGGGCTGGCCGCCATGAAGCTGAGGGCGGCCTTGGCAGCCGCCGATTGGGCGGGGCTGAGGCCCCAGGTTGGGGCGATGGCGACGCTTGGCGCTGGTGCACTAGCCGCGGGGGCGGTGGTGGGGCTAGTCGCGGGTGAGGCGGTGGGCACGAGTGCGCTGGATGCGGGTGGGGCAGCGATAGTGCTTGACGCTGGAGCGCTAGACGCGGATGGGGTAGCGATGGCGCTTGGCGCTGGAGCGCTTGACGCGGATGAGGCGCTGGCCGCAATGGCAATCGCGTTTGCGCTAGGCGCGAGTGAGGCGCCAGTCGTGAGCATGCTCGCTGCCGTGCTGCTCGGCATGCCGTGGATGAGCAGGCCGCATTCGCGGCTGCGGCCCATCGTGAGGCATGCCTCGCAGTACGCGCATGCGCGGCCGCACGCGGCGCATGCGGTTCGGCGCATGCGCGCCGTGCCGCTGCCGCACCGCTGGCAGCGGAGCCGCTGGCGCGGCCTGGCGCCCAGCGCCTCCCGCCACCGCAGCAGCCGTGGCTGCGGCTGCGGGGCGACTGCGCCGCCTAGGCGCAGCAGGCCGAGCAACGCGGCCAACTGGAGCGCGGGAGCTGCCGCGCTCCAAGGCATCGCCGCTGCGCCGGCCAGCCCGGCCGCGCCCGCGGCCCCGAGCAGGGCGAGCGCTTCGCTGCTGAGCAGCGCTCGTCCCTGCAAGAGCGCAGCGGCGCGACGAGCCCGCGCCGCCAGCCCCTGATCCGCCTCCTCGCATAACTCGGAGGCGCGAACCACAGCATGGGCACCCACGCTCCCTCTGGCTGGCAGGCCCATCCGAGCATCATAGGCCCATGCTTCATGAACAAGGCGCGTCAGCACCTTGCGCATCACGTTCTGTCCCGCTTCGCCCGGCCAACGTTCCACTACCCTTGCCGCCAAACCAAGCGGCAATTCTTCCGACCAAACAACAACTGTATAATCGCTCTTGCCCTTGCCCTCGTCCTTGCTCACATTCTCGTTCTTCTCCCTTCTTTCCATTCTCGCCCCACGACCCAATACCCGCTCCGCCTCCTCCCGATACCCGGGCACAAGCCAATAAGCCATATCCACCTCAGGCGCAATCGACCACATCGCCTTCGTCCTACCCTCGCCCCCAACCGCATACAACATCACTTTCATGAATGCCAGCCTCCCTTTAGTCATCTGATCCTTTTCGCCGCCCCGCAGCACGACAAAAAAGCACACCCCAATCCGCCTCAAGGCAGATCATACGGGTGTGCTTCACTCGTTTATATTCAGTTGAATAGATTATACATTGTGTTTTGCTATCATCGCAATTCACTTTTTCCCGGCGCAGCCGCTTTGACTAATCATCTTCGCCGTATTATGCACTCTTACACTTAGAACGGGAGCTTCGACAGATCCGCTGGATCTCTCAAGTCAATTAGTACCGCATGGTCCTTCACGGAGACAACGCCTTCGGCTTGCAGCATCCAAAGCAAGTTTGTCGGCTCTAGCTTGCTTTGCTTCTTAACTCGGCTATCCGTACGCCGACGTCCTGAAATCCGCAGCTTCGTGCGAAAGCGATGCCATTTCGCAAAACTCTCTTCATTTTTCGCACTGCTATTCTTCTCGCTTTTTGCACTCGGATTCTGCTCGCTCTTCGCACTGCTATTCTGCTCGCTCTTCGCACTGCTATTCTTCTCGCTTTTTACACTCGGATTCTGCTCGCTCTTTGCTCTGGCAATTCTCTCATGCTTCACATTTAAATGTTTATCACTATGCCCGGTCAATTGCTTCTCGCTCTTCCCACTCAATTGTTTCCCATCTTTCATGCTCGTCACTTCATGGGCTTTAACCGACGCAGGTCGGCTCAGCGTCTCCGGCAAGCGGCCGTGCTCATCTGGCGAGGCAGAGGAGTGAAAATGGACATTCATACCGTGCTTTGCAAAACACCGAGCAATACTCATCGTTTCATCCTCTGAGCCGCGGTCCACGACAGTCACTTTCACTTCTGTGCCAGTAAAATGAGAAAAACGCCGAAGCGAGCGCATATACCATTCCATCTGCAGTTGTTCATTACCGGCGATCAGAACGTAATGCTTGATATGACGTTCCCGTCTCCAGGTAAGTGCGGATACGGCATGTACGGCAGCCGCAGCCAAGGCGTAACAACCGAAGATCCATAACAAGACTGGAATCAAGGCAGCCACCTCCTTTTTTGTGACATCATATGCCGTAAACCGCCCATGGGTGACGGACATTCACGGACAAGTCGCAAAAAAGGGGCATGCGTCCCTGCGCCTGCCCCTTTATTTTGATCCATCCACCTACCCTCTCACTCCCTACTCCATCCCCCAGCCCACCGGCAGCTTCCGATCCCCGCTCATAAACCGCTGCAGTGTATGCTCGAGCTGGACTTTCTTATCGCTTGGCAGCACCACCGTCAACTGACATGACGGCGTTGAAGCCATCAAGGACCTCCGCGCTTCCGGCTGCTTAAGCGTGACATACAAGGTTTCGCCAACCGAGTGAGTCTCCAGCAATTCCACAGAGGCAGGAGCCTTGTCCCCGCTTCCCACTTCATACCGGCATGCGCCAAAAGCCTGCACCTGATTCGATCCGCTAGTATCGGCATCAATCATGAGCGAGCCGTTCCAATACTGCTCATCCTGCACGACGATCCGCTTCACGGCAGGCTCGATCTTCACCGACACCTGTTCCGCTTGCACGCGAACTTCTTTGGCACCGATTGAGCCGCGAATCTCATCCAACAAGCCTGTAGCATGAACCGTCGTGAACAGCAGACAGCTGGCACCGAGAACGGCAACCACAATGATGCTGAACAAATCATAACGAAGCACGGGCTGTTCGGTCTTACTGCGCCATAAGTAAATCATAATTTCAAGGCCAACCAGCACCAATAGCATTGGCCACCAGATCATTCCCTGATCCAGCCAGCTCATTCCACCGAATTGAACAGCCACCAACAGTACACCCATCGCGATGAGTGCCGTCCCCATCGACCACGTACCGACCCGCCATTGCCTCATTCCGGTTTCACCGCCTTCTGTTTGCTGCCCGATAGCAGCTTCACGCCGGCTCCAATTAGCAGCAGCGCCGTCAACCCGGTTTTGAAGTAGTAGCGAATGTTCGACGTTAGCTGCCAGTCCCCCCATACGCGCTGTACATATTCAAGCAGCAGTCGGTCGGCCGAATAGTAGAGACCGAGTGCAACTAAGGCAATTCCGAGCCATTTTTGCCGATGAATAAGCCAATCCACAATCGGTACATCCTCCAGCTGTCCATCTCCATTGTTCAGGCGCGACTGCTGCTGCAGCGCATCGAAGAAAGAGAAACACCACAATAACGGCACCATGAAGAGGAATAAGGACAGTTGAAGCACATCAAGCAGATAGATGGAGAGCAGGAAGCCGGCCATAAGCTGCAGCCCGCGCTTTTGCAAACCGAGATACATATGCCCCGCCCCCGGCAAAATCGACAGGACCGTCGACAACCACCGGCTGCGTTTGCCTCCCTGACGATGATCCTCCCAATCATCAAGAATGGAACGATCCTGCAGCGTCTCTCCGGCTTGCTTCAAACCGACATGACGTATGGCATCAAACATGCCGAATAGCCAAACAATCGGAAGCACCAGTAGGAAGGTTAAGAAGCCCGGCTGATCCGCAAGTACCGCCACAAAGATAATCATTGCCAGTAATCCGAAGAAACCAATCATCAGATTCAGTCCGCGCTGCATCAGCCCCAGCTGTAGATGCCCCAGTCCCGGAATAAACGACAACAGAATCGTGTAGAACCGCTCGCTCGATTGACCATTCAGCTCTTGATGCGAAGCGCCTGACGCCGTGTATGTCATTCCGCTTGTCGCCGTGTATGGCCCTCCACCTGACGTGGTATATGGCGTTCCGCTTGTCATCGTCTCCATCGACATCGGCTGCGGACCATACGCCAAGTGCCCCGGTACCGGAGCCGGAAGATGAATCTCCCTTGCTCCGCTGTGCCGAATCAAATATATAATCAGATCCAGTATGCTAATCGCCCAGATCAAGAATGCCAGAAACAAAAACAGCACCATAAAACCTTCCTCATTTGCGCCAGCCCCTGCAATGAACGCGAACAGGAAACAGCAAATGACCCCCAACAAATAGAGGAATCCTCGCCCGAAACGCCCCACCTTCATATGCCCTATTCCCGGCAGAAAGCCCAAAAACAGCGTCGCCACTGGACTTTTAACCATACCATCATCTCGCCTTCTGCTTCGTATTATTTATTCGGCTTCTCGACCATTGCCTCGATAACCGCCGCGGTCCGCTCCATGATGGAGACGGATACCGATTCCTTCTTGTTGATTTGATGCTCTTCCCACTGCTGCGGCTGCTCCGCTATGCGTTGAAACACGCCCGTAGACATGAGGACCAGCATAACGCATACCGCGATCAAATAATGAATCATCGTTTGTTTGCGGCTGCTTCGTTTGACCGGACTCCGGCGCACGATGTCCACCTTCGGAGGAGGAGGGGTTTGGACTTGCTCCACCGCGGCAATTGCCGCCATAATGCGCCCCGTAACAGCTTCCGCTGCCTCGCTATCCAGCGACTCGATCTCTTCTACTCCAACTAGCAGCTCCATATATAATTCCAGGCAGCTGCTGCAATCCGCCAGATGGTCCTCGGCTTCCAGCCGTTCCTCTACAGTAAGCGTATCCTCTGCGTACCTCCGCCAGTAAGCCTCATCATGATGCATCATTCCAAATCCTCCTCCTTCCAATGCTTGCGCATCCATTGTCTAGCTCTGTACAGCTTAGACTCCACGCTTTTCACTTGCAGCTGCTCGTTCTCCGCGATCTCTTTGTACGGTCTGTCTTCCAAGAAGTACGATCGCACCACTCGCCGATACCCTTCCGGGAGCGTGCTTACCATTGCGCGAACACGACGCCTCCGATCGCGCTTCATCGCTTCGATTTCCGCAGGCGGTGCATGCCCCGCCGCAGCCTCCACCATTACACCCGCTCCATGCTGAGCAGATGAAGCATTCCCCTTCGGCCTGCTCCCAGCCGCAACTTCCCCTTGCGATATGGCCTCTTGGCCGGCGCGCTGCAGCAGCGCCTCTTTGCGGGTGTTGCGTCTACGGCAATCTATCGCGAGATTAACGGCTGTTCGTGATGCCCAAGCCTTGAACCCGTCACCTCGATAATCCGGGAGGGAGAGATAGATCCGTACGAAGGTCTCCTGCAGCGTATCCTCCGCATCGCGCCGATCACGCACTACGCTCCAGATTAGCCTGTACAGCTCATCTCGATACTTGGCAACCAGCTCCGCGTATGCCTCGCGATCCCCGTTTTGAATTTGAACAATCAACGCTTCGTCTCGAATCTCTCTCCCTCCCCTCTCTCTTTATTAGACGACTTCAACCTCGCCTACCCCTGCACCTTCTGAAACAAAAAAAAGCTCCTGCACCAGGCAGAAGCTTCTTCGTTCTTATGTATGCGTTACAGTGTAACCCAGCCGTATTTAATTGCGCTGATAACGGCTTGAGTCCGGTCATCCACTTCCATCTTCTGCAAAATGCTGCTGACATGGTTTTTGACCGTTTTCTCGCTAATAAACAGGAACTCGCCGATCATCTTGTTGCTCTTGCCCTCTGCCATCAGACGAAGCACTTCAGCCTCACGACGCGTCAGCGGGTTGTTCTCGCTTGGGATGAACTTCACGCCGGCTTCATGTGTTGCAGCCGCACCGGAAGTTGCACCGATTTCATCGAGGTAAGTCATGCGGCGAAGCTGATTAATCAGCTTACCCGTTACCTTCGGATGTATGTAGGCATATCCGTTAACGACGGAACGAATCGCGTTCGCAAGTGCTTCCGCTTCCATATCCTTCAGCAGATAACCGCATGCACCTTTGCGCAGTGTTTCAAATACATAGCTTTCATCATCATGAATCGATAGAATAATAACTTTAACCTCGGGGAAAATATCACGCAGACGCTCTGTCGCAACGACCCCGTTCTCGATCGGCATATTAATATCCATTAGGACGACTTCCGGTTTATTCTGGTTGCAGAATTCCAATACTTGAATGCCGTCATTGCATTCTCCGATTACTTCCAAATCATCTTCCATATTGAGAATCCGTTTAAGACCTTCACGGAACAACTGATGATCGTCAGCGATCAGAACTTTAATTTTGCGTTTAACGCTTACATTTCTTGCATCCATCGTCATTTTACTCCTTCCTTCTGTTCCCCGTTAACAGGGATATGAATCGTTACTTTCGTGCCGTGGTCGATCGTGGATTCGATCTCCATCCTTCCATCTAGCAGCTCCACACGTTCACGCATCCCGATCAGTCCGAAATGGACGCTGTTCTTAGCACGAGATTCGATTTGATCGACATGGAAGCCAACTCCGTTATCTTTGACGACAATTTTAACCATTTGTGTTTGGTAAGTTATCTCTAGGATGACAAAGGTAGGATTGGCATGCTTGAAGGCATTGCTGAATGCTTCTTGAACCATCCGGTAAATCCCGGCTTCCATTGCGGATGGCAGCCGGATTTCTTTACCGATCGTTTCGAACATTGTCCGAATTTTGCTTTTCTCTTCATAATCCTGAATATATTTACGCAGTGTAGGTACAAGTCCCAAATCATCCAAGGCCATAGGTCTTAGATTGAAAATGATTTTGCGAATTTCCTCGATACCGGAACGCACCTGACTCTTTAAATCTATTAATTCTTCCTGAACGATTTGAAATTCCTGCTTCACAAGCATTCTTTCTGCAATTTCCGTCCTAAGCACTATATTCGCCAAAGATTGCGCCGGTCCGTCATGAATCTCTCTGGCGATCCGCTTTCGCTCTTCTTCTTGGGCCAGTATGATCTTAAGGCCTATTTGCTGCCTGTTCTTCGCCGACTCCAGAATGCGAGTCACTTGGTTCAAATCCCCCGAGAGATATTCCAGCACAACATTGATCTGCGAGGCAATCGACTCCGCACGTTCAATTGATTTCTCAACATTACGTACTCGTTTCTGCAAATCATCCCTGCGGGCTTTCAAATACGTCTCTTTCTCACGGAACACCATGAGTTCTAGCTGAAGCTGTGTCGCTTTCTCATAGGCCGACTTGATATCCTCTTCCTTATAGCGGACAAAGTCGCGGCTTACTTCCGTCAAACGGATACGCGCTCTGCGGTAATCCAGCTCTAGCTTATCTACCTTATCGATAATAGCCGCAGCTTCAGCAAGTACCTGGTTCAGTTCCTGACCGAGTGAGAACATTTCCTTGCGCGCTGACTCGCAAATTTCAAAAATCTGATATTTGCTGTCCTCCATCACGGTGACTGCGTTCTTGATCACGCGATCGATGTCGTTTATGCGATAATCCAAGATGTCTCGGCCCACTTTCTGCATGTTATACTAAAACTATCATATCACATAACTGTTAGTAGGCGACCATCTCATTCAACGGTAATCGTACCCAATTTACCGTCCCAATTTACGCGTAGGCCCAATTGCTCAGACACAAGTCTTATCGGGACTAAGGTACGACCACTCCTCGTAATCGGAGCCACTTCGGACTGTTTCCGGACACCCGTTAGCAGGAAATCGCTTCTTCCTACCCACATTTCAAGCAGCTTATCGCCGCGAAGTACGGAAACACGTTTAAGTGCGGCTTCCCAACCGATTTGTGCGCCCATCGCCTCAGTTACGAAACGAAGCGGCAAATATGTCGTACCGTCTAGTAGAAGAGGTGCTACGTCCATCTTATAAGGCTTACTGTCGACCTTGGCTGATTTAGAACCAACCTTTAACTCGATCTTCACATGTTGGGGTTCCGGAATCACCGCCGGATATTGGAACGCCAGGTTATCCCAAGCAAGCGCACCAGTGAGCGCACGCTCATCCTGACCATCCTCAAGCGAAGCTACGTAGAGACGTTTGAGTGTGATCGGATATGCCATTTGGTCAGCAGGCAAATTTACTTTAATCTGCTTCCAGCCGATCCAGTCTACCTGCTTGGCAAGCGTCACCAAGTGGGCTGCGCCTTTGCTATCCACGAATTCAGCTCGCACCCAGTTCAAGCTTCCATCGCCCATGACATCTACCGTCATCGCCGAAGGTTTGCCTTCTACTGTGCGTCCGGTGCCATTAAGCACGGCATAGGCCGCCTTAGTTCCGCTGCCCCCGGTAAAATCATACTGCAATTGCAGGACATTCGTTGCATTGTCGCCGGTGAGTCCCGCGACCACCGTAGAGGTCCCCACTACACCATTCGTACCTTGGAACGAAATTGGGTAGGTCTTCCCTTCAAAATCGTCGAATTTTTTGTCGGTTCCTGCGACCAGCGCCGTCATGGCGGAGAACCCGTCATAACGGGCGATCAAATAGCCTACCGATGCGGACGGATTTACTGTTCCGATCGTTAGCGTATTCCCGCTCCATGCGCCGGTAAAGCCGCGCAGCTCCCATTTCAGCGAGGATGCTGGCACCGTCAACTGACGACCATCGTTCAAGGTCACATGTACTGGTACAGTCAGCGATTTACCGCTCTCCAGCACTAGTGAGCTTGCATCCACAGTCATAGACGCGATCGATTCGCCGCCGACGACTTCAAGGTCCAGCTTATCGCTAATCTCGCCGGACTTGACGATAATGGACGTCTTGCCTACTTTAGTCGCTGTAAACGTATTGCCGTTGAAGGTTCCCAGTGCATCGCTGGTCTTCCATACCGGCGTCAGGGAGCCTGGTTCTACCGGATTATAGTAGTTGTCATAGGCTTTCATGGAGTAGGACGCTTGCTGCCCGAGGAACAGTACGCTGCTTCCGCTCGCTTTAATGCCTTTCAACTGGCCTTTCGGAGCCAACGAGAATACGCCAAGGCCATTGGCCACCTGACGCTGCGTATCGCCATACTCCGTCGGGAATGCCAGCTGCGTGCTTGTATCGCCGAGGGGACGCGCGATCATTGTGGTGGAACCGCCGCCGTCGAGGTTAACGCCGCGCCATACCGATAGCTGCACCATGAGCTGCTGCAGCTCAGGCAATGTCACGCCTTGACTGCTTCCGCTGTCTTCGACCGTAATGAGCATAACCTTCGTACCGTCTTTGGAATAACCGATCGCCGTGCGTGCACGGTCCGTGTTTGGACTGATACTGCTTGGATTTCTAGTATAAGTCGCTGCCGCGCCATTATCGACCAGAATGGTATGACCGCCAATGAGCATTTGCAAGGAGTTCGGGTCAATCTTCTGTCCCGTAGACTGAGCGATCAGATTATAGGACGCGTTTACCGGTTGTCCGACTTGAAGATGCTCCCGCGCATATTGAGCTGCTTTGCCATGTGTCCGAAGAATATAGCCGTCAGCAGGAATTGTGTTGCCCGGAATCATGCCATTATCGACGAATTGCGTGACGATCCCATTCTGAACAAGCACCTCTGTCGGTGTTGTTGAGCTGTCCGTCACATCCGGACGTGATTGCGTCCATGCACTTGTATAGATGTACATCGCATTCGCATGACTGAATGCATTGTCCGGCTCTGTGCGGTAGGCCGCCTTATTAATGCCGGATAGCGTGAAAGTCGAACCATCGCCTGCGGTTACGCTTCCTTCAAATCCATAGGAATCAATAATAGGTTTCCGATCTGCGGTCACGGCAAAAGCATACATGCCTGTCAGCTTCGATGGACTGACAGTCAGCAATCCTCCGTTCACTTGCGCTCCGATTGGGTTCCCTTTGCCATTAGCCGTGTTGAAATAATCACCGTTAATACCGGCAACCGCTCCGGTCTTATTCACCATATTGCCGACGGAGCTCACGCTCGATACCGAGCCCGGTTTGCCGTTCATCACATCTAGTTTCACGTAGGGATTGGTCAGATCGATCTCGATGACATGTACACGAGACAGTACTGCACCTTCCCCTGGCTTGCTTGTCCATGTATAGTCGACGCGCTTAGCGCCTGAGGTAATCATTTCTTCTGACATACGAACCAGCTGTTGCTGCTTCTGCAAAGTCTGTGTAGTAGTGCTTTGTGGCACGGCCTCTGTCTCGCTTGCTGCTGCGGCCGTTGATGGCCATGCTATTGTGGAAATCGGCTGTACGAGCAGCGCTGCTCCCAGCGTCAGTGCGATCAGTTGTTTACCGGCCTGTGAGGTCTTCTTCGTCTCTTCTAGTCTGCGCATTACTCTTGCAACTCTCCCATCACATAAATGTCCTATGATGGTTAGACTATAAAACTAGTAGAAAAGTTACGAGTGATAGAAGACTCCTATCAACATCATTCGACCGACAAAAAAAAGCTATCCGTGTCGTTTCGACAGGATAGCCCAATTTCTCTTAGATATCGATAAATTCCAAGTAGCTGAGCAGCCTTTTCAGCATGACTGCAGCCTCTGCTCTTGTCGCTTTATTTTTGGCACCAAAGGTACTGGTCGTCAAACCGCTAATGATGTTGGAGTCGACTGCTTTAGCTACGTCGGTTTGCGCCCATGTCCCGATTTTGCCGCGGTCGGTGTACTTCTTAAGCAGGTTCGTCGTCGTTTGCTTCGGTACGATGGAGACGCCTGCCGCGCTTGCTGCACGCACCATCATGGATGCCATCTCTTCGCGCGTAATCGGATTGTTGGGCTTGAATGAGCCATCTGCCATCCCTTTCACGATTCCGGCCGCACTCGCCGCCCCAATGTAGGCAGCCAGCGCCGTAGACGTATTCACGTCTTTGAATTTGCCGGCAGCTGTACGGTCACCGGCTAGGCCAAGCCCTTTGGCTATGAACATAGCAAATTCTCCGCGCGTGATGGCCTTCTTCGGAGCGAAGGTCGTAAGCGTATTGCCCTCGACAATATACTTCTTCGCTAGAAGCAGAATGTCTCCACGTGCCCAGTGATTAGTCAAATCCGTATACCCAGCAGCACCTTGTACAACTGCATACACACTGTTTCCTTTCCGTTTGAACGAAATGACAGACTGCCCATTGGCGCGAGTCACTCGAGTCGGAACATAGGAAAGCTTGTTTGTTTGCGGATCCAGCCATGCAACCGACACGGCTTTGCCATCTAATACTGCGCTGCTAGTAATAGACCTAGTCACATAGTTATTTAATGTTTCCACATTCTTCGTTTGACCATTGCTTGAAACCGACATTTCGAAGCTGATGGGATTAATGAGAATTTGCGCATTAGATCCATTCAACTGCGAGGTAAGCGTCGATCCCAGTGATCCGGCATTTGTGTCGATGGACACATTCAACTGCCCGACTGCACTTGCCGCATTCATCATTTGGCCTAACTGTACGTAGTTGAGCGCGCTGAGCGGGAACTCATAAGTTACATTCTTATAAACAATCGCAAAGGATGCATTCGACGTTGCTTTCTTCGTATCTTCCAATGTCCCGAGCGGAAGCGCGACTACAGCCGCTTTCTCAGAATCCGGCACCGTGAAGACCACTCGTGGCAGCGTGCCTCCGGCTTTCCGAACGGCGTTGTACGCTTGTGCCACCTTCTCGGAGGATAATATAAACTTGTTGACTGCATTGCCTGCCGGTGAAACAGCCGAAGCTGTCGTCGCACTGGCCACTTTGATTTCCAAGCCTCCGCCTACCGCAGACTTGAAATCACCGCTCGTCGAATCATCCCATGTCGTCTGATTCGCCACATTCGAATCCGTAAACGCTGCTGCTATCGCACCGGTTGTGGATCGAATGGAAGTCCCGGCACTGCTGTAGCTTGCCTTGACCGTATCCCCGACACTTATCGGCGTGTACAGAGAAAGCACAACAGCCGAGCCTTTAATGGCGGCTGAAGAAACCGGACGAGACACATTATTCACCTTTACGCTGAATTGCGACGTTGAGGGCAAATAGGATGTATTCAAGGGACTAGAGAAGGTAATCGTAACTTCACCGCCTTTGGCCACGATCCCGTTGAGACCAAGCGTTGTGGTCCCCCCTGCATTGGCCTGCATTGCGCTAAACGCCTGTGCCGGAATTCCTCCGAGGTCCGTAATCGCCGGTACCCCGCCAAGGTATGTGACCAATATAACATCACTAGCAATTGTTGAAGTTGATAGACTTAAGATGACTTGTGTCCCATTCACGGTCACATAGGAGACTGTTCGTAACGTTCCATTCACCGTAACATAGAACGACGAAGTGTAAGGAATTAGTGCACCGTTAAGTCCCTCGTCATAGTTTAACGTGATGGTATAGCCTGACGAGGTTATCGATTGCAACAGCGGTGCTTTCGCATCCTGTCCGTTCTGGATATAGAATCCGCTAAATGAACCAAGCGCATTGTTCGATAAGTCACGCAGCGGATAAGAGCCTGCGGAATAGGACAAGGTTACCGACTGTCCTATAGAAGCTGAATTCCCACTGAAATTCAGGAAGACCGTATTTCCGCTGCCGCTGATTTGCGTCACCGTACGGTACGCGCCATCAATTAGAACCGTGAATTGCAAATATGCATTCTGATTTAAGGCTGCCAATTCTTCACTCATGGTCAATATGATCAAGTTGCCTGCAATTGTCCCACTCACTTGTCGCGGTGCTGTGGAATCCGGCACATTCGAAACCGCCAAATTCGAGAAATTGGCTGCAGCGGTTCCTGTTAAATCTTTGATCGGCTTGGAGCCTGCCGAATAGGATACTCGTATCACTTGTCCATAAGACGCAGCACTCTGAAGCGTAAGCGTCACGACTTGTCCGCTTATTTGAACAGCCGTGACCGTACGTCCTGCGCCATTCACGGTCACATAGAAATTGGCCGGAACCGGGATCGAATCTGAGCTGGTGCTTAGATTCTCATTGTACGTGATTGCGATCTTGGTGCTTCCCACCAGATCAGCCCTTGTTACGGTTGGAGCGCCTGCAGCTCCTGAAGATGTTTTGAAGGTCCACTGATATTGATTGAGGATACCGTCGAAAGGATTGCCCGCCAAGTCCATTACGGCACCCGCCGCCATCTCCACATAATAGTCCGTATTGGGCAGCATCGCGCCGTTAAGCGTGATTAAGAGATTCCGATTGTTATTCGGATCGATCGCATACGTTGTTGCGATCGCAGAACCGCCTGAGCCAGATGTAATGGGTCTGATTACGATCGCAGATGAATCAGCACCAAGCAGAATCGGTTCGCTGAACAAAGCTTCCAGCTTCATGCCTAGCACCGGAACGTCAATCGCCGTATTAGCCGGCGTTTGCGTCACGATTGTAGGCGACACGCTATCTTGGGTAACCGTGAAGCGCCAAGCACTTGAACCCGATAATCCTGAATAATAGTTCCCTTTTGCGTCCGAGAACGCTTGCCCGCCAATTTCAACATAGTAGCTCTGATTGTTCACATAAGTTTTACTGGTATCCGTTACGATGATTTTCGTAGAGCCCCCACCGCTAACCTTGGACGAAGTAACCGGGATCGACGCGAACACGGCACCGGAAGGATAGGTACGAACGGTGATGGTTCCTGTGCCCGGATAGACCGGCTCACTGAAGTTCATCTCCAGATTGATAGATGTTGATGATTGCGCGTTAAGAGGTTTCCGTTCTGCAAGCAAGCTAGGAGGCGTTGTATCATTGCCCGGATCCGTGTAGAAATTCCAGGAGGTCGCGTCCTGCATGCCTTGATATTGCTTAGATGCATCTGAAGCATCCACAAATGCACCGGAATCAATAAGAATATAGAAGCCTGTATTCGCCGCCAAGTCAGCAGGTGGATTAATGATGACCGTTGATCCGGCTCCGCTGGAAACGACAGATACAGCTGAAGAAGCGACATTAATCTCCTGCACCGTGCTGTTATCCGAAATTTTGTTGATACTAATCGTACCCGTATTCGCCCTAACCCTTCCAGGGAAGGTAAGCGTAAAGTTCGAAGCTACGCTCACGGCAAAAGCATTATCTGCCGGCGATAGAACTGCATTCCCGATCGGTGGGGCATTGGTAGTAAATCTCCAGCTTGAAGTCGTTATTCCGTTGAAATTGTTTCCAGCAGCATCTTGAAAAGCCCCGCTTGGTACAACGACCTCATAGGTGCTATTCCCCTGCAAGCTACTTGGCAAACTAACGACAATTAATTTGCCGGCACTGCCGCTCCCCGTTACATTGATCGAATTGACGCTAATGGATTGCGTATCAGCAGGCTGATTCACATTGGTAACTGTAATATTGCCGCTGGCTGCATACACAGGCTCACTAAATGCCATCATCAATGAGGTACCTACTCCAGCCGTTGCCCCATTCGCCGGTGTTAGTGAACTAGAAGATGTCGACAGGGTCGGCGCTGTTGTGTCGATTGCCGATACGGTTGTGAAAACCCAGCCTACTGCGCTGGTTAGCCCTGCGAAGTTCGCATTCGCATCATTCGCGAATGCCCCTGCGTCGATCGTGACGTAGTAGCTTGTATTAAGCGCGAAATTCGTGCTTGGCGAAATCGTAACGATGTTCCGGCTCGTTCCGCTGCCTACAGCAACCTTGCTGTCGGATGCAACCGTATACGACTCGAACAACTGATTATCGAGCTGCCTGCGAATTTGAATCGTTGCGGAGCCCGTTCCTTTCTTCACGTTCTCGTCGAAAGCTAAGATCAAATTGGTATTCACCGGTACATTTGCACTTTGGACCGATGGAGAGAAGCTGGAAATAACCGGACCGCTGGCGGCGGCCGATACGTGTGCGGGCTTATTTACAAATCCGCCGATGATGAAGCATTGCACCACCATCAATACTGTTAAGATTGAAACCCATCTGCGATTTCGGACCACTATTACCCACTCCCTAATTAAGACACATGTACTATATTTTTCGGCTCGAAGGCGTCTGAAATGAAGATAAAGTGAAGCGTTGCACAAAAAAAACCGCTCCTTGTGAGGAGCGGTTCGATTATGGAGCAACTACTAGCGCAGAGCATCTGCTTTCAGCAAATCTGCTTTGTCAACGCGTTCCCACGGTGCATCGATGTCTGTACGACCGAAGTGGCCATAAGCTGCTGTTTTACCGTAGATTGGACGACGAAGGTCAAGCATCTTGATGATGCCTGCAGGACGAAGATCGAAGTTGTTCTTGATGACTTCAACAAGAATTTCCTCATCGACTTTACCTGTGCCATACGTGTCAACGTTGATCGAAACCGGGTTTGCTACGCCGATTGCGTAAGCAAGCTGAATTTCACACTTATCTGCAAGGCCTGCTGCAACGATGTTCTTCGCTACATAACGCGCTGCATAAGCTGCGGAACGGTCAACTTTTGTAGGATCCTTACCGGAGAAAGCACCGCCGCCGTGACGAGCGTAACCGCCGTACGTATCCACGATGATTTTGCGACCTGTAAGACCAGCATCACCTTGAGGACCGCCAATTACGAAACGGCCTGTCGGGTTGATGAAATATTTCGTTTCTTCGTCGAGCCATTCAACAGGAACGACAGGAGCGATAACATGCTTACGGATGTCTGCTTGGATTTGCTCCAACGACACTTCTTCCGCATGTTGGGTCGAAACAACAATCGCATCTACGCGTACCGGCTTGCCGTCTACGTATTCGATCGTTACTTGCGTTTTACCATCCGGACGGAGGTAATCCAATGTACCGTTCTTACGTACTTCCGCCAATTGACGCGAAATGCGGTGAGCAAGCGCGATTGGAAGCGGCATAAGTTCAGGTGTTTCGTTGGAAGCAAAACCGAACATCAAGCCTTGGTCGCCTGCACCGATATCCGGGTTTTCTTGATGAACGTTCTCTACGCCTTCACGTGTTTCAAGCGCAGCGTTAACGCCTTGCGCGATGTCAGCCGATTGCTCATTAAGCGATGTGAGAACCGCACAAGTGCTGTAATCGAAGCCGTATTTCGCACGCGTGTAGCCGATATCTTTGATTGTACGACGAACGATCGCAGGAATATCGACATAATCCGCTTTACTGCTGATTTCGCCGATAACAAGCACCAAGCCCGTTGCTACCGAAACTTCGCACGCTACGCGCGCATACGGGTCAACTTCAAGAAAAGCATCCAATACCGCATCTGAAATTTGATCACATATCTTATCGGGATGGCCTTCAGTAACGGATTCCGATGTGAACAAATGACGTCCTTTAAGTGACATCTAATCTCAACCTCCTACAGCTTTCAAAATTCTAAGTATGATGAATAACATGCACAAAATGCTGGGACTCTATAAGAAAATGAATACCCGATAATGGGTTCTATATAATGCCCAACGTTTCGATTTCAAAAAATGAACCTTTTCCGATGTTGTAATCGGAAAAGGTCTCATGAATACTCTCTAAAACAGTATGATACCGAAACTGTCGCTTTGTGTCAATGGCAATAGCCGTCTAACTATGACAGCCCTTTGAGAACCTGCTCTGCTCGTTGGACAAGCAGCCTTGTCATATTCCCGCCTACAGATCCTGCATCTCTTGTCGCAAGCTGCGACCAATTGACATGGCCGCCGGAACCGCCTGTTCCTCCAAGCTCTGTTCCGAATTCTGTATCCGCAGATCCGGATGCATAGCCACCGGACATAAGACCAAGCTCAGCTGCAATTTCGTATTTCATCTGATTGAGCGCCTGTGCACATTCCGGAACAACTTTGCGATTACTTCTCGACATGATAAGCACCTCCTGATGGGATGCTTATAGCTTGTTCCGGAATGCACCGTTCGACGCGGATAACATGTTGTCAGATCGGGTAAAAATAACTATTGCTGCACTTGTATTTCATAAGCACCACGAACAAGTACGGTTAAAGCAGCCTTCTGACCAACCTGCGCCGTCACACCGCGACCACCGCGCGGGAACAGAATGAAGTGATTATTAGGAACGGGTTTACCGTTCGTAATATCTACACCGTCTGTCAGATCCGAAATCCCGTTAGCGTCTGCACTGTAGGCCATTGCTTTGCCTGCACGAACGATAAATTCCGTACCATCTTTAGCAACAAGTCGCTTGCCAACCGGCACAGTAACAACTTCTACTTTAGATGAACCTCCGCTCTGCTCCATCTCGGCGCGAAACGCATCGAACATCTCCTGCAGTTTCTTGTCGTCCATTCCGCCGTTCTGATTAGCCAACTCCGCCTTCACAAGCGCAGCTACTTGTTTATCAATGTAGCTTTTTGTTACGACGGGGTCGTTGACCGAGCCTGGGGTAACAGAATCGCTGTCACCTTGGACTTGATTGGTCACCAAACTAAATACAATGATTCCAGCACCAATGATGGAACAGAATACAGCTAATTTCGCACTTTTCTTCAAGTAACCACTCACCTCATAACTTCATTACCCGTTTGTCATCGCCTGATTCAGCACCTTAGTCGCAAGCAGCTTCTTGTGGCCTTGGAACTGATCATAGACATTTACGGTAAATTCTCGATAAATAATGCCCCATAGCTTCTCATCCTCGAAGGAAACGGATTCCTTGATATCTTCGCCGACTTTCAGTGCGCCATTTCCTTTTTCCAATTCGAACACATGCTCAAACTTGTTGTCTCTGTCGACTAGTTCGACAACTAATTGATGTGTTCCTGCCAATTTCTCATATTCGACGGTTTTCGCAAGATCATATTCAAAATCAATATTAATCTTGTAAGCATCCTGAAGCGAAGGAGAGAGTTTCGTCATCGACAATTTGTATGGATTAATGACCATATTCTCGAAGTTTGGTAGAACTGCCGAGTTCTCGATAGGCATCTCATATTGAACGGCATTAACATATCCATCAGCCACTCCATCGGGTGCAGTCAATTGTCCGGCTGTAATACCTTGACCAATGATGAGTTGTACATCGGTTAGATCATAGTTTTCAGGGAAGGTTGCGTAAGCCATGACCAGGTTCTGTTTATTCGGCGTTATTTTATCCTTGATATTCTGGAAGTTTGCCGGAACATAGTTGCCATCTTTCGTCTTAAAGTAAGCTTGTAAATTAGCTAGATTAGCAAAACGTTGTTCCAAGCTTGAATAATCAAACTCGGCGTACAGCAACTTCGTGTCATCGTCTGCATTGACATAGGTATTTACATGATTAATTTGAAGAGATGCTTTTCTTCCAATCCCCGTAACATTAAGCGCAGCTGTGGATTTGATAGTTGGCAGCTTCAATTGAGAATTCTTCAGTTGGAAGGTTCCGATTGGCGTTGATCCAGCATCGCCCTCACCGGTCGCTTCCGATAATGAGACGGTAACATCACTTGCTGCAAAGGTATACGGCACTTTCGTACTGACTATATAGGTTGTATAAGTGTTCCCACCGATAGCAACGATCTGCTCCGTTTTGATAAGCTGGATATCTTTATCATCGACCTTATAGTCGCCAAGTTGAATAGATGCCTTCAAATTTGGCAAAGATTTAACATCAAATTGAGTGTTCTTCACAGAAATGAGCGCATTAATCATATCCTGCTCACCCCATGGTAAACGCTCACCACGCAACAGTGAAAATTCAAACATGCCTTGCTTTGTAACATATTTAATTGGTGCTGTGCTAATATTCTGACCGCTTGATTTTGGCGGCACTTGGAATAAACCAACCACATATCCTTTTTTGTTCTCTTCACTTGTTTTTTTAATGATTAGCTTCAGTGAATCTGTTTTTACTCCGGCAGGCAATGTGAATTGCAAATACTGTTCTTTCTCGATTCCCGGAGATAGTTCCGGAGCAGTTGCTCCTTGCGATTGTTTCGCCGGATACATGGCGCCCGTGCTGGTTAAAATATAATAGCTATAAGTCGGTAAGCTAACTGATGATTTTCCTGCGTTATTGAAGTTTAAATACAAAGATAAAGATTGTGTTTGCGCATCTTGATTGTAAAAAGCATCTCTGATCTTTGTATTAACTGCGTTGCCTTCAATAGAAAGCTTGCCTAATTTTCCAGGCTTTACATAAACCTGTTCAAGCGAAAGCGGCTTAACGGTATATGTTGCTATTGGAGTTTCAGTCTTTGTTTCTTCATCTGAAGAGGTAACGATTAATTGCATGTTGGGGTCGATCTTCGTAATCGGCAATGTGCCGTAAAGCTGAATCTCTTTGGAAGCACCTGGCGCGAGCTGCTGATCACCTGATGCATCTGCACTTAGCTTGCTTAAAGTTCCACCTGAACGCTTTATGTAATAGTTTAAATTATTCAATGCAATGGTTTGGGAACTGTAGTTCGTGACTCGGTAAACGAGTGCACCTTCAAGTTGTCCACTAATGACAGCGAATTGAGATTTAGCTAGAATGCTGCTCATCTTCTTGTTGCCAATCTTCACGACTTTGCCTGTAGCTGCTGGAACGATGGGATTAAATGTGGATGGAACCGATACTTGACCGATTGTCCGTGTATAGTTAGCTTGGCTGAAATCCCATTTGATGAGTTTGAAGGAGAAGTCCGATAAGTTCAAATTCGGATTTACTTTTGCCGTGAAATGATAATCTGTCGTCGTCTTTGCTACGACCTTAGTCTTCTTAGCATCCTGTTCATTCATCTTAATCGAGTATTTGGTTCCTTTCTTCGTCCACAACTCAACCCAAAAGTCGGAGAAATCCAACTCTTTATTAGAATTGTTATATACAGAAACAGTGAAATAAGCAGTCTTTTCATTATCGCCGTACAAGAATTGCAGATCCGTTATTTGCGCAGTACTTCCCCCGCCCAAGCTAAAGGCTTTGATATTATTCACGACAGCTGCAGCTGCAAAAGCATGGTTTGGCTGTGCAAGATTCGAAACCGGTAATATAACCGTTGAAGCAAGTAGTAAGGAAAGGCCCGCACGTTGAATTAATCGCATCTATTCATCATCCTTTTTTAGATTCTACTGTTATAGACGGATATTACGTCGAAAAGTTTCTAAATATAAGAAAAAACAGGACCGATTGCTCGGTCCTGTTTCTCAGAGAGTTGAGTCTCTATTAAGCTTTAACGATTACTTTGAAGGAAATCGTTTTGCCGCCAACTACAGTAGTCACTTGGAACGTGTTACCTGCAGCTACAGCTGTGATAGCTTTGCCGTCAGTTACGTTAGTGATGTAGTTTTTGTAAGCAGGCTCAGATGCACCAGTCAGCTCAACGCCGTATTGGTCAACTGCTTTAACAACTGCATTAACCAAAGTGTTAACTTTAGTTGCGTCGTTAACGCTTGCTACACTTGCAGAGATAACGTTAGTATCTTCTTTAATGAAGGCGCCGGATTCAACAACTTCAAGAGTCGATACGGATGGAGCAGCTGTAGTTACTTTAGCAACTTTAGTCAACACAACTGGACCAGTTGCGCCTTCAACGACTGCAGTTACAGTTACGTCTTTAGCACCATCTGTGAAGCCAGCTACCGGACCAAATGCGCGGATTTTGTTGCCGTCAACTTCAACATTAGCATCTGTATCTTCAACATTGAACCAAGTTGCAGGTACAGCTACTTTCGTACCATCAGCCAACACACCGTTTACAGTGATGTCTTTAGCATAAGCAGCATTTTCTGTTGCAGAGTGGTAAACAGTACCGATATCAGCAAGTTCGTAGGAAGCAACGTCTGCTTTTTCAACTACTTTGGAAGTGTAAGTGTACTCGCTGTTTGTTACATCAGCACCAGCAGCAGTAACCAACTTCAAAGTAACTGTGGACGAACCTTTAGCCAGTGCGCCAACAGTAACATTAGCAGCTGTAAGATCGAAGAAACCTGTATCGCCAACTGCAGTTCCAGTCAGTTTCACTTTAGCCGCATCGGAAGTTGACACGTATACTTTGTAACCAGTTGTTGCGATGTCACGGCCATATTGGTCTTTAGCAACTACATTGTCTTTAGTCAATGTTGCTGTAGCACCCGTAGCGAAGTTTTTGTTGAAGTCTTTGATAGCAGAGACTACAACTGGTTTTGCTGTCGCTTGAACATTGATTGTCAGTTGAGTTACTTTGTTAGTACCAGTGATGATTGTTACGATTGCAGTTCCTTCAGCAAGACCGGAAACTTGAAGTTTCGCAGTGTTCTTAACATAGTCTTGAACGAAGTTAATTGTACCGCCACCAGTTACGGATTTGCTAGTTACACCAGCAATCAGATCAGCAGCGTTTGTAACTGCTGCGCCGAATTGGTCAACAGCTGTGAATGGAATGTCAACAGTCTCACCAGCTACTGCAAGTGCAGGAGCGGAAGCAGTAAGAGTATCAACTTTAACCGTGTCTTTAACAGCTACATCGAACGATGTGTTTTTACCAGTAGTTTTGGAGATCATAGTGATCTTGGAAGTACCAGCAAGTGCAGTCGATACGCCAGCTGTTTCTGGAAGTTGTACTGGAAGCGATACATAAGTTGTACCGTCGATAGTTGTAGTGCCGAAGTCAGCTACAGTTACGGCGTCAACAACTTTAGTCAATACGCCGGAAACCGATGGGTTGCTTGCACTAACCAATACATCGTTTTCGAAGTATTCTGGTTTCGAAATCGAGTTGCCGTATTGGTCTTTACCAGTTACGATAAGCACCCAGTTTTGGGAGTCATTCTCGTTCTTGGAAAGTGTTTTGCCGTCAGCGTTGTACAGTTTGTCGATTGTCAATTCAGCAACAGCTGCTTTGTCAACCACTGTCAGTACTGCAGATGCGAAAGTGTTGCTGGAAGCGTCAAGTGCGCTAACTGCTACTTTCTCGTCTTTTGCGAATACTGCACCAGCTGTAAGAACTAGGCTACCGTTAGTGTTCAATGCAGCTGTACCTTTACCAGCAGTTACTGTAACAGAACCTGCTTTAGTAGAAGTTACATCTTCACCGTATTGGTTAAGAACTTTAACTGTTGTGTAAACTGTTTTTGCAGAAGCATCTGCACGGTCGATAACTGCTTTGTCAGAAGCGAATTCAATCTTAGTCACTTTTTCGTCTTCTGCAGTTACTTTAGCGGAAGCAGTTTCTTCACCGTTTTTAACGTTGATAGTGTACTCGCCTTTAACAAGGTTAGAAGCGAATGCAAGAGTAGCTGTTTTCTTGTCAGTGGAGAAAGTTACTTCTTTAACGTTTACTACTGTACCGGAAGCGTTCTTAACTTCGAAAGTTGCTTTGTCAGAAACTTTGTTAAGAGCAACGTCGATTTTCTTAGCGCCTGCTACTTTAGCAGTTGCTGCAAGAGTTGCGTCTTCTGGTTGTGCAAGATCGTAAGCTACGTCTACTAGTTGACCGCGAGTTGCGTTCACTTGGTAGGACGGAAGCTCAGGAAGCAAGCCAGCTTCGATAGCTGCTGCTACGAAACCTTTAGCCCAAGCAGATACTTTACCAGTTACTTCTTTGTCAGAAGGCTCAACGCCTGCTACCAAGTCAGCAACTTTAGCGATTTGCTCGATTGTTACTTTACCGGATGGACCGAATTTGCCGCCGCCAAGACCGTTAAGAAGGCCAGCTTCAGATGCAGCGCCGATAAATCCAGCTGCCCAGTGAGTTTTTGCTACGTCGGAGTAAACGTTAGCTGCAGAGTTTTCTGCAAGCTCGCTTAGCTTCGTAAGTACTTTAGCGAACTCAGCACGAGTCATTTCTTTGTCAAGACCAGCAGAACCGTCTGGGAAACCGTTGAAGATACCTGCTGCTTTAAGTGCGTCGAATTTCGCTTGTGTGGACAATTCAGTAGTTGTTGCGCCGTCAGCAGCAAAAGCCACCGATGCTGTAGATAGAGTCATAGCTGCTGCTACGAGTAGGGATAAACTTTTTTTCATAACCTTTTTGTCTCCTCCTATATAACGCTTAGTTTCTTTAGAGTTTTGTTTAGAATATAGATTGCTCGTTTGTCTCATTGGCCGATTCACCCCCTTTCACGAGTTGAGCAGATTTCGTATAAAGAATGTCTGCTAGAAGTATTCCTTGTAGGAACCTGTCGCAGAATCTTGTAAACAAAAGTTGACAAGAAAAATCTGGTAGAGTCTGAACACCACTATAACATTATACAATGGCCTATTTCTAGCGTAAAGAGCAATTTGAGAATTAGTTCCAAGTACTCCGCTACGTCTGATCAGCTTTCCTGTTGCCTGGTTCATGTAATTAAACGCACAGGTTTCGAAAAAGTTGCGATGTCAGGAAAAGTTTTTTCAAATTTCTTTAAAACTTCTTCTCTAACGCCATTTCTTCGAATTTGTCGATATGCCACATGAACTAGAACAACTTGTCTACCACGTTGTTTATTATAAGCCGAATGTCCTATATTCGTCGATAGATAACATTTCCCATGTAAAGATAACTCTAGCAATCGTTTGAAGTAAATGTAACAAAATGAAAGCTGCCCGGAAATATCCCGGGCAGCACAACCATATCCAGCTTAGTTTAGTTTAGGAAGTTTCTTAAGATCCGCTAGCATCTTACCGATAATGATAGCCGCATCAGAACGAAGCAGGCTGGATTTCGGCTCAAACGTGAAGCCTTTCTTCGGATCTGCTGGGTCTACCGGAGATCCCTTGATGTATCCCTTCTTGGCAATCGCAAGCACGGAAGCTTTAGCATAGTAGTCAATATCCGAGTAATCCTTGAAGGTCTTTTGTAGCGCCTTATCGATTTTATCAGGATCCGTATCTAGTTTCAAGTTAAGAGCTCTGGCAAGAAATACAGCAGCATCCCCACGCGACAAGTTCGCCGTTGGTTCAAATGCTCGAGGCTGTGTGCCGCGAATGATACCTTCACGAGCTGCAGTCTCGATCGTACTATAATCCCAAAGTGCGTCTTGATTGATAATCGGAGGCACATCGTCAAAATGAGGTTTGCTCAGCTCATAGTTGAGCGGAATATTAAGCGCCTTGACGATCATGCTTGTAAACTCACCACGAGTTGTGTACATGTCTGCACCGAAATCATCAAAGTTCGCCGCGTTCATGACACCTTTCGAATAAATTGCTTCTATATAGTTACGAGCGTAAGGATGGTTCGTAACATCGGAGAAGGAGTAACCCATCTTAGCTACTACATAATATCCGAACTGATCGAAAGGAACTGTAATGGTGTTCTTCTTGGTATCGACTGTTCCACCGAGATTCACCCAGAACTTGTTCTTCACGTCATATCGATAAACCGTAACAATTGTGCCCGCTGTATTCCGGATACTTGGATCAAAGGAAAGTGTCAGAGATCCGCGCTTGGAAGCTACAAGCTCACGGTCATCCGGGCGCTCATCGTAAGTAGGAATCTTTGTATCAGCAGGTCCTTTGGCGCCTGGATATTGGTACGGATCCACACCATACTTCAATGGGTCATAGTTCGGCGTAGTCGTATCATCGGCTAGACCTGCATCTATCCAATAAACCGGGCTGGCTTTCACAAATCGCGTCGGGAACGATACTTTAAACCGCGTACCGAAGTTCTGCATGATAAGGTCAAAATCCGCAGGTGGATTATCATACTCACGACGATCCACTACGCCATCCTCAGGGTTTGCAATGGCAAACAGCAATTTATGACCGGTAAACACTTGGCTCTTCAGATTAGCCGGCACATTGAAGTCGCGACGAATCAGTGAAGTGCCCTTCGGGAATGTTAACGAAACCGCTCCATCGAATACTTTGTTGGAGCTCTTCATCTCGTCCAAAAATTCCGCTCCCGGAATGTTCGTTGGCGTATACGTAATTTCAAAGTAGTTACTTACGCTGTCAGAAGCACTTTCGATTGTGAAATTAATTTTATTGACACCGGGTTTTAGCCCCGAAAGAGTAGCTTTAAAGGCATTCGGGTACTCAATACCGTTCGCAGGAGTGTTATCGGCATCATATGCATACTTATCAGCAGCCTGTTTATTAACGGTTACTTTATCTGCACCTTTAGCATTGATAATGACTTCGACGAAGTTTTTGTTCACAATTCCTTCTGCCGGCAGATAAGGACGAAGAATTTTATAGGGCAGTACCGTTGGATCTACTTCTAAACGATACGTCGCCTTCGGCCCTGTTTCACCGCTGTTATATACATTAAACAGCAATACACTTGAGCTGCCATCTGCATTCAACTCTTGCTTCCTCAATAAGAATTGAAATGATTGTGTACTTGTGTCATAACGTACAACCAAGTCTCCATTAATATTACCGCCTGTTGGATACATACCTACAGGTGTATCTCCATTCACAATTTGGAAAGGTTCGCTAAGCTTCCACGTGATCGGAGTAGTAAGCGATGCACCGGTGATTTTTAGAATGTAATCACTGGCCGGAACATGTCCGGTGCCATCCGGCGTTAACAATGAGGTCATTTTGCTGTTGATGGTAGCTGTCGAATCGCCCAAGTCAATAAAATCGAATGTACCAAACACATTCATGAACGGCTCAGTTGTATTATAGATAGAACCGATCTTCTTGAAATTAGGGTCATTCAAAATCGGCTTGGGATTTGTGATCGCATCCTCGAATGTAAACGGGAAGACGCCTGTTGTTTGAGCAGGAATGACCGGCAAATTTGTAGGCACTTTATTTACTTTAATGACTTTCTCATAGTAGCTCTTTGAGCTTTGGAAAACGAACTTTATGACGTTCTCTCCATTGAATAAAGCATTGAGTGCTTTCGTATAAACAGTCGCATCCGTTGGATCGAGCGCAAATTGCGTCACATCCGTACCGACTGCTTTCAGAGGGAACGATACATTGTTAATGTAAAAGTATACCGTTCTCGGTGATCCGGATGAATTATCATATCTAATTTCCGATGTGTTGTTAATGTTCTGTAAGGAACCTTGGAAATTGCCTAATTTGGATGTAATGATTTGGGCAACGCGATCTGCCGTGGATAACGTGGAATCATCTTTCACCGTCATCCCGTCGAAAATGGTATTGAAATTTGCATAAGGACCATAAAGCAACGTGAATTTAGAGGATTTCGAATCACCTGATGCGCCGCCGACTTGTACGGTAATCGTTTGTGTACCCTCATATGGCATTCTGTAAAATTCGAGAACAAACCGTTTGAATGTTTGTGCGGTCCCATTAACTGTTCTCGTGACTAGAGATTCTTCTCGTATAGCATATTCATTAGAAGCAAGGGACCCCCCTGCTGCCGGAACGGCTTTAAGTACCGGAGTCGAATTGTGCCCATATAAATCCGAAATCTTCGTTACCAGTAAATTATTAGTTCCGCTTGGATTGCCGACCAATACCTCAATACCTACAGGCAAACCGTAAATGTTTTTACCTTCGAGCGGAGTTCCTTCAATACCTTGATAATTAGTCGGTTTGTAGCCGGTCAAATAGTTGATTTGACTAATGAAAGGCTTATTCTTATCGCGTAACGAGAAGTACAACGCATCTGTACTCTGCTCAGTAGGCGTTACATTAAGATGTGCATTCTCTTCGTTACGTGCAGTTAGCTTCACGTTATATAGTGTATCCAATGAATATCCACTTGCTGCACCGAGACTGATTGTATATTGAAACACGAAAAACTTATCTGTAATCGAAGGCGTCCCGACCGGAACAATATTCGCAAGTGGAATTGTTAGGTTGGTAAATGTAGCATCCGTTACTTTCTTAATCTGCGCTTTCAAGGAAGCCAGTGGTACCGTTGGATCCGGGTGAGGTTTATCAACCATCACCGGAGGAGTGCCCACCGGTTCAGCGTAAACGCTGTTTGGCACGATGACTTTACCGGTTAGAGATAGATTATTAGCCGTGTCTATGACGAAGTTCGGACTATACTCCAATGCACCGGATTGTAAAATGGTTGCAGGTGCTGCGGAAGCAAACTCATTCACATTGACATCATAGAAAGTAACACTTCCGTTATAAAAAGCAAGGTCACGGGAGGTCTCGATAACCTGTGTACCATTCTTAATACGGATGGTAACTTGATTCTTCCCCTTCTGAAGGGTAATCGGCGCTGCCGCAAACGAGTCGTTGTTCGCGCTATTGACCGAATAGGTTTTACTGCTTCCGTTCACAATGATTGTCACTTGCTGCGCGTTAGGTGCTTTACCTGTAATACTGATATCCGCACTGCTGCGACCGCGGGAAGTTGTCGATTGGACAACGGTTGTTCCGTTCTCCACGATCGGGAAGTTATTCCCGTCAAGGCTCGCCGTCAAATCATACAACATCGGTCCATTACGATATTCCACGTAGATGGAGTTCGCAACTTCTCCTCCGCCTTGAGTGCCTTTAAACGTAATTTTATTAAGACCCGGGAACAGTTGGATGTTGAACACCTGCAAGCTGAACCCATTCACCGAGATATTACTGGTAAGGTTCTCACGAGTGCTTCCTGTTTTGGTCTCGTCAGTTGGATCGATAATCTGTAACACGCTGTAAGATATCGATGTCGGATCCACATTATTTAGTGTTCCTTGAAGCGTAATTCGCTCCTCGGTTGTTACTCTTGGGGAACCGATTTGATCGCTTTCGCTCGGGAACGTAAAATTGCCTGTCGCAGCATGAGCAGTTTCAATTCGATTCGCAGGCACCAATTGAATCACTAAGGCCAACATAATAAACAACGTCACTAATTTTCTAATCACGGTGAGCCTCCTCCACTTCAATCCCATACACATAGTTTGATGTATCCTTTTTATCGGCGCTGAGCCTCCAAAAGTTTAGACGAGAAGCAGAATTCTAACGTGTAAAACCCCATACAAAACAAAAAACTCCGCTCCCCGCAGGGAACGAAGTTCTTATTTAACTTGTTGTAAATTATTTCGAACGTGATTGCTGCGTGCCCATTACCAGACGCTGCAAGAAGTTAATCAGCGGGCGGCGAGTTTTATCGACGATACCGATAAGCTCCGCGCCAATTTGAAGAATGAACACGAGTACGAGAATAACGCCGAAGGTAATCCAGTTAGCCGCGTCCGATTGTACAATCGTCGATTGCAGCACGGCACAGATACCGAAGATCGATGCGATTCCGTAAATAATCAATACGGTACGACGGTGGCTGAAGCCCAGCTCGCGAAGACAGTGATGCAAATGACCTTTGTCAGGCGCGAAGATTGGTTTCTTGTTAACCCAGCGACGTACGATTGCGAAGAATGTATCCGATAATGGCACACCGATAATAAGAAGCGGCGTGATGAAGGAAACCATCGTTACCTGCTTGAAGCCCATCATCGATAATGTTGCAAGCGCGAACCCTAAGAATAGGGAGCCTGTGTCACCCATGAAGATCTTGGCCGGGTGGAAATTGTAAACCAAGAATCCGATAACGCCGCCAAGCAGCAATGCACTTAGCAAAATAACCGGTGCAGAACCCATGAATGCAGCCATAACGAGAATGCTGCTGATCGCTATACCGGACACGCCTGCTGCCAGGCCATCCAGTCCGTCAATCAGATTAATGGCATTCGTTACGCCAACGATCCAGATAATCGTAAGCGGAATACTGATCCATGCCGCAATCGGCTGCATTGCTTCGCCGAACGGAATGTTGACTAGGTCAATCTTAACGCCGAAGCCGAATACGACAACGCATGCCGCAATCAACTGGCCCAGCAGCTTTACTTTCGCGGACAATTCGAAGCGATCGTCCAGTGCGCCGATAATGACAATGATCGTGCCGCCGGCAAGCAGCGCATTAATCAAGTTCAAGTCGTAGCTGCGCAGCAAGCCTTCCGGAATGAAAGGTTTCACTGCAAAATAAGCAATGACAAAAGCAGCATATATACCCAGACCGCCAAGCCGCGGCATTATTCGTGTGTGTACTTTACGATGATTTGGCTTGTCAATTGCACCGATTTTGTTAGCAAATTTAATAACAAACGGGGTAAGTGCAAGTGCAAGACATAATGAAATGATAAATCCGATTGTGTAGAGTACGACCTGACTCATTTCCATCTCCCTTTCATAGCTATCGCCGCATTGAATTATACGCTGTTTGAAAAAGAAACTCCACTCTCATTTTCAAGCAATTTTCACGGAATTCACCTTTAAATCGCTTGCTTGGTCGAGTTATTACGACATTTTCTTTCTCGCACAGCGCATTCGCTACATTTTTCGGCCATATATCTACATATTAGTAGCTTTCTTGTTTGCTGGGGAGAGGGAGCATCCATATATTGATTAACGTAAAAATGTTGCAATTTGTTTCGCCGGCACGCGCGCTTCTTCTTTTAATTGTGCTATTGCGTCCTGATGAGCAGCACGCCACCCTTGCGGATCATCCAGCAGCTTGCCGATCGCCGCTACGAAAGCTTGCGAATCAAGCGCTTCGGTCGTGCCGATCGGCGTCAGATTGATCCGGTTCAGGAACTGATCAATCTTCGGATCATACGATAGTCCGAGCATCGGAACGGACTGATTCGCTGCATAGATAAGCGCATGCAGGCGCATGCCGAGCAGCGCGTCACACCGGCTGACCTCCAGCAGCATGAGCTGGGGGTCTTCGCCGACTTCGGCAATCTCGGCAATGCTCGCACCGAGATCGCCGAGCTGTTCCATCACCCATCGCGACGCTTCCGCGTCGGATGGCGTGTGGAACGGCAGGAACCGCAGCCGCACCGCCCGGCTGCGGGCCAGCGCGCCAAGCGCGGCGGCGGCGCGCGCCAGGTCGGCCCCGTCCTTGCGCCAGTGGCGCAAGGACACGCCGACCACAGGCAGCGGCGAACCACCCGCCGCCACTGCCTCCGCTGCGCCTGCGCCAACACCGCCTGAGCCGGCGGCAACAAGCTGCGCCGCAGGCAGCGGCAGCGCCATGACCGGATCGGGTACAACGTCGATCCGCTCACGCGGCACCCCCATCCGCCCAAGCAAAGCGGCGGATTCGGCGTCGCGCACAGAGACATACGCGCTGCGGCGCATGACGCCGCGAATCAGCCGGTCCATCCAGCGGCGATTCACGGGGCCAATCCCTTGCGCGTAAGCGAATGTGGGCTTCCCAAGCAGCTGAGCCAGCTTGAGGATGCCCGTATAATAAGGAATCGTCTTGGCACCAGTTGCATCCTGCAGCAGGCTGCCGCCGCCGCTGATCAGCGCGTCGCTGCCGCGAATGGCGCGAACGATCTCGCCCAGACGCATCCGATGGACGGCTTCCACGCCGTACATCGCGGTCGTCCCGGCGGGGTCGCCGGACAGCACGATCGGCACGATGCGAAGCCCCTGCTTCACGCCTTCCTCGTCCAGCGCGAACAAAATCGATTTCAGCACCGCTTCGTCACCGCTGTTGTGGAACCCATAATAGCCGGAGATGACTACACGCCGGACTTGTAGCCCTGTTTCAGTTGTGCGATTCGCGGTGCCCATCGTTTCCATACCCCTTCCCCAATCTGCCACACGCCGATGATCACAAGTCCAATCAACGCGCCCAGTACAAGACCAAGCAAATCACGGATGATGGAAATCGGAAGCGGAGTATGAATATGCGCAAATGTGTCCACCATAGACAACTGACCAATCGATCCTACTATAAACAATACCCACGCCGCGCGATATCGAAGCGCAACGAAGATGCCGAAGAAGAAGAGCGGATGCGAGAGCAGAAACTCTTTTGTCCGCGGACGAACGCCAAAGGTCGACTCCAGCACATTGCGGAACGTGAGCTCCAGCGAGGAAGCTTGTCCTGCATTACCGGTACGAGACAGATAATAAAGGGCCATCACACCGAGCACGCCGGCGACGCCAACCCAGAGAACGGTAATTTGCATGCTGAGCAGCTTGCGCAAATTGCCGATCACAGATTCGCCCGTATAGAGCAGCAAGTACAGCGCAACGAGCGCGATAGGAGCCAGATGCAGCAGGCTTACGCCCCGGAACTGCTCCAGTACAAGCTTGTACGTAATATTGTTCAAGAGGCCCACGATAAAAGGAATCCCGCTGATCGAGATAACAGAGGTTGCAGCGAAGATCGTAATCGCCATCAATAAACGGCGTCCTGCGCTAATCCCCGGGAAGAACCAGCGTACCTGCTGATCGCCTCCGCCTGCAACACGAGTCGCGGTAGCATCCGCCGCACCGCCGATCGGTCTGCGATTACCGACGGTATGCGTCCGAACGCGGCGGATTGCCCAGATCATGGCCAGCGTAGGCGCACTGATAGCCGCGCCAAGCGCAAGCCCTTGTTCAAGAATCGACTTCGATAGCACGTACAAACCCGCGCTGCCGATAACGCCAAGCACAAACACCGGAATCGCTACGCCTGGGATAAATGCGCTGATCAGCAGGGTAATGAAGGCAATTGCGCCAAGCACCACTACACCTTTAAGCGGTTTATGCCATGACGGCGATTCGTATTCGAACGGCTGCGGGCTGCCAACGGCAAAACCCAGCTTGTCCATTTTGGCCAGTACACCGTTCTTGTCTTGCATGGCATCATACAAATTTTGAAGCGGATCGGTAATCATCGACTTCACCGGATTGCTCGAAGGCGCACCGTTTAAGTAGAACATGCGAATACTGCGGTCTTTCGCGGCAAGCTGGAAGCGATCCGCAATTTCCTCCGGCTTCATCGAAGCCGAGTCATTATCGGAAAGCGAATAAAGTCTTACTACATTATAATGAGTCAAATAACCGAGCGTACTCATGCCCTTCTGAGGCTTCGAGTTCTCTATTGTCGCAATGCCGATGTTATGCTTATTCAGCAGCTCCGCGAATTGGTTCAAGCTCTTCAGCTCGGCATTGTCGGTGAAGCCTTTGACGGCATCGCCTTCAAACAGAATGCGCGAAACGCCCAGCTGCTCGAAACCGCCAAGCATCGCATCTACCGAAGCGGCATCAAACGGCACGCGGTCGGACAAACGAGGCACGATCGTAAAGCCTGCATCATGAATCTCCCCGAGTGCGATCGGATCCGGAACCATCGGCTTCAAGATCGCATTCTCGAGCGGCGTTTCCAGAATCAGGCCACCGTGGCCTTGATAGCTCCACGAGGAAGTTGTAATGCCCCATTGCTTATACGTCGATTCCAATACCGGACGAAGAGCTTCTTCATCCTTAGCACTCGAGAACAGCACATACGTATAATTCTCGTCTGCTGTCGCCGTTTTGCCTTGAAGCTCGCTTGCGCTCGTTGAATTATAGAGCGACAAGCGGCCGGCCCAGCTCAGCTCCTGCAGCGAAGACTCGAATACCGCCATCGCCGTAATGCCTGCCGAATGCATCTTCACAAGCTCATCCTTCACGAATTGCTTCGGATGGGATTGATAGGCTGCGATTTGAACCAAATCGCGGTAATCGAACACCATTTGAACCTTATCGGAGGTCTGCTCCATTTTCCAGCGCGTAGCGCCGATAGGCAGTGCCGCGATCAAGCCTAATATCGTCAATACACAAAGGACAAACGTTGCTTTGCGATTCCATTGCTGCCAACCAGTTTGCACATCTTCCACTCCTTAACATTCTCCGTAGGAATTATCGCTACGATTATCTGTCTGTGTTTCCGTAGGATTCTCACGTACGGAAGGTCCAGCCTATTCCGATCTAGTTGTCCACGCGCTCCATCACGGCTTGCGTCAGGCGCTGAATCGCTGCCTTTGCTTCGCCTTGCGAGCTGCCGCGTACAGCAAAATACACCTTAATCTTCGGCTCCGTGCCTGAAGGACGCAGGCAGAACCACGAGCCGTCAGCAAGTAAAAATTTAAGCACGTTCTCCGGAGGCAAGCCGTCCAGTCCCGGCAAATAATCAAGCATTTGAGCAACAGCTACGCCGCCGATCTCAGCCGGCGGATTGCTGCGCCAATCTTCCATGATCGCGCCGATTTGGGCAACGCCGTCAACGCCTTTAAGCGTGCGGGATTCCAGATGCTCTAAGTAGTTCCCGAACTGCGCATACAATTCAACAAGTACATCGTATAGCGTTTTGCCTTTGCTCTTATAATAAGCAGCTGCTTCGCAAATTAGCATGGAAGCGATAACCGCATCTTTATCACGCGCATAAGTGCCCGCCAAATAACCGTAGCTTTCCTCATAACCGAATAGGAAGGTACGATCTCCGCTCTTCTCATATTGCGTCATTTTCTCGCCGATATATTTGAAGCCGGTCAACGTATTGACGACTTCCGCTCCGTAGGAAGCAGCAATATCAGCACCCATTTCACTCGTCACAATCGTCTTCACAACGACGCCGTTAGCAGGCATTTCGCCGCGTTCCTTCAGTGTGCCGAGCAAATAATTGACCATAATCGCGCCGGACTGGTTACCCGTCAGCACAACAAATTCACCTTCATTATTACGAACAACCGCACCCATCCGATCGCAATCCGGATCCGTTCCGATAATAATGTCCGCGCCTACCTCTTGACCGAGCTTAATCGCGAGATTGAATGCCTCCCGCTCCTCCGGATTCGGTGATTTCACCGTGCTGAAGTAGCCGTCAGGCTGCTCTTGCTCGGGAACGATATGCACATTCGTAAGGCCTGCTTGCTTCAGCACCTCGCGTACAGGCATGTTGCCGGCACCATGAAGCGGTGTATAAACGACCGTCAGCGCCTCGCCAAGCCCGTCCACAAGCAGCTTGCTGTTCAAGCTCTCTGCTGCGACAGTTGTAATATAATCGCGGTCTTCCGCATCGCCCAGCCAGTGCAGCAAGCCTTTCGCTTCCGCATCCTCACGGCTCATACGGCGGACTTGATCGAAGCCGGTTACCTGCTGGATCGCACCAATAACTTCAGCCGCATCTTGCGGTACAAGCTGGCAGCCATCGGAGCCGTAAGCCTTGTAGCCGTTATATTCAGGTGGATTGTGACTTGCAGTAATGACAACTCCGCTTGTTGCGCCAAGCGCACGAACGGCATAGGACAGCTGAGGGGTTGGACGAAGGGCTTTGAATACATGAGCCTTCACGCCATTCGCAGCCAGGACAAGTGCAGCATCAAGCGCAAACTCCGGTGAGTTGTTGCGCGAATCGTAAGCGATCACGACAGAAGGGGTGCTGCTCTTCGTAAGTACCCAGTTCGCCAGCCCTTGTGTCGCTTTGCCGACCGTATAGCTGTTCAATCGGTTTGTTCCTGCACCCATAACACCGCGCAGTCCGCCTGTTCCGAACTCAAGCTCACGGTAGAAACGATCTTCGATTTCTTTCTCGTTGCCTCTCAGCGCGGCAAGCTCCTGTTTCGTAGCAGCGTCAATCATCGGATCGCTCAGCCAAGCCTCGTATCGTTCTACAGCAGAATGGTTCATCTCCAGCATCCTCTCTCCATCCGTTTTTTATATATGTAGCAAGCTCAAGTTCCTGTCTTTATTAACCCGATACTGCCGGGTTTATTCAGGATCCTTCAGTGCAAACATAATCTCGCCTTCGGCTACGACTTTATCGCCTACTTTGGCCACAGCCTGTCCTTTGCCGATCATGCCCTTCATTCTTGTAATTTCCACTTCTAATGTAAGGGTATCGCCCGGAACCACTTGTCCACGGAAACGACAGTTGTCGATGCCGGCGAAGAAGCCGATTTTACCGCGGTTTGCCTCTACTTTAAGAATAGCCACACAGCCGACTTGCGCCAACGCTTCTACTATAAGCACACCCGGCATAACCGGATATTGAGGAAAATGTCCCGTGAAGAACGGTTCATTCATCGTCACATTCTTGATGCCGACAGCACGTTTACCTTCCTCCAGCTCAATGATGCGGTCAACGAGCAGAAACGGCGGGCGATGCGGAATAATTTCTTGGATTTGTCTGATATCTAACATGATGTAAGCTCCCTTCGAGGTTGGTGTAATAAATTACAAGGTATTGTGCCAAAATAAGGCCATCCACCACGAAACTGCAGTCGTGGGGTTAAGATAAGGGGGATTGAACGCTGCATGCCGTTCATCGCGGCCAAGGCGAATTCAATCTCCTTTTTACCGTTACGCGGGCGGAGCTTTTTTATCTGTCTGCTCTCCTGTGCTCTGCACCGCACTGCCCTGCTCCTCTTCGTCCTTATTCAAGCCGACGAACAGGAAAATGTAAATAAACGAAGTGATAAACGAAAACGCAATGACACCCCATAAATAAGCTTTGGCAAAAGGCATTTCAAAGAAGATAAACAAGATGGCCAAGTAATACAGGATGGTGGTCAGCTTCCCCATCCAATTTGCAGGAACCGTCTTCTTCCCACGAAAATGAAAAAACGCCGATCCGATAATCATCCCCGCATCCCGGATAAATATAGCCGCTCCCGCGCTCCACGGAATATGTTCGGTGATGAGCAGCGACAAGATGACCGTAATCATCATCATCTTATCCGCGAGCGGATCCAGCATCGCTCCCACCGAAGTCACCTGGCCGTATTTCCGCGCCAGATACCCGTCCAGAATATCCGTAAGCCCTGCGATGACGACAATCAGAAAAGCCCATTTCATATGATTCGAAGAGTCCGATGCAAATACGGCAACGTAAACGGGGATTAAAGCAAAACGAAGCATCGTGAGCAAATTAGGAAGATTCAAACGTTTACGCCCCCTTACCTTTATGGCGGAAAAGATGCTTCAAAGTTTCTAACCCATTATACCTCTCCGCTGGAAAAAATAAAACTGTCCGAACTATGCATAAGACCAGCTGCAACCCACCATTCTTGCCGTTTCTAGGAACGGGAAATTCCCATGACCTGCGAACTAAATTTGGCAATACCTATCTGACACCTTCAATTTCCTTCCTCTAAAGCCGTTAACTATAGTGGATAGGAAATTTATAGTCTTTGGAGGTTTTAGACAATCATGCGCATGAACATTAACGCAGCACCCCTGTGGCAACGCACCTGGCTTACGGTGATGCTTGCCATTGCCTTGAGCTTCTCTTCCTTTGCAGGACTCGCTTACGCCGAAGAAGTCGTAACGGGAATCGCATTCGACAACGCTCCGTCACCCGCCGTGCTTTATATCGATGATGAGTCCATTTCACTTGAAGTGAATGCCACTATACAAGGTGCAACTTCTGCTAAGAGCGTGACTACAGATGCCACTTGGAGCTCTTCCAATACAGCGATTCTGAAAGTGTCCGCTGGTGTTGTTACAGGTTTAGCGAAGGGCACTGCAACGGTTAGCGCATCATACAAGGGCTACAAAATCACGCTGCCTATAACCGTTAATTATCGCTACGACAGCGTAACGATTATGGATGACGGTACAAATGTAGGCGCTACTGAAGATGTACATCTAGGCGATACGATCTCCTATACGCTCACAGCGATCAAGAGCGGCAGCGCGAACGAGAACGTTACCGACTCCGCAACGTGGACGAGTTCAAACCCCAATGTTGCCACAGTAGAAGACGGCGAGATTAAACTGATTAATGCCGGCGAAACAACCATCACAGCCAAATATAAAGGAAGAAGCGATACGGTAAAGCTAGTCGTAACCTCTCCTTATGATAAGCTCACCCTTTCACCTGACGACCTGCTTGAATTCTACGTAGGCGACAGCACACAATCCTTAACGGCCGTAGTCACAACGGAAGATGACGATTCCGCAACCGTTACGGATAAGGCGCAATGGATTTCCAGCAATGCGGCCGTTGCCACTGTATCCAAAGGTATCGTTACACCTGTTGGAAGCGGATCGACTACGATCACGGCTACGCATCTAGGCGTATCGAGCAGCATTACTGTCGTCGTCCGTCCTGCTTATGAAGCCATGCGCTTGAACCCTAAGGAAGATCAGCATCTGAGTATGCAGGATAGTCCGGTATCGTTCAGCGTAACGGTGATGAAAGGGACAGGAACACCTGAGGTCGTGACAAGCAAAGCAGCTTGGTCCTCCTCCAACTTGTTTGTGGCAACCGTTAAAGACGGTGTTGTTACACCTAAAGGCGTTGGAACAACCATTATTAAAGCGACTTACTTGGGTCTGTCCCAGCAGGTTTCGGTTACGGTTTATCCGACTGTCAGCAGCCTTAAAGCCGCTGCGGAAACCGTTGACTCGTTCGTAAACGATAGCATTGCTCTCCCTAAGGTTTCAGCCGAATCGATAGCTGAAGAAACGATTGACGTAACTAACCTTGTTTCTTGGACGAGCAGCGACAAGGATATCGCGGACAAAGTAGATGGCAAGTGGACGGCGAAGAAGGTTGGTACAGCCATTCTTACAGGTACGATTCAATCCAAAACAGTCACGATTACTGTTGTTGTGCACGAGAAGCCGCTTATGCTGACACCTGACCAATCCAACGCTTCCGTTGTCATTGGCAAGGAAGTGAAGCTGCCGGTTATTACGCTCATGTATGAGAACGGCGAAGAAGAAGATGTGACGAGCCTAGTTACGTGGAAGAGCTCCTCCGCCAACTTGCTCGTGAAGCCTCCGAATATGAGAGGCTTGCAAGCTTCGAGTGTTACTCTTACTGCTTCGTATCTTGGCAAATCAACCATCATTCGTGTCACGATTGAAGAGGAAATTACGAAGCTGTTCGTGGATGCAAGCAGTCTTTCGCTGAACATCTCCCGTACCAAGAGCCTGAAAGTAACAGGTATTTATAAGAGCGGCAAATCGGTTTCCCTGGCCTCCAAGATGAATTGGACCATGAACCCAGAAACACTTGCTTCTATTAAAGGAAGCACGGTGAAAGCATTGACGGAGGGCACAGGTAAGTTGACAGGCACTTATCAAGGCAAATCAATCGAGGTTGCCATTACGGTCGTTGCTAAAGTGAAGAAGCTGACCTCGTCAGCCAAATCCCTGACACTTGCTGCAGAAGGCAAAGAAACGGTTAAGGTTACGGCTGAATACGATGTTGGCCGTATCACGGATGTAACGAAGAGCGCGGCATGGACAGTTGGCAACAATAAAGTAGCCACGGTCGAAGCCGGCGTCATTACAGCTGTCGGCAAAGGAAGCACAATGGTGAGAGCAACCTTTGACGGCAAATCCATCAGTATCCGTGTCATCGTCAAATAAGAAGCAAACCAACAGCACCTCCTCGAAACACATCGCAACTACTACGGTAGTCCGATGATATTCGAGGAGGTGCTTATTTATGCGGCATGGAATAGAAACGGAAATCAAAAAGCCTGCTCGAATGAGCAGGCTTCCTTATTAATCAGCGAACACTAGGTCATACATGTGCTTCCAAGTGGCAATATCGAACACTTCGTCTCCGGGCCGCTTGCCAATGATCGAATACCCCATGTACATGCCGCCGAGTACGGCTGCAATGCACAGAATGGGAACGATGCTCTTGCGAAGCGTCCATAATAAAGCCCGAAGTGCCGGATTGCGTTTCTTGCGCGTTGATGATTGGCCTTTAGCGGCTTCCATATCACGCTCAGATTGCATCGCACCGTTCTGACGCTGCCTCTCGCCCGCAGGCGCAGGATTCATCAGACTGGAACGTTCCAATTGAGAAACTCCATCTAAACCCGCCGCTGTTTCTTTCTTTGCATCCATACGCATTCACTCATTTCCTAGGCGCGCAAATTGTTTGCAAGGCCCAGCATCGTATCGCTGGAAGATAATGCCCTTGAGCTGAGCTGATAAGCTCTTTGCACGCTAATCAATTCCGTCATCTCGTCGGACAAGACGACATTAGATTGCTCCAGAAAACCTTGTTTTATTGCGATCTTAGACTCGGCGCTCGCCGTAACGTTATGCATGACATCATTTACCTGGAATCCATCCGCAATCGCGAATAAGTTATCCGCTACCTGCGACAAGAGAGAAGGCTTGTCCACTTGTACCAGCTTCAGCTGCCCCATCTGCACAATCTCACCGGATGGCAGCGTACCGACGATGCTTCCGTTCGGATCGATTCTGACTTCTTTCATCTCTGCCGGAATCTCAATCGGATCGCCGTTAACAGACGATATCGGGTATCCTTCTTTGGTTGTCAAGATATTGACGCCATCTCGCGTAAACGTTGTCTGGAATGAGCCGCCGCGTGTATAACCAAGATCGCCTTCGGCATTAACCGTTACCTCGAACAATGCATTGCCTTCGATTGCTACATCAAGAGGCTGGTCCGTTTGCTGAATCGGTCCTTGGGAGAAGTCCGGTTGAATCATCGTCAGACGCGAGCCCCAGCCTTGGTTGAAACCAAGTGGAGTCAGACGTCCCGGTTGATCAAACACTTCCGGCTGCTTCTTAAGCGTAGTCAGCAAATCTTCAAATGTGCCGGTCTTGCGTTTATAGCCGACTGTATTCACATTGGCAATATTGTCGGCGAGCAAGTCCAGCTTCTGCTGCAGCCCGTTCATGGACACCATCGCATTAATCATCGAACCGTTCAATTTAGTAGCCTCCTCTGCCTGCATCGTCAAGCATTGCTTGTGAGCGGTTATACTCTGCCAATCTCATTTACCGCTTTATCTAAGCTTTTATCATAAAATTGAATAACCTTCTGATTCGCTTCATAAGCACGTGCCGCCGACATCAAGTCGACCATCGACTGCGCCGGATCCACATTCGAGCGCTCCACGTAACCTTGCTTCAACTCGATCCGATCGTTCGCAGCCATCGTCCGAACGCCTACATTCTCATCGCCAAGCTTGAATTTGCCGTCACCTTCACGAACAAGGTTATTCGGATTATCGACCACGGAGATGAGCAGTTGACCGGCGCTTTGGCCTGTAGCTACGTCAACCAGTTGATTATCGCTCGTCAACGTCAGATTATTAAACGTCATGCCGGCTGGCAGCTGAAACGGTTTCTCATTAGCACCAAGTATACGGGAACCATCGGGCAGTGTCAGAAAGCCTTCGTCATCCAGCTTAAACTGACCATCACGCGTATAGCGCGTCTCACCATTCGTATTCTGAACCGTGAAGAATGCCTGCGGTTGGAAGACATAGTTGCCGTCTGCCGACATGGCCTTACCCGATCCATCGAACGTCATGCCAGGCACTTCAATATCCGATACAATGGCGAAATCGCTGAATTGGTTCGTTTGCATCAAATCGCCCTGCAGGTTGATCTGCAAGCTCTCTTCCGCGAACACCCCAGTGTTCAGCTTGCCTACTGCACGGCCTCCGCCATCTTGAACCCCGGATAGACGAAGCAGCATATCTGGAAAGGAGTGCGTAACCGCACTTTTCTCTTTATAACCAGGTGTATTTATATTTGAAATATTATTCGTTACAGTATCATGCCGGTGCTGCTGCGAAATCATGCCTGATGCAGCTGTGTACAAACCTCTTAGCATGAAGCTACCTCCTGAGCGCTCAACGTATGGGATAAGTTAACGCGAACCAATCTGCATATATATTGTATATATCGGTTAACCCATCCTTACGATGAATAGAACGATTGCATGACTTTTGAACTAATCTTCATCCGTACAAAAGCTTGTCCCTTGGCACGCCCCCCTAAAGGCGTCCTACCCGAACATCCCTGCACGCATCCATTCATCCCCGTGATCGCTTAGCGTCTTCTATTGTCTCTGCGCGATGTACGGTCCAAATGGTCGAGCAGCAGGCCTGTTCCTTTAACAACGCAGTGCATCGGGTCTTCTGCAATCAGTACCGGTACCTTAAGCTCTTCTGCTAGCAATGCATCAAGGCCGCCAAGCAGCGCGCCGCCGCCCGTTAAGATAACGCCGCGATCAATAATGTCGGCCGATAATTCCGGTGGAGTCCGTTCCAGTACAGACTTAGCTGCCGATACAATAGACGATACCGGTTCCCAGAGCGCTTCGCGCACTTCTTCCGAGTAAATCGTCACGGTCAGCGGCAAGCCTGTAACCATATCCCGCCCGCGAATGTCGATCTCTTGTCTGGATCCATTGTCGTAGACGGAACCGATCTTAATCTTAATGTCTTCGCTTGTCCGTTCCCCGATCAAGAGCTTGTACTTGTTCTTGATGTACTTCATGATCGCTTCGTCAAACTTGTCCCCTGCGACTTTAATGGAAGAGGCGGTTACAACGTCGCCCATCGAAAGCACGGCCACATCGGTTGTACCGCCGCCAATATCAACAACCATGTTGCCGCTCGGCTGGTAGATATCCATGCCTGCGCCAATCGCAGCTGCTTTAGGCTCCTCTTCAAGAAAGACATCCTTGGCGCCGCTGCGCTCTGCAGCCTCGCGGATCGCCTTCTGCTCTACCGAAGTAATGTTGGTCGGTGCGCAAATTAAGATCCGGGGGCGGCTGTGCCAAGAGCGGCCGCCCACGCGATCGATAAATGCCTTCAACATGATTTCCGTAATTTCAAAATCAGCGATAACACCGTCTCTAAGCGGTCTGATGGCGATTATGTTACCGGGGGTCCGTCCTACCATCCGATGCGCTTCTTCACCTACTGCAAGCACGCGCTTCGTCTCGCTCTCAATCGCGACGACAGAAGGCTCATCAAGTACAACGCCCCTCCCTCTTACATGAATGGACACGTTAGCTGTTCCTAAATCAATCCCAATATCCTTGCTAAACATAATGTCTCTAATTCCTCCACGTCGAATGACGAATGTCGCAAATTCAAACTTACGAATGTGATCGCAAAACAATCGTCTTTAGTAGTAAGCAGTCAGGTGCACTGATCATCCTGTTTAGTATTCGCTGAAATGTACGAAATTCCTCTATTTTTGTAGAAAAAATCGCTTACGATTTTGCCGCCGCAAGAACCTCGCGCTTGCGCCCTGAGCTCTTCTTATACTTGATTTTAGTTGCTTCTCCTCCCCTCAGGTGCCGGATCGATTTGTGGTATTCCAGAATGTGCTTGACCTGGTCTGCCAAATCGGGATTTATTTCCGGTAATCGCTCGGTCAAATCCTTGTGCACCGTGCTTTTGGAGACGCCAAATTCTTTTGCAATCGTCCGCACCGTATGCTTCGTCTCGACGATGCAACGGCCGATTTTTATGGTCCGTTCTTTGATATAATCGTGCACGCTCCCGCCTCCCTACTCGAGATAGTTTGGTACAGTATATGAGGGGTACGGGTATATATTCTTTGTGTCCAAGCGTGACAAGCTAAAGAACAGCAATTATTTTCAGAACCGGCTGCTTTTCCACTCCGAAAGTCCCATTTTACTGGCAAAAGAACATAAAAAAAGAAGGCAGGGTATCCTGCCTTCATAAAGCACTCCGCTGGCTTCTAGTTCTCAGTTGCGCTTGCGGAATCAGATGTGATAAACGTATTGGGGTTAATCGCTTTGCCGTCCTTGCGCACTTCAAAGTGCATGTGAACGCCAAGTTCTTTCTCCAGCTCACTTCTGCCGGCTTTTGCAATAACCGTGCCTTGCTTCACTTCATCGCCCACTTTAACTTGTACGTCGCTCAAGCTGTGGTAGACGGTAACGATTCCGTCCGCATGCTTGATCTCGACAATGTTGCCGTTAAGCGGGTGTTTCTCGGATACGATGACGCGGCCGCTCAGTGCTGCCGATACATCAAATGCCGTGTCGTTCTTCGCGAAGTCAATGCCCATGTTCGTTACGAACGTGTTGCCCGATTGAATCAGAGCGGCTTGGCGCTCTTCACCGGTAGCTTTCGCGTCATAGAACGGCGCTACAACATCCAGCTGGCTGCGGTCAACAGGCCATTTCATCAATTCGGACTCCGATGAGTTAACTGCTTCATCGTCTGCCGGCAATTGATCCGCTGTCATTCCATCCGTCGTACCTTGAGAGACTTCTACGTCGGTGCTGGCTGGCTTGTTACTAGTTTCCCCAGCTCCCCCATAGAGCCACATTAAGGTTACGATAATTGCTGCCGCGGCTAGGAATGCTGACGGTGCTGCCCACTTCTTCGCAAGCAGCTTTCTCCATGCAGATGGTTTGACGGCAGTGCCTCCCACTACATTTTTGGGAGCTTCTTCATTGAACTTTGATTTGTTATCACTCATTGTTCGATCACCTCACTAGCCATTGTTGCCACAACCTAGCAGTTTATACGTGAGGGTTTAACATTTTTTGAGATTGTTAGAGAAGCTAGGGGCGATGGCTGCGCTAGTCTACCAGCCCTTTCGCTTTGGAAAGCTGCGTGCCCGAATAATAGTGTGCGAGAATCTCTGCTGCCGTTCCCCCGCTTTGGGCCATACCGTTTGCACCCCATTGACTCATTCCCACCCCATGGCCATAGCCGAAAGTGGTGATTTGGATTTCATCATCGAGGATGGTCCAGTTAAACTGCGAGGAGGCTAGCCCCAACTTTTCGCGAATCTCTCTGCCGCTTAGCATCTCCCTGCCGATCATAACCGTCTTAATGCGCTTGCCCGCTGTCGTATCGAGAATTCGCATTTGCCGGACTGCGCTTTTCTTAATGCCAAGCTTCTTGCTAAAGTCATTGAGCGACATCGTTACCGTTTCTTTATAACTAGGTGAAATCGACTTGTCCCACGGACTGGCGACGCTGCGCAAGTATGGAAGATCTAGATCCCAATAATCCGAAGCATTCTCGGTGTAACCGTTGCTTGTTGAGAAGAAAGCCGCTTGGATCGGCTCCCCTTCATAGGTCACGATTTGCCCCTTAGTTTGCGCTACAGCCTCATTCAGCTTCTCGAGATTCTTTTCCTTACTTGTCCCGCTCCAGCGCGACAGAAGCGAACTCAGGGGCACATACACCTGGTTCATCACGGTATCGTCCACATCTGCCTTCTCCGCTTCACCGCTTAGCCCGCTATGGTCGTTTGCTTTCATTCGTTTATAGATATAGGTTCGGGCTGCGATGGCCTGCGCCTTCAGAGCCTCCAATTCAAAATCAATCGGCATCTCGCCGGCGAGCACCCCGCGCACATAAAGCTCAATGGGCATTTTCTCAATCCGTTTCTCCTTGGTGAGATACACGTTAACCCACATTCGGTCATAGGCGGTGAGTATGTTGATCCCTCTAGTGCCGCTGCTTCCGCTGCTGCCGACCGATTGCGCTTCCTTCATAGGCTGCTTGTCCGTCTCGTTTGGTGCTGCGCTTTCCTCTACTGCGGCATTCTGCTCGGATGCTTCGTTGCCCAGCACCTGCTGCTGATCCTCTGCCTGACCAATCTCGCCGTTATTGGCAGCTGCATTCCTATCGTCCAGGAGATAGACAGCCCCTCTCACCAGCACGACAAGCAGCAATCCCCACGTAAACCACAACATCCAGCCTCTCCACCATCGACTCCTCGGACTGCCTGTCCGCCATCTCACACGTTCCATCTGCTGCTCCTTCCTGTTCTGCTACTCTCATTTCTCTTAATTCCTATTTGGTACAGTCTATGAACCGGAAAAGTAGGATAGTACCGAAAAGGGAGAAGAGAATGTTGTTGAGAGAGAGATGGTGGATGGGTGGGATGTTGGTTGGGAGGATGCGGGGACGAAGGGGGGATGAGTGGGAGGCGAGTGGGAGGACGGTGGGGGCATGGGGTGTGGGGCCGTACTCTCCGCTTTAATTCGCCTAACACCACTGCTGCCACACCTCGAGAGTAGGAAAACCCGACTCTCAATTGTAATATCACTGAAAATAGATGCTGAGAGTCGGGAAATCCGCTTCTCAGCGGTCAAAAGTCGCCTAACACACCACTGCCACACCTCGAGAGCAGGAAAACCCGACTCTCAACTGTAATATCACTGAAAATAGATGCTGACAGTCGGGAAATCCGCTTCTCAGCGGTCAAATGTCGCCCACCACCACTCACATCTTTCTTTGCTGAGGGATTGGGTTAGTTTGTTGGCCGAGCGTTCACTTTTGGAACTCTCGGCTTCATTTCAGGGTGGTTTTGGCGTTGAGAGTTCGAGTTTTGCATGCTCAGCTTCCTTTGCCCAGGGGAATTGGTTAGTTTGTTTGCTGAGCGTTCATTATTGGAACTCTCAGCAGAATTTCGGTGTGGTTTTGTCGTTGAGAGTTCGACTTTTGCACGCTCAGCATCCTTTGTCCGGGGGATTGGGTTAGTTTGTCTGCTGAGAGTTCAGTTTGGGAATTCTCGGCTTCATTTTGGTGTGGTTTTGGCGTTGAGAGTTCGAGTTTTGCACGCTCAGCTTCCTTTGCCCAGGGGAATTGGTTAGTTTGTTTGCTGAGAGTTCAGCTTCCTTCTCGGGGGAGGGGAGCTATCGTGCCAATTCTGCACAAAACAAAAGCTGCCTCTTACGTTCACAAGTGAACACAAGAGGCAGCTTATTACGATTATGTGTTAGGAATGAATCTTATGCCCAGGTAGGTTGAACTTTCAGGCGAGGCGTTTCTTTCTCACGCTTCACTGGCTCTGCAGACATTGCAGCTACAACGACCGGTTCCTCCAGTACGGCAGCAACGCCTTCGAGCACTTTCGAATACACAGGCTCAGCCGGTATCGGATCAACACGGTGGATGTTAGCGCCAAGCGCCGCAAGCTTACCCGTGATGTCGACATAGCCGCGATCGACGTGGTGAAGGCCGGTAATTTCGCTCTCACCATCCGCACATAGCGCTGCACAGATCAGTGCTGCACCTGCGCGAAGATCGGTAGCGGTTACTTTTGCACCAGTAAGTGCTGTGTTGCCGCTTACGATGGCCATGCGGCCGTCGATCTTAATTTGAGCGCTCATCTTCTGGAATTCCTCGACATGCATGAAACGGTTCTCGAAGATCGTCTCCGTCACGATGCTGGTGCCTTCGGCAATCAACAGAATCGCCATCATCTGCGACTGCATATCAGTCGGGAATCCGGGGTATGGTAACGTCTTGACGTCTACTGATTTCAATTTCTGCGGACCTACTACGCGCAGACCGTTGTCTGTCTCCGTAATGGCAACGCCCATCTCTTCAAGCTTCGAGATTACCGGTGCCAAATGCTCGCCGATTGCGCCGTCAATATGAACATCGCCGCCTGTCATGGCAGCTGCGATCATAAAAGTACCCGCTTCCACGCGGTCCGGAATGACAGTATGATGAGCGCCTTTCAGCTCCTCCACACCTTCAATACGGATAATGCCTGTGCCTGCTCCGCGAACCTTCGCACCCATGGCATTTAAGTAATTGGCAAGATCCACGATCTCCGGCTCCTTCGCCGCATTCTCGATGGATGTGGTGCCTTCTGCAAGTACAGCCGCCATCATGATGTTCTCCGTTGCGCCTACGCTGGCTACATCGAGATAGATCTTAGCGCCTTTAAGCTTGCCTTCCTTGCGTGCTTCGATAAAGCCTTGGCCCAGGACGATCTCGACGCCCATCGCCTCGAAGCCCTTCAAATGCTGGTCAATCGCACGTGTGCCGATTGCACATCCACCCGGGAGGGAAATTCTTGCTCGGCCAAGACGCGCCAGAAGCGGTCCCATTACAAGGAAGGATGCACGCATCTTGCGCACCCACTCATAAGGAGCTTCGAACGAAGTCAAATTGGCTGCGGATATCCGCATCGTTTCATTGTCATATGTCAGTTTCCCGCCTAAGGCAGAAAGTACTTGTTGAATCGTAATTACATCGTCTAGATTAGGCACGTCATAAATGACGCTCTCGCCTTCCTTTGCAAGTAACGTGGCAGCGAGAATCGGTAATACGGCATTCTTTGCTCCGCTTACACGAACGTTTCCGGATAGTCGCTGGCCGCCGCGGACGATTATTTTGCTCATCTTTAGGTTTCCCTCCGCGTGCAGTAGATTCTTGTCTTATGCACAATTAATGGTACGGTACTCCGTACCCAACCTACATCTTACCACCCGTCTACAAGAAACGACAAGCGTTATTTTCTGCCTGTCGAACCCGTACCCAAAATGGCATTTTTTATAGTATTCGCAGCCTATTTTTCGTTTCGTACCGTCATATACTACCCATTGTTTACATATTGCCACCTTGTTATTCGACAATTCCCCTCAGCAAGCCCGACCAGTTCCAGTAATCGAGTACGAAGCCGGCAAAACCATGCCCAAGCACGATGGCGAGCATAATTTGCAAAATACGTGCCTGCGAGCTGCGCGGACGCTTCAAGATGGTGTCAAACTTCAGCTCTTGCAACACAATCCAAGCCATTGCAATGCTAAATAGCTCAACAACAATGGAAATAAGTGCATGTACGCCGGCATTAGCGGCTAATTGATCCATTCGATTGGCTCCCTGCTACAAATTCTTCATGTTCATGGCTCGAAGCAGCAGTGCCGCGAACTCCGCTCGCGTTGCCGTCTGCTCTGGCCTAAAGCTGCCGTCCGGGTATCCCCCGAGCAGCTCTTGTTGCTTCATCGTCTGAATGGCCGGTGCGGACCACCGCGTCAGCTTCACATCCACGAAAGTCGCTGCATATGGAAGTGAGCTATTCAGCTGGAGGGCCCGAAGCAAAATGACCGCCATTTCTTCCCGGGTTATTGGCTTACCAGGACCAAAGGCCCCGCCTGGATAACCGCCGACCCATCCGGTTCCTGAAGCTTTTGTAATAGAGCCGTATGCCCAGTGCTTCGAGGTGACATCCGTAAAGCTCGGTCCCGTGCTTGCAGTCGGATTCAATGCTCTTACCAACATAGAGATCGCTTCTGCTCTCGTGATGCTCCGATTCGGGTAAAAGCGATAGTTGCCGCTCCCTTCCACGATGCGGTCCTTGCTCAGCGCTACAATCGTATCCGCTGCCCAGTGACCGGTGATATCGCGAAACCCTGCAACGACCGGTTCAGCATCCATGCGAAAGCCATAGTACTGTCTGTCAAAGCTGCTGCTCGCCGTCACCTTGACGTAATACAGGCCTGCCTGTACGCGCTGCTCTTTGACCATGCGGGTATCATTCTTTGCGGATTGCAAGGTAAATAACAGCTGCTGCCGTTTATCGAACACCTCCGCCTTCATTCGGATTCCACTCGGAATGCCGTTAACCTGCACGGATAACACACTTTCACTTCCAAGGCGCAATTGATACCAATCGGCATCCGCTGCTCCTATGACACCCCAGTAATCAGAACCTTTGGCAACCCCTGTTGCTTCATACGATTTGTTGTTGGGCTCGTTGGGATCGGTATATTTGGAAACAAGCTCTATATTCAGTGTATACGCCGCAGCAGACGGACCGGCCTGTGCCGACATTCCGTTATGAACGCGTATGTAGTAGATACCCGGTGTAACATTGATCAGCTCCGAGGTTTCCGTCTCGCCTTCACTGTTCTCGTCGATTTCCTGCAGCGTTGCCCCTTGCCGCCCGAAGGCAAGTGCGGGATCAATTCGTGCGGAGTCGGTAGAAAGCGAGAGCTTGAGCGTGCCCCCCGTCTCAAAATGAATCGCGTACCAGTCGCGATCACCTGTCTGATGAAAATTCCCCGTCACCTTCTGGGACTGCGGCTTCAGCGTAAAGGCTTGATACTGCTTATCGTTCATTTCGTAGCTATCCGGTGCAATCTCAAAGGAGGAGGTCAGCAAATAAGGGAGCCGCTGCTTCGTCGTTTGGGCGAAGAAGTGGAGCTCAAATTCATTCCTCCCTTTCTTAACGTTCCACTCGACGGTTTGGTTGCCGAGTTTCGTAACTTTTGTGCCCTGAACGACGCCTCCCACAACATGAGTCACTTGAAGGATGGGCGTGGTCTCGCCTCCTGAGAGAAGCCCTTGAAATTGAAGCGATATCACACCATCATAAGGCGCATCAAGTGTATACCAATCTTTATCTTGGCCGCCTGCAAGCTCGGCTGCGATTCTTTTGCCAAGCGGGAACTTCTGCGCAGTCTGCCTGGTGTCGTTCGGCTCATAGCCATCTGCTCGAAGCACGTCCGTTACGGCACGGTCTATCTGGAGAAGGCCGTAGCCGCTAGCATCATCCACCCCCGGTTTGCCAATATCCCTTGCCGTCTGCCTGAGTAAAGCACGTACCTGGTATGGTTTGTAGCTGGGATGTACCGCCCATACGAGCGCTGCCGCTGCTGCTGCCTGAGGCGCAGCCATCGAGGTGCCTTCTTCATGCTTGTACCCGCCGCCCAGTGCCGTCGTATAGACATGCCATGGTGCCGCAATATCATTCTCCGGACCGGCATTGGAGCGCGGCTCCGGTTTCCCATCCGCGTCAACACCGGCCACAGCAAGTACCGTAGCGTAAGCGGCCGGATATTTCACTTCGGCCTTCGAACCCAGCGCCAGCCCGTCGTTCCCACTGGCCGCTACAAGCAGCGCCCCCTTCGACTCCGCATATTGCACGATATCACGAAGATAAGGCGAATAACGATAGAGACCAACAGAGAGGACGAGTATGCGAGCACCATGATCGACCGCATAGACGATCGCCTTGCCCAGCCGCTCTTCATCGCCGAAGCCATCGGCATCCAGCGCTTTGATCGGCATAAGCTTGGCACGCCATAGAATGCCTGCAATGCCTTCTTTATTGTTCCCTTCACCCGCAAGAACCCCGGCTACGGCCGTCCCGTGTCCGTTGTCATCCTCCGGCGGCTTGCCCGGGCTGACCAGATTCGTACCGGCCACCAAGTTGTTCTTGAGATCCGGGTGGTCCAAATCGACGCCGGTGTCAATGAGTGCAATGGTCAGATCCAGCTGATCATGCACCTTCGACCAGGCGGTCTGGGCCCCGATCTGATCCAGATGCTGCAGCTTCGGCAGCTCTGGATCATTGCTCGCCGGCGCGGCCAGCAGCTTGACGCTGCCGATCGGCTGGGCGTACGCGATCTCCGGCATCTGCTGCAGCCGGAGGAGCCACTCGGACGTGTCCGCCCCCGGGTCCTCGGGGCGGACAACGTCCACCGCGCCCGCCGCCGGCATCGCCAGGCGGCGGAGCAGGCGCGTTCCCGGCAGCGGCTTCGCCAGCGCCGGGTCGCGCCACTTGATGAGCCAGCCGCCGGTGGGCGCGGGCTCATCTTGGCCGCCGGCGGCGGCGGGTTCGCCCGCGGCCGCGCCATGCGGCGGGCCGGCGGTTGCCGCCGCAGGCGGCGAGGCCGCGGGAGCGGCCCCTGCTGCGGCGGCGGATGCCGCGCCCGCAGGGGCGCTCCACAGCAGCAGCGCTGCGAGCGCAGCGTGCAGCGCGGTGCGGCGGCGCGGCGCAGGCGCAGCAAACGTCGCCGCTAACGCCGCAGCGGCAACTACCACGGCCGCAGCTACACGATTGCCGACTCGGCGCGCCGCTACGAAATAAGACATATCCTTATAGCCTAGTGTTGGCATAACAGCCACTGTCCCTTTCGGCTTCATACAAGTGTTAGAGCTCCTATTGGAGATGATCATCCTAGTCTGCCTTTAACCCGCAGCCTGTGATCTGAAACGTTTCGCTTCCCGAGTCCCATTCTCCTTTAAGGAATTTGTAGAAACAACAATAAAAAGGTCGATAGTCCCCCTTTTATAGCTGTTTACTCCGATGTTTATGCGCCGATATGCCTGACTTAATCTAAAGATTCGTTGAACTCCGATAATAATGAACTAGGACAAGAGAACCCCCGATATTTCGCATGAGTTCGACCTTGTACGGCTTGCCCATTCAATCGACGCCGCTTCGCTCTATTTAACATAACAAAAGAGCGGACCCGCAGGCCCGCTCCTCGTCCTTTCGACCTTAACCTAACCCTGTCTTGCTGCTTCGCTATCGGACAAACAAATCATTTACGATGGAGAAATGCGTGTTAATCCAGTTCAGCACCGGGCTTGGCACGATACCGAGCGCCACGGTTGCAGCCGCGCACAGCCAGATGACGATGCCGCTTGTGACCGGAACTTGCACCTCATTATCGATTGTAGCGCGCATGAACATTTGCCTGATGATGCCGAAGTAGAAATAATACGAGATGACGCTGCTCACGACCATAATCGCTGCAATCCAGTAGAGATGCGACTGCGCCGCGCCAAGTAAGATAAACAGCTTCCCGAAGAAACCGCCTGTAATCGGCAAGCCCGCTAACGAGAGGACGAAGACGACCATCGCTACTGCTGTCCAAGGAGCCCGATAGTAGAGTCCCGAGAACCCGCCTACTTCATCGGTGCCGGCCGACTTGCTAATAATGGTGAACACGGTAAGCGCACCGATTGTCATCAGCAGGTAAGCTGCGAGATAGAAGATAAATTCCCCGAAATTCGAGGCATGCATGCCTTTGAGCGAAAGCCCCAGCGGCACGAGCAGATAACCTGCATTCGCAACACCGGACAAGGCAATCAGACGTTTGACGTTGAATTGTCTGAGCGCCATCGTCGATCCTACCAGCATCGCGGCAGCAGCCATCACGTTGAGCGCTAGGAAGATATCATCTGCAATCGGCTTCTCCGGCGATGAAGCGTAGAAAGCCACATTGTACACGAGGCGGAAAATAACCGCGAATGCCGCACCTTTGGAGACGACAGCCAGGAAAGCCGTAATCGGCGTAGGCGCTCCTTGGTAGACATCCGCTGCCCAGTAATGAAACGGAGCTGCGGCGATTTTGATGCCAAGACCCGCTAAGATGAAGAAGAATCCGACGTAGAGCAGTGCCGGGAAATCGGCCGCATGCTGTTGTACCCCTTGCGCAATCGCACCAAGATTCGTCGCGCCTGTAATGCCATAGAGATACGACATCCCGAACAGGATCAATGCCGAGGAGATACCGCCTGTCACTACGTACTTAAACGCGGCCTCTGACGATTGCACCGCTTGTTTGCGAATACCGACGAGCACGTAGGTTGTAATGCTCAGCAGCTCCAGCCCAATGTAGAGCGTGATCAGATCCCCGGAGGAAGCCATAATCATCGCACCGACGACTGCCGGGAGCAGCAAGTAATAGAATTCACCTTTATCCACGATGTCTGATCGCTTCACCGTACCCAGGCTCATCAGCACGATAAGTGCGGTTGCCACCAGGAATACGATTTTGAGCATGCTGGAGAAATAATCGATTCTGTAGCTATCCGCCATGATCCGAATGACACTGCTCATCGGCTGCCCGGCTGCTTCCGCATCCGACGCCTTCGATGCCATATCCAGTATCCGCCATACAACGAAACCAAGCGAGGTCAAGATACCGCCAAGCGTCAGCCAGCCAATAACGCTCCTGCTCGAACGGCGCGGCAAAAATAAATCCACTACAGCGAGCACTATTGTAAAAGCGATCAGAATCCATTCCGGGGCGAGATAGCCTGCATCACTCCAGGTGAGCGATTGCAGCTGTTGTTGTGCAGCTTCCATCGTCTACCTCCCCGCCTTCTCTGTAAGTTGCTGAAGCAGCATGTCAAAGCCATGCTTCATCGGCTCCGTCAGAACAGCCGGGTATACCCCGATCAGTACGATGAATGCCAGCAGCGTAATCATCGGCACCGCTTCAATGAGGCGCACATCCCGTGCCGCCGCGAACCGTTCCGGCATCGAGCCGAAGGTAATGCCAAGTATACTCCGAAGCACATAGATGGCGGTCAGAATAACGCCGAGCACCGCAATGCCCGTAATCACTCTCATCGAATCGAACAGCCCTAAGAAGGAGAGGAACTCGCCTACGAATCCGGATAAGCCCGGCAATCCGAGAGAGGCCATACCGGCTGCCAGCAGAATGCCGCTCATGAACGGCATGCTTCGGGCCAAACCACCGAGATCCTTCAGCTCCGTCGAGCCCGTACGTTCGTAGATGCTGCCGACAACCAAGAATAACAGCGCGGAGATTAAACCGTGCGAAATCAATTGAATGAGGGCGCCATTAAGCCCGATTTCATTAAAGGAAGCAATCCCGAGCAGCACGACCCCCATATGACTGATCGAGGAGTAGGCAAGCACGAGTTTAAATTCTTTCTGCACGAGCGCCAGTACCGCGCCATACAGAATATTCACGACACCGAGTATAGCCAGCGCCACCGCCCAATCCTTCGCTTCCCCCGGGAACATGAATACCCCGAAACGGAGTAACCCATATGCTCCCATCTTGAGCAGAACGCCGGAGTGGATCATAACGACGGAAGGCGGCGCTTCGGCATGTACCTGCAGCATCCACGTATGGAACGGGAAGATCGGCAGCTTAATGCCGAATGCAATCAATAGCAGCAGGAAGATGACCCAGCGCATCCGTTCCGAGAGATAGAGCGGATTATCCTGCCCCTGCATCTGTTCCGTTGACATATTCACGTAGGATTCCGGATCTGTCAGGTTCTTGCTAATCACTTCGTAGCTGCCGCTGTAACTCAGGTTCGTCTGCTGCTTCTCCGGCAGCTGCTCCACGCGGAAGCCCGCCGTTGCAACAAGCATCACGAAAGCCAGCAGCATAATCGCGGAGCCGATTCCGTTATAAAGCAGAAACTTATTCGCCGCTTTCTCGCGGTTCATATAGCCCCAGATCCCGATTAAGAAGAACATCGGAATAAGCGTCATCTCGAAGAAGACGAAGAACAAGAAAACATCTCGCGCCAGGAATACGCCGATCATGCCGACTTCAAGGAGCAAGAACCAGATGTAGAACGACTTCCATCGTTTCTTCACATGTACCGAGGCCAGTGCGGCCATAACACCGACAATGGTGGTAAGCAGCAGCAGCGGCAGCGACAGACCATCGATGCCCATGTGATATTGGAAGGTGAACGAATAGGAGCTCACATCGCCAACCGCTTCTTTGTTCAGCGAGGTATCAATCCAGGTTGCCGTCTCTTCATAGCTCTTCCCGCCTTTGGTGCCGTCATAATCGGCATACAGCCATAGTGATAGCAGCAAAGGAAGAATCGTAGCCGAGATTGCAGCCACTTTCAGCCAGCGGCTCCGCTGCTTAGGTAGAAACAGAAGCACCAGAATGCCTAGCAGCGGAGAAAATGTAATAAGAGATAGAATCGGAAGATCAGCCAGCATCACCAGAACCTCCTTCCGACAATAGCCACAATAAGAACGACGAGACCCAGCAGCGTGACCAATCCATAAGTTTGGATTTGTCCGGATTGAAGCCTTATTCCGCCGCGACCGAACAGTACTGCCGTTCCGCCTGCTACGCGAACAAGTCCATCCACCACGTAGTCATCCACCATATTAAGCAACTGGCCCAGCCCGCGCAGCGGACGCACCAGCAGCATGTCATACAGCTCATCCATGTAATATTTGCGCTCGAGCAGCCTTACAAGCCAAGGCGCCCTCGAGGATACCGCATCGCGTGCAATGGTTCCTTTGACGAATACGAGCCAGCCCAGATACAACCCTAGCAGACCGACAGCCGCGGAGATCACCATCACGAGACCGCCTCCGCCATGCTCCTTCTCGGCACCGTCGGTTAACCATGTTCCGAGCGTATCGTTCCATGGCGTTTGTACAAAACCGGCCACAACCGCCAGCACCGCAAGGATGATTAACGGAATCGTCATCGAGGACGGTGACTCATGGGCATGGTCGCCCTTCGGCTTGCCCATAAAGACGAGGAAGAACAGCCTCGACATGTAGAAAGCCGTGAAGAATGCCGCGATCACGCCGACTACGAAGAGCACCGGTTTCTCGTGAAGCGCCTCATTGAGAATCAAATCCTTGGACCAGAAACCCGAGAACGGCGGAATACCGGATAACGCAAGCGCTCCAATGCCGAACGTCCAGGTTGTAATGCGCATTTTGGAGCTTAAGCCGCCCATCTCGTGAATGTTTTGCGTATGTACGGCATGAATGACGCTGCCCGCTCCCAGGAAGAGCAGTGCTTTGAAGAAGGCATGCGTGAAGAGATGAAATATGCCGCCTGTCATCGAACCAAGGCCAAGCGCCATCATCATATAGCCTAACTGGCTGACCGTGGAGTAAGCGAGTATTCGCTTAATATCATTCTGCGCGACACCGATGGTAGCGGCGAATATGGCGGTAAAGCCGCCTACATAAGCGACGATATCCATAGCCGTCTGTGAAGCTTGGAAAATATCAAACGTCCGCGCAACGAGATAGATCCCTGCAGCAACCATTGTTGCAGCATGGATCAGCGCACTGATCGGCGTCGGGCCTTCCATCGCATCCGGAAGCCAGACATGGAGCGGAAACTGACCGGATTTGCCGACAGCGCCGATAAAGATCAGCACCGCAATCCAAGTCGTTACCCCTGCAGCGATGACAGCGGTTCCGCCGTCAAAGGCATTACCGATACTTACAAAATCCAGCGCATGATCCGGCATGTACCAATAGAGCACCAGAATGCCGAGCAGCAAGCCCGCATCGCCAATCCGCGTCACGATGAACGCTTTCTTGGCCGCAGCCTTGGCCTCCGGTTTGCTATACCAGAACCCTACGAGCAGGAACGAACAAACCCCTACCAGCTCCCAGAAAATATAGAGCGTCAGCATATTATCAGCCAGCACGAGCCCGAGCATCGAGAACGTGAAGAGTGCCACATAGCTGTAGAAGACGGAAATCCGTTCATCGGTCTTCATGTAGCCTGCCGAGTACACGTTCACCAAGAAGCTGACGGTAGTGACGACAACAAGCATGATTGCTGTTAAATTCGTGACCTCGAAGCCGGCATTCATCACGAGACTGCCGAGCTCAATCCATTTGAAAGCATATTGATAATAAGCCGATCCATCTGTCATATGCTCGATCAAGACGAGAACGGACAGCACCAGAGCTGCAAAAGAGCCTACTACACCGAGCGTTACGCCAAGCATTCGCTGGCCGCGCCCGAAGGCAAGCAGCAGCAGGAACGCCGCGAACGGGAAGAGCGGAATCAGCCAGGCTGATTGCGAGAAACTTGTATCCATGCCGTTACCTCCTCATTTCGTCATACTCATCCGCATTGACAGTCCCGCGTGCGCGGAACAGCGCAATCAGTACGGCGATTCCGACAGCCGCTTCAGCAGCTGCTACGGCAATGCTGAACAGGGTGAACATCTGTCCTGTCAGCGAGGGGACAACACCATACTTGGAGAATGCGACGAGGTTGAGGTTTACTGCGTTCAGCATGAGCTCAATCGACAATAGGATGATAACGGCATTCCTTTTGACAAGCGCACCGTAAAGGCCGATACAGAACAGAATCGCGGCCATAGTCAGATAGGAAGATAGCATCTATTCGGCCTCCTTCTTCGCCAGCACGATGGCTCCGATAAAGGCAACCGTCAGCAGCACCGATACGAGCTCGAACGGAATGACATAACCGGTAAACAGCAGCTTTCCGATCTCCATCGTGTTGTCTGCCGACGACGGCATCAGCGGTTGCTCCGGTTCTGGAAACTCGGACTGACGGATGGCATAGAACAGAATGCCGAACAGCGCAAGTGCGCCGATGGCCGTCAGCGTTTCACGAAGCGGCTTCGCCTGCTCGGCCTCCCCCTCCTGATGCTTGGTCATCATAATGCCGAAGATCATCAGAATGGACACCGCGCCCGCGTAGATGAGCACCTGCACGAAAGCCAGAAACTCCGCTTCCAGCAGAACGAACATACCGGCTATGCCGATAAATACAGCTGCGAGCGAGACGACCATGTGCACGACTTTGGTGAAGCTGACCATCAATACGGCGCCGCTGATAATCAGGACGGAGAAGACGAAGAAGGCGACGAATTCACCGGAGAAATTAAAGTTGAACATCGTCTATTTCGCGCCTCCCCTGGCAGCTGCGGGAGCACCGATATTGTTATTGTCTTGGCGGACGTTGCGGTTGTTCTCATCCAGCCATTTCAGATCCTTGAACAGCTCATCTCTGCTGTAAGACGCCAATTCGAAATTACCCGTCATGACGATCGCCTCGGTCGGACACACTTCCGTGCATAGGTCACAGAGTATGCAAATTTCGAAGTTGATGTCGTACGTGTCGATGACCTTCCCTTTTTTCTCCGGATCGGGGTTCGCCTTCCCTACAAGCGAGATGCACTCCGTCGGACATATACGTACACACTGATTGCACACGATGCATTTGTCCGGTTCAAAATGCTGGATGCCGCGATAACGGTCCGGCATGATGATCGGCACATCGGGATAGGAAGTGGTAACTTTTTTCTCGGTCATTGATTTGAGCGTAACACCAAGCCCTTTTAAGAGACCTTTCATCCAATTCCCTCCTGAACATGACTGCTATATTTACTAGAGGCACTTCTCTCAGAGCCCTCAGCCTTACCGAGCCAGAAGCTTATCACTTCACGAACAACTCCATATACACCGCCGTCAGAAACACATTCAGGATCGCTACCGGCAATAGCACCTTCCAGCCCAGTCCCATCAACTGATCCACTCGGATACGCGGCATCGACGCACGGATCCAGAACAAGAAGAAGACAATTGCCGAGAACTTAAGAAGGAACCAGATGATCCCCGGAATCCACGTGAGGAACGGTGCCGGTGCATGCCAGCCGCCAAGGAACAATACGGTCGTGAGTGCAGCAATGGCATACACGTACACATATTCTGTCAGCATGAAGAAGGCAAAGCGGAAGCCGCTGTATTCAACGTGATAACCGGCCACAAGCTCCGATTCAGCCTCCGGCAAGTCAAACGGCGTACGGTTGAGCTCCGATACGGCTGCGATCACGAAGATCACGAATCCGATGATTTGCGGAATGAAATTCCACTGCCAGAACCAATCGCCCTGCTGCTCCGCAATGGAGCGGAGGTTGAGCGAGCCCGACATCATGATGACGCCGACTACGGAGATAACAAGCGGGACTTCGTAGCTGATCATTTGTGCTGCGGAGCGCATGCCGCCGAGCAGCGCGTACTTATTGTTGGACGACCAACCGCCCAGTACAATCGCAATGGTCGAGATGCCCGACAGTGCCACGTAATAGAGCAAACCCACGTTAATATCGGCAAAATAAAGCTTTTGCGTATACGGGATAACCGCCAGCACGGCAAAAGCAGGCACATAAGCAAGCGCAGGAGCGAGAATGAACAGCAGCCGATCTGCTTTGCGCGGGATCGTATCTTCTTTAATCAGCAGCTTCGTAATATCGGCTACCGATTGCATCAGCCCCCAGGGGCCAACGCGGTTCGGACCGATCCGGAATTGCATCCAGCCGATAACCTTACGCTCGAAGAAGATCGCATAGGTCACGAAGCCGAGTACAATCACGAGCAGGATGACGCCCCACAGGAAGAACAGCAGCGCGTTGCCCCACGTCAGTGTTTCTTCGAGCCAAGATCCCATTAGCAGTCAACCTCCCCTACGACAATATCGATGCCGCCCAGAATGGTAATGAGGTTGGTCATGGTTTCCCCGACTAACAGCTTGGGCAAGATTTGCAGATTTACGAAGGAAGGGCGACGGAATTTAAGCCGGTATGGCTCCGCTTTGCCTTTGGAGACGATATGACAGCCGATCTCGCCTCGCGGCGATTCGATCGCGACATAGAGCTCGCCGGCCGGCGGCCGTATGACACGAGGAACCTTGCCCATAACATCGCCTGATGACGGGAATTGTTCCACGGCTTGTTTTAAGATACGAAGCGATTGGCGAATCTCTTCCAGACGGATGAGATAACGATCATAGCAATCGCCATTCTTACCGACCGGCACATCGAATTCGAAGCGGTCGTACAAGCTGTACGGCTTTGCTTTGCGCAGATCCCAATCGACGCCCGTGGAACGCAGATTCGCTCCGGAGAGTCCGTAGTCGATCGCGGTTTGCGCATCGTAGCGGCCAATGCCTTTAATCCGAGCCAGGAAGATTTCGTTACCGCTAATGAGTCTGTCATACTCGTCAAGCTTGCCTTCCATATACGGGATAAACTCGCGCACCTTCTCGATCCAGCCGGGAGGCGCATCCCATTTGACTCCGCCAACACGCATGTAGTTGTACGTTAATCGTGCACCGCATAACTCATTAAACAAATTGATAATGATCTCGCGGTCGCGGAATGCGAATAGGAACGGACTCATGGCGCCGATATCTAGCAGGTATGTGCCCCACCACACCAAGTGGCTGGCTACACGCTGCAGCTCCATTACGATCAGTCGCATAAATTCTGCCCGCTCCGGAATTTCAAGCTCCATCATCGTCTCTACCGCATGGCAGAGCACATAGTTGGTTGTCATCGCCGAGACGTAATCCATCCGGTCGGTATAAGGAATGATTTGAGTATAGTTCAAATCCTCCGCAAGCTTCTCAGTCCCACGGTGCAGGTATCCCATGACAGGCGTTGCTTCCGTAATTACTTCGCCGTCCAGCTTGACGACAATACGAAATACGCCGTGCGTGCTGGGATGCTGTGGGCCGACGTTAAGCAGCAGTTCTTCTGTACGAATCACGGCTCATCACACCTCCGGGTCTAGCGGTTCGTAATCTTTGCGCAGCGGGTACCCCACCCAATCGTCCGGCATCATGATGCGGCGCAGGTCGGGATGACCGGGAAAATCAATTCCGAGCAAATCGTACACCTCGCGCTCATTCCAGTTGGCGGTATTCCAAATCGGAACGACAGACGGAATTTGCGGATTGTCGCGATCGGTCTTCACTTTCACCGTCATCTCACGCTTCGATTGCAGCGATACCAGATGATACACGGTTTCCAGATGCGTCTCATAATCGACGCCGGATAAGTTCCGCAAGTAATCGAATTGTTGCGTCTCATGCGACTTTAACAGCTCGGCGCTCTCAAGCAGACGATCCGTCCGAATGACAAGCGTCGGCATATGGCCGTTTATTTCATTTATGTAAGCTTCAACGATGGCATCATCAGCTACGATTGAACGTATGAGGGCAGCAGCTTCATCGAGCTGCGGCTGCTTCGGTGACGGAGGCTTCGGCTCAGCCGGAACCGCCTCGCTCTCGGCAGCTGCTTTGGCTGCTGCCCGTGCTGCGCGCGCTTCCTCGGCGGCTTTGATCTTCGCTGCCTTCTCCGCATCGACATCGCCGGCCGGAGCAGCGCTGCCGCCTTCGCCTTCGGCAGCGGCCTTGGCCGCGGCCCGTGCTGCGCGCGCTTCCGCGGCAGCTTTCAGCTTCGCCTCGCGCTCCGGATCAACAGCTGCTTGCTCCGCAGCAGCTGGCGCAGTCGGTGCGGCAGCGGGTTCGCTCGCTGCCGGTGCCGCCGGCTGCGCCTCCGCAGCGTTCTCGCTCACCGGTTGCTCCGGCTTCGCTTCCGCAGCGGCTTCGCTTCCCGGCTCCTCAGGCTGTGCCTTCGGATCCAGTTCCTTCTCTTTATCATCGCTCATCTTATCATCGCTCATCGATTCGTCACCCGCTTCCCGGTCTTCGCCTCGTAGCGGATCTTCTCTTGAAGTTTATTGATTCCATAGATAAGTGCTGCGGGATTCGGCGGACATCCCGGTATGTACACATCAACAGGGACGATCTGATCGACGCCTTTCATGACCGCATAGGATTTCACATAAGGTCCGCCTGCAGTCGCGCATGAACCCATGGCAATAACCCATTTGGGCTCAGGCATTTGATCATAGAGCCGACGAAGCAGCGGTCCCATCTTCTTCGTGACCGTACCCGCCACGATCATCACGTCCGACTGACGCGGCGATGTGCGGAACATCACGCCGAATCGGTCCAAGTCATAGTGGGATGCACCCGTACCCATCATCTCAATCGCACAGCACGCCAGTCCAAAAGTCAGCGGCCACAGCGAGTTACTTCGGGCCCATGCTTTAAGTTCCTCAAGCGTACCCATAAATACATTGCGTTCCAGTTCTTTGCGTTCCTCGGGCGTAATCGACTCTAAATTGAATTCCATTTGAGCACCTTCTTCTTCCAGGCGTAGAGTAGTCCAATTAACAATAATCCTGTGAAAATGGCCATTTCGACAAGCACAAATAAGCCGAGCTGCTTATACGCAACGGCCCAAGGGTATAGGAAAACGGTTTCGACATCAAAGATAACGAACATGAGCGCAAACAAGTAGTAGCGCACATTAAAGCGGACCTGACCCTCCCCAACGGGCTCGTTCCCGCTCTCGTAAGTGGTCTTCTTCTCTTCATTCGGTTTGTGCGGACGCAGCAAACGTCCGACAGCCAAAGCAACCACCGGGAGCAAGATACCGAGAAGAATGAAGATCGCCACAATCACGTAATTGTTGATGTACTTCTCCACACAATTCGCCTCCATGGTTATGAGTCTATAGGGCGGGATAGGCGCTGACAACTTGGTCAATTTTCCCTCATAATTATAACAAACCAAGCCACTTGCGTCTATGATGTAGTTGGATGCGCTTCCTTTTTACAAAAATGGCCAGAATCTGCAGGTTTTCCCCATTAGAATGTAATTTAATTGGAATTTTATGCAAACCAAACTTGAAATAGAGGGTATTGTGCGGCGAAACATTTACATAGTGAATACCGAGTACAGCACACTGAATACCGTAGTTCGTAGTTCACAGCTCGCTTGCCGCTAGAAGCTGACGAAACGCAGAGGCATTGGAGGTTCCCATTCTGTTGATTGAAAAAGAAAAGTTCTCAGGATGGATAGGGGACGGGGTATATTGGGTATGGAGGAATTTTCGGGCATCTTCTGAACTTCCAGAAATTTTCTACTCTATGGAGTGGACAAAGTTAACCTGAATGGGAAAGGGAACATTATTACAATTATTGATTGCATCCAATTGTTGATTGACAACAACAAGTTTATTAACACAACGAAGTCAGATATGCCGGGCGCAATGGATATCGAGCCGAATACAGCGGATACTGAAGTGATTTTAAGCCATGTTACTGTCTCTAAAAAACTTTAGTAATATTGGAAGGAACGTTGCTGCGATAGCAATATATCTATCAATTGCAGGTGGAACATACGTCTATCAGAACCTGAAAAACTTCACATTTGAAAGGATTCCATATTCAAAAGTATTCTGAGTATACTTTTGCTACAGAATAGCTTGGACGAGGAAATAACACAGGCACTCTGTATTGCGTAGAATATCGTTTTCAAGAACAATGTTGATGTGAAGGCGATCAAAAACACATTCAAGCACAACTGTAAAACGGCGAAACGCTTAATATATTCACCAATGACCGTTTAGAATCAGTAGGGATACATTTATTGATTTGGGGGAGCATCATTGTTAAACCAACAAACAATACCACGGTGAGCGCGTTCCTTAAAGCAGGGGGAGCAATATTGGCACCTTTGACAAATGTGCTAATCAATAACGCCTTTGCTAGTCTGTTAAACACTGTTTACGATGCAAATATAGTTGATTATGGTTTTACATTGGTTACTATTGAAAGGCGCACCTTACCTATTGCATTTAGATAATTGTAACAATGTTTAAAATAAAGGGTAGCACGAGTATGCCACCTACAGTGACTGATGGAACTGTAGTGACAACCCGAATAATTGATCTCTGGTAAACCGCGAGTATATCACCCAATGGTATTACCCGAAACAAGCAGAGGGTCTCGTTAACAGACACATATTACAGGAAAACGAATGATGCTACAAATGCCTGAGATGCATGGTATAAGTTAACTGCCGTGCTGGCTTAGTAATTTCTTAGCAGAAGATATCTTAACAGGCTGCTTCTCAGTAACTTCCACCTTTTCTAAATTGTTCAGGTAAATCATTACAAACGGGAGAATGCAGAGCATCCGGTGGAAGGTTAGCATCGGGTAACCTACTTCGAACATACAAAATATTACGAATAAGCTATTAGCAATCCGTCTGTTAGAAATATTATGCCTCATTAAAAAGAACAACCCAATGTAGATGGCGGCCACCATAAATATTGACCCTTTCAAAAAGTACACAATGTATCCGGAATCGGTAACGAAAAAGTCCTCAGAATACCACAGTCCGACAGGGAGCAAATTGTGGGTGATGTAGCTAATTGTATCTGCGAAAACTCCGTCATTAGAGTATCTACCAAGAAAACCATTGTTTTTTGAGTTAAATACTGAACGTATAGCGCTACTTGGGTTATACACATAAACGGCGGAAAAAATTGCAGCAATAGGTAAGCCAACCACTTTGAAAAATCTGTACTCCCTGACTAGGTGGACGAATATCAGAATCACGCCGATTAAAAGTAGAATGTAAGAAGAAACAGATTTTAAGTTGGCGATCAAGTATAAATCAGCTAAAGCTAGGCTCAAACTGAATTTGCTCTTTGTATGTATGAATGTTTGATAGCTCATATAGAAAAGGAGAAAAAAGAAGTTGCTAGCAATCGCATGTGATCCGAACACATTGACAGGTTTGTCAAATGCTAACATGTTAGATACCAACTCAGGGTAACCCATCGAAAAGTGGTTAATAAAAAACAGCTTCACAAAAAAAGACTGGTATACAATCAGTATACCTACGATAATATTTAACAAATTGATTAGAAGAAAGAGCTTCCGTAGAACGGCAAAGTTGTACTCTATCTTTAAAAATGAGATTGGATAAAGTAGCGATAAGGCTAAGAAAGGTAGATAGCTCCCCCACGAAATGCGTTCTAAACCACCGCTATTGAGGACTGTGTGCAGTAATGTCGATAATAACAAAATTATATTAATCAAAATTGAAATGAATATGTTACGCTTATTGGTCTTATTAAGAACTAAAAAAATAGATAGCAGAATTATCAATACGTAAGTATGTAGCAGAGTGAAATTCATTGAAATAACTCCTCCGCTCGACGAAGGGAATAAGAATCCTAGAAGGAGCAATAAAACAATTATTAGTGTACTGATATTACGTTTCATATCGTTATGATATTTCCCTTCTTCGACAAAATTTTCAAGATTCATTATAACACAGGGTGCAGCGACACGGAAGTTTGCCTGGTCAGATATTTGGATTCGTTCGCTGAGGACACATTTCACTCCTAATTTTAAGTTTACATGTTCTATTCCTAGTCACATTGCAAAATCCCTACCATTAAAGGACCCGTTTCCCCCCTTCTCATAACAAATTTCTCTATACGGATTATCGATAATAGTAAAAAATAATGATGTAAGCGCTTCACATATGAGAGGAGTGAAATTGATGAGAAAGAATTCACGCTTCATGTCTCTGTGTTTGTCACTTGCAATGCTGTTTGGCGCACTAGTCTTACCGTCCTCAGCCGGGGCGGCGTATGGCGATCGGATTACGATTACCGGTACGAACTTCTATGCAGGCGGTCAGCAGATTTTCATGAATGGGGCCAACACGCCGTGGAACAGCTGGAATGATTTTGGCGGGTCCTTCGACTACACGTGGTGGGATAACCATTTCCAAACGCTTCGCAACAACGGCATCAACTCCACGCGGATCTGGATTACCTGCGATGGCGAAGTCGGCATCAACATCAACAGCAGCGGTGTCGTCTCCGGTGCAACGACCGCTCACTGGAACAACCTCGACAGCCTGTTCCAAATCGCTCAAAATCGCGGCGTCTATGTCATGGCAACCCTGATGTCCTTCGACCACTTCAAGAACACCCACACCAACTACAACAGCTGGCGCAACATGCTCAGCACCAATGCCAATATCGACACCTACGTCAACAATTACGTCATTCCATTCGTAAATCGCTACAAGACCAACCCATGGCTCTGGTCCATCGACCTCATGAACGAGCCGGACTGGGTATATGAAGACGCTGCAGCGGGTCAAATCGCATGGGCACGCTTGCAAACGTATTTTGCCAAAGCAGCCGTCGCCATCCATCAGAACAGCAACATTTTAACCACCGTTGGCTTAGGCATGGTCAAGTATAACAGCGCCACCCAGTCCGGCTCCTCCGGCAACAAAATCAGCGACGCAGCCCTGCAAGCCCAAGTCAGCAACACGCTCGCGAAGGTCGACTTCTACTCTCCTCACTACTACGGCTGGCAGGATCCTTACTTCGGCATCCCATTCTACATGACGCCTACCGCGTTCGGCATCGTCCATGATCGCCCTGTCGTCATCGGTGAATCTCCGGCACTCGGTTCCACTGGTCATACCATTACGAGTGATTTCGCTAATGCATACACCAACGGCTACGCAGGCGTTATGCCTTGGACCTCTAACGGAGTTGATGCCAATGGCAGCATTACGAACCTAGGACCCGCTACACAAGCTTTCCGCGACGCTCACTACAATCTGGTGTTCCCGCCAGCGACAGGCGATAGCGCCAAGTTCAATTTTGAGAACAACTCCCTGCAAAGCTTCTTCGGTCGAAACGGCCTAGCCGTTTCTGCGAGCACAGACCGCGCCTATGCCGGCAGCTATTCCCTGAAAATGACCTCCAGCGCGACAGGCGTTGCTACTTACTATGCACAGCTCGATAATCCAAGCGGCCTAAGCGCGAACACAACACTTTCCTTCCGCGTCTGGGTACCAAGCGGCGCAGCCATCGCGTCCATCCAGCCTTATGTCCAAAGCAACAACTGGACCTGGTACGGCAATTATCAAACGTATGCTAGTCTGACCAAGAATGCATGGAACACGATCACCTTAACGATCCCTTCCGGCGCAGCCACGCCGATGAAGAACATCGGCGTTGAGCTCGTCACAACCGGAGCTTGGAGCGGAAGTATTTATGTAGACAGTATTAATTAAGCCGAACTACATTGTAGTTTTAAATCGAAGGGACTTATGTGCATGCACATAAGTCTCTTTATAGATTTATGAAGCTATACATTTAGGTATCTTCGCTAATATATACTCATACTTTCTTTAAAATATCTTTAGCATATCGACAAATTACAACACACTCCGCACCAGTACCTTAGTATGATATTTAATATATCCACAGGGAGGTAGACGGCATGCCAAATTACATTTTCAAAGAAGTATGGTCACCGTTGAAATTAATTGGTGTACGATTTTACCGCGATGATGACAACAATCTGTGGGTTAAAATGTGGTCCAAGCAAAGACGGCGTGTTGGCTGACCAAACCGTAAATCCATCCACGTTTATAACCTGTTTAGACTTCTCACTAAAACGAGAAGTCGGGCTTATAGTAAATTAAGATTCATATCAAAAGTGATGAGTTCTAGCAAAAAACGACTGCCCTCTGTTTTCACTGAGGAGCAGTCGTTTTGTTTGTACTGTCTGTTAGGCCATGCCCTTCATAATTTCTTTACCAGCCTCGACTTGGCTATTAAACTCTTTACGGTAGTCGGCAATGATAGCCGTGCTATATCCATTCGACTTCAGCTGCGTTTCAACTTCGCCTACGATCGTATTAAAGGAAGCTGTGCATGCATCAAGCTTGGCATAGCCTTGATTCTTCAGCTTTTCCTTCAGCTTCGCATCATCCGTGCTGATGTATTGGAGGCCAATATCCATCAATGACGCTTGGCAGCTATTCTGCAGGTTAGTCAGTCGCGACTGCGCATTAGACGTGATAGACTCGTAAGATGGTTTAACCGGTCCAGTTCCACCACCGCCAGTAGAGCCACCTGTCGATCCGCCGTTAGTACCGCCATTAGAGCCAGTACCAGTGCCACCCGTACCACCGTTATTACCTTGCGAGCCATGCTCCGCCCGATAAGCAGCCGATTCAGCCGATACCTGCTTCTTCACCGGATCCCACTGAATCGCTGTTCCTACCGCTTCCGACATGAAGCGTACCGGCACATACAACGCACCATTCACGATGTAGCCAGACTGTCCATCAGGAATCACTTTCGTTTTACCATCCACAACAACCTTCACACTCTTCGGTGTAAGCTGCACGGATACGCCGCCCTTAGCCGACACTTCATTACCATGTGCAATGACATTAGTAAGGTAGTCCTTCAATACAACAGCTTCTTGTTTACTTGGATTCGCCACAGTAACCTGGGATTTCTTAGCATCCCACTGAACGCTCTTCTGCAGCGCGTAAGAGACAAAGCGGAGCGGCACGTAAGATGTACCGTTTACTGCGAATACATACTGTCCATCTGGAAGCACAAGCGTCTTGCCGTCGAACACCATGTTGAAGGAGCTTGTCTTAACTTTGAGTGCATTTGATGGAGCTGCTGCAACAATGGATTGAATCGTAAGTAGTAATGCTGCGAACAAAATAAAGGATAGCGTTAATTTACTAGATTTGCGGTTTAACATTCGAATGCACCTCTTCTTAGAAAAAACTCATTATTATTCATAACCTTACACGAGCTCCGTTGAATCTCCGAATCTCTACAAAATAACTGCTTTCTTCTTACTTTCCTTCTCAGTTACTTGCTCCAAATACTCCAAAAACTCATCTCTTAAATCATCCCGTTTAAGAGCAAACTCTACTGTTGCTTGCAAGAATCCTTGCTTGTCTCCGACATCATACCTTTTTCCTTCGAAGGTATAGGCATACATAGCTTCTTTTTGTGCCAGAACTTTGAGCGCATCCGTAAGCTGGATCTCTCCGCCTTTTCCAGGCTCTGTACATTCCAGAATCTCAAAGATAGCAGGAGTAATGACGTATCTTCCTAGGATGGCTATATTGGAAGGTGCGTCTTCCAATGATGGCTTCTCAACAAGTCCTTTTACTTTGTAAATTCGATCTTCAATAAACTTACCTTCAACAATACCGTACTTGCTTACATCTTCATGTGGAATTTCCTGAACACCTAGAATAGTGGTCTTATACTCATCATAGATTTCCATCATCTGCTTCAAACAAGGCTTAGGATTATCAACGATATCATCACCTAGCATAACAGCAAACGGTTCATTGCCTATGAAACTTTTAGCGCAATGAATGGCATGCCCCAACCCTTTAGGCTCTTTCTGACGAATATAATGGATATTCACCATATCAGATATACCTCTAACTTGTTCTAACAAATCTAGCTTGCCTTTGGACTCTAGTTCCAATTCTAATTCGACGGATTTGTCGAAATGATCTTCAATGCTCTTCTTGTTTCGACCCGTTATGATCAAAATTTCTTCAATCCCAGATGCCACCGCTTCTTCAATAATATACTGAAGAGTTGGCTTGTCCACGATTGGGAGCATTTCCTTTGGTTGCGCCTTAGTTGCCGGAAGAAATCTTGTCCCTAGCCCTGCCGCGGGTATGATAGCCTTCCGAACCTTCATGTAACCTCTCTCCTTTTACCCCGTAATAATCAACATACCAGTTCGCAAACTTTTGCAAGCCTTCCTCAATCGGGGTTTCCGGTTTAAATCCTACAGCTTGCTGCAACGAATCTGTTGAAGCATAGGTTGCTGGCACATCTCCGGGTTTAATCGGTTCAAACACCTTATTAAATACTACTTCATTACCGGATGCATTGCTTAAAGACTTTTCTAATGTTTCAATAAAAGTCATTAGCTTCTCAGGTTTGTTATTTCCAATATTATAAATCTTGTTAGGAACAGACTCGGTAGGCGGATTACTTAATAGTCGTTCAATTCCTATTACAATATCGTCTACGTACGTAAAGTCACGATAAAGGTCGTTCTCAAAATCACCATTATTGTAGATGTGAATAGGTTGACCGGCAAAATATTTATCCGCAAATCCGAAATAGGCCATATCCGGACGACCCATTGGACCATATACAGTAAAAAATCGAAGACCTGTAGCCGGGATGTTGTACAGATGACTATATGTATACGCCATTAGCTCATTTGATTTCTTGGTAGATGCGTAAAGCGATACAGGAGTATCAACCATATCTGTTTCTTCAAAAGGCACTTTCTTGTTCGCACCATACACAGAGCTAGACGAAGCATAAACAAGATGTTCAACCGGGTAGGATCGGCAAGCTTCAAGAATGTTAAAGAAGCCAATAATATTGCTTTGAATATATACATCCGGATTCTCAATGGAATAACGAACGCCTGCTTGAGCAGCCAAATTCACCACATAGTTTGGTCTATGCTCTTCAAAAATAGCTGTAATTACTGATTTATCAGAGATATCAGCTTTAATAAACGTAAATTCCTCATAGGGTTGAAGCTGTTCCAGGCGTGCATGCTTAAGGTTAACATTATAGTAGTCATTGATATTATCAATACCAATGACTCGACATCCCTGCTCCAGAAGCTTCTTAGATAAGAAGGATCCAATAAAGCCAGCCGCTCCAGTAATAAGGTAAACTTTATTAGGATCTAAAGGTTTGAAGTTCAAGACGCTTCGACTCCCTGCTATCTTCTCTATGTGCAGGTATTCTGCCTACCGAGTGATACTCAACACCTGCACCTTTCATCGCATCAACTTGATACAAATTCCTGCCATCATATACTAAAGGAGTTCGCATCAGCGACTTATAAGCTTCCGCTGAAATGGCTTTGATCTCACCCCATTCAGTAAAGATGAAGCAAACATTCGCTCCCTCCAAAGCATCTTCAATGCAATTAACATACGTTATGTTGCCTCTTCCATGCTCACCTTCAGGATAAACTTTGGAGAAGTTTGCTTTTCCTACCGGATCATACGCATAAATATCTGCGCCTTGCTCTAATAATAAAGGTACATTCACTAGAGAAGCAGCTTCTCTCAAATCATCCGTGCCTGGCTTAAATGTAAGTCCAAGTACCGCAACCTTTAGACCATTGAAAGTGATTAGTCGCTTACTTGCTTTCTTATACAAGAGCGTTTTTTGGTCGTTATTTACATCAATAGCAGCCTTAACGGTTCTTAATTCGTAACCATTCTGCTTTGCTATATACTCGAGTGCCTTTGTATCTTTAGGGAAACATGACCCCCCAAAGCCAATGCCGGCATTTAAGAACTTGCTGCCAATTCGATCGTCGAAACTCATCCCTTTAGCAACATCTTGAATATCCGCACCGACTAACTCACACAGATTTGCAATGTCATTCATATAGGATATTTTAAGAGCAAGAAAATCATTTGCGGCATACTTAATCATTTCTGCGGATCTCCGATTGACAGAAACAATAGGTAATTTAAAGGGTTCATAGATTTTCTTTAGCAGCTCTTCAGCCCATGTACTCTCTGTACCGATAACAATACGATCAGCATGCAATGTATCACGGACCGCAGAACCCTGTGCCAAGAATTCAGGATTAGATGCTACTTCTACTCTTACATCGTTGACTAAGAAGTCATGAATGAACTGTTCTACTTTATCATTAGTACCGACCGGAACAGTGGACTTCACGACTACAAGACAGTCCTTTTCTACTGATTCCGCAATTTGCCTTGCTACGGTTGCTATGTAGGAGAGATTGGCAGAACCATCCGGCTGCTCTGGTGTACCAACACCTATAAAGATTGCATCAGCATCTCTATAAGCTGATTTATAATCAGTAGAGTAATTAATTCTCCCCGCAGAATAATTCTTACGCATTAACTCTTCCAATCCAGCTTCGTAGATTGGAGAAATACCAGATTTCATTAGATCTACTTTCTTTGAATCTATATCGACACAAGTAACCTGATGGCCCATTTCAGCAAAACAAACACCAGCAACTAGGCCAACATAACCCGTTCCTGCAACTGCTATATTATACATAGTTGCCACCTTTCTTACTTAAATCCTTTATTTATATCAGCGCTCAATTAGGCTATTCTCCCCAAACCACTCTATTAACATAGTCTTTGTATGAGAGTATAATTCTGAGAACTTTGTCAGAAACGTTTGGCATATTATAATCACAAACAAGTCTAAGTGTATTCCTTGTTTGTGTTTCTAATATTTCTAGCCCTTGTAATAATCTATCTTTTTTCACTCCTACCATCATTACTGATGCCTCTTCCATAGCTTCGGGTCTTTCATGAGCTTCCCTGATATTAAGTGCTCTTAATCCAAGAATAGAAGCTTCTTCACTTATTGTTCCACTATCACTAAGAACTGCTTTTGCTTTGATTTGAAGCTTGACATAGTCATTAAATCCTAATGGTTTTAATGTCTTTACTAGAGGATTGAACACTATCCCTTGAGTATTAATCATATTTCTAGTTCTAGGATGTGTACTTATTATTACAGGTAAACCATACTTTTCTGCTATAGAATTCAAACTGTCAACTAAATCTAAGAAGTTATTCACTGAGTTGATGTTCTCTTCTCTATGAGCTGATACAATAAAATATTTGCCTTCCTTTAGTTCTAGTCTCTCTAGAATATCTGATCTCTCAATATCATCTTTTCTTGAGTTGAGGACTTCAAACATGGGACTACCAGTTTTAATAATCCGATCCGCAGGTAAGCCTTCTCTTAATAAATATTCTCTGGCAATATCACTATATGTTAAATTAATATCCGCAATGTGATCTACTATCTTTCTATTTGTTTCTTCCGGCACTCTTTGGTCAAAGCATCTGTTTCCTGCCTCCATATGAAAGATAGGAATTTTTCTTTTCTTTGCCGCAATTGCACATAAACAGCTATTAGTATCACCTAATATTAATAGAGCATCCGGTTTAACTTTTTCCAAAATAGGATCAATTTTAACTAAAATATTACCAATTGTTTCTACCGCTGTTCCAAAAGCTGCATCAAGAAAAAAATCAGGTTTTTTTAAACTAAAATCGTTAAAAAACACTTCATTTAATTCATAATCATAATTTTGTCCAGTATGAACAAGTGTATGTTCAATTGCAATTGAGTCATCTAATTTATTAATTACTGCTGACAGTCTTATAATCTCAGGCCTTGTACCTACGACTGTCATTACTTTTAATTTGTTCACTCGCTATACCTCCAAGTAGAACGTGTCTGGTTTATCTTTATCAAAGTACTCATTCGCCCACATTATAGTGACCATATCATTATTACCAAGATTCTCAATATTATGTGTATAACCAGTAGGTATATCGACTACTTCCATTTTGTCCCCACTCACAAAATACTCAATAACGTTATCTGAATCAATTTTTCGGAATCGTATGACTCCAGTTCCACTTACAACAAGAAACTTTTCATTCTTTGTGTGGTGCCAATGGTTTCCTTTTGTTATACCAGGTCTAGAGATATTAACAGATACTTGCCCTCTTTCCGGAGTCTTAATAAACTCTGTGAAGGAACCTCTTTGATCTACGTTCATTTTGAGCTCATAACTAAATTGATCATCGGGTAGATAGCTAAGATAAGTACTATATAATTTTTTAGTGAATGCATCTGACATATCCGGTATTGAGCGTTCATCACGGCTTTTTTTAAATGAATAAACCAAATCAACGATTTCCCCAAGTGTTGTTCTATGTATAGTTGAAACTTCATAAAAATCTCCAACTAAATTAGTATCATTATTGAGAGTATTAATTAGATTATCAACTACATCATCAATATAAACTAAATTCATAATAACATTCGGATCATTAACGGTTATCGGTAATTGATAAGCGATGTTGTGACAGAATGTAGCTATGGCACTATTATAATTAGGTTTACACCATTTTCCAAAGACATTTGGAAAACGATAAACGAGTACATTTGCCCCTGTTTGTTTACTATATTCAAGCAGCAAGTTTTCACTTGCTTTTTTACTGATACCATATGGATTATCAAGCTCAGCTTGAGTAGAAGAAGCAAGCATTACCGGGCAAGTATTTTTATGTTTTTTCAACAAATTTAGTAGCGTCGATATAAAGCCATAGTTACCATCCATAAATTCAGACTGGTCTTTTGGTCGATTTACTCCAGCAAGGTGAAATATGAAATCCGCCTCCTTGCAATATTCATCAAGAAGCGAAGGATCTGTTTCTTTACTATACTCAAAAATGTTTGTATAATTTCGATTCTTTAATTCTGCAGTAAGATTTTTACCGATAAATCCTTTGGCACCGGTAACTAGTATTTTCATATTTTCCAACCTTTCAATTGCTCTTGTACGTAGTCAAGCATTAATAACTTATCTTTTATTTGTTCAGTATTTAATCTTTGTGTATTATGAGAGTTATATTCTTCTTCAGACGACAAACTCTCATTACCCTCAACAAAATACTTATCATAATTTAGATCTCTTTGATCTGCAGGTACTCGGTAAAATCCACCTAAATCACTTGACACTACATGCTCTTCCCTAGTAAGCAGAGTCTCATAAAGCTTCTCTCCATGACGAGTGCCTATGACTTTTATTTCGTTGTCCGCGTCAAATAACTCCTTAAGTGCTTGTGCAAGATCCCCAATAGTCGATGCTGGTGCTTTTTGCACCATAATATCACCAGCTTCAGCCTTATCGAATGCAAATATTACAAGCTCCACTGCTTCCTCAAGGCTCATTAAGAATCTAGTCATATTGGGATCCGTGATCGTTAGCGGTTTCCCATTTTTAATTTGTTCAATAAACAGAGGAATTACAGAACCTCTTGAGGCCATTACATTTCCGTAGCGAGTGCCACAAATTAAGGTCCTTTCTGGATCTACTGTTTTTGCTTTGGCTACAAACACCTTTTCCATCATTGCTTTAGATATGCCCATAGCATTGATAGGATACGCTGCTTTGTCAGTAGACAGACAAATCACTTTCTTTACTCCACTCTCAATAGCGCCTGTCAGAACATTATCTGTCCCAATTACGTTTGTCTTGACAGCTTCTAAGGGGAAAAACTCACAAGATGGAACCTGTTTTAATGCAGCCGCATGGAAGATATAGTCCACACCATGCATTGCATTTTTCACACTAGCTAAATCACGGACATCTCCGAGATAAAATTTGAGCTTCTCGCTTTTATAAACTTTACGCATATCATCTTGCTTTTTCTCATCCCTAGAAAATATTCGAATTTCTTTTATATCAGTACCTAGGAATCTCTTCATAACAGCGTTACCAAAGGAGCCTGTACCACCTGTAATTAATAAAGTTTTATCTTTAAACATCTCAACATCTCCTCAATTAATATTTATACTTGCCTTACTATTGTCTTTAGTTAAAGTAAATAGTTGCCGTCTAATAGCTATAGTTAGAAATACTAAACTCGGAAGCATAATTATTATGTTAACAAATACAATAGCCGGCCAATCATCAATAAATTGCGATAAAAACCAAATAAGTGGGAATTTAGCAATAGCGGCAATCGTGTTACAGTACATTTGGGTCTTTAAATTCCCTATTCCATTTGCTATACAGGTAACGGAGTAAGTAAAGATCATTAAACTATTGAAAGTAGCAAATAAAAATGCTGTGCTAAAATCAACTACAAATGCATTTCCTTTAATCCAAAAGTTAACGATATATTGTAATAATGGAACAGAAGCAAAGCAAAAGATTGATACTACTAAAGCAGTAATATTCAAATACTTGTATGTTTTTCTTATCCAACCGATATTGTTTTCTTTAAACGCTTTTGTCACTGCTGACCAAATTGGAATTGTTAAAATAGAAAATAATGTGAGAAATAGCATAAAAAATCTATTGTAGACTTGGTATTCAACAACAAACTGCGGTCCAAACAGTCGAATAATTATAAACTCATTCGTCAGATTAATTATTAAAAGTGTAATTTGAACCCAAAAAAACATATAACCTAACTTCATTACTTTACTAGCGTACTCCTGTGACCAAAATTTCAAATTCGGCTTGGACTGCCTTAACGGAAAAATAAAAACAATTATTGTTACAATTACAAGCGGCATATTCATCGCTATAATATATATAATCGATAGATTTATTAAAGCAGATTTCACATCTTCAACTTTATATATAATTACGAATAATAGAATTAACGTATTGGATAATAATGATATGAGATTAGATAAGGCAGTTTTTTGCATTGCATATAGTACTGATAATATAAGTTTCAAGAAAAACTGAAGAACTATACCAATAAAAATAATTCGAATCACCAATATTAAAAACTTATTTTCTAAAACTTCAACGTGAACATTTAATATTGAGTTCCAATTTAATAAACCTATAATTATGTATCCCAATAATATAATTAATATTGAAACACTTCCCAGTAAAATATAAGCAGATGATATATACTTTTTAACTTTGATTGTATCCTTTTCAACCAGTGCCTCAACCAGATAATTTCTCAACCCATTCCCAATTCCAAAATCAAATGTCAAGATCCAGGTTAATATTGATACTAATACAAACCAAACCCCAAGTACTTGCTGATCTGAGAAATAAAACATATAGGCAGAAACAGTCAAAAGACTTACTATCATTGATAGACCTTTTATTCCCACCGAAGATACAATATTCAAAAATAAACTTTTGTTTTTTTTAATAGCACCATTAATTTTACTATTCATTAATTAATCATACCTGTCTTTTAATTAATTTATCATCAGGTTCACTATTGGTCTGTCGCTTAATAAAATAAAAATTATAATATAAGTACCAACAAACCAAAAATGTAGTTCTTTATTTACTATAATTAAATTAAAGTATTATTATCATTCTTGAAATCACACTATGTTCGGCACAATTTAACACACCATAAATTTCAAAAAAAGTATAGATTAATACCATAAAACCGAAATTTTTATGTAGATGTCAATATCTACATTTCCTATGCCAAATCTAAGGCTAAGTTTACTAAATATAAATCACCTTATTACTCGGTGTTCCACAAAATTTATCATCACTTATTTCTCTTATTCATACCTTTACCTAATTTTTTTAACCATGATTTAAAACTTTCATATTCTCCGACCCCTAGAATTGGTTTTATATATTTCACTATTCCTTTTGTTGTTCTTAAGTACCATGGGTAAAGTATAATATTCCCAACTTTTTCTTCATAATTAATATCAGGTAAAACAGTTGTTGGATGCTTTAAAGGGAACTCTAACGGAAACGACTTCATTCCACAGAACCTTCTTGTCATGACATTATTAAATGAGGTTCCTCCATGTTCAGAAAACTCGTCCACACCAATATTTTGTATTTGATTAATCGTGGGAGATACTCCATACAAACCGTTGATTCGAATTGAAAATGCCATTTGGTAATCCCAAGAGGAGGAGCGCTTATCAGTCTTCAATAAATGTTTAGTTCTCTGAAATAAGTAATACTGTTGTTTAAATAATGCCTTATTTGAATATTGATTCTTTAATTTTTCAAATAGATATTTGTCTTCAAATAAACTCATCTCACCATCATAAAATTGATTGAATTTTTTGGACCAAGATGCCCAACCACATGGAAGAAGATGCTGAGTAAATACATAACTAATATTTTGTTTTGGTTCATATTTCTCCAAATAATTTGTTCCACAGACCCACAAAATTCGTGTATCATTTTCATATGTATCTAGCATTTCCTCACAAAACTTAAAAAAGGTGGTTTCAGGTAAATTATCATCTTCTAAAAATATAGCTTTTTCCTCTTTCTCAAAAACCCATTTCGCACCAAGGCCAATCCTATCGTATATTCCCTTATTATTCACCGAATAATTTTTTATTACCTCACAATCCCAATTAATGTGCTTTTCGACCGCTGCTCTACATTCTTCTACTTCTTTCTTTTCTATGTTGTTTCTTGGTCCATCAGAGATTAAATATAGCTTTCGCGGCTTAACTATAGATAATCTATCTATAATTCTTATAATAGTATCTTTCCTTCTAAAAAAAAATAAAACGATAGGTATGTCAAAAGAACTCATAATAATCCCTCCAAATATCTTTAACTTTTCCCTATATTCCTATTTGCCCTAGAAAATCAGTCAATTTTCCAGTATGCTTTTGATAAATAAAAGGGTTTTCATCCTTACATAGAGCTTTCATATAATTTATCTTCTCTCGGTCAATTTGCAATATCATCTCAAGTGTTAAAGTAATATTTCCATTCAAGTTGACAAAAAAACCATTTTCACCTTCTATAATGTAATCATCCAAATCACTTATTTTTGTTGTTATTACTGGTGTCCCGGAGGTTATACTCTCAACAAATTTAGTTGGGAATCCAGCATTGTTAACTCTTTTATCTTCACGAACAAAGACAACAAAGTCAGCATCTTTTACATATTTCAAGCTATCTTCATGACTTATCCTACCTAAAAATTTAATACAATGATCAAGTTTTTCAATAATACTAGAATGAGCAGGGTAATAATCTAAATATTGCTGTTTCGTAATACCAATGACACTGAAAGAATAAGTATATTTTTGATTAACATTGCTTAAAGCTTTGATGATATAATTCAATTTATCTTTATGTTTACCAGGTGTGCCCGAATAGACCAAATGCAAGGAATCAGGCCCTAGCTGAAGCCTGTCAGTATTTTCTGTCCATTTTGCTTCCTGTAAATCAACTAGCGGTGGAATGATTACTGTTTTCGTGTATTTGTTGTAATATTTAAATAAATATGAACTAATACAAATTACTCCATCTATTTTTTTATGAATATAGTTCATTCTTATTGTAGTATCGATTCTTTTAATGATTCTTTTATCTTCATACCATTCGGAACAATCCGCAATTACCTTAATGTCCCTTTTTCTGCAATAATTCATCAACTTCAATAATGCATATGATTGATAGTTGTAGCAAATTACCGCTTTAATATTGTTATATTTTGATGATATTTCTTTGAAATGTTTAATACTATATAAATAACTAAACCATTCTGGAATAGATTTAGGATATTTCCTTGACCAACAGTCAAATCCTTGTGTAGTTTTACTTTTTTGCTCGCTTGAACTAGATTTTACACTTCGATCAATATCAATAAAAACAACATTATAGCCTAGGTCACGCAAGATTTTAGCATTGTTTAGCACCCTATGCGCAGCTGCATTTTTATCAGGTAGTTCAAAACCTCCAATATATAATATTGTTCCTTTACTCATCAGATAATTATCTCCCTTTTTTTTCTTACTTATATTCAATAATTTCAGTTTCTCTTTTTTGTACAATTATTGTGTTCGGTGGATATTGACCCTTAATAATACTACCCGCTCCAATAACGCAGTTATCTCCTATTTTAGTACCTCTTAGAATAACTGTGTTGGCCCCAACCCAAACATTGTTTCCTATTTCTACAGGAGAAGTTTTATACTTTAGCCCTTTTAATCCATCCTCTGACCTGAAATCGTGATCGTGATCATATATTAATACATTAGGTCCTAACTGCACTTCCTGTCCAATGTAAATACTTTCATGACTGATTATCATGCAGCCATGATTTAAAAAAGTATTGGCACCTATTTCAACATGTGCTCCCGCTCGCACTCTCACTTTTGAACCACTTTTTAACCGAATCATTTTCCCAAAGGTCAGTGTTGCATTTCTTCCGATTTCTACTTCTGTTAGTGGCGAAACGATATTTAGTAATGTGAATTTAAAACTCTTTACTAAGAGTAATTTCATTCCACTAAACTTTATGAGAGAATATATTAAACATATTGCCGTCCCAAGATATTTTTTCATTTATTTCACCAATGCTTTCTCGATTTCCCTAACATAAGCTTCAACTACTATCTTGCGATCAAACTCTTTTTCCACTTTTACTCTACTAGCCATACCCATTTTCTGTTTTTCTTCAATATCCAAGTCTAAAAACTTCTCAATTTTCTCAATTAAATCATTACTATTTCTTTGTTCTATAATATATCCATTTACACCATCATCAACCACATCTCGGCAACCACTCCGATTGGTTGTTATTATCGGTCTCCCACAAGCAGCACTTTCAAGTAATACATTCGATATACCTTCTGGGTAATATGAGGGATGAATAGTACAGTGTGTAAATTGGAGAAACTCTCTAACATCACTTCGCATCCCATGGTATTGAATAATACCTCTATCTTGCATTTCTTTTAACTTTTCTTCATAATTCTCTTCACAAAAACCTAAAATATGAAATCTGGTATTTGGGTGTTTTTTACTAATATATTCAGCAGCTTCAAGATACTGATCAATTCCTTTTTCTTTCATGATCCTGGAAATGAAAACAAATTCTATCTTAATACCAGAGGGGTACTCTATTAACTTAAAATGCTCTAAGTTGACACCTGAACCAGGTATAATCTTATGTCGATCAAGAGCAATTTTTTTATCTATAAAGAATTGCTGATTGTCTTTATTTTGAAAAAAAATACAACTTATTTTTTTGAATGATAATTTATAAAGTTGAATTAGCATCTTTTGAACTAGACTTACACTTTCAACAGCAGTTCCCAAACCTGTTATATTTGAAATGTGTGGAACCTTCAATTTTCTACACACCAAGCCACCATATATATTAGGTTTAACCGTAAAAGAAAGAACAACATCTGGTTTAATTTGTTTTATTGTTTTATAATACCGTATTAGCAATTTAAGATCGGTTAATGGATTCATCCCACGTCTATCAAGTGGTAAATCAATAAACTTACATCCCATCTCCTTAAGAAGTTCAACTTTTTCGCCATATGGCAACACAATGTAAACATTGTATTTTTCATCAATTAGCCTTTTTATAGTTTCCTTTCGAAAATTATATGTATATGCATGGTGGTTAGAAAGTATTAAAACTTGTTTCATATTATTCCTCCGTCAATCTTATAGATTCATAAAAACTAATCTGATTGAATTTTGCAGCCGCAGCCTCTATTTTCATCTCATGATCATACACCAAATCACCAAATATCTTAGTTATTACTCCATGATTCAGCACTTTAATAACTGGATTAAACAACCTTGTCATCCAGATCTTTTTCCCATGAATTTCAGCAATAGTCCTCACCATATCACTCGTGTTGATATATTCATTATTCTGTGGAAAAAATAAACCACTGCTACAACTGTCAATCAATGATTTTAGAAATTCAGTTAGATTATCTATGTAAATCATACTTCGCTTATTATCTACATTAGGGAAAATAGGTGTACTAATTGCAAGTTTAGATAATCTCACGTAGTTACCTTTACATCCCTTCCCATAAATCATAGGTGGGCGTAATATTGCAACTCTAAAATCATCGCTTGCTAATAGTCCAATTAATTGTTCTGCTTGCAGTTTAGACTTCCCATAATTGCTATTCGGATTAGTTGGCGTGGTTCTATCGATAATACCCTTATTAGTTCCATATACACTCATCGAACTTAAAAATATAAACTGGTTAACACCATCATTTTTAGCCTTTTTAGCAACTTCATGTGCCAGTTCACAATTCACTTTAAAATAAAGTTCTGCGTTTTTTTTGTTTTCTTTTATATGTGCTACTCCAACCGTATGAACAATAACATCATATATAGAAAAATCAGTTTTTTTCCAGTCGTTATCCCTCAAACTAATTGTATCTACTGTATACATATCCGGTAAATTTCCGAGATATCTCTCTAAACTTTTCCCAACATAACTGTTGGTTCCGGTAACAAGCACTCTTATCATTTTGATATAGTCTCCCTATTACTCACACCTTCAACGAATCCTTCGCTTTTAACAACACTAAGAATAGTACCAAAGAAACATTTTATATCCATCCATAAGCTTAGTCTTTCTACATACTCTCCATCCAACCTTGCTTTTAATTCAATAGAAAGTTCATCTCTACCGTTTATTTGAGCCCAGCCAGTTAGTCCGGGAAGTATATCATTCGCACTGTACTTATCCCTTTCATTAATTAAATCATACTGATTCCAGAGCGCTGGTCTCGGACCAACTATACTCATGTTACCAACAAAAATATTCCATACTTGAGGCAACTCGTCCAAAGAAGTTTTTCGTAGAATCTTACCTGCCCTCGTAATATATTGCTCGGGGTTGCCAAGTAAATGGGTTGGAGTATCCTTAGGGGCTTCTATTCTCATTGTTCGAAATTTCAGGATATTAAAATGTGTTTTATTAACTCCAACACGCTTTTGTTTGAATAAGATCGGTCCTTTGGAGTCAAGTTTAATTGCTATTACAATAATTAATGTAATGGGCGACAAGAAAATTAGCCCCACTAAAGAAAGAACAATATCAATTAATCGTTTAATCTTTATATACATAACCCTTATCCCACCTTTAAAGTAACTTCTTTGTACTCGAATTCATAATTAGATGTTTGCTGTGAGTAGGTACTCAATTAATAGAACAAACGCTCTCCGGAACTGTTGGTCCACTTTGACCAGCACCACACGGAAAGCGATAGTTACACCAATCACAAATTAATTGATAAGAGTACTTACACTTAATTATTTTTCAGCTAAGCTATCTTTTTCTTCGTTTACTACCTGATCATGTGTCTTCCCCTGGCTAACTCCATACTTCTTCGCAATTTGAGACAGCTCATTATACTGTTCCGGACTAACCCCATTCAGTACAATCCTACGAGCCTCTCTCTTCTCCTCAATACTTAGACCACCGCTAGCTAGCTGCTGTAGTTTCTTCATGTCTTTAATACTAAGTTTTTTAAGAAGAATCGAAGTTACTGATGCCTTATCCTTTACCGAGACAGAACCCTTAATATTTTCAGCCTTTTTAACTGATACTTCAGGGGAGTACCCGTTAAGTTGTTCATCACTCGGTTTAGTTTCCCCCTTTGTCGAAGCAGGTTTACTTTCTAGCTTGTCTTTATCCTGGGTATGAGATGTATCTTTTGTCGGTTCATTCTCAGTTGGCAAATCATTATCCGTGACAGCTTGTACCTCCTCATTATGGGCATTATTATTACTTGTTTGTTCATCTGCTATTGTTTCGCCTGCAGTATTGGTTGTTATATCGGGTTCGAGGCTATCAGCCAAAGATCCAATGACTTTATTCACAGCATAGTTAGCTGCGAATATACCACCAATTCCAAGTACGACAACTATCGATGCAATCCACAATGCAACCTTTTTCCATCTCTTCATTTTTCGCATTGTATCCATTCCCTTCACTTACATTTCAATTCCAGATGCTATGAAACATCCTTAAACAACGGCACAATGTACTCAATGACATTCCGAATGTCATCCTTCTCACCATCAATCGCACGTTCCAGACGCTTGAACTGAAGTTCCAACTCCGCTTGATTAATAGTCAACGGTTTACCAATAAAAATCCGATTGTGACTTGTCTTCTTAATTGCTTCCTCATTCAGCAGCAGCTCTTCATACAGCTTCTCCCCAGCACGAATACCTGTAAACTCGATTGGTATTTCGCTATATGGTTCGAAACCAGACAATCGAATAACATCCTCTGCAAGCTCTACAATCTTAACAGGCTGGCCCATATCCAATACGAAGATTTCACCACCAGCAGCAAAGGCACCTGCTTGGATGACGAGCTGTACGGCCTCTGGAATGGTCATAAAGTAACGTACCATCTCTGGATGCGTGACTGTTACAGGACCACCGGCTGCAATCTGCTCTTTGAACCTAGGTATAACACTGCCTCTACTCCCGAGAACATTACCGAATCGGACAGCAACATATTTGGTATTACTAATTTGATCTCTCATTTGGATGTACATTTCCGCAATCCGCTTGGTCGCACCCATAATGCTTGATGGGTTCACTGCCTTGTCTGAAGAAATGAGAACGAATCTCTCGACCTCATAACGATCGGCTGCATCAGCTACATTCTTGGTGCCAAACACGTTATTCTTAACGGCCTCAGCCGGGTTTCTTTCCATTAGTGGAACATGCTTATGCGCGGCTGCATGGAAGACGACTTGCGGTCTATGTAAGCGGAATACATCGTCAATGCGTTGACGATCTTGGATGTCCGCAATGATGGTTTCTAGTGCAAGGTCTGGGAAACGTCTGCGCAGCTCCATCTCAATGGTATAAATACTATTCTCCCCATGCCCTAATAGAATCAAGGTCTTGGGTCTGAATATCGTAATTTGTCGGCACAATTCAGAACCTATGGATCCTCCGGCACCGGTTACCAGAACAACCTTGTTCTCTACATAGTCGGCGATCCCTTTCAAATCAGGCAGAATTGGATCGCGCCCCAATAAGTCCTCCAGATCAATATCTCTCATTACATTAACCGATACCTTGCCCTCTATGAGATCATTCAGTGCAGGAATGATTTTCACCTTAGCATCTGTTTCTCGGCATATTGAAATGATTTCGGACAACTCCGACTTCTCGGCTGATGGAATGGCAATTATTATCTCGTTTATCTTATGCCTTCTCACTATCGCTCCAATTGCGTACCGATCTCCCAGAACGGGTATGCCCAGTATGCGTTGCAGCAGCTTCTTCTTGTCGTCGTCAATGAATCCAACTACGTATAACTGCGCGTTAACATTGCTCTTAATCTCTTTGGCGATAATAGCGCCGCAGTCTCCGGCTCCAATAATAAGCACTCTAGACTTATTGGTAGCTGTATTCTTACTATCTACGATCATTCTCCATACGAAGCGGATACCGCCCATTATCAACAGCATCGTCTCCATGGTACGAACCGCTATTGGCACTGGAACGTTCTCATCCATGAAGATGCTCGTTAAACCATAGGAAATGATCCAGCCAAGAATGACTGCCCTCAGCAGTGAAACTAGCTCACCAATACTAGCGTATCTCCATATACGTTGGTACATCTTGAAGTAAACCATCGTAATGTTGCATATGACCGCCGTTACTAATGCGTAGATCACCATTTGCATTACAGAGTCAGCTGGAATGGTCCCCTGGTAACGGAATAAATAGGAGGTTCCAACGCTAAAGCAAACGATTAATGAATCAATTCCCAATAAAAGCATAGAGCGCTTCTTGTACAGCATTGGACTTCCCCCATGTTCTCAGTATTACTATCCGGCTTATATGCCCTCAATTGGTAGTATTAGACAATAATAACCCGAGATATAATAATAGAACTTTTTCCCTATTATAACAATACTTTCGAACTACTTTTCTGTTTCACTATAATAATAGTAGTAGTAGCCCTCACTGTTCTTCTGCTCAATGTTCTTCAGTACCACACCGAGTATCCGTGCCTTTACATGCGTGAGCTGCTGTTTCGCCTTAATAACCGCATCTCGTTTGATCTTACCTGATTCAACGACAAGCAAGACGCCATCGCATTTTGTCGAAATAAGCTGTGCATCTGTAACTGCTAACGTCGGAGGGGTGTCGATTAAGACAATATCAAACTTGGTTCGCAGTTCTTCAATTAGCGCACTCATCCGTTGAGACGCAACCATTTCGGAAGGATTCGGTGGTACAGGGCCGGAAGGAATTATATATAAATTTGGGATGTCCGTCGCTTTCACCGCCTCATCCAGCTCACACTGACGTGACAGTAAGGAAGACAAGCCTTGACGATTGCTTTGCCCAAATGTGTGATGCATGGTCGGCTTTCGCATATCGGCATCGATGAGTACGACTTTCTTATTCGCTTGCGCATAAACTACGGCAATATTAGCGATTGTCGTTGACTTTCCTTCTCCGGGTGATGCCGAGGTTCCCATGATAACTTGAATGTGATCGTCGACTGAGGAGAAATCGATATTCGTCCGCATTGCACGATATGCTTCTGAGATAGGTGACTTTGGTTCGTAATACGTAATCAGATATCTGCTATTTCCCAACTTGGACACTCGAAATTTCACCCGCCTTTACGTTACCTGTCTTAATCGCTTCTTCTCGATTCGCGTGTTCATTCTTCACTTTGGCGATTTGGCCCATTGTCGGCAGCTCCAAGTATCTTAGAACGTCCGCCTCCGTCTTAATGGTGTCATCTAGATACTCAAGTAAGAAAGCAATTCCTGCGGCTGCCATAAGAGATACAACGAAAGCCAAAATCACATTCAGCCCAAGCTTGTTATTGACCGGAACCGGCTCTTTGCTTGGAGTCACCTTCGCCAAGTTCAGTACGGTTACATTCTGCACGTTGAAGATGCTCGGAATTTGTTCTTTAAACACTTGCGTCACTGCATTCACGATCTCTGCTGCTTTTTCATATGAGAGATCCTGAACAGCCATCGTCATTACTTGCGTATTGTTGACGGAGCTTACTTTCACTTTCTTGATCAACTCATCCACGCTCAAGTTAAACTCCGGATGCTTGCTGGACACTGCCTCCATAATAGCCGGTGTTTTGATCACTTCTTTGTAGGTATCGATCAAACGCAGATTGGCATTCACTTCGTTCAAATCCAAGTCATTCGTGGAAGCACCTGTGGCGGCTGTTCGATTGACAACAATCTTCGTCGTCGCTTGATAAACCGGTTCGATCATGAAATAACTATACAACCCCGCTGCCAATGAACAGATAACCACAATTGCAACGATCATCCATTTCCGTTTGGTAATAATCCGTATATAGTCTCGGAGTTCTAACTCGATCTGCACGTCATATCCCTCGCAATTTCATCATCAAAGTTTTGGATTAATCTGGGTGAATTTTGTTCTTTAAAGCAATATACATCCCCCATTGAAGGGGGATGTATATTATGCCATTCCATCCTGTGATGCGAATTGCTTAACCCTTGAAGTTAAATGCGCGGTAGATGATTACTGCCGCTTGTGCACGTGTAGCTGTAGCGTTTGGATTGAATTTACCTTTATCACCAACAACAAGTCCATTGTTTGCTGCAAAAGCTACTCCATCCTTCAAGCTAGCGCTGATCGATCCAGCATCTTTGAATGCGTCGAGAGCCTTCAGGTCTTCTGCGCTAGGTTTAACTCCTTGAGCTGCTTCCAAGCCGCGAGCGACCATTACAGCCATCTCTGCACGTGTAATCGTAGCGTTAGGCGCGAAGGAAGTAGCTGTACGGCCTTTGATGATACCAGCTTCAGATGCTGCAGCTACGAATGGTGCGAACCAGTCAGCAGCATTCACATCGCTAAAGCCTTCTTTGGCCAATACATTGTCCAGATCAAGTGCACGAACGAGCATCTTAGCGAATTCAGCGCGTGTTACTTCTCCATTCGGAACAAATGCGCCATTAGCACGGCCTTGGATAGCGCCTTTAGCAGCCATAACTTCGATCTGACGGCCAGCCCATGCTTTTACTTTGTTCGTATCTTTGAAAGATACTTTGTTCTCTACAACCACATAAGAGGAGAACGTGTCACGGTTCTCTGTAACAGAACCATTCGAATATTTACCGCCGTAATACTCTAGCTTTCCATTGATAATTTTAGCTAGTGTTAGTAGATCTGTATCAATGCCGTCCGTATTTACCGGAAGTTGAATTTGTACCGGTTTAGTGAATTCGTGAATATCTGTGCCGCCTGCATTAAAGGTAAAGTCAAATACGTCGGATGCAGCTTTTCCAGTTCCGATAACTGCTGGTGTAGCTGCCGCGTTCTTCACGTTGAAGCTGATTTTGCTATCTTTCGATTCGCTTACCGGTACTGTTGCACCAATACCATTCGCAACGAATTTAGTTCCGTAGATACCAGCAACAGTTAATTTCTTAACGCTATCAGCATCAACATTGAAAGTGATATCTTTGGAATCCACTTTACCTGCTTCGAACGAAACTACAATGTTCGGCAAGGATTTCTCTGCTCCTGGAGCAGCATCCTTCAGGGCATTGATAATTGCAGTAATATCTGTAACGACTTTACTGATTGCAGAGCTGCTTACGTTAACTGTCGCTTTGCCGTCTACAATGGATACGTCTTTACTTACATCAATCGCAGAAATTGCTGAAATTGCAGCGAATGCTTTATCAATCGCTTCTTTGATCAGCTTGTCTTTCTCTGCGCCTGTTGCAGCTGCAATCTTGCCTTTAAGATCACCGAGAATATCGATAATGGAAGGCGCGCTAGGGATATACACTGAACCAGCACTATAAGTTAGTGTGATATTTTCGCTGTAAATCACTTTATCCATAACGGATGCGGTTAGTGTAGCTGTACCTGTACTAGCGGTGCTAGCAAGGTTAACTACGCCAGCTAGAGTTGCATCTTTAGTAATGTTGCTACCGCCTGTAACATTCCAAACTACTAGATCAGACGGAATGGTGATATCTTTCAATAGTTTAAGGGTAAACGTTTGTGTACGGCCATTGTTTGAAGATACAGCACTACCCGTTGTTTCTGCACGGATAAAGGCAACAGCCAGTGCTTGAGTAGCCTCAGCTGCGATTTCAGCTTCTAATGGGTAATTCGTAGTAAAGTTTTCAACAGTAGCTGCAACAGCATCCACAAGCTCTTCTCTAGAAGCGGTATTCTCATTAGCAAACCAAGTAATCAGTTCGTTCACTTTAAGCGAGCTATTGTTCAAAACTTCTTCAGAAGCATTATTGAACAAGTCCACTACTGCTTCTGTATTACCGCTTACAACTGCTGCAGCTAGAAGCATTAGCTTACCAGGTGCCTTCAGTTGATTAACTGCTGCACTTTCAACCGCGTTGCCGTATGCTAGTAGATCATTCAATGTCAGATTAACGCCGGTTGCTTCTTGAAGTTCCTCAAACGCTGTACGTACTTCTGCGCTATTGCGGATTGCGTCAATTTCTGAAACATGCGTGCTGTAAGTTACAGTCCCGATTGCTTGGAAAACCGTAAACAGAGCTTCCTTAAAGTCTTCATTGTCTGAAAGATCAGAAGGAATATACGCTAGTATCGGCTCAACCAGTGAGTTTGCAGTAGCATAATCCAGATCAGCAATAATTTCGCGAAGATCACGAACCTTTTGCGCTTCGCCACCAGCGATTAGCGCTGTGTGAATACGATCTAGTCTAGCCAAGAAATCGGCATACGTTGGCGTTGTTGCCGTAGCTGCTGATGCAACGTTAGACAGACCCAATTGTGCTGCCAATCCTTTGTTGCTAAGTGGAATTCCTGCCAACGAACCGGCTACTAGACTTGCTGCGATTGTTGTTACTACTAATTTTCTTTTTACTGTCACTATAAGTCACCTCTACTTAAGAATTTGTCTAAAATTGCCGCCATATGTAACAATCACTACCAATAGTACCATCCATTTACTAGGTGGTCAATTATCTACCAAAGAATTTTAGGAGATTTAACAGATTTTTACTTTTGGAAGTTTTGTCCACTACTGGAGATTCATTGAATACATAATTTTTGATTATGGATTCTGCATTTTGCCTATAACATTGTTCGAAGTTCTCTCCCAATTCCTCTCTTACTCTCTTATAAGCTTCTTGAAGACGATAACCGCGACGCACGACATGATGTGCATCTGAGGAGAGGGTATGAATGAGGCCTTCTTGGCAAAGCTGCCAGGCGGAACGTTCGATTTGTTTGCCAAATCCACCAAGCAGAGAGTGTGTCGTCACTTGGCCATAGGCACCTGCGTCTACCATCTCTCTTAATTTGGATGGATTCTGAACAACCTCAGCATTACGCTCGGGATGGGCAATAATCGGTCGTATGCCCATAATCGTGAATTCATGAATATATTCCAGCATCCGCTTAGGAACGGATGAAGACGGCATCTCTAATAAAATATAGCGGGACCCGGCCAATGTGGTCAGCTCCCCAGCACTCAGTGCTTCAAACATATCACTATGTATACGAATCTCTTGTCCCACATACAGGTCAAGCGAAATTTGCTCCGTTACAAGACGCTCTCTGAGCAGCTCTACTTGCTGGTGCGTGAAAGCCGCATCATTCATATAACGGCCATTCGCATGATGCGGTGTGGCAATCAGTCCGGTAATACCATCCGACACAGCAGCTCTAGCCAAATCCAGTGCTTCTTCCATATCAGCAGCACCATCATCAATGCCCGGCAATATGTGCGTATGAATATCGATCATGGCAGGACCTCCTTACGATGTCGGATTTTCTCATTATACTACAAATTTACCACTCGAGTGTGTCCATCATTTGTCAGTTTATAGCCAAATGATTACATCTATAAAAACAAAAAGACTGACTCTCTCACAGAATACATCTGCGAAAGAATCAGTCTTCTTCGCTTGCGATCTTAGCGCGACTTTACCGAGATACGGTTAAGTGCACGCTGCAATGCGAGCTCAGCGCGAAGTTGATCGTACTCATCGCGCTTGCCGTTAATGCGTTGCTCTGCACGTTGCTTCGCGGATTCTGCACGGGAAAGATCGATGTCGCCCGGTAGTTCTGCACTCTCAGCCAAGATAACCACTTTATCCTTACGGATCTCAAGGAACCCGCCGTTGACGGCAATTGTTTCTTCAGAGCGGTCTTTCTTGATCGTAACAGGAGCAATTCGCAAAGGCGTTACCATCGGAATGTGATTAGGCAGAATACCCATCTCACCCTCGGAAGCCTTGACGATAATCATATTTACATCCTGAGCGTACACTTTACGCTCAGGGGTTACAATTTCCAATAAAAAGGAGCTCACGATATTACCTCCCTAGCTATGAGCGATTAAACCTCTTGAGCGAGTTTTTCCGCTTTAGCAACTGCGTCTTCGATCGTTCCGACGTTATGGAATGCCGATTCCGGAAGGTGGTCGTACTTACCTTCAAGAATTTCTTTGAAGCTGCGTACCGTTTCTTTAACAGGAACGTACAAGCCCGGAATACCATTGAACGCTTCCGCAACGTGTAGTGGTTGCGCGAAGAACACTTGAATACGACGCGCACGGTGAACGACTAGCTTGTCTTCTTCAGACAATTCGTCCATACCGAGAATCGCGATGATATCCAGAAGCTCTTTATAACGTTGCAGAACTTTCTTAACGGTTTGCGCTACTTGGTAGTGCTCTTCGCCAAGAATTTCCGGCGTCAGGATACGGGAAGAAGAAGCGAGCGGATCAACGGCTGGGAAGATACCCATCGCTGCGATGTTACGCTCAAGGTTAGTCGTTGCATCCAAGTGGGCAAACGCCGTTGCCGGAGCCGGATCCGTATAGTCATCGGCAGGAACGTAGATCGCTTGAATGGAAGTAACGGAACCTTTCTTCGTTGAAGTGATACGCTCTTGCAGTTGACCCATCTCAGTTGCCAACGTTGGTTGGTAACCTACCGCGGACGGCATACGGCCAAGCAATGCGGATACTTCGGAACCAGCTTGCGTGAAGCGGAAGATGTTGTCGACGAACAGAAGAACGTCTCTTCCTTCTTCATCACGGAAATACTCAGCCATTGTAAGACCTGTCAGAGCTACACGAAGACGTGCACCTGGAGGCTCATTCATTTGACCGAATACCATCGCCGTCTTAGCAATAACGCCGGAATCGCTCATCTCGTGGTAAAGGTCATTACCTTCACGAGTACGCTCACCAACGCCGGCGAATACGGAGATACCGCCATGCTCTTGTGCGATGTTGTGGATAAGCTCTTGCATCGTTACGGTTTTACCTACGCCCGCACCGCCGAAGAGACCGATCTTACCGCCTTTGGAGTAAGGCGCCATAAGGTCGATAACCTTGATACCTGTTTCCAGGATCTCTTGGGAAGTCGACAGCTCTTCGAAAGGAGGAGCTTGACGGTGAATCGGGTTAGCAAGCGTACGGTCAACATCACCGTTGTTATCGATTGGATCGCCAAGTACGTTAAATACGCGGCCAAGTGTTGCTGGTCCTACAGGTACTGTGATTGGGTTGCCCAAGTCAACAGCTACTGTACCTCTGACAAGACCGTCAGTGGAAGACATCGCAACGCAACGAACCAGGTTATCACCGAGGTGAGTGGCAACTTCAACCGTAAGATTGATGTTCACTTCGCCTGGGTTTTCAGCTTTTTTCTCAATTTTGATCGCATTAAGAATCTGAGGCAAATGACCGTTCTCGAACGCGATGTCGACAACCGGACCTGTTACCTGGACTACATGCCCCTTGCTCATTGGTGTACCTCCTTCATGTTTTTCCGAGGAAAAATACTTTAAAGTTTATATTACGCCTGCGCGTTCGCACCGCCGACGATTTCCGCGATTTCTTGCGTGATTGCTGCCTGACGTGCACGGTTGTACGTCAACGTCAAGCCTGCGATCATCTTCGTCGCGTTCTTCGTTGCATTGCCCATCGCAGTCATACGTGCGCCGAACTCGCTTGCTTTGCCTTCCAATACGGAGCTGTAAATAACCGTTTCCGCATATTTAGGAAGCAATACATCGAGTACCTTCTCAGGTGACGGCTCATATTCATAGCTTGCCTTCGCGCCTGTAAAATCCGACTGATCCAACGGAAGCAGTTGTTTGATAACAGGAACTTGGGTCATCGCGTTGTAGAATTGGTTGTACACCAAATTCAATTCGTCATATTTGCCGCTCTCGAAGCCTTTAACAGCTGTTGCCGCTACGGACTTGATATCTGCAAATTTAGGTGTATCCGAAAGTCCTGTTACTTCGCCTGCAAGAGCGATGCCCCGGCGCTTGAAGTAATCACGGCCTTTGCGTCCGATGACGAACACATCGTATTCAGCTGGAGACTTATGCTTTTCTTGAATCTCCACCCATACTTTACGAAGCACGTTCGCATTGTATCCGCCCGCCAAACCACGGTCAGACGTCACGACCAGATAGGCCGTACGCTTAACTTCGCGGCTTTGCAGCATAGGATGCTTAATCGCGCCTCCGCTCGAAGCAATGCTCGCTACGACTTCTTTGATTTTCTCCGTATATGGACGCGATGCTACCGCTGCATCTTGGGCTCTCTTGAGCTTTGCGGATGCAACCATCTCCATAGCCTTCGTAATCTGTTTCGTATTCTGCTTGCTCTTGATCGAGCGCTTAATCTCACGCATACCTTTAGCCATTCGTTGTCACCACCTTATTACTGACCCCTGTGGGTGAAGCATGGCTTCACTAGGGGTCAGTTCTATTCCGCGCATGGTTCAACCGGCGTGCCGATTGAATGTTGTTGAAAAGGTTTAAACCGACGCTGCAAAGCTGTTCTTGAATGTTTTGATCGCTTCAACAAGCACTTTCTCATTGTCGGATGTCAAATCTTTCGTATCGCGGATGGAAGCGAAAATTTCCGGTTTGTTTGCATCCACGTAAGCCAGGAAGCCTTGTTCGAAACGACGAACGTCTTGAACGGGAAGATCATCCACGTGTCCACGAGTTACCGTGTACAGGGACACGACTTGACGTTCTACAGGCAATGGCGCATTAACGCCTTGCTTCAGAATTTCAAGCGTACGCTCACCGCGGTTCAGACGGGATTGTGTTACTTTATCGAGATCGGAGCCGAACGCTGCGAAAGCTGCAAGCTCGCGGTATTGCGCGAGGTCAGTCTTCAGCGTACCCGCTACCTTCTTCATTGCTTTGATTTGAGCGGAGCTACCTACACGGGATACGGAGTTACCAACGTTAACCGCTGGACGTTGACCGGAGTAGAATAGGTCGGACTCAAGGAAGATTTGACCGTCCGTAATCGAAATTACGTTCGTCGGGATGTAAGCCGAGATATCGCCGGCTTGCGTCTCGATGAATGGCAATGCAGTCAAGGAACCGCCGCCAAGCTCATCGTTCAGCTTAGCTGCGCGCTCAAGCAAACGGGAGTGAAGATAGAATACGTCACCTGGGTAAGCCTCACGACCCGGCGGACGGCGAAGCAGCAAGGAAAGCTCACGGTATGCTGCCGCTTGTTTGGAAAGGTCATCATAGATAACAAGAACGTGTTTGCCGTTGTACATGAAGTACTCGCCCATCGAGCAGCCTGTGTAAGGTGCCAGGTAAAGAAGCGGGGACGGCTCGGAAGCGCTCGCTGTTACGACGATTGTGTAATCCAAAGCGCCTTGTTGGCGAAGGGATTCAACAACTGTACGAACAGTGGATTGTTTCTGACCGATAGCAACGTAGATACAGATAACGCCGTTGCCTTTTTGGTTAACGATCGTGTCGATCGCGATTTGAGTTTTACCTGTTTGGCGGTCACCGATGATAAGCTCACGTTGACCACGGCCGATTGGAATCATTGCATCGATGGCTTTGATACCTGTTTGCATCGGCTCGAATACCGATTTACGAGCCATAACGCCCGGTGCCGGTGATTCGATTGGACGTGCTGCAGTTGTGTTGATTGGTCCGTTGCCGTCAACTGGTTGTCCCAGTGCGTTTACTACGCGGCCAAGCAAAGCTTCGCCAACCGGAACTTCCATGATACGACCCGTTCTCTTCACTTGGTCGCCTTCGCGGATGCCTGTGTAAGGTCCCATGATAACGACACCGACGTTGCTCTCTTCAAGGTTAAGGGCCATACCCATAACGCCGTTCGAGAATTCGAGCAATTCGCCAGCCATAGCGTTCTCAAGGCCGTGCACACGTGCGATACCGTCACCGACTTGGATGACCGTACCGACATCAACGACTTGAATTTCGGATTTAAATTGTTCGATCTGTTGTTTAATCAGCGTGCTGATTTCATCAGGTCTGATACTCAATTCCGTTCACCCCTATCTACAATGCTTGAGTTTTCAATGCTTGTTCAAGTCGAGCCAGCTTGCCGGAGAGGCTGCCGTCATACAAACGGTCGCCGATGCGTACTTGTACGCCGCCGAGCAGAGCAGGTTCAACGATTTGTTTTGCGATAATGCGTTTGCCGATCATTGTACCAAATTGAGCCGACACTTTAGCCAGTTCTTCGATGGACAACGATTTAGCCGTATATATAGTTGCGTGTGCCTGACCAAGCGCATCTCCCGCCACTCTCGTATAAGCTTCAAACACATCCGTGATCGCAGCTTGGCGATTGCGAATAATGAGCAGCTCTACTGTATTCAGAACCATAACCGACACTTTGTCAGACAAAGCACCTTTAATAATATCGATCTTCTTCGTCACTTCAACGTTTGGCAGGCCAAGAAACTTGCGGATTTGCGCGTCTCCGGTCAAGGCTTCAACGACGATCTTCAGTTGTTGTTCAACTTCAGCGACCATATTATTGCTTTGTGCCAGTTCAAACAGCGCTTTAGCGTAGCGTTTAGCTACGACGCTCTCGCGGCTCATTTGCTTCCAACCTCATTCAAGTATTGGTCAACAAGCTGCTCTTGCGATTTGTCATCGATTTGTTTCTCGATGATTTTCGAAGCGATCATAACGGACATGCCGCTAACTTGACTGCGAAGTGCAGAAATCGCTTTGTTTTTCTCGCTCTCGATATCTTTGACAGCTTCGTCCTTCAGGCGAGTAGCCTCGGATTTCGCTGCATGTACGATCTCATCGGCTTGCTTCGAGCTCGTTTGTTTCGCTTGCTCGATAATGTCATAAGCATCCTTGCGCGCTTGTTGAAGGGATTGTTTCTGTTCCTCGTATTGCGCTTCGGCTTGCTTGCGGCTGTTCTCCGCATTCTCAAGCTGTTCTTTCACGAACTGCTTGCGCTGCTCCATGATGGAGAAGAGCGGGCCGAAAGCATAACGGCTAAGCAGCCAGAAAAGTATTCCGAAAGCAATCAGTTGGATGAAAAAATTGGACCATACGATATCCAACGTACGTCACTCCTTTCCGTAAATTGGCCGACCATCTCCTGACGGTCAGCAAAAGGAAGGCGCGGAGGCATAGGCACTCCCCGCCGTTTCTGCAAAGTAATCTTAAGCTTTACCCAAGAAGATGAACGCTAGTACTAGGGAAATAACTGGAAGTGCCTCTACAAGCGCTACCCCGATGAACATTGTAGTTTGAAGAGTACCGCGAAGTTCTGGTTGACGGGAAATACCTTCAACTGTACGACCTACGATCAAACCGTTACCAATACCTGCACCCAGTGCTCCAAGACCGAATACAATTGCTGCTGCAACTAATGCTAAAGCTCCCATTAGAGAAATCCTCCTTAAAATGTTTACATATAGTTTTATTGTTTCCTGCCATGAGCAGGTTTGTTACTGACTTAATGATGCTCTTCGTGAACGATCGCTTGCGACATGTAAACCATGGTCAACATGACGAATACGAAGGATTGAATCGCGCCTACGAAAACGCTGAAACCTTGCCATACAATCAGTGCCGGGATACCAAACCATCCCATGCCCATGATGACGCCAATCATAACCTCACCCGCGAAAATGTTACCGTAAAGACGAAGCGAAAGCGATAGCGGCTTAGCGACTTCCTTAATTACGTTAAGCGGGAAGAATGCTGCGTAAGGCTCGAAGTAATGCTTGAGGTAATGCTTACGGTTACGACGCAGACCCTCAATGTGCGTAAGCACGATTACGATAGCCATTAGCGCGCCGGAAACCGCGACATCAGCAGTTGGTGATTTCCACCACGCGATGTGTGCTTCCTCTTCACCATGCAAGTTAAGCTCCATGCCTGCAAATGTTGCACCGTGATGAGCTTCGGTAATGATACCGAATGGAAGACCCAGCAAGTTGGCTACAAACAGGTACATGATCATAGCAATACCCAGCGTCAGGTACGGACGGCCTTTCTTCAAGTCCATCGTTGTACCGATAATGTTCTGTACGAATTCGATAACCCACTCCAAGAAGTTCTGCATCTTGGTCGGATTGGTCACCGATGCGCCGCGAACCGCCAGCTTAGCAATAACAAAAACGATAATGCTGGTGATAACTATCATGATAATGGCAGCCAAATCAAATCGAATGCCACCCAGATTTACTTCAGGAAAAATATGATCCATTAGTTGTTTTCACCCCTTTCATCGGTGGAATGCCGAACGGCCGGATCTCTCTTGGCTTTAAATCCCAATATGAGTGTTGCCAATTGAGCAACAAATAATCCAGCTACTGTTCCGTAGAGGCTAAACGAAAAGTACTTGGTTGCGATTACAACCGCCAGCAGGGCAATACACGCGCGAGTCAGAAAACCAAGGTTATGGCGTTTCTGAATTCCCGCAGCGGACAGAGCGCCGACTCGCTGTACTTTCCAAGAGAGATGGAAGGCGTTTGCAAGACTTGCCGCAGTTCCGAGAACAAGACCGCCGAAGAACGGCTTATATTCCGGAAGGAGGGCCCATCCAATAAAACATAGAGACAAAAAAAAGAACGTAATACGCTTAACCGTTCGAAGGTGGCCGGACAAATCATCCATTATTTCGCTTTGCCCCCTGTAAACGCCTTGATAAGAATGATGGTGATGAACACTGCAATGACAAAACCAAGAGCCATGCCAACAATGGAGCTGTACCCGGTGTCTTGCGCTTGATCAACCTTGTGTCCAATCCAGTAGCCCAGTCCAAGACAGGCACCGATTGTGCCGCCGACGGATCCGATCAGACCCATGGCGCGCCAAGGATTATCTCCTAAGCTGCTGTTATCCGTGTTGCGATTATTGTCGTTATGGGACGGATTCGTCATCCTAGAATCACTCCAAAACTCTTATTTATTTTAGCCAAGCGAGCTCGCTTTTGTCAATTGATATAAATTCAAACATTTAGTGAACAGTTACCCGAAAACCCTTGATTTACCTGGGGTTTCCGGGTTTCCAAACCGTACAGTAGCACTGTATGCTGTTGCGTTACTCGGAATGCTATCCTACTGATGTAAACTATGAACGTTGTGTGAACGACTCCGGACGATTGTCCGCTTTTCCAAAATGATGCAGGATCGCCTGAACAATGCGAACAGATGCTTGCCCATCGCCATAAGGATTGGCTGCTTGGCTCATTTTCTCATAGAGGTTCTTGTCGGAAAGCAGCGCATGAGCACGCTCGTAAACGACCTCTTCATCCGTACCGACGAGCTCCAACGTTCCTGCATCAATACCCTCAGGACGCTCGGTCGTATCGCGAAGCACTAGGGTCGGAACGCCGAAGGACGGCGCTTCTTCCTGCAAGCCGCCGGAATCCGTCATAATCATGTACGTATGCGGGTAGAAGTTATGGAATTCAAACACATCGAGCGGCTCGATTAGCTTAATACGCGGATGATTGCCAAGGATTTCATTCGCCGGCTCGCGAACAGCAGGGTTCAAATGCACCGCATACACAACAACCACATCTTCAAATTCATCTGCAATTCGTTTCACCGCGCGGAAAATATTACGATGAGGCTCACCCAGCGCTTCGCGGCGATGAGCCGTCATCAGAATCATGCGCTTACCCGCTGCCCAATCGATTACGGGATGCGTGAATGACTTGTCCACCGTGTATTGGAATACGTCTGTCGCCGTGTTGCCGGTTATGTAGATCGTAGACTCCGATTTGTTCTCTTTGCGCAGATTGTCTGCCGCTCTGTCCGTCGGCGCGAAATGCACATCCGAGAGTACGCCTGCCAGTTGGCGGTTCATCTCTTCCGGGTACGGAGACATTTTGTTCCATGTTCGCAGGCCTGCTTCAACATGTCCAACTTGGATTTGCTGCACGAAGGAAGCATAGCTGGCCAAGAAACAAGTCTGCGTATCGCCATGCACGAGCACGATATCCGGTTTCGCTTCGCGTAGGATCGGCTCCAGGCCTTCAAGAACTTTGACGGTCGTCTCCGTCAGCGTTTGCCGATCCTTCATCACGTTCAGGTCGTATTCAGGCTTGATTTTGAAAAAATCGAGTACTTGATCGAGCATTTGGCGATGCTGCGCGGTCACGCAGACCACGGACTCAATTTGTTCCGGGTGCTTCTGTAGCTCCAGTACCAACGGCGCCATCTTAACTGCTTCCGGCCTTGTGCCGAAAATTGTCATCACTTTAATTTTAGACAAAGCATGTCACTCCTAAATGTAGCGCAGCAAATAGAACCTCTAGTTGCAGACGCCTGATTATTTGGTGCCAAACATACGGTCACCGGCATCGCCCAGACCTGGTACGATATAGCCGTGATCGTTAAGATGACTGTCGAGCGAAGCTAAGAAAATATCGACTTCCGGGTGCGCCTTTTGTACAGCCGCCACTCCTTCAGGTGCCGCGATGAGGCACATTAGCTTGATTTGGGTGCAGCCGCGTGTCTTCAGCGCTTGGATAGCTGCGTTCGCCGATCCGCCGGTAGCGAGCATCGGATCAATCACAATCAGCTGACGTTCTGTTGCATCAGCCGGCAGATTTACATAATACTCCACGGGTTCGAGTGTTTCCGGATTACGGAACAGCCCGATGTGACCGACTTTAGCCGAAGGAATCAGCTTGAGCATCCCTTCCACCATACCAAGTCCTGCGCGCAGTATTGGAATTAAGCCAACCATGCGTCCGGAGACGATCCGGCTCGTCGCTTCAATGACCGGCGTCGTAACGGTAGTCGTCTCAAGCGGTAAATCTCTCGTAATTTCATATGCCATCATGGTGGCGACTTCATCGACTAACTCGCGGAAATCCTTGGTTTTGGTGTCTTTGTCGCGAATAAAGGTCAGCTTATGCTGGATAAGCGGATGGTCGCATATTGTGAGATTGCCCATAGTTCTATTCATCCTCCTGAAATGCTTCTTCAACTGACTATTATAACATTCGGCGCATCAATGTGCTATGCGGGCCATGCAAGCATGAAACACATGCAAAGTATACCCGAAAGGGGCGTGAATTACGTGGACGCGGACGAGCGCACGAAAGGGAATGTAAGCGCGGAGATGATCTCGAGTTTAGCTGCTGCCACCGCCGCAGCTGCTTCCGCAGGATGAACCGCCTCCCGAGTCACCACCTCCGCTGGAGCAATTGCTGCCACCGCCGTCGAATCCTCCGTTGCCGGAATCACCGTTGCCGGCATCATTATTGCCACCGTCGTTATAGTCAGAGGAGCCCCTATCATCGTCGTAGTTGCTGCAGATTGGAGCAGTCCCGCTGCTTCCGTCGCCGTTCGCATTACGTTGTTCCTCGGTTTGATTCTCATCCATCTGATTATGAAAGTTGTCGATCGGCCCGAATGAGGAGTAGAAAAACATCCCGGAGAGCACGCCGGTCGTCATCATGTCAGAGGAGTCCATGACACGGTTATCTTTGTAAATCGGCTGTTCCTTTGCCGACGCGAGCTTGCCGCCACGATCGATTAAGTAATCGATGGTTGCACTCAAATCATTAAATTGCGTCGCTGCCTTCTCGTTGAATCGTTTGCTGCGCAAGTCATTGGTGTCGCTCGTTTCCAGCTCATCCATCAGCTCATGCGGCAGCGGTGTCCGATAGAACGCGCCCCACAGCTGTCCGCTCACCGGTACAGGCAGAAACAGCTCGCCATAGATCCAATCGAACCAGGCACGTTCGCCCGGTGCAGGTTTCGCATCCGCACCATGCGGGGCATGATGGATCGTCCCACCGCAAAACTGCTTGCAGAACTGCTCATACTCCCGGGTGAACATCAGCATTTCATGCCAAACCTCATCCACGCGCACACTATACATCGGTACGTTCCGAAGCACGCCGCACATGAGAAAATATCGCTTCAGCTCAAACCACTGCCATTGCCATTCGCCCTCGCGCATGCTTGGCGTGCGTTTCATTACGCGGTCTTTCACGCGCGCTTCGAAGTCCTCCGACAGCGCGGCTTCGAGCCGTTCGGCAGCGGAACGTGCCGGATGCCCCTCGGGTACGCCGAGGTATTCCGGCGGCTTGCGCATCGGCATGACGTTGCGACGGCCGCCGCCTGCAGAGAAGCCTCCCGCTCGAGACTGCTGCTGGGTACCACGGGATTGGAACAGCTTCAACACGATAAACGCCAAAATAATTATGAAAAAAACGCCAAATATACTCATACTTCGAGGCTCACCGCCTTAATTAGGGATATAGGCTCATCATATCATGCCGAGGCAGACGCGCTGATTATTTTTCGCTAAATTCAGGAAAATTAATCGGTTTGAAGAGTTAGGTGAGTTTGAAAATGAAGCATTTGCAGGTCTCTGTGGGGATGGTTTATGGGCTGCTGTTGCGAGCGTCCACTAGTGATTTACGGAGGATGGAGGCCGTGGGCGAGCTTGAAGTGGTGTGATGCGGTTACTTGTGAGTGTGGTGGGGCGAGTAAATTGGATGGTAACGTGTAAATGTTGAGGGCATCGAGTAAATATTGCTTGAAATGCAACATCTCTCCCTCCGAATCGGCTCTAACTGTTTAATGTTGCGCATAATGCAACATTCCATTATGGATTAGCCCTAAATCGGCTGTTTGAAGCGAGAATGTTGTAGTTTGCGCAGCATTTTCCTCTATGAGGCTATTAAATCCGGATAATGTTGCAGATTGGGCACCATTTTCGATGCAAGTGACACTGTTCGAACAAATAAGATGGCATCCGATCGTACCGAATACCATCTCTCGTAAGTTTACCCGCGGAGCAGCAGGCGGTTAAAGTAGTCGATTGTGAACTGAACGCCTTTGTCGCCGAGTTCGCCCGTCCATGTGTGGGAGTGCGGTTCGATGCTCAAGCCGCCTTGGTAGCCAACCCCATAGAGAATCGCCATGAACGTTCCCCAATCCGTCTGATCCATGCCTGCCGGCGGATCGTCGAAACGTTTGCCGTCAATGATGACGGAGCCTTTGATGTGGATATGCTTGATGCGCGAGCCCCAATCGACGATTTCTTTCAAATAATCCTGTCCTGCATAACGGGCATGAGAAGGATCGTATTTGATGCCAAGCTCCGGCAAATGCCCGTGAATGAGCTTCCACGCCGCATCGTCCACAATGTAATTGTTCCAGTGGCAGTTGTACGTCGCAATCGTGATTCCACGCGTTTTGCCATATTCAATCAGGACGGTGAAGTAGTTAATCGCCGCTGTGATGTTCTCGTAGTAGGAGAGCTCTTCGATGTAGTTGCAGCCGCCCACGAATACCGGACAGCCCAGCTCTTGGCAGGCATCGATAAGTGCTTGTGATGCCTTCAGTTCCTCTTCGTTGATGCTGCCATCCTTATTGATTCGATCAGGGCCCCAGCGTCCGATCGATGCAACAGTTACGCCGGTCCGCTCACTCGCGGCTTTCAGCTCCGGTACAAGGTCCATGAAGGTAGCAGCAGGAGTGCCCACATTGACGCAAAACTCTAAAAAGGCCAAGCCGAGATTGGCCGCATAATCGAAGCTTTCAGCACGATAATCCGCAATGATTCCAAGTTTCATGTTCGGTTCGACTCCTCTTCGTTTTCTTCGGGTTAGGGAAAGTCCTCCGAAACGTTTCGGATTAACCCGCACTCCCACTATATAACCGGAAAGAAAGCGATTGCAATATATATTAATCGACAAAAGCAAGGTGGCTCACTCCATCTTCACCATCAACCTCACCTTCACCTCACTCCCACCTTTTCACCCACTCTCACACTAGCTAACGAACCGTACAGGTCTTATTTGACGGGAAAAGGGCCTTCAAAAATTCTAACGAACCACAGGGGGATTATTTCGTCGAAAATGGCGGTATGGAGCATGATTGGGGCGATATAAGACCTGTACGATTCGTTAGAATTTTCAATGGGGGGATAACGGTGAAATAAGACCTCTACCGTTCGTTAGAGTTAGAAGGTGCGGTGACAGGAGTGCAGCAGCGCTCACATGACTAATGATTCCGACTTCGCAGCATGCATGGTGCTGCACGCGAAAAAAGGCGTCGCAGCGGTGAACCCTGCGGAACACAAAAAAGGCGACACAGAGCCGAACCCCCGGAACGCACAAAAAGGTGGCATAGGGATGAACCCTCTGCCACCTTTTTGTGATTTTGCCAAGTCGATATTAGTAAGTCATGCCCGGGTAGAGCGGGTATTGCGACACGAGGTCGCTCACCATACCGCGCGCTTTCTCCAGAACGGACTCGTCCTTCGGATTCTTGAGCGTCATTGCGATTACTTCGGCGATTGTAGCCATTGCGTCTACGCCCATGCCGCGCGAAGTCGCTGCAGGTGTACCGATACGGATACCGCTAGTGATGAACGGGCTCGTTGGATCGAACGGAATCGCGTTTTTGTTAACAGTGATTTGAACGGAATCCAGAACGTGCTCCGCATCTTTACCTGTGATGTTCAGGTTGCGAAGGTCGATCAGCATCAAGTGGTTGTCGGTACCGCCGGAAACGATGTTGATGCCTTTCGCAATCAGAGCGTCAGCAAGCGCCTTCGCGTTGTCGACAACGTTCTTGCCGTATTCTTTGAACGAAGGCTGAAGCGCTTCGCCGAAAGCTACTGCTTTTGCCGCGATAATGTGCATCAGAGGTCCACCTTGGGAACCAGGGAATACCGCTTTATCGATTGCTTGCGCCCATGCTTTGCGGCAAAGGATCATACCGCCGCGAGGTCCGCGAAGCGTTTTGTGCGTAGTAGTTGTTACAAAGTGTGCATGCGGAACCGGGCTCGGGTGCAAGCCAGCAGCTACCAGACCTGCGATATGCGCCATGTCAACGAAGAGCAATGCGCCTACGTCGTTAGCAATACGGCCCATTTCTTCAAAATCGATGATGCGCGGGTAAGCCGATGCGCCTGCAACGATCATGCGCGGACGGTGTTTGAACGCTAGTTTGCGCACTTCTGCATAGTCGATTGTAAATGTTTCTTCGTTAACGCCGTAAGCCACGAAGTTGTACAGAAGGCCGGATGCGTTAACCGGGCTGCCGTGCGTCAAGTGACCGCCATGCGCCAGGTTCATACCAAGAACCGTGTCGCCCGGGTTTAGCGCTGCCAGGTAAACAGCCATGTTCGCTTGTGCGCCGGAGTGAGGCTGTACGTTCGCGTGCTCAGCACCGAACAATTCTTTGGCACGGTTGCGTGCGATATCTTCCGCGATATCGACATGCTCACAGCCGCCGTAGTAACGTTTGCCCGGGTAGCCTTCTGCGTATTTGTTCGTCAGCACAGTACCCATTGCTTCCAATACCGCTTCGGAAACGATGTTCTCGGATGCGATCAGCTCGATGTTGTCGCGTTGGCGCTGAAGTTCCAGGCCTAGGGCTTTCAGGATTTCCGGATCTTGTTTACGTAGGTTTTCCATGTTGATGAGTCCTCCTCAAGATAAATAAGAATTTTCATATTAGTCGCAAGTGCCAGCAGATGTTGCCGGGCCAGCCGCTTCTCGCGTGTAAACCGCACGTTCCCCGCCAATTAGCTTCGGACGGGTGTAAGCCATCGTTACATGCGCGGATCCGATTGCTCGAATCGTTGGTCGCACCGGTACCGCAACACGCTTCAAGTGCATGCCGATGAAGGTGTCGCCGATATCGATGCCCGCATGTGCCTGAACCGTTTCGGTCAGCACGGCATCCTGCAGCGTTTGAAACGCGTAGGCTGCCATGGAGCCGCCGGCTTTGCGCACAGGAATCGCCGAAACGAGCTCCAGCCCATAACGCTCAGCCGCTTCCCGTTCCATGACAAGTGCCCTGTTGAGATGCTCGCAGCACTGATAAACGGGATAAAACTGCAATTCTTGACGAACCATTTCGACTCCCGCATAGATCGCGGCCGCCGTTTCTAACGTACCTGATGTGCCGATCCGCTGACCGAGCACCTCGCTGGTCGACACGCCGATTACGAGCAGCTGTCCATAGCGAATGCCGGACGCGGCTGCAAGCTCGCGGACTACGGTTTCTACATCTTTGGTCAGCTTCGCCGAATCCATGCTGCTTATTCCGTGGTCTTGGTCGCTCATGGCCGGTTACTCGGATTTCGCCGCATCGGCGTAATCTGCTTCAAGCTTCATCACTTTGTTCACACGGCCGATATGTCGCTCGCCACTAGAGAACGGGGTCTCGAGCCAAATCCGGATAATCTCTTGGGCCACGCCGGGACCAATAACGCGCTCACCCATTGCCAGTACATTGGTGTCGTTGTGCTCGCGAGTTGCTTTGGCCGAGAACATATCGTGCACGAGCGCGCAGCGAATGCCTTTGACTTTGTTAGCCGCGATGGACATGCCGATGCCCGTGCCGCAGATGAGAATGCCGCGCTCTGCCTTGCCTTGTGCAACAAGCTCCGCAACCGGAAGAGCATAATCCGGGTAGTCGACGGACTGGTCGCAATCGCAGCCAACGTCCTCAATTTCGTGACCAAGCGATTTGATAAACGGAACTAGCTCATCTTTCAAGCGGTAGCCCGCGTGGTCTGCGCCGATGGCGATTTTCATATCCATTTTCCTCCCAATAGAACCGCACATGGCGGAAATTGTCGATTCACAATGGCATTAGTATACCTGATTTCGCCGAAAAAGACGAAAAAAGAGCAAGCATGCATAATGCACGCTGCTCTTTGCCCAGGCGACCGGCCGTATGATCCGATGCTCCACCGTGGTTTAACCCACTTTCGTCGCCAGTTACATCGGAAACCGTCTTTAGTTGCTTTTATCATAACGGATTGCCGCCCCAAAATCAATCGTTGCCAGCAAGAAACGGCATCTGCCATCCTTTGGCAGCGAGTCTTTGAAGAGCAACGAAAAGGACAGGAAATCCTGCAGGAAATGATAAACCTTATCCCTTCAGTCGGTCAAGGAGACGGTTGAGCGCCGCTTCGATCTGGGTCGCGCTCTGCTCATACATCGCCAGCGATCCGCCGAAAGGATCTTCCACGTCGAAGCTGGGAATTTGCCGCTCCAGCTCGAGGAGCTTGGACCGCTCTTGCGGAGTCAGCGGCTGGCCCAGCGCTTGCTTGATCTGCCAGGTCGAATACAGTTCTTCGAGCTCGGCGATGTCCGAGAGTACTTTGGGATCCGTGTTCACGAACTCGAGCAGCGTATGCGTCTTGTCCACCGCAGCCGGAAAATGCTGCAGCAGCTGCCTCTTATGGCTCGCGGTCATCGTCAAAATAAGATCAGCCCACGCAATCGAGCCGCCTTCGAGCGCTTTGGAGGTACCGTTGTGCGCGATATCACGTTTGGACAGCGCTGTCCGTGCATGATTGGAAACAGGCAGTCCATCGATCGTGGACACGCCTGCGGAACGAATATCGAGCTGCATGCCCCTTTGCTGGGACATCGCCCGAAGCAGCGCTTCAGCCATTGGTGAACGGCAAGTATTGCCCGTGCACACGAATAGAATCCGTTTCACGATTGATTTCACTCCTTTTGTCCAGGTAATGGGATATGGTGAATTAGAGAATTGGTTAATAAAATGATGCCCCTTGCGCTTCGCGCTAACGAATCGTAGGAGCCTTATTCGAGTGAAATGAGCGATTTAAAAATTCTAACGAATCGTAGAGACGCTATTGTAGGGGATTTGGGCAAAAAGCGGTGTTTTGCCACCAAATAAGCCCTGTGGGATTCGTTAGAATTTCATATCAAGTTATTTGGGTGAAATAACACCTCTACGCTTCGTTAGCGTGCGTATGCCGGAAGGTCAGAACAGGAACAGCAAGCCGAATGTAAATAAGATGACGCCGCCGCACGCTTCCCCGTACCCGCCGAGACTTGTCCCCACCTTGCGACCGAGCAGCAGCCCGAATACGGACATCATCCCTCCGGCAACGCCGAACAGCAGCACGGTCAGCAGCATGTCCGTATCGAACATGCCAAGAGAGATGCCGACGGAAAAGGAATCCACGCTCACGCCTAACGCGAACAACAGCATCCCCCATGAGCTGCGATAGTCGATCGACTCTACGGCGTCGCCGCGCAGCGAGCTGTAAATCATATGGCCGCCGAGCAGCAGCAGCAGCGCACCTGCCGCAGTCGTCGCAACGCCGCCCAGCAGCGTACTGACATATTTACCCGTGAAAATGCCCATGAGCGGCATGATCATGTGAAAAAGCGCAATGATCGCGCTAAGCTTTGCTATATCCATCAGCCGAATGCCTTTGAGCCCAATGCCGACACCCAGCGAAAAAGCATCCATCCCCAGTGCCACAGCAATAATCAGCAGCGTCAGCAATTGTCCGGCATGCATGCCCGCCTCCACCATTTCATCCTCTCCTTGTCCGCAACCTCTCCACAAGCATATGCGGACAAGATTGGAAAGATGACCTGGGAGGGGCTTGAGATGCGAAAGGGCCGGTGGGGCGAGTAAGGGCCGGCGGCGCTTGGCCGCGCGGAATCGCTAGGCGCAGCGTGGTGAGAGCAGCTGCGCAGCTAGCGGCAAGAGCAGCTGCGTAACTAGCGCGCGCTTGGTGCGGCGCGCGGCAATCGCCGGCGCTAGACGTGGACCACCGCGTGGCCGGCCGCTTTGGATAAGCGGTTCATGAGCGCATGGCCGATCCCCTGCTCCGAGCAGGTCTCGGCCCAAATGCGCTGCACGCCGCGATTGTCGAACTCGCGCAGCGCATTGTAGAGGCCGTGCGCAGCGGTTTCCAGCTGCGCCAGGCTGCCGACGACGAGCACGCAGTCGGCGTCGTACCGAGCAGCATGCTCGGCGAAGGCGAGCACGCCTGTGCGCTCGCCGCGCGCTTTCGCTGCGCTGGCCTCCGCCTCAATATAGGCGGAGACGGCGTCAGCGTCGCCTTTGACCAAGTGCATCAGCCCCTGCGGGGCGTAATGCGCATATTTCATGCCGGGCGAGCGCGGCGCCTGCGCTTCCGCAGCGCGAGCTTCCGTCGCTGATGGCACAGCAGCGACGGCCTCCATGTCGGCGCCAGGCGCGGCAACAGCGTCGAAGTCAACCCGCGCAGCAACCTCGCGCAGCGCTTCGGCCGTCACGCCGCCAGGGCGCAAAATCCGCACAAGATCGCCGTCAACCTCGACGACGGTCGATTCAAGGCCTACCCCTGCAGCGCCGCCGTCGACAATGCCGTCGATCAGGCCGCTCAGATCATCTCGCACATGGGAGGCAAGTGTCGGGCTCGGACGGCCGGAGCGATTCGCGCTTGGTGCCGCCAGCGGACAGCCCGACGCAGCAATAAGCTGCAGCGCCACAGGGTGTGCAGGCATCCGCACCGCAACGGTAGCAAGTCCCGCCGTAACCCGTGGCGAAACAGCACCGGGCTTCACCGGCAGCACAATCGTCAGCGGCCCCGGCCAGAAACGATCCATGAGCCGCTCAGCGAGCACAGGCGATTCTCCTGCTAGCGGGAGTGTCAGCTCCTCCAGCTGCTTGCGATCCGAGATGTGAACGATTAACGGATTGTCGGAGGGGCGCCCTTTTGCCTCAAAAATCCGTTCAACCGCCGCTGTACTCCTCGCATCCGCACCTAGCCCGTAGACCGTTTCAGTTGGAAAAGCAACGGTCCCGCCTTCTCGCAGCAAAGCTGCAGCCTCGTTAAGTTCACCGTCGCGCGGTTGGTGGCTGTCCACTTCCCACAGTAATGTTTTTCGTAGATGGATGGTCAATGTCGTATCCCCAGCTTCTGCTTTGTTTTGCCCCATTATACCATACGCCGCCAAGCGCCATCCAAACAGCCATCTCCCCTACAAGAAAAGCCCAATCGCAAGGCGCGCGACTGAGCTTAATTAATTGTTAGCTAAAGAGGCTGCGAAAGAAGCTCAAGATCGACTTGATGATTTCCCACAGAAAAAACTTCACTTCCGGCTGCTTCGCTTCACCTGCTTGAGCGTCTTGATCGGAACCTTTATCTTTGGCAGGAGCATCTGCCGCGGCTGAAGTTACTTGGGCATCGTTGTCTGCTTTTGCAGCACTTACAGTTGCCGTTGCAGCTACCGCAGGAGTTGACGCTTCCCCGCTTACCGCATCCACGAAACAGAGCGGAGGGAACAGTACGCACCACCAGTTTTGTCCTGCACCTGCGCCAAGGGTGATGCGAAGAGCCTCGTAATTACCGGCAGGGTACACTTGCGTGCCATATATTTTAGTTGGAAACGGCACTTGGCCGAGTTCCGCTTGGAATCCATAGTGAAAACCGCGCGAGCTGAGTTTGGCAGCAATAATGCCTTCGATATCGCTCATATGATTGCGGATGGTGGCACGCGCTTCCTCGATTGTTTGCGGTCCAGCCACCCAATTGTTCATTTCTTCAACGATGGCATCACGAACCTCGCGTTTTACCGCTTGATCGGACGCGTTATCCGAATTCGCCAGAATGCGCAGACGAATCGATTCGGACGGAATACCGCCGCCGGCAATCGCCGCATCGGCACGTTGACTTTCCCAGCTCATAAGCAATACTGCGGCAATAAGAAGGACATACCCATAAATCGGACGATAAGGAAAACGGGAATAAGTGCGAATCATAACGACAAGCTCCTTTGTGGCACCCGTCGGTGCATCGGCTTGCGTTCCGGAACGATCATATCCCCATTATGTCCCTCGCGGCGGCTCTCTAAACCTATCAATCCTCTTAAAAAGTTTCGTAGAGTACAAGAGAAACAGCCCCTTAAGCAACTTCGCTCATATATGTTAGTGTGGGTAGCTTCGAGTGCGTAAAATCGGCTATAGGCGGACATGTTGGCGATTAGAAAACACGCTTTTGGGGTCGCTCAACTCTAAGCGGAATAGGAAATTCGGCGATTCGGTGCCACTTTTGGTGGGATTGCACAACTGTAAGCGGAATAGTCTTTTAAGTGAGTTGAAACTAGCTAGTTTGCTCATGTTTAGAGGTATATCCTCTTACTGCGGGGATTTTCGGCGATTCGGGGCCACTTTTGGTGGGATTGCACAACTGTAAGCGGAATAGCCTCTTAAGTGGGTTAAAACTAGCTAGTTTACTCATGTTTAGAGATATATCCTCTTACAGCGGGGATATTCGGTGATTCGGTGCCACTTTTGGTGGGATTGCACAACTGTAAGCGGAATAGCCTCTTAAATGGGTTAAAACTAGCTAGTTTGCTCATGTTTAGAGATATATCCTCTTACTGCGGGGATTTTCGGCGATTCGGTGCCACTTTGGGTGGGATCGCTCAACTGTAAGCGGAATAGCCGCTTAAGCGGGTTGAAACTGACTAGTTTGCTCATGTTTAGAGATATATCCTCTTACTGCGGGGATTTTCGGCGATTCGGTGCCACTTTGGGTGGGATTGCACAAATGTAAGCGGAAAGCCTGTTAAGTGGGGTGAAACTAGCTAGTTTGGTTTGGGTTGGCGGCATATCTGCTCATTGCTGATGTGTTGTGCGGGCTACATCTCTTCTGTATCCACTGTTCTAAACTTCAAATCGAACAACAAAAACCTGAGAGTTCGTATTCGAAACTCTCAGGCCGTTTTGCAACGCTATTTCACTGCTGAGTGTTGGATTTCCGTACTCTCAGCTCACACTTTAGGCTGCATTCCGTTGATCGTCATGCTGAGAGTTCAATTTGGGATCTCTCAGATTCATTATCATGTTACTCTCTGCTGAGAGTTCCATTTTCTCACTCTCAGCTCCCGCTGTGAGCGTGGTTCGCCGACAAAATGCTATTCCACAGCCAGCACATGCCGGCCAATGCCCGCATAGTCGTCGATGATGCGCACCTCGCGCCATGCGCCAATGCCGCGGAGCAAGTCGGCGACAGCTTCGGCTTGGCCCATGCCGAGCTCGAAGCCGACGATTCGTGGCATCGAAGACAGCTGCAGCAGCTGCTCCGCCATGCGCCGATAAGGCGTCAGGCCGTCATCCCCGCCATCGAGGGCAAGACGCGGCTCATGATCGCGCACTTCCGGCTGCAAGCCGGCAATGTCACCCGCCGGAATATACGGCGGGTTCGAGACCAGCACGTCGATGCGCAGGCCGGCGACGCTGCCGGGCACATCGACTGCGAGCTCCTCGGACCGCGGCTGCGCGAACGGCCCGAGCAGGTCGCCCTGCAAGAACGTCATGCGCGCCGCTGCGCCGTGGCGAGCCGCATTCGTGCGGGCGACATCCAGCGCGTCCGGCGACAAATCGGACGCGCATACGCGCCACTGCGGACGCAGCGCTGCCAGCGTCACGCCAATGGCGCCGCTGCCGGTGCCGACATCAACCACTGTCGGCCCCTTGAAGACACTCGCCCTACTCGCTGCTACCCCTTCATTTACTGCCGCTGCACTCATTTCCACGCCTTCGCTTTCTGCCGCTCCACTCATTTCCCTACCTTCGCTTACTGCCTCACCACTCACTTCCCTACCTTCGCTTACTGCCTCACCACTCACTTCCGAGCCTTCGCTAACAGGCGCACTACCGCTCTGCACTACTCCTTCACTTCCCACAACGCCATCACCCACAGCCTCCGGCCACAGCTTATCCGCCGCTTCCAGCACGGCTTCAACCAGCAGCTCCGTCTCCGGGCGCGGGATGAGCACCGCGGGCGTGACAAGATACGGCAAGCCGTAGAACCACTGCTCGCCGATCAAATACTGCACAGGCTCGCCGGCTGCCTTACGGGTAAGCAGCGCTTCCCATTCTGCCGCGTGCTGCTGCGGAAAAGGGTCTCGCCAATCGCGAATCAGCGCAGCCCGCTCTATTCCGAGCACATGCAGCAGCAACAGCTCCGCATTATTGCGAGGTTCGCTGACGCCACGGGCTTCCAGCATCTTCGTCGCACGCACGCAGACTTCCCCAATTGTAAGGTGCACCCCGCTTCCGCTAACTCCTCCTGCTTGACCATTTTCCACCACAACAAGCACTCCCTTATTCTCAAAATTTATCTGAACTCTACACAAGTTTGCTTCTTCTCTAGAAGTTTGCTTACTTCGTCCCTTCAAGCTTTTCTCGAAGTTTGCTTACTTCGTTTCTTCAAGCTCCACTCGCATCATTCTTTCGCTGTCCCACATCTCCAAGCTACACAAACGGGAGCAGCCTAGGCCGCTCCCGTTTATTCCAGCTATTATTTGCATTAAGATTGCTCTATTCCGCACTCTATTCCGCACTCTATTCCGCACTCTATCCCTTGCACTGTTACCGCACTCTTAAACCAAATTCTCGCGCTCCATCAATTCCGTCTGAGCCGTCAATGTCAGCGCATTGATGATTTCACCCATGTCGCCGTTCAATACGGAATCGAGCTTGTGCAGCGTAAGGCCGATGCGGTGATCGGTTACCCGGCTTTGCGGGTAGTTGTACGTGCGAATCCGCTCACTGCGGTCGCCTGTACCGACTTTGCTTTTGCGTTCGCCGGCATACTTGGCTTCTTCTTCTTGGCGCTTGATATCCGAAATCCGCGCACGAAGAACTTGAAGCGCCTTCGCTTTGTTCTCGTTCTGCGATTTACCATCCTGACATTGAGCCATGATGCCCGTCGGAACGTGAAGCACGCGAACCGCTGATTTGGTTGTATTAACGGACTGACCGCCTGCACCGCTGGAGCAGAACGTATCGACCCGAATATCTTTGTCGAGGATTTCAATCTCGACCTCTTCAACCTCTGGCATAACTGCAACAGTTGAAGTCGACGTGTGAATCCGGCCGCCGGACTCCGTTACCGGAATCCGCTGTACGCGGTGCGCGCCGCTCTCGAATTTCAGCTTACTGTAGGCTCCTTTGCCCGTTACCATGAAGATAACCTCTTTGAAGCCGCCAAGATCGCTCTCGCTGAATTCAAGAAGCTCTACTCGCCAGCCCTGCGTATCCGCAAACTTCATATACATGCGGTACAAATCCGATGCGAACAAGGCCGCTTCGTCGCCGCCGGCAGCGCCGCGAATCTCAACGATAACGTTCTTATCGTCATTCGGGTCTTTAGGCAGCAGGAGAACATGAATATGTTCTTCAAGCTCAGCCTGACGCGCGCTCAGCTCATCGACTTCCATCTTCACCATCTCACGCATTTCATCATCAAGCTTCTCATTCTGCATTACTTTTGCATCATCAAGCTGCTCGGAAACTTGCTTATATTCCGTATATGCCTCATAAGGAGCTTGCAAGTCCGACTGCTCCTTGGAGTAGTCGCGCAGCTTCTTCGGATCGCTAGCCACATCCGGATCGCACAACAGCTCGCTCAATTTCTCATACCGGTCAGCGAGTGCCTGTAAACGGTCCAACACTGTCATTCACCTCTACTTTAGAATAAATCCAATTGATTGTTCCTTTAGTATAACATAACGCACTACAAACCATAAACGTGACAATTTTGGAGAATTTGCCGACTTTAGTCCAACAGCCGCAAGACATAGCAAAAGGACCCGAGAATTTCGGGCCCCAAAACCAACCATTCAAACGCTAAACGTTGAAACGGAAATGCATAACGTCGCCGTCTTGCACCACGTATTCTTTACCCTCAAGGCGAAGCTGTCCTTTTTCCTTCGCAGCATTCATGGAGCCTGCCGCCATCAGATCTTCATAGGAAACAACCTCAGCACGGATAAAGCCGCGCTCAAAATCCGTATGAATAACGCCGGCCGCTTGCGGCGCCTTCATGCCTTTACGAATCGTCCATGCACGTACTTCTTGCACGCCCGCAGTAAAGTAAGTGTACAGTCCAAGCAGCTTGTATGCTGCGCGGATCAGGCGGTTAAGGCCGGATTCCGTCAAGCCAAGCTCCTCTAGAAACATTTCTTTGTCTTCGCCTTCAAGCTCAGCGATTTCGGATTCTACTTTCGCGCTGATCGGCACTACTTCCGCGCCTTCTGCTTTCGCGAATTCACGTACCAATTCCACGTATTGGTTGCCGTCGGAGTTTGCCGCTTCGCCTTCGCTCACGTTGGCTGCGTACAAGATCGGTTTCATCGTCAGCAGGTGAAGATCGCGAACAAGCGCCTTCTCATCCTCGGAGAGGTCCAAGCTGCGCGCCGGTTGATCGTTGTACAACGCTTCTTTAATTCGCTCAAGCGTTTCCACCTCTTGCACGACCTTCTTGTCGCCGCCTTTGAGGTTTTTGCGGGAACGCTCGATCTTGCGGTCAACGGAATCGATATCCGCCAAAATCAACTCCAGGTTGATCGTGTTGATATCGCCGATTGGATCGACTTTACCGGATACATGCGTGATGTTGTCATCTTGGAAGCAGCGCACGACGTGTACGATCGCATCAACTTCGCGGATGTGCGCAAGAAACTTGTTGCCGAGGCCTTCGCCCTTGCTCGCGCCTTTCACAATACCTGCAATATCGATGAATTCAAAAGCAGTCGGAACGGTCTTGTTCGGGACAACCAGCTCCGTCAATTTATCAAGACGCACATCCGGTACTTCAACGACGCCTACGTTCGGGTCAATCGTACAGAACGGATAGTTCGCGGATTCCGCGCCCGCTTGCGTTATTGCATTAAATAAAGTGGATTTACCTACGTTCGGCAAACCGACGATTCCAGCTTTCAAAGCCATGTATGAAGACACCCCTGTTCCGTAATAAACAATCTCATGACATTATACATGAAGGGGGGGAAATAAAAAAGCAAGATTAGCCCTTATTCCCTTATCCAAAATCATCATATAAATAAAACAAGGACCGTTAATCATAAACGGCCCCCGAACTGCCCAGTGTCTTAAGCTATTGTTGCTGCTTGTTCATCCATGACAAGATCAAGTTTCATTCCTAGAACTTTGGCTAAAGTCTGGATGGTATCGATGCGCGGAATCGTCTTCGCACTTTCTACTCTTGAAACAAAAGATTGCTTCAAGCCAGCTGCTTCTGCCAATTGTCCTTGTGTCCATCCCAGTTGCTTTCTTCTGAGTACGATCTTTGCTACAAGTTGTGCTGTAAAAGCTACAGCTTCGAGTTCAGCATCTGGGATCGACGAACTGTGTTTGACATCGTCCCAATTTATCATCAATTCGTGCCTCAATTCTTAAATTAGATTTAAATTAGTGACTTAAGGTTCAGTACATATTATCTCTAGTTGTATGAGATCTAAATCTGTTCTTATACCTATAATCTTTCTGATAAAAAGAAAAACGCTCTGTGATCATCAATGCGCAACTCCCAAAGCTTCTCTTCAATCTGCTTCGTGAACTTCTCACCGGCTCTTGTACCACCGATTCGTAAAATCTCAATACAGTAATTAATTTTCTTACGAAATCCTCTAGCATGTTTATCCGATGCAGCAGCTTTGTCGAGTTCCGCGAGCGAATCTTGAAAAGGAGAACGTTCATGGATGTCTGTGTATAATCGGATCTGATACATCGGACACCTCTATATTCAATTTCCTCCAATTCCGTTATAACGGATTCGTTATATTATAACTTAAAAGTTATAATTCTTCAACCACCCCAACCCCGCATGCCACCCCCAACTTCCGAACATACTACCTCATGTGCGACCATCTTTCGGAGGTGAACCGACATGGAAAACCAAACGCATAAAGGCAACTACAAAGGCACCACCAAGATGCATGCCAAGAATCAGGATATGGCTTTCGTCAACGATACGATCGAGGATGCCAAGTCCATCACTAACTTCAACCACGTGAAGAAGAAAACCGATAAGTAAGCCGATCTCGCGGACCCTCCCTCTGCGAAACAGCGGCACGATTAAAAGGGTGCCCGCAAGATCATCAACGATCCGCGGGCACCCTTTTTCTTGTTCTTATTTCCCTCGCACCAAGCCCTAGGCTAGCTTACGCCGGTATAGATATGAATCGCATCACGCAGAAACTCGGCCGATCCCGGTTGATCCACGTCGTAATACGCTTTGAACCGCTCATCGTCCACGTACATTTGCGACAGGTTCGCGTGAGCTTCCTTGCTGTATTGCGGCCAATAGAAGCTCAGCCATTGACGGTGCAGATCGGCTGTCTTCTGTGCGAGCTCCCCCGCCGGATCCCCCAACTTGAAAGCCTCCGCCAGCGACTCCTTGATCTCTTCTGCCAGACGAGTTACCCGCTCGTGGTCTTCCTGCGACATGCCCTTAACCTTCGCATTCGACTTGTTCACGACATCATCGCCGTATTTCTCGCGCACTTCCTTGCCGTATTTCTGCTCATTCTCGTCAATCAGGCGCTGCTTAAAGCCTTCGAATTTCTGTTTGTCACTCATCGTTATTCTCCCTTCAGCCGCAGCGATGGTTTGATCGACATTTGCGATCAGTGCATCGAGCTGCCTTCTTCTGTCGAGAAGCTGTTCCCGGTGCTGGACCAAGGCTGCGGTACCATTGAAGGACGGATCAGTAAGAAGCTCTTTAATGCGGTCCAGACTGACACCGAGCTCCCGATAAAATAAAATCTGCTGCAGTCTGTCGACCTCCGCCTGACCATAAATACGGTACCCTGAAGAATTCATTCTTGCCGGCTTAAGAATGCCTACTTCGTCATAGAACCGCAGCGTCCTCGTGCTGATTCCCGCGAGCTTCCCCAGCTTCTGAACCGTATATTCCACCTTCATCACCTCCCGACAACCTCACTCTACACCTTTACGTAACGTGAATGTCAAACCTATTTTCATTTATAAAATTGCGAGTTTTCCCCTCCCCTTACCCACGCATCCGTATCATATCCACGCTCTTCCCAGTACCCGGTATGATCACCATCAATAAGCTCAACCCGATTCAACCACTTGACCGACTTATACGCGTACATCTTCGGAACGATTAGCCGCACCGGGCCGCCGAGGTCGCTTGGAATCGGTTTGCCGTCGTGCAGCACCGCTACCAACACATCATCCATATCAGCCTGCTCTAAAGTGAGGGAATCCGTATAGACGCCATCGCCGGAGTACAGCTTTACTGTCTTCGCGGAAGACTTCACGCCAGCCATCTTCAAGAAATCCTTGAGCTTGATCCCTTCCCACGTGTTGCCGAGAACCGACCAGCCGGTCACGCAGTGGAAATCACTCACTTGGACTTCCCGCTTGAGTGCCACGAACTGCTCCCATGTCCACTGCAAACGTTTATCCACCAAGCCGTCTACGATGAAACTGAATGTGCTGTTGTCGAACTGCGGAATCGGCGTAACCGTATAGATGCGGAACGAGCCGCGGCTTCCTCCGCCAATCGGCGGCGAAGAAGCCGGAAGCGGTTTCGGTGCAGGAATGAGCGAATTGGCGTCAGACTCTATGAGTTCATCCAATTTGGCACCTGGTGTCAGCTGGTTGCCGAACCATTTTAGAAAAGAAGGTCCGATCGCAATAGCGATTCCCGCTCCTATCGTAACGCGAATAAACGAACGCCTCGACATAACAGCCTCCGGTTTGGCCGCGGGATGCAGGCCTTCCCCTTGTTGTCCTGTCTTAACTGTGCGGCGATGCGGCTCCTTGAGCCATTTCAGCCTCGTGATGGAGTGGTAGATGATATAAGGAAGTCCGATCCAAGTCAGCAGGTCGTGAATGGTGAGCGCGCTGCTCGACCATGCCGGCCCAACCGCCTTGAATTGCCATAGAAGCACACCGGACAGCAGCCAGCCGATCAACAGACCCAGTACGATGATGACGTTCGCTTTCTGCCACAACTTGCCCTTCAACTGTTTCCAATGCTTCGCGGCCAGCGCTAAGTAGAACACAACCGGGAGCAGCGATGCGATCCCGACCACGATATGCACATAACGGATGATGACCCGGCCTTCACCCAGAATGCCGCGCCATAACCCTTGAAACAACACCAGTCCTGTCAGCGTCAGAATGACGACGATCCAACCGTTAACGGAATGAAGCTTAGCCAACTTCTTGCCATAGCCTTTGCGAAGCTGCGCGAGCCAGTTCTGCATGGAAGACCATTCCCCCTTGGCGGTATATTCACTACCTATACAGACGTACAAATGAATCGAATGAGCTCGTTATTCCATATGTATTTACGCAACGAAGCCCTCACACCATGTAGGCGCGAGGGCTCGTGAAGCAATGCTTAGATTTGGCCTTGAATTTTGTTTTTCAGGGCGTCTTTGGATTGCAGACCAACCATTTTGTCAACGGGTTGACCGTCTTTGAACAGGATTAGTGTCGGGATCGACATAACGCCGAATTGGGATGCCAATTCAGGCTCCTCGTCCACATTGATCTTCGCGATTGTAGCTGTACCAGCAAGCTCGCCGGAAAGCTCTTCTACGATTGGAAGCTGCATTTTGCAAGGTCCGCACCATGGCGCCCAGAAATCAACGAGCGTTACGCCGCTCTCGATGCTTTTGTTGAATGTGTCTTTCGTCAATGCTACTGCCATATTCAATCATCCTCTCTACAATAAGTTCACAAGCTTATGGGAAGGGGAACCCCGTCACACCTTGTTCAACATTCTTCGCATTCCTTGATTTGACCCAGCACATCGGAGATCGTAATGCCGCCGAAATAATTCTCCAGCTGCTTCTCCGCTCTGCAAAAGATCCCATCCATGACTTCACGCATATTGGAGCCGACGACACAATCCATCTCTGGATTGCCCGAGCACCAGCTCGGAATAACGGAGCCTTGCGCCATTAACCGGTATATGTCGGCTAGGTTGACGACGGCCGGATCCAGCATTAGCCGGTATCCACCACCTGCGCCTTCCCTTGTATCGACATAACCGCCTCGCTTCAAACAGCTCATCACCTTGCGGATTCTGGCAGGATTGGTCGAGACATTATCGGCAATGGCTTCGCTGGGAGCCATGCGTTCTGGCAAAAAAGCCAAGTAAACCAAACTGTGTACGGCAATGGTGAATTCGCTGTTCATGCTTAACGGCACCCCGCTTTGTACTGTAATCATATCAGTTACAGTTGAACCTGTCAACGGCGGTTGTACTGTTATTTTGCGAATTGGTGCAGGAGTCTATTCAAACAGATCCAGCTGCTGCGCAGTTTCCTGCGGCGGCGCTAGTTGAAAGGAGCCTCGCGGCGGCAGCTGGTGCAGCATCGCCATAAGCTGTAAGGCGTTATCCGCCGCATCGCCGCCGGAATTGTTATTGAACAGCACGCATACCGTTCCGGTTGATTGCTCCAAACGCCTGAGTCGCTCCACCCACTCTGACAGTTCCGTTTCATTATAACGGTACAGATATCGAACATCCCGCCAGTTAGGTTGTCCAGCAGACACCCATCCATCCGTGTTGCGACCGTGCAGCCGTACGATGGTGAACTGTTCATCCGTAGCCGCTTCTACGATTGGAATGGAGCCTTCACCGGCTTGCGGCTCATCGCACACCGTATGAATCCAGCCTTCTCGGCGCGTGAACGCAATGGTCTTCTCGCTCATCTCGCTTGTGAACCAGCTCTGGTTCCGAAATTCGAGTGCGCAAGGGATATCTGCCATGCGCGCCTTGGCTGTTCGCAGTGTCTCCACGTTAGGACGCGTACAATTAAACCAAGGCGGGTACTGGAATAGAACGGCAAGCAGCTTGCCTGCGGCGCGGATCGGCTCAATCGCATCCCGAAAAGCCTGGAACATCGCCGCTTCGCTTTCGTAAGGATGATGCCCTTTTCCCCCGCGCGCATGACCTGTCATGCCTTGATACGCCTTAATGACGAAGCGGAAGTGATCCGGCGTTTCCGTCGCCCATTTCTGCATGACCTGCGGGGACTGAATCGCATAGAAGGTGCTGTCCACCTCGACGACCCGAAACCAATGCGCATAGGCAGGCAGCTTATTCTTGTCCTTGCCCGCTTCCCGATATAGCTCCGAGTGATCGCCCCAGCCGCAGAGACCGATTTCAATCATATCGTCCCCTCCTTATTAATCAATCGAAGTTTCTTTACCGATTAGTTTACTGTCCTCCTAAATATTAACGCAACTATTCGAAAATGCACCATGCGCCGTATCTGCCCTTGCTTGATATGCAAAACTACATTAGCATGGTTATGTAACCGCAACATATGAAGAGAAGACCTGACACTGACAAACTATTCGAAAGGTTGTCGTTTCCATATGCATATTGACCTATACTCGGATGTGGTCTGCCCCTGGTGCCGCATCGGCAAGCAAAATCTATACCGTGCGCTCGAGCTCTGGTCGGAGAAGAACGATGAGCCGGTCACCGTTACTTATCACGCTTATCAGCTGGATCCCGGTTTGCCTGAAGAGGGCAAACCGTTCGATGATGTGATGGCGAAGAAAATGGGCGGACCCGAATCGATGAAACGCGCTACTCAGCAGGTGACGCAAGCCGGCGCCGCTGTCGGCGTCACGTTCCATTTCGACCGGGTTACTCGGATGCCGAACACGCGTCTTGCTCATCGTTTCGTTGCTATTCTGCCTGAGGAACGTAAGGCGGAAGCCGTGGAAGAACTGTTCCGCGCTTATTTCGAAGAAGGCCTGGATGTGGCGCAGATGAGCGTCATAATGCTGATTGCGGAGCGGCTTGGCGCGTTTACGCCAGAGCTGCAAGCTCGCCTTGAGCGCGGTGAAGGCGGCGAGGCCGTAGACGCCGATCTGAAGCGCGCGCAGCAAATTGGCGTGACAGGCGTTCCTTTCTTCGTCTTCAACAACCGCTATGCGCTGTCCGGCGCTTATCCCGCTGAAGAGCTGCTCGGTTTGATGAGCGGCGTGAACACGGGCGTATAGTCACCTGTAAGCTGCTGCAAAACATCTCGTGGTCGAGGAGAAGACTGGAATGAGTGCTTTGAACAGAAGATCCATGCGGATTTGGATAATCATCATCGCGGCCATCATCGTTGTTCTAGGTACCGTATTGGGGGTCCGGCATATATGGCAACCGAATGCAGCATCGAAGCCGGAGAAGAGCGCCATGCTGGAAGATCCTTTGCTGGAGCAGGAAAGCCGTCGAAGCTTCGATTTCTTCTGGCTGGAGGCCAATACCGATAAGCAAAGCCCCGGTTATGGATTGATTCGAGATCGGGCGCCAAGCAATCCGAACATGAGCAGCGTTGCCTCAGTAGGCTTTGGCCTAACGGCAATCGCAATTGGCGCCGAACGCGGCTGGATTACCAAGGATGAAGCAGCGGAGCGGGCAGCAGGAACACTGGATACATTATTGAAGCATGCTGCGCAGGAGCATGGATTCTTCTATCATTTTCTGAACATGAGCGATGCTTCGCGATCAGGTACGAGCGAGGTGTCCATTATCGATACCGCGCTGGCACTGAACGGCGCAATCGTGGCCGGGGAATATTTGCAAGGCGAGGTTGCGAAGAAAGCTGAAGAGCTGTATCAGCGGGTGGAGTGGGACTGGTACCGGAACCCTGAGACGAACCAGTTCTACATGGGCTACTCGCCGGAGAATGGTTTTGTCGGTGCCTGGGACTTCTATGCGGAGCAGCTGTCTCTCTACGTGCTCGCTTCCGGTTCGCCAACACATCCGACCGATCCCGGCATGTTTTACAGTTTCACGCGAGATGTGAAAACGTACGGAGATGGGCAGCCATTCATCCATTCCTGGTTCGGGTCGCTGTTCACGCATCAATTCAGCCACGCTTGGTTCGATTTCCGCGGTGTTGTCGATAACGAAGGCGTCGATTGGTGGCTGAACTCGGTTACTGCTTCCCAAAACAACTTGCAATACGCTATTGATCAAGCTTCCATGTATCCGTCGCTCGGTCGTCAGGCTTGGGGCTTCACGGCTTCCGACGGGCCGGACGGTTATGAGGGAAGATTCGGTGCAGCGCCATCCGGCTACAGCAATGATCAACATCTCGTAGACGGTACGGTACCACCTGCGGGAGCAGCCGGCTCGATTGTATTTACGCCGGAGCAGTCGCTTGAGGCGCTTCGCTATTATAAGACGCTGCCTGAGCTATGGGGAACGTACGGGTTTAAGGATGCGTTTAATTTGGAGCTGACGCCGGCCTGGTATGATACTGACGTCATCGGGATAGACAAAGGCATCACGCTGCTGATGCTGGAGAATTACCGAAGCGGCTTCGTGTGGGAGCAATATATGAAGAATGCCCATGTGAAGCTTGGGGCGCAGAAGATTGGGTTAAACGCGAAGAAGTAAAAGAAGCCTACCCTGCCGTCTTATGACGTCGCGGTAAGCTTCTTTTTTATCATAAAGCAGTCCATTAACTAATGACCGCCGCCTGTTACCCGTAACCCTGCAACACTTATTATGATCATAGCGATAAAGAGCAATTTCCGTTTATCCTTTGATTCGCCAAACACCAGCATGCCAAGCAGAACACTGCCGACAGAGCCTATCCCTGTCCAAACGCCGTAGGCGGTACTGATCGGGACATCCTGCAGCGATCGCGACAGGAAATAGAAGCTGACCATCCCGGACGCTAACGCGAGCACCGTTCCCTTCCAGTTCTTAAATCCATTCGACAGCTTCATGCCCGTCACGCCGCCTACCTCACCCAGCCCAGATATGAGCAAGAACAACCAGGCCACTTGCAGCCACCTCCATTTACTCCGTTGCCTCAGGAACAGCATGCTCCGCTTGAGGTTTCTTCGGTGTCTCTTCTTTACTTGATATCACTTTGAGCCCCACGATACCTCCGATAAGCATCGCGATAAACAACAATTTGAGCAGATCTGCCGGCTCTCCACGGACAATGCCGACGATAACAGTACCCACGGTACCTATACCGGTAAATATGGCGTACGCCGTTCCGATTTCGATGGTCCGCATCGCTCGCGCAAACAACATAAAACTGATAATTAACAACACAATGGTAATCACACTAGGCAGCCATTCCGTAAATCCATCAGACGCCTGCATGCCATAAGCCCAGCCCACCTCAAGCAGTCCGGCCAGCAGCAAATACAGCCATGCCATCGCGACTCATCCCCTCTCTATGCCGTTGCCGGTTTCAACGCCTCCTGCAGCCAGCTCCACAGCTGCTCCTGCCTCTTCCGATACAGCGCCGAATCGTACAATTTATGTTCCACGAGCAAGCCGTCAATAAGCGCATAGAACAAAGCCAGCAGCCGTTCAGCCTTTTCCTCTTCCAGAGTCCCCTCATTAGAACTGCCCCGAAGCAGCGCCGATACGTGAACCGTTACTTCCTCTTCATAAGTCGCAAAATATTGGCTAAGCCGCGACTCCAAATGCCGCGGCGGAACAAGCATCGTTCGCTTAAGGAAGGATTGCCCCTTCGTAATCTGATCCAGATCGGTGTAAAACAAGAACACGGCATACAGCCGCTCTATTGGCGGATGATCCTCCACCCCTTGAAGCAGCAGCAGAAGCTTCTCCCGCTCCTCCCGAATGGCGTCCTCCAACAATTCGATAAACAGCTGTTCCTTGGAATCAAAATGGGCATAGATCGACGGTGTCTTGATACCCACTGACTTGGCGATCTCCGATAAGGACACACCCTCATAGCCTGAATCCGCAAATAACGTCAATGCAGCTTGCTTCAACCGATTCGCCGTCATGATTAGTTCTCCCCTTGCACGGTCCGTATTATTGCCTAACGAACGTTAGTTAGCCTCAAGTGATAATAGCCCCTTTGGCAGCGGGTGTCAAGCGGTGGACAAGTTCAATCCAAACTTTGGGCAAAAGAGGTGAATATTTCATCACAGATGTGGTACAATAGACATAATTAAAAGGCCATGCTACCGCAAGGGTACAACCTCGTTATGAATGACGAGGTTGTACCCTTTTTTGCATTTGCATGGGCTCATATCTATTTTAGGAGAGTGAACCTTATTATGATGCTCGAAGCCATTTATCATCGTCCGAAGCAAAACTGGTCCTATGCGTATGACCGCTCTACGCTGCATCTTCGTATCCGCACCCAGAAAGGCGACATGGATGCTGTTCAAGCCGTTGTTGGCGACAAGTATGCCTGGGACAAAACGATGCAAATCGTGCCTATGCGCATTTTCGCAACGGATGCGATGTTCGACTACTGGGAGGTTGCCGTGGAACCGCCGTTTCGCCGGCTGCGCTATGCATTCCAATTGGAGAAAGGAACGAAGGCGCTGTGGTTGACCGAAAGTGGTTTCGTGGATAAGCTGCCGGCTGACAGCCTTACGTTCTACGACTACCCGTTTATTAATCCGATCGATGTCTTCCAGCCGCCGGCTTGGGTGAAGGAAGCGGTGTTCTATCAGATCTTCCCGGAACGTTTCGCGAACGGCGACTCGTCGCTTGATCCGGACAATGTAGAGCGATGGGGCGGCAAGCCGACACCGAAGAACTTCTTCGGCGGCGATCTTCAGGGAGTTATTGACCACCTGGACTACTTGGAGACTCTGGGCATTAATGCGATTTATTTTACACCTGTATTCGAAGCGACGACAAACCACAAATATGATACGCAGGATTATTTGAAGGTTGACCCTCATTTCGGCACCAACGCGCTCATGAAGGAGCTTGTGGACATCTGCCACAAACGGGGCATGCGCGTGCTGCTCGATGCGGTGTTCAATCATGCCGGCGCTACCTTCCCTCCGTTCCTCGATGTGCAGGAGAAAGGCGCCAAATCGAAGTATGCGGGCTGGTTCCATGTACGTGATTGGCCGCTTCGTATCGAGGATGGGATCCCTACTTACGACACGTTTGCTTTTGAACCGATCATGCCGAAACTGAATACCGAGAATCCGGACGTCAAAAAGTACCTGCTGGACGTGGCCCGCTACTGGGTGGAGGAAATCGGCATCGACGGCTGGCGGCTTGACGTTGCGAATGAGGTCGATCATCATTTCTGGCGCGACTTCCGTAAGACGGTCAAGGACGTTAACCCGGATGCCTACATTCTCGGCGAGATTTGGCATGATTCGATGATGTGGCTCGAGGGTGATCAATTCGACGCGGTCATGAACTACCCGTTCACTAACGCGGTGCTCGACTATGCCGCTTATGGCAAGCTTGACGGCCGCAGCTTCGCGAACGCCATCGGCACGCAGCTGGCGAACTATCCACAGCAAGCGACCGAAGTTGCGTTCAACCTGCTGGACAGCCATGACACGCCGCGTCTGCTCACGTTGTGCGACGATGAAGAGCGCCGCATGAAGCTCGCCGTACTGTTCCAGATGACATACCCTGGTACACCGTGTATCTATTACGGCGATGAAGTTGGTATGTCCGGAGCAGGCGACCCCGACTGCCGTCAGTGCATGGTGTGGGAAGAGGAGCAGCAGAACGGCGATATGCTGCAGTTCTACCAGACACTGATTGCGCTTCGTAAGCAGCATACCGCTCTACGCTCAATTTACATTACATTCCTGCACGCTAAGTCTGGCGATCCAGCCGTGGTCTATGCTCGCCGCAGCGGTGATGAGCAATTCATCATTGCGATGAACGCGGGAGCGAAGGCTTGCAGCCTCACTGTACCAGCTGGAAGCGGGACATGGCAGGATATGTTCGCCGGTTCGACGGTCGAGTCGAAGGGTGAGCAGTTCTCCATCGCGCTTGCTGGTTTCGGCTTCGTTGTGTATAAGCTTTTAGGTTAGTTTGGTTGGCCGGCCTTATCCGGCTGGCTGAGTTTAGAGCTGAGAGTCGCGTTTTCCGACTCTCAAACTTCCTCAACCGGCGCATCGGGGGCATTTCAGAGCTGAGAGTTGGATTTTCCGACTCTCGGCTCTTTATTTTGGCGGATTTGGGGCTGAGAGTCGCGTTTTCCGACTCTCAGACTTCCTCAACCGGCGCATTGGGGGCATTTCAGAGCTGAGAGTTGGATTTCCCGACTCTCGGCTCTTTATTTTGGCGGATTTGGGGCTGAGAGTCGCGTTTTCCGACTCTCAGACTTCCTCAACCGGCGCATCGGGGGCATTTCAGAGCTGAGAGTTGGATTTTCAGACTCTCAGCTCTTTATTTTGGCGGATTTGGGGCGGATTTCCGAGCTGGGAGGTGCGTTGTATGCCTAGGTGCTACTCTTGCGTTCGATTCGATAGTTTCCAGCCGATGTATTGCTCTGGGGACTACTCTTCTGCTCAATTTGTCAGTTCCGAGCCGATGTGTTGCTCTGGGGGCTACTCTTCTGCTCGATTCGTCAGTTCCGAGCCGATGTGTTGCTCTGGGGACTACTCTTCTGCTCGATTCGTCAGTTTCTAGCCGATGAGTTGCTCTGGGGACTACTCCCCTGCCTGGGTTACCACATCTCCCATTAAGCTACATTCTCTCTTTTCACCACATTTCAACTAATGTAGTTCCCTGGTTGAGCTTCTGTGAACATTCTATTTTACAACTTTCTCTATGCTCATCTCGCTAAGTACTTCGTAATTGGTGATGGGGTTCTGCTCTATTCTTATCGAGGCCAGCTTAGGGAGTTCCTTTAAAGGCGCAATATCTTGGATTCGATTATCGTAGGCATATAAAACAGTAAGATTCGTCAGTGTTGAGAGCCAGGAGATATCCATAATATTTAATTTTTCTATGGATAACCACTGCAACCGATTCATGGTTTTAAGAATGGATAGATCCGAAATTGGATTATTTCCAACTCCCAATATGGTTAATTTACTCAGTCCGCCTACAGTTTCTATGTTAGTTACTCGGTTATTATCAAAAGTTAATGTGCTCAGCATCACCAGCGAATGCAGCGGTTCTATATTTTCTATTTTATTGGAGCTAATATCCAAATAATTTAATGACTTCAGCCCTGCAAGCCCATTAATATCTTGAATATTATTATTGGCCAGACCTAGTTGTTCAAGTTTAAATAAAGTCTCTATACCGTTTAAGGATTGGAGCTTGTTATTAGAAAGATCCAGTTCTCTAAGATTCGTTAGAGCTTGCAAGTCGATTAAATCTGTCAACCCAATTCCATTAAGGGAAAGCTTCTCTACGCTGAGCAATTCTTTTTTCGTCAAGGGATCATTCGGAGGTAGTTGCAAAACCTCCCTTATCTTCTCCCCCACCGTTGGATGACTAAACCGATACGGATCATTACCCTTTTCATGGTTGTACATCAAAAACAAAGCGACGCATATCATTACAATCATTAATCCAATCATATTTTGCTTCATTAAAAACTCCCTTTTATTGTTAATTTTTAGGCGATAATAACCATACTATTATCAATAAATGAATTCAATAATTTTTTTACATTTTTTATTATGTTTTTGATCTTTGTTCCCATATCCCATAACCCCCATGTCTTGCATTCATGTTTCATTCGACGTAGTTATAAAACCCAACAAAAAAAGGCCGACCCTCCATCAACTACGATGAAGAGTCCGCCTTTCCTACTCCGACAAAGGGGGCACCCGATCCATTGTCCCTTACTTAGTCGTCAGTTCCTCCGCAAAGTGCCCGGAGCGGTTCACTTTGGTCTCCAGATACTTGCGGTTGAACTCCGAAATGTCGCCCCAGAGCGGGACCCGGTCTTCCACGTTCATGCCGGATGCTTTGAGCGCCGCGAGCTTCTTCGGATTGTTCGTAATGAGCGTGACCGGCTTGCTGCGCAGATGGGCGAGGACGAGCAGCGTTTCCTCATAGCTGCGTGTATCGTCTTGGAATCCGAGCTCCAGATTTGCCTCGACCGTGTCGTACCCTTTCTCCTGCAGAATATAGGCCATTGCCTTACTGAACAGCCCGATTCCCCGGCCTTCATGGTTGGCCAAGTAGAACAAAGCGCCGGTACCATGCGAGGTGATCATCTTCATCGATTGGTGCAACTGATAGCCACAATCGCAGCGCTTGCTCCCGAAAATATCCCCCGTATGGCAGATGCTATGCATACGAATCAATGCTTCGTCCCCGCCGGCGAAGTCGCCGTACACGAGCGCGCTGGACTGCTGCTTCTCCGCCAGATTGGACGCGGACAGCTGCTCAATCAGAAACTCGGTCCGCTCCTTTTCCTTACAACCGCCCTCGGTATGGACCAGGTCCCTACATGGAAGCCAGCAATACCACTTGAAGGTGTGCGTTTCCCCCTCCAAATTAACCGGCAGCTGAATCGGCCCCACTAAAATCAACGTACCGTTCTTGCTTTTGATCGTTTCAATACGATCATCCAGAATACCAACGATTTTCTCATTAATCATGCCATGACGTCCTTCCCGCTTCTGACAGTAAACCTCAGGTTAGTGTTTATTGCGCGGAGAGGAAATATGCAGCCATCAGCTGCCTCACCTATTTCTTCCAACCCATGCCGTACAGGCGATGGTGTCCTTCGATCATTACTTGTAAACTAGACCTCGTCGCTCACAACAATCGATCCGTTAAAGGAAGAAGCTTTGATAAAAGTTAGTTCCTCGTCATCTTGGCGGAACGTTTGGCAAGGGTCGGCATCGTCACCATCATTCTTGTTGACCAGCTGTTGACCGTTCAATCGGCAAGCCGCGCGCCCATGAGCAACGGTTAATTCGCCGTACACGCCGGACGAATGCGCCGGGAACTGAATACGGATGCCGCCATTGTGGGTATCTGCCGTAATGCTGCTATCCGAGCTCGCATCTGCCAACTGGATTTCAATGGATCCATTTTGCGATCTGCATGTTAATTGCTCGAACTGACTGTTTGTTCGGATGCTGCCGTTCTGCGTGTGTACGTTTATCGACTCGGCAAGAACGCCGTCTGTATGTACAGAACCGTTCGTCGTATGGCATTCCAGCTTCTCCAATTTGCCCCCTGCTACGATTTCGCCGTTCGTTGTCTTGAGTTGTGCCGACTCTGCCAATAGTTCACTCACTTTGATAAGGCCATTTATTGTGGTCACATTCACTTGCTCGACATGTAAATCATGAATGATGATGTTTCCATTCGCAGATGTAAAACCCGCCGTTTCTGCACGAAGATGCTGCACGTCAATAAACCCGTTCGTCGCAGACATGTGGAACAGCTCATAGGCTTGTCCTTGCGGAACGTGAATGGTCACGGCGAGCTCTACTTGACGGCCATTCAGATCGTCCGACTTCAAATTGAATCGATAACGTTCGTCATCGGAGCTTTGCGTAACTGCCTCTTGCAGCCAACTGTGCAAATCGAAGCTGCCCGTAGGTTTATCCATCTTCGCCGATACATTCACCTGCGTGAAATCTTGATCCCACGTCCGGTACTGGATGGATGCGTTATCCGTTGCAAATTCCACATACTCCGTCGGAAACGAGTCGTGCTTGCTTTCCCAATAAGCTTCACCTTGTGTTCTATGAGCACTGACAAGCGGTTGGATTTCTTGATGAAGCGGTGCGGGAGCGGATGGTGGAGCGGGTGCAGGAGGAGGAGTGGGAGTAACAGCAGTAACAGCTGTCCCTGCAGCTTGGGCTGACTTACTGCCGTCAAGCGCTTCAAGCAGCGCCAAGCCTTCCTCTACGGTAATTTTCCGTTCCTCGATCATTCTTGTAATCATGGTCCGTTCTTCACTCATATCGCAATCGCTCCTTTATTTTTTGCTGGCTTGGATGAGCTTAAGCGCCTCTTCAACGGTTATCGCGCCTTCGTCGAGCTTCGATAGAATCTGCTTGCGTTGTGAATCCTCAGTGGCGGCAGGCGTCTCTGTCGCAGGTGAAGTCTGGTAACCGAGTGCCTCCACGATGTGGTCAAGCCGGTTCCGTACCGTCGGATACGAAATGCTGAGTTCCTTCTCCATCTCCCGGATGTTTCCCCGAACCTTCAAGAACACTTCCACGAATTTCAGCTGCTCGTCGTTTAGGGAGGCCAGTCTGGTCGATTCAAAGCTGCCTTTGATCGTGGTGTGGCAATGGTCGCATTTGAGCTCTTGGATCGTCAGCTTATTCTCGCAAACGGGACATTGCTGCGGTGGCGGGTATTTCAGAGCAATCCCTCCTTCTGTTTAATGGTGATTTTAAAAATGTTTATCGTATATTGAATTATATTAAACAATAATATTCAATTTTACAAGTTATGAATTAAATAAATTAATTTTAATGTTTGTTTTCATCGTTTTCCCTGTCCTGACTCTCAGTCGGACGGAGGGATTTACTGGGTGATGTTCGGGGAAGGGGAGAAAATGCTGCTTGAAATGCAACATTTCCCGTTCAGTATGAGCAAAGACAACCAAATGTTGCGCGATATGCAACATTTGGCCGTGGAATGGCGATCAGGAGGCTAGTTGAGGCGAAAATGTTGATTTATGCGCAACATTTCCTCCTCTAGCGTCACTTTTCATCAGAAATGATGCCTTTTATGCAACATTTCATCTAGACCTACGACTGTTTGGTGGGGGAGCGACTAGTAGATGGACCGCGGGGTTACTTGGTATTTGTGGGGAGCGACTATCACGCCGCCAGCAAGTTTCCACCTGTTGATAAGTGAGGGGTACGACCGCCAGCACTGCATCCGGACTCGTTATCCCCAAACTTACACACATATTGTCCACATTATCCACAGGTTACTCAGAATTCTCATCAAAACAAAAAGAGCTGTCCCACCAGAAATCATCCTGCGATGACCCCGGCGGGACAGCCCTCCTTATTGCAATATAACCGTACTATACGGCGGCAGCTTCAGCTTGCCTTCGCCGATTTTCGCGCCTTCTTTACTGGACCGCGCGATTTCTTTCAGCTCATCCTTCACAGCGGTTCCTCCCGAAGTCAGATCAATTATCTGCTCCGTCGCCGACATATTATGCACAACGAGGACCTTCTCATCGTTCGTCACTCGGTAATACGCAGCAACGGACGGGCTATCGGTGTTCTTCTCCACGATCGTGCCATCGCGCAGCGCAGGCAATTCATTACGCCAAGCGATCAGCTTCTTGTAATGGGAGAGCAGCGAGTTCGGGTCCGCTTGCTCCGCTTCAACCGAAACCGTATTCGGCGTCGTGTTGTAGCGGGAAGCTTCCCAAGTCGTCTGCCCCTTGCCGCCCGCAGCGCCTGAAGCGTACCAAGGCATCGGTTCGCGAATGGCCTCGTCGGGCTTCATCCCCTTCATGCCTAATTCCTCGCCGTAGTAGATGAACGGATTGCCCGGAAGCGTAAGCAGCAAGGCTGCCGCCATCTTCGCATGGTCCACATTGCCGCCAAGCTCACTCATTGTCCTGTTCTGGTCGTGGTTCGTCAGAAACGGCGCATCCACAAACGCACCGTTCGATGACTTGTTGTACATCTCGTAGATGCGGCCAAGACTGAACGCGACATCGGGATTCTGCTCCCGATCCGCGCCGGACAGCAGCTTCTTCGCCAAATCAAAGTTAAACGCAGAATCGAGCGCTTGATCCAAGTAAGGTGCGATAATAACCGAAGAATCCCAAACTTCGCCAACGATATAGGCATCCTTCTTCGTGCCGGAGATGCCTTTGCGGAAATCCTGCCACCACTTCTGGTTTCTCGCTTTGACGGCATCGGTGTTGATTGTAGAGGCAAAGTCGCCGTAGATATGCTTTGCCGCATCCATTCGGAACCCATCCAAGCCCTGCTCCAGCCAGTAGTTGCCGACCTTGATCATCTCACTGCGCACAGCAGGCTCGTCAAAGTTCAAATCAGGCATCCCTTCCCAGAAGTCGCCTAAGTACTTCAAGCTCCCGAATGGATGCCACGGATTACCGCCCACGGCACCGTCTGCCGGCACCTGTGCATCCGCTTCCTTGATATGATACCAATTGCGATAAGGACTCTTCGGATCAGCAATCGCCGATTTGAACCACGGATGCTCATTGCTCGTATGGTTAACGACCAAATCCATAATGACCTTAATCCCCAGCTTATGGGCAGCATCCGTCAGTTTATTCAAATCTTCCAGCTTGCCGTAATCCTTGTTAATCCCATAATAATCCGTCACATCATACCCGTGATAGCTGGGAGAAGGATTAATCGGCATCAGCCAGATCCCGCCAATGCCCAGCTCCTTCAAGTAGCTCAGCTTCTCCGTCACACCGTTCAGATCGCCGATGCCATCTCCATTGGAGTCCGAGAAGGAACGAACAAAGATCTCATAATAAACCGCTCCCGGCTGCTCATCAACCTGGGCCGCAACCGCTTCTTTCCCAACCTTCTTCTCTTGCTCTTGTTCGCCTTTAGAGGAGGAGCAACCTGCCAGCGCGCTGATTAGAAGAGCGGCGACCAATATGGCCGCCGCAAATTTGTTGCATATACGAGTACGGATGATCATCACCCCTTGGATGCCCCGGCAGTGAGTCCTTCAACAAGGAACTTCTGCAGAAACGCGAACAGAATCATAATCGGAATCGCAATCATAACGGCGCCTGCCGCGAACATCGTAAAGTTACTGTTCTGGAAGTTAGCCACCATATCCCACATGCCTACCGCAAGCGTCCAGTTTTCTTTGGAACGCAGAACAAGTCTTGCGAAAATAAAGTCTACCCATGCACCGGTAAACGTCGTAAGTCCGATGTACGTAAGCATTGGACGTGACAGCGGCAGCATAATGCGCCAGAAGATCGTTAAGTGACTTGCACCGTCAATCCGCGCGGCTTCATCCAAGCTCCGTGGAATCGTGTCGTAGAACCCTTTTACAATGAAACCGCCAAGCACAGATCCCGAAGAATAAACGAGAACGAGCGCTGCATGCGTATCAAGCAAATCCAGCTGAAGCAGCAGGATATAGATTGCGACCATGCTCATGAACCCCGGGAACATGCCAAGGACGAGCATCGTGGTGAGCAAGGTCTTACGACCCTTGAAGCGGAAACGCGACAATGCGTACATGCTCAGCGTAGTCAGCAATGTCGAGAGAATCATCGACAGCGTTGCGATCTTCAGCGTGTTCCAATACCAGCGGCCGAAGCTGAAGCTTGGCGAAGTGAACAGCTCTTTGAAATGGATGAGCGTCGGATTACTCGGGAAGAATTGCTCGCTAAACAGTGCGCTGCCGGGACGAAGAGCCGAGAACAGCACCCATACGGCCGGATAAATCGCGCATATCGCAATTAGGGTCAGAATGATATAGGTCAACGACAAACGGAAGGCGTTCCTCGATTTCATACTCATTGGATCATATCCTCCTCTTTAAACGACCGTGAACGACGGTAGCTCCAAATCGAGAGCGAAGCGACAATCACGAAGATGATAATCCCGATCGCGGATGCAAAATTGTACTTGTTGTTATTAAGCGTCAGCTTGTACAACCATGTAACGAGCAAGTCGGTGCTGCCCGCATACTGATAGTCGCCCTTTACCGGATCACCATTCGTCAGCAGGAAGATGACGTTGAAGTTATTGATATTGCCTGCAAATTGCGTAATGAGAATCGGTGTTGTTGCAAAGAAAACGAAAGGCAAAGTAATCACGCGAAGCTTCTGGAATGCCGTAGCGCCATCCACCTCGGCAGCCTCGTACATATCTCTTGGTATCGCAGTAAGCACGCCTAGAATAAGGACCATGGAGACCGGAATCCCGACCCACATGTTGACGAGAATGACCGTAACCTTCGCCCAGAACGGATCGGTCAGCCAAGGAAGCTTGCCAATTCCGAAATAGCCGAGATACTGATTGATCGGTCCGAATTGACCGTTAAACAAGTTACGCATGACAAGCAGCGAGATGAGCTGCGGAATCGCGTAAGGAATAATGAAGATCGAACGCCACATGCCTTTGAAACGAATGCCCTGCTGATTGATGAGCAGCGCGACGAACAAACCGCCGAAATACGTCGTAACGGTGGCGATGACCGCCCAAATGACCGTCCAAATGAAAACCCCGTAGAACGTATGGCTCCAAGTCTTCAATTGGAGCAAATCGATAAACGTCTGGAACCCAACCCAATCGACAAGCTTCGCAGGCGGAATATGCTCCGGTGCGGAGTAGTTGGTGAATGCGAGCAGGATCGCCATCATAATCGGCATGATCGTTAAGAACAGCACGGAGATAGCAGGCAGCGTAAGCAGCAACTGAGGGAACCGTCTGTCGGTTACATAGTTGACTGTTTGTTTAAACGATGCCGGTGTTACGCCTTGATCCCGCAGCTTGCCGGTTCGGTTCGCATCCCTGACGTTCATCACATAGATGACAACAAATAAGCTGAATAAAATCAGAATGACAAGCCCGCCGATTAATAAGTTGACGGAGTGGTCACCGACTACGTTCTTATAGCGCTTGCCGATTTTCACAAGCCTTGTCGGTGTATCACCGAGTGTTACAAGACCCCAGATTGCATGAGGAAGCCTTTGAACGAAATAATAACCGCCCATAATTTCAACACAAAGCAGAAGAATGCCTTTCACGAACTGACGATTGTACAGTTGACCGAGACCCATCGCGAGAACAGATAAAATAGTGGCTGTTTTTTGATGCCGCTGCATCCACCTCCAGCTCCTTTCCCTTGTCCGAATAAAGTTACGTCACCCGCCCCTCATCAGAAAGGGCGGGTGACGGCATTGTATGGTTGTTTATTCGCAGCCGGTTGGCTGCGCCCTAATGCTGCGCCCTGCTGCGAATTACTTACTTCGCAGCTGCGTTAGCATCTTCAATTTGCTTCACAGCATTATCAAGTGTTGCTTTCGGATCTTTGCCAGCGTTCCAGATGTCGGAGAGCGCTGCGCCGATCGGTGTCCATACGTTGCCCATTTCAGGGATCGAAGGCATCGGCTGCGAGTTTTTGAACTGCTCAACGAATGCTTTTACGATTTCATCGCCTTGGATCTTCGGATCTTCTGTTGCTTCCTTGTTTGCAGGAATCGCGCCAGTCAACGTGAAATCATCCAATTGCGCTTCTTTCGTGGAAGCAAAACGTGCGAACAATTTCGCTGCGTTCGGGTATTTCGTGTACGAGTTTACGTACCAAGCTTTAACGCCGGAGAACGATACGGATTGTTTGCCGTTGATGCTAGGGATTGGCGCTGCACCGAAGTTGATGCCGGATTTCTTGATATCGCCGATTGCCCATGGGCCGTCGATGTTCATCGCAAGCGTACCGCCTGTGAACAGACCTTTCTTGATATCATAAGTGACATCACCGGATTTAAGCGGCAATACGTCTTTCTTCAGCGATGCGAAGTAAGTTGCGCCTTCTACTGCACCAGCGTTGTTAAGGCCGATTTCAGCTTTGTCTTGGCCGTTGTTGCCGTATACGAAGCCGCCTGTAGTAGCTAGGAACGGATAGCTGAAGTAGAAGTTTCCGATATCCCACATGAATGCATATTTATTCTTTTTACCGTCGTTGAATGTTTTCGCGAACGTTTTCACTTCGTCGAACGTTGTTGGAGGCGTTGCGATCAGATCTTTGTTGTAGAACATCGCATACGTTTCAACTGCACGCGGGAAACCGTACAGAACGCCATCATACGTTACCGCTTGAACCGCAACATCGCTGTTCTCCGATTTCGCTTCTTCTTCGTAAACATCATTCGGAAGCACAAGACCTGCTGCTACTGCTTTACCAAGGTTATCGTGCGGGAACAATACAACGTCTGCACCGATTCCGGCAGGACCGTCAGTTGTAAGCTTCGCTACTTGGTCGCCAGCGCCAAGCTCTTCCATCTTCACTTCAACGCCGTATTTTTCTTTGAATTCTTTCATCATTTTCTCAACGAAAGGACGCTCTTCTTTGGCTTCCCATACAAGCAAAGTTGCGCCGTCTTCCGGAACAAGCTCAGCGTCTTCAGCTGTGTTGTTGCCAGTGCCGTTGTTTACTGTGCCCGTGTTTGTTTCACCGGTGTTCTCATTCGCATTGTTGTTCTTCGAGCCGCAAGCTGTCAGTGTTGCAGCAAGTGTTAGAACTAGAAGTAAGGATACTGTCTTTTGCATTCTATTTAACCCCTCTCGTTGTTAAAGCGTAATCGCGCCGGAGCATAAACCTAGAGTAACCAATTATCGACATCCTATTACGAATAGCGCGATTGCTTCGGATGATGCAATAACCGAGCTTGCAAGTGTTTCTCAAAAATGCGGCTCTTGCATTGTACACGATCCTCTACGTTTGTGCAAACGTTTGTACAGATGGCAATGCAACTGGCAATTAAAGGTTAAAATTTCCTTCATTTTGCTGAAGAAAGCGTTTTACCGACGCCCTTACTATACACTACGGCATGCAGGTCGGGAAAACGTTTGCACAGTTCATTTGCACAAAAAATTACGGACCGTTCTTCCATTTGCTCTGTTTTCCTCCGCCTATCTCAGAAAATTAAATTTGTGCATGAAAAACTTTTCAATGATATACTCTAGGTACAGACAGCTCATGCATCGACTCACATAAACAAGGAAACGTGCACACGTTTGCGCAATTGGGGGATTTTATGTCAGTCACGATTAAAGATATTGCAAAAATCGCTGGCGTCTCGCCTTCTACCGTATCGCGAGTTGTCTCGAACCATCCGCGCATCAGTCGGGAGACGTCACGTAAAGTGAAAGAAATTATGGAGCAGCTCGGCTATCACCCCAACATGATGGCGAAGAGTCTGGTGTCCAAAACAACGCAAACGATCGGCATCGTCTTGCCTCGCCCCGCAGAGGAGCTGTTTCTGAACTTCTTCTTCGGCGAGTTGATTCGAGGCATCGTTACGCAGGCGACCAGAGCCGGTTATGACATGCTGATGACGACGGTTACGTCCGACTCTAATGAGCTTGAAGCCATCTCGCGCCTTGTTATGGGACGCCGCGTTGATGGTATTTTGCTATTGTCCTCCCGCACCTCGGATCCGATCATCGGATTTCTGAAACAGCAGAACTTTCCCTTCGTGCTCATCGGGCGAAGCGACGAGTTTCCGGATGTGCTGTCGATTGATAATAACAACATCCAAGCCGCTTATGATGCCGCCAGTCACTTTATCGCCCAGGGGCATAAGCGGATCGGCTTCATCAGCGGACCGCCGAATCTCGTCGTTTCCCAGGATCGACTCTTCGGCTATAAGAAAGCGCTCAAGGAAGCCAACTTACCGTTTCAGCAAGAATGGATACTGGAAGGCGAGCTGCTGCAGCAAAGCGGATACCGGGCGATGTCCTTCTTCATGAGCTTGCCGGATCGGCCGACTGCGCTTGTCATCTTCGACGATTTGCTCGCCTTTGGCGTGCTGCGCGGACTGACCGAGCTTGGCTACAGCGTTCCGCAGGACATCTGCATCGTCAGCTTTAACAATATTCCGCTGTCTGAACTCGCTTCAACGCCGATCAGCTCCGTCGATATCGGCACTTATCAGCTCGGCTATACCGCGTCACAGTCGCTGCTTCGCATCGTACATGATGAGCCGCTGTCGCAGAAACATATCATTATTCCGCATCGACTGATCGTGCGGGAATCCTCGATTCATTCGAGCAGCAAGAAAACATGACAAAAGGCATCCTCCGCTGACAAGCCGGGAGATGCCTTTTTCTATTGATTTAATATACGGCGACGGCTTTCTGAATCGCAGCATTGAGCGCATCCAGATTCGGCGCGGGCGGCGTCTTATCGTCCGTCAGCTCGTACTTCCCTTTCAGCACCAGAATCCGTTTCACGCTCTCATCTATCCGCTCCACCGTAATCTCTCCGCTATTCACGCTCTTCTTCAGCGCTGCGAGTATGGCATCCACATTCTTGTATTCATGGGCCACCAGCAAAATATCACTGCCTGCCTTGACCGTCATGACCGCCGCTTCTCCCATGCCATAATTCTTCGCAATGGCCCCCATCGTGAGGTCGTCCGTCATGACGACGCCTTTGAAACCCAGTTCGCCGCGAAGCTCATCCGTGATGACTCGCTTGGATAGGGAGGCCGGCACGTTGGCGTCCACCTCAGGGAAGAGAATATGCGCGATCATGACCGCATCCACGCCTTTATCGATAGCCTCTTGGAAAGGGACCCACTCGAAGGCTTTGAGTGCGGCTTCGCTTTTATTGACGACCGGCAGCTCCAAATGCGAATCCACCGACGTATCCCCATGCCCCGGAAAATGCTTCACCACCGGAATAACCCCTTCCGCCTCGATGGCTTCCATGGCCGCGATGCCCATCTTCGTCACAAGCTTAGGCGTCGAACCGTAGGAGCGGTCTCCGATGACCGGGTTCTTCGGGTTACTGTTAATGTCCAGCACCGGAGCGAAGTCCAAGTTGAAGCCCATCTTCATGCTCGCCTCTCCGAGTATGCTCCCTATCTTAGTCGCATACGCGCTGTTGCCGGTGTCTCCGATCGCCTTGGCGGTCGGCAGCTTCACAAGTCCGGGAAGCCGGCTCACCCTGCCCCCCTCCTGATCGACAGAGACGATCAGCGGTGAAGCATTATCTTTGTTCCAAGCCTTCAGCTGATTCACATAGGCGACAACTCCTGTAGGAGTCTTAATATTATTCGCATAGAAAATAACGCCGCCCACATGCTGACTCGCAATCATCCGTTTCGCAGCCTGGCTGCCCATCGTACCGTCCACGCCGGCAATAATCATCGCCCCAAGCTTCTCGTCGAGCGACATCTTCTCCACCTGCTGCGTGATTTCATCATCCGGTGCCTGCTCGGGCTGGTCCGGTGTCTCCGGCACGGCCGGTGTTGCCGGTTCTTCTTCCGGCGTATCCGGCGTTTCCGGTGTCTGCGTTGGCGGCTCGTCCGTCGGCTGATCCGAGTCCGGCGGCGAAACAACTACAGGCGGCTGCTCTGCAGTCTCCCCCTTATGCGTACAACCGCCTAATATTCCGATCGACAAAGCCATTATAGCTATAGCGAGTTTTCTCATCTGCATGATCACCTGTTCCTCTTCGCGTACTTATTGCAATTGTAACCATTAGAACGCAAGAAGAACCGCTAAATGTTGCAGCGCCTGAATTAAGATTCTTTCATTCCCGCTTAAACAAACCAAAAAACCGCCTTCCCCTCGAAGAGAGGAAAGCGGTCCGTTAATAGGATCGATTAAATTGTCCACAAGCTCCAATCATTGCGTCTGCGGCCGATGGAATCGATCCAACGCAGCGATACATCGAACAGCTCATCGCGAGAAGCTTTCGAAGAGAACGTGTGGTCACCCTGCAAAATAACCTCTTTGTCGCAATTGCCCTCTTTGCGCAGCCAGAACATTTTCTGATACAAGAAGCAGTAGTCGACCGGGATCACCGTGTCCGCCGTGCCATGCACGATCAGCACATCCCCGTTGTAGCCGCGCAGTTCCGTCAGCGGCTGGAATTGCGCCAGCGAATCCGTGAACTTCTTCGTAAACTGATAGTGCATGTAATCCGTCGAACCATCCGTGTCGATCTCTTGAATCGCCTTGGTTCCGATAATGTTGCGGATGTCCATGAACGGGTGGGCGACCGGCGCCCACATGACCAATGACTTCACGCGCGAGTCGCGAGCGGCCGTCAGCACCGCGACCGCGCCGCCTAGACTGTGGCCTACAAGAATAAGCCGCTCCGCATCTACCATATCGAGGCTGAGCGCGTAATCAATGACCGTTCTCGTCTGTCCGATCAGCTCATCCAAACCGCCGCTTCCGTAGTCGCCGGTGCTCTCGCCGCAGCCGCCGTAATCGAAGCGCAGCACAAGATAACCGCTGCGAGTCAGCCGATCTGCTGCCTCAACGAACAATCGGTCCGTCCCCATACGATTGCCGATAAAGCCATGGCAAATGATGATAAGCGGGTATTTGGCAGCTCTCTTCTCTTCGCGATCTACTACGGGATACTGCAGCACGCCGGACAATTCTATGTCGCCGCTGCGGATTGATATGGGATGATTCATGATCGGCACCACCTTATTCCTATAATTCCTACCTACTTTGTTGGAATTAAGAATATCACGGAAGCGCGGCACCGTCAATTGTCATTTTGCCCGGTGCCGCGCTATGCTTTTGCACCGACATGCTTGAGCGCTTCACGTACACTTAACGGCGATAAAGCCGTATCCGCTACGAACTGCTGCACCGCGGCCGAATCAGTCTTCGCGTATTCGCGCAGTGCCCAGCCGATTGCTTTGCGAATGAAGAACTCGTCCTCATGCGCAGTTCGGCGAATGAGCGAGAATAGCAGTTCCGCATCCGTCCGGCCTTTATAACCGAGCTGGAACAGGATTGCTGTACGGCGCAGCCACAGGTTGTCCGAAGCAATCCATTTCTCCGTATAGATGGGCACAAGCTCCGGATATTGCGTGAACAGCGTGCCAACAAGATGGCTTGCGATCATATCGACCGTATCCCACCACGATTGTGCTGTAATGAGATGTTCGATGAACGCTACTTGGTCAATCGTCAAATCCTTCTTCCGCTTCTCGAGCAGGAGCAGCGCCGTATAATGAAACTCCCGCTCCGGCAGCGACCACAGCTTACGAGCAATCCCTTCAAGCTCCGCACCTGATGGCACACCGTGCTCCTTCACAAACTGCTTCGTCACCGCAGCCCGCTCCGGCGTCCGAATGCCCAGAAACGGAAATAAATCGCGCATATAAGCCGTCATCGGGCCCGCGGCTTCCTCACTCGCATGACTGCGAAGCATCTTCTCGAGATCCTCGCAGTAGGTGTCCGAAACGATATTCACTTTCACTGGCAGCAGCCTCCTTTGTATGACCCCATTATACCAAACCTGTCCACGCATCTAATAAGCAAAGGCAGCAACAAAAAAGACGACCGATGATCCAGCCATCCGCCGCCGTTAGTCATTATTTCGTATAAATCAGCTTCCTCTGTTCCTCTACCAGTTGCTTCAGTCCATCTGTCGCATAGGCGCCGGGGCTTAGCACGCCAAACTTGATCCAGTAGCCAACCCCAAACGACGAGCCGTCTTCCAAAATAACCTGCAAGCTGTAACTCCCGCCGGCTAAGTTCTTCGTCTGTTTGGCAATCGTCATGCGGTCTACAACGTTCAGCTTTACGTACTCCTCCGCAAACGCAGCGACCGCTTCCGGCGTGAAGTCTTTCAGCGGCGAACCATCGTTTCCGCTTATGAAACGGATATTCTTGATTCGGCCTGTAATATCATAGAGGTCACCTATTGTATCCACGGCTTTATTCTCGGAGACTTGATAGAGTTGGCCGCCTGCCAGTAGTCGGAAGCTCTGCTTATAACCTTTTACCTCGAACAGTTCCGTCCCGATCTCCAGCAGCGTGGCATCCCCGTCCTGCATCACATAGTCCTTGCAGGCATGGTCTGATAGCTTGTAGCCGATTTGTCCGATTTTATGTCCTGGCTGCACGAAACTCGTATCTTCGCGATCTCCTATAGACGTATACAGGATGCCATTCCAACGCAGCACAGGAGCATATTCGAGTATAGACGTCTTATCGCGGCATTCCCGTCCATCTGCGCCACCTACCTTGGTGCCCGGCAATTGAAACGAACAACCTGTCAGAAGCAATAGAGCGCTTAATAGAAGAAGCATCGCTCTCCTTGCAGTTCTCCTACGGCCAAAACCCTGCTTCATTGATCCTCACTCCGACTCTCATTGTTGCTCCTATAGACGAGGCTGTTTCGCCATTAGTTGCAGCATATGGTCAATCATACAAGAATTGGATCAATTCAGCACGGCCTCAACCGCCCGCCATTTCAGCTTGTCCCGCATGGTGACGACCGGGCCGATGACGATGGCGACCGGACTGACCAGTTCCGTGACCTCAGCCTGCGAGGTTATGGTCTTAAGCGTGCCGACAACCGTTCGCTGCTCGGAGCAGGTTCCGCTTTGCACAAGCGCGATCGGCGTGCTCGGCGGTTTATCGTTGCCGAGCAGCTGCTCCACGATGTAAGGAAGCTGCGCCAGCCCCATCAGCACGACGAGCGTCTCCGCGCCGACCGCCCACGCCCAATCCACACAGGCACTGTCCTTGTCGGTACATTCGTGGCCGGTAATGACCGCAAAAGAAGCAGCCAGCTTACGCTGTGTAACCGGGATGCCGGCGTAAGCTGGTGCGGCGATACAGGAGGAGATGCCGGGCACGATCTCGAATTCGATTCCGCGCTCTACTAAGTAGGCGGCCTCTTCGCCACCTCGCCCGAACACGAAGGGATCGCCTCCTTTCAGCCGCGTGACGGTTAGTCCGCGCATTGCGCGCTCGGCGAGAAGAGCGTTAATCTCTTCTTGCCGCATCGTATGCCGTCCGGAAGCTTTGCCGACATAGATAAGTTCCACATCCGACCGTGCCTCCTTAATCAGCTCCTCCGACACGAGTCTGTCATATACAATGACATCAGCCAGTCGTATACTTTCCAACCCGCGGATAGTAATCAACTTCGGGTCGCCGGGACCCGCTCCCGTTAAGTACACCTTCCCATAATCGCCGCCCATGCGCCCACCCTCCCTATCCAGCTTTGTCTTGCTGCGCGCAATCACCCGACACCGTACCAACCGCCGCCTCGCTCTCCGTCAATTGACCGCCGCCGTAAAATTTACTCATCGCAACGACCATGCTGCCCATGCGCTCCTCTTCAGGAAACAGTACACGCTCCACGCCTTCCTCTTGCAGCGCTTCCGCCGTCACTTTACCTACGGCTACGGCCAGCACTCGCTCCGAGAAAGCAGCTCGAACCGCTTCCAGCTTACCGAGCTTCGCCGCGCAGCCCATCACATAACGAACCTGAACGGTGCTCGTGAGCGTGACAGCATCTACATCGCCGCTGATAATTTCCTCAATCAGCGTCTCGACGATATCGCCTTGCGGCGGAATATGGCGATAAGGGAGCAGCTCCTCGCAGAGCGCGCCGCGTCCGGCCAGCTCGCCGATCAGGCGCGGGGCAGGATCGCCATAGAGCTGCAGCGCAACGGTCCGATCATATAGATCATGGTCGCCCATTAAGCGAAGTAATCCCGCGGTCGTGCCATCGTCATCACGCACCTCCGGCGTGATGCCCAGCTTGCGTAGAGCGTTCACCGTCTTATAGCCGCGGGCGGCTACCCGCATCTCGCCCAGCACATGGATAAATTGCTCCGCCAAGCCGAGACGCTCGGCAATTTGCACGAGCGCCTCCGTTCCAACGCCTGTCGTCAGCACGAGCCAATCGGCTGGCTTCGCGATGAGCGAGCGCAGCTGCTCTTCAATCCCGGAATCGTCGAGAAACACCGTCCCCTGCGCCGGACGAAGCACCGCCGATCCACCGAATTTAGCGATCATTTTGCTCAGCTCATCCGCTTTGCGCGGCCCCGTCACCGCGATCCTCTTCCCCTCTAAACGCGCCATAGCCGCCGCCTCCCAGTCCAATCGATATCCTCTCGCATTAAGGCAGCAAACTTACGATACTTTTCTTACAGACGCTCCGTCCTGTACCAGCAAAATCACATTCCCCGCTTCATCAACAATCGTGCTGTACGTATTCACACATCCCTCATCCGGCGCTTGCACGAGCCCATCATGTAAATTAATCTTCCAATCATGCAGCGGACAATAGACATGATGGTCGCATACAATCCCTTCGGAGAGCTTGCCGTTCTTATGCGGGCATAAATTCTCAATCGCTTTGACCGTTCCATCGGTCAGCTTGAACAGCGCCAATTCGATATCGCCGAGCCGCACAACGCGTCCCGCCCGTTCAGGAAATTCTGAAATATGTCCAATGATTAGTTCGTTCATTTACTCATCCGCTCCCTCCGCTGCTGCCGACTGGCGCAGTGCTTTATCTGGTTATCACTTCAACGTTGCATCTGCTGCTGCAGCTTCCGAACTCATCGGTGCCGTCAGTGCATCGAATGCGCTGCGCAGATCGTCGTTTTCGATAATTTGCTGCCAAGGATCCTTCATAAGGTCAAGCGTCTTATCGATGCGTGCATTCAAGGCGTCACGATCCTCCGGTTTCTCCAGAGCTGCTTTGATCGTATCGAGACCAATTCGAAGCGACCACTCACTCGTACGTTCCATGTAGTTGGCCGTTTCCCGGTAATATTGCAAGTAAGCGCCCGTCCACGCCAGCACTTCCGCTTCCGTCTTCACCTTTGTCAGCAAATCTGCCGCGCGTACGCGGGTTCCTCCGTTACCGGCAACGTAAATCTCCCATCCGCCGTCAATTGCGACTACGCCGAGATCTTTAATGGTCGCCTCTGCGCAGTTGCGCGGGCAGCCCGAGACAGCAAGCTTCACTTTATGAGGGGTGTTAAGCCGCTCGAATTTCTTCTCCAAGTCGACGCCCATTTGGATCGCATCCTGCGTGCCGAACCGACAAAACGTATTGCCTACACAAGTTTTCACGGTGCGCAGCGCCTTGCCGTATGCATAACCGGAAGGCATATCGAGATCCTTCCACATGCCGGGCAGGTCTTCTTTCTTCACACCGAGCAGGTCGATTCGCTGGCCTCCGGTTATTTTGACAAGCGGCACTTGGTATTTCTCCGCGACCGTCGCGATTTTCTTCAAATCCTCCGGCGTCGTCACCCCTCCATAGATGCGGGGAACAACGGAGAACGTACCGTCTTTCTGAATGTTCGCGTGGTTGCGCTCATTTACGAAACGGGATTCCAGCTCATCCTCATGTTCGTCAGGGAACGCCATGCCGAGGTAATAATTGAGCGCCGGCCGGCATTTGGAGCAGCCCTCCGGATTGTTCCACTCGAGCACATGCATAACTTCCTTCGTCGTCGTGAGGTGCATCTGCTGAATGGCGTTCACCACGTCGTCGCGCGAGAGCGTCGTACATCCGCAGATGCCTTCTTTGACCGTCGCTACTTGATCCGCGCCGAGCGTCGTTGTCAGAATAGCTTCCACGAGCGGTTTACAGCCGCCGCAGCCTCCTGAAGCTTTAGTGCATGCCTTCAGCTCACCTACACTGACGCAGCCTTTCTCCGTGATCGCCTCCACCAGCGTATCTTTCGTTACGCCGTTGCAGCCGCAGACGATTTCGTCCCCGCTCATGGCGGTTACGAGATCCGCTGTGCTCACGGGCTTACCGCCTCCGCCTCCGCCGGACGGTCCGAACAGCACTTCTTTCTCACTTCCCGTAACGTCCTTACCGCTGCGAATGACCGAGAATAGCCTTGAACTGTCACTGGTATCGCCGAACAGAACAGCGCCGACGACCTTCCCATTCTCAAACACTACCTTCTTATAAATACCGTCCAAATCATCCTGTACGCGAAGCGCCTTTGTACCCGGTTCATCCGCGAAGCGCCCTGCCGAGAATACGTTAACTCCCGACACCTTCAGCTTGGTTGACAGCACCGATCCTTGGTAGCCGTCACTTTCGACCCCCGCCAACTTCTTCGCGAGAACGGCTCCTTGCTCATAGAGAGGCGCCACTAGACCGTACACAACCCCGCGATGCTCGGCACACTCACCTACCGCGTGGATGTTAGCTATACTCCCCTGGAGATAATCACCTACGACAATACCGCGATTCACTTCGACGCCGGCACTCTTCGCCAACTGCACATTCGGCTTGATCCCCACTGCCATGACGATGAGATCCGCCTCAACATGCGTCCCGTCCTTGAACGCCAGACCAGTCACGCGTTCTTCGCCCATAATGAAATCGGACTGTTTCTCCAGCAGAAACTTCATCCCCTGCCGTTCCAATTCCACTTGCAGAAGACGCGAAGCTGTCGTATCGAGCTGCCGCTCCATCAAGTAGCCGAAGATATGAACAACGCTTACTTCCATGCCTAGATTGACCAGCCCGCGTGCCGCCTCAATACCGAGTAAACCGCCGCCGATCACTACAGCTTTCCGGTATGTCTTCGCTGTATCGATCATCGTTTCACAATCTTTGATATCCCGAAATGCAATGACGCCTTCCTTATCAGCCCCGGGAATCGGAAGCATGAAAGGCAGTGATCCCGTAGCAAAAACAAGCTCGTCGTACGCTAATGTCAGCCCTTGATCCGTCGTTACCGTTTGCGCCCCCGTATCCACTGCCGTCGCTTGTTGACCGGTGTGAAGCGCAATATCGTTATCGCGATACCAATCCCAATCGTTCAGAATAATATCCTTCATGCTGGCATCCCCTGCGAGCACCGACGACAACATAATGCGATTATAGTTGGGGTGCGGCTCCGCCCCAATAATCGAAATGTCGTAGCGATGCGGATTCAGCTTGAGCAGCTGCTCCACGAATGACACGCCAGCCATCCCATTTCCGATCATGACTAGTTTCTTTCTCATGGCTATCTCTCCTAAAAGTTAGTCCGTCGCACGAGGTACGACCCTTATTGTGCTGCAGCCCCGGCCGCTTCCGAAAACATAAAAAGCCTACCCTTCGTCGCAATTGACGAAAGAATAGGCTCCATTGCCGGATTTAAGAGGGCACGCCATTGTGCCGTCGTAAAGATCTTGGCTTTAGTATAGGTTGCGGGAGCGCTTGTGTCAATATATCTAACATAAAATAGCACGTAAAGTACCATTAATGGTCACTCGCCTAAAATTTAGGGAAATTAGATGAAATGAACGTCGACATTTTGAGGGAGGGTATGTTATATTTTATTACAAATTTGCAGGCAGGGCTTCAAAGCCAGACAATTGCTATGCCTAACCGAGGTGACCGATGATGAGATCAATCCTTTTTCTTGAGGAAGGAAGACCTCCCGTTTCGATGCATAGCTTGCAGCAAAACTGCCGTACCTTGCATCGTGCAGCTAATGTAGAAGAGGTAAAGAGCCTCATTAGCGTCGCGGATGCCGTGGTGATGCATGTTCCCCTAGAGAGGATGCAGGATTGGCAATCCACAATTGCAGGCATGCGACGACTGCCGACGCTATGGCTCTGCTCTGAGAACGCGGTTCCGAGCGAACTTGAGTTTGGCTTTACACTCGACGGCGTCCTCTTCAGCTCTATGAACACCTTAGAATTCGGCGTTGCCTTAAAATGGGGACATCGTGTATTCCAGCAGCGCAAGCGATGGGCCGAGGAACGAGAGCAGCTGCTGCAGCGTATTGATGAGCGCAAATGGATCGATCAAGCAAAGGCCGTATTATGCGAAATCAAAGGGATTTCCGAAGCGGAAGCCTATGATTTTCTGCGCAAACAGGCGATGAACGAACGTAAACGAATCGGCGATATTGCAGCTTCCATCGTGAAAGTATACCAACTTATCCACGGCTAACTCTCAGCAGTAGCTCCTATAAATATGAAACCGCCCCCACTGTTCCCTCGAAAAATTTGTATGTCAGCTATATTGACATGAACCTCGCAAGCCCCCTATAATTGCAACTAAGATCACAATGACGTGAATCGAACGATAATTTGGCTTCCACACCGACGTGGAGCCGATGGCAAAGAGGCCGTATTGCAGTTATATAACTGCGATGCGGCCTTTTATTGTGTTAGAAACGCTTACAAAGCAATTAGAGAGAGTAACCGAAACGAACAATGGAGAGGAGCTACTTGCAATGATGAACCGAGATGGATTTCTAAAAAGCGGACATAGCCCGTCCTTGCTGAGCGCATTTTTGTATTTTGACATGAGCTTCATGGTGTGGGTGCTGCTGGGGCCGCTGGCTGTCATTATTATGAGCGACTATCAGATGGATGCCGCACAAAAGGCGAACCTGGTTGCATTGCCGATACTCGGAGGTTCCATTCTCCGCCTTGTGCTCGGTTATTTCACCGATGTGATCGGACCGAAACGCACGGGACAAATCGGTATTCTACTTACGATGGTCCCGCTCGTCTGGGGCTGGAAGTTCGTCGACTCCCTCGGTGAGCTGTATATCGTCGCCTTGCTGCTCGGCGTTGCCGGTGCCTCCTTCGCTGCCGCACTGCCGCTCGCAAGCCGCTGGTATCCGCCGAAATATCAGGGGCTCGCGATGGGAATCGCCGGCGCAGGCAACAGCGGAACGGTATTCACCACGCTGTTTGCCAATCGGATCGCCCAGCATTATGGCAGCTGGCATGTTGTTTTTGGCTTGGCGCTCATTCCGATCGCAATCGTGTTCATCGTGTTCACCTTGCTCGCCAAGGACAGCCCGAACCAGCCTTCCCCGCGTAAGCTGTCCGATTACGGTTCGGTGTTAAAGCAGCGGGATACATGGATGTTCTGTATGCTGTATGCCGTCACATTCGGCGGCTTCGTTGGGATGTCCAACTATTTGACGATTTTCTTCAACACCCAATATGGGCTTAGTCCTGTAAGGGCAGCCGACTTCGCCACAATCTGCGTCATCGCGGGCAGCTTCTTCCGTCCGGTTGGCGGCTGGCTTGCCGACCGAATCGGCGGCCTGCGCATGCTGATTTCCCTCTACGCGGTCGTCGCCGTTATGATGGCCTGCATCTCTACCCTGCCGCCGCTTCCGGCCATGATTGTCCTGCTGTTCATCGGAATGATGGCCCTCGGGATGGGCAACGGTTCCGTATTCCAGCTCGTGCCGCAGCGGTTCCAGAACGAGATCGGTATCGTGACCGGTATCGTCGGCGCCGCAGGAGGACTAGGGGGTTATTTTCTTCCTAAGATTCTTGGTAATTTGAAGCTCTCTTCCGGTTCCTATACACCGGGTTTCCTTATCCTTAGCGGCGTGGCGCTCATCTGTATCGTCCTCATCTTCCTTGTGCAAGGCGCATGGAAGAAATCCTGGATCGGCAGCGGCGGCAAAGCCCGTATCGATTCGGCGGGCATGCAGAACACGGCTACCTCTTAAATGATTCGATAGGCGGACTGCTCGGCCCGCATGATTCCCGCACTTTCAGTTGACTGAACCTACGCCGGCAGAAGGCAGCGTGCATCATCCGGGGCAGACGGAACAAAGCCGTTCCGTCTGCAACGCCTTACCCCTACGCAAGCCGAAATGGAGGAAACCTCATGGGCGTACTACCTATAGCAGCCGATCCGGAAGCGACTCGAATTCGCTCGCATTGCTGTTTCTGCAGTATGCAATGCGGCATTGAGCTAATTCCCGAAGACAATGCGGCAGGGTTCGAAATTAAACCCAGCCCGGATTTCCCGGTGGCAACGGGCCGCTTGTGCCAGAAAGGACTGAATGCCTTAGGGCATACCGTCCATGAGGAGCGTCTCCTCGTACCGCAGCGCAGGATCGGTTCTGCCCTGCCGGGTTCGATGTGGCAACCATCCAGCTGGGAAGATGCGCTTGATGGCATCGCCTCCTCGATCCTATCCATACAAGAGCAGCATGGCCGTGACGCCGTATCCGTCTTCGGCGGAGGCTCGCTCACCAATGAGGTCTGTTACCTGCTCGGCAAGTTTACGCGTGTCGCTCTTCGCTCCAAATATATTGATTACAACGGACGCTACTGCATGTCCTCCGCCGCTGCGGCACAAATGCGCGCCTTCGGCATCGACCGAGGGATGAATGTGCCGCTGGATGATTTAATCATGGCGAACTATATTATCCTGGCCGGAACCAATATCGCGGAATGTCAGCCGACGATGGTTCCGTATTTAATGGCAGCGAAGAAACGCGGCGCCATTATCGTAACGATTGATCCACGTCCTACCATGACCTCCAAGCTAGCCGATATTCACGTGAGTTTACAGCCGGGGTTTGACTCCGTGTTCGTAAACGGTCTGCTCCATGTCATTCTAAGCGAGAAGCTCTATGACCAAGCTTATGTAAATGCCTACACCACCGGAATTGAAGAGGTGCGGGAATCTGTGCGGGATTTCTCGCCTGATACCGTATCGACGTACACCGGCATTCCCAAGGAAGTCATCCGCACCATCGCGCGCGGATTTGCCCGTGCAGAAACAGGCGTCGTCCTCACTGCTCGCGGATTGGAACAGCAAATTAACGGCGTGGAGCACACGCTGAACTATATCAATCTCTGTCTGTTAACCGGCAAAATGGGCCGGCCCGGCTGCGGATTCGGACCTGTAACCGGTCAAGCTAACGGCCAAGGCGGCCGTGAGCACGGTCAGAAAGCGGACCAACTGCCAGGCTACCGCATGATCGACGACCCCGAAGCAAGGCGGCATGTCGCGGCGGTTTGGGGAATTGAGCCCGAGGAGATCCCGGGCAAAGGCGTGTCGGCGTATGAAATGTTCGATCGCATTCTGGAAGGTGAAATCAAGGCGATGATCGTGCTCGGCTCCAATCCGCTTGTATCGAGCCCGAATAATACACGTGTAGAAGAGGCCTTGAAGAAGCTCGAGCTGCTCGTTGTCATCGATCTCTTCGAGACGGAAACTGCCGCTTACGCGCACTGGCTGCTGCCGGGATCGACTTTTCTGGAAGCGGAGGGTACGCTAACTAATCTCGAAGGCCGCGTGTTTCATCGTCCGCGCGCGCTGAAGACGCCGGGTGAAGTAATGGAGGACTACCAACTGATAGCTGCGCTTGCTGCTCGGCTGGGGCGCGGGGAATATTTTGAGTATGAGTCGCCCGAAGCGGTATTCGATGAGCTGAGCCGAGCAAGCGCAGGCGGAAAAGCAGACTACAGCGGCATGTCCTACTCGCGGATTAAGGAGAAGAAAGGTTTGTTCTGGCCCTGCCCTTCGCCGGAGCATCCCGGAACGCCTCGAATGTTCGAGAACGGCGTCTATTTCCATCCGAACGGACGCGCCAAGCTGCACGGCATCACGCCGAAGAAACCCGCCGAGACGACGAGCCGCGAGTATCCGTATATTCTGACGACCGGCAGGCTCGGCAGCCATTACTTGAGCGGCACCCAGACTCGGCGTACCGCTGCCCTGATGAAGAAAGCGACGGTGCCCGTTGCGGAAATTCATCCGTCTGCAGCAGAGAAGCTGCTGCTGCGCCCGGGCGATCGCCTGCGCCTCACGACGCGGCGCGGCACGATGGTCATCGACGTGAAGGTGGTGCAGGATATCCACCCCACGACGGTATTCGTTCCGTTCCACTGGGGCGGCGACCTCGCGATCAATAAGTTGACTAACGATGCGCTGCATCCCATCAGCCGCATGCCGGAATTCAAGCTATGCGCCGTTCGTCTTGAGCGGGAAGCTCCGCCGTGAGCGGCTACAATGCATACGGGGAACCGGAAATGCCTATGAGTAATCGCGTATATAGAAAAAGCACCTATACGGGTGCTTTTTTACGTGAATATGCAACCTCCGGCGCGGGGCTCCATCAGTGGTACCGCGGTTACCGCTCATCTGCGGGAATATGGCCCGATTGCTCAATGAGAGGTACTAGTTACCTCTCATTGGCTAGCATACGGCTCGATCGCTCTATGAGAGGTACCGGTTACCGCTCATCAGCTGGGAAGAGTAGCTCCCAGAGCAACACATCTGCAATAAAGCGCCCATATCGGTGGATGTGTGGCTCTAGGAGCAACACATCCTCAAGTATTAGGCGATTTCTGTTAATGTGTTGCCCTCAGGGCAACACATTAACAACTGGCTGGGATTCCAACCGACCTTTCACAGGGAAAAATGACCTTTCGCGCGCACATAGTCGGCGTACAATTCCCGCGTATTCAAATTCACAAATGCGGCTTCTTCATCAGGAAGCGGCTTTACTTCAACGGTATGCATCGCATCAAGCAGCGACATGAGGCGAAGCTCTCTCCGCTCCAGCCGTTGCTGCAAATCATTGGTCACGCTCGTATGATAGAGTGCATGGAACGGCTGATTTGCCGTACGAATGACTTGCGACACGCCCGCTTCCGGCCGCAATGCGGTCTCCTCGCTTGCCAGCTCCAGCATGCGTCCCAGCAGTGAGCCCGATAACACTGGCATATCGCACGCCATAACGAAGCCATACCCAGGCTCTTGCATAGCGGACAATGCAGCGTGCAGTCCAGCCAGTGGTCCGCAGTCCGGATAGGCGTCGTGTACGAATTGAACTTGACCCGGCAAACCCTTCAGTTGGGTTCTATAGACATCCTCTCGTTCACTGTCGCCAACGGAAACAACTACATTCGGCATGCCCAAAGCCAACATTTGCTCGGCAACTACTTTCAGAATCATATCACCCTCCGTTCCAATGGGCAGCAATGCCTTATCCGAACCCATCCGCGAGCTTCGTCCGCCCGCCAGAATAATTCCCGTCACCTTTGATCGCGCAATCGACATGCCGTTCCCTCCATTCACCAAATAGTTGCCCTTAGTATACCAGCCAACAGCGGATACCTGTACTCTCTTCTAAATTAAAATGATGCTGAGAGTCACCACTTTGAACTCTCAGCGACTACACCAAAAAAAGGACCGAAAACAGAGTTCTCACTCTGCTTCGGCCCTTGCTTCTTACTTCTTGGAGGAAGCCTTCTTCTGCGCTTCCGCCTTCAACATATTTTTGTAGATCTTTTCGATTTCGGTTGTATCGATTTTGCTCTTCTTCAAGCTGCTGATCAGATTCGCCAGCTGCTTGGATGAAGTAGCGGATTCTTTCACGAAGTTCGCAATAACATCCTTGCTCACCTTGTTATTCATTACTTTCACAAATTCCAAAATCGCAGGTGAAGCCAGGTTTGCTTTACCGGCACGGTTAAATTCCGTGATGATCGCTTCGTATTGCCCCATTACGATCTTCGCAAATACTTCGAATTCTCTTCCAGAATGCATTCGATAATCATGTTGGCTTCTACTTCTCGTCCATTCAGCATGCAGTTATACAAGAATTGGCTGCTTCTGCTCTTATGAATGGTTTCATTGTCGCTGAAGCATTCCTCTATGTAGAAGTAATACAAGCTGCCTGCCGGCAAGCCGATGGCATTAGTGATCTTATCCAATTGCGACGGGGTAAGATGCTTTTTATTATTGAAAATCCGGCTGATTTCACTGATATGTATATCTGTGAGCGCGGACAAGTCTTTATAATTCCAGTTGTTGATTTCCATGTAATGTTTAATTTTCTCTAATAATGCCGCATTCATCGCAATCACCAACTTAACCAATAAAATGAGAAGAATCGATTCATTATACAAGCAATCGCAAGCATAAAGCATGCAATAAATCTTGGCAGCGGCAGTGCGTTACAGCAAAAAAAGACCGCCCCTGTGACGGGACGGCTCTTCAAAATAGGCTAATTATTTCTCGTTCCCCCACAAGGTCGGCGAATTGCCGTTCGCGCCGCGCCATGCATGCCGCCACCGATGCACATCAACGACGCCAACTTCCGGCATGTTGGCGCGCTCTTCCTTCGCCGGAAGCGTTGGGAATGGGTTGTGCGGCTCGCTCTGATACCAATAGGCAACAGTCGATAGATCGAGCGTCAAGCTATTGTCATGTCCGTGCTCGATGCTCGCATGCAGCGATTTCTCGAAGCGAATCGGATCCTCCAAGAAGAAACGGTAGCAGTGCGTGCGCCCCATCCAGCCGAGTTTGTTCGGCACTTTCGCGTAACCGAAGTACGGATGCGCATACACTTCGTTCGGGCACCAGGAGCTGTTGAAGAAGTCCTCTGTCCCCGTTCCATGCAGCGAGCCCGGCCAATCCTCACCATCGATCAGCCACATGTCATCGCCCTCGCCGTACCACATTGGACCCGGATTATCGACGTAATAGTTGATGCCCACGAACTGCCCGCTGCCGACGATATCTGCAAACACGTAGTTGTGTTCCGTCGAAGGATTGGCGCTTTGCGGTCCGATCACGCTCCACTCCGTTTCTCCTTCTTGCGGATGAACACCCGTAACCTCGCGGTTCCACCACGCATGGAACCGGCCTTCAGAGGCAGGAATCTCCGGGTGCTCCTCGAAATCAATATAATAATAGAAGCTCAAAATAGGCTCTTCCGATTGGTTCTCGATCGTAATTCGTGCCCCGTCGCCGAATGGCATCGGAAAATAACAGTTAAACGCTTTGCCGTTCGCAGGAGCCGCAGCAAGCGGAAGCGATGCAAAATTGTATTCTTCACCGAATCCTTGTCCGAAGAAATCGCCAATCGGCGATTCTACGCTCGGCTCGGTTTCGCCGTCCCAATACATCCGAATGACGGCATTGCGGCGGATGAACTTGTCCGGCGTACTGATCGTGATCCAAATATGCTTGATGATGCCAGCCCCGGCGATAACGGCAAGATCCGCTGATTCTCCTGCGGCAATCGGAATAAAGTCGGCATTTCCTCCACTTCGGTCATAGCTCGAAATCCGTTTCGTTTTGATGCCGGGTTGAATCTTACTGATATGGTTTAACATATTCGTCTCCTCTCGCTAGCTCCATGATAGCTTGATTATATCGAACCGCTTCGGATAAATATTTATCAGGACCATGTGACTTTTTAACAGCAATTGCTCTTCTGAACAATCGCAGCCAAGGAGGTACGCAGATGCAGGAACATGATGTGATCGCCAGACTTAGTCCCTATGTTCGTATAGCTATGACACACATAGCTCCTTCTAATTGGTCCGTTTCCCCGCGACAGATTTGGGATTACGAGCTTCTTTATTTGCAGGAGGGGCATTTGCTTGTAACGGTGGAAGACGAGACCTACGAAGGTATTCCAGGCGATATCTTCCTGTTTAAGCCGAGGCAGCGGCATTCCATCCAGGTGCTTGGCGATGCGGCCATAAGCCAGCCCCATGTCCATTTTGACCTAATCGAAATGCCGGATAGCCCGGATTTGTCAGTGTCTTTTCAGATGTCGAGCCATATGTCGAAGGAAAAGCTAGCATGGTTTCGGCCGGACTGGATGTCCGAGGGACCGCTCGCGCTCCCAAGCCATATCCGGCTTCGTCAACCGAAGCGGTTTGAGTCGATGCTGCTGGAATTAATCGAGGAGTTCCAAATGCGATTGCCGCTTTACGAAACCTCTTGTAAAGGATTGCTTCTCTCCCTGCTCACTTACTTAATCAGACAGCATGACCTCGGCGTGAAACGTCCAGGTACGGATATGCAAGCGATCCGCCGGCATCTTCACTCCAAATGGGACAGCGAGATCACGCTAGAGGAGTTGTCTGAACGTTTTAATATCAGCAAGTACTATATGCTGCGCACCTTCAAGAAGCACTATCTCATGACACCGATCCAATACCATCGTCAAATCCGAATGGATCAAGCCAAGCAATTGCTGCGCTATACGAATCTCACGATCCAGCATATTTCGGACCATCTGGGATTCGGCAGCATCCATGCGTTCAGCCGCGCCTTCAAGGTGGCAGAGGGGCTGCCTCCAATCGCTTTCAGAACGAAGAGCGGTCCGAGTTCGGAAGAGATGAACAGTTGATTTTGACAAAAAACGAGATTGTTTAGACCAAGAAATTTCCCCTTAGAACTTATATAATCGTACGTAAGTACAACTTTCCTAAGGGAGTGTCGCACAATGAACAGAGTCGTTATTGACAATAAAGGTATTCCACCTCTTGCCGGAATATGCTCCTACGAAGAGGCTTGCAAGCCCGGATTCACTGTCGACCAAAGTGTAAATCTGCTGAAGCGTTTCAACTTTATTGCCAAGAACCTCAATCAAATCTTGTCCGCGCATCTGGCAGCTGTTCCTGAATGGGAAGTAAAATGTGCGTTTGGCTATCATCTGTGGCTCGATGCCGAGCACAGTGCCGCTATTCGCAAACGGGTTTCCGAAATGCGCGAGCCTCCCCTGCATCTGGATCAAGACCCGGATGAACATCTGCGCATCTGGCTTGATGAAGCCATTCGCGCGGAGAATACGGTCGAGCTGCTTATCGGGATCTATCGGGTCATTCGACCGGAACTGGCGAAAGCGCTGTCAAGCTATATTGCGGATGTGAACAAAATCACCGAGCATCCGACGTATCGCCTGCTTCGCGGCATGCTTCAGGATGAAGAGGAAATGATCGCTTGGGGAGAAGCCGCTCTGACGGCATTGATCGATACGCCTGAGCAAGTGAAATTGGCTTCGGAATGGGAAGCACATCTGAGGGGATTCCTGCTTGCCGCAGGCGGCGTGTCGGGGGATCTCGATGCAGTGGTTTGTGATGCGGTCCCGCGTTCAGACGGTCAACGCTATGAGATGGACCCGATGCCTCGGCGCGACGAGCGGTTCATCGATCCTTACAATACGTCCGCTAAGATCGATTCCTACTTCTGGGATGATAGCTGCTCCCCGGAAGAGCGCGCGTATTCTTTAATTTACAAACGGCTTCGCGAGATGGACGTACCGGAGTGGATGGGGCCGATTCTGTACAAAACGGAAGGTAAGCCGTGGGAGTACTATACGGATCTCAGCCGTCAGCTATGGGATGAAACCCGCCATGCGATGCTTGGGGAAATCGGCCTGTACTACGGCGGCGTTCCCTTCTATAAGTACCCGATTCACATGGGCTCTTCGGTCATTCTCAATACCGAGTTCACTCCGCAGGAGGCTCACCTTATCCTGTGGCGGATCGAACAAAGCCTCATGCCTAAACACACGGGCAAGCAGAAAGAGTGGGAAATCGCGAAGGACACCAACAATCCGATTTCACTCCTGATTCAAGATTACGACTGGGCCGACGAGGTGCTTCATGCCCAAATCGGACGCAAGTGGCTCGTTCCGGAGTATGGCAGCTTGGCAGCCATGACTGAGAGCGGCGACCAAGCGATGAAGGCATGGGGGGAGGCCAACGTCAAAACGGTTTCTTGGTCCGAGCAGGCCGAGTGGTGGCCGCAGTTCATGGATGAAATCCGCGCCAATGAGCTGGCGCGGAGAGGGTAGGTTTGGGGCACCGCCATTGGCGGTGCCTTTTTTGAGCGGGGTCGGCCGGGCTAGGCGGTCGGCCGGGTTGATTGGCTAGAGCGTGATCGGGCTGAGGTGACGGGGTTGGCCGGACTGGCGGGTTGGTGGGTTGGTCGGTTCGTGGGTTGGCGGGCTGAGGTGACGGGGCTGGCCGGACTAGCCGAGGTGACAGGCTAAAGCGCAACTAGGCCAAGGTTGCCAACTTGGCGGTTTAGCGAGTTCAAGGATCGCGAAGACACCCAACTTGCCCTACTCGCTAGCCTCGCTGTCTCTCCAGCGGCTAACCTAACCACGAAATGTTGCGCTAAATGCAACATTCTAACGGATTAGCTGCCCCATTCTGCCAAATGCTGCTCAAAATGCAACATTGCTCGGTAAACTAACCCCAATCAGGCTGTTTTCACGGAAAATGTTGCATAATGTGCAACATTCCCTGCCTACTCGCTCTTTATCGCTAAGATTGTTGCAGGTTATGCAACATTTCGACCCTCTCACGGCGCGAAGAAGGTTTAGTTTTACTCGGATGCGACGTTGTTAGCAACTATTCCGCTTACAAGTTGGTTTCGGCGTTGTTTCGGCCCACTTTAGCGGATATGCCGCTTACGGCAGCCCAAACTGCGGTTTTAGGTTAGTTTTAGTCAGACTTCCAACGACTTTAGCGACTATTCCGCTTACAAGTTAGTTTCGATGTGTTTTCGCCCCACTTTAGCGGATATGCCGCTATCAGCGGCAGGCACCCCAGCAACAAACAAAGGGCCGGCTCCACCAGTCATGATCAATGACTGTGGAGCCGGCCCTTATCGCTTAAGCCTTCGGATCAAACGAGCTCTTCAGCGACACGATGCGGTTGAACACAACCTTCGATTCGCTGGTATGCTTCGGATCTACGTTGAAGTAGCCGTGGCGGAAGAATTGGAACTTGTCCTGTCCGCGCGCTTCCTTCATGTTCGGCTCGACGAAGCCTTGCAGCACGTCGAGGGAGTTCGGGTTGATGCGGTCAAGGAAATCCTTGCCCTCATCCTCCGGGTTGTCGAGCAGCAGCGGTTCGAACAGGCGGAATTCCGCCGGTACCGCCTGGGAAGCTTCCACCCAGTGGATGGTGCCCTTCACCTTCCGGCCGGTGAAGCCTGATCCGCTCTTCGTTTCCGGATCGTAGGTGCAGCGAAGCTCCACTACGTTGCCGGCTTCGTCCTTCACCACTTCTTGGCATGTAATGAAGTAAGCATGCTTCAAGCGGACTTCGTTGCCGGGGAACAACCGGAAATACTTGTTCGGCGGGTTCTCCATGAAGTCGTCTTGCTCGATATAAATTTCACGAGAGAACGGAATTTGGCGGCTGCCCATCTCTTCGTTCTCGGCATTATTCTCGGCTTCCAGCATCTCCACTTGCCCTTCCGGGTAGTTGGTGATGACGACTTTCAGCGGAGCAAGCACGGCCATCGTGCGTGGCGCCTTCAGCTTCAAATCCTCACGGATGAAGAACTCCAGCATCCGCTCATCTACCACGCTATAGGCACGCGCTACGCCGATTTCGCGGCAGAAGGCACGCAGCGATTCAGCCGTGAAGCCGCGGCGGCGAAGACCGCTGATCGTCGGCATACGCGGATCGTCCCAGCTTTCGACGACGCCTTGATCGACGAGCATTTTGAGGTAACGTTTGCTCATGATCGTATTCGTCACGTTCAAGCGGGCAAACTCATATTGACGCGGCTGCGACTCCATCTCGCATTCGATGATCGTCCAATCGTAGAGCGGACGGTGATCTTCGAACTCCAGCGTACAGATGGAGTGCGTTACACCTTCAATCGCATCGCTGATCGGGTGAGCGTAATCGTACATCGGATAGATGCACCACGCATCGCCTGTCCGGTGGTGATGAGCATGAGCAATGCGGTACAGCGCAGGGTCGCGCAGGTTGATGTTCGGCGAGCTCATGTCGATCTTCGCACGCAGAATCCGTTCTCCGTCCTTGAACTCACCTGCACGCATGCGAGCGAACAAATCCAAGTTCTCTTCCACGCTGCGATCGCGGTACGGACTGTTTTTGCCGGGCTCCGTCAAGGATCCGCGCATTTCGCGCATTTGCTCAGCCGTCAGGTCGCAGACAAACGCTTTGCCTTTCTTAATGAGAAGCACCGCACGTTGGTAGAGCTCCTCAAAATAATCCGAAGCAAAACGAAGGTCGTCCCACTCAAAACCGAGCCAAGTTACGTCCTCTTGGATCGATTCCACATATTCCGTATCTTCTTTCACCGGATTCGTATCGTCAAATCGCAGGTTCGTTTTCCCGCCATATTCGTCGGCAAGCTCAAAGTTCAGACAGATCGATTTGGCATGGCCAATATGCAGGTAACCGTTCGGCTCCGGCGGGAAACGAGTAATAACCTCGCTGACCTTACCGGCCTTCAAATCTTCAGCCACGATATTTTTAATAAAGTTAGAGGATGATGTCTTGTTCTCCATTGCGACCAACCTTTCCTACCTAAAATCTTATCCTACTATCATACACAATTTTCAGAGTGTTTATAAATAGTAATCTTGACATTCCATTGGCGGAATAAATATACTTAGGTTAGCTAACAAAAATAAATGCATGATGCAAAAAAGGAGCACTTCCTATGCAAGGTGATCACGAGCACGAACGCCACACCAGCCACCAGCTTATCCGCGCATTCCGACAGCTCAAGCATATTCCGTTCAAGAACCGCAACCCGATCGAGAACTGCACGCCCAGCGAGACGATGACGCTGTTTACCATCGGTGGAGCGATGCGCTCCAATCCCGCCGGACTGAAGGCATCGGAACTCAGCAGCCTGATGAATGTTGCCTCGCCGACGATCACGCAGACTGTGAATGTGCTGACGGCCAGAGGTCTGCTTGAACGCAGCTCAGACCCGAGTGATCGCAGAGTGGTACGGATTAAACTGACCGAGGAAGGTGCAAGGCTGACCGGTCTTGCTCGAGCCGCCATGCATGCCCGGATGAACGGACTGATTGAGCATCTGGGCGAGGATCGTGCAGCGCTCCTCGTAGAATTGCTCGATGATGTCTTCGCTTTCTATCATGGCGAGCGACCGGAGGAATGTTCCGCATGGTGCAAAGATAATTCAAGCAAGCCAACCAATTCCAAAGAGGGTGAATAAGCATTTATGATGAAACTTCTTCGTATGCTGCGGCCTTACCGCATCCCTGTTTTCTTCGTGCTTCTATTCGTATTCCTTCAATCGCTATCGGACCTGTACCTCCCAACACTGCTCGCCGACATTGTCGACAAAGGTGTTGTGCAGGGCGATAATCCGTACATCTGGCGGATCGGCGGCTTCATGCTGATCATCGCACTGGGCGGCGGGATCTGCTCGATTGGTGCGAGCTACCTGTCTGCCAAAGCAGCAGGCGGCTTCGGCCGTGACCTGCGCAGTCGTGTGTTCGGACATGTAGAGAAGTATTCGCTGCATGAATTCGACCAGATCGGCACCGCTTCCCTCATTACGCGGACGACCAACGACATTACGCAAGTCCAGCAAGTTCTCATGATGATGATGCGGGTCATGGTCATGGCCCCGATGATGTGCTTCGGCGGTATCATCATGGCACTCTACAAGGACGTTAATCTCTCGCTCATCATTATTGCGATCGTACCGATTCTCGCACTCATTATCTTCGCAATCGTCAGTCGCGGCGTCCCGTTGTTCAAGGCTATGCAGAAGAAGATCGACAAGCTCAACCTCGTACTCCGCGAAAATCTTACCGGGATCCGCGTAATCCGTTCCTTTAACCGGATCAACCATGAGCAAAGCCGCTTCAATGATGCCAATTTCGATCTGACCGATACGTCGATCAAAGTAAACCGGATCATGGCCTCGCTTATGCCTGCGATGATGCTGGTGTTGAACTTCGCGAGCCTTGCCATCGTCTGGTATGGCGGGCTTCGTATCGATGGCGGCCATATGGAGGTTGGTGATTTGATGGCCTTCATTCAATACGCATGGCAGATCATGTTCGCGTTAATCTTTGCCTCCATGATGTTCGTCATGATCCCGCGCGCATCCGCTTCGGCGACTCGGATTAACGAGGTGCTGAACATGGTACCGGATATTACGGACCCAAGCGCAGCTTCTTCGGCTCGTTCGGTCGTTGCTAGCGGCGAGCTTGCGTTCAACAACGTGTCCTTTCATTATCCGGGTGCCGAAATGCCGGCGCTCTCCGATATTTCGTTCCGAGCAGGGCGTGGCGAGGTGACGGCCATTATCGGCGGCACGGGATCCGGCAAGTCTACGCTGATCAATCTCATTCCGCGTTTCTACGATGCTTCAAGCGGCAGCATTACGATCGGCGGCATCGATGTACGCGATATGTCGCAGGAAACGCTGCGTTCCATGATCGGCCTTGTGCCGCAGAAGGCGGTGCTCTTCACGGGTACGATCGCCGAGAACATCCGCTTCGGCAAAGAGGATGCGACGGACGAAGAAGTTCGCCATGCAGCCGTCGTTGCACAAGCCAATGACTTCATCTCCGAGATGAAGGAAGGCTTCGGCTCGCCGATTGCGCAAGGCGGCACCAATGTATCCGGCGGCCAGAAGCAGCGGCTGTCCATTGCCCGCGCACTTATCCGCAGGCCTTCGGTCTATTTGTTCGACGACAGCTTCTCCGCGCTCGACTTCAAGACAGATGCCAAGCTTCGCGAGGCGCTGCGCAGCGAAACGACGGATGCGACGGTCTTAATCGTCGCCCAGCGGGTCAGCACCGTCATGGATGCCGACCGCATCATCGTGCTCGATGACGGCCAGATCTCCGCGATTGGTACGCACCGCGAGCTGCTGCAATCGTCTACCGTCTATCGCGAAATCGTCACGTCACAGCTGTCAGAGGAGGAAATCGCATGAGTGAACTACAGAAAGGTCCTGCAGGCGGCCCCGGCGGTCCAGGCGGTCCGCGACCGGGCGCTCCAACCGGCCCGGGACCGGGTAATTTCGGCTTTGGCCCGGGACGCGGCGGCCCTGGCGGCATGATGGGTATGCAGGTTCAGAAGGCGAAGGATTTCAAAGGCACCCTGCGCAGATTGACCGCATATCTGAAGCCACACAAGACGGCACTCCTTGTCGTGCTGTTGACAGCAGTGCTCAGTACGGTCTTCTCGATTCTGGGACCGAAAATCATGGGAAAAGCAACAACGAAGCTATTCGAAGGACTGATGGGCAAGATCAAAGGCGTGCCCGGTGCAGAAATCGACTTTCATTATATTTGGCAAATCCTTGTTGTGCTTGCGGTCTTATATGTCATTAGTGCACTATTCGGATTCATTCAACAGTATGTCATGGCAAGCGTCGCGCAGAAGACCGTATACGATCTTCGCAAGGACGTAAACGAGAAGCTGGCGCGATTGCCTCTGAAGTTCTTCGATTCCCGGACGCACGGGGAAATATTAAGCCGCGCTGTCAATGATGTCGACAACATTAGCGGCACGCTGCAGCAAAGCTTAACGCAATTCATCACCGCCTTCGTGACGCTGATCGGCGTTGTCGTCATGATGCTGACGATCAGTCCGCTCATGACGCTCATCACGATCGTGACGCTGCCGCTTAGCTTCCTCGCGATTAAGATGATTGCGAAGCGATCGCAGCTTTATTTTAAAGGTCAACAGAAAGCACTCGGTGAATTAAACGGCCATGTTGAGGAGATGTACACCGGCCACAATATCGTGAAGGCCTTCGGTCATGAGCGCAAATCCGTTGCCAAGTTTGATGCGGTCAATGAGGAGCTGTATCAGTCCGGCTGGCGAGCGCAGTTCGTCTCCGGGATGATCATGCCGATCATGGGATTCATCGGCAACATTGGCTATGTACTGGTCAGTGTCGCGGGCGGCATTCTGGTGCTGCACAAGTCGATTACAATCGGGGATGTGCAGGCCTTCATCTCCTATTCGCGCCAATTCGCGATGCCGATTACGCAAACGGCCCAAATCGCCAACATCATTCAGTCGACGATCGCTTCCGCAGAGCGGATATTCGAGCTGCTGGATGAGGAAGAAGAAGTGCTGGAAGCGGCAGCTCCGGTTGCCATTGTAAGCAGTCAGGCTGCAGCCGTTGTCGGCAAAGCGATGAAGCCGAAGGGCGACGTAAGCTTCAACCATGTGCAGTTCCGCTACAAAGAGGACACGGCGCTCATTGAAGACATGGATATTCATGTCCGCGCAGGTCAAACGATCGCCATCGTCGGCCCAACCGGCGCCGGCAAAACAACGCTGATCAACCTGCTGATGCGCTTCTATGAGCTCAATAACGGCAGCATTACCATTGACGGCGTAAACCTGACGGAGCTTCGCCGCGGTGATCTTCGGGGCTTGTTCGGTATGGTGCTCCAGGATACGTGGCTGTTCAACGGAACCATCCGCGACAATATCGCTTACGGACGCATCGGCGCATCGGAAGACGAGGTGGTTTCAGCTGCCAGAGCAGCTTATGCCGATCACTTCATTCGTACGCTCCCCGACGGCTACGATACGATTCTGAATGAAGAAGCTTCGAATATTTCTCAAGGTCAGAAACAATTGCTCACCATCGCCCGCGCCATTCTCGCTGACCCTGCCATCCTCATCCTGGATGAGGCGACAAGCAGCGTCGACACGCGGACAGAGATTCATATTCAGCATGCGATGAATCAACTGATGCAAGGACGGACCAGCTTCGTCATCGCCCACCGCCTCTCGACGATCCGCGATGCCGATCTCATTCTCGTCATGAACCACGGCACCGTGATCGAGCAAGGCACACACGAGGATCTGCTCGCCGCAGGCGGTTTCTACGCCGATCTGTACGAAAGTCAGTTCAGCAACCGGAAACGTCAGGATGTAAGCTAGCGCGCAGCACTGCCGTACACAAACCTCTACCCTACCTTCTAAGGCGGGGTGGAGGTTTTCTCGTTCTATACGTTCTCGAAGGTAGTCCACGACTAAAAAATGGAAGTGAACGGTATACTGAAATGGGAAATTATCGTTTTGTTTGCTAATTTGACAACCGGGGGAGTCCGAGATGATCGCCACGATTCTGATTACTGCCGTTTTCTTGCTTGTCGCGCTGCCGCTCCTTGCGTTCTTCAGCTATATGTACATCCTCTCCAAGCGGCCCAAGCATTCCATCATTCGTTCGCATCCGTTTCTCGGCTGGGTCCGCTATTTGCTGGAGAAGCTCGGTCCGGAGTTCCGCCAATATTGGTTCGACAACGATACGGAAGGAAGACCGTTCTCGCGGGCCGATTTCGTCGGCATCGTATATGCGGCCAAATACCGCACGGATCTCATCTCCTTCGGCGGCCGGCGCGACTATGAGAAGGCGGGCTTCTATATCTCCAATGCGATGTTTCCTAAGCTCACGAGCGAGCTTAAGGTCGACAACCTCCAGCTTGTGCCAGGACGAAAATACGTCATCACCGACGAAGGCTTGTTTACGCGCAAAGAACGAACGGTCGACGAAAGCGTCAAACGCTGGCTCCTCGCTGACGACGATGTCATTATTGTCGGTCAGGATCGCCCTCAGCCATGGCGGCTTAAGGGCATGTTCGGCGCGTCCGCTACTTCCTTCGGCGCTGTGGGCGAGAACTATATCCAATCGACAGGCAGCGGCGCGGCTATGGCCGGCGGGTCATGGATCAATACAGGCGAAGGCGGCGTTGCAGGCGTTCACCTGGCAACCGGTGTAGACGTCGTTTCCCAGATCGGGCCCGGCATGTTCGGTTTCCGTGACGATCAAGGCAAATTCTCGATTGAAGCGTTCAAGCACAAAGCGGAAAATCCAAACATCAAAGCGTTCGAGCTCAAATTCCATCAAGGGGCCAAAATCCGCGGCGGACATCTCGAAGGCTCCAAAGTAACAGAAGCGGTAGCGGCGGCAAGGCTGGTTCCTGTCGGCAAAACCGTCAATTCGCCCAATCGTTTCGAAATGCTGACGAGCCCGGAAGAAGCGCTCCGTTTCATCGGTTCCTTGCAAGAGGCAGGCGGCAAACCTGTCGGCATTAAAATCGTCGTCGGGGACCCGCATCGGCTGGAGCCGCTATTCTCCGCAATGCTTGCGCTGAACATCTACCCCGACTTCATCACGGTGGACGGCTCCGAGGGAGGGTCCGGCGCTACGTTCAAGGCGATGGCTGACGGCATGGGGCTGCCGCTATATGCAGCGCTTATCATTCTTGACGACACAGCTCGTAAATTCGGCGTTCGCGAGCGCATCCGCATCTTCGCCTCCGGCAAGCTGATCACGCCGGACAAAGTCGCGATTGCCCTCGCGCTCGGAGCAGACTGCGTCAACTCGGCGCGCGGTTTCATGATGGCTAACGGCTGCATCATGGCGATGCAATGCCACACCGGCAAATGCCCAACCGGCATCACGACAACCGATGCCAAGTACCAAGCCGCACTCGCGCCTGAGGAGAAGCAGTGGCGGGTAATGAATTATATTTTGCAGCTGCGGGAGGGGTTGTTCTCGCTGTCTGCGGCATGCGGTCTCGACAGTCCGCGCGGGCTGCGGCGGGAGCATGTCGTATTCACGACCGAAAGCGGCCAAACCACTCGAATTGCCGATCTGTTCCCTTATCCGGAGCCGCAATAACGCGCGAAGGATTTTTCTGACATTTGTATTGACAAGGACCTTATTTGCCGCTTAAACTTACTATATAATATTTAGTTTATTATTAAATGTAAGTAAATTTAGGAGGTCAATTCATGTCTTTGTCCAAATGGGTCGTTGATGCAAGCCACAGTAGTGTTGATTTCACAATCCGACATATGATGATTGCTAAAGTTAAAGGTACGTTTCACGAATTTAATGCCTCCATCGAAGCGGATCCGGCGGATCTGACTACGGCGAACATCGAATTTAATGTCGCGCTTAGCAGCATCGACACTCGCAATGCCGATCGTGATAACCACCTTCGTACAGGCGACTTTTTCGATATCGAGCAGTTCCCGACACTATCGTTCAAATCGACATCGATCAGCAAAACGGATGACGGCGAATATGACGTGACCGGCGATCTGACTTTGCACGGCTTGACTCGCAAAGAAACATTCACCGTTACTTACGAAGGCAGCGGCAAAGATCCATGGGGCAACGAGAAAGTCGGCTTCAGCGGCAAAGGCGCTATCAAACGCAGCGAATTCGGCCTCACTTACAACGCAGCGCTTGAAACAGGCGGCGTTCTAATCGGCGACGAAGTGAAATTCACGATCGAAATCGAAGCTTCCAAACAAGCTTAATTCCAATTAAACAAGAAGATGGCAGCAGGGGTAACCCTGTGCCATCTTTTTTAGTTTGCTTCACTCGCGTCCCCCTCGCCTAAGTAGCAGGGAATGGCAACAAGGATGACCCTTGCGCCATCTTTTTAGCTTGCTTCGCACGCATTCCCGCCTATGTAGCAAATGGCAGCAGGAGGTGACGCACTCACCACGCCTACGTAGCAGCAGCACCACAAGAATGTTGCGCTTTCTGCAACATTTCCGGGGGTTATCGCGCTTATTCTAGGAGATGTTGCGCAAAGTGCAACATTTTCGGTTCAGTATGTTCATATGGCGCTCATCTGCTCAGAAATGTTGCATTTCCTGCAACATTAGCCCCCCAGTAACCTCATGACGGCCAAATTGTTGCACTTCATGCAACAATCATGCACTCTCGCTCACTCCAAAGCCCCACCTAAGCAGCAAATGGCAACAAGGGTTACCCTTGTGCCATCTCTTTAGCTTGCTCCTCACGCACCTCACGCCTAAGCAGCAAGTTGCAGCAGGAGGTGACGCACTCACCACGCCTAAGTAGCAGCAGCACCACAAGAATGTTGCGCTTTCTGCAACATTTCCGGGGTTTATCTAGCCTATTCCAGTAGATGTTGCATAAAATGCAGGTCTGTTGATTAACCAGAATTTAGGTTACGGTAAGACGAAAAGGCTCGTCAAATAAACCGTCCATTCCAGTGGCAGATCATTTCTACTG
>NZ_FNNV01000031.1 GCF_900106745.1 Paenibacillus sp. CF384 | reverse complement strand
TTGTTATTTGTTACTTATATTATACTATATTAACGCGGTGTCGTGTTAAATTATGAGGATATAACAAAGGCTGTCGAGACTTTCTCGACAGCCTGGGGATGCCACTATCAATAGTGGCATCCCTTTATTCATTAATGAATCGTAATGAGATTGTACATCACTTGCGCTGCTTCTGCGCGGGTCGTAATGCCTTTCGGATCGAACTTGCCTTCTCCGCGACCGTTGATCAGCTTCAGCGATGCTGCTGCGTCAACATAGTCGGCAGCCCAAGCGGATACTGCGGACGCATCGGTGAATGAAGCTTCAGCACCTTTCGCTGGCTCGCTTCCCTTCATGACTGCGTATGCGCGCATCAGCATGGTCGCCATTTCTTCGCGCGTAATTTGCGCGCTTGGAGCGAATGCCGTGCTGCTCTTGCCGCTAACGATGCCGGCTTTAACCGCGATGGATACCGCTCGCGCATACCAGGCATCAGCTGCCACGTCCTTGAAGGTCGTGTCCCCAGCCGCAGTTAATTTTAACGCCTTCACGAGCATTGCCGTGAATTCAGCGCGTGTCACATTGCGGTTTGGCGTGAACATCGTCGGGCTTGTACCGTTAATGATTTGTTTCGCTGCCAACGATTGAATCACCTTGGCTGCCCAATGGCTGCTCGAAACATCAGTAAACGTCTTTGTAACTTCCAGAACCGCGTATTTGCTGAAGTGAGAAATTTCCGCTACCAGCTCGCCGTTCTCGAGCGTTCCGCCGATATATTCAAGCTTGCCATCACCGGAAACGTAGAAAATGCCCGTATTATCCAGATTTGCAGATGCATCGACCTTCAAACGAATCGTGATCGGTTCATTGAATGTCGAAAGCGTAGCAAGCTTCTTGCCGGTTGCATCCGTTACGGACAGTTCGAGTTCATAAACGCCGCCGACTGCCTTCACATCTGCATAAGATGCTGTGCTGCTCGCTTTCTCAAGCGCTTCTTTCTCAGTGTCAGACAGGGCACTCAGTTTCAGTGAGATCTGACCGTTCTTCAGTTCTTCTGCAGTCAGCTTGCCAGTGAGTGCCTCAAGCAGTGCGGAAGGGATCTCCAGCGTTACATTGCCGGTATTCACTTCAAGCTTGTTATCAGCTAGAAGGTCGGCCGCGTTCGCAGGCAGTTTCACTTCACTTGTGTTAGCAGGCACTTCGATGGATACAACGCCGTCAGAAGGATTACTCAGCTTGCCCGGATCAATAACTACCGAGTGTTCCTCACCGGCATTGTCCGTTCCGCCGCCGATGAAACCACCATCACTAGATGACGGAGCTGCTAGAACGACAAGATGGAATGCGGTTGTGTGAACTAATATTTTGTATTTCGTCGTTGTTGCCGAGAGTGTAACCTCCACGTCCTGGTTGGAGCGGTGAACGGTACCATTGCTCTCAACGACCGACTCATTGCTGGATGTCCAAGTAATTTCGGAGCCGTCTGGAGCAACGGTCGGTAAATAAAGGTTAGCCGTGACAGCGTTTTGGCTGTCATTGCCGCCTTTAATCATATTCCATACGAGTGCCACTTCTTGATCCAGGCTTCTGACATAGAAACCAAAATCGACATACATGTAGTAGTTGCCTAAAGTGAGGTAAGCGGCTACGGGAACATAAGCATTGAGGTCCGCGGGTCTGGTTACAGTACCATCCGGCGCGACGATCTCTTCATGCTCGGACAACCATTCAATTTGAATGCCGTCTTCTCCGTACGTAGTCGGGAAGTTTAGATTGCTTGTTACAAACAGCTCTGAAGCATTCTCGCCAAGTAAATCGGAAACCTTCAGCGATTTCGCTGCACGGAGCAGAAGCGTTTTCTCTTTGTTCTTGGTATCGCATAGAACAGTGAGATTAAACGTCGTCTTGGATGTGCTGTCGCCTTTGGTTACAGTGGCAACCAGGTCAACGTTTGCATCGCCTTCGTCAAACAGCGGTATAAATACGCGCCCTTGATTCGTAATAAACCTCGGTTTATTCGATGCCCATGTAATCGTAGATCCGTTCGAGCCATGCGTTGGCAGGCTCAGTACCGAAGATACGTCAGCTTCGGTTTCATTGTCCCCGCGAATGACGTCCCATGTAACACTTGCAGCATCATCTGCGGTTGCAAGCTCATCTGTAGCTGCTGCCGCCAAAACAGTCAGATTAAAGACTCTCTCTGCTGTTGCCGTACCCATTGTTGCCGTAGCCGTAAGCTTTACGGCCTGCTCAGCTGCAGGTCTCGTTACTTGTCCGGTTTCATTGATGACGTTCGGGTTATCGCTGCTCCAAGTAATCTTGGCGTGGTTACCCGGATCGGAGGTAGGCAATGAAAGATTCGTGCTCACATGCGCCTCATCGACGTTAGCGCCGTTCAGCATATCCCAAGTGAGATTGTTTACCGCTTGTGCCGCTTGGAATTGGTCTGCGCTTTCCTCGCCGCCCATCTTGTAAACAACTAGGTTCAAGATGGAAGTATAATAACCGGAAAACACTTTGCCATCCATTGCCAGTCCACTTTCAATGCCTAAGAAGTTTCCTCCGTGCTGAAGATCGTCGATCGTAATGCTGAAACGATGCTCGCCAGCAGGCTGCATGAAACTATCAGGGAACTTTAAATCCTGATCAAACTTTGTTTCTACCCAGTTGTCATCAAACAGACTCTTGTAACTAGGTAAGCCTTTGATGCTTCTTCTGTAATCCTGCAAGGATGCAGCAAAATCATAACCCAATGCATTATCCGCAAACACGGTGCCTGTAATTGTAATGGAGTCGCCTGTTGTATAGAACGACGCGGTACCGGTTGCGTCCGTAATGACATTGTCGAGCTCAACTCGAGGTTGCTCCGAGTTCTTGTGTACCGGGATCTTGATCGTTGTCTTATTGCCCATATAGTCGATCATCGTGAATGGAAGCTCGCTATCCCCTTGAGGAATGCTGCCTGGGTCTGTATAACCGCTCTGCTGGTAGTAGAACGTATAGCTGCCGGCAGGTTCTCCATAACCGCTTGGTTCCGCGTTATAGTAGAGTCTACTATTGTATGGAACGGAGCTAAGCGGCGGGTAGTAAGCACCTGTCGCCGGTAGCGCCTGTTCATTGCCAAGGAGTACGATTGGCACTAAATTGCGATCGAACTGATCAGATGATCCGTTATTAGCATAAGCCGGTAATACATATCCGGATACAAGAGGATCCATATTATCTAGATGGAAACTTCCATCTTCCCATAGTCCTCCGGGATTAATGACAAACTCCGGTGTATTGTCTTTCGCGTACTGGACAGCTTGAATCGGGATTGTTGCTGTTCCACCTGCGCCGTCATTGGTCACCTGTACCACATTGCCTGCAAGATCAACTGTGACGTTAATCGTGATGCTGCTCGTGTTGCCCAAGAAATCGGTGGCCTTGACAACCAGTACATGCTCACCGGCGTTCAAAACGACCGGATATCGGAAGTCTTCCTCGACTGTTGAAGCACGTAGTATGCTTCCCATGGATTCCGATGAGTTGCCGTCTACTGCAACCTCAAGCTTGTAGCCTCTGGAGTTTGCGACTGTGTCTTGCGCAACGGTATCCAGCATAAGCGAGATGATATCCGGCTTGTCCGTATCCACGTATGCGCTCGTTTGAGTCAAATCCGCACTCATCTCCGTATTCAGTTTAACTGTCGGTGCTTGAGTATCCACGTAAGTATGAATGCCTGTATAAGCGCTGCCGGTGAGGTCGGAAATGCCGCTAACCGTTTCAGCAGCTTCCCACACACTACCATCCTCTAGGCAAGCAAAGAAGGTGATATAGTGGCCATCCGGCAAATTGGAAGGAATAGTTACATGTCCGGTGATGGGAAATTTCGAAATGTCTGCTCCAACCTTTGTCTCCCATGTTGCGGAGTCGTCGATCGTAGCTCCGACCTTCGTAAGCGTGCCGCTATCTTCAAGCTTGTAAAGGACCTGCTTAACGGATGCCAGGCTTGTGCCAAATGCATCGAAGCTCAGGGTGAACTGATCGCCCGGTTGCACATTCGCATTCCAGTAACCGCTTGGAAGCGAGTCATTGATGGTGGTCGTATATTCGTCGACAAAAAGGCCTTTGCTGCTCGAATTATCGATTACGATATTCACGAAATCGCCCTCGTTGCCAACACTGTCGATTGGAGCTAGGGTAACGACATTGAGACCGTTAATCAACCCCGGTACTTCCAACTGGTAAGAGCCATCCGGGTTATGAACTACCATTGATTTGTAATCATCCCATGGCTCGGAACCGTTGAGCGCTAAGAATATGTTCGCATTTGTGCTGCCGGAAACCTCGTCATCTACCGTCCAGCGGAGGGTGTAGTTTCCATTATCTGCAACTTCAGGATGGGTAGATTCATCATACTCCGGATTTTTGATCACATTGATCGTAGGAGCTTGCGTGTCTTTATACATCGGCATATAAATTGTCGGCTGCGGCTTGGCATTCGGAATATCTGCCGTTGCCGTAACGGCGAAGTAGTACTGTCCGTCCGGCGACTCAATGCCTAAATTCCGCCCGCCCCAAATTGTTCCATCGACGAGCGTGTACGGGTTTCCGCCTGAGTATGGATCCATCTTTACTTGCCACTCTTCATTCGCCAGGTGCGTGACTAAATTGTGGTCCTCATCGACAACGTCTACATTTATAGTCCGCGCATCCCGCAGCATAGTAAGGACTGGGAATGGAACCATGCCAAGACGCGGATTGAATACATAATATTTGTCGCCTAGTGCGATCTCTTCCGCTGTATCCGGTAGGTCATAAAAGAATTGGTACGGACCGGATTGGAATCCCATTTGCGTTCCGAGACCGGATTCCGCCCATACATGATGGGTGTCTTCCCAGACCGGCGCATCAATGATGCTTGGTTCGTCCCAGTCGCCGAAGAAACCGTTATACGGTACATTGAGCGTAGGCAGCGTGCTGTCAGTCGGTGTCAAATAAACATAGCCTTCCACGAAGATATTGTTCATTGTGGAAGCATCCAGATTCAGTGTCACAACGACTTGCTTCGTGGAATTCGCCGGAACTGTAATTTGATTATGATCAAACGTAAGCTCTGCCTCTTCCATATAGCGGCTGCGGATGTTATCCGAATGGGTTAGCATCGAATTATGCAGGTAATCCGTCATAATCGTGCCGTTCACCGTATACGCGGTTTCTTTGTCAGTCATATTCTTCGCAGTCAGCGTAAAGGTAGCGGTTCTGCCGATTTCCTTCAGGCTGACGCTTCCTTTGCCGTCTGCTCCGGCTACGACAACAGGCGTTTGAACAGCCAGATCAGGGCGGATCATGCCTGCGCCTTGTCTTCTAGGCTGGTACTCCGTGTTGTAATCAGGGCGTGAAGCCGAATTCTCTTCGTTGACATAATCCCGTTTGGTCGGAACCGATGTGTTCATAATCAGGTTTTTGACCAATTGAGCAAAAGCCCGATTTCCGGTAGGAACGCCGCGCTCTTTGAGCGCTTGCATCACATCTGCCACGGCTCCTGAGACATAAGGTGCTGCCATGGAAGTACCGTCTTCTTTTTCGTAGGCGTTGTTTACGTTCGGGTCAGAGGTTCTAACAGAAGACAAGATTGCATGGCCAGGCGCCATAACCTCAGGCTTCAAGAGCAGGTCGCTTGTCGTTCCCCACGATGTGAAGTCGGTTGGCTGACCCGGGTTGGATTCATCGAAAGCGGATCCGATCTCTTCGGAAGCGATCGAGATCTGAATGGATGGCAGCGGAGCGGGCTCCTCGCTGCCGCCTGGAACTTCGATGCCGATATCCAGCGGTCCGATATCGATGCCGCCACCGCCGCCACCGACTTCGATGTTTGCCAGAATGGCTTCTTTCAATTTCATCCCGTCTTCATAACTGATGAAAGAGAAAGGAATGATGCCAAAGCCTTGCGGTGGAGGTGCAAGCTTGTCCGGAGAGGAGTTATAGACGATAATGCCTGCTGCTCCGGCTTCTTCGGCGTGCTTTACCTTCTCGATGAAGGAGATTGCGCCTCGTTTAACGAGCATGACTTTGCCAGTTACATCGACACCTTCATAATCGGATGGCGTGCCAAATCCGATTTCGTAGCCTTGCCAGTCATAATCTGCCGGAAAGGCAGCTAATTCATAGGTCTGGCCTGCGGTAATATGCCAGTCGTCGATGCCTTCGCCGAACACGGAGCCGGCTACATCAGCGCTTTGGAATTCATAGGTGTGCTTCTCCACGATATTATTCGCGGCTGCAACCGTGAAGGAATCCGGATAAACGCCCGGATTACCTACTTTATTCAAGTCCGGATTCTCGCCGAGCTTCAAATGGGCGCCAAGCTCGCCACGATCCGCATAGGCATTGGATGCGTTGCCGGCAGAGACGACAACGACATGTCCCGCATCCGTTGCGTTGCGGATAGCAATGCCCATCGGATCTTTAGGATCGCGCGTGTCAAAGGAGGAAGCGGAGCCTAAGCTCATATTAATAACATCTGCTCCAACGGATGAAGCATGATCAATCCCTTTAATAATGTCTTCTGTCAATGCGCCTGGCTGAATGTCGGAGAATACTTTCTCGGCCACGAGCTGTGCTTCGGGTGCCACGCCTCTAAGGACAGCGCTTGAACCGGCAGCGGTACCTGCTACATGGACGCCGTGGCTGCTCGGTGACAGCATGGTATCCTCCATGTGCGGAATAACATCGTCCGTTTGGTCTGCCCAGTTGTAGCCTGCGACAACCTTGTCGGAGTATTTGCCCGTACCTTTGGCAAACCTTGCCTTGCTCATATCATGAGGAGCTGGGAATGCTTCATGGGTGTAATCAATCCCGGTGTCCAGAATTGCGATGAGCATGCCTTCGCCTTTGTAACCGGAATCCTGGCCAACGGCTGCTCCGCTCCAAACGTTCTCGATGCCCGTCAGCTCATGCTCCTGATTAGTGACTTCCGCCGGATAGTATTTCTGCTGCAGCGTAACGGCAGCGACATTCGGCATCTTCTTGATCGCTTCGATGCTGCTGTACTTGATGTTGTCGACGCTGAAGCCTTTGAACACATTCTGGTACTCATGCTTGAAGGATAGTCCATTGCCGCTCTTCGCTTTACTGCCGGCCAACGTGCTCATAATTTTGCTTTGCGTAGTATCGATTTCGTTCTGAATGGCCGTCTTACCGGCAGTCAGCGATTGTTGACTCACGCCAACTTTTCCTTGTGCTGCAAGTTGGGATACGGTCTGGCCTTTCAGTTGGACAATTACCGATACGAGTTCATCGGGGTTATGCGCAGCAGCTTCAGCCGGAACTTTCTGAAGCGATTCAAGCTCTTTCTTCCGGTCTTCTTCCATAGCAGCGGACAGATTCTGTTTTGCTTTTTCCTTCAACCCTTGCAGCTGTTCAGGTGTAAGTTTGGGCTGGGCTGGAGCTTTCCCATCGGGGTTTTTGACTATGATCCCTTTGGGAAGCTCCGGCGCGCTTGCCGGTTTGTTCGGATTCGTTGAAAATGTCGGTTGATCCGCGGCTGCATATGCCAATGGCATATTGGTCATGACGAGACAAGCCAAAGAGACGGATACGACCGATTTCGTCATCCTTTTTGATCTTTTCATCGAGGTGCTCCTTTAATTGTAGTGTTTAGCCAATTGAGCTTTTACGCCTAATTCGACGATCTACCTGAATTGTAGCGGAACGCCTAATGTCCATGTATGGGGGGATTTCGGCAATAAAAAGAAGGGGTTGTTTATGAATTAAAGTAAGGAGCCAACACTTAGTGGAACCTAATAGAGCCGTAACCAGGCGGTGTGCGGAGAATTTTGAAAAGAAAGGGTGCTATCGATTTCCTAATACAATTAGGGGGAATTTTAGAGACGAAGCAGAGATAGTTAATAGATTGCGTTTGTTTGGAAAAATATTGTTATTATGATTCGGTTATGACGAGTCTGAAGCCGGATTTACGAATGAAGGCTTGTTTTGTTACACTTTATGGTAACAATGAAAGGAGTAACTATTGATAAACGGAGGAGGAGATGATTCGATGACAAAGCTTCGTCCGTACCTCTATTGCGAGGATGCGAAAGATCAGGCGAATTTCTATATGGAGGCACTTGGCGGCGAAATTATAAGTCAGCAAACGTACGGTGAGATGATGCCGGGCACATCCGAGGATGACAAAGACAGGGTCATGCATTTGGTACTGCAGGCGGCGGGCCTTCTTTTCTATATGGCCGATGCTGGACCGATCCATCGCGGCAATGGGATTGACCTCACCTTGGAGTTCGAGACCGAGGAAGAAGCGGAGGATGCCTTCAACAATCTGTCTGGGAACGGCGGCGCCATCATCATGCCGTTTGAGCGGATGTTCTGGGGGAGCATGTTTGGTCGAATCGAGGATAAGTATGGCGTCCGCTGGCAAATTGCCACACAGCCGGGCCATTAAGAAAGAGAGCCGTTCAAGACATGCGTATAGGCGCAGTCTTAAACGGCTCTCTTTTATCAGATTAGCTAGTTATCAAGGTCCACTAAGCCGTCCTCGAATTTATAGGCCAGACTGAGCTTGTGAATATGAGAGCCGTCCTTTGCGCTTGATTCGTAGATCGTCAGCACGCCTGTCGGGCTGGTAGGGGCTCTCGTGAGAGTAACGTTGAACTCAAAATCTCCCCATTCCGGCGCTCCCTGATCAGCCGTGACATTCCCCTCGGCAAGCACGTTGTGTCCATCCTCGAATGAATAACGGAAAGCCGCCTCGAAGACGCGGGCCTGCCCTTTCACTTTAAAAGATTTGCCGACGACGGTTCCTTCGGCCGGCTCATAGACTTTGAAGGCTTCATTACTGGCTGCGACCTTTGGTGACTCCGAACGGCCGTCGGAGGTTATCGTGGTTGCTTCTTTGGCGGGCGGTTGTCCGCCTGCAGCTGAGCTCGGCTTATAGAAGTCCTGTTTTCCGAAACCCGCAGCCATCCATAGAGCCGCGAGAGTCGCTAGCAGCAGAGATTTCAGGTTCATTACGAATCATCTACTTTCTGTGGGAGCATGAAATGGAATATTTTCACGCTGCCATCCTTGTTGTGCTTCTTAATTTATTATACGCTTGAAGAAACAGCTTGAATCAGTCGTTCAGGCAGTACGGCGAATAATCATATAAGCGAGGAGAGTGCGCATTCATGTTTGAATGGCGGCGATTGCTTCGATTTAACAGATACATAAGGGGAAATGGGCAAGAAGAGATCGACTACCAGTGGCCTACCGCCAAGCTCCCTTTCATCAGCATTCGGACAAGCGTAGGCAAAGGCAAACCTAAAGTCGCCATTGGCGTTATCGCACTTGGCGATGTGGCCGTTGGGCTGGTAGCCGGCGGGGCGGTCTCGGTCGGGCTCATTTCGGTAGGTGCCGTGTCGGTGGGCTGGCTCCTCGCGCTTGGCGCAGTGGCCATGTCCGGCGGACTGTCTGCCGGGGCAGTCGCTATCGGGGAGCTGGCGATCGGGGCGGTTGGCATCGGGCAATCTGCTGTCGGTGCGGTCGCAATCGGGCAGAATGCGCTCGGAGCTGTAGCTATCGGACAGCATGTTCTTGGCGCAGTTGCGATTGGTGAGCGAGTCTACGGAATCGTGGCGATCGGCGAGCACGGATTCGGCCTTGTGCCGATCGTGGGCGATTTTATCAGATGGGTAGCCGGGCTGTTCCGCTAGGTTTCAACCGATTTCGGCTTTGTGCTACAATAAAAGACAGCATGAGTGTATATGAGGAAGGTGTAGGATGAATACAGTCAATATATTAGGCGTTCCGTTCTCGAAGCGGACGCTCTCGGATACGGTGGCGCTCGTTCAATCCCAAATCGCGGGGAAGGATCAGCCGTTATTTCATCTCATTACAGCTAATCCGGAGATTGTCATGGCTGCACGTTCGGAGAAGCAGCTCCAGGCGATTGTGGACGAAGCGGATATCATTACGCCCGACGGCATCGGAGTAGTGCTTGCCGCGAAGTGGCAGGGTGAACATATCCCGGAACGTGTAACGGGCTATGATTTGCTGATTCGGTTGTTCGAGGAAGCGAAGCAGCATCGCTTCTCACTTTATGTCGTTGGAGCGGACGAGCAAACCAACGCGAAAGCGGCGGAAATCATCGCGGGTAAATACCCGGGCGTCACGATTGTCGGCAGACATAACGGCTTCTTCAAGGACGGGCAGGAAGAAGCGCTTGTTGCCGATATCGGACAGAAGCGCCCGGACGTGCTGATCGTAGCGCTCGGCGCACCTAATGCGGAGCGCTGGATTTACAAGCATAAGAGCCGCCTGCATGCGAAGGTTGCCTTCGGCGTTGGAGGCAGCTTGGATGTCATCGCGGGCAAGGTCAAACGCGCCCCGGTAATCTGGCAGAAGCTGAACGTCGAGTGGTTGTACCGACTGCTCAAGCAGCCGTCACGCTGGCGCCGCCAGCTCGTGCTGCCGAGGTTCGCCGTGACGATACTGACTAACCGTCGCCGATAGTAAGCGTTAGAAGCTGGAGCCGTCTCATAAGTCGCATCGCGACTGTTGGGGCGGCTTTCGCTATGTGTAGGCATGCAGGGAGAGCGTAAAAGGTAAGGGAAAGTGTCATGGAGTAATGCAGGGCGAGCGCAAAAGGTAGCGGAAATGTGTGGTGGAGCCTTGGTAGAGGATGCGAAATGAATGCAACTGAGGGAGTGTCCACCAAATGTTGCAGGTTGTGCAACAATCCGAGCGTTAAATTGATCAAAAGGCTGAGATGTTGCAGAAAATGCAACATTTCGAAGCGATTAACGAGAAAACGAGCCGTTTCTGAGAACAATGTTGCAAAAAATGCAGCATTTTTTAGTTTAGGTCTGTATTCGGTAGAGAATGTTGCATAAAAGGCAACTTTGACGTACCATTTAACACCTTCGAACGTGGCTGTCGATAGTAGGTGGTCATAGGGTAACAAGAGTTTGGTAGGTGGCGGGTATTTTCTGGATAGCAGATGGTAGTCGGGCAACGTATAGTTATCGATAGCAGATGGCCGGCAGGTGACAAGTGCTAGATGTCAGAGAACCGCCGCCTCATGCGGCTGTATAGGCAACGGCTAGCAGCCGCGCACAAAAAAATGGCTGACCCGGGAACTCCCGGTTCAGCCATTCTCTCCCGACAACTAAGCCGTAGTCGGTGGAACGAATGTGCGCTGTGCAAACTCGCTGTCCAGCATGAAGAAGGCATTGCTGTCGGTGTCGATACGCTTCAGCTTGTTGATGATGCTGTCGAACATCGACTCTTCCTCTACCTGCTCATCGATGAACCACTTCAGGAACTGGAGCGTTGCATGCTCGCGATCATTCATCGCAAGGTCAGACAAGTGGTAAATCCGCTTGGTGACTTCCTGCTCATGCTGGTAAGCATGTTGGAAAGCATCGAGGATGGAGCTATATTCATTGTTAGGTGTGCTCATGCCGACCAGGGTGACGCGTTTCCCGCGATCGTTCAAATACTTGTACATTTTCATCGCGTGGAAGCGTTCTTCTTCGGCTTGAACAATAAAGAAATTCGCAAAACCGTCGAGGCTTTCTCCGGAACAGTAAGCGGCAATTGCCAAGTACACGTGCGCGGAATAAAACTCGAAATTCAATTGATCGTTCAAAGCTTGGCTGAGTGTATCGTTCATCATCGGCCGCACCTCCCTTTCCAAATGTATTATAAAATAAAAAGAGACGAAGCGCCAAACTCCACTAAGGAGTATGGACTACTTCTTCTCCTATATTACCATACTATGCCATATCAGCCTATCCGGTGTTTGAGCTTGGCGTACAACACTTCTGCTGTCGGAGCTACAACGACTTCCGTTTTGCCGATCATTACGATACATTGCTTGGAGCACAGCTTGCAGTTGCCGAGACAGTCCTTCTTCTTCTGCTTCAAGTCGGGAAATTCTTGCTTTAAGGTTTTGAAAACAGACTTGGAGCCGTGCTTGAAGTTTCTGCAGCAGTACTTGATCTTTTTCATCCGCCCTGTTCCCGACCTCTCTGGATGGTATTGTCATGCTCTATACCAATGATAGTAATTCTCATTCTCACTGTCAATCGTTTCTTGCGAGGTCTTATTCAAAAACTTCCCGTTGTCCTGAAATCTGCCCGCCGGACTGCCGCTATATTCGTCGTTACCCGCAAATCTTTACTTCACTCACACGCTGGCATATGATGGGAGCAATAAATCCAACTATCGAAGGAGTACGTAACGAATCATGAGTGCAAATGGACAACAACGCTCGGCGATCCGCCCGGGGCTTACTGTAGATATTGTGTTAAAGAAGGATCAGGCAACAGGCAAAACAACAAGAGGCGTAGTAAAGGATATTTTGACGAATTCGCCCAATCATCCGCATGGCATTAAAGTGCGACTGCAGACCGGTGACGTCGGACGTGTAAAATCAATCGTAGAGGGGCCGTAACAGCGATGATATTCAGCGATTTAACGAATTGGGAGCGGGAGCAGCACACATTCCCTGCGCCGATCCGCCGAGCGATTGAACGACTGCAGCAGACAGAGCTGGATGAACTTCCCGCGGGACGGCATGAGTTTGGCGAGCCCGGCATGTTTCTGCTCATCAACGAGCCCGTTACAAGGGACTGGCGCGAGGTAAAGCCGGAGACGCATAGGCTGCATACGGATATTCAACTGCTGCTGAGCGGCCGCGAGCGGATGCGAGTAGCCAAGGTTTCGGAAGAACAGGTCATTACAGATGAGCGCTATGAGACGCAGGATATTGCCTTCTATGATGAAGTACATAACGAGAATACGATTGATATGGTGCCAGGCGATTTCGTTGTTTTGTTTCCGACCGACATTCACAGGCCGAACTGCTCGGTGGAACAAGATATTCCGCTCCGCAAGGCAGTCGTCAAGGTACATCGCGATCTATTTGCAACCTAGCAGCAAAATGAGTAGCATTAGAGAAAACAAGCGCTTTCTTAGAGAGAACGTACGACACTGCACCAATGAGGTCCTATGGCTTCTGCTCTAAACTGCCCGAAATAAAGGAGCTGCGCCCACATGAGCTTTCTCCCTCAAACCTTCTCTCTCCCTCACGTGGCGTCCATTGTGGTCACGCTGCTTTCAGGCGTAGCGGTCATGTTCTTGCGTTTACGAGCAAGCAATCGGCCAACGACGATGCGCAAAATCATTATTCCGCCGATCGGCATGTCGACCGGCTTCCTGATGTTTGTCGCGCCGGTTACGCATGTGCCATGGTTATGGGCCATTACCGCTTTTGCAGTCGGCGCGGTATTGTTCGCTTATCCGCTCATCCGCACCTCGAAGCTGGAGAGGGTTGGGGAAACCATCGTATTGAAACGATCCAAAATGTTCATCTTCATTCTGCTCGGTCTTCTAATCGTGCGTCTGCTCGTTCACAATGTAGTGGAGCAGGCTGTCAGTATCCCGCAAACGGGTGCGCTGTTCTTCGTACTTGCCTTCGGGATGATCGTAGTTTGGAGAATCGCCATGCTTCAATCGTATCTTAAATTACTGCGACGGGGGTAAGCCGACCGATGACGATGCCTGAATCCTTAAGACGAATGTTCGATCTGTGCGCAGCAGGAGAAACTTCGATGGTGAATGAGCTGCTACAGCAAGATTCCAATCTGGCAAAATCCAGCTGGGGATACGTATCGCCGCTGCATGTTGCGGTCCGGGAAGGTCATTTGGAAACGGTGGCGCTTCTGCTCCGATATGGCGCAAATGCTGCGGACAAGCCTATTCTCAGCTGGCAGGATTCTCTGCTGCAGATAGCAGAGGACCGCGGATACGGAGCTATGGCCGAGCTGCTTCGCGAGCATCTTCAGCGCACCCATCAGGTGCAGCCAATCGGCGATGTGACGGCGGGGCTTATTCGCGCCTACAAGCGAGATGAGCTATTGGCATGGTTCGAGGAGCACCCGGAGACAATCCACGCAGGTGATGAACGAGGCAATACGCCGCTGCACTGGGCCGTTATGACACGGCAGCCGGAGCTGATCGACCTGCTTCTGGCGCGCGGCGCAGATCCCGAGGCGCAAAGAGCCGACGGATGTCAGGCTATCCATCTGGCGATGGAAGGCGATTACTTCTACAGAGGCAATCGTGACCTGCCCTCGAATACGATTCGTGATCAACGCTTCTTACTCGGTTATCTGATTGGAAAAGGAATCCCGTACGACATCTTCATCGCGGCTGCTGTAGGCGACGCGACACGAGTGAAAGAGCAGCTGGCGCAGAATCCACAGCTAGCCAACGCCAGAGACTCGTCAGGGCGATCAGCGCTATACTACGCGGCCAAGCATGGCTATGTAGAGGTTGTGCGCAGTTTGCTGGTTAGCGGTGCCGACCCGAACTTGCCTGAGCGAGATGCCCCCGGCGGAGCGGCGCTCTATGCGGCGGTCAGAGGGGATCATACCGAGTGCGTGAAGCTGCTGCTTGCGCATGGAGCGAATCCAAATGCAGAGATAGAAGCATCAGGCAATGCCACCTATGCCGCGATGCAGAAGGGCGCACAGGAGCTGCTGGAGCTGCTCTATGAGCATGGCGGGAGCGTGACGATGGCCGGTGCTTGCGCGCTTGGCCGCATCGATCTGGTCGGCGAGATGCTCGCGCTCCATCCGGCAGCCGCCAACGATGGCGATTATGGACCGCTCGCCCAGGCGGCGAGCTGCGGATATACCAACATCGTCAAGCTGCTGCTGCGGCATAAGGTCCAGCTAAATGGACCCTGGTACGCCAGCAATTATATGGTGTATTCCTGCAATAACGAGATGGTCGAGCTGCTGCTCCGCCACGATGCCGATCCGAACGTTCGGAATTGGATCGGGATCAGCTATCTGCATCTGACTGCGAAGAAAGGCGATACCGACCTGGCTGATTTGCTGCTTCGCTATGGCGCTGATCTTGACGCTGTCGACGAGGAGTATAATACGACTCCGCTGGGCTGGGCGGCCAAGTTCGGGCAGACGGAGATGGCGGCGTATCTGCTTCGCCAAGGAGCGGCAATAGAGCCGGTAGATGTGCCGGAGTGGGCGACACCGCTGGCATGGGCCAGACGAAAGGGACATCAGGCGATCGCGGATTTGCTGCTTTCCCATCAGAAAGGCGCGGTCTAGCAGTTGACAGCATCTGCGGCAACTGGTATTCTAACGACATCAATTGTATGCAATTTAATTGTGTTATTCACTATAGATTGGCTTGCTAACCTAAGCCGCAGAGAGGAAGACTGCAATGGAACAAGGTGCCCAGCTGGAGCTCGACAATCAGCTCTGCTTCGCCCTCTACGCCTGCGCCCGCGAAGTAACGAAGCTGTATCGCCCGTATTTGGATGAGTTAGGCATTACGTACACACAGTATGTGACCTTACTTGCATTATGGGAGAAGGACGGCGTACCTGTGAAAGAGCTGGGAACCCGGCTGTATCTGGATTCCGGCACGCTCACGCCGCTCTTGAAGAAGCTCGAAGGGATGACGCTCATTCACCGGGAGCGCGATCCCGAGGATGAGCGCAGTGTTATCGTCCGCTTGACCGAACAAGGACGCGAGCTGAAGACGAAGGCGGTAACGATTCCGGAGCGCGTGTTTTGCCGGACCAACATGCCGGGCGAGGAAATTACCCAGCTTCGGGAACAGCTTCGCAAGCTGACTACAGCTGTCCATGAGCAGTCCTGCGGCCAGTTATAAGCCTATACAACACTAAGAAGACCCTTTCAGCGCTGCGTCATGCAGCGGGCTGAAAGGGTCTTTGTTGTGATTATTGGCAGGCGCGGCTGTTGCGATTATTTCCCGGGAAACGGACCGAAGCGCATTATGCTTCCCACCATGTGATATTGGCGAAGGAGGTAAGCGTGCCCGCGACGGTGAGCGAGCTGCTGACCGTAATGGAAATGCTTTGATTCTCCGGTACGATTAGCCCGCCCACATAGTCGAACGAAAACATACCGGGGTTAAGCGGCACAGACAGAAAGGCCGTCCCCCCGGAGGCGGCGCTTGTGGAGGATCTCGCCGTCATGACACTTGTCGCGGAATTGCCAAACTGCGTATTGAAGGGAGTTAAGGTGGAAGGTGAACTGATCGTAGCTGCCCTTGACATTGTCAAGGAGCCGGAGAAAGAGGAAAGCAAGCTAAGTCCAACGCCCACACCACCTGTAATACGAGAGACATAGAGCGTTCGGCCGCTGGCATTGGGATTGGAGATTTGAATGGTTGCTGTCACTGAACCACCTAATATACTGAGCGATGCAGAGTTGTTGTAAGTAGCTGCAAATTCGCGTGCCGATACCGTTGCACCGTAGTCTGGCGGTGCGTGGATTCCGGGTGACACGTACGTATTCGTCAATTGGCCATAAAACTTGCTGTTCGATTGATCGAACACAAAGTGATTGGGCATATACGGTTACACCTCCCACCAGGTCAAATTTAGTGCACCCGTCAAGGAGCCTGTACCGAGCGTGACGGAAATGGTTTGGTTGGCCTGCACGATGAGTGAGCCTGTGAAGCTAATATCAAAGAGGCCGGAAGTCACCTGCATGACCATGCAAGTGGTCGGGGAGCCGCCAAGTGATCCGGTATTTTGCTTCGTAGTCACGACGCTCGTAGTGGAGCTTCCGAACAAGGCATTAAAGGGAGTCGGTGTTGTACCGCCGGTAATCGTTCCGCCCGATGCTATCGTTAAGGTTGCCGCGGCAGTCGTGCCGCCTGTGATGCGCGAAATATACAGCTTCTTCCCGCTGCCATTCGGATTAGCAGCCTGCAGCAGAAGCGAGTTTCCTGAGCCTACGCTTGTACTGCCGGTGTTCAATATAAAGAGAAAGCCGCTCTTGGCAGCATCGGCCTCTGGACCTTCGTTAACACCGGGCGAGGTGTAGGGGTTATTTTGCTGCATATAGATGGGGTTATGTTCGGTATTAAACACGTTGTAATTGTTCATCCAGCACCTCTCAGTAGTAGAGTGATAGACTAATAAAAATATCCTTATTTAACAGTATATGGAATCTACTTGCGAAGTGACCTAGATTAAAATGGATTTCAATAGAAAAGGCCAATGCCCACAGCTTAAAGGACATATGCCGTTTCATTCTTTGCCGGAAGCACATAGAGTACAGAAGCGTTATTGCTAAGGGGAAGATGTCATGAGCAGCAAGCACTCGCGGCGCCGTACCAAGGGAAGCAAGCCTCTACTTCTTCCATGCCACAAGCGGGACGGTGTATATAACCAAAGCGATCGACAATCGACAGGCAGCAAGAAGTGCCAACCCTCCAAGAAGGGGGTGTTTTCGGAGCGCACATTTCTGAATGTCGAGACGACGGACGACTTTGTTCCATTGCCTTCACAGGACACATCCAATAAAACGATCTATTCGTATGCCGTTATTAATCATGGCTGCGAGCCTGCGGCGGTTCAACTTGAGATCGGTCCTAATGGGAGGGATTATGTAATCGAAACGGAAGGGGTTGTGGAGATCAAAGGTATGGGCGTTATCGTGCCAGCCAAATTTCTGCGGTATGCACGGCTTGCGGTCAAGTCGCAGCAGCCCGGCAAACCGACCAAGCTTTGTATTTATTTTCAATCACAGAAGGCAAGGTGAAGACAAGACTGCAGAAAGCGCTGCAGGCTATTTTGCAAAAAGAAAGAGTGAACAGCGATGCCGAACTTTTCAAGCTTTAACCCAAATCCGGACAACCTCCGGACGTTGATATTTGGTCATGACGATACCGAAACGGCGAGAGCGGTAGCAACCGATTCGGCTGGTCATATACTGAATATTATTTTGGACGGTACCATCAGCAGCATCTCCGGGGTCACGATCTCCGGCGGTACGGTTTCGGTCGGTGCCATTGAAAATCTGCTTAACGGTACGATCACCAGCGTGATGGGAGCGACAATCACCGCCGGAACACTGACGAACCTGTTGAACGGTACAATCACCAGTGTGATGGGAGCGACAATCACCGCCGGAACGATAAACAACCTGTTAGATGGTACGATTACCAGCGTGCTTGGCGCTACAATTACAGCCGGGACACTGACGAACCTGTTAAACGGTACAATCACCAGCGTGATGGGAGCTACAATTACAGCTGGAACGATAAATAACCTGTTAGATGGCACAATCACCAGCGTGCTTGGTGCAACGATTACAGCCGGGACGCTGACGAACCTGTTAAACGGTACGATCACTAGCGTGATGGGAGCGACAATCACCGCCGGAACGATAAACAACCTGTTAGATGGTACAATCACCAGCGTGCTTGGTGCAACGATTACAGCGGGAACACTGACGAACCTGCTTAACGGTACGATTACGAGCGTACTTGGTGCAACGATCACAGCCGGGACACTGACGAACCTGTTAAACGGTACGATCACCAGCGTGATGGGAGCGACAATTACAGCTGGAACGATAAATAATCTGTTAGATGGTACAATCACCAGCGTGCTTGGTGCAACGATTACAGCGGGAACACTGACGAACCTGCTTAACGGTACGATTACGAGCGTACTTGGTGCAACGATCACAGCCGGGACACTGACGAATCTGCTTAATGGTACGATCACCAGCGTGATGGGAGCGACAATCACAGCAGGTACACTGAGCAGCGTAACCTCGATTTCGCAGAAGAGCTTCATGGAGCAATCCAACTCGCTGCTTACAACATCAGCCGCCTATACGGCGCTCAATGCTGTGACCACCAGCGTGCTTGGCACTTATTCGTTCTTCGTATACAACCGTGGACCTGGGGCAGCTAAAGCCGATGCTCGAGTCGAAATCAGTGCGGACGGCTCCAACTGGTATGCGGACGTCGATACGTCGACGGGGATTTCCGTAGGCAGCGTGGATGTGCTTGTGCCGCAGCGTTTCCTCAAATACACGCGGCTCGCTTACAAATCAGCCGTTGCCGGCAATCCAACGACAATCGATGTATTCTTTAACGGACAAGGCACTTAATGTTACGAACGGGAGTGTGATCGCATGCTGCTCGGCATTCATGTCCTCGCTTGCAACGAAGAGGACGTTCTTGGACGCTGTCTTCAAAGCGTGCAGGGGCTTGCAGACGAAATCATCGTTACGGATACCGGCTCTGTGGACCGTACGGCCGCTATAGCGGAAGCGTACGGGGCACGGGTTATTCATCAGACGTGGGAGGATGATTTTGCTGCGGCACGAAATGCCGGGCTGGATGCGGCTCGAACGATATGGGTGCTTGTACTGGATGCTGATGAGTACCTGAGTGCGAGTATTCAGCGGACAGACCTTCGGGAGCTACTGCGCAGCGCGCAGGCGGATGCGTATCGTGTGACGATGGAGAACCGTTACGGCGGCGAGATGGGAGAGACGGTCGGTCATGAAGCTGTGCGACTGTTCCGGGCAGATCGCGGAATTCGCTATCAAGGCGCTATTCATGAACAGCTTGTCCGGCCCGGCTCTGGTCCCATTGCCGTCGATGGTCCACTTTGCAAGCTGACTATGGAGCATGACGGATACATGCCTGACGTAATTGCTCGTAAAGGAAAGGCAGCGCGGAACTTACGACTTGTTGAGAAAGCGCTGCTGCTGCAGCCCGACGATCCGTTTCACCTCTATAACAAAGGCGTCACGCTCTGCCAATTGAATAAGCCAAAGGATGCTTGTACGGCATTCTCTTTGGCTTATTTGTTTGTGCGTGCAGAAGCGCCGTATCGTCCCGTGTTAATCCGGGACTGGGCGAAGGCGCTGCTTGCGCTGGATGACGCCGGCGGAGCCGCCGCGCTGCTGCATCGGGAGGTAGACCGCTACGCGGACTACCCTGACGTGCAGCTGCTCTACGGCGACAGCCTTATGCGCCAAGGGCGCGTCATGGAAGCGCGCAGCGCCTACGAGGCGGCGCTGGAAGCGGGGGCGGCGGGGTCTGCCGCCGCCCGGTATGTGGCCGAGGCGGGCGCGGGGACGTATCGCGCCCGCTGCGGTTTGGCTGCGGCCGAGGCGGCGCTCGGCCGGGGCGACAGCGCGCAGCGCTTGTACGCGGCGGCGGTTGCGGAGGCGCCGCGGTTTGGCCCTGCCCTGGCCGGCTGGGCGGAGCAGCAGCAGGCCGCGGGCGAGCGCGATGAAGCCATACGCGCAGCGCTGGCTTCGAGCGTGGGGCTTGCAGCGCCGGGGGATTTAGCGCTGCAGGCCCGGGTGCTTGGCGGCATAGGCGCGTATGCCGCCGCACTGCCGCTATGGCGCGCGGCGCAGCCGCTCGCGCCGGCGGACGCGCGCGAGTACGCGGCATGCCTGGTCGGTGCCGGGCACGCGGGCGAGGCGCGGGCGGTGCTGCTTGCAGCGCTGGGAGTTCGGGCCGCGGAAGATGCGGAAGAGGAAGGCGAGAAGCAGCCTGCTGCAAAAGTGGAAACAGTGCCGCACTGGCCGGAGCTTTGCGTGGATGCGGCCCTTTGCAGTTGGAGTGAAGGCGGGGCGCTCGATGAAGGGCTGCGCGGCTTGCTGCATGGCAGTGCAGATGCTGAGGTGCAGCAGCTCGAAGCCGTGTTGCTTGCCATGGATGGATTCTTGGCGGGAACCGTCAGCGGATTGGCTATTCGTGCTGACTTTGCGAGTCTGCTGCTGGACCGCGCACTTCGGCTTGGCATGCTGACTTTGGCGGGCAAGCTTCAAGAAACCGGAGCCGAGCTGCGCGAAGGGTACGCGGAACGGTTATACCTGAACGGCTATACGCACGCTGCTGCAGGTTTGCTGCTATCTGCTATGGAGAGCAGGCAGCTGCGTGCGACGGAATTGTTTGGCCTCGGTGAAATTCTCTACGGGAAGCAGCTGTACGGCGAGGCGTTGTCCTTGTTTGAGCAGGCGCTGCAGCAAGGTGCCGCTCCGGAGCGGGCGCGGTTTGGCGCAGCCGCTTGTTCGTTGTCGCTGGCAAGGGAAGCGCTGCTGCCGTGGGCGGCGGCAGCTTCCTCGCAATCGCAGCAGTTCGGCGGCGGCTGGCCGCATACGGATTTGGAGCAAATCGGCACGGCATTGATCCGCGTGCAGGCAGCTGGCTGGCGGACGAAGTTCAGCGCCGCGCAAAGGAGGCGTGCCCATGTCCAAGCCGGATAAATCGATAGCGAAGCCTCTGATTACGCTGTGCATGATTGTGAAGGACGAGGCAAGGGATTTGCCGCGCTGCCTGCAAAGCGTGCAAGGCATCGTGGATCAACTGATCATCGTGGATACGGGATCGAAGGATGCTACGGTTGCCATTGCGCGGAAGTACGGTGCGATCGTTGTGCGGAGCGAGTGGACGGGGGATTTTGCAGCGGCACGCAATAAGGGATTAGCCCGCGCCAATGGCGAGTGGGTGTTGTTTCTGGATGCGGATGAGGAGCTGGACGAGGCTACGGGGATGCAGCTTCGGCTGCTGGCTCAGGAGCCGGAGATTACGGCTTATTTTCTAAACATCTGGAATTACATGAGCGATGGCCGGAGCGAAGGGGCGACCATTAATCCAGTGCTTCGCATGTTTCGCAACGATCCGCGCTACCGGTTCGAGGGACGCATTCATGAGCAAATTGCCGGTCCGATTACACAGCATACGCCGCAAGCGAGGTTTCATCTTAGCGATGTGATTATTCATCACTACGGGTACAAACGAGAGGTCGTCGCCGCCAAAAACAAGCTGCAGCGCAACCGTACTCTGCTGGAGCAAGCAATCAAGGAGGACCCGGATAATCGGTTTCATTGGTATAACCTTGGCGTGGAATACTTTCGCGGCGGTGAAGTGGAGGAAGCGGTTGGCGCTTTTCGCCGGGCAAGAGAAGGTATTAATTATGCGTCAGTCAGCTACGCCCATCTGCTCGTAAAGCATGAAGTTCATGGCTTGCAAGCCCTTCGGAGATGGCAGGAAGCGCTGGCACTTCTGGAGGAGAGTCTGGTTTGGTATTCGGATTACCCGGATTTGTGGCATGCCAAAGGAGTCAGTCTTGCCGTGGTGGGCCGATGGCGCCGGGCGGCGGAAGCGTTCGCGGCGGCTATTCATATCGGGCGTGCGCCGGCGATTTATCATACGGAGGATGGGATGGGCACGTATCAATCCGCCTATTGGCTGGGCTCGATGCATGAAGCGGAGCTTGATTATGAGACAGCGGCTCATTGGTATGCGGAAGCAGTGCGGTATCGGGGGAGTCTGCTTCTGCCGCTGCAGCGGTTGTGCCATATGATGCGCATTGCTGGCAGCCCGGAGCAGTTGGCTGCTTTTGCAAGTGAACGGTTTACAGTGGATTCGCCGCAAGCTGCTGTGAAGTTGGCCGGTATCATGCTGAATAACGGTTGTTATGGAGCTACGCAGCTATGGTTGGATAATCGGCTTTCGTTGGCGGCGGCTTCAGACGAGGAACGTGCCGCACTTCTGCCTTGGAAAACGTTGGCGGCGGCGTGCGTGCGTATGGAGGAAGGGCTTGGTCCTGAGGAGACGACGGATGCGGGAGGTCAGACGTTAGTGACGGAACTTGCGGCCGCTGCTTCGTGGCTAGGTGGAGCTGAAGATCAGCGGTATCCGGCTGGAGCCGTTCACTGGCTGCCGCTATTGCTGCGAAGCAGCGAGACCATGCGGGAGAAGTCGTCCGTACAAGCCGAGGGAGCAATAGAGAAGGTGAGGGCAGTAATCGGGCAGTACTTGGATTTGAAACCGCCTGCTGCTTTTGATGGTTCAGGTTCCGAGAAGGGGATTCGCGCTTCTGTGCAAGCGCTCTGCGGACTTGCGGATTATCACTTGAGCCGACTGCAACATGATGCTTCAATGCTAAAACAAGCAGCGGCAAGCATTCGGTTGCTGCTGCCGGCAGGGAGTGAGCATTTGCGATGATCGGGCAACGTGATGCGGGGAGTGAGAGCGGGAACGGGAATGGTGGTAATGGCGGGAGGGTGCTGCCCATTTCCTTATGTATGATTGTTCGGAATGAGAGTCGGTTTCTAGCGGAGTGTCTGCGATCCGCGGCACCGTACGTTGCGGAAATGATCGTTGTGGATACCGGCTCTACGGACGATACAATTGCAATCGGGGAAGCTTTCGGTGCCAACGTGCTGCGGATGACGTGGAAGGATGATTTTGCCGCGGCACGAAATCGTTCCCTCGCTGCAGCGGGGCAGCCATGGATTCTGGTGCTCGACGCCGATGAGCGGTTAGTGGTGGCTTCCGTGGAAAACTGGGAGGTGCTGCTGGCCGATTCGTCCAAGTGGGGCTACTATGTGAAGCTTCACAGCTGGGTTGGGGGCGGCTCGGGTGCGGGTTCCGTGAGTGTGGTGACGGATGCGGTATGCAGGCTTTTTCGCAATAATGCAGGGGTTCGCTTTCGCGGTATTATTCACGAAGAAGCGGCATCGAGCATCATCGAGCTTGGGGGCGAGGAGCGCCTTGGACTTGCATCCGGCATTGAAATTTGGCATGAAGGCTATCGGGATGAAATCATTGCGGAGCGCAGGAAGTTTGCTCGGAATAGGCGGCTGCTTTCGCTTGCCTTAGCGGATGAACCGAACGATCCGATTCTTCGTTATGCGGCGGGAACGGAATTGTTTACAGCGGGCAGATACAGCGAGGCGTTGAAGTGGCTGGAACCGCTGGTAGATGCGGCGATCGTGCAGGACCAAGGCTACGGCTCGGATCTGCTGCTCAAAATCGTCCACGGCTGCAGGGCTGCAGGCCGATTGCATGATGCCGCTCGCTACGCCAAGGTTGGGGTGCTGCGTTATCCGGATTTTGCGGATATGCATACAGCCAGAGGCGAAGTACTGTTTGACCTCGATGATGCGGAAGCGGCGCTGGGCTGTGCGGTAGCTGCGGCGTCCATAGGTATGGTGCCGGCTAATTATTCGACTGCTGAAGGTGCGGGCACCTATCGCTCGCGCTATATGGGAGGCGCTGCGCTGGAGCGGCTTTATCGGTTCGAAGAGGCCGCGCAGGCGTATGTATCGGCGCTTGCGCATAAGCCGAATTACTGGCCGGCTTGGCAGAGGCTATTGCTGCTCGGGCTGCTGCATGCCCCGATTCGAAAATATTGGAGGCAAGCGGAGGAATGGCTTAGAGCTGCCGATTGTGGGGACGAAGCGTTGGCAGCAGGTGATCGGTATCTTATAAGCGAGATGGAAGCGATACTTAGTGATCTTGGTTTGGACAAATATGAGGGCGAGGCGGTTTGGACACTCTTGCACGGTTTGCAATTGAATTCAAGTTCGGCTGCATCCCCGGCTGTCACAGTGGTGAGGCCGCTGCTCAGAAGTGTCTGGCTCGCTCGACAGGGCGAAGCGCCTGGTATGCTTGAGGCATGGGGCGGACCGGCCGCTTTATTGGCGCGGTCGCCTGTGGCCGAGGCGCGGCGCTGCTTGGCCGCGGGTTGGACTGCCGCCTTGGGCGGGAGTTGGCGGGCGGCAGCGGATGATTTCGCCGCCGCGACCGGCGTCGTGGGCGCGCGCCCATGGCAGCAGCGCGCCGCTGCGTCGGGGCTTGCCGCCGCTTTTGCCGCGCAGGCTCGCGGGGCTTGCGGCGCCGAGCTGCTACCCGAGCTTCAAAGCGAGAAGCTGCTGGAGCTGTTGCTCGGAACTACTGTGCTAGCGAATTAGAGTTTCAACGCAGCCGATCAATGCTATTCAGCAGTCCCCGATAGTCGCATCATAGTCTCTCTGCGGTGGCTCAATAGCCATCCTGTAGTCTTCGATAGCCCCTCAATAACCATTTGGCAGCCTCTCTTCAGCCGCTCGCCAGGTCATTTGACGGTCCCTTAGTAGCCTCCCGGCATTCGCTCGATTATTCTATACAACCGTTCCTCGCCGACCGTTCCCAGTCACTTCACTAACTTCTCTCCAACCTTCCGCCGTCATACTACGAGGTGCTCTATTGATGATGTGGCAGCTCTCCCGCCAACCTTTTTCAGTCACTCCACCAACTTCTCTCTTGCCTTCGCCGCTCTAACGAATCGTGGAGGTCTTATTTCGTAGAAATTGGCACCTTCAAAATTCTAACGAATCACAGAGGTCTTATTTAGTTGAATTCGGCGCATATGCACGGGTTTTGGAGCGGATAAGACCTGTAGGATTCGTTAGAATTTGGAATCGCGGTTTTTGGGGCAAATAAGACCTCTACGGTTCGTTAGAAATTCCTTGTCCCCGTTGGTATGGAACAATTGAGATGTGTTGCCGCGTGCAGTTAAAGCGGAGCTCAAAAACAGCAAATGCGGCCCTGCCGAGGATGATTTGTACCCCTGGAATCTGACAATTCGTACTGTTTTGGACGGAAGTGTACCTATCTCCGCCGTAAACGGGTCTTATATAATCGGTCGTGTGGAAAGCGCTGTCATACATATTCGAGCGGATTGTTATCTACTGCTTGAAGCTTGGCAACTACATATTTTTGCCTCGGAATAAAAGCGCTTTCAGATTGGCCGTTAAGGTTGTCGTCGCACATGCAGAGTGACATATCGGGAGAAAGGGGGACAAGCAGCGTCCGCTCGCCGTACATAACCGCGGATGAATGCCGCCTATGCATCTAGAGGCTATTTTCTAATGACAAAGGGGACTGAAGGAAATGAAAAACAAATCACAGCAGCGCCGAAGAAAAATCTGGCTGGGTCTTCTTCTGGCTATTATCGCCATCGCGCAGATCGGCTATGTGCCTCCGCACGCCAACGTGGCGGAAGCGGCCGATAACGATTTAGCGTTGAAGCCGTACATGGGCTGGAGCAGCTACAGCATGCAGGTATATGACGGTCCTTCGGGAAATTGGGTTTCCGAGGCGAAAATCAAGCAAATGTCCGATGCGATGCACGAGAAGCTGCAGGCGCACGGTTATAACTATATTAATATTGATGCCGGCTGGAATGGCGACAACGACGAATATGGACGTCCGATTCCGAGCACGACGCTCTATCCGGGCGGATTCGAGAATCTCGCGAAATACGTCCATGACAACGGACAGAAAATCGGGATATACATGATTCCGGGTATCTCTCCGAGCATCATTAATTCGCCTACTCGGGTTCCGGTCTACGGCACGACGGATTGTTTCGTTAACGATATTGCCGTAACGCCTCACAAGGTTGCGGATTACTGGGGTTTGGGCTATAAGGTCGATTTCAGCAATCCGTGCGCGCAGAAATACGTCGAGTCCGTCGCGGACCAGCTGGTTAAGTGGGGCGTGGACTTCGTGAAGTTCGACAGCGTTACGCCGGGTTCCGGCCATAACGACACGTCGATTGACGCGCGGGATGATGTCAAAGCGTGGTCCGAAGCGCTTAGCAAACGTAAAATTTGGTTCGAGCTTTCATGGGCGCTTGATCATAACTACGTAGATTTCTGGAAGAAATACGCGAACGGCTGGCGCGTAGACTGGGATGTTGAATCCTACGACCGCGAAGTCGGCATGACGACGTGGGCCAACATTGCCCGTTTGTTCCCGGATGCCGCGCTGTGGTGGCGGGATGCAGGTCCGGGCGGCTGGAACGACTTCGACTCTCTCAACATCGGCAATGGACTGACATCGGGGCTGACGAAGGATGAACGGCAGACGGCGATGACGCTGTGGGCTTCATCTTCCGCACAGCTGTATACCGGTGACGATCTGAGCAATCTGGATGATTACGGACTTGAGCTGCTGACGAACGACGAGGTGATCGCCGTCAATCAGGCGGGCCGTCCGGCACATCCGGTTTCTATGTCTACCAAACAGCAGGTATGGTACGCCAATAATGGCGATGGCACGTATACGGTCGCGTTGTACAACCTTGGCAACAAGGCCTCCTCGGTGAATGTGAACTGGAAGGACATTGGCCTTACTGGTGCCGCTTCCGTCCGTGATCTGTGGGCGCATAAGGATTTGGGCCAATTTGCGACGGGTTTCAGTTCGGGTACACTCGAACCGCATGCTTCGCGATTGCTTAAGGTAACGGCACAAGCCGGAACGTCGCTAGTTAACGATGACGACACGGGCATGCGTTATACAGGGACCTGGACTCGCAATGGCGGCAAAGAGCTGGTAGGCGATGTGGAGGATTTGTCCATCGCGGTAACAGATTCATCCCCCGCTCCGACTCCAAACGTTACACAAATTGCGGAGAACGGCGACAACTCGCAGCTATCGCGTCAGGATCTTGGCATAGCGGCTGTATCGCATACGGTCATGCTTAACGACAATGATCCGGCTATTTCCTACTCCAACAGGTGGGGCTACAGCAATAATAGAAACGGACTGTCCGATTACATGAACGACGTGCACTACGGTGAACCCGACAACGGGAAGGAACCTGAATTCACCTATACCTTTAACGGCACCGGCATTGAGCTGTGGTCGGAGAAAGGCGGCAGCAACGGCAAGCTCGACGTCTATGTCGACAACGATGCAGCCGTAACGGTGAATACCGAAGGCACGCCGCAAGCCGGCCAATACGCCGTCTTCAGCAAGACGGACCTGGCGCCGGGCGCACATACCATTCGTGTCGTGCGCAATGGCACAGGCCAATATTATTTTATCCTCGATGCGTTGAAGGTCACCACGGATTCACTCCTCGGTCAGCCGTCCGCATCCAGCTTCAGCAAGGACGTTCCTGCTGACATTACGGTCCATCTGCCGTATGGAGCAAGCTCGATGACGGGGATTAAGAACGGAGCGGCAACGCTTGCAGCCAATACCGATTATTCGATTACCGGAAGCGACGTGACGATCAAGCAAAGCTATCTCATGCAGCAGCCATCCGGCCAATCGACCGTGCTGGATTTTGGCTTTGCCGGCGGTGATACGCAGTCGATTTCAATCGCGGTTACAGGTACATCGCTTAGCACTTTATCTGCGACCTTTGATTTGAAAACTTCGGCACAAGCCAATGTCACGACGATTCTGACGCTTGGCGACGGCAACAGTTTAACCGCGATTAAGAACGGGGAGGCATCGTTGACTGAAGGTACAGATTACACGATCGAGAACGGTCTTGTGACCATTAACAAGACGTATTTGCAGCAGCAACCGGTCGGCGTGGCGAACATCACCTTCAAATTCAGCGTTAGCAGCCCACAGACGCTGGTCATCAATGTCATCAATTCAGCATCGCCGGAACGCTATGCGATGATTAATGACGACAACCCGAACATTTCATATACGGGTTCATGGAATTCCAGCAGCGGTCGTCCGTTTGACGATTACAACAAGGATGTGCATTACCTCGAAACGAACGGGGGTTTCTTTACTTATACGTTCAACGGTACGGGTATTTCGTACATTACCGAAGTCGATAAAGGTCAAGGCGATGTAGATATGTACCTCGACGGCGTATTCGACAAAACGGTCAGCACATATGAAGCCAATGCGAGCAATAAGCCCCAGCAAGCCGTCTATACGGTCTCGGGTTTGAAGCCCGGCATTCATACTTTGAAGGCGGTCAAGAAATCCGGCCAATTCATGCTGCTTGATGCCCTGAAAGTGCGTTTAACCGATATGATAGACGTGTCCTTAGCCGAATTCGACAAGAATGTCTCCGCACAAGCCGACGTGAGCGTGAATGTTCTTGGCAGCATCGGCACGCTTAAAGAAATCTCAAACGGCGCTTACACGCTCGTAAACGGTACTGATTACAGCATTGCAGGCAATAAAGTTACCATTAACAAAGCGTACTTGGCAGCTCAGCCGGTCGGTACGACAAAGCTGACGTTTACATTTATAGGAGACAATGTAAATGATGTGCACGCGACAGCTGCAAACGGCGATTACTTCCAATATTCATTCAAGGGAACAGGCGTCGAGCTGTTGTCCCCGACAGGACCGGAGCAAGGCGATATGGACATCTATATGGACGGCGAACTGAAGGAAACCGTGAATGCGAATGCGGTAACTCGGGACGCAATGGTCAGCTTGTTCAGCATCTCATCATTGTCAGACGGCGTACACACGCTAAAAGTCGTCAAGAAAACAGGCGCGCTCATGCTTGTCGATGCGCTTAAATTCAATGTCTCCGCGAATTCCGATCCCGCAGGTCCGATTAATATCGGTGGGGGCGGTGGATACACAGATCCGGGCGCAATTAAAGTCGTGCATACGACACTGCCTGACGGTACCGTTAAGGACGAAGTAAAATTATCCGGCGACATTGCCAAAGCCTTAATCGACAAATCCAAAGCCGCAGGCGACAAATTCGTTACCGTCTCGGTTCCGGTATCGAAGAATGAAGTATCTTTAACGAGCATCACACTGCCCAAAGAAACGGTCAGCCAGCTCAGGGAGAGCGGACTCGACGTCAAACTGGAGGCGAATGGCGTAACGGTTCAAATTCCGAACGCATCGCTGAAGGACTTCAAAGACGATGCTTACTTTAATCTCGTTCCCGTCAAAGCAGCGGATAAGGGTAAGGAACTCGAGAAACGCGCAAGCAGCGCGAAGGTCGTCATCGCGGCAGCCGGCGGCAGTGAAGTGACGCTGCTTGGTCATCCGGTAGAAATCGAGACGAATTTGCAAAATCGCGAGGTAATGCTTGTCCTCCCAATCGAGGATGCAACCATCAGCGAAGCGCAGCTGAAGCGGCTTGGCGTGTACATTGAACACAGCGACGGCACGACCGAGTTCAAGCCAGGTACGCTGACGACGATTAACGGCGTACGCAGCATTCAATTTACGACGAACAAGTTCAGTACGTTCGCGCTAATGAAGATCGCAGGGGATTCTTCTATCTTCGCACACGCGTCTTACGTGAAGGGCTATGACGGCGGCTTGTTTAAGCCGAACGGCAGCATCACCCGTGCAGAGCTTGCGACGATTCTGTCCCGCGTCTCCACGCAATCCGAGACAGGGAGCAGCCATACCTACGCTGACGTGAAGTCCGGCTATTGGGCAGAAGGCGCGATTGCACAAGTGACGCGTATGGGATTGATGCACGGTTATGCCGATGGCAGCTTCAAGCCGGAGCAGGCTGTAACCCGTGCGGAACTGGCTGCGATTACGGCGAGCTTCGCTCCGAAGGGCCAGGCTGCAGGAGCGGGATATTCCGATACGGCCGGCCACTGGGCGGATTCGTCTATCAAGATCGCTCAAAGCGCAGGTTATCTGAAAGGCTATGCAGACGGTACGTTCCATCCGGGCAGCACGCTCACGCGCGCCGAAGCGGTAACGATTATGAACCGCGTGCTTGGCAGAGGCCCGCTTTACGGAATTGCGCATTCCCCATGGAAAGACGTGCCGGACACCCATTGGGCAGCCGGTGATATCGAGGAAGCGTCGATCAAACATCAATACCAGCCAAGAACAGGCGGCGGCGAGCAGGCTGCGGAATAGTTTACGGCATGGCATAAGCATGAAAAGAAGGAAGCAGCTCGGATCATCGATCCGGGCTGCTTCTTTGTTGTCTATATTAAGGGGTATTACGCTCCAATTGGTTTTTCCTGCAAGACATCGCATTTCGGCGCTTGCAAGGTCACTGTCACGCAGCCTTGGTGGCTGGCGATTTCATCGCCGACCTCCCTCAGACTCGCCTCTTACAATTCTAACGAACCGTGGGGGCCTTATTTCGTAGAAATTGGCACCATCAAAATTCTAACGAACCACAGAGGTCTTATTTGACCGAATTACGCGGAAATGCACGGGTTTCGAGCAAATAAAGACCTGTAGGGTTCGTTAGAATTTCGAATGGATGTTTTTTTGAGCAAATAAGGCCCGTACGGTTCGTTAGAATTTCTGAGGTGTATCGAAGCAGTAACGAAGATGAAATGTTGCACATATTGCAGCATTCCAACGTAGTTGGCCTTGTTGTAGAGAGAATTGCTGCGCGTTATGCAACATTTTCGCCCAAAATAGCGGTTTCGCGGCGATATCTCTATAAAATGTTGGAGAGTTGTGCAGCATTGGTGAGTAATTAGCCTATGGGCCGGATGAATGATGCATATTTTGCAACATTTTTCTCATTTACCCTTAGGGTGCGTGTACACGTACTTCAGCTGCCAGCGTCCCGCCGCTGGAACTGTTCCTCCAATAACAAACCCCATCGGTGCTGCCATCTTCCGATATCGAAAGCGTAGGCTGTGCGCCGCGCATCCGCTCCATACCGCTGTCTCAGATCCTCATCCATTAGAAGCTCGCGCACAGCGGCATACAGCGCATTCTCGGTTGGAGGGACGAGGCGTCCGTTGAAGCCGTCGGTAATAAGGTCGTTGAGGCCGCCGACATTGGTGGCGACTATGGCAACGCCGCAGCTCATCGCCTCTAGGCAGGAGAGGGAGGTTCCCTCCGAATAGACGGTTGGAATAACAGCGACATCCGCCGCTCGGTAAGCATCCCGCACAGAAGAAAAAGCATAGGTGTGATGCTCAATCCGATCGCGGTAAGGGTGACTCTTCAGCCAAGTGTAGAAAGCGAGCGCCACCGGCGTACCTTCGACAAGCTCGCCGGCAAACTCCACCGTCAGCATCGGCATCTCAGCCAGCAGTCGATCGGCAATGAGCATCATCGGCACGATGCCGCGCTCGTAGCTCAGCCGCCTCGGATAGAGCAGCCGAAGCCTCCCGGGAACAAGTTCCGGCAGATGAATGAGGTGGATGGCAGCCTTAATCGGCTCACTAGCGTTCCCAGCCGCTCCTAACACTGACGCACCATCATCCGCCCCAGCCCTCGCCGCTTCTAATTGTGCACCATCATCCGCCCCAGCCCTCGCCGCTTCTAATTGTGCACCATCATCCGCCCCAGCCCTCGCCGCTTCTAATTGTGCACCATCATCCGCCCCAGCCTTCGCCGCTTCTAATTGTGTATCATTATCCACCTCAGCCATAACCGCTTCTAATTGTGTGCTATCTGCCACCTCAGCCATAACCGCCTCTAACACTGATGCCCAATCATCCGCTCCATCTCCCGCCTCGGCAGCCAACGCTAACGTATCAACTCGCTCCTCCAGTATCCGTTCTGCATACTCCTCAGTAACGACTCCGAGCCGCACAACCTCTTCCGCCACATCCTCCGGGCTATCACCCTCCGGTCCGTCATCCACCGCATCATCCTCCAACTCGCCCCGCGGCGTGAACCACGCTGTATCCACCGCATTGGGCAGCAGCTCGAGCCGCTCGGCATCATCATAGGAGCAGCAGGAGCGGCAGTACGTTTGGAAATGCGAGTCGACGGTCACGATGCGTTCCAAGCCGTTGACCGCCCGCTGAATCATAACGGCGACATCCGCCTTGACCACTTCGCTCATATCATGCCAATCCCAGCTGACGCCGTGACAAATACCGATACTGCCCGGTACATACCGAATCGGATGCCACAGGCAGCTCCCATAAATAATAAGCCCCTCAGCTTCAGCGGCCATCCGCTCGAATGCTCCGGCAATATCATTCAGCTCATAGGCAAAACCCCGCACGCTCACATCGTTATAGGTCGTTTCAAAACTGCGAAAATACGACAGCTGATACACGACAGCTCGCCATCCTCGCTCCTGAATAACCCCGCACAGGTCGAAAATATATCGTTCCAAGCCGCCTCCGAACGGCTTCGAATAAGCCTCGCCCTCCGAATAACCGTTCAAGTAGCTGTGCGTCAAAATCGTAACGGTCCTCAATTTCTTCCACCGCCTTCCTCGTCCTCCTGCCAGCGCACAAGATGGGGGTGGGGATCGAGGATGGAGGCGTAATGCTCCAAGCTGCCCCACTTGCCGAGGGGGTCATTAAGCATATAGCGGTCGTATTTGGCCTTCCGCTGCGCCTCGTCGCCAGCCCAGCCGTAATGCTTGACGCGCAGCTCGGATTGGAATCCTGTCAGTGCGGAGCAAGTGACTGGCAGCCGCGGTACATGGTGATTCCAAGCCGGATAGAAGTAGGAATAGAGGGGCAAGTAGCGGACAAGCATCATCGTATGCCGCTTATGAAGCTGCCATAACGGGTCGTCCCGATAGTAGGCGAGCGAGCCCCAGAAATCATACATGCGAAAAGCTACCCAGTCGTACCGATCCTGGTCAATGAGTGCCCTTATCTGCGTCTTTGCCTTCTGCTCGAAGAATTCATCCGCATCGATAGACAGCAGCCAGTCCGGCTCTGTCCGCAAGGCGGCTTCCCATAACAGCTGGCGAAGCCGCGCCTCCTGCCCGAACAGCGGCTCTTCCAGCCGCACCAGCAATTTCACCTTAGGGAAGGCGCTGCAAATATCCGGCGTTCCGTCATCGCTGGCGTCATCGACGATGACGATCTCGTCGACAAAGCCGGACAAGTCTGCCAATGCGGCCTCCAGATAACGACCGGCCTCATTGCGAACCTGCATCATCGCCGTCAGTTTATTGCCGCTTGCCTTACGAAGCGGTCGAGGTCGAGGTGCATCGCTCACGCATATTCCCCCTCTGCCAGCTGATGGGCTTTGTAGTCGACGGCCGCCAGTTCCGCTATGGCTTTCAGCGGCTCCATGCCGGTCATTGCAGCCTGCAGCATCGCGTGTACGGCAGCATGCCGCTCACCCTGGAGCGCAAGCACGGCACCTTCAATCTGCAGTCGTTTCAATCGGGCTTGCACACTGCGCGGCGGCGCCTCCATCAGAGGCAAAGCCGCGTCAGGCCGCCCGCTCAGCATATAAACCTCAACTAAGAGTTCCGCAGCGCGGCTTCGGACACTGGGATCCACGCCAGCACCCCCAACTAGCGGTAGCAATAATTCAGCGGCATGCCGGTAATCGTCATTGAGCCGATAGAGCAGCGCCGAAGCTAGCTTATCCCTACCGCTGGCTAATAGCTCAACCAACTCCGAGAAGGCGTCACGCTCATGATCGGTTACCGCACTGATTCCATACGTATCAATTGCGTCTGACAGCCGCCCCTGCAGCAGCCTTACGGCAGATAAGAAGCGAAAATAAGTGGAAATCGCCCCGGAATCGCCCGTGAAGATCGCCCGCTCGAACGCCGCCTTACCTAACTGCTCGGCCTTATCGGCGTCACCAAGCAAATAGGAATAAACCGTTTGAAAAAAAGTCTGCATGGCCGAAGGCAGCAGCAGCTTCAACTGCTCCTCGCGAAAATCACATCGGCGCAGCAGCTGCAGCTTCGCCAGCGAGGCAACTCCCTTGCCGCTAATCGCATCCCTTACGGCTGCCTCGGCAATCCCGTCCGCCGCCGTGTCGATGCCATCCTGCATGAAGACACGGTCGCGCCGAAACCACTGCTCGAAGTAGAACGGCTCCGAGCCGGCCACGACAAGCGAAGCCGACGCGCACAAGGCGTCGCGGCAGTGCAAATAAGCTTCATCCCCTTGCTCAAGCTCAGCGGGGAGAAGCATGATCAGAGCTTCCGGCTGTCTGCCGGCAATTTCATAAATCCAGCAGGGATGGGTAACAACAGCTGCCGTACTTGCCCACGGAATATCAGCAAGCGTCTCGGGTGCGATAGCGCGATAGCCTTCCGGTGCGCCTGCCATTGCGGCCGCCGAAGCTACGACATAGACAGCCCGCCCGCGGCCGGCTGACTCGATCATTGGACGATAAGGGAAGTCCCCCCACGCACAATGCGGGAACAACACTAGGGTATCTGCCATTTCAGCTCATCCCACCGTTTGAGCGGCACTGCCGCAGGGCAGCGCGCAGACTTTTGACTCATCCATCATTGTATGGATAGGGGGCGACGAACATTCCATTTATGCCCAGTTGCTGCGAATTGAATTGTTATAGCGCTTTCATAGATTATCGATTATATTCAAATTCTAATCGTTCCTCGTTCATTGATTTCATCGACTTATCTCGCGATCAGCGACTACGACGGCGACAGCCATTGCTTATTGGAGGGTTACCTATGAAGCGCTTGAAGTCTGTTTCACTTCAGAAGAAGCTGCTTTTCATTATGATTTTTCTCTATTTTCCGCTGCCGATTCTCGGCTGGATCTGGTATGAGCGGACCTATCAGGTCATTGAGAACAATGCGGTAGATTCCAGCATCCAGATGGTGAATCAGGTCAATCAGCATTTGGAGACGTATTTTACGGAAGTGCAGCGGACCATGCTGCCGATGCTGGCGAGCGACCTGACAGGAGCATTCCTCAACAATCAGGACGATGACCCTATTAAGCGATATGAGCTTTCTTATCGGATCGAGAAAGAGCTGTTTGCCAAGATCGTCATGAATCGGCAGGATATCCAGGGGATCTCACTGATCTCCGACCGCATTAAAGCGACCTCAAGCTCAAGCTTCATGCTCGCGGAACAGCGTTACTCCTTCTATCTCAAACGGCTGAAGTCGCCGGGCAAATTCCGCATCATGGGCTTTGAAGGGACGCCGAGCACAAGGGTCGTAGCAATGGCGATGAAATTTAATCCGCCGCAAAGCACGATGAAGCAAGGGATGCTCATCGTGGACCTTAAGCGCGACGAGATGGTGCATATCATTCAGCAGGTGCAGCTTGGGCGGACAGGCTTTGTGTGGGTGGCGGATTCCGCCAATCAAGTCATCTATCATCCGCAGGATGACCATCTGTCGCAGGTAGTCCCGGCTAATTATCTGAAGGAGATGGGCTCGAAGCAAAGCGGCACCTTTACGATGAATACGGATCAAGGGAAGAAGCTCGTCGTGTTTATACGTTCAGACCGTACCGATTTGACGTTGATCTCGGAGGTGCTGTTGTCGGAGCTCAATCAATCCATCGTCACCGTAAGCCGAATTTCAATTGTCGTGCTGGTGCTGCTCTTCCTGCTTTCCATGCTGGCTGCCAGCGGAGTGGTTTACTCCATTACCAAGTCCTTGGTGAAGCTGCTGCAGCTCATGAAGAGCGCAGAAATGGGTGATTTCACCGCGAAAGCTCCAAGTGAAGGCGGCGGACATGAGATTGGAAGCTTGTACCGAGGCTTTAACAAAATGGTCGAGGAAATCAAACGGCTCATCGAAATCGTGCATGTGTCCGAGCTTCGCGAGAAAGAGCTTGAAGTGAAGCAGAAGGAGTCGCTGCTGCATGCGATGCAGGCGCAGATCAATCCTCATTTTCTATACAACACCTTGGAGTTTATTAACTCCAACGCCATCGTGGAAGGGAACGAGAAGATCAGCAATATGATTGTTTCCTTAGGGGACATGTTCCGCTACAATGTGCAGAATCCGAACGGCGGCGTGTTTCTGGCCGATGAATTACAGCATATCGAAGCTTATCTGGCGATTCAATCCGAGCGTTATCCAACGTTTACGTATCGGATCGACGTCGATCGTGCAACAGCGGCTTCGATTCCGGCCGTGCGTTCGACGCTCCAGCCGATTGTGGAGAACTGCTTCAAGCATGGCTATGAACGCCATAAACTCCGTCCCGGCGCAATACGAATTGCGGGCAGTATCGTCGATGACAATCGATTCGTGCTGGAGATCACAGATACCGGACATGGCATGCCGCCTGAAACGATGGAACGATACAATACAGTCTTCTTGCAAAACGAAACCGATGCAGCGAGCCGCTTCAGCCCGCAACCGGGCTCGCTGTCAATTGGATTGCATAATGTGCATTCACGCCTGCGGATGCTCTTCGGAGAACCGTATGGCCTGTATATTGCCGCCTCGGACGAGAACGGAACGACGATTCAATTGGTGCTGCCGCTGCAGGCCCAATCTAAGGAGGACAAGAACGATGAGCTACCGCATCTTGCTGGTTGATGATGAACCGATGATCAAGCTGAGCATGCGCAAAATCATAACCGACACGCATCCCGATTTCGTAATTGTGGGGGATGCGATGGATGGTCAAGAAGCGCTGGAATTGGCGGAGCGGGAACAGCCGCATGTCATCATTACCGATATCAGCATGCCCGTCATGGGCGGGCTGGAGCTGATTCGCGCTATACACGAGAAGGGCTGGAAGCCGGAGATCGTGATCCTATCCGGTTATGGGGAGTTTGATTATGCGCGGGAAGCGCTGCGCTATGGAGTAGCCGATTATATTTTAAAGCCGATTCGCGTCTCTGCCGTGAAGGAACTCATGGTAGGGCTCTATGAGAAACATCGGGAGAAGATCGAATGCAGCCGCACGAAGAACAACCTGATGCTCCAATGCCTGCAGGCATCCGGCGGATTATTCGAGCTGATCTGGAAGGTGGACGAGCCCGGCGTGAAAGCGGCGGCCGAAGAGGTTGTGAGGATGATACTGAGCTATGAGCTGCCGGATGAGCAGAAGAAAGAAAGCTTGCTCGACACCGCCGCTGCCATTCGGCATCAATCGGAAGAGCGGGGCACGCCGCTTGCCTTCGAGCTCGTATGGAGGGAGCAGCTCCCGGAGATGATTCAGGACTTTCACGACATGCTTCTTCATGAGCTGGGACAAGTAAGAAGCAGTCGAAATTGGGGGAAACACTCCGCCATTTCCGAAGCCATTGCCGTGATTCAAGCTCGTTACGCCGATCCGCAGTTCAAGCTGGATGAGCTGTTGTCGGTGCTCAATATATCGGTCACGCATTTCTATAATATGTTCAAGCAGGAAACAGGAAAATCGTTCATCTCCTACTTGATTGAATACCGGATTGAGCAAGCCAAAGGGCTGTTCAGTCAGCAGAAACAGCTCAAAACCTATGAAGTCGGCGAGCAGGTGGGGTATCCGGATTACCCGCATTTCACCAAGCTGTTCAAGAAGGTTGTCGGCGTCACGCCAAGCGAATATCGGAAGCTCGTGTAAACGCTGTCATTCCAGTGATGAATAACACATACTCGTGAAGATATGTACATCCTCAATTCCCTTCATGTCCCCTAGTATAAGTCATGTAAGCATTGCGTCTTGAGCGAAACACTATCACTGTTAGGGGGATGAAAGGATGAAATTCAGAAAAAGCACGGCTATCGTATTAGGCTCGGTGCTTCTAACCGGAGGACTGCTGGCCGGCTGCTCGGACAATACCAAGGATACGAACACGAGCGATGACACGAATAGCGCAGCAGCAAACACGCAGCAGAATACAGAGACAGATGCAGCGGCTGCACCGAAGGTCAATATGTTCGGCTGGGCGGTTCCGGAGAAGACCATTACGATCGATTACTATTCGGCAGACAAAGACAATCCCGATAAAGCGGCGAAGAAGCTAGTCGCCATGCATGATTACCTCCTTGAAAATTTCAACGTCGACGTGAAGAAAACGCAATATGACGTGGATGGCAAAGAGAAGCTGAACCTGATGCTGGCTTCCAGCGATTACCCCGGTGTGATGTCCTCCATTGACAGCGAGTCGCTCGACAAATGGCGTTCCCAAGGCAAGCTGATCGACTTAGCTCCTCTGGTAGATAAGTACGGCCCGAACATCAAGAAAGAGCTCGGTGCCAAATACGGCTCCTATCTGGACAAGGACGGCAAACTCTGGGGAATTCCAAGAGGCTGGGGTTACCTGCCGATTCCGGACTTTAGTGCTCATATTCGCTGGGATTGGTATCAAGCGATGGGCTCGCCGAAGATCGAGACGCCGGATGATTATTACAATGTGCTGAAGCAAATGGTGGCTGAACATCCGAAGAACGCGCAAGGCGAGAAAACGTACGCGATTTCCTGGAACGATCAGGTCGGTATCAATAACGTAATGGGAATTTGGGGCTTAAAGGATGGCTACAAAGACGATGCAAGCCACAACCTGACGCACTGGCTGAATACATCGGAAGGTCTTGAGGCGGTTAAATACTACAATCGCTTCTTCCGCGAAGGGCTGATGGATCCGGACAGCTTCTTGAATAAATTCGATGACTGGAAGCTCAAATTCTCGAACGAACGGATTCTCGGCCATATCGGGACTTGGTGGCAGTCGTGGAATGCCGGCCATGAGGTGTGGAAGACGACTATGCAGGGCTGGACGGATGAGCAGCGCTACGTGCAAATCAGCTTGAAAGCGCCTGAGGCCGAAGCTGCTTACTTGTCGCCGAAAGATACGACAGGCTGGAATTACACCGTCATTACGGATAAAGAAGAGCATCCCGAAGACATCATCAAATTCCTGGATTTTGAAATGACGCCAATCGGCACACGTTTATTGGGCTGGGGTATTCCGAATACACCGGATTCCGTTTGGAACTATGAAGAAGGCGGCAAATGGTCCTTCAACGATAAGCAGAAGCAGGAGCTGTTCTCGGGTACGCTTGATTTTGAGAAGGAAGATGAGGTTACGGGCTGGAATCAAATTTGGCTGGCTCATCCGCAAGGACTCATGAGTGACGACAACAAGAGCACCGCTTGGTACGATCAGAACTTCAACATGGAAGACAAGTGGAAAGCGCTGATGAACACGAACCTGAAGGATACGATTTATGACAATACCGCAAGACGCGTTGTCTTCTCGGTCGATAATCCGCTTACCATCGTCAATCAGCAGATTGAAGATTTGATCAAAACCGGCTTCGCCAAGGCCGTCATGAGCAAATCCGAGCAGGATGCGGTTAACGCCTTCAACGATATGCGCGATAAAGCGGAGAAGCTTGGCCTGAAAGATATCGAAGCCTTCCGTACTAAGGAGTATCAGAGCAATTTGGCTAAAATGCAGTAACGACGCGCAAAGCGGGGGAATCGTTCCTGTTCGGGGCGGTTCCCTTTCTCATAGGAAATGGAGGCTCAAGTATGACACAGCTGTGGAAAAGAGTGCGGCGTGAACGGCAAATTTGGCTGCTCTGTATTCCGATGATCGCATGGGTGCTTACCTTCTCGTACTACCCCATGTATGGACTGCTCATCTCCTTTCAGAATTATATCCCCGGACATTCCATGTTCTCCAATTGGATCGGGCTGGACAATTTCGTGCGCTTCTTCAATGAACCGGATTTCCTGCAAATCATGCGCAATACGCTCGTAATCAGCTTCTTAAATCTGATCGTCGGTTTTCCTGCCCCGATTATTCTCGCGCTGCTGCTGAATGAATTGAGAGGCCGTTATTTTAAAAAGACCATTCAATCGCTGTCGTACATTCCTTATTTTATCTCCTGGGTAGTGGTGGCCAACATCCTCATTACGCTGCTGGGAAGCGACGGGATTCTGAACGATATATTGCTCAGGCTTGGCTTCATTGACGGACCGATCGGCTTTCTGACAGAGGGCAAATACTTCTGGACCATTCTGGTTAGCAGCAACGTGTGGAAGGACATGGGCTTCTCCGCCATTATTTATTTGTCCGCCATTGCCGGGATTGATAAGGAGCAGTATGAAGCAGGCCGGGTAGACGGGCTGGGGCGCTTCGGTCTTGTGCGTCATATTACGCTGCCCGGCATCCGCTCTACTGCCGTACTTCTGCTCATCCTCGCAATCGGCGGCATACTGAATGCCGGCTTCGAGCAGCAGCTCTTGATCGGCAATCCGCTCACGCAGGATCATTACGAGGTTATTGATACGTATGTGTATCGCTTCGGCGTACAGCTCGGGAATTACTCCTACGGAACAGCCGTCGGTTTGATGAAGAGTGGAATCGGTCTGATTCTCGTCATCGTGGCGAACCGCTTGTCCAAGCGCTACATGCAATCATCTATTTTCTAGGAAGGAGGACTGCCTGCGATGGAAACCTCTTATATCAAGAACTCTTTTGCGAGCCGGGTGGCGGATGTCCTCATTGTTGCTGCTCTGCTGCTGTTGGCTTTTATCGTTGTCTATCCGTTCATCAATCTGCTGGCTCTGTCCTTTAATGACGGCAAAGATGCGGCGCGCGGCGGCATTTACTTCTTCCCTCGCAAGTTTTCATTCTCTGCTTATAGCATGCTCTTCGAGAATGAGAAGCTGCTGAAAGGACTCGGCTGGTCCGTTCTGCGTGTCGTGGTCGGCACGGGAACCTGCTTATTGGTTACAGGGCTCCTATCTTACATCATCAGTATTCGGACATTCTCGGGCCGCAAGTTTATGCGCATTCTGTTCTTCATGACGATGTACTTCAGCGGCGGCATCATCCCGACTTATATTCTGATGAACCAGCTGCATCTGACGAATACGTTCCAGGTGTACTGGATTCCGGGGCTTATTAATGCGTACTTCATGCTGCTCATGGCTTCTTATATCTCCGACCTGCCGGAAGCGCTGTTCGAATCGGCTCGGATTGACGGAGCCAGTGAGCTTCGCATCTATTGGCGCATTGTCATTCCTGTAGCGATGCCCGTGTTCGCCGCGGTGTCTATCTATGGAGCAGTGGGGCATTGGAACTCTTGGTTTGATGTCATTCTGTATAACTTTAACGGGAAGTTCGATACGCTCCAGGTGTATCTTCGTAGGCTGCTTCTGGAAGTCGAGGCTACACAGCAAATTCGCGATCAACAGCTGCTGCTGCATAAGTTTCAGGGCTTATCTCCGCAGACGCTGCGTGCGGCGACAACTGTCCTCGTGACGGTGCCGATTCTGTGCGTGTATCCGTTTTTGCAGAAGTATTTTATCGGCGGGATTACGTTAGGTTCGGTTAAGTAGATTGGGTTGCTTGGAGATAAAGTCGGTTAAGGAGTGAGTCCGATGTCCGTATTAAGTCCGTTTAAGCTGACGTCTTCGTCCGAGGTGCTGGAGGCTGCTGCGCGCTGGGCGAAGGAGCAGGCGCTGGCGTATGCGTCGGTAAGTGATCCGGTTGGGCCTTGGTATGAAGCTGCACTGCCGGGGCGTCAGGCATTCTGCATGAGAGATGTGGCGCATATGAGCGCCGGTGCCGCCGTGCTTGGATTAGGCGCACATACTAAGAATATGCTGCTGAAGTTTGCGGAGAACATCAGCGAATCCAAGGATTGGTGTACGTACTGGGAAATCACGAAGGACGGGCTTCCATGCCCGGATGATTATACGAGTGATGAGGATTTCTGGTATAACCTGCCCGCAAACTTCGATGTGATTGACTGCTGCTATCGGCAGTATTTGTGGAGCGGGGATCGGGAGTATTTGACCGATGAGCGTTTTGTTGCTTTCTATGAGCGCAGCTTAAATGACTATGTGCAACGCTGGGATCGCGATGGCGACGGCATTCCCGACCATGTGAAGGGTGAGGGTCGGCGCGGCATTGCGTCTTATGTGGAGGATTCGCTGACGCCGAAGGTAGGAGGCGATCTGGTTGCGGCGCAATTTGGCGCGTATGCCGCCTATAGTGCGATTGCATCACTGCGCGGAGAGTTTGATAAAGCGGCGCATTATATGGCTTTGGCGGAGCGGCTGCAGCGTATGTTCGACGCAGAGTGGTGGAGTGAGGCGGAGCAGCGGTTCAGTGCGGCTATTTTGCAGGATGGTCGTTACCATACGCGGTTCTATTTGTCGGCGCAATACATGCCTGTATACTTTGGATTGATCTTGTCTGGCGAGAAACGGCGGCTGGCGGTGCAGGATATCATTCGCAACGGCGTCTCCAATGTGGAGGAGATGTCGCATTTGGCTGATATCTACTATGCCACGGATGAGAAGGAAGCGGCCTATCAGGCAATGTTGGCGCTGTGTGACGAAGGGATGGAGCGCAGAGAGTACCCGGAAGTGTCGTATTCCGTTATCGGGAATATGGTCACGGGGATGCTAGGCGTCCGACCATATGCCGACCAGCAGCTCATCGAGATTACGCCGCAACTGCCGGATGGAGTGGACTGGGTACGAGCAGAAGGAATTGCGATGCTGAGCAATACGCTTATGGTTGAAGTTCGCGATGGCCGCATAACGGTAGCTAACCAGTCGGGACCGGTTATCCATGTGCGCATTGGCGATAAGCGGGTTTCGCTGGAGGAGCGGGAAGAATTCAGCGTGTGACGATGAGGACGGCTAGGACGGCTCGAGCCGGCGGTGATACGGTGATGCGGTCCTTCTACTTAGGCGTGGCGAGTGCGTGATTGTTGCAGGAAATGCAACAAATCAGCTGTCACGCGGGTAAAGGGTAACCTCTGTTGCCATCTGCTGCTTAGGCGGGGCTTTGGAGCGAACGAGTGTGCGTGATTGTTGCATAAAGTGCAACAATTCGGCTGTCAGAGGTTACTGAGGGAGCTAATGTTGCAGGAAATGCAACATTTCTGAGCAGATGAGCGCCATATGAGCGTATTAGCCTGAAAATGTTGCATTTTATGCAGGACTGTTGATTAACCAAAAAAAGGTAGCAAAAAGACCGCTCATTCGGTAATGTGTTTGTACCCCTACAAACATCCGAAATGAGGCGGCCCTATGAAAAAGTCTACTATGTTTACCACCATCCTGCAAACGATTTTAC
>NZ_FNNV01000001.1 GCF_900106745.1 Paenibacillus sp. CF384 | reverse complement strand
ACTAGATCTTCTATGGAAACGAACTCGTAATTCTGTTGTTTATCCCGATTTGAACGTAGCATTTTACAACACCATCCGTTTGTTATTTGTTACTTATATTATACTATATTAACGCGGTGTCGTGTTAAATTATGAGGATATAACAAAGGCTGTCGAGACTTTCTCGACAGCCTGAGAAGGACATAGTCCTTCTTTTTTCTTGACTCTATGTGACGTTCTAATTTTGTTTAATTACATCAACTATCACATCAAGCTTGCTGGAACACAATTGATTCTTCCGAGCACAAACAAAAAGAACCCTTATCTATCAAGGGTTCTACGATTTAAGTTATGGTGATCTGGACAGGGTTCGAACCTGTGACCCCTACCCTGTCAAGATAGTGCTCTCCCAGCTGAGCTACCAGATCATATGGCCTTGCTTCATTAAGTGACAAGAACTAATATATCAAACGGCAAATAAGATGTCAACAAGTTTCCACAAAAAAATAGTCTAATTTACTGTAAACCCGCATAAGGTGTACTCAAGCGCAGCGCGCTCGCCGCGCGAGAGCGCGGAGAGCGCGCGCGCGCTTTTATCAGTGGAGAGGCGGGTTGTCTAGTGGCGGAAGCTGCCCATTTGGCGGTGTGGTTGGTTGGATTGTTCAGTATCGTCGGTACGGTTTGCGTGTGCGTGGCAAAGATGGTGATCCATGATACAGTCGCTTATGATGAAGCATTTGTGTGGAGAAGAAAGCTGCCGCCGGAGCTGAAATCCAAGCGTTAAGTTTGCTTTGGTGACAGCACGGGTATACTATTCCCAACATGGTAATTCGATCCATAGGGAGTGGTATAGCTTGAGGAAAGCAATTGGAGCTGCTCTATGTTTATTGATGTGTTCCGGGTGCTTACAGCAACATGCTTCAGACACGGTCCCGGCCGTCAAGGCTGTCAACCAGGAAAATGTGCTAAGCACGGTTTATCCAACAACGCGATCCGTGTTCGGTGAAGTATATGATTCACCTAACAAACCCAAAGATATGACACCTGCTTTACCGGGTGCGGCGAATTCGCGCCAGCAGAAGCCTCCGCTACGTGAAGAAAACAACCCTTAAATCCGGTCGTGCCCGCGGGGGCACACCGGATTTTTTTGGTTCCGCCTATCCTCGCAGCTGCATAATAGCAGAGAATATCAGCCATCCTACTTGAGCGCCATGCAAGCGCAGAGGAGGAAACAACGATGAACAGTTCAGATAACGAAAGTGTGCAAGCAAGCGGTGCGGCAGCTGAGAGGTTCGTTGCCGCGCAGAAGAATGGCGATGGAGATTTAATGGCATTTAAGACTTCTTCGGGTCGCGTGCTCAATTACGAGCAGGCGCTGGCAGAAGCGAATAACGGCACGATTGCCGGCGTGAACGTATTTAAAGGAAAAGACGGCGAGCATTACATTCGAGGGGATGCGGATGGAGATCCGACCAACAATCTGGATCAACTGCCTAACTTCTAGCTGCCAAGCCAGTCTGAGATAAAGCAACAATAAGCCCGCTGCAATGCAGCGGGCTTATTATCGTTTTTACCTTCTCAGAAGGTGTATCGCTTATGCTGTTCAACAAACCGCATGACGCCATCCCGATCGAGGTCCTTGGGCTTACTGTCATCATAGTGCATGAGCCAGATGCGTTCTTGAATATGGGGAGGAAGCGATTGCAGCTCTTGAAGAGTTGCATGTACGACTCCCGGAGGCTTCAGCTGGCAGTCGTGAAAGATCGTCTGAACCCCATCCTGGACCAGTTGTTCCAGTAGGCCGGGATTAAACCTCATATCCGCCGAATAGAAGAAGTTCTCATTAATGAGGAAGGAGAAACTGAACTTATTCGGAATATGGTCGGTATGTATCGCTTGTACGACGAATCCAGGCAGAAGCTCTGTGCTGACACCTGTCTGGAGCGGGATCACTTCAAAATAATCCTCAAGCGCTGGACATTCATCCTGCAGCAGTCCGCCCTTCAGAGAGCTTTCCCATAAGGAGTTAACCAGTGATTCATGGATAAACAGTTTCGGCTTGCGATTATATATGAACTTCATTTGAAAGGCGAACTCTTCTAAGCCTCCGATATGGTCGGCATGAATATGGCTGATGAGTACGGCATCGATCTCGTCAACGGACTTTCCAAGCTGATGCATAGAGAGCAGCGCTGTTGTGCCGCAATCAAGCAATAGGGTATGGCGATCTGTATAAAATAGTGCATTGTTATTGAAGTAGGTTTTGGCAAATGCACTACCCGTTCCGAGCATTTGAATATCCAATCGGGACATCCTCCCTAAGCTGTACGTTACTATTCAATTTATCATTTCTACATGCAAATGAAAAGGAAAACCTTGCTAATCCGGAATCGCAAGGGAGTGCTTTTCAGCCATGCACACCAGTGCCTATTCATTCATACGATAGCTATGAACGGAATGCGAAGATAGGCAGGTGCGGATCAATATGGCTCCTAAAGGTAAAGTCGTCAAGAAGAAGAAAAGTCCATCGGATCGGAAGCAGGCAGTACTGAAGCTTGTGCTTTCGGACACTTGTGCAGTCTGTAAAACCCCTTGTGCAAGAGGGATGCGTTATTATGAAGGCATGAAGCAGCCGGGAGCAATGGGGAAGGGCGTACCGTGTATTTTGACGCGGACCTACGTATAAAGGCGTCATCCATTTCCCTTAAATATTTCCCAGGCAAGCGCATGTTTCAACATAATATGACAGGTTTTGGTAAGGAAATATTTTTGCGAACTGGCGCAACTTTGGACGACTTGGAGAGTATAACCATACATCCAGATTACGGACGGAGGGTTTGCTACCATGAAGTTCAGAAGACTTCTCATGTTGACGTTGGTGTTGTCGCTGTGGGGCGGCACAATGCTCTTCGCGGATTCCGCTTCTCAGAAGGTGCGGGTTATCGTGAATGGAAATGAGCTCGACGACGCAGGGATTTTTACGGACGGCAAAACATACTTATCAGTTCGCCAAGTAGCCAATACGCTGCAATCCATTGTGTATTGGGATGAAGCATCGAAGAAGGTTACCTTGTATAAGCCTAATGTACACATGTTCTTATTCAAGGATAATACGATCTTCGGTAACGTTCTGAAAGGGAATAAGTTTGCATTCAAAGTGTTTGCCCAGATTGATAACCTTCAAACCGATATTTCTGCTGTAAAGGTAACAATCGAGGATCCGAAGAGTAATGTCACGTTGATCCAATCGGAGAACATTACGATTCAGAAGGATAACTTCTGGTATCGTACGGATGATATCAACTATACCTTCGACGATGTAGGCAAATACACGATTAGATTTTACATGAAAGTAGCCGGCAGCGACGATTGGAAGTTAGTTTCCGAGAAAACAATTACGGCCAAAGCTCAATAAGCATACGCATAGCGCTGCAATCCCACAGGATGCGGCGCTTTCGTTTGACCCTGAGATTGTTCCATGTTACGATACGAAGGAAATGAATCATTAATGGAAATGAGGGTATACAATGAGCGATCACGTGCACGACGAGAATTGCAACCACGATCATGATCACGAAGAACACGTATTCCTTGTCACGGACGAGGAAGGCATTGAGCGTGAGATGGTCATGGTATTTACGTTTGAATCCGAAGAACAAGTGTATTCCGTATTGCTGGACCGCAACGATCCGGAAGCTGACGGCGTTATTTTCCGTATTGAAGAAGAGGACGGCGAAGCATTCCTGGTTGGTATCGAAGATGATGCAGAGTGGGAACGCGTAACGAAGATCTATGAGGAAATCGCAAAGAGCGAGAACGAAGCTTAAGACTGCATAGATGCACAATAGAGAAAACTCCGACGCCGTTATGGCTTCGGAGTTTTGTGTTATTTACGAGGATTATAGTAAATGGTTCTGCCGTTAAACATCGTTAACTCAGCCTTTAAGTGCTTGGCGAAGTATTTGCAAAGCTCATTGGCTTTGGATTTGTCGCCGTGTGTTGCGGTATCCGGGAGCACAACCTGCACATGCGAGATGCTCTGATCACCGGACTCCTGCGTGCCGACTCCGAATAAGATGTAGTTGTACTGCGGCGAAGTGCCTTTCAAGTAGAACCAACGATTCTCTTCGCCCGGCTTCGTTTCAACGGTATAGGGAAAAGCGGATTCGGTGTAGTCCCATCCAAGCTGCTGACCGGTTAACGAGGTCTGTTCCCGGTAGCGGCCAAGCCTTTCCTTCACCTCATCGAGGCTGAGATGTTCAACTGCTGAACCTTGCACGAATTTAATGTAAGCGCTTTGACCCATTAAGCCCACCCCCTCCCACATCATAGCATTCTGAAAAAGGATTGACAATAACCGCCAATAACACGGCCCCGAGAAAAGAAAAGTCCCCAGCCCGATCTTGGTTAGAAGAGTCGGAAGCTGGGGACTTGCTTTCTTACATGGTTGTATAGGAAGCAACCTGTATAGCTGAGTACTACGAAATCGCTTCTTCTTCGAAAATAACTTTGACGAATTGAATGCTGCGATCCTCAGGACCTTTCACCGGCAAGCCGACTTCCACATGATCGGTGATGTAATCGATATTCGTCTGCGAGATGACTTCACCCGGCAGAAGGATCGGAATACCCGGCGGATACACATAGATAAATTCTGCTATGATGCGTCCGGCTGATTCTTTGAACGGGACAACCTCAGTCTGACCGTAGAAGGCTTCACGCGGCGTCAGAGAGAGATGCGGGATTTCCGGAATCTTCACGACAAGCTCGTTGGCTTCGTTTCCTTGATGTTGCTCGGCCAGATCGCGCAGAGCCGTAAGCAGTGTGCCAACGGAGTCGGAAGTATCGCCGGGCGTAACGAGCGCCAGAATGTTATACATATCGCTGAGCTCAACTTCAAGGTTGTAATGCTCGCGCAGCCAGTTCTCGGTCTCGTATCCGGTAATACCGAGGTGGCGGACATGAATAGCCAGTTTCGTCGGATCGTAATCATAGGTTGCTTCGTCCCCGAGAATTTCTTCTCCGATACAATATAAGCCAGGCATCTTGTTAATCTCAGCACGTGCAAGCTGAGCAAGAGAAATGGCCTTCTCTGCAATATCATGACCGTTAATGGCCAGGTTGCGCCGCGATGTATCCAGCGAGGACAACAGGATGTAAGATGTCGATGTTGTCGTCAGCATACTGATAATCGTTTGTACGCGCTGTGCATTGATTCGGCCGCTCTTCACATTCAGAACCGAGCTTTGCGTCATGGAACCGCCCAGCTTATGAACGCTTGTTGCCGCCATATCGGCGCCGGCCTGCATGGCAGACATCGGCAGCTTCTCATGGAAATGAATGAGCACGCCATGTGCTTCGTCTACGAGTACAGGAATGTCATAGCTATGTACAAGCTCGACGATTTCCTTCAGATCTGCGCAGATACCATAATAAGTCGGGTTAATGACGAGAACAGCCTTTGCATCATGGTGACGATCCAGTGCGCGTTTCACGGAACGCGTCGTAATGCCGTGATCGATCCCGAGATTGGAATCACGAGCCGGCGAGATAAAGACAGGACGCGCACCGGCAAAAATAATGGCCGACATAATGGATTTGTGAACATTACGCGGTACGATGATTTTGTCGCCTGGGTTACAGACCGTCAAGATCATCGTCATAATGGCGCCGCTTGTTCCTTGTACCGAAAAAAAGGTATAATCAGCTCCGAAAGCATCGGCTGCCAGTTTCTGGGCTTCTTGAATGACGCCGGTCGGTTGGTGCAAATCATCGAGCGGAGCAATATTTATAAGGTCGATCGACAACGCATTGTCTCCAATAAACTCGCGAAACTCAGCGTCGCTCCCTACTCCTTTTTTGTGTCCGGGAATGTGAAATTGTACAGGGTTGTTGGCCGCGTGAGTACGCAATGCGCTAAACAGCGGAGTCCGGGTATGATCCATAGCATTCATCCCAGCCTTTCGTGTGGATTGTAACAAACAAAGTTGAGTATAGCAAAACTAGGGGGGATTGCAAGCAACATTTTTGTTGAGACTAGAGTCTACATAGCCAGCACGATTAATGAGCAGAAAAGGGGAGCGAACATGAGTATCGGTAAGGGCTGGGCAGGAAAAAAGGTTTTGTCGTCACCATTCGTCGTCCAGCTGCTCATCATTATGTATTTGGTTGAATTCGTGAAGGGTGCTCTGCTCGTCTCGATTCTCCCTGTTTATATGAGGGAAGTGCTCCATTTATCTGCGTATGCGGTAGGCTGGGCACTTGCTCTGCAATATATCGGCGATAACGCGTTTCGCAGTCCGCTTGGCTGGATTATCGACCGCATTGGATACCGCTACGTCATGCTATTCGGCGTCTTGTTCACAAGTGCGTCGGTGCTGATCGTTTCCTATTTGCACGGAATGGGCTGGATCGTCGTGGCTTGTCTGCTGCTCGGAATCGGAACTTCACCGCTATGGCCATGCGTCATCAATGGAGCAACTACTGTGGCCGGCAATGAGTCGAGCGGCACGATCATGAGTGTTGTTTACATGGCATGGTTGACGGGCGTCGGCTGCGGCCCGATCGTTATTAATTTCTTCATCACACATACCTATGCACCTGCCTTTCGGATATTAATTGGAATGATGGTTGTCGTCATCATCGTTGCGCTGCTGCTGCCAGGGAAGAAACGGTCGATGGAGCTGGAAAATCGAGAAGAAGCGCCGGTTGCTGCAGCTTCTGAAACCGCTCATGAGCAGGTATCGATGCGGGAGCGGGTACGCAGATATTTTGCCAAGGTGAGCAGTTCTTTACATGCAAGTAAGCTGCTGTATCCGGCGATGTTTACGCAGAATTTTGCGCTGGGGCTGCTTACGCCTGTTCTGACGCAATACGCACGTACTGTCCTGCACCTAACTCCGCAACAGTACAGCATGTATCTTGTTGCAGGTGGTGCGGTAACGGTGATCGGGCTAATTCCGGTCGGCAAATGGGTCGATCGTTTCGGCACGAAGTGGTTTCTTCATGTCGGATTTCTGATGGCGGCAATTTCGTTGTCCGTTCTCGGTTACACACGCAATTTACCGCTAGTTCTGCTCATCGTGGCGTTTGTCGGTCTGGGCTATGCCTGCATTATCCCGGCTTGGAACGCACTGATTGCTCAAGCAATTCCCAAATCGGAACGTGGAGCGGTATGGGGATTCTTCCTCACAATTGAAGGCCTTGGCATGGTGTTTGGCAGCATTATGTCCGGCAAGCTATGGGATATGCTCGGTCCTCATTCTCCTTTTCTGGTCAGCGGAGCCGTTCTGCTTCTCTTGTTTGTTCTTCATTTGTTCATAACAAGACATAAAGCAGATGTGGTAACATGATGGGGTGGAGGGAACAAAATGACACAAAACAAAGACAAACGACTTGGCATAGTAATGGTCATGCTTATTACGACATTTATCGGGTTTGGGATTATTATTCCGGTTTTGCCGGAGCTTATTAAGAAAGCGAGTCCGGGCTCGGTAGAATTTCATACCGGCATGATGCTTTCCGTGTATTCCGCGGTATCCTTTCTGCTTTCGCCGCTATGGGGCGGACTGTCCGATCGTATCGGACGTCGTCCGGTTATACTTACGGGCGTGCTCGGCTTTGCGGCCAGCTTCCTATTATTCGGTATCGCAGACGGAAGTCTGCCGATTATGTATGCATCGCGGCTGCTCGGCGGGTTGTTCTCGGGAGCTGTCACGTCCGTTATCGTCGCTTATGTTGCGGATATAACGCCGCCGGAGCAGCGGACACGCGGAATGGGGCTTGTCGGCATGTCGATCGGCCTTGGCTTTACGATCGGACCCGGCTTCGGCGGTTTGCTGAGTCTCGTCTCGCAGAACACGCCATTCTTCGCGGCAGCGGCACTCGCACTCGTCACATTCCTAATCGCGGTCACGAAGCTGCCGGAATCGCTGACGCCTGAGATGAGGCAAGCGGCAGGGGAAGTGAAGCCTTCGCGCTGGAGTGCTTTTACAGGCTCGGTCAAATACTTATATGTACTCGCGCTGATTGTATCCTTATCGCTCGCGGGGCTTGAAGCGACGCTGCAGCTGTTCGGGATGAAGCGATTCGATGTCACTCCCCTGCAAGTAGGCGTGATGTTCCTCGTTTGCGGTCTCGTCGGCGCACTGGTTCAAGGCGGAATCGTCCGCAGACGGATTCGCAAAGGCCAAGAGCCGATGTATATTACGGCCGGCCTGATAATTTCCGCTGTTGGTTTCCTTCTCTTGGTTACATCGCACTCGCTGCTCAGCTCGACGATTTACCTCGCGATCTTCGGAATCGGCAACGCGTTAATTCGTCCGTGCGTGACATCGTTGATTACGCAGAAGACAACCGTCGGACAAGGTGTCGCATCAGGCTTGAGCTCGTCCATGGACAGCTTGGGACGGATTATCGGCCCGCTGTTCGGAGCGTTCCTCTTCACGGTAGACTTGACGCTTCCTTATGTAGCTGGCGGATTGTTGTCGCTAGCGGCGCTTACGCTGCTGCTGCGATTCCGGTTGCTGGACAGTTCATCGGTAGAACAAACGAAATCGGTATCCCAACGATAAAAATGAAAGCACCTGCATCAGAACGCCGCTACGGCATAACTGAGGCAGGTGCTTTTTGCATGTCACAAGTTATTTGGTGATGCCGAGACCGCGCATGATGAACGACACCGTTTCCTCGCGTTCTCGCTCATCATCCCACACGGCGTCCTTACGTTCCGCATAGAACGTTCGTACTGCAACATAGCCCATGATGGTTGAAATGCTCAGTCTTACGACAGTCATCGAAGGCAAATCAACCATTTGCCCCTTCGCTTGAAATTGCGTCACGAGCTTCTGAAGACGGCTGAGCACCTTCCCGAGCACATCCCGTTGAAAATGCTCCTGCAGCTCCGGGTGAAACGGAATCTCCTGCATGAGAATCCGCAAGATGTTGCGATGCTTCGAAATGAACTCGATCCGATTCTCAATCATTGCGCGAATAACGCCTTCGTAACTCTCGTAGTCAGCATCGAGCACTTTATTGAAGCCGCGCAGGACGAAGGGGGCAATCAGCTTCGTCATCGCAGGCGCCACAATCGAGAGCAGCAAATCCTTCTTGGTCTTGTAATGCCGGAATATGGTACCTTCCGCGACTCCGGCACGCTGCGCAATCTCGCTGGTCGAAGAGCCTGCGAAACCTTTCTCGGCGAAGATCTCAATGGCGGATTGTAAAATTTTCACCTGCTTCTCGGTCATCTTCTCTCCGCCGCTGTCGTTTCGGAGCAGCTCTTCCACCCATTGTTCCATCGTTTCATTCCCATTCATCACGGACAACTCCTTCATGCCATCACCACGTTCAATTCGTTAATCTTGATGATATCACAGAAGTGTGATCGGATTAAATGGCACGGTGTTTCTTTAGCGCAAGGACGTTCAGCAGGGCAAAGACAGTCGAGAACCCTACGAGCACGTAGACATCCAGCTGAATATCGCTCCAGCCCTCGCCTCGAATCATAATGCCACGCATTGCATCTGCGCCGTAATAGAGCGGCATGATGGTACTTAGCTTCTGCAGCCAAGGTGCCATGGAATCCAAGTTGAACAAACCCGAGAAGAAGACTTGAGGCACGACTACGAGCGGAATGAACTGGATGATCTGAAACTCGTTGCTTGCAAAAGAAGACAAGAGCGTTCCGAGCGTCAGTGCGGTTAACGATAACAGCAGGTTCATCATGAGCACCAGCCAGATGGACCCATCCATATAGAGGCCAAGGACGTTAATGGCAAACCATGCAATCAACGCTGCTTGAAGCAGTGTGAATAACCCGAAGCCGGATAAATAGCCGAGTACGACTTCCGAGCGCCGAATCGGCGTAGCCAGCAGACGCTCCAATGTGCCGCTTGTTCGTTCTCTGAGGAAGGATACGCCTGCCAGCATGAAGACGAAGAAGAACGAGAAGAAGCCGATCAACACAGGCCCGAAGGAATCGAAGGAAGCCATGTCCTCGCTGCCGTGCAAATACGTAATCGAGGGCTGAACTGCAGGCATATCAGCACCCATCATGCGCTGCAGCAGGAGCAGCACCATTTTACTTGAAGCAGGATCGCTTCCTTCCAGGGTAATCGCAGGTTTTCCTCCTCCGCCAAGCGAAAGCACCGCGTCCAGATCTCCGTCTTGGAGTGCCTGCTCAGCTGCTGCAGCGGTATCGTAAGTCGTTACTTCAGCATCGGCCTTCTCCAGCCGTTCGACCAACGCGGCCGGGATTTGTACGGCGCCGATCTGAGGTTCTACCGTGTTGCCGTTAAATACAAGCTTCATTAACGTAAGAATAAGCAGAGGGGCTAGAAACAGGAGTGCCAGCGTCCGCTTGTCGCGAACAAATTGGCGGATGATTCGAATCGCAAGCGCTCTGATCCTCATTCGCGAACACCTCCGCCATATACGATAAAAGCTTCTTCAATCGTAGAGCTGCCGCTGCTTGCCTTGATCGCTTCCGGAGTCCCGAGTGCAGTCAACTTGCCGTCTCGGATGAGTCCAAGACGATCGCATTTGTCTGCTTCATCCATGACATGCGTCGTAAGGACAATCGTTGTACCTCGTTTGCGCATGTCGCCAAGCTCCTTCCAAATCGATTGCCGCAATACGGGGTCGATGCCGACCGTAGGCTCATCGAGAACGAGCAGCTCCGGCTCATGCAGCAAGGAGAGGGCTAGCGACAAGCGCCGCTTCATCCCGCCGGAATAAGCAGCGACGGTCTGGTTCAGATCATCTTGGAGATTGACGATTGTCATCGCAGCTTCGATCCGCTGCATCATGCGCGGACCTTTAAGACCGTACAAGGCTGCGAAGAACGTCAAATTCTCTTTGGCTGTAAGCTCGTTATACAACGCATCCGACTGCGCCATATAGCCAAAGCGCTGAAGCATCGACAGCTTCGGCATCTGTTCGCCCAGCATGTAGACAGAACCGCCGTCGGCTTTGTCTATACCGGTGATGAGCTTGATCAGCGTAGTTTTGCCGGAGCCGGAAGGACCAAGCAGGCCGAACAATTCGCCGCGTTCTACTTGCAATGAGATGTCGTCCAGAACGGTTTTGCTGCCGAAACGTCGTGTAACAGAGCGCACATCGACGACCGGAGCGGGAGAAGCTGAGGTTGATAAATTAGTCATTAGGGCTCACATCCTCGTTAGAAAATGAGTGATTACTCACATTTATTTTACCGCTCCCACCCTCTAACTGTAAAGTGAGTAATCACTCATTTTGTCCGAAGTCGTACTTCCGCCTCCGTCTTAGGTCGGGGATAAATACTGGTCTACAGACGTTTACATCCCCTATTGGAAAAAGGTATTCTTTAACAAGGAGTTCTGAGGAGAACCATATGAAAGGGGAAAAGGTAGAAATGCAGTTTATTACCAAATGGGCTTTTAACAATAAGGCCGCTATGAAACTCGTAGTGCTAATGGCACTCGTGATGGGGGTAATCAGTTACTACAGGCTTCCGATGGAGTTCTTGCCTGAAGCTGATAATCCGATGGTTACGATTGCAGCGATCGGACCTGGTTATGATGCCAAATCGATGGAGACCGGCGTTACAGCCAAATTGGAGGAAGCGGTACAGTTCGTGAAAGGCAAGAGCCTCATGACGTCATCTTCCGGTAACGGATTCTCCAAAATCGACTTAGCTTTCGATTCCAAAACAAACATGAAAGAAGCCAAAGCGGAGGTTGAAGCTGCGATTCGCTCGGTTCAATTGCCGGAGCGCGTTATGCCTCCGTACGTTGTACAATTCAACACATCCATGATTCCAATCTCTTGGGTATCGATTAACTTAGATGGTGTAGCGGAGAAAGACCGCGAGAAAATGGAGAAAGACCTGATTAACGCCTTTAAGAAAGTAGATGGCGCAGGTGATGTGTCGCTAGGCGGCAAATCGAACCCGAATATCTCCGTTATTCCGGATTCGGCTAAGCTGGCAGAGAAAGGCGTTCCGTTCGCGTCTCTTATGGGCGTGCTTCAAGGCCGCGGCGTTGCGGCATCCATCGGCGAGAAAACAATCGATGGCGCATCCGGCAACATCAATGTGGAAGCGGCAATTAGCGATCTGGATACGCTCCGCAAGCTGCCGGTCGCAGCAGGCGTAACACTTGGCGATGTTGCTAAAGTGGAAGCTCAAACGGAACAAGAGAGCATCAGCAGCCTGGATGGCAAGAATGTCCTCATGCTCACGATTTCCAAAACGGCGGATGCCAATGCCGTTAAAGTCGGCGACGGCGTGAACGCCGAAGTAGAGCGTCTTAACAAGGATATGAAAGGCGTCGAAATCAAAGTACTGTCGAGCACATCGGAGCAAGTTGTGCATTCCGTAAACTCGATGCTTCGCGAAGTATTGATGGGCGCGCTGTTCGCAACAATCGTAATCCTGCTGTTCATGCGTAATTTGAGAGCTACGCTTGTGACAATCGTATCGATCCCGCTCTCGCTTGGCATTACCCTTTACTTGCTGCAAGTATCCGGCGTAACGCTTAACATTATTACGCTCGGCGGTGTTGCGGTTGCGGTTGGCCGTCTCGTGGATGACAGTATCGTCGTCATCGAGAACATCTACCGCCGCTTGCAGAAAGAAACGTTCTCGGTTGGTCTTGTCATGGACGCAACGAAAGAAGTGGCAACGGCGATTACGTCTTCCACGCTCGTAACGGTAGCCGTCTTCCTGCCAATGGGACTGCTGCGCGGTTCGCTTCAAGCGTTCCTGCTGCCATTCGCATTAACCGTAACGTACTCGCTTCTGGCATCCTTACTGGTTGCTCTAACCGTAGTGCCTATTCTAAGCGCGGTGCTGCTGCGTAACACGAAGATGAAGGAGCACGAAGGCTCCAAACGTTTTGCCAATTTCTTAAGCTGGAACTTGCAGCATAAATGGGTTCCGCTTGTCATTGCCGTCCTGCTGCTTGTTGGTTCTGTTGGTGCTTACATGTCGATGCCTAAAGGGGCGATTGATTCCTCCAACGCCGCAAACTTATCCGTAACGTTGGAATATTCCAGCGATACACCGACGGATAAAGTAATCGCAGAAGGTCGCAAGCTTGAAACATTCTTGAACGATCGCAACGATATTGACTGGGTTCTCATGCAGAACGGTAACAGCGCAGATGGAGCGCAATACGGTGAGGTAACTTCCCCTACCCTGGTTACGTACTTGGTTGATATGAAGGAAGGCGCGGATGCCGAGAAGCTGATTAATGATGTGAAAGGTCAGCGTTCCTCCTATCCGGGAGCCGATCTGAATGCGGGCGCAATGGATTTTGCCGGCGGCGGAAGCTCCACTCAGGTTGTAGTTGACGTATCCGGCGATGATCTGGATGCGATCTCCAAAGGTGCAGATCAAGTAATGGCTGCCATTAAACCGGTCAAAGATGTCATTAAAGTGAAATCGAATCAAGAGCAAATGAAACCTGTATACACGTTCCAAGTGGATCCGTTGAAATCGAGCGGCCAAGAGGTTGCTCAGCAGCTTCAAGGGATGATGAATCCAATTCCACTGGGTACAGTGAATATCGATGATCGTACAACGAACGTCATTCTTCAACCGCTTGCGGATCCGAAATCGGAGAATGACCTGAACGAGCTGACCGTTATGACAGCACAAGGCCCTGCTAAGGTGTCTACAGTGGCTAAGCTTGTGAAGAGCGAACAGCCAAGCGTATTCTATCATAAAGACGGCAAAGCTTATGTTCGTGTAACGGCTGACGTCGATCCTAGCCAATTGTCGATCGTAGGTAAAGAAATTACGAAGCAAGTGAATGCTCTTAAAGCAGCTGATGGTGTAACGTTCACCGTTGGCGGTGCATCTGCAGATCAATCGGCAGACTTCGCGGATCTGGGTATTATCATGCTGGTTGCGATCGGTATCGTATACTTGATCATGGTAGTCACATTCAAAACATTGCGTGCGCCGCTTGCTATTCTGTGCTCGCTTCCGCTTGCAGCAATCGGAGCAGTCGTAGCCTTGCTCGTATCGAACGTATCGCCTGACTTTACGGCGGTGTTCGGAGCACTCATGCTCGTCGGTATCGTGGTCACGAACGCGATCGTTCTCATTGACCGCGTGAAACAGAACGAACAACGGATGGGTATCCGCGAAGCATTGGTAGAAGCAGCAGTAACGCGTGCTCGCCCAATTCTCATGACGGCAATCGCAACGATCTCGGCTATGCTGCCGCTCGTCTTCGGTTCATCCGAGAGCGGAAGCATCGTATCCCAAAGCTTAGCAATCGTGGTTATCGGCGGTTTGGCTGCAGCAACATTGCTTACACTGCTGATTATCCCTTGTATCTATGAGCTCTTCTTCTTCCGTAAAGCGAAACGCCAACGCGTGGCTGCTAAGAAAGCAGTAGCTGCTTAATCAAGGAATTCATGAAAAAAGCCTTACGTCCATCATGGACGTAAGGCTTTTTCTCGATTCTATCAATAACTCCCGGCAGGAATTGCCGTCCACTGGCTCAGCCATTTCTCATAGGATGCTTCACTCGATGGCTGCATAGGGCTTCTGGCAATGAAGCCTTGTGCTTTGCCGCTTTCAGTTGCGACCGCAGTCGCTTCATAACGGATATCCATGGACCAGCGTACGGCGTCCGATTGGTTAGGCAGTGCTCGGTGGGGGAGGAGCTGAGTGAAACAGAGGGCGTCGCCGCGCTGCATCTCTACGGATAGTGCGGTAAGCTTAGCGGCATCCTCGCGTTTAAGCCCCAGAAAGTTCGTCTCCTCGTCGATAACGCCATCGAGCAGCGTCCGGTCGAAGAAACCAGGCGCGATCTGCAGACAGCTGTTAAATTCGGTTACACGCTGCAGAGGCATCCATATGGATACGACGTGAGTGTTCTCGGCGTCGCGGTAGTATTGAGCATCCTGATGCCATGGTGTATCCGTCCACTTCTGGTCCGGCAGCTTCGGTCTGGCATTGAATATGCCGTGAACGGAAACGTCTTCTGTTTCCAGCAGCTGCTGCGCAATATCGAGCAGCGCAGGATCTTTCAAGAAGTTGTACATGTCCCTGCCCACGAGGTCGCGGCGAGGGCTTCGGCCATACTTGGGCTTCCCCGCGTCATGCCAGATTTGAACAAGCCGGTGCTGAAAGTCCAGCTCTTGTTTCTTATCGGTAATCAGCTTCTGTTCAGACCAAGCTTCCACAAGATCATCGACCCATTTGCTAATGATCCGTTCTGCCAGCAGCAGCGCTTGCTCAGGCACTACATTGGGCAGATGAACATAATGATGGCGTTTATAAAATTCTAGCTGTTCTTCATTTAGACGAACCTGCATGGTTACTTCTCTCCTCAGCGCTTGATAAACCTATTGTACGGTCATGGAAGGCGAAGAGACTATGGCGATAACACGTTACAATTTAACCATTTGTCGTTAAAATGAAGAGTGTAAGCACTGAATAAGGCAGTGAATTGATCATTATGCGATGAAGAGGTCGATTGCCATGGTTATTCCATTTCACTATCGTATGCTGCGCAGCGTACTTGCTGTCGCCGATTGCCATTTAAGAGAAGTCGATGCCGGATGGTCCTATCAGCTCCATGAGCACAGCGGGTATGAGCTTCTTCACTGCTATAGCGGGCAGCTGACAGAGTGGATTCACGGTGATCCTGTGGTGATGTCTGCGGGGGAGTGGCTGCTCATTGGTCCAGGGGTCAAACACAGTACGATTAATGAATCAAACCTTGGCTTCGTCTATTTCTCCGTCCATTTCGGCATCGAAGATCCGGAGCTGACCCACGCACTGAAGGATATGAACTATGTTCATCTGTCACAGCGAATCGAACGATTGCAGGAGGAGTTCGCTGATCTTCTCGGATATATCAAGCGCAATCAACCATCTGAAACTGACACCTTGCATGCTCCGCCAACCGTGAATGTTGATAGCTATGACGTACTCGCAAAGTACAACGTTCAACTCTCTATTCAGTCGTTGGTACTGCATGCTGTAGAACTGGCTATGAAGCAGGCGGGCAACGGCGTGCAAGCGAGTCGCAAACGCCTTCATGCCTCCGAGGTCGAGCTGGCTCATGTCATTCAACAGAAGCTAATTGAAGCGGTATATACCGATTTGGAAATTAATCAAATTGCGAAGCAATTATTCATAAGCAGAAGTCATTGTAACGAGGTATTCAAGAAGGTGTATGGCATTGCTCCAAAACGCTTCTTGGGTGTGATGAAACAACGCAAAGCGGAGGAGCTGCTGGTGCAATCCAGGCATGCCGTAGAGTCGATCGGTGAGATGCTTGGTTTTGCCTCTTTAAGCGCATTCAGCAGGCAGTTCAAGCGATGGACTACCTTATCGCCGCAGGAGTATCGATTAGGCCGCAGAAGAAGCGAGAAGGGCTGACTCCGTTATGTTCGAGACGAACAAGTGGAGTCAGCCCTTTAGCTAAATTGAACCTGATTAGAAGGACATTTTATAAAGCGGCAGTACAGTCGTGAATGTTTCCTTCACTTTATGAATGAATGCGTCACCGTCGAGCAGTAGAGGGTCGTTGCGGTCGATAATGATGCCGCAGAGCGCCTCGGACGCTTTCACCGTACGAAGACGCTCGAACAGCTGAACAAGGCCGTCAGCGCCAAGCTCGGCTTGCGTATCGCCGCCTGGCACCATATGGTTGCCGGACCATACATAATGGGCAGGGATATGTTTGGCAATGTCGTCCAATTGGTTCAGCGCGTGCTCGGCAAACACCGACTTGTTGTCCGACTCGTAAATAATGGCAAATTGCACGAAGAGATGCGAGCCAAACAGTCCGATTTGGAAATGCGGGAACATTTTATAACCACGCTTGCCCGGGGCGAAAGCAATCCAAGTATCATTCGGCGGATTAATCGTTCTGCGTGCATGTTTGGCAACGTGAGGGAACATCGGCTCCCCGCACAGCTCCGTTAAGAAAGGCGACAACCGCTCGCCTAGCTCGTGCAGCTTCGGCCGGATCCGTTCAATTAATAACGACATGCGGGCTTCTAGGCCCGGGACCTCGAATACATCAAAATCTGTTGCGGAAAAGCCTGGGAATACAGCGGCCTCCGAAGTTGCTTGCAGCACCATTTCATTCATCATCCTTTTCAATTATTGCCGTTTCTTCATGATAATCGCAGCCGCCGATGTTTGCAATCTCGCTCGGATTCCGTTAGTCTACTCTAGTATGCATAAGCGAAAGGTTAGGAGAGGTAACAGGCATGTGGCAGCAATTGTGGTTTTTAACCAATATGGTATTTGTAACGCTCGCAATCGTATTTTTATTCGTGCACCGTTCCGTTACGCTGGCCAAGCAACAGCCGGATGTAAGGCGGATTATGAAAGCCAAGAAGGTTCGAATGGTTGTAGGGATTTTTACTATTCTAGCATTTATCGGAATGGCTTCTTTATTCTTAATTAACATGCGAGTAAATGGTTAAACGACGATTCCGCAGATGTGTCTAAAGCTTGTCTCTTCCCAATCTCCCGCAACTTTTCCGGTCTCGGTTACGTTTAACGTGACAACGGCGGCTGGCAAATCAGCAGCAGCACGCAATTCGTTCTTACGCTGTCTGCAACTAAGAGAGAACAAAGGAGACGCAGCATGAAATCGTTGAAATGGTTACTGATCTTATCGTTCCTGATATTCCCATTCTCCACCATTACTAGCGAAACGGCATCGGCTCAAGGTGCCTCAGATACGCTTATTTTGCAAATCGGAAGCAAGGTAATGAAGCATAATGGGAAGACATACCAATCTTCACAGCCGGTTACGGCAGTAAAAGATACCACATTTATTCCGTTTAGCTCCATTGCGTCCCGTTACGGGTACGTCATCTCGTATGATGCGAAGAAGAAGGAATCGATCGCAACAGGCGCTTCGAATGTCCTTCGTTTCAAGCTTGGAAGCGTATATGCTTATCGCGGCGGCACGCCTGTTAAGCTGACCGGGAAACCGTATATTCTGAATGGTTCCCTCATGGTACCGCTTCGTTCATGGGGCGTACTTACAGACAGCGCGATTGCAGTAGCAGGGAAGCAAATTTCGTTGTCTTGGAATACCGTTGTCGTTCCGAAGAAACCTAAAGCGTTTTTCGAGGTACAGCCGACTGAAGTTTATGCAGGCCAAACGACAGTAGCGTACATCGATCGTTCGATTAACTATACGGACGCACCTTTCGTCGACGATCGCTACGAAGGTCGTATGGATGTATTCCCGGATGCGGGCTACTATACCATTACTAGACAAGTGCAAGATATTAATGGTTTATGGAGCGATCCGTTCTCTGTAACCATCGAAGTGAAGCCGCCGAATCAGGCGCCTGTTGCCGACTTTACGACAGAACGAGCCAGCTACCGTATTGGTGAGAATATTACCTATATCGATCAAAGTACGGATGATGAGAACGATATTGTTCGTCGTACATGGACAGGCAATGATAAGGCATTCTTCGAAGCCGGCGATAAGCAAGTTACGCTGGAGGTAGAGGATCGTCATGGCATGGTTCATTCCGTTACCAAGACGGTTACGGTGACGCTCGAAGTGCTCTACACACGGGATGAATATAATAAATTATTTACCGATATCGGTGATAAATTCAGCATCGACGCCAATTCCGTGCTGAATATTCCGGCATTGACGTATACGTTCCAATCGGAATCGGCTCAGATGGTGCGCAGTAACAGCCCGGAGACGCTGCTTCAAGAGGGCATTGCATACGAGGCACAGCTAACAGGGCAAGTTCGATTCATGTTCCATAATGTGAACAACATCGGCTATCCGGTCAAGATGTACCTGCTTGCCACAAACAACAATGGCACACCGGTTAATGTGAACACCAGCTCAATGGGAGTTGGCGGTCCAGATCCTTATGTAGTCAACACCGGTAAGCTTTCTACCGTACGATACTTGAAGTCAATTGGCGAGAATCCTTCTCCAAGGTGGTTGACGATCAGACCGCATGAAACGAAGGAGATTCTACCGGAAATTTCGAAAACGCCGATGAAAATCATGGAAGTTCTTTCGGCTTATGCTGATATCTATGCCGACCAAGAGCTGACCTTCCAAATCGTCGTTGTTGCTGCCGGTAAGAACCCGATTGCAGAGCTGCCGAATCTGTCCATTATGCCACGGGATGGCAAGCATGTCAGAGGTACGTTCTACAATGCAAACCGCGATATTGATCTGAATGACACGCTGGGTGAAACGCCGCAGCGAATCATGCTTGGCGATAAGAAGCTGGACACGTATTTGGACGGAATCGATGATACATCCGGCCAATTAGAGTACAACATCGGGAATTTCGGCGTGCTTTACAAACTGCGCCTGCCGCATGTTGCGCCAAACACGCTGATTGCTCTGAATGCACGTGGCGGTTACTATACAGGGGCCTTTATGATTAACGGTCAGGTCGTTACCGTCGCGAATGAAACGATTCTTAAAGACAATAAAGAAGCGGTCGTATTATACCGCACCGGCAATTCGGAAGAATCCGTCGAAATGGTATGCACCTTAGCTGCGGGCAGTAACTTGCCTGTTGCGATGTTGTTCCTACCGCTGCCGGGATTCCGCAGGTAAGACAAAAGCCTGCAAGCTGGATACACGCTCTGGAGAAGAGCGGGTACCTGGCTTGCAGGCTTTTTTGTCGTGCGCAGGCAGCTGATCAGCTTACCAAGGCAATACGATTTCAACTTCGCGACGCTGCTCTGCGGAACGAATAACACCGTCAATAATAGCTTGTTGAATCATGATTTGCTCGCCTGGGATCGGAGCAGGACGGCCTTCGCGAATCGCATCCACGAAGTCGCGGACTTTCTCGAAGAACAGGTCTTTATTGTGCTCAATCGCAGGAACAGGAGTAGATGTCTGCTGACCCATGAAATCATGGTACAGCGTCATGCTGCCGACTTTGCCATCCCAAACGCCGGACCAGTTGCCGGTGCCATGAGGAGTGACTTTGAGGCCGCCATCCGTGCCAAGGAACATCGTGGAGCCGAGTGAGTCCATATGCATCGCCCAAGAGATCTTGAACTGAAGCACGAGGTCGTTCTCGAAACGAACCATCGCAACGCCGAAGTCTTCCACTTCAAACTTGCTTGCTTCGGGATGATAGAGCGGATTCGTGCCGAAATGATTGCTTGTAAATGCCGAAACGGTCAGAGGACGCGGGTAGCCAAGTGCGTTCAAGGCCATATCAAGCGAGTAGCAGCCGATATCCGCCATTGCGCCTGCACCAGCGAGTGCTTTGCTGATGAAAGTGCCGCCAGGCATACCGCGTCTGCGTCCGCCGCCGGTTTCTACGTAATAGACATTGCCGAGCTTGCCGGACTGTACGATGTCTTGTACAAGCTTCATATTAGGGTCATAGCGCGGCTGGAAGCCGATTGTCAGCATACGATCTGTTTCGCGTGCTGTTTGCACCATGTCAACAGCTTCTGCCAGTGTAACGGACATCGGCTTCTCAAGCAGGACTTGTTTGCCGGCACGAAGGGAATCGACCGTGGTGGCATGATGCGAAACGTTAGGCGTACAAATGCTGACTCCGTCCAGATCCAATTCCAGCATACTGCGGTGACTGTCAAAAGCTTGCGTATCTGTCAATGAGAGCGATTCCGTAAATTGTTTGGCTTTGCCTGGAATGACGTCCGCGACGGCAACAATTTCAACGCCCGGTAATTGTTTATATTGCCGAACGTGAGCATGCGCGATACCGCCGCTTCCGATAATCCCAATTCGAATAGGCTTCGTTGTGGTCAACTTCGATTCATCTCCTTTAACTTCTCGTCCATTCCGGACGACTTCACCGACGTATGCTGAATGCGGAACTGTCTCGGCGTCATGTTAAACCGCTTCTTGAAGACATAATACAAATAATTGCTGCTGGCAAAACCATGCTCAAGCGCAATATGCTCGATCGGATTCTGACCTTCAATAATCGCGGAGCATACTTGAGAGAGCCGGTAATTTTCTAAATACGCACTAAATGATTCTTCACCCTGTTCGCGGAAGATCCGCTGCAGCTGCCTTGCACTGATTGGAATACGCTCAGCAACCTCTTGAAGCGTTAATGGCTGTGCGTAGTTGTCGTGAATAAACTGGGTGGCAATCCGAAACCGGTGTTCATTCATATTCCTAGATGGCGGTTTGAACGTAGCGTTAGGTACCGACGACATCCGTGATGCGCGAAGCAAGATCTGAATAATGGATTGCTTGATCGAAGAGAAGGCACCAGGCTGTCCTTCTGTCCAAGCTCGGTAAGCCGACAGAAACCAAGACATCGCGTTGTACTGGTCGACATGCGGACGCAGCGGCAAGTTGTTGAGCGCCTGAATACAATTCTCCGCCTCATGGCGTTCCCAAGGATCCCCCCAGCTTTCCTCGTCATCACTTTCTTGGATCGGCACGATATCGATATGCAGACACAGCTCATCCATCGCTTCGCGGGCATCCGCTTCTTGCTGATGGAGTACATTCGGACCGGTTAAATAAAACAACCCTTCATGCAGCTGGTGGACGGTGTCTTCCATAATGACTGTGCCTTTACCGCGGGGAATAAAATGAAACTCGTATTCCGAATGCTTGTGGAAGCGAACGATTTTGCCCGGAGAGAAGGTAGCGAGATGGCAGCGAAGTACGCGAAAGCCATACCCTCCCCAGCGGAACTGAATGTCCAGCCGATCGATTTCATCACTGCGAGTTGCCATGATGGAGTACGTAAACGGTTTAGCCAAGGCGCTGCCACCTCCTTCTTCGGAATGTTGGTTAGTTTTTAAGCTCGGACAGGGATACGGAACGTTTCTCGTTCTCGGAAATCGTGGAAGCTTCCATGATTTTCGTCAGATCGATCGCAAGCGCGATGTTCTCATCCGCAGTTGTGTCATTCAAGATGTGACCTACCCATTGATCGAAAGCAGGGATGCGGTTAGCTGGTTGCTCGATTGTAACCCACTCTTGCGGCGAATCCGATTTCGTGCTGCGTACGCGAACCGCTTCATCCGGGAAGCCGTATAGAAGCGATCCGTCTGTGCCGTGGATTTCAAAGCAGAATGGGGAGCACGCGTTAACGAAGCCCGCTTCTGCGATACCGAATGCGCCGTTTGCATAACGCAAAGTTGTAACGGTGTTGTCATCGACTTCTTTGCCTGTAACGTGACCGAAAGTCGCATTAACGCTCTCAGGCAAGCCAAGGAACAAACGAGTCAGGTAAACCGGGTGGCAGCCCAGGTCGATCAGAGCGCCGCCGCCGCATTGCTCCAAGTTGTAGAAATGCTCAGGCAGCCAGCCAGCTGTCGCACCGTTGTGGGACAAACGAACGCGCACTTGAGTCAATTCGCCAAGCAAACCTTTGCTAAGCACTTCTTGTGCAGCAAGGGTGTAAGAATCATTGATACGCGGAAGGGAAACCGTCAATTTAACGCCTGCTTCATTAACAGCAGCGATAATTTCGTTTACCTCGCTAAGCGTTGGAGCAATAACTTTCTCTGTGAAAATATGTTTGCCGGCGCGTGCAGCCTTAACCATTACGTCGCGGTGCATGTTTGTCGGTGTATCTACAACAACAGCATCGATATCTGTGCGAGCAAGCAGCTCATCCAGGTCAGCGATAAATTGTACGCCGAGTTTGTCCGCATTCTCTTGACCACGGTTTGGCAGCTCATCCCATACAGCTACGATCTCTGTGTTTGGATTTCCTTGAACTTGTTTGGTGTAATCCCAGGCATGAACATGCCAATAGCTAAGCATTCCTACGCGAATCATCTAGAAATTCCTCCTGTTAAGTGCTTGGATTTGGTATAGATGTCGTGCGATCACAGTTTTTCGTGCTCTGATTATGCGACATGGTTTAACCCTAACACAATTGAAACCGCTGTTAAATACGTTACTGTGACATATTAACTATAAAATTACGACATGGCTAGTGTCGAGTTTGTTGAGACGTTGTAAAAATTGACGTTATGATGAAATTACGTCATGATAGAACCAAAGGAGGCTGCGGCCATGCGAGCAATCATTAAAGCACCGATTCACGTATACCGCCGGTTTATTTCGCCGATCAAGCCGCCGACCTGCCGTTTCTATCCGAGCTGTTCTGCCTATGCGCTGGAAGCGATCGACAAGCATGGTCCGCTTCGCGGAAGCTGGCTGGCAGCCAAACGTATTTGCCGCTGTCACCCGTTTCATCCGGGAGGCCTCGATTATGTGCCGCCGACCCGCGAAGAACGAGAAAGGCAGGCGTCTGCCGGCCTTGACAGTGATACGCAAGATTCGGTATAGTTTTCGCAAGAGAATCATTACCTATAAGATGTTCGATGAACGGATAAGTACAAGAGAGATGACCTAACCAGAGAGCCGGGACAGGTGGAAGCCGGCAAGGTGCAGCTTTTGGAAGATGGTCCCGGAGAACTCGTGCTCGAGCGCTCAGCCCGGATCGATCGGCTGAAGTAAGGGTACGGCGACTGACCTCGTTATCGGTTTGAAGACCATCGCGCTGCAAGTGCAGGCAGATGGTTCTAATGAAGCTTTCTTCGAAGCAGCATGTCGAGGAGAGAAAATTGGGTGGTACCGCGTAAGCGACAAGCTTTCGTCCCATAGTGGATGGAAGCTTTTTTTGCGTTTATGATTCAGACTAAACCCGAATAAGGAGCGAGAAACAATGAGTGAAACGACGAAACCAACCTTTTATATTACGACACCCATCTATTATCCGAGTGATAAGCTCCATATCGGTCATGCGTATACGACGGTGGCAGGGGATGCGATGGCCCGCTACAAGCGTCTGCGCGGTTATGACGTTTGGTATTTGACGGGTACGGACGAACACGGCCAGAAGATCGAACGCAAGGCGCAGGAGAAGGGCAAGACCCCTCAGCAGTTCGTTGACGATATCGTCGTAACCATTAAAGAGCTTTGGAAGAAGCTTGATATTTCCAACGATGATTTCATTCGTACAACCGAAGATCGTCATAAATCAGTCGTGGAGCAAATCTTCGATCAGCTGCTGCAGCAAGGCGATATCTATAAAGGCAATTACGAAGGCTTGTACTGTACGCCATGCGAATCGTTCTTCCTGGAGCGTCAGCTGGTGAACGGCAACTGTCCGGATTGCGGACGTCCGGTCGAGCTTGTGAAGGAAGAGAGCTATTTCTTCCGGATGAGCAAATACGCCGATCGTTTGCTGCAATTCTACGAAGAGAACCCGGAGTTTATTCAGCCGGAATCCCGTAAGAACGAAATGATCAACAACTTCATTAAGCCGGGTCTGGAAGACTTGGCGGTGTCCCGTACGACCTTCGATTGGGGGGTCAAAGTAAAAGGCGATCCGAAACATGTCGTATATGTATGGATCGATGCGCTGTCGAACTACATTACGGCAATGGGTTATGGGTCAGACAATCCGTCCCAGTACGACAAGTTCTGGCCGGCTGACGTTCATCTTGTCGGCAAAGAAATCGTTCGTTTCCACACGATCTACTGGCCGATTATGCTGATGGCGCTTGATCTGCCGCTTCCGAAGAAAGTCTTCGCACACGGATGGCTTCTAATGAAGGATGGCAAAATGTCGAAGTCCAAAGGCAATGTCGTGGATCCGGTAACGTTGATCGACCGTTACGGTCTGGATGCGCTGCGTTACTACCTGCTGCGCGAAGTGCCGTTTGGTGCGGATGGTACGTTTACGCCCGAGAACTTCGTGGAACGAATCAACTTTGACCTTGCGAATGATCTGGGCAACCTGTTAAACCGGACGATTGCGATGATCGACAAGTATTTCGGCGGCGACGTTCCAGCTTATGACGGCAATGTAACAGCGTTCGATGAGACATTATCTACTCTGGCGGTCGGTACGGCAGAGCAGGTTGAAGCGGCAATGGAGCGCATGGAGTTCTCCGTAGCCCTGACTGCGATTTGGCAGCTTGTCAGCCGCACGAACAAATATATCGATGAAACACAACCGTGGACGCTTGCTAAGAACGAAGAGAAACGCGGAGAGCTCGCTTCCGTTATGCATCACTTGGCGGAATCGCTCCGTATTATCTCGATATTGCTGCAGCCGTTCCTGACGAATGCGCCTCTTAAGATCCGCACTCAGCTTGGACTTACGGAAGGCGCGTTAACGGATTGGAACAGCACGAAGCAATTCGGTCAATTCCCGGGCGGAACGAAAGTCGCCAAAGGCGATCCGATCTTCCCGCGCCTCGACGTAGCGGAGGAAACTTCGTTTATCGCGATCTCGATGGGCGGCGGTACTGTGCCGGCGGAAGCCGAGGCGGCAACTGCTGAACCTGCGGCTGCACCAGCTGCTCAGGCAGCTCCAACTGCTTCAACAGAGTCAGAAGCACCTGCAGCGAAAGAAGAGATTGCCATTGACGAGTTCGCCAAGGTTGAGCTGCGCGTTGCGCAAGTCATAGCTGCCGAGCCGATTCCAAAGGCAGATAAGCTAATGAAGCTGCAGCTGGACCTCGGTTTCGAGCAACGCCAAGTTGTTTCCGGAATCGCCAAATTTTACACGCCGGAGCAGCTTGTAGGACGCAAAGTCATTTGCGTGACGAACCTGAAGCCGGTTAAGCTGCGCGGCGAAATGTCGCAAGGCATGATTCTCGCCGCTTCTCATGGCGATCAATTGACACTGGCAACTGTGCCTGACGATATGCCTAATGGCGCAATTGTGAAATAAGCATGAACGATGAACCGCCGGAGCGCTTTGCTCCGGCGGTTGCTTGTTGACAGGGCATATAGGCGTCTATATAATCAAATTGTAATGTTTACGATTATGAGAAGTAGAGGTGCAGTTTTACATGAATTCGAAATTATTCCGTTCCATGGCACTGTCAGCGATTCTGCTGGCATTTCTTGCTTTTATACTTGCAGGTTGCGGCTCCGCATCGAAAGGCAAGCTTGTAGAGGGGAAACTGAATGTGGTAACAAGCTTCTACCCGCTCTTCTTCCTCGCTGAGCAAATCGGAGGCAGCGGCACAAATGTCATCAATATGATTCCGGCCGGCGTAGAGCCGCATGATTGGAGTCCGAAGAGCCGTGACTTGGATACGGCCTCGCAAGCGCAGCTGTTTCTGTATAATGGTGCAGGCTTAGAAGGCTGGGTCGATGACTTCTTGGAAGGTTTGCCGAGCGATACGAAGGTGATAACCGTCGAAGCAAGCAAGGATATTGCGAAGATCTCGGGTAATCCGGAGGAAGCAGAGGAAGAAGGTCACGATGCCGATGAGCATAGCCATCATGTCGATCCTCATACATGGGTGAGCCCGAAGTCCATGCTTATTATGGCGAAGACTGTTCTGGAAAGTTTCGTTGCGGCAGATCAGTCGCACAAGAGTGATTATGAAGTCAACTATGCAAAGCTGCATGCGAAGCTAGTCGAGTTGGATAATTCGTATACGAAAGAACTGAGCGCAGCCCCGCACAAGGATATTGTCACTTCGCACCAAGCCTTTGGATATTTGGCACGTGATTATGGACTGAAACAAGTGGCTATAATGGGGTTGTCCCCCGATGCAGAACCGAAGGCACAGGATTTGCTTCGCATCGCTAAGTTTGTGAAGGACAATGGGATCAAGTATATCTTCTTCGAAGAGCTCGTTTCCGATGAGTTAGCGAAGACGCTTGCCAGAGAAGCCGACGTAAGCACCATGGTGCTTAATCCGCTAGAGGGGCTTACGCCGGAGCAGGAAGCCAAGGGGGAAGATTACTTCTCTCTAATGAAGGCAAATTTGCAAAATCTAGTTCAAGCCTTACAATAGAAAGAAGGAAACAAGGATGCAGACAAAGCAGCAACAACAGCCATTTGTGTGCCATCAGCCGATTATCGAGTTAAATGATGTCTCGTTTGCCTATGAGCACAAACCGGTCATCGACGATGTCTGTTTCTCCATCCAGGAGCGGGATTTTGTCGGGCTAATCGGCTCGAATGGTGCGGGGAAGACGACATTACTGCGAATGATTGTAGGGCTGATGAAACCAACAAGCGGATCGATCAAGCTGTTCGGAGAGCCGGTAGGACAATTCAGAGATTGGAACCGAATCGGCTATGTGCCGCAGAAGAACTCATTTAATCCGCTCTTCCCGGCCACCGTGCGCGAGGTCGTATTATCCGGATTATACAGCCGCAACAAGCTGTTTAAGAGGGTGTCGAAGGCCGACGGGATGAAATGCGATGAAGCGCTGCATGCGATGAAAATCGAGGATTTGGCCGGCAAACGAATCGGTCAGCTGTCCGGCGGCCAACAGCAGCGCGCTTTTCTGGCCCGTGCACTCATCAATAATCCCGCACTGCTGATTCTGGATGAGCCAACGGTAGGTATCGATTCCGAGACGCAGGAAGGGTTCTTCCACCTGATTAAGCATATGCATCAGCACCATAACATTACGTTCCTGATGGTTTCGCATGATATGGAGATGATCCGCTCTTATTTGGGTCAGCAGCCGAAGCAGCAATGCGGCAAAATCAAGTTTTACGTGAAGCATTCCCATGATCTGGAGGATTGTGTGGAAACGGATTTGACGCACAGCTTACGAGAGCTGCGTCATTCCATGGAGAGAGGGAAAGTAGGCGTTTAGGTGGATATCGTAACGAGTGAATTTTTTCAGAGGGCGCTGATCGGGGGCGTGCTCATTGGTATCACGGCCCCGCTTATGGGCCTTTTTCTTGTCTTGCGAAGGCTCTCCATGATCGGGGATACATTGGCACATGTGTCGATAGCAGGGGTTGCGCTCGGGTTTCTGATTGGTGTTTATCCAGTCGCCATGGGGCTTATATTCGCGCTTGCAGCTACTTTCGCCATTGAGAAGCTGCGCAAAGCGTACAAGACCTATGCGGAGCTGTCAATCGCGATCATCATGTCAGGCGGCGTAGCCCTCGCATCGTTGCTGTTTACAATGGGCAAAGGCTTTAACGTGAGTGTCAGCGGTTATTTGTTCGGCAGCATCTATACGCTTGATTCCGTGGATCTTATCTTAATCGGAGTCGTAACCGTCGTTGTTTTACTCGCTGTAGCGCTTCATGCGAAGGAATTGTTTCTGCTCACCTTCGACGAAGATGCGGCGGCCGTAAGCGGCTTGCCGACGCGTTATTTTAATTTCATGATTAGCGTCCTTACGGCGCTCGTAATCAGCGTGTCGATCAAGATCGTCGGAGCCCTATTAGTATCCGCGCTGCTTACCATTCCGGCGGCATGCAGCCTGATCATCGCAAGAAGCTTCCGGCAATCGGTAGTTACGGTCGTTGTCATTGCTGAGCTTGCGGTTACGATCGGTCTTCTCGTTGCAGGCGTATGGAACTTGGCGCCGGGCGGTACGATTGTTATGCTGTTAATAGTATTTCTATTGCTGCTTCTTTCCATCAGACGGAAATTTAGCGCAGGATGATGATGGAGGTGAGTACATATGTCTGACGTAACGATATGGGCTGCGTTCGGAGCAGGGATCGCTTCTTTTATCTCTCCTTGCTGCTTGCCGCTGTACCCGTCGTATTTATCCTATATAACCGGCGTATCCGTAAGCGACCTGAAGAGCGAGCATCCCGGCAAGCAAGTCCGAATTCGCACGATGACCCATACGTTTTTCTTCATACTGGGGTTCTCGGTGGTCTATTATACGCTTGGCTATGGCACCAATGCATTTGCAGAGCTATTCTCCGAGTATCAGACGTTAATTCGGCAGCTCTCTGCTGTTCTTATCATACTGATGGGCCTTATCTTAATGGGACTGATTCAACCGAAATTATTATTGCGTGATATGAAAATTCCGCTGAAAACGAACCGATCCGGATATTTTGCATCCTTTATCTTCGGAATCGGCTTCTCAGCAGGCTGGTCTCCATGTACAGGACCGATTCTTGCCAGCATCCTATTGATGGCAGCTTCCGAGCCGGGAACGTGGTTCCAGCTCACGACCGCTTATGCACTCGGGTTTGCGATCCCTTTCTTCGTATTAGCTTTCTTCATCGGCTCAACAAGATGGATCGTTCGTTATTCCAGCATCATGATGAAAATCGGCGGCGCCGTCATGCTGCTCATGGGCGTCCTGCTCTTCACCGACCGGATGACCAAAATCACAATCTGGCTCAACACCATCACGCCGGATTGGTTAAAGTTCTAGGCATTGCTTAAAGTAAGCTTCAGAACGAAGGGATGTGCCTGCGGCTGCTGTTGATAGGGGGTTATTTCGGATTAGGTTTTAAGGTAATATCCCCCCATCAAAGGCAGCACGTAAACTCTCCGGTCACACCCTTCTTTTCTTACGTACTTTTATCAGCTCAAGTGAAGTATTCAATCTTTGCATCTTCAAAATGTTCAAAGATGCGCTCCGAGATAAACATGCGGAGCGCTTCTGCTTGTTCATCGGGGTATACGTATTTGCCTTGTCCCCAGCGGCCCCATTTGTATTTGCGCTTCTCGATGTCCATCTCAAGCTTGGTGCGAGGGTATCGCTTCTCGATGACGTTTTTTGCCGTCTTGGTGAAGCGATGCTGAATAAGCTCGAATGTCAAATTTGAAGAGGCATCCTTTGGAAGGGCAGCGGCAAGGGAAGAGAGGAGCTCCGCGTAGCCCTCTTGCCAGCCGTCATGCCAGATAATCGGCGCAATGATGAAGCCGAGCGGGTAACCGGCTCTGGCAATCTTGGCAGCCGCTTCAATACGCTGTTCGAACCTAGAGGTGTTCGGCTCGAAGTTCTTGATGACATAATTGGCATTTACACTGAAACGAATACGGGTATGATTGTTATGCTTAATATCCAATAAGGAATCTACATAGTGATACTTCGTGACGAAACGAAGCCTTCCGTACTCTTGTCCGGCCATGAATGTAATGAGCTCGCGCAAGCTGCCTGAAATCGGCTCAAGTCCGACAGGGTCCGAAGTACAGGCAGCTTCGAACCTTGTAATTTCCGGGACGCGTTCATCGATATAAGCTTTAGCGGCTTGCATGATATCATCGGTATTCACGTAAATACGGATATAAGGCTTGGCACCTAAAGTCGTTTGAAGATAACAATAATGGCAATGACCCATGCAGCCGGTGGCGATCGGGATGGCGTATTCGGCCGATGGCTTGGATGTATCGAATTTGAGCGTTTTGCGGATGCCTACGACGAGCGTTCTTTTCGCGATTTTATACTGCTCCAGCTCGGTTTCACCCGGTAAATTGGTAATGCGATTATGAGAGGTCGTCATTTTGTAAGGAATGCCGATTGACTTGACCCATTCCATAATCCGCTTACCTTTCGGATAATCAAGCGCCGCAGGCTCGAAAAAAACAAGCTCCGGAATAAAGGAGTCATGTACGCGTATGTTTACGGGCGGTCGTTCGGACACAGTTGTACTCAAGTTGAGTAATGCCTCCTTAGGATTCAGATGAAAGGTAGCATTAGTTTGATGAAATCCGTCACAAAGCAAACATGGAAAGTTAAGTGCGACAGGTTGCGGCGTATATGGCGGGCAGTGTATGATACTAAGAGTGATGCGAGGATGGTCCTATCGTACAGGATGACGGTGAATGGAGGAAAGTGGAATGCCTACTCCGAGTATGGAGGATTATTTAGAACGAATTTATAAATTGATTGACGAGAAAGGGTACGCGAGGGTCTCCGATATTGCGGAGGGACTTGAAGTTCATCCTTCTTCTGTAACGAAGATGATCCAGAAGCTGGACAAAGACAGCTATCTGATCTATGAGAAGTACCGCGGCCTGGTGCTGACCAATAAAGGGAAGAAAATGGGCAAACGTCTCGTGGAGCGGCATCATTTGCTCGAAACGTTCCTGACACTTATAGGGGTGCAAGACGAGAACATTTATAAAGACGTGGAAGGGATCGAACATCACTTGAGCTGGGATTCGATCACCTGCATCGAAACGCTGGTCGAATACTTCAGGCGCGACCCATCGCGCATGGAAGCTTTCAAGGCCGTGCACGCGGATCTGAATAACGAATAAAACAAAGGGGCATCTCCAAGCCGTCATGATTGCCATGGCGCTTAGGGATGCCCCTTATAATTGGTGCAGCTTAATGATATTTAGGTAAATTGTCATCATCCTTGCCGCCTTCGATCACGCGAAACGGCATATTCTTACGAGTTTTACTCTTGCTTGCCTGCTGCTGGTCCTTTCGCGCTCCGGTCTTGTAACGCGGCTTGGCTTTCGCTCTTGCAGCGGCGCCCGGAGGGAATTTGTAGAGCAAGTAGATAGCACCGAATACGACGACCGGGATGATAAGCTGGTAGGGATTGCTTATCGTTTGGCTAATGATACCGATGACGACAAGCGCTAGGATGATGACTGACAGAAGGCTCAATTTACGAGGCATGACCTTCACCCTTCCTTCCCAAATCTTTACTATTAGGCTTGTGATGTTTTGGCTACCTGACCGTCCAGCTCCAGCATGCGATTGAAGGAAGCGATCGATACGGCCACTTGCTCATCCGTAGGCTCTTTCGTCGTTAGCTTCTGAAGCCACAGCCCTGGGTAACCGAGGAAACGAAGTACAGGCAGATCCCGCAGCGCGTTTGTGAATCGAAGCGCTTCGTAAGATGCGCCTAGTACAACCGGCAACAACAGGATGCGAAGATAAATCCGTTCCCATAAGGAATCCCAGTGGAAGAACGAATATACGATCACGCCGACCAATACGGAGAACACGATGAAACTGCTTCCGCAGCGGTAATGCAAGCGTGTGAATCGTTGTACATTGGAAACCGTGAGCTCCGCTCCGGCTTCGTAAGCGCTTATTACTTTATGCTCCGCGCCGTGATACTGGAACAACCGTTTGATGATCGGCGTGAGCGAGATGAAATATAAATAAGAGAGCAGAAGCAAGATTTTGATAAATCCTTCGATAAGGTTGTGTAATATTATATTCTCGAAAGCTCGTTCGAAGAGCAACTGTTCAAGAAGTGCCGGTACAAGAGTGAAGATCAGCTTGCCGAACACGAAGGATAAGATCCCCGCGATCGCAACCCCGACAATCATGCTGAGGCTCCAGCCGCTCTTCTCCTTGGCTGCAGGCTTGTCGCCGTCTTTCGTTTCTTCCAGCTCATCCTCCGCGTACGATTCCATCGAGAAATTTAAATGCTGCGATCCTTTGGCGCTTGATTCGAGAATTGCGACTACGCCGCGGAGCAGCGGTATTTTTTTGAGCTTCTGAATCCATGGTTTTGTCGTGCGCGGTACTTCATAGAAAATGATTTCATTATTCTTACGACGAACCGCAGTCACGTTTGCATGTCTTCCTGCAAACATAACTCCTTCAATGACGGCTTGTCCGCCATAAATATTTTGCGTGCTTTGAGACAAGGGCGAATCACCATCCTTTAGTTTGACATTTGCGTCTATGAATAATTTCGAATTCTCTCCTTATTGTACTTGATTCCCGTTCCGATTGCGAGTAGCATCGATTCCCTGAAATGCCGAATGTTCCGATTTGCGGCAGAAACGATTGCACATACTAACGCCAAACACTCACTTGATCAAGCCATTTTGAAGGAGGCGCATGACAGATGCGGAAAGTAACTACAGAACGCAAAAAGCACAACAATTCGAGTGATTACAATGGTAAACCGCATACGAATACGTTTAGCTATTGTTTGAAGTTGGGGTTCTATGCGGGCATCATATGGGGTTTGCTGCACTGGCTGCTTTATGCGATCAAATTTACAAAGGTAACGCCTGGGTTTCTCATTGAGCCTTTCTTCCAGCAGACCTTCGTTAAGTCAGGATGGGGGCACTTCACAGGTATAGTGGCATTCACCGTGTTTTCGATTATTGCTGCCTTCATCTATAAGGTGCTGCTCGGGAGGCTGGGGGGACCATGGCCAGGGATGTTCTATGGCTTAGTCTGGTGGCTCCTGCTGTTTATGACAATCGGTCCTGTTATGAAGATGATGGATCCCGTTAACAAAATCGGCTACGATACGCTAATTACGGAAGGTTGTTTCTTCACCTTATGGGGCTTGTTTATCGGCTATACGATTGCCTTCGAATTTACCGATGAAGCGTCCAGAGAGCCGGCCGGCGCACTCTAGCGGTACACGGGTCCGGAGAGCCCTTCTCAAAGGGTAGGTCTTTGTGATAGAATGGCTAATGATCTATGCGCCGGGAGGACTCTCCATGACCAGAATACTTGTACTAAATGGGCCGAATTTGAACATGCTCGGCATCCGGGAACCCGGAGTTTACGGCTCGATGTCGCTGCAAGCAATCGAATCGTTAGTGAAGGATGCTGCAGATACGCTTGGAGCGGAAGTATCGTTCTTTCAGTCGAATCATGAGGGAGCGATCATTGATCGCATTCATGAAGCATATGGCCAAGCGGATGGAATCGTCATGAATCCGGGAGCTTTTACTCATTACAGCTATGCGATTCGCGATGCAATCAGCAGCGTGGGCTTGCCTGTTGTAGAGGTACATATCTCGAATATTCATAAGCGTGAAGCATTCCGCCATGTTTCGGTCATTGCGCCTGTCGCCATCGGTCAAATTGCCGGTTTTGGCGCACAGAGCTATGTGCTTGGCTTGAACGCACTAGTTCAACATTTACAGCAGCATAATGAAAAAGGGTGATTCCATGACATCTAAACGATTAGCCGGTTTACGCGATAAGCTGCCTGCCCTGCAGGTGGATGCCATTCTCGTAACGAGTGCCGTTAACCGTCGGTACATAAGTGGATTTACAGGCTCGTCAGGCGTGCTGCTCATCACCGCTTCAGACAGTTGGCTGTTGACTGATTTCCGTTATATGACACAGGCTCCAGAGCAAGCAACGGACTTTACGGTTGTCGAGCATGGACCGAAGTGGATTGATACGGTAAAGGATCTGGCCGCTTCCGCGGGAGTTCGCAAGCTTGCTTTCGAACAGGATCACGTCGTATTCAGCAGCTATACCGCTTGGAACGAAGCACTTGGCACTGCAATAGAATTGACGCCGGCTTCCGGTGTCATTGAAGATTTGCGACTGTTCAAGGATGAAGCAGAGCTTGCCGTAATCCGCGAATCTTGCGCGCTTGCAGATGAAACGTTCAAGCATATTCTTGGCTTTATCAAGCCGGGTCTGCGCGAACGCGAAGTAGCGCTCGAAATGGAAATGTTTATGCGCAGCAGAGGCGCAACATCGTCTTCATTCGATACCATCGTAGCATCAGGAGAACGTTCCGCGCTGCCGCATGGTGTTGCAAGTGACCGCGTAATTGGCAATAATGAGTTTGTGAAGCTTGATTTTGGCGCTTTATTTAACGGTTATTGCTCCGACCTTACGAGAACGATCGTGGTAGGGAAACCTACTGACCGTCATCGTGAGATCTATGACATTGTATTAGAAGCACAGCTTGCTGCATTGGCAGGCATTAAACCGGGCATGACCGGACGTGAAGCGGATGCATTGGCGCGCGACATTATTACGCGTCATGGCTACGGCGACAAATTCGGACATGGAACGGGCCACGGCTTCGGAATGGAAATTCACGAGTCGCCTCGTTTGTCCGTGGGCGGAACTACCGTTCTGGAACCGGGTATGACCGTTACGGTCGAGCCGGGCATTTACATTCCTGGTTTTGGCGGGGTTCGGATCGAAGACGATATTGTCATCACCGCCGATGGAAATGCGTTATTAACCTCATCCCCGAAGACATTGTTCACTTTGGCGTGAGTTTTATAAAAAGGTGAGAGTTTAAACTCCCTATTACAGTACAGGAGGAATTGCAGTGATTTCAGTTAATGATTTTAAAACAGGCCTAACCGTTGAGGTAGAAGGCGATATCTTCACAGTTATTGATTTTCAACACGTTAAACCGGGTAAAGGCGCAGCATTCGTTCGCTCGAAGCTGAAGAACCTCAGAAACGGCAACACAGTGGAAAGAACGTTCCGTGCAGGCGAGAACATCGGTAAAGCAAACATCGAGAACCGTGCGGTTCAATACCTGTACAACTCCGGTTCCGAGTATTCTTTCATGGATAACGAAACGTATGACCAATTCACGCTGGATAAGAAGCAGCTGGAATGGGAAATTAACTTCCTGAAAGAAAACATGACGGTTAACATCTCCAGCTACAACACAGAAATCATCGGTATCCAATTGCCGAACACGGTTGATTTGAAGGTTACTGAAACAGAACCGGGCGTTAAAGGGAACACAGCACAAGGCGCTACGAAGAATGCAACTTGTGAAACTGGCCTTAACGTTCAAGTTCCTCTCTTCATTAACGAAGGCGATGTCCTGCTGATCGATACACGCGACGGCAAATACATCTCCCGTGCTAAAGAGCAATAAGAACCAGCAGCAAAGCCGTCCGGACCTCGCGCCGTACGGCTTTTTTGTCATATTCAAACTTACCTATATATGATATAATCTTGTTTTATGAAGAACATTAGACTTTACACTTAGAACTGCGTTGGGAGTGGATCAGAAGTGTCGTTGATAGTAATGAAGTTCGGCGGCAGCTCCGTCGGCTCAACAGAGCGGATGCAACGGGTTGCAAGGCGAATCGCCGATTATAAGGAAGCCGGTCATAAGGTTGTAGTAGTCGTCTCCGCTATGGGAGATACAACCGATGATCTAATTGATCAATCCAAGCTCCTAAACGCGAACCCGCCCGCACGCGAAATGGATATGCTGCTGACGGTAGGCGAACAAATATCGGTTGCGCTGCTTTCGATGGCCATTGATGCAATTGGGCATAAGGCCATGTCATTTACAGGCTGGCAAGCAGGGATTGAGACAGAAGCGGTACATGCGAAAGCACGGATTACGGATATTAAGCCGGATCGTATTTTTGCTGCATTGGACAATGGGTATACGGTTATTGTGGCAGGCTTCCAGGGTTCCACTTCTGAAGGCGAAATCACGACACTTGGCCGTGGCGGTTCCGATACGACGGCCGTAGCGCTGGCTGCTGCCATTAAAGCGGATGTCTGTGAAATTTACACGGATGTCGACGGTATCTATTCTACTGATCCGCGCGTAGTCAAAGTTGCTCGTAAATTGGATGAGATTTCATACGATGAAATGCTCGAGCTCGCAAATTTAGGCGCAGCCGTGCTTCATCCACGAGCAGTAGAATATGCCAAAAATTATAATGTGCGTCTTGTAGTTCGTTCTAGCTTTACGCAAAATGAAGGCACGAGTGTGAAGGAGGAAGCGGTCATGGAACAAGGGATGGTCGTTCGCGGCATCGCCTATGACAAAAACGTAGCACGTATCAGCATTCTGGGTGTAGAAGATATTCCGGGCGTACTTGCTAAAGTGTTCGGCGCGCTTGCTTCTAGCGGCATTGACGTCGATATCATCGTTCAAAGCGGCACCCAAGACGGCAAAGCAGACTTTGCATTCACGGTTTCCCTGAACGATAAAGATAGAGCAATCGCAGTCGTAGAAAGCATCCGCGGCGAAGTGCCGTACCGTGAAGTTACCTCCGAAGTGGATCTCGTTAAAGTCTCCATCGTTGGCGCAGGCATGGTCAGCAACCCCGGTGTTGCCGCGAAAATGTTCGCAGCGATCTACGAGCTGGGCATCAGCATCAAGCTGGTTTCGACATCCGAGATTCGGTTATCGGTTGTTATTGCTGCCGATACGGTTCATGATGTTATCCGTGCGCTTCATACGGCATATGGACTTGACACTGCTGAGCAAGTATTTGTTGGCGGACCACAAGACAGACGATAAGCGTTTAGACAGATCGAAAAAAGGACAGCAGCGCCATAGAGCGCTGCTGTCCTTTTTGCTGCCGAACTGGATTTCTCGCTTAGAAACGATCCGCAATAAAGCTGAATAGCTTAAACAAGATCGCCGTTATTCCGGCGGCCATCAGAGGTCCGACCGGTATGCCGCGCAGAAACACAATACCAATGATGGATCCGACCACGAGGCCTACGATAAGCTGAGGATCGAACTTTAGCATTTCAAGGCCTTTACCGTTCACATAGGTGGCGATCGCGCCTCCGGTCAGTGCCAAGATGCCGGGCCAGGAGGTGATGACGTTCATCATGTCCTTGGAATTGATCCGCTCGGAAGCGAATGGGACGAGAACGCTGAACGTCAGAAATAACAAACCAAGCTCGAGTCCCCGGCGTTCGATCGTAGGGAGAAATCGATCCAAATGGACGAGCTTGACGATCAGCAGCACGCAGGCTGCGGTTGAAATAATCGGCGATCGGCCGATTAAACCGATAACGATCAGAAGAACAAGAACGACTTCCCCGCTCATGCTTGTAGACTCCTTCAATTCGGATGTCACCGCCTTCGCGCCTCATGCGCAGGCGCCCATACTCCATTGTATGGAACAAGCCTCCCGGTTATGTCAGATCTCCCTCGCTCAGCTCTGGACGAGCGTATCGCCTTGCATCCTCGGTACGATTCCGCTTATATTCACTTGGCTGCAGCGCTCAATATCCCGACCGCTGCCATTCTTGTTCAGTCGTTTCCCTGTCGTGCACGATTGAAGCAGCTCATGAATCTTGCCGCCGGCGCTCCTATAGAGTCCGAGCATGGCAGAGCCGATATCGTTCATCTCAAGCGGAGCAGGGCTGAGCTGCTGTAGCTCGCTAATAAGCAAGCCTGCGCATAAGCCGTCCTCAAGCGCGAATTCATCGTGGCTTCCGGCGCACAGCAGCACAATATCGCGGCGCAGCTCCAGCGCCGTACGCGCACAGGCTGCTGCATTATTGAGGGAACCGACAAGCACATGATCGGCTCGCATCGCTTTATGGATGGCACGCGTGCCATTCGTTGTCGTTAATACAATTCGGCGGCCGAGTACGTTGTCGGCAGTGAACTCCTCTGGGGAATTTCCCAGATCAAAGCCGGGAATTTTGCGGCAGAAGCGTTCGCCCGCAATCAGATTGCCGCCGCTTTGCAGCGCCCTCGCTTCGAGGACGGTTTCGACAGGCACAATGCCGGCTGCCCCGGCTTCCAACGCAGCAACGATCGTACTCGTCGCGCGCAGCACATCAATGACGATAGCTGTCCGATGCGTGAAGCGTTCGGATTGCGCTTCGTTGACGTTGGAAATCACTTCGATATGCATACGTGAAACAACATCCTTCCCAAGCTTCCTTAAATCATATAAATAAACGGCTCAACGCGAGCGCCAAAATGAAACGTATCTGAGCGGAGTCCGCGGCGCATCGTCTCCAGCGCCATTACTTCCGTAGGTTGAATATTGCCTAAATTCACTTCTGAGCCGAACGTTTGCAGGAGCAGAACTTGCTGCTGCTTCAACGGCGTTTCCCACATGATGCGAGAAATATCGCCCAGGGAGTGGCTGACAGCTTCCAGCACACTTTGAGAGCAATCACCGTTACGATCGAATAATCCCACGTCCATCCCCGATTCTCTCGCTTCAATCGTGACCAATGCGGCACCGGCCTGCCAGTCTGCCTCGGCTGTTACAACTAATTCTTGGGCATCCACAAGTGAGCCGGACAGTTTCTTGCCGTATTCGGTAACGACATGCAGACCGTTGGCAAGACCTTCTTTAATGAGATCCGTACGGAGCTTGCGGCTGAGCTCGATGGTACCATCGGAAACCTCGATTCCATTAAATCCGAGTCGGCATACCGTTCGGAAGAAAGCAGGCACAACTTCCTGCTGCACGGCGGTCTCAAGCAGCGTTCCACCGGGCATGATCGTAAGTCCGCATCGTTTGGCCAGTTCGATCTTGCTCAAGAGCAGATCGGTTGGATAGAGGGGGGCTGTACCGAAACCCAGCTTGATGCAATCGATGTACCCAGCTGCTGTTTCGAGCAGATCTGAGAACGCATGACGTCCGAGTCCTTTGTCAATGACCATGGTTTTACCGCGTCCGGAAGTCCGGTGCGCATTCTGGGCGACCTCACGCTGGCCGCTTGGATCGTGTAAGGCCGAAGGCCAAGTAGCCTGTGTAATCGATCTCATGATATCTCCTCGCAATCGTTTCTTTTCCACAGCAATATATGCAGGGAGCCCAGAGCGTGTGCGAGGGGGAATGTGCCTCTTATTCGTAGTTTGCCAAAGTTGTGAGAATGAAAGAGAGACAGGCTTGCATAGGCTGTAGAAGAGCCGGGCGTTCTAGCATTACGTGCTGCGCGCTCCTGTTCACTAGGGAAAGAGGCGATAGAGATGCTTAACAAAATCGTGCTTAGTATGGCGTCGATTCGCATGTTCTCCGGCTCGCTGGAGATCATGGCCGCACTGCTGATGCTGCGTCTGAACCAAATTGATAAAGCGCTTGTTGTGAATTCATCACTTGCACTTGTAGGGCCGTTCGTGCTTATCTCGACGACAATGATCGGCCTCGTAGGTCTCTCGGATAAAATATCGTTTGCCAAAATGCTCTGGATCGTTTGCGGGGTCGCTTGCATTCTGATCGGTGTGCTCAAGAAATGAATGAAGAAGGCTACTGCAAAGGTTCACTATAGCGGGGAATCTAGTCATATTACGCGGTCTTGCGGAATAGAATGGGATACAAAGATGGACAATCACTCATCACTCACTCTATCAATCTAGTAGAAACGAAGAGTCGGGAGGGATGCCGGATGCTCAAAAAAGTGCAGCATTTGCTGCCTTCCGAGCTTACAGAGGTGCTCGGACGAATACCGGAGCGGCTGAAAGATGCCGTAGAAGAGATTCGCATCCGAGAGAACAGACCGCTTGAAATCAGCACAGGACTAGCCTTCTGGTTCGTCACTCCGCAAGGGATCCTCCAGCCGAATCCGGAGAATGCGTACAAGCCATCGCCGGAAACATGCCGCAAGCTGCTGGAGCGTGTAACGAATCACTCGCTCTACGCCATGGAAGAAGAACTGCGTCGCGGTTATATCACGGTAGCCGGCGGCCATCGAATCGGACTGGCTGGGCGCACGGTGCTGGAGCAAGGACAAGTTCGCGGCATCCGCGATATTGCCGCTTTTAACGTGCGGATTGCCAGAGAAGTCATCGGCGCCGCTGCATCGCTGCTGCCGAAGCTGCTGGATCATCAGAGACGCTCCTTGCAGTCAACGCTTGTAATCGCGCCGCCTCAGCAAGGCAAGACGACGCTCGTTCGCGATCTGGCTAGGGCGGTCAGCAGCGGCGCCTGGGGACATCCTTCCGCGATGGACTGGCCCGGCCGCAAGGTAGGCATTGTGGATGAGCGCTCCGAAATTGCTGCATGTGTCAGAGGTGTTCCTACCTTTAATGTTGGTCCTCGAACCGATGTGATGGATGCTTGTCCGAAAGCAGAGGGGATGATGATGATGCTTCGCTCGATGTCGCCGGAGATTATGATCGTCGATGAGATCGGCCGCGAAGAGGATGGCGATGCCATTCTGGATGCGAGCCATGCCGGCGTTACGGTCATCGCGACAGCGCATGCCAAGGATCTGGAGGATGCAAGAGGCCGGCCGGTTCTTGGGAGATTGCTCGCTGCCGGGGCATTCCAGCAATGCGTAGAGCTTAGGCGCAATGGCGGAAGCCTGATGAGCCGAGTGCTCCCGGCCGCGGCGGCTGGAAGAGCGCCGGCGGCTAGAGAGCCGACTGCGTGGAAGGGAGGCGATCACCATGGTTGAGTTGATCGGCGCTGCATTAATCTTGTTCGCCGGCACGATGATCGGCTTCCTCCAGGCGTCGCGCTATGCCGCGCGGCCAATCCAGATCAGGCAGCTCATCTACGCCTTGCAGCGGCTTGAGACCGAAATCGGCTATGGGTACACGCCGCTCCCGGAGGCCATCAGCCGCTGCGCAGCTTACTTGCCAGAGCCGATCGCATCCTTGCTCCAAGATGTTAACAGGCGGCTTGAGCAGTCAGATGAGCTGACCTTCCGCGAAAGCTGGGAAGGGGCAGCAAACGCGTTTTGGCCGCATACGGCCATGCGGCAGCCGGAGCAAGCTGCATTGATTCGACTCGGTTCTGCGCTTGGAATCAGCGACAGGGAAGATCAGATTAAGAACCTGAAGCTTGCCATGCAGCAGCTGCAGTCGGAGGAAGAAGCGGCACGGCACGATAGTGCGCGGTTTTCGAAAATGTGGAAGAGCCTCGGAGTTCTCACAGCCGCGCTAGTCGTCATTTTGATTTTGTAGCGGGGTGCCGGAAGAATGAACATTGATGTGAGCGCCATCTTTCAAATTGCCGGAATCGGCATTATCACGGCGATGATCCATACCGTACTCAAGCAGATGGGCAAAGAAGATATGGCGCACTGGGTAACGCTGATCGGCTTTGTCGTCGTCCTTTTTATGGTTGTGAGCCTCTTGAACGATCTGTTTCAAGAAATCAAGACGATCTTCCTGTTTCAATGACGCTACTGGGGCAAGGCGGGTGAACGAAACATGGAAATCATCCAAATCGTCGGGCTCGGTTTAGTTGCGACGGTGCTCGTCCTCGTCGTACGCGAACAGAAGCCGATGTTCGGTTTCTTGCTGGCAGCCTTTACGGGGCTCTTCATTTTCTTGTTTGTCATCGGCAAGATCGAAGCGGTCATCGCGGTGCTGGAGCAGCTGGCTGATCGTTCCGGCATACCATCCATCTACTTGAAGACCATTCTGAAAATTATCGGAATTGCCTACATTGCGGAGTTCGGTTCTCAAATTGTACGAGACGCCGGGCAGGAGAGCATCGCTTCCAAGATTGAATTTGCCGGTAAAATACTCATTCTCGTGCTGGCCGTCCCGATCATCAGCGTCATCGTAGAAACAGTACTCGGCCTTCTGCCGGTGGGGAGTTGAAGCATTATGCGGCGGCACTGGACCATCCGATTCGCGGTGCTGCAAGCATTGCTCTTACTGGGGCTGCTGACGATTCTGCCAATTGCCGCATTTGCGGATTCGCAAACGATCAGTCAGAACAACACGGCAGCCATCGTGGAACGGGCGGCTGCACCGGAAGCGGACGAACCCTCTTCTAACGACAATGCAGCTTCGGTCAATACCAATTTGGCCGGTGATCAGGTCAAGGAGATCAACACGGAAGATGTAGAGAAATATTGGAACAAGCTGATGTCGGAATACGGGGGATTCTTCCCGGATAACAATGTGCCAAGCTTCGCCGAAATGATCATGCCCGGCGGCGAAGGGTTGAAGCTGACAACGGTGCTTGCGGGACTGCTCAAGTATGTGCTGCACGAAATTTTGTATAACGGCAAGCTGCTGGTCACCATTGTCATTCTAACCGTGTTCAGCATGATGCTCGAGACGATGCAAACCGCCTTCGAACGCAATGCCGTCAGCAAAGTAGCCTACAGCATCACCTACATGGTCATGATTGTCCTAGCCGTAAACAGCTTCAATGTCGCCATCGGCTACGCGAAGGATGCCATCACCGGGATGATCCAGTTCATGCTTGCCATGGTGCCGCTGCTGCTCACGCTATTAGCCACAATGGGCAGCGTTGTAACGGTGTCGGTGCTTCATCCGCTGATTATTTTCATGATTAATGCCGTCGGCACAGTCATCTATACATTCGTATTCCCGCTGCTGTTCTTCTCGGCTGTCCTGCATATTGCGAGCGCGGTGTCGGATAAGTTCAAGGTGACTCAGCTGGCGAATGTGCTGCGCAACTTCAGTGTTGGTTTGCTCGGAGTCATGCTGACCGTGTTCCTTGGGGTTATCTCCGTGCAGGGAGCTACCGGTTCGGTGACCGACGGCGTTACGATGCGAACGGCCAAGTTTATTACGGGTAATTTCGTTCCTGTCATCGGTCGAACCTTCTCAGATGCGGCAGATACGGTCATGTCGGCTTCCCTGCTTGTGAAGAATGCGATTGGACTTGCAGGCGTGGTCATTATTTTGTTCCTGTGTGCGTTTCCTGCCCTCAAAATCATTACACTTGCGCTTATCTACAACGTATCGGCAGCCATCATGCAGCCACTTGGCGATAGTCCAATCGTGAGCTGTCTGCAAACCATAGGCAAAACGCTGATTTACGTGTTTGCCGCACTGGCTGCTGTCGGACTCATGTTCTTCCTGGCTATCACCATCATCCTTACGGCAGGCAACGCAGCAATCATGATTCGGTAATAAGTTAGGCGGTGGAATTCAACATGATGAACTGGCTGGCGGTTTGGCTGCAGCAAATCATCGCGGTAGTGCTGCTGGCGGGGTTTATCGATCTGCTTCTGCCGAACAAAGCGATGCAGCGTTATGTCAGACTTGTAGCGGGTTTAATCATTCTGCTGACGATCCTTACACCGATCATCCGGCTGCTGCAAGGTGATTTTAACGCCAAACTTGATGCGCAGGTGGAGAACTGGGTCCATAACACGAAGTCGGAGCAATTCCACATGCCAACACTTGAGGATATTCAGCAAAATGCCAAGGATCTGCAGCGCAAGCAGCAGTCAGCAGCAACAGCACTAACCGAGCAGAAGCTGGAGGCGGCGATGAAAACCGAACTGGCAGAGAACGCCGGGCTTCATGCAGCGGCTGTCGACGTCAAGCTGGAATTGAATCAAGACGGGCAATCTGCTCAGATTGCCGGTGTTACCGTAACGCTGCTGCCGCCAGAAGAGCAGGCTGCTGCCAATGCTGAGCAGTCAGACGATGCTAAAGCCGTGGATGAGGTCGAAGCAGTTGAAGTCACCGTGAAGCCGGAATCAACATCAGAAGGTGATCGTCAATCCGCACTTGATGATTCGGATACGGTTGAGAAAGAAGCGCCTGGTGCGGTGACGGATGCGGTGAAAGACGTACTCCGATTAGGCTGGGGCGTGGCGCCACGATTAATTGACGTGAAGGTACAGCAGACTGCTCCGGATGCGGCTTACTAATGAAAGGGGAGAACGACGTTGGCCAATTGGCTGAGCGGGTTGGAGTCAACCATCGGCAAAGGGCAGGGCGGACCTAAGCGGGTGAAGACGCTGCGCTGGCTGCTCATTATCGGCTTAATCGGAATAGGGCTAATGGTGGTCAACTCTTTTCTGTCCTATCAGAAGGTGCCTACCGCAGACCAAGCAGCATCCGGGAAGCCGCCGACCGAAGAAGTTTTCCTCGGTAACAACTCATCCGAGCAGCATTCTTCCTTTGACGGCATCGAGCAGCCGCTTGAGGCGAGGCTCAAAGATATTTTGGAGATGATCGTCGGTGTCGGTTTGGTGGATGTGTTCGTTACCATCGATTCGACGGAAGAAGTTACCGTTCATATCGATGAGAAGGAATCGCAGCAAATTACGAATGAAATCGATAAGAATGGCGGCAAGCGCAGCATTACTTCCATCACTAAGGAAGGCAAGGTCGTGCTCTACAATACGAACGGGGATACAGCTCCGATTATCGTCAAACGTATCCAGCCGAAGGTCCGCGGCGTGCTCATAGTAGCGAAAGGCGCGGAGAACGGCGTGGTCAGACGTTTAATTATAGACGCGGTGGAGAAAGGGCTCAATGTCGCGATTAACCGCATTTCGGTCGTTCCACGCAAGCATCAATAATACCAATTGGACAATGAAAAGGGAGGCTGTTCGTTCATGAACAACAAAAGGCAAACGATTTGGTTAGTATCCATGCTGAGCTTGATGGTCATTTTATCGGCCTATTATTTGTTTACGGAAGATGTAAACCCATCTCAGGTGGCAACTGACGGTACGCAGCAGGAACAAGTTAAGGGAGATGCGACTGAAGCATCCGGTACAACGGCGAACGATGAAGGAATTACTGTTACGGACGTAACGGACGGGACAAGCGCAAATGCAACAGATCCGAATGCAGCTGATTCCACTTCAAATGCTGCGCAGGATCAAGGAACGGCAACAGATCCGGCGGCAACGGCAGCCGCGAATCAGGAAGATCAAGCGGTGCTTGATCAACTCGAGAAAGCCGGCGGCTTCAGCGCCAGCGTATTCAGTCAAATGCAAGAGAAACGTGATCAGAAATTATACGATGAGTATAATAAACTGTATGGCACAATCTCAGATACGAAGCAAGACGACAAAGCAGCCGGTTCAGCAGTCGAACAGTTAAATCTGCTTGAAGACAAGAGCTCTAAGATCACGGGGCTTGAGGAAGAACTGGTGAAGCAGTTCAATAACGCCGCAGTTTATCCGGATGGAGATCGCTATAAAGTCGTTGTACAGAGCGACAAACTAGAGAAAAGCCAAGCGGACAGCATCCTTACAATGGTCATTACAGAGCTCGGTGTTTCGCCGGAGCAAGTCACCATTCAGTACGTCAAGTAAGGCAAATGCGGAAGGCCCCGATGCCAAAGTCAGTGGCAATGGGGCTTTTTCCCATCCGTGATGTATAAAAAATGGGTTCGTGTTCCGCGAGGTTTGTGCTATAATGGTTTCGGTATGTGCAGGTTTGGTAAATGTCACCTTTTTGCAGGGTGCCTATTTCGACCTCACAAAAGTAGAAGCAGGCTGATGCATGCAGTAAGTAAGTAAGTAAGCAGCAACGCAATTACGCAGCGTCTCCTTGCATGAGGCGCAAAAACTTATAGGAGTGAAACGATGTTTAAGCTGAGCGAGATTAAAGAATTGATCAAGCTGGTTGATGGGACTTCCGTACACGAACTTGAAATTGAAAACGATGGCGCCCGCCTGATGATCCGCAAGCCCGGCAAAGCGGAAGTGGTGAATGTACAAGCTGCGTCTCTCGTTCCTACATATACGCAGTCTTACCAGCCGCAAGTTCAACCGGCACAAGGTATGCCTGGCGGTGCTCCGGCAGCAGCGGCTCCACAAGCGCCTGCAGCCAAGGAAGAGAATTATCACCAAATCGTCTCTCCGATGGTCGGTACGTTCTACCGCGCATCGTCGCCTGAGAAAGGTCCTTTCGTCAACGTAGGCGACCGCATTAACGAGAAATCGATCGTATGTATTCTGGAAGCGATGAAGCTGATGAATGAACTGGAAGCGGAAGTTCGCGGCGAGATCGTAGATATTCTCGTTGAGAATGGCCAGCTTGTCGAGTTCGGGCAGCCATTGTTCCTGGTTAAACCGGAGTAGCAGAACACAGCTAAGGTGACACCAAGATACAATGCGCACGAGAGGAGCTTTTACCGTGAAATTCAATAAAATTTTGATTGCCAACCGGGGAGAAATTGCCGTTCGTATTATTCGCGCTTGCCGCGAGCTGGGCATTCAAACCGTTGCCGTCTACTCCGAGGCAGACCGTGAATCGCTTCATGTCCGTTTGGCGGACGAGGCATATTGCATCGGTCCTGTAGCTTCCAAGGACAGCTATCTCAATTTAACTAATATTATGAGCGTTGCAACGTTAACCGATTGCGATGCCATTCATCCCGGCTATGGATTCTTGGCGGAGAATGCGGATTTCGCAGAAATTTGCGAATCCTGCAATGTGACGTTTATCGGACCTTCTCCTCAAGCGATCAGCAAGATGGGCGATAAAGCAGTAGCGAAGCAAACGATGAAAGAAGCCGACGTGCCGATTATTCCGGGCTCCGACGGACTCATCGAGGATATGGACGATGCCATTCGCGTTGCACGCGAAATCGGCTATCCGGTTATTATCAAAGCGACTGCGGGCGGCGGCGGCAAAGGCATTCGGATCGCAGAAGATGAGGAAACCCTAATTTCCCAAATCTCGACAGCACAGAACGAAGCGCAGAAAGCCTTCGGCAATGCAGGCGTGTATTTGGAGAAATATTTGACGGGCATGAAGCACGTCGAAATTCAAATCATGGCCGATAAGCACGGCAATGCGGTTCACTTGTTCGAACGTGATTGTTCGGTGCAGCGTCGTCGGCAGAAGCTCGTAGAGGAAGCGCCATGCCCGGTGCTGAGTCCTGCCATGCGTGAACGCATGGGGCAAGCGGCAGTGCGCGCAGCTCTGGCTGTTCAATATTCAGGTGCCGGAACACTCGAGTTCTTGCTTGGTCCGGATGGTAATTTCTACTTCATGGAGATGAACACTCGTATTCAGGTTGAGCATCCGGTAACGGAAATGATTACCGGCGTAGATTTGATTAAAGAGATGATTTCCGTTGCGGAAGGCAATCCGTTGTCAATCAAACAAGAAGAGCTGAAAATCAACGGTTGGTCGATGGAATGTCGGATCAATGCGGAAGATTCGGAACGCGGCTTTATGCCTTCACCGGGTCAAATTTCGTTCTACTTGCCACCTGGCGGATTGGGCGTTCGCGTAGACAGCGGCGCATATCCGGGCTACACGATATCCCCTCATTATGACTCCATGATTGCGAAGTTGATTGTGTGGGGAGCAACACGCGAGGATGCGATTGCACGGATGAAACGAGCGCTCGCGGAGTTTGCCATCGACGGCATTCGCACGACGATTCCGTTCCACATGAAGCTGCTTAATCATCCAAAGTTTCTCAAAGGAAATTTCGACATCAAGTTCTTAGAGGAAAATGACGTCAACAATCCGGAGGAATAATCGGCTCTAATAGCCGTAAACTCCATCGCAACGGTTTGTCATATTTCCCTCAGAATGCTATAGTATAGGAATGAGAAGCGGATAAGCTATCGGTTTTTCGTTCGGTAGGAAGCTACTTTACGGGAGGTGTAGGATAACCATGAGTACGCTGGCAGCGGACTATGAGAAAACAGACATGGGCACTATTCAAATCGCACCCGAAGTCATTGAAGTGATTGCAGGACTTGCGACAATTGAGGTTCGTGGCGTGGCAGGGATGAGCGGCGGATTTGCCGGGGGCATCGCTGAGCTATTGGGCCGTAAAAATTTGTCCAAAGGCGTAAAGGTTGAGGTAGGTCAACGCGAGGCGGCAGTCGATGTGTCCATCATTGTTGAATATGGTCACAGGATTCCGGAAATTGCGGCAGACATCCAAAACAATGTCAAACGATCGATCGAAATGATGACAGGCTTGCATGTCGTTGAAGTGAATGTTCATATTCATGACGTTCATTTCAAAACGGTTGAGAAGCCGGAAGAAGAAGAGATCCAATTACGAGTCAAATAACGGATCAATCGTGAATGTATGACGACATACCCCTTAGTGGTTGGGCTTGCCGCTCGGCACTAGGGGGTTTTATCTAGTCCGCCCGAGGAGGAACTCTCGTTGATAAGAGTGTTGGACAAGCTTCTGCTGTTTCTATACAGCATCGCGATTGGCGCTGTAGCCGTTATCGCGTTTAGTGCAGGCGTATATTGGTTTCCGGAAGAATGGCTGAACAACCTGGTACATAATTTGTACGGCGGAGAGTACCGCTGGCTGCAAGCGACGGTTATTATTGTTTCCACGATTGTGTTATTGATCAGTCTTCGTTTCCTATACTTAGCGCTTCGTCGCAGCAATGCTTCGGCACCTTCGATTGACCAACGGACGGAATTCGGAGATATTCGCATTTCGCTGGAAACGGTGGAGAACTTGGCGCTTAAAGCGGCGAGCCGTCAGAAAGGTGTCAAGGATTTAAAGGCGCGGATCAGAATCAGTGAAGCGGGTATCGAGGTTTCGCTTCGTGCCATTGCAGATGGTGAGAGCTCTATTCCGACATTGACGGAAGAAATACAGCGTGCTGTCAAATCCCATGTGGAAGAGATTACAGGTATTCCTGTAGCAGGCGTGTCCGTATTTGTAGCTAACATCATCCAAACCGCGAACTTCAAAAGTCGCGTAGAATAGGGGTGATGCCGATGTGGAAGGAAATCTGGACAACCTATGGTGGACGGATCGCCGGTGTGTCTGTAGGTATCATTCTCGGACTCCTTTATTTTATCGTTGGATTTTGGGATATGTTGTTTTTCGGCTTGCTGCTTTGGGTCGGTTATACGATCGGGAAAGTGAAAGACGAGCAAAGCGGCCCTATTATTCCATGGCAACGGGTAACCGAATGGCTTATGGAGAGATGGCGGCCGTTCAAATAGTACTATGGTCTCCTCCGTACCCCGGACATCAGCATGATGTTTGTTCGGGGCAGGGAGGAGATCATATTTTGTAGATCGAATCTGTGCGAAATTGTCAGGAGGCCCCATGAAACGTAGGTTAGCGCGGGAGATTGTGGTACAGAGCTTGTACCAAATGGAAATGAATGAAGAAGCAACTGCAGCGTCAGCTGTCGATATGCTGGTTAGCGAAGTGAATGACGAGAACGAGATTGAGGCCGATGCGGCAGACGTGGAACGGATCGATGAGTATGTCCGTGAAATGGTTCAAGGTGTTATTGAACGCAAGACGGCTATTGATGACATGCTGCAGCATTATTTAACGGGCTGGCAGGTTGATCGTTTATCGCGCGTCGACCGTCAAATATTGCGTCTGGCTTGCTACGAGCTGGTGTTCCGCGATGATGTGCCGCCGAAGGCGATTATCAACGAGGCCATCGAGCTTGCGAAGCATTTTGGAACCGATGAATCCGGTAAGTTTGTCAACGGTGTTCTGGGAAGATTGCTTCAAGCATTGGACGAGCTGAAACCGAAGGCTTAAGTGAAATTGCACGAAGTCGATTAGCTCAATAACGAGTAGTACGAGCCCCTTAGAGCCCTCCATCAAGAGGGATTTAAGGGGCTTACAAAAATGTATATTTATAGACAGAAATGGGAGTGAGTACATGACTGCACAACGTATTGAGGGAAAAGTCATTTCAGATGCCATTCGTTCGGAGATTAGTGAAGCTGCGGCGAAGCTTGCTGCAATGGATATTAAACCCGGTCTGGCGGTAGTTCTGGTTGGTGAAGATCCGGCTTCCAAAGTTTATGTGGGAAGCAAAGAGAAAGCATGCCAGCAGCTTGGGTTCTACTCGGAAGTACATAGACTGGATGCAGCGACCTCGCAAGAACAGCTGCTCGCTTTAATCGATAAGTTGAACAATCAAACGAACATTCATGGCATTCTCGTGCAATTGCCGCTGCCTAAGCATATTGATGAGAAAGCGGTCATCGATGCAATCAGCACGGCTAAAGATGTTGATGGTTTCCACCCGGAAAGCGTGGGCAACCTCGTGATCGGCGATGACAGCTTGCTGCCATGTACGCCTGCCGGTGTAATCGAGATGATCAAACGGACAGGACTGCCAATTGCAGGCAAACATGCCGTTGTTATCGGTCGCAGTAATATTGTCGGCAAACCGGTTTCCATGCTGCTGCTTAGAGAACATGCAACCGTGACGATCTGTCATTCCAGAACGGCTAACATGGAAGAGATCGCACGTACTGCAGATATTCTTGTAGTGGCAATCGGCAAAGCCAAAGCAATCGGTCGCCAGTTCGTTAAGCCAGGCGCTATCGTAATCGATGTTGGCATTAACCGTCTGGAAGACGGCAAGCTTGCAGGCGACGTGGATTATGATGATGTTCTCGAAACAGCGGGCTATATTACGCCTGTGCCGGGCGGCGTTGGTCCTATGACAATTACCATGCTGATGCAAAACACACTTAAAGCGGCTAAACAACAACACGCAATTAAGGAGTGAGTAATCCGAAGATGGCTGAACCGGCGCGTATACTTTCGATTAAAGAAATAAACCGCTATATCGGGATGAAGCTGGAATCGGACGAGCTGCTCAGCGATGTTTGGCTGCGCGGGGAAATATCAAATTTTACGCATCATTCCAGCGGACATATGTATTTCACCCTAAAGGACAAAGACAGCCGGTTGAAATGCATTATGTTTGCTTCCTATAATCAGAAACTTCCGTTCATCCCGAAGGAAGGTGCCAAGGTACTGGCACGCGGTAATATTTCCGTCTATGAACGAGATGGCAATTATCAATTTTATTGTACGTCGATGCAGCCGGATGGAATCGGCAGTCTGTATCTGGCTTATGAACAGTTGAAACGGAAGCTTCAAGACGAGGGGCTGTTTGATGGGGCCAGAAAAAGGCCGATTCCTCGTTTTCCCAAAGCGATCGGAATTATTACTTCGCCAACCGGCGCTGCCGTGAGAGACATCATCATTACGCTGCAGCGCCGTCACCCTTCTGTGCCGGTGCTGCTTTTTCCCGTATTGGTTCAAGGGACTGGCGCAGCACCATCGATTGTAAAAGCGATCGAAACCATGAACCGATTAGCCGAAGTAGACGTATTAATAATTGGCCGGGGCGGAGGCTCTTTGGAAGAGCTTTGGGCCTTCAATGAAGAATCTGTGGCAAGAAGCATTGCGAGGTCAGCCATTCCGATTATTTCCGCTGTCGGTCACGAGACGGATTTTACGATAGCTGACTTTGTGGCGGATCTTCGCGCGGCTACGCCTACAGCTGCAGCTGAGCTGGCTGTTACGAGTATGCAAGAGATGAGAACACGACTCGCACAAGTGGAATCCAGACTCGTACAGAATCTTCGCATGACGCTGCAGAACCGGAAGGATCGACTTTCAAGGCTGCGCAAATCACCGCTTTTCTTGAACCCGCGCAAGTATCTGCTCCAGCATGCCGAACGGCTTGACCGAACGGAGGAGAGATTAAAGGCGAGAGCCATTCGTTTCGCGGAGAAACATCGAGAGCGGTACGATGCACTTAATCGAGCATTGACTCGTGTTCATCCCGGAGCTCAAGCCGTGCTTGCAGCCAAACAGCTGGAACGGTTAACCGCTCGATTAGACTCAACCATGCAGCAAGGCTTGAAGGCGCGGCGGGTGCAGCTACTGGCTTCCATTCGTCAGTTGGATGCACTTAGTCCCCTTAAGGTCATGTCCCGGGGATATAGTCTGGTTTACGATGACAAGGATCAGAAGCTCATTAAATCCGTTTCCGATGTACAGCTTGGCGATTTGCTCCACGTGAAGGTAGCCGATGGTCAGCTGGAATGTCAGGTTTGGGGAATGAAAGGGGAGGCCTAACAGATGGCAGCAGCTAAAGAACAAGAAGCGTTGAGCTTTGAGGCGGCAATGGAGCGCTTGGAGTCGATCGTAAATAAGCTCGAGAGCGGCGATGTTCCACTGGAAACGGCAATCGAGCTTTTTCAAGAAGGGATGAAGCTCTCTTCATTGTGCGGCTCCAAGCTCGAACAAGTAGAACGGAAGATCGAAGTTCTAATTGAATCCGAAAATGGCTTACATAAAAAACCGTTTGCGCAAGCAAACGAAGATAGAGGGGAATAACAGTGAAAACTTCGGTTTCTACTGCAGATTATTTAACACGCTCCGTTCTGGAAATCGAAGAAGCGCTGCAGTCATCCCTTCCGCTCGGATGGGATATTCCGTCTAAGCTTCGTGAAGCTATGATGTACTCCCTTCAAGCGGGCGGCAAGCGTCTTCGTCCGATTCTTGTGCTCACGGCTGCCGAAGCAGTCGGCCAAGATCCAAAGGCTCGTAAGCAAGCGATGCCAATTGCTTGCGCGATTGAGATGATTCATACGTATTCGCTCGTACATGATGATTTGCCTGCGATGGATAACGATGATTATCGCCGAGGCAAATTGACGAATCATAAAGTATTCGGCGAAGCAATGGCTATTCTGGCCGGCGACGGGCTGCTCACCCATGCTTTCTACGCTGTGACGCAGGCTTCTGCGCTTGGCGCATCGCCGGAGACAGCACTTGCGATTGTAGCAGACCTCGCTAAGCTTGCTGGTGCTGCGGGGATGGTCGGCGGACAAGTGGCTGATATTCTTGGAGAGCAAGGCGTTACTTCACTCGAAGAGCTGGAATATATCCACTTGCACAAAACAAGCGATTTGATCGTATTCTCTGTGCTGGCCGGTGCTCGAATCGGCGGAGCCAGCGATCAGCAGCTGGAATCGCTGCAGCAATTTGCACGAAAGCTCGGTCTGGCGTTTCAAATCCAGGACGATATTCTCGATTTGATCGGTGACGAGTCGAAGCTCGGCAAGCCGGTTCAAAGCGATGTGGAGCAGCAGAAGGTAACCTATCCTTTTCTGATCGGGATGGATGAAAGCCTTGCACTCGTAGAGCGGCTGACCCAAGATGCGAAGCAGGCGCTTGCAGAAGCAAAACTTGCAATGCCCGATTATTTGCTCGCAATTGCGGATTATTTAATGCGCAGAGATCATTAATATAGCGAGATTTGGGATTTTTGCATCGTTCTATGTTATAATTTAGCCACATTTGGAGTTCGTTGGACAACGGGGATTGCCCACCGGGAAAGCGAGGAAATACCGTGTTACTGGAACACATTCACGATCCTAAAGATTTGAAATCTCTCACGGTTGCACAATTAGAACAGCTCGCAGCTGAGATTCGTGCTTTTCTCATCGAGAAGCTATCGGAGACGGGAGGACATCTTGCGCCGAACTTAGGCGTCGTTGAGCTTACTTTAGCGCTGCATTATTTATTTGACAGCCCTAAGGATAAGTTTCTTTTTGACGTAGGCCATCAATCATACGTTCATAAAATGTTAACGGGTCGTATGGATCAATTCGATACACTTCGTAAATATAAGGGTCTTTGCGGTTTCATCAAACGCTCTGAAAGCCCGCACGATGTATGGGAAGCAGGACACAGCAGCACATCGCTGTCTGCTGCAATGGGAATGGCGCTCGCGCGCGATTTGAAGGGCGAGAAGAACAAGGTTGTCGCGATTATCGGCGATGGCGCGTTAACCGGCGGTATGGCGCTGGAAGCGCTCAACCATATCGGGCATGAGAAGAAGAATCTATTGGTCATTCTCAATGACAATGAAATGTCCATTGCGCCGAATGTAGGCGCTCTACATCATTATCTCGGCAAGATCAGAACCGATCGCCATTATCAGAAGGCGAAGGAAGAATTGAATCAACTGTTGAACAAAATTCCGGCAATCGGCGGCAAACTTGCTAAGACGGCGGAACGATTAAAGGACAGCGTGAAATATTTGCTCATGAGCGGTATTTTGTTTGAACAGTTCGGATTCACCTACTTCGGGCCTGTCGACGGTCACGATCTGGAGCAATTGACGGAGCTGCTGGAGCAGGCGAGCCATGTACCGGGTCCGGTTCTGGTACACGTTATTACGACTAAAGGCAAAGGCTATTCGCCGGCGGAAGCCGATTCTCATAAATGGCATGGCATCTCACCATACAAAATTGAGTCTGGTCAAGTGTTGAAGGCCGTTGGTCCGCCGATGTATACGGAAGTATTCAGCGATGCATTGATGGATCTGGCTGATGAAGATAACCGAATTGTAGCGGTGACGCCAGCGATGCCGGGCGGATCCGGGTTAATCAAATTCGCTGCCAAATATCCGAATCGTATGATTGATGTGGGTATTGCCGAGCAGCATGCGGCAACGATGTGCGCAGCGATGGCACTTGAAGGACTTAAACCGGTTTATGCGGTTTATTCGACTTTCCTGCAACGTGCGTATGACCAAGTCGTTCACGACATTTGCCGCCAGAATACGAATGTCGTATTTGCGATAGACCGTGCAGGCTTCGTCGGACCGGATGGCGAGACGCATCAAGGGGTTTACGACATTCCTTTCTTGCGCCACATTCCGAATATGGTGCTGATGATGCCTAAGGATGAGAACGAGCTGCGCCGCATGATGAAGACGGCGATCGATTATAATGAAGGGCCAATTGCGATTCGATATCCTCGAATTAACGGAGTTGGCGTACAAATTGATAAAGAAATGAAGCCGATTCCTTTTGGTACTTGGGAAACCGTGCGTGAAGGTGACTCAGCAGTCATCGCGGCGATCGGTCCAATGGTTCAAGTCGCGGAAGAAGCTGCCGAACTGTTGAAACGCGAAGGCCTCAATGTACGCGTGGTTAACGCGAGATTTATTAAACCGATGGATGAAACGATGCTGCTGCAGATCGCTAAAGAAGGTTTGAATATGCTTGTCTTGGAGGAAGGTGCTGTACAAGGCGGCTTGGGCAGTGCGGTGTTGGAATTCTATTCATTGCATAATGAACATAATATTTCGGTTCGCATTATGGGCGTTCCGGATCTATTTGTGGAACATGGGTCAATTAAAGAACAGCGGCAGGAAGTCGGCCTTACTGCCGAACATGCGGCTGCTGAACTGAAGACACTGCTGCCGCGGCTTCGCAAACGCGTAACCGGCCAAGTGTAGAAGAGCAGGAGAAACCGATGACGATCGCGAAAGAACGAATTGATATTTTGTTAGTAGAGCAAGGCTTCTACGACAGCCGCGTGAAAGCGAAGGCGGCACTGATGGCAGGACTTGTCATCGTTGACGGTGAGCGTATCGAGAAGAGCGGCATGAAGGTGCCTAGGACGGCTTCTATCGTTGTTAAAGGTGCGCTGCATCCCTATGTCAGCCGCGGCGGTTTGAAGCTTGAGAAGGCGATCAAGCAATTCCAACTGGAGCTGGGTGGAGCGGTTATGCTCGATATCGGCGCTTCCACCGGCGGTTTTACGGATTGTGCACTGCAGAACGGAGCGGCGTATGTGTATGCTGTCGACGTCGGCTACAATCAATTGGATTGGTCTCTGCGCCAGGATGAACGCGTCAATGTAATGGAGCGTACCAACTTCAGATATACGGTTCCGGAAGATCTGCAGGGGCCTCAGCCGACATTTGCGACTATTGACGTTTCCTTCATCTCACTGAAGCTCATTCTGCCAACGCTTGGCACGCTGCTTAAACAAGGAGCGGGAATTGTAGCACTCATTAAACCGCAATTCGAGGCAGGTCGCGAGAAGGTGCCTAAATCCGGCGTCGTGCGAGAATCTGCCGTACACCGAGAAGTGCTTGGGCAAGTACTCGGAATGGCAGCTTCAGAAGGTTATGTGCTGGAGCAGCTCACTTACTCACCGATTACCGGCGGAGAAGGCAATATTGAATTTCTGGCTTATTGGCGATGGGAACCGGGCAGTCAATCGGAGCCTCCGGGCGAAGACGCTATTGCGGCCGTCGTGAAAGAAGCTGCTGGGACATTCTCGCAAGAGAGTAAAGTGTAAGGAATGAAAGCCTTTCTTCATGGCAGCAGCCGTGATGAAAGGCTTTTTATGTTTTTTTGGGCGGCCCCTCTTTGCAGGATGGATATAATTTGGTACACTAGGAACGAAACCAAACAAACGTTCGGTATTAGACCGAAACCTCTGGCAGATGGAGTCATCTTGTTAGAGGAAAACCTTCCGATAAAGCGAAATGAATAGGGGTATACCTTATCATCATGCTGGAGGGATCCTGATGGGAAACTACGGGGACTGGCTGGTTATGGTCGTCGCTGGCGGGCTGATCTTGTTCTGGCTCTATCGCATGTTTTACCGCTGGCTTCACGAACCGCCGGGAATGAATACGAAGCTTCTAATTAGCGATGCAGAAGATGTACGCGATGATGATATCAACGTACAGTTTCTGGAGAAAGCCGGTTATGAGGTCACGCATGGCAAGTACCGAATCCCGATCGAGATCGATTTAGACGGGACTAAATTGCACAGCCGATTATTTATCGATTTATTTGCAGAGAAAGATGGCAAACATTATATTGTAAAAACAGCGCGTGAACGGATGCCGATTGATTGGACAGGCAGCGGCGTTCGGGACCGATTGCTTGTCTACGCACTGCTATTGCCTGAGTGCGAAGGGGTGCTGTTTGTGGATCATAAGGAGCTTACCATTCGCATCATCACATTTCGATTCGGGTCCTAACAAAGTAATGGCACAAGTTCGAATGCATAGGTCGATTCAATCTTGTGACAACAGGAGGAAATTATGAAGAGTGTCCGTCAAATGAAAATACGCGAGTTAATCACAAGCCAAATCGTAGAGACGCAAGACGAGCTTGTCGATACATTACGTTTAGAAGGCTTACAGGTCACGCAAGCGACGATATCGAGGGATATTAAGGAAATGCAGCTGATCAAGGTTCCTATCGAGGATGGACGCTATAAATACTCACTGCCTCAGGAGACGAGATCCAATTCCATTCACAAGCTGAAGCGGACATTGTCCGATCACTTTCTTCATATCGATTACACGGATAATCTAGTCGTCATGAAGTGCTTGCCAGGTACGGCAAACGCGATTGGAGCGATGATTGACAATATGGAATGGCCTGAAGTAATGGGGACAATCTGCGGGGACGACACGATCCTGTTGATTTGCCGGACGAAACAACAGAGCGGGGAAATTGTAGAACGACTGCTTGGTCTGATGAATTAACATGAAGTAATTCATGCAGTATTTCCAGAAGGCGCGGAGAATCTTTAAGGAGGAGAGCAACTATGCTAAGCGAGCTGTCTATACGTAATTTGGCTGTTATTGAGAAGGTTTCGGTGAAATTCCATGATGGGTTTCACGTATTAACGGGTGAAACCGGAGCGGGGAAATCCATTCTAATTGATGCGCTGAGCCTTGTGGTAGGGGGAAGAGGCGCATCCGACATGGTCAGGTACGGCTGTGACAAGGCTGAAATCGAAGCCATGTTCGAGCTGCCGGCTTCGCATCCGGTTTGGTACACGCTGAAGACTTTCGGCATTCAAGCTTCGCCGGAAGAAGGACTCGTCATTAGACGGGAGCTCTCCTCTCAAGGCAAGAGCATCAGCCGCGTCAATGGACATATTGTAACCTTGTCGATGCTCCGTGAAACCGGAGAATGTTTAGTCAATATTCATGGTCAGCATGAACATCAGTCATTGCTTCGTACAGAGAAGCATTTGGAATGGCTGGATTTATATGCTGGCGGAGCAGTGGCTGAAACTTTGAATGCTTATCGAGCCGTTTACAGAGACTATGAGAAAGTCCGTATTCAACTTAAAGATCTGGAAGATACTTCGCGTCAGAATATGCAAATGCTGGACTTGTTCCGATTCCAAATCGAGGAGATCGCATCGGCTCGGCTCAAGGCAGGAGAAGATGAAGCATTGGCAGAAGAGAAGCAGAAGCTCATGTATGCGGTCAAACGCAGAGATTCGGCTTCCGAAGCGTACGCACTGCTGCACGGCAACAAAGGCTTGGATGCAATCAGTCGTGCGGTCAGCCGAGTATCCGACATTCGCGAGTATGATTCCGTCATTCTGGAACCGCTGCTCGAACAGCTGCAATCGGCCTTTTATCAGCTCGAGGATGCGGCATTCCAGCTTAGAGATTATCGTGATTCCGTTGAATCGGATCCGGAGCGGTTAACTTATATTGAAGATCGTCTAGACTTAATTCACAGCTTGAAACGGAAGTACGGGGAAACAATCCCTGATATTTTGTCCTATCTGAGCGGAATCAAATCGGAAGCCGACAAAATCGAGAATCGCGACGAGCATTTGGCGCGTTTGCAAGCAGAGCAATCCCGTTTGTTTGCTGAAGCTGTTGTTCTGGGTATTAACCTTTCGGAATACCGCAAGGAGGCCGCTGACAAGCTGTCAGGAGCGATCGAGAGTGAACTGCGTCAGCTCCAAATGGAACGCACCACCTTCCACGTTCAACTGCAGCAAAGTAAAGACGGAGAATCGTACAAGCTGCACGCAAACGGAATTGATGAAGCGGCATTCCTCATCGCACCGAACCCTGGTGAGCCGTTGAAGCCGATCAGCAAGATCGCCTCCGGCGGTGAAATGTCGCGTATCATGCTCGCACTTAAGACCATATTCGCTTCTATAGATGAAGTACCTGTACTTATATTCGACGAGGTCGACACAGGTGTCAGCGGCCGTGCTGCTCAAGCGATCGCCGAGAAGATGTCCAGATTGTCATCGCATTGTCAGGTATTCTCCATTACACATTTGCCTCAGGTTGCTTGTATGGCTGATCATCATTATGAGATCAAGAAAACGATCGTGTCCGAACGGACTTCAACCATGGTCACTGAGCTTAGCTCGCCGACACGAATTGAGGAACTTGCCCGAATGCTGGGTGGCGTGGAAGTAACGGAAAAGACCCGCCATCATGCACAAGAAATGCTTGACTTGGCAGATAGACAAAAGGGGGCGTAATGGAAGGCAATCAGGGAATGTTTTTGGCGACATAAAACTGTTGGGGCAGGGATACCTTAAAGGTACGCAAATGGCGAACCACCTTTCTCGTCAAGCGATTTTGCAACAGGGAGCGTGAAGTCATTGAATGCCAATCAGCGGAAGCGGTGGCTGGGTTTACTTCTCGTTATCATCGTTTGCATGCTTGGTCTATCCTCTCCAATTCAACATTTCGCCGCATTTCCGAACGAAGTTCGTTTGTTCTCCGGCCAGTTGAAGCAATTAGACTATGGTATGCCTGTACATGCTCAAGTTACCGTTGATCCGCAAATGCTGCAAGTCAACGGTTCATCTGACCGTTCACTGTCCATTAATTTGAACAAACCGCTCTCCATTCAGTCGTCGCACAGCGGAAAAACTACGATGAAATTGAAATTATTTGGAAAAATTCCGTTCAAGACTGTCAAAGTGAATGTTGTTCCTGATTTACGTGTCATTCCCGGTGGACAAACCATCGGCGTTAAAGTGAAATCAGCCGGTATTATGGTTGTTGGTCATCATCAAGTCACAGATGCTAAAGGCGCTCGGGTATCTCCCGGTGAGCAGGCTAATTTGCAACTTGGCGATCTTATTATCCGAATTAATGGCAAGTACATTAATGAGGTGCATAAAGTGGCTCAGATGGCAGAAGAAGCAGGCGGCGCTAAACAATCGCTGCAGCTCACAGTGAAACGAGGTACACGATTATTTGAAACGAAGCTTGCACCTGTATTTGACTCGGAGGACCGCGCTTGGCGGTTAGGACTGTACATTCGAGACTCAGCGGCAGGTGTTGGAACCTTAACCTTCTATGCGCCTGATCAAGGCGTTTACGGAGCTCTTGGACATGTGATTACTGATATGGATACTCAAACTCCGATTGAAGTTGGTGAAGGTCAGATTTTACAGTCCAATGTGACGTCCATCAACAAGAGCCAGAATGGCGAACCCGGAGAGAAAAGAGCACATTTCATTAAAGAAAGTAAAGTGCTTGGCAATATAGAGCGCAATACGTCGTTTGGCATCTTTGGCAAAATGAAGGAGCTGCCGTCGCACAGCTACAATCAGCAGTCACTTCCTGTAGCATTTGCGGAAGAAGTAAAGGAAGGTCCTGCTCAGCTTCTCACCGTAGTGAATGGTCAGAAAGTAGAGCGGTTTAATGTGGAAATCGTTCATGTCACCAAACAGCAATCCCCGGCAACCAAAGGTATGGTTATCAAAATTACGGACAAGCGTTTACTGGAACAAACAGGGGGTATCGTGCAGGGGATGAGCGGCAGTCCGATCATTCAAGACGGCAAGCTAATCGGCGCTGTTACTCATGTATTCGTTAATGATCCGACATCCGGTTATGGCTGTTTTATTGAATGGATGCTGCAAGATGCAGGTGTTCTTCTCAAACCAGCAAGCGTAAATCTTAAGGCGGCTTAGCCACCTTAAGATTTTTATTTTTTGTCGAATTATTGCGAATCCTGATAAATGTTGTAGTAAATTATCCATTATAAAACAGATCAAATTAATAATAAAGAAAAATATTATTCGACAGAAGGAATTTCATCCATCATGTCGAAAATGTTAGTTAGACAAGCAGGATCCACACAGAAGGCTTTTAAGCGTCAACTACAATAGAGTGAATTACTAGTCTAAGGAGGACTATACCTTGCAAAGAATTGAAGTATTGTTGGCTGATGACAATCGGGAATTTACGAATTTGTTGTCCGAGTATATTTCTGAACAAAACGATATGGTCGTTACCGGTGTCGCCTATAACGGCGAGGAAGTGCTTCGCTTATTGGAAGAAACGCGGGAAGTGCCGGACGTTCTGATTTTGGATATTATTATGCCGCATCTTGATGGACTTGGCGTATTGGAAAGGCTTCGTGAAATGAATTTGCCTCAAATGCCGAAGATCATCATGCTAACTGCATTTGGTCAAGAGAACATTACTCAAAAGGCTGTACAACTGGGCGCATCCTACTACATATTGAAGCCATTTGACATGGAAATACTCGCGAACCGCATTCGCCAGTTGGTTGGTAACCCAACTGTTATTTCATCTTCTTATTCGTCTTCAGCTTCTTCATCTATTTTGAATAAATCCAATGTTGTACCGATTGCCAAAGGCAAGAATTTGGATGCAAACATTACGAGCATCATTCATGAAATCGGAGTGCCTGCTCATATTAAAGGGTATCAATATTTGCGTGAAGCCATCACGATGGTGTACAACAATATTGAAATTCTAGGCGCGATTACAAAGACGCTTTATCCCGCGATTGCCGAGAAGTTTAAGACGACGCCTTCGCGTGTTGAGCGTGCTATCCGTCATGCGATTGAAGTGGCATGGACGCGCGGCAATATTGACAGCATCAGTCACCTCTTCGGTTATACTATCAATATCAGTAAATCAAAGCCGACAAACAGCGAGTTTATCGCGATGGTAGCCGACAAGCTGCGGATCGAGCATAAGGTTTCCTGAGAGCACCCGAAATGATGGTAAAGATGATGAATACATGATAAGCGCCACTTTCGTGCAAGCTGCGAATGTGGCGTTTTTCTTGGCCAGAATTAAACATGTCAGAGAAGTACATTCAGGAGGATTGTTTTGTCACCAATAGAATTAACTGCAGCTCCTTCACGGAAGCGACTATTTATTCTGCTCTCAGTCACACTCGTCTCAGGTTTTAATCAAGGATTGATTCTGCCGCTGTTGTCCATCTTATTGGATCGGCAGGGGGTATCGTCGGATGTAAACGGGATAAATTCCATGGCTCTATACATCGGTACCTTCAGTACGATGTTCTTTATCGAGAAACCGATCCGCAGCATGGGCTATAAGAAAGGCATTATTATCGGTATCATTCTCGCAGCAATTGGAACGCTGTTATTTCCCTTTCTTACATCCATTTGGGTATGGTTTGTACTTCGCATTATAGTCGGCGTTGGCGACAGTGCCCTTCATTATTGCACGCAGCTCTGGATCGTGAGCAGCAGTCCCGCAGAGAGCAGAGGCCGATATATTTCGCTCTACGGCATGGCTTACGGAATCGGGTTTAGCTTAGGGCCCACCGGAATCAATTTATTGCCGATGGGAGACTGGGTTCCATTCTGTTTAAATACGGCTCTATTCGCACTCATTCTTCTGTTTGTCAGAACGCTGCATCCGGAATATCCGGAACATTCGGAGAAGCTTGCATCGGCCACTTCGAATCGATATGCCAGGGTGTACCGCATTGCCTGGTTTGCGCTTCTGCCGGCTATTCTGTATGGATTAATGGAAGCAACGATGAATAGTAATTTCCCGTTGTACGGACTGCGCATTCATCTAAGTCAAGCATCTATCTCGCTGCTGCTGCCGGCTCTAGGCGTAGGAAGCTTGCTGCTCATGTTCCCGCTTGGGATGCTTAGCGACCGAATCGGACGAAAGCCGGTTCTGATGGGTTGTGCAGCCATTGCTGGTTTGCTGTTTCTGGCTGTTCCGCTGGCAGGAGACAATGTATTCGTATTATTCGTACTGCTGGCGATGATTGGCGGATTTATCGGTTCATTCTTCTCGCTTGGCCTTGCCTACGCGGCAGACTTGCTGCCTCGCGAATTGCTGCCGTCCGCGAATGTAACGGCATCTATTCACTTCAGCATCGGCAGCTTGCTCGGTCCCGGCATCAGCGGTTTCGGCATACAATATGTATCAACGAATAGTATGTTTATCATGCTCGGCGGTGCGTTTACTTTGTTTGCACTCATCGGACTTTTCACTCGAGAGGCGCGGCATCGTCAATTGCAATCTGATCTATAATTATTTATAAACAGCGCGTATCTTTTTGACGCTCTCATTCGTTTACGTCATGAATCTACGCTAACAGATGAGGAGGTGCCACGATGACAATCCAACCAACTGTCGATGAAATGCGGGTTACGCTTTACCGCTACTGCCTTTCGCTCACGCGTTCTACATGGGATGCAGACGATTTGGTTCAGGAAACCTGTTTACGAGCGCTGCCGGTCATGAACGGCGCGCTTGAACATCCGAATCCGACTGCTTATTTGCTGCGCATTGCGAAGAATATATCAGTCGATCAAGCACGGCGAATGAAACGCTCCAGACGTGTTCTGGAACAGCAGGAAGCGGTGCTCGACCGTTTGTTCGGGGAATCGCATGAGCTTGAATATGCGCTGCGGCTGCTGATTTATCATTTATCGCCGTTGCAGCGGACAGTGTTTCTTCTCAAAGAGGTATTCGGTTATAAAGGCCATGATGTAGCTGCTAAGCTGACCATGTCCGAAGGAGCGGTGAAAGCTGCGCTTCACAGAGCGAGAGCAGCTATTGCAAAGCTCAAAGAGCATTCGGATCTTGCGCAAATCTCAAACCTGGCGGAGCGTAAAGTGGAGGACAGCCAGTTATATGCCTATGTTCATGCCGTTCGCGCAGGCGATGCCCAGGCGTTAGTGCTGCTCGCTAACGTGGAGGAGCAGCTTATGGATCCGGTACAGGCAATTGGTCAGCTTCACGCGTCACAAGGCAACCGCTCATCCGTTAGCATGATGTATGCAGCCTAACGGCAGCGAATGAGGAGGTTTCCGGCTATGAGTTTAGTGCCTTATATTGTGGAATCCACGAATCGAGGCGAGCGCAGCTATGATATTTATTCCAGGCTGCTCAAAGACCGCATCGTCATGGTAAGCGGAGAAATTGAAGATCAAATGGCCAATGCGATTGTGGCCCAGCTGCTCTTCCTCGCTGCGGATGATCCGGATAAAGACATTCAGCTGTACATTAACAGTCCTGGCGGCTCGGTAACGGCGGGATTCTCGATCTTCGATACGATGCAATTTATTAAACCGGAGGTTTCGACGATTTGTACAGGGTTTGCGGCGAGCTTCGGTGCAATTCTGTTAGCCGGGGGAGCCAAAGGGAAACGATACGTTCTTCCCAACAGTGAAGTGATGATTCATCAGCCGCTGGGCGGTGCAAGAGGGCAGGCTTCCGACATTCAAATTCACGCCAGTTGGATCTTGAAGACGCGAGAGAAAATCAATGCATTGCTTGCGCTGCACACGGGACAGTCGAAAGAACAGATCGAACGAGATTCCGACAGAGACTGCTTCATGAGCGCTGAGGATGCGGTGGCGTACGGGATTGTAGATAAGATTCTATAACAGGAAAGGGCGAGCATCTCCATCACTGGAGGGCTCGCCCTTGCTACTTTATGATGCAGTTTGACTTCAATTAAACGCCCGGCCGAGGCGGACGAGGCCGCTTCTCACGAAAGCGGGACGAGACATAATTGCGTTTGCGGTCGCGGAAGAAGGTCCAGCCTCCGATAAACCCGACTCCAAGCAGGAACAGGACCATGCCAAGAATAAAGGTCCACCATTCAAAATTATGGACAGCGGCATCGTCGCCGAAGGATGAGAAATAATGAAAGATTGCATCCTTCATAAGAAGAAATCCATAAGTTGCGGCGATTCCCGGAATAACGAGCAATAAAACGGCAATTAAACGAATAGTAACTTGCTTCATGCGAATAAATCCTCCTGTACAGAAACAACGACAATAATGCTTTAATCATACCTTTTTCAAGGGAGGCTGTCCATTTCATCCCTTGTGGCAGTTTCAAGGAGCTTTGAAAAAAGGTACAATAGTCATATGTAACGGCTTTTAGATCTGGAGAGGAGCATCACCTATGACGATTCAATGCGATTTGGCCATAATCGGCGGTGGCATTGCAGGATATACAGCAGCGATCCGAGCAGCGCAAGCAGGGAAGAAAGTGATCGTGGTGGAGCGAGAGAAGCTGGGAGGAACCTGTTTACATAAAGGTTGTATTCCAAGTAAAGCGCTGCTTCGTAGTGCAGAAGTGTACGCTACGATGCGTAAGGCTGATACATATGGCATTCTTGTGACTGAGGGAGCCATCTCGCTGGATTTCCCTAAAGTACAACAGCGCAAAGAAAACACTGTTGAAGGACTGTACAAAGGGCTTCAATATCTGATGCGCAAGCATAACATCACCGTCATGCAGGGCAGCGGCAGAGTAATCGGTCCTTCCATCTTCTCGCCGAAGAGCGGAAGTGTAGCGGTGGAACTCCCGGATGGTGAAATGGAAACGATCGTTCCGACGAATCTGATTATCGCAACGGGCTCACGTCCGCGTTCGCTGCCGGGTCTGGAACCGAAACAAGGCGAGATCATGTCAAGCGATGAAGCATTGACGATGGACGAGCTTCCGCAATCCATCTTGATCGTGGGAGGCGGCGTCATTGGTGTGGAGTGGGCATCGATGCTCATCGACTTCGGAGTCGAGGTGACATTGATCGAAGCGGCATCCCGGCTGCTGCCAGGTGAAGATGTTGAAGCATCTGCAGAGCTTACGAAGCAGCTGCGCCGCAGAGGCGTACGTATATTGACAGGTATTCAACTGAAACTTGATACGTATACCTATAAGGACGGACAAGCCTCCATCACAGCAGATACAGCAGATGGCCCGGTAATCCTGAATGCAGAGCGGCTGCTTGTTTCCGTTGGTCGTCAAGCGAACGTAGAGGAGATCGGACTCGAAAATACAGACGTCCGCGTGGAGAAAGGCGTTATCCGCGTCAACGGGTTTTTTCAAACGAATGAACCTCATATTTATGCGATCGGCGATGTGAACGGCGGCTTGCAGCTGGCTCATGCGGCAGCCCATGAAGCTATTGTGGCTGTAGACCATATGCTTGGCGGCAAGGAGCTAGCGCCGGATCACTCCCGCGTGCCAAGAGCGATCTATTCCAAGCCGGAGCTGGCTTCCATCGGACTGACGGAAGACGAAGCACGCAAACAAGGGCATGATATCAAAGTCGGCAAAGTTCCGTTCCAAGCCATTGGCAAGGCGCATGTACTGGGTGAGACAGATGGATTCGCGAAAGTCATTGCAGATGCCAAAACCAATGACGTACTAGGCGTACATCTTATCGGACCTCATGCAACAGATTTATTGTCTGAAGCGTCGCTTGCTATGCTGCTTAATGCGACCCCTTGGGAAGTGGGCCAGGTCATTCATCCGCATCCAACGCTATCCGAAGTGCTGGGCGAAGCCATGCTGGCAGTTAATGGTAATTCATTGGCATTTTAGGTCGGAGCTGCATCTTTATATAGTAAGCAACAACGCTTTTGGCAGCAGTGGATGGAGCATTTCTTTTTCGGTAAAAGTCGGTTATAATGGGTATAGGCAAGTCTTAGTACCTGGTTATAATAGCAGCTAAAAGGAGGGCATCCCTCATGACACAATCCGAATCTGCCGTGCAGCAAACCAAACATGCCGCACTAGGGCTAACGGACGATCAAGCCATTGAAATGTACACGCTAATGACAACCGCTCGTCGGTATGATGAGCGCTGTCTGCTGCTTCAACGGGCAGGCAAAATCAAATTCCACGTATCCGGTATCGGTCAAGAAGCCGCACAGGTAGGCGCAGCTTTTGCACTCGATCGGAATCAAGATTACTATTTGCCTTATTATCGCGACTACGCATTTGTGCTTGCAGTAGGTATGACTTTGCGCGAGCTTATGCTTTCCCTATTCTCCAAAGCGGCAGATCCTAACAGCGGCGGTCGCCAAATGCCGGGACACTTCGGTTCGAAGCGTCTGCGCATCGTGACGGGCTCAAGCCCTGTTACAACGCAAGTCCCTCATGCAGTCGGTTTTGCACTGGCAGCCAAGATGAAGAAGCAAGATTTCGTATCTTTCGTTACCTTTGGAGACGGCTCCAGTAATCAAGGAGATTTCCACGAGGGTGCCAACTTTGCCGGAGTGCATAAGCTGCCGGTTATTTTCATGTGCGAGAACAATCAATATGCGATTTCGGTGCCGATTCATAAACAAATAGGCGGAAAAATCGCTGACCGTGCCCTTGGATACGGTTTCCCTGGTTATAGCGTAGACGGCAACGACCCGCTTGAAGTGTACCGTGTCGTTAAAGAAGCACGTGAACGTGCGGCTAACGGCGAAGGTCCAACTCTGGTAGAGGCCGTTATGTATCGCTTATCCCCGCATTCCACATCGGATGAGGATCTTGCTTACCGGACAAAGGAAGAAGTCGATTCGCATCGCGACAAAGACGGCTTGCCGAAGTTCAAGCAGTATTTGATCGACAGCGGAATATGGGATGAAGAGCGCGACGCGGCCTTAATGCAGCAGATTAAAGCGGCTCTGGATGATGCGACCTCCTATGGAGATCAATCAGCCTTCCCGGAACCTGAAGATATATTGAAACATGTATACGCCGAAGATCATGGCGAAGGAGGACGCTAACATGCCGAAAATGGACTATATTGATGCGATCCGCTTGGCCATGAAAGAAGAAATGGAACGCGACGAGGATGTGTTCGTGCTCGGCGAGGATGTTGGCCACAAAGGCGGCGTGTTCACGACGACGAAAGGGCTGATCGGCCAGTTCGGCGAAGAGCGCGTACTGGATACGCCGCTTGCGGAATCCGCCATTGTCGGCGCTGCTATTGGTGCGGCTATGTATGGCATGAAGCCTATTGCCGAGATGCAATATTCGGACTTTATGTTCCCGGCTACGAATCAAATTATTAGCGAAGCGGCCAAGATCCGTTATCGCTCCAATAATGACTGGACATGCCCGCTTGTCATCCGTGCGCCAATCGGCGGCGGTATCTTCGGCGGCTTGTATCACTCTCAATGTCCGGAGTCGGTGTTCTTCGGAACACCGGGTCTTAAGATTGTAGCGCCTTACACGGCGTACGATGCGAAAGGTCTTCTGAAAGCAGCTGTTCGCGATCCGGACCCGGTTATCTATTTTGAAAATAAGAAATGCTATAAGCTAGTAAACGGTGATGTTCCGGAAGGCGATTATATCGTGCCGATCGGAGAGTCCAACGTCCTTCGCGAAGGCGACGACATTACGGTCATTAGCTACAGTCTTCCGCTTCACTTCGTGCTCGAAGCAGCAGAGGAGCTTGCAGAAGAAGGCGTCTCCACTCATGTACTCGACTTGCGTACACTCCAGCCGCTTGATAAAGAAGGCGTTCTGGAAGCTGCCCGTCGTACTGGTAAAGTGCTCATTATTCATGAAGATAATAAATTCGGCGGCATTGGCGCAGAAGTATCAGCTATCATTGCAGAAGAAATGCTGTATGAGCTGGATGCTCCGATTATGCGTTTATGCGGGCCGGACGTTCCGGCAATGCCGATTAATCCACCGGGCGAGAAATTCTTTATGTTGAATAAAGATAAAGTGAAAGAAGCGATGAAGAAACTGGCGTTATTCTAGAATCGAAGTCGCTTCGCAAAACATTTAGGAGTGGTCGGAATGAAGAAATTGACGGAAGTCGTCATGCCACAGCTCGCAGAATCGCTTGTCTCCGCAACGATCGACAAATGGCTCAAGCAGCCTGGCGATTCAATCGAGATGTATGAGCCGATCTGTGAAATTCTTACGGACAAAGTAAATGCAGAACTACCCGCGACCATTCAAGGGACGCTGATTCGAATATTAGTCGGTGCAGGCGAAACCGTACCTGTGGGCACGCCACTTTGCCTGATCGAGGTTCATGAAGAGGGAGCGGGTACTGCTGCCCCAACTGCTACACCTAACGGAGGCAGCGTAAGTACCCCCGCAGCTCCTGCCCGAAACAACGATCGTGCCGCTGTTCGTGCTCAAGGCGCGGCGGCTGAAGCCGGAGCCGATGGCAATGATCATATGCGCTACCGTTACTCGCCTGCGGTTCAATCTCTTGCGGCTGAACATAACGTGAACCTGTCTGCGATTGAAGGAACAGGGCTTGGAGGACGGATCACACGCAAAGATGTGCTTGCTTTCGTGGAGTCTGGACGCGGTGCCAGAGCGACTGGAATGGCAGCCGGAATTGTAGGCAGTACCCAACAAACACCGCAGCCGAATAAGAGCGGCGGAGAGCAGGTTCGTTCTTCGGGACTTCATTTGTCCGAAACGCCGCGCATTCCCGGTGTTGAAGTGCAAGGGCAGCAAGTGCCGGGCAGAAGCGAATATTTTATCGATGTTACGCCTGTTCGTAATGCCATTGCCCGTAACATGCGCCAGAGCGTCACGGAAATTCCGCATGCTTGGATGATGATGGAAGTGGATGTGACCAACCTCGTCTCCCTGCGCAACAAGTTGAAGGATGACTTCAAGAAACGCGAAGGCGTGAACCTTACTTATCTCGCATTCTGGGTGAAAGCCGTCGTTAACGCGATCAAAGACTTCCCGATCATGAATTCGGTTTGGGCCGTTGACAAAATCATCGTGAAGCGCGATATTCATATCGGCCTTGCGGTGGGTACGGAAGATGCGGTTAAAGTACCTGTCATTAAGAATGCCGATCAGAAGAATATCGCCGGCCTCGCTCGGGAAATCGAAGATCTGGCTCGCAAAACGCGTGAAGGCAAGCTAACGCTTGCAGATATGGAAGGCGGAACGTTCACCGTTAATAATACGGGGTCGTTCGGATCGATCTTGTCCTACCCGATCATTAACTATCCGCAAGCCGCAATCGTAACCTGCGAATCCATCGTGAAACGTCCTGTCGTCATTAACGATATGATTGCCGTTCGTTCGATGGCGAATATTTGTTTGTCGTTGGATCACCGGATTCTGGACGGCGTCATTTGTGGACGGTTCTTACAGCGGGTGAAAGAAAATTTGGAAAGCTTCAATTTAGAAACGAAGCTGTATTGAAACGGGGCTTACATGTTATGACAACGAACGTGAAAGCGATCGATGTTCACTATACGCCCATGCTCGGCTATGCCGAAGCATGGGATTTACAGAAGGCATACGTCAAACAAATCGACAAGGAGGAGCGACGCGAAACGCTGCTCCTTCTTCAGCATCCGCCGACCTATACGATCGGCTCGCAGCGTCATCCCGAGCATTTGCTCTATTCGGAAGAAGAATTGGCTGCTCGCGGCATCGGCGTGTTTCAAATTGACCGCGGCGGGGATATTACGTATCATGGGCCGGGGCAACTTGTTGGTTACCCGCTGCTTTATCTGGATGGAGCAGGGCTTGATTTGCACGGTTACTTGCGACAGCTGGAGCAGGCAATCATGGACTGGCTCGCCGGTTATGGAATTGAAACGAATCGGAAGTCGGAATATACCGGTGTTTGGGTAGGCGATGCGAAGATCGCGGCAATCGGCGTGAAGTTTAACAAAGCAAGGACTCGCCGCGGTTTCGTGACGAGCCATGGGTTTGCGCTGAATATTAAAGCAGGCATTGCGCAGGATGGATTTCGAGGCATCATTCCTTGCGGCATTCAGGAATATGCGGTTACTTCCTTCGCTGATGTAACAGGCATTAACCTAAGTGTGGAACAAGCGGCAAGAGAACTGCTGCCGCATTTCTGCAAACAATTTGGTTGTGAAGTAGAAGAAGAAAACGGACTATTCGAAGATCCAGCCGATGCTAATCAGTAAAGTAGAGATCAGCATTGAAGCGATGAGCAGCCAGATGAATATTTTCATCAATCGGTTGGGACGCACGCGAGCATGCTCCTTTCGTATGGGGAATGTACAAGTCTAAGTCTATTGTAAACGAAATCAATGAACGGAGGAAAGCCGCGATGATTAATAACGAGCGAATAATTGATGAATTTATGGCGCTTGTCCAGGTAGACAGCGAAACGAAATATGAACGTGAAATTTGTGATGTACTTACAGGAAAACTGAAAGAGCTTGGCTTCTCTGTTGAAGAAGACGATGCGGCAAGCATCACCGGTCACGGAGCAGGCAATTTGTTCGCGATGCTTGAAGCAAACGGCAGTGAGCAGGCACCGACGATTTTCTTTACCTCCCACATGGATACGGTAGTGCCGGGCAAAGGCATTAAACCGCGCCTTGATGCAGACGGCTACATAAGAAGTGATGGAACGACGATTCTCGGAGCGGATGATAAGGCGGGACTTGCCGCGATGTTCGAAGCGATTCGTGTCATTAAGGAACAGAATCTTCCTCATGGTCCTATTCAGCTTGTCATTACGGTTGGAGAAGAGAGCGGACTTGTAGGAGCGGCTGCAATCGACAGCAAGAGGCTCAAAGCGAAGTTCGGCTATGCGCTGGATTCCAATGGTCCGATTGGCGATATTGCCGTTGCTGCGCCGTCACAAGCGAAGATCACGATCAAGATTCACGGTAAATCGGCACATGCCGGCGTTAATCCGGAGGATGGCATCAGCGCGATCCAAGTGGCGGGTAAAGCGATTTCGCGCATGTCCCTTGGTAGAATCGATCACGAAACCACGGCGAACATCGGACGTTTCGAAGGCGGCGGCGCAACGAATATCGTCTGTGATTTCGTGAAGCTGGACGCGGAAGCGCGCAGCATCGTGCAGGATAAGCTCGACAAGCAGGTTGAAGCGATGCGTGAAACCGTTCTGGCGGTAGCGAGCGAGTTCGGCGCGAAAGCGGAGTTTGAGAGCAAACTGATCTATCCGGCATTTAACTTTACGGACGGAGACCCGGTCGTGGAGCTTGCGAAGGCTGCAATTGTGAAGATCGGCAGAACGCCGAAGCTGTTTCACTCCGGCGGCGGAAGCGATGCGAATATATTCAACGGACATGGCGTGCCGACTGTGAATCTTGCAATCGGGTATGAGCATATCCATACGACCAATGAGCAAATTAAGGCAGAAGATTTAGTGAAAACGGCTGAGCTGGTCGTTTCGATTATCGAACAGGCTGCGGAGCTGAAGGAATAAGCTTTGCCTATATGAATAAGGGTTGCCGGCTGTAGAGTAATCTACGGCGGCAACCCTTTCTATTGTTAGTGAGCGTGTATTTGCCCTTATCTTATTGAGACGATTGCAAATATTCACCGAGCGTCCGTCCGGATTTGCCGTCCGATGGGCTTGTCTTCGTGCTCGCTTTGGCTAACAGCTTCAGCTGGTGACGGATTTCCCAAGCTTTGCCGACAAGTTTCATGGAGCTTTTACCCGTGTATTGTTTCATGAATGATCTCCCCTTTTGCTATACTGATAGATAGATATGAGAGAGTCATAGAACATATGCCAACTGATTTGCCGAATTGCCATTAAAGGAGCCGATGACAAATGTTAGAGAAAACCGATCAATTCCGCGAGAGAACAATCAAGACGGAACCGATTTTCGATGGGAAAATCATTTCGCTGCAGGTGGATACGATAGAGCTGCCTGACGGTAAAACGGCCACGCGCGAAATTGTCAGACATCCCGGTGCAGCGGCCGTTCTGGCGCTAATCGATGATAAAATGCTCGTCGTCGAGCAATATCGCAAGCCAATGGAGAAGTTCCAAATCGAGATTCCGGCGGGCAAGCTGGATGCCGGTGAAGATCCGATGGCAGCTGCAGCGCGGGAGCTGGAAGAGGAAACGGGGTATCGCGCAGGCAAGCTTCGCCCACTGAGCGCGTTCTATACTTCGCCGGGATTTGCCGATGAGAAGCTGTACGTGTATCTCGCAGAGGACCTTGTCAAAGGCGAAAGCGCGCCGGATGAGGATGAGTTTCTGGCGGTTGAAGCGATTACGTTCGAGCAGGCCCAGCAGTATATGAAAGAAGAGCGGATCAGCGATGCGAAGACGATTCTAGCCGTCTATGCATGGCATATCTACAGGCTTACAGGAGAGATTTAGAGGTGACCACTGTGAAAGCGGCCGGACAAGAAGGGAAGCTGAGCCGCGTATTTGCCGATCTTCATCTGCATATCGGGCGGACGGAGCAGGGAGAGCCGGTTAAGATTAGCGGTAGTAAAGATCTAACCTTCCGTAACATCGCCTATGAGGCGGCGGTTCGCAAAGGCATCGGACTGCTCGGCGTGATCGACTGCCACTCTCCCGGCGTTCAGCGTGATATCGAGTCCTTGCTGGACTCCGGAGAAATGACCCAAATTAGCGGTGGAGGCATTCGCTACCGGGATACGACCATTCTCCTTGGATCCGAAATCGAGGTTCGCGATGCCGGCTTCGGCACGGCTCATCATTTGATCTATCTGCCGGACTTTGCAGAAATGCAATCATTCACGAAGTGGATGTCCCGTTCGATGCGCAATGTGCAGCTCAGCTCCCAGCGGTTATATGTGCCATCCCGAGAGCTGCAAGCAGAAGTGAAGGGACGAGGAGGGCTGTTCATTCCTGCGCATATTTTCACGCCTCACAAGAGCTTATTCGGCAGCTGCTCCGATCAGCTTCAAGATACACTCGATCCGTTGCTTGTAGACGCCGTTGAGCTGGGATTAAGCTCAGACAGCGAGATGGCGGGACTTATTCCCGAGCTCGATACACTCCCGTTCCTGACGAATTCAGATGCACATTCCTTATCCAAGATCGGCCGCGAATATAATGAATTGCATCTTCAAGAGCCGTCCTTTCAGGAGCTGAAGCTTGCGCTCGAAGGCGCTGAAGGGCGGGCAATCAAGGCGAATTACGGGCTAAATCCCGTCCTCGGCAAATACCATCGCACGTATTGTATGAACTGCGGTTCCCTCGCCGAGGATACGCAGGATGCGCAGCGATGCTTGCAATGCGGCAGCCTGAAGCAAGTACGAGGTGTATGGGACCGGATCATGGAGCTTGGGGCAAAGGCGGGTCGAAGCGAACCGCATGTTCCCCAGTCTCGTCCTCGCTATATCTATCAAGTGCCGCTCGAATTTATCCCGGGCATCGGTCCGAAGACATTGTCCAAGCTGCTGGATCAGTTTGCTACGGAAATGAACATTCTTCATGATGCACCCATAGAGGCAATTGCTGTTATCGCAGGCGAATCGGCGGCAGCGATTATCGCGGAAGCACGCAATGGCTCATTGAAGCTGCAAGCGGGCGGTGGAGGGAATTACGGCAAAGTCGCAAACCGTAAGCAATAAGGGGACCGTCATAGCGGCGGAGGCTTGGACATACACTGAACCATCTGGGTTTAGGGGGATATGCCATGCGATCATCCGTGCTTCAGCCGAATATGAAGGACCAGCTGACGCTTTATGTGTTCGTGTCTGTTTTATTTGTCGTAGGGGTCGTGTTCGGCGCTCTGCTCGTAAATGCGTTGACCTTGGATCAACAGCAGAATTTAGCCGGGGATGTGCAGCAATTCATCCATCATATCCAAGAAGGCGTCTTACAGAGCGGCAATGACTCGTTCTGGGATCGGGCATGGTTCCATGCCAAGTGGATGATACTCATCTGGGTGCTGGGACTCACCGTCGTAGGGATGCCGCTTGTACTGGCGCTTGATTTTCTGAAAGGCGTGTTGGTTGGTTTTGCGATAGGAACGCTGGTGAGGCAGTTTGCGTGGAAAGGTCTGATCTTCTCGCTGGCATCCGTCGCACCGCCGAACTTGCTGGCAGTTCCTGCCTTTCTCATCCTGAGTGTGTCAGCCATTTCATTCGGTCTCTACGTGGTGAAGAACCGCCTCTTAGGTCGTTTCGGAACGTTAAGCCAGCCCTTGGTTACGTTTACGTCGAGCGCTGCCATGATGCTGCTGATCATTCTTGGAGCCGCGGCGATAGAGTGTTATGTCACGCCGATGCTGCTGAAATGGGCCGCTCCGCTAATCGTCGGCGTTAGCGCTGGATTGTAATGATTCTAAAAAGAATTGACTTTGTTCGTAATGTACACCTATAATAAAAGCAAACCGATTCCGTGATGATGGCACAAGTCAGGTATGAGGGGGGAAGCCATGGAATCCCGGATTGATAAGATTAAGCAACAGCTGCAGTCGCAGGGGTACAAGCTGACCCCACAGCGAGAAGCTACAGTTCGTGTGCTTCTGGAGAACGAAGAGGATCATCTTAGCGCGGAAGACGTGTTCATGCTCGTTAAGGACATCGCGCCTGAGATAGGATTAGCAACCGTATATCGGACATTGGAGCTGCTGAGCGAGCTGCATGTTGTGGAGAAGATGAATTTTGGGGATGGCGTTGCTCGTTACGATTTGCGGGCAGACAACAACAAACATCATCATCATCACCTTATCTGCGTGCAATGCGGCACCATGAGTGAAATATTGGAAGATTGGCTGGGGCCGCTCGAAGAGCGACTTGAGCGGGAATATGGGTTTACGGTTCTGGACCATCGCCTTGATTTTCAAGGCATATGCGTCAATTGCAAAGCGAAGAACGATGCGCTAAAGGTCGAAAACTAAACACTCCCTTCTGCAGTGTTCTCAGCACTCATGCTGAGCAACACTGTCAAAGGGAGTTTTTTGTGCGCGTTTCTATGATTACTTGATATCCGGACCTATTAGGATCTCTTCCTTCTGGACTTATGACCGGATTTGGATTTGCGAGCTGCCGCTTCAGTCGATTGATCGGTGGAGGAACTAGCAGCTGCTCCTGCGAGCTGCATAATCCCATACCCTTGCGCTTTATAGGAGTAGTTCGAGATTCGTTTCGCTGAAGCGCGCAGCCGCTTCGTGATCGTCGAAGGTCCAATAGAGGGATCAAGTGATTTCAGCAGCGCAACGCCGCCTGCCACGTGCGGGCTGGACATGCTCGTGCCGGATAACACTTGATAACCGCCGCCCAGTGATGTTGATTTAATATAGCTGCCCGGTGCGGTGACATCGATGCCGTAACCGCGGCTGCTATAATTGGCGACCTTCCCATTGCGTGTAGAAGCAGCAACTGCGAGTGCCGATGAATACCGGGCAGGCTGATCAATGCGGCCAGTGCTTGTTCCGCTGTTTCCCGCTGAGGCAACGACAATAATGCCGTTTTGTCTTGCCCGCTGTACGGCTTCCTTCAGCGCGCTGCTCGTTTCGCCTTCCAGTCCGAGGCTCATATTGATGATGGGAATCTTCTTGCTGATGCACCAGTCGATTCCTTTAATAATGTCGGACACATAGCCGGCGCCGCTGGCATCCAGAGCTTTGACGGCGTACAGCCTCGCACGTGGCGCTACGCCCTGAATGATCCCGTTCGCACCGATTGCCGCCGCGATGCCTGCTACATGCGTACCATGGCCATTGTCGTCTTTGTAGGAAGACCCGCCCATCGTATTGACGCCGCCGTAGATGCGGAGGTCGGAATGTTTGGCAATGCCTGTATCGATAATGGCGATTCCTGCGCCTTTGCCTTTCGTGGATGACCATACCTTATTCGCTTCAATTTGCGAGAGATTCCAGCCTAAATTGCTTGAGGACGTATCCGAGTGCAGCTTTGCTTTCCTTGCGGCATGCGTTCGCGAGTTAGTTCTCGTTCTCGTGGAGAGAGAAGCTTTGGCGCTAATGCGGACCTTCGAGTTCTTCAGCCTGGGCTTCGTCTCGAAACCATGTGCATGGAGCTTGAAATCGGGTTCGACGTAGCTGACATTCGGATGTTCGGCTAGCGATTGCAGCTGCTGGGTACGGCGGCTGTCGACGTGACAGCAAATGACGCGGTTGCGGCGAATGCTCTTCACCGGTCGTATGCCGTATTTGGCAAGCTCCTTAAGACATTGCGTATACTGCGATTGCGATTTAAATCCGATTAACTTACGCGTAGTATGGCCTGATGATCTGCCTTTTGAGCAGCTGAGCAGCAGCCGTTCAACATTTGGCAAAAGATGCTCCTCCTTTAACGATAGACTGAACTCCCAATCGGTGCAGGAACCAATACTCCAGTGTATGGAGACATTCGTACAAGGGCATGGGTAGATGCTGATACACGGGTACATATTTTCCGTTCCGCGAGAGAAAGTATCAGGGAGGACTGTCAACCCGTCCTCTGCCTGCATATGAAGAATCAAGGAGACGGAGAGGGAGATGCATATGATTATCGGCGTGCCGAAAGAAATCAAAGCAAGCGAGTATCGAGTTGCGCTTACCCCAGCAGGAGCGGGAATGCTGAAGGCTGCCGGACACGAGGTCGTGGTCGAAAGCGGTGCCGGTGAAGGAAGCAGCTTTACAGATGAAGCTTATGTAGCAGAAGGGGCCGCCATCTTGCCGACAGCAAAGGAAGTATGGGCAAAGGCCGGAATGATTATGAAAGTGAAGGAGCCGCTGCCGGAGGAATTCGGTTATTTCCGCGAAGGACTGCTGCTGTTCACCTACTTGCATTTAGCCGCAGCACCGGATCTGACGAAAGCGCTCATTGAAAAGGATGTTTCGGGGGTTGCTTATGAAACGATTCAGATGCCGAACGGCAGCTTGCCGCTGCTCACGCCGATGAGCGAGGTAGCAGGGAGGATGGCCGTACAAGTTGGGTCGCAATTCCTGGAAGCCTTCTACGGAGGCCGCGGCATATTGCTGGGCGGCGTACCGGGTGTTCCTCCTGCGGAAGTCATCATTCTTGGCGGCGGTATCGTGGGTACGAATGCTGCTCGGATTGCCCTTGGAATGGGAGCAAGCGTCGTGATCTTGGAGCGTAGCGCGGATCGGATGCGATATATCGATGAGGTGTTTGAAGGCCGCATTCGCACCTTAATGTCGAACCCCTACAATATTGCGAGCGCAGTGAAGAAGGCAGACCTCTTGATTGGAGCCGTTCTGATTCCAGGTGCCAGAGCACCTCATTTGGTCACCGAAGAAATGGTCAAGACGATGAAGAAAGGTGCCGTCATCGTGGATGTTGCCGTTGACCAAGGGGGAACGATTGCGACAATTGACCGTGTAACGACACATAAAGATCCTGTCTACGAGAAACATGGTGTTCTCCATTATGCGGTTGCCAATATGCCCGGAGCCGTTCCACGGACCTCTACACTAGCACTTACGAACGTAACTATGCCTTATGCGCTGGAGCTTGCCAGTAAGGGCTTAGAGGAAGCAGTGCGAGCTAACGAGCCGCTTCGTAAAGGTGTGAACACGTACAAAGGCCGCGTTACTCATCCACAAGTAGCCGAGGCTGTGAATATGCCGTATATCAGCATGAGTCAATTGCTCGAAAGCGTGCCTTTCGATAAACTAAGCTAGCTAGGCGCCTATGCATGATTCATCGTCCCGGCTCATAAGGTGTTGTAAAGGACAACCATTTGCCCGTATATAGAGGGAAAGGCTGCCCATTCTTCGTCTTAGGAAAAGGGGTTTTCGCGATGGTCGTGTCGGTTCGAAGGTGGCTGAGACGGATAATTTTTATGCTGCTGCTCTGTTTCCTCACAATTACGATGTATGGCGGCTGCAGGTTTATCGCCGTTTGGATAACGCCTGAGGACCCCTACCGCGTACCGCAGGGCCAGGCGTTGAAGGTGTTTAACGAGGAACCGTTTCAGGTGGATGCAAGCAGCATTTATGACAAGCTTCGGTTATTTTACTGGTATGGCGAATAGGATGCAGGTGATTTGGCTTCCTTTGGCAGGAGATTAAGCGGCTTTGTGGAATATAGCAGGGATACCTGTTGAAGCTGTTTATCCGGGAAAGGAACGACCCATGAGAGTGCATCTGCGAACATTTATTCAGTATTTACAGGAAGGGCGGAGGCTGTCTGCCAATACATTGTCATCCTATGAACGGGATTTGTCCTTATTTCTGGATTATGCGGAGAGTCAGGGCATCTCGGTTGTGGACGGCATACAGAAACACCACCTCTCTCTCTACATGCTTCAGCTGAAGCAGCAGGGACGGGCGGTTGCGACTGTTTCCAGACATATGGTCTCGATACGTGCTTTTTTTCACTATTTAATTATGCAGCGGCACATGCTGAGCGATCCGTCGATCCATTTGGAAATGCCGAAGCAAGAGAAACGGCTGCCCAAAATCGTCACGATCACGGATGTGGAGAGGCTGCTCGCCGCGCCGGATCCCGAAACGAATGCCGGCATTCGCGATCTTGCCATGCTGGAGGTACTCTATGCAACGGGGATCCGCGTATCTGAACTTATCTCTTTAGATGTTGAGCATATTAACCTGTCCATGGGCTTCATTCGTTGCATCGGTTCGGCAACCAAGGAGCGGATCATTCCGCTTGGCAGCGTGGCGACAGATGCTCTCACCCATTATCTGGAACAGGTGCGCGCGAAGCTGCTCAAGAATAATGAAACCGCTTTGTTTGTCAATCAACAAGGGGCCAGAATGACCCGGCAAGGCTTCTGGAAAATCCTGAAGAAATACGCTGCAGAAGCGGGCATCGAAGGCGAAATGACGCCGCATACGCTGCGGCATTCCTTCGCCGCTCATCTGCTGGAGAACGGCGCAGATTTACGTGCCGTGCAAGAAATGCTCGGCCATGCCGATATTACCACAACCCAGGTGTACGTGCAGGTGACCAAGCCGCGCATTAAAGAGGTGTACAACCTGGCACATCCGCGGGCTAGAAGTAAACAAACGAATTCGGAGTGATCACGCTATGAAGTTTGACCGTATTACAGTTATCGTGCTCGACAGCGTCGGGATCGGTGAGCTTCCGGATGCGCCGGCATTCGGCGATGCAGGCTCCCATACGCTGGGTCACATTTTGCAAGAGGTGCCGGCGCTTCAGATGCCCCATCTTCGCAGCTGGGGACTGGATCGAATCGCTCCCCTTGGCAGCTGGAAGACGGAAGCAGACGCATTAGCCTACTATGGCAAAATGGCCGAGGTTTCCGTGGGCAAAGATACGATGACCGGCCACTGGGAAATCGCAGGCTTGAAGGTGACCGTGCCATTCCGGACGTTCCCGGACGGTTTCCCTGATGATCTGCTGAGCGAGTTTGAGGCTCGTACAGGCCGCGGCGTGCTTGGCAACAAGTCGGCCAGCGGCACGGATATTATGGACGAGCTGGGCGAAGAGCAGCTGAACACTGGCAAATGGATCGTCTATACGAGTGCGGACAGCGTCTTCCAAATAGCAGCGAACGAAGACATTATTCCACTGGAGGAGCTGTACCGTGCCTGCGAAATCGCACGTGAACTCACGCTGGACGAGCGGTACGCCGTTGGGCGTGTGATTGCAAGGCCTTTCGTGGGCAAGCCGGGTTCCTTCAAACGAACGACGAATCGGCATGATTACGCGGTGAAGCCGCCGGCGCCTACCGTACTGAATGCGCTGAAGGACGGCGGATTCGACGTCATAGCCGTTGGCAAGATCGATGATATATTCGTCAGCGAAGGCATTACGGAGGCCCTTCATACGAAGAGCAACGAGGATGGCGTCAATAAGACGATCGCCGCGCTCGATAAGCCGTTCAAAGGCATGCTCTTCACGAATCTGGTCGATTTCGATTCGCTTTATGGCCATCGTCGCGACCCGCAAGGATACGCCGGTGCGCTTGAAGCGTTCGACCGCAGTGTGCCGGAGTTAACGAAGCGGCTTGGGGAGAGGGATTTGCTCATCGTGACCGCGGATCATGGCAACGATCCGACCTATTCCGGTACCGACCATACGAGAGAGTATGTGCCCTTGTTGGTATTCGGTCCGGCATTGAAGACGCCGGGTTCGCTTGGCATTCGTTCCACCTTCGCTGACATCGCAGCCACCATTGCCGACAATTTCGATGTGACGCGTCCTGATCATGGTGTGTCATTTTTGAATGAGCTTAACTAGAATACGCAACGACTGCAAGTCGACTACAACTATAGGAGGTTCATCAACGTGAACACACTCAATGCATCCCATATTCAAGAAGCGGCAGCCTACATTAACGCCAAAATTTCCATTAAACCTGAGGTTGGCCTTATCATGGGCTCAGGTCTTGGAATCCTGGGCGATTATATCGAAGAGGCTGTCGTGATTCCTTATCATGAAATCCCACATTTTCCGATCTCAACCGTAGAAGGACATGCAGGCGAGCTGATGATCGGGAAGCTTTGCAGTCGTCCGGTTGTCCTCATGCGTGGACGTTTCCACCTGTATGAAGGCTATGGTCCTGATCTGACCGCTTTCCCCGTACGCGTAATGAAAGCAATCGGCGCTTCGAAGCTTGTGGTTACGAATGCCGCAGGCGGCGTTAACACGACCTTCAATCCGGGCGATCTCATGCTTATCAGCGATCACATTAACTTCCAAGGACACAACCCGTTGGTGGGACCTAATGACAAGGAGCTCGGCGTTCGTTTCCCGGATATGTCGCAGCCTTACAGCAAACGTTTGCGCGAGCTGGCTAGAGATGTGGCCTTGGATCAAGGGTTCTCTCTGCAAGAAGGCGTGTATATTGCGGTGCTTGGACCCTCTTACGAGACGCCTGCAGAAATTCGCATGATGCGTATATTAGGAGCAGATGCTGTCGGCATGTCGACGGTATCCGAGGTTATTGCCGCAAGTCATTCCGGCATTGAAGTGCTCGGCATTTCCTGTATCAGCAACATGGCTTCGGGTATTTTGGATCAGCCGCTGTCGCATGATGAAGTCATGGAAACGACGGAACGTGTAAAATCCAGGTTTCTCGGCCTAGTAAACGGCATTATTCCACTGATGTAGGCTGTAACAAAAATGTAACAATGGCCTCGACTGATTATGACATTCTTTGTCCGCTTGTCGTCGTATAATGTCCGTGACAGATAGTACACAATAAAGCGGGGAATTGATTTCCATGGACAATCACAGTTATCAACGATTGGAACGACTGCGAGGACAATTGGTGGCGGCTGCAATGCGGAAGGAAACGTTTCTTCACCGTGATGTGATTCAGCTCAGCCAAACGCTTGACCAACTAATTGTCAAAGTGCAGGCAGAGAAATGTAAATCGTCGAGTGCCCAAAGATGAACCTAAGCAAGTAACGTACATGGTTAATACATAAGGAGGCTCATCCGCTTGCGAGCAGTCGATATTATTCAAAAAAAACGAAATGGCGGAGTGCTGTCTAAGGACGAGCTGTCATTTCTTATACAAGGCTATAGCCAAGGCGACATCCCGGATTATCAGCTTTCCGCCTGGGCTATGGCTGTTTTTTTTCGCGGTATGAACGCGGAAGAAACGGCTAACTTGACGATGGCTATGGCAGAATCGGGCGATCAAGTCGATCTGACTCCGATTCACGGCATTAAAGTAGATAAACACAGCACTGGCGGTGTTGGTGACAAAACAAGTCTGATCGTCGGCCCCCTTGTTGCATCATGCGGTGTTCCGGTAGCCAAGATGTCAGGTCGCGGACTTGGGCACACAGGCGGTACGATCGACAAAATGGAAGCGATGGCAGGGTTCCGCACGGAGCTGACGAGCGAGGAATTTATCGCGCAGATGAACGATATCGGTCTTGCGATTGTCGGTCAGAGCGGGAATATGACGCCTGCTGACAAGAAGCTCTATGCGCTGCGCGACGTAACGGCAACCGTCGAGTCCATACCGCTAATTGCGAGCTCGGTCATGAGCAAGAAGATCGCAGCCGGTGCGGATGCAATCGTGCTTGATGTAAAAACAGGCAGCGGCGCTTTCATGAAGACGCTGGAGGATTCCGAAGAATTAGCCAAAGCGATGGTTGCGATCGGAACCGAGGTCGGCAGAAAGACGGCGGCATTGATCAGCGATATGGATCAGCCGCTTGGTTATGCGATCGGCAATGCGCTTGAAGTACAGGAGGCCATTGATACGCTGCACGGCAGAGGGCCAGAGGATTTGACTGCCCTATGTTTGGCGCTCAGCTCTCATATGGTTGTACTCGGCGGACAAGCGAGCAATCTGGCGGAGGCGGAGTCGATGCTGCGGGATCGCCTGTCTTCCGGAGCAGCTCTGGAGAAGTTTAAGGTCTTCGTGGCCGCACAGGGCGGTAATCCGCAGGTGGCTGAAGATCGGTCATTGCTGCCGCAGGCACCGATTGTGCTTGAAGTGCCCGCTGAGCAGGATGGATATGTGTTGGCCATTCAAGCAGAAGAACTTGGACTTGCTGCGATGCTGCTTGGTGCAGGTCGTGCCACGAAAGAATCGGTCATCGATTATGCAGTGGGCGTCGTGATGCAGCGTAAAGTCGGCGATAAGGTGAAGCAAGGCGATGCGCTTGCACTGCTTCACGTACGTGAGGATAACGCTTCTGTCCGTGAGGTCGTCAAACGTGTACAGCAAGCGTACACGTTCAGCAGCGAGCAGGTAGCACCATCGCCGCTTCTGCTGTCCGTAGTGACAGAGCAGGGCGTACAGCGGTTGTAATGAGGAGCAAGTCGGAATACTAGAGCGGCTATTCGGGATTTTATCCTGAATAGCCGCTTTTTTGCATGATCATTTTGATTTTCACGCTATGAAATGGAATATTTTGCTGTTCACTCGTCCACACTAGGAAGGAGATATTAGCCGATTTGCGGCCATAGCTATGCCGCGGGCATCATTCAGGAGGAGAACAACCTATGATTATCAAATGGAAGAAATTGTTCGCCATCAGTTTAACGGCGATATTCGTTCTATCGGCACCTGCCGCAGCCTTCGCCAAAGAAGGAGCGGCGCCGAATGCGGCACCTGCTGCCGCTGCGGATCTGGCACCATCTGCCCGCTCCGCCATTCTTATGGACGCAGACAGCGGGACGATTATTTATGAGAAGAACAGCCATGCCGCTTTGCCGCCAGCCAGCATCACGAAGGTCATGACGATGCTGCTCATCATGGAGTCGCTGGACGAAGGCCGCATCAAGCTGACGGACAAAGTCGCCACGAGTGATTATGCCGCTTCGATGGGAGGCTCGCAAATTTTCCTAGAGCCGGGCGAGCAAATGAGTGTCGATGAGATGCTGAAGGGCATAGCGCTTGCATCTGGCAATGATGCTTCTGTTGCCATGGCAGAGAAAATCGCCGGAACGGAAGCCGCTTTTGTCGACATGATGAATAAACGCGCTGCCGAGCTTGGCCTGAAGAATACCCATTTTAACAATTGTAACGGGCTGCCAGCCACTGATCATTACTCATCTGCCCATGACATTGCGGTGATGTCGAGAGAGCTGCTGAAGCATTCCGAAATAACGAAATATACAGGGCTGTATCAGGATTACTTGCGTAAATCCAGCGAGAAACCGTTCTGGCTGGTCAATACCAATAAGCTTGTCCGTTTCTATACAGGAGCGGATGGCCTCAAAACCGGGTTTACCAGCGAAGCGAAATTCTGCTTAACTGCTACTGCCCGCCGTGACAATTTGCGTGTAATCGCAGTCGTGATGGGAGAGCCGAATACGAAAACGCGCAATGCCGAAGTTTCCCAAATGTTCGACTTCTCGTTCGCGCAATATATGAACCATACGATCTTCCAGAAAGGCGACGCGATGGGCGTTGTACCTGTCGAGAAAGGCGTAATGCCGGAATTGAAACTGACGGCGAAGCATTCCTATAGCGTGCTCCTGAAGAAAGGCAGCTCGGTGAAGGATATCCGTTACCAGCTGCAGCTTAATCCGCTTAAGGCGCCTGTGACCATTAACGACCCCATCGGGAAGTTGATCGTATTCCAAGGCGACCAAGTACTGACCGAGTTCGCTGTGGATTCCCCTGCTACTGTGGAGCGGGCCGGCTGGTGGACGTTGTTTAAACGGTCTTGCGGCAGTTTATTTAAGTAATTTTGTCGTTTGCAGACTGTGCTTCGGCGCGGTATTTGTCTGCTTCTAGCGCTCTGCTTCTAGTTTTGTCGGGGGGCAGGAAATGAAAGCTGAGGCGTAGAATTGCTTGTTCAACACTAACTTATCCATCGACGCTTGTCTTAGAGTCGCAGGTGGATAGCTTGTGCTCCGCAATAGCAGGGCAATAATCGTTAGGAGTGAACAACAGTATGAGCCTTCAGATTGAATTGGAGCATTATCGAAATGTACTGATCGTTAGACTGCGGGGCGAGCTTGATCACCATACCGCAGATGTTGTCCGGTTCAAGATGGAAGAAGCGATTCTGCATGGCAACAGCGCCCATATCATTCTCAGCCTGAAGGATCTGCAGTTCATGGACAGCTCAGGACTTGGCGTTATTCTCGGCCGGTATAAGCAGCTTAAGGCCAGAGGCGGCAAGATGGTCGTTTGCGACGTGAATCAGAGCGTCTATCGACTGTTCGAGCTGTCGGGATTGTTCAAAATATTGCCGATTCACGAGAACGAGCGGCTCGCGCTCACAAGTTTGGAGGTCGTTTCATGAACGGAAGAAATGAGATGACACTGTCGTTCTCCGCACGTTCGGAGAATGAAGCGTTCGCGCGTGTTGCGGTTGCGGCTTTCGTATCTCAACTGGACCCGACAATGGAAGAATTGAATGATCTGAAGACGGCTATCTCCGAAGCGGTAACCAATGCGATTATTCACGGCTATGACGGCGATCCAAACGGTGTCGTTACGATCGAAGGCTTCATTGACGGCGATATCGTGAAGCTTACCGTCCATGACAAGGGCAGAGGCATTGAAGATCTGGACCTTGCGCGCCAGCCTCTTTATACCTCCAAACCGGAAATGGAGCGCTCCGGAATGGGCTTTACGATTATGGAGAACTTCATGGATGGCTTCGATGTGTACAGCGAGCCGGGCAACGGAACGTCGATCGCGATGACAAAGCGCATTGAATCGAAAAAAGCGCTTTTTAATTAGGCGCATAGGGGTTGGACCGCATGGATGTCGATATGAAACAAACGGCGCAGCCTTATTTGGATGACTCCGAGGTCAAGCGGCTCATTGCGCTTAGTCAATCGGGAGACACGCTCGCGCGCGATACGCTCGTGCAATGCAACATCCGGCTCGTATGGTCCGTAGTTCAGCGGTTTATGGGGCGAGGCTATGAACCGGAAGATTTGTTCCAGATCGGCTGCATCGGCTTGCTTAAATCTGTCGATAAGTTCGATCTCTCCTATGAGGTGAAATTTTCCACCTATGCGGTGCCGATGATTATCGGCGAAATTCAGCGCTTCCTTCGGGATGACGGCACATTAAAGGTTAGCCGCTCGTTGAAAGAGACGGCCAATAAAGTGCGCAAGACCAAGGATGAGCTGTCTAAGGTGCTGGGTCGTCTTCCCACGATTAAGGAAGTGGCGGAACGGCTCGGGATCACGCCGGAGGATGTCGTCTTCGCACAGGAAGCGAATAAGCCGCCAACGTCTATTCACGAGACGGTATTCGAGAACGACGGTGATCCCATTACGCTGATGGATCAGATTGCTGACGAATCCCAAGAGCGATGGTTCGATAAGCTGGCGCTGAACGAAGCGATCGGCGGTTTGTCGGAGCGGGAGCGGCTCATCGTATTTCTCAGATACTATCGAGACCAAACCCAGTCGGAGGTCGCCTCGAGGCTCGGTATCTCGCAGGTGCAGGTATCCCGGCTTGAGAAAAAAATATTGCAGCTCATTCGCAATCAAATTGCGCAATGAATGCGGCTGACTAAAGTCAAATTGTCCAAAAGGGCAATTTGGCTTTTTTTGCTGTGTTTGTTCCGATTATCCTGCCCCTCCTTTAATCATACTAACAAGGAAATTCCGACTGGAAAGGGGGTGCCGGCATGAACGCTGACATGCAGCCCAACTTGTATTTGCGCCTACGCAAGCGGATTGGCATACGTCCGGGCGAGCACGTGACGCTGGGTCATGCCGCCCGCTTATTCTCAAGCGATGCTGAGCTGGAAAGCAGGCTTACGTCGCTCGTTCTTCACCGTCATTCAAGGAAGGACGGCAACCGCGTCGTCATTGATCTGCTCCAAATCGTCAAGCTGATCCGAGAAGCAGAACCAGGAACGCTGGTTGATTCGTACGGGGATCCGCAGGTGCTGGTCATCGTCGCAGACGCGCCGAGAAAGCCTCGTTATGTCATTCTCATCGTCACTTGGCTGCTGCTGTTCTTTGGCTCCGGTTTGGCGATTATGAATTTTCATACGGACGTCAGTATGAAGGAAGTCCATTCCCGTATCACGGAGATGGTCACAGGTACGAAATCGGAGCATCCGCTGTGGTTCCAAGTGCCATACTCCTTTGGGATTGGCATCGGGATGATGGTGTTCTTCAATCATCTGTTTCGCAAACGATTTAATGAAGAGCCTAATCCGCTCGAGGTGGAGCTCTATATGTATGAGGAGAATGTGAATGCATACGTCATAGCCGATGAAATGCGCAAGAAAAGCGAATCCGGTGAGGGCAGCTCTGCTTCAAAGCAGCCGGGAGCGGGGATTGACGATGGCTAGTGCAGCAGCGAATCTATTTGTCGCTATACTCGGTTTTGCTGGGGGACTTGGGGTAGGAAGTGCGCTTGTCGCATTGCTGATTGTTCTGGATGTGATCCCTAGGCTTGCTCAGCTGGCTTATGCGTACCGAAAGTCCATTTGGTTCGAAACGGCTGTCGTTTGCGGCGCCGTATTCTGGTCGCTTGCCGACTTCCTCGATTGGCGGATGATGCTGCCGAGGTCAGGGACATTGGTTGTTATTGGCAGTTTTGACGGCATATTTGTTGGGATGCTCGGTGCCGCGCTGACAGAAGTTATGAATGTGATTCCGATTTTGGCCAAACGAATGAGATTAAGCCGCTACATGGTTAGTTTGGTCATGGCCATGTTGCTTGGCAAAGTGACCGGATCCTTATTTGATTGGCTCGTATTTCAATGGATGGACGATGCATCGTAATACCGATTGGAAGGGAAGGAAGGGTTTGATATGAGTGGACGCGATACTGGCGACAGTGAAGAGCAAACAGGCTCTGGATTTAAGAAGCCCGTTCATGTTTTCTGGTATGACAACGAGGGCAAGTTGAACGAAAATGACGGGGAGAAGGAGGCGAGCGCGGATTCCCGTACCGGTGCTGATCAGCATGAGGATGACAGTGGCATCCAGTTCTCGGAGCCTCCGTTTGCGGAAGAAGATCAGCCGATTATCAGCCATCGCAAACGGCCGCAATTAAAGACCGAGAAACCTAAAGTCCCGATTCCTCTGAAGATGGACGAGTTCTTGCAGCAGCTGGAGGATGAAGTTGGCTTCAAAATGAGCTTCGATATTGTGGTCCGCGAAATGACCTTTGCAAACAAGAGGACCGCATTCTTCTTCATCAACGGCTTTGCGAAGGATACGGTGCTGACTGAAATTATTAAACGGTTGACCTACTTGGAATCGGAGGATCTCTCCACGGATGTCCTTCATGATTTTCTCGATCTCTATGTGTCGGCCGTACAAGTAGCGCAAGAGAATGACTGGGAATTGATGTTGAACAATGTACTCGCAGGCGGAACTGCGATGTACATAGAAGGTCAATCCACCGTACTGCTCATTGATGCCAAAGCCTTTCCGGCTCGGAATCCCGAGGAGCCATCGCTAGAGCGCGTCGTTCGCGGTGCACGGGACGGGTTCGTCGAAACGATGCTCGTAAACGTGACGCTTGTCCGCCGCCGGCTGCGGGATAAGAAGCTGCGCTATGAGATTATGCGAGTCGGGGAACGGACGCAGACGGATGTTTGTATCGCGTACATCGACGATATCGTTGATAAAGAGATGCTTAGCGCCATCAAGAAGAAAATCCAACAAATCAAGCTCGACGGATTACCGCTTGCAGACAAGCAGCTTGAGGAAGCCACGGTGAAGCGGGGCTGGAACCCGTTCCCGCTCGTGCGCTATTCGGAACGCCCGGATACGGTAGCTGTCCATCTGATGGAAGGGCATATCGCGCTATTCGTGGATACAACGCCGAGCGTGATGATTTTGCCGACGACGTTCTTTGATTTGACGCAGCATGCGGAAGAAAATCGGCAAACGCCGTTTATCGGCACCTATTTGCGCTGGGTCCGTTTCTTCGGGATTGCAGCCTCTTTGTTCCTGCTTCCGTTATGGTTTCTGTTCACGCTCAAGCCGGAGCTCAAACCGCCGGCGCTGGATTTCATCGGAGCGCAGAAGCCGGGCAAACTGCCGATGGTTGCGCAATTCCTCCTCGCAGAAGTCGGAGTCGATTTAATGCGGATGGCATCCATCCATACGCCGACTCCGCTTGCTACTGCGATGTCGTTGATCGCGGCTATCTTGATCGGCGATATCGCGGTCAAGACGGGATTGTTCGTCAATGAGGTCGTGTTGTATATGGCGATTGCTTCGATCGGAATGTTCGCGACGCCAAGCTATGAGCTAGGCCTTGCCAACCGAATCATCAGGCTGCTTCTTATCGTCGCAGTGGCGATTTTCAAGGTGCCGGGATTTATGGTCGCTACGACGGTCACCTTTATTATGCTGGTTCTGAGCCGCTCCTTTAACAGACCCTATATGTGGCCTCTTATCCCGTTTGACCCGAAAGGACTGCTCAGCATTATTATCCGCGTGCCGGTGCTGTCGAACCGGACTAGGCCGAATTTGCTGAAGCCGCAGCAGCGGGATCGAATGCCTACTGACAAGCATCGCTAAACGCTTTTGCAAAAAATGCAAATGAAATGTGGATTTATCCATTTCGGCCATTGACCGAATGCGCTATACTGATGTTAAATGGTGCAAACATAATCATTGGGAATTTCATGGGAGAAAACGGAGGAATATTACATGTACTTACACGGTACCAGCAAAATTAATGCACAAGGCCATCTGGAAATCGGCGGCTGCGATACGGCTGATTTGGCCGCACAATTCGGAACACCCCTATATATCGTCGACGAGGCGCTCGTTCGTCAGAGAGCACGTGAGTATGTCGAGTCTTTCCGCGCTTCGGGCCTTAAATTCCAAGTAGCTTACGCTAGTAAAGCATTCAGCGTAATGGCTATGTGCACGATCGCCGAGCAAGAAGGTCTGTCGCTGGACGTTGTTTCCGACGGCGAGCTGTACACAGCGATTAAAGCCGGCTTCCCGGCTGCACGGATTCACTTCCACGGCAACAACAAAACGCCTGAAGAGATCAACATGGCGCTTGATGCGAACATTGGCTGCTTCGTAGTCGATAACTTCAACGAATTGTACCTGCTTAACGCGCTGGCGGGCGACAAAGGCAAGAAAGTTAACGTATTACTTCGTATCACGCCAGGTGTAGAAGCACATACGCATGAATATATCACCACAGGCCAAACCGATTCCAAATTCGGCTTCGACCTTGGCAATGGCACAGCTTACACAGCGATTCAAGAAGCGGCTGCACAGCCTAACCTTGAGCTGCTCGGCGTTCATTCCCACATCGGCTCGCAAATCTTCGAAGTTGAAGGTTTTGCAATGGCGGTTGATAAAGTTGCCGGCTTCGCAGTGAAAGTACGTGAAGAGCTGAGCATTACGTTCCGCGTAATCAACCTTGGCGGCGGCTTCGGCATCCGTTATGTAGAAGGCGATACTCCGCTTCCGGTTTCGCAATACGTGAAAGCTATCACCGATTCCATCAAAACGAACTTCTCGGCAGCCGGCTACCCGTTTCCTGAGATTTGGGTTGAGCCCGGTCGCAGTATGGTTGGCGATGCGGGTACGACGCTGTATACGGTTGGGACAAGCAAAGATATCCCTGGCGTACGCAAGTATATTGCCGTTGACGGCGGTATGACTGACAACCCTCGCCCAGCGCTGTATGAGTCCAGATACGAAGCGGTTCTAGCTAACCGTGCTAACGATCCGCTTGAAGAAACCGTTACCGTTGCAGGCAAATGCTGCGAGAGCGGCGACAAATTGATCATCGATTTGGAGCTTCCTAAAGCCAATAGCGGCGACTTACTTGCTGTATTCTGCACAGGCGCGTACAATTATGCTATGGCGAGCAACTATAATCGCATTCGCCGCCCAGCTGTCGTCTTTGTAAAAGACGGTGCAGCTGACGTAGCTGTCAAACGGGAATCGCTTGACGATATTATCGGCAATGACGTCATTCCTGCGCGTATGCAGCAAACGTCGGCAGCTAAATAATAGGGTTTTGAGGAGGAAGCAATACAATGGCTAAACAAGCTAAGATCACAATGGAAAACGGTGCAGAGGTTCTTATCGACCTGTTCGAGAAGGACGCACCGAGAACAGTAGCAAACTTCGAGAAGCTGACTAACGAAGGTTTCTACAACGGTTTGAACTTCCACCGCGTCATTCCCGGCTTCGTCGCTCAAGGCGGATGCCCGAGCGGGACAGGCACAGGCGGTCCCGGCTACCAAATCGATTGCGAAATCAATCCGAACAAGCATGAGCGCGGATCGCTCGCAATGGCGCATGCCGGCCGTAACACCGGCGGCAGCCAGTTCTATATCGCTTACCAGCCGCAGCCGCACCTTGACGGCGGACATACCGTATTCGGTAAAGTGTCCAAAGGCATGGAGCATGTCGATGCATTCAAAGGCCGCGACAAAATGAGCAAGGTTGAAATCGTAGAAGTGTAAGAAATAAAGGGGCTGTCCCAGATCATCATTATGATGATAGGGACGGCCTTTTTTTGTCTCAAACCAGACACTCAACGGAAACAAGTTGCATTTTCCATGGCGAAGTGGTAACATTTCTTCAAAGTATTTGCGTTTTTCCTTCGGGGTCGGGTGAAAGTCCCAACCGGCGGTGATCAAAGGGCTGTGCTGCTCGTTCGACGAATGGCAGCCATCACTTTGTCAGTCCGTGACCCGGGTTACATTGTTCCAGACGCCTAGTGGCATGGAGCATGTGAAACGGTGGACCTGGTGTAAATCCGGGACCGACAGTAAAGTCTGGATGGGAGAAGGAGACAGTACGCGAATTCCATTTTTTCATTTCTCGCCAACTTTGTTCTTTTTTTCACAATGTTGCTGAGTTTGTTTAAATGTGTCTTCGAATACGTCCCTTTATGGTTTTTCACACCCATCACCCCGTTGGCCAACTGCCAAGGGGTGATTTTTGTTATGTCAATCGCAGTATTGAACGACGAAATGTATATGCGGCTCGCACTAGATATGGCGTCAAAGGCACAGGGGCAGACGGACATCAATCCGGTTGTCGGCTGTGTGGTCGTGAAGGAAGGCCGCATCGTTGGGCTTGGCGCGCATCTACGGCGAGGCGAAGGTCATGCAGAAGTACATGCGCTCAACATGGCCGGTGATCAAGCAGAAGGTGCGACCGTTTATGTCACGCTGGAGCCGTGCAGTCATCATGGCCGAACACCTCCTTGCTGCGACCGATTAATCGCCGCCAAGGCTGCAAGAGTAGTCGTAGCCTGCACGGATCCGAATCCACAGGTTGCCGGCCGCGGAATCGCGAAGCTGCAGCAGGCGGGCATTGAAGTCGAGGTTGGCATTCTCGGCGAAGAATCAACACGCATGAACGAAATGTTTAATAAATTCATCGTCACTCGACTGCCCTTCGTCACCATGAAATCAGCGATGACCTTGGATGGGAAGCTGGCAGCGAAGACGGGCGACAGCAGGTACGTCAGTGGTGCGGCGGCCAGAGAGTTGACGCACACGCTGCGGCATCGGCACATGGGTATCATGGTGGGAGTCGATACCGCGCTGGCCGATGACCCTGAGCTTACAACTCGGCTAACGGTACCTGCCGTGCATCCTGCTCGCATCATCGTAGATTCAACGCTTCGGCTGCCGCTTGAAGCCAGAACGATTCAAGACCGCTCTTCACGTGTCATTGTTCTTACGACTGAAGGCGCTGATTCGGCTAAAGAAGCTGCACTCGCAGAAGTCGGCGCTCAAGTGATCCGCTGCGGAAGCGGGAGCCGAGTAGATCTGAAGCTCGCCATGCATAAGCTCGGTGAACTGGAGATCGGCTCGATTCTGCTCGAAGGCGGCGGCAAGCTGAACGGGGCTATGCTGGAGCAAGGGTTAATCGATAAGCTGCTGCTCTTTATTGCGCCGAAGCTAATCGGAGGATCCGCCGCACCCGGCGTCTTCCAATTCGAAGGCTTCGACAAGATGTCTGAGGCCATCAGCTTGGAGGAGATGGCCATGGAAAGAGTCGGAGACGATGTGCTGCTCAGCGGCTATCTGCGCAATCGAAATTGAAGAGTGAAAGAGTGAAAGGGAGAGGGGGAGAAATCGTTGTTTACCGGACTTATTGAAGAAATCGGCACGCTGAAGAAGACGCATAAGCAAGGTGAAGCGATGGTCCTGACGATCGAAGCACCCCAAATTCTGAAGGATGCCGCTATCGGCGACAGTATTTCCGTCAATGGCGTGTGTCTAACGGTAACGGAGCTCAGTCCCACGATCTTCACGGCAGATGTCATGCCGCAAACGTTCCGGCACACGAATCTGAAGGATATCCGCCCCGGCGAACGCGTGAATCTGGAGAGGGCTATGCAAGCAGGCGGTCGCTTCGGCGGTCATATTGTACAGGGTCATGTTGATGGAACAGGCGAAGTGCTCAGTCGAGAGAATAATGTCAACGCGGTTGTGTTTACAATTAGGCCGCATGATTCCGGACTAATGCGCTATGTCATTCCACAAGGCTCCATTACGCTGGATGGCATTAGCTTGACGGTCGTGAATGCCAGCGTGAGCAGCTTCTCGGTTTCCATCATTCCGCACACGCTTCGCGAGACTGCTCTGCAATTGAAGCAAGCCGGCAGTGTCATAAACGTGGAGTGCGACGTGCTTGGCAAGTATGTCGACCACCTGCTTCATTTTAAAGGTGATCGCCCAGCTGATGGTTCAGGAGACAACAGGTCCGCGGAACCGAAGAGCAGCCTAACGGCAGCTTTTCTGGCAGAGAACGGATTTATGTAATAAATAGAGACAGACAGCCTTGATAAGGAGAGTGAGAAAATATGACTACAGAAGCATTTGATACAATCGAGGAAGCCATCTATGATTTGATATTAGGCAAAGCGATCATTGTCACGGATGACGAAGACCGCGAGAACGAAGGCGATCTAATTGCCCTTGCCAGTAAAGCAACGCCCGAGATCATTAACTTCATGATCACGGAAGCGCGTGGACTCGTCTGCGTACCGATTACGGCAGAACGTGCCGAGGAGCTGGATCTTCCGCCGATGGTGCAGCGCAACACGGACTATCACGGAACAGCTTTCACGGTGTCGGTTGACCATGCTTCAACGACAACAGGCATTTCCGCCTATGAGCGTTCTCAAACCATTCAAGCGTTAATGGACGGTTCAGGCGCGAAAGCGGACGATTTCAGAAGACCGGGTCACATTTTTCCGCTGATTGGCAAGAAAGGCGGCGTCTTGCGCCGGGCCGGTCATACGGAAGCAGCGATCGATTTGGCTCGCATGTGCGGTTCCAAGCCGGCAGCGGTCATCTGCGAAATCATTAAAGAAGACGGCTCCATGGCTCGCCTGCCGGATCTCATCGAATTCAAAGCGAAACATAATTTGAAGCTGATTTCCATTCAGTCGCTGATTCACTACCGCAATGAGAAAGAGAAGCTGGTTGAGCGCGTCGTGGATGTGAAGATGCCAACGGATTACGGCGTGTTCCGCGCAGTTGCCTACACCAACGAAGTAGACAACAAGGAGCATGTTGCTCTCGTTAAAGGCGAAATCGATCCGACGCAGCCCATCCTAGTACGCGTCCATTCCGAATGTTTGACCGGAGACGTGTTTCATTCCCATCGTTGCGACTGCGGTCCACAGCTCGAAGCGGCGCTGCGTCAAATTAATGAAGCCGGCAATGGCGTGCTGCTCTATATGCGTCAAGAAGGCCGTGGCATTGGCTTGATTAACAAATTGAAAGCTTATCAGCTGCAAGAGCAGGGATTAGATACCGTCGACGCGAATATTAAACTGGGCTTTGCCCCGGATTTGCGCGAATACGGTATCGGTGCTCAGATTCTGAAGGATCTCGGCATCCGCAAGATGCGGCTCCTAACGAACAACCCGCGTAAGATACGCGGATTGGAAGGTTACGGTATCGAAGTGGTCGAGCGTGTTCCGATTCAGATGGACGCGAACGAAGACAACAACGGCTATTTGCACACCAAAAAGTCAAAACTCGGCCATTTGCTGAAATTTGACGATTTGCCTCAATAAATCGCAATAACTCGCAACAACTCGTAATAAGTCTCAACAAACAAACTAACCTTGCTAACAAGGAAAACCGAGAGGATGAATTTTCAATGCCGCAAGTTTTTGAAGGACATTTAATTTCTGAAGGATTACGATATGGTGTAGTAGTAGGACGTTTTAACGAGTTTATTTCCAGCAAGCTGCTTGGCGGAGCACTCGATGCATTCAAACGTCACGGCGCAGCCGACAGTGAAGTGGATGTAGCATGGGTACCGGGCGCATTTGAAATTCCTTTGATCGCGCAGAAGATGGCCGAAAGCGGCAAATACGACGCGGTAATCACGCTTGGCGCCGTTATTCGGGGGTCAACACCTCACTTCGACTACGTGTGCAACGAGGCTGCGAAAGGCGTTTCCGCTATAGCTCTGAAAACAGGCGTGCCAACGATCTTCGGCGTTCTGACAGTAGATTCCATTGAGCAAGCCATTGAACGTGCAGGAACGAAAGCCGGCAATAAAGGCTGGGAAGCTGCAGTTACGGCCATCGAAATGGCGAACCTGACTAAAGTGCTTCAAGGCTAAGAGCGAAGACGAGAACATTGTAGGAGTTGGCTTTCACCATGGCGGTGACGTATAAGCTGGAATCGTTCGAAGGACCGCTCGATCTTCTGCTTCATCTCATCGATAAAGCAGAAATCGACATTCACGAGGTGTCCATCAGCGAAATTACGGATCAATATATGGACTACTTGAATGCGATGCAAGAGCTGGAGCTGGAGGTCACGAGCGAATTTCTCGTCATGGCGGCCACACTGCTTTCCATCAAAAGCAAACAGCTGCTGCCGAAGCCGCCGGTCATCGATCACGACGACTATAACGACGAATGGCCCGATGATGGGCTAGACCCTCGTGATGAGCTTATCGCGAAGCTGGTGGAGTACCGGAAGTATAAGCAAATCGCCGAGCAGCTCCGCGAACAGGAATTCGAGCGGAGTCTTGTCTATACGAAGGAGCCGGAGGATTTGACGCCTTTCATGAAGGCCATTCCGGAAAACCCGGTTAAAGGACTGAATATCGGCGACCTGATCGCAGCTTTTCAGAAGGCGCTGCGCAAAGCGTCAAGACGTAATGTCATTGCGACCATTCAGCGTGACGAAATTTCGGTCAAAGACCGTATACGCGATATTATCGAGGTGCTTCGCGAATTCGAAACGGTCCGCTTCTCCAAGCTGATCCGCGACGATATGAGCCGGCACGAGGTAGTCGTTACCTTCCTGGCGCTGCTTGAGCTGATGAAAATGAAGCATATTCGTTGTTATCAGCACAGCCTGTTTGAGGATATCGTCGTGCATTGGAGAGGAGAAGCAGTCGAAGGTGGATTTCTCGAAACTGAAGTCGATTATTGAGGGTCTGCTGTTCATGGCCGGGGATGAAGGGCTGACGACAAAGCAGCTATCCGAAATTCTAGAACTGGATGCAGCTGTGACGGCAGACATCGTGAAAGATCTCACGAAGGATTTAAAGAGCAAGAAGCGCGGCATACAGGTTTCCTTCGTTGCCGGTGCTTACCGGCTTACGACCAACCCTGCACATGCTGCTTACTTCGAGCGCATGGCGCACTCGCCGACTCGTTCAAGCTTATCGCAGGCGGCACTTGAGACGTTATCGATCGTTGCTTACAGACAGCCGATAACGCGTGTCGATATCGAGGAAATTCGAGGCGTGAAGAGCGATCGGGCGATTGCATCGCTGGTGAACAAAGATTTAATCGAAGAGATCGGCCGCGCCGAGCAAATCGGAAGACCGATTCTGTACGGCACGACGAAGTCGTTTCTCGATTACTTCGGACTCGCTGGTCTTGATGCGCTTCCGGAGCCATCGGCAGTCATCGACGATTCCTTGGACGAGCAGACGCAAGCGCTGTTCGAGAGGCTGGAAGGCCGTCAAATGACGCTCGAAGAGATGCCTTCGCCAATAGAAGAAAGCTAGAAACAAGAATGAGATTTGTCCGCTAGGTCATACTATATCCGACCAATTAAGGGAAACGGGGGAAACGCCATGTTAGGCTACCCGCTCGGATGGATGATCGGGACAGGTCTCTTTTTTTTGCTCTTGATCATTGCGTTATCGTCTCCCGTTGTGATTCGCGGCCATATGAAACGGATCGGCAACGACGATGATGCGGAATTGCGCATTCGGGCACTATTCGGTTTGATTCATTACCATTGGCAGCTGCCTATTGTGAAGTTCAAAGGAATGAGCATCGAATTGAAACAGGAAATGACGGCTGAGAATGCAGGCGGGGTTGATCTGGATGCCAAAATGAAAAACGTGGATTCGAATTCGATTCTGAAGTCCATCGACAAGGCGAATTTACTGCTCAAGCATACGGACGACATGCTGGGATGGGTTCGCATAACGCTGGGACATGTAAGACTGACGGAATGGCAATGGCGAACCGCAGTTGGGACAGGCGACGCGATGTGGACAGCCATGCTGACCGGCATGGTCTGGTCGGTGAAAACAACGACGATCGGCGTTCTGTCGCAGCTTGTTCGATTAACTGCGAATCCAAGCCTAGTCGTTGAACCGGTATACCAGAAGGCTCATTTCTCAACGGAAGGCCAATTCACCGCAAAGGTGCCGTTCGGTTATGCAATCTTTGCCATTATGAGGTTGTTCGGCCGGATTAAGAAGGCTAACGGCCTTCCTGGCGGTTTGCACGGCTTACAGCGTATTCTGCTCCGCGGTTGATTACATAATGCTCCTGAAGCAGGGGAACGATATGAACGGCAAGGTGCAGCTACCGACTTTGAACCAAGGAGGACTTTTTGAGATGACAGACCATCCGATTCAAGGCTTAATGCAGACAGCAATGGAAAATATCAAAGAAATGGTCGACGTAAATACGATTGTCGGTGATCCGGTCCAAACACCTGACGGCAGCGTCATCATGCCGATTTCGAAAGTAGGCTTCGGCTTTGTCGCAGGGGGAAGTGATATCCGGTTCGACGAGCACAAGCAAGGCGACACGCATAACGCAGCCGTTCAACTGCCGTTTGGCGGCGGAAGCGGCGGCGGGGTATCCATAACGCCAATCGCATTCCTTGTCGTAGGCACGCAAGGGGTACGCATTGTTCCGCTGGATAATCAGACTCATTTGATGGAAAAGGTCATTGATTCTGCGCCGCAAGTGTTCGAGAAAATTCAGAGCATGTTCAAAAAAGGCACGGCAAACAGTGACAGCGGGCTGGAATCAGTCCTCATCGAAAGTATGGATGGCCACTAATCGCATATGGAACCGTCCCTGCGGGGCGGTTTCTTTTTTTTTCAGGACGGGCTCGGTAGTATATCTCATGGACCCGTTCATATACTGGTACAAGACCATGTTCTTGCCCGCCAGTTTCGAAGGAGGAAGTGTATGAGGTCGAGATTCATCCGAAATGTGTACAAACTGCTGCTGCTTGCAACCGCGATATTACTCTTCCTGTCCGGATTGACGGCTGTTGCTGCTGCTTCGAAACAGACGGTTTCGACTCATGCCAGAGGCGCAGCGCTTATCGATGTGGAGTCAGGCCGCATTCTCTACAGCTACAACGGGGACAAGCCCATGCTCATTGCCAGCTTAACGAAGATCATGACGGCTATTGTAGCCATTGAGCACGGCAAGCTCACCGACAAAGTGAAGACGAGCATACGAGCTGCAGGCAAAGAAGGATCGTCCATCTATTTGCAGCGCGGCGAGGAAATGAGCTTGCAAAATATGCTTTACGGCTTGATGCTAAGGTCCGGCAACGATGCAGCAACAGCGATTGCGGAACATGTCGGCGGTACGGAGGAAGGGTTCGTCCATATGATGAATGAGAAGGCACAGATGCTGGGCCTCTCAAATTCCCAGTTCATGAACCCGAGCGGCCTGGACGCCGAGGGACATTATTCATCTGCGAACGATCTGGCGAGGCTGACTGCCTACGCCATGAAGAATCCGGTGTTCAAAGAAATCGTGAAGACGAAGGAGAAGAAGGCTCCTAATCCGAATGACAGCTGGGACTACCAATGGCGGAACAAGAATAAAATGCTCACGATGTACGAAGGAGCGGACGGCGTCAAAACGGGCTATACGAAGAAGTCGCTTCGTACCTTGGTCAGTTCGGCTACACGGAATGGCCAGCAGCTTGTTGCCGTTACCTTAAATGACGGGGATGATTGGCAGGATCATCGGAAGCTTCTCGATTTCGGCTTTGCGAATTTCCGCTTAACCGAAGTGACTCGCAAAGGCCAGTCGATAAACGGATATCCGCTTGCCGTCGGACGGACGCTGCTTTATCCGTTTGCGGAAGGCGAGCAGCAGCAGCTGCGCTCGAAGCTGACGCTGATTGATGCCAACTCGACAGCATACAAGCTGGGCGAGCGCGGGAAGCTGGAGTGGTTTATCGGCGAGGAGAGGATTGGCTCGACGCCGGTATTCGATCCGCAAAGTCAGCGTATTACAATGCCGGAGAAACCGGCTTGGGTGATCGGTGATCAATCGGAGTCTGCATATGGCGGCTTATCATCAGCTTCCTTCCGCAGGGCACTGACGGTCACGCTGTCTACTTTGTTTGGAGGGAAGGAGGCCGGGGGATGGTAAATTTCATTTGGCTTTTCTTTATCGCGGTCAGCTTTGTAGCAGCAATCGTGAATGGTCGAATGGAAGCCTTGACCGAGGCCGCATTTGAAGGAGCGAAGAGCGGAGTCACCGTCAGCTTCGGGCTCATCAGCGTGATGGTGTTCTGGCTGGGGCTTATGCGTATCGGCGAGGATGCGGGTCTGCTCCGCAAAATCGCCGCCTTGCTGCAGCCTGTTGTCCGATTCCTATTCCCAGACGTGCCGAAGGGTCATCCGGCCCTCGGTTACATAATGAGCAACATGAGTGCAAACATACTTGGGCTCGGCAACGCGGCTACACCGATGGGGATTAAAGCGATGCAGGAGCTGCAGAAGCTCAATCCAGATAAGGAAACCGCTTCGGCGGCCATGTGCACGCTGCTCGCGCTCAATACGTCCAGCATTACGCTTGTCCCAACGACGTTAATTGCAATTCGCATGACTTACAGCTCGGCGCATCCGGCGGAGATTGTCGGGACAACACTAGCGGCTACCTTGGTTGCGACAGCCGCGGCAATTGCTGCCGATCGCTGGTATCGCAAACGATATCGCAATAAGCCGCCGCGATTTACCAGTCGCGATGGAACGGCAGCTCCTCGAAGTGTGGAGTCGCTCACGGCAGACGGCCAAGGAAAGGGTGAGGCCGTTGTATGAATGGATAACGGCCGTCTCAGCCTGGATCATCCCGTTCATGATCGTGTTTATTCCGCTCTATGCCGCATTTAAGCGCGTACCCGTGTATGAAACCTTTATCGAAGGAGCCAAGGACGGTTTCGGCACGGCGATTAATATTATTCCGCATCTGGTCGGGATGATGGTAGCGATCAGTATGTTTCGAGCATCCGGCGCGATGGATATGATGGCTTCGCTCATACGGCCATTGTTTGATGGCTTAGGTATTCCAAGCGAAGTATTGCCGCTCGGACTGCTAAGGCCGCTTACCGGAGCGGGGTCACTTGCATTCACTACCGAGCTTATCAAGACATATGGGCCGGACTCCATGATTGGTCGGATCTCATCCACGATTCAAGGCAGCACGGATACGACACTGTACGTACTCACGGTTTATTTTGGAGCGGTAGGCATCAGGCGCAGTAAGTATGCGCTTAAAGTAGGGTTATTTTCAGACTTCGTCGGTTTTTTCGCTGCTATCATCATTTGTTTATTCGTGTTTGGTTAAGTTAACCGGATCATGCCCGCAAGCGTACTGCACGATCGTGCATTCGCTCTTGCGGGCATATTTGTTGTGCACTTTCTTTCCACCTGTCATTTAGGGTATGATGGTGGGTGAGGTGAAATCATTGGAACGTTTACAGAAGATTTTGGCGCAGGCGGGCGTTGCATCACGCCGCAAATGCGAGGAGCTCATCTTGTCCGGTCAAGTACAGGTCAATGAGGAGACAGTGACTACACTGGGAGTCAAAGCAGACCCGGCCGTTGATATCATTACGGTGAAGGGCCGCAGAATCCAGAGTGAGAGCAAGCTTTACTTGATGCTTCATAAACCCAAAGGCGTCATTACAAGTGCGAGTGACCCGCAGGGACGCAAGATTGTGGCGGATTATCTGCCCGGCATTACAGAGCGCGTCTATCCTGTAGGCCGGCTTGATTATGATACGGAAGGTTTGCTGCTGCTCACGAATGACGGCGAGTTTGCGAACTTATTGACGCATCCGAGCCATCACGTACCGAAGACTTATTGGGCCACCGTTAAAGGGGTACCGCACGGCACGGCGCTGGAGCGGCTGCAGCAAGGCATTCTGCTTGAGGACGGAATGACGGCACCTGCAGAGGTCGAGTATCACGATGTAAATACGGAGAAGAATCAGGCGACGATTACGATTACGATCTACGAGGGACGCAACAGACAGGTTCGTCGGATGTTCGATGCGATTAATCATCCGGTACTGCTGCTTCGCCGCGTACGATTCGGGGAATTGGGACTGCACGGATTGGCGCGTGGAAAGTTCCGCCATTTAACGCCCAAAGAGGTCCAAGAGCTGCGCGCAGCGGCTGTCAAGACACATAAAATTCAAAAATAACGAGCGACGGCAACCTCAATTGCCGTCGAATTTTCGTTATAATGAAAGTATTGAAATGCAAGAAAATTGCAGCATAGGAACAGGCGGTGACTAACACTTATATGAAATCGAACCGCAGACTTATTCAGATTGTTATTTTTCTAGGCGTACTGCTCCTCGGGGGTTACGCGATCGGCAATGCTCTGTTTAGTTCTCATGACGGTCTGCCGCGGAAAGGCTCGGAGCCGCCGGATTTCGCTTTGCTTGGCATGGACGGCCAAACACACCGGCTCGCAGACTACAAAGGCAAGGCACTTGTCATCAACTTCTGGGGTACATACTGTCCGGGCTGCGTAACGGAGACGCCGGATTTGGTCGCCCAATACGCGAAGCATAAAGACAAGTCGTTTGAAGTCGTCGGGATTAATCTTGGCGAGGACAAATTGACCGTTTCTAATTTTGTGAAGCAGTTTGATGTCAACTATTCCATTCTGCTTAACGAGAATAATGACGTACAGCGAAAGTACGGTTTGAAGTCGTATCCCACTACCTTCTTTGTGAAGCCTGATGGAACGATTCAAGACATCTTTGTCGGACCGATGGCGGAAGCGGACATGGACAAGCGTATCGAGAAATTGCTTCAGTCCTAGTCGAAGGAGGTTTTTTTGCATGTTGACTTTTGAAAATACGAAATGTGAATGCGGTCACCAGAATCCGGTCGGAACCGTCCTTTGCGAGCATTGCGGCAACCCGCTGGACGGCGAGGAAGCAGAGAACGATGCGCCGCTCGAAATGCGCTACGACGGCATTGCCCGTCGCTCGCAGAAGGCGAATCCGTCGCCGATTGATCGCGTTTGGAACTTTTTCTCTTCGGTTAAAATTGCTGTTCGTTTGATCGTGATTACACTGATTGCGGCTATGGTCGGCACGATTTTCACGCAAGAGAATGCCTTTATCTCATTTGATCCTACAACGTATTACGAAGAGCGCTACGGCTGGATCGGCAAATGGTATTATAAGCTTGGCTTGTCCAATACGTATGAGTCTTGGTGGTTTATCGGCCTGCTGGTTATGATCGGAACTTCGCTCGTTATATGCAGTCTTGATCGCGTGCTGCCGCTCTATCGGGCATTGAACAAACAACAAATTCGCAAGCATAACACGTTCTTGACCAGACAGAAGACCGTGTACACCGGTGATATTGAAGGATCAGCAGAGAATTGGACCGCTGCTATGGCTAAAGAGCTAAAACGCAAGCATTATAAGGTTCATCATGAAGGCGACGCATTGCTGGCGGAGAAATATCGGTTCAGTCGCTGGGGCCCTTATATTAATCATATTGGCTTGATCGTGTTCTTGCTCGCGGTGCTGCTGCGCACGCTTCCGGGCTGGGCCATGGACAATTACGTAACGGTAACGGAAGGGGATACGGTTCAAATCCCGGAGACGAACTATTACGTGAAGAACGAGAAGTTTACGATTAACTATTATACGGATGCAGAGCTTCCGGAATCGATGAAAGGAACAGCTCGGGCGAAGCTCTACGAGACGAAAGCCGTGCTGTATGAATGCGAGGCGGATTGCGATGATCCTTCCAAGCAGCCGCAGCTGAAAGAAGTGAAACGTCACGCTATTATCGTGAACGATCCGCTTTCCTATAAAGGCATCAAGGCGTATCAGTTCGGCTTCGACGAAACACCGAAGCTGAAGGCCGTTCATCCGGTGCTGATCGATCATAAGACGGGCAAGACCTATGGGCCAATCGATCTCGTCATGCGCAATCCGGAATTAACCTACAAGCTTGGACCGTACACGCTTGAACTCCGTCAGACGTACATGGATTTTGCGCTGAACTCGGAAGGCAAGCCGACTACGAAATCCAAGGAGCCGAACGCGCCGGCATTTGTGTTCGTGATGAAAGGTCCGGATTTGGCGGCGGATGGCGAGCCGTACATGTACTTCCCGAAACAAACCGACAAAGCGCGATTCAGCCAGGATCTCATCAATGGGGAAATGGGCAAAAGGTTTGAGCTGAAGGTGCCGACTATGGAAGGTGTCGAGTTCGCAGGTGTGATGACCTCGCTTAACATTCGCTCCGATCGGGCGATGCCTTATATCTGGGTAGGGGCCGGCATATCGATGTTCGGGCTGTTGCTGGGTTCTTATTGGCATCACCGCAGAATTTGGCTTCGCATAGAGGGCGGCCGCGTCACGTTAGGCGCACATACGAACAAGAATAATTACGGCATGCGTGCCGAGGTCGCTTCCGCGTTGCGCGGGTTAGGCGTCGTCGTAGAGCCGAAGACGCTCGATAACGGGAGGAACAAATCGTGAGTTTGCTTGATTTTAGCAGCGACGCGTTTATCGTCGCATTTTTTCTGTACTGCTTCGGATTTATGTTTTACGGCGTTGCCGCGCTCGGTCGCAAGTGGAGCAACCGCAGCCCGGAAGAGCATATTCGCCGCTGGGGCCGGGTCGCTTACGCGGTCTCGATACTTGGATTTGCTTCACACGTCACTTTCTTTATTACGCGCTGGATCGGCGGAGGCCACATCCCGACCAGTAACATGTATGAGTTTATGACTTTTCTGGCGATGGCCATTATGTTTGCTTTCGTCATCGTCAATGCGATCTACCGCAAACCGCTGCTTGGTTTGTTCACATTGCCATTAACGGTTATCATCGTTGCCTATGCAGCGGTATTCCCTCAAGAGGTTCAGCCGCTCATCCCGGCACTGCAGTCGATTTGGCTTAAAGTTCACGTGACGACAGCGGCAACAGGCGAAGCTTTCTTCGCAGTCGGTTTTGCAGCCGGACTGATGTACTTGCTTCGTACGGTCGACTTCAAGAAAACGAGTCCGCAAGCAAGACGCGAACAACGCTGGGTCGAATTTACACTATTTGTCATCGTGATCATCATTGCTTTTATCGGTTCGGTCTTCTCTTTCCGTGGCGCCGGTTATGAAGCGACGTTCAAGAAAGAGAATGTTGTCATTGATGACAAAGGAATTGAGAGCACGACGACTGAAACCGTTGAATACTCCCTTCCGCCAATCTTCAAGCCGTATAACAGCCAAGATGTATCGATTGATGCCTTCCTTGGCGTGAAGAAACCGCTGATGGAGACTCCTTCTTGGATGAAAGGCGTCAACGCGGCTCGTAAACTGAACACGATTACGTGGTCAATCATTAACGGGGCCATACTATACGGTATCCTGCGACTTGTCTTGCGCAAGCGGATCGGGGCCGCGATTCATCCTCTGATGGATGATATCGACGAAGATGATATTGATGAAATCAGCTATCGCGCCATTGCGATCGGTTACCCGATCTTCATGCTTGGCGCGCTAATATTCGCAATGATCTGGGCTTACATTGCCTGGTCGCGTTTCTGGGGCTGGGATCCAAAAGAAGTATGGGCGCTTATTACTTGGCTGTACTACACGGCTTACCTGCACTTGCGTCTATCGCGCGGGTGGCACGGTTCCAAATCGGCATGGCTTGCGGTTATCGGCTTTGTCATTGTGTTGTTTACGCTGATAGGGGTTAACTTGGTCCTCGTCGGCTTGCACTCCTACGCAGGCGTTTAATGAAGATTAGCAAGATTTGAAAGGAGACAACGGACATGTCTGAAGAACTTCACCGCATTCTTGTAGTTGATGACGAAGAACGAATTCGCAGGCTGCTCAAAATGTATCTGGAAAAGGAAGGCTATCTCATTGAGGAGGCTGAGGACGGAGAAACGGCACTTCGCCTTGCAACGGCAGGTGAATTCGACCTGATACTGCTGGATGTCATGCTGCCGGGAATTGATGGCGTAGAAGTCTGTTCCAGACTGCGTCAGGTAAAGGCGACGCCTGTTATTATGTTGACGGCTAAAGGCGAGGAAATGAACCGCGTGCAAGGGTTTGAAGTAGGCGCTGACGACTATGTCGTGAAACCATTCAGCCCTCGCGAAGTCATTTATCGCGTGAAAGCCATCCTACGCCGTTCGTCCGCTACCGCCTTCTTAACGAAGGAAGCGTTGACGAGCAATAATATCGTGTTCCCGCATCTCATTATCGAGCATGATGCACATCGTGTCATGGCTGGCGGTCAAGAGGTCAGTCTAACGCCGAAGGAATATGAGCTGCTTCATTACTTGGCGATTTCGCCGGATAAAGTGTTTTCCCGCGAAGAATTGTTGAAAGACGTCTGGAACTATGAGTTTTTCGGAGATCTTCGTACCGTGGATACCCATGTCAAACGACTTCGCGAGAAGCTGAACAAAGTTTCTCCGGAAGCGGCGATGATGATCACGACGGTTTGGGGCGTAGGTTATAAGCTTGAGGTGCCGAAGTAAGTGATGATCTGGCGAAGTGTTGTCGGGAAGCTATGGATTACAATTATCGCGCTTGTGGCTGTCGTATTGCTTATACTGGGGATGTTCCTGCTTCAATATATCGACATTGCCTTCAAGAACTCGCATGATGTCAAGGTGCTTTTTGTTTACACGGCCATCATCGGGTTTCTGTTATCGACGTTCTTTGCGTTCTTCCTCTCTACCAAAATCACGCAGCCGCTGCTTCAGCTGAAGAAAGCGGCTGATCTGATCTCCCAAGGCGAGTACCGTACACGAGTGCCTATTCGCTCAACGGATGAGATCGGTGATTTGGCCACCACGTTCAATAATATGGCTTCTGAGTTGGATACGTTGATCCATGACCTCAATCATGAGAAGGATCACTTGGCGAGCGTCCATCGGAGCATGGCTGATGCGGTCGTGACCTTCGATGCCGAAGGTCAAATCATACTGGCCAATCCACATGGACAGAAGTTAATTGACAAGTGGAATGAGCTGGAATGGACCGAAGATTATATTGGCTCACATACACAGGTGCCCGAGCCGATGTTTGACCTCTACCGCAAAGTGCTTCGGGAAGGTCGGGACTTATCCGATAAAATCCATGTGCAAAGCGGTGTGTGGGATGTAGTAATGGCTCCGCTCAAATCGAATCATACCGTTCGCGGCGCGGTTGCGGTGATGCGGGACGTAACGGAGGAGACGAAGCTGGAGAAGCTTCGCCGCGACTTCGTCGCTAACGTCTCCCATGAGATCAGGACGCCATTATCGATGCTGCAAGGCTACAGCGAAGCCTTGCTCGATGATATTGCAGGTTCACCGGAGGAGCGCAAGGAGCTCGCGCAGGTGATTTATGAGGAGTCGCTGCGAATGGGGCGGCTCGTGAAGGATTTGCTCGATCTGGCGAGAATGGAAGCCGGTCATATTGAGATGAAGCTGGTCGAGACGGACCTGACCGGACTTCTGAAGCGAGTACATCGCAAGTTCTTGGTACGTGCGAAGGAGCAGGACATCCATCTTCATATTGAACTTCCGCCAGATCCGCTCGTCATCGCGCAAGCAGACGAGGATCGTATGGAGCAAGTGCTGACGAACCTGCTGGACAATGCGATTCGCCATACGTCGATGCAAGCGTCAATCACGCTTAGCGCCTGCAACGTGATCGTGGATCAGAAGGCTTATGTCGAGATTAAAGTGACAGATGAGGGTGAGGGAATCCCTCAGGGTGACCTTCCGTATATTTTCGAGCGATTCTATAAAGCGGATAAAGCTCGTACGCGCGGGGCAGGCGGAACCGGCCTGGGTCTTGCCATTGTAAAGAACATTATCGAATCCCATCGGGGTCAAATTAAAGCGGACAGTGTAATGGGTGCCGGTACGACATTTACCATACTACTGCCTGTTAAATAGCCAGATCGAAGAGGGACTGTCCCAAATGTCATTCATAATGACGAAGGGACAGTCCCTTTTTCTTTGTTTAATGGGTTGAAGTCCCTTTCAAAAAAGTTTCAGAAAAGAGCTTGGTTGCTATAGAAGGCTATATTGACTGGTCAAATTATACTAATTTAAACTGAGCTTGCATTCACACTTCCACTTCAAAGGAGGATGTTTATGAAAGCCAATCAGGTGAAGAAATGGGTTCTGTTATTTATCTCTACTGTCTTGATGACCGGCATGTTTGCAGCAACGGCGACAGCAGGCGCCAACCCATGGGCCGGGGGCGATATCGTTTCGCTCAGTGTAACGAATGACGCTAGCGGTACTGCGAACAAGTATATCTACAAACGAATATCGAACAAAGCCTATACGTTTGTTTCCGGTGATTACATCGAATACGATGTAAAGATTTCGAATGGTATCGATGGCGCCGGGGGTATCGAAATTATGAACACCGATGGGACTTACTTCCGGGATACCGGATCATCCGTTTGGAAGGACCAGAACAATATAAGCGGCCATCCGAATGCAAATATCTCCGCATATGCCACTAACAAATGGTATCACCGCAAGCTGGCGGTTCCAGCCTCCATGATCGGCAAAACCTCATCCAAATGGGATATCGTCGGGGAGAACGACAGTGCTTCCCAGTCTTATTCCGCTCAGTACGACAACCTTAAAGTAACAAACGGAATTACGACCACGAAGAGCATCGTATTCGTGAACGCATCAGATTTCAACTCAGCTGCAACGGATATTGGGCCTGCTGCCGTATCCACCGGCAACGTGACAACCTCGAATATCGCATCCAACATGTCACATTTGATGGATAATCAAGCTTTTATAAAGCTGGACAAAATCAATCCCTTTATCGGCACATCGTTTTCGATGCATTTTATTTCTACCCTCAAAGTGAATGGCGAAATATGGGCGTATTACATCAAATGGGATGCCTTCGGCAAAGGCGGCGTCGGCTTAGCGAAGTCAACCGATGGCGTCAATTTCACGGATAACGGCTTTGTCTTGACGGCAGGGTCGCCGGGACAATGGGATGACTCGTTTGCTACGTTTCCCGGCATGTGGTACGACGGAGGCACCTTCTATCTCGTTTATGAAGGAACAGGTACGGGGTCACCGGGACAAATCGGCTTGGCAACTTCGACGGACGGCGTTAACTTCACTAAACAAGGCCAGATTCTGACGCATAATTCTTCAGGCTGGGAAAGCGTCAATATTGGGACACCTTCTCTCTATAAAGAAGGCAGCACATGGTATTTATTTTATCATGGGTATGACGGTTCTGATTGCCGCATCGGCGTAGCCACGGGAACGAGCTTGACCTCACTGACCAAGTATTCCGGAAATCCGGTAATCGATACCGAACCTGGCACTTGGGAGGCCGGAACGGCGGGTCATCGCGATATTGTTAAAGTAGGAAGCACGTATTATATGACCTACGAAGGCAGCGAGGATCCTCCTTACAACACGGCCAAATGGTCTTCCGGGGTGGCGAGCTCGACTGATTTGGTGCACTGGAGCAAGTTTAGTCAGAATCACATCTTGCCTCAGACGGACAATACGTTCGGAAATGATGGACCGAGCTTCTTGTCGGTGGACGGAGAGAACTTCATCTATTATCGGACCAATCCTACAAGCAGGGCGCTCATTGCCAATGAAAGCGACGGTGGTTTCGATCTGAAATGGGGGATGGCGGATGCCGGAATCGGTCATGTTATCGGACGCACCGATGGCGACGGCTGGTCGGCTTCAACCAGCTTAGACGGTCCGGATTACATGCAATATGGTCCGTATACGACTAATACACCGGTAGGAGATAACATCGCCACATGGAAAATGATGGTCGATAGCAACAGCGGGACAAATGATGTTATCAGACTCGAGGTTGTCGATGCAGACGACTCAGGTGCCGTGATCGCATCGCGTGTTCTGCAGCGCAACGATTGGAAGCAAACCAATCGATACGAATATTTCTCCGTGCCGTTTCATTGGTCTGCAGGAAGAAGCGGACATCGCATTGAACTTCGTGCACATTGGTATGATTCGACTTATGTAAAGATGCAGCTGGTCGGTGTTAGCTAAGCGCCGAAAAGTCGGTTCTTGTTGAAGGAAGTAGACAAATCTTGTTGGTCGTGAAACATTTTCATGTCAGATGCCTGCACAAAAAAGCTCCGACCCTCGAAAAGGGTCGGAGCTTATTGAAATTAATAGAGTTTAATTTCTTTCGCTTTGTTCAGATCCGGCAGATTGACCAGCTCGGCGATAACGTCCTTGGACACGCCTTTGTCTACAGTCAATACCATGATTGCAGAGCCGCCAACAAGCTCGCGACCAACCTGCATCGTTGCGATGTTCACGTTGTTGTTTCCGAGCAGCATGCCGACGTTACCGATAATACCTGGTTTGTCGTTATGCGAGATCAAGATGATGTTGCCTTCCGGAGCAACGTCAACAGGGAAACGATCGATTTGTACAATTCGTGGTCCATATCCTGTCAACATTGTACCTGTTACCAGGCGAGTCGCAGATTTAGAGCGAAGTGTAACGGTAATGGAGTTCGTGAAGTCACGTGCTTCGTGCGTCTTCTGTACCACGATGTTCACATGGCGTTCTTTAGCCAGATGCATGGAATTCACGACATTCACTTGATCCGATCCGAGGTGGTGAGAGAGCACACCGCGTACAACATAACGTGTCAACGGCTGCGTATCGACCTCTGCCAGCTCACCTGCATAGCTGACTGTAATTTCTTCTACGGCACCTTCAGTCAATTGAGCAATAAAGCTGCCCAGTTTCTCGCCTAGGCCGAAGTACGGTTGCAGCTTGTTCAGCACGTTAGCCGGAATCGGAGGCATGTTGACCGCGTTCATAAACGGTTTGTCGCGAAGGATGTTCAATACTTGTTCCGATACATCAATAGCTACGTTTTCTTGTGCTTCAACAGTAGATGCGCCAAGATGCGGGGTTACGATGATTTTCGGGTGCTTCAGGAAAGGATGATCGGCTGCAGGCGGTTCAACCTCGAATACGTCGAATGCTGCACCTGCTACGATACCTTGATCGATCGCTTCTACGAGAGCTTGCTCATCAATGATACCGCCGCGTGCACAGTTCACGATACGCATGCCTTTCTTCATTACTTCAAATTGAGCACGAGAGATCATGTGACGCGTTTCCGGCGTAAGCGGCGTATGCACCGTCATAAAGTCTGCATTGCGTACGATGTCATCTACGCTGGAGAGACGAATGCCAAGCTTTTCAGCACGCTCTTCTGTGAGGAATGGGTCATAACCCCAAATTTCCATGTCAAACGCTTTCGCGCGTTTCGCCACTTCGCTGCCGATACGGCCCATACCGAGTACGCCGAGTACTTTGCCGCGCAGTTCGACGCCAAGGAACGACTTGCGATCCCACTCGCCGCCTACTGTCTTGAGGTAAGCTTGTGGAATGAAACGAGCAACAGACATCATCATGGCAAACGTATGCTCACAAGTTGTGATTGTGTTGCCGTCTGGTGCGTTGATAACGATAATTCCGCGTTGTGTAGCTGCTTCCAAGTCGATGTTGTCCACTCCGACGCCGGCGCGACCGATAACCTTAAGCGATTTGCCTGCATCCATGATGCGCGGTGTAACGCGTGTCTGGCTGCGTACAAGAAGTGCATCGTATTCGCCGATAATGGCTACGAGCTCGTCCTCGCTTAATCCAGGCTTCTTGTCGACAACGACATCCTCTGCATCCATAAGTTTCTGAATGCCAAGATCGCTGATTGGATCTGAGACCAATACTTTAAACATGTTGGGTTGCCTCCTGAGCGTTTGTATGATGGATGTATAGTAGAAGTGAAAGACCCTCGTAAGATGCCGCACAGCGCAGCAGCTTAGGCGAGGGTCTGTCACACGATCACACGTCAAAGCTATTGTTGTACCGGATGGACCAACAGAACCAGGCTACATTAATGTTTACTATTTTAATGCAAGTAGAACTCAAATTGCAATCATTAAAACTTGCCCAAATGTGAAATTTTCGTTATGATCGACCGTAAAAAGGGGGTATTCTTGTGGAACAATGGAGTAATATCGAACCGGAGCCGTTCATGGCGCTCGTACGCGAAGGGAAGCTCTCGCCGGATCAGATCATCGATGTCAGAGAAATGAACGAATGGAATTATTATCATTTGGATAACAGCACGCTGATGCCGCTGTCGACCTTCGATGGAGACGCGGAAACGATTCAAAAGGATCGAACGGTATATGTCATTTGCGCACACGGCGTCAGAAGCGCAGCCGTCTGCCGCTATCTAAGCGAAAGAGGATACGGCAACCTCACCAATGTTAGTGGCGGAATGGCTGCGGTATCCTCTTTGGATGGTTTTCAATACGATTAAAGTCCTTATTCACTCTCCGGGAAGAAGAACGGCAGCTGTGGAAGCAGCTCTTTGGCATACAGGACGGCTTTGCTGTCACTGAAATCGCCTGATCGAACAGCTTCCGTGCTGATAAGCAGATCGACGATGGAGTCGACCGTTTTCATCTTCATGCTGCTGGCTTGTCCGGAAACAATGAATTGATCGACGCGAGATGCCAGATCCTGCGGATAGAACGGCGCCAGTGTTTTGCGGGCATTCAACATATCCGCCATCAGCTTGTTCTTAATAGTCAGCGGCAGCGTCTTCCATTGCTGGATGCTCAGTACAGAGGTGCTGTCGTAATGGTCCGGAATGTTCGGGTTGACCGACGCGCTCCATTTCAGCATCGCAATGTAGTAACTTTGCTGACCTGCCATTGCGAACTTCACACCTTGCGTGTAGTAGGCATCTTTCATTAAGGCTTTCAAGAGTTCGGTATTGTTCATGTCCTTGGCTGATCCCGCACCGCGCTGCGCGGCTTCGCTGAACATTCGCAAGCTCTTAAGCAGTTGGAGTTGAGCGGATTCGAGAAGCGGTGAGCTCTTCGGTACGGATGCATGTTCGGCCTCACCATACTTCTGCTCAGCAATGTTCGATAGTTCTTTCAACGAAGAGCTGATGTCCGTTAGCTCTTGAGAGGAAAGTTTATGGATGGTTTCGAACCAATTGGATTGAAATTCACGATAAGGCAGAAATACAGTATGATAGAATGAAACCAGATCCTGTTGTTGATAGGCACCTGCACTTGCGTTTTTGCTACTGCTAAGATGCTTAGCATTTTCAATGATTTTTGCTTCGGTTTTGTCTGAGCCTATCTTCACGCCATAGAAAAAGGCTGCCACGGCGAAAACGAGCATGAATAGGAAGCCTAAGCTAAATAGCATTTCAGTACGAGTCAGTCGTTTCTCCATGATAATCTCCTTCATCCGATATTTCGCCAAAATGCCAGTAAATATAAGGCTTGCTCTTAAAATGTTTGTCGAATTCTGGGGTTGATTAGATCGTTCTCCTAGTATAGGGGAAAACCTTTGAAAAGGAAATATGAACCTTTCATAGTGTATTAGGGAGCTGGATATGAAAAAATTCGACATTCGCAAATTGAAGATTAAACCGGTGAGCATCGATCAAATCGATGACCGGATGCTTCTTATAAATCTATATGCCACACAAGCGATTACTTTAGTTATCGGTTTCATCTGGTTATTTTTTCAGCATCGCAATCCATTTTTATTATTTGTTTTGCCGGAAGGCCTTCCATTTCTGTATTTTGGCGCCGGATTGGCAGCTGCGGTGCTCGCAATTGATCTGCTTTCGGCCCGATTTGTACCCGATGCAGCCAATGATGACGGCGGCGTCAATGATCGCATTTTTAAACGCCGCGCGATATGGCATGTGGTGGTGTTGTCCTTAATCGTTTCCATCTGCGAGGAGACGCTTTTCCGTGGTGCCATTCAACATCAATTCGGACCTTATTGGACAAGCATTATTTTTGCAACCATTCATGTACGGTATTTGAAGCATTGGATTCCGACAGGGCTTGTATTTGCCATCAGCTATGCGTTAGGCTGGATTTATATTCAAACCGACACACTATGGGCGCCCATATTAGCACATTTTCTGATTGATATGATTATGGGATTCGTAATCCGTTTCCGGAGGGAAGAATGAGCAGAGTTCAGAAATTTGGCAGCAGGAAATCGATTTCCTCGATTGCGGCGAAAAAACAGGCGGAACAGGCTGCTTCCGAAGCGGCTGCAAGCAGTGAAGTGCCTTTTCCTTCCAGAAGGAAATCACATCCTTCTAATAAGCAGCAGATGGCAGGCTGGTTTTACAAAATCATTATTTTTCTATTCTTACTCTTATTAGTTGGGCTTCTTCTTTGGGGAAAGCAGTTTGAGTAGTCGATTGAGTCCTAGGAGAGGAGTGCTTCGTTTCTCATGTTGATTTGGATTTCGGCGTTGGCGGCGGCGCTAATCGTGCTGGTTGCGGCTGTATTAGTAAGGACATCGTATCAATATACATTGGACCGGCAGACCGTCATTATGGATAGGCTGCCTTCGTCATTCGACGGTACAACCTTGCTGCTTATCACAGATATTCATAGAAGAAGTCTGTCAGATGAAGTGATAGATGGGCTTATCGCAGCCGGCGGAGCTGATTTGGTGCTGATTGGCGGTGATCTGAGAGAGCGGAGAGTGCCGCTTGCCAGGTCTAGGCGCAACATCAAGCAGCTTGCGCGAATTGCGCCGGTCTATATGGTTTACGGCAACCATGATTACGACGAGGATATGAGGCCGCTTGAGGTCATGCTGACGGAAGAGAGGGTACGCCTTCTCGTCAATGAAGCTGTTGTGTTGGAGCAAAGGGACGGCAGCCGCATTCGCCTCGCAGGCGTAGATGATCCGCGCTTGGAGCGTGATCGACTGGATTTAGCGTTAAGTGACCCGGCAGCTGACGCCGGCAGCGAGCCCCTGTTTACGATCGTTCTGGCGCATGATCCGATTCTTCTGGATCGCATGAATGCACAGCAGAAACAGGAAGTGGACTTGGTCCTCTCCGGCCATACACACGGCGGTCAAATCGCACTGCCTTATATTGGACCTGTTTTGCGCGGAACTGAGGATTCAGGTTACTGGCGCGGCTGGTTCGACTTCTCTGCACAACAAACAACCGGAGCCAGCAGAGGACCCCGGTTGTTTGTCAGTTGTGGATACGGGACTTCCAGATTGCCCATTCGGTTGCTGGTACCTGCCCAATATCACCTTATTACTTTGCGGTCTGCGGCTGTTCCGCAAGCCCTAAGTCAATCGTTGCAGGATCAATGAAGCCGTAACCTTTGCTCTCAAGTTTAGTGAGCAGCGTATCGAGTGCTTCTGTTGTCCAAGGAAGTTCGTGCATCAGGATATTCACGCCAGGGTGGAGCTGCTCAAGCACGTTGGCGATCACTTTGTCTGGTTTATCCTTTGTGCTGCTATCCCAGTCGAGCGAGCCGTTTGACCAAGTCATATAGAGCATGCCATGATCGCGAACTAGGCCTTTTACATAATCGTTACCGTTACCAAAAGGTGGGCGGAAGAACTGCGGCTCGGTGCCGACGACTTCCTTCACGATTTGCTGAACGTCCTCAATCTGATTCTTCACCGACGCTTGAGATTCTTTCTTCAAATCGATATGATCCCAAGAATGATTGCCGATCGTTTGCCCGCGATCGGCTATTTTTTTGAGCAATTCCGGATGCTTCTTTACCCGATAGCCATTCACGAAGAAGATCGCTTTCGCTTTATGTTTATCAAGCGTGTCGAGCAGGGAGCTGACCATTTTGTCTTCTTTGGGGCCGTCATCGAAGGTCAGCAGCACTACCTTATTGCTCGTAGTCGCCTTATCAATCGGAACGAAGCTGTATACTTTATTCATCTTGTACAGCTTTTTGACCGGTTGCGGATCCGTCGCGGCATTAGAATCCGGCTCAGGTGCAGTCGTATTCTCCGAAGGTGTTGTTGTCGAATTCGTACCATCGTCCTCTGCAGGCTGATTGCTCTGTCCCTGATTATCGGGCTGTTCACCGGCTGTATTTCCAGTGCCTGTCGCGGGTTTCGTGGTATTGTTTGCCTGGTTTGGCGCAGGTTCATTCACTGTCGCCTGCCCATTGTTCGCTGCATTGCCTGTTGAATCCGAAGGGGGAGTGTTAGGCTGGTTTCCGTTGCTGCTGCATCCGGATGTAACCAGCAGGGCCATCATAATGACGATGGAGATGAGGTGAGGTTTACGAATCGGCATGTTGTCGCCCTCCTGTGGCCTTGAAGTTGATTTCGCCAAAAAACAATGCACTTATTGTATCATATTTCGAAATGGAACCGAACTTTACTACTTCCTTAATTTGTGCTGGAATGACCTGAACTCGCCCTAGGCAAACTAAACGCGAGTCGTAAGCAGCATTCAGCATAGGAGGATTGCCAATGAAATTGTCCGGTTTTCTGATTGGAGGACTTGCCGGTATGGCAGCGGCGGCTTATATTGCGAAGAAGAGGCCAGGCATGTTCGCCTGGGCGAGCAGCGCAGCCGGCACTGCCGTTAACGGAATGACGAAGAGGGCGATGGGTGCGGTCATCAGTCGAAAGTTTAGCGGAGACATGGTGCAGCATGCAGCCCCAAAGCATTCAGACGCTTCCGCAAAAGGGTCCGGCAACGCTTGGGGACAGATTGAGCTGCTGCTTAACAGTGACCCTGCTGTGAAAGAGCAGGTCGATCAGATAAAAGCAGAAGCGAAACCTCACTGAACCAATTTATAGACAAATTGTTATAAATACGATAAGGACAAAAAGAATCGTTTTGCCGTTCAATTGCGTATTACCAATTGGCGGCGGGGCGATTCTTTTTTTTGCGTCTGTAGTGCATTCCACCCACAGACATGCTAACATAGCAACATAAACACATTTTAATCACCCAAATAACCGTTGCTTCATACGCTATGTATAACAGATACTATCCGCGTTCAATGTGCTTTCGAAGACGGTTTTTGCTCCGAGAATACGAAGCAGACACTACTCGAGAAGGAGGATCCTATCATGAAAATCGAACGGCTCAATCAAGACAAGATACGAATATTCCTGACGTTCGACGACTTGCTGGAACGGGGGATCCAGAAGGAAGACATGTGGCGCGAAATTCCAAAGGTGCACGAGCTGTTCAGTGAAATGATGGACCAAGCTTACAGCGAGCTCGGCTTTGACGCCAGCGGACCGCTCGCCGTCGAAGTGTTTGCCCTTCCTGCCCAAGGTATGGTCGTCATCGTTACACGAGGCAAAGTGAACGGGAAGTCCGAAGATCATATTCAAGAAGAAGACAATGAGGAAGACGTTTACGAGATGGAAGTAACGCTCGAGCAAAGTGACATTGTGCTATACGCGTTCAGAGACATCGAGGATGTCATTTCAGTTTGTAAGCAGCTTAAGAGCGCTGAACTGATTGAGGATGGACGTCTTTATGCCTACAACGGCAAATATATGCTGGCCTTTGAGCCAGTCGGCATCGAGCTTCCGCGCTACCACGCCATTATTGCGCTGCTGGCAGAGTACGGAGAGGCGACTTCCATTACGACTGCCATTCTCGAGGAGTACGGCAAAGTAATCGTCCCAGCCAAAGCCGTCAAGGAAATTTGCACTCATTTTTAAGGTAACCCGATTAGAGAAGCATCAGCTTACGGCATATTCCGTAGGTCTGGTGCTTTTTGTTTGTTGCAGCTTGTGCCCGGAAATAAGTTCACCGCATAGCCGATTCGGTTACCGCTCATATTACAAAGGAAAAGGTGGTGAACATTCCTTTGAATGGAATGGAGAGCAGCAACGTACTGACATCGACACAAACCGTGATTGAAGAAGCGCTTAGGAAGCTTGGCTACGGTGATGATATGATTGCTTTACTGAAGGAGCCGATGAGGCTGCTGACCGTGCGTATACCGGTACGGATGGATGATGGCAAGACAAAGGTGTTCGTCGGCTACAGGGCACAGCATAACGATGCGGTAGGGCCTACGAAGGGCGGAGTCCGGTTTCATCCGGATGTCAATGAAATCGAAGTGAAGGCGTTATCCATTTGGATGAGCATTAAATGCGGCATCGCCGATTTGCCTTATGGCGGCGGCAAGGGCGGTATTATTTGTGATCCGAGAAAGATGTCTTTCCGTGAGCTGGAGCGCCTAAGCCGAGGGTATGTCCGGGCGATCAGCCAAATTGTAGGACCGAACAAAGATATTCCGGCGCCGGATGTGATGACGAATTCGCAAATCATGGCATGGATGATGGATGAATACAGCCGAATCCGTGAATTTGACTCGCCTGGTTTTATAACCGGGAAGCCGCTTGTTCTGGGAGGTTCACTCGGCCGTGAGAGTGCTACTGCCAGAGGCGTAGCGATCATGATTGACGAAGCGATGGCGAAGAAAGGCATTGCGCTTAAGGGCGCGCGTGTCGTCATCCAAGGGTTCGGCAATGCAGGCAGCTACCTGGCGAAATTCATGTTTGAAGCCGGTGCGAAGGTTGTGGGTATTTCCGATGTCAACGCTGCGTTGTATAATGATCAAGGACTCGACATCGAAGATTTAATGGACCGACGTGATTCGTTCGGTACAGTCACGAATTTGTTCAAGAATACCATCAGCAACGAGGAGCTGCTGGCAATCGATTGTGATGTTCTGGTGCCTGCCGCAATCGAGAACCAAATAACGGCAAGCAACGCGAACCAAATTCGTGCTAAAATCATTGTAGAGGCCGCTAACGGTCCTACGACGTTGGAAGCAACGCAGATGATTACGGATCGCGGCATTCTGCTAGTGCCAGATGTCCTGGCCAGCGCCGGCGGCGTTATTGTGTCTTATTTCGAATGGGTACAGAATAATCAGGGCTATTACTGGTCTGAGGCCGAAGTTGATTCTAAGCTGCGTGATATGATGATTCGCGGCTTTAATAGTGTCTATGAATTGCATAAGCTTAAGAAAGTGGATATGAGGCTCGCTGCTTATATGGTGGGCGTCCGCAAAATGGCAGAGGCCGTCCGCCTGAGGGGGTGGGTGTAGCCGATTGCCGATCAAACGAGCTTTGCCTGCAACTTGCAGGGAAAGTCCGTCTCTCGGAAGGTGACTTCAACGATGCTGCTCTTTTCCATCCTGACAGCGGCGGTTGCTCCGGGCATCTCGCTGCTGACTTACTTTTATTTAAAGGACCGATATGACGCGGAGCCGATTCACATGGTCGTCCGTGTATTCTTGCTCGGTGTATTAATCGTACTGCCGATCATGGTGATCCAGCGCGGCTTGCTGCTATGGCTTGGAGATGGTCCCATTCTGTTCTCGTTTACAGTATCTGCAGGCGTTGAAGAGCTGCTGAAGTGGTTTGTGTTGTATCATATCATTTTTAACCATACCGAATTCGATGAGCCTTACGATGGGATCGTCTACGCAGTTGCGATTTCACTTGGCTTTGCAACGGTGGAGAACGTGCTCTACGCCGTTTTCCAGCCTGCGTCGGTTGGTTCCTTGCTTATTCGCGCTCTGCTGCCTGTATCCGGGCATGCCTTGTTTGGCGTAACGATGGGTTACTACGTGGGCAAAGCCAAATTTGCCCGAGAGGCGAACAAGAAGCGCAATTATCTCATGCTGGCCGCCGCAGTACCGCTCGTAGAGCATGGTGTATATGACTATATCATGGGCTCAGGCAGTACCTATTGGGTTTGGTTTATCGTACCGTTAATGGGATATCTGTGGATTAAAGGCGTGCGTAAGATGAATCGCGCCAATGCCCGATCGCCGTTTCGAATGCTGGGACATGAGGAAGAGATTAAGCTTTAGCATTTCCGTCTATAATAGGAAAAAAGCTGCATCTTACTCAGGAGGATACAATGATTTCGGCTCGTGTAAAGGTAACCATCCGCTGCAATTTATGCGGTGAGAAATTCGTCCTGCGCGGACGCAGGGAGAAAGATAAGATCGATACCGGGTTCAAACAATGTCTATGCAACAATCTGAGCGATTTCGACGTCGAAGAACTGGCATTGTAAGAACAGCCATGTAAGCAAAATCATACCAATAACATGCATAAAGCTCCTTTCCGCAAACCAAACTAACACCAGGTTTTGCATACGAAAGGAGCTTTTGCTATATGTACCGTCGTTTAAGCGCAGTGCTGTTTCCGGTGATGACACTGTTTTTTATCGGCTCAATCTATTGGGGCTATCAAGAGCATCAAGAGAAAAACTCGATCCTGATTAAGGCGGAGAATCAGTACCAACGTGCCTTCCACGATCTGACTTACCATGTAGAGCAGCTCCATCGTGAACTCGGAAACACGCTTGCCGTGAACAGCACGTCGCAGGGCTTTCATCGCAAAGGACTCGTCAACGTATGGCGGCTGACCAGCGAAGCGCAGAACGAAATCAATCAGCTGCCGCTCACGCTGCTCCCATTCAATAAAACGGAAGAGTTTTTGTCCAAAATCGCGAATTTCTCGTACAAAACCTCTGTTCGTGACTTAACGAAGCAGCCGCTCAGCCCGGATGAATATAAAACGTTGAAAACCTTATATTCCGATTCGGAATATATTTCGAAGTCCCTCTACGGGGTGCAGGATAAAGTCATCGCGAACAATTTGCGCTGGATGGACGTTGAAATTGCGATCGCTTCGGAGAAGTCGTCGCACGATAATACCATCATCGACGGCTTCAAAACCGTCGACAAGAAAGTCGGGGAATACCCGGAAATCAACTGGGGTCCTTCGGTTGCAAGCATGTATCAGAAACGTTCGATTAAGATGCTCGGCGGAAAACTGGCTACACCGGAAGACGTCAAGAAGCTGGCAGCGAAGTTCCTGAAGCTGGACAATCCCAATGACATCAAGGTGGTGGAGAACGGGAAGGGAACGGAATACTCTTCATATTCAGCCACCTATAAAGGGAATAAAGGAGACAACCCGATCGAGCTGGATTACTCGCAGAAAGGCGCTCAATTGATCTGGTTTGAGAATCCGCGCGATATCGGAAAGCCGATCGTCAGCGTTAGCGACGCGAGGAAGAAGGCAGACGAGTTCTTATCTCGCCAAGGCTATCCGAAGATGAAAGCTATTACGTATGACCGCGATGACTCGATGGCCGTCTTTACTTTCGTAGCCAATCAGAACGGAGTATTGATTTACCCGGATAAACTGACCGTTAAGATCGCGCTTGATAACGGGGATGCGGTTGCTCTGCAAGCATCGGACTTTGTTTACGAGCATCACAAACGGAAGCTGCCTAAACCGAAGCTGATGAGTGCTGATGCGAGAGCAGCGCTGAATCCGGAATTCAAAGTACAGAAGGAACAGATGGCGCTCATCGATAACGACATGGGCGATGAAGTGCTCTGTTACGAGTTCGTTGGCAAAATCAATGGCGGCGTATATAAAATTTATATCAATGCAGAAAGCGGCCTTGAGGAATCCATCGAGCAATTACCTGAATAAACGAGCGAAGGCGTGCATGGTATGCACGTCTTTTCCTGCATTCCCACCTCTCCCCAAATTTCGACATGCTGTGGTATAATCGAACCATTAGGGGAGGGAAGCTAGTATGCTGCCAAAAGTGAATCAGTTTCTATATTTGCATGTAGCTTCGTCCGATGAAGAAGAGGCCGCAATCGAGTATAAATCCAGAATCGCGGACAGTGAGAACGATGAGTTGCTGATTGATATTCCGCTTGTTGAAGGTACGGGGAAATATAAAAGACTGTTTCTCGGGGACGAGCTTTCTGCGCATTACGTTTCCGATGACGGAGTGAAGAATTATTTCAATACTCATGTACTAGGTTTTGTTGAAGACGGCGTGAAATTGATACGAATTCGTAAGCCTGAACCGGAATCAATAACCAAAGTGCAGCGTCGTAACTTCCTTCGTGTGGCCGCAGAGCTTGAAATCGCCATTCAGCTGTCGGCTAATATTAGGTTTATCGGTATGACAGACGATGTCGGCGGCGGCGGGATTTCGTTCCTGGTCGATGGCAAATGGCCTATGAAGCAGGGGACGGATTTGGAGTGCTGGCTGCTGCTGGCTTATCGAAACGGCTCAGTCGACCATTCTCATTTCAAAGCGGAGGTCGTCCGCGTGAAGCCGCTCGAATCGGGACGTAATCAAGTCATGGTGAAATTCTCGAGTATTCTCGACAGCGAACGACAGCGTATCATTCGTTATTGTTTTGAACGTCAGTTGGATTTCCGTAAAAGATAGCAAAGCTTTTGGCCCAGTTCCAGCGCTTGGTGCATAAGGAACGACAACGTGGAAAAACTACCCTTATCCGAGCAATGCCGGAATAAGGGGAGGATCCATGGTGAAGAAATCACAAAAGGACTTTTTGTCCATCTCGGACGATGTTACGAGAGTGCTGATCATTATCTTTCTGCTGCTGCTTGCTGCAGTCTTGATTAGCCAGCTCGCGCTGCAAATTCCGGCAGTGAGGCTGTGGGTAACGGGCGTGGATCGACTTGAAGGAACGCCCTTCTAGTAGGTCTTTCGTTCTTTGCACTTCATGGGCTGCTGTGGTATAATTCTCACTATCGCAGGCAGAGCCTGCTTTTTTAATGGCGATAAGAGCAACATAGCAGCCGCTTAGCACTTTCAAGGAGGGTTTACACCGCTTGGACATGGATGGGGGAAACAACGGCGGCCGCATTAACGTAGCAATCGACGGCCCTGCAGGAGCCGGCAAAAGCACCGTCGCTCGAAGAGTCGCTGCACAGTTAGGATACATATACATTGATACAGGAGCGATGTATCGAGCGGTCGCACTCGCTGCGAACCGTGCGGGCGTTTTGCCAAGTGATGGGGACAGGCTGGCGGAGCTCGTGAAGACAGTGGACATTACACTGGAACCGGGACCCGAAGGTCAGATTGTGCGGCTCGGCGGTGAGAACATCACAACCGACATACGTTCAAGAGAAGTAACGCTTAAGGTTTCGGAGATCGCTTCGCATGAAGCCGTTCGGTTGCGCCTTGTAGAGATGCAGCGGAAACTGGCAGCAGCGAAAGGTGTCGTTATGGATGGCCGCGATATCGGTACGCATGTACTGCCCGGGGCTGAAGTAAAGGTATTTCTGGTTGCTAGCGTTCAAGTTCGCGCGCTGCGCCGATACCAGGAGCTATCTGAGAGTGAGCTTGTGCCGCTTGAGCAATTGGAGCAAGAAATTGCAGATCGCGACCGAAGCGACGAGAGCAGAGAGTTTTCTCCGCTTGTTCGTGCGAAGGATGCAGAAGTTCTCGACAGCACAGAACTGACGATTGACCAAGTCGTCGCACATATTCTAGACTTATGCCGAACCAAAACGGCGGAGGCGAAGTAAACTATGGTATATAACATTTGCCGAAGCTTGCTGCGAATCATCTATGCCGTGCTATTCCGGTTCGAAGCTACCGGATTAGAGAACATTCCGGCCTCAGGGCCAGTCGTGCTTTGCTGCAATCATATTAGCTTGCTTGATCCTACAACGGTAGGCACGAAGGTGAACCGTAAAGTTCATTACATGGCAAAGGCGGAATTGTTCGAGGTCCCTTTGCTCGGTCCCTTTATTCGGACGCTAGGCGCATTCCCGGTGAAACGGGGAGGAGTCAGCAAGGATGCGATTCGCAATGCCATCAACTTGCTTAAAGAAGGCAATGTGATGGGGATTTTTCCGGAGGGCACTCGCAATGCAGGCGATAACAGCGCAGGCAAGAAGGGTGCTGCCATGATTGCGCTTCGAAGCGGAGCTGTGGTCATTCCGGTCGCAATTATCGGGAAGTATCAATTATTCCGTAAGATGCGCATCAAATATGGCAAGCCCATTGATATGACGGCCTTTATTCAGGATTCATCTTCCGATGTGCTCGAACAAGTGACAGAAACCATTATGGCGAATATTCGTTTGATGGCGAAGCAAGGGTAATTATTATTTTTTTTCATGTTTTAGACGGTGGGCCTGCGAGAGTGTTTCATTCTGAGGCTGCACGTTTAAATAAAGTTGGGGTATGATCCGAGGAGGTAATTTTAAATGTCAGAAGAAACAAAAGTGCAAGAAACCGCAGCAGCGGAAGTAAGTCAAGATGCGATGGACAATTTCGTGTCCTTGAAAAAAGGGGACACTGTGAATGGTACGATCGTCAAAATTGAAGATAACCAAGTGTTCGTAAGCCTTGGATATAAATATGACGGCGTTATTCCCCTTCGTGAGCTATCATCGGTTCAACTTGAAAGTGCGCAAAACGCAGTTCAAGTCGGCCAAGAAGTACAATTGAAAGTCGTAAGCATTGACGATGAGAAAGAAAAGCTTGTTCTCTCCAAGAAAGTAATTGACGGAGAGAAAGCATGGGATGGTCTTCAAACTCGCTTTGATTCCGGCGAAGTCTTTGAAGTTACAGTTGCAGACGTTGTTAAAGGCGGCCTAGTGGCTGACGTTGGCGTTCGCGGCTTCATTCCTGCATCCATGGTTGAGCGTCATTTCGTTGAAGATTTCAGCGATTACAAAGGACGTACGCTTCGCGTGAAAGTGAAAGAAATCGATCGCGAGAACAACAAAGTCATTCTGTCCGCGAAAGAAGTGCTGGACGCTGAGTTTGAGCAAAACAAACAAGCCGTTATCGGCAACCTGCAAATCGGTCAAGAGCTTGACGGTACTGTTCAACGTTTGACTCCGTTTGGCGCATTCGTTGATATCGGCGGCATCGATGGCTTGGTTCACGTATCCGAGCTTTCCTGGCAGCATGTAGCTCATCCGAAGGATGTTGTTACAGAAGGTCAATCCGTACGCGTTAAAGTACTTAAAGTGGATCCTGCCGCTGGCAAGATTAGCCTGAGCATCAAAGCTGCTCAACCAGGTCCATGGGAATCGACAAACGGTCAATTCAACGTAGGTGACATCGTAACGGGTACGGTTCGCCGTATCGTAAGCTTCGGTGTATTCGTTGAAATCGCACCGGGCGTTGAAGGTCTTGTACACATTTCGCAGCTTGCACACCGTCACGTAGCAACTCCTAATGAAGTTGTGAAAGAAGGCCAAGAAGTGAAAGCAAAAATTCTTGACTTCAACCCAGCTGAGAAACGCGTTTCCCTCAGCATCAAAGAAACAGAAGAAGCTCCGGAGCAAGCGCCTGATCAGAAGAGAGAGCGCAGCGACCGTGGGGAGCGTGCACCTCGCGCACCTAAAGTCGAGCTTAACAATCCAAACGTCAGCCTAAGCAACGAAAGCATGAGCTTCACGCTTGCTGAGCGTTTCGGCGACAAGCTGAGCAAATTGAAATAATTGTAATTACGATGTTATAAGAGCCTGTTACTTTGCACAATTGTGCAGAGTAACAGGCTCTTTTTGATTTCTGCCTTAATCAGGTCGAGCTGGATTAGGTTCACTCTCCTAAGCACATAATATAGGCCATAGAGAGGTGAAGCACAGTGAATGATGGGTTTATTGCGTTCTGGCTGCTGTCGATGGCTTTCATTCTCTACGTGACAGGCTGGAAAGAGCAAGTTGCGGAAGGGATGTCATCCCGGATGCTTGGATTATTTATTTTGGGAGCTTTATTGCTGCATGTCGCTGAACTTACAGTAAAGGAAAGTGTACTGATTACCGGTAGTGCAGCGCTCGCGATTGCTGTGGCATTCATTCAATTAGCCATGCTCCGTCATTTTGGAACCGTGTTGTTCGTTGTCTTCTCGGCGCTGCTTACCGGATTTATGTGGATGTGGGTGCGTTACATTTATGGCATGGATCCTGTATTCATCGTCTTGAATCCGGCATGGGATGGTCCGCTGCTTGCGGGATTATTTGCCGGTCTGCTGGCAGATCGCTTTCGCAGTCAATTCGTAATTGCCGTGTTTGCAGCCGTCTTCTCCCAGCTCGATTTGCTGATCAGTCCACTCGTCATAACGAAGCTGATGATGATCGGCTCCCCGGCGTGGTGGGATGGCTTAGTCATAGCACTTACTGCAGCACGAGTAACAGGTAACGTGAAGAACTGGGTAAAACAGAAAGCCGTCCGTTTCGTTGAAGGTCGAACAGGCGAGCGAGGAGGGAACGTATAGTACATGTGGGAGCAACTTTGGACACAGTTGAAAGCAGGACAACCGCATCATGTGCTGTATGGCATTATGTTGGGCGTCGTGTTTGGCGTAACCGCCAGATTAATTATGCTGCGAACGGACTATCGGCAATACCCGACCTATCCCCACGGCAGAATCATTCACATTTCGCTCGGCGTCATAGCCGCAGCACTAGGTGCAGTTGCAGTACCCGCGCTGTATAAGAAGGATTTCACAGCCATCACTTTTCTGACACTGGCTGCACAGCAGTTTCGTGATGTCCGCAAGATGGAACGGGAGACTTTGGATAAAATCGACAGCATGGAGCTTGTCCCTCGCGGAACAACTTATATCGAAGGGATAGCGATGGTTTTTGAGGGACGCAATTACCTCGTCATTCTATCCGCCTTATTGACTAGTCTTGCTTCATTGGCATTGGGGCTGCCTTTTGGCTTCGGGATGGGTCTGCTGTCGCTGCTGCTTGTCTATCGGTTGAAATCCGGCAAAGCCGTATCCCATATTGCCAAAGCCGAAATTGCAGATGTCAGAGTGGATGGTCCGGATCTGTATGTCGGCGACATTTACATTATGAATGTGGGATTAACGTCGAGCCAGCAGCTGATTGCCGAACGCGGACTGGGCATTATTCTGACGCCGTACAATCCGAATGGGAAAGCAACATTAAGCAACTTAGGACAAAGACAAGCCATCTTGTTCGATGTATCAACCATTCTGGGGGTGTACCGCGATGACGGCGAGCCTGCGCTTGTTCCCATGGCGAAGCTCGATATAAAAGACGGTAGGCTGGCGATATTCCTTATTCCTCAGGAAAAGGATGCAACGAAGGCGAAGATTATTGTGGAGAAGGTACCTATTCTGGAATCAGCAGTGCGTATGCCGACAGAAGCGAGTGTGAACAAGGGGAAGGGAGAACAGCATGGCTAAAATTGTGGCAATCGTGACGATGCAGCATGAGCAGGTAGGAGGAGGCGCCCCGATCTTCGTGGAACCTGACATCGCCAAACGAGAATCGACCGCATTTCTGCTCGAAAAGATATTGGATGCGAGCGTGCATGATTTGAAGAACGGCTGTTTCATATTGGTAGATCATCGCCAATAATGAAATGTTAGCCAATCCCGCTGTTTTTTGCTATGATGGTAGGCGTGAGTATTTGAGTATGCCCCTCTACTACTTGTTCTTAACATGAAGTGTAACTATTATAGTCGGCGTGAAGCCGGTTCATTATTGAGGAGTGAAAGATGTGTCTAAACCCATTATTGCCATAGTAGGTCGGCCTAATGTGGGGAAGTCTACGATATTTAACCGCGTTATTGGCGATCGGTTAGCCATTGTAGAAGACAAGCCTGGTGTAACTCGTGACCGATTGTACGGGACGGGAGAATGGAATGGTCGTGCTTTCAGTATTGTGGATACTGGCGGTATCGAAATTGACGGTGAAGATGAAATCATGAAGTCCGTTCGCATGCAAGCGGAACTGGCTGTTGAAGAAGCTGACGTCATCATTTTCATGGTAGATGCAAAAACCGGGTTGACCCACGCTGACGACGAGGTTGCACAAATGCTGCTTCGTTCACGCAAACCGATTGTGGTTGCGGTTAATAAAGTCGATAACTTAAATCGGCACGATGATATTTACGAATTTTATAACCTTGGCTTCGGTGATCCGATTGCGATCTCGGGCTCGCACGGAATGGGAATTGGCGATCTGCTGGATGCAGCGGTCGAGAAGCTTCCTGAAATTGTTGAAGATGATTACGATGATGACGTTATTCGGGTTGCGTTAATTGGACGGCCGAATGTGGGCAAGTCCTCTCTTGTTAATGCACTTCTTGGCGAAGAACGCGTCATTGTAAGCAATGTTGCGGGGACAACGCGTGACGCAATTGATACGCCGTTTGAGCGCGATGGGCAGAAGTACGTGCTGATCGACACAGCGGGGATGCGTAAGCGGGGCAAGGTATACGAGTCGACGGAGAAGTACAGCGTGATGCGTGCTCTTAAAGCGATTGAACGCGCAGACGTGGTGCTCGTACTGATCAATGGTGAGGAAGGGATCATTGAGCAGGACAAACATATCGCAGGTTACGCGCATGAAGCGGGTAAAGCTTCGATCTTTGTCGTCAACAAATGGGATGCTGTCGAGAAAGACGATAAGACGATGCAGCATTTTGAGAAGGATATCCGTGATCATTTCCTGTTTATGACGTATGCTCCGGTGATCTTCTTGTCCGCGTTGACCAAGCAACGGCTGCATAAGCTGCTGCCTGTTGTCTGTCATGTCTCGGAGCAGCATGCACTGCGTATTCAAACTCACTTGCTTAACGATGTGGTGTCTGACGCGATTGCGATTAATCCGCCGCCAACTGATAAAGGCAGACGTCTTCGGATTAACTATGTGACGCAGGTTGCGGTTAAACCGCCGACCATCGTACTGTTCGCGAACGATCCGGACATGATGCACTTCTCGTATGAGCGGTACCTTGAGAACAAGATCAGGGCAGCTTTCCAGTTCGAAGGCACGCCTGTACGTATTTTCACCAGAAAGAAATCCGACGAAGATTAAGATTACATGCTGCTGCTCGATTCTGGTGTCTCTGTTTATCGGGGCACCAGTTTCCTTATCTGAAGAAAGAGGCGAAATTATCGTGTTCACCATACTTGCGGTACTCATCAGTTATTTGTTAGGCTCGCTTTCATTTAGTATTCTAATTGCCAAATGGGTAAAAGGCATTGATATCCGCAATTTCGGCAGCGGGAATGCCGGTGCAACCAATACGCTGCGTGTGCTCGGTAAAGGTCCGGGAATCAGTGTGTTTCTGCTTGATATCGCCAAAGGAGTCGTTGCGGTACTGCTCGGCATCTATATGGCCGGAGGCGACTGGGGACCGGTTCTGTGCGGTTTAGCGGCGATTGCCGGACATAACTGGCCGGTATGGTTCGGATTCAAAGGCGGTAAAGGCATTGCCACAACGGTCGGCGTAATGGTAACGCTCGCGATTATTCCTGCCTTGATCGCAGGTGCGGTAGCGATCTTATCGATTGCGATTACGCGCTTCGTTTCGCTAGGATCGCTTATTTTTGCTGTGCTGATGCCAATCTTCGTATGGAATTTTGGCGATAAGCCATTCTCCTATGTATGGGCTAGTCTGATCGTCTGCGTGCTGGCTTTCGTTCGTCATCGTACGAACATTGTAAAGCTGCTGCAGGGGAAAGAGAATAAGCTTGGAGCGAGAAAAGGGTAAGGAGGCGAGTTCATGACGAACCGAAAAGCAGCGGTGCTCGTAGGCGGCAGCTGGGGTACTGCACTTGCGGCGGTATTAGCTGACAATAATTACGAGGTTTCCTTGTGGGCACGCAGTGAGACTCAGGTCGAAGAAATCAATACGCTGCATACCAATAGCCGATTCCTGAAGGATGCTATATTGCCGCACAACATAACGGCTACAACCGATATGGAAACAGCTGTAACAGGTGCTGAAATTGTATTGTTCGTTGCACCATCCTCAGCGATGCGCGATGTCGCGAAGCTGGCTGCTCCTTATATCGCAGAGGATGCCATCTGCATCCATGCGACGAAGGGGTTTGAGTCGGTTACTTACAAACGTATGACTACTGTGCTTCTCGAGGAATTGCTCATCACAGCAGATCGGCTGGTTGTATTGTCAGGACCAAGCCATGCTGAAGAGGTGGTCCGCAAACTGCCGACTACGGTCGTTGTTGCATCCGCAAACGTGGAAGCGGCTGAACAAGCGCAGGATGCACTCATTACACCTTATTTCCGCGTGTATACCAATAGGGATGTAATCGGAGTCGAGGTAGCCGGGGCAATCAAGAACATTATCGCGCTTGGAGCGGGACTCACCGACGGACTGGGCTTCGGCGACAATGCTAAGGCAGCGCTGCTTACGCGCGGGTTAGCCGAAATTAGTCGGCTTGGTAACGCAATGGGGGCCAATCCGCTTACTTTTGCCGGACTTGCAGGCGTAGGCGATCTGGTCGTTACGTGTACGAGTAAGCATAGCCGTAACTGGCGCGCAGGCGCTATGCTGGCTGAAGGCCTGTCGGTAGACGAAGTGTTAAGCCGTATGGGCATGGTCGTCGAGGGCGTGCGAACTACGAGTACTGCTCGTGAGTTAGCTCAAGAGTATGGCGTGGAAATGCCGATTACGGAGCAGCTATTCGCGGTTCTGTTCCAGAATAAGTCGCCACGCAGCGCCGTTGAATCCCTGATGGGTAGAGGTCGCACACACGAGACAGAGGACCTTCCGGGCGTATAGGATGGAAGTTCTTTAGCCTACACCAATCCCGTCCTTCCTTCATATGATGCTAGCAGCAGCCATCGGGGTTGCTCGCGAAGCGAGTTTTTACCATGTAAAAACTTGGAGGAGGGAAACTTTTGAGCGGAAAGAAAGATATCTCTAAAGATGTTCTGAGCGCTGTCAATAAAAAGACGGGCAAGCCAATTACCGAGAATGCGGTCAAGAAGCTAGCCAGCGGTGTTACGCAAGATACGATGCAGAGCGAAGAAGAACTGCGTAAGCTGATCCAATCCGTCTCCGCCATGGCGAAGGTGCCCGTATCGGAAAAAACGATCAATGACATCGTTGGAGCCGTCAAGAAGAGCGGCATGAATGTCAATAGCATGGAAATGCTGATGAAGCTGATGCTCAAGAAGTAATCATGAGGACTTAAGCACAAAGCGCCCGGCATTGTAAGTTTACCGCCGGTTTTCGCTTTCGCTGAAGTCCTTTTCTTTTTGCGCCAAATTCCGTTAATCGCGGCAATAGTAGCTGTTTAAACACGACAAGTGGTATAATAGAACGAATAATTGGTGCACAAGGTGGTTTGAGATCAAAATGGATCCAATGATGAAGATGTGGGTTTCATTCGTAGGTATCGGATTAATGGCAGTAGCGGCGGTATTGATATCGCTGGCAAGATTCAAGACCAAAGGCGTGCTTCGGATGCTGTTATCCATGACGGCCTTTTTCTTTCTGGTTATCGGCGGTTTTCTCGGTCTGATCTCCATTTCATAACAGCTGCCTATAAGACGAACTCGGATATGGAGTGGAAAAGGAGTAACGAACGATGCTGGAATTGAAGGGACGCTCTAAAAGTACGACGGTCTATCCGCTGCAGGGGATGTCGCTGCTCGATATGGCCATGAAGCATGATATCGACTGGGCTTTCTCTTGTTCACGGGGGACCTGTGCAAGATGCCGCTGCCTTATTGAAGAAGGCGCAGACTTTCTAGAGGAAGTAACGGATGCAGAATGGGACCGTCTTGAGCCAAGTGAGCTGGAGGAAGGCTATCGCCTCGGCTGCCAAGCGATCATCAAGAAGAATGCGGGCACGATTATTGCTGTGAACCGGCCATACTTCTGATGGACAGACGCAATCTCATGGAGGCCGCTGGGCCGTTCTACCGTGCGCTCGAAGTCATAGCAAAGGAAACGGCTCCTACTGGAGCTAAGTGGCTGATCGGCGGCAGTGCAGGGCTGCTGCTGCGAGGGCTGGCGTTAAGCGACCCGCCCCGGGACCTGGATCTATATGCAGATGATGCAGCTGCGGCTGCTCTTCATAAGGCGCTGCTTCCATACGCTGTAGATGAGCAGCATGAAAGTGTGAGTCCGATCTATCGATCGGTGCTCAGCCATTACCTGATTGAAGGTATTCAGGTTGAATTAGTCGGCGGATTTGTTGTATCTGCCGGAGAGGATCGTTATGCAGTAGAGGTCGAGGACGTTCTTGCTCCACTGCAAACGACTATTACAATAGGCGCCTGTAAGCTGGGCCTCGTCCCGCTCGCTCATGAGCTGTGGTTCAATGTGCTGCGAGAGCGAGAGGATCGCACACGGCTCATTGTTGCCCAAATGCGCCAAGAACCCGCTATCCACATGGGGGCTGCCGGAGTGATTGCGTCCGGAAATCAGCTTACCGAGAAGACGAAACAATATGTACAGCAATTGCTCAGAGGATAAATAGTACGGATTATGCAGGAAGCAGGAAGAGAGGGATTCGCCATGAATGTTCAAGTTACATTCCTCCCTTCCGGACGCAGTGTAACGGTACGTGCCGGGACAACGGTCCTGGATGCTGCCAGACGTGCCGGAGTACCCATTCGAACACGGTGTGACGGGAAAGCTGCATGTCTCATGTGTAAAGTAACAGCGCAGAACAGCTCCTCAGGACTGTCTCCGCTAAATGACAATGAGCGTTATAAGCTCGCAGGTCTAGACCGCTCGGGGACAAGGCTCGCTTGTCAGGCGAGAGTGTTTGGCCGTGCCGTAGTCGAGGTTCCGGAAGATCCGCTTCGCGCAGCAGTCAGAAGACAGATGATGCGCCAGGCGGAAGATGATGAATTATGGTAGGGGGAAGTTAGTGTCATGAAAGGCTTGAGAAAAGCGGCTGCAGCTATGGTGCTTGCACTTATGGCTGCTTTGCTGTCTGGCTGCCTGTATCCGGAAGACCAGATGGGACAATATCAGAAGCCGCCTAAAGATGCAATTCTAAATGTACAAACCGTTGTCGATCAATTCCAGAAGGATACAGGCTTGCTCCCGATGCAGAACAGCACCGAAGCGACGCCGGTTTACGAGAAATTCAAGGTTGATTTTGACAAATTGAAGAGAATGAATTACGTCTCGAGCATCCCAGAGACTGCGTACGAGCAGGGCGGAAGCTACTATTATCTCATCATTAACGAGGATACAGATCCTACTATAAAGCTTATGAATCTCGTTCTCTATCAACAAATGAATGATGTACAAGCAGCTGTTAAGTCGTATGCGGATGCGAGCAGCGGTAAACTTCCTGAAGGCCCGGCGCTTTATCCGGACTTCAAAGCCATCGATTTCGATGCGCTGGACCTGAAGGAGCCGGTACTTCACAGTATGTTCTCGGGGGGCATTTTGACCCCAATGATGGACGCTAAAGGCAATGTTTATATTGATTACGGTACGGATATTATGCAAGCCGTTTCCAAGCTGGACAGCGCCAAGAGGCCGGAGGAACACGCGGATTTACGCGCGCTCCTTGTAGATTCTTCAGACTTTGTACCTGTCAAATCTCCTGTATACCGTTTAGTAAACGGGGAGCCGCAGGCCGTTCTCAAATAACCCAATCGACTAGTTCCACCTCGGCTCTTGTCCGCTTCTGCGGGCAGGAGTTTTTTTGTCGTTCAGGCATAGCTTTGGTGTTTCTCTCATATATCTCAATCTTGGAAGGCCGGGAGCGGAGATGCTCAGCGAAATCGAAAGATTTCATGGAAGCAGTCGTCATAATGTGGCCTTGGACGCAATAAGCTATTACTAGTCCAAAATCATGTACGAGTTGCGTCGCTTGTTTGCAACTGTGGCAGGCGGGTAGCGGCGAACCCTGACGACGAACAGCAGGAGGAAAGCAGCAGTAACGGTACGTCCATGTACAGGCGAAATACGATTGGGAGGGGATATTCAGTGGAGAAAGTGGACATTTTCAAGGACATTGCCGAACGAACCGGCGGGGATATTTACCTCGGCGTCGTTGGTGCAGTCCGCACAGGCAAATCAACCTTCATCAAGCGGTTCATGGAGACGGTTGTGCTGCCGAACATCACGAACGATGCCGATCGGGTGAGAGCTATCGATGAACTGCCGCAAAGCGCAGCAGGCAAGACGATTATGACGACAGAGCCTAAATTCGTGCCGAACCAAGCTGTACAGCTTCGTGTGGCCGAGGGGCTTGATGTGAATGTCAGACTCGTTGATTGCGTTGGATATGCGGTAGTTGGTGCGAAAGGCTATGAGGATGAGAATGGCCCTAGAATGATTACTACGCCGTGGTTCGAGGAGCCGATTCCATTCCAGGAAGCGGCAGAGATCGGAACGCGCAAAGTCATTCAAGAGCATTCCACGCTCGGTGTCGTCGTGACGACAGACGGTACAATTGCGGAAATTCCGCGCAGCTCGTACGTCGAGGCAGAAGAACGCGTTGTCAATGAGCTCAAAGAGGTCGGTAAGCCGTTCGTCCTCATCGTGAACTCCACACGGCCGAAGAGCGACGAGGCACTTGCGCTTCGCAGCGAACTTCAGGCTAAGTACGACATCCCGGTCATTACGCTTAGCGTAGCGACGATGGGAGAAGAAGAAGTCATGTCGGTGCTTCGTGAAGTGCTTTACGAGTTCCCAGTGCATGAAGTGAACGTGAATCTTCCAAGCTGGGTCATGGTGCTGAACGATAATCACTGGCTGCGCAGCAACTACGAGAATTCGGTTCGCGATACGGTCAAAGATATCCGCCGTCTGCGCGATGTGGACCGAGTCGTCTCGCAGTTCATGGAATACGAATTCATCGCTCGTGCCGGACTAAGCGGCATGAACATGGGGCAAGGGGTCGCGGAAATCGACTTGTATGCACCGGATGAATTGTATGACCAAATCTTGATGGAAGTGGTCGGGGTTGAAATTCGCGGCAAAGACCACCTGCTGCAGCTCATGCAGGAGTTCTCCCATGCGAAGCGGGAATATGACCGGTTTGCGGAAGCGCTCGAAATGGTCAAAACGACAGGTTACGGCATAGCCGCGCCGTCGCTTGCCGAGATGGCGCTTGATGAGCCGGAGCTCATTCGCCAAGGCTCTCGATTCGGTGTTCGCTTGAAGGCGACTGCGCCTTCCATCCATATGATTCGCGTGGATGTGGAGTCCGAGTTCGCTCCGATTATCGGTACGGAGAAACAAAGCGAGGAATTGGTCCGCTACTTGATGCAAGATTTCGAGAACGACCCAATCAAGATCTGGGAGTCCGACATCTTCGGTCGCTCGCTCCATTCCATCGTAAGGGAAGGCATCCAAGGCAAAATTGCGATGATGCCTGACAATGCGCGCTATAAACTTCAGGAAACGCTGGGCAGAATCATCAACGAAGGCTCTGGCGGTCTGATTGCCATAATCTTGTAAAGCGGAAGAGACACGCGAACACAGCGTGTCTCTTTTTTGTCGTTTTCAGGGGTATTTCGGTGTGAAAAGCATGAAAAACCTAGAGTAATCCTCGGAAAAACTTGCTAAGCCTCTTGAAATTCTATAGCCAACTGTATTACTATAAATCTGTTCATGGTTCAGTATGCAGGATTTGCACAGAACGGAATTTCTTTGCACCAAGGCCTGCAGGTATATTTTCTGAGGTTTCGGTAAAACAGAATGATAATGATGTGCTTATGAACTGCCGTCAGGGGAGGTGAAAGAAATGAACAAAACGGAACTGATTGCGAAAGTAGCCGAATTGACTGACCTTTCCAAGAAAGATGCTTCCAAAGCGGTTGATGCCGTTTTTGATGCCATCTCCGACTCGCTGCAAGGCGGGGATAAAGTGCAATTGGTGGGATTTGGTAACTTCGAGGTGAAAAGCCGCGAAGCCCGTAAAGGTCGCAACCCGCAAACGGGTGAAGAGATCGACATCCCAGCAAGCAAAATCCCGTCTTTCAAAGCGGGTAAATCACTTAAAGATCTTGTCTCCAAATAAGAAACGGTTCAGACCGTTGATGACGTCCGGGTGCTTGCTGCATCCGGACGTTTTTCGTCTCCCAAGACAGATTCCGTTTCTATTGACAAGGGGAGTTAATTCCAGTAGACTTTTTCTTGCGGTTCTAGGGTTCGCCCGAATTCGTTCGAGAGAAGTCGTACATAACACGCCACAGCTGCTATCCTGAGCACGACGTTCGGGAGGCAGTTTTTTAACAGATACGGTTTAAGGGTTTAATTGACGATTAGGAGGCGGTATTCATGGAAGACAAGAATGGGGAATATATCGTCATTAAAGCGAAGTCCCAAGGCGTACAAGTCATCGGACTGACTCGCGGTCAAGATACGAAGTTTCATCACACGGAGAAGCTCGATAAAGGAGAAATCCTCATCTGCCAGTTTACGGACCACACGTCAGCGATCAAAATTCGCGGCAAAGCAACAGTGCTAACCAAGTATGGTACCGTCGATACAGAGGATTAAACCGAAAAGCAGGCATAGCCTGCTTTTTTAGTTTGTACACTAGAGTAGCAGGACATTCTGTGCGCGAGAGGCGGATGGTAGATGTCGCATTACAAGAGGCTGCTCTATGCGTGTGCGGTAACAGCAGCTGTTACCGTGTTACTGACAATACTCCCGTTAACGGATTCACGAATGCAGCAAGCCAAAGGCGATATTTCGGTCTTTCACCCCTTCCCGATTAAGCGCTTGAGTGCGGGGGTGATCGTAGATTCCATGCTTGGTCTTCATCTGGAGCTCGACGTGAAACGGGTAGAATGGAAAGGATCGGTGCTGTCGGTCGATTTATCTGCGGAGCATTATGGGAATGCTGTAGAGGAATGGATGAGCGATTTGCAGCGACTATTGGAATTTGCATTTGTACATACGGATAACGTGAGCCGTGTCTTAGTCCGATTCGTTACGCCTATGAAGGCGGAGAATGAGGATGAGCATCCCGTTAACAGATTGCTTGCTGCCGTCGATGTCAGGAGGAGCGATACCTGGCTGTCCACAGATCTGTCAAACTTAAGCGCCGCAGAACCATTTACGGACGAAATTTGGAGGCAGCGCCTGCGTTTGTCTATATCCCAGTTGTAGCGAAACGCCACACATAGTGCTATAATTGTTTAGATTATTAACAGATGATTGGTTTGGGGCAGCAGTAGGTTGAATCAGCTGTCATCTAAGTTTTGTCCGGAGGCTAGGCCAAATGAAACCATATAAGATACCTGAAATCGCAAAAAAGTACCTCGAATACGATATGATTCAAATGCATACGGAGCTGCCCGATTTTCCCGATTCGAGGATCAGGCTGCTCTTCACATTTCTAGCCAATCAACGAACGCCGCTGTTCCACAGTGAGCTCTATTCGCTTGTCACTTCCTTGGTACAGATGGGGATGGATACGCATGATCTCATCGATTCTGACAGCGGTCGCCTGCAAGAACGTGAGATGCGGTCACGCCAGTTGAAAGTGCTCGCAGGAGATTACTACAGCAGCCGATTCTATCAGCTGTTGTCGCAAGCGGGACAAGTGGATATGATTCGCCGCCTTAGCAGCGGTGTTTCAGAGGTCAATAAGCTGAAGGTAAACTTATACCTCAGAATGAAACAGCTGAAGCTGACGGCAGAAGAATATTTGATCCACTGCGTACAGCTGAAGACAGAGTTATTCCAAGCTTTCACAGACAGTATGGACGAGAAACTGACACGTGCCTGGACGGAACTGCTTCAAGGTTTCGGACGTTGCGAGGTCGTAATGGACGAGCTGATTCGCAGCGAGAAGCCAGAGCGATTCAGCGGAAGCTGGGCATACTGGCATGTGTGGAATAATGGAACCGACGAAGAGAAACGCAAGTTACTCGATCTTTCCACTGAGCCGTCCTACGCACAGTCATTGATCGCAAAATATGATATTCGCACACAATTGGCCGAGAAGCTGAAACAATCTGCTCTGCATGTACAATCGGTCGTTTCGTGTCTTGATTCCGATAAGCTCGTCCGCGAGTTGATGGGCATCGTAGAAACGTTTACGCGTCCTCTTGTACCTGCGGTATCGGCCCAAGGCGAGAGAAGGTAAGGAGACTACCATGCAATCCAAATCGAAGGAACAGCATGTGCATGCCGTTTTTGAAAGCATTGCACCAACGTACGACCTCATGAATGATTTAATCAGCTTCCGTCGACATAAGGCGTGGAGAAAATTTACGATGCGCAAGATGAATGTAAAGCCCGGAAATACGGCAATCGATTTGTGCTGCGGCACATGCGATTGGACAATTGCGCTTGCGAAGGCAAGTGAAAGCGGCGATGTGGTAGGGCTTGATTTCAGCGCAGGCATGCTTGAAGTAGGGAAGAAGAAAGTGAAGGGCGAGGGGCTTGATCGTCAAATCTCGCTCGTGCAAGGCAATGCGATGGAGCTGCCGTTCGAGGATAATCGTTTCGATTTCGCAACGATCGGTTTCGGACTTCGCAACGTACCTGATTTGGAGCAAGTGCTTCGCGAAATGATGCGAGTGGTGAAGCCCGGCGGACAAGTGGTATGCCTGGAGATGTCCAAACCTACTTGGCAGCCGTTCAAAGCAATCTATTATTTCTACTTCGAGCGCGTCATGCCTGCGATTGGCAAAATGGTCGCCAAGCGATACGAGCAATACAAATGGCTGCCGGAGTCGCTTAAAGCATTTCCGGACTCGAAGCAGCTTGCGGCGAAATACCGTGAAATCGGCCTTCAGCATGTTCGTGTATTTCCGTTAGCAGGCGGAGTCGCGGCATTACACATGGGGACGAAGGGAACGGACAACGCATGATTCGCAAATTCCGCATTATTTTAGAAATGATTAAGTTCGAACATACCATTTTCGCCTTACCGTTTGCTTTCATGGGCGCCATGCTTGGTGCGATCATTATGGAGAACCGGTACCCGGAATGGAGTGAAATCGGCTGGATTATCCTGGCGATGGTTGGTGCCAGGAGCGCCGCAATGGGGCTGAACCGCGTCATTGACCGCGTTATCGATGCCAAGAATCCACGTACCGCGAAACGGGCTATCCCGGCAGGCTTGCTGCGTGCAGGCGAAGTCGGCTTGTTCATAGCGGTGTCCTTTATCGTGTTATTCATTGCTGCCGCGCAGCTTGATCCGATTTGTATGAAACTGATGCCGATCGCGGTATTCATGCTTGTGCTTTATTCGTATACAAAACGTTTTACATGGCTTTGCCATGTCGTGCTTGGATTGACTATCGGTCTTGCACCGCTTGGCGGCTGGGTTGCCATTGCGGGACATTTCGAGCTGTCGGCTTGGGTGTTGTATGCAACGGTAGCTTGCTGGCTTGCCGGCTTCGATATCATATATGCTTGCCAAGACTTCGAATTTGACCGTAAGGAAGGCGTGCATTCGATTCCATCGCGGTTTGGTATGGTCGGAGCATTACAGCTATCGCGCGGGTTTCATCTGTTGACGAGTATCGGATTCATATCATTATATTGGTTAACTCCGCTTAGCTGGCTATATTTGATTGGTGCCATTATTTCCGTAGGCTTACTGTGCTATCAGCATATTCTGGTGAAACCGAATGATATGAGCCGCGTGCAAACTGCCTTCTTTACCATGAATGGAACACTCAGTGTTGTATTGTTTATCAGTGCGCTGCTCGATTTGGTGGTGCTTCACAAGTGGTAGAGCGAACTGCCGAAGTAACGCGCAAGCGTATGGTTGTCGGTATTACAGGAGCTAGCGGCGCGATCTACGGGATCAGGCTTATCAGCAGCCTTCTGGAAGGCGGGCTGAACGTACATCTTGTCGTAACGGAAGCAGGCTGGCGTGTACTGAAAGAAGAGCTTGGCTGGGACACGACGAAACGTCAGCAGGCGTTCGCCAATGTGTTTCCGGAAGAGATAGAAGCGGGGAGATTGATTTTGCATCCCAATGCGGACATCGGCGCCTCGATTGCAAGCGGTTCGTTCCAAGTGGAAGGCATGATCATCATGCCATGTTCGATGGGGACATTGGCCTCGATCGCACATGGCATTTCGGATGATTTGATGACACGTGCTGCGGATGTTATGCTGAAGGAAGGACGTAAGCTGATCCTTGTCCCTCGCGAGACGCCGCTGCATGCCATTCATCTGGAGAACATGCTGACGCTGGCTCGTCTTGGCGTTAAGCTGATTCCGGCGATGCCGGCTTTCTATCACGGGCCGCAAACAATTGACGATATCATTAATTTTCTAGTCGGGAAAGTGCTTGATCAGCTTCCGCTGGATCATGATTTGTACAGAAGATGGGGAGATGAACAGCATGGGGTTAAATCGCCCGATTACAGTCGGTCGCATTGACTATGCGAATAGTTGGCCTATTTTTCATTATGCGGAGGAGCGCTTGCCGAAGGAACGGTTCCAAATCGAGAAGCGTGTCCCGGCTGCATTGAATAAAGCTCTTCGGCAAGGTGAGATCGACATCACCTCGATGTCCTCGTTCGCCTATGCGGAAAATGCCAATGAATACTTGCTGCTGCCGAACTTATCGGTTAGTGCAAGGGGGCGCGTCAATTCGATTCTGCTGTTTCTAAAGAAACCGCTCGAAGAGGTGCTCCAAGGACGGATCGCGATGACGGCAACGTCCGCAACCTCCGTTAATTTACTCAAAATTCTAATGAAGCTTTATTATAAAGCAGAACCTTCATATATAACGATGGAGCCAAACCTGGACACCATGCTGGAGGAAGCGGATGCTGCACTTCTCATTGGGGATACAGCCATCCACGCATCATGGGCGAATAAGGAAAGAGGCATGGCCGTTATCGATTTGGGCGAGCTGTGGCGCAATTGGACAGGTTACGGTATGACTTTCGCGCTCGTGGCCATCCGCAAAGAAATTGCAGCTGCAGATCCGGAGGCGGTTTCGACTGTTCTGCAGGCGTTGACGGCAAGCAAGGACAGAAGTCTCAGCGACCTGCAGCCCCTGATTGATAAAGCCTGCACACTGTTAGGCGGGGAAGCAGCCTATTGGAAACGATATTTCAAAGAGCTGCACTATAACTTCGGAACGGACGAGCAGGCGGGTTTATCGTTGTATTTTGACTATGCGCATCAATTAGGATTGTTGTCGCATGAGGTTCAAATGCAATTTTTCTCAGACCAATCTGCCCTCAAGGTGAACAAATGAAACTACTTGATATCTATGCCAAAATGAAAAGCGATTTAGATGCAATCGAAAGTCAGCTGGCGCGCAGCGTTACTTCCGAGCATACGCTGCTCACGGATACATCGACGCATCTGCTCAAGGCAGGCGGCAAGCGGATACGTCCCGTCTTTGTGCTGCTTGCCGGTAAGTTTGGCACATACCGCCTGGATGTGCTCCAAAGAATTGCGGTACCGCTTGAACTCATTCATATGGCTTCTCTCGTGCATGATGATGTGATCGATAATGCCGAGACCCGTCGCGGTCAGCTTACGGTTAAATCCAAATGGGATAACCGAATTGCGATGTACACCGGCGATTATATTTACGGCAAAGCGCTTACGATTGTAACCGAGCTTGAGAACCCGCAAATTCATCAGATCTTATCCAAAGCCATGGTGCAAATGTGTATTGGGGAGATGGAGCAAATCCGTGACTTCTTCAATACCGAGCAATCGGTGCGCAACTACTTGCTTCGTATCCGGCGCAAGACGGCACTGTTAATCGCGATCAGCTGTCAGCTTGGCGCATTAGCGGCAGGTGCGGATCATAAGACGGCTAATTGCCTGTACCGGTTTGGCTATAATGTGGGCATGACTTTCCAAATTCGCGACGATCTGCTCGACTTGCTTGGCACCGAGAAACAGATCGGCAAACCGCCAGGTTCCGACATCAAACAAGGCAATATGACGCTTCCGGTACTGCTCGCGATGCAAGAACCATCCATTAAAGACGATTTGCTTGTAGAAATAAATAAAATCCGCGAGTCGAATGGAGCAGGTGAAACGAAAAAAGCGTTGAACATAATACGTAAGAGCGCCGGCATTCACACTGCGGATGCCATGGCGACAAGATATATGCATAAAGCGATTGAAGCTCTAAGGGAATTGCCGAACATTACGGCGAAGAAAAATTTGACGGATATTGCGCATTTTATTGCAAAACGAAACTACTAAAGCGTTTGGGAGGGAATTCAGATGGAAAGAACATTTCTAATGGTAAAGCCAGATGGCGTGCAACGCGGTTTGATCGGTGAAATCGTGTCCCGTTTTGAACGTAAGGGGCTAAAGCTCGTTGGAGCCAAATTTATGATGATCACGCCTGAACTGGCGGAACGTCATTATGCAGAGCACATCGGAAAGCCCTTTTATCCGCCGCTTGTAGCCTTTGTGACGTCAGGTCCGGTATTTGCTATGGTTTGGCAAGGGGATAATGTCATCGGACTAACACGGGCGATGATCGGCAAGACGAATGCGCTTGAAGCAGCACCGGGAACGATTCGTTCCGATTATGCAGTACATACGAATTTCAATCTTATTCATGGATCGGATTCACCGGAGAGTGCGGCACGTGAGATCGGGATTTTCTTCGCTCCTCATGAAATGGTGGACTACAACCAAACGATTCAGCAGTGGATTTAATGAACTAACGGACAAGCAATTCAACTGTGGAATTTAACTTCAGGCGGCCAAGTGTCTGCGACATCGGGGGAAAACATGATGGAGGACAAGGACTTTACGCTTTTCATCAAGAAAATCAAAGATAAAACAGCTATTGATCTTTCCCAGTACAAAGAAGCGCAGATGAAGCGGCGGTTGACGACGCTTAGGCAGAAGTACGGCTTCAATACATTCGCAGCCTATTGGGATGGCCTTGAGAAGGATAAGAAGCTGATGAACGAATTTCTCGATCGGATGACCATCAACGTGTCGGAGTTTTGGCGTAATCCGAGCCGCTGGGAAGCCATGGAGAAGAAGTTTTTACCCGAAATCGTGAAGAGTAATCCACGGGCCAAAATTTGGAGTGCAGCTTGTTCAACCGGGGAAGAGCCTTATACACTGTCCATGATTCTGGCTGAGCTCGGCGCGCAAGATAAGTCATCCATCCTTGCAACCGATCTGGATAATCTTGTTCTGCAGAAGGCGGCACAAGGCATTTATCAGGATCGTTCGATCCGCGAAGTTCCACGCACTTATATGAATAAATATTTTACGAAGCATGACGAAGATCATGTTGCTGTAGTCAATCAACTCAAGCGAAATATTACCTTTAAACAGCAGAATTTACTTCATGACACCTTTGACACCGGATTCGATGTCATCGTCTGCCGCAATGTCATGATCTACTTCACGGAAGAAGCCAAACATCTGCTCTATCATAAATTCTCGAAAGCGCTTAAGCCCGGCGGACTGCTGTTTGTAGGCAGCACGGAGCAAATTTTCTCGCCCGCGCAATATGATTTCGATTCGGTAGAAACATTCTTTTACCGCAAACGCGCGTAGCAGGGTATATCGTTTTCCATCTTCTCCAATACTAAAGCTATGAATAGTTTGGTTTAATGGAGGCGCAGCATGGATAAACGTAAGGTTATTTCGGCGTATAAGCGTGGATTCATCACGATCCAAGAATGCGCCCAAATTCTCGGCATTGATACGAGGCAAATGAACGGGCTCATGAATGATCCGCAATTGAATGAGGATTCGGATCGTCTGCGTGGACCGCAATCCGTGAATAGTTAATTTATTAAAGCTGGAAGGCTGCCCTTGTCACATCCTCTTCGGGAGGTGTGCGGGGCAGCTTTTTTAGTAAGGAGCCTTCCCAACCGGCGGCGTTCATTTCCTTGTCAAACCGGCGACGCTATACTATAATGAGCAAAGATATTTGGCAGAAATACATAACCGGAATATGCGTTTGCGGTGTTCAGAATGAGGGAGGGCTTTACCGTGAGTTTACGTTATTTGACAGCAGGAGAGACACATGGTCCACAGTTGACTGCAATAATTGAGGGGCTTCCGAGCAATTTGCAACTTGATTTTCAGGAGTTGAACTTCCAATTACACCGTAGGCAGAAGGGGCACGGCCGTGGCCGCCGCATGCAAATCGAGAAAGATACCGCTAACATTGTCGGTGGCGTTCGCCATGGTAAAACAACCGGAGCGCCTGTAGCATTGATTGTGGAGAATAATGACTGGAAGCACTGGACATCGGTGATGAACATCGAGCCGATTGAAGGCAGTGACGAAGAGAAACGCCGCGTTCATCGCCCGCGTCCCGGACATGCGGATTTAAACGGTGGACTTAAATACAATTTGAAGGATCTGCGCAATGTGCTTGAGCGCTCCAGTGCCCGCGAAACGGCAGCACGCGTAGCGGTTGGGGCAGTTGCTCGCCAATTCCTTGCTGCATTCGGCATTAAAGTAGGTGGACAAGTCATTCGAATCGGTGAAATTGAAGCGCCTGCGAATCAGCTTCCGCTGGATGAATTAGTCCGTTTGACTGAGGAGTCTCCCGTACGTGTCGTTGACAAGGAAACTGAAGAGAAAATGACTGCGTATATCGATCAGATCAAAGCTGAAGGCGATTCCATCGGCGGAATTGTGGAATGTATCGTGGAAGGCGTACCGATCGGACTTGGCAGCCACGTGCAGTACGACCGCAAGCTGGACGGTCGGATCGCTCAGGCGGTCATGTCGATCAATGCCTTCAAAGGCTGCGAAATCGGTATTGGTTTCGAAGCCGGAACCATCCGCGGCTCGCAAGTGCATGATGAGATCATGTACTCGGAAGAACGCGGCTACTATAGAGCGACTAACCGTCTAGGTGGATTCGAAGGCGGAATGACGAACGGGGAACAAATCGTCGTGCGCGGCGTTATGAAACCAATCCCGACCTTATATAAACCGCTGCAAAGCGTAGATATCGACACAAGAGAGCCATTCACTGCCCAAGTAGAACGCTCGGACAGCTGCGCCGTACCTGCTGCAAGCGTCGTCATGGAGCATGTTGTGGCATGGGAAGTAGCCAGAGCGTTTCTGGAGAAATTCGGCGGCGACTCCATGGAAGAAATTACGGCGAACTACAACAACTACTTGGCGCAGTTGAGGAGCTACTAATGAGCGGCGCTCATCGTGAACTGACCGTCGAGCTTGGCGAGCGTTCCTACCCGATCTATATCGGGGAAGGCGTGTTGGATGAAGCAGGTAGCCTGTTTACCGAACGCGGCATCAGCAAGAAGTCGCCTCTTATGATCATTACAGATACGAATGTCGTCGCACAGAAGCATTTGGACCATCTTACAAATGTGCTGACTACAGCGGGTTTTACGGTTGTATCAGCCGTAGTTCCGGCGGGAGAGGGTTCCAAATCCCTCACTCAATTGGAAAAATTGATCGGGCTTGCGCTGGAGCATGGCCTTGACCGCAAATCGACAATTGTTGCACTGGGAGGCGGCGTGGTCGGTGATCTTGCCGGCTTCGTTGCCGCATCTTTCATGCGCGGCATTAAATTCGTGCAGGTTCCGACGACGATCCTTGCGCATGACAGCAGTGTCGGTGGAAAGGTCGCGGTCAACCACCCGCTTGCGAAGAATATTATCGGAGCTTTTCATCAACCTGAGCTCGTGCTGTATGATTTGAAAACACTGCAAACCTTGCCTGAACGCGAAGTAAAGGCGGGCTTGTCGGAAGTTGTGAAGCATGGGTTGATTTGGGATGCATCTTTCGTAACTTGGTGTGACGAGAATGCAGATAAGCTGACTTCGCTTGATCCTGACGCGCTTGGCTATGCGCTCTACAAAGGCTGCAGTGTTAAAGCGGCAGTCGTCTCGAAGGATGAGCGAGAGAACGATCTTCGCGCGATTCTTAATCTGGGGCATACCATCGGTCATGCGCTTGAGGCGGTCGCTGGCTACGGAGAGCTTTTACACGGTGAAGCGATAGCGATCGGTATGGTTGGAGCTGCAAAGCTTGCGGTTCGTCTGGGGGCTTCTGAAGAGGTCTACACGGTGACCAAGCATGTGCTTCAGCGAGTAGGTTTGCCGGTGCGACTGCCTGCACATCTGGATACGGATGAAATCATGCGTGCCATGATGCACGATAAGAAGTTCCAAGAAGGTACAATGGTCTATATTGTGCCAACAGCAATTGGCGTCGTGGAAATCAACAAATCGGTTTCCACCTCTCTCATTCGGGAGATCGTGGAACAATTGAAACAGGAGGCCATCTAGCATGAGTGTACGGGGAATTCGCGGAGCGATTACGGTCGAATGGAATGAAGAACAACCGATCTTACGGGCTACAGAGGAATTGTTGCATACGATCGTAGCATCGAATGCCATCGAGCCCGAAGACATCGCAAGCGTATTTATTACGGTAACCGGTGATCTTGATGCAACATTTCCGGCTAGAGCGATTCGTGTCATGCAAGGCTGGGAGCTTGTACCGTTGATGTGCGCCGTTGAAGTGCCGGTCAAAGGCAGCTTGGCCATGTGCATCCGCCTTCTGGTTTCGGTTAACACGGAGAAGTCTCAGAAGGAAATCGAGCATGTATACTTAGGCGGTGCGAAAGCGCTTCGTCCGGATTTATCGAAATCATAGCCTATGAACAATTGCAAAGCTCATTTTTAAAGGATTGACGGATCCGTTTACGCTGGTGTATAGTGATTTCATACTTGAAGAATGAGCCGAGTTGAGCAGAGTAGTTAGTGAAGTTAGAAGAGATGAGTAGAGCTGAGCTGAGTTTTTAGTGCAAGATTGAGACGAGTGAAGAGATGACGCAGGTCGTAGTTTAGTTTAGTGCACCCTCTTGGATGATATCCAGGCTATAGGTGTATCTATTAAGCTACAATCGACGTGATTATCGTTTGCCGTATCAATGCTCATTTTCCATCTTCTGACATGATCACTCCTGCTGCGGCAGGAGTTTTTTTATTTTCCGACAAGGGGAGAGATTGGTTATGAATCAGGAGCTTCAAGGTGTTATTCGATTGTCAAGCACGTATAATTTGATTCCAATTGTCAGACATGTGATGGCGGATACAGAGACGCCAATTCGTATATTCCAGCATTTCTATAAGGAGCGCCGGGCCTTCTTGCTGGAGAGTGTTGAAGGCGGCGTGAAATGGGCGCGTTATTCCTTCATCGGTACGGACCCATTCATGCTCATCCGCGGCAAGAACGGCGAGATGGTCATTGAAGTGAATGGTAAAGAAGAGGTGCTGCGCGAGAAACCGATTGAGCTGCTCAAAGCACATTTGCGCTCCTTCCGCAGTCCTTCCATTCCAGAATTGCCGCCTTTCACAGGCGGGGCGATCGGATTCTTCGGATATGACCTGCTTCAGTACTACGAGAAGCTGCCGGCGCACCGGATCGATGATCTGAACATGAACGATCTGCAATTTATGTTCTGCGATCAAGTGATCGTCTTCGATCATTTCAAACAGCAAATTCAAGTGATCGGGAATGTACATATCCCGAATGCGGCGACAGACCATGACATTCAGGCGGTTTATGAGCAAACGGTCAGCCGCATGGAAGCAACCATCGAGCGCCTGCAGCAGCCGTTGCCGTCCGCATTGATGGCAGCAGGAAGCATCCCGGCCGATCCCGATCTCGGCGAGGTTGCTTCGAACCTGACAAAGGAACAATTCCTGGCGAATGTTGAGAAATCCAAAGAGTACATTCGTTCTGGCGATATTTTTCAAGTGGTATTATCGCAGCGCTTTAACATCGAAACAGAGGTCGATCCGCTTCATGTATACCGCGTCCTGCGCACTATGAATCCTTCGCCGTATATGTACTATCTGAAAATGGATGACGAGGTTATTGTCGGTACTTCACCGGAAGCACTGGTTAAGGTTGATGGTGAACGAGTGGAGACACGCCCGATCGCCGGAACGCGACCGCGCGGCAAAACGCCGGAGCAGGATCTGGCGCTTGAGAAAGAATTGCTCGCGGACGAGAAAGAACGCGCAGAGCATCTGATGCTCGTCGATCTGGGACGCAATGATATCGGGCGCGTATCGGAATTCGGAACAGTCCGCTGCGATTCGTATATGGAGATTGAGCGCTACTCCCACGTGATGCATATCGTTTCGAACGTTTCCGGCAAGCTGCGCGAGGATAAAGACTTCTTCGATGCATTCGTCTCCTGTATGCCGGCGGGTACCGTATCCGGTGCTCCGAAGCTCAGAGCCATGGAAATTATCGCGGAGCTGGAGAACGAGGCACGCGGCGCATATGCCGGTGCGATCGGCTATCTCGGTTTCGGCGGCAGCCTTAATACCTGTATCACGATTCGTACGCTGATCTTCAAGAATGGTAAGGCCTATGTTCAGGCTGGAGCGGGCATTGTTTGGGATTCCATACCAGAGAATGAGTATATGGAAACCGTCAATAAAGCGATGGCTATGCTCAAGGCGGTTCGAGCTGCGGAAGCCATCTTCGCAGTGCCTGATCGCACGAGCAGCATGATCAATATGGATTACTATGCAGGTGCGAAAGGGTGAGCGGGGGCATGGCAGTTACGAATGAATTGATGACAATGCAGCGGGCACTGAACGTAGTGGTTGGCGGGACTAACCTGACGCGGGAAGAAGCACGCGGCGTCATGGAGATTATTATGAGCGGTGAAGCTTCGGGTGCGCAGATCGGCGCGATCGCTACGGCGCTTCGAATGAAAGGTGAAACCAAAGACGAGATTACGGGATTCGCAGAAGCGATGCGTTCGTTTTCCAATCATGTTCAAACGGAACGCAACGGTCTTCTGGACACCTGCGGAACAGGCGGATCCGGCATTCATAAATTCAATATTTCGACAGCTTCTGCTATCATAGCTTCAGCAGCCGGCGTCCGAGTTGCCAAACACGGCAACCGCGCAATGTCCGGTAAATCCGGCAGCGCAGATACGCTTGAAGCGCTTGGCGTCAACATTACGCTGTCTCCGGAGCAGGCAGCTCGCTGCTTGGATGCCATCGGGATTTGCTTCATGTTTGCACAGCTGTATCATCCATCCCTAAAACATGCGGCTGGCCCAAGACGAGAAATCGGAATCCGGACCATCTTCAATATGCTCGGTCCATTAACGAATCCGGCAGGCGCTGATCGTCAGCTTCTCGGAATTTATGATCAATCCAGAACGGAAACGATTGCCTCCGTATTAGGCGAGCTAGGCTTGAAGCGTGCAATGGTTGTGAGCAGCTTTGATGGGCTGGATGAAATCAGCATTTCTTCCCCGACGCAAATATCGGAGCTGCTGGGTGGCACCGTTCGCACGTATACCATCACGCCTGAGGAGCTTGGTTTGACTACACGTTCGCTGAGCGAAGTCATCGGCGGCGATGCGAATGAGAATGCGCGCATCATCCGTTCGATCTTTAATGGCGATGACTATGGCGCATATCGCGATATTGTGCTTGCTAATGCGGGAGCTTGTATTTTCGTCGGCGGCGGTGCCGATTCCCTTCAAGCAGGTGTCGAAGTGGCACGAACCGTTATTGATTCCGGCAAGGCAGCCACGAAGCTGCGGCAGTTGATCGAAACGACAGGAGAGTTGAGCCATGTTTCTAGATAAAATCGTTGCATCCAAACGGAAAGAAGTAGATGATCTGGCGGAACATTTCTCGATTCAAGTCGCAGAGCGTCAGATCGCAGAATTACCGCCCTGCCGAGGCTTCGAACGCAGATTAACGTCTGGGACGAAGCGGGATCTGGGCTTGATCGCAGAAGTAAAGAAAGCATCGCCCTCGAAAGGACTCATCCGGCCTGATTTTGACCCTGTCGCGCTTGCCCGCATCTATGAGGAAGCAGGCACGGACTGTATTTCAGTGCTGACGGACGAGGATTATTTTCAAGGCAAGAACGAATATTTGACGGCCGTATCGCAAGCTGTCCGAGTTCCTTTACTTCGTAAAGATTTTACGGTTGATCATCGTCAAATTTATGAAGCGCGCTTGATCGGTGCGGATGCTATTCTGTTGATTGCAGCCATACTCCGTCCTTCACAGCTTGCGGATTTCTATGAAACGGCTCGAGCGATCGGGCTTGATGTGCTCGTGGAAGTCCATGATGAAGAGGAAATGGAGTCTGTTCTAGGGTTAGGCAAAGCCACATTAGTAGGCATTAATAATCGGAATTTGCACACCTTTGTAACGGATATTAAGACGACAGAACGACTGATTGGCATGGTGCCTCCCGGCATAACCGTTATCAGCGAGAGCTCGCTCTCTTCGCAAGAAGATATCGCGTTTGTGAAGAGCGTCGGTGCGAAAGGCGTGCTGATCGGCGAGCATTTCATGCGTCAGCCGGATGTAGGCGCAGCAGTGGAGCAGCTAATGGGACCGGTGAACGCGTAATGTCGGCTGCAGAGAAACAAGACAATCGAGGTACGTCCAATCCGGCGCGTATCAAAATATGCGGTTTGCGAGACGCGGCAACCATTCGCGAGATGAATGGACTTCCCTTTGATGAAATTGGTTTCGTGTTTGCACCTAGCAAACGCCAAGTGTCGCCTGAGCTTGCCGGGACGCTCATCGAGGAAACTCGGAAGCTTCGTGCCCAGAGTGGTCTCGCTCCATCGACGGTAGGTGTGTTCGTCAATCCCAGCCTGCAAGAGCTTCAATCCGTTCTTGCATCTGCGCCGCTGGACGTCGTGCAGCTGCATGGCGAGGAATCACCTGAGTTGTGCGCGCAGGTTAAAGAAGCGTTGAACGTGCAGGTATGGAAGGTGTTTTCCGTTAAGGATACGGATGGAGACGTCTCAAGTGGAGCTTCAAGACTTGAAGCTTACGCGGGAGTAGTAGATGGATTTCTCATTGATACTGCAGGCGGCGGAACCGGACAAACTTTTGCATGGCATGTGATCGACCGATATATGGAAGCTGCGGCAGCCATCGGCGTACCGCTGTATGTAGCAGGCGGGCTTCATCCGGATAATGTAGCGGATTTAGTCAATCAATATGCTCCGAGCGGCGTAGATGTGTCGAGCGGAGTGGAGACAGACGGCTTGAAAGATATTCATAAAATTCGATTGTTTGTAGAAAGGGTGAGAAGCGTATGAACCAAGTCCCGGACGTGAACGGGCGCTTCGGTAAATTCGGCGGACGATATGTGCCTGAGACGCTCATGAACGCGCTGCTTGAATTAGAGGAAGCCTACCAGCACTACTCGAAGGATCCAGCATTTATTGCAGAGGTTCGTTACTTATTGACCAAATATTCAGGTCGACCTACGTCGCTGTATCATGCACAGCGTTTGTCCGATCATCTTGGCGGCGCTCAAATTTATTTGAAACGCGAAGATTTGAACCATACCGGTGCGCATAAGATCAACAATACAATTGGTCAAGGCGTACTGGCCAAGCGAATGGGCAAAACGAAGATCATCGCCGAAACAGGTGCAGGCCAGCACGGTGTCGCATCCGCAACGGTAGCGGCGCTTCTGGGCATGGAATGCAAAGTATTCATGGGCGAGGAAGATACGAGGCGCCAAGAGCTGAATGTATTCCGCATGAAGCTGCTCGGGGCAGAAGTCGTTCCCGTGATGTCAGGTACACGCACACTCAAGGATGCTTGTAATGAGACACTTCGCTACTGGGTCAGCCATGTAGACGATACGTACTATATCCTTGGATCCGTAACCGGACCGCACCCATACCCGATGATGGTTCGCGACTTCCAACGTATTATCGGCGACGAATCCAGAGAGCAAATTCTGAAAGAAGTCGGACGTTTGCCAGATTATGTCGTTGCAGCTGTCGGCGGGGGCAGTAATGCCATCGGTATGTTCTATCCATTCATCGGTGACGATGGGGTGAAGCTGCTCGGCGTAGAAGCTGCCGGTCGCGGCGTGGAAACCGAAGAGCATGCCGCAACGATGACGAAAGGTCGCCATGGCGTATTCCAAGGTTCGCTCAGCTACGTGCTGCAGGATGAGCATGGGCAAGTACAGCCGGCGCACTCGATTTCGGCGGGCCTTGACTATCCGGGAATTGGCCCGGAGCATGCCTATCTGAAAGACACCGGCCGTGCCAATTATGTGCCGATTACAGATGCAGAGGCGCTCGAAGGCCTGCAGCTTCTGTCGCGTACAGAAGGAATCATTCCGGCACTGGAGTCTGCCCATGCCATTGCGGAAGTAATGAAGCTTGCTCCTACGCTTAGCCGCGATCAAATCATCGTGGTCAGCTTGTCAGGACGCGGGGACAAAGACGTGCAAGCGATTATGGGCTACTTGGGAGGCGACGAAAACCATGGCCATTAATGAAATAGATGCATCGTTTCAGCGGCTTCGTGAAGAAGGTCGCACGGCATTAATCCCTTTCCTTACGATCGGCGATCCTGATCTGAACACTTCAGTGGACATCATCGGTGCATTGGAGCAGGCTGGCGCTGATATGGTGGAGCTCGGCGTTCCTTATTCCGATCCGCTGGCGGATGGTCCTGTCATTCAACGCGCTTCCGAGCGTGCCTTGAAGAACGGCCGAGTTACGTTGGTCGATTGCATTCAGGTTGCCGAGAATGCGCGTCAAGCCGGCATTAAACTGCCATTCATTCTGTTCTCGTACTATAATCCCATTCTGCAATATGGGCTGGAACGGTTCTTTGACCTCGTAACCGAGAAAGGAATCAGCGGCTTAATTATTCCGGATTTGCCGATTGAAGAGGATGCTGAGGTTCGCGCAATGGCTGAGGCGGCAGATATTCATCTCATTCCGCTTGTTGCCCCTACATCCAATGACCGTGTGAAGCGAATTGCTTCCATGGCGCGCGGATTCGTCTATTGCGTATCCTCGCTTGGCGTTACTGGTGTACGCGCTGACTTCCATAGCGGAATTGACGAGTTTCTTGCAACGGTTCGCGAAGCAACAACGACACCGATCGCGGTTGGCTTTGGGATTTCCAGCCGCGAGCAGGTGGAACGCTTCGGCAAACAGGCCGATGGCGTCATCGTAGGAAGCGCGATCGTTCGCAAGATCGAAGAGGTTGTACCGTTGCTGCAAGCGGCGGAGACGAAGCAGGAGGGCTTAGAACAAATTCGTGCATTTGTTCAAGAACTGCGCGGTTAAATCATCGATTGAGTACCCTTTGAGCTGCCTCAGGCAGCCCGAAGGGTATTCCTTTATTTCTAAGCATCTATAAGTTTCACTGTTATAAGAGAGCTTAGAAATCTCCGGATTGAAACGCGCTGCGCCGTGCAAGGACGGCGTCAGCCGTTTCACCTTGTATGAATCGCTTCTGTACATAAAAGCTTAAAAGCGCGAAAGAAAATGGGGCAAATAGCTTTTAAATGACCCCAACATGTGAGACAATGTTGGAATAGCAATTCTAAACTAAACGCCACATATACGAGGTGACTATTGATGCAACCCAAACAAAGTATCGTTCATTTGCCAGTGTATCAACCGGGCAAACCGATTGAAGAAGTAAAGAGAGAGCTTGGCCTTAAAGAAGTCATCAAGCTAGCATCCAATGAGAATCCATTCGGAAGCTCCGAACATGCGAAGGCTGCCATTCAGAACGAGCTGAACAACATCAGTCTTTATCCGGACGGCGGAAGCGTCGAGTTAACGAAGGATTTAGCACAATATCTCGGCGTAAAACCGAATCAGATTATTTTCGGTGCAGGTTCCGATGAAGTCATTCTCATGCTTGCCCGTGCTTATTTAACGCCTGGCGACGAGACGATTATGGCGGATGAAACTTTCCCTCAGTACAAGCATAACTGCGAAATCGAAGGCGCGACGATTATCGAAGTGCCTCTGAATAATGGCACGCATGATCTGCCAGCGATGCTGGCTAAAGTTACGGATCGTACTAAGATCGTTTGGGTGTGCAACCCGAATAACCCAACGGGTACAATCGTGCGTAAGGAAGAGCTCGAAGCATTCGTACGTCAAGTACCTTCGAACGTACTCGTTGTATTGGATGAGGCTTACTACGAGTACGTAACGGATGCCGGTTATCCAGATGGCATATCGCTGCTGCCCGAATTTAAGAACGTCATCGTATTGCGTACGTTCTCCAAAATTTACGGACTTGCCTCGCTTCGTATCGGCTATGGCGTCGGTCACGAGGATGTTATTCGTTCGATCAATCAGGTTCGCGAGCCGTTTAATACATCTCGTTTCGGTCAAGCTGCTGCGAAAGCATCGCTTGCTGATCTCGAGTTCCTAAACAGCTGCAAGGAGCGCAATGCGGCAGGCATTACTTATATGTACGAGCAATTTGACCGCCTTGGACTAAGCTATTTCGAAGCGCATGGCAACTTTGTGATGGTGGATGTGAAGCTTCCTTCCCAGCAAGTATTCGACGGATTGCTGCGCAAAGGCATCATCTCACGTGCCCGCTGGTCTTACTACCCGACTCATATTCGCATTACGGTAGGCAGCCAGGAGCAGAATGAAGCGTTCGTTCGCGCGCTGGAAGAAGTACTTTCAGAAGCGGCGGTGCTGGGGTAACATCATGACTAAAATTGCGATATTCGGCGTCGGACTAATCGGCGGCTCGCTCGCGCTTTGTTTTAAAGGCAAACCGGGTTTAACGGTCGTCGGTCATTCCGTTCGTGAATCATCCGCAGCCAAGTACCTCGAGAGAGGCGTTGTCGATTACGCGACGACGTCTCTGCGCGAGGCGGCAGAAGGCGCGGATTTTATTTTTCTGTGCGTGCCTGTAGGCTCGCTGGAGCAATATGTACATGATTTAAGCGGCCTCGACTTAAAGCCGGGCTGCATCATTACGGATGTAGGCAGTACCAAAGCATCCGTTGCCGCAACGGCACGCAATGCTCAATTAGGCAATGCCGTGTTTATCGGAGGTCATCCGATGGCAGGCTCAGAGCGCTCCGGTGTAGAAGCAGCCTCCTATTATTTATTCGAGAATGCTTTCTATGTATTGACGCCGGATGCCTCAACAGCGCAGCGTGATATCGATAAGTTGACTGAATTACTCGCCTATACAAGAGCTAATATCGTACATGTGGCTCCTGAAGAGCATGACGAGATTGTTGGCGCCATTAGTCATCTTCCTCATATTATTGCGGTTGCACTTGTGAATCTGGTTCGCGGTTATAATGACACCAATGCATTATACAGCGTTCTGGCAGCCGGTGGCTTCCGCGATCTTACTCGCATCGCCTCAAGTGAACCGGGGGTTTGGCGAGATATACTGGTGAATAATCGTGAAGTGCTGTTAAAGCTTCTGCGTGAATGGCAGGAGGGGACAAGCGGCTTTATTGAGATGCTGCAACAGGAAGATGGAGCGGGCATTGAGCAAGCTTTTCAACAATCCGGGCAATTCCGCAGCAAGCTGCCGGAGCGTCGCAAAGGCATGATTCATTCGGTATATGAATGCTACATTGACGTACCTGACCATCCCGGCATAATCGGCCATGTGGCAACAGAGCTCGGCAATAGCAACATCAACTTGAGCAATATCCAAATTATCGAGAGCAGGGAAGATGTGCCGGGTATACTCAGACTCAGCTTCCGCAAGCAAGAGGATTTGGATCTCGCTGTCCAGAAATTGGATAATATTGGGTACTCTGTTCATTTTTAAATGAGTTGGCATACAAAATGAAAACGCTTATTGACAGAATGAAAACGTATACATATAATAAAGGTACAGTATGGTTTCTCTCCACTCCTATCCAAATCCATCGCATAATTTTGCGGGGCCGCCTTTTAGGCGGTCTTTTTTTTTGTCTAAAACCCATTTTCGATGAAACATTAAACGCGGCTGGTTCGTCACTTACAAGAGAGGGCTAACGGAAGTTCTACAGTTCCTTATCATAGACACTCCCATTAAATTAGCTATAGAGAATGGTTTCTTTGTGAAAAATTTACCCCACCATGGAGCAAGCCATGTTACAATCGGTGTAGATTATGTAAAAAAGTGGGTCAAGGCATTATGTCGAAATAAGCAGGATTTTCGGTTTATATAACGAAATTAATTTAGATGAATAATGCGAGGAAACATTTTTTTGATGATCGCGCAACTTTTCACTCTCGTGCCGGTACAATATAGTACCGAACCGGGAGCACTCCTAAGGCCAAGGAGGGTCGCCCGCGATGACGGATTCCCAGCTTATACGCGAAATCAAAGATGGTAACATACAGCTATACTCCGAATTAATGCGGCGCTACCAACGTAAAATCCTTGCCTTTATCTACCACATGTTAAAGAGCGCCAAGCTCGAACTGCTGGCTGAGGATTTATGCTCGGAAACGTTCTACAAGGCGTATCGTAGTCTGCATTCATTCCGGGAAGTTGATGCTTCCTTCTCTACATGGTTATACACCATTGCACGAAATACGGTACTTAGCGAATTGCGCAAGCAGAAAGCAGGCAGCGTATCCTTTGACGAAGTAGGATACATCCCTATCGCGCCGCCGGAAGCCGTTCCGGAGCAGCGTTTGCTGCAGAGCGAGCGGATGTCGATGGTTCGGGATGCGATCAACAGCCTGCCGGAGAAACAGCGATCAGCCCTTATTTTACGAGAGTATGACCAACTGGATTATCAGGAAATTGCCAATATCCTCGGTCAAACGGTAAGCTCAGTAAAGTCGCTCCTGTTTCGTGCACGCAGCAGTGTTAAAGTACAGCTTGAACCGTATTTCGGCGAATCGCCAATGCTGGAGGAATACGAGGGGATGAAAATGCGATGAAGTGCCTCGAAGTACAACAATCGTTTGGCGTCTATTGGGATTTATCCGAAGATGATAGCGAACGAAAGTCAGTCAACGAACATCTTCTGACCTGCGAGACTTGCAGGGAGGAATTTCGTATATGGGAAGAAAGCGAGCAACTAATCAAGTTCTTCTCTGATCATTCCGAAGAAATCGGCCCGATCGATCATCTGAATACCGGGGTCATGGACCGTATTTATACGGAACAGTCCTGGTATATGCCTGTTTCTAATCGCAGCTACCAATTCTCCAAGTCATTCCGCAGGAATGTGACGGCTATTATTGCCTGCTGTATGGCGATGTTCGTTTCCGGACTTTTCTATTTGTTGAAGGGAATCGGAAATTCCTCTTCGGTCGAGGTAGCCAAACTGACAGGATTGCTTGAAACAGCTAACGTTGCGAGCGATAGTTCCGTCATCAGTGCAGACTTCTACGCAGATGTTCCTGTTGCCAGCATCAGCGATCCAATCGTGCTGAATATAGTGCCGACTGTACCGCAATACTATGTGGCGTTATCGTTACTCGGCATTATCATTACCTTACTTATCCTCAATTGGTTCTCTCGTACGCGGAATTAACGAATACGTCTACATAGATGAAGACTTCTTAATTGAAAGAGGGATGAATGTTGCGGATCGGACTCATACGCCATGGTAAGACAGACTGGAATGGACTTGGCAAAATCCAAGGACAAACCGACATTCCGCTAAACAGTGAAGGAATCAGGCAAGCACAAGCGCTGGCTTACCGGCTGCTGCATGAGCCGATGAAATGGGATGCTGTCGTGTCCAGCGACCTGTCCCGTGCCATCGAAACGGCACGAATCATTGCCGACACCTTAGGCATTCCGTTGTTGGCGGGCGATGCGAGACTTCGCGAACGGTTCTACGGAGAGATCGAAGGCACGACAGAATCCGAACGCCTTGCTAAATGGGGACCGAACTGGAAACGATGCGACTGCGGACAAGAGAACGATGCATCCGTTCGAGAACGATCTCTTGCTTTCGTGGAGGAAGCTGCAGCCGCAGTACCTGCCAGAAACTTGCTGGTCGTGACGCATGGCAGCTTGCTTGCTCAGCTACTGCAAGCGATGTGCACCGATCTGACGGACAAACCGATCCACAATTTATCGTTCTCGATCATGGAGCGGGAAGGAGCAGCATGGACACCGCTGCTTCATAATTGCACGCTTCACCTCGAGCAGCTTCAACAAAGCTGACGACAACGACATATAATGAAAAGACAGCCACCGACCACGAATGACGAGGTCGGTGGCTTTTTTTATGTCCGGAGGTTATAAATTTCGCCAATGTTCCCATAATGGTAGTAAACCTGCAAGCGGGGCCGGGAACGGAGGTTTGGTAGATGAATTTAGCGGACATGCTTAGCTACGCGGATATTGGTCAGCTGAGCCGGATTGCGACAACCTATCAATGTGAGTGCAATGGAAACTCGAAGAATGATTTGATTCAGTCTATTTTGTCCACGGTGAATCGCAGGGATGTATTTGAAGCACAAATTGGAGCTATGAAGCTAGAGGATCTCCGATTTATCAATTCTCTCTTGTTTGATGCTAGAGATGCTTTCAGTCTGGAGGAGCTAATTGCACGTGTGCAGCAAAGCAAATTCAGCAGTCCGGAAGCGGATACGCAGATAGAAACCGGAGTTGGCCAGGTGGCTACCACACCAGAAACGGTGGTCGAGTCTAAGAGAAGCCGTACTACCAAAGCCAAAGCTAATACCAATGCAAATGCAAAGCCGAAGCCAACCAGTAAGACCAAAGCAGCCAAAGAGAAACAACAGCCTGAAGCCGGGCCAAGAGATACGATTTCGAGATTTAAGCAATACGGATGGTTGTTCAACGGATACGCCGGAGCGGACCGTTATTTATTCCAGGTTCCGAGTGATTTGAAGGAACGGTTTAAAGAAACGATGGAACGCAGGCTCGTCTCTCAAGTTACTTATACAGACGAAGAGCCTCACGCATACCGGGATGAGCAAATGTTAATGGGGGACGATGTTTCACAGCTTCTGACCTATATACACTTGAATGAAATCTCCCTGACTTCTGAAGGAAACATGTATAAGCGGAATATTCTGCAGCTTCTTGAGCTCTTTGGCGTGAAGGAGCAGCTTCCTGGTAAAGGGGAATGGCGCTTTGGCTACGGGAGAAGAATCAAGGAATATCCGAGTCGACTGTCTCTCCTGTACGACTATTGCTACTATAAAGGCTGGATTATTGAAACCGAATCGATGCTTGTGCTAACCCCGGCAGGCAGAGACAGACAAGTGTTGAAAACGCCGGAGCCGGCGGACAAGCTCTATCAATTCTGGCTCAGACTGTACAAAGGTCCAATTCCTAATATACGGGCAATTGTACACTGGATCGATAAGCTCGGGAGCCGGTGGGTCAAAGCCCAGACCATCATGAGTACGCTGACCCCCTATATCAAACCTTTCTATTATGATCAGCCCGAAACGATTATCGAACAACGGCTAATCAGCATGATGATGCATCTGGGCTTGCTGAGAATCGGGGAGCATGCTGAGTTTGGACAAGTGATCCGGATGACTCCGCTAGGCAGGACAATCGTAGCGGGTCAAAGTATCGACGATGAAGCGATTGTTCTGAACCGTTAATCAGGCAAATGTCCGGTAAAACGGTAGGCAAGAGCACATTCGTAGCCCTAAGAGGGCCATCGTCCTTAGCGGAGTTCATTGTGATGAATATGATTTAGTAGAGCCGGTTCGCTCAATGATGGGGTTTACACAGATGGAACCCACCTATACGCTTTCACTTATTCGCCTGCGGGAATCGTCACAACTTCAGACAAGAAAGACGATCGGCCTTGATCAACAAAAGACGATGGAGAGCGGCTTATTTAAGGAAAGGAATATAGGATCTCTTAAACGTGGTGTTGGAGGTGTATCCTATGGACAAAATGAAAGTATCGTACGAAGTGATGCTCGGGCTTGCTGCAGAAATGTTACTTGATGAAGCTGTACTCAAATTCCGTAGGGATAAGCTTTATCAAGCTATTGATCAGGCGCTTGCCTCCGGCGACAAGGATAAATTCCGTCGCCTGACTGACGAGCTGAAATCTTTATACGCATAAGCCAGCAGTGTTCATGCTGCCTACAGCCAAGTCTGCATTCCGCTTCGGAGTCATCCGACAAGCGGCTTGCGGGCTTTTTTTTGTGGAACTATGCTAGCTGAGATGCTAGAATACCCTAAGTACGTTTGACGCATGCTTATATGAAGAAGGAATGGTGAGAGGGATGAAATTCAGCGAACTAAGCGCTGAGCAATGGGCGGAACTGCAGCCTTATCTGGACACGGCAGTGCTGCCGGTTACCGGACTAACGGGAGGCGAAATGCCTCATGAAGCAACCGCTGCACTGGAACGGCTTCGGGATGTGCTAGATTTGATCGAGAATCCGTTCAAAGGAAGGATTGTTACATACCCAGCTTGTCAGTATGGCGAATGGGAACCGGCATTCATAGCTCAGCTTAAAGGAATTTGTGACCATTTACGTGGAATCGGCTTTAAGCATGTCATCGTTGTCACTGCGTTTTATGTCGCAACCGAAGGTGTCGAAAGCGGTGCGGACCTGATCGTACAGCCTGTCGAAAGCGGGCATTTACCAAGCGCAGCCGAGGTTAGTGACGCTGTTCGGAAGCTTTGGCTGGGAAGAGCGTAGTAATCTTATGCTGCTAGGGTATCCGATTGCATAAGGTGACAGCTCTTGGGGAAAAACAAATCCCAGACAAGGTCAATTGTGACAAAATGATAACAAATCTTAGAAGCGTTTTTGATCCGAACAGCAAATTGCCCGCCATATTCTTGACGCTCCAAATCACCTAGGCTATTATAGGTAATGTCCTAGTTCATCATATGTTTTGCCTTCTCCGGCAGAACACAAGATATGGCTCAGCAAAGGGGGTAGAACAGAAGATGAGTAACCATGAACAACACGAAAACTCGCATCGCCCGTTGAAACGGAGCGGAATGTCACGACGTCAATTTTTGTCGTATACGCTTGGAGGCGCAGGCGCATTCATGGCTGCAGGCATGTCACTTCCGATGATACGTTTTGCGGTTGACCCGATTTTGAAGAAAAAATCCGGCGGTACCTGGATTAAAGTTGTCGAAGCGAACAAGCTTACGAACGAACCTCAGGAATTTAAATTTAAAATTCATCAGGTTGACGGCTGGTACGTCAGCGATCCGGAATTAACGGCTTGGATTTCGAATGACGATCAAGGTAAAGCATTCGCGCTTTCCCCAGTGTGTAAGCATTTGGGATGCACAATCGCGTGGAACACGGAGAAAAACAACGAGTATGTTTGTCCGTGTCATAACGCCCACTACACCAAGGACGGTAAGAACTTGATTGTAGCACCTAAGCCTCTCGATGAGTATGACCTCAAGATCGAGAATGACTGGGTATATCTTGGACCAATTAAAGCAAATACACGGGTATAAGGAGGCGTAAGCTCAGATGTTAAAAGGTGTATACAACTGGATTGACGAACGTCTTGATATTACGCCGATGTGGAGGGACGTTGCGGACCATGAAGTTCCGGAGCACGTTAACCCTGCTCATCATTTCTCCGCATTCGTGTACTGCTTTGGCGGATTGACGTTTTTCATCACAGTCATTCAAATTTTGTCGGGTATGTTCCTGACGATGTACTTCGTACCGGATATTATCAATGCTTATAAGAGCGTTGACTATCTCCAGCACAAGGTTGCATTCGGCGGTATCGTCCGCGGTATGCATCACTGGGGTGCATCCCTCGTTATCGTCATGATGTTCCTACATACGCTTCGCGTATTCTTCACAGGTTCATACAAGGCGCCTCGCGAAATGAACTGGGTTGTCGGGATGTTGATTTTCTTCATCATGCTGGGCCTTGGATTCACAGGCTACCTGCTTCCTTGGGATAACAAAGCCTACTTCGCGACGAAGGTTGGTATTCAAATCGCAGAATCCGTACCGTATATCGGTACATATATCAAAGAACTGATGCAAGGCGGCGAGATCGTAGGCGCTGAAACGCTGACGCGCTTCTTCGCTATCCACGTCTTCTTCTTGCCAGGCGCATTGCTTGCGCTTCTTGCGGCACACTTCTTTATGATCCGGAAGCAAGGTATTTCGGGACCACTATAAGCCGAAAGGAGGCATTTTGCGAATGGCACACGGCCACAAATCAAACGAAAAAGTTGTCTTCGTTGGTGACTCGCGGGTTCGTAAAAAAGCGGTAACTGGACCGATTACACCACCTGACTATTCCGCTTATCCAGGCAAATCGGAAGCATTTATTCCGAACTTCCTGCTTAAGGAGTGGATGGTTGGTGTTGTCGTACTCGTTGGATTCCTTGTTCTGACGATTTCAGAGGCAGCTCCGCTCGGTTATCCGGCGGATCCTACGAATGCAGCTTTTATTCCGATGCCGGACTGGTACTTCCTGTTCCTGTATCAATTCCTTAAATTGCAATACGTATCGAAGGACTATGTCGTCCTAGGTACAGTAGGCGTTCCGGGTATCGCATTCGGTGCGCTGATGCTTGCTCCATTCTTGGATACAGGGAAAGAGCGTCGTTTCTACAGACGTCCGATTACTTCGATCCTGATGTTCATGTCGCTTATCTCCGTCTTCTACCTTACGAAGCAATCGTGGGATCACTACCAGCACGAGCTGAAGCTGACGAACACGATTCCTGAGCATATCGTACGTGAAGAGAAAGCGCGTGAAGCCGCAGAGAAAGCCGCAGAATCCGGCGGCGGCGGCGGAGAAGCAGCGGCTGTTGAAGTTCCGATCGTGGATAAAGACGACCCAGCTGTCGAACTGACTAAGAAAGCACAATGCGTAGCTTGTCATGGTGCGGACCTGAAAGGTAACGAAAGCGCAGGAATTCCATCTTTCCATGGTATCGGTGATGAATTCAGCAAGGAAGAGCTTGTTGATATCGTAACGAACGGTAAAAACAACATGCCTTCATTCAAAGACAAGCTGACAGCTGAAGAAATCGATCAACTGACAACTTGGCTGGCGAAGCAAAAAGCAAAAGCTGAATAAACATAGCACAAACTAAACCTGATCGTACGCTGCGATCAGGTTTTTTTATCAACTAAATGCGGTGTTTGTAACCTTGCCCTGGTAGAGGAGAGTGTTCTGGTGTTGAAAACTGCGGGATTCTTGTGGAGTCGCGGTTTGTGGACGAATCGGCTGTTTCTGTGGCTGATGGTGTTAACGAATGCTGCAGGAACTGTATACGGTTACATCTGGTACGGGAAGCAGATGGAATATACGCTGCAATTTCATCCGGCGTGGCGGGTTGTTTTCGTACCGGACAGTCCTACGGCCAGCTTGTTTTTTACGTTATCCTTGCTGTTTCTCCTGCTTCCTGTGCTGGCAAAGCCGAATCCCTTCTACATAGGACTACGCTCGATAATTGAAGCACTCGGTATCGTCACTTCCATTAAGTATGGCATATGGGCTGTCACGATGATTGCTGCAGGTGCGGCCCAAGGCGATCCGCTGGAATGGCAGCATTACATGCTGATCGTATCCCATTTGGCGATGGCTGTCGAAGCGCTGATCTATATTCGGTTTATGGTGTTTGGCCGATTTGCTGCTTTTCTGGCGCTATTGTGGCTGCTCCTGAATGATACGATGGATTACACCTGCTTCATCTATCCGTGGCTGCCGGATGTGCTGGAGAATGATTTGCCGGCGATACAGTCCTTTACCATGGGACTATCCGTCGTAAGCGTGCTGGCGACTTGGCTTTTTATCTCATTTCGTAAGGTCTAAGTTGGGACATCCCCCCATACGTTGATAGTGGGGGGGATGAGAGCATGCGTTCATCAACGTTTTTCGCGCTGTTATGCAGTGTAGTGATTATCGTTCTGCTTTCCGGCTGTAATCTGTCCACTTATGCTGCCGGAAATTTGGCCAAGCCTGCATCGACATTGGAGCCTGATTCCGACCAAAAGCCTAATGCGATTGCGCAGTTAAGCGCATTGTCTGACCAAATTTATACGGCTGCATATGGGTCGAACCGCCAGCTGGTGTATACGCTGCTGCAGCGGCTTGAAACGATTTCGGCGGCCAAGGCCGTACGGGAAAGCGGTACGGCTGCAGGCTGGGCTGCTTTTGACGAAAGTATGGCTCTAGCCAAGGATGCGCTCTTACAGAAGCAAGCAAGCAGGTTATGGTATACGCAAGCGGCAAGACTTAAGCTGGCCGGAGATGCGTTAAACAGGCCGAAGGTGCCGCTGTGGCTTCAATATGAAGGTGTATTGCGAGAAGATGAACAACGGATTCGAACGGCTTGGCAAATGCAGTCAGAGGGACGTGCGGAAGCAGCTTCAGTGACGCTCGGCATTTACAAGGAGCATGTGGAACGCTTCGAGGTTGCTGCCTTGATGCAGCGCGATGAAGAGAGCTTGCGGCAATTGAAGGAACAGATGATGTATGCGGAGCAGGTGCTAGTAGGGGTCGATGGTGGAACGGCGAGTCCGGAAGCGGTGCTAATTGCGCTGAGTGGGCTGGAGCATGCTGCAAATCAGGTATTTAAGCGCGCGGACGGGGAAGCCGCAATCGCGGAAGTGATTCCGCCGGGAACGACCGTTGGCAGTCTTCGCAATGGCCGCGCCCAAATCGCGGAAATGTTTATTGCCGCATTCGTCATGGCCATTCTGGCCCTGGCCGGCTGGCGCAAGTACAGGCAGCAGCCGAACAGGATTCCGTTTCCACGCGAACGTTTCAAATAATCCATTTACTCTTCTTTAAACCCTTCACCGAGCACATCATGTACTTCGGATATGACGATAAACGCAAGCGGGTCTATACTGCGAACGATCGATTTCAACTGTCGGATTTCATGACGGGCGACGACGCAGTAGAGGACCTGTTTTTCTTTGCCCGAGTAAGCGCCTTTCGCCGGGAATACAGTCACGCCGCGCTCCATTTCTTTCGTGATTTGCAGGCCGATCTCATCGCCGGATTCCGTAATGATGGAGAATGCTTTCGCCGCATAAGCACCTTCTTGGATAAAATCGATCATCTTCGATGCAATGAATACGGCCACGAGCGTGTACAGCACTTTCTCCTTCGAGATGTAGAGCAGTGAGACGCCGATGATGATAATATCGAGTGTCAGAATGACTTGTCCCATGCTCCAGCCTTTCAGCTTAGAGGCGATGCGCGCAATGATATCAACACCGCCGGTGGTACCTCCGAAGCGGAAGACGATGCCAAGTCCTGCCCCGAGCGTTACACCTGCGTATAGTGCAGCCAGTATGTAGTCATTAGAGGTTTGAAACGGTACAATCCAGCCTGCCTCGATCATTTTCTCCATTAAATAGAGAAAGAACGACAAGGACACACTGCCGAATATGGTATAGCCGGTATGCGAGCGCCCAAGCACCTTCCATCCTAAGAAATAAAGCGGAATGTTGAGCACGAGGGTCGAGATCGAAAGCGGCCAGTCGAGCGAGTAATTAAGCAGGATCGCAATACCGGTGACGCCGCCTTCCATGAGCTGATTCGGAATCAGAAAGTAATGGAGCCCGAATGCATAGATGGCCGTGCCCAGCATGACCATCGGAAGCGTGCGCAGCAGCTGTGCATAATTGGTTTTCAAGCGTTATTCTCTCCTTTCCGTAAGGTCGTAAAATTATGAAGGCTTTAACATAGTATGTCTCTTTGCAGGGATTGTCAAAAGCATTGTTTTCAAAAGCGCTTTGATATAACATATGAAAAGAACCTCATGACTAGAGAGGATGTTTCATGTGTCAGAGAAATCTATGGCCGAGCTGCAGCGGGAAGTCGACGCTTATATCTCGCAGTTCAAGGAAGGTTACTTCAGTCCGCTGTCCATGCTGGCCAGAATGTCGGAAGAAGTAGGCGAGCTTGCGCGTGAGGTGAATCATCAATTCGGCGAGAAACCTAAGAAAAGTGATGAAGCAGACAACTCCATCGAGAATGAGCTGGGTGACATCTTATTTATCGTCATTTGCTTTGCAAATTCTTTAGGGATTGACCTTACCGAAGCACATGACCGTATCATGCACAAGTTTAATACAAGAGATGCCGATCGCTGGACACGAAAAAACGTCGAACCGTAAGTCGTGTCCTTACATATGCTGTACCATCACCTGTGTACAAGGAGGATGGGCGGATGGACGGAGAGAGCAGGATTAAGAAAGCTTACGAAGCCATCCTAAGCGGCGATTTCGAACAGGCAATCCTGTTTTTTGAAGAAGCGATTGCGCTGGAACCGAGTAATGGAGCAGCTTACTATAAATGCTCGATCACTTGTGCCCGCAGCGGAAAATGGCAGAAGGCGCTCCACTATGCAGAACAGGCGGTACAACTGGAACCTTTGCAAGTGATTTATCAGTTTCATCTGGAAACCGTAAAGGCTAAAGCGCTTGTCCTGCAAGCTGAAGGATTGTTGTCTCGTTCACCAACGCATACCGAGGATGCGCTTGCCTTGCTTCATGAAGCAACAAGGCTGGATCCTCTCAATATCGAGGCGCTGCTAATGCTAAGCGCAGCCTATGCGACGGTCAGCCGGTTTGAAGAGGCTTCCCTCTACGCTCGCGAGGCGGTTAGGCTTGAGCCTGAACATGCGGCTGCACGCCGGTTATTCGCCGATATGAATCGCAAGCGGCGGATGCTGAGAGCGAACAGTCAACGTACTAAACGGAAAAGGAACAGGTGAAAGCAGGATGTCAACGGAATTGATTCGAGTAGCAGTAATGGGAGCAAGCGGCCGCATGGGTCGTGAGGTCGTCAAGATGGTACTACAGGATGAAATGCTTACACTGGCGGCTGCGGTATCTCCATCAGCAGGTCCGATCGATGCCGGTACATTGGTCGGACTTCAGCCTTGCGGCGTTACAGTCAGCGCAGATTTAAACGAAGCGCTTGCCGCTGCAAATGCAGACGTGCTTGTTGATTTCACAGTGCCGAGTGCCGCATATGGCAATACGACAACAGCGATTGCTCACGGTGTCCGTCCGGTTATCGGAACGACGGGTTTATCGCCTGAGCAAATGACTGAATTGGACGAGCTGTGCAAGGAGAAAGGCATCGGCGCTCTGATCGCTCCAAACTTCTCTATTGGTGCAATCCTTATGATGCGTTTCGCCGCTCAGGCAGCCAAGTATATGCCTCACGTTGAAATCATTGAGTACCACGGAGATCAGAAGCTCGATGCACCTTCAGGGACTTCCATCAAGACGGCAGAGCTGATCTCTGCTGCGCGTCAGGAGCTGCGCCAAGGGAACCCCAAGGAAGAAGAAATTATCGAAGGAGCACGCGGCGGTTATTATAATGGATTCCGTATACATAGTGTTCGTTTACCGGGTGTGTTTGCACAACAAGAGGTTGTCTTCGGCGGTCATGGGCAAACGCTCAAAATTCGCCATGATTCTTACGAACGTGCCGGTTATATGCCAGGCGTCAGCGTAGCGTGCAAGAAAGTAATGACGTATACGGGACTTATTTATGGCTTCGAGCATTTGATGGACTAATATAACCTATTAAACCGCACAAATAACATCATATGACATGCGGATATTCAGGAGAGGAGTGCGGCTGGTAATGAACATCGCGTTTATTGCGCACGATCGAAAGAAAGATGAAATGGTTAACTTTGTCATCGCCTACGAGCATGTTTTTCAAGGCCATAATCTCTATTCCACAGGTACGACGGGCACGCGGATTATGGAGCAAACGAAGCTGTCGATTCATCGCTTCATGTCAGGACCGCTTGGCGGCGATCAACAAATCGGTGCTCTTGTGGCACAAAATGAAATGGATCTCATCATATTCTTGCGCGATCCCTTGATGGCGCAGCCGCACGAGCCGGACATCATCGCACTACTCAGGCTTTGTGATGTACAGGGTATACCGGTAGCAACGAATGTGGCGACAGGCGAGCTGCTGGTCAGAGCCTTGCAACGCGGCGACTTCGCATGGCGCGAGCTTGTACACAAATATAAGCCGGGTGAAGCGGAATGATCGAAGCCGTTGATATTCTCGCTTTCGGCGCGCATCCCGATGATGTAGAAATCGGCATGGGCGGTACAATTGCCAAACATACTTCAGAGGGCTTCAAGGTGGCCATTTGCGATTTGACTGAAGCAGAAATGTCCTCTAATGGCACCGTGGAAACGAGGCGGCAGGAAGCTGCCGAAGCTTCTTCGGTGCTTGGATTATCACATCGTTCGACGCTTAAACTGCCGGACAGGGGCTTAACGGGATCAGCGGAACAGATCGCAGCTATCGTAACTGAAATTCGCCGATTGCGGCCGCGTCTCGTCTTCGCACCTTATTGGTCGGACAGGCACCCGGATCATGTCAGCTGCAGCAGACTGATCGAAGAGGCCGTGTTCAATGCCAAGCTTCGGAATTACTTGCCTGAACTGCCGCCTGTACAAGTGGAGCAGTTATATTTCTACTACATAAACGACAGCAATGAGGTAAGTCTCATTACCGATATTAGCGAGCATATGGAGACGAAGATTCAATCGCTTCAAGCCTATCGCTCTCAGTTTGCGCCGCCCCAGCAAGGGGAAGACCGCGTACAGACGCCGTTAACCGATCGCTATATTCAGCGTGTCGAAGCGCGGGACATGTTACTCGGGCAGACGAGGGGCTGGGCTTATGCGGAAGGATTTGCAATCAAACGCCCGTTTGCGGTAACTTTATTTTAAAGAATGGTTTGGGGTAGCGAAATTCGCCTAATTAAGGGCATATAATTGATAAAACGAGTTCATTCGCTCGAAGGATGGCGAATCCGTTAATCTTAAAGCCATAGCGTGGTACAACAGGAGGTGGAAGACATGGCCAAACGCTTGAAAATCGGGATTACTTGTTATCCGACACTTGGCGGCTCCGGCGTTGTTGCAACGGAGCTTGGAAAGCTTCTTGCAGAGAAGGGGCATGAAATTCATTTTATTACGCATAGCGTTCCGTTCCGTCTTGGGCAATTCCAGAAAAACATCTTTTATCATGAAGTGGAAGTAAACGATTATTACGTGTTCCGTTATCCGCCTTATGATTTATCATTGGCCAGCAAAATGGCGCAGGTCGTCAAAAATCAGCAGCTGGATGTCCTTCATGTTCATTATGCGGTACCGCATGCCGTCTGTGCATTCTTGGCGAAGCAAATGGTCGGCGATCATCTAAAGACCGTCACGACACTGCATGGAACGGATATCACGGTTCTTGCGCAGGATGAGTCGCTCAAGGATTTGATTCGGATGGGGATTAACATGAGTGATGCGGTGACTGCAGTCTCGAAAGATCTGATTTGCGAAACGCGCGATCTGCTCGATATTACGAAACCAATTGAGCTCACCTATAACTTTGTCGATAAACGCGTCTATTACCCGCGGGAATGCAGCTCGCTGCGAAGCGACTTTGCGAGTAAAGACGAGAAGATACTTATGCATATTTCCAACTTCAGACCTGTAAAACGGCTTAGTGATGTCGTAGATATCTTCGCGAAGGTAGCCAAGGAAGTACCAAGCCGATTGCTGCTTGTCGGCGAAGGACCGGATCTGCCGAAGGTTCAGCAGCGCATTCGTCAGCTTGGCTTGCAGGATCGGGTTCATTTCCTCGGCAAACAGGATGATGTGGCGCAGGTAATCTCCATTGCGGATGTCATGCTGCTGCCTTCGGAGAAAGAGAGCTTCGGACTTGTTGCACTCGAAGCCATGGCTTGCGGCGTTCCGACGATCGGATCGATTGCCGGCGGCATTCCCGAGCTTGTCACGCATGGCGAAACCGGCTACTTATCGCCGATTGGCGATACGGACAGCATGGCTGCCAACGCGATTCAATTGCTTCGTAATCCAGAGCTGTATCGCAAAGTCCGTGAAGCTTGTCTTCACCGGGCACGCAGTCAGTTCTGCAACGATTTGATTACGGCTGAATACGAGCGTATTTATTACAAGGTGCTCGGCATTGAAGCTGAGATTCCGGTACCGGTCTGCGATTAATGAAACAGGATAAACGATAAACAAAACAGAGGAGGGAGTGCCGATGTCGTGGAGTGATGCGCTGACAAGGGCGCTCCCTTTGCTTCATACTCTTGAAAGCTTAGGACATGAAACGGTGTTTGTTGGCGGATGTGTACGCGATACCATCATGGGTCGGACGCTCAAGGATGTTGACATTGCAACCGCAGCATCCCCCGAGCAAGTAATTGCTGCATTTCCGCATACGATTCCTACCGGCCTGCAGCATGGAACAGTAACGGTCGTGCATGAACGAATAACCTACGAGGTAACCACGTTTCGCACGGAATCGGTCTACGAGAAATTCAGGCGGCCTGCGCAGGTGCAATTCGTAAAGAGCTTGGACGAGGATCTGCTGCGGCGCGATTTCACCATAAACAGCATGGCGATGCGAAGTGACGGTTCAATCTATGATCCATTCGGGGGGCTGCGGGATTTACGAGATGGCATTCTGCGGTGCGTCGGCGATCCGGATGCAAGGCTGCAAGAGGATGCGCTTCGCATCGTGCGCGCGGTGCGATTTGCGGCCTCATTTCATCTGCGGATCGCGACTCAGACCTGGCGCGCGATACTGCGCCATAAGCATCTGCTGGCACACATTGCGATGGAACGAATCGGCCTGGAGTTCGACAAAATGATCAGCGGCAGAGATCCTGCACGTGCAGCCGCCTATCTTGCGGTCAGCGGTCTGCTCCTGCATACGAAAGAACAACTGCCGCAGCTCATGATTGAAGCTGCGGAACAGTATAAGGCTTCAATGCAATCTGCCGACTCTAGCAGAACCGCCGTTATACAAACCATAGTTCGGCTGGAGTCCGATGAGGATCGCTGGGCTGCTCTATGCATGGCGCTTCGGCTTGATCAAGGACAAGCCGACGAATTGTTTGCTAGGCTCCGTTATGCTACAGCTCGCAGTACACAGTTGAAGGCTGTAATCGGCATTCATGCCGCGCTGCAGGTTGATCTTCAATTGGATGAGACCGGACGTCGCGAGTGGATCCGTTATATGTTGCAATATGGGAAACAAGCGGCACAGCAGTGGCTGCGTATAGGGAAGGTAATTCCTGAGCTTGTTTCGGCAGAGGCAGGAATGGCCAATAATAGATTAGATCAGCTGCACACATGGTTGGATGCTGTTCCGGCTGCTACTGTTCGGCAGCTTGCTGTCAAAGGAACGGATATTCTAACCATCTCGAAACAATCTTCCGGGCCTTGGCTTGGCAATCTGTTAAGTGAATTGTTGAATGCTGTGGCATTAGGAGATATTCCAAATGACAAACAAGCTTTGCTGAAGGCATCGTCTGACGCATTGCTCCATAACCATAGATCGGGAGTCCAAGAGGAGTTAACATGAATCGGATACTAGAGCTGTTAGAGCAGCAATCGACTGGTTACCTTTCAGGCGAACTGCTAAGTCAAGAGCTCCAAATCAGCCGAACGGCGGTTTGGAAGCATATTAAGAAGCTGGAAGCAGCAGGGTACCAGATTGAGGCATCAAGGCGTTTGGGCTATCGATTAATCGGTCGTCCCGATAAGCTGACACCGCAGGAATTGACGATGAAGCTGCAGAGCAAGGGATCTTCCATTATACAGAAGATCCGGTTGTTCGACTCCGTGGATTCCACGCAAAATATTGCGCAGCGATTAGCAGAAGAAGGTGCTGCAGAAGGCACGCTGGTGATCGCGGAGCAGCAAACAAGCGGAAGAGGACGGTTAGGGCGCAAATGGGTGTCGCCAACCGGTAAAGGCATTTATATGAGCTTTATCCTGAGACCCGGAATGCCCTTGCACTTCGCCCCGCAGCTGACGCTTCTGACAGCAGTGGCATTGTGCCGCGCGCTTAGAGCTATTGCGTCCCCGCTCGATATCGGGATTAAATGGCCCAATGACCTGCTGATCGGCGGCAAGAAGATTAGCGGAATTCTGCTCGAATCCACCGCTGAGGAAGAACGGCTGCGTTACGTCATTGCCGGCATTGGGATTAGCGTCAACCTAACAGCCGAGGACTTCCCTCAGGAGCTGCTGGATATTGCAACTTCGCTCCAAATCGAGCTTGGTCGACCGCTTGATCGGGCTGAAATTATCGCAGGTTTCTTCGAACAGTTCGAGCAGCTTTATACGATTTATCAGAAGGACAGCTTCGGTCCGATTCGAATGTTATGGGAGGCGCTGTCTGTTACGCTGAATAAGCCGACAAGACTGATTCTCTCGAGCGGGGAAACGATTGCAACGCCGATCGGACTAAATGAGCAAGGTGCTCTGCTTGTACGCAAGAGCGATGGGACGATCGTACCGATATTTTCGAGCGAACAAGTGCCCCAAGGATAGGCGAAGGGTTCATAGACGCGGCATCGTTTTTTTGATATACTCGCCTTACTAGCATGCTCCATTAATGGGTGGTATCGTCACGCGCGAACTGCACCGGAAAGTGGAGCTTCAGTTTTCAGTTTGCGGATAGAATTGGATGTATCGTTAGGCAGTGCGCATTCTGCTCTGAGCCGTTAGGGACCGAGACAGAAGGAAGCTCTTCTTGAAACGTGCTTCTCCGCCAATAGGCCGGTGACAGTCGTTTCACCTTGAAACAGGACGTTCCTTTTTGGATTGGACCTTTGTAGCGGGTGCTAGAAGGTTTTTTTGTGTTGATCACATAGGACGACCCGCGATCGTGAAAGCTTAAACTAAGCTTTACAGATCCACGAGAGGGAGTCGGACCAATCCCTGAAGGAGGACGGAGCCATGAAACAACCGTTGACTATTACGAAGCTCAAAAAAATGAAGCAAAGCGGCGAGCCAATTTCCATGCTGACCGCCTACGATTATCCTTCGGCTAAGCTTGCCGAAGAAGCGGGAATTGATGTTATTCTTGTCGGTGATTCACTCGGTAACGTAGTGCTCGGCTATGATACGACAATTCCTGTAACCTTAGATGATATGGTTTATCATTCCAGAGCAGTAGCTCGTGGTGCAACAAATACATTTATCGTCGCGGATTTACCATTCATGACGTACCGGCTTGGCAAAGAGACAACGCTCCGCAATGCGGGCCGATTGCTGCAAGAGGGTTATGCGCATGCCGTTAAACTAGAAGGCGGCGCCGATATTGCAGATGAGGTCGCCGCTTGTGTCAGAGCAGGCATTCCGGTTATGGGGCATATCGGGCTTACGCCACAGTCCGTTCATCAGCTCGGCGGTTATCGCGTGCAAGGCAAGCTTGAACGCGAAGCGCAGCAGCTGATCGAAGATGCCAAGGCGCTTGAAGCCGCCGGGGCATTCTGTATCGTACTGGAGCTTGTGACGGAACCGCTGGCTGAAGCCATCTCGTCGGCACTTTCGATTCCGACGATCGGGATCGGCGCAGGACGCGGTTGTGACGGTCAGGTGCTCGTCTATCATGATATTTTGCAATATGCGTCGCCATACCGGGAGAAACGGTTCGTCAAGACTTATGCGGATCTCGGAACAACGATCCGAAACGCCATCGGCGCATACGTCTCCGAAGTGAAGTCCCGCGAGTTCCCGCAAGAAGCGCATGCGTTCCCCATGGAGCAGGAGATGCTTAGACAGCTCTACGGCTCGGGTTCGAGCGCAAGCGCAAGCGCAAGCGCAAGCGCAAGTGCGACTTCCAACTCCGACAAAGGAGAATCGTCGGCATCAACGTCATCCCAACAGGCGGAGAAGCCTAAGGTAGATGCCGTTAAAGGAGGCGGACCGGTATGATCACTTGTACCACGATTCAAGAACTTAAAGCTCAGCTGGCACAGCAGCGTAAGAATAAACCGGATGGGCTTATCGGGGTCGTTCCTACAATGGGATTCCTGCACGAAGGTCATGCAAGCCTAATGAAGCAGGCACGTGAAGAATGCAATTATACGGTGTTAACTATATTCGTAAACCCGCTTCAATTTGGACCGAATGAAGATTTCGACCGCTACCCTAGGGACTTGGAGAGGGACTCCGCCCTAGCTCAGGCGAACGGAATTGACTTGCTGTTTGCACCATCCGTCCAGGAGATGTATCCGTCCAAACCGTTAACCAAAGTACTGATTACCGAGGTTACGGAACGATTGTGCGGTGCTTCGCGGCCGGGCCATTTCGATGGCGTCGGTATTGTCGTCAGTAAGTTGTTTAATCTGATTCAACCGAATCTTGCCTACTTCGGCATGAAAGACGCCCAGCAAGTTGCAGTCATTGAGCAAATGGTACATGATCTCAATATGCCGGTTCAGATTGTGCGCTGCGAAACCGTACGGGAAGCTGATGGCCTCGCTATGAGCTCGCGTAACGTGTATCTAAGCGCCGACCAGCGCAAGCAGGCCGTAATCCTGTCAGAGACGCTTAGAGCGGCTGAGAGCTGGCTCAAGCAGTCTGGAATGACGCGTCTGAAGCTGTCTGAGTTGATTGCGGCTTCGATTCGATCCGTTCCGCTAGCAGAGATTGATTATGCTGAACTTCTTACTTACCCCAATTTATCGCCTTTGGCTGACAATACCGAATTATCGGCTTTATCTGAAACCATTATTATTGCGCTTGCGGTCAAATTCGGCAGTACGCGCTTGATTGACAATCGTTTATTTCAACTCGGCGGAGGTGACACAAATGTTCAGAACGATGATGAAATCCAAACTTCACCGGGCGACCGTCACGGAAGCGAACCTCAATTATGTGGGCAGCATCACCATTGATGAGGACTTGATGGAGCTTGCCGATCTTTGGGCTAATGAGAAAGTGCAAATCGTCAATAATAACAACGGTGCTCGTCTGGAAACCTACGTCATTACAGGGCCGCGCGGTTCCGGCGTGATCTGTTTGAACGGCGCAGCGGCACGCCTCGTGCAACCCGGAGACAATGTCATTATTATTGGTTACGGCATGATGACCGAGGAAGAAGCCCGGACGTACAAGCCAAAGGTTGTCATCCTGGATGCAGGGAACAAGCCAGTTCAAATGCTTGAGCAGGAATTGCATTCCACAATTCTGTAAACCGGCAGCTGCGCGACTTGATGCCAGCGCTGTGAAACGTCTGGGACAGAGTATGAAAAGCGGTGCCGGGGCAAAGAATGAGCATAACAAATTCACTTCTATCCTGGCGTGAAGGTGGGTGCGTACGATATGTTCAAACATGTATTTGCTACCATGCAGGAAATGCTCGAAGAAATTATTATCCATTATCCGCACGCAAACGGCGCACAGCGCAAGCAGCTTGATGATCAGTTGTCCTCCCTGAAACAATTCAGCGATACCTTTATCGAGGAATGGCTGCAATTTGAAGAGAAGATGGCGGATTTCCGAGATCTGCAGCTGGCACACTCGAAAGGCAGCAGCAGCGGCCAAGCACCTCTGAAGCCGGCAGCGCCTGCATCTGGTTATCCCAAGATCATCTCGGCTGTCCCTGCACCTCCTGTCCAGCAGCATAAGCCTGCCGCTGCAAGCAAAGGGAATCCGCCCGTGGCCGCAGCCATCGAGAAGTCGGATCCATGCGATGATTTCGATGATGATGCCGCGTTCGAGATGCAGCAGGCGATGTCCAAAGGCCAAGGCTATTTTAAATTATTTATGTTTAAAGATGCATTCAAGCATTTCCAAGACGCGGTCAGAAGATCGCCGGACGATAATCGTGCACGGCTGTTCCTCGGCATGACATGCATGCATTTGCAGGAATGGCATGAAGCTCAGCGTCACTTCCAGCTGCTCGTTGAAGTTACCGAACATCCGAAGTGGAAGGCGATTGGTCTTAACGCATTGGGCTGCATACAAGCTGTCCGCATGAATTTAGAACAGGCGGCCGTCTACTTCGAGAAGGCTCATGAAGCGGATCCTAATTTTACGGATCCATTGTCGAATATGAAGTCATGCGAGCAGCATGCAGGCCAGTTATCCCTGTTATTCGGGAGTGGCCAGCTTTAGTTTTTGTGAGAGGATACTTACCGGATGAATTATGCCGTACTGGATTTGGAAACGACCGGTCATAGTGCCGGTGATGAAATGATACAAGTAGGTCTTGTGCTGCTGGATGAAGAATTAAACGTGGTTCAGTCTTACAGCACATTCGTCAAACCGACGATTGCGATTCCGCCTTTCATAACGCAGCTGACCGGCATTGATGAAGCGATGGTTGCGGATGCGCCGGAGCTGGATGAGGTTCTGCTTGAGCTCATACCCCTACTCAGCGATGCCGTTCTCGTGGCGCACAATGTCGGCTTTGATGCAGGCTTTCTTAATTCGGCGCTGGACCGCTGCGGTTATTTGCCTTTTGACGGAAGACGACTGGATACGATCGATTTATTGCGCATTCTTTATCCTACCTTAACGACTTATCAGCTGGGCGCGGTGACGGAATTGTTCGGGATCGAGCATGACCAGCATCACCGCGCGGACAGCGATGCAATGGCTACAGCAGAACTGTTCAGCATTTGCTATAACAAGCTGAAGGGATTACCGCTGTTAACGCTGCAGCGTCTTGCAAACCTGCTCGGTGATGACTTGGATGATTTAGGCTGGTTCGTTTCTCAGATGGCCTTCATGAAAGAAACGCAAACGTCCATCGATCCCGATGCTTATCATTACTTCCGTCAATTTGCCATGAAAGCCGGCGATTGGTCTGAGGAACAGCATCCAAGGGAGAATATGGACGAGGAATCCGATACGTCTGTGACGGACTGGACTTTCCCGCAATTTCTGACGCACATTAAGAGCGAAATTGCAGCCCTTGTTCCCGGTTATGAAGAGCGCGAACCGCAGAATATGATGTTCCAAGAAGTGATCGATGCGCTGGAAGAAGAGCGTCATTTGCTCATAGAGGCGGGGACCGGCACAGGAAAATCGCTGGGCTACCTCATCCCGGCTCTATACTATGGTGTCCAGCACAATAAGAAGATAGTCGTCAGCACGCATACGATTAACCTGCAGGAACAACTGCGGGCACGCGATCTGCCGCTGCTGCAGGCTGTCATGCCTTATCCATTCCGAGCCGCCGTCTTTAAGGGACGCGGCAATTATTTATGTTTGCGCAAGTTTGAAGGTAAAGTAAATATGCGTGACTTCGCTTCACCGGCGGAGGATCGCATTACGGCTTCGCAGATGGTCGTATGGCTGAGCGAATCGAATCACGGCGATCAGGAAGAGCTTAATTTCGGCAATCGCGGTGCTGATTTCTGGGGAACGGTTGCCAGTGATACCGACTCGTGTCTCAATCGTGCTTGTCCGTGGTTCAAACGCTGCTATTATCATCGCGCGAAGCAGGAAGCCAATATCGCGGATGTCGTCATTACGAATCATTCGATGCTGTTCACGGATATACGCGCGGATCATCGATTGCTTCCCGGTTATGAGCATCTCATCCTTGATGAGGCTCATCATTTGGAAGAGGTCGCAGGTAAGCATCTTGGCACGCAGGTTTCCTATTATTCCGTCCAGCATCCCGTACTAAGACTTTGCAAAGATGCACGTAATGGCCAGTTGATTGCGCTTAAGAGCAGATTGGCGAACGAGGATGTCGAGAAAACCCAGAAGTGGCGCGAGGAAATCGACGAGGTTGTTCCGGTGTTCGGCGACTTGCGGGATGAGTGGGATCGTTTGTTTGAAATGCTGTACACGCTGATGGGTAGCGGGGCTTCAGGTACGAAGAGCACCGGGGACGCCTCAAGCGGAGAAACCGGGCAATATGTGCTAAGGCTCCGCAGCGGCAAGCTGCCGGATTATTGGTCGGATGCACAGCTCATTGAGGAAGCGATTAACGGCTATCTGAGCCAAATCATTCGTCCTCTCGATAAAGTGTTTGCAGCGATTAAAGAAGAGATCGATGATCCCGGCATCGCCGCATTGGTGACGGACTTAAGCGGCACGATCAAAGACCTGTCCCGGGCCAGAGATGACTTGAGACAATTCATGAAGGCAGATAAGACCGATACGGTATACTGGCTTGAAGCCAACAGTAATTCAAGAGCCAAATCGATTCAGCTATACGCTGTACCTGCGGATGTGAGCAGCCAGCTGCGAACTTATTTCTTCGATATCAAGAAAAGTGTCATTCTCACTTCAGCGACCTTATCCGTTCAGAAATCATTCCAATATGCATGCGAGCAATTGGGTTTAACGAAAGATGAAGAGCAGGGACGCCTGAAGACGGTTCAACTGCCGTCACCGTTTAATTACAGAGAACAAGCGTTGGTCATTATCCCGCGTAACTTCCCCGTATTGAAAGGTGCTGCAGGAGATCCACAGTTCAATGAGATGCTGGTGAAGTCATTGACAGAGGCGGCGATTGAGACTAAAGGTCGTATGCTCGTTCTGTTCACGTCTTATCGGATGCTGAAGCAGGTCTATGACCCGCTCAAGGAAGCGCTGGCGCCAACCGGAATTCACGTTCTGGGACAAGGAATTGACAGCAGCAATCGCAGCAAGCTCACCAGAAGATTTCAACAACAGCAAGCTTCTGTGCTGCTTGGAACAAGCAGCTTCTGGGAAGGCGTAGACATACCCGGCGATGCACTCACCTGTCTGGCGATCGTCAGACTTCCGTTCCAGCCGCCTAACCATCCGCTGGTGGAAGCAAAGTCTGAATTGCTGCAGGAGCAGAAGCAGAACCCTTTCATGAAGCTTTCTATCCCGCAAGCTGTCATTCGCTTCAAGCAGGGCTTTGGCCGTCTTGTGCGGACCGGTAAGGACCGCGGCATTGTTCTTATCTACGATACCAGAGTGATTGATACGTATTATGGCAAATATTTTCTGTATTCGCTGCCGGGTCCGAAGATCGAGCATATGCATTTAGAGCAGATTGTTCCGCGCATACGCGAATGGCTTGCACCAAGTCCAAGTTCAACTCCAAGTGAAGAAGAGGTGGAGAAATGAAGCCGATGAAAATATCCGAGGCAGTCGTTCGCAGACTACCGGTTTATCTGCAGGTCTTGAACGATCTGAACATGCGGGATGTTCAGACGGTTTCATCACAAGATCTTGGCAACAAGCTGGATCTGAATCCGGCGCAAATCCGGAAGGATCTCGCTTACTTCGGCGATTTTGGCCGAAAAGGGATCGGGTATGATGTCACTTATTTGATCGAGAAAATCCGTCAAATTCTAAAGCTGGACCAGCCGCTGAATGTAGGGCTGGTCGGAGCCGGGAACTTAGGCCGAGCACTCTGCAACTATAATACGTATCTGAAGGATAATATGAAAATCACGGCTGTCTTCGACGTTCATCCTTCTATGGTCGGTGCTTCCATTAACGGGTTGACAGTCATGCCGATGGATAAGCTGAAAGAAACGGTCGCAGAACTCAATATCCGCATCGGAATCATTACAGTACCTGCAATTGAAGCGCAGAACGTAGCGGATAAATTCGTGGAGGCCGGCGTGGATGGCATCTTGAATTTTGCTCCTACGATTCTCAGAGTGCAGGAGCATGTGCGTATCCATTATGCGAATTTCACTACTGAGCTGATGAGCTTAGCGTATTACTTGGACGAAGAAGGGGACGACGAGAATGAAACGGTTGTGGATTGAGAACGGAACTTTTGTCACGATGGACGAGCAGCGTCCCGTATTGAAAGGGCATATGGTTGTGGAAGGCGATACGATTCTATATCTGGATGAGCAAGCACCTGACCCGATTCCGGCAGGAGCTGAACGTATAGATGGACAAGGGCTTGTATTCATGCCCGGTTTAATTAATACGCATGGACATGCTGCAATGTCACTTCTCCGCGGCTATTCCGATGATGAAGCGCTGCAAGTATGGCTCGAGCAGAAGATGTGGCCGATGGAAGGCAAATATACGGATGAGGATGCTCGCTGGGGGACTGCTCTGGCTGTTGCGGAGATGCTGAAATCCGGAACAACAACATTCGTCGATATGTATGATCGGATGCACATCGTAGCTGAAGTTGTCGAGCAATCCGGTATGCGCGGCCTGCTTACTCGCGGTGTAATCGGTCTTTGCCCGCCGGACGTGCAAACGGCGAAGCTGGATGAAGCGAAGCAATTTGCGCAAGAGTGGAACGGAAGAGCAAACGGCCGTATTCGTACGATGCTGTCACCGCATGCTCCATATACTTGTCCTCCGGATTATATCGCTCGTATTGTTGAAGCTGCGAACGAATTGGATTTGCCACTGCATACGCATATGTCGGAAACGGCTGCGGAAGTGCAGTTCAACGTCAATGATTACGGCTGCCGACCTGTCGAGCATTTGGATAAGCTTGGATTCTTCTCCCGTCCGGCTTTGGTCGCGCATGCGGTTCATTTAACGGATGATGAGATCGCGCTTCTTGCTGAGCGTGGCGTAAGTGTTTCCCATAACCCTGCCAGCAACCTGAAGCTTGCTAGCGGTATTGCCCGCGTACCGGATCTGCTGAAAGCCGGCGTAACCGTATCGCTTGGGACGGACAGTGCGGCAAGCAATAATAACTTGGACCTGTTTGATGAAATTCGGTTGGCAGCATTGATTCACAAAGGGATCTCCGGCGACCCGACTGCCGTTCCGGCCTGGGAAGCACTTAAGCTTGGTACCGTATACGGTGCACGAGCGATCTGGCAGGAGGAACGCTTAGGCGCGCTTAAACCGGGTATGAAGGCTGACTTTATCGCGTTGAATATCGAACAGCCGCATTTCTATCCACAGACTGAAATTGTCTCCCATTTGGTCTATTCCGGATCAGGCCGCGACGTGGTCCATGTATGGGTTGATGGTGTTCAAGTCGTGAAGCAAGGCGAATGTGTCTTCCTGGATGAAGCACAAATTCGCGTTGAGGCGCAGCGCTGCTTCGAAAGGCTGCTCTCCAGCTAATGCGTGCCAATCGACGCAAAAGACCGCCGGTAATGTCAGCAGGCCGCTGGATTGCGCTTAGTTGCACCGCGATCGTCCTTATTCTGATTGCGCTAAACTGGTATTATCGGTCTGTGCAGACGCCTGTTTGGAAAGAAGAACAAGCTGCTGAAGCCGAAGCAAAGGATCGCGGCAGTCTCAGCAGCGTGGACAGCTCCTATCATTATGTTTGGGATGAACCGGTCTGGATCGTGAAAGGGAAAGACCATAACAGCCACACTACATATGTATGGTTAAAACCAAATGAGTCGTCCATTACACTGCGCGAGGATGAAGGTATTACGAAAGACGAGATGAAGGAACGGTTTCTCCTTGGGAAGCCGGACGCCTCCATCTCGCATCTTAAGCTCGGACTATTCGGCGGCGAGCCGGTGTGGGAAGTGTTCTATTCCCGTGATCAAGCCGGCGTGACGAATCATTATTACGAGTTCTATCGCTTCCGCGATGGCGTGTTTCTGATTACGTACAAGCTTCCTGCCAGGTAGGAGTAGAACCATAATCATGCTGTAAGATCGACCATAGTTCCCTTTTATTACACGTCCTCTGTATCTGCAGGTTGTGATATACTTTCGTATAGCAGCAAGTGATAGACGAAAGTGCAGCGCAAATTGTTCGATGAAGGGGGCTTTTTGCTATGAAAATACGTTTGCTTCCAGCCATTATTACTGCAGTTATTACTGCCGGATTATTAGTTGGCGGTTGGTATATACACCGTAATGTGGCGACGATTGAGCCGCTTGAACGCATCGTTGCCGAAACACCGGGAGTCATAGAAGGCGTGCCGGTCATTGACCGAAGCTCGGTTACGATCGCATTGAAACTAGACCGTGATGCAAGTCTTCGGGATGTGTATGATACGATTGCAACGAAAGGCGATGACATGATCGGGAAACGTGAGCTGAAGCTTGAATTCCGTAATGACAATACGACGAAGCAATTGGATGCTGTGTGGTCCACGATGCTCTTCGATATCGCGCAGGCTATGGAGCACCGTAATTATGCGGATATTCCAGCAACCTTGAAGCAAGTCCAGAACAAGTTCGCCGGCGTGACGGCAGAATCTGAGATGGATGACGTGAATGTATATATAACGCTGAAAGACAGCAAATCTGAGAAGCATATCGTGCTGCCCCGTACGCCAAATACGTTAGGAGCGTGGCCGAATGTTTAAGTATGGAAAAGAAATGGCGATCGGCTTCGTGCCGGTCTTTATCTTATTTCTACAGTTCTTTGTGGGTTTGAATACAATTCCGCTCGTATTGCTAGCTGTAATTGTTGGCGGATTACTGTATATGGCCAAGACGCGCGGCAATCTGGCTACGGTAGGCGGCTCAAGCAGAGGGAAGGCAAGACCGACAAAGCCGCTTTCGTTTGACCAAATCGGTGGTCAGGACCGAGCGAAACAGGAGCTCGTCGAAGCGCTTGATTTTCTGATCCACGTCGATCAAATTTCGAAATTCGGTATTCGTCCGCTCAAAGGTATTCTGCTTACAGGTCCTCCGGGAACAGGGAAGACATTACTCGCGAAAGCGGCAGCGCATTATACGGATTCGATCTATGTGGCCGCATCCGGTTCCGAGTTCGTGGAAATGTATGTCGGCGTCGGCGCTAGCCGCATCCGTGAATTGTTCAAGGAAGCCCGTCAGAAGGCGGTTAAGCAGAACAAGGAAAGCGCCGTTATTTTCATTGATGAAATCGATGTTATCGGCGGCAAACGCGACGGTGGACAGCAGCGCGAGTATGACCAGACGCTGAATCAGCTCTTAACGGAGCTAGACGGTATCCATACGTCGGATACACCGCGAATTCTGTTGATCGGCGCGACGAACCGCAAGGAAATGCTGGACAGCGCATTGCTTCGTCCGGGCCGGTTCGATCGTCATATCGCCGTTGATTTGCCGGATAAGAAAGGCCGCTCCCATATTCTTAATATCCATGCGCAGAATAAACCGCTTCATACCGAGGATGTGAACCTCGATAAGATTGCGGAAGAGTCATTCGGCTTCTCCGGCGCACAGCTGGAGAGCGTCATGAATGAAGCAGCCATCTATGCCATGCGTGAAGAAGGCGAAGTGATTAGCCAACGTCATCTATCCATGGCTATCGATAAGGTGATGATGGGTGAGCGTACGGATCGCGAAGCGACGAGCGAAGAGCGTGAACGTGTGGCTTTGCACGAATTGGGCCATGCGATTGCAGCGGAGCTCATACGTCCGGGCAGTGTTTCTCAGGTAGCCTTGCTGCCTAGAGGACAGGCGCTGGGGTATGTGCGTCATAATCCGCAGCAGGATAAGTATTTGTATACGAAGCCTTTCCTGGAAGGCCAGATTATGATTGCGTTAGGCGGAGCTGCAGCGGAAGAGATCTTCTATGGCGGACGCAGCACAGGCTCCAGAGGTGATTTCGATCAGGCGATGAGTATCGTTCGTTCTATGGTGGAATCGGGTCTTACCGACCTTGGCATTATCGACAGCTCGATGATGACGCCGGACAAGTGGGCGGATGTGAACGGACGCATCTTAAATGAGCTTATGGAACGCGTGAAAGGCATGCTGGAGAATAATCGTGAAGTGTTTACGTCTTCACTAGACGTGCTGACTGCAGAAGAAACGTTAAGCGGCGACCGCTTCCGTTCTTTGCTTGGCCAGGTCGTTTCAGAGGAACAGCTGCTCGCAGCACAATAATGGATGACCAAGAAGGCGGAGCCCCTCCGCCTTCTTATTTGATTTAAAAATATGTATAATAGACACAGAACTATGGAGGTGTGAACGTTGACAGCGGTACGTAAAGCAGGCGTCGTTGGCGCTGGTACGATGGGGCAGGGCATTTGTGAAATGCTGGCCTTTAACGGTCTTGAGGTCTACATGGTAGAACAAGACCAAACACGATTGGATCATGCGATCAGCATGATTGAACAAAGCTTAGACAAGCAGATGGAGCGTTGGGCGCTTACGTCAGCGGAGAAGAAGCTGGTTATGAACCGGATTCATCCGATGGAGCAGCTTTCCGATTTGGCTGAATGCGAGCTTGTCATTGAGACGATTACGGAGGATTTGGACAGCAAGCTGGACATCTTCAAGCAGCTGGATCAAATTTGCGCGCCGCAGGTTATTCTGGCGAGCAATACGTCAACACTAAGCTTAACCGAGCTTGCAAGTGTGACGAACCATCCGGAGCGTGTAATCGGCATGCATTTTGTCTATCCGGTCAGCAAGACGGATTTGGTAGAGATCGTGCGCGGTCTCAAAACCTCAGATGAAACCTTCGAGCAAACCAAACATTTTGTCGAGGATACGATACATAAGAAAGGCGTCATGGTGTTCGAGTCGCCCGGATTCGTCACTACGCGGCTTATCTGCCTGTTCATAAACGAGGCGTTGCATGTGCTTGAGGAAGGAGTCGCCTCGGCGGACGATATAGACAGCGCCATGCGCATTGGCTATTCGTTCCAGCATGGGCCATTCGAGATGGCGGATCGATTCGGTCTCGACGCGGTGCTGGCGGCCCTTGAGCGGATGTTCCGAGAATATGGGGAGCTCAAGTACAGGCCATCCTTCATTCTGAAGAAAATGGTGCGAGGCGGGCAGCTCGGCGTGAAAAGCGGCGCCGGCTTCTTCAGTTACGATAAAGATGGAGGCCGAGTATGATCATTCTCGTTATGAATGCAGGCAGCTCTTCGTTGAAATATCAGTTGTACAACATGGAGGATGAATCGGTTCTCGCCCAAGGCCGCGTAGAGCGAATCGGCATGGATGATTCGATTCTGACCCATGAACCGACAGGCGGTATTGAGGTGAATCGGGTTAGTGAAATTCTCGATCACAATGAAGCTGTTCGCAAAGTCAGCAATATATTGATCCATCGCGAACATGGCGTATTGAAATCGTTGGATGAAATCAAGGCCGTCGGTCATCGGGTGGTCCACGGCGGCGAGAGCTTCAAACAATCTACCCTCGTTACCGTGGATGTGAAGAAAGAAATCAGGCGGTTGTTCGACTTGGCGCCGCTTCATAATCCGCCGGCGATGATGGGCATTACTGCCGTTGAATTGAACCTGCCGGATGTGCCGCAGGTTGTCGTATTCGATACGGCGTTCCACCAATCCATGCCGATAGAGACGTTCTTGTATCCCATCCCTATGGTGCTGTACCGTCGCCACAAAATCAGACGTTACGGCTTCCACGGCACTTCGCATAACTATGTAAGCAAGCTGGCCGCGCAGAAGCTTGGCAAGCCGCTGAACGAGCTGAAGATCGTAACCTGCCACATCGGCAACGGCGCCAGCTGCACGGCCATTCTGAACGGGCAGTCCTTTGACACCAGTATGGGATTAACGCCGCTTGAAGGGCTGATGATGGGGACGCGGAGCGGGGATTTGGATCCGGCAATCGTACCTTTTACGATGAACAAAGAAGAACTGACGCTGAATGAAGTGAACTCTATGCTTAATAAACATAGCGGACTCATGGCCATCAGCGGCATCAGCAGCGATATGCGTGAAATCGTGACCGCGATGGAAGAAGGCGATAAGCATGCGAAGCTGGCTTTCGATATGTATACCTACCGCCTTCGCAAGTATATCGGTGCCTATGCGGCCGGCATGAATGGCTTGGATGCGGTCGTGTTTACAGCCGGTGTCGGCGAGAATTCCGTTGCCGTCCGTAAAGCGGTCTGCGAGCAGTTGACGTTCCTTGGGATCGAGCTCGATGAAGAACGCAACGCAGAGCGATCGAAGGAAGTGCGGTATATTACGAAGGATGGCTCACGCGTCAGCGTGCTTGTCGTTCCGACGAATGAAGAGCTATTGATTGCAAGAGATACGTATGAGATCGTGAAAGAATAGATGATGAATGGAATAAGTAGATCCGTATAGACGGAAAGGGCGGAAAAGAACGATGAAAACATTAACGACGATCGGACAATTAAAGGATCATGCCGGACAATCCGTATGGATTGGCTGCTGGCTAAACGGGAAACGCTCCAGCGGTAAAATCCAATTTCTACAGCTGCGCGATGGAACAGGTTATGTGCAAGGTGTCGTTGTAAAAAGTGAAATCGAGGAAACGATCTGGAATTCCGCGAAGGAATTGACGCAGGAGAGCTCCCTTTACGTGAAAGGCATCGTGCGTGAGGAGCCGCGCAGTCAATCCGGCTACGAGCTAACCGTTGAAGATATCGAAGTGATTCAAATTGCGCAGGACTATCCGATCACGCCGAAGGAGCATGGCGTCGACTTCTTGATGGATCGCCGTCACTTATGGCTGCGTTCGCCGAAGCAGCGGGCTATTCTCGTTATTCGTGCGGAAATTATCCGCTCGATTCAGCAGTTCTTTGACGATCGCCAATTTACGCTCGTGGATCCGCCAATTCTGACGCCTTCTTCTTGCGAAGGCACGACGAACCTGTTCCACACGAAATATTTTGATGAGGATGCTTATTTGACGCAGAGCGGGCAGCTGTACATGGAAGCCGCAGCGATGGCGCTTGGCAAAGTGTATTCCTTCGGCCCGACGTTCCGTGCTGAGAAATCGAAGACTCGCCGTCATTTGATCGAATTCTGGATGATCGAGCCCGAGATGGCGTTCGTGGATCATGAAGAAAATTTGCGCGTGCAGGAGCAATTCGTTTCTTTCGTGGTGCAAAATGTCGTTAAAAACTGCCGTAAGGAGCTTGAAACGATTGGCCGCGATATCAGCAAGCTGGAGAATATCGTAGCGCCGTTCCCGCGTATTACGTATGACCAGGCGATCGATTTCTTGCAGGAGAACAAGCATGAAATTAAGTGGGGCGAAGATTTCGGGGCGCCGCATGAAACAGCAATCGCGGAGAGCTATGATCGACCGGTGTTCATCACCCATTATCCGGCATCGTTCAAAGCGTTCTATATGAAGCCGGATCCGAACCGTCCGGAGGTTGTCCTTTGTGCGGATATGATCGCGCCAGAAGGGTATGGCGAGATTATCGGCGGTTCGCAGCGGATCGACGATCCGGAGCTGCTGGCAGAGCGCTTCTCTGAGCATGAATTGTCGACAGAAGCGTACCAATGGTACCTGGACCTGCGCAAATACGGCACAGTGCCTCATTCCGGCTTCGGACTGGGCCTTGAGCGTACAGTGGCATGGATCTGCGGTTTGGAGCATGTGCGTGAAACGATTCCGTTCCCTCGTTTGCTGTACCGTCTGTATCCGTAAGCGCAAGGGGAGGGAGGACGAACGGTGAAAACCGAAATGTGGAAGGCCTACGCACGCGGAATGGCTGCCGCCATGAACGGCGGCGGCGTCGTGGTGCCGGCCGGTCTGCTCCGTGCTTATCGCGGCATCGGGCTGACGGATACGGAGATGCTGCTTATGCTGCAGCTTATGACGTACCGCCAGGTCGAAGGCATCGATTTTCCGACGCCGGAGCAGCTGGCCGAGCGGCTCGGCATTCTGCCCAATGCAGCGCATCAGCTGCTTAGCCGCTTGATGAAGGAAGAGCTGCTCGCCATCGATGAGGAAATCGACCCGGTGAGCGGCATGCAATTCGAACGCTACAACTGGAACGGCTTCATTATCCGCAGCGCGGAATGGCTGGCCGAAGAGGCGCGATTGACGTTTGAGAATGATCGGGAGCTGCAGCGCGCTGCGAGCGTCGGGGTTGGTTCCGGTGCTGGAGCGGTTTCAGGCGCAGGAGCGGGTTTAGGAGCATCAGGTGGATATATGGCTGGTGGAGCGGGTTCCGGCGGCGTAGGAGCAGGTGCTGGCGGAGCGCATGCCGGGGTAGCAGGCGAGTGGCCGAAGCAATCGGATTTATTTTCTGTATTCGAGCAAGAATTCGGCAGACCGCTATCTCCGATGGAATGCGAGACGATCAGCGCGTGGGTGGATCAAGATCGTTATCCGGACGAGTTGATCCGATTCGCACTTAAGGAGTCGGTCTTCGCCGGTAAGCTGCATTTTCGCTATATCGACCGCATTCTCATTGAATGGAGCCGCAACCGGGTGACCAACACCGATGAAGCCAAAGCACATACACAGAAATTTCGCGGTGGCCGCGGGTCTTCATGACCTGCGGTTTTTTTTGTTCCCGGACACGCTTGATTGCTCCGCCAGAGTGAAATGGTGGGGAATAGGACGGAAAGAGGAATAGTCGCTTACAGCGGTGTGATGCGTGAGGCTGCTGCTGTGTTAAGCGCATGCTTATCCGTAAACGAAATAGGGCGAAGTTGCATAAGCTGTGTCATGGCTGTGTGAGTGGGCTTCACCCTAGGAAAGCGGAGAGGATGACAGGACAGCGATGCCGGATTATTCGTTTTGGCAAGGTAGACAGGTGTTTGTGACGGGGCATACGGGTTTCGTGGGAACATGGCTTAGCTTATGGCTGCACCGCTTAGGGGCGGTTGTAACAGGCTACAGCGATGAATTGCCGACTACGCCGTCGATGTACCGTCTGTGTGGACTTGAGCACATCATTCCATGGACGAGAGGCGATATACGGGATACCGAGAAGCTTACGGCCGCACTGAGGGATGCGAAGCCGGAAGTGGTGTTTCATTTGGCAGGACAATCCGAACATCAAGGGAAGCATAGTACGGTTGAAATCTTTGATGTCAATGTTGCTGGGACAGCTGCGCTGCTGGATGCGGTGCGTATCGTACACGAGGATCACCCGATCCGCGCTGTAGTGGCTTTGACCGCGGCGGATTGTTACGCGCCGCGCGATTGGGTGCTCGGCTACCGCGAAGCCGACGGCCTCGGCGGAGCGGAGCCCGGCTCCGCGAGCAAAGCATGCGCGGAGCTTGTCGTGTCCGCCTTCCGGCGCGCGTACTTCGCCGGAAGTGCTGACGGGCCCGCGGTTGCGACCGTCCGCGCGGGCCATCTCATCGGCGGCGGCGACTTCGCGAGCGGCCGCCTCGTGCCGGACTGCGTGCGCGCCGCGGCCGGCGAGCGCGCAGCGCGCCAGAACCAGCAGCCATGGCCGAGCGGCTTCCGGCCATGGCTGCACGTGCTTGAAGCGCTCGCGGGCTGCCTCGCGCTCGCGCAGCGGCTGTTCCCGCCCGGCGGCGGCGATTTCGCCGAGGCGTGGAACCTGGGTCCGCGCACATGCGAAGCGCGGACCTCGACCTGGCTGGCCGAGGCGCTGCGCGCTCGCCTCGGCGGCCAGGCGGCAGTGCCTGCCGGCGGCGGAGCTGCAGGCGCATCAAGGGAGCGGCAGCATACGGATGCGGCAGCGCCGATGCTGCTCGACACGACGAAGGCTGCTTCTCGCCTAGGCTGGCGGCCCCGCTGGGATGCCCAGCTGACTGCTCAGCTCACGGCGGACTGGTATGCGGCTTGGTTGCAAGGCGCGCCGATGCGCGATGTCAGCGTTTCGCAGATTGTGCAATATGAAACGTGATTACGAATAGGTCGTGAAGAGAGCAGCCGCTTGGCTGCTCTCTTTCATGCTATGTCATACTATCGAAATATGCTAAACTAAGGATATCACTTCCGAAATAGCAGCTGTAACAGCGTGAACCTTCGGAATATTGGAAGGACGTTTATCGATGTCAGAACTTCATTCCCATTCCCATACTCATAACCATTCGGATGCTCATAAATCGCAAGATACCGTTAAGCAAATGATTGAAATCATGTCGCAAAGCGGCTGGCGCATTACCGAGCAGCGCAGAGAGCTGGCTGAGATTTTCGCGAAGACGGAGGGGTATTTGTCTCCGAAGGACGTATATGACCATATGTCGCGCGCTTATCCGAGCGTGAGCTTCGATACGGTTTACCGTAATTTGCGTCTGCTGAGCGAGATGGGTGCGCTGGAGCAGTTTTATTTTATGGATGGGGGCTTGAAGTTCCGCGTGAGCTGCCTGTCTCATCATCATCATCATTTGATTTGCATCAATTGCGAGAAGACACTTACTTTCGAATATTGTCCGATGGACCAGCCGCTTGATCTGCCGGGTTCGTTCAAGATTATGAATCACCGATTTGAAGTATACGGCGTCTGCGAGGTCTGCCAACGGGAATCGGGTGCATGATGTTCATGTATCCGGCTCCCGTTTTTTTATTAGCCAATCAAGGATCGCAGCTGGGCTTGGACATCTCCGCGGAACAAACCGCCATGGTAGCAAATAACCTGGTCGATCGGATAGGAGAGGAATTGCTCCAAGGAACGAAGAGCGGCGTCGTTGTCAGTGTTCAAACGTGAATCGGCAATTCGCAGCGTGCCATCTTGAAGAATAAGGGCATCCCCCGCAATCAACGTACGGCTTGCTTCATGAAAGAGGCTAATATGACCAGGCGTGTGGCCGGGAGTGTCGAGTATGAGCAGACCGTCTAACGCGGAGAAGCGGTTTCCGTCGCCGTAGCCAATTAGCTGTGTGACTTTCCCTTTGGGCGGATGCTCCAGGGCATATCGGAATGCTTGACGTTTCTCTTCCGGCACCTCGGGCGGGAGTGAACGAACAGCTTGTTCAATGGCAGCTTGCGAGATTTTGATGAGCATTTTCTCTCCTTGAATATAAGGCTGCTCCATTCTTGAGGCCCACACTTGAAGTGGGGATTCGGATGTCTGAAGCAGGGTTGGAAGACTGCCGATATGATCGATGTCTTGATGCGTGAGGATAATATCGGTCAGTTGCTGAAGGGGAACCCCGATCTGGTTTAATGCTTCTTGAATGAGTGGAAGCTGACCGGGATAGCAGGTGTCAATGAGGACTGCCGTGGATTCATTCCATATCAAAACGGGATGTAAAGTATCCTGCCTGCCCATGACGGTAGCAGTGATTTCAAGCATGGCAATTCCTTTATCGATAAACACGGATATCCCTCCATTAAGTAAGATAAGGAGTATGATATCGTAAGAAATAATTATTGTAAACATAAATTTTTAATTATACCACAAAATAATTAATAAGTCAATATAATTATTTTGGAGAGTGAATTTGAGTGCGCGGCAAGTAAAAAATCGTACATTCAAGTGGGATGGCTATGCATTTGTCAAAGCATAAATTCCAGCGAAATCAAAAGGCATAACCGGCCGATCATCAGCCGGTTATGCCTTATTTATTTACACGATGAACATCGCAACGATCGTCGTCACAGCCAGCCCGAACATAACCGGCTTTAAGTTGCGGCGAGCGAGTTCGAACGGATCGACACCGCAAATGGCTGCAGCGGGAATGAGGGCCCAAGGGATCAAAGTGCCTCCGCCGACCCATATGGCAGCAACCTGGCCGAGTGCAGTGAGCGTTGCCGCACCGGAGCCGATTGCGGATGCGAAGAGCTGCGCAATCGAGCCGGCAAGCGATATCCCTGAGAAACCGGAGCCGTCAAGGCCGGTAATGGCGCCGGTGACTGCAAGCGTAACCGACCCGATTGCTTGATTAAGCGGTACGTGATTGGCGAGTGCCACGCCTAGGTCATTCACAATGCCATGCGATCCTTCCGGCAGCCCCCCGCCGAACAGTGCGGTGAACGCCGAGTCTCCCAAGTAGAAGAAGGCTGCGATTGGAATAACGGGACCAAATACTTTGAATCCAAACTGAAAGCCCTCGATGAGGTACGCGGTCGTCTGCTCCAATCCTTTGTTGCGATGGGCCAGCATCGTGACGAGGATCAGAATAAACACGGCTGTACCTCCGATTAAGGCCGTCGCATCGCCTCCTTGGAGATTGAGCACGAACATCGCGACGACATCGACAATAAACAAGAGCGGAATGAGAATGGCGAGCGTCTTCTTCCATGTCGCCGGCATGCTGACTCGATCTTCGGTTATTGAATTTACGGGATTCGTATTTGCCGCGATCAGTCCATCTCTCCATTTGCCTGTTCGCATATCTCTGCGCATCATCCAGAAGGCTGTAAGCGTGGTCACTACTCCCATTACAATGACAAGCGGCACGCTTGCCTGCATGACACTGGTAACGGATAATCCTGCTGCATCGGCGGTCAGCTTCGGCGCACCTTGAATGATATAATCACCGGATAGTGCAATGCCATGACCGAACAGGTTCATCGCCATTGCAGCACCAAGCGCCGGAAGTCCGACACGGACGGCAACCGGCAGCAATACAGCCCCGATTAACGCAACGCCCGGAGAAGGCCAGAAAAACCACGAGGTCACCATCATAATCAATCCGATTCCCCAGAAAGCGAGAGCCGGTGTGCGTAAGAAACGCGTAAGCGGTTCTACCATCACTTCGTTAATGCCGGTAATAATCAAGATCCGGCTCATCGCAACGATGATCGAGATGATGAAAATCGTGCCGAGCAGCTCCTTAGTTGCATAGATAAAGCTGTTGAAAATACCGCTCACCGAATCGCTTAAGCTTTCAGTAGCGATAAGGCCAAGCGCAAAGATGCCGACCACGCAAACGAGCGTCGTATCTCGTCTTTTGATCAGCACACCCAAAATAAAAACGATAAAGGCAAGATACACCCAGTGTATTGGAGCTAAATGCAATTCCACCAACCATCACCCTTTCCAGCGGCTGCTGCCTATATCGTATGCTGGCGGTTAATTAGGCGTTCATCCTGGCTGCAGCACCGGTCTGGGACGATTGCCTGTGACCAAGCTGGTACGAATCTCATATATATGTTAATAGGTTGCTAGTTCGAAATGGTAGGGAGGTGTCGTGTTCAGATGGACAAACAATCCTTTTTTGCCCTGCTGCTCCCGGTTGTGAAACAGCTTTATACAGAAGGCTCACCTGTATTCCCATCCGTGCGGTTAGCCCAAAGTTGGTTGGAAACAGGCGGCAATATTCCTTACTGGAATAACCTTGCAGGTTATAAAGTCGGAGCAGGAGTGCCCAATGGATATTGGAAAGGCGCGATCGTGGATAAACGGACATGGGAAGTCATTGACGGTAAACGAGTTACGGTGACGGCGACATTCCGCGCTTATGATAGCATTTATGATTTCTATAAGGACCAAGATTTGTTATTTGCACGCAGCCGGTATGAGCGAGTGCGGATGGCTAAGACGCCTTTTGAACAAGCCCAGATGCTGCTTGCATGCGGCTATGCGACGGATCCTGCTTATGCGAGTAAATTGACTGCTATTATCAATGGGAGCAACTTGACGCAATATGACAACAAGAGCAAAGGGGATGAACCGATGACTGCAGAAGAGAAGAAGGCATTCGATGAGCTGCAGAGAATGGCCTTGAAGCTAAAGGCAGACAATGATCAACTCAAGATCGCGCTGCTAGACCAGACGAATGCATTAAAAGAGCTGCAATTATGGGCGCTTAAAATCGATGCCACCAATGAAATGGATACCGTGCCAGATTGGGCAAAAGATGCTGTCGATGCAGCAGTGAAATCGAAACTGATCGATACGCCAAAAGGCGGCAGCTATGATTTTTACCGTTTACTGTCCGTGCTGCACAGGAAGAAATTGATTTAACGATGTATATATTCGCCTGAACTGGGCATTCTTAAGATATCGGCGTCGCGAGATGCCGTAGACAACCGCGGAGAAGACTTACGTTTCCCCATAAGCTCTTCGTCCGGTTTCTCCTCTCCCATGAAAGGGGCCCCAGCAATGGGGCCCCGGATTTTTTTGTAAAAGCTCAAGTAAGTTGGATTAGTCACGTTATTATTAGTGTAACAGGCTGCATCATCATGATGATACAGGCTGTTTTCCAAGTAGATATGAACAAGAGGCAGCCTGCTTATAGGTTGCCTTTTTCTGTTGAGAGCTCAATCTAAGAAAGGTTCATAAAGACTTTACAATTAGCTGTGAATTGCAATTGATGAGGAAGTGCTCCTATGTTAGAGTGATTATCGTTACCGAGGTGAGATCGGTTGTGAGAATGATTATAATTTTGGGGGACAAAAAATGGCAAAAAAATCGAAACCAACGCCTTCGCGAAAAGGCAATGGACCTTCAAGCAAGCAACTTGTTCTTTTTACGCTGCTAATCGTAGGCTTATTCGTACTCATGTTTGTCATTAACCAAGCAGCAGATAAGACTGGAGATTCATTTGAACATGCACCTGTGATTAGCAATCAACCTATTGAAGGCAACAAAGACGCCAAAGTCTCCATCATTGAGTTTGGCGATTATAAATGCCCGTCTTGCAAAGCTTGGGGCGAACAATTGTATCCGAAATTGAAGGAAGCATATATGGATAACGGGAAAGCCAATTTCTCTTATATCAACGTTTTATTTCATGGTGATGAATCCAAGCTTGGAGCGCAAGCCGGAGAGGCGGTTTGGTCCCAGAACCCTGAAGCATTCTGGTCGTTCCATAAAGCGTTGTTCCAAGCGCAGCCGTCGCAAGATCATGATGCTTTATGGATTACAACGGACAAAATCAAAGAAATTGCTGCAACCATTAAGCCGGCAATTGACTTGGACAAACTGATTGCTGCGATGAGCAGCGAAACGGTTCAAAACGAAGTAAGCAGTGACGAAAAATTGGTTCAGGAATATAGAGTGACGCAAACACCGAGTATCATGATTAATCAAGTGATGGTGAAAGATCCTTTCGATTATGCGGCCATTGTTGAGCTGATCGAGAAACAATTAAACGAGTAAATTAGGGATGCCGACATGTTCATAACAGTAGTTTAATCAACAAAACCGCGATGGCCAATCATCGTGGTTTTTTTGTTGTTTCACTTGCAAGCTATACGAAATTATCCTTGACGAAAATAAATCCTAATGATAGGATAATTTATATCCTAAATATAAAATAAATAATAATAGGATAAAATAAAAGTGGATAAAGGGAGAGAGTTGCGTGTTTTCAATCATTCTTCAAATTGTACTGGGTATTGGCTTTCTGATGTTTGGCTTTATGAAGTTCGGGTCTCAAATGGTCGAAGAATTCAAGCGTTATGGTTATTCGGCAGGGTTTAGGGTATTTACAGGTCTAGTTGAGATCATTACCGCAGCATTGCTTATTTCAGGGATTTGGAGTGAGCAATTAGCTGTTTGGGGCGGTTGGTTCGTTGTTGTAATCATGCTAGGTGCTATCGTTACGCATATTAAAGTGAAGGATGCGGCAAACAAAATGATGATGCCGTTCATTTTATTCATTCTGGGAATCGTTGTATTACTTATCAACTATTGATCCTTGTATCTCAAGGGTTTGAATTGATATAACAGGCTATGTTAATCATTAGTACAGCCAGAGAGTTGCTATTAAAATGCTGTCGATCTTTGTATCGACGGCCTTTTTTTTATGACCGGAAAGTCTCGGCAGCCCGGGAAATTCCTGAGGAGTTAGAGTTAACGGTCGCAGCTGAGGGTCGCCAAATGGAACTCTCAGCATCATTTTGGCGAGGTATTAGCGCTGAGAGTTCAGTTCTGCACGCTTAGCATACATCGCAGGGGAGGGGTTAAATTGTTCCGCCGATTTGATCCAAATTAGGGATCTCCACTCTCTGAGGCTGTACTATTCACAATAGTACAGCCTCTTTTTTTGTTCAACGCCAAGGTCTAGATAATTCCGCCACTCAAGTAGGAGCCAATGAACCTTAAGCTTCTCACTGTGCCGGTTGGGGTTAACGTCTCCGTTTCAAAACATGCAAAAAACGCTATATATAATGAAGAAACTTTTTTGAGAAAACGCGTTACAGCAATAAAGCTACACTCCGTATATGCGTTGAAGTAATAAAGGAGTCTGAAAAGTCGCTGAAATCATCTGAAATTAGTTCGCATCCAGGCATTTATGCGGTATGATCAACGTAGTGGCATGCCGTAAGAAATACTCGGATTATTGCAGAACGAAGGGGAGAATTAAGCGATGAGAATTGTAGTCTTGGATGGATTTACGTTGAATCCGGGAGATCTGGATTGGGCTGAATTCAGCAAGCTTGGAGAGTTGATTGTATATGAGCGGACAGCGCGCGAGGATATCGTGAATCGAGCGTTAAGTGCCGATATTGTGCTCACGAACAAAACGCCGATTTCTGCGGAAACAATCGCTAAGTTGCCGGAGCTTAAATACATCGGAGTACTAGCTACCGGTTATAACATCGTGGATACGAAAGCAGCTGCAGAGCATGGCATCGTGGTGACGAATGTGCCGGATTACAGCACGCATTCCGTTGTTCAATTGGTCTTCGCGCTTATGCTGGAGCTGACTTATCATGTAAGTGCCCACAGCAGTGCCGTACATAGTGGACGTTGGTCCGCAGGACCTGATTTCACATTTTCGCTGCATCCTCTGATGGAGCTATCGGGCAAAACGATGGGGATCGTCGGCTATGGCCAAATCGGTCAGCAGGTTGCCAGAGCGGCGCTGGCTTTCGGTATGAAGGTTGTCGTACAGACGCGCACGCCTCGCGAGGTTCCGGGTCTTGAATCCGTTACCTTTGTCACGAACAGTGAATTGTTCCGCACAGCAGATGTGATCTCGCTGCACTGTCCTTTGACGCAGGACACTACCGGACTTGTGAACCAGCGTACATTAGGACTCATGAAACGTTCGGCGATCCTTATTAACACTGCTCGAGGCGGTCATATCGTGGAGCAGGATTTGGCGGAAGCGCTTAACAGCGGTCGGATTGCCGGAGCGGGACTGGATGTCCTGAGTGTGGAGCCGCCTGCAGTCGACCATCCGCTGCTGCATGCCGCGAATTGTACGATTACCCCGCATATCGGCTGGGCAACAGTCGAAGCACGAAGAAGATTGATGGGGATTGCAGCCAATAATTTGCGCTCGTTTATGCAAGGCGATATTCGCAATCAGGTGAACTAAGGCGATGCGCGGGTTTTGCATTATTATAGGGTTTGATGGATTGGGCTGGCTGCTGCATCAATTTGCTTCAGTTCCGCTTCCCTCACATGTTTTAGGGCTGCTGCTTCTGTCGGCAGCTTTATTTATGGGAATCGTGAAGCTGGAGTGGGTGGAACAAAGTGCGGGGTTTCTGAATCGGCATATGATGCTGTTCTTTATCCCGTTGCTGGCCGGTGCAGCAGCATTCGGACCGCAAATCGGATCATCCTGGTTAGCGGCGCTTGTTAGTCTTACCGCAGGGACATTAACGATCGTCATCCTAACAGGATTATCAACCAAGATGCTGGTTAAGCGGAAGGAGCGTGCAGGGAATGAGGAGTGAACTGTTCGCTGATCCGATGTTCGGCATCGGACTGACGCTGGCCGCCTACGCTGTCGCCGTACTCATTAGGCGTCGATGGGGTTGGCTGCATCCGCTGCTAAGCGCACCGATCCTTGTTTATTTGGTGCTGCAGCTTGGCGATATCTCCTATCCTGCCTATAGGGCAGGCGGTGATATCGTGACCTTTTTTCTCGGCCCTGCAACGGTTGCGATGGCGGTTCCATTGTATAAGCATGCCATGAGGCATCGCCGCATGCTTCCGTCTTTATTGCTAGGTGCTCTTGTCGGAAGTTTTGTTGGCCTTCTGGTGAATGCTCTGTGTGTAGTGCTGTTTGGCGGAACGGAAGACTTTCTTCGCTCGGCGCTGCCCAAGTCGGTAACCGCCGCGGTAGCCGTTGATTTATCAGGATGGCTGGGTGGAGCGCCGGAACTCACTGCTGCTCTTACCGTATTGACCGGCCTTGTCGGAAGTATTGCAGGTCCTCCGCTGCTGCGATTATGCGGTGTACGAGACAACATTGCATCGTCGATCGCAATAGGTGCTGCCGCACATGGAATTGGGTCGGCGAAGCTGCTTTCCGAATCGGAAGAGCAGGGAGGTCTCAGCGGATTCTCCATGGCTGCTTGCGCCATGTTTACGCCTGTACTTTTGCTGCCTGTGCATGCTTGGCTGTTTTGACGAATTTCCGATTATTTCGTCATATTTCATCTTATCTTAAGGTTTAAGCGGGTTATACATGATATAGTGTCACAGTAATGTTAAAACTGATTGCAAATGCCGGAAGGGAGTTTTCAAGTTGAACGAGAAAGATAAAGAGAAAAATTTGAATGACAATGAGCTTGAGGCAGTAACGCAAGAAACGAACGAAACGAAAGAGGATATGTCCTCGAATGAAACGGCTGAGGTTTCAGCTGTTGAACACAACGAATCGACAGAGAGTGACAAGGTACAACCTGCAGTTGTTCACCCTGTATCAGAGGCAGCAGCTCCTGCAGCAACGAATAGCGGCAAGGCATGGATGTACATTTCGATCGGACTAGCTGTTATTCTGATCTTCACCATTGTGAAAATGCCATTTGGCGGCGGCAGCAGCGATACAGTGGGCTCCGTTAACGGCGTGGCGATCACGAAGGATCAATTGTATGACGAGATGGCGAAGGTTGGCGGCGAGCAAACGCTTGACAACATGATCCAGGACGAGCTTATTAAGCAAGAAGCAGATAAAGCGGGCATCGTGGTTGGCGATGCTGAAGTGACGAAAGAAATCGACAGCATCAAGAAACGTTTCCCATCCGAAGCGGAATTCGAGGGGGCGCTGCAGCAAGCAGGCATGACGCTCGACGATTTGAAGAAACAAACACCAATGCAGCTTCGTATCCGCAAAATTCTGGAGCCGCAGGCGAAAGTAACGGACGAGGATGTTAAAAAATATTTCGAAGAGAATAAAGCGCAATTCGATGAGCCGGAACAAGTGAAGGCTTCGCATATTCTTGTAGCAACCCAAGAAGAAGCGGATGCAATCGAGAAACAGCTTAAAGAAGGCGCGGATTTTGCAACGTTGGCCAAAGAAAAGTCCACTGATCCAGGCAGCAAAGAGCAAGGCGGCGACCTTGGTTTCTTCGGCAAAGGCGCTATGGATCCGGCATTTGAAGAAGCGGCATTCAAGCTGAAGAAAGACGAAATCAGCGCACCTATTAAAACGCAGTACGGCTTCCATATCATCAAAGCAACCGATCATAAAGCTGCGAAAGCGGCAACGCTTGATGAGAAGAAAGCCGATATTAAAGAGCAATTGATAGCGCAGAAGGTACAGGAACTGTCGCCGACTTGGCTCGAAGATCTGAAGAGCAAATCCAAAATTACGAACACGATCAAAGATGCAGCTGCTAAGGATGCAGCGCAAGAACCAACTACGGGCAATGCTGCGACAAACGGTTCGACAAACGCGAAGTAATCCCGAAACCCAAATAAATAAGACGACCATCACAGGTAAAATTTGGCCTGTGGTGGTCGTCTTATTTTGTGGCACAATAAGTTCGTAAAAGCTAGTAAGCACAAGGGCTGAATACGCTACCAGTCACGTTCTTGTTAACTTATATGACACGAAAAGATAGTAAATCTTTACAACTGTTCAAAATGTGTTTTACAAATGTTTAAAATCGTTGTATTATTGGCTCTGGGTTTAAAAAATTACATTTATCAACATGGAGGCGGGTTCTAAGAATGAAAAAGAAAATGCTAGTTCTAGTTTCACTCATGCTCGTTCTAACAGGCGTATTGTCTGCCTGCGGGAAAAGCGGATCGGGTAGCGATCAAACGTTCCGGATGAACCTTACATCCGAGCCGCCTAGTCTCGATGTTGCACAAGCACAGGATCAAGTATCCTTCACTGTGCTGAGCGGACTCTTCGAGGGTCTGACACGTATGGACGACAAAGGTAATATCGTTCCAGGCGTAGCTGAGAAATGGGACATCTCTGAAGACGGTAAGAAATTCACGTTCCACCTTCGCGACGATGCGAAATGGTCCAATGGTGACCCTGTTACTGCTGGCGACTTCGAATACTCCTGGAAACGTACTTTGGATCCTAAGCTAAACCCACCGGCTCCATATGCTTACCAGCTCTATTACATCAAAAATGCACAAAACTATAACATCGAGACTGACAACCCAGATCACATCGCTGATCCGGCACAAGTCGGCGTTAAAGCCCTCGATGATAAAACACTTGAAGTACAGTTGGAAAACCCAACTCCTTACTTCTTGAATATCACAGCATTCTTCACTTCCTTCCCGGTTCACAAATCGGCGAAAGAAAATGCTAACTGGGCTGCTGAGTCCAAAGACTACATCAGCAATGGTCCTTTCAAATTGGCATCGTGGAAACACGGCGATTCCATTGAGCTTGTACCTAACGAGAACTACTGGGCTAAAGACGAAATCAAATTGTCCAGCGTTAAATTCTCGATGGTTAAAGACGCTAACACCGAGCTGAACATGTACAAAACAGGTCAACTTGACTGGGCAGGCGCTCCGACAGGCAGCATCCCGCCGGAACAGCTTGACAAGTTCCGCAAAGAAAACAACAAAGAATTGTCTGTAAAAGGTATCGCAAGCACATACTACTACAACTTCAACAACACGAAGAAACCTTTCAACAACGCGAAAGTGCGTAAAGCACTTGCTATGGCTGTAGACCGTCAAGCAATCGTTGACAACGTAACTAAAGCCGGTCAAGTACCTGCTTACGGTTTCGTTTCCACTGGTATCCACGGCGTGAACGGCGAATACCGTGCAGAAGTGAAAGACGACTACTTCAAAGAAGACGTAACAGAAGCTAAGAAATTGCTTGCTGAAGGTTTGGCTGAAGAAGGCATGACTTCGATGCCTGAATTCTCGCTTTCCTTCAACGAAGGCCTTCACAAGAACGTTGCTGAGGCAATCGCTGACATGTGGAAAACAAACCTTGGCATCACAGTTAAACTGGATCTTCAAGAGTGGAAAGTATTCTTGAAAAACCGTCAAAGCTTGAACTATGATGTTGCACGCGCTGGTTGGGGTGCTGACTACAATGACCCGATGACTTTCATCGACATGTTCACATCCAAAGGCGGTAACAACGATATCGGCTTCAAGAGCCCAGAGTACGATGCACTGGTTAAAGAAGCTTACAGCACGAACGATCAACAAAAACGTGTAGACGCAATGGCTAAAGCAGAGAAATTGCTGATTGGCGACAATCAAGCTCTTATGCCGCTTTACTACTACTCCTCTGCACAATTGGTTAAATCGTACGTGAAGAATGCAGTTGTAGATTACAGCGGTAACGTTGACTACACTCGTATCTCGATCGAAAAATAATAGCAGCAAGAAAATACTAAGGGGTATAGGGATATATGTGGGTTCCCCATATATATCCCTTCTCTTTGATTGAGGGGGGCTTGGGATGGCTCGGTATTTAGGTGGTAAGTTCGTTAATATTGTGATTTCGTTGCTAATTCTAGCCACCGCAACCTTTTTCTTGATGAAGGCTGTCCCAGGGGACCCTTTTACACAGGAAAAAGCAATTCCGCCGGAGATTAAAGCGCAAATTATGGCGCATTACGGCTTGGATAAACCGATTGGCACGCAATACGCGATTTACATGAAAAACTTGTTCCAACTTAATCTTGGTGAATCCATGAGAAGTCAGAACCGTACTGTATCGAGTATTATTACGGATTCCTTCGGTACTTCGCTTAAAATTGGTTTGATTGCAGTAGTTGTTTCGGTAATTGTCGGGATTTACCTCGGTATGATGGCAGCGCTAAGACATAAGAAATTGATTGATAACCTGGCGATGTTCATTGCCGTTATCGGTATTTCAGTGCCAAACTTCGTTATCGGTGCCATGATTCAATATTACCTTGCCGTTAAGGTGCCGATATTCAATGTTGCAGGGTTGGAAAGCCCGCTTGATTACGTGCTTCCTGTTATCACCTTGTCGACACTCCCTATTGCATTCATCGCGAGACTAACGCGTTCAACAATGCTCGAGGTACTGACCTCGGACTATATTCGTACTGCTAAGGCAAAAGGGTTGACGCCGTCAGCTATTCTGTGGCAGCACGGACTTCGTAACGGTATTTTGCCTGTTGTTACCTATTTGGGTCCAATGACAGCGAACATCATTACAGGTTCCGTCGTAGTTGAACAAATTTATGGTCTTCCGGGTTTGGGTGCTCACTTCGTGGACAGTATCACTAACCGTGACTACACGCTCATTATGGGTATTACGATTTTCTACGCCGTAATTCTTATGGCAGCACGCTTCTTGACAGATGTGGCTTACATTCTTGTCGATCCGCGTATCAAAGTCAGCGGAGGTGTCGTTAAAAAATGAGTACGCGTCTGAAAGAACTGCACCTGGAAGAGCAGATTGCCAAAGCGCCATTCGAGAAATTGACCCAAAGACATACGGAAGCTGAAGTGATTACAGCTCCAAGCCGTTCCACGTTCCAAGAGAACTGGGCACGTCTTCAGAAGAACAAATGGGCGATGACAGGGATGTATGTCCTGATCGTCATGATAATTTTGGCAGTTGTTTGTCCGATGTTTTCGCCTTATGATTCATCTACGAACGATTTGAAGAATACCTATGCTTCGCCATCGGGCAAGCACTGGTTCGGAACAGATAACCTTGGCCGTGATCTCTTCACGAGAACATGGATGGGCGTTCGTATCTCGCTTCTTGTTGGTTTTACGGCTGCTTTTATCGACCTTGTAATCGGTGTTGCTTATGGCGGCGTTATGGGCTTTGCAAGCAAACGTGTCGGCGATGCAATGAACAAGCTTGCTGAAGTGCTTTATGCGATTCCGCATCTGCTTGTCGTTATCTTGCTGTCCGTCGTAATGGGCTCAGGTCTTTCGACCATCATTATCGCATTATCCATCACCGGTTGGATTACGATGTCGTGGATCGTTCGCGGTCAGATCCTGCAGCTGAAGAACCATGAATATGTGCTTGCAGCACAATCGATGGGCGCCAGCGGTTCCCGCATTTTGTTCCGCCATTTGATTCCGAACACACTCGGTCCGATCATCGTTACCGTTACGTTGTCGGTACCGTCCGCTATATTTGCAGAAGCATTCCTAAGCTTCTTGGGTCTAGGCGTTCAATCGCCGGCAGCTTCGCTTGGTACATTGATTGGCGAAGCGATGTCCTCTTGGACACTGTACCCATGGCTGATGCTGATTCCTGCATCCTTGTTGAGTATTACAATGCTTGCCTTCAACATTTTCGGTGACGGTCTTCAAGATGCGTTTGATCCGAAAATGAAAAAATAACAGCGCAGGGAGTGAGCTTATGAGTAATCCGATTCTAAGTATTTCTGATTTGCATATCTCGTTTCACGTGCGCGGTGGAGAGGTTCAGGCTGTTCGCGGGGTCGATTTGGAGATCAACCCCGGAGAGTCTGTTGCGATCGTCGGCGAGTCCGGCAGCGGCAAGAGCGTTACCGCTCAATCTATTCTTCGTCTGATCCCTACACCTCCTGGTGTGTACAAGAAGGGTTCCATTGAATTTATGGGCGAAGATCTACTAAGCAAAAGCGAGAAAGAGATGGAGTCCATTCGCGGCAAGGAGATCGGCATGATCTTCCAGGATCCGATGACTTCGCTTAATCCTACCCTTACAGTAGGTCGCCAAATTACGGAAGTACTCATCAAACATCAGAAAATGAGTGCATCGGATGCAACCGGCCGTGCAGTAGAATTGCTGAATTTGGTTGGTATTCCGAATGCGGGCGAACGCGTTAAGCAGTTCCCGCATCAGTTCTCAGGCGGTATGCGTCAGCGCGTTATGATCGCAATCGCACTTGCTTGTAACCCGAGATTGCTTATTGCGGATGAGCCGACGACAGCGCTCGATGTAACGATTCAAGCGCAGATCATGACGTTGATGAAGGATTTGCAGCAAAAAACCGGTACATCGATCATCCTGATTACGCATGACCTTGGTATCGTTGCCGACATGTGTGACCGTGTTGTTGTTATGTATGCGGGTAAAGTTGTCGAAACCGGCACGAAGCAAGAAATTTTCAAAAATCCACAGCATCCATACACGAGAGGGCTGCTTCGTTCCCTTCCTCGACTGGATCACGATAAGAATGAGCCGCTTATTCCGATTGTCGGAACACCGCCGGATATGTCATCGCCGCCGACTGGTTGCGCGTTCTGCGCGCGTTGTGATGAAGCGATGCGGATCTGTGTAGACAACGATCCTGCTGCTTACACAATCAGCGAAACGCAAGCAGCTAAGTGCTGGTTGCATGACGCGGCCCTCAAAGGGGGAGAAAGTGCATGAAATCAAACAATGAAATGTTGATCGAAGTCGATCATTTGATGAAGCACTTCGATATTGGCAACGGCAAGACGGTCAAAGCGGTTAATGATATCTCATTTGGTATCCGCAAAGGCGAAACGCTTGGCATGGTGGGAGAATCCGGCTGCGGTAAATCAACAGCGGGACGTACCCTTCTTCGTCTATACGAACCGACTGCAGGAGCTGTGAAGTTCCAAGGTCAAGACATTATGACAGCTAAAGGCTCCAAGCTGAAGGCGCTCAGACGCGAAATGCAAATGGTCTTCCAAGATCCATATGCTTCGCTGAACCCACGCTGGAAAGTTGAAAATCTGATTGCCGAGCCGCTTGATATTCACGGTTTGGCTGGCAGCGCTAAAGAAAGAAAACTGCAAGTCGAGCGTCTGCTTGACCGTGTAGGCCTTCGTTCGGATCACGCGAAACGTTATCCGCATGAATTCTCCGGCGGTCAGCGTCAACGGATCGGGATTGCTCGCGCACTTGCGCTCAATCCGAAGTTTATCGTTTGCGATGAGCCGATCTCTGCTCTAGACGTTTCCATCCAAGCGCAAGTAGTTAATTTGCTGCAGGATTTGCAACGTGACTACGGCTTGACATACTTGTTTATCGCGCATGACCTTGCGATGGTTAAGCATATCAGTGACCGTGTAGCGGTTATGTATTTGGGTAAAATGGTTGAGCTTGCAAGCAGTGAAGACCTCTATGCCAATCCGAAACATCCGTATACCAAAGCGCTGATGTCCGCGATTCCGGTGCCGGATCCAGATGTGGAAGAGAACAAAGAGCGTATCGTCCTGACAGGCGAGCTGCCGAGTCCGGTTAACCCGCCTAGCGGCTGTAATTTCCGGACACGCTGTCCGTTTGCAACGGAGAAATGCGCTGCAGAAGTGCCTGCATTCCGAGAGGTTGCACCTGACCAATGGGCTGCCTGCCATTATGCATAATGAAATGAGAAGGACGGTTCGCATCTCATGCGAATCGTCCTTTTTGGCGTATTCGGTTCACTTGTATCTTCTATAATATACGTTCCCCGAGCAATGAGCCGATGAGCTCGACAGCGAGTCTGGCCGTGCGGCCATTCGTATCCAGCAGCGGGTTTACTTCTACGATATCGGCAGAGGTTACCATTCCGCAATCGAATAACATCTCCATGGCCAAATGCGCTTCTCTGTAATTAAGGCCGCCGCGTACGGGAGTGCCCGTCCCCGGGGCTTCGCCGGGATCGACGCTGTCGATGTCGAAGCTGACGTGCACGCTTTCGGAGCCATACGAAGCGATTGCGATCGCTTTCTCCATCACGCGCCCCATCCCGAGTCGATCGATATCATGCATGGTGAAGCAGGTAATGCCGCTTTCGTATATATTTCTCTTCTCACCTTCGTCGAGTTCTCTGACGCCGACAAGGACGACACGCTTGGCTTGTAATTTAGGTGATCGCCCGAGCAGATCGGTAAACCGCGGATCGCCAAGTCCAAGGCTCGCGGCCAACGCCATCCCGTGAATGTTGCCCGTCAGAGACGTTTCCGGCGTGTTCATATCGGCATGTGCATCAATCCAGATGACGCCTAACTGCTGAATATGCTCTGTAATTCCGGCGATGGTGCCGATTGCAATGCTATGATCTCCTCCTATAGTGAGCGGGAAGGTTTCGTTTGCGATGGCCGATTGCACCGATCGTGCGAGAACTTCACTCATCGCAAGCACGCGTCCCCAGTTGCGTAACCGATCCAATGTCCGGCGTTCGATCGCGGATTCGGCGGATTCTATCCAAGGTAATAGAGAGTAATTCCGATTCAGCAGCTGAAGCTTCTCGGGTAATCCTGCTTGAAGGACGGCCTCCGGACCGCCGCTTGCACCGGGTCTGCTGGCTCCGTAATGAAAGGGGACGGGAAGGACTGTGACGGGCTGCCGCTCTTTGTTCATGGGAATCCCTCCTATGGAATGTGTTGCGCCTGCATGGTTATATATAGACGCGAAGGGGCGAAGACATGACAATCCGGAGGCAATCCTTTAATATGCCGGCCCAATTGTGGTACGATACAAGCAGCAGTAAGGATGGCTAAGGTGAAAGGGGAAAGAGCGGCTTTGAGAGTAATTGCAGGCACGGCAAAGGGCCGGACCTTAAAGGCGGTACCGGGCAAGAATACACGTCCGACGACCGATAAAGTAAAAGAAGCGATTTTCAGTATGATCGGTCCTTTCTTCGATGGGGGGCTTGTGCTTGATCTCTTCGCAGGCACCGGAGGTTTAGGTATTGAGTCGTTAAGCAGAGGGATGGAACGCGCGGTTTTTGTCGATTTGGATGGAGGAAGCATCGAGATTATCAAGCAGAATGTACAGGCTGCCGGGGTGGCGGAACAAGCGGAAATTTACCGTACGGAGGCGGTGCGAGCGGTGAAAGCGCTGGCGAAGCGCGGGCTTAAGTTCGAGCTTGTTTTCCTTGACCCGCCTTACCGAATGAAAGAAATGGACACTTTAATGAATGAGCTGGCAGAACGCGACCTGTTAGGAACGGCCGCGACGATCGTCGTCGAGCATGATGCAGACCATGTTTATCCGGAGACGATGGATGTTTTCCGACAGATCAGACATGCGAAGTATGGCGACACGGCAGTGACGATTTATCGGTTTGAGAAGAATGCAGAGTCGAATGTACATATGGAGGCGTAAGCATGACAACACCAACAGGAATGCCGAAACAGCGTGTGGCCGTATATCCGGGCAGCTTTGATCCCGTTACATGCGGGCATTTGGATATTATTAAACGCGCAGCTAAGCAGTTTGATCATTTGATCGTTGCCGTCCTGAACAATTCCAGCAAAAATCCGCTGTTTACGGTGGAGGAGCGCAAAGCGCTGTTAACCGAAATCACCAAAGAACTGCCGAACGTGACGATCGACAGTTTCCGTGATCTGCTCGTTAATTTCATGCGCTCGCGCAATGCGGATTGTATCGTGCGTGGCATTCGTTCGGTTACGGACTTTGAATATGAGCTGCAGATGGCTTCGACCAATCATCAGCTTGATGGCGAAATCGAGACGATATTTATGATGACGAATCCCAAATATTCGTATTTGAGCTCCAGCATCGTGAAGGAAATTGCCAAGTTTAAAGGTAACGTGAAGGATCTGGTGCCTGATGAGGTGCGAGAAGCGCTGATTGCCAAATATGCGGATCAGGATTAATGGGTCTTGGATTGAGGTGCGGCGAGCATAGAAGCGATCAAGAGTGCCAGCAGGATGAAGAGGAATAGGACTAACAGGACAGGTGTATACGGCCACAGTGAATGTAAATCTCCTGCGCGGATGATGGCATTCGAGGCGGCGCCTGTCTTTTCTGTTTGTAACATAGCAGGAGCGGCAGAAGGGATGACGCGTCCGAGCAGTGAAGTCATCGGATTCCATGCTGCAAGGGTTAGGATGAACGCGAGCAGGCTCTGAAAGAGCCGTGTAGCGGCGAGCCGCTTCAGGGATAAACCGGTACCGGTGATGGCGCTGCCGGCTTGGAGGAGGGCGCTAAGACCGCCGAAGCTGAGTACGGCTGCGATAGCTGCCGCGTTCCAAGGCAGGCCGCCTGTGAAGGTAGATGAAGCCGCGGCGTACGTGCCGATATGGCTTTCGATTAGCCCGGGCAGCAGGAACGCGGGCGTACCTTGCGGCAGCAGCGGCTGCGCGAGCTTAACGAGAACGGCGCCGAACATCATGAAGCCGCCTATGGCCATCAACTTGTAGACGGAGACGGTAACGGAATCGCCAAGCGCTTTGCCGAAGGTTCGGCCATCGCGTTTTCTTGCGGCCTGCATGGCGACCGCTGCTTGTTTCAGCAATGTGGATAGGGATGCGGATTCTGATGGCTGAATTGGCTTGCTTGATGCAGCAGATCTATGTTTGGTGAAACGAGCGTGTAAGAAAGCTGTGAGCAGTGCGGAGACCCAGACGGCTGCGGCAATTGCGGCTCCGATTGCCGGTTGTTTTAAGAAACCGGCTCCGACGACGAGGAGCATGAACAGAGGGCTTGGCATATGGGTCAGCGCGAGCAGTCTCTGTCCTTCCTGGGCAGTTACCGTTTCGCTGCGGCGCAGTGCTGCTGTCGTCTCCGCACCGCAGGGGAAACCTCCGGACCATCCCAGTGCGATCGCAATGCCGGCTTCGCCCGGCAGACGAAACAGCTTGCGCATGAGTGGCTGCAGCAGTGCTCCGAAGCCGTGGATCGTCCCGAAGGCGAGCATCAGCTCAAGTAAAGTAAGGAACGGGAGCAGTCCGGGGAAGACGAGATTCCACCAGACCGTCAACCCTTGCAAGGACGCTTGAAAGGCTTCTCCCGGCCGAAGGATAATAGATGCGACGAGCAATATCGACAAACATGCGAGCATGATGGATCGCGTCATGGGTTTCACTCCATTGATTCATGTAGGGACTGGGACAAACACAGCCACTACATTTTTACGCTTGTCTGCGTAAGGATAGACCAAAGTCATGGAATCCGTCTTAGATTTAGATTGTGATCGGTCTCTCGTAATAGTCACGGAAGAGATCATGAGGGCTTGCATCCGGCCAGCCGAGCGCATATACCGAAGTTGCCTGAACATCAAGCTCCAGATAGGGAGCGTCTTGCTGTGACCTTGCAGCGCTGTTTAAGATCGGAAGCTTAGCCGTCTTGCGCATGCGCTTAAGCAGCTCTTGCCCTCGAGGGCTGTATCCGAGTATCCTTATGTATTGAATGCCGGTGCGCAGCCGCTCCGGTGACAAGAGCTCCTTCGAATGACCGAGCAGTACGGAGAGGAGCGCGCGCTGCAATTTCGTGCGCGTGTAGCGTTTCGTCTTTAGTTTATCGAGCAAGGGTTCGAAGGCAAGCGCATCAAGCGCGGGAAGTGTCTTCTTCAGCCTATATTCCAAGCCTTCGGTCATTTCGTGATAGCTGCCAAGCGTGGCTGCCGACTCGCTGACAAGCTTATGAAACAGCTGTGATCTATATTGCTCCCAGCCGCCCCGCCCTCTGCCGATTGCATGATCGCGCAGCAGCAGCTCGAGTGTTGAACGCGGCACGTAAGGTGCGGCTCCTTCGGGGGAAACTGCCTCGAGCGTCAACTTGCGGATCGCCGTTGCGCTTGCGATTTGCGCATCCGTAATGGTTGTCTGCGAGTAGCCTGCTTTCTCGCGCTTCAGAGAGAAAGGCTCTATAGCGCTTCCAAGCCTCTCGAGCGCAAGCAAATAATGCAGCCCCAGCGTGTTGTTCGGCTGGGCGAGCGGGAAAGCAGCCGCTTCAGCGTCGCCTTCCGCTTCCATATACAAGCGAACAGCTTCGCTGTAAGCTGCGGGATAGCTGGCGCCGGTCCGCAGGCAATCCGCCATGAGCGCGCTGAAGGCCGCCGGCTCATGTGCGAGCGTCCGAGCAACCCGGCGCAGCGGATCGATCTCGCCGGCCTCGCTGCCGAAGCAGAGCGCGTCTACGACGCCTGTCGCCTCCAGGAGCGCGACCGCGCCGTAGCCGAACCATTCTGCCGCCTGCGTAGAATAGGCGACAGGCAGCTCGATGACGACGTCGCAGCCTCCGCGCAGCGCCATCTCGGTCCGCGTCCATTTATTAAGCAGCGCAGGCTCGCCGCGCTGCAGGAAGTGGCCGCTCATGACGGCGATGACGGCGTCGCTTTCCGTTATTTTGAGCGATTGCTGCAAATGATAGTGATGTCCGTTATGAAATGGGTTATACTCGACAATGAGCCCGACGGTTCGCATGAATGTAAGCCTCCAAAAGGGGATAGGGTATTTTTTCACTATATCACGGCGTGAAAATGTTGACAAAACGATTCAATAGTCGATATAATAAACTTTGTTTGTTTGGAGTGATGGTATGGAGATTTATGTCCGGGAATTAATCGCCAAAGGATTGAAAGTTCCCACTCAGTCTAGCTTAAATACGGATTGGCTGCTGCAAGTTCGTAAAGACGTATTACATGCAGACCCTATGCAAGTCAACATGACAGCTTGGGGCGAAGACGGTATTGCTCATGTGGAGGGCGAACTGTCCGTTGATGTCGATCTTGCATGCTCGCGGTGTTTGGAGTCGACGAAAGAACATGTTGTCGTTCCATTTCACGAGCGTTTCAAGCCGAAAGCCGCTTTAAACGGAACTGAGGAAGAAGAAATCATTCCGGTGGAGGAGGACAAGCTTGAGTTTGAGCCATTTCTTGAAGAAATGCTGATGCTCGCTTTGCCTTTCGTACCGCTTTGTTCAGAGGACTGCAAAGGACTTTGCCACACATGCGGCACCAACTTAAATGAGACAAATTGCGGATGCCAAAAGGACGATATCGATCCCAGACTAGCCGCGTTGAAAGATTTGTTTAAGTAAGAACAAAGCTGGATTTTTTTCTAGCCAGGTTTGTTCCAAGAAGTATGGAATTCTGTTAAGGAGGTGGGAAACATGGCAGTACCACAACGTAGAACATCCAAAACACGTCGTGACAAACGTCGTACGCACTTTAAACTCGCGGTGCCGGGTATGATTAAATGCGATCAATGCGGAGAGTTGAAATTGGCTCACCGGGTATGCAAAGTGTGCGGAACTTACAAATCAAGAGAGATCATCAAACAATAGTTATAAGCGTAGTAATAGTACTTCATCCCGTGATGAGGTGCTATTTTTTTGCCCAAAATGGCGGTCAAACATTGCGCTCGGCTGCTTTCTTGACTATACTATTAGTACCTGGTTATAATAGCTGATTGTAATCAGTGTGCTCAAACATGGTGTATGATAATCAGCCGAGGTACATACTTAGAACATTAGGCAAAGGTGGTGCGGACCATCGAACGTCTTCCGAAAAGACAAAGGCATCAGCTGCTGACCGGACTTATTGAGGATAATCCGTTCATCACGGATCAGGAGCTGACGCGTCAGTTGAAAGTAAGCATCCAAACGGTGCGGCTTGACCGGCTGGAGCTTGGCATACCAGAGCTGCGGGAGAGAATGAAGCTGATGGCGGAGCGTTCGTATGACGCCGTCCGTTCACTGCCGCTGCATGAGGTAATCGGAGATATAGTGGATTTGCAGCTGGATAACAGCGGTATTTCTATTTTTGAAATTAAGGAAGAGCATGTATTTTCAAGAACCGGCATCGCACGCGGTCATCATGTCTTTGCACAAGCGAACTCACTCGCGGTAGCGGTGATTAACGATGAAATTGCTTTAACGGCAACAGCTGACATTAGATTCGTACGATCCGTGAAGCTTGGTGAGAAATGCATCGCCAAAGCTTACGTTCGTTCCGGCGGCCGCAGCAAAGCAAAGGTTGAGGTTTGCTCGTACGTAGCTGACGAATTGGTGTTCCAAGGCCATTTTGTCATCTATCGTTCCGCAGGCGCAGGCGAACCGGGTATCGAAGGAGGAATGGATGGTGCGGATCGCAATTGACGCGATGGGGGGCGACCACGCTCCTTCTCTGATTGTTCAGGGAGCGCTGGAAGCAGCACTTGAGTGGCCGGCAGTACACTTGATTCTCGTTGGGGATACGGCTCAGATTGAAGCGCATCTTGGCTCTAAGCGGCCCTCGAACATCGAGATTCTGCACGCGGAGGATGTAATTGGTCCTGATGATGAACCGGTTAAAGCCGTTCGCCGGAAGAAGAATTCTTCGATGGTTATGGCGGGACAGCTAGTGCGCGAAGGCAAAGCGGAAGCGATGCTTTCAGCCGGCAACACCGGCGCACTGATGACCACGGGACTTCTGGTAGTAGGACGGATGGAAGGCATTGAGCGCCCTGCGCTCGTCACGATGCTCCCGACTATGGATGATAAAGGCGTTCTCGCACTCGATCTTGGTGCGAACATGGATGCCAAACCAGAGCATCTGCTGCAATATGCCATCATGGGCAGCTTATATCGCAGCAAGATGAATGGCATGGATAAACCTCGCGTTGGTCTGCTCAATGTAGGGACAGAAGCGATGAAAGGCAATGAGCTGACAAAGGCGGCTTATGAGCTGCTGGAAACAGCGCCGATCCATTTTATCGGCAATGTCGAGGCTCGCGATGTTCTGGTGCGTAATTGCGATGTGCTGATTTGCGACGGTTTTGCCGGCAATATCATGCTCAAAGCGATGGAAGGTACGGCAGGCACATTATTCAAAACGATGCGTGACGTGTTCACGAGCTCCCTGTTATCCAAACTCGCGGCAGCTATCGTGCAGCCTAAGCTCAGAGCGCTTCGGAACAAAATGGATTACAAGGAACATGGCGGTGCGCCGCTTCTTGGCGTAAACGGCCTGGTCGTTAAATGTCACGGCTCCTCGGATGTGAAGGCGGTTAAGAACGCCGTGCGTCAAGCGAAATTAGCCATCGAGAGCCATTTAATATCATCTATTGCAGCGGAAATTAGCAGGAAGTGAGTGGGACCATGCAGCTACATCCCGTAGGCATTATCGGCACAGGCAAATATGTGCCGGAACGCATTTTGACGAATAAAGATTTGGAACAAATGGTAGAAACGAATGACGAGTGGATCGTAACGCGGACCGGCATGCGTGAACGCCGCATTGCGGCTCCGGATCAGGCGACATCGGACTTGGCGCTGCATGCATCCAAGAAAGCGCTCGAAGCAGCTGGCATTTCGGCAGAAGAGCTGGACTTGATCATCGTAGCAACCATTACACCGGATATGTTCTTCCCTTCGACAGCTTGTCTGCTGCAAGAGAAGCTCGGTGCTAAGAAAGCTGCTGCTTTTGATTTGTCTGCCGCTTGCTCGGGCTTTATCTATGGTCTTGCAACGGCTTCAAATATGATCGCGACGGGTATGTACAAGCATGTTCTGGTCGTTGGAGCAGAATGTCTCTCCCGGATTACGGATTATACGGACCGCAACACTTGCATTTTGTTCGGTGATGGTGCAGGTGCGGTTGTTCTTGGACAAGTGGCTGAAGGCCGCGGTTTCCGCTCATTCGAGCTTGGTGCAGACGGCGCCGGCGGTGAACTGCTGAAAGTGTGTGCAGGCGGCTCCCGTACTCCTTCCTCGCCGGAGAGCATCGAGAACAAGCAACATTATATTTATATGGCTGGTAATGAGGTCTATAAATTTGCAGTACGGATCATGGGGAACGCAGCCGAAGAGGCGCTTCGCAAAGCAGGTCTCGATAAGAGCAAGATCGATCTTCTCATCCCGCATCAAGCGAACATCCGTATCATTCAATCCGCTCTTAACCGTCTGGATCTCTCGGAAGAGAAGTGCATGATTAATTTGGATAAGTACGGCAACGTGTCGGCGGCATCGATTCCGATTGCCCTTGCTGAAGCGGTCGAACAGAACCGTGTGAAGGAAGGCGATCACCTGGTGCTGGTTGGCTTCGGAGGCGGTTTGACTTGGGGCGCTTCCGTTCTTGTCTGGTAATGAAGCAATGCCATCATACATGCATATTTAGATTCATTTATTAGCACGGAGGTGCAGTGAAGCTTGGGTAAAATCGCATTTGTTTTTCCCGGTCAGGGGGCGCAAGCCGTCGGCATGGGCAAAGACGTATATGAAGCATTCGACGCATCGAAAGCTGTAATTGACGCTGCGGACGAAGCGCTCGGCTTTAAACTGAGCGATATTATTTTCAACGGACCCGAAGAGCAGTTGAAACAAACCGCGAATACGCAGCCGGCACTGCTGGCAGTGAGTATCGCTCTGCTGGAAGCATTGAAGGATCGCGGCTTGAAGCCCGACTTCGTTGCAGGCCACAGCCTAGGCGAATACAGTGCACTCGTCGCTGCCGGTACGCTCTCATACCAAGACGCAGTGCGTACCGTACGCGCTCGCGGTGAGTTCATGGAGCAAGCTGTGCCAAGCGGTCAAGGCGCAATGGCAGCCGTTCTCGGTGCAGAACGCGAAGCGCTTGCAGCACTCTGTGCAGCAGTATCTTCTGAAGTAGGCGCAGTGGAGCTGGCTAACGTCAACTGCCCTGGCCAAATCGTAGTCTCCGGCACAGCCGCAGGCGTACAGGGCGTAGTCGAACGCGGCAAAGAAGCAGGAGCGAAACGTGTTATTCCGCTCGAAGTCAGCGGACCGTTCCACTCTTCGCTAATGAAACCAGCAGCCGATCGTCTTGAAGGCGTACTGGCATCTATTTCACTTAGCGATGCTTCCGTACCCGTCATTGCAAACGTAACGGCTCAGCCGGTAACAAACGCAGACGAAATCCGCAAGCTCTTGGCCGAGCAAGTATACTCGCCGGTGCTCTGGGAAGACAGTGTACGCTACTTGATCGAGCAAGGCGTAGACACCTTCGTCGAAATCGGATCAGGCAGCGTACTCGCTGGCCTAATCAAGAAAATCGACAAAACCGTCAACATCATCTCGATCAACAGCCTAGACTCGCTGAAAGCAGCCGTTCTTTAAAAGCCGCTTGCGGCTTGGTTTGGTTGGTCTGGGTCGGTCTAATTCGCCAATCAGGCGAACGGCCCTGTGGCACCGCAGGTGCCATGCCCTTGACCTAACGGCTAAATGCGAAGCAGCCGGCCCAAGAAGCCAGCCGCAGGCGCAGGCTGACCCAACGCCTGCACCAAAGGTAAAGCGTGTCCCGAATGGGACGAAAGCGAGCATAAGCACGTACCCCCACCGGCGCGTCTCTGGAGCAGTCCACGTTACCAAGTGTCCCGCAAGGGACAACAGGTAGCTAAACGGCACAAAAGGTAAAGCGTGTCCCGCACAAGGGACGAAAGCGAGGACCCGCACGTACAACACACGCGAGCGATTCTCTGCAACTCCAACGTTATACCTTCCGGGTGTCCAGAGGGTCGGAGACCCTTGGGGTCCCCCTATATAGGGGGATTTAGGGGGTAATTAAAGGATAGGAGGTAAGTTCTCAATGTTTGCAGATCTCTCTGGCAAAATCGCATTAGTAACAGGAGCATCCCGCGGAATCGGCCGATCCATCGCAATCGCATTGGCAGAAGCCGGTGCAGACGTGGCAATCAACTATTCAGGTAGTGAAGCGGCAGCAGCAGAAACAGCGGAAACAATCCAAGCGCTCGGCCGCCGCACGCTGGTGCTGAAAGCTAACGTAGGCAAGACCGATGAGTTCGACGGCATGGTCAAGCAAGTCGTGGAAACGTTCGGCAGCATCGATATTTTGGTGAATAATGCGGGTATTACGCGCGACAACCTCATCATGCGGATGAAGGAAGAAGAGTTCGACCAAGTCATCGAAACGAACCTCAAAGGCGTATTCAATGGCATTAAAGCGGTCACTCGACAAATGATGAAGCAGCGTTCCGGACGCATCATCAATATATCGTCCGTAGTAGGTGTTCTGGGCAATCCGGGGCAGGCTAACTATGTGGCTGCGAAAGCAGGCGTCATCGGACTCACGAAAGCGTCAGCTCGCGAGCTGGCTTCCCGTGGAATCACAGTGAACTGTGTCGCACCGGGCTTTATTCAAACCGATATGACAGACAAATTGCCGCAAGAAATGCGTGAGAAGCTTGCTGCGGACATCCCGCTTGCAAGGCTCGGCGACCCGCAGGATATTGCTGCTGCAGTTCGTTTCCTTGCTTCGAACGCGGCGGGATACATGACCGGACAAACGATTCACGTGGATGGCGGCATGTACATGTAATCTAGGCGGAAAGTCCGCAGGGACGCCGCTGGGACATGGTCGGTATGGCATTTTGTCCGCAATTCTCGTATAATACCATGGAGGAGGTGAACCGGATGTCCGATGTATTTGATCGTGTGAAGCGCATCGTTGTCGACCGCCTTGGCGTTGACGAGTCGGAGGTGTCTCTTGAGGCTTCTTTCAAAGAAGATCTTGGAGCTGACTCTCTTGATGTCGTTGAACTTGTCATGGAGCTGGAAGATGAATTCGATATGGAAATCTCTGATGAAGATGCAGAGAAAATTACCAGTGTGGGAGAAGTAGTGAACTACATAGCTTCCCTAGCTAAGTAATACAAATGATTAGTCCCGTTGTTATAGGCGGGACTTCTCTCCATATTCTTGTGCTTTACCATAATAACTGCTGTAAGCGCATTAGCGTTTTTATAGATAGATTAACCAATTGGGTTTCCCATCAGAGGTGAATAGGTATGAAACAGAGAGTAGTCGTTACGGGCATGGGGGTTATGACTTCGCTCGGTTCCGATTTGAATACGTTTTGGGGTAATTTAATGGAAGGGAAATCAGGCGTCTCGTTAGTGGAAGCTTTCGACGTTTCTGAGTATCCGACTCGAATTGCCGCAGAAATCAAGAACTTTAACCCGGAAGATTATCAGATCGATAAGAAAGAAGCGCGTCGTATGGACCGTTTCGTGCAATTCGCAGTTGTTGCGAGCACACTGGCTGTTAAGGATGCCGCACTCAAAATCGGCGAAGAAGTCGATGCAGAGCGCGTTGGCGTTATGATCGGCTCGGGTATCGGCGGTCTGGGCACTTGGGAGGACCAGCATAACATTTTGCTGGAAAAAGGTCCGAAGCGCGTTAGCCCATTCTTTATTCCGATGATGATTGCGAACATGGCTTCCGGCCAAGTTTCGATGAATACCGGTGCCAAAGGTCCGAACAGCACAGCGGTTACAGCTTGTGCAACAGGAACGCATTCCATTGGTGATTCCTACAAAATGATCCAGCGCGGTGACGCCGATGTCATGATTTGCGGCGGCGCAGAAGCGACGATCAGACCGACAGGTATGGCTGGATTCTGTTCCTTGCGTGCAATGTCGACAAGAAACGATGAGCCGACTAAGGCTTCCCGTCCTTTCGATGTGGACCGCGACGGATTCGTTATGGGCGAAGGCTCAGGCGTATTGATTCTGGAATCGCTGGAACATGCACAGAAACGCGGCGCTCGCATTTATGCGGAGATCGTCGGTTATGGCATGAGCGGCGACGCTTATCATATGACAGAGCCGGATCCGGATGGCGCTGCTCGTTGTATGGTGAAAGCTCTTCGCGACGGCGGAATCGAACCGTCCCAAATCGATTACATTAATGCACACGGTACATCGACTCCGGTTGGTGACAAGTCCGAGACAACGGCCATTAAGAAAACATTCGGTGAGCATGCCTACAAGCTGGCTGTAAGCTCAACGAAGTCGATGACCGGTCACTTGCTTGGCGCTGCCGGCGGTGTGGAAGCCGTTATTCTCGGTCTTTCCCTGCAGAATGGCGTTATTCCGCCGACGATCAACCTGGAGAATCAAGATCCGGAATGCGATCTCGATTACGTGCCGAACACTCCGCGTAAAGCCGATCTCACTTATGCATTGTCCAATTCCTTCGGATTCGGCGGTCATAACGCAACGATCGTGATGAGAAAATATGAAGCATGATAAGTTTGATGAGCTGCAGCAGCGTCTGCAGCTCCATTTTCGTACCATCCGACTTCTTAGACAGGCATTTACACATACCTCTTATGTGAACGAACATCGCCAAACCGCAATGGAGCACAATGAACGGCTGGAGTTTCTCGGCGATGCGATTCTACAGTTAACTGTTTCCGAGTTTCTGTACAAGACATTTCCGGAACGGCCGGAAGGTCAGTTGACTCGCATGCGCGCTTCGATCGTTTGTGAACCTTCGCTTGCACGGTTTGCGGATCTGCTGGATTTAGGCTCCCATGTTCTTCTAGGACGCGGTGAGGAACAGCTGGGCGGACGACAACGTCCTGCACTGCTTGCGGATTTATTCGAAGCATTTGTAGGTGCCATTTACTTGGATCAGGGCTTGGATGCGGTTCGTGCGTTTCTGACTGCGCATATGTTTCCGCATATCGATAGCGACGGCGGCTTGCTGGTGAAGGATTTTAAATCGAACCTGCAAGAGAAAGCACAGCACGCCGGAATGGGCACGATCGAATATCGCATAGTAGAAGAACGCGGTCCGGCGCATGATCGAGAGTTCATTGTGGAAGTCTTTATCGGAGATACCAGCTATGGCTCCGGTTCAGGCCGAACGAAGAAGGAAGCCGAGCAGCAGGCAGCCGCAGAAGCATGGCGTAAGTTGGCATAGCATCGATGTGAAACAAAATTCTGGTCGCCACTGGTAACCGGGATTTTTTGCATTTACAGGGCGAGGTGGATGCAGGACTTGGAAACGCCTTCCTTTAACAGATGCTTAAGGCATGCGAACTGCGGATTTCGGGCATTTTTCGACGTTTTTCGACCTGACCTTTTGGGACAGTTATGGTACAATAATCGTTGAGGTGAAGGTAAGCGATGTTCCTGAAAAGGATAGAATTAGCAGGCTTTAAGTCGTTTGCCGACAAGACGGAATTGGAATTCGTCCGCGGTATCACGGCGGTCGTTGGCCCCAACGGCAGCGGTAAGAGCAATATCAGCGATAGCATTCGCTGGGTATTAGGGGAACAAAGCGCGAAGAGTCTTCGTGGCGGCAAGATGGAAGACATTATTTTCGCGGGAAGCGATGCGCGTAAAGCGGTCAATTTCGGCGAAGTATCGCTCACGTTGGATAATTCCGATAACGCGCTTCCGCTTGATTTTAACGAAGTAACGGTCACGCGCCGTGTGCATCGCAGCGGTGACAGCGAATATTTGATCAACAAGCAGTCATGCCGACTGAAAGATATAACAGAATTGTTTATGGATACAGGGATAGGTAAAGAAGCCTATTCCATTATCGGACAGGGCCGTATTGAAGAAATTCTAAGTACGCGCTCCGAGGATCGACGCGGAATCTTCGAGGAAGCTTCCGGAATCGTCAAATATAAATCACGCAAACGCGAGGCCCAGAAGAAGCTGGAGGAAACAGAAACCAATCTGCTTCGGATCCACGATTTGGTCACGGAGCTGGAGGATCAAGTTGAGCCGCTGCGCGTGCAATCCGAGAAAGCCAAACAATTCAAGCTGCTGCGGGAACAGCTGAAGCAGACCGAAATTTCGATGTATGTACATAACATTGAAACCGTTCATCATTCATGGAGCGATTCCAATGCGCGCATGAGCAAGCTGCAAGAAGAACAATTGTCCTTATCAACCGTAGTAAGCAAGCATGATGCGGTGCTTGAGAAAGATCGGTTCAAGCTTCGCGAACTGGAGGAAGCGCTAGATCGTTTGCATGAATCGATGCTGCAATACAGCGAAGAGTATGAGAAATGCGAAGGCTACGGCGAGGTACTCAAAGAGCGCAAACGGAACCTGGAGCAGAATCGCACGCAGCTGGAAGCAACGATTGCGACGCAAAACGAACGGATCGGTGCATTGACGAAGGAAGAAGCGGAGTTCCGCGGCAAAGCAGCGTCATTGGAGAATGAGTTGAATTCGATTCGCTTCAAGCTTGCGGAAGAAGAGGCGCAGCTTCTTGGTACGTCGGCTTCCGCTTCGGGCGATGCCGAAGAATCACTCAAAGGCGAGCTCTTGGATGTGCTGAGCACGATGGCGCAGCTGCGCAACGAGATTCGTTACGCTCTCCAGCAAGAAGAAGCGCTGCAGCGCAGAATGGAGCGGCTGGGCGACGAGCATTCCAAGTGGCAGGAGCAGCATGAGCGCGTAAGTGCCAGACGAATGGAGCTTAAGCAACGACTCGAAGCTACACTTGCTGAGATTAATAAAGTCCGGAATCGCTACATTACCGAAGCGGAGCATCTCCAGAACGGACAGAAGCTGCTTGAAGAAGCCCAGTCTGCTGTGCGCAAATGGGAGCAGAAGCTGGAGGCGCTCACCTCAAGGCGCGATACGATGAAGGAAATGCAGGATGATTTGGACGGCTTCATGCAAGGCGTCAAAGAAATCCTGAAAGCATCTCGTCGCACAAGCGGCGGCGTGGAAGGCGTACATGGTGCTGTAGCGGAGCTGATTCGCGTTCCTGAGAAAGTGGAACTTGCCATTGAGACTGCACTCGGCGGAGCGCTCCAGCATGTTGTCATGAACGATGAACGCAGCGCGCGCGCAGCGATTGCTTTCCTGAAGCAGCGACAGCTTGGACGTGCAACGTTCCTCCCGCTGGATGTCATTCGCGGACGTCATATTCCGGAGCATGATAAACGCACGATCTCGGGAATGGACGGTTTCGTAGGCGTAGCGGCAGAGCTGATCTCCTGTGATGCGAAATATGCGCATATCGCCGAGAGTCTGCTCGGCAACGTACTGGTCTCCGAAACGTTGGAGCATGCCAACCGAATTGCGGCGAAATGCCAATATCGGTTCCGCGTCGTAACGCTCGAAGGCGATGTCGTCAATGCCGGCGGATCCATGACCGGGGGAAGCATCCAGAAGAAAGGCGCCAACCTGCTGGGAAGACAGCGCCAAATCGAACAATTGGACCAAGAGATTCGTTCAACGGACGGGCAGCTCGTTAATCTTCGCGACAAGATCAGCGACTTGCGCAAGGAGCAATCCATCCGCAATCAGAATGTAGATGATCTGCGGGAGCAAGGCGAGAAGCAGCGCATTGAGGAGCAGCACATCCGTGCAGAGCTTCAGCAGCTGGATAACGAGAAGCGTCACTTGGATGAGCAAGCGCAGCTGTTCCAAGCGGACAGCGCCGGTCACAAGTCCGAGAAACAGCAGATTAGCCAATCCGCGCAGGACGCGGAGACCCGCCTTGAAGTGCTGACCAAGGAAGAGGCTCGCTTGCAGGAAGAGATCCGATCCGCGGAGGATCGCAGGAAAGCCGGTGAATCGGCGAAGGAACAGCTGCAGGATCAATTGACGGATCTGAAGATCGCGCTCGCGAAGACGGATCAGGAGAAAATGTCATTCGAGGATCAAGCTACTCGCGTTCGATCGGATATCGGTCGTGCGAAGCAGGAGCTTGCCGGGCTGCGTGAAATGCTGCAGCGCCAAGAGGAAGAAGCCGAGCAGCATCTAACCGAGAGTGTGAAGCAGGTCGAGCAGCTAAACGCACTGAAGCTGAAGAAGGACGGCTGCTCCGAGCAGACGGATCTTAAGCGTGCACAGCGTGCAGAGCTGACTCGTGATTTGGAGCAAGGCGAGAGTGAGACGAAGGAGCAGCGTGCACAGCTTCGCAGCATTGAGGATCAATTGCGGCAGATCGAAATTGCCGCGAATCGACTCGATGTGGAGCTGGACAACCTGCTTCGCAAGCTGAGTGAGGAATATGAGCTCAGCTATGAGCTTGCGAAGGAACGCTACCCTGTGCCGGAGGACGTGCAGGCTGCACAGAATGAGGTGCGTGATCTCAAGCGTCGTATTTCAAGCTTAGGCGAAGTCAGCCTTGGTGCGATCGATGAATACGAGCGTGTCAAAGAACGGTACACCTTCCTGGACGATCAGAAGAATGACCTTATCGAAGCCAAGACAACGCTGTATCAAGTTATACGCGAGATGGATGAAGAGATGAGCAAACGATTCCGTACGACATTCGAAGCGATTCGCGGCCATTTCGTGGTCGTCTTCTCGAAGCTGTTCGGCGGCGGACGCGCGGATCTAATCATGGTTGATCCGGAGCGGGTTCTTGACAGCGGTATCGATATCGTTGCTCAACCTCCCGGTAAGAAGCTGCAAAATTTGCAGCTCCTCTCCGGTGGTGAACGTGCTTTAACCGCGATTGCCTTGCTGTTTGCAATTCTGCAAGTGAAGCCGGTTCCGTTCTGCGTACTCGATGAGGTTGAAGCGGCACTTGATGAAGCCAACGTTGCTCGCTTTGCGCAATACTTGCGCGAGTTCTCGGAATTGACGCAATTTATCGTCGTTACTCACCGCAAAGGAACAATGGAAGAAGCAGATGTTCTTTACGGGGTTACGATGGAAGAAGGCGGCGTTTCGAAGCTGGTATCGGTACGACTCGAGGACGAAGACGAAGCATACTCGGCATAAAAAGAATCAAAATCACGAATACACACGTACTATGAGAAGCCGGAGCTTGGCGCACCCTGCGTCACAGCCCGGCTTTTGCAAGTAAAGGATGGAGGACTGTAACATGAGCTTCTTTAAACGTTTGAAAGAAAGCATTGCCCAGAAAACCGAAGCGGTAACATCCAAGTTCAAAGAAGGGCTGACGAAGACCAGAACGGCGTTCGTTGGCAAAATCGAAGAGCTGATCACGCGTCGCAAAAAAATCGATGAAGCTTTCTACGAAGAGCTTGAAGAAATTCTGATCGGCGCCGACGTTGGCGTGAATACGGTTATGCAGCTAATCGATGATTTGCGTGCCGAAGTGAAGAAACGCAAGATCGAAAATGCAGCCGACTTGCAGCCTGTCCTCTCGGAGAAGCTGGTGGAATTGCTTAAAGGCAATGCGAAAGCAGAGCTGCGTATGGCTGATCAAGGGATGACTGTTATTTTGTTCGTCGGCGTGAACGGTGTCGGTAAGACGACAACGATCGGCAAGCTGGCCCATAAGTTCAAGAGCGAAGGCAAGAGCGTATTGCTTGCAGCAGGAGATACTTTCCGTGCCGGCGCGATTGAGCAGCTTGAGGTTTGGGGCAAACGCGTAGGCGTCGATGTGATTAAGCAAGAGTCCGGCGCGGATCCTGCGGCAGTTATGTATGATGCCGTCCACGCGGCCAAGCAGCGTGGAGTAGATGTCCTGCTTTGCGATACGGCGGGCCGACTGCAGAATAAGCACAACCTGATGGAAGAGCTGAACAAAATTTTCCGTGTCATTCAGCGTGAAGTGCCAACTGCGCCTCATGAAGTACTGCTGGTGCTCGATGCGACAACCGGTCAGAACGCACTCAGTCAAGCGAAGCTGTTCGGCGAGAAGAGCGGCGTTACCGGTCTTGTGCTGACGAAGCTCGACGGGACGGCGAAAGGCGGTATCGTCATTGCCATCCGTAATGAGCTCGATCTTCCGGTGAAGCTCGTCGGACTTGGCGAGAAGATGGATGATTTGCAGGAGTTTGACTCCGAGCAGTTCGTTCATGCGTTGTTCGGAGGCCTTCTGCAAAGCACCGAAGAAGAGACTGAGGAAGGCTGAAAGCTGGTGATAAGCGACGATCTCCATCTTTCAGCCCTAGTGACAAGTAAATATACTTGACAGTCTATAGGCCGCTGAGCTATGATAAACGTCGTGGAATTGATGTAAAGGTATTTGCCTTGACGCAAAGGAGTGGCTGGCATGAAGACGGTCCATGAAGCTGACGCCTCGGTGAAGAAAACTCATCTTCCGGAAGCAGATGCATTGGCGAAGACAAACCGAATTAATATGTTGTTTGACTTCTACGAGAAGCTGCTTACGGAGAAACAGCAAACCTTTCTGAAATATTATTTTCATGACGATTATTCACTTGGCGAAATTGCAGCTGAGTTCGATATTAGCAGACAGGCCGTTTATGAGCATGTTAAACGTGCAGAGACGGTACTGGAGAGTTATGAAGGCAAGCTTCAACTGCTTGCCAAGCATGAAGCGACAGCGCGCATGCTCGCCCAGCTCGAAGAGCTTGTGGAGCAGGTCGTGACGCAGAAGGAATTAAGTATGGAACTGCACAAGCTCACCCAGAGCTTTCGTGCTCATATACAAGGTGTTACATAGCAGCGACTAGGAGGTGACGATCATGGCATTTGAAGGGTTGTCCAGCAGACTGCAGAATGTATTCGGCAAACTGCGCGGCAAAGGCAAAGTGTCTGAGGATGATGTTAACGAAGCGATGCGTGAAGTACGATTGGCGCTTCTGGAAGCCGACGTTAACTTCAAAGTCGTCAAGGATTTCATCGCAAAGGTGAAGGAACGGGCTGTCGGACTTGATGTCATGAAGAGCTTCACGCCCGGCATGGTCGTCGTCGACATCGTAAATAAAGAACTAACCGAGCTTATGGGCGGTACGCAGTCCAAGCTAGCGAAGTCTAATAAGCCGCCGACAGTCATTCTAATGGCGGGTTTGCAGGGTGCTGGTAAGACAACGTCCACTGCGAAGCTTGCGAAGCTTCTACTCAAGGACAAGCATAAGCCGCTAATGATTGCAGGCGATATTTATCGCCCCGCTGCCATCAAGCAGCTGCAAGTATTAGGTGAGCAAATCGGTGTTCCGGTCTTCACGCTTGGAGATCAAACATCGCCGGTTGAGATTGCTCGTGCAGGTCTGCAATTTGCCAAAGATAACGGTCATGATTACGTAATCGTGGATACAGCCGGTCGACTTCATATCGATGAGGCACTCATGGGAGAGATTCGCCAAATCCATGATGTAACTAAGCCGGATGAAGTACTGCTTGTCGTAGATGCGATGACAGGTCAAGAAGCGGTTAACGTAGCGCAAAGCTTCCACAGCCAGCTTGAACTGACAGGTGTCATCCTGACGAAGCTCGACGGCGATACGCGCGGTGGTGCCGCATTGTCCGTCAAAGCCGTTACAGGCTGCCCGATTAAATTCGCGGCAACCGGCGAGAAGATTGAGCCGCTTGAGCCGTTCCATCCGGAACGTATGGCTTCGCGTATTCTCGGCATGGGCGATATGCTGTCCCTGATCGAGAAAGCACATTCTACGATCGACGCTGAGAAAGCGGCCGAGATGGAACGCAAAATGCGTACAGCGGAATTCACCTTTGAGGATTTCCTTGACCAAATGGAACAAGTTCGCAAGCTCGGACCGCTGGATCAATTGCTTGACATGATGCCTGGTATGGGCAAAATGAAGGATATGAAGAACCTCAAGGTGGATGAGAAGCAAATCGGACGTGTCGAAGCGATCGTGAAATCGATGACGAAGGCCGAGAAGCAGAAGCCCGAAATTCTCAATCACAGCAGACGTAAACGGATTGCAACAGGCAGCGGAACTTCCATTGCGGAAGTAAACCGACTCATCAAGCAGTTCGACGATATGAAGAAAATGATGAAGCAGTTCTCGTCGATGATGGGTCCTAAAGGACCTAAAGGCGGAATGAAGGGTCTTAAAGGGATGCTTCCTAAAGGAATGAAATTCCCGTTCTAATATAAAGCTCAGAAATTTTTTGAAGGAGGTGAATTATCATGGCAGTACGTATTCGTTTGAAACGTATCGGTGCGCACAAAGCGCCTTTCTACCGTGTGGTTGTATCGGACTCCCGTTCCCCACGTGACGGTCGCTTCATTGAAGAAATCGGCACTTATAACCCGGTTGCACAACCGGCACAAGTGAACATTGATGAAGAGAAAGCTCTTAAATGGCTTCAAGACGGAGCTCAAGCTTCTGACACAGTTCGCAACTTGCTTTCCAAAGCAGGCGTAATGACTAAGCTTCATGAACTGAAGCTTCAAAAATAACTACTCGATGCGGGGGGCCTATTGTGATGAAAGATTTGATTCTTGTCATAGCGAAGGCTTTAGTGGATTACCCGGAGGACGTACGTGTCGACGTGAAAGAAGACGATCGCGGCACCGTCTATCTGTTATCCGTGAATCCCGACGATGTTGGGAAAGTCATTGGTAAGCAGGGACGGATTGCTAAAGCGCTTAGGACGGTTGTCACATCGGCAGCCGTCAAAACGCAAAAGCGTGTCATGGTCGATATTGTTTCGTAGCGATCGTACATCGAAGCAGGGTTAGGATACGAAGGTATCCTAGCCCTTTTTCGATGCTAAATTACGAAAGAGATAGGTGAACACAATGGATCAATGGCTATCGGTAGGTAAGCTTGTGAATACGCACGGCATTCGCGGTGAAGTAAAGGTCGTATCCCAAACGGATTTCCCTGAGGAGCGGTTTGCTCCGCGTAAAATACTTACGTTGCTAAACCCGGAAACCAAGCAACAGCTTGAGCTCGAGGTGGCATCGGCAAGATTGCACAAAAACATGTATATCATCAAGTTCCGCGGCTTCGAGGATATCAATCAAGTCGAGAAGTACAAAGGCTGGGAGCTTAAAGTTTCCAAGGATGATCTTGTTGAGCTGGAAGAGGGCGAGTACTACCAGCATCAAATTATCGGCTGCACAGTAGTAACGGACGAAGGCGCAATACTTGGTTCTATTACCGAAATCCTCGTTCCGGGTGCTAACGATGTCTGGGTCGTTCAACCGCCAAAGGGCAAACAAATCTTGATTCCTGTCATCGATGAAGTCGTGCTTGATGTCAACGTGAAAGACAAAGTCGTAAAGGTTCACCTGATGGAAGGGCTGATTTAACGTTATGCGCATTGACGTATTGACGCTGTTTCCGGAAATGTTTCACGGCGTGTTCGGAGCGAGTATTCTTGGAAAAGCGAAGGATAAAGGAATTGTCAGCCTGAATGCGGTTAACTTTCGCGAATATGCGAATAATAAGCATAATACGGTTGATGACTATCCTTATGGCGGCGGCGGTGGCATGGTATTGAAGCCGGAGCCGTTGTTCGCTGCTGTAGAGGACTTGATGCCCGAAGGCGCTGAGCGGCCTCATGTAATCCTGCTATGCCCGCAAGGGGAGCCTTACACACAGAAGAAAGCCGAAGAACTGTCGGCTCATAAACATCTTGTGTTTGTATGCGGTCATTATGAGGGCTATGATGAGCGCATTCGTCAGCATTTGGTGACAGATGAAATCTCATTAGGGGATTATGTGCTAACCGGCGGCGAGCTTCCCGCAATGGTTATGATCGATAGTATCGTTCGCCTCCTGCCCGGCGTTCTCGGCAATGAGAACTCGGCTGTGACGGATTCCTTCAGCACAGGTTTACTGGAGCATCCGCATTACACACGCCCGGCAGTATTCCGTGATTGGGAAGTGCCTGAGGTGCTCATGTCCGGCCATCATGCCAATGTAGAAGTGTGGCGTCGTCAGCAGTCTATATTGCGCACATTGGAACGTCGTCCGGAGATGCTTGAGACCGCGGAGCTTACGAAGAAGGAACGTCAATGGCTGAATGAGCAGATCCGTTCTAGGGAACAAAGCAGGAACAACTAGCTTGGCTGCTATGGTTTAAAAAGTTTATGAAATGTTATTGTGTTACTGGGCCTCAGTGTGTTATAATTTCAGATGTTGCTTTTGCAAAGTCGGACGGTCCGCTATAAAGCCATGATCCGGTTTTCAAGTTGTTACCGGTTAGCTTATAAGAACGTCTATGGTGGAAGGAGTGAAAACTACAATGAATCTTTTACAAATCATTGCACAAGAAAATCTTCGTACTGACCTTCCGAGCTTTCGTCCAGGCGATACGTTGAAGGTACATGTAAAGGTTATCGAGGGAACTCGTGAGCGTGTACAGCTGTTCGAAGGCGTTGTTATTAAACGTCGCGGCGGCGGTATCAGTGCTACTTTTACAGTGCGTAAAATCTCGTACGGTGTTGGTGTGGAAAGAACTTTCCCACTTAACTCGCCGAAGATTGAGAAGATCGAAGTTGCTCGTCGTGGTAAAGTTCGCCGCGCGAAACTGTACTATCTTCGCGAACTTCGCGGTAAAGCTGCGAGAATCAAAGAAATTCGTTAATGATCGACAAGAGAGGGGACTTGCGCAAACAAGTCCCTTTTCGTTTTTTTATAATACTAGATTTACTTACATAACTAACAATAGACCCAGCATAGAAGAGGGTGGATTTAATGGATCAACAAAACCGCACAGAAGAGAATGGACAAGAGTCGAACGAACCGAATCAACGTGATCATGGACATGCTGCAGCAGACGGTGTTGATCCTACAATCAACGCGTCCAGATCTAATCGATCGAACGGCAGTCGCGCGCAGAAAGAAGTGTTTGAGTGGGTTAAAGCACTCGCCATTGCAGCTATATTAGTGCTTGTGATCCGTTATTTCTTGTTTGCACCGTTCATTGTAGATGGCCCGTCGATGGAGCCAACCTTCTATACAGGGGAACGACTCATCGTAAACAAAGTGATCTATGATATCCGTGAACCGCATCATGGCGAAGTAGTCGTTTTTCATGTTCCCGATGAGGGAAGGGATTTTATTAAACGGGTTATTGGCGTACCGGGCGATAAAGTCAAATATGAAGGCGATGATTTGTTCATTAATGACAAGAAGGTCGATGAGCCGTATTTAAAGGAATCGATCGAGAATGCTAAAGCTAACGGTGAAATCTTCAACAACCAAGGAACAGACCGTAATTTCCCGAATGCTAATTTTACAACCGACGTTGTACCTGAAGGAATGATCCTTGCATTTGGCGATAATCGCCGCAACAGCAAGGACAGCCGGATGATCGGTTACGTATCGATGAAGGAGATCGTTGGCCGTGCGGATATCATTTTCTGGCCGATGGACAAAATTTCTTTCGTGAAACACAAATGAGGTGAAGTAGTTAGATGACCATTCAATGGTTCCCCGGTCATATGACGAGAGCGAGAAGGGAAATCCAAGAGAAGCTCAAGCTGATCGATATTGCGATTGAGCTGCTGGATGCCCGTGTACCGCTTTCGAGCCGGAACCCGATGATTGACGAAATTTTATTGAATAAGCCTAGACTGATTTTGCTGAACAAATCGGATTTGGCGGATGCGCGTACGACTGAGAAATGGATGGCTTATTTTGCAGACCTTGGTTATACCAGCTTATCTATCGACTCTTCGACTGGTACACGCGTCAATGAAATTCCGGTTAAAGTAAGGCAGCTGCTCCATGACAAAATCGAACGACAAATATCCAAAGGGATTACGCCGAGGGCCATTCGCGGACTCATCGTCGGCATTCCGAATGTTGGTAAGTCGACACTCATCAACCGTTTAGCAGGCCGTGCAATTGCGGCTACCGGAGATCGTCCGGGTGTGACGAAAGGACAACAATGGATTAAAGTCGGCAAGGAAATGGAGCTGCTCGATACGCCCGGTATTCTATGGCCGAAATTCGAGGATCCGCTCGTTGGCCAACGACTTGCTATGACAGGAGCGATTCGTGAACAGGTTCTGAACATCGAAGATGTCGCTTTCTTCACAGTCAGAGAACTGGCGAAGCGATACTGGCCGATGCTGTCGGAACGTTTCGGCTTGAAGGACCCGCCGAAGGATTACGAAGACAATGACGAAATCGTCCGTTTGATGGAGGATATCGGTCGCAAGCGTGGCTGCTTGATTAGTGGAGGCCGCGTTGATTTGGAGAAAACGTCGGGCATCATTTTGCGCGAGATGCGGGCAGGTAATATGGGCCGGCTTTCGCTTGAAGCTCCGGAGGATTTCATGTAGAAGGCAGATTGGATTGCGTATGAAGCCGAGGCTTCACATGCAGCAGTTTGCCATTGGGACGGCTGCCTTGATTGTAAGGTAGCCGTTTGTTTTGTATATGATGGATAATGGATTGCTGGAAATGCAAAAGTAGCTGTTGTGGGGATTTTGTGTTCGGGGGAGCGGGATTGTGATGTTGGAGTTTGAGAAGCCGTTATGGGAGCAAGGCTATCGGAATATTGCCGGCATCGATGAGGTTGGGCGAGGTTGCTTGTTTGGCGACGTGGTGGCTGCTGCCGTTATTTTGCCGGAGGGTTTGATTCTGGATGGCGTCGATGATTCCAAGAAGCTGTCGGAGAAGAAACGTGAGGAGCTGTATGAGCTCATTATGGATCAGGCTGAAGCTTGGGCGGTATCTTGCGTGAATGCAGCAGTGGTTGATTCCATTAATATTAAGCAAGCTGCAAGACTTGCCATGAAACAAGCGGTAGAGCTGCTTGCTGTTCCGGCAGATTATTTGCTGGTGGATGCGGAGAAGGTGGACATCGACCTTCCGCAAGCGTCCATTATTAAAGGAGATGCGAGAAGCCAGTCTATCGCAGCTGCTTCGATTATTGCGAAGGTTACGCGAGACCGGCTATGCAAGGGAGAATGGGATCAGCTTTATCCCGATTATGGAATTGCCATACATAAAGGCTATGCGACGAAGCTGCATCGGGAGAAGCTGCTGGAGCTCGGTCCCAGTCCGATGCACCGGCAGAGCTTCCTTGGGAAGCTGTTTATGGAGCAGCAGGTGCTGTTTTAGTAATGCGTACAGCTGAAGTATGCTAATTAGAGAAGAATAGCTGCGTGTTGACCGTTCGTTCCTATATAATTTGGGATGGACGGTTTTTTATTATCGATGCGTTAATCTGTATCTCATCTGAGCCGATAATAACGATATAGGATAAACATCGGTTCCAGGACAGGGAATAGGAAGTATGACAGGAAGGAAGCGGTCGCGTTATGTCATTATCGATCGGACAATTGATGAAGGGACTGCTTGGCGATGTGCAGCCCGGCGACAGTAAGGCATTAGAGCTTAAGGTCGGCCAAATTGTACGCGGCGTGCTGGTTAAGATGTTAAACGATCAGGAAGCGGTCATTCAAATAAATGGGACACAAGTACAAGCTAAATTGGAAACGCCGCTGCAGCCGGGACAATCGACCTTGCTTCAGGTGCAGCCGCAGTCTGTCGATGGCATGCTTGTTCTCAAGCTGGCTGATCAGCAAACGGCCACTATGAATGAAGCAAGCTTGAAAGAATGGCTGAAAGCATCAGGGCTGCCTGAGCAGAAATGGACGCAGGAGCTTGTGCGCGATTTGCGCCGTGAGGGCGGTACTTTGACTCGCGAGACGGCGAGTCAATTTAAGCAGGCGCTGACTGCTATGCCGCAAGGCAGCGATGCGCAGGCTTGGGCAAAGGCGGCCGCGCTCGCGAATAAGCGCGGGCTGCCGATGACAAGCGCGACGATCGGAGCGCTTGCACAGACGCTCTCCGGCACTCCGGCGCATACGCTGCTGGAGTCGCTGGAGCAGGGGCTTGCCGCTTGGAGCGGCGCGTCGTCCGCCGGCGGCGAAGCGGCGGGCGATGCCGCGCAGCCGCCGTCGGCGGCGCAAGCGGCTGCAGCGAAGCTGCAAACGCTGCTGCGCGAAGGCGCAGCGTTGATGCGCGCAGCGCCGGGCGGGGCCGGGGCGCAGCCGGCGCCGGGGCCGGCGGGAGCAGCGGGGTCCGCTGCTGCTCCCGCCCCCGCTGCGCGCAGCGCAGCGGGCGATGGCGCGGCGGCTGGCACAGCCGCGCCGAGCGGCGGCGGCGCAGCTGCGGCGGCGAGCGCGCAGCCCGCAGCTGCGCCGCGAGCAGCCCCGCCAATCACGCCTGGCGGCGGGGCTGCCAAGCCGGCTTCGCCGGATGGCGCAGCCCACAATCATGCCGCAGACGCTGGCACTACAGCCCCATCGCCGCAGCCGGCTGGATCATCCTCCAACTGGGTGGGCCAGATGATGAAATGGCTGGGCGTCGATCATGAGCGTCTGCTTGCAGCTGCAGTTACAGAAGAGCAGCAGCAAGCAGTGAAGCAGCCGGAGCAGCTGAAACAATCCAGTGATCCCGCGATTCAAACGCATCAAGAAAACAAAGCTGTTGCGACTAGTCAGTCCCCGAAGGATGGCCTGGATCGGAATGCTGTCGTTGCCGGCTTGATCAATGATCGAGTTCAGCTGCAGCAGGGAAACACGTCGCTTCCGACTGTGCTGCCTTCTTCGGATTCGCTCGATGCCGTCAAGAACGCCGCCGACGAATCAATGAAGAGCGCATTAATGACGCTTGCTTCCTCGGATGATGTGCCGCCGGCTCTTCGGGATACGGCGCAGCAGCTCGTTTCCCATATTACGGGGCAGCAATTGCTGTTATCCCCGGAGAAAACCAGCTCGTTGTTGTCGCATGTGACGATGTTTATTCCGATGCACGGTCAAGACGGAGGACAGACAGCCTCGGTACACATTCAAACAAGACGCGGCCGTAAAGGCGAGCTCGATGCAGATAATTGCAGACTTTTATTTGATCTGCGCATGAAGTCGTTAGGTGATACTGTCGTAGATGTACAGGTCGTCGATAAAATCGTCAGTCTTAACTTATGGAATGATCATCCCATGGCTGGTTCACTTATAGAGACATCCCGTGCTGAGTTGTCGGAAGCGCTGCAGCGTGCCGGCTATCAACTGTTATCATTGAAAGCAACTCCGATGCCGGAACGAATGGCGGAACGGATGAACGCTTCGGAGACAATGGCGGCTGGACCGGGTTCGACCGAGTGGTCGACGAAGCCATACAAGGGAGTAGACTATCGCGTATGAACGAGAAAGAGAAACAGGGACAATCCCAAGATAATCTCTTGCATAATAAAAAAGCAGTTGCACTCAAATATGAGCCGGGAGAGCGCAACGCTCCGGTTGTCGTAGCCAAAGGCCGCGGTAAGATGGCGGAGGCAATACTGGACAAAGCAGCAGAGAGCGGGGTACCGATTCAACAGGATTCCTCTCTAGTCGAAGTGCTGTCCAAGCTCGATGTGGATCAAGAAGTGCCGCCTGAGCTTTATACACTGGTTGCGGAGATATTATCGTTTGTTTATCGATCGGATCGTAAAGCGGGTGGAAGCGGAGATTGAAAGCAGATAACCGAACATCCCGGACCGATACGAGACAAGCGATTGGCAAGTTTGGCGAAGAGGAAGCCGTTCGATACCTGAAAGAGCAGGGGTATACGATCATACATCGCAATTGGCGATGTCGAATGGGAGAATTGGACATTGTTGCAAAAACAGATTCCATCCTTATCGTAGTTGAGGTACGAACGCGAAGAGCAGGCGGTAGATTCGGTACTGCTGCTGAATCCGTAGATATACGGAAACAACTGAAAGTCAGGTCTATAACAGAGGTATATTTGTCCATGAATAAGCTGCAGCATACTGCTGTGCGCTTTGATGTTGTTGCAATCACGGCTGTAGCCGTTCAAGGTGAATCACTCGAGCCCTTTCTTGTCACTGAACTCAAACATATTGAATCCGCGTTCTAATTTCACTTCACACATGACAGAAAGAGATGGCCGCGGCCATCTCTTTCTTGTATATATACTTACAAAGCATGAAGCTTTCGATCCAGACTGCGATAACCGATCGCCTCAGCGACATGCTGGCTATCGACGAGATCGCTTGACTCCAAGTCAGCAATCGTTCGTGAAAGCTTGAGTATCCGGTCATGCGCACGTAAGCTGACGCCAAGCGTATCAAAAGCTACACGTAGCAGTTGTTCAGCTTCTCGTGTTAAATGTACGGCCTTACGAAGCGACACACCGGCCAATTCGGTAATCGAACGACCGGTAAGGCTGCCTGCTGTTCGAGCCTGTTGCCGCTCAACTGCCGCAAGCACAATAGCTCTCATTTGAGCAGATGTCATCCCGCTTGTCAGACCCTCGGTCGTCGGTGGCCTTGGTACTTCAATATGCATATCAATACGGTCCAGAAGCGGGCCGGAAATCTTCGCACGGTATCGTGCGAGCACTAACTCGCTGCATACGCAGCGGTGTTCGTCAGTCTCATGTCCGTAGTAGCCGCATGGGCACGGATTCATTGAGGCGGCAAGAAGAAAGGAGGCCGGAAATCGGAATACAGCACGTGATCTGGCTATCGTTACTTCCCGATCCTCGAGCGGCTGCCTAAGCACTTCCAATGAAGCGCGTGAAAATTCAGGGAGTTCGTCCAGAAACAACAGCCCTCGATGGGCAAGTGTAACTTCGCCCGGTCTAGGAATAGACCCGCCTCCAATCAAACCGGCTGCTGAGATGGTGTGATGAGGGCTGCGAAAGGGACGTTCTCTCATTAATGTAGGAATGCCCCCTGGCAGCTTACCGGCAGCACTATAAATCTTCGTAACCTGCAACGCTTCTTCTTCGCCTAGCGGAGGCATAATACCCGGTAACCTTCTCGCGAGCATGGTCTTACCTGTTCCGGGAGGGCCCGATAGAAGGACATTGTGTTTCCCGATGGCCGAGATGAGCAAAGCTCGCTTCGCATGATGCTGGCCCAGCACATCCCCATAGTCCCCAAAGGCAGCCCCATAATCTCTTGAACCCGGTGCAGAGTCGTGCTCCGCAGCGCTATCGTATCGAAGCTGCTCCCAAGAGCGTTCATCCGCATTCGCTTCGCCTAACTCGCGCAAATGAGAAACGGCAAACAGCTGCATGCCCTCTATACATGCGGCTTCTGCAGCGTTCGCCTTCGGCAGAAGCACATTCCTGATGCCGCTAAGTCGAGCCTGCTCAACCATGGCAAGAACCCCGGGAATTCCCCGAAGCTCGCCGTTTAGCGCCAGTTCCCCCAGAACTAATACCTGTTCAAACCACTTGCTCTTCAACTGTCCGCTTGAGGTTAGAACGCCTACGGCAATAGCCAAATCAAATGCAGTGCCTTCTTTGCGAAGGTCTGCAGGCGCAAGGTTGACCGTAATTCGTTCCATCGGAAATGTGAACCCGCAATTCTTGACTGCTGCTCGAACGCGTTCAATGGATTCCCTAACTGCCGGATCGGGAAGGCCAACCACGTTGACTTGGGGAAGACCATTAGAAATATCGACTTCTACGGCGATTGATTTACCTTCCACGCCATAAACGCTTCCGCTGCAAATTTGAGTATACATAACAAAAAACACCTCCACCATATAGTCGGATGAAGGTGCTTCCTCACAGGTCCGTATGCAATAATTGCTCTATTGAAATCATAGCTCAGCTGCAAATCAACTGTCAACGAGGTCGAATTATGCCCCGATAAACCGATCGATCTCATCCAGATGATGCCGATCATGTGCAACAAAGTCATCTAGATAATGGTGAATCGTAAAGGGATTGCCGTCTCCATCGGTGTAATTCCATTCTCTCTTCTCTTCAGAGAGGGCCGTCAGAAGTCTCCATAGTTCTTCTCGGACGGACATGCATTCTGAGAGCAGCTGCTCTTTACTGATCGAATCTGCATATGCAGCAGCATGGCGATTAAATGTATCGTAATCCGAGTGACGAAGTGTCAGCGGTCTGCCTTCGACAATTGGCATAATCGCCTCTTGCAGAAAGTGTCGATCCCACAGCATGATATGACCGATCACGGAGCGGGTAGACCATTTATCAGTCTTAAGCGGAGCGCTCCACATCTCATCTGACAGTGAACGAAGAGAGGCCGCAAATGGAATTAGGGATTGGAAGGTTGACAATAGTCCGGTAAAAGTATTCAATCAATGACCTCCTAAATAATGCTTATTCACAGGATACTAGAACGTATGTTTGGTGTCAATAATTAGTTAAACTTAGGTAATACTAGTCAGGTAATCCTTATTTTAGCCTTTGCATCTCAAAAATGAGTGCATTTCATCTATTCCATATCGAAATGAGATTGATATGAGATGAAACTAATATCAAAAAAGATGGCATTTCAGGCTAAAAAAATAGGAAACACATGACGAAACGTGTTACAATACTTATGGTTTTGTGTACATACGTAGGATTTGACTGCGGATAGGAGGATTTTCGTCAATGAATATCCATGAGTATCAGGGTAAACAACTGCTTAAGCAGTATGGGGTTGCCGTACCGGAAGGTAAAGTGGCGTTCTCTGTCGATGAAGCGGTGGCAGCAGCGGAAGCGCTGGGCACACCGGTTGTCGTTGTAAAAGCGCAAATTCATGCAGGCGGCCGCGGTAAAGCGGGCGGCGTTAAAGTTGCCAAAAATTTGGATGAGGTTCGCACTTATGCCAGCCAAATTCTGGGCAAAGTTCTCGTAACCCACCAAACGGGTCCTGAAGGTAAAGAAGTAAAGCGCCTGCTTATCGAGCAAGGCTGCGACATCAAGAAAGAGTATTACATCGGTCTTGTTGTTGACCGCGTAACTGGACGGATCGTCATGATGGCATCCGAAGAGGGCGGCACGGAGATCGAGGAAGTTGCTGAGCACTCGCCGGAGAAGATTTTCAAAGAAGTTATCGACCCTGCTGTCGGTCTTCAAGTATTCCAAGCGCGCAAGCTGGCATACTCCATCAACATCCCTAACGAATTGGTCGGCAAAGCGGCTAAATTCATGCTGTCTCTGTATGCGGCTTTCGTAGAGAAAGACTGCTCGATCGCAGAGATCAACCCGCTCGTCGTAACAGGCGACGGCAACGTTATGGCGCTTGACGCCAAACTGAACTTCGATTCCAATGCCTTGTACCGTCATAAAGACATCTTAGAGCTTCGTGATTTGGATGAAGAGGATGAGAAGGAAATTCAAGCGTCCAAGTTCGATCTGAGCTACATCGCACTCGATGGCAACATCGGCTGTATGGTTAACGGCGCAGGTCTTGCAATGGCGACAATGGATATTATTAAGTACTACGGCGGCGACCCTGCTAACTTCCTGGACGTAGGGGGCGGTGCGACCAAAGAGAAAGTTACGGAAGCGTTCAAGATCATCCTCTCCGACGAGAAGGTGAAGGGCATTTTCGTTAACATTTTCGGCGGTATCATGAAATGCGATATTATCGCAGACGGTGTTATTTCAGCGGCTAAAGAGCTCGGTCTTGACCGTCCGCTTGTCGTTCGTTTGGAAGGCACTAACGTTGAACTGGGCAAGAAAATGTTGAACGAATCCGGACTAAACATCGTGGCTGCAGACTCTATGGCCGACGGTGCACAAAAAATCGTCGCGCTAGTAAAGTAAGACTTAATTGTCGCACTTTACGCGGCATACGAATTCATTTAGGGGATGTGAGTTTCGATGAGCATTTTGGTAGGCAAAAACACAAAAGTCATTACCCAGGGTATTACTGGTGCCACAGGGTTGTTTCATGCGAAGGGCGCCCTGGAATACGGTACCCAAATGGTTGGCGGAGTTACGCCGGGCAAAGGCGGAAGCAATGTTGACATTACACTAGAAAACGGAACGGTAGTCTCGCTTCCTGTATTCAATACAGTTGCAGATGCAGTTGCCAAAACAGGCGCTACTGCGTCCGTTATCTATGTTCCGCCTGCATTCGCAGCAGATTCCATTCTGGAAGCTGTAGATGCGGAGCTAGACCTGGTTATCTGTATTACAGAAGGTATTCCGGTTATCGACATGATTAAAGTAACACGGTACATGGAAGGCCGCAAAACGCGCCTGATCGGACCGAACTGCCCAGGCGTTATTACGCCGGGTGAATGCAAGATCGGCATCATGCCGGGCTACATTCATACAAAAGGCCATGTAGGCGTCGTTTCCCGCAGCGGAACGCTCACTTACGAGGCTGTACATCAGCTGACTACTCGCGGAATCGGTCAATCCTCCGCAGTAGGTATCGGCGGCGACCCTGTTAAAGGCTCCGAATTCATTGACATCCTGAATATGTTCAATGAAGATCCGGATACTTACGCTGTTATCATGATTGGTGAAATCGGCGGCTCTGCTGAAGAAGAAGCGGCAGAGTGGGTTAAAGCAAACATGAAGAAACCGGTTGTCGGCTTCATCGGCGGCGCTACTGCACCTCCGGGCAAACGGATGGGACATGCAGGTGCGATTATTTCCGGCGGTAAAGGAACGGCAGCCGAGAAAATCGCAACGCTTGAGAAATGCGGCATTCGCGTAGCTCCTACGCCTTCCGAAATGGGTTCTACCCTTGTAAGTGTTCTGGAAGAGCGCGGCATGCTGGACAAGTGCAAAACGCACTAACAGCTGCAACACCATAGCTTCAATTAAAAGGTAAGCAACCTTTCGATTTGCCCTATATGGGCATTCGGAGGGTTGCTTTTTTTCATTATTCTGACCACTTGGCTTGCATTCTCCTTGCTGCACGGTCACAATAAGGTAGAATGCAGGCCGTCACCTTGAAGGGACGGTGCATTATTAATGAAGGAATACATTCAAGAGAGAGAACTTCTGCTTACTCTACATGAAACGCCCGGCATTGGGTGGCATTCGATACGCAAAGCTGTAGAATATGGTCAATGGCGGTTATATGAACGATTTTCGCCTGAAGCGTGGGTTTCATCAGTCGGGTTAAAGCCGGATCAGGCAAAAGCGATTTCACATGCGTTCTCAACGGTTAAGGTGGAAGAACGACAGGAACGAATGTCGAAGCTCGGCATTCAATGGATAACGCGTTTTGATGAATCCTATCCTCATTTACTGCGAGAAACCCCTCAGCCTCCTTGGATCATATACGCAATGGGGCGAGTCGAGCTGCTAAACCGACATGCAATTGCCATTGTAGGAACGAGAGGGCCGACAGCATATGGCCGCAAAACAGCTTCAGACCTAGCTAGGAGGCTCTCTGAGCGAGGAATGACAGTTGTTAGCGGAATGGCGAAGGGAATAGATACACTGGCCCATGAAGGCGCACTGGAGGCCTTTGGAAGCACGGTTGCCGTATTAGGCACTCCGGTGGATCGTATATATCCCACAGAGAACCGTGGGCTCTACGAGCAAATTGTGAGAAAAGGCGTCGTTATTTCGGAGGTCGCACCGGGCACACCTTTTCATCCCGGTTTGTTTCCGCTGCGGAATCGCATCATAGCCGGATTATCACTAGGCACTGTTGTAGTAGAAGCTGCAGAGCGAAGCGGGTCATTGATAACAGCAGACCAAGCACTCGACATGTCGCGGGACGTATTTGCCGTTCCGGGCCCGATCTCTTCCCCGAAGAGCGCAGGGACAAACGGATTGATTCGTCAAGGGGCAAAGCTCATCACATCAGACCAGGATATTATGGAGGAGTACGAGGGATTGCTCCAGCAACCGGGAATATCGAACGCACAAGTAGGTTTGAAGTCTGAATTGCAAGTCGTGCATTTGGATGAGAATGAAGCTGTTTTACTTCAATTCTTACAGGATGGTCCGCTATCTATCGACCGTCTGCATGAGCTCTCATCCTTTCCTTTTGGACTTTTGCATTCAGTTCTGATAAATTTATGTATAAAACGGAAGATTGAACAGCATCCAGGTTCCATATATAGTGTAATGTAGCATGCATTGGAGAGGAGGGCGCATCAATGGCAGATTCACTTGTCATCGTCGAGTCACCGGCAAAGGCGAAAACAATCGGTAAATATCTAGGAAGCAAATTCATCGTTAAAGCATCGATGGGTCATATCCGAGATTTGCCGAAGAGCCAGATCGGTGTAGAGGTCGAGAATGATTTTAACCCCAAATATATAACCATTCGTGGAAAAGGGAGCGTCCTGAAAGAATTAAAAGACGCCTCCAAAAAAGTGAAAAAAGTCTATCTCGCAGCTGACCCTGATCGCGAGGGTGAAGCGATTGCGTGGCATTTGGCACACTATCTCGAGATAGACGAGAGCGACTCCTGCCGAGTCGTATTTAATGAGATTACGAAGCAGGCCGTGAAGGATGCTTTCAAAACACCAAGACCGATCAATATGGATCTTGTTAACGCGCAGCAGGCAAGGCGGATACTAGACCGTCTTGTGGGCTATAAGATCAGCCCGCTGCTGTGGAAGAAAGTAAAGAAGGGGCTGTCTGCGGGACGGGTGCAATCTGTTGCCGTGAAGCTCATTATTGATCGCGAGAATGAGATTGATGCTTTTGTTCCCGAGGAGTATTGGTCGATTACCGCTCAATTGAAACAAGGCTCCACCACCTTCGAAGCGAAGTATCATTCGCTTAATGGCGGCAAGCGGGACCTTGGCAACGAAGCGGATGTTCAAGAGGTGCTGCAGGCCATGGGCTCTTCCGCGTTCACGGTCAGTGAAGTGAAAGAGAAAGAGCGTCTGCGTAACCCTGCGGCTCCGTTTATTACAAGCTCGCTTCAGCAGGAAGCAGCGCGTAAGCTTGGTTTCCGTGCGTCCAAGACAATGTCAGTCGCCCAACAGCTTTATGAAGGGGTTGACCTCGGAAAGGAAGGGACAGTCGGTCTCATCACTTATATGAGAACGGATTCCACTCGGATCTCGACGATCGCTCAAGAGGAAGCGAAAGCTTATATAGAAGAGAAATACGGAGCAGCTTTCGCACCAGAGCAGCCTCGTGTTTATGTGAAGAAGAACAGCAATGCCCAAGATGCGCATGAAGCGATTCGTCCAACTTCCGTCATGCGTGATCCGGATTCGATGAAAGAATTCTGTAGTCGTGATCAATTCAGGTTGTATAAGCTTATTTGGGAGCGTTTTGTAGCCAGCCAAATGTCTTCAGCCGTACTGGATACGATGACAGTCGACTTTAATGTCGGTAATGGAGCGGTGTTCCGGGCAGTGGGTTCCAAAGTGAAGTTCCATGGTTTTATGAAGATCTATGTCGAAGGCAACGATGACGGTACGACGGACGAGGAGAAATTCCTTCCGCCTCTGTCGGCAGGAAATGTTGTCGGCACGGAATCCATCGACCAGAAGCAGCATTTTACTCAGCCGCCGCCTCGATATTCAGAAGCACGTCTCGTGCGGATGATGGAGGAAGTGGGCATTGGGCGTCCAAGTACGTATGCACCAACGCTCGAAACGATCCAGAAGCGGGGCTATGTTGCCATCGAAGAGAAGAAATTCATTCCGACGGAACTAGGCGATCTGGTCATTCAAATGATGGAAGAGTTTTTCCCGGAAATTCTGGACGCCGAGTTTACAGCGCATATGGAAGATGACCTTGACCATGTGGAAGACGGGAAAGAAGACTGGGTAAAGGTACTGGCTAATTTCTATACTTCGTTTGAGAAGCGGCTTGAAGTTGCTGAGGACGAGATGAAGGAAGTTGAGCTTCAGGATGAAATATCCGATGAGATTTGCGAGAAGTGCGGTCGTCATCTGGTATTTAAAATGGGCCGATTCGGCAAGTTCCTGGCTTGCTCCGGATTCCCGGATTGCCGCAATACGAAGCCGATTGTCAAAGACATCGGTGTTCCTTGTCCGAAATGTGCGGAAGGGAAAATTATTGAGCGCCGCAGTAAGAAGGGACGTTACTTCTACGGCTGTGATCAATATCCTGGCTGTGACTACGTGTCATGGGATAAACCGACTACTAAGCCATGTCCGCAATGCAACAGCTTAATGGTAGAGAAGCGGAATCGCAGCGGCGCGAAGCTAGCCTGCACGCAGTGTGAATATAATGAAGAAGTACCTGAGGAGCAAGAACCGGCTGAAGGTTAAGATTGAAAGGATGGTAAGTTCATTGTCAGAATTACAACATGTAACAGTCATCGGCGCAGGTCTTGCAGGCAGCGAGGCTGCTTGGCAAATCGCTTCGCAAGGAGTGCCTGTTACGCTTTACGAGATGAGACCGGCGACCAAGACGCCGGCTCACCATACGAATAACTTTGCTGAGCTGGTATGCAGCAACAGCTTGCGTGCAAACGGTCTTTTTAACGCAGTCGGTGTACTTAAAGAAGAGATGCGCAGAATGAACTCTCTGATCCTCGATTGTGCGGATCGTAACGCGGTCCCTGCCGGCGGTGCGCTTGCCGTTGACCGTGACGGCTTCTCTGGCGATGTCACGAGAATCTTGAAAGAACATCCTCTGATTGATGTTCGGACGGAAGAGATGACGGAAATTCCGAAGGACGGTATTGTTTTGATTGCTACCGGACCTCTGACGGCTCCCCGTCTATCCGCCCAAATTCAAGAGCTGTTAGGTCAAGAATATTTCTATTTCTATGATGCCGCAGCTCCAATCGTGGAGAAGGATTCCATTGACATGTCGAAGGTCTACCTTGCTTCGCGATATGATAAGGGAGAAGCGGCATATCTCAACTGTCCCATGACAGAAGAAGAGTTTGAACGGTTCCATGAAGCTCTTACAACGGCGGAGACCGCTGAAGTGAAGGAATTTGAGAAAGAGCAATATTTCGAGGGTTGTATGCCCATTGAAGTGATGGCTAGCCGCGGCAAGCAAACGGTGCTGTTCGGCCCAATGAAGCCTGTTGGTCTGGTTAACCCGCACACAGGCAAGCTGCCTCACGCCGTCGTTCAGCTTCGTCAAGATAACGCAGCGGGCACTCTGTACAATTTGGTTGGATTCCAAACTCATCTCAAATGGGGTGAGCAGAAGCGGGTGCTATCTCTGATTCCTGGATTGGAGAATGCGGAATTTGTACGTTTCGGCGTTATGCACCGCAATACATTTATCAATTCACCGAGGCTGCTTCGTTCTACCTACCAAACAAACAGTCGCGATAATTTATTCTTTGCCGGACAAATGACCGGTGTTGAAGGTTATGTTGAATCCGCTGCTTCAGGTTTGATCGCAGGATTGAATGCAGGCCGATTGGCGCGCGGCTTAGAACCGCTTGTCTTCCCTGCTGATACTACGCTTGGCAGTATGGCGCAATACATTACAACGGCGGACTTCAAGCATTTCCAGCCGATGAATGCGAATTTTGGCTTATTCCCGCCGCTTGAGAAGCGGATGCGCAGCAAGAGAGATAAGAACGACGCGATCGCCAATCGCGCGTTAGAACAGCTTGCTCGCTTTAAACATGAACACCTTGGCTATCCGGCTGAAGAACCTGCCCAAGTAGAAGCAGAAACAGTCACAGAGTAACCATACAACCAGAACAGGCAAAAGAGCAGCGGCTTCGTTCGATTCCTCGGCCGCTGCTTCCTTTTTGCATATATATGCTCCCTTCTATTAAGAGTTTTTGCAAAACTCGGGCTATTCTAACGAAGTAGTATTGTTATCGTTATCTGAAAGATTATTTTCTTCGCGAAACTTAATCCGATCCTTACGAAGCAGTTTCGCCTATGCGAGACTTTTAGGAGGCTATTAATGATGGAAATGCAATTTCATGCGACGACGATCTGTGCGGTTCGGCATAATGGGAAAGGTGCTATTGCAGGCGACGGGCAAGTGACGTTTGGCAATAGTATGGTCATGAAACACCATGCGAAGAAGGTTCGTCGTTTATATCGTGGGCAAGTCATTGCTGGTTTTGCCGGATCGGTTGCTGACGCGATTGCACTCTTTGAGAAGTTCGAAGGTAAGTTAGAGGAGCATCACGGCAATTTACAAAGGGCCGCTGTTGAGCTTGCGAAGGATTGGCGCTCAGATCGGGTGCTGCGCAAACTCGAAGCCATGATGATCGTTATGGATGCGACTGGTTTACTGCTCATTTCAGGCGGTGGAGAGATTATTGAACCGGATGATGGCATCTTAGCAATAGGTTCGGGCGGCAGCTTCGCGCTTGCGGCAGCACGTGCTCTCTATCAGCATGCGCCTCAGCTCGAAGCTAAGGACATGGTTAAATCCGCACTTGAGATTGCCGCAGATATTTGCGTGTTTACAAACCGGAATATCATTGTGGAAGAAATAGGCTAATATAAGCTTTTAATTCGGACTCAATTGGAGGGATCGGAAATGTCAAATGAAGCGATGACACCGAAGCAAATTGTGACGGAGCTTGATAAATATATCGTGGGTCAGAAGCCGGCCAAACGTTCAGTGGCGGTCGCACTGCGCAATCGTTACCGGAGAAGTCGGCTTGATGAAGCGATTAGAGACGAAATTGTGCCCAAAAACATTCTCATGATTGGACCTACGGGCGTTGGTAAAACTGAGATTGCAAGACGATTGGCGAAGCTGGTAAATGCACCGTTCGTTAAAGTGGAAGCAACCAAATTTACTGAAGTAGGTTATGTTGGACGTGATGTGGAATCCATGGTTCGCGATCTCGTGGAAACTTCGATTCGGATGGTTAAGCAAGAAAGAACCGAGAAGGTGAAGGATAAAGCGGAGAAACAAGCGAATGAACGCATCGTAACGCTGCTGGTGCCATCCGCAGCCAAACCCAAAAGCCAGAAGAATCCACTTGAAATGCTCTTTGGCAGCACGCAAGGCACGAAGGAGCCTGAGGTTGAGCCTGAAGAGTCTGCTTCAGTTATCGAACGTCGCAAACAAGTGAAGGAACAACTAGCAGCCGGGAAGCTTGAGAATGAGATGATTGAAATTGAGGTAGAGGATAACTCGCCGAATATGCTGGATATGCTTGCCGGACAAGGCAATGAAGGCATGGGAATGGGCGCTAACATGCAGGAATTGTTCGGTCAATTGATGCCGAAGAAATCCAAGAAACGGAAACTGCCTGTCAAGGAAGCCCGTAAGGCACTAACGCAGGAAGAAGCCAACAAGCTAATCGACATGGATGATGTCATCACCGAATCAGTCAGCAGGGCAGAGCAGACGGGCATCATTTTCATAGACGAAATCGACAAAATCGCAAGCTCCTCAAGAGGTTCGGGGCCAGATGTTTCCCGTGAAGGCGTGCAGCGGGATATATTGCCAATCGTTGAAGGTTCGACAGTGATGACGAAGTATGGCCCAGTGAAAACAGACTACGTCCTGTTTATTGCTGCAGGTGCTTTCCACATGGCTAAACCATCGGATTTGATACCGGAGCTTCAAGGGCGATTCCCGATTCGGGTGGAATTGACGAATTTGACCTTGGAAGATTTTGTTAAGATTTTAACTGAGCCTAAGAATGCGTTAACTAAACAGTACACGGCACTTCTCGAAACGGAAGGGATTACAATTACCTTCTCCGAGGAAGCCATTCGTGAGCTTGCATCTATCGCAGCAGAAGTAAATAAAAATACAGAAAATATTGGCGCGCGTCGTCTTCATACGATTTTGGAGAAGCTGCTTGAAGATTTATCCTTTGAAGCGCCTGAGCTTTCTCTCGAAGAGCTGGTAATCACTCCGGAGTATGTCCGTGAGAAATTAGGCAGCATTGCGAAAAATCGCGATTTAAGTCAATATATACTGTAAAGGACCGGTAAGGAAAGTAGGGGGCAAAAGGCAATGATTTTATTGGCAAAAACAAGAACGCTTAACCGTCTGCTGCAGCGCGCGGCAGGCGGAGCGCTCAATTTTCGTGAAATGGCAGAGGTGCTCTGCACAACCATTCAAGCCGACGTGTTCGTCGTCAGCCGTAAAGGTAAAGTGTTAGGTTGCGCGGCAGTAGGTCCATTCCAGCATGAACAACTGCGGGCGCTGCCTGTTGCAGATTTACGGTTTTCTACTGAAAGCAATGATCGGTTTATGAATATGCAAGAAACGGTCAATAACGTTGCTCCTGATGAAGGGATCAGCGAGTCTTTCCCTATGATGGCGGGACAGCGTAAGATGACCGTAGTTCCGATAGTTGGCGGCCGCGAGCGTATCGGGACGTTGATTCTACTTCGCAATGCAGAGCCTTTCGGTGATGACGAGTTGATTCTGGCGGAGTATGGAAGTACTATCGTTGGCATGGAGATTTTGCGTGAACGAGCGGAGGAAATTGAACATGAAGCTAGAAGCCGCACAGTTGTTGCGGTGGCAGTAGGCTCTCTCTCGTTTAGTGAACTTGAGGCCGTTGAGCATATTTTCGAAGAATTGGATGGCAAAGAAGGGCTTCTTGTCGCATCCAAAATTGCAGATCGGGTTGGAATCACCAGATCCGTAATCGTTAACGCACTTCGGAAATTAGAGAGTGCAGGAGTGATCGAAACGCGTTCATTGGGGATGAAAGGAACTTACATTCGTATACTAAATACCCAGCTTCTCCAAGAGCTAAAAAAGAACAAAAATTAAAATATTAGACAGTTACATTACAAAATCATTCATAAACCAGTACAATAATCCCATTTCCAGGTCCTATCTTCGACAAAGATAGGGCTTTTTTCTTATTGTAATAAATTAGGAAAGTGAGGAAGATTAACTTGACGGAAAACTTCGACACAACTCTCTCATATTTTTAATAATTCTTTGTCGAAAGAAGGAGGAATGAGAGGGATTCTGTTGAATTGAATATATTACACAGAATGGAAAGTGGGGTTTTTCAGTGAACCTGTTGAATGGCCCTGGATTTAGTCGATTACAGGGTGCTATGAATGCTGCAGAAATGCGCCAACGCATCATCTCCAACAATATAGCGAATGTAGATACGCCGAAATTCAAGCGCTCTGAGGTTGTTTTCGAACAAATGCTGGAGCAAAGCATGGGCGGCAGTAACTTCCAGATTATTGGAAAAAGAACGAACGGTCGCCATATTCCCATCGGTGCTTCATCCTCTGTTCCAGGCGCTCGAATCATTACGGACGAAACAAGCGTGATGAACAATGACATCAACAATGTCGATATTGATCGAGAAATGTCGCTTCTTGCAAAAAATCAATTGAACTATAACTATTACGTTCAACAGATAAATCACGAAGTGAAAATGATGAGATTAGGCATTGAAGGGAGAGCTTGATTATGAGATTAACGAACGGATTTGATGCCAGTGCATCAGCTTTGACTGCTCAGCGCCTCCGAATGGACGTCATTTCTTCAAATATCGCGAATGCAGAAACGACAAGAGCGAATTTTGTGAACGGTCGATATGAACCTTACAAACGTAAATTGGTCGTGCTCGAGCCAAATTCCAAATCATTCGCCGACGTACTAAACGGACAATTGAACGGCAAAGGTTCTTCTCCAGGCGTTAAGGCATCACGTATTATTGAAGACCAGACGCCATCAAAGCTGGTTTATAATCCGAGCCATCCTGACGCTGATGAGAATGGTTATGTGAAAATGCCTAACGTCGACGTGCTGAAAGAGATGGTAGACATGATCTCTGCTTCAAGATCTTACGAAGCTAACGTAACGGCATTGAACGCCACTAAAGGGATGTTTGTCAAAGCGCTTGAAATCGGCAAGTAAACAGAGATAAAGCGGAGGGATACCATTGATTAACCCATTGTCATTGAATATGCTGCAATCGCAAAATGTTAAACTTTTTGATTCAGGTATTGAGAAGACGGATGTGAATGCAGAGGGAGCTGCTTCCGCTTCAGACATGACGAAATCATTCAGTGATTTCCTGAAGAACGCATTGGATGGTGTCAGTGCGCAAGAGAAGAACGTACATACAATGAATGACCAATATTTAATAGGCAATGTGGATATATCGCAAGTAATGGTCGCCTCGCAGCAAGCGGAGCTCGGCTTGCAGCTCACCTCACAAGTCCGCAATAAAGTAATCGAAGCTTATCAAGAGATCATGCGGATGCAAATCTAATAGCAGCAAGAATCGCATTAGAGCATAACAGTGAGGTGAAATTGTGAACGAGAAATTTGCCCAGTATCGAGCTAAAGCGGCTCAATATTGGAACGCAATGGAGAAGAGACAGAAGATTTGGCTGGGAGCCTCGGTAGGTGTACTTGTTCTAACAATTGTATTACTAACCATGATTTTCTCGAGAGTGAGTTATGAAGTCGCGTTTCGCGATTTGGACAGTACGGATGCAGCAGCGGTTATGGAATACTTGGACACAAGCAAAATTCCTTACAAACTCCAAAACGGCGGACAGAGCATACTGGTTCCGGCTGCGGATGCCGCAAAGGTCAAAATCGAAGCAGGTTCGCAGGGGATTGTTCGCAACGGTTCAATCGGCCTCGATATTTTCAATGATACTAATTCCATGTTCGGATCTACGGATCGTGAATTCGATGTCAAATTAAGAAACGCTTTGAACGGAGAAATTCAGCAACTGCTTAACGGTATGCAAGGCGTTCAGAAATCGAATGTTCTCGTAACGATTCCGAATGAATCTCCGTTTATGACAGAAGAAGAGAAAGAACAGTCTTCTGCTGCAATTACAATGACTTTCCGTCCGGGTTATCGTCCAAGTCAGAAAGAAGTTGACGGCTACTATAATCTCGTGAAGAGCTCGATCCCTAATATCAAAACCGACAATATTACGATTTCTAGCCCTGAAGGAGAACTGCTTGCCTCGGATGGGATCGGCGGTGCAGCCACTGGCGGAGATTTAATTGAGACTCACTATCAACTTCAACGAAAGTATGAGAATGATCTCAAACAAAAAATCCAAACGTTCCTAGCACCAATGGTGGGCATGGAAGATTTGGTCGTCAATGTGTCCAGCTCGCTGAATTTCGAGAAGAAAGTTTCTGATCAGAATCTCGTAAGGCCGCTGGATAACAACAATAATAATGGCATTGTTGTCAGTGAAACTCAAAACAATAAAACTGCGACCGGCGCAGGCGGTGCTGGCGGAGTTGCAGGGACCGGCGAAACGGATGTTCCCGGGTATACGGCAGATCAAAGTGCTGGCAGCACCTCTGAAGAAAACAATCGGATAACAAATTATGAGTATGATAAGATTCATAATCAAATTGAATCAGGACCCTATGCCATTAAGGACCTTTCTATTAGTATCGGTGTAGAGAAGAGTAAACTTAATGACGAATCCAAGAACGATATTAATAATTTCTTAATATCTCTCGTTCGCTCGCAATTGATAGAGTCTGGTCAAGATGTTAATGATGACGCGTTACTTGCCAAAAAAGTTTCGATCATGGCACAAACTTTTGTCGACAATGGCAGTACTTCAACTTCTGCAATCTTATCGACAGGCTGGTTAACCGGAATTGGTCTTGCTGCTCTAGCTATCATTGGTGCACTTGGTTATGTCGTTGTAAGACGTCGCAATCAAGCAGCTCAAGCAGAAGAACTTGCAGCAAATCAGGCGAAAGTCGAATACCCGACAATCGATTTGGAAACGGTCCAGAACGAGAGTCAAGTACGCAAGCAGCTTGAAACACTTGCCAAGCGCAAACCAGAGGAATTTGTTAATTTACTCCGGACTTGGCTCGTTGATGAATAGAGGTGGCCAAGATGGCAAGGACGCATGGATTTAGCGGGCGGCAGAAAGCGGCAATATTGTTAATCTCGCTCGGACCTGAAGTTTCCGCGCAAATCTTCAAACATTTGAGAGAAGAAGAAATTGAACAGCTGACGCTGGAAATTGCTAATGTTCGCAAAGTAGATACGCTGGACAAAGAAACGATTCTAAATGATTTTCATCAAATCTGTGTTGCACAAGAATATATTTCGCAAGGCGGCATTACCTACGCTCGTGAAATACTTGAGAAAGCGCTCGGCGAAAGCAAGGCTATGGAAGTTATCAACCGCTTAACTGCGACATTGCAAGTTCGGCCTTTCGACTTTGCCCGCAAGGCGGAAGCGAGCCAAATTCTCAACTTCATTCAGAACGAGAATTCGCAAACGATCGCATTGGTGCTTTCCTACTTGCAAGCAGAACAGGCTTCTCAGATTCTTTCTTCCCTACCTCAAGAGAAGCAAGCAGAGGTTGCTCGTCGCGTAGCGCTTATGGACAGCACTTCACCGGAAGTTATTTCGCAAGTAGAACGCATTCTCGAACAGAAGCTATCCGCTACCGTTACTCAAGATTACACAAGTGCGGGTGGTATTGAATCAATTGTTCAAATATTAAATGGTGTTGATCGCGGAACAGAGCGTACCATCCTGGATGCGCTTGAAATTCAAGATCCGGAACTTGCCGAAGAAATCAAGAAAAGAATGTTTGTCTTCGAAGATATCGTCAATATCGACAACCGTTCGATCCAACGTATCATTCGCGATATTGAGAATGCCGATCTGCAGCTTGCACTTAAAGTTGCTAGTGAAGAAGTTCGTGAAGCGATCTTCCGCAACATGTCCAAGCGAATGGCGGAGACATTCAAGGAAGAGATGGAATACATGGGACCAGTTCGGCTGCGTGACGTTGAGGAAGCTCAAACACGCATCGTAGCAACGATCCGTAGACTCGAAGAGTCCGGTGAAATCATCATCGCCCGCGGTGGAGGGGATGATATCATTGTCTAAGTTGTACAAATCTTCGCATGTCATTTCAGTAGAAGATTTAAAGCGGCTTGAATGGTATAACAGGTATGTTCAAACGCCTGCGGCTAACGAAGCGCAAAGCGAACCAACAGGTCCAAGTGGAGAAACGCTTACTTTGCGAGATCAAATCCTGGGTGATGCCGAACAATTCGCGATGCAGCGCATTCAAGAAACAGGCGAACAGATTGAGGCCATGCACGCAGAAGCGAATGCTCAAATTGACCAATGGTGGTTAGAACGTCGACTGCAGGACGAACAGCTGATGGAACAAATCCATCAAGAAGGTTTTCAGCAGGGCTACCAAGAAGGGAAGGCGCAAGCTGAAGCGGATGTACAGGCTCACTGGGAAGTGATGCTGACGGAAGCCAGATCGATTCTCGATTCTGCCTATGACACGAAGGAACAAATCATTCAAGAAGCGGAACCCTTCGTTGTTACGCTCAGTACGGCAATTGCTGAGAAGATCATACAGAAGCAATTAACGATAGATCCCAATTGGTCACTGGACATTATTCGCAAGTCGCTGGAACGGCGTCGGGAGCAAGGCGTTATCACCTTGTGCGTGTCCCCTCTGCAACTAACTTTCGTGCAGGCAGCCCGCGAAGAATTGTCACTCGTCATTGATTCCCAAGCTGAATTGCAAATTGTGCCGGATGTTTCGGTCAAGGAATTCGGTTGTGTCATCCGCTCTTCATTTGGCAGCATCGATGCACGAATTGATACGCAGTTGACTGAAATTAAACGTGAACTCATCCAATTAGCACACCAAGCGGATGAGCGAGGAGCAGCTGATGTCAACTAATAGGTTGGATGTAGATCGCTACATTGAACATTTACGTCCAATTGATCCCGTTCGCGTCAATGGCAAAGTCACACAGGTTATCGGTTTGACCGTAGAATCCGAGGGTCCAGACGCCAGTATCGGCGATGTTTGCTTGATCTACCCTGCCAAGTCTACGAAACCGCTGAAAGCGGAGGTCGTCGGTTTCCGCAATAACAAGGTCATACTTATGCCGCTTGGTGAGCTCCAGTCTATTGGACCTGGCTGTGATGTAGTAGGTACAGGTAAGCCTTTAACAGTGCAGGTTGGTTCTGACTTGCTAGGTAAAGTGCTAGATGGTCTCGGTCAGCCGTTAGATGGATCTTATATCTCGAGCCGTATGCCGCATCATTCTACTCATAATCTGCCGAGCAATCCACTATCAAGACCGAGAGTTAAAGATCCTCTCAGCATCGGTGTTCGTGCGATTGATGGCTTGTTAACGGTAGGGCAAGGTCAGCGGGTTGGTATTTTTGCAGGCTCCGGTGTAGGGAAGAGTACACTTCTCGGCATGGTCGCAAGAAACACCTCGGCAGACGTCAACGTTATCGCATTGATCGGTGAGCGTGGTCGGGAAGTTCTTGAGTTCATAGAGAAGGATCTTGGCCCCGAAGGACTTGCTCGCTCAGTGGTAATTGTTGCAACCTCTGATCAACCGGCATTAATTCGAATTAAAGGTGCGCTTATCGCCACGACCATCGCGGAATACTTCCGTGATCGAGGACTGAATGTCATGCTGATGATGGATTCCGTAACACGATATGCAATGGCACTTCGTGAAGTCGGTCTAGCCATCGGCGAACCTCCTGCAACCAGAGGTTATACACCTTCTGTGTTTGCAAATCTGCCCAAGCTGCTGGAACGTGCAGGTACAGGCGAGCGAGGTTCCATTACAGCGTTCTATACCGTCTTGGTTGATGGTGACGACATGAATGAACCTATTGCCGATGCGGTTCGAGGAATACTCGACGGACATATCGTACTCAGCCGTGCTTTAGCACATAAAGGTCATTTTCCTGCAATCGACGTCCTTCAATCCATTAGTCGAGTCATGAAGGAAATTGTGCCTGAAGAACAGCAGGAAGCTGCGAATGAACTGAAACGTTTGCTCGCTATTTATAAAGATTCGGAAGATCTGATTAATATTGGGGCGTACCAACGCGGATCTAACGAAAAAATTGATCAAGCCATTGATTCTATCGATAATATCTGGTCTTTCACTCGTCAGAAAACGAACGAAAAGGTTGACTATCAAGAATCAAAGAAGAGGCTCATTGATGAATTTCATGCCTCACACGGGAGATGAACCAGCTAGATGGCACGATTTCATTACGCCTATCAAAAAATCGTCGACTTAAAAACGAACGAGAAATCGCAAGCAGAATGGCAATTGTCCGTTGTCGTCGGTGAGCTTCAGACGGAGGAACAATCACTCTCGAAGCTTCATCGGGACCGATCCGAGTGGAGCGACCGTTTACAGCTTTCATCGAATCAAGCAGTGACGCTCTCTGAACTTATGGTCATACAAGAGTATATCGATTATTTGGATATTTGCATCAGGCAGAAAATGATGGATGTCAAGAAAGCTGAAGCTGCCGTCGAAGTGAAGCGGAATGAATTGTCTGAGCGAATGAAAGACGAGAAGGTATGGCAGAAATCGAAGGATAACGCGCACCAGCGTTTCCAAGCAAACATGTTGCTGATCGAACAGAATGAGCTTGATGAAATGGCATCTATGCGGTTCATGTATGCAGCGCACTAACAGTTGAGATGTTTTGCGAATCGGGAGCCAATACCCGAGGGAGGGACTTATTTTGGCGGATTTGGAAATGGAAAAGCAGGGGTACAGCGGGTTTGAACGATTTATGTTTTTTGTTACCCCGATCTTGTTTACACTCATTCTTCTTGGCGTACTGGTTACTTTGTTTAATTTCGACTTGCGGAATAAGGCACTAGAAATCGGAAATTCCGTTCCGTTCTTAAACAAAGTGCTTCCGGAGCCTGCGACGAATGAGAATGCGGCTGTTGTCGATGAAGGCAAAATTAAAACGGAAAATACGACAGCTAAGATCAGTGAGCTGCGGGCGCAGCTCACTGTTAAAGAAACCGAGCTCAGCAAGACTGCGGATGAGAAAACGAGATTGTCCCTGCAGCTTAAGGATCTTCAGGCTCAGGTAGAGCAGCTCAAGCAAGATGGAACGAAGAAGGCGCTTGAGGATGCAGAGTACCAGAACAAAATCAATGAGCTTGCAGCCATGTACGGCAAGATTACGCCTAGCAAAGCTGCACCGATCCTGGAAAGCATGGAGATGGATGAAGCGGTGCTCGTGATGGATGCGATGAAACCGGATGATCGAGTTCGGGTGCTTGAGAAGATGAATCCGAAGAAAGCGGCAGAAGCCACCGTGAAGTTGAAAGATGTGAAGACTGCGAAGGATCGCCAAATCGCTGCGCTGCAAGCTAGAATTAAGAAACAAGATTCCGCAGTGGCGCAACCAGAGATTGTTCTTAGCAAAGCACAGCTCAACACCACATTCTCGACAATGGATCCTGCAAGTGCCGGAGAGTTGCTGCTTAAGATGGCGGATGTGAGTCCAAGTAAAGTACTTCGCATTCTAAACGCTGTTGACGATGCATCACGCTCCAAAATTATCGCGGAAATGTCAGGCTTAAACAAAGATATTACGGCACAACTAGTTTCCAAACTCATGTTAGGCAAATAACAGTTTGCTGAAGGAGGTGAAAACAATATGAAAATGCCAGTATCCAATGCAACACCAGTTCATGCACCATCTACTGTATCAGGCACATCGACTGTCAAAGGGACGGAAGGCAATGAGTTTAACCAGACCTTAGTTCAGACGCTTGCCGGTAACGGAGCCGGTTCGACTCCTGCACAGCCATCCAAAGAAACAGCGGTTGTCTCCCAATTACCTGTGAATTCGCTAGCCTCTCTACTAGGCGACAATGTTTCGGCTGGCGATTTGCTTGCTGCAATAGAAGAGCTGCTCAAGAAGCTTGACGCTGCGGACTCAGAAGAGTTGGCTCAAACGACTACGGAAGGCAGTTTGAGTGATGCTTTGGCTCAATTAGACAATCTACTGAGTATGTTGTCTGGCATGCCAGCAGCACAACCGGTACTTGCGCTAACAACCAATCAGACAGCGGATAGTAATAACGCACCAAACCAAGGCGAATCAAACGGCGGGATTAATGAACTGCTAACTATCATTGCGGGATTGAATAATGGCCAATCGATAGCAGCCAACATTCAGGGTCAAGCGTCTCCAATGACTACAGATGCTTCGAGCACAGAGTCAGCCAATCTGGAAGCAATCGCTGCATTGAAATCAGGCTTGCAGGATGCATTATCCGATTTGCGGTTACTCTTGCAGCAACAAAAAGGAAATGCGGCCGATAGCGAACAAAATGGTTTGGTTAGTAAGCAGCTGATTGCGATTGAACAATTGATTAATGGGAAGAAGTCGGAGGCGGCAGTTATGGCTGCAGCACAGTCTTCCAATCCATCAAACGAAATCGATTCCGTTCGAGCTTTACAAACAGCGCCTTCTACTAATAATCATCTTCAGCGTATGGCGCATCAATTGCTTCATGTAGGACTAATGAAAGCAGCAGCCAAGCCTGAAGGAACTGAACAGTTTGAAGTTGAACCTTTTCAGTCACTATCTGAGCCAAGCAGTATTAATCTAGCTCTGTTAGCCGGCAATCAAGAATTGCAACGCCAGACGCTGACAGCAGCCAAGCAGTTGGTTGAACAACCTGTTCCCATTCAACAATTTGCTTCCACGATCCAGAAGATGGTTGTGAGTCAGTTCAATGTAACGGCTAGCAATGGCATGTCCAACGCGCAATTGACTTTATTCCCTGAGCATCTCGGTCAAGTTAATGTCAACATCTCGATGCATAACGGTACATTGACAGCGCAGTTCGTGACAGATTCCGCTCTTGCTAAGGATATGCTGGAGAATCAAATGGCACAGCTTCGGACCTCACTGCTATCGCAGGGGATGCAAGTAGAGAAGCTTGAGGTAACGCAAGCTCCTGTATTGCCGAATATGTTCCAAGACCGACAAGGTCAAAGCGGTAGAGATCAAGGAACGTCCAAACGTCAATCCGGCGACGAGGCAATCGGAGAGATTGATTTTGAATCCGGTCTGGAAGAAGTGACTATGGAGCAAGCGGTTGACCGTGATCTAGGCTTAGGCCGGGGCATTCATACGAGAGCATAACCTTTCGCGGTTATGAATGATAACGATGAACCTATAGATCGGAGGTGACGAGAAAAATGTCCGGTGATAATATTTCAACCCGCAACGTTTGGCCTTATTACAGTGCCAGCAATGTGCAAGCAGCAGCTGAGAAGAAAGAGGATAAATCCCTTGGCAAAGATGATTTTCTACGGATTCTTGTAACCCAGCTGCAGAATCAAGACCCTATGCAGCCTTTGCAAGATAAGGATTTCATCGCGCAGATGGCGCAATTCTCTTCTGTCGAGCAGTTGGTTAACATGTCAGATCAGTTAACGATGCTTCGTCAAAACCTTGGAATGGCTTCTAGCATGATCGGTAAGGAAGTTCAGTGGTATGAATATGCCAATACAGGAGAAATGCTGGCAGTAACTGGTAAGGTAGATTCCATTATTATTAAAGATAAAGCGCAATACGCAAGAATCGGTGATAAGGATATCAAGCTGGATGACATTGTATCGATCGCTGATCAAGGCGGTGAAGACGCCAATGGATGATATCTTGAAGATCGGACATTTACGATTAACAGGTAACAGTCAGATTCGCAAACCGAACCAGCAGGAAAGCACGGCAGCCCATACATCTTCATTTAAAGAAGTGCTGGACCGTAATGTGCTTAAATTCAGCAATCACGCCGAAACCCGAATGGCGCAGCGCGGTATCACATTCAAACCAGAAACGATTTCCAAAATCGTAAGCGCAATCGATCAGGCTGCAGCAAAAGGTGCGAAGGATTCGCTCGTCGTTTATCGGGACATCGCGATGATTGTCAATGTTCCAAGTCGTACTGTCATCACCGCAATGGACGGCAATTCACTCCAAGGCAATGTATTCACTCAAATCGACAGTGCAGTCATTGTATCTTAATCGGCTGGACCTTCTTACAGGAAGCCGAAGAGTCGTGGATCGATTGAAGCGACTCACACGATAGACTTCTTTTGCAAGGCAGAGCAACTGTACTTACACCATTAGGAGGTTGAGATTTCATGTTAAGATCAATGTACTCCGGCGTTTCAGGCATGCGTGGTTTCCAAACGAAGCTAGACGTCATCGGTAATAATATTGCGAACGTAAATACGGTAGGCTTCAAAGCGGGCCGTGTTATGTTCAAAGATATTCTAAGCCAAACGGTTTCCGGCGTAACGCGTCCTGAAGAAGGAACGACGGGCGGCGTTAATGCGAAGCAGGTTGGCCTTGGTGTTGCCATTGCATCGATTGACACGATCCACACACCGGGTAGTGCAATGACCACCAATGTTCCTACAGACGTTCGAATTGATGGCGATGGATTCTTCGCCGTATCCCCATCTGCTGACGGTGCTGAAGCTCCTTATCTGACTCGTGCAGGTAACTTTACTCTTGATGCATCAGGTCAGCTCGTCAATGGCGATGGTATGTTTGTACTGGATTCTAACGGCGGGCCGATCGTACTCGATCCAGCTGAGGTAAAATCCTTCACAATCTCACAAGATGGCTCCATCATCTCGGTTGGTGCAGACGGTCAAAGCCAACCATCAGGTTTCCAGCTCGGAGTAGTGAAAGTGACGAACCCGAACGGACTTGAAAAAATCGGAGGCAACCTTTACCGGATGACGCCGAATGCGAACGTTGATGGAGAAGTTGTCATGACTACAGCGGGTGATGCTGAGGCAGGTACAGGCGCAATTATTGCCGGTCAACTCGAGATGTCTAACGTGGATTTGACATCAGAATTCACCGAAATGATTGTTGCGCAACGTGGCTTCCAAGCTAACTCTCGAATTATTACGACTTCTGACGAGATTCTGCAAGAGGTTGTTAATCTGAAACGCTAGGTGAATAACCGAAGGGGAGGCCAACCTGCCTCCCTCCTAGTTTAAGGAGGAAGTTCATGATCGCAGTAAAGCGTTTGAATGGAAAGACATTACATATTAACGCGCTCCTAATCGAGCAAGTTGAAGAAACACCCGATACATTGATTACCTTAACGACTGGAAAGAAAATATTGGTATTGGAGAAAGCTGATGAAGTCATTGCCTCCATACAGTCGTATCTTCGCTCCATAGGCGTTTATGCGGCTACCATTAAGAGTGAACATTCGGAGGGACCCTCGACATGAAAAAAATGCTGCCCTGGCTGATTACCATCTTACTTGCTATCACATTAATTGCTATCGTAGCTGTTATTCTGTACAACTCCCTGATGGGTGGGGAAGATCCGAAGGACGCTGCCGGCAAAGCGGCTAATAATGCAGAAGCCGTAAAGGTGGTCAAACTGACTGCAGATGAACGGGTGAAATTAACCAGTGAAATTGCGGATATTAAAACAAACCTGGCGGACCCGGAATACATCGCAGTACTTGGGCTTGCTTTTCAATTAGATGAGAAATCGACGAAAGAAGATTTCGATAAAATTAAAGACATTCAAATCAAACCTATCATCATTCGTACACTGTCCGACATGAAGCCTGATGAAGTTAAAGGTTCTGCTGGTAAAGACGAGCTGTGTGCCAAGCTGCTGAATTTAATCAACAAGGAACTGCCGGAAGGCAAGCTCATTAAGGTACAGGTAACAAACTTTATCGTGACGACGCTGTAGTTATGCAACATGACGCATTCCTTGAAGGGGGTGAAATAATTGGTTGATGTTCTGTCGCAGAACGAGATTGATGCGTTGCTCGCTGCATTATCATCCGGTGAAATGGATGCAGAAGAATTAAAAAAAGAAGAAACGACTAAGAAAATTCGTTTATATAACTTCAAAAATGCGACCCGTTTCTCGAAGGATCATATTCGCAGCTTAATAAGGATACACGAAAACTTTGCGCGATATTTAACCACCTATTTCTCAGCTCAGCTTCGTACATTTGTTCAAATTAGTGTAGTCGACGTTGAACAACTGCCGTATGACGAGTTTATCCGCTCCATCCCTAAGATGACGATTCTGAACATTTTCGAGGCTGAGCCTCTTGAAGGCAGAATGGTGCTTGAGGTTCATCCGAATGTCGCTTATGCAATGCTGGATCGACTATTGGGCGGTCAAGGCTTTGCGCCTTCCAAAATCAATTCGCTTACTGAAATCGAGACCAACATTATGGAACGAATTTTCAGCCGAGCTTTTGAGAGCTTACAAGAAGCATGGAAGACGATTATCGACATCTCACCTCGTATGGAAGCGCTCGAGACGAATCCGCAGTTTATGCAGATTGTTTCTCCGAACGAAACGATAGCGCTCATTTCGTTTAGCACGAAAATTGGCGATACAACAGGGATGATTAACTTATGTATTCCACATGTTGTTATCGAACCCGTCATGCCAAGGTTGTCTGCTCATCATTGGTTCGTTTCGCAGAAGAAGACGAGGGCACCTGAAGAACTTGAGGTTCTGAAACAGCGCGTAAGTAAAGCAAAGCTGCCGATCGTTTGCGAGCTTGGTCAATCTAGCATTTCGATTCGCGAGTTTTTGGGGCTTTCGATTGGAGATGTCATTTCGCTGACAAAACCAATAGATCAAGGACTTGATATTAAAGTTGGGGATAAGTTGAAATTTATCGGCAGCCCAGGATCGATCAAAGATCGTATGGCTGTTCAGATCGATGAAGTCATCACAGAAGGAGTGGTAGAAGAGTATGACGAGTAAAGATTACTTATCTCAAGAAGAAATCGATGCCTTGCTGCGTCAGACTGCCGATGTGCCTGAGATGCCGGAATCGTTGAGCCGGGAGCAGGAACTTAATAATTATCTGAGCTCGATCGAGCAGGATGCACTTGGTGAAATCGGTAATATCACATTCGGAAGCGCAGCAACTGCTCTTTCCACATTGCTTGGTCGTAAAGTAGATATCACAACTCCAAAAGTATCATTGATCAGACGCAGTGAGCTTGACAATGAATTTCCGAAGCCGCATGTAGCCGTTTCCGTTAGCTATGTCGATGGGTTCCAAGGAATCAACTCTCTTGTGATTAAAACCAAAGATGCGCAGACCATCGCGGATTTAATGCTTGGCGGCGAAGGAAAGCTGCTTGGTTCAGAGCTGAATGAGATCCACATCAGTGCCGTGCAAGAAGCGATGAATCAGATGATGGGTTCATCTGCTACATCGATGTCTACCATCTTCAACCGTTTTGTTAACATCTCACCGCCTGGTATTGATATTTTGGATATTAATAGTGGTTCGGGAGTCGAGAAGCTTCCGCCGGATGATCTCTTCATTAAAGTATCGTTCCGTCTGGCTATCGGAGATTTGATTGATTCCACCATTATGCAGCTGCTGCCGATTTCATTTGCGAAAGAAATGGTAGACACATTAATGGGCGGGACTTCAGCTGAACCAACGCCAGCACCAATACCAACTCCTGCTCCAGCGCCTGTACATACGCCTGCAGCAGCTGCACCGGTATACGCTTCGGCCCCTGTACATACACCGCCTCCGGCGTATATACCGGAACCGCCTGCAGCTCATATGCCACCTCCAGCGGCTTACATGGAGCCACAGATGCCGCAGTATGCAGCAGCTCCGGTAGCGCCTCAAACATATGGTGTCGCACAGAACCGCAATGTGAATGTACAGCCTGTACAATTCGCTAATTTCCAAGGTGCGCCGTACGTGCAAGCAGATGATTCAAATTTAAATTTATTGCTCGACATACCGCTTAAGGTCACAGTAGAATTAGGAAGAACTCAGAAGCAAATTAAGGATATTCTTGAATTGTCGCAAGGGTCGATCATTGAGCTGGACAAGCTTGCAGGGGAACCGGTTGATATCTTGGTTAATAACAAACTGATCGCCAAAGGCGAGGTAGTCGTTATCGATGAGAACTTCGGTGTCCGTGTCACTGATATCGTAAGCCAATGGGACCGCATCCAAAAATTACAATAACATCTTAGGGGGAAGAAACAATGGCAAATCGCATTTTAATCGTAGACGACGCAGCATTTATGAGAATGATGATCCGCGACATACTTACAAAGAACGGATTTGAAGTAGTTGGGGAAGCACAAGACGGTGCACAAGCGATCGAGAAGTACAAGGAACTGAAACCGGATCTGATTACAATGGATATCACAATGCCGGAGATGGACGGTATCGTTGCGTTGAAAGAAATCAAGAAACTGGATGGCAATGCCAAAGTGATCATGTGTTCTGCAATGGGACAACAAGCTATGGTTATCGATGCAATCCAAGCCGGTGCAAAAGACTTTATCGTTAAACCTTTCCAGGCTGACCGCGTTATTGAAGCGATCAAGAAAACACTAGGTTAATAGAATGAAGTTTGTACAACGTGTTCGACTTGCTGCTATGGCTGTCTCCGGCTGGCTTTCGACAGCAAGTCTTGCGTCAGCAGAGATTAGTGGCGATGAAGATAAGCCGGTCATCGGAACGAGTATCGGATATTACATCTGGGTTATCATTGCGCTCATGCTGGTCGTAGGATTAATCATTCTCGTTATTAAGTGGCTATCCAGTCGCAATCGTGGTTGGGGGACCAATCGGGCGCTTCGATCACTCGGGGGCATTCCGCTTGGTCAGAATAAATCGTTGCAAGTGGTTGAGCTCTCCGGCAGAGTTTACGTTGTTGGCGTTGGCGAAGATATCACCCTCCTCGATAAAATCGATGACCCCGAAACCGCAGCGTCAATATTGGAAGCAATTGATCAGCAGAACGGCCGTACTTGGAATACACCGACTTTGACGGATGTTATCGGTCGATTCCGCAAAAGCAATAAGGCGGATGAGCCTACCAGCGAACCTTGGCAAGCTGCAACTTCTTTCAAGGAGCTGCTCAATAACGGGATCATGCGTCAGTCGGATCAGAAGCAGAAGGTAGAAAAGCTGCTAAAAGAGCAAAATCATAATGATCGGTTGTTGGACGAATGAACAAAAAACTATTACTAGCGGTTATGGCAGTACAATTGTTCACTTTGTTGTTTCACGCCCATGCCTTTGCAGAGCCGCTGCCTAATGTCAGTGTAACTATTGGAGACAGCGGCGGTGAAACGCCTGGAACGAGCGCGCTTTCCCTATTACTGATGATCACCGTTTTAAGTGTCGCTCCGGCCATTCTCGTATTAATGACCAGTTTCACTAGAATCGTAATCGTACTTGGATTCGTTCGGACATCGCTTGGTACGCAAACAACGCCTCCAAACCAGGTATTAATCGGTCTCGCGATGTTTCTCACTTTCTTCATTATGGCGCCGACCTTAGGTGCAGTTAATCAAGTGGCACTTCAACCTTATCTCAAGGGAGAATTGACTCAAACCGAAGCGCTGAACAAAGCTGCTGTCCCTATGAAGAAATTCATGATGAAGCAAACGAAAGATAAAGACTTACTTTTATTTCTGAAATATACGAAGACGGAGAAGCCGAAGTCCATCGAGGATGTTCCGATTACCATTATGGTTCCGGCTTATGCACTAAGCGAGCTTCGAACTTCGTTTCAGATGGGATTCATGATATTCATACCGTTTCTCATCATAGACATGGTGGTCGCCAGTACGCTGATGGCGATGGGGATGATGATGCTTCCGCCGGTGATGATCTCTCTGCCTTTTAAGATTCTGTTATTCGTCCTGGTAGATGGTTGGTATTTGATCGTCAAATCATTGCTATTAAGTTTTAATCCGTAGGTTCTGTCAGGAAGGAGTGCAAACATGAGTACTGAATTCATCATCGCCTTAGCTGGACAAGCCGTGTATACGGTATTAAAAGCCAGTGCACCAATGCTCTTAATTGGTCTTGTAGTAGGGCTTATCGTTAGTATCTTTCAAGCTACTACTCAGATTCAAGAGCAAACATTGGCATTCGTTCCTAAGGTGGCGGCTGTGTTGCTCTCCATCTTGCTATTCGGACCATGGATATTGAATACGCTGGTCGATTTCACCTACAACCTGCTGAATAACCTGTATAAATATATCGGATAGGCTGTGGATCGATGGAGTTGTTTCTTCAAGGATTCCCTATTTTTTTGCTTATTTTTTGTCGAATTACAGCGTTTTTCGTCGTGGCGCCTATCTTTTCGACTCGAAATGTGCCGAATACATTTAAATTGGGATTCTGCTTTTTTATCTCGCTGCTGGTTTTTCTTACATATGGTCTCAAACAAACGATCGTACCCGATGCTGACTATGTATTAGCGATTATTCGCGAAATACTGGCCGGTGCATTGCTTGGATTTACAGCGTATCTGTTTTTTACAATCGTATCTACAGCGGGCAGCTTGATCGATATGCAGATGGGCTTTGGAATGGCTAATATTATTGATCCTATGACAGGTGCATCGGCGCCGCTCTTGGGTAACTTCAAGAATATGATCGCAACTCTCGTATTCTTGTCAATTAATGGTCATCACTTCTTGCTTTCCGGATTACTGCAAAGCTATGAATGGGTTCCGCTAACGAACTCACTATTCGCACATGTTAGCAGCGGGAGCATTACTAGCTTCTTGACCGCGATGCTCGGACAAACGTTTCTGTTAGCCATTCAGATGTCAGCGCCATTGGTTGTTGCTATGTTCTTAACGGATGTTGGGCTTGGTTTTCTGGCGCGGACTGCACCACAATACAATGTTTTTGTAATCGGGATTCCAATTAAGATTTTAGTCGGCTTTCTCATGTTGGCTGTCATGATGCCGGGTCTAGTAATCCTGTATGAGCACTTGTTCGAACTGATGTTCACTGCCATGCAGAAGCTATTTGACATGTTACAAGGTCCTGCAGCTTAGGTAGGAGGCAGATTTATGGTTAACTATCGTTGGACGCTCGATCTTCAGATGTTCTCCCAAGAAAAAACAGAGCGTGCAACACCGAAGAAAAGGCAGGATGCCCGAAAGAAAGGGCAGACCGCCAAGAGCCCGGAAATTCCGGCTGCTCTTATTCTCTTCTTTGTTTTTCTAAGCTTCATTATGATGGGCGATTACTACAAGGTTCGATTGATGCGCATGTTTGGTTTGTTATTGGAACAGAAGCTATTGATGCAAGTGACGACAGATAATGTGGTTACTTTGTTTTCTGATCTCATGATGCAGGGCTTTATGCTATTAGCACCAATCTTTGCAATCACGGTAATCGTGGCGATATTAGGCAATTACGCTCAGATCGGAATTATCTTTACCGGTGAGCCGCTCATGATGAAATTCAGTAAAATCAGCCCATTAAAAGGGTTTAAACAGATTTTCTCTTTGCATTCAGTAGTAGAGTTTGTGAAAAATATTTTAAAGTTGCTTCTCATTGGCTTCATGGTCTACTGGATTCTGTGGAGTGAATTGGATGTCATTATGCAACTTGCAACGGTTTCTATTGGCGGCATCTTCAGCTTTATTGCAAGAGTCACCATTAAACTAGGTTTATTCATCGGAGCAATTCTTGCTGTACTGGCTATTTTCGATTATTTATTCAAGCGATATGAACACGAGAAGAGCTTGAAGATGTCCAAACAAGACATCAAGGACGAATATAAGAAAGCTGAAGGAGATCCGCTCATTAAAGGCAAAATTCGGGAACGGCAGCGCCGGATGGCTCTGCAACGAATGATGCAGGATGTACCTAAGGCTGACGTCGTCATCACAAACCCTACCCACTTCGCCATCGCCATTCTATATGAAGGCTCGAAGATGGAAGCCCCTAAAGTAATCGCAAAGGGGATGGATTTTGTGGCCCTTCGCATTAAGGAAGTGGCAAAGGAACACGGCGTAATCATGATGGAAAACAGGCCGCTTGCCAGAGCCTTATACGATCGAACGGAAATCGGCGACACGGTTCCCGTTGACCTATTCCAGGCTGTGGCGGAAGTACTGGCATATGTATATAAGCTCAAAAAGAAAGTGTAATCATCTACATCTATCTATGGAGGAGGGAACGTCATGAAGGCTAGAGACCTGACCATACTAATCGGGATCATCGGCATCGTTCTTATGATGGTCATTCCGATTCCACCAGCTTTACTTGACGTGCTCCTAATAGTCAATATTTCAGTCGCGCTCATGATTTTGCTGATCGCGATGAATACGCAGAATGCTTTGGAATTTTCCATATTTCCGGCTTTGTTGCTCATTACAACCTTGTTTCGCTTAGCACTAAACGTTTCAACAACCCGAAACATTCTCCAACATGCCCATGCCGGTAAAGTAGTTGCGACTTTCGGTAATTGGGTAGCTGGTGGTCAAATTGCAATCGGTTTCGTTGTGTTCCTCATTCTGGTTGTTGTTCAGTTCCTCGTTATTACCAAAGGGTCCGAACGTGTCGCAGAGGTTGCCGCAAGGTTTACATTGGATGCGATGCCCGGTAAACAGATGAGTATTGACGCCGACTTGAACGCAGGTCTCATCAATGAAGTACAAGCAAGAGAGCGTCGTCAAAAAATCGAACGTGAAGCTGATTTCTACGGTTCGATGGATGGTGCCAGTAAATTTGTTAAAGGGGATGCCATTGCATCCATCATCATACTTATCATTAACCTTCTTGGCGGATTTGTAATCGGGATGTCGATACATGGCATGAGTTTTTCCGATTCCTTACATACGTTCTCCGTTCTAACGATCGGTGATGGACTCGTCAGTCAAATTCCGGCCCTATTGATTTCGACGGCAACAGGCTTGATTGTGACACGTGCTGCATCTGACGGTAACTTAGCCCATGATGTGACTACACAGCTGTTTCGTTATCCGAAACTGCTCTACATTGTAGCGGGTACAATCACGCTGCTTGGAGTCGGAACACCTATCGGACCGATAGCGACACTACCTTTTGCGGCTATTGTTACGTATGGTGCCTATCGGATGCAAAAGTCGCTCTCGAAGGAACAGGAGGCACAAGAGCTTCTTGTGGAAGAACAAGAAATTGAAGAGGTTAGAAGCCCTGAAAGTGTAATCAGCCTGCTGCAAGTTGATCCGATCGAATTCGAATTTGGTTATGGATTAATCCCGCTTGCTGATACGCAGCAGGGAGGCGATTTGCTGGATCGGATTATTATGATACGCCGACAATGTGCGCTAGAACTTGGCCTTGTCGTTCCGGTCATCCGGATTCGAGACAATATTCAGCTTAAACCGAATGAATACATAATTAAGATTAAAGGGAATACGGTAGCACGCGGAGAGCTTCTACTCAATCATTACCTTGCAATGAGCCCTGGATTTGAAGATGATTCGGTTATCGGTATCGAGACTGTGGAACCGGCTTTCGGTTTACCGGCCATCTGGATTGATGAGGCAACCAAAGAAAGAGCTGAATTGACAGGTTATACGGTCGTGGACCCGCCGTCAGTTGTTGCAACTCATTTGACAGAGCTTATTAAACGACATGCGCATGAGCTGATCGGGCGCCAAGAGACGAAAGCTCTCGTGGACAATGTCAAAGATTCATACCCTGCTCTGGTGGATGAACTCATTCCGTCAATCCTCAATGTCGGAGAAATCCAGAAGGTTCTATCAAAGCTGTTGCGTGAGAAAGTATCCATACGTGATATGGTAACGATCTTCGAAGCGCTTGCGGATCATGGGACCTACACGAAAGATACTGATATTCTGACCGAGTATGTTCGTCAAGCATTATCGCGACAAATTACACAGCAATTTTCCCACAATGGGGATACGCTTCGCGTAATAACGGTTGGCCCGACGCTAGAGAAGAAGATAGCAGAATCGGTTCAGAGCTCAGATCAAGGAAGCTACTTGGCTCTTGATCCTGTCTCTACTCAAACCATCTACCAGAAGTTGAACGAACAAGTAAATAAACAAATTCAATCCGGCAATCAGCCGATCGTGCTCGCATCACCTACGATTCGCATGTATTTAAGACAAATCGTGGAACGTACTATGCAGGATGTGCCTGTTCTGTCTTATAGCGAGCTGGAACCGAGTATTGAAGTACAAAGCATTGGGGTGGTGAATCTATGAAGGTAAAGCGTTATGTGGTCAATGCATTACCCGAAGCGCTGCCGATGATTCGCAATGAGCTTGGTGTGGATGCCATTATTTTGAATACGAAAGAGATTCGCGTGGGCGGATTTCTTGGCATGTTCGGCAAGAAGAAAACCGAGGTTATTGCAGCAATTGAGGCGGGGAGCAAATCAGCACCTACACCTAAGTCGCCTCCACGCCCCCAACCGGCTAAGCAGCCAACGGTTTCACCTTCAATGATGGCTTCAATCGGCGCTATGTCGTCAACCGCCGTTGCAGAACAACAAACCATGAAAGAAAAACAACTCATACAGGAAGCAACCGTTCAATTTGCACCTGATGTGACGGAGGCAGTTCGTGTATCTCCAGCAGCTGCTTATGAGGTTCTAACTGGTGTACAACAGCAGCAGCAACAATCTAGTGCAGACAATCGAAAGCCTCGAATGACAGAAGAAGAATTAATTACTGAAATCCGGGATATGAAGCAATGGATTGTAAGGATGTCGAAGCAGCAGAAGCTGGAAACTAGACCCGAGGCATTGCAAGCTTTACAGGATCGTTTGCACGAACAAGAAGTCAGTCAGAAGTTGATTGATCAATTAATAGAAGAAATTGAGGGGAGATTGGAAGTTTCAGATTTATCCAATCCAACGACTACAGTTGATCGATCTACCGTTTGGCTAATCGCCGAACAGATCCTGCTAGACTGGCTTAAGGACTTTGAAGCAAGTGTCATTGGAAGGGATACACATGTGATCCATTTCGTAGGCCCTACCGGAGTTGGAAAGACGACATCTATTGCCAAACTGGCTGCAGAGCAAACGTTGAAATTAGGCCGGAAGGTTGGTTTCATTACCTCTGATACTTACCGAATCGCCGCGGTTGATCAATTGAGAACGTACGCTACGATATTGAATGTCCCGCTTGAGGTTGTATTCTCGCCATCCGAAGTTTCCAGAGCTTTCCGGCAGCTTGAAGATCGCGAGTTAATATTCATGGATACGGCAGGGCGGAATTTTCGCAACGAGCTTTATGTATCTGAAGTGAACAGCTTGCTTCAAACCGACCGACGATCAGAAACGTTTCTTGTCCTCAGTTTAACCGGCAAGTATGCCGACATGTCGAGCGTTGCCGAGAATTTTGCGAAATACGGTATTGATCGTGTGCTCTATACCAAACAGGATGAGACTAACGCGTGCGGAGCCATTCTCAATTTGGCTTTAGAACAGGGGCTCCGTCCTACTTACATTGCATACGGCCAAACAGTACCTGACGATATTACGACATTCAAGGTAGCGAGTTACGTTTCGCAATTGTTGGGGGCTTCCCAGTGATGACTGACCAGGCGGAAGCACTTCGAAATTTAGTGCGTAATCAAGAACAGAAGGATGAAGGACGCACGACAAGGGTCATTACGGTGACAAGCGGCAAAGGCGGCGTTGGGAAATCCAACTTTAGTCTGAATTTCTCGCTTGCTCTGCAGCGTATAGGACAGAAAGTTCTCATTTTCGATGCCGATATCGGAATGGCCAATATCGATGTATTAATGGGCGTATCGTCCCCGTATAACCTCTACCATCTCTTAAAACAAGAGAAGACCATTTGGGAGATTATTCAAGAAGGACCGCAAGGCGTCCATTTTATTGCAGGCGGATCAGGCTTTAAGGATCTCCTTGATTTATCGGAAGCGCAGTTGGATTACTTCGCTGAACAAATTAACAAGCTGCACGGTCAATATGATTTTATCTTGTTCGATACGGGAGCGGGGCTATCAAAGGAAACCGTGAAGTTCATTACCGCCGCCCAGGAAACCATCGTCGTTACGACACCTGAACCGACCTCGATCACGGATGCGTACGCTCTAATTAAGATGGTCACGGCAATGGAGCATGACGTTCAGTTTAAATTGATCGTGAATCGGGCGATTGATACAAAGGAAGGCAACGCAACCGCAGACAAAATCGGTCTAGTGGCAAAGCGTTTTCTAAATATTGAACTGCCGGTGCTTGGTATTTTACCGGATGATCCGAATGTAACAAAAGCTGTGAAGAAACAAGTTCCTTTTTCTATGGCCTATCCGAGTACTGAAGCGTCGAAGTCGATCTTGGAAATTGCTAAACGATTTGTTGACGTACCTCAACTTCCTGCCGCCGCAAATAGCGGTGTCAAAGGATTCCTACATAAGATGTTCAGACGTTCATAATAATCCTTTGAATCGAGGAGGCGCATCAATGAATACGATCTCGCGAGTATTGGTTGTAGATGATTCTGCCTTTATGCGGAAAATTCTATGTGATCTGATCGCTCTTGATCCCCAGTTTGACATTATTGCAACCGCCAATAATGGCCGCGAAGCAATCGATGCTGTTCGAACGCTTAAACCGGACGTCATTACGATGGACTTGGAAATGCCGGAGATGAACGGGCTTGAGGCATTGGAACGTATTATGCGAATCCATCCGGTGCCGATTATTATGCTCTCCAGCATAAGCGATGACGGTACTAGAGAGACCATCAAAGCGCTGCAAAATGGTGCTTTTGATTTTATCCGCAAACCATCTGGTCCGATGTCTCCTGATATCCATACAGTTGGCGAGCAATTGCTGGAGAAGTTGCGCATTGCAGTACTGACGAATAGGCAATCTTACTTGTTCCAGCCTTCGAAACCGGTCCCATCAACGAAGAAGCCAAGTATGGCTAAAGCGAAGTCAACGACTATCAGCTTCGAAACAGCCCCGTCGGTTAAGGATGAGCTTCAACTGAAGCCCATTCAACCGTTGGAAGAGTTAACGAGTCTTCGTGAGCGAAAGCCTGCTGCTGCACAAGAGAAATTAGAGAAACCAGCGCCAACAATTGAGGTTAACAAACGGCCGACTAAGAAGGAACTTGAGCCGACATCTCCACCAATGGATCAAGAACTGGAAACGGCTATTAAGCCAAACAAGCTTGTTCGTTCCAAAAGTTTCAAACATCTGGTTGCGATTGGAACCTCAACCGGCGGACCGCGCGCCCTTCACGAAGTCATATCGACACTTCCGATTGACTTCCCGGCTCCTGTGCTGGTTGTACAGCATATGCCTCCTAAGTTTACGCGCTCCTTAGCGCAGCGGCTCGATACGTTCAGTTCTCTACATGTTACAGAGGCTATACATGGTGAACGAGTAGAGGCAGGAGTTGTCTACATCGCACCAGGTGGTTATCATATGGAGCTTACCAAAGAAGGCGGGAGCTATTCGATCAAATTATCCGAAGAAGCGCCGCGCGGCGGGCACAGACCATCCGTTGATACGATGTTCGAATCTTGCGCTGCATTCCCGGAATTACGCAGACATTCAGTCATCATGACAGGTATGGGAAGCGATGGAGTAAAAGGAATGAAAGCTCTAAATGACAGCGGAGCAGAAACTGCTATTGCCGAGTCGGAAGAGACTTGTGTTGTATATGGAATGCCCCGTTCCGCAGTAGAAGCAGGCGTCGCAAAGTCTATTGTGCCGCTTCGACAAATCGCAACCGCAATAACCCATGCCGTCAGAAAGTAAGGCTCACATTTTCGCATGGCAACCATTTATATAGGAGGTGCATGGAAATGGATATGAACGCCTATCTATCAATGTTTATTGACGAGTCAAATGATCATTTGCAGTCATTAAACGAGAATCTGTTGAAACTTGAAAGCGCTCCGGAAGACATTAGCATCGTTCAAATCATTTTCCGCTCTGCTCATACATTAAAAGGGATGTCAGCGACCATGGGCTTTGAAGATCTCGCGTCGCTTACACATGAGATGGAGAATGTACTTGATCTTGTCCGTAACAACAAACTCAAAATGGACACCTTCATTTTCGATACGTTGTTTAAAAGCCTTGACGCGCTAGAATCTATGGTCCAAGACATTATCGGCGGCGGCACGGGAAAAGCGGATGTTTCGTCTATCGTTGCTTCGTTGCAAACGATCGTGAAAGCTGACTACAAAAGTGAGCAAAGCACATCCGCTTCAGCGGCAGCAGGTGGCAGCAGTGGGGACGGAGCGATACTGGACGAGTTCCAAAGCTCGATTCTTCTGCAATCTATCGATGCCGGACACTCCGTGTACCACGTAGTAGTCACTGTCCGTGAGGATTGTGTACTCAAGGCAGCACGTGCCTATATGGTATTTGATTTCCTTGAACGCAGCGGTGAGATTGTCAAATCTACACCAAGCGTTCAAGAAATCGAGCAAGAGAAATTCGACCGTTCTTTCACTGTATTTACAATCGCCAGCATTTCAGAAGAGGAACTGAGAAAAGGGATTGAATCCGTTTCTGAAGTTGAAGGTGCAGCGATTACACAATTGGATCGTGAATCATTACAGCAGCTTTGCGGTGCAGCATCGCAATCCGCTCCTGTGGCGGCAGCGAGTCCCATGTATGCAGCGCAAGTTGAAGTGAACGCTGCTAGATCGCAAACAGCAGCAACGACAATGGCAGCTGCTCCGGCAGTAGCTCAGGCTTCAACGGCTGCCAACAATGTTTCGCGAACGATTCGTGTAGATATCGAGCGGTTGGATGCATTAATGAATCTATTTAGCGAACTTCTGATTGACAGAGTAAGACTTGAACAGCTTGCCAGTGAGATACGCAGAAATGAACTGACCGAGACAGTAGAGCACATGACTCGCGTTAGTAGTGATTTACAGAACATCGTGTTGAAGCTGAGAATGGTGCCAGTAGAATCGGTATTCAATCGCTTCCCTCGCATGATTCGCGATTTAGCGAAGACGCTTGATAAGAAAGTAGATCTCATCATATCAGGTGCTGATACAGAACTTGATCGTACTGTTATCGACGAAATCGGTGATCCACTCGTTCATTTGCTTCGTAACTCGCTGGATCATGGCATTGAACCGATTGCAGATCGAATTGCAGCAGGGAAGTCGGAAACGGGCATGGTTCATCTCCGTGCTTTCCATAGCGGCAACCATGTCTTTATTGAAGTAGAAGAGGATGGCCGTGGCATTAACCGAGAGAAAGTGAAACAAATTGCCATCAAGAACGGAGTTGTTACTGCTGAAGAAGCCAAGCGGCTAACAGATAGCGAAATTAACATGCTTATCTTCGCGGCAGGCTTCAGTACGGCAGATAAAATTTCTGATATTTCCGGTCGTGGTGTCGGACTTGATGTCGTCAAATCCAAAATCACTTCACTAGGTGGACATGTCAGCGTAGAATCCGAACCCGGAAAAGGTACGAAATTCTCGATTCAGCTGCCGCTTACTCTTTCTATCATATCAGCCATGCTTGTGAAGCTTGGAACGGAGAAATACGCCATTCCGCTTTCATCCATTGTGGAAACGGGAATCGTTCCACGTGAGCAAATTCGTAAAATTCACGGTAATCGGATGATCGATTATCGCGGTTCTCTTATACCGCTCGTCTCCCTCAGCCAAGTGCTGGATGCAAAGTCGTTCCTAGAGGAAGAAGAGCATGAGACGGAGATCGTCGTTATTCGCAAAGGCGATAAAACATGTGCAATTACGGTAGACGAATTTATTGGTCAAAGTGAGATCGTGTTGAAAACACTTGGAAAATACTTAACAAACATTGAAGGAATCTCTGGTGCAACCATTCTTGGTGATGGACAAGTTGCCTTGATCGTCGATCCAAACGCGCTCATTAAATAGAGGAGGGGTTACGAATGGCTGAGGAAATCAAAGTTATCGTATTTGGTCTGGCACATGAGGAGTATGGAATTGAAGTAGAAAAAGTGCGCACGATTGAGCGTATGATGCCGATTACGCGCGTTCCCAAAACACCGCCTTTCATTAAAGGTGTAATTAATTTAAGAGGTGTTGTGCTTCCGGTCATCGATCTTCGCGGACGTTTTAGCTTAGCGGAATCCGAAGAAACGGAAAGCTCCAGAATCATTATCGTAGCCGTTAATGATTTGGAAGTCGGCTTCATCGTCGATTCAGCAAATGATGTCATCGATATCGATCCAGATTCCATTGATTCGCCTCCGGAAGTTGTAGGCGGCATTAAGGCGAAGTACCTGCGTGGCGTAGCGAAGATCGGAGACAGCCGATTGCTAATCATGCTAAATCTTTCCGAAGTTCTCAATAAGAGCGAAATTATTCAACTGGAACAGCAAGAGGTTTAAGCCGAGTGAATCCATTAGATAAGCTAGAAGCATTCAAGCTTGATGTATTGAAGGAAGTGGGGAACATCGGTGCGGGCAATGCTGCAACGGCGCTCTCCAGACTTCTGGACAAGCCTGTCGATATGAATGTTCCCACTGTCAGTTTAATCCCCTTCGAGAAGGTTGCTGATCGAGTGGGCGGATTCGAACAAGTTGTCATTGCCGTGTTCCTTCGCGTTGAAGGGGATGCACCGGGTAATATGTTTTTCCTGATAGAGGAGCACTCAGCGAAGAAGCTGTTGCGCAATTTACTTTCCATTCCAGTTTCAGAAGAGGGATATTCCGAAATGGAATATTCCGCACTAGCTGAGATCGGTAACATACTCGCAGGTTCTTATTTATCATCTTTGGCCGATTTCACGCAGTTGTACATGTCGCCGACCGTCCCCGCCATCGCAATCGATATGGCTGGAGCTATCTTGAGTTACGGACTTGTTCAATATGGTGAAATGGGCGATTCCGCGCTATTAATTGATACCACGTTTCTTGAAGGTCGGGAGGATCTTGCAGGACATTTCTTCCTTATTCCGGACCCGGAGTCGTTTGGTAAAATATTCAGCGCTTTAGGAGTGCCTAACGAATGATGCAGGAAAATCTCGTGAAAGTGGGCATGGCTGACCTTCAGATTGCACAGAATGGTGCAATCTTGAAGACAACGGGTCTTGGGTCATGTGTAGGCTTGACTTTGTTTGACGAACGCTCGAAGGTGGCAGGCATGGTGCATGTCATGCTGCCCTCCTCCGAGATTGCAAGAGAGGCTCCGATTAATATCGCAAAATATGCCGATACTTCGGTTCCTCATTTGATTGGACTCATGAAGCAAGCAGGCGCAGAACCGAGAAGACTCGTTGCTAAGATGGCAGGCGGCGCGCAAATGTTCGCTTTCACAACAAACAGTGATTCGATGCGGATTGGTCCGCGGAATGTTGAGTCCTGTAAAGAGATGCTGCGTCAATTCTCGATCCCGCTGCTCGCGGAGGATACCGGTGCTAATTATGGTCGGACCATAGAATTTAACAGTCTAAGCGGTGTACTAGTGATACGCAGTGTGCAGCAAGGAGTAAAGGAGATTTAGCATGGTAGGGTCTTGGCGCTGGAATGTCTTCCTTGGAGTAGGCGGCAGTGTACTTACATTATTATTCTCGCTGGACAGTAATGGGATGGCGGTTACCAGCCTCCGTTGCTTGTACGCATCTCTCACTTTTTTTGTACTGGGCTTCGTTTTCCGCGCGTTAGTGGCACTTATTATGAATCCAAAGGCGCAGGCTTTATCACAGTTAGACAGTGATGAATCGAAAGGGAGTTCGGTTGATTACGCAACGCCGGATCAAAGTGATGAGTTGAATAATTTGTTGAAAAACCAGCTGAACGGAAATCTACCGCTCGAAGCAAGTGAAGGAGCCGGGTTCCAACCGCTGACACCACCCAAATTAATATCAACTCAGAATAGAGAGCCTGAAGAATTGGCTAAAGCAATACGTCACCTAACAGGAGGGTGAGAAGATGATTGAGCCGAAAGCGCCTCATTTGTCTAACATCGAGATTTGGCAGAAGTGGAAAGAAGACGGGGACATTGAAGCGAAGAAACTGCTGATTGAACAATACTTGACTTTGGTTGATTTCGTAAGCAATCGTATGGCTATCGGTTTGCCTAAGAATGTGTCCAAGGATGACTTGGCAAGTAATGGGGCAATGGGGTTAATTGATGCGATCGAGAAATTCGATTACCGCCGTGGTCTACAATTTGAAACGTATGCTTCTTGGAGAATTAGAGGCGCCATTATTGATGGTTTGCGTCAAGGCGACTGGGTTCCGCGTTCGGTTCGTGAGAAAGCCAAGCGGATCGAAGAGGCGTACCAGCTGCTTGAACAGCAATATATGCGTTCGGTGACGGATGCGGAAATCAGCGGATATTTGGATGTTACGGAGAAAGAGTTTGACGTTATGCTGCAAGAGATTGCAGTAACGACGGTATGCTCACTTGAGGATCCGATCCGAGAAGAAGAGTCCGAGACCCGATTGTCGCTGCTAATCGATGAGAAAGCGAAGAACCCGGATTACAAGGTACATGAGTTCTTCCTTAAAGAGTCACTCATTCGCGGCATTGATCGTCTGACAGAGAAAGAGAGAACGGTAATTTCGCTCTTCTATTATGAGGAATTATCGCTAAGTGAAATCGCAGAAGTGATGTCTTTATCACCTTCGCGGATTTCTCAGCTTCATTCCAAAGCAATTTTGAGATTACGAGGTGCTTTAGAAAAACAAAAGGATCAGTTAATGCAGCATTAATGCAATAAAGGGGGGCCAGTCTTGTCTACATCTGAAACACTACAATCACATCTCGTTGTTCAGCTTGCACCTGATAAACTGACCGCTACGATCCAATTTAATGTTGCGGATGAACAGTTCTCATGCACGGAAGGACAGCTTGAAGAGTTTCTAAAGAGCCATGGAATATGTTACGGAATCAGTCGCGACATGCTTCGTAATATCGCGCAGCGGCCAAGTGCCTATTTCTACAGTCAAAATGTGATTGCGCAGGGAGAGCTGCCGGTTCATGGTGAGGATGGTCACATCCGATTCTCTTACGATATGAATGAAGGCGAATATCGTCCGGTAGAACTCGAAGGCGGTAAAATCGATTTTAAAGAAGTCACGCAACTGAAGAATGTGAAGCGTGGCCAATTGATCGCCGAGAAGGTCCCGGCTCGGGCTGGGGTGGCAGGCAAATCAGTAACCGGTGATGTGATCACTTGCAGAAACGGAAAAGAAGCTTATTTTAAGATCGGTAAAAATGTCGTGTTGAATCCTGAACAATCAGCTATGTACGCTACGATCGATGGACTCATCTCGCTTACAGATAAAAGTAAAATAAATGTGTTCCCTATCTTTGAAGTAAATGGAGATGTCGATTACAAAATCGGCAACATTGATTTCGTAGGTACAGTCGTCGTACGCGGAAACGTCTTGACCGGATTCAGAATTAAGGCTTCCGGCGATATTCGAGTCATCGGCGGAGTTGAAGGGGCCATATTGGAATCCGACGGCTCTATTGAAATTACCGGTGGAATACTCGCAAGCAACAAAGGCTATGTGAAAGCAAGTCGTAATGTGAAGTGCTCGTTTATTCAAGACAGCAACGTTTCTGCAGGAGAAGATGTATTGGTTTCTCAAAGCATCATGCATTCTCATGTTCGCGCTGGGAGAAATGTCGTTTGCAGCGGCCCCAAAGGGTTGCTTGTCGGAGGGAACATCCAAGCCGGTGATCGCGTTGTTGCGAGAACGATTGGGAATACCATGTCAACGGCAACGACGCTCGAGGTCGGCGTACGGCCGGAGCTGAGAGCGGAACTAAGTGAGCTTCGCTTACAAATCAAAAACACCGTGGATAATCTTGACAAAACGGAGAAAGCACTCAAATTGCTAGATCAGCTTGCTGCTGTTGGGCAACTGACTCCTGACAAAATGGCCATGCGCATCAAGCTGACCTCAACCAAACGTGCCGCGGTTGAAGAAATTGCGGCAGCAAAGGATCGTGTACTTGAAATTGAGAAGTCGCTTGAGGATACCGATCGCGCCAAAATAGATGTCGTAAACGTCGTTTATGGGGGAACTAAGATCGTAATCGGCCGTTACACACGATTTGTTAAAGACGCTACTCAGCGTGTTTCGTTCCGCTACTTTGAAGGTGACATCGTTATGGCACCTTATGTCTAGCATGGCTTAGCAAGTGATAGGGTTGAAGTTTAGGAGGAAACAGCATGCCTTTTAAACCTATAGATTTTCAGATCTCTATTCCACGGACTCCGGAAAACAGCTTGCATCAGCAGCAATTGAATCAGCGGCCGGTCGCAGAACAAATGCGATTGGAGAATGATACTGCTAAACAAACGGAGCTGCTGCGTAATCGCAATACTGCCGTTGAACAGAACATTGACACCAAGATCAAAGACAATCGGCAGCGTGAGTCTCAGAGCAAGCAGAATCGGAAGAAGAAGCAAGATGGTGGAGCTGGAGTTGCTGCGGAAACCGATCACGGACAGAAGCATCCTTACAAAGGCAACCATATTGATATCTCGATGTAACGGATTGTTAAATCGAAATGCAGGTGAATGAAGATGGAATCATGGCAAACGATCATACTTATCGGCGGTATTGTTGTTGTCTGCGCAGCTGTACTACCGCGTAGAATGCCGAGTGGCAAGCAGGAGCAATCGACACAAACCGTTCGGAATATGGAGACGGCACTAGAGCAGTTTATGGAGAACATGGAAGCGGACAATCGTGAGCTTGTTGAGCTTGTCAGCAAATCCACCCAGGATACTCAGCTTCAGTCCAAGAAGCGCGATGAGCGTACGGAATTGCTTGAGAAGCGCTGTGCCGAGTTAGAATTGCTTCTGGTTGAACAAACCAAGCTGCATGCTTCTGCATTAGAGCAGCAGTCTGCACAAATTTCAAATTTTACGATTCCAGTTACGGATACTCATGCCGCTCATTCAAGACCCCAGCATCTAATTCCAGCAGTTACAAGTGATGTGGAAGCGGAAGAGATGGTGGAAGATGAAGAGCCAATTTTGACGATTCGCGACCGTTATACCGATTTGTTCGATATGTATCAAAGTGGTAAATCCATTGATGCAATAGCTAAGAAACTCGGTAAGAACAAAGGGGAAGTTCAGCTTATTCTTCAGCTGTCGAAGCAGGAGGAAGCAGCGCGTCATGAATAAACGTACATTTCTCTTTGGTCTAGGTGTTGGTATTATTATTGGTGCAGCCCTTCTGCAACTGATGATTATTGGTGAGAAACAAGTGAACAAAATGGATGAGCCGGTTCAGCAGGAGACCACAGAATCAGAACTAATCGGGTATTCGAAGACCGAACTTGATCAAGCTGTTGCTGCTGAGCGTAAACGGGTAGAGGCTGAATATAAGAAGAAACTAGCAGACAAGCAGGCATTGCTGGATCAAGTGAAGCAGGATCAAGCGAAGCAAGATGCAGCTAAGGATGATAAGAACGTGAAGGAGACAGCAGCTTCTGAGAACACAGCTGTCTCTAAATCCGTTGTGGTGCGCATTCCGCCAAACTCCAGTGTAACGGAAACAGCAGACATCTTACATGGTAGTGGCGTCATTTCGGATAAAAAATCTTTTATCAGCCTGATGCGTACAACGAAGATACGTGCAGGTTATTTTGCTTTCGAAGGTGACTTGTCTTTGTCGCAAATTCGCACGATTATTACGAGTACACCGAATGCTTCTCCATCCGAGCTGTCATCTTCCGACCAATAAATCCGTATCTATCGAAATATCATAAGGAAACCTGTCAATTGTGGTTGCAAGCGTGTATGCAGATATGTTATAGTAATTGACGGTGTTAAAAACACACGCCGATTAATTCCGTTATTGGTGCTTCGACCCGGTCGAAGTGATGACGGAAAATGATATTGGCGGAGGTAACCACTAAAAACCATTTAACAGGAGGTGTGTAAGAGATGGCGGTAATTTCCATGAAACAGCTTCTAGAAGCTGGGGTACACTTCGGTCACCAAACTCGTCGTTGGAACCCTAAGATGGATCGTTATATCTTCACAGAACGTAACGGTATTTACATCATTGACTTGCAGAAAACAGTTAAGAAGGTCGAAGAAGCTTACAACTTCGTACGTTCGATCGGCGAAGAAGGCGGCACTATTCTCTTCGTAGGTACTAAGAAACAAGCACAAGATTCGGTGAAAGAAGAAGCAGAACGTTGCGGCAACTTCTACATCAATCAACGTTGGCTCGGCGGCACGCTGACTAACTTCCAAACGATTCAAAAACGTATCGACCGTCTTAAAACGCTTGAGAAATGGGAAGAGGACGGCACTTTCGAAGTTCTTCCTAAGAAAGAAGTTATCATTCTCCGTAAAGAGAAAGATCGTCTTGAAAAATTCCTCGGCGGTATCAAAGGCATGAGAGGTTTGCCAAGCGCATTGTTCATCATCGACCCACGCAAAGAGCGTATCGCGGTTGCTGAAGCACGCAAACTTGGTATCCCAATCGTAGGTATCGTTGATACAAACTGTGATCCGGATGAAATCGACTACGTGATCCCAGGTAACGATGATGCAATCCGTGCAGTTAAATTGCTGACAGCTAAAATGGCTGATGCAATTGTTGAATCGCGTCAAGGCGAAGTAACAACTGCTTAATAGAGTTTAACGATACGACACGAAGGGTGGTCAGAAGGTGCATAACCTCTCACCGCCCTTTTTTCGAATGTTCACGCTGATCGTTATGAATGAGCCGCCGGCTCATTCATAACGATCAGTCATACTTAACTAATTTCAGGAGGTTTCCAACATGGCAGTTAGTGCTAGTGCAGTAAAAGAATTGCGTGAAAGAACAGGCGCAGGTATGCTTGATTGTAAAAAAGCGCTTGATGAAACAAACGGTGATATCGCGAAAGCGATCGACTTGCTTCGTGAAAAAGGTCTTTCCGCTGCAGCAAACAAAGCGGGTCGTGTAGCTACTGAAGGTACAGTAGAATCCTACATCCACGCTGGCGGCCGTATCGGCGTTCTGGTTGAAATCAACTGCGAAACTGACTTCGTTGGTAAAACGGAACAATTCCGCGAGTTCGCTCGTGATATCGCTATGCAAATCGCTGCTGCAAACCCTAAGTTTGTTAGCCGTGAAGAAGTTTCCACTGAAGAGCTGGATAAAGAGCGTGAAATCCTTAGAGCTCAAGCGCTGAACGAAGGCAAACCAGAGAAAATCGTTGATAAAATGGTTGAAGGCCGTATCAGCAAATACTACGAAGAATACTGCTTGCTTGAGCAGCCGTTCATCAAAGATCCAGACAAAACAATCCATACCCTGCTGAAAGAGAAAATCAGCACAATTGGAGAGAATATTTCTATCCGTCGTTTCGCTCGTTTCGAGCTTGGCGAAGGTCTTGAGAAAAAAGAAGACAACTTCGTTCAAGAAGTTATGTCGCAAGCTAAATTGTAAACCGAACGCGCAGGCGGGGCGGGGCGTTCGCCCCGCCTATTTCCTATAATTAGGTCTAAATTTTCAAGTCCGTATACGGCCTTTTAAACAAAGTTGAAGATGGAGGTATACCACGTTGCAAAGTCCCGTGTACAAACGTATAGTGCTGAAGGTGAGCGGCGAATCGCTCTCGGGTAATAATGGTTTTGGAATTGACTCCGCAATGATTTCCTCTATTGCAGAGCAGGTAAAAGAAGTAGTGAAACTGAATGTTGAAGTCGCGATCGTATGTGGCGGCGGCAACATCTGGCGCGGAATTGCCGGTTCGGAGAAAGGTATCGACCGTGCAACAGCAGACTATATGGGTATGTTAGCGACTGTCATGAACTCTTTGGCGCTTCAAGATGCGCTGGAGCAAATCGATGTGCCGACTCGTGTGCAAACGTCTATCGCCATGCAACAAATCGCTGAGCCTTACATACGCCGCCGGGCGATCCGTCACCTGGAAAAAGGGCGTGTCGTTATTTTCGCGGCAGGCACAGGCAATCCGTTCTTCTCGACAGATACAACTGCAGCATTGCGCGCAGCTGAAATCGAAGCAGAAGTTATCCTAATGGCGAAAAATAAAGTGGATGGCGTATACTCCGCTGATCCATTTAAAGACGCGACAGCGGAGAAATTCGAAACGCTGACGTATATGGAAGTCCTCAACCGCAACCTTGGCGTGATGGACTCAACTGCTTCATCGCTTTGCATGGACAACAATATTCCACTCGTCGTCTTCAACATTACCGAGCAAGGGAATATCAAACGTGTTGTCCTTGGTGAGAAAATCGGTACTATTGTGATGAAAGGAAGCGTGTAACCTAATGCCACAAGCCATTAAGAAAAGCGCAGAAGATCGGATGGACAAAGCGATCGGAGCACTGAGACGTGATCTCTCCACACTACGTGCAGGCCGTGCTACTCCAGCCCTCCTTGACCGGGTTCAAGTTGAATATTACGGGGCAATGACTCCTGTCAATCAACTGGCTAACGTCAATACGCCTGATTCCCGTACGCTAATGATTCAGCCTTGGGATAAAACCTCCCTGTCTGCGATTGAAAAAGCGATCATGAAATCGGATCTCGGTCTGACTCCGTCGAACGATGGTGCAACTATCCGCCTGAGCATTCCGATGCTGACGGAAGAACGTCGTTCGGAGCTCGTCAAATTGACGAAGAAGTTTGGCGAAGAAGCAAAAGTAGCCATTCGTAACGTTCGTCGTGACGCGAATGACGACATTAAGAAACTCGAAAAAACCGAGATTTCGGAAGATGAGTCCCGTCGTCATCAAGAAGATGTTCAGAAAACGACCGATAAATTTATCGCAGAAGTGGAAAAAGTACTGGCTGCGAAAGAGAAAGAAATCATGGAAGTATAATGCAAGCTCTCCGGCCCCTCCGAATGGTGGGGTTTGTTGCATAAATCAACGTTAGCGGGAGGACGAGCGTGTGTTAAAACGATTGAAGGCGTTATTCAGTAAAGCGTCCGCGAAACCAACTTCGCCGACGCTTGATTCGGATGGCATTCCGAAGCATATCGCCATTATTATGGACGGCAACGGCAGATGGGCCAAGAGCCGAGGTTTGCCCCGCATGGCCGGCCATCACTCCGGTATGAAAACAGTCAAAAAAATTACGATGGCTGCGGATCGACTTGGTGTGAAATATTTAACACTATATGCCTTCTCCACGGAAAATTGGAAGCGCCCAAAAGCAGAAGTAGAGTTTCTCATGAAGCTTCCTCAGGAGTTTCTGTCTATTGAGCTTAAGGATCTGATGGCGAATAATGTTCAGGTTCGAATGATGGGATATAAAGGGGATCTGCCGGACTACACGCTCAAAGCTGTAGAAGAGGCAATCGTCCAAACGGCTAATAATACGGGGTTAGTTCTTAACTTCGCCCTAAATTACGGCAGTCGGAAAGAAATGATCGAGGCGGTACGTTCGATCGGTCAGGCTGTTCAAGAGGGCAAGCTGTCGCCGGAAGATATCGATGAGTCGATGATGGAAGCGAACTTGTTATCCGCAGGGGTTCCTGATCCCGATTTGCTTATTCGAACGAGCGGTGAACTTCGATTGAGCAACTTCATGCTTTGGCAGCTCGCCTACAGCGAGATGTGGTTCACTGACGTCTATTGGCCTGAGTTTACAGAAGAGCATTTCTTTGAAGCTGTGCGTGAGTATCAGCGTCGCGGCCGTCGCTACGGCGGGCTGTAATCGGCCTTACTGGAGAGTGTCATACAGGTGAAACAACGTATAATTACCGGCCTAATCGGCGGCGCAGCATTTATATTTCTAACTGTACTCGGCGGATGGTTTTTCTTTGCACTCCTCCTTCTACTTGCTGTTATTGGATTTATGGAATATACACGGATGAACGGGGTTTCTGCCAAACATCCGTTATCATTAATTGGGCTGGCAGGCATGCTGGTCTTGTTTATTCCTTGGGAAGATTTCGGCTTAGACTCGCCTGCAGCCATACATACAATTTGGTTATTGTTATTCTTATTACTCACGGTAACGGTTCTGACCAAAAATGTCATAACCATTGACGGAGCGGCATTGATGCTGCTTGGAGCCCTATATGTTGGCTATGGATTCCACGCGATGTACGAGGTGCGTAACGCGGAGCTCCATGGTTTACTTACGACTTGTTTGGCATTCGGTGCAATCTGGGCTTCCGATATCGGAGCTTATTTCACAGGACGAGCATTCGGTCGGAATAAATTGTGGCCTTCCATCAGTCCCAACAAAACAATTGAAGGCTCGATCGGCGGTATTGTGCTTTCACTGGCCATCGCGGCTATTTTTGCATGGATATACCCGGATATCATCAGCATCAGCAGGGCGCTGCTAATCGGTCTAATTGCGGCCGTTGCAGGGCAGTTCGGAGATCTCATTCAATCGGCTTACAAACGGATTCGCGGCATCAAGGATACCGGTTCGATTTTGCCCGGTCATGGTGGCGTGTTGGATCGTTGCGATAGCTGGTTAATCGTGTTTCCATTGCTCGTAATGACCGAGCTGCTTCCCCTGTGATTCAAGGAGGCTCCTTAGCGTTGAAGAAAATAACGATTCTTGGTTCTACCGGTTCCATAGGGACGCAAACCTTGGATATTCTAAGTCATGAGCCTGATCGTTATCAGGTTGAAGGCTTGGCTGCAGGCAATAATCTGCAATTACTTATCGAGCAAGCCAATCAATTCAAGCCCAAGAGCGTTTGCTTGTCGACCAAGGCATTAGCGGAAGAAGCTGCTCCACATTTGCCGCAAGGGACTAAGGTGCTCTATGGCAATGACGGACTGATCGAAATTGCTGCTGATAATGAGGCGGATACGGTCGTGACTGCAATTGTTGGCAGCCGCGGGCTGCAGGCAACGCTTGCTGCTATAGACGCAGGTAAACATATCGGACTCGCGAATAAAGAAACGCTTGTAACAGCTGGTCATATCGTGATGAAGCGTGCCCTTGATAAAGGTGTGTCCATTCTGCCAATTGACAGTGAGCACTCTGCGATTTTTCAATGCTTAAATGGGGAACGTCGGCGTGATGTGAACCGTATTACTCTTACAGCGTCGGGCGGCTCTTTCCGGGACCGTACTCGGGATGAACTTGAAGGCGTGACCGTTGCTGAAGCACTAAATCATCCAAACTGGTCGATGGGTGCCAAAATTACGATCGATTCTGCGACTATGGCCAATAAAGGGCTTGAAGTTATCGAGGCTCACTGGTTATTCGGGCTTTCATACGATCAAATCGATGTTCTTATTCACCCAGAGAGTATTATTCACTCTTATGTCGAGTTTGTGGATCACAGCGTTATCGCTCAGCTGGGGATGCCGGACATGCGTGTCCCGATCCAGTATGCGCTCACTTATCCGGAACGCAGGCCAACGCCAACAGAGAGATTGAATTTAGCGAAAATGTCCGCCTTGCATTTCCGGGAGATGGACTTTAATCGTTACCCATGTCTCCGATTTGCTTATGAGAGCGGACAGGCGGGGCAATCCGCGCCTACCGTATTTAATGCAGCGAACGAAACGGCTGTAGCTCGTTTCTTGGCAGGCGAGATCACATTCCTAGAGATTGAAACTGTTATAGCAGCTGTGCTGAACAAGCATCAGCTTGTAGATGTTCCCGATGTTCAGGCCATCGCAGAAGTGGATGCCTGGGCTCGAAGAGAAGCGGCAAGCATCTAACCGGTGGTTCTCTTGTATCGAACGGGAGAATAATGATAATCTAAGTACAGGCCGTTACGAACAGGAGGCAAGGGGAACGATGCATACGATTCAAGTCGTCTTTTTGACGGTAATGGTCTTCTTCGTCATTGTGACCATTCACGAATGGGGTCATTTTTATTTTGCGAAGCGTGCCGGAATATTGGTAAGAGAGTTTGCGATTGGGTTTGGTCCGAAGCTGTTTTCCATCAAACGCGGTGAAACCAGATACACGCTGCGGCTTGTCCCGGCAGGCGGTTTTGTCCGCATGGCCGGTGAGGATCCGGAGTTAGTCGAGATTCATCCCGGGCAGACCGTTGCAGTACGGGTGAAAGATAACACGGTTACTCGGATTTACTTGGATCGTTTAGATGATCGAAGCAATGTTGTCCGCGGCGAGGTCGAAACCATCGATATCGAACGTAAACTTAAGCTTGCTCTTAGTGCGGATGGAATTACGGATTCCTACGACGTACATCCGCAAGCACTTCTGATTAGTAAAGGGAAAGAAACGCAGATCGCTCCGATTGATCGCCAGTTCGGCAGCAAAACAGTAGGTCAGCGGGCGCTCGCTATCGTTGCGGGTCCAGTCATGAACTTTGTTTTAGCTTTCGTTTTATTTGGTCTCTATTTTCAAATGGCCGGTGTTCCCATGGAGAATCCGGATCGTTTGTTAATTGGCAGCGTAGTTGAAGGAATGCCGGCATCACAAACGGATCTTCGTGTAGGTGATGTGATTGATTCGGTGAACGGAGAGAAGATCGGCGGCGATTCCAACAAGATGATCGAGCTGATCAGTAAATCGGTCGATGTGCCGCTCGTATTTAACGTGCTGCGTGACGGGAAGCCGATATCTTTCAAAATTACTCCGAAGAAAGACCCCACTACAGGTGTCGGGAAACTGGGCATCTCAGCTGCGGTACCTACTCGGTCGGTAACATTCGGCGAAACATTCACCTATGCGGGCAAAGCGATGAAGAACATGACAATCATGATCTTTGATGGATTTAAGAAGCTGATTCTCGGTGACTTCAAGATGGAGGATCTTGGCGGGCCGGTTCGGACTGCTCAAGTGACAAGTCAAATCGCCGATGAAGGCATCGTCCAGCTTACTTCATGGGTTGCGGTTCTCAGTCTGTATTTAGGTATCTTTAACCTGCTGCCCATTCCGGCGCTCGATGGAAGCCGTTTGGTTTTCCTCGGATTTGAAGCTGTGCGAGGCCGTCCGGTTGATCCGAATCGGGAGAGCATGGTGCATTTCATCGGCTTTGCGATGCTGATGCTGCTCATGCTGGCAGTTACTTATAATGATATATTGCGATTGGTACGAGGGGAGCACTGAGTCGGTCATGTCGAAGGATAAGCAATTCGTAACGGAAATCACACCGCAAAACGAGGATTTCTCGCGGTGGTATATCGATGTCATCAAGAAAGCGGAATTGATGGATTATTCCCCAGTGCGCGGTTGTATCGTATTCCGTCCAGAGGGTTTTGAAATTTGGGAGCATATGAAGGATGAGCTCGACCGCAGGTTCAAAGAAACCGGTCACCGTAACGCTTACTTCCCGATGTTCATTCCGGAGAGCTTCTTCCTCAAAGAGAAGGAGCATGTGGAAGGCTTTAATCCCGAGCTGCCTTGGGTAACCGAAGCAGGCGGAGAGAAGCTTGAAGAACGTTTGGCGATTCGTCCGACATCGGAAACGATTATCGGCCATATGTACTCCAAATGGATTCAATCCTATCGCGATTTGCCCGTGCTGATTAATCAGTGGGCAAACGTTGTTCGTTGGGAGAAACGGACGCTGCCTTTCTTGCGTACAACGGAGTTTCTGTGGCAGGAAGGCCATACCGCGCATGAAACCGAAACAGAAGCGCGTGAAGAAACAAACCAAATGCTCGATATTTATCGTGACTTCTGCGAGAACTATCTGGCGATTCCGGTCATCATGGGCCAGAAAACGCCATCGGAACGTTTTGCAGGTGCAGTAGATACGTATTCCATTGAAGCCATGATGAAAGACGGCCGTGCCGTTCAGGCAGGAACGTCCCATTACCTTGGCAATAAATTCGCGGTTGCATTCGATATTAAGTACTTGGATCGCGAGAATACGCAACAGTTTGTTCACACCACCTCATGGGGTGTATCGACTCGTCTGTTAGGTGCGTTGATTATGGTTCACGGTGACGATCGTGGTCTTGTGCTTCCTCCGAAAGTAGCACCGACTCAAGTCATCATGATTCCAATTGGCCCGGCGAAGACGCGTGAGCAAGTGGTTGGACGCGTGGACGAGCTATTCGCTGAGTTGAAGAAAGCAGGCATCCGCGTGAAAGTGGATGACCGCAGCGATGTAAGTCCGGGTTGGAAATTCAATGAGTATGAAATGCGCGGTGTACCGATTCGCCTTGAGCTTGGACCTCGCGATATGGAGAATGGACAAGTTGTTCTCGTGTCGCGTATCACAGGTGAGAAGCGGATTGTCCTTCAAAGCAATTTGAAGGAAGAAATTGAGCATATGCTGGTGGAGACCCATAATGATATGCTTGAGCGTGCAAAGCAATTCCGTACGGAGCATACTTACTCTGTGGAGACGCTTGATGAGATGAAGGCACTCTTCGAAGAACAGCGCGGCTTCGCGCTTGCCGGCTGGTGCGGATCAGATGCATGCGAGCGTCAAGTGAAGGAAGAAACGGGTGCAACGAGCCGTAATATTCCGTTTGAGCCTGCAGAGCACAAAACCGTTTGTCTCGTTTGTGGAGAGAAATCCGAGCATTCCGTCGTATTCGCCAGAGCTTATTAATAGCAACAAGAGTAAAAAAGGAATAAACGGCTGTATTCGCTGAAAGGCGGCGACAGCCGTTTCGTCTTGGGGGAGGACAATATGAACCAAACCGGGGGAAAGCGACAGCGGTTCGAACTGCTTCTGAAGCAGGCGGATCTGCCGCAGCAAATGGTCGATGAATATTTCGCAGATGGGTATATAGATAAAGTAATCGTAAGCCGGAGTAACCGGGAATGGACGTTTTGCATTGGCAAAACGACTATGGTTCCGTTACCGGCTTTTGGTGTTTTTTGTCGTGCAGTCGTTGCGAAGTATGCCCATATTGCTCAAATCTCGTTTCAGTTTCAATATAGCAGCGAGGTATCGAAGGATGAACTGATTCAAGAATATTGGCCGGCATTTGTGGAATGGCTGCAGCAGAACAATCCTTCCGTTAATGGCTGGATCAGTAAATCGAAGATCATTGCTGAAGGTGATCTGATTACCCTTCATCTGATGGACGACATGGGTCTTGAGCTTGCGAAGAAGAAGAAGATTGACGAGCTTGCGATTGATTTCTTCAAGCAGCAATTTGCTACTACCTGCCGGATGAAGATGATTGTCGGCGAATCCAATCAAGAGGTGTATGAGCAGTTTGCTCAGAAGCGGGAGCAAGAAGAGCGCGAAGTTATTCAAGCGATGATGACAAGTCCTACGGTATCGGAAGAGCCGCAGCTAGACGAAGGCGAAGTTCGCCTTGTCGTCGGTTACGATATTCGAGATGCGCCTGTGCCGATTATGAACATTATTGAAGAAGAGAAGAAGGTCACCGTGCAGGGCGCGGTATTCGGTCTCGAAGAGAAAGAACTCCGCAATGGCAGCACGCTATTTACATTCAACGTTACGGACTTCACTGACTCTATCGCGATGAAGATGTTCGCGAAGACGAAAGACGATGTCAAAGTGTTGAAGCAGCTCGCTAATGGCAAATGGATCAAGGCACGCGGACGCGTCGAGTATGACCGCTTCATGATGGAGCCCGAGCTGGTCATGATGCCTTCCGATATGCATGAAGTTTTGGCACCAAGGGAATCCAAGGATGATGCCGAAGAGAAACGCGTCGAGTTCCACTTGCATACGACGATGAGCACGATGGATGCGGTTGCTCCGGTGGACGCATACATTAAGCAAGCTGCCAAGTGGGGACACAAAGCGATAGCCATTACAGACCACGGCAATGTGCAGTGCTATCCGGAAGCGGCTAAAGCGGCTAAGAAACATGGCATTAAAGTATTGTTCGGATTAGAGGCAAACGTAGTCAATGACGCCATTCCGATGGTTATGAATGCGCGCGAAGAAGCGATGCAAACGGCTGTTTACGTTGTATTCGACGTCGAGACGACGGGACTTTCCGTTGTAAACAACAAAATCATTGAGCTTGCCGGCGTCAAAATGCATGAAGGCAAAGAAATCGATCGGTTCTCGACGTTCATCAATCCGCATGAAGACATTCCTTATCACATTCAACAGTTAACGAATATTACGAACGAAATGGTCGAAGACGCCCCGGAGCTGGGTCCGAAGATTCATGAGTTTATCGATTTTATCGGGGATGCGGTGCTTGTTGCCCATAATGCCAGGTTTGATATGGGGTTCCTGAATGCAGCCTGCAAGCTGCATGGTCTTCCGGAAGTGAAGAATCCCGTTCTGGATACGCTTGAATTTGCGCGATTCCTGCATCCGACGATGAAGAATCACCGACTAAATACCCTTTCGGATAAATATAAAATCAGTCTCGAAAATCATCACCGAGCCATTGATGACTCCATTGCACTCGGCGGCGTACTATTTGGCTTAATTGGCGATGCGGCTTCTCGCAACATCACCGGTTTACAGATGCTCAACGACTACGTCGGGCTCGACTTGTCGAATATGCGTCCATTCCATTGCTGCATTTACGCATTGAATGGAACGGGCAAGAAGAATCTCTTCAAGTTGATTTCGAAATCGCATACCGAACATTTCAAACGCGTCGCTACGATTCCGAAGAGCAAACTGACCGAATTACGAGAAGGAATTCTAGTCATCTCCGGCTGCGAGAAAGGCGAGTTCTTCGAAGCGGTCATGAATAAATCGTTGGAAGAGGCAGAGGAAGTCGCGCATTATTACGATGTGCTGGAGATTCAGCCGATCGACTTCTATATGCATCTCGTTGAGAAAGGTTTCGTCGCCAGCCGTGCTGAGATTGAACAGGCCATTCGCCGTGTATGTGAGATTGGCGATAAGCTTGGCAAGCCGGTCATCGCGACAGGCAACGTGCATTACATGCTGCAGAGAGATAAGCTGTTCCGCGACATTACGATCCATGGGATTACAGGCTTTAGTCCGCTGAAAGATATCCGCAAGCCGGATGCTCACTTCCGCACGACTAAAGAAATGCTTGAGGAGTTCGCTTTTCTAGGTGAAGCTCGTGCTTATGAGGTGGTAGTCAAGAATACTTCAGAGCTGGCTGATCGATTTGAACCGTTTGATATGTTCCCGCCGAAATTATTCGTTCCTATTATCGAAGGCGCCGATGATGAAATGCGTAATACGTGTTATGACACTGCGCGCAGGCTGTATGGCGAACCGCTTCCGGACGTCGTTACTGAACGACTCGAGAGAGAGCTTGTACCGATTACGAAAGCCGGTTTCGCTGCCAACTATTTGATCTCAGCGAAGTTAGTGAAGAAGTCGAATGAGGATGGTTACTTGGTCGGATCACGGGGATCAGTAGGATCGTCCATCGTTGCGACTTTCCTTGGGATATCTGAAGTAAACCCACTGCCTGCGCATTATACATGCGTAGATGAAGCTTGTAAGTTTAGTGAATGGTTCCTTGACGGCAGTTATCCGAGTGGATTCGATTTGCCGGACAAGGTTTGTCCGAACTGCGGCAAGCCGCTCAAAGGCGAAGGTCAGGATATCCCGTTCGAGACGTTCCTTGGATTCAAAGGGGACAAAGTTCCCGATATCGACTTGAACTTCTCCGGTGAATATCAATCGGTAGCTCATAACTTCACGAAGACGATGTTCGGGGCGGAAAATGTGTTCCGTGCAGGTACAATCGGTACGGTAGCGGAGAAAACAGCTTACGGCTACACGAAGAAATACGAAGAGAGCTATGGGAAGAAGTGGCGCGGGGCAGAGCTTACAAGGCTTGCTAATGGATGTACCGGTGTTAAACGAAGCACGGGACAGCATCCTGGCGGTATCGTTGTTGTGCCGGACTACATCGAGGTTGAGGATGTAACCCCTGTTCAGTATCCCGCGGATGACCAGAATGCCGAGTGGAAAACGACCCATTTTGACTATCATGCCTTCGAGGATAACCTCTTGAAGCTCGATATACTGGGGCACGATGATCCGACCATGATGCGTATGCTGCAGGATCTTACCGGTATTGATCCGACAACGATTCCGATGAACGATCAGAAAGTCATGAGTATGTTCAGTTCAACGGATGCCCTTGGCGTCACGCCGGACAAAATCCGTTCCTCGGTCGCGACGTATGGCGTGCCGGAGATGGGAACCAAGTTCGTGCGCCAGATGCTTGAGGAGACGAAACCATCAACCTTTGCCGATTTGCTGCAAATTTCAGGGTTGTCTCATGGAACCGGGGTTTGGCTCGGCAATGCGCAAGAGCTGATTAAGAACCGTACCTGTACGATCAAGACCGTTATCGGCTGCCGTGATGATATTATGTTATTCCTCATCTATAAAGCAGGCATGGATGCAGGTCTCGCCTTCAAAATTACCGAGAGCGTTCGTAAAGGTAAAGGTCTGACCGCAGAGTGGATCGATGAAATGAAACGCTGTAAAGTACCGCAATGGTACATTGATTCCTGTCTAAAAATCGAGTACATGTTCCCGAAAGCCCATGCGGCTGCTTACGTTATCTCGGCAGTACGGACGGCGTTCTTCAAGCTGTATCATCCAATCGCATATTATGCGACGTACTTCTCCATTCGTGCCGAGGATTTCGATCTAGAGCTGCTATGCAAGGGATATGAGGCGATCTCGAAGAAGCTGGTCGAAATTGAACAAAAAGGCTTCAACGCCACGCCGAAAGAGAAGAACAGCGTTTCCTTGCTTGAGATGGCGCTGGAGATGACTGCGCGCGGCTTCTCCTTCAAGCCGGTTGATCTCTATCGTTCAGAAGCTACTCGATTTATCATCGACGGCAACTCGATTATCCCGCCATTCGGCGCAATCAGCGGGATCGGCGAGAACGCTGCGAAGAACATCGCAGGCGCTCGCGATTTCGGCGAGTTCCTATCGGTCGAAGACTTCCAGCAGAAATCGAAAGCAACCAAAACCATCGTCGAAGTTCTGACGACAATGGGCTGCTTCCGGGGATTGCCGGAGTCGAATCAATTGTCCTTGTTCTAGGTTGTGTCTTCACCGCAGGTGAAGTAAGGAAAGTTCACCGAAGGTGAACAAGCCCCGGAGGGGCGACTGTTTAAGGTTTATTCTTCTGGGGTTTATGGTAGTTTTAGGTGTACTGGTTTCACCGAAGTTGCCGGAGGACCTCGGCAACTTCGGCTTCGCCCCTAAGCGCTGGTAAGCGAGGGGAAGGAGCGGAGTTCGGGGTGCAGCCGGAGAGTTTACGTGCCGCCTTTGAACTCGGGATGCCACCGCGAAAGCGTCTAATCGAGCATCCCGAGTTCAACAGCGGCCGCAGGCGCACCTCGAATGGAGCGACCCACCCCGAGCGCACCTTAAGGCGCCGTATTGTCACCACATCATGGTTATGTTATAATCTTTCTGGTAATGCTGATGATACGACCTTTTCGCAGAAGAGTGGGGAAACCCACTCTTTACGTTTTGTCTGCACCTTTTTACATATACGATGGGACATAAGCAGGTCTGCAACAGGTGCATTTCAGCTGAAAAATTAAACTGACCGTACGCCGACTATGTTGTGGCGCACCGCTGCAGTGGGAGGTACATTGTTTTTGAGCACATCCACAATCAAAACCGCTGTCGAAGAGATGGTTAGACCGTTCCTCGATGAAAATGGATTTGAACTCGTTGACGTAGAGTATGTCAAAGAAGGAAGCAACTGGTTTCTTCGTGTCTACGTGGACAAAGAAGGCAACATTGATATCGATGAATGCGGCCGGATTAGCGAATATTTGAGCGAGAAGCTGGATGAGAACGATCCGGTATCTGACGCTTATTTTCTCGAAGTATCCTCGCCGGGTGCGGAACGTCCGCTTAAGAAGCCCGAAGATGTGAAGAAATCGGTCGGCAAGCATGTGTTTGCAACGACTTATGAGCCGATCGGCGGCTTGAAGGAATTCGAAGGCAAGCTTCTTTCATTTGATGGGGAAGAGATTGTCATTGAAATCGGCAAGAAGAAACATATCTTGCCGTATGCGAAAGTTGCAAGTGCCCGTTTAGCCATCGTCTTCTAAGGAGAAGGCAGCGGCATGATTATAACGTTAGGGAACTAGTTGAAAGGGGGAACTCATTTCCAATGAGCATGGAATTTATTGAAGCACTGACGGAAATCGAAAGAGAGAAGGGGATCAGCAAGGATATCTTGCTGGAAGCCATTGAAGCAGCCCTGATATCGAGCTACAAACGCAATTTTAATACTGCCCAGAATGTACGTGTAGATATTAATCGGTTTACCGGAGTCATCAAAGTGTATGCACGCAAAACTGTAGTTGAGGATGTACTGGATCCTCGACTTGAAATCTCGGTTGAAGCTTCCCGTGAGCTCAACCCGCATTATCAGCTGGATGATATTGCAGAAATTGAAGTAACGCCTCGTGATTTTGGCCGGATTGCGGCACAAACCGCAAAGCAGGTTGTTACACAACGTATCCGTGAAGCAGAACGCGGCCTCATTTACAATGCCTTCATCGATAAAGAAGAAGACATTGTGAATGGTATCGTGCAGCGTCAGGACGTGCGGAACCTGTTTATCGACCTTGGCAAAGTTGAAGCGGTGCTGCCGCTGACAGAATTGATGCCAACGGACAAATTCAAACATGGAGACCGCGTGAAATCGTTCATCACGAAAGTGGAGAACACGACGAAAGGACCGCAAATCTTCCTTTCCCGTACACACCCGGGCTTGCTGAAACGCCTTTTCGAACTCGAGGTACCGGAGATTTATGACGGTGTCGTTGAGATTCGTTCTGTCGCACGTGAAGCGGGTTTCCGTTCCAAAATCGCTGTTTATTCCCGCAATGCCGAAGTGGATCCGGTAGGATCATGCGTTGGTCAGAAGGGGATGCGCGTACAAACCATCGTTACAGAGCTCAAGGGCGAGAAAATTGACATCGTCCGTTGGTCCGAGAGCGTTGAGGAATATGTTGCGAATGCGCTAAGCCCTTCTAAAGTTATCGAGGTTATCGTGTACGAACAAGAGAAGATGGCACGCGTTATTGTTCCGGATTATCAGCTGTCGCTGGCAATCGGGATTAAAGGTCAGAATGCTCGTTTGGCTGCGAAGCTGACGGGTTGGAAGATTGATATTAAGAGCGAAACGCAGGCGGAGCAAGAATTTGGTCGTCCAAAGTCGCCGATGAGCACCATGCATCAGGATTCCGTCTCCATCGACTAAGCACTTATGTTCAGGGGGGATGAACGATGAGACCTAGAAAAATTCCACTGCGTAAATGTGTGGCTTGCCAGGAGATGAAGGCTAAGAAAGAGCTGATCCGCGTCGTTCGTACGCCTGAAGAATCGGTTCTGATCGATTTGACGGGGAAGAAAGCAGGTCGCGGTGCTTATCTTTGCGGGAAGGTCGCTTGTTTTAAGCTAGCCAAGAAGAGCAGAGCACTGGATCGGGCTTTGAAACAAACCGTTGGCATGGAAATATACGATCAGCTCGAGCAAGATTTTATCGCTGTAGAGGATACGTTTAACGCGAATAAGGATGAGATCGATGACGAAGACGAAGCATAAATCGCTTAACATGCTAGGTATGGCAATGCGGGCCGGTAAACTCGTTACCGGTGACGAAACCGTATTGAAAGCTGTCCAGCAGGGAAAAGCGAAACTTGTCATAGTTGCCGGTGATGCATCAGATAATACGAAGAAGAAGTTTCGGGACAAATGTACCACTTACAATGTTAAACTCGTAGAAGCATTCGACCGAATTACGCTCGGAGACGCAATCGGCAAGTCCGAGAGGGTTCTCATTGGTGTAACCGACTCAGGCTTTTCTAAAAGCATTGCACAGAGCTTAATTGAACCTACGGAGGTGGAGTATATTGACTAAACAACAAGACAAAGATAAAACACGCGTTTACGAATATGCGAAGTCCTTAAATATGAGCAGCAAGGAAATCATTACCATCCTAAAGCGGCTCAATCTTCCCGTTAACAATCATATGAGCGTCATGGAAAACGAAATGGTTTCGAAGGTGGAAGGTTTCTTCCGCGATATTAAAGCGAATGCAGCAGCGAAACGTGCCCAGGAGAGCGCGACCGTCTCTGCAGCAGCTCAGTCGTCTAATCGCCAGCAACCGCAAGGCCAGCCTGAACGCAAGGCGGGGTCCAATACGAATGCTCCAGCGCAAGGACACGGACAGGTCAACAAAAATACTCAGGAACAGCAGGGGAATATGAATACAACAAATACGCAAACACCTAGCACAAATGCAGCTCCGACTGCGAACGCAGCATCTCAGCCGGCTAGTACACAAACTCCGGCATCTAGCGTAACAGCGGGCACGACACCGACGACCTCCAATCAACAGCCTACAACAGGCCAATCGCAAGGCAGCTCGAATTCCAATCCGCGTCCGCAAGGTCAAGGCGGCTATCAAGGCAACCGCCCGCAAGGTCAAGGCGGCGGCTATCAAGGCAACCGTCCACAGGGCCAAGGTGGTCAAGGCGGTCAAGGCAATCGTCCACAAGGTCAAGGCGGCGGGTATCAAGGCAACCGTCCACAAGGCCAAGGCGGCGGGTATCAAGGAAATCGCCCACAAGGTCAAGGTACCGGCTATCAAGGTAATCGTCCACAAGGTCAAGGTTCGTCGCAAGGTGGTCAAGGTCAACGTCCGCAAGGTCAAGGCGGCGGCTACCAAGGCAACCGTCCACAAGGTCAAGGTGCGAGCGGCGGTGGCGGCTATCAAGGCAACCGTCCTTCAGGTCAAGGCTCGAATTCAGGCGGCGGCCAAGGCGGCGGATTCCGTCCATCAACTCCGCGTCCGGATCAAGCGAGTCAATCGCCGAGTCGCAACAATGCACCGGCTCGTACATTCGAGTCACGCAGCACGTCTTCCGATGATCATGCTAAGAAAAGAAACAATCCAAAGGCAGCTAACAGCAACTTTGGTGCGAATAAACGCTTTGAAGATTCACGTACAGGCAACTTCAAAAACAACCGCGGCGGCAAGAACAACCGTGGCAAAGGACAACAGCAAGAACGTAAAGAGAAAATCGACAATACGCCGAAGAAAATTATTGTACGCGGCGAAGTGACGGTTGGCGAATTGGCAAAATTGCTGCATAAGGATGCTTCCGAGGTTATCAAGAAGCTCATTACGCTTGGCGTCATGGCTACTATTAACCAAGAGGTTGACCTAGATACTGTACAACTGATCGCAACAGAGTACGGTGTTGAAGTTGAAGTGAAGATTCCAGTGGAAGAAGATGCATTCGAAACATTGGAAGAGAAGGACGAAGAGGATACACTCGAATCCCGTCCTCCGGTTGTAACGATCATGGGTCACGTCGATCATGGTAAAACAACGCTTCTTGATGCCATCAGACACACCAGCGTAACTTCCGGTGAAGCAGGCGGCATCACGCAGCATATCGGTGCTTACCAAGTTGAGATCAATAATAAGAAAATCACTTTCCTTGATACACCGGGTCACGAAGCGTTTACGCTTATGCGTGCTCGTGGTGCTCAAGTAACGGATATTACAATCATCGTTGTAGCAGCCGATGACGGCGTTATGCCGCAAACGATCGAAGCCATCAACCATGCTAAAGCAGCAGGCGTTCCGATCATCGTAGCGGTTAACAAGATCGATAAGCCAGGCGCTGACGTAGATAAAATCAAACAAAGCTTGACCGAGTATCAGCTCGTTCCGGAAGAGTGGGGCGGAGATACGATCTTCGTTAACGTATCCGCTAAGCAGCGCACCAATCTTGAGGAGCTCCTTGAGATGATTCTGCTCGTTGCCGAAGTGAACGACTACAAAGCCAATCCGAACAAGCGTGCCCGCGGTACTGTAATTGAAGCCGAGCTGGACAAAGGTAAAGGTCCTGTTGCGCGCGTTCTGGTTCAACACGGTACACTTAAGATCGGCGATGCATTCGTAGCAGGCAACTGCTTCGGCCGTGTTCGCGCCATGGTGAATGACAAAGGACGCCGTCTCAAAGAAGCGGGCCCAAGTACACCGATCGAGATTACCGGTCTGACAGAAGTACCGCAAGCTGGCGATCCATTCCTTGTATTCGAAGACGAGCGTAAAGCGCGTGCCATTGCAGATCGCCGTGCCATCAAGCACCGTCAATCCGAGCTTGGTGCAAATTCGAGAGTAACGCTTGAAGATTTGTACAATCATATTAAAGAAGGCGAAATCAAGGATTTGAACGTAATCATCAAAGCGGACGTTCAAGGTTCCTCTGAGGCGCTTAAAGGATCGCTTGCCAAAATCGACATCGAAGGCGTACGCGTTAAGATCATCCATAGCGGTGCCGGCGCGATCACGGAGTCCGATATCAACTTGGCAGCAGCATCGAGCGCGATCGTTATCGGCTTCAACGTTCGTCCAGAGCCGCAGGCGCTAGCAACTGCAGAGCAGGAGAAAGTTGATATTCGTCTTCACAGCATCATCTATAACGTGATTGACGAAATTGAGCATGCTATGAAAGGGATGCTTGATCCGATCTTCAAAGAGGTTATTATGGGTCAGGCTGAAGTGCGTAATATTTTCAAAGTTACCAAAGTCGGCGTAATTGCAGGCTGTATGGTTACTTCCGGGAAAATTACACGCAGCGCGAAGGCTCGCTTAATCCGTGCCGGAATCGTGGTTTTGGAGACCGAAATCGAATCGCTTAAAAGGTTCAAGGACGATGCAAAAGAAGTGGCACAAGGCTACGAGTGCGGCATAACGCTCGAGAAGATGAACGACCTTAAAGAGGGAGACATCATCGAGGCTTACGTCCTGGAAAGTGTAGAGAGGTGATTAACCTATGGCTAAAGTCCGCGTAGGACGTGTAGGTGAACAAATCAAGAAAGAATTGAGCCAAATCATTCAGACCGAGCTCAAAGATCCGCGCATCGGTTTCATTACAGTAACCGGCGTTGATCTAACGAATGACCTATCGCAAGCACGTGTATATCTTAGCGTGCTGGGAAGCGAAGAGCAGAAAGAAGAAACGCTTAAAGCTCTTGCCCGCGGTACAGGTTTCATTCGCTCCGAGCTCGGCAAACGCATTCGATTCCGCCACACACCGGAGCTGCTGTTTAAATTCGATGGCAGCATCGAGTACGGCAGTAAGATCGAGGCGTTGCTGCATTCGATTAATGGCCGGAGCGGCGAATGACCGCGGCGAAAGCTGCGGTGTTCTCAGCCGCTTATCAAGAACAGCTGCAAGCGGCGCTTGACTTCATTCGAGACGGCAATCGGTTTCTTGTCGTCTCGCATGTTCAGCCGGATGGAGATGCAATCAGCTCGACGATTGTGGTCGGCTGGCTTCTTCGCCAGTTGGGCAAGCAGGCCGTCCTGATTAATGAAGGTGCAGTGCCGATTCGTCTTCATTTTCTGGAATCGTCTGCGTCAATCATTAATTATAGCAAGCAGCCATTGGAAGAAACGTTCGACCGCATCATCGCTATTGATTGCGCGGACTTCCGCCGAATCGGGCGGATAAGTGAACGATTTGCCGAATCAGCTCAGTTGCTTAATATCGATCATCATCCTACTAATGATGCTTTCGGCACAGCTAACTTAATCCGAATCGATGCGGCTGCAACGGTCGAAATTTTATACGATCTTATCGAGCATGGGGCCATTTCACTTGATCGTGAAGTCGCTACCGCTATATATACGGGTCTACTTACCGATACCGGAGGATTCCGTTACTCCAATACCACTCCAAGGGTCATGCAAGTTGCATCGCGCATGCTTGCGGAGGAAGTTGAAGGACACTGGATTGCCAACCATTTGCTGGAGCAAATGACCAAGCCCCAATTACTTCTCTTGCAGCGTGGGCTGAATCGGTTGACGTTCTCGGATGATAACCGGATTGCATGGTTGTATGTGGCTTTCTCCGATATGTCGGAAACCGGTGCAGTTGGCGATGACCTTGAAGGTCTCGTTAACTACGCGGTAAATGTGGAAGGCGTTGACGTAGGCATCTTGTTCAAAGAAACCGAGAATGGCGATGTGAAAGTCAGCATGCGTTCTTCCGGCAAAGCAGATGTCGCGGCAATTGCACAATCATTCGGCGGTGGCGGACATGTCCGGGCAGCAGGTTTTCGATTGGAGCAAGGCATGCAGGAAGCGATCGGCAAAGTTGTGCAAGCAGCAAGTGAGGCGCTAACGCTATGATGGATGGCATTTTGGCAGTTTGGAAGCCGGCTGGCTGGACCTCGCATGACGTGGTCGCGAAAGTCAGAGGCATCGTTAAAGTCAAACGTATCGGCCATACGGGTACGCTGGATCCTGCTGTAACCGGTGTGCTGCCGCTATGTATTGGCCGTGCGACGCGCGTAGTCGAATATGTGCAGGAGCGGCCTAAAAGTTATGAAGCGGTGATGCAGTTTGGTATCGCGACAGATACAGAGGATTTAACCGGTACTGTGCTGGAAGAGCTGCCTTCTGTAACGTTGACTGAAGCGGATATTCGCCGTGTCTTGTCTTCGTTCTTAGGCGAGATCGAGCAAGTACCTCCGATGTTTTCCGCTGTACGAGTGGATGGTAAACGGTTATATGAGTTGGCACGCGAAGGTCAAGTGATTGAACGGAAATCCAGACCTGTAACGATTTATTCGCTGGATTTGCTGGAGATGAAGCTGGATCAGCCGCATCCGTCGATTCGTTTCTCCGTTTCCTGCTCCAAAGGCACTTATATTCGCACCTTGTGTGTAGATATTGGACAAGCCCTTGGTGTACCTGCTGTAATGGCGGAATTAACGCGAACGATGTCCGGCGGATTTACGAAAGAGCAGTGCTTCACCCTTGAACAAATCGCGCAGCTGCAAGCTGCCGGCGAATTAGAAGAGAAGCTTACTCCATCGGATGAAGCGCTTGATCATTTCCCCCGTGCTACAGTTAGCATGGAGAATGTACAGCGCGCCTTCCAAGGCAAGCGGATCTACTTGAACGCGCTGTTCGATCATGGAGATTACACTACGAACTCCATCATCCGCCTCTATGGCAATGACGGTACATTCGTCGGGTTGTTTACTCCGGATGAAGAAACAGCGACGCTTAAAGCTGTTAAGGTCTTTACCAAAACAGCAGATTAGTGAAGAACATAAAGCAGGTGTGACTGCAGTGGAAATCATCTCATTACAATATCCGATTGTCTCGACTCAAGCAGCGCTGTCAGCGAAACCGAAAACGGTGGCAATCGGTCATTTTGACGGCGTACATCGCGGCCATCAGAACGTGATTCGTCATGCGATGGAAGCTGCCCGCGCGGCAGGTTTGCAGGGAGCAATCATGACCTTTCATCCTCATCCGAAGGAAGTGCTTGGTCAAACCGGGCAGTATACGACTAGCCTCACTCCCCTTGCAGAGAAGGTGGAGCGTTTTCGCGAATTAGGCGCACATGTCGTATACATCGTAAACTTCGATTTAGAGTTCGCGAGCGTGACGCCGTCTGACTTTGTCGAGTACGTGCTGCGTCCGCTTCAAGTGAAGCATGCGACGGTCGGCTTTGATTTTTCCTTTGGAGCCAAGGGTGCAGGGAAGCCGGAAACATTATGGGCACTTGGTGAGCCTGATATCGAGGTGGAAATCGTGGATCCTTTCATGCAGGATGGAGATAAAGTAAGCAGCACGCTAATTCGTGAAGCACTTTCCGAAGGGCGGCCTGAAGTAGCGGAGCAGCTCCTCGGCGAACCGTACCAAGTACGGGGAGTTGTAATTCACGGGGAAGGCAGAGGACGGACGATCGGTTTTCCGACAGCGAACATTAAGCAAGAAGCAGCCTATGTGATACCTAGACAAGGCGTCTATGCTGTAATGGTACAAGTTGACGGGAAGCGGGTGCCGGCTGTTCTCAACATTGGCGTGAAGCCGACTTTCCATGAGAAACTGCCGGAGCCTGTTATGGAGGCTCATCTGCTTGAATTCAGCGGAGATCTGTATGATAAATCCATAACGGTGCAATTCATTTCCTTCTTGCGAAGTGAGAAGAAGTTCGGCTCCATTGATGAATTGATTGCTCAAATCAAATCTGATGCCGAACAGGCGAGTTCCGTTCTGGCTGCTTACAATAAGAATTAAGCTCGGCATTTACTTCTTGTAGGCAGTTGTGGTATACTCTATTTCGTTGCGTAATCATGTTCTATTCACACTACGCGCGACTTTACAGAACCTTAGCTTGGCCGGTTCGTTTTTCACCGGGCGACGGCGAGGCTAACGGCGATTATGATAGAAGGAGGTGAACATGGATGGCACTTACACAAGAGCGTAAACACCAATTGATCGACGAACACAAAACCCACGCGAACGATACCGGTTCTCCGGAAGTTCAAATCGCTATCCTGACGCAAAACATCGTCAACTTGACAGATCATCTTCGGACGCACAAGAAAGATCATCACTCGCGTCGCGGTCTGCTTAAGATGGTTGGTCAACGTCGTAAACTGTTGGCTTACTTGAAAAACAAAGACGTTAAACGTTACAGCGCATTGATCGAAAAACTCGGCCTTCGCCGATAATAGATGCGGGGATAAAAGCAACCTGGTTGTCAAGCCGCCTGGGATTCCAGGCTCAGCTGCACTGGGTTGCTTTTTGTAAATGAACCATACATAATATTTTTGAGCAGCTCCCTTCGGAGCTTTTCTTATAGGTAATTATTCAGCAGTTTATGGTATGTAAGTACGCGTATGGAAATTAATGAAACCTGACAGCTGAGCATTCCGGGTGGAATGTAGCGGCTTGCAGTTAAGGAGGAATAACATGCTGCATCGTGTAGAAACCACGCTTGGCGGCCGACCGTTCATTCTTGAAACGGGTCGTTTAGCCAAACAAGCAAACGCAGCGGTAACCGTGAAATACGGTGAAACTGTAGTATTATGTACGGTTGTATCATCCAGCGAACCGAAGAATCTAGACTTTTTCCCGCTGACAGTCAACTATGAAGAGCGTCTATATGCGGTAGGTAAAATTCCAGGCGGTTTCATCAAGCGTGAAGGACGTCCAAGCGAGAAGGCGATTCTGGCGAGCCGTTTGACAGACCGTCCGATTCGTCCGCTATTCCCTGAAGGATTCCGTAACGAAGTTCAAATTGCCAACATCGTCATGAGCGTGGATCAAGATTGCACGCCGGAAATCGCAGCGATGATCGGGACTTCCGCAGCGTTGACGTTGTCGGACATTCCGTTCAACGGCCCTATCGGCGGCGTAATTGTTGGCCGTATCGACGGTCAATTCATTATCAACCCGACTGTTGAGCAAGAAACGAAGAGCGACGTGTACGTTGTAGTCTCAGGTACTAGAGATGCGATTATGATGGTAGAAGCGGAAGCTAACGAAGTGCCGGAGGATGTTATCCTAGAGGCGATCATGTTCGGTCACGATGAGATCAAACGTATTGTCGGAACAATTGATGAGCTTCAAGTTCTTGCCGGCAAACCGAAGGTTGAAGTGAAGCTGAAAACTGTAGATGCTGGTGTTAATGAGGCTGTTCGCGCGTTTGCGAAAACACGCCTTGTTGAAGCGGTAAGTATTGTGGAGAAGCATGCCCGTCAAGAAGCGATTGATGTGGTGAATGCAGACACGATTTCCCACTTTGAAGCTGAATATGCGGAAACGCCGGAGCTTCTTGGCGATGTGAAGGAAGTCCTTTACGATATCGTCAAAGAAGAAGTTCGTCGTTTGATCACGCATGATAAGGTTCGTCCGGATGGACGGGCTCTAAGCGAAATTCGTCCGATTGAATGTGATGTCGCATTGCTGCCGCGTACGCACGGTTCTGGTTTGTTCACACGTGGACAAACGCAAGCACTAAGCATCTGTACGCTTGGCGCGCTTGGCGATGTGCAAATTCTGGACGGCATCGATTTGACTGAAACGAAACGTTTCATGCATCACTATAATTTCCCGCCGTTCAGCGTAGGGGAAGCTAGACCGCTTCGTCCTCCGGGCCGTCGTGAAATCGGTCACGGTGCTCTTGGCGAGCGTGCGTTGTCCAAAGTCATTCCGAACGAAACTGAATTCCCATATACGATTCGTCTCGTTTCCGAGGTACTGGAATCGAACGGTTCAACCAGCCAAGCAAGTATCTGCGCAAGCACACTTGCTATGATGGATGCAGGCGTTCCGATCAAAGCACCGGTAGCAGGTATCGCAATGGGTCTAATCAAAGACGGCGATCACTTCTCCATTCTCTCGGATATTCAAGGGATGGAAGATCACCTCGGCGATATGGACTTTAAAGTTGCCGGTACGGCAGCAGGCGTAACTGCGATCCAAATGGATATCAAAATCGACGGTATCGACCGTGCGATTCTTGCGCAATCCTTGGAGCAAGCACGTGTAGGCCGTTTGCACATTCTTGGTAAAATGAATGAAGTGATGCAAACACCTCGTACAAGCCTGTCGCAATATGCACCTAAGATCGTCATCATGAAGATCCATCCGGACAAAATCCGTGATGTTATCGGCTCCGGCGGTAAAATCATCAATAAAATCATTGATGAAACCGGCGTAAAAATCGATATCGAACAAGACGGAACCGTGTTTATTGCGTCTTCTAATGCAGAAGCCAATGAGCGTGCAAAACAAATCATCGAAGGCATCGTACGTGAAGTTGTTGTAGGCGAGGTATACCTCGGTACAGTGAAACGGATCGAGAAATTCGGCTGCTTCGTAGAAATTTTGCCGAACAAAGACGGTTTGGTTCATATTTCGCAAATCTCCACAGAGCGTGTAGCTAAGGTTGAAGATGTCCTGAAAATTGGCGATCAAATTACCGTTAAAGTAACGGAAATCGATCAACAAGGCCGTATCAACTTGTCCCGCAAAGCGGTTCTGTCGCCTGAGGTTCCTGCTCAGCAGTCCTAAGGCTAGCGTAAGCAACAAGAAATGAGAGACAGATGATAGCATCTGTCTCTTTTTTGTTGTTCTTTCGCTTCTTCTCATAAAGTGGGCCGAGCCATAATATGATGAAGGAGAAGGGTGGGACAGCTCCTATGAAGCTGAAGAAAGCAATCGTCATGGCAATCGTCATGCTTACATTGATTACATTTGTTAGGCTTTATAGCCCGCTCAATGAATACGTGACGCTCCTTAAGAATGGAGAGCGTGCTGCGTCTGTACCGGCGCTGTACGCATTCTCCGGAACCAACTCCGCTCTGATGGATACGATTCGTTCAGAGGCAGAGAAGAAGCGCATTGCGCCGGTGGATGCGAGAGTGGACCGGGTGTGGAAAGCGATACCGGGCTATAACGGGCTCGAGATTGATGTGGATAAGACCTATCGGCTCATGGAGAACGCCCCGGAGAGTGAGCCTATTCGATTTGTATACAGGGAAGTTGAACCGAAAATTAGTTTGAATGATCTTGGACGGGTCCCCATCTATAAAGGCAATTCCAACAAACCGATGGTAGCGCTGATGATCAACGTTGCTTGGGGAAATGAGTACATTCCTTCCATGCTGAATACGCTGAGGAAAGAAAATGTCAAAGCTACGTTCTTCTTCGACGGGTCTTGGCTCAAGAAAAATACGGATGTTGCTAAGCAGATTCAAGCAGAGGGACATGAAATCTCGAATCACGCTTATACACATCCGAAGATGAGTCAACTTGATCGGCGTTCTGCATATAATCAAATTGCAAAGACAGAAGCACTGCTGAAGTCGACCTTGAATGTAACGAATCATTGGTTTGCGCCGCCTTCGGGCGATTTTAACCAAATGACGGTTGATGTCGCGGCAGAGCAAGGGCTCAAAACAGTTCTCTGGACGCTCGATACGATTGACTGGACGCATCCGCCTGCCTACGCAATCATTCGTAAGGTGCGCACTCGGGTAGAGCCGGGATCGCTCATCCTCATGCATCCGACAGATTCATCAAGCGCTGCACTTCAAGGGATGATTACCGCAATTAAGCAGAAAGGGCTAATGCTCGGAACAGTAAGTGAAACGCTTTCCCCCAAGAGAACCTCATTAGTTGAGGCAAGACCATAATTTTGTTATAGTGAAGTCATTGTATTTCTGCTAGATGATAAAGAAGCAGCAGAAAACGTGTAGGAGGAACCGAATTGAATAACTATACCCTTAGCAATGGTTTACGCGTCGTAGTAGAATACATACCGACATTCCGATCGGTGGCCTTTGGGATTTGGGTCAAGACTGGCTCGCGAAATGAATCGCCTGAGAATAATGGGATATCCCATTTTATCGAGCACATGTTGTTTAAAGGAACGGAACGTCACAGCGCCAAAGATATCGCAGATCTGTTCGATGGAATCGGCGGTAATGTAAATGCGTTTACAGCCAAAGAATACACCTGTTATTTTGCCAAAGTATTGGATCAGCATCTGCCGATCGCCGTGGATGCGTTAGCGGACATGTTCTTCAATTCACAAATGGACGCAGCGGAATTAGCAAAAGAGAAAAACGTCATACTCGAAGAAATTTCGATGTACGAGGATACACCTGATGATAAGGTTCACGATGAAGCGTCTCGTGCTGCATATGGGGATCACCCGCTCGCTTACTCCATTCTTGGTTTGGAAGAGCGGTTAAGTGCCATGAACGGCGACTCGCTGCGCGGATACATGAAGAGCCAGTATCGAATCGATAATACCGTCATCAGTGTGGCAGGTAACGTAGAAGAGAAGGCCTTGCTGGAGCTGCTCGAGCAGCATTTTGGAGGATTCCAGAATAACGGGACGGAAACGGCGGTTTCTACGCCAACCTTTAACGGACAGTATCTGTTCCATAAGAAGAAAACCGAACAAAACCATATTTGTATCTCGTTCCCGGGCTGTTCGATAGCAGATCCGCAGCTGTATGCGATGATTTTGCTGAACAATGCGGTAGGCGGAGGCATGAGCTCCAGATTGTTCCAAGAAATCCGTGAGAAACGCGGTCTTGCTTATTCGGTTTATTCCTACCATACGTCTTATGCAGATAGTGGACTATTTACTGTTTATGCAGGGACGGCGCCTAAGCAAACGAAAGAAGTGCTGGAGCTGACGATGGCTCAAATGCATGACTTGGCTGTGAAAGGGCTAACGGATACGGAACTGCACCGCGGTAAGGAGCAGCTTAAAGGAAGTCTGATTCTTAGCCTTGAAAGCACGTCCAGCCGGATGAATCGTCTTGGCAAAAACGAGCTGATGCTTGGCCGTCACTATACGCTGGATGAAATGTTGAAGCGCATTGATGATGTCGATATGAAAGATATTCAAGACGTAACGAAACGAATGCTATCTGTTCCTTTTGCCGTGGCGATGGTCGGCAGCAACGATAAAGCAGCAGCGTCAATCGGGAGGGATTCACTTGTTTCAAGTACACTTTAAACGACTGCCCGGCAATGAAGAAATCGCGCTGCCCCGCAAGATGTCAGAGCTTGCGGCGGGATTCGATCTTCAAGCGGCGGTCAATGAGCCAGTAATCTTGAACCCGGGAGAGCGCAAGCTCATTCCTACGGGGTTCTCGATGGCTATGCCTGCAGAACTGGAAGCGCAAATTCGTCCCAGAAGCGGGCTTGCTTATAAGCATGGGATCACATGCTTGAATTCGCCCGGGACAATTGATGCAGATTACCGCGGGGAGGTAAAGGTGCTGCTGGTTAATTTGGGGCAGGAGCCATTTGCGATTGAACGTGGGGAGCGCATTGCGCAGATGCTGTTCCAAATCGTGCCTGATGTAGCGATTACGGAAGTGGATGAGCTGCCTGATACTGTACGCGGTACAGGCGGCTTCGGCCACACAGGGGTGTAATCTTAAGCTGCAAGTGTAGAAATTATCTATTTATTGTACGAAGAGCACCGGGGCAGTAGCCCTGGTGCTTTTTTGTCTCTTCATGCCGCTCGAATTTGATTTTCACCCCGCTCTGGGCGAATGCATAAGATGGTCTATAACCAAGTGCGCATACTGTCATTTGGGTTGCCTTGACGGAAGGCGCTGGGGCAGTTAGAGAGGTGCTGCTAACCGAACCGCGATATACGCGCGTCTAACGGTTACAGTAGGACTGCTAACCGAGCCGCGATACATTCGCGTCTAACGGTTACAGTAGGACTGCTAACCGAGCCGCGATACATTCGCGTCTAACGGTTACAGTAGGAAAGGAGTGATTCCCTTATGTTGACAGGGGTTCAGGTCTTGCTTCTTGGCGGTGACGCTCGGGGGCTTGAGGTCATCCGGAAGCTGACCGAGCTCGATGCATCGGTTACGGTTGCGGGCTTTGATCAGCTGCATTCCTCACTGGATGGAGCGGTGCGCGCCGAGCTCAGCGAGGATTTATTTGCAAATGCCGATGCGCTTGTCCTTCCGGCTGTCGGAACGGACGATGACGGCAAAATCATTGCTGTTTTCAGTGACCGCGAATTAGCGCTTACTGATGAGTATGTTGCACGTTTACCGAAGCATTGCACCGTGTATACGGGGATGGCTAAGCCATATTTGCGGAATTTATGCGGCAAATATGCCATTCGGCTTGTGGAGTTGTTTGACCGCGATGATGTTGCCATTTATAACTCGATCCCGACAGCGGAAGGTGCTGTCATGATGGCCATTCAGAACACGGATATTACCATTCATGGTTCATCCTGTATGGTGCTTGGCATCGGCAGAACAGGATTTACATTGGCACGAACCTTGCAGGGACTTGGGGCAAAAGTGAAGGTAGGTGTGCGCCGCGAGGAGCATTTTGCAAGGGCGTATGAGATGGGGTTTGAGCCCTTCTACATCAAGCAATTACAGCAGTTTGTGGGGAATATTGACTTGCTTTTTAATACAATTCCGACTATGATAGTCACAGCGCAAATTATAGCAAATTTGCCATCGCGAGCGGTCATTATTGACCTCGCTTCGAAGCCCGGCGGAACGGATTTCCGCTTTGCCGAGAAGCGCGGAATTAAAGCGATGCTCGCCCCCGGCCTACCAGGAATCGTCGCACCCAAAACCGCTGGACGTATCATTGCGGATTGTTTAAGTCGATTGATTGAGGAAGATTTCAGGCAACGGGGGAATGAGCAATGAAATGGCAAGGCAAAACGGTGGGCTATGCGCTCTCCGGTTCTCACTGTACGTTTGCAGAGGTCATGCCGGTCATTCAGCGGTTTGTTGACGAGGGAGCGAATGTAGTTCCGATTGTGACGCAAACACTGATTACTACGGATACGCGATTTGGAACTGCGGCAGAGTGGCAGCGACAGCTGAAGTCCATCACTGGCAATGAAATTATTTCGACAATCGTTGATGCTGAGCCCCTGGGGCCGTCTAAACTGCTCGACGTTCTTGTTATTGCACCTTGCACGGGCAATACGACAAGTAAACTCGCCAACGCGATGACGGATAGTCCTGTACTCATGGCTGCGAAAGCGCAGATGCGCAATCAACGCCCGCTTGTTCTCGCCATCTCGACGAATGACGGTCTCGGCTTAAACGCCGCTAACATTGCAAAACTTTTAGTATGTAAAAACGTTTATTTCGTACCTTTCGGACAGGATAATCCGATCCAGAAGCCCAACTCGCTTGTCGCCAAAATGGAGCTGGTACCTGAGGCTTGTGAAGCCGCTCTACTAGGTAAACAGCTGCAGCCTTTATTGATCGAACGATCTTAATTTGTAAGTAGAAAAGTCTCAATTTTACGAATTCAGATGTAATTGGAGCGATCCTTGATGTCGAATCAGAAGTTGTTTAACGTCGCAGTAGTTGGTGCGACAGGCGCAGTAGGAGAACAAATCATTGGTTTGCTCGAGAAAAGGGATTTTCCGATTGCTGAGCTGAAATTGCTGTCTTCCGCACGTTCAGCAGGTTCGAAGATCATATTCAAGGGAAAAGAAATTACGGTGGAGGAAGCTTCACCGGATAGTTTTAAAGGCATTGAAATCGCCTTGTTCAGTGCGGGCGGCGATGTGACTAAAGCACTTGCCCCCCACGCTGTCGAGCATGGCGCTGTTTGTATCGATAATACGAACGCTTATCGGATGGACCCGGATACGCCGCTAGTCGTACCTGAGGTGAATATTGATAAGGTAAACGATCACAAAGGAATCATTGCGAACCCGAATTGCTCGACGATTCAGCTGGTTGCAGCGTTGAAGCCACTGCAAGACCGTTATGGTATTTCACGTATTATCGTTTCCACCTATCAAGCCGTTTCCGGCGCGGGCAGCCGTGCAATCGACGAGATGCTGCGTCAAACTCGCGAGGTTCTGGATGGCAATGAACTGATACCGGATATCCTGCCGGTTGGATCGTTACCAGTGAAGCATCAGATTGCATTTAACGCGATTCCGCAAATTGATAAGTTTCAAGACAACGGGTATACGCTTGAAGAAATGAAGATGGTTCGCGAAACAAAGAAAATCTTGGATGATGAGTCCATTGACGTAACAGCGACATGTGTTCGTATTCCTGTCGTTTATGGTCACTCGGAATCCGTATACGTAGAGCTCAAACAAAATTATGAACTGGAAGACGTCAGGACGCTCATTGCCGATGCTCCGGGTGTCGAGCTTGTCGACGATCCTGCAGGTCAACGTTATCCGCTTGCTACTGAAGCGGCTGGCAAACCTGAAGTGTTCGTGGGACGACTCCGCCGTGATCTAGGCCATGCACTCGGTTTGAATCTATGGATTGTTTCCGATAATCTGCTCAAAGGTGCAGCATGGAATGCTGTGCAAATCGCAGAATACATCGCAATTGAGAAAGAATAGACGTTATACAAGTGAAGCAGGTTGTTCAGGAAGCTAACGATTCGACGACGTTGTTCTCGTTCGGATACGGAGGCTTGTGAATGCGCATCCTCGTTCAGAAGTTCGGTGGGACTTCATTGTCCTCGGACGAAGCAAGACAATTAGTAATCGGACATATTGATCGGGAACGGCAACGACAGTATGGGCTGGTCGTTGTCGTCTCAGCAATGGGGAGAAAAGGTGATCCCTATGCAACGGACACGCTTCTCTCGCTTATTCGCAATCATGGTGATTCATTACCTGCCAAAGAACGCGATATGCTGCAAGGTTGCGGAGAGATCATCTCCGCTGCTTTATTGTGCAGCCTGCTGCGTGCCTCAGGGATCGCAGCAATCGCGTTGACTGGCGGAGGCGCAGGCATTATAACCGATAATCAATATGGGCGTGCCCGTATTATTGAAATTCGGTCGGAAGCCATTCATAAAGCGCTTGAGGATGGCCAAGTTGTAATCGTTACCGGATTTCAAGGCGTAACCGAAGCAGGGGATATTACGACGCTCGGCAGAGGTGGCAGCGATACTTCAGCAACTGCCTTAGGGGCTGCACTCCGCGCAGAGCGAGTCGATATTTATACAGATGTCAACGGCATTCTAACCGCAGATCCCAGGATCGTGAAGGATGCTCGGCCGTTATCCGTAATCAGTTATGCTGAGATCGGCAATATGGCTAGGCAAGGCGCGAAAGTCATTCATCCGCGAGCAGTAGAGATTGCACAGCAAGCGCGCATTCCTCTTCGCGTACGATCAACTTTCTCGCAAGAGGAAGGTACGCTTGTGACAGACACCTTCGATGCTGCTGCCAAAGCTTCTGCAGTGCGCGATCGTCATGTCACTGGTGTGGCGCATGTCAGCGGCGTTACTCAAATTACGGTACAGGCGCAGGATGGTCACACCGATGTGCAATTGCAAGTGTTTCAAGCGATGGCTAGGCATCAAATCAGTGTTGATTTTATTAACGTAAATCCCGGTGGTGCGGTATATACCGTATTTGATCATGATGCAGATAAAGCCGTTTCGGTTCTGCATGATATCGGTTATGCACCGCGAGCAGTAAGCGGATGTGCCAAAATCTCCGTCATAGGCGGCGGAATGAACGGTGTTCCCGGCATCATGGCACGTATTGTGGAAGCGCTGACGGAGCAAGGCATTCCGATCTTGCAATCCGCAGATTCCAACACTACAATCTGGGTGCTGGTCAGTGAAAATTATATGGCCGGCGCACTGCAGGCGCTGCATTCTAAATTCTCATTACATGAATAGCAATCGTAAGTAGTCCTTATTCACCTTGGGAGGAATCATACATGGATTTCGGAAGAATAATTACGGCAATGGTTACCCCGTTCCATGCGGACGGATCGATTGACTGGGAAGCGACAGGGCGGTTAATGGACTACTTGATCGAGGATCAGCAAAGCGACAGCCTCGTGGTTTCCGGGACGACCGGAGAATCTCCGACGCTAACCGATGACGAGAAGATCGCTTTGTTTACTTATGCTGTAGAGCACGCTCGCGGACGCTGCAAAATTATTGCAGGCTCCGGAAGCAATGAAACGGCTCATTCGATCCACTTGACTCAAGTGGCAGAGAAATGCGGGGTAGATGGGGCATTATTGGTTGTGCCTTACTACAACAAGCCGACGCAAGAAGGCATTTTCCAGCATTTCAAAGTGATCGCTGAAGGTACTAAACTGCCGATCATGGTGTATAACGTACCTGGTCGTACGATTGTCAGCATGTCTGCGGAGACTACGCTTCGTCTTGCGCAAATTCCGAATATCGTGGCTACGAAAGAGTGTGCTTCCCTGGACCAAGTGACCTTAATTGCTTCGCAAGCGCCTGCAGGTTTCCGCGTTTACAGCGGTGATGACAGCAGTGCTCTGCCTGCGGTTGCTGTTGGGGCTCATGGTATTGTCAGCGTGGCCAGCCATATTATCGGCAAGCAGATTCGTGAAATCATCGAGTCTTATTTGAAGGGCGATGTTGCACAAGCCTATAAGGTGCATGCCGCTTCGCTGCCTATTTTCAGAGGACTGTTTGATCTTCCGAACCCTGTCCTTGTGAAAGCGGCGCTGAACCTGAAAGGTTTGCCTGTTGGAGGCGTTCGTTTGCCACTGGTGGACGCGAACGAGTCAGAGTTAGCTGCGCTCCGGGGTATTTTGAACTAATACGTTATTCACTGCTCGTGGTACTTCATTCCGCAGTCGCCACAAACCGGTGCGCTTGCATCGGTTTTTTGTTTGTACATAGAGAAGGTCATTCTTGATGGGACATTTTCTCCTTTACTTGTTTTTCGTATTTTCAATCATGTATAATGAAAGCAAGTGACGGTGTGCGGCAAAATATTGAAAATGTGTAACGCCTAGGGTGGCGTTGAACAGCACTAGTTATTACTTGTATGAAGCGCGTTCCTGCGGGAGGAACGTCCAGCCATACAATTTGGACAACTATTATATAAGTTCGATCAGATTAGCTTCGGTTTCTGCCCTAACGGCAGTGATGAGGTCTGGTTTGTTTCGTAAAACTATTAGGAGGTACGGATACACTTGTCTAAGAAAAACATCCAGGATAAGCTGCTTATTTTCGCACTAGGCGGCGTCGGTGAAATCGGGAAGAACATGTATGTCATTCAATATGGTAATGATATCGTAGTCGTAGATGCAGGTCTTAAATTCCCGGAAGAAGATATGCTCGGAATTGATATTGTAATTCCAGACATTACGTATTTAACGGAGAATCGCGATAAAGTTAGAGGGATTCTGATTACGCATGGTCATGAGGATCACATTGGCGGCTTGCCGTATGTATTGAAGCACCTGAATGTGCCGATTTACGGTACGAAGTTAACACTGGGCTTGATCGAAGGCAAATTGAAGGAAGCGGGCTTGCTTGGCGAGACCAAACGCATCCTGATCAATGCAGATTCGGAAGTTCAATTGGGATCCATGAAAGCGTCGTTCTTCAGAACGAACCACAGTATTCCGGATTCTGTTGGCGTATGCTTGGATACTCCGGAAGGAACAGTCGTGCATACGGGCGACTTTAAATTCGACCATACTCCCGTAAATAATCAATACGCTGACTTGCAGCGTATGGCGGGAATCGGAGAACGCGGTGTTCTGGCATTGCTTTCGGATAGCACGAATGCAGAACGTGCAGGCTTCACACCATCGGAGAGCAAAATCGGTGTGGAACTTGAAGATATTTTCCGTAAAGCTACACAACGCGTAGTAGTCGCTACATTTGCATCCAACGTTCACCGTATTCAACAAGTGGTGAACGCAGCAATCGCAACGAAGCGCAAAATCGCCGTTGTTGGCCGCAGCATGGTCAATGTCGTGTCGATTGCTTCAGAGCTGGGCTACTTGAACATTCCGGAAGGCACGATCATTGAGCCTGAAGAAATCAACAAAATGGCAGCTGACCGCGTTGCAGTCCTATCGACTGGCAGCCAAGGCGAGCCAATGTCCGCTCTTACGCGCATGGCGCGTTCCACACACCGTAAGGTTGATATTATGCCTGGCGATACCGTTATTATTGCTGCAACTCCAATTCCGGGTAACGAGCGTTATGTTGGCCGTACTGTAGACGAGCTGTTCCGTCTTGGAGCTAACGTTATCTACGGAGCTGGATCTGTTTCCGGCGTTCACGTTTCGGGTCACGGCAGCCAAGAAGAATTGAAACTGATGCTTAATCTCATCAAACCGAAGTATTTCATTCCGATTCACGGTGAATACCGTATGCTTCGCCAGCACGCATTGCTTGGCGAATCCGTCGGAATCGAGCGCGAGAATATCTTCGTTATCGACAATGGCGATACGGTAGAGTTCACAGGAGGAGTTGCCCGTAAAGGCAGCAAAGTGCCAGCCGGCAACGTTCTGATTGATGGACTTGGCGTAGGCGATGTAGGTAATATCGTACTTCGCGATCGTAAGCTTCTGTCCCAAGACGGCATTCTGGTTGTCGTAGTCACGTTGAGCAAGCAAGATGGTGCGATTTTGTCCGGTCCGGACATCATCTCCCGCGGCTTTGTTTACGTGCGCGAGTCCGAAGGTCTGCTCGAGGAAGCGAACCGCATCGTAACTTCAACCTTGCATAAGCTGATGAACGATAAAGTCAATGAGTGGGCATCGCTCAAAACAAACGTGAAAGATGCACTCGGACGTTTCTTGTATGAGCAAACGCGCCGTCGCCCAATGATTTTGCCAATCATCATGGAAGTATAAATTGTCCCACCAATAGGAAGCGGTCTCCGAAGAGCATCATGCTCAAGTTCGGAGGCCGCTTCTTTTTGCCCGGAATTGCATAATTCTACAGGCAGATTCCATACTATGCAGAGCCGACCATAGGCAGTCTAGGTGGAACGTTGAGGAGGACAAGGCATATGTTTGAGGATGAACTAGTGTTTAAATCGGAGCAGCCGGAGCCGCCGGCACCGGATCGAAAAACGAGCACCAATCCGGTTGTGGAAACGATTCAGCAGCTTGGTCAGACGGCGACACCGCAAGCGGAGTCCAATATATTTTGCATGACGATTATCGGGCAGGTAGAGGGACATCTCGTATTGCCCCCACAGAACAAGACAACCAAGTATGAGCATCTAATCCCGCAGCTTGTCGCAGCTGAACAAAATGCTAAAATCGAAGGAATCATGATCGTGCTCAATACGGTCGGCGGGGATGTGGAAGCAGGGTTAGCCATTGCTGAAATGATCTCTTCGCTAACGAAACCTACGGTAACACTGGTGCTCGGCGGAGGTCATTCGATCGGGGTGCCAATAGCGGTAGCCGGCAATAAATCGTTTATCGCGGAATCCGCAACGATGACCATACATCCGATTCGATTAAATGGACTCGTCATCGGGGTTCCGCAAACCTTCGAATATTTGGACAAAATGCAAGAGCGGGTCGTTCGGTTCGTCACTTCCCACTCCAATATTACGGAAGCGAAGTTCAAAGAATTGATGTTCAAGACAGGCGAATTGACCCGGGATATCGGGACGACGGTTATTGGGCCGGATGCGGTGAAGCATGGTTTAATCGATGCGGTTGGGGGCATTGGACAAGCACTGCGTGATTTGAATATACTGATCGATCAGCGCAAGCAAGGAGCAGTTGCCGGGGCAGGAGGTCTGACACAATGACGATATATTCAACCATGCCTCTTGAGCTTGTCTATGACGGAATCAACCATCAGCCGGGTCCTTATGTGTCCATCAGAATAGGGGACGTACAGCTGCAAATCGAATCGGTTACGCCGGGTGTCGGCCGTATCGTGCGTTTGCTTGACGGGCCGTTAGATGCATATTTGCGTCCGGAGCTTTCACCGGGAACGTTGATTCCATTCGGACATCCATCCTCGTAGAAAGCCCGTCCTTGCTGGATAATAGTAGCACAACCTATGGTCTCCTATGGTATAATGACTACCAGAGGTGACCATTTTGGCGAAGAAAAAGAAGAAGCGCAAGAGCTCAATTGGGACGAGCCTTAAATATGAAGTATATGGCATTTTACTCATAACCGTGTCCGTGATCGCACTGTCGGGTGAAGCGACGGTTGGCCGTTCCTTGTCCAAATTATTCGGATTATTGCTGGGTAAGTTTTATTTCGTACTCCCCCTTGTCGGCATCTATGTCGGGCTGATCGTCATGATGAAACGCGCCTGGCCTACAGGCTGGTCCTCCCGCAAGACGGGCTTTCTGCTCGCAGTGCTTGCTTGTACCTTATGGAGCTCGGTAGCGGTTATGGATCTGAAAACAGAGCCAACCGGCGGGCTGTCTGCTTCTTACATACTCACTCAACTTGGAAGCGATATCCGAGGGACGTTAATGACCTCTGCACAACAGGCTCAGGCGGAAGGTGTCGTTCAAACGGTAAGCGGCGGGTATGCGGGAGCCATTCAATATACGTTGCTTTATTGGCTATTTGGTTACTTTGGCGCGAAGTTCGTGATGATCGTGATGTTTGCGATTTCAATTATGCTCATGACCAACAAATCCTACGTGGATTTGCTGCGTGCAGGCCGTATCAGAGGCGGTCGTTTCTGGTCTCTGCTGCGGATGAAGTTGTTCTCGAAGAGGCAATCGTTGGCAACTGCCGGTGCGAAATCAGGTCCGGTTAAAGGCAATGTCGTTACCTTGGATGACCTGGATGACGATGATGACGAGAATTATGCGCCGGTGCATAACCAGCGTGCGAAGAAAAGCAGATTTCCCATTTTCTCTTGGTTTAATGAGGTACCGAAGGCCAATGAGGATGCTCATGATTCGGAATGGCAGATGGATGACGGACAAGTCACAGCTGTCAAAGGTCAAGGGGGACGGATGCCTTGGCAGGACGATGAAGATGCGGACGAGCTTGGCTGGCAGGCGAATGTACTGGAGCAGATTGAAGATCGAACCGCGAAATCAACGGAAGAATCGTCTTGGGAGCTTCCTTACGATGATGACAAGGATAATACCGAGGTTCTGACTGATTTCCATCCGATTGACAATCCGGCTGAAGTAGAGGATGACTTGCCTGAGGCGGATGATTTCGAGGAAGAGCTGCCAGCTGCAGCTATCCCGACAAGTCCTGCCATGATGCCCGATGATCCTGATTCACCGGATGGGACCATAAATGTCATCAATCGACCGATGGAGAAACCCTATGTATTGCCATCGCTCTCACTCCTGCAGAAGCCAAGCGGGCTTGGCAAGTCAGGGGAAACAGCCGACTCCTTGGAGTCCAGACGTAAACTGGAAGCCACGCTTGAGAGCTTTGGCGTAAGAGCCAAGGTGCTTGATGTTGTGCGAGGACCGGCAGTAACTCGGTATGAAGTACAGCCTGCTACCGGCGTTAAGGTTAGCCGAATTGTCGGTCTGACCGATGATATCGCGCTTGCTCTTGCAGCGAAAGACATTCGAATGGAAGCACCGATTCCGGGCAAATCGGCAATTGGAATCGAAGTTCCGAATACAGAAGTATCGGTTGTCACGATGCGAGAAGTGATGGAGACACCGTCATTCTTAAATGCCAGCTCGAAGATGTCGATTGCATTTGGTCGGGATATCTCAGGGCAACCCATTGTCGGTAACCTGGCTAAGATGCCGCATTTGCTTGTAGCGGGTGCAACAGGCTCCGGTAAATCCGTCTGTATCAACGGAATTATTACAAGCATTCTGTACAAGGCGCGGCCGGATGAAGTGAAGCTGCTTATGATCGATCCGAAAATGGTCGAGCTCAACATGTACAATGGGATTCCCCATTTGCTTGCCCCGGTTGTTACAGATCCAAGGCGGGCTTCGTTAGCTCTGAAGAAAATCGTCGTTGAAATGGAGAAGAGGTACGAGCTGTTCTCCAAATCAGGTGCACGTAATATTGAAGGGTACAATACGCTGATGGCGGACAATCCGGCAGCGGTTCTGCCGTTTATCGTTGTTATTGTGGATGAGCTTGCTGATTTGATGATGGTTGCCGCTAACGACGTAGAGGATGCGATTTGTCGGCTTGCACAGATGGCACGTGCTTCAGGCATTCATTTGATCATCGCTACGCAGCGTCCGTCGGTTGACGTTATTACGGGCCTTATCAAGGCGAACATTCCATCGCGGATCGCGTTCGCCGTGTCTTCGCAGGTCGATTCGCGAACGATTCTCGACGGGGTCGGCGCGGAGAAGCTGCTCGGACGCGGGGATATGCTGTTCCTGCCCGTAGGTTTGTCCAAGCCGATTCGCGTACAGCAAGCCTTCCTTTCCGATCAAGAGGTAGAAGCGATCGTCGCTTATGCACGCGGTCAAGGTGAAGCCGAATACAAAGAGGATTTGGTGCCAGAGATCGATGATACCGTCTCCGAGAATGAAGAGATTCTGGACGAGCTGTACGAACAAGCGGTAAGAATCGTGCTGGAAGCGAAGCAGGCTTCAGTTTCCCTTCTCCAGAGACGGATGCGTATTGGGTATACGCGTGCTGCCAGGCTGATTGATCAGATGGAAGCTCGTAGTATTGTAGGACCTTACGAAGGCAGCAAACCACGTGAAGTGCTGCTCACGATGGATCAATATGAAGCAGGAAAGATTAGCTCTTAAGGCAAATTCATGCATAATCGTATCCTTGATTTCTCATACTAGGAATATGCTTCGCTTGCTTTGCGAATCCATTTGCAAGAGAAAGGCAGATTCTAAAGATGAGAAATCGTTTAATTACGGTGACCATCGTCATCGTCCTTCTGTTGTTCGGCGCCTTCACATTGAAGCATGCCTCGTTCGGTAAAACAACCGAAACGTTCAGCAGCGCTACACTCAAAGTCGGGTCATCAGGAAAAGACGTCACAGAGCTGCAAGGCCGGTTGAAAGCACTTGGCTACTTCGACGGCAAAGTTGACGGAGTTTTCGGGACCAACACGAAAAAAGCAGTCACATGGTTTCAATGGAAGTTCGGCCTCAAATCCGATGGGGTTGTCGGGGCAAAGACGAAATTGAAGCTGTGGGAAGCAACGAAGAATTGGAAACCGTCTGCAGCAGATACGAGCAGCGGCGGGAGTAGCGGCAGTGGATCAAGCGGTAATCAGAACAATTCCGGATCAGACGTAAACAAGTCCAACAACCTTGGTTTGTCTGCGAATGATCTTAAGCTGATGGCCAATGCCGTGTATGGTGAATCCCGCGGGGAGCCATTTATCGGACAGGTAGCTGTGGCAGCCGTTATCCTGAATCGAGTGAAGTCGCCAAGCTTCCCGAACACGGTTTCCGGCGTTATTTTCCAGCCGGGGGCTTTCACGGCAGTTGCCGATGGACAAATTTGGTTGACACCCAATGAGAACGCGAAGAAAGCGGTTCAGGATGCCATCAATGGTTTAGATCCTACCGGCGGATGCCTCTATTACTTCAATCCGGTGACTGCAACTTCCAAATGGATATGGTCACGTCCACAGGTGAAAACGATCGGAAAACATATTTTCTGTATGTAGTAATTTGAGGAGCAGCCTGCTGATCGACGCGGGTTGCTTCTTCCATTTCCGATCGGGTAGAATGGAATAGAACCTAGGAAATTGGAATAGATTGACTTTAGAAACTTGAGCGGAAGGGGGTCGTGTTGCGTGAGCAACTCTCCATTTCAACGAGGACAGCTGAATCGAATTCGCTTGCATGTTCTGCCCACACAGCGCTTCAAAACATTTTCTATTTCCTTGTACTGTGGTCTCCCGCTGACGGAAGAGACTGTTACTCCGGTAGCTCTAATACCATTTGTGCTGCGCCGGGGAACGGCATCCACGCCGGAGACAATTGAGTTCCGCGAACGTCTTGATGACTTGTATGGTGCAGGCTTCGGCTTCGACGTGTACAAACGCGGCGATGCTCAAATTGTGCAGTTCAGAATGGACGTCATTAACGACCGGTTCGTATCGTCCGAGCAGCCGCTGCTTGGCGAGTCTTTGAAACTGTTAGGCGAGGTCCTTACCGAGCCGACATTAGAGAACGGGCATCTTCGCTCCAAATACGTAGAGGCCGAGAAAGAAACACTGCGTAAGCGTCTTGAGGCGATCATTAACGATAAAATTCGTTATGCGGCGGAGCGTTGCTTAGAGGTCATGTGCGAGGATGAGCCTTATCGTCTTCACCCGCTCGGCAAACTCGAAGACATTGCGAATCTGACACCGGAGTCCGTTACGTCGGCTTATCGAGAATGGCTGTCCAACGCTGCATTTGATTTGTATGTAGTGGGCGACACTTCGCTGGAAGAAGTGAAAGCGCTCGTAGCGGAAGCGTTTCATCATAACGAGGGAGCGCCGGCCGATTATAAGCTGCCGGAGATTCGTAAGCCCATTAGTCAGGTTCAGACGGTTGTCGAACAAATGGACGTGAATCAAGGCAAGCTGAACTTGGGCCTTCGGATTAACACGGCTTATGGCGATGACGATTACCCGGCAGCCCTGCTGTATAACGGTATTCTGGGCGGCTACCCGCATTCCAAGCTGTTTCTTAACGTACGTGAGAAAGCCAGCCTAGCTTATTATGCGTCCTCTCGCTTAGACGGTCATAAAGGCATTTGCACGATCCAATCCGGCATTGAAATCGCCAATTACGATAAGGCGACTACGATTATTAAAGAGCAGTTAGAGAGTATGCGAAGCGGCAGCTACAGTGATCTGGAAATGAATCAGACGAAAGCGATGATCGCCAATCATCTGCGGGAGCTTCAAGATTCCGCTAATGAAATGATCGGCTTCGATTTCAATGCCATTCTTTCCAAGCGCGAACGTTCCGCTGCACAGCTCCTAGAGCAAGTGCAGGCTGTTACTGCGGAGCAGATTGCGGCTATCGCACACAAAACCGAGCTCGATACGATCTATTTCCTGCGTGACAGGAAGGAGGGCTAAGCCTATGGAAACGTTAGCTTACCCAGGCGTTCAAGAAACGCTGTACCGTGAAATTTTACCGAATGGTTTGGAAGTCGTTGTTCTGCCCAAGGAAGGGTTCAGCAAGACCTATGCGACATTCTCCACTCGCTACGGATCGATTGATAATCGGTTTGCCGTAGGCGATCAAGCACCGATCTCAGTTCCGGACGGCATCGCTCATTTCTTGGAGCACAAGATGTTTGAAGAGCCGACAGGTGATATTTTCGCAACCTTTGCGTCTCAAGGTGCATCGGCGAACGCATATACTAGCTTCGATCGCACCGTTTATCTCTTCTCGGCTACGGAGCAAATCGATGCGAACCTGGAAACCTTGCTGGACTTTGTGCAAAATCCTTACTTCACCGACGAGAACGTCGAGAAGGAGAAAGGGATCATCGAGCAGGAAATCAATATGTATCGCGACAATGCGGATTGGCGTGTTTATTTTGGGTTGATCGATGCGTTATATCACAAGCATCCGATACATATCGACATTGCCGGCACGGTCGATTCGATCCGTCAGATTACCAAAGAAACGCTGTACAGCTGCTATGAAACCTTCTACCACCCATCCAACATGTTTCTGTTCGTTGTGGGAGGCGTGCAGGCGGAAGCGGTTATGAAGCTGGTGCGGGAGAATCAGGCGCGCAAAACCTTCGAGCCGCAAGGCCCAATCTCCAGATTCTTCGATCCGGAGCCGGATACAGTGAAAATTCCGCGTAAAACAACAGCTTTGCCTGTTTCTATGCCGAAATGCATGATCGGCTTTAAAGAGGATCGCGGTGCTTTGAAGCCCGAGGAGCTGCTTCGGACAGAGCTTGCAACAAAGTTGATGTTAGAAGCGTTATTAGGTTCAAGTGCACCTATTTATCATGCTTTATATGATGATAATCTCATTTCGGATTCGTTCGGGCATGAGTTCAACAGCAGTGAGGATTATGCTTTCTCCGTTTTAGGCGGAGAAACGCGCGATCCGGATGAGCTTATTCGCCGGCTTCGTGCTGCAATAGATGAAGCACAATCAACGGGACTTAACGAGGAAACATTCGAGCGGACCAAACGCAAAAAAATCGGCGGCTACCTTCGTATGCTGAACTCCCCTGAAGCAATCGCCGGTGAATTTACACGCTATCGTTTCCGTGGCGCAGATCTGTTCAAGATGCTGCCCGTCTATGAAAGCATTACGCTCGAAGAAGCAAATGAGCGGCTGCGTAATCATTTTGACTGGAATCGAATGGCTGTATCCATCGTAGCGAAAGAATCAGATTGAAAACATTAAAAGAAATGACGGTGCTCGTGACCGGGGGAAGCCGTGGGATCGGAGCGGCCATTGCGCGCCGCTTCGCCGCGGAGAACATGAACGTCGTCATTCATTATAATCAGGCACATGAAGCGGCCAACGAGACGGCTCGCAGCTGTATGCGGCTCGGTGCTGCCAATGTGTTGACCGTTACTGCGGATATTCGTTCGAAGGAGCAGCTTGTTCGCATGCGCGAGAAGCTGGAGTCTCGTGGCATGATGCCGGATATCGTCGTTAACAATGCCGGAATTGCCCATTACAGCATGTTAGAGGATGTGACGGAAGAAGCTTGGGACGAAGTCATGAACGTGAATTTAAAGGGTATGTTTCTCTGTACGCAGCTCTTTATGCCCGCGATGATTTCCCAGCGATTCGGCCGCATCATTAATGTCTCGTCCATATGGGGGATGTCCGGTGCCTCGTGCGAGGTGCTGTACTCCACCAGCAAAGGCGGCATGAACGCCTTCACGAAAGCACTAGCCAAGGAATTGGCGCCGTCAGGAGTTACTGTAAACGCAGTAGCGCCCGGGGCTGTCGATACCGTGATGCTGGACAACCTCAATGCAGAAGAGAAGTCGGCATTGGAGTCCGAAATTCCCGTTGGCCGTTTTGCGCAGCCTGAGGAAATTGCATCGCTGGTTTATTTCTTGGCGTTGCCGGAGTCCGCGTACATTACAGGCCAAATCATTAGTCCAAACGGCGGTTGGCTGACTTGATGCTCAAATCCGAATAAGATTGATCCTTTGCGTGTACAATACGGTTGTTGCCGTATAACGGCTAACATGCGAAGGAGGAACAGAAACAATGTCAACTGTCCTTTCTAATTTCGAAAATTGGAAGAATTTCTTGAGCGATCGCGTGGATCAGGCCAAGGGAATGGGATTGAATGAAGACACCATTGCAAATCTTGCCTATGAGATCGGCTCCTTCCTTGGAGAAAAGGTCGATCCCAAAAACGAGCAGGAACGCGCAATCAAGGAACTTTGGGATGTCGGCGACGAGCAGGAACGAAAAACGATTGCTGGCCTAATGGTCAAGCTTGTACAAAGTTCGTAAACCTTCCACGAGAAAAGCCTCCCGAAACGGAGGCTTTTCTGTAATGTTTGCCTGAGGTTGCAGGATATTGACGAATATTGTAGAATAATCTTTTATCACACATGAATTATTAGCTTACTACCTATTCCTCCACAAACACGAGGTGTCATAATGGAATTTAAACAATGGTACATGGAATACAGAATACATAAGAACCGCCCGGGCTTGCTCGGCGATATCGCCTCCTTGCTCGGTATGCTTGAAGTCAACATTCTTACGATTAATGGTGTAGAGAACCGTACACGCGGCATGCTGCTGCAAACGAATGACGACGAGAAGATTGAAATTCTCGGACGTATGCTTCAGAAGGTAGACAATATTACGGTACTTAAGCTGCGTGAACCCAAACTCGTAGATATATTGGCGGTTCGTCATGGCCGCTATATCGAACGTGATTCTGACGATCGCAAAACATTCCGATTTACGCGGGACGAGCTGGGGATGCTGGTTGATTTCCTTGGAGAAGTGTTTAAACGAGAGGGTAACCAATTAATCGGACTGCGTGGAATGCCGCGCGTCGGTAAGACGGAATCCATTATTGCGGGCAGCGTCTGTTCCAATAAACGCTGGACTTTCGTTTCTTCTACGCTGCTTAGACAAACCGTGCGCAGCCAGCTGTCGGAAGAGGAGATGACCCCGAACAATATTTTTATTATCGACGGGATTGTCAGCACAATTCGTTCAAATGAGAAGCATCATGCGCTATTACAAGAAATTATGGCAATGCCATCGACCAAAGTTATCGAGCATCCGGATATTTTCGTGAAAGAATCGGCGTATGAATATAGTGATTTTGATTATATTATCGAATTGCGAAATACACCCGACGAGGAAATTTCTTACGAATCGTTTACGATGGGCTTTAACGATTTTTGATGAAATGAGGAGGTGTGGTCATGTCGGATTTGGGTGCCTTGCTTCAGAAGGCGAGGGAACAGCGAAGGCTGTCCCTGGATGATATCCAGGAATTGACGAAAATTCGTAAACGCTATCTTGAAGCGATTGAGGAAGGCAATTATAGTGTGCTTCCCGGTTCATTCTATGTGCGTGCGTTTGTAAAGAACTATGCGGAAGCAGTTGGGCTTGATGCTGACGAGGTTCTTCGGTTGTACAACAAAGAAATCCCCTCTAACGTTCCGGAGCAAGTGGTGGAGCCGATCCAACGACCACGCCGTTCTCAAACGCAAGCCAATGATCGATGGGGCAAATGGGGATTCCGTACGCTGATGTGGTCGTTTCTGCTCTTGATTATCGTGGTTGTTTATATTTATGCAATCAAGCAGCCTAACAAAGATAATGTGAATACGACAGATCAGACGAAGATGACGGACCAGACGAAAGCACCGGATTATAACCCGGATAAGGATACGGTCAAGAATAACGATAATTCGTCCACTAACGAATCTACCGGCGGCAAAGATGAAGTTCCGGTTACGCCGCCGCCAACGGATGAGACGCCAGTGGAGGAGCCTGTCGTGCCAGCTACAACGCTGACGCTTGATCGTTCTTCCGGTTCGACGGATTATTACAAGGTTGCACCTGCCGGCACGCATAAACTCGTGTTCAAAGCGACAGGTGCTGCTTGGATAGGCGTTAAAGAGAACAACAAGAACGGGAAAAAATATTTGCTGCAGCATAGTTTTACTAAATCCGGTGAAACGACTGAGCTTGATATCAATGGTCCTGTTTATATTAATATCGGACGCGCGGATTTAGTTGACGTGACCGTTGACGGCGTTCTGCTAGAGGACGGCAACGGGACGGGGAAGCCGCACCGCATGCAGCTTGATATGGCTGAAGGGGAAACGACGGAAACACCTGCACAATAACGTGAACAAGGCATTCATGCCGGGAATAGCCGGGAGGAATGCCTTTTCTTGTGCAGGAAGATGCGTTATAATACTTGTCAATGAAAAAGCAAAGGAGCTGCAATGGAAGATGGCTGAGAATTCATTTGATATCGTATCGAAAGTCGATATGCAAGAGCTGAACAATGCAATCACACAAGCGGAGCGGGAGATTGAAACGCGCTTTGACTTCAAGAACAGCAAGAGCAGTATTGCAATCGAGAAAGAAGATATTGTCGTCGTATCGGATGACGAGTACAAATTGGCGAGCGTCATTGATATTTTGCAATCCAAAATGATCAAACGCGGTGTGCCGATCAAGAACATGGAATTTGGCAAATTGGAGCCGGCTTCGGCGGGAACGGTTAGACAGAAGATTAAACTGAAACAAGGCATCGAGCAGGATATCTCGAAGAAAATTAATATTCTGATTCGTGATTCCAAGCTGAAAGTGAAAAGCCAAATTCAAGGCGATTCCATTCGTGTAACAGGCAAGAGCCTTGATGATTTGCAAGCGGTCATGGCGTTGCTGCGCGGCGCAGATCTTCAAATTGATCTGCAATTTACGAACTACCGCTAAGCGATTTAGGTACATAAGAAGAGTCCCGGTCCGCAGGCAAAGTCGCGGTGGCTGGGACTTTTTCGTATTTTGACACTGTATATGCCTTGTATTATACTTGTTAGGATAGCTTTACGGAGGGGTTTGGGGGATACAAAATGACAGAACGAGTGAAAGTCGTAACATTGGGCTGCGAGAAGAATTTGGTCGATTCGGAGATTATGTCCGGTCTAATCGATCATCGCGGCTACCAATTGGTGGATCAAGCAGATGATGCCACCGTTATTATCGTGAATACATGCGGATTTATTGATGCGGCTAAGGAAGAGTCCGTTAATACAATTCTAGACATGGCGGAATTCAAGCAAACAGGCCGGCTTAAGGCGCTTATCGTCTCCGGTTGTTTGACACAGCGGTATAAGAAGCAGTTGATGGAAGAAATGCCGGAGATCGACGGTATCGTCGGTACAGGTGATTTCCATCAGATTACGGATATTGTCGAAGAAGCGCTTCGCGGTAAACGTCCGGTTAAAGTCGGCAATCCGGTCTTTGACTACGATCAGAAGCTCCCGCGTTTAGTGACAACACCGCGTTACACAGCTTATGTCAAGATCGCCGAAGGCTGCGACAACGCTTGTACATTCTGTTCGATTCCGATTATGCGCGGTAAATTCCGCAGCCGTTCGATGGAATCCATCGTGGCTGAAGTGGAGATGCTGGCTAAGCAAGGCGTGAAGGAAGTCAGCTTGATTGCACAGGATTCGACGAATTACGGTACGGATCTGTATGATAAGTTTATGCTTCCGGAACTGCTGAATCGTGTTAGCGAAGTGGAAGGCATTGCATGGGTGCGTCTGCATTATGCATATCCAGGCTTCTTTACGGACGAATTGATCGATACTATCGCAGCAAATCCGAAAGTATGCAACTATATCGATATGCCGCTCCAGCACAGCGAAGATTCCATTCTGAAGAGAATGCGCCGCCCGGGACGCCAGACGGATACGCGTGCATTAGTACAGCGCATTCGTGCCCGCATTCCGGATGTAGCGCTTCGGACATCCATTATTGTTGGGTTCCCAGGTGAAACCAACGAGGATTTCGAGCGACTGTGCGACTTCGTACGCGAGATGAAATTTGATCGTCTGGGTGTGTTTACCTACTCGGCTGAAGAAGATACACCGGCGGTTCGCTTGCCGGATGCTGTTCCTGATGATGTGAAAGAGTGGCGCTCCAACACACTCATGGAAATTCAGCGTGAAGTATCCAAAGAGCTTAGCGGCAAACATGTCGGCAAAGAGATCGACGTGCTGGTAGAACGCTATGACGGCCGCAGTGATGTATACGTTGGTCGCTCGGAATACGATGCACCTGAAATTGACGGTGAAGTGTTTATCTCGAAATGTAAAGCCGCAATCGGCGAAATTCAAAGGGTGCGCATTACGCACGCTTACGAGTTTGATATGTCCGGGGAGGGGCTCGCGTGAATTTAGCCAACCGCATTACGCTTGTCCGCATCTTTTTGGTGCCCATAATTATGGTGCTGCTGCTGATTAATGTCGATCTGAAGCCGCTCACCTACGATGATTTTTCCATTACTTGGAATCAAATTTTGGCCGCGCTGGTCTTTATCGTTGCAGCGAGCACGGATGGACTTGACGGTTATATTGCACGCAAGAACAAAATCGTCACTAATTTGGGCAAGCTGTTAGATCCGCTGGCAGACAAGCTGTTAGTTGCGGCGGTGCTTATTTCGCTTGTTGAAATGGCTAAGCTTGATGCTTGGATTGCGATCGTCATCATTAGTCGGGAGTTTGCAGTTACTGGCCTTCGCCAGATTGCATTGCTTGAAGGCTCTGTTCTGGCTGCCAGCACGTGGGGCAAATGGAAGACCGCCATCCAAATTACGATGATTATCGCGTTATTGCTTAACAATTTCCCGTTTGCATTTCTGGATTTTCCATTCGATTTGATTTCTAGTTATGCAGCGGCACTCATCACGGTTTACTCCGGTATCGATTATTTTGTCAAAAATAAAAATCTCATTCCGGTAGCCTAAACCGGCATTCACGCATTAAACATGTAGCATCACTCCTTCTGTTCGTCCGGAAGGGGTGGTGCTTTGCTTTTCCTACACCTGGTTGCTAATCCACCTTATACATAGATCGGAGCTGTTGGCATGCGCGCAGAAATTATTGCTGTAGGTACGGAATTGCTGCTGGGTCAGACTGTGAATACGAATGCTACCTATTTGTCTCAGGGGCTTGCGGAGCTGGGCGTCGATGTTTATTTTCAGACTGTCGTCGGCGATAATGCAGGCCGAATTCGCCAAGCGATCGAGCTTGCGCGCACTAGAGCCGATCTCATTCTCTTTACGGGCGGGCTTGGGCCGACGATGGATGACTTGACGAAAGATGCGCTGGCGGATTATTTGAACCGTTCCATTGCGATTCATCAGCCGTCTATGGACAAAATAGAGGTTATGTTCAGTTCGCGCGGCATTCACATGGTGGAGAGCAATCGTCGTCAAGCGCACCTAATTGAAGGCAGCGATCCGCTGATGAATGATGCGGGCTTAGCTGTAGGCAATGCACTCACCGTAGACGGCACAAGCTATGTACTGCTTCCGGGGCCGCCGCGCGAGATGAAACCGATGTTCGATGGGCCGGCAAAAACGTGGATTCGATCCGTCATGGGTGAGGAACGCAGACTGTTCTCTCGTTTGCTGATGTTCGCCGGCATCGGTGAATCAAGTTTGGAGCAGGCTATTATTGATTTAATCGAAGGTCAATCCGATCCGTCGATTGCTCCATATGCCAAAGAAGGCGAAGTTGCGATTCGGATTTCGACGAAAGCGTTAAACGAGCAGGAGGCCGAAGCGCGTCTCAAATCGGCGGAGGATCAAATTCTTGCACGTGTTGGCACGCATCTGTACGCTCGTGAAGACATTCCGCTCGAGGAAGCTGTCATTAGGCAGCTGCGAGCCACAGGACGCTCACTAGCCAGCGCAGAGAGTCTCACAGGCGGTTTGTTCGCGCAGCTCGTGACACAAGTCCCCGGAAGCAGCGGAGAGTTTGTTGGCGGCGTCGTAACGTACACCAATTTAATGAAACATAAATTGCTGAGCATCCCGATGTCGCAGCTCGAGGGAACTGATGCACCAGGTGCAATCAGCGAGTCGACTGCGGCGCTTATGGCGGAGCGGGTACGCGAACTTGCAGGCAGCGATTTCGGCGTGTCGTTAACCGGAGTAGCCGGCCCGGCAGAGTCTGAGGGGAAACCGGTCGGGCTTGTGTATTTCGGACTTTCGGAGCGCGGGAAGCCCACACAGGTGTTTACGGCGAATCTTAGCGGCAGCAGGGGCATTATTCGACTGCGTGCTGCAAAGTCGCTTCTATATCGGCTGTGGCAGTCGCTATAAATTAGAATAAATTGTTAATTTAGGCTTGTCAGATGATTAATTTTCGACTATAATCGACATTAGTTAGCGGAAGAACCGTGGCGAAGATTACTTTGCTGCGGTTCTTTTTTTGTTTCTCTATTTGGCCAAATGAGAAATAAGAATATATGTTCGTAAAAACTCTTGTCAAAGCGAACGAAACAAGGTATCATGAAAGTATAAATTATAAGGGATGTGGATTTCTTGGCAGATCGTAAAGCCGCATTAGAAATGGCATTGCGTCAAATAGAGAAGCAATTTGGTAAAGGATCCATCATGAAGCTTGGTGAATCAACTCATATGCAAGTTGAAACAGTGTCGAGCGGTGCACTTGCATTAGATATTGCACTTGGAATTGGCGGCTTCCCACGCGGCCGGATTATTGAAGTATATGGACCGGAATCCTCCGGTAAAACAACAGTTGCGCTTCATGCGATCGCAGAAGTTCAACGTGCAGGCGGACAAGCTGCATTTATCGATGCGGAGCATGCGCTTGATCCTTCGTACGCAAGCAAGCTTGGCGTTAACATTGATGAGTTGCTTCTGTCGCAGCCAGATACGGGTGAGCAAGGCCTTGAGATCGCAGAAGCACTTGTTCGCAGCGGCGCGGTAGACATTGTCGTTGTCGACTCCGTTGCGGCACTCGTACCGAAAGCGGAAATCGAAGGCGACATGGGAGATTCCCACGTTGGTTTGCAAGCGCGTTTGATGTCCCAAGCACTTCGTAAGCTCTCCGGTGCGATCAGCAAGTCGAAGACGATCACGATCTTTATTAACCAGCTTCGTGAGAAGGTCGGCGTTATGTTCGGTAACCCTGAGACAACGCCAGGCGGACGCGCACTGAAGTTCTACTCCACGATTCGTCTGGATGTACGTCGTATTGAGTCCATCAAGCAAGGGAACGACGTGGTCGGTAACCGGACGCGTATTAAAGTTGTTAAGAACAAAGTAGCTCCTCCTTTCAAACAAGCCGAAGTCGACATTATGTATGGTGAGGGCATCTCTAAAGAGGGAAGCATCGTGGATATCGGCGTCGAGCAGGATATCGTTCAGAAGAGCGGTGCTTGGTTCTCTTATAACGGCGAACGTCTTGGACAGGGCCGCGAGAACGCGAAGCAATTCCTTAAAGATCATAAGGACATTGCGGCTGTGATCGAGAAGCAAATTCGTGAAGCCAGCAACATGGCGACTGCAGCTGCAGTCGCAGCTGGAGATGCATTCAGCGAGGACGACGAGGACGAGTTGGATCTAGATTTGGAATAAACCGACGGAGATCGGTTACCCCGGAGAAGCACCTTTACAGGTGCTTCTCTGTTTATTAAGTAAGTGGTCTGAATTGGGGGAGTGACAGAGGTGTTAGTAATTACCGGCGTAGAACAGGACCGGAAGGCCAAGCAGCGCTACCATCTATTTGTCAATGATTCGCAAGAACCGTACACCAGCGTACATGAAGACCTACTGATTAAATTTCGACTGCTGAAGGGCAGAGAAATTCATGGGGATGAGCTGAAGCAGATTGTCCAAGAGGACTCTAAGCACCGGGCGTACATTCTATCGCTATCCCATTTAGGGGCAAGGCAGCGTACGGAGAAAGAGATTATGCGGTATTTGGCAAGGAAGGAAATCGACCCCGAAACTGCGGAGAAAGCATTGGAGCGTCTGAGACAAGAAGGTTTGGTCAACGATAAGCAATATGCTAACATGTATGCTTCGGAACGGATGCGAACCCAGATGAAAGGGCGCCGCTTATTGCAGCAGGAGCTTGTGCAGCGAGGAATCTCCAGAGATATGGCGAAGCAGGCTTCCCAGAAGCTGAATGAGCAATCGGAGACGGATATCGCCATACGAGCCGCCCACAAGAAATGGCCGTATATTAAAGGCGAACCTCGTGAGAGGAAACAGAAATTAGCGGTGTTTCTGCTGCGCCGCGGGTTTCCGATGAATACGGTAAGAGAAGCGGTAAAGGCTGCTGTTCTCGGAATGGAAGATGATGAGGATGGGCATATGCTTGACAATTGATTTTCACAAAAGATAAAATAAGTTTGTATTCTTTATTCTAGAATCGATTTTCCTTCCAAAAATTGATTCGAAACGATTATTTTCGTCAAATTAAGTATGTATGATCGGGTTAAAAACCGGCTAGAAAACCAAATAATGTCCCAAGCGTTTGCTTAGGTGAGCAACGAGGAGGTGAGAAAGATGCCAGTAGTGGTATGGATCCTGATCATTCTCGTTGTTGGTGCAATTTTCTTTGGTGTCGGTTATTTTATTCGCAAATCGATCGCCGAGGCCAAAATTTCAAGCGCCGAGCAGGCCGCTAGTCAAATTGTTGACAATGCGAAGAAAGAAGCCGAAGCGCAGAAGAAAGAAACGGTTCTCGAGGCGAAAGATGAAGTCCACAAGCTCCGTACCGAGGCTGAGAGAGATATTCGCGAACGTCGCAATGAGGTACAGCGTCTTGAAAGACGACTGATTCAGAAAGAAGAGTCGTTGGATAAAAAAATAGAAGCGCTGGAACGCAAAGAAGAACAAGTTGCCAACAAAGAGAAGCGGATCGAGGAAACACAGGAACAAATCGATACCCTTTACAAACAGCAGCTTCAAGAGCTTGAGCGGATTTCGAACTTAACAATGGAAGATGCGAAACAAATCATCTTGAACAACGTTGAGCAGGAAGTTCGTCATGAAACTGCACAAATGATTAAAGAAATCGAGCAGCAGGCGAAGGAAGAAGCAGATAAGAAAGCACGTGATATTATCTCGCTTGCGATTCAACGCTGTGCAGCAGATCATGTGGCTGAAACTACGGTTTCCGTAGTCGCATTGCCAAATGAAGAAATGAAAGGCCGCATTATCGGACGTGAAGGCCGCAACATTCGCGCACTGGAAACGTTGACCGGTATCGATCTCATAATCGACGATACACCGGAAGCGGTCATCTTGTCTGGTTTCGATCCAATTCGTCGTGAGATTGCTCGTACATCACTCGAGAAGCTTGTAGCTGATGGTCGTATCCATCCTGCACGTATCGAGGAAATGGTTGAGAAATCGCGCAAAGAAGTGGATGAACGTATCCGTGAATACGGAGAACAGGCGACTTATGAAGTTGGCGTCCACGGTTTACATCCAGATCTCATTAAGATTTTAGGTCGTCTCAAATATCGTACAAGCTATGGTCAAAACGTGCTCAAGCACTCCATGGAAGTCGCTTATTTGACCGGCTTAATGGCTGCAGAGCTGGGTGAAGACTTGACGCTTGCAAGACGTGCCGGATTGCTGCATGATATCGGCAAAGCGCTCGATCATGAAGTGGAAGGCTCACATGTCGAGATCGGCGTAGAGCTGGCGAAGAAATACAAAGAGCATCCTGTTGTCATCAACAGTATCGCGTCCCACCACGGTGATTGCGAAGCAACATCTGTAATCGCCATGCTCGTTGGTGCGGCAGATGCGTTGTCGGCAGCAAGACCGGGTGCACGCAGAGAAACGCTCGAGACGTACATCAAACGGCTGGAGAAGCTGGAAGGCATCTCGGAATCGTTCGACGGAGTCGAGAAATCTTACGCGATTCAAGCAGGCCGCGAGGTTCGCGTTATGGTTCAACCTGACAAAATCGACGACACAGAAGCATTCCGCCTAGCGCGTGATATTACGAAGAAAATCGAGAGTGAACTCGATTATCCGGGGCATATCAAAGTAACGGTCATTCGTGAGACACGTGCTGTCGAATATGCGAAATAAGTAAATAGCAAGGTACCTAGAAAAGTGGCTGCTTGCAGCCACTTTTCTGGTCTTCACTAGAGAGGTTATGGTGTCATGAACGTATTGTTTATTGGGGATATCGTCGGTAATGTGGGTCGTAACGCGGTTAAGAAGGTGCTGCCGGCACTGAAATCCAAATATAACCCGCATATTATTATTGCCAATGGCGAGAATGCAGCAGCTGGCAGAGGCATCACATCAACGATTGTGAAAGAATTGCTTGAGGCCGGTGTTCACGGCATTACAATGGGCAATCATACTTGGGATAACAAAGATATTTTCGAATGGATCGATGATCAGCCTCGGATGGTTCGCCCAGCCAACTTCGTGGAAGAGGCCCCTGGTCAAGGTGCTGCCTTGATAAAGGCAAACGGCAAAGAACTGGCGATCATTAATCTGCAGGGAAGAACGTTCCTGCCGCCAATCGACTGCCCGTTCCGTAAAGCAGATGAGCTGATTGAAGAGATGCAGCAGCAAACGAGAAATATCTTGGTCGATTTTCACGCCGAAGCGACTTCGGAGAAAATCGCGATGGGCTGGTACTTGGACGGACGCGCATCCATCGTAGTCGGCACGCATACACATGTGCAGACGAATGATGATCGCATTCTCCCGGGCGGCACTGCTTACTTGACGGATGTAGGCATGGTTGGGCCTAGAGACGGCGTGCTGGGCATGGAACGGAGCGCAGTACTCCACAAGTTCCTGACGCAGCTGCCGACACGGTTTGTGGTGGATGAGGGAGACTGGCATCTCCATGCCATCGCGGTTGAGATTGATGAAGCAACCGGGGCAGCCACGAAAATTCAGAAAATACGACTAACCGAAACAGATTGGCTGCTCATGTAGCAGACAATCTGTTTTTTTTGTTCTATGAAAATTCTCATAATTCAGAATATATTGCAAAGTGAAAGCAGGAATTATTTCACCTCTCTCGAATATCTATCTAAATAGCGATATTCATCCATCATTCCCGAGGAGGTACTATCCATGGATGTCTTAAAAGTTTCAGCAAAGTCCAATCCAAATTCTGTTGCAGGAGCGCTGGCCGGCGTATTACGCGAACGCGGCGCAGCTGAATTACAAGCAATCGGGGCTGGTGCGTTGAATCAAGCGGTAAAGGCGGTGGCAATTGCAAGAGGATTTGTAGCGCCGAGCGGAGTAGACCTTATTTGTATCCCAGCATTCACAGACATCGTAATCGACGGCGAGGATCGTACAGCGATAAAACTCATCGTTGAGCCGAGATAGATACGCCCACATAATTCCATCTGAACGCTTCGACCTGTTTACGCTGTAGGCAGGTTTTTTTGCGTGAAAAATAGGTGTTACAGAAAGGTGTGTTCATGTCCATGCCAAAGCTGCGAAGTGTGGATTTTCATTGTGATGTGCTGTGGAAGCTGCTTGAAGATCAGTCCTTGTCTTTTGAACAGGACATGACGAATAAACTCGATGTCACTTTACCGCGCCTGAAACAAGCTGGCTCTGTGCTTCAGACCTTTGCCATTTATGTTCCCGAACGGATGGAGAAATCGATGATACCTATTCTACATAGTATTGATTTGTTTCATCGTAAAGTACTTTCCGTTCCGGAAATGACCTTTGTACGGACTTCATCAGACGCAGCGAAGCTCATGAACAACAGCCATTCAATAGGGGCCATGCTGTCGCTGGAAGGAGCAGACGGTTTGCATGGCGATCTGGCGATGCTGCGCATCCTCTACGAGCTCGGAGTGAGGGCTTTGGGGTTAACATGGAACTATGCGAACTGGGGCGCTGACGGGGCCATGGAGCCGCGTGGAGGCGGTCTTACAAAAAAAGGCGAAGCCCTCGTAAAAGAATGTGATAGATTGGGTATACTGTTAGATGTGTCTCATTTGAGCGACCGTGCATTTTGGGAAATGATCAAGATTTCAACAAAGCCATTGATTGCATCACATTCGAACTCTCGGAGTCTGTGCGCGCATCCCCGCAATCTTGCGGACGATCAGCTTAAAGCGCTCATTGAACGGGGAGGTATGATTGGGATTACTTTCGTGCCCCAATTTGTTGCGTCTCATCATGCTGCGGCCATTGCTGACGTGCTGCGTCACATAGAGCGAGTTTGCGAGCTTGGCGGTGAAGATCAGCTGATGTTCGGATCGGATTTCGATGGGATAGAAGCACATGTACAAGAGTTGGCGCATCCCGGAGAGCTTTATCGTCTACAGAATGCACTGCTGGCGCGATATTCCGAAGAGCGAGTGGATGCATTTCTCGCCGGAAATGCATTGCACTTTCTTGTAAAGCATCTTCCTAGCTGAACGATTAAGGGATTCCCATCTCGCTGTGATATGGGTATAATCGAAAAGAACTATGCGATGAAAACGCATTTACACCTTGCATTTTAGTACTTTGAGTCATAAAATTTATTTGACTGTTGAAAGAATTTTATTATTATTGTTAAAAGATGTCGAAAATATTGCAGGTTCATCAAAAGAGGAGATGGGCGTTTTGATTAGTCAATTGTCTTGGAAAATCGGGGGACAACAAGGGGAAGGCGTTGAAAGTACCGACCGTATTTTCTCGACAGCTCTTAACCGTCTTGGGTACTACTTGTATGGTTACCGTCACTTTTCTTCACGTATCAAAGGCGGTCATACCAACAATAAAATCAGAATCAGCACCAAGCCGATGCTTGCCATTTCGGACGATTTGGACATTTTGGTCGCATTTGACCAAGAGAGTATCGACTTAAACGCACATGAACTGCGTGCAGGCGGCGTAGTCGTTGCTGATGCAAAGTTTAATCCTGTTCTGCCGGAAGGCATTAATGCACGTCTATTTGCAGTACCGATTACTTCGATCGCGGAGGATCTGGGTACTTCTCTAATGAAAAACATGGTTGCGTCCGGCGCGTCTTGGGCGCTTCTTGGTCTGCCGGTCGATGTATTTAATAAAGCAGTAGAAGAAGAGTTCGGCCGTAAAGGTGCGGCAATCGTTGAGAAGAATATCGAAGCGGTTAAACGCGGATCGGACTATGTGCTAGATCTGGCAGGCGGCCCTTTGGAAGAGTTCCAGCTAGAGCCGGCTGACGGCAAACAGAAGCTGTTCATGATCGGTAACGAAGCGATCGGCCTTGGCGCTGTCGCAGGCGGCTGCCGCTTGATGTCGGCCTATCCAATTACACCGGCTTCTGAGATTATGGAGTATCTCATTAAGAAGCTTCCTAAATTCGGTGGAACCGTTATTCAAACGGAAGATGAGATTGCAGCTGTAACGATGGCAATTGGCGCGAACTATGCCGGTGTGCGTACGATGACAGCTTCTGCCGGCCCTGGTTTGTCTCTGATGATGGAAGCGATCGGACTTGCAGGGATGACAGAAACGCCGCTTGTAATCGTAGATACGCAGCGTGGAGGTCCTTCCACAGGCTTGCCGACGAAACAAGAGCAATCCGACCTTAATGCCATGGTATACGGAACGCACGGTGAAATTCCGAAGATCGTAATCGCGCCGGCTTCCCTGGAAGATTGCTTCTACGACACTATCGAATCGTTCAACCTGTCGGAGCAATATCAAGTACCGGTTATTCTTATGACTGATCTTCAGCTGTCGCTTGGCAAGCAATCCTGCGAAGCGCTGGATTTGAATAAAATGCCGATTAACCGCGGCAAGCTCGTTAGAGAATTGCCAGAACTTGAAACGAATGAGCTGTTCAAACGTTATGAACTAACGGAAGACGGCGTATCCCCGCGTGTTATTCCGGGCGACAAAGGCGGTTTGCACCATGTAACGGGCGTTGAGCATGACGAAACAGGACGTCCTTCGGAGAGTGCCATTAACCGTAAGAAGATGATGGATAAACGTCTTACGAAGCTTGACGGCATGTATATCCGTGATGCGGTTCGCGCAGACGCTCCACATGCAGAAGCGGATCTTCTCATCATCGGCATGGGTTCAACCGGCGGTACGATCGACGAAGCTCGTCTACGTATGGAGAGTGACGGCCTGAAAACGAACCATATTACGATTCGTCAAATTCACCCGTTCCCTACGGATCTGGTGACGCCGTACCTGCAAAGCGCTGCTAAGGTTGTCGTGCTTGAGAACAATGCAACCGGCCAACTGGCAGATCAAGTGAAATTGCACGCAGGTTACGCGGACAAAATCCAAAGCGTTCTGAAATACGACGGCAATCCGTTCCTGCCTTCCGAAGTGCACAAAGCATGCAAGGAGTTGGTCTAAGAGATGGCTACATTTAAAGAGTTTCGTAATAACGTAAAACCTAACTGGTGCCCGGGTTGCGGAGATTTCTCCGTTCAAGCCGCTATTCAGCGGGCTGCCGCTAACGTTGGGCTAGAGCCAGAGGGTCTAGCTGTTATTTCCGGAATCGGCTGTTCCGGTCGTATCTCCGGTTATGTGAATGCGTACGGTCTTCACGGTATTCACGGCCGCGCACTGCCAATCGCGCAAGGCGTGAAGCTTGCGAACCGCGAGCTGACGGTTATCGCTTCCGGCGGTGACGGCGACGGCTTCGCAATCGGTATGGGCCATACGGTTCACGCCATTCGTCGTAACGTTGACCTTACGTACATCGTTATGGATAACCAAATCTACGGCTTGACGAAGGGTCAAACTTCGCCTCGCAGTGCGGAAGGCTTCAAGACCAAATCGACGCCGGAAGGTTCGATCGAGACCACATTGTCGCCGCTTGAAATCGCAATGTCAGCTGGCGCTACGTTTATCGCGCAATCGTTCTCCAGCGATCTGAAGCAGCTGACTGCCCTGATCGAAGCTGGCCTGAACCATAAAGGCTTCTCGCTGATCAACGTATTCAGCCCATGCGTAACGTTCAACAAAGTAAACACCTACGATTGGTTCAAAGAAAATATCGTAAACCTGGATCAATTCCCGGATTACGATCCGACGAACCGTATCGCGGCTATGAACAAGATCATGGAAACGAACGGCATGCTTACAGGCCTCATCTACCAGAACAAAGAACGCAAATCGTACGAGGATATGGTGAGCGGCTTCCAGCCGGAAGGGCTGGCTAACCAAGATCTATCCTTGTCGCAGGAGCAGTTCGACAAATTGGTAGCGGAATTTAAATAATCGCAACGTTCAGCCTATATAGAAGGCATACAGTTCTTCCTTTGAGCTGTATGCCTTTCTTATCGACCTGACGCGTTATAGAAGGGTGTTTAATTAGCATATGACAAAGATGGTTCCCGTTGGCGTATCCGCCAGACATATTCATCTATCGCAGGAGCATGTAGAAATACTATTCGGACAAGGTGCAGAGTTGTCCGTCTTCAAGCCGTTATCTCAGCCAGGGCAATACGCTGCTAATGAAACGGTAGAGGTTGTTGGGCCAAAGGGAAGCTTCGGCAAAGTCCGGATTCTAGGTCCCGTGCGCAAACGTACGCAGCTCGAGGTTTCCCGCACGGATGCCTTCACCCTGGGTATTAAACCGCCTGTTCGCGAATCCGGTGACATCGCAGGCTCTGCGGGCATCACGATTAAAGGACCTGCAGGGGAAGTGACGATCGAAGAAGGCGTGATCGTAGCAGCGCGTCACATTCACTTCCATACGAGCGATGCAGAGCGCTTCGGAATTGCGGATAAACAGCGGTTGACAGTACGCTTGCAAGGCGAACGCGGCCTCGTGCTGGAGAATGTAATCGCACGCGTATCTCCGGAGTTCGCGCTTGATATGCACATTGACACGGATGAAGCCAATGCAGCAGGCGCGTCTACCGGCGATCAAGCTGAGATCATCGGATAACCTGCTATAGTCGATAACTAGAAAGAGACAGTCGCTCGCAGGGGTGAATTGTCTCTTTTTTGTTACAATTGGAATGCTGTAAGGTTGAACAAAGGTTCATTCTTCTTTATAATCGCCAATGGGTTTGCTATAATATTGGAATGGACACGTATGGAGGAAGGGCGTGAAGGTTTGTGAGTAAGGAGACGCACGGCGCGGCTGCAGGCCAAACAAAGCCCGTGAGCGGCGATAAAGACTTCTCCAAGTATTTTGACTTCACAGGTGCGAAGGTACTGAGGGAAGAAGACGGGAAAACAACCTACCGAATTAACGGTCGAGATATAACGGTGAACGCTGCGCCTAATTATAAGGACGAGAAGCGTAGAGGAAAGGAAGCCATTCAGGTTCACTATGAATCGGCAACACCTCCGGAACTGCTGCAGCTCGGCAAAGGCAAGCTCTATCATATTACGACATACGGCTGCCAGATGAACGAGCATGATACGGAAGTCATGAAAGGCATGTTCGAGCAAATGGGCTACTTGCCGACGGATGACCGTACCGAAGCGGATGTCATCCTGCTCAACACTTGCGCAGTTCGCGAGAATGCAGAAGATAAAGTATTCGGCGAGCTGGGGCATCTGAAGCATCTGAAGCTGGAGAAACCGGGATTGATTCTTGGCGTGTGCGGCTGCATGTCGCAGGAAGAATCGGTGGTTAGCCGAATTATGCAGAAGCATAGTTTCGTAGATCTGATCTTCGGTACACATAATATTCATAGGCTCCCTTACCTCTTGCAGGATGCGCTGTTTAGCAAGGAAATGGTAGTAGAGGTATGGTCCAAAGAAGGCGACATTATCGAGAACCTGCCTAAGAAGCGTGAAGGCATGCGCGGCTGGGTGAACATCATGTATGGCTGCGACAAGTTCTGTACGTACTGTATCGTGCCTTATACGCGCGGTAAAGAGCGCAGCAGACGTCCGGAGGATGTAATCGCAGAGGTTCGCGATCTGGCTCGGCAGGGCTTTAAAGAGATTACGCTGCTCGGGCAGAACGTTAACGCCTATGGGAAAGATTTTGACGATATCGAGTATCGGTTCGGCGATTTGATGGCGGATATGGCCAGAATTGATCTGCCGCGCATTCGATTTACGACGAGCCACCCGCGCGACTTTGACGATCATCTGATAGAGGTTCTGGCTACACGGGGCAATCTTGTAGAACATATTCATCTACCGGTGCAATCCGGCAGCACGGAAGTACTCAAACGGATGAGTCGCAAATATACAAGAGAGATGTTCCTGGAGCTGGCAGCGAAGATCAAACGAGCAATTCCAGGCGTATCAATGACTACAGATGTCATCGTAGGTTTCCCGGGCGAAACGGACGAGCAGTTCGAAGACACGCTCTCCCTGATGAGAGAGGTCGGCTTTGCTTCAGCTTACACCTTCATCTACTCACCGCGCGTGGGGACACCTGCTGCGGAGATGGAAGATAACATTCCGGAGGCTGTGAAGAAAGCGCGGCTCGCGCGACTGAACGCCGTTATTGCGGAGCTCAGCCGTCAAAGCAATCAAGATGCGATCGGCCAGGTTGTCGAAGTGCTGATTGAAGGCCAGAGCAAGAACAATGCGCATGTCTTGTCCGGACGTACGCGTACGAACAAGCTGGTACATATCGAAGGACCGGCGGAGTGGATTGGACAATTCATCGAAGCAAGAGTGACCGAGGCTCAAACTTGGTATGTCAAAGCAGAGCCCATCATGGAATATACGAAACACGAAGCCGTATCTTAACAAACTAGAGGAGCTGGACCCATTGGCAAACGAGCAAACAGCGAAACACGATCATAAACATGACCACGATCACGACCACGATTCAAGTTGTACGGTACCGAAATTCAATACGGAAGACATTATCGTTCGTGCAGATATCATGGCCAAGACGAAAGAACTGGCAACCATGATCTTCACTTCGGAAGAAGTTCAACAATTCCAACGTGCAGAGAAACAAATCCAAGGCAATGAGCGCATTCAAGGATTGATCGCAATAATCAAGAAGAAGCAGAAGGAAATCGTTGCTTTCGAAACAACGTTCAAGAACGCAGATATGGTGGCTAAGATCGAGAAAGAGATCGAAGTGCTTCAAGATGAGCTGGACGGAATTCCGATCATTACGGAGTTCCAACAAAGCCAAGCGGATATTAACTATCTGCTGCAGACGGTCGTTTCTGTCATTCGCGACACGGTTGCCGAGAAGATCTCGATCGAGGATGCTCAGGTTGAAGATCCGGAAGAGTGCATGTAGTTAGAGGCAATGAGAAAAACCTGCCGCGCGAGCAATGTGCGGCAGGTTTTTGCGTTGTTAAGCAGATTGTGGCGCTTGACTTCGTCGCCATATGAGTAGTAAGCCAAGTGCAGCAAGAGCGAAGAGGCCGCCCAGCCAGAAACCGTAATCGCGGCCGAAGGCTTCGTTAATGAAACCGGCTAGGAATGGGCCTGCGAACATGCCGATTGAGTATACGGCTTGGTAGAAGCCCATCGCCGTTGCGCGTTTAGAAGACTCAAACGGCTGTATGGCGAGTCCGAGCAGCAAGGGCAGGTGCATGCCCTGTGCAAAGCCGTTAAGCGCCTGCGTAAGAGCCAGCCATCCGAGCGAAGGTGAGTAGGCAATGGCAATCGTGCATACTGCACTAAGTGCGAAGCCTACAGCAATGACACTCCTGCTCCCATATCGAGGTGCAAGGATGCGACCTGTCAGCAAGGAAGCGATGGCGTGAGGAACCATGAAGGCAATGACGATTAATGTAAGCTGACTGCTTGAGGCACCTAAGGATGTTGCTTTCAGCGGCGTAAACCCGAACATGGTAATGAAGAGCACGCAATGCGCCAAGATCGATAGCGTCGATACCTGTATAAGAGAAGGCGTTCGAACGACCTCTCGCAGATGCTGAAGCGAGATTGGCGGACGCTCGACCCCCTCGCGCGGCTCTTTTACTGCAAAGGAGAGCAGTAACCCTGCGATGCCGAGTCCAATCCCGGCGATGAAAGCAGCATTCCAGCTGTATGCTCCGGCAAGCCAGCCGCTCAGCGTCATGCCGATCAATTGCCCGGAGACGGTCATGAAGCTGATATTACTCATCGCTTTGGTCGCTTCAGAGGAAGCGTAGTAGGCGGCGTACAGCACGGTGAAGGCAACCCATGCGGAAGCGCAGACGCCTGACATCATTCGTCCTGCCAGCGGCCATAGCCAGGAGCCGGGAATCGTGAACAATACGCAGCTTAGTGCGCCGCTCACCATGCCCAGCATAAGGAACGGCTTACGTTTATGCAGCTTATCGGAAGCGAGCCCAAGCGGGAAACGGACAAGCATCTGCGTAAAGCCGTAGCTGCCGAGTACGATGCCGATCAGCACATCGGCGTACCCGCTGCTTTTCATAAACGGAGGAAGAATGGGGACATAGACATAAAGGGTAGACCAGTACAATAAGGTGACTATGATGAAAATAACATGATCGGCGCGAGTAGTGGGTATAAGGGCAGCCTTGGCGTCAGCGGACAACGGAAATTCACTCCTTTGGAAAGCTACGTTCATCTCCTAACTTTATCCTACGAGAGCGCGGACGGGCAATGCTTTTTACAAAATGCTGTTTTCAAAGAAACTATTTGCTGGTTAAATTCGTAATAGTTATAAGAAGGTTTTGCTTGAAACGAACGATGCTCACGGAAAGCTGTACGAATTGGAAGGAGAATCATATGGAGAAACCGGAAGTTACACCAACACATAAGAAACCGTGGGCGAGAGAAGTACGAGATTGGATACTTACGCTGGGAGTGGCAATGGTAGCCGCGCTGCTGATCCAGAACTATGCATTTGCCCAAACCGAAGTAAGGAATATCTCGATGCAAAAAACTTTAGTAGAAGGTCAACGACTGATTGAGGACAAAATCAGCTACAGATTTGAATCTCCGCACCGTGGAGATATCGTTATCATCAGCGGTCCTGAAAGTGACAAGCGATTAATTAAACGCGTGATCGGCTTGCCGGGAGATGTCCTTAACATTACCGGAGACGGTCATGTCATTCTGAATGATCGACCATTGGAAGAGCCGTACATAAAAGGTCTCACCTTCTCGAACGGGCTGGAAATGCCTTACACGGTCCCTGCCAACACCGTATTTGTAATGGGAGATAATCGAGAAAACAGTCAAGACAGCCGCGTGTTAGGCCCCATCGCCTTATCAAGCCTGGAAGGTCGCGCAGTATTTCGTCTGTGGCCTCTGAATAAGTTCGGCGGGTTAGAATAACCGTGCCTTTTACATTTGCGCATCCGCTCTTTGCGGTTCCGCTTCGACGGATCAAACCTAAATGGGTAAGTGTTACGGGACTTATCCTCGGGAGTATGTCGCCTGATATGGAGTATTTTGTGGCGATGGAGCCCTATCAGAGTATTGGACATTCGATATTAGGTTTTCTCATACAAGGCTTGCCATTGTGTATAGCCTTCGCATTCGTGTTTCATTATTTGATTAAACCGGTACTGCCAAAGTTTCTTCCATCATTCGGGCGAATGGATCAGTTCGTCTCAAGCTTATGCGTGGAATGGAAGCTGGACTCGGTTCGAGCATGGATCGTATTTCTCGGTTCCTTGTTGGTTGGTTACTGGACCCATATGTTCGTTGATGCTTGGACGCATGCAGGCGGCATATTCGTCGAGACATTCGATTTTCTGCGCGTACACCATGGCGATTCTCCTTTGTATGCAAAGCTGCAGATTGACTTCTCTTTAGTAGGGCTGTTTATACCAGGGCTCATGCTCCTGTATCGATACTTTCGTTTCATGGGGTTGTCGCGGAACACTGTTAAAGAGAAGATTGCTGCTCCAAGTACGAAAATCTCCCTATGGCTTGTGTTACTGAGCACAACGGTAATTGTTTATAAGCTGAAAATGATGGTTATTCATCACAGGCATGATTTCGTCAGTACCGTCGTTGTGGCTCCGTTGTCTTCCCTGTTATTCGGCTTCTATGTTGCATCACTGTTCTATTGGGCCGTGAAGAAGCAGCGTGTGTGGTATGCGCTTGGATCACTTGCTCTTATCGTAGCCACTATAATTGCCCTGCGTTTCGGTACCAATCTAAGAGAACATTTGTTCACAGACGGTATTCCTTATCGATATCTAAACCCGCCTAAGGGAGTATTCGATCCTCTATGGAATGGATTTCTATTGTGCTGGAGTACGGCGCTGCTGCTGTCTAGTCGTATCGTGGCAACAAGTCATCGTGTCGTCAAAAGTCCATTCCAATTGAAACAGTAGCTCTTCCATGTATGAAAGAGCTTGAAATGGGGAATTCTACCATCGCCTAGACTATGGAGGTGGAAGAATGAGACCGTTAATAATTCTAATGATGACTTGTATGATGTTGTTCTGTGCCGTTACACCTGTTTCCGCTGAACCGCCTTACGCAAAGTGGGGCAGACTCGCGATGAAGGAAACGACGCACCGTTATCATGCTGAGATCGTGGACTATAAGCATGTCGGCCGTAAAGTGGAAGAAGCGGGATTGATGTCGGAAACGTTCCGTCTGCTGCTGAACAAAGGCTCTCGGAAGTTTGAAGTTACCGTGCGTATCTGGTTTGAACAGCATAGCGAGAAGGTCGTTCGCATTCAATTCATGGAAGACGGCAAAGTGGATGGATTGCCTGCCTTTTCTTCCATGATCTGAATCTGATCTGGAGCAGCATTCGCTGGGAACGGCTGGTGCTGCTCCTTCTTATGTCGCTTGCCGGATGGACATTTGGCAAGGCGGAGGAGTAGAATGCAGGTATAGGTTTGAATTTAGCGTTAAGGAGCGATTGCAGGAAATGGGAGAAATAACGGCTAGTGAATTGGAAACTCGGCTGCGTGAAGGCGAGAAGCTGAGCGTAATCGATGTACGTGAACCCGATGAGTGGGAGTCGGGTCATATCAAAGAAGCGGTGAGCATCCCGCTCTCCGTCTTTATCGAAAGACTCGGTGAATTGAATGCTTTCGAGGAGCCGCTGTATATGGTGTGCAGAAGCGGCAATCGCAGCGGCAAAGCTTGTGATTATTTGGCTGCCCAAGGGTATGAGGTCGTTAATGTGCTTGGCGGTATGCTGAGCTGGCCCGGGGAAGTGGCTACAGGGGAATAGAATGGTGTACAAGAGAGCACTTTCGCGCTTATTGCGCGAAGGTGCTTTTGTTGTTTATATCATGAGTCGAACAACCCTGCCATATAGTGGAGAGTAGGACAGCTAGTTTGTTTGATGGAGGAGGTTCCTTATGCAGCAGCAACGCGGAGATCAAGCGCTTGATTTGCGAATACACGGCATGAGCTGTACGGCCTGTGCGACCCGCATCGAACGGGCTGTCGGCAAGCTGGCAGGCGTATCCGGTGTATCCGTTCATTATGCGGCCAAATCAGCTTATATCACCTTCTCACCGGAACAAACGACGCCGACATCCATTATCGAACGAATCGGGCAGCTTGGATTTCATGCTTTCCTCTACGGGAAAGATGGGGACAATTCTTCCGAGCTGGACTCGCTTAAGGTGCGTGTCTTCGTGGCGGTGCTCTTCACAATTCCGCTGCTATGGACGATGGTTCATCATTATGCCTGGCTGGAAGCCATCCCGGTTCCATTGATTATTCAGGAGCCGCTGCTTCAATTTGTGCTCGCGGCAATTGTTCAGTTCTTTATCGGGATGCCTTTCTATTTCGGCGCATTCTATGCCCTTCGAGAGCGAACGGCGAATATGGATGTGCTTGTCGCGATCGGAACTACAGCTGCTTTCGCTTACAGCTATATCTCCATGATGACCGGCGGGGCGTTATATTTCGAAACGTCAGCGGTTGTCATAACCGCTGTGCTGCTTGGCAAGCTGCTGGAGGCGTCCGCATCGGAGCGGGTCATGAAGGAAAGCGATAGCTATGCTTCACTTCAGACGAGCGAAGCGGTCATCATTCGCGGTGGAAACAGAGAGAAGATATCACTGGCCAAAATAAGACTCGGTGATCAGCTTATTGCTGCGGTGAATGAACCGCTTCCGACGGATGGGATCATCGTGGAGGGACATTCGACGATGGATGAATCCTTCCTAACCGGTGAAAGTTCGCTTGTCGTGCGGTCGGCTGGGGATCAAGTGTACGCCGGTACTATCGTTCGCGGACAAGAGCTGCGAATTCGGGTAACGGCGACAGGGCCGGATACGATGTTAAGCCGAATTGCGGCCTTGACGCGCCAAGCGCAGGCGACAAAGTCTTCGATCGGGCGAAGAGTGGACCGGTTATCCGCTATTTTTGTGCCGATTATGATGCTGCTTTCGTTGGCTACCTTGCTGCTATGGCTGATTTGGCTGGAGCCTGGCGACTGGGGGAAGGCATCGCTTCATGCGCTGGCTGTGCTTCTGGCAGCATGTCCGTGCGCGCTTGGTTTGGCGGCGCCGATATCGCTCGTACTGGCTACAGGTAAACTTGCCCGCCGCGGCGTCGTGATGAAGGAAGCAGGCGCACTGGAGCGTCTGGCTCAATTGGATACGATTGTACTGGATAAGACAGGTACGTTAACAGAAGGCAAGCCTGCGTTAACGGAAGTTTCCGCATTGTCAGGCTCACCTAGCGCTCTGCTGCGACTAGCAGCGTCTGCGGAGGCAAATTCACAGCATCCATTCGCAGCAGCGATTAAAGCTGCAGGTAAACGGGCTGGGCTAGTGATTCCGGAATCATCCGCTTATCAAGCCTACCCGGGCAAGGGGATTGAAGCAGTCGTTGAAGGCAAGCGCATCGAAATTGGCAATGCCGCATTTGCCGCTGAGCGAGACTGGAAGATGAATCGCGTGCTGCTTAGCTTCGTCAATCGGAAAGAAGAACTCGGAGAGACGGTCATCTATGCCGCGATAGACGGGGAATGCGCCGGTGCGTTTGCCTTCACCGATCAAGTAAAACGCTCCTCGACGGATGCAGTCTCGGCGATGGCTGCCGAAGGCGTTCGCATCCTGCTTGCAACTGGCGATCATTCGTCATCTGCTATGAACGTGGCTCGGATCACCGGAATCGCACAGGATCATGTACATGCGTCCATGCTGCCGGAGCACAAGGCAGCGCTCATTCGCAAGCTGCAAGCGGAAGGAAGAGTCATAGCTATGGCCGGTGACGGCTGGAATGATGCGCCCGCGCTTGCTGCCGCAGATGTCGGGATCGCGATGGGAGGCGGCACGGAGGCAGCGCTGGATGCCGGACATATGACGCTGCTTCGTTCGCGGCTGACCGGTATTTATGAGGCTTTTCAGATCAGCAGAATGACAGTCCGGAATATCCGTCAAAATCTTGGTTTTGCGCTGCTCTATAACTCTATTGTGATCCCGTTTGCGGCAGTAGGCGGTATCGAGCCGTGGATGGCCGGAACAGCGATGGCGCTTAGCTCGGTGTCCGTCGTATTTAATGCGCTGCGTTTAAACGGTCAAATGAATCGATTTCTTCGGAAGTGAAAGCCAATTGTAGACATCCTAAATAGGTGATGGTATAGTTACTCAAGCACAATTTCATAGTTTACGAACAGGTGCTAAGCATATGCGTTAGTTTCAGTCCGCTGAGACATGCAAGCTTAGCTTAAATGGGAAGACCGGTGAAATACCGGCACGGACCCGCCACTGTAAGAAGCGTCGATTCTGGAAGAGAAGGCATGCAAGCCTATTGCCAATCGACAACGCATCAATGATAGGTCACTGAACGATGGGATCGTTTGGGAAGACGTTGATGTCAGAAGCTTCGAGTCAGGATACCTGCCTGTTCAGTATGAACGCTACCTACGAGGACTTAGGGAGGTGTTGGAGATGGGCAACCGTTTATTGCCCGCTGATGTTCTACGGAACGTAAGCATTTCTGACGCTCGAAGTCGGAAATGCTTTTTTTGTTGTACGCAATTATAGAATGGGGAGAGAAGGATTCAAATGAAATCTACATCTAGTTTAATGCCATTAACTAAACTCGTGTTTCTCGTAGCAATAACTGCAATGCTGCTGATTACAGCTGCATGCGGCTCGGGTGAGAATAACGCCAATCAAGCTGCTGAGAATGCAGGAAATGCGGGCAGTGCCGGCAATTCAGCCAATACAACAGAGCAAGCTGCTGCGAATAACGCCACGCCGCAACAACATTCCGTATACCCGCTGTCGTTGAAGGATGTTACGGGAACTGAGCTCACGTTCCAGTCTGCGCCTGCGCGCATTGTTTCACTGCTGCCGAGTGAGACTGAGATCGTCTATGCAATCGATGCCGGGGTTTCTCTGGTTGGGGTAGACAATTACTCTAACTATCCCAAGGAAGCGGAGAGCGTGACGAAGATCGGTGATATGGACGCCGATATTGAGAAGATCGTGTCGCTGAAACCAGACCTTGTGCTCGCCTCCTACACCATGGGGAGTGCCGTTGTAGATAAGCTTCGTTCGCTCCAAATCCCTGTGTATGCTACAGATCCTAAAACGTACGATGCTGTCATAGCGAAGGTAAAGCAGATCGGTGAAATTTTGGATAAAAATGAGCAGGCAGCTGCAGTTACCGCTCATATGGAGCAAGTTAGAGAAGAAGTAGTTAACACCGTTAAAGATGCGCCGAAACGGAATGTGTACCTGGAGTTCGCACCGGGCTGGACAGTGGGAAAAGGAGAGTTCTTGGATGAACTCATTACACTCGCCGGAGGCGTTAACATCGCTAGCGAGCAGGGCTGGTACGAGATTGACCCTGAGTCGGTCGTGAAATCGAATCCGGATCAGATCATATATGCCTCCATGACTCTCGCTGAAGGCGAGACAAACCCTATCCTTACCGGGATAGAAACAAGACCAGGCTGGGCAACAATTAATGCGGTTAAGAATAAGCAAGTGTTTGAAGTGGATCAGGATCCGCTCACTCGGGTCGGACCTCGACTTGCCGATGGGCTGCTGGAGGTAGCGAAGAAACTCCATCCGGATCTGTTCAAATAAGATGAGAACAAGGCTATATATTTATGGAGGAGCAGCGATGCTCCTTCTTGCTGTATCTGTCGTCGTCAGTTTGTCGATTGGCTCATCCGGATTGCCGCTTTTGCGCGTTTGGGGAATATTGATTCATCAGCTGCCGTGGATGGAGGACCCAAGTAGTCTCTATGACGCCAGCGATATCGCAATCGTGACACAGCTAAGATTATCAAGAGTCGTATTAGCAATGCTTGTCGGCGCTTGTTTGGCACTTGCCGGCTCCGGATTTCAAGGCGTTCTGCGTAATCCGCTTGCTGATCCGTTCACACTAGGTGTCGCAACGGGGTGTTCGGTTGGCGCGGCTTTCATGATCGTATTCGGCTACCAGTCGGTGATCGGCTTATGGACGGTTCCGCTCGTCGCTTTCATTACGGGCATCGTTACCCTCTTTATCGTGTTTGCACTTTCACGAGCAAGAGGAGCGATTAATGTCGAGACGTTAATCTTATCCGGTGTCATCGTTCAAGCTTTTCTCGGCGCTTTCGTGACCTTCATGGTGTCGATGTCGCAAGGCGTTATCAACGAAGCTTTATTCTGGCTAATGGGCAGTCTTAGTGCTCGCAGCTGGGAACATGTCCGGCTGATTTTGCCGTTTCTTATCGTGGGATTGCCGGTCATGATCCGCTATGGTCAGCATCTCAATTTGTTCGTGCTGGGCGAACGTCATGCCGCGCATTTGGGCGTAAACGTCGAACGCACGAAGCTGATCGTTCTGATCGTTTCTACATTTCTGACCGCGGTTGCGGTATCGATTGCAGGTGTAGTCGGTTTCGTTGGCTTGGTAGTTCCTCATCTCCTTCGGTTGCTGGTCGGCCCGGACTATCGATTCATTATTCCGTTGTCTGCGCTAGGTGGTGCTATTTATCTCTTATGGGCGGATACGCTCGCTCGAACTGCACTAAGCCCTAAGGAAATCTCGCTAGGCGTGGTGACGGCGCTTATCGGTGCACCGTTCTTTGCCTATTTGCTCTATCGGCGCAAGGTGCTGCAGGGAGGGTCGCAAACATGATCGAAGCAAGGCGATTATCCAAAATCATTGCGGGCAAACAAATTCTGCGCGAGATTAGTTTCTCGATGCAAGAAGGTCGAATGTACGGCATTATCGGTCCGAACGGCGTCGGTAAATCTACGCTTCTCCAGCTGCTGACAGGCATGGAGCAGCCGAATTCAGGCGAAGTGCTGTTAAGGGAACGGGCTGTCAGTGCGTATAAACGCAAGGATTTGGCCAAATGGGTTGCCGTGCTGCAGCAAGGCGGACTGCCGGCGGTTGGTTTTACCGTGCGTGAAGTGGTTACGATGGGGCGTTTTCCTTATCAGAACTGGCTGGGTGAAGAAACTTCGGGCAGCGGCGATGTGGTTGAAGATGCACTTGGCTCCATGGGTTTGCTTGATCTGCAGCATCGACGGATCGATCAATTGAGTGGAGGCGAGCGTCAGCGTGTTGCTTTGGCCAAAGTGATGGCACAGGAGCCTGAGCTGCTGCTGCTCGACGAGCCGACCACTTATCTGGATATCGGGTATCAGATACAGCTGCTCGATACGGTGAAGAATTGGCAGCGGGAGCGCGGGCTGACGGTCATCTCCGTGCTGCATGATCTGAATCTGGCAGCTCATTATTGCGATGCATTGCTGGTACTGCATGATGGTGGTATTGAAGCGTTTGGATCTCCCTCGGAAGTCATTCAACCTGAGCTCATTCAAACGGTGTTCGGTGCCAGATCCATCGTGCTGCCGCATCCGGATACCGGTGTTCCACAAATTCTACTGCAATCAGGTGTACAGCCAGGGTGAAAAGGAGAGTTAGCATGAAAAACGAAAACTATTTAATGGAGTTAATTGATCGGATTCAACCACTCCATGCGGAACAACTCGTAGAAGCACAGCTTCACTTGAACAATTTGACGAAACCTCCAGGCAGCTTGGGGAAGTTGGAGGAACTTGCTAAGCAAATAGCAGGTATAACGGGCGAAGTTTCAGCCGATTTATCCAAACGGGCCGTTATTGTGATGGCTGGCGACCATGGGGTGTGCGAGGAAGGCGTTAGTGCTTTTCCCGCTGAAGTAACGCCTCAGATGGTATTGAATTTTCTCTCAGGCGGAGCTTGCGTGAATGTGCTTGCCAGAGGCGCAGGCGCTGACGTTTACTGCGTGGATATGGGCGTGAATGCGGATTTGGAGCACCCGTCCTTGATTTCGTGCAAAACCCGCAAGGGCACCGCGAACATGACAAAGGAGCAGGCGATGACGCGTGATGAAGCGCTCGCGGCTATTATAGATGGTTATCATTTGACGACAAAGCTTGCTGCTGACGGCTACCGCATGTTCGCTACCGGCGAAATGGGGATTGGCAATACGACGGCTAGCGCTGCACTTTGTGCGGTGCTCGGCAATATGTCGGCAGATGAGGCGGTTGGGCTTGGTACGGGAATTAACGAAGAGCGTCGTTTGCATAAGGTTGATGTGGTTAATCGGGCAATCGCGTGCAACATGCCTTCTCCTTCCGATCCGATTGGCGTACTAGCCAAAGTAGGCGGGCTTGAGATTGCCGGATTAGTCGGCGTCATCCTCGGTGCAGCGGCTAGTCGCTGCCCGGTTATTATTGATGGTTTCATCTCGTCGGCAGCTGCGCTTGTTGCAGCCTCGATCGCACCGCAATCGGCGGCGCATATGATCGGCTCCCATCTCTCGCAGGAACAAGGACATCACAAGCTGCTGGAACAGATCGGATTATCGCCGATGCTTCATTTGGATATGCGGCTGGGTGAGGGGACGGGGGCCGTGCTCTGCTTCCATTTGGTCGATGCGGCACTTCGCGTGATGCGAGAGATGGCTACGTTCGAGAGCGCTGGGGTTTCGCGCGAGTAGCTTTCGGTAAGGTTTGGTGGAACGAGAGGCGGGGGAGAACAGAACATGGCGATATTCATTACAGGCGGCGCTCGGAGCGGGAAGAGCGGCTTCGCCGAAGCCTATGCGAAGATGCTTGCTAAGCGGGGCATCTATGTCGCCACATCTCAGATATGGGATGAGGAGATGAAGGAACGGACGGACCATCATCAGGAATCGCGCGCGGAGTCTGGGTTTGCTTGGGAAACGATAGAGGAGCCCTACGAAGTGGCCGAGCTGCTGGAACGGTTAGAAGCTGTACATGAAGAAGAACGCCCGGCTGTGCTAATCGACTGTCTTACGCTGTGGTTGACGAATCAGCTGCTTCGGGTCGGTGAGCTCGATGAGAGTGACGGTGAATCGTTCCGGTACGATTCCGGTGCTTTGTTAGTTGAGGTTAATCGTCTTGTCGATGCAGTTTCCGGATACACAGGTCCGCTGCTGCTCGTCACCAACGAAGTAGGCAGCGGCATCGTACCTCCTTATCCGCTCGGACGCCGGTTTCGCGACGAGGCAGGGCGAATGAACCGTAAGCTGGCTGCATGCGCTGAGCAGGCTTTTCTGGTGGTAGCAGGTATTCCGCTTGATTTGAAGGCACATGCTTTTGAGTTGGGGGAGGAATAGCGTGCTTATTCGGTTCATGAAAGTACAGCTTCAAGCGCTGGGAACTGCCTTGCAGCTGCTGACAAGAATCCCCGTTCCGGTGGTCATTCCATTCACGCCGCAGATGCTGGCTCGCAGTGTGATCTACTATCCGCTTGTTGGTGCAATTATTGGCGGCATTGTCGCCGGAGCAGCTGCTCTCCTGCATGGTGTGGTACCGGCAATGCCGGCAGCTGTTATTGTGCTAATCGTCTGGATCATGTTGAGCGGCGGTTTGCATATGGATGGTTTAATGGATACTGCCGACGGTGTGCTGAGCCACCGCTCACGCGAGAGAATGCTTGAGATTATGAAAGACAGCCGGGTTGGCGCCATGGGTGTTCTTGCTGCAGTGCTGGTGCTATTGTTCAAATTCTCTAGTCTTGCGGCTATAATGGACGAATCGGAGCTGCAATGGCGCATCTTCTTCCCTCTGATCATGTTGGCTTGCGCCTGGAGCAGGTTATGGATCGTTATTGCCATGGCATTGTTCCCATTCGCAAGGCCAAACGAGGGAATGGCAGCGTTGTTTCGGGCGGTACGCTATCGTCATGCAGCGTGTGCTTTGTTGGTTACGTTGTTGCTGTCGGCAGGAGCATTGCTTATATGGCCGAGCGCAGAGCTTCAGTCGGCGTTTGTTGCGCTTCTGCTGCTAGGCGGTATCACGATTGCAGCGGGCTGGATGCTCGGCTTGTGGCTTACACGCAAATTGAGCGGTTTGACCGGTGATACCTATGGAGCCATGTGTGAAATCATAGAATCGATACTGCTGTTTTATCTGATGTTGGTACTGGTATAAAGGGACGACCTGCGGCTTTGATGCCTGCAAGGTCGTTCTTTGTATGTCCAAATGAAACTTTCGTTAACAATTAGCCATTCGACCAAACAAAAACATAACAAAATTCAACATCTGATTTACGTTTGGCAAACCGTTTGCTATGATTGGTTTACAACAAGCTGCAAATTTGGACTCATTCATCGAAATGCGGCCAAAGATCGATCAATAGGCCGATACACCTAAATTGTGCACAGAATGGACTGGTCTGAATGAGAGGAAAAGTGAAAATCCAAGAAATCGCCGATTTTGCCGGCGTGTCCAAGTTTGCCGTGTCGCGAGCGCTATCAGGCAAGAATGGGGTAAGCGAACGAACGAGAGAAATGATTATGAAAGCGGCTGGCCAGCTCGGATATTTCAAGAATAATGAGCCCGCCCGTTTTACGGGAGAGCTGAACGAGCATGAGGAGATGAAGCGGAGCGGAACCATTGTCGTGCTGTTTCCGAACGTGCGTTATCAGAATCGGGATTCCGTCTACTGGGGGCCCGTATTTGACGGCGTCAACACGAGATTGAGCCAGCGGGGCATGGACATTATTACGCTGACCGAACCGTCCGGCGAGCATGTGTTCTCTCTTCTTAAGCCGGAAGCCATTCAAGGCGTCATTACAATCGGCTCGGTCTCGACTCAGATTCTGCTCGATATTAAACGAATGAATATCCCTGTCGTCATGATCGACCACAGTGATCCGGCACTCCATTGCGACACGGTATTCTCCGACAATTTCAGCTGCATGCAAGAACTTATGACGAAATTAATCAGCAAAGGCTACCGAAAGTTCCAATACGTTGGGAGCATCAATGAGGCGCCTAGTTATTTCGAGAGATGGCTTGCCTTCCGCACAACGCTGGAAAGCTACCAGATCGAATTGAATCAAGACCCGCAGCTGATCGGTCCAGACGCTCAAGATATGTATCTGTTATTCTCCAAGATTAAGCTGGGAGAGCTGCCTGAGGTATTCGTCTGCGCGCACGACGTGAATGCGAGGTATTTGATCGAAGAGCTGAATAAGCTTCAAATCCAGGTGCCGGAACAATGCGCCGTTACCGGTTACGATAACACCTGTGACAATTATCCGATTCTTGCGACGGTCAATGTAAACAAGGAATTGCTTGGCATGAGAGCAGTCGATCAAATCTTGTGGCGGATCTTGAATCCGAGCTCATCCTATGAGAAAAAGCTGATTTACGGCGAAATTATTACTCGTGATACCCATGCTCATCCCATTACGAGCATGGAATCTGTCATGTAATTGCATATAAGGGAATACTAGAAAAGCTCGGTCGAATGCGTCAAAGCGTTCAGGCGGGCTTTTTTTATATGCCGTCAAGCATGACTGTTAGCCTAACAAAATAACAAACAAATAACAATTAAAAAACAATGAATAAATTATTTTGCTGCTTTAGCTAAATTTTAATTGACTCATTTTGGCAGATGATGCTATGATTGGCTCGTGGTTTTGGAAATGTTAGCCTAACGGTGGTGGTGAGACGGCATTAAGCGGTGAAATGTAAACGTTTACTTTGGGGTATCTGGTAAAGTAATGCAGTTCGGAGGCTGGTTAGCGATTGCTCCGAAGTTCGGCAAGACAAACAAATAGGAGGTTGTTTTGCAATGAGAAAAATGAAAGCACTTACAATCCTGTCTGTCGCGTTAATGCTTACTCTAAGTGCATGTGGAGGAGGCAACAGCAATACCAGCAGCAATGGCTCAAACACAACCGAAAGCAACACTGCATCCAATACAACAACCGAACCTGCCGCTAACAATGCAGCAACCGAAGAAAATGCCGCAGAGAACGAGCCTGTGGCGGCAGCTATTGATTTAGGCGGCCGTACAATCAAAATCTCCATGTGGTGGGATGGCAAGCCAAAAGGTGAAACGGCTGGCGAGAAAGCTTCCCTCGCGAAGATTGCTGAGCTCGAAGAGAAATATAACATGAAGCTCGAATTCGTGAACATTCCGTTCGATCAATACATGGACAAGTTCACGACCGCAGTGCTTGCAGGCGAGCCGATGGCCGACATTTCGATGATGGAGTTCAAACGCTCGATTGCGCCAATTAAACAAGGCTTGGTACTTCCGCTCACGGATTTCACAACGGCTGATAACGACATCAACAAAGAACAGAAGCACGTTCAGAAGCTGCCGGCAATCGGCGGAACGGAATATGCGTTCAATACACCTGGCATCTCGGCAGTCGGGCTGTACTATAACCGCGATTTAATCAAGAAGCTTGGCTTGCAAGATCCGCAGGATCTGTATAACAGCGGCGAATGGACTTGGGATAAGTTCATGGAAATCGCGAAGCAAGCAACGACGGACTCCAACAACGATGGCAAGAAAGATACATGGGGCTACGCAGGCTGGGCAGCTGACGCGGCTCGTCACATTGGCGTAACGAATGGCGCGTTGTTCGTTAACGAAACGGACTTATCGCTAGGTTTTACAGATCCGAAGATGTCTGAAGCACTAGAATTCGTTAACCGTCTCTACAATGTGGAGAATGTCGTGAAAGTGAAATCAGGCAATAAAATGGACTGGAACGAAACAAATACGTTCAAAGACGGCGATGTCGCCATGTCGATCAACTATGACTGGAATATGGGTGATCTGACCTTCGAGGTTGGTATCGTGCCAAACCCTGCTGGTCCTCAAAGTGACGGCAAATACACTTTCGCGAACACGGCTCAGAACGGTTACTTTATTCCAAAAGGAACGAAGGATCCGCAAATCGTCTACCAAATCTTCGAAGAATTGCAAGACATCCCAGCGACAGAAGAGTACCTTGGTCAAGACTGGCTTGAGTCCCGCTTCAAGAACGAAGCTGACATCAAGATGGCGATCGAGCACGTAAACGGTACTGGTCGCCTTTCGATTGAAGAAGGCGTAGCAGACTTCCCGTTCTTCACGATCATGGATGATGTTATCGTCAAAAATCAATCCGTAGCGGCAACGCTTGAGAAGTATAAGACAAACGGCCAAGCTGCGCTGGATAAGCTGAAATAAGCTGAACGAAGCAGGGCTGGCAACTAAGGAAGGGGCTGCCGACATAACCGGTACAGCCCCTTTTGTTTCACCAATTGCAGGATGCAGCTTCAACTTAGCTCGTGATCATAACAACCTAACTTATTTTTTAGTTTGTTAGGTGAAAAAATATGAGGTTGGCCGCAGATCAAGTCGCCGCATAGGAGGGCTGACAGTGAAAGGAACTGTTCGAAAGAAGAAGTTGACGGTATGGTCGATCGGGATCATTGGAGCGGTCGGGCTAATTGTGCTCTGGACGCAGCTTGGGGCTGACGACGTGAGCGGAGCAGGCGGGAAGTCGACGTTCGTAAGTGGTTCATGGACCTCGTTGCAGCAAGAACGAGAAGATTACACATCATACCTGGCTAAGAATGAGAATGCCGGGTTTCCTGATCGCGAAGTCATCATCAACGCTTCTGATTATGACAAAGTGGACGGCGATGACTTTGAGAAACTCGACAATTATGAGGGGATGAAAGGCACTTCGCTTATGAGCGGTGAGCAAGGGCGAGTCGACTGGACGGTGAGCGTCCCTGAAGCGGGCTTTTACAATATGTCGGTGCAGTATTATCCCATTAAAGGAAAAAGCTCTAGCATCGAGCGTTCTTTGTTAATCGACGGCGCGCTGCCATTCGAGGAAGCGGGGTATTTGCAGTTCGACCGTATCTGGGACAATCAGCTGGATCAGGTGAAGCGGGACAACCGCGGAAACGATCTGCGTCCTCAGCAGTTTGAGCGGCCCGAGTGGCGCGAAGTGCTGCTAAAGGATTCGAACGGCTACTATGCGGATCCTTTCCGGTTCTACTTAACGGCCGGAACGCACACCCTCTCCTTCGTATCGCAGCGCGAGCCCATGGTCATTCGGCAGCTGCGCTTGTACCAAGACAAGCATCCCGCGCTATATGAAGAGACCGTAAAGCGATACGAGCAGGAGGGATTGAAAGAAACAGACGGTCAGCTCATTACGGTTCAAGCCGAGAATGCGCGTGCCAAGTCGTCTCCGACGCTCTATCCGCAGACCGAGCGGGCCAGCGCAGCCGTGAAGCCGTATAGTCCGGAGCTTGTTCGGGTGAATACAATTGGCGGCTACAATTGGCGAATGCCCGGTCAGTGGATCGAATGGGAGGTAGACGCTCCAGAAGCCGGACTATACAAGATTGCTATGAAGACCAAGCAGCAATTCGTTCGCGGCATCTACTCGACTCGGACGCTTTATGTGAACGGCGAGGTGCCATTCCGAGAAGCGGAGCAAATTCCGTTCCGATATAAGAGCGGATACCGTGTCGATGTCATGGGCGGAGACGAGCCGTATCTATTCGAGCTAAAGAAAGGCAAGAACATCATCCGCCTTGAAGACACGCTCGGCGAATTCGCGCCGCTTATCCGCGAAGTGAAGGACAGCTTGTTTAACCTCAACGCGATGTACCGCAAAGTCATTATGATTACGGGCGCATCCCCGGATAAATTCCGTGATTACCGCGTGGACGAGCAGGTGCCGAACCTGCTGAAGACGTTCAAGCAGGAGGAAGAAAGACTTACGGCCGTCAGCAAAGAATTGAAGAGACTGTCGGGCGGAAGCAGCGATTCCGAAGCATTGCTCAAGACGATGGCGCTGCAGCTCGGCGAACTCATCGACGAGCCGGACACGATCCCTCGCCGACTTGCCGCCTACAAGAGCAACACGGGCGGTCTGGGCACTTGGCTCCAGAAGGCGCTCGAAATGCCGCTGCAAATCGATGAAATCTATGTCGCTTCGCCGAACAAGAAGCTCCCTTCCGCGGGTGATGGTTTCTTTACAAGACTTAGCCATGAGATTATGACGTTCGCGTATTCCTTCTATATCGACTACAACCAAATCGGCAACGCTTCGGACGAGAAGAATCCGCGTTCCATTACGGTTTGGATCGGAAGCGGCCGTGACCAGGCGAATACGTTGAAAGCGATGATCGACGAAACCTTCACGCCGCAAACCGGCATTAACGTGAATCTGAAGCTGGTACAGATGAGTACGCTGCTGCCGGCAACGCTTGCAGGCCAAGGGCCGGATGTAGCGATGCAAATTAGCAACGATATTCCGGTGAACTATGCGATGCGCAAAGCTGCGGCGGATCTATCCCAATTCCCGGATTACAAGGAAGTGGCCGATTGGTTCCGTCCAAGCGCGCTGGTTCCGTTCACGTATCAGAAAGGTGTCTACGCGCTGCCGGAGACCCAAACGTTCAATATGCTCTTCTATCGGAAGGATGTACTTAACGAGCTTGGCCTTGAAGTGCCTCAGACTTGGGACGATATGTACAAGCTGCTCGCCGTGCTGAACAAGAACCGGATGCAGCTGGGCATGCCGATTACAACGCCGCCGACCTCCGTACCTATTCCGGGGCAGAACATTCCGCCGAATGCCATCTTTGCTACGATGCTCATGCAGAACGGCGGGCAATTTTATAGGAACGATGGCAAGGAATCTGATTTGGATTCCAAGATCGGCGTTGAAACGTTCAAAACTTGGACCGACCTCTACAGCGATTATAAGCTCGAGCGTGAATTCGATTTCGCGAACCGCTTTAGAACCGGTGAGATGCCGATCGGCATCGTCGACTACACGACGTATAACCAATTGTCCGTATTCGCTCCGGAAATACGCGGCATGTGGGGCTTCGTTCCGATTCCGGGCACGAAACAGCCGGATGGCACAATCCGCAGGGATACGCCGAGCAATGGAAGCGGCACGCTGATGCTTAATGCCGCGAAGGATAAGGATGCCGCATGGCAGTTTATGAAATGGTGGACAGGCGAGGAAGCGCAGACGAAGTATGGCCGCGAAATGGAAGCGCTTATGGGCGCATCGGCCCGCTATCCGACCGCGAACGTCAAAGCGCTTGACAGCTTGCCTTGGCCAGTGGCCGATTATGACAGCTTGAAAGAGGAATTTGAGTGGGTCCGCGGCATTCCGGAAGTTCCGGGCGGTTACTTCACCGGACGGCATTTGCAGAACGCATTCTTGAAAGTCGTCGTTGGTGCGGATACGGAAGCGCGCGAAGCGATCCTCGACTACGCGCAGTATATCCAAGATGAAATTCGCGCGAAACGCAAAGAATTCGGCCTGCCGGAATAAAGGAGGGGTCTACATGTCAAATATCGATATGCCAAATCAACGAACAACGACAGTGGCCGGACAAGCGGCGACGAGCACTCCGAGCTGGTGGGCTGTCAAATGGGAAATCATGAAGGCACACAAGCATTCTTATGTTCTAATGTCGCCTTACTTGCTGCTCTTTGCCGTATTTACGGTTCTGCCTGTCATCATGTCCATCGTGATCAGCTTCACTTATTTCAATATGCTTGAATTTCCAAAGTTTATCGGCTGGCAAAATTACGGCCGTTTGTTTCTAGAAGACGACGTGTTCTTGATTGCGGTCAAGAACACGATCCTCTTCGCGGTTATTACAGGCCCGCTCAGCTACATAGCCTGCTTTATCTTTGCATGGCTTATTAACGATCTTCGGCCGAAGCTGCGCGCATTCATGACGCTTGTGTTCTATGCGCCGTCCATTTCGGGGAACGTTTACTTTCTCTGGCAGATGATCTTCTCCGGCGACCGATACGGCATCGCGAACGGATTCCTGATTAAGATGGGGGTCATCCTTGACCCGATTCTATGGCTAAAAACGGAACAGTGGATTATGCCAATCGTCATCCTCGTTCAATTATGGTTGAGCTTGGGCACCGGATTCCTTGCCTTCATCGCAGGGCTTCAGACCGTAGACAAGACGCTCTATGAAGCGGGCGCCGTCGATGGCGTCAAGAATCGTTGGCAGGAGCTATGGTATATTACGCTGCCGTCGATGAAGCCGCAGCTGATGTTCGGAGCCGTCATCCAGATCACGGCGTCACTCGCCATAGCGGATGTTTCCATCTACTTGGCCGGCTTCCCGAGTGTGAACTACGCCGCGGAAACGATCGTTACGCACTTGATCGACTTCGGTACGATTCGATTCGAAATGGGTTACGCTTCCGCGATCGCGACCGTCTTGTTCCTCTTGATGCTTGGCGCGAATTTGGCGGTTCAACGACTTCTCAGGAAGGTGGGGAACTAATCGCATGAAGCTCGTGCTACCGCTTCGCAAAAGACGCGTTAATCGTTCCTTTGCCGGAACGTTCTGGCTGACTGTCTTTCTGGCTCTTGTCGCTTCCTTCATGGCACTGCCACTCGTGTATGCGATTAATGCGGCGTTCAAGCCGCTGGACGAAATTTTCTTGTTCCCGCCGACCTTATTCGTCAGGCATCCGACCACGAGCAATTTCATCGATTTGATGACGCTGCTAGGTCAATCGTGGGTACCGTTTTCCCGCTATATTTTCAATACGTTCTTCATTACCGGGATGGGCGTCGTCGGTCACGTTCTGCTCGCTTCCGCGGCGGCTTATCCGCTGGCCAAGCACAAATTTCCGGGCAGCAAAATCATCTTCACGGTCGTCGTGCTGTCATTGATGTTTACGCCTCAGGTCACGGCAATACCGAACTATATGGTCATGTCCTGGATCGGATTAATCGACACGTACTGGGCGGTCATCGTGCCAGCCTTCGCATTCTCGCTCGGCCTTTACTTAATGAAGCAGTTCATGGAGCAAATTCCGGACGCGCTTCTGGAATCGGCGAAGATCGACGGGGCTAACGAATACCGTATTTTCTGGCAAATCGTCATGCCGAACGTGAAACCGGCTTGGCTGACGCTCGTTATCCTCTTGTTCCAAATGCTTTGGGGGACGGACGGCAACGGATTCATCTATAGCGAACAGTTGAAAACGCTTCACTATGCGTCCAATCAAATTATTTTCGGCGGGATCGCCCGTGCCGGCGTCGGCTCGGCTGTCGCATTGATTCTCATGAGCGTGCCGATTGCCCTGTTTATATTCTCGCAAAGCCGCATTATCGAAACGATGACGACGTCCGGCATGAAGGACTAGAGGGGGTGGAAGCATGCGAAGAAAGAGAGTGCTCCTGCTTGCTGCGATTATAGCGCTGGTGATGACGATCGTTGTTCCGCCGCCGCCGGCCTCGGCAGCTGCGCCTTACGAAGCTTACAATTACGATTTCTACGGGGATGCCGTGCCGCTGCCCGCCCCTTACTTACCGGATTATGCGATTACCGGAAGCAGCTTGGGCGTCGGCGAATTCAATCAGCCTAACGATATGTATGTGACTCAGGACGGCACCATGTATATCCTGGACAGCGGCAATGCGCGCGTAGTTATCGTTGACAGTCAATTAATCGTCAAGCAGATCATTACCAAGTTCGATAATAACGGCAAGGAAGATGGATTCGCTGCGCCGGAAGGGCTGTTCGTTTCGGAGAAGAATGAGATCTACGTTGCCGATACCGAGCACAATCGGGTTGTCGTGCTTTCGAACACCGGTAAGCTAATCAAGATCGTCGAAAGTCCGAAATCGGATATTTTGCCGAAGGATTTCAAGTTTGTGCCGCTTAAGGTGACGGTTGACAGCGCGGACCGATTATTCGTAGTCGCCCGAGGCGTCTTCGAAGGCATCATGCAGTTCGATGACAAGAGCCTGTTCATGGGCTACGTCGGTACGATTAGCGTATCGCCAAGCCTGTGGGAACGGCTCTGGAGATCCTTGTCCACGAAAACGCAGAAGCAGCAGATGGAGCTGTTCATCCCAACCGAATTCGCAAGCGTCGATATTGACCGCAAAGGATTCGTCTATGCGACCGCCATCGATAACACGTCGGATGAAACGATCAAACGGCTTAATCCGTCCGGTCAAGACGTGCTTAAACGGTATGGCTATTGGCCTGTCAAAGGCGACATCCGTTTTCGCAGGTTCGGTAATTACTCAGGCCCATCGAAGCTCACCGATATCAAGGTGCTGGATGGCGGCATGTACGTAGCGCTGGATTCCAATCGAGCTCGTCTGTTCACGTACAATGACGAGGGCGATTTGCTCTATGCATTCGGAGACAGGGGCAATCAGCTTGGCGTATTCAATACGCCGGTCGCCGTGGAACGAATCGGCGATAAGCTCGCCGTGCTCGACCGGGGCAAGAACAATGTTGCGGTCTTCCGTCCGACGGAATTCGGCAGCTTGGTGAGACAAGCAACGATACAGCATTATAGCGGGAATGATGACGCAGCCGTCAAGATATGGAGCCAAGTGCTGCGTCTGAATACGAACTACGAGATCGCTTACCTGGGCATCGGGAAATCGCTGCTCATGGAGAAGAAGAACGAAGAGGCGATGGAATATTTCAAGCTCGGCATGAGCCGCAAAAACTACTCCGTTGCATATAAGAGATTTCGCCGAGATGTGATGAAGGACAATTTCGGCCCGTTCATGACGGTGCTGATCTCGCTCGTAGCCGCATTCGTCGCGTTCCGCATCATCAGGAACGTCATAAGAAGGAGGACTGTGAAACGTGAAGCAGGATTATATTAAGTTTCCGCTCCATCTCATCTTGCATCCGTTCGACGGATTTTGGGATATGAAATTCGAGAGCAAAGGGAAGGTCAGAGTTTCCTTGGTCATTCTCTTGCTGCTTGTGCTGACGCTCATCCTGCAGAAGCAATTCGCAGGTTTTCTCGTCAATTTCGTGGATCCGAGATCGTTAAACAGTTTGGATGATTTGCAGTTCACGGTACTGCCGTTCTTCCTGTTCTGCATAGCGAACTGGTCGATCACGACGCTGATGGAAGGCGAAGGCAAGTTCAAGGAAATCGTGATGACGACCGGGTATGCGCTGCTGCCTATGGTGCTGCTCAATCTGCCGATTACGTTTATTAGTCGGTTTATGACCCAGGAGGAGACGCCTTTCTACTGGCTGGTCAACAGCATAGCGAGCATCTGGTTCCTCCTCTTGCTGTTCATCGGCATCATGACGGTTCATCAGTATACACCGGCAAAAGCGGTTCTTACTTTGGCGCTGACGGTTGTAGCGATGGGTTTCGTTGTATTCCTTGGCACGCTGGCATTCAGCTTAGGTCTGCAAATCTATTGGTTCGTCTATGACGTGTATAGAGAAATCATATTCCGTACGTAAAGGAGGCCGCACCCTTGAATAAGCGAATGAAATGGTATGCGGCGCTGGCTTGTATCGGGATAGCGGGCATCTCGGCTCTCGCCTATTACCAGTCTACTAAAGGAGCGCCGGCAATCGAGGTAAGTGCATATATGCAGCCGGATGATAAGCCGACCGCGGCCTCGGAGCTTAAGTATTTGACGGATAGCACGCCTGCCGTTCCGGGCATGAAGCTAGCTGCCCAATCGGATTCGCTCGCGCTGTATATCAACCCGGATACGACCGAAATCGCGGTGCTTAACCGAATCAGCGGCAAAGTATGGCGGAGCAATCCAGAGGATCTGGGGTCGGACGCTAAAGCATCGCCTTTCGAGAAGGACCGACTGGCCGCCCAGATCACGATCAATTATAGAGATGCAATCGGGACGCTTGGATCGATTACGAACTTCACGGATAGTATCGCTCGCAAGCAGTTTAAGGCTGAGGGCATCGAGAATGGTATTCGGCTCACGTATACGATCGGGGATACGTCGCTCGGCATCGATGCGCTGCCGAAGAGAATCAGCAAGAAGCGCATGGAAGAGAAGGTATACAGCAAGCTTGATGAAGCGACGGCGAAATACGTAGGAAACCGGTATTTCCCGCTCGAGAACAATCCGGAGGTATTGGAGCGACTCGATACGGCGGTTTCCAGAGCGCTGGTGCTAAGTAGAATGCTGGATGCTTTTGCAAAAGCGGGCTATACGGCAGAGGATTTGGCCGCTGACAATCAAGAGAACGGATTGTCTGTCGAAGGAGGAGCGAGCCGACCGAACTTTACGGTTCCGATCGAATATCGGCTAGATGGCGATGCGCTGACGGTCCGCGTCCCTGTTCAAGAGATTCAGGAAAGCAAGGGCTATCAAATCCGCACGGTGGAGCTGCTTGACTTCTTCGGAGCAGCCGGCTCCGATGCGAAAGGCTACATGCTTGTGCCGGATGGCTCCGGAAGTTTGATCGAGCTGAACAACGGCAAAATCAAAGAAGAGGTCTATGCCCAGCGCGTCTACGGCGAAGACGAGAACAACAACTCCCGCCGCCGGGGACAGCTGTCGGAAGCCGCGCGCCTGCCGGTATTCGGCATGAAATCCGGCGATGACGCCTGGTTCGCCACGATCGAGAAAGGCGAAGGCATTGCCAGCATCAACGCCGATATCAGCGGCCGCAAAAATTCGTACAACTATGCTTACGCGAGCTTCGCCATTCGGGGGGAAGATGAGCTTGAAATCTACAAAGGCAATAAAGTAGATGAAATCCAGCTTCTGACCGAGGATTCCTTCAAAGGCGATCTGCAGGTCCGTTACAGCTTCTTATCCGGAAGCGAGGCGAATTACTCCGGCATGGCCAAGCACTACCGCGAGAAGCTGGTTCAGGATAAAGTGCTGCAGTCGAATAATTCGCAAGGCGGAATGCCGTTCTACCTCGATGTGCTGGGTGCTGTGGACAAACGCAAGTCGTTCCTCGGCATTCCGTATAAAGGTCTAATGTCGATGACGACGATCGAACAAGCCGGTCTAATGGCCGATCAGCTGAAGGCAGCCGGCGTTTCCAACATCCAAATGCGCTATGTCGGTTGGTTCAATGAAGGCGTCGATCATAAAATCGCGAAGAACGTTAAATTGGACAGCGAGCTTGGCAGTAAAACGGAGCTGAAGCAGTTGTCCGAGAAGCTGGAGTCGATGGGCGGCCGTTTATATCCGGATGTCGCGTTCCAGCATGTGCTCCGCGAGAATCGCAGCTTTAAGCCGGCTTCGGACGCAGCGCGCTACGTAACACGGGAGCAAGCGATGCTTGCGCCAATCAATCGCGCGTTCAACGCGATGGATATCTCGCTTGGTTCCTTTTACTTGCTTTCTCCGGCCAAGCTGCCTTACTTCGTTGACCAATTCATCGACAGCTATGACGGCTACGGAATCGATGCCGTATCGCTTCGCGATATGGGAGACTTGCTGCAGTCCGATTACCGGGTAAGCCGCGTCATATTCCGCGATGTCGCGAAGAACATCGTTACGGAGCAGTTAGGCAAGCTGGACAAGAGCTACCCGAATATGCTGCTGACCGGCGGTAACGCCTATGCGCTCAAATATGCGGATGAGCTGATCGACGTACCGATGTCCTCCAGCGGCTTCAGCATTACCGATCAGGAGATTCCTTTCTACGAAATGGTCATTCACGGTTACAAGAATTATGCCGGCTCTGCCATTAATCTGGATGACAATCAAGATTTGAACTACCATCTGCTGCGTGCGATGGAGTATGGAGCAGCGCCGCATTTCTACTGGTCGTATGAATCGTCGTCCAAGTTGAAATTGACCGCTTATGAATCGTTGTTCTCGACGCACTATACCGACTGGCTCCAAGCAGCTTCCGGTCTGTACGGTAAAGTGAACAAGGCGCTCGCAGGCTTGCAGAACCGGACGATTACGGAGCATATCCAGCATCAGCCTGGCGTCGTGCAAGTGCTTTATGATGACGGCACCTCCGTTTACGTGAATTATTCTGAGAAGCCGGTCACCATCAATGGCGTTCAAATCGCGGCCAAAAATTTCTACGTAGGCGGTGACAACTCGTGAACCTTAGACGATTAACCTTGACGCAGAAGCGTGCATTTCTCGGAATCGCGTTTATTACGCCTTGGCTGCTAGGCTTCGTGTTCCTGTTCGCGACGCCGCTAGTGCAATCTATCCGATTCAGTTTCAGCGAGCTGAAGGTAGCTCCGGGCGGGTACTCGCTCGACTTTATCGGACTGAAGAACTTTACCGACGCGCTCTCCGTCGATCCGAACTATAACCGGATTCTTACCGAGTCGCTGACGGAAATGGCATGGAACGTGCCGATGATCCTGTTCTTCAGCTTATTTACCGCCGTCATGCTCAACTCTAAGTTTAAAGGTCGTCCGCTTGCGAGAGTGATCTTCTTCCTTCCGGTCATTCTTGCTTCGGGTGCAGTGGCCGCAGCTCAATCCTCCGGATTGATTCAACTGACGGGGAGCTCCGAGGTCGCACAGGAATTAGGTCTGGCGCAGAACGGCTTCGATCCGCTTATGCTCGCTTTCATGCTTGCCGATGCGGGCATGCCGACTATCTTCATCGAATATATCATCGATGCCGTACAGCGGATTTATGAGATCATCAGCAGCTCCGGCGTCCAAATTCTTATTTTTCTAGCGGCATTGCAGTCTGTTCCGGTCACGATGTACGAGGTCGCCAAGATGGAAGGGGCAACGCCTTACGAGACCTTCTGGAAGATTACGTTTCCGATGGTTAGCCCGCTTATTCTGACCAACATCATCTATACGATTATCGACTCCTTTACGGAAAGCCAGCTTACCAGAACGATCTACACAACGGCATTCCAAGCGCAAAATTTCGGCCTGAGCGCCGCCATGTCCTGGATCTATACGATCGTCATCAGCTTGGTTCTCGTTATCGTCGGCATTCTGGTTTCCAGGAAAGTGTTCTACTATAACTGACGCAGAAGGGAGGAGAACGGCATGAAGGGTTCGCTTATGGAGAACGAAATCGTGGTTCTGAGGATGCAGAAGGCGAAGAACAAATCGATTGAGCTGCTGTGGTCCATATTTCGCTACATCCTGATTATTGGCATCTCGTTCGTCATCATTTATCCGCTCCTTCAGCAGCTTTCGGTCGCCATCAAGGATAAGGCCGATATTTACAATCCGACCATCTATATGATTCCCGTTCATTTCACGATGGACAATATTAAGCTCGCGATGAACGTGCTGAATTATTGGTCTCTGCTGAAGAACACGCTGCTGTTCGTCGTCTCGACGACGGTGCTTCAAGCCGCATCTTGCGCGCTTGCGGGCTATGGCTTTGCGCGGTTTACGTTTCCGGGAAGAAACATTCTGTTCACGCTCGTCATTCTGACGATTCTCATCCCGTCAAGCACGCTGATGGTGCCGATGTATCTGCACTTCCGCAACTTTGACATCTTGGGCCTAGTGAACCTGTTTACGGGTAAAGAGGGCATCAACATGCTGAATACGTACGGACCATCCTTGATTACGGCCGCGCTTGCCAATGGCTTGAAGTCGGGCTTGTACATTTATATTTTCCGTCAATTCTTCCGGGGCATGCCCGCGGAAATTGAAGAAGCGGCGCTTATCGACGGAGCGGGCGGCTTCCGGACGTTCTTCACGATCATGCTGCCGAATGCGATTCCGCCATTGATCACGGTCACGCTGTTTGCATTCGTCTGGCAGTATAACGATACGTTCTACAGCTCGCTCTTTATGAGCCAAAGCAATCTCATGGCAATCAAGATCGCATCATTGCCGGCTGACGCCAACCAGTATTTGCCGGGCATCCTTGGCGTTGGCGCAGGCTCGAACGTGAAGGTCGATCCGAACCTGGTGTCGATGATCGTGGATACCGGGATTCTGCTGGCAATCGCGCCGCTTGTGGTGATGTATCTGTTCGTTCAACGGTTCTTCGTAGAGAGCGTCGAGCGGACAGGCGTCGTTGGTTAACCGGCAGCCCAAGGGGAGACATCACACATGATTAATCGCAACAAGTTAGCCCTTATTACAGTGGGGAGTTTGTTCGTGCTGGCGGCAGTCGGTTACATGGTGCTGACTGCCGGTAACAGTCCGGGTAGTCAAACCGGACCGCAGCAGAAGGAGCCGGCAGCGGCAGCCAATGCTGAAAAGGCGCCGGATGCAACGCCAACAGCGAAATTGCCGGTTATTCAAAAAGTCGTAGCAAATTCAGCTACAGTCGATCTCTATGCGAAATTCGAACTGACGTTTGAACTGGATGCCGATTACAAGAATCCTTATGATCCGCGCGAGATTGACGTATCAATGGACTTAACTTCACCAAGCGGGAAGAACTGGTCGGTCAATGGTTTCTATGACGGTACAGGTTTTGCTTGGAAGGTCCGGTTCTCGCCGGATGAAGCCGGCAAGTGGAGCTATAAGCTGCGTGCAACAGCGGCAGGGACTTCTTCGAGCGAAGGGCCGCAAGGTTCGTTCGAAGCAGCTCCTTCTGACAACCGCGGCTGGATTCAAGTGTCGGACGGTAATAAACGGTATCTTGAATATAGAGACGGCTCTTCCTTCTACGGCGTAGGCGTGGCCTATCCGTGGGGAATTACCGACGCCAATCTCGATAAGATCGCAGAGCACGGCGGCAACCTTATTACCTACTGGAACGGCAATTACGACAGCTCCGGCAATGGCGGCGGCAGTAATCAGCTGCAATCCGTCACATTCGGCGTCCAGAAAATCGACCCGCTGAAGGCGAAGCGGATCGATGACTTGATCGAGTCGTTCGAGCAGCGGGAGCTGCATATGAACTTCGTCATTTGGCCGCATGATTCGCTGGCCGACACTTTGGACGGGTGGCCGAAAGCATGGGAGAAAAGCGGTTACTCAGCGCTCGGCGAAGCAAAGGATTTCTTCACAGACCAAGAGATGTGGGTCTATCAAGAGCATCTCTATCGGTACATCATTGCCCGCTGGGGATATAGCAGCGCAATCGGTATTTGGGACTTGGTGTGCGAGATTAACGGCACGGATGGCTGGGTGCAAGGCAGTACGGCTGATACCGATGCCTGGACGGCGAAGGTGCACAGCTATTTCAAAGAACATGATCCGTACGGACATCCGACAATGGGCTCTATGGCCGGGAATCGTCAGGATTATTGGGATTACGGCTATAAGACGCTGGATCTCGCCGATCGGGAGAACTACTACAATCTTAGCTACAAGGCTTACGCCCAAGATATCCGCAAACGATGGGACAGTTATGAGAAGCCGCTTATCATCGGTGAAACGGGGAATGTGACCGATACGCTGAAATACCATCAGTCCATCTGGATTTCTCTTGCAAGCGGCTTGGCCTCCTCGCCGTTCTGGTGGGATTTCGGGCAAGTAAGTGATGATATGTTCCAGCATATGAAACATTTGGCCGCTTTTACGGCGGGTATTGATTTTCGCGAGAAGCGCATTCCGGTGAGCAGTGCGGAAGGCGATGAAGGCGGACAAGCGCAGGCTTGGGCGATGCAAGGGGAGCTTCAATCGTATGGCTGGCTGCTCGCTGAGAACGGAGGAGCCGGGGGCAAGTCCGTAACGCTGCCTAGCTGGCCGGCCGGTACGTATACGTTGTCTTGGTATGATCCTTGGACTGGCGTATCGCTCGCAGCTGGTTCTGTAGAAGCGGCGGACGGCAAGCTCGTACTGGTTTCACCGCCTTATACTGCTCAATCCGATTTGGCGTTTACGATTACACTTAACTAGTGTGGCATGACGATCTTAAGCATGGGAGGCAGAGTATGTCAGCAAACGCTGGAGATCACAGGCAATTTCAGGTGCAGCCGAATTTAATCAATCCGAATGCCGATGATTGCGCCAAACGGCTGATGGCTTATTTATGCGATACGTACGGACGCAGCATGCTGACAGGACAGCAGATTGGCGTTGTCACGACGCCTGAAATGGATTTTATCTACCGTGAAACGGGCAAATATCCGGCTGTCGGCGGATTCGATTTCATGAACGATTCCCCCTCACGCTTGGAGCGCGGAGCGGTTGGGACGGACACGGAGCTGGCGCTCAAGTGGTGGGAGGAAGGCGGCATCGTTACCTTCTGCTGGCACTGGAACGCGCCGAAGGATCTTGTCGATCAGCCGCCCGACAATGGATGGCATCGAGGCTTTTATACATCCGCGACGACATTCGATCTTGCGGCAGCGATGGAGGATCCGGATTCCGAGGACTATCGGCTCCTTCTGCGCGATATCGATGCGATTTCGGGCTTACTGGCGAAGCTTCGGGACGCAGGCATACCTGTTCTATGGAGGCCGCTTCACGAAGCATCCGGCGGTTGGTTCTGGTGGGGGGCGAAAGGGCCGCAGCCTTGCATTCAGCTGTGGAAGCTGATGGTCGACCGCATGACCCGTGTGCATGGGCTCCATAACCTAATCTGGGTTTGGAACGGCCAGCATAAGGACTGGTATCCGGGCGACGAATACGTCGACATCATCGGTGAGGACGTTTATGTTCCGGAGCGCAATTACGTTTCGAACGAAATGCGGTTCCGTCAGGCGCTTGATTATACTAGCGTTGCCAAAATCATCGCGCTTTCGGAGAACGGGCCGCTGCCTGACCCAGACCGCATGGTTGCGGACGGGGCACTGTGGGCGTGGAATTGTACATGGTACGGCGATTTCGTAAAGTCGGAGCAGTTTACCGACTGGGAGATGCTGCGGAAAGTATACAATCATGCGTTTACGCTGACGCGCGACGAGCTTCCGGACCTGAGAAACTATCCGCTGCCGGTAGTGCGAACAAGAGACTAACAACGTAAAGGAGAGAAGGCGAGTGCCGACCGATTTGTTCATTAAAGGGATGACGTATGGATGGAATAGTTCCCGAGGCTCCTATAGGCAGCCCTATGCCGTTGATTCTCTCCGCAAGCTGAGCGAGACTGGCAGCGAATGGATCGCATTATCCTTTTATACGATGCAAAATAACGTGTATGCCACAGAGATTCCGTTCGATTACGGATTGACGATGACCGATCGGGATATCGAGCACACCGTAAAAGAAGCCAAAGCTTTGGGCTTGAAAGTATGCTTGAAGCCCGTCGTCAACTCCAAGGACGGGATCTGGCGCGCGCATATCGGCTTCCCGGAGGAATCCGGTGCCGAGCCTTACTGGGACGCGTGGTTCCATTCATATGGCAATTTTCTGAGTCACTATGCGGAGCTCGCGCAAGAGCTAGGCTGCGAGATGTTCTGCATCGGCTGCGAAATGGTGAAAACCGAAGCGAAGGAGGAGCATTGGACGCGGCTGATCGAGCGAATCCGCAGTATCTATGACGGGCCGATCGTTTATAATGCCAACCACGGATCGGAGGAGCGAATCAAATGGTTCGACCAAGTGGATCTCATTGGCACGAGCGCTTATTATCCGGTTGCGAATCATCCCGGTGACAGCGAGGAAGCCATGATTGCCAACTGGCTCCCGGTACGCGAGAAGATGGCTGCGCTTCATGCGAAATTCGGCAAGCCGATCATCTTCATGGAGATCGGATGCAGAAGTGCACATGGCTGCGCGACGATGCCTTGGGATTTCTCGCATACCGAGCTGCCAGTCAGTGAAGAGGAGCAGGCGAACTTCTACAGCTCGGTCTTGAAGGTATTTTGGGACGAGCCATGGTTTGCCGGTCTCTTCTGGTGGGATTGGAGCGTGAAGCTGTACGACAAGGAAGAGGCTGGGTCGAATGTTGGCTTTGATATTTATGGTAAGAAGGCGGAGCACATCTTAAAGGAATGGTATGAGAAGCCAAAGCATTCGTTGGTACAGCTTGGATGAGCTTCTTGCAACACGGCAGCTGTATATTCGAAACGTCATAGTGATTGGTATGGCCGTCAGAGACTTGTCTCTGGCGGTTTTTTGAGTTTTGACGATGAAAGCGGTAAGTCTCTATAATAGGACATATGAGTTTGAGAGACAGGGGAACGAATCATGAACGAACGAAATCACAATCGAACGGTTCGCGCTGAAGAACCGCTTCCGATTGATAGTCTTCTGCCTGAGCTGCGGCAGGTGCTCGAAGAAAGGACTTCTGCCGTGCTCGTTGCCTCCCCCGGCGCGGGGAAGACGACACGAGTACCGCTTGCTCTGCTGGATGCGCCGTGGCTTCAAGGCCAGCGTATCCTCATGCTGGAGCCGCGCCGTTTGGCGGCTCGATCGGCCGCTCGTTATATGGCATCAGCGCTCGGCGAACAAGTGGGAGGAACGGTTGGGTATCGCGTGCGGATGGATACCAAAGTCGGACCGAATACCGTTATTGAGGTTATTACAGAAGGCGTTCTGACGCGGATGCTGCAAGCGGACCAGGCACTTGAAGGCGTTGGACTCGTTATCTTCGACGAGTTTCATGAGCGGCATTTGCACGGAGACTTAGGGCTGGCGCTCTGTCTGCAAACGCAGTCCGTCTTGCGTGAGGAACTGCGGCTGCTTGTCATGTCGGCGACGCTTGAAGCAGAGCCTGTTGCCTCGTTGCTCGGCGATGCTCCAATGCTTGTGAGCGAAGGTCGTGCTTATCCGGTCGAGACTTATTATGCTGACAAGCCGGTATCCGGCAGAATGGAAGATGCTGCTGCTCGAACAGTAATGGAAGCGATGCGTCAGCATGATGGGGATGCCCTCGTATTCCTGCCCGGAGTCGGTGAAATTAGGCGGGTCGAAGGGCTGCTGCGAGCCGCTCAGTCGTCCGCTTCACTGCCTGGAGCGGAATTGCTCGCGATTATGCCGCTATACGGCGCGCTGCCGCCGGAGGCGCAAGATCGTGCCGTCGCGCCACCTTCCGCGCCGGGCTTGCGCAAAATCGTCCTCGCCACTTCGATTGCCGAATCCAGCGTCACGGTGCGCGGCGTGCGAATTGTGGTGGACGCCGGACTAAGCCGCGTACCGCGATTCTCGGCTCGGACCGGAATGGCGAGATTGGAGACGGTACCTGTCTCCATCGCTTCCGCAGATCAACGGCGCGGTCGTGCCGGTCGGGAAGCGCCGGGTTACTGTTACCGGCTGTGGACGGAGCAAATGCATGCTCGTTTGCAGCCTCAGAGCGATCCGGAGCTGCTCGGTGCCGACTTGGCGCCGCTTGCGCTAGAGCTGGCGATCTGGGGGATCGCAGATCCGGGCGAAGATTTGGCCTGGCTCACGAAGCCGCCGGCGGCCGCATATTCGCAAGCGTTGGAGCTATTGCGCGAGCTGGAAGCCATTGACGCGGACGGGAAGCCGACCGCTCACGGACGCGAGATGGCGGAGCTTGGCATGCACCCTAGGCTTGCGCATATGGTGCTGCAAGCCAAGAAGCTCGGCCTTGGCCGCCTCGCGTGCGAGCTTGCGGCACTGCTAAGCGACCGCGACCTGCTGCGCCAATCGCGCAGCATCGACATGCGGCTTCGCTTAGATGCGCTGCATGGGCGGGCCGCTGGCGAGCAGCCGGACGAGGCTGCGGTGAAACGCATCGCCGCGGAGGCTCGGGAATGGATGCGCGCAGCGGGCATCCATGATGCGGCGGCGGCGCAGCAGTCTGGCGATAGCTGCGGCTTGCTGCTCGGGCTCGCGTATCCCGACCGCATCGCGCAGCGCCGCAGCGACGGCCGCTACCTGCTCCGCAGCGGCCGAGGCGCAGCCATTCAAGAGCTGCAGCCGTTATCGAGCTTGGCTTATCTGGCTGCAGCGGAGCTGGAAGACAGCGGGAGCGACAGCCGCATTCAGCTAGCAGCGCCGATTACGCTTGCGGAGATCGAGCATTATTTTGCCGATCAGATCGAGACGGAAACGGAAGTGAAATGGAATCGGCAGACGGAGTCCGTGCGGGCACGGCGCAGACAAAGGCTTGGTTCGCTAATTCTCAAAGAAACGCAGCTCACGGATGCTGAGCCGGCACTTGTCGCAGAGGCGCTGCTTAGCGGTATCGCTGAACAAGGTTTGGAGCTGCTCCCATGGTCGAAGCAGGCCCGTCAGCTGCAAGCACGGATTGCGCTTATGCATACGCACAATAGTAACTGGCCCGATGTTTCGAGTGAGGCTTTAATTGCGACGTTGTCTGATTGGCTCTCACCTTATATAGGTGGGATGCGAAGTCGAAGCGATCTGTCGCGGTTGTCTATGGTGACTCTATTGGAATCGCTGCTTACTTGGCAGGAACGTTCAGAGCTCGATCAGGAGATACCGACTCATATCACCGTGCCGAGCGGCTCGCGGATTCCGTTCGATTACAGCGATCCGGCAGCTCCTTTTGTTGCCGTTCGGCTGCAGGAGCTGTTTGGATTACAGCAAACGCCCCGCATTGCAGGAGGGAAGCTGCCCGTGACGATTCATCTGCTCTCTCCGGCACAGCGACCCGTACAGGTGACGCAGGATCTAGCGAGCTTCTGGCAGCATGCTTATTTTGAAATTAAGAAGGATTTGAAAGGCCGTTATCCCAAGCACTACTGGCCGGATAATCCGCTGGAGGCCGAGCCGACGAACCGCGCGAAGCCACGCCCCAAGAATTAAGGAGGTCTGCTGCATGACACTGACATTACTGGACAAGCTTGTTTTAGCTTACATCATCGTTATCAACGTTTACGTTTTCGCCCTAATGCGTATTGACAAAACGCGGTCCGTCCGCGACCGCAGGCATCGCATCCCTGAACGTCGATTGCTCGGCATGAGCGCAATAGGCGGAGCACTCGGCGGATTCATCGCCATGCGGATGTTCCGTCACAAGACGAAGCATCCTTCATTTTCTGTTGGGCTGCCGCTCTTACTTATTTTGCATATTATCGTTGTGATCTGGTTGCTCCGTACGGTGCTGTAATAGACGTATCTTGTCTAAAATGGGATGGATTGACTCGGACGGTTTGGTTATGCTATAGTGGGCACTCGTGCTCCGCCTCGGAGCCTTATCAATTATCACATATTTTCAGACCAAGCCGCATGCGAATGCGGCTTTCGCCGCCTCCTTGTAAGTCTATGGGAATGGGCGGCGAGAGCTGTATCATACGCTGCATAGAATGCAAGCGGCTTGCAGTCGCAGAGGGAGGTAACTGACATGACCGTTCAAAGTGCCTTTCAAGAAGAGGCTGCGCGCGTAGACGAAGTGCTGCTGCAAATTCGCAAACAGCTTCGCCAAATCGGACCGCGCTACACCGGCAATGACTTCACCGAGCAAATGTTGGAGCTGCAGCGCGAACAGCGGCAGCAACGGCTGGAGGTGGCCGAGCGAGAGCCTTATTTTGGCCGAATTGATTTTCAAGAGATGGTGCATCCTGCGCCGAAGCCGCTCTATATCGGCAAAGCCGGCGTTGCCCATGAGAAGTCGAATGAAGTGTTGGTCGTCGACTGGCGCGCGCCAGTGGCGAGCCTGTTCTATGCTTTCAGCGGCGGGGAAGCGCCTGTTACGTATGAATCGCCGGATGGCGATGTTGAAGGTACGGTGCATCTCAAACGCAATCTGATGGTCCGAGAAGGGAAACTTGAGCGGGTTGTCGACAGCTACGTGCGGGGCCAGGAAGAAGAGTCCGTTACCGATGAGTTTCTGCTCTATCGGCTGGGTGAGAGCAAGGACAACAAGCTGCGCGATATCGTCTCGACGATTCAGCAGGAGCAGGATCGCATCATTCGTACGGATAAAAATAAAGCTGTTTTCATTCAAGGGGTTGCGGGTAGTGGAAAAACGACCGTAGCGCTGCACAGGTTAGCCTATCTGCTGTATCGTTATGCAGGTGCTATTCGGGCAGAGCGGATGGTTATTTTCGCGCCTAACCGCATGTTCCTTGATTATATTTCCGGCGTATTGCCGGAGCTGGGTGTCGGTGACATTCTGCAGACAACTTTTGCCGATTGGGCGCAGGAGCAGCTGCAGCATGAGGTTCGTCTGGATGAGGCTTATGATCCTTTCGTGTATTGGTTCGAGCAACCGAGAACGCGCGAAGAAATGGAGCATGCGCCGAGTCGTGTGAAGGGAAGTTTGGCTTTCAAGGCGCTCGTTGATGAGAAGCTGGCGTTAACCGAAGCTTCGCTTATTCCGGAGCAGTCCTTCGAGCCCATGCCCGGATGGAAGGTAACGCCGGCTATGATCGTCGAGTGGCTGTCAACGGATGATGCAAGCGAGCCTTATATGAAGCGGCGCAGTCGACTGGTTAGTCGGCTCAAGCGCTGGCTGGAGTCCGAATGGAAGACGCGCAGACTGACCGACAGCAAGCTGAAGTCGCAGCTGGGTACGAAGTTGAACGCGTATACGAAGAAGATTCCTTCGTATACGGCATCGCAGCTGTACAGCTCATTGCTGCGTGAGCCGGCCGTTCAAGAGCTGCTGCCTGCGAAGAGCACTGCAGCGACGATCAAAGCGCTGAAGCAGAAGCTCGTTCAGCCGGAGGATCTGGCGCCGCTTGTATATATTCAGCTGCGGCTGTTCGGCTTCGAGCACTCGCCGTATGATCATATCGTCATCGATGAGGCGCAGGATTACTCGCCGTTTCAGCTTGAAGCGCTGAAGCAGTGCCAGCGTCAGCCGTCGATGACGGTGCTCGGCGACTTGCAGCAAGGGATTCACGGCTATGTCGGTATTCATAGCTGGAAAGAGCTGACTTCGCTGCTCCCGGACGACGATACAGGATATTTCGAGCTCGATCGGAGTTATCGGTCCACGATGGAAATCATTGATTTCGCGAACCTTGTGCTCGGAGGGATGGGGACCGGCGTGAAGCCAGCTGTCCCAGTGTTCCGAAGCGGCGAAATGGTGGAAGTAACGAACGCTGCTTCTGATGAGAAGCGGCTTGATATGGTCGTTGAAACCGTGAAGGAATGGCAGAAGTCCGGCCATTATCGGACGATGGCCGTGATGGGCAGAACGGCACGCTCCTGCGAGGAGATTGCCGGTAAGCTTGCTGAAGCGGGCATAGCGGCTTCGCTCGTGCAAAGTAAACAAGATGCCTACGGCGGCGGATTGACCGTCGTTCCTGCGTATCTATCCAAGGGTCTCGAGTTCGACGCCGTGCTGATTGCGGACGCAGATGGAGACAGCTTCGGCAGCAACGATTCCAAGCTGCTCTATGTCGCTTGTACGCGTGCGCTGCATAAGTTAAAGCTGCTCTACTGCGGCGAGTTGACCTCCTTGGTCTCCGAGCCTGTTGTTGCTGGATAGTAAATAGTCTACAGCTGCCCCCTGTCATCCGTTGATGACAGGGGGCAGCCTTGTTTTTATCGCCTTGACGCCGCATTATTTCCTTTTGCGCACCGACTCCCGTTGAGAGCGGCTATTCCGCTCCCGGTATCGCCAACACTCCAAATTCACTACATACTCGCACCTTTCTTCCGCTGAGAGCGGCTATTCCGCTATCAGCGAGCAAACTAGCTCGTTTTGGGCTTTGAAAGCGGATATGCGGCTCTCGGCATCGCCAACACTCCACATGATCTCCTTTCTGGCATTGGTCTTTCGTTGAGAGTTCGAAAATTGAACTCTCAGCTCAGTAAGTGCCTCGATTTCATTGCCTTTTAGGCTGAGAATCGGAAAATCCGACTCTCAGAGGCAAAACCGTCTCCATAAAAGGCTGAGAGTAGGAAAACCCGACTCTCGGCATCAGAAACGACTTGATTTCGCAGTTTGCGCAGGCTGAGAATCGGAAAATCCGACTCTCAGAGGCTAAACTGTCTCAAAAAATGGCTGAGAGTAGGAAAACCCGACTCTCCGCACAGAAAGCGCATCGGTTTCCCCATCGGCACACCTCTGCACGTTGAGATCTTTAAAATAAGAAAGAAAATAATACAACTTTTCTCTTTTTGCCGGGTCGCAATGCCGATAGTATGTGGAGAGAAGCTCCTAAACTGCAAGGCGTAAAGGAAGGGATGGGTGAACCATGAACACGGGCAAGAACATGAACAAATCCATGATTCCAGATGAACTAGTTCCGCTCATGGACGATTTTGGCCGGTTGCTTCGCTTGCATGTGCCGCATCTCGTGCATGGACTTTATCTTCAAGGCTCGATTGCCCTAGGCGGTTATCAAAGCATGAAGAGCGATATAGACTTCATTGTCGTGTTAAATCAAGCTGTCGTAGACGAGGAAGACAATGCGAAGATTACGGCAATACATGAGGAATTACATGTCATGCATCCGTTTCATCTGGCGGTCGAAGGGCTGTATACGAGCTTGTCCCATCTGAGCAAGAAAGCGGAACCGGCTGGGGAGACTTTTCCTCGACTGACCCACGGCGGGAAGAAAAGCTTGCATACCGGCTATGTTGACGCCACATCGGCATGGATTATGAGGGACCACGGCATTGCGGTTTTTGGCCCTGAAGCGTCTGAGCTCGATATCGTCGTGGAATGGGATGAAATTCGCGCGGCTATGAACTATAATTTGAACGTCTATTGGGCAGGAAAGGCCGCTCGTGCAGAGCTCTATATGGATGAAGAATGGATCGATTTCGCTGTGCTGACCCTCGCCAGAATTGTCTACACCATGGAGCACCGCAGCATGATTACGAAGCTTGAAGCGGGTCATTATCTACTGCAGCAGCAGGAGCAAAGTCGGTGGCATCGCGTCCTTCGGGAGGCTGTTCAGATTCGCAGCGGCGGCGGTGCAGAGGGAACCCTGTTCAACACGGATCTCGAACGTGCGCAAGAGGTGCAGCAATTTGTGCTGACTACGATTGCGGAATGCAACGCGAAGTATCATTTCTAAATATTCCGAACACGGTTTCCGGCAGGACAGCTTGGAGCGAATTATGCTATGCTAATGTCTTGAGTGTCCGCTTGACTGACGGGTTCGCACATTACACCAGCTAAAGGAGTTTACATACCGGATGGATTTTATCGTTGAATATTTATCGTTTTTTGTTATACAAGGCGAAGGTGGCGACAACAGCGCCGCGAAGACGTTTAAACATTTTCAAACCTTGGATCGATACGATTACGCAGAGAGCGAGCTGAAGGCTTTCCTGGATGGGGAATTCACGCGTATCTGTAAAAGAAAGGCGGATCGTCATCCAAGCACGGAAGGCGCGCCGACCAAAATCGGCCGTTTTATCGTGGAGCCCGGCTACGAGCTGGACAGCAACCCGAACTATAATACGTTTCAGCGGCTGCGTGCTTCCGGTTCTGCGTCAGAGTTTCACGGCTTCGCCGATGAGCTCGTTCGCCTCTATATGGAAGCGGCTGCTGTGCGGGGCGGAGCTTTATTGGTGGTGCATGCCACGCCGAATCGTCACACGGATGAGCCGCTGATCTTCGTATTGAAATGCGATTTTGAGCCGAAAATCGCCAGGATTACGGATGAGCATAATCTGATTTCGCATGTCGAAATGGCGATCAGCGCCCGTAATATGAAGTCCATTCAATACCCGTTCATGCCGGAGGATGGCATGCTGGAGCCGTGGGAGCTGAAGATTCATCAAGCGTCGCATGCCCGGTATTTCGAGGATTTCCTTCGTTTTGTCAGTTATGAGAAGGCGATGCCGGAGCTTATGAGCGAGCAGATGCTGACGATGGTTCATGAGTATATGGAAGATAAATGGCAGGGGCATGTGGGTGAAGAGCGGCAGCAAGAAGAGAATCAGTTCGAAATTTGGGCGGCCAGTGAGAAAAGGGAGCTGCAGCAGTCCTGGGATCAGGAGCGGGTTGTTGCCGCGGCGGAGCGTCTGGTCGAGCAGCAGCCGAACCTAAGCGTAGCGTTTAAATTAGGCGATGTTTCCATTAAAGGACCGCTAGCCGAGTTTGGGCAATCGATTCATTTTGCAACCTATAATGGCCGTTATATTGCACTTATTGAAGGGGATGCGTTCCAATTCGATCGCAGCATGTCGCCGGTTGAATTGCTGCAGCCGCCGGATTTGCTGGAAGTGCTCGAAGTGGTCGGACGGAAGAAAGAGAAGGCAGACACGAGCAAGCATGATTTGCCTTACTAAAACCGGTAGTTAGGGGCTTCGAATGAGACGTCGTATCTACTATTTCATCGCAGCTGTGGTGCTGATTGTACTGGGGCTGTCTGTTAGGCACTTCGGAGATCGCCTCCCAAGGTTTGTTGCGGATCATGCCGGCGATGCCCTCTGGGCAGGTATGATCTATGTTGGCTTTAGAGGATGCTTAGTTCGCCAACGCGCTTCGATTGCAGCCGGTATCAGCTTCCTATTCTGTATGGCGATTGAATTCAGCCAGCTGTATCAGGCAGATTGGATTCATGCGCTGCGCTCGACAGTGATTGGTGGATTGGTGCTTGGGCAAGGATTCCTTGGCATTGATCTAATTCGTTATACGGTGGGCATCGCTATCGGTTATGGAGTTGATAGCGGACTCCTTGCAATCAGCGGTCGACGAAGGAGCAACAATATTGTACACAAGAGCGATCTGTGAGCCTATGCTTACGGGTCGTTTTTTTGTCCGTCGGAGAAGGTGGGAGGCAGGTTGCGAAGTTCATCCTTAGATCGCTACAATAGAGGAAAATGATCCCAGGGAGGACGACTGTTATGAATCGGGGAAAATCAGTTGCAATTGTAACGGGTACGTCGCGAGGAATCGGCGAAGCGGTGGCGCTGGAGCTGTTAACGGATGGCTATGAGGTTTATGGATTATCACGTTCGGAATCAAGCCTGCTCGCAGGACGGGACAGATTCATTCCTATACCGTGCGATGTGGCGGATGCAGAAGCACTTGAGCAAACCATGAATCGATTGTTTCAGGAAATTACCGCGGATACCGACATAAACGAACTATTGCTCATCAATAATGCAGCGATGCTGGAGCCGTTAAAACCGATCGAGGCCATCAGCGCTTCGGAAATGGCACTGCATATGCAGACAAGCCTGCTGGCACCGATGCTGCTCTGCGGCCGATTTATTCACCATACACGTTCCTTAACGACGCTCCGTCGCAAAACGATCATCAACGTAACTTCAGGTCTTGCCGAATACTCGGCACCTTCCATGAGTATGTACTGCAGCGGCAAAGCGGCACTCAATATGCTGACTCGATGTATTGCCGATGAGCAGCGGGATGAGACGAATCCGGTTCATGTGTTTGCGTTTGATCCCGGTATGACCGATACGCAGATGCAAACCGTTGCTCGTGGACGGGACAAGGTGGATTTTCCGTTGCAAACCTTCTTCCAAACCAGTTATGAGCAAGGAAAACTGCGTTCGACCGCAGATGTGGCGGCAGAGCTGATTCGATTGTTGGGAGAGTCGCATCAGAGCGGGAGCGTTCTGCGCGCATTCGGGAATGAGCGCTAGCTGTTCATATTTTGTTCATGGAACGGCCTTATAATAAGCGCAAGAACGAGTAATTCATAGACCGGAGATGATCACCATGACCAAACTGCTTATCGTAGATGACGATCCCCATATTCGTGAACTGATATCGCTGCTGCTCGCTGCGGAAGGCTTCGAGATCGTGGAAGCAGGCGACGGGAGGGAGGCGCTTGCGGTGCTTGAATCCACGCAGGTGCAGCTAGTCATTCTGGATGTCATGATGCCGAACATGGATGGCTGGGAGCTGTGCAAGGAGATACGCGATGGAATGGAGCTGCCTGTTCTGATGCTGACTGCAAAAGGAGAGACCAGCCAGAAAGTAAAAGGGTTCGAGCTTGGCGCAGACGATTACCTCGTGAAACCGTTCGAACCGCTTGAGCTTGTGGCTCGGGTGAAGGCGCTGCTGAAGCGTTATCGCATTGCAACTTCACAAACGGTGCAAGCCGGCGGCGTTATATTGAACCGGTCAACCTATTCGGTGACGGTTGAAGATTCCACGATGACCTTGCCCATGAAGGAATTTGAACTGCTGTTCAAATTAGCAAGTTACCCCGGCAAAACCTTCGCGCGCGAGCAGTTGATCGAACAGCTCTGGGGTTACGATTACGAAGGCGATGAGCGAACGGTGGATGTTCATATTAAGCGTCTTCGCGAGAAGTTTCCCGAGGAACAGAGCCGGTTTCGCATTCAGACTATACGTGGCCTTGGTTATCGGCTGGAGGTATAGTCATGCCGAAATGGAAGAGGTTCCTCATGGTTTTAGCAGGTGTTTTGCTAATGAACACCGCCATCTATACCTGTTACACGATTGCTTTCACTATTGTTTCCTATACCAAAGAGGCGCGGAATCATTCCGCCGTGACTTCGGCTATGCTTCATGAAGTGGAGCTAATCGCCATTACACTAGCTAACCAAGATCAAGTATCGGAATGGAACGGCGGCTTGGAGTCGCTGTCGAGCAGCAAGGGATATCGGTTTATTATGGTGGACGCTGCCGGTGATGAGCAGCGTATCGGCGAGCTGCATGATGGTGGCGGCAAATCTGTCGAGACTAGGATTGAACGGGATTACACGACTAAGGTGCTTGGCGGAGGAAACGTCGAAAATGTGGAGCGCAGCCATTTTTTTACCAAGGGGCTTGCAATGGTTGGGGTACCTGTTGATATTGGCGGGAAGCGCTACGCTCTGTTCGCTGAACGGGTAGCTCCGAGTATGTACGCCGGATTGTGGCAGCAGCTATTTACGGTGTTCCTCGGTTTCTTGCTCTTGTTTATCATTTTGTTTATTATTGGCCGACCTTGGAAGCAAAGGGAAGGGTTCAATCTCTATATTTCCGCGATTCGCCGAATGGCGAAAGGGGATTTCTCCGTCACGATTAAATTGCCGAAGCAAATGCGCGGTGAATTCAGCGAGCTGGCCCATAGCATTAATGATATGGCTGCGGAGCTGAGTCAGATGGAGCAAATGCGGCAAACGTTTATCTCCAACGTGTCGCATGAAATCCAATCCCCGCTGACGTCCATTCGAGGTTTCGCTCGCGTGCTGCAGCAAACGAATCTGGAAGAAGAACAGCGCCAGCACTACGCGAGTATTATCGAGACCGAGAGCGTTCGACTCTCCCGATTGAGCGATAACTTGCTGAAGCTCACTACATTAGAGGCGGATCAGCAGCCGATGCGGATGAAGCCTTTCCGGCTTGATCAGCAGCTGCGTTCCACGATTCTGGCCTGTGAGCCGGTATGGACGGAGAAAGATTTGCTCATGGATGTGAATCTGGACGAAGAGGTCACTTTTATTGGAGATGAAGAACTATTGTCGCAGGTGTGGACGAATATGCTCGCCAACAGCATGAAGTTCACGCCGGAAGGCGGCAGCATTTCTATCGAAGTCAAGAGGACAAACGGCGGAGCGAGTGTCTGTATCTCCGATAATGGTGTGGGTATCTCTGTGGAGGACCTTCCTCATATCTTCGAGCGTTTCTTCAAGGCGGATAAAGCGCGCAGCCGTATGGCGGGAGGCAGCGGACTTGGATTATCCATCGTGAAGCGAATCGTCGAGATGCACGGCGGGACGGTCACCGCAAGCAGCACACCCGGAAGCGGGACTACGATCACGGTGTTCCTGCCGGATGCGGCGGTTAAGCAGCAATAGGGATTGGATGAAGAGAGGTTGCGACGTCTTTATGTGACGGTTGCAGCTTCTTTTTTTATTTCCAGTTTTTACTATGGCTGTTATACTGGGAGGATACTTGTACTATTAAAGTGTTTATTTACCATTGAGATGAGGGTTTACAAGGATGATAACGATTCAAGAAGTAAATAGAAGTAATTGGTTTGCCTGTACGCAGCTTCTTAATGAAAAGGCATAACCTTACGATTCAACTTTGTACGACGGATGATGTAGAGCTGCTTGCCGTTCTGAATAAACAACTAATTGAAGATGAGAAACACGACAATACGATGGATATTGAACAACTGAAAGCGCGAATGAAGCATTTCATTGAAACGGACTATAGGGCCTATAAGTTTGTGGTGAGCGATGAAGTTAGAGGTTACGCGCTTGTTAATCATAGTAGATCGCCGCTTTATTTAAGGCATTTTTTTATTTGCAGGAAGGATAGAAGAAACGGATATGGGAAATTGGCCTTCGTGAAATTGACTGAATGTTTAAACACTAAGGAGATGGATCTCGAGGTTATGCACTGGAATGAGGCCGCTCATCATTTCTGGAAATCACTCGGGTTTAAAGAACGAAGTGTATATATGAGGTTGGAGAGTTTGGACAAGTAAGCTGACAATAGAAGGGGAGCCTCACATGATCACCATTCAAAAGGTTGACTACGAGCAGAAATCAATTTTGCGACATTTATTGGAGTTGTACCGATACGATTTTAGCGAGTTCTTCCCTGAGGATGAGCTGAACCCACAAGGACTGTTCGAGTATAAATACTTCGATCATTATTGGACAGAAGACAGTAGATTCCCATTCTTTATTAAAGTTAATGATAAGCTGGCAGGGTTTGCACTTGTGAGAGTGCTAGGAACGAATGACAAGAATGAAACGATCTATTGGATGGCTGAGTTTTTTGTGCTGAGGAATTACAGGAGACTGAAAGTCGGACAAGGTGCTGCTTATCAGATATTTAATCACTTCCCCGGCGCATGGAAAGTGGCTCAAATCGAAGCAAATGTACCTGCAAAAGCGTTCTGGAGGAAGACCATTGACAGCTACACGAATGGTGCTTATGAAGAAATTGAAGAAGCGGATTGGAACGGACCGATTCAGACGTTCTCGTCTGTAAGTGGGGGTAACGGCGCAGGAGAAAGTATGGCCAACACTCCTTCTCAGATCCTGATAGGCTCATCGGATGATGCAGCCTATGTGAGAAATAAGCTGATCGAATTTAACGCGAAGCATGTGCCGAACGGCCGTTATGAAGAAGTGAATCTATGCTTGAAGAATGACAAAGGCGAGATTATTGCGGGACTTAACAGTGCGGTCTGTTGGAACTGGATGGAAATTGATATTTTATGGATACAAGAAGATAACAGAGGTAAGGGGCTCGGGAAGCAGCTATTGGAGGAAGCGGAACAGATTGCAAGAGCGAAGGACTGTACGTTTATTAAGCTGAATACGTTCAGTTTCCAAGCACCGGAATTCTATAAGAAGTATGGCTATCAGGTAATCGGGATTATTGAGAATGCTCCAGCAGGCAATAAGCATTATTACTACAAGAAGGACCTGAATTAATTTCCGGATAGAAGGTGTTTACATGGAAGATATAAAAACCATTCTAATCAGCAAATTCGAAGAAATCGAACGAAGGATGCTCTCCGTTCTCGAGCAGCTTGATGATGAAGAAGTCAATTGGCGACCGAATGAAACCAGCAATAGTATCGCGAACTTGATCGTACATATCAGCGGTAACATTAATGAAAGAATCTTGAATGGCATCCTTAACCGCAACGCAGTCAGAAACAGAGATGAAGAGTTTGAAGAGTTGTATCGAACGAAACAGGAACTGCTCGATATTACACGTGAATCTTTTCAGTTCACGATTGAAACGATTAAAGGTTTAACGAAAGATGAGTGGTACAAAACGCAGGTCGTAAGAAACAAGGAAAGAACGCATTTGGAAGTAATCATTCAATGCGCGGCTCATTTCTCGGAACATCTGGGACAAGTGTTTTATATTGCAAAGACGATCAAAGATTCGGAGTATGTAACGACATCGATTCCGAAGAAGTACAAGTCGTAGTTGAATTCGTCGCCGAAGGAGTTCGAACACATGTATGCTCATAGACCGCTGCTCAAGGAAGACCTTGAAACGATAAGTTCGTTCCCTCAGTCGGCTGAAGAACTATTTTATGTAAGCCCGCGTTTTCAATATCCGTTGACGCCGGATCAAATTATGAAGGTCCTTGAGAATCGATTCGAGCCAACAGTCATCCTCGATGAGGAATCTGGCCAAGTAATCGCTTATGCGAATTTGTATGACATTAAAGATGAGAAGTGTTGGCTTGGCAACGTCATTGTATCCAGTAGTTTTAGAGGGAAAGGCGCTGCAGCGTACTTGTTGCAGACCATGAAGGATAAAGCGAAAACAGAATATGGTGCCTTACAATTAGTGTTGTCCTGCGCCAGCACGAATTCCAGAGGATTAGCTTTCTATCATAAGCTTGGATTTAAGCCTATAGGGATGCGAATCAACAATATTGAAGATCAACAGCGGGTTATAACATTTCAGATGATGGTTGAGCTTTGATTGGATGGGAACGGACTTATCATGTGCCAATGAAGTAACCGTACAGCACGGAATTAGAGAGGAAGAAACAAATGATTATTATTCTTATCATTATTGTAATTGTTGCCTTTGGATATATTGGGATTAGGAATAATCAACATTCCGCACTTCGAAGAATGGATTCCATTCAAAGGTCGCTAGATGATATAAACCAGAAGCTGAGAGATATGAAGTCCGGAAGATAGTTCGTTGTATCAGAGAAAGAAAAGTATTATGGAATACAACTATTGAGGCTCGAACAGCCGGACTAAATGGGGTGAATCAGTTGCCAGCGAAGGTCACACACAAGATCTATACGATGTGTATGGTGCAGGACGGAACGAAAGTGCTGTTAATGAATCGCCCCGATAAACGCGGATTTCCTGGCTACATAGCTCCGGGAGGCAAGGTTGATTTTCCGGAAAGTATCGTTGATGGAGCCATTCGAGAAGTGAGAGAAGAGACGGGTCTGATTATTAAAGACATCATTTATAAAGGGCTGGAAGAGTTTTGCGATCCTGATCAAGGCTTGCGGTATATGGTATTTAATTATTTGGCCACTTCGTATGAGGGAGAACTGCTCAGCAATCCACCGGAAGGGGAGCTGTTATGGGTGGAAATCGATGAAGCGTTGAAGCTGCCAATGCAGGATTGGTTCAAGCGAAGGTTTCCGTTGTTCTTTGAACCGGGAACGTTCGAATTAAGTTTCGTATGGGATGAGAAGAACAATGAAACCATAGGGCAGACGATCAAGAACTACGGTGTGGGGAAGCCAATACCTATGAGGTTGGGAAAATGAAATCCTATACATTCGGTTATTTTCTCCTTTCCGTTGTGATTACTGTCATTTTGTTCATGATTCTTGCAGTCATCTTTCAATTTTCTGCGGACGAAGGATTGTTGATTATTATTGGCATCATCGTTTCGCTTCAACTCTCCTTTCTAACAGGATGGACCATCAACAAATTAAATCAAATACAGAGGAAGCGTTAATAAAGCGCTAAGAAAGCGAGCGAATCCGCCATGTCGAACACAAATGTAGGACTCGATCTTGAACGCATTATTTTCATCGGAAGAACGTTTGAAGAATATAGCGATATTTTCAACCTGACAAAGGAAGATCTAATGGATAAAAAGATATTGGATTGTCCGTCCGGCGCGTGCTCGTTTACTGCGATCGCTAATCAGCTCGGTGGAGACGTCACAGCCGCGGATATTGCCTATTATCATCCCGTCCAATCGCTCAAAGAGAAAGGGCTTCAAGATCTGGAACACGGAATTGCGCACATCGAGAAAGTAAAACAAAATTACAAGTGGGACTACTTCAAGTCTTCGGATGAGCTGCATGCTACGAGATCGAAAGCTTTACTAGATTTCACGACCGATATGATTGCAAATCCGCAGCGTTATGTGGCTGCAACATTACCTCAATTGCCGTTTGCAGATAAGCAATTCGATGTGACGTTATCGGCGCATTTCTTATTTATGTATGCAGATCGATTGGATCTCGGCTTCCACAAAGCTACTCTTGCCGAGCTTATGAGGGTAACGAGAAGCGAAATTCGTATATTCCCACTCGTCGATCAAACGAGTGAACGATCTGAGTTTGTGGACGAAGTGCTAAGCTATATTCAAGAGATGGGCTGGAGCTATGAGGTTCAAGCTACAAGGTATGAGTTCCAACGAAATGCCAATCAAATGCTGATTATTCAAGCTGCGGGAGTGTAAGAATGAACTTATTTACGATTGATTGCAAGGACGTCTTATTAAGAGAATTTATAGCTGAAGATTTGGAGTCATTTCATGCGCTGACCTGGCAGCCGGAGATCTATGAGTTCCTTCCGGGCTGGAATGTACCCCGTGAACAGCGGGAAGATTGGTTCATCAACTACGAGCTGCCAGAGAACCTAGCATTTCTACGTGCCGTATCAGACGAAGGTGGTACCATCGGCGAATTGCGTCTGCGTTTGGCCATTATTCATAAAGAATCGGGAGAGCTTATCGGCTGGTGCTGCACGGGCATAAAGGATGAGCTGCCCGCTCCTAACCGAGAGATTATGTATGCGATATCGAAGGATCATCGGGGTAATGGGTATACGACGCAGGCGGCACAAGGGTTAATTGAGTACTTGTTTGAGCAAACCGATGTAGAGGTGTTGAATGCACTAGCGCTTCTGCAAAATGAACCTTCGAATAAGGTCATCAATAAATGCGGATTCGCATTCCAGAGTATCATTGAAATCGAAGATGAGCGATTCAATACTTACACGCTAAAAAAACAGGATTGGTCAAAATAAGTGGAAACAGAAGGCTGAGCGGAGATTGCCGCTCAGCCTATTTGTCTACACCACTAGGCCATTGCCGCTGCGGCCGAGTGTAACGGAGCGGATTACGTTTCGAAGGTGCGGGGCGGCGCTCAGTTTTCCATCGATATGATATTCGCGGATAGCATCGGTATCCTTGAGCATGCTGCCGGTGAGGATGCATGCCGCCGTTTCTTCCGGCGCGATGACGCCTTCACGAACGAGCTTGCGCAGCCCGGCGACGGCCGCGGCGGAAGCGGGTTCGCAGCCGATGCCGCTGCGGTCGATATGGGCTTTGGCCTCCATGATCTCCGCATCGCTGACCGCTGCGGTTATGCCTTCTGTCATATCGAGCAATCGCAGCGCTTTGAGCCAGCTAGGCGGATTGCCGATATTGAGCGCGGATGCCCGCGTCGAAGGCTTCAGCTCCGGTGTGAGCGTCCGAAGGGAGGCTGCGACCATGCGATGGAAGGGACTTGCTCCTTCTGCTTGAATGACGGCTACTCTAGGCAGTCGGTCAATGAACCCCAGCGTGTACAGATCATGCAATCCTTGTCCCAGTGCGGCTGCGTTGCTTAGTGCGCCTCCAGGCAGGACGATCCAGTCAGGGAGCTTCCAATCGAGATCATGGGCAAGCTCGAAAATAATGCTTTTCTGACCTTCGATTCGCAAGGGATTAATGGAATTGCACACATACATGCTTTGCAGCTCAGCGTTGTCGCTTAACCACACAATTCCATCGTCATAGGTGCCGTTGAACGTATTCAGCGCAGCCCCATACGCAAGGGTTTGCAGCACTTTATTCGGTGACACCTCATTGCTTGGAACCAGAACCATCGCCTGCATGCCAGCTGCTGCCGCATACATAGCCAGTGACGAAGAAGTATTTCCGGTTGAGGTGCAGGCGAAGGTAGAATAACCGAGCCACTTGCCATGCGACACGGCAACTGCCATCCCGTTGTCCTTGAAGGAGCCGCTCGGATTCTCGCTCTGAGCCTTCAAGTACAGACGGCGAATACCGGCAAACTCCCTTACCGTTGCTGGTTCGTACAACCCCGTATTGCCTTCGTTTCTGGTCACAATTGCGGTGTCCGGCAGCTCCGGAGCAATGAGCTCCTTATACCGCCACACGCCGCTGGCTGTGGTGCAGTTTCGCATCCCTCGCCGCTCATCGAATATACGCTTCAATCGCGCAGAATCCACCTGACGAAAATCATGAACGATTCGCAGTAATCCCCCGCATAACCCACAATGATAATGCATCGGTTTACGATCCAGCATCACCTGGTCACCGCAAGATATACAAGCTGCCTGCATCATCCTGCCTCCCTTTAGCTGTTCTTTAATGTTTGTTCGCTTGTGAAGCCGCTTCATACTTCATACAATAAATTGGAATGATTAATAATTCCAATACAGAGTTTTATGGTAATCATAATTAATAGTTATGATATAGATACGCTTAGGTTAGCTCTGTCTCAATAGGGAGGCTCCAACGAAACGATGAACCTGTATGGACTTATTGTCTTTCACCATGTCGCTGCTTCAGGCAGCGTTACGAGGGCGGCTGAAATTCTTCGTATCAGCCAGCCTGCGGTTACCGCGCATGTGCGCAATATGGCAGCAGAAATTGGACTCACGCTGTTAGCGCCTAAAGGAAGAGGAATTCTGCTCACCGAAGCAGGCGAGCGGCTGGCTAAACACGCGGCTAAGGTATTCGCGCTTCAGAATGAGATCATGCGCGATCTCGACCTCTACTGCTCCGGTGAAGCAGGAGAGCTTCGCATTGCGGCAACCTCCTTGCCTGCGAACTTCCTGCTTCCCGAACAATTGGTTTCCTACAGAGCCGCTTGCCCCGCTGTCCAAGTGGCCATACAGACACTGAACGCAAGTGATGCACTTACGGCACTTCAGCATTATAAAGCCGATATCGCTGTCATTGGCGGCGGCGGAGAGTCTCGCCAGGGACTGGAACGGAAGCTGCTTCTGGAAGATGAGCTCTGGTTCGTAGTCGCGCCGAATCACCGTTATGCGGGGAAGCGACAAGCTTATGCAACATTGATGGAAGAGCCGTTCATCATGCGCGAACCCGGAAGCGCAGCGCGCGATAGATTGCTCTCGTTATGCCGCGTTCAAGGAACGAATTTGCCTAGAGCTGCCTTGCAGGTGAACGGTGTACATGAATCCCTTCATGCCGCTGCTGCCGGACTTGGCGTAGCATTCGTGTCTTCGCTTGAAGCGAAACGAGCCGTCATGCGCGGCGAGCTGTCCCGAGTTGAAGTGGAAGGCGTGGACCTGCGCAATCCAATCGTGCTGTATACGAGGGAAGGGGAAGCGCCGCCGCCTGCTGCACAGCAATTTATTCAAGTGATTATGAAGCAAGTGGAGGTGATGGTCTGATCGAAATCGAACCTGCCAAGCCTATTCGAAAGCTTCGTATTCGGCCTTTTATACCCCTAGTTGTCCTCATCTACGGTTGTTTGCTGGCCGGATCAATCCTCGCTCGTCTCCATACACAGGATGATGAGTTTGCGAGTAATGTGAGTCGACTCATGGAGGTTCGAATTTACAAGACGATTCACGTGAAAGATACAGCAGATATTAAGGATGCACTTGAGGAAGCGAAGCGAAGAGGGCTGCCGATCTCGGTGTCAGGAGCCAATCACAGCCAAGGCGGTCAAACCTACATAGAGAACGCAATTGTGCTTGATATGAAGCCCTATCATCGCATTATTCGGTTAGACGAGAAGAACAAAGAAATAACCGTAGAGACCGGCGCTGCTTGGGAGCAAATTCAAAAGGCGCTGAATCCGCATGGCCTCTCGCTTCGAATTATGCAATCGCAAAATCTGTTCACAGTAGGCGGCACAATGAGCGTGAATGCACATGGGCGGGATATCCACGAGGGTCCATTTATTGAGTCCGTTAAATCTTTTCGTCTGATGAATGCAGATGGCGATATTGTACAAGTGAGTAGAGCAGAAGAGCCGGAACTGTTCGCGAATGTCATTGGCGGCTATGGCTTGTTCGGCGTTATCTTGGATGTGACGCTGGATTTGACAGAGGATGAAGTGTATAGGCAGCATGTGGTGCCAATTCATTATGAGGCATTCCCGGATTTATTTAAGAAACAGGTACTGGAGCAACCTTCAATCGCAATGGCGATTGCACGTTTGTCCGTGTCACCAGATTCCTATCTGACCGACATGTTCGTCACTACGTATGAGCGGACGAAGGAGCCATTAAACGATAATCTACGAAAGCTTCATGAAGAGAATTTTGCCAGCATAGGGGTTACGAAGTTCGTATTTGGTTTGTCGCGCAAATGGGAATGGGGCAAGGAACTAGTTTGGAAGCTGCAGAAGAAAGGGTATCTCCTTAGTGACGGCGACCTGATCTCCCGAAACAACGCGATGCGACCGGCAGCCAAGTTTATGGAATATGCGGATACGCAGCGAACGGATTTACTGCAGGAGTACTTTGTGCCGATTGATCGCTTTAAGCCGTTTGTCGACGGGATGCGGTCCATTATGCGCGAGGATGAGCTTAATTTGCTCAATATTACGGTTCGTTATGTACCACGGAACGAAGAGTCCACGCTCTCGTATGCGAAGCACGACAGCTTTGCATTTGTGCTGCTCTTCAATAATAAACGCTCCGCGGCCGAGGTAGAGAAGCTTGCCGCATCCACTCGGAGATTGATCGATTTAGCCCTGCGCAATGACGGGACCTACTACTTGCCTTATCAGTTATTTGCGAATGGGGATCAGCTTCGAGCTGCTTATCCGATGACGGACATATTCTTTGAAGCCAAACGGCGAGCAGATCCGGGGCTGCTATTCCAAAATGAGTTCTACGCGAGGTATGCCAAATGACGAAGACGATGCGTTTGATGATGCTGTCGCAAAGTATGATGACGTTCGGCTCCGGGATTGTGTTCCCGTTCTATCTGATCTTTGTAAAGGAGATCGGCGGAGACTTCACGCAATACGGCATCGCCTATGGGTTGTTTACGCTTTGTTCCGCTTATTTGAATTGGTGGTTCGGCAAATCCTCAGACAAATACGGCCGCAAACTATTTCTGCTGTTAAGCGCCTGGGGAACTGCGATATTGTTTCTTATTTTCCCACTCGTATCAAGCATTTGGCAGGTTTATGCACTGCAAATTGCGATGGGGGCGTTTAGCGCGATGCAGCGGACCTGCGAGAAGGCTTATCTCGCCGATCTGACTGAAGAAGGTCGCCGCGGCGAGCAAATCGGGCGTTATCATGTCGGCGTATCCCTATTCTCAGGCGTCGCAGTCATAGCCGGCGGATTCCTCATTGATTTGTTCACGCTTGATTTGATGTTTTATTTGGGGTCGGTCATCTTGTTCATTAGTGGACTTATGCTTTCGCGTGTCGATGAAGCACAAACGCAAACGCGCAGTTGACCCTAATATTCACGCACTTTTTGACATTGTATCCAATAAGACTTACTGACATGCAGCGCTTTGTCATACATCGTTCGTCCCTAGCCGGTACACTCTAATCAGCGTGTTCTTCAATCTAACGAAGAGGCAGGGATCACTACTTTATGGCAAAGCTTCTGTATATTACGGCTCATCCTCATGATCACCAGGCTTCGTACAGTATGGCTGTCGGTAAAGCATTCATCGATTCCTACAAAGAATCTCACCCGCAGGACGAGGTCGAACATTTGGATCTCTACAACACGCAAATCCCCAATATCGATGCGGATGTGTTCAGCGGTTGGGGCAAGCTTGGGGGCGGGAGCAGCTTTGATAAGCTGAGTTCGGAGGAGCAGCAGAAGGTAGCACGGCTGGGCGAATTGTCGGATCAGTTTGTTGCGGCGGACAAGTATGTGTTTGTTACGCCGATGTGGAACTTTTCCTATCCGCCGATTATGAAGTCCTATATTGATGCGATCTGTGTTGCGGGCAAGACGTTCAAATATACGTCGGAAGGTCCTGTTGGTCTTCTCCCGGACAGATCGGCTATTCATATACAGGCCAGCGGTGGCATTTATACGGAAGGTCCGGCTATGGATTTCGAAAGCGGGCATAGGCATTTGTCCAAGATCATGCAGTTCATCGGCATTACGGATTTCAAAGGCATCTTCGTAGAAGGCATGGCCGCAAAGCCCGATCAGGCTGCCTCCATTAAGGAGAAGGCGATCGCAGAGGCGCAGAAGGAAGCCAAAGTATTCGGCAAGCAAACAACAGGCGCAGGGAAATAACGAACCCGAACTCCTTCCGCTGCAGGTGCAGATGTCAGAGCACTTGTAGTGAAGGGAGTTCTTGTGTATACATAGAAGAAGATACGGCTGTCGCAGGAACCTGATTAATTCTATAATAGTAATAGCAAAAGACATTGTTCTGTTCGGCGTCTCGATGATGTATGATATGCATCGTATCTTTCTCTACAGGCTGAAGATGAAATCGGCAGCGGCTCTGCTGATACTTAGGCGGGTTGATTTTATCTCAAGAGAGGATGGGTTTAGGTTGAGTCAAGATGAGGTATGGAAGTCAGAACAAGATCGCGTAGCCTCGGTCGTCAAACAGATCGGGCAGCGGATTGAAACGCTGGAACAACAAACAGCGGATACAAGAGAAGAAATGGTCGATATTCGCAAAAACTTCTGGGATGAAGTAACCGTCAACTTCGAGGATTCGGTTGAAATGGCGGAATCCTTTGCGAGCTTGAAGCAACAGGCAGAGGTTCTCTCGGAGCGTGAACGGACGCATCGTCAAGCTGCGATGCAGCTTAAGACGCTGAGGAAGCTGAAGTCGTCGCCATATTTTGGACGGATTGATTTTCAAGAGGATGGCGAGAGTGTCGATCAAGTATATCTCGGCATTGCATCGCTTCGTGATGCTGCGGATGAGGATTATCTGATTTATGATTGGCGTGCGCCCATTGCGAGTCTCTATTACGATTATCCCCCGGGTCCGGCTCAGGTGGAGACACCTATGGGAACGGTTCACGGGGAGCTGAAACTGAAACGTCAGTTCGTCATACGGGACGGGGAGATCCGCAGCTTATTCGATACAGGTGTGACAATCGGCGACGAGCTGCTGCAAGAGGTGCTGGGCAAACAGTCGGATGCAGCCATGAAGAGCATCGTCGGCACGATTCAGCGGGAGCAGAATCGGATCATCCGAGATGAGCGCAGCCGTCTGCTGCTCGTTCAAGGTGCGGCGGGAAGCGGTAAGACTTCTGCAGCGCTGCAGCGCGTGGCTTATCTGTTGTACCGGTTCCGTGGAACACTGAGCGCCGATCAAATCGTGCTGTTCTCGCCGAACCCGATGTTCAACAGCTACGTTTCGACGGTATTGCCTGAGCTTGGTGAAGAGAACATGCAGCAAACGACTTTTCAAGAATACTTAGCGATACGAATGGGGAAATCATTCAAGCTGGAAAATCCATACGCACAGCTGGAATATGCTCTTACGGCGGAGCAGGAGGCCGGTTATCAAGCCCGGATGGCGGGTATTCGCTTCAAAGCATCGAGTGACTTTGTCGCGATTATTGAGCGGTATCTAGGTGTTCTGTCGGAAGAAGGGCTGAAGTTCCGCGATGTTGCTTTTCGAGATGAACTGCTTGTTTCGGCGGATCAGATTAGTGACTACTTCTATGCGATCGATGGCTCTATCGCGATTCCGAACCGGCTTCGCCTCGTTGCGGAATGGCTGCTCGGTTTATTGAAGGAGCGTCAGCAAGCTGCTCTGGAAGAGGAGTGGGTGGACGAAGCCGTTGAGCTGCTGGATAAAGAAACGTATAACAAGGCTCACCAAAGCTTGAAGCGCCAAAATCGGAAGAACAGAGAAGATACGTTCGACGATTTCGATCGGGAACGAGAGCTGCTCGGCCACTATGTCGTTCAAGAGCAGTTTAAGCCCATTCGCGCGCGCGTACGGAAGCTTGCTTTTGTCGATTTGAAAGCTGCTTATGTGAAGCTGTTCAGTGATCCGACATTCGCAGCGAAATTGTCTGACTCCATTGGCAAGTCATTGCCCCAGGAATGGACGGATATATGTAAGCAAACGACAATGCGGCTGCAAAATCGGACCATGGCGTATGAGGATGCTACGCCGTTCTTATACGTTATCGAGCGTATTCGTGGATTCCAAACGAATACATCAGTCCGTCATATCCTTGTGGATGAGGCGCAGGATTATACGGCTTTCCAATTTGCGTATTTGAAGAGGTTGTTTCCGTTTAGCCGTGTAACCGCGCTTGGTGATCTGAATCAATCGATTAATGCCCATGCAGCATCGGATGAGAACACTGGTTTTGCCGCGCTTGCAGCCCTGTACCCGCAGGAAGAAACGGAAACGGTGGTGCTCAAGCGAAGCTACCGCTCCACGCGTCCCATCGTGGAATTTACAAGCCAGCTCATTCCCGGGGGCAATGAAATCCAGCCTTTCAATCGGGATGGCAATCGGCCGACTTTAACGGTAGCGGCTGATTATGAGGATTTGCATCGTCGCCTTAAGGCTCGCATCGTTGACCTGGTGGCAGAAGGCAGCCAGACGATTGCCGTTATTTGCAAGACAGCGGTTCAAAGCTCGATCGCTTACGATGCACTTCGCGATGATGGTAAGGTCAGGTTGATTGCAAAAGAAACAACGACCTTCGAGCCAGGCATTGTCGTCATTCCATCCTACCTTGCCAAAGGGGTGGAGTTTGATGCGGTTCTGGTGTATGATGCATCTGCCGCCTCTTCCGGCTATACGAGGGAGAGCGAACGCCGATTGTTCTATACCGTATGTACACGCGCGATGCATGAGCTGCATCTGTTTGCGGTAGGCAGCACACGAAGTCCGTTTCTGGATGAAGAAGCGGCACAATACTACGATGTTCCAGGTACAAGGTCTTCTGACAACACGCCGGTTCATACTTTATAAATGTGAAAGAGGTCTTATTCGTGGATTATATAAGAGCTACTACTCCTGATTTGTTAGAAGAAGCGATTGCCGTACGATTCGAAGTGTTTGTGGATGAACAGAAGGTGCCTGCGGATTTGGAGCGGGATGAATACGATGATTCACCTGAAGCCTGTCATCATTTTGTCGTGAAGGATGATGGCAAAGCCATCGCAGCAGGAAGATGGAAAGAATACGAGCCTGGCGTTGCAAAGCTGCAGCGCATTGCCGTTCTGCTGCCCTACCGTGGGCACGGAATCGGTAAGAAGCTGATTGAAGTGATGGAGCAGGATGCTCGCGCGAGTGGCTATACGTCGTCCATCTTAGGTGCGCAATGTACGGCTGAAGGCTTTTATCAGAAGCTGGGTTATGTGACGGAATCCGAAGAGCCATTCCTTGACGCCAATATTCCGCATGTGAATATGCGCAAAGTATTCTAACGCTTGTAACATTGGAACTGCTAAGAAGACACCTATTGAGAAGCCGGTAGTTGATGCCGCGACTCTATGGGTGTTTTTTTGTGCTTGCAACTAGATTACCATTTCTTGCAACCTGCAAATCGAATATGCGATAATCGCGAATAGAAAGCAGGTGTAGATACGTTGAAGCGCGTGTTGGTTATCGGCGGGTATGCTTTAATTATTGCGATTGTTTGGTATAACAAAACCGAGCTTCTGAGTTGGATGAAAGAAGGGGATGCGCCGCTTCTGTTGATCATGCTGCTTGTTACCGGGCTTGCATGCATACCCATCGTCCCGTTCAGTGTTGTCATCGGAACGATGGGATTTCTGTACGGTCCTTTGCTTGGCGCACTGCTTAGCCTACTCTGTGCATGGCTTGCTGCGCTCTTCATGTATGGGTTGTTCCGTTACGCCCTTCGTGAGCGAGGGCGAGAGCTGCTGCGGCGTTATAAACTGACTGATCGCTGGACGGCGATGGTGGAGCGGCACCCGTTCCGATCCATTCTGCTTGCAAGGTTGATGCCGATTCTGCCGCAAACGGCAGTGAATTTGTATGCAGCCGTTGCAGCGCTCCCATTCTTGCCCTACATGCTTGCCACTTTATTCGGCAAAATACCGGCGATGCTGATATTTGCATTCATCGGTGATCACATTTCGGGGGATTGGCAATCGCTGCTGCTTGTGGCAGGTATATATGTCCTATTTCTGCTCACGGTTTATGGTTCTTTTCGATATTGGCAAGCAAGGGGGGCTTAAGGAATGGATGGGCTGTATCAAGCCATTGCGCTGCGAGAGGCGGGGCAATTAGAAGAGGCGCGTCAGCTGCTGCTTAAATTGGTGAAGAAGGACATAGACAATCCGCAAGTATGGTATCAGTGCGCATGGGCACATGATGTTTTGGAGCTCGAACGAGAAGCGGTACCCTATTACCGGCAGGCACTGGCGCTTGGAATCTCTGGCAAAGACAGACAAGGCGCTTATCTGGGCCTTGGCAGCACATTTCGAGTGTTAGGACAGTACGCGGAGGCTAAAGCAATCTTCGAGCAGGGACTCTCCGAATTTCCGGAGTGTCGAGAGCTTCACGTCTTCTATGCGATGGTGCTGTACAACTTGAAGGATTACAGCGGGGCGATGGCAATCATGATGAGAGAGCTTGCTGAAACGACCAAGGATGCGGGTATTCGCGATTATAAGCGAGCTATTCTGTATTACTCGGGCAAGCTGGATGAAGTGTTGGACTCACCGGACGGTAATTAATAATAAGGAGGACTACCATGACGCAAACGAACTTATCTAACCAACCAACGGATATGGAAGTGTTATTTACGCCATTTAAGCTGGGAAATCTGACTTTACCGAATCGGATCGTAATGGCACCGATGACGAGGGGGTTCTCTCCTGATGGAGTGCCGGGACAGAATGTGGCCGACTATTACCGTCGCAGAGCTGAAGGCGGCGTAGGATTAATCATTACGGAAGGCACGCTAATTAATCATCCCGCTGCGTCAAGCAGTCCCAATTATCCTAGCTTCTTCGGTGAAGCAGCGTTGCAAGGCTGGGCCCAAGTTGTCCAAGATGTGCATGACGCAGGCGGCCTTATATTTCCACAACTATGGCATCAAGGTACAGTACGTCAAATCGGCAATCTTCCTAATGTGAATGCACTACCCGTTGGTCCGTCAGGACTAACTGCTGAAGGTGTTCAAGTAAATGAACCGTTGACGCAAGCGGAGATCACTGATATTGTTGAGGCTTTTGCCCAGGGAGCTGCGGATGCGAAGAGACTTGGGTTTGATGGGATTGAAATTCATGGCGCCCACGGTTATCTAATCGATCAGTTTTTCTGGGAGAAAACAAACCAGCGTACGGATCAATATGGGGGAAGCCTTGTAGCACGCACACGATTCGCGGCTGAAATCATTGCAGCCTGTCGTCTTGCGGTAGGTCCTCATTTCCCTATCTGTCTGCGAATCTCGCAATGGAAGGTTACGGATTATAATTATAAATTGGCTGCCAATGCAGATGAGCTTGCACAGTTCTTAGCGCCATTGGTAGACGCCGGCGTTGATATATTCCATTGCTCTACACGCCGATTCTGGGAACCGGAGTTTGAAGGATCCGAGCTTAATCTGGCTGGATGGGTCAAGAAAATAACCGGAAAACCGACGATTACAGTCGGATCCGTTGGACTTGACGGTGAGTTTCTCGGTTCCTTTGCAGGGAAAAGTTCCGGTAATGAAAGTATCGACAAAGTGCTGGACCATCTGGGAAAGGAAGAATTTGATCTAGTTGCTGTAGGCAGGGCTATTCTGGTTGACCCAGAATGGCCACGCAAAATCAAGGAAGGCAAAAAAGATGAACTGCTGCCTTTTACTTCGAGTGCATTACGTACATTATCTTAATCGATAGGACTTCTAACGCAATCTCTACAAGTAATGTAGGGGTTGCTTTTTTATGGGCAAAATTGTATGTAATTTTATAAAAAAGTAAGATTTTAGAATGAATTAAGTCCGAAGCTGGTGAGTTTCGTTTAGGATAGAGATATAAACTAGATGATCCCACTGGAGGTGGAGCAGCGTGTTGAACAAGATAACGAATCCGTATATTGAAATCGTCGGTTATGCCGCATCCATCTTCACGACTGTGCTTTGGCTGGTGTTAGTTTGGAAGGATCCTTACTTCGAGGGGATGAACAAGATTGACCCTACCCACTCTTTTCTGATGTTAGTTCTGCCTGCTTGTTTATTTGGCATTGGATTATTGCAATCTCGGGTCATCCTCATGCTCGCTGCGTTTCTTTGGAGTGTTCCGTTTAGCCTTTTTATGTTATTCTCTTCCAGTATGTATGTCCTGTTTGGCGTGTGCTGCATCCTCTATTTGATTTGCGCTGTCCTGTCTCGCATGAATAAGATTCGATATTGGTAGGGAAGCGAGAGAGGGCAGGCAGCTGTGAAACATTATTGCAGATCATGACGTTGGTAGGATATAGAAACCATTTACAATTTACCAAGGTCGGAGGTTACAACATGAAGCGAATAACGGTGTTTTTCTTGGTTATTTTCTTGGCTGGGTGTCAGATGCATTTGGGCGGAAGCTCAGGGAAATTACATGCGATTACTTTAGCGGAGGCTTATTCTGGGGATATATCAAAGGTTACAAGAATCGAGCTCTTGAATGGTTCCTCAGGGGAACACGCAACTGTGGAAGATAAGGACACGATATCGCAGTGGATCAATCAGGTAAAGGATCTTAGGCTGAAACCGGATGATAATCAAGAGCCGAGAACAGGTTATGTGTTTGGCATCAGCTTGTTTGAAGGGGATGTGAAAACAATGAGGTTTACTCCCAATGGAATAGGGGAGGTGTACTATGAGTCAAATTCTCAGTTCGAAGCCCTTACCCGCTCGTTATTCGAGAAAGCGTTCGGGCATGCGTTCTAAGCGAGTGTTGCGTATTCTCGTGTCGGTTGTTGTTGTGACACTTCTCGCAGTCACCTTGTTTATTCACTCCCTGTATTTATTCAACCCATTGACGTTTCATCGCGATAATGTGACGTTGTACAATTGGTGGCATTATCCCAAATCCGTGGTAATGGAAATCGCAGATATAGATAAAGGTTGGAAAACCGTAGTCGTTACCGATCCGGATGAGATTCGGCAGATATATATGGAGCTTAAGGGCGCTCCGGAAACTGAGAGTAGGAGTACAAAGCAACTAGGCAAACACTTCGTCATCACCACAAGGCATGCCGGCACTTCAGGAAATGTCGGCTGGATTGATCAGTTTAGCGGGTATACGGAAGGCGGGACCTCAATTAACAATGGGAAGGAAGTTGAAATCGGAAGTACGCTTAAGGAAATGCTGGAGAGACTGATGACGGAGTAGGAGTGAGCGGGACGATATGAAAAACATGAAGTTTGAAAAGAGGGATTCCATGCCAAAAGGTCAGGATGCTTCAGGAATCATTATCATCGATGAGCAGAACAGAGTACTGCTGGTTCGTCAAACATATGGGAAGAAGAAATGGTCCATTCCCGGCGGCATGGTCGAAGATGGCGAATCCGCATGGCATGCGGCCGAGCGGGAGCTGCAAGAAGAAGCCGGTATTAGCGTTCGCGACATGGAGCTGTCCGGGCTCTATTATCAACCGCATAAGAACCGATACATTTACACATTTAAGGCAGATCACTATATTGGAACCATACGCGTAGATAATACGGAAATTGATCAGTATGGATTCTTCAATCTGGAAGCGCTGCCGAGGCCGATTTCCAGCTTCACGATTCAACGACTCGCGGATGCGATCACACATACGAAAGCTGTCTTCAAGGAAGAGAAGATTGATCAGTATGAAATCTTGTATTAATTGCTTAGCGGCGTGTAGCTTTATGAAAGTCCGAAGCGCATGTAGAAGAATGTTATCTAATTTGCTTACTCAGCGACATTCTCAGATGGCCGAAGTGTGAGGGAGTTTGAGGTACTTAAAGGACGCGAATTCGAGCAGGGAGGCACGTATGCAGAAGCCGATTAAAGCTGTCATTTTTGATTTGGATAATACGATACTGGATCGAACCCGGATGTTTAGCGACTTTACGCATTCGTTCCTGGGTCATTATTTCAATCACCTTGAATCGACTAAGCCTGTTTATGACCGAATGATGGAACTGGATCTAGATGGCTACAAGGATAGAAATGTGTTATTTGCAGAGCTAATTGCAGAACTGCCATGGCGAGAGAAGCTCACCCATGCGGATTTGGCAGATTACTATAAACGTGAGTTTATCAAACATGCCATCTTAATGGATCAAGCCACGGATGTCCTCTCACACATACGAAAGAATTACCGATCTGGGTTAATCACCAATGGCAGAAATGCCGTCCAGTATGGAAAGTTAGACCAATTGGGTATTCGGGATGCTTTTGAGTTCATTCTTGTGTCCGAAGAGGCAGGAGTGAAGAAGCCGGATGTGCGGATTTTCCAAATGGCGATCAACAAACTTCAAGTTCCAGCAGAAGAATGCATTTATGTTGGCGACCATCCGATCAATGATATTGAAGGAGCTTCAATGGCTGGGATGCGAACAATATGGATAAGGGGCAAGCATAGCTGGAAGGATGATTTGAAGGCCAAGCCCTTACATACGATTGATCAACTCAGTGAACTGATTGAGCTTCTGTAGGGAGGCAGCTGATTAAACGATCAGGGAGGACAATATCATGTTGACGTTCATTACGGCGCTTAGTTTGGAGGCGATCACTTGACCGTTAAAGCTGTATTCTTCGATTTGTTTGAAACCTTAATTACTGAATTTGAGCAGGGCAAGAGAGTGTCGAATCGGAACTATGATTACAGTACGTTACTGGGCATCTCAAACGCAGACTTTAAGAAAGAGTGGAGTCTTCGCCAGGAGAAGCGCATGAATGGGCATTTTGTTTCTTATGGGGAAGTGCTCAGAGATATTGCGCTCGCAAGAAACCTGGAGATCAATGAGGATTCTATTCAATATCTGTACCAAGCCAGAAAAGAAGAGAAGAAGCTCCCCTTCCATGCAATTCAAAGTGAGATTATTGAGCTGTTGACGGAGCTTCGCAGCCATCCACTCAAGCTCGGTTTGATAAGTAACTGCACGGAAGAAGAAGTGACCTATTGGCCCGATTCCCCGATATCGGCGTTCTTCGATGATGTTGTGTTCTCTTTTGACGCCAAATGCAGCAAGCCGGATGCTAGAATCTATGAGATCGCTTGTGAGCGATTGCATGTAAAGCCTGAAGAATGTGTATTCGTCGGTGACGGTGGCTCCAATGAATTGGAAGGGGCATCACGAGCGGGAATGCGCGTGTATCATGCCTTCTGGTTCAACACTTATGTGCAAAGTGATTATCGTAAACTACGAAGTCCGAAAGATCTCGTGAATGAACTTTGGCAGGCGCGAGGCAGATAGGATGATCGAGAGAGGAAGTCCCCATGGAGCTAAGGCAAATGGCAACGGTGTTCTTGTTTTATGACAATCATGTCTTGATCATGAAGAAAACAAGCAGCAGGCTCTACCAGCATGAGTTTTATTCCGGATTAGGCGGGCATCTGGAGCCAAGTGAGCTTAATGACCCGAAGTCAGCTTGCTTCCGCGAGGTTCAGGAGGAATCGGGAATTCCGGAGCAAAATATTCATGATTTGAAGCTCAGGTATGTGTTGCTGCGTGTGAAGGATGGAGAGATTCGGCAGCAGTTCGTCTATTTTGGACGGACAAGCGATAGGCAATGCGTGCCTTCTGAGGAAGGCGAGCTGCTGTGGGTCGAAGAGGCGGAGCTGTTGAAACTCCGAACCTCCCAAATCATTCATTTCATGCTGCAGCATTACTTCGCTCATCGTCAGTCCGAAGAGGTCATGGTTGGAACAATCGCTCTAAACGATGAACAAAAGCCTATCATGCAGTGGGCTCGAATGCAGGATCCGATTATTTTCTAACTGTGCAAATTACCGTTACCAAACTTGGTAATGGTCTATTTATTTCCGAAGAGGTTGGTGGGTCGAATGAACATTCGTGAAGCCTCAATTGATGACAGTGAAGGAATCGCCAAGGTCCATTTGGATAGCTGGCGGACAACGTATGCCGGTTTGGTGTCCGATTCTTATCTGGCCGGGTTGACATTGGAAGGTCGTACGCGCAACTGGATATGGTCATTTAATAATCCGAATCCTGATCAAATTACACTCGTAGCCGAAGAAGCGAATGGACGTATTATCGGTTTTGTCGATGCTGGGAAGAGCCGCGAGCCGGATTGGGGCTATGAAGCCGAAGTGTACGCCATCTATTTGCTGAAAGAAGCGCAGGGGCAAGGCCACGGCAGACGATTGTTTACTGCTGCACTGGACACGATGAAAGCTAGATCCTACTCCTCGCTCATGCTCTGGGTATTGAAAGACAACCCGTCCCTACATTTCTATACCAGGCTTGGTGGAGAAATACTCGGGAGCAAAGAAATTCAAATCGGCGAACAGCTGCTGTTGGAATCGGCGATTGGCTGGAAAACCATATAGAAGGGTGGCGGCAAGATGTCGTTTCCTATTAGAGTCAGACCTACCGCTCTTATTATTGAAAATAATCATGTACTGCTGATCGAATACAGCGAGCATAAGGGGCGACTTCATTATAACCTCCCGGGCGGAGGAGCCGAGCCGGGGGAATCTGTTACGGAAACGCTTGTTCGTGAATTGCGCGAAGAAGCCGATGTCGAGATCGATATCGGTCCGATCGCGTTCGTATACGAGTTTGCTCCTCATCGACAGTCGGGGGAGTATGATTCGGAGACACCTTGTCTTAATCTTATTTTTGACTGTACGATTCAAGAGGGATCTGTGCCTAGATTGCCGGATATCCCGGACCCGATGCAGGTGGGGATACGCTGGGTCAGCCTTCAGGAGCTCGGATCCGTTACGCTGTATCCCAACATGAGCAAGCAAATTATCGAATACGCAAGCACGAAGAGATCCATTGCATTGGTTGAAGATCATCAACTAGAACGGTATGCTAATAACAGGTAATACCTGACCAACTACAAAGGAGCTGTTCTCAAAATGATCCAAACTACATTGATTGCTGAACCGGGTAAACAAGAGTACTTTATGAGCGTTACGTTCGCCGCGCCGCGCGAGCTTGTTTTCAAGACCTATACCGACCCGAATACGATTGCAGAATGGTGGGGGCCAAGATACTTAACCACGACTGTCGACCAGATGGATGTCCGAAAAGGCGGCGTATGGCGATATGTACAGCATGACAGCAAAGGGAATGAATACGCGTTTAGCGGTGTTTATCATGAGAGCGTTGCGCCCGAGCGGCTTGTGCAGACATTCGAGTTTGAAGGAATGCCGGGACAAGCCGGTCTTATCGTAGTAACTTTCGAGGAGCTCCCTGATGGCCAAACCAAGCTGACGGAGCAATCGATCTTCCCATCGCTTGCCGCCCGTGATGGTGTTCTTCAATCCGGCATGGAAGCAGGGGCGAAGGAATTGTTTGAACGTTTTGCCGAGCTGCTGGCGAAGCTTCAAGCTTAGCTCGCTTGTACATAACGAAGTGAAGGTGGGAATGAGATGTCGCCGTCGGTAAATATGAGAAGTGATACGGCCTATACCTTGAATTTCCTGGTGTACATTCAAAACCTGTATGTAAACCAACGAAGCGGGCAGGGCGAGGAACGTTATAAATTTCCTTATCTATCGGGGAGAGAAATCCCATTCTTAGCTGAATTTGAGAGGGAATTTGCGAAGGTCTGGGCGGATGTCGCTTCACCGCTTCTAGCCGAGGAACCCTTCTATGATTTGAACTTGTTCAAATCGAATCAGGAGCTGGTATACGAGCGGCTGTTCGTCCAGGAGGAAGACTGTTATCGACAATACTTCGACATCTATCAATCCTTCCTTGCTTGGTGGAACAGTTGGGCGGGGAGGTTTGCGCTTGATCAGGGTTTCGACAATCGCAAGCTGTATGATGCATTAATGGCTGCCGTTCAAGCAACCGGCGGCGAATTGCGCAAAACGTTCGAGATTAGCATTTTGTATGATGCTTGCACACTAGGGGACGAAGAGGTGTTCCCGTATTTTGCGATTATGCCGTATGCGGATTGTTTGTTGAAAGAGGAAGTACTCGTCGCTAAATTAAAGGCGTGTTTACAACAGTAGCTCTTATGCTTGGGGGAGATAGCTATGCAGCTAGAGCGGTTGAATCATCTATGTTTCTCTGTAAGCAGTTTAGAGCGATCCATTTCCTTCTATGAGCAGGTGTTTGATGCCAAGCTGCTCGTGGTCGGGCGCTCTCTTGCTTATTTTGACTTATTCGGGTTGTGGATTGCCTTGAACGAGGAGCGGGACATCCCGCGAAACGAAATTCATGAGTCTTACACGCATATGGCCTTTACGATTGCGGAAGCAGACTTCGACGCTTGGCTTGGGAAGCTGGAAGCGCTTTGGGTGAATATATTGCCGGGCCGGTCGAGGGAAATAGAGGATCGTCAATCCATCTATTTCACCGACCCGGACGGACATAAATTCGAGCTTCATACGGGAACGCTGGAGGAGCGATTGGCGCATTACCGAAGCACGAAGCCGCATATGACGTTCTATACATAAGTTCTTTAAGTACGTTAGCCGGCAGTTACTGCCATTCCAGAAACTCCAGCCGATTGCCGAAAGGATCCGCCACGTAGAAACGCGAGACACCTTCGTCGGCCCGTGCTTCATCGTCGATGACTTGAATCTGATTGTGCTGCAAATGCTCGCGCAAGGCTTGAATGCCGCGAACGTGAAAAGCCGGATGCGCTTTGGTTGCAGGAACAAAATCCCGCTGTACTCCGATATGGACTTGGTGGATGCCGGATTGAAACCATACGCCGCCGCGCTGACGCAGCGGCTCAGGCTTGGGCAGCTCGGTCCAGCCAAGCACATCGGTGTAGAAGCTGCGAGCCGCTGATTCGCAGCCCTCAGGAGCTGCAAGCTGAACATGGTCGATGCCGTCGTATTGGTAGGACATGTTAGATCCTCCTTGTTACTGGCATTGGTTTTTGAAGTTTTATTCTGTGAAACTTAGTTTCATAATACGCATCTAGATTATACTGCAATATCCCAGAACGTTCCAGTACAAAAAAAGCACAGCTCCGACTTGCGGAGCTGTGCTTTCTGGCAGAGTCTGTCTTGCGTCAGTGCAGCGCTTCATCTCCGACATCGCGCATGAGCTGTTCCATCTCAAGCGTGAGCGATTTAACAATCTGCTCATAGTCCGGCGAATAGTAGACGTTGCGCAGCTCGTACGGGTCTTCGGCCAGATCGAACAATTCCCATTCCGGCGGCATGGATTCGTCGCGGGAGCCTGTTGTGCCGAGCGCCTCGGCGTAGTAATAGATGAGCTTATAGCGCTGCGTCCTCATCCCGTAATGGGCGTACACCTCATGGGCGCCGTCAAGATGCATCCAGTAACGGTAGTACATCGAGGTTCTCCAGTCCTCTGGCGTTTCGGAGTCCAGTACGGACCTGAAGCTTCGGCCTTGCATCGTCTCCGGGATCGGGAGGGCAGCGTAGTCCAAGAAGGTAGGCGCGAAATCAACATTCAGAATCATGGTATCGTTCACGGTGCCGGCTTGAATAGCCCGAGGATAACGGATCAGGAATGGCATGCGCAGGGATTCCTCATACATAAATCGTTTATCGAACCAGCCATGGTCGCCTAAGAAGAAACCTTGGTCGGATGTGTAGATAATAATCGTATCGTTGGTTTCGTCTTCTTCGTCCAAATAATCGAGCAATCGGCCCACGTTGTCGTCGACGGAGGCAATGCAGCGCAAGTAATCCTTAATGTACCGCTGATATTTCCACTTCTTCTCTTGCTCCGGTGTTAATCCCGCAGGCGGTGCGCCTTTGGTATCAAAGTCAGTCAAATCTTCGATGCGCATCTTAGCATTCACGGCCGCCTGAGAGCGAGTGGCATAATCGTCGTAAAAGGTTTCCGGCTCCGGAATATCGATATCTTCGTATAAATGCATATGCTTCTGATTGGGCTCCCAGCTGCGATGCGGTGCTTTGTGATGACACATGAGCATGAACGGCCGTTCTTTATCCCGGTTCTTCAGCCAGTGCAAAGATTTATCGGTAATAATATCCGTTACATAGCCATCAAATTGCTGGGAAACGCCCATCTCAATCATGACGGGATTATGATAATCGCCTTGGTCGGGAAGGACGCTCCAATAATCGAATCCGGTCGGATCATAGTTGCCGCCGTGGCCGAGATGCCATTTGCCGACAATCGCGGTTTGGTAGCCGTCTTTCTGCAGCAGCTTCGGAAAGGTCGTCATGCGCCCATCGAGCGGGTCAGCTAACGTCTTGACGCCGTTCATATGATTGTATTGCCCGGTTAGGATGGCTGCGCGGCTCGGCGTGCAGATCGAGTTGGTGCAGAAGCAATTATCCAAACGCATGCCGCCTGCCGCGATGCGGTCTATATTCGGCGTTTCATTGATTTGGCTCCCATAGGCGCTGATGGCGTGGGAGGCATGGTCATCTGACATGATGAACAGAATGTTCGGTCGTTTCGGAGTATTCGTGGTCAAATTTCATCTCTCCTATCCTCTTAGAAACGTTTCGATAGACTCAAAGGTATTGTATAATATTCCCTTGGAAGCGTCTACAACGGTGCCGATACGGGCAGACCGATTACGATATGCAAGGAGATGACATGATGGCTGAACAACTTAAATCCTGCTGCTGTGCAAGCAGAGGTGATGCTTCTATAGTGGCGCCGGAATCGACTGTGTCATACGAGCGCAGCGTAAGCGCGGATCAACAGCAACGATTACCGGAGGTTGATTCGGAGCTTGCGTCGTCATCGCAGGCAGACGAGAATATGGTGCTCATCCCCGCAGGGGAATTTCTGATGGGAACGGATGATGCGGAAGGGTTTGCGCAGGATGGTGAAGGCCCAATTCGAAACGTGAGGCTGGATGCATTCTACATCTCTCGTTATGCGGTTACGAATGAGCAGTTTGCTCAGTTTGTGACCGCTACCGGTTATGTGACGGAAGCCGAGAAGTTCGGTTGGTCTTATGTGTTTCATTTACTGGCCACTGACGCTGCGCGAGAAGCAGCGGCTGGTTCACCGCAAGGCACGCCATGGTGGCTGGCGGTTAATGGCGCGTATTGGGCACAGCCGGAAGGAGCGGATTCCAACATCCTGGATCGTGCGGATCATCCGGTCGTGCATGTGTCTTGGAACGATGCGACAGCGTATTGCTCGTGGCGCGGCGGGCGACTGCCGACCGAGGCGGAATGGGAGTATGCGGCAAGAGGCGGTCTGGTCCAAAGGCGATACCCGTGGGGGGATTTGCTGAAGCCGGATATCGAGCATCTCTGCAACATTTGGCAGGGGAAGTTTCCGGTCAAAAATAATGCAAGCGATGGCTATCATGGAACCGCGCCTGTCCATGCGTATAAGCCGAACGGGTACGGGCTTTATAACATGTCCGGCAACGTATGGGAGTGGTGCAGCGACTGGTTCACGCCGACGTATCACCGGGTGACATCGGCGGTCAGTCCTCATTATACGAAACCGACGCATGCGCGGTCGATGCGCGGGGGCTCCTATTTGTGCCACAAATCGTACTGCAACCGATACCGGGTAGCTGCGCGAAATTCCAATACGCCGGATAGCTCAACCGGCAATTGCGGGTTTCGCATCGTTGTTGCCGGCGAGGGAGGCAATCAGCAGTGAGTGATCCGATCATCGTTGTTCCTTATGATGCCGCGTGGGTGAACGAGTTTCAGGAGATTGGACTGCGACTGCGCGAGGCACTTGGTGAAACAGCGCTGCGAATTGACCATATCGGTTCAACGTCGGTGCGCGGACTGGCTGCCAAGCCTGTAATCGATATTCAAGTTTCGGTCCGCTCCCTTGAGCCGGTGGACTTGTATCGCAATGGATTTGAACAGCTGGGTTACACGTTCAGAGCGGATAATCCGGAACTCACCAAACGCTATTTCAGAGAAGGAGCAGGCATGCGGCGCACGCATATCCATGTTCGAGAAGCGGGCAGCTTCGGTGAACAATTCGCCCTGCTTTTCCGCGATTACCTGAGAGCCCATCAAGATGAAGCAGACGGCTATGCGAATGTGAAAATGAACCTAATGGCGCAGTTCGCTCAAGATCGGCAGCGCTACGTCGATGAGAAAGATCCTTATATCTGGGCCATCATGCGCAGGGCCAGCGATTGGAGTCAACGCATGGGCTGGAAGCCGGGAGCATCGGATCTATGATGAGGATAGATTTTGCGGTCTGGAAGCATTATTTTCTACATAACCAGCAGAACTTGAGGGCGATTGATTGGGAGGATTCGTATCGGCTGACGGAGGCTGAGCGAAGGTGCATACAGAAATCCGTTCAGCAGTTTCAGCTCGGCGAGAGCTCCGAAGGCAAACATCTTATTCAGCAGGCGAAGCGTTATGCCGAGCGAACCGGGAATCACGATTATTACGAGGCGGTCGCCGCTTTCATCCGTGAGGAGCAGCGTCATGCCAGAGACCTGGCTAGGTTTATGAGAGGTCAGCAATTGCCGACCATTCGCGGCCACTGGGTGGATCATGTATTTCGCAAACTGCGCCAATTCGCTGGCTTGGAGTTGTCTGTCATGGTGCTGATCACAGCAGAAATTATCGCTAAGGTTTATTATGTCGCTCTCGAGCGGAGCACGAAGTCGAAGACGCTGCAGGACTTGTGTGATCAGATTTTGCAAGATGAGGAGAAGCATGTCGAGTTTCAATCGGAGACGCTCTGCAAGCTTGGTGAGGGCAGATGGTCAGTTGTGAATCGCTCCTACAGGCTAGCCCATCGTGTGCTGCTTGAAGGTACGCTCGTCGTGGTTTGGCATCAGCATCGAAGTGTTTTTCGGGCCGGCGGGTACCGGTTTCGCGACTTTCTGGCAGCATGTCGGAAGGAATTTCGCTTATCAAGCAGCATAGCCGCCGGAATCGCACGATTGGGAAGGACGTTTGAGGGATGATTCGGATTACGGAACAGCCAGGGCTATTACATGATCTATGGCAGCACTAGGAGGGAGAGGGCAAGTTATGATCGTGGTCAAAACGATTACACCTGACGATGTAGAGGCGTACTGGCGATTACGGCTGGAAGCGCTGCTTGACAGTCCGGAAGCGTTCGGTGCGACGTATGAGGCATCGGTTGACACACCGATTGAATCGGTTAAAGCGCGAATTCAAGCGAGCGAGGATCAGTATGTTTTGGGAGCGTTCACGGAATCGGGCGAACTTGTCGGCATGGTCGGGTTTCGGAGGGAAGAGTCCGTCAAAGTGAAGCATAAAGGCTTCGTATGGGGGATGTATGTATCGCCGATCGCACGCCAGCAAGGTGTCGGACGACTGCTGCTGCAGGAGCTGCTGAACCGGGGTCGCGAGCTGGACGGGCTGGAGCAAATCAATCTCATGGTCGTTACGGGTAACGAACGGGCGAGAGGCTTATATCTGTCGCTGGGGTTCGAGGTATACGGCTTGGAGCGCAGAGCGCTTAAGTATAGAGGAATCTACTACGATGAAGAACTGATGGTCTATACCATCTAACGGGGAGGTTGTCAGAATGGTGCTTGTTCGTCCATATGAGTCGGAGTCGGATTTGGAACCGCTCACCGCGCTGATGGCTGATCTGGGATCGCCGTTCGACGCTTGAGGATATTAGGCTGCGAATGGCGCATATTGAGGGGAGTCCGAATTATTTTACATTCGTGGCGGAACTTGAAGGTGCTGTAGTCGGCATGGTCGGTCTGAGGATGCAGTTCAGCTACGTCAGCAATGACATTAAAACGCAAGTATCTTCGCTCGTCACGAAGAAGGAGTTTCAAGGTCGCGGCGTCGGCCGGGCGTTGCTTGCGCACGCGGAGCAGTGGGTGCAGGAGCAAGGCGGGCATTTTATCTACTTGAATAGCGGGATAAAGGAAGAACGGCTGGAAGCCCATGAGTTCTATAAGAAGCGGGGCTACATGATTACGGGCTATCGGTTTGCGAAGAAGCTGCAGCGTTCGTAGAACAAACAAGAATAAAGGGGCCAAATACAGTGAGAAAAGTTGAGATTCGCGAAATCGGTACGACGAGCATGTTTAAAACTACGATTTATCTAATGATCATACCTATGGCGCTAATGGCCTTTATTGGACTGATGATTACGATTATCGGGGCGGCCACAGGTAAAGGTACTCTGCTTGTCGTAGGCATTCCTTACTTAATTATTCCTTTCTTTCTGATCTTTGTGTATGGGGCTCTAAGCATGCTTGTAGCTTTGGTGTACAGTGCGTTTGCGAAGAAATTCGGCGGATTGGAGCTAACGCTGGCGGATAAGGATGCGCCTACGGATGTCTAAGCTGAGTATTCGGATTCGATCAATCGGTGAAGGCGAAGAGCTGCCGTATGAGCTGTTGCTGCTGGCCGATCCGGAGCGTTCGGCGATTGATGCTTATGCGGGGAGGAGCATCTGTACGGTATTGGAAGAGGACGGACAGGTGATCGGTGCTTATGTGCTGCTCGCGACTCGGCCGAAGACAGCTGAAATCATGAACATCGCCGTGCGGGAGGACTGCCAGGGCAGAGGGCTTGGCAGGAAGTTAATCGAGCATGCGGTAGCGCATTGCAAGGAGCAAGGGTATCGCGCGCTTGAGATTGGGACGGGCAATTCGAGCTTAAATCAGCTGGGATTGTATCAGAAATGCGGGTTTCGCGTGATAGGCGTGGAGACGGATTATTTCGTCAAGCATTATGCGGAGCCGATTGTGGAGAACGGGATTCCATGCCGGGATATGATCCGGCTGCGGATGGAATTGTCCTTAATGTAGAGAAGGCAGCGATAATAGCTGCCTTTTCTTGTTGCCATTGGTAGGTTGCATATGAATGGTAACAGTCATTTCTTAGTGGTAAGCCCGTTGAAAAGTTTCTCGAGTTGAGCGATATAACTGCCTAATCGTGTACTAATCTCAGACCTCACTAAAAACCTCATTAATGCAAACTGATGTTCATAACCTCGATAGTAAAATTTATAGTGTGCGGCATCGTCAACGCGTTCTTCCTCAATGACTTTAATATGATGTTCCCTTAATTCTTTGCGGATCCCGGCCAAGTCGGCATGGATGGCATTCAACAGCGTGTTCGCAGCTGCCGAATAAAGTGTCTTTAAGGAGTGGTTCGACCTCTCGATCTCAAGCCGATTGTTCTCAACCACTGTCATCATAATCGGTAAAAGTACGGAGTCACGTACCAAGATCAGTATCTGTTGAGGGACCTTCAGTGATGCTCCCTTATCAGGGTCGCCAAGCTCGTTCAGCTGATCGCGATGCTCGGGAGAAATAAACTTCGTGCTCCAACGGCCGTTCCCCTCGAGAAATTTGCTCATTTATAGTGCCCTCCAATTTTGTGAGCCCGCTCGCGCGCTTGCCCAGATTTAAGGAGCGATGCGGCGCTTAATATGGCTGCCTCGCCGAACCGTTCTTTGATGTTGTCCTTGGTTGCGGCGAGTGCGTGCTGCCTGGGTAAGTCTTCAAACAAGTCCAGTTGGTACACGCTATTGTCTGTTAGCTGGGACAAATCCACGGCAAGATTCGTCAATGGATTGCCGTCCCAGTTCGACAGAAACAGTTTCTGTGCAGCTGCGAGAATGTGATGCTCCAAGCAACTGGAACTATCCAGAGTCATTTGGCGGCTGAAGCCGCTGGTTTTAACCCCGTCCGTTGTACCCGCGCTGACAGTGACTGTTCGCCCTTTATACTTGTGGTATCGACTTGTGCGGCATACCTCAATCACGAGCTCGAGCATGAGGGGTTCAACATCCTCTAAAGTCTGATATAGCTTCCAAGGTAAAGCACGGCCTCTCGTGACCGACTTCGGCTTGCCGAACGCTCCCGCAACGACGGGGCTTGGGTCAATGCCACGCGCAGTCTGCCAGTAATAGATGGCCTTGATATCGCTCTGTTTGCCCATTCTCTGCTGCATCCGCCGTTTGAAATCATGCAGCTCCATTCGGGCTAAGTCGCCAATCGTCTGAATCCCCATACGTATAAAGTGCACGGTCATGCGAGAGGCGACCATAAACATGCTGCTGATCGGCAGCGGCCATAACTCGGATTCTATATTGTCGTAATCAAGCGTGAAAATCCCGTCCGGCTGCTTTTTGGCGAAATTATCCGTTGCAGTCTTGGCTAATATCTTGGTTGGCCCGCAGCCGATACGCGTCCAAACGCCGGTAGAGAGCAGCACCTTGCTCTGCATTTGGTTGGCGATTTCCAGTGGCGGGCCGTAGAGCGAGACTGATCCGGTGACATCCAGGAACTGTTCATCAATCGAGAAAGGCTCAACAAGCGGGGTGAATGACTTGTATATTTCCGTAATGAGCAGGGATACGTTGATATAAGTCTGCATCCGCGGCCGGATCACGACGAGGTGAGGACATTTAATAACGGCTTCACCTAACCGCATCGCTGTAGATACACCGTAAGATTTGGCAAGCGGGCAAGCAGCTAATACGATACCCGATTTGCGATTGGGATCGGCGCCTACAATGACAGGCTTATTCGCATGTTCAGGATGCGAAGCCTTCTCTACCGACGCATAGAAGCTTTGGCAATCCGCCAACATGATGACTCGATCTTTAACCGACATCACGGATCACCGGCTCGTGTGCCAAAATATTATGCAGCTTAAACAGACGAGGTCCGCCTGATTCTAGGCAAGTTGCTCGTACATGCGTATGGGTAACGGATCGTATAAGGATCTGTCTCTTGGTTATTCGGTTGCTTCTGTCCTGATAAATGATAACTACGGCCATCCCGATATATTTGCTGAGATTTGATTGTAATGATGGCATTCTTATTCGCCTCCATACGAACGTTTGTTCTTTATTATACTACAAACATATGTTCGATATGCAAGGGGTGTTTCTGGAATTTTTTAATTTCCTAAATTATTCCTGAATTGGTTCGGGAGTGAGATTTTGCGCTAGTGCGTAAACTATTCCAAGAGAAAAGAGGCTAAGACCGGGGCATCCAAATGATAGGGGATTAAAAGGCTTATTGTATTTGTTCATGCTACATTTCACGGACTGAAGCAGGTCTATATCTATTGGAGCGGATTACACGATGAAATCAGTTATTAGATTGGTGACGATTCCGGTAACGGTAACAGCTTTGGGATCGTGTTGCTAATTGATAGAAGATGGCGATTCGTCAATCTGTTGGCTACATTTCACTTAAAAGTCTAGGTAATTATTTTTGCATAACACAGGATATCCAGTATATGATAGGAAAAATAAATATGATTAACAGAAATCGGAAGTGATCGATATTGAAAATTGTCATTGTAGAAGACAATGAGGTTATCCGGAAAGAGCTTATAACTTTTTTTTCGCAATACGGGTACGAGGTTGCGGCGCCGACCGATTTTATCAATATTCCAGAGTACATTGAAAGGGAAAGTCCAGATTTGATCCTGTTGGATATTAACCTACCCATGTACGATGGCTACCATATATGTCGGGAAGTTAGAAAGAAATCGGATACTCCAATTATCGTCGTTACGAGTCGGGACAGCGAAATGGACGAGTTGATGAGTATGCATTTGGGAGCGGACGATTTTATTTCGAAGCCCTATAATACCCAAATTCTGCTCGCCCGCATCGCTTCTATATTAAAACGAACCAACGGCGCAGCAAGTCAGACTCACGATATTATGATCTATCGCGACTTGAAACTTAATTTGTCCAGCGGTACCATCACTTACCGGGACCAAACGCTCGAATTGACAAAGAACGAACTAAAAATTCTATCCTACCTGATTAAACACAAAGGCAAAATCGTATCTCGCGATGATTTGATCGATTTTCTATGGAATACAAATCTGTTCATCGACGACAACAATTTGTCAGTGAACGTTACAAGACTTAGAAAGAAACTGGAAGAGGCCGGAATGCAGGACAATATCGAGACGAGACGCGGGTTAGGATACATTCTGCCATGAGAATCTGGGATTATTTCAAGGATCGTATCGTCTTTCTGGTCGCCAATCTTCTTGTGATTACGCTGCTGTGCAGCGTCCTTTTGTTCTTTCCAATCGGAAAAGCTTTAATCATCCCGACAGTCGCCTTGTGGTTCGGACCTTTGCTTATTTATATGATACTTGAGCTTATTAAAGAGAAAAGGTATTACGATGAAGTAATGGATGCACTGGAAAGCTTGGATCGGAAGTATTTATTGCCCGAAGTGGTGAAAGAACCATCATTTGTCGAAGGAAAGCTCTTGCATCGATTACTTAAGGAAACCAGTAAAGACATGCATGAGCAAGTAAACTTCTATCGCAACCTGCAAAGAGAATACCGGGAATACATTGAAATATGGGTGCATGAGGCAAAGACGCCAATCGCTTCGGCCAAGCTTATCATCGACAATAACGAAGGCCCGGCGACAAAAGCGATCGACTACGAATTGAAAAAAATGGATGATTACGTTGAACAGGTGCTGTATTACTCCAGAAGCCAAAACGTCAGCAATGATTTTATCGTAAGACGGGTATCACTGGAGCAGATCGTCGCGAGCGCAATCAGAAGAAACGCCAGGGACTTCATTTACAAACGCATCGCGATCGATATCGACAGTGTGCACGGCACGGTATTCAGCGATGCCAAATGGTTGGAATTCATACTTAATCAAATCATCGGAAATGCGATTAAATATTGTAAGAAAGGTGAAGGAAATGTGACTGTCCGCACCGATAAAACACGTGATCATATCCATTTGACGATCGAGGATAACGGTATCGGCATCGTAGAGCGGGATGTCGGCAGAGTGTGGGAGAAGGGCTTTACCGGTGAGAACGGAAGGCTTTTTGGCAAATCGACGGGAATTGGACTTTACTTGTGCAAGAGCTTGTGTAACAAGCTTGGGCTTGAAATTTCTCTAACCTCGCAGGTCGGAGAAGGAACGAAAGTAAGTCTTCTTTTCCCCAAACAATCGGAGGCATAATAACACAAAGAGTCGTTGCGGCTAAGGCTGCAACGACTCTTTGTCGTTTCTTTCCTTCAGTCCTTGGGATTTCGCTTCGCTAGATGACAAAAATGTAAGGTTAATGAAACGTAAGGTGATACGTACGATGAACGAAAAAAACTATGATAGAGGCAACCAAAGAAAGAGGAGGATTCAAATGAAAAAAACATGGATTTGGATAGTCGCCTTAAGTTTGATCTCATGTGCTGGATTGTATTATTATTTTCAATTAAACGGTCCGAAAATCGTGCAGGGCTCCGCGGCCTTGAGTGAATCGGTAGATGTGCAAGGAAAGCCAATCGCTCCGTCAAAGACGTTCTCGTCCAAGGCTAAGGCACTATACGTTTCGGCGAAATTCAAACGATTTATCGCAAAAGGCGCAACGGTGAGATGGTATAAAGGCGAGACGATAGTCGAAAATAGAATTAAAGTCGACGAAAATATTAAGCTGAGCAAAGCAGGTTACGCCTATTCGAAACTGACAGCGCCGCCGGAGGGCTTTACCCCGGGCGACTATTCCGTCATCGTATATTCAGCAGGCAATGACGTCTCGGAAGCAACAATATATTTTAAGATTAATGAACAATGAACGGAGGAGGGGAATTATGGAGCCAATTTTGAACGTAGACAAAATCGAAAAATATTACGGAAAAAAAGCCAATATCACAAAAGCAATCGACAATATAAGCTTTAAGGTACAAAAAGGGGAATTTATAGGCGTCATGGGCGCATCGGGAAGTGGAAAGACGACGCTGCTCAACTGCATTTCGACAATCGACACGGTGACGACTGGGCATATCCACATTAATGGCCTGGACATTACTAATCTAAAGTCCGCAAGTTTGGAGAAGTTCAGGGTCAATGAGCTTGGCTTCATCTTTCAAGATTTCAATCTGCTCGACACGCTAACGGCTTATGAGAATATCGCATTGGCGCTAACGATCAAAGGGGAGAAAACGAAGCATATCGATTCGCTTATCCAGGAAGTGGCCCGTAAGCTGGAAATCACCGGGGTGCTGGGGCAATATCCTTATCAACTTTCCGGCGGCCAGAAGCAGCGCGTCGCTTCCGCAAGGGCGATCGTGACGAGTCCCTCCCTGATTTTGGCCGATGAGCCAACCGGTGCTCTGGACTCCAAGTCGGCAAAGTTGCTGCTGGAGTCGTTCGAAAAGCTGAATCGGGAGCTTCAGGCGACCATACTGATGGTTACCCACGATGCTTTTACGGCAAGCTACTCCCATCGGATCCTGTTCATCAAGGACGGCAAAGTATTCAACGAACTAGTCAGGGGCAGCGATACCAGAAAGCAATTCTTCAACCGGATCATCGAAGTCGTAAGCCTTCTTGGAGGCGATGTCGGCGATGTACTTTAGAATAGCATGGAGAAGCGTCAGAAAAAGTTTTAAAGATTATGCGATTTATTTCTTGACGCTATCATTCGCTGTTTGCTTATTTTACAGTTTCAACTCTCTCGAAGCGCAGCAAGCGGTGTTGCAGATGAACCAAAGCTCGGCTGATTACTTGAAGAAAATCGCAGGCGTCATTTCCATTCTCTCCGTAGGCGTTTCGTTTGTTTTGGGAGGATTAATTGTTTACGCTAATGGTTTTCTGATCAAGCGGCGCAAGAAAGAGCTTGGAATTTATATGACGCTTGGGATGGGCAGAAATAAAATATCGGTCATTCTTGTATTTGAGACGTTCCTGATCGGCTTCTTGGCGCTAGGAATAGGGCTGGTGCTTGGGATCACGGTTTCACAGTTCTTCTCTACGATGATTGCCGGGCTGTTCAATGCCAAGATGAATGCTTACGAATTCGTCGTTTCCAATAGTGCGATAGCGAAGACATGCTTATATTTCGGTCTTATTTTTGCCTCTGTTATTTTGTTTAATTACATGATCGTCTCTAAAGTCAAACTAATCGATTTGCTAAACGCATCAAAGAAAAATGAGGATGTGAAAGTCAAGAACGCGTTGGCGTCGATTATCGTTTTCCTCATTTCCGCGGCTATGCTTTCCATTGCTTATAAGACTGTGCTCAATACCGGTTTGGATCCATATAACCCGGCTTTTGTGCTTGGGTTACTGCTGGGCATATTGGGGACGCTGTTGCTCTTCTTCGGTTTGGCGGGATTCTTCCTGCATCTGTTGCAGCGCAACCGGAACTATTATTTGAAAAATTTGAATTTGTTCGTTTTGCGACAGGTCCACAATAAGATCAATACAAATTTCGTATCCATGACAGTCATTTCACTGATGCTGTTCGTTACGTTGTTGTCGTTGTTTGTGGTCATCAACTACAAGTCTAACGTGGACAAAACTGCTGAGGGCATGGCGCCTTTCGCAGCGTCGATGGTTACCGGATGGGTGGAGAAAGGCGCGCACACTCCCGATATTGAAGAAGCTCTAAAGAAAGCGAATTTTCACTTCGAGGATAACGAGACGCATGTGTTTTTTAACGCCTATTCCTCCGGCATTTCGGTTAATGAATTAATGGGCGGGTACCTTGACGAGAACAACAAAACCGACCAATCTCTCCTTAGGGGGGAGATAAACGTCATTCGATTGTCCGACTACAATCACATCAGAGCCTTGGAAAAGGGAGAATCGATCGCTTTAGGCGCCCATGAGGCTTTGATTGTATCGAATTATGGAAACTACAGCAATGGCTTCGGCAAATTCATGGCAAGCTTGAAGGATGTGAAGATCAATGGGGAGTCTTTGCAGGTAAACAACGAAAAGCCGGTTAAGGAAAACATTGTAAACGCACCGTATTGGCCCTTTTTCTTCTACATCGTCGTTCCGGACAGACTAACGGACGGATTGATAGTATCCTTTCGGGCACTCGATATCGAGCCTCGAGGTGGCACTGATCCTATAAATGAGGATAAATATGCGGATTTGTTCAGCCACATGTACGATGCAGACATCCCGCTCGATGGATACACAAAAGGGAAAGCTGTCATGGTCGCTTATGGGATTTCTGCGTTCCTTACTTTTATTGGATTGTATATCGGCCTGGTGTTTCTCATTTCCAGTGCGGTCATATTGGCGCTTCAGCAACTGGTGGAAGCGAGTGACAGCGTGCAAAGATATCGCATTCTGAAAAAGATCGGCGCTACCGACAAGATGATCAACCAAACGATTTTTAAGCAAACCCTGATTTATTTTATAGTTCCGTTCTTGGTTGCCGTCATGCATACGGTTGTCGGCTTGAGAATTATGAACGAGTTTTTTGCGACACACGACAGAAGCATATACGGTTCGTCCGCAGGGATGCTGGCCGTCATCCTTATTCTGATTTACGCTGGATACTTCTATACGACCTATTCCGGTTATAAGAGCATCGTCCGGAATAGCTAAGGATGAATGGAAGGCTCGTTTAGTAGGAACTAATTATTATTGAAGGAAGCAGCTGAGATCGCAGCATTACAACGCAATCAAGCCGATCTTCTACGCCGAAGTGAACGATCAGAAGCAGCTGTTCGTAAGCGGGAGCAAATAGCGGATGTACGTCAAAAAGCCGCTCCGATCGGTCGCGAGACCTCTCGGAGCGGCTTTCTCATTATTAAAACCCGGCAGCAACCGTCGCGACTTGCGGTTCGCAGCTTCCATTGCCGCCATGAACTCGTTCGAGTAGTCGCCGCCGCGAGCGCTCAGCAGCACGACTTTTTTATCGCCTGCGAGACCGACGGGGCCTTCAGCCGTGTATTTGAACGTACGGCCTGCTTGCGCCAAGTAGGAGATGTAAGTGACGAGCGGAGCCGGAACCGTTGCTTTGACGAACGGTACTTTTGCCATGTTATAATTTCATCCTTCATGTGTCTGGATTTATATGCAACCTTAATAAGCTTAGTATAAAACCGTTGCTTACTTTTTTAAAGTATATAATAGTTTTATTGTTGCTCTAAATTTGTCTATATTGTGTCCGCTGTCTGTAAGCTGCCAATCCCCACATCAATAGAGGCAGACCGATCATGAAAATAGGAAGCATAAAACGGACGGCGATCTTTTGCGGGAAAACGATCGAGGTTTCCACGACGTTTAGTGGAATTAAGGTTATTCCGTAAGCGATGCATGCTATAATCCAGGTCATTCTCTTCCAATTGCGAACGCCGAACAGTTGAGCGGAGCCGTGTCCGGATATGAACAAGTACAGCGCGAGCTTCGTAAAGACGCTCATAATCCAAATCGTAACCGCGATGGCATCCAAATTCTCGATGATTCCGCCGAGGGAGACAGCTCGCACTAGCATCATCAAGGGATAATTGTTGCTCTGGCTGACCATGGGGCCAAATGAAAGCAAGCTGGCGATAATCGAGAGCATCGTGAACAATCCGGACACAAGCACGCCGCTCACGGCATACTTTACCGTTTTGCCCTTGGATTTCACGAAGGCGATGATCATAACCAATAAGACGCAGTCGCCGAGAAACGTGAGCGTGGGAATGGAGCCCTTCAGAATGCCGAACACGCTGACATCGCCGAAGAATGGCCGAATGGATTGTAACTCCATATTATTGACCGACAGGACGACGGGGAAAATAACGCCACCCATGACAATCGGTCCGATGACCTCGCAGCAGCGAGCGATCACGCCGACACCGTGGAGGGTTGGATATAGAATCACGGCCAGCATCATGGCTATGATGACAGGCATCGGCGTTTCAGGCAATATCGTTTCGGAGAGGAAGAAAGCGAACTGCTTCAAGATCACCGTGAGCAATACGAGCCAGAAGATCATATAGAGAAAACCGATGGCTCGGCCAATCCATCTGCCGAATAGAATATCGCTATAAAGTATTACCGTCATTCCCGGGAAGCGAAGAGCCGTCTTGGCGCATACGAGCGCGATCAGGAGCCCGGCTCCCGTCGCGATTAACGCCGATATCCAAGCATCCTGACTGGCGATCTGTATCGTCGGCGCAGTCGTAAGCAGCAGCGTCATCGTAATTTGCGTGCTGGTCATGATCCAAAACAACTGTCTTTCGGCTATGTTCATGTCCGTCATTGGGCGTCCTCATTCTTTCTGGTTGCTTGAATGCTCGTTTTTCCCGGCTGCCTGATGAATACGTCAACGTCAAAGTCGACCTCGACTTGCGTAAACCGTTGGTCCCAGCTGTTCATCACCTTGCGCCATTGCCCGGGATAGCGGATATGGAAAGCTTTCGCAAATCCAATGGCGTCCGTACGGAAACGATGCTGCGCCTGCCATAAGGCGCTTCTCAGCTGCTTGGTCATTTCCTCCTCGAACCGTTTACCCAGCTTTCTCAATCGATCGTCATCTTTCATGAGGTTGTAATGCGTACTATTCATAAGGACGTCGCCGTCTACTCGTATCCGTATCGTCATTTTCCATTTTCCGTCTTGAATGCGCGGCTTCCACTTCATCCGGTAATGCCTCATTCGAATAGCGACGATGCCGCCGTTCTCTCTAACGGACATGGTCGCGAATCTGCTGAGCTGCGTATTGGTCAGCCATTTGAAGCCTTGCACATGCGGGGCATCCACGAATCCGACCAGCTTTAGATCCTTTATAACCGCCATGCCTTCAACGCTTATGATGGCCTTCTTGGTTCCGTTCGAGGCGAGCATCATTGTGGTTGCGACGGGAATAACGAATGATCCGGACTCGCCGCTGATCAACTCCTCCACGATGTGAAGCGTCGAATGCTGCAGGGAAGGCTTTTGGGACATTTTAATCAGCGTTTCGTACGTGTTGGGATCTTGGAGCGATTGAATCAATTCCTTTGCCGTTCCTTTGCAGATGAAGAGATTGGCCTGTTCCCGGGGCTGAATATCTCGAACGAGAAAATCCATCTCATCCTGTAACCCGTCCCGGGCAAGCGCCTCTCCGAAAAAATAAGCCTTGGCGTGGCTCCACGAAAACCTTCTCGGCAATTGGGCTTGCAGCTCCGCGAGCGCATCCGGCACCGTTTTGCCCGTATTGGTTGCCGTGTATAGCCTGCCTTGGCCGCCCTCGGCAGCACCTCCCGTTGAAGAAGGGTTCGGTATGAACACTTGAAACGTCAGAGACACCATGCCATTCTTTTCTTTATCGATCCCGGCGGAAATGATTAAAGCCATATTATTGACCTCTTCCCGATCCCAGCAGCCTGTAAGGAGGAACGCGAACAGGCATGGGAGGAGCAAGCAGCGAATAGGCGCTAGTTTCACTGGTCTTCCCCTTTCGCCGGCTCCACTTGACGATTCGAATTGCCCGGACTCGCGTAAGCGGCTGGGCGCCGTTTCATCAATCCGATTGGCGCGCGTATGAGCGTATCCTTAAAGCTGTCGGTTTGAATAGGAGCGATAGGAGTCAGATAGGGGACGTCGAAGGAACGAAGGATGCATAAATGGCTAATGATGACCAAGATGCACAGGATCAGCCCGTAGAGGCCGAACATGCCGGACATGATCATGATGGGAAATCGCAAGATGCGGAGCGCGATATTAAAGGCGTATTGCGGAAGCATGAAAGAAGCGATCCCCGTAATCGCGACGATCATGACCATAGGCGCCGACACGAGTCCCGCTTGAATGGCGGCCTGTCCAATCACGAGCGCGCCTACGATGCTGACCGCCGACCCGATCTGCTTGGGCAGCCGAACGCCGGCCTCGCGAAGCGCTTCGAAGGTGATCTCCATGATAAGCGCCTCCATGAGCGCGGGAAAAGGAATCTCTTCCCTGGATTGGGTGATGCGCAGCAGCAGGGTGGTCGGTACCATCTCCTGGTGAAACGTTAACGTGGCTACATATACGGACGGAGCAAGGAGCGCGAACAGGAAGAAGAGATAGCGAAGCCACCGGATCAGCGTACCGATTAGAAAGCGCTCGTAATAGTCCTCCGGCGACTGCAGCATGGACCATAGGGTAGTCGGAGCGATCATGACAAAAGGCGTATGATCGGTGATAATCAGCACTCGGCCCTCCAGCATGGCCGCGACCGCCACATCGGGGCGTTCCGTCGTTTGCAGCTGCGGAAACGGGGAAAAGACGCTGTCCTCGATGAGCTCTTCGATCATTCCGCTCTCGACAATGCCGTCGATCTCGATTCGTTGCAGCCGGTGTTTGACGCTGGCTACGATCTCTTCTTTTGCGATGCCTTGCAAAAACGCGACGCTTATATCGGTCTTGGAATATCGGCCGAGCGGGAACGTATCGATTTTCAGAGCAGGCGTCTTCAGACGCTTGCGCAGCAGCGTCAAATTGACGATTAGCGTCTCGGTAAAGCCGTCCCGAGCTCCCCGAATGACCGATTCCGCTTGCGGTTCTTCCACGCCTCTTTTCTCGCAATGGATGAGCCCTAGGCTTAGCGCCCCCGGGATGCCATCTACAAGGAGAAGTGGCCGGCCGCTGAATAATTCAGGCACCATTTCTTCATAGGTAACATGCTCCTTGCTGTCCATAACCGTAAGCCAGGCACGCAATTCCGTCAGCGAGGACGCGGTGAGCGCATTATCCGGCTCCATCATTCGCTTTAACACATCGTGATCGATCGAAATGACGTCGGCAAGCCCGTTAATGTAGACGATCACAGCCTCTCGGGAGTCGGAAGCGCGGAACCGGTGATAAAGAACGTCGCCGCAGCCTTCAAACTGCGCTTGAAGCCGCGGCAATACAACGGCTAATTCCGCGGCAAGCGGCCCTCGGATCGTCGGCTCGGCTTGTACCCGTTGGCCGATGCGATCGGCTAGACTTCGTTTCTTCATCCTTTCTCGTCCTCCGTTCCCACCTTCTGGATATCCTATGTTTTGCTCAAAAAACAGTCAAATTATCCGGGTTTGGAAACGATGTACTTCTTTTGGCGGGATTTTCATACTTGGACGGAATCCTTAAACCGACAGTCGCGGCGGCAGAACAAACGGCAACTGCGCCGGCAGCGACCCCGATCAATAGCGCCTTGTCCACGCCTGCAGAAGTGGCGAAAGCTTTAGGGTACATTCACGCCAAGTTTAACGAAACCCTTGCAAGCTACAACCAAGGGTCGCACGATACGATTTCTTACATTCAAGAGACGGACGGTACTCTAACAAAAGCGCCTAACTACTTATATGACGAACGACTTACGCATCAACCGGAAATATACCTTCGCATGGCTGACGTGATCGGCAACGCTGCCCCGTCCCAGAAGTTAAACCATTCAATTTTTCATGCTCGGGATTGTCGGATGGCAAGAACATATATGCTTAAGAAGCCGCGTGGTTGCGGCTTTTTTCGTTTAGCTTACGCGATGTTGATCGCCCGCGCTGCCAATACAGCGACAATCACGAGCAAACGCAGGATTGGACCATCATAAGGAGTTTTGCTCTGCTCGACAACACTATCGTATCCGTCGGGCTAAATGCGGTGTTCGTGTTAAAAACAAGATATAAGTAGCCCGGAAACATGCCGTTCCGGTACGACATAAAGCGTGCTAGCGGCTAAAACGATACCCGATTTACGATTGGGATCGGCGCCTACAATGACAGGCATATTCGCATGTTCAGGATGCGAAGCCTTCTCTACCGACGCATAGAAGCTTTGGCAATCCGCCAACATGATGACCCGATCTTTAACCGACATCACGGATCACCGGCTCGTGTGCCAAAATATTATGCAGCTTAAACAGACGAGGTCCGCCTGATTCTAGGCAAGTTGCTCGTACATGCGTATGGGTAACGGATCGTATAAGGATCTGTCTCTTGGTTATTCGGTTGCTTCTGTCCTGATAAATGATAACTACGGCCATCCCGATATATTTGCTGAGATTTGATTGTAATGATGGCATTCTTATTCGCCTCCATACGAACGTTTGTTCTTTATTATACTACAAACATATGTTCGATATGCAAGGGGTGTTTCTGGAATTTTTTAAAGAATGTTAATGCCTTCTTTTGCGCTAACGGAGCAGGATAACATAATTATTGGAAACGACTTTAGAGGAAAGTGCAATCTAGTCCTCGAAGTTTCTATACTGCATCATATCTTTGGTGTTTCAAAAGGAGTGTTTTTTTGACTAAAATAACGACAGTATATTTAACTCGTCATGGTGAAACCAAATGGAATGTTGAAGGCAAATTGCAAGGCCATAAAGACTCGCCTTTAACCAATTTAGGTAAACGCCAAGCGCAATGGCTGGGAGTCTCCCTCAAGGATATTAAATTTGATGCTATATACTCCAGTGCGAGCCCAAGAGCAATCCATACCGCTGAGATCATTCGGGATAAACGAGAAGTAACTGTTTCTTCATGTGAGAGCTTGATGGAGATAAACATGGGCTCTTGGGAAGGTGAAAAAAGGTCAGAGATTGAAAGGGAATTTCATGATGAGCACAAGACATTCTGGAGTGCACCTCATTCATACATACCTACGAACGGGGGAGAGAATTTCTTTCAACTGCAAGATAGATTAATCCCTCAGGTAGAAGAAATAATATCAAAGCATCCTGGCGGCAATGTTCTTGTTGTCACTCACGCAATTGCGCTTAAAGTTATCATGGCATATTTTAAGGAAGAGTCCCTTGAAAAGTTATGGACTCCACCGATAATTCAACCCACCGCACTAAACAAAGTTGTTAAAGAGGAAGGCAAGTTCAACATTGAGTTGCACGGGGATGTTTCACATTTTGTCAACACCATATGGTTTGTAACGCTATTGCCGATGGGGATACTGCGTACGTGAGTTTATCACTCTCAAGTGGAATCAATCCAAATGAGATATGCGGAAACGGTGGACAATCGTGGTTAATTATAGCTGTAGAAAATCATCAGAAGGAAATGATCCACTTGTTGCTCCTAAATGGAGCGGATATAAACTTTAAAAGTTACGGTGGATGGACGCCTTTGCATGCGACAGTAGATAATTCAATTGATGGAACAATTCAAACCGGAGGAAATCCTGGAGATGAGCCCACAGAGATAATTAGGTATTTAATAGATAATGGTGCGGATAGAAACATCTTGAATGATGAAGGTCAAACCCCACTGGATATTGCAAAAGATTATAAATCAATAAAGATAATCGTTTTTTTTGAGAATAGCTAAACTGCAGTTTAACGTCTGATAGCCAACCATTTCAAAGACAACTGCAATCGATGAACAGGCTGCCGAAATCGGCAGCCTGTTCCGCTAACTGGGCAGTTTAGCGCAACAAATGATTCCAATTTTCGTCTATTACTTTAGTTGGGATAATTTGGGGGTGTTTGAAATTAAGCGATTAATTTCTGTGTTAATTGTATTACAATTAATAACCACAGCTTGTGATTCAAAGACGAATTCAGCGTTAAACCCCAATATCAAACATAATGATGTCCTTGTGCAACAGAATAAAATGCCTAATGAAATGCCTGACGATTTCAATTTCTTAGTTCGTTTCGGTTTAGGTGAGTCTAGAAAAAACGAAATTAATACCTATAATAATACGGTTACAAAAGATTTGATAATTCATGGAACTGCAACTGCAAAAGTGGCTTTTACCAAGGAAGAGAAGCGCAACATTTATGAGAAGATGAGAGAGATAAACATAATGGGAACGAAAGAACTAATCCCAACATTGCCAACCGACCAGAGTTGCGATAAGACACCATACAATGAAGATAGTTGGCAAATTAGTGTAATTGGAGAAACCAAAACTTTAGTCTGGTCAGATAAAAATTGTGAAGTTACAATTGATGCAAAACAGCTATTAGAACTGCGCACATTCATTCAAAAATTAGTTGTAGGAAAAGAAGCTTATAAAGAATTACCCGAAGCAGAAGGTGGTTATGATTAATCGATTAGTAGAAACTGCCATTGAGCTAACGGGTACGATAGCTAAACGAACAAGGAGCAGTTTGCCAGCGGCAACTGCTCCTTGTTTTATTGAAGTAACTGGCACCATCTTCCCCAATACTCAGTGTGCAAGAGTTAAACTAGAGGTAATTATTGATATATTTGTAAGTGATATTGTTTTTGAATCTCTCAACTGTTCCCATTAATTATGGCTAATTTAACAAAAGAGCAGACAAAAGCTGCGCATTTTTATCAAATATTTATTTAATTCGACATTAAAAGACAGACAAAAGTAAAAAATGTAATTATAATTAAATTTGTGTAAGGTTTTCGTAATTATTTATAGTGAATGGAGGTGGTTTTAGGTTAATGTAAATAAGAATTTATTTATTATACAAGTGATTTCAGTAAAAAATATAATCTAAGGAGAATTTGAATATGTATTCTAAGTTGAAAAAATTGTCTTCATTCATATTGATGTTGGTTTTATTGGTGGTAGGAATGAACGGGGCATATGCAGAACAAATATCAGATGAAAATCAATACACAAAAAACGATGAGAGCACTACTTTTATTGAATTTTCAAAAGAGGATGAAAAAGAATATAAATTCAGAAAAATGTTTGGACTAGAAATGAACACAGACAAAGTAAAGGATTTAATAAAAAAGAACAACATCAGCTCAAAATATGGAGTTCATTTATCTCCAGAGGAAGCACTTGAACTAGATAACAGAATTGCATTTCAAGAATCCAGTATCCCAAAAATAAAAGAAAAACTTAAAAATAAAACAAATGGAGATTACTCTATTTACATTGATCAAGAAAATGGTGGGATTGTAAATATTGGATTGAAAAACACAAAAATTAGTGTTGATGACATCACGTCCATGTTTTCTGATAAAAGCAAGATCGTTATTAAACAAGTGGATAAAACCGAGAAAGATCTTGATAACTTACATGAAAAAATATGGAATTCAAAAGAGAGCTTAAGTAATGATGGAATAATCATTCACGATATGGCAACTGATGTTATAAATCAAAAAATTATGTGTTATAGATTTAGATGAAGGAAAGAAGAATAAACTAATTGAAAAGTACGGGAACGTAATTGAAGCCAAAGAGGCTGAAATAGCTTCGACAGATGCTGACCGCACTACAACATGGAATCCAATGCAAGGGGGAGTGAGAATAACTTATCCTAAGGACGGAACTACTTACATGTGTTCCGTTGGATTTATGGTTTCAGATGGAACGAATAAGTATGTGGTTACATCAGGACATTGTCGCCCTGATATATCAACATACTTTAATCAAGGTACCACTAACCTTGGACAAATGCCATTCAAACACCAAGGCGGAAATTCAGATGTAGGAATTATTGGTGGAGGTCCATCAAATGTTACATATCAGGGAGGAAAAATATATTTAACTAGCACTACTAGTGGGAAATACGAAATTACTCAAAATGCTAGCGAGGATGTTGTTGGTGAAGTTGTAAGAATGTCAGGGGCTTCAACTGCTACTAATTCGGAACAAATGGGAACAATTACAAATAAGAATTTTTCTGTTAGTGTCGATGGCTATAACTATACTAAATTGCGTTTAGCTAGTTACACAAGTGTCGGAGGTGACAGTGGGGGTACTGTATACAACGGGAATAAGTTAAAGGGAATTAACATGGGGCACTCTGGTACTAGTGCTTTCTATTGTCAGTTAGAATATGTACTAATAGATCTTAGCGCTATTACCGGAAAAACAATAAACATACTCTTTTAATATACTAAAGTTTTGAGGGGTTGATAGGATGATTAGACATTTGGCTATCTCAATAATAATACTTTCAACCATTTTAGTTTTAAATGGATGTGCAAATAAAAAAGAACCTGATTTTATAGGTTATATCTTTACAAAAGGAAATAATAAAACTGTAGTAGTAGGAACTAAAGATAAACAACCACCTGATGTAATTATTAAAAAAGGTGAGAGCAAATTAGAAGTTGGAACTAAAGTAGAGGTCAGATATAAAGAAGATGGGGTATCAGATGTTTTTCCATCAAATGCACCTGTTACCCTTTCTGAAGTCAAAGTAACCAATGAAGAAAAGGAGATGTTAAAACATCTATTTGAAGACATGTACAATAAGAACGGTCAAGATTATTATCCAGTTATTTTAGGTATTGAAGAGAAAACAAATGAGTGGGTTGTTACATTAAAGGAGTATTATTTTAAGATCGATGGTGAGACATATAATGATGCAACATTTCAGATTTCAAAAAATGGCTTTACTATTACAGGTTCCAACTAAAGATGGACGATAAATGATGGAAAGCCGCTATTTTGCGGCTTTTTTTGTGTCTTTTATGAGTTCTATCAAGTCTCAATTGATGCCATAACCCACAAAAATATAGATTGTAACTGATAAAAGAAATTTGTAATTTCAAAATAATGTGAGTAACGGTTAATAGCCTAAGATCGTATCATAGCTGAAGGGCCTGGTGAGCATTCTTAGGCCTTTTTTTGCAATTTAGAAGACTTGCTTTATAGATTTGATAATACAAATTCAAGAGGAGGGTATTACCTTTACAATGGGCATGGTGATGTCGAGACAATTGTGGATTCGGATGCAAGTCACGATGTTCTGAAGAAGTATAGTTTCGATATTTGGGGGAATATCACATCCGAGTCTTCCAATCCCAATAAAAACTTTAATAACCCGTTTAAGTATACTGGAGAGATTTATGATGATGAGTCTGGATTAATTTATCTTAGAGCTCGTTATTATGATCCATCTAATGGTCGTTTTACTACAGAGGATACGTATGAAGGTAAGATTAATAATCCACTTTCTCTCAATCTATACACCTACGTGCATAATAATCCGTTGATTTATTCTGATCCTACTGGGCATTGGTGTACATCAGCGAAAGGTCAATATTCTCATGCAGGCACATGTAATGGTGGGAAAGATGGGGGTGGTGTAAAAGGTAATGTTAACGGCTCGACCTGGACACCTGATTATCAACATATTGGCCAAAAAGAGAAAGATAATTATAAACCTATTGGACTTTACATGACAGCTCAAGATTTAGACATGAGTGAATATTGGAAATTGGTAGACCAGAAGTTAGCCGCTGCCTCTAATGGTCAAGCTATAAATATAACGGGTAAGCTCGGAACTGGAGCGGCGATAAAAGCAAAGGTTATGGGAATTGGAGTAGAATTTACTCCATTCAAATTTTACGACTCCTGTGACGTCTATCTTAAATGTGGACAAACCATGGAGTTAAGTTTAAATTTCGCTTATGATGTCGGAATTAAAATTACAGGTAGTAAATTTATTGATGTTTATGGAAAAGAAGAGGGTTCTTATACCGCAGCTGCGTTTTGGGGGGATCATCAAATCGGTTGGGGGCAAAAGGATGACCTTGTAGATGCGACTTTAGAAACTAGCTTTGGTTGGTGGGAGGGTCCTGGGGGAGAGATAACTCTGTCGATTGATCCTGATGTATTATTTAGTGATATTCGAAATTTTCTTAAATAAGGAGAGAGACAGTGTACTACTTTAAGCGCTTATTTGCTGTTGTTATTGATTCTTTAATTTTGTCTTCTGTAATAAGTCCGCTATTATGGATTAATTTTAATAAGCTAGTTCAATTAAAGAATTCAGTTCCTGGTTTATTTTCAAATGTTTTTTTATAGTGGTAATTTCGTTTTTAATTGGTCTTTACTTCCTGATATTTGAGATAACTTTAAATAGAACCCCTGGAAAGATTCTATTTAGACTTCGTATCATTTCAATGAATGGGGGTAAAATCAATAATCTTCAATTGTTTATAAGAAACATTTTTAGGCTGGTGGATCAGTTCTTATTTCCTGGGGTACTTTTAATCATGTTTAATAAAGATAGATTGAGAGTCGGGGATTTAGTAGCAAAAACAAAAGTAGTGGAAGAATAGGTGGGGAAGATATATGTTATTATCAATATTGCTGATTTGTATAGGGCTATTATTCTTTATTTTTCCTGTGAAAATATGGATGATATCTCGCAGGGCTTATGACTTGAAGAAAGGGAAATTTACACCCCCTTCTTCTGGACATAAGGCTATGAAAATACTTAATCGAATTTGGGGTATTTTAATAATATTTATTGCTTTATTGAATTTAATTGACGGCTCAATTTTAAGTTAAACAATTCAAGGCAAGACTGTTTAAGAACCTTTGCAATATCTCACCACATGCGAGTGCAACAACTCCCATGTGGTTTCTTTTTGCCCCCGACGCATCAAGATAAGGACTATGCAAAATTTAAAACCTTGGGGAGGGGACGGTTAGGGTTCTTCGACGATATCATTGAAGGGTGATTATTCTTAGGAGACGTTTACGAAACGCTTAATTTAATAATTCATTGCAAGTTCTCTCCGAAGCCGAATTGCAGTACTTATTCTCTAAGGATTTATGGAAAATGACGTTTATTAAAAAAGTATCAACCTCAAAGATATGGTGCTACCTGATGACTTAGGTCAGCTAAATATGTGTACACTATTCCCGTTGACAATAACATGCAGATGGAGGTTGAATCATGGGCAAAATTGCAATTTTTGGATTTGGGCGCATTGGCAGGATAATGTTACGCGTAGCGCTTCAGGATAAGCTCTTCGTTCCACTTTCTATATCCGATATTAAGGACGAAGGCACGCTTGCTGCGCTGTTCGAAGTGGATTCAAACTATAAGCGTTGGCATGAGGACGTATCCGCCAGAGAAGGCACGATGATCATCGGCGGACGAGAGATTATTTATATAAATGCATTGCAGGAAGTACCGGATTGGAAGGAGCTTGGTGTGGATCTGGTCGTCGATTGCACTGGCCGTGCCGTTGTCCGTTCCGTCGCACAGGTACATCTCGACCGAGGAGCGAAACGCGTTCTGATTAGCGGGCCAAGCAAATCCCTCGACGATTGCGACGCTGTACTGCTGAAGGGGATTAATCTCGACAGTTTTGATCCTGATAAGCACCGAATCATCAGCGTAGCTAGTTGCACGACTAACGCGTTGGCCGCCGTCATAAAGCTGGTCAAAGAAAATTATGGGATTAAATTCGGGCTGTTCTCTACGGTCCATTCCTATACGAACACGCAATCATTGACGGATCAGCCGATGCGTGACCGCCGGGACTCCTGGGCTGCGGCCGAGAACATCATCCCGTCTTCGTCCGGAGCGGCCAAGGCCCTCAAGTTCATCTGGCCGGATCTGCAGATCACGGGCAAAGCATACCGCATACCAACCCGTACGGGGAGCATCGCCGAGCTAAACCTGATAACGGAGAAGCCATGCACAGTGCAGGAAGTGAATGATATGTTCCGCCGCGCCTCGCGTGAAGGCGACCTGAAAGGCGTAATGGATGTACTTGAAGGAGAATGGGCGTCGTCGCGCATTGTCGGTGATCCGCATACGTCAATCATTGATCTGCCGCTCACGCACGTGGAAGGTGATCTCTTATCCATTGCAACTTGGTACGACAATGAATGGGGATTCGCTACCCGTCTGGCGGAGGTTGCCGCTTTCTTGGCGAATAAATAACGGAATTGCAAATGATAATAACCCCTGATCATCAGGGGTTATTTTGTATGTTTTTTGTGTTGTTCTCCTTAATATTTTTCTTGTATAAAAAGAATGGGCAAGAGAAATATTGAGATTATCCCTTTACATGGAGTTTACTCCATGAGTTACGATTGAAAACGTAACAAGGAACATGAATGTAGAAGGGAGGGGCACCATGGAGTCCATCTATTCAATCGCAGAAATCTCACAAAAGACGAACCTGAGTTACGATACGATACGTTATTATGGCAAGCTCGGGCTTCTGCCGCCGACCAAGTTGAATGATCACGGTAGAAGGGAATATGGAACCATTCATCTTGAACGGTTAACGTTCATCTCACACCTCAAGCGAACCGGCATGCCGCTTAAGGAGATCGAAACCTATATGTCTCTGGCAACCACTAAACAATATGTAAATTGTTACCGCGTACTCTGTGCACATAAGCTTAACATCGAAATGCAGCTGAAGGAGATTCAGGCATCTTTGGATGTCGTCAATTATAAAATCGATCATTTCTATCAATTAATGGAGCAGTTAAACTTAGGAGGCGAATGAAATGAGCGCAGATCGCAACTATACAATGACACCGCAAAAACCAATATTATCAGGATTTGATTCTCATACAACAGCGCGTGAAGTACTGATCGGTCAAGATTTGACCGGTAAGATTGTTATCGTTACCGGCGGCTATTCCGGTGTCGGACTTGAAACGACTAAAGCGTTGGCAGAAGCAGGGGCGACAGTTATTGTTCCCGCGCGCACACCTGAGAAAGCTCGTGCTTCGATAATCGGAATTCCACGTGTTGAACTGGAAGAGCTGGACTTGATCGATCCGGCTTCGATCGACGCTTTTGCGAGTCGATTCTTGGCATCCGGTCGGCAGCTGGATATCCTGATCAATAACGCCGGGATCATGGCTCCGCCGCTCGTACGTGATGCACGCGGCTACGAATCTCAATTCGCAACTAATCATTTGGGTCACTTTCAGTTGACGTTACGACTGTGGCCTGCCCTGAGGAAAGCGGGAAAAGCACGAGTAGTTTCTGTTTCCTCCACTGGCGTGCGCTTCGGCGGCGTTGATTTTGAGGATCCGAACTTCGAGAAACGTGAATACGACAAATGGAAGGCTTACGGCCAGTCCAAATCAGCGAATGCACTCTTCGCCGTCGCTCTGGACAAGCGCGGGCAAGCTTATGGTATTCGCGCATTCTCGGTACATCCAGGCAGAATCATGACCGATTTAGTACGATATATGTCCGAAGAGGAAACGATAGCTGCTGCTTCCGGGGAATTAAAGACGACGGAGCAAGGGGCAGCTACGAGTGTATGGTGCGCAACAAGTCCTGAGCTCGAAGGAAAAGGCGGAGTCTACTGTTTGGACGTCGATATTGCTGAGGTCATTGGTTTGGAAGGTACACAGGGGCTCAGTCAGAAACTCTCAGGCGTTCTCCCTTGGGCGGTTGATCCGGCTTTAGCAGAGCAGCTCTGGCAATTGAGTGAAAAGTTAACTTCCGTAAAGCTCCCACAGTAGAGTGTTTGTTGAGCTAATGGATTCTGCCCTTATAAGGAAGCAGCACAGCGATGATTCGCTTGATGCTGCTTCTTTTTTATTCGTAACGTGTGCTCTGCAGAGACTGAGACACGTGCAGGATAGTATGAGGCGTATGAAGAAAATAATGGAAGAGGTTGAATTTAAGGAGGCAATAAATGAGCTTTAAAGGATTTGAAAATGAGCTGCCGGATATCTATATTTTAGCTGATCAAGCTGAGCAAATCATGGATTTCGATCACGTTCTTGCTTTGAATCACTTAAAAGAGATAGCGCGGATACTGGTTAAAAAGATTTTAGAGAATGAAAATGTGGAAATTGACGATGTGAGCTCATTTACGAACTTAGCCGCAATAATGAATATTGAAATCCTGCCCAATCAAATGCTGACTACGTTGAAACAGTTAGAATATTTTGATACGAATGAGAGTTCTATTTTTATTGAGTCTAGTCAAGTACAGAAACTTGTGATGGAGATTTATGATATAACGGTTTGGTATTATAAGACCTTCGTGAACGATCAATATACTCCGCCCCCTTTATTGCTTAAGGTCCAAAAATCAACGCTGGTTACTCCACCCGAACAAGTGACACAATCCACTGTAATAAGATCCATTATCCAAATTGACGACAAAATGGTTGAGGGTATTTGGGAATCTGAAAAAGAGAATATGTTTTATATTGAATATGAATCAGGTGAGACCTATCGAGGGCAGATCAAAAATGGAATGAAGTCGGGAACCGGACTTTATCGTTGGTGCGATGGGTCTACGTATGAAGGGCAATGGTTTAATGATAGCGAATACGGGATCGGTGTTAAAGAGTATGCCAATGGTGATCGTTACGGGGGAGAATGGAAAGATGGGCTATTTCATGGAAAAGGAATTTATAAGTGGAGTGACGGTACTGTTTTTGAAGGCGGTTGGCAAGATAACTTAGAACACGGATATGGCACCAAAAGTCATCGAGATGGTTACATACAAAAGGGATTTTGGACTCGTGGGGAGTTAGTTTTTAATAAAGAGCAGCTAGATGAAACCAAACCTCTAATTACTGAAGATTAAATCGTGCCAGGGTGAGGAGGCAATACTATGAAATACCCATTTGACTGCATAACCGATCTTGTATTTGTTGAGGAAGAAGAAATCGTTCCATCCGATGTGATCTTAGTGCCTGGTGGGAGTCATGTAAAACCAATGGAGATGGCATCAGAATTATATCATGCTGGGATTGCGCCTTACATCATACCTTCTGGTGGGTTAAATTCGAAAATTGAGATCACAGAATGGGAGCACCTGAAGAGAATAGGTATATCTCTTGGTGTGCCTGACAGTGCAATACTTAGGGAGGATCAAGCGAGAAATACATTTGATAATGCCAGGAATTCTTGGCAGGTAATAAATGAGCGTCAATTAAGCGTTAAGAACGCAGTCATTGTATGCAAGTCCTTTTTTGCCAGGAGGGCATTGATGACATACCAGACTGTTTTCCCGCCAAACGTAAGTTTTAGAGTAAAACCAGATGAAAGTCGTATTAGCAGAACGAACTGGTATTACAGCGAGGCAGGGATAAGCGCTGTTCTAAACGAGGCCGAGAAGATAACCAAATATTTTGGACATCATATTCCAAACTGGGTCAAACAGAATGAAATGGTTTGAGCATCTGATACTCGCTTTAAACAGATGTTGTCTGAAGAAAACGGTAAGGCAGGTGGGTACAATTCAAAGAAGTGGCTTCCTGGGGGTAATGTGAATGAAACGATATGTAATTATTACAGTTGGGAAAACACATAGCGGAAAAACCACCTTTGCAAAATCGTTAGAAGATAGGTTGCCAAATTCAGTTGTGATCGACCAAGATAATCATGCTGCTTTCCTTAATACATATTACAAAACGTTAATTTCATCTCAGAATTCTAAATTTCTCAAGCATGCTATTACAGAGAACATAATCGATTATGCCATTTTTCATACGGATAAAGATTTAATTCTCTGTAATTCAAACCTTGATCATGATGCTCGTAAAATGTTGCTCGCAAATTTTCATAAAAATGGGTTCACCAGTGTACTTGTATATTTTGATCTGCCGTCTCATGTTCTTCATGAAAGGATCTCTAACAGTGGACGTAGTTCTGTACTAAATATCACGGTTTCTTTTGAAGATGTCCTTGATCGGCAAGAAGCTCGATACCGCGATGGCTTATGGATAGCTCCGGACCAGCAAGAAGCAAATATTTACTTTGTCATTAGCGATTCTAATCAAGTCGAGTATGTTAAACAACAAGTAATAAACATCACGCAAGCTACATGAAACAAACGTCTTAATGAGGAAACTGGTCATACGTTAAGTCATGAAAGATTACTTAAAGGAGAGATTTATTTGAGCAGACCTCAATTAAGAGCTGAAGTAATAATAATGCGTCAAGATGGTTTAGCCATATTAGTTCAATGTGATAAAACAGAATCATTTTATCGCTTCCCTGGTGGAGGTGTTGAATTCGGAGAAACTGCTTCTGAAGCTATTCAGAGAGAATTGATTGAGGAGTTTGATTTACAATCTGATATCGGCTCCATTGCGTGCTTAAATGAAAGCATTGTTGAATTTGATGGCAACAAGAGACATGACTGCACCATCATACATTGGGGTTCGATTAATGAAGCTCACATTCAGGAAACCTTGATTCATAAAGAACGAGAAGAAATTATTTTAACTTGGCGCACCTTCGAACAACTCAAACTAAAACCATTATATCCAGAAGGCATATTGAGCTTTCTTAATGAAAAAGTGAATTCTGTATCCCATTTAGTTATAAGGAAAAACTATGATGAATCGAGGAGTAATAGTTGAGGTGAAATTTATATTCCAAGGGGGATTCGATGCGAACATACCTAATTGTTGGACTTATGCTATTCTCCATCCTGCTAGCCAGCTGCGGCTCACGTGAAGAGGCAGTGGTTCATCCGACGACCGAGGTCGCTGTTACCCAGGGCGATTTCACCTATCGCCTCGTGACGGCGAAGCCCGAATACAGCCGAGGGGAAGCAGTTCCGATTTTCGCGGAGCTGACATATATCGGGGATGGAGCGAGCGTCACAATCAACCATTCCGCTTCGCCGTTTTATTTTCCAATCCAGGAGCTGACAACGGGCTACATAATCGACTATGCAATGAACGATGTTGGCATCTCCACGACACTGTACAAAGGCAAACCGCTGCGCGACACGTTCAGCATCCGAGGCGGCGGTTATAGTGAGAACGACCCGAAAGCCTATAAGGATTTTATCGATAACTTCCGCGACAACGGGTATGCCAAAGGTCATTACGCAGTGAACGGCTTCGTCGATTTTTCCGTGGAAGGTCAGCGGGTGCGATTCGGTGCGAAGATTGATTTTCTGGTCGACTAGTTTACCTGGTTACGCCTCTTGTATACTTATTGGGGGGATATAGGTGAATACACAACAATTTAATGAATTAATGACAACTCTATTTGGCGGACTCCTCAAGCCAGTTGATTACGGAGAGGAGTTTGCATTTTACAATTATGGTCCTGATTTGATTCGTCGAATTGGGTATGCAACAAATATTACTCCTGAACTTATCGAACAAGCCGCACAAAAGAAAATTGATCTCATAATAACCCACCACGATGCATGGGATTTTGTCTTTGGAATGAAAGAAGAGTGTCATAAACTTCTGGAAACCTATGGAATCAGTCATTATTTCGTTCATTTGCCATTGGATTATGCTGAATTTGGCACCTGTGCTTCATTATTCAAGGCAATTGGAATACATAATGTTATTCAACAATCAATTGAAATGGAGGGTAGGAGCCTGCCTGGTATTGGAGAATTCGAGTTTCCGATTAGCTTTCAAGAATTAAGTGATCGGGTTAGTTCGGTACTAGGCGAAACGATAAAATCGTGGAAAAACTCCGATAAGCCAATAAAAAGAGTAGGGATTATTACAGGGGCGGGAAACTCTACTAAAAGTCTTCGTGATTCCCATAATTCAGGATGCGACGTCTATATTACCGGGGAGAAAATCTTGTACACCATCCAGTATGCGAAATTCATTGAAATGAACCTGATCGTAGGGAGTCACACTTTCACAGAGATTTTCGGCGTGAGATCCTTGTCTGAAAAAATGAAAGAAAAGTACGACTCTTTAGAGATTATACAACTAGTAGAAGACCATATCGAATAGTATTAGATTCAATGAATCGAAGGAGAAGAGATCATGCTGCAATCAATCGTTCATATTGCTCTTGTTGTAAGGGATTATGATGAGGCAATAGAGTTTTACACACAGAAGCTTCATTTTGAATTAATCGAAGATACATACCAGCCTGAGCAAGATAAGAGGTGGGTAGTCATTTCTCCTCCTGGTTCAGTAGGGACAACAATTCTACTTGCAAGAGCATCCAAACCAGAGCAAGAAGCGTTTATTGGTAATCAGTCTGGTGGAAGAGTATTTTTATTTCTAAACACAGATGATTTTTGGAGGGATTATAACGATATGACCTCTAAAGGCATTGAATTTGTTAGAGATCCAGTAGAACAATCCTATGGGATAGTTGCTGTTTTTAAGGATCTGTACGGAAATCAATGGGATCTATTGCAGTTGAAAGAAGATCATCCAATTATGAAACGATGTAATAAGATGTAAGTCATTAAGATAGGGTAAGCAGCAATATAAGACGGCAGCCTGCGATCGGCTGTCGTTTTTGTCATTGGAAGTAACAGACAGGATAGCGAAAGTTGATGTAAAATATAGGAATAAAAGTGCTAGGTAGTTAGGAGAGTATCACATGCGCAATGATTGCAAATTGATCTTAGTCGAAGGATTGTGCGGTACTGGAAAATCAACGTTAGCGGAACGATTACATCACTATCTCGTCCAGCAAGGCAGATCTTGCTGTTTTTACGATGAAGGCGCCGAAGGTCATCCCGTGAGCTTAAACTGGCATGCTTTCTTCCGAGCAGAGGAATATAAGGATTTACTAGAGCGTTATCCGAATACAGCCGACGAAATCCGTTCACGGGCTATAAAGGATGATAGCATTTATTTACTGCCCTATCGTGGGGTCAAGGAGTTCAGTGAGCAAGATGCACTCTATGCAGAATTGAAGTCCCGTGAGCTATGCTGGACTGATTCGCCTATAGCCACGCAGCCTGAGTTTACCTATCTGATCCAGCGGCATTGGGCTCGTTTCGTTGAGCATGCCAGCCATACAGATACCGTTTATGTACTTGAAGCGGTGGTTTTTCAGCATCAAATCCATGATTTACTAAGGCACTATCAAGCCTCTGATAACCAAATTAAGCAGCATATTCACGGAATCGCCGAATGTATTGCTGCTATGAATCCAGTCTTGATTTATTTAACCCAACCTAGTGTGCGCGACCAGCAGGTATGGATTTCATCCATCCGTTCCAAACCCAACTTCGCAACGGAACAAAATATTAGGTTTATGGAGAACCGCAAGCGAATCGAATTGAGTTTGCTTGATACGCTTCCTTTCCCTGCCCATACGATTGAAAATGTAAATCTTGACTGGGATGATGTCTTTTGTAAGATGATAAGCGCAATGTCCGAGGCAGAAGTGGTGCAACTAACCGAAGGCCTTCTTAATGAGGCGAGTAAACTTCTAGTAAATTATATGTACCCCAATGGTGATTATGGGAAAAGCCAAGAAGAGGAGTGTAAAGAAAGCCTCGAACGACTGTTAGACTTTCATCATGCTGATTTTTATATGGCAAAAGTTGAAGGCGACTATGTCGGATTTATTGCGACAAACTGGGGATTCTCCACTACAAAAGGACAGCCAATACTAAGAATTCAAGACCTTTATGTCAGTGATGATTATAGAAGACATGGGATTGCCCAGTTGCTTGTTAGAAGAGTACTGAAAATCGCTAAATTAAAGAATGCCAATAGAATTCAACTAGACACGAGCTCTGTAAATACACCTGCTAGAAGATTGTATGAAAGCTTAGGTTTTGAGTGGTTTTCCGAAAAGGAGATCTACATGCTGTTCCTGAACGGGCACGATTGAAGCCGGCATTCGGTGGCCTATTCCGTTAAAGGAACAGGATAATGGAACTTTTAAAGAAGCTGTTAATATTAGTGTTGATCAAATTGTTGGTTAAGCCAACAGGTGTGTTAACATTGTGGCTACCTTGAATGAGTGTAACAATAATTTAATGATAATCGCGCACTTGTCGCATCATTTAGGAACGGAGTCACCACATGAAACTCAAAGGGACTATGACTGAACAGGCATATCGTGAACAATTAGTAGCATCAAAATCTCATTTGTTCAATGATATTTCCAAGCGTACGTTTTTAAAAATTATTAGAGAGACATTTCCCGCGATGAAGACAGCGCACGCTGTAGATTGGATACCCGAACAGGGTGAAGATATCATTAGCTATCTTGTAGATACTCACTCAGTTATTAAGATAGAACTGGACTGTTATGATAAATCAGTTGTACCGATAGTCGATGTATATCCAATTGAGATTTGGATGAAGGGACTTAGTAAACGGTCTCAGATTAAAATCGCAGTAGCCATCGAGTTAGCTAAGAACGATTTAAAAGAAGGCAATTAAGCTAGTAGCGACATCAAGTTATTCAACTAACGGGACACTATAGTCACGAAGAACCAAGCCACTAAGATGCCAAGGAGTGGTACTGAATGAAAACTCTTATTGGGCTATGGAGCGTGGGGAGAACGGCTTTAGAGCGTTACTTGAAAAGGCCCTTGGTATTAATGATGACGAATTTATGGTAGGGGTCGCTTCCGTAAAAAACGTTATGTGAAAGAACGGCAAGTTCAATATTTAAACAGACAAGGGGAAATGAAGTGGAAAGAGATCGTAGATACTTCTATTTCATATTAATTACATTATTTATTTTGTTATGCATAGGATTGTCCTATCATCTTATTAATCAATATCGACATTCAAATCGTTACGAATACAAGGCATTGAAATACCTAGCACCTATCACCACATCCACGATTCGGGGGGACAAGGTTGATTAAGGAAATCATAAATTTTCCATATTTAGAGCAGGATGCAATCATCGACAAACAGCTTGTACTTCCAGAACACGTGACATACGCTGATAAGGAATTTTGGGCGCAGGACTACGATAATCGTGACCCGTATTTTGAAAATCGTTTGCTACTCCATTTTCCTGCGATTAGAAATCGCATGGGTTATGATTTGACGAATGGAACAGGTGTCGCTTTTGTCGTGGAAGATATTGTGACGAATCTAGGGAAAGAAGGTTTTCTTCCGTATGATTCAGAGTTTTTCCAAATGTATGATTACCACTACATGAGAGCCATTGCGACTTTATGGGCGTGGCGACGCTCGATTGATAAACCAACTGAACAGAAACGTAATAGATGCATTGCATTTTCAATAGCATTAGAGAACGGTTTTAATGGCGGAGAAAAAGATGGTTTCGGTAGTAAACTGCATCGGGATGCTTCTATTGCGTTAGATAAGATCCTTGAAAGGGAGGGTCCTGCTTCCCCATATCGCAGTACGCAAATCCTTTATGCTTTATTTGACTTTTGTCATCTTACAGCAAAACATGACTGATTAGCTAATAGATTACAATAGCCCAATCGCAACATGATTCTCAGTTAATTGAAAAAATCGAATGAATAATTTAACGGCTACTATAGCTCAATAAACACAAAGATAAGGTAGCCAGCAAAAAGGCAACCGTTACGCTTAATAAAAACGCGGCACTGCTGAAAGGAACTGTGATATATGGAACCTTTATCATATAAACCGCTAAGACCGTCAAAAGCACCTCCACTTTCTTGGGTCGGCTTTTGCATCGGGTTAGTATGCATCGTGCTCTACAAAGTTGGGATTATCCCAGTAGTTGGGTTGATACTTAATTTCTATGCCTACTTCAACCATAACAAGTTGGGGGCTCCAAAGATTTGGCTGCCTGTTGTAGGGGCAATCCTATGTCTCGTGTTCTACTTTGCGTATAAATTAGATTTATGATAGTGCATTCATAGTAATGCTCAGCCAACGAGCACTACAGCTAAAGTAATAAGGAGCAGTTTACCAGGCGACAGTTGCTTCTTATTTCGTTGAAGTAACGGGCAGATAGATAATCTCGAAGGGAATAATACGAACAGGTACGATAGCGTAATGCGCTTACTGCTAAAGTCATGAAATAGGGGGTGCAATTATTTAAGCTGTGAAATCAAAATATATTAATTTCTTTTTAGTGATCTTCATACTCATTTCATTTATTTTTTTTATCTACAATTATTACTCGAATTTTAACTTTAGAATGAAAATGGATTTAATTACGAACACCGAATTCGAAAATAAACTTAGAGATAAGAACGGGAATGCATTAAAATTACCTGAGAAAACAATTTTTCAATTTCAGGGCACTGAAACAGAAATTGTATATTATTGCAATCAAACAGAGGATAGAATAATAGAGTTTTATAAAAAAATATCAGATTCATTTGAAGAGATAGACAAAACCAATTTTCAAATTAAATACATACAAACCTTATACAATATACATCTATATAAATTGGATGGTTGGAATGGAAATCAAATTTATATAACATTATTAGAATGATTATTAAGTATTGTATTTCAATAAGAAGAGGTAACATAATTACATCCACGCACCTTCGAGCAGTTTGCCGCCGGCAGCTGCTCTTTTTTCATTATGCTACTAACAAGAGGTTAATCTAATGTATTATCGAGGCTAGCTACTGATATGAAGCCTTTTCTTATGATGAAAGTTTCCACTCCGGGAGATTACATTAATGAACTGATGCTTAAAAGGATACATTTGGCTTGTCACGAATAAGAGATACATAAGACAAGCGAGGTGAGATGAATGTATTACTACATTAGTATCCATTCTGATGACTACACGAAAAAAGTAAAGTCAAAGGTTCTAGAGCAGTACCTAATTCATATTTTGGAATTTGAAAAGGCCAGTCACCTAACATTTTTCAAAGAAATCTATGGAGAGCTTATTAAGATAAGAGGGATAACTTCTGATAACGATGGTAACTATGGGTTCGATACACTGGAAGGGATAGAAGAAGTTAATTTAATTGAGATTGATTTTCCCAATTACATTAATGATATTCTGGAACAGACCATAGCTGCAATTGCTACCGCCATTGCAAAAGAGTTCTCATGGATAATAGATGAAGACCATGGACTAAGCTAACGGGCACTATTGTGGAATTATGACATAATTTCAGCTTGGAGGTGTTCTGAGATGTGTATTGATTGGATAAATGAGAAGTATAAGGAAGCCAATAGAGTAATGGATACGGATTGGGAAATATACGAATGGGCAGATTCACTTTATTCTGATTTTGCTGGAGGCATTCGAGTAAATGTAGGTTATGCAACTCCAGATTATAAAGTTTACCTCTATCTGGTCGAACATCTTCCGAGATGGAAGGACTTGAATCAAACGAAAGTTATTATTAATACATCACATAGCATTGAGGATGAGAAAGTAATTTATAAAATTTGGATAACATCGCCATTTTCATTATGCTAACGGGATAGGTTTCATGTAGGGTTTAATTTAGAGGGAACGAGGGCTTTTATTGACAACAATTATTAATAAAAATGGCTTCGAGTTTTTAGAATGTATATCGTTGAATGAAAATGAAATGGAAAAGTATGAACCATTGGCTGGTTCATACGCTTTGGTCAGATTCGAAGATAGATATCTTATTTGCTTTAATACATGGAGAAATCAATGGGAGCTACCGGCTGGGGGAAGAAATGAAGAAGAATCAGCTAAAGAATGCGCTATACGGGAACTCTTGGAGGAAACGGCGCAGGTTGTTTACGATATGGTATTTATAGGACTATTGAAGGTCCGTAAACCAGATGGTGCAATAAAATATAATCCAATATACTTTGCTGACCTGGAATACATAGTGCCGTTCAAAGTAAACGATGAGACAGATAAAATCATGTTATGGAATTTAACCGATGATATTGGCTATATTGATGAAGTAGATCAGGCAGTTCTTAAATGGTGTAATTCCATTGCACTAACCGGGAACGAGAATTAAAAATCTATATCACTGGGCTGTCGCACGGCCTCGTTCAGTGAACGGGGGGTTAGCGGAGTGACAACGTGAAATAAGCATTTAGATTAATTTAATGACTTTACGAGAGATGGAGATTTATATGAGAGCAAATAGTGGTCTTCCATACTGGATAATGAGCCTTATTGTACTGGGATTTGTAGGCTGGTTGTTAGTACATTATTACTCTAGAAAATTGCATACGAAGAAGCCGGAAGGCCATTTCCTATTATGGGGAGTAGTTGTATGGTTTTTTTTGAACGGAGTATGGTTATTAAATATACAGTTTAACTTATTTGATGATCATACACAGCTTACTTTTCTTATTGTTTCACAACTAATAGGGGCATTTTTGTGCACAATTGGAGTCATTATTTTCAAGATAATCCAAAAAAAGAACGGGAGAAGGGAATAGTCTTGATGCTTACTTGGATCACAATGGCTTCTGGCTGAAGACGATCGCGTTATTCACGTTGCAGATATTAATTCTGCCATTTTTTTACGCAGCTAACGGATACAACAATGAAAAATACGCAACCGACCAAACGGCTGCCTGTTCCACTAACAGGCAGGATTGTTTAATAACGAAAATAAGATAGTCTGATATAGTGGGGTATCTATTTAATAAAAAACAAGTGTCTATGAAGGTGATGCTAAAGATGAAGTATCAGTGGAGAATTACAAAATATAACCCTCTATTTAGAAATGAAAAAGGACATTATTTATTAGATGAATGGACTTGCCCATCTGAAATTGGGAAAATAATAAATGGAAATTTATTTACATTAGAAGAATATCTCTTTATTGAACACGCTTATGTTGAGACCATAATAGAGTTTTTAAATGAAAAAAGGCAATATTCTCTGCGTTTAATTCAGACATCCAATAGATCGATTTCACACGAAGATAAGACCTCAATCTTATATGATAATGAATTTGGAATGATCAATATTAAGGAAGATTTGATCGTGAACATAAATGAAATTCGCCTAATATGTAAAATGATATTAAGAAACTTTGCTGATTGTCAGCTATATTCCAAAGATAATTTTTTTGTGCATTTTGGTTGGGATTATTATATGTATATTGGTAGCAATCAAAAATCTTTAACTGCAATTGAATTCGCAAAAAAAAGTGGCCTTTATGTAGAGGAACTTAGTTCACCGTATTATTTCGAAGAAAAAGATACAACAAGATTAGTACAATGGAGTGAAGTAGGCGTAGAGATCCCGTTGGTTATAGGGGATGAGGAAATAGTTAATGTGCCATTAGAAGAATATCGAAAAATATTTGGTTTATCAGAAGAGCATCCTGTTTTTGGATATTTCGAAATAACGGAAAATTATAGGGATTACTTTCAATTATTTCTGAATCACAAGATGGATTTTACAAAGTACGAATACGGCTTGTGGGCTGGTAATTGAGCTGTTCTACGAACGAGCAGGATACATCATTACCCCTACGAAATCTTAGTTTATATAATCTTAGGAGGTGGAGGGCCATTTGAGATTGAAAATAATTACTGCAGGTGCTTATGTGAATTTTGATGGCCACTTTCTGTTTCAAGTAGGGCCAACTAAGTCAGGGACAACTTTAGGTGTTGTGAGGCTAGGAGGCCATAGGGAGTCTGGTGAAACAGGTTGGCAGTGTGCCATGAGGGAGGTGTCTGAGGAATCCTCTCTTACAATTAATACGATAAAACCACCTATTACCTATTGGTACGAGGCTTCCGACAATCCAGATTTAGTACCTGGCGGATGGATTGAGGAAGATCATGAACCTATATTAGTAGCGAAACGTCCTGAAAGTAATCTAATTACTCCTATTTTCTTAGCAAGCGCTGATGAAGCTCCTGTACCGTCTATGGAAACGAAGGGAATATTAATACTTAGCCCTGAGAATATCACGAAACTAAGTTCTGAACGAATGACACTTGGTCAGTATCTAAAATCAGGAGGAAAAGCGGTGATAAAGGAAGAATTACCGTTGCATAAATTGTTGGAACCTTTTCCACATCTCTTACTCCTGGATACATTAATCAAAAAGCACCCTGAAATAGTTACTCTGTATTAAACTAACTGGACACAATCGGCGAATTGATACGTTAACCGGATAGTGGTCGCAATGGCTAATACTACAAATGTGAGTCGTTCCTCATACTGCAATTATTCTAAGATGCATTTTCTAGGAGGATCAATATGATCAATCGCTTCCAAGGTAGCCTTATTGGGTTAGCCATCGGTGATGCAATCGGCACGACCGTTGAGTTCAAAGAACCTGGGACATTTTCGGAGGTCACAGAAATGAACGGCGGTGGTGCCTTTGATCTGCCAAAAGGTAGTTGGACGGATGACACTTCTATGGCCATATGCCTTTCTGAAAGTTTGATCTTAAAAAAGCAGTTTGATCCCGTGGATCAGATGCATCGGTATGTAAAGTGGTATCGCACAGGCCATCTAAGTTCAACTGGAGAGTGCTTTGATATTGGAAATGCCACCGTTGAAGCGCTTCGAAGGTTCGAACGTACGGGAGAGCCATTTAGCGGTTCGGAAGATGCGTATACCGCAGGCAATGGTTCCATAATGCGACTTGCACCGGTGCCGTTATTTTTCGCTAATGATCTATATGAGGTTGCGAAATGGTCTGGTATAAGTTCCAGAACTACACATTCAGCCAAAGAGTGCGTCGATGCTTGTAGGTTGTTAGGGGTTATGATAGCCGCTGCAGCAAAAGGGATGAATAAAGCGAACTTACTGCATCCAGAGGCATTCAATAATCTATGGGAGCATGATCCTCTTGCTCCTAAAATTAATGAGGTATATAAAGGGTCATATAAACGGTTACAACCTCCGGACATTCAAGGCAGCGGGTATGTTGTGAAGTCGTTGGAAGCAGCATTGTGGGCATTTTACCATGGAGAAAATTTTGAAGAAGGTGTACTGTGCGCTGTCAACCTTGGTAACGACGCAGATACTACAGGTGCCGTATACGGTCAGTTGGCTGGTGCCTTTTATGGTTTAGAATCCATGCCTAAGCGTTGGGTGGAGCCACTGGCATTGAAAGATTTAATTCTCGATTATGCCTTGCAATTACACCAATCAATAAACTAACAAGTACGATAGTTGGATTTACTACTTTTCTGAATTCGCGACACGGTGTCGCATACATCCAAAGAAGTAACGTTTAAAGGAGACAGTTATGGCAACAAGGATTTATTTATTTTTAGAAGAAAAGGATTTCCAATTGGAGGCTTGGGAGGGTGCAAGCTCGGAATTTAAGCGTTGTGTCGATAACCATCAAATATCTGTCCGTCCAGGCTGTAATATAAACCACGCCAACATCGAAGTACGGTGCGCTGAAATAGGTCTGACATTTAGGTTTAATCTAAGGGATTTGAATCAAGAACAATCGTCGATGCTCAAGTCCATGGAGCAAAGCGTCGTAGAAGATTATGAAGATAAGGCGTATGATTACTGGGATCAGATTCCTCCATTCGGGGTCGTAGAGCTATACAGCATTGAGTTAGAGAGAGGAAAGAGAGCGACCGAAGCCGAAGTTAAAGCTTTCTTTGCATTGATATATAATTTCTTGCTAAAACATTTTATGATGTTCTCCTTCCGTGAGAGCGAGATCCAGTCAATACGATCATATATGATCGATTGGAGTAGTTGTATTAAGACGTTTACGCATAACGGCGAAATTGGCTATCGGGTGAAAAATTTCGGATAAACAGTCTCTTGTGCAGATATCAGAATATGGTAACATTTAACTAAATGAATGAAAAGGGGTGATTGTCATAAAGTTTGAATATACGGTCTTGAAAATGGAACATGATATTTATGGTGTTAGATATTATGTAGATGAAAGTGAACACACTCCAAAATTCAATGGCATCTCCCTCATAAGAGTTTTAAATATTCTTGGAGATGACGGGTGGGAACTGGCAATCAAAGAAAGCAAAAGTACATACATTCTAAAACGTCAGTTGAAATAGCATTTCCTTAAAGTTTCAAAATTCTATACTTGTTACGATAGTTAAGGAGCTTGCTACACGGCAGCTCCTTTTCATTTTGTTGAAGGAATAGGCAGTTTAGCGTGGTAATTGAGAATGGGAATACAATGAGTTTTTCATGATATGATTGGGAAGTGAAATATTAATAGAAGCGAAGGTGGTAATGATTAAAACCCCCGAACTTTATGAATTAGAATACTTATTTGAGTGTGAAGCCGAATTTATTGATGAAGGAATTCCTTGGCAATACACGACCGTTTCTTTCAAAATAGCACGTGGTAATCTAAGGGCTGAATTTGATCTTAAAGAGGCGAGTAATTGTGGACAAATAAGGTTGTATCTTGAGGAAGAAGAAATTAACAAGTTTTACATAGAGAACATCCTTAACCTCACAATAAAACGAATAAATGATTTAGAAAGCCTAGTCATCGAATTTGACAAAGAGAATTTTGTTATCCCGTTGGAATTACAAACCAAACCGACAATTAAGATTAGGTGGGGAACATCATTGGATTTACAAAGGTAAAGTATTGAACTCATGCTCTGTGGCGTAGCAGACGGGAGGACGACATGAAGCTTTACACTGATAAAATGAGTAAAGATGCAGCTAGCGATATCTTAGGTTGGAGATATGATGAACCGTATGATTTTTATAACAATGAATTAAGCCCTGAGGCGGGAAACGAGATGCTTGAGGGCTTATATTTTTCTGTGTTTGATATTGATAAAAGGTTAATTGGCTTCTTTTGTTTAGGAATCGCTGCACAAGTACCAAATGATATATATACGTATTCCCAAGCTTATATGGACACTGGCATTGGAATGAGACCTGAGTACACGGGGCAGGGAAATGGAACATCGTTTCTAACATTTGTACTTAGCTATATCGATAATAACTTCGAGATCCTCCCAAAGCGACTTACGGTAGCAAAGTTTAATCAAAGAGCAATATGCTTGTATAAAAATTCGGATTCAGCCAGGAAATTGAATTTAGTAAAGGGTCGACGGAGTTTATCACCATGGCTCAGAGCAATGCATTGAAATAACGGGCACTTCATTTAGGCGACTTGAGAGGAGAATCGGAGTGTGTGCAAACAATGAAGAACTCTTGTCTTATTTACACAAGAGATTAGCCCATCTAAAAGAGAAAAAACTAGTTCATTTTTTTCAAGCAAGTGAAACTTTATATATGAAACAAGGAAGAATTGAAGAACTCATAGATATCATTAATCGAATAGAAACGGGCAACTTTGAATACCCGGACTATACTTAATAATCTTGAATTGAACTAACGGACACATACAGCGGAAGTCGCATAAACTGCGGCTTTTTTTATTTTTGTATAGTAGTTCTGGGCGATTGCTCAAAACAAAACCACCTCTTACCAAACCGTATTAGGACATTGTCAAAATGGAATAATCGCACTCACTTGTAAAAAAAATCACGTCTTTCATGTCGGATTCGTTAGGATTGCGTAGGTTTTCGTTATAGTTGTCTACACAGTATGTGAGTTCACATTCCATTTCCGCAGAGAAGTGAAAGGCGACGATAAGGAGGGATTGTGGTGATTGAATTTCAGCGGGTGGAGAAGCATTATGGCGATTTTCATGTGCTTAAGGGCATCGATCTTCGAATTGCGCAGGGTGAAGTCGTCGTTGTGGTAGGGCCTTCCGGCTCGGGGAAGAGCACCCTCCTTCGCTGCATCAACCGGCTGGAGGCCATTACGAGCGGCAGTCTGACCGTGGGCGGTGTCGACGTCACCAATAAGAAAACCGATATCAACAAGCTGCGGCGAGAAATTGGCATGGTGTTCCAGCACTTCAATCTTTATCCCCATCTGAACGTGATCGACAATATTACGCTCGCGCCAATAAAGGCACTCGGCATCACGAAGCCGCAAGCGGCGGTTACAGCCAGGATGTATCTGGAGAAAGTCGGCATCGTAGACAAGGCGGACGCGTTTCCTTCGCAGCTGTCCGGCGGGCAACAACAGCGCGTTGCAATCGCAAGGGCACTGGCGATGAAGCCGAAGATCATTCTCTTCGACGAGCCGACCTCCGCGCTCGACCCGGAAATGGTCGGCGAAGTGCTGGACGTCATGAAGACCTTGACGCACGAAGGAATGACAATGGTCGTCGTTACGCACGAGATGGGTTTCGCACGGGAAGTGGCGGATCGCGTCGTCTTTATGGACAAAGGGCAAATCGTCGAAATCTCTCCGCCGGAGGAATTCTTCGAGCAGCCTCGGGAAGAAAGGGCGCGCTTGTTTCTCAATCGCTTGCTGCGCCATTAACGGCTTGCGCGCAACCGAACTTGGCGTTCTAAACCATGCAATCCCATAACGGAGAGGGGTTTTAAGCTATGAAGAGAAGAAGTTGGATGACGCTTGGCATCGTTCTGACGGTTCTTTCCGCGGTTGTATTGACCGGATGCGGCAACAAAGAGGGAGGGGACAACGTCGGCGCGAACGGAAATTCGCCGTCTGAAGCGGCATCGGCGCTGGGCGATATCAAGAGCCGAGGGAAGCTCGTCGTCGGCGTCAAGTACGATACGAAGCTCTTTGGCTTGAAGGACCCGGCAAGCGGCAACGTCGAAGGTTTCGACATCGACATCGCCAAGGCGCTCGCTAAGGAGATTCTCGGCGACGAAACTAAGATTGAGCTGAAGGAAGTCACTTCCAAGACACGCATTCCGATGTTGAACAACAACGATATCGATATGATCGTCGCCACGATGACGATTACGGAGGAGCGCAGGAAAGAAGTCGATTTCTCCGACGTGTATTTCAAGGCAGGCCAGTCCCTTCTGGTGAAGAAAGGAAGTCCGATCAAGAGCATCGACGACATCAAGAAAGGCACGAAAGTATTGGCCGTGAAAGGCTCGACCTCGGTCGACAACATCAAAGCGAAGGTGCCGGACGCGACCATCTTGGAGTTCGACAACTATCAGGACGCATTCAGCGCGCTCAAAGCCGGACAGGGCGAAACGCTGACGACCGATAACGCGATTTTGTACGGCATGGCCGTTCAGGACCCGAACTACGAGGTTGTCGGGGAACCTTTCACCGATGAGCCGTACGGCATTGCGATCAAGAAAGGCGCAACCGATCTGCTGAATAGCGTTAACGAAGGATTGAAGAAGCTGCATGACAGCGGCGAATACGACAAGATGTACGAGAAATGGATCGGCAAAGCCCCGTCCGGGGAATAGAGGTTAGCGAACGACAGGATGGGTGGCCAAGCGCCACCCATCTTCTGCATATCGGGAGGGATAGCATGCCGGACATATCGATTTTTACGGACCATTTCGGAATCTATATGAAAGGGTTTGGCAACACGATCTGGGCGAGCGTCATTGCTTTACTAGGAAGCTTCGTTCTTGGGACGATCATCGCCGTATTCCGTATTTCGTCCGTCAAGCCGTTGCGGTGGATCGGGACGGCTTACGTCGAGTTCGTGCGGAATATACCGCTGCTGCTGGTTGTATTTGTGTTTTATTACGGCTTGCCTTCGCTCGGCATCACGTTAAGCGGATTCATCTGCGGTACGGTCGGTCTAATGGTATATACCGCCTCCTTCGTTGCGGAAGCAATTCGGGCGGGTATCATGAGCATTCCATCTGGACAGACGGAAGCGGCCAGAGCGTCCGGATTGACGTACATGCAGACGATGCGGCATGTCGTGCTTCCGCAGGCGATTAGAATCGTCATTCCGCCGCTCAGCAACCAATTCATCAACCTCGTAAAAAATTCGTCGATTCTCGGCGTCTTCGCCGGATTCGACCTGATGTATTATGGCGATCAGGTGGCCAGCAAGACGTATGCAACCTTCGATACTTATATCTTCGTCGCGGCGCTGTATCTCGTTCTGACTCTTCCCTTAAGCTTCGCCGCGCTTCAGCTCGAACGAAGGTTGGCCAAGAACGGATAGAAGTGCCGTGAAACGCAAAATTCGATTATAACTTTAGGAGGATCGGCGGATGGACATTGCTGGTGCTTTCTCTTACCATAATCTCATCTTCGTCATGAAAGGCTTCGGCATCACGCTCTGGGTTGCTTTCGTCGCGATCGTGCTGAGCTTCGTGCTGGGCAGCATCACCGGAACGCTGCGTTATATGCGAATTCCGGTCGTATCCCAAATCCTCGGCGTGCTCGTCGAGCTTATCCGCAATTTGCCGCTGCTGTTGATCTTGTTCTTCACTTATTTCGCGATGCCGGACGTCGGCCTCAAGCTGGGGGTCATGAGCTCGGCCATACTCGGTCTGGCGGTATTCGAAGCGGCCATGATCTCGGAGATCGTCCGCGGCGGACTAAGCTCCATCCCCAAAGAACAGGTCGAAGCCGCCCGTTCGTCGGGTCTCACCTATACGCAGACGGTTTGGCATATCGTGCTCCCGCAGGGACTGAGGCGCATGGTGCCGCCGATCGTGAGCCAGTTCATCTCCTTGCTCAAGGACACGTCGCTCGCCATCGTGATCTCGCTACCTGAGCTGATGCACAATTCGAAGATCGTCATCGCGCAAAATTTCAATTATACGCTGCCGATTCTGGCGCTTGTGGCTGTCTTGTATTTCGTGGTCAATTACGCGCTGTCGCTTGCGGCCAAGCGCCTTGAAAATAAATGGGGCTAACCAACCTCGGACGTTAGAAACCCGATGGGAGTCATTCCTATAGCCATACAAACTTGGTCCAAATCGGAAAGCATGCAAATTACCATCGTCGCCATCGTCGTAGCGGTTGCCGGGGAATTCAAGATCAACCCGTTCATCGGCGAGGTCTTTCGCATCGGTCTTGGCAGCAGCGCCTTTCTGTTCCTGCTTCTGCTAATGAGCCATCTGCCTTATTGGCGGACGGGGATCGCCGCCGGCGCGACGGTGCTGCTGTTTCGGGTATCGTTCGACGGAGCCGCCTCGTCCGGCACGTTCGATCTTCTGGGCAGCGTGCAGACGCACTTCTCCGCCATGCTCTTTTACATCGTATTCGGGGCCGGAATGGCCCTCATTCAACGCAGATTACATCAATTGAATCCGCTTATTCTCGGAGCGTGCGTGTCTCTGATCGACGTTGTCTCCAATGAAGCGGAGCTGCTGATGCGCAGCATCGCCTTCGGACTGCCGTATTTTCAAATCAATCAGTGGATGCTGATTTCGGTCATCGCCGTTGTTCGCAGCTACTTTACGACAGGCATCTACAGCAGTATAGCCGTACACCAAATGCGAAGCGTTCACGCCGAGCAGCAGAAACGGATCGAACAAATGATCAATGTCGGCAGCGGACTCTATGGCGAAGTCTTCTATTTGCGCAAATCGATGGATGTGATCGAACAGATTACCGCGAAGAGCCACGATCTGTACGGACAGCTGAACAAGGAAGGGCTGCATGACTATGGGCGATCCGTTCTCGGAATTACCCAACAGATTCACGAGGTGAAGAAAGATTCGCAGCGCATCCTGGCAGGACTGATGAAACTGGTCGACCTGGAGAGTGCCCCGGAAATGACCTTGGCGGAGATCGTCGAGCTTGTGGAAAAGTCGAACGGCGAATACAGCCGGATGCTTAAGAAAGAGGTGCGGATCGAGAAGGACATCGGCATCGATTACCTGACCGCGCACTATATCCCACTTATCACCGTGCTTAACAATTTGGCAGCCAACTCGGTCGAAGCGATCGAGCGGCATGGAACGATACGCATCCGGGTACGCGAACGCGGTGGAGACACCTTGTTTATCGTCAGCGATACGGGGACGGGGATCGCCGAACAGGATAAGGATATGGTATTCGAGCCCGGGTTTACGACCAAATTCAATCAGGAAGGCGTCGCTGCGACCGGCATCGGCCTCTCGCATGTTCGGGTTATCGTCGGCTCGTTCACGGGCAGACTTCTCCTTACGGAACCGGAGCGGGATACTGAAACCACGTTCTCTGCAGCTTTTCCAACAGTGAAGTTGAAGAAGGGAGTGTAGGTACAATGCTATCATTCTGTATTGTCGACGACGATGCGGTAAGCAGGCGGATGCTGCAGACGATTATCGAGAAAGGCGGCGTCGGTGAGGTGGTCGGAATGGCGGCGGGCGGCGTTGAAGGGAAACGGCTTGTACTAGACGAGAACCCCGATGTCGTGCTCATTGATCTGTTAATGCCGGACCAGGACGGGATCGAAACGATCACGCGGCTAAATGAGGAAGGGTACGAGGGAAAGTATGTCATGATCTCCCAGATCGAGAATAAAGAAATGATTAGCAAAGCGTATCAAGCGGGCATTGAATTCTATATCCAGAAGCCGATTAACCGGGTGGAAGTCAAAGCCGTGCTAGGCAAAGTGTGCGAGCAATGGCGAATGTCCCGCTATCTGAAGGAAATCAAACAGTCGATCGCGAAGCTGGATGACCTGAATTCAGAGCCGCCTGGCGTGCGTAAGAAGCACGATGCCAAAGAAATCATGCAGGTGATCTTAATGGACATGGGCATCATCGGTGAAAGCGGAAGCCATGATATCATCGAAATGATGTCATGGCTGATTGGGCGGCATCAAGGCGGGGGCATCCCGCCGCTGAAAGCGTTATACGAGGTCGGAGCCAAGGTGAGCAAGCCGGAAGGCGGCGATATCGAGAAAGAAGGGAAGGCGGTCGAGCAGCGCGTTCGCCGGACCGTCATCGCAGCATTATCCAATCTGGCGAGTATCGGCCTCACGGATTACAGCCACCCGAAGTTCGAGCATTACGCGCCGCTTTATTTTGACTTCGAGGACGTGCGTCTCAAGATGCGAGAAATCGACGAGAAATACCCGCAGGAGAAGCGCAAAGTCAATATCAAGAAGTTTCTTCAAGTCCTGTACTTGGAGACGCTTGATAAAATGAAACATCAGTAAAAAGCGTTGTTTATGATTCGTCAGGTCGTCAGTTTAACAACAAGGAGCAGTTTGCCACAATGGCAGCTGCTCTTTGTTATGTAGAGGTAACAGCAGATTTGTTGTTCATTTGGATTCATAGCCAGTTTTATTTAGGACAATAATGCCCTCGTAAGGAAAAGATTACCTCATAGAAACTGGATTTCAACACTCGTATGATAAGACTAGTCCTCCATATAGACAGAGTAACGCTGCGGTAGAGGAGTACAGGCTTAACAAGTAGGAAGAGGCGTTTTTTGCATGTTTTAGTGAAAGCGCTAACATGGTGTCGATTGTTGTCAAATGCGCTTTTGCAAGTTTGGCCATATGGAATCGTAGAGGTGATGCGATAGCGGGCATAAGGGGAAAGTGTTGTCTTGTTGCGCCTAAACTACATTAGATATGGAGGGAATTTTAGAATGATAAAAAGACGGTTGCTAGCCTATTTGCTTGTGACAGCGATGGTTCTTACTTTGTTTTCTCCACCGAAATCAGTTAGCGCAGAATGGGGAGATGCCGTACAGCTTTTGACTGTAAATGCAGGCGTGGATGGCAATACGGCCACGGCAACCAATGCGCCGGACGGACAGACGGCGTGGAGTTTAAATACAGGAACCTCTAAGGGCGGCGGTCCTTGGGATAACCTGTTCACGCCGAGCGTGTCGCCCTTGAAGGATTTATCGGCCTATAAAGACGGCTACTTCGTGTTCGAGATGTACATTCCCAATGCGAGCTTCAAAAATATGCAAGGAAATAACTGGCTCGTCATTGTAAGCGACAGCAACCCCTCTGGGGATAAGTTTAACACCGATTCACGACTGCAGCTTAATATAAGCGGGGTCACAAGCGCAGCGGTGGGCACATGGGCGACGGTCTATACGAAGTTATCGTCGACAAGTGCGGTAGCCGGGAATTTCAATGATGCCTGGCTAGACAAAGTAACCAGACTGGCTATGCATCTGCAATGGGATACCAGCGTTCCCAGCACCCCCGTTTTCATTAAAAACCCCCATTTCCAGAAAAGTACGTTAGGCGTTCCGCTATCACCGTCATCGGTTCCCGCACTTGACGTGGCAACTCGAACAGTAACTGCGAACGCACCGGCTAGCGGGCAAGCCGTGGAATTTGCCATAAGCGAAGACGGGAATGCTCCCTCATCCGGTTGGGTGGATGGAGTTAACAATGGTAGTGTTTATTCTTATCAATTTGCCGCATTGCCTTCAGCAGACACCTACTATGTATTCGCACGCACGAAAGCAGACGCCAGCTACAACTTCATCGGCGCATCGACAAGAACTACCGTAACGACTATTAACGAACAAACTTTGGTAGATACAGTGGCGTCGTCCCTGACATGGGATACGATTAAAGGCAGTAATACAATGGATAGCGATGTGAAATCAAGACTCAATCTCTCGACGGCAATAGGAACGACGAACGTAGCATGGTCTTCGGACAATGCGGCAATAAGCAGCACGGGAAGCGTGGATCGTTTATCCAACAGAGGCGTAGACAAGACTGTTGTGCTCACGGCGACGATAACCAAAGGTGCGGCAAGTGCTGTTAAAGCGATTACGGTGACGGTGAAAGCTGTGCCGGCGGCGGTCAACGCTCGGGCTGCGACGTATTTCCCTAATGCAAATGAGGGAGCGAATGCGATTGCGCCGGACGGAAATACCGCGTTTAAGTTAGGCGCTGGAAGAATCGGAGCAGGCGCTGAGCGGATTTGGGATGCCCGCTTTATTAATAGCAGCGGCAATCAGGATTTATTAGGTTACGCGAACCAGTATTTTGTGTTCGATATGTATGTTAATCATTCGGATCTTTTGAATGTTGCAGGAAACAACTGGATTGCCATAGCGGCCGGAGGCAACAACCTCGACACTAATTCGCGTCTTAGTCTTAACGTTAGCGAAATGCGAAATGGACCTGCTAACGGATGGATTACGGTATATGCGCAATTATCGGCTGCCAATTCTTCGAATGGTTTCAATCCCGTTAATCTGGACACGGTAGAAGCCGGGAGACTGCAAATGCAATGGGCGTCTGTACCCCAAGGCGACATCTATATCAAGAACCCGCGCTTCCAGAGCAGCTTGGATTCGCCGAAACCGATTCCCGCAGCCGTTGAGACAGCTGACAGCGTTACGTTATCGTCGGCTGCGCCGACCAACGGCCAAGCTGTGCAGTTTGCGGTCAACACTACGGGCAGCGCTCCTGTAGAAGGCGATTGGAAGACGGGTACACTCCATGAAGGCGTGTACGCTGCGACAATTGCAAAACCAACAGGCAATACCTATTATACGTTCGCACGCACGGCTCAAAGCACGCAGTATCCATTCGCAGGAACACATACCAGAGTGAAGATCGAGCATATTGACGACAATCAAGCTGTAACGGATGCTGCGGCTCAACTGACATGGGACACGATCAAGAATGGAAATGCGAACCAATCTGGCGTTAGAACGGCGTTATCCCTTCCAACAACGGGAGCGAGAGATACGGTTATCGCATGGTCGGCTAATCCGGCAGGTATTATAGAAACCGCAACTGGTAACGTCACCCGCGACCCGGACGAGGACATAACCGTAACCCTTACGGCGACAATAAGCAAAGGCAGCGCAACGCCTGTTCAGGTCCCGTTTGCTTTGACAGTAGCCAGTTTGGCTGATGAGCTTGCCGAAGTGTTCATTGACTTCAACGATTCCGGCACGTTTGTTCCATCGGGCAACAAGCTTCAAGGCAATGGCATTGGCATCAGCCTCGAAGGAGACAGTGTAGCCGTAGAGAGAGTAACTCAAAGCGCTGTCGGCGGCGTGAAGGTTGGCGACTTTCTTTACGTTATCGTAGACGACAATCGCCTTAAGCCGGTAAACAAGGTCGAACTGGCGGTCACCTACTGGAGACCGAGTGCAACCGGCGGTATCTCTCTGCACTATAACACCATCTATCCCGGCAGTTTCTCCGGATATGATGCCTATAGATCGGCCAGCATTCCGGCGGCGGGAAGCGGCAGCGCTTGGGTCACCTCGAAGGTTGTGCTTAACGGAGCAAACTATGCGATAGGCGCGCAGAATCAAGGGGCGCACCTTCGTTTCGCCACGGCGGGAGCCATCATTCAGAGCATTCGCATAACCGAAATTCCGCCAACGGACGCAGAAGCGGTACAGCTTGCTGCGGACGCGCTCAATTGGGATGCTATCAAAGGAGCAAATACGAGGCAAGATCTGGTTGAAACGAATTTGACGCTTGCTGCGGCTGGTGCGGCAAGAACGAACATCGCATGGACATCTACTAATAACGCGGTAATTAGCAGCAACTCCGGCGCGGTAGCGCGTCAAGAAAACAATGAAACCGTAACCCTCACGGCGACAATAAGCAAAGGTACTGCAGTACCGGTCGTAAAAACCTTTACGATCGTCGTTCGCGGAACGGGTACCGGTACCGATCAGGATGCAGTAAGTCATATGATTAGCAAACTAACATGGGATTCGATCAAAGGTGTGAATCCTTCTCAGACGAAGGTGTCGACGAATCTCGTTCTTCCGTCGATGGGCGAGAATATGACGGATATTACGTGGACGACGTCAGACGCTGCTCGGATAAACGCTGCAGGCGTGATCCCGACGGACCGTCCGGACGGCGGCGGTATCGTAACGCTCACGGCGACGGTCACAAGAGGCCCGGCAGCCGCTCTCGTATCCGAGAGCAAATCGTTCGTGTTGACGGTTCCGGGCAGGTACGATTATGCAAATTACATGAGAACGGCAATCTCGCAGGAAAACGACGCGAAAGATTGGGCGATATCGGACTATAACGTCTTGGCTTTCGGTGCAATAACGGAAGCGATGGCAGCAACGGAACATCTCTTGAATGTGGATAACAGAGAGGCCTTCCAAGCAGCAATCGACGCGGCTTATCGTGACGGCGGCGGAGTAGTCTATATTCCGGCGGGAACCTATGCGTTCCGTACGGAAACGACCGGCACCGTTAGCGTTCAAAGCGCGAACGGCAATACGACCTACGAATATAAACAAGTGTTGAATTTGCGGGCGGGCGTACAGCTCCGTGGCGAATGGGATAACCCGGATGCGGACCCATACGACGGTAAAATCGACGGAACTATACTCGCGGTATATGCCGGCAAGGCAACCGCTAATTATGACACGTACGTGGATTCCGACGAGCGTGAAAATCAAACAGGCGGGAAAAAGGTAGCCAACGTGTCCGATCGATTCATCGATATGGAACAGGGCACTGGCGTAACGAACCTTTCCGTCTGGTACCCCGAACAGGATCTTACTGCCGAAACCGTAGTGGAAGTCAGAGGCGAGGACGGTCAGAAGACAGGGGATACGGAGACGATTCATGGCATTCCGTATCCATGGACGTTCTATCAAAGAACCGGTAACAGCGTGACGCTGGATAACGTGACGCTCGTCAACGCTTGGGGAGGATTCATTTCGCTGCCGAGCGAAATGCATTATGTCCTGAACAGCAAGATAACAGCGCTCTACAAGGGCATCGTCATTCATACTTGTACGGACATCGGGCGTATCGAGAACGTCGACATCGACCCGAAATACTGGGCGAATTCCGGACTTGTCGGCGCACCGACTCTTGCGGATGCGAAGGCTTATACAAGAGCGAACGCTACCGGATTCATGATGCACCGTTCGGACTGGGAATATATATCCGGTCTACGCGTATCAGGGTATAAGACGGGGATGTGGATCGGGAGAGAACCGGGCGGCAACGAATCTCCGAACGCGCAGTTCTATGGAGTCACGACGGAAGACTGTCAAACAGGCATCTATATTGACAGCGTCAACGGTTTCGGGCTGCTGATCTCGAATTCGGCATTCGGAGGCGATACCTCAGCCTATTTCAACGAACGTTTCGACACATCTGTCCAATTCAACGGAGTGGCATTCAAGGGTCCGATTGTAAGCAACGCCAGAGGCGGCGTCATCTCCTTCGAGGATAGTTCATTCGACGAATATGACGACGGTTATGCGCTGAACTTCCTTAACCGAGGCAACGCCTTGGTCAGTCAGAGCAACTTCAAACAGGCGTCCAAACATGCACATCTCGGAGCCAACTTCGGATCGTTCAAATCGGTGAACGCCGGTTATAACCTGAACATCGAGAGCGCTAACCTTGCCGATCACATCGACAACCTTAATCTTGACGTTAAGGCAGACGGCACGAATACGACGGTTCAAAGCGTGAAGGACGTCGATTATCTGTTCGAACCTATTCCGAAGGACATTAAAACAGATATTGACGTACACCCGAGACCGGCATCGAACGCAGTGCTTAGACTCGACCTCCCGCGCTCGTTAACAAGCAATGCGCCGACCGTGGACATATCCGCTAAGCTGCAGGATGCGCTTGACTATATTAAAGTTCATCACGGTGGCGGTACGGTCTATTTGCCAGGCGGAAGATATCGACTGGATCATCCCGTAATCGTTCCGGCAGGCGTCGAAGTCAGAGGAACATGGGATGTACAGCACCATACGCAAGGCGGCGGAACGGCGATATTCACGACTTATACCGGCGGCGATGAGGGAGAGAACGGAGCTTCTCTAATTCGGCTTCTAGCTAATGCTGGTCTACGCGGACTTAGCATTACGCAAGCGAATATAACCAGTGTTACCCTCAGTAATCCGGACCAAACGATAAAAACGCCGTTCTTGGTACAAGGACAAGGCGCAGGCGTATATGCCATCAACTTAACGATTCCGATCGGGGATAAAGGCATCGACCTGGCGTCCTACCGCACCGACGGTCACTACGTGGATTATTTAGGCGGCACGCTCTTGCGAGCGGGCATCTGGGTCGGAGGAGGCTCGGAAGGCGGATTCATCCGAAATATGCAGCTTAATCCGCATTACGCGCTTAGACTTCCGGCAGGCCAAGGCTATACGGCTCCTTCCGGCGATCTGTACGGATTCGTGCAAAGATACCTCAGCGCGCTTAAATTTTCCGATGTGGAAGGCGAGACGATTTTCAACAATTTCGTTTACGGTTCGGTTTACGGCGTACACTTCCTGAAGCGAGACTTGGGGAATGGCGAATATGCTTATCCTGGCAAATTGACGATGATCGGTCACGGCTCGGACGGATGCGCTTATTCCTTGTATGTGGAAGACGCGGACGAACACACCACAATCATCGCGATCAACTCGGAATTGGTGAATACGAACATCGCGACGGAGCCGGACAGAGCGTACGTCAGAATGGGCGATACACCCAATACCGCGAAAATTCACCCTGATGCGGAACTTGTTCTGTACAACAGCGCGTTCTGGGGAAGCCCGAGCCTTGCAGGCGCGGTTGTCAATAACGGTATCGTCCGTTTCCAGCAAGCAAACTTCACTCAGCTGCCCGGTAACAATCCGGGGATAGACGTCCGCGGCGGTAGAGCGAAAGTATATTCTTCTTACTTCCAGCCGTCAAAGGACGGTCAGAATAATAACGTGTATGCGATGCTGCGAGACGGGGGCACTTCGATTGAACTTAGCAACAATTATTACGCATCCGGGTTGAGAAACAGCACCCCAGCCAACAATCCGTATGGCATCTACGGCTCTGACTTATTGGCGGAACCGTTTGTGTTTGGCTTCATCCAAAGCGGAGATCAGAAACAATTCAGCTTCAAGTATAATGTGAGCGGGAAAGTCTCCGCCCCTGGGACATTGACGATGGTTTCCCCGGCTGCTTATGCGGAAGCATTCACTCCTATCCCATTCGGCGCACTTGCTGCAGGAGAATCCGTAACCGTAGATTTACCGTCCTATGTTGCAGGTCTGATCACGTTCAAGCTGCAGCTCGAAGACGGGAACGAATACGCCTATACGGTAAAATTCGATACGGCTTACGCTGAGCAGGCAAGCTCCGCCGGCACGGGAAATCCGGCCAAGAATGCCGCGACTCCGGCATTCGTAATGGACACCGAAGATTATGTAACGGCGGGAACGTGGGATGGCCCGCAAGATCTCAGCGCGGAATCGCGTTTCGCCTGGGACGACAACAATTTATACGGGTACATTGTCGTTAAGGACGACGTGCACTTCAATAACCAGACGGGCGGGAATATATGGAGAGAGGATAATTTGCAGTTAGGCGTTGATTTACGCAATCCAGTAACCGACAGTACTACGCGGAATGAATTGGGCTTCGCGCTCAACAACGATAACGAAGTGATTACATGGGTGTGGACACGTCCTTCAGGCAGCAATGCGCCGACGGCTCCGATTACGGATATCGTGGCAAAGATTACGCGTGACGAAGAGACGAAAACGACGATTTACGAGTTGAAAATTCCGTTTAATACGCTTTATCGTAATCCTGCACCGGAGCTTGCGGACGGAAGAATCGGCGTATCGATCATGCTCAATGAATCCGACGGCCCGGATGAATCCGACGGCTCCAGAGGCACATTCGAAGTGGCAAGCGGACAATTAAAGAATTCAGAGATATTTACGGATTTATTACTGTTAAGCGATGGCGAGTACAAGGAAAGGCTTGAAGCATCGGCCAGGGCTGCCGTATCAAAGGCTCTCGGGTCTGGATCAGCTGCCGATATCGCGTTGGCTCGCAACTTTATCACGATTCTGGCAGACGGCGAAGTTAAGGCAGAGTTATTGGCGTCGCTTGAGCCACCCGCCACTGTTATCGGCGCGACGCCAACGGCTTACGTAGAGAAGCTCAAAGGGAATAAAAACAACTTGATTATCACGGTCAGGGAAAAGTATTCCGACGGTTCGTTTAATGACATTACCAAAACGTTCTCTATCCAAAATAACGCGAAAGGTACGTATGAAGTAGGCCCATATAAAGTCTATGTGGACACCAAGGGAAACACGCAAATCCGTGAAATCTATATTGTGTCTCCATAGCCAAGCCCGAAGGCGCCGGTGACAAAAACAAGCAAGTGGCATTAAGTTGCCACTTGCTTGTTTTCTTGTCCATCATGCTCACGATTCTTTATATTTGCGTCGTCTTAAACAGCGAGCGTGTTTATCGATCCGCCGTTACTATCGATTGTCGAAGTGCATGAAGCAGTATTTGATTCTCCTCGGGTGTGCCGATTGAGATTCGAACATGGTGCGGCAACCCCCAAGCTGCCCCGTATCGAACAATGACCCCTTGCCGCATCAGCTCGTTGTAACGCTGTTCCGCATCCTCGCCAAGCTCAACGAGAATAAAATTACTCATGCTTGGGGTATAAGCTAAATCAAGTTCCCTAAAGCCCTGATACATCCGCAAACGTTCTTCCTGCACCAGCAGGCTGGACTTTCGGACATGGTCATCATCTAGAATCGCTGCCTTGGCTGCTGCTTGTGCAAGAACATTTACATTGAACGGCTCCTTCACTTGAAGCACCTCTTTAATAATCGCTGGCGAGGCGACTCCGAAGCCCACTCGAATTCCCGCTAATCCATACACCTTGGAGAAAGTTTGCAGAACGATGACGGGATAACCTGCTTTAACAAACTCTATACCATCCGAGTAATCGTCTTCGGTTACAAAGTGACTGTAGGCGGAATCGAGCATAACGAGTACATAAGGTGGTAATGCATCTAACAACTCCGTCAGCGCCGACTTGCGCAGGATCGTTCCAGTCGGGTTATTAGGGGAGCATAGATAAAGAATCTTCGTACGTTCACTGACAGCTTCGAGTATTGCGGAAACATCGTATTGATAATCTTCTGTCAACGCGACCGTTCGGATAACAGCCCCCATCAATTGACCTCCGAACACATATTCACTGAACGAAGGACCCGGCACAATGATTTCGTCCCCCGCCTCGATGAATGTCTCGGATACAAGCGTAATCAATTCATCGCCTCCGTTGGTGATAATGATTTGCTCAGATGCAAGCCCATATCGCCCAGCTATCGTTTCACGTAAATCCACTGCCTGCGCGTCGGGATACCGATGAATATGAACCAGCAACTCGTTTATCGCTTCCAATGCTTTTGGTGAGGGACCCAGAGGATTCTCATTGGAGGCAAGCTTTACAACGTGTTCAAGTCCGAGCTCCTGCTGTACCTCCCAAATCGGCTTGCCCGGCGAATAAGGCTTCATGCTTTTCAATACATTCCGTGCTTGAATTTCTGACTTTGTTAAGGGCATGATAGGTTCCTCTTCTCTTTGAAAAGTTTATTTATATCTTGTTGATATTCACTGCGTTAATGCAATAATACAATAACGCGTTACTATAATAAAGTGTTTTTTTGATTTCGGAATCGGCAAGTTCGACAGGTATCGGGTTGAAACACCTTCGTCCATGTGTTATGATGACACCAAATTTAACGATGGGAGTGATTGAATAATGTAATATTTCTTGCCGGTCTTAGGGGATAAAACAAAGGTGATTTTTGCGTTGTTTTGTTCTTTATTGCCGCGAGAAAGTTACTTATTCTTTCACTCTTTTATATACTCCTTCTGCCATCCGTACGGTTGGTCTGATGTATATTTTTGAGCTGCGAGAAAAGTAACTTTCTTGCAGCTCATTTATTTTTCAGCAGAAGGAGGAACTAACATGTCAACGATTCAAGTATCCAACCTGACCTTTGCGTATGAAGGCAGCTACGACACTATTTTCGAAAAGGTCAGCTTCCAGATCGATACCGATTGGAAACTGGGATTCACGGGCAGAAACGGGCGCGGCAAAACGACGTTTATGAAGCTGCTCCTCGGTAAATTGGAATACGGCGGAACCATATCGTCGCCGGTCAGCTTTGATTATTTTCCATTTTCCGTTAATGACCCGGATAATCTGACCATGGATGTCGTAAGCGACATTTACCCGGATTATGAGCTTTGGAGGTTGGAGCGCGAGCTTTCCCTTCTCAAAGTCGCGGAAGACGTGCTGTACCGGCCGTACAACACGTTATCGAATGGAGAGCAGACGAAAGTGCAGCTAGCGGCTTTATTTCTAAAGGAAAATCATTTCCTGCTGATCGACGAACCAACCAACCACTTGGATGTGCATGCGAGAAAGCTGGTCAGTCAATATTTAAACGGGAAAAAGGGGTTTATTCTGGTATCTCACGACCGGGCGTTTCTCGATCATTGCGTGGATCATATTCTGTCGATTAACAAAACCAATATTGACATTCAGAAAGGAACCTTCTCCAGCTGGTGGGCAAACAAACATTTGCAGGATCAGTTCGAGCTGAACGAAAACGAAAAACTCGTCAAAGACATCAAACGACTATCCGACGCCTCCAGAAGAACAGGCCAATGGTCGCACGAGGTGGAGAAAAGCAAAAACGGAACACGCAATTCCGGTTCCAAGGTAGACAAAGGATATATCGGGCACAAAGCCGCCAAAATGATGAAACGCTCGAAGTCGATTGAGCAGCGGCAGCAGAACGCGATCGATGAGAAATCCAAGCTGCTCAAAAACATAGAAACGTCGGAGAACCTGCACATTTCGCAGCTGGTTTATCCTAAGCCCCTACTGGCTGAATTGGACCATGTGGCTATACACTATGACGGCAGAACGATTTGCCGGGACATCAGCTTCACGATTAACCAGGGAGAGCGAATTGCTTTAACCGGGCCGAACGGTTCGGGAAAAACAAGTCTGTTAAAGCTGATCCTTGGCGAAACGATTCCGTACACCGGCGCATTCCACAGAGGCAGCGGATTGCAAATCTCCTACGTCTCCCAAGATACTTCCCATTTAAGAGGTGACTTGTCCGACTATGCCCGGGAGCAGGGTATTGATGAGAGCTTGTTTAAGACGATTTTGCGCAAGCTTGATTTCTCCCGCATACAGTTTGAGAAAGACATGTCTATGTTCAGCGGAGGTCAGAAGAAGAAGGTATTGATCGCCAAAAGCCTATGTGAACAAGCCCATCTGCATGTTTGGGATGAACCGCTTAACTTTATTGACGTTATTTCCCGGATGCAGATTGAGGAAGTGCTGCTTGAACATCAGCCTACCCTGATTTTTGTAGAACATGACATTGAATTCACGAGGAAGATTGCAACGAAAACGGTGGAGCTGAAGGGCTAACGCTTACTCACAAACGAACGAAAGGAATGGATAAGATGTTGGATGAGATTGTAGATGACAGAGCGAACCGCTTGCTGACAATAGAGGTGGTTCGCGCTAAGATCGCGAAGTGTCGGAAGACAAGAACAGTATCCGAATGAAGTCCGCGTAAACCGCGGGCTTATTCGTCGTATATCGGATCATGTTCTTGTCAGTGAAGAAGATTTCCGACAGACCGCTGCAAACTATGAGGTAGTTTAGAGGAGGAATAGGCATGAATACGAATCAAAGGAACAGGAGCGTCATTTACTTGATATCGGGACCGCTTGGCGTCGGCAAATCCACGACTTCCAAAGAACTGGCACGTAAAGTCGGGCCATGCGTACTGATCGAGGGGGATATGTTGCTTCACATGCTCAAGAACGAGCTGCCCCTCTCATGGGAAGAAAAATTGCGCCTCACTTGGGATAACATTGTAGCTTTAACGAGAAATGTGATACGTAGTCAGATAAACGTCGTCATCGATTTCGTCGTCGAAGATGAATTCGAATGGTTCTGCGAACAAATAGCCGACCTGGACGTAGACCTGAAGTATATGATTCTTCTAGCCAATCAAGAAACCATTATCGAGAGGTTGACGATCAGAGGAGATCTGGATTCTTTGGAGCGTTCTTTGTTTCTAATGAACAAAATGGAGCAATCGCCACACGTAAATCGATTTGGTTACCATACAACGGGAAGCCGGCCCACGGAAACGGCAGATGAAATTGTTATGAATACCCGTTATGATGTTGAGCTTAATCCGCTGTGAATTTCAGCAACTAATGCATGGCTTCGTGCGTTAAAGGTGTAAACACCGATGAAAGGAAGCGTGCCTCATGAAGCGAATGACCATTACTGTACTTCTGGCTGTTCTTCTGTTAACCGGCTGCGGCCCCCGCATGGAGCCTAGTGACAATGTGCAAGGCGGCAACGACAATAATATCGTCCAAGTAACCGACAATGAAGTAAAAGGTTCCGGGACCATCGATCCAGTGAGCGAGCCCGGAGAAGTTCGCGGTTTTCTCCAAGACCATCAGATTGCGAACGGCGATATCTATTTAAAGGACGGGCTTCTCTATATCAATCTCGTCAAACCGACCGAAAATGGCGAGAAGTTGCTGGCTGACCGCTATAAATCGGGGACATACAAGACGGTGCGCGTTACACACTCAATTGAGGAACTGCAGGCAGCACAAGATAAGCTCGGCGATCAGGATTTATTCAGTAGGCTAAATTTATACTCGACAAGTATTGATGTGATCAAAAACAAAATCACTATATCGATGCCGGATTCAAGTGAGGCAGAAGCTAAGCCCGAAATCGAGAAGCTGATTGATCCCAATCTGATCGAATACGACATTCAGAAGCTAAGCGAGACGCCCGATGTCGTCGGCACAATCTCGAAAATCGACAACGAGTCGCACCGCATCCTAGTTCTGGAAGAAGGTAAGACCGAGCCAAGCTACTGGTTTAGCTTCAACGATCATTCGGAAATGGTAGACAGCACCGGGGGTTCAGTCACCTTTGACGATTTGAAGGAAAAAGGCAAAGTGCGGGTATGGATCAACGGCGCAGTAATGGATTCCTTCCCAGGTCAGGCGGGAACCCGCAGACTTGAGCTCGTTACTTCGAATTAAGGAACGAAGCGTAAGGGGATAAAAGTGAATATCAATATTTTAACAAGGCTGCCGGGCATTTGACTGGCAGCTTTGCTGCATGAATGGAAGGATAGTGCGTATGCGGAGTGGAATTAGTCAGTGCGGAGGTGTGTTGCATAGTGGACTATTCTCAGAATGATAAGTCTAAGATAGCGCAAATGTACGACTGTATCGCCGAGATTTACGAAGAACATTCCACGCCTCTGACCCATTGTCAATCTTTCATAGAGGAATTCTTAGAAGAGAATGTACGTGCAGGGCAGCGTGTACTTGATATTGGTTGTGGACCTGGACACTTGACGAATGAATTACCTCCTGATGTGGAAGTGGTCGGGCTTGATTTATCGGCTTCTATGGTTGATATGGCGCGATTGAAACGCCCTTCCGGTACATACCTCGTGCACGATTTTCACAAGGTACTGCCTGCTGAACTCGGGAAGTTTACTACCATAATAGCTAACGGATGCTTCGATTTTTGCGAGGACCTGGATCAAGTCCTTAGTAATGTGGCAGATGCACTTGCAAGTGGAGGTCGGTTTTACTTCACCATTAACGAGCGCCGCGCAGAGTTGCCCTTTCATGATGCCCCTTGGATTGATGCTACCGGTGGACTGTCAGATACTCGGATATTTTTCTGGACGTTTTCCGAAACCGCCATCGCCGTTGAGCGCTGCGGACTTCGACCACTAACGTATCGGCACGCGCCTGGTTGGGAGAACGAGTCCTTGCAGACAACTATGTTTTATGGCTATTGGGTAGTAGAACGTCTGCAGAAGTTGGAGTAAGCAGGGGGAATTTTCGTTCGATAGGATAGGGACTAGAATAATACCGATACCTGGAGGAATGCAACTTGAGAAGAGTGCATGTAGTCTTGTTGTCTGTCATGTTGTTGCTTGTCCTGGTGGGATGCCAAAATAGTTACAGCGCGGCAATTCAAGTTGCGAAAGAATACGCCAAAACGCAATACGAAGTAGAAGATTATACGAATGTCACGTTTCCAAGCAGCATTCAAATAAAAGAGCGGGAATTGTCGTCCCTAATAACCGATGATTTTATCCCTGCAAGTAGGAGGGGAACTCAGAGCCGTGTTATTGAACTGCCACTTCAAGTAGCTCAAGCGGAGCAGTCTACGATTAGCGTTGAGAAGGTTCATCTTATTCCGAGTAGTAAAGATGATATCAAAAATGAATCTAATAAATTCTTTAGATACGATATGACTTTAGTAGTAACAAATGGCCAAGAGGAATCGAAGAACGTTCATATAAACGGTGTCTTGACGATGCAAAAAGTAAACAACGAATGGAAAGTTAGCTATGATTGGAATCGAAGTGAAAAAGATTTGGTTAAGTTGTTGACGAGACCGTTGTGAGAGAATCTATGAGTGATCCTATATCAGCTTTCCTATGAGAGAGGAGCAGCATCAGATGTTGGAACGAGAAATTCAAATCATTTCAGATGTGATCTATGGGGAGGCGGACGGCAAGCCGCTATTGCTCGACATCGCTTTGCCATCGCAGCGGGGAGGTAAACTTCCGATAGCAATGTATATTCATGGAGGCGCGTGGTTATGGGGGGACAAGGCTGAACCTTCGGAGAGCGGGATGTTTGTTCGACACTTTGCAGCCCAAGGCTACCTCTCCGTTAGCATTAATTATCGATTCAGCAACGAAGCGATCTATCCCGCTCAGTTGCATGATGCGAAGGCGGCTGTGCGTTGGCTTCGAGCGAACGCAGAATCTTTCGGTGGCGATCCGGCTCGGATTGGCGTCTTCGGGCATTCCGCCGGCGGACATCTGGCCGCATTGCTAGGTACGACTGGACACGTAGAAGAAATGGAAGGCTGTAGCGGAAATCCCGGTATTTCCAGTTCCGTGCAGGCGGTTGCCACCTGGTCGGCCCCAGTCGATTTCCTGCAGATGTTGGACGGCTTTCATGATTCACCGGAGTCGTTGGAATCTCGACTAATTGGCGGATACGTGAGAGAGCATCAGGAAAGAGCAAAGCTTGCCAGCCCGCTTACATTTGTAACAGATGCTGCTCCGCCCTTCTTGATCATTCACGGTACTGAAGATGAGATTATTCCATTCAATCAGGCAGAAATTTTACACGAAGCGCTTCATAATTCCAGTATTCTGGCAATCAAAGGGGCGAATCATGGTCTTCAAGGCGGCAATCTTGGCTGGGAAGATGTTCTCCAGATGACTGAAATTTTCTTTAATCGACATATTCGGAGCTAGCCCGTAGGCTAAATGAATTCGAATATATGCATGCATGATGTTAATACAGGAGATGAGAGATATGAAGATTGCGGGAGAGCTCGTAACAGAGACGCTTGAGTATGATGGTGGTCGACAGGTTACGGTGTATGTTCCTCACGAACCACCGCAGGCAATTGTGTTCGCCGGTGATGGTCAGTTGATCTCGCAGTGGGGCAGGTACCTCGAAGCGGCCGCTGACGTGCCGCCCACGATGATCGTCGGCGCGCACCGGACGTCCAATGCGGATGAGATGGTGCGCATCCATGAGTACTCACCTCCGTTCGATCCGGAACGGTTCGCGGCACACGAGAAGTTCTTCGTCGAGGACGTCCGCCGATGGGTGCGATCACGCTTCAGCGTCGAGCTGCCCGCCAAACGAACCGCGGTGTGCGGTGTGTCGGCCAGCGGAGAGCTCTCACTCGCCATAGGGCTTCGGCATCCGGATATCTACGGTACGGTCTTCTCCGCGTCGCCAGGCGGAGGGTACCGCCCGCCCGCCGAGATGCCAAGATCTCTGCCGCTCACCTACCTCGTGGCCGGTACATTGGAGCCGTTCTTCCTAGAGAACGCGACCCGGTGGGCGGATGCGCTGCGCAATGCAGGGGCGGACGTTGAAATGAGAGAGCGGATCGCGTCGCACGACGATGTGATGTGGCGAGAAGAGTTTCCGCTGATGGTGGCTTGGGCGTTTGGACGATGAACAAAAGGCAGCCGGCACAAGAGTGTCGGTTGCCTTTTGTTGATTAATTTGAAAAGTTAATTGTAACCTGTCAGCTTAGTCCTAATATAACTTCATTATCCAATGCAGTAGATCATGCCGTTAGATGTCACTACATAAGCACGGCCATTGCTGTAATCGCTAAATGGGGCAGTTGCAATAGGCCCTTTTGCATGGAATTTCCATAGACCGGTGCCATCCGGCCGGACGGCGTATACGTAATGATTGGATGTTGCGAAGAAAATAACACCCGTGTATATGAGTCTAGGTGTTCCTATGACGGCACTTTGCGTGAATGCTCCTTGCTGACTGTACTTCCATTTCAATGTGCCATCAGTCGATAATGCATAAAGCTTGCCCGCTATGGATGTTCCAAAATAAACCGTGCCATTCCAAATTTGGGGAGCGGCGCTCACTTCGTCATTTAGGAGAGAGTAATGCCATTTCACCGAGCCGTTCGCGTTCAGAGCGAAGACGCCGCTCGATGTCGAGCTCACGAACAATTCGTTCGTAATGGATTGAACAGCTGGATAAATCGTATCGGTCGGCTTCCCGATGGTTGCTTTCCATTCCAGTACGGGATTGGCGAGCGAAATTTTAATGGTATAAGTGCCTGGTACCTGTACGGCTACTGCATTACGCGTACTAATTGCATAGAGTTTGCCAGAGAGGGAGCCTGCGTAGACGACATTATGGTTGTCGATTTCAGGCGGGTTGCTGAAATAGTCAGCGAATCTATATGTCCACAGCACTTTGCCGCTCGGGCTGATGGCAGTTAATTTACTATATACTTCGGCATTCGACAGGACGTAAATATTGCCATAAGTATCGAAAATGGCATGGTCAATCGTATTGCCGATTGGTAGCGTCCATAGGAGGGAGGGTGTGACGTGATCCTCGAACGAGTATGGAATTTGATAGGCATATAACATGCTTTGGGTACCGACGTAGAGTGTGACACCCGAGTAGTTGGGTCTCGAGGCAAGCGATGTAATCGGCTGATCGTAATCAAACTGTTGGACGTTTTGATAGTCCTCATTAATGAGGTCAAATACATACAGATGATTACCGTTTCTAACGTCCGAGGCCGCAACGAACAAGTGGTTCAGTGCGTGTACGGGACCGATGATTGCTCCTGTTCCGATCGGCTGTTTCCAAACCAAATACGGCGAAGGCAAGGTCAGCCACGGAATCTTGATAACTGGAAGGTGGATGATGTTGTTGTCGGCGGAAGCGGGGGCGGGGGCGGTGAAGATGAAGCACATCATACATGTTAACAAACTAATAAGCAGCGTCTTGAAGCGATGGTTCATTCGCATTCATCCTTTACTGGAAGTGTTGTCCAACTTCAGCATACGCTGTCAAACTGCAGTTGGAACCCGATAAAGGCACATTCTTTATATTGACTAAGGAACAAACGTTCGCTAGTATTAGTGTTAAAATATAACAAATGATAAAAGGGGGGATTGAGATTCGTCTTATCTTTTTGATATTACTATGTTGTCTTTTGAGTGGATGCAGTAGCGATAATGAGATGGAAGCTTTGAGTAAGCGGAGTCATTATGAACCCTATACATTTTCTGAAAAGAAAAATATGCAGTCTATAGACCTCGATAATGGAATTCATGCCTACGACGAAGACGAAAGTAGTCAATCCATATGGTGGGAAAGTCAGAATGGCTTATTAGCTCGCTACGTGTATTACATTAACGGTAATCAGGCTCCGTTAGGTGAGTATAAACTAACACAATCTGAGCTAATAGACTTAGTTAATCAAGTTCAATAATAGATGTGCTAGATGTAGAAATCGAAGAGTTTGTTAAGAATATGAACATCATGGATGGAAACCAATTCGGCATATAAAGTTTTTTAACAGATTCGGAGGGACTAATGAAACGTAGAACCAAACTAATCAGCTCGATTATCGGTGCGGCTGTTGTTGTTTTACTATATTACTTGCTGGTCGGCTTTCCGGCTGCATGGACGATGCAAATGGCGGATATCGCGAATAACACGGATAAGTTTACGGATAAGCATGGTTACACCGTTCCGGGGGAGTATTCCGTTACCGTCGATTTGGCCGATTTGGAAAGCAACGTGGGTAAAGAACTGTACAATGACGGGGCGCACCGCATTTATGTGATGTGGTTCGATAACGTCGATTTGCAGGGCGGAGGTTATCGAATCGGATTTCGGACGGTCGGAACGTATTCGAGTAACGGAGCCTCATTAATTTCAGGCACACATCACAAGACGGTAGGCGAACACGAATTCACGTCCGAGACGAGTGCGAAGATGACGGCCGAATATAACGGAAACGTGTATGAAAGCGCTACGTACGGCACCAGTGGCATAAATTTCAAGGATGGGGATGAATTTTCTTTCTACCTCTTTCCGAATGATGCGTATAAGAAAGATGGGATCACGCAAGACGAAAAAGGCACTGTCCGTCTGACGGTCACGGGCTTGTATCAGAATTTATGGTCCAGGAAATAGGGAGAACTCCTAATCATTAGCATGTTGACTCAACGGCAGCGTGATGAAATACGTAGTACCTTCTCCTTCTTTGCTGCGTACCTCGATCTTGCCGTTCATGCCCCGAATGACGCTGAAGATGACCATGGTGCCAAGCCCGGTGCCTTTATCTTTGGTGGTGTAATAGGGCGACCCAAGCCGGTTAAGTTGTTCCTCATTCATGCCGATTCCGGTATCGGTGATCGTGATGGTGACGATTTGTTTAGGCTCATTGACCGTATAAGTCAAAGTCAACATACCCCCGCCGGGCATTGCCTCGATGGCGTTCTTGCCGATATTGATGATGGCTTGCCTGAACTTGGACTTGCTGCCATATACCGTTGCGGGGTGCTTGATATCCGTGATGATCTCGACATTTTGAAGATTCGCATATGAGTTCAGGATTTGGGCCGCTTTGGCAAGGGCTTCCTCCAGGACGATCGGTTCTAGCTTCTCGTTTTGCGGTTTGGCGAGCGACAAGTAATCGGAAATAATCGATTCTGCCCGGTCAAGCTCCTCGAGCGTAATAGCTGAGAACTCTTTACGCTTCCGGTCGCTGAGTGCCGGATCGGACATCAGTTGGATGAAGCCGCGGACGGACGTTAACGGGTTGCGGACTTCGTGCGCTACGGAGGCTGCGATCTCGCTGACGACCTTCATTTTCTCCGCATGGATGATCTCGTCTTGCATCCGACTCTGCGAGCGGATCATTTCAATGATGAACACCAGCATCACTGCCATGATGCACTGAACGAAGATGATGGGCAGACTCGGAACAAACGACGCCATAAAAAAGGAAGCATTCCCTTCTAGCAGGGCGTACAGATTGACAACCGTCACGCGTAAAAAGAAGCAAGTAACAGCAACAATCACCATTCTCTTCTTGGCGCCTGCGTTCTCGTACATCTTGAATAGGAACAGCAGCAGCACAATTGTCGGCAATAGCGATAGGAAGTAATGAAATAGATTGATATCGCCTAATATCTGCCGGTACGCAAGCAGACTGCCGAATAAGAGCAGCATGGTATAAAGGCCGCCGGAGAGAGAGCCGATCACGAGCGGAATTCCTCTTAGGTCGAGCACCGAATCGAATATTCTCACCGGAAAGGTCATTGTAATAATCATGGGAATCAAGAACAAAACAAATACGAAGAGCGGGTGCTTGCGTTTATAGAAGGGACGGAAAAAAATCAAAGGCAAGAAGATAATAAATGCATTGAGGATGAATGCGGAATGAGAGAGCATGAGGTTGCTCCTTTTCTGTGTGCTTGCTCTTGATTTCGAGAGAAGGACCGTTGTTTCCTTCAATTGGAGGAGAGAATTTTTACGTGAACTTCTTTGCAGCGGAATGGGCAGGAGAGTTCATTGATTTCTCGAATACCAACTAAGAGTTGAAACGCAAGAAGCCAGATCACGAGAAGAGGTGCTGCTGTGCTGCAAACGGTTTTGGGTCGAATTACAGCAAAAGATGCAGGACGAATTTTGGAACATGAGCATGTGCTCGTAGGGTTTGTAGAAGACGGGAAGCTTGCTCCGAACATGTATGACCGTGAAGAAGTGGTCACATCCGTTCTGCCGTACTTGTTAAAGTTGAAGGAATCTGGATGCAGCACCATGGTGGACTGCGCACCGGAGTATTTAGGGCGGGACCCTTACATTCTGCGGCAGCTGTCGGAATTGTCCGGAGTCCATCTAATTACGAACACTGGATTTTATAAAAAGCCGTATTTGCCTGCTTTCGTTAATGAGATTACAGAACAAGATCTTGCCGATATATGGATTCGAGAAGCACGGGACGGTATCGGAGAGAGTAAGGTGTTTCCGGGTTTTATCAAAATCGCGCTTAATGACGGCACGGTAATCGACGATATTCAAGCGAAAATTCTCCGTGCTGCGATGCGAACCTCACTGGAAACCGGCCTGCCGATACAATGTCACACGATAGGTAATGATATCGCTTTGCATGCCTACGATATTATGAAAAAAGCGCAATTCGATCAGGAACGGTTCATTTGGGTGCATGCACAAACGTTTAAAGTCAGTGATGTTTACAAACGGCTTGCGGAGGCAGGAGGTTGGATATCCATCGACTCCATATTGCCGGGCACGTATGAAGAGCATGTGGATCTGTTAGGTCAGCTGCTGGGCTGCGGCGTCGGTGACCGCGTGCTTTTGTCACAGGATACAGGCTGGTACAATGTAGGACAACACAAAGGCGGGAATTTGCGTCCTTATCATCACTTATTTACCGACTTTCTCCCTGCAGCAGCGGCCGGTGGTCTCGAACCGCTTTGGCTCGAGCAATGCGTTACGAGTCATGCCTTTCAAGCCATGAGCATGCGATCCTAACAGGGCAGAAGCTTTATAACACATTCCTTATAGAAAAGAGAGTTTAGCCATGATGCCTATTAATCGAATTGAAGTGGAGGCCGAGCTGCGAAAATTCGTAGAGTCCGAGATTTATATTCACAGCGAAGCAACGTCATTCATGTTTGTCCGCAATTTCAAGGTGCGGGTTACGCATGCTTTTATCGCGGGAGAAGAATCATTCCGCGCGGCGCTCCGTTTTGACGGCCACGGCTGGCTGCGGATGGAGGCGCTTACGCATTTCGAAGTGGACGGAGAAGGCCGTCTGCTGCTGGCCGGCTATGACGACAGAGGTCGCATGAATGTCGCGCTGCATCTAGGAAGGGAGCCGTTTCCGGAATGAGCCACGAACAAGTGCTGAAACGCAAGCTGCTTGCTGTATTCGCCCATCCCGACGACGAGTCGTTTATTTGCGGGGGGACGCTGGCGAAATACGCCGCCGAAGGCGTCGAGATTACATTAGTGAGCGCAACGAAAGGCGATATGGGAAGGCGCATGGGTAATCCGCCGTATCTCAATCGCGAAACGATGGCTGCCGCCCGCGAGCAGGAGCTGCGGGAAGCCTGCGACTGCCTGGGCATTGGCAGGTTAATTTTCTTCGGACTGCGGGATAAAACCGTTGAATTCGAAGACGAAGCTTCGCTAATCGAGCGTATTGAAGCTCTTATTCGCGAAGTAAAGCCGGATGTCGTGTTGACGTTCCATGAACGGTATGGCGGTCATCCGGACCACTGCGCAATTGGCAAGGCCACGACGGCCGCCTTCCGGCGTACCGCTGATAATGGTGCGCTATATTTCATTACGTTCGGGGACGCGCTGGAGCATCCGGAGCATTACGGACACACCAAGAACGACGTCATTCGTGTCGACGTGAAGGCGCACAACGCAGCTAAGCTCGCCGCATTCCGCGCTCACCGCTGCCAGACCGAAATCGACGAATGGGTATGGCAGTCCGATAAAGCTGCGCTGTCCCGGTTCGGTAAGTATGAGTATTTCCTGAAAGGGGACGTCAACTCGCCGCAGCGGGCTAGTGACGATTTGTTCTGATTATGTTTCCTCGCCTAGCGCCTGAGCGGCCAGCATCTGAATAACCGAGCTGTCCATCGGCGGGTTGTGCAAGCCGGCACGGACGTCGCGGTAATAGCGCTCAAGCGGATTCGCGCGCGCTAAGCTGGTAGCGCCGACGATCCGCATCGCCAGGTCGACGACGCGGATCGCGTTGTTCGTGACCGTATATTTCGCCAAGCCGAGCTCCGGCTTCATCGCGGTCCGCTCTGTCGGTTCCTTATCCCATCTGTCGGCCGCCGCATACAACAGCGTGCGGGCGGTGCGAAGCTCGACCTCCATCTCCCCGATCGTTTGTTGAACGGTAGGGAGGGCGGCAATCGGTTTATCCAAGGAATTAGGTTTATAAGAGCGGGCGAATGCCAGCGCATAGTCGCGCGCGGCAATGGCAATGCCCATATAGCAGGCGGGTATATGCAGCAGCCAACCGCCGCCGTCATCCGTGCCTTTGCCGGTCAGTCGGCTGTCCGCGCCGGCGAAAGCGCCATCCAGCACGACGTCATGGCTGCCTGTCGCGCGCATACCAAGCGTGTCCCATGTCTCCACGATCGACACCCGGTCCGATTGATAGACCAGAAAGTCTGCCGTACAATCTTCGTCCGGGAGGTAGGCGGACACGACGAAGCGGTCAAGAATGGGCGACAGCGTGCTGAACGTCTTGCGTCCCGTGATCCGCCAACCGCCGTCCGCAGCAACGGCGATTGTCTCCGGGCGGCCGCCACGGCTCGGGCTGCCGGAAGCGGCCTCGCTGGCGAACGTGTTAATCATCGTGCCGTCCTTCACGACGGAGCGGCAAAGTGCTTCGAACGTCTCCGCCGGCCACTTACCGGTCGTGCGCAAATGCATGATCTGGCCGAGATGCCAGCCGACGGCAAGCGCAGTCGAACCGTCCCCGTAAGCGAGCCTTTCTTGCAGCAGGACGAACTCGTACAGAGAGATTTCGTCGCCACCGAAAGCCCGAGGAACGGTCAGCTTCAGATATCCTTCCTTACGCAGGTCGGCAAAATTATCAAATGGAAACGAGCCCTCGCGATCGTATCTGGGCGCTCGCTCCGCGAAACGAACTGCCAGCTGCTCGACAAGCGCAGCTCGATTGCGTTCTACATCGTTGCGAATGGGGCTGTCTATTAATCGTATCATCATAGCTCACTCCTTCTCTTAGTAGTATAACAACCTGATAAAGGATAGCGCGAGCACTAAGTCTGCAATAATGTAACCTCATTATCGATTGAAAAAGTGAAGTAACGGTGGCCTAGTTAAAGGCTGCCGTTTTTTTTATGCTCGAGCGCTGATAGAAGTCGATTCATGTTTACGATGTTGAAGAATTGCGGTTTCTGAGAATTTTGAACATTGTGGGAGAAATTACCTTTGTTATAATTAGGCTAAGAAAACCTAAGCAGCAGGTGATGAAGCGTGCGTTACCAGGAATCCGTGCAGCGAGCGATTGATTATATCGAAACCCATTTGGAGGAGGAAATTGATCTTGCAGGCTTGGCAGAACGCTCCTATCTCTCCGTCGCACAGTTGTACCGAGTCTTCTCCGCGCTTACCGGGCACCCGATTAAAGACTATATACGAAAAAGAAGGATGAGCGTAGCTGCCGATCACCTGAGAAACTCGAAGCGTTCCATCGAGGAGCTGGCATGGGAAAGCGGGTTCGAGTCCTATCACTCGTTCGCCAAGGTATTCAAGAAGATTGTCGGGCTGACTCCGTCGGCATATCGCGAAGCTGACATTTATTTCAGCTTTGAACCGATTCGGTTGGAGGAACGGGTCGCTTACATGGAGGATAGGGAGCATAGCGAACGTTTTCCGGACGTCAAAGTGATCCGGTTCGCGCCGGAGAACGTCTATTCCTACTTGCATAGATCAGAACAGGAGCTGGGGATGGAGAATGAAGCTTTCCGAGTCGTTCGTGAAATGATAGCTGATCACAAATCAGTTTCAAAGATGAGGATTTTCGGTCGCAACGTCGATCTTCCGGAAACAGAAGGCAAGACGCATTTTGGTTACCAGATGCTAGTGGTCTGCGAAGAAGGGCAGATTCCGCATCATGCTTTCACGGAGGAAGCATTCGTTGGTGGTCTCTATGCAGTAAGAAAAGTGTCCGCCAAATCCCCGAAGATCGTTCAAGAGAGCTGGGACCAGCTGCTGTCCGAATGGTTGCCTAAGAGCACGTTCGAAATCGGTACGCATTCGTACGCAGAAGAATTCATCGCCTACAACGGCAAAGTTGCGCGGATGAACTTGTATCTCCCGGTACAACGAAAGCAGCGCAACGAATCGATTGCAGTCGTGAGTCTTGCGTCTATGGAAGCCTACTTTTGCAGGGAACTGGGGGCTAAGGCTCAAGAGGTCGCCGAACGTCGGTTAATTGACTGGTATGGAAAGCAGCCTTCCGGCACGAACTGGGATGACGAAGGTTATTATTACATGTCGTACCACTATGGCGCTGGCGATTCCGATTCCGAGCCAAACTGGTGGGAGAATGGAATTCTAGTAAACGCTGAGGTAAACGTTCAGAAATCAGGTCTTGAACGGAAGTATATGGGAGCGGGATTGTATGCTTGCCGTGTATCCAAAACTTACGGGCAGCTAACCGGCATTCTGGAAACGATACATCGGTGGATTGCGGTTAACGCAGCGTACCGATTCGATGAAGACAGGCAATGGTTTGCCTCCTATCATCCAATGAAAGACGGGGATATCGAGCGGGATACGCTCGTTAAACTATATATTCCAATTCTATTGATAGAGGAGTGAGTAGAAGATGGGGTCTGTTCCTTTGAAAACCTCTAATTCGGACGGCTACAAACCAGAGAGGGTTCCGGCAGCACTGAAACTCATGAAGGGGCAATTCAAGGAGGGGAATACGAAGTTGGAGGACATGAAGCCAGTTATCGTCGAGCATGGCGAAATGAAGTTAATCGGTATTCCCTGCATCAGCCTGAACGACATGAGCGGCAAATACCATCATGCCAAAGAAGGTCTATTGTCATCGACAAAATATTTTCCGGCGGTAAGAAATCACTCCGTTCATTACGGCATTTGGCCGGTTACGCCTTCACAGAGCGAGTCCGATCAGCATGCATACATTCTCTGCGTGGAAGTCGATTCTTTAGACGACATTCCGGAGTGGTATTTCAAGTCGACGCTGCCGCCGCAACGATGCGTCGTTGTCCCGAATGAAAGCGGTAACTATGACGCAGCTTGCCAAGTCGTCGATCAGTATGTTGCCGACAACGGGCTTGTTGTAGATGCATCAGGGCGAAAATACACGATCTGCGAACGATACAACTATGAGGGAGAAGGGTTTGCCAAATATTCGCTTCCGATACTTGTGCTACCTGAGGGAGAACAATGAGTCACGATCCTTTGCGCACAGACATACCGAAAGACTATCGGCCATTGATGGTACCGAAAGCTTTTAAATTGATTAGTGGAGGAAGAATCATGAAAGAACAACAGCAATCCACAGCGGAATCATTGTCTTCGAGTCCGATCAAGAACAAAGTCGGCAGCTTGTTCGTCCCGGTTCGGGATATAGAGAAATCGCGCGATTGGTATTGCATGATTCTCGGACTAAACGCAGCCGACTGTGCAATTTTGTCCGGTCACCTGTGCCCGCTGCCGATGGAAGGCACCGGCCTCATATTGGATACGATGCCGCAGTGGGGAGGCCAAGAACCGGATGGACCTCCAACGATCGAGACGCCGGCGTTTATGCTGATGACGGAGGATCTGCAAGGCTCTCTGGACTACATGAAGAAACTCGGGGTCGAGCTTGTCACGGAAATCGAACATGACCATTGGTTCGTCGTGAAGGATCCGGACGGGAACAAGCTGATGATTTGCCGGGAATGATGTAAGTGGCCGCCGATTGCAACTTTCGTGGGAGTCATCCCGTCGATAGGCATGAGGTGATTGTTAGATGATGAGAAAAGCGTTAATTATCGGAATGGCCCTGCTGCTGCTGCTGACGGCTTGCGGCCGAGTGGGAAGCAGCGGCCAAACCGAAGGCGGTCAGACGCATGGGGCCGGGGACGATTTTCCGAAGGTGACTGAACCTTACAACCCTGATCAGGCGATCCAGAACGGTGACGTTGTTAATCTGCATGGGAAGTACTCGAATTTGGAGAAATGGAATCAATTTGTGAAGCATGTGAAGGAGAAACAAGCCGGTCGAATGAATGTGAGGATTACCCAGTACTCGATTGAAGGGGATCCGATCTTCTATGAACTTACCTACGACGGGAAGCAAATTTATTATACGTTTGACAATAGCATGGATGCCTTCGGGAGCGATCTGGGCAGACCAAGCACGACTTGTGAAGGCTTTGACACGAAGCAAAACGATCAAGGACAGTCGTATGTTGTACTGTCTGGTTGTGTAGATCAGAAGACGGCGGATACGTTCTACTTTGCGGCAGATGCCAAATGACGAAAGCGGTTGAAGGTGGCCTCTGCTTCCATTAGAATAGGAGGACATCAGCAAGAGGAAAGGCGTTCACATGTGGAAGTATACGTATCATCTATTTCGTGATCTATCTCCGGGCGTTAAGCGATTTATTGCGACGGAAAGTCTGTTTGGCATCGGGGCGGGCATCCTCAGCCTCATACTCAATTTGCATCTGCTTGATCTCGGATTCTCCAAAGGTGCCGTCGGTCAAATCACGTCGCTCGGGGCGCTCACCATCGGGCTGACAAGCTTGCCGGTCGGTCTCATTGTACAGCGTGTCGGACGCAAACGAATGCTGGTTATAGGGATGCTGCTCTCGTTTGTTTCGCTTGTCGTGTTCGGCTTTGGTACGAGCAGGGCAGCGGTCACAGCGGCGCAGCTCATCTGGTCGCTTGGGGTTACGGCCATCGTGAATTCGGAGATTCAACTGATCTTCCAATATTGCAAAAGCAAGAAGGAAGAGACGAATGCTTACTCCCTGTTATTTGCCGTATTCACGCTGTTCACCGGGATCGGCACACTGCTTGGCGGGTTTCTGCCGAACTGGATTCAGGGCAGTACGACAGTGTATCAATATGCGTTCTTCGTAGCAGCAGGCTGTTTTGCCCTATCTGCGATCCTAAGAGGGATCTTATTACCGTCGCCTAGCGAGGCACCGAAAGAAGGGCAAGAGAAGCAGAAGGAAGATGCGAAGGGAGAGGGCGGCGGACGGCAAAAGAAGCGGCATGCTGTTTATTTTCTGCTTGCGCTTTCGCTGCTTATCTTTAATTCCGGCTTCACCTACGGACTGCTCAGTCCGTTCTTGAATGTCATTCTGAAATTCCGGTTTGAGATGAATGATGACACGATCTCCGGTTTGCTAGCGCTATCCGGATTCTTCTTCTTCATTGGCTCGATCATCATGCCGTATTTCATCGAGAAGCTGGGAAGCCGCAGAAGCTTCATCATTCTGTTTCTCTACAACATTCTGATTGTGGCGCTGATGGCAGTAGCCATTCCGGCGGCACCATTTGCCATTCTGCTCATGCTGCGCGGGACAGGCTTCACGATGCTCAACAACCTCATAGACAGCAATTCCATGTCCGCAGTAGCCGAGGAAGACCGCAATTTATTCGCAGGCATGCGAACGGTATCCCGCAGCATCGGCAATACGATAGCCTCCTTCTGGGCCGGGTATATTCTGGCCGGCGATCATTATTCGCTGCCCTTCGTACTGACGGCGGCAGCGACGCTGCTTGGTTTTATCGGCTATACGTGGTTTATTCAAGGGATGCTGGAGCGAAGAGGGCAGAGCGATCAGGCAAAACAAGGAACGGCTGAAGTGTAAGCGAGAGCACGCAAATAAACGGCAAAGGCGAACAATCAGCCTTTGCCGTTTATTTGCGTATCAAGCAATTGGTCCGTCTTGGATTTCATCGCCGAGACGACCATTTGTTTGTGACGAACCGCAAGGAGGAGCACCTGCGCTTGCTGCCTGCGGGAGAGCTGCTTGAAACGGTGATCCTCCTTCAAGTAAGCACGCATGATTGCCCAGCTGGATGGAGTTAACCGTTTGAACGCGGAAGAAGCAGGTTCAGCCGCAGGCGGCTTGCGGGAGAAGCGCTGCAGCCAATTCTGAAGGCCGGCGACGAGCTTCGATTCATTGACGATACAAGGTGCCGTCAATTTCTTCGTATGGTTGCGCAAATACTCGTAACGGTCATTGCCGAGCAGGATTCGGTATTGGCCATCCTTGCGGTCCCTCTGCACGACGATGAGATGCAGACCATCCCACATCAGATGGCGCAAATACCTTAGGCGAGCGGTCATGCCGACTGGCAAGCCGGGTTTGATTTGGCTGAGCGGGATGTAGCGGACTGTGAAACGCATGATGATCCCCTCCCTTATTGGAGGATATGGGGAGTATCCGTTGTCCTAGTCCTCGCAAGCCTGCGGTTACTTGCCTTTGCGCGACAATGCGGCAAGTGCATTCCATTGATCATCGGTGACATCGGCAAGTCCGTTGAATTGGCCGGCACCTTGCAGCCATTCACCGCCGTCGATGGTGACGACCTCGCCGTTGATGTAGCCTGCGTAGTCGGAGATCAGATAAGCGGCGAGATTGGCGAGCTCCTCCGGATCGCCGACCCGCCCGAGCGGAATACGGCTAATCAGGCGCTGCTCAATCTCCGGCGTAGGCATGAGGCGCGACCAGGCGCCTTCAGTCGGAAAAGGTCCGGGTGCAATAGCCACCTGCCGAATTCCGTGTGGAGCCCATTCGGCAGCAAGCGAGCGGGTGAGCGCAAGCACACCGGCTTTGGCCGCGGCAGAAGGCACGACGTAGCCGGAACCGCTGGAAGAAGAGGCATAGGTGGTCACGATATTGAGCATCGTTCCGGATCTGCCTTGCGCAATCCAGCGTTTACCGAGCTCCAGCGTCGTGTAGAAGGTGCCGTGCAGCACGGTTCCTAGCACGGCATCGACTGCGCGGTGGGAGAGCCGTTCGGTCGGGCTGATGAAATTGCCCGCCGCATTATTGACAAGAACGTCGATATGGCCGAAATGTCCTTCCACTGCATCCATGAGAGCTTGCACGGCAGCGGGATCACGAACATCGCAGCTTTGGTAGAACACGGGTACCGCTGCAGTCCCGACAGAGCTCAATTCAACGCTTGCTTGCTGCAGCACCTCTTCACGGCGGCCGGAAATGGCCAGTTGTGCGCCGAGCGCTAGAAATTTTTCCCCCATCGCTCGGCCGAGACCGGTGGCTCCGCCTGTAATGAGCACCACTTTTCCGTTCAATAAATCAGGTACAAAAGGTCCCATAAGCCGATTCTCCTTTATATCAGACATGCGGCAATTATGGTTATAGGTATGTCAGTAGGGCAAGCGGCATGCCTGCCCTCGTTCTGATGTTACGTGGCAATCTGGCGAAGCTCCGGATAGTCCTCCAAATAACCGGCATGCTTCAGCTCAAGCAGCGCTTTGCGAATCGTGGTTTCATTCTCATCCGATTGATCGGACAGCGCGATCAGCTCGTCTACGCTGGTGCTTGGATGTTCCTTGCAGTAGGTGAGCAGCCCTTTCGCCGACCAGGACAGTCGATCGTCTTGAAATTCGCCGATTAGATGTCGGAACACTTTATGGGAGATCAGCTTCTGTTCGGTAAGATCCTGCATGGCTTTAATGACCTGCTTAATGGTCATTCGGCCCTTGCGGGCCATGTCAGGCACGCTCAAGGATAGGGAGTCTGACGCGCCGGAACTGAGCACGATATACGTCATTTGGGCATAAATATCGAGATTGGGCATCGAGAAAATTTCACCGGAAACGGTAAAGCTGCGCGCTGAGGCTGCAGTGGATTCTTGCGACATATCGATCTTCCTCCATTTCGCAGAATAGATGGTATGTCTATACAATACGAGCAAGCCGGCAGGAATCAGGGGTATATGAAAAGTTTCTAACCTTACTTGCCGATGCATTTACGCGCGGCATTATGAGCCATGCGGTGCAAGGCGTTGTTCGTCTTATGACGGTGCATATGCTTGATAAGGATCTCCACATCCGGGTGCTCGGCACGCAAGCGCTCAAGGATCGCATGAATGGCATCTCGAACCACGGCATAGCGGGCATCGGCAAAAGAAGCCTTCGTGAGCAGCCGCTCTATGGCGTGACAATCGGTCCATACAACAGCAGATTTGGGCATGGGATGAAGCTGTTCCTCCGTTAAAGCGCGCGCTAGCCATTCCAGGCTAAAATAAATCGCCTGCAGTTCGCCATAATCGGAGCCGAGCACATGATCATACTCAAGCCGCTTAGCCTGCACGCGCAAGGTACGGTTGAAAACAAACGTACACGCAACCGCATGAACATGCTGCTCGGAACCGGAGTAATCGCAATACAGCGAAATCATGCCGGAGTTGACAAGGTTCGCTCGGACTGCCGGCGTGGCATAAGCATGTTTGATTAAAGCATCCATCGTAGAATCCATCGTGATCGTGAATCTCCTTTTGAATAAGTGAAGTATCGGGGAGTGGCGTAGCCACCTATTGTTTTTATCATCGACACAAAAGCTGCGGAGCAAAACAATGCCAAGAAAGACGCAACAAAAAGGGACAACCGGTGCACACACCACCGGTTGTCCCTTATCACTTTGTCATTCACTAATTATGGCAAATCCAGCAGCGTCTCAAACTCAGATAGATCCTCGTTGTTTTCTTTGTAAATCCGCCTCCAGCTCATCACGACTTCATCAATAATCATAATTAATGCTGGATCGAATTGCGTTCCGCTCGCTTCTTTAATTCGGTCAATCGCATCGTTAACCGATGCGGCTTGTCGGTACGACCGGCTCGATGTTATGGCATCGAACGTATCGGCAATGCTTAATATCCTTGCCTCAAGCGGAATATCAAGACCTGCGGCGCCAGTCGGATATCCTTGTCCATCCCACCGCTCATGATGATAGAGAACACCTGGTTTTAATTGTCCCAGTCCTGGTATCTTCTCTACCATCCGGCCTCCGACAACCGTATGAGACTTAATGATTTCGTATTCTTCTTCCGTTAACTTGCCTGCCTTCGTCAGCACCGATTCCGGAATGTTAATCTTCCCGATATCATGCAGCAAACCGGATAATCGAAGCGTCTGCATCCGCTGCTTATCCTGAAACTCGGGAAGTCTTGCGGCTAACTCCACGGCGTATTTGCTCACTCGCTCACTGTGACCGAACGTATAGCTGTCTTTGGCCTCAATGGATACGATGAACGTTTTGACAACCTGTTCGATCGTCGTTTCCATCGAGCGGATAATTAAATTGACTTGGTTGTTGTACAGCCGATCCAGTTGTTTGGGCAGCAAATAGCTGAACGTCCCGACGACCAGATAAAGCAGTGCTCGATTGGAAATGTCGATGGAGTCAAATACGCCGCTTACGAGGGGATGATACTGATCTACCCCGAGCATCATGACAAATCCAACAGCCGAATAAACGAACAATACGCGCAAATTGCCATACATGCCTGCCAGAATAGGGATGACTAGAAAATAGCCCCACGCCTCTCTATAGCCTGACCCAAAATATAAGCAGCAAATGACAAGAACACTAAAAGAGAGGACGACATGCTGCATGATAATCGGCTTGATTTTGATAAACCAGTTGATAGTCAGAATGACGGCCAGAATAGCAACCGGGATCAGCAGAAATTTAATTTCCGCTCTCGAATACGGCATTTGAAGCAGACGAAATACGGAATTCCACCCTATGCTTAGAAGCAAATAGATGAGTGCAATCTTCAGAATGTTTAGGCTGAGATTTCGCTGATGTGTTTTGTAGTACGAAGACAAAAGTTTTTTTCGTTCGCTCAGCATATGCCCATCCCATCCGGAGTAGTAGACTCCTATTTGAAAATCAAACGTCTCGCACTCTTTCTCCTCTATCAATACGACAAAGCTTTGGTATAGTGGATATATAATCCATTTGAACTAGGAGATGATCGATGGGGAGTGAAAAGTCCTATGTCAATCGACAACCTTGAGCCATTCAATTACAGCATGAGATATACAGATTATTAAAATCAGTGTATCACTCAGCATTCGACAATAAAAGACCAAATGCAGAAAGAAACAGTCAATCTACGAAGTGTTATTTTGACGAAAATGCCTTACCAAAATCCAATATAAGGGAGTTTTTACTTATGAAAACAAGTACTCAATACTTTTACAGCGTTGCAAGAGGGAAACAGCGCGAAAAAGCGATTAAACTGCATGTTGAACGCTATGTAGAAGTCGGTTTTTTTAAAAAGAATGAGAAGGATCCTTATCAAGCCAATTCTACTTATTTCACCTCGCAATCAGTTGAAACAGAAGAGGTAGTTGGCGTCACCCGATTGATTTTCGAGAAGCTTGATGAGCTGCCAACGCTGCAAAACTTTCGCATCTTTGACATTGAGAGAATTAAACTCCAACAGCTTGAAGTCATTCGGTATGCCGAACTGAGTGCGTTTACGAAATTGCCTGCACATGACGTTGCACTTGGATTGCTGAAGACGGCCTTGCAATATTCACTTCAGATTGGCATTACTCACTGGGTTTGCTGCGTGGATGAGAGAGTCTATAATTATATGAACCGGATCTTCAAATTTCCATTCCGACTGATCGGGGATTCACGCGTCTATCTGGGCTCGACAACAATCCCATGTGTTCTCGTGCTGGATGATGTATTAAATACGGTTAGAGAAGCGCGACCTGCGCTATACGATTATTTAGTTGAACAGGAAACTCGCTATCTGGAGGTGCTTAATTAATGAAAGAGCAATTTATCCGCAATTTAGGCATTATGTCTGAAATCGACGTGGACAAGCTTCAGCAATCGACGATTGCGATTGCCGGCTGCGGCTGTATTGGCGGCTTCTCGGCTGAACTGCTGGCGCGTATGGGGATTGGCCGACTCGTGTTAGCAGATCCTGATACGTTCGACGTCTCCAATATTAATAGGCAGTGCGCAGCGACCTATCATACCGTCGGAATGTCCAAAGTGACTGCACTGAGGGAGCATTTACTCGCCATCAACCCGGACCTGGACATTATTGAATTTCCAAATGGAGTCACAGAAGCGAATGTCGCCGAATTTGTCCAAGATGCCGATTATGTCATCGATGCGATCGACTATTTCGCCTTTCATGATGCGGTTGCGCTGCACCGGGCGGCTCGCCGCCAGGGGAAGTATATCATTACGGCAGCGGCACTAGGGTTCGGAGCTACGGTACTTACTTTTGCACCGGATGGAATGACAATTGAACAAATCGCGGGCATTCCGGAAGATATGCCAATCGAGCAGCTAAGAGGTGCAACATTCCCACCGGCGAGCTATGCCGATAAGCTGCCTTCATACGTGACGGTTGACCATCTCCAAGAATGGCTGACGAATAAGACGATTCCGACTATCAGTGTCGGTCAAGCTTTAGGTCCGGGTGTGCTCGTATCGCAGCTCGTTCTCCATCTGCTCGGCAGGAAGAAGCCGCTGCTTGTACCGGAAATGTTTCAATTGCAATTTGAACTGTAATTTTTAATATTGACCAAAATTTACCTTGCGCATATAGTTGAATTAATTTAATGAAAGTGAGTGATTCCTATGCAAATGCGTCCATTCCAGAACAAGTCGGTGCGGAAGGGATAAGACCAAATATCCCTTCTGTGGTCAATGCCAACTCATGGAGGGAAGAATAAATGTCGTATAGCTACTATGGGAAATTATGTACCGAGGTTTATGATTTAACGAAGCGGGTCGGTCAGTCTCTGGGCGGCGATCTGGAATATTATCAAGAGCGGTTGAGCGGGTGCAAAGGGCGAATACTTGAAGCGATGGTTGGGTCCGGGCGCGTCATTATTCCTCTGTTGGAAGCGGGACTGCTAGTTGACGGCGTGGATTATTCACCCGACATGCTGGCATCTTGCCGTAAACGGTGCGAAGATCGAGGGCTAAACGTGAGGTTGTTCGAATCGAATCTCGTAGAGCTTGACTTGCCCGATCGCTATGAAGCGATTATTATACCTGGCGGCTCGTTCTTATTGATTGAGAATCGTGAGGATTCGATTGCAGCACTGAAGCGATTGTACGAACATCTGCAGCCTGGCGGACGACTGATGCTGAGTTTATTTCTGCCGGATACTCATTTTGAAAGCGGCGGGTTCGGCGGATCATCGACCTTTCATTTGCCGGATGGCGATATGATTACGATGGAGGGCAAGCTGCTCGAAGCGGACTTCTTCGATCAATACAAAGTGACCTTGTTGAAATACGAGAAGTGGCGCAAAGGTGCTTTGATCGAGACGGAGCTGCAGCGTTTTGCCTTGCGGTGGTACGGCGTGCACGAGTTTAAGCTCGTGCTGGAGAGTATCGGTTTCAAGGATGTGGTCGTGTCAGCAGACTACGAGTATGGCCGAACTCCAAGTAACGGGAAGCAGAGTTATGCGTTCGAGGCGGTAAGGAAATAAAGATGAGGGCTGTTTCAGAAGCGGGTTTTTGGCTTTTTGAGCGGCCCTTTCTTATGTTGTCGAGAGTGATGCGAGGGATGCGGAAGTGAATCTTAGTCGCTGAGTAAGTGGAGTGAGTAGTGGATGCTTTTCGAGAGTCGGATATCGCGACTCTCAGTGTTAAATTAGTAAGTTTTCGTGAGTGAGAGTCGGATTTTCCGACTTTCAGCCATTGGTAAAGGTGTGAAATTGGAGCAAAGAAGTGTGAAAGTCGGATTTCGCGACTCTCGGCGTCAAAATAGTGAGATATCGTGGTTGAGAGTCGTGTTTTCCGACTTTCAGCTATGGATAGGGGGGCGCTTGGTGTGGGGAGGAGGTGTGAGAGTCCGAATTTGGAACACTCAGGGCATGGAAAATGTGATTTTGCGGTTGAGAGTTTGATTTTGAGAGTCTCAGCTACGGGAAGGGGAATTGGTGGGGGAGGCCAACTGGGATGGAGGAGTAGGAGTGGTGGAAGAAATATGAAAGAGATATGAAAGTGAAACGAAAGAGAGGGCATGCGCCCCCTTAGTCGGTTTTCATGATGTTCGCGTAGAACTGTTTCGAGGAGGTGAACAGTCCCTTGAGTGCAGTGTGCAGTTGTTTCTTATCACGGGAGGTAAGCGCGGCGAGTATGGCGGAGCGCTGCTTGACGCTGTTTTCTTTGGCACCAGGTACGCGGAGCAGCTTCAGGCTCGTTTCTCGTCTAAGGTGAATGCTCATTTGCATCAGCTTGTTGAAGATTCGATTGTCGGAGCGTTCGCCGATGCGAAGGTCGAAATCATCAAGCAGCTGGAGAAAAGCATCCGCCTCCATATGAACCGACTCCGACATGTGGACGAGCTTCCTGTCAAGCAAAGCAAGCTCCTCCTCGGTGAGTTGATCGGCGGCAGAAAGGTAAACCTCGGTTTCGATCAGCTGCCGCGCCGCATAAACCTCGTCGAGGTTATGTTTCTCCCTGTGGAACATCCAAGCAATCGTATCCGAAGGAATCGGCTCCTCCTGCTTATTCACAAAGCTGCCTTCACCTGCCTTGATGGTGATGAGGCCGATCAGTGCAAGCGCTCGAAGCGCTTCTCGGACTCGACCGCGTGTAACGCTGAACCGCTCGGCGAGCTCTCGCTCGTTAGGCAGCTGCGCACCAGGCTCAAGATGACCGTTTGTAATCAGCTGCGCGATTTGCTCCATAATTTGTTCGGTAACCGTGAGTCGTTTGACAGGTTCAATCTGTATCATGAGAGGTAGTCTCCTTAATCGGCACATGGGATTGAAAATTAGCATTGATGGAAGAAGATCATTCATGGTAATCTGGTCTCGTGGTACTACCAGAGTACCGATTCCTCAAAGAAGCTTAACACGAAACAGAAACCGAGTAAAGAACAGGCAAGCATCTGCAATCCCTCCTTCTATCTATCGTGGTACTACCAGAGTACCATGCTGTTACTAGTCAATCATGATGAAAGGTGATGACAAATTGACGACAACATTAAGAGGTATTACATGGAACCATAGTAGAGGGTATGTGCCGAAGGTGGCAACCGCGCAGCGTTTTATGGAAACGCATCCAGGCGTGGAGATCACTTGGGAGAAAAGGTCACTGCAGGAGTTCGCCGATGCGCCGATCGAGCGTCTGGCAGAGCGGTATGACCTGCTCATTATCGATCATCCCTGGGCGGGTTTCGCAGCGGACAAAGGGATACTCGTTCCGCTGGAGCAGCATGTGTCGGCAGCATTCCTAGCCGATCAAGCGCAGCATTCGGTCGGTCGCTCGCACGAGAGCTACCTTTTCGATGGTGTGCAGACAGCATTCGCCGTAGATGCGGCGACTCCGGTAGCTTCGTATCGGCAGGACCTACTTGCGGCCGCTAATGAAGAGGTGCCGCAGAGTTGGGATGAGCTGCTTGCCTTAGCGAAGAAGGGCCGGGTCGCTTTTGCAGGGATTCCGGTAGATGCGTTGATGAATTTCTATATGCTCTGTGTCACGCAAGGTGAGGAACCATGCAACAGCAACGATGAACAAGTAGTGAGCGAGGAAACAGGTGTTCTAGCACTGGAGCTGCTTCGAGAATTAACGGCATTGTGTCCAGTAGAGATGCTTCAATGGAATCCGATCCGAGTTTACGAAGCCATGTCCTCAGGAGATGGCATCGCTTATTGCCCTTTCGCTTATGGATACTCCAATTACGCTCGTGCCGGGTATGCGCGGCATTTGCTTCATTTTACCGATATGGTGTCGCTCGGTTCACATGGGCGGCTTCGGTCCACGCTGGGCGGAACGGGAATTGGCGTGTCGGCACGATGCACGAATACCGATCTGGCGGTGGAATTTGCTGCCTATATAGCCAGCCCGGAGATCCAGCGAACCGTATTCGCGGAGAACGGAGGGCAACCGGGACACCGCGCTGCTTGGGATGACGTAGAGCTTAATCGACGCACGAACGGGTATTTCCTGGCTACGCTTCCGGCACTTGACCGCGCCTACTTAAGGCCGCGCTACAGCGGTTACTTAGAATTCCAAGACCATGCCGGCGACGCGGTTCGGGACTATATCATTTCCGGCGGGCGGCCGCAGGAAGTGCTTGAGCGATTAAATGGACTTTACCGGTCATCCAGAATGGAGGCGTCAAAATGAAACCATTAGAGGGACTACTGGTTTTGGATTTCAGTCAGTTTCTGGCCGGACCTTCGGCAGCGCTGAGGCTCGGTGATTTGGGTGCGAGGGTCATCAAGATCGAGCGGCCGGGGACCGGCGAGCTGAACAGGCAGTTGTCGATCAAGAATCAGATGGTGGACGGTGACAGCATGCTTTTTCATACGATTAATCGGGGAAAAGAGAGCTATGCGGCGAATTTGAAGGACAGCGAGGATGCAGCCAGTGTACGGGCATTAATCGCGCGAGCGGATGTGCTGATTGAGAATTTTCGGCCGGGGACCATGGAGAAACTTGGACTTGGCTATGAGGCGGTTAAGGAGCTGAACAGCGGTATCGTATATGCCTCAGTGACCGGTTATGGGCAGGAAGGACCTTGGCGTGATAAGCCTGGGCAAGACCTGTTGATTCAGTCTTTATCAGGACTTGCATGGCTGAACGGCAATGCGGACCAGCCGCCCGTACCATTTGGACTCGCGGTCGCAGATATGTTCGCAGGTGCTCACCTGGTGCAAGGGATTCTAGCCTGTTTAGTTCGGCGAGGGCGAACCGGCCAAGGCGGGCGAGTGGAGGTCAGCCTTCTGGAATCCGCGCTGGACCTCCAGTTTGAAGTACTGACGACACACTTAAACGATGGAGGAGAGTTGCCCCAGCGAAGCGCGGTGAACAATGCACATGCGTATTTGGGAGCACCTTATGGCATTTATGAAACGAAGAACGGCTATTTGGCGCTTGCAATGGGATCGGTTGTGCGGCTGGGTGAGCTGTTGGAATGCGAACCGCTGTCAGCCTTTCAAGATCCGAAGACGTGGTTTACGCAGCGTGATGAGATTAAACAACATCTTGTGTCGCACATCCAAACGCGCAGCACGGAGGAGTGGCTGAACGTATTAGAGCCGGCGGATTATTGGTGTGCTGATGTGCTGACGTGGGAGCGATTGTTTGCCCATGAAGGATTTAAGGCACTCGATATGGTTCAAGAAGTAAGGCGCGAAGATGGCAGCCGCCGACTCCTGACGACGCGTTGTCCGATTCGGATCAATGGCGAGAGGCTGTTAGATACAAGTGCGGCACCAAAGGTCGGGGAGCATACTGCGGCGATTGAGCAGGAATTTCAGCTTCGCGATGTACAGTCGCCCGAGGGACAACAGCAAATTGACGGAGGCGAGAGAGCTTGATCGACTTCAGCAGTAAGAGCGGGTCCGCGCATAGTGAACAGATGCAGCAACGTCCGTTAGAAGGATTGCTCGTGCTTGATTTTGGGCAGTTCTTGTCCGCTCCATCCGCCGCGCTCAGGCTGGCTGATCTTGGCGCACGCGTGATCAAAGTGGAGCGGGCGGGCAGCGGAGATATTTGCCGCAGCTTGTATATCTCCAATATGGAGCTGGACGGAGACAGCACGCTGTTCCATTCGATCAACCGCAACAAAGAGAGCTTCGCTGCCGATCTGCGTAATCCGATCGATGCAGCCGAGGTGCATGCGCTCATCCGGAAGGCGGATGTACTCATTCAGAATTTCCGTCCTGGCGTTATGGAACGGTTGGGCTTTCATTACGAAGCCGTCAAGGCGATTAATCCAGCCATTGTCTATGGAGAAATTACAGGATACGGGAACGAAGGTCCGTGGGTAGGCAAGCCGGGCCAAGACTTGCTCGTGCAATCGATGTCCGGCTTGACGAATGGAGGAGGTCTTAGCAGCGGATCGCCAATGCCGCTCGGGCTCGCGGTCACGGATATGATTGCAGGTGCGCATCTGGTTCAAGGCCTATTAAGCTGCCTAGTGCGCAGAGCAGTGACCGGAGTCGGAGCGAGAGTAGAGGTCAACTTGCTGGAATCGGCGCTTGATCTGCAAGCAGAGTCGCTGACCGAGTATATGAATCGCGATGCTGCGGAGGCGCAGCCGAATTCTCCACAGCCGCCAAAACCAAGTGGCATCTATGCGACAAGTGACGGCTACGTCTCCGTGATGCCACGGGAGCAACACGAAGCTAAAGTAGAAGCCCTCTTGCATGCCACCAACGCCATGACATCGCAGCAGTTAACCTCAGCGCTGGAGTCCGCAGGATACGAAGTCTCGCAAGTGCTGAATTGGCGACAGCTGCTAGAGGAGGAACATGTTAAAGGGATGAATATGGTGCAATCCATCACGCGCGGCAACGGAACCACGATGAGGACAACATGCTGTCCGATTCGCATAGACGGCATACAGTTTAGGTCAGCGAAAGGCTCACAGAAGGTTGGCGAAGATACGGCAGCAATCCGGAAACAGTTGATAGATCCAATACCTTAAAGGAGGATGTCGCACAGAGATGATGAAAATCGACGCGCACCAACACTTTTGGCATTTGGAGAAGGTCGCATATCCGTGGCTAGATCCTGCATTCGGCACGATTTGCCGGACGATCGAGGCGCCAGAGCTGGAGCCTCTGCTGAAGGAAGCCGGCATTGATAAGACCGTCATCGTACAAGCGATGAACAGCTATGAGGATACGGAATACATGCTGCAAGTAGCAGAGGAGAAGGACTGGGTGGCTGCGGTCGTAGGCTGGGTACCCCTCAACATTCCTGAAATCGCAGATAAAAAACTAAAGCAATTCAAGCAGAATCCGTATTTCAAAGGTGTCCGTCACTTAATCCACGAGGAGAAGGACCCGGACTATATCATTCGTGAATCCGTTATCGAAGGTCTCCGCGTGCTTGCCTCCTACGATCTCACGTTCGATCTCGTGGCTGTATTCCCTGATCATCTCAAGCATGCTCCGCATCTGGCGAAGGAAGTACCGAACCTTAGAATCGTCATCGATCATCTGGCCAAACCGCCCATTAAGGACAGGACGATGGGTGAGTGGGCGGAGCAGCTCGCCCGAGCCGCGCAGTTCGAGAATGTCTACGCCAAGGTGTCGGGGCTGAATACAGCTGCACATCACGACAATTGGTCGGCCGAGGATCTGCAGCCTTACATCGATTACGCCAAGGAGCAGTTTGGTGCAGACCGCCTCATGTTCGGCAGCGACTGGCCTGTCGCCAACTTAGCTGGCGATTACGGCAAAGTATGGAGAGAAACGAACCGTGCGATCGCCGCTTATTCGGAAGCGGGGCGAGATGCGATCCTGGGCGGGACTGCGGCGAAATTTTATCAAATCAAATAAAAGGAGGCTTGCGGGATGAGAAGTTTATTTTACGACGATTACGAGATAGGAGCAGTGAGAAGCACGTTTGGTCGTACGATTACGGAGACGGATATTGTGCTGCATGCCGGCCAAACCGGAGATTTCTATCCGCATCATATGGACGCTGAATGGTGCAAAACGCAGCCGTTCGGCCAGCGAATCGCACATGGCACGTTGGTGTTCAGTGTCGGTGTCGGCATGTCCGCAGGTGAACTTAATCCGGAGGCATTCTCCTATGGGTACGACAAGCTTCGTTTCACCAAACCGGTGTTTATCGGGGATACGATCTCGGTGCGCATCACCATCTCGGAGAAGCGTGATTATCCGAAACGTCCTGAATTCGGTGTTGTTGTGGAACATGTGGAAGTCATCAATCAGAATAAGGAAACCGTTCTGGTCTGTGACCATTTGCTGCTCGTGAACAGAAATAAACCGGCTTCCCAATATACGGAAATCTAGCGAACAAACGGAAACGATTGACCATCTGCCAGGCATAATAGTATGGTAAGCTTGCAGCACCATCAGAGGGGCTAGGAGGCTTCTGCATGTTCAACGTCATGATTGTTGAAGACGAAATGCTCGTACGTTTAGGATTCAAAAACTCCGTGCAATGGGACAATTACGGGATGACCGTATGCGCAGATGCGGCCAATGGCAGGGAAGCGTGGGAATATTACACGAACAGCGTGCGTCCGGATGTCATCATCACCGACCTTCGCATGCCGATTATGGGCGGGATCGAGCTCATCAAGAAGATTCGGGAGCAGGATGCGCAGACGCGTATTGTCATTTTGTCGTGCATGGAGGATTTTGATTTAATTCGCCAGGCGATGCAGCTTGGCATCTCCAGTTATATTCTGAAGCTGACGATGACGGAGGAGGAGATCCATCATGTACTGATGCGCGTGCGCGAAGAGCTCGGCACGCAGATGACGCTCGGTACATCCAAAGGGATCATCCATAACCCGGATCAGCTGAAGGAAAACATTATCAAGAACTTCGTCTTCTACCATCTCTATTCCAAAGACGAGTTCGTTCATCATATCGATCAATTGAAGCTGCGGCTGAACCCGGAGCGGCTCATCGTTGCGATGATGGAAATCGATCATTTCGAGCTGGTGCAAACGAAATTCAATGACGAGAAGGGCGAGCTGATACGCGTTACCTTCTTGAATGTCTTGAATGAGCTGCTCGTACAGTCGCAGCGCGGCGAGGTCGTTTCCGACGAAGACAAACGATATCTATTCATCTTCAGCTTCCGAGATATCGCGAGCGAATATCAAATTCGTGAGGAAATGATCGGGATTATGACCCAGATTCAGAAGGTGCTGAGCCGGTTCTTCAACATCTCCGCAACGTTCGGCGTGAGCGGGATGAAGAGCGGATACGCTTCGCTGCACACGCTTTACAAGGAAAGCGAACGAGCGGTCGCGCAGAAATTCTTCCATGGTACGGAGCGTTTGCTGTTCCTCAGCGATGTGGATGCCGATGCGACCGAGGAACTCGTGCGCAGGAAGCTGCAGCAGTTTCATGAGAAATGGTCGATGATCGAAGAAGCGGCGCAGAAGGATGTGGAAGCCATCGTGCAATCCTTCCTCACATCCGGTCGGCTCAGCCATGAACAGGATATTAGGAAGCTGTTCGTCCGCCTGCTGCATTGCCCGTCTGTCACCGCCTCCCTTAGTGAATCGGAAGTAACAGCGCTTGTCTCCGCTTATGGCGAAGAGATGCAGAAATGCGAAACGCTGGATGAAGCAGCGACAGCTTATAGTAAATTTCTATCCGAAATCATCTCCAGAGGCGGTATCAAGAAGCAGCTGAGCAAAGATATAGCGCGTGCCGTAAGGTTCATTCAAGACCGATTCCACGAGGACATCTCCTTGCAGCAAATTGCGCAGTACTTGGAATTGACGCCGAACTACTTAAGCGTATTGTTCAAGAAAGAGCTGCAAATGAACTTCTCCGAATATCTCAACCGCATTCGCTTGGAGAAAGCGAAGGAGCTGCTGCTCGGCACCAATCTCCGATCCTATGAGGTTGCGCAGCAGGTCGGATTTACCGATGACAGCTACTTCAGCCGTGCCTTCAAGAAGCACACGGGCGTAAGGCCGAACGGCTTTCGCAGATTGTGGATCAACGACTGGACAGGTACGGTGGAGGCGGAGGACAAATGATTGCCAATGCAGCGAAGTTCAAGTTTCGACTCTCCGGCATCTCGCTTAAGGCGCAGCTTATTTTCTCCTTTATGGCGGTTACGCTGCTGGTCTTGTCCATTAGCTCCTATTACAGCTATAAGAAAACACTGGACATCTTCCAAACGAGAACACAGGAGACCACCTTATCGCAATTTCGTCAAATTGAAATGAATACGCTTACTTTGCTCCATGAGGTGGATAAGCTGTCGAAGACCTTCCTCATGGAAACCAAAGTTCAGTCGTTTCTGCAAAGCGACAAGCTTTCGCATCTCGAATTCATTGCACTGGAACGAGACATTATGGATCGGATTAATCAATATTTAACGACTTATAATTATTTGGATTCGGTGTATATCTTCGCTGAGAACGGCACGGTTATCGGGGGAACGCTCTCTCAGAATCAGAGTACGGCGGAGGTGGGAAGGAACTATCCGTTCTACGCTACTCCGTTATACGAGCAAGTGAAATCCAGTTTCCCGCAAACGATTTGGACAGGCGGCTTGGAGACGATTGACTTTATGCGCAGCTCGATTCCGGATGGGCTGTCCAATTCCAGGGTCATCTCCTCGCTGCGCGGCGTAAGGTGGATCGGGGGCAGCCAGATGAGCGCAGAGCTCGTCTTTAATGTGAATGAGCGTTATTTCAATTCCGGCTATGGAAGTCTGCAGAGCACGCCCGGCGGCTCCATGCATATCATCGATCGCTACGGCAAAGTGATTTCAAGCACGATTGAGGAAACGATTGATCAGCCGTATCCGTTCATCTCGAAGCTGACGCCGGAGCATGCATTCGGCAGTTTCGCAGATAGCCGGGCCGGAACGCATGAGCAAATTATTTATTATCGGATGAAAGAAACCGGCTGGACCTTGGTTAACGAGGTGCCTACCGAGCTGTATACGAAAGATATTAGCCAGATTGGGCGATTCACGGCTGCGGTCTTCCTGCTGTCGCTCATTCTGATCGTCGTCTTCGCATCGTTATGGATGGACCGCATAATGAAATCGCTGCATCAGCTGATTAAAGGGATGAAGAATGTCGGCCGAGGGAACATCGGCATGACCTTGCCTCAAGCGTCCAATAAAGAAATCTCACTGCTGATCGAGCAGTTCAACAGCATGTCTACCGGTATTCTGGAGCTGATGAATCAGAATGAGGAGACCGAGAAGACGAAGCGCCAGCTTGAGATCGAAGCGCTCCAATCGCAAATTAATCCTCACTTCTTGTACAACACGCTGAATACGGTGAAGTGGATGGCGGCTATTGCCAAGGCACCTAACATCATGGAGTGCATGACCAGCTTAGGTAATATGCTTAGGCCGATTTACTATGATCCTTCGCCTCTCTGGTCGATTAAAGAGGAAATTGCGTTCGTTCAAAGTTATATCAACATTATGAATTTCAGGTACGGCGAGGAAATGAGGTTTGAATTCGACGTGCCGGAGCAGCTGCTGCAATGCCAGACGCTTCGCTTCATGATTCAGCCGTCCATCGAGAATGCGCTGATTCATGGCGAGATGCATAAAGGGGTCATTCAAATCTCGGTCTCTGAGAAAGGCGACGATTTGCTTGTTGTGGTGCATGACACCTGCGGCGGTATGGCGGCCGATAAAGTGATCGAAGTCAATCGGAAGATTCAATCCCAATTGAACGGGGATCGGGCATCGAAGGGGATCGGGCTGAACAATGTGAACAAGCGGATCAGGCTGCATTTTGGCGAACGATATGGCATCGAAGTGCAAAGCAAGGAAGGGGTCGAAACGAAAGTATTCATGACCATTCCCGCCATTTATGACCAACCAACCTCACTGATTACTGGAGGCGAACAGCTTGAAGCCGATAATTAGGCCGCGAATCATGTTGACGATGACGATCATGCTCGCCTTGTTGACCGCTTGCAGCGGAACCGGCGAGCCGAAGCAGCAAACGCAGGACGTGCAAACCGAAGAAAACAACGATACTGTCGTGCCGGCCAAACAGCCGGTTACGCTTAAAGTTCAATTGAATAGTGTAGGCAAGGACTTCGAGCATACAGAGGTATACAACGAGATTACGAGACAGACCGGCGTGACGATGAATCTGGAATTGTATGATGAACAGAAATTCAAGGTCGAGCTGGCCGGCGGCGATTTGCCGGATATTATCCAGGTACCGAATAAGAACATCAAGGAGCTGATAGCAGGCAGTAACATCATTCCGCTGGACGAGCTGCTGAAGACGAATGGACCTGACTTACAGCTGCCGGTATTTGAGAAAAGCTTCGCGTATATCCGGAAATTCTGGAGCGACAATACGTACAAGCTGTACATGGTTCCGGTCCAAATCGGCACCAGCGATTTCGGCTTTGAGCAGCAGGTCGGCTTTAATGTGCGTTGGGATTATTACAAGGAGCTCGGATATCCGAAGATCGATTCCATCGACGATATGGTGAATGTGCTGACCAATATGGTACAGAGGCATGGGACGACGAAGGACGGCAAGAAAGTGTACGGGGTCAGTATGTGGAATGACTGGGCGACATGGGGCATCCGAAGTATGGGGTTGATTACCGGCAACGGGATGTTCAACACCAATTTGATGCAGCTGATCAACACTTATACCGATACGACTCACAGCGAAATCTGGGACACCGCGATGTTCATGTACAAGGCGCAGCAGAAGGGGATTCTAGATCCGGATGCTTTTACAGCCAAATATAACGACATTGTAGCCAAAGCATCGGAGGGCACGCTGCTCTCGGCCGTCGCGACATGGCCGTTCACACGAATTAACGCGGATCTGCTGAAGGAAGGGCCTGATAAAGGGTTCGTCACGATTCCGCTGGACTTTGGGTTCACGAATGTCGGAGGCACGACGATAGCGGGTTGGAGCGATCGCGCTTTTGCCATTTCCGCGAACTGCAAATATCCGGAGCGTGCGATGGATCTCATCAATTTCCTCGTGTCCGAGCAAGGCTCGCGGCTGATTGCCAGCGGCATTGAAGGCGAACATTGGACGTACGTGGATGGCAAACCGGCGATGAAACCAGAGACGGTCACACTTGCGGCAAGCGGTGGAGACAACTGGAAGAAGACGGGGATTGGCATGATCGCCAACCAGCAAGGTTTTGCTGACTATACGAAGCTCAGCGACGGAGGAATTGTTAATCTGTTCAATACGCCTGAGGTGTTCGCGACCAAAGTGAATTCGCTGAACAAGGATTATGACGAATACTATGACGTTTCCTACCCGGCAGAGGCGTACAAGCGGCTGGTAGATCAAGGGAAAGTGAAAACGCTGTCCCATATGCCACTGGATGTGCTAAGTGCAATGCCTTCGCCGCCGGATGACATGAAGCGCATTCAGACTAAGCTCGATGAGCTGCTCGTGAAAGGAATGCCGATCATTGTCCTCGGTTCCAAGAACGATCAAGACTTCAAAGTCCACCAACAGGAATTGATAGATGAATTAATAGAGGCAGGCGCAGATATCTATTTCGCGTGGTATAAACGGTCTTATGAGGAGACGAAAGCACGGCTTGCAGGCGGGTAGACGTTCACACCATCATTCCAGGCTCTTCCAAAGCAGCGTTCAGCTGCCGTGGGGGAGCCTATTTTAGTCCAAAAATCGTAGAAAACTTCATATTTACGTCCTTGGCGATTTCTTATACTGAGGATAGAAAAAGAGACGGAGTGATACGAGAGATGAAATTTAAAGCTAGCCGAGTCACATTGTTCATCATGGTTGTGCCGTTTATCCTCCTGGTATTCGCCTTCAACTACATTCCATTGTTCGGATGGGTGTACGCGTTCTACGATTACAAGCCGGGCATTCCGTTATCGCAGACGCCGTTTGTCGGATTGAAGTTCTTCCGCTGGGCGATTGAGGAGAAGGAGGATTTGTTCCGAGTTCTCACCAATACGCTCGCGCTCAGCTTCTTATCAATTCTAGCTTCTCCGCTGTCCGTCATCTTTGCGATCATGCTCAACGAGTTGAGAAGCAAGCGCTTCCGCAAAATCGTGCAAACGCTGACGACGCTGCCGAATTTTATAAGCTGGATTATCGTGTATTCCCTTGCTTTCTTCATGTTCTCCTCCGGTGGCTTGCTCAATGAAATTCTGATGAAGCTCCATTGGATCGATGAACCGACGACTTTGCTTGGCAACTCAGCGGCGACCTGGTGGTTTCAGACCGGGATCACGATTTGGAAAAGCTTAGGCTGGGGCGCCATTATCTACTTGGCCGCGATAGCAGGCATTGATCCCGAGTTGTATGATGCAGCCAAGGTCGATGGGGCGGGCCGCTTTCAACGAATCATGGCCATAACGGTTCCGGGCATCATGCCAACCTTCTTCGTATTGCTGCTGCTCAATATTGCAAGCGTCCTCTCTAACGGGGCATCCGGCTTTGAGCAAAACTTCGTCTTCTACAATTCGCTGGTAGCAGACCGAATAGAAGCCCTTGATTACTACGTCTACCGCGTCGGGATTACGACAGGCGACATCTCCTTCGGTACGGCAATCGGCATAGCCAAATCGATCATCAGCATCCTGCTATTGTTCTCCATGAACGCGCTGTCCAAGAAAGTAAGAGGCCATTCCGTATTCTAGCTGGAGGTATTGACGACGTATGAAAAATGATTCCTCGCTTGTGTTCGATGTGTTCAACTACACGGTGCAGATTCTATTCACAATCATGTGCATTTATCCGTTCTACTATATCTTGATCTACTCTTTCAGTGAGCCGCAGGAAGCGCTGAAAGGGGTGCTGCTGATACCTAGAGGATTCACATTCGTCAACTATACGACAATCTTTAAGCTAGACGACATGCTGCACTCCTTCTTCATCTCCGTACTTCGTACGGTCATTGGAACAGCGCTCACGATAGCCTGCTGCTCGTGGTTTGCTTATGCCGTAACGAAGAACGAGCTGTATCTGCGCAAATATATCTACCGATTCTTGGTCATCACCATGTACTTCAACGCCGGTCTGATTCCGTGGTATATCACGATGAAGGAGCTGGGGCTGAAAAACAACTTCCTGCTCTACATTCTGCCAGGTGCTGTTGTCGCTTATTATGTTGTGCTGCTGAAGACGTTTATTGAACAGCTTCCGCAAGCGCTGGAAGAGTCCGCAATGATCGACGGCGCCGGACATTTTAAAATCTTCACGAATGTCATCTTCCCGCTCTCCATGCCGATTGTCGCTACTATTGCCGTCTTCGCTTCGGTAGGGCAGTGGAACACCTGGTATGACAATTATTTTCTCGTATCGAGTGATAGACTGCAGACGCTGCAGTTGATCCTATACAACTATCTGACGGATGCACAGCGTATCGTGGCAAGCAGCAGCATGCAGGATTTAAACCGTGGCATTGCCTCCAAAATATCGCCGGATTCGATCCGGATCACCATTACCATGGTGGTTACCCTGCCCGTGATGCTCGTATATCCGTTCCTGCAGCGTTTTTTTGTCAAAGGACTCATGCTTGGCGCCATCAAAGGCTAGCAAGTCCATAGCGCTTGGATGCAATAGCTCATTTAGAAGCTATCATCATAGAACATCATTTCAGGAGGTCATGGTATGAAGGTAAAGAAAGCACGAGGCAAGGCAGCTCTTATGCTTGCCACCATGCTGGTTGTTTTGTCAGGCTGCGGCGGCAATTCCGGGAACAATGCCAATAATACGGCTTCGACGAACACGCCTGCAACGACAGAAACAGAGAATACAACTACAGAAGCGACGAACAACAGCACAGCGACGGATGAGACTGCTGCCAATGCGCCAGCCGAGAATGCCAAAGCACCTATTACGTTTAAAGTACAAGTAAACAGCACGACCAAGGATTTTGAGAGCACCGACGTATACGCCGAAATTACGAAACAAACAGGCGTCACGATGGATCTTGAAACCTTCGATGAAGAGAAGTTTAAGGTAGAACTGGCTGGCGGTGATTTGCCGGATATCATTCAAGTGAAGAACATCAATACCTCCTACTTGAAGCAGTTGATTGAGGGCAACAATATCATTCCACTTGATGATTTGGTTGTGTCGAACGGTCCGGATATTCAGAAGCCGGTCTTCGAGAAAAGCTTGGCGTACAGCAAGAAGTTCTGGAGCAACGACACAGGCAAGCTGTATGTGATTCCGGTTCAGATCGGCCAGAAAGGTTGGGGCTTCGAGCAGGGAACCGGCTTCGTTGTCCGTTGGGATTATTACAAAGAGCTCGGCTTCCCGCAAGTGAAGAGCATCGATGATATGGTCAATGTGCTGGCAGACATGGTTGCCAAGCATCCGAAAACAGCAGACGGCAAGAAAGTATACGGTACGTCGCTTTGGAACGATTGGGGCACTTGGGGCTTAACCAGCATGGGCATGCTGACCGGCTCCGGCGATCCGATTGTCAATGATTACACGGATCTTGCGAAAAGCGGTGTCTGGGCAAATGCGGAGTTCCTGTATAAATCGAAGCAAAAAGGGATTCTCGATCCGGATGCATTCACAGCCAAATACGAGGACCTTGTAACAAAGGCTTCCCAGGGCACGCTGCTGAATGCGATTGCGACTTGGCCGTTCCAGAACGCGAATGCGGAATTGCTCAAAGAAGGACCAGACAAGGGCTTCGTTACCCTGCCGCTCGACTGGGGCTTCGCATGGGCAGCTGGCACTACGGTTGCAGGATGGGGCGACCGCGCATGGGCGATTACATCTAACTGTAAAGATCCGGCTCGTGCAATGGATTTGATTAACTTCCTGTCCTCCGAGCAAGGCTCCCGTCTGATCGAGAGCGGCATTCAAGGCGTTCACTGGGATATGGTTGACGGCAAACCGCAAATGAAGCCTGAGATTGTTGAACTTTCCAAAGCCGGCGGCGATCCTTGGAAGAAAACAGGCATTAACATGATGGCGAACCAACAAGGTCTTTCCGACGATACGATGCTTAGCGATGGCGGTCCTGTAAATCTGTTTAATACACCTGAAGTGTTCACAACGAAGATGAATTCCTTGCAGAAAGACTATGCCGACCACTTTGGCGTTCCATATCCAGCGGCCGCATACTCTAAGTTCGAGGATGCAGGTTCGGTCAAAACGCTTAATGTCATGCCGCAAGACGAGCAGGCTGCAATGGCGCCGCTGACGGATGATATGAAACGGATTCAGACGAAGCTGGATGACTTAATTACGAAAGGCATTCCGGATATCGTCTTGCATGCGAAGAACGAAGAAGATTATAAAGCAAGACAGCAGAAGCTGATTGATAAGCTGAACGATGCAGGCGCAGAGGAGTTTTACCAATGGCGTCTCAAAGCGTTTGACGAAGCCAAAGCGAAATTTGAATAAGCGGCTAATGGTTAGTTAATAGAAACAGCGCCGGACTGTTGAGAGGATTCAACTTGTCCGGCGCTTGTTTTTTGCCGTTTAGAAAGGGAGATGAACATGGGTATTGGCAGACAGGAACTGAATGGGGCATGGAAGCTGCGGGGAGCAGACGGACAGCGAGGCGCGGTGAAGACGCATCACCTATACGAAACGGATGCCGCGAAGTGGATGGACGCAACCGTCCCGGGCGAAGTCCACCTGGAGTTAATGAAGCAAGGACTGATCGAGGAACCGACTGAAGGACTGAACGCCTTGTCGGCTCGGTGGGTAGAAGAGAACCTGTGGAGCTACAGAAGAAGCTTCACCGCTACAGATGAAGCGATCCATAATCATGCTTGGCTGATTTTCGAAGGACTTGATTATCATGCGAAAATTTATCTCAACGAAGAATTGATTGGCGAACACGCCAATTTCTATCGTCCATGTAAGGTCTGCGTGACTGGTAAGCTTCGCAAGGAGAATCTGCTTGTCATCGTACTCGACAGCGGATTGCATCTGGCTGGGAACAAGTCCATCGAAGGTTACTACGAGAATTCACAGGATCATGAACTCCATAAGCGGATTTGGCTTCGTAAGCCGCAAAGCTCGTTCGGCTGGGATTGGTCAACTCGCCTCGTGAATGTCGGTATTCATAAGCCTGTTGCGCTTGAATGGACGACGAGAGTCCGGCTTGATGACGTCGTTATTCTATCTCAGGTGAGTGAAACGATGGATGAAGCGGTCGTGACGGTTCGCGCATTCGTTGAAGGGTGCGGGAAAAGTCCTGTTTCTGGCAATTTGACGGTGCGAATCGGCGAGGATACGAGTGAAGTTCAGTCGTTTGACTATACAATCGAACCCGGCATGCAGCGGCTTGAAGCGAAGTGCACGATTGCGCAGCCGAAGCTGTGGTGGCCTGCGGGTCATGGGGAGCAGCATCTCCATGAAGTGGCAGTGGAGCTGCTTGTGGATGGCGAGGTCGCCGGTTACCGCTCGAAGCGAATCGGGCTGCGCAAGCTGCGGATTAACCAAGACCCGCATCCGTCCGGAGGGAGTTACTTCTATCTTGAAGTTAACGATCGTCCGGTGTTCGCGAAAGGTGCGAATGCCATACCGCCGGATATGATTTTCTATCGTGCGGATCGTGCTCGTTATGAAGGGCTGATCAGTCGTGCGCTCGAAGCGAACTTTAATTTCCTGCGGGTTTGGGGCGGCGGCATCTACGAGACGGATGACTTTTATGAGTTGTGCGATGAGCATGGCATCATGGTTTGGCAAGATTTTGTATTTGCCTGTGCGGACTATCCGGTGACGGATGCTTCATTCATGAGCAATGTGAAGCAGGAAGCAATTCATAATGTTCGGCGGCTGGCGCATCATCCGAGCCTTGTGATGTACTGCGGAAACAACGAGAACGAATGGCATACCTTCTACCGGGAGGAAGGCGTAATTTACCCGGACTATGCCCTCTATCATCATATTCTACCGCGTATCGTGCAAGAGGAAGACCCTGGTCGGTATTATCAGCCGAGCAGCCCATTCTCGCCGGATCATCAGTACCCGAATGCGAATGATCGCGGCGATCAGCATCCATGGACGGTTGGTTTTGAAAATAACGACTTCCGCGATTATCGCGAGATGATCTGCCGCTTCCCGAATGAAGGGGGCATTCTGGGTACGACAAGTCTGCCTGCCACCGAAGCTTGCCTGCCTGAGAGCGGACGCTTCGTGCAATCCTATGCGTGGCAGCAGCATGACAATGCGGTTGATTCTTGGTTTGCGCTCTCGGCACCCGATAAGCAGATTAGCGATTGGACGGGGCTTGATCCACGCAGTATGTCGATCGAGCATTACGTCTATTACGGCGGCTTGATTCAAGGGGAGGGCTTGCGGGAGTATATCGATAATTTTCGTCGGCGCATGTTCGACTGCGCATCGGCGATCTTCTGGATGTTCAATGATTGCTGGCCGGCGACGCGCAGCTGGACGATCGTCGACTACTATTTGAATCGGACCCCGGCGTTCTATCCGGTGAAGCGGGCTTTCCAGCCGATTTCGGTCGTGGCAGCCAAGGAAGGTCAGATCGTTCGTGTATTCGGGATCAATGAGACCGAACAAATGTGGGTTGGGGAGTTGAATGTTGGCTTATTCCGGCTTTCCGGCGAATATGTGATGGATGTGCTTCGGAAAGTGGAATTGCCGCCAAATACATCCGTTTGTGTGATGGAATTCAGCGATGCGCAGTGGGAGGAAGCAGGTATTTCCGAAACGGCTGTTTTCGCAAGACTGGTGAATGAGCAAGGGGAGACGGTGGCGCGGAATCGGTTGCTTTTGCCTCGTTTTGTGGAGATGAAATGGAGTAAACCTCGGATTGAAGTGGCTAGAGAGGAATCGTTCGCGGTGTTCCGGAGCGACGTGTTTGCGTGGGGCGTATGTATCGACTTGGACGGAACCGAGCCACTGTCCGATAACTTCTTCGATGTTTGGCCGGGGATGCCTTATCGGATTCCGTGGCCGGAGGATCGGGAGCTGCCGGTTGTCCGATTTGTCGGCAATTTGGTTGAATAACGAAATAAAGGCGGCAGCGCGCGAACGGAGCGCATTGTCGCCTTTATTTTCTGTTGCAGCAAGAAGGAGAAACCAGCGAATCTGGAGCATGAAGCGAACCCAGAGGTCTACATGGCGGCGGAAACAGCGATTATGGAGCAAGAAGCGAACCCAGAGGTCTACATGGCGGCGGAAGCAGCGAAAATGGAGCATGAAGCGAACCTAGAGGTCTACATGGTGGCGGAAGCCGTGAATTTGGAGCATGAAGCGAATCTAAAGGTCTACATGGCGGCGGAAGCAGCGAAAATGGAGCATGAAGCGAACCTAGAGGTCTACATGGTGGCGGAAGCCGCGAATATGGAGCATGAAGCGAACCTAGAGGTCTACATGGTGGCGGAAGCCGCGAATTTGGAGCATGAAGCGAATCTAAAGTTCTACATGGTGGCGGAAACAGCGAATATAGAGCATGAAGCCGAATGTGGGGCAAGAAGGCTGTGTTTCCCGTCAACTGTCCAAAAACAGTAGAAATCTTCATTTCACCATCCAGCCTCGAAACGCTATACTTTTAGATGCAAAAGAAAGCGTTTTCATAACGAATCATCGCACGTTACATACGATACATCTCTTTTTAAGTCATAGGAGGTAGGTAGCTTCAAGTGTAGGCATTTGTTCGGCTAATGCTCGGCTGATTTCAAGTCCGCAGTTTGAGGGGTTTGAGATACAATTCTCTAGGAGGAAAGGGTGTAATTGATGAGGAGAAGGTTCATCTCGTATCTTCTGATTACGGCTTTGCTGTTGACCGGTTATGTTACGGCAGCCCCGCAGAAGGTATCCGCAGCAGGCAACACGTATTATGTCGATGGCGTGAACGGCAACGACACAACCGGAACAGGCAGCACGGGCAGTCCGTGGAAAACGATCAGCAAAGCGGCAAGCATCATGACAGCAGGTGACACAGCGAAGATCCGTACCGGCGTCTATCGCGAAACGGTCAAACCGACGAATTCGGGCACACCGGGCAATGAGATGACATTCCAGCCCGATACCGGAGCAGATGTCACGGTCAGCGGCGCGAATCTCGTAACCGGCTCGTGGTCGGTTCACTCCGGTAGTATTTACAAGACAAGTGTCACGCTGCCGATGGGGGACTATCTGGATTCTGTGTACGTCGATGGGATAGCCAACAACTTGGCACGATCCCCGAACACAGCAGTCGGCAACCTGTATGACCCAGCCCTCTATCAGTATAACAACACCTCAAACCGTGGACTGCTAGTCGATTCCACCAATCTGACACAGGCTGCGGGCTATTGGGATAATGCTTCCGTATTTGTGGAGGATTCCGGCGAATGGAACTTCAGTAACGCGCTGGCATCCACGTATACCCCCGGCAATCTGAATCTCAAAACCTCGCAAAATGCATACAGCCTTAAATTTTCCACCTATGATAATACACTCAAACTGCTTGGCGTAGGCGGGGCTGTATTAGGCTCCTACAATGTCACAATTGCGCAGAACACCACTTACAACCTGAAGGTTACGATCTCCGGAAGCTCCATTAATGTCTATTTGAATAATGGAGCGTCGCCAGTCATCACAGCGACGGATACGAATTTGAAGGAAGGAAGCTTCGGCCTAGGCGTGGAATCGAGCAGTTCAACGACTGCAGCGAAGGCGGAGTTTACGAACGTTAACGCAACCATTACAAGTCAAGATCCGAACCAAGCAACTGGCCGGGAGGCTCCTCCTTTCACCAGTAACATCAAAGGCTGGTACGCTCCGGAAGCTTCCGGTTACTGGATGCCAAGCGGAGCTACATTGTTTGGCTACACGCAGCCTCAAACTTCAGGAACAAACGCCTGGTATGAGAACACAACCACGGCCAAGGATTTCACCTACTCCGCAGATGTGAAGCTGACAAGCGCGGGTACGGCATATCTCGTGTTCCGCAAGGAATTGCCTCCGGGCAGCGTCATCGATCTATCCAACTGGGGTTATGGAGCAGCGGAATATTTTATCATGGGCAAGCTTGCCGCGCTCGATTATCCTGGAGAATGGTATTATGACAAAACCGCCGGTCAGCTGTACTTGCGCACAACGGCCAGCAACAGCCCGGCATCCCATTCGGTAGAGTATAAAGCGAGGAATTTGGCTTTCGACCTGACGGGCAAATCCAATATCGTCATCAAGAACGTGAAGCTGTTCGCAGCGGCTATTGATACGACAGATGGCTCGAACAACGTCATCGACGGCATCAATGCCAAATACGTATCGGAGTTCAACCGCGCTATTACCTATTCGGCAGGTGTCTGCCTGTGCGGAACGAACAATACGCTGAAGAATAGCGAGCTGCAATATTCATCCGGTGCTATCGTGACAATCGAAGGCGATAATAATAAGCTCATTAATAATTCCATCCATGACGGAACGTATGGTCCGATCGTCTTTAACTCTGTCGTCGATATTACCGGCAGAGGTCACCTGATTAGCCATAATACGGTTTACAATTCAGGAAGATCGCTTATCGGCGGTGAATTCTTCGCTACGGTTATCCAGTATAACGATTTCCATCATGGGAACTATTTTGCCAAGGATACCGCGATGCTGTATACGGCCCATAATGATCTCGGGAACTCCGAGATTCATCATAACTTCTGGCATGATTCCGTCAGCCGTACCAATGCGGATGCCAATGGATCCGGGGGATGGACCGGCGGCGTGTATCTGGATGAATCATCCGCTAATGCGCTCGTCTATAAGAATGTGACATGGAATTTATCCTGGGTAGGTGTTATCGTCAATCATCTCTCCGACTATGTCATGGTCTATAACAACACGACACATAACTTCTCCGGTATCCGGATTTCAGAACCGACCTACGGAATCGATGCGTACAAGGATCGGATAGCCAACAACATTGCCCTTCAAGAGTTCGGCACCGGCGCTTCTGCCATTGGTGCGGTTTTTAGCAACAATATGACCTCTGGTTCACCGCTCTATGTGAATACAGCAACGAATAATTTCCAACTGCAATCCGGCTCGGGAGCGAAGGATATCGGATTGCCGATCAGAGGAATCACAGATGGATATACCGGTACTGCACCGGATGCGGGAGCTTATGAATATGGGGGCACAGCCTGGACGGCCGGCGTCAATTTTGCCAGTCCGCCAAGTCCTGTCTATCAGCTTGTGGACACGGATTACAAGAATCTCGTCGTAAACGGCAGCTTAGACTTGAATCGGATGCATCATCCGGTGATGGATAGTTTATATGGCTGGACGAAGACAAATTCACAGACTGCGCAACCTGCCTATGATTATTCCGGAGGCAAGGTATCGAGCAGATTCAGCTATGAGACCGGCGCCAGCTTGGGTTCGGGGGCGGATGGAATTGAGCAGACGATTACCGGCTTGACGCCTAATACGACCTATGAGCTTTCAGGCTATCTGCGGGCCGGAGCTTCTGGGCAAACCGTCCGACTCGGCGTTAAGAATTATGGAGGCAGCGACACCTACCAAGAGAACACCACAACAGCGTGGGTGAATAAGACGTTTACCTTTACAACCGGGGCAGCGAATACGAGTGCGACGATTTATGGGCTTAAGCCCACAACCGGCGGTTATGCTTTCGTCGATGATGTCATGCTGTCCGCGACGACTGCACTATCGGGCAGCGACACAACTGCTCCAAGTGCGCCAACGAGCCTGGCTGTAGCATCAGTTACCGATACAACTGCATCACTGACGTGGACGGCATCGACGGATAATGTAGGTGTAACGGGATACAGCGTTTACCGTAACGGCGCACAAGTGGGCACGCCAACCGGAACCAGTTTCACGGATAGTGGATTAACGGCAAGCACGACCTATACGTATACGGTAAAAGCCATCGATGCCGCAACCAATCTATCAGCGGCCAGCAACTCGGTTTCTGCTACAACGTCTGCCAGCGGCTTCGGCGATTATTCGGAAAATTTCGAAAGCACGACAATCGGGCAAGTACCTGCCGGCTGGACGGTCAACGGTGCAGGCGGTGCGGTGTCCGTTCAACAAGTCGCGGACGGAGCCAATACAACGAATCGCGCATTGACCTTAACGCAATCGGCAGGGAGCTATGGCGTTGCGGATGTCAGCGCCTCGAAGTCGTTCACGGCAGCAACAGGAACCGTAACGATCGATACGCGGATGAAGGCGAATCAGACGAACGCTCTTACGGCCAGCCCGGTCTTGATGAACAGCAGCGGAACGCCGATCGTACAGCTCGGCTTCCGAGATAACGGGAAATTCGCTTACGTTAATTCAAGCATGGCATGGACGGACACGACGATGACTTATGCAGCGAATCAATGGTATGACGTTCATATTGTTGTGAATCTGCCTGCGGGAACGTTTAGCGTGACCATTAACGGTACAGCCGTATTAACGAACGTACCTGTAATGGCATCTTCCGTCAACCTGTCGCAAATTAATTTCTCGTCCAATATGTGGTATACGGGAACCGTGTCTTATGACAACATTCAAGTCGGTACGGGGGATACGCAAGCGCCGACTGCACCAACCGGCTTGGCAGCAGCTTCGGTGACGGCAACAACCGCTTCGCTAACATGGACGGCATCGAGCGATAATGTTGGCGTGACCGGCTATAAGGTTTACCGGAATGGCGTGGAAGTGGGCACCGCTTCCGGTACCAGCTATACGGACAGCGGATTGACGGCGAATACAACCTACGCGTATACGGTCAAAGCGTACGATGCCGCAACCAATTTGTCTGCTGCCAGCGGTTCGGTTAATGCCAAAACAAACATCTTCTCGGAGTTCTTTGATGCTACAACGATTGGGCAAATGCCTTCCGGGTGGACGGTTACCACTTCCGGCGGCGCAGCTTCGGTGCAGCAGGTTGCTGACGGAGCGAATACGACGAATCGTGCGTTAACGTTGACGCAATCGAACTACGGGGTCGCGGATGTCAGCGCCGTGAAGACGTTCACCTCCACGCCTGGAACGGTCACGATCGATACGCGGATGAAAGCCAATCAAACGAATGCGCTCATCGCCGGCCCTGCGCTGCTCAATAGCAGCGGAACGCCGATCGTGCAGTTCGCCTTCCGGGAGAACGGGAAATTCGGCTATGTCAGCTCAAGCATCGCATGGACGGACACGTCCATGTCGTATGCTGCGAACCAATGGTACGATGTCCGTCTCGTGGTGAATTTGACGGCAGGAACGTTTAATCTAACCATTAACGGAACGTCCGTATTAACGAATGTGCCTACAATGGCAGCAGCAACCAGCGTTTCACAGCTTTCTTTTGTCTCCAACATGTGGTATTCGGGCGTGGCTTCTTTCGATAAAATTCAGATCTCGCAGTAACAATAGGGAGAGCGGTTAGTGCATTCGTGCGCTAGCCGATTTTTATAATTCTACAGCGGGGGAAATCGTCCAAAAATCGTAGATTACTTCATATTTGGTCCTCCCTCCGGCTCGTATACTCGATAGTGTGAGCGTGGGATTCCATGACTATTGAAGATAGAGGTGCGGGAATGAAGCTGACGTATGACGGCCAATCATTTATGAAGGACGGCGAGCGGATCTGGATTATAGGTGGTGAAATCCATTATTTCCGTCATCCGCGTAGGGAATGGAGAGAGGTATTGCTCCGGGCCAAACGTGCCGGGTTGAATACGATATGCACATATGTTGCGTGGAATTTTCATGAAGTGAAGGAAGGTCAGGTGGATTTCGCGGGCGACAAGGATCTTGCCGCCTACATTGACCTCATCGGGGAGCTGGGCATGTATGCGATGCTGCGCCCAGGTCCTTATATTTGCAGTGAATGGGATGGCGGCGGAATACCGGCATGGCTGTGCGCGAATCCGGTTCTGCGGTTCCGTGAGGACGATCCCGTCTATATGGCTGCCGTAGAAAGCTGGTTCGATCAGCTCATTCCGATAATCAGTGAACGCCAAATTACGCGCGGCGGCCCGGTGATCACCATTCAGAACGAGAACGAGTATCCGGGCGGCTGGGATGAATCCATGCGTCGTTATCTCTACAAGATTAATGAAATCTATTACGGACATGGCATCGATATCCCGATTCTGGCCTGTAACGTACATGGTGCTACGCCAACAACCGTTAAAATCAATGATTCCACGGAAGCAGCCGATCAACTAATCGATGAAAGTATGATTCTGACTTACAACCATCATGTTGAGGTTGAGCCTGTGTACGACCTTAAGAGCAAGCAGCCGAATGCGCCATTAATTACGACCGAGTTCTGGTGTGGTGCACCGATTTATTGGGGCAATCAAGTCAGCGACTGGCCGAATCGGCTCGATCTGGCACGGGCGGTGTATGAGTATACCTCATCTGCCACTCAGGTTTGTTATTACATGTTTGAGGGCGGAACGAACTTCGGCTTCTGGGGCGGGAACAACATTGCTACCTCGTATGCCTCCGGCTATCCGGTTGGAGAAGGCGGGAAGTTGACGGACAAATATTATGCGGTGCGTCCGGCTAATTTGTTTATCTCGCATTTCAGCGCATATATCATGGATAGCTCGGAGCTTAAGGATCGCGGCGGTATGACATGCGAGGAGGGCGGCGTGCGACTAATTGTTCGTGAGAGCGAGAAAGGCACGCTTGCGTTTGTGTCGACAGCTGATGCTAGGCGCGAGCTTCTGGTTACGACCAAGGCCGGTAAACAGCTGACCGTTCATCTTGGGGAGGTCGCTGCCGCCGTTCTTCCGGTGGAGATGCAGCTGTTTGGCACTACCGGCGGTGTAACCATCAATTACAGCAGTCTTTGCCTGCTGGCTTGCAATGACTCGCGGAAAGCCATTCTATTGTACGGCCCCGCTGGTACAGATGGTGTTATTAGCGTGAACGGGATCGAGCACGATTTGTCCGTAAAGCGGCGGAAAGTACAGCATACGGCAATAGACGGCATTACGATCATCGTTGTTGATGAAGAAATGGCCAGAAGATGCTGGATCGTCGAAGACCAGATCGTCTTCGGACCCGATTATGTAGCGGAGCTGCAGCAGGATGGTTCGTTAGATATTCGAGTGAGTGACGGAACGCCAGAGGTGGTTTATCTCGATGCGAAAGGACAGCCGCTCATTCTCACCTTCAACCATAAGGCCTTGCAAATCAACTTGCCAGAGCTTCATTCGTGGAAAATAGCGCCTTGTCCTGAGCTGCATACGAGGGGCGAAGCAGCTGGTTGGACCGCACTCGATAAGCCGCAATCCCATGAGGCTTTAGGTGTTGTTCAAGGGTATCTCTGGTACAGTGCAGAGCTGGAGTGGGACACAGACGGCGTGGAAACCATGCTGCTCACTCATACGCCAACCCGAGCAACGGTATTCGTGAATGGTCAACTATGCGGCATTCATGCCGAGCGCCGCTCTGTGCGCATGAGAGACGAATACGGTCATCCTGCGGATTGGGCGTTCGAAGAAATTACGGTAACGCTGAAGAAAGGAACGAATCGTTTCGTCTTCTTGTCCGATGATCTCGGTCACAATTACGACGTGCCGATCGCAGTCGGTATTCAAGGGCCGGTGGTTGTTGGATCGCGCAGGATTCAAATCGAGACATACCGTGAAGTGAGCCCGCAGCCGATGTCCGCACAAGCCTTCCATTTCTTATATAACCGATTCTACCGCGAACAAGAGCCGCTTCCGGCAATTGAATTCGACCTTTCACTGCAGTCCGAGCAGCAAGCTTTCATTATGCTTCATGGCGTGAAGGCATGGGTGACGGTGAATGGCGAGGAAGTACTGCCATTATCTTATCCGGACTCGCCGTGGACGATGTTTTCCCAAATCAAGCGCTGGATCACGTGGCAGCTTCCCTTGCCATCTGAAGTCGGCGGCAGCCTCAAAGTCCGGATTCATTACGCGGAGAATGTGCCTGATGCCGTGAAGGAGAATTTGGCTGTCTATGTGGCGCCTCAATCAGGTCAACTATCCAACTGGCAGTGGAAGCCTTGGGAGGAAAGCGGGGACTTCTCGGCTTCGCAGCTCATGAACGGGCAGGCCAAGGAAGAAGAAGGACTTGTCGTGCTGCTTCCGGTCGGTAACAGGGTTGCACGGAAAGGCAGGACATTGAAACCGGCCTATCTGCAAACGCAATTCAAGCTGCCGGAAGGCGATCGCCCTGTCTATCTCCAGATTGGAGAGCTGCAGAAAGGACAACTATTCTTAAACGGCCATAATGTCGGCCGTATGTGGGCTTATGGAGGCACGCAGGAACGTTATTATTTACCAAGGAGCTGGATGAAAGCGGATAATGAGCTAATCATCTTCGAGGAGCTCGGTTTAAATCCGCAGAACACTTCGTTGGTGTTTGGCGAAGCCGGCGATTGGAGCAGCATAAAGCTGCAATTCGAGCAGACAGAAGCACACAAGGGGTGAATTCGGAGTGACGATTGACTCTATTTATGTGGCAACGAATGGGCTGGACTCCAATCCCGGTACGGAGTCGCGCCCGGTAGCTACGCTTGGCGAAGCGCTGAATCGCACTAGGGCAAATAAGTCCGATGAAGCAGCAACAGCAGCAGCAAAACGCATAATCGTTCGTGGCGGTCATTATTACGATGTTAGCTTGACGCTCACTAAGGAAGATGCGGGGCTTCAACTGGTTGCCTATCCGGGGGAGAGCCCAATTCTGTTCGGAGGTGCTCCCGTGACATCCTGGCAAAGAGAAGGAGATTGGCTCACGACGCCGCTTACCGGCGTGTATAATCGTGAGTTGGATTTCCGCCTCATTGAAGTGGACGGCGCGTACCGACAACGCGCGCGATTGCCGGAACAAGGGGCATTCCATCATTTGAATGAATTCAAGGTGGAGTGGCTCTCAACCTTCGCCGGCGGTTGGAAACGTCCGCCGAAGGACGAAGAAATGATGTCGCTGCGCGTGAAGCGAGAGGACATATCTGATTGGCTAGATGCTCGGAATGCGGAGCTGACCGTTTATCATGAATGGGATGAGTCGCTTGTTGGTGTTGCCGGTGTTCGGTCAGATGGCGAAGAAGCCGACATTCAGTTCTCCTATGCGCCGGGACATCCACCCGGTGCCTTCTATGAACGCAATGCCAACGCACGAACCTATGTGGTTTGGAATGTACGGGAGGGCTTGAAGAAGCCGGGGCAGTGGTATCTGGATCGAACGAACGAGAAGCTGGTCTACTGGCCGCTTCCGGATGAAGAGATCAATCACTTGCAGCTTATTGTTCCCTCGAAGGAGCATATCCTCTATCTGGAACCAGGAACTCAAGATGTTCGTTTGGAAGGACTAACCTTCGCTTGTGCAGCAACGCCGTTATCGGCAGGAGGCTTCGGAGCAATCTCTGTGAGCGCCGTCATCCACGGCGAAGACGTGCAAAAGATCATATTCGATCGCGTAACTGTGCGGAATACAGGCGGGTGGGCGTTCAATCTTAGCGGTAAAGAGATTCATCTGAACGAGTGCCACATTCATCACACCGGAGCGGGAGGCATCAAGTGGAAAGGTGATGGGGTTCGACTGGAGCGATCACGGATTCATGATATCGGACTCACGTATCAGAGTTCAATCGCCGTTAATAGCGACGGATCGAATCATACGCTCGTTCATAACGAGATCTATAATACGCCATACAGCGGGATCGCCAGCAGCAGTCCGAATACGGTGATCAGCGGCAATTTGCTGTATAACACGATGCAATTTATGAAAGACGGCTCCGCGATATATATTTGCTGGTACAGCGACAATGTATCCGTTAGCGGAAATGCAGTATTTGCAACCTATAACGCTTCCGAGAAAGTTCGCAGATACGCGTACTACTTAGATGAGAAATGTACGAATTGTTCCGTGCACGACAATTTGGCCGTTAATCTCGGTGTTCCCATGCTCAGTCATATGACGCGTGATTGTAGCTTCTTGAACAACATTTTTATGGATAAAGGGCTTCAAGTGGTATCGGTCTTGAATTCATCGGGCACCCGGTTTGAACGGAATATTCTCATAGCTGACGCGATCGAAATTCATACCCCGCAGGGGAATCCGGAAGGCTTAGTCTCGGAGGAATATGACTCGCATCCCTATATGAGCACGTTCTCAACGTCGGATGGGATTGTATCCTTTCAGAACAATTTGTTATTTAGCCGGAATCAATCGCGACGGTTCAAGCGATATTTTCATTATAAAGCGATTCATGAATATGAACTGCAAGAGTTATCAGGGAATCGGTTTGCTGATCCCTTGCTGACAGGAGCCGCTGCAGGGGACTATTCCTACGATGCGAATTCAATGGCATGGTCTCTCGGAATCCAACCGTTATCGTTTGTTGATGTCGGCTGTGATGGCAGATTTACCGAGGTATATGAACAATTCGGTGGCGATGAAAAATAGAATGAAGAGAGGTCGTATGGAGATGACCAGCACCGCTGCACCACATATGAAATGGTTTATGGAAGATCGTTTCGGCATGTTTATCCACTGGGGACTCTACGCGATTCCGGCGCGCGGCGAGTGGGTGCGCAGTCTGGAGAAACTGTCTGTAGCCGATTACGAGCCGTTCTTCGTAGAATTTAACCCGGTTAAATATAATCCGAAAGCTTGGGCCAAAGCTGCAAAAGCGGCTGGGATGAAGTATGCGGTGATGACGGCCAAGCACCATGACGGCTTCTGCTTGTTCGACAGTAAGCTGACGGATTACAAAGCAACCAATACGCCGGCAGGCAGGGATCTCATTCGCGAATATATGGAAGCATTCCGTGCAGAGGGGCTGCGTGTAGGGCTCTATTATTCCATTATTGATTGGCATCATGAAGACTACCCTCACTTCGGGGACAAAATTCATCCCATGCGCGATCACGAAGACTATCGGGATCATCGGATCGAATTCGACCGTTATCTGACTTACATGCACGGACAAGTGAAGGAATTGCTTACGAATTACGGGACGATTGATGTAATGTGGTTCGACTTCTCCTACGATGACATGACCGGCGAGAAATGGAAAGCCACCGAGCTCGTGCAGATGATGCGAAGCCTGCAGCCGGACATCGTAATCGATAATCGTCTTGGCGGCAATAAGAAATCGGCTGAACCTGAAGTGTATGCAGGCGACTTTATGAGTCCGGAACAGCTGCTCCCGCCGGAAGGCGTCGTGAATGAGGCCGGTGAACCACTGCCTTGGGAAGCGTGCATAACGCTGAATGATCACTGGGGTTATTGCGCGGGGGACAACAACTATAAGTCACCTAAGACCGTCATTCGAGGGTTGGTCGAATGCGTGAGTAAAGGCGGCAACCTGCTGCTTAACGTCGGTCCGAATGCCAAAGGCGAAATCCCGCGGCAATCCCTAGAGATTCTGGCCGAAGTCGGCCAATGGATGGATGACAATGGCGCCAGCCTGTATGGCTGCGGGCCAGCCAAGCTGGAGAAGCCCGAGTGGGGCCGCTATACGCGCAGTGGCAACTACCTGTACGCGCATATATACGATCGAGGCATGGGACCGATTAATTTCCGTGGCTTGAATGGCAAAATCAAGCGTGCACGCCTGCTTGCAGACGGCACGGAGATTAAAGTAGAAACGCCTTGGAATGCTTGGGAATATCCGGATGATGCTTTCATTAGCTTCACCGGTGCCTCGCTCCCGGACGAAGTAAATACAGTCGTAGAGCTGGAATTAATGGAGAACGTCCTAGATAATTAATGAAATTAATCATTTCACAAAGAACAGGATTACCGTTGGAGAATCGGCGCGAGCAATAGTGGCCGAGGCTTTGATCGTAATCCTGTTCTTCTTTTTCATAGGTGGGTGGGGTATTATGGAAGAAGTGGAGGCGATTGTTATGGATGAGATCAGACCGAATAAAATATCGCGCAGAGCATTTATCGGTACGACAGGCAAGCTTGCCATTGGAGTCGTTGGCGCACTGGCAGGCACGAGCGGTTTGTTCTATTATGGAGCGATTAAGCACCGTGGCAATGTTAATGAAGGGTTGCCGCAGAGTTATGCGCTGCTCGGTGATCATAATTGGTTAATGTCATTAAATGATGTGGTGAAAATACATTACAACGCCATCTACGACGATGCTTGGAACTCCAAGCCTGTGCAAGGGTTCGTGTACGTGGCGGTAGATCAACAAGGCATGCTGCGGATCATGTCGCCTGCCTGCTCACATCTCGGGTGTACGATTGAGCCGGCTACCACTGCGCAGATCAATGCGGCACAGGACAAATCGACTTATTTTAATTGTCCTTGCCATGGCGCACAATTCGATCGTGTCGGGAATGCCACCTTTGTCGTGACCAGAGGCCTTGATTTATATGAACCGATCCTCTCCGGCGGCAACGTATATATGGACATTATGAAACCGATTATGCAGCAAGACGGTCAGCAAACTTAACATAATTGAAGCGGCTGTGTTGCAGTCCTCCTCTACAATCAGGTAGGATCTAATAGATGTGAGATGTAGGAGGAAATCGTGATGACAACGAATGAAGGATATATTGAAGTACCCGGTGGGAAAGTCTGGTACGTGCAAGTTGGCGATAAGGGGAAAACACCTCTCTTAGTGCTTCATGGCGGGCCTGGAAATGTACATGACCCATTAAAATCGGCGTTAAGCGCGTTAGCGGATGAACGTCCCGTTATTTTCTACGATCAGCTGGGCTCCGGTAATTCGGATCGACCTGAGGATCCGTCATTATGGCATACCGACCGCTTCGTAGAAGAGCTTGCTTGCATTCGCGAAGCACTCCATCTGGATGATGTGCATGTCCTTGGGCATTCATGGGGTACGATGCTGGCATCTTCTTATTGCATAGAGCGGAGACCGATAGGGATCCGAAGTTTGATCTTGTCCAGCCCTTGCTTGAGCGCTCTTCGTTGGAAACAAGATGCGGACCGTCTGCTTGCTCAGCTGCCGGAAGAAATGCAGCAAGTGATTGCAGCTCATGAGGCGGAAGGGACAACGGATTCCGAAGCTTATGGAGAAGCCATTAAAGCCTATTACAACCGACATGTGTGCAGACTTGATCCTTGGCCGGACATTATGGCGGAAAGCAGACCGAAAGGGAACAAAGAGGTCTATCTGTCCATGTGGGGACCATCTGAATTTTGTCCGACCGGCAGCTTGAAGACCTACGATGTCACGGCTCAGCTGCATGAAATCCATGCGCCGACATTGTTCTTGTGCGGCAGATATGATGAAGCGACTCCGGAGGCAACGCAGTATTATCAATCTCTTGTCCCTGGAGCGAAGCTGCATGTGTTCGAAGAAAGCTCACATATGGGATATTTGGAAGAAACGGAAGCATATTTGCAGGTCGTCCGTCAGTTTATTCGTGAGACAGAGGATGAGGCAGGCAATCATGGTCATTAATGAATCGGAGCTTCCGCTAACTCGGAAGTCCATTGCTGCAGCATTATCACAAATTGGAGTAGAACCGGGTATGACTCTGCTCGTCCACTCCTCGCTTAAATCGTTTAACCGCTGGATTGTCGGCGGTGCTGAAGCTGTCGTACTGGGACTTGAAGATGCCATCGGCGAAGATGGTACGCTGGTTATGCCGACACACAGCAGTGATTTATCGGATCCTGCGTTATGGGCTAATCCTCCGGTACCGCAGGATTGGTGGCCTATTATAAGGAATGAAATGCCTGCATTCTCGCCGGATCTGACGGTAACAAGCGGAATGGGCCGGCTGGTTGAATGTTTCCGCAAACAGAATGGAACGCTCCGAAGCGGGCATCCACAGGTTTCGTTCGCCGCTCGAGGGCCGAAAGCAGCTTTTATTACAGAAGGACATTCGCTCGAATTCGGTCTCGGAGAGCACTCTCCGCTTGGCAAGCTCTATGCATGCGGAGCATTCGTGCTGCTGCTTGGTGTAGGACACGGCAACAATACTTCATTTCATCTGGCCGAGTATCGGACAAGTTATCCGGGCAAGAGTGAAATGACCCAAGGAGCACCGATTGCGGTGGACGGCGTCAGAGAATGGGTGACGTTCCCGGATATTAACATCAATTCGGATGACTTCGCGGAGCTTGGTACTGCGTTCGATGCACATGCCGGCGGCTCTATGAAGTCGGGCTTTCTGGGAGATGCAGAGATAAAGCTGATGTCGCAGCGAGAGCTTGTTGATTTCGGTATAGACTGGCTTGCTAGCTTCCGGAAACAGTAGCCTAGACTTAGAAGATATGAACAGCATTTACCCCCTATCCATAAGTGGATAGGGGGTTTTGTGCGTAGGCGAGACCAGCATATTTTAATGTTTCCGTTCTATTTGGAGATGTCAGGTTTTCTAGTATTTCATTTATATTACAGATGCTTGCAAGGGACTTTCTTCTCTCGATCCCACGCATATTTTCAAATATTACTAAGTAAAAATGAGTATCGCAATAAATACGAGCGAGCACATTTCGTGTGAAAAGGAAGTGTAGCCATGAGGAGTTATCAGTGGGTCAAGTGGCGCAAATTCCTCATTAGGCTCACCGTCATCGTCATCATTGGCGTGTTGGTGTGGTCAGGAGGGCCCCAAGTCTGGGGGATTACGCTGAGCATCGTCAGTCTCCTATTCCAGCTGGTCTTCGCTATGATGTTCATGATTGTGCAATTCGCGGCCCTGTTCTGGTTTCTCGCGAGGGGGAGAACGTATTGGATTCTTCCCGGCGAGACCGGCGCCACCTGGGACGATTACAGGGGGAACCCTGAAATCGTAGAGAACGCGAAGCGAATTGTGATCCTGCTCAAAGGGGTCAAAGAGTTCAAAGAGATGGGGGGAGAGGCGATCCGGGGCTTTCTGCTATGCGGTCCTCCGGGTACAGGTAAGTCCTATTTGGCTCAAGTTATTGCGAATGAAGCTCAGGTTCCCTTCGCTTACGCGTCGGCGCCGAGCTTCCAGAACATGTTCTTCGGGGTCGGTAACCTCAAAGTCATGCGCATTTATAAGAAGGCTAGGAAGCTTGCCAAAATGTACGGCGCTTGCATCATCTTCATCGACGAAATCGATGCCATCGGCATGAAACGCCAATCCGGCGCAGGGGCAATGGGCGGAATGATGGGGATGGGAGGCGGCTCAGGGCTGCTCAATGAGCTTCTCCTGCAAATGGACCCGCCGAATATCGATAATACGAGAATTGCCAAAATGATGCGTATGCTCGGGCTGCGCCGGAAGAAAGCAGAGCGTCCGGCGGTACTCACCGTAGCCGCGACGAATTTGCCGGATGTGCTCGACGCTGCACTGCTGAGGCCGGGACGGTTCGACAGACAGCTATGGATTGATACGCCGGATTATGACGGCCGCGTGGACGTCTTCCAATACTATCTCAAGAAAGTAAAGCATGATGCCTCCCTGACGCCGGAGAAGGCCGCACTGGATACGATCGGTTACAGCCCGGCTCAAATTAAGCATATCGTCAATGAATCGGTCGTTATCGCCCACCAACGGGGGGTATTGATTGCCGAATATCCGGATTTCCGCGTTGCCATGGAAACCTATGAGTGGGGGCTGAAGCAGCCGCTGCGTTCCATGCGTCCCGATGAGAAACGAAACGTGGCTTACCACGAGGCAGGTCACGCAGTTGCCCAATATTTGCTGAAGCCGCATGATCGAGTATGGAAAGTAACGATTGTTCGACGCGGCAATGCGCTCGGTCTTGCTGCCACCAAGCCGACGCACGAGCGGTATAATCGAAGCGACAGTGAAATCTTGGCGAGTATTCAAGTCTGTTTGGCTGCCAGGGCGGTTGAAGAGCTGTTCTTAGGCAAGAAGTTGAATGGCGTCACTTCCGATTTGCAGCAAGCTACGAATATGGCCGGTGCCTATCTCGGTGCGGTTGGTATGGGCGATGAGTTGTTCAGCTTCTTGGCTGTCGGTTCGCAAGCGGATGCGCTAAGATCGCTGCGACCGAAAATCAACGAGCTGCTCAAGGATATGATGAATCAGGTGAAGAAGCTCGTATCGGATCATACGGAATTCGTTCATTCGATCGCTGAATCTCTGTTGAATCAAGATGACTTGACCGGCGAGGAAATCGAGCAAATCTATATTCGTTTATACGGTCAGAATAAACCGGATCCCTCAGTCATTCGGACGATTATATTCGACCAGCCGTCTAAGAATAAAGAAGTTGAGGCACCTGAGGAATCCCAAGACGAAGACGAATTGGCCCGTGAAGAGAAGGAAGCCACAGACGAGGACGATGATACGGAGAAACCGGAAGAATCTTAAGCGTTGCGTAATCGTGACGAAATCGGGAGAACCCAAACAAGCCACAACTGCTCAGAAGCAGCTGTGGCTTGTTTCGTGTTGGATGGTCAGGAAAGAGAAGCGACAACGACAAAGGAAAAGTCAGATTCAAGCACGAATGTAAGTAGTAGGTAAAGCAAACAGAAAGTTCGGTGTTCTGACAGATGGGAAGCTGCGCGCTATACGGCAACATTAATCTCGTCAAGGAGGTCAAACATGTTTGTGCGATGGGGTCAACTTCATAATGATTTAGAGACAGCTCCGTTTATTCACGATGAAGTCCGGTACAATCTGCTTCATCGGATTACAGAGATAGAAGATTCCTTATGCCTTCGATCCGATAATGGTCAGCTGCTGTTCGCGCAATCGCCGGGACAGAACGGCTGGTTATGGATGGCAAGGTCGCTCGCCGGGGATGAGGAGAAGCGGATGCTTCAAGGGCTGGTTAATTATCTGGATGGTCACTCGCTGCCAGGCATATCCGGTGCTCCGCAGACGGCGTATCCTTTTGCCGTGGAATATTCAAGAGCGAACAACTTGCGTCACTCGACTCAGATGACGATGGAGGCTTATCATTGTCCTCAGGTGAACAAGCCCTCGAATGTGAGAGGGGATGCGAGCGTCGCGACGCTGCAGGATGTTGAAGTGATTGCGCAATATCTGGCCGGATTCATGGAGGACGCACACGGAAGGACAGTGGAACCGGAGAGCCAGCTGGAGTCGGCCCGGGGGTTGGTCGACACGCGCAAGCTGTATATGTGGCGCGTTGATGGCGAAGCGGTTTCGATGGCTAATATTGCTCATCGTTCGCGGAGACATGGTCGTATCAATGCGGTATTCACGCCGCTGCGACACCGGAAGAGAGGGTATGCGAGTGCGATTGTCGCTGCCGTCTCCGAGCAGTTATTGCAGGAGAATTTAACTCCGATGTTGTATGCCGATTTGCGTAATCCGAGCTCTAATAAGATCTATCGAAACATCGGCTTCCTGCCAAACGGCCAAATTTCGGATATCGGATTCAGTCCGAACTAAATATAGTTTGCCATAAGGCATCTCGAATCCTATTAATGGATGGTCGAGGTGTCTTTTTATATGACCATACGAACGCCCTTGCAACTGTCAGGAGAGAAGCATAGATATAAGAAAGGATGGAAGAAGCTACCTTGGACGGATTAAAGGGGGAAGCAGCGGGGAGAAATGGTTACGATAAGCCTGTGCATGATCGTGCGTGACGAAGAGCTGGCATTGGAACGATGCCTATTAACAATTCATGATATGGTCGATGAGATTAACATCATTGATACCGGTTCAATGGACCGAACGAAAGAAATTGCTCGGAAATATACGGATAACATTTATGATTTTGGCTGGATAGACGACTTCGCTGCTGCGCGTAACTTCGCTTTTCAGACCGCAACGAAGGATTATATATTATGGCTGGATGCGGATGATACCATTGAAGAAGGGGATCGAATTCGCTTCAAGCTGCTGAAGCAAGTTCTAACGACCGCAGTTGACCGAGTGACGATGCCCTACAATCTTGGATTTGATCATGCAGGCAACGTCACGTCCAGTTTAAGGCGCAATCGACTTGTTCGAAGGGATTGCCAATTTCAGTGGATTGGACCTGTTCATGAGTATTTGAATGCTTGGGGGCCGGTACTGGATAGCGATGTTTGTATCACGCATAAGAAAGAGAAAACATACACCGATCGGAATCTGCAAATCTATCAGAAGCGTCAGAAGGCCGGCGAGGAATTCTCCATTCGGGATTTGTATTACTATGCCAATGAGCTTCGTGACCATCGCATGGATACAGAGGCCGTCGTGTATTATGACAAGATGTTGAAATCCGGCCAAGGATGGATCGAAGACAACATCCAAGCATGCCTCAAGATGTCGGAGTGTTATCAACGATTGGCCAACAAGGAGCTGCAGTTCCATTCCCTCACTCGCGCGCTCCTATACGAACGTCCAAGACCTGATGTTTCCTGTGCGCTTGGCGCTTATTTCTTCGAGGAGAAGCAATACGAAACCGCGATTTACTGGTATCGCCAAGCAACGGAAGTAACGCAGCCCGCGACGATGGGAATGGTGAACAACGCAACCTCGACTTGGTTCCCGAATCTGCAGCTGTGTTTGTGTTATGACAGGCTGGGGCAGTATGAAGCCGCATACACCTATAATGAGACTGCGCTGCGTTACAATCCGACGCATCCGAGTTTATTGTATAACCGCGATTATTTTAAGGATGTTCGCAAGCTCGGTGGGACGTCATAAGCGAAGGGGGTAGTGGCAAGTGGCAGAGAGACAGGGGCGAATAACGCTCTCTATGGTCGTGCGAAACGAAGCAGGTCGTTATCTTCGCAGAGCACTCATGCAGCATCGCGAATTTATTGATGCAGCCGTAATCATCGATGATTGCAGCGACGATGAGACCGTTGCGATTTGTATGGAAATGCTGGCAGGTATACCGCTCAGAATCGTGAGCAACCCACGTTCGGAGTTTAGCAACGAAATCGAGCTTCGCAAACGGCAATGGCAAGAAACGGCGGCTACGAATCCGGAGTGGATCCTTAATCTGGACGCTGATGAAATCTTCGAAACGAAGATGCGTGATGATGTGCCGGCCATGGTTAATCAGCATGTGATCGATACGTTTGGTTTCCGCTTATACGATATGTGGAGTGAAACGCATTACAGGGAAGATAACTACTGGCAAGCACATCTCTTCTATCGTCCGTTCCTGGTCCGATATCGGCCGGATATTGAGTACCGATGGAAGGAAACTCCGCAGCACTGTGGCCGCTTCCCTCTCAATGTACTCGAGTTTCCTTTTGCCATCCACGAGGCTAGGTTGAAACATTACGGGTGGGCAACTCCGGAAGATCGACAACACAAATACAACAGATATATGCAGCTTGATCCGGATGCCCGTTATGGGTGGAGAGAGCAATATGATTCCATTCTCGACCAGGCACCTCCGCTTAAGGAATGGATGGATTAAGGAGAGTGACTTTGTTGAGTGAGAAGCGCGTGCTGATCGCAAGTCCCGTCAATCAGGTCAGGACTATTTTGGAACCGTTCTTGGCATCGCTGATGGGACTTGCGAAGAGCGAACTCATCGTTTCGTATTTGTTTATCGACGACAACCAAGATCCGGCATCCAGCCACCTTTTGCAGCAGTTTCAACAGACGGCAGGGAACACCGAGCTGCTGCGTTACTCGAATCTCACTTTCCCGGACGCCCGAGTTCATTTCTATCATAAGGACGAGAATACCCATTATTGGAAAGAAGATTTGATTTGGAAGGTCGCAGAGATGAAGGACTATATGATCCAAAAGGCGATCGAGCAGCAGTTTGACTATATCTTCCTGATCGATTCTGACCTCGTCCTGAATCCCGGCACGTTGGAACAGCTTGTCCTGGCACAGCGAGATGTGATCTCCAATGTCTTCTGGACGAAGTGGGATCGAAGCGGGATGGAGCTTCCTCAGGTGTGGTTGTCGGATGAATACATCCTATACGATAAGAAACGAGAGGAACATTTGCTGCCAACTGAAATTACGGCCCGCACGCAGCAGTTTATAGATCAACTTTGGGTACCTGGGGTATATGAGGTAGGTGGTTTGGGCGCATGCACGTTGATCAGCCGGCACGCACTTAGCGCAGGGCTTCGATTTGCCAAGATCCCTAATCTTAATTTCTGGGGCGAAGATCGACATTTCTGTATCCGGGCAGCAGCCATGGGTTTTCCTTTGTATGTAGATACTCATTATCCGGCTTATCATATCTATCGAGAAGCTAATTTGTCTGGGTTGGAAGCTTTTGCGGTAAATGGGTATCGAACGATTCGCGATCGATTGGGGAATGCACAGTGGCTGCAGCAGCAGGAATGTTATGATCTGGCTTGCGTGCAATATGAAGCTTATTTGGATGAGAAGCTCGGAACGCCCGAGCAGATGTTAAGCGCAGCCAAGAGTCTTGCGGATTGCTGGGGCAAATTAGGGGATACCGCGAATCAAGTAAAGACGCTGCGCCGTGCACTCGAAATCGGAGTTCTTCCGCAGCCAGACTGTTATTGTCAGCTCGGAGCTGTTTATGTGGAACGGAAGGAATGGCAGCTAGCGATTGAGGCTTACACGGCTGCCGCAGACATGAGCGAACAAGATATGCCGCTTGAACGATGGAACGCCTATTGCACATGGCTCCCTCATTTGCAGCTTAGTTTATGCTATGACCGTCTGGGGTTACTGGAGGCTGGCAATCGTCACAATGAAATTGCCTATTCCTATCATCCGGATCATCCTGCTATCTTGTATAATAAAGCTTACTTTGCAGAGGCGCTGAAGAGTTAGCATGGCAACAATTTAGGCGACGTTCACCGCGTGTATGGCGGTAAGCGTCGCCTATTGTGCTTACGATGCGCTTCGCTTCTTCAACAACACGCGGAAGCAGCTTAGGCCGCCCCATTGCTCGGTGTATAAGACATTGGCCGGTAATGTCGTATCGATAGAGCCGACAAATTCTAAGCCTGTCAGCATCATGATTAGTTGAAAGTAAGCAAAATCGACAGTCGGGTAATCCAGTGTCATCACAATTAGGCCGTCATCTTTCAGTGTGCGATGAAATTCATGCATGGCGAGAAGCGCGTCTGATGGGCTTAAATGCTCCATGACAGAGACGCAAAATATTTTGTCAAAAAGGCGGTCACCGTAGGGAAGTTCGGTTAGGCTTGCTTGCTGAAGATGGATTCTTGAGCGGAATTGCGAGTCGACTAACTTGGCTGCCTCCTCGCTGATGTCCGTGCGGACTCCTTCTACGATGTTGTCAAAGGAGGAGATCAGCGGATCCCAATCGCAGGCATAGGTTTGTTTGCAATGCTGTGCCAAGTAAAACTTAAAGGGGTGCGAAATGCCGCAAGCGGCATCCAGCACAATGTCATCGGCTTCTGCAAAAGCAGAGCACCACTGATATTCATAAGGTCGGCTCCACCAGGAGCTCGGAAGCGGGAAGACGAATTCGCTGGCAAACGGATCACTTTCCAGTATGAACCTGGATGTGAGGTCAGACGGAGACAGATGCTTCAAGCGTTCACACTCCTTCTGGAACGGACGATTAATCTGATATTGCTGATAGTGTATGAGTGATAGGTTCGTTTGCGTACAGCCGTTTGCGGAGCATTTCGAAAGACTTTCGTAAGATTTGGGAAAGGGTCAGGTATGGTTTCTCCGTTACGATTAGAGCATTGAATGAGTGATGGAGGGATTGCACAATGAGCGAACCTATTGTTGAGGTCCATAATCTAACGAAGCAAATTTTCGGAAAAACGATCGTGCATCATCTTCACTTTCAGCTAAACCGCGGCGAGGTGTTTGGTTTACTCGGACCCAACGGAGCTGGCAAAACGACAACGATTCGCATGATGGTCGGCTTAATAGCAATGAGCGATGGAGATGTCCGAATTGGCGGAAGCAGCATTCGAAGTCAGTTTAAGGAAGCGATTCGGGATGTCGGCGCAATCGTGGAGAACCCTGAGCTGTATAAGCATCTCACAGGGCTGCAAAATTTAAAGCAATATGCCCGCATGGGTGAGGGGATCACGCCAAGCCGAATCGAGGAGGTTGTTGCACTGGTGGGACTTACTTCTCGCATTCAAGACAAAGTGAAAACCTATTCGCTCGGCATGCGCCAACGACTTGGCATCGCGCAAGCGCTGCTGCACAAGCCGGCCGTTCTCATACTCGATGAACCGACCAACGGCCTTGATCCCGCGGGTATCCGCGAGATGAGGGGACTCGTTCGTAAGCTTGCTCATGAAGAGGACATCGCGGTGATGGTTTCGTCGCATTTGCTCGCTGAGATGGAGCAGCTGTGTGATCGATTCGGCGTCATGATGGATGGCCGATTGCATGCGACCTTTGCGCTGGAGGATCTGACCCAATCACAAACCTTAGAAGAGAAATACATGCAGCTGACGGAGGGCGACAATCATGCAACAAGTAATACGCAAACTGCTCGTTAACGAGCTGCACAAGCTTTATACGCGGATAGGGACCAAGATCATGGTTGTACTCGTTCCCATGATGACAATTGCAGCGGGACTGCTTTGTTTCTATTCGAGTGAGCACGATATTCAAGTGAAGGATGCATGGGAGTTTCTCGATCTGGTCTTAACGGCCATTCCGAACCTCATGGATATTGTGACCCTGTGTACGATTATCGTTGGGGCAGGCATTGTCGCATCTGAATTCTCCGGCGGTACCATCAAGCTGCTGCTCATTCGACCGTATAGTCGTTCGCAAATTTTACTGGCGAAATACGCAGCGATGCTCTTATTTGGACTTTCGCTCGCAGGAGTCATGTTGGTTGCAGCATTGATCACTGGCGGTTTATTGTTCGGTTTCGGAGCTGGAGATGCTGCAGGGGATGTCCTGGGTAACTTGTTCAAAGCAGCAGTCTATGGCGGAATTGAGCTTGTGGTGATGGCGACATTCGCTTTCATGATCTCCTCCGTTCTTCGTTCAAGCGCAGTCGCGATCGGCGTATCGATCTTCTTCCTGCTGAGCGGACCGCAGCTTGCCTATATGCTGAAATCATTCGGCTGGACCCAATATCTGCTGTTTGCCAATCTGGATTTGTATTCGTACACGGCGGGGAGACCCTTCCTCAGCGATATGACGTTGACCTTCTCGCTGCTTATTCTGGCAGTCTATACAGCCGTATTCGCTGTTTTCGCATGGGTCGTATTCGCGAAGCGGGATGTCGCGAACTGACGATTCAACCGGACTGTTCATGGATTGGCAGAAAACGGTATACTGGTAGCAACTAATAGCCAAGGTGGTAGCAGCATGCAAAGTCGACTTTTACTCATAGAGGATGATTACGCGATAGCAGATATGGTTCAGCGGCATTTGTCCAAAGAAGGCTTTGTCCTCAGCCATGCGGCAGATGGGGAAGCAGCGCTTCGGCTGCTGGCTCAGGAAACGTATCAGCTCATCTTGCTTGATCTGATGCTGCCTGGCGTGGACGGCATGGAAGTACTGCGTTATGTGCGGGCAAGCAGCACCGTACCGGTCTTGATTCTCTCCGCCAAAGACAGCGATGTGGATAAGGCGCTCGGGCTCGGGTTTGGAGCGGATGATTATTTGGCCAAGCCGTTCTCGCTTATTGAACTGACTGCCAGGGTGAAAGCAGCGCTTAGAAGGGCATCGCAGTATGCTGGTGCAGCAACGGTTACCGCACCTCAGCAACATGTGCTTCGCGTTCATGAGCTAACGCTGCATACCGAGGAGCATCTGGCGATGAAACGCGATCAGCCCATTAATCTAACTGCCAAAGAGCTACTCATTCTGAAGCTGTTAATGACGTATCCGAAGCGTGCGTTTTCCAAAGAACAAATTTACCGCGCGGTGTGGAACGATGATTATTTGAACGATGTAAATGCGATCCAGGTTCATATATCACGCCTTCGGGACAAGATCGAGGATGAGCCTGCCACTCCGAAATACATTAAGACGGTATGGGGGATCGGCTACAAAATGGGGGAGTTCCGGGATGATGCTTGATCTTGTTCTCGTTCTGGCGGGGCTCGTGCTCCTTCTTCTTGTGCTTGTTCTTATTCTGCTCAAGCGTGGAAGGGCCATCACTCATGATCTTCGTTATGTGCAGTACAAATTGAATGCCATTATAGATCAGGATTCCTCGGAGAAAGTGCTTCGGCATACGGAGGCAAAGCAGGTTCAAGAGCTGCTTACTGCCGTTAACCGGCTTCTTGATGCCAATCGGAAAACAAAGTCAGACTACATTCGGATGGAAAATGCGCTGAAGAAAATGATCGCCAACATGTCGCATGATTTGAAGACACCGCTGACGGTCGTGCTTGGATTGACCGAGACGATGGCGCATGGGACATTGGCGGATGATCCCGGCGAACAGCGCAGACTCTCCCTTAAGGTTCATGAAAAAACGCTCGATATTATCAATCTGACGAATCAGTTCTTCGATCTGGCTAGACTGGAATCCGGAGATCGACCCGTTCCGTTGTCCAAAATCAACCTAAGCAGCTCCTGTCGCAGCAGCATCCTGTTCTACTATGAGGAAATTGAGTCGCAGGGACTGCAAGTGGAAGCTGATATTCCGGAGGAGCCGATTTATGTCTATGGCAATGAAGACGCGATCGGACGCGTATTACATAATCTCTTATCCAATGCCATCCGGTACGGTCATGATGGCGGAGTAGTCGGAATTGCGTTAGTTGAGCAAAGGGATCACGTGCTTATTGAGGTATGGGATCGCGGAATAGGGATTCGGCAGCAAGATCAAGCGAGCATCTTCGAGCGGCTGTATACGCTGTCGGATTCCAGAAATCAATCGCATCAAGGAAGCGGTCTCGGTTTAACGATTACGAAACGGCTTGTGGAGCTGATGGAAGCGGAAATTTCGCTCAAGAGTATGCCGAATGAGAAGACGGTGTTCACGATTCGGTTTATGAAATTCCGTTTCTAACGAGGGGGGCACGCATGGGTATGGGCATGATCATGCAAACGAAGCAGCTATCCAAGACCTACAAGAAGAAAGAAGTCATCGCAGGCGTAAACATGAGCGTGCAGCAAGGGGAAATCTATGGCTTTCTCGGACCGAACGGAGCCGGCAAAACCACCGTCATGCGTATGGTGACAGGACTTGTGCAGCCGACAAGCGGCGAGATCGAGCTGTTCGGCGAGAAGCAAACACCGGGGACCTATGAATGGATGAAACGGATGGGAAGCATTATTGAATATCCCATCTTCTATGACCACCTGTCTGCTCATGCCAATCTTGAGCTGCACTGCGAGTATATGGGCTATTATGACAAAGCTGCGATCGCAAACGCGCTGGAGCTGACCGGATTATCCGATGTGGATCGGGGAAAGCCGGTCAAACATTTCTCGCTTGGCATGAAGCAGCGACTCGGGATTGCCCGTGCGATATGCACGAAGCCGGAGCTGCTCATCCTCGATGAGCCGGTTAACGGCATGGACCCGTCCGGAATCAGGGAGCTGCGGGATCTGTTTCGGATGCTCAGCAAGGAGTATGGGATGACGCTGCTGATCTCCAGTCATATTTTGCAGGAAATCGAGCAGTTGGCGGATACGATTGGCGTAATCAATCATGGGCGGCTGATCGAAGAAGTGTCCATGGAGCGGGTAAGAGAAAGGCAGAATGAATACGTGGAAGTAACGGTCACGGACAGCAAGCAGGCGGTGCTTGTTCTGGAAGACAAGCTGGCTATTGCCAACTATAAAGTGATGGGGCAGGGAGCAATTCGCATCTATGACCCCGGAGTAACTCCTGTGGAACTGAATCGACTGCTGGTACAGCATGATATCGGAGTTGAGTCGCTCAACAAGAAGTCGCGTTCGCTGGAAGAGTACTTCCTCGGATTGATCGAAGGAGGCAGCGGGCATGTTGTGGAAGCTGATTAAGCTGGAGCTTAAGAAGACGAGGTGGCGCGGGCTGCTGCTCTCTGCCGTGGTTACCATTCTAATGCTGGTGCTTTGGGTGGTAGGCAGCGATATCCCTAATAATGATGTCGATTCGTATGATCGTGCTTTTCAGAGCATCATGAATTACGTGGGCATTACGTTCGTGATCTTCGCATCCGTGTTGATGTCGAGAATGATCATTGATGAATATCGCAACAAAACGGTGACGATTCTGTTCGTGTATCCGGTGCCTCGCAACATGATCTTCGCGGCCAAATTGGTCATTATCGGTGTCTGGACTTTTCTGACGGTTATCATCGGGCATCTTGTGGTATCCGGCGCGCTGCTTGTTGCCAATTCCCATTATCACTATATTGCCGAACCGTTAACGAGAGATCGACTCTGGGAGGAAGCGCTGCGAATCATCATTATTGCCGTTATCGCTGCAGGGTTGTCCCTCGTTCCGCTCTTCTTCGGTATGCTCCGCAAGACGATGCCGGCGCTGATCATTAGTTCGTTTATCATCTCTAATTCGGGGATGGTCGTTATGAATAACGATGTCCTGTATCAGAACCTGCAATCCATGTCGATACTCGCTTTGGTCAGTGTTGGTTTCGGTTCATTGATGGCTTATCTGGGGGTAAGGCGGAGCGGAGAGTTATAGGGAGTAAGGTAATAAAATAAGCCGGAGGGTATCGCTCGCCTTGTGATCTTGCGATTATAAGAGCGAGTCAAATACCCTCCGGCACAAATGCATAAATGTATTAGAGCTGTTCTGTCAGCCAATTTGCGCTGTTGCGGATCAATTGTCGACAGGCCGGATGCAGGAAAGAGGGCTTATGATGCCCGGGCATCAGATAGACTAACCTTCCTCGACCGCGGTTAGCGGTCCATGCAGCCGGATAAAGTTGACCCTCCATTGCGTATTCCATCAACACGCTGACATGGCTTGCCGGAAGAAATTCGAACCGATACGGTTCTTCTTCGAGGAAGAAGGGGGCGACGCCGCGTGTGACCGGATGCTCCGTATCGGAGAAGTGAAATTCAAGGCTTTGATAGTCCGGATGTCCGGTGAAGCGCGCACCGATGAGCTCGGCGCATTCCTCTCGGGACTGAAGCGATATTCCGTTATGGATGACCAGCAAACTGCCTCCTTGATGCACATATTGCATCAAAGCAGCAGCTTGGTCCGTTTCAATCGGTGAGCTCCAGCAGTCCGTGTAGGAGATAAACAGATCGCAGGCATGCAGAATATCAACATCCAGCGTATTGTAATTATCGGTGTAACTGATTTCATATTGTTCCTCGCCAAGAATGGCAGAGAGTTCCTCTTGAATGTTAATCAGTGGATGGTAAGGCGCCTTTGCATTATCGCCAAGCACGAGCACATGCTTCCGAGTATGTACAGTCATCGCATTATCCCTCGCTTTCTCATTCTCACCAAGACATTTCATTTCCTGAGTAGTCTCTAAACAGCGGCTTATCGGACGGTTCATTCGGCTTGAGCTCAAGGATGCGTTCGATAATATGAGCTGCAGATTGATCTGCCGTGAGGGTCGCTTCGGTGTTTAACGTCCCGCTCATGTACGATTGTACCCAGCCTGGATGGAGGAGCAGGACTTGCCCGCCGGACTTCTTCACTTCGTTATGGATAAGTGCACCTTGCATATTCAGCGCTGTCTTCGACATGCAATAGCCAAACCAGCTTGTACGTTCGCAATCGGCAATGCTGCCGGCTTCCGAGGAGATCGTGACGAACAGCTTGGATTCGCTGCGAAGCACCAGTGGAGCAAGCGCATTGGTGACGCGCAGCGGTCCGAGCGTGTTTACATTGAACACCTGCTGCATGTCGGCCAATGGAAGCGGATCTAGAATGGTCGCCTGAATATCGCCTAATATCCCGGCATTATTGAGCACCAGATCCAAGGTGTCGGTCATGGCGGCGATTTGTGCTGCCGCTTCGGCCACGCTTTGATCACTTGCAACGTCCAGCTTCACCAAACTGAGAGAATCCTGAACCTCAGACGCGAGCTGTTCAAGCTGCGGACTTTGATCCAGATAGTGACCGGCTATTACGTGATACTGTTCTTGAAGAAGTCCTTTCACAAGCGCTAAGCCAAGCCCGCGATCGGCGCCTGTTACGAAGGCAAAACGTTTCATCTGAGCAGCCATCTCCTTATGCGACCCGAGTAGTAGTGGTGGAAAGAATCGTGCCTATTTCCATTTTACTCTTTTTCTGGCTGCTGCTAAAGGGTAATATTGGGTATGTAAGCGAATTCCAACTTTCGGCAAAAGGTGGCTCAACGACTACACATGAAGACCTACTCGAGGATTATGGGAATTCCGGTTCCTAAGCTGACGATGAAAGAAACGATTGCCATTATTGATCAAGTTATAGATGAACATCGATCTGAATTATTTCATGTTGTGACGCTTAACCCCGAAATCACAATGTCCTGTCAGCATGATACGCAGCTGCGCAATATTGTAGAAGAAGCTGGACTGCTCACAGCGGACGGCATGGGCATCGTAATGGTTTCCCGGCTGAAGGGAAATCCGCTTCCCGAACGCGTAACCGGTTGTGATCTGCTTCTGCAGCTGCTGCAAGCAAGTGGTCCGATTGCCAGAACGTATTATTTGCTTGGCGCGAGTAAAGAGACCAATCAACTAGCGGCGGAAGAGATCGAACGGAGCTATCCCGGTGCGAAGGTAATTGGCAGACAGCATGGCTTCTATGGCGAACACGAAGAGGGACGCATTATCGCAGAGATTGGGAGGCTGAGACCGGATATCCTGGTCGTTGCTTTAGGTGCGCCTAGATCGGAACAGCTAATCCACCGCTATAAGAGCGTGCTTAACGCGAGGATTGCCATGGGGGTCGGCGGCAGCTTGGATATTATCGCCGGAACCGTGAAGCGAGCGCCGGCGATCTGGCAGAAGTGGAACGTGGAGTGGCTGTATCGACTGCTTAACCAGCCTTCCAGATGGCGCAGACAGTTGATATTGCCGCGTTTTGCAATTCGGGCATTGATGTATAAGGACAAGAATTAGAGCAGTGACCTTATCGCTGCAGCAGCAATCGGTTTAATTGTTGAGCTAAATCGGCACTAATCGGACTCATAGGCAAGCGCAGCGAAGGTGAGGCAAGAAGGCCTTGCTCAGCCAGGATCCATTTGAGAGGTGCGGGATTAGACTCTTGAAACAGGGCTTGAATCATAGGCGTAAGCGAATGGAATAAGTTCTGCGCTTCGATCATTTCTCCTTGCGACACGTGGTTGAATAATTGCACAAACCGTTCGGTATGCACATTTGCCGATGATAATATGCCTCCGGTTGCTCCGTTGGCTAACATCTCCAAGTAGGTTTGATCATTGCCGCAGAGGATCGGTTTCGTATCCGATTGTACAAGCTGGGTCAGGAGCTGCGTGCTGCTTGTGCTGTCCTTTAATCCAATGACACCTTGTACATCCAAGATTCTTTGGACCGTTTCTGAGGTTAATTGCAGCCCCGTGCGAGCAGGTACTTCGTAGGCAATAACGGGCACGCCGACTTCGGCAGCTCTACGAAAATGCTCGATCACGCCTTCCTGCGATGGACGGCTGTAATAGGGCGTTACAACGAGGACGGCATCTGCGCCTAGCTCAGCGGCTAATTCCGTCCGCTGGACGGTGGAGCGGGTGCTGTTCGTTCCCGTACCGACAATGATCGGCAGTTCATGATTGCCCTTTGTCATCGTTTGTTTGGTCGCTGCGAAGAGAGTTGCTACTTCATCCCAGGTTACGGTCGGTGCTTCACCGGTGGTACCGTTAACGACTATGCCCTGTATGTGATGGTGCAGCAAATTCGCCACATAACGCTGATAAGATTCCAAATCCAGCTCTTCTGTCGGCAAGAATGGTGTAATCGTAGGTACATAAGTTCCTTTTAAATCGCGTTCATTCAGCATGATAACATCCTCCTAAAGTATGGTTGCTATCACTTTAACATGTTCTTTCGCATCACAGTTATCTATAATAAGTGATGAGTGTTATCAATAATATTGAAGTGGTGACGATATGGATCTTACTTATTTCCAGACCTTTCGGGAGGTCGCATTCCATCAAAGCTACACGAAAGCAGCGGGAGAGCTTGGTTATGCGCAGTCCAGCGTAACGATGCAAATCCAGAAGCTGGAGCAGCTGTACGGAGTAAAGCTGTTTGAAAGGTTCGGTCGCGCCTTGCGGCTGACATTGGCGGGAGAAGAGCTGCTCAAGATCTCTGTTCAGATGCTGAATTTGTATGACCAGTCCAAGGGGATGCTTGCCGTTCAAGGCGGGGGGACTTTGACGATCGGGACGATTGACTCGCTAGCTTCGTATTATCTGCCACCTTTTATTCAGCAGATGAGGCAGCGGTATCCGGCACTTACCATCCGGATTCAGCCGGATCGCGAGGCTGCGATTGTGGAGAAAGTGCGAGAAGGGGAGTACGATCTTGGACTCTTACTGGAAAATAAACCTGCTCATACCCCGCTAACTTGGACGGCGATACGTGAAGAACCGCTGGTTCTGGTTACAGGTGCCGAACATCCGGTTACATCGATGGGAACCATTCACATCGAACAGCTTCAAGACGCAGAGTGGCTGATGTCCGAGCCCAGCTGCAATTATCGGATGATGCTGGAACGGGTCCTGCAGGAGGAAGGTATTTCTTATCGCATTGGCTTGGAGCTTGGTAATCCGGAAGCGATTAAGCGCTGCTTAAAGGCTGGCTCAGGTATCGCGTTGCTGCCACGAATGGCTGTACAAGAAGAGATTGAACGTGGTGAGCTAGCTGTACTGCCATTCTCTCATGCAGATATCAGACTGGACTTGCAGCTTATCCTTCACCCGAAGAAATGGATCTCTCATGCCTTGCAAGATTTTATCGATTTGTTGGATTAAGAGGTGGTTGGCGTGCTTCATAGGTTAGGTTGTGCAGCAGAGGATCGCTTGTTAATTATTAACGCGGACGACTTGGGCATTACGCAGGGAACGAATGAGGCGGTTTCGAAGCTGTTTGCAAGTCGCGCCATTTCATCGGCTTCCATTATGATGCCTTGCCCTGGTGCGAGAGAGGCGGCTCAGCTCTGCTTACAAGATGCCAATAGTCATATTGGCATTCATCTTACCTTATCCAGTGAGCAAACCCATCCCTATCAACCTGTTTATCAAAAGGGGAGCCTGTCCAGTTTAGTGACAGCGGACGGATTCTTTCATAGCGACTTATCGTATATCGAGCACCATGGCGACCCGGAAGAAATTCGCTGCGAACTGGAGGCACAGATCCAGCTTGCCCTAGCCCTTGGCATCGACCCGACCCATCTGGACAGTCACGGGGGCACGATTATGGGGCTGGCAGGAGGGCGAGATTTTCTGGAGATCGCCATTGATTTATGCGAGAATACCGACTTCCCTTTAACTTGCCGAAACGCATCATGGAGCAGTCATTTATTCCATCAGAGCTGAAGATGGTGTTTCAGGCCAGGATCGAGATTGCAAGGCAGCGAGGGATTTTGTTGATCGACGATTTGATTTCTTTGCCGTACTGCATGGAAGAATCGATGGGATACGAGCAAGCAAAGGATCGAATCATGAAGCTGCTGGCGGATCTAAAGCCGGGAGTCACACAATGGACAGTCCATCCATCATGGCACACGCTCGAGCTAGAGACGCTGACATCCTGTGCACGGGAAAGGGAGATTGAATATCGCTTGTTGTTGGACGAGGATATTAGCAGTCTCTTGAAGAGTGAAGGCATTCGTCGAGTGTCTTGGAAAGATATAAGAGATGCCCAGAGAAAGTTCCTATAAATTCACTGGCAACCAGCGCTCCGTTGTCATAAAGAGAGCAGCCAACCATACACGGCAAGCTGCTCTTGGATAACTTATTGAATGCCGGTGATTAAGCTGTGAGCCGGCATTTCGCTGCTGTCATACATGCTGATGTTCGCGCCGAGTGAGCGGAAGGAGCCGACTACATCCTCATAACCGCGATCGATATGCTGAACGCCGGCGATTGTCGTTGTGCCTTCCGCGCGAAGTCCGGCAAGAATCAAGCAAATGCCGGCTCTAACATCGGAAGCGTGCACCAAAGTACCGTGCAATACGCTGCCGCCTTTGATAGAGGCTACGCCAGAGCGGATCTTAATATCCGCCCCCATGCGAATAAGCTGATGGGCATGATTGAATCGAGCCGGATAGATCCGCTCGCCGATGATGCTTTTGCCGCGGGCTTGGGTAAGCAACGCCGTCAATGGCTGCTGCAGATCCGTTGCAAAACCCGGGTACATGGCCGTACGTACTCGAGTAGCACGAAGGATTCCGGTCGAATGTGCGGTAATGGCGTTATCGTGTACATCCAGCTCCATCCCCATTTCACGCAGCTTCGCTAAGCAGGAAGAGAGATGCTCGGGGATCACATTGTCCACGGTAACCGATCCGCCCGTAACGCCGGCAGCCATCAGGAATGCACCGGCAATCAGCCGATCCGGTATGACAGTATAGGAACCGCCGTGCAGCGATGTAACACCTTCTATGCGAATGGTATCTGTACCGGCTCCGGTAATTCTGGCACCTAATCGATTAAGCAGATTCGCGGTATCTGTAACTTCCGGATCACGAGCCGCATTGAGCAATACCGTTGTGCCTTTCGCACGCACGGCTGCCATCATGACGTTAATCGTTGCGCCGGATGTAATCATGTCGAAGTAAATTGTCGCCCCATGGAGCTCTTTGGCTTCCACGGTGTAGAAGGTCGGATGAAACGTGAACGTTGCGCCCATCATCTGAAGTGCTTTAATATGCTGATCCATTGGACGACTGACAAAGTCATCACCGCCGGGATATCCGACTGAAACTTTGCCGAACTTGGCTAGAAGTGAACCGACGAAATAATAGGCAGCACGGAAAGAGGACGATTTGACAGGATCAAGCACCGTGCTCGTAATATTACGCGGGTCCAATGTAATGGCACCTGACTCATGACGTTCGACCTGAAGTCCGATTTCACGGCTCATTTCATAGATGACTCGCAAATCCGCAATGTCCGGAATACCGAGCAGCGTGACCGGTTCATCGGCCAAACAAACTGCTGCAAGCAGTGCTAGCGAGCTATTCTTGGAACCGGGAATTTGAACGCTGCCATGAAGAGAGTTGGACCATTCCACATTAATTGCTTTCATCGATTACGCCTCCGCTTGAATAGTGTTCATCGGCAATGATGACATTGACGTTACGGTTCTCACATTCTTGTATAAAGGGATCGGGAGCCTTCTGGTCGGTAATAAGCAAATTAATCTGCTGCAAGGGGACAGAGGTGGCAAAGCTGCGGACACCAATCTTCTCGTGAGGCGCAAGACAGATGGTTTGCTGAGAGGCATCGGCTACTGCTCGAATGAGTGCAGCATTCTCCGGCGTTGCGACGCAGATGCCGTTCTGTGCGATTCCGCCGCCGGTAATAAATCCGATATCGTAATTGAATCTGCTGATCATTTCGACGGCAATGACGTCGATTAAGCTTTCACCGGCAGCTCTTAGCTTGCCGCCGACAAGGTAGGATTCAATATGAGTCATGGATCGAATCGATTCCGCGATCATAAGAGAATTCGTAACGACGGTGAAAGGAAAGTCGGTGGGGAGATATTTCAACATGCCGTACTGAATACCGGCTCCGCCAATGAAGATCGTATCGTTTCGTTGAATGTAAGAAGCGGCTAATTTGGAAATGGCATTCTGGTGCGGCGCGCCTTCCCCGTACCGAATATTCTTCGGCTGCGGTTTGGCACGTACTTTATGCGACTCATTCGGAGCTGGCGGTATCGCGCCTCCGTATGTTTTCTGAAGGAGACCTTGCTCCTTCATGATGGTTAAATCACGGCGTATCGAATCAATAGAAAGCTGAAATTGTTGTGCCAGCTCCTGTGCAACGACTCTGCCGTCCTTGGCAAGCATCTCCAGGATGCGCTGCCTTCGTTCCTCTGCGAGCATGGTGACCTCCGCGGCTTTTGCTAAAGAATAGAACGCTTTTGCCTATATCCTATTCCGTATTGTTCATTGTTGTCAATTGAATTATTCGGTTTTCTTCATGGTTGTTCATTATTCGTGACAAAAGGAAGAAGAACATGAACATAGAACGTAATGAAACACTTATTAGGCAGTGGGCCGAGTCGAATGCAGCTTCATTGGGACTGCAGCAGGGATCTGAAATAAAGGTTACTTATATTTACAATCCCGGGGGATTTGTGAATCAGTCGTATCGGATCTCCGCTGGGAAGACGATCAGGCATCTCAAGCTCGCACCTGATGCGAAAATGCACCGGCTTCAGCAATGGGCTTCTGTCAGCGAACAGCTGTCGAACCGCTATAACGCTCCACGGTTAATCCGTGAAATACAAGAAGAGATCATACCCGATTATCGATATGGGCTGGTGTTCGAATATATTCGTGGCGAATCTTTGACATCGATCTCGCATGCATCAGCTGCGATTTCGAAAGTGCTGTTCAAGCTGCAGCAGCTGCATCGTGATCAAGAGCTCGCTGCGGCGCTCGTTCGTACTGACGCTACATTTACCTATGCGGATGCCTTCGCTGATGCTTACATTTCTCGTTTCGAAGGAGATATGGTCACGATCAGAGAAGGGAAGCATTTGCTTCATTTTGTAACGGAAGAGACGTTGGATTGGTTTGATGCTGAGATCCATGATTTGCGAGAGACGGTGTATGCCAATCCGGCTTTCCGGAAGTCAGCGAGCGATGTTGTGCACAATGATTTGGGCTGGAACAATGTCATGGTGGATGAGCGCGATGAGATTTGGATGATTGACTGGGATGACTTAGCGGCAAACGGAGATGCGGCGATGGACTATTCCGTCCTGTTATGGCCGTTATATAACACAGCTGATTGGCCTTACTGGAAGGCAAAAGTGATCGAACAGGCAGGCGAAGAGCTGTACGAGCGACTGTCGATGTATTTTCGAGCTAGTCTTCTGGATGATGTCATCGACATCTTGGCGGATTATGTAGATTCGGAGACGATTCCCGAGCTGCGAGAGAAGACACAAGCAAGGGCACAAGCGACACATCTGCGCGCTTATCCGGAGTATTTGAGGTTATATTTGCGAGGAAACCGCTAACGAACCGTAGAGGTCTTATTCGGCTTCAAATTGTGACGGAATCAAACAATGATACATATTTGGTGAGAAGGAGGAGAACCCGTTGAACATTGAAGTAATGGTACTGCCTTATCAGGACAAAACGCTCCTCTACCAGCTCATACAACTGTACCGTTATGATAGCAGCGAGTTTGATGGACATGTGCTGAATGAGCATGGCTTTTATTTATACAAATACTTCGATCATCAGTGGACAGACGACTATCGGCGTCCCTATCTCATTAGGGTTGACGGCGAGATTGCGGGATTCGCACTAGTAAGTCTGGATGTGCCACCTGAGTATATGAAGCTGAGTACCGCTGAACGCACGCATACCATCGGTGATTTCTTCATCATGCGCAAATATCGGCGTATAGGCGTTGGTCGAGTGGCGGCGCAATTCATTATGGAGCAGCATCGCGGTTTCTGGGAGATTCGGCAAACAGCCGCCAATACATACGCGCATTCTTTCTGGAAACAAGTAATCTCGGATTATGTCGGTGAAGGCAATTATCAAGAGAAGCTTATTCAAACTGACCAGTGGAATGGGCCGGTGTTTGTATTTCGCAGTGAATAATATGAGGTCGGGAGGAGTATGGAATCGGAATGATCATGAAGTCATATGCTTCGCATAATCAAGATATTGCCACGCAGATGGACAGTCTTACACGGATTGTTCTAATGAATCCTGTACTGGAGAACGTTTTGGTGAAGGCATCGTCGCTCCAATTGGAGCACTATTACATAGGGGCAGGCTGCGTGACGCAGACGGTCTGGAATTATCTGTGCGGGCGTCCGCTGAATGATGGGATTAAGGATCTGGACTTTGTGTATTATGACGAGGATTTGTCGTACGACAAAGAAGGAGAGATTATCGATAGAGTAAGAGCGGCCTTCGGTGAACTCCCCTATCAGCTGGATGTGAAGAATCAAGCTCGGGTTCATCTTTGGTATGAGGACCGTTACGGCTATTCGATCCAGCCTTATCGATCATTGGAAGCAGCCATTAACAGTTGGCCGACAACGTCGACGGCAATTGGGCTCAGAAGGACTGAAGATGGCACCTGAATATCTATGCGCCATTCGGATTAAATGATCTGTTCGGGTTGATCGTACGAGCCAATAAGGCACAGATCACGGAAACGTTCTATCTGCAGAAAGCGGCGAAATGGAAGGCAAACTGGCCGGCATTGACGGTCATTCCATGGGAGGAATAGCGACGCATAAGGGGGAGACGTGTGAAGGCGAATACGAAGCTTATTCTGCTTGAAGCGGCCTTAACAGCATAGCTCATAACTCTTGCACGAATTGGAAAATATAAACACTATATTTTCCAGCTTGTGAGAAGAGAAGGGGACATTCTACGATGAGCATTAAAGGACGAACGAACGATCGGCAGGAAATAGTCGATGCGATCAAGCAGCGAGCGAACCGCTTGGAGCAGCCTGTGGATCTTCTGCATCTTGCGAACGCAACAGCCGGCTCGAAATATGTATTGCTCGGCGAAGCGAGTCATGGAACGAGTGAGTTTTACACGAATCGAACGGTGCTCTCCCAAATGCTGATCGAACAGCATCAATTCAGCTTCATCGCAGTCGAAGGTGACTGGCCCTCCTGTTATGAAGTGAACAAGTACGTCAAGCATCATCCGGAGGCATTAGGATCCGCCCTCGAAGTGCTGCAATCCTTCGATCGCTGGCCGTTGTGGATGTGGGCGAACCGGGAAACGTCGGAGTTAATCGAATGGCTGCGCGAGTATAATCGCGAGCTGCCTGAGGAATATCGGATTGGATTCTATGGCATTGATGTGTACAGTCTTTGGGAGTCGATGGACGAGATTATCAAACATCTGAAGAGGACGAATTCGCCGGAGCTTGCTGCAGCGCTGAACGCCTTCTCCTGTTTCGAACCGCACAGCCGGGATGGCCAGAACTACGGCATGTCTGCTGCATTCTTCTCCGAGATGTGCCAGGATGAAGTGCTTCAACTGCTAAGAGAGCTGGAAGCGAAGCGCAATCGTGCCGGCGGCACGCATGAATCACTGTTGAATGATGAGATCAATGCGCTCGTTGCCGTCAATGCCGAGCGTTATTATCAGGCCATGGTGAAGGGCGGTCCTGACTCGTGGAATATTCGGGATCGGCATATGGTCGAGGCGCTTAATCGAGTCATGCATTTCTACGGTCCTTCTGCAAAAGCAATCGTATGGGAGCACAACACGCACATCGGAGACGCGCGTGCTACGGATATGGAAGCAGACCGTATGGTCAATGTGGGTCAGCTTCTCCGCGAGCAGAGCGATGAGATGGAAGTGTTCGCCATTGGATTCGGGACACACAGCGGTAAAGTCATCGCGGCGGATGCCTGGGAATCACCGCTTGAGGTGCTGCGTGTTCCGGAAGCGCGGCGCGGCAGCTGGGAGGATCTGATGCACGAAGCAGGTGCATACGATCAATGGTTGATTTTCCGAGGGACAGATACGGAGGTCTTCCATCATACGTACGGCCATCGCGCGATCGGCGTGGTCTATCATCCGCATTACGAGCGAGGCAATTATGTCCCCAGCGTCATGGCGGAACGCTATGATGCCTTCGTGTTTATCGACCGATCGAACGCGCTTCAGCCGTTAATTCCGGCCACGGTGTAAAGAGGTGAGCTAATGAAGGAGCTAAGCATGCGTGTGCTTAGCTCCTTTTACTATGAGGGCGGCAGGCGCGCATACTCAAGATGGAATTGGGAAATCCTGCATAGTGATGTCGAACGAGCGTCATAGGACGGGAAACTACTAACGAGATAAGAGGATGAACTTTCATGAAGGCGTATCGTCAACCAGCCATCGATTCGCAACACCAAGAAATGAAACGCCCTCTGTCCGCGAAGCTCGGTGAAACTTTGCAAATGCTTCGCTCTATTTACGATAGATGCGAATATGTGACCATTCATGAATTCGTCTTGTCTAATAGACGGAATGCCGCCCTGATCTATATCGAGAACTTATCCGGTAAAGAAGCCATAGACAAATTTGTGCTTGTCCCACTCATCGCGGAAAGCTCCTGGCTGGAAGCGGGTGAATCCATGAAGGCTATTCAAGAGAAAATTCCAGTCTCCAAAATATATACCGTAGACCAGATTGCAGACGTCATTGAACGAGTATCCATTGGATATCCGGTGCTGCTCGTTGATCTGGAAGATCAAGGCCTCGCTCTTGGTTTGTCGCAATCGACCAATCGGTCGATCGAAGAACCGATTGCAGAATCCATCGTCAGAGGATCAAGAGACGGATTCACGGAAAACTTGATGACCAATACATCTTTACTGCTAAGGAGAATCAGGAGCCCGAAGCTGAAGATGAACTGCATTAAGATCGGAAGATATACGCAGACGGACGTAGTCATTACCTATATCGATGGAATCGCTGATTCTGACTTAGTGAGTGAGATAACTGCGCGTTTAAAGCAAATTGACGTTGACGGGATATTGGAAAGCGGTTATCTTGAAGAATTTCTGGAAGGTAATTCTTATTCTCCGTTTCCTCAATTTATTGCTACTGAACGACCAGACGTAACTTGCTCGAATTTATTGGAAGGACGCATAGCCATACTGGTGGACGGGACGCCATTCACGATCATCGCGCCGACAACGTTCTTTTCCTTGCTGCAGTCGCCGGAGGACTATAATAATAGGTTCATAATCGGCACGATGATTCGCTGGCTTCGTTATCTCTTCATCGGAATCAGTTTGTTAGGGCCCTCGGCATATATCGCCATCCTAACCTACCATCATGAAATGATTCCCACAATCCTGCTGCTCAGTATAGTGGAATCACGAGAGGATATCCCATTTCCGGCTTTAATTGAGGCTTTGTTAATGGAGGTTACGTTTGAGGCGCTTCGAGAAGCCGGTTTACGACTTCCCAAACAGGTCGGTCCCGCCGTCAGCATTGTCGGAGCGCTCGTAATTGGACAAGCCGCAACGGCAGCCGGTCTCGTATCATTTCCCATGGTTATGGTCGTAGCCATTACCGGAATCGCTTCTTTCTTAACGCCGCATTATACGCTTGGCATTACGATTCGAATGCTTCGCTTTCCGATTATGATTATGGCGGGCATGATGGGTTTGCTGGGGATCATTCTCTCGCTCATCCTTATCGTCGTCCATCTAAGCACGCTGCGGTCATTCGGTATTCCATATTTGACGCCGCTCGCGCCATTCAAACCTAACGAACTGAAGGATGTGCTTATTCGTGCTCCCTGGTGGAGGATGACTACTCGCCCGTCTCTGGCCGGCGCGATCAATAAGTATCGACAAGCTCCCGGACAAAGGCGCAACAAGAAAGAAGGGGAGGGGGCGGAATGATTGAAAAAGGCAAAATATCCGCGCTGCAATTGGCCATGATCTTGTATCCGGCTATAGTCGCTACAGGCGACCTCATTATCCCAGCCTTTACGGCCAGACTCGCTAAACGGGATTTGTGGATGTCTCCGATTTGGGCGATCGTTGTCGGTTTAATCGTGCTCTATATCATGTATCGGCTATATAAGATCTATCCGAACGAAACACTGATTCAACAGCTGGAACGCATATTCGGCAGCATACTTGGCAAAGCCATCGGAGCTTGCTATCTATTCGCCATTCTTCATATTAACGGAATGATCGTCAGGCAATACGCGGATTTCGTCACGATGGTTTTCCTGCGCAATACGCCGATTCTGTTTATCATCGCAAGCATGGTGTTGGTGTGCGCGATTACCGTGCGCGGAGGCATCGAAGCGATCGCAAGAAGCGCACAGATTTTAGTGCCGCTGCTCATCCTATCCTGGATCATCATACTCGTCTTGCTCATTCCGGACATGCAGCCTCATAATCTGCTACCTGTCTTTGCTAACGGGGTTCAACCTTCATTAAAAGGTGCAGTCCCGACAGGGGGCTGGTTTGCGCATTTCGCGCTCGTATCTTTTCTGCTGCCTCATCTGGTTAATCCGCAGAAGGCGATGAAGTGGGGCACTATCGCGGCTATATTTATTATGGTCACGCTGGTCTTAATCACGATGGCGACCTTATTTATATTCGGAGACATCACCTCGCAGCTGCAATACCCGGTCATGATGGCCATTCGTTATATTAACGTCGCCGATTTCTTCGAACATGTAGAGGCGATTATGGTGGCAATCTGGGTTATCGGTGCGTTTATTAAAATTTCGATTTACTTTTACGTGTTCGTGCTCGGAACCTCGCAGCTGCTTCATTTATCCGACTTCCGTCCGATCGTATATCCAAGCGGTATCCTGCTGGCCTTGTTCACGCTGTGGGTTGCCCCCAATATTCAAGAGTTCGCTCACTACCTCGGAACGAGTACGCCGTTTGAGAATATGACGTTTGAATTGGTTCTTCCGGCTGGCTTGCTGCTCGCCGCGATCTTGCGAAACAAATTTCAACCCCGAGTAAGGAGGCATGGAGGATGAACGACGCAGGTCGAAGATGCTCCAGTAAATGGCTGCTCTTGCCTGGTTGCGTCATTATCCTTCTAACTCTCTCCGGTTGCTGGGATCGAAGAGAAGTCAACGATGTGGCAGTCATCCTCGCTACGGGTATCGATAAGAACGAATCCGGCGGCATTGAGCTGTCCGTTCAAGTATTTGTACCGAAAAAGCGGAGCGGAGGTCAGGAAAACTCGCGATCAGGCGGAGGGGCACCTTCGACATATGTGAGATCGGCCACCGGATTGACGGAGGCTGATGCCTTCTCAAAGTTGCGAGAAATGTTCCCTCGCGATGCCATCTGGGGACATGACAAGATTCTGATATTTAGCGATAAGGTCGCCAAGGAAGGCATTCGCGATACCGTCGACGTCAAGATGCGGTTTCCGGATGCTCGCATGCGATTGAAAATTTTTATCAGCGACGGAACCGCCAAGAGCGTACTTGCGCTGCAGCCTCCGTTAGAACAAAGCACAGCCAGCACGCTGCGGGCAATGACCAAGCTCCATTCCGTCATGGAAGTGCCGATCAAATCGCTGGCACAAATGCTGGCCGGCAAATCCGGAGCAGCCGCATTACCGCTGGTTAAGATACTCCCATCGGAGCAACCGTCAAGCCCGAATCAGTCAACGCCTTTCGTAAAGGGGACAGCCGTTCTCAAAGATGGCAGGATGATTGGGAAAATCGACGATGAATTAACCAGGTCGCTTCTCCTGCTTAGAAACGAATTAAGAACGAGTATCTTAACGTTTGCTCCAAAAGAAGGGAAAGGCCTGGTATCGCTGTCTTTAATAAGGAGTCATACGACAATGCGGCCTCGAATCAGCGATAAGAAGTGGAGCATGACAGCCCAAATCAATCTTGAGGCTAGGCTAGTCGAAAGCACAAACGCCATATCTTATAGAAACCCGCAATTAGCAAAACAATTGGAGGGTGAACTAAGCGAATACGTGGAAGGCCAAATAAAGAACCTATTTCAACGAGTCCAATTGGAATTGAAATCGGACATCTTTGAATTCGCCGAAATCTTTTACAGGAAATACCCGAACGAGTGGGAGCGCAATAAGGTGAATTGGGAAGAGAAGTTTCCGGAAGTCCAAGTTCACGTGCAAGTGGTTTCGAAGATCGTTTCGACAGGGTTAGTGGATGCCGGCGTCAACCGGCCTGAGAACGAAGTGAAGAAGAAATAAAGGGGCGATCGTTATGAAATTGGGTTCTTTATTAGGGATCACGGTCATTTTCGTCATCATGATTGTCATGGAATGGCCCAGACTGCGACACCTCCGAAGAGAAAGAACCGCATTTGCCGTGCTTACGGCCATCGGATACCTGCTTGCCTTGCTGCTGCTCTATTACCCGGAGGTACCAGGCCCAACGCAAATGTTCGAAATGTTCTATAAACCGTTTACCAGCATACTGGAATAGAAATTTGGTATACATATAGCCACTAGTTAACCCATTTTATGTGCTATGATGGAGTTATTTGAATCGCTGCTTTCCGGATAATCCATCATCGGCCTTTACTTCATTTAAGAGAGGGGTACTAGCATGATTACGTTTAACCGCTTTAGTCAGCTTCCAGCTAATGAAATCGTCACGCTTTGGAACAAAGGCTTCGAAGGGTATTTCACCAATGCTGCACTGAATCTTGATCGTTTTCTGGCTCGAACCGTCAGTGAAGGATTGTCGCTTGAGCATTCGCTGGCGATGATGGTCGACGGGGAACCTGCAGGCTTCGTGATGAACGGCTTCCGAACCGTTAACGGATTGAAAACAGCGTGGAACGGCGGTACAGGCATAGCCCCGTCACATCGTGGTAAAGGATACGGCAAGCTGCTTATGGCACAAAATATTCAGCTGTATCGGGAGCAGAACGTTAATCTGGCCCTGCTCGAAGCGATTAAACAGAATGAAGCGGCGATAAAGCTTTATCAAGGTGCAGGTTATCAAACTACAGGAGAGTTGGTTTGTTCCATCCAAGAGGACGCTTTGGACCCTGAGCTATTGCTGCCCAGCTTTCCTCAGCGGTTTGTGATTAGACATGCGAAGCCGCGTGACGCGAGAACGCTCTCTTTCTATAATCGCGATGCCGCTTGGCAGACAGGCTGGCAAAGTCTGAAGGACGGCGATTGCTGCATACTCTCGGATGGAGAAGAGCGTGTAGGTTACGCCTTATACAAACGGAACTATAGCGAAGACGGTTTCTTGAATTCGATCATCCTCTATCAATGTGAAGCGGCACCTGGCAGAGCAGATTCAGGGAAGATTCTCAAAGCGCTGCTCAAAGAAGTGTACGGTCCGCTGGAAATGCCCTATCAACGAATGACGCTTAACATCAGGCATACCCATGCAGAGCTGCTCGAGCTGCTTGATCGCCTTGGCTTCAAACCGTATATTGAACAAGTTCATATGTCGCTCCGTCTATAAGGGACAACTTGCAACCGCTCTATCGAATGGCTTATGATTATTTTGAAATGCTGCAATCATCTGTAATCATATGAAGGAGTGATTATTCGTGTTTGACATTATCATTATCGGAGCAGGCCCTGCAGGAGCTAGTGCAGGATTATTCGCAGCTAAGGCTGGCAAGAAGACGCTTCTGATCGACAGCGATAAGAGCATGACGAAGAAGGCATGGATCGAGAATCATTACGGTTTACTGGAAACGACAGGTCCAGAGCTCGTGGAAATCGGCAAGAAGCAAGCGGTTAAATTCGGTGCAGAGCTGATTCAAGATACAGTAGTCAATATTACTAAGAATGAGAACGGTTTCAACGTAGCGACGGAATCGCAGCAATTCGAAGGCAGTCATGTTATTGTTGCCACAGGGATCTCGACAGATCTGGCTGAGAAGATCGGTTTGTCGGTAAAAGAAGGCACTGAGCCGCGGATCAAGCAAGTATTCGATGTGGATGCGAGCGGTAAATCGAACGTTGCCGGCGTCTGGGTTGCGGGTACGGCGGCCGGAGTCAGCGTGCATACGATTATCACTGCTGGCGACGGCGCTAAAGTTGCGATTAACGTAATTAGTGAGCTGAACGGCACGCGTTACGTGGATCATGATTTGCTGAAATAAGATCAGCTAAACCTCATATAATGATCAAAAGGAACTACCCTGAGCGGTAGTTCCTTTTGTTTGTGTGCCTGAATACGTATAGGCAGGAGAGGAGAGATTCGCATGATCTACGTCGTACAAGGTGGAGACACGTTGGAGCGAGTAGCCGACCGCTTCGGATCAAGTGTCGCACGGCTGCTGGAAGTGAATGTGATTTGTGACCCGCAATGGATTCTGGTAGGTCAACCGCTGCTGATCCCGGATGCAGGGATCGATTATCAAAGAGCAGGCGGATATCCCTATTATGTCGTTCAATATGGCGATACGATAACCTGCTTAGCGCCTCGGTTTCATCAAACACCGGCAGCCCTAGCGGCTAGTAATCGACTTCCGATAGCAGCGCCTTTAACGGTTGGTAGTGAGCTTCTTGCAGGCTTTTCTGTGCCGGATCCGGCACGTTTAGCTTCCGAGTGGCAACAAACCGCTTCATCAGCAGCGTGTGATCTTAATTCCATGCAGCAGCATGGCATCTACTATATCGGTTCCTTTCAATGGGAGACACTCGGAGAAGCGGCGGTTCCATACCTTGTGCCGCTATTGAAACACGCCTGTGAGACGGTTCGTTATTACGCCGTAATGAGCTTAGGACGTATCGCAACAGGTAATGCAACTCGAGCTGCATTAGAATCGGCGACGCAAGATCAAACGCCATATGTGTCAGAGCTTGCGAAGCTGGCATTGCGCCGAGCGAAATTAGTGCCGGAGGTGACCAAACGCGTGCATCTCTTGACTGCGGATCAACGTTTGTATTCGGAACCTAACGGGAGTTCAACTTCAATTCCGCTTCCGGCTGGTACGGAGATCTTCTCGATGAGATGGAACATACCCAGCAGTACGAACGAAGAAGGTCCTAGAGGCGGATTGGAATATTACGATCAAGTGCAGGTTCGGAGCACCGGTCAGGTCGGATATTTGGGCAGGGTTGGGTTCAACGATGCACAGATGATTTAAACGCACTGGGATGGTGGAAAAAGTACAATAACTACAGGAACCTGTTCATTGTCCGCAGCTCGAAACTCCTTGATAATAAAGGTAAATCAGCTTCATCCACTATCGAGGAGTGAAAGAATTATGCTGAACGCGGAACAGTTGAAGCAGTATCATGAACAGGGATATGTCATCTTGGATCAATTATTCACAGCCGAAGAGATGGACCGAATTCGCGCCATTATTGACGTGTTCGATTGGGAAGGCGAAGAAGCGCTTAAGAAGGGCAGCAAAGGGTTCAACAACATTCCGAATCAAATCAATTTCACTTGTAATTTGGCCAGAAGGCATGAGGAGCTTGAGCAATTTATCGGCGATCAGCGCTTTGTCGATCTGACAACTAGCGTATTAGGCGGGGATATTCGGCTGTATTGGGATCAATCCGTCTACAAACGCCCGGAAGCGAAGAAAGACTTCCCATGGCATCAGGATAACGGTTATGTACCGACTGATCCCGTTCATTATATGACCTGCTGGCTGGCGCTCGACGATGCGACGATAGAGAATGGCTGCATCTATATTCAGCCCGGCTCGCATTTGCAAGGTTATGTCGAGCATGTGCAGACGGACACGGGCTGGCAGTGTTATTTTGGCGAAGACCCCGGACAACCGGTGCCGCTTCCTAAAGGCAGCATGGTGATCTTCCATTCGCTCCTCTTTCACCGCAGTACGCCTAATCAGAGTGACAGCACGCGCAAAGCCTATGTTATTCAATATTCGGTTGAAGGGGCTAAGAATCCGGTAACTGGCAAAGTATTCGACAATGGACCGCTCATCGCTCAAGACGGCAGAGCACTGATTGCCAAATGAGTGCCGTCATCGTCGTTTGTTTGCGGAATTTACAGGAGAATCGCCATGGTACGATGCTTGATCAGCTCGTGGAAGAAGGCCATGACGTCTCATTGTCTCATTGCCTGAATCAGTGCGTGGGCTGTAGAAGGGGACCGTCACTCTCCATCGATGGGTCTTGGATCGGTGCTGCCGATGAAGCGGCACTTCGAAACGAGCTTGACGCGAAGCTGCCGAAATAACGTTTCCAAACCATACTACGGCTGGTGTAAACTAGGAACATACTAGCTGATAGATTGGCGGGGGAACCGGTGGAAACCAGATCGCTTACAAGCACAAGCTTCGATCAGTGGCAAGTCAACGTCTACATGGTCGATGAAGGTAAATACGAGACGCTAAATCATCAGCAGATTATATATCCGAATTGGGTCATTAGCCATGTGCGGCAAGGCCAAGTGATTACAACGACGAATGGCGAACAGCACGAGGTACGTGAAGGAGGGGTTATGCTGCACCCTCCTTTTTTGCCGTTCTCCGAACGAGCGGACCAGTCCGGTTTGCATGAGTGGGTATCGGTTCAGGTTCAAACAAGTTATAACGTAGACCTGTTCCAGCTCTATCAAGTTCAGCCCGTGGTGCAGCTGCTCGATGCTGAGGCGTATAGTCACGTGTTCCAATCCATGCTTCGCACTTGGAAGAGCAGCTCGTCCTTTCGCGAAGTGTCACTTGCAGCAGACATGCTTCGATTATCTACGATGATTCTCGAGAGCTGGGAAGCGCATGGTAGAATCGGACGCAGCGAAGCTTATTCCGCGAAGTATGACAGGTTCTTTCCTATCATTCGTTATATGGCGGATCATATGGCGATGAAGCTCTCGCGCGACATGCTGGCGGAGAAGGTGCATTTAAATACGAATTATTTGGACCGAGCTTTCCATGAAGCTTATGGGATTAACCCGATGCAGATGCTCAGGCAGATGAGGCTGAACAAAGTGAAACGTCTGCTCGAGACGACAGAGGAGCCGCTCAGCCAGCTGGCGCAACTATGCGGATTAGGCGACGCTGCCTACTTGAACCGTCAGTTCGTGAAGACGTTCGGCATGACACCGGGCAAATACAAGCAGACGATTCGCTCCGCGCAATCGAATTTTATGGCGGATAAGAAATAATTGAACGGGTGAAGCACAAGGGACTGACTTTTGTTCACGCGGCACAAGTGGTACGATAATCAGGAAGAGTTTACAAGTTTGCAAAGTTGAGAGGAGTGGCAAGTAACGATGGAGAAATCAGGAATCAAGGCGCTTCAGCTAAATATGCTGGTGAATGGGAATGACTTCATTGTCCATGCTGCTATTGTATGGGACGAGCAAGAGCTTATTCTTGTAGATACCGGAATCCCCGGGCAAGTAGAAGTCATTCGTGAGGCGATGGCCAAGGAAGGCTTCAATCTGGATGATCTGACCCAAATCATCATCACTCACCAGGATCGTGATCATATCGGCTCGCTTCCGGAGCTTGTGGAATTATTTGAGGGGCGCGTTGAAGTGCTTGCTCACGAAGTTGGAGTCCCTTACATTGCCGGCGAAATTCCGCTTCTGAAGAGCAAGACGCTGGTACCTCCGGTTAAGGTCACTATCATTCTGAACGATGGGGAGCAGCTGCCTGTTGCCGGTGGGTTGCAAGTGATCTATACACCGGGACATTCGCCGGACCACATTGCACTCTATCACATCCCGAGCAAGACGCTGGTTACAGGCGACTCGTTGACCTCTAACGAAGGCGTGCTGATGCCGCCGGCCGCAAACTTTACACCGGACTGGGAGACGGCGATGGCGTCGGTTAAGAAATTCCAGAAGCTTGATATTGCAACTATGATCACCTATCATGGCGGCGTTTGTACGGATAATCTGCAAGAGCGATTGGCCGATATCGTGAAATGAATCCACAAGTCATAACGATCGTCATCGTCATTGCCGGGTTGGTCATTTGGCGCAGAAGAAACAGCATGTATCGGCCCATTAAAGGAAACGGCAGACGCATACTGATTCCGCTCCTCTTCTTATTACCAGCGTTCTCGTTATTGTTTAATCCCGAATTTAAGCTGCCGGTAAGTGAACTGGTCGCAGCGCTTGGTGCTGGTCTTGTGCTGTCTATCCCCCTTATTCTGACGACGAATTATGAAGTTCGCGAAGACGGACAGATCTACGCGAAGAAGAGCACGGGGTTCATGATCTCGTTCGTCGGCTTGGTGCTGCTTCGACTCGTCGCGCTAGATTACTTGTCCGACCTGGATCCGAATGAACTAAGTGGGATTTTCATCCTAGTGGCTGTTGGTTACGTCATTCCCTGGCGTATCGCAAGTTATATTAAATTTCGCACCGTTTATATGGGAAACAAGCAAGTGTCTGAATAATAGAGAGGAGATGTGCGGAAATGAATCAAGAAGTGAGCAGCTTTATCGAGGAATTGAAACAACCGTGGCAGGTGGAGGCTTGCAATCAACTCCGTCAAATGGTCCATCAAACCGTACCATCAATCGATGAGCGCATCCAGTACAAGAAGCCGCATTTTCTGAAGGACGGCAAATATGCAGCAGTCATCAGCACGGCCAAAGATACGGTAACGTTCATGATCTTCAATACGACTGACCTTGATCTGTCCGGAGGTAAATTCGAAGGACCCCCAGAGCGAAGATGGATGAAGTTCCGTGAAGGGGACCCGATTGATTTGCCATTACTTGCTAACGTGCTAACCGAGGCATCGAACACATTATAGGCGAGAGAGAGCGTGCAATCATCATGTATAAGGCGATATTGTTCGATCTAGACGGAACGCTTACCGATCCGAAGCAAGGGATAACCCGAGCCGTACAGTATGCACTGGCGAAATACAAGATCATCGAAGATAATTTGGATCTGCTGGAGCCGTTTATCGGGCCGCCGCTTGCGAGTTCTTTTGAAGAACGATACGGTTTCTCGGCGTCAGAAGCTCGAACGGCCGTGGATTACTATCGCGAATATTTCGCGGATAAAGGGATCTATGAGAATGAGTTGTATGGTGGAATACGAGAGCTGCTCGAACTGTTAGTAGAGCAGAAGCGGACTATCATTGTTGCAACTTCCAAACCTACTGTATTTGCGGAGAAAATAGTAAGCTACTTCCGAATCGATTCTTATTTCGACTATGTCTGTGGCAGCAATCTCGATGGCACGATGTCGGATAAAGGTGAAATTATCGCGCATATTCTGCAATCGCAGCAGCTTACTGCGGCTTCAGCGATCATGATAGGTGATCGCAAGCATGACTTGATCGGCGCTCAGCGTAACGGTGTTGCTTCTATCGGAGTAGGGTACGGCTATGGAAGCGAAGAAGAATTACAGGCGCATTCGCCGGCGTATTATGTACGGAATGTGCGTGAGCTGCACGAGTTGTTTCAGGATGCAACAGCCGTTTAAGTCTCGCCGCGTGGTCTCCGTCAATCGATTAGCTTAACCGCTTTGCATAACTCAACTAACTGATGAACACCTTGAAATTGATTCCGAATTCGCGCATGAATGCCTTGGATTGCGTTCTCCGTCAGCTTCATGGCTTGCTCGACGCTCTGGTGCTCTACGGCATGAACGATATCCTTCAAGTTACGGAGCAGATACACGGTGCTTCTCAGCGTTCTGATAATCAGGATCTGGCGGATATGCAGAGCGTTGTACAGCCGATAGCCGTTGTCCGAGTCGCGTAATGGTGTGAGGAGCTCTTCCTTCTCCCAGTGACGCAGGGCAGATGTCGTTACCCCGGCTAGTGCAGCAGCTTCTCCAATGGACATGGGATTCTTCCTTCTTGTATCAACGAAATCCGGCAATGCCAGCTGATGAAGCAGCTCCAAGGTCTGATCCGCTGCAGACTTATCCTGCTGAAGGAGAGCTTGCTCCTTGTTCACAAGCCAGAATGCGGCATTCATCTGACCCGCCTGAATGTGACGAAGAACATCACAGGTGACGGCAACGCCGAAACCGGCAAACATCGTTCGTAAGCATCGGAAATAAGCCAAATGGATATCCGTATAGAGACGATAGCCATTAGCGCCGCGTTCCGGAGCCGGAACAACGCCCCAAGACTCATAATGTCGCAGCGCGCTTGTACTAAGGTTCAGCGCTCGGGCAATTTCGATTGGCTTGTATGTGCGTTGCATTCCTTCACCTCCATTCATTACGGAGCGTTAATGCTCAATTTTACCAGAAGCTTGGAAGACTGGCAATTGCCTGAACGGTCGCTGGAACAAAGCGATCGTTCAGGCTTTTTGTTTGCCCATTAACCTCATATGTAAAAATTTTAATATAAATCTATTGACGGCGGCCCGCATTGTGTAGTATTTTCTTAAAGGCCTAATATCTTATTCAGTAAGATAATGAGCAGGTAAGCAACTGATGAAGGAAAGTAACGCATTGTTCAGAGCGGAGGGAGAAGGATTACGCATTCAGGTGGAAATAAACTAGCTGAGCTTCAGCTCCTCATGGAACGTTTTGCGCAGAGGGCGAAGAATCGGATCAAGCTGCTTGAGAATCCGTTCAACCTCGCCAGCGGTCATATCTTCGTATTGATGTATTTGCATCGAACGGAGATTTGTCGGGTGAATGATGTCGTGAAGCTCCTTGGCATTACGTCAGGTGCTGCTACGGGATTGACGGATAAGCTTGTTTCACTTAGCCTCATTGAACGGACGAGACCTGAGGATGACCGCAGAGTCGTGCAATTAAGTTTAACGGAGCAAGGCAAGGAAACCGTTGAGCTCATCCGCAAACAGCGAATGGAATGGTTCACCGGCTTGATCGGACAGATGGAGGAAGATCAGGTAGATCTCATCACGGATGCGTTTAAGCTGCTATTGCAAGCACTCGAGGAAAAATGACAGAAGGAAGTGGTACGATGACAAATTTAAGTCCCAAACAGCTTCGCTGGATCGTGACAGGACTTATGCTTGGCTTGCTGCTCGGATCGCTCGATCAAACGATTGTATCGACGGCCATGCCGCATGTAATTGCAGAGCTCGATGGTTTCAGTCTGTATAGCTGGGTATTTACGATTTATATGTTAACTTCAACAACGGCAGTTCCGATCTTCGGGAAGCTCGCCGATTTGTTCGGCAGAAGACTTGTGTACTTGATCGGGATGGGGTTGTTCCTTGTGGGATCGGCACTTTGCGGGCTGTCCCATAATATGACGGAGCTCATCATTTTCCGTGCGATTCAAGGTATCGGTGCCGGTGCGCTTATGCCAATCGCAATGACCATTATCGGAGACATCTATCCGCCGGATCGCCGTGGCAAAATGCAAGGGATTTTCGGCGCTGTATTCGGATTGTCCAGCGTTCTCGGTCCTGCGGTCGGCGGATTTATCGTTGACCATATTGCTTGGCAGTGGATATTCTACATTAATCTTCCTTTCGGCATATTCGCAGCCATTATTCTATCCATTGCACTGAAAGAATCAAGAAGCTCGAGAAAAAATCGATCGACTGGGGCGGCGCATCTACGCTCACAGGTGCGGTTGTAGCTTTCTTGCTCGCGATTGAGATGGGCGGCAACGGTCCATCCGAAGGCGGCATCACGAAATACCCGTGGGATTCCCCGCAAATTATCGGCTTGTTCGGAGCTAGCCTGCTGCTCATCCTGATCTTCATTTGGATCGAATCCAAAGTGAAGGAACCGATCATTCCGCTGAAGTTGTTTAAGCTTCAAGCGATTTCGGTTTCCAGTATCGTTGGTTTCATGATGGGCATGGGAATGTTCGGCGCAATTACGTACATTCCGCTGTATTCACAAGCCGTAATCGGGACATCGGCGTCGCACTCCGGTTACATTCTGACTCCGCTCATGCTGTCCTTGATTCTATCCAGCATCCTTGGCGGGATTCTGATCAAGAAGCTGAGCTACCGTACAATCGTCATGTCGGCTATGGCGATCATGACGGTCGGTTACCTGTTCATGTCGCAAATGGACGTGAATACAACCAGTCTGGAACTAATCCTGTACATGATTATTATAGGTTTCGGTATGGGAGCGCTTATGCCTGTCCTCACAATCGCTGCTCAAAGCGCGGTTGGCCATGATCTGCGCGGTGTTGCAACCTCGACTACGCAATTCACGCGCTCCATTGGCGGTACGGTCGGTGTTGCGATCATGGGCGTTATTATGACGAACAACATGACGAGCGGGATTAAAGATATTCAAGGAGATTTCACTGATATCCCGGGTGATAAGCTTGCTCAGTTTGCCAATCCGCAATCCTTGCTTCAGCCGGAAGTGAAAGCACAAATTCCGGATAAGCTGCTTGCAGCCTTACAAGGAATTCTGAGCCATGCGATCACATCCGTGTTCGTAATCGGTATTGTAGTTGTCTTGATCGGTCTCGTTGCAGCCATCTTCTTCGGCAAGCTGCGCATGCCTAGAAGCGAACAGAGCAAAGAAGCATTCAAAGCGGCATCGGTGGATATGCATTAAATAATGGAGGTGGACAGCTGAAACCAGCTGTTCACTTTTTTTTGTGCAAGCATATGGGCTCAGCCTGGAAGCAATGAGTAAAATAGGCGGATTCCACTGAAACTACGATAGAGGTGATGAAACATTGGGGAGTACGAAAACCAGAGCGATCCATTATGGTTGGTTAACGCTTAGTATTGTGCTTGCTTGTACGGTCTTCCTGCAGTTTAGAGCGTTGAGCAATCAGCGTAACGAGAAGCAGGAGGTACAGGCACTGTACGAGGAGAAAACGAATGATTATTTTCTGGACATGCTTGCTAACTTGAACTCTTTTCAGCCGCTGGTGAAATCTCTGACCGATATCTCCACTATCCATGATATGAAAGATCGCATTCATAACCAGAAGATACTTGATCTTGCCAAAGAGCAGGCCAGTCAAGTGACGAATCAATTGGTGCTGCTGATTCAGGCTGCGGATCTCAAAGAGCAGAACCAAGAACTGCGACATCGCGTCAATAACCTGATTATGACCTCTCAGCAGCAGGAGGATGCAGCTATTCTGGCCTTTGAAGCCGATCTTTGGAGAACCGTATATAACACGAGCTCGAGGTACTGGTTAAGTAAACCGCAGGTGATCGATCAAGATTCGCTTGATGCCAATCGTGATGCAGCTATAGAGATGGCTCAATTGGATAAGACCATGCAGCAATTCAAAGAACGTGCGAACGAGATGAAGAAGAGTGATCGTTACGAAGGGTTGCAATTGGATTACATGACGTTATTAAAGAAAGACCTATTGAAAGGTCTTATCCCGCATTTGAAGAAATTGAATGCTGTTAATGAGTCGTTCAACAACCGGAATTCGACAGACTAGATTGTTCAGTGGCAAAAAAATCCAACCATTCCTTGCGGAAGCTGTTATAATACGGCTTATTACACATTTTCCGACGAGGTGAGCTGCGATGTACATACCGAAACCTAAAGCAGGACAGTATAACTCCGTATGGGACAATTACTACGCAACGGTCGATGAAGGCGATATCCATCAGCTTCTCGTGAGCCAAGGAAAGCGAATTTGCGAGTTGTATAGTTCCCTGACGGAGGAACAAAGTTTATTTCGCTATGCGGAAGGCAGATGGAGTCTCAAAGACGTGCTGGGTCACATTATCGACACTGAGCGGATGATGACTTATCGGATTCTTGTTGCCGGCAGAGGCGATCTAACACCAATGCCAAGGCACGCGGATGTGTATGTGAGCTTGACGAATTTTGATCGTCGTCCGCTAAGTGAGTTGATTGAAGAGTACCGCACAGTGAGAGCATCCTCCGCCTCGCTTGTAAATGGACTAACGGAAACGGAGATTCAGCAATTCTGCATCCTCAATGAAGTGAAAACGTCGGCTGCTGCAGGTGTGTATTTCATTCTTGGACATGCGCAGCATCATATGAACGTTGTACATGAACGATATTTACCTCGTTTAACTTAATGTAATAAGCCGCGATTAACGTTCGCGGCTTATTTATTTACAGCGGCGCTAGGTGGTGATGTTCGCTTCCGGAGACAGGATTTACGAACACTTTGGCGAATAAGTAGAGGTTGTGGTGGTAGTGATATAGTGAATTATAGTAAATTCCGGTCAAAAAGGAGCGACGTTACATGCAGAAACTGTTTGAATACAATTGGCAGGTCCGAAAGGACTGGTTAGCTTGGTGTGAGCTTGTATCGGAAGAGGAATTGGTGAAGAAACGTGTTGGGGGAATAGGAAGTATTCTCTATACCTTGTTTCATATCATCGATGTTGAGTACAGTTGGATTAGTGGTTTGCAGGGTAAAGAGGAACCGCCAATGCCGCCTTTCGAAGAATATGCTACGCTCCAGAAAATAAGGGATTATTCCGAGCAATGTCATGAAGCAATTGCCCCGTTCGTATATGGATGGAATGACAGCTTGGAAGAGAAGGACCTGCTGGATATCAACAATGAAGGCGAGACCGAGATTTTTAAATACGGAGAGATTATGAGACATGTCCTTGCGCATGAAATTCATCATATGGGCCAATTGTCGATTTGGTCGCGTGAGCTGGGTTTGAAGCCGGTTACGGCCAATCTCATTCGAAGAGGACTGTTCGACTAGTATGATGCTAATGAGGAGCGTAAACGGATGGCCAACAGCAGATTGAATCATAAAGCAGATGTATTTATAAGCAGTTCCACGAAGTGGCGTGAAGAATATGAGGAGTTACGAAATATCGTTCTGGATTGCGAGCTGACCGAGGAATTCAAATGGATGCATCCATGTTACTCCTTCCAGGACAAGAACGTCGTCTTAATCCATGGATTCAAAGAATACTGCGCACTGCTGTTTCACAAAGGGGCTTTGTTAAAGGATCCGCAAGGCATCCTAATTCAGCAAACGGAAAATGTGCAAGCGGCACGCCAGATTCGGTTCACTAGCGTTCAACAAATCGTTGCCATGGAAGCCACCTTGAAAGCTTATATTCGTGAAGCGATTGAGGTAGAGAAATCCGGTATGGAAGTGAATTATAAGAAGAACACCGAGTATACCGTTGCCGAAGAATTTCAATCGAAGCTGGATGAAGTCCCGGCCTTGAAAACAGCGTTCGAAGCCTTAACTCCGGGACGACAACGAGCTTATCTTCTCCATTTCGGTGAGCCCAAACAATCCAAAACACGTGCGGCACGGGTCGATAAATATATGCAGCACATTCTTAGCGGCAAAGGATTAAACGATTAATTGGCTTGTTCCATGAACTGCTTGATCAGACGTTTCGGAGCGGCGTGCAAATAAGCTTCCGTTAGCAGAATGCCCATTTGATCCCAATCCGAAGGCGAATTCACGCCGACCCAGCCGCGATGCCCGATGTACTTCGGTATGAAGAATTGCTCCTGCTGCACAATAATTTCTTGATTCTCCAGATCAGACTTAAACGTCATGCCGTAATCGCTCATGATAATAAACGATTTGTCTTTCACTTTGAACGTCGTATGTCCATGGCCGTCGATGATTTCGGTTGTTTCGGGAAGGCTGCTGCAAATTTGTCTAACTTGTTCCAGCATGCGAATGCCTTCCGGTGTTTGCATCCCAATAGGGTGGTTCATGTTGTTATCCTCCTTATGTAATGGCCGGCCGTCTGCTCTTTCCAGACAAGCACCGCATTGTCCTTATATAAACATGACAGGAAAGAGTTCGCATTTCAAGCAGATCATGCTGGCTGCAACCTTTTGAACCCCAAAGGAGTCAGTATTAGTGAAGTGCAGCTTGACTAATGAGGGGGTTAGAGAATGAAAACATCCGTTCTCTTTATGTGTCTACTTAGTGGAGTCGTCATGGCAGCAGGCGTGTGGAGCTATATAGTTGTTTCAACGATCTAAGTAGGTTTAGTTAACTTTATTGATATAGCAAGTGAAGAGAAGGTGGCCAGTCTGCAATTGTCGACCAGGTGGCGTATGATTCGAGCTTCAACCATTCTGCTGGGAATCGTCGTGATTCTCGGTGGGATGTTACTCTTGCTGGTGAGAATGCTCAATTCGCATCACACACCGAGAGTCGTTCGATATCCTGCGCATGATTATCTCTATACGGAGCGAGAAGCATCGAATGGATTCAAGCTTCATGTGCTCCAAACACATCCATCGAATATCACCTTCGAAACGATACGTCAGAATATTACGTTATCCGATTATTACGGTATAAACGGCGGGTTCTTCTATGAGTCCGCACTTCTCAGTATGGCAGTTGTGAATGGTAATCCGGCAGCGGGGGCATTGAATCAATACGGCTCCGGCTCGGAAAATGCCAAGTACCCGCGCGGCACGCTCGTTTGGGATGAATCCGCGAATAAACTGAGTGTGCAGGTTGTATCTCATGCTTCGGAGCTGCAAGTAAGGGATCGAACGCATTTCTGGGCGCAAGGCGGAATCAGCATGAGCCTCGGAGATGATGCAATGTGGCTGAAGAGAGCGCAGCTTGAGCATGCGCCTAATTGGGATGAAGAGAGGCTCCGCACCGCAGCCGTTTACGATAATTCCGGAAAGCTGTATTTAGTCGTAAGCAGTACGAAGGGGACACTCGAAGCGTTTAGAACGGCGATAATCGAGCAAGTCGGAGAAGGGCAGCTGGCTGACGGGATATTTCTCGACGGGGACGGTTCTTCCCAAATGCAGGTCGCCGAAACGGTGCTTCCAGGCGACAATAGGCCGGTAGTACAGATGATTCGGCTTATTCGGTGAGTACACTGCGAACATTTTACACTTACATAACGATTTAATATGTGTTAATCTAGTAGCTATTATTGCTTTATTGCAAAAAAGCGTCAAAGCGCGAAATCGCGGAATTGCGACGCTGCTAAGCGACTAAGGAGAGACAATAAATGACTACTGGATTAGATGAACTTAGACAAAACATCGATAGCATTGATAATGAGCTGGTTGCACTGCTTGCTAAGCGGTTCCAACTAACGGAAGAAGTAGGACGCTACAAAGCGACCCACAATCTACAAGCTCAAGACGCAAGCCGAGAAGCGCAGCAGTTCCTCAAAATCGTACAATTGTCAGAAGCGCACGGACTAAACGCTTCCTACGCAACAGCCATATTCAGATGTGTGATGGATCAAGTGATCGCTAGGCACGAAGAGTTGAGAAACGTAAGTGTGCCGCGGTAACGTGATTGCATCTGCAGCTTGAAAGAAAGACGCCTCCAGAAATGGAGGCGTCTTTTTCATATTTTCGGTGAGGTTGGCATAGAAATTGCTCATTCAGCTGGCAGAAGTAAATGCAGGAGACCAGTTCGCGCGAAAGGCGCGGAAGGAGCGCGTTGAATGAAGAAGCATAGAGCTTATGTATCCGTTGCGGAACCTTTCCCAGGTCCTAAGGCGAGAGCGCTGTTAGAGAAGCGAAAGCAATTTGTACCGCTAGGCATTGGCAACACGACGCCGATCTTCGTGCAGCAGGCCAGCGGTGCACAGGTGACGGACGTGGACGGCAATGTATTTCTTGATTTTGCCGGTGCAATCGGTACACTTAATGTCGGGCATTGTCCGCCTGAGATTGTCGATGCGCTGCAGAAGCAAGCTTCGCAGTATATCCACACCAGCTTCCATGTGGCTATGTATGAACCGTATGTCCAGCTGGCGGAGAAATTAGCGGAGATTACGCCAGGGGATTATCCGAAGAAAACCATTCTGCTGAACAGTGGGGCTGAAGCGGTAGAGAACGCCGTTAAGATTGCACGGAAGTTCACGGGGAAGCCGGGCATTGTGTCGTTTACGCGCGGCTTTCATGGACGTACACTGCTCGGAATGTCGCTTACCAGCAAAGTAAGACCTTACAAATATCGAATGGGGCCGTTTGCGCCTGCTACTTATAAAGCCATGTATCCCTATCCGCTGCACAGACCCGAAGGAATGACAGAAGAGCAGTATGCGGCATTCTGCGTGGCGCAATTCGAGGATTTTCTATTGACGGAAGCCGCCCCCGAAGAGCTGGCAGCCGTCATTATGGAACCGGTTCAGGGTGAGGGAGGTTTCATCGTTCCGCCTGTTTCGTTCGTGCAAGGCATCTATGAGGTGTGCCGCAGCAATCAAATTCTGTTTATTTGCGATGAAATTCAAACCGGCTTCGGACGAACGGGAACGATGTTTGCTTCGAGCTATTACGGCATCCAACCGGATCTGATTACCATGTCCAAATCTCTTGCAGCAGGCATCCCGCTAAGCGCCGTTACCGGTCGAGCAGAGATTATGGACGCGCCGAATCCGGGTGAAATCGGCGGCACGTACGGCGGCAGTCCGCTTGGCTGTGTCGCAGCACTTGCGGTTATTGAGAAGATCGTTAGAGAGAAGCTCTGTGAGCGTGCTTCGGAAATCGGGAAGAGGATCATCGATTGCTTCACGGCTCTGCAAGAACGAGTACCGGTCATTGCGGAAGTGCGCGGCTTAGGTGCGATGTGCGGCGTTGAGTTTATCGATCCTTCGTCCAAGAAGCCGATGAAGGAATTTACAGCGAAGGTTATTCAAGCTTCCTATGAGGCAGGTGTCATCTTGCTTAGTGCGGGCATCTACGGCAATGTGGTTCGATTCTTAACGCCGCTGGTAATAACAGATGAACAGCTGCAAGAGGGACTGGATATCCTAAGTGATATTGTGGAACAGCTCTATTCGCAGGAACAACAACTCAGTTAAAGGAGGTTTGGCGGATGATAAAGAAGCAGCTCTATATAGGTGGAGAGTGGTTGGAGGCCAAATCCTACACGAAGTTGACGGCGCCATACTCCGGAGAGGCATTAGCGGAAATTCCGCTTGCTGACAGAGAGGAGACGGAGCGCGCCATCGAAGCCGCTTACGCTGCAAGAGGGGTAATGGCGAAGCTGCCCGCTCATAAACGGGCAGCGATATTGGAAACATTAAGCCGCCTGCTGACCGAACGCGCGGGGGAGGCAGCCCGATTGATCGCGATGGAGGCGGCCAAACCGCTAAAGGCTGCGTTAGCTGAAGTAGATCGTACCATTCAGACGTATAAGTTTGCTGCTGAAGAAGCGAAACGCTTGAGTGGCGAGATGATTCCGCTAGATGCTGCACCGGGCGGCGAAGGTCGAATCGCCTATACGATGAAGGAGCCGATTGGCGTCATCGGCGCGATAACGCCGTTTAATTTCCCCATGAATCTGGTCGCGCATAAAGTAGGGCCGGCCATTGCTTCCGGTAACACCATCGTGCTTAAGCCGGCATCGCAAACGCCCTTGTCCGCATTGTTCTTGGCCGAATTGTTGGAAGAAGCGGGTCTTCCCGCCGGTGCGCTGAATGTGGTGACGGGCTCCGGTTCCATAATTGGAGATGTCATCGTTAAGCACGATAAAGTGAAGGCGATCTCGTTCACAGGCAGCCCGAAGGTCGGCATCGGTATTCGCAATCAAGCTGACTTGAAGCGTGTTGCCCTCGAGCTGGGCTCAAACTCCGCATTGATTATCGATAAAGGCGTTCCGTTGTCCAAAATCATTCCGCGCTGCGTGGTTGGCGCGTTCTCCTATCAAGGTCAAGTATGTATCTCCTTGCAGCGTATTTATGTGCATGCGAATCACTATGATGAGTTCGTTGCTGGATTCTGCGAGGCTGCAGCTAAGCTGAAGGTAGGAGACCCGCTTGATCCGGATACCGATCTATCGGCCATGATCACGCAAGGCGACGTCAGCCGGGCACTGTCCTGGATTGAAGAAGCGGTACAGCAGGGAGCAGTCGTTGCATGCGGAGGAGGCACTTCATCCGCGCAAATTCTACAGCCTACCGTATTATTGGAGGTAAGTCGATCCGCCAAAGTAAGCTGCGAGGAAGTATTCGCTCCAATCGTGCTCATTAACCGAATTCGCGATGTGGAGGAAGGAATCCAGCTTATTAACGATTCCAGGTTCGGACTCCATGCCGGGATCTACACGGACAATATTCATACAGCGCTCGATGCAGCGGAGAAGCTGCATGTAGGAGGCGTCATGATTAACGATATTCCTACGTTCAGGGTGGATCACATGCCTTATGGCGGCGTGAAAGAAAGCGGGCTTGGCCGCGAAGGCGTCAAGTATGCGATCGATGAAATGACGGAAATCAAAACCGTTATTATTAATCGGACTTAGCCCATCCCGAATATACTATAGGAATCCACCTTCGAAGCAGGTGATTCTTATGACTTCCCGGTACGGGTTCGGGATGTATCAGCAGCAGAAGGCGCATATGCATATGTCGCCGCAGCTGCAGCAGGCGATCAAAATTTTGCAGCTGCCGACGTCGGATTTGCTTGATTTTATTCGGGATGAGCTTGAGGAGAATCCGTTCTTGGAAGCGTGGGATGGACAGGGAGGAGCCGGACTTGGCACGGACTTCGCACGAGGTTCGCGAAGCGCGGCCCCACTCGATTACATCGCGGCAGATCAGGGGCTGACGCTGGAGAAACACTTGAAGGAACAGCTTCGTTTCGATTCGGAGATCGCAGGCGCTAAGAAGAAAGTGGTCGACTTTATCATCGGAAATTTGGATGCAAATGGTTATTTGGACTGCCCGCCGGAGCATATAGCTGCCAAACTTAACGTATCGCTTGTTGAGGTTGAGCAGGCATTAAATTACGTGCAAGGATTAGAGCCCGCTGGGGTCGGTGCCAGAAATTTGGCGGAATGTTTGCTGCTGCAAGTGAAGCGAACGGAGGGCTGCAGTCCGCTGATCATCACGTTGATTACAACACATCTGGAAGTGGTAGCGGATTATCATATCCAGAAATTAATGAGGCTGCTGCATGCCTCGCACGAGGAGATCGTCTCGGCCATCGCGTTCATCCGATCGCTGAATCCAAGGCCAGGTGCCGTCTATCAGCCGAAACAGGCTGATTATATCATCCCGGATGTACTCATACGATTGGTTGGGGATCAGTTTGTCGTATCCATTCAAGAGTCTGCGGCGCCAAGACTAACGATGAACACCACGTATGTAGGAATCGCGAAGGAGCTGGGGAATTCGGATGAATCAGGACGATATCTCTTGGCGAAACGAAGTGCCGCTGCCTTCCTGCTCAAATGCTTGGAGCAGCGCAGGCTGACTCTATTGCGGGTGACTAGAGCGATTGTGGAAGAACAGGCTGCATTCTTTCGCGGGGGAGCAGATCACCTCAAACCGATGGTGCTCCGGCAAATTGCGGAGAAAATAGGCTTGCATGAATCGACTGTCAGCCGAGCGGTTGCAGGCAAATATGCGCAGACGCCATGGGGCACCTGCGAGCTCGGTTATTTCTTTCCTTCCGGCTACAACAGCGGGCAGGAAGATGCGTCAACAGTAGAGAGTGTAAAGTCGAAGCTGCGCGAGATGGTGTCGCAGGAAGCGGACAGTACGCCGTATTCCGACCAACAGCTGGCGCTAATGCTCGAAGGGGAGGGCATTCCCATTTCCCGGCGAACGGTCGCCAAGTATCGGGAGGAGCTTGGCATTGCCTCCTCCTTCAAACGTAAACGAGCCAAGGAGCAAGAGCCATAACTGTTATTGCTCTGGCAGCATTTTGCACCATAAATTCATATCTTCGAACTTGTCATAAATATCGCAGTTCTTCGTCAGTCGACCCTGATAGTCATACCCTAATTGAAATAATGCGGCATTCATGCCGAAAGACAGTGCGCGTGAGAGGGAGTAAGTAGAGCGAATATCCCGCAGCTGTAATTCTTCTTCGAGCACATGAAGCAGCTGCCGCATTAAACCATGTCCGCGATAGGCGGGCAGCGTGAGGCAGTCCGTGAGCTCTGCATTGCGGTATTTGGTGTTGATTTCGGCCGAAGCCGCGCTGATGATATGACCCTCATGCTCCACAACAACGAACAGCGTGCCTTCTTCCATGACATGAGCCACATAGCCGGGGTCATTCATCGGAATCGGGTAGGTTTGAAAAATCTGTCCATATAAGAAGGCCAGCTCCCCAGCATCCTTCGCTTCAGCCTTGCGAATGGAGAACGGTTCCGCTAACGATTCTCTATCGGGCTTCGGTTGCAGGGCAAGCACTTGCTCCAGAATGTGATCCTCTTCGATCCAGTGATCGCTTGCGCGTCTCGCGAGGTCCGTATATTTGGCCATACAGTAAGCATCTTCCCCATCGAAATAACCCTTGTAAATCCCTTCAAGCATATAGCCCTTGGCCAGCAAGATTCGCATATCCGTTTCCCGCGTCTTCACGAACAGTTTCGTAAACAGTGGATTGCTCATTAGCTCCGTGAGACGGCTGCACAATGCATCCATATTTCCCTCGTAGTTGTAATCGTCGACCCGCAGCCGCATGTTGAATTCATCTCTGCATAATAGAAGGGTGAAATTGCTGCCCTGTTCGTTGTCCATTGCATAATACTGCTTATCGTTCTGCTTCGATTCCATGATGAGTGATCCTCCAATCCTGTTTCCGTTATTCTACATGGTAGAGATGCAAAATCAATGCCAGATTCGTGAATTCGCAGCCTTCTAGCCTAAGTTGGCACCGAAATTGCAGCAAGAATGGGCGAGAAGAGAGGCCGTTTGGAGGGGAAGCCATTGACACGGGAGCATTTGATCAAGCCGCTGCTAAGTGCCCACTATCCGAAGATTGACTATGGCAAAGGCGTATTTCTGTACGATGAGCACGGAAAAGCATACTTGGATGCCTCGTCAGGCGCTGTAACGGCGGGGATCGGACATGGTGTGCAAGAAGTGATCGATGCGATGCTCGCTCAAGCGCAGAAGGTGTCTTTTGTCTACCGCTCCCAATTTACGAGCGAGCCGGCGGAACAACTTGCGAAGCGGCTTAGTGATATGGCGCCGGGCCATGATTACTGGTCCTTCTTCGTGAACAGCGGTTCTGAGGCAACGGAAACCGCAATGAAGATTGCCATTCAATATTGGCAGGAGCAGGGTCGTCTTGGCAAAAATAAAGTCATTTCCAGACGGATGAGCTACCATGGCATCACGCTTGGGGCATTGTCGATGTCCGGTCATGTCACCAGGAGAAGGCGGTTTGTTCCGCTGCTGGAGGAGCTGCCGGTTGTCGCTGCGCCGTATTGCTATCGGTGTCCATTGTCGGCGCCGAGCTGCGGGCAAGCCTGCGCGGATGACTTAGAGACGAACATTAAACGAATAGGTGCAGAGCATATAGCGGCTTTCATCGCGGAGCCGATTATTGGAGCAGCCGGTGGCGCTGTTGTTCCGCCGGAAGGCTATTATGAACGAATCAAAGCCATCTGCGAGAAATACGAGATTCTGTTTATCGCCGATGAGGTCATGACCGGCATTGCCCGTACCGGAGCGATGTTCGGGATGGAGCATTGGAGCGTTGAGCCGGATTTGATTGCGCTTGGCAAAGGGCTTAGTGCGGGTTATACGCCGATCGCCGCTACGTTAGTGAAGGACCGAATCATGGAGCCGATTCTAGCCGGTTCGCAGATTGTCATGTCCGGCCATACCTTTAGCGCTAATCCGCAATCTGCGGCAACAGCCTTGGCAGTTCTCGATTACATCGATGCAGGTGGGCTTGTAGGTGCCGCTGAGGAGAAAGGCCGTTATCTGCGGCAAGCGCTGGAGCGGATTGCTTCTACCTGTGCGATTATTGGCGATGTTCGCGGCAAAGGGCTGCTGCTTGGGCTTGAGTTTGTTGCCGACCGGGCGAGCAAGCGGGTCTTCCCGGTCGTGCTAAGTGTCACAACACGGATCGTGGAGCGCGCGCAGAGCAAAGGATTGCTCATCTACCCTGCGGCAGGAGGCGTGAACGGTGAAGGGGATGCCGTCATCATTGCGCCGCCGCTTGTGATCACAACCGAGGAGATGGATCTGCTGGCCTCTTTGCTTGAAGAGACAATCGTGGAAGTGATGGGGGAGGTCATGGACGGATGACGAAACAGAAGACGATCGCTATTGATGAGGCGCTTAAGTGGATCGAAGATGGCTGTACGCTGATGTACGGCGGCTTCGGCGGAATCGGGACGCCTCCGACGCTTGTCGAAGCGATTTTGGATAAAGGCGTAAGGGATATTACGCTTATCGGTAACGATACCGGGTTTCCGTGGATCGGCATCGGTCGCTTGGTCACCGAAGGACGTGTTCGGAAAGTCATTACCTCGCATATCGGTTCCAATCCGAATGCAGGTCGCATGATGGAGGATGGCCGGATGGAAGTGGAATTCTATCCGCAAGGCACGCTGGCTGAGAAGATCAGGGCAGGCGGAGTAGGGCTAGGCGGTATTCTAGTTGATGTGGGGATGGGTACCACATTGGAAACAGGCAAGGAGAAGGTCGTGGTGGACGGCAAAACGTATCTGGTCGAACCGGCGCTCACGGCAGATGTGGCTATCGTTCATGCGTTGAAGGCTGACGAATACGGGAATTTGATCTACGACAAGAGCGGTCGCAACTTTAATCCTCTAGTAGCAATGGCAGGCACGCGGACAATTGCGGAAGCGGATGCGATTGTTCCGTTAGGCGAGCTTGATCCGGAGCGTATCGTGACACCGGGCATCTTCGTTGATGCGGTCGTTGCAGGGAAAGGAGTGAATTGGCAATGGGTGTGGGAGAAACAAGCCGTGACCGGATCGCAAGGCGAGCCGCCCGTGAAATAAAGGATGGGATGGTCGTTAATTTGGGGATCGGCATTCCGACGCGAGTGGCTGATTTCATTCCGGAAGGCATCCATGTGACCTTCCATGCGGAGAATGGAATCTTAGGAACGGGGCCGACGCCGGCCGCTGGCGAGGAAGATGGGTTTCTGTGCAACGCGGGCGGTTATCCGGTAACCCTGGCAATCGGCGCGTCTTATTGCGATAGTGCCATAGCTTTTGCCATGATTCGCCGTGGCTGCATCGATATGACGGTACTCGGAGCGCTGGAGGTCAGCGAGCAAGGGGATTTGGCCAATTGGATCGTACCCGGTAAACGGACGGCGGGTATCGGTGGTGCAATGGAGCTGGCGCAGAAAGCGAAGCGGGTCGTAGCCGTGATGAATCATGTTAATCGCGACGGCAAGTCGAAGATTAAGAAGCACTGCGAGCTGCCGCTTACGGCGCAGCGATGCGTCGATTCTATCATTACGGAAATGGCGGTCATGGACGTGACGGATGAGGGTCTCGTGCTGAAGGAAGTGATGTCTCCTTTTACGATTGAGGACGTAATCAGGTGCACCGAGGCAACGCTGCTCATACCGGGCAAGGTCGATTACATCACGTAGCCGATGAAGGAGGCGGACAGCATGGACCTGAAGGCGCAAATTCATGAATGGATCCAGCAGCACCGTGAGGAAGGCGTGGGCCTGCTGCAGAGTTTGGTCCGAATCGCTAGTACCCAAGGCAATGAACAGGAAGCGCAATTGCTCATAGCGGGTAAATTGTTCGAGATGAAATTGGATGTGGATCTGTGGGAGCCCGATGGTGCCCTGCTGGAAAAGCATCCTTATTTCTATTCGCCGAGAACGAGCTTCTCCGGCAGTCCGAATGTTGTGGGCATCCTGCGAGGAAGCGGGGGCGGCCGTTCGATTATTCTAAACGGTCATATGGATGTGGTGCCTGAAGGCGATCGCTCGCAATGGCGCAGTCAGCCATACAGCGGTGAAGTGGTGGACGGGAAATTGTATGGGCGCGGCGCATCGGATATGAAGGGCGGCAATGTCTCGCTGCTGCTTGCCATTCAAGCGATCCGCAGTTTGGGAATTACGCTGCAAGGTGATGTCATCTTTCAAAGTGTGATCGAGGAAGAAAGCGGAGGAGCCGGGACTTTGGCGATGATTGTGAAAGGGTATAAGGCCGATGCGGCATTGATACCCGAGCCTACGAATATGCGGATCTTTCCCAAGCAGCAGGGGTCCATGTGGTTCCGAATCGTGGTGAAGGGCCGCGCGGCGCACGGAGGAACACGGTACGAAGGCGTCAGTGCGATTGAAAAAAGCATGCTCGTGGTCGCTCATGTGCTGGAGCTTGAGCAGGTGCGCAATGCGAGGATCCATGATCCGCTCTTTGCGGATAATCCGATCCCCATACCGATTAATATCGGCACGATTAGCGGCGGCAATTGGCCATCCTCTGTGCCTGACACGGTGATATTGGAAGGTCGAATGGGGGTTGCGCCGGAGGAGTCGCTTGAACAAGCCAAAGAACAAATGGCCACTTGGTTGGAGCTGCTGGAGGAGAAGGACGAGTGGTTTCGCGCCGCGCCGCCAGAGCTGGAATGGTTCGGTGCCAGGTGGGTGCCGGGAAGTGTCGATCCGGCACATGAATTGGTGCGGATCGTGGCGGAGCAATACACGTCGGTTACGAATCAACCGGCGGTCTTGGAAGCTTCGCCATGGGGCACAGATGGCGGGCTTCTGACGGTTCTGGCCGAAACGCCATGTATCGTCTTCGGCCCCGGCCTCACGCAGATGGCCCATTACCCTAACGAGCATATCGAGCTCGACGCCGTGTTCGAAGCCGCCGAGATTATCGCGCTCACAATGGCGGAGTGGTGCGGGGTTGAGGAGGAAGCGGCTCGAGATGGGGAAGGTGTAGGAGCAGGGGATGTGATTGGCAGAAACGAAGAAGTTGAATCAGTTGTAGAGGTTGATGTCGGTGCGGAAGTGGCGGGAACGGTAGTGGAAGTGAATGTGGTAGCGGAAGTAGCAGAAGTGGGAGCTGAAAATGCAGAAACAGAAGCAGAATTCAAAGCAGAGAAAGAACCAGAACAGAAGAAGGAGCAGGAGCATCAACAGCAGTAAGGATATAGAGTAGAAGTAAGAGCTGGAGTAGTTTCCATAATTCGCTAACGAACCGTGGAGGCCTTATTTGGGCGAACATGACGGCTAAAAAACGCTAACGAACCTTGGGGGCGCTATTGAGCGGAAATGCTTAATTTGTACGGGTTTTGAACCAAATAACGCCTGTACGGTTCGTTAGATTTTCAATCGGGGTTATTGCCGGAATAAGGCCTCAGCGGTACGTTAGAATTTCACAAGGTGGACGCCGCTAAGCATACACAACAAAAGCCGTCTCAACCGCGCATCGCGCAAAGTTGAGTCGGCTTTTGGGCATTAATGGTGGGCTACTAACTGATTATCTTTATAAACGGATACGATGCCAGCTCAATTACTCGCTCTTGCCCTCATCCTTCGGCGCCGCCGCTTGCTCCGGAGCGCTATCCTCGCTAGCGGGAGCGCTCTGCTGCTTCGCGCCTTCGCCGGCTGACTGATCCTGCTGCCGCGCCTTCATGAGCTTCTGCTTCATTTCGTCACGCTTCTCGCGTTTGTCTTTGAGCGAGTGGTGGTCGGCCGCTTGCTCATACAGCTTGCGTCTGCCGATACGCCGCAAATTTTCCGGCACCAAGTTGAAATTTTCATCTTTGATGAGCGAGATGATGCCGGTGCTAGGCGGCTGCTTCTCGATGCCGTAGATTTCATTGAAGTACTCATCCGCACGGCCCGGCACATAATTGCTAGGCTCCGGATAACCGACGATAACGCCTTCATAGTTACGCAAGATCACCTTATCCTGACTTTGCGAGATGAGATAGTTCGGTTGAAGTGCGATCTTGCCGCCACCTCCGGGAGCGTCAACAACGAAAGTTGGCACCGCATACCCGCTGGTATGCCCGCGAAGCGCTTCAATAATCTCCAACCCTTTGGAGACAGGCGCCCGGAAGTGGCCGATCCCTTCGGATAAGTCGCATTGATAGATATAGTATGGTCGCACGCGGATTTTGACCAGCTCGTGCATGAGCTTCTTCATGATGTGGGTACTATCGTTGATACCCGCGAGGATAACGGATTGATTACCGAGCGGCACGCCGGCATCTGCCAGCATCGCACAAGCTTGCTTCGCTTCTTCTGTTATTTCCAGCGGATGATTGAAATGCGTGTTCAACCAAATCGGGTGATACTTGCGCAGCATCGTGCACAGATTCTCCGTAATCCGCTGCGGGAATACGACCGGCGCCCGCGTGCCGATTCGAATGATCTCGACATGGGGGATCTCGCGCAAGTTTTTCAATATATATTCCAGAATCGTATCGTTAATCAACAACCCATCCCCGCCGGACAACAGCACATCCCGAACCTCCGGTGTATTCCGGATATAAGCGATGGCATCGTCCATCTGCTTCTTCGGCACGCCCATGCCCACTTGGCCGGAGAAGCGGCGGCGCGTACAGTAACGGCAGTACATCGAGCATTGGTTCGTCACGAGGAAGAGCACACGGTCCGGATATCGATGGGTTAGTCCCGGCGTTGGTGAATCTTCGTCTTCATAGAGCGGATCCTCGAGATCATATTTCGTCTTCAACAGCTCCGCAGAAATCGGAACCGACTGCAGCCGAATGGGACAGCGCGGATCATCCGGATGCATGAGCGAGGCATAGTAAGGCGTAATGTTGAGGGGAATCGTTTGCGTCGAAATGAGCACACCTGCCTCTTCGTCAGGCGTTAGATTGACCACTTGCTTCAACTCATCCAGCGTCTTAATCGTATGCGTGAGCTGCCAGATCCAGTCATTCCATTGTTCATCCGTTACATCTTTCCAGAGCGCTACTTGCTTCCAGTGCCTCTTGCTGCTTAGGGGCACCTTGTCCGTCCCGCTATCGTTTGACATGCTCATGTTTGGCGCACCTCCACGGAAATTTGCTAGTCGCACTTATTGGTGCAAGAAACATGCCAACCTTGCCAAACGCAGCTCATTGCACGCAAAAAAAGGCCTCTGCCCACAAGCAGAAGCCAACCCGTCGCCAACTCTCACATCATCCCTCCAATCAAGGTTTCTTCGTAATCCCATATCGATTCAGTTTATATTGCAAAGCCTGCCGTTTCATGCCTAGCTCATTCGCGGTTTGACTTACGTTATAGCCATTCTTCTGAAAAGCAAGCGCAATAGCCTCGCGTTCCAGCTGCTTCATCCGCTCCGGCAGTCGATCGTTACCGCTGCCACTATCCACCTCAGCTGCTGCCTCGCGATCTACCAGCAGTCCACGAGGTAAATGCCGTTCTTCAATGGTTTCCTCATCGATTTCGACCATATTATAGGCAGATTCGATCGCATGACCCAGCTCGCGAACATTACCGGGCCAGCTATAAGCGGTCAACCGTCGAAGCGCATCAGGCGAGAGGTTCCGAATGTGCAGGCCAAACACCGGATTCAGCTTCTCGATAAAATGGTTCACCAGCAGCGGAATATCCGCTTCTCGTTGCTGCAAAGGAGGAAGCTCGATCTTCACCACGCTCAGCCTATAAAATAAATCATACCGCAGCAGCCCTTCTTCAAGCGCCTGCGCCGGGTCCATATTCATGGCGGTAATGATACGAACATCCGCCTGCTGTTCATGGGTGCCGCCAATCCGCCTGACCATGCCATCCTGAAGCACCCGAAGAAGCTTTGCCTGCAAATAAACATCCAGACTGCTCAGCTCGTCGAGGAATAATGTGCCGCCGCTGGCTTGCTCGAACAGGCCCGCCCGATCGACCGCACCGGTAAACGCGCCTCTTGCCGTGCCGAACATGATGCCTTCCAGCAGATCAGCAGGAACAGCGGCGCAGTTCTGTGCAACGAAAGGACGATTGCGCCGGGCTCCGGCGTTGTGAATGCTTTGAGCGAACAACTCCTTGCCGGTACCGGTCGGACCGCAAATCATGACGGGGGAAACCGTTCGTGATGTCTTTTTCGCAAGGGTTAAAGCGTCTTGGAACGCTTTGCTTCGGCCGATGAGGTCGCTGAACTCGTATCTTGCCGTCCCTTTATGCTTGTTTTCCTTCTGCTTCGCCTGATAGAGCTGATGCCGAAGGTCGAGAATCTGATCATGCAGCTGCACGATGCTCGTAATATCTTTCGCGACTTCCAGTGCTCCGATCAATTGGCCATTGTCATAGAGCGGATAAGTGCTGTTAATGGTCATAATCCGTTTACCTGTTACGTTGAAATAGGTTTGAATATGGGCGGGCAGCTGCTGACCGGTCTGAAGCACCTTCTCAAGCGTGCTCGTTTCCTGCGTAAGGGACGGATAGAGGTGCAAAATATTTTTCCCGAGCACTTGCTCCCGGTCCAGCCCGTCAATTTCGGCCATTTTATCATTGTAGAAGACGGTATTGCCTTCCTGATCAATGAAATGAACACCTACATCAATCGTGTTGAGGATCTTCTCGAAATAGTCGGACACGATGCTGTTTCGATCGGACATCGTTCGCTCGCCTCCATGCCCAGCTGCGATTATCTGAATAAAATTCACACGCTATACACAAAAGTTATGCACCATGCCGAATAATCATCACCCAGAAACCAACCTAGCATACTGTGTAGGAAGGTGGTGATGATAAATGACATTTACACTTGCAGCATGGGTGACCTACACGATGTGGGCTATATTTGCCCTGATGATCATTGATTTTGTTATAGCCTTTTCCAAGTCTTTCTGGAAAGGGACTTTCGATACAACATTTCTCGGCTATTTGAAAGACATTGTCTTCTATGTACTTCCTCTGAATTTCCTGCTTTCGATGGTTTCCATCGACCCGACTACTTACACGCTGATCGTACTATTCTTCATAGGCGGCGTTTCGGTCATCTATAAGTACGTGATGGATATCATCGGTCGATTCAAAGAGTAAAGCTAAATAGAATTGCTGATGGGGCTGCGAGGGGGCGAGCCCCGAACGGCCTCTTTTGGTATTGGTGCGTTTAGGCTATAATTGGGAAGTTAGACTTTGGTATTCTTTTTATTCCCGTTATGAAAGGTTAGGTGCGAATTCATGAAATTTAGCGAGTACCAGTACGAACGCCCGGATGTAAAAGAGTTTGAACAGAAGTTTAAGTCGCAATTGGAATCGTTCCTATCCGCGCAAACCTACGACGAGCAAGACCTTGCCATGACGCAGTTAAACCACCTTCGCAGTGAGTTCGATTCGCAAGCGCAAATCGCGAGCATCCGCCACTCCATTGATACGAATGACGAGTTTTATAAAGCCGAGCAAGATTTCTTCGACGAAAGCGGCCCAGTTGTGCAAGAATACATAACCGATTACTATCGCGCACTCGTGGGTTCCAAGTTCAGAGCTGAGCTTGAGCAGAAGTGGGGCCGTCAGCTGTTTCAATTGGCCGAGCTGTCGCTCAAGACGTTCAGTCCAGAGGTCATTGAGGATCTTCAGCAAGAGAATAAGCTGACGACCGAATATTCGAAGCTGATTGCGTCCGCCAAGATCATGTTCGAGGGCGAAGAGCGGACATTGTCCCAGCTCGGGCCGTTCCAGCAATCGAAGGATCGCGATATGCGCAGACGTGCAATGGAGGCTTCATCAGGCTTCATGGCAGAGAATGAAGCCACTTTCGATCGGATCTACGATGATCTCGTGAAGGTACGTACGAAGATTGCGAAGAAGTTGGGTTTTGCCAACTATGTGGAGCTAGGTTATGCACGAATGAGCCGCACGGATTACAATGCGGAGATGGTCGCTAACTTCCGCAAGCAGGTGCTTCAATACATCGTGCCGGTTGCTTCGAAGCTGAAAGCTGCGCAGCAGGAGCGAATCGAAGTCGATACTTTGCTTTACTACGACGAGAATTTTGTATTCAAGTCCGGGAATGCAACGCCGAAGGGCAATCCGGAGTGGATCGTGAAGAACGGCGAGAAGATGTATGCGGAACTGTCTCCAGAAACCGACGTGTTCTTCCGGTTCATGCAGGATAACGATCTGATGGATCTGGTAGCGAAGAAAGGCAAGCAGGGCGGCGGCTATTGCACGTATATTAGCAAGTACAGTGCGCCTTATATATTCTCCAACTTTAATGGGACTTCAGGCGATATTGATGTGCTGACGCACGAAGCCGGCCATGCTTTCCAGGTGTATGAGAGCAGAAGCTTCGCTGTTCCGGAGTACAGCTTCCCGACCTACGAGGCTTGCGAAATTCATTCGATGAGCATGGAGTTCTTTACTTGGCCGTGGATGGATCTGTTCTTCGAGGATGAAGCGGACAAATACCGGTTCGACCATCTGGCAAGCGGCTTGATCTTTATCCCCTATGGCGTGACGGTGGATGAGTTCCAGCATTTCATCTATGAGAATCCGGATGCATCTCCTACAGAGCGCAAGCAAGCATGGCGCGAAATCGAGCGTAAATACTTGCCGCACCGCAACTACTCCGACAATGCTTATCTGGAGCAAGGTGGATTCTGGCATAAGCAGGGTCATATCTTTAACAGCCCGTTCTACTATATCGACTACACGCTGGCACAGATCTGTGCGTTCCAATTCTGGAAGAAGATGCACGAGGATCGTCCGGAAGCATGGGCTGACTACCTGAACCTATGTCAACAAGGCGGAAGCTTGTCATTCACGGAGCTGGTGAAGGTTGCCGGTCTGAACTCCCCGTTCGAAGATGGCTGCGTAGCTTCTGTTATTGGCAGCATTGAGAGCTGGCTGGACGAAGCGGCACCGAATGTTGAATAAGTAGTGTTGGATAAGAAGTGAAGAAGCAGAAAACCGCCGTTTTGGCGGTTTTTTTGTGTGTAAAACAGGGTTCTGAAAGGCTGTGAGGAAATAGAGTACAGAGCATAGCGGATTTGTTGAAAAAAGTTTAAACCCTTCAGATAGATTGCAGCTTCGGCTGGCATCTATAGATATAGGTCGACGAAAGGAGGCAGCGTATTGTTGGTTTCTAATCATGCTGAACAAGAGCGCAAGGAAGAGAAAGTACCGATAGGGGAAGCGGAACTGGTAGCTCTGGCGAGAACAGGTGACCCGGATGCTTTCGGGGAGCTTGTCCGTAGGAGCCGAGCCAAAGCCTTTCATCTGGCCTACTCCTTAACGCAAGATCATCATCTTGCGGAGGATGTCGTGCAGGAAGCGCTCGTGCGGGCATTTCTTCATCTGGGATCGCTCGTGGACAGCAGCCGATTCGCTCCGTGGCTCAAGACCATTGTGCGAAATGAAGCCAACATGAAGCTGCGCCGAGGAGGGCCACACCGTAGGGAGCGGCCTTTCACCAGCTGGAGCAGCAAGGAGATTGCTGCAGTTGAAGGTGCGAATGCTGCCTTCGACGATCCATATAACATGGATCATGTGCTGTTCCGCCTAGGTAAACTTGCTCTTGATGAAGCGAAGCAAGCGACTGATCCCTCGGCTGCCCTTCTGCGCAAAGATTTGGTCGATGGCATCCGCGGCATGATGTATTGCTTGACCAGTCGGGAGAAGCGAATCTTCGAAGCGTATTTCTTCGATCAGCTGTCGCCGCAGCATATCGCTTCCTTGATGGACACGGCAGTCGCTAATGTGTACAACAGCATTTCGAGATCACGGCAGAAGCTGCAGCAGGAGCGAATTCGTACGCAAATCAGCATGTACATCGAGGGACGCAAGAAGACAGGGAAACCGGCAGTAAAGCTGCTCGCTCCACCGCAGTACAAAATCACATGGAAGGAATGATGACAATGGAAATGATCGCGACAACCGATTGCAGCTGGAGCCATAATACGGATACGGCAGCGCTGCACAGCATGATTCAGTATACGGAGCTTAAAGGAATGTCTTTGGTGGATGTGATGGGGTACACCGCACAGGCGTTTAAGATCATTATCGATCCGGAGGCCGTGGAAGTGGGGAGCTATTCTCACTTTGATTGGAAGCTGCACCATGAAGAAGCGCTTCATAATCTCGGATTTTCGGTTCAATACGCAGGGAAGCAAACAAACATCCCGCCAACACCTGAAGAGCTCGAGGAAGGGATTGCGCTTGTGCAGCAAGCGATCGACCGCGGAGTTCCCGCGTTAAGCTGGGATCTCTTCATACCGGAGTGGGGCGTCATTTACGGGTATGACGATAATCGTCGTGTATTCCAGTGCAGAGATGTGCGTCAAGATGGCGAATTGCCATATGAGAAACTGGGGCGAGGCGAAGTAACGGAGCTGTATGTGCTGGGAATTACGGGGTATCAGCCAGTCGATCGGAGATCCATGTTGAAAGGAGCGCTTGAGCTGGCACTTCGGCATGCAAAGGAGGTTCTTCCCGGACTAGAACGATCGATTCATCGCAACGGAATTGCAGCCTATGACGCGTGGATTAAAGCGTTCACGAACCGTACGGTGGAATCATTCGGCAACAGCGTTAATGCTGTTAAAGTTTGGGATGCCCGCGAATTTGCCGTAAAGTTTCTGGATGATGTGGTGGCAAATTGGCCGGAGGAGAAGGACAGGGACTCGTCGCAGCTGCGTGAGCTCGCTTCTGAAGCTGCCACCCATTACCGGATCGTGGCAGACCGTCTTGGCGCATTGGTAAGTCTGTTCCCGTTCCCGCAAGGAGGCGAGCCGAATCAAGAGGCGAGTGCTACTCGTGCGATTCAGCTGCTGCAAGAAGCCAAAGCCGCGGAGATTCAAGGAGTTCGAGTTCTGGAGCAAATGCTGGAGGCATTGAGCTGAATAGGTATTAGGTAGAGAGCGGTATATTCGCTCTCTTTTTGATGAGAGTCGGGAAACCGTCTCTCAGCGAACAAACTAACCTCAAAAACCCCGTGCCGGATGGTGAGAGTCGGAAAAACCTACTCTCATAGCCAAAACCACCGAAAAAATAAGCTGAGAGTCGAGAAATCGAACTCTCAGCGAACAAACTAACTTCAAAGACTCCGTGCCCGATGGTGAGAGTCGGAAAAACCTACTATCACAGCACAAACCACCGAAAAAATAAGCTGAGAGTCGGAAAATCCGTCTCTCAGCAATCAAACTAACCTCAAAGACCCCGTGCCGGATAGTGAGAGTCGGAAAAACCTACTCTCACAGTCAAAACCACCGATAAAATAAGCTGAGAGTCGGAATATCCGTCTCTCAGCAATCAAACTAACCTCAAAGCCCCCGTGCCGGATGGTGAGAGTCGGAAAAACCTACTCTCACTGCCAAAACCACCGATAAAATAAGCTGAGAGTCGGTAAATCCGTCTCTCAGCGAACAAACTAACCTCATCCCGTCCGTGGTTAGAAGGCGTTAGCGATATATCCGCTTAAGCTGCAAGATTTGAGTTAGTTTAGAGGCGATAAGCGGCATATCCTCTTACAGCCTAGAAAAAAGCGAGGTTTGAGCGGTTTTGCGGTTGGACAGAGGTTCGTTAGCGATATATCCGCTTAAGCTGCCAGATCTGAGTTAGTTTAGAGGCGATAAGCGGCATATCCTCTTACAACCTGCATAATGAGACTAGTGCCAAAAAAGAAGCTCAGTAGAGGCTGAGCCTCTAACGAGCTTTACTTACGGCTTATCCGCGAAATCAGCCTATCCGCTATTTGCCGGACTAAATATGGATTATTTTCCCATAAATTCGATGATCGAACCTCTCTTACGCCTCATATAGTAGCTATATAAGCAACTAAGGAGAGTGCGGTATGGAGGAAATTTGGGATGGGCTGCTCGAAGTGCTGGCGGGCATCGGCGTGTTGTTTTTCATCTTGAGTTCGTGGTTCTGGTTTGCGATTGGAGGCGTAAGCTGGATTCTGTACGCAGTGTTTGTTCATGGCGATACCATGCACTATATTTGTCTGGGTATCACAGCCTGGTGGCTTATTACGCTATGTATCTCCAGTGAGACCAAAGATGGACTGTGGGGCGGATAGTGCTCTATTCGAGATAGATCATTTTGCGCGTCATCCCGCCATCGATCACTAGATTGGTTCCCGTAACGAAGTCATTTCGAGAATCTGTCAGATACAGACAGGCTCTGGCAATATCATCGGGTTTGCCTACCCGATGAGACGGGTGCTGGTGATGCTCCTCTGGCCGAAGCTTGGTGTAATCGCCTGTCTCGATCCAGCCAGGACTGATCGCGTTTACACGTATCCGATCCTGCCCAAGTGAGACCGCCAGCGCATGCGTAAGCGAGAGAATCCCGCCTTTGGACGCGGCATATGCTTCCGAATTCGGCTCGGACATGGTTGCTCGCGTAGATGAGATATTTACGATTGCTCCGCCGCTGCCTCCGGTTTTCATGATCTTGGCCGCTTCGCGAGCACATACAAATGTACCGCGCAGGTTCGTATTAATGACGCGGTCCCATTCCTCGATCGTAAGATCATAGACAGATTTCCAAATGCCGAAACCGGCATTGTTAATGAGAACATCGAGCCTTCCCACACTCTTCGCCAACTCTTCGAAGCAGGCTTCGATGGAGGCGGGGTCACTTAAATCAAGTACACGGCTTATTGGCCGATCAAATCCTTCCGCAATGATAAGCTCCGCCGTGCCTTCCAGCGACTCCGCATTCTTATCCACGATGATGACTGTTGCGGCTTCCCGCGCATAGGCAACCGCCACATTTCTGCCAATCCCATTCCCCGCGCCGGTGACGAGCACAACTTGGTTCTGAGCACTCAAACGGATCCACTCCCATTCTGTTCTTGTCATGCTACTGTATACGATAATTAGGTTGTGTTGTCAAACACAATGCTCCTAAACCTAACAATAGGCTGTCCCAAAAAGCGCGGAATGCGACTTTTTGGAGACAGCCTTCTTCGCGTAGCATAAACCTCACTTCATATATTTCTGCAGAAAGGTCAACGGAGAGTAAGAATTATCGACTTCAGACAAACCATACAGCTCACTCCAATTGTAAATGACAAGAAAAGGAAGCAGCCCAATTGCCAGAACAGCAATCAAGAAACCGAACAGCAACACCCGTAATGCTTTTGCGGCATTCATTGCTTTTCATCTCCAATCGTGAAGTCGTGATAACTCGCTCCTTATTACCATATGCCGCCCAATCGCGTAATCGGCACTTTTCTAAATAATTGGATGTTAATTCATGTTGTGGAAAATACTAAGCCTACTGAACTCAAGTGAATAAGAAGGAGAGATCATGATGGCAACGGATTCGAAACAGCCACAAGATGAATCCAGGCGAAGGTTTCTTAAATACTCCGGTACCGCACTGGGAGGAGTTGTCCTAGGCGGTGTAATCGGCGGATTAATCGGCTCCAACACGAAACAAACAACGAAGGACGAGGAGCCAGCTGAACCCGCACCGACGGTGACCGAAACGAAAGACTACAATCAAGCGTTGATGTTCTTCTCGCAAGATCAGTTTCTGACTGCGGAAGCTGCGGCTGAACGGATATTCCCGAAGGACGATCTTGGACCGGGAGCCAAGGAGTTAGGCGCCGCCTTCTTCATTGACCACCAAATGGCAAGTTCTTTCGGAACCAACTCCCGAGATTACATGTCGCCGCCGTTCTACAAAGCGGAAGCCTCGCAAGGCTATCAGCTTACCTTCAAGCGCAAGGAGCTGATGGCACTTGGTCTCGATTCGCTCAATTTGCACAGCAACTCGAAGTACCAGAAGCAGTTCGTGGACATCACCCCTGAAGAACAAGATGCGGTTCTGACCGCTTTTGAGAAAGATGACGTGCATTTGAAAGGGGTTCCGGCTTCAACCTTCTTCTCGATGTTTCAGAATCTGACGATCGAAGGCGTCTATTCGGATCCGCTCTACGGAGGCAACAAGAACATGCAAGGATGGAAGATGAGAAATTATCCGGGCAACCAAATGAGCTATTCCAAGGAGATCGAGAAGGAAGATTTCGTCAAAATGGAACCGCTTAGTCTGGCTGATCATCTCGATATAGGGTAGGAGTGATGAAATATGGCGACTAAACTTCCGAAAGTACCTGTCGTAATCGTCGGAATGGGCTGGGTTGGCGGCATTATCGCCGCGGAATTGGCGAAAGCCGGCATTCAAGTGGTCGGGCTGGAGAGAGGGAAGGGGCGGGGGACGCAGGATTATTTTCACGTCCACGATGAGCTTCGATACGCCGCTCGCTACGAGCTGATGCAGGATTTGTCCAAAGAAACGGTGACCTTCCGAAACACCTACAAAATGCGTGCCTTACCGATGCGCACATACGGATCTTTCCTGCTTGGTGACGGACTTGGCGGGGCAGGCGTGCACTGGAATGGCCAGTATTATCGGTTTCTGCCGTATGATTTTGAAATCTACAGCAAGACGGTCGAGCGATATGGGAAGAAGAAGATTCCCGTGGGGATGACGATCCGCGACTGGGGCATTACATACGACCAGCTAGAGCCGTATTACGTGATGTACGAGCAAATGTCAGGGATATCGGGGGAGAAAACGACACCGCCGAATGTCGGTGCGATGTCCAAGCCGTTTGCAACGGAACCAATGAAGAAAACACCGGGGATGAAGTTGTTTGAGGAAGCGGCCAGTAAGCTTGGCTACCATCCTTACGTTATTCCTTCGGCAAACTTAACGGAAGTGTATAAGAACCCGGACGGTATTCAGCGCGCGGCCTGCCAATACTGCGGCTATTGCGAACGATTCGGCTGTGAATACGGAGCGAAGGCGGATCCTGTCGTCACCGTTCTTCCCGTCGCTCAGGCATCGGGAAAGTTCGAGCTTCGCACGCACTCCAATGTGACTTCGATCCTGCACAGCGGTTCGAAGGCAACAGGTGTCACCTACATCAACACGCCAACCGGGGAAGAGTATATTCAACCGGCGGATGTTGTGATTTTGGCCAGCTATGTGTTCTCGAACGTGCGTTTGCTGCTCATGTCCAAGCTTGGTACGCCGTACAATCCGGACTCTGAAACAGGTGCAGTCGGCCGCAACTATGCGTATCAAGTCAACGGTGCGAGCACAAGCGCATTCTATGAAGACCGAGAATTTAATCTGGCGATGGGCGCCGGGGCGCTCGGCAGCAGCTTGGACGACTTTAACGGCGACAATTTCGATCACAGCGATTTGAAATTTCTGCATGGGGCCAATATTCGGTTTACGCAAACAGGACTGCGACCGATTCAATACCAGCCGGTTCCGGCCGGCACACCAAAGTGGGGTGCAGAGTTTAAGAAGGCGACTATTCACAACGCGAACCGAATCTTATCCGTCACGGGTCAAGGGGCGAGCATGCCGAACCGTTATCACTTTCTCGATTTGGATCCGGAATACAAGGATGCGCTTGGACAGCCGCTGCTCCGCATGACGTTTGATTTTGAAGAACAAGACCGGGAGCTTGTTAAATTCATTGCGCAGAAGACAAAAGGAATCGCCGATGGCATGAGTGCCACCAAAGTGGAGATGCATGATGCGCTTAAGCAGTACAACATCGTTCCGTACCAATCCACTCATAATACAGGTGGGACGATTATGGGAAGTGATCCGAAGACATCGGTAGTGAACAACTATTTGCAAATGTGGGATGCCGAAAATGTGTTTATCTGCGGGGCTTCCAACTTCGCGCATAACAGCGGCTATAATCCTACGGCAACGGTTGGCGCATTTGCTTATCGGGCTGCGGAAGGGGTCCAAACCTATCTTAAGAAAGGAGGACCTCTTGTGTGAGCAGCGGTAAAGGCCAGGCGAAGGAGCTGCTGGACCGTGATTTGATCGTTCACTTGTCGGAGCTGCGCAAACGTCTGATCTATGTTGGATTATGGTTTCTGGTCGCTTTTGCAGCCGGGTTATTCGAATCACCGCGCATTATCCGGTTCATCAAGTCGCATCTAGGCGGCATTCAAGTGGAATGGAGCGTTTTTGCCTTATCGGATGGGCTCGTTGTGTACATGAAATGTGCGCTTCTGATTGGGATTACGATTACGCTTCCGTTCCTGATGTATCATTTCTGGGCTTTTGCGAAACCCGGAATGACGGAATCCGAAGCCAGAGGCACGCTGATCTATGTCCCGATGTCAGTTCTGCTCTTCCTATTAGGCGGTTCGTTCGGGTATCTGGTCGCGCTGCCGATGATGATTCGGTTCATGATCAAGCTCAATCAATCCATGGGAGCCGCCGAAGTGTATGGCATTCAGCATTACATGTCGTTCCTGATCAGCTTTCTGCTGCCGATGGGAATCGCTTTTGAAATGCCGCTCGTGATGACGTTTCTAACCCGAATCGGACTGCTGACACCGGAGAAAATGAAACCCGTTCGCAAATATGCGTACGTCAGTTTAGCAGTGCTGGGTTCACTGATATCACCGCCGGATTTCGTATCTCATCTGTCTGTCACGGTGCCTCTCATTCTTCTGTTTGAGATCAGCGCGCTGGGTTGCTCGATCTACTACAGACGGAGGCTGAAGATTGCGATGCAGCCGGCGCAGTAAAACAACTTAACAATTGGAGGTGCTTCTATGTTTAACAATATTGGTATATCGGGGCTGATTATTATTTTCGCCATTGCGTTAATCGTGTTTGGCCCTGCTAAGCTTCCGCAGCTTGGACGAGCGTTCGGGGATACACTGCGCGAATTCCGCAATTCCACCAAAGGAATTGTCGACGATACCCCTGATGAGAAGACGAACATTATCGAGATCGAATCCAAGCGTTAACCTATAAGGAGGAAGCTACAATGAAACTAAGATTACTGGTTATCACAGCAGTATTGGCGATGGCGGCGTTCGGTCTGGCAGGCTGCGGTGGGAAGGATAACGACAACACGGGGAATAACACGAATAACGGAGCAAATTCCGGGAACAACACGGGTACTAATACGGGGTCGAACAACAGCAGCGGCGGCGGCAAGACGATTACGGTGAAAGCCTCCAATTTCAAATTCGATCAAGAGGAAATTCATGTGAAGCAGGGAGACAAAGTGAAAATCACTTTGCAGGACGAGGAAGGCGTACATGGTTTTGCGATTGATGATTTCAAAGTCGATATCCAAGAAAATAACGGGACTGCGGAGTTTACGGCTGATAAAGCCGGCGAGCATCCGTTTCATTGCTCGATTATGTGCGGCTCGGGACATGCGAAGATGGTTGGGAAGTTGATTGTAGATTAAATTAAAGTGATTCTTGTTAGAAGAAGCTGCCGGGAACGGCAGCTTTTTTGATTTTCAGCGCCGATCGTGGATTGACGATTTCAAGTTTCTTGGGATAACATTACGTTAACGTAAGTTATCTGGGAAGAGAAGGGAGAACGCCGAATTCTGCATGGAAGGAAACCTGAAATTTACGATGGAAGACATCACTGAGCGACTAGGCATTACAGCCAGAACGCTTCATTATTACGAGGAAATTGGATTGCTTCCTACGGTAAGCCGAACGGAGGGCAGGCACCGGGTTTACGATGAGGAGATGGTGCTGCGCATTCAACTCATTCTGAGATTGAAGGAAGTGCTTGGTGCATCGCTGCAAGAAATACGCGATATTCTGCAAGCGGAAGCTGACCTTGATCGTCTTCGAGCAACGTTCTACGGGGAGTCGCTTTCGGAGGACGAACGAGAGAATGTGCTGGATGAAGCGACGGACCGGCTCCGGGACATTATCCGACACATCGAGGAGCGGATGGAGAAGCTGCAGCAGTTAAAGCAAGGATTTGCAGAACGTCTCGATCGCGCGACTTCCTTGAAGCATCGCTCTTGAGCGGCGCCTGCGGATGGAGTGAAAGGGGAGAATGAACGTGGATGCTTCGCGAAAATGGTGGATTTTATCCGTAACGAGCCTTGGTTCCTTGTTGTCTGCACTTAACTTCAGCACACTTATTATTGCGCTGCCGGATCTGCTTACAGGCTTACAAGCAACGCTTATGCAAGCCATGTGGGTGATGCTCTCGTATATGGTAGCTCAGACGGTTATGGTGCTTATGGCCGGCTCACTTGCGGATCGGTTCGGAAGGAAACGGATTTATATTGCGGGGATGCTGCTGTTTACTGTCGTATCGCTGATCTCTGGGTTCGCCGAGCATGCGCCGCTGCTTATCGTGTTTCGGATCTTACAGGGCATCGGCGGCGCGATGGTGATGGCCAACAGCACGGCGATTGTCGCTGACGCTTTTCCGAAGGAAGAGCTGGGCAAAGCACTCGGCATTAACATTATGGTCATCGCGGTTGGGCAAATTATCGGTCCCGTTCTAGGCGGCTGGCTGACGACTGCTTTTGGCTGGGAGTGGACCTTCTGGTTTAACGTTCCTTTCGGCGTCATTGGCGTCATCTGGGGGCTGGCGGTCATGGGGATCAAGGATGATAAAATTGCCGCTCCTAAAGCAGGTGGATTTGACATCGGCGGGGTGGTCACGTATGTCGTTTCAGTTACCGCCTTGTTGATTGCTTTGACATGGGGTCCGATTCAAAGCTGGACGTCGCCGGTCGTTTGGATATCGGGACTATTCTTTATCGTACTCTTTCCACTATTCCTGCGGTTCGAACGGAGACATCCAAACGCGCTGCTGCATTTGCCATTGTTCACGAACAAAATATTCTCATTCGGCATCATATCCGCTACACTAAACGCCATTGCGCGGATGGCAGTCATGTTCATGCTTATCTTCTACTTCCAAGGGGCACTGGAGAAGGATGCGCTGGTGGCCGGCATCATGACGATTCCGCTTGCGGCAGGCATGCTCGTCGTATCGCCGCTTGCAGGCAGCCTTGGCGACAAATATGGGGAAACAACGCCTGCCACTGTAGGCTTGTTCCTTAGCATTATCGGCTTGGCAGGACTTGCGCTTGATACGAATCTGGCGACGCCGTTCTGGCATTTAGCGCTTTATATGACAATCATTAGCATCGGCTCGGGGTTGTTTAATTCGCCGAATTCCAGCAGTATTATGAATGCGGCCGGTGCCAAATATCGCGGCGAAGCCTCCGGGATTCGCTCCCTCACGACGAACATGGGAATGATGCTCAGCATTGCGTTCTCGATGCCGATCGTCACGCATAGCATTCCACATGAAGCGATGCTTGCGATATTCTCGGGCACACAGGTGGGTATGAACGGTGCAGAATCCTCTTTGAATGGATTTATCAGCGGACTGCATGCCGTATACTGGCTCATGGCGGCGCTGATGGCGCTTGCTGCGTTCATGTCTCATCTGCGCGCGAACAAACGAATGACTAATCATGGATAAGTAGGGAGACTTTCATTGAAATGCCGGATCGAACGATTTTATTAAAGCTATGGGGTGTTTCGTTGTTATGGGGCGGCAACTATGTTGCCAGTGCCTATATGCTGCGGGAGTTTTCGCCGATATACCTGTCCTTCGCAAGACTCGTCGTCATGTCGCTGTTCTTAATTAGTGTTGCTATGATTCGCCACTCCATGAGGAAGCCTAGTCGAAGAGAGATCGGTTTGCTGTTATTGGCGGGAATATCCGGCACGTTGATTAATCAGTTGTTTTATTTTACCGGTCTGCAGCATTCCACGGCAGGCAATGCTGCCCTCATTATTGCGTTGTCGCCCATTGCGACGACACTGCTGTCGCGGATCTTCCTGAAAGAAGAGATTACGCTGGTGAAAGTAACCGGTGCGATGGTAGCGCTTGTCGGCGTCGTTTGCATCGTGCTCTACGGCGGTAAGGAGCTTGGTATCTCCAAAGGTGATGTGTACCTGTTGATGGCCATGCTCGGAATGTCGGTGAGTTTGCTGTTCATTCGTAAGCTGACTGTCTCCATGTCGTCCTATGAGGTGACGATTTACTCCACGGTCATTGGTACGATTCTGATGTCTCCGGCCGTTGGCGTTGAGGCATGGAACGGTCAATTGCATGGGAGCCATCATTGGCTGGTGTGGCTGCTCCTGATTACAGTTGCAGTTATCGGGCAAGGACTGGCTGGCTTCTGGTGGAACCAAGGGATTGCGGTTGTCGGACCTTCGACTAGCGCCATGTTCATGAACATTCCGCCATTCGTCGCCATAATCGTGAGCTTCTTTGTTCTAGGAGATCCAATCAAAGCCGCACAGATTGGCGGAGGTATTCTGATCTTAGCCGGTGTCGCCATCACCAACATGAAGCGCCGTCAGCCGCAGGTGAGAACGGCCGGCGTTGATGTGAACGGGTAGTTGGGGAAATGAGGGGATGAAGTAGTCGGCAGCCTCAGCAGAAGGCAACTTCAGCAGGAAGGCTACCTCAGCAGAACGGCAGTCCGCCGCGCACTTGGAGCTGAGAGTTCCATATTGGAACTTTCAGCGCGTGTGTCTGGCGAATTTGCTGCTGAGAGTTCGATTTTCGGACTCCCAGTCTCTGCCGGACGGCAGCTAACCGTGTTTTTGGTGCTGAGAGTCGGATTTTCCGACTCTCAGCACCTTTTTTATGAAGTTTTCCGATTGAGAGTCGGGTTTTCCTACTCTCGAGGCACGATCATGGTGGTGGTGGGTGATTTTGGACACTGAGAGTCGGATTTACCGACTCTCAGTGTCTTTTTTATGTAGTTTTCCGATTGAGAGTCGGGATTTCCTACTCTCGAGGCACGATCATGGTGGTGGTGTGCGACTGTGGCGGGCGACTATGGCAGAGTCCTTCGATTGTGAGCGTGAGAGGATTGACAGGAAACCAAATGGTTGTATATAATCGGAAACGTAAAGCGAAACCAAATGGTTTCGTATTTATCCAACAATCAAACAAAGCGAGGGAAACGGCATGTTGTTTAGCGACATTAATTATTGGGCTGTAGTAGTTACTGGAGTACTATCTTTGGCATTGGGGTTTCTATGGATGGCGGTCATTTGGAAGAAGCCGTATCAGCGGGATATGTACCCGAACGTTACAACTCAGCCTAGCAACGCTGCTAAGATGCAGTCCTTTATCATCTATATTGTTATTTCGTTCGTGACCTCGATCGTTTACGCAGTTTGCTTACAGCTGTGGCAAGCCGGTGGACAAGCATTCGATTATGACGGTGATTCTTTTGCCGGTGCATTCTGGTTCACGATGCTGCTGGCGGCAGGCTATACGTTACCGTTCACCATTGGCAAGAAAGTATGGCAATTCAAGAGCTGGCTCGTTGTAGCTGTCGATACGTCCTATGAAGTCGTTCGTTTTGCGATGCTGCTGCTCATCTTCTGGTATTGGAATTAATCCTTATAAGCAAATACCCGGTGAATGAGCGGTCAAGCTCGCACCGGGTATTTTTTCAATTCGCAATGGAATAATTACACCGTGAAAGGCATATCTGACAATGCTCCGCATACGATTAGGCGAAGAATGCGAGGAGAGGGATGATGCTGACATGGCCGCGAACGAACAGCAGCTGTCGCAAATCGCAATGGCAAATTTGCCGAGTGGTGCGGAGCTGATGTTACTCAACCAGTCTGCCGCGAATGCGGCGGTTTGTGCAGCTGATTTAAACGGAGACCGATTGCCAGAGGTTGCTGCAGTATACCGGCTTCGCAACCAGCTTCATTTGGTGGTGTTGCAGCAAAAGAACGGGGTATGGGAAAGAGCAGCCGATATCAAAGGACATGGCCACGGTGTGGCGCAGTTGATAGTGATGCCGGTGCTGCGAGCAGGTCAGAACAATCTTATCGTAGGCTGGCAGATCAACGCACAGTGGTCGAAGCTGTCTGTTTATGAGTGGAGCAAGGATGGGCTAAGAGATGTTGCTCCGTCTGGCATGAGTTACAGTTACATGGAAGCGATGGATATGCCGAGCAAACAAGGTCAAGACGGCAAGGCAGAGCTTGCGATCTGGATGCAAAGCAGCGGCGAATCCTACCACATTGACGTTCTACGTTGGCAGGAAGGAAGCTTTGTACCTGCGCATGATGTGTACAGCTATTATTTTCCACATGTGGTCAAATACTATGAGCGCCTCGTGTGGCGGTATCCGCAATATCCGCTGTATTGGTATCATCTCGCTGATGCCCAACATCGCTCCGGACGTGCTGAGCCGGCGTTGGTGTCGGTGCATCAAGCACTTGCTTTTGCTCAACCGACTCGGGATACGCTTCTTGAACTGGAACAGTCGATCCGGGATGTGCTGGAGCCTGGAGGTGCATCTCGAGCCGTGGGATTGTTTCCTGCGTCGCTGAAGACGGTTAAGGGCATGAGATGGGGCTACATCGACAATCGGGGCAGGATGGCGGTAGACCCCAGGTTTGATGATGCCGGTGACTTTCAAGAAAACGGATTGGCAGTCGTCTCCGAGAAAGGGAAATATGGCATCATTAACGCATCCGCTCAGTTCATCGTTCCACCCATTTACGATTCTATTGGTACATTCTCAGAGCAGCGCGCCTCTGTAATTGACAGCCAAGGGTTTAAGCTGATCAATGAAAACGGCACGGTGTTGACGAAGAAGGCCTATCCATTTATCGCAGATATGCATAACGGAAGAGCGGTTTTCTATGACACGCTTCCCGGTGCTTCCGGTGAGAGTACGATCAAATATGGCTATCTGGACGCGCAGGGCAATGTTGTGATTCCGGCTCAATTCGAGGAAGCCAATGATTTTCAAGGAAATAAGGCACTCGTCAAGGTAAAGGACAATGAATATGCATTAATCGGTCTCGATGGCCGGCGGCTCCATACTTACAAGTATGCGAGTGTCGGACCGCTAGGGGATGGTTTGCTATCCTTCCAGCGCGAGCTTGCGGGTAAAACCGGCTATATGGATGAGACCGGGAATATCGTAATTCAGCCTACCTTTTATTCCGCCTTTCCATTCGAGGATGGCCGTGCGATCGTGAACACCTCCGATGATTTCAGGTCAAAATACGGGGTCATTAATAAGCAAGGTGCATTTATCATAAAAGCAGCGTATAACGACATCCGAAGCTTAGGAAGCCGGCGGTTTGCAGTTGGTAATGCGATCGATCCCCAGCAGCCTTTTATCGGTTCGATTTATGCGATTGCAGATTGGGACGGTAAGCTGTTAACGGACTTCAAGTACCGTGATGTCGCCGATTTCAAGGATGGCTTGGCTTCCGCATCGGATGTGAAGCAGACCTTCTTTATCGATCTCACCGGCCAACTGGCTGCAGGTTATCCGCGCGTTAACGGCAGCGGTACGCTCACTCTGGAAGAAGGCGGGTTGATCAAGGCATATGTCGATCAGCGGCTGTCCTATCTGGATCGCACCGGTCGAATCGTTTGGCAGCAAAATACGATTATTCCCCTGAAAGAGCCTTACTTCGTCAAGGAGGAGAAGTATAAACCGAATCGAGATTATCTGGTTTATTATCCGCAGGTGGAAGGGATAGCTGACCAAGCTGCGAAGCACAAGGTTAATGCGAAGTTGAGGGAGCTGTCTCAAGTAAAGCCGATTCCCGAGAATCAGAAGCTGGATTATTCGTACTCCGGCGATTTCGATGTCTCCTTCTACAAGCAGCAGCTGCTTCAGCTTGAGCTGACCGGCTATCATTTTCCGTTCGGAGCTGCTCATGGGATGCCAACTAAGAAGTACGCCATTATTGATCTAACGACAGGCCAAATGTTCGCGCTCAAGGATTTGTTTAAGCCGGGCAGCAACTATGTGAAAGAGCTTAGCGAGATTATCGGTAAGCAAATCAAGAATGATCCGCAATATTCGTACGTGTTTCCGAATACCTATAACGGCATTCGACCGGATCAGCCGTTCTTCGTCTCCGAGAACGCCCTCCATATTTATTTCGAACCGTATGAAATTGCACCGTATGCGGCGGGATTCCCAACGTTCACGATTCCTTTTGCCCAAATTAGATCGATTCTGGACACGAACGGAGCGTTTTGGAAGTCGTTTCATTGATCGGGTTGATGCTTGCTGGAAGAGCCGTGATTTCTTCGCGGCTTTTTTCTTTGTGTAGAAGGAGGTTCGATTCGGTAAATGGAATGTATATAGTTCGTGTAAGAGAGGGTACTCTGTGATCGGCATGCAGTGTAAGTACGAATAGGATAGGTGATCGATGATGAAGGATGATGGAAAAGCAGCGAACGAATGTCCCATCTGTCGCAAGCGTAATAATTGTGAAGGAAACCATGCCTGTTGGTGCAGCAGCGAAGAGTTTCCAGAAGGGATATTTGAGCTGGTGCCGGCGGAACAGCTGAATAAATCATGTATTTGTATGGAGTGTCTGAACAAGTTTAAAAGGAGCAATGCGGATTCGGAGAAATAGTCGTTGGGAGGCGAAATCACAATGTTTCCAGAGATTACGAAACATCCGGATTATTTAAGTCCGCAATCGTTCGCATGGTGTAAAGAACTGGCAGCAAGGTCAGGTAAATATGAGTTTACATGGAACGGCGTAGTTGACGGCACGCCTGGGGAAACTGTGCTGACGGACAAGCTTGCGGCTGTTATGGGCGGAAAAGTGCTCGATGTTGGATGCGGTCATGGGGAGTATACCAATCGTTGGGCGGCTTATGTTGAAGAGATTGTAGGTCTAGATGTAACGGAGGGATTTCTGGAGACGGCGAATCTCCATCGGAAACCGAATGTCCGTTATGTTCAAGGTGATACGCATCATTCATTGCCATTTGGCGATGATGCGTTTGATGTGGCTTACACGAAGAAAGGTCCAGGCAGCTGGTATAAAGAGGGGAACAGAGTCGTTCGTCCGGGCGGTAAAGTGATCTTCTATCATCCGGGTGACGGGAATGGAGAGGGAGGGGAGCTTGGATTGTGTTTTCCGGGAATCTTCCAGCCACCGACGCTGGGTACGCCGATCTTGGATAGAGTGCAGGAACGATTGGAATCGAGTGGACTTGTTGACATTCATATGTCGCGGATCAGAGAATCGGTCTGGATTCCATCAGTAGAAGATGTGCTGAACATGCTGTGTTTCGGCCAGCGAGAGCGTTATTCCCACTATGTGCGGGAAACTTGTTATGCGGGTATCGTATCTCAATTTGAGAAACATGCCACTACGCAAGGAATCCGTACGACCGGATTTTATTATTTGATCGAAGCTGCTGCTTCGGGCTAGGTGTCGGGCATTCTCAACGTATAAGCGGCTGTCGAAGTTGAATGAATTCCCTTCATAGCGACACCACGCACTAATATTCCTGCACACGAATCCGAAGATAGGTTGATGAGAGTCAAAGAAGATGATTGCGCTTTGCAGCGAAATCTTGCAATTCAGTATGAGATGCAGCATTACAGCCATACTAATTCAGAGCTCTCCGAGCACTCATGCACGAAGCTGACGGGGCGCCAGTTCAAGCTGTATACATCGTTTCAATGCCTTCTTATAGAGAATCCCAAGAATTTCATCCGGGCATTATCTTGCAATGTGATGCATCAATCGGAAGATAAGTTTAGTATTTCGGAATCAAAAATGATATTTTAGAAAAGAAACTAGCAGTCTACTCGATCGACATCCATTACGTGAGGTGAATCATTGTGAAAGTTAGTCAACATGAAATCGATACTCTAACGCTAAGTGAAGAGAATATTCAACTTGCCGAAAACCTGATCCGCGTTAACGGATATGTAATCCTAGAAGGCGTCCTGCCGAAGGAGAAAGTCGCTGAACTTAAGAAAGCGTTCACAGACGCGATGAACTGGTTCATCGATAAACACGGTAAAGAGATTTATTTGAATAAAACGGGCTTTAACGAAGGCACGAACCACTTGGGTATTTTCCTTCCGTTCGAAGCGCCATTCAACGATTCCCTGGTTATTGAGCATCCTTTTGCGCTTGCCATTATGGATCGTATTCTAGGCAAAGACTACTCGGTTACGCTGTTCTCTTCCAACACGTCGCTGCCAGGCGGTCAGAAATCGCAGCCGGTTCACCCGGATTACGGCGCTCGTTTCGGCGATTTGTGCACGACGCACCTGCCGATCACGGATCTTGTGTTCAACATTCCGCTCGTCGATGTTCACGACGGCAACGGACCAATGGAAATTTGGCCGGGCGGCACGCATTTGCTGCCGGATAACTACTACGGTCCAAACGGCCCGGATCCTGAGAAATTGGCACCGCATATGCATTCGATGAAAGTCCATATGCCTGCTGGCTCCATCCTGCTTCGCGATGTACGTATGTGGCACCGTGGAACACCTAACCGCGGTAACGAAATTCGTCCGAACCTTGCTCTTATCTACAGTGCAAGCCACCGCGATAACCGCGTTCAGATCCCGCAAGAAACGTACGAGCAAATGTCGGATCGTGCCAAGCACCTGTTCCGCTGGCAGAAGATCGGCTTCCCGGCTATCGAGCCAACTCACGAATAATTTGAAGAAGGACTACAGAATCGTTATGATTTTTGTAGTCTTTTTTTTGAATTCCAATAAGGGGGAGATCAAGTTGAAAGCTGCACGTATCTACAATGAAGTAACAACTTCGGACAAGTTAATCGCAATCACATTCGATGATGGGCCGAATCCGGAATGGACGCCGCAATTCCTCCAAGTATTCAAGGAGCATGGTGCAAAAGCAACCTTCTACGTACAAGGGTCGAATATGGAGAAATTTCCAGATGTCGCACAACGAATGGACGCGGAAGGGCATGAGTTCGGCAATCACAGCTTCACTCATCCGCATATGGCAAGTTTGAGCAAAGAGGAGCAGTCGGAGGAGCTTCGTCGCGCTGAACAGATCATTATCGACGTGATTGGCAAACGTCCGACGACGTTTCGGCCGCCCTATCTGGAATATAACGACGACCTGATCGCCGTATGCGAGCAATTCAACTATCCCATCATTCACGCGACGAATCTCGATACCCGTGACTGGGATATGCCGGGAACGGATCACATCGTCAAGGTGTCACGCGCTGAGATACGAGAGGGAAGTATTCTCTTATTCCATGATGGATTCGGAGATCGATCGCAATCTCTTGCGGCCATTCAAATCCTCGTACCGGAGCTAATCGAACAAGGGTACAAACTTGTTACGATTAGTGAACTACTTGCTGCAGAGATCAAATAACCATTCCTCACTCCGCTTCGCGAATACGCCGAACGAAGCTTTCCGCTGCAACGGAGAGCTTCTTATCTCGCCTCACTGCAAATCCAATCTCACGAGTCGGAAGAGACACATCCAACTTGAGCTCGAGCAACCTCCCGCTGCGCAGCTCCTCCTCTACAAAAGATCGGCTGATCAATGCCGCCCCATAGTTCAAACTTGCGAACTCCACCAATAAATCAACGCTACCAAGCTCAATATCCGGCCGCACCATTACCCCTTTTGCCGCAAACCATTGATCCACAAAGTTACGTGTGCTGCTGCCGGGTGAGAGTAAGATCAAGGGCAGATCAGCCAGCTCCTGAATGGAAAGTGTCCGCTCGGTCAGTTCCTTATAATCCACTCCGACAACAAAACAATCCTCAATCGTTGCCATCGTATGAATCAGCAGCTGTGGATTCTGTATGGGCAAATGCAGCATAGCGCAATCAATCTCACCATCCAGCAGGCGCCGAGTGATGTCGGGCGTTTTGCCATGAGAGAGACGAATTCGAATGCCCGGATGCTCCCGGTGAAAGGTATTCAGATGCGGAAGCAGCAGATGCTTGATGAGGGAGTCGCTCGCTCCGATCCGGATCTCACCGGCGTGCAACTGCTTCAGATTGTGTAGATGCTTCTGCGCGGAATCCAGCATCGAGAAGGATTGCTCGACATAGTCGAGCAGGGCCTGACCTTCGGCCGTGAGTTCGACACCTTTGGATAATCGGTGAAAGAGCTGCACGCCCATCGCATCCTCCATCTGCTTAATCGCATAACTGACAGACGGCTGCGTGACATGCAGCTCTTGCGCGGCTTTCGTTAAATTTCGATGTCGCGCCGTATGCAGAAAAATCCGATACCACTCTAAATTGATCATTTTGACATAAACCACCTTTATGGCAACGATTGAATATTCCGATTTCATTTATTTCAAGTATCTCATTATAATCGGGATAGATCAATTACTCCTAAAGAGGTGGACGGAAATGACAACGATACATCCGGATTTAGAAGCGCGTTCTCCGTGGTCGGCGAATAACGATCGACTTGAAGTAAGAATCAGTTCTCCGAAGTCACTGGTTCAAGGTACGATTCGAGTACCTGGCAGTAAAAGCCTCACCAACAGAGCGCTAATTATAGCTGCACTTGCCCAAGGGAAATCCGAACTGCACGGCATTCTGAAGAGTGACGACTCGTATTGGTGCATCGATTCGTTAAAGAAACTTGGCGTAGCGGCGGCTGTTCAGCAAGAGACGGCTTCCATTGAAGGCTGCGGCGGAGAGTGGCCCACTACATCGGCGAATTTATATGTCGGCGCTGCTGGCACGGTGGCAAGATTCCTGCCCGGTGCGCTTGCGGTCGGTCATGGCAAGTGGACAGTGAGCGGGAGCAAGCGGATGAGCGAGCGACCCCAAGCTCCTTTGCTTGCTTCATTAACCAAGCTCGGTGCCAAATTCGAATACACGATGGCCGAACATAGCCTTCCCTACATGCTGGATGCATCCGGCTTGAATGGCGGCGAGGTTACGATTCCTGGCAACACATCCAGTCAATTTCTAAGTGGGTTGTTAATCGCTGCCCCATACGCGAAGGAACAGCTAACGATACGCATTGATGGAGAAGTGGTTCAGAGAGACTACGTTCAGATGACACTGGATATGATGGCTGACTTCGGCATTGAAGCTGAAGTGTCGCCGGATGGTCAATCCATCACGGTTCCTCAAGGAAAATATGAAGGAAGGGCCTATCAGTTGGAGCCGGACGTCTCCACTTGTTGTTATTTCTGGGCTATTGCCGCACTGACCGGAGGCCGAGTTCGGACTGAAGGCATTCATGCAGCCAGAACAAGTCAGCCTGATATCGAGATGCTGCAGATTTTGGAGCAGATGGGATGTACGGTTACTCATGGAGAGAATTACGTTGAGGTGGAAGGAACGGATCAGCTTAAAGGCGGGTTCACGCTAAGCATGAAGAAATGGTCGGATCAGACGCTAACGGTTGCAGCAATGGCTGTGTTCGCAGATGGTCCTATTACGTTAAAGGATGCTGCGCATATCAGGCATCATGAGTGCGATCGTATCGCAGCGATTTGTGCAGAGCTAACTAAGCTGGGAATTCGGGTAGAAGAGCATGAGGATGGTTTAACGGTTTATCCAGGGATGCCCGTTCCCACGCTGGTTGATTCCCATGACGATCATCGGATGGCTATGGCGCTTTCACTGATTGGTCTGCGGGTTCACGATATCCGAATTTCTGATCCCGGCTGTGTATCCAAGACTTGCCCGGGGTATTTCGAGCAGCTGGCCGGACTTGGTATCCAAGTCGACTATTAATAGAGGAGGCCAATCTAATGGCAGGCAATACATTCGGCGAACGGTTCAAAATCACTACCTACGGAGAATCGCATGGCGCTTCAGTCGGCGTCATTGTAGATGGCGTTACGCCAGGTGTTGAAATCGATGAAGCTTATATTCAGAAGCAGATGGATCGGCGTAAACCGGGACAATCTTCCGTGACTTCGCCTCGCAAGGAATACGATATTGTTCATATCGAGTCCGGTGTGTTCGAAGGCCGAACAACAGGGACGCCGCTATTCATTATTTTGCATAATCATGATATGAGACCGGAGGCATATGGCTCGATTCAGCATGCTTTTCGCCCCGGACATGCGGACTTTACGTATTTGCAGAAATACGGCATTCGCGATCACCGCGGCAGCGGGCGCGCTTCAGGGAGAGAAACGGCGGCCCGTGTAGCCGGAGGTGCGATTGCACGTAAATTGCTTGAGCGACGCGGTGTTGACGTTATTGCATACTCGCGCGAAATCGGCGGCATTAAATGCGAAACCTTCGATGAATCCATCATCGAGCAAAATGCGGTCCGTGCCTGTGACCCTGAGGCTGCGAAGGAAATGATTCGCAAAATCGAGCATTTAGCTTCAGTCGGCGATAGCTGCGGCGGAATCGTGGAATGCCGCATTCGCGGGGTGATGCCGGGTCTTGGCGAACCTGTCTTCGACAAATTGGATGCCGAGCTGGCCAAAGCCATGCTGTCCATCGGCGCGATTAAAGGGATCGAATTCGGCGCCGGCTTCGAAGCGGCTGTGATGCTGGGCAGTGAGCACAATGACGGCATGAACAGCGGCGGTTTTACAAGCAATCATGCAGGCGGCATTGTGGGCGGAATCAGCAACGGACAAGACATCGTGTTTCGGGTCAGCGTTAAACCGACATCATCGATATCCGTACCTCAGCAGACGATTAACGTGGACGGCCAGGAACAAGAGATTCAAACGATAGGCCGACATGATCCTTGCATTTGTCCAAGAATCGTACCTGTTGTGGAAGCTATGGCTTGTCTTGTTGTGGAGGACATGTATAAGCGGCAAGCAGCTATGCTTGGCTGAGAATTAATGGTAAGATACGCCTGAGAACGAGGGAGGCGAGCAACCATGATATCCTACATGTGGGAAGGCAGTAAGATCAGACTGAGGCCACTGGAATTCGGCGATTGGGAGGACTATCATCAGAATGACCGCGATTCTGAAGGTGCTCGGCTAAGCGATATGATTCATTTTCCAAGAACCGAAGAAGGTACGAAGGCATGGGCGGAAGAGAAGGTCGACCATCCGGTTGAAGGAGACAATATTTGGCTGTCCATTGAGACGCTTGAAGGCGTGCTGGTCGGCAGTTTGTGTACGAGCAATTGCGATCCGCGAAATGGCACATTCAAATACGGCATTGCGATCTTCCGCGAGCATTGGCGTCAAGGTTATGCATCGGAGGCGGTTAAACTGATTCTTGGCTATTATTTCGAGGAGCTGCGCTATAACAAGGCTAATGCCCATGTTTATGCCTTCAATAACAGTTCCATTGCGCTGCAAGAGCATCTGGGCTTTAAGCAAGAAGGCTGCCTGCGTGACATGATCTTCACAAAAGGCAAACATTACGACGAATATATCTACGGGCTCACGAAGAGCGAGTATGAGGAATGGCTGCAACAGAAATCAACGATGGAATAATGCGTCGTTGATTTTTTTTATTGACTTGCGATCATTACCAACAAGACCGGGGACTGTCTTATTAAGGCTACCTTTGGCAGTCTTTTTTTAGTGATAAATAATACTTATTGTATGGATAGAATAATGATGGTTCTGTTTATCGAAATGCGATGCTACACTCTAACTGAGCGATAATTGTTGGAGGTGGACGTATGGAGATTTCGAGCATATCCGAGCGCTTCAGAAGATTTGCCGAGAAAGAATGCAAGGGATCAAGCAGCTTGTATGAGCAGCTTTCCAGCCGAATTGCAGGTGACGATGACTTGCTGCGCTTGGCTTCCGCAGGCAGGGAAGGACAGCCAATTCCGAACCTCTTGCTGGGTGCTGTTCATTATTTGCTGCTGAATGAATTCGAGCATGAGTTAAAATATTACTATGCGAGTATTGTACCGAATCCGAGGGACGCTGCAGCAGCTTTTGAACCTTTCAAGTCGTTCTGCCTGCTCTACCAGGGCGAGCTTGTTCAACTGCTGACTACGAAGCTGGTTCAGACGAACGAGGTTCGCCGCTGTGCGTATCTGTATCCGGCGTTCTGCCTCATCCACCATCTATCGAACAAACCTCTTGCATTGATTGAGATCGGAACGAGCGCCGGACTGCAGTTGTTCTGGGATAAGTATAGGTATGCCTATGACAATGTCGAAGGGTATTATGGCAACCAGCAATCTCCAATCACTTTGACCACTTCTCTGCGCGGCCCGAACCTTCCATTCCTCTACTCGGATAGTCCTCCGGTGGCATCCAGGATCGGAATTGATCTCCATGTGAATCGTCTTCATCAGTCGGAGGATCGAATGTGGATGAAGGCTTTAATTTGGCCGGAGCATCGTGAGCGGATGAACCATTTTGAAGAGGCGGCCGGCATTTTTGACAATCAAGCTGTACGATTCATTGAAGGCGATGCCTTGGCTTGTTTGGATTCGGCGGCAGTGGCGACCTCGGAGGAACAGGCCTTGTGCATCTTTCATACGCATGTGGCGAATCAGCTTAGCCTCGCAGATAAACACCACTTGTTCGAACAAATTCGCATATTGGGGGAGACAAGAGAGGTCTATCACCTCTACAATAATATGTGGGATCTCGATTTGCATCTCGATTACTATAGGGATGGCCGATTTCAGAGTATGGTGCTCGCCGAGACGGACGGACATGCCAGGTGGCTCAGTTGGAAACGCTAGTTTAGAGATGCCATGACCACGATTAGCCGTATTAAGAAATAAGGATGTGACTAAGGTGTTCACGGAGAGCGAATATTTCGATGAGCAATTCAAGGATATCAAGTTTAGTAAAGAGGAAGTCGTCGCGGTCAATTTCTACGATTGTACGTTTACGAATTGTGAGTTGAGCGAAACCGTATTCAATGAATGCAAATTTACAGGCTGCACGTTTATCCGCTGCGATTTGAACCTCATGAAGGTTGCGGACAGCAAGTTCTCTCAGGTTCATTTCATACAATCGAAGCTTGTCGGGATCAATTGGTCGGAAGCGGAATGGCCGCGAATCGCGGTGCCGGGCTTGCTCAAATTCGAAGATTGCACGTTAAATCACTCCACCTTCATCGGCGTTGCATTGCCGCAATCGACGATCACGAATTGTTCCGTCAAAGATGTTGATTTCCGAGAAGCGGATCTCTCGAAAGCCAATTTAAGGGGCTCGGATTTCACGGAAAGTATGTTCGGTGACACGAATTTATCCGGAGCAGACCTCTCCCACGCGCTTCATTATCAAATTGATCCTAGCCAGAATCGAATCCGCCAAGCGAAATTTATGCTGCCCGAAGCGCTTAACCTCTTGTATTGCATGGATATTGTACTCGATGAAGAATGACTGAAGAGGTCGCGAGGAATCGCGGCTTTTTGTTATGTATAAATATGGATATGAAAATAGCCTGTCGCCTGATATATTGGAGAAAGCGCTTCAATTATGGTGGGCAAATCAGTAATGGGAGGCTTGAACAGAGATGAACAAGGTGCTGACTGATTCACAGATTGAGCAATTTATGGAACAGGGTTGGGTCAAAGTGGAGGAAGCATTCCCGAGAACGCTTGCGCTGGAATGCCAAGACTTCCTGTGGGAGCAGCTAAGACGATATGAGATCGATCGAGACAACCGAGAGACGTGGAACACACCTATATTGTTCATGAAAGAAAACTTTCGAAGCGACGCATTTGATCGATGCAACACGGACCGGCTTGGTGATGCCATCGAGGATCTAATCGGTGAGGATCGCTGGACACAGAAGGTATTGTGGAACGGTGACGAGAATCGGAATTATCCGCAATGGGGCTGGTGGCCGGTTAACTTCAATCTGGGTGCGAACGAAGAGTGGAACGTTCCGGCAAACGGCTGGCATTGGGATGGTTCCCATTTCCGCCATTTCGTCGACGCCCGTGAGCAGGGCTTGCTGTGCTTGTGCATCTTCTCGGAGATCGGGCCGCATGGCGGGGGAACGTTGATCGCAGAAGGTTCGCATCAAGTTGTCTCCCGGTACCTAGCCACGAAGCCGGAGGGAATGGATCCCCATGAAGCGATTGCAGAGTGTAATGGTTGGCATCCTTGGCTGGCTGCGTTAACTGGTAACGCAGATGATTCTTTCTTGCCTGGAGCGGATCGAGTTGAGAAGTTTATGACGAACGCTTATACAGATGAGCAGGGCACATTGCTTCGGGTGAAAGAAACGACTTTATCGCCTGGCGACGTCATCTTATGCCATCCTTTTCTCTATCATACCTCCTCGCAAAATCATAGCGGCGTGACGCGGTTCATGTGCAATCGAACGACGCCTCTCAAAGAGCGAATGAACTTCGACCGTAGAGACGGCAGTGCGTATTCGCCGCTTGAGCTCAGTATTAAACGTGCGCTCAAGCTGTAGGTTGAGGTAGCAAAGTTCTCATAGAAATAGTAATTGCTTCCAAGCATGATCTCCTATACGATGAAGATACTTGGTATTACCGAAAGGAGTGAGCGGCATGAAACGCCGGGCTACGATGACTACTACGACAACTATTAAGGTGAACGCGAACTGAATAGGTGGGCAGACACAGTGAGTCTGCCATACACTAGGATATTTCTGTACTTTATTTCTGAATCGGGATAGGTTTGTTTGCGCATGCAAGCTAATCCTAATGATCAGAATGATGAGGCCGCAGGCAATATGCCTTGCGGTCTTTTTGCGCGCAAAAATTGGTTTACGACGCGGAGGTCAATTGAAAATGTTAAAGCTGAAATATCTATTCCATAATGAAAATTTGACTGAAATGATACTGAGAAACTGGGACTATGATGCAGAGTCGACTGAGATGTTTCAAAAGTACCGGATATCATCGAATGCGATTTATCCGTTTCTCAAGGAAGGCAAGACGCAGCTGTTGAGGTTTGCTCCAATTGAGGAGAAGAGCAGAACGAATATTGAAGCTGAGCTGGCATTCATTAAATACTTGCAAGAGCATGAGTATGGCGTGCTGGTGGCCGTGAAATCCAATGCAGGGGAGGAACTCGCAGAAATTCAAACGCCTTGGGGAGGCTATTACGCCTCCGTATTTGAGAGAGTGCCTGGATCTGCTATGAATCAAACTGACCTGACCGACGAGATCGTCTTCAGCCATGGCCAAGCATTAGGTGAACTCCACCGGTTATCGAGCGAGTATGAGCCAGGGGATCAACGAAGATGGTCCCATCGCGAAGTGCTGGATTGGATTGATGATCAAATCAAGGAGCTCCCGAATGAGGAAGCAGCTAGGTCAGAGGTCCAATTACTACGGGATTATTTCGCTGTATTACCTATTCATTCACAAAATTACGGCTTGATCCACTATGACTACGAATACGACAATGTATTCTATGATTACGAAACGAAGCGTTGTTATGCGATTGATTTCGACGATGCCATGTATCACTGGTATGCGATGGATATCGAGCAAGCGCTGGACAGCTTACAGGACTGTATTTCGGAAGAACTGTATGACCATAAAAAACAGCGCTTTCTCGAGGGGTACAGCACGGCATACGCTTTACCGGAGAACATGGAATCGGTATTGCCGGCGCTGAGACGTTTTGCAAATATATATGGTTATGCGCGACTAATTCGATGCGTTGCGGAGACATGGGATCATGAGCCGGAGTGGATGCAGCACTTACGAACTAGATTTGAGCATGCCTTGAGTAGGAAATCGACGGTTTTCGGCACGAAGCTTGAATAGACGACACAAGAGGGAAGAGGCTCATTCATTGAGCCTCTTCCCTCGCTTCGTCAGGGAACACGGAGGGGAATAAATTGTTGTTGTGAATATCGATTACTCGTTATATAATCAAATGTGCCCGAGCACATAACGATTGAAACCGTTGCCAACGTGCCGGACTCAAACTCGCGATCCCGCGAACCATCGGAGGGAGAACATGAGTAGATACGCAGTTGAAACGCTCAAGCAAGATGGCTTAACCATTATTAAGTTGTCTGATACATTAAGCGGTAGTATTGCAGAGCTGCTGCCGGAGGTTGGTAATAATCTGTACAGCTTTACGACCGGTGGACGCGAAGTCATCAAGACATCCATCAGTTTAGCAACATTGAAGAACGAGAAGTTCGCCAGCTCGAAATATGGGACTCCGGTGTTGTCTCCACCTAACCGGATTAATAAAGGTACATTTACATTTCAAGATCGTACGTACCATTTTCCAATCAATGAACCGCCGGATTATCATTTGCACGGAGAGCTGAGCGTAAGAGCATGGGAAGTGCTTGATTGCGGTGCAACTGACGAACAAGGAGCATGGGTTACAAGTCGTCTCCGCTATGAGAATTACCCGGACATCCTGGCCTATTTTCCGCATTTATTAACGTTCACGATTACATACCGGCTGCTTGACGGCAGGCTGGGTATGGATAGCTGCATAAAGAATGAAGGCTCCGATGAAGCGCCATTCGCTTATGGATTGCATCCTTACTTCTCGCTGCCATATGAAAGCGACCCTAGACTTACATTGCATGTTCCTGCTGCGGCAGAATGGCCGATTACGAATTTATCTTTCGTAACGGGACTTCCGGCAGTAACAGAGCTAAGCGAAGCGATTCAATCCGGAATCGAACTAGCCGATTATCCGGAGCTTGGCTGTACGCTGCTCACTATTGATCCGGAGTCGGATTGCATTACCCGTTTAGTACTGCCTAATGCGGGCTATACGATCGCCTACCAACTTGATACGCAATTCCCATTCGTGCTGTTGTTCCGGCCGAACTGGGATCAAGCTTTCTCCATCGAGCCTTATACTTATGTAACGGATGCCTTCAATCTCCCGTACGAGCATGAGTTAACCGGTGTCCAGGGTATAAAAGCAGGGGAAGAGCGCACGATAACAACTTCACTTTGGATCGAATCCAATAACTAGGCAAGGAACGAAGGAGGCACATCGATGAAACAGCTTGATTTTCAAACCATTATTCGGCCCGAAATGCCGAAAAGAATGGATTACCGGATAGGATGTATCGGATCAGGCTTTATTATGCGGGATTGCCATCTGGTCGCTTACCGCGATGCCGGTTTCAATCCGGTTGCCATTGCGTCCCGTACGTATGAGAATGCGAAAGCCGTAGCAGAGCTGCGTAATATCCCTAAGGTTCACCGTACGTGGGAAGAGCTCGTGCGCGATCCGGAGATCGAAATTCTCGATATCGCTTTGCCGCCGGATCGTCAGCTTGACGTAGTCCGCGAAGCGGTGAAGCAGCCGCATATTAAAGGCATTCTGTGCCAGAAACCGCTTGCGATGAATTCGCAAGAAGCTCGTCAAATCGTCGAGTTATGCGAAGCGGCAGGCATCAAAATCGCGGTAAACTCCAACATGCGTTATGACCAATCCATTCGCGCACTGAAAGCGATTCTTGAAGGCGGATATTTGGGACAGCCCGTACTTGCGACGATTGAAATGCGCGCGATTCCCCATTGGCAGGGCTTCCTTGAGCAATATGAGCAAATCGAAATTCTTAATATGGGTATCCATCATATCGATGCGTTCCGTTATCTGTTCGGCGACCCCGAGAAGATCACAGCGGTTACGCGCAGAGATCCGCGCACGAAGTTCTCTCATATCGACGGTATTTCGCAATACACGTTCCAATACGCGGATGAGCTGATGGCTACGAGCTTGGATGATGTATGGGCTTGGCCGGGCGAAGGTACGGAGAAGGATATATACATCAAGTGGCGCGTTGAAGGTTTGGATGGCATGGCTACAGGTACGATCGGCTGGCCGCGTTATCCGGAGCATTCGCCAAGCACGCTGGCATTCACGACCCGCCAGCAACCGAACGAATGGATTCGCCCGGAATGGGATTCCGTTTGGTTCCCGGATGCCTTCCAAGGCACAATGGCGCAGCTGCTTCGTGCCGTGGAAACAAACAGCGAGCCGGAAATCGGCGGACGCGATAATTTGAAGACTATGGCGGCAGTTGACGCTTGCTACAAGTCCATTGCCGAAGGCAGAACAGTGAAGTTATCGGAATTTATCTAACCCAAAATAAAACGCGCGGAGGTCATCATTATGTTATCAGTCGGTATTTTCAACGCTTATTATCCTTATTCGCTTCAGGAATCGATCGCAAGAATGAAGAAAGACGGTTTCTCTTGCGTGCAGCTGGACTTGGCTTTCAAAGACATGGATCTATCCTTCGATTCCTTGACGAAAGAGAAATGCCGCACCATTCGCGATGCATTCCGTGATGCCAATCTGCCGATCGTCTGCATCTCCGGTTATACGAACCTGATTCATCCGGATCCGGAGAAACGCAAACAGAACGTCCATGGCGTTAAGAAAATTCTTGAATTCGCTCGTGACCTTGGCAGCCCGTATGTAGTTAGTGAAACCGGTACTTTCAATACGGAGAGCGACTGGGTATGGGATCCGAAGAATGCAACAGAAGAAGCGTATGAGCAAGTAGCAACAACGATCGAAGATCTGGCTAAATTTGCTTACGACAACGGCTCTGTTTTCTTGATTGAGAATTACGTAAACAACGTAATCGGCTCTGTGGATCAGGTATCGCGCTTGCTCTCGGATGTCAATCATCCAGGACTTGGCCTACTGATGGATCCGACTAACTACTTCACGGACAACAATATTGACCATATTGATGAAACATTGAACCGCATCTTCAATGCAGTTGGCGATAAAGTGAAAATCGCGCACGCCAAAGATTGCATGCGGGCTACTGATACGGTAGAGAAGCATGCTAACATTGATGCTTCGGAGTCCCATTCGTTCCGTGGTGCAGGTGCAGTTGAACTGCCGGCTCCGGGCCTTGGCAATTTGAACTATGATTTGTATCTGGAGCGTCTGGCGAAGCTGCATCCGAACATTCCGATCATCATCGAGCATTTGGAAGAAGAGGACATTCCGCGTGCGAAAACGTTCCTCGACAATAAACTCAAATCAGTTGGCGTATAAAGGCTCTTGTGAGAATAAATCATTCGCTCTATAATAATAGGTGCCCGAGCACACCTGGGCAATAGGAGCGAATTATGACCGTAACCATTAGAGAAATTGCCAAGCAGGCAGGGGTATCGCGAGGAACCGTTGACCGGGTGCTTAACGACAGGCCCGGCGTGAAACCAGATGTTCGCGATCGCATTCTTAGCATTGTAGCTGAATTGAATTATGTACCTAATATTGCAGCTAAAGCTTTAGCGTATCAGAAAAAACCGCTAGTCTTCGGCATCATCATGCCGCCGCAGGAAATTCAGTTCTTCGAAGCGATCCGTAACGGAATTAGCGTTGCGGCAGAAGAGCTCAAGGATCTTGGCGTCCGACTGGAGTATCGCTTCGTCGATAATAAGAGTCCAGAGGAAGGTGCGGCTGCCATTCGTGAGCTTGTCGAAGCTGGCGTAAGCGGTATTATGTTCTCCGTCATGGACGATGAATTGATACGTGCAAGCATCGATTACGCAGCTGAACGGGCCGTACCGATCGTGACGTTCAACTCGGATGTAGAGCTCAGCAAACGGATTTGTTTTGTGGGGCAGGATCTGCACAAGAGCGGAATGGTTGCTGCAGGTCTGATGAACCGTGTTCTGCAGCCGAATGACAAAGTGTTGATCGTTACCGGTAACTTGAAGTTCCATGCGCATCGATCGCGGGTTGAAGGCTTCAAGCAAGGACTTGCGGAGCATGGAAGCAGGCTTGAATTGCTTCAAGTCATCGAAGGCTTCGACCGTTATGCAGATACGTATTTGCAATTGGATTGTGCACTCGGTGAACATCACGATATCGGCGGCATCTACATGGCGACAGGCGATATTGGCGCGTGTGTTGACGTTATCAAGAAGCATCACCTTGAAGGCGAAGTTCGAGTGGTGTGCAATGATCTGATTCCGCCGGCTGTTCAAGGCCTTCGTGAGCGGATAATTGATTTCACGATTGTACAGAATCCCGAGAGGCAAGGATACTTGTCGCTGCGTATCCTGTTTGATCATGTATTTGCAGGCAAGCAGCCGGAGACCGAGCATCATTATACAGAGACACATATTTATATTCCCGAAAGCCTGTAAGGCTTTCTTTTTTGGAGCATTACGTGCCCGCGCACGAATAGAATGAATGAAGGAGGCGGTCATAATGGCAATTGTAGTGCAACGTAGAGACTATAGCTTGAAAGGCGTTGAAAGTAAACGCGCGGATGAGAAGGGTCTGGCTTCCGCAGAGTGGCATCAAACCCCGATCCCTCGTGCGAAGATGAAGGAATTGATGAAGAGAAAGGATGGCCCGGCTATCCGAGATACGCTGATTTGGTTTGGCGGACTCATCATTCTAGGATTCCTTGCTTATCAATCTTGGGGCACATGGTGGGCCGTTCCGGCTTTCTTCCTATACGGATTGCTGTATGCAACACCAGGCGATTCCCGCTGGCATGAATGTGGACACGGAACCGCGTTTAAGACACCTTGGATGAATGACGTCGTTTACCACATTGCTTCGTTCTTTGTCCTGCGCTCGGCTACGCCATGGCGCTGGAGCCATGCGCGTCATCATACCGATACGATTATCGTCGGCCGCGATCCGGAGATCATTACCGCCAGACCACCGGTTTGGAAAATCCTCTACATGCAAATTTTCCACTTGTACGGCGGTCCGCTGGCAATCAAAAGCTTCATCCTGCATACATTCGGTAAGCTGGATGAGCAAGAGAAAGACTATATTCCGGCTTCCGAGCACCATAAAGTGTACCGTGAAGCACGTGTTTACATGCTGATTATTCTGGCTGTTATTGCAGCTTGCATCTACATGGGCAGCATTCTGCCGGCAATGTTCATCATTCTTCCTTCCTTCTATGGCGGTTTGCTTGTACTCACGTTCGGGATTACGCAGCATTTGGGCCTGTATGAAGATGTGTTGGATCATCGCCTGAATACGCGGACAATCTATATGAATCGGGTCTTCCGTTTCCTTTATTGGAACATGAACTACCATACGGAGCATCATATGTTCCCCATGGTTCCGTTTCACGCCTTGCCTAAGCTTCATGAAGTCATGAAATCCGACTGCCCGCCGGCACGTCCGAGCCTATGGGCAGCTCTGAAAGAAGTTATCGGCGCGCTGCGCAAGCAGAAAGACGATCCGTCTTATGTTGTCGTTAAGCCGCTGCCGGATACAGCCGTTCCTTATCGCTACGGTCCTAATTTGGACCATCTAACAAGGAGTGAAGCCTAGTGTCAAACCAGGAATGGGTGGAAGTTTGCGATGCTGATGAAATCGAGGTAGAAGATGTGATCCGCTTCGATCAGGCTGATCGTTCCTTCGCGGTGTACCGCTCCGACAAAGGGGATTACCACGCGACTGACGGTTTCTGTACACATGGGAAGTACCATCTGTCGGAAGGGCTTGTGATGGGGAAGCAGGTGGAGTGCCCGAAGCACAACGGTCGCTTTGATATTACAACCGGTGCGGCAGTACGCGTTCCAGCTTGCGTGGATTTGCAGTCCTACCAGGTCAAAGTAGAAGATGACAAAGTATTTATTCTGATTTAAATAGCGTTCATAGAAGGCACCGAGGGCAGGAGAAACTCCTGTTCGTTCGGTGCCTTTTATATTGGTTGATATTCTGAAGGAGACGTATACATGATTGTGACTTCTGAAGAGGTTGCTCGATATCATAGAAATGGGTCGTTGGTTCTAAGACTGGCAGCACAAAAGTAGTAACATAATATGACAAAAATAGCGATTGTCACCACCGGTGGTGAACTCTATAATATAGCTATATCTAACATTATCGATAATCGATAATCGATAATGTTAAAAGGAGCAGTGAATGCCATACGCAGTCCTCATGCGGATTATCCGATCAACTCGATAAGCGAACATGTTTATGCAGATTTGAAGAAAGCTATTCTTGAAGGCGTGCTCCAGCCTGGCGCTCGACTAATCGTGACAGAGATTGCGGGCAAATATCAAATTAGCCAAGCACCGGTACGTGAAGCGTTGGAGCGGTTGAAGCAAGAAGGCCTCATATCGGGCATTCCGAACAAAGGCTCTGTCGTAGCTGCGATAACAGCGAAAGAGATTCGAGATATCTTCGTCCTGCGCGAAATCATCGAGGGTTTTGCGGTACGGCAATCCATGCCGCTATTAACGGAAGAAGACTACGACTATCTTCATCACATTATTGCAGAGATGGATATTGCGAATCAGCAGCAGGAGATGATGCGCATCTTGGAGCTGGATATGGATTTCCATGCCTTCTTCTATAAACGCTGCGATAATCAGGCCGTACTGGAGCTGTGGAATCATATGCGCTCCAAGGTCATGCGCTTCATGGCGATTTCCAATCGTCATTATACTACCGAGGTTCTGGCCGAGTGGCATCTCATCCTTATCGATGCTTTACGCTCGGGCGATCCGGATGCAGCAGAGGCAGCTTTCGTTGGACATATGCACGCTTATAAGATGATTGATCTGGAATAGCAGCATGAAACAAGCATACAGCTGATGAACATCCGTTCGTAAAGGGGAGAAAAGATGCTAAGCGAAGGGCTGTTGTATAAGGATGACGTTATTTTGACGTGGATGCGTGACCGTTTTCTTCAAGATCTTGTCTTGGGTCTCAAGCCGAAGAGTACGAATTTGAAAGATAGCTTATCTCGGTTGAATTTGAATCCCTATTTCACCTATCCTGCATTAGCGCTGCTTGAGCCTTCTTCGTCTAACTTGGGGGAGCAAGAGAAAGTGCTTCTTGAGGAAATGCGGGATTATTTGCAACAGCAGATAGCCGTTCATACCGGAAGTATTGTATTTATGGATGATCAGAATCGTCTTGCCTTGTTGTTCTCATGGGTATCCAAGTCGGACTTGGAGACGCTCCAAACCAAGTTGAGCAGGCAATTCAGCCTTCAGGTCAATATTGCGGTTGGCAATCCATGCAGTCAATTAAATGATATCAAACAATCGTATAAACAAGCAGTCTGTGCACTGCAAGAGAAGTTTTATCGCGGAACGGGCCATATCATCTATTTCAGCGAACTTCCCGAATACTTGGCGTGCTATGATTATCCGGCAGATAAGGAGCTTGAATTACATGAAGCTATAAAATCAGCAGACTCTGCCGACGAAATTGAAGAGGCTGTTGAAGACTTCTACCATGCCATGCTTGAGCAAGGACCGGTAGACATCAAATCTATGTATGAATTAACGGCTCGCTTATTAATTGGAACGGAGAAGAAGCTGCTTACTTCCACTAATTATGACAGCGCTTACAATAAATTGGAAATTATGTCCATTGTTAAGATGCATACGTTGCAGGAAATTAAACAATATGTCTGTGCGTTCTTGTCCGGCGTTAGAGAAGTCCTGTCCTATGATCAGAAGGAGAGCCACCGAAGCATTATTAAGAAAACCATTCATCACATGGAGCAGGAATACCAGGCATTGTCACTGCAAAGCGTTGCACAGAAGGTTTATATGACACCGACATACCTAAGTCTGCTCTTTAAGCTAAACACCGGCAAAACCTTTATCGAGCATTTGACGGATATCCGGATCGAGAAGGCTAAGAAGCTATTGGTCAGCACGCATTATAAAAACTATGAAGTGGCTGAGCAGGTCGGGTACCAAGATCCTCGTTATTTTAGTCAAATCTTCAAGAAGAAGGTAGGCGTATCGCCAACGGAATATCGAGAGACGACGGTTATGAATTAGACCCTGAATAAGGACTCCGAAGAGCGTTCAACTAACGCTTAGCCGGAGTCCTTTTGTATTTACCTATAATCGCACATCGCTGCCGCCATCGTCGAGCTTCGCTGCGCTTTCAAGCTCTTTATCCCATGTCAAATGGCGGTATTCCGCTGCAGCTTGATCGTTGTCAAACCAGCTTGTAAAGTCATTCCACATCGCCATGGTCCAATTGGAATCGATTTGCGCCGTGGAGTAGACGGCCTCCTTGAGACGGACGAAGCCGAAAATATCGCGGACCTGGGATTTCTCAGCCTGCGCGACAGTAAGCTCGGCAAGGTGCGGAGGGATGAAGATTACGCCTGCAGGCGTTCCGAGCACGATATCCCCTGGAAGGCAAATCGCCTTTCCGATGCGCGTAGGCACATTCATGCCTACCATCGTGACATCCGCGATGGCAGTAGGGTCGCTGCCCCGATAATAAACATTGATATTATCAATCTCGACAATTTGCTGATTATCGCGAATGCCGCCCCATATAACCGCGCCTCCGCGTTTGGTGCGTGTAGATATGGCTGTACTCAGATTCCCGCCGACATAAGTCCCGAGATGGACTTTGTCGAACATATCGACAACGACAACATCGTCCTCTACAAGGGAGTCAATGACCCACTGGTTAAAGAACCCCTTGCGGCCTTCCTGCTCATGACCATACTTGAGAAGTGTTTCATGCAGATCAGGACGCTTCGGAACCATAACTGCAGTCACGGCCCGGCCGACCATCACGTTATCCGGATGAATGATTTTGAATTCACCTTCGAATTGAAAGGTGTAACCGTGGTTCCAGAGAGGACCCCATGCTTCCTCCAATGTGATTTTGCGCATTCGGCGCAGCACATCCTCCGAAACTTTAGGGCGGCCATTCGGGAAGCGTTCCCCCTCCCATAACGGGGTCAGCTGGACAATATCTTCCGGGTTATCGAATCTCACGTTTGAGCACCTCTTTCGTCTGGTTAGGGAATGATTGCGTTTCTTAAGTCTATTGTTATGGACAATTCGCAGATTGTCGATGCGAGATTCTTAAGGCATTTCTGCCGGAACGCATAATAATTTCACCTATCCCGCAATCGTTTTAAATAAATCCAACCATATCGTAAAATTGTCACCTTCTCTCATGTAACCGTTTTCTATTAGAGTTAAGACGAGCTTCATCTTACAAAACAATTACTATATCCTTTCAAGAGGAGGAGATCCAGGGGTGACAACTGAAACGTTAGCCCAAGCACCACGCACGGAGTCGGCAAGAGCTTCCTTACGCAAGCGTAAAAGCAAGGAAGAAACCAATCTAGCCGGGTATCTATTTATTGCTCCGTGGTTAATCGGATTTTTGCTGCTGACGCTATGGCCGATCGCGCAGTCCTTCTATTTATCGTTCACGGAGTATTCTTTGCTCGAAGCCCCGGTTTGGACCGGAACAGACAATTACGCCACTATTTTCACCAATGACGATACGTTCACCAAGTCGTTAAGCGTAACGTTTATGTTCGTTCTGATCTCGGTACCGTTAAAGCTATTCTGCTCGCTGCTGGTCGCGATGGCGCTGAGCAAGAACATTCGGGGGATGAACCTGTACCGGACGGCGATTTACTTTCCTTCCTTAATCGGCGGCAGCATCGCGGTAGCTGCACTGTGGCGCAATATGTTCGGTTTGGAAGGCTATATCAATCAAGTGCTGTCATGGTTTGGCATACAGGGCTTAGGCTGGATCACGAATCCCGACACCTCGCTTGGAACGCTCATTCTGCTCAATGCTTGGCAATTCGGTTCTACGATGGTCATCTTCTTGGCAGGACTCAAGCAAATCCCTCAAGAGCTCTACGAGTCTGCATCGGTAGACGGTGCCGGCCGATTCCGGAAATTTGTCAGCATTACCTTGCCGATGCTGTCACCGGTTATGTTCTTTAACCTCGTACTGGGTATCATCGGATCCTTTCAAACGTTCACTTCGGCTTTCATCATCACCAAAGGCGGCCCGATCAATTCGACTTACATGTACGCGCTATTCCTATATGAGAAGGCGTTTAAACATTACCAAATGGGCTATGCGTCCGCTTTGGCATGGATTCTGCTGGTCATCGTTGCGGTATTGACCGCGCTCAATTTCTTGGCCTCACGTTATTGGGTATTTTACGAGTCGGATGGAGGGAGGGCCAAATGACTACGATTCGGTTCAAGCTATCCAATCATTTGTTTCTCTCTGTATTCTCGCTCTTGATGCTTTATCCGGTCATCTGGTGGATCGGCGCTTCCTTAAAGAAAGCAGAAGAGCTGCGATTACCTACGATTTGGCCATCCATTCCGATGTGGGAGAATTACAGCAAGGGCTGGAACTTCTCTGCCGACTACAGCTTCGCTCATTTCTTCGGCAACACGCTGTTGATGGAACTCGGCAATGTCACGGGCGGCGTGCTGACAGCAGCGCTTGTAGCCTACGGCTTCGGGCGGCTTCAATTTAAGTTCCGCGGCTTCTGGTTCTCGATTCTACTGCTAACCATGATGCTTCCAGGTCAGGTTACCGTGGTGCCGCAATATATTCTCTTCAACAAACTCGGCTGGGTAGACAGCTATATACCGCTGGTATTGCCGCATTTCTTCGGCGGTGGAGCCTTCTTCATCTTCCTGCTGGTTCAATTCATTCGCGGCATTCCGCGTGACTTGGATGAAGCGGCTAAGATTGACGGCAGCTCCGTGTACGGCATTTTCTTTCGTATTATTCTGCCGCTAATCAAGCCTGCGCTTGTTACGGTAGCGATCTTCACTTTCATCTGGAGCTGGGATGATTTCTTTGCCCAGGTGCTGTATATCAGCTCGATCGACAAGTTTACAGTCGGTTTGGCACTTCGGATGTTTATCGACCAATTTGACATCCAGTGGGGACAGCTGCTTGCCATGTCCTTCCTGTCGATCATGCCATCTGTGATCATCTTCTTGTTTGCCCAGAAGTACTTTGTGGAAGGGATTTCGACGACTGGTTTGAAAGGGTAGCCCCATCATTATGAAAGTATGAGAGGAGATTGAAGGTATGAGAAGAAAATCAGCCAGTTTACTGATATTGAGCTTAGCCCTGACGCTAACGGTAACAGCGTGCAGCAGCGGAGGTGGAAACGGCAATACGAACGGCAATAACGCTGCGGGTACCGAGACCGGAGCGAATAATGAGCCGGCGAAGGATAACAACAAGGCGACCCAGTTAAGCATTATGTGGTGGGGTCCGGATGCGCGGCACGAAGCAACGAAGAACGCACTGTCGATCTACACCAAACAGCATGCCAATGTGACGTTTAAGCCGGAATTCATGGCCTGGGATGCCTATTGGCAGAAGCTTCCAACGCTTGCCGCATCCAAATCGATAACGGATGTGCTGCAAATGGATGCCGCATTTCTTCAAGAATATGTAGCGAGAGGGCAGCTGGAGGATTTGTCCGATGTGGATTTAAGCGGAATCGTGGATCCGAAGGTGATCGAGAATCTGAAGATCGGCGGTAAATTATACGGCATTCCGCTTAGTCAGAATGCGGCTGGAATTGCATTCAACAAAGAAGAATTGGCGAAATACGGCATTGCGCTTCCGAAGCAGAACTGGACCTACGATGAGTTCTTCCAATGGGCGAGGGATGCACGCGCTAAGCTGCCGGAGGGCAAATATCCGATCGGCGATTCGGGCACATGGGATTCGTTCAATTTCTATCAAACTTCCATGGGCAAGGATCCGGTCATGGCCGATGAGGGCAAGAAGTTTACCCTCGATAAAGACTTATTCATGACCTACTACAAGACATATGAAGAATTCCGTAAAGCCAAAATCGTTCCGCCGGCAGAACAGGGAGCCGCGTTCCTCGAGAACGACCCGCAGGCTGATCCGATGGCATCGGGCGTGCTGATGACGCGCGGCGCGACGACGGGATCGGTTAGTGCGCTGGAGCAGCTGATGCCGGGTAAAGTAGGCGTCGTCAACATGCCGGTCGGTCCATCCGGAGGCGGCTGGGCACAATCGACGATCTTCCTGAGCGTGAGTGCGAATTCCAAGCATAAGGATGAAGCTAAGAAATTTGTACAATGGTTTATTTCGGACAAAGAAGCCGGCAATGCGCTTGGTCTGACTCGCGGTATTCCGATTAACCCGGAAATTTACAAAGTGCTTGAGCCGACGCTTGAACAGAAGGACAAGCTGGGCAAAGAAATCTATGACCTCTCGGTTGAGAAGGCGCTGCCGTTCTATTCCGCTGCCGCAGGATTCTCGGAGTGGGTGGATACGTACAAGAAAGAGATGGAGGCTGTCTCGTACGGTCAGCAATCCATTGAAGATGCCTATGACAAGATCAACAAAATGGGTATGGATTTGGCGGCTAAAGCCGCTTCGAAATAATCTCGGACATCGATTCCGACCTATAGGAGATCACGATTATGAAACTAGCTGAATTTTTCTCTTCGCAGCCCTCACAGCTATGGGAGCTTGCGAAGCAAATGAATGTGAACTATGCGGTTAGCGGCCTTCCTTGGGAGGAGAAAACCGAGAAGGCTTGGGACCTGATGCCGCTTATTCGAATGAAACAGCGGTATGCCGATCACGGCTTGTCCTTATTGGTCATTGAATCCATGCCTCCGAGCAATCATATCAAGCTCGGTACGCAAGGACGGGACGAAGAAATCGAGACGTTCCAGAAGTTCATCCTCAACATGGGTGCAGCAGGCATTCCGGTACTCTGTTACAATTTCATGGCGCAGTTTAACTGGTTCCGCACGTCCACAACGACCAAAGCTCGCGGTGGAGCCCTCGTTTCCAGCTATGATCATAGTTTGATGAAGGACGCTCCGCTAACGGATGCTGGTGTTGTGACGGAAGAGCAGCTGTGGGAGAATCTTCACTATTTCATGGAACGGATTGTTCCCGTTGCCGAAGAAGCTAAAGTCAAACTGGCGCTTCACCCCGATGATCCGCCGATTACGCCGATTCGCGGCGTCTCGCGTATTCTTCGCAGCGCGGATGCGCTGCAGCGTGCGATAGATTTAGTTCCTAGCGCCTATAACGGCATTACGCTCTGTCAGGGAACAATGGCAACAGCGGGGGAGGATATCCCAAGCGTAATCCACCGTTTTGCCAAGCAGGATAAGCTATTCTTCGTCCATTTCCGCGATGTGAACGGTACACCGGAGAAATTCGAAGAGACCTTCCATGATAATGGCAAAACGAACATGTTCGAAGCGATGAAAGCCTACTATGAAGTCGGATTTACCGGACCTGCGAGACCTGACCATGTGCCGACCATGGCCGGCGAAACGAACGAGAATCCGGGTTATGAGCTGCTGGGCAGATTATATGGAATCGGTTATATCAATGGGTTAATGGAAGCAGCTTCGGCAGGGTAACACACAAATACAGTCCGCAGGTGAGTTACACGACCTGCGGACTGTATTTTTATTTATAGATTAACTCCAAAGCCGATCAGATGAATAGTATTTATTCCACTGATCTGTCGATTCCCACAGGCCCGGAATTTCAGGATGCAGATGCTGCCTTAGCACCTCATCGTTTAAATCGTCAATGCCAAGCCCTGGCGCATCCGTTAACGTTATAAATCCATTCTGCACCAGTTTCTTCGGCAGCTTGCTGCCTATAATAATATCATCCCACCACTCCACTTCGCAGGAATGATACTCTAACGCGAGGAAATTCTCGGTGGCTGCGGCAACATGGGCAGCAGCCAAACACGCGATCGGGCTTTCCGCCATATGAATCGCCATCGCGACTCCGTAATCCTGCGCCATATCACCGATCTTCTTGGTTTCCAGAATGCCTCCTGTTGTAAGGACGTCCGGATGGATGACCGAGACGCCGCCGGCTTCGAGGAGGGGCTTGAAATTTTCCTTCAAATAAATATCTTCCCCCGTACAGATTGGCGTCGTGACCGCGCGTGCCAATCTTGCATACTGCTCCGTATATTGCCAAGGGATCATATCTTCCATCCAAGCGAGATTGAATCTATCCACTCGCTTGCCAAGCTTTATGCAATCCTCCAGCCCAATATGACCGAAATGATCAATCGCCAGCGGCACTTCATAACCGATTACCGATCGTACATCCGCCACATATTGCTCCAGCACATCCAGGCCGTGCTCCGTCACATGAATGCCCGTGAACGGATGGGCGATATTGTGAATATCATAATGGCGATTTCGAATGTCGCAGACTTCCTCTTCAGATAGGCCTGCAGCGTTCAGCTTGTAGCGTCTTCTAGACTTGTCTATCATTTCTTCGATGAAACCTAGAGGCGCGCTCAGAGTCCCGGGTTGATCCATCAGTTGCCCGATGCCAAGATCCATCTTGAGGAACGTAAATCCTTCGTCCATCCGTTTCTTAAGTGCAAGTCCCATCGCTGTTCCTGTATTCTTGCCGCTTACGTCCGTATCGCAATACATGCGAATCTTGTCTCGGAACTTACCGCCGAGCATTTGATAAATCGGCACGCCATACGCTTTGCCTGCCAGATCCCAGAGCGCGATCTCAAGTCCGCTGACACCACCGCCTTGACGGGCATGTCCACCGAATTGCTTGATCCGGCGAAACAACTTGTCGATATTGCATGGATTTTCGCCCAGCAGCCTACTCTTCAAGAGCGCAGCATAGACCTTATCCGCCCCGTCGCGCACTTCTCCGAAACCAACCAGTCCCTGATTGGTATACACTTTAATTAAGCTGCTATGAAACGGACCGCCAACAATGTCGGTAAAACGGATATCCGTGATGCGAAGTTCAGACGGATTGGAATGCGTATTCACATGTGCAAGTGTGTCTTCATAGGTGTTTGGCTTATTCGTCAACTCATTCACCCCGATTGAATAGAAATAGCGATGCATCTTCATCTTAGTGAATTCCATTGGTCGGTCGCGATACCGTAAAATTATGATTTCGTTTGTTTTCTTTGGAGAAACCAAGGTCGGTTATGGATTGGGTTTTTTGTGGTTGGCCGGTAAGTTCTATTCATGGTTGGTAGAATAATGGTAAACTAAAGATGTTATTATTTTACAGAATAAGTTGAAGATAAGGGGCCGCGCATGACTATTACGATTCTATCTAAAGAGGAATATCTGGTAGATGGCATTCAAGTGGACAATCTATTTGACCGGCTCTACTGTATTTTTGATTTGGAAGGGACAGGCATTCTTGTAGAGCATGAATCGATTACCCAGTTTGGTGCTGTTTTATTTCAAAAGGGTCGTGTGCTGGATACGTTCACCTCACTGGTTAAATCCTTCAAGCCAATTCCGGAAGCGGTCGAGCAGCTAACTGGAATCTCGAATGAAAGCTTAGTGGATGCACCAACGTATGCTGAGGTTTATCGCCGTTTTGTTGATTTTTGCGGGGATGCTGTTCTGGTTACCCAGGCGGGGTATGAGTATGATATCCCTATGCTGAAGAAGCATTGCCTTTTGCATGATGTTCCTTATGTGGAGCGTACAGTTATCGATACGAAAGCATTGTTCGCGGCAATCCATCCGGAGCTGGATGAGGTGTTCTCAACGGATTATTTGGTCGACTATTATGGTATTAATGATGCTGATATTAAACGTCACGATGCTGTTGGGGATTGTGTGTTGATCAGTCGCATTCTCATGAATGTTTTGGAGGAGTATCGTCTGAAGCAATGTTCTGAATTTGATCTGACCGAAGGCTTGAAGGTGAAAAGATTCATCATCCCGCAGATGTACCTGACCTAGTAGGGGTTGAAACTTCTGCGACTTGTTGAACGTATGGGAAATCATTGGCGATGGTGCTTAAGCGAAGGCAATGCTAGGGGCAAAGGGGGAGAACCATGTGGCTTGGATGACGTTAATGGATCATGATTTACTTAGTGCAAGGCTGGATACCGATGATCAGAGTTTACTGCTTGAGATTAACGATGGGGGCTTCTCGCCTGAATATGTGACCATCCGATTAGGAAGAGAAGATGTGGAACTTCTCGAAGAAGCCATTCGTCAATATAAAGACATAACGAAGAAGTGAGGGTGATCGCATGTCAGAGGACCTGAATCGTCAACTGCTCGAGGCCAAGGAGCGGATGTATCATTACCAGAAGGCGCAGCGCAAAAGCGAGGAGCTCAACAAGAGACTCCATTCGCAGGAACGACTCATTATCCAATATGAAGTCCAGCTTGAATCCGAGCAAGCAGATGTCGAACGTTTAACGGGTTTGACGATGACTAATCTATTTCATACGATCCTTCGCAGCAAGGATGAACAGCTTGACATGGAAAGACAACAGGCACTGCAAGCTGCGCTTAAGCTGCAGGAAGAGAAGCAGCGATTAGCCGATACGCAGGATGAATTGAAACGAATAGGCGTTACGCTTGCTGCATTCAGTAGTGCAGAGTACGACTATCAAGCGCTGATGAAGGCGAAGGAAGCGGCGCTGCGCAGCGGAAGCTTCGGATCGGAAGAGCTAAGAAAGATGGAAGAGCAAATTGCGGAACAGACCCTTCTAGTGAAAGAAATTAAAGAAGCGGTAACGGCGGGCAAACGAGTAATGGCTTCGCTGGAGGATGCTTCGGACAGTTTGGATAAAGCGGAGAACTGGGGCAACTGGGATCTGTGGGGCGGCGGCGGAGCAATCAGCACCCATATCAAACATAACCATGTTGATGATGCCAAAGGGTTTATTCATCAAGCGAATCATCAATTGCACGATTTCCGCGATGAGCTGAATGATCTCAATCGGAGCATCAATATCGTAATCGATATTAGCGGAACGCTAAAGATGGCCGATTATTGGTTTGATGGCCTGATTGCCGATTGGATCGTCCAAGGTCGCATCCAAGATTCGCAGCAGCAAACCTTGGATGCGATTCATAATGTTCGCCAAGTTCTCAAACAGCTCGAAGCGGAGTATTCCAAAGCAGAAGCCGCACGCAGCGGCCTCGCCACGAAGCGTCAAAGCTGGATTGAAGATACGAAGAGCGAGTAATGGTTTATGAAGATGGCTCCTTTAAAGTTGAGGAGCCATCTTTATTTATGTAAGGTCGAAGCGCATAAATTGGCGGCGTCTGCTGCTCTAACGAACCGTACAGGTCTTATTCTCACGATAATGGGCTCTACGAAATTCTAACGAACCGTAGGGACGCTATTCAGCCGAAAATGGTAGCTTGGTGCCGTGATTCGGCTGAATAAGACCTGTAGGATTCGTTAGAATTCCAAATGGCCCTATTTGGAGGGAATAAGGCCTCCTGGGTTCGTTAGAATTATGGGATCAGCGGCGAGCAAGTGAGCGACGCCTCCGCCATTACAGCTTCACCCACGCCGTCAAGCCATCCGGTTCATCGGGGTTGATTCCCTGACGCTCGGCGCTCGAGAGGGCAACGATCTGTGGAATGAATAAGAACGGGATACCTTGAACCGGCAACTTAAGCTCCGATTCCGTCATAATCGCAAGATCGGCATCATCTGCGGAGAGGTTTGCTGCAGCATCGCCGAACGCGATTACTTTGGCGCCGCGTGCACGAATGTCTTGCATCAGCTTACGTTGATGCTCGCTGCCAGCGCTAGTAAGATGTGCGATCACGAGCGTTTCCGGGCCAACCGTCACCATCGGACCGTGGCGGACATCAAGGACATGAAACGCATGGGCTTGCATCTTCGCGATTTCCGTCAGCGCGATTGCGCCTTCAGCAGCAAGGCCGTTCAGTTCTCCATCGGCGAGGAGGACCGCGTTCGTCCAGCCATAGTCACTTGCTTCACGGATCGCCGATTCAACGCGTGTCATATAAGCTTCTCCTTGCGTAATCGCAGCAGCGATATCAGCAAGGACGGATTCGTCGTTGCCAAGAAATGCGGCAATCATAAGATTAGCCGTGTACAGATTGGTTACCGTTCTCGTCTGGCAGACGCTGTGGTCAAAAGCCCAAGGGAGCGATAGCGTGAGATCTGCAATTTCAGATAGGGTGGAACCATCCACGCACGAGATCGCTAATATCGGCGCTTCACCGCTTGTTTTCAGCAGCCGAACGGACTCGACGATTTCGCTGGTAGATCCTGAACGGGAAGGGGCAACGAGAAGGGTATCCTGAAGCAGCGGAGCGTAATCTGCGGCGTTAAGCAGCAAATCTCCGCCTGCAAGTGCCGAAGCAGGTATTCCTGCACGTAAGCGAACGGAGAACGCAGCGGCTTCACTGAGCGTAAAGCTCGAACCGCAGCCGATAAAGGTGACGGAGCGTTTACCTTGCGAATGAAAGAAATCGGTAATCACGGTGCGATTCGTCAGCATGTAGTCGTACGTTTGCTGCAAGGCCGAATATTGCGATTTTATTTCCTCATAGGTCAAGCTCATCGGAATCCTCCTCATAATCGATGTTGTCGATGCGTATGCCTCTATCATAGATCGTTTCGTTGATGTCATCAATCATTATTTGATTGTAACGATCAAATAATGATTGTAAAGATCAATTCAACCCGATATGATTAGCTTATTAGAGTCATAAACTTCCAATGCTAGTTTCGGTATGAACAGCAGTCATTCAGAAACGACAGGAGGCTCCTTCCTTATGCCACTTCTATCATCCACCCGTATGCTTCAGCAAGCCAGAGCAGGTAAATACGCCGTAGCCGCATTCAATGTACACACACTAGAGATGCTCCAAGCGGTAACAGAAGCCGCGATCGAAACACAATCGCCGCTAATCATTCAATCCACAGTAGGTACAGTCAAACATTTGGGTCCGGAATATATCGTTGCCGCGGCTTCAGTTGCTGCCAATCAGACCGGATTGCCTATCGCGCTGCATCTCGATCATTGCACGGATTTCAAGCTCATTGTCAGATGTATACGCGCAGGCTATACCTCTGTTATGATGGATGCTTCGATGCATCCTTTCGATGAGAACGTACGGCGAACCGCGAAAGTGATCGAGGTCGCAGAGGCGGCCGGAGTTAATGTGGAAGCGGAATTAGGCAAGGTTGGAGGCGTGGAGGACGATATCATCGTGGATGAGCTTGAGGCATTGCTTGCAGATCCGGATGAATGCGTGACATTCATGGAACTGACAGGCGTCCATACGCTCGCTCCTGCAATCGGAACCGCACACGGTATTTATAAAGGAACGCCTAATATTGATTTTGCAAGAATAGCATCCATCGCGGATCGAATTGCCGCACCGCTTGTGCTGCATGGCGGTTCAGGCATTCCGGCTGAACAAGTGAAGCTGGCGGTATCGCTTGGGATGGCGAAGATGAATATCGCGACCGAGCTTCGCATTGCCTTTTCGGATGCGATCAAGGATGTTTTTGCAAACAAACCTAGTGAGAATGATCCGCGCACCTACATGGTGCCGGCCAAACAAGCAGTGAAGCGGCTTGCCATGGAGAAGATGCAGCTATGCGGCTGCGTAGGCAAAGCTATCGAAATGCGCTAATGACGGAGGAAAGAGCATGCTGCAATCGAAAGGTGATCTTCGCAGAACGAAATTGCTTGAACGGATTAAAGAATCGGGAAAAGCCTCAATCGGTGATTTAATGGAAGCCACGGACAGCTCGATCGCAACCGTCCGGCGGGATTTGGAATGGCTCGAGAAATCGCAAAAAATCATTCGTACCATTGGCGGAGCCATCTATGATGAAGGCAGCGGCAGAAACGCCGAGCTGGCATTTGCCGAGAAACGCGATGTCAGCCGTGAAGGGAAGGAGCGAATCGCTGCGGCGGCTGCTTCATTAGTAGAAGAAGGCGACATCATATGCCTGACCGGGGGCACGACCACGTATATGATTGCAAGAGCGCTCAAAAACCATCAAAACATAACCGTCGTCACGAATGCGATCAATATTGCAAACGAATTGTTCGATGCCGAAGGGGTGCAGGTTGTTGTATCAGGCGGCGTTATGCGGCACAAGAGCTATGAGCTTATCGGCCCGCTGGCAGAGAGCGTCATCGAGAAACTGAATATTACGACCATGTTCCTCGGCGTGGACGGCGTTTCGCAGGAGCATGGGTTTACGACTCATAATGAGCTGGAGGCCCGTATTGCTCAGCTCTTCATCGCACGGTCCAGCAAGGTATATGCCGTGTTCGATCAAGCGAAGCTGCAGAAGACTGCGCTGTTTACCATTATTCCATACGATAAAGTAACAGGTGTAATCACGGATCTAGATGATTGAGAGACGCATAGGGTTGAGAAAAGGCGCAAGCAATGCTTGTCGCTTTTTTTGTTTTGCTGCAGGAATCGCGATAATCAATAAAATGATGAAGGTGCGTAAATTTCGTAGATATCTTTTCCGCGAGTCTTCTTATATTTTGAGAGTAAGGAGTACGGTTTTACATCCAATTAGGGGAGTTGAACTGCTGGTGGAAAAAGGGGCAAAGAAAGCGATAAACTTGGGACGCCTGTATCAAGGACCATTTCAGATCGAACAAGATGATGGCTGGTATACGATCTTTACAACGACTCCATCAAACAAGCCGGTCCGCAATCCAGGCTTGGGATTGATTGCATATGCTTGGGAGGAGAATGGGCCATCCATTCAAGCAAGACAGGGGCAGGAGACAATTGAGGAACATGTAGAGAAGCTGGCCAAGCTTCCATATGTCGATATTCTCTATATTCGCTGTGATTGGAGAGACGTACAATCCAGTCCCGGACAACTCGACCTTCATCCGATCTGGGAAGCAACGTTTGCTGCCGCTGAACGATATGGCCTCCGCGTTGCCTTCCGTATACAGCTGTCGAGCCCTAATATTCAACCAGCAAAACTTGCCATGCCGGATTTCTTGCACGACCAAGTTCCGCTGGTCAATATCGGCCGTTTTCATAATCATGACTTTGATTACTATGAGCCTCGCTACGATCATCCTGCGTTTCAAGCTGCATTCACGGAGTTAAATGAGCTGCTTGCTGAACGATTTGACGGTAATCCCATCATCGAGTTCGTGGACCTGATGATGTATGGCTTCTGGGGAGAAGGTCATACGAATGATCTGCAAAATCCATTTCCCGATTATACAACGGCGGAGCATACATTCATGTCTATGACGAGGCAACAAATTGAACGTTGGAAATATACGCCGCTTGCAGTCAATACGCAGCCTGACATAAGCCATACCGGTAATCGTACGGTTAGAGAGTACGCGATGAATGAAGACTGTTGGGTACGGACGGACAGTATCATTCTGGATGAACCGGAGCAAATTGAAGTGATCTCGGGACGGGCGACTTGGACCGCGGCTGTAATCGAGGACGGCTACTACAGGCATTTCAAGCAAGAGAAGCTTAAATTCGATAGCGGGAATGTCGATGTCATTGCAAACTCCATGCTGCATGCGCTGGATATCGGCGGGAATTATTGGGGGTTATGGACAGAGGCAGAAGCGATAGCCAGTTATCACGAGCTGTACCCGGAGGGTATCGATACGCTCCAGCGCCGATTGGGTTATCGACTTCGCCCATCATGGGTGTGGCAGCGCAAACGTCTCGGGACGGATGAACTGGTCATCGCCCTCTCCAATGACGGCGTTTCAGGCGTGCCAGGCACATTATGGTTGGAAGCCGTAAACGCAGATGGCTCGGAGAAAGTGCGCGGCAAGCTGGATAAGGGATGCCCACTGCCAAGTAAAGTAAGTCTGGCTTCAATGATTCTGCCTGCATCTTGGCGTAATCAAGAGATTAGGCTTTCCATCGAGCTTGAAGTTAGGCCGGGTCAATATAAACAAGTAAACTGGGCATGCGCACAGAAAGTGAACGAAGACGGCTCGCTGTCGATTCAATTGAAGGCCCATGAAGATACCGATTGGCGGTGCGGCGTCTAATGTTAACCATCGGAATAATCGGCTGCGGCTGGCATTCAAGGGCCACACATGGACCTTGCTTAAAACAATACAAGGAGACGATTGGCGGCATTCGTCTTGCAGCTTGCTGTGATTTAGATGGGGAGGCAGCAGAAGCTTATCGGGCGGACTTCGGATTTGAGCGGGCTTACACGAGCTGCACTCAGATGCTGGAGTCCGAACAATTGGATGCCGTATGGGTGATCGTTCCGGAACATCTGACTGTCCCCATCTCGCTTCAAGTCATGCATGCCGGCATAGCCGTATTCTTGGAGAAACCACCTGGTGTAAACACTTCAGATGTCATACAGCTCCAAGAAACTGCGGCTAAGAAAGGTATCCGGCATCGCGTGGCATTTAACCGTAGATATGTCCCGATGACCGCCACGCTCATCGAGAAACTGCGCGCACACGTCCAAGAACAGGATAAAGAAATCTACAGCATCACTTACGACATGATACGGATTAATCGTACAGACGCCGATTTCTCCACAACAGCGATTCATGCCATTGATGCGGCGAAGTTTATCGCCGGCTCTGATTATGAGTCACTGCGGTTTCAGTATGATGATCTATCAGGAATAGCACCCGGACTGATCAATATCATGGCTGAAGGTAACTTCCGTAGCGGCGTGCGCGTCCAGCTGAACTGTTATCCTTATTCCGGATCAGCAAGGGAGATGGTCACCGTAAGGGGAGAGGGCTTCTCCTATGAGCTGCATTTGCCGCTTATGGAGAGCTTGGACAGCTTTGCCGGGCTCATTTGTTCGGAGAAGGGGAAGGTTGAAGTGCTGCGCGAGGAGCGGGAGTGGACGACGGCATTTGGTTTCTACCACGAGAATGCAAGCTTCCTGGATGCACTCAAATCCGGCGGGAATTTGACGGAGGATCTAAGCTCCTCGATTCAATCCGTCGCCGTCATGGAAGCCATTCGCAATCGCGCAGAAACCTATCACGGATAAAGGAAAGCCGCTTCCTTCACGGTTATCGTGATTAGAAGCGGCTTTTTGTTACCCTTCAATGAGATACTGCTGTTTACGGAATTCGCTTGGCGTAACGCCGCTAATTTTCTTGAACATCCGGTTGAACGAATTAATGTTCTGATAGCCGACTTGGGTGGCCACATCCTGAATGCGAAGATCAGCGCCTTTGAGCAGCGATTTGGCCATATCGATTCGGTAATTGTTGATGTAATCGATAAAATTCATGCCAGTCTTGGTCTTGAAATAGGTCGATAGATAGCTGGCAGAGATATTAAGTTTATCCGACAGAATATCAAGGGTAATATCGTCCTGGTAATGCTGCTCCATATATTTCATGACAAACTCGATAATATTATCGCGGGCTGCTTTCTTCTCGTTCACGCGAGCCATCGCGAAGGTGAGCAGCTGGACTACATAGTCCTGCAGTTCATCCTGATTCGAACAGGAGCGTGCTTTGCCGGACAGTGCCAGATGACTCTGAAGGGCCTGCATATCGAGATGAAGGGATGCGAATGTTTTGGTTACCAATTGAACGATGTTATCTGCAAAATCATAATATTGGTTAGCCGTTGCGTCTTTCTTCTCTAGCTGTCCGAGTACTTTGGAGACGATTCGAAGCACGAACTCCTCATTGCCCGATGACAAATTCGTATAGAGCTCTTGTTCTTGACCGCCTGTCATTGCAGCTTGCCAATCCGGCAGAGGCTCGGCCGCGGTAATGATTTGAGTCACATTCCCAAGCTTCCGGTAGTCTAGTAAAGCTTGTACTTGTTCGTAAGCCCGCGTTAAATCGGACGAATTGCGATAGAGGCTGCCGACGCCGATCGTAACCGACCAATAGCGCTGGTCGAGATCGAAGACGGTCTTCAAGCTGCTGAGAAAGGCCGGGATATCCTCTTGAATCGAATTTCCAATGACAAGCGACAGTATAAGATCATGCTCCAGCTGAATCGTTTGCGTCTGCACATAGGTCTTCAGATGAGAGTCAATATACTCGCGTACGAAGAAAGAGGCTTTACCTTCATCCGCATCGATCTCACGGAAGAACGATGGCGTAAACTGCAATCGAAACAGGAGAAGGCGATACGGCTCCTGGATGGAGAAGTCGTATAACTCCTGATCCTTGAGCTTGATATTTTTGATCTTATTCATAAAAGCATAATAGCTGAGCAAGGAGTTTTTGCGGCTGTTGGCTTGATCGATCGTGTTGTTCGTTTGGACGAGATGACGGACTTGATCGTTGATGTAGTTGAATTCATGGATGCTGCTTTGAACAGCAGAAGGTGCGTTTAACGTCTGAATGGACTGCATAATATTCTTGACCGGATTGTGGAATCGTTTCGTGAAGAACCAAGCTGCGCAGATGCTGATAATGGCGAACACGATGAGTAAGGTGAGCAGAATAGAGTTGATGTTGCTGATTTGGGCTGAGATCAGATTATCGGGAACGATCTTGACGTATCGGATACCTGTCACAGAGCCTACCTTGTTGAAATAATAGATATCGTTCTGCTTCACATCATTCTTACCGCTCTCCCAAGCAGGCAGAGTCGATTCAACCTGCTCGTTGACGTTATTAGCCGCAAGGGGGTTCCCGGCTGCATCTAAGAGCAAGAATTGATCTTGTGAGGAATCGTGGAACTCGTGCAGCATCTTGTTTAAATCAAGCATAATAATCACTTGATAATCTGGGAAGAATTTGTTCCGGACAATTACCGGCATATATCGGCCTTTGGCCGTCAGTTGGTTGATCGTTTTCTCTTTGAACGTAGAGGAAGGCAGAATGCTGAAACTGCTAGACTTGCTGAATTGCTCCGCCCAGAAAGCAGGCGAATAGTCCGCGCTTTGGTAGTATTGACTGAACATTTCATCAGCGCCGGCACCGCGGTCGCCTGAAATGATAAAATTGCTTTTCTTGAAATAAATGAAAATATTATGCAAGGCGATATCTTTATGGCCCAAGTAGCTGTTAATGGAGCGCATCAGGGAGCGGGCATTCAAATAGTCGAGCGTGGAGCGATTCAGCGTATTCAATTTCTCGTCTAGCAAGAGATCGAGTCCAATATTCCGGATTTGATTGAAATGATTCTCGTATTTCTCGATGGTTTTGTTCATGCTTAAGGTATTGTATTTGATGACTTCGTCTGTGGCGTGATTCTTCAGCAGAGTGAAGGAGAAGAAGAAGAATGAGATGAGAGGGATGAGGATAGCTAGAAAGCTAAGTAAAAGCTGAATGAACAGGGAGCCTGCAGCGTGCTTAAGGAGCCCGATTTTTCCCATTGTGTTCCTCCTCTGCTATGGAATACATGAGATGTCCCCATAGTAGCATCGAGATACTGTTAAATCAAGGTAGAATTTTGTACTAATAGGAAACTTCCCTTGTTAGATAAGGAGGAGATCGAGGCACATCCTGTCGAATAACATAGCAAAATGATCGTGTCGAACTCGGTTATAGGAGGGCAATCGTGTGAAGAAGAACGGAGTAGCAGGTATGCTCATCATCGCCATGTTCGCACTCCTTGCAGCATGTGACGGCGAGGGGGGAGACACTACGAATACTAGAACCAATTCGGCAGCGGATAAGCAGGCATCAACAAAGGCCGGTACATCAGCAGAGAACAGCACCCAATCCATAGCCGGTGGCGCAGTCCGCGTTTCTTATATGGATGGCTTATGGGACGCAGCCATTCCATCCCAGGACGGTCCTGCAGTGCAAGCCATTAATGAGAAATTCGGCATCGATTTCAGACCTCAATTCTATTACATGCAGGAATACCCGGATAAGCTTGCCGTTACAATGGCAGGCGGCGATTTGCCGGATATGATCGGCCTTGAGAATCCCGATTCGGGATTCATTAAATGGGCGAAGCAAGGCGCGTTCCTGCCGCTGAATGATCTTATTAAGAATTATCCGACGTTATCCAAAATTCCGCAGAGCGTATGGCAATCTGTTTCAGTCGACGGCAATATCTATGCCATTCCAAGATGGTTTACGAAGAAATACGGCAAACATCCGGTGATTCGGAAGGATTGGCTGGACAATTTAGGCTTGCCGATGCCGACCAATTATCAGGAATTGCGCGATGTATTAATCGCCTTCACCAATCATGATCCCGATAAGAACGGGAAGGATGATACGCTTGGTCTGGGTTTATCTTCCGTGGGAACCGGTCTCTTGTATGGGGCAGCAATGGGAGCCGCTTACGACTCAGCCGCCTGGTACGATCGGAATGCTGCGGGGCAGCTCATTCCCGGCACGATTACGGAGAGCAACAAAGAGCAGATCCAATTTCTAACCGAGCTTTATTCAGCAGGCGCTATTGCCAAAGATTGGGCCGTATCCAAAATGAGCGATGTGCGCAATGATTTCTTCTCCGGCAAGATCGGGATGTACTTCGAGCAGCCGTATGATTTCAATGAAAAGCGCTTTACAGCACTTAGGGAGCTGCAGCCCTCTGCGAATCTGGCCGTGATCCCTCCTTTTCTCCAGAGTGACGGACAAAGCGGATATGTTTCTTCCAGTAAGGGCGTCTATCAGATGATCATGCTGAATGCAGAGCTGAAGGAACAGCCGGAGAAGGTGAACCTGATTCTTGGCATGCTCGATTATATGAGCAGCTGGATTCCATGGGAGGAACGCAATCCGGCGAATGGGGATTTTGACTGGCAGTACGGCGGCGTGAATCAGGGCTATGAGATGAAGGAAGGCATACCGGTCGAGAAAGCGGATGCCCAAGACTTGCGTCCCAAAAACTACTTGATCGGCCGATATTGGGCACCGAACGATGAAGCGGTTCAACCGCAATACACCTTCTCGGATCCGCTGGCCAAGCAGTTCGTGCAAGATGCGGTCGACACGTTAAAGAGGTATAAGTTTTACCGGAACCCGGTGGATTACATTACTTCTCCACTGCGCAGCGAGACGGAATCAGAGCTTGAACTAGCGTTTACGGACCATGTAACGCGCATGATTGTCGGTGATGAACCCCTCTCAAGTTGGGATGAAGCTGTCCAGGAGTATCTAAACAATGGCGGGCAAGCGATTATTGACGAGGTAAACAAGCTCATTAAGGAGCAGCATATTTCGCCGGGATGGGAATAGTGAACGGAATGATAAGGGTTGTTTTCAAAGTGTGCACGGCACTTTGGAGACAACTTTTTTTGTTGAGCAAGCTAGAGTCGGTGTGACGACCTGGTCGATTTTATTGGTACTTCACTTTTTTTCACCTGAACGAATAAATCGTTGAAGCAGTCAAAGAACAGTCGATTTTCATCGTAGCGCTCATCTTATACGCTTAGTGTGAGGGGGAAGCGTCTGCAAAACCGATCAAGCTAACGGAGGGATTGCGTGAATCATAGAAGGCTATTGATCGTTGTTCTCGTCATGTCCCTGGCTTCGACCTTTGCCGCCTGCAGCGGAGGCAATAACGGGGGGAATAACCTCGCAGAGACAAGCACATCGAATTCTTCGAACAACAGCTCGGCAACCACTGACCATGCATCCGGAACCAAGGAGAGGTTCACGGTTTCGTATATGGATGGAATTTGGGATTCAGCTATCCCCGCTCCTGAAGGTCCGGCGGTTACGGCTATTAATGAGAAATTTAATATCGACTTCAAGCCTCAATTTATCTACATGCAGGAATATCCGGATAAACTGGCGGTCGCGATGGCGGGCGGCGACCTGCCGGATATGATCGGCCTCGAAGGACCTGATGCCAATTTCGTGAGATGGGCCACGCAAGGCGCGTTCATGCCTCTTAATGACATCATCAAGAAGTACCCGACATTATCGCAAATTCCACAAGAGATCTGGGATTCGGTTTCTGTGGACGGCAATATATATGCGATACCAAGATGGTTCCCTAAGAAATATGGGAAACGTCCGGTCATTCGTCAAGATTGGCTGGACAACCTCGGCCTCAAGATGCCTGCAAACTATGAAGAGCTGAAGCAAGTACTTATCGCCTTCACGAAGGAAGATCCGGATCAGAACGGCAAGGACGATACGCTAGGAATGGGGATCTCCTCTGTCGGTACAGGCTTGCTATACGGCGCAGCGATGAGCGTAGGGTGGGACTCCGGCGCATGGTACTACAAGAATGACAAAGGTCAGCTCATTCCGGGTACGATTACCAGCCAGCACAAGGAAGAGATTCAATTTCTGGCGGATCTATACCAAGCAGGCGCGTTATCCAGAGACTGGGCAGTCGCCAAGCAGGCCGATGTGCGCAACGATTTCTTCTCGGGCAAATACGGGCTGTATTACGAGCAGCCGTATGATTTCAACCAGAAGCGTTTCACTGGTTTAAGGGAGCTGCAGCCTGCTGCAAGCCTGGCCGTTATTACTCCATTCGCACAAGAAGACGGACAAAGCGGCTATATCGCTTCGGGCAAAGGCTTCTACCAAATGATTATGTTAAACGGCAACCTAAAGGATCAACCGGACAAAGCAGACCGTATTCTCGGCATGCTCGACTATATGAGCACGTTCGTTCCTTGGGAGCGGCGCAATGCGGATAATGCTGATTTTGACTGGCAAAATGGGGGTCTGGGCAAAGGCTACGAGATCAAAGACGGAATCCCAATCGATCTTCCGGATAAGCAAGACTCACGTCCGAAGAGCTACCTCATCGGTCGTTATTGGGCGCCAAACGAAGAAGCAGTACAGCCGCAGAACTTATTCACAGATCCGCTGGCGAAGCAGTTCGTGCAGGATGCGGTCGATACGCTCAAGTCGGTAAAGTTCTACAAGAATCCGGTGGATTATATCACTTCGCCGGTTGCAGCCGAGAAAGGCTCGGAGCTTGATCAAGCGTTCAATGACCATGTGACACGGATGATTGTCGGCACGGAGAAGATGGAGAAGTGGGATGCTGCGGTCAAACAGTATCTCGACAACGGCGGTCAGGAAATTATCGATGATGTGAACAAAGTTCTATCGGAGAAAAATGTAACGCCAGGTTGGGAGTAAGTTCGTACATGCAGCCATATGCAGGAACCCTTGTCGGTGTAGGACCTGGGTTCCTGCTTGTTACGAAGTGAGGGGGAAATTACAAATGTGTCCGATATCGAACCAAGAGCTATATGAATGGTGCAAAGTGCCGGTTAATGAACTGATGGATCACAAGGCGCGTCGAATTCCTCTTCGATTGGTCAGGGATTCCGCCGAAATGGGAACGATCATGGCAAGAGAATTCGCCGATGATATACGTCTTGCCAATGAAGAGGGCCGTCCCTTCCGAGCGATCGTGCCTTGCGGACCGAAGGCTTGGTATGAACCGTTCGTCAAAATTATTAATGAAGAGAGCATCTCGCTTGCGAATATGACGGTGTTTCATATGGATGAGTGCTTGGATTGGGAAGGGAAGCTGCTCTCTCGCAATGACCCCTATAATTTCAGAAGTTTCATGGAGACTTATTTCTATGACGGGGTTCGGCCAGAGCTTGCCGTTCCGCAAACGCAGCGATATTTCCCGATTCCATCGGCGATTGAGACCATCAAGTCGCGTGTTGCCGAAGCTCCCATCGATCTGACGCTTGGCGGTTGGGGTCAGGATGGACATCTGGCTTACAACCAAGCGCGAAGGCATCCATACAGCGCGATTACGGTAGAACAGCTCCGTAATTCGGAGATCCGAGTACAGGATAATAACCTCGATACGATTATAGCGCTCGCGCAGCGCACCTTCGGTGGCGCGTATCAATTCGTGCCGCCGATGTCGATTACCCTAGGTATGAAAGAATGCCTGTCAGCTAAGAAAGTAAGGATTTACAGCGATACCGGTGCGTGGAAGCAGACTGCTCTCCGCGTAGCTCTATTCTCAGGGGAGACGACCGAGTATCCGATGACCTTGCTTCAAACTCACCCGGATGCGCTTATTACAGCGACGCTTGAGACGGCTGCACATCCCATTGCCGAACATCCGGAATGGGAGATTAACGGGGTCAATGTATGAGTACACTTCGGCCCGTCTCCGGTACCTCATATCGATATCGCCGCCTTATCGGAACCGGTGGAATTGGCTCAGGCATCTTGTTTCAGCTTGAAGGTAATCAAACGATAGGCAGAAACGAGAGCCGCCTCGGCGAGCTGACCAACAATCAAGATTTCTGCAAGCTCCATATTATTTGCCATTATCCGGCTGTACTGCTTAGCGATCCGCGCAATGACGAAGACAGTTTCAAGCTATATCCGATCGGTAAAGTAGGAACCGACCTAGAGGGGAAAGCACTGCTTGAGCAGTTGGTTGCTTCCGGGATGTCCACAGATTACGTAGACAGCCTCTCCGATGCCAAAACACTATTCAGTGTCTGCTTTCAGTATCCGGATTTGGCTGGCGGCAATATTACGACTTCGAATAGCGCGAGTGAGCAGGTAATGCCGCAAGATATCAATTACGCATTAGAGCAGCTTCCACCAATCGGACCGGCAGAAATTGTGCTTGCTGCTCCTGAAGTGCCACTTGCCGCTCGCATCGCGCTCCTCGAAGGAGGCCGAGCACGGGGGAGTTTCAATGTCGCAGCCTTGCTGTCTTCCGAAACGGCCGAGTTCGGCAAGCTTGGCGGATTCGCACTCACTGATCTGCTTTCCGTTAATCGCGATGAAGCTCGCCGCATCGCCGAATTAGCTGAATCGGAAGAGCAAGAGGAGCTTGGAGGCTATCAACTGGCAGCAAAATGCGCGAGTCAACTCAGCAGCCACAATACTGAGATAAAGCTGATCATGACGGATGGTGCAGCCGGCTGTTACAGCTTTGAGAATGGCCGCATTACGCATACGCCTCCGCTTAAAGTAGAGGCCTTCAGTACAGCAGGCGCAGGCGATGCTTTGCTTGGCGGCGTCATTAGTGGCTTGAGCTGCGGCTTGCCATTCACCAAGGTGCACAACGATGCGTATTTCGCGGAAACTCCACTCGAAAGTGCGGTTGAGCTTGGCACTTTGATCGCGGCTCTGGCAGTAACTTCGCCGCATTCCATTCATCTTGAGCTGAATGTGCAGCTGCTCGCCGATTTTGCCATAGCGAACGAGTTTCCGATGACTTCGGCTTTCCGGCACATGTTAGGTGTAGATCAATAAGAGGGAGAGTGCAGCACGATGAAGGTGAAGGTGCGACTAGTGCAGCGGTTTCACGCGGCCAGCAGAGAACAATTTCTGGCGCTTGAGAGCCAGTTTGCCAAACTCGAACGAGAGAATCCGGCGTTTCCTAAGGGTAAACGCTATTTGCCTTATAGCGGCAGAGAAGCTGGAAACACATTGATCTGGGAGTGTGAATTCGACACCTTGGAAGCGGCTAACCAAGCGCTAGCTTTTCTCGAGCAGGATACGAGTCATGAAGAGCTGGCCCAGCAGCAGCTGCCTTATTTTCAAGATGCCTACACCGAAATCTACCGATTGTTGGAGGACTAACCATGACGAAGTTGAAGATTCTCCCGATTGAGGAAGTCATACCTGAGCCTACTATCATTGTCATCTCTCCGCATTACGATGATTTCCTATTCTTTCTGGGCGGTTACGTGCTGGAGCTGAAGGAGCGTGGTCTCCTCCATACGAAACATTTTCGCATCATAAATGTGTTCTCGCGCAGCAATTACTTGGCACATACCGGAAGCGGCAATTTCGACGCCAGTCTGGATCGCATCAAGCTGGCAACCGGCAAACGGCTGTTGGAAGATTTGAATTGTATCGATGAGCTGCTCAGCCCGTACAGTTACGGCTATGAGCTGCTTGCTGAATATGAATGCTTCACTAGAGGCAAAGCGCTGGCAAGCAGTGAAATGGAGTTTCCGCATGGGATGTTCGAGGATTTCGACGAGCGAGATCAAGAGATTTACGACCGTATGCTTGGGCGAATAACTCAGCTGGCGATGCTTCCGGATACGGCTCTGGTATTTCCGATTGCTTTCAAGGAGCATATCGACCACTTCATCGTGCGTGAGGCTGCGGTGCGAACGGCAAGCGAGCTTGGCAATGAGGCGCGGGCAGCTTTTTATTTTCAAGAGGATAAGCCTTATGGCGGGATCGCAACGGAGGAGGAAGAGGCGCGAATCCAAGCTTTTATCGGCAAACATAATCTGGAGCGGCGCGTTTATCGCCACCATCCGGAAGTCGTTGTGGAGCTTGCCTTCAATCATTACATCAGCCAAGTCGATGAGGTATACCGGCTGGGTGTTCTTAATCGGGCGGATACCTTAAGCAGAATGTACGATATTCCATTTCCATGTGATCAGCTATTTCGCTATGAACGGTGACGGTGAGGCAGACATCAACGGGATTGTATATGAAGGAGGCGACTTAATGGTGGAGAAAACGTATGACATCACCTACGAAACGAGCTTTGGCGGCGATTATCCAGACCGATTGCAGTCGTATGCAGGCGAGAAGTTGAAGCTGTTCTTCGTGCCAAGCGTGAAGCATGGCCGCGAGATTGTCGAATTTATTCGCCGAACCGGCGTGGCGTATGAGACGGTAACGATCGACAGAGCTTGGGATCTCAACAAATGGGGCATCGGCGATTATTACGATATTCGAGCATCGGTCGATGATCAGCATATTATGTTCGACAACTTAGAGAAGGTGTTGACCTCAGAGGAGCACTTTGATGTGCTGGTTATACCAGCAGTGAACGGGTGGTCGCATTTCACAGCTGCAGCCAGAGAAGCGATTGTTCGCCGTGTGAAGGCTGGAGCTGGACTCGTGCTAATGCGTCCTTTCCACGGGGAAGACAAGCTGAAGTCTCCAGAGCTAGAAGAACTGTCGCCGCTGGTTAACCTATTCGAAGAAGGGTTCGCGGTCGACAATAATGCCGGAGAAGGCTATCCGAAGGTAAGATTTGACTTGTTGAAATCAGGACGATGGACAGCTGCAAAGTCGCACTATATCACCAGTGGAATACCACTTGAGCTATTGCCGTGCGAGGAACTGGCTTATTATCCTTATCAAGCAGCCGGGGATGTGCTGATTGAAGCTGCGGATGGATCGCCAATTGCTGCAGTTAAGAGCTGCGGCAAAGGCAGAGTGGTCGCATTTGGCTACTACCCGCGCGATATTCTGCCTCAGCATAAGGAGTTCACCGGCAAGGAATCAACCTATGACGCGGTCATTGACAGATGGGCTGGCGCGAAGAGCAGCTGTACGTTTGCCTTCCTGGAATCGTTCTATGAGCTTGTCTACCGAAGCGTGATCTGGGCTGCTAAACGCGAGACCGATTGTTTAATAGAGCCGCCGGTACGCAAGGAACAGGAATGGGACGTTCGAACTTCGGGTTCCTTGGTTCCGGATCGTATCCAATATACGATCAAGAATGCGTATGATGAGATTGTCGCAGAGGGGAATTGCGATGGCAGTGTGCTTCCATTGCCGAGGCAGCTCGAGAACGGCGGCGAATTTCGCGTTGCATTGAATGCCTTTGCAGCCGGGGAGTTAGTAGACTTTGCGACATTCGGCTTCTCTCAGCCACTTCAAGCTTCAATCGCTGAAGCTGTGCTTAGCCACCAGTCGCTTCAAGTGGGAGAAACACTACAAGTGATGCTCCGGCTGGAAGGGTTGGCTGCCGGTGAGTTGAGCGTTCAAATCATAGATGATTACGGCAATGTTCTGCAGCAATCAGTGACTGCATTTAAGAGCGGCAGTGATCGGCTGACTCAGGAATTCCGCGCAGCGGCAATGAAATCAATGCATATTACGGTGCAAGCAGATGTGAGAATCGGAAATCATCTTGTGCAGCGCTGGACGTCGGAGAGAATCGTAGTGACGCCGTCTCAAAGACAGATCGAGGACTTCGAAGTGTTCACGGCACCGCAGAATCGGGGCCATGGCGATTTTCTTGGGTTAGTCGGCGAGCGCTATCATGAGATCGGCATTACCGGATTGTTCCCGGGCAGCTCCAAAACACTCACGATGTCAGGGGCAGAAGGGCTCGGCGTGTATTGGTATCATAGAGGGCCTTATGTGGAGAGGAAGGAACAGTATTACCGGACGAAAGATAAAGAATATCTCGTTCGTATTCCTTGTCTGAATGATCCGGCGTTCTGGCAAGGGCTGCAGCATAAAATCACCGGCAAGGTCGCAGAGTTTAAGCACTTCGGTCCCATTGCTTATTTCGCCAATGACGAAGGCTCGCTCACTTGTTACACCGATGAGCTCGACCTTTGCTTCTGTTCTCACTGCCTAGGAGAGATGAGAGAGTGGCTTAAACAAGATTATGCAAGCGACATCGAAGCGCTCAACCTATCTTGGGGAACCGCATATAGCAGCTGGAATGAGGCGTTTCCACTCACACGAGAAGAAGCGAGAAGAAGAAGCAGTTATGCCCCTTGGGCCGATCACCGCCGTTTCATGGAGAATACGTTTATCGAAGCCTATCGGAGAATCGCTTCCATCGTGAAGAGCGAAGACGAAGGTGGCGTCATTCGAATGTCCGGCTGCCAGGCGTCTACGGCATATTCAGGTTATGATTATTACCGCCTGCATCAGCATGTCGGGTATTTCGAAGCCTATGGAGTAGGCAATCAATACGAGTTCCACCGTTCCTTCGCGAAACCCGGCACCATTATTGGCGGCTGGTTCGGGTATGGTGTCGATGGCGCGACCGCGAAGCATGGCGTATGGCATGGCGTCTATCACGGGCTTACGTTATGCAATATTTTCTGGGAGTTCAGCATGCTGAACCCGGACTATTCACTCAGCAACAGTGCTAAGGATCTCAGTGTGCCGTTCAAAGAAATTCGCGAAGAGGGAATCGGCAAGCTGCTGCTTCATGTGGCTGAGCGGGATCATTGCGGCATCGCCATCCATTATTCAATGGCATCCGTACGGGGGACAACAATAGCGGCGGACAGGGCTCGTTTCGAAAGCAACCGTCAAGGCTGGATCGACATGCTGGAGGATAGCGGCTATCAATATTCGTTTGTGGCCACGCAGCAGATCGAAGCCGGTGAACTGTTAAAGAATGACTACAAGCTGCTAGTGCTGCCATATTCCATCGCTCTGAGCGCAGCGGAAACGGCCGAAATTACTCGTTTCGTTCAGCAAGGCGGCGTCATCATCGGGGATATCCAAACGGGATTGATGGATAAGCATTGTACGCCGCTATCACAAGGACAGCTTGACGAGCTGTTTGGGATCGAGCGGCTTTCGACTGAGGCAGAACCGTTCTATAACAATGATGGCTTCGTGCCGAATGCCGATTTCAATTATTTCGTACCGGATGAATCGTTCCAGGATGTGCGGATTGCGGAATTCGGAATCCGTTCAAGAGATGGACAGCCGGCCTACCGCGACGACTTCATGCGGAAGATTGCAGCTGTGAACATTCGCCAATATGGCGAGGGGAAAGCGATTTATCTGAATCTCGCCTTGGCGGAGTATACGAAGCTTCGTCGTCAATCGAATGGAGGCTCGGCGCTTCGTGAACTGATCGGCCACGTCATTGGGCTATCAGAAGCAAGCAAGCCTGCCGAGCTTACGCAACTGAATGGCCAAGCGGTTCATGCCGGCTACGAGAGCTTCTATTATACGAATGGGAACGCGGCGTATGTGGCGGTTCTCCGCAAACTGAGCGATGTGCAGTCGCTGGGTCATGATGGTTTGGCGGTAGGAGGCGGGAAGAAGGAGGAGGCAGAGGCTTCAATGCTTCGATTCCAGTTTGCCAACTATGCACATGTCTATGACATCCGAGAGCGTCGTTATTTAGGCTATACGGATCACGCGGAATTCTCGCTTGCCGAAGGCGATACGAAGCTAATCTCGTTGCTGCCTTGTCAAGTTACCGACCTAGGCGTGACAGCCAATGGCGAATGGAAACGCGGAGCAACGGAACAAATCAGCTTCGCGCTTGAAACGAATCCACTTGCAGAACCTGACTTCGAAAGTGTGATCAGCATTCATATTAGTGCGCCGGATGGATCGAGAGATTGGCTGTATTCCGATAATATTCGGTTGGCACGGACCAATTACGTGCATGAGGTCGCGGTTCCTTATAATGCGCGCACAGGAATTTGGACCGTGACGGCGAAAGATACAGCGACTGGTATTTCCACCCAATTTGAAGTGACAATCGTATAGGGCATTCAACTCGGAAGCTGGAGGTTGAGAGATGAACGATTATTTGACGGCACATGCAGCTTGGGAGACGATAGGGAACTGGTTCACGAAGGATACAGCGATCGAGTGCGAAACTCCATTCATGAAGGGTATGCTGAGCAGCGTTGCAAGTAAGGTGACGAAAGATTTGTACTTTAAACGGATCTCATTCCGGTATGGCGTGACGGCAGCAGTCCGTGCGATCATCCGCGAACAACTGAAATGCGAGTATGCGGAGCATGATGAAGGTTATGTGATTCATGTCGCAGCAGATGAAATTACGGTCTATGCGGAGCAAGAACGCGGGTTGATGTACGGAGCGGTAACCTTGTCCAAGTATGTGGACCGGAGCCATGGTTACGTCAATAAAGGCATCGTTTACAATGTTCCGACCTGTCCGGTTAGAGGGCTGAAGGTGTATCTCCCAACGGAGGAAGGCATCGCCTATTTCAAGAAATTCGTCGACATGCTGGTTCACTTCAAATACAATACCGTTGTCATTGAGGTCGGCGGGGCAATGGAATATAAGAAACATCCTGAGATTAACGAAGGCTGGGTTCGTTATTGCGATGAAATGTACGAATACAGCGGCAAGACAATCGTGATTCAGGAGAAGACCTTCTCTTGGTACAAGAATTCAATCCATGCCGAGAATGGCGGAGGACGCTTCCTATCGCAGCAGCAAGTTCGCGAGCTCGTCGATTATTGCAAAGAACGTAACTTAGACGTCATACCGGAAGTACCATGTCTCAGCCACTGCGATTATTTGCTCATCAATCATCCCGAAATTAGCGAACGTCATAACGATCCGTATCCGGATACGTATTGTCCATCTGACGAACGCTCTTATGAGTTATTGTTTGATGTGCTCGGCGAGGTGCTGGACGTGTTCGAGCCGAAGACGGTTCATATCGGTCATGATGAGCTGTACTCCATCGGATTGTGCGACAAATGCTCCACAAAACCTGCTGAGCAGCTATATGCGGACGACATTAAGCGCATCTATGCCTACTTGCAAGAACGCGGCGCACAAACGATGATTTGGAGCGAGAAGCTGCTGAACGCCGTTACGTCCGATGGCAAAACCTACGGCGGCTCCGAGCGAAGAATGGTCGATTATGAAACAGGCGTCTATATGGGGGAAACGATCCCTGCCACGCACAAAGCGATTGATCTGGTGCCGGGCGATATCATCATGATGCATTGGTATTGGGGCATTGAGCGGCATTTCGACCAGCCGTTTATCGAACGAGGAATGCCGGTTGTATTCGGCAACTTCGATGGACCGTCCTTTGCAGACTGGAGTACGCGGCTTAGCGATGGGCCGCTCGGCGGCATTATTTCCAACTGGAGCGCCTTGAAGGAAGAGAATCTGCAGCGCAACGGCGTGCTGTTCTCGATGGCTTACGCTGCTTATCTGTTCTGGCGCGATTCGTATGACGATACGCAGCACGAGGAAACAGCGAGTTCTGCTTTTGATGAACTGTACCGTTACAGGTATCGTGATGCGCTTCGAGAAGCGGGATCAAGTGCCGGAACTTCGTATGTGGAGGTTGTTCATACGACCGATCATATTCGTGAGTACCATCAATTCATCGACGGCATTTACCTCGACAATAAGGAGTATCGGATAGGCGAGTATGTGCTGGAGTATGAGGATGGATCGCGGATTAGCGTACCGATTACGTATGGCTTCAACATCTCGAATAAGGATCGGTTCTGGGAGCGAAAGCTGTCCAAGGGCAGTGTTCATACAGCAGCTCAATATAGCGTGGACGCGATTCTGTATGAAGCGGCGTTCACCTCTTTACCGGTGCAGATCGGTGAAGAAACCTATTATAAATGGCTGATCGCCAATCCATTCCCGGACCAAACGATTACTGCAGTCAGGTTGTTGGTCGATAATCCGGTATCCGGAAACATCTGGGTGCGAGCCATCAATCAAGTTCCCGACCGTGCTAATGCGTCGAAGGCACAAGCAGCGGAACCTATTCGTATCCTCGGAGAGGCGAATTTGGCATCCAATTAGTCACATTGTTGGAAAGCATGAAAACGATGAGAGACATAAAAAACCGACGATAGGCAATTCGTCGGTTTTTTTCTATAGTATGGACATTCTGAGACGCGCGGAGGTGGTGAATAAGCCGATTTGCATGCTGTGTTGCGCCCCAATGGGCAGAGCGGGTACATCCAAGTTGCAGTCATGACCCGGTGAACAAACCAAACAAGGAGGAAGAGGATGAGAAGAAAATCGTTGGTTGTGCTTTTTGCATTGTCGCTCGTCATGGGGGTATTCAGCTTCACGCCCCAGATCAAGAAAGCTTATGCTGCTACGATCTACGAGGTTGGCCCTGGCAAAACATATACCAATATCGGGGATGTTCCGTGGGAATCCCTGGTCGCAGGCGATACCGTCAAAATTTATTGGCGATCAACGCCTTACAAAGAGAAGATCGTCATCTCCAGAATGGGTTCGTCAACAGCTCCAATTACGGTAACCGGTATACCGAACGCAAGCGGCGTACGGCCGGTTATCGACGGCAACGGTGCAACGACACGCTCGGCGCTTGATTTCTGGAACGATAACCGTTCGGTCATCAAGATCGGCGGGGCCAGGTTCGCAGGCAGTGCTTCGGATCCATCTACAGGCAATCTGCCGAAATACATCACGATCGAGAATTTGGAAATTCGCGGCGCAAAATTAGGCTACAACTACACCAATAATGCAGGTACAACTGTAGCTTATGTCAAAGCGGCCTCGCCGATCTTCGTCGAGTACGGTGAGAACCTAACCTTCCGCAACAATATTATTACCGATGGCGGTAATGGATTGTTCGTTGCGAGCTCAGACGCCGGCGTTTCGCGGAATATCCTTGTCGAGAAGAACTATATCTACGGCAATGGCAACAGCGGCAGCGTCTACGAGCATAACATTTACACTGCTGCGATTGGAATCACGTTCCAGTACAACCGTTTAGGCGATCTATGCAGCGGCTGCACCGGAAACAACCTGAAGGATCGTTCGGCAGGTACGGTCGTTCGTTACAACTGGATCGAAGGCGGTAATCGTCAGATTGACTTGGTTGAGGGCGATGATGCGACTGCCATAACGAGCGATGCCAGTTACAATAAGACATTCGTCTATGGCAATGTACTTATCAAGCCTAATGATACTCGTAACCCGCAATTCATCCATTATGGCGGAGATAACGGCACAACGTCCCTTTACCGCAAAGGAACGCTGTATCTGTACAACAACACCATTATTTCGAATCGGACCACCAATTCTACCATGCTGCGGTTATCTACGAGCAGTGAAACAGCGGATGTGCGCAACAACGTGTACTATAAGAGCGTTTCGACGTCCTCGCTGCGCATCATCGACCAGACAGGAACGGCAAATCTGTACAATAACTGGATCAACACCGGCTATACGAATATCGCTGCAGGCTCGGGCGGAACGGTGACACATTCCGGCACAATAACGGGGACATCGCCGGGCTTCACGAATTTCTCGACGCTCAACCTGCGTCCTACTACGGGGTCTGCCCTTATTAATGCCGGCACCTCCTTGCATGCAAACGCAAGTGCTTACCCGGTCGGCAACGAGTATGTGCAGCATCAATTATCCGTGGCTCGCGCAGCGAACGGAACACTGGATATCGGGGCATTTGAGTATTAGAGTTCCGCATCATGAAGAGGAGAGGAGAACCGGCTGGTTCTTCTCTTTTTTTATGATTCAGGTCAGATTTTAAACTAGTCGAAGAAGGATGAAGGTTTGATAAAGGCTACTGTAGTGTGCGAGGTCAATCTACGGTACGTTCAATGGGAAAGGTGACAATCCAATATTGATTTCGGGAGGTTCGTAGTAATGGTTAATCAATTACCCAGAAGGGCTTTACTGATTACGATTATGACTTCCATGCTGGTTTCGCTGATCATGATCGGCAGCGTTCGTTCAGCAGACGGAGCGGCAGCGCCGTTCAAGCTGAAGGCGTTATTCAACGTGGATGCAGAAACCGGTGTCTATGACGCCGAGAAAAGCTTCGCGTTCGAGGTGGATCAGAAGGACGGATTCCAAACGTTCAAGCTTCCTGTCTCTGTATTGAAAACGCTCGTAGCAGACAGCAAGCTGGGCAGCATTGCTTTCGTACCTGCTGAGGCTTCGCTCAATGACGATGGTGAAGCAGTAGGTGGTTGGCCGGCAGACAAGGACGCCGTTTACGTGGACAAGATTAACCTCGGCAGCACGTCCATCTATTCCAATCAAGCGGATAAGCCGTTTTACTTTCAGAATTTTGCCAGCGAGGAAGATCTGTACTACACCTATTCCATCAACGGGATTGAATCGAAGGACTGCGGGGTCAACGACTCCAAATGCGTGGCATTCTCAGTGGCTGGAAACGCCGGCACCTCTTGGATGATCTACAAGGAGCCGATTGATCTGGCAGGCTTGGCAGACTCGGATAAGCTGACGTTTCAATTCGATCTAAGCCGTGTGAAATACGACAATTGGGAGCCGGATTCCGCGAAGAAGCAGCCAGGCGTGAATGAAGCGCCGCCGGCCACAATCGAAATCGGTCCGGGCAAAACCTACGAGAACATCAATGATTTTGCATGGGAAACGCTCAAGGCTGGTGATGTAGTTTATGTGTATTACCGCGACACGCCTTACAAAGAGAAAATAGGTATTTTCGCAGAAGGGACGAAGGAGCAGCCGATCATTATACATGGTGTTCCCGGTCCAAATGGCGAGCTTCCGAAGATTGACGGTAACGGCGCTGTATTCAGAGCACAGAATCCGGTTCCGAATGCGAATCGCTCGCTCGTCCGTATTGGCAAAGACAGCAAGCCGGCGAAGTATGTGACGTTCGAGAATTTCGAAGTCTTTAACGCGCATGCCTCGAAGAAGTATGTGAACGCAAGCGGAGCCCTGGCCAGCTATGGATTCAATGCGTCCGGGATCTGGATCGACAATGGGGATCACGTCACGCTCCGCAACAATAAGATTCATGACAACGGAAACGGCATATTCGGGACATCCTCGATGTATGTATGGGAAGGAGCGGTAATTGACTATACCTCGAAAAATCTGCTCATCCAAGGCAATTTCATCTATGGCAACGGCAACGTCGGCAGAATGTTCGAGCATAACAGCTATATCGCGGCAATCGGCACGGTATACGAGAATAATCATTACGGCGATTTGCTGCCGGGCTCGCAAGGGTATGGCTTGAAGGATCGCGGAGCTGGAACGGTTGTGCGGTATAACTGGATCGATGGCGGCAGAAGGCAAATAGCGCTTGATGATGCCGAAGATTCACCCCGCATCGTATTCGATCCTACTTACAATAACTCGTTTGTTTATGCCAACGTGCTGATCGAGCGCGATCACTTATTCGATACGTGGGGCGACGATGAGATCATTAACTTCGGCGGCGATAACGTAACGGTTCCGGATCGTCATGGAACGTTGAACTTCTTCAATAACACGGTAGTGACGTACAGACAGCAGCGTGTTTATGGACAAGACGGCGTGCCAGGCTTGAAGGATCCGGGTCGTACCGAACGGACGGTACTGTTCTATGCGCCGGGCAAACATGTGGACGCGCGTAACAATGTATTCCATCAAGCCGGCGCTAATCCGGCACCGCTAGTGATTACGGATGATGACGGTTCGATCGAGCTGCGCAACAACTGGTTTACGGCAGGCTACTTCTACGATTTCAATGAGCCGTCTCGTGTGCCAGCTAAGAACATGGGCACGTTGACAGGTACGAATCCGGGATGGATCGACGGTTCGCTTGGCGGGCAGAATTACAAGCTCAGCGCTGGCTCTGCCCTCATTAATGCCGGAGCGGGATTGCCTGGGCAATATGATGATTTGATCGAGAAGCAATATGTGCTTCATCAGAATAGCGAGAAGAGACCGGACAAAGACAAAATCGATATCGGGGCTTTCGAGTATGGGAAGAACGGCGGAAATTAACGCGTTACGTAAGCGGGGCGTCGATTACCGGCGCCCCATCTCACCTTTAACCAACATCTACTTAACGGAGGTACTACCTAATGACTACCCATACCATCGGCATTATTATGAACGGCGTTACGGGACGAATGGGCACGAACCAGCACTTGATCCGATCCATACTTGCCATTCGGAACCAAGGCGGTATCCAGCTAGTGAATGGCGATACGATCATGCCTGATCCGATACTGGTCGGCCGGCAAGCGCATAAGCTGCAGGCGCTAGCGCAGAAACACGGTATTGAAAAGTGGAGCACGGACTTGGAGGCTTGCTTGGCTGATTCGAGTTATTCGATTTACTTTGATGCGCAGACCACGAATCGACGCGCGGAGAGCATTAAGCAGGCGATTGCAGCGGGCAAGCATATCTATTGCGAGAAACCGACGGCGGACAGCCTTGAACAATCCCTCGCGTTAGCGCGCCTAGCGAGAGAAGCAGGCGTCAAGAACGGCGTTGTGCAGGATAAATTGTTTCTGCCAGGCTTATTGAAGCTGAAGCGGCTCGTAGATTCGGGATATTTTGGCCAGATCCTGTCCGTACGGATGGAATTCGGTTATTGGGTATTCGAGGGAGATTGGCAGGCTGGGCAACGTCCATCGTGGAATTATCGCAAGGAGGATGGCGGCGGTATCATCGTCGACATGTTCGCCCATTGGCGGTATGTGCTAGACAATCTGTTCGGGGAAGTGAAAGCGATTTCGTGTCTTGGTGCGACGCATATCCCGCAGCGGGTGGATGAGCAGGGTGAACGTTATGCCTGCACCGCCGATGATGCAGCGTATGCGACATTCCTTCTCGAGAATGGCATCGTCGTGCAAGCGAATTCCTCTTGGGCGGTGCGCGTAGATCGCGATGACTTGCTTACCATTCAGGTAGATGGAACGGAAGGCAGTGCCGTTGCCGGACTTCGGGATTGCAAGGTGCAGCATCGCGTGAATACGCCTAAGCCGGTGTGGAATCCGGACATCCCCAATCCGTTCCAGTTCACGCAGCAGTGGCAGGAAGTCCCGGACAATCAAGTGTTCGAGAATGGCTTCAAGGTACAGTGGGAGCTCTTCTTGAAGCATGTTGTTGACGATGCGAGTCCATTCCGATGGGATCTGTTCGAAGGCGCGAAGGGTACGCAGATGGCGGAGCTTGGGCTGCAGTCTTGGGCGGAGCGCCGCTGGGTAGACGTGCCGGCTTTGCAGCTGTAGGAGGTGCTAACTACGATGACAATGATGGGAAAAACGATTAAATTGCCTCGCGCCGGCGGCGAGTTATATGAATACAAGCTTGCAGGAACAGCGCCGATTGCCTCGCCTTCCGTCCCATTGCAAGGGCGAATTGCCTTCTCCGCCGTGCATGTCGTCTGTGATCCGTTCGCCGAAGCGGAGCCGCTGCTTGGTGCAGCCATTGATTGGCAGACTACGATGGCATATCGCCATCACCTGTGGTCGCTCGGCCTTGGCGTAGCGGAAGCGATGGACACGGCCCAGCGGGGAATGGGGCTGGATTGGCCTCGCGCCAAAGAGCTGATCGGACTATCCTTGAAGGAAGCGGAGTCGGTGAACGGGAAAATCGCTTGCGGCGCGGGAACCGATCAACTGATGCCCGGACCACAAGTTACGATCGATGAAGTTATACGCGCCTATGAAGAACAATGCGAATATATCGAAAGTCGAGGCGGGCAAGTCATTCTGATGGCAAGCCGGGCACTGGCTGCCGCTGCGAAGTCGCCGGAAGATTACGAGCGGGTGTACGGCACGATATTGCGCCAAGTGTCTCGCCCGGTTATTCTGCACTGGCTTGGCGACATGTTCGATCCCGCGCTCGCCGGATATTGGGGAGAGCGCAATGTTGACGCAGCAATGGACGTCTGTCTTCGCATCATCCATACGCATCCAGATAAGGTGGATGGCATTAAGATATCGCTGCTCGATGCGGATAAAGAAGTGCAGATGCGGCGGAAGCTGCCAAACGGCGTTCGGATGTACACGGGAGATGATTTCAATTATCCGGAGTTGATTCTTGGCGATGAGCAGGGGTACAGCCATGCATTGCTCGGCATATTCGATGCGATTGCGCCGGTAGCCGCAGCTGCAATACATGCGCTGGATCAAGGGGATATAGCGCAGTATCGTGCATTGTTCAATCCGACAGTTCCGTTATCCCGGCATATTTTCCAGCGTCCGACCTACGCCTATAAGACAGGCATCGTGTTTATGGCGTATTTGAACGGACATCAATCCCATTTCCGAATGCTGGGCGGCGCGGAAGGTGCCAGGTCTATCCTTCATCTTGCAGAGCTGTTCACGTTAGCTGATCAAGCAGGACTGCTCGCGAAGCCGGAGCTGGCAGTTCATCGCATGAAGCAGGTACTGGCACTGTCTGGCATAGAGTAGAGGAGGTGACGGGCTTGGAACAACTGACAACCTTCAAGCGACTGAGCTTGAATCAAATTACGACAGATCGATTGTCGCTGCCAGAGGCCGTGGAGGCATGCGTACGTGCTGACATTCCATTGATTGCGCTGTGGCGGCATAAATTAGCACAGACAGGATTGACCGAAGCCAAGCGGCTGATTCGTGATGCCGGACTTCATGTTTCGAGTTTATGCCGAGGAGGCATGTTTCCGGCAGCTACTTCAGAAGAACGGCGGCAGCGGATGGAGGATAATCGGCGTGCGGTCGAAGAAGCGGCTGAGCTCGGGACGGATGTCCTCGTCCTTGTCTGTGGGCCGGCTCCGGATAAAGATATTGCCGCGGCTAGGCTTATGGTGGAGGAAGGGATCGCCGAGTTGGTTCCCTATGCGGAATCCCATGGGATTAAGCTTGGCATTGAGCCGCTTCATCCGATGTATGCCGCTGAGCGTTCGGTGATCAATCTGCTGTCGCAGGCGAACGATATCGCCGAGAGGTATAGACCTGGTCAAGTCGGCGTTGTCGTCGATGTCTTTCATGTGTGGTGGGATCCGGCTTTATATGAACAGATTGCTAGAGCCGCCGGTAGAATCGTCGGCTACCATGTGTCCGATTGGATTGTGCCGACTCCGGACCTGTTAATGGGGCGGGGCATGATGGGGGATGGGGTCATCGATCTGCGGCGCATAAGGGCAGCCGTTGAAGCGGCAGGATATAACGGCCCAATCGAGGTGGAGATTTTCAACAGGGCAATCTGGGAATTAGATGGCGATGAGTCGCTTGCCTTAATCAAGAATCGTTACTTGGAGCATGTGTAAGGATCGGAGGTCATTTTCTTGAGAACCTATTATGACGCGGATAAAGTACGCAGCGAAATTCCTGATGAACCAATCCCTGAAGAAGTCAGGGCGATTTACTTACGTCCGGGGGAGCTGCTGTCTATTCAGAAGCAGTTCCCTGTTGCCTATCAGCCGCTTGGCACGTTGGAATGGCATGGGCGACATAATCCGCTTGGCGTCGATTCGCTCAAAGCCGAGCATTTATGCTTGGAAGCGGCGAAGCAGGCAGGCGGCGTCGTGATGCCAACGATTCATTTTGCAGCGGATGCTTATTGGGATGCGGGATTTGGAATTGGCTACGGCATGGACGCGACTGCAGGCTACCAGCTGCCGGGTTCGTTCTATGCGATCGATACGGCACTATTCTCCGCGCTGCTCCTTAACGCATGCCGTAACTACTTGAATCGGGGCTTTAAGCTCGTCGTGCTCGTATCCGGTCACAATCCCTCCATTCAGCAAAATGTACTCGATGAAGTGTGCTACCATTGCAAATCTCCTGAAGGTGAGGAGCCGGTCTGTTTTACGATGGATTATTTGCTCATGGATGCGGATGATCCGCGTCGTGCCAGTGATCATGCGGCGGGCATTGAAACGAGCATGATGCTGCACTTGAACAAGGACAGAGTCAATATGACGGCGAATCTGGGGCATGCCCGGGAGCATCTAGGTATCGGCGGTTCGATGTTGTATTCGGATGCTACAGCGGAAGAAGGCGAGCTTCGGTTCAATCGGCAGGTCGCTGGTTTGGTCAAGTTTGCAACCGAGCGTCGTAACAGGCTGATTGGCTCAATTTAAGCGATAGGAGATGAAGCGATGGCAGCGCAAGCCTTATGTGTTGTTGGCGCCACTGTTTATACACCTAATGGCATCGTGGAGCAAGGAAGGCTTATTGTAGATGAACATGGCAAAATAGCCGCTATTGGCGGGTCTGAGTTGCAAGTGGAATCCCAGGTGGTGATACAGGATGCGAGTGGCATGCTGCTCATCCCCGGATTCGTAGATGTTCATATCCATGGTGGCAACGGCTGCAGCGTGATGACTGGGGAATACGAGCAGTTGGACGGAATCAGTCGATTCCATGCGGCGCACGGGACGACCTCGTTCCTGGCGACGACAACCACTGCTCCGCTTGAACGAATAGAATTGGCATTACGAAATATCGCGGCTGCTATTCGAGAAGGTGTTTCCGGGGCAGAGCTGATCGGAATTCATCTGGAAGGGCCCTATATTGATGAGAAGAGGAGAGGGGCACAGAGTAAAGCAGATATCCGTGAGCCTAATGGGTTGGAGATTGAACGGTTAATCGAAGCAGCTGATCATCGGATTAAGCTGGTTACCCTGGCGCCTGAGGTGAACGGAGGACTTGAAGCGGTGAGGCAGCTGGCGAGTCTTGGCATTACCGTCTCGGCAGGTCATTCCAATGCAACCTACGAGCAGGTTGGCGAGGCAGTTAGCAGCGGGCTTAGCCATACCACGCATCACTTTAATGGAATGAGTCCGCTTCATCATCGCGAGCCTGGTTTAGCCGGGGCGGGGCTGATGCTGGCAGAGCTGACGACGGAGCTGATTTGCGATGGCATTCATGTTCATCCTGCCGTAGTTAAACTCTTGTTCGATACCAAAGGCCCGGATCAGGTGTGTATGATTACGGATGCTGTCTCCTGCGCCGGACTAGCTGATGGAGATTACGGTGAAGTTACGATGCGTGGTGGTCAGATCTTGTTGAAGGACGGCTCTAGTTTGGCTGGGAGCTCACTTACTATGATTCATGCTCTGCGAAATGCGATTCGGTTCACGGGCTATCCGCTGGAAAAGCTACTGCCTTCAATGACAGCCGTGCCCGCACGTCAAGCAGGTGTTGTCGCCTCGAAAGGATCGCTTGAGCAGGGAAAAGATGCGGATTTCCTCTTGCTGGATCAGAACTTGGATATCGTGGCTACCTATGTTCGTGGAAAAGCGGTCTATCGGAGGGAGACGGATGACTGATGCGGCGGCTGAAGCGGGATCGGTAGCGTTGAAACAAGCGTATGTGGGTGTTGATATCGGCGGCACCAACACCGTTATTGGTATTTTCGATCATTCACGGCAATTGCTGAAGAAGAAGTCGATCCCGACCCTGCTGCCACATTTGCCGAAATCGACGGATCTTCCTGCCACTTTCTTCGATTTGCTTCGGGATGAAATCTTCCTTTTGGCGCAAGAAGCCGATTGTTCGGATGGCTTGGCGTTATGCGGTATGGGCGTTCCCGGCATCGTTGACCCTGTTCGTGGCAGGGCAGAGGCGGCATCTAATCTGGGCTGGTTCGGCGTGCCATTCGCAGAACAGATGAGCAGTCGTTTGGGGGTTTCTGTGTGTATCGACAATGATGTGAGAATCTATGCGCTTGGCGAAGTCATCGCAGGTGCCGGGCATGGCTATCGCAATGTGCTTTGCTTGACAGTGGGAACCGGCATCGCTGCGGCTATATTTGCTGACGGACGTATCGTTATGGGCGGGGATTATTTTGCCGGGGAAATCGGACATGATCCGGTGGATGGGGCAGTTGGCGTTTGTATTTGCGGGCGGCAGGGCTGTGTGGAGAGCATCGTCTCCGCGAAAGGAATTTCTCGAATGGCGCGAGAGGCGGTTGAACGTGATGACGTAAGTACCTCGTTGCGTTCACTAAACCAGGTACCTACTGCGTTCGATGTCTACACTGCCGCGACGGAAGGCGATGTTGTTGCACAAGGAATCTTCCGATACGTAGGCGAGGTGCTCGGCTCCAAGTTGCTGACAGCCGTTTGTTTACTGAATCCGGACGCCGTCATCATTGGGGGCGGCGTTGCCGAAGCTGGCGAGCTGCTGCTTGGACCGATCAGAGACAAAATCGATGAACGCTACGTCAATGCGAAGAAACCGGCAATTCTCAAGGCCAAATTAGGCGATTCCGCCGGATTAATCGGCGCCGTGTCGTTTGCACAGCAGCATTACCGTGCAGAAAGGAAGGAATGCGAGACATGACTCAAATAGGTGTTACGAAGCTGGTGTTTCCCCGCCCATATGCGCTTGAATATGAAGAAGAGGAACTTGATCTTGCGGCAGTGGATGAGGATCAGGTCGTGGTCAAAACCACGTATAGCTTAATCAGTCCCGGGACCGAGCTTGCGCTGTATACGGGCACTCATATCGATATCGATAATCCGCGGAATCGCTTCGCGAAATTTCCGTTTTATCCGGGATATGCTGCTGTGGGGGAAGTAGTTGTCGCAGGTAGCCGGAGTGGGTTCGAGGTCGGCGATCATGTTTTTACAGCGGGACATCATGCGAGTTATGGTGTGTTTGGAGCTACGGATGAAGAGATCGTAAAGCTATCAGACGGCGTGGATCTCAAGCTTGCCTTGTTTGCCAGAATTGCTGAAATTTCGATGACTTCTGTACTTCAGTCACGAATTAGAGAAGGGGATTATGTAGCTGTCCTTGGCATGGGGCTGGTCGGTAATTTAGCGGCACAGCTGTATGCGGGGCATGGGGCTATTCCTATCGGGGTCGATGTAGTAGCAGAACGACTTGAATTAGCTCGAAGAACGAATGTGCAGCATGTTGTGCAATCGGGGCCGGATCTTCGGGAAGCGATTCATCAGTTTACAGGCGGCAAAGACCCAGATATCGTCGTAGAGGCAACCGGAGTTCCGGCACTGGTGAACTCGGCGCTCGAATTGTGCAGGGTGCACGGACAGGTCATATTGCTAGGATCGACGCGCGGCTTGGTCACTATGAACGTATACGACCATATCCACCGCAAAGGCGTCAGCTTGATCGGGGCACATGCCTCAATAAAAGATATCGACGGTCTCCCATCGTCTGGTGCGCTCTATCGCGAAATGTTGCAGCTTATCGAAACCGGCGATCTGATCGTGGAGCCATTCATCACGCATCAGCTGCCGAGTTCACAGGCAAAGCAGGGTTATGAGCTTTTGTTGAATAGCAAGGATCAGGCGCTGGGAGTTCTATTGGACTGGAACGATTGATAAGTTTGTCATGGGAAACGTTCGCTTCTTTGATGGAAGCGGAGGTTTCTTTTTTTAGAGTGCGTTGATGGGCAGCTTAACTTCGCCGACAATTGAGCGGAAAAGTGGAGCAAATCGCAAAAGAAGCGAACGTAGGTGGCTACATTGGTGCAAAAGTGGGAGAAATCGCAAAAGAAGCTAACCTAAGTGGCTACATTGGTGGAAAAGTGGAGTAAATCGCAAAAGAAGCTAACGTAGGTGGCTACATTGGTGGAAAAGTGGAGTAAATCGCAAAAGAAGCTAACGTAGGTGGCTACATTGGTGGAAAAGTGGGGGAAATGGCAAAAGAAGCGTACGTAGAGGGTTACATTGGTGGGAAAGTAGGGGGCAATCGCAAAAGAAGCACACGTAGAAGGCTACATTGGTGGAAAGTGGTGGGAAATCGCAAAAGAAGCTAACCAAGGTGGCTACATTGGTGGAAAGAGTGGTCCTGGGAGCAACACATCGGCGGAAAAGTGGTTGAATCGTCGGAAGTGTGGTCCTGGAGGCAACACATCGGCGGAAAAGTGGTAGATTCGTGGGAAGAGTGGTCCAGGGGGCAACACATTGGCGGAAAAGAGGTAGATTCGTGGGAAGAGTGGTCCAGGGGGCAACACATTGGCGGAAAAGTGGTAGATTCATCGGATGAGTGGTCCTGGGAGCAACACATCGGCGGAAAAGTGGTTGAATCGTCGGAAGTGTGGTCCTGGAGGCAACACATTGGCGGAAGAGTGGTGGAACCGTCTGAAGTGTGGTCCTGGAGGCAACACTTTGGCGGAAGAGTGGTGGAATCGTCTGAAGTGTGGTCCTGGGGGCAACACATTGGCGGAAAAGTGGTAGATTCGTGGGATGTGTAGTCCTGGGAGCTACACATTGGTGAGAAGGTGGCGGATCGTCGGATGAGTGGTCCTGAGGGCAACACATTGACGGAAAAGTGGTAGATTCGTGGGAAGTGTGGTCCAGGGGGCAACACAAATGCGGCAAAGTGGTAGAAATGAAGAGAGAGTTGCTCTGAGAGCAACTCTCTCTTCTAATGAGGATGTGCCACCAGCATTTAATGGCTTGTAACCTTCACTCGTGGAAGCAGCTCCTCAACATTCGCCAAGTTCACTTGCCCGGTGCCGGGAGTCATCGCATTGGCGGTGCCGACGGCGACTGCGAACTGCAAAGCCGCCGCGATGTCCAGGCCGCGTGCGCATGCGACTGTCCAGCCGGCGACAAAGGAATCGCCGCATCCCACCGTATTAATAGGCTCAATGATCGGAGGCAAGCCCAGCCACAGCCGACCGTCCGGTGTTGCGGCAAGGCAACCGTCAGCACCTAGCGAAACAATCAAGGTCTGAACGCCATATTCGCCGAGCCGCGCTGCCATTCGGCGAACGGCTTTATAATCACGAGGGTCGGAGCCAGACCACTGGCGAAATTCATCCTCGTTAGGCTTCACCGTATGGGGACCGCTTCGAGCGCCTAACTCCAGCGGTGTTCCGCTCGTATCCAGCACTACATGGGCTCCCGCAAGTTTAGCTTCCGTAATCAGATCGGCATAGAAACGGTCACCAAGTCCGCGCGGCAAACTGCCTGACAATGTCAGCCACCGCCCTGGCACGCACAAGCTGCGCCATAACGCAATAAAACGATCTTTCTCCTCCACTGATATGTTCGGTCCGGGTTCCAATAACTCGGTCGAACGACGACCGCCCTCATCAATAATATTCAAACAGATGCGGGATTCTTGCTCAATGGAGACCATCTGCTGCTCAAGCCCAATCTCCTGCAATTTGTTCATAATCCATGAGCCATTGCTGCCCCCGGCGAATCCGGTCGCCAAGACCGGAGCGCCGATTGACTTCGCCACACGCGCAACATTCAGACCTTTACCTCCTGCAGTTGCATCGACTTGCGATACCCGATTCACCTCCCCGAGATGAAAAGCAGGGAGGACGAGCTGTTTATCAATCGCCGTATTTAATGACGCACAGACGATCGAAGAAGATCCAGTCCAAGCCCCTGTCATATCGCCTTCGACCCTTCCGGCCAAAGCTTCAATAAACCTTCACGGGAAACCGTACCGGCACCGCCAATCGCAAGCGTCGATAGTGCACCGCAAGCATTCGCGAATGATAGCGCCTCGGAATCGGATTTGCCTTCGAGCTTGGCCGTAATAAATCCGGCATTAAACGAGTCGCCGGCTCCTGTCGTATCAACCGGATTCACTGAATAGGAGGGAGCAAATTCAACAAGCCCGTCAAGGAACACGGCCATGGAGCCTTTACTGCCGCATTTCACCACGACAGTTCCACGAGATTCCGGTAAGCAATCCGGTAATCCTACTATCGTATCCGCTTCAAAAATCCGCATCGCTTCTTCTTCACTGGGAATGAACCAATCGGTTAAAGCAAGCAGTGAGCGTATCCGCTCGCGATCCCAGCTCTCTGACGGATCCCATCCGGAATCGAAAGAAGTCGTGAGGCCATTCGCCTTGGCCTGCTTGAACACCTCAAGCCAATGCGGCCTCATCTGCTCTTGCAGGTAATACGATCCGAAATGTACATGTGCAGCCTCGCGAAGCAGTCCATCTGGAATAATCGCCGGAGTAACAGCGCCAATTGCCCCCATATAAGTGAGCAGTGCACGATCGCTGCCATCTGATAGGGAAAGCGTGACCCCTGTACGCACATTGCTGTCCATTACGACATGCGTAACGTCAACGCCAAGCCGCTCTAATTCTTTAACGCAGAATCGGCCAAACTCGTCCGCGCCAACAATGGAAACAAATGTTACATCCATACCCAGTCCAGCCAAGCCAGCAGCTGTTATAGCAGAAGAGGAACCTAACGCAAGTCGAAAATCCCGTATTAACTTCTCCCGATTCGGTTCAGGTTGAATATCGGAATCAGCGAAGATCAAATCCACATTCAATTCACCAATGACAACGACTTTCTTTGAATTAACGGACATGTGCAAGACCTCATTTCATCTCATCTGATTCCATCTCATTTCGTCTCTATCGCCGAAGCAACGATCAGTTCAGCCGCTTGCCTCCTGTAGCTGTCCCAATCACTCCCGCATGACGACCACGAAGCTTGCCCATCTGCAATTGTCTCATGCATGCCAGTGGGAACAGCTTCCTTGGCGATCGCGTCCGCCTCTGCACGGCTGCCGTGCTGCGAGACCAGCCACAAATATTCGTAATCCTGGATCCCTCTACGGAGATTCTTCATCCGAATGGAGCTAATCGGCCCGTTAATCCCCCGATCCTGCTCGCGGAAGAACGGATCACGTCCGGGATAGAATAATAGCCCGTCGCCATTGCCGAAATGGACACCGTCTTCGCCGTAATAGGCGGATTCGTTGTTCGAGACATACATGAACGTAACCGGATACTGAAACACATTCTGATTCCAGCGACCGCGCGGTCCTTGATGATTATGACGCCAGTGCGTGCCATGCCAGATGAAATACCCTTCAATGCCATAACGCCAGCGCAGCCAAGCATTCACGCGCATATCGACTGCCTCAGCTTCAAGAATGATCGACCCGTGATAAGGGCGATAGCCATTGTAGAACCACAGTTTATCGCCGGTTTCTGCACAATGTTGAGCGGAATTCGGATCCACGGTATGCGCGCACCAAATGTCGATGGCATCCTCAATTTCAGGCGTGAATTTGCGTGTCGTTAGTAGAGGAAGCTTGCTTCCTGAGCCTTCGGAGTCGTGTATAATCTTTGCGCGCTCACGAATCCAATCGTATTTAGCCGGAAGGGGCTCATCAATCAAATAACAGAAATAAACACCTGGCCAATTCATGCCTTCGAAATAATCCACCCACTTGTCCGCTTCGCGCTGAATTTCCGCCGGCTCAGTTCCGAGCACCTTAGCACCATACATCCCGATCGGAAAAACACCTTCACCGACCTGTTCGCCGGGCCCCTCATAGCCATTTTCTCGCGCAAAGAAGGATCCATCGAGGTAAGGTGCATATTGCTCTAGCTTATCGACGTCAAAACGTTGGTTATGGACATCCGAGCCGACCAAGTCGAACCGGTGCCGATGCGCCATTCTGCGAAGCCGATCCCGAATGTCTGGTGTATCCGGGAAATATTCGTCAATTTCGTTCGCATAGACGAAAGTGACCGAGTGATTCTCGTCCGGCAGCGCAAAATCAAAGAGCTGCAGCTCGACCGGCAGCTTCGCGACCAGCTCATCGCCGCATCGCACGGTCACCGCGCCAAGGTAGATCCCCGGCTTCAACGACGCCTCCCGGGGAACATACACATCGATCCAGAAGCCTTGGTTGGAGCGGGGCGACATGTGCACGGGTTGACCGCCAAGCCGCGGCTTGGCATCTGCTGGAATAAGTGCATCCGGAATCCAGCCTGAGCGATGAAGCGGCGGAGCGGATTCCGCATAGAACCATTGAGGCGCCGTTCCGAGATCGGGGGAAACGTATAAATAATGCTGCGTGAACACTTCGATACGCCGTCCAACGTAGTTGGAGGGATCTTCATCTAGCAAAGCGGCATTGTCGATTCTGCATTCCCCGTGCTCCGAATGCACAAGCTCGGACATCTCGACATAGAGGCCGGTCACCTCTGTGCTGTCTGCTTCTACGATAACCTGGAACGCGACCGTCTCGTTCCTTGCCCCGAACAAACGAATCGTGCTGCCATCCCAAACGCTGTTTCCGTTCTTATTCGGATTGGCCAAATCTTCCTTCAATACCTTCTCGCCGTCATTCACGGCCCACACTGAAAGCACCATATCGGAACAACTCCTTCTATATAACCGCTATCCTCATTGTGCGCCTTCCAATGACAATGGGAAACTGTAGGAATTTCGCATGGTTCACGAATTTACCGTATCTTTACTAGTCGCTTTTTTAAGTTCTTCACGAATTTTAAGACGAGCACAAAATAAATGAACTAGTGAAAAAAGCAGCAGTTTTCATAGGTATCCTGCGTCCGTTACATTGAAATCAGCGAAAGCGAGAAGATGGCGAAACGAATGGGAGGCTAGTCGATGAAATTGGCATTTTCCACGCTGGGCTGTCCGACTTGGAGCTGGGAGAAGATTTTGAAAGAAGCATCCGAGCTTGGATTCGACGGCATTGAAGTCCGCGGTATCGAAACGGAAATGGCGCTTCATAAATGTACGCCGTTTCTGCCGGCAAATATCGAGGAGTCCATGAACCAATTAGAAGAGCTCGGCCTGAAAATCATTTGCTTGGATACGTCCTGCGTCTTTCACGATTCGCCGAAGCTCGAAGCTTCTATTGAAGAAGGAAAAGCAGCCGTGGATTTGGCCGTCAAGCTGGGCGTCCCTTACATCCGGGTATTCGGGGATGCGATTCCGAACAAAGACGCCCGCGAAGCAACGATTGCGCAGGTTGCCAAAGGCTGGCAGGCGGTTTGCCGCCATGCGGAAGGCAGGGGAGTCTACGTCTTAATCGAAACGCACGGCGATTTCTCGGATTCCCGCACTTTGCTGGAAGTGATCAATCAAGTGGACAGCAGCGCGCTCGGTGTGCTCTGGGACATAAACAATCCTTATAAGTACGGAGACGGGGAAGCGCTGGACGTCACCTATGAACGATTAGGACGCTACATTAAGCATACGCATATCAAAGATACAAAAGGCTCGGACATGCACAGTCAAATTACGCTCGCTGGCGAAGGCGACGTACCTATTCGCGAATGTGTTCGGCTCCTTGCTGACAAAGGATACGACGGCTGGCTGTCCTTCGAGTGGGAGAAACGGTGGGTTCCGGAGATTGAAGAACCGGAAATCGCATTCCCGCAATTCATCCGTTATATGAAACAATAGATTTGATCGAAATCGAAGCAGGGAGGTAGAAGCAGCATGGCTACAACGTCCGTGGAAGCCAGCACAACAGTAATGAAGAGCCAGAAGGCGCCGACAAAGTCGCTTGCCTCCCGTCTATTCCGAGAGCGCTACGGATTTCTGCTCTTGCTGCCGGGGCTCTTGTTCTTCATCTGGTTCCGGTATGTCCCGATGTTAGGCAACATTATCGCGTTCGAGGATTACAGCCCGTTTAAAGGCTTTATCGATAGCGAATGGGTGGGGCTGAAGCATTTTAAACGCATCTTCGAGGATGCGGAAGTGATCCGAGTGCTGTGGAACACGCTCTTGCTTTCTTTTCTGCAAATCGCCTTTGCGTTCCCTGTGCCGATTGTACTCGCTTTGATGCTGAATGAAGTGAAGAACCAAAGGGTAAAGCGGCTCATTCAATCCGTCGTCTATTTGCCTCACTTCCTGTCTTGGGTCGTCGTCGTGGGCATCGTGACGATTTTCCTGAAGACGGAAGGGATCGTCAATAAGGGATTGAGCATGGCCTTCGGCATGGAGGCGATTCCGTTTCTGCAGCAGCCGGGTTGGTTTATGCCACTCATCGTGCTCGAGGTCATCTGGAAGGAAGCGGGCTGGGGTACGATTATTTTCCTAGCTGCTCTGGCCGGGGTTAATCCGACCTTGTACGAAGCGGCGATTGTGGATGGCGCGAGCAGATGGCGTCAGCTATGGCATATTACACTACCGGCCATTCGAGGCACGATCGTCATTCTGTTAATTTTGCGGCTCGGCGGCGTGCTGGATTCCGGTTTTACGCAAATCTTCCTCATGCTGAATCCATTCACGATGGACGTCGGAAACGTGCTGGATACTTTCGTCTATTTCAAAGGCATCCAGCAGTCGGATTTCAGCTTTGGTACGGCGGTCGGATTGTTTAAAGGGCTTATCGGACTGATCCTTATTCTGGCGGCCAATAAAATTGCCAAGAAGTTCGGCGAAGACGGCGTATTTTAAACTAAGGGAGGAGCTGGCGAGCCATGCCGATCAAGCGAACGATGTCGGACCGCATAACCGATGGCATCAATTTATTGCTGCTGGTGCTGCTGTCGTTAGTGATGATATTTCCGTTCTATTACATTACCGCGGTTTCGTTCTCTTCCTACGAGGAGTTCATGAATACCGATCTGCTGCTGTTCCCGAAACATTGGGTGCTCGATGCATACCGGTTCATCTTCGACTCCAAAGAATTTATTCGGTCGATCGGCGTAACGGTGTACATAACGATCGTCGGCTCGATCGTGAGCCTGCTCCTCACGTCCACGATGGCTTTCGCGTTGACCAGAAAGCTGTGGGGACAACGGTTCTATATGTTTCTTGTCTTGTTCACCTTCATCTTTGGCGCAGGCATGATCCCGACGTATTTGATCGTCAAAGCGACGGGACTCATTGATTCCTACTGGTCGCTCATCATCCCGGACGCGATCAGCTCGTTTAACTTAATCATCATGCGTCAATTCTTCATGAGCATTCCGGAGGAGCTGAACGAAGCCGCCGTCATCGACGGCGCGAACGATTGGCAAATCTATACGCGTATCATTCTTCCGCTGTCCAAACCGGCGCTCGCCGCCTTCGGTTTATTCTATGCAGTCGGTCAATGGAACACCTACTTCACGGCTATCTTGTATTTGAACGATCCGTCAAAGTGGACCGTGCAGGTCATCTTGCGGCAAATCGTCATTCTCGACGACGCTGCCAACACCCTTGCTAGCGCCGCTCGCGAAGCCGCGAGATCCGCGCACTTGCCGCCGCCGGAGACGATCGGCATGGCTGCTATCATTTTGGCTACGGTTCCGATTCTGATCGTGTATCCGTTTCTGCAAAAGCATTTTGCCAAGGGGGTGATGCTGGGCTCGGTGAAAGGTTAAAAAGCAGGATTGTAATGGCGTCCAGATTCGGCATACCATTAAGAGGGATACTAGGGAGGGGCTTACACATGACAACGAAAAAGCTCGTGACGCTGCTCGCAGCCGTAAGTATCATTACCGGGCTAACCGGATGCAGCGGCTCAAACGACAATGCGAACAAACCTGCAAATACCGCTGAACAGACCGATTCCAGCAACACGCCGGCTACGACGACAACCGAGAATGAGCCTGCGTCAACGAACCAGCCTGCTGCAGAGAAGAAAAATTTCGAGATCAGCACCATTCAAGGCACCTGGGCCAGCCCGCTTCCGGATCCGAACGGCAACGGCGCCAAGATGATCAACGAGAAGTTCAGCATCGATCTGAAATCGCAATTCGTGCCGTATGACGAATATGCGAACAAGCTGCCAGTCGTCATGGCGGCCGGCGACCTGCCTGATATTATCGGGATGGAAGGCGTGGATGCCAACTTCGTCAAATGGTCGAAGCAAGGCGCGTTCCTTCCGCTGAACGATTATATCGACAAATACGATGCGATCAAGAACATCCCTAAGAACGTCTGGGATGCCGTAACGGTCGACGGCAAGATTTACGCGATTCCGAATTATTTCCCTTCCAAATACGGCAAGAAGCCGATCATCCGCCAAGACTGGCTGAACAATCTCGGTCTGACGATGCCGACCACCTACGATGAACTGAAGAAAGTGGCGATCGCTTTCGCGAAGAACGATCCGGACAAGAACGGCAAGAACGATACGCTCGGCCTAGGCCTCGCCAAGTCCATCGTTTACGGCGCATGGATGGGCGCGGCGTGGGACAGCGGCTGGTACAACAAGAACGAGAGCGGCCAGCTGATTCCGGGCAATATCTCCGAAGGCTTCAAGAAGCAGGTTACGCTCTTGAACGATCTGTACAAAGAAGGCGCGATCAGCAAGGACTGGGCCGTTACGAAGTCGGCTGACGTGCGCAAAGATTTCTTCGCCGGCAAAGTCGGGATCTTCTACGAGCAGCCTTACGATATTTCCGAAACGCGCTTCAAAACGCTGAAAGAAACGAATCCGACAGCAGAACTCGCGGTCATTCCTCCGTTTGCGCAGGAAGACGGCCAACAAGGGTTCATGGGCTTGCCGGGCTATTACGAGCTGCACAGCTTGAACGCGAAGCTGGCGGACGATCCGGCAAAAATCGATCGCATTCTAGAAATGATCAACTACTTCATGACGTTCATTCCGGTCGATCAACGCAATGATCAAAATCCGGAATATGACTGGCAATACGGTGGCTTAGGCAAAGGCTACAATATGGAGAATGGCGTAGCCCTCGGCATCGACGGCGCGTTCAGCGAAATGCCTACGACGTATTTGGGCATTCGCTACTGGGCGCCGGTGGATGAAGATACGCAGCCGGCGATGGTGCTGCAGGATCCGTTCACGAAAGGGTTCGTGCAGTCGGCGGTCGATATGCTGAAGACGACGAAGACGTATTTGGATCCGGTCAACCGCATTCACTCCGACTTGCTGTACGCGAAAGTATCCGAGCTGGATCAAGTCGTGGCCGAGCATACGACGAAGATGATCGTCGGCCAGGAGTCGATCAACGACTGGGATAAAATGGTACAGGAATATTTGAACGCGGGCGGCAAGGAAATCATCGACGATGTCAATCGTCTGCTTGACGAGAACGGGATCGCGGGCGAGTGGAAATAAGCCTTCCCACTAAGAGGGAGAGAGGAAACTCTCTCCCTCTTTATGATCCGGGTGGCGACAATGTAAAGGCGAAAGGAGCTGGCTATGCGTACATATTCCTTACAGGAACAACAAGCGAATCGCAGGCGGGAGCTGTCCTATATCGACGATTATCCGAATATCGAGCGGTTTCACAAAGATCCGTTCCGGCGTTATTTGGACCGGTTAAACACGGATTATTTGGTCAGCAGAAAGACCGCGCTTCAGCAAGTGAAGGATAGAGAAGGGGCTTCGGACTATCGACAACAGATTCGGGAAGCTTTCCGCGCGACCGTCGGTCGGCTGCCTCAAGCTGCCGAAAGCGCAACGGTTACGGGCACGCTGGATCGAGGCAGTTACTTCATTGACAAGGTCTGTATCGAAACGGTTCCAGGGCTCTTCGCAACCGGAAGCTTCTACTATCCGAAGCAGAGCAGCGGTCCGCTGCCTGCGGTGCTGCTGTTTAACGGTCATGCGAATGATGGAAAAGCCTACGGTTCTTATGTTTCGTTCTGCGTCGAAGCGGTCATGAACGGCTTCTGCGTATTGACGTTCGACCCGATCGGGCAAGGGGAGAGGCGTGTGCCTCAAGCGGAAGGATCCGCAGACGGCGAGAAGTGGATGGACGCGGTCGCCGCCCACTGCTTCTTGGACGAGAAGCTCAGCTTACTGGGCGAGCATCTCGGTGCGTATATGATGTGCGACAATATCGCAGCGTTGACATACTTGCTGTCAAGGCCGGAAGTGGATGCGGAACGCATAGGCGTAACCGGCAATTCCGGCGGCGGCACAATGTCCGCTTATATGGGCGCTTACGATGACCGAATCAAGGCGGTTGCGCCATGCTGTTACATAACGGAGCTGCGCTCGCTGCTGTACCGGATCATGGCGCAGGATGCGGAGCAATGTTTGCCCGGCATAATGGCGCGTGGACTCGACCATAGCGATCTCGTGACGGCTGCAGCGCCTAAGCCTTACTTGATCGGCGCCGCCATGTTCGATTTCTTCCCGATCGACGGCGTGCGGGATGCGTTCATTGAATCGAAGAAGCTGTACCGTCTGCTCGAAGCGGAGGAGCAGTTGGAGCTTCACGTCACGATGAAAGGCCACGGATTCTGGCATGATATGCGAGAGCAGGTGCTCCGATTCTTCTGCCGCGTCTTTGAAGTCGACTTCGTGACCGAGAAGGGGATAGATTACGAGCGGCTGCCGGTGGAAGCGGATTTGTTGTGCTTGGAAGCTGCCGATGCTTCAGGCGGAGCCTCATTCGGCGGGACGATGCTGAGAATGATTAGGGAGAGGCTTCTTCAGCTTCCTAATGAGCGACATCTGCAGCTGCCAGAGGTTCGCGAACAGCTGAGAGAGCTGTTGCAGCTGCCGGCTGACAGTACGATGAAATCCGAGCCGTTAGCCATCGACGAGACTGGGGCGGTTGCCTTCGAGTCCGAAGAAGGCATGCCGCTTATAGGTTCCGTGCACCTCTTCACGGACCGGACGGAGATAGCTCGCGTTTACCTTGCGGTAGGCGGTATGAGCGGCGAGCAGGGACTTGAGCAAGCCCGCGAGGCCGGATATGATGCGGTGCTTACGATTCATCCGCGGGGAACGGGACCTGCAGCTTTGGAGCCTGCATGCACCTTCGGCATGTTCGAGCCGGAGAAGGCGAGCGGCTATAATGCCCGAATGCTGGGCCGATCGCTGCAAGGGATGCGGGTCACGGACGTACTTGCCGCGATTAGCAGCTTGAAGCGAACCGCTGGCTTTGAACGGGCGGAGATTACGCTGTACGGGCAAGAAGAGCATGCGCTCACGGCCTTTTATGCTGCCGTGCTGAGCGGCGATTGCCAAGGGCTTCATGCGGCAGGGTTGCTGGAGAGCTTCCGGGCGTTTGCGGAAGCGGATTCGCACCGGTACGCATCTGGCATCATCGTTCCGGGGTTGCTGCTTCAATTCGATATCCCCGATCTACTGCAAGTGCTGCAGCAGGAGGATGTCATTGTCGAGAGCTGGGCAGACCCCATGAAAAATCCACGCCATGGAGGGACAACGAAGCGATGAGAGGACAACTGCTCAGCGGTGTTCATCAAGCTATCGGCAATACGCCGATGGTTCATCTATCGCGGCTGACGGCCGGCTTCGAAGGGACGATCTATGCGAAGCTGGAGTATTTGAACCCCGGCTTCAGCAAGAAGGACCGAATCGCGCTGCAAATCATCGAGGAAGCCGAGCGGGACGGCAGCCTGCAGCCTGGGCAGACGGTCGTCGAGCTAACCAGCGGCAATACGGGCACGGGACTTGCTATCGTATGTGCGGTCAAGGGGTATCCATTCATCGCGGTCATGTCACGAGGTAATTCCTACGAACGCGCTCGCATGATGATGGCGCTTGGCGCTGAGGTTGTATTAGTGGACCAGGCGCCAGATTCAGCACCGGGGCAAGTTTCAGGTGAGAGTCTAGCCCTCGTAGAGGCGGAAGCACGAAGAATCGTAAGGGAGAAAGATGCTTTTCGAGCGGATCAATTTGAACGACTCGGAAATACGCATGCTCACGAATACCATACCGCTGCTGAAATGTGGGAACAAACAAAAGGCGAAATCGATGTGTTCGTCGATTTCGCCGGAAGTGGCGGTACTTTCGCAGGCTGCGCAAAGGCGCTTAAACGTTATAAGCCGTCGATCCGATGTTACTTGGTTGAACCTGATCAAGCGCCGTACCTTGCAGAAAGAGCGATGTTGAATCCTAATCACCGTATCCAAGGCGGCGGATACAGCATGGATCTGCCGTTATTGAATCGGGAACTAGTGACCGATTACTTGACTGTTACAGATGAGGATGCGATTGCCGCTGCCAGAGAACTGGCTAAGAAGGAAGGGATCTTCGCAGGTTTCTCCTCCGGTGCTAATATCGCCGCTGCCTTGCAGCTTCTGCAAGAAAGGGAACGCGGCGCTCGAATCGCGCTTACGATCAACGACTCGGGTTTAAAGTATTTAAGTACGGACTTGTTCGAATGAACGTGGGATAGCGTGAATCAAACGCGTTCCACCTTGCGAAACTCACTTGGCGTGACGCCTGTGAACTTCTTGAACATCCGATTGAACGAGTTAATGTTCTGGTAGCCGACCCGGGCGGCGGCGTCCTGAATCTTCACGTCCGAACGGGACAGCAGCTCTTTCGCCCGGCTCACTCGAATCAAGTTGACGTAATCCACGAAATAGGTACCTGTTTTCTCCTTGAAATAGGTAGAGAGATAGCTTCTTGTGATGTTGAGCTTATCGGCCATCATATCGAGCGTAATATCATGCGCATAATGATTCTCCAAATAATCGAAAACGAAGCTCGTAATGTGATCCTTCTTCTCCTTCTTGCTCTTGATGAGATTGGTAATGGAAGGCAGCCATTCCTCAAATAACTGCTCTAATTCTTCGAATGTATGGCTGTGCTGCAAGCTGGTTTGCAAGCTTTGAAGCAGCTCCGTATCCAGATGATTTACGTTGTAAGCACGTTTCGTTCTCTCCACCACGATGTTTATGAATGCTTTGACCTCATGCTCAGTCGCTTCTTTCTTCCGTAATCCGGCAATTTCGCGTTTCATAAACTGAACAAGCTGCGATTCGTTGCCGTTATTCAAGCTTGCAGTGATCTCTTCCTCTTGTGCCGACATTAGAAAATAGTTTACCAGCCTTGAATCCGTCTCCGCCCACAGCACTTGATTCCGATCATTGAATTTACGATGAAGGAGCAGGGATTTGGTCTGTTCAAAAGAAAGATTGAAATCGTCGGCGTGTTCATAACGCTTGCTCACAGCCATAGTCGAGAAACAGTAAGCGCGGTCCAGATCGAGCACGATACGAAACCCATCCAGCGTCTCGGCGAGCGTATGCTCGGCTTGGTCAGAATAGATGACCGATAACAGCTGATCGCTTTCGAGCTGCAGCGTGAGGGAATCGGGATAGCGTTCCGTTAAGATTTTATCGATATAGGCGCGTATGAATAAGGTTGCACGTTCCTCGTCATCATCGATTTCCTCCAGCAGCTGCGGTCTGAAGGTCAGCTTGAACAGCACGACTCGGTAAGGCTGGTTATTCTGGATGAGATCCTTTAAGAAGCTGGTGTTGTTCCGTATGTTCTTCAGTTGATTGATGTAAGCATAGTGACGAAGAAGGGAGTTCTTCTCCTCTAAGTTCTGGCTGATGTCAAAGTTAGAATCGAGCAGATGTCTGACTCGCTCCTGTATGAAGGCAAATTCCTTGATTCCGCTGTGCTTCTGCGAATGGAAGCCGGTTGTAAGCTGCTGGATCGATTGCACGAGCTGCTTGACCGGACGGTTAAATCGCATGCTGAACAGGAAGGACACCAGCATACTAAATAAGATAGAAAGCACGAGCAGCATAACGAACGTTATATTCCATTTCATCTGCGATACGATGCTGTCATCCGGGATTACGTTGATATAGGTGAGTCCGGTTAGCTCGCCTTTTTTGTAAAAGTAATAGTTGGAATCCTTCTTCACATAACCGTGACTGCCTTCTAATGCGGGAAACTGCAGTTGTTGATTATTGACGGTCGTGAAGAATGAGCGCTGCGCGTCGTCTAGGATGTAGAAATCGTTGGTAATGGATTGATGAAAGGCTTTGTACATTTTCTGGGCGTCGGCTAATGCGATGATATAAACAGAGGGGTTGGTTTGGTTCTTAATGATGATTGGAATCAGCTTGCGTTCACTGGTTCGTTTGGCATTGTATTCAAGCTCAGAGAATACGTCGTTGGGTAAGATGCGAGTCACGTAATGGTTATCGAATTGCGATTGCCAGAACTCATAGCCATAGGTCTTGCTCACATAATAGCGCTTGAACATGACGTCTGCGTCAGCGCCGCGTGTTTTCTCGATGGCGACGTTGCTTTTCTTGAAGTAGACGATCATGTTCTCCAAGAATAGCGATTGGTTTGCGAGGTAGATTTGAATTTCGTTCATCAGCTTGCTGCCTGCAGCATAATCGAATTTGGGTTTGTCGAGCGCAGCAATGTGATCATTGAGCGAGAAGGATAGAGCGGCGTTCTCGATGAGTTGGAATTTGGCTTCATAATTCTCCATGGTATTGTTCAGGTTCACGTTATTATAGGCGATGACTTCTTCCTTTATCGTGCCCCTGTAGAAAAATACGGAATAGAGAATGAAAGATACGAGCAGGATCACAATCGTCATGTAGCTGATGAGCAGCCAGAAGAACAGAGAAGGGGACTTCGTACGTATGTAGGGGAACCGCAGCAGCCTACCGATTATTTTCATGAAAACAACCCTCTCCCGTCATGGTCTGTTTTCAAGCCTGTTTCTCTTATATTAAAGAAAGAAAGCGGTTTGAACAATGGTCTTATTTTCATAACTTCACTGAATTTCTAGGTATTGTAAATAAAATGAATGATTATAAATACTGCTCGTTTCTCGCATAAAATCGATTCGTTATAGTTTGGTCAAGACCGGAAGAACGTTATGGAAAGGGGGAGCAGCATGATTAGAACCATCAGGCAAGAGGAAGCAGGCCAGTCGCTTACGCTAACCCAGGCTGCTTTTGCCGTCCGATTCTCGGAATCCGATGTGCAAGCGCGTCTAGCAAAAATGAACATGGAGCACTTTCTAGGCTACTTCGTGGAGGATCAGTTAGCTGCACAGCTGGCAGTACTTCCGCTCTATATTTACGTGCAGGGGGAAGCGATAGCGATGGGCGGAATTGCCCATGTCGCCTCCTATCCGGAATTGCGCAGGCAGGGGATGGTCAGCAAATTGCTTGTCCGCAGTTTGGAGATGATGCGGGAGAGCGGCCAAACGGTCTCGATGCTGAACCCGTTCTCCTATTCGTTCTATCGCAAATATGGCTGGGAGTATTTCTCCACGCAAAGCGTGAATACGCTTGATATGTCGGTTGTCCCGAAGTTTGGTTCAGCCGCCGGAGCAGTCAAACGAATGTCGGCCGAGGATTGGCACACAGCAGATCAAGTCTATGATCGATATGCTCGCACAAGCTTCAACGGCATGCTGCGACGTGATGAGAACTGGTGGCGGCAGCATGTATTCAATCGTAAGCTAGGCAGTTTGGCCGTCTATTACGACACGAACGGTGAACCGACCGGCTATATGCTTTATGACATTAAGGATCGTTTCATGAACATCCATGAGCTTGTTCATCTCGACCCATCTGCTAGGAACGGCTTATGGCAGTTCATCGGCAATCATGATTCCATCGTGACTAGGCTGAAGTTTACCGCACCTAATGACGATCCTTTCCTATTCGCAATGGCAGAGCCTAAGCTCCAACAAGAGATGGTTTCGAACTTTATGTTCCGCATCGTCGACGCTGAAGCGTTCATTCGGCACTATCGTTTCACCGCCGAGTCTGTGAAGCTAATTGTCCGAATTACCGACGATCATGCCGACTGGAACCGCGGTGTCTGGGAGCTTTCGATAAGTGACACCGGCCGTGCGGAGGCTGTCCGCCTGGAAGATGGCGACTTGGATGGCGTCAGCTGCGACATCCAAACGCTCTCCACGATGCTGATCGGCTGCCAGCGACCAGCCCAGCTGAGCATGAATGGCCGCCTAAGCGGCAGTCCATCCGAAATCGCCAGATGGGAGCGCGCAATCCCACGCCGAGTCGCGTATATGACGGACTTTTTCTAGTGGTCGGCATTGCTTTGATCAGTGTATTTATCTTTCCATTGCCTTAGCGGAGCAGGCGAAAACAGTCTGAAGAAGCGTTAGCGTTCGCCTTTGTACAAATATAAGAAGTATAAGTTTCACCTTATACATAGCTTATATTTCACCGGAATGAAACGCGTTTCTCCGCCGAAAAGTCGGCGAAAGCCGTTTCACCTTGCCTTAATTTTACCTTTGAGCCATCCAAGTTCAGAAATTCAAGGGGACAACAGCGATCGGAAGACGTTTTCGCATGCGCAGCGTGGTTTTACGGTTATTTATGCATTAGAATTTATCATTCCTCTAGCGAACAAAGGAGGCGAACATTCTCGTGAAAAGCTACGCGCTCGTAGGCGCAGGCAACAGAGGCACCTATATGTTCGCGGTCCCGATTGCACGGGATTATGCCGATGTGGCGACAATCGTCGGTGTGTATGACACGAACGCGAAGCGCTCGGAGCTACTGCGGTCGCGAACCGGCGGTCATTTTCCCGTGTACACAAGCTTCGACACCATGTTGGCCGAAGCTAAGCCGGACGTGGTCATCGTCACTTCCATCGACAGCACGCATCACCTTTATATCATTCAGGCACTGCGCGCCGGCTGCGATGTCATCACCGAGAAGCCGCTCACGATCGATGAACACAAATGCAGCCTGATTCTTGAAACGGAGCGGCAAACAGGCAGGCAAGTAACCGTTACCTTCAACTTAAGATACATGCCTTTCATGAACCGGCTCAAAGACATTTCCCGGGAAAATGCGCTCGGCACGTTGACTCATGTTCATTTCGAGTGGTTTCTGGATACGAAGCATGGCGCGGATTATTTTCGCAGATGGCATCGGAAGAAAGCGAATTCCGGCGGGCTGCTCGTCCACAAATCGACGCATCACTTTGACATCGTCAACTGGCTGCTCGAGGATGAACCGAAATCCGTTCATGCGTTCGGTTCTACGAGATTCTACGGTCCGACACGTGAAGAACGAGGCATCAGATGCTCGAACTGCGCCTATTCCAACACCTGCGAATTCTATATCGACCTCAACCAAGGCAACTATAGAGCGCTCTACTTGAATTGCGAAGACGAGGATCACTATTTCCGCGATCAATGTGTATTTGCTGATGAAATCGATATTGAGGATACACTCAGCGTAAATGTTAGGTATTCCAAAGGAGCAATGATGAGCTACTCGCTCACAGCTTATGCCCCTTATGAGGGTTTCCGGATGGTGCTGACGGGGACGAAAGGGAGACTAGAAGCGGAATATTTTGACGGCGCGATCGGCCCTTATGCAGGTAACCCGGTTCAGCGCATTCGGTTATTCAACCGTATGCAAGAGATGATCGATATTCCGCTGCAGGTTGAAACCGGTGATCATGGCGGAGGCGATGGTCGGTTGCTCCATGCGCTTATGCTTGGATCGGATCCTAGTGATTCCAGACAGGCATCCAGTCGAGACGGTGCAATGTCTTGCGCAATCGGATTCGCAGCTAATCGCGCGATCAGAGAGGGCAATGCGGTACGAATCGCAGACTTATTCCAACCAAACCCAGAGGAGGATCAACATGAACATTAGAGTAGTGGAGACTGCACAGCAATTGGGAGAGGAAGCAGCCGAACATGCCTCGCGGATTTTGCAAGAAGTGATAGAACGTCAAGGGAGAGCAAGACTACTGCTATCGACAGGCTCGTCGCAATTTGAATTTCTCAAAGCGTTCGTCAAGCAGCCGGTAGAGTGGAGCAAAGTTGAAATGTTCCATCTGGATGAATATGCAGGCATCGAGGATACGCATCCTGCAAGCTTTCAAGCCTACCTAAAGGAACGTTTTATCAGTCATGTGAATTTGGCGAAGTACCATCTCGTTGAAGGAAATGGGGATATTCAGCAGACGATTGAGCGGTTAAACGTTGCCATCCAGGAAGCTCCGATCGATCTTGCCATGATTGGAATCGGCGAGAATGCGCATATTGCCTTCAATGATCCGCCGGCGAATTTCGAGACAGAAGAGCCTTACATCGTAGTAGAGCTGGACGATGCATGCAAACGTCAGCAAGTCGGGGAGGGCTGGTTCCCAAGCTTGGAGGATGTGCCTGCACAAGCAATCACCATGAGCGTGCGCCAGATTATGAAGAGCAAGGTTATTCTCTCCTGCGTCCCGCATGCCGTCAAAGCGGATGCGATCAAACGTACGCTCGAGAATGACATCACTCCGCTAGTGCCGGCAACGATGCTGCGGTCACATCCTAATTGGACGCTCTACTTGGATAAGCAATCGGCAGCTCAAGCCATTCGATCTGACTCGGTAGTAAACGAGTGAACCGCAACGACTCGGAGCGGCGAGGAGGTGTTGCATCATCATGCAATGGATAGGAAGACGTTATGATACGGGTGAATGGGTGCAGCTAACAGCAGCAGATGGTGTCATCCAAGCCATCTCTCCTGTATTGCCTGACGATGAAGCCAAAGCTAGCGAAACGTGGATATCACCGGGGTGGATTGACCTGCAGGTGAATGGTTTCGCCGGCTTCGATCTGAATGGCGACGTAACCACGGAGCAAGATGTCGCCGAAGTGACGAATGCCTTATTCCGGCACGGCGTCACCACCTATTGTCCAACGGTTATTACCGGCAGTTTCGCCAGAATGAATCAGGCTTTTCGTGCGATTCACTCCGCTTGTGAAACTAACAAGCTGCTCAGTTCTGTTATTGGTGGTATTCATGTCGAAGGCCCGTACCTGTCTGCAGAGGATGGTCCGCGCGGCGCTCATGATAAGGCTCATATCCGAGACCCGGATATGGCTGAATTCGATGCATGGCAGCATTCGGCCGGAGGTCGAATTGTACTTTGCACGATTGCTCCTGAACGTGAAGGCGCCGTCGAATTCATCAAGCATGTCATCGCAAACGGTGGCGTTAAAGTAAGTATTGGCCACACGATGGCGGATGCGGAGCAGTTAAAGTCGGCTGTCGAAGCAGGTGCTGCGCTGTCCACGCATCTTGGCAATGGCGCGCATCCGGTCATGGCAAGGCATCCGAATTACATATGGGATCAATTGGCCGAAGACGGCTTGCATGCGATGTTTATTGGGGACGGCCATCATTTGACCGCATCGGTGCTGAAATCCATGATTCGCGTCAAGCGAGATCGCTTCATCCTCGTCAGTGACAGCGTCATGTTCGGCGGGATGCCCCCTGGACGCTACCCGAGCATGATCGGGCAAGAGGTAGAGCTTCTTAGCAACGGCAGGCTTCAGACGGCAGCTGATCCACGAATATTGGCAGGCTCCGCTCAAGCGCTAGACCGAGGAGTAGAGAATGCCATGCGACTTGCCGGAGTCAGCTTGCGGGAAGCGATCGATGCGGTGACGAAGCGACCTGCAGAAGCCATGGGTTGGCCGATGGTAGGGAAATTAGAAGTAGGCGCTAGAGCCAATTTAACTTTATTCAAGATAGATAGCAGCGGCAGCGTGAATGTCCAGCAAACCGTTGTGAATGGGGAAACCGTTTGGAACAACAAGCAGCAGTCACTGCAAGAAGAGAATGGGAGGTTGACATGATAGAGGATCGTTTAGGTGTCATAACGGATGAAGTCTCGCCGTCGGATCTCATTGAAGCGCTGAACTTTGCCGTATTAAATGGCTTGAAGCATGTTGAAATTCGTACGATCAATGGCCAGAATGTACTCTCGCTCCATGACCAGCAGCTTGCCATCATCCGTTCAGAGACGGAACGTAGGGGACTGTTCGTTTCATGTATCGCTTCTCCGATATTCAAATGTGCGCTAGGAACAGGCAGTAAAGTAGCGGAAGGTGATCGGTTTAATCAAGAAGAGCGTACGGTTTCCGAGCATTTCACGATGCTGGAACGCGCCATGGACATTGCTGATCAGCTAGGTACGGATCGGATTCGAATCTTCTCGTTCTGGCGTGAAGCTGAGCCGGAGCAGCACCATGACGAGATTGTGATGCATTTGACTCAAGCTGCATTGCTGGCAGCGAGCCGCGGGAAGCTGCTGTTGCTCGAGAATGAACCTTCCTGTAATGGCGGGTATGCCGCAGAAGTTGCCAAACTCGTCGGAGCCGTAAATTCCCCTGCACTGCGCGTCTTATGGGATCCCGGCAATGAGCAATACGGAAGCCGTACCAGCTATCCGGAAGGTTATTCCAGCGTTTGCAATCTCATGGCCCATGTTCATTTGAAAGACGTACGGTTCGACGAGAGTGGTCAGCCCAAAGCGACTCCGATTGGGTCTGGTATCGTTCCGTATGAGGCTCATTTTCAAGCGTTACTTCGAGATGGCTATACGGGACTATTCACGCTAGAGACGCATTATATTCCCGAAGGGGGAACTGCGATGGAAGGCACAGCCCAGTCGCTCCAAGGATTGAAGGCTCTTCTTGCGAATATGCGAGCACCAATGGATACCATTCATAAACCATCTAAATAGGGAAAAGGGGACGGTTAACATGGAACAATCAATCGTAACAATCGGGATTATCGGGCAAGGCCGAAGTGGACGCGACATTCATGGACAATTACTCGCCAGGCTGCCACGCCACTTTAGAATCGCAGCGGTTGCGGATTCCATTCCGGAACGACAGCAGCTCGCTCGCCAAGAATTCAACTGTAACGCCTATGCGACTTGGCAGGAGATGGTGGAGAACGAGCAGCTTGATCTAGTCGTCAATGCATCGCCAAGCCATCAGCATGTACCCATTTCCCTGGAGTTGCTGAATCGTGGCTTTAATGTGTTGTGCGAGAAGCCGCTGGCTAGAACTTCGGAAGAAGTTGATCAACTGATTGAAGCCGCCTCGCGTTCAGGCAAAATGTTAGCTGTATTCCAACAGTCCCGCTACTTGCCTGCTTACGTGCGTATTCGTGAAGTGATTGAAAGCGGTGTCTTGGGGCGAATTGTACAAGTTGATTTCACCAGCAGCCGCTTCGCGCGCAGATGGGATTGGCAAACGCTGCAAAGCAACAATGGCGGCAGCTTGTTGAATTTAGGTTCTCATACGTTGGATCAGGTGCTGCAGCTGTTCGGATCGGATCAGATCCCGGAAATCACGTGTATCATGGACCGAGCCAATACGCTCGGGGATGCCGAGGATTATGTGAAGCTGCTGCTTCGAGGACAAGGTCGTCCTACTATCGATTTGGAAGTCTCCTCGTGCAGCGTGTTTCCTGGAGAAACGTTCGTTATTCAAGGGACAAACGGCGGTCTGCACGGCAATAACGATCGCTTGGAATGGAGCTATTTCAAACCGGAAGAAGCTCCCGTGCAGCAATTAACGAGGGAGCCGCTGATGGACAAGAACGGCATGCCGAGCTACTGCCGCGAAACGCTCAATTGGTATAAAGAGAATTGGGAGGTTAATTCGGCGGAAGGGCAGGGCGAATTTGATTACATGACGGAGCAATTCTATATGATGCTGTACGGAACGCTTGTGAATGGCGATGACTTGGCCATTACGCCGCAGCAGGTCCGGCAGCAGCTTGTAGTCATGGAGGAGTGCCGCCGCCAAAATCCGCAAATCTATCGTCCGGCTCAAGAAAGCATCAGAGGTTAATCCGATGACGTTCATTCAATCGATTGCGGAGCTTGAAGCCAAATTGTCCGAACCTTCCGAGCAGCTCATCTCCGAGATGGCGTCTATTGAAGGAGACATCATCGTGTTAGGCGTAGGCGGGAAGATGGGTCCTAGCCTAGCCAAACTAGCTGTTCATGCACTGCGCCGTTCAGGCGCTCGCAATAGAGTCATAGGTGTGTCGAGATTCTCAAATGAGGAAACGCGCAGAGATTTGGAGGCCGCAGGCATTGAGACAATCTCATGCGACCTTCTTGATGATCGGCAATTGCAGCAGCTGCCTGATGCTCCCAACATTATCTATATGGCCGGCAATAAATTCGGCACGACGGGCAATGAGAATTTCACATGGGCAATGAACGCTTATTTGCCCGGTAGAGTTGCGGAGAAGTATCGGAATTCGCGTATTGTCGTATTCTCATCTGGGAATGTGTATCCGTTCTCGCCGCCTGGACTCGGCGGCGTCACGGAATCATGCTCGCCGGAGCCTAAAGGGGAGTACGCGCAGTCTTGCTTGGGACGCGAACGTGTGTTTGAATACTTCTCTAAGCTCAACAACATGCCTATGGTTATTTTTCGCTTGAATTACGCGATCGATCTTCGATATGGCGTCCTGCTCGAAATTGCCAAGTCGGTTCTGAACGATCGACCGATTAGGCTCGAGATGGGGCATGCCAATGTGATTTGGCAAGGGGATGCCAACGAGATGGCGCTCCGCTGCTTGGCACTCTGTGAATCGCCGCCGCGCACGATCAATTGTACAGGACCTGAGACCATGTCCATACGCTGGGCAGCGGAAGAGATGGGCAAACGCCTCGGGAAAGAGGCATTATTCGAAGGTACAGAGTCCGATACAGCTCTGCTAAGCAATGCCGGTCAATCCTTTCAATTGTTCGGGTATCCGCGCGTATCGCTGCTGCAGATGATCGATTGGGTTGCGGAATGGGTGCGAGCTGGCGGATATACGCTGAACAAGCCGACACATTTTCAAGAACGAAAGGGGAAGTTCTGATGCGCGGCAAGCAGCTGACAACGGAACAGCTTGAAGCCCTTCATGACGGCCTGGTAATTCCTGCTCATCCCCTTGCTCTGAATCAGTATCGCAAGCTAGATCCGCGGTATCAACGTGCGCTCACTCGATACTATATCGATTCCGGAGCAGGTGGAATTGCCGTTGGCGTGCATTCCACGCAATTCGAGATTCGCGATGCAGACATCGGATTATACGAACCGGTGCTGCGACTTGCAGCCGAGGAAGTAGAGCGGGCGAAGCTGGAACGACCTTTCATTAAGGTGGCAGGCATTTGCGGCGATACTGATCAAGCGTTGAACGAAGCTTTACTTGCCTTAGATCTTGGTTACGATGCCGGGTTGCTCAGCATGGGCGGCCTTGGAAGCTATAGTGAAAGCGATCTATTGAGACGAACGGAACAAGTGGCAGAGCTGATGCCGGTTATTGGGTTTTATCTGCAGCCGTCAGTAGGCGGAAGAGTGCTCAGCTATGCGTTCTGGCAGGCATTCGCGGAAATTCCGAATGTAGTTGCGATTAAGATCGCCCCGTTTAATCGGTATCAAACGATCGATGTCGTCCGTGCCGTATGCAACTCAAGCAGGCGTGATCAAATTGCGCTTTATACCGGTAATGACGATAACATCATCGGCGACCTTCTGACTGTCTATCGTTTTACGATTGACGGGACTCCGGTGGAGAAGAGAATTGTCGGAGGTTTGCTGGGGCATTGGGCGGTCTGGACGAGAAAAGCCGTGGAGCTGCTCGAAGAAGTGAAGCAAGTGCGAGGCAATGCGGCATGGTCTTCCGAGTGGTTGACGCGGAACATCGAAGTGACGGATATGAACGCGGCACTCTTCGACGCTGCCAATCGGTATGCTGGTTGTATCGCCGGTATACACGAGGTGCTGCGCAGACAAGGATTAATGCCGGGGATATGGTGCTTGAATCCTCAGGAGACTTTATCTGATGGTCAAGCGGATGAGCTGACACGAGTTAGCCGCGATTATCCGCTGCGAGTTGACGATGAATTCGTTGCTGAGCATTTAGCGAAGTGGCTGGAAGATTAAGAGCGGCGGCGCAGCATGCAACTGCTGCGCCGCCTATTTAATTAATTGCGTTAAATATTACGAGCTGTACTGTCTCTAATGATAAGCTCGGGTTTCTTAGGAGGCTCGAGCTTAATCGGTATGCCTTCGATCCGCTGCAGCAGCATATCGACCATTTTACCGCTGGCATGTGAAATATCGAAGCTGACACTCGTTATGTTCGGTCGAAGACTGCGATATAGATCAGAAGGGCCAAAGCCAATCATGGAGATGTCCTGCGGTACGCGATAGCCATAGTCGTAGAAATAGTTCAGCGCCGCCACCGTTGTAATCTCGTTCGATATCATAAGCGCCGTAGGTTTCTGGGTTTGGAGAAGCTGGTGTATCCCATTGTAGCTTTCTTCCATTTGGCCGGGAATACGAACGATATATTCATCCTTAAACGGAATTCCATACTCGTTATAAGCTTTCTTAACGCCATTAATTCTCTCGTTGTTGAAGGAAATAACATCACCTTTGATGCTGCCTACAATAAAGCGGATATCCGTATGATTCAAATCAAGCAGATACTTAGCCGCCATGTAGCCGGCTTCAAGATCGTCGGAAGATGTATAATAAATATCCTCAGCATTATTCGAATATTTCATGTTGAATACATAAGGAATACCGGATTCCTCCAGCATAGCGGCCAGGGATTCATTGTTAGAAGGGCTTAATATAATAAAGCCGTCCGCCACTTGACTCTTAATGACATTAAAGAATGTTTCGGAATCCGGATCACTTGCCGTAATAATCAAGATATTGTAGCCCTCGCTGTGTGCCTTCTCGGTCAGCGCTTTAAACAAAGCCTGGAAGCCAGCATTGAAAATCAACTCGCTTATATGCTGCGCGCTGACGACTAGCCCGAGTATGCCGCTTTTGCCGGATTTGAACATACGCGCGGTTTTGCTGGGGATATAACCTAAACTCTTAACGGCTTCAAGAACCCGCTGCCTGGTAATCGGCTTTACGAGACTTGAACCGTTCATAACTCTGGATACGGTGGAGGGCGTCACTTTGGCTTTCTCGGCGACGTCGTGTATGGTTGGCTTCTTGATTTTCCGTTCCTCCTAGCTAGTCCCATGAAATGATAACGATGCCATTCTATTTGGATTGTAAGGGTTTGCGAGCTAAAATGCCAGCGGAAAGTGAATCATCCCATTTCTTGTATTGACAGCGTTCTGCATTCTAGGATAATATTGGCTCGAAAAGGCTTACAACCCCTAATTGATCGCATAAGCGACAAGCGAAGGCAGTGTAAGTTTTTTATTTCAACCAAATTGGCAACGTTGCCAATAATAAGGTCGAAAGTCGCAGAATTCTACTTTCATTCACGATTCATAGGCATCTAGTACTGCAACATCACTGATCCCCATTTATGGCAACGTTAACATTATTCCACATCACTCCTCGAGTGAACCTAGGAGGCTTAAGAAATGAAACTATCATTAGGCTGCGATCATGCGGGATTCCATCTGAAGTCCGCTGTCGCCGCACATCTGGCATCAATCGGCTGTGAGGTCATTGATCATGGCTGCTACACCGCCGACGCCGTTGATTTTCCCGATATTGCAAGATTGGTATGCCAGTCGGTTCTTAAAGGTGAAGCTGAACGCGGAATTATGGTGTGTGGAACAGGTGTTGGAGCAAGTATTGCCGCGAATAAGATTCCGGGTATACGAGCAGCTGTCTGTCATGACTACCATTCCGCGCATCAAAGCGTCGAGCATGATGATGTTAATGTGATGTGCATAGGTGCTCAAATCGTTGGGGAGTGGCTGGTCAAAGACTTGATTTCCTCCTACGTGTCAGCGACATTCAGCACCGAAGAACATTTCCGCAGAAGAGTGGAGAAATTAGCCATTCTTGAACGTGAAGCAGCGATTAAACTACCTGAATAAATTGCGGGAGGTCTGTTCATGCAAAGCGTACTGAAATTATCCCCTACATCAGCTCCGGCGTTGAAATCGCCTTATATTCAGATTGCGAAACCCAAACTGCTGCAAGAAGCAGGCAAGCTATCTTCCCAGGAACAAGCTTACGGGGTGGAGCTGGAGGAGCTTTATCATTTCATTCATCAATCCATATCGAGCGCGCTCCATGAAGCAAAGCAGCAAACCGACTTTAACTACTGGTACAGCAAGGATCGAAATCAGCGCAAGGTAGAAGAGGCGTTGTCTTATATTGATGAGCATTTCCATGAAGATTTTGGCCTAGAGCAAGCTACGGATATCATGCACTGTTCTTCCACCTATCTTAACCGGCTGCTGAAGCAGTACACAGGGAGTACCTTCTACAATCTACTGACGCAGAAGAGAATCGAGCATTCTAAGCATCTGCTCGCGATGGATCTGCAGACGGTATGGGAAATCAGCAGCGAGGTCGGCTACACCAATGTGCATAGCTTCATTCGAGCTTTCAAGCGCAGCGTTGGTGTTACTCCTGGGCACTTCCGGGAAAGCTGTCTCGTACATTCAGGTTAAACCGTTTAAGTGGCGGGCAACGGCCGATCCGAGCAATGACAACGAAGACATGCCGGTTTCGCTCTCTTCAGCCGTGCCGCTTGAGTTACTTATGAGTTGCTAGTTTGTTGAACATATCGATATAGACGAGGCTTCGGTCGATATCGATCGCTTCTTTGTAGAAGTGTCTGGCATCATCGTTGGAATACGTGAAATTCGGATTCAGAATCGGCGTTCTTCGCACGACAGACGGCACCCATTCCTCATTCAACAGCCAAGCGATTGCCGACACATCCCAGAGTACCTTCGACCAACCAGGGCGGTTGAGGCCAAAACGTTCGAACCGTCCATGGAACAGGTCGCTGAAATAGGTACCTAATTTGTTTCGGTCTCGCAAGCAAGCATCAATCTCGTAGGTGGATGTCAGCAGATGGGATGCGACGCTGTGACATGGCAGTACGACTAGCGGAACACCGCTATCATAGATAATGCTGGAAGCGTGATAGTCTTGCGATACATTGAAAATATCTTGCGTTGGCCACCAATAGGAGTTTGGTCCAAGCCAGACTACGACGATTTTCTGGATAATTTCCGGGCATTTGGCGATTGCTGAAGCTACGTTCGTAATGGCACCTATGGCGACAATATAAAGTGGGTCATTTAGATCAGCTTCAAGTGCCAATGCAATGATTTTGTCTACTGCCTCACTTGGAACCGGTTCTTCGCGGCTGCTCATGAATTGTGCAGATCCTCTGTAAACAGGAGGAGGCGATTGCAGGTCCATCAGCTTGTAGATGTTGAAAATCTCGTTATAGCTTTTTTCCATTCCTTCACCCGGACTCGTTGAATTCCAATTGAAGAATGGAGCAGCAGTAACTGCCAACAGGTCGATTTTGTCCGGCGATAATAGCGTGTATGCCAGGGCAAACTGATCATCCACTTCATTGAATGCATCCGTGTCCAGAATCATTTTCACTTTGCCTGTCGGATGGCTCAGTCGCTGCAGCATCGCTGCATGATCAAGCTGATAGTTAGCCCAACTGCTCATTTGATGCACCTCTTTCATTCCATGTTCGGTAGTATGTAAGCTTCGAATTCAGTATAGGGGAGCGACTCGGATTTCGAAATGTTCATATATCAAATGAAGGAACGTTAGATTTCTGTACATCTTGTTCGATAATTGAGCGTGGCTGGTTGAGAACTGTTTATATCATCGGGCATACCCCTTCATTACAATAAAACCATGCAATTACTACTTAGTTGTAGAGCACATTATGAATTCGGGGAGCGAATTAGCCATGAGTGAGCAAGTCTCTTTATTTGACAAATTTTACGGATGCATCGCCGGCGTTCATATCGGTTCCGCAATGGGGGCGCCGGTGGAAGGCTGGGATTTCGATCGGATCGACGCACAGTATGGTATTCTTGAAGATTTGCTGCCCTATGAGCATTTTCATAACGGCTGGGTTCGCGAAGCAGGGACGACAGAGGACGGCGTAGAGCGCCAGAAGCTGATGATCTCCGCGATCATGGAGAAGCAGGACCGCGTCACGGCCGAGGATGTCCGCAATATGTGGATTTCGAGGATCAAGCCGGAATCGGCGGGCATGATCTCTGAGCCTTTCGAGGCCGTACTGCTGGCTATGGCTAAGAGCGGCATTCCAGCCAGGGACATCGGCAAATATTGCGATTATGCGGGGCTAAACAGCTTCTCGCGTTCTTGCCATCCGATCGGATTGATTAACGCCGGCGATATTCCTAATGCCATTCATGATGTGAATGAAGTTGGCCAGCTCTACCAAACAACGAACGGTCGCGGATTGAAATGGGCGACAGTTACGGCAGTTGCAATTGCTTCCGGTACCAAAGCAGGCGCTACCGTTGACAGCGTACTTGGCGCGATCTTCGATCATTGCGATCCGGATGTGGTGGTAAGAGAGTTGGAACGCGAGCTGAAACGGACCGCGAACATTGAGGACTATCGTGAATTTAGGAAGACGCTCTATGAGTCATATAACATTCGAGGTATCCCTTATGAGGTCAGTTATGCGAATGAAGTGGTGACCAAAGCGGTCTGTATCTTCAACAGGACACAAGGAAATGTCAAAGAAGCGATGGTCGCCGCTGTTAACATGGGCCGCGATACGGACTGTGTGACTGCGGTTGCAGCCGGTATATCCGGTGCGTTAACAGGCACGACTACGATTCCGGAGTCATGGATTAAACAAACGGACTATGCAACGACACTGCATGTCGTTACCAATTCCCAGCGCACGATCAAAGAGCATGCGGATGGTTTGTACCAAGCGTATCGTTCGCGATTGCATAAGCTGAAGGCTTATACCGAGCTGATGGGTGCGCTGTAGGTAGTCGTGATTACGAGAATGAGTGAAACAAAAAGGAGCGAGCGACAATGAGTGAAGCAGTCAGCTTACAAGATAAATTCTACGGTTGTATCGCAGGGGCACATGTTGGTGCAGCTCTCGGCGCGCCTGCGCAAGGACTTACTTGGCAGGGCAGCGAGGCTGCGTTCGGTGTCCTAGATCAACTGAAGTCATATGAGAATGGTTGGATCCGCGAAGCAGGAACGACCGGAAGCGGAATCGAGAGGCAGAAGCTGCTCATTACGGCCATCTCAGAGCGACAGGATCGGGTAACAGCCGAGGATGTTCGTGCGATCTGGGTGTCGGATATGGCAATGTCATCGGCTGAGAAGATCATGGAACCCTTTGATATTAGCTTGCTGGCGGTTGCGAATAGCGGTATTCCTGCTCGTGATCTTGGCAAATATTGCGATTATGCAGGGCTTAACAGCTTCGCCGGCTACTGTCATCCGGTCGGGTTAATCAATGCAGGTGATGTGTTGAATGCGATTCGAGATGCTTTCGAGCTTGGTCAACTGTATTACGCATCCAGAAGCTATGGCGTGAAGTGGTCAGGCGTAACCGCTGCCGCGATTGCCTCCGCTACGAAACCCGGCGCAACGATTGACAGCGTAATCCAAGATTTAATCTCCAACTGCGTTTATTCAGACGTAGGTGCTAAGATCGATGGCTACAAGTATGGTTACTTAAGAGATAACGTGGTGGATGAACTCGAATCCGGATTGAAGCTGACGGAAGGCTGCCGCGATTTCCGTGAATTGCGCGAAGCCTTCGATAAGAGCTACCGCGGCTGCGGCGTTCCATACGGCAACAGCTTTGCCAACGAAGTCGTGACCAAAGCCATATGTATAGTAAGAATGGTAAACGCCAATGTGCATGATGCGATTATCGCCGGCGCTAATATGGGCCGAGACAGCGTAAGCGTGGCAGCTCTGGCTGGCGGACTTGCAGGTGCAATCAGCGGTGCAGCAACATTGCCGGAATCCCTCATTCAGCAAGTGGATGATGCCGCCGGCATGAACAACTATACGTGCACTCAGCAGACGATTCGCGAACAAGCGGACGGCGTCTATCAAGCTTTTCAAAGCCGGCTGAGCACGATTAATAAATTAGTTGAAGAAATGCTCGTATAAGAGGTATAGGTTTTACATGTAGCGGACATACTAGCTATTATTGCGTTCATACGGTCAGATGGAAGACATGTTTACCGGATAATTGAATCATAGAGTGAAGTATTGCCTGCAATTTGGCTTAAATCGCCACTGTATATACGCAGTATCAAGAAGCTGAGATCATGGATCCAGCTTCTTTTTTCATGCACGATTGTAGTGGCGTGGAATGATTATCCATTGCTTTTTGGGCTGAGGCTACTTATTATAGAAACTTGTTGTCACAATTAAATAGGTATTACCTCATCAAACTTGATGAGGTAGAGGTCGCGATGTTAAGGAGTACGCCGAGGGAAGTCCAGTATAGACTGAGGATTTCGGGGGAAAGGTGCCATCGCCGAAGCCGTACGGTTTACTGACCGTTCGAGCTGGGGCCGTTTCCGAAAGGGACGGAACTGTCACACGAATTCGCGCCGGCAATACGTGTGTTGAGCTATCTTCAAACAGGAGAGATGAGGGAGTATGGAAGCTGCCTTGTTAGGCAGTTTTTTTGTGTTTCTATGCCATTTTTTCTCATTAAAATATGGAAAACAAGTAAGGGAGCGTACTGAAAGTGAAGGAGCAATTAAACAAAAACAAATTACGCAGAGGCTTGAAATCGCGTCATATGACGATGATTTCACTTGGCGGCTCGATAGGAACAGGGTTGTTTCTGGCCAGTGGCGGAGCGATCCATTCTGCAGGTCCCGGTGGTGCTCTTCTTGCCTACCTGATTATTGGCATCATGGTTTATTTCTTAGTGACTAGTCTGGGCGAAATGGCAACCTATATGCCGGTCTCAGGCACATTCAGTACCTATGCTTCCCGATTCGTTGATCCTTCCTTTGGTTTCGCGCTGGGCTGGAATTACTGGTACAACTGGGCCATAACGATTGCAGCTGAATTGTCTGCGGCCACGATCATCATCAAGTTCTGGCTTCCGGATAGCCCGTCCTTCTTATGGAGCGCGTTGTTCCTAGCGTTAATGGTCGGCCTGAACTTGTTATCGGTTAAAGGTTATGGCGAATCCGAATATTGGTTCGCGATGATTAAGATCGTCACCGTGATCGTGTTTATCGGTATCGGGCTTCTCATGATTGTCGGCATTTGGAGTGGACAAGCAACCGGATTCAGCGATTTTACAACCGGCGATGCGCCTATCTCCGGCGGTTTACTTGCCGTGCTCGGTGTTTGTATGGCGGCGGGTTTCTCGTTCCAAGGCACTGAGCTCGTCGGTGTTGCTGCAGGGGAGTCTGAGAATCCGCGCGTAAACGTTCCTCGTGCGATTCGAAGTGTATTTTGGCGAATCTTATTGTTCTATATTCTTGCCATATTCGTTGTGGGTTTGTTGATTCCATATACGACGGAGTCATTGGCAAGTGACAGTATAAGCGCAAGTCCATTCACGATTATATTCGAGAAAGCGGGCTTAAGCGTAGCAGCTTCTGTGATGAACGCGGTAATTCTCAGCTCTGTGCTTTCCGCCGGCAACTCGGGGATGTATGCTTCCACAAGGATGCTATGGGTTCTCGCGAAGGAAGGTAAAGCGCCAAGATTATTCGCTGCATTAAATAAAAACGGAGTTCCGGTGTATGCGCTGCTTGCAACAGCTGTCATCGGAATGCTTGCTTTTCTTGCTTCCTTCTTCGGTGACGGTCAGGTTTACATCTGGCTGTTGAACGCATCCGGGATGTCAGGCTTTATTGCATGGCTTGGCATTGCCATCAGCCATTATCGCTTCCGGAAAGCGTATCAAGCGCAAGGCAGGAAACTGGCGGACCTGCCATACCGCTCGTTGTGGTTTCCGCTCGGTCCGATTCTGGCAGGCGTCATGTGCATGATCGTCATTTTGGGCCAAAGCATCAGTGCATTCTCCGATGGGCAAGTCGATTGGAAATTCCTTGTTGCATCTTATATTGGCATTCCGTTCTTCTTAGTATTATGGCTCGGTTACAAATGGAAATACAGAACCAAGGTAGTAAAATTGGAAAACTGCGAGCTCGACGCTGCAGTTGAATAGGAAGTTGGTTGGAATCGCCAAAAAGGCGGCAGCGTGAACAGATCAACTGTTTCGCTGCCGCCTTTGTTCAATTCATATTACGCTTTACAGCGGGAATTCGAATAGGCGATTCAATCATGACCGGCTCGGCTTTGGATGGCTTGTTAGGTGGCAGGTCAGGCTCTAACAGCGGTCCGTTATCCACGTTCGAAGCACGTTTCCACTTCTTCACGACACGTTCCATCCCAATGGGGAAGATGGTTAAGTTTCCGCCTTTATCAATATGGATGCGGATGAAGTTCTTCCAGTTGTCGATTTGCATCGCAGAGAAAGCTTCGCCGCTGTGACGACCGAAACCATTCAACGATAGGAGCAAATACAGCCCCATGATGACCGATCCGACGATCCATCCGCCATATGCGATTAATAGTCCGGTCAACACCCATGCACCGAGTCCCCAATCAGAATGGAATGCGGTACGGACCATATAGACGGCCGCGCAGCCGATGAAGAAGGCAGCTGCAGCATGGGATAAACCATGCAGGCAGCCGGCGATCCATTTGTACGTACGCGAATGCGTATCCGTAAACAGCCAGAATCCTCCGATAATGATGAACATCCATATAAAAGCGCCAGGTGTTTGAGCAATTTTGTTGAAGGAGGACGTGACAAGATCCAGATAAGTCGCAGATGCAGGGGGAGCGGTGGTGACGGATAGTACGGAGTTACAGGCTAACACATAGAGAATTGCCGTTACGATTCCGAACATCTGGTTCTTCCAAAGGAACAGCAGATTTCCCCAGGTCAACCGTCTTGATGCGGCAACATCCGGGAAGTCCATCTTTCGTTTAAATTCGATTGGTTTCTCATCCTCGTTCTTATGCGCATAGATGGCTTGATCTTTGAGATCGTGGGTTGGATGTAGGAAGGCGCCGCCACCGCCGGCCGTAATTTTCTCAACTTTGCGGCTATGATCCGCTGTACCGTCGGCTTGGATAGGGATATGCTCGAATCTGCGATAATGATGCAGATCACCGGCGATGAAGATATGTATATCGACCTTGTTCTTATTCAGCATATTTTCAAGGAAGGTTAGATTGTTCTCATTGTAAATCGGATCGAACTTCCCATATTTATGCGCGGAAACCCAGTAAGGCTCGGCATTGCACAGAATAACGCGATCACCGGCTTGCATTTGCGCAGCGATTTGTTCGAAATAGCGCACCTGCTGCCCGTCGATGTCCGAATTCAGCTGAACATCGGTTCCCAGGAGCCACCAGCCATGAGGGAGCTTCAAGGCAAAATAACTCTTCTGCTGCGGTGCGTGCCAGCCATTGAACCATTTGCGCGAAGTGAAAATCCGCGAGAACGAAATTAAGCCGTCATACCAGTCATGGTTACCCGGGACGGCGAATACCTGCGGGTGCGGATCTGCCGTATATCCTTGCGCGAGATAATAAGGTGTAATCAGCCTGTTCATATATTCGTCTCGGTTTGCGGTAGGGTAAACCTGGTCGCCGCCAAAGATCAGCACATCTCCGCGTTTTGTCGTCACGATCTTCCCGGTTTCAGGATCAACCAGCAGCAATTCCGGACGAGTGGCATGATACGCAATGGAGTATGTCGAATTAAACCCATCGCCCAGATCACTGATGTAATCAATCCAAATTTCATCGCGAGAGTGGTCCGGATCCGTCAAGTAGAAGCCATCCTGATCCACTTTATAGTTCCCCGATTCATCATGTGCGAATTGCTTGGAGTAATCGTTCAGTTGCTCTTCTTTCTGGTTGAATGCCTCAATTAATCGAAAGTCCGAATAGAGCCCGAAGATGGTCGAGAGGACCGTCTTCATGCCTGTCACGACTAATTGTTTCGGATTAAACCATTCGACCATTCTAGGTCGTGTATTGGGATCCGCAATCATTTTCTCTGCCAGCTGCTGAACCTTGCTCTTGACCATGGGCTTCTCCTTTCAGCATACCTAAGTAGAACTATTATTCCATAATTCTGCTGCAAATCACGTCGAATTCCGTCCGCAGCCGATATTCTCGCCACACAACGAACAAGCCTGCCTTATGTTCGGGCAGGCTTGTTCGATCATTAGCTGAAGCGTTGCAAAACTAAATAACCACTGATACTCGATGTGCTTTTGCGAAACACGATTTTGAAGCCGATGTCGTTGTCTAATAAGCAGTTTAAGGCATTAATAAGCAACGCACCTTCTTGCAAGTTAGCACGGCATGGATAGGCAGAGCCAATTACACGAGAAGCGAGAATTCTGCGTGGTGATCCGCTTACCAACGGGTTTCTCGACCAACTAATAAGAATTAAGTCAGGCTGTTGAGTAGCTTGAATACGAACCATACTGATCACCTACTTCTATTCCGTCGTTACTCTATTAAATGAGAAACGGGATGAAATGGTGATAGATTAAGAGAAAGAATACGAATGATAGCGAAGTGAATTCCGGACGCTGGTCCAACTGTCGCGGCTCTCACCGCCCAAATACCAGTACCCATAGCCGGCAATGGAATACGATTCGCCTAAGCCGATTTTATTGGAGAGGGAACGTCCGTCTTCCAGCCATATTCGGTTCAGGACATGAGCATTATTGGGTTCCGAGTATGCGGCAAAATATTGGCCGAGCCGCTCATCCCACGATATCGTTGCATGGTTGGATATGACTAGGTTATTTTGACGAATGAGCGAGATGTCCTCGGATAGGACGCCTCCACCGGTCATATCTGATTTCCAAAGCCGGGTATATAATGACAACGCAAGTATGACTTTATTGGAAGGCACCTTCTCTAATAAAGCCTCTATGCCTGCTCTGAGCCAAGGCAAGGAAGAGACAGATCCGGCTACCGGAGCTCCGCCCCAATGCTCATCATAGCCCATAAGAAGGACATAATCAGCAAGCTCACCAAGTGCGTTATAATCGAACACTTCCGTCCAGTCGTAGCCGAAATCAGGGGAGACGTTAACAGAGATCGTCGCCTTCGTTGCAAGTTTCAGTGCTTTCACGAAAGAAGTGAATGCGTCACGATCCTGCGGCATCATATTCTCGAAGTCGATATTTAACCCATCGATATTGAACCGTTGCACACGATCCGTTAATTGTTTAATAAAAGCTTGTCGCTGAGTCAGATCCGATAGCAACGTATGAGTAGCCGCTTGATCGGAGTGATTACCAACCATTGCCCACAGCTTCTTGCCGTGCTCATGTGTCCAAGTAAGCAAGCTCGCATCCATTTGATCTTCTAACGCGCCGTTCTTGCCGATAAAAAACCAACGCGGCGATAACGTATTTACGGTTGATTGAACGACTTGCTGTTCAAATTGCTGCGTGGATTGCCCATATTGCCATCCCAGTTGAATCTTAGGTAGAGGAGCGGCTGTTATTTGCTTAGACCAATCCTCATTCTTCCACACGCGGTCCATCAGCACAGCGGCTTCTTGCCTTGTTATGGATTCCTTCGGTCGTAACTTTCCCTCATTGCCGGTTATCAATCCTAATTGGGACAGATGAATGACTGCAGGCAGCGCCCATTCACTGATATCGTCTTGATCATCGTATAAAGCAGGAATAACGGTGCTTTCCGCCTGATTTAATGCTCGATTCATAATGACGGCCGCTTCTTCGCGCGACACCGGGCGAACCGGTTCGAACATTTGGTTTGCGTTTCCTTGCGCGATACCAAGCTGCAAGGCCGGTTGCACCCACTGGTAATACCAGGCTGATCGTGACACATCCTTGAAAGAAGGAATTTCGCTTGCTACGGGCTTGATCCCTAACAGACGATCGATCAACGTGATAAATTCGGCACGTGTAATTCCTTTATCGGGCTCGAAGCGCCTCTCACCGGTTCCGTTCATTATTCCAAGCTGCGTCATGTTCAGAATCGACTCTCTGGCGAAGTTGAATTTAAGATCGTCGTAAGGCAATCGAGGCACAGATGCAGCAGCTGATAACGGTACCTGGTTGGTGAAGCAGATAAGACAGAATAAACCTATGCTTGCAGCCATCGCTCGCAAGAGGATGGGCGTATGATGTTTCATAGCTATAAACTCACTTTCCGATTGTAATAGAGTGGCGAATGTGACATCTCTATATCGTAATCAATCGGAACAAGAATACCTATCCTAAATTATTGGAAAGAGCCTGACTGTAGAAACACCCAAGCCTTCCTCATCCTTATTGAATACGGTGTAATACATCAATTCTATAACCTGAGGGGATGAATATGTCGCGATATGTAGGAAGCAAATGGACGAAAACAGTTGCTATACGCAAACAACCTTTTCTCGCTCAATACGTGCCGGAAACCTCGCGAATGACTAAGCAATCGCTTAGAAGACAATTGCTGAAGTATCGCATGGTCTATGTGAAACCTGAATTCGGCATGCACGGTAATGGCGTTATGCGCGTAGAGCAGTTGGATCAGGGTTATCGCTACCAACTCGGCAACACGATCAGAACCTACGAAGAGTTTGACTCCTTATATAGAGGCATTACATCAGCGAAACGAAGAGGGCGTTATCTTGTTCAGAAGGGAATCCATCTCCTAAAGCATAATGGAAGAAGATTCGATCTTCGGGTCATGACGCAATACACGCCAAAGAAGCAATGGGTTACCACGGGGATCATCGGCAGAGTTGCAGCCAAACGCAAGATTGTTACAAATTATCATAGCGGCGGTCAAATTCTTACGGCTGAGAAGCTGCTCCATTCTCATACCGAGAGGGTGCAGACTAAGCTCGAACTGCTGTCGAAGCTAGGTGTTGCAGCGGGGCAGGCGATGGGCCGTTCATTTCCGGGTGTTCGCATGATTGGGCTGGATGTTGCCTTAGATCAATCGCTCAATCCGTGGGTGCTTGAAGTAAATACTTCTCCGGATCCTCATATTTTCAGAAAACATCCGAATAAGCAAATCTATCGAAGCATTATGAAGCTGATCAGAAAGAATGCCAGATAACCGCGTTGTTCAGAAGCCGTGGCAACGCGGCTTTTGCTGTCTCACAATTAGCATAAACAAACAAAAATCAAACATGTAATCCAAAACATTTTTAATACTTTGTTCTTATCATAAGATAAGGTGTGATCCATAATAAGAGTGAATAGAAATACACCATGATAGGAGGATAAGACACTGAAGATAATCGGATGTTTTCATGCACACTATTCCAATATCGCTCATATCGAGAATGCACTTAAACCTTATGAAGCAGAGCTGGTGCACTTCGTAGATCCCGGACTGGATCGCATCAAGAACGATGCTTCTTTCACCAAACAACTGGCTGAGAAGAAAGTGATTGAAACGCTTGAGTGGATTTCCGGCTGTCATGTGGATGCGATATTAATCACATGCACCTATTTTACTTCCATCATGCAAGATGAGATGAACCGTTTGCCAATCCCGGTTATCAAGATCGATGAACCGTTATTCCGGGATCTCTCCAATCAGGACAAGCCGATAGTGTTCGTTTTTACGAATCCGAATACGGTTGAGGGGACGATGAGTCAGTTCCGACAATACACGGATAGTAGGGGGATAAGCGTTCAGGCTGAATCCAGATTGATTTCAAATACCTTCGAGCTGATCATGCAGGGTAAAACAAAAGAGTACATCAGCGAGGTTTCTACGGGGCTCCTCAACATCGCGAAGGAACAACCTGATGCCAAGATCGTAGCTGCACAACTCTCTATGGTGCCAGCCGCGAGATATGCCGAGAGTTTGCTGAATGCCGAGATTGGACATGCACTGGCTTCATTGTCCAGCCATTTGGAGCAAATCCTGCAGTTAAATAAGCGTGAAATGTGATTGGAGCTAAACCAAACATAATTCTAATACTTTTCTCAATAAAGGAGTGTCATTCGAGTGCTAAATTCCAGCTCAGAGCTTCTAGACAACAGTTCGGATGAAGTATTAGTCGAGAATCAGAAGCAATACGTAAGTGAACTGCGTGAACGGTTGTCTGTCTTGAGAAATCTGTCCGAACTTGCGGATGACATGATTTGTTTCGAGAAAGCCAGACAAATCTATCGGATTGTCCATTCGATCAAAGGAAGCGCTCCAATATTAGGTTTCGACAGAATCGGCAGCATGGCCGCGAATATGATCAGTGAGTGGGAATGGACGCAAGAGGAAGGGAATGAGCCTGAGCGGCAGGTTTCTCTTCAGCTTCAGTTCGTCGAAAGCGCACGTGTACTGGATAAATTTCTCCCGGAACTGGAACAAGAATTAGAGAGCCATACAAGTGGTATCAGACCAAGTAACGTCCAAGCATCTAATCGAAACATGGACAGCGACATACAGCTGGCTAAACGTATCTTAATCATTGAGGATGATAATATTCTGCGCGGATACCTGGCTCGAAAACTCTTCTTGGATGGGTATCAGGTCGATGAAGCTTCTAACGTAGAGGATGCGATTTCGCTGCTGCGAAACCATCACTATCAGCTCATTACGCTTGACTTAATGATGTATCCGAAGAGCGGCTACGACATATTCGAAATTCTCAAAGAAGATATGATGATTCGATGGATTCCGATGATTGTATTATCCGGCCGCGATGATATTCGGGATAAGTTACGCTGTTTTCAAATGGGAGCGGATGATTATGTCGTCAAACCGTTTCATTATGATGAGCTGTGCGCACGTATTAGAAGATTGATTGAGCGTAACCAAGAGTATAACTTCATGGCCTTTCACGATCCGCTTACAGGTCTCTTCAATCGGCGGTACATGGACAAACAAATTCAGCTCGAGCTCGCCCGGGTCAATCGCTATCCTTCACCAATTACAATGATCCTCCTGGACATCGATTATTTCAAAATGATCAACGATAATTTCGGCCATCAAATCGGTGATGTGGTGCTGCAGAGCTTTAGCAATATTCTGACGAGCCAGCTTCGTAAATCAGATATGATCGCTAGGTGGGGCGGTGAAGAATTTATGATTCTGATGCCCGGCACGCGAGATGCAGAGGCTGTTTCCTTAGTAGAATCCGTCCTTACCCATGTCCGCGAAAATCCGATCTTTGACGATCATACGAGGAATATCTTTATTACATTCTCGGCAGGCGTTGTACAGTGGAGGCCGCAGAGCAGCGTTACCGTCTGGACTCGCCATGCTGATTTTGCTCTCTATAAAGCGAAGCGCACAGGAAGAAACCGCGTCGTTAAATCGTCCCTCCGTAAAACAGTCGCGAAGAAGATCCTGGTCGTGGAAGATGATCGTGTACTAAGACGAATGATCGTGGAATTGGTAAACGGCTGCTCCGAACAAGTGCTGGAAGCCACTAATGGACTCGAAGCTTATGAGTTGTTGACTAAAGAAGATATGGATTTATGTATATTGGATTTCAACATGCCGCATCTCGATGGTTTGGCGATGCTTAGACGAGTGAATCAAGAGGGGATTGTATCGAAGCGAACGAAATTTTTGATGGTTTCCGGCAATGAGAGCCATGATAATATTAAGACTGCCCTAACATTAGGCGCAAACGGTTACATTACGAAGCCATTTACATTTCCTGAATTGAAGAAGAAGGTCTTGTCCTTGTTACAGCAGCGATAATAGATAATTCGGAGGATAACAGAATGAACACAGCCATTACCGTATTAAGAAGAGTGCCGACACTGTCGGAATACAAACATTTATGTCAGGAAGTAGGTTGGAACGACTACATGAACTTCGATGTAGCGGAAGAATCATTAAGCCGTTCCTTATTCGGCGTTGTCATAGAAGACCAAGGTAAACCCATTGGCATGGGAAGAGTAGTAGGAGATGGTCGCATTTATTTCTACATTCAAGATATTGTAGTGCTGCCTGGCTACCAGAACCAAGGAATCGGTAAGATGATTATGGAAACGATCAAACAATTTCTGGAGGAACATGCCCCTGAGAAAGCGTTTGTCGGCTTGTTTGCTTCACAAGGCAAAGAATCGTTCTACACCAAATACGGATTTCAGAACCATGACGGCATGACCGGGATGTTCGGCGTCATTCATAATGGCAGATTGAGCTAGTCTTTGTAAATCGTACCGCTGCTGATGACTTTCGTTGTTTCATGGTTTCGTTGAACCCAGAACACGATCGAGAAGATCACGATACATACGAAGGCAAGCATAAAGTTGTATAGAAACATCCTACGCATGCCAACCGCTTCGCTTGCGATTCCACCGGCTAAGCTTCCGATAATACGGGCAACGCCTAGCGTCAATAATCCGTTCAAGGTTTGACCGCTCGCTTTGAGCTCATTCGGTACTTCCTTATTGATGACATTCGCCATGGTGACGGACAATACGATAAAGATCAATCCGTGAAGCGCTTGCGTCGGCAATAGCCAGATAGGATCATGAATGCTCGAGAACAGGTACCACCGAAGCGCGGCGGCTACGCCTGCTCCAAGCAAGATATGCGAGGTTTGAATACGCCGGAAGATTTGTTTAGACATTAACAGGAATGGCACTTCGCTCAAGGAAGAGATCACCATCGACCATCCAAGCCAGGCGCTGTCGCCGCCCATCTCTTTGAAATACAGCGGGAAGAACGCATAATAATAGCCCAGTGTAATTTGAAAAACAAAGTTAGCGCTTAAGTACAGCATTAATTTCCGATTACGGAATAAGACCCAAAGCGGCATTTTGCGATTTCGGGCTTGATGGCCTTCGATCTTCGGAAACCGCAGTGCAAGTAAGAAGCAGCAGGCAAGGATAATGGCATAGACGCCAAACAGCCAGTCAATTCGTTTCTGTGCGATGAGTCCAAATACGATCGACATGATGGCAAAACCGAACGTCCCGCCCATGCGAATGAGGCTGAAATTCCCTTTACCACGCTTATCCAGTGTTTCCAATGTAACCGCATCGGTTAACGCAAATATCGGGGATTGAAAGAAGGTAAAGATACAGATAAATACAAGTAAAAAGACGAAATGATTGGATAGCGGATACAGCAGTACGGTAAGACCGGTACCCACGATCAGGAATAGCAGGACGCTGTTCTTCGTCTTGGCTCGGTCACTGAACAGCCCCCATACTGGCTGAGCGAGGATCGCAACCAGCGGACCGAGTCCGAGCAAGGTGCCAATCTGTGATTGTGTGAATCCGATGTGCTGAAAGTAAAGGGGAATAAATGTACCATACACGGCATTGGCCATGTAGAAGAATACGTAGAAAAAGACGAAATAAGTAAGATTGATCGGCATGGTGTACCTTCCTTTGTTAACGGCTTTAAGTGGTCTCGCACTTGTAGTACTTCCTCGTAAGGCGGTCGATTCCTGCAAGCGAACTCTGCCGGACGATAACGAAAACCAAGGCTGCCGGAATGGCAGCCTTGGTTTATTTGGATTAAATATGCGAGAACTTCGCGAATTTCTTGCGATACAGCTTCTCCAGACCGACGGAGATGAGATGGAAGCCGAGAATATAGATGATGTAGAGGGCAAGCGGAATGAACAGAATCCATTGGTAAATGAACAGATTATTTCGGGCTTGGCCGATAAGTCCGCTCCATTCATTCGTTCGGCTCACAAATTGAATAGGATCGAAATACTGGGTCGTACCGCCAACGAAAATATTGAAGATCGCCAGCTGCCCGAACAATCCCAATATAAGCACGACTTCTTGGACGAACAAGATGACGAAGCTTTCCTTCATGTGCGGGAAAATGTGAGTTCGGATTATCGTCGCGTGATTTGCGCCGATTGACTTGGCCGACAGCACGAATTGGCGTTCTTTCACGATCATCGTTTTCTCTTTCATGGTTGAAGCTACGGACGGAATGCCGACAACGGTTAAGACAACGGCAATGATTAACGACATATAGAGGGGAGAAGTCGCCGGATTCATGGTAATGCCGATCATGATCATCCAAACGATAATGAAGATCGGAATCCCGTTCAATACATTCCAGATGGGAAACGACTTGGTACCAGGTCGTTTCTCTTTCCCCATGTAGCCAAGGAACAGCCCGATCAGTCCACCAAGGAATACACGAGCTAGCGCCACTGCGAGTGACAGAAAGATCGTATATTTGGAGCCCGCAAGCAGTTTCGCCATCATATCGTAGCCGTCTTTATCGGTTCCGAAGAGAAAATTATCGTTCGGCGCTGCAGGAGGCACATAGAGAGTGCTGTTTCCATCGGCATCGACGACATAATCGGTTTCGAAATGATCATTAAGATCATGAGGTGCGAAATATTGTCCGAATAGCGAGGCTGCGATCATGATCAAGGTGATGAGCAGACCGGCCAGTAATGTTTTATTCATCGTACAAACACCTTCTCCCAGCCGAATACGACTACCTTGAGCAGCGCGTAGATGATGGCATACAGAAGCAGAAGCGTGATGATTCCGTTCACGACAAGACTGTATTGGTAGCCTCCATATGCAAACGCGTTAGAGAAAACAAGCAGCGTAACGCCATTTAGATTGTATAAATATTCGAAAATGAATAGATTACCGAATAAGATGCCCATGAACTTGTGCAAATCGGCTTTGACGAAAGGGAGCACATTCGGAAGGGCATGATAGAACACAATGTAGGTTTTCCCGAGCCCGCGTGCCTTTGCAAAATTAATATAATCTTCGGTAAGCGTGTGGCTCATATGCAACGCGACATTTCGAATCATATAAATGGCTGGTATAATGATCGTAGAGATCAAGGGAAGCGCAACCGCCGGATCATCGGTTGAGAAGCTTGCCACTTGGAAGATGACTAGTCCGGTTTCAGAAGCGATAAATACGATTAGAAATTGAAGCAGGAGCACGATGACGAAATCCGGAAATACACTCGTTAACTCCAAGATGCGTTTCAGCCAAACGACACGTGAGACTGCAAAATAAACGCCAAGAATGATGCCAAGCGTCATGCCGACAACTGCCCCGATAATCATGTACGTGAAGGTAACGGAGAAGCTGCTGCCGATCTGTTCCCAGAACGATAATTCGGTTTTGCCGGATAAGTATTGAAAGGAGTTTCCGCTCCATAGACCGTCAACGTAGCTGTGAATACTGGAGAAACCTTTCGCCCAGTGGAAGTGAAGCGAACTGTCCAAGCGGTCTGGCACAAGCACGGCAGGGAACATGGCGAAGAGAAGAACGAACAGCAAAATACCGGGAATAACTAATGATAGTTGAACTGTTTTTGACATACAGTTATCGCTTCCTTTCTAATAGATTTCCACCTAGGATCATTTTATAAAGTATAGCTGCTTGTGCAATAATTACAAGACTTGACGAAATGCGACAATTCCCAACGTCTTGATGCGTAAATGTTTACATATGATTGTTAAATTTAGGTGAAGGCATTGGCGATTCGATTGGTGAGGAACGCATTGCAAGTGCTGTCCGATCTTTGTGTACAATAGAGGGTAAGTATTATAGAAGAGAAGACGTCGGTTCGATGGCGAATATAAGATGGAGGTACGAAAATGACTGAACCTACAGCAACACCACAAGTGGGATGGAATTTTGATAATAGCTATGCTCGTTTGCCGGAGTCGTTCTTTAAGCGTCATAGCCCAAGCTCGGTACATGCGCCGGAGCTCGTCATTCTGAATGAGCGGCTGGCAACGTCGCTTGGATTGCATGTTGACGCGCTGCGAACAGATGACAGTACTGCCGTATTTGGCGGAAACGAGATTCCGGATGGCGCATTGCCGTTGGCACAAGCCTATGCCGGTCATCAATTCGGCCATTTCACGATGCTCGGCGATGGGCGAGCAATTCTGCTTGGCGAACAGATTACGCCTTCGGGCGATCGTGTAGATATTCAATTGAAAGGACCCGGCAGAACGCCGTATTCGCGCCGTGGTGACGGGCGGGCGGCGCTGGGTCCGATGCTGCGCGAATACATCATTAGTGAAGCCATGCATGCGCTGGGGATTCCAACTACGCGCAGCCTTGCGGTCGTCACAACCGGTGAACCGGTTTACCGTGAAACGGAGCTTCCCGGGGCTGTGCTGACTCGCGTGGCTGCGAGTCATATTCGTGTCGGCACGTTCCAATATGCAGCGAATTGGTGCACGCTTGACGATTTATGCACACTGGCGGATTACACGCTGGAGCGTCATTACCCCGAAGCCGCGGAAGAAGGCGCCGATAACCGTTATCTTGCACTGTTGAAAGCCGTCATATCGAAGCAAGCTGAGCTTATTGCGAAGTGGCAGCTCGTTGGCTTCATTCACGGCGTTATGAATACCGACAACATGGCATTAAGTGGTGAGACCATCGATTACGGTCCTTGTGCATTCATGGATGCTTATGATCCGTCGACGGTATTCAGCTCGATTGATTCACAGGGGCGTTACGCGTACGGGAATCAGCCCAAGATTGCAGCTTGGAATCTGGCTCGTTTTGCGGAAACATTGCTCCCTCTCCTGCACGAAACCGAATCCGAAGCCGTTAATCTGGCAGAGGACGCAATCGCAGAATTCGCAACGTTATTCCAATCGCATTGGTTAACGGGGATGAGAGCGAAGCTGGGCATCGTCAATGAAGAGCCGGAGGATGAGGCGCTTATCGAAGAGTTATTGACCATGATGCATATGCATCGTGCCGATTATACGAATACGTTCCTGTCCCTAACAGAAGATAAGCCGGAAGAGATCGCTATGTTCGACACGGAGGGATTTACGGAGTGGCTTGAGAAATGGCAATCCAGACTTGGACGGCAGCCGCTTACGAGGGAAGAATCGAAACAGATTATGCGGAGCCGGAATCCGGTTATTATTCCGCGCAACCACCGCGTCGAGGAAGCGCTCGATGCAGCCGTTCATCAAGGCGATTATAGCGTCATGGAACGATTGCTGGCAGCGATCACGAATCCGTTCGAGCAAACGGCCGAGCATGCTGATTATTGCGCAGCGCCTGCGATATCCTCACAGCCATATCGAACCTATTGCGGAACCTAATCCGTAGAAGATGGTCGGAAGAGCCAATAGCTTGGCTCTTTTTTTTTGTCTATTTTTAAGGATAATAATGGTTTACAAAACGGCATCGCAGGTTTATGATCGGATTTCAGAGGGTCAAATCTAGCATGTCGGAGGCGATAGACAGTGAACGATAAGGAACGCTATTTATTTGATCTACAGGGATATTTGGTTGTGAAGAACGTATTAACGGCCGATCAGCTTGAGCGGATGAACCAAGTTGTTGATGACCGTCTCTCACAGCCGGAAGATTCCATACTGCAATGGGGCGAAGATTTCCGAGCATTGATTGATGATGCTAAGCTCAATCCGCATCTAAACGAAATTCTTGGCGAGCATTACAGACTCGATCACGAATATGCCATTATCCATCGTAAAGGTGCACCTCAGCTCGGGCTTCATGGCGGAGCTACGCCCTATGATCCCGGTCAATATTACACCTTCCGCAATAATCAAATGTTTAGCGGGCTCACCGTTGTTTCTTACGCCTTGACGGATATTGGAGAGGATGACGGGGGATTCAGCTGCATCCCGGGAAGTCATAAATCCAATTACCGAACGCCTAAGGAATACCTGGATTATTCGGAAATCGGGCCAACGGTGCATGTGGCTCAGAAAGCCGGCGATGTTCTGATATTTTCGGAAGCGCTTACGCACGGGACGTTCGCCTGGAAAGCAGAGCATGAACGCAGGTCGCTGCTGTACAAGTTTGCGCCGGAGATGATTTCATGGAGCCAGCATAATCGCGATCAGAGCTTCGTGGATTCGCTGCCTGAAGCGCAGCGGAGAAGATTGCTGCCGCCGGCATCGCCGGGTCATCGGCATTATGGCTATTAATCAATAGGATCCATGGTGATAGAGAGGATGAATCGAGTGACAGCTGTCGTAACGCCGTTGCCTAGGTGGAAGAGTATTCCTTTTACAAGCGTAGAGATTAAGGATGCCTTCTGGCGTCCGCGCTTGGAAGTCTTGAAGAACGTGACGGTTCGTACCAGCTTGGATCAATGTGAAGCTACAGGGCGCATCTCTAATTTCGCTAAAGCCGGCGGCTTGATGGAAGGCGAACACGAGGGTATGTATTACAATGACTCCGACTTATATAAAGTAATTGAAGGGGCGGCCTACGCCTTGATGCTGGAGCGGGACCCGGAATTGGAAGCTGAGCTTGATCGTATCATTGCTCTCATTCAAGCTGCTCAGGAGCCGGATGGTTATTTGACGACCTATTATACGCTGCGTACTTCAGAGCGCAAATGGTCCGATATGGAGAAACATGAAATGTATAACGGCGGGCATCTGATTGAAGCGGCCGTCGCGTATTACGAATCGACAGGCAAGAGAGTGCTGCTCGATGTTGCTTGCCGTATGGCGGATCATTACGACAGCCTATTTGGACGTGGCAAACGTCATTGGGTGGAGGGGCATGAAGAAATTGAGCTTGCCCTCGTGAAGCTATATCGCGTTACGCAAGAAGAGCGTTATTGGAAGCTTGCGCTATGGTTATTGGAAGAGCGGGGACATGGCCATGGGCACGGGGCCATCTGGGACAAACCGGATTGGGGACCGGCTTACTGCCAAGACGATGTTCCCGTGCGAGATATCGAGAAAGTAACTGGACATGCTGTTCGTGCGATGTATTTGTATACGGCGATGGCGGACGTTGTGCACGCTTCAGGCGACCCGGCTTACGTAGGCGCTCTGCACCGGGTTTGGTCGCATACCGTGGAGCGCAACATGTATCTTACCGGAGGCATCGGGCCATCGGTGCATAATGAAGGCTTTACGCATGATTATGATCTCCCGAATGAATCGGCTTATTGCGAGACCTGTGCGGCGATTGCGATGGCTTTCTGGAATAATCGGATGAACCTGCTATTCGGCGATGCCAAATATGCAGATCTGGTGGAGAGAGAGTTATATAACGGCGCATTGTCGGGTATATCGCTGTCCGGGGATAAATTCTTCTACGTAAATCCGCTAGCCTCCAAAGGCGAGCATCACCGGGTAGAATGGTTCCACACCTCCTGCTGTCCGACGAACCTCGTTCGTTTTCTGCCTTCCATTGGTCAGTATACGTATGCGAGCACGAATGACGGAATTGTAGTGAATCAATATATGAGCGGCGATGCGGTTATCAACTTTGGCGAGAGTGAAGGCGATGGCCATGGGCAGCAAGTGAAGCTGCGACAAACAACGAATTATCCGTGGTCGGGGTCCATTGCAATTACGGTGGAGCCGGAACAAGAAGAGGAGTTTGTCATTCGTCTTCGTCTGCCTGATTGGTGTAGAGGGTACAGCTTGCGTATTGGTGGGGAGAAAGTGCAGGCTCTGCCCATTAGGGGATATCTCGAGGTCAAACGGAACTGGACTGCCGGAGACGTCATCGTGCTTGAACTGGATATGCCGGTTGAGATCGTACGAGCAAGATCCGAAGTTGAAGAGAATCGAGGCCGGGTTGCCTTGCAGCGAGGGCCGATTGTATACTGTTTGGAAGAAGTAGACAATGCGAATCTGGCATTTGACGATGGTAGCATCACCGATCGGGATGCCATCTATGTTGATCACGAGCTCGAATTGCTAGGCGGTATTACTGTGCTGACCGTAAGCAGCAGAGAGGCCGGAGGAACGCCGCTTCGGTTCATCCCTTATTATGCATGGGACAACAGAGAGGCCGGTTACATGCAAGTTTGGATTCGCGAGAAGGACACTACGCACTTATATCGGTATTAATGGATTATGGAGGGACTTATTCTAATGACTACAGGCAGCACATCTGCGAATGAAGGCAAGAAGTTATCTGGTAATCCGATCGTGCCAGGCTGGTATGCCGATCCGGAAGCTAGAATTTTTGAAGGCCGTTATTGGATCTATCCGACGTATTCAGCACCTTATGATGAACAGCTGCATCTGGATGCTTTTCATTCCTCTGATTTGGTAGAGTGGACTAAAGTGTCGAATGTCTTGGAAATGAGCAGCATTTCGTGGGGCAAACGGGCTCTATGGGCTCCTTCTCCGATTGAACGGGATGGCAAATACTATTTGTACTTTGCAGCTAATGATATTCAGAGCAATGACGAGCTTGGCGGTATTGGAGTAGCCGTTTCCGATCGCCCGGAAGGTCCTTTCCGTGACGCAATCGGTAAGCCGCTCATCGATAAGTTCTATTATGGAGCACAACCTATCGATCCGCATGTATTCATTGACGATGATGGGACTGCTTATCTGTATTACGGCGGCTGGGGACACTGCAATATCGTGAAGCTGAATGAAGATATGGTGAGCTTGGATACATTCGAGGATGGGTCCACGTTCGTAGAGATCACACCTGATCACTTCGTGGAAGGTCCTTGCATGATTAAGCGGAACGGCCTCTATTATTTCATGTGGGCCGAAGGTGGCTGGGGAGAGCCGGATTATTCCGTCGCTTATGCCGTCTCGCCTTCTCCGATGGGTCCGTTCGAACGCGTAGGCAAAATTCTGCAGCAAAATGCCGAGATCGCCACCAGCGCGGGACATCACGGTATTATCGAGGTTCCTGGTGCCGACGAATGGTATATCGTGTATCACCGCAGACCGTTGACCGAGACAGACCGCAATCATCGCGTCCTCTGCATTGATCGTATGCATTTCGCTGAAGATGGCAGCATCGAGCCTGTTCAGATCACGTTCGAAGGTGTAAGTGAAAGATTGATATAAGTTCAGGTAGAAGTATGCATGAGAATCCGCGAAATGTCGCGGATTCTTTTTATTTTCCAATTGCACGAAATTGGCTATACAAAAGGTGGTGAATCGTTTAACCTAAATAGAAATGACTTCAGCAGAGGGACGACATATGAATTGGAAACTGCCTTTATTTCGTAATCTTCGAAGAGATTCAGATCAACGCAAGTACTTAAAGATCATTACCAACGAGGGCATCTCGGGAGTTCTGCTCGCCAGCTTGATCGGAGGCCCGTTCCTTACGGGATACATGCTGCATTTAGGTGCATCAGCCGCACAGATCGGATTCGCGCTGGCCATTCCGGCATTTGCCAACCTGGCTCAAATCTTCACCGCGATCGTTACGCATAACGTTGATAATCGTAGAGCATATGTACTGGGTTATGGCGTATTGTATCGATTGTTGTGGGTGCTGACGGGACTTATTCCGTTTGTGCTTCCTCAGAGTTACTGGGTGTATACATTTATTATCTTGTATTTGCTCTCTTATTTGTGCTCTAACATTGCCGGTGTCATATGGGCGTCGTTGATCGGGGATATGGTTCCCGCTAAGGTTCGCGGACGCTATATGGGCATTCGGAATACCATCGTAGGCGGCCTTGCAGCCGCAGCTGTATTGTTTGGCGGGCAGTTGCTGGAGCATTATTCGCAGGAGAAAGGCTTTATCATTCTCTACTCGATAGCGGCGGTTTGTATGGTGTGGAATGGGTATCATTTGTTCCGCTATCCGAACATCCCATTCGAGAAATCCAAGGAATCGCAGAAGCTGAAGCTGTTGATGAAACCCTTACAGGATCGTTCCTTCATGCGTGCGACTCTGTTTCTGGCTGTATGGATTCTTATCCAAAATGTAGCCGTTCCGTTGTTCTCGTATGCCATGCTCGACGTCATTAAAGTGAGTATTGAGTGGGTGTCGATCATTACAACGGTTCAGATGATCGTCATGATGATCAGCTATTATGTGTGGGGGAATTTGAATGCGAAGTATGGCACGAAGAGGACGCTGATGTGGACGCTTCCGATTATTGCGGCTTCTTGCATCTTATGGGGAGGCATTGCTTGGTTGCCCGCGATACCGGTGCTGGTTATCGTACATGTGCTGCTCGGGATTGGAACCGGCGGTTTTACCCAGTTGACGTTTAATTTCACCATCGAAGATTCGCCGAGCGCGGAACGTACGATCTACGTGGCGGTGTATGCGATGCTGACAGGTTTCACAGGATTTATTGGCCCCATTCTGGGCGGTGAAATCTACCATCAGCTGAAAACAATGCCGGATTGGATGGAACGGTACGGATTCAGCGCTATGATGGGGCTTGTACTGCTTGGTATTGCCATGACGGTGGGGCGTGCCATGTTAAGGAGTCACCATCCCGCTAAGCCGGGGAGAACGGCAATAGTTCGCAGCAAGAAGAAAGAAGAGCTGGCGAGTTAGCAGCGTCGTCAAGAGCTGCCGGAAGGGAGTTGGCAGGGCATTTCGATGCTCTGCCAATTTTTTTTGTAGTGCGAAATGTTCTAACGAACCGTACGGGGCTTATTTGGCCCAAAACAGCTATTGAAAAATTGTAACGAACCGTAGAGGTCTTATGTGGAGTTTGGTGGGGATGAGAGAGCTGGATCGCCCCGAATAACGCCTCTACGATCCGTTAGAATCTCAATGCGCCGAAATCCAGCTCAATAAGACCTGTACGATCCGTTAGATTTTCGCAGGGCTGTGACAAGGAATTGAAATGTTACAAATAGAATTAAAACAGACGAACGGATGGTACATAGAAATCTCCAAATTATCATGCAATGGGATAGATGAGCGAAGGTGGGGTAGCTGCGATGAAAACTACGATCTATCTGACAAGACATGGCGAAACCGAATGGAATGTAGATGGCCGACTGCAAGGGCACATGGATTCTGAACTTACAGAGCTTGGTACAAGTCAGGCCGGCTGGTTAGGCAAGTCATTGCAAGGCGTTCATTTCGATGCGATCTATACGAGCGCAAGTCCGAGAGCACAACGTACTGGGCAGATTATCAGAGGGAATCGTAACATTCCTTTAATTCCCAATGAGGAGTTGAAGGAAATCTATTTAGGCGCTTGGGAAGGGCAGAAATTTACGGAGATTGAGCGAACGTTCCCAGAGGAACATGTGGCTTTCTGGAATACACCTCATCTGTATCAGCCAAGCAACGATGGCGAATCTATCGTGCAATTACAGGAGAGGGTCATTCCGAAAGTCAAGGCTATAGAAGCTGCGCATCAAGGCGGGACGATTCTGATCATTACGCATGCCGTTACATTGAAAACGATCATGGCGTATTTCAAAGGCGACCCGCTAGAGCTTCTGTGGTCGCCGCCTTATATACATCCTACATCGTTAACAAAAGTTACGATCGATGCGGAAGGACCTCATATCGAGCTCCACGGAGATGTCTCTCATTATGAAGCTTAGCTCGCCGGCGCTCCGGCTAGCCGCTGCTCGAAGAGGTCGATCAGATGCAAGAATCGCTCCGCTTCACGGTATACATGGTCAGCAAGGAGAGGGTGGATGATGCTCTTGATCCGGCAAGACTCAATCAGATCACGAGCCGTTTTCTTGAAATCTCGCAGGCTGGCAACCGATACCCGGTTCTGATCGAGAAACTGCGTTAAGAGCGGCGTCGTTTGAGACTGCGGGCGCATCGACCCGAGATCCTGAGCTTGAAAAAGCAGTTGATCAAAGTCATGGCTGAAATCTCTCGCTTGATCGACCAGCTTCCGCTCAGACGGATCCAGCAGATGCCCGATAAACTTAGCGTGATCCGCCATAATCTTGAGAAAGAATACATTCTCATCAATAATGGCATCCGGCAGAGGCTCCAGTTGACCGTTATTTAACTCATGAAGACGGTTTCGGAAATAATTTGCTTCACGACTGACATGATCCACTAAGAGAGGAAAGTTGTTGCCGCCTGGGAGTTTGCAAGTAAGTATTAGTCCTAATATTTTGCGTTTGTATACCCAAATATGAGATACAGCCGTACATACCTCCGTATTAAACGCTCTGATTTGCTGAGGGTCTGTGGTGAGAGGGAGTGCGTTCGCTTTGGCCTCAATCTGTTCGAAAACCGAGTAGAATCCATTCGCTTCTTGAATGAGCTGCGTATCTTCACAGCGAAATCCAAGCTTAAGGAACAACGAATGCTCCTTCATAATGCGTGACCAGAAACGAATCTCTTCCAAGGATTGCGCGACAAAGCTATCTGCCATGATAGAACCTCCTTTGTTCGGCTGCCTTTATTACCATATGGGGGAAGGCTGGAGGTTAGATGTTGTCCGCTTTAAACTTACTGAAAAAAGGAATTTATTAGGAGGCAAATAAAGTCCATTTTCTGGATAAAACTAAAAAGAAACTAACCCCTAGGCGCCCAAAGCATGATAGAAATACCGACGAGACAAACCGCGGCTCCGATCCAGTCATACATGTCCGGTGATTTGCGGTCGACTAACCACCCCCATAGAACCGCTAATATAATGAATACTCCGCCGTAAGCTGCATATACGCGACCGAATGATGGGAAGTTCTGCAGCGTCGGAATAATTCCGTACGCGATTAAGATGAAGCTGCCAACTATGCCATACCAGAGCGGTTTGGATTCTCGCAGCCAGAGCCAAACCATATATCCGCCGCTAATCTCGGCGAGACCGGCGATTACGAAGAGTAGAATTGCCAACATCATGTTTCTTAGCCCCAATCTCTATCCATCAGTTTCACAGCCCATCGGGCAGCATTAGTTAGAGTATAGTGGGTTGGATGTTAAATGAGCAACTTAAAGAAAGGCCGCCTTCGACTGCTGCTTAGCAGCAGAATCGAAGGCGGCCTTTCGCCATCCTGCATGATTCGATTATGATTTATTGTCAGTAACGTCATCTCTGGTGTCAGAGACAAGCTCCTTCGCAGAGGTCTTGAACTCATGCAAAGTACGGCCAACGGCGCGACCGAGCTCAGGCAGCTTGGATGGTCCGAAGATAATGAGAACTACTACTAAAATCATCATAAGACCCGGCAAACCGATATTTTGCAACATACGAATCATCTCCTGTCGAATAGTTGAATGGGATTAGTCCTGATTATGATTGCTCGGATATGCAGCTACCGCTTCGATCTCAATCAGCCAGTCGGGACTAACGAGGCCGGCGACTCCGACAGTGGAGCGCGCGGTTTTGGTCGGATTCGTCTTGGTGTTGAAGTATTTGGCGTATGCCTTAAACCAGCCGTCAAAGTCGAATTTGCCTTCCTTGGCAGCGTCTGGGGCGATATACACGCGCAGATAGGTAACGTCCTTCATCGTCAGCCCTTGCTCTTTCAATTGCTTCTCGATATTAAGAAGAATGCTGGTTCCTTGTGCTTCCGTGTCCCCGTATCGCTCATAGATGGTTTTACCGTCCTTGTTAATGACTGCCGGCGTAGTGCCGCTAGTCTCAAAGGTAGCCGTTCCGGCTGGCATGGCTACCGCACTTGAGATCGAGGATTGCGGGCTGCCGTAGAATTCAGGCTCATAAATAGGCGTTAGTGGATATTTGTGCGGTGTAATGGCGGCATAAACAGTTGCGGTAGCTGCCAAGGAAGAGATGACGACGGTGGCGATGGCGATTTTGACTTTGCGTTTCAATTTCATGGTTCTTCCCTCCCGAATAAGTGGACTATTCTTTCATGACGCGTTCATGAATATCGGTGACGACTTCACGAGCAGACTCAATGCCGCCTGCCATCCAAGCCGTAATATAGCTGATATGCTCCCCTGCGAGATAGACACGGCGATCAGGTTTGCAGAGCACGGGATAGTTGGTCCTTCGATCTTCCGAGGAGTAGGAGACCCAGCTGCCCATGTTATATTTGATTGTTTTCCAGTTTACGGAGAACGAGGACTCGAATTCGCTGTAATACTGCGGATGGATCTTAGCTCCTTGTTCCAGAGCAAGCGCTTCGCGCTGCTGAAAGCTGAGCGCTCCGAACTTGTCAGCACTTCCGCCGAAAGCGTAGTAGCCGAGCAGTACCCCTTTTTTGGCAAAATAGTTCGTAGGCGGGTAATAGATGGAGGAAATATCCAAATTCGTCAGTGTATTGCCTCCATAGATTTGATCGTCTTCTTCCCAGAATCTACGCTTGAACTGCATACCAATCTTGCCGGCGTTTGCGTAGCTGGTGTTATTGATTGCTTTGGTCATCTCGGAAGAAAGATCATGTTTGATCGTCTTCAGCACGGACAAGGGGATGGTGCAGATGCAGAAGTCGCCTTCGATTTGCTTCGCCTCTCCACTCAGCAGGTCGGTGTAGGACACTTGGACTTTCTCCCCGACATGCTTGATCTCGGTTACCTCCATATTGTGCTTGATCCGGTTGCCAAGCCGCTTCTCGAAAGCCTTCGGAATTGCGTCTATGCCGCCAACGGGGTGGAACATCATCATCTGCTGATCGTAGCTGTACTCGCTGCTGAAATAATTGGCGAATCCGGAATTTATAATGGCTTTCATATCGAATGGATCGCGGATGACGCCGGCATCGAGCCTTGAACCAGGCTCGTCTTTATAGCCGCCGCGAGACGACCCCTTATAGAACAAATCCGCATCCAAATTACCCTCGGAGCGAAGGTATGCAACGACTTTCTCTTTCTCTTCAGGTGAAATCGGTAAATCAAGGCCTGGCTGATTGACCGCTTTGGCGAGCAGCTCGCTGATGTAGCCTCTTGCATCGGCTTTCGCGGCGCGTTTGCGGACCCGAGTGCCGGATAAGGCGCCGACTTTCTCATTGTAATAATACGCGCTATCGTTCACGTTATTGAAGGGCTCCATCGGAATGCCGAATTCCCGGCAATAGTCCATCGTGACATGAAATTGCGGGATACGCATGGGACCTGCGTTCAAGTAATGACCGTCATCGAATCGCGCAACCTGCTTCTGGCCGCCGACTTCTGTCACCGTGGTGCCTCTTCGAACGGACCAGTTTCGACCGCCTGAACGAGCGCGAGCTTCGAGAATGGTGCAATCGTAGCCTGCTTTGCCAAGCTCGTAAGCAGCTGTTAAGCCGGCAATGCCGGCGCCAAGAATGACGATTTTCTTGCCGGAGCGGTTCGTGCCTTTCAAATCCCAACCGGATGGAGGCGTGTATTCCGCCGCTTTCATCGTTTGCGGCGTGAAGAGGCCCATCGTGCCCATGACGCTGAATACGGCAGCAGCGCCGCCGATCTTGCCGACCGTCGTCAGAAATTGTCTGCGCGATACTTCGTTTGGCGATTCTTTCGTTTCCATGCGCTTCAGCTCCTTTGGTAGATCGTCTGTTCGACTCTGCGAGAAATGTATCACGGATAAAATCGGAAGCGCCAATAAATTGTGAGGAAAACTAACATCAATAAAATTTATATAGGCGATAGAAATCATGAATGTCATTACAAGTTTCTTACAACGAGTGCAGTCTATATGCGGGTTTTAATTGGGATCAAGCAAATGTATCAAGGTAGTATTTACCAGATGCTACAAGTATGCTGGGTAATCCGTCCCATTGAACATTCCAAGAGATGATGATAACATTTCGACCCAAGAAGGTTTGTGTAATGTTTCCTTACATATCGTGTTGTGAAAGGCTCTTTCGACGATCAACTACTTTATAGTTCTAGGGAGGCTGCCAGCAATGAATGACAAGGTAATGAGCATTGGTACAGTGTGCGACTTGACAGGATTGACGGAAAGACAGATTCGCTATTACGAGGAGAAGCAGTTGATTTTCCCTGTTCGGACTAAAGGCGGGGCGCGTAAATTTTCATTCGACGATGTAGAAAGAGTGAAGGAGATCAACATGAAGCTCAGGGATGGCTTTCATACATTTGAGCTTAGAAAAGCCGGAAGGGCGTGCGGGGAATGAGGAGCGGCGGAGAGACGATGACAATCATGTCGCATATTATTGAGCTGCGAAGCCGTATATGGCGGATACTCGCTGTCGTACTGCTATCACTTGGAGTCGGATTATATGTATCGCCTAAAGTGCTCAGATATTTAAAGAGCGTGCCGCCGGGCTCGGACATCACCTGGAACGTGTTCTCGCCATGGGATGGGATTCGGATGTACATGACAATCGCGTTTGTCTTCGCACTGGCGATATCCCTTCCCTTTATTCTGTATCAGCTGTGGAGCTTCGTGAGGAAGGGACTGCATCCAGAAGAACGTTCGGCAGCCCTTCGTTATGTGCCCTACAGCGTGGCCTCTTTCTTGATTGGGTTGGCATTCGGGTATCTGATCGTCTTTCCGATGAGCTTCGACTTCACTTCCAAGATCACGACAAGTATGGAGCTGGTGGAGACTTACGGCGTTGCGCAATATTTCGGTTTCATGTTCAATATCGTCATTCCGCTTGGCGTAGCCTTCGAGCTCCCGGTCGTTGTGATGTTCTTGACGAAGATCGGCGTACTGACGCCGCAGGTGCTGTGCAAGATGCGGAGGTATGCGTATTTGGTGCTTGTTATCGTGGCCAGTCTGATCTCGCCTCCGGAGCTCATCTCGCACTTGATGGTATTTATCCCGCTTGTCATTCTTTATGAAATTAGCGTAGTGCTCTCACGCGTCGTGTACGGGAGAAGAAGAATAAATGCCGCAGCTGAGGTTTCCGGCTCGTTATAAGTAGAGCGCCCCGCATGAATAACGGGGCGCTCTTTGATTTATTCTCGGATAATATCATGCTGCTTCCGCAGTTTCCGATATGCAGAGGGGTTGAGCTTGAACAAGCGAGTGAAGGCAGATGAGAAATAGTTGATGTTATTAAAGCCAATCGAGTACGCGATATGCTCAATGGACAAATTTGTTTTATCCAACAGCTCAGCAGCCTTATTCATGCGCACTTGTATCAGAAACGCATGAGGTGGTACTCCCGCATGATCTTTGAACATTTTCGTAAAGTAACTGCGTTCCAAACCGAGCTGTGCTGCAATAATGGGGACAGATAGGGGTTCAGCATAATTATCGGTGATGAATTGGATTGCCTTGGTGATATACACATCTGCAGTAGAGGTGCTCCTTGAGATCGGTTCGCGATACGCCGTGTCTTGCATGACAGCAGCAAATAATTGATAGATAAGTCCGGTTACCAGAAATTCGGTATAGGCTGGACTCCCTTGGACGTCGAACAACTGCTGGAAGAGAGAGGTAATAGCAGCTGGAGATTCATGCGAAATGACGGGGGATTCCGGCGTAATTCCTGCAAACTGCACGAACGAATCCCGCTTGCCGATGTTGAAACCGATCCACATATAACTCCACGGATCATGCTGGTCCGCTTGATAGAACCCTAACTGCTGCGGAAACAAGAGGAAGCTATCATTAGCTTGTAACTCATAGGTCGTATCATTGGATCGGTAGATGCCTTTACCTTGTTTCACGAAGACATACAAGTAGTGATCTCTTATAGCCGGTCCATACGAATGTCCGGGTAAGCAATCCGATTGTCCGTAGAAATGCAGATGAATGGGAGGAGCATGATGATTGAACACATATTGAGAAGCTTGGATGCGAATCACTCCTTTTTCCAGTAGGTAATCTTAGATTACCACACAAAAGTGTAAATTCACCACGCATTTGTTCATATACGATTCCTTCGATTCTGCATAAAATCAAGCTATGAACCGCACAAAAGAGGAGAATCGCGATGACGAATTTATCGATGGGCAAACAAAAGCTGGAGTGGAACAGCAAGTATCTGACTGAGCTTCGTGATTCCAATGCACTGCTTGGGAATATCGATGCCTTAAAGAACAGATTGGATGAGGACGGGTACTTGCTGCTGCGCTCCTTTCACAATCGTGATGCTGTTATGAGAGGCCGAATGGATATCATGCAGCAGCTGTCAGAGGCTGGGTGCTTGGATCCTCATTCGCCAATGGAGGAAGGCGTGATTGGGCCGGAGAATCGCGCTTTGGGGCTGGACTATAAACGGATGCCTGCTTTTCTGGATGTAGTCAATTCGCCTAAGCTGATGGCTTTCTTCAATGAATTTCTGGGAGGAGAGTCGATCACTTATGATCATAAGTGGATTCGAGCCATTCAACGCGGAGCTAATACAGGCGCACATTATGATCGAGTATACATGGGCAGGGGAACACAAAATCTGTATACGGTATGGACTCCGTTCGGTGATATAGCGAAGGAGCAAGGGACGCTGGCGATTGCGCTCGGGTCACATCATTGGGACAAGGTCAAGAACACTTACGGGCAGGTTGATTCTGACTCAGGACCGGTTAAAGATTCGTTGTTTAGCCGCGATCCGTATGAGATTGTGGACAAATTTGGCGGATGCTGGGGAACGACGGATTTCGAAGCCGGGGACATCATCATGTTCGGCATGTTTACGATGCATGCCTCGCTGGATAATAACACAGATCGCTATCGGTTAAGCTCTGACACGCGCTATCAATTAGAATCTGAACCGAAGGATATGCGGTGGATCGGGAAAGATCCCATTGGTCACAAGGGTGCAGATTCATCGAATGAACATAAGCAAACGATGGCTGAAGCACGTAAGGGCTGGGGGTTAGATTAACATTATCGATTATAAGGGATCTACTTCGTTTATAATGAGAGGAGGCCGGACCATCGGCCAAGCTAATGGCAGAGGAGGTTCGGTTCATGTACGAAACCAAGACCAAAGAAACGGACAAAAGCGTTCTGGAGTTTATTGAGAATGTCGAGAGTGCTGCAAAACGCGAGGATGCCTATAAACTGCTGGATATTTTTACGGAAGAATCCGGATTTGAAGCGAAGATGTGGGGACCGACCATTATCGGATTTGGTTCATATCACTACAAATATGAATCCGGTCATGAAGGTGATGCACCGTACGTGGGTTATTCGCCGCGTAAAGCCAAGATCAGTTTGTATTTTGCGCCGGATGACCCTCAGAGGGAAGAATTATTGCAGCGACTAGGCAAACATACGTCGGGCAAATCATGTGTCTACATCAATAAAATAGCCGACATTGATGTTGAGGTCATGAGAGAACTTATCCAAAATACGCTCGCGTATGTGCGTGAACGATACGAATAAACGAGGCAATTGCAAAAAACCTCCGCATGCCGGTTAACAGCCGCATGTGGAGGTTTTTTGTGCATCAAACCTATCTAACATATCGCGCAACTGCTTGGCGACATTGTGCGGGGACAGGGGCATCTTGTTTATAATCCACCACTCCACGACGCCGACGTATGCGGATATCAGAAATTGAATGGCTACCTCTTTGTTACCTTTATCGTAATTTTCGTTTACTTTCAATCGTTCTACGATTCCGCCCTGGATAAGTTGAATCAATTGTTGCTGAAAACATGTGATCCCTTTGTGAGTTAGGACGGTGTAATAAAATGTGAAATGTTCTTCAAAATAAAGAAACATCTGCAGCAGGGAATGATCAAGATCTGATTCCTCTTCAGGCAGCTTGGACAGGATGCAAAATTTCATCATATTGCCCAAATGCGACTTAATCACTTTGTCGAGCAAATCAAATTTATCGGAATAATGGAGATAGACGGTGCCTCTATGAATGTCGGCTTTTGTCGAGATGTCGTTAATCGTAATGGCATCGAAGTCTTTCTCTGCCATCAACGCAATCAGAGCTTGATAAATGGCTTCCCTAGTCTTAGCTGATCTTCGGTCTAATTTAGACATGGTATGATAACCTCCCCCGGCTTACGTTTATGTACAAATGTGGACAAAGCGTCCATTACATGACACTATACACGTTTTTGACGATTGAGATCCAGCTTGGACTATCTATAATGTAAATCAATACATGTGAGTTGATCAACGGATTTCGTCAGATCATGTTGAAATATAAACATGTATGTCAATAAAAATAGGAAAAGAGGCGGAGAGATGATGAAAATTGAAGTGTGGTCGGATATTATGTGCCCGCTCTGCTATATCGGCAAAACGAATTTAGATAAAGCTATCGAGCAATTCGGTGAAAAGGATCAAGTAGAAGTCACTTACAGACCGTTCCAGCTATTTCCCGATGCTCCCAGCGATACGGGGCTAAATTATTATGAATGGACTGCCGAAATCCATGGCGGCGGCATGTCTGCGGACTATGTAAAAGAAAGTAATCAAGCTGTGGTCCAAATGGGCGCCAATATTGGCTTGACTTATAATCTGGATACATTAATTCCGTCCAATACGACAGATGCACTACGCGTGGCAATCTATGCACAAGAACAAGGCAAAGCATCGGAATGGATGGCTTCCGTTTATAAGGCATATTTTACGGATGCTAAGGATATCGGCGATCATGAGACACTTGCGAAGCTAGCTGGGGAGAGCGGTCTTGATTCCGGAGCAGTTCTAACCATGTTATCAAGCGATCGATACAAGGAGACCGTTAAGAAGGAACGCCGAAACGGTTCCGGAAGGGGAATTACAGGAACACCGTTCTATATCATAAATGATAAATACGCGATCTCCGGGGTAAGGAGCAGCGATGCATTTCTCGAAGTGATGGAACAAGTCTGGAGAGAGGAACATCCTCTGCAGATGATTGGCAATAAGGCAAATGGCAATTCTGTAGGCGGTATTTGCGGGGAAGATGGCGTATGCAGTATCTAACGTAACTGTTGGTATTATTCCCTCTATGTGACGTTCAATTCATTATTTCTTGGGGATTGATCGGCGCATGGAGGGACCAAGGAAGGATGAAGAGGATGACAAAAACGGGATGGCAAAGAATACTGCAGTCTATCGTTATTATCGCACTAATCTTTGGTATCGCCGCTTGTAACAACGGCACAGGGGAGAGAGGAACGAACGGGATGCCATCTTCGAAACCGGATAACAGCAGCCCTGCAGCCTCGAATGATGCAGCTGCAGATCCCGTGAAGCCGATGCCCGTTCCCGACCCGAACAAACAGAGCACGGTTGTCTTCTCTATGTACGAATATGACCCCTATTACGAGGATGCGAAGAAAGCTTATGAGCAGGAGCATCCCAATACGACAATCGATCTGCGTTACGTAACCAAAGAGTTTGATTCCTCCGGCTTGCTGGTGGAGAAGTTCAGAACTAAGACCGCGGCCGAATTCCTAAACGGAAAAGGTGCCGATCTGATAGTCATGGACGACCTGCCTGTCGACCATTATATCGGCAACGATCTGTTAACGAATTTAAACGAATGGATGGACGGCGATCCTGCGTACCGGAAAATCGATTATTTTCAAAACCTGCTCGACCATGTGAAGCAGAGCGATGGCAGCGTCTATGCGGTGCCTCTATCGTTTTATTTAACCGGGGTGTTGGCGGATGTGGATGTAATTCACGATACTGGCTTGCAGTTTGACGACAGCAGCTGGACATGGGAGCAATTCGGCGGCCTCGTGCAGAAGTTTCCTCTTGCGGATCAACAGAAGTACGGCTACTTCGAGAGAGGCAAGACCAATATGTTATGGCGTTTGGTGACATCTTCCTACTCACAATTTGTAGATGAGGTTAACCGGAAGGCCAACTTCGAATCTGATGCATTCATCGGGCTGTTGAACCGAATCAATCAACTGGAAGCGGAAAAGATCGTAACTTTTGACGGAAAGAATTTAATCAATGGGAAAGTATACTTTCAACCATCGGAAATGTATAGCCTGTCGGATTATCGCACGCGTCTGAATGAAAGCAAATTGGCAAATCCGAGATTGTATCAAATGCCTAAGTCCGAGGGACAGCAGGATGGTGGTTTCTACGCACCGCTCGCTAATATTGCGATCAATGTGAACTCCAACGTTAAACCTGAAGCATGGGATTTTCTGAAGTTTCTGATGTCGGGCAAAGGGAAAACATCGGCTAAGGAATTAACAGACTCTTCCTGGTACAGTGTGTTCCCTGTATCCAAATCCGCATTTGAGGCACGGGCGTTGGAGGCGAAGAAGGAAGGACGCATCAATGACGCGGAGATTCAGATGTTATCCGAATTGATTGGGAAGGTCGTCAATCCAATTGTCATGCTTCCAGGCGAGATTGAGCTTATGCTGTTCCAGGAAACGCCGGCATTCTTCAGCGGTCAGAAGTCGGCAGAAGCCGTTGCAGCATTGCTTCAGAACAAAGCGACGACTTACCTCAATGAATAGGCTTCGATTTCGAGGCTGGACTAGAGGAGATGGACCGACAGCCTTGTTATTTCTGGCACCAAGCCTGCTTGGTTTCTCTTTGTTCTATGTCATTCCGTTTGTGCTCGGCGTCGGATATTCCTTCATGAACAAACCGACCGGCGGGGTCTTCGTTGGTTTCGACAATTACAAGGATCTGCTCTTGAGCAGTTCCTTCCGCAGAGCAGTTGTCAATACACTGATGTTTACCGGAATTGGCGTTCCCACCTTAGTTGCAGGATCACTGATTTTGGCCATTCTATTGAATCGGCGGCTGTGGCTAAGAAACAGTCTGCAGACAGCATTCGTCCTGCCTCTTGTCGTACCCGTTGCTTCCATTGTGATGATATGGCAAATATTTGTGGACTGGAACGGTACGTTGAACGCTTGGCTGCACGCTTTGGGCATACCGCGCATCGATTGGATGAACTCGAATAGTTCGATGATGGTGCTAGTGTTGATCTATGTTTGGAAGAATATAGGATACAATATGATTCTCTTTCTTGCCGGACTGCAATCCATTCCGCAGAGTTATTACGAAACAGCGCGTATCGAAGGTGCAAACGGGAGCCGACAGCTGTTCTCCATCACCTTCGTATATTTAACGCCTACGATGTTCTTCGTCATTCTGATATCCATCATCAATTCCTTCAAAATATTCAGGGAAACGTACTTGCTCGCTGGCGATTATCCGTTCGATCGTATTTATATGATGCAGCATTACATGAACAATATGTTTCTCTCTTTGGATATCCCAAAGTTGACCGCTGCGGCGACGCTTATGTTCGGCTGCATCCTTCTGCTGGTCTCAGGTATGCTGGCGATTGATCGCCGCTTTCAGGATCATTTGGAGTAAGCGGGAGGGAAAGTACATGCATTCGATTCGCAGCCTTACAACTCTTGCATTATTTATATGTCTAGTGTTTATGTCAAGTATTCTGCTTATACCGATTGTGCTGACAGTTGCAAATTCGCTGATGACGCCAAGTGAAATTGCATTCAATTACGGTTTGCTTGGGAAGATGACCGAAGCTTCGAGCCATCAGCGCGCCTTCGTCAATTTGAAAATCATACCGGATCAAGTTAGCCTTGAGCAGTATAAGACTCTGCTCCTTGAATGGCCAAGGTTTCTGCATCTGTTCTGGAATTCGGCTGGCCTTGTCGCTCCGATCGTGCTTGGACAGACATTGATCGCATCGCTTGCAGCTTATGCATTTGCTAAACTTCGGTTCGGTGGACGAGACGCACTGTTTCTGGTCTACTTGATGACGATGCTTATGCCGTTTCAGGTAACGTTAGTGCCTAATTATTTGGTTATCAATCGGCTGGGACTTATGAATACGTCGGCAGCGATTATACTGCCAGGCATCTTTGGTGCGTTTGGCGTCTTCATGCTTCGTCAATTCATGGCGCAGCTTCCATCTGCGTACATCGAGGCGGCCAAGATTGACGGTGCGGGGCATGGCACCATATTTGTCCGGATATTTCTTCCGCTGGTCAAGCCGGGATTGTCTGCACTGACAGTCTTGCTCTTCGTCGATTACTGGAACATGGTCGAGCAGCCGCTTATCTTTCTGGAGGATGCGTTCAAACAACCTTTGTCTCTATATTTGCTTCAAATCAGAAAGCAGGAGGTCGATGCGATCTTCGCCGCTTCTGTTCTGTACATGAGCCCGATGGTATTGCTATTCTTGTATGCCGAAACGTATTTCATCGCGGGTATCCAGCATTCGGGAATTAAAGGATAATCCGGTGGAGGAGTTGTGAGAATGGATGCAACAGCAGAGAGTACGACAGCAGGGAGACGCAAGCGAGCAATCGGGCTTATTGCAGGCATTGGTGGAGCTTCGCTTGTCTTATTGACCCTCTTCAGCAATACGCTTTACGGACTGACGTTACCCAAAGTGACGACAGAGCAACCTGCAGACGACGGAATTGATCCGGTCTTCAAGGGGACGGGGGTTGTGCATTACGCTTTAAAGCTGGAACTTTCCAACCCGGGAGGCGGCAACGTGAAAGAAGTACTCGTCAAGGAAGGCGATAAGGTGACGAGAGGGCAAGGGCTTGTGCGTTACGAGAATGACGAAGCTATGCAGCAGATCGAAGCCGGACAAGCTGCGTTAGACAAGTTGGAACTAGCACTGCCTGCTTTGCGCCGCATCTATATAGAAGCTGCTCGGGAGTCAGATGCAGAGGTGTTAGAGGATGCTCGCATTGCCTTGGAAAGTGCGAATATCGACATCGCCTCACAGGAGAAGAACATTCGAGCGCTGCAGCATCAAGCAGAGGAACGCGGAGAGCTAAGAGCACCATTCGACGGCGTAATCATAGCCGTCCATGCCATTGCGGGTCTACCCTCCGGAGTTGAAGCAGCGCCTGACATTCAGCTAGCCGATCTGGGTAAAGGGCTGCAGATCGAAACACAGGTACCCAGGTATCTGACGCAATCACACCAGATTGGTGATCCCATTGCAATGTCAGTCGGTGAAAGCGGACGCGACGTACAAGGAGAACTCGTCGACATCGGCGCATCCAGCTTCGCAGACAGCAGAGGGGCTGAAGTTCCTGAGCCGGGCGACGCGGTTACTCCTGTAGATGATGCTCCGCCGACCATACGTGTACTCATCGGCATAACGGATACGAAATTTAGGGATGGCGAACAGATAACGTTTAAGCTGACGACTGACCATAAAGTAGACGGGGTAATGGTGTCAAGCACGGCGGTTCATTATGGCATGGACGGTGCCTATGTCTTCGTCGTCGATAGGAGAGAAGGACCTCTCGGAAATGCAGCTTATGCTCGCAAAGTTCCTGTCACCGTGTCTGCTATCAATGGACCGAGAACGGCGGTCGCAGAGGGTTTATTAGGTGACGAAACCGTCATCCTGGATAGCAGCGAACCGCTTGCGGACGGAGTTCAAATCCGCCCTTAACAAATTTAACCACATGACGGTGTCATGTGGTATTCTTTTGTCTATATGATGTCGTTGGTTGTTGAATACGAAGTTCGAGGCACGATGGAGAGGAGCAATGGATATGACGAAATTCGGACTAATCAGACATGGAGAAACGGACTGGAATACCGAAGGACGAGCACAAGGTCAGAGTGATATCGCACTCAATGATACGGGCAGACTGCAAGCGCATACGTTAGCCGAACGATTGCGGAATGAATCGTGGGATGTTATTTTCTCGAGTGATCTGTCACGCGCGAAGGAAACAGCTGATATCGTGGCTAAGTTAATGGGGTTAACCGTTCTAACGGACAGTCGATTGAGGGAAATGTATAAGGGTGAGATGGAAGGCACGACATTGAAGGAACGTATACAGAAATGGGGAGAACAGTGGGAGCGGCTAGCCCCGGGATTAGAATCTGAAGACTCCATCGTAAGTAGAGGAACTTCTTTTATCGCAGAAGCTGCCGAAACCTATAAAGGAAAAAATATCCTGGTGTTTAGTCATGGCGTATTGATTGGTTCAACTTTAAAGCATTTCATCCCTTCCATAGATACGAAGGTACATATTGTTAACACCTCTGTTACGACGATTACTCGAAGCGGTTCGAAGTGGGAATGTGAATTGTTTAACTGCTCCAAGCACGTAGTATAATCCATCTATTATTGGAGGAATCCAGATGCAACCATTCCAAACATCGAAACGGGCCATTAGGCGATTTTTACTGGAGAAGCAGCTTCTGCTTCAATCGCCACAGCCATCACTAAATTCTAATGAATCGATGCAGCAGCAGGTGCTTGAAGTAATCAAACAGTTAGAATGCGTGCAGATTGATCCTGTAGCGGCGGTACGAGCGAATCAGCATCTGGCTTTGGCAGCGAGAATTCCCGGTTATGAGCCTCGCTTCTTGAATGAACTGCTTAGCAGCAACGAGGTTTTCGAATATATGGCGAATGCGGCCTGCATCATTCCGATGAGCGATTATCCGATCTTCGAACCAACTAGGAGGAGACTGCGGGAGAACATTCAGCCTCGTATCGATCAAATTGCAGCTGTTGTAGAACAGGTCCTGCAGCGGTTGGAGCAGGAAGGGCCTCTGTCTGCAAAATCCTTCGAATCGAGCGAGCGGGTACAAGGGTATTGGGATAACGCCGACGGGAAGACGAAAGCTACCTCACATGCACTGAATTTATTGACCGACGCCGCCCAAATTCGCATCGTTGGCCGTGAAGGGAATCAGCGCAAGTTCCATACTACCAGTCATAGCGTTCCTGCTGCGCTGATCCGGCAGGCGGAGGAGATGGACGAGCCGGAAGCGCTCGAAGCGATGATGATGAAGTATTTCCGAGCTTATCGTGTGTTCGAACCAAGCGACCCTCGTTTGGGTTGGCAGAATCTGCGCGCAAGCGAAAGAAGAGGCACGATCGAATCCCACATTCGAGATGGGATAGTATCGCCGGTTGAAGTCGAGGGCTTGGACAAGCCCTATTACATCCTAACTGAAGATATGGAGCTTCTTGCTGCGCACGATGAAGCAGCCCGGAATTTGCCTATTCAAGATGAAACTGATCTCGCGGTACACTTCTTGCCGCCGCTTGATAACCTATTGTGGAGCCGCAAACGGTTAACCGATCTGTTCGAATTTGAATATCGTTGGGAAATTTACACGCCAGCAGTTAAACGTACGTATGGCTATTATGCGATGCCGATCTTAGCCGGCGATCGGTTAATCGGCCGCATGGACCCGCGCTTGGATAAGAAGCTGGGTCACTTGAAGGTGGAGTACCTTCAAATCGACGCGGAAATCGAATTCACGACTAAGCTTCGGGAGCAAGTTTATGGCGCGCTTGATACATTCGCTAAGGCTCATGGAGCGACAACCGTTTCCGTTGCACGCACTTCTTTTGAATAGTTGAATTTTTTTAAATTTTTTTGAAAATATAGTTTACCTTGCTACGGTTATTTGATACTATAAACGAAATGTTAAAATGCGATGAAGAGACGAGTAAATAAATGAAACCTTTCACAGAGAGCTCCGGCAGCTGCAAAGGAGCAAAGGTTCATTATTGAAGAAAGACTCTGAGCAGCACATCGGAACCTACTGTAGGTGATGGTGTGACAGGAGCTCCTGTTACAGAGCTAGAGTATAAGCATGACAGGATCATGTCGTACTCGAAGAGGCTGGTATGGCGACATGTCAGCGAATTTGGAGTGGTACCACGAGCGGACTAATCTCGTCTCCAAGACTTATTAAAGTCTTGGAGGTGGGATTTTTTTATTGTTTCAGTGGAAACACCGCTCGTTCGCACGCATAAGGTACACCAAATCATACTTTTACGGATTATGAGAAACCATTCTGAAGGGGATTGAATTGCTAATGACTAACAAACTTAGAGTTGGAATTGTCGGAGGAACAGGCATGGTTGGCCAGCGTTTCGTACAGCTGCTGGATCAGCATCCATGGTTTGAAGTAACAGCGATTGCTGCCAGCAGCAGCTCAGCTGGTAAAACATATGAAGAAGCGGTAAAAGGCAGATGGAAGCTGTCCGGTTCTATTCCGGATGGCGTGAAACAAATCGTCGTTCAGGATGCTTCCCAAGTAGAGGAAGTTTCCGCTAATGTTGATTTTGTATTCTGCGCCGTGGATATGAAGAAAGATGAAATCAAAGCGCTGGAAGAAGCCTATGCCCGCACGGGTACTCCTGTCGTTTCCAATAATTCCGCACATCGCTGGACGCCTGACGTTCCGATGGTGATCCCGGAAATTAACCCAAGCCATCTTGAAGTGATCGCGGCTCAAAGAAAACGTCTGGGCACTTCGACAGGATTCATCGCGGTTAAGCCGAACTGCTCGATCCAAAGCTACGTTCCGGCACTTCATGCATTGCTCGATTTCAAGCCTACGCAAGTCGTAGCTTCGACGTACCAAGCGATCTCCGGTGCGGGTAAGAACTTCACAGACTGGCCGGATATGTTAGATAATGTCATTCCGTATATTGGCGGAGAAGAAGAGAAAAGCGAGCAAGAGCCGCTGCGTATCTGGGGAAGCGTGGAGAATGGCGAAATCGTGAAAGCAAGCGCGCCGCATATCACGACACAATGTATCCGCGTTCCGGTAACGGATGGCCATCTGGCAACGGTATTCGCATCGTTCGAGACGAAACCGGCAAAAGAAGAAATTCTTGCGCGCTGGAAGGAATATCAAGGACGTCCGCAGGAGCTTGGCCTGCCGAGCGCGCCGAAGCAGTTCATTACTTATTTTGAAGAAGAGAACAGACCGCAAACGAAGCTGGACCGGGATATCGAGAACGGTATGGGCGTTTCGGTCGGCAGATTGCGCGAGGATTCCCTGTACGATTATAAATTCGTAGGGTTGTCGCATAATACGCTGCGCGGTGCAGCAGGCGGCGCAGTATTAATCGCTGAATTGCTGAAAGCAGAAGGTTATATTCAGGCTAAATAATCAGCATAGTCACCAAATAGAAACAGCAAGCACGCTAATGTGCTTGCTGTTTCTGCATGTAGGGGACCATTGATCAATTGTAGCTCTTCAGCACGAACATGGGTTGGTTATTGGTATCAACATCAATGGTCATTGCCTCATAATAACCTTCTGTAATCGATCGCTGTACCGCCTGTGTGTGAAGATCGATTTGTATGACTTCGGTAACATACGACTTATTCCCATCTGGATTGTCCTGATTATGCGAGTAGCGGTCATTCTGGTTGTTATGCAGCAAGAAATATAGTTTCCCATCAACCATGCTGAGTTCTCCGAGATCGGCGTAATTTTGCCTGAAGAGTGTGGTTACGGATTCGCTTCCCAGATGAATCTTCAGAATGCGGTATCCTTGCAAGAGGTAGAGGTTATCGGAGGAGCTATCCAGGATATATGAATTTTCCCCTTGTGTCGTGCGATCATAAATGCCGTCTGGCGAAGAGCGAGGAAATGCAATCGTGCCCAGCCTTTTGCCTTGTCGGTCGAAACGTTCAAGGCGTCGGTCAAGCAGCACGATGACCTCATCCTGGTACGGAATAATCCGCACATGCGCTTGCATGTTCTCATTCTCGCTTAAGTAGAAGGAGCGATATTGCTTCTTCTTTTCTTGCACCTGATACAAAGATCCGAGCAGATAATACCAAGTGATTCCGCTTTTCTCATCGTAATACCACTCTTGCTCATGAAAGTTAGGATAGTCGACTTTGCTCAGCTTCGCTGTGGATTGATAGCCTTGTGATTTGACGTTGATTCGGTTCAAATTCTGATCCACGATCCAGGTTAATCCAGTGGAAGCAATCTGCAGCTGTTGTCCTTTGAGCGTCAGCTTATAGGGAGTGGGTATATAGATGACAGCCGTTATCTCGAGCTTGTCATTCAGCTTTAATACCCGAGATGCTTCCGTGTCCGTAACGATCCAACTGCCTTGCCACCTCATGAAATCTCGTGCACCGATACCGCCGGCTGCTTCTCCAATCTTAACGGTCACCGTTACAGGCAGCTCGCCGATTTCGGTAAGCGCTCCTGATTGGTATTGATAGAAGTGACGATCAATCAACACAAACCAAGTGGTACCTATCTTTCGGAATGTTTTGGCATAGCTATAATCTTCTTCGCGGTAGAGCTGATCTATGGCATCACGAAGTTCCTGTGGAACTGCAGCGTTTGTATTGTCTTCCTCGAAACGCCATTCCAGAATCGACTGACTAAACGTTGTATAAGGTTTGCGATTCTCGTTCTTGATGGTGAAATTCTGCAGCGGGGAGGACCTGATTGATTCCAGCTCCGCCTCCTCCGTATTAATAATATCAGGCCATGACAGGGAGATGATCCTGCCATTGTCCTCATACTCTACTAGCGATCCGCGAGATGCGATCCATGTGAGCCCGTTTGTCGGGAATTGCGTGAATTTAGGCGGGTATTTGGTAGTGACTGCGGTTACAGATTCAGCACTTGCTTCGGCTTCGCGATCGGATGGAATCTCATCTTCATACTGAAGAATTTCTAGCTTATCAGGTGCTACATGAGTGAAAGTACGATAATTGAATGCTTGCCATTCCTCCTGCCACAGCCTTGGTTCAACCGGTAGAGGACTGAGTTCATAGTTGAGGAATGACATGAATTCTTCACCGGCTTGGTTTCGAAATTGTCCGATCAGCTGTGGAGTATCCTCCAAGAATGGAATGCGTTTCACTTGCAGCAATTCATATCCGTCATATCGTCTCACGAGATAGTGAGGGTCTTTGAAGTAGACAATGCTGCTTCCCTCATCCAGGAAACTGTAAACTGTTGGCCCTTCCGGCAACAGAAACACGCGATTGTTAGTTAATACATGCAAATCCGGAGTTGTACCCGAGGTTTCAGGCGCTGAAGCGTCCATTGTTCCTCTATTGATGGTTTCCCAGCCATCGTGAGAAGGATCAAATGCTTCCTCAGAGAAACCTGATCCATTGCGTACTTTCAGAAGGAAGAGCCTTGGTTCCTCGGTAAGTCGTATCGACAATACTTCATGAGGTCCAAAGAAGAGATTCGTGTCCTCGATCACGACCGGAGCCGGCTCAATCCGTATGGCAAGCCATGCACCGCTTGCGCTTGAAACGTCATCTTGTGCATTATCTTCTGTCAGTTGAGCCCCAATAAGCAAATAATCGCCGTTCAACCAAGCTTCAAGCGGGAGGGGAGTTTTCCATTCGTAAATGAGCTGTTTATTTGTGCCATCCGTTGTGTAGTAGAGTTGGAGGTTCTGCACGTAAATCATAGCTTGCTCGTGCTTCCAGAGCACACGGGCGTCCTTCGAGTCCGCCATAAATTCGCCCTCAAGAGGCTTCCAATCCGTGTTTACAGCAGGAGATGGTGATTGGATTTCGGCAGAGGTTGAAGTTTGATCTGCGATTGTTGTTGTCTCAGTAGAAGTGCGCTCGACGATGGGGGGATTATCTTCGAACATCCCGTGAAAATAGAAGAATACAATTGTAAGGAAGGAAAGTACGACGAAGGTGATAATGATGAGCATACGACTTTGTGGTTTCATATGGCCACTCCTCAATGCTGCCAAATAATCTCAATCATTAGACGTTATTTAGCCGGAAAAGTTGCTTGTATACATGTTCATTATATGGTTATGCGATTATATCCAATAGCGAATGAAGGAGAGTCAGATTGACTCTCCTTGGAGGAAACTATTTTAGGGCCTCGTGAATAATTGATTGATGGTGTCCATCGCAAAATTCACGTTCACTAAAGCCTGTTGTATCATTGCCTCGTCCATCACGGCTGATTGTTTACCTTGCTGAATGGGTTGCTTATAGGCGATTTGTTCCATAAGCTGATTATTTTCTTCGATTCTGTAGTCGGTAATCGCATTCAACGATTTCAGATGCTGCTCATATCGTTCCCGTTCATCGGATTTGTAGGGTGTACCTGAATCTAAAGAAATCAAGGCATCCTCGAAGAAATATTTCATATAAATGACTATAGGGCCTGCCAGCAAGTCTTTCATCGTTGCCAATTCTTCCTCTGTTGCTCCAACCTCATCCACCAGTTCCCAGAATTGTCGATGTGTTTCAGGCGTCAGATTGTTGCGATTGCGTAGCACCCGTGCGAGAATTTCTTGAAAAATGTCCTTCTGATGAGCGGTCATGTTCTTAGCAAGAGTTGTCTGTGGTTCTTCAGCTATTGAAGCGGTTTGATCTGCATTCGTGTTGTCACAGCCTATAAGCAGTAGAAGTGCAAGTAAGGAAAGAATCAGTCTTGTCAGATTGATCAACACTCCCATCGGGCGAATGATGCTGTGGAAATACATACGTTGAATTATATGCATAAAAATCCACGAAATCACAGGAATATTCACCGATGTATGACATGTTTGAGAAAGGAGGAAGGGACATGAAAGCTAAATATGTACTCCTTACAGGGATGCTGTTCGTCACTGTTCTTGCATTGTCGGGGTGTGTACCCGGAGACGGAACAAATAATGTGGCCCATCCCGCAGGATTTTTCTGGGGAATTTGGCATGGCTGGATCGCACCAATCTCGCTCATAATAGGCATCTTTAAGCCCAATATTCGAGTCTATGAGGCACTCAATACAGGCTGGTGGTACGATACCGGATTCTATATCGCGGTCATTTGTGGTTTTGGCGGCATATCCTTCCGCAGGCGGAAGAAAGGAAAACGAGATTAGCTTGCCGCAGAAGATGGGATAGATGGGATAGTCGGGATACCCGACTATCCCATTATTTGGTATGATCAATTTATAGCATATTGCTCCACAACAAATAATTGAATATTTATGCATAAATCAGAAATTGTAAACAGCATGATTACGCATCAAAGATTACATATATATAGTTATGTAAACTAACTCAGTGGAGGCTTAACGACATGATGGAAACAAATCGATTAATCATACGAGAATTTAAGGCTTCCGATTTGGAAGCTGTTCATGCGTACGCCTCGGATCCTTTGGTCTGTACCCATACGATTTGGGGGCCGAATACCATTGAAGACACACAGAACTACCTCCAGAGCGTCATTGACATGCAGAACCAGCAGCCGCGACTGGATTACGAGTTTGCTGTTGTATTGAAGGAAAGCGGGGAGTTGATCGGCGGCTGTGGCCTGCACATCGGGAACCCTTTACAAGCGGAATTGGGTTATTGCTTCAATCGCGCATTCTGGGGTAAAGGTTATGCTACTGAAGCGGCGGCTGCCTTACTGCAGTTAGGTTTTCGAGAGCATGGACTTCATCGCATGTATGCAACCTGTCGCCCGGATAACTTAGGTTCAGCAACGGTGCTGCAACGAATCGGAATGAAATTCGAAGGTCATTTGAGAGAACATATGCGGCATAAAGGAAAGTGGTACGACTCCTACCAATATTCGATTCTGGAAGATGAATTTCTGTAAGCTCGAATCCATCCTTGGACTCAGATGATTATGAGATGAATACATATCGACTTCACTTAGCTGGGCTTGTATAATAGGTGAATTAAATCCAACAGACAGTGGAGTGTAGACTTATGGAAATCAGAATCGACGATTTAACCGGAGACCAAATTATTGCCCTTATAGCGGAACATGTTCGCAGTATGGCCGAGCAATCTCCCGAGGAAAGCATGCATGCGCTCAACCTTGACGGATTGAAGCAGCCGGAGATTACGTTCTGGAGTGCTTGGCAAGAGGATGAATTACTCGGCTGCGGCGCGATTAAGGAGCTGGATGCGGAACATGGTGAGATCAAGTCAATGCGTACCTCCAAGAAGCATTTAAGAAAAGGGGTTGCGAAGAGACTTCTTGTCCATATGATCGAAGAAGCCAAGAAACGCGGATATGTACGGCTAAGCTTGGAAACGGGATCGTTGGAATCGTTCAAACCCGCGATGAAGCTGTATGAGAGTCTAGGCTTCGAAGAGTGCGAGCCATTCTCGGATTATATACTAGACCCATATAGTGTTTATATGACGAAGGCATTATAAAGTCATGACCTTACAGCAGCTGAAATATATCCTTGCCATCGTAAGCTGCGGCTCCATTAGCGAGGCAGCCAAGCAGCTTTTTATCTCTCAGCCCAGCTTGTCCAGTGCAGTTAAAGAATTGGAGCATGAGATCGGCTTAGACATCTTTCTTCGGACCTCGAGGGGTATAGCGCTTTCCAACGAAGGTGCTGAATTTCTATCCTACGCCAGGCAAGTAGTAGAGCAAGCCGAGTTGCTTGAGCAGAGATACATGGATAAGAAACCTACGAAGAAGCTATGTTCCATATCCACGCAGCATTATGCTTTTGCCGTTCAAGCTTTCGTGAGCCTGTTGAAAGATTTGAATACGAATGAATACGAATGTACGTTGCGTGAAACCAGAACTTACGAAATTATCGAAGACGTACGAAACATGCGCAGCGAGATCGGCATCCTGTACCTAAGCGACTTTAACCGGAAGGTTATCGAGAAAATAGTGAAAGATAGCGGACTCCGATTCCATCCGCTCTTCGAAGCAGAACCGCATGTCTTTATAAGCACGGAACATCCGCTGGCCAATAAGACGATGTTAGAAATCGATGATCTGGACGAGTTCCCATGTCTGTCTTTCGAGCAGGGGGAGTATAATTCGTTCCATTTCTCGGAGGAGATTCTAAGTACCAGGTCCTACAAGAAGAAAATCATGGTGAGCGACCGGGCGACCTTATTCAATCTTCTTATCGGTTTGAATGGTTATACGATCAGTTCCGGAGTTCTGAATGAGGATTTGAACGGGGAAAATATTAAATCGGTGCGTCTGCGAACAGTCGAGAAGATGCAGATCGGTTATATCACGAACAAGAAAACCAATTTAAGCCAGCTCGCCACCGATTATGTAGGGAAGCTGGAGAGCATCATCGCGGATTTCGGATACGCCATACTAAGTCAAAAGGATGAACTCGGTTGAGTTCATCCTTTTCTGATTCCAGTAAAGTTACAACGCTGCTCTGACTTCTTTCGCAGCTTGGACCAAGTGCCGCAGACTTTCCCACGTTTCGGTTACGCCTCGCGTCTTCAATCCGCAATCGGGATTGACCCACAGTTTGGCAGCGTCGATTTTGTCTAGCATGCGGTGGAGTCCTTGCTTGAGCTCGTCCACGGACGGAATACGAGGGGAGTGGATATCGTAAACCCCTGGTCCGACTTCGGTCTGGAAGCCGCAAGCGTTGATGGCATCGATAATGGCAAGATCCGACCTGGATGCTTCGAACGTAATGACGTCGGCATCCATGGCATCGATATCCCGAATAATATCACTGAATTGGCTGTAGCACATATGGGTATGAATTTGCGTATCGGCCTGGACGCCGCTATGCACCAAGCGGAAAGCAGGGATGGCCCAGCTCAAGTATTCGGCTTGCCAATCCGATTGGCGCAGAGGTAGCTTCTCTCTCAGTGCGGCTTCATCGATCTGGATGATTTCAATCTGATTGGCTTCCAAATCGAGCACTTCGTCTCTGATTGCAAGCGCAATCTGTAGGGCGCTATCCTTCAAGCTAATATCCTCGCGAGGGAAGGACCAGTTGAGAATGGTAACCGGGCCGGTCAACATGCCTTTTACCGGTTTGTTTGTTAAACTCTTAGCATAAGCCGAATATTCGACAGTCATGGGTCTGGAGCGGCTGATATCTCCCCATACGATTGGCGGTTTGACGCATCTTGTACCATAGGATTGCACCCAAGCGTTCTCTGTGAAAATAAATCCGTCTAAACACTCCCCGAAGTATTCCACCATATCGTTACGCTCATATTCGCCATGGACCAGAACGTCCAAGCCAATCTCTTCTTGCAGTGCGATACATTCCGCAATCTTATCGAAATTGAACTGTTTGTATTGTTCTTCGGTAATGGCGCCTTTCTTGAAAGAGAAACGGTTCGCTCTGACTTCGGCTGTCTGCGGGAACGATCCGATCGTAGTCGTCGGAAGCGGAGGCAGCTTGAACTTGTCATTCTGAATCGCTTCACGTTCGGTGAAAGCAGGCAGTCTCGTGAAGTCAGCGTCCGTTAACGTTGACGTTCTGGCGTGTACAGCTTCGTTACCTGCGAAACGAATTCCATTGAAGAGCTCTTCATTCTGGAGGTAAAGGTCGGCTGCATATGGATTCGCATGTGCCAAGATCGATTTAAGGTCAGCAAATTCACGCAGCTTCTCTTCAGCGAATGCAAAATAATGTTTATGATGGTCAGTCAGCTTTGTTTCGTTCTGCAAGGAGTATGGTACATGAAGCAGCGAACAAGAGGAGCTCAGCACCAGCTGTTTGGCTAGACCCTTCAACTCTTGCACGGTTGCAAGTGTGTGTTTATAGTTGTTTTTCCAAATATTCTTCCCGTTTACGACACCGGCGAACAGTACTTTATCAGCAGAGAATCCGTTCCGGCGCACGAGCTCCAGCGATTGTTTGCCTTCGACGAAGTCAATCCCAATGCCATCGAATGGGAGGGCTTGAAGCGCTTGATAACAGTCGCGAATGTCACCGAAGTAGGTTTGAGCGAGAACTTTTACATCGCCCTTGGAGGCTAGAATGAGCTTATACAGCTTTGAGAAAAGGTCAAGATCCTCTTGCGAGAGATCGGTTACCAGTGCAGGCTCGTCAATCTGAATCCATTCGGCACCGAGCGCGTTTAGTTCGATGAGTACATTCGCATAGGCAGCGGCTGTTTCTTGTAGGAAGTCGCCTGCTTGCTTGACGCCTGTATATTTGGCAAGCTTGAGCAGCGTGAAGGCACCGATTAATACCGGTTTCGTTGGGATATGTAGACGTTTAGCCTCTAGGAACTCATCGAACAGCTTCGTGCCTGCTAACTGAATCGTAGTGGAATCGTCAATGACAGGAACCATATAGTGATAGTTCGTGTTGAACCATTTTTTCATGGCCAGCGCTTTAACATCGCCTTGTTCGCCTTGGTAACCTCTTGCCATAGCAAAATAGGTTTCAAGCGGGCTAAGACCCAGCGATTGATAGCGCTCCGGAATGATATTGAACAAGCATGCCGTATCGAGCAGGCCGTCGTAGAATGAGAAATCGTTGGAAGGTATATAGTCAATCCCATTCTCTTGCTGTTTCCTCCAGTGGTTGGCGCGTAGCTCCACGCCGGTCTGATGGAGTTCGTCTAGCGTAATGTCGCCTTTAAAATATTTCTCCGAAGCGAATTTCAGCTCTCGTAATGATCCTACTCTAGGATAGCCAATAAGTGATGTTTGCAATGTCAATCTCTCCCTGCGCTGTATGATGAGCTTATTATAGAGCGGAGAGCTTGCTATCGGAAAACACATAAATACTATGTCAAGGTATAGCTTTTTACTATGGGTTTGGAAGGCGATTCGCTAATTTCATAGACAAAAGCAGCTACATTCTATAATATGAATAGCAATTGAATAAAACTAGTCAAGGTGCAGGCTTAGTCGATAAGCCTGCTTAATAGGGAAGTCCGGTGAAAATCCGGCGCGGTCCCGCCACTGTAAATGAAGAGCTGATCTGGGAATTGCCACTGGCCGACAGGCTGGGAAGGTAACAGAGAAGCGTTGACGCATAGCCAGGAGACCTGCCTTGATTGGATTTCACACACTCTACGGATGATGGAGGCGGTGCTTTTTTTGTTGTCTTTCCTTGTAGTTGACGACGCGGGCTGCCCTTGATTCTTTCATGAATCGGGGGCGTTTTTGTTATTATGTATGCCACAGATTACTGTAGAACGAGAAAAGGTTGATATCAAATGCAACAATATACGAAGAGAGAAGGCAAGACTATGCGTTCAAAGGCAATCAAATCATTAGCTATTATCGTTTCATTCATTATGTTGTTATTGTCGATCACTGCCGGCCTCGGTCCGGTGAAGACAGCGCGCGCTGAGGCGCCTTTCGATCTCGCAGCTACAATCGAAGCTGCATCGGGTTACTTCCAGAAAAGCTCATCAGGAGTTGGTTCCGATTGGGGGGCAATCGGACTGACAAGGGCGGGTAAGAAGATACCCGATACCTATGTACAGTCATTAGTTAACCGCGTTAAGTATAGCGAAGCTGAATTCGATCGCGTTACCGAGTTAGAGCGTACGATCATGACCCTATCGGCTGCAGGTCAAGATGCAACGAATATCGCCGGCTTTAACTTGATCGAGAAGCTTTATTCTAGCAACTATATGATTAACCAAGGGATCAATGGCCCTATATTTGCTTTGATTGCAATGGATTCAGGTCACTATGAGGTTCCAGCAGACGCGAAATGGACTAGAGAAACTCTTATTGACGAAATAGCCTCCCGCCAAAACGAAGACGGGGGATTCTCGCTAAGCGTTGGCAACCATAGCGACCCGGATCTTACGGCCATGTCTTTAATCGCGCTTGCGCCTTACGCAGAGAATGCAACGGTTAAGAGGTTGGATTTGATTTCAGATCTGACACAGTGGCTTTCCTTAAAACAATCGCCGAATGGCGGTTATATTATCACGTCATGGGGGAGTACCGTCGATTCCAGCGAAAGTGTGGCGCAGGCGATCATTGGTTTAACTGCTTACGGCGTCGACCCAACCGGTCCGGATTATACCAAGAACGGAATCACATTGATCGACAAGCTCATGCAATTCCGAATGGAAGACGGTACATTCACACATACGATGGATTGGCCAATGTCAAACGGCATGGCTACGGAGCAAGCGCTTCAAGCACTTGATGCTTACAAGCTATTCTTGGAAGGTCATGGTGAGCGGCTTTATGACTTTAGCGGCACACTGCCCGGACTTGAGCACATTCCGGCCGCACCTGTAAAGATCCGAGTCGAAGGCCCGGAACCTAATCAATCCTTCTTCGAAGGAACGGCAAATGCAGCAACACCTTTAGAAGCTTTAAAGTCGGTGTCAACCACGGGCAGCATTCAGCTGGGGATCACTTCCATGTGGGGTATGGTGTTTGTTGCCATTAACGATATTGCATACAATCATTATGAGAATGATTATGGAAGCTGGAGTTTTGCCATCCAAAGAGGCAACACATGGTTGACTTCGTCGGATGGCGCGATGGATGAGATTCCATTGAAGACTGCGGATAAACTTGTATTTTATTACAAAGCTGATAATACGGAGATGATAGACACCATTAAGGTGCAGCCAGAATCAGGTACATCGCTGAATGAAGATCATGCTTTCGACATCGTAGTCAATAAGATGACTATGGATTGGAGCTCCTTTACACTGGTTTCAGCTCCAGCAGAAGGCGTAAATGTCGATATCGTTCACGAGGGTGAAACGATTTCCACGCAGACGACTAATGCGCAAGGTACGGCGCGATTTGACGGGTTGACTGCTGGAAGTTACACCGTTTCCGTATCTAAATACGTCCCTAAGAGCGGGCCTGATGTCGTACATAAGTCCATGCCGCTGGAAGTGAGAAGCGGTATACCGCCGATTGAATTGCCGCTGCCCAATGGAGTTCAGCCAACGATTACGATTCCTTCGGATGATCGTCCGTATATAATCGGCATTGCCGATTCGGATTCGCAGAAGCAAATTGCCATCACGATTCCTCAGCAGAATCAGTCGTTGGTGATGTTGAACTTGCCGCCTAACACCGATCTGCCTGCCATAGAAGCGAAGAAAGGGAATCTAACGTTCAGCATAGCGCAAGGCACGCAGCTCATTAGTGGTGATGGTTCTTCTATCGAACTGTTAACATCCAAGAATAAGTCGGATTCCGTTCTGATCAGTCGCGTTAATTCCTTAATCCCTAGCGGCTCAACCCTTAATCGACTTAGCGAAGTAATTACGGTCGGAGGTGGAGTCGGCAGAGTCGAATTTGATTCGTACCTTACACTGACCTTCGCAGGATTGAAGGGTAACCAGGCTGCCTATATCCAGAATGGATCTCCACATGTGATCCAGCGGTTTGCGAACGATGCCGAGGGACTCGCTAGCGGAAAAGAAGAGTATGCGTTCGACAGCGGCGATGATCTGATTGTGAAGACGAAGCATTTTACTGACTATGTGGCCTATACAACCCAAACAGTGACAATTCCGTCAGTCCCAACCCCTCATGCGACTTTATCCGTTGATAAACTCACGATTAATAAAGGGTATGTACTGCAAAACACAAGTTTTGACTTGCAGCCGGGCGATACCGCATGGAGTGTGCTCAAGCGATCGCTTGATGCGAAAGGCATCAGCTATAAATCCAAATATTATGCTTCGTTCGGAAGTGTCTACGTACAAGCGATTGACGGTGACGGCGAATTCGATCATGGAGCAAACAGCGGTTGGATGTATAACGTAAACGGCATTTACCCTGGTTACGGCTCCAGCAGCTATACACTCAAAGACGGCGATAAAGTGGAATGGAGATATACGACCAATCTCGGTAAAGACTTGGGGGCATCAACCAGCCAGTGGCCGGATTTGCCCGATGACGCAACAGATAACGAGGTGCCACCGAATAATGAACAAGATCAGAACACGGATTCAAGCGGCAGCGTGAACGTGGATCTGAACAAGCACTATTCGGATGCGAAGCAAATTGCAGCATGGGCGACCAGCGCCATCGAAACGGCGACGAGCAAAGGCTTCGTTAAAGGCACATCAGGCAAGTTAAATCCGAAATCGAAGATTACAAGAGCAGAGTTTGCCAAGCTTATGGTGGAGGTTCTCGGATTGAACGTGACAGCCGGAGCAGCAAGCCAGTTCACTGATGTACCACAGAACAAATGGTTTGCATCCTATATTAATACGGCCTACAACTCGGGGATCATTATGGGCTTCGAGAATCGATTCAATCCAAATGAGACGATTACGAGAGAGCAAATGGCAGCCATTGTTGTACGAGCCTTGAAACTTAAGCAATCTTCCTCATCCGTAACGCTTCAAGATTGGGATCAAGTATCGAAGTGGGCTCAAGCCGACGTTCAGACCGTTAGCGCGCTGCAAATCATGCAGGGATCGGCTAACCGCTTTAACCCGGCCGATTCGGTTACTCGCGAAATGGCGATCGTCGTCGCTATGCGGGCTTATGCGTACAAGCCGGATCACAATTCATAGTCACTGATAAAGCAAGAGCGATTCGAGATTCGATCGCTCTTGCTTTTATTTTACCAATATTGCATTTTAAGCCAATGGCGAGTACGATTTAGGTTATGCGAAGAAAGGGACGTGACGACACTATGAATAACTTCGAGAATATCAAATTAACTTCACTGTCCAGCAAGGGAGGCTGCGGTTGCAAAATAGGGCCGGCCGATCTGTCGGAGGTGCTGCGCAATCTTCCGGCTGCTGAGCCAAATCCCAATTTACTGGTTGGTTTAGATACGAGCGACGATGCCGGTGTATACCGTTTAAGCAATGAACTGGCACTGGTGCAAACGCTCGATTTCTTCACCCCGATTGTGGATGACCCGTATGATTTTGGACAAATTGCCGCGGCGAACGCAATCAGCGATATTTATGCGATGGGCGGCAAACCTTTAACAGTGTTAAATATCGTCGCTTTTCCGATCTCTACGCTAGACAAACGCATTCTCTCCGAAATTTTGCGAGGTGCTGCCGATAAAGTACAGGAAGCCGGCGCAACGCTGGTCGGTGGACATTCCATTGATGACAAAGAGCCTAAATTCGGTCTTGCCGTTACAGGTCTTGTGCATCCGGAGAAGGTGCGTACCAATGCGGGAGCTAAGCCCGGAGATCGATTAATTCTAACAAAGCCCATTGGAGTAGGCATCTTAACAACTTCAATCAAGAAGGATCAATTATCGATCGAAGAGACGAAACGATTGACCCAAGTAATGGCCACGTTGAACAAAACAGCAGCGGAGGTAATGGAGCCGTACCAAGTAAATGCTTGTACTGACGTGACGGGATTCGGATTAATCGGACATGCTCTTGAGATGGCCAAAGGCAGCCAGATGACTGTTAAGCTTCATCATAAGGATGTACCTCTGCTTCCGAGGGTACGAGAACTGGCGGAAAACGGATTTGTACCGGGCGGTACGAAGAATAACTTCGTTCACGTTCAGCATGATGTAACGTTCCCGGATGCGCTTGATCAGGTCGGCCGCTGGATTCTATGTGATGCGGTTACTTCAGGCGGGCTGCTTATTTCCGTAGCAGGTGAGCAAGCGGAATCCCTCTTACAGCAATTGTTGCAAGCTGGGGTAGAAGCAAGTATTATCGGTGAGATCACGGACGAGAAACCAGGACATATTATTGTAGATTAGAAGGGGAAGCCGATATGTTTCAAGACCTAAAACTTCAAGAATTGCTTGCACTGCGACAGCAGAAGAAAATAATAACGATTGATGTAAGGTCGCCTTCCGAGTTTGAGGATGCCACCATTCCGGGCAGCTTGAATATCCCTTTCTTCGACGATAACGAACGAGCAGAGATCGGTACGCTATATAAGCAAGTCAGCATCCAAGCGGCCAAAGAACGAGGCCTTGAGATTTTTTCTGCCAAGCTTCCTTCTTTCATTAAACAATTCTCCCTCATCCCCGGCAAGAAGGCAGTTTTCTGCTGGAGAGGGGGCATGCGAAGTAAAACAACAGCAACGGTCTTGTCTCTTATGGACATTCATGTTAGCCGGTTGGAAGGCGGCTATCGTGCCTTTCGCCAAGGTGTGGTCCAAACGATTGATGAACTTGACGTGTTGCCTCCTGCATATGTGCTGCATGGCAACACAGGCAGCGGGAAAACAGCGATTCTGCGTCAATTGCAAGAGCGGGGCTATCCCGTGTTGAATTTCGAAGAGCTGGCTGGGCATCGCGGCTCCGTGTTCGGGAATATTGGGGTAAAGGCACATAATCAGAAGAAATTCGATGCGTTGTTAGTAGATGAACTGGCGAGCATTCAGCGGGCTTCTTATCTACTCTTCGAGGCGGAGAGTAAACGAATTGGCAAAGTCGTCATCCCGGATCAATTGCTGTTGAAGAAAGAGGCGGGGCATCAAATATGGCTGGAAGTCCCGCTCGAAACGCGTATTCAGCATATTTTGGAGGACTATCGTCCTTGGGAGCATCAAGAGGCTTGCTTGAAGTCCTTCCTTCAAATCAAACCACGCATCCATACGCCGATCGCGGCTGAGATCGAACTGTGTTTGAAAGAAGAGAAGTATGACCGTGCTGTGGAGCTGCTGCTTGTCTATTATTATGATCAGCGTTATGCGCACACTTCATCGGGATACAGCTCGGAGAACAAGACAGTCATTGCAGCGCAATCTACCGAAGAGGCAGTTGCAGCCGTAGAGCAGATGTTACGTTCACTGCAGCCTACATCTATATAGTTTAATGCGATTAATAAATCCGCTGCTAGTGGCGGATTTATTTTTTTTGCCTATGGACGAACATTTTTCGCGAGGGCAACTCTATTTACTCGTCCCACTTTTGTGAGCCGCATGACAAAACGTTTCTCTAGACCCACATCGGTTTTGGCTGGTACGATAAGGCAACAAAGCAGTAGAGGAAGGGATTATTGCCGTAATGGAACAGCAGAAGTATGATCAACTGAAAATTGGAGAACGCGGTGCACTCCTTAGTATAATTGCGTATATCCTTCTATCTTCATTAAAGCTTACGATCGGGTATATGACCGGATCTGAAGCGCTGCAGGCGGACGGACTGAACAATGCAACCGACATCGCGGCTTCGATTGCCGTTCTTATTGGACTGCGACTGGCTCGCAAACCGGCAGATGATGATCATCCCTATGGTCACTGGAAGTCCGAAACGATTTCTTCCATGCTCGCTTCCTTTATTATGATGGTGGTCGGCTTGCAGGTTCTTTACCAATCCGTCACTTCGATCTTCCAAGGAGATGAGAAGTCCCCGGACCTGCTCGCGGCATGGGTGGGTATCTTCTCCGCAGTCGTCATGTACAGCGTGTATCGCTATAACAAGAAATTGGCTGCGCAGATTAACAGTCAAGCGGTCATGGCCGCTGCCAAAGATAATCTCTCGGATGCTTTTGTAAGTCTAGGCACGTTCGTAGGCATCATCGGTTCGCAATTTCATTTGGCATGGCTCGACCCGCTTACAGCCATCGTCGTTGGAATAATCATTTGCCGGACGGCATGGGTGATTTTCCGTGAGGCATCGCATCATCTCTCAGATGGGTTTAACGAAGAGACGATCCTCTCCTTCAAAGAAATTGTCTTGAACGTACAAGGCGTAGAGGACGTTCGAGATATTCGCGCAAGAAATTACGGCAGCAATGCAGTGGTTGACGTGACCTTACTCATTAAGGGAGATATGGAATTTCAAGAAGCACATGATGTCGCAACGAGAGTAGAGATGGAGTTGAAAAATTCGTCGAACGACGTTTACGAAGTCCATGTGCACTATGAGCCGGTCGAATAAGTAGACTTCCACACATGACCCGCAGCCAGCTGCGGGTTTCTTTATGTTGAGAACGGTACTGGAATAATTATGAATTTATACAGAGGTGATTATGGACGAGATGTAGAATGTTTGAAGTAGACATTAACCCACTCACAAAGGAGAAATAAGGGTATGGATGCAGCGAAAACTAGTGTATTTAATGAGCTTAATCAATATGTACTGGATATTCGAAATCAAATTTCAGCCTCTGCGACATCTGTTGTCGTGATCCAGAATGATCAGATCGTTAACGAATATTATGCGGGTTACCATGATAAATCGCCTAACAGTCGAATGATCGATGAGCGATCCCAGTTCAATGTAGCATCCATTCGCAAAACGTATTTGGGATTCGCCATTAGTCTTGCACTGTATGAAGGAAGAATTAAGGACATTAATGATTTTGTGTCCGACTATCTCGATGACGTGGACGAGAGTATTATCGCCCAGACTACAATTAGGCATCTGCTTACGCATACTCACGGATTACAGGGTCCAATGAAGAGGTTATTTCCTTCGGGAACGGATTGGAAATACAACAATGCCGGAGTGAATTTGCTGATTCGCATCGTACAACAGGTCTTTAATCAGACCCTCGCAGAGGTAATAAACGAAAGAATTATAGAACCGTATGGGTTTACAGAGACAGGCTGGAGAAGAGAAAAGAATGACAACTTGGTATGGCTTGGTGAGGAGTATCTAAGCGATCAAGGCGGCGAGGCGAATCTCTTCGTGAGCACAAGAGAGCTAGCTTACTGGGGACAGATCCATCTGTCTAGAGGCATGTATATGGGGAAGCAAATTCTTCCGGCTGCACTGTTTGATCAAGTCGTTTCTATTGCAACACCGAGCCGCCTTGATGAATCCTTGCCTCGAAACGGTTTCTTCTGGTGGGTGAAGGACAAGTTCCGTCCGTTATCCGAGCTCGGGAATGAGCTTCCGAATGGTTCCTATCAATCGCTCGGTTTCTACGGTAATGCGGTATTGGTTATTCCCGCGTATAACGCTGTGGCGGTTCGCATGTTAAATCAATTGGAACCGAATCCGGCCGACTATGATTATCTGCAGGATATTCAAGGCTTTGGGAATCTGGTTGTGAAAGGTTTGAGTGAGCAATGACGACAAAATTTATTCCAGTAAGTATAGACGCAGAGCGAATTCGGGCAGTCTCTAATCGCTGCTTACATCTCGATCAAGGATCTCTGATGGAGTGGCATTGTGAAACAATCAAATCAGCAAGACCTAATTTCGTGACAGGCGGCGTGTATCGGATAACTGGTCTGACAAGCATTGATGATGGATCACCTCGATCATGGTCTTTGATTTTGAAAGTCGTCCTTGTTGACCCGAATCGAAATGATCCGACGCATTACAATTACTGGCGCCGAGAAATTGAAGCCTATGAATCAGGTTATCTTCGCCATCTGCCAGCGGGGATAAAGGCTCCGGAATGCTATGGTATTGACGAAAATGCCGACAGTACCGTATGGCTGTGGCTAGAGGATATCATTCAGGAATCACGATCCTGGCGGTGGGACGATTATGCGTATGCGGCGGAGAAGCTTGGCGAATTTCAGTCCGCCTACTTAGCAGACAGCCTATTGCCGGATTTACCTTGGGCGAATCATCACTGGATGCGCTCATGGATTCATGAATGTCAGACCTATCGAACGACGAATCCCATGACGGCAACGATAAGTGATAACGATTCCAAGTACAGAGTGACCGCCGTCATTGAACACTTCACTACTTTTGAATCATTAATCGATGATTGGCTTATCGAGTTAGAGCAATTACCGCGAACCTTTGCTCACCAGGATTTCTATGAGCTAAACATTATGTTACACGCAGAGCATTCTCAGGTTTGGCAGCTAGCCGTGATTGATTGGCAGTTTGCCAGCATTTCCGGAATAGGGGAGGATTTGGGCCGATTCTTAGGTTTATCGCTTAGCCGCGGGAACGTGCCTATGGATCGATTCCGAGCCTATAGGGAGCACTTGCTATCCTCATACCTCGAGGGGATGAAGCGAACGGGTTGGAATGGGGACGAATTTATGGCGAGATTCGGTTATCTAGCTTCTTTCGCCTTACGCGCAGTTTGGGAAGTACCGAAGCTGCTCCGCAAATGGGAACAAAATGCCGAATCGGCAGAGTGCCAACGGTTGCTGCTCATTACAGAATTACAGATGGAAGCCGTGAACGAAGTTGAACGACTGCGAACCTTACTCGTTGCTTCCAAGTTGAAGGAAACGATATGAACAAACTTCTCATCGTAGGTATAGTAGCCAGCGGTAAAACAACGTTAGCCAAACGATTATCAAGTCAATTGGATCTGCCTTGGTATGAGCTGGATTCCATTGTTCATCACGTAACAGCCGATGGTCGACACAAACGAACACCAGCAGAACAACTTGAAGTCATTATGGATATTGATGATCAAGAAGGAAAGTGGATATTCGAAGGCACGGACCGTGAGTCGTATCAATGTTTATATGAAATGGCAGATACAATCGTGTTTCTGGATCCGCCGCTATGGAAGCGTAGAATTCGAATCTTCACGCGGTTTATGAAGCAGAAACTCGGTATCGAGAAATGCCATTACAAACCGGATATGAAAATGTTGCGCATGATGTATAAGTGGACGCAAGATTTCGAACGGAATCGAAGCCGTTTCGAAAGTAAGCTGCAGATCTATCAAGCTAAGGTGATCCGCATGAATGATAACAAAGACGAAGAAGCCCTGACGTAACTTACGCGCAGGGCTTCTTTGTATTTCTTGAATAAGGACATCCAAATGCTCACATGATAAAACGAAGCTGTTGGAAGGAGGTGGAAATGACTTGGAGCCAAACTTTCCAGTCGATGTGAACGAAAGTGTGACAATCAATCATGATGCATTACGCCATATTTTTGATAACTGTGCGGATATCGTATTTAGACCTTTAAAACTCACGGATCAATCCGAAGTTTTACTTGTTTATATAGAAGAGTTTACAGATTCGACTAGACTGGAACAGATCATTTCGGCATGCATGATTAGTCGCGATGTGGATCGGCTGATGCAATATCAAATAATTACTCGGTTCTCGGAGGTTATAGCCAACGTTCTCAAAGGCTGTACCGTTATTTTTATAGATGGAAAGCCTTGTGCTTATTTGGCCGAAATGACCGTTTACAAGCAACGTGCAATCTCTGAACCAACGAATGAGGCATCCATTCGCGGGCCGCGTGAAGGCTTTACGGAAGATCTCAAGACGAACTTAAGTTTGATTCGAAGAAAAATCAGTCATCCGTCCTTAAAGTTCGAAATGCATCAGGCAGGCGAATTAACCAATACGGATTTTGTCATGGCGTATATCGAAGAAAAGGCGAAACCCGAGCTGCTCCAAGAGGTCAGAAACCGACTTCAATCGATTCGCACGAATCAACTGATGGACTCCAGCTACATTGAAGAGTATATCGAGGACAAGACGTTCTCCCTATTTCCACAAATCCAAAATACGGAACGTCCGGACACCGTTTCTTCGAGTTTGTTATCTGGCAGGGTAGCCATTATCGTGGACGGCTCTCCAAACGCATTGCTGCTGCCTATGACGTTCTGGTCCGGCTTTCAAGCAGCGGAAGACCATTATGAACGATTCATCTACGTTTCGGCGGTCCGAATATTAAGAATCATATTTGTCATTCTGTCATGTCTTCTGCCATCCGTCTATGTTGCGCTCACGACGTTCCATCCACAGATGATTCCACTTGCGGTGATGCTCAGTATCTCGGCTTCGAGAGAAGGAATTCCATTTCCAACCGTTATTGAAACCTTGTTAATGGAATTGATGTTCGAAGGATTGCGGGAAGCCGGTCTTCGATTACCTAAAGCAATTGGGTCAGCAGTGAGTATAGTTGGCGCGTTGGTAATTGGAGAAGCAGCCGTTCAAGCGGGATTCATATCTGCCCCTATTGTGATGATCGTAGCAGGTACCGGGATTGCATCCTTTGCTTTTCCAAGCTATAGCTTGGCCTTGCCGTTTCGAATGCTGCGGTTTCCGCTTCTAATCGTAGGCGGTTTCCTTGGTTTATATGGTGTCGCGATCGGAGTCATCTTCATTATGATCCATCTCGTAACGTTAAAGTCGTTTGGGGTTCCTTATTTAAAGCCTGTAGCTCCTATAGGGAAAAATATTTGGAAGGATACGCTTATACGATTGAATAAACGATACGTATCGGCGCAACGAAAATAATGAGGAAAATCAGTTTAATGTTTTGTTTGATCGCGACACTATTCATTTCCGGATGTTGGGATAGAAATGAAATAAACGATTACGCGTTTTGGATCGGAACCGCACTGGATTTATCCGAGGACGGGACGCTGCAGAAAAGTGCTCAGATTGCCGTTCCTGCTGATTTCAAGGCGAGAAGCGGCGGTCAACAACAAAGGGCGAACATTGTTCTAACAACGACTGGTACTTCCATCGTAGATTTGGAACAAGAAATTCAAGACAAACTGCCCCGTAAGGTTTTTCTGGGACATCGAAGGTCCATATTCATCGGAGAGAAGCTTGCGCGTAAAGGCTTAACCCAAATCATGGATCAATTCTCACGGAATACCGATACACGTATGCGCACGGATATCTTCGTTGTGGATGGTGGAAGAGGATGCGATGTACTGAAAATCAACAGTCCCTTTAATCAATTTTCCGCAATCGTTGCCGTAGATCAAGACCGCTTCTGTCGTTTAGGCGACTCTGCCTTACGTGATGTCTTACTTGATGTAGGACGCGATGGCATTCGGCCTTCTATGCCAATGGTTGAGACCTCACCTAATAATGCGCTTGAGAAACATAAGATAATCGAAGTGAAATCCGTTGCCATCTTTAATCGACACTTACAAATGGTCGGTAAGGTGACGGGTAGAGAATCGCTGGAATTGTTCTGGGTGAAAGGCGTATTGAAAAATCAGTTTATTTCGTTGGAAACGGGAGGAGGCGCCGTATCCTTATTTGAAACCAACTTAAAGAAAACCGTTCATACCGAATTTGAAGGAAATAAAATCAAAGCGTACATCAAGCTGGTGGGAACCGGGAGGGTCCTTGAAAACAACACTAACATCGATATCTCGGTAACCTCGGAACGTATTCCGTTAGAACGCAAGCTAAATGAAATGAAAGCCAAGCAAGTAGAGGAAACAATCAAGAAAGTGCAGCTTCAATATGGACAAGATGTATTTGGAATCGGAGAAGAGTTCCACAGAGAACATCCGTACAAGTGGAAAGAAATTAAGACCAGATGGGATCAACTATTTCCGACTGTAGAGGTATCGGTAACCGTGAAATTGAGAATTCAGAATACGGGGGCAATTGGAAGACGCATCCCAGGAATAGGAGACAGGAAGTGAAAATTTCTCCTTGGCAATTGTTTTGGATGTTCACCACATTGGAAATTTCAATGAGTATCTGGCTCACGGTGTCTCCTTCCATCGAGATTGCGAGACAGGACGCCTGGATATCCCTATTAGTGGCGGGGGTCATTGGATTATTCGTGACCCTGATTTGTATTCGAGTTTCACAAAGGCATTCTTCACTTACTTTGGTGGAATTTGCACAGAAGCTGTTCGGGAAGTGGGTCGGGAAGCTGATAGGCATGTTGTATATCATCATGTGGTTTTCAGTTGCGTCCGATATCTTGCGCATTTTCTCCCTGTTCATTAAGCAATTTCTATTTCACAATACGCCGATTTGGGTTATCGCATCGCTAATGGTCGCAGCTATGGTCTATATCAATTTGGCTGGAAGCATCGAAGCGATCGCTCGTTTTAGCGAAATGGCCGGACCGCTGCTTTTGGTTGGCATCGTCATTACATTTGCATTAAACTTAACTAATTTGCATCCCTCGCTAATTTTCCCGATCTATGCGGATACGGGGATACAGCCTATAATAAAGGGCTCTTTTGTGAACGCGTCATTTCTAGGGGAGTCCATGATGATCATGATGTTGACGCCTTTTATCGCAAACTCGCAAAAGTTGGTTAAGCCGACGCTGCTAGCGATATGCGTTCCATCCGTGGTCGCCGTTCTAACGGCAATTATGGTCATTATGACATTCGGAGCCAATATCGGTTCAACCTTAATATTCCCTTATTTCAGCATGGTCCGATTTATTAACTATCTGGATTTTGTTCAAAATATGGATGTCTGGATTATGTTCATCTGGATCTTCAGCGTGTTCGTAAAGTTGGCGATTTATTTGTTCATTAACAGTTATGGTACCGCACAATTGCTTGGTATCAAGAATTGGCGAAGAGTTCTATTCTATGCTGCAGCCGTCATTTTCTCTATCTCACTCTTACCCGCCAATATTATAGGCATGCTGGATTACGCGAACTTTGTATGGATTCCGTACATATTCCCTATATTTATTGTCGGTTTGCCGTTACTTCTATGGCTCGTAAGTTTAATTAGAGGGCGCTCACTTGTGCATGAACCTAACTAACTGCGTTGAACTTGAAATGAAAAAAAGCCGCGAAATCGCGGCTTATTCTCGAATCCAGACAAGCATTTCCCCCGGCTTGCGATTACCCCACTGCGTATAAGGAACCGCATAGATGCTCTGCTTCTCCAGCTTCAGCGGCGAGGTTCTATAGAGCGACGTGTTCTCCGAGTCCACATCTGCTTGACGATATCCTTCAGCATGCAGCGCAACGGAATTCCCATTATGCACAAGTCGAATTTCAGCATCCGCAGGGAGTATGAGATTCGGAAGGGCAGCACCATTGTCCATTTCCTCGAAGCAGTATACGAGAGGTCCGCGCTGCAGAGCTACGCGACCTGCATTGGCGCGAACGTTAGGATGAGCATAGATGCGCTTCGGTTCCATATCGAATTCGAGCGTGATGACATCTCCTTCTTGCCAATCACGGGTCAAGTAGGCAAATCCTTGGCGAATTTCGGGTTCCACAGGACTACCATTCAAGGTAAAGCTCGTTTGTTGCGACCAAGCTGGAAGACGCATCGCAATAGTGAACTCACCAGTTCCCGCCGCAGTTGCAACGTGAAGACGAACCTGTCCATTCCAAGGCAAACCGCTCTCGAGCTTAAGGCTTACTTGTCGTCCGGCTAACGTAAGCGTCGTTTCTGTTCCGATATACAGATGCGTGTAGAGAACATCTGAACTTGAAGTGAAAATATACTGCCCGAGAGAGGAGAGCAGCCTCGAGATATTCGGTGGGCAGCAAGCGCATGCGAACCATTGTTGCCGGATGGACTTAATGTGATGTTTGCCTGGATTGCCTCTGCTTGCTGCTGGCCACACCTCGAGCGGGTTGACGTAGAAGAAGCTTTGTCCATCGCCGGCCAGTGCTGCCGTTACCGTATTATATAGCGCGCGTTCCATGACATCCCCGTATTCACCGTTCGGCTCGAGCTGCAGCATTCGTCTGGCGAAGAAGATTAAGCCGATCGATGCACAGGTTTCGGAATAGTTCGTATCATTGGGCAAATCGTAATCAAACGTGAATGCTTCGCCGTGATGCGTAGAACCGATACTTCCGGTTACATACATTTGCTTGTTCACAACATTGCTCCATAACCGCTGACATGCAGCCAATAAACTTGCGTCTCCCAGATGAAGTGCGAGATCAGCCATGGCAGTGTACATATAGACAGCTCTTACGGCATGTCCGGTAGCTACCTCTTGTTCGCGTACGGGCTTATGAGCTTGCAGATAACGTAGATCCTGATGTTCCCTCTGAACGACCCCAGGCGTCCAGTAGGTGATGCGACCGCGCTTCTCCCATTCTTCTACCAAATAATTCGGCTGCTGACCGCGCTCATCAATGAAGAAACTCGCCAGCTTCACATATCTCTCTTCCCCGGTGATTTCATAAAGTTTGACCAGAGCTAATTCGATTTCCTGATGACCGTCATAGCCTCGGAGTTTGCCCGGTTCATCCCCGAAGTGGGTATCGATATGATCGGCCAGGCGTATGGCCACGTTCAGCAGGGTCGACTTGCCGGTTCCTTGATAATAGGCTACTGCCGCTTCGATTAGATGGCCGGCCGTGTACATCTCATGGCAGTCCATTAAGTTCGACCAGCGTGCACTTGGCTCGGCAATGGAGAAATAGGTGTTCAAATAACCATCTTCTTGCTGAGCGGATGCAATTAACTTGATGGCCTCGTCTGCAATACGTTCCAGATCGGCGTCCGGAGTGGCTGCTAATGAGTAGCCGACGGCTTCCAGCCATTTGTACATATCGGTATCCTGAAAAACAAACCCTCCGAAACTTCCTTCTTCCAGTCCTGCTGCAATACGAAAGTTACGTATAACGTGGCTTGGCTCCGCCGATTCTATGCGATCGTTCATCGCTTCCCATTGATAGGGAATGACCGTCTCGCGAATCAGATTTACATAGGAAGACCAATAGCTATCTTGCACTTGAACGGCACGAAGGTCGAGTGGGGAGGAGAGGGCTAGTCTATGATCTGTTGTCATGTGTGGTTTCGCTCCTTTAGTTGAACTTGCAAATCTATCATAAATGAAGAGGGAATCGGCTGTCGGTAGGCGAACTAGTAGATTAGGTGTCAAAAACTGACTTCATTCCGAAGAATTCGCAAAGACAGGAGCTGTTGCGGGATTGCTTCCTCTATATGTGCATGAACCATATCGACTGGTTATGGCCGGCCAGTTTATGTCCGATGAAACGTGGTCCCATACGGATCGAACGATTTATGACTACGAGCTAATTATTGGCGTTTCAGGTGTTGTATTCTTGGAAACAGATGGCCTTATGTACGAGGTGAAAGCAGGAGATATCCTATTTCTGATGCCCGGAGAACGACATCGCGGATACCGGCTTTCTTCGCCCGGCGTGTCCTTTTATTGGTTTCATTTTCATTTGCCTGAAACGTTGGGGAGTGAGCCGCTGCGCCTTGTTCCCCGTTATGCAGAATGCTCGAATCAGAGCAGAGTCCATATATTAGCTCGTCAATTATTGCATGCGGCCAATGGCGGTTACCGGATTCCGCGAGCGGGGGACTATTATCTGACCTGTCTGCTGATTGAGCTGGCAGAGCAGCTTGAGCATTCGAATGAGCTGGAAGCGATGGATCCAAGGCTGCCGCAATTGCTGGAATGGACGCGTCTTCATGCGCTTGATCGCGATATTTCCGTAGAACGGATAGCTGCCCATCTGGGCTATAACAGGGATTATCTCTCTCGGATGTTCAAGCAGAAATTCGGCTCCGGACTCCTCAACTATATCCACCATATCAAGCTTGAGACGGCGAAGGAGATCCTTGCGGATTCGAAGCTTCACGTGAAAGAGGTGGCTGTACAGGTAGGTATCGCCGATGACAAGCAGTTTGCCAAGTGGTTCAAGCGATTATCCGGCGTAACGCCGACGGCCTATCGCGAGGCTTTCGCCCGGACACGGTTGAATAAAGATTAGCGCTCAACCTAGACATCCAGAATAGGTGAGCGTAACTTATCAAAGGAAAACGAAGCTTTTCTAGGGATATGTTCGCTTGAAAGCGTTTTAATATGGATGATAATAGATCATTGCCAGGAGGGGTCCCATGAAGCTGCTGATTGTCGACGACGAGGAAAGAACACGAGAGCTGCTGAGAAAGTACATCCCATGGGATGTACTGGGAATCGATGAGGTCCAAACTGCACGTAATGGGCAGGTTGCTCTGGAGCTCGCATCGGAATGGGGACCGGATATCGTGCTTTGCGATGTCAGGATGCCGAAGATGAATGGGATCGAGTTTGCCCAGCGCCTTCGGGAAACGGACGCCGCTTGTACCTTTATCTTTCTTAGCGGGTTCTCGGATAAAGAATATTTAAAATCAGCGATTCATTTAAAGGCACTCAACTATATTGAGAAGCCTGTCAATTTGGAAGAGGTACGCAGCGCCGTACAGCTTGCCGTACAAGTAAAGCTGGATGAACGCAAGAAGCAATCTGAGGATAGGCGGCTTCAAGCCGGCGTTGATCGAAGCTTGCCTTTCTTGAGACAAGAGATGGTACGCAAACTAATCGCTAATCCAACTTCAAGCCACGTGAGGCCTGCGCTTGAGAATGAAGCGACCTTCTTGTTGCCGTTGAAAGGACCTTATACGGTAGTTGCAGCGCCGCTGTACTGGGATTCCGTCGAATTGCCGGAGGACCCGACCTCTATTCAAGAAGGAATCCTATATTCGCTGAGTACCCATTCTCGCATCGGGAAGCATCGGCTGATCAGCGGCTTTGATTCACGGAACTGGCTTGTTCTCATTCTTCCGGGAGCCTATGGCAGCACTTATAGGCAGCAGAGGGAGATCATCGAAGAGCTTTATGTTGATTTGCGGAAGACGGCAGGAGAATTCATCGATCTTCGTGTAGGCGTCGGCGAGCCTGTTGCTACGCTTGAGGAAATTCCCTATTCCTATCGAACGGCAGTCAATATGAGCATTGTTCAATATTATGGCGATGGCTGCAAGCCCTTGTTTCATTCGGAGGTTACTGTGGGTCATTCACCCATGGAGACCAAATGGGAGGAAATTCGAAGCTTTAGAGATGTACTCCGTAAAGGCGATATCGAGGAAGCTAAACGGACGATACACCTGCTGACAGAGCGTGCCCGCAAGCACTGTGATCTGGATATTCTTAAACTAAAGGACAATTTCTTTCAATTTCTGCTCGTTATTCTTGAGGTGGCTGTGCAGCAAGGCATCACGGAACAATCCGAGGATGCGGAACGCAAGTACATCTGGAAAGAAGTCGACCGCAACCCAAGTTTGGATCGACTGGAGGCCTATGTGTTATCCTTCCTGCAACCTTTCTCGGAACGTACGCACGGGGAAGAGCAGGGGAGCGTGAAAATCCGGGAAATTGTTCGCTATATTCATGCGCATTTCCAGGACAAAGGATTTACGATTCAAGCGATCGCGAATCATGTGAATCTCAGTGAAACGTACTTATGCTCCTATTTCAAGAAACAGCGGGGAGAAACCATCAAGGAATTCATTACGCTAACCAGAACGGAGAAAGCCAAGGAGCTGCTGAGAGACCGCAATATGAAGCTGTTCGAGGTTGCCGTGCGGGTTGGATTTAATGACGCTAATTATTTTACGACGTTCTTTAAACGATACGTGGGTTGTACGCCCTCCGAATACCGGGAGAGAATGCCAAGATGAAGCCGACAGCCAGGAAAGCCGTTCAATGGTTCAACAACCTCAGCATCAGTTATAAGCTGTTTGCTTCTTATTTGCTTGTGATCTGCATTCCTTTTCTGCTTCTGCTCTTGATTCACCTGAATATAACGCAGCGGGAGAATAAGGAGCAGATGCTTTACTCCGCGCACAAAATGCTGGACGAGACGAAGTCGTATTTGGAGTATAAAGCGCAGGCCGTTACGGAGGTGCTTAATTTCATCGCCTTTAACGAACTGGTGCAAACGAGCGTAGCTTCCGATGCCGCTCAATATGAAGATGTGAATCTATGGGGAACCGATGCCAACAAGCTGGCAAAGGTTCTGAATCAATTTCGAAACAACGAAGATATTGATACGATTCAGCTCTATATGAAGCAAGGACTAGCGAGCGCTGCGGACAACTCGGATTACTTACGTATGGGCAGCATTGAATCCACGGAGTGGTTCAAGACCTTTACCGCGTCGAACTATGCCTATGCCTGGCTGCCATCCGCCGCGCTTGACGGTACGGCTAGCGAAGAACGAATCTCCGTGCTGCGCAAAATTCCGAATTACCATAATATCCAGCAGTTCGATGGCATGGTTCGCGCTCAAATGAAGCAAAGCGCTTTACAGTCCGTGCTGGAGCATGCCGTCATTACGCCTTCGACTTCTGCGGTTCTCCTTAACAGACGCGGCGATATTCTAAGTGCTACCTCTAAATTTGCCTACAATCAAGATCAATTACGGGACATTCTTCTTCTTCACCCGCCAAAGGTAGATAAGGATAACTATTGGAACGACAATCTGGTATTCCTTGGTACGCGACTGTCCTTCGGCATTCAAGAAATCCCGCATACGGATATGCGAATTGCGATGATCGTGCCGTATTCCGATATCCTGAAATCGACAACGAAAGCTCGGAATCGGTTGATTTCGATTTTTCTCATCGTCATTCCGCTGACACTCCCGCTTTCCTTCTTCGTAGCCTCCTCTGCTACGAAACGATTAAGGCGGTTAATTGTTCATGTTCGGAAGGTAAAGAATGGCCACTTTCAACTGGCTCCGCTGCCGACAAACGAAGATGAGATCGGGGAATTAACGCGTAATTTCAACGTTATGGTGCAGAACACGTCTCGTTTATTGGATGAGACCTATACACTCGGGCGCGAGGTGAAGAATAAGGAGCTTAAAGCGCTGCAAGCCCAAATCAATCCGCATTTTCTATACAACACGCTGGATTTGATTAATGTGATGGCCATTGAGAACGGCTCGAAGGAAATCTCCAAGGTTGTCGATGAGCTGGCGATTTTCTATAAGCTGAGCTTGTCGAACGGCAGGGAACGCGTCACGCTGGCAAATGAAATCAAACATGTGGTCTCCTATGTTCACATCCAGAACATGAGATTCGGCGGCTGCATCTCGCTGATCTTAGAGATCCCAAGGGAGCTTAATGAATGCATCGTGCCCAAAATCATACTCCAGCCGATCATTGAGAATGCGATCTTGCACGGGATTATGGAGAAAGAACGAGAAGAAGGGACGATTCGCATTAGTGCACGCGCGGTCAAAGGGGATGTTCTTATCGAGGTTGAAGATGATGGCGTTGGAATGAAGCCTGAGGAACTGGAGCAACTATTCAGTGAACAGACGAAGCAAGTTGGCGGTTTCGGCGTTCGTAATATTCAAGAGCGGCTCAGAATCTCATACGGCGCTGCTTATGGCGTAGAATTCGAAAGCGAAATGAATCGAGGGACGATCGTCCGATTGCTTCTTCCTGATCAGAGAGAGAGCAGCAGCTAGCGTAACATTTCGAAGGAAAGCGTAACTTTATCGGATATCCTCGTCTATGTAAACGCTTTACAATTAACTATATCAAGCACATAGAGAGAACAGATATGGATGGTGAAGGATATGGCAACCGAAATCGTGCCGGAACTGGCGTCTGAACCGGCACAAAGAACGGCGCGCAAGAAGAAACAAGGCGGCTTTATCAAGGAGCTGGTGAGCAATCGGGTTTTGTATCTCATGTTTGTTCCGATCACGGTTTATTTTATTATTTTCGCGTACATTCCAATGGCGGGTATCGTGATGGCCTTCAAGGAATTCAATTACCGTGACGGGATTTTCGGCAGCCCGTGGAACGGCTTTACGAATTTCCATTATTTCTTCGCTTCCGGCAAGGCGCTGCTCGTGACAAGAAACACGATTCTATACAATGTTATCTTCTTGACCTGCTATACGCTATTCTCGATTACGGCAGCTGTATTCATTGCTGAAATTCAGAAGAAATGGTTTAAGAAGTTAACGCAGTCCATGATGTTTCTGCCTTATTTCATTTCGTGGGTAACGGTAACCGCTTTCGTCTACAATTTCTTGAATTTCGAATATGGGATCGTGAATCACATCCTGAGCGGGCTTCATATCTCGGCGATTGATATTTACTCTACCACCTGGTATTGGTATCTCATTCTTCCTTTTCTCTATGTATGGAAGTGGGTAGGATACGGAAGTGTTCTCTATCTCGCGGCTATTGTCGGAATCGACCAAGAAATTTACGAGGCGGCAACCATCGATGGGGCGACTCGTTTCCAGCGAATTACCCAAATCACACTTCCGCTGCTAAAGCCTACGATGATCATTCTCATTCTATTAGGCCTAGGTCGTATCATGCGCGGCGAGTTCGATATGTTCTACCAGCTGATCGGGAATAACGGGACGTTGATGGATACGACGGACATTATTGATACGCTCGTCTTCCGATCGTTGCAGGGAAGCCTGGATTTCGGCATGGCCTCTTCGGTTGGCTTCTATCAATCCGTGTTGACGCTGATCATTATTCTCTTCGCGAATTATTTGGTGAGGCGATATGACAAAGATCAAGCCTTGTTCTAATTCCTATGAAAAGCAGGTGAATGCAGCATGAAAGACATGACCGCCCCAACAAACAAACTGGATCAATCCCCCTTATTCACTTGGTTGTCTTATAGCATTGTCAGTCTAATCGCGATCATCTGTTTAGTCCCATTTATCGTGCTTATTGCCGGGTCATTCTCCTCTGAGAGCTCGGTACTTAAAGAAGGCTTCTGGTTCTGGCCTAGGCAATTTTCGTTAGATGCTTATCATGCCATCTTCCGGTATCCGGAGGAAGTGATTTCCGCTTACCGCGTTTCAATTCTGTTGACGGCAATCGGGACGACCCTCTCCTTATTCATCTCGACGATGTCAGCCTACGTGCTTTATCGCAAAGAAGTGAAGTACCGGGGAGTATTGGCTTTCTTTCTCTTCTTCACCACGCTGTTTAACGGCGGATTAGCCCCTTATTACTTATGGTTAAGCAAGAACTTACATCTGCAAAATACGTATTCGGTTCTCATTCTGGGTCCGATGTTCAATGTCCTGTTTGTATTGATTCTGCGCAGCTTTATTCGTGGCTCGGTACCGGAACCGCTAGTGGAGTCAGCCAAAATCGACGGAGCAGGTGACTTGCGAATCTTTCTCCAGATCGTTCTTCCACTATGCAAGCCAGCACTGGCTTCGATCGGTGTCTTTACGGCACTCGCTTACTGGAACGACTGGTGGACGGCGCTGATGTTTACGAACAAGGATTACTTGGTTCCATTGCAATATTTACTCTACAAAATGCTTTCTTCGATTAATCTATCGGCTGCTATGTCCCAGCATGTGTCCAGTATCGATCAGCCAAAGGAAACGTTTAAGCTCGCGATGACAGTCGTCGCAACGGGGCCGATTATTATCCTATTCCCGTTTGTGCAGAAGTACTTTGTCAGCGGCATTACGATTGGTGCTGTGAAAGGGTAAGCGAGGAGAAGAAGCAAGATTGGCAAGCTTAAGTGCGATATAAGTTCCCTCGGGCCCGGGGGATTTGTATATAGAGGATGATACCATTCATAGGAGGGTTTCTTTTGAATAAGCTCAAGAAGAGAATGCTGCCGATTGTAACGGCACTGCTCGTGATCGCGGTTATTCTATCCGGTTGCGGCAATAACAACAGTAATAATACAAGCAGCACAGCTGAGGAAAACAAGAAAGCTGCCAATACGACTACAGACAACGCTGCGAATGCGACAGATTCTACGACGGCTAATACGGAAACAACGGCTCCGGCGGAAGAGGCAAAGCCCGATAATGCCAAGGAAGTCAAATTGGTCGGTTATTTGCTCGGCGATGCTCCCAAAGGAATGCCTGAGGTGCTTGCAGCGCTTAATGAGAAGCTGAAAGCCGATATTAATGCAACGCTTGAGCTGAACTATATCGGGTGGGGAGATGTGGCCTCGAAATATCCGCTTATTCTTGCTTCCGGAGAAGATGTGGATTTCGTATTCGCCGCAGATTGGAATTACTATGTATCGGAAGCCACGAAAGGTGCGTTCATGCCAATCGATGCCGAGATGATGACGAAATACATGCCGAAGCATAATGCGAAGCTTCCGCCGGAGGCGATGCAAGCCGCGCTTATAAATGGCAAATCGTATATGATTCCGACGTCGACGCCGGACCGCAAAGTAAATGCCGCCGTTGTACGCAAAGATATCCTGGAGAAAGCCGGTTTAACGAATGTAACGAAGTTCTCTGAACTTGAGCCGTATTTCGCTGAAATTAAGAAGAGTTATCCGGATATGATCCCGTTAAATCTGGACTCCCAATACGACCTGCCTACGCCGTGGGGTTATCTGCTGCAAGAGAAAATCGCCTATCCAGGTGCTCCGATTGATTCCGGAGATCCAAGCGCTGTAGGGGTGACCACGGATAATGAAGATCCTGCAGGCAAGATTGTCAGCATGATGGAGGAGCCTTTCCTTAGCGCTGAGAAGTATGCTACAGGGATTATGAAGAAATGGTATGATGCAGGCTATATCAACAAAAATCCGTATGCCAACAAAGTGCGCTCCAAAGACAACTTCTGCGAAGGCAAGTCCGGCGTCGCATTCGGTAATTCCATCGATCTTCAAGCGACGCTTAGCGCTTGCGCTGCCAAGGGTATCGATGTTCAACTGATCCCTGGATTGTCCCCTACCGGCCATGCACCTTCCAACAGCTGGCTGAACAACGGCATCGCGATCGCTGCCAATTCCAAGAACCCGGAACGCGCGCTGCAAGCGTTGGATCTAATCATGGAAGACGAAGCTTATGTTAATCTCGTTTACTTTGGTATTGAAGGCAAGAACTATGCCGTTACGCCAGATGGAAAGCTGACGCTGCCTGAAGGGATTACACCAGAGAACAATACGTATCCGCCGGATGCTGCAGGGTTCTGGTTCGTGAATAAGGATTTCTTCAAGCCTTGGGATACTTGGTCTGATTCGTATATCGAGCTTAACAAGAAAGTGAAAGATTATTTGCTCCCGGCTACTTACCTAGGCTTCAGCTTCAACTCAGAGAGCGTGAAGTCCGAGATTGCAAACTTGAAGAATGTATCGACGCAGTATGCAAGCCCGTTGTTTATCGGTGTGGTCAAGAACGTCGATGACGGCTACGCTACGCTAACATCGAAATTGAAAGCAGCCGGTATCGATAAGGTGAAAGCTGAAGTCGAGAAGCAAGCGGCAGCTTTCATGGCAGCGAAAGGCTAATAAGAGTAAACAATCATATCGTTAATGGAGAAGTGTTGGTCCAGGGAATGGAATTCCTGTACCAACCTTTTTCCATTACAGGAGGCGATGAGTTCCCCCATGAGAAACTATCGAATTTCAGTTCAAGACGATCGTAAAAAAATCTATGCAGGTCATATTAACCTCGGCGGCTCCAATCCGGATGGCGAGCATATCGGATTTACAAATTATTATATGGAGAAGAACGGTGAGCCTATCATCGGGATCTGCGGCGAATTTCACTACGCTCGTTATGACGAACGTTACTGGGAAGATGAGATAATCAAGGTGAAAATGGGCGGCGTAAACATCATTGCTACTTATATTTTCTGGAATATGCACGAGGAAGTCGAAGGGGCGTTCGAATGGAGCGGAAGCAAGAACCTCCGCCAATTTATTGAGCTGTGCGGCAGCCATGGTTTGTACGTCATTGTTCGTATCGGACCGTTCAATCATGGTGAAGTGCGAAATGGCGGACTCCCGGATTGGCTGTTCGGGCGTCCGTTCGATGTTCGTTCCAATGATGAGGGTTATTTGTTCTATGCGCGGCGTTTGTACCATCAAATCGGATTACAAGTGCATGGATTGTTGTATAAAGACGGAGGGCCGGTTATTGGAACTCAGATCGAGAACGAGCATAATCATTCTTCCGCGCATTGGGCCATGACATCCGGTATCAATAATGTCTGGTTGAACGGTGGGAGTGACGGCAATGCACATCTGCTTACGCTGAAGGATATCGCGCTTGAGGCTGGGATCGATACGCCGATTTATACGTGTACTGGCTGGGGAGGCGCATCGACGCCTGTTCCGGACATGCTTCCGTTATGGGGCGGATATGCCTATTGGCCGTGGATTTACTATGAGGAAGAACGATTCGCAGGGGTGAAGGAGCATCCGGCGACGCCAGAATATATTTTCCGAGATAAACATAATAACAGCATTCCGAAGAGCTATAACTTCGAACCCTTCTATACACCGGAGGACTATCCCTATGCGTGCTGCGAGATGGGCGGCGGTATGGTGCAATTCTATAAATATCGGTTCAAGCTGCCCTACAAGAGCGTCCCTGCGATGACGATCATGAAAGCGGCAGAGGGCTGCAACCTGCTGGGCTATTACATGTATCATGGCGGGACGAACCCTAAGGGGACCATCAATCCGTACACTAACGATCTGGCTACTCCGAAAATGTCCTATGATTTTTACGCGCCGATCGGTGAGTTTGGTCAAGTGAGGGAGTCGTACAAGCGGACGAAGTTACTGCATTATTTCTTCACAACATTCCAGAAGTCGTTCGCCTTAACGAAAACCATCTTGCCGGGAGATACGTCTGAGATGGACCCCTATGATGTAGATACGCTGCGATATGCGGTCCGATCCAAGGACGGATCAGGATTCTTATTCTTGAACAATTTCCAAGACCATGTCGATAATCATGATCTGAAGGACGTTTCGGTAAGCATTGAAATGCCCGAAGAGACCCTTACAATTCCGAGTCATGGCGGAATGACGATTGGCAGTGAATGCAGCACGATGCTGCCATTCAACTTTGACCTTGGCGGGATTATGCTGAAATATGCAACAGCACAGCTCGTGACCAAGCTTGAGGTTGAAGATGTGCTGTACTATTTCTTCACGATTCCCGGTGGGATGAATGGAGAGTACGCCGTGTTATCAGCGGACGTCGCGGCTATCGAGGTGGATCGAGGAGAGGTTGAGACGAGTGGAGCCTGGACATATGCACGATTGACGGAGCCAAGTACGGGAGGTATGATTCGACTTGAATCCGTAGGTGGCAAGAAGATCGTCATCTATTCGATGACCGATGAACAAAGTCTTACCTTCTGGAAAGCGGAAGTTGGCGGACGGGAGCGGATCTTGTTCACCGATGCTAATTTGCTCGTGTCCGGTCTTGAGGTTAAACTTGAATCGACTGGCGAGGAAGCCGTGTTGTTGCGCGTATTCCCTGATTTTGATAGCGAGATTAGTCTAGTATCTGGCGGGGATTTAATCGGCACAGAGGATGATGGTATTTTCAATTTATATCGGTTGCAAGCGCCTAAGCGCGAGATCGCATTTGAATGTTCGAGAGTGAAGGACGATCGTGCCATATTGTCGATTCAATCAGGCGCATTCGATGGCATCAAAGAAGCGCTGCTTCGCATCGATTACAGCGGCGATATCGGGTATGCATTCATCGACGGCGAATTAGTACATGACAATTTCTGCAACAACACGACGTGGGAGATCGGACTTAAGCGGTTCGAAGAGCGACTCATCGAGAAGGGCATGTACATTTACGTTTCGCCGATCCGCAAAGGAACCGTCTTGAACAGCAATACGACGATGGCAGGTTGGAATGAAACGGCGAAGGAACAGATTGCTGCGATAGCCTCCATAACCGTTGTGCCTGTGTACGAGATCGTATTAACCGTAGGATGAGAAGAGGGATCAGATGATTATAGTTAGGTCGATGGAACAAGGTGATTTTGATTTTCTGATGGATATGCATTACGAGTCGATTCATATTCAAGAAGGCAAACCGCCCAAGGACGAGCTTCTGAATGCACCTGCAATTAAGAAATATAGTGAGGGATGGGGCAGAAGTGGAGATCGCGCATTAATCGCGTGGAATGAAACCCAAGCAGTGGGGGCCGTTTGGTATCGCTTATTCGATGAATCTGACAAAGGATATGGATTCGTTGATCCGGATACACCGGAGTTAGGAGTTGCCATACTGCCTGATGCCAGGGGACAAGGAGTAGGTCTGGTACTCATGAATGAAATCATGCAGCAAGCCAGAGCCGACGGTTACAAAGCTCTATCGCTCAGTGTCGACCCAGACAATCAAGCAGCGGTACGGTTGTATGAGAAACTAGGATTTGAGTATTGCGGGATGTGCGGAACTTCTTGGACGATGAAAGTGGCTCTCTAAAGCCTGTGGCGTCGTGTAGCATTCACTCTGAAACTTCTAACGAACCGTATGGGGCTTATTAGACCATAAATACGAGGCATGGATTGACTAGTAAGTGACAATAGAAAAAGGCTGCCGATGGCAGCCTTTAATATTACAGAATGGAAGCGCGTGTACATCCTTATTTGGGGTTCGTAATATCGAATATTTTACCGATCATCCCAGCGGAACCCAGCGCATTCACGGCATCGGTTGGGATAAAGATGGTTGTTGCTCGGCCATCAGCCATTTGACCGAGTGCTTCAAAGGATTTATAAGCAAGGATTTGCGCATCCAAGCCTGCTGCTTTAATGGCTTCGATTCTCGCACGCTCCGCATTAGCCACATGTTTAATCGCCTCTGCTTTACCGATCGCTTCGAGCTCCTGAGCCTTTTGCTTCGCTTCTGCATCCAAGATTTGTCGCCGCTTCTCCGCTTCCGCAGCTAGGACGACAGCTGATTGCTGCGCCTCTGCACGCAGTACGGTCGATTGTTTCTCGCCTTCAGCCTGTAGAATAATGGCGCGTTTCTCACGTTCGGCTCGCATTTGTTTCTCCATCGAATTCTGAATGTCGGAAGGAATGGCTAATTGCAGCACTTCGACGCGGTCGATGCGAACACCCCAGTTCTCCGATGCCTGGTCGAGTACCAGTCGCAGATCCGTTTGGATGCGGTCGCGGTTGGAGAGAATTTCGTCCAATTCCATCTTGCCAATCGTCGCACGAAGAGCAGAAGCCACAATATTATGTATGCCTCCAACATAGTTCGCAATACCGTAAGTTGCGAGCTTGGGATCCACTACGCTGAAGAACGTCGCAAGCTCGATACCGATCGCGACATTATCCTTCGTAATGACGGATTGAGAAGGTACCGTTTCCTGATGAATGCGAAGATCGTGACGCCCCCGAATTTTATCAATGACCGGTATGATCAAATTCACTCCGGCATGAAGCGTTTTGTTGTATTTGCCAAGCCTCTCCACAATAGCTACGGTTTGCTGGGGAATAATGCGAATCCCTTTGATTACAATAGCAACAACTACGGCCAAAACAACGATAAATACGAGTATGCCAACCAAACTGCATCTACTCCTTTGTAACGAATAGTTTAGTAACACTAACCTGAGCGATGATGACTTTACTTCCTTCTTCGATTCTTTCGTTCCCAACAGCGGACCAAATTTCACCATGCACTTTGACCAACCCGGCCTCATCCGGTGAAATGGTCTGAACGACAAACGCTTCTTGTCCTACCAAATAGTCGGAGAGTGGAGGTATCGTTGATTTCGATGAAGAGGGGATTACTTTACGAAGGAGCGGCAGCAGGAAGACATACATAAGAGCAATCGCTACGACAAAAGTGAAGCATTGAACGAGAATCGGGAGTCCGGCAAGTGCGGTAATCATAGTGAGGATAGATGCGGCAGCAAGGAGTAGAAAATAGAACGTTCCCGTGTGCAGCTCGATCAATACGAGCACGGCAGTCAGAATCAGCCAAGCTAAGGCGAACATGAATCTCCTCCTTCACGAAGCGTCCATTTCTATACCTATGTTTCTACTTCTTGTTCAGAACATTTGAAGGTGTTATATGCCAATAAAATCCTACAAAAGTAAGTCTAATCCCCTATACTAATAGAGTGAAACAAAGAGTGTGGTGTGAGATACGATGAATGAAATTTGGAGGAACCGTGTTTCACAGCGTAGTTTCCGTGAATAATGAGAGGATATGGAATGAAATAGGAGGTACCGATTAAATTTTGAAAATAGTCTTACGAGTAGGTACAGTCTTTCTTTTATGGAACCTGATAGCTTGTGGCAGCGATTCTTTTTGACTTTCAATTACTCTAGGAGGGAACAACATGGAAGTATTTGCAGACTATTTGAATGGGATTGATAACCCGCAGCATCGTGCTCGCACGGAAGAAGTGTTGCAGTGGGTAGCTGAGAAATTTTCAGATCTAGAGCCTAAGTTCGCGTGGAAACAGCCGATGTATACCGATCACGGAACCTTTATTATTGGTTTCAGTATATCCAAACAACATTTGGCTGTTGCTCCTGAGAAGGCAGGGATGAATCATTTCGCGGCTCAGATTAAACAGGCAGGGTACGATCAAACGAAGCTGTTATTCCGTATTCAGTGGGATCAAGAGGTAGATTACGCCCTGCTTGAGCAAATGATCATGTTTAATATTATCGATAAAGCAGACTGTTCGACATTCTGGCGAGTATAAGGAGACACGACGATGAAGAAGCTTCGCTGTGCAATACTAGATGACTACCAGCAAGTGGCTTTGACTGCTGCCGACTGGTCACCGGTTCTGGATCGGGTGGAGGTTAAGAGCATCAATCGTCACATCGATCAACAAGATGAGCTGATCGAGTTAATCGCCGATTGTGAGATCGTCGTCATCATGCGTGAGAGAACGCCGTTCCGCGCGTCTCTTCTTGACAAGCTTCCCAGCTTGAAGCTGCTTATTACGACAGGTATGCGCAATGCGTCGATTGATCTTGAAGCTGCCGCATCCAAAGGCATTATCGTTTGTGGTACAGGAGGCGCCGGCAATGCAACCGCCGAGCTCACTTGGGCGTTAATGCTCGGCCTTGCCCGACATATCGTGCAGGAGCACAACGCAATCCGAAGCGGCCAGTGGCAAAGCACCATCGGCGTAGATTTGTACGGCAAGACCCTTGGTGTTCTTGGACTTGGTAAACTGGGCAGCCAGATCGCAAAATTCGGACAAGCGTTCGGCATGAATGTTATAGCGTGGAGCCAGAATTTGACGCAGCAGCGAGCGGACGAGGCGGGGGTAAGATTAGCTGCTACGAAGGAGGAGCTTCTGGAGAACAGTGATTTCTTGTCGATCCATCTCGTATTGAGTGACCGCACTAGAGGGTTGATTGGTGCTGCGGACCTGAAGCGTATGCGTCCTACTGCATTTCTGATCAATACCTCCCGAGCTCCGATCGTTGATCAAGCCGCACTTGCGGAAGCTTTACAGAGCGGCTGGATTGCCGGCGCTGCGGTTGACGTATTCGAGGTGGAACCGCTGCCGAAGGAAGATCCCTATCGATCGCTTCCGAATTTGCTGACAACGCCGCATATCGGCTATGTTTCGGAAGCCGGTTATGAAGCATTTTATAGAGACATCGTTCAAGATATAGAAACCTATCTATCCGGAGAGCCAATTCGAATCATGACCAAGTAGTTGCTGCATGAAATTGGTTGATTGCCACGATGCACAATGTTTAGGGAATCCATACTATAGGAGGAACATCATATCCTTATTCCGTGTCAAGGAGGGGTTCTTCACTTGGATTTCAATAAGCTGCTGCTGAACTTGAACATGGGCACATACACACGTAACATCCCCTTGAAGAATTCTTTTGGCAACGTGTTTCCCGTGTTAAATGATGAACTCCTGGCGCAGCTACTTGAGATACAACCCGGAGAGTTAGTCCTCGACATAGGCGGCGGATCTAATCCGTTCAATCGCTCGAATACAGTGACAGAGCCTTTTCTGACCCATAACTCCCATCGTTCCGGGACGGGTGTTGATACTCGGTATAATTATGTGGAATGTTTCGCGGAGAAAATGCCATTTCACGATAAGAGCTTCGATTTTGCGCTTTCCCGCCAAGTGTTCGAACATACCAACTCTCCCAAAGACGCATGCGAGGAAATGATGCGAGTCGCCAAGCGAGGGTTTATTGAAACCCCGCAGAAGATATTCGAGTTGTTGCTTGGTCCTAATCCATCTCATAATTGGTTTGTATCCCTGCAGGGGGATACGATTATCTTCGAGCGGCGGCAGTTTATTCGTCACCCGTTCGGTCATCTCTCATTAAGTACCGTTCCCTCCTCGCCAGAGCTTCAAGTACTTACGCATTGGGAACTCAAAAACCTCAGCAATGTACAATACTATTGGGAAGGTGCTATCTCGTACGAGGTGTTTGATGATCCGAAGGGATTTGATTACAGCAACCCGGACCATGCCTCCCAGTCGCATCTGGATGTTGCACTATGCGCACTCCAGCAAGGTGGTCATTATCTGGATCACCGAGAAGCGGATGCCAGAGAAGCCGTGCGACTTAAGCCAGATTGGGCACTTGCCCGTAATACGCTGGGCATTATTCTGTGGAACCAAGGGAAGAAACTCGAATCAGCAGCTGAGTTCACTCAGGCTTTTCAATTAGATCGACGCGAGGAATTTGCGCACAACGCTCATCTATCCGAGAATGAAGCACCTGTTCTTGTACGATTCGAAGATACACTCGCAATGGATGAAGCGTTCTATAAGCGCTATAGTCAAAGCAGCTATTTTGATATGAATGCGTATTTGCACCGACCACATGTGAATCGTTGATGAGGAAAGCGCTGCAGGAGGTCCTATGAGAACTTATATTTACATGGTAAGGCATGCGGAATCACCGAGAACGGACCCCAATGAGCGAACACGAGGGCTAACGGACAAAGGTTGGATTGATTCGCGCAAAATAACTGAAATGCTCAAGGATGAGGGTATCGATACATTCATTTCCAGTCCTTATCGGAGAGCAATATTGACAATCGAGGAAGCGGCTGCTTGCTACGATAAAGAGATTATCATAGTTGAAGATTTGCGAGAGATGGCGTTTCCACAAGACGATGGGAGCTTGACGGAAAAAGATCTTTATTCGTTCATATCGAACATGTTCCAAGACCCTGATCTATCATTACCTGGCGGAGAATCATGCCGTGCGTGTACAGATCGGTCTGTTGGCGAATTGACGGGGATTATGGAGAGGCACAAAGGGCAGAAAGTCGTTATCGGCACGCATGGCATGGTGATGACGCTAATGATGCGGTATTTTGACCGTAAATACGATTATCAATTTCTATTAGAGACTTCAAAACCTGATATATATAGGATGGAGTTTAATGAGGGAGTCCTGCTGGGCGTACAGAGAATGTGGCAATAGAGAAGGCGTAACCTATATGCGTTAATCAAACAGGCTGCCTGAGTGGCAGCCTGTTTATTTGTCTTATTTGAAAAAGAGAAAATGAGTCGGTACCGGTCGAAGTTGCCCGTCTGACGGGTGATTCACGATGCGGCCATTGAAAACGAGAGATGATGAACCTCCGCCGTCTAAGTTATAGCCATCGATCGCGCCGAACCGTTGAAGGAGCATTTGCGCCTCTTCAAGCGTCGCGCCTGAACTGCCATTCTCGTTGCGTCCATCGATAACGAGGAAGAGAAGCTGATTATCTTTATAATTGGCGACAATTGTTCGCGGTGCACGCAATGGGCTGGTTCGCCATTTGTCAGGTATCGGCTGTGCGTTGCCATTATGTAGGAGCACAGGTACAAACGATGCACCAAACTTCGGATTTTCGCTGTCCAGACGCGATTTGCTCGTATATTTGCCTCCGATGAGCTCTAATTTATCGTTTAGCCCAACGAAGAACAAATCCTTGTAAGTAGGGGAAAAGCCGTTCAAATACTTACCGTTCATCACGGTGGTACCGAGCGGATAACGTTTGCTGCCGTCATCTGCGAAGCCGCCGGCATTCACGCCGGCAATGGCACGGTAACGATTGACGGCTGCGAGAGTCGTTTCAGCTCCGCCATTCTTGTCTTGACCCAGCACCATTTTCATCGCTTTAGGCGATTTCAGCTTGACCTTCAGCGCATATCCGTTAAAGTGCTGCGCATGAATCACAAACAGCTGCGCGCGGACATTGTCCGAGTCGATCTGCTGCGTTGGTGCGCCAATCTTCCGCGTAATGCGCCGGTCATAAATGCGATAGGGCCGATTTGCTTGAGAAACGGCCAGCGAGACGATGGCGTTCATGTTTTTGCCCGTAGTCGTATAGAGTTGGATCGATTTCTTGAGTGACTTCGCTGTGACAAGTGCCGTTTTTTTCGCTTCGTCTAGCCCGGCAGTCAGCTTCGCGGTATCCGCCGGCACTGTTGTATGTGTTAAGGCAGGCTTCGGATATGTGCTGTCCGGAAGTGTAATCGACAGATCCGAGGCCATCAGCCATATGAGCAGTCCGATGAATGGGGCACATGCCATGAGAAAGAACCTATTGATTTGCTTAACGTTCAACGTCATTTCAGCACATCCAAACTTTTCTGCAGCTCGGCCAGTTTTTTCTTAACCTCATTCAACTGCGTGAATAGTTTGTTGCTGTTGTCGGTTTTTGAATTCGTATTATCTTTCGTGAATTCCAAGAGTTCGTTAAGTGCATCGACTTTGCCCTGCACCTTGTTCAGCTCGCCTGAGAAGTCAGTTTGCATCTGCTTCAGCTGCGCATCGTAATTCTGCTGCATCAGCGTAATTTGCTGCGCCGTTTGAGCGCTAATGTCTTGGGTCAATTTGTCTTTTACTTGGCCAGTATACCAAACTGTACCTATAACGCCGCAGCTGATCAGCAGCGCCCAGGCTGCAAGAAACATCGGAACAGAAGGCTTTGATTTACGGGAAGTTCTCTCGACAGAACGGCTTGCCGACGTCGGGACGTTCGTTTCCATGCTATGAATCGCTCCTCTTACTATCATTCAGAACCTCTATTCTACCACAAAAGTAGTAGGGGAAAAAGAAACGCTGGTGCTAGAGAATAACTTGAACCCTTTTTGTCTTCTGCTTGAAGGGGTTTAACCCGACCTATCGAATATTCACAATATAAAGTCAGAGATAGAGTGAGTAGGAAGGAAATAGTAGAGGAGAGGCTTCAGAATGAAAGAAAAATCGTTTATCCCTTTCGGTTTTCAATACTACCGCTCACCTACCCCGTACCGCGATCAGTGGGCGATGGATCTGGAAAGGATTTCGTTGAATGGCTTTAATTGCATCAAGCTTTGGGTGCAATGGAGGGATTGCCATCCTTCCGAGAACACCTTTATTTTCGACGATATCGCGGATTTGATGGATTTAGCGGAAAGCCATCGATTGAAAGTCGTGCTTAACGTCATTTTCGATGTCGCACCGGTTTGGTTTTACAAGAAATATCCCAATTCCTTGATGGAAACGGCTGACGGTACCGTGCTTAAACCGCAGGCGCTTAGCTACCGGCAAATCGGTGGTGCTCCGGGTCCATGCTATCATCACGAGCCGGCACAACGAGAGAAGGATCGTTTTCTTATGGAAGCCGTCAAGAAGTTGGGCGGCCATTCGGCACTCTGGGTATGGGATCTATGGAATGAGCCGGAGCTCACGACTGGCATTAAGCGAAAGCTTGCGTTCGAGAACCAGGTTTGCTATTGCGATCATTCGCTGCAAGCATTCGCTGTCTGGTTACACAAGAAATACGAATCCATAGACGCTCTAAATCTGAAATGGCAGCGCAGGTATGGCGATTGGTCCGAAGTCGAACCGCCGAGAGGACAAGCGATTTATAACGATATGGTGGACTGGCGGTTGTTCATGTCGGATGCGCTTACCGAGGACTTAAAGCGAAGAATCCAAGTTGTCAAGGCACTGGATACGGAGCATCCTGTCATGGTCCATACTGTGCCTTCGCCAATCTTTAACTTGATTACGGCTGGTTCGGACGATTTCATGCTTGCCGAGCCGTGCGATCTGTTCGGCAATAGTCTTGGTTCCTCGGCTTGGTCCGCAGATCTGTTATTGTCCGCTGCAGGAGGAAAGCCCGTTATCAACTCCGAGATTCATGCTCTCCCCGGTACTACCGCGCTGAAGCCTCGGAAGCTCAATTGGACCGAATTGAAACGTCATGTTCTCATTCCGCTTTCTCGGGGCATACTTGGCTATTTGTTCTGGCAGTATCGTCCGGAAACACTGGGACATGAGGCTCCTGCTTGGGGGAGTACCTATATGGATGGTAGTGAAACGCCTTGGTTGAAGGAAATGGCGGCTTTGAACTCGACTATTCAACTTCACGGCGACAGACTTACTGAATCAACTCGCCCCTCAGACGGTATTGCAATCCTATTCAGCTCAGAGAACCAAATCGCTAATTTCGCCGCTTATGCGCACTTGGACACCTATAACGATTCCGTGCAAGGCATGCATCATCTGCTCCACGATCTTAACTACAAAGTCGAATTTGTCCACGACAGACTGCTAAACAAGGAAACATTAGCTCGATTCCGATGCTTGTGGATGCCGTATCCTCTATATTTAAACCGGGACTTGTGTAAGATAATCCGCGAGTGGGTGGCAAACGGCGGCATTCTTCTTGCTGAGAATTCCTTCGGAGCGCTTCAAGCAGAAGATGGGACGCATAGCCCGATCGTTCCCGGTTACGGGTTCGACGAAATATTCGGTGTCCGTGAGACTTGGATTCACTCGGTCGAGCATCTGGACCACAGCTATCATGAAGTTATAGCGGAATCCCGAATTGCAATTCCGATTGCCTCGCTTACAGCGTCCGGTACTTCGGATGTAACTTTGGAAGGTTCTTACTATAAAACGGACATTACTGTCCGTTCGGATGTCGACGTATTAGCTGCGTTTGCAGAGGATGGCATGGCAGCCATCACTTGTGCCGATTATGGTCGCGGCAAAGCGGTGTGGATAGGCTCATTGCTGGCGGCTGCTTATGAGCGGAATCCGCTTAATGGAACGAGAACATTTTTCAGAGAATTGCTTCAAACGAAATTCGGTTTAACGCCTTATGTAACGATAGAGGGTGAAGACGGTGTTCGCGGTGATGTGCTCTCGTGGGAAGCGGAAGGGACAAGCGGTTGTTTCGTGTTTGCCAGCAATTGGAGTGATTCCGACAGGGAAGTCCGCATCCGGTTGCCGAAGCCATATTCGGCAGCAGCGTGTTGGTTTGCAGATGGGGAAGGTACATTGGAATCAAGCGGGGGTGCGGAATCATGTCTTCGTGTCCGACTTGCCCCCGGAGATATTCAGGTCTTTACAATGTGTGCGGGAATTGAAGAATAGGAAATGGGGTCGAATGCAAATCATGACAACGGACTGGACGAACAAAATTACAGAAATCACATTGTTTGTGGAAGATTTGAATCGATCGAAGGCATTCTATAAGGAGACGTTTAAACTTGCGATCCTATTTGAAGATGACGCTTGCGCGGTGTTTGATTATGGGAATACCTATATCAATCTGTTAAATCAATCGAATGCCAATGAGTTAGTTGAGCCGGCGCCGGTTGGTCGCAGCGGTGATGGCGCGCGGTTTCAGTTCACGATCCAAGTACCAGACGTTGATCGGGTATGCGAAGAGTTGAAAGAACGTGGCGTTCAATTATTGAATGGACCGATAACTCGCCCTTGGGGTCGGCGAACGGCTTGTTTTGCCGATCCGGATGGGCATATGTGGGAAATTGCGCAGGTTCTTTAATAGCAATGGGAATAGCGAGGCTGCCCGGATTCACAATCCGGCAGCCTTTTTTCGTTACAGATGTGTAAACATTTATAGTCAAAATGTATATTATAATATACAAAATGACAATAATCATGTATGATACCCATGTGGAGGTGATGTAGTGGTTGAATTACGTAACCGCGTCCGAGAGCTGAGGGCTCGCGATCGATTGTCGCAAGGCGATCTCGCCCAATTAATCGGCGCATCCAGACAAACGATTGCCTTAATCGAAAGAGGGGATTACGCGCCTTCAATCGTATTGGTCTTGAAGATTTCGGCAGTCTTTCAAGTGCCGGTGGAGTCCATATTTTTCTTAGAGGGGGATGAGGAGAACCATGAATAATAAATCCAAAAAGATAACTGCGCTCTACTTAATATCCATGATGGCCTTAGGAGGGGTTGGCGGGTTTCTTCTTACCAGCGAATCGGTTCCGCGTCCGGACCATTTAACGTTTAACCCCGGCATCGTTTACGATTACGATATCATCTTTGGGGTTATCGGCATTGCTTGTTTCCTTCTGACGACATGGAGCATCATAGGAATTCTGCGGTATACTTCCAAATCGGGTTACGAGCCTAATGGGTCTGAAGATGAACCGACTGCCGACGAGCATGCGGTTGGCAAGCTCATGAAAATTAGTGCCTACAATTATATGACGGCTGCTTTGTGGTTCGCGCTTTGTATGGCTTATTTTGCCAGCAGGGAAGCCCAAGCCAATGATCAAGAAGGCTTCCTGATTGTGAATCTGTTATGCGCGGTTGTTTTTATCTTAGGAGCGGTTGTATTGCAGTCCATCATCGTTCGTCATTATAACAAGCTGTTTCCGGATCGCTCCATTTCGATGCGTACAAGGAACACACAACGCGAATTGTTCGATAAACTGGACGAAGCTGAGCGATTCACCGTTTATAGGTCGGCCTACAGCTCCTTCAAGGCCGTCAATGTCATGATCTATAGCGGCATATTGTTCTTCATTCTATACTCGTTCCTCTTCGAATTTTCACCGCTGCCTATCATGGTCCTCACCATCATCTCTATTGTCCAGAAAGCCGTATACTTTCGCGAAGCAAGCAGATTCGGCAAATAAATAAAAAAACAAGCTGCCGTAAATTGTCGGCAGCTTATTCTTTGTGATTAAAGGGAGAATCGATTGCTTAAAATGGTGTACTAAATGCATTGATGAACGTGAATTCAGGGGGAGTAAAGCGCTGGTTCGTAACGAGTTGCCCAACCTCGTCGATTCCGTATACCGTTAATACAGTATCACCAATTAAAGGAGGCATCATTTCATCAAATTGAACTTCATAAGCAACGTTACCAGCAATAAAAAACGTCGCAACTCGACTGGATTTAGGTACTAGATTAATAGATTGAGAATATAGGTGATTAAAACTAGTCGAATCAACCGAAGCGTAAACTTTTACAATAAATGAAGTTGCTGTAGTTTGATTATTGTTCTTAATATTAACCACGATGGTTGATGCAGCAGTGCCGAATTCCCGTGTGTTTGTAACCCATCCTGTAGTATAAGGCATCCAAAAGCACTCCTTTCAACGATATCATTTTCATAGTACATGCAGTATGTTATGAGAACAAAATTATTATGTTACAATATTTGGAAGTAAAATTTCTATGACAGCGGACTTATGTCTAATCGGCCAAAAACATGTTATAATAAGTGCGCAAAACACATATTTTGCGCACTTTCGTCTCAGATCGACAAAAGACAGCAAAGTCAGCCCATCATAGAGGTGAATCCATGTCCCAAAACTACGAAATTGAGGAAAATTACGAGGAAGAGCTGCGTGCTTTTCATATATGGATGAAGCAAGCGGGATACACAACGACTACTCAGAGAGAGTATAAGAGAGAAGCATACTCCTATCTCCAATCGCTGGATGGGTTATCGGCCCAGAAAGCCGGTAAGATGGATGTGATCGGATATCTGGTATCCAAACAGGATTCCACCGGAGATCGCACGAGAAACAGAACGCTTTCGGCGATACGCTCCTTTTATGTGTCCTTGATTGATTTTGAAATGGCAACGAGGAATCCAGCCATGGAAGTGAAGAAATCCAAGACAGAGAAGAACAAGAAACCGGTTTACCTTGAAGAAGAGGAGCTTGTTCAGAGTCTGGCATTCGTAGACGGTCGGTACCGGGATCGCAATCTGGCGATTTTCTTGCTGATGAGCTATTGCGGCTTGCGCGTTGGAGAAGTACATCGGTTGAATCTCAAAGATTTCAAGAAAGCGAAGGGAACGATCGAAGTATTCGGTAAAGGGAGAAAATGGAACGAGATTCCCGTACCCGAAATGTTGAGCTCAATGCTGGCGAAAGTGGAGCAGGAGCGAATTGCCCCTTATCGCGAGAAAGAAGAAGCCTTCTTCGTCTCTCAGAAAGGGAAGAGACTGTCCATTCGGCAAATCCAGAAAATCGCGGAACAGACCTTTGCCGCCTTCAAAGCGGACAAGCCGGGGCTGACCGACATGAAGCTGTCTTGTCATAAATTGCGACATACTTTCGCGACGATGCTGCTTCGGAACGGCGTCGATATTCGGATCGTGAAGGAACTGCTCGGCCATTCCTCGATTGAAACGACGATGATTTATACCCATGTCAATGACGATCAGAAGAAACAAGCCATGTCGACCATCAACATTCCGGTACTGATCTAATTTCATATCCTTTCATTCAAGAGCTGCCATGAGGCGGCTCTTTTTCATATTGATTAGGATAGTTCATCCTTTAGCTGAATAAATATTAGCATAGCTGCTTCGACAACGTCCGCAGGTGCTGAATAAGATAACGGCAAGAGGAAACGGCATTCGCCGTGAGAAAAAGGGTGACACATCATGAGAAAACAACGACGGATCAACAATCAACCATCGGATTTGTTTCCGGTCAGAGGAATTGACTATCTTGAAATTTATGTCGGAAACGCCAAACAAGCTGCACATTATTTAAGTAAAGGGTTCGGCTTTAAGGTGGTGGCTTACGCGGGCTTAGAGACAGGGGAACACGGCAAAGTCTCGTATCTGCTGGAGCAGAATCAAGCGCGGTTTGTACTCAGTGGAGCGTTATCGCCGGACCATCCCATCGCAGAGTTTGTCATCAAGCACGGTGATGGCGTCAAAGACATTGCCATGCGAATCGACGATGTGGAGAAAGCTTACCATGACGCTGTCGCACGCGGCGGCATCCCCATTATGGAGCCGAGGGAATATAAAGATTCGCATGGAACAGTGACGACAGCCGCCATCGGGACATACGGGGATACCATCCATACGTTAATTAATCGCAGTAATTATAAAGGTGTGTTTCTGCCCCATTACGAGGCATGTGAGCTGAACATCCCGCATCAAACGACCGGGTTAATCGGGATCGATCATGTTGTCGGCAATGTGGAGCAGATGGAAGAATGGGTATCGTATTACGAGAAGGTTATGGGCTTCAAACAAATGATTCATTTCGATGATAAGGATATCTCGACCGAATATTCGGCGCTGATGTCGAAGGTGATGTTTGGCGGCGGACGGATCAAGTTCCCCATTAATGAGCCTGCGACAGGCAAACGCAAATCACAGATCCAAGAGTTTCTCGACTATTACCATGGGGCAGGCGTCCAGCATATCGCGATTCTGTCGAATGACATCATTGCAACTGTAACGGCATTAAAGGATAACGGGATCGAGTTCCTGAGCACACCGGACAGCTATTATGAAATGTTAACGGAACGAGTCGGCACCATCGATGAGGAGATTGCGAAGCTTCAAGAGCTGAACATCCTTGTAGACCGCGACGATGAAGGCTATCTGCTGCAGATTTTCACCAAACCGATCGTGGATCGTCCTACGTTGTTCATCGAAATCATTCAGCGCAAAGGGGCCGTTGGATTCGGAGAAGGCAACTTCAAAGCGTTGTTTGAATCGATTGAAAGGGAACAAGCGAGAAGAGGAAATTTATAAGAAATTACGACAACAATGAGGAGCTGGTTCGATGAAAGTAGATCCTGGCACGCTGCCGTGGAGGGATGCCTATAAGCTGCTGATCGGCTCCGTCCTGCCGCGTCCTATCGCATTTGTCTCCACGGTTGATCTGCAAGGCAATAGTAATTTAGCTCCGTTCAGCTTCTTTACCGGCATCTGCGCGAAACCGATGATGGTTTGTTTTGCGCCGATGATTCGGGGGTCGGATGGGAAGAAGAAGGATACCCTTGCCAATATTGAAGCGACCAAGCAGTTCGTCATCAACATCGTGGGCGAGCAAATCGCTGCACAAATGAACGACTGCGCCACCGAATTCCCTCCGGAGATCGATGAGTTCACCTATACGGGACTGACGAAAGTGCCGAGTCACACCGTACAGCCACCAAGAGTACAAGAATGTGATGTCCAGCTTGAATGTACGCTGCATCAAATCGTAACACTGGGCGAGTTGCCCGGCGCTGGCAGCCTTGTGATCGGCCAGGTCGTATGCATTCATGTGCAGGATGAATTGTTCGAGGGCGGCAGGATCAACAGTGAATTGCTGCGACCGATTGGCAGAATGGCGGGGCAAACCTACACGAGGGCGATTTCCGACACCTTTGAACTGGAAAGGAAGTAAAGCCTGGCAGTGAAGGGGGAAAACGAATATGGCGTTCTATCATCGGATGGGGGAGATTCCGCCGAAGCGACACACACAATTTCGACAGCCCGACGGCACCTTGTACCGTGAACAAGTGATGGGAACCAAAGGCTTCTCGGGCATCCAATCGATTCTCTATCATCACCATGCGCCGACCGCTATCACGAAGGCGCAGTTGCTGTCCGCGAGCAAACCGCAATTCGAGACGCAAGGTGCGCTCCGTCATCGCCACTTTCGCACCAATCGATTGGTCTTGAAAGGCGATGCCATCTACGGCAGGCAATATATGTTCGGCAACGACGATCTCTTAATCGCTGTCGCACATCCTACAGAAGCGATGGATTACTACTATCGCAATGGGGACGGCGATGAATTGATTTTCGTTCATAAAGGAAGCGGCAAAGTGGAAACGATGTTCGGCACCCTGCGCTATCGGCCCGGCGATTATATCGTGATTCCGATCGGAACGATCTACCGAGTAGTACCGGATTCCGGCAAAACAAAGCTTCTCATCGTGGAAACGAACAGCTGGATCACGACACCGAAACGATACCGCAATGAACAAGGCCAGCTGCTGGAGCACAGCCCGTACTGCGAGCGGGATATACGGCTTCCGGAACATTTGGAAACGTTTACAGAAAGCGGTGAATTCGAAGTTCGCACTCGAAAAGGCGGCTATCTGCATGCTCATATTTTCACTCATCATCCGTTGAATGTTGTCGGCTGGGACGGCTATCTGTATCCATGGATATTGAATATTCGCGATTTCGAACCGATTACGGGACGGATTCATATGCCTCCGCCGATTCATCAAACCTTCGAAGGCAACCAATTTGTAATCTGCTCGTTCTGTCCGAGGATGTACGATTATCATCCCGATTCGATTCCTGCGCCTTATTATCACAGCAATGTCGATAGTGACGAGGTGCTTTATTATGTGAAAGGGAATTTCGGCAGCCGCAAAGGGATCGAGGAAGGTTCGATGACCTTGCATCCATCAGGCATCCCGCATGGACCCCATCCCGGTAAAGTAGAGGACAGCATCGGCAAGAAGGAAACCAATGAGCTGGCGGTCATGATCGATACGTTTCGCCCCTTGCAAGTTGTCGAGCATCTGCAGTCGATCGAGGATATGAATTACGTATACAGCTGGGTATCGCGTCCGGTGAATCCATAATCCGGCTAGAACCTGAAGGAGATGCTGACTATGCGGCAACGAGCAGTGTGGTTTCCGAAGCAGTCGGAACAGGATCAAACGCGATTATATCAGTTCATGCTCAAGCACGGATTCACGGATTATGAGGCCTTCTATAGCAAATCGATTGAAGACGTCAGTTGGTTCTGGGATGCAGTCGTGCAAGACATGGGGATTGAATGGGCAATTCCCTATGATAAAGTCGTAGATTTCGCAGCTGGCCTTCAGTGGCCTTCTTGGTTTACACAGGGACAGTTGAATATCGCGGTTAATGCGGTCGACAGATGGTTGTCGGACCCTCAGGCAGCGGGCAGAAATGCAATGATCTGGGAAAGCGAGGATCAACAAACGCTGAGCTTCACCTATGCCGAGCTTGCCGAGCAAGTGAATCGTGCAGCACATGGATTGCGGCAGCAATTCGGATTATCGGCCGGGGAACGTGTTGCTCTCTATATGCCGATGATCCCGGAAACCGTTATTGCAATGCTAGCTTTGGCCAAACTAGGCGCTGTTGCTGTTCCCATCTATTCCGGTTACAGTGCCGAAGCGGTGGCTAAACGAATCGATGGATCCGGCTGTACCTTGCTAATCACAGCTGACGGTTATTACAGGCGCGGAAAACCAATTCATATGAAGGAAGAAGCCGACAAGGCGGCTGATGCGGCAGCTTCCCATGTTAAGCTGGTCGTTGTTCGCCGGTTGGGCATTCCGGTCTCTAAGCGGAAACAGGCAGGTGAAGTCGACTGGTTCGAGCTCATGGGCGCCGAGAACAGTGATGAATCAACACCATTCCCAGCAGCAGCGATGAACAGCTCCGATCCATTAATGCTCCTCTACACCTCCGGAACAACCGGTTCGCCCAAAGGCATCGTTCATACGCACAGCGGATTCCCAATCAAGGCTGCGTTCGATGCCGGTTATGTGATGGACTTTAGGCCGGGGGACACGATGTTGTGGAATACCGATATGGGATGGATGATGGGGCCATTCATGGTGTATGGCACCTTATTAAACGGCGGTACGATGGTGCTGTACGATGGAGCACCGGATTTTCCCGGCCCAAGTCGGATATTTAACCTCGTTAATAAACATAAAGTGACTCATCTTGGCATTTCGCCAACACTGATTCGGAGCTTAATGAAGCACGGTGAAGCATGCTACAACGGATGTGATCTGACCTCGCTAAGGGTCATCGGTTCGTCCGGCGAGCCTTGGAATCCCGAGCCGTGGCAATGGTTATTCCATGACATCGGTCAAGGCAGGATACCGATTGTTAATTATTCAGGAGGCACCGAGATTTCAGGGGGCATTCTGGGGAATGTACTGCTTAAACCGATCGCCCCTGCAGGTTTTAACGCTGCAATTCCAGGCATGCATGCGGATGTATTCTCGCAGGAAGGGAAACCGGTTCGAGGCGAGGTCGGGGAACTGGTGCTGAAGAATGTCTGGCTCGGCATGGCAGGCGGCTTCTGGCAAGAGCCGGAACGATACGAGAACACCTATTGGTCGCGATGGCCGGATATTTGGGTGCACGGCGATTGGGTGGAGTTGGACGATGATGGCTTCTGGACGATCACTGGACGATCTGACGACACGCTAAACGTGGCTGGAAAGCGGCTTGGTCCCACTGAAATGGAGTCGCTGCTCGCCCAGCATCCTCGCGTCGTGGAAGCGGCGGCAGTCGGCGTACCTGATGATCTGAAAGGAGAAGCCGCGGTTTGTTTCGTCGTTCTGGATCATCCGCCACTTCATCCCAAGGAATCAACTGCGATCATTTCCGAGCTATTCGAATGGGTAACGAGCCGGCTTGGCAAAGCATTCAAACCGTCGGCGATTCACATCTTAGACGCATTGCCTAAGACAAGAAATGCAAAGGTGATGCGCAGAGTAATACGATCAGCTTATCTCGCTATTGATCCCGGCGACCTGTCAGCACTTGAAAACCTCGATTCGTTAGAAGCAATTAGGAAATTGAGAGGGCAGGGGAACTCAAACTCACTGCATGATAGCAGTTAACCACCATGCGATGCATAAGCAAAGGAGATCATCCAATGGCGTGTTCGTTTATTCCTGTTGATGCGGAATCGCATTTTCCGATACAGAATTTGCCTTATGGCGTCTTCCGTCCACTGCATAGCAGTAATTGCATGCCTCGAATTGGTGTGGCAATCGGGGATTATGTGCTGGATTTAGCCGTGTTGGATGAAGCTGGCTGCTTCGATAACACCTCTGTCTCAGGGAGAGGCATCTTCGCACAACCTTCGCTTAATGCATTCATGGCGATGGGGCATCAGGTGTGGCGTGAAGTTCGTTCCATCCTTAAGCGACTGCTGGTTTCGGAAGAGCCGGCACTGCGAGATAACCTCCCGCTCCGATCGTCGGCATTTCACCATCAACGTAATGTCGAGATGCTGCTGCCTGCGGCAATCGGCGATTACACCGATTTCTATGCATCCAAGTCACATGCTGTTAACGTCGGTACTTTATTCCGAGGCAAGGAACAGGCTTTGATGCCGAATTGGCTTCATCTGCCGGTAGGATATCATGGCAGGGCAAGCTCTATCGTCATTAGTGGAACGGATGTTCGGCGTCCCTGCGGACAGATGAAACCTCCCGATTCCGCTGCGCCATTCTATGGACCGATCGGTCAGCTTGATTTTGAATTGGAGATGGGGTGGTTGATCGGTACAGGTAATAAACTCGGGCAGCCTATCCCAATTGACGAAGCGAAGGAGCATGTATTCGGACTTGTGCTCGTCAACGATTGGAGTGCTCGCGACATTCAAGCCTGGGAGTACCAGCCGCTTGGACCTTTTCTCGGTAAAAACTTCGCGACCTCCATCTCTCCCTGGGTTGTCACGCTAGAGGCACTGGCTCCATTTCGCATTCCGGCAGTTATTCAACAAGAGCCTGCCCCGCTTCCATATCTGCAAACGAAGAATGATGCAATAACCTTCGATATTCGACTGGAGGTTTATTGGCAAAGTGATGCCAATGGCAGCCGAGAACGAATCGCCGTCAGCAATTACAGCAATCTCTATTGGACGATTGAGCAGCAGGTCGCACATCATACGGTAGGCGGATGTAATTTGCGTCCGGGCGACCTGCTCGCTTCCGGAACGATCAGCGGTTCCACGAAGGAATCGCGAGGCTGCATGCTGGAGCTGACATGGCGGGGAACGGACCCGCTTCACTTGAACAGCGGCCAAGAGGAACGTTCTTGGCTTGCCGATGGCGATCGGATTACGATGACCGGCTGGTGCCAAGGCAATGGCTACCGAGTCGGTTTCGGAGAGGTTACAGGGAAAGTATTGCCGGCAACTAGATAGCACGCGCAAACTGCAGAGGGAGTGGAAGACATGAGAATGATTCCTCCTCATTTGTCCCCCTATATATCCGAGCAAAATTATGATCAGTACACGCCTATAGATCACGCCGTATGGCGGTATGTCATGCGTCAGAATCACCATGCCCTGCGAGATACGGCACATGCCGCTTTTGTCAGTGGACTGCAGCAGTCAGGTATTCAAAAGGAGAGTATTCCCCGCGTATCCGAGATGAACGCATGCCTTGCCCGAATCGGCTGGGGGGCAGTCATCGTCAATGGTCTCATTCCCGGCGCTGTGTTTTACGAGCTGCTTGCGAATGGGATTCTGCCCATTGCCGCCGAAATCCGCAAGTTATCCAATATCGAGTACACCCCGGCTCCCGATATTATCCACGAAGCTGCCGGGCATGCACCGATCTTGTTCGATCCGGAATATAGAACGTATGTGCAAACGATAGGGTCAATCGGCACTAAGGCTTTCTCTATGAAAGAAAGAGGAGAAGCCTTCGAAGCGCTGCGCCAATTAACGATCGTCATGGAAGATCCGAAATCGACAGCGGAAGAAAAGGCTGCTGCCCAGAAGCTGGTAGAAGAGAAACAACAAGCGATAACTGAACTAACGGAAGCGGAGAAAGTGTCCCGACTATTCTGGGCAACCGTCGAATACGGGCTCATAGGGGAACTGGATAATCCGAAAATATACGGCGCAGGCTTGCTGTCTTCCGTCGGAGAGAGCAAACATTGTTTCACCGATGCGGTAATGAAGCTGCCGTACACCGTTGATGCTTGTGCCGCCAGCCCCAAGGTCGTAACGGAGATGCAGTCCCGTCTCTTCGTATGTCATAGCTTTGAGCAATTACTAGAAGGTGTTGAAGCATTGGCGAACACCATGGCATTTCGAATCGGCGGCACGGAGAGCTTGGAGAAAGCGCTGCGTTCGCGTAATGTGGCGACTATTGCGTTCAACTCGGGCATTTGTGTTACGGGGATCATCCAGAGCATCGAGAAAGACTCGAATGGTGAAGCCATCTATATGAACACGACGGGCGGAACCGCGTTGTCGATTGACCATCAACAATTAAGCGGGCATGGCCAAGATTATCATGCTACAGGATACGGTAGTCCCATTGGTAAGCTGCAAGGCGGGATTGCAATAGAAGACTGCGATGATCAAGCACTTGCCAGGTTAGGCATACTTCAAGGAAGTCATACGGAGCTGCCATTCGAAAGTGGAATTCACGTTACAGGACGGATCAAGAGCATCCTTAGAAACGCTCATCACGTCGTCCTCATATCTTTCGAGGACTGTTCGGTCACCTGCAACGGAAAGGTGTTATTCAAGAAAGAGTGGGGCACATACGATTTGGCTGTAGGATCAAGTATCGTTTCCGCGTATCCGGGTGCGGCTGCCCCCGGTGCCTACTACAGTGCAGTTGTGCCTCTAGCCAAAGAAGAAGTAGAACCTACCCAATCCGCTCCACCTACCGAGCTAGAAACCCTCTATCAACAAATAAGAGTAATAAGAGAAGCCAGCGGTGCCGCTGCTCAATCTCTCCAAGCACTCACCGAAATCCATAATAAGCTCAACCAAACGTATGCGAACGATTGGTTACTGCGATTAGAGATGCTCGAATTAGCTGCAGGCAACCGGGAATTGCAATTACTAGAGCTCCCGCTGCAAGAAGAACTGCTAGAACTGAGCAAGTCGGCTTCCATCCGCAATCTCATCCTTAATGGTTTAGCTGTACTAAAGTTCCACTAAAGTTTAGAAAAAGCAGTGGTGCAGAGAAGCTCTCGTTCATACATTGATATGTATATCAATATTTGAATAAGAGGGTGTCTTCCTTGGGTCATAATCGTCGTCGGTTGAGAATCGTTGTCCTCACTTTCATAGTTTCACTGCTGCTGGGTGTTTTCCCGCTTGCTACCGCGAGCGCTAAAGCAAGTAATAACCAATTGATTGTGATCAATAAGAGCACGAACAAGTTGGCATATTTCAATAACGGTGAGTTGATTAAGACCTTCTCGGTTGCGACCGGCAGAACGCGGACATTAACCCCTGAAGGCAGCTTCGAAATCGTCAACAAAATCAAGAACAGACCGTATTACAAAGAAAAAATTCCCGGAGGCGATCCTCGGAATCCGCTCGGCGACCGTTGGTTAGGCCTTGAGGTTGACGGAACGGAAGGCACCACGTACGCGATTCACGGCAATAACAATAGCAAATCTATCGGCAAGTACGTAAGCGCAGGCTGTATCCGGATGAAGAATGATGAGATTCATTGGTTATTTCCACAAATTGAAATCGGGACGCTCGTGATCATTACAACGTCGGAGCATACTTTAACTGAAATCGCAGAAGAGCATGATTACCCGGTTATGAAGAGTTATGAGGGAAAGCTGCTCGTAAACGGAGAATTGAAGGCATTAGATAACGACTTGTTCTTAGCCGATTCACGCGTGTTTATTCCGATGCGTGAAGTCTTTGAATTATTGGGAGCCGAAGTAACGTGGGATGATGCAACTAAGACAGTGACAGCGGTCATCGGAGATCGAACACTTACCCATACGATACAGACGAATACCGTCGATGTGAATGGAGAGTCCGTAACCATAACCACATCTAAACTGGTAGCCGATAAGGTGCTGCTCCCGCTGCGGAATATATCGGAACTGATCGGTTATACCGTAGAGTGGGACAGCAGTACAAGAGAAATCCGAATATCCAAATAATACTAAATGCGTGCAACCCCTGTTTCTAATTAGGGTTTGCACGTTTTTCAATTTGCATCCGTCTCTTGACCGATTCCATTCAGCGGCGAAAACGATTAGAATAGAAGAATATGAATGAAACGGAAAGGGGGGATATCATTGTTCGAGCCTTATGATGCGCTGCTTTATGCGCTGTCCATTTGTACGCTTGTTTCATTGGCTTACTTATGTTTCGTTTGGATTCCGACCGCTGCTGATGACGCCAGATGGACGAGAATCCGCGAAGCGGATATGCCGTTATCTTTGCTGAAAAAACCGCCTGGTACTGTATTGACCCAGCGGCAGCGGCTAACTCGGCATACGAAACGCAAAGAAGCGCCTGACGATGATTCATCCCCGTGCATGACCCTGTTGATTGCCGCAGCATAACAACAACAGGGAGGATTATTAATCATGTTAAATATGTACGCTCAAGTCGGGTTTTTTCATCAATATTTTGTTTCGCCGTTCTCTTGGATGATTGATCATTTTGCAGGATGGTTTGGAGGCAGCTTCGGTCTTGCTGTTATTGCAATCACAGTAATCGTACGGCTGGCGCTTATGCCATTCATGATTAATCAATATAAACAGCAGCAGAAGATGAGACGTAAGATGACAACTATGCAGCCTGAACTTGATGCCATTAAGAAGAAATACGCCAATAATACGGATGCGGATAAGCAGCGAAAGCAAACGGAGGAAACGATGGCGGTGTACAGCAAGCATGGGTACAACCCTCTGAACATAGGCTGTCTGCCGATGCTCTTACAAATTCCGATCTTATCCGGCATGTATTACGCCATTCGGTCAAACCCAGAGCTTGCTCACCATACGTTTCTGTGGTTCCAACTCGGGAAGCCGGATCTTATCCTGCCGTTCCTGGCTGCCGGCGTGTACTTGGCTCAAGCACTGATCTCTAAGAGTGCAAATCCTCAGATGAATGCAGCCAAAGGAATGGGCTGGATTGTATATCTTTCCCCGGTCATGATGGGCATATTCTCATTCTCCGCACCGGCTGCAATGCCGCTCTATTGGTGCATCGGCGGGATGATTATTATCTTGCAAACACTGATTTCCAAATGGATGTATCCGCTAGAGGAGACAACTGCCATGCCAGTTAAGACAGCTCAGTCTTAAATGAACAAAGAACCGATCGGATCAATGATCCATCGGTTCTTCTTTATTTAGTGGCATTAATTCATTTGATTTCGTCACTGGAAAGAGAGATAATGTCCATGCAGTAAGTATACATACACAGCTATCAAACTTAAAGGAGCACATCATGACACCTATTTTACTTATACCTGTTGCCATTATGATTCCGGTTATTCTCTTCATCGTCGTTATTATTAGGTATAACAACCGGCAAAAGGAAGATAAAACAGAATAATTAAAACGTCAGAACAACTCGAGCAAGGTGCCGCCAATCATCCCAGCCATTACTATGGTCCAAGGCGGTAATTTCCAGAAAACTAACAGTAGAAACAAGATGGACGCCAGTGCAAAATCAGCCGAATCGATAATAGCTGTTGTCCATAACGGATTATACAAGGCTGCTAATAGTATACCGACCACAGCCGCGTTAATGCCTACCAATGCTGCCCCAATGTGCCTGTTATTTCGAAGAGCGCTCCAGAAAGGCAAGGTTCCAAGGATCAATAAAAAGGCGGGCAAGAAGATCGCAATTGTCGCAAGAATGGCCCCGAAAACGCCTTTAGTCATTGCGCCTAAGTAAGCTGCGAAAGTAAATAGCGGCCCGGGAACCGCCTGCGCCGCACCATACCCGGCAAGAAAGTCTTCTTTGCTTATCCAACCGGGTGGAACCACTTCTTGTTCCAATATCGGAAGTACAACATGACCCCCGCCAAATACGATTGAACCAGACCGGTAAAAGCTATCGAATAGAGCCACCCATTCGGAAGATGAGTGATGTCTTAGAATGGGGAGCGCAATCAAGAGACCGAAGAACAAAGTCAGACAGAAGGCAGCGAACGTACGTGTAATTGGAACATTTAGCGCGGGAGCATCCTGCACTTCCGTATTTCGAGATATAACTAACCCCATCAATCCAGCGGAAATGATGAGCGCAGCTTGGCTAAATACAGACTGCCACAGTAGCGAAATTACAGCAACCGCGATAGCGATGGAGGCTCGGATTTTGTCCGGTGCGAGCTTCTGTCCCATACCAAGGATAGCTTGAGCAACAATGGCTACCGCTACGATCTTCAAACCATGAATCCAGCCCACTTGACTAATATCCAATCCGGTTAGAACGTAAGCGAATACGACCAGTGCAATTACTGATGGCAGCGTAAATCCAAGCCAAGCTATTAATCCGCCGAGCAAGCCGGCTCGCATCGTACCGATACCAATGCCGACTTGGCTGCTGGCCGGACCGGGAATGAACTGGCATAGTGCAACGAGATCGGCATAGCTCCGTTCATCCATCCACTGCCTTTTGCGAATGTATTCATTATGGAAGTAGCCTAGATGGGCAATGGGTCCGCCGAAAGAAGTAAGTCCCAGCTTAACTGAAACGACGAATATTTCCATTAAGGCTTTTAAACTCCGTTTAGGCAGCTCGTTATTCGGATTAGGCCAGGTCACTTCTGTAACATCCTTCACGTCATGGATTTATTGATCGCCAATACGGTCAATGTTATAAATGTAGCAAAGGAATAAAGCTTGTTCAATCGTTTTCACAGAACTAATAAATTCGCAGTGGTGGTGTATTTGTATTGGATAACACGATTCGTAGGACAGAGCTCGCTACATTTGCAGGAGGCTGTTTCTGGTGTATGGTTCAGCCGTTCGACACGCTTCCGGGGATTGAATCTGTCATTTCAGGTTATACGGGCGGCCATACGATTAATCCGACCTACCAAACCGTCGGTACGGAAACGACAGGTCATTTTGAAGCCGTTCAAATTTCGTTTCAGCCGGACTTGTTTCCCTATGAGCGTCTGCTCGACATCTATTGGCAGCTTATCGATCCAACAGATTCCGGAGGACAATTCGGTGACCGCGGTTCATCTTACCGAACCGCAATATTCGTACATAACGAGGAGCAGCGCAAGGAGGCAGAAGCCTCCAAACAAGCGCTGCAGAAGAGCAAACGATTCAAGAAACCGATCGTAACCGAGATCGTACCCGCCGTGCAATTCTATCCCGCAGAGGATGAGCATCAGGATTACTACAAAACTCACCGAAGGTCCTACAATATGTATCATGAAGGCAGCGGGCGTGATGAATTCGCTGAACGAAGCTGGAACAGCAAGAAAGACAAGGATCGACTCCGTCAGCAGTTAACGGAGCTGCAATACGGCGTCACGCAGAATAGGGAGACCGAACCGGCATTTCATAACGATTATTGGAATGATGAACGGGAAGGGCTCTATGTCGATGTTATTAACGGCGATCCGTTGTTCAGCTCAAGGGACAAGTACGATGCAGGAACCGGCTGGCCAACCTTCTCAAAGCCCATCGAGGAGGGTTGGATTCGGAAAGAATCGGATCTAAGCAACGGTCAAGTGCGCACGGCGCTGCGAGCTCGTATATCCAAATCGCATTTGGGCCACTTAATCCAAGAACGTAACAAGCTCGAATATCGTATCAATTCCGCATCCTTGCGTTTTGTGCCGGTAGAGCAATTAGAGACGGAGGGGTATAGCCGTTATAAGCAGCATTTTGCATAATTCTGGGTTTGCAGGCGAATACTTTCATTGATTCTATTCTAGTGCAGACCCTGGAGAACAGAAATGATAATCGATCCTTCCGTTGCAAACAACATAAGCAAATTGGAGCAGCTGTATGCGGATAACAACTATTTCTGCTTCCAGAACTTCGAATCGAAACAAGGGAATCCACTGGGTGCGGTTGCCTATTTAAGTGTGATTATCAATCAGCAAACCTTGAACAAGCAGTTCGTCAGGAAGATCAACGAGGATATTCTCGCTCATGAGCATCCGACGGCTGAAACGATTCTCGAATCCATTCGTTCGTTAGGCATCGTCACCGAAATCCCTTCATTGGACAAGGTTACCGGGATGATCGCTGATGCCGGAATCGTATTTTTCATCGAAGGCTTAACGGTGTGTTATGGCATCGGGATCCCCGGATATGAGACGCGCGCTGTCGATCAACCCACCTCGGAAATCAACGTGCGCGGGCCGCGCGAAGGTTTCACAGAGGACTTGAAAGTGAATATGGGTTTGGTTTATCGCAGGATGAAATCCACTAAATTGAAATCCAAAATCGTTGTTCTTGGACGGGAAAGCCAGACAAATGTGATGATCGTATATCTCGAAGATCAAGTAGAAGCTTCCGTTCTGCGCGAGGTCGAAGAGAGAATTGAGTCGGTCAAGCTGAATATCGTCATAGACAGCGCCCAAATCGAAGAATGGATCCAAGACAGCCCGTATTCGCCGTTTCCTCAGATTATGAATACGGAGAGACCAGACCGTGTTGTGAACGCTTTAAATCTGGGGAAAGTGGTTATTTTCACAGACGGAAGCCCGAATGCGCTTATTGCCCCCTCCACCTTTACGGATTTCTTGCACCCCAGCGAGGATCTCTACGAAAAGTTTTATTTTGCCAATTTCCTACGCCTATTACGCATGCTCACATTGCTTATTTCACTCTGCGGACCTTCCTTATACATCGCGTTAACGACATTCCATCTAGAGATGATTCCGACACCGCTCATGCTCACGTTTCTGTCCACCAAATCAGGCATTCCGTTCCCGACTTTTCTGGAGGCTCTTATCATGGAGGTTGCTTTCGAGATATTAAGGGAAGCAAGCATTAGGCTGCCTCGTACGGTTGGTCAATCCGTAAGTATCGTTGGTGCGCTCATTATTGGAGAAGCAGCTGTTCAATCCGGCATTATCTCCAGACCGATGGTCATTGTCGTCGCGATGACGGGCATTGCTTCATTTACGATTCCGGCATTCAACACGGCGATTACGCTGCGTTTGCTGCGATTCCCGCTCATCTTCATAGCTGCGTGGACAGGCGTTCTCGGCTTGGCACTTGGCTTGTTTGCGATTGTCCTGCATTTATGTTCGCTGCGGTCGTTCGGGAAGCTGTATTTGCCTACGTTTAATGCAAATCGTTGGAAGGACGTAACCGAGCATTATTTGCTGCTCCCGATCAAGCACCGAAGACAGTCCAAGAATGACGCCTCATATGCATCTATGGAAGGGCAGGTTAGTGGACATGAGGATCATTAAACGGCTCTTGCTTGGCTTCATTCCCTTGTCGCTTCTTGCGGGATGCTCACCTGATGTCAGGGAAATCAACAGTATCGCGCTTGTTACGATTACCGGGGTTGATTACGATGAGGAATCCAAGAAAATGATTATTACGTTGTATTGCAATCACACCCCTTCGGCCAGCAAGGATGTGCCGAATAGGACGTTAGAGTGGATCGCAAGTGCTTCGGGGGATTCGATTCTTGATGCGGCGCGGAATATTAGAAGCCGTGCAGGCAAACAATTGATTTGGCAGCATGACAAATTTTTCATCGTGGGGGAAAGCGCGGCACGGCATAAGTTGTACGAAATCATTGATTACTTTAATCGCTCCCGTGAAATCCGGATGTCCGGTTATTTGGCGATAAGCAAAGGCAAAGCATCGGATATTCTTCATTTGCAGTCGGAATCCGGCGACCTGATCACGAATGAAATCGAAGGCAAGGTTAGGAACGAGCATCTATGGGGCAAGAGCATCAACATCGAGCTTAAGGACATCGTCAACTATTATACGGATTCGTACCGCGGATTCGTGCTTGGGAAATTGTTTATTTCGAAGCCGATCAACAGCGATCGCGAGGTCATGATTCTGAGCGGGGGGGCTGTGATCAATAAGGGAAAGCTCGTAGGCTGGATGAACGCCAATGATGTGCTGAGTGTACATTTGCTTATGGGGAAGAAGAAATGGAGGAACATGGAATTCGTTCAATCTGTGCCATTTCATTCAGATAAAGTTTCGCTCATGATGAAGATCGTAAAAAGTAACATCTATTACAAGTCCGTGAGCGGAATGCCGGCATTAACCATCGATGTGAAATTAAAAGGAACATTAATTGATACAAGCGGTCCCATTCAATTTACGGCTAACGATGCGCTTGAACAGCTGGAGGATGCGTCAGAGGCGGCAATGCAGAAGCAGCTTACGGCAAGCTTATCTCATTTTCAGCATGACATGAAAGTTGATGTTCTGGGCTTCTCCGATTTCCTTAGGCAGTATCACCCATATGTATGGAAGAGAACGAAACCGAATTGGACGGAAGTGTATCCAACCTTGCCCGTAACCATTACAGTCAGCGCCAGCATTCCGAATCTCGGCATGAGCCAAGTCCTGGGAGGACCATGATATGCTAATCTTTACGATCGTAGTGCTATTCTTCGTTTATGTGATTACGTCGTACGTCAAGCTGAAGAAACAAGGATGTAGAAAAGAAGCCGTCGTGCTGTTGTTCTTTAGTCTGTTTATCACCTGTTACTTCATTCCGGTTATTGAGGATTGGATGCCCACTTCGGAATCGCTGAATACATATTTATACAAACCTATTTCTTTGTATGTGAGAAATGCGTTACATGTACAGTTGGGAGTCGATTAAATCGTGAAGCAGGAGAAAATATCGAGTTTCCAGCTAGGATGCCTTTGTTTTGCGTTTATGTCAGGATTCTCGACTTTATATTTGCTCGAAGCCAAATGTCTTACCCAAGATGTTTGGATTTCCAATATTCTAGCTACGATTGCAGTGATTCTTACGTTGGTCATATCTTCGCATATTCAGAAACAATTTCCTCAGAAGAATTTCGGTGATATTATCATCATCCTTTTAGGGAAATGGATCGGGAAGGTGCTTCTGACGATTTTCATGATCGACTTAGTTGGTCTTGGCGTGTTGTCGGTTCGCTCCATAGCGTTGTTCTATACAAGCGCAATACTGCCCAATACTTCGCCGAATTTGATTATGCTCATTGTGTTTATCGTGACGATATATGCCGTTTCACTGGGTATCGGCACGATCGTTCGAAGCGTTCTTGTCATCTTGCCGTTCTTCATCATCTCGATTATCGTCATCGGCATATTCATCTATCGGGACGTGGAATATAATCCTTTTCTTCCCCAGTTTCAACACCCGATTAACATGTATGTATACGGAACGATGATTTCATTCGGATTTCCCTTTGGAAAATCAGGCGTAATGGCATTTCTGTTCTCTGACGTGAGCAATCCCAAGAAAGTATTGTTAAGCTGCAGCGTAAGCGTGACGTTTTCTTGCTTATATTTGTTGATATCAACGTATCTCGCATTCGGCTGTTTAGGAACCACGATGTTTAAGACGGCATCGTTCCCGTTCTTCTCGTCGATCCAACTTGTTAAATTCGGAGAATACATTGAACGGATTGAGATTCTGATCATCGGCATTTGGACCATTTTTACGTTATTTGAGATTATCATTGTTCAATATGTATTTGTGAAAATATTAGGAAGAGTGTTTGAGCTCAAAAACACGAAATCCTTTATTATACCGGCTGGAATCCTATTTTTCGCAGTCGCCATCAAAAGCTTCCTGCTGCCGACGGATTTAATCACTTACGACATCAACATTTTGCCATTTACGATTATCATGCCTGTTGTGATTGTGCCTATCGTGCTCCTTGTCTTAACCTGGCTGAAGATGCGGAAGTCTGGCATTCGGCCAGTCTAACCGTTAACGAATTCGATGTTCGCGAATGAAAAAACAGCGGATTGCAAGCATGCTTGCAGTTCCGCTGTTTTTTTGTTTGTCTTCAACCTTTAACCTGTCGAAGGGCTGTTCGGTACATTTCCCTTCTGATTGCGGTTACGATCCGTAGAACCGGCTACATTATTCTCGGCTTGACGGGAATCCGCCTGCAAGGCGTTCATTTTATCCTGCAGTGTTTTGTTCTTATTTCTGGACAATGCTCATCCTCCTCGGGTGATATGTAGTTGCCTTGAGGGAGGCGCTCATAGGTTGCCCAATCCGCGTGTCACCGATTCTTCGTCGAAATGGTTTTCATTTATGTCCTGATCGCAACAGTTATTGTCCAGATCGACCATGATTCCATGCTTTAGGCTGATTATGATGAGGGAAGTAATCGTTTTCATGTGAAATCGCAAACCAATCAGTAGACTATCTGAATGCTGCATGTCCGATCTTTGGATCGTACACGCAAACCAATCAGAACTAAAGGAGCGATAAGAACCCAATGATTGGAGTTGGAATCCTCGGATTTGCCCACGGACATGTCAATGCTTATTGTGACGAATGGAGAACGGTTGATCACGGCGTGAAGGTGCTTGCCGCATGGGATCATGATGCACAGCGTTTGGAGACGGCCTGCAAGACGTATGACCTTCAAGGGTATGCGGATGCGGTCCAAGTAGTCGAACGAAGCGATATTCAGGCGGTAGTGATTGCGTCCGAAACGTCGCGCCATGCTGAATTGGCAGAGCTCGCAGCCAGTCACGGCAAGGCGATCATCTTGCAGAAGCCGATGGCGCTCACGATGGCGGAAGCAGACCGAATCGTTGAAGCTGTGCAGAAGCATCAAGTCCCGTTTACGCTCGCTTGGCAGATGAGAACGGACCCCCAGAACATCCAGATGAAGCAGTGGATCGAGAGCGGTGAGCTCGGTCAAATCTTTATGGTTAGGCGCAGACATGGACTACCGGTAGGCTTGAATGCTGATTTTGCCGACAGCTGGCATGTCGATCCGGCAGCGAACCGCGATATATGGGCGGACGATTCCGCGCATCCGACTGATTTCATTCACTGGCTGCTTGGGGCGCCGGAAAGTGTAACGGCCGAGATCAGTTCCATGTATAACCCGCGCATTCCGATGGATAACGGAATTGCCGTGTATCGTTATGCTGACGGTCCGATGGCTGAGGTAAGCTGCTCGTTCACATGTACATCAGGTCAGAATACGACTGAAATTATCGGCGAGCTTGGCACGATTGTTCAGAACTACGGGGACGCCACAAGCTGCAATGTGCCTCGTCCTGACGATGGCGCAGGGCTCATGAAATATACGACGGCTACCGGAACTTGGACACCGAGCGACATCGCAACACCGGCGAACCATGGCGTCCGTATCCGCGGACTCGCGAAACCGCTGGCCGAATTCCTACGCGGCGAGCGAGAACCGATTGCATCTGCCGAGGAAGGACGCATATCGCTGCGAATGGTACTTGCTTCGTACGTTTCCAGCGGCGAAGGACGGCGTGTATTGCTCAGTGATCCGAAGATCGAGAACGTTTAATAGACAACCCAATAACTATAAAACCATTTCAGGAGGACTCAATCATGGCAGTGAAAATCGGAATCGTAGGTATGAACGGAATCGGCAATTTGCATGCGGTGTGTCACAAAGAAGATGAGCTCGCTGATCTCGTTGCTGTCTGCGATATCATCAAGGAACGTGCGGATGCAGCAGCGGAGAAGTATGGCGTGAAAGCTTACTACAGCTTGAAAGACATGATTGAAAATGAGCCGGACATCGAAGTCATCGATGTTACGACAGGCGGAATTGATAACGGAAGCTGGCATTTCGAGCCTGCGATGGAGGCCATCAGCTACGGGAAGCATGTGCTGGTCGAGAAACCGCTTTGCCATGATATTCGCGAAGCGCGCGAGCTGGTTGCCTATGCTGAGAAACAGAAGGTCTACCTCGGCTGCAACCTGAACCATTATTTCACCGAACCGGCTGCCAAAGGCAAGCAATACATCGAGAATGGCGACATCGGCGAGCTGGTGTACTGCTTGGCTAAGATGGGCTTTAACGGCGGAGAGGCCAATTATGGTTTGGCCGGATCCGGCAAAGTGAAAGGTCATCCGTATTTCCACATGAAGGCGTTTCTTACGCACCCACTTAGTGTAATGAGACATTTCTGTGGGGACATCACCCATATTCAGACGTTCTCGGATCGTCCGGGCTTCCGCAGAAGCGCTGGCGATGTGATGGCATCGATCAACAGCATCCATCTGAAATTTGCCAATGGCGGCGTTGGTTACTTGCTAAGCCAGCGCGGCGATGCTGTTTACGGCCTTGGCGGCTGGTGGAGCCTTGAGATGGCCGGAACCAAAGGGACGTTCTGCATCGAGAACTGCGTGGAGAAAATCTCGTACTGGAAAGCAGAGAAGGGCATTCCTGCGATCAGCGTACAGCCGGAGCCTGAAGTGACGGACTATGGCACCAATGACTTTAATTCGACGTTTAATCACAGGCTGCATGCATTCTTGGAAGACGTATCGAACAAGGTTCCATTCGAGGAGCTGCGTGCCAACGGCCGCGATGCGCTTGCTGTATTGGAATATACGTTCGCGGTTATCGAGTCGTTCGAGCGCGGCGGAGAAATGGTTAGACCGCATCCGCTGCCGCCGCTTCATGGCGATCCGTTGTTCTTGAAATAGAAACGAACTTTAATCAGATACTTGAGGAGGAACTAACAAATGATTCAAATCGGCGTGAACTCGGTATTATTCAAATCCTATGATTTCGCTCAAGCAGCTAAATTAATTGCACAATGCGGGTATGACGGCGTGGAAATTTCGGCGATTCAAGGCATGTGCGAGCATCTGGACCTCAGCCGCTGGCAGGAGCAGAAGGATGAACTGCAGGCGATCGTCCAAGAGAACGGTTTGAAGTTTCTCTCGATGGAAGTCGCATCGCTTAACGAAGATCGTCTGTTGCTTGCGTTCGAAGCGGCACAAGCCATCGGAATTCCGATTATCAATGTCGGCCCAGGCGGCAAATCCGGCGTGGATGAGGACTTGGCGGCTTCGATCGCAACGTTGAGCCGCTTGTCAGAGATTGCTGGCACCTACGGCGTTACGCTTTGCGTGAAGGCACATGTAGGCAACTCCATCTACAACACGCCGACTACACTCGCGGCAATGGATCAAATCGCGTCGTCTTCGTTCGGCATCGATATGGACCCAAGCCACATTCATCGCTCCGGCGAGAACGCAGAAGAAGCGCTGCCTGCCGTAATCAGCCGCGTGAAGCATATCCATATCCGCGACTGCAAAGGCCGCGAGCAAGGCCCGGGTTCCATCGAACTGCAAGCATGCGGTCGTGGGGAAATTGATCTGTTTGGCTATTGCGAAGCACTGGTTGTGGGAGCTTATGACGGTCCTGTCGTGCTTGAAGTTATCGGCGCGCAGCCAACGCATACGATTGAGCAAGTGACGGCTGTTGCGGCGGAGTCCTATGGCTATCTGAATGCGATCTTCAAGAAATTAGACGCTCGTTAGTCGGTAAGGCTATAAGTTTTATGCATAATCATTCATTCTTCGTTCGATCAAACAATTACGCTTAGGAGGCTACTGCCATGTCTGCTAAAAAACCTAATATTCTATTCTTCGGCATCGACAGCTTGCGCCGCGACCATATGAGCGGCTATGGCTATTCCCGTCTTACGACGCCATATATTGATAAACTTGCTTCACAAGGCGTAACGTTCGAGCAGCATTTTAGCCCGAGCATTCCGACTACGCCTGCCTACGCTTCCATGCTTACAGGTATGGATGTGTTCGGAACAGACGTCGTAGCGCTTCGCCACGAAGGCCCGCTTGGCGGACATGTGGACACGCTGGCTGAGGTGTTAGAGGCCAATGGCTACAACACGACTTGCATCGGATTTACCGGCAATCCATCGGCACGCGGCTTTCAAACCTATCTGAATTATGAATCCTGGCTGCCGGAGCAAGAGAGCGGTCGAGCCCCAAAAGCGGAGAACCTGAACAACGTTGCGATTCCGGAACTTGAGCGCCTTGCGGCAGAAGATAAGCCTTTCTTCTTGTTCATGCGTCATATGGATCCGCATTCGCCGTATTTGCCTCCACAGCCGTTCGAGCGAATGTTCTATGGCAAAGACGAGAAGGACCCGTCGAACACATCGATGGAGCCGGTATATGATTTCAAGCCATTCGGCGATTATTTGAAGTCATGGATCGGGGAAGACGTAACTGACCATGAGTATGTAACCGCTCAGTACGACGGTTCCATCGCGTATATGGACATTGCCATCCAATCATTATTCACGAAGCTTGCCGATATGGGACTGGAAGAAGATACCCTTATCGTCATTACGTCCGATCATGGCGAAACGCTGTATGAGCATGATTGTTATTTTGACCATCATGGCCTCTATGACTGCACGCTCGTCGTACCGCTTATTATCAAGTTCCCTGGACGCGTGCCAGCCGGTAAGCGAGTATCGAGCGTCAGCGTTATTTCGGACATTATGCCAACGGTTCTGGACCTGCTAGAAATCGACTCCGGTACTACCTATGACGGGCGCAGCCTAAATGCCTTCATCAAAGGTGAAGCCGATAGCAGCTTGGAGAAAACCGAACTCTATATTACAGAGTGTACGTGGATGCGCAAACACGGCTGGCGGACGCCGGAGTGGAAGCTGATCTGCTCGCTGGAGCCTGATTTCCATTACAAACCGGAGATCGAGCTGTACAATCTCGTTCGCGATCCTCAGGAGAATGTGAACGTAGCGGATCAAGAGCCGGAGGTCGTAGCTTTCCTTCAACAGCGGATGAACGAATACATCGCTAAGCGCGAGGAAGAAGTCAACCGGACCAATCCGATCTACACGAACACGAACTGGCACGGACAGAACAAGATTTTCACCTCCTCGCAGGAAGCATATGATTCCCTCTATATCGGGTCCATCACCAATGCGATTAAACTGCAGCAGAAGGACAAGGAGAAGGAACAAGAAGAAGTCAAAGAGACGGTAGAGAGCAATGATTAAGGTTGCTGTCGTAGGTGTTAACCATATTGGCAAAATCCACTGTCATGCTTACAAGCAGCACAAGGATACAGAGCTGACAGCGGTATGCGATCTCATGCAAGAACGCGCAGAAGCAGCCGGTAAGCTGCATGGCGTTCCGTTCTATACGGATTTGCGTGAGCTTCTTCAGAAGGAAGACGTCGACGTTGTCGTTGTGGCAACGGCCGGCGTCGAGAAGGGCAGCCATCACTTCGCCCCGACGATGATTGCGATCGAGGCTGGCAAGAGTGTTTTCGTTGAGAAGCCGATTTCGAACAACATCGAAGAGGCTCGTACGATGGTGGCAGCAGCAAGAGAGAAAGGCGTTCGGCTCGCCTGTAACTTGAATCATCGGTTCACGCCTGCCGCCTACAAAGCCAAGGAGCTTGTCAATTCAGGCAAGCTCGGCTCCTTGCTTTTCCTGAATATGCGCCTTACGATCCGCAATCCGCAGGAGGATACGGAATGGCTGCATATGCGCGCGCTGCATCCGCATTCCATCGATGTGATGCGTTATTTTGCAGGGGATATCAAGCGGGTGCAATCCTTTATGACCAAAGCTCCCGGCCGCCAATCGTGGTCAACCGTATCAATCAATATGGAATTCGCATCCGGTGCGGTCGGTCATTTGACCGGCAGCTACGATATGTCGATGCGGCATCCGATTGAATTCTGCGAAGTAGCAGGGAATGAAGGCCGGATTGTCGTAGATAACGTATATGAAAGCATGACCTATTATCCGCACGAATCCGATGAACTTACGGTCGTTCGAAACCCGCTGTTCGGCGGTATGAAAGGCTTCGACGATACGTTTGAACAACGCATCAATTGTTTTATTGAAGAATTGAAATCAGGCGTTACGCCTGAACAGATAACGGCATCAGGAGCAGACGCGCTTGCAGCCCAAGAAGTCATTGAAGCGGCCATTAAGTCGCATCAGCTTGGAGGAGCTCCGGTTACAGTCCTTTCCTAAGGATGCCGCAGGAGATACGGAGGGAAACATACATGAACAACGGTTATGGCTCGGTACTTTGGTTTACCGGACTATCCGGAGCAGGCAAAACAACGACAGCCAAAGCCGTAGAGAAGAAGCTCCTAGAGCGCGGAAGACGGGTAGAGCTGCTCGATGGCGATGAGCTGCGAGCTACAATATGCAAAGGGCTGGGCTTTAGTATGGAAGATCGTTTCGAGAACATTCGAAGAATCTCTTACATCGCTAATTTGCTCTCCCGCAACGGGGTTGACGTGCTGGTCTCAGCCATCAGCCCATACAAAGCAATGCGAGAATACGCGAAAGAGCAAATACCGTCTTTTGTGGAAATTTACGTGAAATGCCCGCTCCATGTGTGCGAAATGCGCGATGTGAAAGGGTTGTACGCGAAGGCGAGAGCCGGGGAAATTACGCGTTTCACCGGCGTATCCGATCCGTATGAGGAACCGGAGAATCCCGCTATTACGCTGTGCACCTCCACTTCGACGCCTGAGCAGAATGTGGATCAAGTTCTGGCCTGGATGGATCTGCATACGTCGACGTTATACAAAGACAACCAGAAAGGACTAAGTGGGCTATGAAAATCATTCTAATCTCGCTGGATACGCTTCGGGCATCCCGTCTGAGCAGCTATGGCTATGCGAAGCGAACAAGTCCCCATTTGGATCAAATCGCGCGTGACGGCGTACTCTTCGAACAGGCTTACGCCGCCGATATTCCGACAGAGGTAGCCCATACGGGCGTCTTCACCGGCAAAATCGGTCTCACTACCGGCGCCGTCTCCCATGGCTCTGAATTGACGCAGCTCCCGAAATCGGTCGAGTGGCTGCCGAATTTGCTGCGCTCAGCCGGATTTACCACGGCGGCTGTCGATAATATGTATCAGTTGAAGGAATGGTTCGCCCGCGGCTATAACTACTACATCAACAGCGTAGGCGGCAACCGCTGGATTGATGGCAGCACAGTGAATAAGCTGGCTCTGCCATGGATCGATCAGCATAAGGATGAATCTTTTTTCCTGTTTCTGCATTATTGGGATGCGCATACGCCGTATTTGCCGCCTGAGTCTTACATTCCGGAGTTTTATGATTCGGCGAAGGATCCCTTCGATCCACGAAATAAAAGCATGGAGCCCGCCTATAATCACTCGGCTTATCCGTTCTTCAAGCACCATCATTATGATCTTGTCGGCCAAGTGACGGACACCGACTATTATGATGCGCTCTATGACGCCGAAATCCGCTACTTGGACGATCGGTTGAAGGAACTGGACGATCATTTGGCGAAGCTAGGTATACAGGATGACACGCTGCTCGTCTTGTTCGGCGATCATGGCGAGAGTTTAACTGAGCACGATATCTATTGGGATCATTGCGGCTTGTACGAACAAACCGTTCATGTACCTATCATTATGAGATGGCCGGGGCGTATGTCGGAAGGAAGACGCGCTTCTGGACTTGTGCAGCAAGTCGACCTGCTTCCAACATTGCTTGAAGCAATTCGCAAGGAAGCGCCGGAGGGCATCGATTTAGCCAAGCTGAAGGACCCGGCAGGACTGGACGGCAAGAGCTTATGGCCAACAATAGCTGGCCAATCAGAAGGTACACATGATACGGTCTACTTGAGCGAGTGTGCGTGGCAGGCAGCAAGAGGCATTAGGACGGATCGTTACAAGTTTATCCGAACCTATGATGCCGGACCTTTCACGAGGCCGCCGCGTGAATTATATGATTTATCCGTTGATCCTGAGGAGAAAGTGAATCTGGCCGCTACTGAGTCCGCGCTTGCTGAAGCATTCGAGCATGAGCTGGAAGAATGGGTTCAGAAGAAGCTGCAAGGACGACTGGATCCGTTGGTTGTTCAGCTTGAGGAGAAGGGTTTGCCTTTCCGCAGACGGATCGAACAGATCTTGGCGGGAGCGGGAATGACGTGGGATGAATGGAAGAGCAATCCGGATCGCACGAAGTTTGATGAAGCAGCCAGTAAACATTCGCATAGTAAATAGTAAGAAGAGCAAGTCAGACTTGTTGGTGAAGGAGGGCGTGTATGAAGGATATCTTAAGCAGCACCGGGTTTATGAAAGTCGAATTTCCTTTCTGGATTACACGCACGGTTCAAGGCTCGATTCGCGAGCATGGGCATGAATTCGTTGAGCTTGTGTATGTCGTTCGGGGAAAAGGGATGCATGTCTTCGAAGGCACTCATTATGCCGTTCACGCGGGCGATGTGTTCATTATCAATCCCGGCGAAACCCATGCCTACGAAGTGGAGAGAGGCGAGCAGATGGAAATTATCAACTGCTTGTTTATGCCCTCCTTCATCCCGGATGCCCTGCTTGCCGAGCTGGAAATCACCGGATCGATGGATTATTTCTATGTGCATCCCTTCCTGAAAGAGGATGTCCGGTTCAATCACCGCCTGAATCTGCATGGGCAGGATGCCGCTCATGTACTGATGCTGCTCGAGAATATGCTGCGCGAGATGAATGGACGCTCAATCGGACACACCACGCTAATTCGGCTTCAGCTTATTGAGCTGCTTGTCTTGTTATCGCGCTACTACACGTTGATGCAGCAGCAGCGCGCACATCCTTCACCTCGCCAGATGGAGCGCGAAATGACGGCGAAACGCATTTATGGCTATCTGGAACGCAACTATGAGAAGAAGATTACACTACAATCCTTATCCTATCTGTTTAGCTCCAGCATTCGGCAGCTAAATCGGTTGATGCAGGAGGAATACAATCGAAGCGTATTCGAAGCGCTTCATGAGGTGCGGATTGAACGCGCCAAACATCTGTTAATGGAATCCGACGAGAAGGTGATTGTCATCGCGACGATGGTCGGCTATGAAGATCAATCCTTCTTCAATCGGTTATTCCTTAGACATGTAGGTTGCTCACCAAGCCAATATCGTGTAAGCGGCTAACCCGAGAGGAGACAACAACCGTAATGGTACAGCGCCCTCCTAATATATTGTTAATAACAGCCGACCAATTGCGTTATGATTGTGTCGGCTACAGCTGCGTCTACCCCGTCCAAACGCCCAATCTGGATCGCCTTGCTGCGCAAAGCACGGCGTTTCACCATGCCTACTCGCATATTCCGGTATGTTGTCCTGCCAGGCAATCGATGCTTCATGGCAGAAGGGCGGAGACCATTGGCGCGTTGTGGAATTATAATGCGTTTCTGCCGGTGGGCAGCTTGCAACCGGAGCATTATACTTGGAGCGCGGCTCTTGCGCAGAATGGCTACCGATCAGCTTTCTTGGGCAAATGGGGCGTCAATCCGAGCGAGGAGCCTACATCATTTGGCTACGATTCCTATGTGAGTGAAACAGAGTACCGAGAATTCCGGAAGAATCGCTACCCGGAGCTGGCGTATACGAACGGCTATTTCGGAGAGACCAATCCGATTCCGCTTGAGGATTCGGAGACGCATTGGTTTGCAGAGCGAGCCATTGAAGCGATCGATCAACTGAACACCGGAGAAGAGCCCTGGCATGTGGCTGTTCATTTCGCCGAGCCGCATCTGCCATGCCGTCCAGCCGGCAGGTTTGCTGACATGTATGATCCGGAAGAGATACCGGAATGGCATGGATTTCGAGAAACGTTCGAGGGAAAACCCTATATCCAGCAGCAGCAGCTGGTTAGCTGGGGAGTGGAGAACTATACGTGGGCCGATTGGGCGCCGGTAGTTGCCCGATATTACGGCATTATCAGCCAGCTGGACGAGGCGATTGGCCGGATACTTGATGCACTTGAGCAGAACGGAGCTGCCGAGAATACCGTCGTTATTTTCACGGCTGATCATGGCGATATGTGCGGTTCCCATCGAATGATGGATAAGCATTACGTCCTCTACGATGATGTGGTGCGCGTACCGCTGATGATTTCTTGGCCGGGCCGCTTGCAATCCGGTGCGGCAATTGAAGATTTCGTCTACAACTTATTGGATTTGGGACCGACCGTATTGGAACTTGCGGGAATTGGCGATGAACCGCCAGTTAAGTTTCATGGTCAATCCATCGTCCCCCCCCTGTTGAATGGCAGCGGACCAACGCAAGACTTCATCGGGCGGGATGAGATCGTGGCCTCCTACAACGGTCAGCAATTTGGACTGTATACGCAGCGCATGATCCGAACTCGGACTTGGAAATACATTTGGAATTTAACAGATACGGATGAGCTCTACGATTTGCAGTCTGACCCCGCAGAATTGGCCAATGTAATTGGAGAAGCAGCGAACGGTGAAGTGGTTGCGGAGCTGAGACAACGGTTATACGATCGTCTTGCAGCAGACGAAGACCCGGTCGTCACCAACGAATGGACACGCAGACAGCTTCTAAATGGAGCGAAGCTGCATAAATAAGAAAGACGCGAATTGGAGTGCGATCCGGACTGGCGACAGTTTGGGCACTCCTTTTGTTCGTTTTTTTGTATAGCTTTTCCAAAGCGTTCCTTTTATAATGAATTCACAAACTGTTGTTAGATTATCTAACATGAGAAAGTGGAGGGAAGACGAATGCGTGATCTTTGGAAACAGCGCAAAACTTGGGCAGGCTACATAATCGTCGTCTTGGCTCTGCATGTCTTAGGTTTCATCGGGTTAATGGTGGCGGTTCGTGCGGATGCGGGCTTCTGGAGTCTCGGATTGTTGGCGTATACGCTTGGCATGCGTCACGCGTTTGACGTGGATCATATTGCGGCTATCGATAACACGGTGCGAAAGCTGGTGCAACAGAAACGCAATCCGCTGGGCGTAGGTTTTTATTTCTCGCTTGGACATTCGTCGGTTGTCTTCTTAATGGTTCTTGCGATCGCGTTATCGGTCAAGTGGATACAGAATGAAATGCCGTTCTTGCAGCATACAGGGAAGCTGATCGGCACATCGGTATCGGGAATTTTCCTGCTTCTGATCGGCATTATTAATTTACTCATCCTCATTAATTTGTTTCAGCTGTTTCGTCGTATGCGCAGTGGCAATCACAATCAGAATGAACTGGAACAGCTCTTGGAAGCACGTGGATTATTCTCCAGGCTGTTCAAACCGTTGTTCCGTCTCATAAACCGAAGCTGGCATGTGTATCCGCTCGGATTTCTGTTCGGGCTTGGCTTCGACACCGCAACGGAGGTAGGGTTAATGGCGATTTCGGCAGGCGCTGCGCAGAGCTCCGTGTCGATCTTGGGCATTCTTGCTCTACCGCTGCTGTTCGCTTCAGGCATGAGTCTTCTGGATACGGCAGATGGCATGTTTATGACCAAAGCGTATCGCTGGGCATTCCATACCCCGCTTCGCAAAATGTTCTATAACGTTACCGTCACAAGTGTGTCCGTCATATCCGCGCTGTTGATCGGCATGGTGGAGCTGCTGCAGATTTTGACGGAGAGGTTGAACCTGCAGGCTCCGTTTCTGCAATGGGTGAGCGGCCTTGATTTGGGGGATCTCGGTTATTTCTTGGTTGCCCTATTCGTCATAGCCTGGCTCGTGTCCGTTGTGGTTTGGAGGACGATGAAGCTGGAAGAACGTTACTAGTCGCACCGCTCTCGGATAAGTACTGGCAACGCAGCGGTCTGAATTGCTATAATGATCGCAGGTAGGTGATCACGATGGCCAAGAAAGGCAAGTTTAAGCCCGCTTCCCATTCGCAGCAACAACAGCAGCAGAGGCAATCCACGGAGGAGAAGCCTGCGACGCTGAAAGATCTATTGCGACCGGAAGTGCTGGATAAGCTCAAAGGCGCTGCTCAGGAAATGAAGGATGCGGAAGAGAAGCGCAAGGCGGATATTCGCAAACAAGAGGAAGAAGCGCGGGCGGCCGAGAAGAAGCGGCAAGAGAACGACTTCGAATATCTGCTGAACAACAGCAAGATGGACTGGCGGAATAACAAAAGCTAAGCATGATGAAAGCTCCTGTCTGGCAAGTAGACGGGAGCTTTTTCATCTTCGCTTGGAATTATTTGGATTTCACGACCACATGTCCAAACTTTCTCCTTCTATTTCACATATGAATAGATAAAGGAGGTGATGTATTATGGCTGCTATTTTGCTAGATTCGAAAACATCACAAAATGCGAGTTATGCCAACTCCATTGCAATTCCGATCACGATAATCAACACGCCTAACCTGATTGCTCAGCAAACCCTTAATCTGTCTGCAGGCGTAGCCGGGCAAACCCGGGTCGAATTTACCGGCGTTGCAGCGGTTCAATTGCCGCTTCTTCCGCTTCTGACTACGGTTACGATTTTCGTTACAAGAGGGTTGACGGCAGGTGACACGAATGTGTTCTCCGCAGCGCAAAACCTTGACCTAAGTATCATTGGACCACAGTTACTAGCGTTCTCCGGCTCTGATTTCAATGCTCCTAATATTGCGAATCAGGCATACTCGGTATGGATTCAATCGTCTGCACTCGGTACTGTTCGTGTCGGACCAGAGAGCTTTAACTTCACCGCATTCTCGGGCTAATTTTCATTTATTTTGGCAAGAGGGATGCAAGCTAGAAATCACCATGCTATAATGGGGTATCTTGAAAGTTGTAGGAGGTATCCAATTAGACATCATGTGGACCTAATTTTCTGTCGATCATGATTTTCGAAAATGACGATAAGAGATGAGCTCAGCCTGTGCGCGGAGCGGAATAGGTTACGTGTGTCTATAGGAGACGACTCCTGCTGCCTGAACAGATGCCATTCTTTGGTGTTTGTTCAAGGTATGTTCACGCTATCTCTATATCCGTATATCCTTAGCCGCAGGCGTGCCCTGCGGTTTTTTTGTTGTCTTCGACAATCATCGCCCATGTCAGTTGTTCAACTAAACTCAAAGTGGTGATTGGTATGACATTATTAACTTTACGCGGAATTAAGAAGAGCTTCGGCGATACGAACGTGCTCGTGAAAGTAGACGCCGATCTGGCAAACCGAGAACGAGTCGGCTTGGTCGGGATGAATGGCGCAGGTAAAACAACATTGGCTAATATGATCTTCGGCAGCATACAGCCAGATGAAGGGAAGCTGACGTTTCATAAGGATCAGCTGCGCATCGGGTATTTGCTGCAATCGACCTCGTATACGGTCAGCACATTCAGCGAGATGATGGACCCAGCAGCCGAGTCGCGCGAAACCGAGCAATTCCTGCAAACGGCAAGTCACTTGGGCTTGCAGAAGGTGAAGGAATGGGACGGCGAGCGTCTTGCCGGACTAAGCGGGGGCGAGAAGACAAAGCTTGCCATCGCGCATATTTGGGCTTCCAAGCCGGATATCCTGCTGCTTGATGAACCGACGAATCACTTGGATTTTGACGGCGTTGATTGGCTTGTTCAGGAACTGAGAAGGTATAGCGGTACGACGATTGTCATTTCGCATGACCGGTATTTCCTCGACCAGACCGTGGATCGAATTATTGAGCTGCAAGATGGCGTTTCGACATCCTTTCCCGGCAATTATACGTTCTATCGGGAGGAGAAAGCCCGCCGCTTCCAAAGCCAGCTGCATCAATTTGAAGAGCAGCAGAAATACGAACAGAAGATTGAAGCGGAAATCACGCGGCTGAAGAACTGGTCGGACAAAGCGCACCGGGAAGCCGGCAAGGTCGGGAAAATGGCTGAAATGCGCACAGGTGTGAAAGAATTTTATCGCAGCAAGGCCAAAGCGATGGATAAGCAGATCAAGTCACGGTTACATCGACTGGAGAAGATCGATCTGGAAGGTGTGAAGAAGCCGGTAGAGGAAGCCAAAGTATCATTCGGCTGGGATCAGCCGGAGAAACGCGGCCGCCGCCTCGTGGAAGCGCAGCGGATCGGCAAATCATACGGCGGCAGATCGCTGTTTGCGGATAGCTCGTTCTATCTGCAGCGGGGAGAGAGAGTTGGTTTGCTTGGACCTAACGGCAGCGGGAAGACGACTCTCATCCAAATGCTGCTCGGTCAGAAAGCAGTGGATACCGGCCAGCTGTGGATCAGTCCGACTGCAAAGGTTGCTTATCTAACGCAGGACGTGACGGACCTGGATCAAAGGCGCACCGTCCTTGAGCTGCTGCAAGACAGCCATGAAATTCGCAGCGATGTCGGGAAAGCGCGGACGATGCTGGCCAATATGGGTTTTGATGCCTCTATGCTGCAGAAGCCGATCGCGCAGTTAAGTCTCGGGGAGCGGACGCGTATCAAGCTGTCGCAGCTCATGATGCGTGAACAGGATCTGCTGATTCTGGATGAGCCGACCAATCATCTGGATTTGACTAGCCGCGAACAGCTGGAAGCAACGCTGTCCGACTATCGCGGCACGCTCATTGTCGTCTCTCATGACCGATATTTAATCGATAAAATTTGCACGAAGCTGCTTGTCTTCCAAGATGGTGGAATCCGCCGCATTGAATCCGGATATGAGTCATTTCGGGAGAAGCCGCAAGCTTCACAGGCTGCAGAATCGGAGAATCAAGATGCCAAGCAGCAGCTGGAGGAAGAGAAGATGGTGATTGCAAACCGAATCGCCTTTCTGCTTGGCGAATTCAGTTTACTGAAGCCCACCGACAGCCGCTATACGGAGCTCGATGCTGAGTATAAGCTGCTGCTTGCCCAGAGGAAACAATTAAATACACGATAATCAGGTTCTTGAGTTATGCTGGCATGCTATGGCTGCCGCATAACTCTTTTTTATAGTCAAGCAGCCACCGGACATGTGCTTCAATTGTTTGAAAATGAGAAACGATAGCGCAGGTTTCGAATATAATATCTTAACGTTTGCAGCAGTGAATGACAACGTATTCACCGCCGCATACTAAGTGCTGACGGTCGCACTAACTTAATCGGCCAACACAACAGGGCGGTGACAACAGCATGCAGGCAGATGTTACCTTGGATTGGGATGTCTACTTATTGGCGGGCGTGGGCTCGAGTCGGACTATTTTTGCGGAATGCGTGAAGGAACTGCAGCATCGATATGCGGAAGCAGGCAAAGCTTCGAGCATCAGGGAGTTATTCCCGTATGGCGATCACACGCACAATTTCTTCCAACAACTGTTGAAGGTGCGCAAGGATCTGTACCGGTTTCGGCGTGCCGTTCAGTTTGGCGCTCGCGCGGTCGCGGGTCAGGTGCGCAAGCAATCCGCAGGCAAGCCCGTGCTGTTCATTGGGCATAGCGGAGGAGGCGTTGCGGCTTATCAAGCAGCTGTCATGCTGCATAAGGAAGGCGTAATTCCGGATTGGAGAGTTGTGCAGGTTGGCTCGCCTAAGATGCCGATTGCAGCGGACTACATCAGTAAAGTACATTATGTCGTGGCGGTAAACGAGAAAGGTGCGTGTGCCGATTTAATAACGCGGCTGGGCAGTTGGGGCGGCATTAGCCGAAACCGGTATGGCATGTGGTACTGGAATCGTGCGAAATATGCTCCGAAACATATTATTCCACTTCCGTTAATCGGGGGGCATCAACATTATTTTCGCAAAGAAGCGCCTTACATTCACCCCGAGCGAGGCTCTAACCTGGTCGTCATGATCGACGTAATCTGGGAGCGGGTAGCCAGGGAACTGGCGCTTGCAGCTTCTAGTTTGATGTAGCGCCGGGCAAGAAGGGGAATGTGCCATGATTCGTACGAATAAGAAAAAGCTTGGTGAGCAGCGCAGCTGTTAGGCATGCGTGCACCAAGCTTTTTTTGTTGTGTCTCTTAGCCTTACGTTGTGGTTTCGCTGCTGCCGGACTCGCTCGTTTCCGGTTTATTGGCGCTGCGAATTCGGCGTGGTCCTTTGGCCATCTCGGCATCGAAATAAGTTTGAAGCTCGGCGACTTTACGCGGGTCCTCAAGTGTAACCTTGCCGCTGAGTACATGTTCTACGATCATCGCCCAGGTCGGCGTTACGTTCTGGGAGGCAATGATACGGATCGCGTTCTTGACGATCTTGCGTTCCTTCGCGTTGGAATAGACGTCCTTGAACTGCTGAATCCGCTCGAAATCCATATGTTCAAACACCGCTCGGAAGATATCCGCCGTCATCCGCGCATCCTCTAGCGCGCGATGGGCATTGTTCTCTTCGCCGCCAAGTCCAAGTTCATTCAGGGCCGTTTCGACGCTTACGTCATTCGTGACATCCTTGTAACGAATGTAGCCTTTCAACAAATCGAAATAATTGACCGCAAGCCAATACGCATCGTCTATGTTATGCATGCGCGTATCGAACACGATCCGTTTCATATCTTCGCCGCCCCAAGTGACGAACAGGAAGTTCTCATTCGAGCCAAGCCAGTTCATAAAATCATGAATGACGTCCGGGAAGCCTTCTGCCGCATCGATGCCTTCTTGCGGAATACCGGTTTTCTTCTTAATGAATTCGTTCAGTTTGGCAAAATAGACCGGCTTGACCAAAGCGGAGAATTCAGCAACCGGCTGCAATTCCGCATTCAATCTGACCGCTCCGATTTCGATAACCTCCATCGGCAATTCGCTTGCGAATTTGCGCCCGTTAAACTCGATATCCAAAATAATATAGTCCAATGATGAAACCTCCGCCGCATTGTTGTCGTCCTTCATTGTATCAGAATAGGGCCGGGCTGTCTCGCGTAGTTGAAAGTCGCCGATTTGATCGTTAATCTAGCATTTTCAGCCGGATTGATAGATAATGGAGTCCGAATAACCGATCGTTCGGTACATAGCAGGAGGTGCCTGTGGTTACTTTTCTACAACTCAATACGATCTTTCTAAGCATGATCATGGAAGCGATTCCTTTTATCCTGCTCGGCGTGATCATTTCCGGTCTGATCCAGACATTTCTGTCTGAACGCTGGATCGCAGCCATCCTTCCGCGCAACCGTTACTTGGCTTCCTTATTCGGCTGCGGCGTGGGACTGTTCTTCCCGGCATGTGAATGCGGCATCGTGCCGATCACGAGGCGATTAATTCGCAAAGGTGTACCGCTGCACGCGGGCATCGCGTTCATGCTAACAGGTCCAATCATCAATCCAATCGTATTGTTTGCGACCTACATCGCATTCGGCAACAACTGGACGATGGTACTGATTCGTGGGGGGATGGCAATCGTCGTCGCCTACGTTACGGCAATCGTCATTTCGTACCTTTATCCGAAGCTGCCGCTCAGGGGGATGAAAGGAGCGGATGGTGAAATCGCAGCAGGTGCTGAATCCATGTCTGCTGAGCCAATTCGACTGCCGCTGCGCTCACGGTTATATGAAGTGATGCAGCACGCCATTGACGAGTTCTTCTCCGTCGGCAAGTATTTGGTGCTCGGGGCATTTATCGCAGCATCGATGCAGACGTTCATACCAACGTCGACGCTCATGCATATCGGCAGCACGCCAATTACAGCTTCATTGGTGATGATTGGATTAGCTTTTATTATGTCGCTGTGCTCGGAAGCTGACGCTTTCATTGCTTCCTCATTTCGCAGTACGTTCTCCGTCGGTTCATTATCTGCGTTTCTCGTCTTCGGACCGATGATAGACATTAAGAACACGCTGATGCTGCTGGCTGTTTTCCGCGGGAAATTTGTGCTTGTACTCATTGCACTGGTGGCGGCATGCACACTGGCTTCGTCATTGCTCGTGGGGAGGTTGATGGGATGATTCGTCTCTATGTGCTTGCTGGTTTCGCATGTTTGTTTATTATGATGCACCTAGGCGGCAATTTAAATAAATACATTAACCTGAAATACGCGTATTTGACTCAAAGCGCGATCGTCATGTTGATTATTTTGTTTCTATTCGAATTCGTGCGGCTGTACAGGAAGGAAAGGGACGAACGGAAAAGGAACGCGCGACACGACCTTGATGTTCACCATGAACACAACGAACACCATGAGCACCACGACCATAACCATAAACATGAACATGAACATCATGCGCATCATGATCATTTCGGCCACACGCATGAACAGCCCATTCGCTGGAAGCGAATTGTCTCGTACAGTATATTGATTTTCCCGCTGCTCACCGGCTTCTTCTTGCCCGTTCAGACGCTGGATTCCAGCTTCGTTAAGGCCAAGGGCTTCTCGTTCCCCAATTTCGACGCTTCTGCGGATAATCCGGGCTTTCACCAGTTTCTAAAACCAGACTCCAGCGTGTTCTATGGCAAACAAGGCTATGCGAAAGTATCGCGCCAAGAGCTTCAGGAGTTTCTGCCTATGAAGGAGGTTGGCCTGTCGGATACCAATTACTTGAAGGGACTAGAGGCCATTTATAACTTCCCGGATGCGTTTATCGGCCGGAAAGTCAGCTTTGACGGATTCGTCTATGCGGGGGAGCAGACGGAAGCGAAACATTATTTTGTATTTCGTTTCGGGTTCATTCATTGCGTGGCGGATTCAGGCGTGTTCGGCATGCTCGTCGATTTTCCGTCAACGACTTCCGACTTCCATAACGATGAATGGGTTCGTGTGACGGGAACCTTGTCATCGTCGTTCTATCAGCCATTCAAGCAGACGATTCCGATGCTGAAAGTGACCGAATGGAAGACGATCCCGAAACCGAAGGACCCCTACGTATACCGCGCTTAACGACAAAAAGGCTCTCCGCTCAGATTTCGAATGAGCAGAGAGCCTTTATTTCCATTTCCGGCGTTCCTCGCCGCTCAGCGAGTTACTCCTCATGGGTTTCAATCACAATCGTGACCTCGTTGGAATAAACGGAGTTGGTGAACAATTCGCCATTTACTTCGTAACTAAATTGCGCGAGCACACGGAAGCGCAGGCGATTCTGGAGCGGGTGAGCAGACACGCGCAGGCGATACGTGACGATAATCGTCTGATTTAGTGCCAATATGCCAATCGGCAGCCCTTCTCCGGGCGTGAACGGAACCTCGACCCCATTGATTCGGATACTCGCGATTTCGATGCTTGTTTCATCCGGAATGAGTGCGAACAGCGTTACTGCGGCGGCATAATTGCCCGTATTCGTGATGGCAACGGAAACCGCGATATACTCGCCTGGTCCGACGATCGGCGGCGCTGCACTCAGTTCCGCTCGAATAATCGGCACTACAACGGAAGTAACGACATCATTGGTTGTGACCGCATCTGTAACGAGAACCCCGCTTGGGAGACGGAAAGCGTATTCGACGGTCGCCCTGTTGATGAGCTCCGATTGATTGCCAGAGCGCGTAACGGTAACCAGGAAGGAAAGGACATATTGCAAACCTGGCTGCAGAAAACCTAGCTGAATCCCGGCATCCGGATTCGCACCGGGCAGCGGACGACCGTTAACTTCTGCGCTGCCTTGGGTGAAGAGGGCGCCGGCAGGGATCGCATCGCGCACGGTCACCTCGGCCCCGGTTGTGCCGCTGTTATAGATGGTAATCGTGTAGCGAATGGACTGTCCCACGGTAGCTTGCGATAGACTTGCGGATTTATTGACCGCCAGTGCAGGACCAGACACAAGCGAAGAAACCGTGTTGGAACTAACGGATTGATCGAAAGTGCCGAATTGAAACCTCAACTCGGCACTATTGGATAATTGCGTGTGGACGGGAACATCCAAGACTATGGCACTGAATGTCACCGTGACGGATATACCTGGCTGAATGAGTCCAAGCATAATACCGGCAATAGGCGAAGCCGATGGAGAGCGAACGCCATTAATGGTGACGCTCCCCTGAACAAACAGCGTTCCTTGCGGCAGCGCGTCATAGAGCACGCACTGCCGCATCGGCTCGGTTCCTTCATTCGCTGCGATGACGGTGTAGACCAGCATATCGCCGGTGTACGTATAAGCCGTATTCACGCCTTTAAGCAGACTCACCTGCTGCACGGTAACGGGCAGGCTCACGATATTCGAGGTTTCCGAACCCGTAATCGTACGACCATCCGTCGTTACAAAATAATAATTGGCCGTCGCTTGATTATCTAGCTGACCGGAAGGCGGGGCGGACACTAGCAGCAGTTGAAAATATATCGTAACCGTACTGCCAGGCGCAACATCTCCAATCGGAATACCGCCATCCGGTGTAACGCCGGGGACAGGAGAACCATTCACGATGACGCTGTTCGCAACAAACACGGTACCCGGCGGCAAGACATCAACGACCGTTACATTGGCGGAGCGATTCCCGCTATTGCTGACCGTAATCTGATACGTAACCGGCAGGGTCAAACCCGCTTGCGTCGAGGTGGTCGACAATACGACTGCGATGACCGGACCATTCACAGCGGTATTGACGATATTCGAGTACGAGAAGCTCGTTGAGCCGGCAGAAGAGAAGGACACGACGGACTGGTTGCGAATCGTCTGCGGCGGGTCCGGAGCTGCCATCATACCACCAGCACCTGGAATTGTACGGTTGAAACCGCGCCGACCGCGATTGTTCCGACATGGATACCTGTATTCGGGCTATCAGCCGGCATCGGTACGCCATTGATCGTGACTGTTCCTGCGATGAAGCTTGCACTAGGCGGAAGCGGGTCAACGAGCGTGACATTGTTAACCGGCGACAGACCATTATTCGTAACCGTGATCGTATACGTAATCGTATCGCCCACTACCGCATCGATCGCGTTGCTGCTCTTCACGACGGACACATCCGGTGAGGAAACCGGAATGATGACGATATTCGAATTGACAGTTGCATTGATAACACGGCCATCCGGCGGCGAGAAGGTATAGGCGGCCGTCGCTTGGTTAGCAAGCTGCTGCGGAGAAGGAAGCGCCTCGACCGTAACCTGCAAGGTGACAAGCACGTGAACGGATGCACCGGCAGGTACGACCCCGATATTGATGCCTGTAACGGGATCGGCACCTGGCTGAGGAACGCCGCCGATCGCTACGCTGTTCGGGATAAATTCGGCACCGGTTGGAATGGTATCGTACAAGATAACGGTAGCTTCAAGATTGCCGGTATTCGATATGAGCAAGGAGTAGGTAATGGTATCGCCGACAGTAGCATTCGCCGTACTTGCGCTCTTCAAGACAGACATAATCGGATTGTAGACCGGTGTCGTCAAGATATTCGACAAACCTGTGCCGGAGAAGACGCCTGATGTAAAGGACACCGTAGATTGATTGATAAGCTGACCGCTGACAGGAAGCGTAGTTACCGTAATGTCGAAGGTAACGGTAACGGAAGTTGACGGAGTAATGACGCCAAGCGTGATACCCGATGCCGGATTGGCATTCGGAAACGGTACGCCGTTTACGGCTACCGAACCAGGCACGAAGGTCGTGCCGGCTGGTATCGGATCGGAGAGAACGGCACTGTTCAAATTCGCGATGCCTGTATTCGTGACAACGTTCGAATACGTGATGACATCGCCGAGAATAGCATCCGTTGCCAGTGTGCTCTTCACGATGCTGATGTTAGGCGATGTGACCGGAATGTTAAGCGTATTGGACGATGCGGAACGAATGAACGATCTTGTATCCGGCAATGTAAAAGCATAGCTGGCTGTTGCCTGATTCGTTAATTGCTGTCCCGGCGGCAAGGTGTTGATGGTATATTCGAAGGTGGTTTGCACCGTTGCCCCTGGTGCTACAACGCCGATACTGTAGCCTGCTGCCGGATCTGCACCGGCTTGCGGTGCTCCGCTTACAATGACGCTGTTCGGTACCAGAGAAGTACCTGCAGGCGTAGGATCCGTAATGGTGACGGTAGTCGGATAATTGCCGCTGTTCGTTACGTTAACCCGATATACGATCGTGCTTCCGACACTGGCCAATGCGGTGTTAGCTGTTTTAACAAGGGTAATGACAGGCTGATAAACCGGCGTAGTTACCGTATTGGAGAACGTAACTGCCGAGAATACGCCAGAGGTGAAGCTTACCGATGAACGATTGCTGACAAGTTCGCCTTCTGGAACAGAAGTAACGGTTACGCTGAAAGCTACGGTGACCGAAGCGCCGGCCAGAATCGGATCGAGTGTGAAGCCTGCCGCTGGATTCGCATTTGGCCGCGGGACCCCATCAATGGTGACGCTCCCTGATAAGAAGGAGGTACCTGCCGGGATCGGGTCAGCGAAGATAATATTATCGACTGTGGAAATCCCGCTATTGGTCACTAGAATACTGTACGTCTGAATATCGCCAACCGTAAGGGCAGTCTGCAAGGCGCTCTTCACGACGTCCACATCCGGAGAGGAGACCGGATAAGTCAGTGTGTTGGACAAGGAAGAACCGTTAAGCGTGCGGGTGTCTGGCAGCGTGTAGCTATATGCAGCAGTCGCTTGGTTGGACAATTGCTGCGATGGAGGCAACGAGGTAATCACCGCAGTAAAGGTGACATTTACTGTAGCGCCCGGCTGAAGGACGCCGACAGGAATGCCTGTAGTCGGATCTACGCCTGCCTGCGGCGAACCTCCGACAATGACGCTGTTTGGCACGAACGAAAGCTCAGGCGCAAGCGTGGGGTCTGACAGCGTAACGGTAGCGGCATAGTTCCCGGAGTTGGTAACAGCCATCGTATAGATGACGGTTTGGCCAACGGATGCGTTTGTCGTGCTGGCGCTCTTCACAACACTGATCACAGGTTGATAGACCGGGATGTCTACGCCATTGGAGAAGGAAGAGCTGGAGAATGCGCCGGATGTATACGTTACGGTAGCTTGGTTGGAAATCAGAGCAGGCGTCGGCACAGAAACGACGAGCAGGTTAAACGCCACGGTCGCAGAGCCGCCGGGTGGAATCGTGCCAACATTTACACCGAGCGCCGGATTCGCGTTAGGCACGGGGACACCATTGAGTGCCACGCTGCCGGATACGAACGTAGTGCCGTTAGGAATGCCATCAATAAATACGGTATTCGTAATCGGTGATATCCCGTTATTGGATACCAGCACGACATAAGGGATGATATCTCCAATGGAGACAGAAGTGGATGTCGAAGTCTTAAGCGCCGTCACATTCGGTGAAGATACGGAGATGGACAGCGAATTGGATAGCTTCGTTAGTGTGATGATACGCCCGTCAGGCGGCGTAAATTGATACGTTGCTGTCGCTTGGTTGACGATCTGCTGCGGACTCGGGAGTGAATCGATCACGACAGAGAACATGATGTAGACGGTTTGGTTCACGTTAACCGTACCGGCATTGATCCCTCCGGAAGGCGTGGCGCTTGGCTGAGGGACCCCGTCGACGATGACGCTGTTGGATACGAAAGAAGTATTCGGCGCAATCGTATCCGTTACGATTACGGTGGCAGGAAGATTGCCGGTATTGCTGACCGCAATCGTGTAAACGACGGTATCGCCTACTTGGGCATTGCTTATGCCCGACGATTTAACCACATTAATTATCGGCTGCGTTATCGGCGTAGTAACGACGTTAGACGATGATGTACTCGAGAAGCTGCCGGACGTGAAGCTTACTGTCGACTGGTTAACAATTTGATCGGACACAGGCATGATTAGTTTCACCTCATAGGTCACGGTTGCGAAGGCACTCGGTGCCAAGGAACCGATCGGAATACCGGCGGTCACATCCGCCTGGGGAAGTGCAATACCGTTTACGGTCACGCTGCCCGGAACGAAGGCCGTACCGGGAATTGGCGTACCGACATAGATCATGTTGTTGACGTTCGTAATCCCGTTGTTGGTAATGACGGCCGCGTACTGAATGGTATCGCCGGTAGTTAAATCTATAGCAGTCGTGCTGAGCACAACCGATACATTAGGTGCGGATACGGGAATGGTTACCGTATTGGAGTTTGTCGATCCATTAACCACGCGTCCGCCTGGAAGCGTGTAGGTGTATGCGGCGGTCCCTTGATCCACGAGCTGCTGCGGGCTGGGAAGCGAATCCACGGATACTTGAAATGTTACCGTTGAGGTCTGAAGCGGCGGGACAATGACGCTTGGAATGCCTGTAACCGGATTAACGCCTGGCTGAGGAGTCCCATTAACAAGGACGGAGTTCACAACAAACGTCGACCCTGCCGGGATGTTATCCGTCAACGTCACATCCGCGCTGATATTGCCGCTGTTGTTGATTTGCAGCGTGTAGACGACGGCATCTCCGAGTGTAGCGGCTGAAGAATTGGCGCTCTTGGAAACGGCGAGTATCGGAGAATAAACAGGTATATTCACCGTATCGGAGAAAGATGTTCCCATAAAGGCACCTGAAGTGTAGTTGACTGCTGCCCGATTCGATAAGACAGCAGATGCCGTAAGTGACGTTACGCGTACCCGGAAGCTGATGATCGAAACCGCGGAAGGTGCCAGTGTACCGATCAGAATACCCGCAGCAATATCCGCGTTTGGAAACGGAATGCCGCCAACGGTCACGCTGCCTGCAATAAATTGCGATCCGTCCGGAATCGGATCGGATACGAATACTTGATTGACAGGGACGATGCCGTTGTTAGAGACGACAATGGTGTACGTAATTTCGTCGTTAAGCGTAGATTCCGTGAAATCTGCGCCTTTACTGATGCTGACATTAGGTGCTGAAGCGGGAATGGACACGGTGTTCGAGCTGCCGCTTCCGTTCATCACCCGACTGTCCGGCAACGTGTAGGTATACGTATAGGTACCGAAGTTAGTTAAGGTAGGCGGATTAGGCAAGGTATTAAGCAGTACTTGAAACACGACATTCACCGTGCTTCCCGCGGGAACAGAGCCGACGGGAATACCGGTTTGCGGTGTCGAACCCGGCCTTGGAGAACCGTCTACTGTAATACTATTGGCGACATAAGTTGTACCGGAAGGAAGCGTATCGGTCAATGTGAGCTGCGCTCCGTAATTGCCCGTGTTTTGGACGGCAAAGGTGTACGTTAACGTATCGCCTACCGTCGCGCGAGTAGAGTTTACTGATTTCAGAGCGGTGATGATCGGTTGATAGACGGGAACGGATATGGTGTTCGACAGGGAAGAGCCGTTAAATGTCCCTGAGCTATAAGATACCGTCGCACGGTTGTCAATTTGGGCCGGTGAAGGCAGCGAAGTGACAGTGAGCTGGAATACGACATTTACGGATGCGCCGGATGCAATGGTGCCGATGGAGATACCTGCAGCAGGATTAGCATTTGGCGATGCGACGCCGCCAACGGTTACCGATCCGTTGATGAAGCTCGTTCCAGCGGGAATCGGATCACTAAATACGACATTGGATACGGCGGCTACCCCATTGTTGGAAATTAAGGTGGAGAACGTAATCGTATCGCCGACGGTCGTTGCGGTACGGTTCGAGCTCTTCACCACGTTCACATTCGGCAAGGAAACCGGAATGACAAGCGTGTTCGAGGAGGCTGATCCGCTAAGCGTTCTGCCGCTCCCATCAGGAGGTGAATACGTATAGGCAGCCCCCGCCTGATTCGAAATCTGCGGCTGTACCGGTGTCGGCAGTGAATTTACGACGACTTGGAAGGTCACCGTCGTTGATCCGCCGGCTGGTACTAACCCAATGGGAACGCCGGTAACCGGATTCGCTCCGGGTTGGGTGACCCCGTTTACTTTGACGCTGTTCGGGACAAATGTCGTGCTTCCCGGAATATTATCTGAGAACGTGGTTGTCGCGCCAATACTGCCGGAGTTCGCAATGAGCACGGAATACGTTACGGTAGTGCCTACTGCTGCGTTTGCCGTATCCGCGCTTTTGGTAAGCGTAAGCACAGGTGAATAAACCGGCGTTGAAACCGTATTCGATGGGATGACACCACTAATAACGTCTCCGCCGGCGACACTCTGGAAGGTGAAAGCGGCTTTGGCGACGTTTGGAAGTGCAGGCGGATTGGGCAGCGATGTAACCTTGGCCTTGTATGTAATGGTTACGGAGCTGTTCAGGGCAAGGGAACCGATCGGCACGCCGGCAATGATATCGAAGGTCGGTTTGGCAACGCCCGCTACGACGACGCTGCCGGCTACAAAAGTGGAACCGGCCGGAATCGCGTCTGACACGACAACGCTTGCTGCGTTCGCATTACCTGTATTACTGACTGTGACGGTATACGTAATCGTATCGCCAATGACGGTTCCGGGAACGTTAGCGCTCTTGGTCGTGGAGATGATCGGCGCATTGATGTTGATCTGTAAGGCATTGGCATTGACGACATAGGCATCCCCTGAGGTGGTTAGCGTCAATACGGCTGAAGATTGGTTGTTGACTAAGTTGGCCGACACATTGACGTTCGTGATATCCCAGCCTTGTCGTCCTCCTACGATATTCGAACCAGGTGCTCCATTAATTTGGTTCCGCGTTCCGAATGTTCCGGTCGTATTGAGCGCACCGGTATCGTCGTTGATCTGCGAAGCGAAGAAGTTGTTGGCGAAATTGTTTGTTCCGGAGAGAGCAACCTGTGTGCCTGTTGTCGGACCGAATAGCGCCTGGTCGCCTGTGCGATTCGCATCGCCTTCCTGGGCGCTGAATAGTGCTCTGCCGCCGAGCGCCCCGGAGACGGGCGTGGCGAATCCGGTTATGGTCGTAACAACCGGGGCAGAGCCGGATTGAACAAGTACGGCTCCAACACGCAGTGACATGTTTCTAAAGGGCAGCGTCGGATTCTGATAAATAACGGCCAGTGTCCAGCCTGCATGGTTGGCTGTCGGGTCCGTTACCGTAATGGTCCCGACAACAGCCCCTACCGTGTAAGTGCCGGCACCGCCTGTCGAGATTTGCGAGGTTACGTTAGCTGATCGCGTATAACCGAAGGCGCCGCCGCCGAGATCGAATGTATTCGCAGTCGCGGGATCCGGTGTGACGCTGACGTTGGTCGCATTCGGCAATGTGAGTGTAACGGGATTGTTGATCGCTGCAGATAGATTGACGCCGGGTACAATATAGGTACCGCCCCAGATCACTTCCGCATACAGCACGGTGCTGCCTGCCGGCAGCACAAGAATAGCAGATGAGTTGTTGAGCAGATAGTTGTTGGTCGTTCCGAAGGGATAGGTACCGAACCGAACTGCTGTATTGGTCGTGACGAATGCGCCGATACTGTCTTGGGTACCGGGAACCCCTTCTACCGTGGAACGGCTTAGCCCTAGCGTATTACCGGTGAAGGTAATCGCGCCGGTTGCATTAAGGGTAGCCCGAACTACTAGTGGAATGCTCCTCGCCCTCCCTTAAGTTCCTCTACGAATGTGATTCATAGTGCACACTAACTCAAACATATGCACCTCATAAAGGCGCTATGCTACGGAGCATCGTTACGGCATGTGGTTCGGGGTGAACTTCGTTACACATCGCTAACCATTCCTCTTCAGGCAGTGGCGCCTTCACGACGACAAAATAATACAGAATCTCATCTACCACGTTAGCTTGAAGCTCCTTAAGTACTTCGAGCTCATCAGGTTCATAGAGATCCGTCAAATAAGGGGCTTGATAGAAAAGCTCCATACGAAGCAATCTGAAATCATAAGGCGGAGGCGTGACATAGCTGTAAGGGGATAGGGGAGGGCAGATCGGATTTCCCGGAGGTTGTCTGAAAGATGCCGTCATATAACGAGGCGTGTGTTCATCGAAGCGGTGTTTTAAGAACGGGTTGGAGCTATGGCGAAAGTTATGCGCATACGGGCATAACAAACAAACGACTGTCTTGTGAACGCTGACCCGATATAACTCTTGCAGCGCGAAGGATAAGTCGCTTACGTATGGCAGCATGCGGCTCACGGCAATGAAATCGATGGAATTATCGGGAAACGGTATTTCACTATTCAGATCACTGACCAGATTGACGCCCGGCAGTGCATAACGGTCAATCCCGTAGCAATCAGGAAGCTTATGGGCACCGCAGCCGATATCCAGCTTCATTGTTCGCACCTCCTTACACGCAAATACTCTACTAGCTTCTAGTGTATGGAGTCCAAGGCTAGCCTGTATATACGCTTGCCCACCGGAACGAAAAACGTGCAGAGCACCTAGGTGCCCTGCACGTTATGCAGACTAAATGACGTCGCGAGCGGTTACGAATGTTTTGTCCCAGATGCTTCCTTTGAAGGTTGAGATCGTAACACCGATTCCTACGCGGTACGTTTGAAGGACTTTGCCATTGCCGATATAGATGCTGACATGATTGATTTTGCCGTCACGATTCGTATCGGAGAAAATAAGGTCGCCTGGTTTCAAGTTGCTCTTCAGCACTCTAGTTCCTTTAACTGCTTGCTGTCTCGACGAACGCGGAAGGCTGATGCCGTTCTTCTTATATATGTATTGCACGAATGAAGAACAATCAAATGCGCTCGTAATGCCGGATTTGGCACCGAATTTGTAAGGCACGCCCATATATTGTTTGCCCTTATTAATGATGTTACTCGCTACGACAGAATCGGATGCTGCGTGAGTCGTTTTCGGCGTAAGAAGCATGCTTCCGGCAAAAGCGATAGATAGGCTGAGTGCTACACCTGCTAGTTTTCTACCTATACGCTTCTTTGTTGTGTTATTCATGTCTTCCTCCTATTAATTGAGAGTGTAGTGTGATTACTGGTTGTCGCTATCACCTGGTGACCACTATACCACAGCGCCAAAACCCACTACTTACCAATGTGGAGGAAAACTCTTCATTACGAACGCTTTCACAGCCATTGTTAGAATATGATTAGAAAATATTCATGCAATTCCCATTGACAACGCGAAAAGGCCAATCAGGTTCTCCTGATTGGCCTTAGGCTTGATAAGGTATGGTTTAAGTGCGTTTTATAAGAGTGAAATCATCATAATGAAAGCCCGGAGCTACAACACAAGAAACAAATACAGGCTCATCGCCGAGCGGCTTGGCCATCTGCCAAACATTCGCCGGTACCAGCGCTTGCGGCCGTTGACCCTTGGCGATATCCGGTCCAATGATAATCTCTTCGGTCGTCTCCGGATTCTCTCCCGTACCGCCTAAGCGGAGCAGAAGCGGGCTGCCGGAGTGCCAGAGCCACAATTCATCGGACAATACGGTATGCCAGTCTGAGGTTTCTTCCGGATGCAGGACGAAGTAAATCGATGTAGCCGCGAATCGTGCACCGGAATAGCGTTCGCCCAGTATCTCTTGCGGAATCTCGAAAGAAGCCTTCCACAATTCTTTGTACCAGCCGCCTTCCGGATGCGGTTTGAGGTCCAAAGCTTGTACAAGGGGTGATAATTCTTTTGTTAGCATCAGTTTGGTGTGCTCCTTTAATTTCTCTATGTTGGATCGATAAGTCCATCTCCATGTTTCAATTTAACGTATGACTCGTCCAGTTGTAAATGGCCATGAACCTCCTTAAGAGATCCATGGCCGATTTCAACGTTTAGTGGAATAGATATTCGTTATTGGGCGATGACGCCGCATACAATGCGATTTCCTGAATTTCCGGACGGGTCAGTCGCATAATCATCGGCTTTCTCATGAATCACAATCGCAGTGCCGCCTGTCTTCCGGAGGGAATTAGGCTGGTTAGGCGCTAATGTGACGATTCGTGTCTCGATATCTACTTTAACCGAGCCATCAGCAGCTGCCGTAATATTCGGCAAATCCCCTACATGAAACCCCTTCGGATTGTTGAAGCCATGTTGTTTGGTTTGCGGATTGAAATGCGCGCCGGCTGTCTTAAAGTCAGGTGCTTCGCATTTCCCGGTTTCATGAAAATGGATGCCATGTACGCCTGGCGGCAAGTTCTTGGCTTCAACATGAAGCACGACGGCATCGTTCTTCTGTGTCAATGTCGCCATGCCGACTTCGGTACCGGATGCACCAACCAGTTTCACTTGAACAACGGTTGGCGTCGTTTCTTTGACGGGATGCGCGCCGGCAGGACCGCCAATCGTTGCAGCCAGCAAGACGAAGCAAACGGCTGTTCGCGTTGTGTGTAGCAAAGTATTTCTCATTGCGCTGTGTCTTCCTCCTGTGCATTGATCTCTTAGCTCTTGCTTATCATTGCCTACTTTGTAATTGTCCAAACGTGGATATGGCTTAGCATATCTTGTCGCATATTTGGATTGGTAGCCGCCTTGATTTGTGTTAGCTTAAGGTGGAGATGTCTGATTTATCCAAATGTCTTATCTATTCCAAGCATAAGCGGGAGGCGAATTAATTGAGCTTGATTCGAGTTGGAATGATTGGAACCGGCGGCATTGCGGGTTGGCACGCGCGTCAGCTGACGGAGTTAACGGAGGTACAGATTGCAGCAATAGCGGATCCCAATGCAGCTGGCAGAGAGCAGTTTGCTGCGCAAAATCAATTAGGGGATATTCCGGCATTCGCAGATTACACCGACATGCTGGATAAAGTAGAGCTGGATGCGGTCGACATTTGTTCGCCGCATACACTGCACTTTGAACAGGCTAGCGCCGTATTGCGCAAAGGCCTGCATGTATTAATCGAGAAACCGATGACGTGCTCCTCTGAGGAAGCGAAAGAGCTAATCAAGCTTGCCAATGACGCCGGCAAAATCATGCAGGTTTCCTATCAGCGCCATTTTCAACCCGAATTTCTATACATCCGAGATGCCATTGCAAGAGGCGAGATTGGCAAGCTGACTTCGATTACCGCATCCTTATATCAAGAGTGGAGGCAGGGGACACCCGGATCCTGGCGCCAAGACCCTGCGTTATCGGGCGGCGGTTTCTTGATGGATTCCGGCAGCCATATTATTGATGTTCTGCTTTGGACGACAGGGCTTACGCCGATTGAAGTCAAACCACAGCTGCATATGCATGGCACGCCTGTCGAAATCGACACGTTCACATCGATACGATTTGCCGAAGGCGCTGTTGCCGGTCTCAATCTGGTTGGTTACTCGCCTTGCTGGCATGAGACTTTTGTATTCTGCGGAGAAGAAGGCGGGATCTTCTATGATAACGGCCGCATTACGCTTCGCCGATTGAGACAAGAGCCTATTGTTCCTGAGCTTCCGGCAGCATCAACTAATCAGGACAAGAGCTTTATTGATGCTATATTAGGTCGCCACGATGTGCTTGTACCAGGCGAGTATGCACTCAAAGTCGTTCAATTATCCGAGATGATTTATGAAGCGGCAGGTTACTCCCCGTTAGGTGATCTGAAATCAGAGGAGGTAAGCTAAGATGACCTATTCAATCGGCATGCGAATACCGCCTATTATTGGCCGAGCAGGGATTAGACAAACAGCCGCTTGGGCAGCGGAAATCGGACTCGACATCTTGGATGTCTCCGAACTGACTCCTGAAGTGAAGCAAGCCTGCAGTGAGTTCGGAATTGGCATCGGCTCCGTGGATGCTCGGCATACAGCACAGCTGCTTAGTCGAGACGATGCACGCCGCTCCGATGCGGTTGAGGCGACTAAACGCCAAATGGACACCATGGCTGAGCTCGGCGGAAACGTCATGTTCATGTGTTTGGTGCCGGAAGATCTCACGCTTCCTCGCTCGGAAGGCTTTGCTATATGGAAGGATTCGTTCCCGGAAGTCGTTCGCCATGCTGAGCAGCGCGGCATTTATATCGCCATTGAAGGCTGGCCCGGACCGGCGCCTCATTATCCCACGCTGGGCTGCACGCCGGAGATGTGGCGAGCGATGTTCGAGGCAATCCCTTCGAAGCATTTCGGCCTCAACTATGACCCTTCCCATCTTGTGCGGCTAGGCATCGATTATTTGCGGGCGCTATCGGAGTTCGGGGAACGTGTTAACCATTGTCATGGTAAGGATACGGAGCTGCTTAATGAAGAACTTTATGAATCCGGCGTGCTGCAGGCAACATTCGGAGCGAAATACGGATTCTCGGAAGGCTCGTGGCGTTATACGATTCCGGGACATGGCGCTGTTGAATGGAGCAAGGTGGCCGTGCGATTGGATCGCCTAGGATATAAAGGGGCTGTCAGCATTGAGCTGGAGGACCATCGGTTCTGGGGAACCTTAGAGCAAGAACGGCAAGGGATCGTGAAAGCGGCGGACCATCTGCGAACTTATTTTAAATAACAGGGAGGAACGAGAATTGAAGTGTCCATAGCGGACACTGCGTTCTCGTTTTTCAATTCGGATGAATGGAATATACGCCGAGCTCGGTTTGACCTTGTTCGTTTGATTTTAGTACACTTAATGTAAGGAGTGGATACGAAAGTGGACCAAATTCATTTTACATTAAGCGAAGCGAATGCACTTTTACCCCAGCTGCAAGAAGACCTGCTGAAACTGCAGTTATTGACGCAGCAATTCGAAGAGAAGTTCGATGAACTGCAAGTATTGAAGGCAACCACAGATAGAGGAAGCGACGATCCGTTCTTTGAGGCGGAGAGTCAGCTCGAGTTCATGCGGATGGATATTGAGCTGCACATCGGAAATTTCGATCGCAAAGGCGTTTTTCTCAAAATGATCAACCCGGGATTGATTGATTTCCCCTCCATTCTCGATGGTGAGGAAATTCTAATCTGTTGGAAGCAAGGCGAGGATCGAATCTCTCACTATCACGGCTGGAATGACGGTTTTATGGGGCGCAAGGCGTTTCCGGAAGCGTGAAAAAAGATTAAAAAACACTCATAAAGGAGCCTGAATCACTCAGGCTTCTTTTTTGTTCGTCATAGAAGGAATGTCCGTCGACAAAAGTACATATTTTTCTTACAGAAGGTTTGACATGCTTTTCAGAAGATAGCATTTACAATCTAACCTATATCGGAAAGGCCCTTAAATCCAAGGAAGAGGTGTTTCAATGACTAGAACCATCCAGTGGAATGTAGTGGCTTATATGATTTGTGCTTTGTTTGTAACTACGGTTATCCTATCCTTTACCTTTACGAATGCACTTTGGAACTCCCAAATAGCAGGTTTATCTGCTCCGCATTGGCTTCAAAACAAAGCGGTCTCATCACCATCGTCACTATCACTTACCACAGAAGCCATGCATATTCCGAAATCGTTGTTCCAACCCGCGACCGTTATCCCCAAAGCATCAGCCCCCGAAGCCCCTGAGCAGATTCGTAATATCCCCGTTCCGAGTGTTCCTGTCACCGTCGTTCCGATGGTAAATCTTATCCATACATATAAAGTAACGGCTTTCTACCTCAATGTACGTTCCATGCCGGATGCAAGCTCGACAATCATGACACAAGTGAAGCAAGGCGAGCTGCTTAAAGTTGTGAGTGTAACCGAATCTGGCTGGTTGTCTCTGCAAGATGGCGGATATGTTCATGGCGGATATGCAGAGAAAGTGCCGCAACTATCGGAGTCGATCTCGGTAACGCCAGCAGTAGCTGCCAAAGAAGTGAAAGCTGCTAAAGTAGAAGTGTCCACCGCATCCGTGATCCATCAGACGGTCAAGAAGGTGAATGCAACAACGGCTGCTATGGATAATTTACCCATCAAGAAGAAGCTTGTAACGTCTCTTGAGACGCTTGCTAAACCAACCTCTAAGGTGATGTCAGACTCGGGACTAAACAAAGAACAAATCGCGACCATTTTCAAAGGAACGAAGCTTGCCGGTCATGGACTGGAAGCAGCTGTTCTCGCCATTGAAGATAAGTATGGCATTAACGCTTTCTTCACCATCGCCGTCATGAAGCTTGAAAGCGGTAACGGATCGAGCCGACTGGCGCAAACGAAAAATAATTTATTCGGCTTGAACGCCGTCACAGGCAAAAACGCCTACAAAAAAGCCTTTTCTTTCGCCACCAAGGGGGAGAGCGTAAGGAAATTCGGACAACTCTTATCGGCCAACTACGTCGAGCGCGGCTATACGACGATCGAGAAGGTCGCGAAGAAATATTGTCCGGCTAACGGCCGATGGGCAGGGCATGTCCGAAGTATCATGCGAAGCGACTTTCTGAAATTAGCATAATTCCCGTCAATCACCTGTTGACATAAACTAACGAGTCATGTTACATTTCCATGAGTGATCACAAGCAGTTGCAACGGAAACTAATCTTAACTTCATAATAAATTCGTATAACCTCACGAACAAACAGGGTGAGGGTATCTACAGGAAGCCTTAACTTCCTTACTACGAATACGGAATGATCAGTCGATGATTCTGTATTTGTGGTAAGGAAGTTTTTTGTATTTGTTTACCGATCATACGCAAGTTTCGAAGGGGGCATCTTAGATATGAAATATATACTGTCTGTATTTCTAGGCGCGGTCAGTTACGGCATTCTGTCGACGATCGTAGTGAAAGCTTATGGACAAGGCTACAGCTTAGGCGAGGTAGTAGGGACGCAGCTGTTAACAGGATTTATCCTATCCTGGCTGCTCGTCATTGTACTTAAAGCACGTAACAAAAGTCAGGCTGCGAAGTCAAATGAACCGATTCAGCAGTCGCTCAGCTTAACTTGGAAACAACGCTTCATGCTGATGTCGGCAGGTATTCCAACGGCATTGACCGGTCTGCTGTATTATCAGTCGCTGCGTTATATTCCGAACTCACTTGCAATCGTACTGTTGTTCCAATTTACGTGGATGGGCGTTCTTATTCATGCCATTAGTACGCGCAAACGCCCGAACGGTATTATGCTGCTCACGCTTAGCATCTTATTCGGCGGAACATTGCTCGCCGCCGGAATTATAGAACAAGGGATTTCGGAGTTTAATTGGACTGGAATTGCACTTGGTTTGCTCGCTGCCGTCAGCTATTCGCTCTTTATTATCTTTAGTGGTAAAGCTGTACCCGCTGTTCATCCCGCTCAGCGCAGCTTATGGATGATTACGGGCGGCATGATCTTCGTGTTTATTCTATTCCCGCCGGTTTATCTGTTTAACGGCGTGATCTGGAGCAGCTTGCTGCTATTCGGTTTCTTGCTTGGGCTGTTCGGTGCCTTTATTCCACCTGTGCTGTTCGCAGCAGGCGTTCCGCATATCGGCGGAGGAATGGCTGGTATTCTTGGCGCATCGGAGCTGCCTGTAGCGGTTCTGCTCTCAGCGGTTGTGCTGCATGAACAGGTGAGCGGACTGCAGTGGGCCGGTGTCGTACTCGTATTACTGGGTGTTGCACTGCCTGAGCTGGTTAAGGGATCAAGAAATAAAGGCAATAACACGCGTAAGAAGCTTGAATATTCCGCTTAAAATAAGTGAAGCCCGATTCCATTAGGAACGGGCTTCATGTGTTGTAGAGTATCCGATTAGGGACTACTCTTCGTCTTCGGCTTCATTAGCTGCAACATTAGCCGCAGTTTGGTTCGAAGCTGGGTTGTGCTGGAACACTTCAGCCGCTTCTTCTGCGGAGAATTCGGTGTCTGCTGCACCCGCAACCGGAAGCTTGTTTAATGCCACGGATTGCACATCTGCTTTAGAAACTTGATTTTGTCCGTTTGCCATGTGTGTGATCCTCCTCATTCATTGTGAATTGCAACAGACATTAATGTGCCCAAGCAGGTATTGATCTTATGCATGACGAAATGAAAATTAAACTTTATATCGATTTAAGCCGTTATTAAGATTAGCTTCATTTCAATTTTATATCGAGCTGGTACGCTAGTGGAGCATCAAGAAGCAAAACGTAAGGAGGACGTTTCTGATATGAAAAGGAGAAAGAAGAAATCCCCCGGCACAGCCTTGCTTGCCTTAATCGTCTTTGCCGCGGCTTTATTCATATTCCAAGCTCATAATCGAGCCAATGGGTCTAGTGATGATGACGCATCAGCAGGGGAGCCGCTCGTCGCAAGCGAGAATCTGCTTCTTGCCGGCAAAACGATTGTACTGGATGCCGGACACGGCGGGAAAGACGCCGGATCGATCGGACAACAAGGGACTTTCGAGAAGGATGTCACCTTGCAGACAGTGCTGCACATTCGGGACGAGCTGGTGAAGCGAACGGGAGCTAAAGTGATTCTGACTCGCCCGGACGACGAAACCGTATCGCTGGACGAACGCGTGGAAATTGCCAATAACTCGAACGCAGATGTGTTTATCAGCATTCATTACGATGCTTTCGAATCCAATGATGTTGCAGGAATGACGACGTACTACTACAACGAAACGGATAACGGACTTGCCGAGCTTATGCATAACGAGCTTGCTCAATCGATCGACGCCAAAGATCGCGGTGTGAAGGTGGGCAACTATCAAGTCATTCGGGAGAATACCAGACCGGCGCTTCTGCTTGAGCTCGGATATATCTCGAATCACGCAGAGGAAGAGCGCATGAAGTCGCCAGCATTCCAAGAAACCGTATCGAGCGCGATCGTATCGGGTATAATCGATTTTCTATCCTAAATAATAAAGCGGCACAAGTGATGAGCACTTGTGCCGCTTTTTTCATTTACATCAAGAACGTACCAATCACGATCGACGACCCGAGAATAATGGCGCGAAGCAGTTGAGCTACGGATTTGTTGCCTTTGGCAATCTCTTCGCAAACATTAAGCTTAGGGGTAAGGAAATCAAATACGACATAGACAAGGCAGAGCAGCAGAATGCCAATTCCGGACCAGATCAGCATAGCCTCCCAATCATGGGAGCTGTACGATACCATCGCTACGATGATGCCAAGACCGAGCAGCTTGCTGCCCATGTAGATGCCGGCGGCTTCGTTGCCTCGCCTGATTTCCTCCCAATCATTGAAACGCGTTAGCTTGCTAAATACGAATGAACCAACGAGCAATGCGACAAGCAATATAACGATTCCAATTCCTACATTCAACAGATCATTACCAAAGTTATTCACGCTTTGATCCTCCTTGGGTTGTGTATGTAATTGCAGCAGGGCAGTAGTAAGCCATATCTCCGGTAATTTTACCGCCTACACGAGGAAGCAAGCCGGCGTAATGTCCGCCTATTACATAAGCGCCTGTTAATAGATAGCCGTCGAAAGGACCCTCTTCCGTCTCAACACGAGCTTCTTGCATGGGGAACAGCTGCTGGTAGACCTTCGGCTGGTTGTCATAATAGTCTTGGACTTCAATGACATCTGCTTCCTCATGACCCCACTCGGCCTGCTGGAATTGTCCTGCGCCATCATAGAGGGAAGTACCTTTGCCTTCGCGTCCCCAGTATCCTTTGGCTACATACGGAGTACCGGATTGCACGAACGGTGCCGCTTCATAATAAGTCGGGAGCAGGTAACGTTCTATGTCTGCGATATCAGCTTCATCGAAGAGGGTGAACCCGACAAATGCCTCGGTTTGATCTCGGCGCTCGTAAAGCGACCAAATTAGCGCCATAAAACCTTTGCTCTGCGTAATGATGCTCTGAGCCGGATTGATCAGCCCAAGCTTGCCTGAGGCAACAAGCTGAATCAGCGCTTCTCCAATCGGCATGTTCTCCTGTTCATCGTCCGTATCGTGAATCAGATATTCTAGCGGATACAGGCGATACAACACGGCAATACGCCGCCCACCGGCATAGAGTCCGTCACCAGGGATAATTTCGAGTTCTTCGAGGGGAACATAGAGGGTCTCGTAACCCAGCTGATTGACGGCCTTCATGATATACTCCGTGTTCGTGCGATCCTCAAGATGCCAGCCATAACTTGAAAATACAATCGGACCCGTTAGGCCTTGATTGGCGTAATGCCGAATTAATAGGTTGAAGGCATTCTGAATCTCATTGCGCATCCCGATTGAAGCAGCCGTATAGGTTGAGAAATGATGAATAAGCTGCTCTGCCAGGTAGGCGGTTTCGGGAATGCCTGTTGGCGTATCCGTGTTATTTTCAATGCATTTCATACCGTGTTCGCCAATAATCCAATCCTGTCTGGATACACCGTGATACGGAACTTGCATTCGTGCTGCCGATAAGAGAGCAGGATGTAGGCCTAGTTGCTGAACGAGAAACTCATCGGGCAAGTATTGTTGGGTGAAACGCAGTACTTTCCAGTATATGCGGTCAACGGATTCAGAAGCGGCTTGAAGTGAGGCTGCTTCCTCGGGTTGAAACAGTGTCAAGGCAGGAAGACAGTACTGTTTGCCATTCATCCGATGGTAGGGGATATGCTGAGCGATCTCACCACTGAATATCTCATCATGGTTCCCGCCCAGCTGCACAATCCGGTTTATCATGCGTTAACCTCCGCTGCTTCTGCTGCCGCTGCTGCCGAACCCTTTGAATGAACCCGAGCTGCCGTTAGAGCCTTTAACGACACCGGAGCTGCTGCTTGAACCGTTAGCGCTAACCGTTGGATTCTTGGTCGTGGAACCGCCGCTAGAATAGTAGGTACCGCCGGTACCGCCATAATAGCCATCATCACAATTCTCGTAGTTCGGGTCGCAGTCATAGCTGGAGCTGGTGTTACAGCCGCTAAGCGCGACAGGCACAGCGAGCAACAGCGCGAATTTCAGCACCTTGGCGGACTTCATGTCGTCTTTCATTTAAACGTGAACCTCCTTCATGAACAATACAACTTTGTTGCGATCATCATCGAGCACGGAATATAAGGACTCGAAGGTGCGGGTCTGCTTCACCAAATAATGATCGAGGAGCAATCTGGCGATGTCTTGCGACCCATGCGTAGGAAACAAACCCTCGCCTAATTCGAACGTCCGTCCGTTCCAATAGAGGAACTCGGTTTCCAGAAACACCGATCGATCACAACGCTCAAGCAGCGCCGGCTTGATATCAGCCCCATAGAAATCAAGATCGCTGGGCTGAAAAGAAGCCGCATAGATATGATGGACGCCGGTATCTTCGGACTCATGCGAGCTGTGGTGGAGCAGCCTGTTCTGGATAACCGTTGCATTAACCAGCTTACGGACGAACAGCTCATCCGTATCAACCGAATATTGTTTGAGCGTTCGTACTACTCGCTGCGAGGACTCATCCCAATCTTGATAACTTATCGTATGCATTAAGCGCGCACTCCTTTGGTAATAGTCTGATAGACTTCGACATCACAGACGACGAAGAGCTTGGCGTCGGCTGGAATGGGAGCGTTCAGCTTCGTGTTGATGGACATGTCTCCGCGATCTGAGATCAATGTCGCGCCTTGTTTCAAGAGGGAGAGGAAGGCATCCTCATAGGTCTTCCAATCCGGCGAGACGGTAACTTGGAAGACATCTGAGCCGTGCTGTCGACTCAGCAGCTGGGTGAAGATTTCTACGCTGCCATCGTTCAGTGCCGATCGAACCGCGAGCCTTGCAACGGCATCGTGAGAGAGTACAAATTCATTCACTTTGACATGTTTGAAATTGTGGATATGCTTCTCGAGCATAATTTCTACGGTCGTATGAACCTGCGGGGCAATGCTTTCGATGCTGGAGGCGATCAACAGCGATTTGCCGTCGACCAGCGATGATTCATCGATGCGATAATCGGCGAAGATGATGGCTGCTTTCGCGCTGGCAAGGCCGGCTTTCTCCAAGATGTCGCTGGAGCTGGGATCGCCGCTCACAAAGTGAACATTGTGATGCTCGTAGGGATGTTGATCGATGGCATCAATAATCACGATATGAGTAGCAGGAGAGATGGATAGCAGCTCTTCCACTGCATATCTGGCTTTCTTGCTCCAATTAATAAAGATGACATGTTGTTTCCCAGAATAGTTCAACTTACCAGCTCTCCTTTGTCGATGATACTGTGAGACCGAATCAATGATTTTGCCGATAATCAAACTCAATAAGCCGATGCCAAACACATAAATAAAGAGCGTAAGCACCTTGCCTGCGAATGTGTGGGCGAAATAATCACCGTATCCGACGGTTGCCATCGTGGTCATGACCCAGTAAAGCGCATTGAACCACGATTCGAATGTGTCCGGTTCCAGCCAGTAGGCTAACGTGGAGAGGATTAGCAGGAAGGCAATGAAAAGAAAGGCGACAGCTGAGTTCTTAAGCCGCAGCAGCTTTAAGGACAGCGTGTGCAGAAACAGTGGCATGCAGGGCATCCTCCTTCTGAATTCAGGCTGCGCAGGGCACTGTTAACCCGCGAAGCCCTTTACAATCGTACACTATTTCAGTTCATACGAGAACCACATCCATAGGTGTCAATTTCTTGAAATATGAACAGAAGGATACAGTTCGAAAGTCGGTTATTCTAGACGGACATGAGCATAAATGTTTATTGTTTAATCAAGTTGTTATCCTATATAATCAAGTTTAGAACACGAATGGAGGCGAAGCTTAATGCTAATCAGACAGCTAGGTCTAGGTGAACGTGATGCTTCAATAGCCATTCCAATTTCATATGTGATCCGTAAACACTAAGGCATTTGCTTTAGTGTTTTATTTTTGTCCAAGGAGGATTGTAATGAGCACATACAAGAGGGTACTGATCAAGTTAAGCGGTGGAGCCGTTGCGGGAAACAGCGAATTTGGGTTTGATCCGGACAGACTGGAGCATATCGCAGGCGAGATTTTGTCGGTGGTGAGCAAAGGCGTAGAGGTATCCTTGGTTATTGGCGGAGGCAATATCTTTAGAGGGAATATGGCGGAGAGCTGGGGAATTGAGCGAGCGGAAGCCGATAACATCGGCACGCTTGCAACGGTAGTGAACAGTTTGATGTTAAGAGGCGTGTTGAAGGCCAAATGCAGCAACGAAGTGCGTGTCATGACAGCCATTCCGCTCACTTCTGTGGCGGAGCCCTATATTCGGCTGCGAGCCATTCATCATCTGGAGAAAGGGTATATCGTGATCTTCGCAGGCGGTAATGGCCAGCCCTATGTGACGACCGACTATCCTTCGGTCCAGCGGGCGATCGAAGTCAATTGTGATGCGCTGTTTGTGGCGAAGCAAGGGGTAGACGGCGTATATGAAGCAGACCCCAAGAAGAACAGGGATGCGAGGAAGTACCAATCCCTGCACTATAACGATGTCATAAAGCATGACCTGCGGGTCATGGATCAGTCCGCGTTCCTGCTCGCGCGCGATTATAAGCTTCCCATTCATGTGTTTAATTTCGATGAGCCGGGCTCGATGGCGGCCATATGTGATGGTGAGTCGATCGGCACTACCATTACCGGTGAATCTGTCATGACCATTGCTTGATAATCGGAATCGTGCACGCTTTTGATGAGGCTCTGAAAGTAAAAGATATGCTCTTAAAAAAAGAGAAACCTGCTGATTTGATAAATCGGCAGGTTTCTCTACATTCTATGGCTGTCTCAGACGTGCGAAGTTGCACGGTTGAGACAGCCTTCTCTTATTCAATGACTCAGCAGCTGTTACCTTGAGACTTGTTGTCGCTCTCTTCCGAGAGCTTCTCTCCGTATTGATCCAGGCGTCCCGGATGGGATGCCGGACCTTTCTTCTTCGGTTTGCTGTTTCGACCTGTCATGGTAATGCTCACCTCCGTCATCCATAAGATGAGCGGAGGGAGCTGAAATCATGCACCGGCGATGATTAGCCCATATCTACGGCATGTGCGGGAGCTTGAGCACCATTTGGTTGAGGACGCTTCAAGGTGACAGCGAGCAGCAGACCGAAGATAGCCAGCCCGGCAAGGACTAGGTAAGTATCATGGAACCCGTGTGCCATCGCATCGGGCATTGGTTTCTCGCCTTCCGCAGCGTGATGCGTTGTACGGCTGACGATTAATGTCGTTAATCCTGCAACCGCAAACGAGGTAACGACTTGCTGTGCTGCGCTTGTCAGGGATGTAACCCTGCTGACCAAATTACTAGGCGCTGATTGAATGAGATGCGTATTCAGTGCCAGGAAAGACAAGCCCATTCCCATTCCGAGCATGGCGCGGGGAAGAAGGAACATGACTGCACTGTCAGACGGATCGATCCGCGAGATGAGGAATGCGCCGACCGCAACAATCGTCAAGCCGGTGACTACCAGCGGGCGAGCGCCGATTTTGTCATATAAGCGGCCTCCGATCGGCATAAACAGCCCTGCGGCAATGGCTTGAGGCAATGTCCACATGCCGGCATGGAAGGCACTCATGCCCATCAGCTCTTGCATGAAATAAGGTACGGTGAAGATGATCCCGAACATGACGAACTGTAAGACCCATTGAACGATAATTCCGCGTGTAAACAAGGGCGAGCGGAATACACGCAGCTCCAGAAGCGGTTCTTTCTTGCGTTTCAATTCAACGATGATAAAGAGGAGGAGCGATACGGAACCAACGACCAGACCGATAATCGTCTTATCTGACGACCAGCTGGTAGATCCTTCGCTAAGTCCATAGGACAAGCCTGCGAATGCAAGCGGACCGAGAATTATCCCAAGCATATCAAGAGAGGTGAAAGCTTTCTTGGGCAGCTTCGGCAGTAAGGTTATGCACAGGATGACGCCTAGGATGCCGATCGGGACGTTGATGAAGAAGATCCATTCCCAGGCGACATAGTCGACCAGATATCCGGAAACGATGGGGCCGAGTGCGGGTGCCAGCAGAATAGGCATACCCATAAGTCCCATAATAGAGCCGGCTTTCTCAGGCGGACTGAGCTGGTAAGTCATCGCGAATGCGATTGGAAGCACCATACCGCCGCCGAGTCCTTGCAGTACGCGGTACATAATAAGCTGCTCTGCCGTCGTCGCGAGTGCGCAGAGCACCGAACCGACTGTGAACAAGATGAGTGAAATGATGAAGATTTGTTTCGAGCCGAACCGATCTGTCATCCAACCGGCTAACGGAATGACGGCTGCTTGAGCCAGCGCATAACCGGTTACGGTCCACTGCACGATGCTAAGCGTACTGTCAAAGTCTTTCACTAGAACAGGGATGGCTACATTGACAGCGGTACTGTCAAGGATAACCATGAAGATGCCGACAATGATGGCGAGCAGCGGCCCTACAAGTTGTCGCATCGAGGTAAACGGAATAACGGGTGATTCCTTACGTGCAGCGCTCATGGCAGCCTCCTTGATTTTATTAATAACCTACTTTTACCACTTTACTTTTCCGTACACATGTTGTCAAAAAGGGACTGAAAATAACAAAAGAGAGGCTAATATCGCCTCTCCGGGTCTTCTTATTCGGTTTCGGACTCGATCTCGTTCTCCGGTTCAACCCCGCGGAAAGCTTGATTATAACAGCGTCTGCAAACCGGCTTGTAATCTTCATTGCCGCCAATTTGGATTTGTGCGCCGGCATTAACGGGCTGACCGTCACGGAAGCGGATCACCATCGTTGCTTTGCGATCGCAGAACCAGCAGATGGTCTTGATCTCTTCAATCTTATCCGCTTGCACCAGCAGGTTGTAGCTGCCTTCAAACAGTTGATTCTGGAAGTCGTTCTTCAGCCCGAATGCCATAACCGGGATGTTCAACTCGTCAACTACTTGCGTGAGTTCTAAGATGTGGTGTTTCTTCAGAAACTGAGCTTCATCGATGAGTACGCAATAAATTTTGTTAGGACCGGATGGTGGTGATAGATGCGATTTGACGCTCTCATACAAGTTCGTATGCTCGTCGACCGGAATGGCAGCACGCTCGAAGCCGACTCGTGAGCCGACCAGTTCTGCGCCGTCTCTTGCACTGAAGGAAGGGGAATAGATGAGGACCTGCTTGCCTTGCTCCTCGTAATTGTGGGCAACTTTAATGATTTCGAATGATTTCCCACTATTCATCGTGCCGTATTTATAATAGAGCTGTGCCATCTGAATCTCTCCTAAGCAATATCGTCCTTTACTTATTTAACATATTTAAATGAAAGTGACAAGCCTGTTTTTGCAAATGAAACAGGCTGCCGTTGGTGCCGGCAGCCTGCAAGTAATGCGGGCAATGGAGCTACGCTGTAGCGATTACATTTTGCCTTTGAGGTCCATCAGATACTTGAATACAACTCCGAATGCGCCGACGTAGTAAGCGGTCAACATCATCCAGCCCCAGTGATCGAGAGACTGCATGTTCGCAAACATGAATAATGGCAATACAAAGTACACCATGTCTTTAAGATACCCTAGTACAAAATCGGTCGAAAAAGTGCCTGACTTCATCATTTTGAACATATCCATTAAGAAGTTCAGACCCATGAATCCAAGTACTGCCCACATCGAGTAGAGCATCCAATCTGTGAGTGCAAATGTCATAAGAATCACCTCCCCTAAGAAAGAAGAGCTCTTGCATACGTTATCATATGAAGCATGGACGACATGCGTACTGGGACAACGCTCATTTTTGGGGCGAGCAATGTTCGGAAAGCTTGAAGAGATACTGCCTAAACAAGTACAATATGGCGACAGCACTTGAAGGAGATGGACGATCCGTATGACAGCACTACTGGAGGCTTTTAACCAAACGAACTACCCGGTTACCGGGCACAGCAAGTATACGGTGCAGATATTATTGGATGCATTTCGCGATATGGACGGCAGCGTGGATAGCGACATTTACGGAAACGGGAAACTGATCGAGGACTTTCAACGCAAGATGGCCGGCTTTCTAGGCAAGGAATCCGCTGTATTCTTTCCAAGCGGTACGATGGCTCAACAGATTGCGCTTCGCATCTGGAGCGATGAGCTGTCCAACAAGAAGGTTGCGTACCATCCGCTGTGCCATCTGGAAATTCACGAGAAGGACGGGCTTAAGGAGCTGCATCATCTGGAGCCGATTCTGCTTGCCGATAAGGATCGGCTGATTACGTTGGAAGACGTAGTGAGCATGAACGAAGACATTTCTTGTTTGCTTATCGAATTGCCGCAGCGCGAGATCGGCGGTCAGCTGCCTTCCTTTGCAGAGCTGGAAGCAATCGCGGCACATTGTCGTGAACGCGGGATCAAACTGCATTTGGATGGCGCTCGGTTATTCGAGGTTTTACCGTATTACGAGAAGTCGGCAGAAGAAATCTGCGCGTTATTCGACAGTGTATATGTATCGTTCTACAAAGGCATCGGCGGTATTGCCGGAGCCATCTTAGCCGGCAGTGAGCCCTTTACTGAACAATCGAAGATATGGAAGAGACGCCATGGCGGCGATCTGATCAGCCTCTATCCCTATATTGTGAGCAGCGATTATTATTTCGAGCAGCGAGCAGGGAAGATGGGACATTATTATGAATCGGCGGTTGAGCTGGCGAAGCTGTATAACGAATGTGAGGGACTGAAGACGGTACCGGAAATACCGGTTTCGAATATGTTCCATGTTCACGCTGGGATTGCGAAAGACAGATTGGAACCGATTTTCCTAGCACTCTATAAGGAAACCGGAATTGGACTTACGAAGCATATGAATGCCGTTCATGATTCATTAAGCACGTACGAGGTTAGTCTCGGCGATCGGTTTGACAACATTCCTAAGGCGAAGCTGAGTGAAGCTTTTGAAGTTCTGAAGCAGAAGTTGAAGGCGATTGTCGACAAATAAACATGATATGAAGGATGAAGAAGACAGGCTGTCCAATTGGGCGACCTGTCTTCTTCTGCGTTCAACCTGCGGAATATTTGCTAACAGCTTATGGCAAAATATGAAATACGATCAAGTCAGAAGCGAATGTTGAGGTGTGCCATGGAGTTGTTAATGCGATTATTCAAATTTCTCAATCGCCGCCATATTCAGTCGTTCAAACAGATGAAAGAGGACCACACCCCTGAACGCGGTCAATTGCAGAGCAGCTTAAAGATAAATGTCGATTCGATCATCGCGATTTTCAGCAAAGCCCCTGACCTTGTTATTCGGTCTTTCGATTATAAGCAAACGGAGAGTCAGGCCGTTCTTGTCTATTTATCAGGATTGGCGGACAAGAATTCCATTAACAACAACGTGTTGAATCAGCTGATGTTCGAGTCCGCTGATAGTAGCAGAGGCACTAGCGGCAAAGGGATTCTGCCCGTTACGGTTGGAGATATTTGTACGCTGACTACCTTGCAACATGTGGAGCATGCGATTCTGCAAGGTCAAAGCGTCTTTATCGTGGATGGTCAGCTACAAGCCTATGCCTTTGATACGCAGGGGTGGCCGCAGCGCGCAATCACGGATTCTCAAATCGAAGCTTCTCTTAAAGGGGCTCATCAAGGGTTTATAGAGACTGCAGGATTAAACATTGCCTTAATCCGGCGGTATATCAGCAGCAGAGAACTGAAGATTAAAGAGCTGCTCATCGGTTCCAGAGTACCTTGCAAAGTGTCGATCCTCTATCTGGAGGATGTTACACATCCTGATCTGATCCAAGAGATGGAAAGGCGATTAACGTCATTAAATGTAGATTGCATTCTAAATACCGGTGAACTGGCTGAGCTGATTGAAGATAACCCGTTCTCGCTTTTACCGCAGTTTATTACAACGGAAAGACCGGATACAGCTTCGTCGCAAATTTTACAAGGACGCGTTTGTGTGGTTGTCGATCGCTCGTCAAGTGTATTAATTGCGCCTGTCAGCATAGCCGCTTTCTTTCAAGGTATCGACGATTACAGCACGCGCTGGCCAATTGCAACCTTCTTGCGCATGCTGCGATTCTTTGCTTGCATCATCGCTGCTTTCTTGCCCGGTATTTACATTGCCTGCATTTCGTTTAATCATGAGGTGATTCCACTCGATTTGATCCTTTCCATCGGACAGTTTCGAGCAGCGGTCCCATTTCCGCCTTTCATTGAAGCCCTTATTATGGAGATTATGCTTGAAATGCTTCGAGAAGCCGGAGTCCGTTTGCCAGCCCCCGTAGGTCAAACGGTTGGGATTGTAGGCGGTATCGTTATTGGACAAGGTGCCGTGCAAGCCGGGATCGTAAGTAATTTGATGGTCGTCGTCGTTGCGTCAACCGCCGTTGCTTCGTTTATTTTGCCGAATTACGATATGGCTGCATCGATTAGATTCATCCGATTTCCGGTTATGATCATCGCATCGATGTTCGGCATGATTGGCATCATCGCTGCATTTATGGTGCTTGTCGCACATGTAATCAACTTGAAATCGCTTGGAGAAGCGTACAGTACACCGATTGCACCAATACGCATGGGGGATTGGAAGGATGTGTTTATCCGTCTTCCCTTGTGGAACATGATGAAACGTCCGAAGAGCGTGCGATCGCTGCAGAAAAACAGAATGGGGTTAAACCGCCTTGAAGGTGATGAGGAATGACGGGATTTAGTTTGAAAACGAACAAAACGAACTCCATAACGCTGCTGCAATTTATCATCATCATCCACAGTATGCAGCTTGGTGTAGGCGTCATCTCGATGCCTCGCGATTTAGCCAAGACCGCTGGAACTGATGGCTGGATCGCCTTATTAATTGGGTATGGCATATCGGTGATTGCGAGTATCATCATCATTCAAATCATGCAGAAACATCCGAATGGGACGATCATCGATCTGATCTCGCATTTCTTTGGTAAATTCTTCGGGCATCTGATGTCGCTCGTATTTGGCATCTACATGTGCTTGTTTGCCTATTTGATTCTAGATCGCATGGTGCTGCTTATTCGCAGCTGGATCATGCAGCAATCGCAGGATTATGTGCTGATGCTGCTCTTTGTTGTCCCTGCTTATATGATTGTGAAAGGCGGCGTTCGCATCATTGCCCGATATGGGGAGGTTGTGATTCTGTGCTCCTTATGGATGCCTGTCGTCCTCTTGACGTTGTTCAGCGAGGCACATTGGCTGAATCTGCTTCCCATTCTCAAAGAGGGATGGATGCCCGTGCTGCGGACCGTGAATACAACCGTCATCTCTTTTCTGGGATTTGAGGCGGCGTTCTTTATCTATCCTCATCTAGAGAACAAGAAGAAGGCTACGTTTGGTATCATCATCGCCAATACAATGACATTACTTGTTTATTTGTACGTAACGATCCTTTGCTTCGTTGTGTACAGTCCGGATGAAATTCAATTCTTCAATGATACGATGCTGACCGTTGTTAAAGTCATTGAGTATCGATTTCTGGAACGATTCGATATCGTCATGTTGACTTGTTACTTGCTGGTTATCTCCAAAACATGGATACCCGCGCTGTATATGACGGTGTATTGTTCGAAGAAGCTGTTTCATATCGGCAGCGTAAGCAAACATATCGTGGTTCTGCTTGCCGAGATGGTATTGATTACGTATATCTGGGAACCGGGGTGGAATGCAAGTACGACGGCGATCCAATATTTCACTTATTTTGGTATCGTGATGGCGTTTTTCTTCCCGCTCTGTTTGTGGGGGATATTGTCCATCATGACAAGCTTCCCTAGGTGGAACAAATGAGTCGGTTCTATCGCGTTACCCTGCTGTTATTCTTGCTGGCATTTGTACTAACAAGCTGTAAGGACCGCCTTGATCTTGAAAATATTACTTTAGTGCTCATGCTGGGCATCGATTTGGACGAGGACAATAACCTGGTGATTTTCTCTTCTTCGCCTGTGTTCAGTAAGGAAGCCAAGAAGAAGAATGAGACGACGAAAGTGAAAGCAATCACTAGCCGTCAAGCCAGAGGAGAGCTGGAAGCCCGCGTATCTGCGCTCGTAAGCAATGGGAAGCTTCAAAATATTCTCATCGGCAAAAAGGTTCTTCAGCACGAAGGATGGATGAATCTCCTCGATGTTTTTTTTCGTGATTCGAAAGCGAGAATCAATGCAAGACTAATTGCAGTCGACGGACCTGTCGAAGAGATTATGTTCTTCACGCCAGAGGATAAGCGCAGGCTCCCGCTCCATATCGCGAAGCTTATCGATACCGCACACATGAGGAATTTGGTAGAAAAGACGACACTTTTTGAATTCGTTCGGCTTGTCTTTGAGAAAGGACTCACTCCTTATGTTTCGGAGATTCACAAAACACCCAAAGAGGTTGTCGTAACCGGGACGGCATTGCTTGACAAGAAAGGACTTTATCGCGATTCGCTCGATCTAATGGAGAATGAACTGTTGCAAATTCTTCAAGAAGAGAAGCTGGCGGATCTAACGTTGACGCTTATATTGCCTAATATCCCGCACAAGAAATCCGTATTCGAGACAAGAGCCATCAGCTTCTACGTTACGGAAGTATCGCGGAAAGTGAAGGTTTCCTACTCGAATAACCGATTTCGTTTTGATATCCGACTAAAGCTTCCTATTCATTTAACGGAACAGATGTTTCGATACGATGCGGAGAAGAAAACGCCGGAACTAGAAGCGATGATTAATAAGCAGCTTGAGCAAGAAATGAACAAGCTGGTGAAGAAAATCCAACATAATAAACTGGATCCTATTGGTCTGGGGCTTTATGCTCGGGCTTTTCAATATCAAGCTTGGAAAAAGGTACAAAATGACTGGGGAGGCGCACTCGCGAAAGCGGAAGTGAACGTTCATGTTGAATCAGAGCTTAAAGACCATGGCGAGATCAAATAGTAAAGGGGGCAGCTTGATATTGTAAGAATCATGCGTGAAATGATTGAGTTGTGGGGCGTCTAACGCTATAATATAACGAGAAAAAGTCTAACAGAAAAGGTGTCATTCATGAGTATATTAAACGTAGAACGACTGAGTCACGGTTTCGGTGACCGTGCGATCTTCAACGATGTATCCTTCCGCTTGCTTAGGGGAGAGCATATCGGACTTATCGGCGCGAACGGCGAAGGTAAATCCACGTTCATGAACATCATTACAGGCAAATTGCAGCCCGATGACGGGAAAGTCGAATGGTCCAAGCGGATGCGCGTTGGCTACCTCGACCAGCATGCTGTATTGAACAAAGGCATGACGATCCGTGACGTATTAAAAGGCGCATTCCAATACTTGTTCGACATGGAACAAGAGATGAACGACATGTACGGAAGAATGGGCGATGTCACTCCCGAAGAGCTGGATCAGATGCTCGAGGATGTCGGAACCATTCAAGACACCCTTACGAATCAGGATTTCTACATGATCGATGCCAAGATCGAGGAAACGGCACGCGGACTTGGTCTGACGGATATCGGTCTGGACAAAGATGTAAACGATCTAAGCGGCGGTCAACGTACGAAAGTACTGCTTTCGAAGCTGCTTCTAGAGAAGCCGGATATCTTGCTGCTCGATGAGCCTACGAACTATCTCGATGAACAGCATATCGAGTGGCTGAAACGGTACCTGCAAGAATATGAGAATGCCTTCATCCTCATCTCCCATGATATTCCTTTCTTAGATAGCGTCATCAACTTGATCTATCACATGGAGAATCAAGAACTGAACCGTTATGTCGGCGACTACTCCCATTTCCAGCAAGTGCATGAAATGAAAAAACAACAGCTGGAATCGGCATTTAAGCGTCAACAACAAGAAATATCGGAACTGAAGGATTTCGTCGCACGCAATAAAGCAAGTGTCGCTACTCGTAATATGGCCATGTCCAGACAGAAGAAGCTGGACAAGATGGACGTGATTGAGCTTGCGAAGGAGAAACCGAAGCCGCAATTCAACTTCAAGGATGCAAGAGCTTCAAGCAAGCTGATCTTCGAAGCGAAGAATCTCGTCATCGGATATGACGCGCCGCTCTCCAGACCGCTTGATCTGCTGATGGAACGCGGTCAGAAGATTGCACTGGTCGGAGCGAACGGGATCGGTAAGACAACGCTGCTGCGCAGCATTCTTGGCGAAATTCCGGCGATCTCAGGTACCGTACAGCGTGGTGATATCTTGTCGATCGGTTACTTCGAGCAGGAGGCGAAGGATGCCAATTACAACACCTGTATCGATGAAATTTGGAACGAATTCCCATCCCTGAATCAATTCGAGGTTCGTGCTGCACTGGCGAAGTGCGGATTGACTACGAAGCATATCGAGAGCAAAATCGCGGTGTTGAGCGGCGGCGAGAAGGCGAAAGTGCGTCTATGCAAGCTGATCAACCGCGAAACGAACCTGCTCGTGCTCGATGAGCCTACGAATCACTTGGACGTGGACGCGAAGGAAGAGCTTAAACGTGCGCTTAGAGCCTACAAAGGCAGCATTCTGCTAATCTCCCATGAACCTGAGTTTTACCGCGATGTCGTGACAGAGACGTGGAACTGTGAATCGTGGACGACGAAGGTATTCTAATCGGAGTTGCATGAATAGAGAAGTGAAAAGCCGCTCGGAGCAGTCATTATTGGCTGCTCCGAGCGGCTTTTCTGCTGATCGGATGGGCTGCTTATTCCGGCAGTCTGGTGAACCAGAGGTCGCGGAAGTGTACCCAGCCGAGCGATTCCAACGATATTCCCCGAATGGAAGGGTGAAAGGCGGTCTTGAGATGTTTGCGATAGAGAAACATGAGGCTGTGAGCTGCAGCAAGCTGATGCTCAATTTGTCGGAACTGATCTGATCTGCGCTTGGCATCGGACTCGGACAACAACTCGTTCAGTTGCTGCTCCAGGATGACTTGCATATCCGGCCGCATGTGCAGCTGCATGTTCTTGAACAAATCGATGAGACGCAGCTCTCGGTGCTCGTCCAGCATAATGGCAAACAGCAGTAAATCCGCATGCAAGCGTTCTTCGCCTTTGAATTGTTCAGCAGGGATGAACTTGATCATTAGCGTGATGCCGGCAAGTGCGCAAACCTGCTGTACAATAAGTGCATCGGCTTCATATTGCGGAATGGTCGCAAGAATAATCGGTTCGCCCTTGTAGCCAGCTTTCATAAGACATTGCTCCACAGTGTCGGCAGCAGCTGATTTAATGGTAGGACTGCTTGTTGAATGTGGAGTCCAGAAGCTGTCGGCAGGCTCGATGACATCTCCGGATAGGCGTTCAATGATTTCGGCGCGATTCAGGGCCAGATCGAACGCCTCGCGAACCGCAGCATTAGCAAGCGGACCTTCTCGCAGTTCGTTAACGGTCAGAAACTTGCAGGTCGTTCCGGATTGGCGAACCTGCTGCCATTGCTCAGTTGCGGTCTCGGATATGCGTACGTTATGCATGACCTGGAAGGCTGGCTGCTCGGCTTGTCCGTCCAGCTCTTGGTGCAGCGGTTGTGTCCATACCTCTACACGATCCAGGAAACCTCGTCCTTGAAAATATGCAGGGAAGGCTTCCAATACCATGACGCCATGCTCCTGATCTACAAGACGAAAAGGGCCGGTACCGATCGGATGCAGTCCGATTTCCGCGTAGGCGAACCGGTCCGGGCTGCTGGTCATCTTCTTCGTCGATGGCGGTACTTCCGGAGCTGGAACGATCGATGCTCGATTAGTAGCCAAGAAGGGGAGGAAGGCTTCATTGCGCTCCTCTAGTATGAATCGAACAGAGCGTTCATCCGGCATCTCGATGGAGACGATCCCCATGTACACCCAATTATATAAGCCTCGCGGTGCAAGAGCCTTCAATCGCTCGAAAGTGAATACGACATCGGCTGCCAGCATCTCACGGCCATGATGGAAGAGGACTCCTTTACGCAGGTAGAAGGTCCAACTGGTGCGCGCGGCATCGATATCCCATGTATGTGCAAGATGCGGAAGAATGGTATCGCCTGAGGGGCTCATTCTTACGAGTCCGTCGAAGAGCTGGTTGACCAAATGCGATTCGCCTGAATAATGGATGGCGGCAGGGTCCAAGGAATGGATGGTTTGCGGCAGCGGAAATCGTAAAATGTCCAATCGACGCTCACCTAATACCTCGGAATGAAAGCCGAACCGTTTCGAGAGCCAATCCTGAAACTGCGAGCGAAGCCCCCGTGTGCCCTCGCTGTCCATCGTTTGCAGATAGGAGATTGCCATTTGCAAGTCTTGCTTCTGTGCGATTTCTTGCGCTTCCTGCAGCACGAGTTCTTCTTTCTTCGCCAGAAAGTGCAAGACGGAGCGATTGCCGCGGCCGCGACGGGGTTCCCAGCTTAACCAGCCTTCTCGCTGCATGCGCTGCAGCAGAAGGACCATATTGCGATGCGTGCAATCCAGCGCTGCCGCCAGCTCCAGCGTCGTGACTTCGTACGGTTCATGCTCCTGCAGCTGTGGCAGAGCGCCCCGAAGCGCGATGTAATGCTGCCTCATTTTCATCGTGAGCTCGTCTCCCGACTTAAAATATGAAATTTCTTTATCAAATCTTACACTTTTTCTTCTTATTTTATAGGCTACAATAAAATAGGAGAAAAGTACAATCGTTGCTAATACAGTCAACATGTCAGGAGTGAGCCCTTTGAGAGATCCAGCACCATGGCAAAGAAGATATGAGCTAATCGCGCTTTGGTCATTAGGATTTGGAGTATTTAGTCAATATTTATTCGTTGGTAATAGCTTGGGGATATCGGCAGCACTGTTTACCTGTGCTTTCTATGGTTTGTTCTTCTATGCGATAAAAGGGAGAATCGGCGGGTTTGATCAATGGCGAGGTCAATCGAAGTCTGGGTGGCTGCTATGTTTGCCTGTCGCGCTGCTGTCGCTCAGCTACACGCTCTTTAATAATGAGTTATTTCACATGCTCAATATCGTTGTCATACCGGCACTTGTCGCGGCCCAAACGGTATTGCTCTCAAGGAGCAGCACGAAACCTTGGTTTAGGACCGCTTTCTATCAGGATGTGCTTTACTTGAGTCTTATCAAGCCGTTTTCCTACTTTACCGTCCCATTTGGATTGCTGGTGAATCGTGTTTCTCCACAGCACAATAGTGGGGGAAAAGCAGGCGGCGGGAAGGTTCGCCGAATCTTGCTCGGCCTTCTTCTTGCGTCACCGCTTCTAATTGTAGTGATTTTGCTGCTGGCTTCGGCAGATCGGATCTTTATGGATTTGTTAAACCGCTTGCCTGAGATGTTCGGCGACTATTCGATTCGCACTTTGTTTACAAGAACGGTGCTTGCCGTGTTCATTTCAGTCTTTACGTTCAGCTACTTATGGACATTGTTATTCCGCAGAACCGATGACCAATGGAGGGATGGCAGCGAAGGCGGCACCGCTAACGCATTCTCTTCCGCTGCATCTGCTGCTTCGAGACAGCAAACACCGCTTTCACTAGATGCGCTTACAGCCGGAACACTGCTCATCAGCTTCAACATCGTCTATCTAATTTTCGCGGCGATTCAATTCTCTTATTTGTTCGGGGCTGCGAACGGCTTGCTGCCGGAAGGTGTTGCCTATGCCGAGTATGCGAGGCAGGGCTTCGCACAACTAGTCGTTGTTGCGCTCATTAATCTGGTTTTACTGCTGAGCGGTCTTCATTTCATACGTAGAGAAGGGATCGTGGCCGAATGCGTACGCAAGCTCTCCCTCAGCATGCTGGTTGGCTGCACGGTTGTGATGCTGGTATCGGCGTACAGCAGGCTGTCGCTCTATGAGTCGGCTTACGGCTATACGCAAACGAGAATACTCGTTCAAGGCTTCATGCTGTTTCTGGGCCTCATTCTCATCGCATCCTTCATACGAATATGGAGTGAGCATTTCTCATTGGCGAAGGCTTACATAGGACTTGCGGTAGCGGCCTATATCGTCATTAATTATGTGAACGTCGATGCAATTATCGCCAAGCAGAACATGATTCGTTTTCAGGATACCGGGAAGATCGATATGGAGTATTTAGGGTCGCTCTCGACAGATGCTTATCCTACTCTTATCAAGCTCCAGAAAGAAGAACCAACGCTGGCTGATGCCATAAATAACGTGAAGCAAAGTTTGAAGGATGAAGCTCTTGAGCGTGGTGGCTGGCCGTCTTGGAATTTGTCAGTAGCGAGAGTTTTAAATGAGGAATAGCAAAGTTATTAATGAGATTAATTATTTAGTTAATGGCATGAATTAAGTTGTTAGACATAGCTATTCGACGAGAAGTCCGCGTAATCGCGGACTTTTTTATTTTGTGGTGAAGAAATTTGTGGTTTACAAATACAGACGTTCAGCATATATTTAAGTCATTCGAGTTTTGCTCTAGGGAAACATTTTGTCCCTTGTCCACATTAATATTTTTTTGATTATTTTTTTGCACTCGGAAAACTTAATTTACTTTATGCAAAATAGGAGGTGGCATCATGGCATTTAATCTTAAACGCCCTGTCTCCAGGCGGGATGTGTTGAAATGGGGAGCTGCAGGTGTCCTAGGTGCTATTAGCGGTAACTTGTTCAGCCCGGGCTCGTTATTAGGGAAACCGGTTAAGGCGATGACCAAACATGAGGTGCACTCGGCATTGAAACAGCATAAACATCAAACGATGGCACATGGTTACGACCCCGGGAAAGATCAAACCTTCGGACTCCAAGCCGCAATTAAATCGCTGACAGAGTTTGATTACGGGAAAGTAAGCACCCGTGCAGACGGCAAGACTGTGCGCGAATATAGCATGGTCGCATCGGATTCAACTGTGGAAATTGCGAAGGGCATCACGTTTCCGGGTTGGACCTATAACGGGACCATTCCGGGACCTACGATTCGCTGCACGGAAGGAGATATCGTTCGCGTGAAGTTCTGGAACGGTTCCTCGCACCCGCATTCGATCCATTTTCACGGCGTTCATCCAACCCGTATGGATGGCATTGAACCGGTTCCGACAGGTACGGAATTTATTTATGAATTCGAAGCGAAACCTGCGGGCATGCATGTGTACCATTGTCATATTCCGCCTCTATCCAAACATATTCACAAGGGACTTTACGGGAATTTCATCGTAGATCCGAAGGTGCCGAGGAAGAAGGCTCGTGAACTTAATATGGTCATGAACGGCTTTGATCTGGACTTGGACGGAGAGAATGAGATTTATACCGTTAACGGCTATGCATTCGCATTCCAAGCTTGGCCGATTCCCGTGAAGGCCGGCGAGCTTGTCCGCGTTTATCTAAGCAATCTAACCGAATTCGATCTCATTAACTCTTTCCATCTTCATGCCAACTTCTTCAAGTACTACGAGGTAGGCGCAGATCCGGATGCCAGACCGGTTATGACCGACACCATCATGCAGTGCCAAGGACAGCGCGGCATTCTGGAGATGGTGTTTCCAGAACCGGGTCAGTATATGTTCCACGCTCATCAGAGTGAATTTGCAGAGCTGGGCTGGATGGGATTCTTCGAGGTCAAGGCGTAGGGAGGAGGGATTTACATGGAGATCGAAGTCGTGGAGTCTAAGAAACAAAAGCCTAGAAGTAAGCTGCTCTGGATATGGGGAGGCGCACCGCTCGCTCTGCTTATTCTGATCATCTACTTAATTTCCAATCTAGGAACTGGCATTAAGGATGAGCCTGTCGCGCCGATCGAAGCGCTTAACGTTCAGAAGATTGTCCTTACGCATGAAGGTTTTACGCTGCACGTGCTGAACACCGGGCCGGAGAAAGTCACAATCGCACAGGTACTGGTGAACGATGCATTCTGGAATGCTGATTTTCTTCCCAGCGATACGGTCGGACGACTCGAGCAAACCGAAATTTTCATTCCGTACGGCTGGGTTGAGGGAGATCCTTATGAGATTAAACTGATTACGACGAACGGACTGATATTCGCAGGTGAGGTGCCAGTTGCCGCGTTGACGCCGGTGCCGGATGTCACTCGTGTAGCCCAGTTTGCCTTGATCGGGTTCTATGTAGGTGTTGTTCCCGTAGGGTTAGGGTTGCTCTGGTTCCCCTTCTTACGACGATTCTCGCAGCGTGGCATGCAGGCTGTGCTGGCTCTAACGGTTGGTTTGCTGTTCTTCCTTGTCATTGATACGTTCGAAGAAGGATTTGAGTTAGGGGCAGAAGCAGCCGGCATCTTCCAAGGCAACGGGCTCGTTTGGTTCGGCGCGCTTCTCAGTTTCTTGTTCCTCGTTGCCATCGATCAGGCCAACGAGCGAAAAGGTGCGGTTAGCGGCAAGCAGGTTGCATATAAGATTGCCGGGGGTATTGGTCTCCATAATCTCGGCGAAGGTCTTGCCATCGGTGCTGCTTTCGCAGCCGGCGAAGCGGCACTCGGCACCTTCCTCATTATCGGATTTACGCTTCACAACATCACGGAAGGCGTCGGTATTGCCGCTCCGCTTTTGCAAGAACGCCCAACTTGGCGCACTTTCGTCGGTTTGGCTTTCCTCGGTGGGGGGCCGGCGATTATCGGAACGTGGACAGGGGGATTCATTTTCAATGAAGCCTTCGCCGCTTTGTTCTTCGGCATTGGCGCAGGTGCGATTCTGCAGGTCATTTACGTGATCAGTAAGATGGTGGTCAGAGAGGCTGGAAAGAGCAATCGAGCAGTCGTGTCTTGGAGCAATTTGGGCAGTTTGTTTGTGGGGATACTGATTATGTATGTAACGGCATTATTTGTTAATGTTTGATTGATTGTTCGAATATGGGTGACATAAATATAATTATGTAAACCAAATGATTTGAATGTCATATTGTGTATAAGATAAAGGAGAGGCCGCCGGCCTCTCCTTTTGTCATCTCCTAGAACACCTGGATACCATTCGTAGGATCCCATGTCATGTAGCCGCCTTGGAAGTTTTGCCTCGTACCGGATCCATATGGAAATTCATCACTGGAAGGAAATTGGAGGTAGGTATGGTTAGTGCCTTGAAGGTACGTTTGCCAGAAACCGTTACGGACTTGGAACGTCCCGCTGCCAGATGTCATAATGGCGCTAGGTCCGATGCTTCCGCCATCAAAATCCTGCACATAGCCATAGTCCCAATAATGAACATACGCGCTGCCACCATTGTCATAAGGGGACCCGTTCGTAGCCATCCCGCCGTGGCTGTTGAAATAATTGAGGATGTTCGTATTTGTTGTGCCACCAGACAATTTGCCTTCATAAGCCGTAGCATTACGGAAATTAGTCCAGCCTGTTTTCTTATCTGAAGAACCGAGTCCGCTGGATTTGAATATCCCATAGCTCAGCGATGGCTCATCTTGGAGGTAGAACCACACGCCGCTCTGTATATACGGGGATGCTTTCATGACGTTGTAAGCAGCCGTAATATTGGAGGCTTGCACGGCTTCGCTGACGGCATCTGTCGTCCAGCCGATCTCTGTCATGAAGATTTTCTTGGTCGTACCTGATCCTTCATAGGCTGCATATGCACTGTGTACGTAGTTGATGTAATTGTTCAGCTGCGTGGTGGATACGCCGCCGCCTTGATCGATATAGATATGCTGTCCGATATGATCGAGAGGATAGGACCCTGCGTTGGATTGAATCCAATTCCAGCTCCCTACGGTCGTACCTTCAGCATACGTATCACTAAGATAGTCGGCACCTGAGCCGCCGGAAGAGTAACCTGCAATATCGTGTCCGAAGATTCCGCCGCTGATGACTTCCACATCGTAGTTGTTATAGTATTTCATCTGCGTGTACACGTGACCCAACATTGCGGCAAAATTCGATGGATAGATGAACGAGCATCCGGTGTAGACGCCCGGAGACGGGTTCGAGCCCCAGCAGTTCGGCTCATTCCATACTTCCCAATATTTGATGACGCCGTCGTAATGGCCTGCCATTCGCCCGGCTAAGTACCCGAATTGGTCGATAAAGCTGTTGTAGCCGTCCCCTCCGGGCGTATTCTCTGCATTATTGTCCGTCCAATCCGACTGTGTGCCTGGCCAGGATTCGTTTGAAATCAGACCGATGACTTGAAGTCCTTTGCTTCGCAGCCTATTCACAATCGTATCATAGGTGCTGTAAAATGCCGCAGTATCCGAGGTGTAAGGTCCGAGGCGGAAGTTAAGCCGGACAAATCCCGCTCCGCTGTCGGCTAGTGCCTGCGCAACTTGATTCGTAATCAGAATATTCCCGGAATCGTCGATGGGGCGGCCGAACTGAATCCCTTGTGGACCCGCAGCTGCTGCTTCGCGGACTCCTATAAAATTAAAACCAGTGAATAGAAGGGCAGCCGTCATCAGAGCAGCCACCCATTTCGATACTCGGTTCATCACGAAACCTCCTTTAAGGTTGAAATCGCTTTCACTATCATGGTATGCGGCCTGCTAGGAGATCCCTCCTCTACATTCCGGACCTCGTGAAGTGGAAGATTTTGGGGCGCATGTGAGATGTAAAAGGCGAAGTTGTTCCTGCAAGAGGTAGATCTTCGCGGTGATGACGACAAATTGCTTATAATTTTGGGACGAAACGAAGTGTTAGATGTTCGTGGAGGTGCTTGTGCGCTGCTCACTTGGAGGATGACCATAGACACGCCGGAACAGTTGACTTAGGTAGCTTCCATTGGCGAATCCAATTTCTTGAGCGATTCGATCCAAGGAGTAGTCGGACTGTCGGAGCAGGTGCAAAGCGCGGTTTAATCGGATTTCGGTGAGGTATCGATTCATCGTTTTGTCAGTGACAAGCTTGAACATCCGGCCGAGATGCCGTGGGCTGAAATGTACATGATCGGCGACTTGCTCGAGCGTTATCGGGTTCTGATAATTATCTTCTAGGAACAGAATTGTTTCCAGGATGACTTCATAACCTTCGCGTTTGGCAGGGACGGAATAGTTAGCCATCTGTTCGTCTTCGCCTGCAAGCATTCTGGCAGTGGAAATAATGACGCCGGCAAGCCGGCTTTGAATGGCTGCATAATAGCCTGCGAATTGATGATTTGCTTCTTCGGCACAAGACATGAACTGTGGAATTGCGCCTAGTACGTCAGGGATACTGCTGTAAACTGGTGTGTTGAAAATATCGAGCAGCTGCTTTGCTTCTTCGAAGTGATGACGATCCGCGTTTTTCTTCAACGTAAATTGGCATTGCAGGCACAATTCAGCCATCGGCTCATGCTGATCCGAGTACTGTGCATGGATGATTTCAGGACCGGTCAAGTAAAACTGGTTCGTCTCGACATGGAAGGGGATCTGATCCATACAGATATGCCCTTTACCCGATGTGATGAAGTGAAATTCATAAGAGGAATGCTTATGCTCGGGTACATGCCAGCCCGGACCGGGAGGTACATAGTTAATCTTGATCACGTCGACGTGTAAGGCACCGATCTCTAGCTGAATAGGCATCCGTTCCAAATGGCGATAATGTCGTTTAGTAGGGTCTAGATCGAGCAAGCTGATCCACCTGCTTTCTTCATCGTTCTAGTACTAGCCTATTCTTGTTAGCCTGTTGACTTGCCGGTTAAGTTGTTGTACCTTTAGAATCACATTAAATCGAACGACCGTGATCAAGGAAATGCATGCTTGTTATTCTGTGCCCAGAGAGGGAGCCCGCCGGCTGAGAGGCTTCCCGCAGATCCAAGCGCTGCCCAGCCTTGTAGTCGCTGCAAGGAACCTAGCTTTCCGTATTTGCAGCCGGGATCGCCCCGTTATCCGTACAAGAGAGCCGTCTGCCGGACGGCTGAATTTTGGGTGGTACCACGAGCACGCACTCGTCCCTTAACCAGGGATGGGTGCGTGTTTTTTGTATTTTGATTTATAGGGAAAGGGTGTTCACAATGAAACAGAAATCCGTATTTCTCCCAACGCTGAGGGAGGTTCCAGCAGATGCAGAAGCCGTGAGCCATAAGTGGCTGGTCAAAGGCGGATTTATTCGTCAGCTCTCCGCAGGCGTTTATTCGTTCTTGCCATTGGGGCGCCGCGTGCTGCGAAAGGTAGAAGCTATTGTTCGGCATGAAATGGAACAGACCGGAGCGCAGGAGGTGCTGCTGCCTGCTTTCCAGCCAGCTGATCTATGGCAGCAATCCGGAAGATATGATGTTTATGGACCGGAGCTGGTTCGGCTGCAGGACCGTAACGGTCGCGAATTCGTGCTCGGTCCTACGCATGAAGAAGTCATTACGCAGCTTGTCGGTCAGGAGATCTCGACTTATCGGAAGCTGCCTGTCACGCTGTTCCAGCTGCAAACGAAGTTCCGCGATGAACGTCGACCACGCTTTGGTTTGCTCCGGTGCAGAGAGTTCGTCATGAAGGATGCTTATTCGTTCGACAGCGAATGGGAGGGACTGGATCGCACATATCAAGCGATGTACGAGGCATATCATCGCATATTCGAGCGTTGCGGGCTCGAATTCCGTGCTGTCCAGGCGGATGCGGGGGCCATTGGCGGAGAAGGGGGGACGCATGAATTCATGGCGATTGCTGAATCCGGCGAGGATGATGTGGTGATTTGCGGCACCTGCGATTATGCGGCGAACATGGAGAAAGCGCAAAGTCTTGAAGCTGCTTTGGTCGATGCGGACAACAGTCGGTTAACTAGGGATCAGGCTGCAGATGGATTACAAGCGGCGACGGAACAATTCCACACCCCTGGAATGAGAACGATTGACGAGCTGGTTACAGGACTCGGCATCGGTCATGATGAACTGATTAAGACGCTTATTTATTTAGCTGATGGTAAACCAGTCGCAATACTTGTGCGCGGTGACCATAGCATTAACGAAACGAAAGTGCTCAATGCCCTCCAAGCTGTAACGCTTACGCTTGCTGATACGGATACGGTCAGCCGTGTTACCGGTGCAGGTACCGGATTCGCTGGACCAATTGGACTTGCGATTCCGCTGCTGGTTGATTTGGAAGTTGCGCAGATGAAGGTGGGAATCGCCGGTGCTAATGTTACGGACTATCATGTTCGTCATGTTGTGCCGGGGAGAGATTTCTCGCTAGAGCGGACCGGTGATTTCCGTAATGTGGAGGTTGGCGATCATTGTCCTAGCTGCGAGCACGGTGAGTTGCGTACGATCCGCGGGATCGAGATTGGTCATGTGTTCAAGCTTGGGACCAAGTACAGCGAGAAGCTCGGCGCGCAGTTCGTGGATTCCAGCGGTGAGACGAAGCCAATCATTATGGGCTGTTACGGAATCGGCATTTCGCGGTTGCTTTCGGCCATTATTGAGCAGCATCATGACGAGAATGGCATGATATGGCCAACCGCTGTTGCGCCGTATGACGTACATCTTATTCCAGTATCTACGCAGGATACGATGCAAATGGAAGCAGCTGAACAGCTGTATGCACAATTACAAACTGCAGGTATCGACGTGCTGTTGGATGATCGCGATGAGCGATTAGGCGTGAAGCTCAAAGACAGCGATCTAATCGGCATTCCAATCCGAATTGTGGTAGGTAAAGGCGTTGCTGAAGGTCAGGTGGAATGGAAGCTGCGGAGTGCGAGTGGAGCGGCTGATCGTATGGATATTGAAGATGTTCTTGCAGCTGTACAGAGTACGATGGGCAGGACGAATTGAATGTTCAGCATTATTGGCGCTGATTGAATGACATCCCGATGAATGGAGGTTTTGGTGGATGACGAGACATGTAGTAATCGTGAAGGAACCAACGAATTTCAGTTTATATGGTTTCTCGAAGGTGCATAAGGAAGGCACTCCATACAGTCATGATGTTCGGGAGCTGATGGATAAATTGTGGAGCGTCATTCAGAAGCTCAAACTGCCCCATCTAGGAATCAATCATGTAGTGTATGAGCAAGGCGGTCGCGTATTTGCAGGCGTAGAGCTTGAGCAAAAGGCTTCAGAGATTCATCATGGCTTAGAGTCGTTGACCGTAACTCTTCATGAGCATGCCTATTACAAGCATGTCGGCCCCTATGACCGCTTGGGCGAAGCCTATGACGCGATTCATGCAGAGCTTCAAGCTCTCGGTAAGATAGCGTCCAGGCCGCTGGTCGAACTATACGGACACTGGTCGGACGACCCGGCGAAGCTTGAAACCGATATATACATGAAAATCTTGTAGTTCCTGAGTTTGTCTCAGCCAATACTTCATCAATCAATTTTCAGTGTGCCCACGCGCAACAGATGCTGAGAGTAGGAAAACCCAACTCTCAAGTGCTCAAACGTAAAGCCCCATACCAACCCGGTATGGGGCTTTCCTTATGCTTCCTTCGGTCGGTCGATGGCTTCGGCCATCGTTTTGTCCGTTAGGTGAGCGTAAATTTGTGTTGTCTCCGGTGAGGCATGACCAAGCTGCTCTTGCGTCTTGTACAGGTCGTTGCGCAGATAATAGTCGGTCGCGAAGGAATGCCGCAGTTTATGTACCGAGAGGTACGGTTTGCCGAAGCGCTTGGCATATTTGATGACCATCTCTTGTATGGCCCGCTTCGTCATGCGAGAGCCTTCCTTCTTGCCATTGGGAATGGCGAGGAATAGCGCTTTCTCCCGTTTCGGTGCTTTGTACTGCGAATCCCGCTGAGACATATACAGCTGAAGGTCACGCATCGCCTCCTGGCGGAAATAAACAGGCGTCTTAAACGTGTCATCATTCTTACCTTTACGATACACGTAGAGCAGCCGCTTCTTTAAGTCAATATCGTCGACGTTCATATTGAACACCTCAGATACGCGCAGTCCGGAGTTGAGGATGAGACTCACAATAGAAGTATCGCGAGTGCGGTTGTTCGTATACGAGTAAAGGGCTTGTTTGTTCGTGGCGATCTCCATACCGTAATCCTCATTGATGTAGCGGATAAACTCATCAATCTCCTGCTCCTGCAGCAGCTTGCCTTCGAGCTTAGCTGCAGTATCCTTCGGTTTCGATGTTCGTTTGATCGATACCTTCGCCATCACGTTGCGTTTCAACAGCGGATAGAATTGCTCATCCTCGGCAATTTGGCTCAAATAATGAAAGAGCGAGCGAAGGGAGGAAAGCTTGCGGGATATGGTCGTTCTGCTGTTGGCTTGCTGCTGGCGGGTAGCCAGGAACATTTTGAAATGATCGATACTGTCCATATGCAGTCGTTCCAGCTCAATCAACTCTACATCGCGCAGCGTCGGTCCGGCAGCCAATCCTTCTGCGAGCAACCAGGATAGAAACGCATCATAATCCCGCACATATTCAAGCAGCGAAGAGGGCGAGAGGTCAGGAAGTTTATAGTTAATGAATTTCTCGATATACCAGGGCATTGATGGCGTTCTGCGGTCAAGCTCCTGCCGATCTTTGATTTTGATAATATTCATGCGCAGCCACCTCCATTATTTCTCATTTTAAAGCAGTAGGGGGTCAAAGTAAACCGCGCATTGGAACGAATGTTCGCACTAGGCGAAAGCGGAAATTAACAAAGTGCTATTGACGAATCAGTTCATTGCTTATATAGTTAGTTGCATGAGTAACTAACCAATGTGGTGGTGTAGCGATGAGTATCAAAATCGATGACAGCCGTCCCATATTCGTCCAGATTGCAGAACGAATTGAGGATGACATTATAGGAGGCGGAATGCCGGAGGAATCACAAGTGCCTTCGACGAATCAGTTTGCCGCCTTCTACGGTATTAATCCGGCCACAGCAGCTAAAGGCGTGAATCTGCTTGTCGATGAAGAGATTCTATATAAGAAACGGGGAATTGGCATGTTTGTCGCAACCGGCGCTAAAGCGAAGCTGATGGAGAAGCGGAAAGAGCAATTTTTCGAGCAATACGTCGTCACGATGATTCAAGAAGCAGAGAAGCTTGGGATTACGATCGAACAATTAACGGATATGATCCGCAGGAGAGGATGAGTTTGACTTATGAAGACCGTTATTGAAGCGAAGCACTTAACGAAGATGTTCGGGAACGACAAAGCAATCGATGATATCAGCTTCCGTATTGAAGAGAACAAGATCTACGGGCTGCTTGGACGCAACGGTGCAGGCAAAACAACCATCATGCATATGATAACCGCGCAATTGTTCCAAACAAGCGGTGAGCTTAAAGTGTTCGGTGAAGAGCCGTACGAGAACAATCGCGTGCTGCGTCAAATTTGTTTTATCAAAGAGAGCCAGAAGTACCCGGATAACTTCAAAGTGGTGGATGTATTAGAGACCGCTGCTTTATTTTTCCCCCAATGGGATGGCGCCTATGCTCGTGAATTGGTTGCGGATTTCAAGCTTCCCATGAAGCGCAGAGTGAAGAAATTATCCCGGGGCATGCTGTCTTCCGTCGGTATTATTGTTGGCCTTGCCAGCCGCGCGCCGATCACGATATTCGATGAGCCTTACTTGGGACTGGATGCTGTTGCACGGACGATATTCTACGATCGGCTGATGGAGGACTATGCGCTCCATCCGCGTACAATCATTCTGTCGACACATCTCATTGATGAAGTCAGCCGATTGCTGGAGCACATCATTGTCATTAATGAAGGTAAATTGATGCTCAATGAGGAAGCCGATTCGCTTCGTGGCCGTGCTTATACGGTTACTGGTCCAGCAGCCAAAATCGAATCCTTCTCCTCTAACAAGAAGGTTATTCACAGTGAGGGGATGGGCGGATATCGCTCAGCGACGATCTATGGCAGCTTAGTGGCAAGTGATCAGAAGGCCGCAGAATCACTGGGATTAGACATATCAACGGTAACGATCCAACAGTTAATTGTCTACCTGACGAGCAATCAAACGCGTAAAGAGGTGAAGCTAGGATGAACATGGTACAAAACGTTGTCAAAATGTATGCAAGAGACAAATGGGGCTGGTTTATTCTGCCTTGGGTCATTCTGTTGTCCAGCTTTTTTGTAAACCTGTTTATTGCCGCTTTCCTTCCTGTGGATGAGCAGATCGTCACCGGCGGACTGATATCGATCTTTATCTATATGATGGTGATTGGCATTGTTTCGTTGTCACAAACGTTCCCGTTCGCACTGGGACTAAGTGTCAGAAGACGGGATTTCTTCTTAGGTTCGATGCTTATGATTTCCTTGCTTAGCGCTGCGATTTCTGTCATCTTATGCGTGCTTTCTTATATTGAAGGAAGTGTGATTGAGGGCTGGGGAGTCCAGTTGTCTTTCTTCCATCTGCCCTACGTTTCGGACGGTAATGTCCTTGCGCAGTTTGTAATCTTCTTCTCGTGTATGATCTCGCTATATATGACAGGTTTTCTATGTGCCAGCGTTCATCGTCGTTACGGACGAAATGGGATGTACGTATTCTCAATTGTTGCGGTTCTTGTGATGACCGTCATTCTTTATATCATTAAATATTTAGGTTGGTGGTCTGCGATCTTCGATTTCCTCGGTGACCATTCTGCAGTTCAGTTCGCCGTTATGCTCTTACCACTTGCGATTTGCTTGTCATTCGCGTCGTACTTGCTGCTGCGAAGAGCCACAGTGTGAACAAGTCTTCGGTTCTAATTCGCATAGGATGAGAGATTTTTAAGTTCATTAGAATTTCCCCTTAATCCGTATGGCAGGCGTTGATTCATGTTACAATCAGCCTCATACCAAAAGATATGGAGGGGTTTCTACACCATGGTAAGTCACAAAAGAATCGCGGCAGCGCTAGTGTTCTTCGTGCTTCTATCGGGAGGCTCGTTGTACAGCACCCAAGCACATGCTGCAGCAGCACCAACACTTAAAGCAGGAAGTCAGGGCGGAGATGTATCGGATCTACAGTTCCGATTGCAGTCACTCGGCTACTACAAAGACAAAATCACGACCACATACGGCATGTCGACACGTAATGCAGTTTCAAACTTTCAGCGTGCTAACGGCTTAACTCATGATGGTATTGCCGGTCCCCGAACATGGGCAAAGCTGAAGAAGCTTTCGGTTAACAAGCCAGAGCTATCCAAGCTTGCCCGTATTATTTACTCGGAAGCGCGTGGTGAGGTGTATAAAGGTCAGGTTGCTGTAGGCGCAGTCGTCATGAATCGGTTGAAATCGCCGCTGTTTCCGAAGAACTTAACCGAAGTGATCATGCAGCCCTATGCCTTCACTGCTGTAGCAGACGGTCAGTACTGGCTGCTGCCGAACAATACCGCATTCCTAGCCGCTAAGGACGCAGTTCGAGGATGGGATCCGACAAAAGAAGCGCTGTATTACTACAATCCGATTACTGCCAAATCGAAATGGATTCTCACCCGTAAAGTGACAACGAAGATTGGAAGCCATGTTTTCGCGATTTAATCGAAGCCAAACCGCCCTATGCAGGCGGTTTTTTTATGCCAATTTATCTGCAACAAATGATGAAGATCTACCGTCAGAAGGGTAGATGAAAACGACGGAGTCGCAAATGCGCCATTTCCATACAGTTAACGACAGTAAATGAAATTTATTCCTAAACGGCCCCCGTAAACATACCCATGGCGACGAAATGTATCTGTAGTGAGCGTTTTCACTAATTTATGGTGTAGGGAGAGAGGATCATGAAGAAGTGGACAGTAATCATGCTTGTCCTTTCCATGTGTCTACTTGGCAGCAGCACCGCACTCGCACATGGGAATAGCCACGGAAGTGGCAACGATAGTCGCCAGCAGCAACTGCAGTCTTGTAAAGATGCTGTAAATCGCCTGAATGCCGTACTGGTTAAAGTAAAGAATGAGCGCACACGTGCAATTCTCAAACGAATGATTGCAAACTTCAAAGCGGAATGTGAGTCTGGTACTAATGGCGACAGCACGTATCAGAAAGACCTTGCGAAAGTGAATGCTGACAAGAACGCGCTGTCTATTCAATTCATTGGCAATGACAATGCTAAATCCGTAACATTACCTATCATTCTTAGTTCCAAAGGTAAGAACGGTTCTGCTATAACTTGGACTTCCAGCAATCCTTCAATCTTAGCGAGTAATGGATTACTGCTTAATCGTCCTGATTACAATGATGTTGCAATCGATATGACGGCAACTATTCGCTATGGTAACGCTCAAACAACCAAGACGTTCCGAATCATTATCAAATCTACTGCACCGGTAATGTCCGATATCGATCGAGTGAAGAAGGATTATGCCGCATTGTCGATCGTATTCGGCGGTTCTGACACCATCGATAGTGTTACACAACCGTTCAAAGAGCTTCCGAGTAAAGGTGTAAACGGCTCAACAGTGACTTGGGAATCGACGATGCCTTCCGTTATTTCCAATGACGGTAAGAGAGTAGTTCGACCACCGACAGGCTCTGGCAGCACAATAGTCATATTTACGGCACAAATCAGATCCGGAAGCTATAAAGAAACGAAGGTATTCATCGTCAAGGTCAAAGAACAAATGCCTGATGCACAACGAGTTGCGGCGGATAAAGCAGCGCTTCAAATTGATTTTGGCGGATCAGACTCTGCTGGCCGTGTAACCCGTCCGGTCGATGCATTTCCAGCTTACGGCGTGAACGGTTCTTCGATTAAATGGATGTCGAGTTCAACTGCCGTATTGTCCGATGACGGCAAAACGCTTCACCGTCCAGCGGCGAGTACAGGTGATACCTTCGTTCTTGTGTCAGCCGTAATCACAAGCGGATCGGCAGTCGATGTGAAACAGTTTACGTTGACCGTGAAGGCTGAGTATACGAGTACGGAGAAGGTCGCTGCAGATAAAGCTGATCTGGCGATTACTTATAAAGATTCCGACAATGCCGGCTATGTCACGAAGCCGCTCGGACTTCCTTCTAAGGGCTACTACGGCAGCTCTGTCATTTGGTATTCGAGCAACACCGCGGTGTTGTCAGACAACGGAACGGTTCTGCACCGTCCCGCACATGGTCAAGGTGATATTTCCGTGAATTTGACCGCTTTTGTAAGCCATAACGGCATTGGCGATGTGAAAGTGTTCACGGTAACGGTGAAGCAGCAATAATAAGGGGAGACTTTCGAAAGGATCCTCTTGAACCTATTGAACTCTTGACCGACTGGCGCTATGATTAACGAAGCTGAATGAGGATATGGACATCTCTTTGCAGCTCGAATGATGGCAATTCAATATCGGACAATTCGGGAGAGTTCATTAATGGGGATTAATTATTGTTTAACTTGTGGAGCTCCGCTTGAAGTCAGAGATGTAGATGGTACGCCTCGGAAAGCATGCACGGCTGAGGATTGCAATTTCGTGCATTGGGGTAATTACAGTGTCGGTGTCGGCGCCTTGGTTGTGCGAAGCGAGAAGGTACTTCTTGTTCGCCGAGCTCAAGAACCGGGCAAAGGGTATTGGACGAATCCCGGCGGCTACATTGAACAGCATGAGCTCATTCATGAAACGATTAAGCGCGAAGTAATGGAAGAAGCCGGCGTTGAGGCAGAGGTTCGCAATATCGTTGCCGTCCGCGATCATCCAAGAAACATTCATAATGTCTATCTTGCATTTGCAATGGATTATATATCCGGCGAGCCGGTTCCGGATGGTGTCGAAGTTGATGCTGCAGGCTTCTACAGCTTGCAAGAGATGGAAACGATGAATGTGGCTGGGTTCACGAAGTGGTTGGTCGATGTAGCGCTGCATGGTCAAGGCGAAGGTTTGAAGGAAGACAAAGAACCGATCGTGCAATTCGATGGTTATGGGTTGTTCCGAGTCTAGATCGATTTGGTTAGTAGGAATGAAAAAGAGCCTGATAAGAGGAGATGCGGACCGATTCCGTATACCATCTTAACGGGCTCTTTCTTTGGTTAACTGAGGACGCGTCTTGCCGTAACGAAAGATTTCTTCCAATAGCCTGTCGACATATCGGAGATCTTCACACTTTTACCGGCACTATGCAAAATCTTATTATCTCCGGCATAGATTGCAACATGGCTAATACCGATTCCATTGGTGTTGAAGAAGACCAGGTCTCCTACACTTAAGTAGCCTTTGCTTATCTTCTTGCCCTTCGCTGATTGATCGGAAGATGAGCGTGGAAGAGAAATATCGAAATTATCATATACATATTGGGTAAACGACGAGCAATCGAATGCATTAGTCATATAAGGGATCGCACCGTATAGATAAGGAGTACCTATGTATTTCTCACCATAAGTGATCAATTCCTTCGACTTCTCCGTTGCAGCGCTTGCTTGTGTTGCCGTGCTTAGTGAAAGTGCAGTAAATCCAACCGTGGCGCAAAGGCTCACACTTAGGATGCTCTTGAGTAAACGTTTGTTAGTTGCTATCATCTGTTTATTCCCTCCAGCTCTTCAAGGTGCCATTTGTCTTTACACACTATAACACATTCCAAAACACCCTTTTTGCACCATTAGGAGTCAACTGTGAGTGTTTTAAAGCGATATCCGTCTTTATGAGAATTACGTGAGAAATTTCTCATGTTTGAAGGCGGATAAATGAGAACGGCGTCGTTTGGAATGAAAGCCTGGCTTTGATATGATAGAAACAGAGTAAAATCGACATTGTGAAAGGGGATTCCTGGACATGGCAGATCAAGTGAATACAACGAATAACGAATCTTCGAGCAATATGGAACAAGCAACCTTCGCTGGTGGCTGTTTCTGGTGTATGGTGACTCCTTTCGAGGAGCAGCCCGGAATTATCAGCGTGATTTCCGGTTATATGGGCGGTCATACGGAGAACCCAACCTATGAAGAAGTGTGTTCCGAAACGACCGGACACGCTGAAGTGGTTCAAATTACATTCGATCCCTCCATATTTCCCTATGAGAAATTGCTTGATGTGTATTGGAGACAAATCGACCCGACAGATGCCGGTGGTCAATTCCATGACCGCGGTAATTCGTACCGGACGGCGATCTTCTATCATAGTGAAGAGCAGCGCGTGATTGCGGAGCGATCCAAGAGTGAACTCGGACAAAGTGGTCGCTTCGATAAGCCGATTGCAACCGAAATCGTTGCAGCAACGCCATTTTATCCGGCTGAGGACTATCACCAAGGCTACCATCACAAGAATCCGCTTCGTTATCGGTTGTACCGTGAAGGTTCCGGCCGTGATTCGTTCATTAAGAACGCCTGGAATACGAAGGCCGATCGTGAAGCAAGACGCGAGAAGCTGACGCCGATTCAGTATGAAGTCACTCAGAATAACGGGACTGAAGCGCCTTTCGAGAATGAATATTGGGATTTTAACGGAGAAGGAATTTACGTGGATATCGTATCCGGAGAACCGCTGTTCAGTTCGGCGGATAAATTCGATGCGCACTGCGGATGGCCTAGCTTTACCAAACCGCTTGTAGGCGGCAATGTGAAAGAAAAGCAGGATTTGAGCCACCGCATGATTCGTACGGAAGTACGAAGCGTGAATGCGGATTCGCATTTGGGTCATGTGTTTAATGATGGACCAGGACCAACCAAGCTGCGTTATTGCATCAACTCTGCGTCGCTGCGTTTCATTCCGAAGGAAGATATGGAGCAAGAGGGTTATGGGTATTTGCTGAATTCGGTGTAAGTGGACTTGAATTGGAGTCAGCATGGTTTACATAACTATAGTTAAGTAAACCAAGTTGTGGTTGTGTCGCTGAAATGAAAAACTCTCGTTCGATTGAACGAGAGTTTTTTTGTTTGATTGTTATGAAGCTCGCTTCTTTCTCGACTTGGGTTCCGTTAAGAAAAATAGGAAGGCCAAGAAAGGAAATGCTCCACCTACACATGTACTCCATACCCAACCGCCATGAGCGTAAGATAATCCGCCTAAGAATGATCCGAACGCTCCGCCAATGAAGAAAATAGCCATAAACAATCCGTTCAGCCTACCGCGTGCTTCATTTCCGAGTGAATAAATGATCCTCTGACTGGTTACCAGATTAGCGGAAACGGCCATATCCAGCGTAATCGCCACTAGGAATAGCAACCCGAGCGATAGATGCGATTTGTCATGAACAATAGCAATGAGCAGGAAAGACGCGATCGCAGTTATGATGGCGGATGCGGTAATGATTTTGGTAAAACCTTTGTCTGCCCATCTGCCACCAATTGGTGCGGCTATAGCTCCGGCCACTCCAACTAAGGCAAATAATGCGATCCCTCGTTGAGACATTTCATACTCATCGACTAATCGGAGTGGAACGGTGGTCCAGAATAAGCTGAATGATCCGAACAGACATGCCTGGTAGAAGGCACGACGACGTAGAATCGGGTAAATTTTTAATAAACCAATTAAGGAACCAACGAGTTGGAAATAGCTTAATTTGCTTTCCGGGTACCTCGTTGGCAGCGCTCGTGTCAGCATAAGAGCTAATAACGCCATGAGAATAGCTGATAATACGAATATCGTCCGCCATCCCCAAAGTCCAGCAACAAGACTGGAAATCGGACGGGCTAGCATTATTCCAAGCAGAAGTCCGCTCATGACGTTCCCGACAACGCGGCCGCGCTGCTGTTCACTTGACATAGACGCAGCTAGAGGGACTAGAATTTGCGCTACTACAGAACCGGATCCGATCAACAAGGCAGCTGTCAGGAAGATTACTGCTCCGGGAGATACAGCAGCCAGAATTAATGCCAAGACAACAACGAAGAGTAAACTCACGATGAGCCGGCGATTCTCAAGCCTATCGCTGAGCGGAACAATGAAGAGCAGACCGGTCACATAACCGATTTGCGTTAAAGTTACGATTAAACCGGCAACACCTGGCGCTAGACCGAGCGCCTTGCTAATGGGACCAACCAGTGTCTGCGAATAATAAAGATTAGCTACGACTAAACCGCAAGCGACAGCCAAGATAACCATCATCGCTGTTGTGATATTGTTTTGTTGCTTTGAAGCAGCCTTGCTACTCATGTTAATGGATGTTCCTCTCTATAATTTGTATTAAGTGAACGGAGCGTTTACTTAATGAATATGTGGTAATCAATATATACTGAACGCTGCGTTTTGTAAATACGTCGATTTCCTATATACTGAAGGCAAAGGAATGAAAGAAGGAATTGAATTGGCACAAAAAGGGCGCCCCAGAAATGTAAAGCTGCAGCAATCCATATTAGCTGTTGCTTATGAGCTGCTGCTCGAATGCGGTTATGAGGCTGTGACAGTCGAGAAAATCGCAAAGCAGGCAGGCGTAAGCAAAGCGACCATCTACAAATGGTGGCCGAACAAAGCAGCTGTCGTGGCGGACGGTTTCTTCGAAGCAGCAGCCAATCAGATGCCGATACCGGATACAGGTTCTGTTATGGAAGATATTAGAATCCATGCAAGCAATTTGGCTTTATTTATGGAAAGTAAAGAAGGAAACATCATCACAGAATTGATCGGCCAAGGCCAAATGGATGAATCGTTGATGCAAATATACCGAGAGTATTATGTAAAACCAAGACGCATGGAATCTGCGATGATTTTGACCAGAGGCATTAGTCGCGGCGAACTCAGTCATGAACTGGATGTGAATTCCAGTATTGATTTGATTTACGGGCCGTTATTTTATCGTTTGTTAGTTTCAGGTGAATTATTTACAGCGGACAAAATTAACGGACTTATCTGGATGGCGTTCAATGGATTGAGGAATTTTGGATCCGGGGAAAGTAAAACTGTAACTGAAATTAGAAACTTAGAAAGTGAAGAGAAAAAATAGATCTAAAGAAATAAGACACAAAGAATAATCCAAGCCAAAAGCATAGCCAAAAAGGCCGCGGAAAAGCCCTGGGGCTTTTTCTACTATAGTACTACTTCACAAAACCCGTATTTTATACAGATGTCAGCGCCGCATACACTTCATTAACATACTTTGCCTATAGACCACTTGAAATGCTTCTTTATCTCCATTGCACATCAATAGTTAGTGTAAATCGAGATACAGAAAGGCATAATAAAGGAAATCTCAGCGTGCGTAGGTGAAAACGATGACAGCAATTTCTAAAGAAGCTTTAATGCAGCGCCTCTCCCTATTGGAGGACGCGGAGATAATTGATCGAGAGACTCCCGACGGACTTCGTTTGACATTTATTTATCTTGGAACCTTAATCGATCAAGAGCGTCTTAACGAATCGATTGAGCCTATCGTTCGATCATTCCAAAGTTCGGTGGAAAAAAGCCTGACCACCGTCAAAATTAATCGATTATCCAATTTGGAGCAAACCCTCCAGTATCTCATGAAGGGATCAGTGCTAGTTCACGACCCATCCAGCGGGCGATGGCACGCTATTATGCTCCCAAACTTGCTCAGTCGGGCCATTGAAACCTCAGAGACGGAAACAATAATGTTCGGCCCGAAAGACAGTTTCAGCGAGCAGCTGGAGCAAAACATCTTGCTGATTAGAAGAAGGATTCCTTTAACAGCGCTTAAAACAGAGAGATACACCGTCGGCTCCTTAACCCAAACAACCGTAGTCCTTATGTACATCGACGGGTTGATCAATCCAGAGTTTGTTGCGGTAGCGAAAAAAAAGCTTTCCAGCATCGACTTCGATATGTTTTTGGACTCTTCACATGTTGCAGCGTTTATGGAAGACCATTATCATAGCATCTTTCCTCAATATCTTCAGACCGATCGACCAGATTCCTGCGCGTATGCACTAGGCATCGGGAAATTGGTCATTTTAGTCAATAACACTCCTTTTGCTTTGGTCGCTCCGATTACGTTGTTTCATTTGTTTCAGTCGCCGGAGGATTATATAAACCGCTGGTTGGTGGCTAGCTTCTTGAGACCGTTACGCTATCTCAGTTTCCTTCTTTCCATTACGCTAATTCCACTTTACGTGGCATTAACGACTCATCATTATCAAATGCTCCCCCTCCAAATTTTATATGTAATCATCGAGTCTCGTAGCAAATTGCCACTATCCCCCTTCTGGGAAGCGTTTATTATTCTTGTTACGCTAGAAATTATCAAGGAAGCCAGCCTAAGAATGCCGACCAAAACGAGTCAAAACTTGGGGGTTATTGGTGGAATCGTTATAGGACAAGCTGCGGTAGCAGCCGGATTCGCAAGCAAAGTGCTAATCGTATTGGCAGGCATTTCGGCGATTTCCACTTTTCTCGTTCCAAACTATCTGGTCACCAAATCCAGTTTGCTGCTTCAATTCATATTCTTGATTCTCGCGACCTATTTGGGCGTTCCCGGTATCTTGCTTGGACTCGTCGCCATGTTTGCCCATCTGAACGGGCTTACGTCTTTGAACCAGCCCTACTTGGCGCCTGTATCTCCGTTTTATTGGAGAGATTGGGTCGATCTCTTCGTCCGAGGTCCGTTACACGCTATGCGCAATCGTCCTGAAGCATTGCGTCCTTTGAACAAGTATCGTATGAACCGAAGGAGTAAATGAACCCATGCAAGCTCTATCGCTGTTTCGAAAAACTTCACATCAAGAAAGCGGTTTTTACGCGCTCTTCCTCACCAATAGGATTCAAATGCTTTATTACATGATTGTCATGCCCTCAGCCCTTGTTCAACCGTATATGTTGTTGGCGATTGTAGCAATGGGCATAGCCTCACAATTTTGCTTATATATGCTGTCCAAGTGGTTCGGGGCCCCCTGCTCTGCCCAAGGGTACCAGGGTTTTGAACGATTATTCGGAAAAACAGGCATCAAAATATTAGCTTTGGCAAGCTTGCCGCTCCTTTTGCTCAAGATCTCTTTCATTTCAGTCAGTTATGCCGATATCATGCACCAATTTGTTTTTCCTTCTATGGACCGAGAATGGCACATTGTGTTTCCTTTTATCCTTAGCTGCTATTTGGCGCTGTTTGGAATGGAAAACATGGTACGGTTCGTAACGGTCGTGTTCTTTGGAACGATTTGGATCTTCTTTTTGTATATTCCGTATTTTTTGGTGCAATCCAATTCGATTCACGATCTATACCCTCTCATTCCGATTGGACCAGAGCCGTTTGCATGGAAATCCCTGCTGCTCGTTTTTTCGTCGTTCTCCGGACCTGAATATTTAATCGCTATTTCATACTGGCTAAATCCGCAACGGAAAATGCTAAAATATTTGACGATCGCTAACTCCATCTCGGTCGGCGAGTATCTCTTTATTTCCATTGCGTCCTTGCTCTTCTACGGCTCCAAATACTTGCCAACCATCCAATATCCGAACGTGGAGATGGGGCGATATCTGCAATCTCCTATATTCGAAAGGGTCGATATTATCCTGATCTCTGCATATATGTTCAGCTTCCTTTACTCGATCGCCTTGTTCGTGTTAATGATATATGGCGCATATCGTTTGCTAGGCAAGACGAAGACAAACACAACGCGTATCGGGCTGATCGTTAGCGGCTGTGCGGCGATGGCCGTCACTCTTACGATCAGTAAATGGTTTTGGGAGCCCGGGCTCGAACAGGACTTTTGGCTCGACCTGCAGATGTGGGCAAGTTCCGCCTCTTACTTGTTAGTGCCTCTTCTCGTCTGGATCGCGTTCAAGCGCAAAACTAGGACAACGTCATGAAATGTATCCTTCGAACAACGATTGTACTACTATCGACTTCTATGTTAATACTCGTGAGCGGTTGCGACCTCTTACCGGAAAACAATATGATTGAAGAAATCACGCCGATCATTTTCTGGTCCGTTCAGGGTGGAGGAGAAGAAGACGGAAAGATAACAATCAGCACGCTCGTCCCTCCTCTTATCAAGGAGAAGAAGCGAGTCCTTACCCTTAAGGTCTCGCTATTGAATGAAGGCAATAAGGGGTTTAATTTGACCTATTATAACGAACTGAAAGCCGGTCAAATCCGCTTGCTGTTCGTGGACGAAGCTTATGCGAAACGGGGATTAACCCGTCTGATCAATACCGTTCTGACCGATCCAAACATTTCGCAACGGCTGTACTTAGTCATTACGAAAGGCAACTTTAATGAATTCCTCGCCAAGCACTTAGGTGAAACAGATAATATCGATTATTACCTTTATCGCATGTTCAAACATTACGAGAAGAAAAAACAAGGCGAAATTACAGTCGTCAATTTGCACCAGTTTATGAAAATGCTGTACTCCCAGGTTTCCGATCCCCAGCTGCCCGTATTTCGCGCGGAAGGCGAACAGTTCTTGTACGAAGGCACAGCATTTTTCGACCGGGACAGTATGGTTCAGAAGATACGTGGAAAGGACGATCAAATCATCCAATTGTTGTATAGGGACAGATTCGTACGATATTTAGTTCTTCCTGACCTCGCGGTTACGCTAGGGCATATTCGCGCGCATACCCGTAAGAAACTAACCCCGGATTTATCATCCCTGTCCATCGAAATCGACGTGAAGGGAAGAATTGATGAATTGGATTCGCTCGCAAGAATCGAAGATAACTTCCAATACGCCGCTCTCACACAAAAAATCGAACGGTACTTGGAGGAGAATGTCATCCGTTTGCTATCCCAAATGCAAAAATTGCAGATAGACCCCCTTCAAATCGGGGCGTTGACTGCTAAACCGTTCTCCAAACCAATAACCAGAGATTCTTGGGATCGGCATTGGTCTACTATGAAGATTCATGTAAAAGTGCGGCTACATTTGGAGCCTCTGACGAAGGTGAAATAGGAAGTTGGAATCTTGTTCAAAGACTGTTGCTGTCTTATTGACTTCAGAGGGAGATCACAATAGTTTCAAATTCTAATCCCTTTTGAGGAATGACGAGTAGATGGGTAAAATCACATCAACAATGGTTCCTTCGTTGACCGTGCTTTCGATGTGAATACTCCCTCCATGTTCGTGGACAATCTTGTTGCTGAGCATTAGACCTAATCCAGTCCCCTTTTCTTTGGAACTATAAAAGGGTTCTCCAATGGATTTAATTCGTTCCGCCGAAATGCCAATTCCATGGTCTATAAATCGAAATTTGATATACTCTGAATTGTGGGATAGAATCTGTGTTTTGATGATTCCGCCGTTTGGCATAGCGTCAACCGCATTCTGGAGAATGTTAATAAACACTTGCTTGATTTGATTCTCATCGCAGTAGATACGTGGTACTTCCGAGTCGTGTTCTTCAATAATATCAATCTTGTTTAATATGGATTGTGTACTCAATATCAACACCGCCTGTTGTAAAACAACCTCCGCATCAACTTCCTTCAATTTCGGAGCTTGAGGTTTGGCAAGTGTTAAAAATCCCCATAATATAGCTTCCAATCTCCGAACCTCAGAGAGAATCAATTCAATATACTCGGGTTTTTCGTTACCTCGGTGTAACAGCTGGGCGATTCCCTTGCTCGAAGTTAGAGGATTTCTAAACTCATGTGCAACTCCTGCTGCCATTTGACCTACTATCGAAAGCTTTTCAGTTCGTAGAAGGAGTTCTTCTGCCTTCTTTCGTTCCGAAATATCACGAGACCCGTACACGCATTGCACTACTTTGCGATCTTCATCAAATATAGGAGTGCCCCTGGTCTCGATATATACCCAACTGCCATCCGTCTCCAAGCTGTCGTCGTCCGCTTCAATTCCCGGAATTCTAACCGTCGTCGCCTTGTCGCTCGCTGGTGCAGGCATTCGGAATGCACTTCCGGACGGGGTGAAAGGCTTATCGTTGCTGCTGCCCCCGGCACATCTCGTCATCGCCGAGTTAAACCGGTCGCCAGTTCTTTCTCTGCCAGGTCTCTATGCGGCTTGCGGCTATTGTCTCTTATACGGAATCGCTGCGTGCACGATATTCGTTTTCCTATATAAGCGCAAAGGCTTGCTCTTGTAACAAGGATGAGCGGCCTTCCTTCGCGGCTAAGACATCAAGTTCTTGTCATTTTCGGACATGGGATTAAGTTCTTGTCATTAGGTTTTGACAAGAACTTGATCCCATAAATACAAAAAGCCGCGATATACGCGGCCTTTAATGAGATAATGTTCTTGTCTTCCGACAGAGATAATGTTCTTGTCTCCCGACATTACCATAAAAAACTTCCTCCTATTTTATAGTTCAGTTCTAAATCAGACCGCCAAAGGACAGCTAAATGCTGCCCTTTGGCGGTCTGATTATTTCACCAAGCAGTCGCACCACCGTCGACGGCGTAGTTAACTCCAGTGATGTAAGCGGCTCGCTCAGAAGCGAGGAATACCGCGAGTTCTACAAGCTCCTCAGGTTGTCCGAACCGCTTAAGAAGCGTCTTCTTCGTAACGGCGTCCCGCGCCTCCTGATTGTCGCCTAGATCGCGGTCACTAGCCGGAGTGAGAAAAGGTCCGGGACTGATGGCCACCGCTCGGATTCCATGTCGTGCGCCTTCCAAGGCTAACTGCCGGGTCATGGCAATAACGCCACCTTTCGCAGCTGCATGCCCCACCATCGGAGGAATATCGCCGGCGATCATGCCGGAAATGGAAGCGACGTTTAGAATGACGCCGCCGCCTCTTTTCACCAAATGCGGCCAGGCGTATTTCGATACGAAAAAGGGAATATCGAGTTCTCCGGCAATCGTCCTCCGCCAATCCTCGATCGAGAAGTCCGGCATCGGTCCGAATTTCTGTATAGCCGCATTATTGTAGACCACATCGAGTCCGCCGTAAGCAAGAGCGGCTTCTTCGACCAGCTTCCTTGCTTGTTCGTGATCGGTGAGGTCGATCGGTGCGATACCTGTCATTTCGCCTCCGGCGCTTCGCACGAGTTCGACAGTCTCGTTATTTGCCTCTACGTTTATATCACTGCCGACTACTTTCGCGCCTTCGCGGGCGAAAGTCAAAGCCGCGACGCGCCCCAGTCCTCCCGCGGTTCCCGTTATCAGTACAACTTTATTTTCAAGAATTTTCATGATTTATCCTCCTGGTATTTGAATGTTCCTTGCCTACAGGACGAGGGAATATGCCTATATTCGCTCACTAAATATCCTATTGTTAGATATTCTAATAATAGTTTATTTATTTGTCAATCTGTTTGCAAAGAACTTAATCGCATAAATAAAAAAAACCGCGATTTTCGCGGCTTTTAAAGAGATCTTGTTATTGTAATCGATATTCACTAAAGCTTGAATCTGAGCAAATGATCAGTCAAATGTTCTCGCTTTAAGATTTCAATCTGCTTGTTACCTATCAGGTCGTAATGTGGATATTCATCACGAAGATGTATGTAATTTGGATTTAAACCATTCGACAAGCACCATTCCTTCAAACGTTCCAGATCAGAACAGCCCACCTTAGTGATCGTCTTCACTCCTGGAAAGCGAGGTTCTACCCAATAATGTGTCAAAAAGGAAATTTCTCCCTGAGAGCATTTGCTCTTCCATTCATTCAGTTCTTGTCTGGATATTCCGAAAGCCATGTCTTATATCTCCTATTCGGTGCAAACGTCCTGGAGCATAATTACACCAATAATATTCACAGCTCCCTGTCTCCTTATAATATACATTAGTATGAAAATTTTTCTTAAAAATATCAGGCCAGTTCAGTTTGTTGTGGTCACATTTTGCAAGGTGATCAAACTATCCTTCCCGCCCAAAATCAACCGCCGAAATAGAAAAAAGGAAGCGGCATCTGCGCTTCCTTCTCTCCTTGCCAAGCTGCTTATTCGGTTAGCCCTAAATCCAAGCTCGCATTCAGCGCACGCAGGATGAGTACAACAGCCTCTTCGCGCGTTGCATTCGCGTTCGGTGCAAAGGTATGTTCCCCTCTGCCTTTCACGACGCCTGCTTCAGTCAATGCATCAATCGCATTAGCTGCCCAATGATTATTCAAATCGGTAAACGTGCTGGTATGAGTGGCTTTGCCAAAGTCGATGACCTTAGCAAGAATCGTTACCATTTCTGCACGCGTAATCTGCTGGTTCAGCTTAAAGGTGCCGTCCCCGTAGCCTTTAATGAAGCCCAAGGCTTCCAGTGCGCTGATCGCGCCATGTGCCCAGTGGTCGTCTGTCACATCTGTGAACGAGACCTTGGCCGATCCAGTCAGGCCAAACGCATTCGCAAGCATCGAAGCAAATTCGGCGCGCGTCACGTTCTTCTTCGGCAGGAACGAGCCGTCCGCATAACCTTGGACAAACCCGGCTTTCGAAGCCAATTCGATGGACGAAGCGCTCCAAGAAGTAGACTGAACGTCGCTGAACGTAACGGACGTCGCATCGGCCTTTGCTTTGCCGATCCGATCTTTCACCGCCGCACCATCCACGGAAGCGTTCAATACAGGCGTTTCTGGCGTAGGCGTAACCGGAGTCGGATCCGTTATTGGAGGCGACGGCGGCGTTACAATCGGGCCCGAACCGCCCGAATTAGCTTGCGTAACCGTAATCGTCAGGTATTCATTGAAGCCCCAATAGTAAACGCGCAGCTTCGCCGTACCCGGCTTAACGGCGGTTACGAGACCATCTTTGCTGACGGTAACCACGTCCGGATTTTTCGATTCGAACATCGCGAGATCCGTCACAACAGGTTCGCTTAGATCGCTCATCGTTGCCGTTGCCTTCAACTGTTGCGTTCCGCCGACCGTCATCGATTTCAAGTCAGGCGTAATAGTCAAGCCCGTAGCCACAGGCGTCGCTTCCGAATACGTCGCGATTACCGGTATTCTAACTCCGATGCCCTTGTACTGGCCTACGACGTTTGTTCCGCCTTTACGGTTCGTCCGCGTAATTTTGCCGTCTTCCGTAAGATCGGCAATCGTCGGCTCGCCGCTGAACCACGTCAGATCCGCATTGTTCAGTGTCTGAACGGTCGCGTCACTATATATGGCTTTGACCACCGGAACAACCGGCTGATCGTCGGCATCATCGAACACGTAAAACGTTGGATCTGCGACAAGCGTCATGATTTTCGGCTTAATCGGGTTCTTTGTCACCGTCACGTCGAATGCGATCGTATGGCCGAAGTACTCCCCACTCACCCGCGTTATACCCTCTTTCGTCCCAGCGACAAAACGAACATAAGGCTGCTCGTTGTAAACGGCGACTAGATCAGGATCATCGATCTGCCAATCGATGAACCCGGATAGAGGGTCGGTATACGATTGCCCGTCTTTATCCGTATACGTTTCATTCAAGCCGACGAGCGAGGAACCTTGCGGATGAACGTCGACAGAATAGACGCCAGCCGCTTCGTCCACATCGGCTGCGATGCCTTCCAGGTTCACAACCTCGAAGTGAAGTGTACGCTTATAGGTCACACCGTAACGCTCGTATGTGAACACAGCATCCGTCTCCCCGGTTCCTACGGCCTCAAAGCCGTAGTCCATGTTGACGTTCACGACGCCCGGCTGCGAGAATGTCCACGCTCCGTCATCCACTGGGGAGGTATCACCCGTCGTATCCAAAGCGAATGGCTTCAGCTCGTATGGCGATTGTCCGTTGTACAATCTGAAGGACGCGCCGTCAAAATACCACGAATAGTCGGAAGTCCGGAAGCCGATGTCGAGCACGTCGGGCTGATCCGGCTGCTCGCTAACGGACACGTTCACGATCGTCGGCGTAAAATCGCCGTATCCGACGGTAAGCGTCGTTCTGCCAAACTTCTGATAGCCCGGATCTGGATTAACGTCACCCGTCGATTTTCCGAGGATGCTGACTGCGCCGTTATCCTTCACCACGTCGGCAATTTCGGTATCATAGACCGACCATGCTGCTTGGTCACTCACGTCCTCTGTCGTGCCGTCACTCTTGACAGCGAGCAGCTGGACGGGGTATTTAGCCCCTTTTTGCACCAAAATCTTTGTGGTCGACAGAAGCAGCGCGTCAACCGTCGGTTCCGCTGCCGCGCCTTCGTCTGCCACTCTGACGTTGGAGGAGTAGTCGCCTTCCTTAACGGTGACGCGAACTGCGATGACTGCGCCGTCCAGTACCAGATGCACGCGGGTAGAGCCCGGAGCCACCGGCGTCAAGACGCCGTCCTTAACCGTAACCACGCCGGCATCTTGCGTTGACCACTTGCCTTGCGCGGTTACGTCCGCACTCGTGCCGTCACTGTAGTCAGCCTGGACGGTAACCGGGCGAGGGCCAGCTGTAACATCCAGCGTTATTTTCGGGTCACTTACAGTAATACCGGTAATCTGCTTCGGTGTCTCTGCAACCGGCGGCAATCCCTCGGAAGCAGCAACCTCAATCGTGACCGATTGCTTCTGTCCGCCGTACGACACCTCGATAACTGCCGTTCCTTTGCCGACTGCTGTGATCTCTCCCTTGCGGTTAACGGAGACCACCTGCAGGTTGGTCGAGCGATAGACAGCTGCCTGTGTTTTATTCAGCGTCTCGCCGCCGGACATGACGGCTTCGACTGACAACGCTTCATGCTTGCCGAGCTGCAAGTTCAGCGATTCTGGCGTAACGGAAAGGGAGACCGTCGTCTTCGGATCTGCTTGCTTCACGATAACTGGTATAATGGCAACTTCATTCTTGTAGAGTGCGCCGAGAACGGCCGAGCCGACGGATTCAGCAACGATCGTACCGTTGTCGCTGTGGTACGCTACCGATGCATCGGAAGCGAGCCAATCGCTGTCGGCGATTTTGGACGTGACGTCTTCAACTGTACCGTCATTGTAAATGGCTTTGATGATTGGCGCTTGAACAGGTTTGCCATCCTTAATTTCCACTAAAGTCGGCTCAGCTACCAAATTCAGCACCTCGTTTGCAGCTGCGGCCTTCGTCACCGTCACGTTGAACGTGAACGGTTCGAACGCTAAATAATGGCCCGTAATTGTTGTCGTGCCTTCCTTGCCGCCTGCAAAGATACGGCCGGAGTCGTTGATGGTCACGATGGATTTATCCGCGACATTCCATTCGATATCACCCGTGACGTCATCTTCGTTATAGTTTTGGCCAGTCCGAGGATCCTCGGAGTAGACGCCCATGATCGTAATTTCCTGATAGCTTCGCGGCGGGAGTGAAATAGGTGTGTCCAGCTCCAGCTGCGCCATCATGTCCGGCGTATAGCGCTCCAGCTTGAACGGTCCGCCGACGAACACCTGCACGGAATTGACAAGCAGGCCGTCGTCATAGCCTTCTTCGCCTTCCGTGCCGGACGGCGCCGTATACTTATATTCGAAGTAAATATAGGCCATGCCTTTGCCGACCGGCGTAATGACACCGTTCTGGTCGACAGTGGCTATGGATTCATTAGACGAATACCATTTGCCAAGATTCGTCACCTCGTAAAGATCCTGATCGGAATATTCTAGGTCCGCATAGATTTGATGTGGCGCGTCGGTCTCCATGATCTTCAAGACGCTTTCCGACATCATAAGACCGAACAACTGAAACGGAATCGGATCCTTCTGAACGGTTACCGAGATCGACAGTGTCGGCATGCTGCCGTATTTTACACGGATGAACGTCGAAGCCCCGCCCTTGATGCCCTTGATCATGCCGTGCGAAACGGTCGCAACCGCGGCATCGTCCGTGCTCCAGACGGCATCGGCCGTAATATCCCGCGTCGACCCGTCCGTGAACGTCCCATGCAGATGAAGCGGATAGTTCGTATCCGCCTCGACGAACACGTTCAGCGTGGATAGCAGGTATGTGACAAGCGTCGGCTCCGAAGGCTCTGCCGCTTCCGGCGCTCCGGCGCCTGCGGTGATCGTAACAGGAACGTTGACGACGGCGTCGCCGAGATTGAGGCGCACTTCCGTCGTTCCGGCCGCTTTGGCCGTAATGACGCCCCGGTCGACGACAGCGACGGATGGATTCATGGACATCCAAGCGCCTTGCGTCGTCACGTCTTTCGCCGAACCGTCCTTATACTTCGCTTCGACCGTCACCGTATGGCTTCCCTCCGACAAGGCGAAGGCTACCTTCGACTCGCTTGGCGTCAGCGTGTCGAACTGCGCGGACGCGGCATCCTGAACGGCCGGTTGTTCATGCGCGGTTCCCGGCTCGACGCCGATACTCTTGCTTGGCGAGGCAAAAGCCATGCTGCCGAACAACGAACCAATGAGTACTGTTAATGCGAGCGATAATGATAGAGTTTTTCTGACAACCTTCCGACAATGCATGATCTTCCTCCTAAATCAATTTTATATGTAACCCTTTTCAAAGAAAGGTTCATATACATTTAAAAAGTTGTTTTCTATCTACTAGAAGGTAGATCAATAATTGAACATGATATAAAACACTTAATTTTCTGATATATTGTCAGGTACATGATACCCGAACATTTTCGATTTATCAATCATCTCTTAGCTGAAACTTATCATTTAACTGCCATAGAACTAGGTTTTACGCTCCTTTAGGTATTTTGATGCAACAACGTGTCATTATTTGTCACATAAAGACGTCAGGTTATTTACCTGCACTTATAACAGAAAAGAGACAAAGGGGAATCCCCTTGCCTCTTACGTGTTACTATCCAGCTTTAAATAATGTTCTTGTCACTTTATTTTTATTTTATGAAAACGATCCTTATTGTGGTAATGTACCCGCTAGTTTAGGCCGAATCGTAAGGAGACCCGTCAGTCGAGGTAGACCGGCTTCCCGGTTTCGGCGGAGATATAGACCGCCTCCAGAATTGCCGAAACAACCATCGCCTCTCTGGGCTTCACGAGTGGCTCCTCATCGTTCACTATGCAGTTGATCCACTGCTTGGCTTCGTACTCGAAATCCGTCAGATTCTCGCCTCTGAAGCGTTCCCTTGCCTTGGGATCTACGTCGATGACGTTCAGGAACAGGCTGCCGTCCCGCTCGCCATTGATTCGCAGGCCCCCGTTAAAGTCCGCTCCACCCTTCGTGCCGCACAAATACGACCCTTCCGGCTTGGCGACATTAAGCGCCCAACTGGTTTCAATCGAAACGACGGCGCCGTTCTTGAATTTCACATAGCCGAAGGCCGAATCTTCCACTTCGAATTCATTCGGATCCCAGGAGCCCCACTCATTCGCTGCGTTCTCCGCATGTTTTAATTTATGGAAGACACTGCCTACGACACTTTCCGGCTCGTAATTGTTCATCAGCCAAAGGATGAGATCCAGAGAATGGGTGCCAATGTCGATCATCGGTCCTCCGCCCTGCTTCTCTTTATCCAGAAACACACCCCATGTGGGGACGCCCCTCCGTCTGGTAGCGACTGCTTTGGCAAAATAGATTTCGCCAAGTTCGTCGTTCTCGATCATTTTCTTCAGCAGCTGGGACTGAGCCTTGCTCCGGTTTTGGTAGCCTACAGTCAATTTTTTCCCTGTCCGGACATGTGCGTCGTACATGGCTTTTGCTTCGGCTCCGGTCTTTGCCATCGGTTTCTCGCACATGACATGTTTTCCAGCCTCCAATGCCGCTATTGAAATCTCAGCATGGGAGATGTTCGGTGTCAGAACATGAATGACTTCGATTTCTGGCATGGCGAGCAGCTGCTTGTAATCCGTGAATACCATGGCATCAGGCGCGCCGTACTTCTCGGCGGCTTCACGCGCGCGTTCCTCTATCAGATCGCAGAACGCAACCATCTCTGCCTGTTCCACTTTGTTCAGGCTCGGCATATGCTTGCCGTTCGCGATCATGCCGCATCCGATGATTCCTATCTTGACGGTCCGCATTGCTTACATCCCTCCCGTCTGTTTGAACTCTACTGTTCGTCGTTCGCGATGCGCAATATAGGCCGTTTCCAGCAGCTCCGTCAGCTTCGTGCCGTCCTCCAGGCCAAAAGGCATCGGACCGTCATTCATGACGCCGTTTACCCATTGCGTCAACGGCAGTGGCTGAGCTTCGGGCATCCGGTAAGGTGCAATCCAGCCCTGCAGCGGTGAATCGGCATACTTGGATGCGACTTGCACGCTGTCTCCTGAGATGATAAGTGTTCCTTCCGTTCCGTAGAGTTCGAAAGCCGGCGGCGTCCGGTAAGTAACCAGACTCGTTTCCAAAAGCGCGACAGCATTGTTAGCGAATTCAATCGAGCATTGCGCGTTGTCTTCCACTGCCCTGCCCGTGAAATGGTTGAACATGGACGTGATGCGCTTCGGCTGGCCGAGTAGCCAGCTGGCCAGGTACATCGGGTGGCAGCCGAGATCCATCATGGCGCCTCCGCCTGCAAGTTTCTCATCATACCAGTAGTCGGGCAGCCAATTACGGAGCGCGCCGTCATGTCCGTTCCGAATGCGCAATAGCGTGATCGCGCCTAACAGGCCGTCGTCCAGCAGCTGTTTGGCGAACAGATGATGCGGTCTCGTCCGGGCGGGGAAGGAAATGCAGAACTTGACGCCAGCCTGCCGGACGGCTGCGGAGATAAGATCGCATTCCGTTACGGTAAGCGCCATTGCTTTCTCGGTGAAAATATGCTTGCCCGCGTTTGCGGCGGCAATCATCACTTCGGCGTGCATGCTAGTTGGGGCGTTGACGACTACGGCGTCCACATCCTCCCGGCGTAGCAGCGCGTCCAAGTCGGTCTCGAGCATGGCTCCGAGCTCATCCGCCCAGGCGATACCGCGTTCCTTGTTCTCATCCCATACGGCCTTTATGTTAACGTTTCCAAGTGATTGCAGGTGCTTGGCGTACCCATCGGCATGAACATGCCATTTGCTGAGCATAGCAACATTTAGCATTCGAGAATCCCTCCAACTCCATAATATGAAACGGCGGCTCGTTGCTTATTCGATTTTGGATATATGCGTCTTGCAAAGGTTAGGAAGTGCGGGCAGTCATACAGTGGAAGCGGGCGATTAATTGTTGCATTCAGGTTAGTAGTGGGAAATTCAACATGGAGAAATCATTCAGTGGATTATACGCTTCAACGCCGAACAGACTATCGGGCTCGGAATCAAAAGAGTCAGCGTGGACTTGTGGTACAGCACCTCACTCTGTGCAGCTAGATCACCTCCAATGTGTTCGTTCAACGAGAATATATCATACATATTAAATATGAAACAATATTACATATGGACAGAAATACCATAAGATCACGACGAAAGTCTGCTCTTATCCGTATCTCGCCGAGCAAACCGACCTGAATGTCAGGGCTCTCGATCCAAGTATCATTGACGGCTATCAGACCTGGCATTACTTTGAGGGCAATAATACGGGAGTAAAATTGGGAGATAGCGATAGTAGCCATTAGTATCGTATGAACAATATTTCTGTCGTTCTTCAATCATGCAAAAGCATCCCTCCTCATACCTTTCTATATACCCAAAGGAGGTAACGGGATGAACGAGAATAATGACCATCGCCCGAATAACAGGCCGGGCAAGACTCCGCCTGCCCAGCACTCTCAAACGGTCGGCGAACGAGGCCCCGTCCTCGAACAGGACAGCTTGCTGCATGAAACGCTGGAGACATTCGTGTATTCGACCTTACTGGAAAGGCCCGTGCATGTCAAAGGCTGCGGTGCGTTTGGCTACTTTCAGACGACACATGCCATGTCGGCGCACACGAAGCTTTGTTTTCTGCAGCAGCCGGGGCAGCAAGTCCCTGTCACGGTGAGATTTTCGCTGGCCGTCAGCAACAAAGGCACACCGGATACGTCCCGAAACATACGTGGCTTCGCCACTAAGTTCTATACGGATCATGGCGTGTTCGATTTGGTCTTCAATCATATCCCCGTGTTCCTAGTCAGGGATGCCGTCCGTTTCCCGGAAGCGGTTAAAGCGCTCTCGCCATCTCCCATCAACAACCTGATTAACCCCGAAATTTTCTGGAACTTCATCGCCCGGGCGCCGGAAGCGACCCATCTTATCCTCTGGCTCTTCTCCGACGCGGGTACGGTCAAGAGTCTGCGCCATATTCCGGGCCACAGCGTCAATACATACGTCTGGGTCAACGCGCAAGGTTTCCGAAGCTACGTCAAATATCATTGGCTGCCTCTCGCCGGCACACAGTATATTGACAGCAGGGAAGCAGCCCGGCTCGCAGGCGAGAATCCGGATTATGCCGCGCAAGACTTGTATGACACGCTGCACGCTGGCAAGACGGTTGAATACGGGCTCTACGTGCAACTGATGAACCCCCAAGACGAGGTCACCCTCCCTTATGATCCGCTAGACGATACGAAGCTATGGGATGAACGGCAGTACCCGCTCCTCCCGGTCGGGAAGCTGGTCTTGAACCGCAATCCGAGCAATTATAAGGAGCAAGTGGAGAAACTCGCGTTCTCCCCATCCAACCTGCTGGAAGGCGCAGAACTATCCGACGATAAAATGCTGCAAGGCCGCGCCAATATTTACACAGATTCGCAGCGGCGGCGGCTTGGACCGGACTTCCGGAGTATTCCGATTAATCATCAGTTGAACTGGACGCCTGAATCGCAGATCACCAGCGGCAACGGGAGATTTGTTGAAGGACGCCTGATGCGATCCCATATCCCGAAGCAGGATGATTTTACGCAGGCCGGTCAGTATTATAGGGCACTTCCGCCAATTCAGCAGGAGCATCTCGTCGATAACCTGAGTGCCAATCTGGCTGCTGTCTCTCCCGGCACGCAAACAGTTGTTCTCGGCTACCTCACCCAAGCAGATGTCGGGCTCGGTCAGCGGGTCGCCCGCAAGATTCAGGCACAACCTAAGGGCTAGAGCCGCCTGTAAGTTACTTCAATAAAACAAGGAGCAGTTGCCGATGGCAAACTGCTTCTTGTTCGTTTAACTATCATTCTACTTTTGGCTAACTCAGGTTCAGAATATCTGTGGCAAATCGCTCTGTTTTATTACATTTCGCTTTTGTGTACAATAAGGATGAATGTTGAATCCGTACTCGATAGGCGGACATTTGTAGACTCATCAAAGGATCCCCCATTCGATTGTTATGATTAGGAAGGAGAATTGACAATGAAACAGGAACAAATGAATCGCATTCAAACCGGAAGTGGTTTTATCGCTGCACTTGACCAAAGTGGAGGAAGCACGCCGAAGGCGCTGTTGGAGTACGGCATACAAGAAAACAGCTACTCAAATAACGAAGACATGTTTAAATTGGTTCACGAAATGAGGACTCGAATCATCACAAGCCCGGCGTTTAGCTCGGAATTCATCCTTGGCGCGATTTTATTCGAGAATACTATGAATCGTACCATTGAGAATCAATTCACCGCAGATTATCTTTGGGAGAAAAAAGGCATCGTGCCTTTCTTGAAGATCGATGATGGCCTTGCCGAGTCCCATGACGGCGTCCAACTCATGAAGCCTATTCATGATTTGAACGGTCGTCTAGCTCGGGCGAACGAAAAACAAATTTTCGGAACGAAGATGAGATCCGTAATTAAAGAAGCAAACCAAGAAGGGATTAGGAAAGTCGTCGAGCAGCAATTCGATATTGGAAAGCAAATTCTATCGGCAGGACTCGTCCCCATTATCGAACCTGAGGTCGATATCCGAAGTGCAGACAAAGAGAAATCGGAACAACTGCTCAAAGAGGAGATCCTTAAACAGTTAGCGGCCCTAGATAAAGACGCAAGAGTCATGCTCAAGCTTTCCATCCCGTCTGAAGATAATTTGTATAGTGATTTAATGAACGATCCCCATATTGTGAGGGTTGTAGCTTTGTCAGGCGGGTATGATCGAAACTTAGCGAATGAAAAACTAGCACGGAATCATGGTTTAATTGCCAGTTTCTCGCGTGCCTTGGCTGAAGGGTTATCGGCTCAGCAAACAGATACCGAATTTAATGCTAAGCTATCGAATACCATTTCGTCGATCTACCAAGCGTCCATTACCTGATACTCACTCCAAATAAAAACACGCCACTAATGGCGTGTTTTTCATTTCTCCCCTTCTACTCCATCCACTGTGCTATATAACATAGTCATTTACCCGAGAAACGAATATTCGGGTACGAGGATGAAGCGGTTCGTGGAATAACTGCTGCGGAGGGCCTTGCTCAACAATCTTGCCATCTTCCATAAACAGAACTGTATCCGCAACGTTCTCCGCAAATTTCATCTCATGAGTGACAATGACCATCGTCATCCCTTCTGCAGCTAATTGTTTAATGACTTGGAGAACTTCTCCCACGAGCTCGGGGTCTAAAGCTGATGTAGGTTCATCAAATAGTAACAGCTGTGGATCCATAGCCAATGCTCTTGCGATCGCAATTCGCTGTTTCTGTCCACCTGAGAGTTCACTTGGATAGAAGTTCGCCTTATCCGCTAATCCAACTTTCATCAGAAGCTGTTCCGCCTTAGCTATGGCTTCCGATTTGTTGGTTTTCTTGACAACAACCGGCGCTTCAATAATATTCTGCATCACCGTCAGATGAGGGAACAGCTCGAAGGACTGGAATACCATCCCTGTTTTCTGCCGAAGTGCGATGAGGTCAGTCGATGAAGGCTTTCGCTTGCTGTTGAATTGCAACTCCCTGTCTCCAAGCGTCACACTGCCCGTTTCAGGAATTTCCAAGGCATTTATGCAACGAAGTAGCGTTGTTTTACCTGAGCCTGATGGACCAATAATAGTAAGTACTTTCCCTTGTTCCAAATCAAGGTTGAAGGGGTGCAATATGGTCTGCTTGCCGAATTTTTTGGTAAGATTACGTATACTAAGCAAAGGAATCAAGCCCTTTCATGACGAAAACTAGCCTCTAGTCTTGCTTGCAAGAAGGATAACCCACTACAGAAAAGCAAGTAGATCGCTCCTACTTCGCAATACAACACAAGCGGTTCATAATACAAGGCCGTAATCTGTTGTGACTTCTGAAACATCTCCGGCACGGTAACTACAGCAGCCAGTGAAGTATCTTTGACCAAGCTTATGAACGAATTAAATAAAGGAGGGGTTGCTACTTTAAGTGCCTGAGGAACAATAATTCTGCGAAGCGTCTGGGCTTTATTCATGCCAAGTGAAGATGCTGCTTCCCATTGCCCTTTAGGGATGGACTGAATGGCTGCGCGAACAATTTCGGAACCGTAAGCTCCGATGCTAAGCGAGAAACTTATCACGGCTGCCGGAAAAGGATCCAATAGAATGCCAGCGCTCGGCAACCCATAAAAAATGATGAATAATTGAACAATTAACGGCGTACCTCGAATCAACCACACATAAAACCGCGCGGGAAACACTAAAGCCTTTACCCCGGATATACGAGCCAATGCCGTTGCGAATGCAAGCACTATACCGAAGGCAAACGATAGTAAAGTGAGCGGAACAGTAAAAGAAACCCCTGCTTTCAACAGGGGGAGAAAGGATTCTATTATTATGTGAACGATTCTCTCATTCATGCGATGACTTCCTTATTCATTTATTTATTTAGACACGTCTTGGCCAAAATACTTCATCGAAATTGCCTCATATGACCCGTCACTATGCATATCATCCAATGCTTTATTCACAGCATCCACCAGCTCTGTGTTTCCTTTGTTAAACAAAGCGGCGCTGTAAGAAACGTCATCTGCTTCGGCTACGACTTTAACCGGGGCATCGGGCTTTTGTTTCTTGAAATCCAGGAATGATAGCTTATCATTAATGGTTGCATCCACGCGTTTGGATCCGATCAAATCAATCGATTGATTAAATCCGTCGACTTGTACGATTTCCGCCCCGAACGACTTTGCAAGATCCGCTAGATTCGAAGTTAAGGATTGGGCAGACTTTTTCCCTTTCAAATCCTCAAGCTTCTGGATTTCGTTGTTATCACTTGCAACAATAAGCACGGAACGTGATGCAATATAATCCTTCGAGAAATCGTATTTCTCTTTCCGATCATCTTTGATAGTGACTTCGTTAAATACAGCATCGAAACGCTTACTGTCTAAGCCTGCAAACATACCATCCCATTTTGTTTCAATGAACTCCGCTTTCACGCCAATTCTTTTCGCAACCTCTTCGGCAATCTCCACGTCGAAACCAGTTAATTTGCCGTCTTTGTCATGGTATGTAAAAGGAGCATAGGTCCCCTCGGTTCCAATTTTAATAATCCCAGCCTCTTTAATTTGATCGAATGAGTTCGCTTTGCTCCCGCATGCTGTCAGCGTAAGAGAGAATGTTAGAGCAATTGCAGCCACAACTAGATTAGACTTTTTCATGATGAAATCCCCTTTAACTAACTAATTTAATAAAACTATTAGTATCATAATTTGCACCAACCACGTTGTCAAACCTATTCTTACCAGTTTAGTCGGAATTAAAGAAATCCAACATGCATTCGACTAATGTATCCCGTTTGTTGAATGCCAATGTGCTGGTTGCTTAAGCAACGGAGGTACCTTAGTCCGTGAATCTCCCTTAGCTGCGTTAAGTTGGGCTTGAGTAAGAAAGATACTCTTTGAAAGGTCAGCACCTCTGAGGTTTGCATCCCGAAAATCTGCACCGATAAAATCAGTTCCTCCAAGATCGACCCCACTAAGGTCAGCAGCAATAAGGTATGCTCCTCTTAAGTTGGCTCCTCTAAGGTCCATCTTTCTGAGGTCAGTACCAATAAGGTCGGCACCACGACCAATGGTCTTCCGAGTCTTTTGTCCTGAACGGACCTTCTGTTTGTTACGTGCTTCATATCGAACTAGTTCACTGACCTTTAAAAGTAGAGTATTTACGGAAGCCTGATGTGCCCCAACGTCCAGTTCCAGAAGTGAGTCAGGTTTGAGGTATGTAAGCCGTTCCGTCTCTTCAAGCTTAGAACGGAGTTCACCTAGAATAGACTGTGCCGGTGGTAACGTGAGCGTTTCAGTCAGATACCAAAGTAATTCATGAAGCTTCATCATGATTATGAACACTTTGAACATTCGATTTGCAGAATCAGGGGATTTCCGCCAATCTTGTCCATCAAAGCTGATTTGGGATACCTTTTGTCCCGCGCCAAAGCATTCAAAAGCTATACAGCCTTTAAGTCCTCGTTTGCCGAGGCTTTCATGTATACCACAGCGATAGTTTGATTTTAGATTGATGCAGGGCTCGCCTGCCTTTTTGTCGGTTGGGAAGCCTTCCGATGCTGAGAAACTTAATGCGATACAGCACAGTCCAAAACATTCATCGCAGTTAGCTCGAAGGTTATCGCTACTCACGTCATTTAACGAATTTGGTAGATTAGACAATACGCGCACTTCCTTAGGTTCCGGATTACTTACTTTCGCTTCTCTTGACGATTAAAGTTATGATAGATGTTCGCATACGCTCCGACTATTGTTTATGACTTTTATTTCGCACCAGCACTCCGTAAATCGGCTTCGATTTCGGTATACCCTTTCTTCTGTGACCAAGACAACGGAGTTGCCCATGTCGCGCCAGCTTTGTTCGGATCTGCACCTCTCGCTAGGAGCAGCGCAACTATTTCCCTCTGGCCCCATCTAGCGGCAAAGCCTAAAGGAGTCGAACGATAATCCTCATCAATAGCGTTGATATCAGCACCATAATCAAGCAGCAGCCTCGCCTTCTCCAAGTCCCCCTCCTGTGACATCTCGTGCAAGAGCGTGATGCGCTGCCAATTCATATGATCGGGATTCATTCCGCAATATAAAAGCAATGCGCCAAACTCGTAGTGTTTGAAATAGTAGGCACGGCCCCACTTGGAGACGTCAGGAACTCGTGCGCCATAACGAATCAGAAGCTGCAGCATCTCTCGATGACCGTTGTTAGCCGGTACGCTTAGAATGCCCTCTCCCCAAAAAGCGTTAGCTTGTTTGGCTAAATCTGGCTGTTCCTTCAGCAGCAATTCAACGTCTAGGATTTCATTATCAGCTACTAACCTTTCGAAGAGTTCTAGGTCTCCGTTATTCTCTTCTGCACCATATTTGAGGAGAAGGTCCTTCAACTTTGGTAATTGTTGTGCGTGGTGAAGGGCACTCCCACTAGACTCTGGTGCGGTATTGGGATTTGCGCCGTACTCAAGGAGCAGCTTGGCCATTTCATATTCATTCTGATAAACGGCGAACCAAAGCGCCTGCCCTAACGGCGCACCTTCTTCCGGAAGGGACGGGTCGGCTCCTTGCTCAAGAAGCAGCCTCGCCATTGGAAGATCATTTCTGCGCGCGGCAGCAGAGATCGGGCGTCTGTGCGATGTATCTTCGAAGTTTGCAAGAGCGGGATTATGAATGAGAACTTCTCGAATATAGGCATCATCACCAAGTTCCGCTGCTAGATAGATGTTGTATAAGGCCCCTCTTTCAAGCAACATCTGTACAAGACTTCCAACTAGATGAGGTGATTTGCCGCGTGGATTAAGCGCGCAGGTAATCGGTCGATTTCCATCGGCTCGGACTGCATCTATTGGTGCGCCAGCATCAAGAAGCAGCAGCATGATTGGACCATGACCGCCCTCAGCAGCTTGGTGAAGAGCCGTATCGCCGGTTTCGTTAGAAGCCCACGCCAGTCCGGGATTGCGCTCAAGTTCCGCCTGAATCTGAAGCAAATCCCCGTTCCGAGCAGCGTCCAAAATGGCGGTCATGTTAGCTGAGACAGTATATCGGAGTGACAGCTTCTCCAACAGAAGCTTCGCAATCTCATGATGACCGCGATTTTGCGCCATGGTCAGAAGCGATTCCTGAAATGGATAACTGCGGTAAGCAATATCTGCTCCCATTTCCAGTAGGTAACGAACCATTATCAGATGACCTTCACGGACGGCAAAGTGAATGGGCGGCGTGTAGTTGTATTCACAACGAATCAACGATGGGCGACGGGATACTAAAGACTTTACGCGCTCGAGATCCCCATCCTTGCATGCTTCGAACATGCTCCAAACGTCATCGTCTTGTAAGTCGGCAGGTCTGATCATATCGTGTATGCACACCTCTCCTGTAAACTAGTCGTGAAAGCCTACGGTAGTACGCGGATCCCAAATTTCTAAAGTCAGCCCCTCTTGTGATAAAACATATCTTCTATTACATTTACCTGCTATTGAATCATAATCTCGCGCAGCTGCACATGCACGGCTACCGTGTCTCGCAAGGCTTCGCCGCTAATCCATGCGCTTACTTGCATACCGACTTTGAGGTCCGCAGGAATAAGTCCTGTTTCATGAGACGCTGAATGAACATACAGATCATCATCTGGCGTGCCTAACCAGACGGATAAATCCGCTTCATCTGTACCAGCTTTATCCGGTCGGATTGTGATTCTACCAGATTTATCGATTGACGTAATCGTACCTATAACTTCAGGCTGCTCGTTTCGGACTTCATCTATGATACGAAGTGGGAATGAACGCCCTACTAACTCGTAGATGGACTGTCTTAACACTTCGATCGCTTCATTCGTAATTGGTTGACGATTCCAAGCAATGTTGCGCACCGTAAGCACCATCTCCTGAGCATTTATACTTACATCGACTGGATGCAATCTGAAGTCCGTAAACATATCCTGTCTTCCATAAAACTTCGCTACAGCCTGGCTTAATTTCGATTGCAGCGCATAACCGGTCGGATAAACTGGCTCGGTTTGAAAGTTCGGTGTAGCATGAACGAGTACATATGCAGCTTCGAAGGGCACGTCTGTAACGACAGTCCGAGTAAACTCGCCAATAGCTGCAAGCTCCTTGATGGAAGTGGCTGTTTTACCGTTCTTGTCTACAGCAATGATGCGCAGCGTTATCGATGACGGCCGTTCGCCATATCCTTCTTCTCGCTCGAATGTGAAGCTCAGACGGTTGGCGGAAGCACCTAAACCTAGCCGTATCCAGCGTTGGGTCAAAGCCGTCGGGATGAGCGGGTATGGCGCGTCCGACATGATTGGAGCGTACTCGGGCTGATGGACATCACGAATATTCACTTGCGACAAAAGCCGATCAAAGGTAGGATCCATAATCGCCAGAGCAGTGTGATTTCTACCGACAGTCCTTGTTTCGTACGAGTAGGAATATCGCAGGCCACTAATTATAGGCGTTGCAGGGACATACAGCTCCCCCGCCCGGTATTCAGGTGCCACTGGAAGCCCGTAGCCCATATCGCCTCCATAGATGGCACTCGCGATACCGTCTCTCAATCCGCCAACTTCATCCACCGAAGCGATAGGTCGGATCTTATAAGAACTCTTCATAATGGTCTTGTTCTGCTGAACGACCGGATAGGTTCGTTCCGTCACAATTGCGCCAATCGTGTCTGCAAATGTATGCAGCGGCACCATCAGCTTGTTATTTTTCAAGTAAGGGGCTTTATCGCCGGGAAATAACACGAATTGGTCATTCATCAGCAAGGGAATTACCTGTTTTCCAGCTTGTGTTTGCGCCTCCGAATCTGCACGCACAGCCGGCGCGACTGTCAAAATGCTTCCAACCATGATTACGATGAAACTTGTATATGTCTTCTTAAACTTGGCGATCAATGACAACAACACCTTTCTTCATGTATGATCTGCGAAATAGGCATAATTGAGTTTCTAATTATTGTATATCTTTCAGACGACGAAATCTTCCAAAAGTTGCTAATCCCACCAAATAAAAATGGGCTCTCGGATTGCTCCGAGAACCCTTCCCCTCTAGTACTTTAAAATTTGGTTTTGACAAGTTCCGAGTTCTCAAGTCCATTTATTTCGTAGATCTTCAGCCTCTCTAACCATTCTCTGAATCAGCTCAGAGACTTTCGGAATATCTTGAATCAGACCAACGGCTTGTCCTGCCCATCCAAAACCCTCTTCTTGAATGCCATCATAAATCCAGCGCTTGTTCGCTTCTCCACTAATATAGGGCATCAGCGCTTCACGGTCATTCGTCTCACGTTCAAGCTCCATAATCTTGTCAATCAAAGGGCTTCGAAGCACTCTTGCAGGAAAACCGATTGAGCGCTTGATGACAACGGTATCCGACGAAGACGCCTTTACTAAAGCATTTTTATAGGAAGGAGACGCAAAAATACATTCCTGAGTAGCAATAAAACGCGTCCCCATTGCGATTCCCTCCGCACCTAATGCATGGGAAGCCATCCAGCCCCGCCCATCGCTAATCCCGCCTGAAGCGACAACGGGGATGCGGACAGCATCCACGACCTGCGGAACAAGAACCATCGTTCCCACTTCGTCACGTCCTAAATGCCCTCCTCCCTCATGCCCAACAACGATTACTGCGGATGCGCCAAGCTGCTCGGCTTTTTGAGCTTGTGTTCGAGACGAGACTAGCACCAGCGTTGGTAGATTTGCTGACTGCAGTAAGGGCATGAATGGCGCAGGATTTCCACCAGTGAGGGAAACAGCTGAAACCTTTTCCTCTAAAGCGATACGAAGCCGTTCCTCAATATCACCTCGGTGCATCCCGATAGCAAAGTTGATACCAAAAGGTTTGTCTGTCAGCTTGCGAGTACGTCTGATTTCATGGCGCAGCGCATTGGCATCTGGAAGGCTCATGGCTGTAATCTGGCCGAATCCGCCGGCATTGGAGACAGCAGCCGCTAGATCGGAATAGGCCAAATAAGCAAGTCCCCCTTGAATAATCGGATACTCTATTTGAAGCAGTTCAGTCAAACGTGTATGCCACTTCATTGTAACTTCTCTCCCGAGTCGTAGTGAAAGCATTTATTGCTTCTTTTCCCGCTGCTTCCATGCTGCAAAGAAAGCATCTGCTCCGTTAACGGACATACCGGGCTCGGGCTTATGCCAATGGGTTATTTGAGAACCGTTCACACCAAAGACTTCACCGGTCAGATCCGGATCTCGCTGTTTCAGGAGCAAACCTACGAACTGTGCGACATCATCCGCTTCTCCAACCTGCCAGAATGCAGGTAGCGTTTCGTTGCGTTTCGCGTATTTTTCTTTTAAATATTCAATAACAGGTCGTGTCATATCCGTTAAGGCAGCAGGAGCAATAGCATTGATCCTGATTTGATTGCGACGCAGTTCGGCTGCGAGTGTCCATACCATCCCTAGCAATCCGGCTTTTGCCGAGCTGTAATTGACCTGACCTACGGAGCCCATTAACCCTGCTGTTGAAGTCATGAGAAGAATGTCGCCGCCATGAGAAGTCATTAAGGGGAGGACTCGCTGAATACAGTAGAAAGCCCCGTTCAAATGAACATCCAGAACCGAGTTCCATTCTAGATCTGTCATCTGCTCGCATTTACGATCATGCAAATGACCGGCATTATGAATGAATACATGAATTGCACCATAACGCGCCTCTACGGCCTGAACCATCGCCGTCACCGCCGATGGATCCGCAACATTCGCGCAATACCCTTCGGCTGTGCCGCCTTCGAGACGAATGGTTTCCACAACGGCGTCAATCCGCTCTTCATGCAAACCATTAACAGCCACCTGATAGCCATTTCGCCCGAGCTCCAATGCGATGCTGCGGCCAATCCCCCTGCTTGCTCCGGTAATGAGTGCCGTTCTCACAGTGATCAGACTCCCTCCTTAACGATGAACACGCCTTTTGCGATGACTTCTCCATCTTCATCTTCTTCCAGAATCGTTACTTGAATTCTATCGTTGCATACTTCATAGACAAAGTAAGCCGAAGCATTTTGAACGAGCGGCTTGTGAAACTTCATGCTATAGGACTGAATCCAATGTGTCCGATGCTCAGCCAAATAAATAGATTGTGCCATCCCCATAAGATACATCCCATGAGCAATAGGAGCTTGATACCCGGCTTGTCTCGCAGCTTCATCCTGAAGGTGTATAGGCGCATGATCCCCGGTAAGATCCGCATATTCCCGAATGGCTGCTGCAGTTATCTGTTTTCTCATCCTATGTTGCCAACGGAAATTAATACAGTTTCCGCAGTCATGATAGGTTGGCCAACGTATGTACAGGTTAGGGAATGGGTATATAAAATCAACTTGCCTCGACGCCCAATTTTGTTCTCTACCTTGGTTAAAGATAGCAGGCAATCCAAATCCATTCCTGCGGTCAACGGCGCCTTATAAGTAAATTGTTGTTTTCCATGAATCAGCGACTCGGGCATGTCCAGCCAAGGGGCGTCTATTTGTTTCCAGAACATGATCGGCATCGTTGACGGTGCGATCAAAGCGCCGTCAATCCGCTGCAAAGGTGCTCCAATTCCATTGGCATATTGGACGATAGAGTCCTCAGCAAGATGAACTTGGAATCGAACGCTATTCATACAACCCCCTCCACTAGGACAGCAAGCCCCATTCCTCCGCCAATTCCCAATGTAGCGATCCCTCGCCTAAAGGGATTCTGCAACATCTCAGCATATAGGCGTGACATCAGAATGGCGCCGGATGCTCCATATGGATGTCCGAACGCCAATGCACCGCCCCCAGGATTAACCTTCTCCTGTGGAATTTGCAACTCCTCCAGCGATGCCAGAACCTGGGAAGCAAAAGCTTCATTAAATTCCATCCTGTCTATATCGGATATTCGGAGTAGCTGGCGGCTTAACAGCTTATTTACAGCAGAAACAGGACCTATTCCCAAATAATGAGGATCAACTCCGGAAGTTTGCGCATCTACGAAACGTAGTACAGGATTCAGTTTTAGCTGCTCACACTTCTCACGTGACATGAGCAGCACAAGTGCAGCCCCATCATTGATGGGACACGCATTGCCGGCCGTTACGGTGCCTTGTTCCATAAAGACAGGCTCTAACTTTTGCAGCTTCTTGATGCTAGTATCCGGCCTTGGACATTCATCTACTGTGACCCATTGACCGTTTACTTGAAGAGGCACGATCTCCTGCCGATACCTGCCTGTTTGTTGTGCGTTGACGGCCTTTTGATGACTTCTCAAGGCGTACAAGTCTTGTTCTTCTCTGGATATGTTGTATTTCCGAGCAACATTCTCTGCTGCCACACCCATATCAGGATCACCGTATGCGCTTGAGGTGAACGGAGCTCGTGTATAAAATCGAGGTGTACCTGCCAGATTCTCTGGTTTAAACATTTTCCAAGGTGCCCGGCTTGTGCTCTCAACTCCTCCGGCCAGGTACACCTCCCCGGCCCCGCTCTGAATGAAACGGGCAGCCAGATGAATCGCTTCTAATCCCGATCCGCACTGGCGGTCAATGGTTAGACCCGGCACGGTAACGGGAAGCCCAGCTTCTAAGGCAGCCACCCGCGCAATATTTCCCCCGGGTCCTACGACATTACCGATGATGACATCATCAATCCACTCCGGAGGCAATTGTGCCTCCGAAACGATATAACGAATTAATGGCGCAAGCAGCAGCTCAGGTTCAAACGTGCTTAATTGACCGCCGATTTTGCCGATAGGGGTACGTTTGGCCATGACCATTACAACCTCTGTCATTCCACCACTTCTTTCACATATTCTTTCATCTGCTGACGCGCAATCTTTCCGCTGCTGGTATAGATGAACTGATCCACGGTGATAAGCCGTTTGGGGGCCTTGTAGCTTGCCAAATATTTACGGCAGTATTCCTTCACTTCATTCAGACTCAAGCATTGATCTCCGTGCCATTGAACAATTGCGGTTACCTTCTCTCCCCATCGCTCATCTGGCATTCCCAATACCATAACCTTCTGAATGGCGGGAAGCTGCTGCATAACCGTTTCCACTTCTTCGGGAAATACATTCAATCCGCCGGTTACCATCCTATTCATGGAACGTCCGACCAAGTATAAATACCCGTCGTTATCGGCTGACATGTAATCCCCGGTCTTAAGCCACCCCTCTTGAAATACTGCTGACGTCTCTTCACTTAATTGATAATACCCTGTGAATGTCATGCTGCTTCGAACGTAAAGCTGCCCGACTTCTCCGGCAACAACCTCCTGACCCTTCTCATCGCGAATGGATATTTCAACATCAGAAAAAGGCCGTCCCACCGAACCAGGTTTCCGTGCCTCATATATGTCTATATAGCTGATATAGCTCGCCTCTGAAGAACCATAGTATTCATACAGCTTGGCCTGACCGCCGAACACTTCCTGGCATTGTCGCTTCGACTGCTCCGACCACTTTCCTCCTGAACTGATCAGGGCTTGAATAGACGCTTTACGGGGATTCACCTGCTGGAGCAGCGATTCAATCATTGTAGGTACGACAAACAAAATCATTCCGGGAACAGCCTTACATACCTCCATCACCGTATTCGCATGAAATTGCTGTACGAGATGAAAAGTCGCGCCAAAGTACAGACTTTGTAGCAAGGCAAACAACGACAATGAGTGTACAAAGGGACCTGGTGCCATACAATGCCTGATATCGAGTTGGAAGGCTTCCCTCGTGGCTTCGAAGCTTGTTATCCAGGAAATCGGGGTTCGCATGAAGCCCTTCGGAATTCCCGTGGTTCCTGAAGTAAATCCGATAAACAGCAATTCATTGTTCGGGTTTATTTCAGATTTTGGAGGGAATGAGGCCACCCATTGCTCATAAGCAACTGCATTCTCTTGCGTTAAGACAATGATTTCAACTTGCCCAATTAAGCCGATTGGCAAATCAATATGATGAGCATACAATTCCTCCGCAAAAATAATCCCCGGCTCACATTGAGCTAAAACAGCATGTATTTCAACAGAACTCCACTTTGGATCCAAAGGCACAGGCACATACCCAGCGTAGATGGCTCCTAGAAAAATCTCCACAAACTCGACCCGATTGCTGATCAAGATCGCTACCCTCCGATGGATATGACCACGTTGCTTCAGACCGTTAGCAATTCGCTGAACCCGCTCCACCAATGAAGAATAAGTAAGACTGTTCCGACTGTCGGTGATGGCGACCCGATTTGGCATTTGTGAAGAATGATTTAGTAGAACACGTAGTAGATTCACTTGAAAATCACCTGCCTATAGAAATTTTCCATTGTTGCTGTAATAGTGTTAAAATCACTGATGTATTGTTAACTATAACAACCAAACTAGGTTAACATATAACCACGAACATTCTATCAGCCATCAAATAATCTGTAAAGTCCTATTCGGAAAATCAGGACTAATTACGTTTAATAGAATCGGCAAAGAACGTGGTCCCATAAATGCAAAAAAGCCGCGATATACGCGACTTTTAATGAGATATTATTCTTGTCACCGGACATAACTGAGGTTCTCCTAGACTAACTCAAGTAACGATTTCGGATGACCCCCATGTGATGAAGCTCGTGTCCTGCTATGCCGTAAGCAAGTGCACGTACCGAAATGCTTACGTCGTTGGCTTTGCCCATGCTAGACCACGCCTCCGTCGGTAACCCGCGCAGAAGTGTGAGCGTCGATTGCCGTACGGCCCGGTAGTCTTCGGCCAATTGAGCGGTTGTCCAGCTTCCGAAAGGAGGAATGAACGTTTCCTGGTCGTAACCGGGTAGCGGCGTCTGATCCCCTCTTGCAAATCGGAGCAGCCGGTAGGACATGACGCGTTCACTGTCTGCGATGTGGCCTACGACTTCTTTCAGCGTCCATTTTCCTTCCGCATATCGATAGGAGCTCTGGCTCTCGGTCAACGATGCGAGCAGCTCGGCCATTTGTTTTTCCTGGGCGAGCAGAATGTCGACAATGTCACCTTCCGGCACCAACCGGATATACTCGCCGGCGTCCCCGGCGTATTCTTCTTCTGACGGTCTGCGGTTCATGCGTAATCACCTTCCTATGAATATTTAGAAATCACTTTCCAAAGCAAAGAACTTGATCCCATACATACAAAAAGCCGCGAAAATCGCGGCCTTCATATAATAATATTCTTGTCATCCGACATGACCATCGGTCTCTCGCTTGGGAAGAACCCAGTTGTGGCGCGGAAAGTGGCAGGTGTAACCGCTCGGATAGCGCTCCAAATAGTCCTGGTGCTCCGGCTCTGCTTCCCAGAAGTCGCCGGCAGGCGTCACTTCGGTGACAACCTTGCCCGGCCACAGATCCGACGCGTTCACGTCGGCGATCGTCTCTTCCGCCACCTTTCTCTGCTCGTCGCTCACATAGTAGATTGCCGAACGGTAGCTTGTGCCGATATCGTTCCCCTGACGGTTCCGCGTCGTAGGATCGTGAATTTGAAAAAAATACTCCAGGATGCGACGGTAGCTGGTCTCCGCAGTATCGAAGACGATTTCGATCCCCTCCGCATGAGTGCCATGGTTTCGATAGGTTGCGTTCGGAGTGTCACCGCCCGTATAGCCGACGTGAGTCGAGACGACGCCGGGAAGCTTGCGGATTAAGTCTTGCATTCCCCAAAAGCATCCCCCAGCGAGTACAGCACGTTGATGCATGTTAAAGCTCCTCTCTGTTTTTTACAGCTGCATATTCTCTCGTAATATGTGTTAAATACAGCTTTTTATACTATTATACTTGCCCTGCAATGTTCTTCAAAGTCTCAAGAGCTTATCCGACGTTTAACCACCCCATCCCCCCCCAATGGCTTTCGCTGTTATCGTACGCTGCCGGATTCCGTTTGATATCTTGCATTAATGCATTCCCCTTGTTCTGCCAAGTCTGAAGCGCATCCTTCACTGTTGTCTTTCCGTCTATCACATCCTGGAACAGAGGTTGACCGAGTTTGAATGCAGGGGACAGATTCGGGGTATCCCAATACAACTCTTGGCGTTCTTCCAATGGCGGGACGGGATCAAGTGCGAAGAAGGCGTCAATGTTGTAGCTCATACCGTCCTTTGGTTTCAGAAGCGACCTTCGGATCGGGAGGTTGCTGCTGCTGCGCGATTTCAGCTTCGCCATTCGCTCGCTATTGTTGTACTGAATGAAGTCCCAAGCCGTTTTTTTGTTTGGCGCTTTTGCGCCGATTGCCATCAAATTGGTTAATGCCACGCTTCCCCCGATCTCAGGCGCTTCGACAAAGTGTGGAAGCGAAACAACGTCCCAATCGAGCGACTTCGTTACGGGATCGGAAGAATAGGTATGAGCAGCGGCCAGTGTGTTGATATAGTCATAGCCTCCGATTAACATGGCAAGACGCCCTTTCAGAAATAAATCACTGTTTCCGTTGTCGTTACTGCTGTTCAAGTCAGATTGCGTAGGAACGGTCTTATCGGTATAGAGCGCGGCAATATCATTCCACGCACGGTTCCACTGTGGAGTATCGACCGTCATTTTCCATGCTTGTTTGTCGAACATCTTGACTTGAAGCGGAGCGGAATAGGACAGAACATCGTTCAGGCCATTAGCTCCCCACCGGTCGAAGGAAAGACCGAATTTGCGGTTCTTACCTTCGCCTGCAGCGGCTTTCTTCGCAAGCATCAGGACATCTGGCCACAGCATGTTGTCGGTAGGAGGAGCAATGCCAGCGTCGGCGAACAATCGCTTATTATAATAGAGCGCGGTTCCTGCAAACGTCGGTGTCAATGCATAAATGGAATGATCGTCAGTATCTCTGAGGCCGTTAACGACTTTCGGTAAATAATCGTCCAAGTCGAATTTATCTTCTTGTAACAAAGGATCTAGTGGAGTAAGAAGATTGTCCTGCGTCAGCCGGTGCAGATAAGTGGCATCATCCAAAATCACCACGTCGACAGGGTTGTTGCCTCCCAACATCTGTTTAAGCGCCTCGTAAAGTTTCGGGCGGTCGAGGTTGCCGGAGAACGATTCGATGCGCTCATCGTCCATGTTGATCGCAGACGTCAGCTCGATATCGACGTTCGGGTGCGTCAATTCGTAATCATCGGTCAATTCCTGGCGAATGCCAGATTCATTGTCTTTGCTGTTATACAGGACGCCGATACGCAGCACTTCGCGCTTCCCTTCATCGTCGACACCTCTTGAGCAAGCAACGAGCACATTCGTTGCGAGGATTAAGGTAATTCCGAGTGAGACACTGCGGCCAACGGTGAAACGATTGTTCGTTCTCATTTTACACTTCATGAATGGTTCCACCTCCGGAGCGTATTAAGATCTTTCCATTTCATTTCGATTCCTCCATCACACTTAGGAGTATACCGGGAATAGCTTAACAACCCTCCCCAAAAAAGCTTAACAAAAGCTTATCTTTCTCTTATCTTATTTCTGACAAGCTGCCTATAAAAAAGGAGCCCTCTCGGGTAATTCCCGAGAGAGCTCATCCTTATCGAATCCATTGGCTAACCGACAAAGGGTCCGGAATATCCTCTACGAATAGGTTAACTCCAGCAACTCCGCAACTTTCATTGGAGATATGGTTATCGATTTCCTACCAGTTTGAATGACGTTTTCTTTCATTAACGCCCTCAGGATGACAGAGACACCCTCGCGTGTTGCCCCTACCATGTTTACGATTTCCTGATGTGTTAATGGTAGGTCAATTCTGATCCCCCCTCTGCCTCGACTCCAAAACGTTCAGAAAGCTTTAGTAATAAGTGTAATATCCGATCCCTGACATCGCCAAGGGCTTATTTCTCGAGCATCCCGTCACGTTCTATGAGGATCTTGATGGTTTCGATGTATAATCCTTTTGTTCCAAAAGAAAACGTGTCAATTTCCCCGAAAACATTTCCTTTGCTCAAGATGCCCACCGTAAACTGCTTTCCTTCAGAAGTTATTTTGTACAATCGAAGTTTGCCTTCTTTTTAAAAAAACAAACCGTCCTGTGAGTTGAGGTATCCGGTGACTGAATAATTCTCCCTTTAGGAATAGCATTAAAATGGGTCATTGGCGATATATGATCCAATTCAGTCAAATCATTCGGAGTCAGCACGTCAAATATGCTCATTTTGATAAGTAATACCGTTTATCTAACATCGCTTAATGTCCACCTGTCTTTATTGATACGTACAGATTTACAATTCATTTGAGCAGACCTACGGATTTCAGCCAATCGTCGGCCACCTCGCGTGCCTTCTGACCCTCGAGATCTACCTTCGCGTTTAATTCGGACATGACTTTTTCGTCGAGTTTGCCGTCCAATTGATTGAGTATCTGTTCTAACTCCGGATGAGCTTTCAAGGTATCTTCACGAATGATGGGAGCAGCGTAATACGGAGGGAAATATTGTTTGTCATCCTCCATTACCTTCAGATGAAATGCCGTTATGCGTCCGTCCGTGGAATAGGCATCATTAACGTCGACTTTTCTATCTCTTACGGCAGCATACGTAATTCCAGGGTCTAAACCCTTGGTCTCCTTGAACTTGATTCCGTATGCGGTTTGCAAGCCTTTATATCCGTCGGGTCTCTCTAGAAATTCTTGCGTCGCTCCGAACACCAGATTAGGTGCATAGCGAGTCAATTCCGAAATGGTATTGATGTTTAATTTCTGAGCATCATCATTTCTCAGTGCCAACGTATACGTGTTATTGAATCCGAACGGTTTGAGCCAGGTAATTTGGAATTGTTGTTCATAGGCGTTCTTTACTTTTTGATACGTTATTTCCGGGTTCCCGCCGACCGGTTTCTCCTCGAGTATCTCCGTCCAACCTGTTCCGGTGTATTCTGGATAAACATCGATATTCCCACCAATGATTGCGCTGTGGGTAACGGCAGATCCGCCTAGATAGGGTTTGCGGGTGACTGTCAAATCAGTCTTAGCTTCAATTAAAGAAGACATCACGTGGACTAGAATATCCTGTTCTGTGAATGCTTTACCGCCTACGACAACGGTATTCGCGCTGCCTGAGTGCCCCAATCGCGTTATTAAACCTGCTGCAAATGCGAGAATCAGTAACGATGCCAGCGCGATTTCCACACCTTTTATGATTTTCATTTTTCGTGTTTTTTTCAGGAGTCCTCGTGGTGTTAGTGCCTTCTCCATTCGCCCTAGCAGATAATCAAACAACAGAGCCATTAATGCTGCCGGTATCGTGCCGGCCAAGATCAGATCCGTATTGACGGTTGATATACCGCGAAAAATCAAGTCTCCAAGACCGCCAGCTCCGATAAGCGATGCGAGCGTAGCGACTCCGATAATCATGACCGTCGCTGTACGGATACCTGCCATAATGACATTCAGCGCTAGTGGAAGTTCTACTTTGAACATTAACTGCAAGCTGGTCATGCCCATGCCGATTCCGGCTTCCTTAATCGGTTTTTCCACATTCATGACTCCCGTATAAGTATTCCTGAGAATCGGTAGAAGAGCATAAACCGTCAAAGCTACAATGGCCGGTTTGATGCCGATCCCGAATACCGGAATCATGAAACCCAATAAGGCCAAACTTGGAATGGTCTGAAATAGAGAGGCTACGCCAATCAATGGAGCTGCAAATCGTGGATAGCGAGTCAGCATCAGCCCCGTCGGGATCGAGATTGCGATTGCGATGATTAACGCGATTAACGAAATTTGAATATGTTCCAATGTTGCACGAATGATCTCTTCTTTTCGGTTGATAAACACTTCCCAAAGATTCATGGCTGCCTCCGCATCAGAGTTGTTTTAATAGAGCAGTTATTAAACAAGAATCTGTCAACAAACCAGCTAGTTGGCCGGCTTGATTAATAACGGGCAAGTTATGAATGCCATGTTGCTGCATCAGTTCCACGGCATCGTTGATGCTGGTTCCGATAAGAACAGAAATGACCACGGAATTCATGATATCCTGCATGACAAGTTCCTCTTGGCTAAACTGTTCCTTTAACATGTCTTTCGTGACTATGCCTTGTAAAACCCTGTTGTTATCGATGACGAGCAGTCCATTCACGTGGTGCTTTCTCATCAGTTTTGCTCCGTAAGCTAATCCCCTCGATAGAGAAACGGTGACAGGATTAGGCAACATCACATCTTCGACTGCCAATTTTGTAGACGGGTTCAAGCGTTCTTCCCCGATAAAAGTTCGGACAAAATCGTTTTTGGGACGCCTAATGATATTCTCCGGAGAGTCTGCTTGGACAATGACTCCCCCTTGCATCAGAACGATGCGATCGGCAATTTTCATTGCCTCGTCCATATCGTGTGAAACAAAGACGATCGTTTTCCTTACTTGCATTTGCAAGCGGATAAGTTCGTCTTGAAGTTGCTCCCTGCTAATTGGATCTAGTGCGCTGAAGGGCTCATCCATCAGAATAATCGAAGGCTCAGCTGCCATTGCGCGGATGACGCCGATTCTTTGCTGCTGACCTCCGCTTAATTCCGCCGGATAACGATTCTTATATAGACTCGGATTTAGCCCTACCATATCCATCAATTCGTCGGTTCTCCGTTCATAGATAGCCTTGTCCATTTTTTTTAACTTCGGTACGATTTCCACATTGTCCTTAATTCTCATATGCGGGAATAGCCCGATATGTTGGATCACATATCCGATATTCCGGCGAAGCTCGATCGGATTTATTTTCGAGATGTCTTGCCCATTCACGATGATATTGCCCGAGGTGGGCTCAACCAGACGATTAATCATCTTCATGGTTGTCGTTTTGCCGCAACCGCTCGGACCGATCAGTGTGATCAACTCGCCCTCCTCTATCTCTAAATTGATTCCTTTCAAAGCAGGAGTGCCATCTTTGTATGTCTTCACTACGTTTTTGAACTTTATCAAGAAGGACACCTCGGTTTCCGGATTAGTTTCGAGTTCGCCAGCGTGGGATCGATTATTTATTCGGTCATCATGAAGTTACAGTTTTTAGCATTTCCACTAAGCTACAATCATAATCGAATGTACGCCTCTCTCTTCTTCCATTCACTTTACTGGGGCAAAGACCATACAATGCAGGAATAGTCAACAATTCCTAAGGAGTGAATGAGATGTTCAAATTAACGTTAGATATTGCAAAATATTTGCTTGCAGTGGCAGAGCAAAAAGCTCGACAAATGGGCTTGTCAAGCGATATTGCAATCGTTGATGAAGGCGCGAACTTAATTGCTTTTCATCGAATGGATAATGCCAAGATTGCTGGGATCGAAATCTCGCAGAACAAGGCTTGGACTAGCGTAGCCATGCAGATGCCAACTTCTAACCTAGCGCAATCGGCGCAACCCGGTGCTCCTTCATTTGGTATTAATACTACTAATCAAGGTAAACTCGTTATTTTAGGTGGAGGCATCCCTCTTGTGAGTGATGCTAAAGTCATCGGCGGCATTGGAGTAAGCGGAGGTACGAGTGCTCAGGATATTGAAGTGGCCAATGCCGCCGTGATAGCCTTCACCCATTTACTTGCAGGTGGAGAACCCGTCATTCCAAGTACTCCTGCCCGTAATCATTCATTTCCATTATTAAAAAGGTAGTTTAGAAGACAATCGATTAAACATGCAGCACAAAAAACGGATGGGCTGAACACCGCCATCCGTTTTTTTGTTCATGTATGAATTGCTCCTCTAGAATCCGTAAACCCGGCAAAAGAAGGATTCGATCAGTCTAGCAACCGTGAAGCTCTCTTCTTCGAGGACAAAGTGCCCACCGCATAACAACACAAGTTCTACACATGTTAATTCCCTTTCGAGCGCATACGCGCCTGCCAAGGTGAATATAAAATCGTTTTTACCCCAAACAATCAAGGTAGGCGGCTGATAGGTCCGCAAGTACTGCTGCCATTTCGGATATTGTTCCACATTACTTCGGTAATCGTAGCCTAATGCCAATTGAATAGCCGCATTTCCGGGTCGATCAAGGAAATACTGGTCCATTGTATACCCATCCGAACTAATCAGAAAGGGATTGCATACGCCAAAAGTATATTGCTTCTTGGTGAATTCGATATCGACAAGCGTGGCAAACGCTGTCTTGTTTGCGGGACTCGGATCTGCCCAAAGCGCCTTAAACAAATCAAATGGCTGTCCAAGCCCGATAGCATGCGCAACTGCGTTCTGAATTACAAAACCCAGTACTCGCTCCGGATGGCGTATGGCAAGTCTAAAACCGATAGGGCCGCCGTAATCATGGCAGTACAAAATATACCGATAAATACAAAGTCGATTAATCAATTGTTCGATAATCAAGGAAAGATGTTCAAATGTATACGAGAACTCCTCTACTGTAGGCATACTACTGTTTCCGTATCCAGGATAGTCCGGTGCTATGACATAATAACGATCAGACAATTGAGGTATCAAATCCCGAAACATGTGGGAAGAGCTAGGAAATCCATGAAGCAGAATAATGGCTGGGTTCCGTGGATTCCCTGCTTCGCGAAAGAAGACTTCTTGCCCTTCGATGTTCATCTTCTTATACTTCACAGCCAAGGACATCTGTAGTTCTCCCTCCTTGCAGCGTTTAACCGTCTTCCTATAGTTATGAACTGGTAGCCTACTTAAGAATCAGAAAAATGCTTTTGAAAACTAACGATTTCTCAACCATTGGATTGATATACTTTTTTTGCAGGTTGCGCAACCTCGATAGACAAACTTAAAATTAGAGGAGATATCCATATGTTACTTAAGAAAACAAAGATTGTAGGCATTGCTTTAACCGCGATTATGGCTATTGGCGGTACCTCCGCATTTGCGGCAACAAAGGTTGCCACATTGACAGTAGCCAAAGGCGTGAACTTGAATGAGGTTATAGCGAAATCTCATCAGGGTAATGCAAAGGATTTAAAAGTCGCGGGTACCATCCAACTGTCGGAGTTGAAACAAATGACTGGGAAAACGACTGCTCCGGGACAAAGTAACCCAACTTCGCTCTCAATCGCCGACACCAAGAGCATTGACTCAGATGAGATTATCGGCAGTGCCAATGCAGGAACTTTAACGGTTACAAAGGTTATTCCCCTTGAAGATCTTACTGGCAAAACGCAAGCAGCAAAATAACCAACCGACTAGAAGGTGGGCAGCGTTAAGTTGCTCACCTTATTGCATATATGGAGGCATCATGAAAATATTGCTTGTTGAAGATGAGGAAGACTTATCAACGATTGTTAAACGCGGGCTGCACAAGAGCGGTTACGCTGTGGACCAGGCATACGATGGCGAAGAAGCGTTGGACTACTATAAAGTCAATGCGTATGATGTGATCGTCCTCGATATCAATCTGCCCGAACTTGATGGCTTAGAGGTTTTGCAGTACATCAGGCAAAAGGATAAAGAGACAAAAATATTGATTTTGTCCGCGCGGAATGCGATTGAAGAACGAGTAAAGGGCTTGGACTTAGGCGCAAACGATTATTTGACGAAACCTTTTGATTTTCTCGAGCTAGAAGCAAGAATACGAACCTTGTCACGTATTACATATATTCAGCAAGGAAATGAACTTACTTGCGGTGGCCTTCGCTTAAATATGTCTACGAAAATGGTTTCTTATCATGAGCATAGTCTTCCGCTTACCAAAAAAGAGTTTGCCATATTGGAATACCTAATGCTTCTAAAAGGACAAGTTATCAGTGCGGCAAGATTGATTAATCACACCAGTGAGAGCAATGCTGAAATATTTCCTGACACTTTAAAGTACCACATTCATGCGATAAAAAAGAAACTGGTCGAAGCTCATTGTGAAAAAGAACTGATTTCCAATGTTCGCGGCAGGGGTTATAAAATTGAGGAGGCATTAGAATGAAATTTGCACGTGGAATTTCCTTACGATTACGTATCACCTTGCTTGCCGGTGCCATACTAATCTTTTGTTCTATTATCCTAACCATTACCGCTTCCTATAATGCACATTCTCAATTCACTTACTTAACGGCTGCTGGCCCGATTTCAGCACACCTTTCCATAGCAGAGATTGATACTCCTCTACCCTTGATAACAGTCCCTCAGGCCGAATTGTCCGCAAAGGCGGTTACTGAAGCCAAACAAAAGTTTGATAAAACCAGTATAATCATTATGTTTATTGTTACCATACTCGGAATGGGTATGGTGTATCTCTTCGCAGGCAGGTCACTACGTCCAATTCATAACTTAAGCCATACGATCTCTGCCATAACCGAGGATGATTTACGTGATCGCGTTCCTATATTGAATACAAATGATGAGGTAGGTAGACTGGGACATTCATTCAATATTATGCTGGACCGGTTAGAAAAATCATTTTCACAACAAAAACGATTTTCTGCTAATGTAGCCCATGAACTTAAAACCCCATTGGCTATAATTAATGCCGGTATACAGGTCCTTCATATCGAGGAGCATCCTTCACTATCAGATTACGCAGAAACACTAGCGACAACAGATCGAAATGTGAATCGATTGATTTCCGTAGTCGATGATCTAATGACTCTGTATGACGAGCAGGAGCGGTTGGACATCGCTTCCATTAACCTGCGCGAGATGTTTGAATCCATTACCAGTGAACTCCATCCGATTCTTGAAGAGAAGCAGATTGAAACAGAGCTTGGCTGCGGACTCCTGAGTGTACTCGGCAATCAGGTCCTGCTGTATAGGGCTTTTTTCAATTTGGTGGAGAATGCAGCCAAATATAATAAGCATGGCGGACAAATTCGGATTAAGACTGAAGTTGAAAACAATACAGGGAAAATAACGATATCGGATTCAGGCAATGGCATTCCAAGCGATGAAATGCAACAGATTTTCGAACCCTTTTACCGAATTAATAAATCGCGTTCTCGTAAATCCGGAGGAGTCGGACTTGGTTTATCCATTGTCAAAACGATTATTGAGAAGCATGGTTGGAGAATATCGGTGGATAGCGAATTTGAGCAAGGGTCTACCTTTACTATAACACTCTCAAACTTGAATAAGAGCGCGTACTAAACGCCTTCATCTTCATTGTACCCTCTTCTTCTTAATCAATGTCATCACTACTAACACTAAGGGGAAAACGATACAGGGGAGCAAGGAAGAGAGCGTATAAATTTTAGTGCCATAGGTGAAGTGATCTGCGGTGCGAATAAAGCTCTTGGAGGCATGAGCAAAGAATAGGAGCCCGATTACCAATACAAACGGCCTCATCTTAGATATTCCGAAGACATGCCCTGCCACAAGAGTAAACACGTATTGCATCACGATAATATAAACCATGTTAAGAACGGTCCACAGCCCGATTAAAAGGATTTCAATCCTTTCCAAATACTCCCCTAATTTCACCAATTGAATCGTTGAGAAGAACGGGTATGTCGAGGTTTCGACGTAATTAAACCCTAAAGAACTTAGAGTCAAGTAGGAAATCATCACCAAGTATAAACTCGACATCAAAATTGCCAAGGAACCGGACGAGAAAATTTTATTCTTATTTTCAACCCGCGACATGAGAAAGCCAAATGTAATCATCTGCGAGAAGGTAAACGTAAACAAATGCATACTTCCGATAACCATGTTCTCTTTTGAGCTTTGGAGCGGAGGAAGGAACGGGTTCGTTTGAACCTCTGGAATAATAAATAAGCAAGTGGCTAGAAAACCGATTAAAAAAAACGGGATAATAACCAAGTTTGTTCGTGCTAATGTGCCCAGACCAATATATACGGCATAAGTCGAACAAGCCGCGTAGATTAATATTAGATAATCCGATCGCGTATTAGGCAGGATCACCGTCGTGTAGAACATGGATACTGCACGAAAACCTCCCGAGACGGATTCCAAGTTACTAAGTAAATATAAGCATAGAAATGCTTTGCTAATCCATTTTCCGAATAGTTTATCGCAAATTTCAGTCAAATTGTGGTTCGGGAACTGACGTTGGACATACGTAATGATCCATAACAACGTGATTCCGGCTATAAAATTGAATACATTAGCAATCCAAACATCTTGTTTCATTAGCTTCGCTTCGGTTAGAAACAAACTTTCGAAACCGGCAATAAATCCGAATAACAAACAACCTAACTGAAAATGAGATATTTTCTCCTGCACTTGTTTAATCCCCTTTACTTGCTTCATGACCAAAGAGGTAATGGTACGTGAATGATTTCCAATTCTCCCTTTCTTTATCACCTCCAGTATGTCCCAGTTGTAGTATTTGATGCGCACTTGGTTCCTTGTCTCATGACAATTTCTGTTTCAACAGGATCCCTTCTATAAGACCGGGTTATAGGGCGACATTTCCGTATCTCCCCACCTCAGTTCAGTGGCATTATCCAATTGAATTACATCTCTGATTTCATATCTAACCAGTAATCCCGCACCGGGGAAGGAAGCCGTTGCTGATTCACCCCAAATTAAACTGGCTACCCCAGTCAACTGAAGCAAATGACCGTGGTCATAGTCAATAAATAACAATCCTGTTGAAGGGTTGGATTGGATATTTCCCAATGTGTTATACAACGAGTTGCCTTGATAATCAGGAATCAGCAGCGTCTCTGCATTAACGACATGAATAAACCCCGGATTCCCTCCCCGGTGGGACACGTCCATTTCCCCATTATCATTCGCACTGCCAATATAGAATGTATCCGCATTTGAAATCCATCGCTCCTGCTCTCGGTTCAGTCGTTTATCGCGATGTTCGGATGTTAGTAGTGCCGCATTAGGATTCTTTTCTTGAAGAAGCGCTCGTTTCTGAATATACTTCGGACAGTTCCCATAAATCTGTTGCGCAACAACAACGATTCGATTCGATTCTCTAGTCGCTTCCCCGTTTAACCGCAGCCTGATCCTTCGTTCCGTATCGATAATAAGCAATCCGATTTGATGCGACTCGGACACAGAGTTTGACCCGTCGTCTGTCAAGACGCCTCTAATCTCCGCCCGGTGCTCATCCATCACGTTTATAAACCCGGGTTCTCCGGAAATGAAGCTCACCCATACGCTTCCTTGTTGGTCCATGAACGACATGACCCCAAACCGCTGCGACTTCAGGAAGTTTATCACCCCATTCGAAAACCGGTTGCTGATCATTTGTGCGTTCTGCTGGGCAATCCAGCTTTCTCCCGTCAAACGTTGAACCATCCGTTCACCCTCATGAAACACGTCCTGCATGTTGTTTCCCCTCCGTACGCCGAAATATGGAAATAAGGCAGGGAGCTGTATGATACAGACTCCTCTGCCTAATTGAATGGAATGAAAGATTAAATTTGGGCCATGAATGACTTATACCTTCGTTATTTGACTTCCCCATTCGGCCTTCGGTTCTAGCCAACTAATGCTTCTGTCAACGATTAAATTACCCAGTGTTCCTTCGTAATTCTTGCGATATGGCTTTGTGAATTCTTCAGCAAGCCAGCTCTCTCTCGTGCCTTGCCATGTTTCATAAATGACCAAGACATCAGGCTGATCCAAGTCATCAGAGACGATGGCGCTGATGAATGACTTCTCGGATGACATCTCTTCGATAAGAGAAGATAACTCCTTGCGAAATTCATCTTTTTTCCCCGGTTTAGCCGTAAATCTAATATTCAGTTGGACTTGTTGATTGGACATGATGACTCCTCCTATTGTGTTGTACTTGGTTCGAATCCTAACTTTGACTGTGATTATTATTTACTTCACTAATCACGATGATACTTTGCAGCTGCAGCCTTTTTGGTTCCAAAAGGATGAAGAAATCATAACTCGAAATGAATGATTTCTCAGTAATTTAGATTACCGGAGCAGCTTGCATCATAAATTCAGTCGATAAAGTAATGAGTCCCGGTCCGGATAGTCATAATGAACCGGCAAGTCTTGTTTGGATATTCCCTTAAATCCGTTCTTTTCGTAAAAGCGATGCGATCGTGTTGCAATGGAAGGCGTATCTAGGATGACCGTCTTTATACCCTGCTTCTTCGCATAAATAATTAATTCATTGAAAAGTTCAAGCGAAAATGCCTTGCCTCGGTAATCGCTATAGATAAAAAACTTCTTCAAGATGTAAAGCTCCTCGGTGAGTTGCTGCAATCCAATGGTTCCGATCACGTTCCCGGCTTCATTCAAAGCGACCCAGAAGTTGCCTCCGTCAGCCAAGTAATACGTTGGTATGTCAAGAATATCGGATTGCTCCTCAATGCCGATATTCAAATGAAATTCCGAATTCTGAACGTAAAGAACCAAATCGACGATTTCCTGTTTATATTTCGCCTCATACGTTTTAATCATTCCCCAGTTTCTCCCCGTTCTCCCGCCGATTCTGCGCTTTGATTATTGTCGTGACGATCCGTGCGAAATCAATTGAAATAAATCATTCAAGGATTCGCTCATCGAAGGATGCGTGAAGATATGATCCCTTAGGAAGGTATAGGACTGTTCGGTTTGCATCGCAATTTGAACGATATTAATCATCTCGTGAGAGTCGGCACAGAATAAAGAACAGCCTAAGATTAGATCTGTTTGTGCATCTACGACCGCTTTCAAGAGCCCCTCTGTCTCTTCGCTTAATTTGGCCCGAGGTATGGCGGCGGCTTGTAAAACCGCAATTTTCACTTCATATCCTTGTGCGATGGCTTCTTGTTCGGTTAATCCTACGCGAGACAACGGTGGGTCGATAAAGACGGAATAAGGAACGAATTTTCGATCACGGGTTGTCCGACTTTTGTGTCCATATAAATGATCCATGATTATCCGTTGGTCATCCAGCGAAATATACGTGAATTGCAGACCGCCTGTGACATCGCCCATCGCGAAAATATGAGGGACAGTTGTTTGCAAATTCTCGTCCACTTGGATTGCGCCTCGATCGGTAATCGCTATACCTGCGCTTGAGAGCTGTAAGCCATCGATATTCGGTTTTCTTCCGGCCGCCACTAAGACAGCATCCACTGATACTTGCCGCACCTGATCGTCTTCCATATAAGTAACCGCTGTTTCATGTTCTGTATCAATCACGGATTGAATGATTGCCCCGTAACGGAAGTCTACACCGCGCTTCTCTAATGTGTTTCGTATCGCTTGCGCAATGTCCCGATCTTCCCTTTCTAGCAGATCGCGATGCGAATCCAGAACGATAACCTCGGAACCAAATCCGGCATACATGGAGGCGAATTCCAATCCGATATAACCGGCACCAATAATGACGAGGCGCTTGGGAAGAGCTGTCTCTTCCATCAATGTCGTGCTGGTGTATACACGCTGGCTTTCTTGAATGCCATCAATATCGGGAATGATAATGGAGGCGCCGGTATTGATGTAGATCCGCTCGCCATGTAACGAGATGGCGCCACTCTCCGTTTGGACAGAAATTTCATGTTGGGATGTAAATGAAGCTTTACCCGAATAGAGCGTAACCGCTTCTTTCTTATCGAGGTTCTCGAAGTTCTTTTGCCTTAATGCAGCGATTAAATTCGTTTTCTTATCGATGGCTGAATGGTATTCAGCCGCTTTTTCCTCGAAACTCGACAGCTTCTTGAGTCGGGAAAGGTTGGAATGATGCACCAACGACTTTGTCGGTATGCACCCGATATTAATACAAGTTCCCCCATACATCATCTTGGATTGCTCGATTACTGCAACTTTCTGACCACGATCGGCTAATGCTGCGGCTAACGTTTTCCCGCCTTTTCCGAACCCGATAATAATGACCTCATAGTGCTCCATACCGGTTGCTCCTCCTTAAAAGTTATAGTGGGAATGTTTCTCGAGTAACTTAACCAATAGGTGATTGTTACATTCATCATAAACTACCACATTTTCCGCATCTGTAATCCAGATTACAATGCGAAGAATCCGGGCACATATAATGAAGAAACATCTCGTACTACAACAAGAATAAGAACGAACACATAACAAATACTTATGATGCAAGCGGAGCTGCGTGATGATGTATTTCATTTTGTAATAGAGATTACAGATAGATAGACGACTAGAGACTATGATAGGACTCAAGCAAGAAAGGAGCGATGCTGTTGTTGGTTTACGACAAATAACTGCTTTAACAAACTTGATTCATGGCTATTTGATATTTTAGTATCACAACCAAATGAAAATTAATGGAGGAATTTATATGTCGAATTTTTTAGATGTTATGGGACCACGTATCAAACTATTGACTGACTTAGCGGAAAATCGGGATTATAGCGTTATGGAAGCTGAAGTGCCGCCAGGTGTGGTCGTTCCCGTTCATAGTCACGATGATCGCGAAACCTTTGTCGTTCTCGAGGGTCAACTTGAAGCTTTTACAAATGATAGCTGGCAAACTGTAAATGCCGGACAAACCGTTGATATTCCTGGACACGTAAAGCACGCATGGAGAAATGCTACGAACAAAACCGTTAAATTGGTAGTCGCATCGACTGCGAAGATGGGTGATTTCTTCGTTGAAATCGGACGTCCGGCTGAATCCATTCAACCGGGGCCTCCTTCACCGGAAGTGTTGAACCATTTTGTTCAAGTAGCCATCGCTTATGGATATTGGCTCGGAACACCAGACGACAATGCATCGATTGGCATCAAATTAGGCTAAACAATTAAAAGCGGCTGATCAGGATGATATCCTGATCAGCCGCTTTTCTCGTTCAATTATTGTCGAGCCGGAGGCAAAGGAGTTAACGTCATCGCGATAGGAAGGTTGCTTCCCGACGCAATCGTGAAGATGATGTTAACCGACTCTTCGCTTTCGCCGGTTCGATGCAATACGGCTGCCTGAGTATTGCTCCTCAGTGCCTGGTTATTCGCGACCATTACCAACTTTCCTTTAACAAAGAATGCACCGGTGTATATTCCTCCTCGCCCATTCAAAGAAATCAATGTATGAGGGGACACATGAGACAAATGTAAGCGATACAGTACGCCATAATTGCCTCGATTGTACTCCAGTTGTCCTGTTGTCTCGTCAATCCCGTCTAGTATCGTATCGACTCCCCCGATATCTCCAAACATGATACGCTGTGGCGTATCGCCAAGTTGATCTTCGATATTGATAGAACGATCGGCATAATAGAACGTACCTCTGACGTGTACGCCATCCCGTGGCATAACCGACAGGTTAGGGAGCGATGCTATTGGTTCTTTGCCTGCGGCAATGACAACGACGTTGTAGAGGATTTCTTTATCCGAATAAGCATCAATGTAAGAACTTAACGCTTCTCCCGGCTTTAATGAAGCTTTTGAAATGTCAGGGAGGATTTCTTTGGTTTCTCCGGGGCGGATAATTGACCATTCCTCCGCGGGGCTGCTTGCCAGCGATGTCAAATAACGCGCTGTGGATAGTTTTCCCGCAAGTTCTGGTGAAGGTGTCGGCCCGCCGATACCACTGGCGCTTTTATTATAATTAACTACGGAACTTCCCGTATTAGTCGCCAATAAATGAATGGTGACAGGATAACCCATTTTATTGATATTATGAAACATGAAACGGACTTTTCCAGTCAATTGCGCGCGGTACTCGATTCCTTCTTGAATGAGCATTTCCGGGCTGTTACTTCTAACCATCTGAGCATTATCCGAGTCAATTCTGTATTTGTACGATGGGTAATTTAGCACCGATTGTGCATCAATTGCATAGATATCGCCTGTAGGTGTAAACAATCGTGCATATTCGTCTTTCGTATACAGGACATTGTTCGTGACCGTGATCGTCTTCGTTACGGTCGAAGTCAACCCCTGCTTATCTTCGACAACTAACGTGACAAGCTTCTCGCCGGGTTCGAAGAACACTGGATCGTTGCCCGTAAACGTACTTCGAACGATAGCATTCTTATCATCCGTGCTGGTGTTGGTGTAGGTCACGGATTCACCAATTCGATATTGTGGCTTATCCATGGCGAAGTCCGCCACGGGAGGCTGGTTCGGCGCTTGAACCTTCACCTTAACGTAGAACGGATCGCTCCATACTCCGTCAGTATCCTGCACCTCTCTCTTGATGACATAAGTGCCTTCCGCCGGAAACACTTCCATTTGCCCTTCCCAGCGTTCGTTCAAAATTGGCTGTCCTGTCTCGCTTGTCGTAAGATCCAAATAGGTGACCTTCGTCTGTCCTGCGTATATTTCGACTGGACTGACTTCAAAATTCGCTTTAGGTTTCTGAGAAATCGGAGTGGTTGACCACTTCATCATAATTTGATTGCCTGTTACTTGAATCGTGCTGTCTGTCATTTCGCCCCAGGAACGTAGCGGAACCATTAGGTAGCCTTTCGAAATATAAGGCGCAGCATTTAGTTTAACTAATGAACCATCACGTGAAGCGAAACTACTGCCAGCTTTGAAACCGAGTTCATGGCGATCGCTCTTCACGGTGGCCTCTTTCTTCTGAGCGTTATAGACAAGTTGGAAATGATAACGGAGCGCAATCGCACTGAGCGGGATGAACGCATTGCCATTGGTTGCCGATACAGGCTGTACTGACTTGTAGGTTTCTCCATTATGAATCATAATTTGGCTTCCCATTCTGATCAATAAATTGTCCATAGCATACGATGAATGCAGAGATTCGAGTCCTTCCGCTGATGATACATGCAACGTTTCCCCTAAATTTATTGGCATGAGTAAGATCAATAAAACCACCAAACTTTGTAATACTTTCATGACTGTGTCTCCTATCCTCTTGTTAGCGTTAGATTTAACTACCTTCACTTTATCCATCCCAATGAATAAACCACCCCATTTAAATCGACGGAAGATCATCGTAGCCACCCAAGGAATCATCAATGCCGCCAATCCCCCGGCCCAGATAAGCAGGTGGTACATCAATGGATCATTCGTCATGACCTTGCTTCTCCAGAAGTTGAGTATAAAAGGGTGAATCAGGTAGATACCAAAGGAGGCAACGCCAAGTTCCTTCAACAACTTCGTCACTCCCCATTTCTTAGCGTGTAACATGGCTGAGATATGAATCAGGAAGTAACAACAAACCGTCGCGTAACCGTGCACCGATACATACTTCATGTAAATGAACCACGAATACTTAGCGTCCAGTGGGTCATAGAGCTGAACAAAGATTTGCACGACATGGTTAATCCCGAGCAGCAGGATTGCGCCATAAAGTAACCCTTTCGGTTTTCTCAGCCAATTCATCGTCGAACTCAGTTTAATTCCAGAATGTGCCCCAAGGAACAAATATAGGAAATAGGACCCTATAAACGCATTTGGCTTACCCATATGAAACAAATAATGATTACTGAAGTAGAATCCAAGCTGGGCGAGGATTCCGATTGGAATTAAGTAAGAACGAATCCACGGGATGCGAATTAATCGCAGAAGCAAAGGGAATAACAGAAATAACTGCAGCAATACGACAATGTAATAAAGATGTGCATAGTTGCTTCCGAACAATAAGCCTTCAAAGAATTTTGGCCAGCTCTCCTTGATGCTGCGTCTGCTGATCTCGTTCATGAGAAGATAATACAAGAATGACCAGATTACGTAGGGCACAATGATCCCCAATATCCTTTTGCCATAGAAGTTGCCCCAACGAATCCCTATTTGACCGTCGTAATTATAGAACAAGACCAGAGCACTCAAAAATAAAAAAGCAGGCACCGCATAATGCGCTGCCGAATTGATTGCAACATATAGCGGGAATAAACTGGAACTCATTGGTAAGTTAGTCACGACAGATGAAGTAATGTGGATCATGAGTACGGCTAGAATAGCAATTGCTCGATAAACATCCAGATAATTTATTCTTACTTTATTCAACGCAATCAACACTCCTTTGCGTAATGCTTTATGAAGACGAAACGCAGCCTGATGGCTGCGTTTTCTGCTTTTTTGAAGGTTTTCAATGGAATTGAGTCACAGCAGTTATCGGGAAACGAGCTTCGAAAACAGTCTGCCATTGATCACTTGTGGCAATGATGGAGCCGTCGTGCGCTTCGACGATACTTTTGGCAATAGCTAGGCCAAGACCGGTCCCGCCTGTTCTCTTTGAGCGAGATTGCTCCACGCGATAAAATCGGTCGAAAATGAAAGGAAGATCGCTGTGTGGAATGGTTTCGCCGTAATTAATGAATTGAACAACCGCATTTTCTTCTTCTATGCTGACGACAATATTGACTTCTTTTCCTTTGGATCCGTAGCGAATTGCGTTGGAGAGCAAATTCTCGAAACTGCGAACGAGCAAATCACCGTCAGCCCATACGACCACCTGATCTAAATTCGTCGAAATACGGCATACGACACCAGTTCGCTCTGCTTCTGGTACAAACTCTTCGGATAGTTGACGTAGTAAACCGATCAGATCCAACTCTCGAGGACGTATTGGTAAACCATTGTTTACACGTGTATATTCAAATAGGTCATCAATCAGATTCTTCAAATTCTGCGCCTTCTCGTAAGCGATGCTGACGTAATGGCGAAGTTCTGTCTCGTCCCTGTATCGGTCTTCTTCGATAACCTCTAAAAAACCTAAAATAGAAGTAAGCGGCGTCCGTAAATCATGCGATACTCCTGTGATAAGGTCGTTCTTAGACTTCTCTGCACTGCGTTCTTCCTCGATGGAGCGGTTAAGCCGATCTGCTGTTCTGTTAATGCTCTCGGCGACATTGGCAAGCTCGCCGGTACGAACAGGTATCGGATTGTCAAATTGCCCTTCGGCGATTTTATCCAAACCAGTCCTAATTTCTGCTAAATAGGCCTTAAGCTCGGCAGTCATTCGGTTAACGCTCGCCGCAACTGCGCCAAGCTCGTCCGATGTACGAACCGTGAGTACGGCGTCGAGTCGTCCCCCTCCAATTTCCTTGAAAGACGCCTCAATTTCTTTGAGATAACTAGCTAACCCGCCGGCAAACATGAAGTATAAGATTAAGAACACGATAATACCTGTCGCCCCCATAACGGGAAGTGACCCGATATGATTAATCAACCAAGGTAATGGCCAAATTAGAAAATGATGCTTATAAAGTAAGGAAATCAGCTGACGGAACAAGTAAATGAACGCAGTGGTGATAGCGACGCTAGCAATCAAAATAAATAAGAATTTAACACGAAGTGAATATAGCCGCTTCCATTCCATCGGTACCTCCTCAGCCTAAGCCGCTTTCCATTTTATAACCTATTCCCCATACCGTTTTTATGAAGCGTGGATTCTGTGGATCGCGTTCGATTTTCTCACGCAGTTTTCGGATATGAACCATAACCGTATTTTTTGATTCCATATACGGTTCCTTCCAGACTTCCTCATAGATTTTATCCATTCGGAGTACTATGCCGCGATTGACAGCCAACAAGTGAAGGATGGCAAACTCTCGTGGAGTCAGTTTCACTTCACGTTGATCGACATTGACCGTATGCATAGCGATGTTAATTACCAAATCATCGATTACAATTTCGTCCGCTCCGATCGCGGTCCGTTTGGTGAATCTGTTATAACGGCGAAGCTGAGATTTAACACGCGCCATCAGTTCTAATGGATTGAATGGTTTTGTCACATAATCGTCCGCTCCGATGCTTAGGCCTGTGATTTTATCCATGTCCTGGCTTTTGGCGGATACCATGATAATCGGTGTATCTCGATCTTCCCGAATGCGCATGCATGCCTCGATTCCATCCAGCCGTGGCATCATCACGTCTAATATGATCAAATCAACAACGTTCCTTTGCAGCAACTCCAGCGCCTCCAGACCGTCGGATGCTTTCAGCAGCTCATAATTTTCATTCTTCAAATAAATTTCCATCAGTTTGATGATTTCTTGCTCGTCATCAACGATGAGGATTGTTTCTCTCCCGGACATGTTCCACCTCATTTCGAAATTTTGTCTTCAAGCAATTCAGCTACGTGAGTTGTTCTGGCTGCTGTAGAGCTACTCAATAACAGGACGTCCGTTATCCGGTGTTCCTTGACATATGCAGTTATGCTTCCTTTGTAATAACGAGGATCGATGATATCGATTTCCTCAAAATGCGGGAGCAAATAAGGAATTAAGGCATTCGCATAAGAATCTTTTACTACGACCAGCTTTTTGCCATTCTTATGTTTAGTGGTAATTTCCCCCAGCGGGAAATCTCCACCTAGAAATACCGCATAGAAACCGTTACCGGCGGCCGCATAATGAGGATCGACGACATGCCGTGAGACGCTCTTTTCCTTTGTGGTTAACGCTTTATACGAATATTCCACTTGGGGATCATAATAATCGATGGTATCCGGATGAACCCTAAGCTTGGCACTCAAAGTAGCTTTATAACTGGATCCAAGGAAGTTTTCAATGCTTCCCTTTTTATAAGTGTTCAATGGTCTTGGCTTCACGTCCATCTTCTTCATTAGCTCTGAATAGGCATAATAAGCACCTAGACTTGTCCAATGATGATCCGTTCGGAAATAAATATACTCTGATCGATGCTGCTTGAGTGCTGCGTAAGCATCTACCGGCGTTATTCCCTTGTTCAGTTGCGAATCGATAACGGCAAATGCGTCTTGCTGTGAATCCGTCATGTCCCGATACTTGGAATCGCCAAGAAAAGCTGCGGACGAAGGAGCAAGCATGGAATAAACGTGAACATGTGGATCAACTGAAGCTTTGAACCGATTGAGTGCTTTAGCGTACCGGTTAGCGGCCTCTGCGGAATAGTTGAATAACGTGATGGCACGGTCGCCCAAAATCAAATATTTGACAGAATCGGAACCTGTTACAGAGCTGCCTGCCGCTGTATTGTCGCCGCCTTGTTCTACAATGGTCGCCCCGCCTTTGTCAGGCAGGCCTTTTAGACCTTTTAAGCCCGCGCCTGCTTGTAATAGAGTAGACCGAAACGCGAAATGATCGGCAAAGTACTGATCCATTTCATGCGTATATTCGCCTGCGAACAGTCGAGCCCAGGAAAACGCCGGTTTCAATGCCAGATCACGCTGCTCCAGCTCCGACTTATCCGCCGAAGGGGAAGCAAACAAATTGACAGTACCAATTCCAAGTAACATCAATACAAACAATGTTGCATTGAGCGCAATTAACAATTTAAGCTTTAGCTTCACTTTCATTTCCTCCAATCAGAATCTGTAATATAAAAATGGATTATAGGTGCCTCCGACAAGCAAAAGGGTAGCGGCAACAAGTACTGCCGCGTTGGCCATTGGTACGGCAATTACAGCCATCTTCATGCCAAGCCATGGAAATCTGCGTATTAGACTTACTACTGCGATCTTTGTCAGCGGGGTGCATCCGATGACAGCGACGATTAACAGCAGTGCATTTTCGTGGAAATATATCGCAAGCTCAGGCGTTGCCAGCTGGCGGCCGTACAGTCCAAACATCGTCAGTAAAGCACGTGCTGCCTCCTTCAAATCGGTAAAATAGAACCACACCCATCCGACCAGCATCACCCCAGTCGCGTAGAGATGAGCGACAACGGCAGGCGCTCTGTCCAGCCATAATCCGATCCAGCGTCTTTCAATATAGATAAGTGCACCGAAGTAAAGTCCCCAGATAATAAAATTCCAGCTCGCGCCATGCCATAAACCAGTCAAAAACCAGACAATAAACAGATTGCGCATGACATGCTTGCGATTTCCTCCAAGTGGAATGTAAACATAATCACGGAAAAAACCGCCAAGCGACATATTCCAGCGGCGCCAGAAATCGCCTGCAGACTTTGATACGTAAGGATAATTAAAATTCTCACGCAATTCGAAACCGAACATTTTACCAATGCCGATTGCCATGTCCGAATATCCAGAGAAATCAAAATAAATTTGTAAGGCGAACAAACTGACACCAAACCAAATGCCGAGCACCGAAGCACTATCTGCACTCGGCTGCAACAGCTGCGGGACGTTTTCCCCAATGAGATTGGCAAATATGACCTTCTTGCCAAGACCCGTTACGAATCTGGTGACACCTTCGCTGAATCTTGCGACGGAGACTTGAGGACGTTCAATCTGTTTCTCGATGTCACGGTAACGTATGATCGGTCCGGCAACTAAATGAGGAAAAAACGAAACATAGAATAGGATATTTTTGGGGGAAACCTGTGCTTGAATGGTTCCTCTATATACATCCGTCAAGTAACAGATAATTTCGAACGTAAAGAACGATACACCGATCGGCAATGCGACGTTTGAGCTTTGAATGTGAATCGGCAGCACAGCGTTCAAATTGTGGATGAGAAAGTTCGAGTATTTGAAAAAACTCAATATTCCGATATTGACACCAATAGCTGCTATATACAGGAATTTAGCGATCCAAGTTCCCCGATTCTTCCCGATACCGATAGAGAACAAGTAGCCAGTTAGGGCTGCAGACAGCAGCAGCACTATCCAAACTGGTTCTCCCCATGCATAGAATAGAAAGGAAAAGCCGATTAGCAGCCATACTCGAAATGTTGCATTGCGGATTAAATAATAGGCAACCATTAATATAGGCAGAAATAAATATAGAAAAAACAAACTTGAAAATACCACGTTGTAAACTCCTCTCTTTTGCCGTGATGCTTCTATTAAAAAACGACTTGGCCTGTTCTAAAATTACTCCAACCTGATTTATTACTCAGTAATCTAATTTACATTAGTGAGACTCCTCTCCTCGTCCATATCAAGAGTATACCGATCAAAGCTTATCGAACCTGGAGAGCAACGCTTAACGAATTCTTAAGGTTTGCTTACCATAAACAAAACGTATAGCGATGTATATTATTTCACGCGTAGTTCAATGGAAAAAGCAAAAGGAGCCACCAATGGTTAGGTAGCTCCTTTCGCGATGAATCGTCATACAGGAGGTTGGTCAATATAAATATACATGCTTTTTATCTGGCCCTCTTCAAACAAAATGAAGTCCTCGCCCGTAACAACAGGCTGCTTCACTCCGGGAGGCCCGTAGGACCAGTGGAGCCGGACAGTTTGATGATGCGCGTCATAGGATTCGATTCGGAATACAAAGCCAGGAAATTGTTCTTGCACTTGATCAATTAGATTCATGAGTTTGTCGCGTCCTTGGAAAGGATCAGTAAACATGGGATCGAAAATCATACAGTTTTCCCTGTACACTTCGTCTATAGCCAATCTTCTCCGTTCTCGGTCGGTTTCGCTCCAAACCGAGAACATATGCTTTTCAAGTATGGCCAGATTCATGATCAGTCCTCCTGTTTCTGGACGGCCCTGTGTTGCGCTATAGAATCGTGAACCTTTTTAGCCCATTCGACACGCGGAATATCGGCACTGTTAAAGTCAGGATCCTCATAGATGTGCAGACGTTTAATAAACTCGCCATTGAACTCGAAGACGTTGCAGAAGCGGCCTTGTGAGAATACGTTATCGGGGAAGGCACCTCCGGAATGCGTAACTCCCTTTACTTGTCCCTCTATAATCACAAAATCGCCACTCGGCATAATATTAAAGTTTTCAATATCGTGTATGATTTCAATAATTTCAGATCCAAACCCTTGGGCAATCAGTCCAATTTCTGCCTTACCATTCGCTAATCCCAGCTTCGGAAAATATAGCGTGGCATCATCTTCAAAGAGCGAGACCAAAGTCGGATCCCCATTATCAACGTAACGGAAGTAGTTTATTGCCGTTTCAATTCTTCGTTCTTGCAATTCATTTTGATTCATATTATCCCACTCTTTCCAAAGTATTTTTTATAAAATCATTATTCCCAACTCAGCGTGGCATTATTGATTTGGCTGATTGTATCTAACCGTCTGCTACAAACTAAGTTTACTGCAAACGGCGTTATACATTCTGTAAAGTAGCTTACAATTGGAGAGTTCCAGCGAGGTGCCGTTAACGCAAAAAAAGGCTGCCGGATTCATTTGTTTGCCGGCAACCTCGTTATTGTTTATTTCTTAATTAGGTGGAGATTATTTGCCTTGAATGTAATATTTATTAATTGCAGTCAGTTCTTCGATCACAGACAGCTCTTTAAACGGTTTGTTAGTTCTCGGTTCATCCAATTCCCCGCTACTATTAAAGCCCAGGCCGTAAAGCTGGCCATTCTGCTTCCTAAAGATCATATTATTGCTGCTATCCGGCTGATCCGCCAGATCCGTCCAATCATGATCCGAAGAAATACGTTTAAACTCTACCCCTGAAAGTACGCTTCGAGTAACGCTGCCTTGCTTCTTCTCCATACTTTGTTTGGTAATGGTCCATAATGTGCCATCTTTCTTGATCGCATAGCTGGCTGTATTAATATCGGTTACTTTCAGGGGAATGAATAAAGGGAATGGAAAAACACCTATAAAAATACAAAAAAGCCGCAGTTTGTGCGACTTGAGTTGTATTTAAGTTTATGTGGTCCGACAGTCATTCAATTGTCTGGCGGACATCATTTCCATGTTCCTCAGCCCCTGCAAGCTCCTTGCTTCTAAATTCATTCAGCAAGACATACACTTCACTTTTTGATTTGGCATTCATCAAGCTGTTTCGAAGTTCACTTGCTCCACGAAACCCACGGACATAGATTTTGAAGAAACGGGTAAGCGCACTAAACGAACGTGGTGCCTCTGCTGCGTATTGATCATGCAAATCCAGATGGAGCCGCAGCAGATCAAGCAATTCCGCACTGCTGTGCTCCTTCGGCTCTTTCTCAAATGCAAATGGATTTTGAAAAATACCGCGTCCAATCATAATACCGTCGACACCGTATTGCTCTGCAAGCTGCAGGCCAGTCTGACGGTCGGGGATATCCCCGTTAATGGTCAGAAGTGTATCTGGCGCGATCTCATCACGAAGCTTCTTAATCTCCGGAATCAGTTCCCAATGAGCTTTTACTTTGCTCATTTCCTCTCTTGTCCGAAGATGAATGGACAGATTAGCAATGTCTTGTTTCAAAATATGGGTTAACCAGTCACGCCATTCGTCTAGCTCACTAAAGCCGAGCCTTGTTTTTACACTGACAGGCAGTCCTCCGGCTTTAGCGGCTTGGATGATATCCGCTGCGATTTCAGGACGGCAGATCAGTCCGCTGCCCTTCCCGTTCTCTGCTACATTCGCGACTGGACACCCCATATTAATATCGATTCCTTTGAAGCCTTCTTTCGCCATGCCGATGCTCATTTCACGGAAATATTCCGGTTTATCTCCCCAGATATGTGCTACAATGGGCTGTTCATCCGGGGTGAAAGTCAAGCGCCCACGTACGCTCTTGTTCCCCTCTGGGTGACAATAACTCTCCGTATTCGCAAACTCCGTAAAATACACATCCGGTCTGCCGGCCTCACTTACCACATGGCGAAACACAACATCTGTCACATCTTCCATGGGTGCTAGTACAAAAAACGGTCGTGGTAGATCGCGCCAAAAGTTTTCTTGCATCATTTAAAAACCCCTCTATACCTACCAGAACAATCGTTGTCCTTAGCATAGTAAAATACTTGCTGTCAGTGGAACATTGTTCTAACACCATCGCAGGTTAACAACAGACATTCCATAACGTACACGACTTTATTATAAACTGAATAACGTCATGATGGGAATATTGGTTGGTAAAGGGACCAAGCTCTTGTCATTAATTGAACAAGAGCTTGGTCCCTTTACGTATCTCGATTGTATCGGTTATTTCGTCACATGGATCTGTTTTAGCACGACTGCCGATTACAATCGAGCTTCGAGCTCAGCCTTCTCTTGTTCATAGCCAGGCTTGCCAAGCAATGCGAACATGTTCTTCTTGTACGCTTCAACGCCTGGCTGATCGAACGGATTCACGCCAAGCAGGTAACCGCTGATGCCGCATGCAATTTCGAAGAAATAGACGAGATAGCCGAATGTGTACGGCGTCATGTCTGCGATATTCACGACAAAGTTTGGCACCTGGCCGTCTGTATGCGCCAGTAGCGTTCCTTCGAACGCTTTCTTATTTACGAAGTCCATCGTCTTGCCGCTCAGGAAGTTCAGCCCGTCCAAATCGCTCTCGTCATGCGCGATTGTGATTTGTTCAGCCACATTGTTCACTTGGATAACCGTCTCGAAGATGTTCCGGTTGCCTTCTTGAATGAATTGGCCCATGGAGTGCAGATCCGTTGAGAAGTCGACAGCCGCCGGGAAAATCCCTTTGTAGTCTTTACCTTCGCTCTCGCCGTACAACTGCTTCCACCACTCCGATACGAAATGAAGTGATGGCTCATAATTTACGAGGATTTCAGTCGTTTTGCCTTTGCGGTACAGAGCGTTACGAGCTGCAGCATATTGGTAAGCTTCGTTCTCCGAAAGCTCAGGGTTGCTGTACGCTTGCGATGCGTCCGCTGCGCCATGCATCATCTCTTCGATGTCGATGCCAGCTGCTGCAATTGGGAGCAAGCCAACCGCCGTAAGTACAGAGTAACGTCCGCCTACATCGTCAGGGATAATGAACGACTCGTAGCCTTCCTCTGTTGCAAGCTTTTTCAAAGCGCCCTTAGCACGGTCTGTCGTTGCATAAATCCGTTTGCGCGCTTCAGCCTTGCCGTATTTCTCTTCAAGAGCTGCGCGGAATATGCGGAACGCGATTGCCGGCTCCGTTGTTGTACCGGACTTCGAGATCACGTTGATCGACCAGTCGCGGCCTTCAAGCAATTGAAGAAGATGCGTTACATATCTGGAGCTAATATTGTTGCCCGCGAAGAGCACTTGAGGAACCTTGCGCTGCTCGCCCGGGAGCAGGTTAGAGAAAGAGTGCGAGAGCATCTCGATCGCAGCGCGCGCGCCAAGGTAGGAACCGCCAATTCCAATAACAATCAGCACCTCGGAGTCCGATTGGATCTTCGCAGCCGCTGTCTGAATGCGGGAGAATTCTTCTTTATCATAGCTATTCGGCAAGTTAATCCAGCCAAGGTAGTCTGATCCCGCACCTGTGCCATTGCGAAGCTGATCATGCGCAGTGCGAACTTGTGCTGCCAAATTGTCAATTTCATGCTGCCCGATGAACGTTAGCGCCTTGCTGTAATCAAACTGAACTGCTTTACTCATTCCAGTAAAACCACCTTTCATTCCCACTAAAATACTAGAAATTTATAATCAATCGTTTAGTCGTTGTTGTTCAACCATTGGAAATGGAAGCTTCCAGCTTGGTCCACCCGTTCAAACGTATGGGCTCCGAAATAATCCCGCTGTGCCTGAAGCAGATTGGCCGGAAGATTAGCCGACCGATAACTGTCATAGTAAGCAAGCGCTGAAGAGAATGCCGGAACTGGAATCCCTCTGGTTACAGCGATCGCAACAACTTTGCGCCAGGATTCCTGGTATTTTTTGATGACCCCGGCGAAATATTCATCTAGGAACAAGTTGTTCAATGCTGGATCTCTATCGTATGCATCTTTGATGTTTTGCAGGAAACGGGCTCGAATAATGCAACCTCCCCGGAAAATCATGGAAATATTGCCGTAATTCAAATCCCAACCGTAATGCTCCGAGGCCACCTTCATCTGAGCAAATCCCTGCGCATAAGAAGCGATTTTACTTGCATATAGAGCTTGTCTTACCGCTTCAATAAATTCGGCAGCATCTCCTTCGAATTTCGGCGATGCGGGACCGCTCAGTTTTTTACTTGCAGTTAAGCGTTCTTCTTTCATTGCAGAAATGAATCTGGCAAAGACGGATTCGGTTATGATGGAGAGTGGAACGCCGAGATCCAGTGCGCTTTGGCTAGTCCATTTTCCGGTTCCTTTTTGCCCAGCAGAATCCAGAATCACGTCCACCATCGGTTTGCCGGTCGCAGCATCTCTCTTAGAGAAAATATCCGCCGTAATCTCGATTAAATAACTGTCCAGCTCCCCATTGTTCCATTCCGTGAAAATGTTATATAATTCCTCCGCTTGCACATGAAGCACGTCTCTCATCAGATGGTAAGCTTCGCCAATTAGTTGCATGTCTCCATACTCAATGCCGTTATGGACCATTTTCACATAATGGCCGGCACCACCCTCTCCGATATAAGTCGAGCAAGCATCGCCGTTTACTTTGGCGGAAATGGCCGTCAGAATCGGTTCTACAAGATCATATGCTTCACGCTGGCCGCCCGGCATGATCGACGGTCCTTTAAGCGCTCCTTCTTCGCCACCAGAAACCCCTGCCCCAATGAATCGGATTCCTTTAGACTCCAATTCTCGGTTTCTGCGCTCCGTATCCGGAAAATAAGCATTACCTCCATCGATAATGATATCTCCGGGACTGAGATGTGGGACTAACTGATTAATGGTATCATCAGTTGGTGTCCCCGCTTTAACCATAATCAGTATTTTCCGAGGTACCTCCAAAGACTGCACGAATTCTTGGATGCTGTATGTTCCTACAAAGTTTTTGCCTTGTGCTTCTGCCAGAAGTTCTTTTGTTTTTTCTGGAGAACGGTTGTACACGGCAACTGTAAAGCCCTTGCTTTCTATATTTAAGGCTAGGTTTTTGCCCATGACGGCTAATCCAGCCACACCGATTTGTAACTTGCTCATTTATTATCTCCTCCGATGATTGTTATTAATTCTTCTAGCCCCTTCTAAAGACCTCATGCAGCTATTTCTGATAACCATACAATTGCTTTTTGTACACCTTCAAATTCATGGTGTTTCATGTTTTCCTCATCATCTTCTTTATTCAAGACGTAGTTACGATCTAAATGAGTTGGATTAACAATAGCTGTGTATTGAATCCCAGCATTCTTTAGTCTAGGCAACCACTCATCAGACAACCATTTCATATCGTCTTTCATGACAAGAATATGACTGTTATCAAATAAAGCTTTCTTAGCCTTCTTGATCACGGCTATTTCAATCAATTTATCTAATGGCTCTCTGAAATTGTCCCCCGTGGCGAAGGAATTCCATCGAATCACAACCGATTCAATGACTTCATCCCAAAAAATATGAGCGTTTCTGTAGTAATGTTCTTCCATCCGTATTCTCTCCTTTAACCGATATTGTTTTTAATAACTACATATTAATATAAACAGGTCCATATACCAAATTGATATATTATATAGTTGCTATAGACGGTGTCTATAGTGAAAAATTAAAAGATGAAAACGTGATGTTTATTATTTAAAACAAAGAGCAAGATCCCGTGGATCTTCCTCTTTGCTTTTTGTATTTAATATTGATTAGATCCGCCGTCCACAGTCAAATCGATTCCGTTAACATATGCACTGTCATCGGAGGAAAGGAATTTAACAGCTTTCGCAATATCTTCCGGTGTTCCTACTCTGCCAAGTGGTGTCTTTTCTGCCATACCTTCTAGAATGAATGGCAATACTTCTTTTCCGAACAGTTGTTCATAGGCTGGCGTATTAATAAATCCTGGTTGAATGACATTTACTCGAATTTGTGTGCCTCTTAATTCTTGAATCCAGCTACGAACCATTTGCCTGATAGCTTCTTTCGTTCCCCCATACACACTAAATGCTGGGGATGATGCCAAAGATCCTACAATCATAATGGACCCCGTTTGATTTGGGAATAGAGACAATGCCTTTTTAACTGTGAAAAGGGTGCCCTTTACATTAACATCAAAAGTTTTATAGTAATGTTCCTCTGTAATTTCTAGAAGCGGAACGAGTGAGCCTATACCTGCATTTGCTAGGAGAAAATCCAACTTTCCTTTCTCGCGCTCAACGATATCAAACAGTTTGTCGATATCTTCGGACTTGGAAATATCACCTTGAACGCCCGTTGCATTTTTCCCAAGCAGTTTCAGTGCCTCATCGAGTTCTGCCTGTCTCCGTCCTGTTATAAAGACATGAGCTCCTTCCTTAACGTACATCTGTGCTGAACTATGACCGATTCCACTAGTTCCTCCAGTTACAACAGCTACTTTTCCATCAAAAATCCCCATGTTACTCAGATATCCTTTTATTTTAATTGCATTTCCCTTGTACCATACCTGACGTTGGGACTAAATCGCCGTATGCGTTTAGTTTAGTATAAAGACCGCATGGTTTGCTGTAAGTTACATTACATTAGAACGTTTCAGATTCACAAAAAAAAACCATCGCAGCATATGGCGATGGTTTTTTGGCATGCTATCGAATATTCATCAATACTGACCTGCTCCGCCATCTACGTACAATTCGATTCCATTCACATATGCGCTATCGTCCGAAGAGAGGAACTTAACGACTTTCGCGATATCTTCTGCAGTACCGACTCTACCGAGTGGGGTTTTCTCTGCCATCCCTTCCAGAATAGCTGGTAATGCTTCTTTACCGAATAAATGTTCATACGCAGGCGTATTAATGAATCCTGGGTGAATGACATTTACTCGAATTTGTGTGCCCTTCAAATCCAAGATCCAGCTGCGAACCATTTGTCTGATGGCTGCTTTCGTACCTCCGTATACACTAAATGCTGGGTCGCCATGGGCAGCTGCCAAGGATCCGACAACAATAATCGAACCTGCTTCGTTCGGGAATAGCGGTAACGCTTTTTTCACCGTGAAAATGGTTCCTTTTACATTGACATCAAACGTCTTGTAATAGTGTTCCTCTGTAATTTCTTGAAGTGGAACGAGCGAGCCCAAGCCTGCGTTCGCGAATAGAAAGTCTACATGGCCTTTCTCGCGTTTAACAGTATCGAATAAATTATCGATGTCTTCCAACTTTGAGACGTCACCTTGTACACCTTTTGCATTTGGTCCGAGTAGTTTCAAAGCTTCTTCGAGCTCTGCCTGTCTTCGTCCAGTAATATATACATACGCACCTTCATTGACATACATTTGCGCTGCGCCGAGACCAATACCGCTAGTACCACCAGTTACAACTGCTACTTTACCATCAAACATACCCATATTTTTCAATCTCCTTTTCGTTATAAAGTTATCCTTTTTTCAATACTCCGCCGTCAATCGCATAATCGCAGGCTGTAATCATATTCGCTCGTTCAGAAGCTAGAAATACAGTAAGCTCAGCAATATCTTTCGATTCCGATAATCGTCTTAATAAAATTCCAGCCATCTCAGAGAATTTTTCCATGGCATTCTCCGGTGTCGTTCCGAATTTTTTGGCAAATTCATCTGCCAATCCGTTTTCTTCTGTCCACATATCCGTCTTGACCGGTCCAGGTGAAATGCTGTTGACGCGAATTTGCTGAGAACCAAGTTCTGCAGCTAACAGCTTGGTCAAATTGTTCATAGCAGCCTTGGTTGTCCCATAAATAGGGTACGTTACTTCCGGAAGATAGGCATTTACGGAAGAAATGTTAACGATCGAAGTATGTTTTTGTTTTAACAAGTGCGGAACAACGGCTTGCGTAAAACGAACGACACTGAAAAAATTAAGATTATACAGCTCTTCCCAGTCTTCATTCGTCGTATTCATAAACCCAATACCTTTACGTGTATCAATCGCACCAGCGTTGTTAACTAGAATATCAATTCGGCCGAACGGCTCGATTAATTTCGACGATATTTCTTTCACATCTTTGGCAGCTGCAACATCCATGGGAACATGAATCACCTTGTTAGTCGCCATTAACTGCTTCAATTCTGCGCTAAGAGAACGACTCACGGCGACGACCTTAGCACCTTCATTAAGAAATTGTTCCGCAATCGCAAGTCCAATACCTTTACTCGCTCCTGTAACCACAGCTACTTTATCTTTTAGATTAAGATCCATTGTTCATTACCTCCACGGACTTTGTTATTCATGCTGTTAAGAAAAATTCCCGAGGTGACAGCCATTGATATTGTGCCCACTCTACTAGCGGAGCATCCAGCGAAATGCCGAACGTTCAACAAACCTAATACATAACTCTGAGCTCCAGCTTAGTTTAATACAAACACGAAATGGTTAGCAGTAAGGTACATTACATTACTCGCATAAATTGTTTAGACTGTAGCCTCACCGTACTGGGGAAATGACCATACAATACTGGAGTCACCAGAACTTGAGGAGTGAATTTGATGTTTAACTTAAGCTTAGAGATTGCAAGTATCTGATTGCTGTCGCGGAACAGAAAGCACGTCAATTGAACTTGTCGGACGATATTGCAATCGTCGATGAAGGCGCGAATCTAATCGCTTTCCATCGTATGGATGGTGCCAGAATTGCAGGAATTGAAATTTCGCAGAATAAAGCTTGGACTAGCGTAGCCATGCAGATGCCGACAGCCAATCTAGCCCAAGCGGCTCAACCTGGCTCTCCGTCATTCGGCATTAATACTACGAACCATGGTAAACTTGTCATATTAGGCGGAGGCATTCCTTTGGTCGTGGATAAGAAAGTGGCTTGCTGGTGGTGAAACATCGACTGCTAGTGGTCGCCGCAGCTTCTAAAGTTAGTTCAATTTTGCAAGTCCTGACGATGATGTTGGGGCTTTTTATTCGTCATCCTTCCAAGGAGACTTTTCATAGGGACTTCGCTTCTCGTTTCCTCTTTATCAATGTCATAACCAGTAACAAGACCGGAAAGACAATGCAGGGCAGTATTGAGGAAAGCGGATAAATCTTGATGCCGTAAGAAAAATGATCTGCCGTGCGAATATAGCTTTTTGAAGCATGTACGAAGCATAGGAGCCCGATTGCCACCACAAACGGCTTCATCTTGGAAATGCCGAAAACATGGCCCGCCACAAGCGTGAACACATATTGCATGATCACCATATAGCCCAAGGTAAGAACCGTCCATAAACCCACCAGGAGCACTTCAATCCGTTCTAGATACTCTCCGAACTTTACGATTTGAATCGTCGAGAAGAACGGATACGTCGAAGTCTGCACATAGTTAAATCCCAGAGAGCTTAACGTTAAATAGGAAATCATAATCAAATAAATACTTGTCATCAATATGGCGATTGCGCAGGAAGGGAAAATTTTCTTCAGATTCTCCACGCGCGACATAAGAAATCCGAATGTAATCACTTGCGAGAAGGTAAACGTGAACAAATGAGCACTACCGAGCACCCGATTCGGCAAAGCACTCTTGAGTTGAGGTAGAAAAGGATTGGTTTGGATTTCCGGAATGGTAAACAAGCACGTGGCAAGAAAACCGAGTAAAAAGAACGGCAAGATGACCAAGTTTGTACGCGCTAAAGTACCGAGGCCGATGTACACGGCATAGGTTGAACAAGCCGCGTACATCAATATGAGATAATCAGAGCTCGTATTTGGCAAAATGACGGTCGTATAAAACATGGATACCGCCCTGAAACCTCCCGATAACGTTTCCATGTTATTGAGCAGATACACACAGAGCAGCGCTTTGCTAATCCATTTCCCAAGCAGCTTGTCGCAAATCTCCGTCAAATTAAGGTCCGGGTACTGACGTTGGACGAACGAAATAATCCAGAGCAATGCAATCCCGGCTGCAGTATTGAAAAGGTTGGCGATCCATACATCCTGTCTCATCAGCTTGGTTTCGGTTAAGAACATGCTTTCGAAACCGGCGATAAATCCGAATAATAAGCAGCCTAACTGAAGATGAGTTATTTTCTCCTTCACGATCATTTGACCCGCCTTTTCACTTACTCGATTCTCAATAGATGACTGAAGATGTACCGGGAAAGCGGCGTATATAAGCCGGTGTATAGCTTCTCGACCGTTGGCCACGATTTCCCGATGAGTGGAGCGTTATAACCTGCAATGAATACGCAAAGAAGAAGCATCGTTATAGCATCGGTTATCTTTCCTCGTTTGCGCAACAGAACAAAATATATAATGCCATAACATAAGGAGCAGAGAAAAATAGCTAGATTAAACAGTTACGACTCCTCCTTTATGGACGTAGTCATGCCGGATTTTTCAAACAGAACGGTGACATGAACTTGGATCGGAATCAGAGGGTAAAGAGTCTCCCAATCCTTTTGAATGGTTTTCCATGCTTTCGGATGATACTGACTGTAATAATCGGAGAATCCAAAAACATCTATTTTCATTTTTTTCTGAAAAAATGCCAAACTCTTCTTTATTTTTTTCTCCAAATGACCGGAGGCCGCTTGTTCCATTTGTGAAATTACGTTCGAATCACCGACATCTGAATCATCATTGATATCCTCCACGGAAGCCGTGTATTTCAGATACACACTCATTTGGGGTTTTCCATTCTGGATATCACCATGAATTTCCAAATCCTTCTCATGGAATAATGCTGAAAATACCGTACCGTTCTTCGAGTGAACGACATCATTGAACTCAATGTTCTTCCATACTTTCCTCTTAGACAAGGAGTTAAGAATCAATACATCATTGCCCTCCGCCCATCCTGCAAATTTCTGTTTGTAGATAACGGCCCCTCCGGTTACAAAGAGAAACTCTTTTTTACTTGTCTCCGATGATTTTATCTTTATTCGGCCTGACACAAACCCCCGATTAGGATTCTCGAATAAATCCACAAAGTCTTTAATGGTTAACGCTACTTCTTGACCGGACAGCTTGTTATTGCGGACTTGGCCTAGTAAGTCGTTAGGTAACATATCACCGGACTCCGTACCGAGCTTGAGTTTATCTGAAGCCTTCCCATGCACGATAATGGGATATGCAGTAATCCGAAATTCTCTCTTTCTCGATAAGTAGTCCACCACCTCGAATAGAGCATATCTTGCCGCGCTCTCGCTGATGATGAAAAATTTGTTATGCTGGAAAATCAATTTCTTCCCCACGCGTGATCGCATTTTTCTTGCAGCATCAAGCGGTGTTGCGCCAGTAGCGCTTGAAACCCACTGCGTAAGGTTCGAACTCTTTTCTTGACTCGTATTCGAGGGCATCACGCAAAAGGCGCTGAACGCAAATTTTTTCGTATCGGCATTGTAGTCGATTGCGGTTGCTGTTACCAAAGCAATATCGCTGATTTCGTTTACGTCCGGTGAACATCCTGCGAGTGTAACCAGACAAAAGCACACTATAAGAAGACGAGCTATGTTTCTAAGACTAATCCCATTCCTTGCCTTGATAATAATGAGATTGTCTAACGGGTGCATGTAATTCACTCCTTTTCAATCTTGCTCTGTATCTGACTGGGGGCAAGAAGATTTTCATTATTGAATTCTTATAACCTTCTGACCCGATCGGATCCAGATATAGAACGCCGCAAAACCGTAAAGAGCAAACGTGGAAAATGACAATAAACATACCTATGGACAATCCGAACATCCCAGTAAGTGCCGTCAAGAACATTAAAGGGAAACGCAACAATCGAAGTGCGATAGCCGTGCTGTAGTAAGGGATTGTAAAAGATGCAATTCCCGTCATGGCAACGACAATTACCATAGGACGAGAAACGATCCCGGATTGAACGGCTGCTTCCCCGATGATTAACGCTCCTACGATACTGACGGATTGCCCCATAATGCGAGGCAGACGCATACTCGCTTCCCGCAGCACTTCGAAAGCGACCTCCATGATCAACGCTTCAATGAATGTAGGAAATGGAATTCCTGCCTTTGCAGATAGAAACGTCATTAACAACGGCGTGGGAATCATTTCGAGATGGAACGTAGTCAATGCAATATAAAATGAAGGACCGACTAATGAAACAATTAAAGTAATGAATCGTATAATACGCAAAAAATTAGCAAAGTAAAACCGTTCATACTGGTCTTCGCTGGGATGAAGCATTTCAAAAAACGTGCTCGGGGTTATAAGGGCATTAGGCGTACCATCCGTCATAATAACCATCTTGCCCCTATTCATTGCCGTAACGACCCGATCAGGTCTTTCCGTATTCAGTAATTGCGGGAATGGCGAAAACGTGCTGTCTTGAATCCATTCTTCGATCTGCATGCTGTCCGATAGCACGTCTAATTGAATAGAATCCATACGTTGTCTAAGCTCGTTCAACACCTTGGGATCGGTTCTGTCATCCAGATAAAGAAGCATCACTTTCGTTTGGCTGTCTTTCCCGATTACATACGATGTCGCTTTCAATTGCGGCGACTTTATCCGCCGCAGCACCATACCTAAGTTTGTTTGCAAGTCCTCCGTAAAAGCTTCGCGCGGGCCGCGAATGTTAAGTTCAACCTGCGGTTCGTCTATTGCCCGCGTTTCGAAGCCTGGCAATTTCATGGCGTAAGCCTGGGCATGTCCGTTTATGAGCAATACAAAATTAGCATCTGCGAGATGGTTTATGATTTCTTGGATTTCCGCGAGGATGGTGACGTCACCAAGTGTATGCAGCGATTCCAATAAGACATCTCCAGCGGGCCCACTGTTTTCCTGTAAATCCTTATTCATTTTTCGAATGATGAATTGGTTTAATCGTTTTTCATCCACGAGCGAATTCAAATAGAGGACCACGGCTTCGTCTGTGGCATCTGATATTCCTATATGTTGGATCATAAACAAATCGTTTCCGGTATAATGGCGCTTCAGCTCTTGCAAATTTATGCAGCTTGACGAATGCAATGATTCCATTTAAATTCCCCCCTTCTTATCCCCCCAGTATGTCCTTAATATGGAATATGATTCGCTATGGACGAATGTAAGAAAACACAAAAAACCTGTTCAATTAGATTGAACAGGTTCTGCGGAAAAGTGTGAGCGATATAAGATTAACAGGTGTCTCCAATGCCTGAATAACGGAGAATCGTCTGCTTCAGATTGTCTTTCGTTTGAAAGCCGATTAGTGTCTCTACTTGATAACCATCCTTAAATAACATTAATGTCGGTGTGTTCGTCACGCTGTATGTCGAGGCAAGTACTCCTTCTTGTTCACTATCAACTTGAACAAGTGTTGCTTGATGCCTTACTTCATCGGCTAGCTCTTCAAGTAAATAAAGCTGGTTTTGACAAGTTTCACATTCGGATTTAATAAAGCACACTAGTGTAAGGCCATGATCTATTTGTGCTTGGAAGTTTTCTTGAATTAATGAAAATACCTTCATCAGTTCTCCTCCTAAAATGTTGATAATCAGCTTGCAATGCAATTCATACATTTCACAAATCTTTTTGAATTTATACAAACGGCGGTATTGAATAATTCTAATGAACTGGAGGGTAATTTAAGGTGTTCCCGGGAAACATAAAATAAATTGAACTTAAAAGGAGTAATGATAATGAATTCAAAAGAACAGAGCGTAATAATTGCGCGCTTTCAATTAAAGCCTAACTCCGACAAACAAGCTTTTTTCGAGAATCTAAAGCCATTGTTTGACACCATGTCAAAAGAACCAACATTTGTAAATGGAATTGTTCATGAGAATGTCGACAATCCGGATGAAATTGTATTCTATGAAATATGGAACTGTTCTAAAGAAAAATGGCTTGCGGAAGAGGAATCGAAAGCTTATCGTCAAGGTCCATATACTAAGGCAGCAGAGTTTTTAATGGGAAGAGAGCTTAGTTTCTACACACCGACTGCTGAGTGGGGAACTGAGATTACTGTAGGCGAGCATTTTTCTTGAAGCAATACAACTAAATTGATCAACTCTTCAAGGCAAGTCGATTAACATAAAAAAGGTTTCAGTCTGTTCGTGTACACCTTCAAGTGTCAAGTTCGTTTCATTCACAATGCGTGCGGAATCCCGTTTGTATAATGCCGCCCCTTCTCCTATCTCATTAGATAAGCTTAGGCATCCCTCGATTACGAACAAAAATACTCTTCTTCCTTGTTTTTGTTCGAACGTAATGGTCGAGCCTTGTTTCAGCTTACTTAAATAAACCGTCATATCCTGGTGTAATTTAGCGACTTTGTTTTCCATTGCATGGCTGGATGCGATCGGCAGCAAACACCTTGAGAGCGCGTCAACTTCAAAGCTTGTCGCCTCATAGGACGGAGTTAGACCTCTTCGTTCAGGCTCGAACCATAATTGAAGGAAGTTTACATCGTCGGTTTTAGATGGATTATGTTCCATATGCACTACCCCAGTGCCGGCCGACATGCGTTGTACACTTCCGTATCTCGTATGCATCACATTTCCGAGGTTGTCCTCATGCCGTAGTTGCCCATTAAGAACTATTGATAGTATTTCCATGTCGCTATGAGAATGTGGCCCAAACCCACGCTGAGGTGAAATGGTGTCATCATTCAAGACTCGCATCGGTCCAAAAGAAGTATTCACTTCATCGCTTTGATTTCCAAACGGAAAACTATGATGTGCTCTTAGCCAACCAAAGTCAAATGAGTTTCTAGACTCTGCCGGATACACATGTATCAATTGAAATCGACTCCTTATTCCTATTTTCAAATTTAGGGAGCGGTTCTAACATCCCTATAATGAAAATCAGGCAGAGAAATAAATTTCTCTGCCTGATTTGATGTATGATCATGATGTTCGGAAGACCGACTTCAATGATTGCATTAGATTTGAGCCATGCCGCCGTCCACGAAAAGTTCGATGCCATTTACATAGCTGCTTTCCTCGGACGCCAGGAACATAACGGCGTTTGCGATCTCGTCCGTCTTGCCGGTACGGCCCAGCGGAACGTTAACCTTAGCAGATTCAAGGACTAGATCCAGCGCTTCGCCAAACAAATCGTCATACGCAGGCGTATAGACCATACCAGGACTAAGTACATTTAACCGGATATCGGTGCCTTTCAAGTCCATGATCCAGTTCTTCGACATCTGGCGGAGAGCTGCCTTTGTACCGCCGTAGACGCTAAATCCTGCATCCCCGACCGTGCCTGCCGTAGAACCCGTCAAGATAATCGAGCCTTTACCGTTTGGAAACAGCGGCAGTGCTTTTTGGATGGTGAACAAGGTTCCTTTAACATTAACATCGAAGGTCAGGTCGAATTGTTCTTCCGTAATTTGGCCTAGTGGCAGAATGCTGCCGATCCCCGCGTTTGCGAACAGGATATCCAGGTGTCCTTTCTCCTGCTTCACGGCATCATAAAGCTTGTCCAGATCGCTCAGTTTAGAGATGTCGCCTTGAATGCCGGTTACGTTCTTCCCAATCAGCTTCACTGCTGCATCCAATTCGCTTTGACGACGGCCAGTAATGAATACATGCGCACCTTCCTCAACAAAGCGTTGTGCCGTCGTAAGACCGATACCGCTTGTTCCTCCTGTGACGACTGCTACTTTACCTTCGAATTTACCCATTGTATATTCGCTCCCTTGAGATCAAAATTTTTTAATCCAGTGCTCTTAACCGGATGACGTAATCATAAGGGAAACTGCATTTTTCAACAGTAATGTAGATTACATAATCTAAATGCTGCAGAAGAAAATTAATCGCATGACTCATTGACTTAGTAATCCCGCGGATTTTAGCCAGTCTTCTGCGACAATAGGGTTATAAGGAGACATTTCCTTATCCCCCCACATCAGTTGGGTGGCGTTATTAGTTTGAAGTACACCTCTAATTTCAAAAAGCACTACTTACTAAGAAGAACACCAAGGGGGCATCGAAATCCGAACATCGAAGTAACCGCTTGGACCGAGAGCAGGAAAACTGGATTTCGATAGCAGACACTTTCTATATAGGTACCACGAATGATAAAGGAGAGATGGATGCCTCCCATCTCGGTGGGAATCCGGGCTTTATTCGTATCCTTGATGCGGAGACGCTGTTGGTTCCTGATTATCAAGGCAACTCGTTGTACAACACGTTGGGCAATATCCAGTCAAACCCTTTAACGGGTCTTTTATTTATCGATTATAATCATGGTCATTTGCTTCAATTGACTGGGGTAGGCAGTTTAATCTGGGAGGAAGAAGCAGACGATTCCTTCTCAGGTACAGGATTATTAGTTAGAATCCGATCTGTTGCGGTTCATGTAATCCTATGAACTCTCCGGCAATTAGTCCGGCTCTTATCTCCGCTTTCTGCTCATCAAGCACATGTACGAAGCCCGCTTCTCCGGAAAGGAACGTCACCCAAACACTGCCTGTCTGGTCTTTATATGAAATAACCGCGAACTGATGTGTTTTGAGAAAGTTTATTTGAAAACTGGCTGCTCGATCATTTTTGAATTCTGCTCGGCAATCCAACCTTCTCCTGTTAATTGCTGAACGATCCGCTCGCCCTCATGAAACACGTCATGCATATTTATCCCCCGTACGCCAGGATATGTAAATCGGGATTTCCTTCATTCCGTTCCATTGTTATATTTCGCATTATACGGTTCAATCATTCCCCAGTCTCCAACCTAACTTGTATAATAACAATCCGTCTTGAAGATACTTGACCATGGAATATGGAAGAATCACGTATTGAATGTTTCTTGTAAGAAAGATTACAGATACGAAAGCACATTTCGGATATGATGAGGAACATGAATGGAGCACAAAATACATTACACAACATGGAGGAATTACAATTATGTCGACATTTTTAGATGTTATGGGACCACGTATCAAACTTTTGACGGACTTAGCGAATAACCGCGATTATAGCCTTATGGAGGCAGAAGTGCCGCCAGGTGTCGTCGTACCTGTTCATAGTCATGATGACCGCGAAACCTTTGTCGTTCTCGAAGGTCAACTCGAAGCTTTTACGAATGACAGCTGGCAAACCGTTCAAGCCGGACAAACGGTTGATATTCCAGGCCACGTGAAGCATGCTTGGAGAAATTCCACGAATGAAACGGTAAAATTAGTAGTTGCTTCGACTGCGAAAATGGGCGATTTCTTCGTAGAAATCGGCCGTCCAACGGATACGGTTCAGCCTGGCCCTCCTTCACCGGAAGTATTGCAACATTTTGTTCAAGTCGCTATCGCTTACGGCTACTGGCTTGGAACACCGGATGACAATGCATCGATTGGAATCAAACTGGGCTAAGTACATGAACAGCGATTCACGCTCGGATGCCACGACCTTAGAATGAAAATAGCGATTGAACAGAGTTTTTTTCTGTTCAATCGCTATTTTTTTGAGCTATAGCTTTAACTTGGAGAGGTCATATACCTTACAGCCTCGTCTGTCGTCCATGAGCCGCTGCATAATAAGCCGAAATTCACTTTGCCGGCATTGTAAGCATCCATACCTGGCGCACCGGTCGCATCATGAATAACGGCTACCTCAAACCCTTGCTCAACAAGTTCTCTCATATGTGAATCCACGCAAATGTTCGAATTCATACCAGCAAGTAATATTTTGCTTATACCCCTCTTACGCAATTGTAGAACTAAATCATTGGATTCTGGCCCGAAGATTTTGTGTGGGCTCGTAACGACAGTCTTTCCGTCTTCAATGTACGGTTTGAATGCTTCATAAAAATCAGCTTGTGAAGAACGTGGTACATCCTTTTGAGGTCCGTCGACATTAAACATTTTCAAATTATGCATCATTTGTTCGCCTACGCTGACGAAATCCCATTTATGATCATGCGGATAATAATAATGAGGAGAAATAAAGACCTGATATCCGTTCTCTTTGGCAGTCTTAAACACGCGCTCCATATTGGCAATCGTATTTACTTCACGTAAAACTTCCTTTGTTAAATCATAACCTGAACCGTCCTGAGCTAAGAATGCATTTTGGGGATCAGTAACTACGACTGCCGTAGTTTTAGTATCTATTTTCATTTTATAAACCTCCAATAATTTGTGATTACTCGAAAAAGTATCTCCAGAAATCGTAAAATTATTTTTCTATACGTGTTTCCTCATCAACGTTTCATTTTTGCTAGTGGAAGTAAATGGTTAAAAAGGTTACAGCAAGATGTCTCTGTGATGCTACGGAATAAATCCAAGACCGCATTAATATATATTCATGAAAGAATCATGGTCGATCTGGAGGATGAAATATGTTTAAACCGAATCCCGGTAATACAGCCATTGTCATAACAGATCCACAAAATGACTTTCTTTCACCAGGAGGCAAAGGGTATCATTTAACAAAACCTATTATTGATCACTACAATACACTTGGGAACCTTGAACTCTTAATGAGTACGGCCTTGAGTAAGGGATATCAACTATTTATTTCCCCCCATTATATATTTCCGCATGATTATTCTTGGCAATTTACTGGAGCTGAACAAGAAATGTTATTGAAGCTTCGCGTCTATCAAAAACAAAATGACTACACTTCTGTAGGAGCTGATTGGGTACCATCACTCAAGCCATATATTTTATCGAATAGAACAATCATAACAACCGCCCATAAGGTTGCCAGCCCGCAGAACAATGATCTAGTCTACCAATTGCGTCAGCAAAGAAAAGAAAAGATCATTCTGGCCGGTGTCCTGTCAAACATTTGCGTAGAATCGCATATGAGAGACTTAATCGAAAATGGATTCCAAACAGCCGTTGTGTATGATGCCACCGCAGCTATCAATGAATTGAATTTTCAAGCAGCGCTTACAAATTATCAGGCTTTCGCCAGTGCTACCTGGACAACTCAACAAGCGATCTCTCAACTATAAACAATATGGCATCCCGCCTATCATAGAATTATGCAACACCGCACAGAAGTCTGTGCGGTGTTTTTGTACTGAGCAGCAAATTACCTCCCGAGGAGTCACGTCGTCTTAACTTTTTTGTAACTACTTCGTTACTCATTTGTAACGAACTCCGTTTGGATATCGGATAAGATAAGCATGTAAGCAAACAACGAGGAGGAATTTATAATGATCGTATATACATCTGTGAGAAAAACGGCGATTGCCGCGGTGGTTGCCGGAACATTAGCCTTGTCTGCCGTCGCTGCTGTTCCGACTTACGCTGCAACCAGCGCCGCTGCTCCGGTTGATGCACATGCAAAGGCATTCGAAACGCTAATGAGCTTCTACAAACCGGCTCTCCAAGGCCAGTTTCCCAATTTCCATAGTTTTTCACTTGGTACGACTACGCACGGAGCGGTAATTAAGGCGATCGGCGAAGCGGAAGACCCGGCAAAAGATGCAGATGGCTTCGACGTTTATCACGCAGAAATGGGACATCCCGGTTACGCAATCAACTACAAACTGAACAAAATTCGGGAAATGCGCTATCTCGGAACGAACGTTGAGCGCCAGACTAACCTCGGCGGCATCTCGGTTCGCATGCTTCTTCAGCACTGGGGCACACCGAATGAATCTGTTCTGATTAAGTCGGGCAAAACCGTACAGAAGAAAATCACTTATGCCCGGGGCAAGTACCAACTGGAATTTATATTCAATGGCACGACCGGCATGGGACTTGACCATATCAACCTCGTGAACAAGACAGTGAAATAAACCCATAATTGAAAACCACAATGCATGCTCCTCTTGAGCATGCATTGTTTGCATTCCCCCATAAATTAGGTAATGATCATCCTCAAAGCGAACAGCATCAAAGTGCCGCACATGATGCGTATCAGCAGTACGCTGCTGATACGTCTCGAGATGCGTGCGCCGATCCAACCGCCAAGCAGCGCTCCTGGTGCCAGAGACAATACAAGCATCCAATCCCATTCACCACGAATTAGATGCATGCCGCTGCCGAACAATGCCGAAACGAAGATAACCGCCATCGAGGTAGCGGTAGCCATATGCGGCGGGAAGCGGAACAACAACAGCATGGTTGGAATGAGCAAAATACCACCACCAATGCCGAGTAATCCCGCAATCAAGCCGACAGCGCCGCCAATGATCAGTGCCGGAAACACGTTATAACCGTATTCTTGCTCCACACCAGCGGTATCTATGTATTTCCGCACATAACGCCAGTTCCCTTTATAAGGTTTAATTCGTTTTCGAAACAAAAGTAACAGGACCATGAACAGCATGAAATACCCGAATGCCCGCCTGAATATTTCCGGATCGAACAGCGATGTCATGCTAGCACCTAATAATGATAATGGACCGCTTGAGAGCGAGAAGAATAACGCGCTGCGAAGGTCGACTTTGCCCTCCTTCACAAACGTTAGCGTCGATGTAAACGACGTAAACACGAGTGCACCGAGCGATACGCCAACCGCAAGCGCCGTGTCTATATTTTTACCGAGCATGGACGGGCCAAGCAGGATCAACGTGGGCACGATTACAACCCCGCCGCCTAAACCTACAATGGCACCAAATGTCGAAGCGATTAAACCAAGCAAGAACATCACTAGCAGCGCAGGAACATCCCACGACATCATTATTGGATACACTTAGCTGCACCTCGTGTGGCTCTAAATTTTTAATATTTGGCCGTTATGATTCCCTCACAAGTCATAAAGAATCCATTATAGCGACCGCAGCGGTGCTTTTTTTTCTTTATATAACAATGAAAATCAGGCAGAGAAATAAATTTCTCTGCCTGATTTGATGTATGATCATGATGTTCGGAAGACCGACTTCAATGATTGCATTAGATTTGAGCCATGCCGCCGTCCACGAAAAGTTCGATGCCATTTACATAGCTGCTTTCCTCGGACGCCAGGAACATAACGGCGTTTGCGATCTCGTCCGTCTTGCCGGTACGGCCCAGCGGAACGTTAACCTTAGCAGATTCAAGGACTAGATCCAGCGCTTCGCCAAACAAATCGTCATACGCAGGCGTATAGACCATACCAGGACTAAGTACATTTAACCGGATATCGGTGCCTTTCAAGTCCATGATCCAGTTCTTCGACATCTGGCGGAGAGCTGCCTTTGTACCGCCGTAGACGCTAAATCCTGCATCCCCGACCGTGCCTGCCGTAGAACCCGTCAAGATAATCGAGCCTTTACCGTTTGGAAACAGCGGCAGTGCTTTTTGGATGGTGAACAAGGTTCCTTTAACATTAACATCGAAGGTCAGGTCGAATTGTTCTTCCGTAATTTGACCTAGTGGCAGAATGCTGCCAAGCCCCGCGTTGGCGAATAGGATATCCAGGTGTCCTTTCTCCTGCTTCACGGCATCATAAAGCTTGTCCAGATCACTCAGTTTAGAGATGTCGCCTTGAATGCCGGTTACGTTCTTCCCAATCAGCTTCACTGCTGCATCCAATTCGCTTTGACGACGACCAGTAATGAATACATACGCACCTTCCTCAACAAAGCGTTGTGCCGTCGTAAGTCCGATACCGCTTGTTCCTCCTGTGACGACTGCTACCTTACCTTCGAATTTACCCATTGTATATTCGCTCCCTTGAAATCAATTTTTTAATCCAGTGCTCTTAACCGGATGACGTAATCATAAGGCAATATGCGTTTTTCTACAGTAATGTGGATTACATAATCTCAATTCAATTCTTTCATTGCTTTTTGAATATGAATCATGACCATTTTTCTACTGGTTATAAGTATTCCTTCATTGGATAATTCCTGTAAGACAAGCGTCACTGCTTCCCTTGTGGCACCAATCATATTAGCCAATTCTTGATGTGATAGAGGAATATCGATCTTGAGATATCCATCTTGTTCAACACCAAATTTATTGGAAAGTCTGTTGAGAAAGTAAAGCACTTTACCTCGAAGATCTCTAAAGATCAGTTTTTCAACTAATTCATCCTGAATTCGTAATCGTTTGCTTAATTCGGATAAGAACGGTACAGCAAGCTCCGGATATTTAATCATAAGTAGTTCAAATTGTTCATTCGGCATTCGATAGTACATCGTTTCTTCCATCGTTTCCACATAAGTTCCTTTATTGCCTAAGGAGAACGATTCAACTTCGCCAAACACTCCCCCACCGTCAAGAATGCAAACCGTATACTCTTTACCGGCTGAGTTGGTTTTATAGAAGCGAACTTTACCGGAAATGACGAAAAACAGACCATTTTTATCATGACCAGACGTTTGGAGGACGTGTTTTTTCGGTTTCGTAACGAGATTCAAATCATTCATGCTCTTATCCATCTCATCAATGATCTCCGCCGAAAGAGATTCGAATAACTTTATTTGCGACATGCTGAATTTTGATTCCATATGCGCTTCCCTCCTGTGGCCATCATAGCTCAGCATGATGAATTCATCTGTAATCTGGATTACAAAAGGCTCCACATCCAAAAGCAGCTCCCGTATCCGGGAGCTGCTAGTATCCTTAAAGAAGAGCGAATGATTTGCTTTCTTACTTTACGAGTAAGTTACTTCAAGAATTTCCGCTACCTTCAAAGGTGAGATGGAAATCGATTTTCTTCCAGTTTGTATAATATCATTCTTCACAAGTGCCTTTAATATGACAGAGACCGCTTCGCGAGTTGCGCCTACCATATTCGCTAAATCCTGGTGTGTAATTGGCAAGTCAATTCTAATGTTCCCCTCATCTTCGATTCCAAATCGTTCGGATAGCTTGAATAATAGATGAAGGATGCGCTGCCTGAGATCACCAAGGGCTAACTTTTCAAGCATCTCATCTTTATCCTTCAGAACCATACTCAATTCCGATAACATTTTCATAGCCAGCAAAGGCCGTTCTGCTAGGAAGCCTTCAAAGTTTTGTTTAGACACCGAACAAATCAACGTTTCATCCATGGTCTCGATGTAATAACCATTCGTTCCAAAAGAAAAGGTTTCTATCTCCCCGAAGACGTTACCTTTACCTAAAATAACCACAGTAAATTGCTTGCCTTCCGGAGTTACTTTGTATAAACGTACTTTTCCTTCTTTAATAAAATACAATCCGTCTTGAGCGGTATCAGGCGTCTGTATGATACGTCCTCTGGGGACCATATCAAAATGCGTCATTGGAGATATATGATCTAATTCATCAAAATCATCGGGAGTCAGTACGTCAAAAATGCTCATTTTTGATAAATAATATCGTTTATCTAACATTCCGAGGTGCCCGCCTCCTGACGAAGTCGAAGTTTAAACTATAGTTTTTCCAAAAACATAATCACTACTCATCATCATGATTGTTTGTAATGTATATTACTGATCTCAAGAAGAAATCAGATTAAGCTATGTTTGTTCCTGCACTTGGACAAATTACTTGGAAGTCGGGAAATCTGCGACTTATACAGGAAGGGGTATTACAATTGGGATCATTGGAATCGTCAAATCAAAATTCACTACAATTCTTATCTGTTAACTCATTTGGTGCAGTAATGGGACTACTGGGACTTTCATTTGCTTGGAGGCTATCCCATCATTTGTTTGGAACCTCTTCGTTGATTTCAGAACTTATTGGTTTTTTAGGCATCCTAATATTTGTGCTGCTGTGTATCATGTATACGATAAAGTTGGTTAAATACCCCAAAGTTGTTCTTTCAGAATTTTCTAACCCTATTGCCGGTAATTTCTTTGGAGCGGTCACTGTCGCAATCCTGCTTCTATCTGCATTCATTTCGTCCTACAGCCAAATTCTTGGCCAATCATTATGGATTATAGGCACCTGTTTAACATTATTATTAAGTTACTTCTTGGTATCTCGTTTATTCAAAGCGAAACAAGATCTGCTTCATGCTGTCCCCGCCATGTTAATTCCGGTTGTGGCCACTTTAAATGTGCCTGTTACTTCCGTAATCATGCCTTTTGCGTGGGTTCATGAATTGAATATGTTTTGTTTTGCAATAGGTGGCATTTCAGCCCTTATATTCATAACGATTATCATTGCCCGGTTAATTCACCACGAACCTATGGCAGCAGCCATGGCACCATCCTTGTTAATTTTGATTGCTCCATTTGAAGTTGGCTTTCTGGCTTATGTAGATACGACACATTCTGTTGATTTGGTTGCTTCCATTTTGTTTTATTTCGGGCTTTTCTTATTAATGGTGCTATTCCCTAAGGCATCCCATAAATCCATTCCATTCGGCACGGCCTGGTGGGCATTAAGCTTTCCGATGGCTGCTCTTAGCAGTGCATCTTTAAAATACGCATTATTAGTATCCAGTGGGCCGTTGAAGGTGCTTTCGGCACTTATTCTCATCCTGGTTACATTCTTTATTGCCGTTATCTTGATACGGACAATTAGGTACCTGATTAGTGGAAAGCTGCTTCGGGGATAAGAATAAAACACTAAAGAATGATTCATCCTAATTCGGATGGTTTCAATTTGCAGGCATGCATAAATGGAGGCGTACAAATATGAACAAAGTCATTATCATTGGTACCGGTCCAGCAGGGCTTACCGCAGCTATATATTTAGCTCGTGCCAATTTAAATCCTATTATCATCGAAGGTCAAGAACCAGGGGGACAATTGACCACTACCACCGAAGTCGAGAATTTCCCAGGCTTCCCAGAAGGGATTATGGGACCAGATCTCATCGCTAATATGCGTAAACAAGCAGAACGCTTCGGGGCAACTTTTCGTACAGGTTGGGTTAATGGAGTGGAATTGAGTAAACCTCCCTTCAAAGTATTAATTGAAGGAGGCGAGGAGTTGCTTGCCGAGTCGATTATCATTTCTACCGGTGCATCTGCTAAGTATCTAGGGATTCCGGGGGAGCAGGAAAATATCGGACGAGGTGTCAGCACATGTGCAACCTGCGATGGATTCTTCTTCCGTGGTAAAAAAATAATCGTAGTCGGAGGCGGAGACTCCGCAATGGAGGAAGCCCACTTTCTAACAAAGTTTGCAACTGAAGTTCATCTTGTCCATCGCCGTGAGGAGCTCCGAGCCTCGAAAATCATGCAAGACCGTGCACGCAATAATAGTAAAATTACTTGGGGACTTAATAAAGTACCGTTAGAGGTTATTGCAAGCGAGAAAGGCGTAAAGGGTCTTAAAGTATTGAATAACGCTACCGGAAATGAAGAAGTTATAGAGACAGATGGTCTATTTGTTACAATCGGTCATACACCGAACACGGGATTCTTAAATGGACAAATTGATGTTAATGAGATTGGATATATCAATGTAAAACCTGGGACTACAGAGACGAATATTGCCGGTGTATTTGCATGCGGGGATGTCCAAGATAGTAAATATCGTCAAGCAATTACTGCTGCAGGAAGTGGATGTATGGCAGCCTTGGACTGCGAGAAGTACCTCGATGGGCACGCGGTTCAAGATTGGAGTCAAACATTATAAGCATTATTGCAGGTTGCGACTTGCCATAAGGATACTTAAATTCAAAGAGAAATAACAAGATGGTTGTCCCTATAGGGCAACCATCTTGTTGTTTAAAGTCTTATCTACTCTAGGAAATTAGAAGGCAAATAACGAATATCACGGCTGCTGCTGATACTTAATACTCGATCTGTCTCATTGTAATGAAGGTCGCCGTCTCCCGAATAATACCACGTTTTCTGCTGAAGCCCATTCTCAAGCTCGTCAAAAATAAAGACATTCAATTCTTGTCTCCACTTAAGCAACTCATGTATTTCCATTTCCATTTCCATTGGAATATAAACGGTGATTTGCTTCCTACCTGTATCTTGATCCTTCACTTCAAATTGAATGTGCGGATTATCCTGTGTATCTACGAACGTTCGCCCGCCTATAGCATGCTTGATCAAAAATCTGGCCATTGTGGATCCTCCTTAAGGCAAGTCAATTAACATAAAGAACGTTTCTTCTGCTTCTTGTACTCCTTCAAACCTTAAACTCGTTTTGTTCACGATGCGTGCGGAATCCCGTCTGGACAGAAGCGTCGTTGCATCGTTCGTGCCTGCTACCTCTAGCTGTCCTTCAATGACGAATAAGAATACCTTTCTTCCCGGTTGTTGTTGAAATGACACCGTTGAGCCAGGTTTCAGTTTACTTAGATAAACAGTCATATCCTGATGCAATTTTGCGACCGAATGCTCGACCGAATCGCTTGAAGCAATCGGCAACAATTGGCCGGCTAGCGAATTCGGATCATAATTCGTTGTCTCATAAGACGGCTCTAACCCTTTTCTATCTGGCTCGAACCAGAGCTGAAGCAGCGTCACATCTTCGGTATCTGAAGGGTTATGTTCGGTATGCACCACTCCAGTGCCAGCAGACATTCGTTGTACCCCGCCAAATGTGCTCACCATCACGTTTCCCAAGCTGTCCTCGTGACGGAGAGCTCCATCAAGAACAATGGAAAGGATCTCCATGTCGCTATGCGGATGAGCGCCAAAACCACGTTTTGGAGAAATCGTATCATCGTTCATGACGCGCATCGGGCCAAAAGCGGTATTCTCCTCATCAAAGTAATTACCGAATGAAAAGCTATGGCTGCCTTTCAGCCAACCCAGATCGAAGGAGTGTCTCGACTCTGCCGGGTACAAGTTGATCATTATTCTCTCTCCTTATGTTTACGAGATATGAAAATCAGGCAGGGAGCTGTAAATAGTCTCCTCTGCCTGAGCTGAAAACGTCTGTTTAGTTTATTGATGTTCTGAAGGCATATCTAGTTTACTCAGATATTCCCTGATTTGAGCTGGAGTTTTTGCGAATTTGCTATGCAAGTGGTCCAACTTCTCCCCATTCTTGAATACAAGCAAGCTTGGGATTCCTCTAACGTCATACTTTTCTGCGAGCGTCTCGAATTGTTCCGAATCGACGGCGAAGAATGCTTTGTCGCTATTCTCACTGATGATATCTCCGATAAAACGATCAAGATTTTTGCAATCCGGACACCAGGTTGCGTCGAATTTCATGATGGTATAGCTATCTTGACCGATTTGTTCTTGGAATTGTGCTTCATTTTCAATTCTATTCATTGTGTTTCCCTCCTTGTTATGTGCCCATCTTAGCGCAGCAAGCGACATATTTCTGTAAGCTAAATTACGAACAGAAACAGATCGACAATGTCGTTCTTATATTTCGCAAATTTCGGCTTCTGTAATCCAGACTACAAAGTGAATAAATCAGTGCTTATAAATGAACGGGATGTCAATTGTAATCTATCTTACTGCTACCTATCGGGCGATCGTATTACACTATGTTTGTTGCTTCGCAGCTGAACGAAAAGTTCGATTCATTATTATTAAGAAAAGGGGAAACCTAGAATGTTCCGATTATTTATGATCACCTTCGGCATATTTGGAATAATCAATACAGAGCTTGGCATCGTAGGAATCTTGCCTCAAGTTTCTAATGTTTATGGAATCAGCGCTTCTCAAGCTGGTTTGCTGGTCAGTTTATTTGCACTGGTAATCGCGTTATTTGGCCCGTTTATGACGTTGTTGTTCTCGGGGGTCAATCATAAGATAATGATGATCGCCGTGCTTTCCGTTTTCGTTATATGCAGTGTTGTTGGCGCATTTGCACCTAACTATCCAACCTTAGTCATGGCAAGGATAATTCCGGCCTTTCTTCATCCAGTCTATTTCTCGGTCGCCTTTATTGCTGCAGCCAATTCGGTGAACAAAGATCAAAGCATGAAGGCTGTTGGTAAAGTATTCATGGGCGTTACTGCCGGACTCGTGCTTGGCATTCCAGTCACCTCATTTGTTGCAGATATATTCTCCCTTCGGTCCGCATTGTTGTTCTCGGGAGCCATTAACGCAATCGCAATGATAGGAATTGCAGCCTTTCTTCCTTCGATGCCGGTACAAGGAAGAATGTCCTATTCAGCACAACTTGGCATACTGAGAAGACCTCAGATTTGGTTAAGTCTACTCGCATCTACTTTAGTCATGTCCGGTGTATTCTCCGTATACAGCTACTTTGCTGAATACTTGGGTCAAGTCACCCATATGTCAGGAAAACAAATCAGTTTGATGTTGATTGTTTATGGTATTGGCGGCATGATCGGTAATTTAGTGGCCGGTTATGTGTTTAGTAAAAACATGATAAGAACTGCTTTGATTTTCCCCTTTATATTTGGCTTCATTTACTTGATGGTTGATTATTTCGGTCGATATTCGATTTCAATGGCCATACTTGTCTTGCTATGGGGCATTATCACCACGATCGGCCTAAATTTTTCTCAATTATGGATTACATCGATTGCGACCGATGCACCTGAGTTTTCTAACGGCTTATTCGTATCCTTCAGCAATTTAGGAATCACGCTAGGCACCTTTGTTGGAGGTTTATTCATTTCCTATATAGGTCTTGAGCAGATTGCCTGGAGCGGGATTATCCTGCTGGCGCTTGGTGCAATTATGATCGTATGGAGAGTCCGACTTTATGATATGAAGAAGAGTTTGCCACACTAAACCGTCTACTTTCCACAGGTGGTCCAACTTGCCTGCCTGATAGCAGAACAGGCCGCCGGTATCGGCAGCCTGTTCAATATTGCATTTCTTGCATATCGCCACATTTATGATGTGCGTTTAAGCGTGCTGATACTGTGCTTGATGAAGCCTGCTGTAGATGCCGCCGGACTCAATCAGGTCACGGTGACTGCCTTCCTCGGCGATACCGTTCTCGTCGACGACGATAATGCGATCCGCGTTCTTAATCGTGGCCAGCCTGTGCGCGATGACGAGCGTCGTTCGGCCAAGCGATAACTCGGCCAGCGACTGCTGGATTGCCGCTTCGGTTTCGGTGTCCAATGCCGAAGTCGCTTCGTCCAGAATAAGAATCGGCGGGTTTTTCAGGAACATCCGCGCTATCGCCATCCGCTGCTTCTGGCCACCGGACAGTTTTACGCCGCGTTCACCAATGATTGTGTCCATGCCTTCTGGCAGTTGCTTAATCATTACCTCCAGCGAGGCACGTCTGGCCGCCTCCCAAATCTGCTCATCAGTCGCCTTCAAGTCGCCGTAAGCGATGTTCTCACGGATTGAGCCGGCAAACAGGAATACATCCTGCTGCACGATACCGATATTTCTACGCAGCGACTTCAGCGTCAGGTTGCGGATGTCTTTGCCATCGACGGTAATGCGCCCTCCGGTGACATCGTAGAAACGCGGCAGCAAGCTGCAGATCGTCGTCTTCCCGGCGCCTGAAGGACCGACGAAGGCAACCGTCTCTCCTACTCGAATGTTCAGATCGACGCCTTTGAGCACCTCGCGGTTTTCCTCGTAGCCGAACGAGACATTCTCGAAGCGGATTTCTCCGTGCAGCGCGTGAGCGTCGACGGCATCTTTGGCGTCCTGAATATCCGGCTCCAAGTCTATGATTTCGACGTAGCGCTTAAATCCGGCGATCCCTTTCGGATAACTCTCAATAACAGAGTTAATCTTCTCAATCGGCCGGAAGAAAATGTTCGACAGCAGCAAGAACCCCATAAACTCCCCTAACTCGATTCTACCGTCGATGTAGAACCATGCGCCGCATAACATAACAAATATCGTAATGAGACGCATCAGCATATAACTGACCGAGAAGCTCTTAGCCATCGTCTTATAGGCAAGTAGTTTCGTCTCGCGGAAATTGCGGTTGTCAACGGAGAATAACTTCTTCTCGTGTTCCTCGTTCGCAAACGACTGCACGACGCGGATGCCACCGACGTTCTCTTCAATGCGGGCATTAAAGTTTCCTACGTTACCGAACAACCGTCGATACGTGTTCGTCATACGGCCTCCGAATACAATGATCATCCAAGCCATGAACGGAATGATAATGAACGTGAGTAAAGCCAGCTCCAGGTTGATGTAGGCCATCAGCGTAAAGGAGCCTGCCAGTGTCATAACTGCGATGAAAATATCTTCCGGCCCATGGTGCGCGATCTCCCCGATGTCGTTCAGGTCGTTCGTGACTCGGCCAACGAGATGACCGGTTTTATGATTGTCGAAGAAGCGGAACGACAACTTCTGAATATGGTCGAACATTTTCCAGCGCATATCGGTTTCAATATTGATTCCTAGCATATGTCCCCAATAGGTGACGACGTAGTTCAACACGGTATTGAGTAAATAAATAGCTAGTAGTCCGAGACTGGCTAGTACGATCATCTTCCAGTCGCCGTTTGGCAACAGATCGTCGATAAATTTGCTGACCGCTAGCGGAAAGCCGAGCTCTAGTAAACCCGCAATGACCGCGCAAGTAAAATCGAGAATGAACAAGCCTTTGTAAGGGCGGTAGTACGAGAAAAACCTACGAAGCATCGTTAAATATCCCCTCTCTTTCTTCATCTAAGGCTGTAATTTGTTGGGCTAGCGACATGTGCCGTACACATGCCAACTTCCGTCACCGTCTCTAAGTCTAGCACTTTCTGTATACAACTGTATACTTACCCATATGAATACAATGACTTGCAAATGGCGAATCTACGAGGTTTGGGTAAGGAGCCGCGGGAGAAGGTAGAGCAACCTTTCTCTCGTTGTGGCATCCTCATGGTTCCAGTCCCGTTCATCAAGCAAATAGCTGAATCCATCCTTCACTGCAGGGAGATTGCGCCATAACGGGCTGTTCATCAGCTCTTCCATCGCTGCCCTAGAGTCAGGGCTTTCAGGAAGCATCATGAACACTCGATTACCAGCATATTGATGAATGGTTCTAGCCGTTATTTCTTTGTAGGGCCTCCCTGAATGCAAGATTTGTCGCACCTTGCCTGCAGGGCGAAAGCCATCGGGATGATAAAGAATTGATGATAGGCCGATATTGCCCATAACAAATAAACGTTTGCCACGATGGAACACAAATACAGAAGCCGTCTCCTCCGGACCAATACGCATCCGAAGCTGCTGCCACATTTGCGATGTATGCCCGCGATAATGAAGAAGCCATTGTTCAGCCTCTTGTTTTTTCCCGAACCACTCACCGAGCATTAACAGCCTGTCATCCAGCGAGCCCCGAGAATTATAGGTAAGGGTCGGGGCAATTTGCGAGATTTGTGAGTAGAGCGTTTCATCATAATGATCAAAGATGATGAGGTCCGGCGAGAGCTTGGATGCTAGCTCCTGACTGAGCGGCGTTTCCTTACAGAAGATCTGGTTCTCAATAAGCGGAATGCCCAGCATGTTCAAATCGCCTGTCGTTTCCCCGCAATACAGAACACGGCTCGGGTTCGAAGGAATCCTGACCTCATGACCGTTCCAGTCTTTCACAAGGATATTCTGCCTCATGGAGATGGCATACTGCCTTGGCGAGAAGCCCGTCATTAGCCGAAATCGCCAGCTGAAGTAATACTCATCCGTAAAGCCGACTTGTTCTGCAATTTCTCTGAGGGTGCTCTCCGTACCGATTAACCATTCTTTGGCACGATTAATACGCAGCTCCGTCAAATAATCCAATGGTTTTTTACCGGTCAGCTCCTTAAATATAGACGTATACTGCCACGATGGGACATTGGCCATATTTGCAAGCTGCATGACTGTGATCGGTTGCTGAAAATTTGCTTGCATGTACCCAATCGTTTGCTCTACCGTTTGTGCGGAGCTCCGCGGCTGATCAACTTGCAAATTATGCTCCAGCATACATTCAATAACCCTTTGGAATAACAGTTGTTGACGGTGCGCCTCTAAGTCGTCTTCCTTGGTATGGCCAACGTACAGCTGATCCAGTAAATCGCTCCATTGTGACTGCGGATAGATTCGGAGTTCTTCGCGCTCCGGGAACAGCGGTTGTTCGAAGCGCTCCCCTTGTCCGTCCTTAACATGGAAGATGTAAAAAGAAATGCGATAATATTCAATCTGGCTATCGTCCATACTCTCCAATTGATAGGCACTGTAAGGCGGAAGCACATAAGTGTAAGAAGGCGCGAAGCAGGAATTGAACATTTCCGTATAGATTTTACCTTTGCCGTTCTTAAACACAAATAACGTATAGCATGATGCTACATCTTCGGCTAATACCGCGCCAGCATCATAGCTGAGCAATTCGATATCTACAAAATGAAATAAGAGCGATCGAAGCGGCAGCCGGGATGCCTCGGTCAGTGACATGTTGCGGCCCCTTTCAATACTGAGAACAATTATCATTCACTCTTATTATAAACAATAGAAAGAAGCTCTTCAACAATCGTCGGAGAGCTTCTTCTGAGTGGCTTCCTATCTACATCTCACTTTTTCAATAGAACCTTCGGCAGCTCTGTAATCATCCACTCCCTTGATGTTGCATCGCTACTCGCTTTTAAAATGTCGAAGTTGTATACATGACCGTCCTTAACAGCGGGGATTCCCTTCCAGATTGCGCTATTCATAAGCGTGTTCGTATCTTCTTGCGCAACAGGATCAACGGGATTCAGAATAAAGATCCGATCAGCCGCATATTGCGGAAGTACCTCGGCCGATATTTCCAAAAAACCTGTCTGCTCGTCAATAAGCTTCTTAACGTTAGGAAGCGGTTTGAAGCCGCCTTCTTCATATAAGAATTGCGGAAGACCCGCACCTGCCATAATGAAGAGCCGGTTGCCTGGATATAGCGTGAACACGGAAGCGGTCTCGCCTTCTTTAATTCCGTTTGCATGCAGATCTTCCCACATGCTGGTCATTTTGATCGCATGCGCAGTCAGCCAATCCTCTGCTTCTTGCTTCTTATTTAATAGATCGCCTAAAGTCCGCATCCGAACATCCAGCTGGTCGAACGTATTGAAAGTGACGGTTGGAGCAACTTTAGAGATAGCCCCGTATTGCTCTGCGTCGTCATTTGAGAAAATGATAAGATCAGGCTTAAGCGTCATTGCCTTCTCAACATTCAGCGGAAAACCGATGTCCTCCACATCCGGCAGCTGATCTTCCAGCACTGTTCCTACAATGGCGTCTTTCATTATTCCAATTGGCTTAACGCCAAGGGCAAGTAAGTCGCCTGTTGTTTCACCATGATAGATGACACGCTGCGGTGTTACTGGAATTTGGACTTCATGCTTGGTCCAATCCGTGAACGTACGTGTCGTATCAGCTGCTTCCTCGGTTGCGACTGACGTTTCCGATGTAACTGATGCAGAGTTTGCCGTGTTGCTTTCCATCGTACTGTTCTTGCCGCACCCTAGTAATAAAGCTCCCATTAGTGCGAAGGTGCTCAATAGAGTTACTGTTTTGATATTCCGATACATGTTCGTTCTCCTCACAAATTGATATAGATAATGATAATCATTATCACTATAAACTTATAGTAATTGATATCTCAGCGGTTCTCAATGGACAAACTACAGGGGCTCATTGGGTTTTGTGCAAGTCTGGGTTGTTGAACTTGCTCCCAATAAATACAAAAAAAGCCGCGAAATTCGCAGCCTTTACTGAGATTATGTCCTTGTCACCGGACTGTCAATAATCATTACCGATGCCTTGATAATAATAGCCGATGCCTCGCATCCGCCGAGCATCCATCATATTGCGACCGTCGAAGAAATTGGCCTGCCCTAACAGCACTTTCAGGTTCTCCCAATCCAGCTGCTCAAACTCCGTCCATTCGGTGCACAGTATGATTGCTTCCGCATCTTGTAAAGCCTCTTCCACCAATGCACAGACCGTCACGGCCTCATAAGCAGCATGGCCCGGCAATTTCGCGACGGGATCAAACAACTTCACTTTGGCCTGTTCGAGCAGCAACTCTTGAATCATCCGTAGAGCCGGTGCTTCCCGGATATCATCCGTATTTGGCTTGAACGCAAGCCCCAGTACCGCAATGTTCTTGTCCGCAAAGCTCCCCAGCCGCGACCTCGCCTTGTCGAGCAAATAAGTAAACTGATTGCGGTTGACCTCCATCACTTGGTCCAGAATATGAAGATTAACTTCGTGCTTTCTTGAAGTCATGACCAACTCCGAGACGTCTTTCGGAAAACAGGAGCCTCCATACCCCAGGCCGGCTTGAAGGAAGCTTGGTCCGATCCGAGGATCCAGCCCCATCCCATCGGCAACCTCTTTAACGTTGATTTTCAGTTCATCGCAAAGTCTCGCAAGCTCGTTCATATACGATATTTTCGTAGCGAGGAAGGCATTGGAAGCATACTTGATTAGCTCTGCGGTCCGTGGCTTCGTTACGATCCAAGGGCACTGAAACACCTCGTACAGCTTTTGAAGCTGCTCCGTTGCACTCGCGCTGTCCGTGCCAATTACGATACGATCCGGCTGCAAGGCATCTTCCACGGCCTTGCCTTCCCGCAGAAATTCGGGATTGGACGCGACATCGAACGGGTAGGCTTTCCGCTGCGCAGCTTTGATCCACGCTATAATTTGCTCTTGTGTACCTACGGGGACAGTGCTTTTGGTGACAACGAGCTTGTAGTCGTTCATCCAGTACCCGATATCCTCGGCTGCTTGTTGAACGTACCTAAGGTCTGCGTTTCCGTCCGGTTGCGAAGGCGTTCCGACGCAAATAAAAATGACGTCGTGCTCTGCGATAGCCGTCTCTTTATCCGTCGTAAAGAGCAGTCGGCCGCTGTGCACATGCTTTGATATCAAATCTTCCAGGCTGGGCTCGTGAAAATGCAATCGTCCCTGCCTCAGCCGTTCGATTTTGAAGGCATCGACATCAAGTCCCGTGACTTCCCAGCCCGACTCTGCTAATACCATGGCGGTCGTAGCCCCTACGTAGCCGGTTCCAATTATTAATATTTTCAAGGTTCATTCGCTCCCTCGTCGTTGTTCAAACCGACGACGATTGAATGCTCGCCGAGAATAACGTTTTTCAACATGAATGGAAGATCTTGCGCATGAACTCCATTCAACAGCACGCTGTTTTCGATATGACAGTTTTCTAGCTTTGAGCCTGCGCCAACGGACACGTACGGCCCGATCCGGCAATCCTTCAGCACGCAGTCCTTATCGATGGATACAGGCTCAATGATCGTACACCGCTCCAGCCTGACGGACTCGTGAATCCGATTTTTCGACGCATCTGCACTAAGCAATTTCTGGTTAGCCTTCAGCCACCGATCCATCGTACCGACATCAATGTTCAACTGATCCGTTACATGATACGCGACGACTAGCCCCTGTTCGATTAACCGTTGAATCGCATCCGTAATTTCGTATTCTCCCCGCTTGGAAGGACGAATTTCGTCGATCGCTGTGAAGATATCTTTCGTAAAGGCATACGAACCAAGCACTGCCAAATTTGACTTCGGATTCGTCGGCTTCTCTTCAAGGCTGATGATTCGCCCATCCTGAATATCCGCAATGCCGTAATCCTTCGGTTCTGTAACATTCGCGAGCAGCAAAGATGCTTGTACCCCACCAAGCTCGATGTCCTCCTTCAGCGCATTTAACGGAGCAGAAATCAGATTATCCCCCAAGAGCAGCATAAAAGCTTCTTCAGAGATATATGCCTGAGCTTGCTTGACCGCATGTGCAATTCCTCTAGCTTCGTACTGATAGATGTACGAGATCGAAATGCCAAGCGCTTCTCCCTCGCCGAATTCCCCTCGAATGGCCGCTTCTTGTGATGGATGAATGACTATGCCGACCTGATCTATACCGAGCTCTATAAATTTCATAAGCGATAATTGTAATAATGGGGTATTTGCGACAGGTATGAGCGTCTTCGGACGACTGTGGGTAAATGGATATAATCGGCTTCCTTTCCCCGCACAAAGAATTAATCCCTTCAAAAGCCTCTCTCCCTTCTCCTCAACTTCTATTATTCTATGAAAACGATTTTCACTTGGTATAGGCCACCCACACACTACGCAAGAAAAAATGACGCTAATTTTGATGAAAGCGCCGTGCCCTGCACAAGAGTCCATTCATATCCTACAAAGAAACGCCTATTGAAGACACTGACCTAAGGAGTTGTGGGATATTTTGAGAATCGCTCAAATCTCAACCAATACGATTCCTGTCCCTCCAAAGGATTACGGGGGCACACAGCGCGATGTTCATTATTTAACGGAAGAACTAGTCAGACGGGGGCATGAGGTGTTTTTGTTTGCCAAGAAGGGATCGACCTCGAATGCAACCCAAACGTTTGAATATGAATCGAACGATCCGAAAGAGCAACTCGACTTCATTATAAAAAACCTCCCGTCCGATGTGGACATCATTCACGATCACTACGGTATCGTCGCGAAAGCAAATCCGCCGATTCCGACCATCTGCCAGTCCCATTCCAAGGGGATTAAGTCTAACGTGCAAATTCGCGTATACGTAAGCAGATTCATCCTGCGCAAATACGGAAAACGCAGGGGCTACGCGGTCCACAACGGTATTCGTATGGAGGATTACACCTTTAAATCCACCAAACAGAAATACCTGCTCTTCTTGGGAAGATTAATCAAGGAAAAAGGGGTTCATCTAGCCATCAAGGTGGCCAAGAAAACGGGTAGACGGCTCATCATCGCCGGTACGTTGAATGACAAAAAATATTACAACGCCAAAATCAAACCGCATCTGGGCAAAAAGATTAGATACGTTGGCCCTGTGGGCGGAGACCGTAAACACGAGCTTCTTGCCAATGCCAGCTGTGTCCTGTTCACGTCGACTTGGGATGAACCATTCGGTCTTGTCCTCATCGAAGCGCTTGCCAGCGGCACGCCTGTGCTCGGGTTTCGGAAGGGCGGAGTGGCGGAGGTGCTTCGGGGATTACCGCAGCTCTTGTGCAAGACTACATCTGGCATGGCGATGAAGGTCAGATACCGCAAGAGGCTGCCTACAGCCCGCAGATGCAGACGTTATGCGAGAACTCGCTATTCAGATATCATAATGACGGATTCATTCCTGAAGCTGTATAAGAAGGTCATCAACAAAAAATTGTACAAAATCAAGAAAAATACATTATGGAACCGACGCAAAGCTAAGCTTGAACCCACAGAGAATGGAGATGACAACTAAGATGATCACTGTTATCGCCTGTACGATGAGATCCTCCTGCATCGACAACGTATTCGAGAATTACAATCGTCAGCTCTGGAAGAATAAACAAATGATTATAATCTTGAACAACGATAACATGGATATCGAGCTCTATCGACAGCGGGCAAGCCAATACCCTGAAAACGAAGTCCGCGTATTCCAGCTCTCCCAGAAATATAAGCTCGGCAAATGCTTGAATTACGCCATCAATCTGGCTGAGAATGGCCTCATCGCCAAGTTTGACGACGATGATTATTACGGTCCTAAATTTCTTAGGGAAACCGCCCGAGCGATTAAACGCGGGAAGGCGTCCATCGTAGGCAAACATACCGCCTTCCTCTACTTCAGATCGAAGCGGGCGCTGATGTTGTTCCGCCGTGGCGGCGAATGGAAATATAGCCGCAGCGTCAAGGGCGGCACACTGGTCTTCCGCAAATCAGTCTGGAGGCGCGTCAAGTTCCCCGAGTTTAAAAAGTCCGGCACCGATTCCGGTTGGGTCGGGCGCTGTGTTCGGAGAGGCTTCCGCGTATATTCCGTGTCCAGAAGGCATTATGTCTGCATCCGAAGAAGAAACCAGAACAGCCATACGCAGAAGAAATCTACGTACCGCTACATGTCGCAATGCCGGCTTATTCGCAAGACGAAGTATTATAGAAGATTTGTCAACTAGTCGATCTATTAAAGGAGACAAAGATGACATCCGCGGATACAGATACAGGCGTAACAATCATTACCTCAACGATTCGGAAGGACCTCATGCACAATATGTTCGACAATTACGACCGTCAGGAATGGAGCGTCAAAGAGCTCATTGTTATCATTAATGACAACGACATCGCTATGGGTCCTTATCAAGAGCTTGCAAAGCAATATGAGAACGTCCGTGTTTTTCGGGTCGACGAGAGCAGAAATCTTGGGGCATGCCTCAATTACGGGGTATCACGTGCCAGATATAGCTATATTGCCAAATTCGATGACGATGACTACTATTCGCCTCAATATCTCGATGAATCTATGTTATTGTTTATTAAGAAGAAAGCGGATGTCGTCGGCAAACGTTCCAGTTATTTCTTCTTCCCCCACCGTTCCTTACTGCTGCTTCGCAAAACGACAGTCAAGCCATATAGCCGGTGCAGACGAATAGCCGGCCCTACGATCATGTTCCACAAACGAGTGTTCAAGAAGGTTTCCTTCTCGACTAAAGTGGTTGCCGGGTCCGATGCGCGATTCGTTCAATCATGCCTGAAACAAGGATTCAAAGTATTCACGGCCTCCTCCTACAACTTCGCCGCAAACCGCCGATCAAACCGAAGATCACATACTTGGCAGGTTTCAGATAAGCAGCTGATTGCTTCCAAAGGCGCTGCGATCATTCGAACGAAGGATTTCAAACCTTTCGTCGATCGGACGCTGGATCTTCTGCCATTGCCGGACGGATTGAAACCAAGCTAGGCGCTAGCTCCATTCAAACACCTCAGTCTCTTATCTTAGGGTCATTGAGGTGTTTTTGTGTTATTTCAATTTACTTTTATAAAGCTCCATTAAATTCGAGGCGGTCAGCTTCCAGTTGAACCGGTTCTGCACATCCTTCCTTGCCTGGTTAGCGAGCCGGCCGCGCAGTTCCGGATCGCTCGCGAGTTTAACGATTTGGGCGGCGAACGCCGCTGGTTTTTGGTAGTTTTGAACGAGCAACCCATTCCGGTCATGTTGCACGATTTCCGGAATGCCACCTATATGCGAGGCGATTACCGGCAAGCCGCTGGCCATGGCTTCGACGTTGACTAGTCCGAATGCCTCGTGCATCTGCGAAGGACATACGAAGCAGTCGCCAGTCCGGTAGAACGCCGGCATCTGCTTGCGGGAGAGATTCCCCTTGAACTGGACGGGCACGTTCAGGTTGCGTGCGATTCTTTTCAAGAATACCTTGTAGGCGGATTTCCTTGATCCGCCAGCAACCGTTAATCGAAGAGAAGGAATGGATTTAAGCGCGATACCGAAAGCCTTCAACAACGTGGGGACCCCTTTCCTCGGAATGAGCCTCCCCGCGAAGAGAAGGTGGAACGGCTTGGAGGTAGACGACCCGATAGGATGGAATTTTTCCGTATCGACGCCAAGATGTACGAAGTTGATTTTTGCTTTGTGCGCGGGAAAGCGCCCGATTAAAGACTCCTGCAGTGATTTGCTATTGCCGACGATCAGATTCGCGTGATTGAAATCCGCATTCGCTTTCTTCTTCGTCGTCATGGGGCTGGATACGAATGTCATGGAATGCATGAAGATGGCAATTGGCGTTTTCGGAAACGATTGCCGAACCGCTTTTGCGAAGCTCGGCCTATTGTCGATCTGAATGAGATCGTAGCGATTCCCTTTCACTTTCCGAATCGCGTTCGTTAAGTACGCTTGCTTCGAACCGCCGGATACTCTCAAGATAGTCATATTGTTGATAATCGATTTACGTGCTAGATTCTTGCGCAATAGACTGACGACCGTGACTTGGTGTTCGTTCGAAATTTGCTTCGTAATCTGATAGATGCAGTTCTCCACCGACCCTCCGATCGGCGGCGGTACTGGAATTTGCTCTGGTGCGATGATTAGCAGTTTCATAGCGTTCTTCCCTCGCCTCTTTGAAGTTTGTATTACAATCTATTCAGAGACGCGCATGTGTTGATAGGCAATGGTCATTTACCAAATAATAAAAGGCCATCCTTTGCAGGATGGCCTCGGGCTGCCCGAGAAAGTCTTGGGCAGCTATCAATTTGTATGTTCACCTTTATTCAAGAGAAGGCTTGGAAGCAGCCATTGTATGTAAGGCGTTCTCAAAAAAGCTGTATACTTCATCTGCAATTCCCAGAAACTCTTCAACAAGTACATTACTATCCAAGTAACAAGCATACAAATATTCAACTAAGGAGGAGTCAATCTCACAATAGTTTACTATGGCATTCTTCATCTTAATCATGTCATCTTGCCATACTCCTGTATCTTCTAAAACCAAAGAGTATAATGCACGAATTAATCTCTTCGAGTACCCTTTAATATATCTAGTTTTCATTGCGTCATCACTAGCATTAGAAAGTGATTGATGTATACGATCTACTTCCTCCTTGGTCTCCGTATTTAAGTCTAGAATGAACGCTGGAGAAATAAGTATAGGTGGTACTTTCTCACCAACGTCATGACCATGAATGCAAACACAAATGATCTTAACCCAAAAACCCCACTCATTTGGTTTACTTAATACATCGTCAATCGAGCAAATTATCGTATCAATCTTAGTTAATAGTGGATATTCTTCCAATAGCCTATCTTTAATAGTTGATACTCTTTCGTAATCAATGTCTTTGGGATCTTCACATACAATAGTAAAGTCTGCATCCGACTTAAAAGGCGTAGCTGTTCCTTTTGGAATCGAGCCACACATATAAATGCTATGAATTTTACCTTTAAATTCATTAAGTAGATTATCGATATATTTATCAACAAAATCCTTATATTCACTCTGTATGACAATTCTATTTATAACTTTTTCTAATATCATCTAGACTCCCCCTTACGTTAGGATCGATTCTAAGATCTTCTATCTTGCAACTATTTAAGTTTACATTAGTCTGATCTCATCATTCAACAGGTTACTGGCTAGTCAGCTGCTTGCCCGGGAATCGATAACTAAAAAAAGCCCGCGTTATACGCGGACTTCACTCGGACAATGTTCTAATCAACCGGCACCGAACCGTCGCCGTATCCTTTAAAGCGTGGCCGACAAACTTTCCGTCGTCGCCGCGATCCGGTCGTATGCACTCTTCAATTCCTCGATCGCCTTCGCATTATCCACGAGCTGCCGGGACATCTCTTCGATTTGCAACATCGTCGATGTAACCGTCTTGGCGACGTCCGAGAGCTGGATATAGATCTTCTCCGCGGATTCCCCACTGTTCGTGGCCATCTTCCGGATTTCGTTCGCCACGACGTCGAACCCACGTCCGTGCTCGCCGGCGTGCGCTGCTTCGATGGCCGCGTTCAATCCGAGCAGATGGGATTGGCTTGCCAACTCTTTGACTGCGGCGGTAATCGACTGGCTTTGGCGAATTTGTTCCTTTACGGTCTCCGATTCGGCGTTCAGCTTCGTCATTTGCCTGACGACCCGGTTTGAAGCCTCGACGACCTCATTCGTGTCCGCCGTCATCCGTTCCACCATGGACACCAGCTCTCCGGTCATCCGTTGAACTGCCTCTTCGCGCTGCGTAATATCCGTGGCGACCTTGATGAACGCTTCGATCCGCTCCTCGTGGAAGACGGGCATATAAGTCGCTTCGAGCACAAGCTTCCTGCCGTCCTTCGCGACTCTCACGATTTTAGCCTGGAACTCTTTCCCTTGGCGAAGCGTATTCCACAAAACCTCGTAAGCCGAACTTGAAGCGTACTCCGGCAAGCAAAAAATGCGGTGGTGAACGCCGATAAGCTCGCCTACCTCGTAACCCATCGCGGAAGCGAACAGCGGGTTCAACCATACGACTTCCCCTTGCGTGTTGAACATGATCATGGGCAAATGGTTTTGTATCGCGGCAATCATATTCAGCCTTCGCTGTTGTTCCTCTGTAATTGGCAAGTGAGTTCCTCCAAAACCTACCAGTTCTCATCAGACACTGGTTTAGGATTAATTCCTTATAGCAATTCATTTGAATTTATAATTTCAAAATCTCCAATATAATCAACAATATAGAATTAAATGAGCATAATCAAACAAGTAATTTTTAACATTGTGTAAAGAATTATTTACCCACGACTTAAATAAGCCTGCTCCTGACAAAGCGTCAGGAACAGGCATGTTTTTCTGTATTATTACACTCTTACAACATTCTCCGCTTGAGGTCCTCGTTGACCTGAAACAACATTGAATTCTACACGTTGTCCTTCATCCAACGACTTGAATCCTTCACTCTGAATCGCAGAGAAATGAACGAATACATCTTCCCCGCTTTCTCTTTGAATGAAGCCAAACCCTTTTTCAGCATTAAACCATTTGACAGTACCTATTTCCAATTAATATAACCTCCAAAGTTTTATCATCAGGCCTCGATCGAGGCCTATTCTAAGTATATCCAATATCTATCTAAAACTGACATTTCTTCACTTCAATATTAAACCTCTCCTGCCAAGAGCTTGTACAACGCTTGGGTGCCGCTGTTCTCTTCTCCTTTGCTTGCAAGCTCATCATATAAGGATTTGGCTAACTCAAGACCAGGTGTTATTAATCCCATTTCTTTGGCTGCAACGAGAGCAATCCCCATATCTTTGATGAAGTGTTTGACATAAAAGCCGGGCTCGAAGTTTCCATTGATCATTCGCGGTCCCAGATTACTCAATGACCAGCTCCCGGCTGCTCCGGTTTCTATGCTTTTCAATACGGTCTCAGGATCAAGTCCTGCTCGTTCAGCATATACAATCGCTTCACAGACACCAATCATATTGGATGCTATTGCAATTTGGTTGCACATCTTCGTATGTTGTCCGGCACCTGAATCGCCTTGTAATTGAATATTCTTGCCGATAATTTGAAAAATCGGAAGCAGTGCTTCGAAAGCAGAAGCGTCTCCACCAACCATAATCGCTAATCTGGCTTCTCTTGCACCAATATCACCGCCGGAAACCGGAGCGTCAACTGCATAAATTCCTTTATTTTTCGATTCCATATCAATTCTTCTCGCCAATGATGGTGTAGATGTTGTCATATCGATGACGTATGTGCCTGCTTTTGCATGAGACAAGATTCCGTCTTCTCCTAAATAGATGTCTTCCACATCTTTAGGATATCCCACCATCGTAATCACAACATTTGCTTGTGAAGCTACCTCCGCTACAGTATCCTTCCAAATTGCGCCTTGAGTGACCAGTTCATCTGACCGACTTTTTGTCCGATTATAAACGATTAACGTATATCCTGCCTTCAACAAATGACTGGCCATGCTTTTACCCATTACGCCGGTACCAATAAAACCAATTACAGTATTATCCTTATTAAGCATCCTATGTGCGCTCCTTTAAATTAGAGAATATCAAAACGTCCTTAGCTTTCTTTATTTTATCATTTCTTTCTATTCAACTAAACTACCCGTTGCCTCGATGAAAAACGGTAATTGACCGTGTGATTCAGGCCGTACGCAAAGAAGGCTGCTGGAATCATCTACCGGCAGCCTCGTTGATATGTATTGAGCTTTAGTACCCGCTTAACTAAAGCGTTCGGTTATTTTTCAGCAATCCCTCGATCAGTACACCGTCGATTTTAAGACCTTCTATCTTGCAACTATCTAAGTTTACATTAGTCAGGTCACATCTTGAAAATGTGCTATTAGCAATCTTAACATTATCAAAAACGACAGGATCCTCCGCTTTAGCATTACGAACAGCAACCCCACTAATATTGGCTCCGTCGATCGTAAGACGACTTAAATTTGCATCGCTTATTTTACCATCCCTCATATTCATATCATTGAAATGGCAATTGCTTAGGTCGGCATAAGTAACTTTTACATACGGTAGAGAAATATCGTGAAACGTGACATGGGCTGCCAGACAATCATTAAATTCGGATTGAGAAATATCCGAGTTTTTTACGATAAGCTTTTGTTTAGGCTCTCTTTTGTCCAAAATTTCAATCAATTCTTCATTTTCATTCATGCTTTTTCGCCTCGCTTCGAATGGTTGGATGTCTCACTCATACAGATTCTTCCAAAGGCATTACACTTCCTGCAATAGAACTTGATCCCATAACTAAAAAAGCCCGCCATTTAAGCGGACTTCATTCGGATAATGTTCTTGTCAACCGATCACATCTCATCGTTACAATGCTTGCCACTGTACAGCCACTAATTCTAAACATGCGACTTTTCTAACAATAAAGACAATTCTTCAAGCTGCTGATCAAGCTGCTGAATAAGCTGTTTACATTCAATAAATTTCTCAAGTAAAGTTTCATTCGAGACGTATTGATCAATCATAGTTATCTCCTGTTCTTTCATGTGCTGTCATACCCCATAGTTATTCGTGAATTTTTGCAGCATATAAAATATCAGCTAAAATCTTCCACGTTTGTTCTGGTATGGTCTGGTAAGTGTCTGAATAGTAACCATCCATAACTTGTATCCAGCTTTGCATGGCTTCGAGGTACATATCTAAAGTTGGATTTTCCCAGTTTTCCTTATTTGTAACCAAGTCCTTCCTAAGAGCAGCAAGAAATCTCAGTAAATCAGCTTTCGAACTTACTTCATGTAGTTGCATCATAAACCACCTTGTCGAACAGCATCTTGCTTACTTTCATTTCCACGTCAATTAAGGAGAATGGTTTAAACATATACGCATCTGCGCCTAGTTCCAGCCCTTTATGTACATCTTCTTCGCTGCTTCTTCCTGAAAGGAGTATGATTTGGGTTTTTGCAGCACGCGTGCCTTCCGTTCTCATTCGTTCAAGCACTTCAAATCCGCTCATCCCCGGCATAATGCAGTCCAAGATACAGATATCCGGTTGCTGCTCGACTAAGATCCGATAAGCCGTTTCTCCGTCTTGCGCTTCGATCAACTTGTAGGGTTCTTTCCTGAATTGATCGGCGATCATCATGCGGAGCATACGGTCATCGTCAGCAATCAGTATCGTCTTGGGCTCATCGGCTTGAAGTTCCAAGCCAGCCAGATTTTTTTTGGCCATGCCGAACGATGTTCGGACAACACGGTTCCTCCCGGTATGCTTCGCTTTGTACAACGCATAATCCGTGACTTGGAACCAATTCTGAATGGACTTACTTGGATTCCAGGATGCGATGCCTGCCGAGAAGGTAATACAATAATCAACAATATCGTGTTGCGCGATTGGTTCGCTTCGGACGCGCTGCAAGATGCGGTTCATGATTTTTTCCGCTTCCAATTCGGTAATACCCGGCAAAATGACACCGAACTCTTCACCGCCAACGCGTGCCAGTATATCGGTGTTGCGCAGGCAGCTTTGCAGCAGGTGAGCAAATTTCTGGAGCACGAGATCGCCGGCTGGATGACCATGTCGATCGTTAACCTCTTTAAAGAAATCTATATCAATGATGACCAGCGTCAACGGCTCATTGTATTTTTGTACACGGTTCACTTCTACTTGAAGCTGCAGGTCGAAATACCGCCGATTATGAATGCCGGTCAACGGATCATTAAACGCCAGGAGCGCAAACTCCATGTGACGAAGCAGCATCCGTTGAATCCGCGCGCTTAGCTCTCCATAGTCAAATGGTTTGGTGACGAAATCGTCAGCGCCCATTCGGAAGCATCGCACGACATCCTTCATATCATTACGCCCTGATAACACAAGCATGGGAAGCCATTTAATCATTGGATCTTCTTTCAGTACCTCGAATATTTCATAACCGCTCTGCGGATGCATCATTAGATCAAGCGTAATTAACTGATAGTCATTCTCCTTAAGCAGCTTGATTGCAGTTTCCACGTTCGAGGCCTCATCTACTTTATAACCCTCAAGCCTAAGCTTGCGAGATAAATAGGAACGTAACACACGGTCATCATCTACGACCAGCAATCTGCTGCCTAAGAGTTGAGGGGGTAAGACCTCCTTGAAGGGTGCTTGCTTTTGTTCCATCAGGAGTTCCTTGCAGTTGATTTCAAATTCCATTCCAAGCTCCTGTACAAGGGGAAGGCTGGCCAGGCAGCAATCCTGAAACAGATTGTGAACATCGTTTCCAGTTAAGGAATTCGTTTCGTAGCTCCATTCCCAGCATTCGGCAAATTGCGCAGCCACTCGCCCCATTCGTCCCATCCCCAGAATCGGGGCGGTTCCTTTGATTGTATGGCCGATACGGTACCTTTCTCTGGCTTGTTCGATGAGCTCATCATAGCCGACTTTGTTTGTTGGATCATTCAAAACGTCCAGCTGCTGCTTCAATTCTTCGAGATACTTTTGTTTGCTTTCAATCTCCAAACTTAGGCTAGCTTTCACGTAATCATGAAAAGCAAACTCATCCAAGATGAATTCCTCATTTCTCTAAGTTGTCATAATCACGGCGAAAATTTCTATTGCAACCACCAGAAATAATAGAGATACTGGAAAAGGTTTGTGCTAATATATTAAATAATGGTATTAATGGCTGATTTGTTTGTTGACGATAAAGAAAATAAGCGACTCCATGAAAGCACAGCATCAATCTCCTGTATTATGAAAATTATAGTATTAAAATGAGTATGTTCAATCTAGAGCTTGTTAACACTGTGTATAGTTTTCTTAAACACTCGAGGTAAGGTGACCCCATGAATTCAGAGCAGATCCGATATATTCTGCAAGTAGCCACAGAACAATCAATTCGAAAAGCAGCAGATAAACTGCATATAACCGCCTCTGCCATTAGTCAATCCATTCATGCATTAGAAAATGAACTAGGAGTAACCATATTCCAACGCACTAGCAAAGGAACAATTCCAACACAGGAAGGCGAAATCGTACTTTCCAAATTTCTAGAAATGAAAACCAAATATATAGAATTATACGAAGAAATTAATCGCGCAAAATATGGCAGTAACTTGAAATTGAAAATATTGTATTCATCTGCGTTTGGACATATCATTAAACAAGCGTTAGTTTCTTTCAAAATGGAATTTAAAGATATACAACTAGAGCTCCTAGAAAAAATGCCTGATGAAATTTATGAAGAAATGACAAGCACTAGTATCGATCTTGCTTTAATTGGTGAAGATAAAGAATTAATCAATCGGAAATTTGATATTGAAACGATCTATACAAGCCATTTATGCATTTGCGTTGCAAAAGAGTCTCGTTTTCGTTTTAAAGATTATGTAACATCGGAGGATTTAAGAAACGAATCGATCATTGTTCTCGAATCTACCGCTCATAAAGAAATGATCAAAAGAACAAATCTCGATCGTAATTCGATTTATGTAACGTTGACCAGTACTGAACCATTTGGTGAGATTATGATGAAAGCAAAAGCCTTTACAATTATGGACAATTTTACGTTAACGGGTCATGATCTGATTACTAATGGAGATTTAATAACGATTCCATTTAAAGATCCCGATTATTTTTATAGAGACATTTGGGCCGTTCATTGCAATCCGAATCTAACCAGCTATACAAAGAAGTTCTCAAAACATGTACGAGCTCAATTTGAATAACATGCGGTATAACTGATCTCTCAGGTTGCAAAAAAGGAGTAAGCTTCTCTTGAATAGAGAGCTTACTCCTTCTTTGACTTATCTGTTTTGCAAAAGTCGATCCCAATGTCGATGCTGCGCGATCGCTTCAATGAAGGATGTGAAGAATGAAGCACCAATGTCTTCTTGTCCGGCAAGTAGCACACCAATAGGGTGCGCCCCATCTCCTCTTGCATCATGCACCGCGTCTGCCGCAGCGAGTAGTCGCACGCCATCTCCAGTAGCAGCAATCGTCTTATAATGCTGAAACGCTTCCCGAACAAATCCCGCTGATGCAATATCGCTAAGCAGCTCATCAACGCCTTGCGCTTCGCCGGAAACATAGACAGCATCATACAACACTGACGCAGCCGTAAGCAGCGATTGCTGTGGTTCGATAAGCGTTCCATCATCGCCTCTTACCGGTACCAGATTTATAGCCACAATGTCCGCTGTTACTTTCGCTGCGGTCAGAGCTTTTAATAATGCTTGAACCTCAGCCGTGCGGTAACCTGTCCCGAGCATCACCGCAACCTTACGTGTAGCAGCTGTCTTGGTTTTCGTCATCATGCTAAGGGCAGGAGATATTGCTGCCGGTGCTGCCGCAACGCCTTTGGTTGGAGTTGCTCCGATCCCTACGGCTATCTGCTCCGCAAGTCCCTCAGCCACCTGGCTGAACACATCGACTACTCGCTGCCTAACTTGTTTGGACATCACTTTGCCTAGCTCGAAACGGAATGCGTCTACGATTTGACTTTGTTCAATCGGTGACATACTATGCCAGAACATTGACGCTTGGCTAAAATGATCGTCGAAGCTATTGCTTCGAGCCTTGATCTTTCGCCCTTCCACTTTCTCCTCGTAATGGCGATAACCGCCCTTATTCGCCGGTACTTGCGCCGGATCATTATTGGCCAAGCTGTTCTTATGATAACTCGTCTGCCCCGGGTTGATTGTCATCCGGTGCATACCGTCTCGTTGATTGTTATGTACAGGTGCGATTGGACGATTAATCGGAATTTCCGCAAAATTCGGGCCTCCGAGGCGAGTAAGCTGCGTATCGGTATACGAGAATAACCTTCCTTGCAGCAATGGATCGTTCGTGAAGTCGATACCAGGAACAATATTGCCTACATGGAATGCAACTTGCTCCGTCTCCGCGAAGAAATTATCCGTGTTCCGATTCAACGTCATTTTCCCAACGATTTGCACGGGCACAATCTCCTCTGGCCATAGTTTCGTCGAGTCCAATATATCAAAGTCGAAGCTGAATTCGTCCTCCTCCTTCAAAATTTGAATGCCGAGCTCGAATTCAGGATAGTCGCCGTGCTCGATTGCATGCCACAAATCACGGCGGTTAAAGTCCGGATCCTTACCGGCTATCTTCTGCGTCTCATCCCATACCAACGAGTGCACGCCTAGCTTCGGCTTCCAGTGGAATTTTACGAAATGACCCTTCCCTTCCTCATTAACGAAACGGAATGTATGAACACCGAATCCTTCCATCATGCGGAAGCTGCGAGGCAGCGCTCGTCCCGACATGACCCACATGATCATATGAGCGGTTTCCGTATTCATACTTACGAAATCCCAAAACGTATCATGCGCTGACGAAGCTTGTGGGATCTCGTTAGGCGGCTCAGGCTTAACGGCATGTATAAAGTCGGGAAACTTAACCGCATCTTGAATGAAGAATACCGGCATATTATTACCGACAAGATCGTAGTTCCCTTCCTCTGTATAAAACTTAACGGCAAACCCGCGTACATCCCTTACCGTATCACTTGAGCCCCTTGACCCTGCCACAGTGGAGAATCTAACGAACAACGGCGTCCGTAGCGACGTATCGGTTAGAAATTTCGCCTTTGTGTACTTCGCGAGCGATTCGTACAGCTCAAACTCGCCATGCGCACCGAAGCCTCTTGCATGCACGACACGTTCGGGAATACGCTCATGATCAAAATGAGTCATCTTCTCCCGGAAGTGGAAGTCCTCCATGATTGTCGGCCCGCGCGGACCAACCTTCAGTGAGTGCTCGTCATCCTCGACTCGCAAGCCTTGATTCGTCGTTAGAGCCTCGCCATTATCTTTAACGCGATAGGCATCCAACTGCTTCTGCTTGACGTTATCCTTCTCATTCATCTGCTATGCCTCCATCTTAAGATTAGGCATAGCATCCGTAGTTTCACACTGATTTATCCCTTTTATGGATTAATGTGGTGTATCGAGAGCTTGTAAATCAGTCAATGGACAAATGAACTGCATAATTCTACCGCTTATCGTTGAAACTATGGAGAAAGATGCGTTAGGAGACGATAAAACTAATCATGGAAAAAGAGAAACCGCTATTCGCTGCTAAACAAGAATTAAAGACAGACCAAGATTTCGAATTAGCAATAATGCATAAAGAACCAATTGAAGCCTTCCAAGATCGAATGCGTATGAGACCCATTTCAACCATTAAATCTTTCAATGAGCACTCCGTACGGATTACCGATGGAACAATCATCGTCCGCGGCTCCAGTAGATTTTTCACATTAAGCGAAGAAGACAAACAGAAATTCATGACAAATAAATAATACCGACTAACCTATCCCGTTTCTTCAACAAAAACAAGGAGCAGCTGCCGCTGTGGCAAGCTGCTCCTTGTTTATAGGCTATCGTTGTTAGTTTGCAGGTATAAATGCTTTGATTTTCTGTGCAAGCACATCAGGCGCAAAATCTTGAAGATAATGTCCATAATCATCCATTAATACATACTTGCTATTGGCAATTCTTGAAAGGTAGGATAGTTGAAACCCTTGCCATTGTTCTTTGGTATAACCAAGTCCAATGCCATCACCATTCGATATGAAAAGCATTACCGGTATCTGTGGCGGCGGCAATGCATCTACTTTATGAGCATTATCCAATAGTTGCACTAGTTCTTGAACCATAGGCGGCGTATTTGTTCTCCTATAATAGATTGCTTTATAGATATCTTTTTCTTGTTCTGTCAAACTTCCTGCCGAAATAGCCGCCTCGCTCTCAACCATGGATGGAATAAAACGTGTTACTCCCATATGTTCTGCAAATGCCAGTATCTTAATTTTCGTTACAAAGTCAGATGCTTTCGGCAAATTGGGATCGAAGTAAGCATTTACAGTACCCACATCTATTCCTATAATGGCAGAAACTTCGTTTGGATATTTTTGAGCCCAATAAACGGACTCCAATCCCGAAATAGAATGAGGAACTAATACATGATTGAGACCATCTCCCCCATGGGCTTTACTAATGCATCTTCCCTGCTCAGTTGGATCTTGTGATTGATGACTACAACTAAAGCCGCTAATACAATAAGTCCAACAATCCCCCCCAATACCGTAACCTGTTCTCTTTAGTAATTTCTTCTTCACCATTGAGCCTCCTCAGAATCTGTTAGGTTCATCTTAGCAGGCTCCAAAGATAATGAAACCGGTCATCGGCCTCGTACATCGCTGGACAAATGTCTGGGGCGCTAGCTCGTTGCAACAAAAATAGAGCAGCTGCCGCGTGGCAAACTGCTCCATTATCATGATCTTCCGGTATCAAATTTTATTTTCCAATGTTCTATGAATAAACGATGAAAAGTTATTCGGCTTTCGACCTAAAATCCATGATAAAACATTAGAATTACCGATAGATCCATGTGCATTGTAATGTTGAAACATTTTTACGATTGTATTTACTTGATAATCTCCTAGTCCACGCTTCTTTAATTGTGCTGCGAACATTTCGTCTTCCGGCGTTTTCACTTTAATCTCATGGCCAAAATGCTGTTCCATTGCTGTAATCATATCAGACAACGATAAGTTTTCAGGTCCACATAATTCATACGAAGCCCAAGTATGTCCTGGACGAGTAAGAATGATTGAAGCCGCCTCAGCTATGTCTTCTAAGTCAACCATACTTATGAAAGTATCTTGAGTCGTAAAGTACTTTTGTTGAAAGATACCTTCTTCACTAAGCAGCTTCCAAGACTCGAGAATATTCTGCATGAGAACGCCTGGTTGAATAATCGTGTAGGGGATACCAGAATTCACCACAAGCTCCTCAACCAAGAGTTTTTTGTGATGATGCGGCATTTCTTGAATGACGGGATGTAAGACGGAATGGAAAACAAAATGTTCGACTTCCGCCAAGCGAGCCGCTTCTGTCATCACTTGTCCAATTTGAACTTCATCGGGATTCATAGCTGAGCAAATGTGGTAGACAGCCTTAATTCCAACGAATGCTTCATTTACAGCCTTTTGATCCAGCATATCTCCAATGGCGACGTCAACGTCACCTAGTGATTTCATATACTCGACTTGTTCGGTCCTTCGAACCAAAGCCCTTATCGGCTCTCCTTTGGAAAGCAACGCTTTAATTACTGCACGACCCGTTTTCCCGTTTGCACCTGTTATTAGGATCATTATTATTTCTCCTTTCCAAAAAGGTTATTGGGGTCCGTTTATCGCAATGATAATCGTATCTTTACCATGAATGAAAATGTTCAAACCTTGGTTTTGTTTAATCTAACTATAATAAAATCGTACTATTCTATCAATATCGCTGTATCTATCATCATCATAGTCGTTCTCTATGCTATGCAGTTTATGAACTTCCTTTTTGTATGGTAAAATCGCTTTATACTCAAATTTATATTTCAAACGGAGGCAATATAGGTGGAATTAATAACTGAAAGATTAATTATTCGAACGCTAGAAAATACAGATTACCCCAATAGTGTTATCAATAATGTGGACTCTTTTGCGAACGACACAAGAGGGCTGTTTAATTGGATAGTCTCCCAATATGACAACATGGATATCGTTAATGACATCATTTCTCTTGGTGTTTTTCTAAGGGAAACGGGAGAATACTGCGGATATGTGGGTGCAGGAAAACACGCGGAGTTGCAGGAACCAGAAATTTTCTATGAGTTTTTACCTGAAAAAAGTGGGTTTGGATATGCGAGCGAAGCTGCTATAGCCGTTACAAAGTGGGTTTTTGAAAACTACGAAATACCCTATTTAATCGGAACTGTTGGCGTAGATAACATGAAATCACAAAGAGTCTTGGAACGAAGCGGATATCAATTAATCGACTATAGAACATCTCTCATGCCACAACCTGAGGGTAAGCATTCTGACTATAAATATTACAGATGTTACCCTGCAGGATAAGCTTGAAATGCTAAGACAGCTAACGAGGTGCGGATTTTAGAATCGTCATAGTCATTTTAAGTTATGAGGTATAAGCGCTTCCAGCAATTCCTTCCGAAACTGATTAGCTATTGGGTCATACACGCCGAAGCCCGAGCTAAATTCCCAATAAGCCCAGCTGAAACCGCGCCTGTCTGCCTCTTCACGCACAAAGGTCGTCCAACGTGCCCGTGAAGGCATATCGGCTTTGCTGTAAGCGCCGAATTCGCCAAGATAGATCGGGCGATGGTGCTCCTTCGCCCAATTGTCCACTTTATCGAATGCTTCGACAATCGATTGGGGGCCAGCCGGATTCGATTCCACCGGTTGCCTATTGTAATCTTCAAACCAATCGTTCACCCACTGCACCTGCTTGGCTGCTTCTATCGGTTCAAGCGACTGCGGCGGGGGACCTGGCCAAGTAACGCCTATGGTTCCGACCTCCGGTCCGCCCCATTCAGCCCCTTGATGAGTGAATAGAAATGGATCGTAATAATGGAACGTAACAACGACGTTCTGTTCGTTATCCGGAATGTCGAGCGACGCAAGATCAGCATAATTACTCCAGTTGACGGAGCCGATAATGACCGTATGCCATTGATCCTCGATCCTAATCGTATCGAGTGCTTTCTTCAGCATTCGATTCCATTTCGACCAGGACAGAGAACCGTGGGGTTCATTAAGCAGCTCATAATAAACATTGCCGGGAAGCTCCTTGTACCGTGCCGAGATTTGCTTCCATAACGCCAGAAAACGAGCCTCATGCTCATCTGGATTCGGATAAATCTCATCGAAATTGTGCATATCAAGTACCACATTCAGTCCCTGCTTCAACGCCTGATCGATGACCCAATCAATGCGTTCGACAAAGTTGGCGTCAATGGCATATGGAGCTTCCGCTTCCGCATGCGCCGACCACTTGATTGGAACGCGCACGGTTTCGAAACCTGTATCCTTGATCGTCTTAAAATAGCTTTCCTGTAAAATGACTCCCCATTGCCCTTCGATTGGAGCCTCAAGCGCGTTGCCAAGGTTGACTCCTCTCCCGAGCTGTTTAGCTTGTTGAAATACGTCAAGCGGCGCTGATTGCGGGTCGCGCTTCGGCAGCTTCAAATCCGGCGTAGTTGCAGGCAAAGCAGTCGATGCCGGGTCGGGTGACAAAGTATTCTCCTCCGCTTTGCTGGCCGCCGGCGTGACATTCTCCGTCTTGTTCGAAACCTCATTATGTACCTTTTGTGTGCCATCTTTACACCCTGTTACTAAAACAAACATGATTAGCGATACTATGAGCGCATTACTCCATATTTTCAATGCTGCAGCCCCCCTTGAAGTCACTCATTCTAAATTCTTTTCTAAAATGAAGATCACTTCTCTTGGATTGTATTGCCTTCTTAATTCTTCTCTTCGTACAATCCCGCTTGCATAGTCATCTACTCCGACTCTCGCAATTTCCTCCCAATTTGAACCTTTGACTACCAATTCCGTTGGTATGTATCCATTCTTCACATAAAACGCTTCCACTTGTGGAGCGTCCGCTGAACCTACACCAATTTTATAATAGCTTCTTTTCTTCACCGCTGTTTCAAAGATCCGCAGCATGTTTGTTCCCAGCCCAACTCTGGCATAATTCTTCGTAACATCCAGATTAACCGCGATCCCAGTCAAATTAATGACGGCAGTATTTCTCTTAGACGGATTTCCATAGCAAATACCAACCACTTCACTACCATCCACGGTGACGAAGTACAAGTCAGGATTTTGTTTCACACGTAGAATAAATTCCTCGAAGGTCTCTTTATCCAAATACTCGCACTGAAATGCATGCACTTCTTCATAATCACGTTCTTCGATTAATCGTATCTCTTTCTCCACCTGATAAGCCTCCTCCATACTGTCGTTATACCGTTACGCTTTCTATTCCCTTCCTTAAGGATTCGAGAAGATAATTGCGCTATCCTCTCGTTAGCTTTGGGTAATTTTGAATTAAACAATGGGAAAAGATATAATGGGAGTAACTGTATGTTACAAGAACGTACAAGACTATGCTTACGATGTGAAACTTACATAGCTATTCTTTTAGGAGGAGTCAAGCGGATGCAAAATGTAAAAATATTTTCCGGTTCATCGAACCGCCCGCTCGCGGAAGAGCTATGCCGGCAGCTTGATGTTACGCTTGGAGACATTGAGATTTCCAGGCTTCAAAGCGGAGAAATCAGCTTACGTTATCTCGAATCGATTCGTTCTGCACATGTCTATATCGTTCAATCTTTGTCTCATCCCGTAAATGAGCATTTAGTCGAACTCATGATTATGATTGATGCAGCGAAACGGGCTTCAGCCAAAACGATTAATATCGTAATGCCGTATTACGGTTATGCTCGTCAGGAACGCAAAGCTGCCCCGCGCGAACCCATTTCCGCGAAGCTGGTAGCCGATGTGCTGACAACAGTAGGCGCTGACCGCATCATTACGGTAGATCTTCATGCCGATCCGATTCAAGGCTTTTTCGATATCCCCGTTGATCATATTACTGCTTTGGACCTCATTACGGATTATTTGAAGGCAAAGAACATTAAGAATCCGGTCGTTGTCTCACCTGACGCTGGTCGGGCAACAACCGCTGAGAAGCTCGCCAACTATCTGGACTGTCCGTTTGCCATTATGATTAAGAACCGCCCTGCTCACAATAAGACGAAGATCACTCATATTATCGGTGAAGTCGAAGGCATGACTCCGATTATTATTGAGGATTTAATCGATACAGGCGGTACGATCGTGAATGTTGTTGAGGCGCTGCATAAAAGAGGCGCGAATGACGCCTATATTTGCGCAACACATGGGTTGTTCTCGGAGAACGCGCTTGAGAAGCTGTCGCATCCCTACATCAAAGAGGTCGTTATTACGGATACCATCGCAATTGATCCGAACCGTTCGGACAAGTTCGTTGTTCTGCCAATGGCGGAGCTTCTCGCGACTGCGCTCAGAATCATAAATAACGGCGGTTCAATAAATACGCTATTTAAGACGAAGCAAATGTAAGGAATAGCGAGAGCGAGCGACAACAAAAGAAAGCAAGCGGCAACTAAAGGCCGCTTGCTTTCTTTTTCTCCGTATCCACTACTTTAAGACAAATTGACCACCTATATAACTGTCATCTCGTAGATGTTTTTGCATAAGTTCGTTTGAAATCCTAAGCGCCTGAACTCGGGTAGCAGCTGGCCCTGCAAACATTAAGCCATCTCCCCCATTCCATTCACTGCCCTTCGAATCATCCTTGGTGGCAACTTCTCTAAATTTGGTAAACGTAACCGCGCTAAAATCAGCGTTGGCAAATAATGCACCGTAGGTGTAGATTCTAGGCTTAACGTTCATAGAACCTGATTTTTCGAAATAGGTGTATATTATCAACCCGTATCCGTTCTTATCGAAACGAATAGTTGTCTCCAAACTCTCCTTCGGAACGGGAATCGTTTCATGCGCAAATGTAATTGTACCTCTAAATTTCCGGATACCCTTCAAGCTTCTAGACCACTTACCTTTAAGTCTGACTGTCTCGGGTTGTATGTTGCTGCCATTCTCAGGTCCTAATTGGTAATTTACTCCTTGTATCGACACGTCTATCGAACGACTATACATATTCAATCCTATATAAGAGATAGCTATGACGAATGCCACAAGCAATAACGAAATAATTACAATCTTAAGTTGTTTCTGATGAAGTTTTAATTGCAATCAATTTACACCTCGCCAAAAAATAAATAAAAGTTTCTTAGAGTCAATTAGTTGAACAGTCCTGGCATTGATGCTGGCAGTGTTATAACTTTTTTCTTTGGGGAGAGAATACCTCTATAAAAGGAGGTTATTTATATGAAGCTAACAACTTTAGCGAGTGTTTTACTTGCCGTTTCAATGGCTTTATCAGCGCCAGTGAATACAAATACAAATGAATCAGCAGACCGCACTAAGAACCAACAACAATCTTCATGTGATGTGCTTAAAGACGCATTCGTGTGGACCTTGTTCAAACCGATTGAGAACGTTATTCGAGAATATAACGATGAGCGACAATTCATGGTCGACGATGTCGTTGAAGTCAAACATTTGAAGCCCGGTCAATATTACTGGGAGGCAACCTTGAAAGTATCGACCTTCGAAGGACCTCATAACGAGCCTTATCATCACTATATCATTACCTTCACCAACTTATATGCAAATGCAGTAACAGTGAAGCAAGTCTTAAGAACCGAATGAACACAATAAAACTGTCCTGTAACTTCATTGAAAAACGGCAGCTGAACATCATGCCAGTTTCCGTATCAATAATAAGTATTAACGTAATCGTTAGTTCAAAGAATTAATGATATCATCATAAAGATTTTTGGCATATGAATCAAAATCACAGTATTTTTCGATCTCCGTGGGGGAGGTTATGAATCTCAATAAATCAGGTAACAATTCCTTTTTCACTTCAATTGGTAACTCAGGGAATTCTCCAGGCCACCAATTAATCGGCAGCCTGTTCTATTTGTGCTATCGTACCCGTTCGTTAATTCCATACCTCTATCAACAAATTTCCGTAAAAGAACATCGCGTATTCAACAAGTATTTCTCGCTCTTCATCCGTCGGTCTAATTGATAGCTCATCCTTTCCTTCAAAAATTATTTTTATTAAATCTTCATCCCCTGTAAGAACAACTTCAACTAATTGATTTATTAATCCGCAAAGTGCATCTCGGTAGCCAATATTCCCATATCGGTACTTCATACCTTTCATAGTTACCGTTGGCAGTGCCCATGCAGTTAAACATGCATCATCTGTTTCACAATGAAAACCAAACTGAACATAATCCCGAACAAATGTCACCGAATACATCTCGGCTGTGATAATTTTGTCTATTGCCATTGTAATTGCCCCTCAGACCGTTTAAACAGATTTATTCGCGAATGAGCAAACAAATCCTTTTAACAAAACTGGCCCGTTAACGGAACAGGCCTCCAGACATAGCTTAATCATTTCGGGCAAAATTTCGAATAATTAATTCAGGTGAGCTTGAAGTCGAGTACCAATTAAAATGTGAATGTCCAGCAAACGAAGAAGCCAAATGTGAGCAGGAGTGGGTCAACAATTCAAGTCCCAATCTTGAGGAATTAAATATGACGAGGTCTTTCTCGGCATCAATTCTTAACTGATTCTCATATTTCCAGCTTGCCCAATTATCCCAAAACGCTTCATTCTCCCTACTTTCAATAGTTATGTCAATAATCCCCTTCAACCTCGAGCGCTTAAGAGCCAATTTTATTTCCTTGATAAGCTTTCGATTTAAGGGAATGACAGCGCCATTGAAGATAAATAGGTCAGCATGTTCAGGTCTTTCCCGTTGAAGATAAAGCACGTCATCACTATCATGACAATGTTTAAGGAGAGATGCTAACAAAAACAACTCGGAGGAATCTTTAGCGTCAATAAGTAGAAAATGACCCATCTCTTCTGTCACAGTTATCCCAATTTCTTGTTGGTTTAGATGAATGACTTTTAAATCGAGTGAGCCTACTCTAAGTTCGTTCCGACTAAAAATCAAATTGTACATACCCCCATCAAATAATAACTCCAAAATAGAAGGAATTCCGAAATAGAAGGAATTCCGAAATAGAGTAAGACTAAACTAATCTGTTCGTTCGGAACGAAAATGAACAACTGCCCAAGCAATTTGCTCCAAGGTGCGTTGAACTATCGTCTCCGTAGCTTGGCGACCAACAGACTACAAATTCATTCGATATACCCCAGCCTCACCGAGAAAGTCTTCTCTGGTCAATCCTTTTTCTCCAAGTAATATCCGATAATTCGTTATCGTTCCATCATGTGAAATAATGAATACTTTTCTATAGCTTTGCCCGATCCACTCTAATAACCTCGTAGCATATCCTTCAAAAATATCCTGTTCAATCCTATTAATCCCTTCTTTCCAGCAATCCAAATTGAAATCAAGAATTTCAGTATCTCCATACAGATTTGTAATTTCAGTTTTAGAAAGGACATGATCACAAGTTAAAAAAGGAAGTTCGAGGTTCTGAGGAAACATTCTAGGACCAACAAATGGAGAAACAATGAAGTCCATACCGTTTTTTATAATAGTTGCCGTCTCAATAGTACGTTTAGTTGGACTTACAAGTACTAAATCATCAGCGCCAATAATAATTTCATTTGATAGCTGCGTTTCTTGAAATTTTCCATACTCTGTAAGACTAGGATGCGGAGTATTCAACCGATTTGGATAATCGTTGAGGTGTTCTCCATGACCGTGCCGAATAAATGTGAATTCCATTTTTAACCCTCCTAACATTAAATCTCATTTTAGGTATTCCATTATTTTATTGAACTATCCTGCCCTTAGCTTAACAAAAATAGAGCAGCTGCCGGCGGCAACTGCTCTATGGCGCGTAAAACTAACGTGCCCGTTCGTTTAATGATGCAGCAGATTCTGACCTTCAATGATGCATCAAAGACGGAACGCAGCTCCAGCTTAAAAAATGCCTTCACTTATTCCCGCTCACTTCAGTTCCACTAACCAGAAGTCGGACCAAATACCTCAAACCTCCATAACGAGTACCCGTAAGACGAACCTCGCTTCAGACCCAGCATCCGTACATATCTTGCGCTCTTGGCTGAGAACGAGATATCGTCGATCCCCCCGTCCCCGGAAGTGGTCGCGAATACATCCGTCCAGGTCTTGGCATCATTCGATACTTGGATCTTGTAGGCTTTCGCATAGGCTGCCTCCCAGCTCAGATAAACCCGGTTCACTGTCTTGACCGCGCCTAGATCGGCATAGATCCACTCGTTGTCGGTATAGTTCGAGCCCCAACGCGTCGCCCCGTCGCCATCGACCGCGTTAGCGGCTGCCAGTGATGCAACATGAGTCGAACTGGCCGCGACTGCAGCGCCGGCGGCGAGGTTAATGCCGTACAGATGGATGTTTTCCAATCCCGCGTGAGCCATCTTCATTATGCTGACCATATCCGTGTATGGCTGATCCTGCTGATTGACGAGTCCGATATTGTAGCTTTCTCTGTCCAGGCGTCCTGTGACGGCCTGATCGAAATAGGCATACCAGCCTGAGCCGACGAACAACGGATTCTGTGCCTGGCTTTCCGCAAATGCCCGGTAGGCTACTCCCCGCTCAGCGATGCTGGTCGTCTTCGTAGGGGCGCTGATATATGACAAGCCGCGGTCGGACGAGCCGAAGGAATGCTCGAGATTGAGCAGCGGCTTCCCGAAAGCCTCGTATTCGTCCATCCAGCTACCATCCCTCGTATAACTGTCCACCGAGAAGGCATCGACATACGGCATGGCCCCCCGGTCCCAATCCATACTCGTTCGCCAAGTAGGGACGACAGTGGAGCCGAGAAACAAATGATTCGGGTCATTCCGCTTCAGGATGTCGCGGATCATAGCGTAATACGTCTCGGATGCCAAGGTGATAAAGCCGGATACGTCTGCAGAGGAGACCTTGGTTATTGCGATCGGAGTGTCCTTGAGTTCGTTGACCGAAACGGCGTTCATGCCTAGCAGCAAATTGACGTTATCGAGACTGCCGTGCCGCGTGACATAATAATCGATGAAGGCGCTCTTCGCCGGTGAATCCGCTCTATACATCAGCAGCTCTTTGACGATATCGGTTGTCCAGCCGGCTTCGTTATCGTAGGTGTAGCCGATTAACCACTTGCTGGTGCGCGCGTTTTGCAGTTGCTTCTTTAGCGTACTCTCGATGATCGGCGCGGTCTGAGGATCGAACACGTCGTACGACCAAAGGATTCTTCGCAAGGTAGCTGGGTCCTGCAGCACCTGAACGTACGGAAAGGTGACACCCTTCGGCTTGGTCCACTTGCTGAAGGCGTTGAACCCCCACTGTATCAGGCGTTTGCGCGTGATATCCCCCCATTTCGCCTCGTAATCGCTGCCGTACTTCTTCATTACATTCGAGACAATGAAGTTGACGTGCTCGCCGTTCACGTCCTTGGTATAAGCCGGCGCGTAGAGCGTCCGGTCTGGCAGCTGCTCGAAAATTTGCCTTGGCGTGCCGTCCGGCTTCTGCGTCGGCGTCATGTAGCCGGCTTCCCATAAGCTTGCGGCATCCACCCCTTTCAATAAGAAAGGATACCCGTCCGGCGTAATGAACCACCATATGCCGTTGACCTGCTGCAGTCTGAAATAGCCGGTACTCTCGTATTTCCCAATACGCTTGATGCCGCCGTAAGGATCGTAGATTGCCGGGTCATATGCGACATTCACCAAGGCTGCGGCTTCATCCATATAGTTCTGACGCAACTGGGCGTCGGAGGTGATTTTACCCGGCCAAGCATCGTTCATCCATTGGCCGTAACGGTCCGCCATCAAAGCGTCCTTGTGCAGCTCGGCCTTAAGCTGTTCCGCGGTGAACGAAGGCTCAGGATTTTGCCCCGGCGTGCCGCTGCCTTGCGTGATTTCAACTTCCGTCAGAGGGATATGCTGATAAGCTTGCGTGCGTGTGATGTCCAGCACGATGAACCTGGCCGTCACGCCCGCCATCGGCACGTTGACCGTATAGTTCAGCTCGGTGCCTTGTCTGATATGCCTGGTTGCGATGTAATAACCCGTCGCCGCTTCAGGGCGGTATTTGACGGTCATATCTTTGAAGCCCCAGTATTTGTTTGGTGAGTTCATCACCACACGCAATTGATCAAGGGGATAGTCCCTGAGCAAGTCGATCACCACATGCACCGTCATCGACGATTTCGCTTTCCCCATCCAGCCTGCATAGGCAGTCGTACCGTCATACAAGACGCCTTTCGCCGCCGACGTCAGACCCGTCGATAGCAGATCCGGTGAATTGCCTCCATCCGGAGAGACACTATAGACATAATTTCCCGTTACGAGCATCGTTTCTTCACCTCGAGCATGACCGATTTGAATAAATGCCGCCAAGGCGGTCGTTGCCAATAGGAACGCCAACACAATTCTTGTACACATCATTACCCCTTTCTTCATCCGTTCCAACCTCCTTTCTTCCTGTATCGTCCCGTGCAAAGGATATGTTTAGAAATATTTAACATAATTTTCCTAAAAACTGAAAAGGGTACCCAGGACCCAATGTTGCTTGAGTCCGAGGTACCCCATTGACAAGGAAGGCATGCAGGATGCGAAACCTCCCTTACCTATTTTGCGAATCGTGCCTGCCTTCTCTCCAAACGGATAGCGTTCACTTGTTTAACCGCAATCCTTTCAGTAGATCGATGAATTGCTTTTTGGACGCTGCCTCTTTGTCATGTTTTGAAAATTCCAGTACGAATATAATTTTCTCTTGTATCGGAATGACGGCATAATAGACGTCATGGGTGCCGGTTAGGCCGGAGGCGGCAGTACCGTTGTCAGCGTCGAGCGTATAAAGCTTGCCGCTTCCGATGGGTGTATCGATCGTTTCTTCTTTTGTAATTACACTATGATTGGGTTTATAAAATTTGAAGTCAAAATCGCCAGCATACGGATAAGTGACAACTCCCCCGAGATTGTCTCCGTTCTCATCGGTGAGGGATGCGCCAAAGCGATCTCCGGTATTCAGGTTCCATCCTTTCGGCAGGGTCAATTCCAGATTAGAGACGTCGTATTCAGAGACCGTACTCGGTTGACTAAATTCCGATTGATTCCCAGAATTCTGCCCGTTGCCGGAAATGAAAGATGATTTTGTACGCTCAATGCCGGCATTGGAAACATGGTTACCGGAACAACCGGTCAGAGCGACCATCAGCGGAACAGCCAGTAGCATTAGTTTTTTCGTGGACAGTGCCATTCTTCTACTCCTATCGCTTCCAATAATCTAGATCACCATATTCATACAGCACTTTGCCTTCCTTGTTTGTTGCTTGAAGAGTTATTGGCATATTCAATTCATTCTCGACCAAGGAATACCATATCGAATAATCTCCGTTCTTAATTATACTGGCTGTCTTGTCACCTTCACTTATCAGAAGAATCTGAGTAATCTCCGGATCCTTAACAATCCCATAAAGCAAATGAATATTAGACTCCTTTTTTTCGGAGCCCTGCCAGCTTATTTCCTGTTCTGTTAACAAAGGAGCCTTATTGATATATTCACTACATTCATATCCTCGAAACTTCTTCTTCAGTAATACAACGCTTAGCTCTGTTTCACTCCTATAAAATGCGACTGTTCGAGCACTATCAGTATGTAGATCAATGATTTCAATATAACCTGAATCAGACTTAGATATAGCTTTCCCGATTTGATCGTAAAGAGGTTTATTTTGTTGTAATAGGCATTCTAGAAGTACAACAGAGGTTATAAGAAAACTCAGAGTAGAAGCTAGCCAAAAAATGTAAGTTATCTTTTTCATTTCGCACTCCCAGTTAGCATAATAAAGGCAGCCGATCACTATACTGACCAGCTGCCGCTGTGTATTTATTGTACTTAGTTTCCTTTTAGGCATAGATATCTGGAGGTAATGTTGTCCTTTAAAGTGATAGGTATGTCATAATCCAAGATCAGATAGTCCTGGATGATCATCGGGGCGCCGACCGAGTGGCCAATGAAACTTACGGTCACTTTCGCGTATGGGCATATCATTAATTGATGCGAACCTGCGCTGCATTAAGCCGCCTGTATTAAATTCCCAATTTTCATTCCCATACGATCTATACCAGTTCCCGCTGTCATCATGCCATTCGTATGCGAATCGTACCGCAATACGATCATCTGTAAACGACCAAAGTTCTTTTATTAACCGATAGTCCAGCTCTTTTTCCCATTTCCTCTTTAGGAAAGCTACGATTTCCAAACGACCCACAGGAAACTCGGCTCTGTTCCTCCATTGGCTATCTTCCGTGTAAACAAGCGACACGCGTTGCGGATCCCGGCTGTTCCAGCCATCTTCAGCCATTCGTACTTTTGCAATAGCGGTACTGAGCGTGAAAGGCGGCACTAAAGGTTTCATGAAAATCGCTCCTTTGTCTTTACGTTATCGTCCTCTGTTGATCTGATCGTTCATATCCAGATAAGGGACAGCTTGTTTCAAATATGAAGCGATTGATCCTTCGTGCTTGAGCTCCAGACATATCTGTTGTATATATGAGTATATCGCTCGGTACATCCCTGACCCCATACTGATACGTTTCACGCCTGTCTCAGCAACCTCATGCGAGGGAGGCGTTTGAATGCCTGCTAGTACATTAATAGGTACAGAGATCATTTCCACTAATTTTCTCATCAGAGACAAATCGCTAATATTAGGCACAAATATACCGTCTGCCCTTGCCTCGATATATACTTTCGCCCTGTCAACAGTACCAGCAAATCGATCTGCTATTTCTATATCTTTAAGCCAGTAGGTATCTATCCTTGCATTGATAAACAAAGGAATGCCCTCAGATAACGCGGCTCTCTTCACCGCTTCGATCTTCTTTGCTTGTATGATTACATCTTCCAGTTTAAGCCGAGAAGGATCGCCATCTTCAATATTGATCCCCACTGCCCCGGTATTCATTATTCGCCTCACGTTCTCTCCAACAATAGTCAGGTCATTGGAATAACCATTTTCCATATCTACCGTAACAGGAACATCAACGGATTCTACGATTGCTCGTACAGAAGACAGCATATCCTCGAATGAGATACGTTCCCCATCCGCAAATCCCTTGGAATATGCAATGCCTGCGCTTGTCGTTCCGATCGACTCAAACCCGCAATTCTGCATCGCTTTAGCCGATCCAACGTCCCAAGCATTAGGGAGTATCAGAAGTTTCGAACTCGACGAATGCAACCGTTTGAATGCACTTACTTTCTCAATCTGTTCATGAATCATTTATTATTCATCCTTTCACTTTCATACATCTTATCGCTTAAGTACTTACTGTCTTCTTCATCAAAATTGCAGAAATCAGATACAAAATGAGTACGATACCAAAGAGATTCCAAATCCCTGGGATTTTCGCAATCGATAAGTATAGTGCGCATGGCAGCGACCAACTAAACACGATATACATGATTATTCGGTTTTTTAATAAGGCAGCAATAATACCTATGCATGCAGGTAGAATTAACATTAAATAAATAATGATAATCGTTCTTTCGTTTAGTGGAGTGCTGGAATAGGGATTCCAGTACAAAAATAAACCACAAAGAATGATACAACCGATGGAGGCTGCTAATCCAAGGAATAGGGCTGCTTTCATTACTGAACATCCTTTTTTCTGATGTCTTCTGCCTCATACATATTCTTCCAAAGCTATTATACTTCCTTCCATCAAACTTGATATATTACTGTAATGCAACCGATGGAACGCAAAAAAAATCCGCCTTTCAGCGGAGTCACTCATACAAGTCTGGTTAATTCGCTGTTGATTACTCGGTGTGCGGCAACAAAACGATCTTTCGGACTAATCCCAAACGATGCAAATTGCACCTTTGATTGATTGGTAATAAATTGGACTTCATACTGCTTTGCTTTTCCCACAAAAAAGCTATTATAGGTGGATGCATTCGGTTTCACTGTAAACACAACGTTATGAATCAATTTCTTCTTACCGTTTAATGCATACACTTTGATTCTTACTTTAGCATTCGCTTGTTGATTCTGGTTTAACGAGTTTACAACAATATCTTTGGATACCGTCTTATCTTTCTCCGTCAAATTATTCAGAGGCCCAGTCGAATACTTACGAATCATGCATACTCCCCCTTTCATGAACAAGATAATGTGAGCAAATCATGTCGCTGCATTATCTTATTGGTTTAGGGGTTTATCTGATTGGACGAATCTCAGATTGCCGTTCGCCAACATGTCGTTTTGTTTCCAATTATTCGGTATAATTAATCTAGTCAAATATATTGCCGATAAGGAGCTGTTAACGCTGGGCGTCGACGATTCTACCTACTTATTCAACGATATGCTTTCGCTGACTATGCAGCTCTTCTATGAGCGCGAGCGTTCACTGTTCCTGCATGAGCCGCTTCAAGCCGCTTCGTCCGTTCTCGATATCGGCTGTGGAAACGGTGCCTATTTGGAGGCTGTCAAACAGGACTATCCGCATTTGAAATGCACCGGTCTTGAGAAGGACGAGCGCATTTACCGCTATGCGGAGGCAAGAAACGCCCCGGGCCTGGAATTTGTTCAGGGCGATTATCGGGAGTGGACGCTACGGGCCGAGCCGTTCGATGTCGTCATCGTTAGGCTGGTCGCGCTGCATCTCCCGGACTTCGGGCATTTTCTGGGTTGGCTGCGAACCGTCACCCATGCCGATTCCTTGATTATCCTCATCGATTTGGACGACGAAGCAACCGGTCCCTTGCCCGCCGACTGCCTGCCTCGATTCGAAACGTTGTTCCGGACTTCGCGTAAGCCGCTGCTGGATCGCTTCCCGAAGCCGGTCGGCGATCGGCTGGCCGAGTTAACGTCAGCTCACGGCGGCTTCCGAACGAAGCTGCAGTCTTATCGCATCCGGGCTGAAGACGGCGAAACGAAGCGGCTGATCCACCGTTATATGGAAACGGTGACCCGGATCATGCAAAGCGCTCATCTGTCCGATGAGCGGAAGCAGGAATTGGACCATTGGCTTAACGAGAAGTCCCTTTCCTATGAGGCTGGTATGTTTGCATTATCGTTTCAACGCATTTGATTACCTACCCGGGAGGACCAAGAAACGATGACATGGAGATCCGATTACGACAATGAACTTGCCCATGTGTTCCGGGAAGCGGAGCGTCTGATCGATGCCTATCCGGCACCGCTAAACGACAAAGGGCGCGATTATTTGCAAGCCTTCAACCCGCTGAATCCTTCTGGCACGAAGAACCATATCTGCTACCTGCTGCCGTTCTGGATGCAGCCCATTACGGAGCTGGATTCACGATACTATCGCGATTTGTCGCTCGCTAATGTATTCGTCATGCTGTATTTTTTCATTCAGGACGATCTCATGGATACCGCTCCGTCCGATTGGAAAGAACAGCTAGCCCTAGGTAATTTGTTCCACCTAAGCATGCTGGACTTGTATCGCGCGTTGTTTGAAAGCAGCTCCCCATTCTGGGACTATTATCGCGCTTACGTGACGGACTGGTCCTTGTCGGTTGCCTATGAAAGTCCTCACACCAGCCTATCTCCAGCCAAGCTGGCGCAAAAGGCGGCGCCCGTCAAATTGGCGAGCACCGGCGCCCTCCTTCTCGCTGGTCGCCGCGAGCTTGAACCTGCCGTTTCCGATGGGGTCGATCTCGTATTGGCTACGCTGCAGATGTCTGACGATTGGTCCGATTGGGAAGAAGATTTTGAATTGCAGAACGCCAACAGTCTGATCGGTATGATTGCTTCCGAGAAAGCGGCCTCCCCTTCCCTAATGACAAGAACCGATATCCGGAATGCCATCTACATCGATGGAGCCTTAAGCCGTTACACGCAGGTTGCGCAAGCGAATGGCGAGGCTTTTGCAAGACTGGAGCTTTCTCTCCCCCATTTGGCCGCGTTTCAATCTCATTTGTCTGATAAGCTCACAGAGGAGAGCCAGTTGTTGAGTGATACGAAGAAAAAGCTGCTTGGCGGCGGATTTACGTATTGGATTTCGCAAAATAAATCATTCGACTAACGATCACGATACTTAGTAAGAAAGACATAGGGGAGAAACAACAAAGGGAATCCCGGCCGAAGGAATCCTATATTTTCTGTGCAATAATTGTCGGATTCTATCGATTTATAGTAGTATTGTCCCAATAATAGTGATAGACTTGAAATGGTAGTATATTCCTATTAATGAGGTGCAGCCAGATGTCCGAACAAGAATTGCAACAACAGATTATCGAGAAAGCTTGGTCCGATGAGACGTTCAAAGCCCAATTGCTGGCGGACCCGAAAGCGGCGTTGAAAGAAGCCTTCGATCTGACTTTGCCGGAAGACGTGGAACTGGTCGTCATCGAAGAGACGCCTTCCAAGCTTGCGCTCGTCATCCCTCAAAACCCGGGTGACCTCGCAAAAACAGACAGTCTACGCAGCACTTGGTAATGTTCCGCGGACAATATTTGCAACAAACAAAAGCGAAGGTCATATAGAGACCTTCGCTTTTGTTTCTTCATAGCGCGGGAAACGAATGATCGCTTCGGTGCCGACGCCTATCTGACTCTTGAATTTGATCGTCCCCTGCATGACCTCGATGATCCTGAACGTCACCATGAGTCCAAGGCCGGTTCCCTTGGTTTTGTTGGTGAAATACGGTTCCCCCAGCCTTTCGAGTATGCGCTCATCCATCCCGGCTCCGCTGTCGGCAATATGAATAACGACTTGTTCTCGCTCCTCGTATGCCCAAATCTTCACGACGCCGGAGCCTTCCAACGATTCGATGCTATTCTTAATGATGTTAACCAATGCTTGCTTCAGCTTGGAGGAATTGCCCATGATCCGCAGCGAACGGGGCATGCTCATCTCCAAGTGGCCGCCCTGAAGATTGGCCAGCGGCACGATAATGCCTTCCACGTGCTTGAATTCGTCCGCCAAATTCAATTCGTTCACCTGTTCCATCTCCGGCTTCGCGAAGGTGAGAAAATCGGTAATGATCGTCGAAGCCCGATCAAGCTCGTCGATAGCAAGCTTGTAAAAGTTCTCGGTATTCGGTGTGATCTGGTGGCGTTTCTCGAATATTTGCAGCAGTCCGCGCGTGACTTGAAGCGGGTTGCGAACCTCGTGCGCAACAGAAGCCGCCAATTGGCTGATAATCTCCATTTTCTCCGATCGCTGCAGCTCGGAGTTGTAAATTTCCAATTCTCTTGAGTAGGTAAGGATCAATTTATGCTGGTAGGAGAATCGGCGACCGAGTAGAACGATAAGTGATAACACGAAGGCCACCAGCCCCCATTTCCACCACGACAGGTCGTACGTCTTGGAAGACGCGTAGAATTTCAACAATTCCGCCACTCCGACGATTGCAAACACAGCCAATCCGATAGATAGAATAATCGAGTCGATATTACGATTCCACAACTGTCTGAGCAGAATGACAAGGATTAGGGTAAATTGGGCCAGCATGATTATGCCGCCAAACGTAACCGATAAGATAAAATAATAGGGCTGAAGCTCGTAATCCGACGACCAATTGACCATCAGCGCGATGATTCCAAAGATGGAATAGGCAATCAGGAACCGGCGGAAATACTTGACGATGCCGCGGTAGCCGCTTCCGAACAACAGCTCGATAAATATCATCAAGGACGGCAAGAACAAGTACAAGGACAAATCGAACATTCCTTGATAAAGGAAACCATATTCTCCGTAGAAGGTGTATAGGAACGGCGAGTATCCAATCAATAATCCGCCGATCGGCAGAATGATAAAACATAACGCGAGCCAGCTCTTCTTCTGATTCCGGTCAAGAAAAACCGAACATACGAGCATGACGAATGCGACGAATACAAAAGCGCCGCCTAAGATGATGTCGAGCAAATCAAATTTCGCGTGCAAACGCATGAGATCCTGGTAATCCGAGATGTTTATTCCGCGTCCGAGGCCCAATCTGTCCGTATGGCTTTCCAGATGCAAGACCAGTTCTTGACCAGAGTCGTTAGTTTGAAGCGGAATTAAGACGCGGTTCAGATCGAACCAGTATTTGCGTTCCGAATGAAAGACATCTTCCCCGCCCAGGTAGACGGTGAGGCTCTGCGCATAAATCGACCGAAAGAACACGCCTTGGTTCTGTTCGATTACGGGAAGCTTGATCCGAATCCAAGCGGACACTGCATTCACCGGTTTGGAAACTGCCGGATCCGAAGCCTGTATGTCCTGCCACCCCGCAGCTTTCATCGCCTGATCGGGTGCTGCAAGCCGATCCGCTTTCGTCTCCCATTTAATCTGCCAGGATGAGATCGAAGAATCTGCCGAAGACGGGGAAGCTCCCGCGGGATTCGGTACGATTGTGAAGATACTCATTATGATGAACAAGATTCGGATGAATACGTTTAGCCTCATTCCTGCGGACACCTCAATACATAGGTAAATTTTACTACGACTAAAATCTACAGTTCGACAAAATTCCAAGGCTTTCCTGCTTGATTTCGACAATAAATTAAATAACTTTCATTCCTTTTCGCGTTTAGGTCCAATTCACTCAAAAAGGCTGCCGATGCCGGCAGCCTTGCTAATGATTATTGAGCTATCTAACTTGGCAATCGTTTCACCTCATGTAGCGATCTTCTAAGAGGTTTTTCAAATTCGAGATTTTCTGCAGCAGCTTCTCCCCGACATTGGTTTCTCTCACCAGCTTACGCTCCAGTTCCTTGTCCACCAATCTTTTTACAGACAATACGTCCGTTCCGTTACATAACACATCTTCTTTGGATATAAATTTCTGGTGGGCCACCAGCTGCATGCCAAAGGAATTATACAATAAAGTATATCCGGCGATACCCGTCGTGGATTGATACGCTTTGGAGAAACCGCCGTCAATGACAATCAGTTTCCCGTTTGCTTTAACGGGGTTCTCTCCACGAATTTCTTTAACGGGCGTGTGACCGTTTATGATATGTCCATGATCCGGATTCATATCGAACGTCAGCAGAATTTTCCGGCAGATCTCCTCATTTTCACGCAATTGGTAATAGGGATTCTTTCTCTCCTTATAGGCTTCTTTATCTTGGATAAAGTACCGTTCAAAGGATGTCATTTCTCTCTTACCAAAAAGCGAGGAACATTCCCCTGTCCAGATGTACCATGCCATATCCGTTGCCAGATCTTCCGTCTCTTCCGGGTGCGCAAAGGCGTAACGTAAATAATTTTCAAAAACATCGAGCAGCTGACGGCCCGAATATGTCTTGTCTTCAATCTGCATTTCTTCCATGTTGCCTTCTTCATCCAAAGGAATACAGCCGTGAAATAACAAATTCCCGTTGTATTTCAAATAAAGGCTGCCTTTTTTCATAAGAAAATTCATATGTCTGGCCAGTTTTTCGGAATGCTGTACGGAGAACAGCAACCTGTCCATTACCTGCTGTTCTTCCTCGAGCATGTGCTCGGGATGCTGCGGATTTACGGTCGTGAAACAGGTGTTTTTCAGTTCGTATGTTTTTCCGCCGATCTTGATTTCAGTTTTGTCGTAATCGATCAGCTCAAGCATAAGCCTATTAGACATGTTAAAGTATGGGCGTCTCTTGATAATCGGGATTTCTAACTTGAACTGAATCATAGCAATGGCTTGATGCATTTTGGTAATCTGGAGGATTTCCTGCTCCGAACCGTTATTGCCCGGCTGTAGCTTCGGTCTAAAGGCCGGATTGTCATCATAATATTTCTCTGCCAGATTCAGCAACGGGCGTAGATTGATTCCATATATGTCTTCGATGATATCCAGATTGTCGTATCTGGCGCAGATCCGGATAATATTCGCAAGGCAGACAAGGGAACCCGCGTAAGCCCCTATCCACAAGACATCATGATTTCCCCACTGAATGTCAACAGAATGGTAGTTGATCAGCGTGTCCATAATTTTATCGGGGTCCGGCCCGCGGTCATAGATATCTCCGACTACATGAAGATGGTCTACCACCAAGCGTTGGGTCGTATAAGCAAGGCCGATAATGAGCTTGTCCGCCTGGCCCAAGGAAATAATTTGTCTATATATTTCTTCATAATAAGGGTCCTTATTGTTCGTCGAATCCGTCTTATATAGAAGCTCTTCTACTATGTATACAAACTGCTCCGGCAGAGCTTTACGCAATTTCGAACGCGTATATTTGGAAGAGGCATAAGAAACGAGCTTTAGCATGTGTTCAATCGTTTGTCTGTACCATCGGTTCAAGGCTTGTTTATTGCACAGGTCTGCTTTAACCAACCGTATTTTATCTTCCGGATAATAAACCAAAGCAATAAATGCATTGATTTCATGATCCGTCCACACCTCTCGGAACAAGGCTTTGATTTTATCCTTCACGGTACCCGAACCGTTTCTTAGAACATGCTGAAAAGCCTGGAACTCCCCATGCAAATCACTGACAAAATGCTCCGTTCCCTTGGGTAGATTGGAGATCGCTTCAAGATTGATGATTTCGGTTACAATTTTTTCTTCCGTATCATATTCCAAGGCCAATAAATCTAGAAACTGCGCATCCAATAAGAAACCTCCAATATCTTTTGGAGTAGTTTTCCATGCTGCCGATTGAATTATTCTGATTCTAAGTTCAATGAAAAAGCTCAAGGCCATATTTGGCCGGTTGCCTTCGTTATACGATTTCCTGCCAATCGTCGGTAATGAGATCAAGTCCTCGTCAATTTCGGAATTGAGATCAAGTTCTTGTCATTTGGTTTTGTCAAGAACTTGATCTCATAAATACAAAAAGCCGCGATAAACGCGGCATTTAATAAGATAATGTTTTTGTCACCAGACAGAAAACCACAACTTTGGAAAAGACATGAAGTTACAAATAGCGGATTTTAATGCAAATTTTCAGGGTAGTTGAATTAGTGGGTAAAGCTATGTATAGACCCATTTCTAATTCCGAACTGAACGTTACAAGTCTAGTCTAGCAACTGCTTATTCTGAATACCTTTAATTTATATAAGGAGGTGTACGTTATGGGCAGAAAGTTAACGCCTCTAGAGAAATTACAATTAGTTAGAAGAGGGGTGAAATTGCCGGTTAAACGTATGAGTGACCTTGATTTAAGCGGCAGTGATATCAAAGACCCAAAGGAAATAGCTCCTAACTCACCTGTTTTAAATGACCTGATTACAAGGCATTGGCATAAAATTAAACCGAAATAAAAAAAACCAGCCAGTGGCTGGTTTATTTGTTTTTACTATTAACTGTGAGAAAACACTGCAAGAAATTCGTGTCTTCCTTTGTAACCTTCACATTTTTGATAGCTTCCGTAGCCGTCCTATATCGCTTACCTCTTGGATTGGACAGCCTTTGGCGTGCCAGTTCACGTACTGCTTCAACGTCAAAAGTTGTTTTACTCATGTCCTATCCCCTCCATTGTCTTTAGAATATACTTATTATCACTAGAATTCAAGCAGGACTTTGTACGGGCCTCGTCAATGCCACCATATAGGAAGTTGTCTCTATATTACGAGCGATGACATTGTAAACGACCGGCAGCAGATGCTTATCGAACATATCAAACTTCTCCGTATGACTTCTCAGAACCGTTATTAACGGAGCACCATTGACTTCATAGTAATAGGCCAAAACGTTGTAGCGAAGAGGAATATCTTCTGATGGCATGCTATAAATAGCTGCTTCTTGCAAGTCCTCTGACTTACGAATAATGGGACGGATAAAGCTAGGTGCTTGATCCACGTTGTAATAAATATCGAATGAAAACGATGAATCAAAGTGTGTACGGTAAGCTTCCTTAAGTCAGCTAAGATGTCAGCAAGTACATCCCGAAATTCAACGTGTCCATTATTTTGAACATGATTCAACGTTGTTGTCAAAACATCTTCGGTCGTAAGATATTCCATCAACATAGCTTTAGATTTCGATACCATTAAGGTTTGATTTACCGATTGAGCAATATCCATCTCCACTTCGAGGTTAAATATCTTTAGGCGCTTTAATTTTGAAGAACTCGCCGATAGCGCTAGCGACACGACCCAAATTACAATCAAATAGAACAATGTTCGGAATATCACCTGATTTGTTTCGTTAGTAACGATAGGTTTTATCACCAGGTCTACCCAAGATTCTTCTTTCTCTTCTTTATTTCCGCCGCCGGTCGTTATCGTAGTGGATGATGAACTTGTCTGTTGAGTTGTCGATACGTTAGGCTTTTGAATTGTTGTTGTCTCTGTTTTTGTAGTTGTTGTTGTATCTGTTTTTTGAGTTGATGATGCATTTGCCTGTGATGGTGCTGTAGTTTTAGTTTGAGTGGCCTTTTGTTTGGATGAGTCCTTATGTAACTCTATCATGACAACCGAATAGATACATTGTGAGATAACAAAGATGACCAGAATCCTATAAAACCACTTAAACAAAAAGTCCAGTACATCGCCTTTCAACCAAGCCTTCCATTTTCCTACGATAGTAATCACCCTATCTATATGTTGTGTAAATATCTTACAACGCAATCAATCTCAGATGATATGAATTATTTGAAATATCCTTCCGCACTCGCATTTGTTTGGTATCCTTCGGCGTGGGACGACATTCCGTTTGCGGTCGTATCATGACCTTCTGCATCAGAGTATTCTCCCACAGCATTTTGATTACAATCAGGCACGAAACATATCACTCCCTTATCATTTGAATAAGTTTTTATATGGGAGCGAGATTAATAATATCCCCCACTAAGTATAATGTGTAAATAATGGAAGTTATCTTGGACAATCAATCTATTATTGTGCGCTGGAAAAACGCAAGAAGCCCTGAGGTCCGAATAGGAACGGTACCTAAGGGCTCCGGTATGGCAGCTAATCAGTAAAAAATCCGAAATTATGCGGAGTCACTCATACAAGTCTTGATAATTCACTGTTGATTACTCGATGTGCGGCAACAAAACGATCTTTCGGACTAATCCCAAACGATGCAAATTGCACCTTCAATTGATTGGTAATAAATTGAACTTCATACTGCTTTGCATTTCCCACAAAAAAACTATTATATGTGGAAGCATACGGTTTCACAGTAAACACAACGTTATGAATCAATTTCTTCTTTCCGTTTAATGCATAGACTTTGATTCTTACTTTAGCATTCTCACGTTGATTCTGGTTTAACGAGTTTACAACAATATCTTTGGATACCGTCTTATCTTTCTCTGTCAAATTATTCAGAGGTCCAGTTGTATATTTACGAATCATACATACTCCCCCTTTCATAAACAAGATATTGTGAGAAAATCATGTCGCTGTAATATCTTATTTATGCAGGGGTTTATCTGATTGGACGAATGCTGCCTCGGTAGCGAAACACCGGTAATTCATTGGACTTCGAGATCATTAGAATCGCCTAATACAAAAAGCCGCGATATTCGCGGCCTTTAATTAGAAAATGTTCTTGTCATCCGACATTTTCTCGATTTAATTGTGATAAGACCGATTTCGGCAGTTTGCAAACTACGCTGTAGGCAGGGTTAAACGTGTTGGCAATTTCATATTCCACTGCTTGTCCCAGCAACAAGCTGGCTTCCGAAGACGTTAAGCCGAAGTCCTCCTGCAGCAGCCGATATATTTCGGTCGTTGCATGTTGAAGCGCCTGGTCAAGCGGCCGTGCATTGCCGATACAAAACCAATGCGTGTCGTTTTCACCTCTCGGCCAGCCTATCTTTTTTCCTTTTTGAACGCTAACTGTGAACCGAACATCCATAGATATTTCGAGCCCTGTACCGATGATTTCCCCATCGCCTTGCAAGGCATGACCATCACCTAAATAGAACAATGCACCTTGAGAAGACACCGGAAAATAAACTGTAGTGCCTGCGACCAGTCCTTTATAGTCCATGTTGCCTCCATACTCGCCACTCGTAGCAGTTGAGATGAATTGATCATTAGAAGGTGCTACACCAAAACAGCCTAGAAAAGGCCGCAAAGGTAGCTTCAATTCAGCTAACCCGGGCGATGGCTCCTTGAGATAAGCAACCCCCTGCGAAACATCAACCGTCCAGCGTACGATATCCGATGCCGGCAATGAAGCAGCAACATGGGGTTCGATAACCGCTGGGGCAAGCATGTTGGTTGTCCAAGCCCAATTGCGGTTCGGAGTGATTGATTCAAATTTAACCGCCAGCGTATCACCGGGCATCGCTTCTTCCACATAGAAAGGTCCTGTCATTGGATTCCCGCGAGCAGCTGCGCTTTCGCCGTTGTTGTCCCAGCCTCTCGCATCGACTGTCGTCGTAATGACCGTATCCCCATCCCGAATCGTCAAAACAGGTGGGTGCTGGCCTATCGTATTATAATAAAGCTGCGGTATGAACTGATAAATCATGGCTACTCCTCCTTATCAACTGGATAGTCTATTGTTTCGACAAATGTTATAAATTCCCTACCCAGCTTAACATTGATTGAAGAAAAGTGATTGCCTGATTGCTCTAGGCCAAAAGATAGAGGCCTCCCACAAGTTCAACGAACTCGTGAGAAACCACTAATACTGTCTGTTTTTTGTTAAATCTTCAATTCGCCGAGGCCACTCCCACTGCGAATGATATCTATTGCCGCTTGATACAAGTAACCATCCCGGAAAGTCAGATAAGGACGGTGCGGTTCACCTTTGATATCAGCGATAAAATCCCGAACATGGGCGCACCACATATTTTGCACCGGGTCACCTACGCTTGGGAATTCATCCAACAAACGCTGCGGTATAGGCAGAACTTCAGGCTCACCGCCTAAGTGCAGCCTCGTAACGGTTATACCGCCAGTAAAAAAGAAGCCGGTAGCCGTTAATGTTCCTGATTCGCCATACAGCGTTATTTTCGGCAGCTCGTCTGAAGCGCCAACACCGGTATTTAGTAGTATCGTTACAGGGATTTCCGTTCCTTCGGCGGAACTCAAACGAAAAAGGGCCGTAAACGCCCCATCTGCATCGCAGACGCGCCATTCTAGATTTTCTGCTTCTTCTGCGGTAGGAGTTCTAGCGCCAGCCAATCGACTATCATGCAAATCAACTATATATGGAGCACGCTCTCGCAATACTCTCGCCTCGCCCGTTGCCCGAATCGGAATCCCGCTTGTAGCAGCGGAGATGATCCCCAATAGGTGTGGCAGCGCATTGTTTAGAAAGCCCCCGCCGGTTTCCAAGGAGTCCCACCAAGTCCATGGGCCAATGGCTTCACTACGCGGCATGCGACAGAAGCATTCCACTTCCAGAATGGCTCCAATATCACCAGACTTGGCAAGTTCAGAAAACCAGGTATATTCAGGGTGATACAACCAAGTTGCGGCATACGCATGTTTCACGCCTGCCTGTTCAGCCATCTGCAGCACACGCTTGGCTTCTTCCGCTCCTAATGCAAGCGGCTTATCGCAATACAGATGACACCCCAACTCCGTCGCAACGATAACCACTTCTTCTCGAAGACTGGCTGGAGTTGCAATGGCAACAATATCAGGCTTGATCGATTGCAGCGTCTGGCGCCAATCAACGGACGCATTCGGTATTCCCAACTTCTGAGCGACATCATCTACAACCTCTTGCTTTCTAGCGTATATTGCCACAACGTCAACACCGCAAGCTTGAAGGGCGCGGGTATGTCCCTCACCTGCCCAACCTGCACCGATTACAACGGCTTTCAACTGTCCACTCATTGTCCTTCTCCCCTTAATAAGATTAAATTTCTACTAGGAGATTTGCTACACTGGCACGCATGAAATATATACTACAATTATAGTTGCTTGCGGCTTCCATTATCACTACATGCGCTCATCCTTTCTGCTATATCCTTATTACGTCCTTACGATTTCCCGGCATAGAAAAGTAAATATTGCTCCGTATGCTCTCGCCAGTAATTATCGGAATGCTCTCCAGGGTTCTTGAAATAGGTCACGTTAACACCTTTCGATTTCAATAGTTCGTACATTCGTTCGGTACCTTCATATAACTTGAGATTATCCTTGTCGCCACAGTCCAGATAGACGGTCATGTTAGATATATTCAAATTTTTAGCGAGAATCAAAGGATCTCGTTCCTCTCGTAATGCGTTGTCCGGGTACAAAAAGGATTTTAATCCTCTTTCACCTCCCACTGCCGTCCAATCATCTGTAAATAAGGCCGGACTATGTCCGCCAATCTTACTGAATAGCTCGGGGTGCACAAACGCCGTATGCAAACTGATAAACCCACCCATGGAATATCCGCCGATATACCGATGTTCTTGGTCGGCTTGCGTGTAGTAATGGCTGTCAACATACCTGATTATATCCTTTATAAGGTAATCCTCGAATCGTCCATAATACGTTGCATCGTAAGGTGCATCGGGATTCGTGCTTCTATAAACCTCCGAGCTGTTCAATCCGTAACTGTTATTCATTTGAGGAAATACCATGATTAGAGGTTCGATCTCCCCTGCTTCGATTAATCGATCTGCCGTTTTATCGATTTCGAGAGCTTTCGTCCAAGACGTATCGTCTCCGCTCCAACCGTGAATTAAATACAAGACGGGGTATTTCCTGTTCGCGTCGTATCCTTCGGGAAGATAAACATGCATTCGCATGTCTTTGTCCAGAGATTCACTGTGAAAAGTCGCTGATGTCAACTTCGAATTCGAAGCAGGCGTCACATCGCTGACGCTCTCATTGTTCGGACTGCATGCGGTTAATCCAAGTAAAAATGCGGTTGCCAACATAATAAAGATCAAAGATAGATTATGTTTCAATTGAGTCCTCTCCCCGGATAATTGGCATAGGTCACAGCAATAAAATTGTATAATTTTTACATCCTATTCTATAGCCAATATCCGGACCGTTTTTACCACAATAAGGATATTTTCCCACAACAAAAAGGCATGAGCCCTATTCAGTACCGGACTCATGCCTTTGAAGCAGCCTAACAAAAAAGGCAACCGATCCTTCGATCGATTGCCGACGGGCAATTAAGCTGTGATTTGAGCAGCGATGCCGTTCAATTCAGCTATATCTTGGGCGGAAAGCTCCACGTTGGATGCCCCCGCGCAGTTCACGATGTTAGCCGCTTTGCTGGCACCGGGAATCGGCAGAATGACGGGCGACAGTTGAAGCAGCCATGCAATCGCGATCTGCTGCGGTGATGCATCATGACTTCTGGCGATGCGGGAAAGCGTCTCGTTGCTGCCAATGCCTTGCGCGTTACCCATGCCGTTAAGAGGGCTGTATGGAAGGAAAGCAATACCTAGCTCTTCGCAGCGCTTCAACACGTCCATGGAAGTATGGTCAAACAAGTTCATACGGTTTTGAACAGATGCGACCGTTACTATTGAGCGGGCATCTTCCAGCTGTGCAACGGATACGTTCGACAGTCCCACGTGAACTATCTTCCCCTCCCGCTGCAAATCCGCGACTGTTGCCACGGATTCCGCAAACGGAACCTTAGGATCCGGACGGTGGAATTGATAGAGCGTGATTGCGTCCACGCCGAGCGCACGCAAACTGTCCTCGCACGCTTGACGCAAGTGTTCAGGACGGCCATCGGTTTCCCAGCGACCATCCGGACGAATGTGTCCGCCTTTTGTCGCGATGAGCACTTCGGGACGGTTATGTAAAGCTTTGGCGAGCAGTCGTTCGTTATGACCGTTCTCGGTCGAATTCAAGCAGTACGAATCGGCTGTATCGAACAATGTAATGCCTTGCTCCAAAGCAGCATGCACCGCTCTGATGCCGTCTTCCTCTGAAGGGCGTCCGTGAACGGAGAGCGGCATTCCGCCCATCCCGATTTCCCCTACGATTATTCCTGTAGAACCAAGTTTGCGTTGTGGCATTGTCATGGTACAACCTCCTTAGATTCAGTTATGAAACTTCCATGAATAGTGACGAAAATTCCATTTTTAAGTATACCAGTTCAGCTTTTTCACTCCTAGTACTGAAAAAAAGTTCATCTAGTTACTCTGAAGTAAGGGATGCTAGGGCGACCTGCAATTATTATCTGTTGAAAAAATAAAAACCGCGTAGATGAACGCGGTTTTCATGCATTTCTGGTTTTGTTTCTATTATGGGATGCGATTTTACTTTCGGCAGATAAAGATCAGTTCATGATGGTCTGCTGTAGCAGGTTCATCGCTGAAATCTCCATTGATTTGTATGTCGCTGAAGCCTGCACGCTCAAGCATCAACACCAACTCGTTCTTCGAATAGTCATCCAGCCTTTGCGTTTGAACTTCCTCCCTGATAAGGACGCCTTCGTGCCACAGCCGGAGTCGCATCTGGCGGGTGGCGACATTCTCCAGAGGATCTGTTTCAAGTGACCGGGCAACCATTTCCAGCTCCGTTCCGTCGGCCAGAAGCTGGCGCTCACTGGATGCGGGCCATCCCTCGGGCTTAACCTGTCTATTCTCAGGCAATCTCGCCAGCCAAGCGGGCGGATCGTTCCATCGCACCGTATAGTTGAAAGCAAATATGCCGCCTGAACGTAGATGCTCATGACAGCGCTGCATAGCCTGCATAGTCAGACGATGCTCTCCGCCAAGACCAATCACACCGCAAGCAAATATCGTTCTGTAGCGCTGAGGCAAATCCAGCTCGTGCATAGCCTGCGCATAGAGCCGAGGTGAAAGCCCTTGCTTTGCTGCTCGCTCCTGGCAGACAGCGAGCATATCCTCCGAGTAGTCGCAGCCATCCACATCCAGGCCATCCTGCAAAAAGTGGAGCAACAAGCGTCCACTCCCGCAGCCCAGATCAAGCGCCGGTTGTCCAGACGTCTCGATCAGCTTCTTGTAATACTCACCTTCCGGACCAGCTTCCGTGGCATTCGCCCACGATTGCGCCAGAAGGCCATAGTGCCATATTTGGGGTCGTTGCATATGTTGATGACCTCCCTGATAGTAGGTGAAATCATTAGCCATAACTGAACTGCCTATAGTCGTTATAAATTGCTGCGGATGCGAAATTTACCAGGACATTTGGTTGCCTTCATTTAATATTAGGGTTGATGTAGTCACATCGATCACCCGCTCTCATAGGATTGATTTTACAATAACACGGTTTCCTAATTCTTCCAATAGACGATGTCAGGTAATAAATGATTGTAATCATTCTGTATTGCTGCTCCTCGTCTTCCCCGATATAGCGGCAGTCCGCGTGCACCTACTAGTACGCTTTGAAAGCTACGACAATCGAACCGATCATCACGACAATGCCGCCGACCTTGCTCGTGAAGTAATAGAAGTCGCTCGGCTCGGGGTTCTCGTACATGAGACGCTGCGGGGATATACGGAACATGAAATCCTGGAAGGCTTGGTACCGGAAACTGCACCATCCGAAGATCAACAGGCCGAGGGCAAGAAACAGAAACCCTGGCACGCCTCGTTTGACATGGTAATCGGGGTAAGCAGCGCTTACGAGCGCCGACGGCGGATAATCTTCTTCCCCTTCCTGCTTGTTCCGCTCGCCGTTTGCGTACGCCTCAATACCCATTACGATATTGCCTTTGTCATCGTAGCCCAAGAGGTAGCCGTTATTATCCTCGACGCTGTAGACATGGCCGTTTGGATAGGTTACGCGGTACTTGGTCGAGTAAGGAATGCTCTTGTCCGCAATCGCATAGGACTTACCGCCGATGATCACTGTGCGGTGCAGCTCATCGTCGGTGCGTACTTGGACGGGACCGGCTGTGCTGCTGCGATAGGTGACGAGACTGTCTTGCTCGCCGGCGAATTTGAACGTACTCAAGTACAGGTAGAAGACGCGATCCGTGAAATAGGGTTTCGACAAGACTCCCGTCAAGAGGGACACGAGGAGAACGGAGACGAAGAAAATGGAACTAGGCGATTTCATTATTCGGAATAAACTTGCTCGGGAATAAATATGCGCTCACCCTTTCTGCTATCCCTTTTACGTCCTCATGTGAGAGGCGGTTGCAGCTAAGAGCGCGTTGAGTACCGCTTCAGGCGATCCCGTACCCGGCTTTCCCCCATGACGTGCATCATATCGTACAGATCCGGCGTCATCGTCCGGCCCGACAGGGCAACACGTACGACCATCGCAACGTCGCCGACATGTCCCGGATAAGCCTCCGGATTTTTCTTATAGGCCTTGGCATCCTTGGCGAAGCCCAGCTGATCGCCGATCGCCTTCACTTTGCCGAACCAAGTATCATGGTCGTCCCCCAGATCAAGCGATTGCTCGTATTCGCGAATGATTTGCTGTGCCAGCTCTAGCGATATTTCCCCCGGCAGTGACTCATAGCCTGCTTCGACCGATCGGTTGAAGAACTCATCGTAGAAGTAAGCGTACAGGTCGTTCACTTCAGACCACTTTGAAATGTCCTTGCGCGGCTTCTCCGACACGCGTCCAATATTAAAGATAGCAGATGCATAGTCGCGATTGGCACTCAGTCTCGCAGCCAGCTCTTCATCGAACGAAGCAGCCCATGCCGATGCTTGCGCATAAACTTCGTCCGCGCTGTACCGTGAAATGACGTCCTTGCTGATATCGTTAAGTTTGTTCATATCGAACAGCGCGCCACTGACGTTCAATTTGTTCACGTCGATCGTAAAATCCGTATACGGCGCTTCCGAATGGTTCATCCGCCACTCCTCGTAGTTCGAATTGATAAGCGTCATGAAATACTCGGCAATGGCTTTGCTCGGATACCCTTCCTTCTGGTAATAGATCGCGGTCGCATCCCGGTCTTTGCGTTTGCTGAACTTGCGCTTTGAAGCACCGTCCATCTTCATGATCGGAGCCAGATGGCCGTATTCCGGTCTGCGGAAGCCCAAAATCTCGAACAGCTGAATATGCACGGGTATAGAAGCCAGCCACTCGTCCCCTCGAATGATATGAGTCGTACCCATCAGGGTATCGTCCACTGCATGAGCAAAATGGTATGTTGGGATGCCGTCTGATTTCATGATGACGATGTCCTGTTCGTTTTCCGGCATTTCAATTTCGCCTTTGATCAAGTCGTGGTACTTGATTCTTCGATCAGGCAATCCAGGCGACTTCAACCGGATGACGAACGGCTTTCCCTTCTCAAGCTCAACCAGAGCTTGAGAAGGCGTCCAATGTCGGTGAACGGCCCAATCTCCATAGTAGCCTGGGGTCAATTGCGCTGCTTTCTGCTTGTCGCGAATCGCCTGTACTTCATCCGCATCGCAGAAGCAGGGGTAAGCGAGTCCTCTGCGAATTAAGTCCTTGATAAACACATGATAGAGGCTTGCGCGCTCGCTTTGTCTGTATGGTCCGTAGATGCCGACTTCTTCACCGGACACAGTCAGCCCTTCATCCATGGATATGCCGACGTAGCCGAGAGAACGAATAATGTCTTCCATGCTGCCTTCGACTTCTCGCTTCCTGTCGGTATCTTCGATCCGCAAGTAGAAGACGCCGCCGCTTTGATGCGCCATCCGTTCGGAGATTTGCGTCGCGTAGAGTCCCCCGATCGTCATAAAGCCAGTCGGGCTTGGAGCGAACCGCGTTACTAGTGCTCCTTCCGGCAAATCTCTTGTGGGATAGCTGTCCAGAACGTCTTGGGGGAGCCGCGTCACTCCCGGAAACAAACGATCGGCTAATTCGGCTTGATTCATCGTAGTTTCATCCCTTCCCTTTAGGTTTGTAAGCAATCAAAAAAGCCTTCCGTCCTCGGTTAAAGGACGAAAGGCTTAGCTTCCGTGGTACCACCTTAATTAGGGCAACCGCCCCTCTCAACGAAACCGATTGAGCGGCTTCTCTTCTGTAACGGGAAGACCCGCCGGACCTACTCCCTCTTTCGGCCCGATGCTCCAAGGCTTCTTTCGCCAAGTTCGAATGCCCGTTTCCACCTGTCCGGGCTCTCTGCGATTCGAGTGCTTGCCTACTCATCCTTATCATCGCTCGTAGCAATATCCAATAATTATCAGTAATGGTATCACAAGGGATTGTGCGGCGTCAAGGGATTCCAGCGGAGCGAAATAAGCGGATACTAAGCTGAACCGTATTGACAGGAAAAATACGGAATGATAGTATAATCTACTAATCATATCTATTTAATATGAATTAAATCATCAGGAGGTATTCTCTCATGTCCATTCGAACTTCCGTACGCAACAGGGTTCTCCTAACAGCAGCTTTATCAGCCACTTTGCTGGCATACGCGCAGCCTTCCGCCTTCGCATCTCCTGCAACGACCGTAAACTCTCCTACAGCCATCACAAGTCAGTCGGTCTCGGCGAAAGAGATTTCTTCCTCCGAATATGCTGCATTCCTGAAGGACAAATTCGGTCTGACGCTCCCCGAGAACGTGAGCCGCGGCGAGTTCTTCGTCGATGTGGTCCGTTTGCTGGACCTGTCCCCTGCGGACAAGCCAGTGACCTTCAATGACTTGAACACGTCGAGTCCTTACTACAATGCTGCCGCGGCGCTGCATCAGAACGGACTGTTGTCGTCGGATACTGCGAATGCATCTGCGCAACTTAAAGCAGTCAACGCCGTACAGCTCGCGCTTCGATTGGCCGGCTTCAAGGAACTTGCTTACACGTATTCCGAAGCGAAAGCGGAGAAAGCGATTGCTAAGCTTCCGATCAAGTTGTCCTCACTCAACAAGCAAACGAAGCAGGAACTAGCCGCGGCAATCGATACGGGTCTGTTGCCGGCCTCCTATTTCAACCAGATCGCTCCTAATGCACCTGTCAGTGCGGACTTGGCGAATCTGCTGATTGGCAAGACGCTCGTCCTCAAGGGACAATATAAGCATTACCTCGGCTATGTAGGCGACTCTGATATCTATACCAAGCTTGCGGATGCGTATCATGGTTCGGTTATCATTAAAGACGATAAGTTGCAGACAATCGTCGATACGGCGCTGGAACAAGGATTGGTTACGGGCTACAACCTGAAAGACAGCCAGTACGATTCCAATTTCATCGAGTCTTTGAAGCTGGTATATGGCCACTCTGATCTCCAACACGCGCTCCAATTAATCGGGTTGCTGCGAAGCGAGGGCCTCGAAGCCAAGGTGCAATTCGAACCGAAAACTTCAGCCTTCGTCTATCTGAAAGAATGGGGCGAGCCCGGCGTTTCTGACCAATACGAAGTTCGCCAAATTTCGAACGGCAATTACATTGAATATGCAAAAGAATACGATATCTCCTTTGAATTCGAGAAGGCCGCCGACAAGCAGCGCTTTAACGCAATCATCAGCGCTTATGCGAAGAAAAACGAAGAAAATCAACTTGGACTTCTTGTAAGCTCGTGGTGGCAGCCGCTGTACTACTCGCTCACGCCATTGGCCGACTATAAAGAAATCACAAATAATAAAATTCAGCTTGGCCGGTATTACGCGCAGTCCTTCTCATTGAAGGAGCAGTCCAAGGCCACCATCGATGGATTCAAGCACGTGGATCCTTCCGTAAACGTTCAAAGTTACGATTTCTGGACCGACATTCCGTTCTTCAATTACTTGAATGGCGAACCGCTCTAATCGTCCAAAATGTCACCGAAATCGACAGGCCACCGATTAATCATCGGTGGCCTGTTCTTCGTTAGCGAAGTACTTGAACTATCCTGTTTGTTCAGCTTCCCATCTAGCAATTTCTTCGCGGACTCGCGGCGCTACTTCAGTGCCAAGCAGTTCAATGGCCCGCATAACTTCTTCATGCGGCATTGTGCCTACAGGCATGTGCATCATAAATCGTGTGAAGCCTAATTTCTTATGCATGTAGATGATTTTGTTGGCTACGGTTTCGGGATCGCCTACGTAGAGACCGCCTTCCAGCGTTCGTTCAGCGTCGAATTGCGCGCGGGTATAATCGCCCCAACGGCGCTCTTTGCCGAATAGATTGAACGATGCTTGGGTCGGCGGGAAATATTGGTCTACCGCGAGCTGCGTGCTCTCAGCTACGAAGCCGAGGGAATGTACCGCTACGCGAAGCTTGGACGCATCATGTCCGGCGTGAGCTGCCGCCTTTTTATAGAGCTGCACAATCGGTGCGAATCGTAGTGGACTGCCACCAATAATAGCTAGTACGAACGGCAATCCTAGCATGCCCGCGCGTATGGCCGATTCCTGATTTCCGCCGCTTCCGATCCAGATGGGCAGTTGGTCCTGTACAGGTCGCGGATAAATACCGAGATCCTTGAACGCTGGCCGATGCCCGCCTCTCCAAGTCACCTTCTCTGAATCTCTAATTTTCAATAAGAGCTCGAGTTTCTCTTCGAATAGTGTCTCATAGTCGTTCAAATCGAAGCCGAATAAAGGAAAGGCATCAACCATGGACCCTCTTCCTACGATAATTTCCGCACGGCCATTGGATATGCCGTCAATCGTAGCAAACTCCTGAAATACGCGCACGGGATCAGCGGCGGAGAGGACCGTAACCGAACTGGTCAGGCGGATGTTCTGTGTCATGGAGGCGCCTGCCGCCAGTACGATGGCGGAAGCCGAATCCCCGAATTCCTTTCGATGATGCTCGCCGACTCCGAATATGTCCAGACCGACCTTGTCGGCCAATACAATTTCTTCTACGACTTCACGCAGCCGTTCTGCATGCGTTATGGTCTTCCCTGTACGAACATCCGGTGTTGTTTCTACAAACGTATCCATGCCGATTTCAATTTTCATTTATATAGTCTCCTCTTCTATCTTTAATACCCTAATAATATTTATCCTATATATAGATAATATAATTATATAATATAAACTGTCAACGATCATATCTTCCTTCGCATCCACATCGTTCCAGACGAGTTGTTTAAAATCCCACACACTACAAAGTGCAAACAAAAAAAGCCCACGTTTAACGTGGACTTCATTCCGACAATGTTCTTGTCTTCCGATAACTGTACCAATAATGTAATTACAAAGGTTGAATGGGATTGCCCTTCAAAATATCTTCCACTTCTTGATAACCATCAAGGTAGGCAAAGTTATATCGCGCTGGGAGTGCGAACACGTATTTGTCATTGCGAGTCAGTTCGCTTGGTCTCATTGGCGCTGCGCCGATGAACATTTTCTCCTGCTGAATCGCATTCCATTGATCGATCGTAAAGACATATATAGGAACGTCCTGTCTAGGCTTGTCAGCTGTCCATTCGGGATGGCGGATGCTGATGGACGCACCGCTTTCTATGACCTTACCGTCTGTCGCATCATGACCTTCCCATTTGTCAGTTACGATCGTGTACCCTTTCCAACTGTCCGGCAGCGTGAAACGGAATCCATATTGAGTATTCTCATATACGGTTTGTTCAACTTGATGCGCTTGTGCAACGACAGGTACTACCTCTTCAGCATGATTCGCTCTGTTTGCGTTCACTATAGCTGGTACGGAAACGGCGACAGCAGCCAGCAGCAGCAGTGCAGCGACTCTTTTATTTTTCTTGTTCATGATCATTTCCTCCTCTTAAGCTTTGTCACCTCTTATCCTCATTGGAGACAAGCAGTGGTTGACTTACAACCTCATATTACCTAGAACTAGCTCGAAAGGAATGACAGTTCGGTAACGAAACAGTTACAAGTAGGTAACGAAAAAAGCCCGCGTTTTACGCGGACTTCATTCGGAACAATTTACTAGTCAACCGATTCGCGAATATTGAACGGCCTTTAATGAGATAATGTTCTTGTCACCGTATAACAACCTTCTTGAGTCCGCAACTAATTGTAGAGACATACATACATTCCCCGGAAGAGCACATTTCAGTTACCGGATAACCGGTAAGCATGGAATGCAATACCACACGTGATCCCATCATCTGCAGTCGGTAAAGTCCTTGACTCGTGCAAGCGTAAAGACCCGTTTCCGTTGACTTCAGGGCATAAATGGAAATCCCATCGAAGTCGCTTACGGTGAATCCGCCCTTCTGATCACCTTGAACAAGTCCTCCTCCCATACTCACTCCAACCACTCGGCCGTTAAATACAGCTAGACTGGTGACTGCCGTTCCGAGCGTAAAATCAGCCCACGAATCCGTATAAACATCGTAGAGGGTTATCCCCCGATCTGAGCCGAGTAAGTAATAGTGGGGAGTAAGAAGCAAATCGTATATTGGCATGTTCTGATAGGCAATGTTCTTCCACTGCGTTCCGATTTTGTACCAAATTCCGTACTCAGTCGCCGCTGCGAGAATTGGGCCTCGTTTGACAATTTGGTAACATGGTATTGTAATATCGGTCGGATACCACTTATTCGCGTCATAGTAAAATAATCCTTGCTTCGTACAAGCGAACACCGAATTATCAATTACCTGCAGCCGATTAATTGTGGCTTCTTCCGGAAGTCCATCATCAGCTTGCAACCATTTAGCTTCACCGTTCTTACGGAAAATGCCCTTCCCAAAAGCGGCAGCGAACATGATCTCCTTATTGGCGCAAACGGATAAAATATTAGGCGACGGACAATCGGTCACATCTGAAACAACTTGAAATGGAGCAACCATAATGTCACATCCTTATTATTGAAATTGTGTTATTTCATAATAATATGTGATAATGATTATCATTGTCAATATTTCACCGCCATCAGCACTCATTGTCTGAAGAAAATAAAGAGCGGCAATCTTCGACTAGAAATAAAGTCTTTGACTGCCGCTATATTCATTTGATCAATAAACTAGTTGCGATTGGCGATTTTGCCGGCGAATTCCCCATGAAGAGCTTGTTTAAATGGATCCGCTCCCAGAAAATCATGCGGAAATCCAAGTGGGATACTACTGACTTTGGATAACAAATCCATCTGTTCCGTTGTCAGCTCGAAGGTTAGACAGTTTAAATTATCCTTGATCTGCTTTTCCGTTCTTGCTCCGATAATTGGGATGGTCGTCCCATCCTGCTGCCTGATCCAATTGAGGGCGACTTGTGCAGGAGTTCTGCCGATGTCTTGAGCAATGCTTTCAACCGCATCAAGGATGGAACGGTTTCTCTCCGAAACACTTTCCCCCGTAAAATCAACCCGTTTCGAGTCTTCTGGCCGGCCTCCTTTGTATTTGCCGGACAATATGCCACCACCGAGCGGAGCCCAAGCGGTTACCCCAATATCCAACGCTTGTGCCATTGGGATTAAGTCGCGTTCAGCCTCCCTCTGGACCAAGCTGTACGATACCTGCAAACCTGTAAACGGAGTCCATCCCCTCAGCTCCGCTATTGTATTTGCTTGTGCGACAATCCACGCCGGTGTATCGGAAATGCCGATATATAGAATTTTCCCTGCTCGAACCTGATCGTCCAAAGCTCGCATTACCTCTTCGACTGGCGTCATAAAATCCCATGCATGCAGCCAGTACATATCGATATAATCGGTTTTCAATCTTTTCAAGCTTGCATCCAGTGACTGAACCAGGCTTTTGCGATGATTCCCCCCGCCATTCGGGTCGTTTGGATTCATGGTCAGTGAATATTTCGTCGCGACAACTAATTTCTCCCGCTCCGCTGCGATAAATTCCCCAAGGTACTCTTCGCTATCTCCCCCCGTGTATTGGTTGGCTGTATCAATGAAATTTCCACCTGCATCAACATAAGTGTCAAATATTTTGCGGCTTTCCGTTTTATCCGCTCCCCATCCCCAACGATCCCCGAATGTCATGGTACCCAAAGCGATGTCCGATACTCTCAAGCCACTTTTGCCAAGTAATTTGTATTTCAATTGACTTCACGCTCCCTTTAAAGTGGAATACAATTCAAATCCTACACCCTAGAGTTCACTTTAGATCAAGTGGTTAATTTTTGACTTGGTTAATCGTTTATAATCGAGTATATTCTAAATCATATAACCTCAACATGTTTCGATGATTAGCGGAAGGTGGATCATAAACAGAATGAACGAGGCATTTTCAATTGGCCAGGTAGCAGAGAAGACGGGGTTGTCCATCCATACCATCAGGTATTATGAAAAAGAAGGTATTTTGCCGTTCATCAAAAGAAACGAAAGTGGATTACGAATTTTTGAATTTGAGGATATCCAGTGGATCAATCTGATAAACTGTCTTCGTAGTACCGGTATGCCAATTGCTCAGCTTAAAGACTATGCTGATCTCACTTTGCAAGGCGACCAAACCGGTGACAAACGTTTGGAAATTCTGGAGAAACAAAAAGAAAAAATAGAAGAACAAGTGAATACATTGAAGTCTTACATCGACCTGCTCAATCTTCAAATGGAGTGGTACCCTAGATTAAAAAAAGAAAATGTTCCATTTGATCATGCCATGAAAGCTTGGTTGAAGGATGGCAAATTACCTCCCGAAGATAATGAACTCTAGTAAACTCTATTTTCTTCGAATACACGCACTCAATGTTTATGAGCAAATATAAAGGATCCGCTATTGCGGATCCTTTATTGTGCTTTTTAGGATAATCTAGTCGGTTGCTGAATTTGAATAGTTGAATCTTGTTAAATAATCATCGATTATACTTTGATCCTGATGCCACCATAACATTGGATAATCATGATTGTGAATAAACCCTAACTTTCTGGCTAGTTGTATGGACCGTTGATTCCCTGCATCACAGTTATAATTCGGTATTAGATTATAGTTCAAGCAGTGTTCAATGAACGATACTCCAGTCAAGGTGGCTAACCCCTGTTTCTGATAATCATCCACGGTTACGATATCGATATCCGCATATCCACCGCCTACAAACATTGCGTTACAGACACTGACAAATTGATCATCCTTCATGATGCAATAACCAAATCCGTGATCCATGAAGTCCTTAGAAGAACCCCATAGAGATTGATAGGAGGAGTCCAGTTCGTGCTGATACTTGTCAAATAGCCTCCCATCCATTCTTCTCATTACGAATTGCTCAGGAAGTTTATGCAGTGAGTTTCTTAGATTGTGGAATTTAGAAAGGTCGAATGAAAATGAAGATCGATGCAACAGCACTGTTTTTCCCGCCAGTCTGTCGCTGATTGGTTGGAGTAAATCAGATGTCGAAGCATACAAATCATAATAATTTGGATGGTTTTGCGGATTTAGCAAGTATGCTATGACTTCGTTCATAAAGAGTTCGTTATCGCCTGATCCAGCTAGAAAATAAACGCCGTATGAATTAACGATTAGGCTGCAGGTAGGATCCATCTCATTATCCACAAACACAATCCCGGATTGCGTATGATTAATAACGGAATAGGCAGATACAGGTATAAACGCAAGGTTCCTCAGTAAAGGCAATACGCGAGTATAGTCTGCTTGTACTAATGTAATCATTTCGTTACCCCCTTCTAGTTGAATGAGCATTGTCCTCTCTCTACCCAACATTATAACGATGCGATTGCATCGGAAATAGATAGGAAATGATTAGAATTATTTCTTACACAAAGAACCACACCGGATCTTAGTCCGATGCGGCTGAGACTTGGTCCGTACTGACTATTTTCGCGAGAAGCAGCTTTCAAAATATGAAATCAATAGCCATGCCGATTGCTTTGTTCAAATCTAGAGGACGGTGCAAAACCAAGCTCCCCCACAAGATGCAACCGATTGTCGTAATCGTAACGAACAATATTTTTTCTTTCCGGCCGATATTCTGGGTCTTCATGACGGCGAATCCGGAGACGAGGAATGCGATATACAATAGAATCAGCCAGGTCATATCGCCGCCTCCTTCTTCATGCTTCTGTCCCGATTGCGCACCCAACTGGCAACTAGGAACAACAAGGGAAAACCGAATCCGAACGGAACGTAGTAGATGAACAAATAATTCTGGACCCATTCCGCATTCTCCACGATATTAGAGAAAAACAACGCATAGGCAGATATAATCCATACGAGCGGGTAAGCGACGACAGCTCTGCTCTGGATTGCGAACAGCTGGCAAATCGCTGAAACGGCGAAATAGAAGAGTATGCTTAACTTCAAGAACACGAGCAGAAGAGCGTTTACGGAAATGATCGCTTCAAGATGCTCGATGAAATTAGAAAATTGCATTTCGCGGAAGATGATATAAATGGGATAGGTCAAATGTGACCCCCGGTAAACGCCGAGTAAACCGATGGTAAAGAAAATCCCCAGTGCAAGCTGGAAGCCCATGAACGCAATACCGCCCAGAAAGGCGGTATTGAGCTTCCTGCGGACCAACGGGAATGCCATCATGAATACGACGGTCTCCATGAACGGAAAGCCGAGCGCATACTTCGTCTCCGCAAGGGTCGGCAACCATTCAAACGTACCCGGATAGTTGAAATTTCTCCAGTCCCACTCTCTCAGCATGACGGTAAATGGCGTCCAGTACGCGATCATCAGTATAGGGAGAATGACTACGCTCACCATAGCGATCGTGTCAATTCCTTTGATCACCGCATAGGCACATACAAGAAGCGCCAAGATGTTGAACATGCTAATCGGGGTTCTTGGCATCAAATTAATCTGCATGTAGTCGCTCATGTTTCGAGTTACCCATGCCGCCATTTGCACGAAGAACAGGATATAACAGAGGGACACGAAGCCTCCCACGTACTTACCAAGCGCCTGCTGGGCGATTTGGACAAGGGACAGACCGGGATATCGGCTTGACACGTACAGCCAGAATGCTCCGGCGATAACGCCAAACAGCGTGCTCCACAGTTGGACGAGCCACCCGAACTGCCGAGCTGCGGAGATAATGCCGACGGGCAGCAAGATGAACGACGTCCCTGCGACGAACGCAGCAGTCATTGCGAATAGTTGCCACCCACCCAGTTGTAGTGGTTTTTCCAAGTGCCATCGCTCTCCTTATTGATACGGCGTTCTCGTGTTGCCGAACATGACTGCTTTGGAGCTCACCTCGAACGATACGTCGAAATCTCTCCACTTTCCGCGCCCTTGTTTCGTATCTCCGATTCCGAGCAGATCCCAGTTGTTGTCTTTCGCTAACCGGACAAATTGGTTCGACTGTTCCACTAAAGTCTTGTTAAAAGCCTGTTCGATTTCATGCGTATTCTGCAGCGTAAGCGGACTCATTTGTTGATTGTACAGAACCCGAAGGTTGACGCGGATTGTGATATGGAGTCGTTTCGGCCCCCATTTTCGTTTGACTTGAATATTTCTTGTCTCCAAATCGACTTTGGCGCCGTTTACTTTGATGTTCTCCAAGCACCTGCGGGCATCACCGTTCAGCACGTAATACATCTTTTTCGTGTGTTGATCGATTTTTCCCACCATTTTCGCTCGAATGAACACTGCGCCTTCAGAAATTTCAAATCCTGGTTCTGTCGCGTTTATGTGGTCCACTCGATCCGTTTGGGATGCTGGACTGCTTCTGTTGTAATGAAGGATTGGAATGATCGTCGGCCGGCTCAACGGAACCCCCTTCACGATATCTTCCAATTGCGTTAGTTTTCGGGTCATTCCGAATGTTTTCGCTTGCCAATCCATCAACAACCGAAGATTACGCCCAGGTACCCGGTCCAGAGGCGTGAAGCTTTCCATGACGTTCTGAATGGGCGCATCGGTTACGACGGCATATACATTGGTTCGTCTTTCTGTATTAAGTTCCAAATAATTAACTAATTCAAGCAGTCCATCTCTCGCGAACCTTTCGCTGAACACATAACATTGCAAGTGGGCGGTGAACAGCATCCGGGACATCGTCGTACCTGATTTTTCGGTTAACAGGCCGAGGTTTTGTTCCGAGACTACATAGGTATATACGGATGCTTTCGCAGGCCCGGCTTGCCGGGACGAGGTGCCGGTCGGATTAAGGACCTGATAGTAAGCCGTGATACGCTTGGTTTTAGGATCCATATCCGCTGCGGTCATTTCCACCAAAGCCAGATGATTGATTTCTCGCATATCCCAGCAACCCGTGCACATTAACAATAAGACGACAACTTGTATCCATTTCATGAGATCACCTTCTGGACTTTCCCTGTTGAAACATTTTCGGTCGGTTCTTCAGAAATGGCCTAGGAACTCTTATGAACGTATCCTTCCAATCGGGCAGGTACATGGGAGCGAATGGCGCGAAATACCGGACCCCGAACGAACGGAGAGAGGCAAGATGTACCAGCAAGAAGAATACGCCGCACATGAGCCCGAACAATCCCATCACGCCGGCAAGAATCATGAAACCAAACTGAATAATCCGCTGTGTAATACCAAAGCTGTACAGGGGTGATACGAAATTGGATATCGCGGTGATCGAGACGACGATGACCATGGCTGCGGAGACGATCCCCGCCTCTACTGCCGCCTGCCCAAGCACAAGCGCACCGACGATGGAGATCGCCTGACCGGCGATCCGAGGCATCCGAAGACCTGCCTCGCGTAACACTTCGAACGTAACCATCATCAGGATCGCTTCAATGAAAGCCGGGAAAGGCACCCCTTCCCGCTGAGCGGCCAAGTTGACCAAGAGCGGGTCCGGGAGCAATTCCTGATGATAACTGACGACCGAAATATACAGCGCGGGCACGAAGATGGCGAGAAGGAAGGCAACCATCCGAAGCCAGCGCAGCAGTGTGGCAATATCGGCACGCTGGTAGTAATCTTCCGGTGCGGAGAACAGCTGAAAGAACGTCAAAGGTCCCGCTAGGACGATCGGCGTGCCGTCGGTCAAGACGGCCACTTGTCCCTCCAACAATTTTGCGGAGATCGCGTCCGGCCTTTCCGTTGCAATTAATTGCGGGAAAGGTGTTAATGTCTTGTCTTGAATCCATTCCTCGATATAGGCGCTCTCCAGAATACTATCGGTATGAATGGCCTTCAGGCGCTTGCGGAATTCATCCACTAATTGATCCGCGGCTATCCCTCGCATATAGGCTAGGCAAACCATCGTTCTCGTTTCCGAGCCAATAACCATGGATTCGAATACGAGTTTATCGCTCTTCAATCTCTTGCGGATAAGAGACAGGTTGCGGATGAGATCTTCCACGAACCCTTCTCGCGGACCACGGATCGTGGATTCCGTGCTCGGTTCCTCAACGCTGCGTTGTTCCCGCTTGCACACATCCATTGCAAGCGCTTGATTCTTCTCCGGGAGAAGAATCAAGCAATGGCCTCCCAGAAGCGCCTCGATAGACTCTTCCAGTCCGTCCGTTTCCTTCATCTGACCATGGGAAATTCTCATCTTTAACCAGGACAAAGGTTCAATCTCATCATCGGCCTGTTCCGTTTCCGGCTCCTGAGTTGCATACAGGATCGGACGAATAATCGCCTCGTCTACCTGATCTTGATCAGCTAGAGATGTGAGAAAAAGGCAGGATACCTCGAACCCTGCCTTAGTCTGAAGATGGCGGCGCACAACGTCCGGGGAAGCTCCCAGCCGTTCTGTTATCCGATCCGCGAGATCCTGATTTTGCTCCGTCATGGAATCGTCCCCTCCTGCAATTACTCCAGTCAGGTTGTCCAGAAAGCTGGACATTCATTCCTTTTTCCTACCATTTCTTGAGAAGTGCTTTTGCTTGATCCATGGTTTGTTCAACAATTTCTGCCGCGGAGTGGTTGCTCGCTAATCGAAGTCCTTGACCCGCCCAGAGTGACATATATTCGGGGTTATTTGCTCTAGCCGCTGCCTGTCGAATGTCTCGCGTCATTACGTTTTGGATGGGGAAGGCGGGGATTATTCCCGAATACTGATCCATATCGTTCATGAATGTTGTTTGAATGCCTCTTGCCGGTTTGCCCGAGTAAACACGAGTAATGGCAGTGGAATCCTCATGGGATGTCAGGATTTTGTGTTTGTATACCTCATGAGCACCGCTCTCGGGGCAAGCCAGAAATGCGGTTCCCATCTGGACAGCAGTTGCCCCTAGAACAAGGCTTGCTGCAAGTCCCCGTCCATCCATAATGCCGCCAGATGCAATGACCGGTATCGACACATGATCTACAATCTGCGGAATAAGCGCCATCGTTCCGACCAATGCATCCGAATCGCTCTTCAAGAATGTGCCCCGATGTCCCCCTGCTTCGCTTCCTTGGGCCGCAATGGCGTCTACTCCTGCCGCTTCTAAACGAATCGCTTCTTCAACAGTCGTTGCCGTACCGATAATCACAATGCCACGCTGCTTCATAGCTTGGAGCATATCGTGTGGCGGTATGCCAAATGTAAAGCTGAATATGGATACTTCCTCTTCCAGCAAGACTTGAACTTGCTCTTGAAAGGACTCCGAAGACTTCGGAATGGATGGATTCAGTTCAATGCCGAGCTGGGCGCGATATTTATTGAGCTCGGTTGTCATTTGACCGACTTCGCCTTCCTGCTCTTCCGGAAGTTCAGGTACAAACAAGTTGACCCCGAATGGCCTATCTGTTAATTCTCTGGTCCTTCGGATCGTACTTCGAAGCTGATCTGGTGTTAAGTATGCGCCTCCCAGATTTCCTAGGCCTCCGGCATTTGACACTGCCGCTGCTAACTCAGGTGTCGCAGGGCCGCCTGCCATCGGCGCTAGGAATAGTGGATATTGAATGCCCAGCATCCGTGTTAATTCCGTTTCTAACATGATGGAACACCTCCTGTATTGTTCGACGCTATGCTAAGCGTTGCTTATGGATCTTTTGTTATGGGTTAGGACTGCGCCAACCAACAGTATGGTCACAGCTAGAACAAGCACCAACGTGGCAAGAATGAGGGATAAGCGATAACTGTGCGTCATTTCCAGAATCATTCCGGCCCCAATCGGACCCAGGATCTGCCCAATACCAAAAAAGCCAGTCATGAGAGCAATCGCCTTATTGCCACTGGTTGGTCTAGCTATACGAGCAGCAGATATTGCGAGCATGGCTATTCCCATAAACGTTCCGCCAAACAGGATCGAGCCTACGATTACACCTAATAAATTAGGCAGCCATACGGGCAGGATGACTCCCGCAGCTTGCAGGATCAGTGCGGTTATCAGCGGTTTGATATAACCGGCTTTACTCGTCCACCAAGACCAGAGAACGGTCGATGGTATTGCCGCTATCCCAACGATAATCCAGCTATAGTCAGCGAAACTTGCTATCTGGGGCATGTGTTTGACCATGGCAACCAGAAAAGTCGCACTAACAATATAACCTAGTCCCTCAAGGCCGTACATAAATAATAGCCAGCCAAAGATAGATGCATTCTCGCCCGGTGAAGCCGAGGAAACAGGATGTTGGTTTACTGCTATCGTCTTATCCTCTCGCACAAACGGCCAAACCAGCATTAACAGCACGAAGCCGATGATCGGAAGCCCAATCCATGTTCCCCTCCAAGTGAAATGGCTGAGGATAGGCGTCATTAATCCGGTTAAAGCAATACCCGTACCAACCCCACCGAAGAACACGCCTACCCATTTCTCGCGCTTCGCCGAAATCAGCGCATTCAGTACTAAACTCGATGATAATACGAAAATAAATCCGCTGCTCATTCCACTTAAGAAGCGCAGCAGTATCCATACATAAAACGAAGATGCGATTCCCATAAGCCCCGTTGTAAGAAGGCAAAGGATCAATTGAATGCGAAGATGGTAAGCCTTCCTGTTCCCCCACGTTATGAACCCAGCACCAAAGGCAGCGACAAGGTAGCCCAAATTGTTGCTTCCCGCCAAGTACCCCGATTCCGCGCCGGATAGATGCGCTTGCGCTTGCATCAATGGGAGTATGGACGTGTACGAGAACCGTCCGATTCCCATTGCTATGATGAGCATAACAAATCCGCCAATAATGGTCTTGGTAGAATATGATAAGTTCGTTTGATTATTTTCAACTAGCCCCATACGACCTGCCTCCTTTCTGAGTGAATTGTAACCTATCACTTATATCGTGTAAAATGAACTATAACGATGGTTAACATTAAAAAAAACAATATCTTATACGGAGGTATGACGATGGAGATCCGAGACCTGCAGATTTTCCTGGCAGTTGCGGACGAAGGAAGCATTACCAAGGCAGCCGAGAAATTAGAATACGTGCAGTCGAGTATCAGCATTCGTATTCAGCAGCTCGAGAAAGAATTGAATACGACGCTATTCCGTCGTGGACGGCAAGGCGTACAACTCACAACATCCGGAGAGGCACTTAGGTCCTATGCGGAGAAAATCATTTTTCTTACACATGAGGCTGAACGCGTCGTTGCAGATAACACCATTCCTAGAGGACCGCTTCGCATCGGCTCGCTTGAAACCACTGCAGCGGTTCGGTTGCCATATATTCTCACCGATTACCTGAAAGCTTATCCTGAGGTCGATCTGACCTTGAAGACAGGAACAACGGAAGAACTCATCCATTTCGTGTTGAAATATGAATTGGATGGCGCTTTTGTAGCTGCACCTGTTGAGCATGCAGAGCTCGATATTACGGAGGTTGGAGTTGAGGAGCTTGTACTTGTCTCATCCGGACAATTCGCACCTTTTGACCATCCGGAACAATTACGCAATCTGACTTTACTGGTGTTTCGTGTCGGTTGTTCTTACCGGCGGAAGCTCGAGGATGGGTTACATGCGAAAGGGATCATTCCTGCAAGAATCATGGAATTCGGTACGTTGGAGGGAATTCTGGGATGTATTCATGCTGGTCTCGGAGTCTCAGTTTTACCTCGTTCAGTGGTTGAGCGAGCCAAGGTTCAATATCAATTGCGCTCCCAAGACATCGAAGATAAGTTCTATCTCACTCCGACCCTGTTCATACGCAGGAAAGATACCTATAAAACGGCAGCTGTTTCTGAATTTATCCGAGTCTCAAGAGATCGGTTCAACTAATATATAAGGGGTATCGTAAGATGTGGAAACCAGATCGCGATAGTAAGAAAGCTCTATATCACCAAATTGCCGATCACCTCGAACAACGAATTTCATATGGGGAATTTCCTCCCGGCAGCCTGCTCCCTTCGGAGAGGAAGCTCGCGGAGCAGCTTGGCGTCAATCGCAGCACCGTTATCATGGCCTTTGCCGAGCTCCGTTCCATGGGAATTATCGACAGCCGTACTGGCAGTGGAACCTCAGTAAGTACCACAAAGTGGGGGGCGACACCGAGACACACCCCTAATTGGAGCCGATACGCGGAAGGCGGAAATTTCCTGCCCAACTTGCCCTTTATGAGAAGGATTCGGGAAGCACTCATACAGCAGCCTTCCTTGGTCGATTTTGCAAGCGGAGAACTCGCTGCCGATTTGGCCCCAACAGAAGAAATAGCCAAGATCATGAGTGAATTTCAATATCCCTCTTACTTGGGCTATGACAATCCGCAAGGTTCGATTCCGCTCAGACAAGCTCTGGTTGACTATCTGGAGAACTACCGGGAAATTCGGACATCCGAATCATCGATTCTCATTACATCCGGCTCGCAGCAATCGTTATATCTCATTACGCAATGTCTTCTGTCCCCTGGGGATGCTGTGGCTATCGAAGATCCATCCTATTGTTACTCCCTTCCCATGTTCCAGTCTGCAGGGATTCGATTATTCCGGCTTCCGGTTGATTCGCAAGGGGCTCAGCCGGAGGAGATTCGTTCGTTATTCCAAAAACATCGCATTAAGATGGTGTTCCTCAACCCTAATTTCCAGAATCCCACCGGAACAATGCTAAGTGATGAACGTCGCAGGCAGCTGCTTGATATCGCAAGCGAGCTTGGGCTTCCGATTGTAGAGGATGATCCTTACAGTCTGACCGCTTATGATGGCAAGCCGCCTTCTCCTTTGAAAGCATCGGATGCCGCCGGATCCATCATCTACATTGGCTCTTTCTCCAAAATTGCCGCGTCAGGCTTGCGCATCGGCTGGATGGTGGCTCCCCATTCCATTGTTAAGCGTCTTTCTGACGCCAGACAGCAGATGGATTTCGGTTTAAGCGTAATCCCGCAGCAGGTAGCTGCACAGTTTCTGCAATCTTCACTGTTCGTGCCGCATCTGGATCGGTTACGGATGGAATTGAGATTCAGACGGGATTTGACGATCGAGACGCTCAACAAGGAACTTCCGAATGCACTTCTGCACACGATTCCAGATGGAGGATTGCATTTATGGTACAAGTTAAACAGTACGATTCAAGATGGCAAGCTCTTGGAGGAAACCATTCGAAGGGGGGTTGTATTTGTACCGGGCAGCGTGTACGGATCAGACCCCGGATTCGTCAGATTCACATTTGCCAGACCTCGAATGGAAGATATCGAACGAGGGATATCCCTATTTGGCGAGGCGTTCCGGAAATTACATGACTAGCTTCATTAGTATAGAGATTACCCACAGGATCTCCTGCGGGTAATCTCTTCGACTACTTGATATCATGCTTTATGAGGTATACGGCTCCGCCACCAAGCAGGATCGATCCCGCAACAAAAACGAAAGATAATATCGTCATTGCAATCCCATCATACATGTCTGCTGCCTCCTTTTATATCCGTCCGTCTTTCTCGTTGCTGCTGTCTTCCCATCTTCTCGAGTAGGCTTTATTCGTAACCCATATCGTCATCCAAGTCACGACGATGGCAATTACAGCGGCAGCAATCCATACCCCAACCGGTACCTGCATATTCTGACCCCCTCCAGTTGTAATCTTTATATGAGGGTATCTTATACCTGTTCAACCCGTTTGTAACCGACCAATTAGAAGCCGATCAGACCATCCAATTCGCTAAACGGTCCAAGTCAACGCAAAAAAAAGCCGCACTCCTGCGGCTTTTTGAAATTCGTATGAAATTATAGTTATACTATGATTCATTCCACCCAAATAACGCCTTCTCGAACTTCTTCCTATTCAGTAAATAAACAATGGCCAAGAAGAACGGTACCGCGGCTGCCATAGGGCGAATAGTACCATCCGCCAGCCATAAGAGGTCACATAGCATAAACAGCAACAGATTCACGACTATATATTTTCGAAGTAGTTCCATGATATCCCTCATACAATGTGATTTATCACTATCGTATTCGGCATAAAAATGAATGGTGAACCTTATTATTATAGGACTACACTTAAAATGGCAGCTGATCATCTGATCAGCTGCCATTTTGTTGTTCTACCGTTATCTTATGATGCGTCCGAGTCTGCTTCGGTTACGGTTATACAGAATTGGAGTATTGTCTCTGCCGCTCGCTTGCTTGCGAATCTCTTGCATCCGCCCCATCAGCTCCGCGAACCATTCTTCGTCATGAGTGGCGAGCGCCAGCTCGATAAAGTCTAGGATCGGCTCCTCGTAGTCCAGCATATCCACCGTCGGCTGCTCTTTGAGCCAGCTTCTCAACACGGCGATCGTCGTGCCGACTGCAGCATCATGATCGGATTGAACAACATAAACGTTTGCAATGTTGTGTGTTTCGTTCATCGCCGTTATAAATCCCTGAATAAGTTCCCCGTCCTTCGTTCTGCCTTGTACCCAATCACTGATCGCAAAGCTCATCGTCAGCACCACCTGTCATTAGAATGGACAACTGAACTGTATCTCAATCGATTACAGTTATGTTGTGAAAAAAGGACGGTGCATAAGCAGTTTGCTCGGCTATCCGCCCTTCTATTTCCTTGTTACTGTAATTATATTAGTTACAGTTTATAATGTCAAGAAGTCATTCTGTTGACCATGCAGCTTCGATCTGCTCCAACCATGACTTGGCACTAGCTTTATACCCTTGGTAAGCTTCTTCTCCCCAATACAGGTGGGACACCGAAATCAGTTCGACTGTCTCAAAGAGCTGATAATAGAGCAGCTTGATATTGAATAAAGGCGACAGCTTGCGAAGCGTTGTGTAACCTGCCATGAATGCCTGCTGCATCTCCTTTGCTTCCGTGAATACATCCTTGGAATGCAGCGCTTTAAAGTCGAACTCCGGATCTCCGGCAATCGACCACTCCATATCCAGAACAGCTGTGATCTCTTCATCTGCACACAGCAAGTTAGCAAAGTGATAATCGTTGTGAATCAGCGAAGCTGTTGCAATTCCACTGAACAAATGCTCTGCTCTCTCCAATACGAAGACGTAACGCTCGGCTTCCTCAGGAGTCATGATGCCGAGCTTCACACAACGATTGGTTCTCTGCTTCATGCCCTCTACAAGATACTGCTGCCAGCTGTTATAGTGATTAGCCGACAAGAGAGCAAGCTCTCCAAACCGATCCCTCTTAATACCATGAATTTGGGCAAGCAACATGCCTGCTTTGTATGCCATCTTGATCTTAGATTCATCGTCAGCCGTCTCCATTGCTTGCCATACATCAATGCCCGGCATCTTGCTTGTTATCAATATTTCATAGGGTAAATGTTCATGACTGTTATCAAACACATAAACTTCCGGAACCGGTATGCCAGCTGATTGCATCATTCGAAGCGCTTGCTGCTCATTGTCAAACTTCGGAAGCTCGACGTCTCTGGCATTTACTCTCATTACATATCGATCGTTAATGAACATACAAGGATTCACAATGCCACGATCCGAATAGATTAACCGATCAATTTGACCGAGACTATGTTTCTCGAAGATACCTTGGATCGCTAAGATATCAAATCTCATCGATTTCATCGCATGTCCCCTCATTATTTTCATTATGATGTGATTGATGAAAGCATTTTCAACAATCACATCATAACATTCGTTAGCAAAATATGGAACGAAAACAATCAAGTAGTACGTGTTTTATAAATGATCGACTTCGATGATCGCATCGGCAAACGCTTCAGGCGCCTCTTGTGGCAAATTGTGACCGATCCCGCCGCGAATCAGTTTATGCTTGTATTTGCCGGTAAAAAACTTTGCGTAGTCGGCCGGCTCCGGATGAGGAGCGCCATTCGCATCGCCTTCCAATGTGATGGTCGGCACCGTAATCGGAGGCATCGCGGCCAAACGTGCTTCCAGATCTGCATAGCGCGATTCTCCCGGCTCCAAGCCGAGGCGCCAGCGGTAATTGTTGATCGTGATCGCGACTTGGTCCGGATTCTCGAGTGCGGCAGCGCTGCGCTCGAACACGCGGTCGTCGAAGTGCCACTGCGGTGATGCGTTCTTCCAGATCAGTTTAGCGAAATCCTTCAGATTCTTCTGGTAGCCCGCGCGTCCGCATTCAGTGGCAAAGTAGAACTGGTACCACCATTGCTGCTCGGCTTCCGGCTTCAACGGAAGTTTGCCGGCTTCCTGGCTGCTGATCAGATAACCACTTACCGACACCAGGCCTTTGACCCTCTGAGGCCATAGGGCGGCGACGATGTCAGCGCTGCGCGCACCCCAGTCGTAGCCGCCAAGAATAGCTTTATCGATCTTCAGCGCATCCATTAGCGCCACGACGTCGGCCGCTTGCGCCGCCGGTTCTCCGTTGCGGACGGCGTTTGCATCTAGAAACCGCGTCGTGCCGAAACCCCGCGCATAGGGAATGATGACGCGATAACCGGCTTGTGTGAGCCGGGGTAGGACATCAGCGTAGCTATGGATATCGTAAGGCCAGCCATGCAGCAGGATGACGACCGGCCCCTTGGCCGGTCCCTTGTCGACGTATCCGACATTCAGCCCATCAACGTTGATCTGCTTGATTGATGCAAACGTCGCCGGTTCCGTTGCGATGCCCGGCTTCACAGCATAGCGGGAAGCAGACTGAGCAGGAATGGCAGCAGCCTGAGCTCGATCCGCCGGCACCACGGATTGGGTCAGGGCGAGGGCAATCAGGGCAGCGCCTAAGAGGCGTTTCTTGCTGAGATACGGGTTCATTTGAAGTCTCCTATCGTATTAGATATTGGAGTGAAACAGGATTCCATTGCCACCAATCTTTCTTGTATTGTTGTACGAAATAGATAATCCAATTCAAACATTTGAAGCATAAAGTATGTTCAATTGTCGAAAGCTTAAACGAGTTTACGATTCGACAGGAGGCATACTGATGTCAAAGATTCGCGAGGACTTGACTCTTGCAACGTCGAGCTTTAGTCACATCATCGACGTGCCAATAGAACAAGTTGACATTGGCCATTGGTTATTTTCACTCTCAGAAGCCGAGTATCAACGTTGTTGTCCCCCGGATCATATTGCCGTGGGAACAACCAAGACGGAGGATGGACGTCCGATGTCGATCAACGTGGAGAAAATCGGCAGCAGTCTTTCGATCCAGCATTACATCGGAGAGATTGTTGAAAAACACAAATGCCGGATGGTCTCCACGACGGATATCTTTATTACAACCGAGCAACGGACCCAGATGCAAGTCATTTGGGAGCTTAGCGTAAAGAGCGTCAACGCGGATCAAACGGAATTCACGAACTCCGTGGTAACCCATCCATCGGAACATTTATTGAAAATCTTCGAAGATCAAGGACTCACGTTCGAACAAGCATCCGCGTCCCGTCAACAAATATCTGCAGATCATAATAGACGGGAAGCACCTCTCTTTGCTGAAAGCATATCGCGGGCTGCACGCGGAGAAGTACGTTAAGTAGTAGCTGAAAATTCAAAAAAGAGACAAAGGGTTTGCAACACCTGAGTCTCTTTTTTGAATGGTTTATTATCTTTTTATTAAACTGCTTGTGGTTCCTTGGTTCGCTTCGTAATCCGTATGGCCATTAAGGCAGCGAACAAACAAATCAGACCTGCACCGAAAAACGTCGGTGAATAGGTTCCTGTCCAGTCTCTTAATGCTCCAGCCAGGAAAGCTGCAGCAGATGCACCGATTTGGTGAGCAACCACTACCCAGCCGAATACCATGCCTATCTTCTCTTTACCGAACTCTTGCCCCGCCAGTTTAACCGTTGGCGGTACAGTCGCGATCCAATCAAGACCATAAAACACAGAGAATATGAACAACGTGGATTGTCCTCCATCTAGGGCATAAGGCAAGAACATCAAGGATAGTCCGCGAAGACCGTAATACCAGAAAAGAAGCTTGCGTGCGTCAAACCGATCCGTTAACCAGCCTGATAATGTCGTACCGATCAAATCAAACATTCCCATCAAGGCTAACAGTCCGGCAGCCATCACTTCAGGAATGCCATGATCTCCGCAAGCCGGGATCAGATGCGTGCCGATTAAACCGTTGGTCGAGAATCCGCAAAAGAAGAACGTGCCAGCGAGCAACCAAAACGTCTTGTTCTTTATCGCCTGACGTAAGGTCAATAGCGGTGTTAGAAAAATGCTCCCTTGAAACGGTTCAGGCTTCACGAGTTCTTCCGAGCCATACGCGGCGAGCCCTTTCTCATAGGGATGGTTTCGCATCCAGATCGCCACAATGACCAATACCAGGACAATAAACCCGACTGCGGTATAGACAGCATAGCGCCAGCCATTATCAACGGTGATGCGTGCTAACAATGGCAGGAATAACAGTTGTCCTGTCGCGGCGCTGGCGGTTAGCATGCCAACAACGAGGCCCTTGCGTTTAACGAACCAGCGATTAGCTACTGTCACGCCAAGGACGTTAGCCATCATCCCCGTCGCTAGCCCAGAAACAACACCCCACAGCAGCTCATATTGCCATAGCTCCTTCATAAATGGAGTCAACGCCATACTCGTGGCCAAGACAGCAAGTGAAATCACCATCGTACGGCGAATTCCGAACTTGGATAGGATAGCCGCAGAGAATGGACCTACAAGACCATATAGGAAGATGCCGACAGAGATAACGCCTGATATGGAACTGCGGTCCCACCCGTACTCTTGTTCAAAGGGAACCATCAATATACTTGGCATCGAACGAATGCCAGCAGAAACGAGAAGCGTAATAAACGCTATTAGGACAACGATCCAGCTGTAATGCCAGGAAGTTGGTTTGATTTTAGCTTCCATTTCCTCACTCCCATTTCATTAATTATTAAGCTCAGAAGTAAAAATATCATTTCTGGAACGATCGGTCAATAATTATTTTGAACGATCGTTCTAGAATCCAACAACTTCTACTTCATTATTTCAACAACGACATATTCACTTTTATGATGTTGCTCAGTTTTTCCTTGTCCGGATTGGTTTTAACCATCACGCGGAGTCCAATTAAGGCATTATTCAAACAAGATGCCAGTTGATCGGAGTCAAGCGTTTCAGAAAACTCTCCGGATTGCTGACCTTGCAAGATCAAGTTACGAATGATTTCTTCTACACGCTCCCAATTCAAGCTTACACGGTCCCTTGCCTCCGCATCATGACTGGATAGCTCTACGGCAGTATTTACAATGAAGCAGCCTTGAGGCTTATCTTCCCGCTCGCGAATAGCTCTTTCAAATAATTGTTGGATCGTTTCTTTGGCTGAATGGGAAACTTCGACTCGATGGTTTATAGACGCTTCATATTGTTCGCAATAACGTTGTAATGCCAAATTGTAGAGGCGTTTTTTTTCCCCGAAAGTATCATACAAGCTTCCTTTATGAATGCCCATATGCGCAACGAGCTGGTGCATGGATGTTTTCTCGTAACCTTGTTCCCAGAACAGCTGCATGGCTTTCTGTAAAACAATATCTTCATCAAATTCCTTAGGTCTGGCCAATGCTTGTCACCTTCCTTCAAATGTAAAGTAACATTTCTGGACTAATCGGTCAAATAATAAGAAACAATCGCTAGTGAACACAAAAAATATCATGCGCATGAATTGCACGCTATCCGTTCTGACAATTAGAATCCATATACTCGGCAAAAGAATGATTTCATTAATTCAGAAATCCTGCCGCTCGCTTCTTCAAGGACAAAGTGTCCGCCGCATAACAGCACAAGCTCGACACAAGTTAATTCACTTGCAATTGCATACGCACCTGCCAACGTGAAATTAAAATCGTTCTTCCCCCAGGCTATCAAAGTGGGGGGCTGATAAGTTCGCAAGTATTGCTGCCATTTCGGATATTGGTCCACATTATGCCGATAATCATAGCCAAGTGCCAACTGAATGGCGGCATTTCCCGGCCGATTGAGGAAGAACTGGTCCATGGTATACCCATCGGGACTGATCAATATAGGCTGACATGCCCCTAACAGATATTGCTTCTTAGTGAATTCAAATTCGAGCAGCTTCGAGAACGCTGCTCTGTTCTCAGGGCTCGGATCCGCCCAAAGAGCCTTGAATATATCAAAAGGTTGGCCGAGTCCTACCGCATGAGCTACGGCATTCTGGATGACGAAACCGAGAACTCGCTCAGGACTCCGCACTGCAATTCGGAATCCGATCGGGCCTCCATAGTCCTGACAATATAACATATATCGTGGGATGCAGAGCCGTTCAATCCATTGTTCAATAACCATGGAAATATGTTCGAAAGTATAAGAGAACTCATCCATTGGGGGCATACTGCTGTTCCCGAATCCAGGATAATCCGGAGCAATGACATAATAGCGATCAGCCAGCAGCGGTATTAAATCCCGAAACATATGCGAAGAACTAGGGAATCCGTGAAGAAGAATAATGGCTGGATTTCTCGGATTCCCGGCTTCGCGATAGAAGACTTCAATCCCATCAATGCTCATTTTTTTGTAAAGCACCGTCATCGACATCATTAGCTCTCCTCCAAGCAAGATTCAGCCGTCGTCTTATTAGTATGAACGACCAGTCTAGAGAAGACGTTGTCCGGTGCTCCCTCCTAGTCAAAAGAACCGCCAATGATGGCGGTTCTTCTTTTATTAACAAGTTATGATCCTTGCCTGCAGACTTTCAACGACGTCTTCAATCGTTATGCCTTGCAGCACTTTTTCTAAAGCCAACTGAGCCATGGCAAAAATGGGTTCTATTGCTTCCTGCAAGTGCTTGCCCACGAGGCAATCCGGATTCGGATTTTCATGAATACTGAATAATTCGTTATCCTGTACCACTTCTACGGCTTTGTAAACGTCCAATAAACTGATTTCAGCCAAGCTCCGAGAAAGCTTAGCTCCGGCAATTCCGGGATTAACCGTCACAAGTCCCGCCTTCTTTAGCTTCCCCATTATTTTTCGAATGACAACGGGATTTGTATTCACGCTGCTGGCAATCATTTCTGAAGAATTTATGCCTGCCTTATTGATCTCAAGCAGCGATAAAATGTGAATTCCGACCGAGAAACGACTGCTAATGGTCATCCTTTCACAGCTCCTTTCTATATTAACTACATACTCCACCCGTAATTAAGACAGTTACAAGTGTAATCCCTATTTTCATAAAAGGCAAAATAATGTTTGTGATCAGGGCATTGACATTCCGATACCTGTAACTTATATTATTACAAGTAACCAACGTTGTTACAGGTAGAGCCGCATTGTTATAGATAGAGAATGATCCAATCATGAACTTGAAATCGTCAAGAAAGGAGTTAGATCGTTATATCAGCTAAAGATTTATCTCTCATTTATGTATGGGACGCCTATTGCGGCTGGTGTTATGGATTCTCGAAAATCATTCGTACCGTGCATGAGAACCACCGCGAGATTCCGTTGAAGGTTATTTCCGGAGGGCTGTTCGTTGGCAATCGTATTCAGCCGATTCAGCAATACCCTCATATTCCCGAAGCTAACAAACGTATCAGCCAGCTTACAGGAGTGGAATTTGGGGAAGCCTATGATGGACTCTTACAGGAAGGTACATTCGTCATGGATTCCGATGCCGCGGCTGTCGGATTCGCCGCTCTGCGTTCCCTGTCGCCTGAACGTGCTGTTTACCTCGCCTCCGCTATGCAGCATGCGTTTTATCACGAAGGCAGGAGCCTAAGCGATCCCTCAACTTACCAGGAGATTGCCTGGAATCAGGGCCTGGATGGCAATGAAATGCTTCATCGACTGGACGATCCTGCTATTCATGCAGAAGCACGCGCTGATTATATCAAAGCCGGGCAGCTTGGGGCCAAGAGCTTCCCTACTCTACTCGTCCAGACAGAGAGTGAAATCATTCAACTTGGAATAGGCTCTGCAACCTTGCATGGAATTGAGAAGCAATTGACTGAAGTAATGGCAAGAATCGAATCTTACTAGAGAGGTGTTTATCCAAAATGAAAATCGTAAAGCTCCCATGGGCCGGCATTAAACTCGAACATAATCATACAAGCATCGTCATTGATCCGTTCTATAATTTCCCTGCCGATCTCGGCACACCTGCAGGCAAGCTTATTCCGTTGGATGAGTTCGGCAAACCCGATGCCGTCTTCCTTACCCACGTTCATCCCGACCATTTCGACCCCGAGGCCATAAAGCAATTTTACGGGGAGAGTATTCCGATATATGTTCCGATTGAAGTCGTTGAATACGTTGCGGGTTATGGACTTACGTCGGTCGTTGGTGTTACTTTAAAGGATGTTGTTACAGTTGGAGCTTTCTCCATCGTTCCTACGTTCTCCGTTGATGGACTTGGAGACCCGCAAGTCGCTTGGATCGTCAAAGCCGGCGGCAAAACCGTCATCCATTGCGGCGATACGTTATGGCATGGTTATTGGTGGAAAATGAAACAGGATCACGGTCCCTTCGATGCCGCCTTTTTGCCGGTCAATGGTCCTGTTGTGCAACTTCCATTCATTATGCCTGCAAGTAAACAACCAATCGTCATGACGCCTGAACAGTCCGTTTCAGCCGCAATGGCTCTGGAAGTCAATTATCTTGTTCCGATTCATTATGAGCTTGTTAATAATCCGCCGTACTATACGCCTACTGCGGACATTATCAGTCGCGTGAACCAAAGCGCAGAAGAAAACCAAGTTAAAGTGAAATGGTTAGAGGCCAAGGAAACATTGACGCTTACATGATTTCTATCGACACATGTTCATTTCCATTTTTCCTGTATTTGTCGTCTCAATTCGGCGTTCTCGAGCCGAAGTTTCTCGAGCTCGTATCTTACCGCGCGCATTAAAGAATTCAGCCCGAATCCAATCATGAACAAAACTAGACCCAATATAGATATGCTTCCTGCAGCTGCAAATTCTAACAGAAAAAAGACGATACCAAGAGCGATAAGAATGATTGAAATGATTTTGACGCTTCTTAACGAGTCGTACATGATGATGCCACTCCATTTCAAATGACGTCATTTCTATTAGCGAATTCACTAATTTGATTTCATTATTCTATGTGCATTTATTCAATGTGTGTCCGCCTATCCTCATAAGAAAAAGGCAGCTCCTGCGTATATCCTTGCAGGGGCTGCCTAGTTTTGTTATATCGTACCCGCTCGTGGAACTCTTGTACGGGAAGTCTATTTCTCAACCTCATAGCGGGCTGCGATAATGCCTGAATTGAACGTTCGGCTGGACAGCAGCTTGAGCTTGATTTTCTCACCTTCACCGTGGAACACCGATTTTCCGCCGCCCAAGATAACCGGACAAATCGTCAACAGGAATTCGTCGATCAGTCCGAGCTCAAGTAACGTCTTCGCCGCACCCGGACTGCCGAAGATCACGAGATTTTTGCCGGGCTGCTCCTTGAGCGCCTTGATTTCCTCCGCGATATTATCCTTGATCAGCATCGTATTGTTCCATTCGGCATGTTCCATCGAACCGGAAATGACGATCTTCTTCACATCCTGCAGCCACCGGGCATGCTCCACATCGTGCTTCGACGCATCCGGATCGTCCAGCAAAGAAGGCCAGTAGCTCTCCATCAGACGATAAGTCGTGCTTCCGTATACGGGAGAGCCGACTTCGGCTACGACTTCCTCCGCGTATTTCTCTAACTCCTCATTATAAGGAATCCAACCTAGTCCTCCGTTCGAATCCGTCGCATACCCATCTAACGACACATGCATAAACAATACGAGTTTTCTCATGTTTGCTTCTCCTCCGATTGGGAATAAAGTGGATCGATGTATGGTTCACTATAAAACATTCCGTTACGTAAGGGTCAAGTCCTTTCAATTCATTATCGGAAATTTGTTTTTACGAATTCATAGAATGCCAAAGCTTCGTTCAGAGACCCGAAACCTGCCTGAGCCAAGGTGCTGCTGCCTCCGCCTTTGCCACCGTATGATCCTAGATGTTCTTTGAAAAACGCGCCGCAAGAACGTTCGTATGGCCCGCTGTGCGCCAGCACCAATTTGCTATCCGCAAGATCGGCAAGCAGCACAGGATCGTTGGTTAGTGTCGTGAGCTTTATTGCCAGGCTTTGCAAATCTTTCACCGGCTTATTCTCAAACTGATGAGCGATCAAGCCATCGCCTGGCCGATCCAAGAGATCGCGGGCGATAAATGAATCATTCTGCTCCTTGAGAGCGGCTAATTCCGTTTGAAGCTGTTTTTGCTCCTGTTCCCACTTCTCAATGCGAGCGACAATATCCTCTTTTCCCGTATTGAATTTAGATGATAGCGTCCCTAATATCCCCATGCAATCGTTAAATTCCATCAAGGCGCGGCTCCCGCATTTGAATGAAATTCGGGTATTTCCCTTCATCTTCTCCGTTCTCAGCAGCTTGATCATCCCGATTCCACCTGTAGACGATACATGCGTCCCGCCGCACGCGTTATATTCCACGCTCTCAATTTCTACGATACGCACGTTCCCCGATACTTTCGGCGGCTTTGCCAGCGGTAAACGGCTCGCCTCCTCCTCGGAAACCATATAACTAGATATAGGGTGATTATCGTAGATGGTCTTGTTCACTTCCCGCTCCAGATGGGATAGCTGCTCCAAGGTTAGCTCAGGTTTATCCACGTCAATCGTCGCGGATTCCATGCCCAGGTGAAAACTTAACGTCAAAGCATCGAATAATCGTAGACAAACCGCCGACAGTAGATGCTGTCCGCTATGCTGCTGCATATGATCAAATCTTCGCTCCCAGTCGATCTTGCATGACGCCGCTATTCCCTCCGGCAATCGCTCAACTTTATGAAGCACTTCATCTTCCTCGCTAATAACATCCAATACAGGAATGCCGTTAATCGTTCCCGTATCGCAAGGCTGCCCTCCTCCATGAGGATAAAAGGCGCTTTGCTCCAACTGAACGTACCAACCATCATCTCTCTTGAGCGAATTCGTAATCTTGGTCTCCCATTCGGTTACATAGGAAGAATGATAATACATCCTAATTGTCATCTTTAAATCCCTTTCTTAATAGATATCAACCATACATAGTTAGAGAAAGATGATGAGAGGGGATTTATCATGCAACTACGCATACAAAATCTTGATCGTCTCATTCACTCAGCAGTTGATAACAAACAGATTTTTGGTGCTGTTGTGCATGTGGAATCAGGAGACAGACAACTGACTTGGGGCGGAGCGGCCGGGAATATGGACGCGGACAGCCGATTCTTTATCGCTAGCGCAACGAAACTTTACGTGACCGCCGCCTTATTGAATCTACTAGCGCGGAACCAAATCAAATGGACCGATCCAATCGCCCTCTATCTGGATAAACGTTTACTCGCTGGTCTCCATCATTACCAAGGTACTGAATATTCGTGCGATATTACGATCGAGCAATTAATGGCGCACACGTCGGGATTACCGGATTACTTCCAGCACAAGCGCAAGAGCGGCAAGAGTCTAGCAGATGAGATTATGTCCGGTCATGATCAGGCATGGTCGCTATTGAACGTGATTGAAGAAGTTAAACAAATGAAGCCGCACTTTGCCCCTGGAACGAAGGGGAAAGCTTTATATTCGGATACCAACTACCAGCTGCTTGGACAAATTATCGAGACGGTAACGAATCAACCTTTAAATGAGGTGTTCAAGCAGTATATTTATGAGCCATTGTCTTTGTCCGACACCTACCTGTATACGAATATTCACGATCACACGCCTAGCCCTCTTTACTATAAGGACTCTCCCCTTCATATTCCGCTTGCTATGGCTTCCTTCGGGCCTGATGGGGGTATCGTTTCAACTGCTGAAGAGTTAATGCGGTTTCTACGGGCTTTTATGGAAGGAACCATTTTCCCGAAGAATTATTTAAGCGAGCTATATGTTTGGAATAAAATCTTTTTTCCGCTGCAGTACGGCAAAGGGATCGCTAAATTTAAGCTCCCGCGCCTATTCTCACCATTCAAGCCGCTCCCGGAGTTGATCGGACATTCCGGATTATCCGGAGCCTTCGCCTATTATTCGCCTAAGCATGATCTATACCTGTGCGGTACAGTCAACCAAATATCCCCGCCGAGCTTGTCTTACAAGCTGATGCTTCGGATCATAAATACACTGTCAGCGACGGATACATAGGGGTTGCTCCACCTATTGGGACAGTGGGTCGCTCGATTGAAGCTGCTCCAGAAGCTTTTGCGTCTCAATGTCCGGTTCTGGATAAGAGAGGTCCAGCTTCTCCAAGGAACTTATAATCGTCCGGAGCACCAAGTAGTCGCGGAACCATCGTTGATTGGCTGGGACGATATGCCACGGCGCCTGATTGGTTGCCGTATTTCGGAAGGCATCTTCGTATGCGTTAATGTAAGAATCCCAGTATTGCCGCTCTTTGAGATCGCTTGGATCGAATTTCCATAGTTTCTCCGGGTTGCTGAGCCGTTCGCGGATTTTCTCGAGCTGAAATTCAGGTGAAATATGTAGGAAAATTTTGATCAGCAGAACGCCATTGTTCGTCAGAAGCTTCTCAAAATGCCGGATATGCTTCATCCGTGTTTCTGCTTCCTTGTCTTCTATCATGCCGTGCACCCGGGTAATGAGCACATCCTCGTAATATGAGCGATTAAATGCGGTCATATAGCCCTTGGCAGGGACAACCTTATGCGTTCTCCATAAGAAGTCATGCGCAGACTCTTCCATAGTCGGTTTCTTAAAACCCTCCGCACGAAAACCCTGAGGATTCAAGTTGGACAGTACCTTCTTGATGACGCCGTCCTTCCCGCTGCAATCCATTCCTTGGAACAAGACAAGTACGCCATTCGTCTTCGAAGCAAACAGCTTGTCCTGCAGATCGCGAAGCTTCCGCTCCATCTGCTCGAACTCATCTTGAATCTCATCTTTGCTTCCGAAGCCGCCTGTATCATTCGGATCGAAGTGACTCAGACCGTGCTTGACTGCCTTGGTTAGCCGATAATTCTTCAACATAAGACACCTCCTCAGACATTTCTAAATACTGGGCGAATTCGATCGTAATGAACACACTTTAACCATACCTACTAAAATTGAATCGAGAAGAGCATTTTTAGCTAATTATCCCACAAATTGTACATAGGTATTCAATATTTTGTTGCGATAGGTGCATGAAAAAAGCAGCTGCCAACGGCAAACTGCTTAAGATGAGAGTTATCTTGTTCTTTCGTTTAAGACGTGCCGGCACTAGCTGAGCCAACAAAAGTTACGGGACCTGAAAGAATGACATCAGTTGGTTCATTAATGGCCAAATACATGCAATACCGAATCTGGCCCGTTACTACATCAGCTAACGGAGGGAAGTCTCCGGTAACAAATGTCAAATCTCTGTGGCCTGGACCTGCAGATAGTTCAATATTTAAAGAGAAGATGAGCGTTCCTGTACCGAATACGCCAGTACCTCCTCTTTCTATAAAGATATCGACTGCGTTCGATTCGCTTCTAAATACCCCTACCATTCCCCAAAGTTGAATACGAACATCATTTACGTTCGGGGTTCCTATGGCGTTAACCGTTTGAAGCCCAATATCACCATATAAAGTGGGGGTTTCTGTTAAAGGTTCAGTGCCAGAACTGGACGTATTATTGAGCGATAGTCGAGAATCCAAGAATTGAGTAGACATTCTTCGATCACATCTCACTTTCTATTTTTATCCTAAATTATTCATAGAAAGTGAAAGTGCTTGGACGAATAGACTAATAGTTTAGCTGGTCATGAACACAGTTATGCCTCCCCATTCATCCCTGCAATAGGTGCTAAGACTTTACCAATAATGCTTGCATAGATAGTTACCAATCTAGGACCTAACCTGTCCTCCCCTCATATAGTATTACTAGATTTGTCTTTCGTTAAAGAAGAGAAAGGTTGGATGCTTATGCCCCTTTATGATTCAGGTCCTATTCACAATTTGCAATCACCTCGCGTAAAAGCCCACCATTCCGACACCGATCAACTGTGAACGAATTGCAATTACGCCGGACGGAACAACTGCTTACCTCACTTGCGTGAACGACTCGGTTCTCGTCATAGACACGGCCAGCAATACGATAATAGCTACCATCATGCTCACTGCCGGAAGCGATCCGTTCGGCATTGCGATATCACCGAACGGGTCGCTGGTGTACGTCGTGAATGGCGGAGCGGCAAGCGGTGTGACTATTATTGAAAAAGCAAGTAATACCATGCTGGGCACCATTCCGTTACTACCCGGCAGCGGTTCTTTCGAGATTGCCCTCAACCCGAGCGGCACGCTGGGTTATGTGACGAATTTAATTACTCAGAGCGTCACCGTACTGAACTTGACCACCAATACGATCGTGACCGAGATATCGGTCGCCGGCGCTGCGCCTGTCGATATTGTTGTAAGCATTGACGGTACGCGGGTTTATGTCGCGATGAACGCCGGCCAAATCGAGGTCATCGATGCGACAACAAATACGCTCCTTATCCCGATCGCGCTTCCGGCGGGAAGCTTTCCCATCAGCTTAGCCGTAGCGCCGGACGGACACCGTTTATTCGTAACGACGATCGGCGTTTCCAGTCTGCTCGCACTCAATAGCGATACGACGTCACTGGTGGAGAGAATCTTGTTTCCCGGTGCGGAACTCACCAACATCGCGATTTCGGCTGACGCTTCCACCTTCATCTTCATCGATGCCATGAATTCGATCGTTCTCCTCTATTCCGCTGCAAACTACAGTTTAATCGCCAAGCTCCCTGTCGGCAATCAAAGCACCGACGTAGCGCTTACGCCGATATTGCTTTTCTAGCACGCATAGTGCTACTGTATACTTGAGGTGATCGAGATGGCAGAAACAGCCAAAAGTATGTTTGTTAATCTACCGGTAAAAGACTTGAAGAAAGCTGTGGCGTTTTTCTCCGAAGTAGGTTTTGAGTTCAACCCAAACTTCACTGACGACAATGCAACTTGCATGGTCATCGGAGAGAACATCTACGCCATGCTGCTAGTGGAAGCGTATTTCAAGACCTTCACCAAGAAAGAGATTTCGGACTCATCCAAAACAACCGAAGTCCTGATTGCATTAATGGTAGAGAGCCGCGACAAAGTGGACAAGTTAGTTAACAGCGCGCTTGATGCAGGTGGCCAAATTGCAAATGACACACAAGACCTCGGCTTCATGTATCAGAGAAGTTTCCTGGACCTAGACGGTCATCAATGGGAAATCGGCTTTATGGATGAAAGTGCGATCCCGCAGGGGTAAGCTATCAGATTGATACGCCAAATGCCGAAACCCTTATGTTTCATAGGGTTCCGGCATTTATAGCATCGATAGGATATTTATTTCAATTCGTCGCGTTGAACAAGATTGTTCAGTGGTTCAATTAAACTTGCCTCTGCACCTTGACGATACATTCTGACGTTGTCGGAGTCGTGTACTCCAAATAATTCACAGAGCCGTTAAAATTCAAATAACTTTCGTAACGAACACGAATGAATGGCAGCGTCAGAACCGCCAAGACATCATCCTTTGGAACCCAACGAGAGTCGCTTGTTTCATCCGAGGTCGTTAACTCTCCCCCCTCTGCTTTGCACACAAAATCAAACATGATCTTCGTAGGAACATCCGTCACGCCGTCATACCACTTATGCAAACCTGTATTCGATACTACGTTAATCAAATGGCTTACGGTCGCATCAATGCCACTTTCCTCTTTGATTTCACGAATCACGCCGTTAATCAGATTCTCTCCGACTTCAATAATGCCGCCGGGAAAAACCCAGCCATCGTCATGCGCTTTAACCAAAAGAATATTTCCGCTGCCATCCTCTACAATTCCGCCGGCAGATACGATATGTGTTGGGAATCCCATAGCAAGCCTCCTCCATTTCAACTTCAAAACTCTATAATTTTCGCGCTTTAATTACAAAGCTTACAGGAAGCATCCTTGCTTTATCGGCAAACTCGCGGTCACTCGACTGCATCATTAATGCTTCATCCGATTCTTCAATCATTTGCTCAATTACAAATCCCGCTCTTGCCAACGCATTCGCATAAGTTGAAAGTTTACGATCCGATAAGGAGAGCGTACTTTCACCAAGTGTGACCGAATACCAAGATTCATCGAAATAAGATTTCTTGAATACGAGACTATCATTGTCTGCAGTTACACATTTATGTATAGGGTGAGACCAGCTGAAAATAAATACTCCGCCTTCTACTAAGTAGGACGCTATGCGGCGAAAAGTCCCCTCAAGGTCGGTCGTCCAGCCGATCGCATAAACCGAATAAACACAATCAAAATAATTAGTAGGCAGACCACATTCTTCTTCCATGGGCGAACAGATTAATGTGGCTGAAAGTCCACACGCCTCCAGATGCTGTCTTGTCTTCTCCAGTTGGCTTTCAGACAGATCGATCCCCCATAGCTCAGATGCTTGGCGTTCCCCTACATATTGCAAGGATTGCCCGCTTCCACAACCTATTTCTAGCATCTTCTTCCCCGAGACATCGCCAAACAGCTGGCAGCTATCTTCCGAGACATAGGCTCCATAGAACGGAAGCGCGGTTCCTCCTAACACGTCATTTCCGTTGGTATTCCAAAATAAGCTATTCGTTTCATGAATGCTGCGTTGATCCATGTCAACCGAGATGGCACCTACTTCACTGCCACCTATGATGTTTGTTCGAATTGCAGAATTATTGACCATGTCGTCCTCCCCATTAGGAATTCCATTATTTGGTGCCACTCAAGCATAGCGCACGTACGTTCCCCTGTAAACGATTTATGGCAAAAAGAAGAGGACCACGATGGTCCTCCTCTAAACGTCATTCGATAGGGTTTACTTACTGTACGCCGAATGTGAATTTCGAATCCGGGTCCGGAGATAAACGGTTGTAATCCCGGATCGAGTCGACCCCTTTGCTCGTAATCGAGATCGTTCCGATCTTGCCCGTTACTAGAGAAGGCACTTTCAATACGATGGTTTGCCCGTCCAAGCGACCTTCCGTAGGTATGATTTGTTTGCCGTCTATTACGATGTTGAAGTAATTAGTTTCATCCTTGTAGCCTGTGATAGGTTCGCTGAACGTAATCTTGATTTCCGTTCCTTGCGCGTTGACTTTCGTAATATAAGGAATGGCATTATTCGCACTTGAAGCGGTAAAGAGATAGACGCTGCTGTTGTCAGAGTCTTTCAGCTCATCCCTTTGATCGTCCACGATCCGTCCGTGATTCGAATCGTACTCCAACCGATAGCGCTGATTCGATTTCAGCGGATCCAGCCGGTCCGCGTTCAGGTACACCGTGATTGACTTGCGGTCCGGGGAGACGACGTAACTCGCGTTTCCGCTTGATTGAATGTCGATGTCGTTACCACCGGATACGGCGTACAATGAGAAGCCCCCATCGTCATCAAGCCATACAGGCTCGCTGAATTGAATCTCGAATGTGTAGCGGTCCGTTGATACGAGCTTCGTGACCGCAGGTGCCTGATTGGAAGTCGACGTTCCCGCGAACACGACTTGATAAGGCTTATCGCCAACCTGCGTGCGGATGGCGTTCCATCCCGCCGCGTCCTTGATACTGTCCTTGAAGCGCAGGAAGTAAGTCTTGCCGGACCGCACATCATCGTCTAGATAGAGGGTCACTTCGGTCACGATTCTGTTGGTTTCATTCAGGCTATCTCGGTCAATTCCGATCGTCGAATCGTCGCCCTGCAGAAGGTTGAATCCAGACGCGCTAACGTTACGAACGGGCTCACTGAAGGTGACCTTGATCGCCCTGTTGTTCAGCGCCGATACTTGCGTAACGTAAGGTTCGTCGTTCTTCTTCTCCGTCCCCGGGAATACCTTCTGATTCGCCCCGTCCGTGTTGATCAAACCAGGCAAATCAGAGATGCGCCCGGTGTATACATGCCCCGCGACGAAAAGGGAAGGATTTCCTGTTTGTTTCGTCTTTAGCTGGATAATAACCACGTTATTCGTGCTGGACTTTCGGACAACATATTCGCTCCAACCGCTCACGTCTACATTACGGTTGTTATCCTTCAGAATCGTCAAGTCGAGGGAGCCGACTTCGGAGTCGGACAACGCACGGCTGAACGTCGCTTGAACCGTGTTCTGATTGACGACTTCGAGCTTCTGAAGCTCGATGGATCCGGACGATTCGCGGTCGCTGCCGACGAATTGGATGCGTGTATCCGCCGCGATTTCGTTGCCGCTTAGGTCATTTACATGATTGATGGTGATGTTATAAACGTCGCCTAGTTCCTGCTCATTGGTCGTGAGGGTGACAGACTTCTTAGCGTCGTCATACACCGCATTCTTGACTGCCCCGAGTTTGCTGTCGAGCTTGTAGTTGCTCACGCGGTTCGCCGTGCTCGCTTCCAAACGCTCGCTAAACGTTAAGACCACTTGGCGCGCTGCCGCTTGAATGCCTACAATGGTCGGTGAGCTGTAGTCGACTAATCCTCCAAAATACAAGTTCGTCGCTTTATCCATCATGTTTCCTGCCAGATCGGGGATCCCTTGAATCGCCATCGTATACAGCACGGCATCTGTCTGTTTCGTCGTCGTAAGAATCACCGTGTCTCCACCACTGCCCAGAATGGCATTCGTTACTCTGAGATTATTGTTAATGGAATAATTCGATACATTCTTAGCCTGACTCTCATTGACCTTCTCGCTGAATTGCACTTCGACGGTCGAATTGCTAAGCACGGATACGGATTCGATTTCAGGCTTAACATGATCGTTCGTGCCTTTGAGAACGATATCCCGCCGCGGGTCCATGACGTTGCCGGCTAGATCGGCAATATTGCGAATCGTAAGCTTGTATTCCCTGCCGTTCACTTGTTCATTGGTGTATAGCGTTACCGTCTTGCCATCGCTCGCGATGGTCACGCGGGTGACGTACAAATCGTTATTGATGCTGTAATTGTTCACGTTGCGAACGTCGCTTGCATCGACTTTCTCGCTGAAGACAACTTGGATTGTCGAGTTGTTCTGACCGGCGACAGAAACGACGGAAGGCTTCGATCCGTCTCGGTCGTAAATACCGTAGAAGTATAAGTCGCTCCGGGACGTCATCGTGTTTCCTGTTAGATCCTTCACGCCGGATACGGATAACCGATATAGATGACCGTCCTCCTGGGTGCTCGTCGTGATCGTGACCGAGAGTCGATCGTCGGATAACGAATAGCTATAGAGATTGAGGTCGCTGGAGACAATGTCGTAATGGTCTGGATCTTCTGCTGTGGAGCGGCTAACCTGCTCCGAGAACGTCAGCCGAATCGTCCGATCTCCCAAGTTCTCAACCTTGGTTACGGTAGGACGAGAGTCAATCGTGCCGCCGTCGATGTTATCCCTAACGGCAGTATAACGCCAGCCCGTTCCATCCACCGAGAGCGTGTAGATGACATTCCATTGTTGAGGCCCCGTCAAGATCGTAACGCTCATGCCATCCGATGACAGAGTCGCTGTCCTGATCGCAATAACCGTACCTTGATCGTCCCTTAGCGAGAAGCTGGATGGATCAATCGAGGCAACTTTTTGTAACAAGGAGACATAAATGATACTGTTCGAGAGCGGTTGAACGCTTTTCACAAGAATCTTATGTTGGTTCTGCTGCCCATAAACGACATAAGCGGCATCGACGAGCTGGCCGCGGGTAGCGGCTGCTTTGTAATTGCTCTGGTAGGAGATATAACCGTGATCGAGCGCGGCACTGACCGAACCCCTTGCCCATGCGGATACGAGGCCCGCCACTGAAGAAGTGCCGTTTCCATAGCCATAAGCACGAACCAGTACAGCAGCCAGCTGCTCCACCGTTACGTTAGCGGCTGGAGAGAACTTGCGCACACCGGTTCCCGTCATTAGTCCAGCCTGATTCACAGCCTCCACTTCCTGATAAGACCATCTCGACTTCAACACGTCGTTGAAGCTCGCCATTCCCGAGTTGCTGTTGTTGCCCGATAACCCCCAGAGTCGGTACAGCACGGCGGCGAATTGTTCGCGCGTCATCGATTGGTTAAGCCCTGCGCTTCCGTCCCCCATTCCCGTGAAGATTCCTTCTCCCTTCAATATCTCGAACTTCGCTTGCGTGGAAAGCGAGTCCGCTTGTGCAACAAAAGCCGGAATCGAAAGAGCCAACAGCAGCCATGCGATCAGCACTTTACGTACTACCTTCATGCGCTTACCTCCTTGTCCGCGAGCCATGATGACCCGCTGCGTCGAAAAGCTGTTAATTATAACGCAAGGAGGTTACGAAATGTTTCGGTGACATATTCAGCAGCGAATCTGTCAAAACTCGCATTTTTACGCATAAATACTAGGTAAACCAACATCAGTCCCCTTTATAAAAAGGGTTTTTAATCTATGACCTCAATTATTAAGAGAGACAATTTGTATCAATTTGTTGAGATTAAGAGATGATGAGAATTTTTTAATTTTATCTGCATGTAGCATAAGTCCGGTTAGACCAAGAGGTTCATGCTGATACCTACAGACAGCAGGCATAGTACGATCGACGGAATCGCTTTGGCTATTGGATCTTTGGCAATGACAAGAAGAACGAAGGCCGCTGCAAGCATCGTTGCGGCTAATAAAAGTCCGGCTATTACGGCTGTAACAGTGTACCAAATACCAACAAGCATACCAATCGAGCTAACGATCTCAATGAACCCCGTCATGAAATTAAAAATCGGCGGCAGTCCGAAGCGTTTGAATTCATGCGCCATTTTACCGCTAATAATTCTAACCCCTGTGAACATGAAGAACACGCCGACAATTACTTGCAAAATCATCGTTATCATTTGTAATAGCTCCTTTAACTCATCTTTTAGTTTCAACAAATATATGCTATAGCATGTTTTAGATCTGAATGATTATTCTGCTCCCCTTCCCCATTAGTCATCATTAACGCCTGCGTACAACTTCTCGAGAATGGCTTTCAATTCATTGATCTCCTCCTTACTCAAGTATCTTGTCGCATAATGATGCGCGGCGATGACAACGGGAAGCACCTTCGATTTGAGCTCCATTCCTTTATCGGTAAGGTATAGATTGTGGGAACGTTTATCCGTATCATGTACGAAGCGTTGAACGAATGCTTTCTTCTCCAAAGAATGAATCATGCGAACAACCGTGGTTTGATCCCGGTCAATGGCTTCCGCAAGCTCTTTCTGTGTCGTTGCCTTATCGCCGTCCAGAACACAAAGAATGCCCCATTGATCCGGCGTAATGGCGAATGGCTTTAATTGCTTCGTGAAGTAATTGTTCATCTTCACATCTGTGCGATGAATCTGAAATCCCGTGAAATCATAAAGTTCCATAATCGTCTCCTTTAACATCAAGCGCCGTATCACTCATTTTATATGCTATAGCATTTAAAAGCAAGCCTAGAAAAAGCCGCCTAATCGGCAGCTTCACTTCGTGATTCCGGTCTCTTCAATATCCATCTTTACATTCACCTGTACGTTTAATGAGCCATACTCTCTATACCACTTCTCTTCGTTCCAATTTCTCGTTTTGCTCCTGACGAAATCCCCCAAACCGAGCGGGTCGATTCCTTCTTTCTGGAACCTATGAATAAGATCCTTTCCCGAAACGGCGAGATCTTGTTCGAAACTGGCTTCGATTTGCTCAATCATGGATCGATTCAAGGTCACCGACCTTGAATCGACAATCCGGGCTGGCAAATGAAGGTTTAACGATATGTACGAACCTACTTTATCTTTCTCGATCCGATAGCGCACTTTTGTGCCAATAACTTCGGCTGCAACGTGAGATCCATTGCTCAGCTTGGTTTCAATTGCACCGCGTTTTACATTTTCTTTGAGCAGTTTTAAGACCCTCATCTGCTTATCGTTCAGCTTCATTACATATTTGTCATCCTTGAACAAAGCCAGGCCGGCAATGTAAATTTGATCTTCCTGTGCTCTAAGCATGGGCAATAGAGGATCCATCCCTTTACCCAGAAAGGCATAGCCGAACTCGTGCAGATTTTGTTTGGGAACCAGATTCGCACGTTCGTTCATATCGAGCAAATTAAACAAGTACAACCCTTTTTCTTGATCCGAGCTGAAATTCTTCCTCAGTACTTCTTGGGCTCTTCCGTCAACTACAGCCAAATACATCCTTCGAGAAGCTTGCGCGTCGCGTAAAACCATATCCAATTCGTTTCTAAGTCCCTTTGCCGCAAGCTCTGCTCCGATTAAGACCACGGAAAGCTTACCCGAATTGAGGGGTCGGTCCAATCGCGTGTCCAATAACTCCCTAATCCCTACGCTTGTATAGCCGACCTTCGAGAGCAATTGATTGGAGATCGAGCCGGGCTTTCCGCTCTGAAACCTGGTCGTCGCTATTGTAATTTCGATTTGATCGTTCTGCGCTTCATCGAAGGCACAGACGATGAATAGGGTAACTCTGTCTAGGATTTGTTGAGTCGCGCACCCCGTTAACAGGAAGCAGATCACCGCTAGCGACAGGAATAAACGACTCATATGGTTCCCTTCACTTTCACTCTGACCATATCGACCAGATACATAAACGGGATGTAAGCAAATATCATGTAAAAGCCGATTTGGGCTAACAGGGCTTGAAGTGCTTCAACTTGATTGCGGCCTGCAATCATGCTTACGGCGGCAAATACGACAACCAAACAAATCGGCAGGACCGTCCTTTGCTTAACGGAAAACATGACTTTAACCGCCCTGCTCGAAGCCCACAAACATAGGCATATGATCGGAATCACCCAAAATATCTGCGCAGAAGCGCCGACGAATTCGAACCGCTCGATAAAGGGGAACTTCACGAATTTATATTTGGTCAATTGCGGCCATAATTGATTGGATAATTGTTCGAATTTGAACAATAACAAGGAAAACAGAACAACGACAAGATAAGATAAAGTCGTAATAAGATTCGCCAATTGTGCCCATTTATGCGACTTTTCTGGCGTCTTGATGAACGTATACACAAAGAATAGCATCTCTACGCCTACATAGGGGAATGTCAGCTCCTTGGTCGCCAAGAGCAGCTCGTTCAACGAATGATCCATGACAGGCGACAAATTATTGAAATGAAAATACCCGGCCGTGAAAAGCATGGCCAAGATTAATAGATGCCTCAATAAGCTCAAAAAGCAGATGCCTACGATCACCCGGAAACCGCCTGAAACGATATAATAAACAAGCAAAAGCAGCACCAACGCGAGCAGCCATGTCGCGAGCTCGGGGAACAGCCACACTTGCACGATTTCGATAAACAGTCTTATTAACAAGCTTGCATGGAGCAAGAAGTAAACGATGAATATCATGTTTAGCCCTCTCCCCACGAATTTGCCGAAAAATCGTTGGTGAATTTGGAGCAGATCCGTCTTGTTGCCGTTAAGAATGCCATAAATCATCCAAATGATGATATGAAAAAACAGCCCGCAAATAAGGACGGAAATCCATGTGTCATTGCCGGCGAATTGGATCGGTTTAATGGACATGTCGAGATATTCGGAGCCGAATTGCATCGAATGAACCAAAGGAAAAACCAGATAAGGCGATACTGTCAAGCGCGCTTGTTCCATTGCCGTCATCCTCGCATTCCTCCAGCCACTCATTCGTCGATGTCTTTTTTCCTCTTTGCTTGTTCTTTACTAAATCGTACCGGTCTTTGCGACCTAAAGTAGCTCAAGCGATGATGAAACCTAGAGTAGGAAGGCCGTATCACGGTGTCATACGCATCCGTAGCGCGGAAGGGATAAAACGGAACGAGATAAGGCATGCCGAGTGAAGTCAGACGAAGCAAATGCGCAAAAATAGCAATGGTGCAAATGAAAATGCCAAGCAGCCCACCTAGTTGAGCGGCTATGATAAATGGAAACCGAAGAAGTCGTATGGTGGCGCTCATTCGAAAGATTGGGGTAGTAAAGGATGCCAGCGCTGACAACGCTACGATAATCAATAAAAAGTTGCTTGTCAGCGCAGCCTCGACGGCTGCAGTACCGAGTACGATACCTCCGACAATACCGATGGTTTGCCCAATTTTGGTTGGCAATCTGGCGCCTGCTTCCCGAAGCAGTTCAATGACAAGCTCCAGAATGAGCACTTCCACGAAAGGCGGGAAAGGAACATTCATCCTGGAAGTTACGATTGTGGGCAAAAATACGTTCGAAATGCCCTGACCGTGATAAGTCATAACGGCTATATACAAGGAGGAGGAATACACGGAAAACAGCACGGAGGACATGCGAATGACCCGTAAAATCGAGCCGACGATCCACGGCAAATAATAGTCTTCGAAGGTGATAAAAAAATACCCCAGATTGACCGGTGCAAATACCGCGATCGGGGAACCGTCCATCAACACGCAAATTTGCCCGGAAGAAAGTGCCCAAGCCGCATAATCAGGCCTTTCGGTTCCGATCGTCAGCGGGAAGATGGAGTTGGAATTATCCTCAATCATTTGTTGAAGGACTGTGATATTCGTGATTTGATCGAATTGAACATCCGTTATGCGCTGGATGCACGTATTCAAATATTGTTCGTTCGTTAACCCCTTTATGTAACATACCGCTACTCTGGCCTTTGATATTTCCCCCACTTCAAACTCCTTCACGCGCAGCTCGGGATAGGGCACTCGCTTACGAATCAAATTGAGATTCATGTTTAATGCCTCTACAAAAGCTTCTTTGGGCCCTTCCACCGTAAATTCGATCTCGGGCGTTGAGATGCTTCGTCCCTTGGCTGTGGCGGCATTGACCACCATGCATTGATCCGATTGCAGACCGTATTGAATGACGACATATCCACGCAGAAGCTTGCCTTGAATCGTAGCCCAATCGTCGCTTATTTCTTTCTCCCCAACCGGAATCGCACGATATAACTCATTGAAAGTCTGATTCGAATCGTTGCTCAGTGGACCGAGGATATGATCGTGCAGAACGTTCGGTTCCAAGAGGGAATGAAAATAGCCGATGAAAAAAGACTCATCGTTCGTTGGATGTTCATAGCATACGAAATCCGATGATTCACGAAGCTCCTTCCATTGTCGAGGGACCGCAGTCATTTCTAATCACTCTTCTCCTACATTTCAATATCTCAAAGTTACACTATTGTCTCTCCACGCTACCTAAATTATGCAAAAAACGGCAGCCTGTATGGCTGCCGTTAAGAACCGTCAAACGCAAGAGTCGCTCATTGTTGCATAGCTGATGATGTACTTCTGCAAAACCTCTTTACTTTGTAGTCCGACTAAAGTTTCCACTTTATAACCATCTTTGAACAACAATAAGGTTGGCCCGCTCGATACATTGTATTCAGCTGCAAGTTCTTGCTCCTGATCTATATTAACTTTGGCTACAGCAGCTTGATATCTGACTTCCTGTGCCAGGCTATGATCAATGTTAAGCTGCTCTAGACAAGCGTTGTTTCCTGGCGTGTAGAAGTCTACCAATGTGATGCCATGACTTATTTGTTCCTGAAACGTATCTTTGAATAATGCATGGATCTCCACCTTATGACCTCCTTAAATAATTGGAAGTGCCTTCATAAGCCTTAACCGATTACGTTCGAGATCACTTCAATATTGCCTTTGGTCGCTCTCGCGTAAGGACAAACCTTATGCGCCTCATCGACGATTTCTTGCGCAATGCTGCGCTCTACGCCTTTAAGCGTAATGTCCAGCGTTACAGCAAGCGCATAGCCCTCATTCGCATCCTTGCCCAGCGTGACGCTAGAATTAATGGAAATGCCATCCGACTTGATTTTCTTCGAACGAAGGACAGATCCCATCGCGCCTTCAAAGCAAGCCGCGAATCCCGCCGCGAACAATTGCTCCGGATTCGTTCCCTCTCCGTTACCGCCTAATTCCTTCGGATATCGCAAATCCACATTTAAATTCTCATCGCTGGAAACTGCTTTCCCATCTCTTCCACCTTGAACGTTAACAGTAGCTGTATATAGTTTCTTTTCGATAATATTCATAATTGTATTCGCTCCTATTCAATATCTAATTGTGTATTTGTGTTTATAAACGATAATAATATCCTTGTGTTGTTTGTATTCATCACGATTGACCTCGTTAACCGGGCGTTCATTCCATCCATGTTCGGCCGTCTGCGTTCTCATCCGTCCTCCTTTGCCGAACGTTTTTTGTAACCATCTAACATTATTATTGCTGGTTACATGAGTTATATTATCATGCCTTTTATGAGGAGTCAAGCTATTTTATAGATAGGTGTGCAATTTTTGAGCACAACAAAAAAGCCGCAAAATTTGCGGCTTTAAAGTAACACTATTAGACGATGAATGTGCGGATATGCGCAAGCATGGCATCCAATACAGCTTCTAGCGGACTCGTCTCCTTGCGAACCTGAGTAAGAAGAAGGCCTCCCTGAAGCGCAGTTAGCAGCGACAGCGCGAGATGATTCGGGTCCGCATCGGCTCTCAGCTCTCCCCGATCATACATAGCGCGAAGTCCTTTTCGAATAGCGAGCTCCCACTGCATAAAGCCGGCAACGAGTTCGCTGCGCGCTGCCGGATCTGTATCCGCCAGCGCACTCGCAAGAGAGCCAATTGAACAGCCCCCTTGGAATTGCCGTTCAATCTGAAGCTTCACGATGGCATCGCGCCACATCCGAAGCGACTCCATGCTATCCAAATGGCTTAGCAGAGGCTCCTGAGCGTCAAGAACTTGTTCGGTTTGATACACAATGACTGCTAATACAAGATCGCGTTTCTCCTTGAAATAGTGGTACAACTGGGAGGAGCTGACCTTAGCCTCCCGCTGCACATCTTCCACGCTTGTGCCGGCAACCCCGCGATCAAACATTAATTTGGCTGCGGCGGCGACGATACGCGCGCGAGTTTCTTTTCCCTTCTTAGTGAGCCGCTGCTTTGGCGTCTGGACATCCATTATATTTTCCATGCATGTAGTATACCAAAATTGGATTATGCAATCCATTAATAAACGTTAGGATACGATGAGTTTCGAATCAGACCTGGTTCGGTTTTACTCTAATAAAAACGGTGTGATTGTCAATAATTAAACTGCGGTTTGTCCACCATCTACGGCTAGGTTTGCGCCATGAATGAAGCTGGCACGATCGGTCGCGAGGAAGACGACAGCCTCAGCAATTTCATCCGCTGAAGCAGGACGGCCTGCCGGCGCTTGAGCAGCAAGCTGATCAAGACCTTCGCCCATTGCTTCTGTTCCTTCCGTGCGCGTAGGTCCAGGGCTGACGGTATTGACACGGATACCGCTTGGGCCGTATTCGGCCGCCCATGCTTTGGTAAGCAGGTTAATTGCTGCTTTGCTCGAACCGTAAAGGCTCATACCGGTCATTCCATAGTCGGCGAGCATCGTCGATATGTTGACGATAGCCCCCTTGCCGCTTTTCGCCATCAGCGGCGCCAGTTCTGCAACTAGAAAATAAGGTGCTTTGACATTCAGAGCGTATACGAGATCAAAATCATCTTCCATTGTTTCATGCGTCGGTCCGAACGGGAATACTCCTGCATTGTTGATAAGAATGTCGACTCGGCCGCTGCCCAGTTCAATTGCTCGTTTCGCTAGGCTTCTTGCGCTTGATGCGTCACGAAGATCCGTCTGTACATAATCTGCGTGTCCTCCCGCTGCGCGGATTGCCTCAACTGTCTGCTCTCCACGATCCACATTACGCCCCGCAACCACGACGTGGATGCCTTGTGCAGCAAGCTGATTCGCAATTGCTCGCCCAATACCGCTGGTTCCTCCGGTAATAAGTGCTGTAGTTTGAGTTGCATTCATGTTGTCCTATCCCCTTTCAGTTTTATGGAGTGTTCACTCCAATCTTCAGAGCTCATACTAACAATTTGATTTTGGATTGTCAACTCCAAAAAAAGCCTTCTTGTTCGGTTACGGGAAACCAAAAAGCTCGAGACATATGCATCTCGAGCTTGATATTCCTGCGAAATCCTATCCCCCATCCTCATGAATCGATTCCAACTCTGCATTGACGCTCTTCATCAAATTGACCATTTCCGTATAAGGCTGATCCTGCTGGTTTACCAAGCCGGTATTGAAATTCTCGCCGTCTTTGCGTCCGGTCACTGCCTGATCGAAATACCCAAACCACCCCGAGCCGACAAACAGCGGATGAGCTGCTTGCTTCTCGATAAAGGCTTGGAAAGCCGCACCTCTGTCGGCTATGCTAGCCGTTGTTGTAGCTGAATTGACTGGCGATAACCCGCGCTCACTCGTACTGAATGTAAACTCCAGATTTAGCAGCGGTTTACCGTATGCCTCGTATCGGGCAAGCCAACTTGTGTCCTTCGCATACATATCGACAGAGAAAGCATCGACGAATTCCATGGCTGCCGAATCCCATTCCAGACTGGTCCGCCAAGTAGAAACGATTGACGAGCCTAGGAACAAATGGTTCGGATCGTATTTCTCAATAATCGAACGGATTGTGCTGAAGTACGTTTTGGATGCCAGCTTGATATAGTCCGATACATCGACCGTCGGAACTTTCGCGATTGCGATCGACGTATTCATCAAGGCGTCCAAGGATTCAGCGTTCGTACCCAGAAGCTGATTCATGACAGCAAGATCATTGTTGTAGCGAGGGGCAAGAAAATCCACGAAAGCTCGCTTAGCCGCAGAAGTCGAGTCATAGGTCAAAATCTCTTTGACGATATCGGTCGACCAACCCGCTTCATTATCGTAAGTGTAGCCAATCAACCACCTGTCGTTCTTCGCTTCTCTAAGCTGCGGGCTCAGAGCGTTCTCGATAATGGACTTCGCTTGCGGATCGAACACATCGTAGGTCCATTGAATTCTTTCTAAATTCATCGGATCTTGCAATACCTGTATATAAGGAAATGTGACATGGTTAGGTCGGGTCCACTTGCTAAAGGCATTAAAGCCCCAATCGATCATTCGCTTCTTCGTGACTTCCTCCCACTTGGGCTCATAGTTTCTGCCGTATTTTCTCATGATGTTGGCGATGACAAAGCTGACTCTTTCACCATTTAAGTCACTGGCGTAAGCAGGCGCATAATCGTTCGGATCCGGAAGTTCCTCGAAGACCTGGCGAGGCGTGCCGTCGCTGCGCTGATAAGGCGTTCCGTATCCCCATTCCCATATGCTGGCCGCATCCACGCCTTTTAGAATGAACTTGTAGCCTGCAGGCGTGATAAACCACCATTTATGATCGATTTGTTCAAGTCGAAAAAATCCGGTAGCTGCTTGCTGGCCTCCGCTCTTGATCCCGCCGAATGGATCATATTGTCTGCGGTCAAGCGAAACGTTCGCCAGCGCTTTCGCCTCATTCGCATAATCCGACTTTAATTGAGCGTCCGTTTCAACCTTTCCGGCCCACGTATCATAGATCCATTGTCCGTATTTATCCACCATCAAAGCGTCTTTCTTCAGCTCGGCTTGCATCTGCTCGATGGTTAAGGCAGGTGCAGGCTGCTGCCCTTCATCTCCTGTACCTCGAATTATTTGCACTTCCGTAAGCGGGATATGCTGATAAGCATTGGAACGCTTAATATCGATGACGATATATCTGGCCGTCTTGTTGTTCATCGGGATGGTAACCGAATCGTTCAAGGCGGTTCCGGATCGGACATGCTTGCCTGCAATATAATAATAGTCCGTCGTAGCTTCGGGTCGGTATTTCACCGTGAATTGTTTATAACCCCAATAGCTGTTGGGCGAATTCAATACAATCGTTATGCTCTCCAGCGGGTAGTCCTTCAGGAGGTCAAACACCACTTGGACCGTTCCTTTGGATGTGGCGTTTCCCATCCAACCGGCATAGGTCGTCATGAGGTCGTCAAAAAGTTTGCCTCCCTCTGAAGATACTAAGCCGGTTGCCCCGTAGTCGGGAGAATTGCCAGCATCCGGAGCAGGGTTGTAATAATAGTTGCCGGTCGAAAGCTTCAACCCTTCCGCGTGTGTAATTCTTGCGGCAGGGATGTACGGTACTAGTAGCAGGAATAAGAGAAATAGTTTATAAGCATCGCCAAGATACCCTCTATACCATTTGCTCATAATTTACCTCCGTCTTCGTAGTCAATGCCTGGGTGGAGTTGGTAAATTAATCCTGTGAAGCGCTTGCAAACAATGAGTTGGCCTTTACCTTCTTATCTTATTTGCCGTAACCGAGCTCTTCCAGCTGTTTGGTCGATGCATCCAAGTACGTTTTGAAGTTCATGCTTGATTCAAGCGTTTGAAGGAAGCTGTTGTAGTTCGTAAACGGATTGTTGCCATAGATGAATTTAACGAATTCTTCATCGATGAATCGGCTCGTATCCGCCGGATTGTACCCTTCCGGATTGGTTAGAAATCCATTCAGAATTTGTAATCGAGGCTGGCTGTTGGCGAATTGGATGAAGGTGGACTGAGGCGCGAATTTCGTCTCTAAATACGTTAATTCGGGACGGCCGGTAAACTGGTACAGCCAAGTAAATCCAGCTTCCTTGCCCATCAGCTCAGTCGGTGTGACCTTATCGCCTTCCAATTTGTAATGCGTTCCGTTAATGCCGAACTGCACCAGCATCGATCCTTCTTTACCGGAAACGAAGTTCAGCAGATCGAATACTTTCTGCAGTTTATCCTTGTCGTTCTCCAGCGCTTTGGGGATCGCATAAATCCCTGTGGTACCGCCTAGATCGTACGGTCCATCGAACTGTCCGCCCGGCCCTTTCGGAGGTGCGAGCTGGATCCAATTCGCGTTTGGATTTACTTTCTTGATTTGCTCGGTGAACTGATCCTTGCTCAGGTTCGGCCAATCGATCCAGACGATGCCCGCTTGCCCTTTAATCGCCTTCTCCTGATGCTGAAGACCGGTATTGGCCATAATCTCCGGGTCTACGGCGCCGGTGTCAATCAGCTTCTTAATAAATCCGAGTGCCTCTATCATTGCCGGGTCATACATCGAATTGCCCAGCTTCCCATCCTTGACATAGAACGTGTTCGGGTCCCCAACGCCGAATGCGCCGAAGATCGGGGCGAACGCGGAAAGCTTGCTGCCGGTAAGACCGAGCGTATCGTTCTTGCCGTTTCCATCCGGATCCTGCTCCGCGAACGACTTCACTACATTCAGAAATTCGTCAATTGTAGATGGCGGCTGAAGGCCGAGCTTATCGAGCCAATCTTTGCGTATCCAATACGTGTTATAAGGTATGCTTGGCGCTTTCGGAACGGCGAACACCTTACCGTTAATCGTCGTCTTCTTCAAGCTCTCGTCGCCGATGAAATCCTTCACGGGCTTCAGTTTATCCATGTAAGGGGTCAAATCAAGCACAAGCCCCTGATCTACGAATTGCTTCAGTGCGGCGCGATCCGAGACTTGGAATAAATCAGGGAAATTTCCGGATGCGAGCCGAACATTCAGCTGGTTCTGATAATCATCGCCCGATGCATATACGGTTAAATTCACGTCTGCCTGAATTGCTTTATCAATATTCTGTTTAATAAAATCCTTGTCCGGAGTCGGCAAATTGTTACCGGTCTCGATGATATCGAGCTTAATCGAGCCTTTCGTTTCACCGGAATTCTCCGTGCTTACGCCAGATGCTTCGGAATTGTTCTTATTCGAAGCTTTCGAGGAATTACCCGATGAACAGCCTGCAAGTAAGCTGCATACAAGCACGAGGCTGCTCAGCGTGACGGCAACAGCTTTCATTCGATTCATTGGTTAGAACCCCTTTCGTTAATACCCTTATATTGTTAAACCGGTCAATCCCGTTCCTGCAGTAACGGGGTGCCGAGCTTCAACCTTTGACGGAGCCGAGCAGCATGCCTTTAGTGAAATGCTTCTGCATGAACGGATACACCAGAATAATGGGCAGACTGGCCAGAATAACGGAAGCCATTTGCAGCGTCTCGCTCGGTGTCATGTTATCGGCATTTTCCAGCGGCTGCTGGGTTTGGATCAATATCTCGCGCACAACCACTTGAAGGGGGAACAGCGTCCGATCGGTCACATACATAATCGCTTGGAAAAATTCATTCCAGTGACCCACCATATAGAACAATCCGATGGTCAGCGTGACCGGTACGGATAACGGGATGACGATCTGCAGCAAGATCCGGAATTCCTTGGCCCCGTCCATTCTTGCAGATTCGAACAGTTCCTCAGGAAGCGACTCGTAGAAGCTTTTCATAATGAGCACGTTAAAGCTCCATACCAGGTTCGGCAGTATCATAGCCCATATGGAATCTAGCAGCCCGATCGACTTGACGACCAGATAAGTCGGTATGATTCCGCCGCTGAAGAGCAGTGTAAAGACGACCATCATCAGAAAGAAGTTGCGTCCCGGAAGCTGTTTACGGCTGAGCGGAAACGCCATCAACGCCGTAATCACCATATTGAGTATCGTGCCGATGACGGTAATCAGTACGGTAACCCCGAAGGCGCGAGGGATATTCGACTCCGTGAGCAGCTTGTGGTAGGCACCAAACGTAATTGATCTGGGTACAAGTATGAAGCCTCCATTCTTAAGCACTTCACTGAACGGGGTGAGCGAAACGGATAGGACGTACAGTAGCGGGAATACCGCGACAAGTCCGCACAGGAGCAGAATGGCGAAAACTACGGTATCGGCGATGCGGTCGTTCGTGCTTCTTACCATATGCCCTCTCCCCACCGCTTCGCGAGTTTGTTCGACCCCAGTACAAGAACCAATCCAATCACGGCCTTGAATAGTCCAACCGCCGACGCCAAACTGAAATTAAGCTGCTGCAGACCGGTCCGGAACACCCAGGTATCGAGAATATCAGCGACGGCGTAGACTTGGATGTTGTACATGATATAAATTTGCTCGAATCCCGCATCAAGGATATGCCCCAGCTTCAATATCAACAGCATAATGACGACGGTTCGGATACCGGGAAGCGTAATGTGCCAGATCATTCGCAATCTTCCTGCGCCGTCCACCCGAGCCGCCTCGTATAGCGTTGGATCGATGCCGGCGATAGCGGCGAGATAGATAATGGCTCCCCAGCCGAGATTTTGCCAAATCTCCGATCCCACCAGGATGGTTCGGAAGGAAGACGTTGAGGTCAGGAAGGGAATTGCCGTTCCTCCCGCATCTTTCAACCATTGATTCAGCAATCCGGAGCTTTGGGACAGAAGCGCCAGCAGAATGCCATAGATGATCACCCAGGACAGAAAATGCGGCATATACGTTAAGGTTTGGATGAGCGATCGAAACCATCGTACCCGACATTCGTTAAGCAGCAGCGCCATGACTATGGGAGGAATCATCCCGAAGAGTAATTTATAGAAGCTGATCAGAAAGGTATTCGTTAGCAGCTGCGAGAAATAGGGCGAATGAAAAAAGGTGATGAAATGCTTGTTCCACGGGCTAGCCCACGAGCTGGACCAAATCCCATCCATAATGTTGAAGTCTTTGAAAGCGATAATGATGCCGTACATCGGAACGTATTTGAAGACGATATAATAAATAACGCCTGGCAAGAGCATCAAGTAATAAGCTCTATATCGCCAAATATTTCTGCCAAAAGCTGCCGTTTGCTGGTTCATAGGGTTCACCTCGCTCCTTACTGTAAGCGCATTCAATTACGCAAACCAAGTATAACAAGGCTGCGAGCCTTCCAACTATACAGTGATCTTGCGAAATGAAGTACAAAACCGACAATTTCGGTTCAAGCCATTCCGAATTAATCATTGTTGCAGTGCGGGAAGCGTAATGCAGACGACCGTCCCCGCATTCGGCACGCTGCCGATCCTTAGCCCGTATGCAGCGCCATAATGAAGCCTCAGACGATGATGGACATTCGCCATCCCAATGCCTGAGGAACGTTCTCTGCTGGGTTCTTCCATCTGCTCGTCTAGTGCCTTCCGGAGCTTCGACTTCTCCATTCCAGCCCCGTTATCGCGGATAAAAAAACGCAGTTTGCCATTCCTCACGGATCCCCGCACGCTAATGAGACCATTCCCGAAATGGCTTGGGACGACCCCGTGAAAAACAGCATTTTCCAATATGGGCTGCAAGGTGAGCTTCAGTATGGTGCAGGATAACGCTTCCGGATCGATTTCCTGAACAAAGCTGAATTTGTCTCCATACCTTATTTTCTGGATTTGCATATACATGTTCAGTCCTTCCAGCTCTTCCTTGACGGTAATAAATTCAGATGTTTTATCGAAGCTAAGCGACAATACGCCGACTAGCGCTCTGATCGTTTCCTTCACTTCTTGCGTCCGGTGCTGCTTGGCCAAACTTCCGATGCATGCCAGCGTGTTGTACAGAAAATGTGGAGCAATCTGACTCTGCAGCACCTTCAGCTCCAACAGTTTCTTCCGCTCTTCCATTTGCTTGGTTTCCTGCAGCAGATTGCGAATCCGCTCCATCATGGCGTTGAAACTTTGGGACAGCCGTCCGATCTCGTCATCTCTCTTCACGACAAGACTAGGGATGACGCCCATGTCGTGTACGCGGTCCATCTTGATTGCAAGCATTCGAACCGATTTGGTCATATAGCGAGACATCGCAAACGCCATGAATAGAAGAACCACGAACCATATGCTGGCAGCCGCCTTGTAATTGTCGAACAAGCGGATTACGTTCTGATAGAAGTATCGGTCCTTGATCAGCACGAGCAGTGTCCAGCCAAGCCGATTCTGTCCGGATTTGACGACTACGAGCTTACCGGTCGGGCCGCTCATTTCACTTGCCGTTACCGGTAGCTTTGCGAGGTTACCGACGAATGCTTCGGGGAGGTCCTCGTGATAAGTGCCGGGTTTCTGCGGCAGAATGCCGTTATCGCGATCGAATGCTACAACGCTGTCCGTATCGGACATGATGACGAACGTCTGGTAGGAGCTGGAGGTATATTCGCTTATTTTGCGATTGAGATTTTCCAGATTGAGCTCGATGACTGCGACACCTATACTATCTCCGTTGTCGTCGGTTACCGGTCTGGAGATGGACACCGTCTGACCCGAGAGCGGAGATACATAGGGCTGGCTGACAACCACCGCACCGTAGCTCTTCAGAGACATGCCAACAATCGAGTCCAGCTGCGGGTTGCCGATAATATCGTAGTTGAGCTGGGAGCTGGCGAATACTTGACCATCCTTGCGAACGAAATACAGCGTTTCCACTAGCGCACTATTGTTCTCGACAATGAATCGGAGCGATTCGGATATATGGCGGCTGTCTCCTTCCCTCAGCAGGTTGGCATCCGTCGATAATAACAATAGAACATTCCGGCTATTGTCCAGGTAGGTATCGAGAAACTGGTTCGTGCGTGCAATCAACGTCACGGAGTCCGATACCATTTGATTCTTAAACAAATCCGCTGCCTTGTAGTAGTTGTTCCAGGCCAGAAGAATAAAGAAAGCGAACGTGACGATAAATAAAAACAGAAACTGTCTGGTCGCGAGGCTCCATCTCTTATACCAGCGATAGATCCGTTTCATTCAGATCATCCTTTGCCATTAGGGTCTGTCATTCTTAATTCGGTTGGCGCCACTCCGGTTCGTTCGCGAAATACAGCGGAGAAATAACGGTAGCTAGGAATGCCAACCTGCTGCGCAATCTCATAGACTCGAAGCGACGTATGCTGCAGTAAGTCAGCCGCCTTCTCCATTCTTCTGCCGATTACGAAATCGTTGAACGGAATGCCCGTTTCTTCTCGAAACAGCCTGCTCAAGTAATGCGGGCTCAGACCGACCTCCCGCGATACTGTGTTAAGCGTGATCGGCTTGTCGAGGTTGTCTTCGATAAACGACTTTGCTTCCGTGATTTCTCTACGGCACTTCTTGATCTTGTCCGTCGACTCGATTTCGTGGATGAAAGCTTCCACCAACTCATCTAGAGTAGCAGCACCGAGGATTTGGCCATGTACCTTCCTCTTGTTGCCGTCTTGCGACGCTTGTTCCCGGTGCCAGCCGCGCAGCCAATCGGCAACGAATGTCCTGAGCTCCTCCGGCACGATGGTTGTGATCATCGCCCAGTGATGAAATTCTCCCCGAATGAATGCCGCCAGCTGATCCCCGTTCCTATGTGCTTTGTATAGCTTGACCGACATTTCATTGGCAGATTGATCGTCAAGTGGAGCAGTCTTGTTAGGTAAAGTAGTAAATACCCGACTAGAGTTATCATAGAAAACCGCAACTGGCCTCTCGCAAACATCGCGATATATAGCTGCAAAATCCGAGCTTCTCTCAATTGGTTCGCTTATGACTCCATATATTTTGTATGCATCGCTAAGGTAAGGAAGCCTAAGGTCGAGAGATTGATATAACGTCTTCGTTATCTCTGCCAGTTCGCGGTGAACTTCCCGCGGATTGCCCTCCTCCGCGCGGAATAGGAGCACATAAATACCGCTGCTGCTATCGGCCGGAAGCCAGGTGAACGGCTTCTGGCGCTCCAGTGTCGTCAGCGACTCTTCGCATGTTTGTTGAACGAATAAACGCCCTGCCTTTCTCGTCTCCACATGAATCGCGGCAAGCCGTAACGGAAGCGCAGCCTGGAAAGCAGATTGCAGCCAAGCTGTCAGCTTGTCCTCACCGGCGGTCTGCCGGGTCATGACCATCAGCTGTTCGGACCACTTCCGGCGTTGTCGTTCCGCCTCGCTATGCCGAAGCGACTGCTCACGATAAACGTTCTCCTTCGCCCGGTCAATCGCTAGTGCGAGATCAGAGTCATCCATTGTGACTTTCACAAGGTACTCCACCGCACCGAGCTTGACCGCTTCCTTCGCATAGGCGAAATCGGAGTGACAGGTAAGTAGAATCACTTGGATTTGCGGAAACTCCGCCTTCAAGCATCGAAACAGCTCGATGCCGTTCATGACCGGCATCGTGATATCCGTTATGACGATATCCGGCGTGAGGCAACGGCAGAACCGCAGCGCTTCCTCGCCGTTCTCCGCTTCTCCAATCCATTCGGCATGATGCTTCTCCCAAGGAAATAAACGAAGCTCCTGACGAATTGGCAGTTCATCATCAACAATTAATATCGTTAATAGATCATCACTCATTCGGCAGCCCTCCCGAAAGGTCGTTTCATACGCCCTCACATTGGCAATCTAGCAATCTACTTACAATTAAAAAAGCCGCAGTTAGCGGCTTCTGCTTTTAGGAACGACTATGCATGTTGTTACTATTGCGAAACCGAAATACTTGTTTAACGAAGCTGATAAAGTGTACGTTCCTATAGGATGCGATTCGCTCATTTAGATCGCGGTACTCCGCAAGCTTGGACGAATGGGACTTATTTCGTTCATCGATCTGTCCATCAAGTCGATAAAGCTCATTCGCTAGCCTGATTCTGGCAGCATCCACTTCCTTCGTTAAGGACTCCAGCTCCGGACGGTGCCCCTGTTTAATAGCATCCACCTTATCCTGCGCCTCGGTTCTATAGGTTTGTTCCGCAACATTCAAGTTGGACTTCCGATCCTTATACCTTAACGCTATGGCGGAGCTTTCACTGCGCGGAAGCGCTGCAGGGATTTTGGTTCGATACCTGCGCTCGATTTTTCTTTTCCAATCGATCAGCGCCTTCGCTTGAACTCGGCTCATGCCTACATGAACGGAACCGCCGTTTGTGAGAATCAAATACACCTTGTCGACATGCTTGCGGCCATAGGACTGATTGATCGTAATATCCTTATAATCAGCCGGCGTCCGAATGTTGTTCGATCGTAACCGGCGTTTCATCTCATCGTCGATTTCCGGTATTTTATCCTGGCTAATCTTGTGCTTGCTAAGTTGCTCTTCCATCCATGTTTTCTGGAATGCAGCCAGCGTACCGGACAATTCCGTTTTCTCCTGGTGGTCGATCATTTGTCTTTCACCAAGCAACCCGCTTAGCTGAATAAGAAGTTCCTTTTCCACCGCTTCCGTTTCATGCAGCTCGCTTTTCTCTGCTTCCGCGAGCCTTTGTACGCAATCCTGCATTAAATCTTCCTCGATTATCATAAAGTTGCGCTTGATTTCCATCCATTCGTTCCGTTCGTTTCTCAGCTCAGTTAGCTCAAGATCCAATTTGTTTATTTTTTTATTCGTGGCTGTCTTTTCCCGAACGACAGGAGATTTCCGGAAACGCCAGAACAAATAAGCTATCTCCGTTCCAAAGCCTACTGTCGCACTATAGAACAATGCTGCTGCAGGCGCGCTGCTGTATAGTACTGCGGCTGTTGACGCTGCTCCGATTATGATCAAGCAGGAGATTAGTCTCTCCGGCAAGAGCCCATCAGATGTTGTTGCCAACAAATTACGTGGCTCGATGGCGATGTGATCCAATACCCACGATGCTCCACCGGAATACGCACGTTCCGATGGAGACGGGTCTGCCGCAGACTTCAACTCCCATTCGGGATCAGGAAGGCTTGGTACCAGTGCTACTTCCACTTTCGCGAATGCGCGAAGGGAGTTAGCGGTCGAGCGTACTGCATGGTCTTCTATATGCTCCAACTGCTCGAACGCCAGAGATACGTCCGGATTCACAAAGTCATTTCGTCGGAATAGGAGGCATTCATCTTCCTCTCCCGCTTTAAGCGAATGCCATATTGTCGGATCGGCGCAAACGGCAGTAATTGATAACCAGACTACCCATGCCGAGAAGTGATCGATAAAGGAACCGAAATGCCCTTCATTCCTACCCGGGTGTTGATAGTTGCGATGACCGAGCTCGTTACTCGGCATGCCGTTTAATGCAGGGACATACATCCCGTCGTAGTCGATCAGAATGATTTCGTCATTGTTCATCACTATATTTCCATGCTGTAAGTCGCCATGCCCGATGTTCGCTGAACGCAGCTCGCGGATCATGATGATCCATTTATCGGAGAGTTCTTGCAGCACGTCGGCATGATGTAAATTCCGCTCTATGTATTCGTGCAGCGACTCTCCTTCCACCCACTGCATTTTCACGACCGGGAACCACTGGCCATTAATGTTGATGCCTTCGGATAGGTATTCGAAAGGAACGAGATAAGGAAGAGGATTGGCCTTTAGATGCAAGCTGATGGCATCATAACGAATCTTCTGATCCTTCACATTGTTGGTAAAGCACCTGATCGCCCACTCTTGCTCCCCGCACTTCAATCTGTATACGCTGGCGAAGCTTCCGGATATCGGACGCGGCAGGCCGAACTTATCCATTTCCGGGAGTCCCGACCGCAGCTCCGAATCCTTGAAGCAGACTCGCGGATTCTGGATCGCTTCCCTATAATCTTGCGGAGTGGGCCAGTACATCGCCTCACTTCCCTTTAACCAGATTTAGTCGAATGAACGTAACATCATCGTTCCTTAGATAGAAATGGCCTTCACGGTATAGCCGCCTTCGTTCTTCATGCACGAGATGGTCGAAAGCACGATGACCGTCCAGCTCTTGTAAACGTCTGATGACGCCGCGATCTTCCATGTAGTGGGTCAACAGCCAGCAGGCTAGCGCATCGGTCATCAGCCAGAACGCGTCTCCCGCTTCGGCGGTACCGCTCCATTCGTGAACGGATGATTTGAGCCGGTCGTTATTGGCTGCGTTACTGGAAATGAGTACAGGTCGACGACTGAAATCATCGGCATTGCTCAGCGGAAATGACGCGATCAACGTATCCCCCCGAACATGGAAAATACAGCTGTCGCCGATTGCGATCGCGTCAAATGCCACGGTCTCGGCATCCTTCGCATACCGAAACGTGATCCCCGCTAACGTCGCAAATGCCCCGCTGCCGAGCTTCTCTTGCGCGTACCAGGGAAGGCTTTTGCCGCTGGTTTTTTTCAGCCAGGCTTTCGATAATGGCGAAACCGATTTATGGATGTGCAACCCGTCGATTCTGCCATAGCAATAACCGCTTGTAAGCAAATTCGCCCATAGGTCGGCAAATGAAGACTCGCTCGCTCCATCTGCTATAGCGAATCGAGAGACTGTCGTCTCCTTCTGTACATGTGTGCTGCTATGGGAGGCATCCTCATATTCATGGCTGTGATTTCCCGCCTTCGGCAATGAATAACAGTCGCTATCAATTCGCATATTCAGCAGCCCTTATCGCAGATTGGCCGGGCGAGTTCCGATATCAAGCGCCTGAATCACTAGTGTCAAATCCGCATTGAGCACGAAACCTCTCGCGCCATCCGATAGCTGCAAATCGTATTCCTGGGTAGCGACTCGGATCATGAAAGGCGTCAGCGGACTTGAACCTTCGTAGAGCACCCTTGAATACGCATCAGGGAGCTCATCCGCGGTTTCCGGAAAGCGCAATTCCACCGCGCTCGGATTATCGGATATGTGCAGGTTGAATAGCAGTACATTGCCATCGTCCGTCGATAAGGCTCTTAATTGCTCCATTTCAAGCGATGGATCGCCGTCCGTCGATTCACCGTCCGTAATATGAATAACAACCGGCGGAAAACATTGCGAGTACTCGCTGATCCATTGACTCAGAACGGTATGAGCCGTTCTCATCGCTTCGCACATTGGTGTGCCGCCATTTGCTACGGGCTCAAACCAGACCGGAAATTTGACGAGCTGATCCACCAGCCCGCCAGCCCCATCCGGCACTTTCTTCAGACGCTTATCCAGCTTGGACGGGTTATCAGCAATTTCGCTAATCGGCACCACTTCTTTACCCGCCAACACGCCGCCAAACGCCGGACCGACGCCGGCACCATAACCAATAACGCCAACATGATAATAATCGCGTATTCCTTCCGACTTCGCGCACTTGATCACGAGATTCTGCAATAACCGGTTAATGGCGTCCGAGACGCTCTCGGCCTTGGTGCTTGCCCCGAACGGATCGGACATGGATCCGGATTGGTCGATAATAAACAAGAAACACGATGGATTCGAACGGCTGATTTCTGCTGAATACATGATTTTCACCCCTCAGAATAGGTACATGTTTAATCCTATTCGCGAGAGGACAAAGTATTGACAATAATAAGCAGCAAGGGCAAAAAGACCGGCAGGATGAACCTGCCGGTCTTTGCATATGACGATCAATTTGATTAGAATCTCATTTTGATCATAAATAATAAATAATAGATTACGGGTATTCCGACGATAGCAGATAGCACTGTGACTACAGTTATCGTTTTCTTCTCATCTCGCAGTAGGAATAGACAAGACTTATACACTACTATACCCATCCATCCACCTAAACCATTGAGAAAGATATCATCAATATCTGCTGATCCAATCCCAAGTAGCCCTTGAATGATTTCAACCATTACACTCACAATCAATATCAACAATACATTGTTTATTATTCGTTTGTTGGTCTTAAATAAGGCCAAGTAGACACCAAGGGGAATAAAAATGAGGATATTGCCAACCACATTGCCCATAGCGAACTGTTGGATATGAGACGTGCTGCCCGATATGAACTCATTTATACTATGAAAAGGAATGAGATTGATAGATCGAACTACACTTCTTTGTCCGCTAAACAGCTCTGAGATCGATACTCTCGATAAGAACAATATTTTGATCAACAGAATGATGTACCCGGTGAAGACGCCATATAATAAAACTTTCTTTATTCCTACTCGTACGCTCATAATAGCTCCCTTTGTGATGATATCGTCCCCAACTATTATAACTAGTTAGAGCGAATAATGGATAGATATCATTCGCTTCTGGTGCGAGAAGTAGCGTATAGTAGAAATAGTTGGAACTATATTCTAGGAGGCCACAGCCATGTCACAGGAGATTTGGATTAACCTGCCGGTCAAAGATGTCGAGAAGTCAACTGCCTTTTTCAATGCGATTGGATATCAGGCGACGAATTATGGTCATGAAAGAGCTAAGCTTGACATTGGACAAACCACGATACTGCTGTTCCCCGATGCGACGTTTGAGAAATTCACAGGCTCCACAATCGCGGATACTTCCCGCAGCGCAGAAGTCATATTCTCACTCGGCGCTTCTAGTAGAGAAGAAGTCGATGCCTGTATTCAGAAAGTAGAGTTTGCCGGAGGCAGCATCTTTGGCAAGCCGAGTGAAATCGACGGCTGGATGTACGGCGCAGGATTTGCCGATCTGGACGGTCATCGCTGGAACCTGCTGTACATGGACGAAAGCAAAATGCCGAAACGCTAAGCAATATAAAAGGGCCAAGGAGATTACTCCTTGGCCCTTTTATTATTTACTGGTATGTGATCGAAAGCTTCGGACGGTTTGCCGTCGTGGCGTCTTCCGCGGAGTATATATCCAGCGCGATGTTTGTTGGATTATCGATATACAGCAGAACGCCCTGATTGGTGGATGGCGTGGTTAGCCAGCCCTGTACGATCGTCGGATCGAGGGTAATATCGATCACCTGATCGCCGGTTGCGGTGAAGCTGTTGATCGTAAAAGATTTGCCTGCTACATAGTCGGTCCCGCTGCCTTTGGCTCCTGCCGTCGCCCATTGCGCTCCGGACTTTCGGTTCTGCCATCCGATGAGTGAATAGGTCGGATCGTAATCCGTCTGCATGTAACGACCCTCCATCGTAAATCCGGTCGCCCAAGTGTTCATCTTGAGTGTCAGCTTTGCCGATGCGACCGTTTTACCGGCCGGAATCGAGATACTATCGAAGCGCAGCAGCGAATCGATTTCATACGGCGTTGTCTGACTGGTTTGATCGAATACTTTCAACGTGCCGCTGATAATATTGCCGCCGTTGCCGCTGTATTGCGAGGTGAGCGACACATCCTTCGCACCGGTGTAACTGTTCACTCCTTGCTGGAAGGTGACCGTTCCCGTGGCGCTATTCGATATGGTAACAGGTACCGAGGACGATGTCGTCGTATTACCTGCAGCATCGCGCGCTACCGCCGTAATCGAATGGGAGCCGTTCGTAAGCGATGTCGTGTTGTACGAAATCGAATACGGCGAAGACGTGTCTTCCGTGCCGATATTGGTGCCATCGACTTTGAATTGCACGCCTGCGACGCCAACGTTATCCGAGGCGTTTGCCGTTACCGTAATCGTGCCGGATACCGTCTGGCCGCTTGTCGGTGCTGTAATCGACACCGTCGGCGCCGTCGTATCGGCAGGCGCGCTTATCGTCACGGACACAGCGGACGATGTCGTCGTATTGCCCGCAGCATCGCGCGCTACCGCCGTAATCGAATGCGATCCAGCCGCTAAGCCCGTCGTGCTGTACGAAATCGAATATGGCGAAGACGTGTCTTCTGTACCGACATTGGTACCATCGACCTTGAATTGCACGCCTGCGACGCCAACATTATCCGTTGCGTTTGCCGACAACGTGATTGTGCCGGATACCGTTTGACCGCTTGTCGGCGCTGTGATCGATACCGTTGGCGCCGTCGTATCGCCGCCGGGGCTGGAACCGGACAGCAGTTGGGACGCCAGCCACGTGAAGCTGCCGGTTGTGCGGAACTCCCAGCCCCACTTGCGGTTTGGCGTAATCCGGTATGCCGTTTTCCCAGCTGTTGGACCGGCTGGACGAATCCAGAAATTGACGCCGATATCGTAACCGTTGTAGAGGTCCGTTACAGTCGATTCCCAAGTCGTATTCGGCGAACCGCCGAGCAGCTGACCGAAGTAATCGGCCCACATGATCGCGTTCCCCACCTCGAGATCATGCTCGATCGTTGTACCGCCGGTCGGATCGCTTGCGCTTCCGCGTCCGCCGTCCAGCGCATCCGTTGTTCCGTCGTATTTCACCATATAATCGGGATAACGAAGTGCGCCGACATAAGTATCGAAGCTGTGGTAAGCATCCGAACGCGAAGCGTTATTCAGGAAGGTACCCATACGCTTCACAAAATTAGCGATGTTCGTATCTTCCGTAAACGCGTAAGCACGGACCATGGCATCTTGAGTCAGCACGCTCATCCAGGTCGAACCGATCAAATCGCCGGGCACGCCGTCGCCATGCTGGCTGCCATAATGATAGAGCCCGCCGTCGACACGGTTTGCCGGAATAAGTCCGCCAGCTCCGTTCTGATGCCAGATGAAATCAGCCGTTTGATTGAGCACATTCGTCTTGTAGGTCGCGTTGCCCGTTACTTCGTAAGCGATCAGATTGGCGAGCAACCGGAAAGCCGTATGCCGTTCGGTCCAAGTCCCGAGGCTCGGATCCCACCGTGTCGGCTCGTCATTCGTCTCATGCGCTTGAACGATCAGCGGAATGTAGGTCAGCATATCGTTGTCACCGGTCAGCCAGTACGTATAGGCCATCGACTCGTCGTAGCTGTACATCGCCCCGTTGCCGCCTGGCCAGCCGTTTGGATCGGGATTCTTGATCGTGAATAGACCGACGGCCCTGGAAGGCGTCGTTGTGGCCGGATAAATTTTTGTTTTGTAATAGTCGGTATGCCGCACTGCCTCTCGCAATGACTTCAGAGAGCCGCTTCGCATGTATAGCGTGTACATCGTTGCCGCGCGGTCATAGAGCCATGGATCGTAATTGGTTTTGTAATCGCTCCTATACCCGGAGCCGGAATCCCCTGCGATAACGCCCGGATCATCCTCGTTCACGAGCATGTAGAAGTTGTTCTTGAACGCATGCTCCATCTCCGTGTAGCCCGGCCAATGCTCGGTTGCATCCATCGTGGTCGGATTATCTCTCGTCTCGGTAATGCTGCTGTCGAACGTGTTCATTCGCGTTCCTTTCAGCACGCCTTTGGCAAGGAAGTCTTTCGGCAGCACCGCATAAACATCAGGCTCGTAAACGTTGTCTGCCGCTGCGAAAGTGCCCGTTGTGACTTGATGCCATGCCGATCTCGGATTCGTAAGCGTCGGAATGTTCTGGCTTCGGTTATTCAGACCCCATTCCACCGTAATCGTCTCCGAATTCGGATAAACGGAAGTAAACGTATTCTGAATCTGAATGCGCGCAATGCGAACGGAAGCCCCATCCAGAGAAGAATTCGTTATGCTGCGCCATGGCGTTTGCATTTCAACGAAGGCGGGAATTTCAGTGCCGCCTTTCAACACGCGAATTTTCGATACATTCGCAGGCGTTATGGAGCCTCTCGGGAACGGCACGCCGAACGTAACCAGCTTCGTTTGACCCGAGGTGACATTTTCCATTGGATACAGCTTGACGGAGATGCTTCCGGATGTCTCAGATGGAGCAAAGAACGATTGGGTCGCGCCGAAAGAAACAGCAGGTAATAAACTAGTTAGTAAGGAGAGCAAGCAAATGAAAGTAACTAATTTAACTGAAAGCCTACGCATAAATCCACACCTTTCACCATGAATTAGTTAGTTCTTCAAGGACAAGCACGCTGTTGTCTTAGATGGGAAAGCGGGCTAATACACCATGAAAAGTCTCTTAGAACACCTCCCCCTCCTCGGATCGCTCTGTGCTCCTCGATCCAATTCTTCTCAAATTATTCCAGTTAATGATGAGTATGAGGGATGTTTTCTGTCTTTGATATATCGATTTTTTTGAGAAGTACCGCTTTTTTTGAGAAGTAGTAAATAAGTGAAGAAGTGAAAAAAGAGGCAAGACACCTAACTTATTCCCAACCGGCAACGCAAAAAAACCATCGCAGCATGGTTGCAATGGTCTTGCTTCAACTCGATTGGCATTCATCATTTACGTAGCTGCCGTTACTAGAAAAAAAGTAAAATGCGTCACGACGTCATGTTCAAAAAATATCCTTAGAAAAGGCCCTTGATTGATAGACAATGTGATTTCTCGATTTCCATTCTCATAAACGAACACCGACCCGCGAGTACCTATATCATAATGTTTGGCAGGTGCATTTGTTGGACCGTAGAATACCCCTTCTTCGTTCTTACGCCAGTCAGAATGCTGCGGGAATAAGGAAATGACTTCATCGAACGTTTCCCCAACATGAATACCTCTTGGTCCCGAATGCGATCCGTAGATATCTACTGAGAATGGAGCCGAAGTCATTAAATTATCGTTATAGGCATAGGAAACGATCTCATTCGAATAGGTTGCTCCTCCCCCGTATTCCTCTTTTGTCAGCCCGAGCTCCTCCATTTGTTTCTTCGTCCAGTCGGCCCTTAGCAGGTCAAAGTCAACGAACTCCTGTAAGGTCAGTGCATTAAGCCGCGGATCTGTTTGAATGAATGCTGTTTTATTCTTATTATCCCAGCTCACATTGGCACCGGATGCTTCACTAATAAAACGTAAATTCACATAGAATGTGCCTGCTGAACTTAGAAACGGACTTTGTGTCAGCTCATATTTGTGGCCATTAATAAATCCGAATCTGTTGTTTCCTAGTTGGATAACAAGACCATGTCTCTTGCCAACGACTATTTTTGCCTTGTTATCCCAACTCACAGTCATGCCAAGCGCTTCAAAAATGGTTCGAAATGGAATCATGACACTGCCATTAATCACGATTGGTTTCTCCTTCAATTCCATGGTTGAACCATTCAGGACAACAGATCCATTTACGACTGCTTGGGCGGAAACTCCCGAAGAATTAGGGGATATTATGAAAATCATGATCAATGACAGGATAAGGCGAGAAGCCGTCAATATCATCTTCACGGTAGGAGCTCCTTTAACGTGATGGATAGTTTGTTCTCCGTCTTGCTCCATGAAACATCGGCACCTAATTGCTCGCTAACAAATCTCAGAGGTATGTACGATGTTCCATTCAGCAGGAAAGCTTTTGTTTGTGAAACAGTCGGCTTTTCATTCAAGAGTATCGCTCCGGATTTCCAGTTGATGGATATCCGTATTGGAGGGGAAGTTCCTTCCTTGCTTTCAATGACGATATTGCTGTTACTGTCATAACGGATGGATGCATTTAGCATTACGAGTAGAGACCGAAGCGGAATAAAGGATTGGTTGTTTCGCATGATAACCCCACTGGTCAATAATACATCTTCACCGTTAACCTCTAACGATATTGGAGAACCAACAGGTACCGGCGTTTTTGCAACAGAACGGTTGTCACCTGCTCCGAGTTCTGCATTGGTATTTGTTCCCCATCCCCATAAGGTACCGTCATTCTTTTGCATGATGAAATGACTTTCAGCCGATTTGATACTTACAACTTGGGTTGCAAGTAAATTGAACTTCGGATTTTTCGTCATGCTATGCTGGGTAATAGGCGTTTCGTATACATCTCCACGCTGTGTCAACACGATTAATGAGTCCCTAATGGTTACAGCGTCTTTCACATCATTGATGGATGCTATCATTACTGGCGTTTGTTGTTTGATAAGTTCCTCATTGGAGCTATTTATATTAGATCCACCGTACCAAAGTCTTGCTTGCTCGTCGATAAACAATCTGGAGAAAAAGTCTGGCAAGATTGACTTGATTTTGACTAAACCTTTGATTTGTTCCGCAGATTCATTCGGTTCACCAGTCCAATACCAAACAGTTCCGTCACTCTTTAACGCATAATTACGGTAAATATCTATGATGTCATGCAATCCTTTAACAGCAGCAACTGGGCGCGGCCTAAAGCCACTATACGCCCACACCGTTCCATTATCCTTCAAAAATACCCAATTCCTCATATAGGATGCGGACTTATCAAAACTTGTAAGATCCGTAATATGATCGACATCTATCTTCTCTACAATTCGAAAATCGTAGCCAAAAATGTCATTATCAACCCATGGAACAAAGAAGACATTGCCTTTTAAATCGCGAATGGCCATTCCACCAGAACCCTCTGCTTGTGCATAACCGCCGTCCAATTCTTTAACTTGAATTAAATCAGCGCTATTATAATTAAACATGGTTTGTTTCCAATACCAAACGGTATTATCATTCTTCACAAAAAAACGACCATAGCTGTATTTAACATCCGAAATGCCTTGCACATGAGTGGGAACTAACTGGTCTCTTCCCCATATCCAGTAGGAACCGTCACTCTTTATTAATGAATTAGAATCGAAATATGGAATGCTTGTGGACGCAGACGCAGATTCAGACACAGCCTCGGCCTTAACCGTTGGCATGCAAGAAAAGGATAGAAGGAATACTAGAGATAATAGCTTTAGTCGTGTTCGCAAATGGAATAACTCCCTTTCGACTTCTTATTGATAATCATGTTTCTGTTCCTCTACCTTTATACTTCTTCAAGTTATTACCATTTCCTGTATCGGAATAAGGAATCTTCCTGTTTGACTAGAACTTGATAACAAAAAGAAAAAGCCGCGATGTATGCGGCTTTCATTATTTCGCCACTCCATGGGACACGTCTCAGATCAGTCTTCGATTGCCTGATAGACCGTGGTCCAGAAGTCGTGGATAAGGCGCGATGAATCCGGAGTGGACGCCCCGACTTGGGTGAGAAGGATTCCGATGAGCTGGTTTGCCGGGTCGGCATACGTCGCAGTACCGCTTCCGCCATCCCAGCCGAACTGGCCAATAGGCGCGTAGTCGCTTTGGTAGGTGCGTACCGCCATCCCGAAGCCCCAGCTGCCATGCTGCCCTTGACCGAATGAGATGTGGACATTGTTTCTGGCCATGGCATCTCGGGCGGTTTGTTGTTCTGAAGTCAAGCGATTGGTCGTCATCAGCTGGACGGCTGGTCGAGACAGGATCCGTTCAGTTCCGTGCATCCCTTGATTCAACAGCATCTGGAAGTAAGCATGGTAGTCATCGGCGGTCGAGGTAAGTCCTCCGCCGCCGCCCTGGAATACCGGTGGCTGGCTATAGCGTCCCTCATTGGCCTCGTCCCACACGAGGAATTCTCCGGTCTGCGGGTTTGGTGCATAGAGGGTTGGCAGCCGGTCGATCTTGCCCGCCGGTACGTGAAAACCGGTGTCTTTCATGCCTAGGGGATCTAAGATACGTTCTCGCAGAAAAGTCTCAAACGATTGGCCCGTGACTCTGGAGACGAGTACGCCCAGCAGATCGTTGCTGATGTGATACTGCCAGCGCTCTCCGGGCTGGTGCATCAGCGGGAGCGTGCCAAGTCGCCGCATCCACTCATCCGGCTCCGGCATAGGCACTGGTAGATTGGGCGTAAGCCCCAGTTCGAAAATCGCGTTCATGATCGGTGTTCCCATCGACGTCATATCCATGCCCAGCCCGAACGTGGAGGTCAGGAGGTCTCTTACTGTGATCGGACGTCGCGCTGGCACAGTATCATCGAGCGGGCTGTCGATCCGCTTCAGCACTTGCCGGTCGGCGAGCTCCGGCAGCCACTGCTCCACCAAGTCATCCAGCCGCAGCCGGCACTCATCGAGGAGAACCATCGTCGCCGCGATCGTCACCGGCTTAGACGTCGAAGCCATTCGGAAGATCGTGTCCCGGCGCATCGGTGCGCCACCGTCATGGCGCATCGTCCCCATCGCTTCGACATGCGTCTCTCCATGCCGGCTGATCAGCGCAACGAGTCCTGGAATCTTCCCGGACTCCACATGCCGCTCCAGCACGTCGCGCATTCTGCGCAGCCCAGTTTCCGAGAAGCCGCTGTTACTTTGTCCCGTAACAATCTTGTTCATTTGATTTCCCTCTCTTCGCTTTAGTATCAGACTGTATTTGGTTAATTTACCACAATCAAACAGCGGAAGTAACCGGAATGATGTCGGATCTGCTAAAGATCTATTAAAGAAAAAGAGAGTCGATAGAACTGAATAATTAATGCTATTAAATAAAAAATCCGCCCATAATGGCGGATTCAAATGGATCAAGGAAGCAATTTATAATTCGGCATATAACCGTGGATCCGGAAAGCCCGATAGGCTTCGGCATAGACGAACCCCGCTTGAAGCCCCCTGAATTTGTCGGTAATTTCCATGATATCGAGCAACCCGTGAGTCTGGTAGACGTCCATCCAGGCATATTGGCTTGTATGCTTGGATAAGGCTTCCTTCTTCTGTTCGTAGAAATCGGTGATGTCGACGTAAACTTCCGGCATAAAATCGATTCCCACTGCCGTCCCGAAGTAAAAGAGAGAGGGATTTTTAGAAATCGGAGGTTCGTCCGCCGGAATCAGCTTTCCGGGAATGGACAGCATGACTTCGCTTACGATTTTCCCGGTTATAGCATGGTCCGTACTTGGATCCAGCGGATAGTTGGTTAGGATAACGTCCGGATTGGCCCAGCGAATCGCGTTGATGACCGCTCGTCTCGTTTCCGGCGTGTCCTGTAAGCCTTGATCGTCGAATCGCATAAACCGGACTTGGGCTCCCATCACTTTCGCGGCTTCCAGCTGCTCTTCTTCCCTCGCTTGAGCGATGGCTTCTCTGCTCTCATACTCATTCGAACCGATATTTCCGCTAGTGGTCAACGCGATAAAGATGTCGTGTCCCTGCTGCTTGTACTTCAGCAGTGTTCCTGCGCAGAATACCTCGATATCGTCCGGGTGTGCGCCAATAGCCAGTACGTTCATCTTCGATCATCTCCCTTTCAGTAGATTTTGCAGGAGTGGCGTTAATCCGTTCGCGATCTGCATGAAACCAAGATCCGTATGATGAATACCGTCCACCGTACATTCATTCCAAATATCTCCCAGCAAATCAGCTCCGTCGCAGAAGTGAATGAACCCGTCGCCCTGGCTTCGAAGCGAATTCACGAGCTCTTGCTGGAATGTCATCCGCTCGATTCTGTCGTAATAGGAAGATCGCTTCGCATGCTCGAATCCGAACGGAATACGGGATACGACGACAATTGGAACTTCCTGATGTCGACTGCGAATGATGCGAATGAATTCCGGCATCGTATCCATCAGTTTCTGCGTCGTCGGGCAGTTGGTATCATAATCTAGTACGACTACACTTGGGTAATTAACCTCATTAATAAATGCAGCCACTTCTGGATCGCCTTGCCCGTTTCCGGAGAAGCCTAAATTAATGAACTCGAGGTTGAATCTGCGACTCAAAATATTGGAGTACGCCATACCGGGACGGGAAGCGCATCCGCCTTGTGTAATAGACGTTCCGTATAGGATCACTTTACCGTAATGATCATAAGCAAGCGGCTCTTCGAGCATGGCATCCGCATTCACCCCGACTCGAACTTCATGCACACCTTGAAATAGCGGAAAATGAAGCGTGACCCCTCGCATTACGGGTTCTAAGTCTTCGAAGAATACATACTCGTATTGGTCCGCGTCATGGGGAAAACGCGTCGTTCCATAATACATCTGCGTGCCATGATCGCCTAAGTAGCAATCGAAACCGTTCACGGCCGTCGCCGGAATATGCTCCGCGGTGTTCGGCGCGAACAGCTTCGCTTGGATGACCAGCTTCGTCGCATTCGTGCGAAATCGAATTTGGCCCCCTGCGGTATGATTCGCCAATTCGTCGACTGCTTCACGAAGCACTCCCGGTTCGACGATAGGAAGTCTGCGATAGTTCCCGCTGTTAGTTCCCCATGCAAACCCGGCAAGCCGAAAAGGCGCTTCTAGAGGGGAAAGCCATTTCAACTGCTCGTTGTTTACGATCTCGTGATCCATTTGCCAAGCCGCCTCCTACAAAATCTGGCCGATCCGCGGCTGGAACTGCGGATCTTTCGGATCGTAAAATACCATTTCCCGTTCGAAATCCGTCCCGTAGAGCTCTAGCTTCGCAAGATCCAAGTCGATGCCGAAGCCGGGTCGATCCGGCACCTTGATGCTGCCTTGATGAAACGCCAGTTGCTCGCGCAGCAAATCACCGGTCATGAAGTTCAGATGCGTGTCGTTCGCGAATGGGAAATTCCGCGATGAAGCGACGAGGTGCACGTTACCTAGTGTTCCGATACCGGTCTCGGCCCAGCTACCCGTCACGCACCAAATGCCCGCGTGGTTGGCAAGATCGACGATTTGCTTCGCCTTCAAGATCCCGCCTGCTTCCGACGGGTAGACGAGAAAGCAAGCGCATGCTCTCTTATCGATTAATCGCAGAGCATCCTCGTAGGTGGCGCAGCCTTCGTCGGCAATGATCGGCACGTCGACTGCCCGCGCGACAGCAGCCATGCCGTCCACATCGTCGTAACGAGTCGGCTGCTCGACCATTTGCAAATCGTATTTCTCCATTCTTCGAATCGCTTTAATGGCGGTGGGCACACTCCAATTCTGGTTCGCGTCGATACGGATTTTCATCGCAGGGCCTACCGCTTCGCGCACGGCTTTCACTCTTCTCGCATCCAGGTCGATGTCCCTTCCGACTTTCATCTTCAGCTCGGTATACCCGGCTGCAGCGAATTTCCGCGCTTCCTCCGCGTTCGTTTCGGGTGCATCAATAAAGATATAACCAACGAATGCGACTTCCGTCTTCACTTTTCCGCCTAGCAAATTATAAGCTGGCGTGTTCAATATTTTCCCTCTCAAATCCAGTAAAGCCATCTCGATGCCCGCCATACCGTAATAGCCGATTTGCTTCCAGTTGACGCAATATTCCTCCAGCCGGTGGAGGATGGATTCCAGCTCCATCGGATCGCGGCCAACGACGAAAGGAGCAAACTCCTTGTCTACCACGGTTTGGATAACGGGAATGGTCGGTCCTACGGATTCGCCAATGCCGATGAAGCCTTCGTCCGTTTCGATTTGGATAATGAGCGAAGGTGCGCTATACCTGGTACCGCCCGCCCACTTCTCTCCTTTGTAAAATGGGATTTTAATAGGCATCGTACGTACAGCAGTGATTTTCATCGCAATTCCCCCTTTGTGTCATCTGCGAAAACGATGATTTTGACCGCCTCGTCGATTTGACTTCGAGCGAAGGCGATTGCCTTATCCATCTCTTCGAACCGATAGGCGTGCGTGAGCAGCGGCTTCACCTTCACTTGCCCGGAAGCCATCATTTGAATGACTCGCGGCCATACGCCCGGTGCATTCGTTGAGCCGAGCAAGTTCAATTCCTTCAGAACGATCGTTTGTACGTCTGCCGCAATCGGTTTGCCAGGCAATCCGAACAAGAGCAGCCGTCCACCTTTCTTGAGAAGAGCGATGCATAACGCGAGCGAGGATTCCGTGCCAGCCGCATCTATGATGATGTCTTGCGATTCCGATTCGGGAAGCTGCGAATCACCGCTGTTAATATTCGCTGCAGCGTCTGCGCCAAGCTCTTGCCCCAGCTTAAGACGACTATCCCGCATGCCGATAAAGCTCACCTTGCCCGCGCCTGCAGCTTTGAGCAGCTGTACGAAATACAAGCCCGTCGGTCCATCGCCTACTACGCTCGCATGCTCACCTATGCGAACATTCAACTTATCGATGCCGCCTAAACAACAATGCAGCGTTTCAGCTTGGGTAGCTTCCTCGAAGGAGATCGAATCGGGCAGTCGGTACAGATTAGCGTGTGGCAAGACCATATACCGCTGCCATCCTCCCGGATAATGGAGACCGAATTCTCCGGAATCGGGACAGCGGTGCTTGTTTCCGGATTGGCACTCCCCGCACTTGCCGCAGCCCGTTAACGGATCAATGCAAACGCGATCGCCGGCACGCCATGAAGTAACTCCTGCACCGACTCTCTCCACGACGCCAGCCAGTTCATGCCCAAGCGGAAGCGGCGGCGGCGCAAATTCCGCGTGTCCGCTCATAATGTGCAGATCCGTGCCGCAAATTCCAATCGCCCGAATGCGTACCTCGACTTGACCGTCATGGACTACACTGCGCTCAGCGACACGCGGCTCCATGGCATTAAACCCCGTCCATTCCCAAATCTCGTTTCGCATCTTACATCACGACCTCTGTATCGTATTCAACGAAACTTCCCGATCGGTCGATGATAGCAAAAGACAACGGCTTTAGTCGAAACGAATATCGGTCGTCTGCCCATATCAGGACACCTTCCGTTTCAACTTCCGCCAGATTAATCAAAATCGATTTTCCGCCATTGCTATCCTCCATCCATGTGATACCAATGTTTTCTCCCTCGGTGATCCATGGGAAACGCCAAGCGTCCTGGCTTGCCAGCTCCCGCAGTCGCACGGTTCCTTCCGTGACGTTGCTGGAATCTGCGTCCATATCCCAGAAAACCAAATGAGAGTGGGAGGATTGCAGGTTGCCGAGCAGATCTATATTTCTCGAAGCCGCCTTTCGATCGAATATGACCTTCTTGTAGCTCGTTAGCCTCTCTTGCCATTGTGCGCTCAACCGATAATCTCCGAAGAACAACAGCACTTCGCCGTCAGCGCTTAATTGATCCGCGCGAACCGGCTTAACGGGCAATCCCGCCAATACCGGCAGAGTCGTTGGTACGAATGCTTCCACGTATGCACCGTTCGTACCATAAGCGAGGTGCACGGGATAGTTGCGAACGGCATTCGAGCAAGCTTGATCGAGCGCTTGCAAGACCGGCCGCGCTGCCGTCAACGCTTGCCAGTAGCTTTCCTCCAGCAGCCAGGTACCGCTCATGAATAGAACGTTTTCGATACCGGCCGTAATGGCCAGCTTCGCTTTATAGACCAGATTATGCTCCTTTAAAGACCGTGGCGGGAAAATCGTAGATTCGCTATAGGCTTCCGCACCGGCCAAGAAATTCAGGTGATAGACGATCCCCATCAGCTCTTGCGCTTTCCCGTTCGGGTTCCCGAAACTTCCGTCATTGAAATGAAGCTCCCCCACACGGAATATCGTGTCCGGTACACGTTCACGAATAGATGGAATGTCGATTCCATGCCGCTCGTCTCCATAATGCATGACCATGATGCCCGGCCGAACCCCATCGATTTCCGTCGCTTTCACCACGTCCGTCACTTTATCGCATTGAAACGCAACCCAATCCAGCATCAAGTCCGTGTCCAGCTTATCTGCCGCCGCGTCCCGTAACGTTTCCCTTGTCGCTTGCCGATGATAAATGCGATTGAATTCGGCCACACAATCGTTGCAGTAGCAGCCTTCAATATCCGAATTATAGTTGCCCGCCCTCAGATCGTCGTCAAGAAACACTTCCTTAAAGCCCGCTTCTCTTAAACGGATCGCTGCTTTGCCGTTATCTTCGATTAAGCTGGCATCGATCGCACCGCAATAATAGACCGTGCTGCCTGATTTATCGATCCGGTAATGCCAATGCTTCGGGAGTTCCAGCTGCTCGAAATCCGGATCGTCCGGATTCAACGCGTTGCCCGGATGCCCCACCGGAATGGTCACCGCCCCGACCTCGAGCCCATGCTGCTCCGCGAACGCCTTCGCCTCCTTAAGCTCTTCGATATCGATCATTTTCCCGGAGAAGAAGCCGGCGATCCAAACCTTCTCGATCCCCGCGTCTTTCATATGACCAATCAACCGATCTCGCGAGGCAGCGTCCAGCAGCGGAAGGTGCGTCATGCTATAGTTTAGCTTCATCCCTTTACTCCTTTACTTGAGCCTATTCTCAAACGGTTACCGGTCCGAATACAACTAGCGGAATTCCTAATCCATCCTTCACATTGACGGCAGGGTTGAAGCCGGCTCCATGCGATAGCTGGCTATCTACCGGAACGGATTGCTCGAAGCGCAATCGAATGCGCAGCCGGTCTTCCGTTATTTCGGCTGTAAACGGAAACCTTCGATTCTCTTTCTCCACTCGAAAGCCGCACACGCAGCCAACGTCCTTCAAGTGGCCGTTGATTCCAGTCATGGCTATTGTCAGCTCGGTACGCCCCACATTCCACCCAAACAAGGCTGGCCGCGGGCCGGTCTCCGAAATCGGAGTTCCATATGCGATTCGCAAAGCCTGCCAAGCCATTCTTCGCCCGACTTGCTGAAGAGACTCGGTATCTAAATGGATAATGTCTGCCAAGTCCGCGTCTATGGTCGGTACCATAGCCGTGTAGGGAATCGCGTGCTCCAGCGCCAGCTGATCCGCTTGTACTCGGTTCCACAAGGCGGGATCCGGCCATCTCGCATCCGGCTCGAGGACGTAAAACACGGATAGCTGCGCATAGATAATAGGAAGCTGCGGGTCGTACAAGTCTTTGCGCAAAGCAGCTACCCAGGAAACCATCGTTTCGTAATACAAGGGAGCCGTTTCCGCGCCGGTATCGCTTTCACCTTGATACCATAGGCAACCTTTGACTTTGCCGCCAAGCTTATTCACCCTGCGCAGCATCGCCCCATAGAAGGAATGCCCTCCCTTGTCAGCTAGCCGGTAATCCCAATGCGCCATGCTGGTCCCGGAATGGGAGCATACGATGAGGCCGATCGGCACTTGGACATGTTGTCTAATCTCCTTGGCGAATGGAATGCCTAATCCCGCCCCATGCTGGCGAAATTGCCTCTGTTCGAGTATCGCGCGGGTAAGCTCGGCTTCCGGCACTTCCCAATTAATAGGATCAACCGATTCAAGCAGCCAGCAAAGCGGATCGGTCGCCACATCCCATCGATCTCCCATGTAGAAGCAGCTAATCCCGGTCTCCGGATGCTGGATATCTCCAAGCTTGCCGACGCCGTCCATATTCGACTGCCCTGCCAGAATCCAAAGGTCCCCAACGAAAACAGGTGTCACGTAGCTTCTCGCCTGCTCCTGTTCGGCATCGGCTTCGTCTGTCACCGTTACAATTCGAATTTCTACGACATGTTCGCCAACAGGCACGTTCGTCAAAGCACCTGAAAATAGATCGCCCTCGACAAGTCCCAAAGGTCTCCATGCGCCTACCGAGCTAGTTCCGATAATTCGTGCTTCCACACGTCCTAGCGAACTTTCGGGGAAACCGACAGCCGTCAAATTCAGCGTAATCGGAATTATCCCCACATCCCCTTCATCCCTTTGAACAACCTGATGCGGCACAGGCTCGACAATCTTCAAATAAACCGCCGGATTGTCCATACATTTAACCTCCTTAACTAATAGGGATTCGAAGGCATCATTTCCCAAACAAGAATCGTATCGAATGTTGCGTCGCCGCCTTCGCTGAAGAGGAACACGCCGGTGCTGTCCGATCTAACCGGATATACCCGTCTTGCGATAGCCTGACGGTCGTTAGCATAGATTTCGATGACGGATTTGTCGATGAAGATCGTGAATTCCAGCTTCTCAAACCCGTGAAGTCGAAATGGCGCTGCTTCCCTGATTTGCCTGCCGCCGGCACCGCTCTTCGTCGAATCGAACACCAGCTCGTTCGCAGCGGCATCGTAATAGAGAAGCGTGACTTCCTCTTCGTTCTCCGATGCACGCACTTTCAGTCCGGCTTTACGAGCTGATCCCGGTGTTATCGTAAGCCTAATTTCGGAGGATTCGCCGTTTATATTCGTTAACGCAAGCCTCTCCCCGGCAGGAACGATTACAGAGGGAAAGCGCTTCTCGTTGTATCGCAGCAAAGCAAGCTCGTCGACAGGTGCCATCCGCAGCGTCTGGTCATCGCCTAGCCATAACGTTCGCGGCAAGCTGTACACGCCGGACCAGCCGTATTGGAGCTCATCGTCTAGATTATCCACAAGCCAAGCCCACATAATTTGCCGTCCTTTATCGTCCATCAACGCTTCCGGAGCGCAGAACGTAGAATCCGACCATGTCATGCGACCGTGGGATTCCAACAGTAAACGATCGCCTTGATATTCGCCGATATAGTACTGGCAGCCTTTATTATGTGATATAAACAGCTGCAGATGCTTCCCGCTCGCTGCTCCGCCTTGCCGCGATACCGGAAGCGGGAAGAAGCTGGCGCACATATCGTCTTCGCTTTCCTCGGTCCATTTGTTCGATCGATCTCGTTCATAGAAACGGCCTGCATACGTCCACGTTCTGAGGTCCGTCGATTGGAACAGATCCGTCCAATCCCCTCTGGCTTCGAGCGGAGAATCTTCGGCTCTTCCGTATTTGCCCAATACGCAAAGGTTGCCTGTTTGCATATAGTAGACGCCTTCCCGTTTCCATATATTGCTCGGATCACAGCAGCCTACGTAAAGAGTTTCTCCCTCCGGACCGATGGCTTCCGTAATTCCGTTGACCGTGCTTTGCAAAGCGAGCTTGTCGAACTTCTCCCAGGTTTCATAATGTCTGTCTGAGCTGCGAGCGATTCCTACGCCCCCTCCGGCCATCGTTTCGAGGCTCGTTGCCAAGCTCGAATAGGAGAGATACGCTATACCGTCGTCATCGACGAATGCGCCTCCGCTGAAAGCGCCGTTATCGCCGTTGCTCACGATCAGGGCATCCCGGTGATAACGCCAGTGAACCAAGTTATGGCTCGATACATGCCCCCAATGAAAGGAATTGCCATTGTGCGCGTAGAGATACATCAGATGATAGCGGCCATTGGCATAGAAAGCGCCGTTCGGATCGCCGGGAATGCCGAGCCCTTCGGGCATCGCGAAATGATAGCCTGGACGATGGCGGTCCTCTAGCAATTTCATTCTGAATTCCCTCGTTGTGCGAATCGCTTCACGCATCTTCTCATTCTCCATGGTTGGGTCTCCCTTTTATAGGATCATTCTCAGAATGGCGGTACTGATTACCGGGTCGAATTGTCCCCAGTTCCGATCGGCGAATCCATAGGGATGGTTGATCATGTTGCCTTTCAGCTCGGTTATGAAATACTTTCCATATTCGTGCAAATTTCGGAAATAGGAATATCCGCCGACGAAAGCGACTCCGTATTCGGCTGCTAAACTCCTGTACAGGTCATGATACTTTTGGAAGTTTGCAGATGACGCATACCTCGAAAACAGCGGATTGGCTCCGTTGTTCGTAAGCAGCATGCAAGGGATGTTCTCGTCCCTAATGCTTTGCAGGATATAACGAGCAGCGACTTCCGTTTCCTCCGGATTGCCATGGCAAACATCATTGATAAAATACTCGATGATGATCAAGTCTGCCGCGACCGGCACGACTTCTCCGCGAAAGCGATGTCGGCCATGTCGCATCTCTTCTCCCCCATACGTAATGGAAGAAGTTGAGATCTTCGTTTGCGGATAGGCTTCCCTCAAGCCCTTGATCACCTGAGAGGGCCATAAGCCTGAGCGTGCGTTGCTTGCACCGAAAAAAGCAATTCTCACAGGTGTACCCGCAGCCAGCTTCTCCCTAAAACCATCCAAATGCTCGCGTTGTTCCAAAGGCATGCATGTCAGCGGTTCGCTGCCGTTCAAAGCCGTTCTCCGGTCGAAAATCATTTCCGGGTAAGCTTGAACGTAGAATGTACCCGATGGGTCACCATCTTCTTCCAGCCATAGAGGTGAAAAATCGAGCTCAAGCCCCCAACTCACCGGGAAACGATAGGCGGTTTGGAGCAACAACGGCAAATTCCGATCGCGCGTCATCGGTACGTGTTCCGTCCATCGCCACGTATCCGCTGTCAAGCTATCGTTCATGCCGTAATCAGCGCCTGACGCGGCTATTCGCGCTTGATAGCTTCGCCCGTAACCCTCCTCGTCTGCGACCGCCGACACTTCGATCACGTATTCGCGTTCCTCCATGTCCTCGTAACGGCCGATCAGCCGCGGAACCGTCTGTGAAACGGATGCGAAGCGATGTTCCGCATTCGAAACGACACTCCCGCCGCCATATACGCGGTTTTGTCCCCAGCCTGTAAACACATGCGCAAGCACATAACCTTCTCGAACCTCCGGCGGCTCTGGCAACAATAGCTCGCGCGATTCCGGCGCCTCACAATCGCCTTCGAAGACTCTAATCGTTCCATCCTCTAACAGCACGATGGCATCGTAGCGGCATAACCAAACCGCATAATCCAGCGACAGCTCCTCACCCGCATCAAATCCCCCTTGCGGATGACGCTTGATGGATCCCCAATAACTATCGTGCGTATAGTCCGTTTCCGCGAGATAACGTCTGTTTCTGTCCTTCGAATACACGTGCAAGGATCCCGGTACCATGCGTTGATAGGGCATTCCACCGCTGCCGCGAATGTCCTCTCCGTTCCATCCGCTTGGAGAAGAGGTACCTTCGCCTTGCATGCGATAGATTTGATCGACTAACGATCTCTGGCCGGCCTCGCGAATCGAAACCATAACGGGCTCTATCAGTTCGACCATCCTGATTCCCGTATTCATCCACCCAGGCTCCACGATAACGTTCAGAGAAGCAGGCTTGGAGGATACAACAGCAAGTCCCGAATAGCACGGTTTCATCGTCAATCCTCCCGACTTAATCCGTTTCCGTCAGCATGATCAGCTGCGAGGTTAAAGCTGTATCCATTCTGATTTCGAGCCCATCCCTCGACAAAGCATAGCCTTGGAGCGAGAATTCGGTTCCTTCCGGTTCTACGACCACGCGGTAGCTCACCTTCTTATTCAGACCTCTGAACTTCAAGGTATAGACGTTATCCTCCGTGTTCATGAGCCGAAAAACCGCTACGACGGCTTTCTTCCTGTCTTCCGATACATACTCAAGCGCTGCCCAACCGCTGCCGTCGGCTCCGGGGATGACCGGGGTATGATGATACACTTTCGCCGTTCGATGAAACGTCCGAATAAATGATTTGTAGATTTCGATATACTTCCGGGTCGTATCCATAATGGCCGGATTCGCTTGCTCCAAGGAGGGCGTAATCCCGAACAACGTCGGATGTCCCATGATAATTACATGCATTTGGGTATCCAAATTGCCGGCATACGCGCTTTCGATTCCCGTCGATCGGTTCACATACTCGGGCGGCAGCGCCATACTCATGCCGTTCAGAATGCGAACCGTGCGCGGCATCTTAAACCAATCGGAAACCCAGGTTGTCGTGAACCGACTGACGATGCCGACATCCGTCCGCCCTCCCCCGCTAGCGCAATTCTCCAGCTGCAGGTTCGGGAACCTTTTGCCCACGCGCTCGAAAATATCGTAAATGGCTTCCACATGCTTCCAATGCGTATTCTCGTGCCGGCCGTCCTCGACATTAAAGCCGCCGTCGTTAGAGCTTGAATTGTAATCCAGGCGGAACATATCCAACTTGTATGTCTCCACGAGCCGGATGATTTCTGATTCCACAAAGGCTCTGACCTGCGGTTTCGCCAAATCGAGGACACGATCGAACTTGCTGCCGTACTTATGAAGGAACCAGTCCGGATGCGCTTCGGCAAGCTTCGATTTAGAGCCCGCAGTTTCCACTTCGACCCACAATCCGACCTTCAAGCCAATAGATCGCGCATAATCGAAGACTGGGAACAGATCATTCGGCAGGCCGTCCGCGGGATACCAATCTCCCGTCGTATTTCCCCAATCCGTGCCCTCTTGGCCGTTCTCGCCGTACCAGCCTGCATCAACCATCAGGAGCTCCGCGCCTAATGCCGCCGCGATATCCGCTTCCCGCTTCAGCCCTTCCTCGCTCATCTTCGGCTGTTTATATCCCGGCTGCATATAGCCTGACTGATTATAGATAACCGGCTGCAAACCGTCGCCGACTTTCCGCAGGACCGACTTTCGAAGATGCGCATGCAAGCCCTGAATCGCCGTATCCAAATCCGCATGGCTCATGCCGAAATGCACGACAGGCGCATGAAGCGTTTCCCCTGGTGCAATGAGTCTGGCAGGAGCAGGCGTAACAGGCATAATCTCGAAATTCAAATTCACTTTCATGGGCAGCCGCCCATCGTTGAAGTAATCTGCGAAGAAAGCCGTTTTCCAGTTGGCCGACCAGCCCATCTGGCACACGAAGTAGCCGCCGTTCATATTGTTGCGCAGGACGAAGAACGGGCTGCTATGCCCGCTCATGCCGAACGTCGACTGGAAGAAAACGCCGGTGTTGACGGGAATATCCTGCCAATCAAAGTTCCCTTCGTGCGACCAGTACAAATCTTTGAAACGCCCGACGGAGTAGGGACTAACCGAAGCATCTCTCAAATTATCGGCCAGATTGTCCGTGATGTTCCAAATGCAGCCCTTCATAGGGGTCATGCTCGTAAGTCCAATCGTCGCTTCTTCCGAGAGATTCGTGATTTCGATGGCCCGTTTGAAAAAACCGAATCCGCAGCAGCTCGTGGTGATTTTCAGTGCGATCGGTTTTATCGTATTTGTCAGCGTTAACGTTCCATGTACGTTTCCTATGTCGTCCTCCATAGAGACGAAGTCTGCAAACTCCCAACCGAAATAGAGAGACTCACCGTCTATGATGAGATCGAACGACGGCTTATCCAACAAATCGCTTAACTCATAGATGGTAATGCCGTTATCCTGAAACCCTGCTACGAGCAGCCTGCCGTCTACGAGCGTCTCCGTATAAATGGAGAGATCCGATACGTACTGGAAGCGTTTCTTCGCTAGATCCGCGAATATGACGTTCGATTGAACAGGCAATGTCGACATCTCCCCTCTTACATTTGATAGAATATTCTGAATTTCCAGCTCCCAATATTGTCCGGCTTCAGAACAACTTCGCCTTTGGAGCTCTCGAATGCCGCGCCTGCCACAGGAACGCTGCTTCCGTCCGCTAATAGTTCATAGATAACTCCCTTGGCATCTCCGATTCGCAGCTTCGTTTCGAAGGAACCTGTTTCGTCGAAAGATCCGTTCAACAGCAGAAGAAGCCAACCGCTTCCATCCTCCGCTTGTTTGAAGAAAGGAACGACCTTTAGACAGCGATCGATAACAACGGGGAGCCTCTCATTCCATAGCCAATCGCAAATCCGCAAGAGCTGCGTTCGTTTGACCCCGGAGTGGATCAATTGCCAAGGAACGTATCCTTGAACGGCGACTCTGCCTCCCAGTGCATTCTCGTAGATCGTCGATGTCGGCCCAACATCTTCGTTTGTATAGCTGATTAAACGGCTGAGAACTCTTACTTCGTCGTAGAGCGGTTTAAGCACATACCCTTGTTCCTTGCTCAATGAATTGCGGGCATCCCTATTGTCGTAAGCAAACCCGTTATTCATTGGATCGGAGGAAAATCGTTCATAAACCCCGTTGTCGTACTTCCTGTCGATAGCTACGCCGCAATAGTCTCCTAAACCTTGCGCGGTCAGAATTTCCACGGTTTTACCGTCCATCAACACGCCGCGGCTCAGCATCGCCAGTAATTCCTCGGTCGTATAGCCCTCCGCCATCGTGCCGCTCAGAACGGTCGTGCAAGACCGATCTCCGTCCATGCTGAGCGGAATGCCGATCTCGCTAAGCACATATACGTTCGGCGCATTATCGACGGAAATAGGCTCGAACCAACCTCCGCTATTGACGTTTCGGCGAGCCTCGTATAAGGGAGACAATGCCGGGTACAGCCCTGCATTTACATAGTTTCCGGCGATTCGATCCATCGCTGTCCATAACGGTTTATTCGCTTCGATCGCGTCCATGATCTCGTGGAATTCCGCAAGCGAACCCTCTTCACCCTTCAACGCGTTAAAAGCGACGCCATTGGTACCGGAAGCGATGGAAACCGTGCATTCCAGCATCGCGATATGTACGGACTTGGACAGCCGGTGATAGGGGAAGTTTTCCAACTCGTATTGAATGTCCTTCACTGCCTCGGGATAATGCGCGATTTGGCGATTGACTTCGTGAGCCTTGCGGATTAATCCGAACGGCTTCGCGTCATCGAAGAATCCGCCTCCCGGTCTGCCCTTCGTGGAACGTAGCGCCGAGAACCACTTCTCGTAATCAGCGCCTGTATAAGTAGAGATATTAAGGCTGACCGTCATTAACCCGAGCTCGATTCGTGGATCTACCTTACGAACGGTTTCCGCGATATGTTGGAGTAAACTTTCGATGGTAGCGATATTTTGCTGGACCCAATGTTCCCTGTGCGTCTTGCCTTCCGGGGAATTTAATACGCCTACTAGCTCTTCTCTCGTATATGCGGTCTGATGTCCATCGTTATAGATCCCGATGCACGTATCGCAGAAGCAGGCATAGTCCACCCCGATTCCGAACATGCGCAGGTCATCGTCAAGCCAAATAAACGCCGGTTGCGCCAAAGCGGCCATCGTATATTTATGGCCAATATACGTGCGGAACTCCGCGGAATTCGGACAGAAGGAGCACGTGGAGACCTTCCCGTCCCACCCGACCGCACCTTGATGTGGCAGTTCGGGCAGCCAATCCCAGGCTTCGGGCATATGGCCAAGCGTGCTAAGCATATTCATGCCTACATTTCGGAAGCCATGGAAACGAAGGCGTTCCATACGGTTCTTCAGAATGTCGCATCGCTTAGCGAATTCGCCCAACGGGTAATACCCGTAATGCCAATACTCCGTAAACAAGGTCAGCTCATCCACGCAATTTCGATGCCGCAGCAAGAAGGTTAGCAGCTCTTGAAACTGATCTTCTCTTTCATAACGGGAAACACCGATGCGAAACGACAATTTCATCTGGCAGCCACCTTCTCTTTACTAGAAAAGGGACCCTCTATAAGGCAGTCCCTCTTCAAGATAACCGGTTCGATTATTGGTCCAATTTGATCGTTTTCGCAAATTCTTTCGCGTCTTCGATCAGCTGGCGGAACTCGGCATACGCTTTGTCCACGCCCATCGCGTTGAAATCATCGATGGCTTTCTGCTGCGCGGCATCGAAGGCTCCATCGTCCTTGGCCATAATATATTTCGCGACGTTCGCCATGAAATATTGTTCCGCCTTGACGAGCGTTTGCGCCGTTGCTTCGGAAGGCTGCTTGACGAACGCGGTGAACGGGAAGTAGGTCGTGTTCACGATGCCTTTGCCCTCTTTCACCAGCTTGTCGTACACCTGTCCCGGATACAAATCAGCTCCGAACTGCTGGGCAAGTTCCTTCTCGGCTTTCGTAACGGTTGCCGGATCGATGTTGATTTTCAAGTCAAGCGGATATCCGTCTTCGGCCGGGTAGCTCTCGATCAGGCCGGCCAACCGATTCAGCTTCACCGTTCCTACGCTCTTCAGATAGTCGGAGTAGCCCGGATCAGAAGGATTCGCCATCTTGCCGATCAGCTTCGGTTTCCCGTCCACGACGTCCCAATCGACGCCTTTGACACCGGTATACAGCAGCCTCCCGCCTTCCGTTCCACTTAAGAAATTAAACAATTCCATTGTGCGTTCAGGGTATTTATTGGTTTTCGTAATCGCATGGGCAGGCGATAAACTATTGCCGCCCGGATTCTCGATCGGATACAAATACAGGTAGCCAGGGAACGGACCAGGTAATTGCAGCAATTGCGCGTTATCGTTGCCCGTGTTCTTTATTAATTCGTTACCGCCCATCCAAAAGCTAGCAGCGGAGTTGAACACTTGACCGGAGTTGATCTTGGCGATATACTGGTCGATCTTCTGCGTGATGCCCTCGGGATCGAAGATACCCATGCGATAAGCCTTATTGAAGAACTTGATGCCCTTCCAGAACACGCCGTCTTTCTCGGTGAAATTGTATGAAACATCGCCGGTCGTCGCATTCAAAGAGGTATCCGAGAGCCAGTTGCTCCATCCCAGCGCGTGAGGGTACGAAATAATGTAAGGGAACAGCTCTCCTCCCCATGCGGAGAAGGCATATGTTTTCTTGCCGTCCTTGGTCGTTGGATACTTATCTTGCATGTCTTTATTGACCTTCAGAAAATCGTCTTCATTATTCATGACCGGAGCGCCGATTCCTTTGTACAAATCCCATCTCGTATAAAATCCGACGAAACCGTCTTTGGCCATGCTCGCATCGTTGGCTTTGCTCACCCGAACCGGCAGGAAATACACCTTATCCGTGTTATTGCTTGCCACTTTCTTCATGATCTCCAGAGCGCCTGGCGTGTACTTCTTAATGTTCGGACCGTATTTATCGATCAAGTCGTCCAGTGGAATGACCTGACCGCCTTGAATCATGGAATTGACCAATGCAGAAACCGATCCGACCGTCATGACGACGTCAGGCAAGTCGCCGCCGGCGATCATCGTTTTTGCTTTCACGTCGTCGCCGGTGATGAAATCAAGCGTGATGCCGAGCTTTTTCTGAATCTCCTGGGCGATTGTCGTGTTCCATATCCCCTTGTCGGTATCCGCTCCCCCGATAAACACTCTTAAAGTGATCGGGTCTCTGGGGAGGACGGGATAATCCGAATCCGTAGTTGTGCTTGTAGATGTGTTTGAGGCATCGTTCGCAGCTGGTGCGTTGTTAGCATTGGAAGAGTCGGTTCCATTGTTCGTATTTGCCTTATTGGTGGAATCGGTAGTTGTGGACGATGAGGTGTTGTTTTCTTCTTTGTTACCGGAACAGGCCGATACCAGCAGAAGCGTCATAGTAAGCACGATCGCAATCAGACTCTTTCTTTTTCGCAAGATTGACATGGAATACCCTCCCTCTTCATCGTAAGAGTGCATCTATCGATACATGGTCCCCTAGAAAAACCATCATATCTACTTCAACCTTTTACTGCTCCAAGCATGATGCCTTTGATGAAATTCTTCTGCAAGAAGGGGTAGACGAGAATGATCGGAAGCACCGATATGACGGTGATGCTCATTTTGATCGTTTCCGGCGAAAGCTGGAGCTGACGGCCTGAATTCGCGTTCGTCACCATTGTGGTCAGATCCGTCGCCATGCCTTGTGCTTCGTTCAAATAGGCGAATAGGATGACCTGAATTGTCTGCAGTTTCTCGTTATCGACGAGCAGGTAATTATCGATCCATGTATTCCAGCAGCCTACAGAGGCGTAGACGGCAACTGTCGCGACTATTGGTTTAGACAAGGGGAAGATGATCCGATTGAAGATCGTCAGAAAACCTGCGCCATCGATTTCCGCTGACTCTTCAAGCGAAGCGGGCATTTGTTCAATATAGGTTTTAATCAGAATGATATAGAAGGCGTTAATGATTCCAGGCAGGACATAGAGTAGGAAGGAATCTCGCAATCCGTATGTTTTCATCGTAATGTACCACGGGATCAAGCCCGAATTCAGATACATCGATGAAATCACGATGCGATACATGGTTTTGCGAAGGGGCATAACGCGTTTCGTGAAGAGATAGGCAAACATCGCCGAGAAGTAGACGCACAAGACGGTGAAGATAACCGTCTTCTCCACGGAGACCAGGAAGGCATGCGGAATCGTATTCAGGCTAAGTACCTTGATATAACTGTCAATATCGAAATCAGCAGGAAAGAAATAGATGCCCTTGGATGCAAGTCTCGGATCGCTGATCGAGTATATCAGAACGTAATAGAACGGATAGATGCAAACGAAGGAAAACAAAGCCATGAATATGTAGTTGAACCAATCGAATAATCGTTCCGCAAAGGAGCTCTGTTGATTTCTAATCATAGGATCGACTCTCCCTTCGTTTTCTTGGAGAGATAATTGACCGCGAACAACAGCGCGATACCCAGCAGTGACTTCACCATTCCTAGCACGGTAGCGTAAGAGTAATCGCTGATCAGCCAGCCTACTTTGTAGATATAGAAGTCCAGAACTTCGATCTTATCCGCGACGAGCGAGTTATAAAAAACGAAATATTGATCAAATCCATTATTCAGCAAATTGCTGATTTGCAGCAGTAGGAGGACGAAGAAGGTTGGAGCCAGCCCCGGAATCGTGATATGGCGCATTAATCCGAATTTCCCCGCGCCGTCAATACGGGCCGCTTCGTATTGTTCGTTGTCGATACCCGCTATGGCTGCAATATAGATGATCATGGTCCATCCTATACTTTTCCACACCGAAAGCCCCAACTGGAAGAACCATGTCGCGCCATTATTGCCCATAATTCCTATAACAGGTACGTCGAGATGCAAATTTCGCAATAAGGTATAATACAGTCCTTCGTTCGAGAAGACCGCGAACGTTAACGCGAATACGACAATCCAGCTAATGAAATTCGGCAGCGTAGTTACGGTCTGAATAAATCGCTTGTATTTACCATGTTTGACTTCGTTTAGCATGATGGCTGCTATCAGAGGCAGCGGCGTAACCAAGATCGAAAGAAAACTCATCGCTAACGTGTTTTTGAGAACCCGATAGATCTCGCTCCATTCGTTGTAGATTTTAAGAAAGTTATCCAAGCCTACGTATGGCAGCTGCGAGAAGCTGAGCGCCGGATTATAGTTATAGAAGGAATAAATCCAACCGAATAACGGGACGAAGTAGAAAGCGACGACGTAAATCATGAATGGCATGGCGATTAAGAAATATCTCCATCCCGTTCTATTTCTCTTAAAGGTCATTGGATATTTCTCCTTGCCTCATAGATTTGGTCTATGGACTCATTATAGAAAAGGGACGATCCGAAAAACATGGACATTTCGGCGAAATCTAGAACAATCCGGAGCTTCGCCAAAAGTATGACGCATGCTTCCGATAAAAATTGTACTTTTCTTACGGTTTTTGGACTTTTGGGATGGCAAACTTCAATTCGGTCCCCTCATGCGGTCTGCTTTCGATATGAATCCTATAATGATCGCCGAAGTGAAGCTGCAGCCTGCGGTTCGTGTTATACAACCCGATTCCTTTCTGCTCGTTCCGATCTTCACCATCCCAATTGACGAGTGATCTCCTCACTTCCTGAAGCCTGGCTTCGGTCATGCCCTCCCCGTTATCCCGGATGCTCCATACAATTTCGCTACCGCGCTCTTCCGCCGTTATTTCGATGATACCGCCGCTTCGATTCTTTAACCCATGTGTAATCGCGTTCTCGACCAGAGGCTGCAGCAGGAAACGAAGGATCTGGCATTCCCGTATTTCAACGGGAACGTGGTGCTCGACTTTAATTCCGCCAGCCATACGATAGTTCATAATCTTGGTATAGTTTTCGATATAATCGATTTCCTCTTGAATGGTGCAGTACATGCCTTTGCTGAACATCGGCTGCAAGTAATCGCCCAAGGTCGTTATGCTCTCCACGATATTGTCTGCTTTGGCCATGATGGCCATCCATTTGATCGTATTCAGAGAGTTATAGAAGAAATGGGGATTGATCTGGGATTGCAGCGCTCCGATCTCGATCATCCGTTTCTCTTCCTGAATGGTCTCCTTCTGCTCCATCAAATCAAATATGTTCTTCGACATTTTGTTGAATTGCGTGATCAAGATTCCGAGTTCGTTCCTCATCTCTACATCCAGCGTAAGTCCCAAATTCCCTTGTCCCATCTTGCGGACGACATTGGTCAAGCTGTTGAGCGGCTTCGTGACCTTGAGGATCCAGAATCTCGAAATAACGGCCGCCGATGCCAAACTGAAAACGAACATCGTCAGTACGATTGTTCGTAAAGTAAGCGCATCACTCGTGAAAACGCTTACCGGTATCTCATTGACTAATTCCCAACCTAAGCTATCGATTCGGTACGACATGATTTGCTTGCCGCTTCGTTCTTCGCTGGAAAATTTATTTCCGCTGGCCGCGGATGCGTTCGTTTGTAGGGGAGCCATCCCCGATTCGCCTATACTCGCTTCGTTGCTATTGGATACGATTCTCCCCCTATCGTCGACTAGATAGAGCTCGTTGCTGCTGATGTCATTCGCATGATTATAAATATCGGTGAAATACTTCATGTCCAAGTTGATGACCAGTGTTCCAGCTTCATTATTCGAGAAGAAGCTGCGAGCCGCAGAGATATAAGCAACGGGCTTTGCAGCTTCTGGAGTCGCAGTAAGTCCTTCCGTTATCTCGAAATTCTTGTCCGTAAAGCCTCCTAACCAAACAAGCTTCTGTGCACCGGATACCGCCTGCTCGTAGATTTGGGATCGATAGAACTCGTTAACCTTATCCTTAGGATCGACAAGGATTTCATTGCTTTGTGCGGTCGTTCGGATGGCGAAGCCGTCATCCCCGAAGAAGCTGATTTCTTTGATATATTTATAGTCCGTAAGATTTTGCGTGAAATTGCGAAATGCGAGTCCGACCTGAAGGGCTCGGTCCAATTCGGACTTGCTCTTGTAATTAATCAAATCGTACAACTCGGAATCGAGGACGAGCATCCGGGATAATTGATCCACTTCGCTCGCAAAGGACGTGAGGTTATAATCGTATTGCTTAAACTGCCGCAGCGTAGTCTCTTTGGCGTTATTCTTCAATATAGCCAGAATTCTCAAATAGGCGAAGAGCGAACTAAGGGAGAAGATGATGAGGAAGATAACAAGAAATGAAAGAACCAATTGATTCGCGAGCGAAACCCTTTTGTTCCGATTATAGATGGCCATCCTCTTTATCCTCCCTGCTGTCCGCGAGCCACTGCCTTCTGAATTCGTGAGGTCTCATGCCTGTCATTTTTTTGAAGGTGCGGCTAAAATAACTGTCGTCCCAATAACCGGTTTTTTGGGCGATTTCGTACGATTTCAGTCGTGTGTTGAGCAGCAGGTTTTTCGCCATGTCGATCCGATAATAGTTCAAATACTCGACGTAGCTCATTTGCAGTTCTTTCTTGAACAGCCGGCTTAGGTAGCTGGGATTCAGCTGAACGTGATCGGCGATCTGTTGAAGTGACAGTTCCTCGTCGTAATGATTCCGAATATATTTGATCGCCTCCGCGATTTCTTTGCTCATATATTTCTTCTTCTCGTTATAGTTCAAGATATCGTGCAAGTACCGCCTAAAAACCTCTATACTCTCGTCGAGCGTCGCACTGTGATGAATTTGCCCGGCATAATCGAGCGCCATGGCGGAAATGTCGTCGGAAGGAGCGTTCAAATTCGCGGTTGGCCAATGAATCCACCTGATCAACATGATTTGCACGTCCAATTTGCCGATCCGATCGAGACGAACGAGTGCCTGAGTACCCGCTTCGATTTCTTTGGCATGCCTGTCGTTGAATGGCTTCGATTCTCCCAGCATCTTCTCGAGCTTCATTCCGACGATGCTCGAAAGCGAGTGCGATCTAGCCATTTCCCAACGTATAAACCGTTCGCCGCTCAGAATGAAACGCTGCTCCAATGCACCTGCGCCTTCTTGGTATAATTGCCTCAGTGCCGAGAACCCGGTTTGAATCGTGCTGATTCCGAATGTGACGGACGTGTTAAGGTACGTTTTGATTACATTGCCGATATGCGAGAGAATATCTTGCAGCTGCTGATATATCCGTTGCTCGCTGACAACGTCGTGAAAGCTGAAAACCAGAATATACTTCGCGTCTTTCTCGTAGATGACTTCTCCGCGGTCGTAACCGGAGAGCAGCTCACTGACGATGTTCAGAATGCTGAAGCGAATTAAATTGCCATGGTTGTCGTGGAATTTCTTCTCCATGCGTTCGAAGTTGTCGATCGCCATGACACAGAGCAGAAGCCGCTCCGGCTGGAACCGGAAGTTCAGTTTCTTCGTAATTGCGGCAAATTCTGCATCCGAGTAACGGCCGTAAGACAAATAATCTTTCATCGCGGTTTCTTTAAGGCTTGTCCGATCCAAGAGCTGGCGGTCTTGTTGATCCGCCGAAGAGCGGTTGCTTTCCAATTGCAGCTCACTCTGTACTTTCCGCAGCACGGACTCCATCTCGTCGATGGACATTTTAAACTTGAGAATATAGTCGGTGACGCCGAAACGTATCGCTTTCTTGGCCAAGTCGAACTCCTCGTAAGCGGTCAATATGATGATCTTCGTCTTGGAGTCATTCTCCCGGATGAGCGAGATCAGTTCCATTCCGTCCATGTTTGGCATCCGGATATCGGTCAGAATTAAGTCAGGCTTAACCTGATTGTAATACTCCCAGGCTGCTTGACCGTTAGAGAGGTCGGCGATCACTTCCATGCCCAGCTTCGCCCAGTCGATCGAGTTTTTCAGTCCGATTCGAACCAGCATCTCGTCTTCGACGATGATGACTTTAATCATGATCGGTAACCTCCGTTCCCCGAATAGATTCCCCTTGGTTCAATCCCATTTCACTGGCTTGATTACTCTCTTTATTCAGCAATTGTTCTCCTTTTTCCTTTAAGTGCTCTACCTTTTGCCAGCAGCATTCGGGAATCGTCATAAAACAAAATAATCCGCTAAATTTCGCGGATTTCATGGAATATAATTTTCTGTTATTCATTTATTCGTTGACCAAGACCATCTTGATCGCGGAGCCGCGATCCTCATGGAGCTGCTTCATCGCGCCCGGAAATTCGTCCAACGAGAACGTATGTGAAATCAAAGCATCCCCATCGATGGCGCCTGATTTCAGGAGCTCAATGCATTTCGGGAAGAATAGCGCAGGTGTCGCATGAGACGCCCTCAGCTGCAGTTTCTTAAAATGAAATTCATTCGCATCGAAACTGATCGTTGCCCCTTCCCCGTATTCGATGCCTATGTAACCGATCACGCCGCCTGTCCTTGCCGCTTTGATTGCCGATGGAATCGTCGACGGCGGTGCCGAGACGAGCACTTTATCCACTCCGCCGCGTTCGAAGGTGAACGTCTCGAGTGGTGTCTTGTCTGTATAAATGATTTCGTCGGCTCCGAATGCGAGCGCCGTTTCAATACGCTTAACGGAATGAGACCGTGCCGCAGCGTAGATTTTGCGCGCACCTCGAAGTTTCGCCAGACGAAGCGCCATTAAGCCGATTGGACCGAGACCTAGTACCAGTACGTCATCACCCATGCGGATATCGATCGTCTCTGTTAGATCCATCGCTACGCCTAACGGCTCCACGAGCGACGCGACAGCGAAGGATATTCCCTCGAACGGTACGACAACCTCCTTGGGAGCGACAATATATTCAGCGAACCCCATCGAGAAATTCCGCCCCCAGAAGCTTGGCCCCTTGTTGCACAGATCATAGCGACCATTCCGGCACCAATCACACATCCGGCAGAACGTACTAGTCTCGAGCGTCACCGAAGCTCCAACCTCCAGATGGCTGACATGCGCCCCTTTGCTAACTATAATCCCCGCGACTTCATGACCGATCGCTTCCCAATCCGCCGCAGCCGATTTCACGCTAGTCATGTCCGTCCCGCATATGCCGCAAGCTTTGACGCGAATGAGGACCTCGTTCTCACCGATCTCCGTGAGCTCGCCCTCGCGCAGCTCGAATTGAAATGGCGCTTTTGCATACCACGCTTTCGTTCTCATCCCACTTATCCTCCCATGTCAGACCGTATTTATTCCTTTCGACAGAACTATTATAAGACTTCACGCGAAACTGCTGCAAAGATTGTTCCATAAATTTATTTATAATGAATTCGAAATTTCATGATGAGTGATAAGCGGCATCTCAGTTAACAATATGATTTAGCTTTGCTGTTCCCGCTGCTTACTCTCCTCATAATGTTTAGTTATTGCCTCCTAACGAAGTGGAAGTACAATCCCCGGCGGAGGAATGTTAAAGTTTAACCCACAGCCGATATGAATTAATGAGTTCACGAGGCTGAAGCCTTGTTAGAGCAACGAGATGTGTAACGCCTATCATCCGTTAGCCAACTAAACATGAGGAGGAATTTAGAATGACAACATCAACAACAACTTCTGCATCCCAGAAAATCATGAAAGGCTGGAAAATGCATCATAATAGCACGGTTGAACTCGTCGCGCAACTTCCCGATTCCAGCGGCAGCTGGACGCCTTGGCAAGGCGGTTGGACAACGCTTGAGCTTATCCATCATCTTGCTTGGACGCCGGAGTTCTTCTTCGCTCAAATCGATAAACGCGACATGAATATTCCGCCGGTTCCTGCGACTATTGCGGAAGCGCGCGAGCTCGTTAAACAACTGACTGAGGCGACAGCGCAAAAACTAGCCTCCTATACTGAAGAGGATCTTCAACAAATCGCAACGATCAACATTAACGGTGTAGATATTACGGAGCCGGTTGAAGAAATGTTCCATCGCCTAGTCGCTCACGAGGCTCATCATAAAGGGCAGCTATTCGTCTATGCTCGTGAACTTGGCGTGACCAATGCGCCGTTCTATGTTGACCTCAGCGTGAAGTAATATCAAGTCTAAGTAAGTCCAACAAGGGCATGGCCCTAATACATTCATAGAGGAGAATTAATATGAGCGAAGGTATCGAGAACAAAGTAGTACTAATCACAGGTGGAGGCACTGGTCTGGGAGCGGAAACTGCCCGCCTCCTTGCATCCAAGGGAGCGATTGTGGCTGTGGCCGCACGCCGGAAGGACAAGCTCGACGAGGTCGTTGCTCAGATTAAGGAGGCGGGCGGACAAGCCAGCGCCTATCCGCTTGATGTGACAGACAAAGTACAGTTCAAGGCTGTCGTCGATGCGGTCATTTCGGAATACGGCAAACTGGACGTGCTTGTCAATAACGCCGGTCTAATGCCGATCCGTCCTATGGCCGAAGTAAACACCGACGAGTGGGATGCGATGATTGATATCAACATCAAGGGGGTCCTGTATGGAATCGCCGCTACGCTGCCAGGTTTCCTTTCCCAAAGCGATGGTCACATCATTAATATCAGCTCTGTTGCTGGGATTAAGGTCTTCTCGCCGGGCGGTACCGTTTATTCCGGTACGAAATTCGCGGTACGTGCCATTTCCGAAGGCTTGCGTCATGAAGTCGGCGATAAGGTAAGAGTGTCGTCCATCGAACCGGGGGCGGTAGACAGCGACCTGAAGTTTAACACCACGGGCACGGCACAGTCCACAGTATTGGATTTCTACAAATCCGCGATTCCTGCAAGCGCAGTGGCAAGGGCAATCGCCTTTGCCATCGAACAGCCGAAGGAAGTCGATATCAACGAGATCGTGCTGCGTCCTACTTCCCAAGAATTCTAATACGACAATATAGAAACGCCGGTCACCTGATTCAGGTCACCGGCGTTTTTTCCTCATTGGAGGTTATCTTGCATCTCGTACAAAAACAATTTCGTTCGTCAGGTATTCATAGGCTGCTACCCACTCGTTGGCGATTAAGATTTCACTTAACGACACATCGCTTACGATCCCATTGCGATTCAACTTTATTAATTGATGCAAAGCCAACTTATCCCATCCGATGCAATCCTGTGTCACGATCCCAATACGGTTGCACCGGAGCTTTCTCAATTCCTCTTCTTCGGGAGTGTACGTCACCTGGACGTCTTGGAGACTGAGATAATGCATGAATAACTCATCCAAGAGATCCATGCTTGACTCGCTTACGGGTCGATCCTTCAATTCAAGGATTTTAGCCGAAATATCCAATACAGCCTTATCGAGTTCGCTTAACCTGCTCGGGATAAAAGGTTTTACCGAGGAAGCGGGAATCGCCCACCTGCTTCTTCTTCCTTTGGTCCTGCGCTTCCCTTCCAGAGTGCCCGTTGCCAACCACTGGTAAATAATGCGATTATCTTTATTTAGCATAATAGCGACTTCTTCCACCGTAAACACAGGCTCATGGGTCACTTCAACCACCTCCTAAGACTACGAAACTATCAATGGTTTCATAGATATGTTTTCATAGTCGAAAGTATGACTACTAGGAAGGGTCGCTGAACTTGAGTGCTTAGACAGACGGCTGTTCAGGCTGGAATACCTGCTTCACACGTACTAATGCCGCAACATTGCGTGTCGTGATGGAATGAACGCCCCACTCCGCGTATTGCCGCATTTGCGTTTCATCCTCCACTGTCCACGCATATACAGGCAGTCCTAAACCTGAGGCGTATTCCACGAATTCTTGCCGCAGGAGGCCGTGATAAATATTCACGCCAAAGCAAGAAGCTTCGCGGGCATCCGCGCAAGTTTGAATCATGGCCTCAAGGTAGGGCAAGGTCTTGAACAGCTCGACGTTGGTGTTCAGGAGTTTACGCATTTCAGGCTGTAGAATCTTCGCCATCAGTGCCCGCTGGAACTCGCAGCCCGAGAAGAAAGCATGATCCGACAGACCGAATTTGTGGACCAGTGCCGCTGCAGGTTCAATGGCCGCATCCACCTTTAAGTCCAAATTCACGATTTTGCCGGAAGCTTTCACGAGCGGCAGGATATCTTCCAGCTTAAGAAGGACTTTTCCATGCTCAGCATCCAATTGAAATTCGTTTAATTCCGCATAAGTCATTCCCGCTATAGACACATTCAACCGTTCGGCGTTCAGCCATTCATCGTCATGTGCCAGCACAGGAATTCCGTCCTTGGTCACCCGAATATCCTCTTCCACCACATCGGAACCAAGCTCGAGTCCGAGTTGAACCGAATAAAGGGTATGTGCCTCGGTATTCATGCTGCCGGCGTGAGCCGTAATCAGTGGAAATCTGCGTTTCATTGTTGACACACTCCTCACTGCCATCTTGAAATCATCATACCATTCCTTCATTACGAACGTGCTGTCTCTTCCTTTACCATGCTGCGAATGTAGAAGTAGCCCATGAACGAACATAGTAAGAAGGTGAAGAATGCGAGTGCAGAAGCCTTCTCCTTCTCTTGAAAGACACCGAATATTTGCTCCATCGACACGCCAAGCATTTGCGGTGCATTCGGACCAAGCAGGAACGGCGCAGTGAACGAGCCAATGACGCCCATGAAGACGAAGGTGACCGCCACGAGCAGCGTTTTGTAGGTGAGCGGTATGATAAATCGAGTGAACAGTCGAAGTCTCCCCGCCCCTACATCCTTCGCGCTTTCCATCACTGAATCCGGAATCCCTGCCAAGGCTGAGCCAAGAAGCATGGTCGTGAATGGAATATTGAACCATAGGTTTGCAATAATAATGCCTTTCATATCGAAAATGATCCGAGGAAAACTACTGCCGCCAAGCAGCAGCACAATGCGCGATACCCAGCCATGGTTGCCTAACAGCTGAATCAATCCGTACGTCGCGATGACCGTAGGAATAAACATCGGGATCATATACATATTCCGAATCCAACCGACTAATTTACCTTTGTTGAACCGCATGTAAGCAGCCAGCGCATAACTGACGATCAGTACGATCACAACCGATATTACCGTCACTTCCAGCGAAAATATAATATTCGAGCGCATCAGCTTGTCGGTGAACAAGTACTTATAGTTCGACAGGTCGATGCCGCCCTCCTTATTGGTCAGGCTCTCCTTGAAAGAAACCGCGATTGGGATGACGACCGTGACGAACAGCAACAGAAAAGAGGGGATGACCAGAAGCAATCCCAGTATCCCCATTTTCACTTGTTTCTTCATCATTGCGCCGCTACATCGCTTTGCCAGCGTTTGTTGATTTCACTGCCCAGATCGCCGATGTTGAAGGTACGGAAGCCTTCAGCCACGCCTTTGAAGGAATCTTGGATATCCTGCGGCATGTTCGACAGCTGAATGCCCGGGAAACCGTGCATGGTGGTCACGACCACCGATTGCGCTTCCGGGGACAGCACGAAGTTCAGAAACTCGTTAACCGCATCCTTCTTCTCGGACAGCTTCGGCACCATCAAGTACGTCGGACCGCCGTTGAAGCCCGGAGTGATTTGCGAAATTTTGGTTGTAGCCGGCAGTTGACCGTTACCGATTTGCTCAAGCGCCATGTCCGACCAAGCCGGAATCATGTCCACCTCGCCGCTGATGAGCAGATCCAAGGTGCCTTGGTTTTTCTTCGGATAAATGCCCTTGCCGTACACGAATTTGCCGAGATCCTTCAGCGTATCGAAGCCACTGTTCCACTGCGACTGAATGGCCGGATCTGAGTTATGAATGGCATCTTCCGGGAGCTTGTCGTACAACGTCGTTGTAACAAACGAGCTGCCTGCACCACCTGTAGACGGGTCGTTATAAGCAAAGCGTTCCGGATTCGCTTTAATCCATGTGAACAGCTCATCCAGTGATTTCGGAGGCGTCTGCACTTTCTCGCTGTTGTAAGCAAGTACAACAGCGGATGAACGATACGGTACTGCCAGGTTGGATACGTCTTTCATCGTACTCGCGTCAACGGAAGCGAGGTTGCCGATTTTGGCCGCATCAAGCGTTTCCCACAGATCGTCTTTCTGTCCTTGCGTGACGTTGCTCAGCCCATCCTCATACAGATCGATGTCGCCGGAGCCTTTGCCTGCTTGCTTCGCTGCAAGAATGCGGTCGTAAGTAGGTTGTGCACCGGTACCGGATGGAATATATACCTCTTTAACCTTGATGTCCGGATGGTCTTTCTCAAACATAGGCACAAGCGTGTCCCAAAGATTCTTAACGTTCTCGGAGCCCGTGAAGTAGAAGCTGAATTCAACGGGTTTAGCCGCTGTATCCGTCGCGGCCGAAGTACTGTTCGCATTCGCCGGCTTCGTGTTTGCTGCACCAGCGTCGGCATTCTCCGAGTTATTCGTATTGCCACATCCGGCGAGAAGACCTGCTGTAACGGTTGTTAACGTCAGTAAAGTAAGGGCGGATTTCTTGTTTAACATGATTAATTGCCTCCTTGGCATTGGGTTTGTGGGATCTCGCTTGAGACTCGCTTGAAACTCCATTCGATTCGATTAGACTTCCGGATACGTGATGACTTTCTTGAAGCCGACATAAATCCGGTCACCGGAATGAAGCTCCTTCACGGCATCACGCGGTTGAAAAGCCCGAATAACGCCGTATTCCTGTAATTGAATCGATACTTCGGCATAGTGGCCTAGAACCATAATCTGTTTAACGATGCCGGGTAAACCCTCTTCTTCTTGGTTCGACATGATGACATCTTCAGGCCGGATTGCCAGCCATCCCCCGCCGGACAACGATTTCGAATTTGAAAACCTCAACTTCCCTACCGTGACTTGGCCTTCGGAAATCACCCCTTTCAAAAAGTTCATTTTGCCGATAAATTGCGCGACATACAGGGAGCTAGGCTGATCGTATATCTCTTGCGGGGAAGCGATTTGTTCGATTTTGCCATGATTCATGACGACGATTCGGTCGGATATCGACAACGCCTCTTCCTGGTCATGCGTGACGAATACCATCGTGAGTCCGGTCTCTGCCTGAATCTCGCGCAGCTCCTCCCGCATCTCGTGCCGAAGCTTAGCATCCAGTGCAGAGAACGGCTCATCGAGCAGAAGAACGGCGGGCTTCAACAGTAAGGACCTGGCAAGCGCGATCCGCTGCTGCTGTCCTCCCGATAGCTGACCGGGATATTTGTTCTCGGCGTCCGGCAGGCGAACAAGCTTCAGAACGTCTTCGACCGCCTTGCGGATGTCAGCCTTCTTCATCTTGCGTATTTTAAGACCGAATGCCAGGTTATCGAACACTGTCATATGCGGCCATAGATTGTAGCTTTGAAACACCATCGAAGTCGGACGTTTCTCCGGCGGTGACTTGAGCACGCTCACGCCTTCGATGAGAATATCGCCGGAGTCCGGTTCGAGAAACCCTCCGATGCTGCGCAGCACCGTTGTTTTACCGCAGCCGGAAGGACCAAGCAGCGTAACGAGTTCACCTTTTCGCACATCAAGCGAGATTGAGGTTACACCTTCACCGGTGTGGTAACGTTTGGACAATTGTTGAACGGAGAGTTGGATCTGAACCATATTCATTACGGCCTCCTAAGTCACGCGATATTTGCTTGGTTATTTCAACGTAAACCCGCTGGACATGACATCCGCGCTTACGAATCGTTTGGCGGCGAGCAGCAGAATGATTGTCGGCGCGGTCAGAATGATGGAAAACACCGCGCCGGCGTATGCCGGATAATCGCTGATTATGGAATACATGACAATCGGCATCGTTTTGTAATTCGGAATACCGACCAGGAACGTGCCCTGCGCTTCATCGAGCGAGTTAAGGAATGTGAAGATCGAGGCGACGATGATGCCGGGCAATGCCATTGGCAAGGTGATTTTGACAAATACCCGAATCGGTCCGGCTCCCACGTCTCTCGCTGATTCTTCCTGCGCTTGATGAACATTCCGGAAGGCGGCGGTCGGAATCCAAGTCATGAACATGAGCACGTTAATCATATGGATCAGGACAACGCCAAGCAGCGTATTCATCAAGCCGAGCTTATAGAAAAGCACCGCGATGGAGACATACAGCCCCATCTTAGGAAATGCATGGGTCAGCAGAAACGAGAATAAGAAGAAACGACTGAACGGGAAGCGAATGCGTGCGAACGCATATGCTGCCGGGATACATAGTACGATGGACAGTCCGGTTACAATGGAAGCGATCAAGAAGGATAAACCGATGGATTGCGGGATGTCCTCCTGTTTGAAGACGAAAGCCCACCATTTCATGGACCATTGATGCGGAATAACGTCCGGATAGTTCCATTTTCCGGTGAAGGCGAGAATGGCCAAGTTCAGCAGCGGTCCCAGAAAGAAGATAACGAAGATGACTAGCACAATGAATTCAATGATTTTTCGTGTTCCAAGTGCCTTGAAATACCAACGCATGAAGGGTTATCGCTCCTTTCAGAATGGATAGCTGGTTATTTGGTTGACTGTCTGATAATCAGCCGCGGGGTCAACTGCCTAGGTTGTTCAATGTTTAGTTCTTGCCGTATCAGTTGGTCTAGGAGCCGGACAGCCTGGGTGCCCATCTCCCCCGTATCTACCTTGACTGTCGTCAAGGATGGCGAGAACATGGTCGCGAAATCCACGTCATCGAATCCAATTACAGACACTTGCTCGGGAATTCGCACGGACTGCTCAAGCAGGAATTTCATCGCGCCGATAGCGAGCATGTCATTCGTGGCGAAGAGCGCCGTATACCCGTCTTCCTGAAATTGACCCCATTGTCGGCTCATGATCTCGTATCCTTCGCCGAAGGTCGAGGTTGCCGCGGATTCAATCGCCGCATCTGTTTCTTGAATACCGGCCTGCCTAATCGAAGTCATGAATCCTTTCAAGCGTAAATGATGACTGCGATGACTCTGAGGACCCGCAATGACGAATATTCGTTCATGACCGGTCTGTGTCAAGTGCTCGGCGACCATCCTGCCGCCTTCTTCGTCTTGATTCACGATGTGGATGACACCATCGACATCTGTCGAACCGTTCACCATTACAAACGGGATACCGAAATTCGTGATATGATCAATGACGTTCTGCTGCAGCCGGCTGATCAGAATGAGCCCATCCACCCGTTTCTCGATCATGAAGTCGGCCGAGCGATACGACATATCGTGATCCGTTGTCACGAAGATCGAATAGTTCAATCGTGCTGATTCCAACAAGACGGCATCGACGATTTTGCCATAGAAGGGATGCGAAGCAATGGGATGATCTCGTCTATACAAGAGCAGCCCAATGTTATGCGTTCTTTGCGATACCATAGCCCGTGCGACTGCATTCGGTTTATATTGCAATTCCTCGATCAGCCCCAGCACCTTATCTCGCGCTTCCGGACTGGAATATCCCTTCCCGGAAATAATCCGCGAAACGGTAGATTTGGACACCCCGGCTCGCCGGGCGATTTCTTTGATGGTCGGATTATCCACGCTGCACTCCCCTTCACTGCTGTGAGACCGTTCCCACATGGGAACGTTCCCATATGTATAGATTAATGAGCAGATGTTTCTACTGCGTTAAATCAAGCCTAAGGAATTGTAAAACGACCGCTATAAATCTCCAAGAAAATGGCAAAACCACCGAAATCTATCCTGATTTCGGTGGTTTTGTGTAAAGTGTAAATTTCATGACTACTCTTTTTTTCTGCAGTCCTTTTATAACGATGCTTGTATAAACGCCTGCATCCTCGAGCGAACGGTCATCGTCTGATATAAATAAGCGATCGTTCTCGATGAAGTGATATCCCCGTTGTAGTTAATGACGGATGATGTCGATTGCGCATCCATAAGGTTCGATTCTTTCAGGGTCCGAATAAATGTAACATCTGCAGGCGCATGCTCGCTGTCGAAAATAATGCACCACTCCGCCTTTGCTTTCCCAAGCGCCTTGTGCAAGGCGTAGTTAATCGAATGGTTAACATAATAAAAGATTCGAATACGAGAGTCATGAAACAATTCTATAATTTCTTCGATTTCTCTTTGCGTCGTTAGACTGACGATGATCAGCTCGAAGTTGGTTTCGTACTGGTCGATGATGTTACCAATCGCCGTATGCGCGCGAGCGACTTCGCCAGGTTTCACAATGAACAATGCGCTAAATAAGAGCGGTATGCTTCGTCTCTGGCGCGTTTCATAATGAGACCTGTGGACCTCATTCCAGCATAAGCGGTGCTTCGAAATATCGTTTGCGATGTGAGTAGATAAGCTGAACGGAGAATTAATCCGATAATCCATCAGCTCGATCGGCACGTACTTGATATCGCAGTAATCGGTCATTCGCAACCAATAATCATAGTCTTGAATATATTTAAACCGATATCCGTCTACGAGACGGCAATGCTCCGCGCGGTGAATAAACGAAGGCCCGATAATGCAGCCATCGAGCAGTGCTTCCTTGGGACGATTCTGCCAATTGCGCAGCGTACGGAGAAATTCCGGCGTATGAGCGGGCTCGCCATTTTCGAATATTTGATTGAAGCTGCTGTACACGATGCCCACATTAGGACCCGCACGATCTAATTCGTTAACTAATGTGCCTAAGAATTGCCTGTAATAGATGTTGTCCGTCGATACCCAGGTCAAGTAATCGTACCCTTGGTCCATTAAGATTTCGAAGCCGTAATTCAGTGCAAACGCGACCCCTTGATTAAGCGGATAGGAAACGATTGTTACCCGGGGATCTCCCGCGGTGCACTCTTGAATAAGCGGCAGCAGCTCTGGCGCCCCATCGATAACAATCAGAAATGTAAAACTTCGATATTGTTGATTACGTACGGTTTGAATCGCCTTTCGGATGTAAGTTTCGTTCTGATAATAAACCGGCATCACTACGCCGACTTTCGCCATGCCTTTGCACCTCTTCCCTTTATAGTAATCTATGAAAGAATCACCATAGCCGAGATAGTAAGAGCGCACATTTTATGCGAATGATGCAGTTATTCATAGATCGCGAGACAACAAAAAAGCAATGAGCCGGTAATGGCTCATTGCTTCCTTGTACGCTATTGTTCTGCTACGGGTTGCTGCTGCTTCAACTCGGCTAGCGATGATTCGATCTCCGCCGTTAGCGTCGGATCGAGATACTGCGGCGCGGACCGTTTGGCCGGCGTGTTGAAATGATTCATGGCCTCCAGCTCCGCCTCGATCATTAGCACTTTCTCCTCCGCGCGGGCGAATCCTTTGCCAATGCCATCCGTCTGAAACGATACGACACTTTGGTTCAGCTCCTTCAGGGAGCTTGCCACGTTAACCCGGGATTCGAGCAACAAGCGGCGATGATTGTACTCCTCCGATTGCACCAGAAGTTGGGCGATGCGCTCTTCCAGCACGTTAGTCTGTTCCTGGATCGTTGCGTACTGCTCGCGGTAGACAGCCAGCTTCTTCTCCTGCAGCAGCTTCTCCTGCAGCGCCAGCTTCGCGATCTGATCCTCGCCTTGGTCGACCGCAAGTCTCGCTTGGCGGCTCCGTTTCTCAACTGCCGTCTCCGCATTCGCAATCAGCACCGCTTGCCGCTTCTCAATGAACAGCTGATGCGCCAGCGCTCGCTGCCCCTTCTCAAGCTCGACGCCAAATTCCCGCATATATTGATTCACCATATGGAGCGGCTTCTCGCACTTATCGATCAGTCCGTTCGTTTCGGCCAGAAACACATCTTTGATCCGTTTGAAGATTCCCATCTTATTTCGACTCCTTTGTTTGGTTTTGCTGCATTTCCCATTGGTCCAGGAAGTCCGATGCCGACGGAATGCTTGTCAGTACATTCGCCCCATCTGCTACTCTAGGCCGCTTGGCTCTCCGGCTTATCCAGAACAATAAAAGTCCGACAATCAGAATGATTCCGCCTACCGCTACGCCCGGACTGATACCATGTTCATGACCACGTTCGATGTGCATACCGCCCTCTCGTAATACAGGCACCGGCGGCGGTCCTGGCACAGTCATAGCTTCACCGCGTAAAGCCGGCACAGCCCCGACCTCTCCACCTCTTATCTCAACCTTCATGTTGTCTACAGGCCTGCCATGAAACTCCTGACTCACCCTCACAATCTCTTCATCTTCATGCCCACCTGCCATTGTACTTAAGCCGGCTCCTACAGCAACGACGATGACGGCTACCAGCAGCGCATTCTTCACCCAAGGTCTCACGCGTCTCACGCTTAATCATCCTTTCAACTCAGTGATCTTGTCTCTACAGGACCAACTATATCGGCCAATAGTAAAAGTACGGTAAAGGGTAAAAAAATCCCCTTCCTCTTCATCGTCCCAAGAGAAAGGGATGCTCGTCTTCATAGTAAGCTATACGGGAAACTCCACCGAGAAAGTGCTTCCTTTCCCCGGCGAACTCTCGAGAACAACCGAACCTCGGTGGGCAATCACGATTTGCTTCGCAATCGCGAGCCCCAGCCCTGCACTGCCTTCTTCACGAGAGCGATGCTTCTCGACCCGGTAGAACCGGTCGAAGATGCGTGGCTGATCCGCATCGGCAATGCCTATTCCGCTGTCCCGGACAATGATCCGCCACTGCCTTGGGTTGGGGTCAAGGCCAACGTCGACCTTCCCTTCTTCAGGCGTGTATTTGATCGCATTATCCAGCAGAATATAGACCAGCTGCTTCAATCGTTCGGGATCGCCTTTCACGGTCAGCGTTTCCGGCAGCATCGTCCGCAGCTTAATCCTTTTCATCTGAGCAACGCCTTCGAAAGCAAGCACCCATTGGCGGAGCTTAGGTGCAATGTCGAAAGTGCTCATTTCGAACTCAACTGAGCCTACATCGGACCTTGCGAGCAACAGCAAATGCTGCACCATACGGCTCATTCGGCCAATCTCTTCCTTCATATCCGAAACGACTTCCTTCGAATACGGCGTAATGGTATCTTCGTTCTCCAACTCAATTACATCGAGTGAGGTGTTCATAATGCTGAGCGGCGTCCGCAGTTCATGAGATGCATCCGCCAGAAACTGCTGCTGCTGCTTGAACGTTTGTTGAATCGGAATCATCGCTTTACTGGACATAGACGAACTGAGTTTGACGGCTGCAAAGATGAACAGAATAAGAATTATGATGAACACGATGATTAGATTCCGGAGAATATCCCAATAAAACGTGACATCCTTCGCTGCAAAGATCGTCGCCGGTCCATTCGTCGTCATAATCGGATGCGCGCCAACGAAGAGCAGCCGATCATCCGTTCGAATCAGAAGATCACCGTAACGTCGTTGATGTTCCGGCTGCCAGCGTAACCGAAACGTATCCCCTTCCGGCTGCCACTCTTCGATCTCCTCCAAATTGCGGTCGTTAAGCTCCGGTATCGCATCGCTCTGAGCAAGCACTTGACCGCGATTATCCAGCACATAGAAGAAAAACAAATCATCGCCGCGGCTGTTCTCCAAATCCGGAACGACAACGCGGCCGTCCTCGGTCGCATACATGGTCGTGCGAAGCGAATTGCTCTGCTCTTGGTAAGCCATGATGATGAAGAAGAGCGATACGATGATCGAGAATAACACCAGAAACAAGATAATAAGCCACGTATAAGTAACCGTGAGCTTCCTTTGCGTGTATTGGAATAAGTCGCGCTTCTTTCCCTTCTTATGCGTCCATTTCAAACCGGTAGCCTACCCCCCTGATGCTGTGAATGACCGGCTCCTTACCGGAATCGTCCAGTTTGTCCCGGAGCATCTTCACGGTAACATCGACGTTCTTGTAGGAGACATCACTGCCGAGCCCCCAGATGCGATTGAGAATCGCCTCTCTCGTCAGCACATTGCCGGTGTTCTGCAAGAAGAAATCGAGCAGCTGATATTCCCTCGGGCTAAGCAGAATCTCCTCGCCGTCTCGCGATAGCTGATGTGAGGTACGATTAAGCGTAAAATGTCTGAACGTCACAATATCCAGCTTCCGCGGAGCAAAATTCCGCCGTGCCAGCACACGGAGGCGAGCGAGCAGCTCATCCATCTCGAAAGGCTTCGTCAGATAATCGTCTGCTCCTGCATCGAGGCCGAAGATTTTATCTTGCAGCGAATCCTTAGCCGTCAGAAGGACGATGGCTTGTCCGTAATTCTCGCCTCGCAGTCGTTTGCATACGTCCACACCATCCATGAACGGCATCATCCAGTCCAGGATGAGCACATCGTAAGCCGATCCACGGGCGTAATCGAGCGCATCCTCCCCGTTCTCCACCCAATCGACGTGATAGCCGCCTTTTTTCTCTAACATATATTTGACAAGCTTGCCGAGCTTCTTATCATCTTCCGCCAATAGAATATTCACGTTTACGCTCCCCGCCGCTTCATCCGAGATAATAGGTTAGTATACCAAACAAACGGTTAAAATACGGTAAAAAAATAACCCTATCCGCTAGATTGGCGAATAGGGTCATGAATTACCGTTCCAGCAGCTCTAAAGCATTCAACAGCCCTTGCATATAACCAACGGCGTGCGCACGCGCGCGATGTCCCCATCCTGAATCATGAATGACATTGGGCACGTGATCGTCCATTAAGAATCCGGTGAATCCCGATTGTTTCAGCTCCCGCAACACCTCAGCCGGATGATAGTTTCCTTCTCCCAGGAAGCACTCTTGAAACTTCGGCATCGTGCCCTGTACGTCGCGAAAATGAACGTAGAAGATCTTATTCCTCGGGCCGAAATACCGTATCATCTCCATGACATTAGCGGCTCCGTAGACCATCTCCGAACAGCAGCCAAGGCATAAATTCAGTCCCCATGCATCGCTATTGGCGATAGATTCCGCTTTCTTGAAATTTTCCACTATATAGAAAAGTCTGGCCGTTCCGTCAAGCATGGCAACCGGCGGATCGTCGGGATGTAAGGCAAGCCGCACGCCTGATTGCTCGGCTACAGGAAGCACAGCCTTCAAGAAATAAGCATAATGCTCCCACATGACCGATTCGTCAGGGATTCTCACCTCGCGGTTGGAAGCATATTTCACCTGGTTGACGCCGTTTGCTGCAACCGCAAGATCGAAAGCCGTGCACATCGCCCCGCCCCTGCCCGGCTCCGAAGATGTCCGCCAAACAAAGTTCGGCATAAAGTGGTGACCGAGTATCGGGATGCCGGCACGTCCCATGTGACGGATAATGCTGCAATAATTCTCGATTTGCTCATCTCTGCCAGGCAAACCGAGCATGATTTTATCGTAGAAGCGGATAGGAACATTCTCGATGGATTCCAGAAACAATCTATTATCATCGCAGGTTTTCTTGAGTGCAGCCAAATCCTCGAAATCCCAACTGTGTTCGCCAGGAAGATTCGGTGTGTTGAGCTGAACGCTCGTTACGCCTAATTGCTTGGCAAACGTCATGGTTTCTTGCGTCAGCTCTTGCATTTGACCTAAGGCAATCCGAATGTTCTTCTTCATCGTTATCCCTCCGCGTCGATTTAGCATCGAACAAGCTCAATAATACAGTGTACGAGTAAGTGAGAAAGTAAATGTCAAACTATACAGCGATTGCGGATTTTGCTTTTCTCTATTCACTTGGACAAAGCCTTGGTGATACGATAGGTTTGTAAAAATCGGGAAATAAAGGAGAATCTGCAGCATGCTGCTCCTCACTCTCAACTAAGCCGAAGAGTCTTGTATAGCGTTCGTACACGATAGGAGTAAACTTGTCCGTAAAGGCAGGTTTCTTTAGGTGTGCTTTTGTCTATGTGAATTCGGTGAAAGTCATTTGGAGGTGAGGTCATGATTCGTCGTTTTATTGCCTATTATTCGGCATATAAGATGTTATTCACGATAGATTTAACATGCGCCGTAGTCGTCGCGCTGCTCGAGCTCGCATTCCCGCTCGCCGTACAATGGATGGTCGATACCCTGCTGCCTAGCCACAACTGGCCAATGATCGTGCTGGTCAGCGTTGGATTGCTCAGCTTGTACCTGCTAACAACTTGGCTGAATTTTATTGTCGGCTACTTCGGACATAAGCTCGGCATCAACATCGAGACCGACATGCGCCAGCGGCTGTTCGAGCACGTGCAGAAGCTGTCGTTCCGCTATTTCGACAATTCGAAGACAGGCTCGCTTCTGTCACGGCTAACGAACGATTTATGGGAAATCGGGGAATTGGCGCATCACGGACCGGAGGAGCTGTTTATCGTACTCCTTACGTTCGCGGGGGCATTCGGCATCATGCTGACGGTCAATTGGGAGCTTGCGCTCATCACGAGCCTAATCGTGCCTGTTCTCGTATGGCTCATCGTATATTTTAGCAAGAAGTTGCATGACGTCGCTGGGAGCATGTATTCCCGCATCGCCGACATAAGCGCTCGCGTCGACGATAGCGTTTCCGGCATTCGCGTCGTCAAAGCGTTCGGCAACGAAGCGCACGAAGTCGAAACGTTCCGCGAAAACAATAATCGGTTACGGCTTGCAAAGCTGCGATCTAATTTGATGATGTCGTACTATGCATCGGGCATGTACCTGATGACGCGGCTTATTTCTTTGCTTGCACTCCTTATAGGTGCGTGGTTCTCCTATGAAGGCAAATTAAGTTACGGAGAATTTATCGGGTTCCTTCTATACGTAAACATCTTTTTAAAGCCGATCGAACGAATCAATACCTTGATGGATATTTACCCAAAAGGGATGGCCGGCTTCAAGCGCTCGTGCGAACTGTTGGACACGGAGCCGGACATTCTTGACGAGCCGGGAGCCGTTGATGTGCAGAGATTGCGCGGAGATATCGAGTTTCGCAATGTGTCGTTCGGATATGAGGGACACACGAAGGTACTACAGCATGTGAATTTGCAAGTTCGCCAAGGGGAAACGATCGCAATCGTCGGCCCGTCGGGCGCCGGCAAATCTACGCTATGCTCGCTCATTCCACGCTTCTACGAGATAGATGCCGGGGCGATCCTGATCGACGGACTAGACATCCGCCGCATGACGCAGCGCTCGCTGCGCAGTCAAATCGGTTTCGTGCAGCAGGACGTGTTTCTATTCAACGGGACGATCCGTGAGAATATCGTCTACGGTCGGCTCGACGCCTCCGAATCCGACATTTTAGAAGCTGCAAGGAACGCCTATTTGGAACTATTCCTAGAGACGCTTCCAGACGGACTCGACACCGTTATCGGGGAACGCGGGCTCAAACTGTCCGGTGGGCAGCGCCAGCGCCTGGCGATAGCCCGCATGTTCCTAAAGAACCCGCCGATCCTGATACTCGACGAGGCAACGTCAGCGCTAGACACTGAGACGGAACAAAACATCCAACAGTCACTTGAGGATCTGTCATGGAACCGAACGACATTGATCATTGCACATCGATTGGCTACCATACGCCACGCCGACCGCATAGTCGTCGTAACAGAGGATGGCATCTCCGAGGAAGGCAGCCACGACGAGCTGCTTGCGCGACGCGGCGTCTACGCCAGGCTGCACGAAGCGCAGTTCGGCGGTTAAGTTTTAACGGATTTTCTCACATTGGCTTAGCTGCCTACTCTAGTTATTCCTTCTTGATGGAATAGAGATTGTATTCCTCCGTCTTATGAAAACCCAGTCAGCAGCTATCCACCCACTGTTGATCGCTGATTCCTCTAACGAATCGTAGAGGGCCATCGAACCAAACTAAAATAATAATAGCACAGGTAAAATGGTCATATTATTTAGTAGACGATAATATAACCACTTGTTGAAGATGCTTTATCCTGCATGATATATTAAAATAAAAATGGAAGAAGGAATTGTCTATGCACGCCAAAACACACCTTCGCCACGATCGGTTCAATACAGCTCATAACAAGCATAATCAACGAGTTGCAGCGTTTCACAAACGTCACGCTGCTCAACTTGCCAACGGTGAGAATGGAACCGGATTACTAGCGAGATGGGAAAGATTCGTTTATAACAAAGCACGGGAAATCATACAAACGATCAAAAAGTAACGATGATGAGACTGCTCAAGGGCAGTCTCTTATTATTCCATTTGCTGGTTACAATACGCTGCAAATTATACTCCTCTTAACACAGCAAGGCTGCCAGTCATTATTCCTGGCAGCCTTGCTGTCGTTTATCGCCTATCATCCATCTTCAGCCGCGATCGAGCGTAACGGTGATCGTTCTCTCGCCGGCAGCGACCGGCTGCCGTTCCTCCAGCAAGATGCGATACATCTGGTCGCCCCAGTTTCTTCTCAGTCGGCTATCCATGAAATCGATCTTCTCGATTCGCACGCGAAGATGCTCGGCGTCGTAATGGATGACCGCCTGCTTGCCCGGCGCGTAAGTCAGCAAAATCTCGTCGCTTCCCTCGTCCCCGACTATTGGCTCGCAAGGAGTGATCAACGAATGGAACATGTCCGCCGGAGCGCCGTCTTTCATTGTAAATGCGTCTCCGACTGTCACAGATGGAACGCCCTCCCGATCAAGCCGTACCGTACGCTCCCAAGTCGCAATGCCTGCTTCCTCCGGATACGCGCCCGCGATATCCATTCGAAGCTCTGAGCGGCCGCCTTGCTGTGAATATTCCGCATAGCTGGCTTTGTACCGCCCACCGTCATGCTGCAGAACCCCGCGCACCGTTGGCAGGTTATGGTACTGCGATTGCAGATACCATAGCTCATAGCGCCTCGCGCTGAACGTCTGCGCCTTGTACTCCTCGGTGCCTAGATCTACAAGCAGCGGATAGCCATCGGCGAACACGAGGAAACCGCCGACGTCGTTATGATTATGCGCCTCCACGTTGTTGCCGCCTTTGGCCGCGACGTACAAGCCTTGCTCGGTGTCTTCATGCTCCCTTGCGGTCATCACTTGGGTAACGCTGAACCAGGCGTCCCGCAGATAAGGTGCCTTCGATTCTTGCGCGAGCCTCTCCTTCTCAACGAACAAATCCCGCGCATAGCCGTATAGATTAAACCAAATTCGTGTGCTTGCATCCCCGCTTGGCGGCAAGCTGGCGCCGAGACGGACGAGCGACTCATCCCCCGAGCTAACGCCGTAGCGATATACACCTCCGCCTGCCGGACTCGCCTTTGCATCGCAATCGGCGAAAGCAACGTAATACTCGCCATGAATGTGTACTTTGGGCATATAAGCGCCAATATCCTTCACGATCTGCTCCCCGAATATATCGAAACGTCCTTGCGACGCAAGCGACAGCATCTCCAGACATTCATATAAGCCGCCCCCGGATGCACTCCAATATGAAGGTCCTTCGTCACAGCAGCCGTCTGCCGGATAAGTCGCGATGAACGCATCGAGGCTTCTCATTACCTTGGCAATTCCCGCGCTTCTGACCTTCGGATCTTCCTCGATGAGCAGGAATCCCGCGAGCACCGGGCCGTTGCACCACGGGTTCCAGTTGTTGATCCGCTCGCCAGGCGTGAAGCCCTGCCACCAGTAATCGTCGTGCTCAAGGTAAGGAATCAGCACACGCTCCTTCGTCTCCCGGACGATGCGCTCGTTAATTCGCGGGCTGATCGCGTCGAACTTGCTTCCAAGCAAATAGTGACTCCATAGGAGCAGCCGCGCCGTTTCCACAGAAGACAGCTCGACTCCATATTCCGTACTGCTTGGGATGCTCTCTTGTTTATCGAATTCCTTCCAGTGGCTGCGATGGCCAGGAGGCACCCAGGTCGTCTCCTCGCAGATGGCGAATATCCCGTTCAATATCTGATCGAGGTATTTACCTTCGCCTTCCATGCATTCGGCGATGACGAGAATGCCGAGCACGCTTCTCCGTTCGAAGTAGGCAAGACTGAGGCGCGACAAGTCACCGCTCGTCCAATAAGCGCGATAGTCCGACACCTTAAGAGCCGGCCACCCATACTCCGCATAACGTTCCGCATTCCGCAGCCAACTCTCTCTTCTCTCAGCTGAGATGGATCCCCAGGATTCGCGGTCTTCCGCTTTCGGGAACGGCGCGTAAGGACCCTCTCCGAAGCCTAGCTCCTCAAGCCGCGCCGACCCATAACGTTCAAATAACATCGTATGATCTCCTCCCCAGTTCCAATAAGAATCAAAGAAAACCGCCCTACTCCGAAGAAAAGGACGGCTTAGCGGGCAACGTCTTACTCCTTGACGCTTCCAAGCGTCATACCGCTCATGAAGTACCGCTGCAGAAACGGATAAACGCACAGCACAGGTACCATGCCGAGGAAAATTTGAGCCGCTCGCACCGAGCGATCGTTCAACTGCGATAACAATAGAATCATCGCGGGGTCGGATATGGTAGACATATCCAAACGGACGACAATGGTCTGTAAGTAGCTGGCAAGCGGATAGTGGATCGGATCGTTCATATAGATCAGCCCATTGAACCATTCGTTCCAGTGCATAACGATTGCGAACAACGTAACCGTTGCAATCGACGGCATCGATAACGGCACGATAATACGCCAGAGCGTCTGCCAATGTCCGGCGCCGTCCATGAACGCCGACTCCGACAGCTCCTTCGGTAACCCTCTGAAGAAGTTGAGCATCAGAATGACATTGAATATCGGAAGCGCCCCGGGGAGAACAAGCGCCCAGAGACTGTCGAGCAGATGCAAATTACGGACAACCATATAAGAAGGAATTAATCCCCCGGAGAACAACATCGTGAAGACGAAGATCCAGGCGTATCCCGTCCGGAACTTCAAGTTCGCCGCTTCCTTGGACAACGGATAGGCTGTAAGCAACGTTAACAGCATGTTAATGGAGACGCCAAGCGCTACGCGTTGTGCCGATATGCCCATCGAGACCAGAAACTCATGCTTCCTTGCAACAAACTCATACGCCTTCGTAGTGAAATCGACCGGCCATAAGGTAACTTTGCCTGCTTCGATCGCGGTTGCAGAGCTTAAGGATACGGAGAAGACGTTAATCAAAGGCAGAAGACATATTAGAGACAAGACCGCAAGCAGCGTATAGTTGAAACCTACGAACAACTTGCGACTCCATGAGTAGGGTTGAATCATAACAATCCTCCTTGCGACTTATCAGAAGATACGATAATTTGCGAAACGGTAGGCCGCGAGATAAGACAACGAAATGAGGATGAGCGAGATTACCGACTTGAACAGTCCGATGGCGGTCGCCACTCCATATTGGGCACTGGCCAGTCCGATCCGGTAAACGTACGTGTCGAGAATATCGCCGGTTGAATAGACGGATGGGCTGTACAGGTTGAAGACTTGGTCGAAGCCGGCGTTCATAACGTTGCCGAGCGCGAGTGTCGTAAGCAATATCGTGATCGGAATGATCGCGGGAATCGTTACGTTAAGCGTTTGTTGCATGCGATTAGCCCCGTCCAGAACGGCGGCTTCGTACAGCGACGGATTTACTGCGGTAATGGCAGCCAAGTAGACAATCGTTCCGAAACCGAATTCCTTCAATACATCGGTTCCCGCCAGCACGTAAGGGAACCATTTATCGTTACCGAGGAAGAACACTTTATCGAACCCCAGCCATGAAATGAATTGATTCACAATCCCCGATGTCGGCGAGAGCACATCCAGCAAGATGCCGGCCATAATAACCCAAGACAGGAAGTGCGGCATGTAGACGATCGTCTGGACGGTGCGCTTGAAGTACTTAATCCTGATTTCGTTCAGTAGTAGCGCGGTGATGAGCGGCGCGAACAAGCCGCCGACGATTTTCATAAATGCGATGAATACCGTATTCCTTAGCACATCTCTTGTTTCGGACAAGTGGTAGATATACTTGAAATGTTCGAGTCCGACCCACTCCGAATGAAAGATCCCTTTAACCGGTATAAAATTCTGAAATGCGATGACGAGGCCGACCATCGGACCATAGCTGAATATCAGCGCAATAACCAGACCCGGAACCAGCATCAGATGCAGCGGCCATTCCAAACCCCAATTTCTGCGGCTCAATCGATTCCCCTCCTGCCATGATACAAAGAAGGGATAGCGGCTAGCGGTTAGCCCCTATCCCTCTCCTAAGTCTTATCGAACTTGACCGCTTGCGTTCACTTCGTCGAGGATCTCCTGACCGCCGGATTTCAGCCAGTTTGCCGCCCACTCGTCGAAATAGTCGAGCGGCTTCGAGCCCATGATGATTGAGGTCATCATCTTGACTTCTTCGTCACGAAGCGAAGGACCTTTGGCAATCATTGTCGTCGTCGGATTGCCTACATACGCCGACTGGAAGACCAAGTTATTGTCGCTATACTTACCAAGGAGACTGAATACCCCGTCAGCTGTCCACAGTTTGTTCGCAGCCCACATGTCCTTGTCTCCGGCTTCGAATTTGGCCACCTGCTCGAAATATTGCTTCTGTTCGTCGTTCAGCGTGGACGTGTCGCCGGATTCTCTAGCGGCTTGAACTGCGGCAGCCGCCTTCGGATTGTTGCCCGGCATGCCTCCGCGGACCGGCGAAAGACCGAAGACGCCGAAGTCCTTGCCATCTACCGTAACCGTGTGGTAATTTTTGTCGAAGTTTCCGTATAGTTTTTCAATATAAGTATTCAACATCAAGATTGGAGCTTCCGGATGTTCGGCCTTCTTGCTTACGACATAGAAGTGCGAAGGCAATCCGGTCATGCTCTGCGAGAGTGCCGGCTTATCGTCGGACGATACGAGCGGGTAGATACCCCAATCCGCGCCAAGATCTTTGTACATATTGTTGATCGGCCATGTCGGCACCCAGAACGCGCCGAACGACATGCCGACTTTGCCGGATGTGACGAGTTCTGCGGACTTCATGCCGTCGATGACGCTGAATTCCGGATAGATCGCGCCTTGCTTGAATAGATCGGCCAGCTTGCCGAGAGCTGTCTTCACTTCCGGCTGAGTATCGGCCCACATTGCTTTGCCGTCCCCGCCTATCATGAAGTTCAGACTTGTTGCCGAGCCCTTGGTCGGGTTAAACGGATACGCGTGGTAGCCGTTGAAGAAGCCGTCCAGACCGGACCAACCATTGAATAGGTTTAAGTCGAGGCTTAATCCGTACGTATCGTTCTTGCCGTTCTTGTCCGGATCCTTTTTAGTGAACGCCAAGGCGATATTGACGACATCCTCCATCGTCTTCGGCGCCTCAAGCCCCACATTGGCCAGCCAGTCTTTGCGAATATAGATAAGCTGGGTATCGGTGATATCTCCGCCGTCCGATGGAATACCCATGAGTTTGCCGTCCTTCGTTGTTGCCGCTTTGAGCCTCACGCTGTTGTTTGCTTCCATCGAGCTCTTCGTCATTTCGGAAGCGTACGTACTGTAGGCATCGGTCAAATCAGCGATCGTGCCGGCTTCTACGAGGATCTGGAACTGCTGGGCGTCGACTTCCATGAAGTCCGGCATATCGCCGGATGCCATCGTTACGGCAACTTTGTTCTGATACTGTGCAGCGTTTACTTTCCAGACATTCTTCAAATTAATGCCAAGATCTTCTTGGAACGTCTTGACCCAAATGTTGGAGTCAAGCGAATCGCCCGGAGGCAGCTCTGCGGCCGAATTGACCGAGCGTACAGTCGTGACTTCGATCGGCGGATTGTATTTGCCGGTCGGGCCGTCCGGCGTGGTAGCTGCCTGGCTTGCGTTTGCATCTGCGTTTGTGTTTTCACTTGCATTTTCAGTTGCATTACTGCTTGTACTTGTGTTTGTCGTACTGTTGGCATTGGAAGCTGTGTTGTCTTTGTTGTTGTTGCTACATGCCGTTACGGTAGTCATGATAATCAGTAATGAAAGTATTGCCGAGCCTTTTACTTTCGCTTTCATTTTTTTCGACATCAGCTGCTTTCCTCCCCTATATCCTGCATCAATATGTGCTACGCTTTTATTATGCAGTCAGCGAGACGCCAAGAATATAATAAAGCGATTACATTCCTTATCCTTTTATATCTACTTCAGCGAATCGCGGTATTCCTGAGGGGTCAACAACGTTGCTTTTTTGAAAAATCGGGTGAAATAGGATGCCGAATCGTATCCGATCCGCATGCCGACTTCATGTATCTTAAGCGTGCTCTCGCCGAGCAGCCGCTTCGCTTTATCGATTCTCGTCCTCGCGGTGTAATCGCTGATGTTATGGCCAGTCTTCTGCTTATACAATCTGGAGAGGTAGAAAGGTGTCAAGTAGACGTGCTCGGCCAGTCGATTCAGCGTCAGATCCCCTTCGATGTTCTTCTCCACGTACCGATGAATCTGCTCAACGACTTCGTTCGTCTCTTGCTCGTTCCCGCCATCCATGCGGTCGAACAATAAATCCGCGAGCTCGCGGAAAAAGTCGGAAGCTTCCTTCCATGAACGATGCTCTCGGATCGAGAAGAGCTTGCCCGAGACGGCCTGTCCGTCCAGCGCCTCGAACCGATTCAGATGCGGAATGAAGATCGCGGCAAGCTCGTAGAATACCTCAAGCGGCAAGCCAGTCTCTAGTGTCGCAGCCTCGCCTACGGCTTCCGAAATCCCGTCGAACAGCTGCTCGAATTTCGCCCGTTCCTTCTGCATTAAGTATTGGTCGAGCAGCCGGATGCGCTTGACCTTGCTTCGCGCTTCCTCGTCGCCGCTCGACTTCGCCCGGTCGTCCGACAACAGCATTTGGCTGCCGAGTCCAAGGCCGCGGCCGAACAACTGCGACAGCCGCTCGTATTTGGAGGCAAGCGAGTCCCACTCGAACGGTTCGCTGGAGACAACGAATGAGCAAGTGAGCTTCAAGTAATGGCTGCAAGCCGTTTGCACGGATTCGAGCATCCCAAGCAAGTAAGCGTGTAAGGCGGCTTCCGGATCGGAATCCGCGGACGAGCCAGCGTACGGCTCCGGGTTAGCGGCAATAGCCTGTCGATACCCCGACTCAGCCTTCGGCTGCAGCAGCCAGATCAGCCGTTCGTGATCGCCTCTAAAGTACGTTAATTCGAATTCATGCGCGAAAAATTCATCGAAGATGTTATTGATCGAATAGGCGAACAGCACTTTATCGCCTCCCGTCGCATCCTCGCGCCATCGGTCGATCCGACCAACGGCCATGACGACCGGCAAGTCAGGGTCGAGCGGCACCTCGAACTGCGCGAATCGCTCTTTCCGGACGGCAAGCGACGAGGCTTCCCCTTCCAGCAGACCGTTCAAATACTCTTTGCGCAGCGCCGGCAGGGCCAGCTTAAGCGACGAACGAGCGCTCTCGATCAGCCCTTCGTAGGTCACTTCCTCGGCAATGACGCGAATCGCCTTCTCGACCGATGAGAGGATGGGATCATCTCCTTCTGTCTTCAGGACATAATCAATCGCTCCGCCGCGGATCGACGACTGGATATAGTCGAATTCGTTATAGCCGGTCAGAAAAATCGACTTGCAGCGCGGCCAGAGACGAAGCACCTCCTTCTGCAGCTCGATGCCGTTCATCTCGGGCATTTCGATATCCGTCAGGAGAATGTCGATGCGCAGCTTCCTCGCGATCGCAATCGCTTCCATTCCGTCAAAAGCCTGGTAGACCTCCAATGGATACTCAGACTGCAAGATTAATTCACTTAAACCTTCGACGATAATCGGCTCATCATCAACGATCAATAGACGGTACATGCTGTCACTCTCCTTTTGCGTCATTGGTATCTGAGGGTTCTGCGGCCTTGCCCAAGGACTGGGGCATTGGCAGCCTAAGCGTCGCTTTCATGCCGCCCATTTCACCGCGGGCGACGGAAACGCCGTACTCGCTGCCGAACCGAATGATTAAGCGGCGATGAACGTTTAACATACCGGTGTATTCCATATCCGCACCCTGATTCACTAGATTTGCTTCGATAGACTGCAGGTCGGCGTTCGTCAGCTTCTCTCCGTTATCCTCGACCGACATGAGCAATTTTCCATCCTGCTCGATCATCGTCACGGCAATTCTGCCGTCCCTGCGCTTGGTCTCTAGCCCGTATTGGTACGCATTCTCGATGAACGGCTGCAGGATGAGCCGCGGTACGCGCATCTCGCCGCAACCTGCGGGAAGTTCGCCGAATTCGACGGCAATGCGGCTCTTGGCGAAGCGAATATTCTGAATTTCCACATAGGTGCGAGAGTGTTTAATTTCCGCATCGAGCGGCACATCATCGGAACCGTTGCGAGTAATATACTGAAAGTACTCGCCGAGGTGTTGGCTGAATTGAATAACGCTGTCATTATCGTTCATCTTCGCCAAGCGGTACAGAATAAAATAAGTATTGTACAAGAAGTGCGGATTGATCTGCGACTGCAGCTGCTTCAGCTCCGATGTCTGGGCGCGCAGCTTCTGCTCGTACACTTCATGAATCAGCACCTTCAAATTGTCCGTCATCATATTGAACCGTTGAAATAAGTAGAGGAATTCATCGCGTGTCTTCGGCAGCGGTATCGGCTCCATCATCCCAGCCTCCACCTTACGGAATCCGGTAATCATCCGATGCAGCGGCTTGCGAATGAGCTGATACAGCCAATAAGAGTACCCGACGATAAAGACGAGCGAGACGAACGACAGCAGCCATAGCAGCATGCGGTATTTGTCGATTGGGCCGAGCATTTCGGCAGACGGCACGTAGGCGATCAAATAGTAGCCGAACGTAGTCGAGCGTTTATAAGCGACAAAATAGGAACTGTTTCCCGCCGAGATCTGCTTATAGTCTTCGTCTACGCTGCCCTCGGGTCGGTTTTTCAAATAATCCGAAAGTTCTTTCATAAGTTCTTCGTCCGTCTGGTTGCCCAGAATCCATCCGTTCTCTGGATTAACCAGCATTGCTCCTGCATTCTTGTAGTCGGAGAAGTTCTGCAGCGACTGCTTCATGACATCCTGGTTAATCTCGATCGAGAGTGCGAAGGTTTCTTTCATTTTCGGCAGATCGGAGCCGGGATAGGCGATCGCCATGAACAACCTGTCTTTCCAGAAGTAATTGCCGACGCCCCGGAGTTTAGAAACGGTAGCGACAGCCTCATAATCGGGATTAATCGTGTCGCTAATCGTTTCGTCGCTCGATATTGTTCGCTTCAGCGTAAGAATATGAGCGCTCACGTTCTTGATGTAGAGGCTCGAATTCTTAATCAGCTGCAGCTTTTCCTGGATGCGCTGCACCGTATCCGTCCATACGCCGATCGACATCGTATTGCTGATGAATGTGGCGTGCTGGATGTCTTTATCAATCGCGTATTGCCGCAGGAGCCCCGTCATCCGCTCATTTTCGACCTCGAGCGAGTTGAGATAGAAATCGACCTTCGACTTGAGTGATTTCGACAATTCCTCGCGGACGCTCGTCTCGCCCAGCTGGTTCATTCCAAGACCGATGCCGTAGATTGGAGCGACCACCAGCAGAAACGCAATGATCAGCTTCGGAAATATCGTCATTCTCCATTGTAATTTCCGAGAACTATTCATATCGAGCCGCCTCTTGCGTATGTAAGCTTCTCCTCGCCGGACGCCGCGTCCTTATCCACCTGTCTCCATTTGGCTAGCCACTTGCGATTCTCATCCATCACTAGGTTCTCCTCTCCGAAGTCGAGCAATCGTAATTCTACCACCTAATTATAAAGCGCTTTCGACAGGAATACGACCTATTAATCGCCATTTTCTTACATGACAAAGGGGCTGCCTACTGATCACGGATAAAGGTGCAACCGTTTAACCGGAACCTATGGACGGAGCAATTTGACAAAGGCGTTACGGTCAGGAGTACTTGTCATTGTAAACTGCGAACTGGTGCCGAAATTCTAACGAATTGTACAGGTCTTATTCGCTCCATAACCCGTGTATTTCTGCCATTTGTGGTGAAATAAGACCTCTGTGATTCGTTAGAAAATTTAGGATGCCTCTTTTTCCAAAATAAGACCTCCACGATTCGTTAGCGTGGTGATGGCTGCCACGAGGTGGCACAAGTTAGCGCGGATTGGTATGAGTTAGCGTGGCGAGAGTTTGGCGTGGGTTGTCACGAGGTGGCGAGAAGTTGGCACGCTTTAGCGCTGGCTGGCGAAGGTTGTTACGAGGTGGTGATGGCTTGGCGTTTGCGGCGTGATAACGGTCGCAGTCGGCGGTGCGGCATGAGATGATAGGATTTCCAATTCAAAGTGTTCGAAGTTTCATATACGGACACGGACATGACAAAGGGGCTGCCGCATGGTCAGCCCCTACCGTTTAAGCTTTTGATTTTCTTACTAACAGAACGCCGACGAATTCATTCAGGTCATCATCGCCTATGCATAAGGTCACTTTTCCGCTAGCATCGGGAGTCGAAACTGTTGTCGTTTCTCCCTCATCGGTATGACGATATTCAATAACGGATTCGAAAGTCCCCTCAACGGTAAGCGTACCAGGTGCAAACGGGATACTGGCTAGCTCGGAGCAGTGAAAGATATCCTGATCGTCCTGAGAGATTAGCGCCCAATTCCCCGTGAATTGGATACCGGACACTTGAGGAAAAGCCTTCTCGTCTCCAGACTGATGTTGTAATGAGAGTGCGGTTATTCTATCTCGCCCAGTATGCGACTCCAACCGTCCCCATGATCGGATGGCCGGCTCGCGGCTCACGTCTCCGAAATCGGCGTCCAGCCATAATGGCGTCCATCCGCTTCCGCGCCTGCGCCACTTCTCGAGCGCGCGCCAGCGAAGCCGCTGCGAGGCGGTCATCGCCTTGCCTGTACGGTCGACAGCTCCGAGTGTCAATCCGTTGGTGCCGACAACGGCCGTGTTGAGCAAAATCCCTTCCAACGTGTCCCAATAATAGCCCGTCGACGTATTGATCAACATGCCGCGGCGTGCCGCGAGCGCCGACCACATGCAGCGCTGATTGTGCCCAAGAGCCTCGTATTCTGCACTGTCTCCGGCGTCACCCAGATCATCGATATTGATCACGTCGAAATATTCGTGAAGCAGCGGATGCAGCCCATAATAAATAATCGTGATATCCGGCTTTGCTTCCTTAGCCGCTTCCGTAATGATCTTAAGCAGTTCCGTGCAAAGCCGTTCGCCCCGGAACTCCGGACGATGCGGCACGCTTACGTCCGGCCCGGGCAAGCCATAGCCGAAGTCCAGCTTTAGCGCTACGGGATTCAACCGGCTCACGATCGACTTCGTCCGTTCCGTTAGAAACGACCTGGTCCGCTCCGAGCTGGGATCCAAGCAATAATGATAGGACTGGCCGTAGATCGGATCGCCCGACCAGCGCCAGAGCCTCGGCTTCCCGTCCGCTCCGCAGAGCAGATCCCTATCGGTCAGGCCGAAGGCCTCAGGCTCGTCAATCCAGCCGACAGACTGCCACACTGCAATTTCGAAGCCTTCTGCCTGCATATGCGCAATATCCCGGTCAAACTCCGGAAACCGGTTATAGTCCGGAATTCCGCTGCTGTCGCAAGTCTCCCAATATTCGTCGAGTACGATCATATCGGCAGGAGCCGATCGAGAAATCCGTTCTGTAATGGCCCTCAGATTAAACTGCCCCTCCTTAAAATCGCCCCAAGTGCATACAAACGATTTTGCATGAATGGACGATTTAGGACCGTTGACCGGAAAGGTTTGATACAGCCGGTCGTAAGCGTCAAATCCATTTACTCCCCAAGCAAGTCTGAGCGGTTCGCTCCATCTTCGATTATGCAGGTCAGGCGCTTCCCACAAATCCTCCCTGTATAAATACTGCATACAAGCGGTGGCGGACTTTAACTGCAGCGATAGCGCCGCATCAAGGATCTCACCGGGTCCGAACGACATCCATCCGTCGCCGCCTCCCATTGCCGCAGCGTACAGCGGCCTCGGGTAAGCAGCCGCATAAGATGTCCCCATCGCATCGCCAAAGCTGCCGAGAGGAAGCAGGGCATCGCCCATATCAAAAAAACGCCAAAAGCTGCGCGTCGGATTCGTGCCTGCGCACGGCAGACAGTACCCTTCCGCCTTCCAGTTCGGCCAGAAAGGCTTGGTCAGGGATGGCGCCGCCCTGCGTTGCATGTCCGTCATTCGTTTCGTTCCGAAATAGAGTGCTACGATAGAGACCGGCTGGTGCCATGCCACTTCCAGATTGGCAAATCGGACTCCCCATGCTTCGGTAATTACTTGAAGAGAGCCTCTTCCGAACTCGCCAAATTCTAGTGCGATCTCATAGAGGGAATCCGAAAGCGCAGACACATTCGAGGCAATCGCATCCGTATAAGACATTAGTCCGTTTCCATCCGCCAACTCAAAAGAAGGAAGAAGACTTCCTTGCCACACAATGCGTCCGTCCCGTTCTAGTACGGCCTGGTCCTGATCGGTTTTCCAACTAAACAACATCTGTTGTGCTATGATTGAAACGTCCGTTAATTGTTTCACCCTATCCTCCCATTTCCTATCGCGTACGTATTTCCATCCTTCTACTATGGATTGGTGGCTCTGGCCGTGGATATTGTCTGATCGACTTCTATTTTCGATTGGTGTAGGGAAGTTTGATGAGTCGCCGACGATCGGAGAAAGGCACCCACTCGGGTGCCTTTCTCCAATCTATGCGGTTCGCGGCATGCACGCAGCCTAACCCGGCTTGACGCAAGGCAGCGTCCAGCTCGCGGCCGCCAGCCCCGGAGCCGATGCCTCAATGACTATCGCTCCCGAATCACGACCCGCTCGCACGACGGCGGCGGCGATTCCGCGATAAGCACGGCAGTTCTCGGAACGGTAGCTCTCGCTGCTCGTCGCGTCCGCCGAATAAACGCCTAGTAGCCTGCCGCTGCCTTGTACCGAGACGGAAATCGAATGAGCAGCGTCTGGCACCAGGTACCCATCCTTGTCGACGACAAGGATACGCAGCTCCGCGAAGTCACTTCCGTCCGCGGTCAACCGTTCGGCGTCGCAGCTCAGTTCCAGTCGTACCGCGTCTCCAGCGGTGACCAGTTGGTCCTCGCATACGCGCCGCCCATCGCTGAGGCCGACTGCAACGAGTGTTCCGGGAACATAATCGACGTCCAGCTCAATCGCGCGGTAACCTTCCGTATCCTTCGCCAATACCCCGAGTGAGCGCCCGTTCAGGAACAGTTCCGCCTCCACGCAGTTGGTGAAGACGTAAACCGTCTTGCGCTCGCCTTCGTTCCAGTTCCAATGAAGTTGAGCATTCATGTACGCTAACGCTTCACCGGAAGCGGGAACAGGTTGCTTGACGGCAAGCCGAACGAACGGCTCATCGCTCCAGATGCTTCTGCGATAGTGATACTCTCCTCGCGTCGTGCCGACCGAATCGATAAGCCCGAACGCCCAGCCCCGGCGACCCCCTGCGAGTGCCGAGATATCGAACGTATTGCCTAGTGCAGAGTCCTCTCCGAGCACGTCGGCGCCTTCTCCCAAATAATCGATGCCGACCCATAGGAACTGGCCAATGACATAGCGATGCTGCATAATGCGCTTCCAGTGCTCCGGCTCGAATTCAGTCTCTGAACCGATCAGCGCCAGATCTGGGCGCTCGGCGTGAAGGCGTTCATAGTACGCTTCGCCTTCGCGGCTCGCGACATAGTTATATCCCGGTACGTCCACCAAATCCATGATGCCTTCTCGCAAGTTCAGCAGGTGATTGCCTTCCGCGCATACGGTTACGGGCCGGGTGTCGTCCTCTTCCTTGCAAATCTCGACCATTCTTCGCAAGAGAGGAATTCCTTCATCGAAGTAAAGATCCGGAATCTCGTTCCCCACGCTCCACATGATGACGCTCGGATGGTTGCGGTCTCGCCGAATCATCGCCCGAAGGTCGGTTTCGTACCATTGGTCAAAGTAGAGTGAATACCCATAAGTGTTCTTGCCATACGGCGAGTCCGAATAGCCGCGATCCCACCCTAACCGCCATTCGTCGAACGCTTCGTCCATGACCATCATGCCAAGAAAATCGCATGCATGATAGAATTCCGCCGGGAACGGGTGATGCGACGTGCGGACCGCGTTGCATCCGGCTTCCTTCAGCATGGACAGCCTGGTCGCCCAAGTACGTGTCTGAACCGCACCGCCGAAAATCGCTGCATCCTGGTGCAAACAGACGCCTTTGATTTTCGTTTCTATACCGTTCAGTTCGAAGCCATCTGCGGAAAACGATAATGTGCGAATACCGAGCGGGGTCAATACGTCGTCAGCCGGTTCGTCCTCGACGAATAGAACGGAGTGGACCCGGTAGAGGTTGGGCTGATCCGGATTCCAAAGATCGGGTTCCACCACGCGCAACCGCTGCTCGAACCGATGTTTGCCGAACTGCGGCACGATTGTCTCCGCCTCGGCTGCGGCCACTTCGCGACCTTCCGGATCAAGGATCGTCGTTCGCAGTCGGCAGTTTTTGCTGATTTCGTTGTTGTCCTTCATTCCGTTCCCTTGCCAGACAAAAGCGTTCCACTTCGTCTCGGGATAACGCCCTACGGAAATGTTCGTTGCCACTGAGATTGAGGCGCCTGAGTCGACGGACTCCGTTCTTGCGACCACGCCCCATACGTCAATGTGCAAAGGCGCGGTGACGATCAACTGCACGCGGCGGAACAGCCCGTTTCCTAGATAGGATCTGCCGAACGGCTGCAGAGAAGCATCTAATTTGACCGCAAGAATATTCTCCTCCCCGGCGGGACGAAGATAAGGCGTAAGATCATGCCAGAATGGCGTAAATGCGTAAGGATGCGTCCCGAGGCAGTGACCGTTCACCCACACCTCGGCATTCATCGCGGCTCCATCGAACATCAGGTAACGTTTGCCGCCGGCATGCTGACCCGGAGAAGCGAACGGCAATCGGTACCACAAGACGCCCGAGCGAACGTAACCGTTCGCCGGATAAGCGGCGTCGAAATTCGATTCCGCCGAATCGTCGTGCGGAAGCTGTACGATCCGCCAAGCCGAGTCGTCATAGCCGGCCGCTTGCGCGCCAGGAGCGTCTCCCGCATGGAAGCGCCAATTGTCCTCCAAAGAAACAATGCTGCGGTAATCGGTGCTTTCAAGCATCCGCTCCACATACGAGATGGTAGATTCGATTCTTCTATTAGTCATGTTCCAAAGACTCCTTCGCAAGGTCTCTCAAGCCTATTCTCGATACGCCAGGAAGCGCTCTGCACCATCTGCCAGCCAGAAGTCGCCCGCCTGCCGGCCTGTTCCCGTATCGCGGATAAGATTATCCTTCAATTCATTGTCGATGGACCCGGCATTCACTAAGAATCCGAATCCGTCGTTGTCCTCGATTACGTTGCGAAGCCAATGGTTGCGGTTCGCCCCGTTAGAGGCATTCTCCGGGCGAAAATAGACGCCGCCGTTCCCGTTACCGCGAATGATATTATCGGCGAACCGATTGTCGCAGTCCTTATGTCCGATAGAGATGCCTGACACGGCGTTATTTTCCAGTACGTTGCGCTCGAATTCGCCGAACTGGACGCGCCAGCAGATGAACAGCCCCGCCGTGCCGTTGTCGATGCACGTATTATCTTTGACGCGCGAGGAATGCGAGCCGGCGCCGGGATGCAGTCCCGACCCTGTGCAGCCGCGAACGTCGCAGTGCAGCACCGAGATATGCTCAGTAATCTGCCAACTAATGCCGTCGCCATTGAAGTCGCGCACGACGACGCGCTCGATCATGCAGTCGCGCGCCTTCTTCAGATAGATCCCGCCTGCTCGGCAGCCTCCTATTGGCTCGTTAGCCACCTTGTTGCCGTCTATCGCAAGGTCGCGCACGCGGACTTGCTCGACATCCACCGCCTCGATAATCGAGCAGGCGTTCGTTGCCATGCCGCCGTCGTCCGAATGGTAATCGCGCTCAAGATGCCGATCGAAGCGCAGCACATTGCCATCCACTGCAGTAATGATTGCCGTGCTTTCATCCCAGCCCCATTTCTGCGAATCGTCGAAGATTTGTAGACCCATTCCGGCGCGGAAGCCGCTGGCGTCCGCCACCTCCACGCGCAGTTCCCCGTAGTCGGCATCGACGACGAACGGACTCTTGAAGCCGTCCGTCTTACGCAGAATCGTCTCTGGTCCGGCGCCTGCCAGCGTGACCCGATCCGTCAGGCGAATCGGTCCGGACACGTCATAAACGCCTTGATCCAACCGTACGATACCTCCGCCGCAGCTGGTCACTTTATCTACCGCCAACTGAATGGCCATCGACGTAAAGCCCGGATAGTCGCTTTGCGAACCTCCCGCAGTCACTTCGATCGTACGATTACGCAGCATTGGATCTCTCAGCCCCATCTCTCTCATCCTCTCGGTTTCTTCCTTTCGCACGCTCCGATATCGTCATCTACCAGAATAACTCCCTGCGTCCCCTCAGCTTCACGAGCGCTTCTACGAAGAAATAATCGCCATAGATTAGAGATTCATCGACATAAACACCGCGCGAGTAGTAACCGGTTGCATGCCTCAATAGGCCCTCATGCTCGTCGCCCCATTCTGCATAGCGTTCGCTCAGCGACTTGACGATCTGCTCGGCTGATGACTCGCACCAATTGGCATCCTCTTCGTTTCCCGCTCCTCCGTCCGCTTTCAGCAGCTCGGCCAGCTCCAACAGACCAGATGCCGCGATCGCCGCCGCAGATGAATCCCTTGGCATCGACTCTTGACTTGCTTCCGGCAAGAAGAAGTCCCAGTACGGGACGGCGTCTCCCGGCAACCGCGCGACGAAGAACCGAGCAACTCGAAGCGCGGCTTCGCGATACCGAGCTTCACCCGTGTAACGATAGCTAAGCGCGAAGCCGTACAGTGCCCAAGACGCTCCGCGTGCCCAAGCAGAATCTGCCGCGTAGCCTTGTCCGGCCAGCGACTCGATCGGCGCCCCGGTCTCCGGATCGTAGCTTATAATATGGCAGACCGAACCATCTGAACGAATAAAATCGCGCAGGACAGAATCGGCATGCCGGATTGCGATGTGCTTATATCGAGGATCCTTGATCTCCTGACCTGCCCAATGGAGCAGCGGCAAATTCATCAGACAATCTATGATCGCCCAGCCGGTATGATCCTCTTCGTCCCAATTCGGCCAAGCGCGGATGAACTCTCCTTGCGGATTATACCGTCCGGCAAGCAGGTTGGCCGCGATGAGCGCATGCCGCTTGGCATCCGCATCTCCACCGCGCCCTGACGCTTCGGCCAGTTTATGCTGAGCAACGCTGCTCAAGCTGAACATAAAGCCGACATCGTGATGCAGCAAGTCGTAGGTCTGCAGCGTCTCCGCGAGCTGCTGCTCGCACGCTTCGGCGACGCGTCGCAGCTCCTCATCCCCATTCTCGCGGTACACAGTCCACATCAGTCCCGGCCAGAAGCCGGCAACCCAGTCGTGCACCGGTCCCCTGACGTAACGTCCGTTTGTCGTTCCATTCGGGAAGGCGGCTCCAATCGTCCTCGCGCTCCGGCCGATTTTCGCTTCCGCCTTGCTCCAAGCCTCATGCACCCAGCCCAAATCCCGTTCCAATTCATGGTGCAACTTATGCTCTGTCATGCTTCTGCCTCCTGGACAACATTTTGTTTCACTACCATGGCGTTTCCAGCTTGCTTCCCTGCCTGCAAACTACTCTGGCTTTGCCGGATGTATCTATTATAAAACCACTGAACTGCCGAACCTTATAGTAATAATTAAAGAATCGCAGTCTTTTCATAACCTTTTGACGGGAACTAGTTGGCTTGAAATCGAGAAAGAACGCGATGTAACCAAATAACACGTAACGCGGGCTTGCGTTTTCACGAGAGAGAACCTCCCGATGCTCGCAAGCCCGCATTATTTGTTCCGTTGAATTTATCTTCTATGGCCTTAGCTGACTTGAAGTTTCACCTTAGTAGAAGACGATGTTGTCAAAGTACCCTTTGCCGCCGGCAGCAGTCGCGCCTAACTTTAACATCAGCTGCACACTTCCGGTAACATTCGCATCGCAAAGACCAGAAGCTACAGCGACGTTGTCCAGATAGAGCGTAAAGTTCCAATTCGTGCCGTTGTGGGTAAACTCCACTTTGAAATGATGCCACGCATCTTTGGTATAGTATTTATTCCCCCAAGTGTTCCACGGACGCAGATTCAAATCACTGCCCTGCGCCGGGCCGTCGCTGTCATAGAACCTCGCGCTCCAACCGAGATAAAGAGCGTTTCCCGTGGTTACGCCGCTGCCCATAAAGTCATATTCCAGCGTGTAGTTGACGTTCGACGCAAGGGTCATCGCCGGGAATTGATACATGCTATTGCCGTCAGTCTGCGTGATCTCAAGCGCCTTGCCGCCCACTCCGCCCGGAGCAGCGACAATCGCGCTGCCGGTGCCAGCCCATCCGGGAACCTGGCCAGGAGTGCTGTACGCGTCAAAATTCTCCTCAAGCAGGGCAGTGTTAGCAGTCTCGAAAGAAGCTGTTACGGTGACATTTCCGGCGGGCATTATGAAAGCGAATTTGTTGCTGCCGGCAGGCGGTAATGCCACTTCCATGCCATATTGCGTGGCCGTAAGTGTTTTCAATCTGTAGCCAACTTGTGGTGCTATGGTCAGCGTGACGTTATCGCCTTCGGCCGCGGTTTCCTTGTCCGAGATGACCGAGCCGCCGGTGATCACACCGGGTACCGTGACCGTGTATGCGACCCCCGATTTATGGCCTTGGTAGAGCTCGACGTTGTCGAAGTAGTTTTTACCTCCTGCCCCGCCGACCTTCAACATCAGCTGTTGATTGAGCGAAACTGCGCCGTTTACATCGTTCTCGTCTACGAGCACGCCATCCAGGAAGAGTTTTACGCTCCACTTCACGCCGTTGTGTTTAAACTCCGCTTTGAAGTGGTGCCACGCGTCTTTCGTATACGACTTTGCAATCCAGCTCTGCCACATGCGCAGCTGCAGCTTGCTCGAGTCACTGCCGCCGTCGCTGTCATAGAATCTCTCACTCCACCCGTTATAGAGGGCATTTCCGGTGCTCGCGCCGCTGCCCATAAAGTCATATTCCAAGGTGTAGTCGATCCCGGACTCAAACGCGATCGCGGGGAATTGATACAAACTATTGCCGTCGGTTTGCGTGATCTCAAGCGCTTTGCCGCCCGACCCGCCCGGCGCGGCTACAATCGCGCTTCCGGTGCCAGCCCATCCGCCTACCTCGCCGGGAGCACTGCGCGAGTCGTAGTTTTCTTCATACAGGACTGTGTATTGAACCTCAAGCTCCTCAAACGCAGCCGTTACGACGACGTCCTCATCAGGCATGAGGATTACATGGCTGCCGCTGGCAAGCGTCTGCTCCACTCCGTTGATCTTGATCCAGGACAGCGCATAGCCGTCGTCCGGGACGACCGTCAAGGTGAACGTTTCGCCATCACTAGCAGTTGCCTTGTCCGTAGTAACCGAACCTCCGGCGATCACAACGGGTACCGTGATGCTATGCGGCGTCTTCACGACCTCTTCTTGACCCCGATAGAGTAAGAAGTTGTCATAGTACGCTTTGCCGCCTTCATCGCTAAGGTAACCGTTTTTCAATTTCACCGTCTGGCTCCCGGTAGCGGTAGCAGTTGCGACGGGCCCGTTAGCCATAAGGATGTTGTCAATGTACAGCGTGAACGACCATTTCACGCCGTCATGTCTGAACTGCAATTTGAAATGGTGCCACTCGTTCTGGGTATACGTCTTCGCGCTCCAGGTGCTGGCCGAACGGACATTCATCATGCCGTCCACCGGGGCATCGCCGTCGAATAGCCTCTGGCTGTCGTTCAAATAAAAACTGGTTCCGTCGATTCCGCCGTCACCTCTAAAGTCATACTCAAGGGTATAGTTGACGCCGGATTCAAAGGAGATCCCTGGGAGTTGATACAGGTTATTGCCTGCGCCTTGCGTAATTTCAACCGCCTTGTCGCCCTCGTCACCTAGTGGACGGCCGACAATAGCCGCTCTGTCGCCAGCCCACGCTCCTCCGCCGACATTAACTCGGGCGTCGAAATTCTCGTCATACAAGACAGCATATTCGTCGTTGGCGTCTATCTCGACGAACGATACCGTCACGGTGACGTCCTCGCCAGGCATGGCGAACAAGTACTTGTTATTGCCGAGACTGGTCAAGCCAGCTGCGCTGCCGTTGACCTTGAGCGAGCCAATTTGCATCTGATATTCAGTGTTCGCAGCAACAGTAAGGGTAACAAGTTCGCCCTCTACCGCCTGAACTTTATTAGCTGTGATGCTTCCGTTCTCCACTTGGCCGATCGTAACGTTATGTGCCGTAGGCTCCGGATTATCCCCCGTGTTCACCATGACGAACACCGGCTTTTCGGTGACTCTTACGGTCACCTTTCCGTCAGATAACTGAGACTTGATGGATGTCGTGGAACCGGTCTCACTATTGCGCACCAGCTCGACCAGCGTAATGTCCTCGATATCCGCTAGAGGTGTTTCGGACAGATCAAGCTCATAATCGACATAGTTGCCGTCCACATCACCTTTGGAGGTGCCCAGCCAGAGCGCGTAGCCCTTGTTGTTATTCTTGTCTTCCTCGTCTTTCCCGGCGTTCTCGTCCTCGAAGCCGAACCGAAGGACGTTCAGCGCATTTTCGGGCGTCGTATTGTTATTGGTGAAGGCATTACCCGATGGATCCCACGCTTCTACTTTCTTTGTATAGGTTGGGGTCTCCACTTCCTTCTCGAAGCGCATGTCGCCTAGCCAGTTGCGCATAGCCGTGACATAGTACCATGCGGGTTTCTTGGCATTAGGCCCCTCGCCCAGCACGTCTTGGGTATCCAGATACCCGCTGGTATTGAATTTACCGGCGGTACCCGTTCCTGAACCGCGCAGCATGAACTGCTGGGCACGATCTACGCCCCATGACGCCAGCAGCAGGAATTCCCTGACCATCCAACGGCCCTGAATCTCAAAACCGCCGACGACGTTTTGCAAGGTTGCCGGATTGTCTGCTCCGGAGAAGCTAGGATAAAGATCCGGATTCAATTCGAGCTCGGCATTGACGCCGGGATAATAAACCTGATTCGCTTTTGCGGTGGTCGCCGTTCCTTGGGCGCTGTCCCAGCCCAGCTCGGAAAGCCACACCTCGGCTTTGGGATAATAAAGTGCGCGAAGATTCATAACCCACTTCATGCCGTACTCAAGGGGTACGTCCTGGTTCCACGTCTGGTTGGTCCACTGATCTTCCTCGGGCGCGACGCCGCCGATCGCCCTGCCGTTCGCGACGTCTTTGGAGTCAGGGGTGTAGTGATGCACGTTCAGCACGTCAACAGGGAACTGCTCAAACCTGTACAGGAAGTTAGCCTGATCCTCAGGATTTTCCTCTCCCAGCAGAGCTTCCTCTCTGGTGTAGGGATTGGTCTTCTCGGTGTCGTGTTTCCTGTAGTACGAGCTCCCTTCGAGGAAATAGTTGATATCCAGGTAATCGTCCGCGGTTCTGTAAGTCAGGAACCACTCTGTCATCTCTTCCAAGAACTTGAGGTCGAGGCCCCCCACACCAGCTATGGACAGCTTGGCATTAGGGTCGGCGTTCTTGATGCCTACGCCAGAATAAGGCTTGCCGGTGGCTTCTTCGGTATAGATGTAATTCCCGCTCCGGGACTTAACATCGATGTCCGTATCGTGGATCCACGACTTCATAGCGTTCATGTGGCCGTCGTAGTCCGCGCTGGTCATGGCCGCAAACTCATAACCGCTCACGCCCTTGAGGTTCAATTCGTTGCCGTTCTCATACGTTTCGATCAGGTTCAACCCGATTTCCTTGGGCGTGCCGGGGGCGACGTGCACCAGATCCGGATCGACGGTACCGCCCTCCTCCGTGCTCTTAGCGCTTCCGTATCTAGCGACGTGCTGCCATAAGCTCATCGCGTGACCGAGATAGGAATTGGGGTTCTCTCTGTCCCCATCGCCCTGGTAATTGGGCATGTTGTACGCGGGGTCCGTTCTGTCGGCGTCTCCGACATGCAGGTTCTGCAGACACAGATAGACCAACGCACCGGCGGCCTTCATGTTTCTATAGAAAGCGTCAAAAGCGCCCCAGGTGTTGACAAACGCCACCAACGGCTTCTCCGGATCGTCGATCATACGCGGATCGTTGTCGCCGGCGCCAATGTCGTTTCCGACCATGTATTCCGTCCAAGCCCACGTGTGGTATTCTCTGGTCGTTCCGCTGACCGGGACGACGTTGCCATTAAGGTCGGGGTCATTGAAGAAGCTGTTGGTGCCGACAGACGTACCGAAGTCAATGTTGAATTCGGGCACTGTCTGAGGTTCTTTGTTCCAATCAATCGGAACGATGTCCCTTTTACCGGTATCCGCGATCAGCGGTTCAAGCGGCAGTCCCAGAATAACGAACTCGGATAGGTTAACGTCCCGATCGACCGTAATCGTATCGTCCGCGAAATTAACGTATTTGTATGTTCCGCCGCTCAGCTTCTCGATTTTGAGTTTCGAGGTGTTCTTAATCTCATCGTAGTTGTAGCCGCCACCGAAGCTGGCGGGGTTGGTGAGGTCCATTCGGACCCAGCTGTCGTCGTTGTTCATCGCATAGGTGAACAGCTCCACATAATGGTTATCCACATAAGCGGACACTTTGACAGAACCGCCGGCGACCTGCCACTCGCTTGGCTGGTCCGCTATGGCATCTGATGTGGCGCCATATTCCGCGCCGTCAAAGAACCACATCTCCTGAAGCGTATGCTTCTGATTGAGTGCGATCTCTAGCTTGTTGCTGCCGCCCTCGCCTGTTCTCCATACGCTGTCGTTGGTCGGAAGCGCTTTCTCTTGTTCGCTGAGTACGGGCCGGTAGCCGGCTGGACTCGCTGCGCTGATCTGCTCAAACGTCGTGAAGTCCTTATAGTTCTCGTATCCGTCGAACAGCAGATAAGGCGACCCATCGCCCTCAGCCTTGCCGTCGTTGCCGAGCCAAGACCTCTGCACCGCCGCAACCTTGCTGCGGGTGATAGGCTTGCCGACCATGACAAAGCTTGAAAGGTTTACATCGGTGTCGAAGTTTCTGTATACGTCCGCGCCTTCCCACCAGTGGTATTTATCCTCGCTCACTTTTTCGATTTTGATTTTCGAGACTCTCTTAATTTCCTCATAGGTAAGGTTGGTATGGTTGGCAAAATTGCTGAGATCGCTGAGGTCTGCCTTCACCCAGCTGTCATTGTTGTTCATATCATAGGAGAACAGCAGCTCGTATCTCTGCTCATCTTCCAGATAGCCGTACACATTGATAGACCCGCCGATGACCTCCCACTTGCTGCCCACGCCTGCAGGATCGTTCGGGACGTCGGGAACTGGGTTATTCGGATCCGTAAAGTTCCAATAAGCCGAAGGGCGGTATGCTCCTCCGTCAAAGAACCACATCTCCTCCAGATCATGCCGCTGTTTGAGCTCGATCTCGAGCACTCTGTTCGTATTCCATGCCCCGCCTGCTCCCGATCGCCAGACCTTGTCGGTATTGCCATTCGGGATCAGCTTGTCCGCTTGGCTAAGTATAGGCCAGAAACCGGAAGGACTCGCTGCGCTGATTTGCTCAAACGACGTGAAGTCCTTATAAGTGTCGTAACCGCGGAACAGCAGATACGGGTTGCCGGCGGTCGTATCCTCCCCTTTTGCGCCAAGCCAGGATCGTTCCACATCGACGACCTCCGTGTCGCCAATGGTGACCCAGCCGTCGTCGTCGGTGACAGCGTTTGTCACTGTAACGGTCAGTTGGCCGGACTGAGAGATCAGGCTGCCTTTTTTGTCCTTCGCTTTGCCTATAATCGAGTATTCTCCCGGCTCATTGAAGGTGGATATAAAAGTAAAGGTCTGCGAATTACCTTTCTTGATCTGTTTGATGTCCCAGGTGTGCTCACCTGCGACAATGCTGATATTGTTGTAGGTACCTTTGCTGCCGTTATTGGAGGCGGTGACCGAATAGGTGACCGTATCGCCTGATACCACAGATGTTTTATCCGCAGTCACGGATACGTCGATCCCCGCCGCAGTACCTGCAAAAGCCGGAATCGGGATGCTCGTCAACATCATGATTGCAATAATCATAATTGCCACTAGCCTTCGTTTCATCAATTATCCCCCTTATACAAATGGTGTTCCCTGCGAGAACATTCTCAGCGAGCTTGAAAGAAAAGTACTTGTTCCAAGTTGATGTACCGTGAATCCCGTTCGGAAACCTTCGAATATTCCTCCTTCCTGTTTGTAATGGATCATGCAGTGGTCATTAAAGCTGGCGCGCTCCCTATTGACGTCGAGCCCGGTGCGTATAAGGTAACACATTCTATTGGTGGTATATATTGTATTTCACTGCCTTTCGTTTACTTTTAATAGCTTTACTAGAATAAGAGATCATCCTCTGCGGTCTGATTTCACACAAAAAAAAGAAGCCGGTGTTATCCGACTTCTCTTTGTTGATGCTATGCGTCTCCTCAAAGACAAATAGCTTAGAGCCGTCCGCGAACTATTTTCAACACTGTAGAGCGCATAAAAAAGGACGACAAGAGCCTATACTCGTCGTCTTTCCTTTTCATACGCCTAGACTGACCGATCACGCTTCGCTTGGATACTTAAGTCCCCATGGCTCGCGGATCCGGTCTAGCGTCTCCATAATGCGCACAGTCTCGTCGACAGTCAAGACTTCGCTCTCCTTGCGACCCTCGCGCAGGCACTCCATCGCCTCGATAGCCTGATAGAAGTGGCCGGACGGTTCGAGCTCGTGCTTGAAGTCGACCGGCTCCTCGCCGTTCACATGCAGCGTCGCGGCCTTGGCGAATAGGAATCTCGGAATTTCAATCCGCCCCTTCGTGCCATAGATGACGGCCTCGTTGGTCATGGACAGTCGTACCGAGCTGTGTAGACTGGCGCTGCGGCCGCCGCCGTAATCGAACAGCAGCGAGAACTGCTCATCCACGCCGGTCTCACCGATAATAACGGAGCTCGAAATCGTGGAAGGTTGCTCTCCGCCGTACACCATCGACGCGAACGAAACCGGATAAATTCCGGCGTCGAGCAATGTGCCGCCGCCTTTTTCCTTGTTAAGCAGTCGGCCTTCGGGATTCCAGCCTGCGTCAAAGCCGAACTCGGCCTTCACGATGCGCACGTCGCCGATCGCGCCGCTGTTCAGCCATTCTCGAACCTTGACGATCGTAGGCAGATACCTCGTCCACATCGCTTCCATTAGGAAGAGACCCTTCTGCTCGGCGAGGTCCGCAATCTCCCTAGCCTCGGCAGCATTGATCGTAAACGGCTTCTCGCAGAGCACGGACTTGCCTCCGCGCAGCAGCGTCAGTGCATTCTCTTTGTGGATCGGATGCAGCGTACCAATGTATACGATCTCGACGTCTGGATCGGCTGCGAGCTCCTCGCAGCTGCCATAAGCGCGCTGAATGCCGAATTTATCGGCGAATGCACGCGCCTTGTCGAGCGAGCGTCCAGCGACGGCGACGAGCTCTGCACCCGGTGCGTGCGGCAGCTCCGTCGCGAAGTTGTCCGAAATGCCACCCGGGCCCATGATGCCCCATTTCACAATACGTTGTTCTGGCATGAGTAAAGTCCCCTTTTCCTCTCAGATAACTCCACCTTAACCGATTCGAAGAGGATTGGAAAGCGTTTTCGGTCAAGTTATCCCACATTCATTGTTGTTGTCCATTGAACAAACGTGTCCCGATTGCTGAACCCAACTGTATGCTATGATATAAATAATTAGATATAGACGAATTCGAAAACGAGGTGAAACCCTTGCCGGAGAAGCAAACCCGCTCATCGGAACAGCATCACCATATCCGCATCCCCCGTTCCGCGTCTTCCGTGGCGGTCGTCATCATCGGGCTGCTGCTTAGTCTCATCTCCGAGAAATTAAACGTATTCCCGAGCTGGATCATGATTCTTATCCTCTCCATGCTGCTTGTACCGATGACCGTCAGTGTGCTGAGAGGTCATCATACCTGGACACGGATACTTGGGTTTGGTTTGGCAGGCATGATTACATTGGGACTGGTTACCAGCTTGGTGTTTCTGTTATATGCCTTGTTCAATCATAGCACTACCGCGTCTGATCTGATTGGCAGCGCCGCTTTGTTATGGATATGCAACATTGGCGTGTTCGCCGTCTGGTATTGGGAAATCGACCGTGGCGGTCCTTTCAAGAGACACAGCGGCACAAGCGATCGTCCCGATTTTTTATTCCCGCAGATGACCTTTGAAATCGCAGGTTGGGCGGCATGGATACCCCTGTTTCTGGACTACTTATATCTAGCTTTTAACACAAACACCGCGTTCAGTCCTACGGATACGATGGTTTTGTCGAGTAGAGCAAAGCTCATTATGATGGTCCAATCCTGCATTTCACTAGTCATTGTCGCTGTAGTGGCAGCGCGGGCCATAAACATCGCCTAAAGCGTGCAACGAAACAAGGAGCAGCTGCCTACTGGCAAACTGCTCCTTGTTCTTCTGCTGCAAAGACGTTAAAACGTGTTGTAAATATTCTCACACTCTTGCCCGGTCGGTTCATAGAAGCAGTGCTTCTTCCATCGTCCTGCGAACGGCTGATTATACCAAGTCGGCGGACAAGGTCCCGGATTGTCGAACGACCCTGGACGGAAATACCACAGCGAGAATTTGCCCGGCCAATTTCGCTCCCCGTTCACAGCTCGTTGTGCAAGGCGGCGCTCCCTCTCTCTTGCGCCTTGATAGTACAAACCATGCTGCAGCGCCTCGAAGGCATGCGGCTGGTTGATCATTTGGGGAATGGTTCGAATATCTTTAAAGTCAGAGCAATTCCCTCGTATACGGTTAATGCCAACATTTCCAACAAGGAGCATGCCCTTCTCGCCTTCGGTCTCAGCTTCAGCTCGAAGCAACCTTGCCAGCATATCAATGTCCTGCTTCCTGGCTTTTACGACTCCCATCGGCTCACCTCTTTAGATTTCTAGACTCATCATATTGTAGGTGAAGCGGATGTGTTACAGTCTAACAAGAAAGGACCATCCTCGGCGGGATGGCCTTTTCGATTCGTACATGCTGTCGCACGGATTTCATATAGAGGCATGATGAACGAACCTAACCCCCGGTTTCCTTCGTTCTCGATCCGATTAAATAACCGATAATCGTCGATTCGACCGGAAGAACAACTAGCGTCCACATTTCCTTCAAACCAAAGTCTGGCGAACGATATTGGTCAGGGATAAGGGTATAAACCAGCGCGATGAGAAGTACGCCGAGCGTGATCGTACCGACGATATACAGTCTTACATTTTCGCCTGAACCGAAAAATTTGCCGAGGAATCCAAGCTCCGCCTTGCGCTTATCATTCTCCGCATTCGCCGCGATGATCTTACTGGCTACACGCGGATCTTGAATTTCGAGTTTATTCATGCAGGCCCTACCCCCTCACCCGAGAAGAACGTGAAGGCCAGTGCCCAGGATGTCGTATCGTAATTAATGGTCACTTCGTAACGCAACGATAGCTTTCGGTTGTTCAACACGCCGAGATGAATCATATCTTGATTGCCGATCGGCTTCCCCCTCGGAAAATTCACGCAGGCAATGCGGACTTCATTGTAACGGACCAGACTGATATCCGTCATGAAGTCATCTCGTTCCGATTCCGTTTCAATGCAGAACACGAAGGTCAGCGGATCGTTCTCTTCCGACAACACAATTTCGATCGGATTCATATCGTAAGCGAGTACTCGGCCATAATACACGGCTTCGAATCCGCCGGACGTTATTCTCATCGTTATCCCTCCGCAGCGATTAGTCATCGTACAAGCTTATTAGTACAGTGTACGAGCAGGCGCGAGAGTTCATGACTATCCGTCCAAGATCAGTTCCTCTGCATGCAAAAAAAGCTTGATTGCTCAAGCTTTAATCGATTAATGGGGATTCTATTCTTCCCATCTGGAATGTAGGACACTATGACAGAAATTAGGTCGTTTATATCCAGGAAGAAGCATCTCGCATACGTCGGCATTAATAGTGCCAGAAGTCGTTTCCGGCTTGTGTTTGAAGCCCTCCATAAACGCATGTAAGATCTGGTGTTTGAAATTGATCCGGGGAAAAGCATCAACGACTTGCTGCCGCATTTCGGTTGAAATGAGATCGAAGTTCTTCCCCACCACATCATATCCGACGCCAAAATTCATCAGCGCCGCTTCCGCTTCCTTATATTCCACAATTCCAATCGTAGTATGAAGGGCAACCGCATCCCACACCACCCGAATGTAATCTTCCGGCAAACCGCGACTTCTGAGGAAATCACGGGCTGCATTTGCCCCATCAACCTCAAAGCGCTTGTCATCGCTTCGAAATGCGGGGGTGAGACCAATATCATGGAATAATGAACTGATATATAACATTTCAGGATCGTATTTAATCTGTTTCTGGTTCCCATTCATCGCTGCAAACAGAAATACACGATTCGAATGATTCCACAGGAGATCATCGCCATGCTCGCGCAATAATTCTGCTGCTTCAACAGCTAACTTACTATCGGGTATCTTAATCTCTGCTATATAATTCGACATCTGCCATTACTCCTTTATTTCCATTTCGGGTCGTATCGGTATCGCTCTCATGAGCCATACGAACATTTGCAAGATTACGTAGCCAAGTAAGCCGCCGCTTGCATTAAGAATGAGATCATCGACATCGAATCGTCCGATTGCGAACAAGATCTGTGAACTCTCCAAGCATAAGCTAACCCCGAATGATTTCAAGATAGCACCGGAGACAGTCGAGCGTTTGTTCAGGGACATCAAACCGATGAAAAACCCGAGTGGAATGAAGATCAAGATATTCCCATACAAGTTCATAAGACTATGACTCGTTTGTACATGAATTGCAGTGGCGATTTCTTTAAAGGGAACCAGATTTCCGCTTTCCAATCGATCGATTAAATGGGCAGGGTTTGTTAAACTCTCTTTCAGCTGCATCCCAAGCCATGTCACGTCGATTGAGCCGAACTTAAACAAAATGATTTTGATTAAAGCATACATATATAAAACAAACAGCCCGTGAATGAACAAATTAGTCCTACTCTTGTTATCCATTTCCCATCCTCCTCATCATTCACTAATGATAAGGAAAAGTTATTAAATAGGAGTGGGGGTAATGATAAAATTATTCTTAAAATGACTTTACAACGTGCTGAGGCGAAGCTCATAAAAATATTGCACGCTTGGATGCTTTAACTTTATTGTATCGCTCATATTTAGTATCCGCTTCTTTCCAACTCGTCTATCCACCAGAGCCAGAATATTTAGTAAGATCTCATTGCTCTCCATGCTTTCCTCTATAGATCGGGCTAAGAACTTAGTAGCTTCTACAGTAAAGTTTGATTTGCTTAATGTTGACTGTGCGGACAGGAGCTCTTTGGCAAGCTCGGATATTCTTCTACCTCTCGCAATGACTTGCAGACGCTCTTCCGGAACCAGACCCTTGGTCTCTTTCCTGATTGCTTCGATTTCATCTTGATGAATCGGAATTTGAATAGCAGAATCATTCTTAATTTCCTGCTCGGACTGATACCACTTAATTAGTGTCGTTAAATCATTCATATTGAGCACATTCTTCTTATCGACCGCAATATAACAATGACCTGCTTTATCAGGTGAATAACGGTAGCTTGTTGCACGGTATTCGACCCTGCCAATTAATGCAGGACTAAGAAAACTCTCCAGTTGTTGTTTCAATTTACTCCAAGACATAGTATCCTCCGATGTTCTGTGAGACAGCAGTACAGGTTTATGCTACAGTCACGATAATGGGTTGGTTCTTTGTAATGATAATCGTATGTTCATGTTGTGCCACATAACTATTGTCTGGGACGCATAAAGTCCAACCATCCGACTGTTCAATGGCATAATCAGCACGGGTAGACAAAAAAGGTTCGATTGTAATAACCATGCCCTCTCTTAATAGGCGTTTATCATGCTTGTTATAATACGGAAGGATCTCTGTCGGTGCCTCGTGCAGGGATTTCCCAACACCGTGACTGCACAGATTTTTTATCATTTTATAGCCGCCTTTTGCAGCCTCGATTTCAATAATTCTTCCAATCTCATTCAATCTCACTCCATGCGACAGCGAAGAGATTACTTTCATCATTGTATCGTGCGTATATTGACAGAGACGAGTTAAAGATGGAACGGAAGGCGCGATCGTAAAAGAGTGCCCTGCATCTGCATAATAGCCGCCAAGTTCGGCAGATACATCGATATTGATTAAGTCACCAGGTCGAATTTTACGACTTCCCGGAATTCCGTGGGCAACTTCGCGATTAACACTAATACAGGTATTGCCGGGGAAGTTATAAGTTGACTTTGGTGCTGAGACAGCTCCATGCCTTTTCAAAAACTGTCCTCCAATATCATCCAGTTCCTTTGTTGTCATTCCTATATGTGCATGCCGTTTCATTTCAGCAATCGTCAATGCAACGATCTTGCCAACTTCTTTCAAACGATCGATATCGTTTTGAGATCCAATTGTCACAAGAGTCCCTCCTGTTTATAGATAACTTCATTTTACCACAGGTTAAAGAAATCATATGGAGTAACAATCATAAGCACCAAAAAACCGCCTCTTATGGAGGCGGTTAATTGAGCGTTGTTCGGATCTCATTAACGTTTCAACAGATTAATGTGATCGAGATTCGTGCCGGAATTGAATATAAACGCCAGTTTATAGGGTCCGCGGTTGTACGTGATCTTCTGCTGCACCAAGGAGCCATTGCGAATCTTGACCGATGCGGAAGGTGCACCCCAAGCCGCGAAGAGCATACGTTTCGTTATTCCGCCGATATTCGTCTCTCGTTCCACATTTGTCCCGAAGTAGCGGATTTCCCGAACCTTGTTCAACTTATAAGCGACGGCATACCCGGGATGCCCCATCTCGGCCGAGTACATGTCGAATCCGTCCGCATCCGTTCTCGTCTTGTCTGGCTGGCCGATGATGCCAAGCACGTTCTTCCGGGTACTTACCCCGACTTTCACCCCGTTCACCGAGCCGGGAAACCTGCCGTTCAGCGCAGGCTTATAGAAGCTGTTCAGCAGCTTCTTCGCCATGGCCGCATCTGACGCGCTCATTTGCCGCATCGGCTTTGCAGCTTCACTGGCGTTAGCCTGAGCAGCTTCGGTAAGTCCGGTCATTAGTAAAAGGCCGGCTAATAATACGGCTGGCGCATTACGTAATATTCGATTCATGATTGAGCAACCTCCTGCGTAGCGTGGTCGAGCTGCATATCCAGCTCCTCCCCGTTAAGTTGCCCCTGCGCAGGAATGATTATCACGAACGACCATTTCATGCATGCACAAATTCGCTGCCCTTAAACCTTGAACATGTTCATAATCGGCATAATGGATTTAATCATCCCGTAGCCCATCTTCATCACTGGAAATGTTTTGCCCATATTCCCCATTAAGCCCATAACACTTTCGACGCTCCCAAAGCTTCCACCTAATTTTGCCAAGTTTCCTCCGCCTAATAATCCGCTTGCTAGGCCTCCACCGCCTAATATTCCGCTTGCCAGGCTTCCTCCGCCGAAGCCACCTGCACCGGAAAAGATACCTTTGCCAAACATCGAACCGCCTCCAACCAAGGACCCCATCAGTCCGGGAATAAAACTGGAAATCTCAGCTTTACCTCCGCGTTTGGTCGTACTCAGCTTTGTTTTCCGAGGACTTCTCTGGCCGGACAATATCAATTGTCCACTCTTTGCATCTGTGACCAAACCCCAATAAGAGCTGCCGTCGATAAGTTCGATAAACACCGGTTGACCTACCCATTGTTTGGCGCTGTTCTTGGTCATTTTTGCTTTAACAGCCATCAATCATCACCTCTTTTCTACAGGTAATACAATCTATTCAAGCACTTGCATTTCCGCCCTGTACACTTATTACCAAAATTATAGCATTGAGAAAATGGCGAAAGTTTCTTATTTTTAAGAGGCTATCGTTTTTTTAGGCTGCTAGAATTGGACAACTAGATTAGAGGTGTAAGATGAAAAGAACAATTATTGCCATGTTATCGCTTGTGTTCCTGCTTACTTGTACTCCTACGGCTTCTTATGCAGCACCTGCAACGATTAAATTGTTTCTAGAAGGACAACAGCTAAGTTCCACAGTTGCCCCACGCATGGTCAATCAGACCACGATGGTACCCATTCGCGTCATTGCGGATAGTTTAGGTGTAAACGTTACATGGAATAAGAAGAGCCAGATTGCGACTCTTGAGGGCGATAAGACGACAATCGTCCTACCGATCAACGGTACCTATGCGATTCAGGATGGAAAAATGCTGCGTTTGGAGCAGCCGCCAATTGTCATTAATGGAGTAACGCTGCTGCCGATTCGTTTCGTCGCCGAGAACTTGGGTCTTCTCGTGAAGTGGGACGCGTCAGCTTACGCTGTCCGTTTATGGAGAACGAATAGCGATGTATCCGGCAGCGATCCCGCTACCGATCCGAACGTGCCGGCAATCCCTCCGGATCAATATCCTTCGCTTGAATCCATTCGATTCGCCGATCATCGTTTAACGATCGGAACCAGCGGGAACTTCTCTCCTATCGTCTCCACGTCAACCGACCCCGATCGTTTGGTCATCGATCTGCCGGGCGTAACGTTTAATGGGACAATAAGCGAGCCACCCGAGAATGCGTGGGGTGAGGTGTCGAACATTTCTCCGAGCGATCCTTATGTTTCAGCTATTCATTATCGAATGAAGGAAGCGGATACATCGACCATTCAAATCGTAGCGGATCTCAAACCAAATGTGAACGATCAAATTGAAAACGCCGGCGACCCGTCTAAGCTGGTCATTCGTTTCGAAGCGAAGACAACGCCAAACCCGGGATTGAAGTCGGCCATTTATATTTATCAATCGCATAATCGGGAATCGTGGATCCCTGAATTGCCTGGCGTAACGAACCCCGATTTCGCATACAACGCGACAACCAATGTCGCGATGTTAGGCGCACGGTTGACAGGCGTGCTGCAAGCGCTTGGCGCGGAGGTCTATCATACTTCTTACGACTATGCATCGATCTATGGCAGCCAATTCAATTATGGGAAATCGTATGTTTACTCGGAGAAATCGATCAAGAATCAATTATCTCTGCATCCGCAAATCAAATATTTATTCGATATTCATCGTGATACGAGCCCCAGAAGCGAGACAACCGTTACTATTCGCGGATCGAATTACGCTAAATTGTATTTTGTCATCGGGCTGGAGAATCCGAATTGGAAGCAGAATGCTGCCTTCGCCAAGAAAATACAAGCGCTGATCACGGCTAATTACCCTGGACTGTCCAGAGGAATCTACTATAAAGATAGCAGCGTCGGCAATGGGTGGTATAATCAGAACTACTCGCCAACCAGCGCATTAATCGAAGTCGGCGGTACCGCTAATACATTGGCGGAATCGAATCGAACGATGGATATTTTGGCGCAAGCCATTAATCAAATTCGTTTGAGCGGCCAATAATTGGCTATTCGTGCTCAAGCCCTCGAACGCATAGAAACGGCAGCCATTCCTGGCTGCCGTTCTTTCATGTTCCCATCTACTGCACCTGGTTATTGAACAGCGATTGAAAATATCCGGTCGGCGTTTCTCCATGTATCCTAGCTAATTCTTTCAATCCGTATGCCCCATATTGTTGAAACAAACCATTCAAATTTTTCTGAAAATCTTCTTCTCGATCCCCAAGAGTCATCCGCTGTGCCAATGCCGCATGGTAGACCCATGATGATGGCAAACACTTAGGACGCCAGTTCGAAAATGTACCCATATAGTAGGAGTACGCTATAAGCAAGCTATCGTCCTCATAGCCCTGCTTGCCTGGCAGAAACCGATAATCGTATCCCCCAATGTGACGCAGTGCACTTGATTTGTGAATGACGGGGTGTACGAATCCTGCTCGCGGTTCCGTCGAATGTAATTGCATGCTAATCTCCTTCAATATCATGAGCATGTTTTCCAAATTAAATCCCTCAGCCAGCAGCACCGGATGTTTCTGGTTGTCATAAGGATGTAAATGTCCGCTCTCCGTTAATATGCAAGGAGAAATCATCGGTTCGTTGGAGTTTTCCAAATAGCTCAACAAGGGTTCATGCCAGTTCGGCGGAAAAATCATGTCGGGATGAATTTCCGAGATGAACGGAACTTCAGGGAAGTTCGCCCAAATATATTCGAAACAACGTTGTCTGGCTTTGGGTATTCCCACATTCTTGCCTTCTCCCAGAACGATAACGTTCAAGGAATAGGATGCCAGCAGCTTCTCAATCTCTTGCTCCCCTAAGCAGCCTTGATTATAGAGGACAACACAGCCGTTCTTCGAATAACTCAGACTTTCAAAACAAGTTTCCATCAGCTTCAAATCATAATCCTTATTATCCGTTCGAATAAAAAATGGCATCGTGTGTATGATTTCCATGCACGTTCTCACCCTTTCAGCCCGGACCTCATGAGCCAACACTTACTGGAAGTATATTAGAATGGCGCAAGTCTTAGTCTATCGTTGTATACCAGTTTCCGAGCAGTTCTACTGGAATAGGACGAGTTTGAACGAAATAAAATGGTGTCAAATGTATGTAAAGGGCGGAGGTCAAATGACTAATTTTAATTTCCAAGTGACGACTGGAATTCTGCCGAAATATGAACCGAGCATTGCGGTCAATCTTCTCATTCCAGGCATCATCCTGGCTACTGCGACTGATCATACGGACGGGGAGTCGCCGAAAGTAGGCCTCTATCGTTCGTTGAACGGAGGTGATACCTGGACTACCTCCTTGCTTCCGCTTCCGCCTGGCATATTTACCGGTGCGGAATGCGCGTCGGTGGCTTACAAATTTCCAAGCACCTTTATCGTCAGTGCCCATGTCTTCCCCGGCCATCAATTCGGATCGACGTATGTCTATATTTCGAACGATAATGGCACAACTTTCAGCAAACCGATCCTAGTCGCTCCTGGCTACGGAACGTACATAAATAATGACGAAACCTTCCTAATCGCCGATAACGGACAATCGAGCCCCTACTTGGGCAATGTTTACGTAGTCAGGGCGGATCAGTTCAATGTCGCTAACGGAGGCAATATTACGGCTTTCTTAGACCGTTCGAGAGATGGCGGCTTGACCTGGGATACTCCAATTCTTCTCTCCAGTGTCACAGATAAAGTGCGGAGACCTGCTGTGACGGTAGATGTAACGGGGATTGTTTATGCGTCTTGGATTACAGTGAACGCGCCGAATGATCGCTATTACGTTCGTCGTTCGCTAGACGGAGGTACGACCTTCGGTCCGCCTATCATCGTATCTGACGTCGACCCGGTTCCGCTCGTGCTTCCGGTGCCCGGCTATGGTTTCAGGGTACTGACGTATCCGAGTATATCCTGCGATCGTTCCATCGGTCCGAATACTGGTGCGGTGTACGCGGTGTGGCAGGATAATCGAGAAGGTTACGCGGACATCTTCCTCGCGAAATCAACCAATGAAGGGATGTCGTGGTCGGCACCGGTCAGCATTACCGGAGCTCCAGCTGGTTCACAGAACTTCTTCCCCTTCATCGACGTGGACCCCTTAACCGGCGTAGTCAATATCGTGTATTACAGCAATCAGGTAGATGGCTTCAATCTAGACATGTTTGTGGCGCGATCCATTAATGGGGCGCAAACGTTTACGAATACGAGAATCACGAACGTCTCCTTCAACCCGAATGCGGGGCAGATCGGTCCAACCCCGGTTCCCACAATCGGCGATTATATCACGATCACGAGCGTCCCTCCCGGCGGCTATATTGCAACTTGGATGAGCACGGCGCCTGGATCTCAAACGATATTTGCCGGATACTCCGACATCGTTATCCCTTAGTAGGAGCAACTTGTATCAAAAAAATGGCGTCACAGCTATTATAGCTGTGGCGCCATTTCTCGTCTTCCGTCATCAGTCTGTCGAATACTGATCATCACTTACTTCCTCTAACCAATCAACCGCTTTACCGTCCAAACGTTCTTGAATCGCGATATGAGTCATCGCCGTCATTGGTGAAGCGCCGTGCCAATGTTTCTCCCCAGGCGGAAACCATACAACGTCTCCGGGACAAATCTCCTCGATTTGACCTCCCCATCGTTGAACCCTTCCTTTACCTGCTGTTACAATCAATGTTTGTCCCAGCGGATGCGTATGCCATGCTGTCCGAGCGCCAGGCTCAAACGTAACGCTGGCTGCAACTACACGCGCCGGATCAGCAGTCTCAATCAACGGATCGATGCGAACCGTACCGGTAAAATATTCAGACGACCCTTTGCCTGAAGGCTGCGAGCCGATTCTTCTGATTTCCATAATGTCTTTCCTCCGATCGAGTGATGTACAGGGGATATATTAATCGAAATGTTGGGGTTAATCAACTTTTGTCTTGCCTAATCCAGTTGTTTGTCCAATCCTATGTAATCCAGGCTGCATATATATTAATAAATTAACCGTGTACTGGGACCGCAAGTCATATCCTTCTCAGGATCGGACTTCAATGCCCCGAATACAGCAAATGTCGCGTACACTGTATTTATCCAAGCATCACTTGTAGGTGTTACAAGAGTCGGTCCGGAAAGTGTTAATTTTACTGCAGTATCGGAATATTGATCGTCGACAATTGTCCACATAAAAGAAACGGAAGCACCTACATGGGCTGCCGTTTCTTTGTTGCTAACTTGATCATAAACGTCTACTTATAGCCGTCAGCTAACGGGTTTGGAACGAAAGCTCAGCCGCGGCATTGTTTTAAGTAATGCAAGGCATGGACTTGTCCGGTCATCTCCAGTTCATCCTTGTAAACGGGGTCATGCCAGCCTTCGATATCGATCGTTCCTTTGTAGTTGGCCTGCATAAGAATGGTCATAATATCCGACCAATTCGTATCGCCGAAACCCGGCGTGCGATCCCATACAAATCGCTTCGGCCCGCGAAGACCATACTCTCTAACGATATCCCAAGCTATTGTAGCGTCTTTGCCGTGAACATGAAACACCTTGTCCACCCACTTACGCAGCTGCGGAATCGGATCGACTAAGGAATCCATCTGATGTGCGGGCTCCCATTGCAGGCCGATGTTATCCGATGGAATCGCGTTAAACATCAACTCCCATGCACTCGGATTCAGGGCGATGTTCCAATCGCCAGAATGCCATGAGCCGCCCATTGCGCAATTCTCAAACGCAATTCGAACACCATTCCCATCTGCTCTGCGAGAAAGCTCACCGAACACCTCCGTATATTTAGGAATCGAAGCCTCGATGGATAATCCGGTCAGCCTCCCTGTAAAGCCGGCAACGATGTCCGTTCCGAAGAGATGTGCGTGATCAATCAAACGTTCCCAGCTGGCTAGCGTATCCGCATTGTCGCCTTCACCGGTCAGTGGATTTCCGTATACACCGACTGAAGAGATAACGAAGTTGTGCTGTGCCGCCAGATCTTCGATCATCTTTGCTGTTTCTTTAAGCTCTATGCCGCTTGTCGATTGCCCGAACGAGAGGCTGTAAGATTCGAAACCATGCTGCGCGATTTGGGGAATCACCTGAACAGCGTCTCTGCCGCCGACGATCGTACCGATTCGAATTTGCTCTGCTGCCACTAGTAACGCCTCTCTTTAGTTGAAGTATTTGCTAGGGTCAGTATAGCATTATTTCGTCCAATTAATCTGTTAGAACTTTCACTTTACCCAGTGAATTTGTTCACAGATCCGATTATAATCTTCCAAGCTGTCCAGAATCGTGAAATTGCTGGTCGGAAAGTTTATGGACGAATATTCGTACAGCAGAATTTCACCATGCTGCAGTTGCCAGGCTGTATGAATGCGGATCACCTTTCTCCCCTCCGACAGCACCTCATCGACAATGCTCCTGACGATCTGGTTAGAAAACATCAGCATTTCATCTTCCATAACGCTGCAGTTCATCCTAATTCCCCCCATGAAGATGTATTTCACTAACCTTTGCGGATATTCTAACGCATATAGACACCTATACCAATATCGATAGTCGACGTATAGACTAACCAAAACTGATATACTATGGATGTGGGAGGCGGTTTCATGACGTATGAAGAATTGGATCGCAAGTTAGTTGAATTAACGGATTTGGAGATGCATCTAAGAGACCAGGAACTCTCCGATGAAACGATTAGAGATCGTATTCTTTCTCGCAGTACGGCAACTCCATCTAAGTCCATTACCCACCCATCCGCGTACCACTACACTTTAGAGGGTGATGTGCTCCGATTGCATGTCACAGGGGAAATCTTCTCCATCTCCAGGCATACCAGGTTTGTCCAAATGGTCAAGCATACCCATAACCTGTTTGAAATGAATTACGTTTATAGCGGCACCTTCTACCAAGAGATTCAAGGAGAACGGTTTGAATTCAATGAAGGGGATTTGATTATCCTCAATAAGAATGTCGAGCACTCCATCGACAAAGTAGGCGAGAAGGATATCCTAATCAACTTCTTGGCGAAGAATGAGTTTTTTGACGATTCTTTCATTTACAACATTCTTGGCGACAACATCCTCGGGAAGACCATTGCTTCGATTATTACCGATACTTCCAGAGAGAAGAATTTTCTGTTATTCCATACCTCTGGCAACTGGCAGATCAAACAAACGATTCAGAACCTATTATGCGAATCCTTACAAAGTAAACAAGCAAACCCGGAGATTATCAAAGCCTATCTGACGATTCTGTTTACCAGGCTAATAGAGAGTGATCGTTACGAATTATTCTTGAACAAAGAAGTTAGAAGATCGAATATATCCATTACGGACTTACTGGCCTACCTCAATCAAAACTATCTAAACCTAACATTAGAACAAGCAGCCGAGCACTTTGGATATTCAGCAGAGCATTTAGGCCGGATCATCAAGAGCGTGACCGGGAAAACCTTCTCTTCCTTCGTACAAGAGCACAAATTCAAACACGCGGCATTGCAGTTAAAATTAACGGATTTAACCATTGAGGAGATTTCCAAAGCAATCGGATATAACAATTTAACCTTTTTCTATCGAAAGTTTCATGCCATCTATGGCGTTACGCCTATGGAATACCGCAAATTGGTGAAAGGTGAAGAAGGTACAACACGCATGTCATGATGAAACCATACAAAAGGAGTTGTTTGCCTGTAAGCAAACAACTCCTTTACTTGTAACTCCGCAGAAACTCTATTGCCTTACATTCTCCCGAGCAGACTCTCTCATCAACCTTATACGCGCCATCGATGGTGCGGGGAGCGCGCAAATCCTTACGATGTAGCGATCAAACTTCTCGCCCAGCACCTCGTGTTGGAACTCCGACTTGGCTCTGTTGTAGCCGTCACGCACCAAACGTTCACGAAGCTTGGTATCCTTCGCCAGACGAACGACGCGCTCGGCGATTTGATCCGTTGACTGTGGATCAACCAGCAGCCCCGTCACACCGTCCAGCACCGCCTCCGACGCGCCGCCGGATCGACCGGCGATAACCGGCAATCCCGCGGAAGCCGCCTCCAAATATACGATTCCGAACCCTTCCGCATCGCCTTTCTCCAGCTCCCGGCTCACCATGATGAATTGATGCGACAGATTATAATACGCATTTAGACGCTCGCTTCCACTCACGCTGCCCGCGAACAGCACTTCGTCCGCGACACCAATCGACTGTGCAAGCTGTTCCAGCCGCTGCCGATCCGGCCCATCGCCGACAATCAGGTACACCGCGTTCGGGATGCGTTCCAGAATCGACGGCAGCGCTTGAATCACTCGATCATGGCCTTTGCGAGTAACCAATCGTCCGACCGATAACAGCACGTATTTCCCTTCAAGTCCATTCTCGCTCACCAGATCTTGATCGATGGGTTGTTTCTCGAACACGCGCTCGACTCCGGGATTAACAATGCCAATTCGCCGCGGGTCCACGCCATAGTCTTCCACCAGCTTCTTCGTAAACTGGCTGTTCGTCAGCACGCCGTCGGCATTGCGCAAGATCAACTTCACGATCGCGTTCAATCCCACAAATCGCCGAAACATGAGCATATCCATCCCATGTGTGGAAATAACGTAACGACGTCCGCCGAATACCCGGAACAGCAGACCGATAAATCCGATTAACACATACCCGTACAACGTCACGTCCGGTTCTTCGCTGCGGAGTGTCCTTCGAACCTGGCGGAACAAACGTCCCCAGCTAGTTAGGTTGACTCGCTCTTCTTGCAAGAACGAACCGCGATGAATTCGGAAAGGGAGCTTTTGATCAAACCTGTCGCTCCCCGGATATTCTGGTGCGACAACGGTCATTGTGTGCTTGCTATGCATGGACAAGTTATAGTAATAGTTCTGCATGCCGCCAATGCCCGGCGGAAACACGCCCGTTACGAGAACGACTTTTCTACGCTTCGTCATAGGTCCTCACCCTTCTCGTCAATTGACCGAACGTTCTCACTACCAACCAGAACAGCACTTCCGCCATGATGTTCCATAAGCGGGCGATTACGGATATATATAACGCCGTTTCGGCGCCAAGCTTGAGCGATAAGAAATACACCAGGAAACCTTCGCGCACTCCAAGTCCGCCCGGCAGCGGACTAAACAAGCCGAGCAGCCAAGATGTCGCAAAGGTGCCAGCGGCGTACCACAAGCCGATATGCCCTCGCTCGAAGCTGTTTGTCAGCATCCAAAATGCTATGCCCATGATGAAATGACTACCGAGGAAACACGCCAAGTAGCCAAAAAAACGGTTCCTCGATAAACCCGCTTCTGCAGGTCCCACGTTTGATTCCGTTCCACGCAGTGGAGACAGTCGAGCAATGAATCGCTGCAGAAGCTTCCACCGCGATGCTCGAACAAACAGCGAGCGAATCGCTGCCGATCCTTTGTCGTAATAGACGTATGCCAGCGCAAACAGCACGAACACGCCGAATATACATACTGCCGGAGCAATGTCTAAGCTCACCAGCAGAATCAGTGCGTAGCATAGCGCCGCGGATACGAGAAGCACGTTCTCATAGATGATGGCTGCGAGCTGCGCGTTCATCGATACACCTGCACGTGAAGCTAGAACGACGCGGCCCGCATAATTCCAGAAGCCGCCGGGGAGGTATTTACCGAACTGCGAGTCGATGAAGATCCGCAATCCGTCCAGCATCGGCAATTTGACACCGTTCCTTAGCTTGCCGGATTCCTCGCCTGCCGCGTTCACGATCAACACCCAGATACCTGCTTGAAGCATGAGGAAGAACGAGAATACGGCCATGGACGAATAAAATCGCAAGCTCGCATGCGCCAAGAACGACTCAATGTCCGCCATCTTCAGCGGCACGTTCCGCAAGACGAAGAAGACGATGATTCCCGCAAGCGCGAGCTTGAGTACCGTCGGAGCAAGCCTTCGAAGCACCGCCATCTCATTACCACCTCCCGGCCAGGGTAGAAACCATCCTTCAATGGTAGAACAGAACTGTTTGCGCAGTGTCAACCGCATTTGAGATTAACATGAATTTATTGGAAGAAGAACCAATGCAAAAATGGCTGAGCCAACGGGGGCTCAACCATTTTCTAATAAAGCTTATTTCACAGCTGCCTGCTATTCTATACTAATGGAGAATGTGAGGTATGAAGCACATGCGTATAATCCATTAACGCTTCCTTGGCCCGCTGAACATCGTCCTTATGGACCTGCAATTTCAAGGCTGGAGTAGAACCTCTTGCGTGCATTGTGCCGGCAACTATGCCGGTAGAAGCCGACGAACCTTCCAGCTCGCGGATGCGGGAGCGGATACCGCGTCCGTGTAAATAAGCATGCTTATCTTGTATTTCCTCCGCTTGATTGCCGGGCGCGGTCAGAACGGTTTTCCATCGGTTTGTGCGAATAATTAAGACGGCTACAAGCAAGAATACAGTGACGCCAACGATAATCATGATCACATCCATCGTCATTCACCTCTTCATTCTGGGGGTTGAATCCCCCCGTTTCCTTTACCTTAACCATCACCTTTCGGACTTGAACCAAGTGGTCAAGCCTAATTATTTCTCCCAAAGCTCAATCAATCTGCCCTCAGGATCTGCAATCCATACGAACTTTCCATAATCGCTGCTCTCTGGTTTCTTGGCAAGAGGTACACCAAGATCTGCAAGATGCGCAAGAGTCTCGTCAAGACTATGTACTTGGAAATTCAACATCACTTGCTGTTCGGTCGGAAAATAATTGTCTTCTGCAGTAAAGAGAGAAAAGATCGTTTCATTGGCGGATTCCGGCTTTATCATCGTCCCATTCCATTCCGATATGTCAAGCTTCAGCACATCGCTGTACCATTTTTTCACAGCCTCAAGATTGTTGGTTCTCCAGAAAATACCTCCGACACCTTTAATCATGTTATCTGACTCCTATCTGTCTATTTTTTCATAACGGCTCTAAACAAGAACAATAACAAAACTAGGCATCCTACCGCAACCACGACCGTTACGGTTTTGTTCTTGTTGCTCTGGTGATTGGCAGCTGCTGGTATAACTTCTTCAGGAAATACATTCTCTGCGGACAGCGTGGCAGCATTCGACGAATTGACACTCTCTGACGTGTTTGTAGTTTCAGATGATTCATTGGGTTCCGTTTGCGTATTCACTTGTGAGTTCGCGGTTCCTGAATCAGGAGCAATCTCAGGTGTCGCCGTATTGTCAGGAACCGGAGTCGATTCTGCAGGCAATGCGACCGTGAACGAATATTCGCCTGTAATATTGTGTCCGTCTTCCCCAATAATTCGCCAATTGACCGTATAGGTTCCATTCGCAAGAGGAGTTTCAAATACACCAGTCAAATCATTCTTGTCGGCTTCCGCCTTGACCGGAATTTCCTTATGTGAAGCATCCGTAACCTTTAATACAACGACCGGTTCGATCTGTGTGGCAAACGTTAATTGGATCTCACTCAGTGCCGTTGTAACCGTCTCGTCTTTGGCCGGCGTCGAATCTTTCAAATCCGTATGGGCAGATGCCGTCTGCGGTAGCATTGCAACAACGAATAAGACGAGGCATATGGCGAAAAATTTGTTCATATCTGTATCCCCTTTTCATGAAAACTGGCTCCCAGAAAGTGTACCATGTCACTCCTCGCTTGAAATGACTCTTTCGAGCTATAGATCTAAACATTATGTGACTTGTGTCCGAACCTCGGAATGATGGAATTGATATAGAGAATGGCAGCCAATCGTCGGCTGCCATCGTTTTTTTTATGAAAATATCATAAAACTGCGTCTACAATCTAATCAGCACTTCCGTGCCATCCTTTGATCGAATATCAACCAGAACCGTCCCTTTACATCGTTGAAGCGCCTTAATAAGCTGCGTGATCGCTTGTTTCGTGCTTTGATTCTCGACAATCGACAGCACCAGATCAATCCCGATATTTACGCTGTCCGGCTCGGCATCATCCATCCGATCCGCGTGTGCTTCGTTCTTGATCAGCCAGCCTCTCATTCTCCGCTGGAAGACGTCCATAGTCAGGATACCGCTCCCCAAACGTAACATCGCGTATGGAACCGGAATTGTAAAAGCATGCTCCTTGTTCTTCACCTTAATGATCATCATGCCTCATCACTCAATTACTACGCTGATCGTATCCTTATCACCGGAACGAATGTCAATGATTTGACCGTCCAATTCGTTCTCAATGGCATCAATCAGCATCGTAATATCGATATCCTTGACGTATTTCGCAGCCTGCGGAATATTGGAGGCGACGGTGTGACCTGCTCCGAGAACGGCCTTCACCAGTTTAATCGGTATATTGACACTGATATTATCATTGTCTTGCGAAGTTATTCGTAATTTTAACGTTTTGTTCAAATAATCACCGGGTGCCGATGACAGTTTCTTCGGATAGTCGGATTTCCCCCATACTTGAACGGCATCTGATGCCGGAGCTGCTTGCTTCTCCGTTAGCGCGTCAATTAATTGCGAGGCCTTGTCAGAATCAATTTTGCCTTCCTGCATCATGGTGAGGACTTTGCTAATTTCTTCTTTCATGGTTTCTCCTCCTTAATCTTGCTTTAACATCTTGACTGCTTCATCCGCGGTAATTTCGCCTCTTTCCAGCATGGAGATAACCTTCTTCTCATCGATTTCCGGCTTCTTCCGCGTATCGTATCCGAGAGCTGTAATAATATCATTGAGCTTGCCGCGAACCGTCGGGTACGAAATGCCCAGTTCCTTCTCGACTTCCTTAATATTGCCTCTGTTCAACAGAAAGGTGATTACAAAATGGAGCTGTTCGGGCGAAAGCAGAGCCAGCTTGGATAATTCAAAATGATTCTCAATCGTCGTCCGGCAATGTCCGCATGCAAGCTTGATGGCGTGCAAGGGATGGTTACATACCGGACACTGTGTGAGGATGGGATACTTCATACTCCACTCCTTTCCTATTTCAAAGTGTAAATCAACATATTCAATTTGTAAATAATAAAAATCAATAAAATCAATTTATAAGTTAATTTTATTGATTCAAACTTTCGAAATCTCAATAAAAAGCTTCATCAAATCATTCTTAGCATGGACAATGCCGACAAATTTAAAGTGTGGGAGTCTATCACGGATGGAATAAAAAAAAGAGCCGCCAATGGCGACTCATTCCGTTCAGACTAATTGGCTTGAGCGGTTACTTTGACATCATCAAAGTAAAGGGTAGTCAATCCTTCGAATCCGGAATCCGCTCCGATCAGAATATAAATTTCGCCTTTGGCATTGGCCGTCACCTTGGCACTGTAGTCAAACTCAACACGCTGATAGCCATCCTTGCCCGCATCGGGCTTGGCAGCATTGCCAATGACTTTAACATCCTTGCCGCCGGCTCCTTGGCTGCCGATGTCCACGTTCATTCGGTAATAGTCCGATCCCGGAGTAGAGGTTAGAACCGATAAAGGTTCGTTCGCCAGAATACCGGCTTTCAGAAATACAGATTCAGCAGGAGATCCGCCAATACCGCTCATGCCTCCGCCGGCTTCCGTGTACATTGCAAACTTCAAATTAACATCATACGAAGTATTGGCTTTGAAGCCGCCGATCCCTTTGGATAGAAACATAAACAAATCATCGCTGCGATTATGTCCCGTGAGCTTCAAGCCATAATTAGCCGTATTCTTGTCGATGGGAAGCAAGTTACGGGCATAATCCAGCTCGTAAATCGCTTTATCATAATCTACCGGCATATCGGCAAAGCCCCCCTTCCAGCCTTCCATATCCTTATTAAATTGATAATTGAAGTCCATGCGGCCAGGGGTTTGCGCTTGATTGGTCAACGTAATCTTGTGGGCTGCGGGTTCCCATTGTAGACGGACGCCCATAAGTGCAGCGAGCGAACGCGCTGGAACGAACACAGTGCCTTTTGTCTGGCGAACTTGCTCAGGCAGCTTGATTTTCTCTCCCTTCGCATTCACCGCATATGCAGTATTCATTGTGAAAGAAACCGTGCTGAAGCTTTTCCCAGACAAGGTGATTCTCTGATCTTTGGCATTCCAGCTTATGGATGCGCCTAGAGATTCAGCTGCCGCTCTAACCGGCAGCATTGTATTTCCGTTTGTCATATAAGGAGCAGTCGTCAGACTATGAGTACCTGTTTGGTTGCTATAATTCACATCGTTAATTTTAAAAGAAACAGCGGCAGAAGCCTGTTGATCGGCTGCTCCGTGTGCGATCGGCGCGCTGACTGCAGAGATTACAGTTGCAAATACAAGACTAGACAACATGAGATTTCTTCTTTTCATCATTCTAAATCTTCCTTTCTACATAGATGTACTCTCTAGACGCACTGTTTATTCAAAAGGTTTCAGCATTATAACCTCGAGAATTTTACAATAATTACTAAAATATAATAAAAAATCTTGATTTCTCAAGCTTTCACTCTAATTCACGATATCAAATACGGTCACGATAACACCATCCGTATTGTTCCCCGATATCTCATAATTGCCGATGGTTGGCACATGCAGCGTCGTATTCGAAGCTACGGGAAAATAATAGACGATATACGTTTTGCCCTCGAGGATTGTCGTGATTGATTTGCGTTCTTTCAAGTGATCCAAGTATTCCTCAAATGCCCAATGATTTGCTTGCATGATCGCGCTGTGCGGAAGCCCGACGTACCGAATATGCCAAGGCTCATGAATGACGCCGGTAATATCCGTCTTATCCTCCGGATACCGGACGATGAACCCGTACTTCCAAGCATTCTGCTTGAGCCATTTCCCCTCCGGTGCATCTTTCATCTGTGCCGTAGTCGAACCGACGTCCAGCGCAAGTCCCAAGCTATGCTCGCTATGCCCGGGAACAGCCGCGATTTCTGGACCCAACTGATCATACAGCGCTTGTTGTTCCTTGTCGCTTCGATAACCGCTGCTGATTAGAAAGTTTTTGACGCCATCAAGGGCAGCATGCTTGATCATCGTTGTGAATTGTTTCGTCAGCTCAGGCGACAGCCTTATCTTGTTGTCCAGTAAACCGAATCCGTCCACCAATTCTTGATGCTTAAACAAGTTCACCGCTTTGGCGTCCGCATGGTTCGGCGGTACAGCAATTTCCTCATTCACGAGAAGCAAGTTCCCCTGGTGCACCTGGTCGGCATCGATTCGGAATGTCAGCTCGTTTGCCGGCGGGCTATTCTCCTCAGTTGGCATTTCGTTCGCGTTCTTGGTTTGTCCTATTGGCAGGTCAGTATCTGAATTGGAATTGAATCGGTTGTAGACTACCCCCATCAGTACGATCACTGCAAGCAAAAAAAGCCAATTTCTCATTTCTTGTTTCCTCCTCCTAATCTCTCTTTCATTAGGTTAAAGAAAACAAATAAAGATAAAGCAGTTGAAATTCTTAAAGATTTATTAAAAATACCCATTTCGATGAGGATTCATACCTTTAACGAAATAATGATGAACACATGATGATTTCACAGAATCTCATCGTTAGAGTGTATACCTTTCAAGCAGTGAAACTCGTACAATAATAGCAACAAGGAGGCGGTCCCGGTGTTGAATTTGCAAGTGTTCATTGGCAGCGTGTTTGTCGCCGGAATATTATCCTTCTTCTCTCCCTGCATCCTGCCTATGCTGCCCGTGTATTTAGCCAATCTCGGCGGCACTGCACAGGGAAGTGCAGCGAAAGTGGTCCGGATCGGAAGGCTGCGTTTCCATCCATCCCTAATCGGGAATACCTTATTCTTCACGCTTGGCATTTCCTTCGTATTCGTGCTGCTTGGTTTCGGAGCGGGAAGTCTTGGACATGTCATTAATACCACTTGGTTCACTCAAGTATGCGGGATCGTCGTGATTGTTTTCGGCGTATTCCAGACGGGGATCATTACGCTGCTCTTCTTACAGCGGGAGAAGAAACTCCCAGTAGCGTGGAGAGGACAAATGGGCTTTGCCTCTGCTTTCCTGCTTGGCTTCACCTTCAGCTTTGGCTGGACACCATGTATTGGCCCTATTCTCGCGGCAGTGCTCAGTTTATCGGCCAGCGAAGGGTCCGCTCTTCAAGGCGGAGGTTACATGCTCGTGTACGCACTTGGTTTATCGATTCCGTTTATTGTCCTTTCCCTGTTCTCGGACCTGTTAATCGGACGACTACGTGCCTTCAATAAGCACCTGCCGAAGCTGAAAGTCGTATCCGGCCTGCTGCTTATCGTCATGGGAATACTGCTTATGACGAATAAGCTAAATATGATTACCGCGTGGTTTAGTTGATTGTCGCTCAGAATCGCTATTTAAGGAGGTTTACCCGAATGAAACCAACAATCAGGTCGCTGCATGTCATTCCCCTATTCATCCTTCTGATACTGCTGTCAGCTTGCGGTAATACGAATGCAGACCCATCCGGGGCGGCAGCGTTAAACAAAGGCACAGCCGCACCGAAATTTGACCTAAAGGATCTGGATGGGAATCAAGTTACGCTAGCCGGTCTCGCCGGCCAGAAGGTCTATGTGAAGTATTGGGCTTCTTGGTGCCCGATCTGTCTCGCAGGCATGGACGATTTGGACACGTTAGCAGGTCAAACGAATGACTTCAAGGTGATTACGATCGTTAGTCCAGATTACAATGGCGAGCAATCTGCGAGTGATTTTACAGCGTGGTTCAAGGGCTTGCAAACGGAAAACACGGCTACCCATGTAACCGTTCTGCTCGATGAAGGCGGCAAATGGGCCAAGGCTTTCGGCGTACGCGGCTACCCGACCTCTCTTTACATTGGATCAGACGGAATTCTGGTCAAGAAGGCACCGGGACAAAACGCTAATGATGTGATCACCAGCACGTTCAAACAAATTTCTTAGTCGCAAACTGTATTCTTAGCCGGGAGGGATTCTCATGAAGAAATTATTAATGACCGCATTATCCTTGCTCTTAGTGTTAGTTGTAATAGCTTGCGGAAACCTCATTCCTGACGACTCACCAGGGGATTCATTAGGTGCAATCACGGGCGCATCTGCAGAACCAACTACGACGCGTTCGCCGAACCCGAACGATAAGGTTGACTACTCGCAAAGCAAGCTGCAAACGATTTATTTGGCCGGCGGCTGTTTCTGGGGAATTGAAGCCTACGTATCCCGTATTTACGGTGTTCAGGACGTAACCGTCGGATACGCCGATGGGACGGGAAGCGATCCGACTTATGAAGATGTCGTTCAAGGTGATCGTGGTTTCGCGGAAACAACCGAGGTGAAGTATGACCCGGATCGCATTCCGCTTGCCGATCTGCTGACCGATTTCTTTAAGGTCATTAATCCGACGAGCTTGAATAAACAAGGGAACGATGTGGGCATCAATTACAGGACGGGGATCTATTATACCCAAGAGAGCGATCTGTCCGTCATTAACGCGGTTGTAGCGAAGGAACAGAAGAAATACAAGAAGAAGATCGTAACCGAAGTAAAGCCTTTTACGAATTACTATTTGGCGGAAGACTATCATCAAGATTATTTGGAGAAAAATCCGGACGGTTACTGCCATGTCGATCTTACGATTCTAGACGAGCCGGTCAAAGTCGACCCATCCTTATACTCCCGGCCCAGCAATGAACAACTGAAGCAGACATTAACTGATATTCAGTACAAAGTTGCCGTTCTTGAAGAAACGGAGGCCGCTTTTTCCAATGAATATTGGAATACCTTTGACGCCGGTATCTATGTCGATGTGGCAACAGGAGAACCCTTATTCTCGAGCCGCGACAAATATGATTCAGGCTGCGGTTGGCCGAGTTTCACGAAGCCGATCGATCCGGACGTAGTGACCTACCACGAAGACAAGAGCTATAATATGGTACGTACGGAAGTTCGGAGCCGGGTCGGCAATATCCATCTGGGGCATGTATTCGACGACGGTCCTAAAGCATCTACCGGGAAGCGATATTGCATCGACAGTGCCTCCATCCGATTCGTTCCGCAAGACGATATGGAGAAGGATGGGTACGGCTACCTCCGTTCTACAGTCGAATAACCAGTTCAAGGGGATTGAATCGATGTATAAGCTGCTAATCGTCGAAGACGAAGAATTAGTAAGGAACGGAATCAAACGACTGCTGCCTTTCGAGGAGTTCAATATAACGGAAATTATAGAAGCGGATAATGGCGAAGAAGGGCTTAAGCTCTTCCTCGCCCATCGTCCAGATCTTGTTCTGCTGGATATTAATATTCCGAAGATGAATGGCTTAGAGTTCGCGCGCAAAGCGAAGGAAATCAAGCCTGCAACGAAGATCGCCGTCATTACCGGCTATGATTATTACGAATATGCGGTTACCGCGCTCAAAATCGGCGTAGACGATTACGTGCTCAAACCGGTCTCCAGAGCCGACGTGTATGAAGTGCTGCGCAAATTAGTCGAGAAGCTGCAGCAAGAACAGCAGTTGTCCGAACTTCAGCAGGTGGTCAGCGAGTACAAATCGACACTTCCATTGCCGGATGATTCGGGACACAAGGCTTCCATCACTCAAATCATTGAAGACAATGTGGCAAACCCGGACTTCTCGCTCGCTGCTTTGGCGAATAAGGTCGGGTTTAGCGCTGGTTATATGAGTGTTTTATTTAAGCGACTATTCAATGTGTCCTTCCAGGATTACTTACTAGGTATTCGCTTAGAGCGTTCCAAACTTCAGCTTCTTACTTCGGACATGAAGATGTATGAGATCTCCACTTCATTAGGCTTCGATAACCCGAACTATTATAGCGCCGCGTTCAAGAAGAAATACGGGCTCTCCCCTATTCAATATCGGGAAAGGACCAAACATTCGTGAAAAGACTGATTCCCCGTTCTCTGCAATTTCGAATTTCGTGGATCTATATGCTGATCAGTGTGTTTACAATCGGAACAATCGGCACCGTACTCTATGTCGGTATTTCCCGTGCGGTCATGAACGAGTCGATCCAATCCGCCGATTCGGCGATTTCCAAGAGCGGAAATTTAGTGGAGATGTATATCGACCGGTTGAAAGTGCTGACAACGATGTTGGCTCAGAATCCGCAAACGATACAAACGCTATCAAGCCCAACCAAAGAAGGCGAACAGGTCGAGCTGCAGCTCATCCATCTTGCCCTCTTATCCGATCCTAACATCAAATCCGTCGTCGTCATCGGCAAGGATGGTTATGTGCTGTCCAATGAGACCAAATTAAACATGATTCGTTCTTCCAACATGATGAACGAACCCTGGTATGTGGCCGCGATCAACAGCACGAACCCGGTACTTACTTCCGCACGCATGCAGAAGTTTTCGATGGACAAGAATAATTGGGTCATCTCCATGAGTCAAGAAATCAGAGATGCTAACGGTCGTAATCTCGGTGTCGTGCTGCTTGATATTGAGTACAAAGGCATCGAAAATTATATGAACGACTTAGATCTGGGCCGTACAGGGTTTGCTTTTATCATTAACAGCAGTGGCGGCATTGTGTATCACAATGATCCTTCTTACTTCACGGACGCTGACAAACAGGATCAATTACGGATGATCAGCATGTCCAAGCAGGGCTATCAAGCTTCGGACAACCGCTGGGTCAATCAGACGAAGCTGCGAAACTCCGATTGGACGCTCGTTGGCGTCAGCTCTCTGGACGGACTTCAGCAAGTGCGGAATCAACTGCTCCGCTCCTTCTTCTTAGTGGGACTAGGCTTGCTGCTGCTCATTATACTGGTATCCCCTTTCTTGGCCAAAAGCATCACCAGACCGATTCGCCGTCTCGAGCAAGCGATGCAGAAGGTAAAGTCGGGAACGCTGGAAGTCAGTGTGTCAGAAACAGGTGCTACGGAGGTGCAAGGGCTCGCACAGCATTTCAATTCGATGGTGACGGAGATGCGCCGGCTGATGCAAGACATCGAAACGAAGGAAAAGACGCTGCACAAGTACGAATTGAGCGTGCTGCATAGTCAGATTAATCCTCATTTTCTATACAATACATTGGATACGATCGTCTGGATGGCAGAGTTTAATGAGAGTGAGCGTGTGATCTCAACGACGAAGGCGCTCGCGAAGTTCTTTCAGCTTTCCTTAAGCGGCGGCAGCGAATTCACGACGGTGGAGAATGAAATGAACCACGTTGCCCAATACTTATTTATTCAGAAAGAACGCTATGGAGATAAATTGAATTATCACCTTCATTTCGATCCGGATTTGTCTGCCAAAGTCATTCCGAAGATCATATTGCAGCCGCTTGTGGAGAATGCCATCTATCATGGCATCCGGGAAAAAGAAGGTCCGGGACTTTTGCTTGTGACATGTCTGCCGAGCGACGATGGGAACGTGCAATTCGTCGTACAAGATGATGGCGTTGGTTTCGACCCGGGCGTCCGCGCTAAGGCCATCAAGGAGGAGTCCACGCTCTCCTTGCCCAAATTAGGCGGTGTCGGCATCAATAACGTGGACGAGCGTCTGAAGCTTTATTACGGCGAGCAATACGGGATCACGCTGCAATCCCGCCCTGGCGAAGGTACAACAGTTAGAATCGTTATTCCTTAGTACATCTGAAGTTTCTTGCGGAGGTGAAACCCTTGATTGTATCCGAACATTTATCGCTAATTATTTCATTATTCCCAAGCTTAGCAGAGATCACCGAAGAGGATTGGAATCAAGATGGCATCACGGTGCTGCAAATGGAACCCAATTATATTATTGAAGAAGGACAAATCTTAGAGTATGCCATGATGATTCTAGAGGGTACAGTCAGAATGTACAAAATTAGCGCCGGTGGCCGGGAAATCACCTTATATCGCATTCATGGCGGAGATTGCTGTCCTCTAATGACCACAAGCATTCTAGGCGAAGGCGAATATGAAGCTTCCGCTTGCGTAGAAACAACCGGTTTAGTGCTGGCGATTCCTGTTGCGATCTTTCGAGACTGGACAGACCGATATAAATCATTCCGTCGATTCATCTTTAAGTCCTTCGCCAATCGGATTGTCATCATGTCCAATCTTCTGGACAGCATCCATTTCAAATCCATCCGTGGACGTATTGCCGAATTTCTGATTCAAATGTCGGAGAAAGCTGGTAAATCCGATACGCTGCATATTACGCATGACATCATATCCGTTGAGCTGGGATCGGCCCGCGAAGTAATCAGCAGGTCGTTAAAGTTACTGGAGAAGGAAGAGATCATTCAACTCGCAAGAGGGAGAATCATCATTACTAATCGAAGCGCGCTCGAAAGCTATATCGAATTGTAAGTAGGCGTTAACCAAACCACCTCTGAGAGGTGGTTTTTTGAGTTGATTATCGTTATGTGACAAAGTTACGGTTCATCCCAATCCGTCCTGTTATGATCATACCTATCAACCAATACTTCTACAGACGAGAGGGGAACTCATTCATGAACAACGCTGTTATGAATCCAACGAATACTACTGCAGGTCAATCGAAGAAACCGGTTATTCTCTTCATTCACGGTGCTTTTATGACACCGGATAGCTGGGCGCCAATGCGGAATTATTTTATCGAGCGGGGTTACGAGACAATGGCGCCTGCCTGGCCTTACCATGATCGGACTACAGAGTCCCTTCGGAACAAACCTTCCCAAGATCTTGGTAAGCTTGGCCTGAAAGAAGTCGTTGACCATTATGTGCGAATTATTCAGGCATTGCCGGAGAAACCCATCCTTATTGGACATTCCTTCGGCGGTTTAATCACTCAGATTCTTATGGACCGCAACTTGGGTGCTGCTGGTATCGCAATCGACCCTGCTGCTACTAAAGGTATCAACCCTGGCGCTTATAAGACAGCATCCAAGTCAGCAGCTCCCATCCTGCTTAAACCTTGGCGAAAAACCGCAAGATTAACGTTCGAGCAATTCCAATTTGCATTCGTTAATACGCTGTCGCTCAAAGAACAAAAAGAAGCGTTCAGCTACGCTGTCCCTGAAACAAGCAGGATCTTCTTCCAAAGCGCGTTTGCTTCCTTCAACTCCGCGAGCCCGCTTACGGTAAACTTCAAGAATGGCAATCGAGGACCGCTCCTCATTATTGCCGGTGAAGAAGATCATATCGTGCCTGCTGCGATGGTCAAGAAGAACTTTGAGCTATATAATCAGCAATCCGGAGCCACTACTCAGTATAAAGAGTTCCCCAAACGGTCCCATTGGATCATTGCCGAGAAGGGTTTCCAAGAAGTTGCCGATTATATCATGAACTGGATTCCGGTTTCCGTTCAGACGCGTTAAACAATAAGGGAGCACTGCCGAATAGTCGGCAATGCTCCCTTTGCATGTATAACATAAGCGCTCTCCGCGATTTATTGATAACCTTTCAAGATCGTCTCCAAGTACTCCTCGATAGGAAGTGAATTTCGCAGCTTCAGCAGATTATTACCTGCCTCGCCAACGACTGTTCGGAATTGTACGCTCTCTCCGGTGGCTTGTGCCGCAATGGCATCTACGATCGTTTGTGGATCATCTAAATTACTGGTATCCCTATTATTCATCAAAACCATGATTTTATCCATGAGCTCGTCATAATCAGTAATCTTCTCGTCTTTATTCCATCGGATGTTATTCTTGAAGTTGTTACCGGTTGAACCTCCCTGTTCAATCAGTCGAAGTTCGATATTCAGCGGTTTAAGCTCGTAATAGAGTCCTTCCGTCAAGCCTTCCAGCGCAAATTTGGACATGTTATACAGGGAGCCAAGCGGAACAGCGGTTGTGAATCCCATGAAGGAGCTGATGTTGATGAACATTCCTCCCCCTACGGAACGGAAATGCGGCAAAAATGTACGAATGACGTTGATCGGCCCCCTAACGTTAACGGCGAACTGCCAATCAATCGTCTCTTCCATCGCCAATTCCAGCGCGCCATAGACCCCCATCCCTGCATTGTTGACGACGACGTCGATTTTCCCAAAAGCTGCTATAGCATCTTCGACGGCAGCTTTCACTTCATCCAGATTCGTCACATCCAATTTGAAAAGCTTGATGTTGTCGTATGCGGTCAATTCGGTTTCGTTCTCCGGTGTACGCATTGTAGCAGCGACGTTCCAGCCGAGCTTTGCAAAATGAATAGCCGTTAACTTGCCAAGACCAGTGCTCGTTCCGGTAATAAAGATTGTTTTAGGTTGCATAAGATGATACCTCCAACTATGAATTTTTATATAAATCGAACGTTCGATCTATTGTGATGAAAAGAAGAAGGCTGAACTCAATCGTTCAAACCTTTACCTCTGCTGACTGCCTGCCAAGAAGCTTGAATAACATGATCAACGACTTCCGTAGTAAGCTCCTGACCGTTCTGTTGATATAACTTAAGAATGTAGACTATCGAACCGTAATGCATCTGAACCATCATGCGCGGCTCTAACGCTACAAACATCCCTGCCGCAATCGCATCCTGATACAGCTTCTCCATCGGACCGCACCAGCCGCCATTAATGGCATCCTGCTTGGTCTGTTCATAAATATAAGGAGAGAACGAATATTGTTCAATGAACCGAAAACCTTTCGGATAGTTCAACCCCAGCTCGAATACATTTCGCCAAGCAAGTTGGAACCGCTCTTTAATGGAATCGGATTGGTTCAAGTTTCTCGTTACAAACTCACCATTGAACAGGACGATGGCTTTGTAAAGCTCATTGATGATATCTTCCTTGCTGCTGAAGTAATGATAAATATTGCCGGTTGAAACGCCCGATTCCTTGGCGATTAATGACATCGAAGTCGCTTGCAGCTCCTTGTCAATGATCAGATGAAGCGTAGTTTCCAAGACGGCTTTCTGCACTTTGTTGTACCGTTCGAACATGTTAAGCCTCCCCTCTTCTTCACTAGATCGAATGATCGTTCTAATCATATGACGTAAATGAGTAGATGTCAACTCTCTTACATACTTAGGGATTATTCCTATCCATGGAATTGAAAAATCCACAACCTGATCGGTTGTGGATCCTATTCGGACAACTCCTCCATCTGCGGAAATCGGCATTTCTTCCGCTTCTATTCGTACACTCTGACTTCGATAATTTCGGCACGCCGGCTTCCGTTAGTTGAATAAGCCACTATTCGGATTCTATCAGCGCTAACCGCCTCATCCAGTGTATGAATACGCTTGCGGTTATGATTGTTTTGGCCTTCAGCGACAGCCGTCCATTTGCCGTTCGCGTACGCCTCAACGGCATAATTTTGAACCAGCTCCGGCATGATTGCAAACGGAGTACGGTGATGGTGGAGGTTGATCAAGTCCTCGTTAACGTCGTCGTTGAACGTGATGTGGACCGAACGAACATTCACGTGCTTCTCCCAACTCAGCTCCAACCACTCTGACGCGTTTTCCGTCATGGCGACGGACGACCACAGATGCGGACCTGCAAACGGACGAGCGAAACCATCGACAGCTCTCTCTGGCGAGAATGCATTTGTCCTCGATAATAGACGGAAGCAAACCGGTTTACGAACAAACGGATTCATGCTCCATTGCATGACTGGCTGCGATCGCTGATGGTTCTCAAGGTCTGTTGAGACAGTTGGCTTCGCTCCATTGATAAATGTAAGCACGCCTGTTTGCAGCTCATTAGACAAGTGCACCGAAATAGGCTGGGCGGCTTTTATGATGAGAAAGGCATTTTGCGGTGCAGAAGGTTTCCACTGCAAATTCAGTTTTACCCATTGCCGATCCCCTTTGCCAACTTGCGCAGATGCAGAAGTTTGCAGCGTATGCGGAACGTAATTCTCGCCACGACCCGTATTCCAAAGCTCGACTGTAAGCGTCGCAGCCTCTTCAGCATCTACCAGCAGCTCAATGCCGTCAATGTCCGGGTCTGCCGGCAGCAGTAAGCCGATATCTGACTTGAGGGGATACGCCTCAACCGGCGTTTCCACCGCAAGACGCGTCATCGTACTCGATGCTTTGACGGTCGCTCGAAGCGCCAGATCGTTCGAATCCTCGTTGCGCAAGCCGATGATCGAGGCATCCTGCTTGAGCATCGTTTGCTGCAATTCGCGCAGATGGCTGTTATGCAGTTCACGCGGTGAAATTCCCTTCTCTACGCATAATGCGGCCCCGGTACCTGCGGCTTCCCCGATGACAGCACAAGTTGCCATTACGCGCGTCGTCCCGAACGCGACATGCGAGGCACTGATATCACGGCCAGCCATGAGGAGGTTATTGACGTTCACGGAATACAACGAACGAAACGGAATATGATAGATGCCGTCCGTATGAAGATGCTTAGATCCGCTTTCCGTCGAATACATCCCTTGCGGCGGATGCAGATCGATGGACCAGCCTCCGAAAGCAACGCGGTCTTCGAATTCTCGCTGCGCCACGATATCGTTCTGATTGAGTACATGATCGCCGACAAACCGGCGATATTCCCGTTTACCGGGGATAGAGCCGACCCATTCCAGCGTCATGTTGTCGGCATCAAACTTGCCAGAGTTCTTGATATAGTCCCATATGCCATAAATGGCAGCCCACAGCTCGTCACGAATCAGTTCGTTATCGTGAACGGTGTCGGATTCTCCGCCCCATTCAATCCACCAATACGCACAACCGTTATCGCCGCTGCGAATGACGCGCTTCATCGGAATCGTCGTTTGCGTGATGTCTTTGGCAAATGTAGGTGGGATGTACTTCACAGGATGGCCCGCATCCTTGGTATAGAACAGAAGCGTGCTGCCGAGCGTAATGTCGTCTGCCACGTCCGGCGCCCAATCCTCGTTATATTCATCCTTCGACTCACGGCCGACGCGATACTTGGCTCCAGCGAGAAAGCCAACCAGCCCGTCACCCGAGCAATCCAGAAACACTTCGCTTTCAAAGCGAATCTTTCGTTCCGATCCCATCATCCAGCCCGTCACGGAATGTATCTTCCTGTCATCCTCGTCACCGCTCGCCTCTACTTCATGCACGTCCGTATTGAGAAATAAGCGGATATTGGGCTCAGCTCGTACCTTCTCCATGACGACCAAATCCCAAAAATAAGGATTACCATCCATGTTGCGGTACTGGTTCTCAATGAACAGCTCGCCCATAATACCGGTCTCCCTGGCATAGCGATGGTTTCCGTGCGCAGTCGCGCCACAAACCCATACCCTCACCTCGCTGCTGGAATTGCCGCCAAGCACGGGACGGTTCTGAACCAGCGAAACCGTTCTTCCCTGCCGAGCTGCGGCGATAGCCGCACAGACCCCCGCCAGTCCGCCGCCGATAACCGTTATCTCCGTCGCCACGACCTCATTTCTCATCTTCCATGCACTCCTTATTCGATAATGAATATCTTTAATTTCATCATATAAGATCCTCATTTTAAATAACATGCATTGTATTACGAGAATTGATATACTTTATTTCACTAGATCATCAAAGGTGGACGCGCGGATGAAATTCGATTATTATGCAAATTTAGTTTCACATGTGTATTGGGAACGCAAAGAACGGTTTGCACTCGACCGTGATATTTATCCATACTGGACGATGTTCGCCGCTCAAGAAGGCAAATTTGCATTCTCCATCAATGATCATGAGGGGGAAGCTGGTTTTGGCGACTTGGTGATCTGTCCGCCGAATACTTGGTTTCACAGACGGACGATCAGCACACTTAACTTTCACTTTCTCCATTTCAGTTGGGAAGAGGAACCTGCGGCCAATACGGATACGGATATGGATATGGATATGGATATGGAACCCGCTGCTAAGACGGATACAGTAAGGAGTACAGAGTCCGAGATCGGGGAGGAACTTCAGCTTAGAGGGAAAATCAGCATAGCAGATGAGGTACGTCTGCTGTCCGATTTACTTTATTTAACAAAACTAGCTCCGGAACGGAACCGGATCGCACAAGCGAATAAGCAGCATTTATTGAACGATCTGCTGCGCCTGGTGTCGTTGGAGCGTGGAAATGATCTGAATCCTGACGATACGGATATCCCACCGGAGCTTCAGCAGGCACATCAGCTCATGACTGCCCATGCTTACGCACCTCTAAACATGCGGAACCTGGCGCATTCATTGAAGCTTTCACCGGTTCAGCTGACCCGTCGTTTCCGCACCGCATACGGAGTTACGCCCTCTGAGTTCGTAACGGAACTAAGGCTCTCCCGAGCATGTCGGCTGCTTGAGGAAACCGAACTCAGCATCGACAAAATCGCGACCCGGTGCGGGTACGAGAACGGCTTTTATTTAAGTCGCGTATTCCGGCAAAAGCGCGGCATGACCCCATCCTTCTACCGGAAAACACATCGGGTGTAGGATGGATTCCTATATCAGGAACCAGGGGATGTTAATCGTACTCTGGGTAATGAATGCGAGCGCCAAAACATAAAAAACTCTCTGTCCATGAAGAACAGAGAGTAAACGAAACCGATAGGTTGACTAAAGCTAATTCTGGATCATTTGAATCAGGTTGCCGCATGTATCGTCGAAGACGGCAATGGTGACGTCTCCCATTCTGGTAGGTTCCATCGTGAATCTTAAACCGCTGTCCACCAACCGTTGATACTCTTGATTTATATCCGCAACACCAAACATCGTGGCCGGGATGCCATCGGCAAAAATCTTCTGTTGGTAATCTCTTGCGGCCGGGTGGTTATTCGGTTCGAGCAGGAGCTCGGTTCCTCCTTGTTCTTCAGGCGAAACAAGCGTTATCCATCTGTATTCTCCGACAGGAACGTCATGCTTTTTGATAAAACCCAACTTTTCCGTATAAAACGCCAACGCCTTATCTTGATCTTGAACAAACAAACTGGTAACAACGATTTTCATCGACTCGTAGTCTCCTTTGCATCCGAAAAGTAATGATTATTAAGTTACTCAATCCATCCGTTCAGTAAGTTTTTTAAAGGTTCATTGTTGAATAGAATGACGCGATATTTTCCTCTTTTTTCAGTTTTCACAAGCCCTGCTTCTTCCAATGTAGACAGATGTTTAGCAATCGCCTGCCTGGAAATGGCAAGGTTGTGCTTCATGATGAGTCGAACCGTCAGTTCATACAATGTCATCTCATTACGTTCAGATAATTCGTCCAATATAAGCCGTCGATTGGAATCGACCAGTGCTTTGAATATCGCATCTCTGTCCCATGTCATACTTCGAGTATACGCAACCCGAGGGTTGCTTGTCAAGAATAAGCAACCGCGGGGTTGCGTGAGTTCTATTTAGAGAATCTCGATATACCCCTCTGTTCCATGCACGCGAATTCGCTGACCATCCTTAATAAGCTTGGTAGCATTCTCTACCCCGACTACGGCCGGTATGCCATATTCGCGAGCGATTACAGCTCCGTGAGTCATCAGTCCCCCAACCTCGGTGACCAGTCCGCTAATGGAAACAAACAATGGGGTCCACCCAGGGTCGGTAAAGGCGGTGACTAAGATGTCCCCTTCCTCCAGTACCGCATCTTCCATTCGTACGATAACACGCGCTCTTCCTTCGATCACTCCCGCTGAAACAGGCAAACCCAGCATAGCATCCTCCGGGAGATTTCCGCGTTCGTATTTCCCCACGATGATTTCACCATCAGAAGTAATAACACGTGGCGGCGTTAATTTGTTATACAATTTGTATTCATCTTTTCGTTTGCTGATAATCCGCTCATCCAGTGTATTAGTAAGTACTACATCTCGAAGCTCTTCAAAAGCAAGATAGAATATATCTTCCTTATCTTGAATGATGCCGGCTTCCACGAGTCGCTCAGCTTCTCTCAATAATGCCTGCTTATATACGAAGTAACGGCTAACCATGCCGTATTTGGGATACTCCCGATAACCGATGTAATTTCGAATGATGCTGATCTTGTGTTTCGTCTCTTCCGATTTCTGTACACCATCCGGTAATTGCCTTAAACGATCGACTAGCTCTTGTTCTTTCTCAACCGCTTCCTGTCGACCTTGCTCAAATTTACGAATGCCTTCGTTAGGTTCGAACTGTTTGATGTTCCCCAGAATCATCGGGACAAGCGTAAGCGGCTTTTCGCTCCAACGCGCTTTCGTCACATCGATTTCCCCGGCGCATCGCATCCCGTATTTAGCGAGATAGGCATGGATTGCATCCAGCGTCTCACGACCACCATCAAGCTCAACCAGTTCATCTAATTGACGATCCTCTCTTATTTGCTGTAGGAAGTCAATGACTTGCGGATAAGGACGAATCACATCTGCTACATCCAGCAGCGCCAGCCCCATTTCCGATGTAATATTGTGGCGTACGGATTGAGAAAGCGTGTCTGCCGCGTTTTTTTCACCTAACCATTCGTTCATTTTGTCATTGATCCAGGATGAAGCATTCATGGCAGCCATAAACACTTGCGTACTTTGAGGGTCAAACAGGATCCGCTTTAATTCTTGGAGATCTTCCATAATAAAATCCATGACATCCGATCCGGATTTCGTTTGGATATTTCGTTTTAACTCTTCGATCGATGCTTGATTGCGCATGATCAAATCGGTAACAATCGTCGAATCCACTTCAATCTGTGGTGTTGAATCCGGATGGATAGCGCTTGGACGAGGTGCTTTGTCATCACTGGGCAGCAACTTAATAAAATCGCGATCGATAACGGTCTTAAGCGCGTCTGTGATGAGCGGATCGGCTTTGCTCCAAGTGTTCAATATCATTTCTCTGCTGATTGGTGAGGCCAACATCGGAGTTACATCCACAAACAACCTTCCGCCGGCCGCACGCATTGGCGCACGTGTCGTTAACAAGTAGAACGACAATCCCAGCGGCTTCATAGCATCTGTCATCATTTGCTGATGACCAACGGATAAATAGACATGATTCTCTTGATCCTTCGCTTCCGGAATCGGATATAACGTCGTGATTGGACGACTTTGGACGATATGGAAGGTATCCTTGGCCAAACACCATTCAATATCTTGCGGGCTGCCAAAATAAGCTTCGATCTGTCTTCCAATACTCGCAAGTTGTAGAATCTGTTGTTCCGTAAGGGTTTGCGCTGATTGCTGCTCCGGATTGAGCTGCTTTGTCTCTGTTCCACCCTCTTGACGTCCATAGATCGCGAGCTTCTTGGTTGCAATTCGCTTATCGACGATCTCCCCTTCCTTCACCTGATAGCTATCAGCAGATACTAGGCCGGAGACCAGCGCTTCCCCTAGTCCAAATCCGGCATCGATGGATAGCAGCTTGCGGTTGGATGTAATCGGATCAGCGGTAAACAGAATTCCCGAGGCATCAGGGAAAACCATCTTCTGAATAATAACGGCTACATGCACCTTGCTGTGATCAAACCCATTTTGTATGCGATAAATGACTGCGCGATCTGTAAATAAGGAAGCCCAACACTTGCTGATATGCTTCAAAATCGCTTCTTTCCCGATAATATTCAAATAGGTGTCTTGTTGCCCGGCAAAAGAAGCATGAGGTAAATCTTCTGCAGTCGCACTGGATCGAACCGCATAAGCGTGTTCAACACCAAACTCGGCGAGATGGTAATTAACAGCATTAACTAAGTCGGATTGCAGTTCAATAGCCATTATGGTATCTCTAATCTTGCTGGCAATTTCAGCGACTTGATTCCGATCTTCTGCTTTCAGCATAGACAGTTGATCCACCAGTGCTTGATACGATTCATTGTGCTTGGTGGCTTGTCTGTATCCTACTGTCGTGATGCAAAATCCGTCCGGCACTTGTATGCCCGAAATTGTGGAGAGCTGCCCCAAATTTAATCCCTTGCCGCCAACTAATGAAAGCTGTGTTTTGTCCATTTCCTGAAAACGCAGAACCAAATCCTTCATTCCAAATCTCTCCTTCGTCAACAATTTGAGAACAACATTTGCTCTTAAACGGTTTAAACGTTCCGCGAGTGCCTTTTCCCGCGAATAATGGTAAAATGTCAGCTTAGAACGATTATTTTCCAAGACATGGAGGTTTGCTTGACTATGGCATCGACATTTGCTTTTATCGGCTCTTATGCAAACGCGGACGAACCCGGCATCTACGCTTGCACATATGACAAAGAAACTGGCGTTTTAACGTTGATTGGTCAAGCGGATGGCCTGCCAAATCCGACATTCCTCGTACCTAACGGGACGAATCGTATGCTCTATACGATCATGGAAGGCAAGGATTCCGAAGGCCGTAAATGCGGCGCAGCTGCCGCATACCGGTTCGACCCTACCGATGGGGACCTGGTTCGCGTAAACGAAGAAGTTACGCTTCCGGCTACGACATGCCATATTTCACTCGATGCTACGCGTCGATTTGCTATGACAGCGAGCTATCATGGCGGAATGATCAGCCTGTCGCCCATTCTCGAGGATGGCCGAATCGGTCAGACCGTCGACATGCACCAGCATGAAGGTTCCAGCGTTCATCCGGCACAATCACAAGCCAGAGCCCATTCGGTTATCGCCGATAACGCTGGCCGATATGCCGTCGTATCCGATCTCGGACTTGATACATTGTTTGTCTATGAATTGGATTTGCCAAACGGCCGCATGCTGCTTCGCAGTCAGCAATCCATCACGCCTGGATCGGGGCCGCGTCATTTCGTCTTTCATCCGGAGCTGCCATTTGGCTACGGAATCAATGAATTGAACAGCACGATTACGGTCTATTCGTACGATGCCGCTATCGGACGACTCGGTGTCGTTCAGACGATCTCCACGCTGCCGGAATCGTTCACAGGCGACAACGCTTGTGCGGACATTCACTTGTCGCCGGATGGAAAGTTCTTATACGGCTCCAATCGCGGACATGACAGCCTGGCCGTCTACCGCGTCAACCCGGCCGACGGCAGGATTGAACCGATTGAATATGCCCCTACGCTTGGCGGACACCCGCGAAACTTCGCGCTGTCGCCGGACGGACGGTTCGCACTTGTGGCGAATCGCGATGGCAATCACATCGTGACGTTCAGCCGCGATGCCGAATCGGGCAAGCTGCTGCCAACCGGCAGCGAGCTTCATGTGTCCAAGCCTGTATGCATTCGTTTTGCTGAAATGGAATAGCGTTTGAATCACAATAAAAGTTCTTGTCATTGGTTTCTGACAAGAACTTTTTTATTGGACCCATCATGCTTACTATCCTAGTTCATTCACGGATCCATCGTTGTATCCAACAATGACTTTCGTTGCAAGCTTAATGAACAGTCCATTATCTACAACGCCGGGTATCATATTAATTGCGGTATGCAGTTCGCCTGGGTGAACGATCGTCTCAAAATGACAATCCACGATATAATTCCCGTTATCGGTAATGAAAGGTTTATCCTTGCTCATTCGCAGCTGTGGAACGCAGCCAAGCTTACCCAATCTTCTCTGGGATAGTTCGTATCCGAATTGAACGACCTCTACAGGCAAAGGAAATTTCCCCAACTGGCTTACTTGTTTACTTTCATCCACAATTATGATTAGTTCCTTACTGGCTGAAGCAATAATCTTCTCGCGGAGCAGCGCACCGCCACCGCCTTTGATCAGGTTCCAGCTATTGTCGACCTCATCAGCTCCATCGATTGTCAGGTCAATGGAATCGACTTCGGCAATAGAAAGAATCGGAATTCCTAATTCCTTTGCCAGATTCTCCGATTCTATGGAAGTTGCAACAGCTTGAATGCTTAGTCCTTCTTTAACTTGCTTGCCGATCTTCTGAATCGCCCAATAGGCAGTGGACCCCGTGCCTAATCCAACAATCATGCCATCCCGTATGTACGCCGCTGCTTGTTCTGCAGCTGCTCTCTTTGTCTCTTGTATCGTATCCATGTTATTCCACCTCGAATAATTGTTATCAGAGATCATACCACTTATTAACGTAAAAGTGAAAAAACATAACAAAAAGCCGCCCCAATTATCATACGTTCGGGACGGCTCATTCTTGTTCTTATCAGCTTAAGTTAGCCAATCACATGCGTGATGACTTCGATATTGCCTTGCGTAGCTCTGGCATAAGGGCAAACCTTATGAGCCTCATCGACGATTTCCTGAGCTACGCTAATTTCTACGCCTTTTACCGTAATGTCGAAATGAACGGCAAGTACATATCCATCATCAGAGTCTTTACCGAGCGTAACATTCGCAACGATGGAGATCCCTTCCGTTTTAACACCCTTTTTGCGAATGATCGTCCCCATCGCGCCTTCGAAGCAAGCGGCGAATCCTGCTGCGAACAGCTGCTCTGGATTGACTCCGTTTCCGGGGCCACCCAGTTCTTTTGGATATCTCAAATCCAAATTAAGATTGCCATCGGTGGAAACCGCTTTTCCTTCTCTTCCGCCTTCAACATTTACTGTAGCCGTGTACAATTTCTTTTCCAAAGTAACCATAATAACACCTCCTTTTGACTGGGTTATTTTATACATTTTGAACGCAGCTTATCCATTATCTAGGAATGATTATCCATTCAAGAAAATGAGCCCTTTCCCGCGAAAAAAAGAGACTGTCCCCTTTCATCCGGACAATCTCTTCCCGTTAGAATAATCCTTCTCTAAAAGGTGTTACGAGCGATTGATAAGCAGTCTTGCGTCCCCATTCAAGCTTGTTGATATAGCCGTCTCGCCAAGCTGCTGCAGCCTGGACTTTCTCTGTCAGCTTATCCGCTAGTTGCGCATCATCCGTAGGAACAATCCAATCGGCTAAGTCTAGGCCATGCATCAGATCGAAGCTCTTGAATCGGTAACCGATGCACACGAACGGGACGTTCGCTGCCGCCGATAACAGATTGGCATGCAGCTTGAGGTTAATGGTCGCTTCGAATTCGCTCAACAACCGCACGTAATCCGCTGCGGCATATACCTTGGGGTCATACGTAACGCTCTCGTCATGACCAAGCTTGCTGTACAGCCTTGCCAATCCTTCTTGGTCCGGCCCCCAAACCGAATACAGATGAAGGTTGTACCCAAGCGCAAGCAAGGAGCGGCATGTTCGCGCAAGCGCGTCCTCCACTTGTGCCTCGTCGCCGCCGTAAATCCGGTTATAGGAGGTACCCCAATTGATACCGATCGTACGATGCTTTCCTTGCACGGATCCGACATGCTCCGGCACCGTTACCGAATTCAACGCATTCATCAGCATGGCAGAATCCCCGCTGATTGTAATAGGATTCGACAGCGCTCCAAGCGAGTCGATATACTCCCTCGTCCAAGGCCCTCGAATTCCGCAATAGACACTTTGCTCCATCACGGCTTTCAGTCTCTGGCGATATTGTGCCGTTTCATCGATAGGCTCCGGCTTCAGCTCGCTTCCCTGCGAGGGCACCCATTTATGAAGCCGATCATGACCGCTGCCCCAGATCGCGGTAGTCTTCCCGAGCTCCAGCGCCTCATACACCAGATCGATGTATCCTGGGATGACCAGCGATCCGCCGCCGAGAACGATCGTATCGTACTGGCTTACTTTCTTCCATTCCACATGCGGGAGAGAGGGTATCACAACATGCTCTTCCGCCTTCAGATGAGACGCCGCCATATCTCGGAACATCTCCCACATCCACTCATCTCCAAGGTTGTTGAAGCCAATCCACCCTAAATACAACACTTTCCTCATTCGTCATTTTCACTCCATCCCATTAAGTCACCGAAGCAAGGAATTGTACAACTGCGTCATCTGATGCGCCTTGTCGCGGATTAGAAAGTTCGACTTCGCCCATGCCTGCCCTTGTCGGCCCATTGCCTCCATCTTGTCAGTGGAGGCGAATATCTCGCTGATCGCTTCTCCGATTCGCTGTTCGGAAGGGCGCTCCTTGGAGTCATGATCACCGAAGTAATAGTGCCACGCTTCGGCAAATACAGGCTCCTCCACGAAACCAAAATACCCATGATTGCCAATAGCCAGCACTGGCTTGCCACAAGCCATAGCCTCCAGAGCAACGCGTCCGGTTCCGACGACAAGATCGCCTAGATTGTAGTAATCTCGCATTTGCAATTGGCTCCCGACCAGCTGGATAAAAGGCGTGTTGCATTCGAGATTCACCATTTCGGCCAGTTCCGCAATGGCAGCCGCTTGATTGCCTGAACCCGCTATTACGACATGCAGGGGCATCTCTTCGGCTAAACGCAATGTACGCGCAGCACGAACGAGCATGCCGCATACCGTCGCCTTGTCCCACGCCAGACGAGAAGCGTAAACCACAACTTTCTCGCCATCCGGAATGCGAAGACTGTCGCGCAGCGCAGCAGAAGATTCAGAGCGATATTGATCGAAATCAATTCCGTTTGCGATCAGTTGCGACGAAATACCTTGACGCTCCAGATAAGCCTGCACCGGAAGGCTCACGCTAACGAAGGTGCATCCCGCAGCCTTCATCAGCTGAAGCTGATCCGGCGGATAATAGGCGCCATGCACCGTGAACACAACCGGGATACCCAGTTTTCTTGCCGCTTCCGCCGCAAATAAACCAGACGGCGTTTGATGAATATGCACCACGTCAATCTTTCGGCTCCGCATAATCTGGGTGAGTGCATGCTTTGCCTGCTCCTGCCGCTCCGGTTCCAGCAACTGCTCCGCCTTAAGCTCCACCCGGTGGATTGGGCATCCTGCACGTGCAAAGGTTTCATACATCACGCCGGTACCACCGGCATACACAGGTATGACGCCGAGGGATGGGAAAGCCTTCACCAGGCTCAGCACATAGGTTTCCGTGCCGCCAACAGCGAGACTGTCCATCACCATTAACAATCGTATCCGGCGACGATTATGCCTCATAATCGCTATGCTCCGACTGCGATTTGCCGAAATAATTGCGTGAACGCTGCAAGGAATGCTTGCGGTAGTAGTACAGCACCTCCCGCATATTGTCCACGTTCCTTGCTCCCGGCTTGATTACTTTCGCGATAAACTCATAATCCTCAGCGCCTTCAATGCGCCTTGTATGTCCGCCTATTTCATCAAACACCGATCCACGCAGCATCGCTGTTCCATGGCAGATGCAATGACCGCCTTTCGCATAGACCTTCCCGATTTGCTCGCCATATTTCAGCCAATACACCGGCATACGACGCTCAGGCTGGCCATCCTGGAATACCTCATAGTTCGTTCCGAGCAGTTCGATTTGAGGATTGTTTTTCATATAACGGACTTGCTTGGCCAGACGTTCCGGATGGGATAGATCATCTGCATCCTGAATGGCAATAAACTCCCCTTTGGCCAAATACATACCTACAGTCACGGCGCCTGCATAGCCGATATTGCGCGGAAGCCGCAGCGTACAAATCCCCTTGCCATCCCTTAATGACGGCTCATTGTTGTTCAGCCAATTCATCACAAATTCATAAGACCCATCCGTGGATGCATCATCAATAAGAATGAGCTCCCAATTCGAATAGGTCTGATTCAGCAGGCTCGTCAAGCAATCCGTCAAATACGGAACTTTGTTATAGACGGTAGTAACAATACTTACGAGTCCCGGCACACGTTGAAAAGACACTTGCCTCTCCTCCCTCATTCTCCACAATGGTTATAACAGCCGAATATAAGAGATGAAGCGCAGCTGTATGATCGCATAGCTGCCACTCTCATAACCAAAAAGCTCCGATGTGCGGAGCGTCACGGATACGGCATCAACAGACACAAGTGTCCCGCTGATCGTCTCCAAGGCGCTGGCGACCTGTACCTCCTGGTTCACGAGCGATTGCAGCTCTTCCATCATCATCGTTCCACCTGCTTTCCTGCTAGTTGAAAAGTGACCAGCTGTTCCAGCGGAATCACTACGCTTGTCCCTCCATGCTCTCGTACGACTAGATAATCGTCGCCTACTTTCGCGATTGTCCCTTCGACTGTACCGGCCGGCGTTAACAGTTCAGCCGATTTGCCAGCGTAAGGCTCCAAAACGCGTCCAAGCTTGTTTAAACTAGTCGTGACGACATTACCTCGCTCTTCAAGCAAGGCAGAAGCCAATTCCTCGCGAATGGCCTGACGGATTTCTGCTATGAACGAATTTGAGACATCGACTACGCCAGATTCCACTGCGGGCGGCTGTGCTGCGTTTGGCAGCAGCAGACGAGCAAGTCCATCGAAAAATTCCTTTATCTCTCTAACGTTTACGATAATTTTCATCGCTCCTCCATCCTCCTATTCCATGGAAACTTCTAATTTCCATCCTTACTAGGGTATACAGGTAAGAGGAAGAAGGATTGAGACATTTCACTAGTAAAGCTTGAAATGTTCGATTGCCAATACAAGACAAATAGGACACCCTTCCAACTGGAGGGTGTCCTTCAAACATTCTATGGGCAATGACGCACTTACATTATAGTTGTACGGTTAGAAGTCGAGACGCATGACCACACGTCGCTTGCTGGGCCTGGTTACCTCACGGAAACCCGCTGCCTCGAAGACATTGCGACTGCCGACATGGAGCTCGCCCCATGTAATTTCTTTCTCAGGTGTGGTTATCATCGCGTAACCCTCTACAGCACGAGCCCCTCTCTGCTTAGCGAAGTCGACAGCAGCACGCGCCAGGTCGTAGGTGATTCCGCGTTTGCGATAGCCTGTACGAACAATGAAGCAAGTAATCGCCCACACGCCATCGTCGGCCTTATCTTCATCCCGCCCCGTCCATGGCATTCGGTTGGTTAACAGGTTCGGGTAAGCCGTGCGCGGTTCGATCGCGCACCATCCTACTGGCTGCCCATCGAGGTAGGCGACGAGCCCGCTGGTTGTACCGGATTCCGGCTTCTCGCAGTCGGTCTGGATCCGGAGCAAGTAAGCCCGTTCGTCATCATCTACAAGGTTCCACTGGGACCCGGGAATCTTGAACCGTTGACAATAGCAGCGGACGGAATGACATTTGACAGGCCTAAGTACAAGCTCCAGGTCTTCCCACGAGGCTTCGTTTGCCGGCAAGATCGTTAATCCTTTAACCGTTCTGGACCGCGTATGAACAGCCCCTGCCGGAAACTGACCTTCAGCATCTTTCATCGTCAACAGCCACCACCTTCATGCTATTATTTTCTACTAAGAAGACAATAGCATTTCTGGTTTCGCTAATCTATACACTTCATTAACTATCCGGGCTTTCGTTCGTAAATTCCGTGAACGATCGTGCATATTGCCCCCAGCTTACCTTAACGTCCGAAGCATTAATGCCATATATAGCCTGTAAATAACGAGACAGGTTCCTTACCTGATCTTCCACAAGAACCTCGCGAATTTCAGAAGGTTTCGTCGGTACATCATGTGCGCTTACCTTCTCAAATTGGTCAACTGGAAGAAACATCCGCAAACTTTTTCTATAGGAGCAACGGTGCGGGAATCGAGGCGAGCTCCCTGAATCGTACTTCGACAGCTTTACGGCATCGTAGTAGTCATAAATGAGCGAATAGGCGTCCAATTGAAGGACGGCAAAAGCTTCATCCGGCTCTCTTCGCGAATACATCTCCAGCATTTTCAGGCAATCTCTTTGCGTCGGCCATAGGAACACATGCTGATCCAGATGATGATAAAATTGATGCAGCGTTGTTCCGGGATCCATCATTTGCTCCGAAATTCGAAGATGAGCATTGGCTACCAAAGGATGCCCCTGATATTGAATTTCTCTTCTCGCGATCCGACGTCCGTCTGAAAGCGTTGGATCAACTTCGTTCGGCGCATACAATGCATTCAGATGAGCGATCGATGGCAAATTTCGGACTCTCGTGAAATGATACAACGATTTTCTTTTGGAACTATTCGTTATTTTACGCACAATGGAGTCCTTCATCGCTTGGATCCCCTAGTTCGCTCTTCTTCTGAATTGACGATACGCTGCCGAAATACACATCAATGTACCTGTTGTGACTAAGACACCAACCGGGAACCCCCATGACCCCCAAGCAGGCACAATAAGCGGCATCAACGATACCCCGAACGCAACCGGTACAGGCACTTTGAACAGTTTACAAAGAATGAACGTGAGAAGTACATTGATGACCCCAACCCAGATGATGGAGCCATCCAGCAAGTGATATACGGTAACAGCCAGTGCCGCCGTTAACGTTAAGACCGCTAAACGCTGAGGAATCATTTTCCAAGTGAAATCCTTCACATGAAACTGCTCGAATATAAGAGCGAAAACAGGCGGCACGACTAATATGTCAAGCTTTGCAGCAAATGCCACCCCAATCCATAACGCTAAAATCAGGGTTATGAGTACCGTATCCGTCTTTTTACGAAACGCGTTATGTCCATTAGCCTTCAGTTCCGGTTTTCTCACTATATAAGCAGCAGCCATCACGACAAACGTGAAGACAGCCGTTGAAATCGCAAACCTATAATCAGTAAGGCCCAGAAAAATCGGCAGCAATGCAGCAGGAATCGTAGGTCCAAAATTCACGCGAAATACGTGCATCAATATAACGATGATAATAAGTCCTAACCAAATTTTCACCAGAGGCGATAGCGGCAAATCGTTCATCAACGTACCCATGAAGGCACCTAACGTCGGGGAGAGCCACAAGTGCAACGGCTTCTTAATCCAGTGCGGTACCGGGAACACCATGACGCCCATGGCCATCCCCGCTATTTCCGGAAAGAGTATATCCCGTTCTCCCAGACACACGGACAAAGCCAACATGAGAATGACTAATGCATATGCAGCTACAAATCCTCTGGATCTCAGTAAATTCCAGGACATTTCTGTTCTTCTCCTCTCCAAAGCCGGCTTATCGCCAATCCATCAAGACTCTGCAGCAAAATCCATTTGCATCTCAGGAGGCGGCATCTGAATGAACGTAGCTTGCGTGCGAGAATACGACTTGCCATTTATCCGGACATGATGCTCATCATACCCTTCTAATAATCCCCCACCTGAGGCTTTCTTATCGGTTACGACCATTACATATTGACCGAAGAGCATTGCATTATCAAAATCGACGTCATATTGAAGTGTAGTCCACAGCATCGATATCTCGTCCTTTCTATCTTGAAATGAAATTAACCCTTAAGCAGATTCCCACTAAATAACAAAATCAACGTTCGAACCAAGAGAACGGCCAACACGATGCTTAGAAATGCCAAAACAACCGCGGAAATGCCAACTAACAGCCAGGAATCCACAAAATTCGCGTATTCCAGCGCCGCATTGCTCAGAGCGGCTATCGGAAAGCTTATTGCCCACCAAGAAGCGCTGAACGGGTTCGACTTTCGAAACACTTTGAAGAATAAGACAATGAATAAGAACAGACCAAAGTAAAACAATATAGAGGCAAACGAGTCAACCTTCTGCTGCATGTTTGTATAACCCAGAAATCCGACTTCAAACGGTGCAATCATAATCATCATGGAAGGTACTAACCCTGCCGGCAGCGGAGCATGATGAATCAATCTGGATAAAATCATGGTCAAGAAGATTAGTGCAACTATAGCGCCGACCGCAAGGGACAACAGATTGATTTCATTCGCCCAAGGGAATGGCATCGTACCGCCGGCTACTGCAATATCAAGGGTACCTACTCCCGGAATCAACCAAGGAGGAACTACATGACCCGGATCGAGATTCCCGTTCAACAAGCGAGTAACGATGATAAAGCAAAACGCCAACGTCAGGATGGTTCCGATGATCCAGACAACTTGCCCGGCTGGTTCACTATAGGCACCAATAATGGACGACAGCAATAACATCGAAATCGTGATCGTTCCGAAGAAATTTCCGGTGATCGGATGTAAGAATTCAGCTTTGACCTTATGCGGATATAAGATCCATTTCGAGAGAAAACCCGCGCTTATCGCGATAAATATGAGAACAGCGAGAATGCCAATGCTATCCGCAATTACCGGAGAACTTCCGAATAGTTTACTTGCTTGTCTCCAAGCCAATGACAGACCTGAAATGCCCATAACTGACGCGAATAAACTAACTGGTAAAAATTGAATGGAACCGATGCCTTTATGCAGCGGTACGTCAGTCATGGTTTGCATGAGTGATCATCACTTCCTTCATATAATGTGACTAGCTATCCTGTCGCCTCATTGTATGAAAATCGAAATGATAGATCAATATCGATGTTTCTATGATAATGATAGATCTAAACTATGATGTTTCTTCAACGTCACAGCCTTCCATTACCTTGTCTTGCTTAAGACTCTTGATATGCGAAGTCAACAGATCAATAAATCCACGTGCAGCTTTCCCCATGTATTTATCGCGGAGATACACCACTCCTACTTCTCTGCACAACGTAGGTTTCTGAACCGGAATAGGGAGTAAATCATCGTAGTTGTACATTTCAAGCAGCGTTTTCGATAAAACCGTGCCCCCCGCACCTGATCGAACAAGTCCGAATAACGATTCAATGGTTGTCGTTTCAATTAAAGGATTCAGTTTCAGACCAGCAATGGAGCAAGTCATATCAACGAGCTGGCGGCATCGATGGGTTTCCGGAAACATCACGATCGGCACATTCAGGATTTCGTCAAAATCAATTGCCGTACGGCCCGCATAAGGATGCTGCGCTGTTGCAACAAAATAAAATTTCTCGCTGTACAGGGGAATCGCTTGCACGCGTTCGTCCTCGACCGGCAGAATCGTAATAGCCAAATCCAGTTCGTTCTGCAAGATGCGGTTTACCACATCTTCCACGCCGAAGATTTTGAGTCGGACCTTGGGATATTCGCGATGGAAATCAAGCAATAAGTTCGAGACTAATTGGTTTAGCTCGCCCGGCAGTGCGCCGATGGATAACGTGCCTCGTTCGATTTGCTGCAGTTCTTGAATTTGATCTTTGGCGTTGGCTAGATTGCCGAATGCCAGCTTGCTTTGCTTATACAGAATCATCCCGGCATCGGTGATCGCAATTTTCTTGCCGATTCGGTCGAATAACGGGACGCCAATCTCGTCCTCGAGTGCTTTGATTTGATGACTTAGGGAAGGCTGGGTGATCCCCAGCTTGACGGATGCTTTGGTAAAGTGCAATTCCTCGCATGTAGCCATAAAGTATTCCAACTGTCTTAACTCCATTAGAATCGGCCTTCTTTCTGCATATTCGTATTTACTATTCCGCATCGTACCGACGGTTATGAATCACTGTGAACTCACTATAGCGTGATGCTGTTCCATAGATCAATGGGGTCATATCTATCGTTTTGATAGTCTGAGTCTATGATGTAAGATCAGAGGACGCGAAAAAGCTCCTCAAGGAGCAGCAGGTTGTTCGGCCTGATTGCTTTGTGAGGAGCTTTGTCAGTTCAATCGGATTGCGGTGCTCTATCTGTTATACACCTGGGGCATTCGACATAATCTCGTCACATCTTTTCATCGCCCACGCGAGAACCTCTTCATCTCGATCCATCGCACCGGAATAAATAACTTCAAGCCCTATTCGCAATTGATAACAGCGCAGAAGCTCGGCTTGCTGCATCATGTCTTGATGATTCTTCTCGATGTGCTGTGCTTGCACCTCCATACAATCGAGCCAAGTACGCCAGAAGAAGATGTTAGCGATATCATAGAGCGGATCGCCAAACATCGCTTCGCTCCAATCGATGACACCGGTGATTAGACCGTTATTCGTAAGCAAGTTGTTTGATCCAAAGTCACCGTGGACCAGCTGTCGAACCTCTGGACAATGCGGCGCATTAGCTGTTATCACTTGCAAATAGGAATCGATTCTGAAATCACAAAGAAATAGCCTAATTGCATCCCAATCATAACGGCTCTCATCCGTAATGCTCATAATGAAATCATGCCAATTTCCGAAATAACCGATGCCTTGTGCATTAAACGGACCATAACCTTCGGTATCGGTAATATCCGTTCTCGCCATTGCTTCGATGACGTGCATGACAGACTCCGTCGCAGCCGCACGATCAGAAACATTCATGTCCTGCAAAGTAACGCCGGGAGCGCGCCGGGAGATGCAGTATGCATAGTCGTCAGCGAGTGTACCGATTGAGACGATTTCCGGAATTGTCAGGTCTGCTGAAGCGAAGTGGCGGTAACAGAATGCATCTTTATGAAAGCCATCCGCTGATCGATTGATGCGAAGAATGTATTCACCGCCTCCGAAGCGAATTGCGAATGCCTGCGACTCCTCTCCTTCCGATACACGCTCCCACCCTGAAAGGCTGCCTATCTCTTGTGTGACAGCCGCCATTATAGTCTCAATCGTCAATTGAGGTTTCACCATAACACTCACTCCACTCCTACCCGATGTTCACTTACTCTATCTTACTCCAAATGAGATATTCAGCATGAACAATCTCGCAGAAAACATGGCAGAGGGCTGCCCGCCGGCAGCCCTCTAGATTTGAAATATAGGCACGGTCAGCTAAATCACCAAGCGGACGCGCCGCCGTCGACCGCGTAATTGGCACCGGTTATGTAAGCCGCTCGGTCAGACGCGAGAAAAGCCGCGAGCTCGACGATCTCCTCAGGTTGACCGAAGCGCTTCAGGAGCGTCTTGCTCGTAATGGCGTCGCGAGCTGCTTGGTTGTCACCAAGGTCCCGATCACTTGCTGGGGTCAAGACAGGCCCGGAGCTAATGGTTACTGCGCGGATTCCATGCTTTGCGCCTTCAAGCGCGAGCTGCCGTGTCAAACCGATGACGCCTGCTTTCGCTGCACAATGCGCAACCATCGGAGGAGTCTCACCGGCGATCATTCCGGCAACGGAACCTACATTAATGATGACGCCGCCGCCACGCTGGACCAAATGCGGCCATGCGTACTTGGATACGAAGAACGGGATGTCAAGCTCGCCGGTTATGGTCGTTCGCCAATCTTCGATTGAGAACTCAGGCATCGGCCCGAAACGCTGCATGGCCGCGTTGTTGTAGACGACGTCGAGCCCGCCATATGCGGCCACGGCCTCCTCGACGAGGCGCTGCACTTGTTCAGGATCAGTGAGATTGATCGGTGCGATCCCCGTCATCTCACCGCCGGCTTGACGTACCATCTCGACCGTCTCGTTATTGGCTTCCGCCTGGATATCGCATCCGACCACTTTTGCCCCTTCTCGCGCAAAAACCATCGCAGCTACGCGCCCCATGCCGCCACCTGTACCAGTGATAAGCACAACCTTATTCTCAAGTATACCCCTTGATGCTTGGTTATTTATTTCATTCCCCTCCTGTAGTCGTTCTTGCCTGCAACCTATAATATTGTTAAGAACTTCCTTGATTATTCATTGAATCTCCATTATCCCTTGGTAGCTTGCAGAGAGAATGTGAGAGGAATATGGTTGTCGGAGTCGTTCCATCGCCACCACCCGTCCCCGCCTTGCGACATGAAGGGGAATCGTTTATTCGAACTGTGAGAGAACTCATGCAGATAATCCAAACGCAGTCCAGCTGCGATTAATGCGTTCAGTATATCGCTGAAACTGAAGCTCCAGACAAATTCAACGCTCCTTTGGTTGGCCACCGGATCAGAATATGGCATGAGACCCTCGATTTGAATGGGTTGCTCCGTATGAAAGTAAGGATACTTAGTACGTAAATCCATCACATGGGGGGAGTCATCATAAACATTGACAAAGGGATGTTCCTCCTGCAGGTAGAAGACGCCGCCCGGTTTAAGAAACCGAGCTACGATCTTCGCCCACTTATCCAGATCGGCAAGCCAAAACAATACGCCACCAGATGTATATACAATATCGAATTGTTCGTCTAGTACTAGAGGAAGCTCGTAGATGTCCGTGCAGAGAAAACGTGCATCAAGCCCAGTCTCCACAGTTAATCGCTCTGCGAGTGAGATCGCATCCTCGGAGAAATCCACCCCGGTAACCTGCGCGCCAAGACGTGCCCAAGATAGCGTATCCAAACCAAAATGACATTGTAGATGCAGCAACGACTTCCCTGACACGTCGCCTAGCTCCTCGAGTTCAATTGGACCTAAGGAGGTTTTACCTGCTTTGAATCCCTCGATATCGTATCTCACCGCATTGACAGCAGTGCGTGCGTTCCAATGTGAGCGGTTACTTTCTGTATAATCAGTCATGGTTCGAATTCCACTCTCCAATCCTTGTATTTTGACGGAGTAAGACCTCTTGGACCGGTTCGAAGCCTTTTCATTGAATCGATACTGCATATCTATACGTATACATGTTGACGTTTCATTATCCTTAACAAGAGGAAGATCGCCTAATGATTAATCATAGTAAAGATTACCAGCCACCTTCTTTCAGCAAGCGCAAGCTTGCACCTGATCTAGTCAGAGGTGTGATGCTGCTGCTCATTGCCTTGGCTCATGCGAATCAGAATCTATTGAACAACGAAGCTACGCTCTTAAATCAATTGATCGTATTTCTGCGGCAGATCTTCGTGGATGGAAGGGCATTTCCTGTGTTTTTTCTTCTGTTTGGCTACGGAATGGTTCAATTATTACGCGCCCAAGAAACGAAAGAACATGAATGGCCTTTTATTCGTAAGCTGTTTCGCAGGCGCGGCTGGTGGCTGCTGCTATTTGGTTTTGTTCACGCTTTATCGCTAGTAGACTTCACAATCGGGCTATATGGCATGGCCATGATCCTCTTCTGCTGGTTCCTCCGTCTATCCAACAAGAAGTTGGTATGGATTGCCGCGACCACTCTTTTATTGGCAACTATTCTTGGCTCTGAGATCACTCGCGGCGAATATGACTGGAATCAAGCCCAACCCACTTCACAAGTCGTTGCTTCAGCGGGCATCCTCGAAGCCATGCTGACCAGAGCTTTTACCTGGGCATTCTACAGCGTGATTCTATTGCATCAAGTAATCCCAGCAATGGCTTTTGGCATCTGGGCAGGTAGAAAGATGCTGCTCGATCATCCGGAGCAGCACCGTAAACTACTGATGTGGTCTGCAGCAGTTGGTCTTGCGTTGTCGACACTTGGCGGCATTCCGCTGGCTCTTATGTCTTCCTTAGTGTGGGAGTCTCCCTCGTACTTAGCAAGAGCAGTTGCAGGCTCCCTCCATAACATAACCGGCTATGCCGGAGGAGTGGGCTGGGCAGCTCTCATCGGATTGATTTGTGTGTACCCCAGCGTAATACGCAGCAAGCTGACAATGGCAATCGCAGCACTTGGGCAGCGATCGTTAACCTTTTACATATTCCAATCTATCGTATTCTTTATCGTATTTACCGAAGGAGTAGGTGGTCTGGGAGCTGTCGCGAATCAACTAAGCAGCGACCTCGTCGCTTGGCTGACTTGGATCATTTCGATTCTACTTGCCATGTTCATGCAGCGCGCAAACTATGCCGGCCCCGCAGAGAAACTGTTACGACGATTGAGTTACGTGAAATCAAGAACATAAATTGCTGCTAGATGCACGACACAAAAAACCGGAGGACTCTCAAACCTTGAGAGTCCTCCGGTTGTCTTGATGTTCAACATCAGCATCATCGAATCCAATCCATGAACGGATCGAGCCAATCCTTCTCTTCGGCGGATGCTGAGATTTCCTCGGGAAGATGTCCGAATGACATGCCGGGCACGCTGCGCGGCTTGAACTCGATGACATCGGAGGAATAGACGGCCACGAATAATTTGCCCGGAACCGCCTGTGCACGGATAAGGATCGGCTGGTTATAACGATTCTGGAAAGCAAAGTCGGGGCCGTCCCAGCTGACCGTCGCATCGCGTCCCGGCCTAACGTAAGGCACGTTTCGACTGTGAGAGTAGCGCTGGACGATATGCAGCCCGGCGCGGTCAGTTGCATTAAACAGTGTGGATGACACCTGGCAAATCCCGCCGCCGATGCCTTCCGATAATTCGCCTCTGACGATAATTGGTGCTTCCAGATAACCCTTCTCTCTTGTGCGCCGTCCTACGACTTTGTTGAACGAAAACGTCTCCCCGGGGAAAATGACGGTATTGTTTATCGCTCTTGCCGCCAGTACGATGTTATGCGATCGGTTCTTGTTGCGGCTGTTGTAATAAGTAGCATACTGACCGATCGGCTTTTCCTTAATATCCGCAAGCAGCTCGCGGTCAACTCGCGGATAGACGGGGGCCAGCGGCGCATCGAAAGCGAATGTACCGGTACCATAGAAGAACGCATAAAATTTCTCGGTAAACAGTTTCTGATCGAGCCGATGTCCATACTGCTCGGGCGTAATTCCCCCACGATCATTAATCACTGCGTTTCGAGGCGGCGCATAGCTATGCCGATCCAACTTCTTGATCAGTTGATCCAATTTGTCCAGATCCACCATCGTGAAACCCGGTGATGAATAATCACCTCGGTAGATGACGACGGGTGTCTGCCCCCGAAGTGAAACGGATAAATGCTCCGTGTTGGTATTTGCGTCTGTATTTGTATTTGTATTTGTGCTAGTGCTTCCGCTCTGCTGGAGCATGCACAATATACTTGTCATTATGAGCCACTTCATAAAGCGTTCTCCACATAATCGATTTTCCAAGCTTGCCAGACCGCTGTTCTGCGCAATTGAAATACGAACGATTTCTCCGCTTTACGAAATCCATCCCGATAAATCAACGCTATGACTGGCAAATCGATTGCGAGCAGATCAGAAGTATCGATATTCGGGTAATCGGACTCTCTACGGATCGCAATAATCCCGGCTGCCACCTGCTTCAAGCGCTCCAACTGTTCATGGTTGCGGTACGGGAAAAGCATCGTCATGATTTCGGGATCCCGTTGATTGATCGCGATAAAGTACAGCTCCACAACGTCCATTGGCGAGGTTTGCTGCACATATTGCTGGAGCTTGCCGGCTGCTTTATGAACCATCGTCTGGTGATCGGGATCGACGCTCCCTGTTTTGTGCGTGCTGCTCCCCAAGAAATGAATGCAGAAATGCCCGCTAAAGTCATTATCCGGGATGCCATCTCCCCCATGAGGCATGCCATGCATGGATGCGGCGATCGCTTGATCGTCTTTCAACACAAGAATGGCTCTTCTTCTCCAGCTCCATTTTCCTTGATAAATCTGCTTCATCACGGCAGTGTCATGCTTCGTTAACGGCTGAACGTCAGCATGCGTGCTTCCTGCTCTTCGCTGAACCTCAAACCGCAGACCGGTTTCGAGATCGACAACGGTGAATATCGCTTTCATCGTGATGATTTGCTTGGCTTCGGGCCACGATAACAATTGACCGTAATGCTTCGATTTCAGCTTCGTAATATGGGCTTGAAGCGTTTGTTGCATCTCTCCTCGAAGTTGAATGGTCCTCGAGTTCTCTACATCGTACAAGTGGTAGGACTGGTCAATACTGTAGCTCTTATCATCTACCATTAAATATGTATCCGTAATGGGGGCATATCCTGCTTGTTGGGTTATGCCTGCTGCAATCGCGTCGACCCATAGCTCAGAATCAATCAACAACGTGGATACCAAGGCTGCATCCGGCGATGATTTGACTTCTAGTCGAACTGAAGATGGTTCCCCTGTTCGAGCATAAGCCTGCTTGGTATCGCTAAACAACATCAATAAGGCGATACCAATCAGGAACAATCGATGAATTCCCTTACCTTTCCGCATGTCGTCTTCCTCCTAATTAACACTATCTCTTAAAGGAAGAGAAACGATGCATGGAAAAATTAGGATTGAATTTGAATAAAATAAGGCCGGCAATCAGTGCCGTAATGCCAATTGCTTTTTGCCAAGTGAAAGGGACTTCCTCTAGACCGAACCATCCCCCTGAGTCCCACCATACCGCGCAGACCATTTGTGAAGCCATAACGATCGCAGTTGCAGCGCTTGGGCCAATAAGGTTAACGCCCTTAACTACACAGGTAACAACGCCGATTCCGATTAACCCGCTGAGCCAGAACCAGCTCGGCATCGCGTGCCAGTGCAGAAATTCCGCGCCTTCAACCGCCAAACCCATGCCAACCGATGCCATAAATCCCATCCCGAGCACAAGCGCAGTAGTCGTATGAGAATAAACAGCAGCACTCACTTTGTTATTGAACAAGGTTTGCACGCTGACAAGCATCCCCGCTATTAGAGCCAATAAAACGCCGACAAACACAATTATCCCCTCCGATCATCATTCTCGTATATATTTCGTCCGGCCGCGGCTTCGAGTCCTAATCGATCTGTTATCACGAGCTTCCCGCGACTTCGCTCCAGCAGCTGCAGACGACAGAAATTCAAAATGACCCGATTCAGATGACGATAGCTGGTTCCGATCAGGTTCGCCATATCTTTTAAATTCGCCGTACTGACCTTAGGATTTAAAGGTGTCGACAACGAGAGTAAGTAACTGGCAAGCCGAATTTCGACCGGATAAAGCAGATTAAAGCTCAGCGCTTCCGACTTGGTATAAAACTTCTCCGAGATCATTTTCAACATAAACTGCAGGAACGGTACTTCTTCCCGGTAAAGTGGAAGCCAGCGTTTATGAAAGCCGATCGCCTCCACGGTCGTTACGGCCGTTACCGTATTGAGAATGTTCTTCCCGCTCAGACACTCAATTTCGCCAAGGACATCAAGGGGCGTCGTAAAGCCAAGCAGCAATGTATTCCCTTCCGTTGACGTCGTATACACCTTTACTTTTCCGTGAACGAGCATGAATACATGTTCCGGTACCTCGCCTTGTTTGCAAAGGGCTTCCTCAGGATCAAACCGGTACAACACCAAATGCTGTCTCAGCGCATCCGGGAAAACCCTGTCGAGTGCAAAATGAGTCAGGTAGTTATCAATATGAACGGCATCCAATTCCTTCATTCCGCACCTCTTCCTATTCGCTAGTCTAGCCGCTTAGAAGGATAAACATAAGATGCCTGTAATCATGAGCATAATGCCGATCCATTGCGGTGTTCGCAGACGAAGCTCAAGATTTCCGAACCATCCGGCCTTTTCCATCCCGAGCGTCGCGAGGATCTGAGCGATTAACATCGCCGACACGGTGACCGCAGCTCCATTGTGGTGGAATGCTGTTATATTGCTGAAAATAATAAAGGCTGCAAGCGCTCCTCCGAAACGATACTGCAGCTTCACTTGTTTCAGGTTCTTCCACGATAGATCACCTGTTAGCCATACAATGAGCATAGCCGCCGCAAACCCTGTTCCTTGCGTAAGTGCTGCAGCCTGCCATGTTCCAATCTGATCCCCGATCACAGCATTTGCCGTACTTTGCAGCGTTATAAACACGCCGCCTAATACAGCTAATAGTATGCCTTTCATCCCTTACCTTCCTCCTCAACCATCATGCTCTCCTTATTTAACGCCGAGCGGATGATTCTGAAAAGGACATATGTCCTAAATATGTAGATCGCGCTTGGGAATCCACTAAACGCCAAAAAGGCGTCCAGCAGTCATTAGAAATGACTGGGACACCTTCTCTTAACTGCGAATATTTATTAATACCCTTTGTTTACTCCGCCAACAACTGGGTACGAAGGGCCGCCGCCATATCCACCTAAGCCGCTCCCCATGCAACCACAGATGACAATGACAAGAAGAATAAATAGCACCAGAATAACTCCCGCGCTAGTAAAAGCTCCACCTACATGACCGGACAATGAAATGCACCTCCTGGGTTTAACGTACTTTGTATGTTATGTCCCGGATCATGCATTGGATTGGGTGTTTGGCGGGGATCATCTGCTTCGGGTACAAACGCCTAATCTTCGGCTTGTAGCTCCTTCTGTAGTTAGCTCTTGGACCAGCCGGAACGTTTAACAAGGCCGGACACAAGTTCATCGTCGAAGACGATTCCAAAACCCGGTGAAGCCGGAATATGCATCTCTCCATTGTCAACGCGATACCCGGATACATCCATGCCTTCAATTGTAATGTCGTCGTATTCGACAAATTCGAAATTGCGCACACCGGCTGATAAATGTCCCGACACGTAAATGCCATAGGCATTGCCGTAACAATGCGGCGCAGAACGCAAACCGTGTGCATCTAACTTCTGACCTAATTCCAGCCAATGCGTGAAGCCTGGCCAGATAATATCGTATTGCAGCACATCGAGGCGGCCACGAATCGCCCAATCAACTAGATGAGGTGAAGCGAGTCCTTCTCCGTCTGCGATAAGTACTTGCTGTCCGCGGTTTCGCAGCCAGTCCTTCAGATCTTCATACAACGCGTCATCTTCATGAAACGCTTCTTCGAGCCAATAGAGATTTACATCTGAGAGCGCTGCCAATACCTCTTTGGTTAAATTCAAGTTATAGGCATTATTCGCATCGATCATGATCTTGCCTGTAGGACCCGCCACTTCCGAGATTCCTTGCACGATTGCGATATCTCGTTTCGTCCCTTCCCAGAGCGGCATATGACGACCGCCTCGGCCGACTTTTATTTTGAAGTGACGGTGACCTTTGTCATATCCTTGTTTCGCTTGTTCTTGCATCAACGCAACGGCAGAGCTCTCATCGGGCAAATGCAAGTCATCGAAGTATAGTGAAGTATCGTAGCAAGGAACAATCAGGGGAACGCCCCTCTCGAAGTGTGTACCTGCTTCCAACTCATAAACCGGCTTTCCGAATCTCTGCCCTAACCAATCCAGAATAGGATATTCCAATTGCAGCCGATATTCTTCCTTCAGTCGTCCAAGGTCGTCGAATAAGTCAACCAATCGTTGTCCTATTAGGGTTTCTGCCCATTCCGGTGAGATACGAATCGAACTACCATAGCCTCTTTGTCCATCAATGGTAATTCTGGCGATATCCACTGAGCACGTTTTGCCATGAATGCCGATTCTGCCATTGGCCCCCGCACTTCTCGCTCGTTCTCCCGTTAACTTGGCAAATTCGATTCGCTCCACTTTCCAATCCGATTGAATACCCGCAATATTCATAGAATCCTCCAGTGCCGACTCGTCGGCTTCTCGTTACGATTTGATAAGCAAGTTGAGTTTCAATCATTCCCAGCTTGGCTACCATCCTTTAGGTATTCATCTTTTGATCCCACAATCCTGCCCATTTCCTTTTATTAGGGAAAACAAAAAAACTGATCCGAAGGGGATCAGTTCGATATAAAGCAGCAACAAGGCTGCCGTAGCCCTATTACAAGGGAAATAGATGAAATGCGAGACCTTGCCAGCTGCTGTCGCCACGATCGAAGAGTCTACGATTTCGTCTGGCAATTTCACCGAAGAGCTGCAATGCAGAGCGATCATCTAGTCCGGACACATCCTGATCAAGATGTTCATAAAGTAATTGATCCAGCAGATTGCGTGTCGCTTTGCTGTCCCAGAACGCGGCGTTCATTTCACAATTGCCAAACAGTGAATATTGATGCAGATTACAGGAGCCAACAGTGCCCCACTCTCCGTCTACAACCATTAGCTTCGAATGCACCCAAACTGGATTGCGCTTACCATCGTCACCTAATCCGGCGATGCCTGCCAATGTGAAATGATCGAATGCAGCTAGATGGGCCAAATATTCCGGAATCTTCTCATCTTCCGCCGGCACGACGACAACAATCTCCACGCCGCGCAGCAAAGCCTGATGCAGGCAATCGATAATCTCCTGTACGGACACAGACTGATTCTCGATATAGATCGAGCTGCGTGCCGCACGGATTGCCGCACAATACTGCTCGAAATTCGATCGTTCGCCTGCTTCTATCGGATAATCGGAACCAAGAGGAGTCGCATGCCAATTCCTATATTGGCCGTTATGTATGGTTCGCTGGATTTGAACAACAGTTTCTCCTCTATGTTGAGGTACTTTATTGGGAAACGGGAGATCATATTCGCTGCCTGCACCCCATCGTCCATCCGGCAAGTTCCGCTCACTCGCTTCGTTCCAGCGCTGTACGAAATTATGATGGACATCAACCACCGAAGGACCCGTAAGCTCGATATACACATCATGGTTCTGACCTGTACCACCACGATGACCCGGTGCAACCACTGAGTTTGGATTCAGATTGATCCCTCCGAGGAACGCAGTCTCCGTTTCCGTTCCGGCATCGATAAGCCAACTCTTCTGATGCTGACAGAATCCCGGCTCTGCTTGATCCCAGCGGATGCTAACAGACGAATTCCGCTCTCTTAATCTGTCAAAGTGTTCGGACGCTCCCCAGAAAGCATTCGTCTTCAAATGTTCCGTGCGGGAATCGGGACGCCAGAAGATAATGCGAACGTCGATCCCTCGCTCAGCCGCACGATTAAGGACGTCTAGAGGCGTACCTCTTCCATCCGGCATGTTACATGACGCCCACATGAACGTTACCGTTACCCAAACGCTGTGTTTAGCCTGCTCAATTGCTTCGCAAACCCGCCGGAATGCAGGTTCCCCGTCGATAAGCGGGCGAAGTACATTTCCGGGACGGACGGGATAGGATGCTCTGACCGTATAAGGAATGGATAATGTGCCAATATTCGGTTCATCGATCAAGTGAAGTGGCTCCCCTCAACAGCTTGTTTACTCTCTCCGCGCTTATCATCATGATAACAAGAAATGCCAGCACAATTACAGGAAATAATACGATGCTCGTCTGCGTAGCAATGATGCCAAACAGCGGCGGGAGAAGTGTTGTTCCCGTATACGCGACTGCCATCTGATAGCCGATCAGCTTCGCGGAATGCACCCTCCCGAACCGCGTAGGCGTTTCATGAAGCAGGCCGGGATAAATAGGAGCGAGACCAAGCCCGATTAGAATAAGTCCAACCAAGAAGAATGGCGACGGAAGCAGCAGCATGAGCCCGCCTGCAACGGCCATGATCTGACCGCTCCGGATTAACACCTTGTTGTTCACCTTCATCGTAATAAACCCGGTTATCAGCCTTCCCAAGGTGATGCCGCCATAATATAGAGATACCCAACCGGCCGCGGTCTCCGCTGTCATATCCCTTGCCCCTACCAGATAGCTGGCTCCCCATAGGCCTATCGTAGCTTCAACCCCACAGTAGAACAAGAAAGCGATCAGCGTCTGTTTAACGCCTCTGATCTGGAGAATTCTCGTCTTGGAGTTGGCGGTATTGTCGACAGGCTCCGTTCCGACCCGCTCCTCTTGAGTCGTACCCGATTGAGGCTCTTTTTTTGCAGCGACACGCTTCCATAGCGGAAGCGTAACGAACAATATGATTACGAGCGTGAACTGGATAATCGATACCGCCGTGTAACCATCTCTCCAGGAATCGTGTTTGGCAATATAATAAGACATGATTATAGGTCCGATAGTTGCCCCTAACCCCCAGAAACAGTGAAGCCAGTTCATATGATGAGCCTTATAATTCTCTGCTACATAATGATTAAGGGCCGCATCAATGGCACCTCCGCCTAGGCCAAGCGGAATAGCTAACAAGACAAGCCAAATCAACGAAGGTGATGCAGCGAAACCAAGCAGCGCTCCTGCAGTGAGGCAGCAGCTGATTAAGGTGATTTTCCCCGTCCCTATTCGCTGAACCAAGCTCCCGCTTGCAAGACTGGATAGGATGGTTCCTCCAGCCACAACCATGGATAAGATCCCCGCGAAGCCGAATGATGCCCCCATATCCGGCCCGATAACAGGCCACGCAGATCCAAGCAGGGAATCCGGTATTCCCAAACTAATAAAAGCCAAGTAGATAATGATGATAAAAATAGAAGCCATATCGTCCTCCTCTCTAGCAGCAATCCGTAATCATCACATGTAAAGCCAATTGCTGCAATCCCGCTAAGTAATCCTGATTCCTATCGCTTAATACAAGCGTTGGCAGATGTTTCTGTGGAATATAGGTCGAGCTGAGCTTACCGAGCTTGGACAGAAATGCTTCGTCAACCTCATCATTGCAGAATACGACAGCCCGAGGGTTCAGAATAGCCGTGAATGTCGCGATTAAACGAGCTAAAGCATCGATCTGTTTGTCTGCAGCCAAAACAACCTCTTCATTGCTCTCTTCAAGCCTTAGCGCTTTACCAAATGATTGATGATCATAGAGCGGGACGAACGAAATTTCCCCCGAGAAGAACGTGCTGCCTCGTACGACATCCCCATTGATCATAATCCCCGAGCCCGGTCCGTACTGACCGAAATACAGATACACCAGCGATTCGTTCTCAAGCTCGAAGTTCGACGCATACCCCAGCACCGATGCATTCATATCGTTCTCCACTACGACCGGGATTTGGAAGCGGGATTCGAATTCCTCTTTCAGATCATAATCAAGGAAATGCTGATAAGGCGGGATAAAGATGATTTTCCCCAGGTTGTCAACGGCTCCGGGGACTCCGATTGCGATGGAACGCAGCTTCGGATATTTCTCGATCAGGCTCTCAATCAGATCACCGAGCTGCAGCGCATCTTGTTGTAATACGCTTGGCTTTATCCCTTGCTCCTTGATCTCCCCGACACAATTGAATATGGAATAATTCGTCTCGTTCTTCTCGATAAAGATAGCTAGCCCGAGCATGTATTCAGGATCGTAGGTGTAGCGCTTCGCCGGTCTGCCGCCGCTGGAATCATCATTGCCTGTACATAGGACTTCTCCATCGTTCTCCATCTGGACGAGAAACTTGCTGATTGTCGGAAAACTAATCCCTAGTCGCTGACTGAGCTCCGCTTTCGTTGCGCTTCCCATCATGATAAGTCCCGCTCGGATGCGAGAAATTAATGGTTCTTTGATTTCGCTCGGCGTCTTAAACATATGAGTCATACATGATCAAACCTCTCATCTCTATAGTTGGACCTACTTATTAAATCATTTTAATATGTTTAGTCATCTTAGCAGAAGTTCAGGTGTCCTTGCAATATGATCAGGCAAAAAAGACCAAGCACTTGTCACCTCTAAGTGACAGAGCTTGATCCCAAAGTTTCGTCGTCCTAACACGCTGCCCCTTTACATTGCAGTCGGCCTCACCATAATTTCGCTGATTAATGTATCATCCGGTTCGTTAATGGCAAATGCGATCGCTCTGGCAATACGGTCAGGAGAAATCCCTTTGTCGCTGATTTGATTGGCAAGCATCTGCACTTCCGGACTCGTAATCGTGTCAAAAAGCTCGGTCTTGGTCAGACCTGGAACAATCACTGTTGATCGAATACGCGAAGTCGCTGACTCTTCAAGTCGCAGTCCTTCCGAAATGGCTCTGACTGCGAACTTTGTGGCTGCATAAACGGCTGATGTCGGGGATACCTGATACCCCGATGTAGAAGATAAATTGATGATATGACCTGCCTGCTGCTCCCTCATAGTAGGCAGAACCGCTGCGATTCCGTGCAGTACACCTTTAATATTCACATCGATCATGTGATCCCATTCGTCGACTCTCAGTTCATGGAGCCTGGAACTCGGCATGACACCTGCATTGTTCACAAGCACGTCAATACGACCATATTTACTTAAAGTAAATGCAGCCAGCTTCTGCATATCTTCAGAAGAAACGACATCTGCTCGGACGGAAACTGCTTCGCCGCCACTTTGTTTAATGTTATTAACAATAGCTTGAAGACGTTCCTCTCGTCTGGCGGCAAGAACGACCTTTGCACCATTTTGCGCCAACAATTGTGCTGTGGCTTCGCCTATTCCGCTCGAAGCTCCCGTTATGATGACCACTTTATTGTGTATGTTTTCCATTGGTTTATACTCCTTCATATGACGCGTTATTGAACGCGTGTTGAATATTTAACGGCCGTTGATTACTATTATAGACAGTAACCCTGCTTACTCAATGGTTGATTGATTCGCAATTGTTTCATATTCAACAGTGCGCTCAGCATTGTTGATTATCTAAGGAGGTAACGGAAGTAGTGGAGCATGAAGTAAAAACCGACCGCCGGATTCTCCGAACCAAGCATTCAGTAATGAAGTCGTTTCTGGAGCTTTATGCGGAGAAAGAATTTGAACAAATCACCATCAATGAGATCGCGGAGCGGGCTAATGTGAACCGCGGTACGGTATATCTGCATTACACGGACAAGTACGATCTTCTGGATCATTGCATGGAAGATCATATCAACGCATTGATCTCGCGCTGCAAGAATCGGGAAGTCAGTAAGTCTAGCCATGGAATGGTTCAAGAGCCCAAACCGGTTTTTGATTATTTACAAGACCATTTCTCGTTTTTCTTTACTACGTTTTCCAATCAACGCGTTTTCCTCTTCCGCGACCGGTTGCTTCATTTTATCGTTGTCAATCTGATGGATAAGATGGAGCAGCCGGACAATCCACCTGTGGTCGACAAGGAGTTGAAAGCGCAGTTCTTGGCCTCTGCTTTCATCGGCATCGTAGAGTGGTGGATCCGACAGCGAATGCCGCATTCCTCGCAATTTATGGCTGAACAGGTCAAACACTTATTTGAGAAGAATCAAGTATATTCCGAATAAAAGCCCAGGGCTCCTAAGCCTTAGGGCTTTATTTCTTACTCCTTGTCCTGTCATTCATTGGGAATAGCAATCCGAACCGAGGCTAATAATAAGGGAGAATTTCCACGGAAAGGCGTGATCCTATATTCAAGAGAGCATAAATGAGATTCTGAAGGCAACCATCAAATCGAATGATTTTGTGCAATCTATCCATAGGGTCCACGATAAACAGTTTCATTTTACCTACCTGCAAGCCATTGTAGACCAGAAACTTATTAACCATGAGATTCTACACCGAATTCAAATCGCGGAGAACGGCATTGCCGATCTAGATGCGCTGCAGCAACTGATTCCGCTGGAGAATATTAAAGTCTCGTCTAATCTAGAGGAGATCACTCAACATTTATTTAAAGGCTTCTTATTCGTTCAGCTCGAGCCTAACCTTGATCAAGGGCTCTTAGTGAATATCCTGGATCAGAAACGCGGGTACCGGGGCAATAACGAGGCGGATAATGAATACAGCGTAATTGGACCCAAAGTCGGCTTTGTTGAAGATATCGACACGAATCTCAATTTACTTCGCAAAGAGCTTGTTACCGATAAACTGCGTTTTGAGGAACAAATCTTAGGATCGATTTCACAATCAAGAGTAACGATTGTTTATTTAGAAGGCATTTGCAATCCTCAGCATGTGGATACGGTTAGACAACGAATTAAGGAACTCGATGTTGACGTGTTATTTGACAGCTCCATCCTTGACCAAATCATTGCAGATAACCCCAATTCGCCTTTCCCGTTATTTATGTCTTCGGAACGCGTTGATCGAGCCAAATTTAATGTCCTTAACGGCCAAGTGGCCATATTAAGCAGTGGTTCCCCCTATGTGATATCTGGCCCGAGCACGGTGTTTGATTTTTTCGCTTCACCAGAAGATTATTATCTGCCATGGATATTGGCTTCTTTCTTCCGGTGTTTACGTTATTTAGGCGTTGCCTTCTCTATCCTTGCCTCTCCCCTTTACGTTGCCTTGCTAACCTTTCATTATTCGGTTATCCCGCAATCTCTGCTTGGCCCGATTATTGAATCTAGAACGAACGTCCCGTTTGCACCGATTATTGAAGTGCTGCTATTGGAATTCACAGTCGATATGCTGCGTGAAGCCGGGGTTAGATTGCCTACCAAAGTCGGACAAACGCTTGGCATTGTCGGCGGCATTGTACTTGGCACGGCAGCCGTGCAAGCCGGTCTGACCAGCAATATCTTAATCATAATTGTCTCCCTCTCTGCTCTCCCATCGTTTGCAACGCCCATATTCAAAATGGCGAACACGATTCGTTTCTTGCGGTTTCCATTGATGTTTCTGGCAGCGGCCTGGGGTGGTTTCGGCATTGCAATTGGAATCGTATTGCTCTTAGGACACTTGCTGCGCTTAAAATCTTTGGGCATGCCTTACTTAGCTCCTGCATTCCCGTTTCGATACCGCGATTTTGCCGACAGTATCGTACGCTCTTCACTGAGCGTGGTTAAGTATCGGCCTAGTTACTTGCGTTCCCTGGAGAAACAAAGATTTACCGTCCATAATCCCAAACCTAAACGTAAGGACTACGATAACGAATAAATAACCTTGTAAGGGAAATTGCATCCATGAGAAAATACGTCCTACCTCTTGTCTTGTGTTTCGCACTTAACGGGTGCGCCAAAGCGCAGATTATCGATCGGATTAAGCTCATCGAAAGCATTGGTTACGACTCGCAAGGAGAAGCTTATAAAATTAGCGGTACTTATTGTGCCTATGATAAGAAAGTGAAATTGTTCCTGCTCGAAGGGCAGGTTCATTCTTTTAATGAAGTGCTCACATCGTTCACTTCACAGTCGGATCACCCTATTGCAATCGGTCAATTGCGTACGATCGTCATTAGTGAACAAATCGCAAGAAGAGGCGTTACAGAGATAGCCAACACCCTTGTGCGAGATCCACATATCAGTAATCGTGCTACGCTTGTAATCACAACTAATCAAGCAAGCGAGATTTTGGATGAAACGTTGCGTTTTCCACCTGTCTACCTATCCAATCTGCTCAAACAGAACATGGATACCGGGAGCTTGCCTTTCACAAATGGGCATATCTTTCTGGATCAATACTTTGGGGAGGGACAAGATGTTTTCTTGCCTATTGTGGCTATAGGGCCTCGAGGAATTCTCCAATTGAATGGTGTAGGAGTATTTAAGGGGGATCAATTAAAGCTTACCCTTCCAAACAAAGCAGGCTTGTTCATTAAACTGCTCATAGACGATGATGTCGGACTCCAATCCAGTACTTATGACTTCAAGAATGATCAAGACAAGCAAATTACCTTTAAAATCATTCGCTCCAAACACAACATTATCGTAACTAATGAAAAAGTTGTCATATCGCTTAAACTCGATCTAGACCTCGGAGACTATCCGGTTTCATTAAACGTTTTTGAAAACACCCATGACAGAAATGCTTTAACGCAACAAATCGAACATCACCTGTCTGTCGAAATCAAAGCTTTGCTGGAACAATTTCAGAAGAATCTTGTTGATCCAATCGGGATTGGCAATCTTCTAAGATCTCGCGAGCGGAATTGGAATGAGCCTGCATTCGCTGCCCGAGTCTACCCTAACCTCAAATTCGATGTACAGACTGAAGTCAAAATATTATCTTTGGGAGTTGGACATTAGTGCAGCACTTGGTCAAGGAAAACGATATGGTTTCCGGCTTTTTTTTGTTTTTCCTTTTCCATGCTTCCTTGCTCGGGGCCGGTGTCTTAGGATTTCAACATTTAATTGTGAATGTAACGGGTAACGATGCTTGGATCTCGGTGGTCATCATGGGATTAACTTTGCATGTCATCATTTGGATGATCTTTAAGATGCTTGGCAGTCCGGCCAAAGATCTCATCGATTTGCATCGTATCTTGTTTGGCAAGATCCTAGGGAATGCGATTTCCTTAGTCATGGTGGGCTACTATTTTCTGCTCGCTTTAATCGTCTTTCGCGGCTATATCGAAATCATTCACATTTGGATGTTCCCTGATGTTAAAACGTGGATTCTGGCGCTCATCCTCATCGTGGCTGTTTATTATGCCGTTTCCGGCGGGTTTCGCGTCATTGCCGGCTATTGCTTATTTGGGGTATTCTTCTCCACGCTGCTGCCTCTGTTACTGTACTTCAATATCAAATACGGTCATTTATATAATGTAATGCCGATCTTTAATCACTCCATTAAAGAACTGATCACCTCTTCTAAATTCTCAGGTATCCTATTTATGGGCTTTGAAACGATACTGTTGTACTTCCCCTTTATTAAAGCTCCCGAGAAAAATGTAAAATGGGCGCATCTCGGTTTGTTCTATTGCACCATCAAGTACGCCCTTCTTATGTTTGTAACGCTTATGTATTTCAGTCAAGGACTACTAAAGCATACGTACTGGCCCACCTTAGTGATGGTTAAAGTCATCGAGTTCTCCCTGATGGCAAGGGTTGAATTTATTTTTATCTGTATCTGGCTGATGTTGATTATCCCGATGCTCAGTCTGTCCGTTTGGAGCTGTACGCGCATTATCAAACGGGTAACCAATCTTAAACCGAGTTGGTCCATTTACGTGATCCTAATCGCGATTTTCTCGGCCTCTCTTCCATTCAACGATCGTGTTAGGATCGAATGGTTAGGCAGACATGTGGTCGAGCTCGGGTTTTATTTCATCTATGGATATATTCCGCTGCTGTTTATTCTGTATTTGATTCGCAGCCTCTTCTCGCAGAGAAAACCACTGCGTTCCGTGCAGCGCTAGTTTGGAGAAATCGAATTGTGGTGTGTTCATTGTCCGATATAAAATAGACGACCAGCGGGAGCGCATGTTCGTCTGTTTTATATCGCATTTTTAATTTGGTCAATAACCCATTGCGCAATATAACAGAACGATTGTGGAGCATGAAAAGATTCATACTCCTCCCTCGGATCAATAGGTTTTTCATACAACTGTGGGTTTGCAATCTTGATTGCGTATCCCTCTAGTCTATTTTCAAAATATTGATTAAAAAACTCATTACTAATGCCAGAAACACCAGCAGTTGCTTTCCAAATCGCTTTCGGATGATCGACAATTATTGTTTCTATTTCAAACTCCCCTACGATTTTCCCTTCTGGCATAGTAGAGTACACAACAACAGTGTCGATTTTCTTCTTGAAAATAGCTTTACGATACTCATATTGCTTTTCACCAGAAAATATTTTCTCAACAAACTCCGGTTTAATCGACAATAATACTTTCATAAACATCACCTTTAATTATAATTTTTTCAAATTCCTGCTCACTTAGAGGAAAGTAGCCCCAGAATGTATCTTTAACCAAACCCACTTCTTGCACTAGTCGTTGCTGATTTAACCTTCTCTTTAGAGCTACATTATATATCGTCTTAGACCAGACATGTCGAATACTATCAAACCGGGTCATATTTACTTACTTCCATTTTACACGAACATAAGTTCTAGTCAATGTGTATTCAAGACTCAGACCTATCTCTCAACCGCTAACGGTTGTGACAGTGGTTATATGACCTCAAAAGCCTGTTTTTATTTTCTAACGGTTGCCACAGCGCTTATTTGGACAAAATTCAGAATAAATTGACCAATATGTACCAAATAACAACGCTCGCAACCGTTAGAATTTTAAATGGTATTTATTTCGTAAAATAGCCACTCTGACAACCGTTGCTATGAACGTTTTTGTCAAACCCAACGTATTTGCACCATGGAAACACTAGGCGCGGGGGCAAATATGCGAGCGACGGTTGGCACGC
>NZ_FNNV01000037.1 GCF_900106745.1 Paenibacillus sp. CF384 | reverse complement strand
TTGTCCTAAATGCTTCCCCATAACGGATCATCCCCTTAGCTAATAGTTTAAATTATTGGCTGAGAGGACTCCAGTTTAATTAAGGGGCCTTGGAGATTGTGCAACACTTATGCCACGTTATGCCGTTAATGTGCCATTACCAGTTGAAATGCTGTATTTTGTGCAACATTAAATGGCATCTAATTCTTTAGAGGGGTGAAATGTTGCATAAAAGGCAGCATTTCCTCATCACCTTAACCGCCCTCTTACAGCAGCACTGCGTGCCCCAACAGGCACATCGCGCAATTATGAGGACAGTCTTTTAGCTAGGGTATTTGGTGGCTGCAGCTAGCTCACGGCTTCGCTCGCACGTTGGAGCAATGCTGCAACGCGATGATTGCCTTGCTCGGTTGCGATCGAGGATGCTGTTTTCCCGTCCTCGGTTAGGGCATGAATGTCGGCCCCATGTGCAAGAAGCAAGCGGATAATCTCTTCGTTATCGTCATGAAAAGCCGCCGTATGGAGCGCGGTGTGCCCGTTGCTGTCCAGAATAGTAGCCTGAGCTTGATTCGAGAGCAGCAGCGAAATTACGTGCACGTTACGCTCCCCCGCGATAGCAGCGTGCAAAGCCGTATTTGATGGGATGTAAGATACTTTGGAATGCGAGATTGCATTTACAGCTGCCCCGTTATCGAGCAGCGCTTGCACCGCATCTTTGTTACCGAAATGCGCTGCGAATCCAAGAGGCGTTAAGCCATCCTCATTCTCAGTGTTGGCAAGCTCCGGATGAGCCGTAAGTATGGCAAGAAGCTGAGAAACCTCACCCAAACGAGCGGCTTGAAAAATATCCTCAATATGTTTTTCCATGTTCAATCCTCCGTTTACGCGAATTCATACCTAACCTCGATTATACTTTTTCTGGAAGCGCACCTCATATTCCTTCCCTGTTCCGGCTCTATAAAAAAACAATATTTTATTGTATACATTATGTATTTATTTCGTAGACAATGATTTTTGCCCCATGGTATAGTGCAGAGGAAAGCATGACATGGACTCGAAAAGAGGGGAACTATGAGACAAGTTACGGTAGCGGATAACAAGGAGATCCTCCTTAACCGAGGACAGCCTTTTTTCTATTTGGCAGATACCGTGTGGGGGGTATTCTCGGCCGCAAAGCTGGAGGAGTGGGAGGTCTATCTCGAATACCGCCGCTTGCAGGGGTTTAATGCCCTGCAGATCAGCGTGCTGCCGCTCGTGCATGAGACGGTCGCTGATGAATTGCCTTTTCGAGTTGGAGCAGACGGCAAATGGGACTTCATGAGCTGCAATGAGGCTTACTTCGATAAAGCGGAGAAGATGCTGCAGATGGCCTGCGAACGCGACTTCCTTCCCGTGCTTGTCGTGCTGTGGCACAACTATGTTCCCGGTACGGGCGTGAATAACATGCATCCGGAGTATACGATTCCGTGGGAGGCTGTTCAGCCGTACACCGAGTACGTAGTGAAGCGGTTCGCGCGCTACAATCCCCTCTATTACATCAGCGGCGACACGCAGTTTGAGAACGAGCAAGTCACCTCCTATTACGAGAAAGCACTGCAAACGCTGAAGCGCTGCGCTCCTGAGGCCGTAACGGCGATGCATATGGGGTCGCACCAGCACGAAATTCCGGATCGGATCGTGCATTCCGATGACTTGGACCTGTACATCTATCAATCGGGCCACTTGACGGAGACGCAGTCCGACTGTTACGAGCTCCCGGAACAATTCATGGAGAAGACCATTCGCAGACCCATTATAAATTCAGAGCCCTGCTATGAGGGGCATGGATATGGCAATCGGTATGGTCGGTATGGTGCTTTTGACATTCGTCGCGCATTCTGGTGGAGTGTTCTTGGCGGGGCCAAAGCAGGCTTTACCTATGGCGCGCACGGTATCTGGTCCTGGCATAGGAAAGGGACACCTTTTCATAATGAGCATTTTGCCAAAACACCGTTCGACTGGCGCGTGGCGCTGCGATTCTCAGGTGCGTGGGATATCGGCTATGCCAAAGAATTGTTCGAGCAGCATGCCATGTTCGAGCTTGTTCCGCGTAACGATTTGCTCGTCACCTCTTATCCGGAAATCCGCGTTGCCGGCAGCAGAGATTTAAGCATTGTAGTGGTTTATGTTCCGTACAGCATTGATGTGGAGCTGTCGTTAGATCTGACTGCAGAAGGCTACGCGGTGAAAATGATTGATTTGGATCGGCGGAATGTCGTGCAGCCAGCAATTTCAACCACATTCGCCACGGATGGTGTAAGCAAGAGCAGCAGGATTCCGATGACAGATACGAATACGGACGTACTCATTATTGCGATCAAGGAGGCGACAACCAAGTGAAGGTGCTCATTATTGGCGGAACGGGAACGATTAGCACGGCGATTACGGAACAGCTGCTAAGGCGCGGGGATACGGAAGTTTGGCATTTTAATCGGGGCCGTGGGGAAGCACCTTCAGGTGTTCGGACGATGATAGGGAATCGGCGGGATTTTGCAGCGTTTGAAGAGCAGATGGCGGAAGCGGGACGATTCGACTGCGTCATCGACATGATTGGGTTTCAAGCGGATGAAGCCGAGAGCGCCATTCGTGCGTTTAAGGGCAGAGTCGGTCAGTATATCTATTGCAGCACGGTTGACGTTTATACGAAGCAGGCCAAGAGTTACCCGATTACGGAGGACGGCGAACGTGAGGCGCTGCCTTCTTTCCCGTATGCTTTCAATAAGGTGCTGAGCGAGAATTTGTTAATAGACGCTCATGATCCCGGCACGTTTCCCGTTACGATATTGAGGCCGGCTCAAACGTATGGCGGCAGCGGGACGGCCGTCCCCTCCGTCGCGGATGGCAACTACAATATGAAACGGCTGCGTGAAGGGCGTCCGATCATTATTCATGGCGACGGCACTTCACTGTGGGTCGCTTGTCATCGGGATGATGTGGCGAGAGCTTTCGTGCAAGCTGTGGGCAACGAGGCAGCTTTCGGCAAGGCGTACAATGTAACAGGTGAGGAATGGATGACGTACGACCGTTATTGGAGAACAGTTGCTGATGCGCTTGGTGCGACTGAGCCGCGATTCGTTCATATCCCGACTGATCTTCTTGGCTTGGTGCTGCCGAAGAAGGCAGAGTGGTGCGTGGAGAACTTCCGGTATAATAACCTGTTTGACAATAGTGCGGCAAGGCGTGATCTGGATTTTCGCTATACCGTGAAGTGGGAGCAGGGGATTCGAGGCGTGATTGATGAGCTGGATAAGACGGGGGGAATCGAGGCTGCGGGCGAACGACCTTGGTACGATGCGCTGGTAGAGGCATGGTCTTCGGCAGAAAAGCTGATGGCGGAGCGGATGGAAGGCTTGGATGGATAACGGATGTGATAGCGTAGGTGTGTGAAGGACGGGTAGCTCTGCGTGCCTACCGAGTAAAAAGCGGCGTAGGGAGCACCCCTAACGCCGCCATTTCCTATTCGTTATCGTCCTCATCCGCGTAATACGTACACTTAAATCGCTCCGTGCCCGGGTATTTCTCGCCGAGGCTCTCCACCGTGAATCGGCTGCTCCGGTAGAAGTCCACAGCTTCTTCATCTGTCTCAGCCAGCAGAACAGCAGGTTTCTCCAGCTCCAGAAGCTCGAGTATAATCCCTCTGCCGTAGCCTTTATACCGCTCAGATGGATCAACGGCGATATGGTCGATCACGATCGTATCGCTTCCCGCGTTGTGAAACCCGATCAACCCGATAATTTCATCCTCCGATACATAGCCGAGCAACTTAGCCGACGCATCGTCCTTATAGTGCTGCACCGCTCTTTCCAAATGCTCCGGGTCCGGAAATACCGACCAGCCGAGCAGCTCCTGAATCGCTTCCTCATTCAGTTTAGCTTTAATATCCATCAACATATGAGAATACCGCCTTTGCGTGGTTACTTTGTGACCAAGATTATACCACAACCGCAGGTGACATCGCTCCTCCTCTAATTCGAGCACAGAATCTTCATTCTCAGTAATTCAAAATTGCGTTCTGTTGATATAATGAATATGGCGTATGTTTAATTTCATCCGTCCAACCGATATTCATAGTTAGGAGGATGCGTCCACACAGCTTTTGCATACGACAATATAACAGCGCTTACACACGAAAATCTTCCTAAATTACTTTACTGAAATGAAATCCACTAGGATAAATATCGGGATAGTATGAATTAAAATGGATTTTACATAGAATAGAAGGCCTTTCGATACTATAATGGGTTATACAGCAAACATAAACTTGGGGGAAGCAGATGAAACCTACAGCGGTGAGTTTATTTCTGTGTGCATCAATCGTATTAAGCTTGACAGCTTGCGATAGGAATGGTGCAGGTGAGGGCAATCAGTTTAGTGCTACTTATCATGAAGGCAACTCAAATGAAGCGAACAACTCAAATACATATGAAGATAGCCATGATGATGGGCCATTTACGAAATATGAGAAGCCGATTACGGTTACACTCGGGAGGCAAGGAATAGCCGGCAATAATTTGCCTAATGGGGATACGCTGGAAGACAACGAGTTTCTCAGCTATGTCGAAGACCGCCTCAATGTGAAGGTCAATTACGAGTTCTCCATTGAAGATGTGGACGATTATAATCAGAAGGTCAGTCTGGCGATTGCCAATAATAACATGCCGGATATGATGGTCGTCAATGAGCAGCAATTCAAGGAGATGGCAGGAGCAGACATGCTTGCCGATCTGACCACTATTTACGAGACATACAGCTCACCGCTTATTAAAGACTACTATAAGTCGTTCTCGGGCAACCGTGTGCTGAACACGGGCCGTATCAATGGCAAGCTGTACGGGATGCCAAATACGAATATAGACGGTAATTACCAGCTGCTGTGGGTTCGCAAGGATTGGCTGGATAGATTGAAGCTGGGGCTTCCTTCTTCGTTAGAGGATATTCAAACGATTGCACAAGCCTTCAAAGAGCAAGATCCTGATCAGAACGGCAAGCCGGATACGGTAGGGCTGCTTGGGGACAAACAGATTGTCGGAGATGCGGAGTTCTTCACTTTCGATCCGGTGTTTAACCAGTACCACTCGTATCCGAAGAGCTGGTTTAAGGATGCCGACGGTAATGTTGTCTATGGATCAACGACTCCTGAAACGAAGGAAGCGCTCATCAAGCTGAGGGACATGTACAAAGCAGGCCTCATTGATAGAGAGTTTCTAACGCGCAAATGGCAGGACAATGCCGCGCTTGTATCCGGTGGACGAGCGGGAATTTTGTTTGCACCATGGTTTGCCGGCTGGATGCTGGCGGACAGTGTGAAGACCGATCCGAAAGCAGAGTGGGTACCGCTTGCTGCACCGCTGGATGGGGACGGCAAACGGAATGTAGTGCCTTCGGCACCATCGGGCACGTTCCTTGTCGTGAAGAAGAATGCGAAGCATCCGGAGGCGGCATTGAAAATGCTCAGCGTCCAATACGAAGGCATCCGTCTGATTGATCCCAAGTCGCATGAGCTATACAAGGATAAGATCGTCAGCTGGCTCAACTATCCACTGAATGTACAGCTGGACTTTCAAGATTCGTTAGCCCGCGATATTCCGATCTACGACAAGGTAGTGAAGGATAACGATCTGCAGGATATGCCGACACGGCTGATTCAGCGTGTGAATTCGATCTTGAAGAACAAGAAGGAACCGAAGCAGGATATCACGGCATTTGCAGATTCGCTCGCCTATTACACAGGCGGGGCTGTTACGGGGACCAAAGAAATAACGAAGGTGAACCCGATCTTCTATGGCATGACGGAAACGATGGTGAAGAAAGGGACAAGCCTGCATAACTTGGAAAATGAAACGTTCCTGCGCATCATAACCGGTGCAGCGCCAATCGAGGATTTCGATAAGTTCGTCACGACGTGGAAACTGTCCGGAGGCGACGAGGTTACGAAAGAAGTGCAAGAATCACTGGAATAGCCAACGAGGTAGAAGGTATCCATGTTTGCTTACGTACTGGTAAGCGTGGGTACCTTTTTTCGTATATGAGTAAAACTTTCTATTTACTGGAAACTATTGTATCGCCATACTAGGGAATAGGGCAGCTGCACAGCATGTCCAATCACCCACATCATAGGAGGTTATAGGATGAAGAAATTTTCTACTCTATTACCGAAAGCATGCTCGAAGATCGTGATTGTACAGTTGATTATGGCATTCGTACTGATGATGACTCCGTTCGGGGCTGTTTCGGCCGGTTCCAGTTCCACGTATTGGACGCTTGCGCAGGAAACGCATAATTTCACGGTAGGCAGTCTGTTGACGGGTTCCAATAGCTACCGTACCGAAATCGGGGACAATGCAACGACGCAGTGGTACAACGTAAGTCAAATCTACGCAGATGCGGCGATGCTTAAGCAAGGTGATTCGCGGTACTTATCCTACATGAACGATACATACAGCTTCATGGGCAATATGTGGGATGCATCAAGCCCCATTGGCGGCTACTTCGCGCTGAGCAATCTGGACGGTACGGGTGCAGGCGGAGATAAATATGTCGATGACGCTTCCCTTGCCGGCGCAGCTTATTTGGACGCTTACGAGGTGACGACGGGGGTCACGCAGCAGAACTATCTCGACTCGGCGAAGGCTGTGGCGAATTGGCTCATGTATAGCGGGCTCTGGGATTCGACCGCAGGCGGCGGGTTCTGGTGGACGACGAACAAGACGACCCCTTACATGCAGATCAAGGGCTCCGAAGTCAACGGGCTCGCTTGTCAGCTGTTTCTCCGCCTCTATATGATTACAGGGCAAACCTATTATAAGTCATGGGCGGATTCCATTAAGCAATGGCTTGACACCTACATGTTCGACACCACTGCCGGCTTGTACAATTGGCAATATGAGCTCACGAACAATAGCGTTACCCCGGTTAAATTCACGTATGACAATGCCATTATGATCGAAGTAAATCTGCTCTATCGATCCATTACGGGGAATAATGCGTATTTGACGAGCGCGCAGCATATCGCCGCCAAGATGAAGAATCAGCTCTGGAACACGCAAAATAGCACAGGCGCCTTCATCATCAACACCGCCGATCCCGTCTTTAACCCTTGCTACAGCGGCTGGGCTTCGCAGTCGTTTATTAAGCTGTACCAAGCAGATGGCAACGTCAACTGGCTCAATACCGCGCAGCAGAATATCGACACCTTGAATACCAAGCTGCGGGATACGGCCAATTACGGCTACCATTACAGCTGGGACCCGGCAACGAACAATATCAAAGACAGCTCTTATCATACGGTCAGTCAGGCATGGATGCAGCGGGTGCAAATCATGCTGTCGCAATACCGTTAGGCTAGATGGAGACACACGAAGCCCCCTTGAGACGATCTCAAGGGGGCTTCGCGTGGGGTTTAAAAAATAAGAAGAGGTACTGAACCAGGTTCAGGAATTCGAATGGATATTATATGTGAAGGGTATGCAGCTCCAGCACTTGTGCCAGAGGCGTATAGGCATAACCCAGATCATCGGCTACGGCTTTGTACGTTACTTTGCCATTGATAATATTCGTGCCGCTTTGCAGGGCAGGGCTGTCTTGAATCGCTTGATAGGCACCTTTGCGGGCAATTTGCAGCGCATACGGTATCGTTGCATTGGTCAGTCCAATGGTGGACGTCTGAGGAACGGCGCCCGGCATGTTGGCTACGGCATAATGAATGACGCCATGCTTCACATACGTTGGATTGTCATGCGTTGTTATATGATCAATCGTCTCTACGCTTCCGCCTTGGTCAATGGCCACATCGACGATGACGGCACCTTTCTTCATCGTTTTCACCATATCTTCGGAGACGAGGACAGGTGCTTTCGCTCCCGGAATCAGGACGGCGCAGATAAGCAAATCCGCTTCGGCAACGCTCTGCGCAATGTTATAGCGGCTGGATACGAGCGTTTGAACTTGATTGCCGAACAGGTCATCGAGCTGTCGCAGGCGGTTCGCATTTAGATCGAGAATCGTCACTTCAGCGCCTAGACCGATGGCGATCTTGGCTGCATTCGTACCGACAACGCCGCCTCCGATTACGGTGACTTTGCCTCTGGCTACACCCGGAATTCCGGAGAGTAGAATGCCGCGTCCGCCTTTGGAGCGCTCAAGCAGCTGGCTTCCAATCTGTGCGGCCATCCGGCCGGCTACTTCGCTCATAGGCGTCAAGAGCGGAAGAGCTCCGCCTTCTTTGACCGTTTCATAAGCGATTGCGGTTACCTTCGACTGTACAAGTGCTTCAGCTAAGCTTGGCTCTGCGGAGAGATGCAGGTAAGTGAAGAGAATAAGATCTTCTCTGAAGAAAGAATATTCGCTTGGCAGCGGCTCCTTCACCTTTATAACCATATCTGCTTGCTGCCAAACAGCGGAGGCATCCGTTAGGATAACAGCTCCCGATTGCTGGTACTCCGCATCCGTAAATCCGCTTTCGAAACCGGCATTCGTTTCCACATAGACGGTATGTCCGTCTTGCACGAATTCCTTCACGCCAGACGGCGTTACCCCTACGCGGCATTCATTATTTTTAATTTCCTTCGACACGCCAATGATCATAGTCGATCTCTCCCCGTTCATGAATGCGAACCTCTGAAATCTCAAGTTGTTTGCTGTTCTTAGTTGCATTATAGAATGGATCGAAAGCATAAACATCATACAGAACATAAAGTGAATTGACAGATGAATAGACATTTATGTATATTGAGCCTACGAGTTATAGACAAAATGTCTAATATAAAGGTGATAATATGGACACGATGACGTTTGGTATCAAACAGCTGCTCGAGAGGCCGATTTTTCGCGCTGCGCGGCTGGTTGCAGGTCGGGAAGGGATTCATCATCCTGTCGGCTGGGTGCATGTACTTGAAATTACGAATGTGGCTCCGTATGTGAGTCCGAATGATTTGATTCTGACGACGGGCCTGTGGCTGAAGCAGAACGAGCAGGAACGGTTTGCCTATATGAAACAGCTGATTGACCAACAAGCAGCCGGGCTGTGCATTGAGATGGGTACTACCGTTGATAATATTCCGAAGGAAATTGTGGAACTGGCGGACCTGCATCATTTTCCGCTCATTGTGTTCGAGCAGCCCGTGCGGTTTGTGGAGATTACGCAGGATGTTCATGCTCTGATTATTAACCGGCAGCATCAGTTTCTGAAGGAGCTGGAGGTCTACTCGCGGAAGCTGCAGCGTCTAACCCTGGAGAGTACGGGAATCGCGCAAATCTTGAAAGCCTTCCACGAACAATCGGCTAGGCAGGTGCTGTATTTCTCGTCACTTGATCACAGCATTTTCTACCCTGCATTGACGACTAAAGCATCGGGGCCGATATCGAGCTTCCTGCAGCGGCAGATGGATACCAAGGCGCTCTCTGCCAAAGACGTCTCCTTTCTGTCGATGAATGCACAACAATTGCTCGTCGTGGAGCCTGTTATTTGCTTCGGTCAGACCTTCTCCTATGTCGGTGTGCTCCTGCACAATCGCGCCGAGATTACAGAATCGCTGACGCTGCTGCTGGATTACACCACGAAAGCCGTTGCCGCGATTACGCTGCGCACCGAGTTTCTGGAAGAGAAGATGTCACGCGACCATAACGAATTCATTCTGGATATTATGAACAACCGCATCGAGAACGAGGACCAAGCACAATCCCGAATGGGGCTTCGTCAGCTGAGCAAAGGCGAGTATTTGTTTGCCAGCGGCATTATCGAAATCCAGCATACGGCGGACATCGAACCGATTACCATTGAGGCAGATAAGCAGGATATGCTCATCTTGGTTCGGCAGCTGCTGAAGAAGCACGGGCTGTACAATCTGGTGATGATCCAGAATAATCGCATCTATATGCTATGTGCCAAAGACGCGCTGCATAAGGAATCGCATGTTAACTTCCAAGCGACGCTTATGCAGCTTGCGGAGGAACTACGAGCCTCTGCACATGAACCGACCAAATCCTTGAAGCTCCATGCCGGATTTGGCAAGCTGCGCACGCAAATCGTGGACTCATCCAGAAGCTTCGAAGAAGCGCAGCAGGTTATTGATGTGGCTCGAAATGTAGCGGCGCAAGAGGGCTGCATGTTCTATGACCGTCTTGGTGTGTATCAACTGCTAAAGGCCGTTCCGAAGTTATCCTTCCTCGCTTCGTACGTGGATGACCATCTGGGGGAGCTTATCGCCTATGATCGGGAGCATCATCTGCAGCTGATCGAGACACTGGATGTTTATTTGGCTTGCATGGGCTCGAAGCAAGAGACGGCGGCGAAGCTTCATATCCACCGACAGACGCTCTATAATCGGTTAGAAAAGCTCAGCCTGCTGCTGGGAGAAGACTTCCTGGAAGCCGATAAACGGCGCTGTCTGGAGATGGCGCTTGTTGCGTATAAGCTGAAGTAAAGGGATGCAGTGGAATAAAATCAGCAAGCGCAAGAAGCCTTCTTCCCGGCAGGGGAAGAAGGCTTCTTAGTCTATGTTGTCTTATCATCCGCTGGTCAGATCATTCCGGACTCGCAGGATGCGCGAAGCCGTGTCTCGCGGTAACTATTGGTGCATGTTTGTGTAAAGCTGCCAAGTAACGCCGAATTTATCCGTGACAACCGCGTAGCCTGGGCTGAAATGCGTTTCGATTAGCGGCATGCTGACTTGGCCGCCCTGTTCGAGCGAGGCAAATACTTGCTTGGATGTATCTACATCGTTCGTGCACAGGCAAATTGTAACTTGGTTGCCGAGCTGATGAGGCGTACCCGGGAATGCATCGGAGAACATAAGGTCTGTCTGGCCGACCTTAATTGTTGCATGGCCGATGAGATTCTTAGCTTCTTCCGGCAACGGCATCTCCGGGTTCTGCGGCATCTCTCCAAAGGTTTGCATCATGACTACTTCTGCATGTAGAGCTTCTTTATAAAAGTTAATCGCTTCCGTAGCATTGCCGTTCATAACCAGATAAGGGACCAACATTGTAATCATCTTGGAATCGCTCCTTTGTAATTGAGGCGGCCGTATCAGTATGGCCTGTAAATCCATCATACAATACCGAACATATGTTTGCAATAATGGTTTTTTGGCGAAATCGGAGTCAGTTCCTCGTGGTCATTTTTTTTTTTGTTTTGGCTGCGGCTTGGTGACAGACTTCATGTCACCAATAGGGTGATATAATGAGGTTGAAATGAGGGATGACAGTGAGGCGAATGGACCGACTGATGGCGATCCTCATCGCGCTTCAGCAAGAGCCGGCAACAGCCAAACGATTGGCCGACAAATTCGAGGTGACGAAACGAACCATTCTGCGGGACATGCAGTCGCTCGCCGAAATGGGGGTTCCCTTGTATGCGGTATCGGGTCCATCAGGAGGCTTTCGGTTGATGGAGAGCTTCCGGCTGCCGCCGCTGCAGCTGGATTCCGGCGAAGCCTTGTCCGTCCTCTTCGCACTTCGCAGTTTGACTCGGATGGTGGATACACCGTTTCAGCAGGCGAGATGGACGGTGATGGATAAGCTGAAGGCCATTATGCCGGAACAGACTTTGGCGCATATCGAGTCCATGCTTCATTATGTGGAGGTCGAAGTACCGCAGCGCAGCGTCAAATCCCCGTATTTGTCCGATTTATTGGCACACACAGCCGAATCGAGATGGCTTCGCGTGCGGTATCGTTCGGAGAAGCACACCCGATCGTTAGAAGTGCTGCCTCGTAAAATGTATGCTGCGCACGGGTATTGGTATTGCGAGGCGTATTCGATTTCCCATAGCGAGCAGCGGACATTTCGGGTGGATCGCTTCGAAGCGATGGAGCTTATGGAGATGCCTGGCGAAGAGGTAGATCGATTGGCCCTTGAAGCCGAGAGTCCGGTCGGCAGCGATGAGGGTGCTAGCCGCATTGTTGCGGACTTAACGTACCGGGGAGCGCTATTGGTCGAGCAAGACTTCCATATTGGCGACAACGTGAAACAAGTCACGGATGAGCGCTGGGAGCTGGATTTTATGTGCCCTGCTTCAGAGTGGCAGTGGGCGGTCAAGTTGTTCTATTCGCTTGGCATGGATGCTGAAGTGAAGGAGCCCCGGCATTTGCGGGAGGAGCTGCTTCGGATGGCAAGGCAAGTATGCGACAGATACAGCCAAGGAATAACTGTGGAGTAGGGATACCTATTATGAGGAGGTTGTTCAAGATGGGAAATAGCGAAATTCTCGAACGGGCACAATCATTTCTATACAAAAACGGCAGATTGATCGATCGGAGACGGTTCGAATATTTCTTCGAAAATGGTACGACAGAGGCGGTATTCAGCGCGCTGCGCGCTTACCGGAATGAGGACGGCGGTTTTGGACATGCGCTGGAGGCGGATATTCGCTGCCCGAACAGTCAGCCTGTGCCGACTGAGGTCGCGCTGGCAATGATGGATGAGATGGACGACGGTTATGATTCCGAAATGCTAGACGGTATTATCCGCTATGTGCAGAGCATTACGTTGCCGGATGGTGGAGTTCCGTTCGTCTTTCGCAGTGCGGCGGCTTACCCGCATGCGCCTTGGTGGAATGCAGAGCGGGATGATGTTGCATCGATTAATCCAACCGGCCAGCTTATCGGTACGTTATATAAGCAGCAAGTGCGGAAGGATATTTGGAAGGAAGAATGGTTCCAGCGAAATACCGCTTATATCTGGCGTACGCTTGAGCAGGAGAAGCCGCATGGTTTTCACGACGGCATTCAGTGGATTACGTTTCTTCAGCATACGCCTGAACAAGAGAAAGCAGCTCCTTACCTGGCTTGGATAGAGGAATGGCTGCAGCAGCCCGGTATTATTGAACGAGACCCGGAAGGCGGTGGTTATGTGCAGAAGGTGCTGGATTGGGCTCCGCAGCGCGGCAGTTATGCAGGTAAAGTGATTTCCGATGGCGAGCTCGATCGTCATCTTCATGCCTTGATGAAGCAGCAGCGAGAGGATGGCGGCTGGGGCATCAGCTGGGAGCCGGTAGGTCCTGGAGCGGAAGCTGAATGGCGCGGTTTCGTTACGGTGGAACGATTAAAGACGTTAAAATCTTACGGCATGTTGTAAATTTTAAGTAGACATCCGAGTGGGAAGTGATGGCCTCCTGCTCGGATTTTTCTATATCTATCTATGGTTTCATTTTGGAAACAAGGGCACTTTCATGTGCCTACTTCTAGTAAAACACCCTTTGTCATATGATAAACCCATACAACTGACAAGGGGAGAATATAGATAATGAATATCGCGTTATGGATCGCTCAGATTCTACTGGCACTTATGTTCTTGATGGGAGGGATAATGAAGACGTTCCAATACGAGAAGGTGAGTGCAAGTATGCCTTGGGCCAAAGATGCTTCTCGGGGATTTGTTCTGCTTATCGGCTTATCCGAATTACTTGCGGCAATCGGGTTTATCGTGCCAACTGCAACAGACATTCTGCCATGGTTGGCCGGCGTTGCTGCTATAGGTATAGCGGTAATCATGGTACTGGCAATTGGGGTTCATGCCAGAAGAAGCGAGAATCAAGCAGTTGTCATGAATGTCGTTCTGCTGGCAATTGCTGTGTTTGTGGCAATCGGAAGATTGGGTTCATAGGATTAAGGAAAGGCCGTCAATCTCCGGAGAAGGAGACTGGCGGCCTTTTGTGTGCTCATCTATTCGAGTAGTTCAGCTTGGTATTGCGCGAACAAAGCCTTCATCGCTTCCGGATCTCGCTGCTCCATCGCGTGAATCGCATCAATTAACGATTGAATGCGCTTGTTCATAATAAGCAGATAACGTGCAGGCTCCGGCGCCGGATTCCAGAAGGTATGCTTCACGCCGCGAGGGGCAATGACGGCACTGCCGCCGGATGCCTCCACAACGGAGTCGCCAATTTGAATGGCAAGCTTGCCTTCCAGCACATACCACGCTTCATCATCTTCATGATGAATATGCAGCGGCGCAATTCGCATGGGTTCGCTGCCTGGCAGACAGCCATCAGCGGTCCATTCGGCCATTACCAGATCAGCGCTGAAGATGGAGAGAGTTTGCCCTAACAAAGGCAGAGCAGTGATAGGGGCGTTCATAGAATTGGACATGCTAGAGACCTCCGATTCATCGTTTACTAAAGTTATCCCTGAAGTTATTCACATAATTATCCCCAGTGTCAACAACCTTCAACAGCAATAAGTGTATAAGTATTAAGAGTATATAAACATATCCACAGTTGAAGTTATCCACATCGGGATACAATATCGCAACCGTTTCCTTCTAATAAAGACGCTGGGCATACCCTTCTTCCAGTCGTCGTGCAACGACCTCCTCGTCCGAGCCGGGAAGGCTCGCATGGTCCGCAATAATTCGCGAAGCAGATGGCAGTGACTCCTTATCCGCCCACGAATCGGGGTTCCATAAACCCGATCGAATAAAGGCTTTGGCGCAATGGACGAAACATTCTTCTACGTCTACAGCAATGCCAAGCAGCGGTTTACGGCCGTTATAAGCCATCTGCTCCAGAAGCTCATCATCCTTTACGAGGAGGGCTTGTCCATTAATTCGAAGTGTTTCCCCGAGTCCCGGAATCATGAAGAGCAGACCAATCTGTGGATTGGATAAAATATTACGCAGCGAGTCGCTTCGTTTATTGCCCGGTCTCTCCGGGATCACTAAGCGCCGCTCATTCTGGATCAGCACGAATCCCGGATAATCGCCGCGCGGCGAAACGTCGCAAGAGCCGTTGCTGTCCGCAGTCGAGATGACCATGAATGGAGAGCGGCTTATGAAATCGGTGCAATGATGATCCAGATGAGTAATCGTCTTACGACTCACGAGTTCGCTGGGGAATCCTATGAGCGCGCGCAGCTCCTCCTCGGTTTCAATTACGTCGTTATAAGCTTCATTGGCTTTCATAATTAGGTTCACACCCCTAGTAGTTGAACGGTATAATGAGTTAACCTATACGCCGGACTAGAATGAATAGGCAACACCTCGAAGGAGTTGAGCCCGTTTGCACATTGCCATAGATTTGGATAATACCGTTCTGGATGCGACGGCAGCGCATGTAACCTATTATAATATGGCATCCGGAAAGGCGCTAACTGCCGCGGATATTCAAGATTTCTATATCTATCGCTCCTATGGTTGGAATCGGGAAGAACGAGATATCGTTTATGCGAAACACGGCCACGATATTCATTGGCATTCGGCACCGTATCCGAACGCAGCCGATATGCTGCAGCAACTCTCACTTGAGCATGAGCTGTCTATTATAACGGCAAGGCCAATGCTGTTCCGGGATGTTACAATAGATTGGTTGAACCGTCATAAGTTCACTTACAATAATATCTCATTCGCCGAAAATAAACTTGAAGCCTGCATAGCGGCTAATGTGGATATATTGATTGATGATGCGCCTCATTACGCGGAGGAGTTTGCTCGCATGCGTAAACCGATTATTTTGTATGATCAGCCTTATAATCGAGCCGTTACGAGTGAGTTTGTCCTGCGCGCTGCCGATTGGGCGGAAGTGAACCGGCATATTCAGCGTTTAGCCACGGGCTCAGGTAAATAGACAACTAGAATTGGAGAGAGAATACGATCATGCTTGCTGCAATGATTCATGGGTTTATATTGGCATTGGGATTGATTTTGCCGCTTGGGGTTCAGAACGTGTTTGTGTTTAATCAAGGCGCGGTTCAGAGTCGATTCCGCAAGGCGCTGCCTGTCGTAATAACGGCGTCGTTCTGCGATACATTGCTGATCTTGCTGGCTGTACTCGGCGTATCGGTGCTTGTCCTGCAGTTTGTTTGGCTGAAGACCATCCTGTTCGCGGTGGGAATCTTATTCCTTCTCTATATGGGATGGCTGACTTGGAGGAGCAAGCCGGCAAATCGAGACTCCTCTTCCGCCGAGGCTCTCGGAGCGAAGAAGCAAATCGCTTTTGCAGCGTCGGTATCGCTCCTCAATCCGCATGCGATTCTGGATACAATCGGCGTCATTGGGACAGGCTCCCTGCAATATAGCGGGGCCGAGAAGGTGCTCTTCACGGCGGCCTGCGTAGTCGTTTCTTGGCTCTGGTTTACCAGTCTAGCCGCGGCGGGCCGACTAACGGGCAGCTTGGACAAATCAGGGCGGATTATGATTGCGCTGAACAAAGTTTCCGCGGTTGTCATGTGGGGAACGGCTGTTTATTTGTTTGTATCGTTGGTGAGCAAGTAGAGTACTGGGAGAAGAACCGTCAGGGCAAAGTGCCTTGGCGGTTCTTCTTGTTCTGACGGTAAAAGGTGCGGAGGCGTGTAAATATTGCAGCAAATGCAACATCCTACCCACCACACAGGTCAAAATTAGCTAAATGTTGCAAGATGTACAACATTATTATGAAATTTAGCAGCTAAGAGGTCATAGGAGGCCAAATGTTGTATTATCTCCAACATCTGCCCGATGAATCCACTTCTGCGACGAAAATGTTGCACAAAAGGCAGCATTTGAACAAACGAGGCCTCCACATCCGGTAAGGAGTTGCATAAAGGAGAACACAAGCGGATACGCCATACTTGCGAGGCGCTGCATGCAGCACCAGCTTTAGCTGCAGCTGCAGTTTAATGCTGAGCCCGGCTATTCAATAGAGCCGCCTCTTCCTCCTCAATGCGTTTGGGATCAATGCGCTCGAATAACAGCGATATGCTCTGAATCTGCTGATTAGCCGGAACGGTAATAAGCTTCCAAGCAGGCTGCTCGAGGAAGAGGAAGGTTCGGATACGCTCACAGGAGAAGGGGATAAACGGCTGCAGCAGATTGGCCAAATTCGCAATGATCCCCGCACAGGTATGGAGCGTGAAGCCGCACGCCTCCGGATTCTCCTTGATTTGTACCCATGGCTTCTGCTCATCGAAATATTTATTAGCGTGTCGGATTCGAGCGAAGATCAGTTCCAGCGCTTCTTTCAATCGCCCTTCCTCAATTAGAGCCCCCGAATCCCGGTACAGCTCCATAAGAATCTGCTTCCACTCGTCGCTAAGCTCGCCTGCGGGAACGCGTCCATCGAATGATTTGGCGATAAAAGCGAGCGTGCGGTTCACGAAATTACCGAATGCGCCGAGCAGCTCCCCATTATGACTGTGGATAAACTCCCGCCAAGAGAAATCCGTATCCCGTCTCTCAGGGCCATTGGCGATGAGAAAATAACGGATGGAGTCCGGCTGATACCGGCTCATGATGTCAGGCACCCAGACCGCCCAATTGCGGCTGGTCGAGAACTTCTTCCCCTCCAGCGTCATGTATTCGCAGGAAATAATCCGATCCGGCACATGCAGTCCGCCTCCACCCAGAAGTACGGCAGGCCATATTAACGTATGGAAGGGGATGTTGTCTTTGCCATGCACATAATAAGCCGTAATGGCGGCTCCTCCATCCTTCCAGAAGGGCTCCCAGCTTCCGCCGGTCTCAGCAGCCCACTGCTTGCTGGCGGAGAGATAACCGCTGACCGCTTCGATCCAGACATAGATTTTCTTACCCTCGAAGCCTTCAATCGGTACGTCGACACCCCAGTCTAGATCTCTCGTAGCAGCTCGATCATGAAGTCCTTCTTCTAAATAGCGCTTCGTTAACTGAACGGCGTTCTCTCGCCAGCCATGCGACTTGCCGGCTGCATAATCCGTCAGTTCCGCTTGAAAATGAGACAGCGCCAGATAGTAATGCTCCGTGGCCCGTTCAGTAGGGGGATTGCCGCAAATTTTGCATGTCTTCTCCAATAGATCAGCTGGGTCGAGCATGGTGGAACAAACATCGCATTGATCCCCTCTGGCGCGGCTCCCGCAAACGGGGCATATGCCTTCCACGTAGCGGTCCGGCAGAAACCGTTTATCCGTCTCGCAGTATGTTTGCTGAATGGTTTTCTTATATAAATGGCCGTTCTCAAGCAGCTTCAGGAAGAGCTCCTGCACGACCTGATGGTGGAAGGGCTGATCCGTCCGCGTATAGAGGTCATAGGTGAAGCCAAGCTGGGTGAAGCAATTGGCAAATTCCTGATGATAGCGACTCGCGATATCACTCGGCGTGACGCCTTCTTGAATCGCTTGAACCGCGACAGGAGTACCGTGACAGTCGCTTCCTGATACGTACAATACTTGCTCGCCCTTGGCACGGTAATAGCGTGCCAGGACATCTCCGGGCAATAAGCTCGCCAATCGCCCCAAATGCAAGGAACCATTCGCATACGGCCAAGCGCCGCCAATAAATATAGATGCCATCCGCATTCCCTCCTTGTGTAGCCATCAGAAAATCAGAAAATCAGAAAACAGAAAAAGCCCTCATCCCGAAGGGACGAGAGCTGTGCTCACGTGGTACCACCCAATTGTATGAATGCCTCGCAGCATCCACCTCTTCAGGTACGTCGCGGTTTGCGAGTATACCCTAGCACGGTAACGGGTGCAGGATCCGGCGCAGCCTACGCCCATTGAGGGTTCGGTGCTCAGCTCAGAGACCATATTCTCGCGGTTATTCTTTACCCCTTCGCACCGGCCGGGGCTCTCTGTTAAAGACATTAACGCGATACTCTTTCTCTTCACAGCTTTTATTAGAATATTCAGCTTATTCGAGATTATAATACACAGATTTTTCCAAGTCAAGGACCCCTGTGAGGGTACAATATGCCGCTCGGAATCGAATTGTGCGAATTAGCTCTTGCACTGTTTTTCCATATAATGCTAGCATCTAGAATAGTAGACTTCCAAAACCAAGCGGAGGGATCCGAACATGCTGCAGCAGCACAAGGATATGATCCAAATGAACAAAGAAGGCTGGAATAAAGTTGCGGGTCAGTTTTTTGAAGGCTCATTCGAACGTCTATCCTATGGTACCTATGCTCCTTCGGAGGAAGAATTGAACCTACTAGGGACCGTTGCAGACTGTGCAATCCTCGAAGTAGGTTGCGGAAGCGGGCATACGTTGGAATACCTGGCCAAGCGGGGAGCGCGCGAGCTCTGTGGCGTTGATCTGTCCGGTGCCCAGATTGAGACGGCCAGGCAGGTTGTCTCTAAGTTGGACACGCCTGTTGTTCTCGTAGAAGCACCTATGGAAGAGATGTCGGAGCTGCCGGAGAACTATTTTGACAAAGCGGTATCGATCTATGCACTTGGTTGGACTGTGGATTTGCCGCGGACGTTAAGTCACGTTCATAGAAGCTTGAAGCCGGGCGGCATCTTCGTATTTAGCTGGGAGCATCCCGTACATAGTGTGGTGGAATACAGCGATGAAGTGTTGAAATTCAGGCGCTCCTACGTGTCAGAGAGCTTCGAGCGGCATGAGGCTTGGCGGGGGACGCCGATTGTGATGCACAATCGTAAGGTGAGTACGTTCATCAACGCCTTGATCGGTGCCGGATTCGTCATCGATGCTGTTATCGAAGAGTCCGAGGTGGATGAAGGAGACACGGTCAATCCGGCCAAATGGTACTCCGGCGCAAAGGCGCGCATCATCCCGTCGACGCTCATTATTAAATGTCATAAATCCCGTGTCGAAGGAGAAGCGAGCTAATGGATATTTCTATACTAGGCGCATCAGGGATATCGTTTCTTCTTGTGACGGTGCTAACTCCGCTGCTCATCTGGGGCTTGCGAGCACTGAAGCTAACACAGCCGATCCGCGCGGAATTGCCGCCGGATCATCAAGCGAAGCGCGGCACGCCGCTAATGTCGGGATTAATTCTGTTAATCGGCATTATGGTCTCGGTCTATGTTCATCCCCAGCCGATGGTGCTGTTTCTGGGCACGACGTTTGTTTTATTCGGCATCGTGGGGTTCTTGGATGATTTTCGCAAGGCTGCCTTTCAAGATCCACAAGGCATCTCCGGCAAAATGAAGCTGGTCCTTCAGTTCACTTTCGCTTGTGTGTTGCTGCTTATCTTGCTTCAGCAATTCGAGATAAGTACTGATATTGCTTTGTTTGGGGGGTTCTCGCTGGACTTACCCTCGTGGATATATCTGGTGATCATGCTGCTGTTCATCGTGGGCTCGGCTAATGCCATTAACTTTACCGATGGGTTGGACGGGCTGCTCATCAACGTTGCGATCCCGACCTTTTTCTTCTTCTTCGTCATCTCCGAGAGAGTCGAAGTGCAGACGTTCTCTCTGGTCATGATCGGTTGTCTGCTGGGACTGTTTATCTATAATATTTACCCTGCAAAAGCATTTATGGGCGATACGGGCTCACTTGCGATAGGCGGTTCGCTCACCTTCCTGGCCGTCATCGAGAAGGTAGAGATTCTGATTCCGATTCTGTTCATTATCTATCTGGCCGAGCAGCTGTCGGTCATTCTGCAGGTGTGGTATTACAAGAAGACGAAGCTGCGGATCTTCCGGATGGCCCCGATTCATTATCATTTTAGCTTGAAATATGGGTGGAGCGAGAACAAAATCGTCATGATATTCGGGTTTGTGTCATGGCTGGCAGCGTTTGTTTCGTGGTTGCTGTGGAAATATGTAATGTGAGGATGTGAGAGGGAGAGGCTGCCGAAGGGCGGCCTTTTGCATTGTCGCCTGCCGGGGGCAGTTGGGAGGGGAGCGAATGTGATGCGTCTGCTGCTGAATGTTGCATATTGTGCAACATTATCGAGGGAAACTAGTCCGATTGTTGAAGATGTTGCACAATATGCAACATTCCCAACAAGAGAGGGCCTCTGGGAGCTCATCTGCAGAGAAATGATGCATTCCATGCAACATTTGGAGCATTTCGTGGTTGGATCGGCTGATTTGTTGCATATTGTGCAACATTCCCGAGGGAGAGCCTCTCGCAGAGTCGCGTGTCGCGGATGCTGGGATGGGAAGCAGATGTGATCTGCATGCTGTTGAATGTTGCACATTGTGCAACATTATCAAGTGAAACTAGTCCGATTGTTGAAGATGTTGCACAATATGCAACATTCCCAACGAGAAAGTGCCTCTGGGAGCTCATCGGCAGAGAAATGTTGCATTTCATGCAACATTTGCAGCATTTCGTGCTGGGATCGGCTGATTTGTTGCATATTGTGCAGGTCTGTTGATTAACCAGAATTTAGGTTACGGTAAGACGAAAAGGCTCGTCAAATAAACCGTCCATTCCAGTGGCAGATCATTTCTACTGT
>NZ_FNNV01000017.1 GCF_900106745.1 Paenibacillus sp. CF384 | reverse complement strand
ACGTGTTTTTCTCATGATACACCTCGACCTGTTTTGTTGTATTTATAGTAACAGGTCGCTGTTATGTTGTGTCCACTTATTATCCTAAACTCAAAATGAGCACTCCCGGTGCAAATAGCGTCTCTACGATTCGTTAGAAAATTTCAGGTGCCTTTTTGAACCAAATAAGGCCTGTGGAGTTCGTTAGAATTTCGCGTGGGGAAACGGGGGCACATGCAACGCCCAAAATAGCCGATTCCCGCTTGAGTACGGTGCTCATTCCGAAGCATGGCGGCGCAAGCGCGGCAGTCGAGTCGCTGGGTCTTACGCACCGCGCCGCAAGCGCAGCGGTCGAGTCACCACGCCTCACGCACAGCACCTCGCAGTCGCTACCACAGCGCCGCAAGCACAGCGGCCGAATCACCGCGCCACAAGCACCGCGCCTTACGCGCCGCGCCTCACGCCCAGCGCCACAGCCGCGCCCGCGGGCCTAGCGCTACGCTGCATCCCAGCCGCGCTCCCCTAAGTATTCGCGGGCTGCTGCCCGTAGGTACGCGACATAAAATCAATATAGGAGCGGGCGAGGATGAGATCCTCGAGCGCCTCCTTGGAGGTGCATGGCGCAGGGCGGTCGCCGCGCACGGCGGCGAGGAAGTTCAGCGCCTGGTTGCGCATAGCCGAGACGTTCGGCATGATCGGCTGCACGATTTCCGGCGATCCGAGCTGCGGATTGTCCTTGTATATGGTCACTTTGCCGGCTTGCTGGCGAACGAGCGGGGCAGGGAGGTCGACGCGGACGAAGCCTTGCTCGAACGTCGCGACTACCTGTTCATGCCATTCGATCGATGTCTGGTAGGCGGCCATTTCAAGAGAGACGGTTACGCCGCTCTCGCTCTCGCCGACAAGCAGGACGCCGGCGCGATCGCCGAAGGTCAGCTTGTAGTTCTCGCCCAAGAAGAAGCGGATCGCATTGACTTGGTGAATGTAGTAATTCACGAAGGCGTCCAGATCCCGCGTCTGCTGATCCGTATAATCCGCCGGACCTTGCTCCAGCACAAGCGAAGGATACGGCTCGCCGGCACTCAGAGGCATGTCGGCCCCGGCAATCCAGTCGCCCGGTGGCATCGCAACGCGAATGCTGCGCAGCTTGCCATAGTCGCCGCTTGCTCGCCAAGCATCGACTTCCTTCTTGGCGCGTTCCATCGCCGGATCGGACCGCTTATGGTAGCCCACCATATGCAGCGTACCGGTTTCTTCGCTGATCCGCACCAGTTCCCGGCCGGCTTCCACCGTTAAACAAAGCGGCTTCTCGGTGAAGACAGGAATGCCGGCGCGCAAGATATCCGGGATTAGAGCAGGGTGATGCCGATACTGCTGCGGCGCCACGATTGCGTCCACTTTGGCCTGAGCGAGCAGCTCTTGATGACTCGCATACACTTCCGGAATCCCATAGCGGTCCGCTACCAGTCGAGCCGATTGCGGCCTCACTTCTGCCAGTGCGACAACCTCGCACTGATCTCGCAATACTGCGTAATTGCTGAGATGTGCCATCTGCCCCATCCCGCCGCCGCCGACAAAACCGATTCGTAATTTACTCATTTGACTATCCCTCTCTTTTTCCAAGATTCTCAAACAAAAACAATCCGTCCTTGCCCGGAGCGACGATGTCGGGATACCCGTTGCCGGTCAGATCCTGCACCCAGAAGTAGATGCCGGCCCCCGACGCCTCGCCCGCAGGGCCAAAGTCGATGACATGTTTCTTGAACTTACCACCATCAATCTTGTAATAGTAGATGCCGATCGGGTCATGCGCCCCCGGATCGCCGTCATTATGAGCACGATACCGCTTGCCCGAGATGAGTTCCAGCTCGCCGTCGAGGTCCAGATCAACAAGCCACAGGTCATGGAACTGGGAGCCTGACATGTCGATCTCATGCTTCGTCCATGTTCGTGAGCCATCCTCAGCACGACCTTGCTCATACCAATGCAGCCCATAGTCGTGCGCTTGGCCGACGATCAGATCAATCAGTCCGTCGCCATTTACATCATGGCCGAGAACCGGCACGCTTGCGCTACCGAGCGAGAACTCCGGATGGAAAGTCCACAGTCCGGCAAAAGGATCCTCCGGCTGCTCCAGCCAGCCGCCGGACAGCACAATATCCATGCGCCCGTCGCCGTTAATATCGACAAATCCCATACCATGGCCGCTAGCACCTTCACTAATAACAACCTTCTGAAACTGTCCGGTTCCATGGCCTTCCGCATCGCGAACCAGCTTGTAGAACGCCTGCGGCATCCCCGGCGTATTCGGGAAAATCTCCGGCACGCCGCAGCCGTCAATATCGTAATAACGAATCGTCTCGATGCTGCCGCATTTGTCGATATCGAATGTTTCCCAGGCTGTGCCGGTATCGCCCGGATTGCGGCGCCAGCGAAGCGTCTCGCCCCACCACGCGCCGGTAATGATATCGAGCCGTCCGTCGCCGTCGACATCCATCGGATAATCGGAGAAATCATCGTGATACTCCGAAATTGCCAGCACATCGTAAATATAATGCTTCTTCTCATAGTCCGGTCCCTCGTACCAATAGGCACCGCTGACGATATCGGGAATGCCGTCTCCGTTCACGTCAAACACAGCACAAGCTTCATATTTCTCTTCAGACAGCTGTCTCTTCTTGAATTGAAGCAAAGCACGCACGCTCCTTAGCAAACTATTTAATGTTGTACGAAATCGGTCTTCTGGATTATGCTGAAAATAACTTATGCAAGCGTTATCTATATTAAGGGTATGTCATCCGGGCAAGAGAGACAATAAGTGAACTTGGGCGAAAAACTATTCATTCTTGCGCGAGGGAAGGGGGAAGCCGCCATGGGGGATTCGACGATTTTTCGCAGACCGCCGCTGTTTCTGGTAGGCAGCTCGTTTGACTTGAGCGGCGATCCGGATCGGTTCCTGCTGGAGCTGCACAAGCATGATGCCAACAGCGAGATCTTGTTGATCGAGGAAGGCGAAGGCGAGTTCGAGATAGACGGGAAGAGCTACACAGCCGGAGCGGGAACTCTGCTTATCTATCATCGGGGCGTGTGGCATAAGGAACAGTCAACGAAGCATCCTTTTCGCGCTACTTTTATAGGGTTTAGAGAGCTGCAGGTCGAGGAGCTTCCGCCGGATTTCTTCCTCCAGCCCGGCGCGGCGCCGGTCATTCATCTGCAGGATCAATTGCCGGCCATCCGCAATTTGATGCGCGATTGTATCTCAGAGTTTCGCAAGGGGGAGCCGGAATCGCAGACGATTGCGAATCATTACCTCGCCATCCTGTTTGCTAAGCTAGCGCGGATCACGCACTACACCGATGCGGCAGACCGGGCACGGGTGCCCTCGAAGGAAGCGGTTTGGAAAGCGAAGCGGATCATGGAGGAGAACTACAGCGCTCCGGTCACGCTGGAATCGCTCGCCGAGGAAACCTATATGAACAAATACCATCTAGCGCACCTATTCAAAAACGAGATGGGCGTAAGTCCGATCCAGTTTCTAATCTATTGCCGGATGGAGGCAGCCAAGCGGTATTTGCGCACGACAAACTTACAGGTCAAAGAAATTGCCGAGATCGTCGGCTATCAGAGCGAGCCGTCCTTCTACAATGTGTTTATGAAAGTAAACGGCGTCACGCCTAAGAAATATCGGGATGGCGAATAGGCTATTGTGTTCCATTCCCTTTTATTGAAATAATGGGGATAGCAGTGCATCCGGGGATAAGGACGTGTATGTAATGTTCAGATTATTTATCGTGGATGACAACAAATATGAACGGAACACAATGAAAGAGGTAATAGAATGGTCGTCGCTCGGCATAGAAGTCGTCGGCCTATTCGCGAATGGTTTGGAAGCGCTTTCTAGAATGGACGACCTCCGACCTCACATTGTGATCACGGACATCGCGATGCCGTTAATGAACGGGGTCGAGTTGTCCGCCCGCATCAGACAATCGCATCCTCATGTCAAAATCATCTTCGTCAGCTCCCACAGCGATTTCGAGTTTGCCAAATCCGCCGTCGAGCTTGGCATTTACGGTTATGTGCTGAAGCCGATTATGCCGGATGAATTAGAGCTGGCGATTCACAAGCTTCTTGCCGAGTTTACGCAGCAGCATCGCGAGCAAATCGAGAAAGAACGCATGTTGAAACAGCTGGAAGGAATGCTTCCGCTCGTGCAGGAACAATTCCTGAAGGAAGTGCTGCTGGGCAACTTCCGCACGAAAGAAGATATTTTGGACAAGATCGAATTCCTCGCACTCCCAATCGTCGATCACGCGAATATGAGCGTCATCTCCATCAATTCCTTGGCTGCAGATAAGCAGGAACACCGAAGCGCACGGGACGCCTACTTTCTTTCCTATTCGATCAAGAGTTTAATCTCCAAAGCAGGAAACGCTACAAGATCCATGTATCCGGTCCAAATTTCGGCGGACGAATATGCCGTCATCGTCTTTGACCTCGAAACCGACAGGCAGGACGTCATCGATGCGGCTGTCCAGCTTCATACAGCAATTAACGGAGAGCTGGGCATCCATGCGACGATGGGCATCAGCACGAGCTCCCGTGAGCTGACAGAGCTTGATCGCTTATACATGCAATCGCAGCAGGCGGTTAATACACGCTTCTACAGCGGAAGCAACCCGATTATTCGTTTCGAGGAAATCGAAGACCGTTCGGACATTCCTATGGAGGACATGCCGAGCTTAGTGGAAGTCTATCAAGATTTGAAAGCGCTCATGTCGTTCGGGAACGACCAAGACGTAGAAGAATTTATTGAGAAGTACTTGAACGCCGTGAATGTAAGGCAAAGTGAGAATTACGTCAAGGGCTTTGCGCTGCTCTGCTCCCATCTATCGGGCATTCTGTTCATGGAAGCGAACCAATCGATGAAGGATGTTTTCGGCGATAATCTGGCGGTATGGGATAAATTGAACCGGATGAGCACCAAGGTGGAAGTCGTGCAGTGGATCAGGCAATCGTTCGAGGTCATCAAGGAGCGGGTAACCGACCGGAACAGCTCCAAGAATGTGAAAATCATCGCGGCAATCAAACAGATGATCCATGATAACTACCGCGAGCAAATCTCCATTGAGGATATTTCCAAATCTGTTTATTTGAGCGGGCGCCACGCAAACGGAACGTTTAAGAAAGAAACGGGACAGACCATCTTCGATTATTTGGTCCAATATCGAACGGATAAGGCGAAGCAGCTGCTAAGGGAAGAAGGCAGTAAGGTGGCCGCTGTAGCCGAAGCAGTCGGTTATGTCAGTACCTCCTACTTCATTCTTGCGTTCAAGAAAAACGTAGGCATGACACCGGCTGAATTCAAAAGCAAAGCCGCACTTTAATGCGCATGGCCATGAGATCGGGGGCGAAACCATGTTCAAACTGGATCGGTTGAGGTACCGGCATAAAGTAGCGGCGATCATCTTCGTGTTTGCGCTGCTTCCCATGCTTGTGCTCGGTTCATTCCTGACGAGCCGAATCTACAGCAGTAAAGTAAAGGATATTCTGGCTGAGAAGCAAACGCAGCTTGAAAGCAGCGCAAGCAGCGTGAATGCCATACTTGATTCCAACGTCAATAAAGTCGAATTCATCAACAGCAACTATTTTATTATCAATTATTTAGAGACATCTTATAAAGAAAATAACCTGGTCCGCATCATGAACTTCAGCGACTACCTGCAGAGTGTCATGAAGGCGGCCAAAACGGAAAATACCCAGACGGAGATTGTTATTTATGCCCTGAAGGATACCAATTACGATGGGGAGTATTTGCGGAGCATCGGCAGTTTGGAGAACGAACAAGCAGATGCTTCGACAAGTTCGACAAGTCTCAAGGATGCCATCTTGAACACCAATAACACGGAACTTCTCTGGTTAATCAAGAAGGCGAAGCTGAATGCCAACTCTACCATGAAGGCCGATTATATTTATGCCTATAAACAATTAATATCGCTTAATAGGCCGCTTGCCATTATTGAAATGCGCATCCAGTTGAACCAGTTGATCAACTTCTTTCCGAGTGACATTCCCAAAGGTAGCTATATTAATTTTGAAGGATCCGGGCAGTATGGCGATTATCGGCTCAGGGCAGATGCAGACGTAAAGCCGGGTGCTTCCTACTATGTACTGAATCAATCCTTACACACGCCGCTAGGGCATGTTTCTTGGTATATTCCGAAGAGCCTCGTCTTCCAAGAGTTGAAATGGTATTGGGTTTCCGTCGGCGTTATTTTTCTAATTATCGTCGGCATTCTTGTTTTTACTGTCGAGGTTGTCTCGTATTATTTGACCAAGAGGCTTGAGGCGCTGCTTCGCAAAATGAACAAAAACGTGGAAAGCCTGATCAGCGAGGAAGATTCGATGATGAACCCTTCCACTCACGACGAATTTGAACGAATGGGCAACTCTTACTATGAGCTGATCCAGCGGGTCAAAGAGTATTATAAGCGCATCACGGACTACGAGCTTGAGCGAAAGGTGCTGGAGACGCAGCTGCTTCAGGAGCGCTTTAATCCGCATTTTCTCTACAACACGCTGTCCACGATACGCTCCATCAGCGGGGACAAGCAGGTGAAGGACGTCATTAACTCGATGGTCAAGTATTACCGGATCGCGTTGAATAAGGGCAGCAGCATCGTGACGATTGTGCAGGAATTGGAAATGATCGAGCAATATTTGCGACTTCAGAAGTTTGCATTTGGTACCGAATTCCATTATGAGATTCAATATGATGAAGGAATTGGTTACCGACCTGTTCTCAAACATCTGCTGCAGCCGGTCGTGGAGAACGCCGTCTTGCACGGGTTAATTGGGCGAGAAACAGGTGGCATCGTTCGTATATCGGCTAAGCAAGATGGTGACGATGTCCTATTCGCCATATCCGATAATGGAGCAGGAATGGATGCTGCGCAGATCGAGCAGCTGCTCGAAGGGGAAGCTTGCGGACTGTACGGAGGTTATGGCATGAAGAACGTCCGGAAACGACTGGAGATCTTTTACCCGAAGCTGCACAAGCTTGAAATTCGGAGCGAGCCGGGCAATGGAACGACTGTTAGGATTCGAATTCCTGCCGCTATTCACATCGGCGAGCAATCTTCACTGGATATAGCCCGTTAAACCTGCGCCGAGGAAGCGCAGGTTTTTTATTACTTTTCCTGATTGTGATATCAGATTTCCGCATTTTGGCTTTAATTAAGCGCTTTCAAACTATATGCTATACCCAAGTCGAACAGCTGTGCATAGGAGGGGGAGTCAAAGTGAGGGCGGTTACAACGCATGAAGGAGACGTAGCTCCACACGTTAATCTATCCAGGAAACCCAATTGGAAGCGCAAGTTCAAGAAGAGCTATTTTGCCTATTTGTTAATGCTTCCCTCCGTCGTCTTGACATTGATCTTCTGTTATTTGCCGATGCCCGGCATTCTGGTTGCTTTCCAGGATCATAATATTTTCGCCGGATTGTGGCATAGTCCTTGGGTGGGGTTTAAGCACATTAATGCCATCTTTCATGTGCCGATGCTGCAGAAGGCGATTCTTAATACCTTTCTGCTAAGCGTCATGATGATTGTCGTCAGCTTCCCGGCTCCGATCCTGCTTGCATTGTTGTTGAATGAACTTAAGGACGGGCTGTTTAAACGAGGCGTGCAGACGTTAAGCTATATGCCGCACTTTCTGTCTTGGATCGCGGTTGTCGGATTAACTTATTCGCTGCTTGATGTCGATGGCCCGATGAATGATTTGAAAGTTATGCTTAGCAGCGCGGATACCGAACGGTCGATGTTCTTGTCTCATCAGGTACTATTCGTTCCGCTCCTGCTCTTGCTCAGCGTGTGGAAAGAGGTTGGGTGGGGAACGATCGTGTTCCTGGCCGCCATTACCTCCATTGATCCGAACTTGTACGAGGCGGCTAAGATCGACGGAGCCAATCGGTTTCAGCAGCATCGATACATTACGCTTCCCGGCATGAAAACGACGGCCATCATCATGTTGATTTTCACGCTCGGTTCGTTGTTCGGCAGTAATTTCGAGCTCGTCTACGGGATGCAAAACGCATTCATCGATTACCCGGTTATCTCGACTGTCGTGTTCTCTTCCGGCATTCAACAAGGGAATTACTCGACCGCGGCTGCCATCGGGTTTGTGGAAGGGATTGTCGCCTTTACGTTTATTATCGCCGCGAACCAAATCGCGAAGAAAGTATCCCGAATTTCGATCTTCTAAAATATAAGAAAACATAAGTTTCACCTTATACCATGCTTATATTTCACCGGAATGAAACGCGCTGGGCCGCCAAGAGAACGGCGAGAGCCGTTTCACCTTGAGGGGAGTCCGTATGAACCACGAATCCACGTCCTATAAAGTGTTCAAAGTCGCCAATATCGTGTTCCTGTCGGTGCTGGTGTTCATCATGGTCTTCCCCTTCTTGAATGTGCTTGCTTATGCCTTCAACGATCCGCTTGATTCTCAATTCGGGGGCATCACCATCTATCCGCGGGTGTTTACCTTCAACAATTTCATGCTGCTGTTCCAGAACCAAGAAGTAATTCATGCGCTTTGGATTTCCTTGTGCAGAGTCGCGGCAGGCACGACACTTGCGGTCCTTGTCCAGTACGCTTGCGCTTACGCATTTACGTTAAAGGATGTCACCGGAAGAGGCGCGCTGCTCATCTTCCTCATCATTCCGATGTATTTCAACGGGGGGTTAATTCCGACTTACCTGATTTATTCGGAGCTGCATGTGTCGAACACGTTCTGGGTGTATATCCTGCCGGTATCGTTTAGCCTCTACAACATGGTCATCATCCGCTCTTACTTATTCACGATACCCGACAGCTTAGGCGAGTCAGCTCGGATTGACGGAGCGAACGACTTTACGATCATGACTCGCATTTACATGCCGCTGTCGATGCCGATTATCGCCGTCATGACGCTGTGGACGGCCGTCTATCACTGGAATGATTGGACGACTACGCTGTATTACGTGACGAACCACAAGCTGTTTACGATGCAATACATTCTCATGCAGATCTTGAAGGAAGGCGAGAGGGTCGCCAAGCTGATGGAAGAGGCATTGATGAAGAACATCACCGTTGTTTCTTCCGGACAGCCCCATATTACACCGCAAGCGATACGGTCAGCCAACATCATCGTGACATCCATTCCGATTCTTATTATTTATCCGTTCCTGCAGCGCTTCTTCGTCAAGGGCATTACACTTGGCGCAGTCAAAGAATAGGCGGACTCTATTTCGGGAGGTGAGGCAGGCTCGTCGACAAGCCATAAGCAATGAAATCCGATTTCGCAAGAGGGGTACAACGAAGGGGAGGAGGGCAAAGAGAACACGTTAATCTCATATTTCACGCAGGATGCCAAACCGATACCGATAAAATCAGGAGGCTAGAAGATGAGAAACAGAACGAGAAAAACGCTTTCCGTGCTTATTTCGGCGATGATGATCGTTACCTTGATCGTTGGATGCTCCAATAACAAAAACAATAACGAGAACACCGGCAGTACCGCCACTAATGAAACAGCGACGAACACGAATACCGCTACGAATACAGAGACGTCGACGGAAACCAATACGACGGAACCCGCTGCGGAGCCGGCTGCCTACTACGATATGCTCGATAAAGTATCCGACAGCTCGGAGCTGCCGGACTGGACGGGAAAACAACTGAATTTGAAGGCTTGGTATACGCACGGCAGCGGCGATGCTAAGCGCCCTTCGTCGGACAAAGACGTCGTGACGCCGGAAATTAAACGCGTTACCGGCGTAACCATCGATAAGGACGGCTCCTTCGACAACGGCGGTCAAGACGTCAAGGTGAAGATGGGTCTGCTGAACGCTTCCAACGACTGGCCGGATATCGCTTTCGTAGACGGCGACATGGCGCCGTTCCAAGACTTAATCAAGGCAGGCAAAGTGTACGAATTAACGGATGCAATCGCCCAATATGCTCCGCACGTGGCGAAGAGAATGCCGTTTGACGTCTTCCCATTGATTAAAGAACAAATCACATCCAAACATCTGGACGGCGACAAAATCTGGGGTTTCCCGACGATGGTCGGTAATCCGGACGGCTCGATTAAACAGCTGAATCCTGATTTCGTTCCGCCGAGCCCGCTGAACAGTTCACTAGGCTACAACTGGATCTGGGTTCGCGACGATATACTAAAAATGATGTACCCGAACGCCAAGACCCAAGACGAGATCGACGCCCTATATTTGAAGAACGGCAAGTTTACGAAAGAAGAGATTTTTGACGTTCCCATTAAATCCACGGATGACATGATTAAATTCCTGTACGATGTACAGAAGGTAATCAAAGATAAAGGATTAAAGGAAAACGGCAAGCCGGTGCAAGTCACCTACGGCTTCGGCGGCGGCGACAACTGGAGCTTGATGACGCAATTATTCAATAACGTCTACCGAATACCTGCCAACAACAACTACTTTACTTACTACGATAAAGCCTCGAAGAGCATTAAATACTCCTTCCAGCAAGATTGGTTTAAATCGGGTATTGCGGAATTCAACAAGCTCGTTCGAGATAAAGTAATGGATCCTAACTCGCTCCTCGAGAACAACGCTACTCACCTAGAGAAGCTGAATAACGGTCAATATGCGGTACCTTATATGTACGATACGCCGGATGCAGCTGTGCTGAAAGCAGCTAACAAGCCATATCGGTATAGAAAACTATTTATCGACGCACCTATCGATTTCTCCAGAACGATCATGCCTTACGGCCAGAACGGCATCAACTACTCAATTATGATCTTCAAGGACAAAGTGTCCGAGGAAGACTTGCCGCAAGTCCTTCGTTTCCTGGATTATATGATTTCGGAAACAGGCGAGAAAATGTACGAGTGGGGACCGAAGAGCGCGGGGCTGTTCGAAGAGAAAGACGGCAAACGCGTATTCGTGAACAAAGATCTGGAAGATGCGATGGTGTACACGAACCAAGCTAACGGTGCACAACTTTCGTATAACCTGTTCAACACTCGCATTGGCACAACGGATGGCTATGGCTTCGCATGGCCGTATTATCCAAGCTACATGTGGGGCGCAGGTCCGCTTGCTCCTTACAATACCTACACAAGAACGCTTAGTGCGGCGGACGCACTCGGATTCTTCGATCCGGGCAACCTGCCGGGAGAGGCGCAATCGAATTTCGCGACGATGCTGAACAAAGGTCACGAAATTTGGAACTTCTTCGGCAGCGTAGCCGAAGCGGATGCCTTCTGGAAGAACCGAGACGCCTTCGAGAAGACGTTGACGAAGACATTGGCTGCTAAGGACGATGCACAATTCGAGTCGATGTGGAAGGAATTCCAAGCGCTGGCGGTTCAACAAGGCGCGGATGAGAAATCACTGGAGGCCATGACAAAGTACTTCAATGAGCAGAACAAAGATTACTTGGGCAATATTAAGTAGCTGTGATAGGGGGAAGACCGGCGGGAGAGCGCCGGTCTTTTGCTCTTTTTTGGTACGGAGTCCAGTAACCTTTTATGGGGATACATCGTCTGGTGGGTAAGAAGACGGACCAGTAGGAGGATGTGCTATGAAAGCGATGATCGTGATCATGCTGATGTTGGTGTTTGCAGCTTGTGGCAGCTCTGGGAGTAAGAAAGCCGAGGAGACTGCCATTGACCCAGCCCTACAGAAGAAAATGTCCGCGCCGCGGCTGCAGTACAAGGATGATCTGTTCGAGATGAAGCTGAATATTGCCAAAACAACCTTCGGCAAGGATGAGCCCATCGTCTATTCGGCCAGCTTGACCTATATCGGTGAAGGTGATTCCATCACGATTTGGGGCGGCCATATCTATATTGGATTTTCAATTACGGATGGGAAGAAGTTCAATATGGAAGGCGTCAACACGAGCGAATTAGTAGCAACCAAGCTTGTGAAAGGTCAGACGACCGAGTATCCATTCATCAAAAGCGGCGGCTATAGTACGGATGATCCCGATGCCGACTTCTGGCGCGGTTTCTATGCAGAGAAGGAGCTGCGACTTCCGCCCGGCACCTATCTTATCTCGGCGGTATGTAGTTTCTCGCTTACAGAGGAAGTCGTGGACAGTCATTACAACGGCGAGGTATATACGACTATAACTGTGGAGTAGATTGAAGATTTAGTGGAAGTTATGACAAGTTGGCGGAAACGAAAATAAATACATCCGCAGGCTGTAATGATACATTTAACATGTAAGCACTACAGGTTACGGGGGTATCGGAATGGCCATTCATCGTGCAACACGCGGAAGTTTATCCAACTTGCAGCTGGAGCAGTACAATCGGGACGGTTATCTGATTTTGGAGGACTTATTGAATGCAGAGGATATGGCAGCGCCGCGGCGGGCGATGTCTGATAAGGTATCCATTATTGCCGATGATTTGGTTGCGAATGGGCTGATTACGGACAAATTGGAGGACGAACCGTTTCAATATCGACTCGCGAAGCTGTTTGCCGGATTAACGGATAAGGATTTTCTCAAATTCGGACGCGGGTGGAGAGATCGGCTCGAGGGCTACTACCATCTCTTGAGCAATCCCAAGATCATCGATGCCGTAGAGTCGCTGATCGGCGATGAAATCTTCGCAAGCCCGGTCTATAATGTGCGACCTAAAGTGCCTCGCGTGGCGGCCGGTGCGGTGCCATGGCATCAAGACAAATCCTACTGGCCGGATTCCAATGCGAATCCCGTCATTACCGTCTGGATTTCGTTCGTAGATGCTACACTCGAGAACGGTTGTCTCCATATTAAGCCGCGCACCCAAAACGCGAAGCTGCTGGAATGGCACTCGGAAACGTACAGCGGCACAGGCTACACCGCGCTGCACGAGAATCAGCTCGGTTCTCGCAAAACGGTCGCGCTGCCGGTGAAAGCAGGCACGGCCATCTTGTTCAACGATCGGCTGCTTCATATGTCGACGCCGAACAATTCCGATCATGTCCGCTGGAGCGTGGACCTGCGCTATCAGCCGACGGATCAAGATCCGATGCCGCAGCACGGCGCAGGGTTCCTAGCCAGAAGCAGCAAGTTCCCGGGGCGCGTGGCGACGCTGGAAGACTGGCTGGCCGAGCGGCCGGAGCATGAAGGCTAGACAGGACTGGAAATTCGCTTTACTTCTTAAAAGGCAGGCCATATGCGGCTTGCCTTTTTGGATTGAGCTATGGGGTTTAGTAACAAGTTGGTGGAAGAGAGGTATTGGTACCGCACATGAGCACGATTCGGTGAAAGTTGGCGGAAGAGAGGTACTGGTTACCGCACATGAGCACGATTTGGCGCAAGTTGGTGGAAGAGAGGTACTGGTTAGTTTTTAGTGTAAAAAAGGAAAATGCTGCCGGTTTGCGAAATAGGTAACAGGAGAAAGCAGGTGCTACGTGAACCATTTCGGTGAGGCTAGGAAGCAGGAAACGGAATACCACGAAGTGTTTTATCGGGAGACGGAGCTGTTTACACCCGGAACTTGGCTGGCCAAGCCGGTTAAAACAGTCATGAATTTACTGCAGGATTTCACCCAAGGTGAGCCAATTCATGTACTTGATCTGGGCTGCGGCGTGGGGCGGAACAGCATTCCGATTGCGCAGGTCGTTAAGCCAGCAGGGGGTTCGGTCGTATGCGTCGATTTGCTCCCCATTGCCACTCAGAAGCTGGAGCAGTATGCCAATCAATATGAAGTACAAAGTGTTATCCAGCCTGTGGTGGCGGATGTCGAGCATTATGAGATCGCGCAGCATGCTTACGACTACATTGTCGCTTGTTCTTGCCTGGAGCATGTTTCGAATCTCGCTGCCTTTCAAGCTGTTGTGAAGCGGATGATCCGCGGAACCAGAGAGCAGGGAATCAACTGTATCCTGATTAACACGGAAGTCGTGGAATACGATATGGAGCTGGATGAGCAACGCCCCGGTGTAATCGAGCTGCCTCTAAAGACGGATGAAACGATCCATCTCTTGAAAGAACTTTACCGGGATTGGGATATTCGCATCGTGAGGGTTATCCCCCAGTGCATCGCCGAGAAGAAGAATGGCCGAGCAATTGAGTTTAGGGGCAATTGGCTTACTTTTGCCGCGCAGCAACGAATCTCACATTCGGAGGACAACCAACTTTGAACATAAGAGGTATTATTCTAGAGGGTTACTCTAACGCTGGCAAAACCTCACTGCTGCGAGCGATCAAGAAGCTTCAGGCGCAGGATGAAACGGCAGAAAATAGCGTCATCGTCCTCGGCGAGCATTATTCGCAGGTGCTGAACTACGTCCAAGGATCGTACGAGAAGCTGTCTCGAGAGGATCATCTGAAGCTGTTACGAAGCAGAGTCGACATGGTAAAACAGTTAAACGATTGGGCGGTTTATCTGGGGCCTCATGCTCGGAGGTCGAGAGGGTTATTTTATGTGCTGGAGCGGTTCCACTTGAATCATCGGGTTGCTTTTGCAGAGGCGGATGCCAGTGAGATTACTAGACTTGAAGAGGATTTGGCAGCACTTGGCGCGACATGCGTGCTGCTTACGATTTCGCCGGAGGTGACGGAAGAACGGATCAAGAGCCGAGTTCCGTCGGAATGGATTAATAAGTCCGAAGTTGAAGTCAGACAAGCTTGCCAAGAGCTGTTGGAAACGCAGGAAAAGTGCCGCATTCATGCGCAACGCTCTAAAGTGCCTACGATGGAATTAAACACAGATAAGAAGAACTGGGATGAGCTTGCTAAGCTTATTCTGGATCACATCTAAGCACGAACACTATCAACCCTGTTTAAGGAAGGTGCATAATGGAAAATAAAACTTACATGAAGCTCGGCGCGATCTTTATGATCACAGGTGCCGCTATCTATACCATTGAACGCTGCGTGAAGATGATTGCATACGCAGTGGCGACCTCTAACAGCGCAAATATGGATTTGTATGCGAATAATCTTGGTGGCGTCGGCTTGTTTTTCGGCAATTTCTTCGTCTGGTTCTTCTTATTCATCGGCTTTGTACTGCTGGCATTCGGATTTCCCACAAGAAAATAAGAGGAGGCGTCAGTATGTCCGAACAATCCACGGAAGAGCGGTTAAGGGCCTTAAATATTGAGCTGCCAAGCGCGAGCGAGCCAGCCGCCAAATATGCAAATTGTGTGATCGTGAACGGGCTCCTGTTTGTATCGGGCAAAGGGCCGACCGGCAACCCGAAGGGGAAGCTGGGCATTGATTATACGACGGAGGAAGGTTATCGCTTCGCCAGACTGGCGGGTCTTGAAGTGTTGGCCGTGTTGAAAGATACGTTGGGCTCGCTCGATCGCGTGAAGCGGGTCGTGAAAATCCAAGGCTTCGTAAATGCGGGACCCGATTTCGAAGAGCATCACAAAGTGCTCAATGGCTACTCTGATCTGCTGCTTGAAGTGTTCGGCGAGAGTAAAGGGAACCACGCAAGGTCGGTGCTGGGGGCAGTATCGCTGAGGAATAACCTGCCTATAGTTGTGGATTCGATTTTTGAAGTTGAGGCCACTTCATGAGCAGACCTCAATTAGTGCTTGATGTCGGAGGCGTGCTGCTGACGAATTTCACGCCGGAATTCTGGGAAGAGGTGGCGGCGGATCGTGCAACGGTTTCCTTCGACACACTGCGAACCGCATTCAAACGAGACATTCGTGAAGACTTATGGACTGGGCGGATCGAGGAAGGCGCATTCTGGGAGTGGCTGGGTCAGCAGGATGCGGGGCTCGATGTACATCTCGCACGAGCAGGCATGGCCAAACATCTGAAGCAGCTTCCTGCCTTCCATCGTATTCCGGCGTGGAGTGAATTCGCAGATATTCATCTACTGAGTAACCATCGGCATGAGTGGATTGCCCCGCTGCTTGAACCCATTCGCAGCCATATAGCGAGCGTGACCATATCGAGTGAAGCGGGATGCTGCAAGCCGGATCTCTCTATTTATCGGATGGTGAGGTCTCGCATGCAGCAAGCGGCGGCCAATATCTTGTTCGTTGACGATGCGGAGCGGAACTTGAGGGCAGCACGAGAGCTGGAGTGGGAAACACTCTTGGCGGATCGAGATGGTGCATGGGTGGAGCAGGTGGAAGCGAGATTACGTGCTGTCATCTAATGAGTTAATTGTGAAGCTGAGAGTCACCATTCCGGACTCTCAGCAGCTGATTCAATCGAAAGTGAAACTGAGCGTACATAAACCGCACTCTCAACCTCCAAACCACCTCCAAATCAACCACTTCATCTGCTGAGAATCACCAATTTGAACTCTCAGTACCTAATTCAATTGAAAATCAAGCTGAGAGTACGAAACTCGTACTCTCAGCTTCCAAACTCCCCCTCAATTAACCGCTTCGCAATGTGCGAGGGATCACCTGTCGCGCGGCTCGCAGATGACGTGTAAGGAGTACAACACATTCGCTAATTTCTAGTCTAAAATGACGTATGACGTGTACATCGTACAATTCATACGTTTCTTTCTAATGAATATAGTTGGTGATTCGTATTTCAAATGCATGTTATACACGTTAACTACTGTTTCCCCTTAAAAGCTTCGGTTTGTCGTGTAGTTAGTACAACTCGCCAATCAATTTAAATCGGCTTCCTCCTCAGCATTTCCTTATAGATTCTCCCAGATTATCCAGAGATGCTGCCTGTAAAGCAACATTCTATACCGGATAGACACCTTACCTCTTGAATATCCTATCGTTTATAGCATAATAGAGGCAAACCCCAGTAGCAGCTTACTAACCGAATAGGAGACTCCTCTATGAAATGGCTGACCTCGCATCTGCTAGATCCCATTCGCTCCAGGTTGTTTTACAAGATGCTCATCATCTATTCGCTGCTTACCTTAATTCCGCTAATTATCGTCAGTTCCACCTTCTACATTCGCTCCAGTCATCTCATCGAGAAGAAAGCCACCGAAGAAGCGCAGCAAGGACTGTCCGGCTCCGCCGAGAAGTTCGACGAAGTGCTTTATGCCGTTAAGAGCCAACTGCTGCCCATCAGCGAAAATGTACTCCTCCAAGCCATGTTCCGCAATGTCAAGAAAGGCCAAGTCAACGCGAGCTTAAACGCATCCGTCTCGGAGCTGCTGCAGTCGGAGCTGGCTACAGCGAAGCTTAAGATCGGCGATTTTGTCGGCGACTTGTATGTGCTTGGCATCAGTAATAAGGTGCTGTACAGCACCGATGCCAAGAAGCGGCTGCTCTATGCACAAGCATTCTGGGAGATGCCGTTTGAATTCGACCGTATGCCGGAATGGGCATTCTTTAACGACGATAAACGTATGGCCTGCGTGGTCAAAATCTTCGATGAAGGCCAGCGCCCCTCCGCCGATTCCGAGATCGGCCGTCTGATCATTACGCTTGATGCCGCCAAGGTGCGTTCGTTGTTCGTGGATTACGACCCCGGAACCTTTTATATTACGAATGCAGATAATCAGATCATGACAGCCTCCGAGCAAAATCAAATCGGACATCTGCTCGACAGCCGCAAGCTGCAGAGCGAGCTGGTCATTCAACAGAAATCGCGTTACTCCGAATTTCAATATGTCCTGCTCGCGAACCCCGGAACCGGCGGGCTTGTGCAGAAGCAGGCGCTGTTCTCCATAGGCGTAACCGTTGCCGCATGGTTCGCAATTACGATTGTGACCTACGTCATCCTGCGTAGAATTACGATCCCCATCCAACGTTTAACGCGGTTAATGCGCGCAGCGGAGCGGGAGGAATATCAGCTCATCAGCGGCATCACCACGACGGACGAAATCGCGATGCTCTGTAACGGCTTTAACAGCCTGGTGCAGCGGACTAGCCATCTAATTGAGACCAACTATAAGAACGAGCTGCTGGTTCGCGAAGCCGAGCTGAAGGCCATTCGCATGTACATCAATCCTCATTTCCTCTACAACACGATGGAATACATCAGCATCATGTCCTACTCCCCGGAGAAGGCAAAGCATATTCCGCAGATGGTGCAGCATTTATCCGGTATTTTCCGATTCTCGATTACGCCCGGCAATCAGTTCGTCGAGCTCGGTACCGAGATGGAGTTTGTGCGCAAATATCTCGAAATCCACCGTTACCGCTATGGGGAACGCCTATCCTACACGATCGACCTGCCTGATATGTATCGCAAAATCGCCGTCCCTAAACTTCTTCTCCAGCCATTGGTAGAGAATGCCGTCGTTCACGGCATCGACCGGCTGCCCGAGGGAGGCTCGATCTCCATCACCGTGAAGGAAGAGCAATATGAGCTGGTTATCGAGATTGAGAACAGCTCGCTTGGCAGCGGAGTATTGCTGGAGACAGCCGCGGGCAGCAGCGATTCCTTGCTGAAGCATCCGAAGGGACTTGGGACCGGCTTAGATAATGTGAATGCCAGACTGCGGCTTCATTACGGAAACACCTACGGAATTACCTTGCTTCACCTTGAAGGAACAACAATGGCGAGGGTGCTAATGCCCATACAGATTTTGCAGGATAACGAGGAGGGCTAAGCACATGCGAATTATGATAGTGGATGATGAACGTGAGATTCGCGAATTTCTGGCGGGGATGGAAGGCTGGGCCTCGATTGGCTGCGAGGTGGCTTGGACGGCGGCTAATGGGGAAGAAGCGCTCGGCATGCTGAGCACGTGCACCACTCTTCCGGATGTCATTATTACGGATATTCGGATGCCGGTTATGGATGGTATCACGTTTGCGGAGCATGTACGCAGGCGGTATGCCGATATGCCGATTATTTTTCTCACCGCCTATCATGAGTTCAACTATGCGAGGCAAGCGGTGAAGCTGGGCGTATCGGATTTCATGACGAAACCCTTCCTGCCGGAGGAGCTGATCCGCACGGTCGAATCGCTGCGTGAGCATGAGCCAATGCTGGCGGGCTGGCGTGAGCATGATCAGTTCTTCGAGCTGCTGGCAGACGAGCAGCAATCAGCGGCATATAAGCAGCAGTGGCTGCAATTAAGCGGCTTGCAGGATGGCGAATTCATTCTGCTGTATGCCGAGCTTGATACGCCGCGCGACTCGGATAACGAACATTTCCCGTTTGCGGCGGCACATCTGCGCGGGCAAATCGAGACAGCCGCCGGAGGCATCGGCTTGCAGGGTTGGACCGCTTCATCTGCGAGCGGAATTTATTTGTTCGTGCCGCTAAGCCAGCAATCCGGCCTAAGCGCCGGCCGCGAGCCGTTAATGGCCTTCGCCAAGGAGATCGCATCGGCCAGCGGATCTCGCGCTATGTCATTGTCGGTTGGCATCAGCCAGACCTTCGTCACTTTTTGCCGTCTCCCCGAGGCGCTGCGCCAAGTGAAGAAATGCATGGAGTACCGCATGCTGCTCGGCAAAAACTCCGTTATTGCTTACGACGCGATGGAATCGTTCCTGACGGAGAAGGAGAAGGAAACCGATGCATCGCTTAGTCGGATTGCGGATGCACTGCGCAGCAACGATCCCGAGGGGATCCGCACACTCTTGAAGGATTCTTACCGCAGCATGCTCTCAGTCGGCGCAAGCAAGAAGGATATGCAGCATTATGCGCTGCATTTAATAGAGAAAGCAGAAGCAGCGCTGGCTGATCTCGGCATTCGTCCTTCGCACGGCATGTCCGTCGACATCCGCGAGAAGCTGATTAAAGCCGTGCTGCTGACTGACATTATGAAAGAGCTGGAGCGTCAGCTCATTGCCTATCAAGTCTTCATGCAGCAGGAGCTGCAGGATTCGCCGCTAAAGGTGATCTCGGACGTGAAGCAGATTATTCGCGAACGGTTCGCGGAGGACCTGACGCTGCAGGCCGTGGCCAATAAGCTGAATGTCAATTATTCATACTTGAGCAGGCTGATCAAGAAGGAGACCGGCCATAATTTTACCGATATGCTGTGGGATTACCGGATCGAGGCGGCCAAGACGAAGCTGCTGCGCGAGGATCTCAAAACCTATGAGGTTGCCTATGCGGTAGGTTTTAAGGATACGGCTCATTTTAGCTTCATGTTCAAGAAGAAGGTCGGTCTCTCACCGAGTGCTTATCGCGCGCATGTCAGGGGCGGACAAGGTCTCGTGGAAGAATAAGAAAGCAAATCCAGCATAGAAACGGTAAAATGCAGCTATCCTCTGGGCGTCATGTAAGCGCTACACTTAACTTGTGAGATAAGAGATGAATGCTGCATGTTCGATCTTTGGATCGTACATGCAAACCAATCATCATAACAGACGAAAAGAGGGTGTTGTAGCAATGAAGCTCAAAGGACTATCAGCGCTGGCGGGTGTGCTGCTTCTGACAACGGTCATGTCAGCTTGCGGAAATTCAAACAACAACGAGGGCAATACTGCGAAGAACAACAGTAGCACAACTACCGATACCACTACGAATACGGCTGCCACGAATGATACTAGTACGAACGAAGCGGCTACCAATGAAGCGGCTGCACCGGCAACGAATGACAAGGAGTTCACGATTCGCGTTGGCGCTTGGTTCCTTGACGATCGCCCGCATATGGTCGCTTTCAAGAAATCCGTTGAAGAGGGATACGCGAAGCTATATCCAAAAGCGAAGATTCAATGGGATGTCGTGCTAGGCGCGACTTACTTCGACAAGCTGAAAGCACAATTCGCATCGGGCTCCGCACCGGATGTCGTGTTCTACCAAGGGGTGGATTTTGCAAAATCCGGCAACTTGCTTGACCTCTCCGCAGAGCCATGGGTTCCGCGTCTGAACGACGGCGGCCAGAAGGATTTCCAAACCCACGCAGATGGCAAAACATTCGGCGTACCAATGGGTCTATCGATTGGCGGCGGCGTTTGGTATAACAAGAAGATTTTCTCCGACCTTAGCATCAATCCTCCAAAAACAACGCAAGAGCTGTTCGACGCCGCCGAGAAAATCAAAGGCGCCGGCAAAACGCCGATTACGCTCGGCTTCAAGGATCAGTGGACGGCGCAGCTCTTCTTCACGAACTGGATGAGCTCCTACCAGCTGGCCGACCCTGCGCTTGGCAAGAAAATTTACGATGGCGAAGTGAAGCTGAACGAAGATCCGCTCATTCAGAAGGTGTACACCAACTTCGAAACGATGAAATCCAAAGGTTATTTCAACAAAAACGCGATCAGCATCGACTGGCCGCAATCCGGTCAAATGTTCGCTTCCGGCGAAGCGGCCATGATTGTTCAAGGTCCTTGGATGCCTGGCGCGAATGTCGATAACATCACCAAAGGCGGTTTTGAACCATTCGATATCGGCTACTTCCCGCTTGCGAATGACGAAGGCAAAGTAGCTATGGGCCTCGGAAGCAACGAAGCGCTCGGTATTAATGCGAAGACTGAACTGATGCAGGAATCCAAAGACTTGATTAACCTCATGACGACGCAGGATATCATCAGCCCGTTCATGAAAGGTGACGGCGCCCTTACTTCCTTCACCGATGTAACTGTGAAATACGACGATCCGGCAATGGATGCGGTTCAAGAAGCGGTTGCGAACAGCACGGTTGTCACATCGAACATTACAAGCTACATCCCGACCAGCGCGACAACGAACATGCTTGATCTGCTCACGAAGGTTGTATCCGGTATCAAATTCAACCCGGATGATCTGAAAGCGGCGCAAAGCAGCTTCGAGAAAGACAAAGCGACGGTAACACCACCGGCAGAATAAGCAATAGGCGCTCCTAAACACGCAGTATCATCCACAGTATGATAAACACGTTCAGCCGTAAGGCTGGACGTGTTTTACAAAGTCCAACTTGAGTAGGTGAAGTTTTATGAGCTTGAATCGCAAGCAATACTGGATCGCCTGTTTGTTTCTCGTGCCGGCGCTTGCCATCTTCGGCATGTTTTTCTACTATCCGTTTCTACAGAGTATTTACTACTCTTTCACCGAGTGGAATGGGATTAAAGCGCCGCGTTATATCGGTATCGACAATTACAAGTATTTGTTTCAGGACGTGCAAATGCTTGATGGCATGAAGAATACGCTCAAAATGGTGCTGTTTGGCCTCGTTGTACAAAATCCGCTGGCTCTCCTGCTGGCCTTGCTGCTCAATCGAAAATTCCGGACGCGCGGCTTTCTGCGTACCTCTTTCTATTTGCCGGTCATCATCAGTCTCGTTGTGACCTCGGTCGTATGGGGGGAGCTGCTAAAGTATGACGGCTTTATCAACGGCATTCTGGAGCCGATCATCGGAGAGGCGAATGTGCAGGATTGGCTCGGCACGGTGTACACGTCGTTCCCGACGATTATTTTGCTGACGCAGTGGCAGGCGATTGGGTATTGCGCTTTGATTTATCTCGCCGGACTGCAGGCGATTCCGACCGATATTTATGAGGCTGCGGATATCGAGGGTGCGAAGGGTTTTGCCCTGTTTCGCATGGTGACCTTCCCGATGCTGATGCCGTCCGTGACGATCGTGCTGTTTTTGACCATTGTAGGTGCGCTTCGTCTGTTCGATCTGCCTTTCCTGCTTACGAATGGCGGTCCGGGTTCGTCTTCGTACACGCTGTTTCTCGCTGTTTATAATTCGGCCTTCAAGAACCAGAGCTATGGCTACGCGACGGCTGCGGGTATCGTGCTGGCGGTCTTCATTATCATCGTAACCATCGTTCAGCTCAGTATCACGCGGCGCAGGGAGGTCGAGCTATAACATGGGACTGAATCGGAGACCTTCGATTGTGCTTGAGGTGCTGCTGTTCATAGCAGCATTATGCTTCTTGTTCCCGGTGTTCTTCCTGGTGCAGATGAGCTTCAAGGAGCCGCGTTATTTCTTCAAACCTTACGAGCTGCCGCACAGCTTCTATCTGGACTATTACAAATCGGCCTTCACCGATATGGCGTTCTTCCGCGGGTTGTCCAATACGCTGCTGATTACAGCGGGCGCGCTTGGGCTCACCATTCTGGTGGCTTCAATGGCGGGGTATGTGCTGTCGCGCAGGCAGGAGAAGCTGTTTCGCTTCGCCTATATCTTCTTCCTCTCCGGCATGGTGATTCCGGCGGTGGGGTCGCTCATTCCGCTCTTCACGATGGCGGTGGATATCCATCTGATGAATACGCGGACGTTGCTCGTGCTGATCTATACGGCGGGATTCATTCCCTTCGCGTCGTTTCTGTATGCGGCGTTCACGAAGTCGATTCCGCGGGAGCTTGAGGAGTCGGCCAGCTTAGACGGCTGCGGGCCGCTGCGGCTGTATTGGCGGATTATTTTCCCGCTGCTGCTGCCCGCGACGGGGACGTTTATCGTGACGAATGTGTACGGGGTCTGGAATGATTTTCTGACCCCGCTCATCTTCCTCAACCAACCGGAAAAAATGACCCTCATGCCGCAAATCGTCCAATTCATGTTCAACAAACAATCCGTCAACTACGGCCCCGTGTTCGCCGTCAGCGTGCTGGCCATGCTGCCGCTCGTCGTACTGTTCGCGTTCACGCAGAAGTACATGCTCCGCGGCTTAACCGCAGGCGCGGTGAAGGGATAGGGGCAGCTCTGCGGTGGATGCAGCTGTGCTAGCTGCGTATGCGCTAATCGCGTGAAAGAGTAGCTCTAGGGATAACACATCGGCGGGAAAGCAGCATATTCGGTGAAAGAGTGGCTCTAGGGAGAGGTACAAATGACCGCTCATTGGCAAGCAGAGCAAGAAGCGAACCAGGTTAGCTACATGGGCGAGAATGGGCCAGTTTGGGAGCAAGAAGCGAACCAGGGTAGCTACATTAGCAAGAGTGAGCTCAATTCGGAGCAAGAAGCGAACCAGGATGGCTACAGTAGCAGAGCAGCTGAGAATTTACTTAGATAGAGGCGTGTCGCGAGAGCAGCTAGTATATTCGCAGGAGGCGATAATTAGTGATGGCAGAGCATAACCAACCGTACGAAGTAGCGGTGTACTATTTTCCGCAGTGGCATCCGGATCCGAAGAATGAGGCGGCCAAAGGCGAAGGCTGGACGGAGTGGCCGTCGCTTCGGGTGGCAAAGCCGGTATTCGAGGGGCATGAGCAGCCGAAGGTGCCGCTCTGGGGCGAGCTTGACGAGTCCGACCCTGCCGTGTCGGAGAAGCAGATTGATGCGGCCGCGGATCATGGCATCACTTCGTTCATCTATGACTGGTACTGGGATATGGGCGGCGGCGAAGGGCCGTTCCTGCACCGTGCGCTGGAGGATGGATTCCTGCAGGCGCCTAATCGCGACCGGCTGCGTTTCGGCATCATGTGGGCGAATCACAATGAGGTGTCGCGCGAGCGGTTCGATGCGATGACCGACTATTTAATCATCCGATATTTTAATGAGCCTAATTTTCTGAAGATCGAAGGTAAACTCTATTTCTCCATCTACGAGTGCCATACCTTGATCAAAGGGCTAGGCGGCATCGCGCAAACTAGAGACGCCCTGCAGTCCTTTCGGGAGAAGACGCGAGAAGCCGGCTGCGGCGAGCTCCATCTCAATCTGGTGGAGTGGGGGCTGAACGAGCTCAATCGCGAGATCATCGGACCCGATACGAATGAGCTGATTCGGACGCTAAGCATTGATAGTGTGACTTCCTACGTTTGGATTCACCATGTGGAGCCGGCCTCGTTCCCGGATTCTCCCTACGCAGATTGTGCGGCAGAAGCAGTCGCCAAGTGGCCGAAGTTCCGCGATGCTTTCGAGGTTCCATACTACCCCAATTCGACGATGGGCTGGGATCCCTCGCCGCGCTGCAGACAAGATATTCCACTCGTACGCGGGGAATATCCATATACGCCGATCCTAACCGGCAATACCCCGGATGCCTTCGAGGCGAATCTGCAAGAGGTGAAAGACTATCTCGACCAGTCCAACCTCGCCACGCGCATGTTCACCATCTATGCATGGAACGAGTGGACCGAAGGCGGCTACCTGGAACCGGATACGATTCATGGCATGAAATACTTAGAAGCAATTCGCAATGTGTTCGGCACATAATGCATATAAACCTCTGATGGTTTCCATCAGAGGTTTTATCATTTAACCTTCATCATTTGACCATCAAGTAAAAGAATGCTATCTTATGTTCAGACTTATTAATCAAGAAAAGTTGATATACAAATCCATCCCATATTATATTCCAACAAAAAGGTGATTCCAATGAAGAAAGAGTTACCCGTAAATCCGTTCATTTTACCGACTATTTCATTTAGTGACTACGAGCAGAAATTCAAAGCGCTGGCCGATCAGAAACGGCTGCAAATCTTATTCGAACTCTGTCAGCGCGGCAATACATGCGTGTGTGATTTGACCGAGATCGTGGATATGCCGCAATCCAAGCTTTCCTATCACCTTAAGATCTTATTGGATGTTAACTTGATTACAAAAGAAACAAAAGGCACATGGAGCTATTACGAGCTTAATCCGACTGAAATCGGAGCACTTCTTTCCGAGCAGTTATGCTGCATTTTCAGACCTAGAGATCAGAATTCAACCTGCTGTTAATTTTTATGAACAATTAATCAAAAATAATTGATTTAATGATCTTCGGAGGAAATCATGCTCGTTATTGCAATCCTTATCTTTCTTATCACACTTACCTTTGTCATCTGGCAGCCTCGGGGACTGAATATAGGTTGGTCAGCAAGCGGCGGCGCGATTCTTGCGCTGATTTGTGGAGTGGTCGATTGGGGTGACGTCGTTACCGTCACGGGAATCGTGTGGAATGCCACGCTTGCTTTTGTCGCAATCATCTTGATCTCACTTATTCTCGACGAGCTCGGCTTCTTTGAGTGGGCAGCGCTTCATATGGCTCGGCTCGCTAAAGGCAATGGCAAGCTTATGTTTGTCTATGTTGTTCTCCTTGGTGCCGCCGTCGCGGCATTCTTTGCCAATGACGGTGCCGCGCTCATTCTGACACCGATTGTTCTTGCCATGGTGCGAGCGCTCAAATTTGATCAGAAGATGATCTTGCCGTTCATCGTAGCGAGTGGATTTATCGCAGATACGACCTCGCTTCCGTTTGTGGTGAGTAACCTTGTTAATATTGTATCTGCTGATTATTTTGGCATCGGCTTCGTAGAGTACGCCACTCGGATGATCATTCCGAATCTGTTCGCGCTGCTGGCGAGCTTGGTGGTATTGATTCTATTCTTCCGCAAGAGCATGCCCGGCAGCTACGATGTAACGCAGCTCAGAAAACCAGCCGATGCGATCAAAGACAAAAAGCTGTTTAAGCTTTCATGGGTTATCTTAGCAGGGTTACTGATTGCATACTTCGTAAGTCCGATCATTCACGTTCCGGTTTCCGTCATTGCGGGAGTCGTTGCTGTTTTGTTTATGCTCGCCGCACGCCGCAGTCCAGTCGTCCCTACCTGGCAGCTTGTTAAAGGTGCCCCGTGGACGGTCGTGATTTTCTCCATTGGAATGTATGTAGTCGTCTACGGACTTCGTAACGTTGGATTAACCGATGAACTAGGCAGTATCATTCAAGCGATTGCAGCAAAAGGACTATATAGCTCCACAATCGGCATGGGTTTCCTTGCGGCGATATTGTCTTCGATGATGAACAACATGCCGACCGTGATGATTAACGCGCTTGCCATAGATGGAACCGCCACGCAAGGCGTAATCCGTGAGTCTCTGGTGTATGCCAACGTCATCGGCAGTGATCTGGGTCCGAAGATTACGCCGATCGGATCACTCGCGACCTTGTTGTGGCTGCACGTGCTATCCCGCAAGGGCATTAAGATCACATGGGGCAATTATTTCAAAACAGGTATCGTGCTTACGGTTCCGACGCTCTTCATCACGCTGACAGGATTGTACCTCTGGCTTCGAACAATAACAGGATAAGGGAGACTATTAACGATGAATAATAAACCGCTCGTTTACTTTTTGTGTACAGGGAACTCATGCAGAAGCCAAATCGCACACGGCTATCTAGAGGCGCTTGGCGGCGATAAATACGAGGTGAAAAGCGCAGGTCTTGAAGCACATGGCTTGAATCCGCGTGCCGTACAAATCATGAAGGAAGCGGGAATCGACATATCGCATCATACGTCGGATGTCATTGATCCCGAGATCTTAGCAGCTGCGGATTACATCATTACCCTTTGCGGTCACGCAAACGATAACTGCCCGGTTGTGCACAATGATAAAGCCGAAAGATGTCATTGGGGTTTCGATGATCCGGCGAAAGCGACAGGTACGGATGAGGAAGTCATGGAGAAATTCAGAGAAGTACGCGGTTCGATAAGAGAGCGAATGGAGAAATTTGTGAGAGATGGCATGTAGCCCTTATGAAATCGGAGTTCCATTCGTCCCCACGGTGGCGTATACTCTTTTTTAACATTTGTGATTGGGGGGCAGGGCCATGTCTACGCAAAATAAATCCGATCGAGGCGAGCTCAAGCGAATTCTCCGCGAACTGGGGCATGAGGAGCTCGTGGAAGTGTTGTCCGAGCGGATGTCCGGCTCGGACCTGAGCACGCTGCTGCTTGAAGTGTTCAGACAGCGCACGGCGAAGCGGCAGCCAAGCGAGCTGCTGCGCAGCTACAAGGAGAACCGCTTCGTGAAGCCCGCGGTCGTCGATCCGCTTGCACTGAAGCAGCTGGAGCTCGATCTGCTGCGTATTGCGCAGCAGCAAGCTTATGCTCCGGTGCAGCTGTCGCCCGTTGCGCCGCTAGGATCCTGTTCCATCGTTGCGCCGGCCGATCAGAACAAAATCATCTCCGCCCTCCGAGGCACTGAGGTCGTCGCGGATGTCACGAACCTGCTCGCGCTCCATATCGCGGACGGCCTCAAGTCCGGAGACCTGAGCAACGCACCGGAGATGCTGCGCTACTGCACGACCCATCGCCATGTACGGGCACAGAAATTCCCGAATGTACCGGGATTTCTGCCGCATTTTGGCCTCTATGCAATGGTAACGTCTGGGAAGGATAACGGCTCCTACTCCTTCGAGAAACAGGCGGTCTGGGAGCATATCGCCGTGTACCGCGAGATGTTCCGAGCACCATTCGGAGGAGCGGAGATCGAAATCATCCTGAACGCTCGTCCGGGCTATACGGATTCGGAAGGGCTGAACAGCCGCCTCATTCAACATATCCGAGAGCAAGCGCCGGAGCTGGTGGTCACCGTCAACAGTGAGCCATCGGACAACGCCTACTACAAAGGGCTTCAATTCACGATCAAAACAACGATAAACGATAAAGTGCATTACATTGGCGACGGCGGTTTCGTCGATTGGACGCAGCAGCTAATGGGCAGCAAGAAAGAACGCATGCTGATCAGCGCCATCGGACTCGACCGATTGCTGCTTCCATAACAACGCAAAAAGACCCTGAGCACACAGTGCCTCAGGTTCTTTCAATTTATGCTTTAGCAGCAAGCGGTGCAAAAGCGCCGCGGTACGCTGCAATGATTTCGTCTTCCCAAGTCTCGTTATCGGAGTTCGGAATGCGATTCTCTTGCTTCATCACTTCGAACACTTGGCGCATCCCTTCTTCCAGGGAAACGGTCGGGATAAACTCAGGCACATCGCGCATCAGCTTCTCGCAGCTGTAGTAGTCGTTGTGCATGAAAATCTCTTCGCAAATGCCGAAACGGCCGGCATCGAAGGATTTGAGCGTTTGCAGCGGTACGCCTACCAGCTCAACCTCTCTGCCAAGCACCTTCATAGCCAGTTTATGCTGCTGCTCCCAAGTCGTAAAGCCGCGCGGTACCACGTTATACGTTTGGCCTAGACAGTGCTTCTTGCCGAGTACGCCTGCGAATGCTTTGGCAGCATCGTCGACATGCAGGAAGGAGTGAGGCGCTTTGCCATCGCCGCAAATGAGAATCGGTTTGCCTTTGAGGATACGATCAATCCAAGAGAAGTCCCATGCCACTTGGCGAAGAACGCCGCTTTGCGGACCATAGGTCGTCGAAGGCTTCAGAATCGTAACCGGGAAACCATCGCGGTAGTAAGCTTCCATCAGCGCCGTATCGGCATCCACTTTACCTTGGCCGTAGCCGCTGATCGGACGCAGCTGGTGATCCTCGGTAACAGGCATCCACTCATACTCCACGCCATACGTACATACCGTCGAGCATTGAACAAATTGCTGCACGCCGCGGAAGGCGCGAATGCTGCTCTCCGCATCCTCACGATTAAAGCTGATCATATCGATAGCGGCATCGAACTTCTCCTGCTGCATCGTTTGCTCGAATTTCTCGCGATCTTGGCGATCTCCGTTGATGATGCGGACGCCGGCAGGCAGGTCGACACTGCTTTGGCCGCGGTTATAACAAGTTACTTCGTGGCCTTGTGCGACCAGAAGACGAACAATGCTTGTACTGATATTGCCGGTACCGCCTAGGATAACAACTCTCATGTGGAAACATCCTCACTCTCTCGTCTTTAATCCTGTGAAGCAAAAGCAAAACCTCCTGCTAATAGTACCACAGGAGGCAGCTCGAATGGCAATCCTAATCTGGCCAGAGATTGCAAAAATGACAGCGCTACCGTCCCCGAACGGCGGCGACCGCAAGCTCGCGCAGCGACTGCCAGGCTGCTGCGCGCTGAGCCAGAGCGGCCATTACTCCGTCGATGTCCGCGATCAAAGCGTGCAGCTCCTCGCCGGAGGCGGTCTCATCCGCCAAGTGGCTTGGCAATGGCAGCGCGGACAGAAGAAGCCGCGCTTCTTCGCGAGCCGCAGCAGCCGCTATTGCTTTGCCGCTCGTTGCAGTGGCAGCTGTGGCTGCACCGCCCGCTGCCGAAGCAGCTTCGCCAGCCGCAGCTGCGAACAAATCGCCGCCGCCGAGTACAGCGGCCGTCGGCATCGCCCCGCTTGCGGCAAGCGCTAACGCCGCCGCAGCCAGCGCTTCCGCTTCGGCCGCAGCCTCCGCCGCGCGCCGCGCTCGCTCGGCTTTCGCCTCGGCGGCGAGCTCGGCCTTCTCCGCCGCAAGCTCGGCTGCGCGTTCGCGCTCCGCCTTGTTCTGCTGCACAGTGGACCACGTCTGCAGCAGCTCATGTCCGTTCTTGTAGAGCAGCTTGTCCTTCGTGCCGGACGAAATTTCCTTGTCCTTGAACAGCTTGGCGATCTTCTTCACATCGCTGACAGGCAGCGCGTCGCGGGCGATAATGAGCGCGAGCGGATCACGATGCTCAATCGGAAGATCCTTAATCGGCAGCAGCTGGTCTTCGGTAAGCTTGCCCTCCCGAATTTCCGTGCCGCTGACTATCAGCTTCCGGACGGAGTTGCCGAACTTCAGCAGCTCGCATTTGTTCTTGATATAACTCTCGGGCTTGCCGAGCTTGCCGGCGAGATACTTGATCGAGCTGTTGAATTTGGACTCGTTCATCAGCTTATGGAACGCTTCGGCTTCCTCGATGGGCGAGAAGCCCTCCCGCGTCAAATTCTCCGCGATCTGCTCCAAATAAATTTCCATTTCATCTGTCACGGTCGACACGATGCACGGGATGGTTTCTTTGCCGAGCATCTTGCTGGCTTTGTAGCGTCTGTTGCCATAAATAATTTTGTAACGCCCGCCTGGGGTCGTACGCACTTTAATCGGGGAGAGCAGGCCAATCTCCTCAATGCTCTTCATTAGCTCCTGAAGCGCTTCTTCATCGAACTGATAGCGCGGCTGGTCGGTATCCTCATCGATCAGATGAGTCGCAATTTGAATGATATCCATATGATTTCTCCTATCTTCACAGTAAGAGTCCCCCGTATTATATACCAGGAACCATTCTGTGAAAAAGAGTTCACGCGGATTCGCGAGAAATCCACTAGGGAAATCCGCGAATCGCTCGGCATAAAACGGAAATCGTTTGTCTATGTGCATGGCTATGATGAAACCAACATCTTAGCCTGTTTTTTGCGTCCGTAGTGCTGCTTTACACCATTTCCCTAAATTGGTTAATGAACTGGGATGTGATACGATGTAGACATTCTTTGTTTATTGTTCAATCAAGCTAAGAGGAGGTTATTCAAGTTGTCTTATCTATCGATTAGCACATGGAGTTTGCACCGGCTGCTGGGGCCGCTTCGGTTTACGACGTGGAACGCAGCAACCGGGCAGCATGAGCAAAATGTTCAGGAACAGCCGCAAGCATTGACCCTGCTGGAGCTCCCAGCCGAGCTGGCGAGAAGAGGGTACCATGCAGCAGAAGTATGCCACTTTCACTTTCCATCGACAGACCCTGATTATTTAGCACAGCTGCGGGAAGCATTCAGCGCTGCAGCATTGTCCTTCGATACGCTGCTGCTTGATTATGGCGACCTCACCTCCGAAGACGAAGAGAAGCGTGCAGCCGACATTCGTTTCATGCGGGAGTGGATTGATATCGCATCGCTGGCAGGCGCGAAGCAGATTCGCATCATTGCCGGAGAAGCGCAGCCGGATCAGGAAGAAGCGATCCGCAAGTCAGCGGATGGCCTTATCGAGCTTGGTCGTTATGCCTCTGAGAAAGGTGTGCGTGTTGTATCGGAGAACTTTAAGGCGCTCACTTCAACGGGTACATCGAGCGTCAAACTGCTTGAGAGCATCGGCGACGCGGCTGATTTCATTACAGACTTCGGCAATTTCGCGTTTCCAACCAAATATGCAGAGTTTACGATGACTTTGCCTCGCAGCGTATCCGTTCATGCCAAAGCGCAGTATGACGGTGACGGATATCCCGATCGAGAAGAATTTCTGAAATGCTTAGAAACCGTGCGTGCGGCCGAGTTTAACGGCGCAATCGTACTTATTTATGATGGTCCCGGCGACATGTGGGCAGGGCTTGATCGGATTAAAGATATTGTAGCGGAATATTTATAGAGAAGAGGTGATTGAAATGTCCTTTGTCATTGATGCCGGAGCCCAAATTGGAAAGGTCCATTTGCGAGTCAGCGATTTGGAGCGTTCGCTTGCGTTCTACCGTGAAGTTGTAGGGCTGCAGGTTCTCTCTCAAGGAGAAGGTACAGCGGAGCTAGGTGCACAGGACAGTTCTGCACCTCTGCTGCATCTGCGAGAAATCCCGAATGCCGTGCCGCGTCCGCGCCGATCAGGAGCGGGTCTGTATCACTACGCATTGCTGGTGCCGGACCGTAAGTCACTCGGCCTTTCGCTGCGCAACCTCGTTGCAAGCGGCATCCACATCGGGCAGGCTGATCACTTCGTAAGCGAAGCGTTATATATTGCAGATCCCGACAACAACGGGATCGAAATCTACCGAGACCGACCTCGCGAAGAGTGGGAGCGCGACGAGAAGGGGCAGTATGTGATGGGCCTCGATCCGATCGACTGGGAAGGCTTGCTGGCTGAAGCCGGAGATGCACCGTGGAGTGGACTGCCTGCCGGCACGACAGTGGGACACATTCATCTTCATGTCTCTGAACTGCCGACTACGGAACATTTCTACCACGATGTGCTCGGCTTCGAGCTTGTCGCTCAAATGGCGGATTCTGCGCTCTTCATCTCAGCAGGCGGCTATCACCACCACATCGGACTCAATGTGTGGGCAGGCATCGGTGCAGAGCTTACACCGGAGAACGCGCCGGGACTCGATTATTATGAAATCGTGCTTCCAAACGAAACCGCGCAAATGGCGCTCTTCGCTCGTTTGCAGGCTGCAAGTGTACCTCTGCAAACCGACCGCGGAACGGTCATTGTACGCGACCCGTCCGGCATTGAGATTCGGCTGATTGTAGAATCGCAAGCGCCGCGTTAATTGAATGGTTGTGACGCAAAGCCTCTATTATCCATCGACCTGGAAGAGGCTTTTTTGCTGAGTAAAATGTGTGATAAATGCAAAATTTGGATATGTGCGACGATCATCGATTTGCTTGATTTATCTAGGCTTACATCGCTTAGTTGTGTACACAGATTTGTGTGGAGATATGCAATTACTGGTAAGAGGGAGGAGCTGTTTCATGGCAAGTCAGCGAGGGTTGCTGGTGACGTATATCCGCAACAATTGGTATATCTACGCATCCGGCATTTCGTTTTCCATTGCGGCGAATGTATTTCAGGCTTATTTTCCGAAAGTGCTCGGCAATTTCACGGACCAACTTCAGCAAGGTGGGCTTACCAAAGACGCAGTCTGGGATTCCAGCATGATCCTGCTCTTAATTGGCGTTGCCTATGGCGTACTTGGCGGTATCGGACAGTTTCATATTATGTATGTGGGCCGCAAATTCGAATGGTATACGCGCAGGCGGTTGTTCGGACATTTCACCACGCTTGGCGAGCAGTACTACTCGAAGAACGGCGTCGGTAAGCTGCTCAGTTACGTCATGAACGATGTAACGACTGTGCGGGAATCGATTGCGATGGGCGTCAATCAGACGGCGAATGCGGTGATGCTCATCATATCCGTTATCGTCATGATGATTCTGAGCGATATTCCGATTTATCTGATTCTGGTTTGTATATCGCCGCTGGTGCTCATTCCATGGGTAGTCGTGCGAATCGGACCTAACATTCGTAAGCGCTCTCTTGCCGTACAAGAGTCGCTTGGTGCGATGACGGAGTCCGCGGAAGAACAGTTCGGCGGCATTCGCGTGACGAAGAAATTCGCGGTAGAAGACATCATGAACGAGAAATTCGGCAAATCCGTTGACCGGATCATGGATAATCAGCTGAAGCTGGTGCGCATCTCGTCTTATTTTCAAGCACTCATCCCTTTTCTCGGGGCGCTATCCCTCATCATTACGCTGGCTTATGGCGGGTATTTGGCACTTGGCGGCACGATTACGCTCGGTAACTTCGTTGCCCTTACGCTCTATGTTCGCATGATGGTCAACCCGCTGCAGGCGATCGGGAATGTGATCAATACGATTCAACGTTCTCGCGCGTCCGTCGAGCGATTGAATGATCTGCTGAACAAGCAGCCTGAAATTAAAGAAGAGCCAACTGCGGTGGAGGTCGATTGGGAACGCGAGACGCTGTCGATCAACGACTTGTCCTTCGCGTATCCGGATTCGCCGGAAGAGGCGCTTAAGCATATTTCGCTTCAGGTTGCACCGGGCAAGACGATTGGCATCGTAGGGAAGACAGGTTCCGGCAAAACAACCCTTACCAAGCTGCTCCTTCGCGTGTACGATCCTCCACTCGGGGCCGTAACCGTCGGCGATCAGGATCTGCGCAGCTTAAAGCTTGAGAATTTGCGCGGCGGAATTGCTTATGTGCCGCAGGATGGGTTCCTGTTCAGTTCGACGATTCGGGATAATATTTCGTTCTACAAACGCAGCGCAGACCTTGCCTTGGTGGAGAAAGCAGCCCGGCATGCCAAGATTCACGAGAGCATTATGTCGTTTCCCGATGGCTTTGAGACGAAGCTGGGCGAGCGGGGCGTTACCCTCTCCGGCGGTCAGCGTCAGCGGACTGCGCTTGCACGCGGCATGATGATGGATGCGCCGATTCTCATTCTGGATGACAGCGTAAGCGCCGTGGATGCCGTTACGGAGACTGCAATTATTGATACGATTCGTAAGAAACGTCAGAACAAAACAACGATCATTATCGCTCACCGGATCAGCGCGCTTAAACATGCCGATGAAATTATCGTGCTGGACGAGGGCCGGATTGTGCAGCGGGGAACGCATGGGTCACTGCTTGCGCAGGGCGGCATCTATGCCATGCTCCATGCCATTCAGGAGGAGGGAAGCGGCGTTGGCTAAAATCATCAACAACGGGCAGATGGACGCGAGACTAGATAGTCCGGCTGCTCCCAGCAAAGAGAGTAACAAGGAAGCTTACAAGGGGCTTATCGCATATGCGAAGCCGTATCGATTGACCTTTCTGGCCGTGTTTGGCTGTATTATCGTGGCGATCGCCGCAGATTTGCTGCAGCCCTATCTGGTGAAGATTGCGATCGATGATCATTTGATGAAGGGCGATCGCAGCCCGAATACGCTTTTTCTCATTGCGGGCCTTTATCTTCTTCTTTCTGTTGCAGGATTTGTATTTAACTTCTTGCAAAATAATCTGCTTCAGAAGGCCGCACAAGGCATTGTTGCTGCCATTCGGAAGAAGCTGTTCCGTCATATCTCGAAGCAGTCGATGTCGTATTTCGACCGTGTGCCAAGCGGCAGTCTCATCACGCATGTGTCGAGCGATACGGAGTCGCTCAACCAGTTCTTCTCGCAGGTGCTGCTTAGCGTGCTGCGTGATGGCTTGACGCTGGTGTTCATTATCGCGTTAATGTTTCAGCTTGATGTGAGGATGACGCTCTACTGCCTTATTTTGCTGCCGATCATTGCACTGAATGCGATCGCATTCCGTTCCTATATGCACGCGACCTATCAGATGGCGAGAACCAATTTGTCGAGAATGGTTGCTTTTGTTGCAGAGAATTTGGCCGGCATGCGCATCATTCAAGTGTTTCATCAAGAGAGAGAACAGCAGAAGCAGTTCGATGAGAAGAACCGCCTCTACTTCCGCTCCAATCTGCGGGAGATTCGGACGAACGTGTTGTTTAACCGCTCTTTTGAAATTATGGGCAACTTGTCCGTTGCTTTCGTCACGTGGCTTGGCGGGAATGCGGTGCTGGGCGAAAGTCTTCCATTTGGCGTGCTCTTCGCGTTTATTACGTACATTCGTCAATTCTTCCAGCCGATCAATAATATCTCGCAGCAGTGGAATACGCTTCAATCCGCAACGGTATCGTTGAACCGGATTTGGGGAATATTCGGTACGGTGCCGGAAGTGCGGGATGCCGAGAACGTACGAAGCTTGGATGCTGCGGCTGTGAAAGGGAAGATTGATTTTGACGGCGTGAAGTTCGGCTACAAGGATGGCTTGCCGGTTATTCATCATCTGGATCTGCACGTGAAGCCGGGCGAAATGATCGGGATCGTCGGGACAACCGGCGCAGGCAAAAGCTCGCTCATCAGTCTGCTCTGCAGATTCTACGACGTGCAGGAAGGCCGCGTCACGATTGATGGCACCGATGTTCGCGATCTGCCGCAGGAGACGCTGCATCGGTTGATCGGCTTGGTGCAGCAGGAGCCTTATCTCTATTCCGGCAGCATCATCGATAACGTCCGTTTGTTTGACGAGACGATTACGAGGGAGCAAGTCATGGAGGCGTGCAGACTAGTAGGCGTGGATACGCTCATCGGACGGATGAAGGACGGCTACGATACACGTTTGTCTGAGCGGGGGAGCGGGCTGTCTGCCGGCGAGCGTCAATTGATTTCATTCGCGAGAATCATCGTGTTCAAGCCGAAGATTCTGATCCTAGACGAAGCGACGGCGAACTTGGATTCGCATTCCGAACAGCTCATTCAAGAGGCGCTGACGGTCGTCTCCCAAGGACGGACGACGCTGGTTATCGCGCATCGATTGTCTACCATTATGGGCGCGGACCGGATCCTCGTCATGAAACAAGGCGAGATCGTTGAGGAAGGCAACCATAGGGAGCTGCTCGCGCGCGGCGGTTATTACGAGGAGCTGTACCGGCATTCGCAAGGGCGGAAAGCGCAGCAGCTTGCCGCGGGAGCGGCTGGGGCAGCAACTGCAACAGCTGCTGGTGTGAAGAAGAGTTGCGGAGTGGGATAGCGGAGATAGCGGAGATAGAGCGGATAGAGCGGACAGAGCGGGTGAACTGGGCATAATCGGGGATAACTATGGGAGTTATCCCCGATAAGTTGAGTAAATGTGGATGGTTTGTGGATAAGGTTGTGGATAGAGTGGTGAAACTCGCCTAGGTGGTGCCGGGATTGTTTGAAGCGGACTACCCGTTCGTGGTTGCTCTTGGTCGCTTGAAGTAACGTGCTCTCGTTGCAACCTCAGCGAAATGAGCAGAAGAAGCGAACCAGGAAGTCTACATGGGAGCAAATTCAGCGAAACGAGCAGAAGAAGCGAACCAGGAAGTCTAGATGGGAGCGAATGCAGCGAAACGAGCTGATGTAGCGAACCAGGAAGTCTAGATGGGAGCAAATTCAGCGAAATGAGCAGAAGAAGCGAACCAGGAGGTCTACAGGCGAGCAGACTCGCGGCCCGCGTAAGGGAGCTAGGTGTTATTTTTACAAAAATATTGCAATAATGGGCCATAACATGGCCGGGAACGTCAATAGACAATTTGAAATGTTCTGTGAGATAATCGACTACTAGATGATACTCAGTCTGACGTAAGGAGCTTGTGGAATGGAATACCTAGTATTGCTTGCAGAAATCATGCTGGTCAATCTCGTACTTAGCGGCGACAATGCGGTTGTTATCGCGCTTGCGAGCCGTAATTTGCCTGTGCATAACCGGAAGAAAGCGGTTTGGTGGGGGGCGATGGCTGCCGTTGGGCTGCGGATTATTTTGACTGCAGTTGCCGTATATTTGCTCAAAATCCCGTTCATCCAAGTGGCCGGCGCATTGCTGTTGTTCTGGGTAGCGGTACAGCTGCTTAAGGATGACGGTGACAGCAAGGACATCCAGGGAGCGCAATCCCTCGTGAAAGCGATCCGGATCATCGTGACAGCCGACTTTATTATGAGCTTGGACAATGTACTGGCAATTGCCGCCATTGCCAACAATAATATTTGGCTAATGTCGCTTGGGGTCGCGCTTAGTATCCCAATCATCGTATGGGGCAGCCAGTTGATCATGTCGCTGCTGCATAAATTCCCGATTTTTATCTTCCTAGGTGCCGGCATTCTGGGCTATACGGCCGGTGAAATGCTGGAAGAGAGCGAAACCGTGAAATCGGGGCTGCACAAGATTTCCGAGTATGCGGACGATATCTTCCCGTTCATCTGCGGACTGCTTGTCATCGCCATTGGCTATCTGCTGCAGAAGCGTGGACGGGGTTCCGAAGTACAGGGAGCCTAAGGGAGCCTAACATCTATCTTTTTGAATTAGAACAAAAGGCGAGCCGCAAGGGATTCAGAATCCCAAGCAGCCCGCCTTTTCTATTACTTCCGCGATTTCCGCTTCAACAAGACTACCCCGTTCGCCTCAAGCTCAAGCTGTGCAGACCCATCCAACGGAGCTCCGCTCTCAAGATCCTCGTAAGCATGTCCATCCAGCGCAACTCTTTGCACTACACCGCTGAAGTTCATCACGAAAATATAATCATGCTCCCCATCGGAACGCAGCTGCGCAGTCACGCCATCCGGCAGCTCCGTGTCCAGCGTGCGACTGACGCCGATCTCTTCCACAATACGGGCGTAGAAATCACGCAGAAAATCTCCCTTGAGCCGCGTCGCCATATGATAAGCCCGACCTGCGCCAAGTCGATTGACGGTCAGCGCCGGCTGCCCCGCATAGAAGTCACTCTCATATACGCCGAGCACTTCCGCACCTTCTGCATGAATGATCTCACAGATTTCATGCGACTCGTAGGTTCCGCTGAGCCCGAGTCGATTGCCCTCGGATAAAATCAACCCATTGCGGTCATGGTCATACAACCCTTCGATTTCCTCCGCCCAGATACCAAGCGTCTTGCGCAGCGGCCCCGGGAATCCGCCGAGATGGCAGAGATCGGTTGCGCCGACTATGCCCGACCAGTAGGTTGTGACGAGCGTACCGCCGTTCTCCACAAACTTCTCCAGGCGGCGGCCTGTCTCTTCGGTGCACAGGTACAGCATCGGAGCGACAATAAGGTTGTAGCCGGACCAGTCCTCCTCGGAACCGACCACATCAACGGGAACACCGAGATCCCAGAAGGCTTTATGATGCGCAATGACCGTTTCCTCATAACGCAGTCCAATGTTCCGGGGTCCCTGCGAGTCTTTGATCGCCCACCGATTGTCCCAATCGAAGAGCAGCGCTGTTTGCGAAGGCGTCCCGCTGCCCAGCACCTCCGTCAAGCCCGATAACGTCTTTCCAAGCGAAGCAACATCCCGGAATACGCGTGTATGCTCCGTTCCGTCATGATCGACGACAGCGCCGTGAAACTTCTCGCTGGAGCCGCGGCTTTTGCGCCACTGGAAGTACTGTACGGAATCCGAGCCATGCGCCACCGCTTGCAGGGAAGAAAGGCGGTGCATACCCGGACGCTTCAGCTTGCTGACCGGCTGCCAGTTCGTTAAGCTCGGCGTGCTTTCCATAAGCAGAAAAGGCTTCCGCTTCAAGGAACGGTACAAATCGTGATAGAAGGCAAAAAATGCCGCCAATCCACTGTCATCGGAGGCTGAATGCCAGGTCGGATAGGCATCCCACGAAATGACATCGATTTCTCGGGCCAGCTTGCGGTAATCCAACCCTTCGATCATATGCATATTGGTCGTAATCGGAAGCTGTGGATTGAACGGTCGAACCGAAGCAACCTCATGTCTGCAGAAGTCCGCCGTTTGATCGCTGACAAAACGACGCCAGTCCAGATTATGGGCATGAACCAGAAATTCTCCATGGAAAGCCGGAGACTCGATCTGCTCCCAATTCGTATAGGTATGCGCCCAGAACGTCGTCCACCACGCAGCGTTCAACACATCAAGGGTGCCATACTTGGCTTTGAGCCACTCGCGAAAAGCATGCTGGCAGTAATCGCAATGACACTCGCCGCTAAATTCATTCGAAATATGCCAGCCCAGAACAGCGGGGTGATTGCCATATCGCTCGGCAAGCTTCCTATTCATAATTGCGGTCTTCTCGCGGTAAACAGGCGATGTAAAGCAGTGGTTATGGCGCATGCCGAACAGGTTGCGTACACGGTTGGCTTCTACGCGAAGCACTTCCGGATATTGCTGTGCCATCCATGCCGGGCGCGCTCCGCTTGGTGTAGCAAGCCAAGCGAAGATGCCATTGGCAGCGAACGTATCCAGCAGCCGGTCCATCCATTCGAAAGTGAATACGCCTTCCTCAGGCTCCAGTGCAGCCCATGCGAAGATTCCTACGGCCATCGTATTGCAGCCTGCGAGCTTCATCAACCGAATATCTTCGGCCAGCACCTCCGGATACTGCTGCCACTGGTCCGGATTGTAGTCGGCGCCATGCATGAAAGCCGGGAGCTTGTCACTGATCGGGGGAAACTTTTGCAGCTTCATTGTCATCGTATGAAACCCTCCTGAACATTATCGTACAATTCTCGCATTGCGATTATTGGTTTGCGGTCTGTATTGACTCCATATTAGAATATTAATAACTAATTCGCATCGAACGAAATGAATAATAAATCGGACAATTTGAACATAAAAGGAGAAGGACAGCATGCTCCCGTTTGTACTGGCAGAATTGCCTCAACGTCATAAACCTCTGCCGCTGTCTATTTATTGCATTGGCAGCCATGAGCAGAAGCATTTGATAAGACCCGAGGGGTTTCCCACACATCAGCTGTTTCTGACTCGGCAAGGGACTGGTCAATTCGTCATCAATAGAGGTGAACATATCGTGCTCAAGCCTGGAAGCGCATTGCTGCTGAAGGAGCATGTGAGCCATGAATATTATCCGGCTATCGCCGATGGCCAGTGGGAGCTTGGTTTTGTTGCGTTTCGAGGTGCAGCGGCAGAAACGATGCTGGATATGATCATGGGATCATCCGAAGCAGCAACAGCGGTGGCTGAGCAGAACAAGCACTATCTTTTCGAACCGAATAACTTCAATGAACTGTGGGAGAAGCTCGAGCTGCTGTGGCATATGATCAGCGTGAGTGGTGAAGACGGCTATTGGGAGGCCTCACTTGGCGCCTATGATTTGCTATTGACTGCTATTCGGGGTCATAACGGGATGGAGCTGAAGCAATCCGTTACGCCGGGAGGCGACGGTAATGCCGCGTTGAAGGCAGGTGTTCAGCTCATGCATGACCATTATAATGAACGTTTGCTTCTAGCTAATGTGGCCCGAGCGTCCGGTTACTCCGTGCAGCATTTTCACAGGTTATTCGTAAGCAGCTATGGGATGACACCGAATCAATATATGAATCGCATCCGAATGAAGCGGGCGGTTCAGCTCTTGGAGGAGCTTGGCGGTGCGAGCGGCAGTGTCGAGAAGGTAGCCATGCAGCTTGGGATGGAGACGAGTTATTTTATCCGATTGTTCAAGAAAACGTACGGAACGACTCCTAAACAATGGAAAACCATTTAATTTGTTTAAAAAATTGACGAAATTGTGTACTCGCCGTTAAAATAAGGATTAGCACTTTGGCACTTTTCCGAGTCAAAGCAGATATGCGTTAACGGGGTACTAGACAAACATTGATGAAAAGGGGTAATAATGGTGAAGAAAAAGATGATTGCTTCTCTCCTAATCTCAGCGGCTGCACTTGTGGCGGTAACTGGCTGCGGGGCCAAAAATGACAACACGTCAGGTTCCGGCAACAATGCGGACTCCAAAACGTATTCAATCGCGATCTCGCAGTATGTCGAGCATCCGTCGCTTGATGCAACACGCGAAGGTTTCCTGGCTGCACTTAAAGATGCCGGTATTACAGAAGGCGACAACCTGAAGGTTGATATGAATAACGCGCAAGCGGATGCCAGCAATAATCTATCTATCGCACAGAAGATTGCTTCCAAGGATTATGATCTCATTCTAGGTATCGCAACACCGTCGGCGCTTGCTGTCGTGCAAGAAGAGAAAGAAAATCCCGTATTGTTCGCGGCGGTAACAGACCCGCTGGCAGCGAAGATCGTCAGCAACCTGGATAAGCCGGGCGGCAACGTTTCCGGTGCATCGGATACGAACCCTGCAGCGATTACGCAGCTGATGGAATTTATCGCAAGCAAATTCACGAACGTTAAGACAGTAGGTATGGTCATTAACGAAGGCGAGCCGAATGCGGTTATCATGGCTGACCTGGCTGAGAAAGCTCTTGGCGAGCACAACATCAAACTGCTTAAAGCACCTGTAACGGCAACTTCCGAAGTAAGCCAAGCGGCTGAATCGCTGGTTGGTCGTGCGGATGCCCTTTACATCGCACTGGATAACACGGTTGTAAGCAGTGTTGACTCTATCATTAAAGTAGCTAACGATAACAAAATCCCGTTCTTCTCGAGCGATCGTGATACAGTTGAGAAGGGTGCTTTTGCAACAGTAGGCTTCAAATACTATGACCACGGCTACCAAGTCGGTCAAATGGCTGTTGAAATCTTGAAGGACGGCAAGAAACCGGCTGACATGAAAGTGACTGTGCCGGAGAAGCTGGATCTTATCCTTAACCTGAAAGCCGCTGAAGCGCAAGGCATCACGGTATCAGACGAGATGAAGAGCGAAGTGAAAGATCAAGACAACAACATCATTAAGTAGGGCAAAATCGGAGTGGGCGGTTCCTGTCGCTCGCTCCTTTTTTATTTTATTAAGGAGGCTATTACGATGCTAGGATCAATGATCGGAGCGGTAGAGCTGGGTCTGCTGTATGCATTAATGGCGATCGGCGTCTACATCACGTTCCGCATACTCGATTTTCCCGATTTGACTGTTGACGGCAGTTACACGACAGGCGGCGCTGTTGCGGCGATCATGATTACGCATGGCTATGAGCCGTGGATTTCAACCATCTGTGCATTTATCTGCGGGTTGGCAGCAGGTGCGATTACGGGCCTTCTTCATACAAAAGGCAAAATCAATGGACTTCTCGCCGGTATTCTCATGATGATCGCGCTCTACTCCATTAATCTGCGGATTATGGGTAAGCCGAATATTTCGCTTGTGAATACAGACACGTTGTTCTCCGCAATTTCAGATAATAGCTGGGTGTACATCCCGGTTCTTGCTGTCCTTGTGCTGTTCGTTAAGTTGCTGCTGGATGGGTTTCTTCACACGGATGTGGGCCTTGCGCTTCGTGCAACCGGTGATAATGCCCGCATGATTCGCAGCCTCGGTGCCAACACGGATACGACCAAAATCATCGGCGTAAGTCTATCGAACGGACTTGTTGCGCTATCCGGTGCGTTAATCGCTCAGGAGTCGGGTTTTGCGGATATGTCCATGGGGGTCGGCACGATCGTACTGGGACTTGCTTCGGTTATTATCGGGGAGGCGATCTTCGGCTTCCGCACCGTGTTTCAAGCCACATTGGCAGCCGTTCTCGGCTCCATCGTGTACCGGATTATCTACGCGCTTGCGCTGCGCGTTGAGTTCTTCGATGCCTCTGATTTGAAAATGATTACGGCGCTAATCGTAGTCGCTGCGCTGGTCATCCCGACCGTTCGGCGCTCGATGAAGCAGAAGGCTTTGGCCCGTAAACGAACCCAGGAGCTGCTCGTTGCGGCTGCGGCTGGCAGTAAGGGAGGTCGAGCTTAACATGCTGGAAATTGCACAAGTATCTAAGTTATTTAATCCCGGAACGCCGGATGAGAAAATCGCACTGATGAACATTCAGCTGAAGCTGAATCCCGGCGATTTCGTCACGGTAATTGGCAGCAACGGCGCGGGTAAATCGACGCTGATGAATATCATATCCGGTGTCATGAAGCCGGATATCGGCGAGGTTCTCATCGACGGCAAAGCGATTCACCATCTGCCGGAGCATGAGCGCAGCCGCTGGATCGGGCGCGTCTTCCAAGACCCGATGGCAGGTACCGCTCCGACGATGTCGATCGAGGAGAACTTGTCGATGGCCTATATGCGCGGCAAGAAGCGGGGGCTCAGCTGGGGATCGAGCAAGGCGAAGCGCAAGCTGTTCCACGAGCAGCTACAGCGCTTGGGCATTCGCCTCGAGGAACGGATGAGCGCGAAGGTCGGTCTGCTGTCCGGCGGCGAGCGCCAGGCGCTCAGCCTGCTGATGGCGACGTTCACGAAGCCGCAAATTTTGCTGCTGGATGAACATACGGCAGCGCTAGATCCGGCGCGCGCGGAGCTCATCACGGTGCTAACCGAAGAGATCGTCCGCGAGATGAAGCTGACGACGCTCATGGTCACGCACAACATGGAGCAGGCGATTCGCCTCGGCAATCGCTTGATCATGATGGACAAGGGTCGCATCATTCTGGACATTCCGGAATCACGCAAACGCGACCTGACGGTCCCGCAGCTGCTCGGCGAATTCGAGCAGATCAGCGGCCGCCAGCTGGCGGACGATCGGATCGTCCTAGGATAGAGAAAAAGTCGAGAACAGGCTGGGCGGTGCAGCTTGGTCTCGACTTTTTTTGTTGTGGTGCGAGGCGCGGCACTCGTGCGGGGAAGCCGATAAAAAGTGCCTGTATCCGAAGAAAAGCGGCATTCCGTACGTGATCTCCACCGCCATAAGCGGTATATCCGTTATAAGTGTGGAAAACAACCCGAAAGTGGCAAGTTAAGCGGCTATTTCTCTTACAGCACACGCAACCGCACTTGAGTAACCTTTCTCGGATGATCTCCACCGCCATAAGCGGTATATCCGCTGAAAGTGTGGAAAACAGCTTCAAATTGCAAGTTAAGCGGCTATTTCTCTTACAGTACACATAACCGCACTTGAGTAACCTCACTCGGATGATCTCTACCGCCATAAGCGGTATATCCGCTAAAAGTGTGGAAAACAACCCCAAAGTGGCAAGTTAAGCGGCTATTTCTCTTACAGCACACGCAACCGCACTTGAGTAACCTCTCTCGCATGATCTCCACCGCCATAAGCGGTATATCCGCTAAAAGTGTGGAAAACGGCCCGAAAGTGGCAAGTTAAGCGGCTATTTCTCTTACAGCACACGCAACCGCACTTGAGTAACCTCTCTCGCATGATCTCTACCGCCATAAGCGGTATATACGCTAAAAGTGTGGAAAACAACCCCAAAGTGGCAAGTTAAGCGGCTATTTCTCTTACAGCACACGCAACCATTTGAGTAACCTCTCTCGGATGATTGTCTTCGCCGAGAATGAGGCTAAGAGTTGCAAAAAGTGACTATCATCGGTGAAATCTCCGCCAAAAGAAGCCGAGAGTCGTAAAACCCGCCTCTCAGCATCGCAAACCTCAAGATCCCGCTCGCGCCGGAGCGTGAGAGTCGCAAAACGCGACTCTCGCCGGCGAAACCGCCGCAAAAAGAAGCTGAGCGTCGCGAAACCCGACTCTCAGCATCGAAACACCCATGATCCCGCTCTCACCGGCGAAACCGCCGCAAAAAGAAGCTGAGAGTCGTAAAACCCAACTCTCAGCATCTCAAACCCCAAGATCCCGCTCGCGCCGGAGCGTGAGAGTCGCAAAACGCGACTCTCGCCGGCGAAACCGCCGCAAAAAGAAGCTGAGAGTCGTAAAACCGGCCTCTCAGCTTCAAAACGCCAGCGCCGAGCTAGGGGCGTCCGCCCCCGCACCTTGCGGCAAGCTCCCCCATCGCCCGCGCCGCGCCAAGCGCCACCATCGCTCGCGCCCTGCACCTCGCGGCAAGCGCAGCCATCGCTCACGCCTCGCGCGAGCTACTCCCCAAGCTGCTTCGCCAGCCATTCCTTCACCGTGTCGAATACGTCATCGCGGTCGAGCTCGTTGTGGAGCTCGTGCTTGAGACTGGGCCACTCGATGAAGGTGCATGGCGCACCGGCAGAGTCGGCGAACTGCCGACTAGCTTTAATAGAAGTTACTTTGTCGCTCCCACCATGCATGAGCAGCAGCGGCAAGCGCCACTCGGCAGCATGTTTTAAAGCCCACACCCCGGCAGTTTGCACGCTGAGGAAGAAGCGAGCGGTGATGGAGCCATGGCCAAGCGGATCCTCTTGGTACCGTTTGATCATAATCGGATCAGAAGTCAAATGGTCGCCGTTCATAGGTCTATTATTCGAATAAGACGGAAATAGGCGATTCACCACCCGCGCGATCATGACTTGGACCGGGGGCGGGTTGAAGGCCAGCATTAGCCATGGCCCTGTGACGATAACCCCGTTAACCTCCGGTTTCCGCCGGAGCGAGTAGTTCAGCGTAACGTTGCCGCCCATGCTATGCCCGTATAGGAAAACCGGCGTATCCGGAAAGCTCTCTTTGGCCGCAATCAGCATCGAATCGACGCCGTCCAGCAGTGCATCATACGTAGGCGTGTGCCCGCGTTTGCCCTCGTTCTTCCCATGTCCTACCTGATCGAAGCCGTAGACTGCATACCCGGCTGCCGTAAACATTTCAGCAACATGCTCATAACGCCCGATATGCTCACCCATTCCGTGGATGAGGCATATTACGGCTCGAACGAGCTGCCGATCCTCGGGCATCCATTCACAAGCATAACGAACGGTACCATCTTCGCACTGCAGCTGAAAACTACGCTCAATCATCATTCTGCCTCCCGTAGGCGCTCATTCCGCCAGATGCGATTTTTCCGAATTGTTCTCTACATTGCTAATTCAAACTTTACCATAGTAGAACCGTGAAAATAAATGTGAACGCGAATCCCCCAAATTTTAGACTGGAAAGAAAGCAGGAGATACGGCATTATAGAGAGAAGTTCAAGAGGGAAGCAAGTTTATTCTAATAAACCTTATGGTGTTCGATCAGGAAAGGTGGACGTATGCGTAAAACGAAAGTAGGTATCATTGGCTGTGGCGCAATCAGCAGCATTTATCTGGAGAACTGCACAGGCAGCTTCAGCGGTGTTCTTGAAGTTGTAGCCATCGCGGATCTGTTCGTAGAGTCAGCGCAGAAGCGTGCAGAAGAGTTCAACATTCCCAAGGCGTGCTCGGTTGAAGAACTGCTGGCCATGCCCGAGGTCGAAATCGTCATTAACTTAACATCCCCGACTGTTCATACGGAAGTAAACTTGCAAATCCTGCATGCCGGTAAGCATGTATATGCCGAAAAGCCGTTCGCGTTAACGCGTGAAGATGCCGACCGTGTCCTAGACCTGGCTCGTGAAAAAGGGCTCCGTGTCGGAATCGCGCCGGATACATTCCTTGGTGCAGGGCTTCAAACCGCTCGCAAGCTGATCGAAGATGGCTGGATCGGTACGCCTTATGCGGCAAGCGGCTTAATCATTATGGGTAACGCTTACGAAGCGATGCATCCGCAATTCCACAACTACCTGCAAACCGGCTGGGATCCGCTTTTTGATATGGCGCCATACTACTTGACGGCGTTTGTTAATTTGCTTGGACCGGTTCGCAAAGTGTCCGGCTCCGTAGGCAATGTGAACCGCGAGTTTACGGTGACGAATCCGAAATCGCCTCGTTTTGGCGAGACGGTGCCGGTTACAGCGCCTATGCATGTTTCGGCCTTGCTGGAGTTTGATAACGGGGTATCCGCAACGCTGCAAGTCGGCAAAGAGAGCTTCGGCTACACGCCGCGCCTGGAGATTTACGGTACGGAAGGCAACCTGGTCGTAAACGATCCGAACATGTTTGATGGGGCGATTACGCTGCAGCAAGCAAACGGTACGGTGAAAGAGTTCCCGTATTCCCACGGTTTCTCGAAGAACAGCCGTGGCATCGGCGTAGCCGACATGGCGTATGCGATTCAATCCGGCAGAGCACATCGTGCAAGCGGAGAGCTGTCCCGTCACGTGCTGGATATTACAATTGGGATACTCGACAGCGCGGAGAGTGGCAAACATATTGCGGTTACAGCACCATGCGAAGTTCCGGCACCACTGCCACTTGGCTTAAAATATAACCAACTAGACGCATAGCACATTTGAAATAAGATGGGGGTCTTCATATCATGAGTGATAAGATTCGAGTTGGACTGATCGGATACGGTTTTGCTGGCCGTATCTTTCATGCGCCGTTTGTAGATGCTGTTGAAGGGTTGGAGCTGGCTGCCGTTGTGGAGCGCAGAACCGCCCATTCGAAGGAGAAATACCCTGGTGTGAACGTCGTCAACGATGTCCGTTATTTGTATGAGGATCCGAGCATCGACCTCATTATCGTTACGACGCCTAGCACGGATCATTACGCATTCGTCAAAGAAGCGCTGCTCGCCGGCAAGCATGTGGTTGTCGAGAAGCCGTTCACACCGACTTCCGCTGAAGCGGATGAGCTTATTGCTCTGGCCAAAGAGCAAGGCAAAGTGCTGAGCGTCTATCATAACCGCAGATATGACGGCGATTACTTGACCATTCAAGAACTGCTTCGTCAAGGGATGATCGGCGAAGTGAGAGACTGCACCTTCTCGTGGGACGGCTTCGATCCCGTCATGAATTCCACGAACTGGCGTGAAGGAGCGCAGCCGGGCACGGGTGTTTTCTACGATCTCGGCGTTCATTTCTTCGACCAGGCGCTTACGCTCTTCGGCATACCTGATGCGATTAGCGGCGATGTACGTGTGCAGCGAGAAGGAGCAGAGGCTCATGATTTCTTTGATGTGACGCTGTTCTATGGCAATCAGCAGAAAGTGCGAGTGAAGTCTTCGAAGTTTGTGCGTGAAGCCAGCCCGCGTTATGTATTGCATGGCACGGAAGGCTCTTTCGTCAAATACGGAACCGATCCACAGGAGGCTGCATTGATTGGTGGCGCGATGCCGAACGATCGCGGATTTGGTGTTGAACCGAGAGAAAAATGGGGAAAGCTCAATTCTTCGATCGGGAGCATGCATTTTGAAGGTGTTGTTGAAACGTTTCACTCGTCTTACAAGGGATATTATGACAATATTTACAAACATATCATCGGACAAGCCGAACTGAATGTGAAGCCGGAAGAAGCGAGAAATGCGATCCGTTTGATCGAGCTTGCGCTTCAAAGCAGCGAGGAAGGCAGAACGCTGCCGGTTAAACTGTAGGTTGACATTCTCGTCCGCAAAATAGGAGGAACGAAGCTATGTTTCCATTCCAAGCGTCCTTGAACGCTTCGACATTATTTCCTTTTAAGCTGAATGTGCTGGAGCAGATCACAATTGCTGCCGAAGCGGGTTATGAGGGTATCGAGCTGTGGGTATCGGATATTGAAGCTTTTCTGGCAAGCGGCGGTACTGCTGAGCAAATCAGAGCGTGCCTGAGCGAGAATAACGTTGTATTCGCTAACGCGATTGCTTTCTTCAAGTGGGCGGATGCGGATGCAGCTGTTCGCGCGGAAGGTTTTGCCCAAGCGGCGCGCGAGCTGCGCATGCTGGCTGAGCTGGGCTGCCGCGCTGCGGCTGCGCCTCCTTTTGGCGATGTGGCGAGTGTTTCGCTCAGCGATATGGGACAGTATTATGCAGAACTGACGGCGCTTGGCCGCGAGATCGGCATTGACGTCTATTTGGAGTTCTGGGGTAGGGCGAGCAAGCTGTCGACTGTGAACGAAGCGAAGGAAGTCGTTCTTGCTTCCGGTATCGAGCAAGCACAGGTACTGCTGGACCCGTTCCATATGTACACTGGCGGCAGTAGTGTCGAGGACTTGAAGCAGCTGAGAGGCAGTCAGATTGGGATCGTGCATGCTAATGACTACCCGGCTTCTCCCTCAAGAGAAGTCATTACGGATGCCGAGCGGGTGTTCCCCGGTGAAGGCGTTGCTCCACTGAAAGAAATTGCCGAAGTGTTGTACGCTTCCGGCTACCGTGGTTTTCTATCGGTGGAATTGTTCATCGAGGACTTCGGAGACCTTACTGCACTTGAAGTAGCGAGCAAAGGGATTACGACATTGAAGCAAGCTTTTCAGGTGGAAGGTTAAAACTTGAGTTACGTTATAGGGCTGGGCATTCGGATCAAATCCGGTGCGCAGCCCTTTTCCAATATCTTCTTTACAGCTGCCTGCTCCCAGACCTATAATCGACTCGATAGCGCCTAAATTCATTGGTTTGAGGAGATGCTGGAATGAAGCTGTCCGTATGTTTGGATGCTCTGTATAACGGGAAGGATTTTTTTGCGAGTTTGGAGGAAGTCCGCGCCATTGGGTATGACACCGTTGAGTTCTGGTCGTGGTGGGATAAAGATGTGGAACGTCTTGCACAACTTGCAAGCGATTACAACATGACGATTGCGTCGATGTGTGTGAAATCGGCGAACTTGGTTGATGAATCATTGCGAGAGGCTTATCTGGAAGGACTGAGAGAGTCCATTGCCGCTGCCAAGCAGCTGAACTGCCGGACGTTGATTTTGACGGTTGGTCAGGAATTAGCCGATGTATCGCGCGAGGTGCAGCAGCAATCCATCATTGACGGGCTTCGTGCGAGCGCGCCGCTGGTGGAGGAAGCAGGCATTACGATTGTACTGGAACCGCTAAACACGCTTGTTGATCATAAAGGCTATTATTTATCGTCATCGGAACAAGCTTTTGATATTATTCGTCAGGTTGGAAGCACGAACGTGAAGCTGGTCTTCGATATCTATCATCAGCAAATTATGGAGGGCAATCTGCTTGCGAACATCCTTCCGAATTTGGAGCTGATTGGCCACTTCCATGCAGCGGGCAATCCGGGTCGTCATGAGCTGAGCTCGGGAGAGCTGCATTACGGAAGGATTTTTGACGCCATTGATGCGGCTGGTTACGAGGGCTATATGGGGCTGGAATATTTCCCGATTGCTGCGCCGGAGGTTGGGCTCAAGGAACTGCTTGCTGAAGTGAGTGTTTAGGATGGAATGGGAGCAGGTGTAAGAGCAAGGGCAAGAACAAGGGCAAGGGCAAGGGCAAGGGCAAGAGCAAGAGCAAGAGCAAGAGCAAGAAAGTAGCAGGAGTAGAGCAGTAGCAACAAAAGCAGCAGCAGTTCTGCAGCTTAGGATAGAGTGTTGTGCATGAAAGACAATGGGAGGAGCATGAATGATGAAGTTGACGGATGAGCAGCTTGCGTTCTTTGACACCTATGGCTTTATTAAGTTTGCCGGACTCTTGAAGGCGGAGAACAGTTGGATTACGGAGGAATTCGAAGCGGTTTTTCCGATGCTCGAGGAGAAACATGACGGCTCTAAGCGTACGATGATCGTTCCGTTCGCTGACCAGCGCGAGCGGCTGTGCTCGTTGATCGATGACCCGCGAATTGCCGGTATCGCGAAATCGCTGCTGGGTGAGGATTTCAATTACATGGGCAGTGACGGGAACTATTACACCGGCGACACGCCTTGGCACCGGGATGGAGAGAACCGCGCGCGTCGGCATATTAAGATGGCGCTGTACCTCGATGAGCTGGACGGTTCAAGCGGTGCGCTTCGCGTGATGCCAGGCACGCATCGGTTGGATGACCAGTACGGTCAGGATGCGGCCAAAATTTGCCGGTCCATTGGCAAGCTTGCCATTCATGGCGCAGACCTGCCTGCGCAAATACTCGATGTCGTTCCAGGCGATGTGCTGGTTTTCGACCACAATCTGTTTCACGCTTCCTTCGGAGGAAGCGCTCAGCGCAGAATGTTCACCTTGAACTTGTGCCAGCGTTTCAAGGATGAAGAGATCGACGAGCTGCGCAGTTACATCCTGATGCACGGCCATTTCCGCCGCGACCACTATTATGGTCAAGCGATGCTGAGCAGCGCCACAGAAGAGCGCCGCGTCCACTTGGAGCAAGTCGATTCCGTCTGCGGCGACTATGCTGAGCGGACCGAGCATCTCCCGCGCCTGCCGATGCGGATCGGAATGCCCTAATAGGTTAAGCCCCACTGGGGAACGGTTTTCCGTTCTCTGGTGGGGTGTTTTTTTTGAGGGGAGAGAGCGGAGCTCTCGGCGAAAGATGGGGGTACCGGAGGATCTACATTAGAGCTAGTTTAGCGAATGTGTTGCTCAGAGAGCCACACTTTACTCATTTCAGTCAAGTTTCGGGGAAAGTGTAGCTCTGCGGGCTACACTTTGCTCGATTTAGCGGAGTTTCGAAGGAAGTGTAGCTCTGGGAGCTACTCTTTACTAGATGAAGCGGAATGAGCGAAAGAAGCGAACGAGGGAGTCTACATGGGAGCGAATTCGGCGGAATGAGCGAAAGAAGCGAACGAGGGAGTCTGCATGGGAGCGAATTTGGCAGAATGAGCGAAAGAAGCGAACGAGGGAGTCTACATGGTAGCGAATTTGGCGGAATGAGCGAAAGAAGCGAACGAGGGAGTCTACATGGGAGCGAATTCGGCGGAATGAGCGAAAGAAGCGAACGAGGGAGTCTACATGGGAGCGAATTCGGTGGAATGAGCGAAAGAAGCGAACGAGGGAGTCTACATGGGAGCGAATTCGGCGGAATGAGCGAGTTCTGTTAGCGCATACGAGGTGAAAATTAAAAAACGAGACCATAGCGGCCTCGTTCGTGAGCATAATCGTTATTTGGTAAAGCAAAGCAGATTGTCGTCGCTGTGAAGATGGTTAAGAATCGCTTGCTGGATCAGCTCCAGATCCTTGGTTCGAAACGCATTGAGCAAGTCCTGATGATCCTTCTCCATATGGTCCAAGTCGTAGAACGGCAGGTTCTTGGAGAAATGCAGGCGGATCTGATTGACGATGCTTTGCCACGTGAGCATGACCGTGCGTTCAGCAGCCATCTCCAGAATGGATTGGTGAAAAAGAATATCCAGATCAACGAGCCGACTCTTCGTGCCGCTCGCCACAGCTTCTCTCATCTCATCAATAATGCCCTGCTGCTTGCTGAAGAAGGTGTCATCCAGCTTGTCTAGATACCGCTTCACAACGAACCATTCAATATGGAAACGAATTGGCATGAGAATGTTCTGCACTTCATCGGCATCCAGATCCGCGACGACGGTTTCTTTATAGGGAACGGAGAGCAGCAGACCTTCGCGTTCGAGCTGGCGGATCGCTTCGCGAATAGGGCCGCGGCTGACACCCATTTGCTCCGCGATTTCCATCTCTTTAATTCGCGAGCCAGGCTGCAAATGTCCGTGTAGGATCGCTTCTCGTAAATCATGCGTCACTTTCTCGCGAAGTGACGTATTGGCTTGCTGCTTGAAAGTGAATTCAGCCATATCAGAATTGCTCCCTTATAAGAGTAAGACTCATAGAATGGGTCCTAGGTAATCAGATAAATCTTAGTATACGTTGTAAATGCAGAAAATGCACTTTGTTTGTATTTTGTTAACAATCGACAATATACAATCTAGGTAAATATTGTTGACAATAATTCTAGCCCAGAACTACAATAAGCTTAATTAAATGTAAGCGCTGTATTTATTTAAGGTCATTTATCACAGTCGGGATGCGGCAATTGGAAGACTGGCAGTTATGAATACGATGAACATTTTACGGCATGAAGATACTACACGAGCAGGGGGAAGCGGCTATGAGAATTACGGAAGTGGAATCGATTTATCTGCGTATTCCGGATTTGGATGCTGAGAAGTGTGATGGCACGCAAGATACGCTTATGATCCGCATTTATACGGATGAAGGGATTACCGGTTACGGTGAGGTTGACTCTGTTCCACTGGTGGCGAAGGCTGCTATTGATGCACCGCCTTCCCATTCGATTGCTACGGGTCTCCGCTCGCTTCTGATTGGCGAGAACCCGCTTGAGATTGACCGTTTGTGGGACAAAATGTACCGGGGCACGATCTACTTTGGCCGCGGCGGTCCGGTGATGCATGCGATGAGCGGCATCGATATGGCGCTGTGGGATATTGCCGGCAAGAAGGCTGGCCGTCCGGTGTCCGAGATGCTCGGCGGCACATACCGTTCCAAGCTCAAAGCCTATGCCAGTTCGCTTATGCCGGACACGATTGAAGAAGCGGTTCGCCTGGCAGGGCAGTTCGCATCGGAAGGTTATAAGGCGATGAAATTCGGCTGGGGGCCGATCGGCCGCGATCCGAAATTCGATGAGCAGCAAATTCGCGCCATCCGTGAAACCGTAGGCGAAGACATTGACGTTATGATCGACGGCGGTCTGGCATGGGATCTGAAAGGCGCGCTCCGCATGGCGGAAGTATATGAGAAATACGGAGTCTTCTGGCTCGAGGAGCCGCTTCATCCGGAGGATCTGATCGGCTATCAGGAGCTGTCCAGACGGACGACGCTTCGCATAGCAGGCGGCGAACAGGAGAGCGGCGTGACCGCGTTCCGCCGGTTGATTGAGGATGGCGGACATGATATTGTCCAGCCGGATTTGGGCCGCTGCGGCGGGCTGACCGAAGGGAAACGCATCGCGTACATGGCGCACGAGCGTCATAAGCTGGTTGTCCCGCATGCGTTTAAGACGGGGATTCTGGTCGCGGCGAGCACGCATTTTGCTGCGTCGATTCCGAACGGATTTATGATCGAGCATACCGCTTCCACTTCGCCGCTTGCGCGCGACTTGGTGTCGGAGGCGATTACGTTTAAGGACGGCTACGTGTACGTTCCGGATCGTCCGGGACTTGGCGTTACCGTTGATGAAGCAGTCGTGGAACGATATCGCGTAAACTAGGAGGCCTCTTCTATGGCAAAAGCGGGCAGGTTTGACAGCAAGGTGGCGCTGATTACAGGTGGCGCAACAGGAGTCGGCTATGCAACGGCATGCCGCTTGGCCTCGGAAGGCGCGTCGGTCGTCATAACAGGCCGCCGTGCGGGTGTTGGAGCAGAGGCTGCTGCCGCGCTAATAGAGCAAGGCTATCGCGCACAGTTCATTGCTTGCGACGTGTCGGACGAAGCAGAGGTTGCGGCGATGTTCGCGCAAGTGGAGAGCGTCTTCGGGCAGCTCGATATTCTCGTGAACAATGCGGCGACGTATGAGCCGAAGCGGTTCCTCGGCGCAGAGATGAAGGACTGGCGCAAGGTGTTTGACATCATTGTAGACGGTACCTTTCACTGTACGCAGGCTGCGGCGCGCATGATGACGGCCAAGGGAATTCGCGGCTCGATCATCAATGTATCCTCGATTAACGGCAGCCGCGCGCTGGATGAATCATCGAGCTACAATGCGGCGAAAGGCGCCATGGACCAATTGACGCGCAATACGGCGCTGGAGCTGATCGACGTCGGTATTCGTGTTAACTCGGTCGCGCTCGGTTTTATCGAGACGCCGATGTCGGTGGTGGATGGCGTGAAGGAGCATGAGACGGACTGGTTTCAAGATATTTACGTTGCGCGCGGCAAAATCGCCCAGCGGCGTCAAGGCCAGCCGGAGGAAGCAGCCGGCGTCATTGCTTTCCTGGCATCGGAGGATGCTTCTTATATGTGCGGTGCAGTCATTGCGGTTGATGGTGGATTGTCGATTACCTTTTGATAAACGAGGGAGGTGCGGGAGGCGTATGGGCTCCTTGTGCCTCTTCATCCTGAGAGGAGATTAGAGGCTATGCAGGCACTTATCTATGAAGGTCCGAAGGAAATGAATGTAAGGGAAGTCGATGCGCCGGTTGCAGGGGAAGATGAAGTTGTTATTCAGGTGGCGTACAGCGGGATTTGCGGTTCGGAGCTAAGCGGTTTCCTAGGCAAAAACTCACTCCGCAAGCCTCCGATGATCTTCGGCCATGAGTTCTCCGGCACCATTGCCTCCATGGGAAGCCGGGTTGAAGCGGCCGGCCTTTGGTCGCTTGGGCAGCGCGTCACGGCGAATCCGCTTGTGACCTGCGGCCATTGCGACAAATGCGCGAGCGGCAGGCAGCAGCTATGCGTCTCGCGGAAGCTGCTTTCCGCGGCGCTGCCAGGCAGCAACGCGGAATATGTGAAGATTCCGTCAGCCTTCGTCTATGCGGTACCGGATGGGATGACGCTGCAGACGGCAGCGCTGGCGGAGCCGACTGCGTGCGCGGTGCGCGTAGCCGAGCTCGCCGCTGCGAAGCCGACGGACACGGTGCTTATTCTCGGCATGGGGCCGATTGGGCTTCTGGCTCTGCAAGCCGTGCTGCAATATGGTGTTAGTGATGTCATTGCCGTGGACATGAATGAGGATCGCCTAGCGATTGCGCGCCGTCTTGGCGCGAAGCATGTCATCTGTCCGGCAGGTGTGGATACGCTTGAGGAAGTGAAACGGCTAACCGGCGGCAGCGGCGTGAACATCGCCATTGATGCCGTTGGCGCAGGCTTGACGCGCAAGCAGTGCGTGCTGGCCTGTGGGACCGGCGGCCGTGTTGTTTTTACGGGGCTGCATGAGGAAGAGTCTGCTTTGCCGATTAATATTGCGATCCGCAGCGAGATTACGATGACGGGCTCTTTTGCCTATTCGGCTATGAACTTTCGGACTGCGCTTCAGTGGCTGGAAGAAGGCCGCATCGGACTTGATGAGGGCGTAGTAGAAGCGCCGCTTAGCGAAGGCGCGAAGTGGTTCGAGACGCTGCTCGGGTCGCCGGGCAATGTGTCCAAAGTATTGCTGATTCCGGGAGGTGCATCGTAATGCCGCGATTTGAAGAATGGCATTCGCCGATTGCGGGCATCAGCCGCAAGATTTTCCGTCCCGGTCAATCCATTATGAGCATGATGCTTACGCTCGACTCCGGCTCGATCGGACCGGCTCACTCGCACCCGCATGAGCAGCTAACGTTCGTCATCAGCGGCAAGATCGCCATGACGATGAACGGTGAAACGACCATTGTCAGCGCTGGTGAGCAAATTCATGTGCCGGGCGATGCGATGCATGAGGTGAAAGCGCTGGAGGATACGGTTATGATCGAGAATTTTACGCCACTGCGCGAGGATTTGCTGGCCACGATTACGGAGTAGGGAGGAAGGTTCCTATGACAGTTACGGTGGATACCAATTGGACGTACAACGACATTCGAACGGTGCTGCTGGAGAATGAGCTGCTTCGTGTCATTATCATGCCGGACCTAGGCGCTAAAATATGGCAGATTACGTTCAAGCCGCGCGGTAAGGATCTGCTCTGGCATCATCCTCGCATGAAACCGCGGAAGCTTGCGCTGCATTCCGTCTATGACGATCATTTCTTCGGCGGCTGGGATGAGCTGTATCCGAACGATATCGCGGAGACAATCGATGGCGAGCCGTTCCCGGATCACGGGGAGATTTGGACGCTGCCGTGGCAGTATGCGCTGGAGCGAGTGGACCCTGAAGAAGTCACGCTTCACATGTGGGTGGAGACGCCCATCAGCGCAACGCGACTGAGCAAGCGGGTTACGCTGCGCGCCGGTGAATCGAAGCTGCGTTTCGCGCACACGATAACCAATCTCGGCCGCAAACCACAGCCGTATTTGTGGAAGCTGCATGCAGCGATGGCAGCCGATGAGCATTCGCGGATTGATTTGCCTGCCCGCACCATGGAGATGGAGGGCTTCGGCTCGCCGCGTACCGGCAAAACCTCGTACAGCTACCAGTGGCCGTATTCTCAGGATGACACTGGTGAGGTGCATGATATGCGCCGAGTGCTGCCGCACTCGTCAGGCGTCAGCGAGTTCCAATATGCCACAGATATGCAGGCGGGATGGTGCGCTTTGACGCATACCCGGGAAGGCATCGGGTTTGGCTTAAGCTATGATAACCGTGTGCTGCCGACTTGCTGGCTGTTCGCTTCCTATGGCGGCTGGCGAGAGCTGCAAACCGTTGTACTGGAGCCATGTTCCGGCTATCCGGTCGGGCTGCAGGACGGATTAGATCGCGGAACGCATCAGGTTTTGCAGCCTGGGGAGACGGTATCTTGTACCGTCATCGCTACGGTGTATGAAGGGCTGTCAGCGGTTGATCATATTGATGCTGACGGTGAAGTGACAGGTACGGCAAGGTGAGCAACTGTTGAGGGAGCCCGCTTGAGGCGGTGGAAGGCTGAGAGTCGGGTTTTTCGCCTCTCAGATGCGGAGTGCGTGGTTAGATGGTGGGACTGCATGCTGAGAGTCGGGTTTTCCTACTCTCAGCTCTTTTTATGAGCTGATTTGGTGCTGAGAGTCGGGTTTTCCGCCTCTCAGTTGCGGAGTAGGTGGTTAGTTGGTGGGACTGCGAGCTGAGAGTAGGATTTCCCTACTCTCAGCTCTTTTTATGGGCTGATTCCGTGCTGAGAGTCGGGTTTTCCGCCTCTCAGACGCCGAGTAGGTGGTTAGTTGGTGGGACTGCTAGCTGAGAGTAGGATTTTCCTACTCTCAGCTCTTTTTATGAGCTGATTTAGTGATGAGAGTCGGGTTTTCCGCCTCTCAGATGCGGAGTGCGTGGTTAGATGGTGGGACTGCATGCTGAGAGTCGGGTTTTCCTACTCTCAGCTCTATTTATGAGCTGATTTGGTGCTGAGAGTCGGGTTTTCCGCCTCTCAGTTGCGGAGTAGGTGGTTAGTTGGTGGGACTGCATGCTGAGAGTCGGATTTTCCTACTCTCAGCTCTTATTAGGAGCTGATTTAGTGCTGAGAGTCGGGTTTTCCGCCTCTCAGATGCGGAGTGCGTGGTTAGATGGTGGGACTGCTAGTTGAGAGTCGGATTTTTGACTTCTTAACGGCATGCCCAAGCGAGAAGGGAGCAAATGTGGAGCAATGGCGATACTGTAAGCGAAATAGCCGCTTAAGCCCGCCAAAGCGAGCTAGTTTGCGTGCAATAAGCGGAATAGTCGCTTACAGCGGGAGAACGGCGAGAGAAAGGAGCAAATGTGGAGCAATGGCGACACTGTAAGCGAAATAGTCTCTTAAGCCCGCCAAATTGAGCTAGTTTGCATGCGATAAGCGGAATAGTCGCTTACAGCGGGAGGACGGCACGAGAAAGGAGCAAAATTGGAGCGATTAAGACACTGTAAGCGAAATAGCCGCTTAAGCCCACCAAATTGAGCTAGTTTGCGTGCAATAAGCGGAATAGTCGCTTACAGCGGGAGAACGGCGCGTGAAAAGAGCAAATGTGGTGTAATGGCGACACCGTAAGCGGAATAGCCGCTTAAGCCGCGTTCGCGACAGCCCTGGTGAAAAGGCCGCTGGAATGACATGTAACTTTTGCCTGTGAGCGTCGTCTATAGAGATGAGTCGCAAACGAGAGTCGAGAGGAGCATGTCGCCAATGAAGTCATGGAAACATACGACGCTTACGCTGGTAGCGGCCGGGCTGTTAATGTCCGGTACCGCTGCAGCTACAGCCTCTGCACAAACGAACCCAGATCCGAATACGAGCTACGATGGCCAAACGATGCCGGCTGTGTCGAATAAGGTACCTTTTGCTAAGCCGATTTGGACGATAGAACTGGACAAACCTACGATCGAGAACAGCTACCAAGCCCCGATTGTGATCGAGAACAGCATATTTTTCACCATCAAAGGCGGCGTGCTGCAAGCGCGAACGATACAAACGGGCAAGCTGCTCTGGTCTTACGGTACCAAGCTGCAGGCAGGAGCCATTCAACTACTAAACGGCAGCCTATACGTAAGCGGTCAGGACGGCTCGGTCTATCAAGTAGCTGCCCAAACAGGCACGGCCAAGCGAATATATCAGGCGAACAAGAAGTCGACATTCAGCCAATTTAAGGTGGAAGGGAACACGCTTTATTTTGCCTCCTCGCTTGGGCTTGTCTCGGTCAATCTCGCAACGGGTCATGAGAGATGGCGCAACACGGACGTGAACAGCATACCCGTGAAAGTCGGCGGCAAGCTGCTCGTGCTGGCGATGGAATCCGGCGCGATTACGGTGACGACAACGTATGCCATCGACGAAGCCACCGGCAAAACCATTTGGCGGCTGGCGGGCAGCCATTCCAATGTGCTGAAGGTGGATGGGGAGAAGCTGTATTTTGTAAACGATTGGCCGAAGAGCGATACCACCAAATTTCTCGTAGACCTGGATGTCGTGGATTTGCAAACGGGCAGCGTCATCGAAACCAAATCTTTTGTCCCCGTCAAGCAAGGGGAAGACCCGATGTATCAATATGCATCGAAGCTTGTGATTGAAGGTAACGATGTCTATGTATCCACCAAGGACCATCAGCTCTACCACTATAATTTGAATGCCGATCCATCGGTCGTGAAACCGGAGATCATCCAAGATGACGGCACATGGATCGCGGGGCCTTACAATGGCAAGCTGATTTATAAGAATGGAGACAACATCGGTCTGCACGCACGCAAAATAGTCGATCATACGCCGGTATTCTATCAGGGGCTGGACAATCCGGCTAGCCGAGTCGATCTAATCGATTCCGGTCTGTATGTCGGACAAACCGACGGTGAAGTGTACGCGCTGAATGTTGCGACAGGCAAAGCCCTTTCCCGTTATCAAACTTCCGCTCGGAGCTTTGGTCCTTTCCAAGTGGAGGGAGATAAGCTGCTGGTGCAGGCAGAAGGGAAGCTCTATGCGTTCACACTTCCGGCCGAACTGCGTAAGCCGATCAGCGGCACGGGTCTTGGTACCGGAGCTTTCTCCAAAGCAGCTGCCAGCCTCTCTATCGATGGCCAGCTCAAGAAATTCGAGCCCAGTATGATGACGACCGGTAATCGGATGCTTGTTCCGCTTCGTTTTCTGGTGGGCGAAATCGGGGCGACAACCAGCTACAATACACAAACCAAACAAACCACCGTCACGCGCGGCGATCGCTCGATTATTTTGGCAGAAGGGGCTCCTTTTGCAACTGTGGGAAGCAGGCAGACTCCGTTGTCGTTTGCGCCTGTTATTCTGGGGGGCAGCTTATACATCCCAGTCAGCGATATCGGCAAGCTGCTCGGCGTAGAGGTGAAGTGGAACGGGGGGACGCGAACGGTTGAAGTAAGCACGGAGGTTGCAGGTTAGCCATTGGAGATGATGATATGAACAAAATAATCGTTGCGCTCCTTCTGCTGCTTGTTTGCCTGACGGGGTGCAAGAATGAAGAGAGTAGTCCCATTTCGCTGGCAGATGTCAAAGAGGTGTTTGGCCACTATGGCATTTTTCTCGTACCGACGAAGGACGGTAGTCCGCAGGCTGTTTTCTCAAGGACTTACAATGGCGTTACGCCGAGCCGTTTTGTAGTGGATACGAAGCAGAGCATCAGCATCTATGTGTATCCCTCTGAAGCTGAGGCTGTTAAGGGGATTAAGGATTTCGAAGAGCAGACGGCGACCGCCGATGTCGTTCCACATACGCGCTATCCAATCAACAACGTTGTTCTGTATGACATCACGAATCTCAAGCCGAACAGGGATTGCATAGCGAAGGTAATTCAGGATCTGCGTGGTTATGCTGCTGTTTCGAATCCTCAAGTGGATCTGTCCGAGGCGGGCAAAATGAAATACCGAGAAATAGCTTGGGCTACCGTCGAAGAGGAGCAGCGCAAGCATGTGATCGGACGAAGCACGGATGCCGAAGTGACAACGATCATCATGAATAATCAATGGCTTGTTCCGAATAAGGATCGTGCGAAGCTCCGCTACCATAAGTTGGTTACCGTGACGTTCAACACCGATCAAGACGGGCTGCTTGGCCCCATTGTCGTGGTCATTAATCCTGCTAATGATGAAGTCGAAGGCGGTTACGCTAGGTTTTAAGTGTGCGCGAACCTTTCTCATCCACCTGTAGAATTGACAAAAACCGCTGGCGTTCGGAGATGGAGCGATAGAGCGGTGAATGCTACGATAGCTTCAGGTTAAGGGAGAGGGATGACGATGATGACGACACGACGTTTGGACTTCATTGCTCCAAAGGAAGTCGCTTGTGTAGAGGTTGAGAATAGTCAGCTGGGAGCGAAGGAAGTCAGACTTACGACGCTGTACTCCGGCATTAGCGCCGGAACGCAATTGACGGCCTATAGAGGCATTAATCCTTTTGTGAAGAAACAGTTCAATCAAGAGCAACGCATCTTCACGGAACGAGTCGAGGAAGAATCATCCTTGTATCCGGTGCGGGGCTGCTGGGGATATGAAGAGGTCGGCGTCGTATCGGAAATAGGTTCAACCGTTAGCGGCATTAAAGAAGGCGATGTCGTCTATGGTACATGGGGACATAAGAGTTCGCATGTTGTGAGTGAAGACTTCGCGAGCGATCATCTGCTGCCGGAAGGATTGGATCCGCTCGCCGGCATTTATTCGCAAATGGGTGCGATCGCGCTGAATGCGATTCTGGATGCGGATATTCACGTCGGGGAAACGGTAGTCGTGTTCGGACAAGGCGTGCCAGGACAGCTTGTTGCTCAGCTGGCTAGGTTGAACGGTGCTGAAGTCATCGCGATTGATCTCGATGATTATCGGCTTGGGTTCTCCGAGCAATTCGGAGCCGCGCATACGATCAATTCGCGGAATTGCAGCGACGTTGCGAGCCGAGTTAAGGAGCTGACAGGCGGCAGAGGAGCCGATATCGCGATCGAGATTTCCGGTGCTTCCGGTGCGCTGCATGAAGCGATTCGCTCGGTCGTCTACAACGGCCGCGTGGTGACTGCAGGCTTCTATCAAGGCGGAGCGAAGGATCTCTACCTCGGAGAGGAGTTCCATCATAACCGTGTGCAGCTGATTGGCTCGCAGATCAGCGGCATCAACCTGCAGCTGACGAATCGCTGGGATCGGCTGCGGATGGAACGGACGATTATGGAGCTGGCCTTATCCGGCCGCTTGAAGCTGGCGGAGCTCGTCACCCACCAAGTTCCGTTCGACCAAGCAGCAGATGCGTACCGAATGCTCGATGCCAATACGGAGAAGTCCCTGCAGGTGGTATTGAAGTTTTAAGGTTGTAAAGAGAGAACTCCGGCGAGGTTGCCGGAGTTTTTGTTTAGGCGGGTGCGCGCGAATCACCAGTGGACGGAAATCCCCCCGCAGCAGACAGTTTTCCCTCACAAGGTGAAGCGAGCTGTTTGTATAATAGAGGGACAACAGCCCATGCCTCATCCGGTGGGGCAGTGAGGAGTCTGACCATGAAGAACAATCATCCGTGGCTTCCGCTTATAGAGAAAGCGTCGCTTCATATGCTGAGTCACGATTTACACAGACGAACCGAGCTGCGGGAAGTGAACCGCAAGCTCCCTTTCTATATCGCTTCTTACATCAAAGAAGGCTCATGCAGGCTTCATATTGCCGGCCGGGATTATTTGGCAGGCCCAGGGGACGTCGTGCTGATCCCGCCTTACGAGCTGCATGATCATGTCAAAGACACGAACGAGGAAACGGAATTTCTTTGGTGGCATTTTACGTTCCAGGTTGCGGGCTGTATCGATGCTTTGCAAGCTTTCCGTTTTCCGGTTATTTTTCGATTGCCGAAGCCGGAGCAGTTTGAATCGGTATTCCACGAATACAGCCGAATCGCGGACGGGATGAGCTCGCTGTCAGGCAGTCTAATGAAGAAGGCCAAAGCGCTCGAGCTTGTCGCCATCCTGATCGACGCGGCCATTCATCATCCGGAAGTGCTGCTGAAATCAGAACATTCCGATCCATTCTTGAGCATGATGACGGAGCTGCTCGACAATCCGGAGCGCCGGATCGATCTTGCGGATCTCGGCAAGCGTTACTATATGCATCCGACTTACATCGCGGAGCGCTTCAAGAAGCTGTTCGGCATTACGCCGACAAGGCTTCAATTGCAGCTTCGACTTCGCCGAGCAAAGCAGCTCCTGGAAACAGAGAGTCGTCCGATCACGGAAATCGCGCGGTTGAGTGGTTATGAGGACATTGACGACTTCTCGCGTTTTTTCAAAAGCAAAACAGGCCTCTCCCCGCTCAAGTACCGGACAAGCCGATTAGCGGGAGGGGCAGGCAGCCAATTCAACTAATTCATTGGAGGAATTATTCATATGGTTAAATCAATTCGAGTCGGTATTGCAGGCCTTGGCATGATGGGACAGAAGCACGCACTAAATTTGCTCAACATCCCCGGTGTTGAAGTGACAGCGGTTTGCGGAACAACGCTTGAGAAAGCGGAAGCATTCGGCGAAGCGCACACAGGCGGTGTGGCTAACGCGTATGCGGATTTCAACACCATGCTGGAGAAGGAACAGCTCGATGCCGTATATATCTGCCTCCCGCCTTATGCGCATCAGGGTCAAGTGGAAGCAGCAGCGAGCAAAGGCATTGCCGTATTCCTTGAGAAACCAATCGCGCTGAATACCGAAATTGCCGAGCGAATGACTGCGGCTGTCGAGGGGGCAGGCGTCGTGTCGCAGGTTGGTTATCACAACCGTTTCGGTGCTGCGGTTAAAGAACTGAAACGATTGATCGAGGACGGTACAGCCGGCATCCCAACGCTGTTCGATGGCCGTTATGATTGCAACTCGCTGCACTCGTCTTGGTGGAGTGATCGTAATCTCTCTGGTGGACAAGTCTTCGAGCAGGTGATTCATACGTATGATCTGGCTATGTACTTCTTGGGTACGCCCGATAAAATCAGCGGTTTCACCGCTAATTTGAACCATCGCGAAGCTGAAGGTTATTCGGTTGAGGATACGAGTGCAGCCGTTATTCGATTCCGCTCCGGTGCAATGGCATCCATAACGGCTTCCAATTGTGCCGTGCCGGGGGAATGGAACTGCAGCTTTACGGTCATTTGCAGCAAGTTGACTGCATATTTCACAAGTGCGAACGATGCGGAGTTTGTGTTTACCGGCGGATCTGAGATCTCGCGACAAACGTTTGCGTCCGAGCTCGACGTGTACGAGGATGAGACGGTTGCTTTCATCGCGGCGCTGCGCGGCGAAGGACCGGAGGTTTGTCCGATCCGAGAAGGGCTGCGAAGCTTGCGACTCGTTGAGAATGTCATGCAATCGGCCGATGATCACGGCAGACAGATCGCATACGTCGAATAAGAACGAACCATTAAGGGGAAAAGGTGTGTGTACACTCATGCAGGCAAAAGCGATTTGGTACGACGAGTCCGGACAAGGACGCAATCTCTATGCAAGGTTCAGACTGACGCTGGATTTGAAAAGCAAGCCTGAGAACGCGATTCTTCATTTGTTCGCGGATACGACTTACCAGCTGTACATTAATGGTAAGTATGTCCGTTTGGGCTCGCTGCGATTCGATCCTCAGCATCCGGTGTACGATTCCCATGACTTAAGTAGCTTGCTTCATGAAGGTCGCAATGTGATTGCGGTCCAGGTCAATTATGTGGGGCACAAAACCTTCATCACGATGCTGTCGCAAGCCGGTCTCACAGCTTGGGGCGAAGTGACGCTTGCAGGCGGCGAGCGAATCGATCTTGCTACAGGAGGGGCAGCATGGAAAGCGTCCTCAGCCCCGGCTTATCGGTATGCGGCCAAATCGAGCCTGTTCTTGAAGGCCGGCGATCTCTATGATCAGCGACTGGAGGAGGCCGGTGATTGGAGCGGGAACGAATTCGACGACAGCAGCTGGCTGAGCGCCGTAGAGCTGGCGAATCAACAAGCTTGGGGAGAGCCCGAGGCAAGGGGAATTCCGTACATGTCCGGGGAGCCGGTTCCGGTAGAACGCGTGCTGCATCTGATGCCGCTTGAGCCGCAGGAATTACTCTGTTCGTTCAGCGTGCCGATGCCGCATGTGAACGAAATTCATGAGCCGGAGCTGACCAGCCGATTTATGGCGGTGAGGACATGGATTTATTCGCCGGAGGACGTCTTCATTACGATGGGACTGTTTTATCAGAACAGCTGGATCAATGGTGAGCCGATTGCCAAAGGTCTGTATGCCGACGACAAAAGCATGCGTCTGAATCACCGCGTAAGTTTGCATAAAGGGTGGAACGCTTATTTTGCCAAATGCGATTCGCTTCAAGATATGTATCACCATTACCTCGCGCTGCCCGAAGGTTTCGGGCTAGTCGTATCAGCGGATCGCGATCCGGAAGGCACGGTGCAGTTCCATCGTACGCCGGTTGTCTCGCATGAGTTGTACGCATCTGTGCTGAGTGGGCGTGAGCTGCCTTTTGCGGTGGATGATGAGCTCGCGGATCTCGGCGGTTGGATCGAGGTCACGGTGCATGAGCATGGCGAAAGCCCGACGATGTCCACGGGTTGGGACACGTATGGCAATTCTTTCGAATCGATCGAAGTCGACCAGTTGACCGATCGTGTCTTCTCCTTGGCTGACTATCCGAACGGCTTCTCTCTGCTGCTCGACTTAGGTCTGACTCGTCTCGTGCTTCCACGTGTTGTGCTGGAAGGTGCAGGCGGTGCGACGATTGACTTGACCTATGGCGAGCACTTGAACGCGGACGGCAAGCATCTGCGTCATTATCACTGGTATGGGCTTGGCGACAGAGCTTACGGGGATAAACGCTGCGAGCAATTGGATTGGCGTTTAACTCAGCCGCGTGGCTTCCGTTATGTACAATTGACGGTACGGAGTCCGAAGCAAGATGTGCTGCTGCGAGGATTGGAGCTTGCTTCGGCCAGCTATCCGGTGGAGACCAAAGGGACGTTCCGCTGCTCCGACCCGCTGCTTGAGCAGATTTGGGAAATGGGTGTTCGGACAGAAGCGGTTAATATGGAGGATGCTTATACAGACTGCGTGACGCGTGAACGTGGGCAGTACATCCGCGATACCATTATCCAGTACCACAACAATTTAGCGGTATTCGGTGACCATGCGCTTATGCGGCGCAGCCTTCAGCTTATGGGGCAATCGCCGGATGCTACGGGTAAATTCAGAGCTGTGTATCCGAATACGGGCGACTATACGATTTCGGATTTTGCGCTGAATGCGCTGGAAGGCTTCTGGGCGTACTATGAACAAACCGGCGATGGGGAGCTAGTAGAGACGTACTGGGATGCCATTCAGCATAACTTGGCGTGGTTCCATGAGCTGGCGGATGAGCGCGAGGATCTGCTGCTCGATGCGGAGTGGGATGTGAAGCGCGGCATTAATGCGCATTATGGCGGTTTCCATGGCGACCTTGCCATTGTGAAAGGGTACATGGACATCACCGGCATACACTGTGTGTTCAGCTGTACGTATTTGATCGCACTGCGTGCCGCGGCGAAGCTGGCCGGAGCTATTGGTCGCCAGGAGGAAGTCGGCGAGCTGGAGCGCAGAATTGCGGTTGTGGAGCGAGCAATCCACGATACGTTCTGGGACGAGGAACGCGGCTGCTACAGCGATAACGAGCAGAAGCTGTCGCATTCGGCGCATGCAAGCTTGTTCGCTGCACGAGCCGGCGTGCTGACGGCGGAGCAGCTGGAGCCGGTTCGAGCACATGTACGCCGCGATCTCAAGTCGTTGTTCGTGAATGGCTATGGGCCGGAGGACGGCGTGTATGTATCGCCGAGCTTCTCCTTTTATATTTTCGAAGGGCTATATTTGATTGGCCTTACGGACACGGCGGAACGCATGATGCGCCAAGGCTGGGGCTGGTTCCTGCAGAAGGGGCTGAAGCAGACGCCGGAGTATTACGATCTGGGCCAAAGTCTATGTCATGCATGGTCTGCATGCCCAACTTACTTCATGTCCACGCATGTGCTGGGCGTTCATCTGCCGACGATCGAGAAGCCGGACGAGGTTGTCATTCATGTGCAGACGGCAGAGGTAACGGCAGCCGAAGGAGCTGTGCCTCACGCGCTCGGACTGATTGAAGTGAAGTGGCATACGGACGAGCAAGGGGCGCGTGTCTTCGACTATGTTCGTGTTCCGGAAGGTCTGCGAGCTACGATTGTGGAGTAACGCGTTGGAATTAGTCTGAGAGTCAGCACCTTAGCCGGGAACGGCTGGGTGCTTTTTCGTTGTTGGCTGTTTGCCCGCACCCGTACCCGTACCTCACACCTACACCCGCACCGCACCCGTACCTCGCACCCCGCACCCCACACCCCGCACCTCACCCGCACCTACACCCACACCCACACCCACACCCGCACCCGCACCCGCATCACACACCACGCACCGCAACCGCAGAAAAAAGCAGCTGAGAGGACGAAAGTGGAACACTCAGAGCCCCAACTAACCCCAGTTCCCTCGCTCCGGTTGCTGAGAGTCGCCAAATGAAACTTTCAGCACCGAAATCCCAGCAAAATGAAGCTGAGAGTAGGGGAATCCGTCTCTCGGCTGTCATATCGCCTCAAACACCTAATGCTGTCACCACGCTAACGAACCTCACAGGCCATATTTGCATCAAAACTGCCCGCAAAAAATTCTAACGAACCGTACAGGGCTTATTTCATGGTTTATGGGTCATTCGGAGTCCATTTCGGTCAAATAAGACCCCTACGATTCGTTAGAATTTCGGAGGTGGACAATCCGGCCAAATAAGACCTCTACGGTTCGTTAGCGCATCAACAGTTACTCGCCGCCGAAAGCCACTAAAATTTCTCCCCCTCTTTCCAGCGAAATGTCTCATACACATTTTGTCGTTTCAGGGTATGATAATAAGTTGGGAAGCACTTTTCCCATTAAGGGGCGACACAGGGGCGAGAGAGGAATGATGGCTTACGAAGACGGACTTCTTACGGCTTAGAAACGTAACGTTCAAGAATAGAATTATCATCATCTTTCTAATTAGCAGCTTGACTCCGTTTATTTGCTTGGGGTTTATTTCCTTCTACACGATCGATTCCATCATCAGCAACAAGGTAGAGAGTGCGCTTCAAAGCAACCTCAAGCAGGACTTGATGACGCTGGAGAATGCGATCAACAACTTAAACCATGTCTCCCAGCAGCTGGCCTACGGCGGGGGCACGAACAGGCTGCTTGAACAGCTCGCTGTCGAGCAGGAGCCGTATGAACGGCTGAAGCTGCTGAATGATATTAAGACGGAGCTGAATGTCATTTCCTTCTCCAATCCGAATGTCGGATTAATGATGTTTTACGATCCCAAGACGGACACGCATGATTTTGAAAATTTCAGGGTTCGGGGGACCTTCGCGCCAAAGCAGCTTCCCGTGCTAGCCGAGTATCCGGAGATCACCTACTACGGGCCTTACAAAAGCTACAATGGCTCTATTAATCAATATGTGTTCAGTATCATGAGGAAAGTCAATTTGCTGGATCAGAACCTTTACTTATACATAGAGACCGGTCGAAGTGCCATCGAGTCGTTATTCGCCCCTCAGGATCGCAAAGAAAGCTCGCGTCGCCTGCTTATTCTCGATGATCAGCGCCGGATTGCTTTCAGCGAGGTGGTGCAAGCTTTTCCGGAGAATACGGTGTTTCCGGCGTCGACCGCAAACAAAACATCCGGGTATAACGGCGATTATTTCTGGAATCGGGAGATCAGCAATCAAGGCTGGAGCATCGTCTCGGTTACACCGCGCAACGAGCTTACGCAGGAGCGGAACCGCTGGTTATTCCAAATTACAGGTATTTTCCTAGCCTTCTTCGTAGGTGCCGTCTTCTTCTCCTGGCTGCTGTGGAAGATGGTCTACCGGCCGCTGGATAAGTTTAATATGGAGATCAAGTCCTTGATCCACTCCAATGTGAAGGAGCATACGGAGGTCACGCATATACCGGAATTCGATTATTTGCTCTATCAGACGCGAAGCATGAAGGGGAAGATATGGGCCTTATATGAAGAAATCGAAGTGAAGGAGAAGCGGAGGGCGGATTTGGAGGTAGAGAAGCTGCTGTACCAGATCAATCCCCATTTCCTCATGAATACGCTCGATACCGTGCACTGGCTGGCCTTAATGAACGGACAGCACGAGATCGACAAGCTGGTGCTTTCCTTAAATAAATTGCTCTATTACAACCTTGGCAAAATGGGCGAGGTGTCCACGATCGGCGATGAGATTGACGCGCTGAAGGAATATTTGCAGCTGCAGCAAATTCGGTATGATTTCCAATTTGACGTCGATCTGGACGTGGACGAGAAGGCGCTGACGATTCCTTGCCCTCGGTTTCTCATGCAGCCATTAGTCGAGAATGCGCTCTATCATGGCGTCAGCGACGACGGTTATATCTATGTAGGCGTGCAATGGAATGAGCAAGCGTTGCAAATTACGATTCAAGATAATGGAGCGGGCATGCCGCAGGAAACGATCGATCGGCTGCTTGATGATGAGGCCAAAGACAGCCATAAGGTCGGCATGGGCATCGGCATGCGATATGTGAAGCGAATTTTGCAAGCCACTTACGGCGAGACGGCTGTGCTGGAAATCAGAAGCGAGATTGGGAAAGGGACGATTATATCGCTTCGCCTCCCCATCTTAAGGAGTGGAATATAACGAATGATTCGCGTGTTGATCGTAGACGATGACAAGCTGGTACGCAAAGGTCTTGCTTCGGCCATGCCCTGGAAAGAGTTCGGGATGGAGGTCATAGGCGAGGCGAATAACGGCGAGAATGCGCTCAAAGTCATGGAAGAGAGCAAAGTCGATCTTCTAATTACGGACTTGTCTATGCCTGTCATGTCCGGCATCGAGCTGATGAGAATCGTTCGGCAGCAATATCCGCAAGTGCAGATTGTCGTGCTGACGCTTCATCAGGATTTCGAATACGTGCAGGAGGCCTTAAGGCTCGGAGCCATTGATTATATCGCGAAGGTGCAGCTGGAGAGAGAGCAGTTCGAGGAAGTATTGGGCAGAATTAAATCACTGATGGAGCAAAAGGAAGTCTCTAAGGCCGCAGCTGTGCCGGATGAGGAAGCGGAACAAGCCGACGAGTGGTTCGTGCTGTACTCGCTGCATCCGATGAACGATGATTCCAAGTCAGCGGCGGGGACTTATATCCTTCCTGATCAGGCGGTGGAAGCGGAGGCCGGCATCTGGTACTGGGCAGGCTTACCACCGATGTCCCTTCTGCCCGATCCCAATGCAGCACTGGTATGTTTTCAGAACTTAGCCGGCATCGACAAGAAGACGGTGCTGCAGCTCATTCGAGGGTATAGGAAGAGCGATTTGTTCTATGATTTTGACCCTACCGAATCTGTTCAATTCGTGAACGCTGCCGAATTGTTGCATCGGGAGAAAGCGGACAGAAGCTTCGGAGTCGATCAGATGAAAGGAAAATGGCTATCAGCGGACTGGATCTATGATGCATCAGTATTCGATTCCATGCTGCGGGAGCTGAAGGGCTACAAGATGCCTCCGATCCGGCTGGCTCGTATCTTCTTCTCTCTATCTGACGAGTGGAACAGGCTGTATCAGCAGATTCTGTCTGAACCGATCCTGATCGAGGATTTCTTCTCCAGCTGGTTCCGTTTCGAGGAGTGGCTCACGGATGTGCGCGAGCGGATAAGCAGCGCTAACACGAAGCCGCTGTTCTCCAAGGAGATCCAGAACAGCATCGTGAAAGCGATGAATTTGGCGCAAATGAACATCAGCGAGCCGATCGCGGCCGCCGATATCGCCCAGCAGGTCAATATGAGCAGCAGCTATTTCAGCCAATGCTTCAAGCAATATGTGGGACAGACGTATTCGGATTATGTGCGTGATATTCGGATGGAGAGGGCGAAAGAGTATTTGCGCAACACGACCAAGACGATTCAGTGGGTCGCGGAGCAAATCGGCTACAACGACGAGAAATATTTCAGCCGGTTATTCCGGGAGCAGGTTGGCGTTCTGCCGAGCGAGTTCAGGCAGCTCTCGGAAGGCCGCACCAAATAGGGTAGAATGCGTACGAAAGAGGGGTAGACATTTTTCGTACGCATTCTTTATTTTGCGAAGAATCGTCTACCTACTCGGGGATAGACCTCTAACTCGGCCTAATGAAGAGCCATGCTATATTGAGTTTGTCAGAAACAAACGAACTATTTACAAGGGGGAGCAATATGAGAAAGGGTATATTATCGACCATGGCTGTGCTGCTCGTAACGGCAAGTCTGGCCGCTTGCGGCAACAATAACGATGGCGGCAACAACGGTGCGGCGAGCAACAACAAGGCAGAGAACAGCAAGGAAACGGCGAACACAAGTAACACGCAAACCAATAATGCAGCTGCCAACACGGCAACCGATGAAGTCATCGATCCGTTTGCGAAATTCGCGGAGCCTACCGAGGTATCCATCGGCAGAGCCATTGACCCGAATTATAAGTTCGACGGCACGGATACGGCAGAAGACAACGTGTACACGCGCTGGCTGAAAGATAAATTCAACATCGTAACCAAGCATGCATGGGAAGCGGCTCAAGGTCCTGACTATCAACAGAAGGTGAGTCTGGCAATCTCCAGTAATGACTTGCCGGATGCGATGGTCGTCAACGAAACGCAGCTGAGACAAATGGTTAAAGCCGGTCAGCTGGCAGATTTGAACGAAGTGTATGACAAATACGCAAGCCCGGAATTGAAGGCGGTTTACGATTCCAACCCGGGTCTGCTCGATGGCGTTACGTTTGACGGTAAGCTGTATGCTCTTCCGGAGACGACACTGCCTTCTGCGCCGCTGACTTGGATTCGTAAGGATTGGCTCGACAAGCTGGGACTGCAGCCGCCTAAGTCGTTGCAGGATCTGGAGACCATCGCCAAAGCGTTCATCGACAACAAGATGGGCGGAGATAAGACAGTTGGGATCGTCGGTACGCAACAAGGCGGCACGCTTTACTCCACATTCCTGAATTCCACGGATCACTGGTATAACTTCTCCTCGTTGTTCTTCGCTAACGATGCTTATCCGGGCATTTGGGTGAAAGACAAGGACGGCAATGCGGTATATGGTTCCACTACACCGGAGACGAAGCAAGCACTGGCCATGATGAAAGACTGGTACGCGAAGGGAATTCTAGATAAGGAATTAGGCGTTCGCAAAAGCACAGCCGAAGTTGTTGCAGCCGGTCAAACGGGTATTTTCTTCGGACCTTGGTGGTCTGCGTATAACAACATTCCGGACAACATTAAGAACGATCCGAAAGCCAACTGGAGACCGTATGCGGCGCCGCTTGATGCAGCAGGCAAATTCAACTCCAACCAAGCTACGGGAAGCAGCTATATCGTAATAAGCAAGAATGCGAAGCACCCGGAAGCGATCGTGAAGATGACTTCGATTCACAAATGGGGCAAGGACGAGGAATTCAACAAGCTGACGGCAGGCAAGCAAATGACATCGCAAGAGGTACCATTGTTCCTGATTCTTGGTGCCGGCGACCAGCTTGAGTATGCGGTAAACTCCCTTCGCAAGCATCTGAAGGGTGAAATGAAGCTGGAAGATTTCGATCAAGTCAACTACGGCTGGGCTTATGAAATGGCGAAACATGTGGATGCCATTAAGAAAGAGCCTTTCGACAGCTATGATATCGGCACATTCGATCAAGCAGCGGATCCTGGATTCTTCACGCATATCTATGCCCATCTGAACGGCGGTTCGACTTTCGTAGATGCGGATATTAACTGGGTACGAAGCATCGCAACGGCTCAAACGAAAACAATGGAATCCAGATGGACGAACCTGAAGAAAATGGAAGACGAAACCTTCCTCAAAATCATCATGGGCAGCGAAGAATTGGATGCCTTCGATACGTTCGTGACCAAATGGAAGGATCAAGGCGGCGACAAAATTACCGAAGAGGTTAACGAGCTTAAATAGATGAAAAAGGTCAAGACGGGTACTCGCTACTCGTCTTGACTTCCTAATAAGGGGAAATCAAGGATGCAGACCAACAAAGGATTCGCGAAACATTATTATCTCATGCTATTGCCCGGACTGGTTTGGTTGTTCTTCTATAATCTCTTTCCTATGTACGGCATCATGACGGCTTTTAAAGATTTTAATCCGGGTATGGGCATCTTAAAGTCTCCCTGGATCGGTTTAGAAAATTTTCAATATATGTTCGAGCTTGACGACAGCAAGATTATTTTCCGGAATACGATCTTCATTGCATTAGCCAAAATGGTCGGTAATCTCGTTGTTCCGCTTGCGTTTGCGCTGATGCTGAATGAAGTCAAGAATAGATTGTTTACCCGTGCGGTGCAGACGGTCGTGTATTTGCCGCATTTTCTGTCCTGGGTTATTGTGGCGGGCATGATGCTGGATATTTTCTCCTATTCGGGTCCCGTGAATCAGGTTTTAGCCAGCTTTGGGCTGGAAAAAGGGTTGTTTTTCGCCGATGCGCAGATATTCCCGGTGCTCGTCGTCGGAAGTGACGTGTGGAAGGAGTTCGGCTTCAATGCCATCATTTTCTTCGCGGCGTTAACTTCCATTAACCCCGAGATGTACGAGGCTGCTGCGATTGACGGCGCGTCCCAGTGGAAACGATTGACCCGCATCACCCTTCCGAGCATTATACCGGTTGCCGTGCTTCTCGCAACGCTGAGCATGGGCAACATTCTAAACGCAGGCTTCGATCAAATCTTCAACTTATATAATCCAACGGTCTATTCCACCGGCGACATTATCGATACTTGGGTATACCGCGCAGGACTCATTGATATGCAGTATGGCTTAGCAACGGCGGTGGGACTATTGAAATCGGTTGTGGGATTCGTCTTGATTGCCGCTTCATACAGCTTGGCTTACCGGTTTGCCAACTACCGAATTTTCTAAGGTAAAGGATGAAAGCATGATGATTACCGAACGTTCAGCGGTTTCCAGACTTTTCAACGGATTGAATATCATACTCCTCTTGGCGATTATGCTCTTGTGCTTGTTGCCGGTCTGGTATACCTTATCCATTTCATTAAGCGATAAAGCTGCGGCGTCGGCAGGGCAGGTGTTCTTGTGGCCGAAAGGCCTCACGGTTGGTTCTTATGAGACGATCATGAAGGACGACCAATTTTTCAAATCGTTCTTTATTTCCGTACAGCGCGTCCTCTATGGATCTGCCATCTCCTTCTTCGTTGTTCTCTTAATGGCCTACCCGCTTTCGAAGAACGGGAAGGAATTCAAAGCCAGGAACGTGATCATGTGGCTTCTGGTCTTCGCGATGCTCTTCAACGGCGGCTTAGTGCCGTGGTATCTGACGATGAAATCGCTCGGCATGATCAACAGCATCTGGGGGCTCGTGCTTGGCGGGGGCTTGCCGGTATTTAACGTCATTCTCGTCATGAACTACTTCCGGAATATGCCGAAGGAAGTGGAAGAATCCGCATTGATGGACGGAGCGGGGCCGTGGCGGATCCTGTTCAGCATCTTCTTGCCGCTCGCGATGCCAGTGCTTGCAACGGTGCTCGTATTTACGATCGTGTACCATTGGAACGAGTTTTTCCAAGCGCTCGTGCTGATGAATAAATCGGTTCACTATCCGCTGCAATCCTACATCCGGCAGGTCGCGGTGGTGATCGATCCGACCAAGATGGATGAGGAATCGGTCAAACGAATGTCGGCGTTATCGAACCAGACGCTCAATGCGGCCAAAATCTTCATTTCGATGCTGCCGCTGCTCGTTATTTACCCCTTCTTGCAAAAGTATTTCGTCAAAGGGATCACCCTTGGCTCGGTAAAAGGTTAATAAGCGAACGGATGGTGAGTCATAGTCATGAAGCGCTTTGTTGCTCTGCCTCTGGCGGTCTGTCTGCTTAGCTTGGTTTATCTAGTCTCCGCCTGCAGCAGCTCGAATCAGGAAGCGGATAAACCGGTGGTGAAAGCTGTGGCTGATCAGAAGCAGAATCAGGACGAGAAACAAGAGCAGAAGAATCAAGGAACGGCGGTTCCGGACTGGTCAGAGAAGGCCGTCATGTACGAGGTTAACGTCAGACAGTACTCGAAGGAAGGTACGTTCAAGGCATTCGAAGCCCATCTGCCGCGGCTCAAGGAGCTTGGCGTGGATATCTTATGGTTCATGCCCATTCACCCGATCTCCAAGAAGAACCGTAACGGGACCTTGGGATCCTATTATGCGGTTGATGATTATAAAGCGGTCAATCCGGAGTTCGGGACGGAGGAGGATTTCCGGGCACTGGTGAACAAGGCCCATGAAATGGGCTTCAAGGTCATGCTGGATTGGGTGGCCAACCATACGGGCTGGGACAATCCATGGACGGCGAATCCGGGCTGGTATTCGACGGACGAGAATGGCCATATCATGCAGCCTGCGGGCACGAATTGGACGGATGTAGCGGACCTTAATTATGACAGTGCGGATATGCAGGCGGCGATGATTGATGCCCTTAAGTATTGGGTTGCCGAGTTCGATATCGACGGCTATCGCTGCGATTATGCGGGCGGCGTGCCGACGGCTTTCTGGGAGAAAGCGCGAGCGGAGCTGGAGCAGATCAAGCCGGTCTACATGCTGGCGGAGGACGATCAGCAGATCGGACTGTTGAAGCATGCGTTCAATTCCAATTACGGATGGCAGCTGTATAACATGATGAACCGGATTGCCAAAGGTCTCGGCAATGCTGAGCAAGTGAAGAAGTACGGGGAACGGCTGGCGAAGACCTATCCGAGCGGCACCTATCCGCTGAACTTCACGTCCAATCATGACGAGAATTCCTGGACAGGGACGGAATATGAACGGCTGAAGGATGCGGTGAAACCGATGGCGGCGCTCAGTTTCTTAATGCCGGGCATGCCTTTGATCTACTCGGGACAGGAAGCCGGATTGAACAAGCGGCTCCAGTTCTTCGAGAAGGATGAGATTGCGTGGAACGATACGTCTACGTCTTCGTCGATGTCGACGTTGTACACGGATCTGATTCGACTCAAGCATGACAATCCGGCACTGTGGAACGGCAAATCAGGAGGAGCCTATCGAACCTTAGCAGTCGGCGACAACGGCGATATCCTTGCGTTCGAGCGAACGAAAGATGCCAATACGGTCATCGTCGTGATGAATTTGTCGGGCGAACCTGTGAAGAGCACGATTCAAACGGGTGAAGCTGCAGGAAGTTATAAGGCGTTTCCTTCCGGGGCAGCGGTGGATGTCCAAGCAGAACAGGCCGTCGAGTTAGCGCCATGGGAGTACCAGATCTACACGCGTTGAATGATTCGGAGTCCGGGGTTGCCCGGGCTCTGAGCTTTGGCAAGTTATGAATGCGGTTACATTTTGGATTTGGATAAGGAGGTGGGGCCGGCCAGTGCATGTTGAATGATGGCTAAGGTACCGCATTACATAGTTAGATGTGTTCCGCGATTGAAAACAATGAGGAGGCTTGTTAATGCGTAGTAGAAGCAGAATCTCGGTATATTTAATGGTTGTGGCCCTTATCTTCTCCCAATTGGTGATCTTCCCACATACGGCGAAAGCGGCCGGTGGACCTGACTTGGTAGTAACGGGCATCACATGGACGCCGGCTAACCCTGCCATTGGCAGCGAGGTAACTTTCAGCGCCACGATTAAGAATCAAGGTGCTGATCCTAGTCCGGCAGGCGTTGTGCACGGTGTACTGTTTACCGTTGACGGTACATCCGTAAGCTGGAGTGACAACTATACCTCGTCGATCGCAGCGGGGGCATCTGTAACGGTAACGGCGACAGGAGGTCCAAGCGCCAAAGCCTCATGGACTGCTGCATCCGGAACGCATACCGTGAGCGCGTATGTGGATGACGTGAACCGAATTGCGGAATCGAATGAAAGTAACAATACCTGGAGCCAAAGCATCACGTTATCCGGTTCGGGTACGCCTGACTTGGTCGTAACCGATATTACGTGGACGCCTGCTTCGCCTCAGACCGGCAATGAAGTGACATTTCGTGCGGTCATCAAGAACCAAGGTACAGCAGCGACATCAGCGGGCACGATTCACGGCGTGTTGTTTACCGTAGATGGGACATCCGTGAACTGGAGCGATAATTACACCTCTTCGTTGGCTGCAGGTGCGTCCGTAACGGTAACGGCCACGGGAGGTCCAAATAGCAAGGCTTCGTGGACTGCGGCATCCGGCACGCATACGGTGCGAGCTTTTATCGATGACGTGAACCGCATTGCAGAATCCAATGAATCGAACAATACGTTCGACAAAAGCATTACAACCGGAGCGGGCGCAGGGACAGCGGACCTCATCGTAACCGACGTTTCCTGGTCGCCGGCTTCCCCTCTGACAGGCAATGAAGTGACATTCAGTGCGGTCATTAAGAACCAAGGGACCGCTGCTACGCCTGCAGGTACTATACACGGCGTTGTTTTTTCCATTAACGGTACATCCGTCAACTGGAGTGACAACTACACTTCCTCGATACCGGCGGGCAGCTCCGTCACGGTAACGGCTACAGGAGGACCAAACACCAAGACTACCTGGACGGCAGTGACCGGTACGCAGACGGTAAGAGCTTTTGTGGATGATATCAACCGCATAACGGAATCGAATGATAATAATAACACGCTCGATGAAAGCATCCTGGTGAGCGTACCTAGCAAGCCTGACTTGGTCGTAACGGATGTTACATGGTCGCCGGCCGCTCCTGCAGCAGGGAATGCCGTCACATTCAGCGCAGTCGTGAAGAATCAGGGGACAGCAGCCACGGCCGCCGGAACGGCGAGCAATGTGTCTTTCTATGTAAATGGCACCAAAGTAAGCTCAGTCATTAACTACACCACATCCATCGCAGCAGGCGCTTCCGTCACCCTCACGCAAAACTCCGGTTCATGGACAGCCGTAAACGGCATTCATACGGTAAACGCTGTCGTGGACGAGACGTCGTTGATCAGTGAATTGGATGAGAACAACAACAGCTACGGCAAGAGCCTCACCATCGGCGTCGTTCAGAACTATGGCGCAACCGTGCCTTATGACAGCTATGAAGCGGAGGATTTAACGATTGTCGGCGGGTCTGTTACAGGTCCAAGCACGACATGGACAGTAGCGGAATCGGAAGCATCAGGCAGAAAAGCAGTACGTCTGGCACAAGGGCAATCCGTAGAATTAACGCTGAGCAATCCTGCACAAGGAATTGTGGTGCGTTACTCGATGCCGGACAGCGCAACAGGTTCAGATATTTCTCAAAATATCAGTGTCTATGCGGGCACTGCCCATGCAGCGGATATTTCGTTAACAACCAGGTACGCCCACCAGTATGGACAATATGGCTCCGACGGCGGCGAGATGCAATGGTCGAATACGCCGGGCATCAACCACCATCGGTATTTTGACGAAAGTCGCGTGCTTCTTGGCCAGCAATATGCAGCAGGTACGAAGATCAAGCTGCAGTGGGATGCGAATGATTCCAATCCTTCCGGAAACAGCTATGTCCTGATTGATTTCATTGAAACAGAAGCCGTTCCCGCGGCACTTACGAAGCCTTCGGATTATGTGGCGATTACGAATTATGGGGCAACGGCCAATGACGGCGTAGACGATACGGCGGCGATGACCTCGGCGATTGCGGCTGTGAACGGAACTTCCATTAAAGGCGTATGGATCCCTGAAGGTACCTTCGACTTCAAAACAGGAACAAGAGGCACGACCAAAATCAAACTGCCAAGCGGCGTGTCTGTTAAGGGTGCAGGTATGTGGCGCTCGACATTGCAAGGTGCGTATGCTGGGATTCTTTTGCAAGGTGGGAATGTAACGCTCTCTGATTTCATGATCAAGGCGGAGGAAACCTATCGCTCGAATGCAACGGGTATTGCCGGCATTGAAGGAAATGCACTGAATTCGACGATCATGAATATTTGGATGGAGCACACGAAGGTTGGCCTATGGTTGAACGAAGGAACGGCAAATGCGCTGGTTTCTAAGCTGCGCGTCCGGGATACTTGGGCAGATGGAATCAACATTAACGGAGGCACGCTCAATACGATCGTGGAGCAAAGCAACTTCCGTAACAATGGCGATGATGGTATGGCCATGTGGTCCAAATCGCTTAACGGCGGCACTGGAACAGTGGAAGGCAGTACATTCCGCTATAACACGGTGCAGATCCCGAATCTAGCGAACGGCATCGGCATCTATGGCGGCAAAAATAATACGGTAAGCAATAATCTCATTCTGGATACGGTCGATAACGGCTCAGGCATCCAGTTCGGTACGAATCATAGCCCTACAGCGTTCACAGGCACACTTACGATTACGAATAACAAGCTTGTTCGCAGCGGGTCGTACCATCATGATTATGGCTACCAAATCGGAGCAATCTGGGGGTATTGGGTCAATAATAACGGTCTTGCTTCTGGATTGACGATTAATGTTAGCAGCAATCTGATCGACAGCAGCACGTATTCGGGTGTGTTTATCGAGGAACCAAGCTCCAGCGCGGTCGTGAATTATACGTCCAATACAATCAATAATTCCGGCACTTATGGGGTCTATGTAAGAGGCTCCGCGAATGGATCGGCAGCGTTCAATGCGAATACGGTTAATGTCGCGCCGTCCGGCAAGTTCAAGAATGATTCGGCGAGCTTTACTGCAACGGGTTCGGGGAACAATTGGTAGGTATCTTGGTAGATTAGAGTGATGGAACAGGCCGGCGCCTTTAAGGTGCCCGGCTTGTTTTATTTTGTTGCGAGAGAAGAGGTTAATGGATAGCAAGGAAAGTCAATAGGATGCAATAGTATCGCTCATGCGGCGATTGTACAATTAGTAGGAAATGTAAGCTTTAGGAGAAAACTTAATCGGAGAGGAAAGATGACATGAAGAAGCGAATAGGCGCCTTCGCGATGGCGATGATGATGCTTGCACCTATGAATACCTTCGCGGCTGATGCTGTGGCTGCCTCATCGGAGGGTGTAGTTTACGGTACCAATCTTGTTCCTAACGGGGATTTTGAAAGCGGTGCCATAGATTGGCCGAACTGGGTCAATATCAATATCGGCAAGGAAGCTCCGCACGGGAAAGAGCAGGCTTTGAAAATCCCTGCCGGCTTCGGCATTACCGGCCTCGATTTCGGTGCGCTTGAACCGAATAGGACGTATCGTTTTGGTGCCTGGTATAAGTTTGTGAATGGCGATGCTGGCGGTAATTTGAAGCTGACGCTGGGGAAGAGCTTTTCGAAGCAGCTTGATTTTACGGAGAACGACGGGGAATATCACTATATTGAAACGATCTTTACCGCACCGCCCGAGCTGATGCCAACCTCAAATTCGAATCTAACGCTCGTGAAGTGGTCCGGCGCGGATTTCTATCTGGATGACGTGGTGCTGGAGAAGGTTTCGAGCGCAGAGGATGTGAAGAAAGAGGCCATTGCGCCTTCATTCTTGCATGCTGCGGACAATTCGGAAACCGCAGTTGATCTGGTATGGGAGAAACCGCAAGGGAATCCGGCCGTGAAGTATACCGTTTATCAGGATGATAAGGCAGTCGGCGATACGGCGAACACATCGTTTACGGTGAAGGGGCTAGAGGCTGGAGGCGTGTATAACTTTAAGGTTGTTGCGGCAAAGGAGAGCCAGACTTCTTTTGCAACGAATACGCTTAATGTGCATACGGTAACTCCCCTTCCCGCGCTGACGAAAGAGCTGTATCCGGGTCAAATCGGTGTCGGTCTGGAGGGGATTGGCGGTCGTGGATATGAGTTCGCGGATGCGGCCAAAACGCTGCGGCAATGGGTGAAAGCAGACGGAAGCGAAGGCGTGAAGGTCGATGCCAACGGCTGGCCGAAGGAGGATGCGGCGACCGTGTTCTTCGACCATCGCCCGGTTGCGGCGTGGTTGAATGATATCGATGATCCAACGAAGCAATTCCCGGATATCAGCGGCGTGTACAAGCTGTCTTTCAAGGGACAAGCGGTGCTTGGCAATATGGATGCTTCGAGTCCGTTTAAGGTGGAGAATCAGAAGTATGATAAGAAGTCAAACACGACGACGGCAGATATTGTACTGGCCAAAGGCAACGGCTTGCTGTATATGACTTTCACGAAGACTAGCGGCGGCGTGAGTGATGTGAAGTTGATGCGTCCGGGTTATTCTGCCGGCGATACGTTCACGAAGGAGTTTCTGCAGGCGCTTCAGCCGTTCGGCACGCTTCGTTTCATGGATTGGCTGAGCACCAATAACAACAATCCGGCTTATCCGGCGGTTACGGAGTGGAGCGATCGCAAGTTGACAACAGATGCGACGCAGCTGCTTCAAGATGGTACGCACGGCGTGGCGTGGGAATATGTAATTGCGCTAGCTAACCAAACTGGCAAGGATATTTGGATCAACATCCCGGTCGCGGCAAGCAATGACTATGTGAAGTCGCTGGCGGCATTGCTCAAAGCGAAGCTGAACCCGGGTATCAAAATTTACTTGGAGTACTCCAATGAAGTATGGAACGATCTGTTCACGCAGCAGGCTTACAACAAAGCCGCGGCTTTAGCTGAAGGGGCGAAAGAGGGATCGGCGCTGAGTCAGTATACGATGCAATCGTATTTTGATGACCCGAATGATGGCGATTATACGCCGCAAAAGCGTTCATGGACGCGTCACCGGATTGCGCAGCGGTTGATCGAGATCGGGCAGCAGTTCCAGACCGTCTTCGGCGAAGACTCGCTGAACACGCGGGTTAGACCAGTACTTAGCTGGTTTGCGATTATTCCGGATCAGTACGAGGATATGCTGAATTGGGTTAGCAAATCGTACGGTGATCCTAAGAACTATTTCTATGCAATTGCCAGCGCGCCATACTTTAATTCGAGCGCGGCAAGTGACGCGGCATCGACAACCGAGGTACTGACTGCAATGCAGGAAGACAGCAAACGGTTCAGCGGCCCGGATGAAACGAAGCAGGAACTGATTACCTTGGCGGATCAGTATGGCCTCAAATCGTACACGTATGAAGGCGGCCCGGATTCCGGCGGCGGCAGTACGATCAACGTGGAGAATCGAATCGCTGCACATCGTTCGGAGCGAATGGGCGATCTTGTGAGGTATGATGTCGGCAACAACTTCTTGGATAAGAACGGCGACATGTTCATGTACTTCACGTTGACGAGTGGCTATAACCGTTACGGCATGTGGGGCGCGTCCGAGGATATCCTCGATAATCTGGATACTCCTAAATATAAGGCGCTGACATCGCTGCTTGGAACCGATGTGCAGCCGTTCAGCGACGTGGCGAAGTCTCACTTTGCTTATGAAGCTGTAAAATCGCTGTATGCCGCTCATATCGTGACAGGAGAGAATGGAAGCTTCCTTCCGAAGCGCGTGCTGACGGGCGGCGAGCTCCAAACGATGCTGAATCGCATAGGGGCGTATGTGCAGTCGCGTTCGGTCGCAGCGCTTGCTGATTATACGGCTGCGAATTTAGGCGACGGCGCCGTAACTCGCGAGAAGCTTGCTGTACTGTTGGTGCAAGCCTATGAGGCAGGCACGGGCCGGAAGGTGAAGCATCCTGAAGCAGTGGTATTGAAGGATGCGAAGCAAGTGAAGGCTGATGCGCTGACTTCGGTCGAGGCGGCAGTCGCAACCGGCCTCCTGTCGGCAGACGGCGGCAAGTTCAAGCCGCAGGCGAAAGTCACCCGCGCAGAAGCAGCAGTCGCGCTTGCGAGATTGCTCGAGTACGTTCGCTAGGGCGAGGGAGTCTGAGGGAATGGGTTGGGATGACGGAACGCTGGAGTATGCAAGACGGTAGGGAATGCAAGGACGGAAGGACCCGTCATGACTGAACGACACGCAATGTCGTAATGGAATGCAAGGAAGGGTTTGGGACGGACAAGTTAACCGGTAACGGTTGGCTTGTCTGTTTTTCTTTGGTTTTGGGTGTCGGAACCTGCGACCCGCCACAAACTTAATCACCGCACTCGCACTCGCACCGATACCGACACCAACACCAACACCAACACCAACACCAACACCAACACCAACACCAACACCAACACCAACACCAACACCAACACCAACACCAACACCAACACCGATACCAGAACCAGAACGAGAACCAGAACCAGAACCAGAACCAGAACCAGAACCAGAACCAGAACCAGAACCAGAACCAACCACACCAACCCCGACACCAACCCCGACACTACCCCTACCCCTCAACTCCCGAGAGACGCTAACTAGACTGTTTCAGTAACTTCGACCTCTTAGCTTAGCTGTAAGGGGCTATTTCGCTTACGAGGCGTAATGTGGGTGGTTTTGAGTGAGGTAAGCGGATATATCGCTTACAGGGGTGGAAAACAGTAGATTCGGGTTAGTTTTGCGAGAATGTAGGCGCTGTAAGCGGCTATTCCTCTAATGGAGTGTAAAGTGGTTGATTTTGAATGCTGTAAGAGGATATGCCGCTAATAGGGAGGGATAACGGAGAAATCGGGTTAGTTTGAGAGCTGAGAGTAGGTATTTCCGACTCTCAGCATTGAAATAGCTGGTTTTGGCTGCTGAGAGTCGGATTTGGCGCTTCTCGGTATCTGTTGCGAGGGTGATAGGGTTAGTTTGCGAGCTGAGAGTAGGTATTTCCGACTCTCAGCATTGAATAAGCAGGTTTTGGCTGATGAGAGTCGGATTTGGCGCTTCTCAATATCTGTTACGAGCGAGATAGGGTTAGTTTGCGAGCTGAGAGTAGGCATTTCCGACTCTCAGCATCGAAATAGCAGGTTTTAGCAGCTGAGAGTCGGATTTGGCGCTTCTCAGCATCTGTTGCGAGCGAGACTGGTTAGTTTGAGAGCTGAAAGTAGGTATTTCCGACTCTTAGCTTCGAGATAGCAGGTTTTAGCTGCGATTCTCAGCAGCCGTCAAAAGTAAATGAAAAGCAACGGATGTCAATATTGACGCATAGTACCGCGGCGGGGCAGTTGCTACAATCAAGTTAAAGCTGCACGTTAGTGTGAAGTTCAGGGATGGAAGGGATGAGAGGCTGCAATGGTTTTGGCTAATGACAGCAGTTCGGATTGGTCGAACGGGAGAAGGGCACGCCGTCCGCTAACTTGGGGGTATGCGCTTGTGTGGTATCACGGATTTAGTCGGCAGGGAGACGACTCGGTGCTGGGGAAGCTCGATTTCTTGAAGCGGCATGGGCTTGTCACGACCGGCATAGACTTGAGTGAAATGGCAAATATGGACGAGGCACGCCGCAATTACATAGGCGAAGAGCTGGTGAAACACGGGCTTCGGCTGACGCCGCATATCGGCTTTAACTACTTAAACGCCGGCAAAGACGAGCGAGAACGGGAGACGGAGCGCATCGCGGAGCAGCTACGACTCTACTTGCCACTCATGAGAGGTCAAATCGCGACGACGGGGATGCGTGCCGGACATCGATTTGACCGTGTAATGCCGCTCGAAGACAAGCTGGCTCGTATATCGGAAGCGATGACGCCGCTCGCGGCCATCTGCTCGGAGCTGGGTGCACCGCTAAGTGTGGAAAATCACGGTGACTACTACATCGCCGACTTGGTGCAGCTGTGCCAAGCGACCAAACAGCTCTACATTTACTTGGATACCGGCAACACCTACTTAATCGGGGAACGGCCGCTGCCTGCTTTTGAACTGGCAGCACCTTACACGATCGGCACGCATTTCAAGGATCATAGCGTAAGACCGCGTCCGGACGTTTATCCGCTTCAATTCGAAGTGAAAGGCGCAGCGCTTGGTGACGGCGACGTTCCACTGCGCGAGTGCTACGAGCTGCTTATGAAGCATGCACCACTAAAGGATAAGCTGGTCATGGAAGTCGAGATGATTAGCCCAACAGATATGGATCCCCAGCTGTGTCTAGAGCGCTCCCTACGATTCATTCAATCGCTTGAACCTATTCCCAAAGGAGAGATTATACAATGAGTGAAGCTAAGTTACGCGCAGTCGTTATCGGCTGCCGAATGGGGTTAAACCATGCGAAGGCTGTCGCCTCGCTGTCCGAGTTTGAGCTTGCCGGTTTATGCGATCTGAATGCGGAGACGGCTCGTGATGCTGCTGCCCAAACAGGCGGCTCCGCTGCGATTTATACCGATTTCACACTTATGCTGCAAGAATTACAGCCGGATGTTGTCATCATCGCAACACCAACAGGCTCTCACGCCCGTTTGACCATCATGGCTGCGGAAGCAGGTGTGAAAGCCGTTTACTGCGAGAAACCGATGGCCGTTAATATGGGGGATTCCCGCAAAATGATGGAAGTTTGTGAAGCGAACGATACCCTCCTCATAATCGGCCACCAAAGACGTATGTCCGCGCCGTTCATGACCATGCGCAGATTAATTCAAGAAGGAGCCATCGGTAAGCCGCGCCTGCTGCGTGCAACTTGCGCGGGTGATTTCTTAAGCGATGGCACACATAGCGTAGACATCCTTCTTAGTCTCACAGGCGATGAGAAAGTCAAATGGGTGCTTGCCTCCATGTTCAGACAAGACGTTGAGCCGGGCTTGCCGGATCAGTACGATTATGCCATCTTTACCGGCCGACGATACGGACATGCGGTAGAAAGCGGGATGATGGTGACGCTCGAATTCGAAAACGGACTCCGCGCGGAATTTCTAACAGGCGATGCGAGACTGCCGGGCAGCGACTACCAAGACATTGAGGCAATCGGCGATCAAGGTCGCCTGTGGCGTGCCGGCGACAGCGCGAACCCGCAGCTGCAAATTCAAGATGCACAGGCCGGAGGTTTCCGCGCTGCCGAGCTGGATGCGCCGGATGACTTCAACGATGGCCTCCCAGGCGTGTTCCGTCAGCTGGCCATCTCCATGCAAACCGGCGCTCCTCATCCGCTCGCAGCATCCACCGCAATTAATGTAATGGAGGTCGTCATGGCCGCATACGAATCGGCAAGACTTGGCCGCAGAATTGAGCTGCCGCTGAACCAGGACCGATTCCCGCTTGAAATTATGCTGGAAGGTGCGGTGACGGCACCATGAGCATCATTGCATGCTCCACCTCCGTTCGCTGCGGTTCCGGCTTTGAAGAAGCATTAGCATCTATCTCTTCGGCCGGCTTTCGCTTCGTGGACATTCTCGCTATCGATGGTTGGGTTCATGTCCCTACGAGCGAGCTTATAACCGAACACAGCCTAGCCCAGCAAATTAACCGCACTAAGCAGCTGTTAGTTCAATATAACTTACAGCCTGTAGCCACCAACAGCGGCGTATCTCCGCAGCTTCATGACCGTTCAGCCGAAGCCATAACATGCAGAAAGGCGGAAACGGCCGGCCTGATGCAGTGGATGAAGGCGCTGAACATTAACATAGCAGCCATCCAGCCGCGGCAGCCCGATCGTTCTCGTCCTTGGGAAGAGGTGCTTGGCGATTGCATTGCATCGCTTCGAGAGCAGCTGGAGATTGCAAAAGCAGAAGGCATTCAGATGGCACTGGAGTTCCACGTCAACAGTCCATTCGAGACGATGGAGCAGTGCTTGCATTTGATGGAGCTGATGCCGGAAATGCCGATCGTCTATGACCCGACCCATTTTGTGATGCAGGGGGTGCCGCTTGAAGAGACGTTTGTATTCTTAGATCGGGCAGTTCATGTCCATCTGCGGGATGCGGCAAACGATCAGATGCAGGTTCGTTTTGGCGCCGGTGCTGTCGATTTCGAGCGGATCCTGATTGAGCTGAAGCGGCGCGGTTATCAAGGAGGCTTCTCCATTGAATATTTGCAGACGGATCAATTCGACGTGATGGAAGATGCCGTTCAGCTGTATGCTCGCATTAAGGAAGCTTTTCCAGCGGTAACGATGTAGCAATAGCAAGGCCAAACCCATGGACGGTGTTCATGGGTTTTTGGATATAGAGGATATTTCATGCTGCTATCGAATGGTTGAGGATAGAATGGGAATAGTTGGATGGAGGCGAGATAATAATGGCAGAGACCCGAACAGGCCGGTACAACTCAGACGTTATTCATTCTATTAAGATGCATCTTCAGACGCTAATTGATCAAGGAAGGCTGCAAGGCGCAAGTTTCGTGGTATCGCTGGACGGCGAAGTTGTTGCAAAGGAAGCTTTGGGTTCGGCTGACGGTGCACGCACAAAACCGTTCAGCGTTAACGCGATTAGGCCGGTACAATCAATCGTCAAGACGATTACGGCGATTGCATTGCTTCAACTGGTTGAACAGGGGCAGATCACGCTTGAGGATAAGGCCGCGATCTATTTTGCGGAGTTTGAGTGTGAGGGATTCCAGGACATTACGTTGCATCATTTGCTGACACATCGCTCAGGTTTGCAGGTGGACGATATTCTCAGCAACAACTATGAGACACCGGGTTGGATTGAGCGGCTTACGGAGAGAAGTTTATCAACGGAACCAGGCAGCGAATTTAGTTATTCTAACGTAGGTTTTGTGCTGCTCGGACTCATTATTGCACGGGTTTCCGGCAAGAGTTTTGAACAATTCGTAGAGGAACGAATCCTTATACCGCTTGGGATGACGATGACTGCATTCAAGCTTCCGCTGGAGCATGACCCGCTTGTTTCGCTAGTATTTCCACGGGAAGCGGACTGGTTGGATACGCCGCTTTTTCGCAGTGGGGCTATACCTATGGCTTGCGGCGGGTTATTATCTACTTTGGACGATATTTTGAAGATGGGTGAGATGCTCCTGAACGACGGCGTATTTGCCGGAAAACGTATCCTGAGCGAGCAGCTCGTTCGGCGAATGACAGCGGAAGGACTCGGACTGTTTCTGGACGGCGAACGCATCGGCACGATGTCGGCGCGTACCTTCTCTCACCACGGATATGGTTGGTCGATGTTCACGGTCGATCCTGAGCAGAAATTGGTTGCGGTCGTATTCGTTCCGGGCATTGAGGACTTTGTAGCGGAGGCGCTGCATCCGACCATGACCCTTATCGGGTCCGGGGTCCAGTAGTATATAGCAATATCGTAAGTCTGAACGAAGAAAGCGAAGTGTCAGTCACATGGTAAAAATCGGCGTCGATGCCGGCGGCACATTAATTAAACTGGCTTATACGCATAAACAAGGCGAGCCTATCTCGTTTAGGACATTTCCGGCATTGCAGCCAGAGCAAGCTGTGAAGTGGATTCAAGGTTTCGACGACGAGGTGCAGATTAGCATCACGGGCGGAAAAGCAAGCCTGCTGCAGTCCATGCTGGGCCTGCCTTCGATTGGCATGGTTGAGTTTGAAGCCACCTGCAGCGGTGTTCGTTATTTGCTCCGGCAATCAGGTGTAACCGAGGAGGCGCACATCCTGACCAATGTCGGGACAGGCACGTCGATTCACTATTTCGACCATAGCGCCCAGAAGCGGCTTGGCGGAACCGGTGTCGGAGGCGGAACCCTGATGGGGCTGTCTCAAGTGCTAACCGGGATTACGGATTATCACGAGCTCATACAGCTTGCGGCAGCGGGCGATCGTGACCGAATCGACTTGAAAGTCAAACATATTTATCAAGGCGCGGAGCCTCCGATCCCGGGGGATCTAACGGCAAGCAATTTCGGGAGAGTGTTTGCATTAGCAGCTTCAGATACGTTGACTAAGGAAGAGCTGCTAGCTTCCGTAGTGGGGCTTGTCGGGGAGACAGTGGCGACAGCCAGCGTACTGGCGGCTGCGCAATATGATATCGCGTCTATTATTTTCGTAGGCTCATCGTTTATTCAGAACGACCTTCTTAAAGAGGTCGTCGAAGGGTACACCAGGCTGCGCGGCGCCACGCCGCTATTCATCGAGAACGGCGAGTTTAGTGGAGCCATTGGTGCGCTTCTGCAGCTAAGTGAACCGAGCCGGTAGCAGGCGGTGCTGGGGCTCGAGGGGGAGCTGAGAGTCGGATTATCGAACTCTCAGCTTCTTTGTTGTGCGTTTTCGCCGCTGAGAGACGGATTATCGAACTCTCAGCTTCTTTGTTGCGCGGTTTCGCCGCTGAGAGTCGGATTTTCCGACTCTCGGCCCTCGGCGGGGCAGTTTGAGGTAGGATCAGAAGCTGAGAGACGGAATATCGAACTCTCAGCTTCTTTTATGTGCGTTTTCGCTGCTGAGAGTCGGATTTTCCGACTCTCGGCCCTCGGCGCAGGCAGTTAGGGGTAGGATTAGTAGCTGAGAGACGGAATTCCCGACTCTCAGCTTCTTTGTTGTGCGTTTTCGCCGCTGAGAGTCGGATTTTCCGACTCTCGGCCCTCGGCGGAGGCAGTTTGAGGTAGGATCAGAAGCTGAGAGACGGAATATCGAACTCTCAGCTTCTTTTATGTGCGTTTTCGCTGCTGAGAGTCGGATTTTCCGACTCTCGGCGCAGGCAGTTAGGGGTAGGATTAGTAGCTGAGAGACGGAATTCCCGACTCTCAGCTTCTTTGTTGTGCGTTTTCGCCGCTGAGAGTCGGATATTCCGACTCTCAGCGCTCGGCGCAGGCAGTTTGGGGTAGGATCAGAAGCTGAGAGACGGATTTTCGAACTCTCAGCTCCTTTGTTGCGCGGTTTCGCCGCTGAGAGTCGGATTTTCCGACTCTCGGCCCTCGGCGGGGGCAGTTAGGGGTAGGATTAGAAGCTGAGAGACGGTTTATCGAACTCTCAGCTTCTTTGTGCGATTTCGCCGCTGAGAGTCAGATTTTCCGACTCTCAGCCCTCGGCGCAGTCAGGTTAAGGTGGGGTGGCTCCAGCCACTTTCGCCGGAGAAACAGCCATTTCACCTCGCCTAATTCCACAACAGGAAAAAAAAGTGCTTACAAAAAGGCCGATTTCTCTGATAAACTGAAATACAACTTCACCTACAAGCGCTATTCACTATAGAAAACGAGGTCATCCCCTATGCTGTCGATGTTGCGAGATTCCATTAAAGGCCGCATGATTGTCATCCTGCTGCTCAGCTCCGTCGTGCCCTTGGCATTGATCGGGGGCATGTCGTACTTTTCGTTTCATTCCTTTATGGAAAACAAGCTGAAGAACGGCATCAACGAGAATGTGAAGAAGGAGCTCGTCAGCCTCGATAATATTTTGAAAAACATGAATTTCGCCTCCCAACAGCTCGCACTGGATAAAACGATCACCTCGCGCATTCAAGAATATTTGACGACCGACGATCAGATTCGCAAAACCGATATTCTTCTGCTCGTGCAGGATCGGATGTCGCTTATTAATTATACAAGCCCTTACGCCGGAGCTCTGGCATTAGTGGATGCCAAGAACAATCATGCGTTTATTCAGAGCTATCCGATCATGGATAAGATCACGATGTTTGACAATCCGCTGCTGCTGGAAGCGAACGGAGTGTCGTACTTCGCGCCGCATCGCTCGACGGACAAGTATAACACCGACAATACGCAGGTATTCTCCCTTGTCCGCAAAGTGAATGATTTTGATACGAATTCCTCCTTCTACGTCTATACGGAAAGCAACTTTAATACCTTGAAGCGGTTGTTCGACGATGTTCAGTATGGCGAGCCGGTTAAGCATCTGCTGCTCGATGCCCAGAATCGGATCGTGTTTAGCGAAGATCGCGCCAAGTTCCCGTTGTTTGCTGCATTTAACATGGAGGATAAAGCTTCCGATGATCTGCGTTTCATCGCTGCGAGCGAGCAAGGCTGGAAGATTGCCGTCATTATGAAGGGCGATGCCTTTCAGAAGGAAATCGATTCATGGCTTGGCAAATTCGTAACCGTCGGCTTGTTCACGCTGCTCCTCAGCTTGCTGCTTGCCTATATCTGTTGGCGGACGGTGTATCGACCGCTTCACGTATTCCGCAGAGAGATAGAGTGGGTAGGCGACAATCCGTCGTATCGCCCGCAGAAATGGCTGCGGCTTCGCGAATTTGACGAGGTGTTAGGCAGATTCTATGCGATGAAAGAGCGGGTATTCGATTTGCTCAAGGAAATCGAGCGCCGGGAGAAGGCTAGGAGCAATGTGGAGGTCGAGAAGCTGCGGCATCAGATCAACCCGCATTTTATCCATAATACGCTCAATACCGTGCAAGTCATTGCCAAGATGAACAAGCAAAATGAAATTGTAAAGCTAATCACTCATTTCACCCGTATTCTGCACTACAACCTCGGCAAGGAAGGGACGCATGTGCGCGTGCAGGAGGAAGTCGCTAATATCAACGACTACATGGCGCTGCAGAGCATCCGTTACAGCCATCAATTCGAGGTGCAAATGGATGTGAATCCCGCGACGCTGGATGTTCAGATCCCGCGGTTTGTGCTGCAGCCGCTCGTCGAGAATGCGATTTATCATGGTTTCCGCAACCAGGACGGCACCATTAGCGTTCGCATCGAGCCTCATCCGGGGGGCGGAATCACGATGTGCGTATCCGATAACGGAGAAGGCATGTCGGAGGAACGGCTGCAATCGCTGCTTGAAGAGAAACATCCGGATTCACGCTCCGTCGGCATGGGCATCGGTTTGAGTTTCGTGCACCGATTAATTCAAGCCTACTATGGAGAAAGCTCGGGACTGCGAATAGAAAGCAAGCTGGGCGAAGGTACGGCGATTACGATCGAAATATTGACGGGGAAGGGAGGCGAGCAGCCATGATCCGAGCCATACTGGTCGATGATGAGCATATCGTACGCAAAGGATTAATTCATATTCTTCCATGGCAGAAGCATGGGATGGAGGTTGCCGCCGACTTTGAAGGCGGGGAGAAGGCACTGGCTTGGATGGAACATGAGCAGGTCGATTTGCTCGTGACCGATTTGTCGATGCCGGGGATGTCGGGCTTTGAGCTGATGCGAATCGTGAAGGAGCGGTTTCCGCATACGGAAACGGCGATTCTCACCTGTCATCAGGATTTTCAATATGTACAGGATGCGCTGCGGCTAGGCGCGATTGATTATATCGTGAAGACCGAGCTTGACGATGAGAAGCTTGATCGGTTGTTCGGCCGCATTGCCGAGCGACTGCTCGCGGACCGGGAAGAGAGGTCCTCCCGCACACAGCCGCCGGCACCGGCTTCGGCGCAGTCATCGGTTACGCTGCTGCTCGCGCTCAAGGGCGACTGCAAAGTACAGGAGCTGTACGCGCAGCCCGGATTAAACGACAAACCGCTTGTCGCGCTGCAGGGCAACGCCTGGTTTACCGAGGAGCTTGCTTTTCAACCGGAAGGGGAGGCGCAGGCGGGATTGTCCAATCGCTGGGCGGTATTTTGCATGCATCAGGTTGGCGTTAAGGATCGAAGCCGGCTCAAGTCGGTGCTGGATACGTACATCAAACGTCACTCCTTCTACGTGATGGCGACGACTGAGTCGGCTGCAGCCGTGCATGATTCCATGCAGGATGTGCTGCTTTGGGAGACCAAGCCGGTTCGCGAGGATTGGATGAAAGGCTGGCGGAGCTTCGATTGGCTGTTTCAGGATGAAGCGTTCCACACTTTTCTCGAGCAAATTGCCGACCAAAGGCCGGATCCGAACAAACTGTGCGGCATCATTCACCAGACGGTCTGGGCGTGGAGAAGCATGCTGAGATGGTCGGAACGGGACGAGCTGCTGCAGGAACTAGGCGGTTTGCAGACCTGGGCGCAGTGGCAGAACTTCCTGCAGCGTCTTCGCCGTTCGCTTCGGGCCATTCTGGAACAGAGCGGCATTGATAAGGATATTACGACACGAATGATTCAATCCATTGAATGGTCGTTGCTGCATTTGGATGAAGGGATTACGCAGGAGGAAGCTGCTGCGGAGGTACATCTCAGCCGAGGATACTTCAGCGACTGCTTCAAGCGGACGACGGGTGCTACTTATAACGATTTCATGCGAATGCTTAGGATGGATCAAGCTAAACGGCTGCTGCTTCACAGCAGTCAAGCCATTCAGGAAATCGCGGCCAAATGCGGGTTCGCCGATGAATCGTATTTCCGCAAGCTGTTCCGTCAGGAGACAGGCCGATCACCGCGTGCTTACCGCGAAGAGGAAGCGGCGTTTGATGCGTTTATGCACTGGCCGCCGGTGGGCAAGTAAGCGGGTGAAGTGAAAAATGTCTGCCGACCAGCGAAAATTGTACGATGAAAGACGCATGTTCTGACAAAGTTCAGTCAGGAGATGCGTTTTTTCCATCTAATCCCCGGGCGAAAGCGCGTTATGATTGGAATCGAATCAACACCATATTCGTTGTCATAGAGAGGGGCTTTTGACAGAATGGTCAAAAAGTGGGCAAGTTTGAGTTTGCTTGGGCTTATGGTTTTTGTAAGCGCATGCGGCAATAACGGCGGCAACAACAATGCTGCCAACACAGCGGAAGGCAACAAAACCACCAATAATACGACCACGGAAACAACAACAGAAACAACAGAACCGGCAGCTGAACCAGAGGTTGCGGCTGATCCATTCGGCAAGTACCCGGAGTTGATTGAATTTACAACGATAAGGCCGACAATGAACAATCCGAAGTTCCCTGCAGGCGAATCGTATGAAGAGAACGTCTTTAACAAGTTCATGGAAGAGAAGCTGAATGCAAAGCCTAAGTTTGTTTGGATGGCGCCGCAAGATGGTGACGCTTACAAGAAGAAGCTGGATCTCTCCATCGGTGGTAACGACATCCCGGATGTATTCCAAATCGTCGGCAAAAACATCACGGAAGTACAATCCACTGTGAAACGTCTCGTTGAGGCGGACATGATCGAGGATTTGTCGACCGTGTATGAGCAATACGCTTCCCCGGCGATCAAAGAAGCCTATGCTTCTGCAGACAACCGCGGACTTGACCTGTACAAAGTCGATGGCAAGCTCTACGGCATTCCGAGCCAAGCCGGTTTGGAGAACTTCAACTTTGTCTGGGTTCGCGACGACTGGCGCAAGAAGCTGAACCTGGCTGAGCCGAAGACGATTGAAGACGTTGAGGCACTCGCTAAAGCGTTCAAGGAGAAAGATCCGGCAGGTAACGGCACAACGGTACCGCTGGCCATGCAGATGCAAACGGAAACGGACGGATTGTTCGGTCCAGGCTACATTTTCGACCAATTCGAGGCATTCCCACGCTTGTTCTATAAAGATGCATCCGATCAAGTCGTATATGGCGGTATCCAACCGCAAATTAAAGACAGTTTGAAGCTGATCGCTAACTTCTACAAAGAAGGTCTGATCGAGAAGGACTTCGCGCTTAAAGATACAGGTCAATTGCAAGAAGTTCTGGCAAGCGGCCGCGCAGGAATCGTCGGTCAAGCATGGTGGGGCGTTTGGTACCCGCTGTTCATGACATTGCAGAACGTTCCTGATGCAGATTGGAAGCCATATGCAATCCCTGCCAAAACAAACGGCAAGCTGAACATGGGCGCTACGAACACATCCGGTTCCGTCATGGTCGTGAAGAAAGGCTTCAAATACCCAGAGCTTCCAATGAAATGGCTGAATATCGTCAACGAAAACGACGATACGGAATGGTGGATCAAGACATCGCAAGAAAAGTATAAAGACGCCAACGAGAAAGGAACCGTATGGGGCGGCATGACGATTATCCCTACGGACGATATCCTTAAACAAGCGAAAGACATCGTAGCTGCCGTAAACGGCGAGAAGGACCCGGCCTCGCTTCCGTTCAAGAACAACGATGCGTTCCAGAACATCAAGAAGTTCATCGACGAGCTGCAAACGCAGCCGGCAAGCAAGAACGTACTGCAATGGCAAAACACGCGCAGCTGGTATGATGCAATGGGTTCCGCAGCCAAATTAGAATCCAACATCGTCTACTCCGCGTTCGACGGCCAAACACCGACGATGGAGAAGAAGCTGACGGCGCTTAACGAGCTGCAAATGAAGGCCTACCACCGGATTATTATGGGTAAAGCCGATGCAGATGCGGAGTTCGATCAATTCGTAGCGGATTGGAAAGCACAAGGCGGAGACGATATTTTGAAAGAAATCAACGAGGCAATAAGCAAATAAGTTGTAGTTCAATTCCGGAAGGACGCGAGGCAGTGTCTTGCGTCCTTCTATTCATTACGAATGATATCTGAAGCGGAGGTAATGCGAGTGCGCCGCAAATGGTCTGAGCAAATCCATTTTAATCTGATGCTGCTCCCCGGCATGTTACTTGTCTTATTATTTACAATTTGGCCAATGGGCGGTATTGTGCTGGCGTTCAAACATTTTATTCCGACTAAAGGAATTTGGGGTTCGCCGTGGACAGGCTGGGAGAATTACTCCTTTGTCTTTGATACGCCTGTAGCGTTACGCGTTTTCAAGAATACGGTTATCATCGCTCTGATGAAGATCGCATTCGGATTCTTTATTCCAATCGTATTTGCACTCATGCTCAACGAACTGCGCATCCATTGGTTTAAGCGTACGGTTCAAACCATCGTGTATTTACCGCACTTCCTGTCATGGGTTCTGCTTGCGGGTATTCTAAGAGATTTCTTCGCCGTAGACGGCATTGTTAACCAACTGCTTGGCAAGTTTGGCATTAACGAGATTATGTTCTTGGGTGACAACTTCTGGTTCCGTACCATCATTGTCGGCTCCGATATATGGAAAGAGTTCGGCTTTGGTACCATTATCTATTTGGCGGCATTGACAGGTATTAATCCTTCGCTTTACGAGGCGGCCGACATTGACGGCGCAACCCGGATGCAGAAGCTGAAATACGTCACACTGCCGGGCATCGCAACTACGATCGTACTGGTCGGCACGCTCAGTTTGCAAAATGTACTGAATGCCGGCTTTGATCAAATATTCAATCTGTACAACACGCTGGTTTACGATTCCTCGGACATCATCGACACGTACGTGTTTAGGGCCGGTATAGAAGAGGGGCACTACGAGGTCGGAACCGCCATCGGTTTGCTGAAATCAGGTGTCAGCTTCATATTGATCATCATCTCATACGGTCTGGCAAGTCGATTGGCCAACTATCGCATTTTCTAGCAAAAGGAGGAATTCCGCATGGTCCGCAGTCAAACGATGGGCACAAAAGTGGCAGAAGCTGTTCTGATTCTCATTCTTGCGCTCGTTTCGTTCTCATCTTTGTTCCCGATCATTCATAACTTGGCGATTTCCTTCAGCTCACCAGCGAAAGCGATGGCCGGCTTTGTCACTGTCTTTCCGAAGGGCGTCACCTTTGAATCGTATAAGAAGCTGTTTGAAGACAGCGTCTTCTTCCAATCGTTCTGGATTTCGGTTAAACGGGTCGGTGTCACGTGCTTGATCAGTTTCTTCATATCGCTGCTGATGGCTTACCCGCTGTCCCGCTCGAAGAGAGAGTTCAGGCTCCGCGACGTGTATATGTGGCTGCTGATCTTCTCGATGATGTTTAATGGCGGATTGATTCCGTTCTATCTCGTTATTCGCCAAATGGGACTGATGAACTCGTTCTGGGTGCTCGTGCTCCCGATGCTGGTAAACGTATTTAACGTCATTCTGATCGTCAACTATTTCCGCAGCATTCCCAAAGAGCTCGATGAGTCGGCTTCGATGGACGGCGCAGGTCCTTGGTTCAAGGTGTTCCGCATCTACATGCCGCTATCGATGCCCGTGCTTGCGACAACGACGCTGTTCCTCATCGTAACCGTGTGGAATGAATTTATGCTCGGTCTCATCTTCATCAACCATGAGAACAGCATCCCTCTTCAGACTTATATGCAGCAGATTGTCGTGCGGATCGATCCGACGTTGATTAAATCGATTGAGGATGTGAAACGCCTCGCATCTGTATCCGACAAGACGTTGGGAGCGGCAAAAATCTTCGCTTCCATGCTGCCGATCATGCTCGTCTATCCGTTCCTGCAGCGGTTCTTCATCTCCGGTATTATGCTGGGTTCCGTTAAGGAATAAGCGAGGGTACCGGCTGGCAAAGGAGGTTTGCAGCTAGCTATGCGACAAACAAACTCGATTAGCTTCGGGGATTTATTGATACAGGGAGAATGCCTTCGGGCTTCCCTGGAGGGCGGCGAGCGGAGCGCATATTTCAGGCAATTCGATTCGCTGTTTGCCGCGATTCCGGAAACGGAGAAAGAGGTATGGCTGGAAGCGTATATGATTCTGGCCGCTCAGTTTCTGGCGTTCATGCATAAGAACGGCATTACCTTCGCGGAGCTTGACCCGCTGGATGCGGATGCGCTTCTGCGCTGGGATGCTCACAGCTCGGCAAGGCAGGCTGCCGATTACTTGCGAGCTTTTGCAGATGCGCTGCTTCAATGTCCCGGCTACCGGGATGAGGACGGCTGGCTGGAAAGCCTGCACGCTTACATTGAGAAGCATCTCGATGAGGATCTGTCGTTAACGCGGCTCGCCGAAACGGTTTATTTCAATCCGAGTTATCTATGCCGATTGTATAAGCAGACGACCGGCCGCGCATTGTTTGATTACGTCGCCGAGGCGAAACTGACGCGGGCCAAACGGTACTTGAAAGAGTCGCCGCGCCTCAAGGTTCACGAAATCGCGCGCAAAGTAGGGTTCGGCTCGCCCGCGCATTTCACGCGCGTCTTCAAGAAGCATTCGCTGCTTACGCCAGCACAGTATCGTGAGGCGTATGCGCGGTAGAATAAGATGTTCGGGAACCGCTGTAGCAGGATGATCTGCTGGGCGGTTTTTTTTCGGTTGCAACTCTAGCAAATGATTAAATAATGCTATATTGACAACTATGAATCTAAGGGATATTTTGTATATCTATGGAAGATTTAGGAGTGACTCTAGCACTGACTTTGGAGGAGGACGAACGTGGGCTTACAGAAATTCGGCGAGCAAACGACTACGCTGTTTCGGGAAGCATTGAACCAGTTCATCGAGAAGGTCAAGAAGGACGAACAAGTGATTGCGGCTGTGTTGCTTGGCAGCTTATCGTACGACCAAGTATGGGAGAAATCGGACATTGATTTGAAGCTGATCGTGCATGATCAGAAGTTGGGATCAGGGTATATGTGTTTTGTAGAGAATGATGTTCCTATTAACGCTAGCATTCAGACGCGCAATGAGTTCAAGCGCTGGATGGAACGATCCGTAGGCGGCTCCATTAACCAGTCGATGCTTTATCGTAGTACGCTGTTGTTCACGAAGGATGCCTCGATTACGGATTATTTTGAAGAAATACGGATCGTCGGCGAGCGCGATAGACAGCTTCAGCTTCAGCAGCTTGGCGGGTATTCGCTCGGACTTCTGGCTAAGGCGGAGAAGTGGCTGTATGTGAAGCAAGATGCGGGTTACAGTGCCTTCTGGATTATTAAGATGGTCGATGTGTTGTCGTCGATCGAGGTGCTTTTGAATGAGGATGTGCCCATGCGGGAATCGGTTAAACAGGCGCTCGCTTATAACCCGGACTTCTTCCGTGTCATCTATACGGAGTTGGTGCTTGGCACGGTTACGGAGGAAGGCGTCCAATCGGCTATTGATACGATTAACGAGTATCTGAATGCCAGGGCAGAGCGGCTCTTCCAGCCGATGCTCGCTTATTTGAAGGAAGAGGCGGATGTTCGCACCGTCACGGATATCGTCTTGAAGTTTAAGCCGGTTATCGATACCGATACGGGTTCTGCAACCGCGGTATGTGATTGGCTCGCTGATCGAGGGCTCCTGATGAAGATGGAATCGGAGACGAAGGCCACGCCTAAGAGCCGGATTATGCTGCTTGAACCAGCTTACTTGTACGAGAGCGAAGAGTTTCCAGAGTGGGAGAGGGGCTAGCGCGGATGAAGAAGTATATCGAGGTACGCGGTGCCAGGCAGAACAATCTGAAGAATATTGATGTCGATATTCCGCGGGACAAGCTCACGGTCATTACCGGGGTCAGCGGTTCGGGCAAATCTTCATTGGCCTTCGATGTTATCTATGGGGAAGGACAGCGCCGGTTCCTGGAATCGCTCTCCACCTTCGCTAAGAGTCGAATGAATCAATTGAAGAAGCCGGATGTCGATTTCGTCTTCGGCTTGTCTCCGGTGATTGCCATCGAGCAGAAGAAAGGGATCGTCAATCCGAGGTCCACGGTCGGCACCATGACGGACATCTATGACTTCATGCGGCTGCTCTTTGCTTCGGTTGGGGAAGCCTGCTGTCCATTCTGCGAGCATCCTGTGCCGATTCGGTCGGCGGAGCAGATGATCGATCATATCAAGCAGCTGCCGAAGGGGACGGAGCTTGAGGTGCTGGCACCGGTGTACAAAATCTTCGGCGAGAACTACGAAACGACGCTGGATGAGATTCGCTCCAAAGGGTTCCGGACGGTTCGCATCGAGGGCGTCCGGCATAGCCTCGGTGATCCGATCGAGCTTGAAGAGGAAGCGGAGTATAAGATCGAGGTCGTCGTCGACAAAGTCATCGTGCAACCGGATGCCTTCAAGGCGCTTGCCAAAACGATCGAGAACAGCTTGAAGCTTGTGGGCGAAGGGTTCATTCGTTTTGAGATCGTTCAAGTGCCGGAAGGCGCGGTGGCTGATGAAGAGAAGTTCTATCGCGGTTTTGCTTGCCCGGAGCATCATCTGACGATGGGGGAGCTGCAGTCGAGTTATTTCTCGTTCAACGATCCTGCCAGCGCTTGCCGAACCTGCGGCGGACTCGGCACATTCATGCGCGCCGAAGCCAAGTTTCTGGTGAAGAGTCCGGAGAAGAGCATTAATAAAGGAGCGATTGATCAGAAGCTGCTTGGAACAAGCACCGGAACCTGGCATTGGTCAATCCTTCGCAGTGCGGCGATACACTACGGGTTCAGTCTGGATACACCTTATAAGGAGCTGTCTGAGGCGGCTAAGAACATCGTGATGTATGGATCCAAGGGCGAGAAATTCCCATTCATTCCGGGGGAAGAAGCGACTAAATCGCAAGAACGCCACGTCGGCAAAATGATGACTTTCGGCGGTATGGTGCATACCATCAATTGGTGGTACAAGCTCTACTTGAAGCGCAAAACGCAGTCCGTCGGCGATGATGAGTTTTATAAACGGGTAATGGTCGAGCATACCTGCCCGGATTGCGACGGACGGAAGCTGCGGCCGCAGCGGTTCGCTGTAAAGGTCGGCGATGCCGATCTTCATGAGCTGTGCAACAGCTCTTTGCTTGAGCTGAGCACGTTCTTGAAGAACATTTCGTTCGCGCCACGGCATGCGATTGTGGGTAAACAAATTGTTGCTGAGATCGAATCAAGGATTGATCTGCTGCTTGATATTGGCCTTGATTATCTCAGTCTTGGTCGCCGCTCCGATACGATATCGGGTGGTGAAGCGCAGCGCATCCGGCTCTCCACGCAGATCAGCTCGGGGCTGATGGGGATGCTGTATGTGCTGGACGAGCCAAGCATCGGGCTGCATGCGAGGGATAGCATTCGCATCATCGACACACTCAAGAAGCTTCGCGATATCGGCAATACAATTATCGTCGTCGAGCATGATCTGGACACAATCAATAGCGCTGACCATATCATTGAGGTCGGACCGGAGCCAGGACTGCACGGCGGCCGCATTACCGCTGAGGGCACGGCGGAGCAACTGCGCTCGAATCCCAATTCCATTACGGGCTCCTTCTTGGCAGGGGTGCGGAGAATCGAGGTACCTGCAGTGCGCCGTCAGTCGGACGGACGGATGCTGTCCCTTCGAGGTGCAAGAGCGAACAATCTGCGCAACGTCGATGTCGATCTGCCGCTAGGTGTGCTGATCTGCATCACAGGCGTCTCGGGTTCAGGCAAAAGCACGCTGATCAATGAGGTCATCTGCAAGCAGCTCTATTCAACCTTCCAGGATGCGCGCATCGTTCCAGGCGAGCATGACGAGCTGACCGGGCATGAGCATTTGACAGGCATCATCAATATCGATCAGTCTCCGATCGGGCGCAGCTCGCGCTCAAACCCGGCGACGTATGTCGGCTTCTTCGATAAGATTCGCGAGTTGTATGCGGCTGCTGCCGGTGCAGCTGGGAAGTCGCTCGCGAAGAACGATTTCAGCTTTAACCAGAAGAATGGCGGACGCTGCGAGAACTGCCAAGGTGAAGGTGTTGTTACGACGGCGCTCCAGTTCATGCCGGATGTAGAAGCGGTCTGTCCGGTTTGCAAGGGAGCACGTTTTAACGAGGAAGTGCTCGATGTTCGTATTCGGGAGAAGAATATCGCGCAGGTGCTGGAGATGAGCATTGAGGAAGCTGTTCAATTCTTCGACGACCAGTCGTACATCCAGCATAAGTTGAAGGTGCTGCATCAGCTGGGACTCGGCTATCTGCGTCTTGGCCAATCTTCGACCACACTGTCCGGCGGGGAAGCACAGCGGATTAAGCTGGCGACTGAGTTAAGTAAAATTATTCGCGGCTCGCATAATCTGTACGTGCTCGATGAGCCGACAACCGGACTACATCTGAGAGATATTCAGAAGCTTATCGATTGTCTCCATCAGCTGGTAGAAGCGGGGCATTCTGTCGTGGTGATCGAGCATCATCTGGATCTGATCAAAGTGGCCGATCATGTCATCGACATGGGGCCGGAGGGCGGCAAGAAAGGCGGCATGGTTGTCGCATCCGGCACGCCTGAGGAAGTAGCGCGTACTGAAGATTCGCTGACCGGTAAGTTTCTGCGCGGGCTGTTGGCGGTGGAGTCGCAGGCGCTGGCATGAGTAGATGGGAGTTATAGAAAAGGTGGCGCAGACTCTTCGGTCCGCGCCCCTTATATGATAGAGAAACCCAACGTTTATGATAACGTCGGGTTTCTTTCGTTTTCGGGTTGTCTGAGAGTTGTTTTGCACAGTCGCGTCCATAAGCTGCTGTTGCGTTCGTACTTCCGTTATCGCTTTGCCTTGCCTGTTTATGCTTTAACGGTTGCCAGCGAGTCTATTTCATGCAAATAAGCCCTTTTGAAAATCTAGTAAATTTGGCGGAATGAGCGCATGAAGCGAACCAGGCAGTCTACATAGCAGCAAGTTTGGTGGAATGAGCGCATGAAGCGAACCAGGAAGCCTACATAGCAGCAAATTTGGCGGAATGAGCGTATGAAGCGAACCAGGCAGTCTACATAGCAGCAAGTATGGCGGAATGAGCGCATGAAGCGAACCAGGAAGTCTACATAGCAGCAAATCTGGTGGAATGAGCGTATGAAGCGAACCAGGAAGTCTACATAGCAGCAAATTTGGCTGAATGAGCGTATGAAGCGAACCGGGAAGTCTATATAGCAGCAAATTTGGCGGGATGAGCGCATGAAGCGAACCAGGAAGTCTACATAGTATTTAATCGGTCGGAATGAGCGCATGAAGCGAACGAGGAAGTCTACATCGTAGCTAGTTGGTCTGAATGAGCGCATGAAGCGAACGAGGAGGTCTACATAGCAGCAAGTTTGGTGGAACGAGCGCATGAAGCGAACGAGGAAGTCTACATAGCAGCAAATTTGGCGGAATGAGCGCATGAAGTGAACCAGGAAGTCTACATAGCAACCGTACAGGTTGGAGGATGGCTCTTAAGCAGTGCTGGAAACCAACAATAGTACTCCATGAAAAGGGGCTGTCCTCAAGTAGATGGATCTACTTAGAGTACAGCCCCTTTCACACGTGCATATACGCTAGAACTGTCTCTCGGCCGCCAGTCGATAAGCTGATTTGGGCCGCAGGCCAACTAGTTTATCCATCGGCTGCCCGTCCTTGAAGACAATAACCGTCGGCGTACCCATCACACCGGCTGAAGCTGCGGCGTCAGGCAGCTTATCGCAGTCGACGTACGCGATACGAAGCTGCTCCTCCAGCTCCACAGCTAGTTCTTCCAGAATGGGCAGCAGCCTATGGCATGGCGGACAATGAGGCGCACCGTAATCCACCAGCACGACTCCATCCCCAATGAGCTGCCGGAGATGCTCCAGGTTCTCCACTTGTTCAATTCCCACTAGACTCACTCCTTGCTTGGATTCTCAGCCTTTGTTTCCGATTGAACGGCAGCGATCCGATCGATCAAATTCGTCCGGATTTGACTCAGCTGCAGCATTTGCGCTTCGATCTCTGCCAGCTTCCGTTCATAAATCGGCATAACCTCACTGCAAAATGCTTCCTTGTTCCGCAAGACACAAGTAAGAAACCCGGCAATTTGCTCCGTCGTCAGGCCCAAGTTCAGATAGAGCTTGATTGTCTCTACGGTGTGAACGGTTAAGGGCGAATATTCGCGATAACCGTTGGCTTGACGCAAGGGGGCGATTAAGCCTTGCTGTTCGTAGTATCGGAGCGAACGGATGCTCACTCCTGTTTCTTTGGCTAATTGACCGATCTTCATGGGCAGCCTCTCTTCGCAATACCTGGTTTCCAGCTCATTATAAAGCCTGACATTAATGTTAGAGTCAAGCAGATTGGTTTCCGTTCGAAGCCAGAGCTTCGAATGGAGCATTCTGCTAGCCTTAGATTGGTTTCCGTTCGAAGCCAGAGCTTCGAATGGAGCATTCTGCTAGCCTTAGATTGGTTTCCGTTCGAAGCCAGAGCTTCGAATGGAGCATTCTGCTAGCCTTCTCGCCGACGTTATAGATAACGCAGAAGCTGTTGGAGTTCATCGATATGTGCGATTGGAACAACGCCTCTTCGCTCCATCTCGGTTTGATTGCCCTGATAGGCAATGAATCGGACCCCTGCCTCCATGGCAGCCTTGCCGTCAATCCAAGCATCGCCTACGGACAGCCAATCTTCCTTGGAGAGGTGCGGATAATGTCCAAGAATTTGATGGATGCCCGCCGGTGAAGGCTTCATGGATACCGCTTGTTCTCGGCCAATAACATGCTCGAAATACATCTCAATTCCCGTCGAACGCAGCGCGTGTATGGCGGCAGCATACGCATTATTAGTGAGAATCGTCAGGTGGAAATCATTCTGCAGCTGTTTCAGAAGCTCTACAACGCCCGGCTCAAGCCCCGCATCCTGCATCCCAGCTCGTTCGGACTCGGTCACAACGGACCAAACGGCTTGCTCCGCTTCTCCCGTGAACTTTGCCGACAAACGGGCTTGTTCAATAAGGGTGGATGCCGTAAATTCATGCAGCGGAAGATTCGCCTCAATGATGCCCTCTCGGACCAGCAGCGAGTGAACCTCGTTCTTCATCTGCTTGAAATCAATGCGCGAGCGGAGAATGGTGTTATCCATATCCAGAATCAGACCTTGTCGCTTCAATGGAACCATGGGAGCAGCCCCTTCTACTTGGTTTGTGTTAACGAATTCTAACATGCTTAATGGCAAGAAAAAAAGCCCTCTCTATGAACGAAGCATAGAGAAAGGCCAATCTCCTAACCAAAGCTCACTCTTTCACCGACCCCAGCACGATGCCTTTCACAAAATACTTCTGCAGAAACGGATAGACAGTCAGAATCGGCAGCGCGCCGATGAAGAGCTGGGCGGATTTGACCGTGCGCTGCGCGATGTTCTCAAGCTCCTCGGGCCTGACATTGAGCTTGGTGTAATCCTGCTGAACGATCGTTTGCAGCAGTGTGGCGAGCGGGTAATTCGCGTGATTGGTCATATAGAGCATGCCATCGAACCAGGAGTTCCAGTGGCCGACCATCGTAAACAAAGCGAGTGTAGCTACAGCGGGCATGGATACGGGCAAAAATACGCTGAGCAGGATTCGGTAGTGGCTCGCGCCATCGATCATAGCCGCTTCCTCCAGCTCTTTGGGTACGGTCCGGAAGAAGTTCAGCATCAGAATCATCAGCCACACATTGACGGCTCCAGGCAGGATGAGCGCCCATATTGAATTTAAGAGGCCCAGCTTCGTAATGAGAATATAGCCGGGCACCATCCCGCCGCTGAAGAGCATCGTAAATATAAAATACCACGCATACACCGATCGCCCGCGAAAGGTGTGTTGTTCCTTCGACAGGGGATAAGCGGCGAGGAAGACGAGCGCCATGCCGATCAGCGTGCCGAGTAGCGTACGCTCAGCGGAGACGAACAAGGCATGCAGAAAGTTGTCATTGCCGAATGTTTTCTTATACGCATCGAATGTAAAATCAATCGGCCACAGCCCCACGAGATTAGCTGCTGCAGGCGACTTACCGCTCAGGGAAACGGCTAATATATGAATAATCGGCAGTACGCACAGAAGAGAGATAACGAGCAGGAAGATGTGATTCACAATGGAGAAAATCCGATAAGCAGGCGAATTGTCCGGCATAAGCATGACCCCTTACTTAGAAAATACGGTAGTTGGCGAGCTTGTAAGCAAGCCTATACGTAATGACGATGAGGATGAAGCTGATGACGGATTTCAGCAGCCCGACAGCGGCTCCGAAGCCCATTTGTCCATTCAGAATAGCCATGCGATACACAAATGTATCGATAATATCGCCCTTGGAGTACACAAGAGGATTATATAAATTGAAGATCTGATCGAAGCCGGCGTTCAGGATATTTCCTAGTGAAAGTGTGCTCATAACAACCAGAATCGGAATCAGCGAGGGCAGCGTAATGTAGAGCGTTTGCTTCCACCGGTTAGCACCGTCGATCACGGCAGCTTCATAGAGCGAAGGATTGACGCCTGCCAGCGCAGCAAGATAGACGATGGCGGAGAAGCCGAACTCTTTCCACGTATCGCTTGCGACTACCGTGAACCGAAACCAGTCTCCATTCCCCAGAAAGAAAATCGGCTCCACGCCAAACAGACCGGAAATGAGCCGATTAACCAGTCCGCCCTCCGGCGATAGCATATCGACCAAGATGCCTCCTAAGATGACCCAAGACATGAAATAGGGAAAATAGACAAGGGTTTGAATGGTACGCTTAAAGATCAGCCTCCTAATCTCATTCAGTAGAAGAGCGAAGAAGACCGGCACAACAAGGCCGAATCCGATCTTCAACGCGGCAATGACAAGGGTGTTGACCATGACTTGCTTGCTGTCCGGCCGCTCGAACATGTACCGGAAATGATCGAGACCGATCCAGGCGGACTTGGTAAATCCGAGCCACGGCTTGTAATCCATAAAGGCCATTACAATGCCGGCCATCGGCACATAGGCAAAGATAAACGTAAGAACGGCAGCAGGCAGCAGCATGAGGTGAAAAGGGGAGCTCCCCTTGAAGCGTTTCATGACATCCTTCCTCTCCTTGCAACTTCCATGTTGGTTTCATTGTAGCAACCATGAAAACCAATACCTATGAGAACATTCGAACGCCCATAGCATTCTCATAACTATTTGCGCATGCTATAATTTACTCAATTTATTACATTCGGCAGGAGAACGGAGCTTGAGCATGAAACCGAGCGAGAAATTGAGTCAGATCCTAAGGCTTGTCGATAAGGGGAAAGGGATTTCCCGTAAGGCCTTGTCCGAAGAAACCGGATTATCGCAAGCCAGCCTGACCAAAATAACCAAAACGTTGATCGAGCAAGGTTATTTGGAGGAAGGAGAGCGTGTCGGCAGCGGTCTAGGGAGAAAGGAAGTGCTTCTCTATGCCAGGGCGGATCGGCATCGGTTTCTCGGCATTGACATTGGCGGGTACAAAATACGTGTGGCCATCGCAGACAATAGCCTGCAGATCCACGCACGGACGGAATGGGAAATGCAGCTCTTCAAGGAACACCACGACAAAGCAGCCTTCCTGATCTCGAGTATCGAAGCGTTTCTTGAAAGCAGCGGTATCAGCAAAGCATCGATTGACGCGATCGGGGTCGGCGTAACCGGCGTAATCGATGCAGAGCTGCAGAAGATCTTGAATATTCCCAATGCCGAAGGCTGGGATAATGTGGAGCTGCCTCATGCGATGCAGGAAGCATTCGCTTGTCCGGTCTACATGGATGAGGGCGGACGCACGATGGCGATTGCAGAGAAGTTTGCCGGTAAAGGGACGGACATGGAGCATTTTATTACCGTGCAAATCGGCTTTGGCATCGCTGCCGGGGTCATCGTGAATGACCGGCTTCTGAGGGGTTCGGATAATGTCGGAGGCCTGCTTGGTCATATTACGGCAGACAACAAAGGCATCCGCTGCACATGCGGCAACTACGGATGCCTGGAGAATATTATTACGTATCCGATGCTTGAACTGGCCTACAGTACTAGAGGCGGACAAGCCGGCTCACTGCTGGAGGCGTACCGAACGAATGATAAAATCGCGCTGGATGTATGTCTGGAAGCAGGCGAAGCATGCGGAATTGCGCTGAGCAATATGGTCAATCTGTTTAACCCGAGGGCGATCTACGTAAGCGGCCCGGTTATCGAGCTGCTGCCGTCCGTATTCGATGAGATGCGAAGAACGATACTGCGCCGTGCCAATCGATTCGCTACACAGCGGCTGCAGATGGAGCGAAGCTCTTTTGGCAATGATGAAGGCATCTTCGGTGCGCTTACGCTGGCGAAGGCGAAGTGGATGAACTGGTTCTGAGCGCATAGTAATCCGAGTAATTCATAATCGACATTCCCTTGTCGCGAGCATAGGTGAGCATGGCGCGAAGATGGGATAAGTCAGGATCGCAGGTGATGCTGCTCCAATCATGGCTGCAGTAGACGAAGTCCAGATCGTGGTCGACGGCGTAGTCGATATCACGCTTCAGCCACTCTACATACTCCGAGACGTTCTCCCATCCGAGCCTTTCCCGAGCAATGCAGTCCTGCCAGCCGTGCAGCGGGCATTCCAAGATTTGACCGTAGCCCTGAGGCTCGTAGAAGTACGGCTGCCATTCGAAGGGAACCGGCTGCCAATCCCGCTCGTTCCGTCCCGCCGATCGGACGATCTTGATGCCGCAATCGCGCAGAACCTCAAGCAAATCCAGCCGGTCACTAAGGCCGCGATAATAATTATAAGGCGCTGTCAACCCGGTACAAGCGATGCCGAGAATATCGTGCAGCGCTTTCTGTCCGCGGAGGATATCTTCCTTGGCTGCTTCGAAGGAGACGCCGGGAAACACTTGAATGCCTTCCTCATTTTCCTGCACGACGGTCTTGAGCAGCAAGTGCGAATACGTATGCTGATGGAACTCAAGCCAACCCTCCTGAACAGCCTTTAGGCAACGATCCGCATTCTGCTCCAATGTTCTCCCAACGATGAAAATACTAGCCGGGGCTTGCAGCTCCTTGTGCATCTGCATAGCTTGTTCGAGAAACCGCCCGGTTCGCTCATCTGCAGCCTCTACGTCATAGCCGATTAATAGCTTTGCCACCTCTTTTTCACCCTTTCGCCTACCCATATACTTTACTTACTAAATTATATGAGCCGATTTTGACAAAAGTAAAGGCCATTTCTACAGTTATTCCATGATACGCTAGAGGAAAGTGATAATACCCCGGTTGAATTAATTGTTATCAATTTGCTATCAAAGTCATGAGGTTCTTATAGCTTTAGATGCGGCTGATTTCTACAATTAGGGTGAAACAAGGTGAAGTAGACTTAAGCCAAAGGGGAGAGTAAATGGTGAAGAGGGGCTGGGTTTCACTATTCGCATCGTTGATACTCATCGGGACGGTTAGCGCGTGTACGGGAAACAACAACGACAACGGCAGCTCAAACAATGCATCCAAAGGGGATTCGCTTCCATCCAGCAATGGGAAGTTTACGCCTGAAGTTACGATGACGACAGCCAGAGGCGTCGGCGGCGACGTCGTGTTCAAGAACGGAGATACCATCGAGAATAACGTGCACACCCGTTGGACGAAAGACACGCTTGGCATCGACATTAAGTATCTGTGGACGGTGGCGGATCAGAATGGCGCGCTCGATACGAAGCTCAGACTCTCGCTGTCCGCCAACGAGCCGTTCCCTGATGTGCTGCCGCTGCGCTCTGACCTGGTTGCGCAGGATCTGATCGACTCCGGTAAATTCGCGGATGGAGGCGCGTTGTTCGACAAGTATGCATCGGATGCATGGAAAGCGGCGATGAATGAGGCGCCGAGCGCTTGGTACCCTTACATGCGAGATGGCAAGCGAATCGGGATTCCGATCTTGGAGCGGGCATACAATGCGGATACCGTGCTGTGGATCCGCGAGGATTGGCTGAAGAAGCTGAATTTGAAAGCGCCAACGACGATCGATGAGCTGGAAGCGGTGATGGATGCGTTCGTCAATCAAGATCCGGATGGCAACAACAAGAAAGACACCTATGGCATGGCCGTCGGCTTCAAGGATCGGTTCAATGGCTGGGGCTCTACCGTGGATTGGGTATTAGGCGCATATGGCGCATTACCGAACCAATGGAATGAGGGCAAAGACGGCAAGCTTGTTTACGGCTCTGTTCAGCCGGAAGCAAAGCAAGGACTTGAGAAGCTGCACGACTGGATGGCAAAAGGCTACATCACGAAAGAAGCCGGTATTATGGATGAAGTCAAACCGACGGAATCGTTCGTTGCCGGTAAAACCGGCATCGTGGCAGGACCTTATTGGATGGTAGCTTGGCCGATCGGAGCCGTGAAGGATAATGTTCCTGGCGCGGAAATAAAGGCTTACCCGATTCCGGCAGGGCCTAACGGAACGGTCATGCGCCACGGGACACCGGGCAATAACGGCGTCGTTCTGATCAATAAGGATATGAAGCATCCGGAAATTTTCTTCGCCTACCAGAACTATCTGTTTGATCATTATGCCAATCCGAAGAAGGGCGATCCGATGGAGTTTGGGATGCATCAAGGCTACGATTACGACCTTGTCGACAATAAGCCGGTCTATGGCGCTGACATCCCCGGCGGTGCGATTGAAGTCGAGAAATATTCGCTCACCTTCGACGGTGCCATCATTCCGTCTCTGAATATGAAGACGCTTGCTGCTCTTGGAGAAGGCAAGGCGCCGGAAACGCCGTTCGAAGTGAAGAACTCCCACGGTTACGCGCCTGAAATGCTCGCTGCAGCCGGAGTGGTCATGCAGCAGGTGGATGCCTCTCATGCGGATAAGTTCATCGGTGCGCCTACGCCGACGATGAAGGCCAAAGGGGAGTTCTTGAATAAGCTCGTGCTGGAGACGTATAACAAGATGATTTACGGCGATATCCCGATTGACCACTTTGAAGATTTTGTGACACAATGGAAGCAATCGGGCGGAGATCAAATGACTACAGAAGCGAACGATTGGTACGCCTCTGTCCAAAGTAAATAAATCGCAGCAGACAGTTCATCATCCGGCGAGTGGAGTCCACGAACCGGATGATGGACTGTTTTGACCTTATTCGGAACGGAGCGTTCTCCATTAAGATGCGAAAATTAAACACGTTTGGCAGAGTGCTCGGCATCCTCCTCATCGTAACTATCCCGATTGGCATTCAGTACAGCAATTCGCATCAAGTCAGCATGAAGGTCGTACAGAAGGAATTGCGGGAAGCAGGCAAACAGCGCTTGGCCGGTCTATCCACGCAGCTCGACACGGTACTGGAGCAGTTGTCGATGAATGCCATTATGCTCGGCCAGGATCCGACGATAAGGGAGTTTCAATATCTGTATTCCCTCCCCGGGCTGCTCGACCCTTCACGCACCAAAAATGCCATAGTGGAAAAGCTTGTGCTCAACAGTACAATTATGCGATGGCCAAACAACATAAGCGTCTACGCGACTACCGTTCAAGAGGTGCTATCAAGCGGAGCGAGGGTGGAATACGACGAGGCTTATCTGCGGCAATACATGTCGCGCAGTTGGGCGTATCGATCCGGAGGAGCAGGCAGCAGCGGCAAGTTTTATTGGTATAGCGTAGATCCCATTACCGCCTATAATGATGTGAAGCAGGCTAAGCTCATCGTCGAAGTCAGCTTTCCTGCAGATAATTTTATCAATAAGTTGGATGAATATAAGGCTTCGAGCGGCAGTGCGCCTTTCTTGTTTCATACCGGCGAGCCGGTCATTGCCGATCGCTTGGCGAACAGGTCGCTGGCTTATCGGATTGCCGATGCCGCAAGCGACAAGAAGCAGCTGCAAGATAACGACTCCGTAGTGACCATTGATCATGAACAATTCCTCGTAAACGCCATTCCCACCTCAATGCCGAATTGGGTGCTCATTGATTATGTCCCGCTTAGTGCTATTCTGAAGCCGATCGAAGCCAGTCGAACCCGGTTTTATCTCTCGGTCGGCGTGTTCTCGCTGCTTGCAATCGGAGCAGCCTTCTTCTTGTACCGCGATGTCCAAGTTCCTATCAAAATGCTGCTTAAAGGGGTTCGCCGATTTAAGAGAGGCGATTACTCCGTGCGGATTGCCGAGCCCTCGAATCCGGAGTTTATTTATCTGGTGCAAGGCTTTAACGAAATGGCCGTGGAAATCCAAGGCTTAATCGAGAAGGTCTATAAGGAGGAGCTTCGCTCGCGCGAGGCAACGCTTAAGCAGCTGCAATCGCAGATTGCTCCGCATTTCATATATAAATGTCTATATTTCATCAAAAATATGGCGCAGATCGGCAACGATGCGGCCGTGGCGACGATGTGCGTCCAGCTCGGCAAGTTCTATCGCTATGCGGCACGGACGGAGAATCAAAGCGCCACGCTTGCGGAAGAAGTGGAGCTGATTCGCAGCTACCTTATGATTCAGTCGCTGCGGATGCACAAGATTGAATACCGGATTGATTTGCCCGAATCGATGCTGGGGCTTCATGTGCCGCGTTTCCTGCTGCAGCCGATCATTGAGAATGCTGTCCTTCATGGCTTAGAGCCGCTTAATGGCAGTGGTATGATTGCGGTGCGAGGGGAAATACGGCCAGGTTTCGAGGGCTATCGGATTCTAATAGAGGATAACGGCTGCGGAATTGCACCGGAATCGCTGGCCGCTCTGAATCGCAGCTTCTCGTTTCCCCTTGCGGAAGAGAATGGCTGCGGCATGTGGAATGTGCATCAGCGGCTGCTGCATTATTTTGGCCATGGAGCGGGATTGACCTTGCAGCAATTACCGCAAGGAGGTACGAGGGCTATCTTGCATTGGCCGGGAAGCGAGCATGACAATCCGTAGATAGGAGAGGCGCCATGCATCAAATTCTGCTCGTAGACGATGAACGTTCCGTCGTTGATAATTTGGAGGTTATTATTCCGTGGGAAGAGCTCGGCGTCGGCACGGTGTACAAAGCTTACTCAGGCGATGAAGCTGCGGTAATTCTAGATAAGAATGCGGTCGATGTCGTCATTACCGACATTCGAATGCCGGGCATGAGCGGTTTGGAACTGATCGAGTATATTCGTCGTACCGCCAAGAAGACGAAATGCATTCTGCTATCCGGTCATGCCGAATTCGACTTTGCGAAGAAGGCGCTGCAGGTGCAGGCTGACGATTATTTAATCAAACCTGTTGCTGATGAGGAACTGATGGAAGCTGTCCGGAAGGCGCTCCTCCAATTGAGCAAGGAATGGGAGGAGCTGCACTCCTATAAGCATCTTGCTCGGCTGATGCAAGACAATCTCCCATTGATTCGCCGGGATCTGCTCGATGATTTGCTGCATGGCCAATGTCCCTCGGATGCCGTTCTGGCGCAGAAAATCAACATGATCGAGCTTCCTTTTACGCCTGGGGATGACGTGTTTATGCTGTTGATTCGGGTAGAGGAAGGTTTCGCCGCGTTTGACCGAAGCCGGTCGGTCTTGCTGGAGTTTGCGATGGCGAACATCGTGGAGGAAGTATTTGGCCCTTATTTCGCGGTGTGGAGCGGCGTGGATGAGCATGAGAACCTCGTATTTGTATTGCGCTCATTGGAAGGAACTGCAGCCGCTGTTGCTCACGGGAGCGGCGGTCAGCGGGTGGTGCTGGAGCGGCTGGCGGAGCAACTGCAAAATCATGTCGGCCTGTATCTGAAAGGTCACATTTCCATCATTATAAGCGGACCAGACTTGTTCCCGCAGCGGCTGCAAGAGCTCTATCGAAGCTGTCTCTTTGCCATGCGCAATAAAACGGGCGGCGAACGAGGATTCTTCATCCTCACGGATGAATTGCCGGAGGGTCGTGAGTTTCATGCGCTGAGCAGCCTGCATGAGCCGCCGTCGCTCATCCTGCTTATTGAAGCAGGCAGAATGGAAGACTTATGGGCAAAGCTAGAGCGTATCTTCCGGGAAATGGCCGCGGGCTCTGCGCATTTCTATGAGCGCTGCATGGAAGTTTACTATTGTCTGTGCACCGGCTTTATTCATTTCGCGCACCAGAACGGCAAGTCATTAGCCGAATTGATTCGGCCGGAGGACTATGCCTTGTTTGACGGGCCGGTTCATTTTCGTACAGTTGAAGGGCTGCGGAAGTGGGCGTTCAGCGTGCTGGAGCAGCTGGAATTCAGCGTGCACCAAGAGATCAAGGATTCACGGGGGATGATCGTGCGGCAGGTGAATCAATTTATCGAGCGCAATCTGTCGCAAGGGATTTCGGTGCCGCTCATTGCGGATCAGGTTCATCTGCATCCAGCCTACTTGTCCAGAGTCTACAAATTGGAAACCGGCGAGAGCATCAGTGACTATGTGTACCGTACTCGCATGGAGAAGGCGGTCCACCTGCTCAAGCATACCGAGGTGAAAATTTACGAGATTGCCGCTAAGCTCGGCTATCAGAACGACTCTTATTTCATAAAAGTGTTCAAGAAGCATTATGGGATGACACCTCAGGATTGTAGGGATCAATAGCGCTTGAGATAGCGCCTGGGAAGTGGGGGGCTATTTGTTGTGGGCAGGGGGAGCCGGACGGACTCGGCTTGCCCTGGCCAGCGAACCGGGTGCGCGAATCGCGCGAACCGCGCCACTGCGCCAGTCGCGCCGACCGGCCCAATTACCTCAATCTAACCAGCCAAACAGTTCAGCCTCCCTGCCAGTCAGCTCAACCACCCGACCCAACAGCCAACTCGACTCACCCAGCCAGCTCAACCCACCTAACTCTACTCACCAAGCCAAACTTGTCCAACCACCTAACCAGTCTAGCTCTAACGAACTGTACAGGTCTTATTTGCCTCAAAATAGCTCCCCAAAAAATCTAACGAACCGTGGAGGTCTTATTTGATGATTTAGTGGTGGGTTGGAACCGATTTTGCTGAAATAAGGCCCCTATGGTTCGTTAGAATTTCAAAGGCTAGAAACCCGACCGAATAAGGCCTCTACGGTTCGTTAGCTACTTGCGGACTGCGTGTTACTGGGGGAGAAGGAGCGAAAATCGGCGTGCGTGCCCATAACAGCATCTACTTATCATTTTGCTGTAAATATTACCAAAACGGCATTTACTGAAAGGGATTTCGGACATATAATTTAAATTGTAAATTAATTCAGCAGCGGAAGGAGCATGCCTGGTGGAGCGTTTGGCGATCGAGCAGGGGAAGCCGGTTCGCAGTAAGCCGTGGACCTTTCAATTCCACGGACCGGATGAGATTGGTGAGCTGGAGAAGGAATATGTACTGAAGGCATTGGACTCTCGCAGGATGTTCCGTTTTATGAATAAGCAGGAAGAGTCATACCCGGCCTTGTTAGAGAAATTTTATAAGGATCGGCTAGGAGTGTCGTATGCGCTCGCCGTTAATGGGGGCACATCCTCGTTGATTTGCGCATTGGCAGCGGCAGGCATCGGTCCCGGAGATGAAGTGATCGTGCCCGCGTATACGTTTATCGCGACTGCGGCAGCGGTCGTGGCGGTGCGGGCCGTCCCTGTCATCGTAGAGTGCGATGATACGCTGAATATGGATCCTGCCGCATTCAAGGCTGCGATTACTCCCTATACCAAGGCGGTTATTCCTGTTCATATGCGCGGCGTCATGGCACAGATGAACGAAATTATGACCATTGCCAAGCAGCACGGCCTTGTCGTTATTGAAGATGTGGCGCAAGCCAATGGCGGTTCCTATTTCGGCAAACCTCTGGGATCGATCGGCGATTATGGCTGCTTCAGCTTTCAGCATTATAAAGTCATTACCGCCGGAGAGGGCGGCATGGTCGTGACGAACAGCCTTGAAGGCTATATTCGTGCTGGCCATCAGCATGACTGTGCGTTTCAGTTCTGGGGCGGCGATAATTCTGTGGATACCATACCAGGCGAAAATTACCGCATGAGTGAGATTAACGGCGCATTGGGCTTTGCGCAAGCGCAGAAGCTGGACACGATTCTGGGTCAGCTTCGAGAGAACAAGCAGCGTATCGTTGCCGGCGTAGCGCAAGTACCTGGGCTGACGCTTCAGCGTGTTGTTGATCCAGCAGGGGATTGCGGCGTTAGCTTCGTGTTCTATTTGCCGGAGGGCAATAAGGCCTCAGCATTTAGCAAAGCGCTGCAAGCCGAGGGTATTCCGAACGGAACCGTCGATAATGGCGGCGTTGCGGACCGGCACATCTATCGGAATTGGGATTATATTTTGCAGAAAAGAATGGCTTCTCCCGTTGGGACGCCTTGGAATTGTGACGCGTATAAAGGCAGCGTAAGCTATGACCCGGATATGTGTCCGGTCACCTTGGATTATTTGGGCCGGGCGATCAGCATTGGCCTTCATCAGCGGATGTCGAATGAGGATTGCGATGATGTCATCCAAGCCATTCAGAAGGTGGCCGCAGTTCTTCTATAACCCTGTCTCCGCCGAAGGCTGAGAGTCGCAAAACGGGACTCTCAGCGGCGAAACCGCGCCAAAAAGTAGCTGAGAGTCGGAAAAACATACTCTCAGCACCCAAACAAACCAAACCATGCCTCCGCCGAGGGCTGAGAGTCGCAAAACGCGACTCTCAGCGGCGAAACCGTACCAAAAAATAGCTGAGAGTCGGAATAACATACTCTCAGCACCCAAACTAACCCAACCCTGCCTCCGCCGAAGGCTGAGAGTCGTAAAACGCGACTCTCAGCGGCGAATACGCATCAAAAAATAGCTGAGAGTCGGATAAACTTACTCTCAGCACCCAAACTAACCCAACCCTGCCTCCGCCGAAGGCCGAGAGTCGTAAAACGCGACTCTCAGCGGCGAAAACGCACCAAAAAATAGCTGAGAGTCGGATAAACTTACTCTCAGCACCCAAACTAACCAATCCATGCCTCCGCCGAAGGCTGAGAGTCGCTAAATGCGACTCACAGCGTCGAAACCGCGCCAAAAAGTAGCTGAGAGTAGGAAAAACATACTCTCAGCACTCAAACTAACCCAACCCTGCCTCCGCGAAAACTAATCTCACTTTGCCTCGCAGGGGCAGGGAATCTAGAAACGACACACTCTGCTCTGAGCGAGATTAAAGCATAATAAGCAGATATGCCGCTTAACGCCTAAGAATTAGTTAGTTTAGAGTGCGATAAGAGGATATACCGCTTATCGATCCTGATTTCGAGTCGAAGGAGCTCGTGGCGACGATAGCTCAGGAGTTAAGCGGATATGCCGCTTAACTCCCAAGAATTAGTTAGTTTAGAGTGCGATAAGAGGATATACCGCTTATCGATCCTGAATTTCGAGTCGAAGGAGCTCATAGCGGCGATAGCTCAGGAGTTAAGAGGATATGCCGCTTAACGCCTAGTAATTAGTTAGTTTAGAGTGCAATAAGAGGATATACCGCTTATCGATCCTGAATTTCGAGTCGAGGCTGCCCATAGCGGCGATAGCTCAGGAGTTAAGAGGATATGCCGCTTAAAGCCCAGTAATTAGTTAGTTTAGAGTGCAATAAGCGGATATGCCGCTTATCGCTCCTGATTTTCGAGTCGAAGGAGCTCATAGCGGCGATAACTCAGGCGTTAAGAGGATATGCCTCTTAAAGCCCAAGAATAAGTTAGTTTAGAGTGCGATAAGAGGATATGCCGCTTATCGCTCCTGAATTTCGAGTCGAAGGAGCTCATAGCGGCGATGACTCAGATGTTAAGCGGATTCCACCGGGTTTATGCACTCACACTAACCTCCACTGCCTCCTCCGAATGGCTGAGAGCCGCAGCTCGATGGCTGCTGCTCGATTCTGGCAGATCGTCTTAGTTTTATCCCATATCCTCCAAGATGATCGGACGTTTCGGGTGTAAATTGGAGATATATCCGATTCATAAAGGGGACTTGAGCGCATGTTGAATTCGAAGATCCAAGTAGCTGAAGAAAAAGTGCAATTTTATCGTGAAAATGGTTTCGTGCAGATTGATAATATTTTATCGCCGGAGGAGTTAGTGGAGTTTCAAGGATATATGGATGAGACGATGAACAACCAAGGTGCGCGTGGGCTGCAAACGGATCAGGCTGGCGGCGCGTATTACAAGGTGCTGAACCAACGCGTGAATACGTGGCGGGATCACGGGGGAATGGCACGCTTCGTGCTTGGCGAGCGTTTCGCGGATATGGGCAAGCAACTGACGGGGTTCGATGGCATTCGCCTCTTCCACGATCATGCTTTGCTGAAGATGCCCGGCGATTCCAAAGTAACGCCTTGGCATCAAGACCGTCCATATTGGCCGGTTAAGGATACGGAGCCGATGGTCGCATTCTCGATCTGGATTGCGCTCGACGATGTGGACGAGAACAACGGCTGCATGATGTTTGTACCGAAGTCGCAGAAAATCCGCAACCTGAAAGGCGTCGACCTTGTGACGCCGGAGGATATTTTCGCACAGGAAGGTGCGAAAGAGCTGGATCGCAACACAGCCGTCATCTGCCGTATGAAGGCGGGAAGCTGCACGTTCCATGATGGGATGACGTTCCATTTTGCCCATGCGAATAACTCGGATAAGCCGCGCCGCGCGATGGCGATTGTCTTCTTCAAGGACGGCACGACCTACAGCGGAGCGGGGCATGTGTGCACAGACGGCCTTGGTTTTGAAGTGGGGGACAAGATACAAGGCGGCTTAATGCCGAAGCTTGCGTAAGTCGCATATATCCAACTACTGGGTATTTATTGCAACGCAATTGTAATGTAACTGAAATGCCAAATTCATCTGGTTTTAATCTTCGGCGCCTATAATAAGACTCAACCCCCTATTATATATATTCTTTTAAGACCCGCGGCCCGTTGCTGCGGGTCTCCTTTTTTGTGTTTTGTCTACTTCAACGGCAATCGGTTAATACTGCGCAATAAGAAGATTAATAGACTTTACAAACGATTTTTGCGGGTGGTATGCTGAAGGCATTCACTTTATGCTAAGAAACATAAAACATATTATAAATGGGGAACACTCGATGCTCGAACTCTCTATCAACGAACCGGATCAATTAGTAAAGGTCGCACATGCGCTGTCATCGCATACCAGGCTGAAGATTATCAAGCTGCTCCTGAATCATAACAACATGAATATAAATGAGATCGGCGAGAAATTGGGCATTCCGGTGTCCACGGCCGGCGTGAACGTGAAGGTGCTGGAAGAGGCAGGGCTTATACTGACCGAGATATTGCCTGCAAGCCGCGGCGCCATGAAAGTATGCAAGCGGAATTTCGACGATGTCAGAATGATCTTGAATCCGATCAAAGGGTACATCAAGAAGGAGCAAATCTTTGAAATCGAAATGCCGATCGGTCATTACGTCGACGTGGAAGTGCATCCGACCTGCGGCATCGCCAACACGGAGTCGATGGTGATCCCGGAAGACGATCCTGCAAGCTTCTTTCATCCGGAAGGCCGCACAGCGCAGATCGTCTGGCTGAGACAAGGCTGGATCGAATACCGCTTTCCTCGTTCGCTGCCGCGGAACATCGATATGAAAGCAATCGAATTTTCGCTCGAGCTTTGCTCGGAGGCCCCTAATTTCAATAACGACTGGCCATCGGACATCACGGTTTGGATTAATGACATCGAAGTGGGAACATGGACGTCTCCCGGTGATTTCGGCGATAAGCGAGGTAAGAATAATCCGGAATGGTGGCATGACAGCAGCACGCAATACGGGCTGTTAAAGACGTTTCGGGTGGACAAGGATAAGAGCACGGTCGATAATCACAAGGTGTCCGATGTGACGCTGCAAGATCTGCACATCGATGCCCAGCCGAACATTCGGTTTAAGGTCGGCGTGAAACCGGATGCCGTTCATAAAGGCGGGCTGAATTTGTTCGGCCGCGGATTCGGAAACTACGATCAGGACATTATTATGAAGGTGCATTATGAGCCTGCTATAGAATGATTTGAAAAAAACAACATAGTTGTTTATAACGGCGCTTATGCGCTTGTTTTTTTGTTATTAATAACAATAATTTTGTTAGAAAGCGTTGACATCGGCGTTGAAGCGAACATATAATTTGTTTTATATTGGGCGAAATGGTCGAGTTGCCAAAGCAATACGCCATTGGATCGGAGGGATGGAATCGTTTCATGCAAATTCCGAATGAAATCATGCAATTTTATCATAAATCCGACTCTGAAATTTCGATTGAAACATAAAAGTTGTTTATAACTCGATAAGGAGTACGAGTAGATGACGAATCCAGCTAAAACCTTTCAGAATCCCATGATGAAGAGCGGAGCGGATCCTTGGATGTATCGGCATTCCGACGGCTTCTACTATTACATGGTAACCCGCGGCAACCGCTTGGAGCTGCATCGGTCACGAACCATGAGCGGAATTGCCCAATCGCCTCCGACCACGATTTGGCTTCCTCCATCCGAAGGTCCGGGCAGCAGGGAGTTATGGGCACCGGAAATTCATTTCGTTCAGGACAAGTGGTATGTCTACTTTACGGCGAGCGATGGCAGCGGAGATAACGGACGTAAAGTTTATGTATTGGAAAATGAAAGCGCCAACCCGGCACAAGGAGCATGGACGGAGAAGGGAGCGATCAATACGGCGCTGCCCGGACTGGACGGCACAATATTGCAGCATGCTGGCAAGCTGTACTTTATGTATGCCGGTTACGGTCATTTCCCCGAATACGGCTCGGCGATTTACGCGGCTCGGATGGACAATCCATGGACGCTGACAGGGCCGGAAGCGCTGCTGACGAAACCGGAATTCGAATGGGAGAAGCAAGGCGGCATGGCGATCAATGAAGGCCCGTGTTTCCTTGTCCGATACGGCAAGGTGTTCCTTATCTACTCTGCCAGCACGACTTGGTCGGACGATTATTCATTAGGCATGCTTGCAGCGGATGAAAGAAGCGATCTCTTAGACCCGGATTCGTGGACCAAAAGCGATCACCCGGTATTCGCGAAATGTACGGATAACAGCGTATATGCGCCGGGCCATAACAGCTTTACGCAATCGCCGGACGGCCTTGAGGATTGGATCGTCTATCATGCGATTCCTCAGTCGGAGGGCGGCGCCGGCATGAGGCAGCCTCGGATGCAGAAATTCAATTGGACAGCGGCAGGATACCCTGATTTCGGTAAACCGCTTGCCTCAGGTATCGACTATCCTGTTCCATCCGGAGAGTACTCGGAGGAAACGGACGACTCACAAACAAACCAACCGGGAGGAAATGTACAACATGATTAAAGGAACCGACATTAGACCTGAATATCCAAGACCGAGTCAGAAGCGTGAGCAATGGCTGAGCTTAAACGGAGAATGGGACTTCGCTTTCGACGACGAGAGGAAGGGCGAAAGCGATAAGTGGTATACGAACGCAGCGCCATTTTATCTGAAGATTCAAGTGCCGTTCGCTTACCAAAGCGCGCTTAGCGGAATCGGCGATGCTTCCTTTCATGATGTGGTCTGGTACCGGAAAATGATCCACGTGCCGAGCGAATGGAGCGGACAGCGGATCGTCCTTCATTTCGGCGCGGTCGATTATAAGGCAAAGGTGTGGGTGAACGAACAGCTGGCTGTTACCCATGAAGGCGGCCACACGCCATTCCGGCAGGATATCACCGACCTGTTGAAGGACGGCGGGAACGTCATCACGGTAAGAGCGGAAGATGACAGCTTGGACCTGACGCAGCCAAGGGGCAAGCAGTATTGGGAAGAGCAATCGGCCAGCATTTTCTATACGCGTACGACGGGGATCTGGCAAAGTGTGTGGCTGGAGCCTGTGCATGCCGTACATATCGATAAATTGAAGTTTAAGCCGGATATTGACCGGAATGAAATCGAGATTCGCACTTTTGTGTCGGAAGCGGCGGCACGACAAGAAGTATGGGTGGAAGCGGCCATCAGTTTCGAAGGCGAGGCGGTAGCGGAAGAAAGATTCAAAGTGAACGGCAGAGAAGAGTCGAGAACGATTCGCCTTCATGATTTTAACGATCATGGATTGGGACGCTGGTGGTCGCCGGAGAAACCGAATCTGTACGATGTCCGTTTCCGCCTTAGTGTAGACGGCCATGTCGTGGATGAATGCGACAGCTACTTCGGCATGCGTAAAGTATCTATCGAGAACGGTAAGTTCAACTTGAACAACCGTCCGTACTTCATGCGTTTGGTGCTCGATCAAGGCTACTTCCCGGATGGTATTCTGACCCCGCCTTCGGAAGAGGCGATTCTGAAGGATATTGAACTGACCCGAGCAATGGGGTTCAACGGGGTGCGCAAGCATCAGAAGACGGAAGATCCCCTGTTCCTCTATCATTGCGATCGCAATGGCCTCCTCGTATGGGGAGAATGCGCGAACGCTTATCAATACTCGGAAACCTACGCCGGTCGTTTTACCCGCGAGTGGCACGAGATTGTTGAGCGTGACTACAACCATCCATGCATCGTGGCTTGGGTTCCGATTAACGAGAGCTGGGGCGTGCCTAACATTCAAATCGATGTCAGGCAGCAGCAGCATGCACTGGCGATGTATCATTTGGTCAAATCGTTAGATGATACAAGGCCTGTTATCGGCAACGACGGCTGGGAGATGCTCGAGACGGACTTCGTAGCGATTCATGATTACGAGTGGCGCGAAGAGGTGCTGGCTGAGCGATATGCGACCACAAGCAGCGCACTCGAAGCGATGCCGGCCAACCGCAGAATCTTCGTAGGCGATGCATCGTATAAGGGGCAACCCGTTATGGTCACGGAATTCGGAGGCATTTCGTTCCGCAAAAGCGACTGGGAAGGCTGGGGGTATTCCGGCGCAACCGACGATGAGGATTTCCTCAAGCGGTTGAACGCCGTGTTTCGCCCGCTGCTCTTGTCTCCGGTGGTACAAGCGGTTTGTTATACGCAATTAACGGACGTCGAGCAAGAAATTAACGGTCTGCTCACGTACGATCGCGTTCCTAAAGTTCCGCTTGAGGCGATTCGCCGGATCGTGACCGGACAGAGCGCAGGAGATTCGAAATGACGACGAAAATGTATAGACCCGGCTACCCGAGACCTCAATTCGTGCGTGAGCAGTGGACGGATTTGAACGGAGAATGGCGCTTCGGCTTCGACGACGAGAATCGGGGCGAGGCGGATGGCTGGCCGCGCAGCTTCGGCGGTGATCGAACGATCGTCGTTCCGTTCTCCTACGAAACCCCAGCGAGCGGCATCGGTGACGAAGCTCATCATCCGAACGTCTGGTACAACCGATCATTCGATGTGCCGGCCAGCGAGGAAGGCAAGCGAATAGTGCTTCATTTTCAGGCGGTCGATTATACAGCGAAAGTATGGATAAACGGCGAATACATCGGCCGTCACGACGGAGGGTATACGGCATTCTCGTTTGACATTACACCGTACGTCAAGATAGGCGGCACGAACGAGCTGACCGTAAAGGCTGAGGACAGCATGGACGCGACGCAGCCGCGGGGCAAGCAAAGATGGGTTGCCGAGAACTTCGAATGCTTCTATGTGCAGACAACCGGTATCTGGCAATCCGTATGGCTGGAATTCGTCTCGTCGGTACATGTGGACTCTGTCAAAATAACGCCGGACATCGATGCCCGTTCCGTACGCTTCGAATATCAGGTTAAAGGCGGGGCGTACGCAGGCGGAGATTATCGTATCGAGACACTTGTTACGCTGAAGGGCCGTCAGGTGAAGCAGGTAAGTCTGACGATCGACCGTCCGTGGCTGCAGCTCGATGTCGATCTTGTACACGAGATGAACGGTCCTTGGAAACATTGCCACTGGTCGCCGGAGCATCCGAATTTATATGATGTGGAGTTCGTGCTCTATCAAGGCGACCTGGTGGTCGATCATGTGTACGCCTACTTCGGCATGCGCAAGATTTCAATCGAGAAAGGCAAAGTGCTGCTCAATAACGTGCCGATCTATCAGCGGCTCGTACTCGACCAAGGCTACTGGCCGGACAGTCATCTGACGCCTCCGTCGGAAGCGGCACTTATCGAGGATATCGATAAATTGCTGGAGATGGGCTACAACGGCGTTCGCAAGCATATGAAGGTGGAGGACGCGCGCTTCCTATACTGGTGCGACGTGAAAGGCGTGCTCGTCTGGTCGGAAATGGCGGCGACGTTTGAGTTTAACGATAATGCCATCCAGAAGTTCACGACGGAGTGGATGGAGGTCGTTCGGCAGCAGTACAACCATCCGAGCATTATTACTTGGGTTCCCTTCAATGAGTCGTGGGGGGTAATGAACATCCTGCACGACCGGCGCCAGCAGAAGCTGACGGAAGCGGTATACCACCTCACCAAGGCGTTCGATCCGAATCGTCCGGTCATTACGAATGACGGATGGGAGCATACCGTATCCGATATCTTGACCTTGCACGACTATGTGGAGACCAAAGAAGAGTTTCTGCAGCGTTACGCGAGCAAGGATGAAATCGTTCATAACGAAAAATCGTTCAATCAATGGAAGTACGCGTTCGCAAGCGGCTACTCGTACACCGGGCAGCCGATCATCGTCAGCGAGTTCGGCGGAATTGCTTTACGCTCCGATAAAGGCTGGGGCTACGGCAACCAGGTGGAGTCGGAGGAAGCATACTTGGACCGCTTCCGCGGCATACATGAAGCCATCAAGGCTACCGATTATATCGTGGGGTACTGCTACACCCAAATTACGGACGTTCAGCAGGAAGTGAACGGTTTGCTGAACGACCGTCGGGAGTCGAAGGTACCGCTGGAGAAGTTACGTGAAATCAATTTGGCTTAGGAGCGATGAATATGACCATGGACCGATATAGACCGAGCTATCATTTTACGCCGCCGCATAATTGGATGAATGACCCTAACGGGCCTTTTCAATTAAACGGAGAATATCATTTGTTCTATCAACATAACCCTTCGGCTCCGCAGTGGGGCACGATTCACTGGGGTCATGCCAAGAGCACGGACTTAGTAAACTGGACGCATTTGCCGGTTGCGCTGGCACCATCAAACGAGCTTGGTGAATCCCATTGCTACTCGGGCTGCTCGGTCGTTAACGGCGACGAGGTGAAATTGTTCTATACGAGCATCGGCGAGGGCGAACGGAATGCGACAAGCGGGGCACAGCAGTGGACAGCCGGCGCCGGAGAGGGAGATTTGCTCACTTGGCGTAAGCCGGGGGACGCCAACCCCGCATTGACCTCCGAATTACATGGCGAAACGCGCATCACGGAGTGGAGAGATCCTTATGTCTGGAAACAGCAGGACGGCTGGCGGATGCTGCTTGGCGGCATCGAAGGCGAGAAAGGCTGCGGCATGATCTACAGCTCTGACGATTTGGAGAAGTGGGACTACAAGGGAATTTTCTATAAAGGTGAGGAATGGATATGGGAATGTCCGCATCTCTTCCGTTTCGACGATGATAAGGCTGTCTTGTTCTACTCCCCGAGCGGACCGGTTCGCTATTTATCCGGAACGATTCGCGAAGACAGGCTGACGGATGTTATGAAGCACGGCACGATCGATGGCGGAGGCTGGGAAGGGTACTATGCTTCGACCGGGTTCGTGGATGAGAACGGCCGCCGCATTATGCTGGGCTGGGCTCCGGAAGGCAGAGGAGAGAACTTCCCGGTAAGCTTGGATTGGGCGGGGACGCTGGCGCTGCCGCGAGTCGTCGAGCTGAAGCCGAACGGCGCGCTCGCGATGGCTCCTGTTCCGGAGCTGGAGAAGCTGAGGGGCGATAGCCGGAGCTTCGCCAAGCTGAACATCGGACAAGCGCCAAAGGATATGGGCATTCGTTCGACGGCTTGCGAAATTGTGGTGGATGTGGATAGACGGACATTGGAGGATGGGGAATTGGTTGTCGCGTTGTTTGCCTCTTCATGCGGCCGCGAGCGCACGGATGTACGCCTCGACTTGGCAGCGAATACGGTTGTCATCGACCGCTTGCAATCCAGCTTGTTCCCGAACGTGAATAAGTCGGCGGTGGAGGCGAAGTTGCCTGACGCAGCTGGTGCTGAGACGCTTAGACTGCGTATTTTCGCGGATCAATCCATTATCGAAGTATTCGCGGATGATGAAACATGCCTGACGGCAAGGGTCTACCCTTCCTTGGAGGACAGTAACGGCATCGAGCTGCGTTCGAGCGGCGGCGTGGCTGTATGCGACGTGAAGATCTGGGAGATGAAGGCGGCGGAACTCCAATGACAACAAACCGTGCAGTGAAGGTTACGAAGCGATATCTAAACATTCCGATTCACAACGATGCTCCGCTCAGCTTCATCGCACTAATTCAGGACGGCGTCGAAATGAAGCGGTTGGAATTGAAACTTGCTGTGGATAAGGTTCAATCTTGGTTCACATGGGATGCGGACGCGTATATAGGCTGTGAGTTGGAAGTGAAATCGGGAAACGAAGTGCTCCGTGCGGAGCACTTCGTTTTTCAAAGCGAGCAGTCGGCGGAAGAGCGGCACTTATACGGAGAGACGGTTCGTCCCCAGTTCCATTACACGGCCAGGAAGGGCTGGATCGGGGAACCGGTCGACTTCTACCGGGAACAAGGCCAGTGGCATGTACGGTATGAACATCGATTATATAAAACTAGCGAATCTGCATTTACAGGTCATGCGGTAAGTAAGGACCTTATTCATTGGCATGAAGCGGAAGTGGACTATGATACGCTGCTGGCAGCTAACGACGAGGAAAGAAAAACGCTGCCGTCTCGTTTAGTGGAATTGCCGGTGAATGGAGACGTAACCCAAAAGAAATGGCTGCATCTCCATGACGACAACTTGTATTCGGTCGGCACTTTGGAGGAAGAGCGCTTCGTGGCTGAGAGCGAACCCGCAGCCTTGCAGCATGGAAACCACTCCGATGGGCTGATATATCAGGCTGAGGATGGCAGGTGTATCTTAGTAGGTTTCAGCCGGGGGTTGCATTATCCGGAGATGCCGTTTCATCAACAAATGCTTATTCCTGCCGAGTTGAAATTGCTGCAGACAGAGCAAGGCGTAACGGTTCAAGCTGAGCCGGTTGCAGAGCTGCAGAACTTGCGGATCTGGCAGAGAACGTGGTCGGACATCGCTTTGCAGGAAGGGACAACCTTCGAAGAAAGCTTGCATTTTCGCATGGCGCCGGCAGATTGGCCGGATGTTCGGATTTTGCCGGCTGAGAATAAACCTGACGATATTACAGCAGATGCGCTGGATGTTGTGTTGGAGCTCGAGATGGAAACAAATTCCACGCTCGAAATTGGGCTATACGGAGTTCGTATTTTATTAGATACTGGGAAGAAAACGATTGCATGCCAGGACGTCGTTGCTCCTATAGCGCAGGCAGCTGGAGGGATGAAGCTGCGATTGCTGCTGGATCGAGCATCATTGGACCTATTCGCATGCGAAGGCGCAGTCCGGATGACGGTTGCCGCGGAACCAAACTATTCGGAGCGTAGGATTCAGTTGTCGTGCCCTAGCGGCGGAATTGTAAGGGTGAATGCGGTGGCGGTGTATGGACTTCGGAGCATTTGGCCGAGTCCGGATGAAAGCCGGCTCATTCAAGAGGCGGTTAAGGACAACACGGTCGTCTATCAATCGGATAGCTATACGGTATATAGCAACCGAGTAGAGGACTCCGTCTATGGAGAGCCGCCTGCCTACGTGCCCGACCGCCATACAATCGTATCGCCTACCCGCGCCATCGAAGAATTCGTCTGGCGCAAAAATTGGGCGAACGATATGAACCGTGTCATTGATCGCGGCAATGTCTGGCATCCGAAACCGGAGATTTCAAGACTGCCCGCAATCTTCACCGGTCACGCGACAATCGACGCCGCTTACAATCTCGCAGCCGATATTTTCTATCGTTGCGGCTCCGCCGAGTTTGCCCGCAAGGGCGAGGAAGGCATGTGGACCGCAGGTCAATTCCAAGGTCCGGGAGAAGGCTTCGGCGTGTGGGTGCGTGATACCGCGCACATCGCCATGCGTTCGGGGAGCATTCTGGATCCGGAAGGCGCCAGAGAATCGCTGCTCTTCACGACGAAGGGCGGATTAGACAACGGCGTAGACGGGATGGCCATGCCGATCGTCGGGATTTGGGATTATTATTTGGCAACGGGCGATCTGACGCTCATTAAGGAATCCTGGCAAGGCCTTAAGGAGCGGATTACCAAGCTTGATGGATTGTTCGATTCAGAGCGCGGCTTAATTCCTGCCGATCAAGCGACCTCCAATGATGCTTTTCCAGAGCCGGAATGTGCCGGATTCAGCCTTGCGACGGAGATCTATTTCATGGAGGCTTTCCGCGCAATGTCACGAATGGGAGCCTATATGGGAGAACCGGAGAGTACGCTTCAAGCATGGGCGGACAGAGGAGAGCTTCTCCTTCGCAATATTCAAAGCCAATATTGGAACGAGGAAGCGGGCTTCTACACGAGCGGTCCCGTCGGCAGCGAGAGCTATGAGCAGGGGTATTGGGAATCGGCCGGACAAGAAATCGCGATGTGGCCGAGGTACGGCGTAGCCAGCGAGGAGCAAAGGCGTTCTATGCTGAGCCGGCTGCCTGAAGTGGCCATGAATGAATTCGGCGTCAACGTATTCCCGTATCGCCCGGAAACGAACCATTTCTGCAATGCGGCTTGGGTCGTCTGGACAAGCGGCATGGCGGCTGCGGCGGGACGAGAGGGCAGATTGGATCTGCTTACCACGCTAATCGCGCAGCAGGTGCGCAATAGTGTAATGAATAAGACCTTCTATGAAGTGATCGACTATCAAACGGGCAAAGCATGGCGCTGGCCGGGTCAGCTCTGGCATGCAGCCGGCTTTATCTCATACTTCCTCTTAGGCGTCTTGGGCATGGAATATGACGAGCAAGGTGCTTCCTTCGCGCCGGCCGTACCTGAGATGCTGCGCGATCTGAAGGTGGAGAACCTTCGCTATCGCAAGGCGGTGTTCGATATTGTCGTCCATGGCTGGGGAACGAATTTCGCGATGCATTGCGATGGGCAAGCAATCAAGCATATTCCCGCCGATCTAGCAGGCAAACATTATCTTGAATTTTGGGCGACTACATAATCGCGGCTCACTGGCCGTTAAGGAGGACGGAATGGGATGAAGACCATCATGAACCATTTACTGCTGCTATTTTCCGTTCGCCGTACGATTCAAGCCCAAATCTTCGTTTCGTTCCTGGTTCTATCGATGCTTGCCTTATCCGGCGTCACCTGGATTTGGTATGCAAGTACGGCAGAGACGATCAAACGAAACGCGATTCAGGACGCTCGAAGCAACATCGTCCAGTCGCATAACAACCTTGAGATCGTCCTCAAAGATTTTGTCAGCATCATTACGCTGGTGTCCATCGATCGTACGAATGTGGTGGAAGTGCTTAATCGGAAGAAAGGGCTGAGCCCTTATATCGATTTCCTTCTGCAGAAGAAACTAGAGGATTTCGTCGGAAGCTTATACTCGTACAAACCTTATATTTCAGCCGTTACGATCGTTGGATTCAACGGAGAGCAGTATTATTCGGGAAGCCCTTATCGGTACATTTCGTACACGGATAAGCCTTGGTTCCGCGAAATCATGAAGGCGAATGGCAAACCTGTTTTTCTGAAAATCGATCGCGACGACTATACGCCAAGCGGCACGACGCTCAAGCCCATGCTGGTCATTGGCCGTGCAATCAAATCCAACGACAAGACGATTGGCGTCGCGCTCTTATATGCCCCTTACGATATCATTCGCAAGGTGTACGATAACGGACCGTTATCAACGACTAGATTTATCGTCATGGACAAACACAATCAGACCTTATTCGAATCGCGTGCCGGGGACAAGCCACCTGAGTTTCAGGACGTCCTAGAGAAGGACGGACAATTGTATGTCAAACAAAACTCCACCTTCTCGGGCTGGACCACCATCGGCGCGGTTTCGGTCGATTCCCTCATCCACGACACGGTCACACTCCGCAACCGCATGTTCGGGGTCATCGGGCTGACACTGGTTGCCGTGCTGGTCGTGTCCATCGTCATTTCGCGGCGCATCACCAATAATTTGCGTCGTCTGCGCGATCGGATGTTCAAGATCGACGAAGGGAATCTCAACTACGTGACCCCGCTGCAATCCAAGGATGAGGTCGGCCATTTGAGCCAAGCCTTCAGCAAGCAGATGGGTCAAATCCACAGTTTGCTGGAGGAAGTCAAGCGGAGGGAGCAGCAGAAGCGGAAGGCCGAGATGAAGGCGCTGCAAGCGCAGATCGACCCGCATTTTCTCTACAACACGCTCAACACCATCCAGTTCTTGGCGCAGCTGCAGCAAGTTCCGAACATTAAGGAAGTGACGACTTCCCTGATTGGACTGCTTCGGGACATTACGAAGAACGACAGCGAGTTTACGACGTTGCAGGATGAAATCACCAACTTGCAGAGGTATGTGAACATTCAGAGTTACCGGTTAGTCCATCCGGTTAACGTTCATTATGAAGTCGAAGATGCAGCGCAGCATTGCCTGATTCCAAGGATGCTGATCCAGCCGCTGTTAGAAAATGCGCTCATACACGGAATAGAGCCTGCCAATCGCAAAGGTATCGTCAGCATTAAGATACAAGCGGACGAGCATCGGCTCACCATCGTTGTAACGGATAATGGGGCAGGCATACCTGAGGATAAGTTGGTTCGTCTGGACAGCTTATTGCTGGAGCCGCTCGATTCCGCTCATGACAACGCGAACGAACCTTCGAAGAATCGATTCTCCGGCTTAGGCGTAATCAACGTCGCCCAGAGAATCCGGCTGCTCTTCGGAAACGAGTACAGTCTGAAGCTGTATAGTCAGCAGGGACTCTTCACGACGGTGGAAATGACTTTACCTATATTGCTGGACAATAGGGAGGATGCCTCATGATAAAGGTTCTGCTGGTCGAAGACGAATTGATTGCTCGTACACATATCCGATCCATGTCCGTTTGGGAAGGGCACGGTTACCGGCTATGTGGCGAAGCGACGAATGGGGAAGCCGCGATTCGGATGATCGGCGAGCTCGAGCCCGATGTGATTCTATCCGATGTAGCGATGCCGTTAATGGATGGCGTCGCCCTATCTCATTATTTGGTAGAGCAGAATCTAGGCATTCCAATCATTATGCTCAGCAGCTACGACAGCTACGATTACGTGCGTATGACGCTTAACAACGGTGCAGTTGATTATCTGCTTAAGCATAGGCTGGACGAAGCTTCCTTGCTGAGTGTGCTGGAGAAAGCCAAACATGAACGGCTTCTTGAACAGAAATCCATCGGCGGCGAGACCCTCAAGTCTTCCGGCATGATTGATCTGCAGGCCAAACAACAGATTGTCAAAGAGTTGGCATTGGGGCACATGAGCGATATACAGGAGTCCGAGTCCAATGTGCGTTTGAATGAAGCAGGCTTCAGCACGAGAAACTTGGTTGTGGGCGCGATGTCGATCGTCCATTATCATATGATGGATTGGCGTCAGCAGGATAAGGATCGCAATTTGTTCATTCGATCGGTGCTTGAATTATGCCAAAGCCAGTCGGAAGGGATCGTCACGCATATCGGCGAAGATCAATTCGCCTTGCTGTTCAGCTTCGAGCGAATACGAAGCGAATCGCAGATTGCTTCCCTCCTCCAAGAAGAGAAAGAGAAGCTGAGGGGGATGTTCTCCAAGTTCATGAATGTCCAAATGATGATCGAATTCAGTCGGTGCGGGCTGCGATTATCCGATATCGCGGACGGTTATCGACAGGCGAAAGGCAAGCTCCAGTCCATGAATGATGCTGTCCTCGGCCCGGATCATCACTCGCCTGCAGCCGGTCTCAGCATCAAGATGGAGAAGCTGCTGCTTGGCGCGTTCGATCAGAAGGACGAGTTTGATATGAACGCGTTAATTGAACGGATCTTCACCGAGCTTGCGGAACAAAGCGCTTCCCATGAATCAGTTCGGTTGACGCTTGTCGAGATGGTGCAGCTTGCGACCAAAGTGGGACAGAAGCATGGCATCGCTTCTCAGACGCTCGAGCGGCTGACCGTGCCGATGCAGATGGGCTTGCGGGATACCGCCGGACCATTAGGATTGAAGGACTCCATCATCCAGATGTACTGCGAGCTACTCGAGACGCTTCGCACCCAAGAACAGTCTGCTTTCAGCGGTTACGTAGGGAAGGCAGTACGCTTCATCGACTCGCGATTCCGGGACAACATCTCGCTGCAGCTTACCGCGGAACACGTCGGCATTAACACCTCCTATCTGAGTCATCTGTTTAAGAAGGAAACCGGCATGTCATTCGTGGAATTCTTGAACCGCAAGCGGATTTCCCGTGCGCAGCAGCTGCTTGAGGAAGGCGTTTCGGTCAAAGCGATCTACGAGCAGGTTGGGTTTAACACGTATAATTATTTCTTCAAAGTGTTCAAAGATATGACCGGAACGACCCCGCTTGATTACGAGAAGAGGTCTTCCGAGCAGAGCGGATAGGAGCCTGGAAGTCTGCTGTAAGCCCTTTCAAAGATATTGGAGTTTGATTCAAAAATATTGAAATATTCAGCGGTGTTATGGGTGATACAATCGGTTTGTAAGGGGTTTCAACACTTCAAATTGCACTCATAAACGGGGAGGTACACAGATGAAAAAGACAAAGGTTACCGCTGCGCTGCTCTCGATGACAATGGTCGGCGCCATGCTTGCCGGCTGCGGCAGCAACAATGAAGGCGCTGCTTCTAACGCGAACGAAAGTGCGAATAGCACGAACAATGAAAGCACGAACACTTCGACCGCGCCTACAGAGAAAACTAAAATCACCTTTTGGAAATGGATTCCGACGGAAGGTCAGATGCCGGAGCTGGAAGCCGCATTCGAGAAAGAAAACCCGGACATCGACTTGGAAGTTACGCATGTCGGCGAATCCGGCGCTTATTTCCAGAAGCTCTCCGCAGGCCTTGCAGGCGGAGAAGGTCCGGATGTCATCGCCATGCAAGTCGGCGCCAACGCCAATCAATATAAAGAGTTTCTTGAACCGCTGGCACCTTATGCAGAGCAGGAGTGGGGCGGCGATTGGAAGAGCAATTTCCTGGATGTCGCACTGGAGCAGGCAGCTTACTCCGGTGATGATTTCCGCGTATTGCCGGGTGGTATGACGGCAACTCCGGTCATCATGTATAACGCAACGATGTTCCAGAAGCACGGATTGCAAGTTCCGAAGACGCTGGATGAGTTGAACAACGTGATCAAGGTGCTCAAAGAGAAAGAGCCGGGTAACATCGCCGGAGTCGGTATCGGCGCCAAAGACGGTTGGACGGACCGCGACGTTTTCATGGGCATCGTGAATGAAATCGCACCGGGCAAAGTCTATGAAGCGCAAGAGGGCAAGCTTGCTTGGACGGATCCGGGCATCGTAGAGGCGCTCAAAGTATGGGGCGACCTGTTCAAGAACGGTGTGTTCTCCGAAGGATCGATGGGGCAGTCCCCGTATCCGAACGTAAACGATAACTTCACCAAAGGCAAGCTCGGTTTGTTCTCCATCGGTACATGGCACTTGAGCGGTTTGACGAAGGTTGCTCATGACCAAATGGTGAAAGACGGCGTCATTACCGAAGATACACACTGGGGTATGTTCCCGTTCCCTCCACTTGCGGGCGGCGAACAGAACATGGTAGCTACGGTCGACATTGCTTGGGGAATGAACGCAGAATCCAAGCACAAAGACGCTGTATGGAAGTTCATTAAGTTCATGTCTGCTGGAGAAGGTCAGAAGCTGTGGACAAACACGCTGCAAGTACTTCCTTCCCAGAAAGGCGTAGAAGTAACAGCCGAAATGGCAGGCGATACGGAGAAGGAGTCACTGAAAACCGTTTCCGAGTTCATGTCCAGTCACATCAGCGGCGCACGTGAATTGAAATATCCTGAGCTTCAGAATGGTCTCTTCGATGCCCTGCAAGCGGTCGCGCTTGGCGGCAAGACACCGGAGAAAGCGGCTGAAGACTTAGAAGCGATATCCAAAACCGTACAACGCTAATAAGCCAATGATGGAAAAAGGGGAGGTTGCCTCCTCTTTTTTCATCCATAGTGCAAGAGTGGGCAGTAGGAGGTAGGAGGAGGTCACCATGATTTCAAAGAGAAAATACGATTATGACGCGTATCTGTATTTGATTCCAGCCGTCCTGTTCATCGGTGTTTTTATCTATTACGGCGCGTACTTCAACATCTATCACAGCTTCTTTAAATGGAACGGCATCTCGAAGAATATGACGTTTATCGGCTTCGACAATTATGTCACGCTGATGAAAGACCCTAAATTTCTCAAAGCGGTGACCAATACGCTTACGTACATGGTCGTCACGGTCATTGTGCAAGCGATCATCGGTTTGTTCGTATCCGTCGTCAATGATTCTTTATTTTTCGGCAAGCGATTATTTAAATCGTTATTTTTCCTGCCGAACATTATGAGCCTCGTCGTTGTGGCGCTCATCTTCACCGAGCTATACAGCTTCAATACCGGTGCGGTCAATGAAGCGCTGAGAGCCATTGGATTGGATAACCTTGTTCGGGATTGGACCGGCGATCCTAAATTAGCTTTGTACGCCGTTATGTTCACGAACATTTTCACTTATATGGGCTTCAGCATGATTATCTATTTCACGGCGATTACCCAATTCAATCAGGAAGTCATCGAATCGGCGAAGATTGACGGCGCTGGATTCCTGCAATTGTTCACGCGTATGATCTTTCCGATGTTGAAGAGCACGCATTCCTTGCTGATCATTCTTGGCATTATCGGATCGCTCAAGACGTTCGACCTCGTCTGGCTGATTACCGGAGGTGGACCGGCTCGCTCCAGCGAGGTGGTGTCGTCTTACCTGTACCGCAGCTACGTTCTCGAATATAAAGGCGGCTACAGCGCGGCGATTTCGAACCTGATCATGATCATAGCCCTTATACTGACTTGGGTTCAAAGCCAAATTCAGAAGAGATGGGATGTATAAGAGGGGAGCTCTACGATGATATTCGATAGAAAAGATCTATTTGGCCGTACGGTTGTGCAAGTTGTTATTGTCATTATGGGCATTCTCTGGCTTTACCCGCTCGTTCGAATGGTGTTGAAATCATTTGAGGGCGGCTTCGTTAACAACTATTCGGCGGTATTTCTGGATGCAGGGGTGTATCGTTATTTCTGGAACAGCATTGTCGTGGCGGCCATGGATATCGCGCTTACGATTACCTGCGTGACGCTTGCGGCGTATGCGTTCTCGCGTCTGCGGTTCCCGCTGCGGACTCCGTTGTTTCTTATTTTGATTGTCGGGATGATGATTCCCGGCGCGGGATTTATCATTCCTTGGTTTCTGACGATCAAGCAGCTTGGTTTGGTGGATAACCCGCTCAGTCTTGTCGGACCGCATGTCGCTGGAGGCATTCCGTTTGGCCTCATGCTGATTCGCACCTTCTTCGATGGCATTCCGAAGGAAATCAACGAAGCGGCGACGATCGACGGAGCCAGCAAGCATACGATATTCCGGAGCATTTATTTGCCTCTGGGCATGCCGGCCATCGCGACCGTTACAATCTACACGTTCCTCGGATCGTGGAACGATTACTTGCTGCCGCTCATCTTCCTGCAGGACCCGGCCTCGATGACCGTGACGCTGCTCCCGCAGAAATTCGTCGTATTCGCAGGCTCAAACTATGGCAAAATCTCCGCAGCGCTCATGGCGATCAGTATCCCGATTTTCCTCGTTTATTTCTTCTGTCAGCGGTTCCTGGAGAAGGGACTTACTGCAGGCAGCGTGAAGTAATTTCCAAGCAACAACAGCACGATTGGATAAAAGAAGGCCATACCCATGAACCCATGAGTATGGCCTTTAAGTATGCGCGAGCGAACTCGCTTAAGTCAGTCCGGACAATGCATCTGGATGCCATCGGACTGGAAAGGCGAGCTTTCCGTCAAGCTGTTCAGCGAAACCGTCTCTTCGTTGTCCGGCTGATTGAGCGGATAAATCCGCGCAGTGTTGTTGTCCATGTCGACATGTTGAATATAGATCGGAACTCCGTTGCACGTTACCTCGACCATGATGGAGGATTCGGCGATTTCTTGTGCGCGCTGCGCGTTCATATGGTACTGCCCCCTTGGCTGTAAATGTCAGTTACATTGTTCGCGAAGGGCAGGCGGACTATTCAGCTTTTGGCATCTTTGGCAAAATAGTGCGTGACATACTCCCTAAACGAGCGCGCCGCCTGCGATTGATAACGCTTCTCCAGCCATGCGAGCTGAATGGTCCGGCGGCAATTGGGATCATTGATGGGCAGCAGAACGAGCGGCGAAGCTTCTTCTCTCTTGCAGGCGGATAAGAGCGCGATCCCAAGGCCGGCACCGACGAAGCTCCGCAGCGCTGCGGGTTCGTCCACTTCGCATACGATGTTAGGCTTCATGCCGCGCGAGCTGAAGAACTGATCCATCATGCCGCGCAGCCGAGTGCCCTCTTTCATGCCTATGAAGGGCTCGTCTGCGATCTCGCTGAGATTGATCAACGTATGGCTCGCAAGTCGGTGATGAGGCGGGACCGCGATGAAAATCTCCTCACGCAGCAGCGGAACGCTGCCGATGCCGGGCTTGTCGATGGGTGGTGTCGTGTAGCAGAAATCGATTTCTCCGGCTTCAATAAGCGGGATTGCCTCCTCCGTCGACACCTGAGAGATACGCAAATTAATCTCCGGATGTTCCTCCATATAAGCGCGAATCATCTCGGAGAAACGAGCCAAGGTCGTTGTCGCGATATGAAGATGCCCCCGTTCCGTACCGTTCATATCATGGATTTCACGCCTGCCTTCTTCTAGGGCGTGCAGGGCAATATCGACCTTGGCCAGAAAAGCTTGCCCGTAGCTGTTCAGCCGAATTTGCCGTCCTTGACGGTGGAAGAGCGGGACACCGAGGTCCTCCTCTAACCGGGCGATGCTCTGACTAAGCGCGGGCTGCGCGATATGCAGCTCTTGCGCGGCTCTTGTCATATGTTGAAGTCTGGCGACTTTTTGAAAATAGCGCAGCTGCAGCAGTTCCATGCTTATTTTGCTCCAATCACTCATAATGTTAATGTTATGAAGACATCATTTAATATGTATTATACATTATTAACGAGAGTGGATAAACTGGGGAAAGAAGCAGAACGTATACGTATAGCGTTGTAATTGTTGCGATAGAGAGTGTTTGTGAGAGGGGTTTTGATGAATGAGTAACGGATTTAGTGATCACATGATAAAGGCGATACGCGTTCACCAATATGGCGGTTCAGAGGAACTGCAGTTCGAAGAAATTCCGCGTCCGCAGCCGGGTGAGGGAGAAGTGCTTGTGCGTGTCCATTCCGCGGGCGTGCTGCCGATTGAATGGAAAGTTAGAGAAGGGATGTTTAAGAAGTTCAGGCCGCTCACTTTTCCTTATATACCGGGATCTTCGCTCGCGGGTATTGTGGAGGAAGTGGGTCCGGGAGTGACCGCGTTTACGAAGGGGCAGGCTGTTTTCGGAAGAACCACGTATGGGTCCTATAGTGAATATGCCCTTGCGTCAGCGGATTTTCTGGTGCCGTTACCAGTCGGGCTTACCTTCGATGAGGCTGCTACAATCTCAGGCGGTGCTACGACCGCTTGGTCAGCGCTGTTTGAGGTCGGTGGACTTGAAGCGGGAGAGCGGGTGCTGATTCATGGTGCGGCCGGTGGTGTCGGACTGTTCGCGGTGCAGTTAGCCAAATGGAGAGGCGCCGAAGTGATCGTCACCTGCGGAACGGACAACGTCGACTATGCAGCCTCGCTCGGCGCAGACGTTGTCGTGGATTACAAGCAGGCACGGTTCGAGGATGCGGCGGCTGACGTGGATTTGGTGCTGGATACGGTCGGCGGCGAGACGCAGAACCGATCGTTCGAGGTGCTGAAACCGGGCGGCCGGCTGATCTCGCTGGTGAGCCAGCCATCGGCTGAGCGCGCGCAGGAACGCGGCGTTAAAGCGATGTTCTCGAATAAGCTGCCCGCGGTGGATGCGCTGAGCAAGATTGCGGCGCTGATGGCTGACGGCCTCGTGAAGACGCATGTCGGCGCGCACTTCCAGCTTGCGGAGGCTGCCAAGGCGCAAGACCTGAGTCAGTCCGGCCATGGCCGCGGGCGAATTGTCCTGCATCTCGCGGATTAGACCTCCTCAAGGTGTCGTATTGCCACAAAGACCGCCTCGAAGAGGCGGTCTTTGTACGTTCTTCGTATTCCGGCAAACTCAGCCACCCCCGACTGCGGTTCCAACTCCAATAGAGGATCCTCATCACAACCGCAATCACAACTACATTTCCGCACCCTTCGCTGTGGCCGTGGAATTCTAACGAATCTTACAGGTCTTATATCAGCAAAAAGTGTGGTTGTGAAATTCTAACGCATCGTACAGGTCCTATTACGTGTATAAACGCCCCGTTTAGCACCATTTCCTCAAAATAAGGCCCCCACGATTCGTTAGAATAATTTAGGGGGATTTTCCCCCTAAATAAGACCTGTACGATTCGTTAGCGCGATATGACGCTGCCCCACGGCAGCGTTAATAGGTTTCGGCGCTGAGAGTTCCGTTTCCGCACTCTCAGCAACCATCGTGGGGGAGGATAAGGTTAGTTTGTTTGCTGAGAGATCGGTTTCGGGACTCTCAGCTTTATTATGGCAAGGTTTCGGCGCTGAGAGTTCCGTTTCTGCACTCTCAGCATCCGTCGCGGAGTGGATGAAGTTAGTTTTCCTGCTGAGAGACCGAATTCGGGACTCTCAGCTTCAATTTGGCAAGGTTTCGGCGCTGAGAGTTCCGTTTCTGCACTCTCAGCATCAGTCGTGGCCTAGCTCGTATGCTGAGTGTGACGGCAGCACGGCCCTTGCTACATATAAATATAAACCTTCTTATTCACGCCATCCCACGAGACTTTGGCGCCGAGGAGTTCGGCTGTAGAACGAATGCCGATGTACGTTCTGTTGTCGAATAGCTTATAGTTCGTGACGGGCTGCCCATTCACATAGGGGGTTGAAGTGGCGGAGTCCCAGTAAACCGGTACGCCCAGCGATTCGCCAAGCTGGCGCAAGGGCACGTAGGTGCTGCCATCGACAATGCGGCCAAAAGCGGCTAATTTATCGTTGACGACGATTTTGATCGTATCTTCCGGACTTAGCGGCTGAGGCTGGCCCGGATTGGCATATTGGTTATAGAATGCCTGCTCCATCGCGTTCAAGTCCACGACATTGCCCCCGATCCCATCGACACTCCCGCTATCGGAATACTGGAATACCGCCCACTCGCTCCAGGTCGGGTTACCCATCGGTTGATCTACGCCATAGTGAGCAACCCACAGCGGCCATTGACCAAGCGGCTGCCCTAGATTGGTTTTGGCAAAGCTTGCCCCTGTGTAGATCATCGTCGGACGGCCTGTCAGCCGTTCGACCTCCGTCAGCCAGTCCACGCACCACTGCGTAAGCTTGGAAACAGACACTTGGCCCGCGTCTCCCTCCACATCGAGCACATGAGGGAAGTCTGATCTGAACCCTTTGATCGTATTGGCAAAATGAGCCGCCTCCGACTTCGCATCATTCGATTCCGGATGCACGTAGTGGTAGAATCCGGTCTTGATGCCGGCTGCAGCAGCAGCGTTTGCATTCGTTGCGAATTTATCGTCTTTGAACGTAGTACCCTCTGACGCCTTTATGAAAGCAGCAAGTACCCCGGCCGCCCGTACTTTCTTCCAATCAATGACGCCTTGATGGTGCGATACATCAATGGCTTTTATATTGCTTGGGCTCTTTGCTTGCATCACATTCAGCTCCATTCTAATAGATGTAGTCGTACTAGCTTATGAGAATGAGAGGCATTTGGACTGATCATCCGGCCTAAATACGAAAAAACACCCCTAAGCCGCCCATAGCCAGGGATGTTCTCATACCCATTACACACGTTATCCCCGCAGGAATAATGCCCCGATCGCAAGCGCGCCAATGATGCCCCATACCGCATTGAGGTTCAAGTAATACACCATGATGAAGAATGCAACCGCGAGCAGGAAAGGGATGAAGGTAATCACACCAGGTGACGTCTTCATGGCAAACTTGGCAAAATCATACGCCAGCATCGCCATCATGACGAAGATGACAGGCTGGATGCCGCGAATCATGCCCTTGATGATGGTGTTATTTTGCAGCTTCGACATGACGCCGACGAGCACGATCATCAGCAAAGCCGTTGGCAGCACAACGGCAGCGAGGGCAATCGCAGCTCCTGCCCAGCCGGCTACTTTGAAGCCGATATAAGCAGCAAGCTTCGTTGCAATCGGTCCCGGCAGCGAGTTGCCAAACGCAAGTGCATGACCGAAATCCTCTGTCGTCATCCACTTCATACGGCTCACAACCTCATTCTCGTACAGCGGAATAATGGACGGTCCGCCTCCATAACCCAGCATCGTCGCTCTGCCGAACGAAATAAACAATCTCCACAGCTCACTCCACATGGCTGATCCGTCCTTTCTTCTCTATAGCTGAATGCTGCATGTCCGATCTTTGAATCTTACCCGCAAGCCTATCAGCTTCATTGGACTAATTATAAACATCAGGCGCTCTGGGATACAATGTTATATTACGCTGTACGAATATTCGAGCAGATTGGTAAGATGAAGGGGAACGTGCCTTCTGTGCATAAGCCTTTTGGCGTCACAAATACAACCAAACGATAAGGAGTTCATCATACAATGCGCAATATGGAGGAAATTCTCGGCAAACTGGTGACTTGGACGCAGAAAAACAGCATGATACGGGCTGTGATTATGACGAGCTCGCGTGCGAACCCCAATGCTCCGGTAGACTTGCTGTCGGACTATGATATCGAGCTTGTGGTGACGGAGATGACTCCGTTTCGCGGAAGTGATGCGTGGATTACGCAGTTCGGCGGCATTATGACCGAGTACCGGGAAGATCATGAACGCTCGATTACTCGGTTAGTTCTATTCGAGGATGGCGTTCGGATCGATTTTCAAGTCTATCCGGTCGAGCAATTGCAGGAGATATTGAGCATGCCGCTGCTGCCGGAGGAGCTAGATATCGGGTACCGGGTGCTGCTGGACAAAGACGGACTGACAGCGAGCATGAAACAGCCGCAGCATACCGGTTTTATCACCGATAAGCCCTCTCGTGAAGACTATCATTCGCGGCTGACCGCCTTTTGGTGGGATATCACATATGTGGCGAAGAGCTTATGGAGAGATGAGCTGTTTTACGCCAAGTACATGCTGGACACTGTCATCCGAATTGAAAAGTTGATGCCAATGGTGGAATGGTATATTGGGGTGAACGGGGATTGGAAGGTGAATCCGGGCAAAAATGGACGCTGGTTCAAACGTTACTTGGACGAGCGGACGTGGGCCGAGTTGGAACAAACCTATGCAGGCGCGAGCCATGAGGACAATTGGCGTGCACTCTTCGCGATGACGGATTTGTTCCGTAAGCTGGCAGTCGAGCTCGGCGAGAAGCTGGGCTACGATTACCCTCACACACGTGACCGCAGGGTCATCGCGTATATGGAGAAGATCCAGCAGCTTGAGCCGGATGCGCAGCAGTTCTAAGCCAATCGGGCAGTCGAACTAAGCCTAGCCCCATAGACCAAGTACAATTACGCCGCAAGTGATGAACACGGAGGACCAAATCCGCTGCTTGCCCTGCTTCTCGTGGAGAATCAGAATACCCATCAGGGTGCCGAATACGGTGCCGATTTCGCGCATGGGGGCCAGCAGCGAGACGGGGCCAAGCGACAGCGCGTATAAGAAAATCAAATAGCCGCCAGGCGCGATAATCCCGCATAGTAGCATGATTTTTCCATTCTGGCGAAGCTCTCGCTTGATGCCTTTAGAACGAATAACAGCTGGCGTCAAAGCGAGCAGATTGCCTACTGTTGTCAGCGTGTTCAGCACGATTGCGGGCACGTACTCAAGGGCGAGTTTGTCCACGATGATATAGCTGGCAATGCAAAGCCCAACTGCCAGAGCGAGCAGTGGTGCACGTAGAGAGCCGCCTCCCCCAGGTTTAATGTTGCTGAGCGCAACAATCCCGATCACGATGCACACTACGCCGAGGAAACCGGCTGGGGTCAGTTGTTCGCCCAACAAGGTGACACCAACCAGTGGGACTAATAAAGGACTGGTACCTCGCATGATCGGATATACCTGGGACAAGTCACCGACGGAGTAAGCGGCTGCCAGCAAGATGGTATATAGTCCATGAAGGGCAGCGGCGGCAGCAATGATCCACCACCCGCTGCTGCTGAGGTGTGAGCCATCCCATAGTGCAATTGCCCAAGGCAGCATCAGCACAATACCAACGAGCTGACACAACCAGAGAAATACATTTTTGTCGAGGCTGCGTTTCGTGAATAAGTTCCATACGGAGTGCAGGAAACCTGAGCCCAATACGAGTAAGAAAGCTGTGCTTAGCATGGTGTGATCATCCTTTTTCCGGAAGTACGTATGTGGGACAATTCGCTTTCCCGGGTTTAATTCCTGCCCTCTCTATCACTTAACATGATATAGTGGAACACATAGTCAATGGATTGGAGTGAAAGCGACCATGGATCAGTTCTTATTCACGCAGCTCAAATTTGTGCGAAATCAGACATTGAAGCTATTGGAAGGTGTTACGGAGGAATTGGCAGACCGGATACCGGACGGATTCCGCAATTCGATTCGCTGGCAGCTGGGGCATATCTACGTTGTGCAGGAACGCTTTGCATTTCAATACCTCGAGCTTCCGCTTCATCGGCCTGAAGGCTTCAAGGAATGGTTCGAATTCGGCACTTCACCGCTTCAGTGGCCGGCGGACTCGACACTGCCTACACTTGATGAATTAAAGCAGCTTCTCGGCAGCCAAGTGGAACGCATTCAAGAAACGATCGCGCATCGCTTGGAGGAGAAGGTTCCTCAGCCGTATACGACTTCTACCGGAATCTCGCTATCATCGCCGCAAGAGTTTCTCAGCTTGAATCTCTATCATGAAGGCATGCATATGAGCATGATCAAAGTATACAAAATACTGCTGGCTCGGCCTTAAGAGCTTGTACAAAATGACCGAACGGGAAGCATGTCCTGAACGGTCATTTTTGTGCTTCATGTGATGGCTGCAATTGGTTATACTATCCAATAGAGGTTAGTCCGCTATATCTATTTATTTACATAAGGAGGCAGCGCCACGATGAATGTACAACCTGCCAGCGAAGCCATCATTTCATTCCAAGGCGTAACCAAACAGTACGAGGGCGATCCCGCCGTACTGAAGGATGTCAGCTTCGAGATCGAGCGCGGCAAGTTCTACACGCTGCTCGGTCCCTCGGGCTGCGGCAAAACGACGATTCTGCGATTGATCGCCGGATTCACGGAGCCTACGAAAGGCAAGATTTATTTTAACGGGAACGTCATTAATCATATCCCTGCGAACAAACGCCAAGTGAACACTGTATTCCAGGATTATGCGCTGTTTCCGCATCTGAATGTGTTCGAGAACATTGCATTTGGCCTGCGTATTAAGAAAATAAAACCGTCCGAAATCAAAGAGAAAGTGCTTGAAGCACTCCGTTTCGTCAATCTTGTCGGCTATGAGAACCGTGAAATTACGGAGATGTCGGGCGGTCAGCGGCAGCGGGTAGCCATCGCACGGGCTATCGTAAATCGGCCTGAAATCATCTTGTTGGACGAGCCGCTCTCTGCGCTTGACCTTAAGCTTCGCACCGAGATGCAGGTGGAGCTGCGCGAGCTGCAGCGGCGCCTTGGCATTACGTTCATATTCGTGACCCATGACCAAGAGGAAGCGCTCGCGATGTCGGATGAAATCTTCGTGCTTAGCGAGGGCGTCATCCAGCAAAGCGGTACGCCGATGGACATCTACGATGAGCCGATCAACCGCTTCGTGGCTGATTTTATCGGGGAATCGAACATTGTGGCAGGGAGGATGAAGCAGGATTTTCAAGTCGAGTTTGCGGGAAAATCCTTCGAATGCGTCGATCAGGGGCTGCAGCCGAATGAACCGGTAGACATTGTCATCCGACCGGAGGACTTAGAGATTACACGTCCGGAGGACGGTAAGCTGCAGGTTAAAGTAGAGGCGCAGCTGTTCCGCGGCGTTCATTTTGAAATTCAGTGCATCGATGCTGCCGGCAATAAGTGGCTTGTTCACTCCACGCGCAAAGCACAGGTTGGCGAGGCCATCGGATTGACCTTCGACCCGGAGGCCATTCATGTCATGCGCTTCAATGAGACCGAGGAAGAGTTCGATAGAAGGCTGGAAGCCTACTCATGAGGAACGAAGCGCAAGCCCAATTAAACGCGCCTATCCAAACGCAGTCACGCTCTCGTAATTTGTATCTGGTACCTTACATGCTGTGGATGCTGCTGTTCGTTGTTGCGCCGATCGTGCTCATCGTCTACGACTCGCTCTTCGATGTTGAAGGCAATTTCACCTTCAGTAACTATGCGCATTTCTTCACGCCAGTCTATATGAAGATGACATTCAGCTCGTTCTGGTACGCCTTCTTAATTACGTTCTTCTCTTTGCTGATTGGCTATCCGGCTGCATATCTGCTTACCCGGACCAAACATAAACAGCTGTGGCTGCTGCTGATCATTCTTCCAAGCTGGATTAACTTGCTGCTCAAAACCTATGCGTTTATCGGCTTGTTCGGAACCTATGGAGCCGTCAACGCGATCCTCGAGCTGATCGGCATCGGAAATCAGCAAATTTTGTTTACGGATTTCAGCTTTATATTCGTTTCGGTCTATATCTTCATTCCGTTCATGATTCTGCCTGTATTTAATGCGCTTGAGGAGCTGAACCCCTCGCTCGTGGATGCCTCTCGCGATCTTGGCGCATCGACGTGGACAACCTTCCGCCGGGTCATCTTCCCGCTTACATTAAGCGGCGTGAAATCCGGCTGTCAGGCTGTGTTTATTCCTGCACTGTCGCTCTTCATGATTACGCGGCTTATCGCAGGCAACCGGGTCATCACGCTCGGAACGGCCATTGAACAGCATTTTCTCGTGACGCAGGATTGGGGCATGGGTGCCACGATAGCTGTATTTCTCATCATTGCGATGGTGATCATTATGATCTTAACCGGCAATCGCAACAGAAGTAGGAGGTAGGGCAAACGATGAACCGTAAACTGAAGCTGTCGAATGTCTATCTCTGGCTCATCTTCATCATCTTGTATGCACCGATCGTGTACTTGTCCTATTACTCGTTTAACAGCGGGGGGACGATGCATGGATTTGATGGCTTTACGCTGGATTGGTATAAGGAAGTGTTTGCCGATACACGTTTGCTGATCATATTGCTCAATACGCTGGTCATTGCACTGCTAAGCGCCGTTATTTCAACGATTCTTGGTGTAATTGGCGCCATTGCCATACACCGGCTGCGTAAGCGGAAAAATCAGAATGCGCTGCTGTCGCTCAACAATGTGCTCATCGTCAGTCCTGACGTTATTATCGGGGCATCCTTTTTGATCCTGTTTACGATACTCGGCATTAAGCTTGGATTTGCCTCTGTGCTGATTTCCCATATCGCGTTTAGCGTACCGATCGTCGTCATCATGGTGCTGCCGAAGCTGGAGGAAATGAGCTCTTCGCTGCTCGACGCCGCTCGGGATCTTGGCGCAACGGAATGGGATGTGTTGTCCAAGGTTGTACTGCCGTTCATCAAGTCCGGTATATTCGCAGGATTCTTCATGGCCTTAACGTACTCGCTCGACGATTTCGCCGTTACGTTCTTCGTCACCGGCAATGGATTTACGACACTTTCGGTTGAGATCTACTCAAGAGCACGACAAGGTGTCTCACTGTCTATTAATGCGCTGTCGACACTCATCTTTGTCTTCACGATGCTGCTTGTCGTCGGCTACTACTTCATCAACCGCCGCGGACAAGTTTCGGGGCGCGGCGACCGCCGCACGGATTGGGGGCGTCCTAACCAATGAAATCGCTCGTTCGGATGATGCTCGTCGTGCTTGTGCTTGCTTTTGCCTTAATGTATGGCGCTTCGGCACTCAATTCGTCGCAGGGCTACTCCGGCGACAATACGCTTACGATCTACAATTGGGGCGATTATATCGACCCGGATCTGGTGGCTGCTTTTGAAGAGGAGAGCGGCATTAAAGTCATCTACCAAACCTTCGATTCCAACGAGGCGATGATGACGAAGATTGAACAAGGCGGTACGACCTTCGATATCAGCGTTCCCTCCGAATATGCCATCAGCAAAATGAAAGAGGAAGACCTGCTGCTGCCCATCGACAAGTCGAAGCTGCCGAATCTCAAATACATTAACCCGCGGTTCATGAATCTCTCGTTTGATCCGGACAACGCCTATTCGATTCCGTATTTCTGGGGAACGGTTGGGATCGTGTATAACACGGAACTGATGAAGGGGCTCGAATTCAAGAGCTGGGATGACCTGTGGGACCCAAGCTTGCGCAATCAAATTCTGCTGGTGGATGGGGCGCGTGAAGTCATTGGCTTCGGGCTGAACAGTCTGCACTATTCGCTTAACGATACGAATGAGGATCATCTGCAGGAAGCGAAAGCGAAGCTCGAGGAACTGACGCCGAACGTGAAGGCCATCGTAGGTGACGAAATCAAGCTGCTGCTTGCCAATGAAGAAGCGGCGGTTGGCGTCGTGTGGTCGGGTGATGCTTCGGAAATTATCGGTGAGAACGAGAAACTGACTTATGTCGTGCCAGAGGAAGGCTCTAATCTTTGGTTCGACAACATGGTCATTCCAAAGACGGCGAGGAATATCGAAGGTGCCCATCAATTCATTAACTTCATGCTGGACCCCGAGCATGCCGCGCAGAATGCGGAGTATGTCGGCTATTCGACGCCAAACGAGAAAGCGATGGAGTTCCTGCCCGAGGAGATCTCCTCGGATGAACGGTTCTATCCGAAGCCGGAGCTGACGGCGAAGCTGGAGGTCTACAAGAATCTGGGCAAGCGGATGCTATCTCATTACAACGAGCTGTTTCTGGAGTTTAAGATGCACCGGAAATAGCAGTGGCGCGTGGGACGTGGGTAGTGGCAACCAAAATGTCACTTCCAGTTTTAACGGTTGTGACAGTAGCTATTTGGCATCAATTTGCCTTTTTCAATTTCTAACGGTTGCCAGTGAGCTTATTTAGACGTATTTCCACTTGGAATGGAGGAAATTCTGCAAATAGCCTCTGTCACATCCGTTAGAATTTCAAAAAGGCTGTTTTTCATGAAATAGCCCCGCTGACAACCGTTAAACTTTTTATTCAAATCGTATAGTCAAAAAAGTGGCTATTTTCAAATAATGTTGTGATATGACTTGTTATAAACGTCCGGTTTCTTCTAACGGCTCGTCTACATATTCTGTAGTGTACGAGCTAGGAAGGAGGGATTCATGATGAGCGTACAAGTGCTTGACATGAAAGTAAGTGTGCCCAGATTCGGACAAGGCCCCGGAGTGCCGATTCCCGTTGGGTTGATCTCGACCATGCCGACTGACAATAAGTATGATATTGCTCCCGGTTTCTTTCAGGCAGATGTCGGGATATACGCAGATCCGCTGCCGCCGAATAATAGAATCGTATTGAATGCCGTTATTGGCGTAATCGGGACATCCGCTAACGGCCAGATTATCGTGAAGCTGTTCAAATCGCTTGATCCCGTCGAAATCGGCGTGGAAATCGCAGATACGCGGATCGGCTTTGAAACCAATGCGGAGGCTTATTATACGATCGAGCTTCAAATCGCAGATTTCAACACGACCAGCCAGTTCAACGTGTATAATCTTACCGCGGAGCTGGAGCCTATTGAGAAAGCCGGCGCGTCTGTGATCGGGCCGATATCCCTTACAGGCGTTGCGTATGGGCCGGTGCTTTAAATAATAGTTCAAGAGGTCCGTTCACAGCTGCTGCGAGCGGGCTTTCTTTTGGGAGGAGATGAAGTATGATTTATTTGGAGACAGCGAGATTGCGACTACGAGACTGGGAAGAGGCGGATCTTGCGACTTTCGCAGGGCTGAATGCGGACGAAGAGGTGATGAGGTATTTTCCGAAAACCTTGTCAGCGGCTGAAACGGAGGCGTTCTATAACGTCATTGTAGCTGAATTTAAGGAATTTGGGTTTGGCTTATATGCCGTGGATGTCAAAGAAAACAACGAGTTTATCGGATTTATTGGTTTTCATCATGCGACGTTCGAGTCGGAGTTCACACCGTGCATTGAAATTGGATGGCGACTGAAGAAAGAAGCTTGGGGAAAAGGGTATGCGACCGAAGGGGCGAAAGCCTGCCTGGCATATGGATTTAACCAACTGGGCTTCCGTGATGTTTACAGCTTTACAGCCGTTATTAATACCCCTTCGAGTCATGTCATGGACAAAATCGGCATGCAGTTTATTCGCACTTTTGATCACCCGAGAGTTGATCCAAGCAGCCCCGTACATAAGCATGTACTCTATCACATCGATGCAGATTTTGCTAATGAATAGAATGACGATTTGGCCGCCTATGCTCATCTAGGCGGTTTTTTCTAAAGTTTAGGTTGACAGATTTATCCACGTAATGATACTATCTTCTCCCTGTCGCTTTTCAAAAATTTTCAATTTATGGAGGTATCGGTACGTGATAACCGTCGACGGAATCAGTAAGACATTCCTGGTCGCCAAACGGCAATCAGGCATTGGTCATGCGCTCAAGTCGTTGTTTCATCGGGAATACACGGCCATTGAAGCGCTGCAAAATATTTCGTTCCATATTCCTCCGGGCGAAATCGTCGGCTACATCGGACCGAACGGTGCCGGCAAATCAACCACGATCAAGATCATGAGCGGTATTCTCGTACCCGACCGAGGCTCCTGCGTGATTAAGGGTTTCACCCCGTGGGAGGATCGGGTCAAGTATGTGAAGAACATCGGCGTCGTATTCGGACAGCGCTCCCAGCTGTGGTGGGATGTCCCGGTCATCGAGTCGTTTGATCTGCTGCGCGACATCTACAACGTCCCGCAAGCACAGTACCGGGAGACACTGACGCTGCTCACTGAAACGCTGGACCTGGGAAGCATTATGTATACGCCGGTACGGCAGCTCAGTCTGGGGCAGCGGATGCGCTGCGAAATAGCCGCCTCGCTGCTGCACAGTCCGAGCATCCTGTTCTTGGATGAACCGACCATCGGGCTCGATGCCGTCTCCAAGATCGCGGTGCGCCAATTTATTAAGACGATCAACAAAGAAAAAGGCGTTACCGTCATCTTGACCACGCACGACATGAACGATATCGAAGCGCTGGCCAGTCGGATCCTGCTGATCGGCAAAGGGACGCTGCTCTACGATGGTAACGTGCAAGGGCTTCGCAGCCGATTCGGCACGAAGCGAACGATAACGGCCGATTATCAGGAGAACAGCCGCCCCATTGCGATTCCCGGCGTGTCGCTCCTCTCTTGGACACCGGAACGAGCCATCCTCAGCGTGGATACGGAGCAGGTGATGATCTCGGATGCGATCGCGCAGCTGTCCGCACAGGTCGAACTGCTGGATGTGGCGATCGAGACGCAACCGATTGAAGACATCATCGTGCAGATGTATAAGGAGTACCAGCTATGATGAGGGCGTACATGTCCGTATTCAAGCTGCGAATCAGTACCGGGCTGCAATATCGCGCGGCAGCGCTGGCCGGCATCGGCACGCAATTTTTCTTCGGCTTTATGTTCATTATGATTTTTGAAGCGTTCTACGCGCATTCCACTGGGCAAGAACCTCCTATGACACTGTCCCAAGTGATCACCTACACCTGGCTGAGGCAAGCCTTTCTCGCTCTGGTGATGTTATGGCTGCGAGACAACGAGCTGTTCTCGCTCATCAAGAGCGGCAACATTGCTTATGAAATGTGCAGGCCTACTAGTATCTACAACTTCTGGTATGCGAAGCTGCTTGCACAACGACTGTCGAGTGCGCTGTTAAGATGTTCTCCTATCCTGTTAGTCACGGTTTTCCTGCCTAGGCCTTACCGGCTTGAGCTTCCTCCTGATTGGCTTACCTTTCTTATCTTCCTTGCAGTTTTGGTAGTCAGCATGCTGATGGTCGTGGCCATTTCGATGCTCATTTACATATCGGTGTTCGTCACGATGTCACCGGGCGGTTCTCTGTTGATCTTTAGCGTGTTTGGGGATTTTCTGGCTGGGATGCTTGTACCTGTACCGCTTATGCCGGGTTGGATGCAAGAGATCATCTATTTGCTGCCGTTCCACTATACGGTAGATTTTCCGTTCCGCGTATTTACGGGTGATATTGCGAAGTTAGATGCTTTGCAGGGGCTCGCGGCGCAAACGGCTTGGCTGATCGCGTTAGTCGCCTTCGGCAAATTCACCATGAACCGCTCGCTTCGGCGCGTCGTTGTGCAGGGAGGGTGAGGAAGCGTCATGAGCTTATATTTGAAATATATGAAAATCATTCTTAAATCGGAGATGCAGTACCGGGTATCCTTCCTGCTGCTGACGCTGGGGCAATGTCTAACCCCGTTTACAACGTTTGCCGGGGTGTACTTTATGTTCGAACAGTTCGGCCAGCTCAAAGGGTGGAGCTTCTACGAGGTCGTGCTTTGTTTTGCCGTGACGCAGATGGCCTTCTCGTTTACAGAATGTTTCGGCCGAGGGTTCGATGTATTCTCCAGCCTGGTTGTGAGCGGGGACTTTGATCGATTGCTTGTTCGTCCTCGGGGCACGGTCATTCAGGTATTCGGCTCCAAATTCGAATTCGCCCGAATCGGTCGACTGCTGCTGAGCACTGCCATATTAGTTTGGTCCGCAGGGAATCTTGACGTTGACTGGACTGCGCTAAAGGTGACTACGCTAGTGTTGATGGTGATAAGCGGAATCGTGATCTTCACGGGCATCTTCATCCTCGCGGCTTCCGTTAGCTTCTGGACGGTGCAGGGACTGGAGATCGCCAATATCTTCACAGACGGCGGACGCGAAATGACGCAGTACCCGCTGAACATCTATCACAAGTGGGTGAAGCGGCTGTTCACCTTCGTCATCCCGTTCGGCTGCGTGAACTACCTGCCGCTGCTTTACATTCTAGGCAGGGAAGGCGGGGATCACCCGTTCTACGCGATGGTACCGTTGGCGGGGTTCCTCTTCCTCGTACCTTGCCTGCTCGTATGGCGAATTGGCGTAAGGCATTACCGGTCGACGGGGTCGTAGGTGAGAGAGCGGGTACAAGGTAAAAGATATCGCACACATAATTCGGATTAAATGCGAAATAAGCTCATGAACGGGTAACTGCTACTGTTACCGCTCATGGGCTTATTTTAAAACGAGTTGGTGAAAGTTGGTGCAAGAGAGGTACTAGTTACCCTTCCAAATATACCGCATCCCCAACCTGGACCTGCCCGGTTTGCTTCACCGAAGCATAGACGCCGAAATTGAGCTTTAATTGCTCATTCACGGTTCGCAGCAGCGAGGCATCACGTTCGAGCGTTTCGGGGTCGATCGTAATCAACGAGCAGCGATCGCAGAATACATCCACCTGCAGCTGCGCGCTTCCGACCGACAGCTGCTTAGTCAGCCATTCGTATTCATCCGGCGCATCGTCATCCAAGGTTACGAGCAGATTCGCACGGAAGCGGTGCGGGTCAAGTGGTTTCCCCCACATCGCTTCGAGCTTGCGAAGCGAGGAGTTCGTAATGATGAGGATGCTGGCTGCATCCACGGCAAGCAGTTCCGGCGACTGCGGCGTATGGGCGAGCAGGGTCAGTTTCCGCTTTGAATACGGTTGAATCTCCTGCAGCAGGGCATCGTCCCATTGCAGGGAACGGCCATCCGGTGCCGTAATGCGCAAGCCGGCAAAATGATCCGCTGCTTCCGCACCGACCTCCAACGTCGCCTTATAGTGCAGCATGTCAGGTGCGGTTCGGGCCGTGAAATATCGATCCCAGCCTTCCTTCGTCTCATCGATGAAGGCATGCGAACGATCCCCGTACAAGCCGTAGTTCTCAATGCGGCTGCTTTGGAGTGCTTCTCCTCCTAAGGATTTAACGGGAAAGCGATTGATTGCGGTAATGGTTCCAATACGAGTTTGCGTCACAGAAGGAGCCTCTTTTCATCAAGCGATAGTTAGGTATGCCATATGTATTCCCAATTGTCTTCATTATAGACGGGGACGATCAATCTGTCACAAAACAACAAACACCGGCTTGAAAGCCGGCGTTTGTGTTCCGCATCTACTGGAATTCAGCCAGTTACCCGAATGGAGGAGGGAAGACAGGGAAATCAGGAGTAACGTTAAACGTAACGTTATACTCTTCCTCTAAACCGAGCGTTGTCAGCGTCCCGGTCATGACGTCAAAGTCTGCGAATATATTAGCAAAGGTAAACAGCTGACCGGCATTGAGCTCAACTGTGCGAAGCACATAAACGACAAGCGCGGAAGGACCATCTGCCGAATTCAGCGCGTACGATACCTCAAGCTGCAAAATAACAGGATCCGTGCCATAGTTGAAGACACGTACGTCAAAGGTTTGAAAGAGCCTGTCTGGATTTTCAACAATAAACGGAATGATAGCCATGTTCATCACCTACTTACTTGTTTAATAGAATAGTATATGAGCGTAGACTGCGGAAAGTTCGGACAAGGGTTCGAATGATAGGCGGGAGAGGGGAAGAAGATGCGGCACAATTTCATCATCGGGCAATATGGAGGCTTTAACGAAGCAAAATATCGGAGAGATTTCAGAGAAGGATTCTACGGAATCGAGGCATGCTTATTTCAAAATGAATCCGATATCGAGAGACTCCACCAACAGTCGAAACAAGACCATTTTCGAATCGGTGTACATTTCCCGCTGCGAGCAAGCAGCTCACGCACACGGGATGCACTGTTCCTTGCCAAGGACGAAGCCGCGAGCCGGCAAGCCTTCGCGCGGGTTCAACAAGAGCTCGATTATCTGGCAACCACGATTCAGCCGAGCTATGTGTTATTCCATTATCCCAAGCCCGTTCTCCTGGATGATCGGGTGGACTGGGGGCGTTGGCATTTTGAGGACCGCAGTGAATATGTTTTCGAATCCGAGTACCCGTTCGAGCTATTTCAAGAGAGAAGCGAGGCTCTATTCGAGTGGCTGGCTCGCAAAGGGCAGGAGTACGATTTCGTTCCGGTCTTGGAGCTTGATGCATTGAACAGGTATGTGACGGAGACAGGAACGTTGGAACGGCTGCTTACGAAGTACGACACCATCAAGCTTTGTCTAGATACGGCAAGGCTGTACATACAGGAGAGAATGGATCCGTTCTTCGATGCCAAAGCAGTAATTGAGCGTTATGCCCGCTATGCGGAGATCATCCATTTGTCCACATTGCGAATAACGGAGAGCGGTGAGCGCAAGCAAACACGCTACCCGGTCTTGCCTGATCTGGATCCAAGCGAGGACTGGGCACCGATTGAGGACTATATGCGAATCATCGGCAGGCACAATCCGAATGTGAAAATCATGTTCGAGCATCGATCGGAGCAGGTGAGCGATGAGGAACTGTCGGCTTGTTACGGCTGGGTAGAGGAGCTGCTGCGAGCCACCGTGACCTAATCGAATATAAAAATAGATTGAAATGCGGAGCGTCTTATTGTTTAATGGAAATGAGTGAATTGTTATTTTATTACTTGATTAATAATTTTATTAATCACAAATGCGACCACAATCCAAATCCATATCAAGGAGATGTCTATCCGCATGACGAATCGCACTGTCATCAACACAGACCGCAGCAAGGGCAGCATAAACCGCAATATTTATGGCCATTTCTCCGAGCATTTGGGCCGCTGTATTTATGAAGGGATTTGGGTAGGCGAAGATTCGGAAATTCCAAATACGCAGGGGATTCGCAATGATGTATTGGAAGCGCTTCGCAAATTAAACCTGCCTGTGCTGCGCTGGCCGGGCGGTTGTTTTGCCGATGAATACCACTGGAGAGACGGAATCGGGCCGCGGGAGACGCGTAAACGGATGATCAACACGCATTGGGGCGGTGTTGTTGAGAACAATCATTTTGGCACGCATGAGTTTCTGCTCCTCTGCGAGCTGCTTGGCTGCGAGCCATATATCAATGGCAATGTAGGCAGCGGAACGGTCCAAGAGATGCAGGAATGGGTCGAATATATGACGTTCGATGGAGAGTCGCCAATGGCAAATGAGCGGCAGTCTAACGGGCGCGAGGAGCCTTGGAAGGTCAGTTATTTTGGCGTCGGTAATGAGAACTGGGGCTGCGGCGGCAACATGCGGCCGGAATATTATGCGGATCTCTACAGACGTTATCAGACCTATGTGCGTAACTATGGCGATAACAAAATCTTCCGCATCGCGTGCGGCGCCAGCGATTTCGATTACAATTGGACGGAAGTGTTGATGCGGGATGCGGCTCGTTTCATGGATGGGTTGACACTTCATTACTATACGATTCCGTTCAACTGGCAGCAGAAGGGATCGGCTACCGATTTCGAAACCTCGGAATGGTTCGAGACGCTGCGCAAAGCGCTAGTCATGGACGAGATCGTGCAGAAACACAGCACGATTATGGATAAATACGATCCGCAGAAACGGATCAGTCTCATCGTGGATGAGTGGGGCACTTGGTACGATGTGGAGCCGGGCACGAACCCGGGCTTCCTCTACCAGCAGAATACGATGCGCGACGCGCTAGTGGCAGCAGCCACGCTGCATATTTTCCACAATCACTGCGACCGGGTGCGGATGGCGAACATCGCTCAGACGGTCAATGTGCTGCAAGCCGTCATTCTAACGGAAGGCGCACAAATGACCGTTACGCCGACTTACCATGTCTTCGACATGTTTCAAGTCCACCATGATGCGGAAGCACTCGATATTCATCATGAAGCTGCTTCATACACCTATAACGGTGCTTCGATTCCGCAGACGAGTCTATCGGCTTCGCGCAGCAAGGAAGGCATTATCCACGTCAGCCTATGTAATCTGAGCCATGATGAGCCGGCGGAAATCACATTAGAGCTGAGAGGTCTGACTGAGCAAGCGATCGGCACGCTGTCGCTCAGCGGAACCGTGCTGCAGGGCAGCGCGCTAAACGCACATAACACAGTGGAGCAGCCGGGTGCGGTAACGCCTACGGAGCTGACGTCTATCGAGCAGCATGAGGACGGCACGATTCGCGTAACCTTGCCTCCTGCATCGGTAGCGGTGCTTCGTGCAGGCTAATGCGTATGGCAACTGAATCGCAGAGACAAGAAGGCTGCAAAGGTTGCAGTGCGTCCGTACATGTGGAGGAAGCGCAGCTGCAGCGGATTCTGAGCAAGCTGGCGCTGCATCCCGGCGACTGTGTCTCGGATACGCAGTACGAGGACAGACTCTCCCATTGCGAAGGGTGTTCTTCGCTTCAATATGGCACGACCTGCGCACATTGCGGCTGCTTCGTGAAGGTTCGCGCGAAGCTTGCGGTCAAAGGTTGTCCGCATCCAAGCGGTTCAAGATGGTAAGAAAACGAAGAAGACCCGAGTCGGCTCGAGCAGAGCCGGTTTGGGTCTTTTTCTTTCCCCTAGTCCTGGGGTGATTTCGGATTGCCTTTATCGGGAGACTATCTTATGCTAAAATCTACTGCCAGCTAATAGGAGCGAGATATAAAACATAGCAATGGAGAGGTGGAGCGGTCATGGAACTTACTTCAGTATCGGTAAAAGGGGTTAGCCCCTGGAATGAGGACGCCATCATTCACAATGACGATCTACAACTATTCGGCGTAATTGATGGAGCCACTTCATTAGTGCCTTACCAAGGGCCGGGCGGAGAAAGCGGCGGCTACTTAGCTGCACAGCTGGTAGCTCGGACATGCAATGAAGCTGCGGTTGAAGAAGCAGCTGCTTCGGATATGTTGATGAGCCTGCTCACCCGCGCAAACACAGCACTGCGAGCGGCTATGGTAGAAGCGGGAATATCGCCTGAGCAGAAGGAAGCCGTGTGGAATGCATGTGCGGCATTGGTGCGCGTTCAGCCCAAATGGATAGATTTTGCCCAATTAGGCGACTGCATGCTGGCTGTCTATTACACGGATGGATCGATCCGTATTGTGACGAACGATCAATTGGCGCATGTGGATGATCGGACCAAAGCGGTATGGGCACAAGGCGTCGCAGAGGGACTAACGACTCGTGAGGCCCTATGGGAGTACAGCAAGCCGATTATTATACAAGGTCGTGAAGTGGCCAACACGCTTGGCGGCTACGGTGTGATTAACGGCGATCCGACGTTCGGTGATTATGCGGAATTCGGCCGTATCAGCCGGACAAATGTGAAATCGCTGCTGCTCTTTACCGATGGGCTCTATATTCCGAAGCCGCCGGGAGAGCCGGACAAAGACAGCACCGTAGAGATTGCTTCGCTTGTCCGAGAAATGGGGCTGCCTCGTTATATCGAGTGGCTGACGGAGCTCGAAGAGTCCGATCCCGATTGCACGCGGTTCCCGCGCGTGAAGAAATCCGACGATAAAACCGCGCTCTGGATGGAACTGTAGCCGCTGCGACTCCGGCCTCGGCTGCGACTTCGACTAGAAGCCATGCTCGGCGGCATAGCGGCCCCAGTGCGGCCGGCTGCCATCTGCATCTGCGAAGCCGTATTCCTCGGACAAGTCCCACGAGGTCAACGCTTGGCCGCTTCGCTCCAGCACATTCGGATCGGAAGCAAGTGCAGCAGCAGCTTGGCCGACGAGAGCGGGCGTTTCCGATTGGAGAAAATGGGGGTCCTGCGCAGCAGCGTCCCGCCAATTGCTCTCCTTCACGCCGAAGTGATCCAGCATCGCTTCTGAACGAAGGAAGCCCGGCGTTAATGCAACCGCCGCTATGTTATGCGGACGGAGGTCTGCTGCCATCGCTTGCGCCAGGTGGATGACGGAAATCTTAGCTAAACTATAGTAGAGATTGCCGCGGTAACGATAATCATAGCCGTCCGTAATTTCAATGATCAGCCCGCCGGAGCCATGAGCAATCATCAGAGGCGCGGCATAGTAGCTGGCCATCATATGGGTATGGACACCGCGCTGCTGAATGAGAAGGCCGTCGTGTAGGGAATGCTCCCAGAACTTCTCATGCCATACCGTGAGGGGATCGCCACCCCATATGTCATTCACTTGGATGTCGAGTCGGCCTTGCTGCTCCTCGGCTACACGGGCATATAGGGCACGAACATCGTCCTCTACGGTGTAATCGCAGCGGACGGGAATGCCTTTGCCGCCGGCGGCGGTGACAAGCTCTGCCGTTTCTTCAATGGTTTCGCTGCGGCCCATATCGGACAAGCTTCCTCGGACGCTGCGGCCGGTGACATAAACGGTCGCGCCTGCACGACCGAGCGCAATCGCGATGCCGCGTCCTGCGCCTCGTGTCGCACCTGCGACAACGGCTATTTTTCCATCAAGTGGTCTCATTCGGTAGTTTTCTCCTTTAAATAGGTTGTATGGTTGTTGCGTCTTTCTATTCAGTCTACCCTGTCTTGACTGACAAAGACGGTCAGTTTCATATTGCAAATGTGGAGGTTAATTTCGTTATGTGGTTGATTTTGTTTATTCTTGCGATTGCGGGGTTTCAGGGGCTGTCGATGCTTGTATCCCGGGATAAGCTGAAGCCGTTCGATGAAACGATTATTGCCGCGGTGCAAGGGCAGGAGAACGATGGACTGACCTCTATTGCCAAAGTATTCAACAAAATCGGTTCAACCTCAACGATGATACCGATCGTTCTCATCGTTGCAGTGCTCTTATTCTTTGTATTCAAGCATCGGAAGGAGCTTGTACTGCTCCTTGGCGGCATGCTGGGTTCCACGCTGCTAAACGAGCTGTTGAAGCCTATGTATGAGCGTGATCGTCCGAATATTCACCGTCTCGTCGAACAGCACGGGTTCAGCTATCCGAGCGGCAATGCGATGGCGGCGTTCACTTTCTATGTCCTTATTACTTATTTACTATGGCGTCACATCCGCCTGCGAAGGTGGCGCCTCGCTCTATTATGCTTTAGCGCAGCGATGATCATGATTATGGGGGTATCCCGCATTTACCTCGGCGTTCATTATCCGTCTGATATTCTGGCGGGCTTCTGGTTAAGCGCATGCTGGGTGGCATTGTGCATCCGATTGTTCCGGAGCTGGGTACGCACGAACAAGTAGTCTGCCAGGCACTATAGTTAACATTTGGAGCGTTGTCAGTCGATAAACTCTCGTATACTATAATTAGGTATGTCATCCAATAAGAGAGAATGAAAGTGAGGTTTCCTATGAAACGTTTGTTAAGTGTGGTACTTGCCATTATCGTAGTATTCGCATCTTTGGCAGGGACGGCTTCCGCGGCAAGTGGAGGCACCGACATTAAAGTTAAACTAAATGGCGAATGGGTCATCTTCCCTGCACCGCCTGTACTTCAGAATGGCAAAACCTATGTGGAATTCCGTACCTTGTTTACACAACTGGGCTATTCCATCGATTACAATGCTTCCACGAAGCTAATTAAAGCCAAATCGGCTGCGCGCAGCATTGAGATGAAACCGAGCGGTAAGACGGCTTTGGTTGATGGCAAGAATGTTCCTGTTAACGGTGAAATGAAGCTGCTGAACGGCCGTACAATGGTTGGCGTTCGCTTCATCGCAACGCTTTCGGATAAAACGGTCAACTGGGACGGCGTGAAGAAAATCGTTACGATTACGGATAAAGGACCTACGGCACAGCAGCAGGCAGAAGTGTTCGGCGTGCTGGACAAGCTGACTGCGGCTGAGGATGCACAAGACGCGGCAGCTTATATGGCGGTCTTCCATGCTGAATCTCCGGTACGTGATTTAATTCGTGAATCGGTGCAGGAAACGTTCGCGAAAGTACACACGAAGACGACATTCAGCGAGAAAACGATTGATTCCTATTCGCCCGTTGAAGCGGTTGTGTACACGGTAGAGCAGTCGGTTAAAGTAGGCGGAGACGGCTTCTTTGCGGATGTGGAGAACGAAATGCTGTACACGCTTCACAAAGAGAACGGCAAATGGGCAATCTACGATGCCGAGCAGCTTTCCCATCAATTGCTGGATCTCGATGGCATCTGGAATGAAGCCATTGCAGCTCCTGAAGCAGATAAGACCGCGATTTCGGCACTGATTGCTGCTAACGCCGCTGCTGTAAATGCAAAGGATCTGAACGCATACAAGGCTACACTTGTACCCGGAGCGGAAGGCTTCGATGAAGATGTGAATTCCATGGATGAATTGTTCAAGGATACCGAAACCAGCTTGAAAATGAATCTGGAGAAGAACGCCATCGTTGAACTAAACGGTGACAAGGCGCTCCTTCTGACGCTGCACACATTTGAAGTGACGATTGGCGGCGAGATGATGCCTGTCAAATCGATTAACTTATACAACTTGAAGAAGGTAGACAATAAGTGGCTGCTTATGCCGGGCAGCAACGAGCTGTATAACGATATGGACGAATCGGAAGAGTAGACGAAGAAAGGAGCTAGGCACTTAAATGTGCTTAGCTCCTTTTTGCTGCAGAAATCATGAGGAAAATTCCGCTTAATAAGTGAAGGATCCAACCGACGAAAGGAATCCAAGCTAATAGACAGGTTACGATACCAAGCACCGAACCATAAATCGGTTCTCGGTCTTTCTTCGAGAGGATCAGGGTGACGAGGTGAATGATCAGCATGAATCCCAAAGCAGAATAGGAGGTTCCGATGACTACAAGCGCCCCCAATATTGGAATGGCTAGAAATATTTCTAAAGAACCCGATATCCACTTCATGACTTTCGAACCTGACATCTGCGCGCCTCCCCAGTCTAATATACCTATATCTAGATGCTCTGGATATTATATCAAACACCATCACAATTGGATAGCATTACCTGTTACTTAACTCCAGCGGCAGAAAGGCGTAATCGCCATGCCGCACCATTTCACATCTGCGAACCGTAATCGGGGACTTGAATATCGGTCCGTCCAGCACAGTCGTATGAAACTCGCCGCCTTCTCCGCAAGGGTCGATACCACGATCGAGGAGCTCTTGTACAAATTCATGGTCCAGCATGCGTCCAAGATCCGTTTCGCGCATGCCGAGCGATAAGTTGACGGTCACCACGACCGATAGGAAACCGAGATTGATGAAGGTTTCTACGGTTTCGAGATGATCCATTTGCCACAGCGGCATGCCGAGCTCCAAGCCTGCTTTCTTCGATACCTCATCCTGCCAGCAGCCATAATCCGTCAGTTCGATGTCCCCTGTTACGAGCACTTCGGCTCCGCGCTCTCTCGCTTGTACCAGTTGGCTGATAAAAGCTTGCTCATAGTCAGCCCAGCTCGCAGAAGCTGTATAGAGCGGCAGTCCGATCGCATCTGCTTGAGCGCGAATAAGCTCGGGTGGCATGCCATGGGATCTGGAACGTTTTCCTTCCTCTTCCAGCATCACGATGAGGCCGATTGCTTCTCCAACCTGCATGGCTTTATATAAAGCGAGTGCACTATCCTTGCCGCCGCTGAAGGAGGCAATAAATCGGCGTCCGACGATTGTTTCATTCTTCCAATCCATCGTTTCTTCCATGATCATCATTCCCCGTTATGAATTGTAGTGATGTGGTACAAATTATATAGGATAATAACTTACATAGATATATTCGACGGGAGTAGATAGAGGGATGAAAGTAGTCATTGCGCCTGATTCTTTCAAAGGCTCTGCATCAGCAAGGGAGCTGTGCAGTGCTATTGCCAGAGGCATTCGGTCCGTCATGCCGGAGGCAGAGCTGCATGAGCTGCCGCTGGCCGATGGCGGAGAAGGTATTATGGACAACCTTGTGCACGCCACAGGCGGCACACGGATAGAGGCAGCGGCAACCGATCCGCTTGGTCGCGCCATGACAGCCGCTTACGGTGTGCTGGGTGACGGCGAGACGGTAATCATTGAGATGGCTCAGGCGTCGGGGCTTCCGCTGCTAACGGCGGAAGAGAGGCAGCCGCTCCAGACATCAAGCCGCGGCACAGGCGAGCTGATTAAGCATGCGCTGGATCAAGGCTATCGCAAATTCATTATCGGCCTTGGCGGCAGCGCGACCAATGACGGCGGCGCCGGCATGCTGCGAGCATTGGGGCTGCAGCTGCAAGACGCGCAAGGACAGCCCCTTGCCGAAGGCGGCGGAGCGCTGAGACAGCTCGCGAAGCTAGATGCCGCCGGGCTAGATCCGCGTCTAGCGGAAACGCAAGTTACGATCGCGAGCGACGTAACCAACACGCTATGCGGTCCGCAAGGCGCATCAGCCATCTTCGGACCGCAGAAGGGGGCAACGCCGGAGATGGTGACCGTGCTCGATGAAGGGCTGCGCCTATTCGCCGAGCAGATCCGCGCCGCACGCGGGATTGACGTGATGACCTTACCCGGCGGCGGTGCTGCCGGAGGAATGGGGGCTGGCATAGCCGGATTCATGAATGCGGTTGTTCGTCCCGGCATTGAAGTGGTTATGGAAGCAAGCGGATTCGCTGCAGCCGTGAAGGATGCAGACTTTATTATCACCGGCGAAGGCAAACTGGACGAGCAGACATTATCGGGAAAGGTAGCGGCAGGAGTGTGCGGAGCTGCGGGACCTCTTGGCGTACCGGTTATTATTCTGTGCGGGATGCGGTTGTTGTCGATTCATGAGCTAAGCAAGCTCGGGAAGGTGAGCGCATTCTCCATCGTCCCGGGACCATGCAGCTTGGAAGAGGCGATGGCGCATACTGCAGAGTGGGCGGAGGCCAGTGTCGCCCAGCTGTTCGCTCTACTCAAAAATTCATTTTAAAATCCTCTTCTCCTTCACATCATGTTCACAATGGCCTGTTAGACTGAGGGTCAGGATCAGTGAAACAGGACAAAAGCAGGGGGGAGACCAGTTAGCATGAAGCCGTGGACCGAGTTCGAAGAAGCCATCAAGCCGCATCTCCGGCATGTGCGGACCTATTGTTATTATTTGACCGCATCCAAATGGGAATCGGAGGATCTGCTGCAGGAGGCGCTGCTTCGGGCTTTCAAGCATTATCGGGATACCGGCATTCTTCGTCACCCCAGGTCGCTGCTGTACAAAATCGCCCGCAACGTGCATATTGACGCCCATCGCAAACGACGCGGCATAACCGTTCCGATCGATGAGGCCCTTCAATTGCCGTATTACGATAACAACTACGCCGCCATTCGCGGGACGCTGGAGTGGGTAACGGAGCATCTGTCCGCTCGCGAGATGGAGATGCTGCTGCTCGCAGAGGTGTTCGATTATTCCTACCAGGATATTGCCGATGAGCTGCAATGTACGGTCCCTGCTGTCAAAATGGTGCTGCACCGCTCCAAATCAACGCTGCGTAAGCGAGGTGTCCAGCAAGAGCCGGCGGCTGCCCCGCGCAGTCGAGCCGGGAAGCGCAGAAGCGCGCCAGCGCTTCCCTATATGGTAGACCGATGGACGACGGCATTGATGACCGGCGAATTATAAAGGATCGGATCAGATGGAAAAATGGGCCTCTTGGTAGAGAAGGGAGGTCCTTTTTGGCGTTCGGACTAGTACTTTAGATTCATTCTTGCCGCCTGTAAAACAATACCATAGGACAATGGCTGTATCAGCATGTTAAAGTATAGTTAACAGTAAACATTTACCTTGGAAAAAAGGAACAAGTACGACTTTTGTTGGAGGCGCTATGCGAAACTATTTGGGGAAAACCTTGAAAAAAGAAGTCGTAAATGCATTTGGCGTAACCGTGCTGCCCGCTAATATCGTGCTGGAAGAAGAGCACTTAGTCCTACTAGAAAAGCACAAAATCGAAAATGTCTCCATTATCTTCGATGTAGTGGAAGCGGAGAAAACAGGAAAGCCGAGTTCTCCTCATTCCGCTGTGACTCAGGTTACAAGTAGGGCTAAGGAAATGTATGACTCTATTCGAGAAACCGGCAAGATACCGATGGACGAGCTGCAGAACAACATCATTCCCTCTGTTAAGAGTGTGGCCAGCCATCCGAATATATTCGAGCTGTTCGAGGCGGTCAAGGCGCAAGGTGATTATACGTATCAGCACAACATCGGTGTTGGCGTGCTGGCGACGATGATCGGCAAATGGCTGAATTTTAAAGAAGACGAATTGACAGCGCTTACGCTTGCAGCAACGCTGCATGATGTAGGTAAAGTGAAGATTCCGCCGGAGATCATCAACAAACCAGGCAAGCTGACGGAGGCAGAATTCGAAGTCGTGAAGAAACATACCATTTACGGCTACGAAATATTGAAGAAAACCGAAGGCATCAGCTACCGTGCCGCTTTAGTCGCCCTCCAGCATCATGAACGCGAGGATGGCAAAGGCTACCCGCTAGGCTTGACCTCGGATAAAATCGATAGCTTCAGCAAAATCGTAGCAGTGGCGGATATCTTCCACGCCATGTCCTCCGATCGGCCTTATCATAAGGCACTGCCTTTCTATGAGGTGGTTCGTCAGCTGCGCGAGGGTTATTTCGGACAGCTCGATCCGCATATCGTGTCGGTATTCCTTGAGAATATTACGACGAAGATGATCGGTCAGAAAGTCGTCCTCACCGATGACCGCGTCGGCGAAATCGTATATATTAATCCGCATGACGAGGAAGCGCCGCTCGTACGCATCGGCGAAGAATTCGTGGATTTGTCCGCGGATCGTCAACTGCAAATTAAACAGATTATTGGATTATAGGTTCGGTAAATAGCAAGAGCAGGGGTTCACGTCATCATGTGAATGCCCTGCTCTTTTTCTGTGCGGTGCGTATGCGATTAGGTCCACTTGGCAGCCCATAGCTTCATTTCATGCAAAATTTGATGCAAGTCGACGCCTTTAGGTGTCAGCGAATATTCAACCGTGACCGGGACGGTGGGGAATACATGGCGCTCAAGCACGCCTTGTCCCTCTAAGTGACGAAGCGTACTCGTCAGCGCTCGCGGACTGACGGAAGGGATTAACCGCTGCAGCTCACCGAACCGGCGCTTCTCGCAGAACAGCTCGCGAAGGACAAGAAAGGCCCATTTTCCGCCGATCACATCCAGCGTTTTCTCGATATTACAGTCGATGACGGCGGGGACTTTGGGGATATAATTGTTTGCAGACATTGTATAATCCTCCGTTATGAATTAGTTACATAAAGTATAGTATATATATTAAGTATAATATAATGACAATTATTTCACTACTTTAAAATCTATAATGATATGAGTAGAATAGGGGTTACGTTAGGTTGACAGCGTATGCAGGGAACTGCAATTATCTCTAGGAGGTTGGACAAATGGAGTTTAGAAGACTTGGCGGCAGCGGACTAAAGGTGAGTGAAGTCAGCTTGGGCAGCTGGCTTACATATGGCGGTTATGTTGAACGTGAGAATGCGGTAAAGGCTATCGAGAAGGCGTACGAGCTTGGTGTGAACTTCTTCGATACGGCGAATGTATATGAGCGCGGCGCTGCGGAAGTATTGCTCGGCGAAACGATCAAGCAATTCCCGCGTGAATCCTATGTGCTCGCGACTAAAGCGTTCTGGCCAATGGGTGACGGCCCGAATGACCGCGGCTTGTCCCGCAAGCATGTGATCGAGCAGGCCAATGCCAGCTTGAAGCGTCTGAACACCGACTATGTAGATATTTTCTACTGCCACCGTTATGACCAAGAGACGCCGCTGCAAGAAACGCTGCGCGCAATCGATGATTTGATCCGCTCCGGCAAGGTGTTGTATGCAGGTGTCAGCGAATGGACGGCTTCCCAAATGGCAGATGCGCTGGGCACAGCTGACCGTTACTTGCTGGACCGCATCGTCGTTAGTCAGCCGATCTACAATATGTTCGAGCGTTATATCGAGAAAGAAGTTATCCCTTATGGGGAGAAGAACGGCATTGGACAAGTGGTGTTCTCGCCGCTTGCACAAGGGCTGCTGACGGGCAAATACACGTCCGCTGCTGATCTGCCGGAGGGCAGCCGTGCCTCGAAGCTCGATTGGATGCGCAAAGGCATCACCGACGAGAAGCTTGCTAAAGTGCGCGCCTTGTCCGAAATCGCAGGCGAGCTCGAGATTACGACCGGCCAGCTGGCCCTCGCATGGATTCTACGCCAACCGAACGTAGCCAGTGCCCTAGTCGGCGCCAGCCGTCCGGAGCAGGTCGTCGAGAACGTAGCTGCATCCGGCATCAAGCTGTCGGAAGACGTGCTTGCACGGATCGAGACGATTCTAGGTTAGTTTTGTTTGGAAACCGGACCGGCGCTGCTGGTCCGGTTTTTTGTTTGGTTGCTGCACTCAGCGCACCAGATCACTAAAGTAACCATCTCGTATGAACTCCACCGTCTATGGTGGCAAGAATGCTGAAAGCAGCAGCAGTGCTCCGAAGTTGCTTTCTAGTACAATGGTTTCGCCTGAGGCGGTTGGTGAGAGTCGGATAATCCGACTCTCACCGGCGAAATCGGGGGGGAAAGAAGCTGAGAGTAGGGAAATTCGACTCTCGGCTTCGGGAAGCCTATGATTTCGCCCGCGGCGGTTGGTGAGAGTCGTGAAATCGAACTCTCATCGACGAAATCGGCGGGAAAAGAAGCTGAGAGTAGGAAAATCCGACTCTCAGCTACGGGAAGCCTATGGATTCGCCTGCGGCGGTTGGTGAGAGTCGTGAAATCCGACTCTCGCGGGCGAAACCGGCGGGAAAAGAAGCTGAGAGTAGGAAAATCCGACTCTCAGCTACGGGAAGCCTATGGATTCGCCTGCGGCGGTTGGTGAGAGTCGTGGAATCCGACTCTCAGCTTCGGGGAGCCTATTGAATCGCCCGCGGCGGCTTGTGAGAGTCGTGAAATCCGATTCTCACAGGCGAAGTCGCTTGCGGCGATTGGGATGAAAGCTGCAATTAGGCTCCAAAGTCGCAGTCTAGTTCGTCAGTAAGCGGTACCGCTTACTAAAGGCCAAAGAAACCATAAATCTTCCACTGTAAGCGGATATGCCGCATATGGAGGTGGAGAACATGCGAGTGTAGCTAGTTTATCGCCGAAGTGTGTAACGATAAGCGAAATAGCCGCATATGGAGGTGGAGAACATGCGAGTGTAGCTAGTTTATCGCCGAAGTGTGTAACGATAAGCGAAATAGCCGCTTATGGAGGTAGAGATCATGCGAGGGAAGTTAGTTTACTGCAGTTGCGAGCATGATAAGAGAAATATCCGCTTAAGTAGCCCCGATTTAGCCGTTTCTGCCACTGTAAGCGGATATGCCGCTTATGATGGTGGATAGCATGCGAGGGAATCTAGTTGACTAGCTGGCGAGCAACGATAAGCGAAATAGCCGCTTAAGTAGCCTCGATTTAGCCGTTTCTGCCACTGTAAGAGGATATGCCGCTTATGGCGGTGGAGAGCATGCGAGGGAAGCTAGTTTACCGCAGTTGCGAGCAACGATAAGAGGAATAGCCGCTTAAGTAGTCCCAATTTAGCCGTTTCTGCCACTGTAAGAGGATATGCCGCTTACGGAGGTGGAGAACATGCGAGGGAAGCTAGTTTACCGCCGAAGCGTACCACGATAAGCGAAATAGCCGCTTAAGCAGCTCCAACCGAGCGAAATCTGCCACTGTAAGCGAATATGCCGCTTACAGTGGAAATCGCGTGTGGGAGGCAGCTTTTCAACAGTTTGCGGCGCTGCTAAGAGAGGGATATTAGCGGTTGCCATCAGCGCTGAGGAAGGTGCAGTCAGCGGCCGCAGCAGATTGGTTTACCCCATCAGCGTTTCCCGCTGCCGATAAACTGCAGGATTGAGCGGAGCGACTGCGGGGCGACGGTGTCCAGCAGGTCGCCTTCTTTGCGGAGCCGGTCCTCGATGTTGAGCAGGTTGTAGTCGGTGATCGCGACGTTACGGCGTACTTCGTCCCAGTGGAGCGGGGTTGAGACGCTGGCGGCTCGGCGGGCGCGCGGGGAGTAGGGGGCGATGATGGTTTTGCCTTGATAGTGCTGCAAGTAGTCGATGTAGATGAGGTCGCCGCGATTCTTCTTCAATCGTTCGATGGTGAACAGGCGAGGGTGCTTGTCGGAGAGAAAAGCGCCGACAAATTCACCGATACGGCGCAGCTCATCGAAGGTGAGATCCTGCACGATCGGAATGATAACCTGCACGCCTGTAGCTCCCGATGTTTTGGGCACGGAGGAGATGCCGAGCGATCGCAGCAGATCCCCGACCAGCAGGGCTGCTTCCATAATACGCGGCTCCTCTTCGAGCGTAGGATCCAGATCAAGCACCCATTCCGTTGGATGCTCCGGGTTGCTCACTCGGTCAAAGGATGCGTGATATTCGAGACAAGCCAAATTGCCGAGCCATAGCAGCACGGGCAGGGACGTCAGCTTCACATAGTTAATGCCCTCCCGGGTCACGGTTTCGACAAAAGCCGGTGTAGGGGAGGGGCTGTTTTTCTGATAAAAGGATTTCCCATTCACCCCATCGGGGAACCGAATGGTCGTCAGCAGCCGATCCTGGCAATGCTTCAATAGCCATGGCGACAACGCAGCAAGCCGCTGCAAAAATATCGCTTTCGTTATGCCCATCTCCGGCCATAACAGCTTCTCAGGATTGCTTACCGTCAGCTCATGCCCATCAACAACAACAGTTCCTTTCACAGAACGGCTCATGACAGCGGCTCCTTCGGAAGAAAGGTAACCAGCTTCGGATGGCGAAGCTGCCCGGCAGAAGTCAGCTCGAGGCCGGAAACCCGGCACTTGAACGGCAGCGACAGCCACTGGATCTCTTCACGCTTCAGATCCTCCGGCACGGCCGGAAACGGACATGCGACTACCGCCAAATGCGAATGCTGCGGCTTGAAAGTCGCGGCCAACACTCTGCGAAGCGCATCATTGAGCCCAAGCGAGACACTGCCGAGATAATACCCCTCATGCTCCATCACCAGACTCGCGACGATGCCGCCCCGCCACTTAAGTCCGACAATATCGACATCGAGGACAAGGACAATTTTCTTCTTCAACCAGTCGCGATGTTTCTTGCCTTCCCGATAAGGGCTGTCCAGCCGCTTGCTGACAACGCCTTCCCATTTATTCGTTTGGACCCATTCCCACAATGCAGCACCATCCTGAAACAGATCCGTCACGAACATGCGCGGATCATCCGACGGACATAGTTCGGTAAGCCGCTGATGCCGCTCCTCATAGGGGAGATGGCGCAAATCGCCGGAAGCGTCTGCGAGGATATCGAACAACACCAAGACGAGCCCGCCACGCGAAGCCGCACTGCTGTCAACTCCGGCCTCATTACCGGATCCTTGGCCAACGGGCTGCGATTGCCGCAATAACCCGCGCGACCGTTCCCTCTTCAGCACATGCTGAAAATTCGGCCGCACGCCATCCCACCAGACGATTTCGCCGTCCAGCAGGCAACGTCCTAGAACAGCTGCTTTTGACTCCAGCAGAGACGTGATTTCGGGATAAATACTGTTCTTCAAGTAAAGCTTGCGCGAAAATATCTCCACATGCCCATGCCCGTTCAATCGAGCGAGGATGCGCACGCCATCCCATTTCAGCTGATAGCCCCATTCGCTGCCGACTGGAAGCTCATCATCGGAGAGGGGGGCCATCGGCTCGACGGGCAGCGGCAGCGGCTGCTCATAGTGAACCTCCTGATGCAAGCTCACATCAGGAAGCGATTCCTCGGACCACGGCTGTTCCATCGCCTAAGACACCGTGTCCTTTTTCGTTTTGCGCGCACGAGGTGCTTTTACTTTGGCCACGACCTCGCTGGCTCCCTCGGCAGCGGCTGAAGAACCTGGTGCCGCTCCGCCCGCAGCGGGAGCCGTCCCCCCGGCACCTGCAGCAGCTGCCGCTCCGCCGGCATTCGTGTCCAAGCCTCCGGGCGCATTCGGCGGCAGCTTAACCGCCTCCAAGCTGGCTTGCAGCGCAGCCATTAGATCAAGCACATTCGTGCGCTGCTGCTCCGGCGCAACGCGAACGTCCTCGCCGGCGATTTTGTGCTGGATGAGATCCATTAAGCGCTCCCGATAGTCGTCGGTATATTTGGCCGGCTCGAACGGGGTAGAGAGCTGCTCGATCAGCATGCGAGCCATCATGAGCTCCTTCTCGTTCACATTGACGGTTTCCGGCAGTCCCGGCACCTGATCCACGGATCGGATTTCATCCGGATAGAATATCGTCTCCATCGCTAAGCAATCGTCGATGATGCGAATGGCGGCTAGCGAGCTTTTGGAACGAATCGACACTTTGGCAATCCCAATCCGTCCCGACTGCCGCATTGCTTCCATGAGCAGATTATAGGCGTTGCCCCCGGCTTGATCCGGGGAAAGATAGTATGTTTTCTGGAAATAGATCGGGTCGATCTCCTCAAGCGCGACGAAATCCAGGATGGTGATCGTCTTGGTCGCATCGCTGGATAACGACTCCAGCTCATCCTTCTCAAACAGGACATAGCGGCCTTTCTCATATTCATAGCCTTTGACGATAGCGTCCCAATCGACATCAACGTCGCAGGTCGGGCATTTGCGGATATAGGAGATGTTGCTGCCGCAGTCGCGGTGAATCATTTTGAGAGAGATATCTTTGTCCTCCGTGGCTGAAAACATTTTGACAGGCACATGCACGAGACCGAAGCTGATGGCCCCTTTCCATACCGTATGCATTTCATTTCCCCCTCACAATAAAATGGATTAAAGTCCTCTACATTCATTGTTCCCCGAATGCATGAAACTAAGCTTGTTCGGGCATATTTTCGTGTAGCAAGAGCCAACATCATCATCTAAAGGAGGCAAATGGAATGGTAGAAGCGGGCAATTCCCCTACCGGGAACAGCGACGATAAGAAACATGAAGGCCGCGATGATTATTTTATGGACATCGACCGGATGGTGAATGAAGGATTAGGCGGAGGGCAAGTGACCTTGAACAACGGGTTAATTGCAGAGTCCACCACAGACACAATGGATCCTGGAAATGAATTGAGGGAATAAACAGTGGATACGAAACGCGCAATGCAGATTTACAGCTCGAAGGACACGTTTGCCGTTCATCTCGGCGATAAGCCTGTATGGATCGAAAATGTGGATGAAGCTAATGGCATGGCAACCGTTCAAGTGGGTTCAGACCCGCTCAATACGCAAACCGTTTCCGTCGATCGATTGAAAGAAGAAGGCGACGAATAGGAAGCGGTACTAGAGCAGGGCCCTCGGAAACCGACTAAACATTGGATGCCGAGGGTCTTTATCATTTTTATAAATAAATAGATTATTGTAAAAACGTTCGGAATTTGACGATTTCGAGACATAACGAAATAGAAATGGCGAAAAGATGTGCTTATTCTTGGAAATCGAGCTAAATTGGGGTATAATGAATCAATAAGCTTGATTTTTAAGTTTTCACAATAGAGGGGGGAAAGTATGGCGAAACAGCATTATAAGCTTACCAAGCTGGAGTTGCTGCTGCGGATTGTATTACTTACCGTCGGTGCAGGGCTCGTTTCCGTAGCTCTTGAAATTTTTCTTGTACCAAACAACATTATTGACGGCGGAATAGTCGGTATATCCATCATCGTGGCTCATCTGACTAGCTTGCCGCTCGGTCTATTTCTATTCTTGTTCAACTTGCCGTTTCTCGTCATCGGTTACAAGCAGATCGGTAAAACATTTGCGATATCAACGCTCTACGGCGTTGTGGTCATGTCCATCGGCACGACACTGCTTCATCCGGTCCAGGCTCTGACGTACAGCCCGTTTCTGGCTCCGGTATTCGGCGGCGTCATTCTCGGTATTGGCGTCGGTCTCGTTATCCGTTCAGGCGGTTCGCTTGACGGGACAGAGATTATCGCGATCTTGTTCACGAAGAAAACACCGTTCTCTGTCGGCGAAATCGTGATGTTTTTCAATCTGTTCATCCTCGCGAGCGCGGGCTTCGTGTTCTCGTGGGACAGCGCGATGTATTCCCTTATTGCCTATTACATTGCTTTTAAAGTCATCGACGTGACCTTGGAGGGGATCGATCAGTCCAAGTCGGTCTGGATTATCAGTAAAGAATCCAAGGAAATCGGCGATGCCATCATGAGCCGGCTCGGCCGCGGCGTTACGTATTTGCATGGTGAAGGTGCATTCTCGGGCGGGACGAAACGCGTGATCTTCTGCGTCATTACGCGTCTGGAAGAAGCGAAGATGAAGTCCATTGTTATGGAGCTCGATCCGACAGCTTTCCTCGCCGTGGGCAACATCCATGACGTAAAGGGCGGTCGTTTCAAGAAGCGAGCCATCCACTAACCAGGCAATCAAGCAGTCTGCTCGCAGACGTTCATACAGGCAAGGCTGTGCAACCAAGCATGGCCTTGCCTGCTTTTGTTGCGGGTCTTCCTGCTGACCGATATAATAGGGACAACTAACTGTGAAAATAAGGCTGAGACCGGCAACTGGAGGCGGAGAAACTGGACGAGTTTGAGCGCATTCGCAATTGGACAGCCGACCGCCAACAACCGTCGGTGCTCGCGAAGCAAGGCGTGGTGCTCGGCATCGGGGATGACACAGCGATTGTTGGGTTGCCGCCGGGTGAGCATAGCGGCGGTTTGGAATGGCTGCTGGCAGTCGACACGATGGTGGAGACCGTCCACTTCAATGACGCGACGATGGGCGAGGCCGACATCGGCTGGAAGGCGCTGGCCGCGAACGTCAGCGATATCGCGGCGATGGGTGGCGTGCCTCGGCACGCGCTCGTGTCTGTGAGCGTGCCGCCGGCATGGGGGCCGGCACGTATGCGCCGGCTCTATGATGGGCTTTACGCGTGCGCCGAGCATTACGGCGTAGCGGTGGTTGGCGGCGATACGACGAGTTCGCCGCTGCACTTGGTCGTGTCCGTGACGGTCGTGGGCACCGCCCCGGCCGGCAAGGCGATTCGCCGGGCCGGTGCGCAGCCCGGCGACGCCGTGTTCGTGACCGGAGCGGCGGGGATGGCCGCGGCCGGTCTGCATGCTCTGCTCGCCGCCGCGGCAGCGCGCGCGGGGGCTGCGGCGCAGCCGCATGGCGGCGGCGCGGGCTCGCCGCCAGCGCCGGTGGCGGCAGCGCCAGGCACGGCGGCGCTGGTGCAAGCGCACCGCCGGCCGGCGCCTTCGGTGCGCGCGGCGCTGCTGCTTGCCGCGCGCGGAACCGTGACGTCGCTGAATGACGTCAGCGACGGACTGGCCAGCGAAGCCTGGGAGATCGCCGAGGCTTCGGGCGTAACCCTCGTGCTCCGCGACTCCGACTTGCCGCGCAGCGGCAGCATGACCGCTTACGCGAACAGCTGCGGCTTGAATCCATTGGAGTGGATTCTGTACGGCGGCGAAGACTACGTGCTGCTCGGCACGATCGCTGCCGCAGATGCGCGGGCAGCCAAAGCCGAGCTGGCCGAAGCCGGCCTGCCGATGTTCATCATCGGCGAGGTCGAAGCCGGCGGCGCAGGCGTGGAACTGATTCGCGACCTGGATGCTAGCCGCGGCACGGGGCGCTACGAGGTGCTGCGGGAAGCGGTTGCCAAGCGCGGATATAATCATTTTGGAAATTAGGAGCGGCCGAAACATGAACGAAAGCTACGAAATGATATGGACGGCGGAGAGCGAAGCGGACACCGTTCGATTGGCTGAGAAGCTTGCGGAGCTGGCGGTACCGGGAACGGTGCTTGCGCTCGATGGTGACCTCGGAGCAGGCAAAACGCGATTCTCTAAAGCTTTTGCAGCAGGAATCGGTGTACCCGGTATTGTGAATAGTCCTACTTTTACCATTATTAAAGAATATCAAGGGGCGACATTGCCGCTTTATCATATGGATGTATACCGGCTCTCCGAGCAAGAAGCGGACGAGCTTGGTTTGGACGATTACTTCTTCGGTGAAGGCGTAACGATTGTCGAGTGGGCAAGCCTCATCGAGGCGCTGCTTCCGCCTGATCGGCTTCAGCTATACATCGCGCATTTGGGCGGTGTAGCGCGCCGCATTACGATTACAGGCATTGGCGCACCGTATGCGGCTTGGTGTCAACAATTACAGGCAATTGATCATAGATAGGAGCAAGGAACAGATGAGTGAACATACTACGCCGGGCAGCCGGGAAGGACAGCTGGTGCTGGCGCTGGATACATCAACCGCTTCGCTTGCTGCTGCACTCGTGCGCGGAGATGAGGTGCTGCGCGACATTCAGTCGCTTGCCGAACGCAATCATTCCGTCCACACGGTGTCGGTCGTCAAGGATCTGCTTAGTGAATGCGGCGTTGCGCCGGAGGAGCTCGCAGGCATCGCGATCGGTCGCGGACCAGGATCGTACACAGGGATGAGAATCGCGGTATCGGTCGGCAAAACATTAGCATGGGTCTGGCAGAAACCGCTCGTTGGCGTTTCGAGCCTCGAAGCCCTCGCTTATGGAGCATGGCAGACGGGAGCTGACAAGGACACAGCTGCCGCCAATGTACCTGTAGGGACACGTCCGGTTTGGGTTGTACCGATCATGGATGCGCGTCGTGGACAAGTATATACAGGAGCTTTCGAGGCTTCGGCTCCAGATGTGTCATCTTCTGAATTCCCGGCAGCTTGGAAACGTTTGGCCAAAGACGGCATCCGTCTCATGCACGATTGGGTAGACCGGCTCGCTGCAGACGTGAAGGACATGGATGCTGCTTCGAGACCTTCTGCGATTTGGATTGTCGGTGAATTACAGCTTCACGAGGCGGAAGCCGAACGATTGCGGAGCATATGCCCCGAGGTGGAAGTCGCGGCATTCTCTTATATTTTAGAAGGACGATCCGTTGCTGCACTTGGACTTTCACGCTTGGCAGCCGGAGAATCCGATGACGTGCATACGTTTATTCCGAACTACACGCAGTTGACGGAAGCAGAAGTGAAATTGCAGGAACGGACGGCTTCGCAGCAGCAAAGCGCGGTGGAAGGAGCGGGTAAACGTGACGGTCATTGATGTGAACCGGCTTGTTTTTCGACTGATGACGATGAGCGATGTCAAGACGATCGTCGCTATCGAGCAGGAGAGCTTTACTTCGCCGTGGACAGAGGAAGCGTTCGTCAACGAGCTGACGAATAATCATTTTGCCCGTTATATGGTGATGGATTACGAAGGCGAAGTCCTTGGTTATGGCGGCATGTGGACCATCATGGATGAGGCGCATGTGACCAATGTGGCGGTGCGCGAACCGTATCGCGGACGCGGTCTTGGCGAGATGCTGATGGTGGAGCTGCAGCGTGCGGCAGTCATGTTCGGTTCGAAGCGGATGACGCTAGAAGTCCGTGTATCCAACGAAGTGGCTCAGCGGCTTTATAGAAAGCTCGGCTTCGAACCTTCGGGCGTCCGTCCCGGCTATTATTCAGACAATAAAGAGGATGCGCTCATCATGTGGGCTGAACTGGATGCCTCAGGTGAAGTGGAGAATGGGTATGACGACTACAAATGAACTGATTCTCGCCGTAGAAACGAGCTGTGACGAAACAGCCGTTGCCCTTATTCGCGGCGGCAAGGAGATTGTAACGAGTATTATTTCGAGCCAAATCGAGACCCATCAGCGGTTCGGCGGCGTTGTGCCGGAGATTGCATCGCGTAAGCATGTGGAGTCGATTACGCTCATAATGGAGCAGGCGATGAAAGAGGCCGGTGCGGAGTTCCGCGACCTGTCCGCGATTGCGGTTACGCAAGGCCCGGGACTTGTAGGCGCGCTTCTGGTCGGAATCGTAGCGGCTAAGAGCTTGGCGATGGCGCTTGACCTCCCCCTTATCGGCACCCATCATATCGCCGGGCATATCTATGCCAACCAGCTGGTGCATGAGATCGAATATCCATGCCTTGCGCTCGTAGCATCTGGCGGGCATACGGAGCTTGTCGTGCTGGAGAGCGAAGGCGTGTTCCGGATCATCGGCAGGACTCGCGACGATGCTGTCGGCGAGGCGTATGACAAAGTGGCGCGTACGCTGAATTTTCCATACCCTGGCGGGCCTTACATTGACAGGCTGGCGCAGCAGTCGGAGGAAGAGTTCCTGCTGCCGCGGGCATGGCTGGAGCCGGATTCGTATGACTTCAGCTTCAGCGGGTTGAAGTCTGCCGTTCTTGCGGCGATTAATTCCGCCAAAATGAAAGGCGAAACGCCGCGCGAGGCTGCTCTTGCCCGCGGGTTCCAAGCATCCGTCATCGACGTGCTTGTGACGAAAGCACTGCGTGCCGTTCGCGAAGTCGGCGCGAAGCAGCTGCTGCTCTGCGGCGGTGTTGCCGCTAACGGCGGCTTGCGCGCTGCTTTGACGGCGCGCTGCGGGGAAGCGGGTATTCCGCTGCTTATTCCGCCGCTTAAGCTCTGCACGGATAATGCGGCGATGATCGGCGCTGCGGCGCACCTGAAGTGGAAACGCGGTGAGTTTACGCCGCTCGACATGAAGGCGGAGCCGGGCTTGTCGCTCGAAGAATGGTCGGTTCGGAGCTAGTCGCTAACCGGGCGCTGTTCGTTGTTGCAGTTGCTGCATGTACGTACACGTATGTAGTCGTATGGGGGAGCTGGTTGTCGTGAATTCGAAGCCTTATTTCTATGGCACGATATTTGTATTATTTGTTTTTATCTTTATCTGTGCAATGGTTGGCGGAGGGGATGAATTCTTCGGCGGCGAGCGGCTGGTCCATGCTTTCGAGTGGGTGACCCGGTATGTCGTACCTTGGGGAATCCTATGGCTATTGTACAAAATCTACAAAAAGAAATAATCATACTCGAAGCTGCCTTCAACCGTACATTGGTACGGTTGAAGGCAGTTTTTTTATGTAGATGCATTGATTCACCAAAAGCCAAGAGTCTCCAAATCGAACGCTCAGCATCCTAACTAACCCCCAACCAACCGCGCCTGTAGCTGAGAGTCTCCAAAGTGAACTTTCAGCATCAAACTGAGCCGAAATCGAAGCTGAGAGTACAGAAATCGAACGCTCGCAGTCCCAACTAACCTCCAACCAACCGCGTCTGTAGCTGAGAGTCTCCAAAATGAACTTTCAGCATCAAACTGAGCCGAAATCGAAGCCGAGAGTTCCCGAATCAAACTCTCAGCATCCCAACTAACCCCCCAACCAACCGCGTCTGTAGCTGAGAGTCTCCAAAGTGAACTTTCAGCATCAAACTGAGCCGGAAATCGAGGCCGAGAGTACAGAAATCGAACACTCGCCCTCCCAACTAACCCGCATCGGTAGAAATGTTGCAGAAAAGGCAGCATTTCACCTCTCCGATGGGCCATATTCGACCTAATGTTGCGGAAAATGCAACATTGTCTACGGATTCGAAGGCCAAGCGAGGATAGGAGGAGAAAATGTTGCAAAACTTGCAACATTTCCCCTCGTATAGCTCAATTTACACAGAATTGTTGCACAAATAGCAACATTATTCCGGGTATGCATGAGGCAGACTTGACCTATCAGGAGATGAACGATAAGGCGGGAGTGTTAGGAAAATTTTTTACATTCGAATTGACAGACGATTCCGACAGGCATATAATAAGCAACAACACTTCAAACATCTGACAAACGCGACGAACAGGAGCAGTAAAGCGTATAGCCGGGATTAGAGAGCTGCGGGTTGGTGCAACGCAGTCGAAGGCCGCTTGAACCTCGCCTGGGAGCGGATTTACGGAAATGAGCTTCGCTGTCGGCCGAAGGCCAAGGCTTAGGGAATGCTCACGTACGTCTTTACGGGTTACCTCCGTGATCGGGTGCATGGCTTCGACTTCTAGAATCGTCGTCATGCTTAAGCGGACGTTCATTGCTTCCTTACAGGAAGGAACGTCAACAAGGGTGGTACCGCGCCGGACCTAACAGTCTGTCGTCTCTTGAATAAGAGACGTCAGGCTTTTTTTTGTTTTCCGATAAGCGGTTTTGAAGCGAGACGCAGTCACAATCACTGGAATATCGACACATACTTGATCGACCCATAAATCAAACGCGAAGAACAGGAGCAGTAGGAACAATCCGGGAAAAGCAGAGAGCTGCGGGGTGGTGCGACGCAGCCGAAGGATATCCGAAACTCGCCTGGGAGCGGAACGAGGGAATAGCGCGATACACTCGCGTATCCTACCTCTGTTACGGTTAACCACCGTCATCAGGTGCAGCAGCTGCCCGTTATTCATAACGGTGGCGAACCATGCTGCATAAGCGGGTCCGGCCTCGATAAGGCCGGGCAACTAGAGTGGTACCGCGGCATGCTCACAAAAGCCTGTCGTCTCTTGATTCATCAGGAGACGTCGGGCTTTTTCTGTTCTCTCGAATCCTTTCCCAATCCCAAAAACCTTTAGGAGGCTAACCCTTATGACCATTAACAATCAAGCGCAAACCCAATCCGGTAACAAAATCATCCGTATCTTCGACACCACCCTTCGTGACGGCGAGCAGTCACCGGGCGCAACGCTGCGTCCCGAGCAGAAAATCATACTTGCCCGCCAGCTGGCGAAGCTTGGCGTCGACATTATCGAGCCGGGCTTCCCGATCTCGAGCCCGGGCGAATTCGCGGCGGTACAGCAAATTTCACGTGAGCTGCATGGTGTTGAAATCGTCGGCTTTGCCCGTGCGATCAAAGGCGATATCGACGCGGCAGTACGCTCCACAATGGACGCAGCCCGCCGCCGTTTGCACATTTTCATATCCTCCTCGGATATCCATCTGGATTTCCAATTAAAAAAATCCCGCGAGCAGGTGCTCAATATCGCCCGCGAAATGGTAGCGTACGGCAAGCAATTCGTCGACGAAATCGAATTTTCCGCCATGGATGCAAGCCGTTCGGGACGTGAATTCGTCATCGAGATGGTAGAGGCCGTCATTGCTGAAGGCGCGACCGTCATCAATCTGCCGGATACGCTTGGTTACGCCCTTCCGGAAGAGTACGGCGAGCTGTTCCGCAGCGTGAGAGCCGGGGCAAGAGGCGGGGATAAAGTGCAGTACAGCGCACATTGCCATAATGATCTTGGTCTAGCGGTAGCCAACAGCTTAGCGGCGATTAACGCGGGGGCGACGCAGGTGGAAGTGACGGTGAACGGAATCGGCGAGCGTGCCGGCAACTGTTCGCTGGAGGAGCTTGTGATGGCGATCGAGACACGCAAATCGGTGATCGGTGCGGAAACGGGTATCGTCCAAAGCGAGATTTATGAAACATCGCGGATGGTGAGCCGGGCGATGAACTTCCCGATTGCTTACAACAAGCCAATCGTGGGGCGGAACGCTTTTCAGCACGAGTCGGGCATCCATCAGGATGGATTGCTTAAGAACCGCAACACGTACGAAATTATGGATCCGGAAGCGATGGGCATTCCGCGCAGCATGATCGTGCTTGGCAAACATTCCGGCCGTCATGCGATCAAGCATCGTCTGGCTGATTACGGCATTGAACTGAACGATGAGCAGCTGCTGGATGTGTATAACCGTTTCATTGAGAAAGCCGATGAGATGAAAATCGTGCCTGACGATGTCCTGGTCCGGTTAGCAAGCGAATCGACAGACACGCAGCATGATCCGTATACGCTGGTTGACTTGCAGGTGCTTGCGGGGACGCAGCGTTCTCGCATCGCGTCAGTTACGATTCGTGAACGCGATTCGCAGGAGGAACGCACGCTGACAGGAACGGGCAAAGGGCCGTTGGAAGCCGTTATTCACTGCCTGCAGCAGGCGATTCCGGTAACGGCGGAGTTCGAGGATCTGGAGCTGCATTCGTTATCAACAGGCGAGGATGCACGCGGGGAAGCAATCGTCGCAATTGTGCATAACAATCGGCGGTATACGGGGACGGCTGTGCATAACGATATTATTTTGGCGGCGGCTGAGGCTTATGTGAGTGCTTGCAATCAACTGCTGATGAGTGCGCAGGATGATGGGGTGGAAGAGCTCATTCAGAAGAAGAGCAGCTGATTCCACGGAATTAGTGGCTGGGGGTTTAGTCGAAAAGTTTAAGGTTCGTTCGTGAGGGGGCGATAACCGGTGTCTATGAATGGTAAAGACTGCTTTATTTGCCGAAAGCATCGTGGTGACATCCAGTCGGTTGGGAGCACCATCTATGAGGATGGGCATGTGCATGTGGGTCATATGGGGTTTCGAGGTGAAGAGCAAACCACTTACTTAGGCTATGTCATAGTGGAATTGAAACGCCATACGCCGGGACTTGGTGATCTGTCCGTGCAGGAAGCGGCAGCAGTGGGAGTTATCGTGAACGAAGTGAGTCGAGCGCTCAAGAGCGTTCTGCGTGCAGAGCATATTTACAGCTTCGTCCAAGGGGATGGCGTGCCGCATTTCCATATGCACCTCATCCCGCGGTATGCAGGAACGCCGGATCCCTATCGCAATCCTTTGAACCTCATGAACTGGCCGGACGCACCACATGGCGGAGAAGCAGAAGTCGAGAAAATTTGCTCCAAGCTGCGCGTGTATTTGCGGGCAATTTGAAGGATTCAACAAGAGGGCGGTGGAATCACGATGGGGCAACTGGCAGATCAGGGGAACAAGGAACGTGTAGTGGCGTATTATACCGGCTTTGGCGAGCGAGAATGGAGCCGGCTTGACCGGGAACCGCTGGAGTTCACGGTTAACATGCATTATTTGAAACAGTACCTGCCGCCTGCCGGACAGGTGCTGGACAACGGAGCTGGCCCCGGAAAATATGCGATGGCACTGGCTGCAGCAGGCTATGAGCTGACGCTGACTGACCTTACGCCTGCGCTTGTTGAGCTTGCTGAGGCAAAAGCCGACGAGCTTGAGCTAACCGAGCGTTTCACCGGCGGCTTCCATGTCTGCAATGCTTGCGAGCTCGCGCCGCTGGCTGACAACAGCTATGATGCCGCGCTTCTCATGGGCCCGCTGTACCATTTGCAGCATGCGCCGGATCGCGCTAAGGCTGTTCGCGAGCTTCACCGGGTGACGAAGCCGGGAGGCGTCGTATTCGTGGCTTTTCGCAGCCGAGTCAATCAAGTGATGAATGCGCTGCTTGCTCCGGAGCATTGGAAGCCGCTGCATCGATTGGATGCTATCGAGGCGTTTCGAGAGAACGGGATCTTCGATCATGCCGAAGAAGGACGCTATACGGGAGCTTACTTCTATGAGCTCGAGGCTATTCGACCGTTTATGGAATCAAATGGCTTCCAGACGGTGGAGTTGATCGGATCCACGAACATGGGGGCAATCCTCGGAGCGGACCAATGGCGCTACTGGTCGGAGCAGGGGGAGGAAACGTATCAGCAGCTTATTCAACTGCTCATCCGGATGGCGAAGGATTCGACTGTGCTTGGGATGTCCTCGCATTTACTCTACATCGGTAGAAGAGTGTAGGTGTGTAAGTAGCGCTTGTTAGATAAAGGGGCATTATCAAAAGTGTGCAGGACGACTTTTGAGATGCCTCTTTTTTTGCTGTGCCGTTTAACGAGGACGTGAAGAAATTGTTGCACAAACGGCTCAGCCCCTTTAATCCGGAGTCCTTCCAGCCAAAAAACAAGTTCTCACAAGATTGCTTGTTTTTTCGCGCTGTTACATGG
>NZ_FNNV01000013.1 GCF_900106745.1 Paenibacillus sp. CF384 | reverse complement strand
AAGGAGGCTTAACGCCCTTCGACCTCCACAAACCAACCCTAAAACCAAAGAGAAACCCAACGTTTGAAAAAAAACGTTGGGTTTCTCGACATTCTGAAAGAGGCGGGGATGCAATCCCCGCCTCTTTCTTGTTCTGCCCATACAAAAGGCTGACATCAATGATGTCAGCCTTTGCTCTTTCCTTACGTGCGGAAACGACTAAGCGTTTCTTTAAGACCTGTTGATACCGTCTCAAGTTTATCGGACAATCGGACAAGCCCTTCGCTGATACTGTTCTGCTCATTGCTCAGCGACGCCACTTCTTCTGAAGTAGCGGACGACTCTTCGGCTACTGCGCTGACATTCCCCATCGCTTCCGAAAGGACTACTTGTGAACGCTCCAGCATGCTGATAGAATCCGTAACCGAGCTTAGGCTGCCAACAAAATCGCCCATTTGACCTTGAACGGTCAAGAAAATTTGATTTGCCTCTTTCACCGATTGAATTTGCTCTTGGAAAATCGGATACGCATCAGACAAGACGTGGACGGTTTCATCGATTTCCTTCTGGATGGTCTCCGTAATCTGACCAACGACATCGATGGACTGACGGGATTGATCCGCCAATTTACGAATTTCATCCGCTACAACCATGAAACCTTTTCCGGCCGCGCCGGCACGAGCAGCCTCAATTGTTGCATTCAGAGACAAAATGTTTGTTTGTTTCGTCATATTATTGAGTACATCTAGAATTTTACGGATGGAACGCGTGCTTTCTTTGAGACGATCAACCTTCTCCACCATTGAACGCGTCATTTCTTCTGTCATTCCTGTTTTCTCGATCAAGCTGTTCATGTAGGCTGTACCTTGGCGGCTGGCTTTCTCCACTTCGCTCGCTGCTTGGCCCATATCTTGATTAGCATTCATGACCTGCTGCATCTGCTGACTGATCTCGGAAGTGAGGTCACTGCCTTTCTCCGCTTCCATGGCAAGGCTCGTTGCACCGTTAGCAATTTCTTCCGTAGCAACGGCAATTTCACGTGCAGATACGGCCGTTTTCTTCGAAGCATCGGACAGCTCACCGGCTGTCGCCAGTACATCTGACGCAGATTGATTCGTTTGGGCGACGAGCACGGTAATTTGCGTCATCATCTGGTTGAAGCTTTGCGCAAGCTGACCGATTTCGTCTTTCTTATTAATCGTCGAACGTACAGTCAGGTTGCCGCGTTCGCCTTCGTTCATCAGATTGCGCAAGCTAACAAGCGGCAAGGCAACCATGCGAATGACGAGCAATCCGATACCGATGGCCAGCAACGCTGCGATACCCGCAATAATATAAGTTGCATTGCGAATTTGCTTCGCATCCTTGACAAGTTCATCTACCGGAACCGATCCGACCAGCTTCCAATCCACCGTTGCGAATTGGTTGTAGATGGCAAGAACTTCTTCACCGCCTGCGATTGTCTCGGTTGTTGATCCTGACTTCTCTTTGGAAGAAAGTGTAATCGGGGATGGTTTCCCGATTTGTGCAATATCTTTGGTGAATACTAAATTATTCGCCTCATCAACAATCGTAATATCGCTATTGTCTCCAAGCTTCAGATCTTCAAGCTGCTTGGAGAACTCTTTCAAATAGATCTCAACGATCATGATGAATTTGCCTTCATTCGTTACCGTGTTCTTCATAACGCGACCCATCGCAATGGTTGGCTCAGACGCACTGCCGCTGTAGCCTTTCACTTGAGCGGGCAGCCACATCAACTTACCGCCGCCGTCTGCGATTGTCTTCATCCACGCCGTATCCTTCGCATCTTCCGTACTAATGCTTGAAGAGCCGACAGTTACAGATGCCGAATCACCGCTCATAGGGATAATTGCAGCTCCGACAATGGTAGAGTTGCCGAGTATGTAGGATTGAATGGAGTCGCTTAACTTCTTCATGACATCGAAACGCTCGTAGTCATCCGTCGTTTGATCGTATTTTGTTAGATTATCCTGAACTGTCTTATCGAGCAGAATTTGCATCGACAGAGCTTCATAGTTCTTGAACATCAAATCGAGTTTGCCTTTGGATTGTGCAATCGCCACCGCGCTGGAATCCGCAACTTTCTTCTTAATGATGCTCTTGGAGGTCGAGTAGGAGAATAATCCGACTACCAGTACGCAGACAAGAATAGCGCTGAAGATAATTAGGAATAACATGAGGCCGACTGACTTTATGGGATTCGTCAGCTTGACATTCTTGATCCCATTTATGGAGGAAGAATATAAGGCTTTCACATTCGCCCCGCTACCTTCACCTTCTGTTTGCAGCTTGTCTTTCTTCGAGTTCAACTTCAATTTCACTTCATGACACCACCTAATCTGAGGATAATTTCCGTGTGTGGAGCTGGTGCATTTGTGTGGGTATGTGTCTGTTGACTTACACTAGATGCTAAATGCCTACGTCACGTTAATCCATGGATCGACAAAATACACGCAATATCCTTAATATCGGCTTAACATCACCGTAATGTTAGGGAATTAGGGAATATTTTCTCAAAAAAAATAATCCCAATCGATCGCTCGATTGAGATTATTTGGGTCTAAATACTTATTAACGGATACGTTTACGCATCATATCCATCGCTTTTACCGGGTGCTCCGTCTTTAGGACAACGTGCTGCAGTGGATGTCTTGCGGCGTCCAGTACATTACCGCTCTCGTCCATGATTTCGCCGACAGTTTGTGTGAAGAAGGTACCGTTAGGTCCGAAGAATTCCACGACTTGACCCGGCTTGAAATGATTCCGCTGCTGAACAACAGCAAGTCCGGTTGTCTCATCGTAAGAGATAACAACACCAGCAAAATCATAAGGAGCAGCTTTATCTTCCGGCCCGTAGATATGGTCCTCTGGCCCCGGAGTATCGTAGAAGAACCCCGTATTAACCGGACGGTTAGCAGCCTTCTGAATGTCATCCTGCCACACTTGTTTCAGCTCATAATTGTCCGGATCCGCCATATAGGAATCGATCGCTTGACGATAAGCATTCACGACTGTAGCTACGTAATGCAAGCTCTTCATCCGACCTTCGATCTTAAAGCTGTCCACGCCAACATCGATTAAGTCAGGAATATGCTCGATCATGCATAGATCTTTGGAGCCCATCGTAAATTTATCCGCTTCAGGACCGACCATTTGCAGGTCATCTTCGTAGATATCATACTTCCAGCGGCAAGACTGGCAGCAGCCTCCACGGTTTGAATCGCGATCCGTGAAATGGTTCGAAAGCACGCAGCGACCTGAGAAGGAAGAACACATTGCGCCATGAATGAACGCTTCGATCTCGATATCGACATGCGCTTTAATTTGAGAAATTTCTTCGAGGCTCGTCTCGCGGCCTAACACTACGCGCGGCAATCCCTCTTCTTTCCAGAACTGTACAGCCTGCCAGTTCAGCGTCGACTGCTGCGTGCTCAAGTGAACCTCGAGCTTAGGAGCTACTCGCTGCGCCGTCTCGATAATGATCGGATCAGCAGCAATAATCGCCGCAATGCCGGCCGCTTCGAGTTCACGCAAGTACTCTTCCAGGCCGCCAATATCTTCATTATGGGCATAAATGTTGGTTGCAACAAATACTTTGGCGCCATAACGTTCCGCGAACTCCACGCCTTCCTTCATCTCAGCAAAGGTGAAGTTATCGGCATTGGAACGAAGGCCGTACTTCTGCCCGCCAATATAGACCGCATCTGCGCCGTAATGGACCGCAAACTTTAGTTTCTCCAAATTACCCGCCGGGGCAAGAAGCTCCGGTTTATCTAGACGATTTCTTTTCCCCGTAAAGCGGGGGGATGTTTTTGTGGTCACCTGCTTCACCTCCACAACTTCCTTAGGTGACAATTACAATTAATATACTTGTTCCTTATAGAAAAATCCGTACGAAAGCTCACGGGACGGATCCTGTACATTCACAATGCTGTCCAACCATTCTTCGTTGAAGGCATAACCTTCCGGATCCTCGCAATAGGCATCAATTGCAGCACGATACGCTTTAACGACCGTTTCATTGTACTCTATTGATTTTAACAGCCCTTCAATCCGAAAGCTATCGATATTAACTTCCATTAGCTCATGTAAGTTCTCAATCATGCATAGATCATCAGAGCTCATAATATGGGTCCCGCCAGCATCCTCATAGATCGGGAAACGTTCATCCGGCCGCTCCGTTTCCACTAAATACAAGCCGTCTTCCCGCTTGCCGTGAACCGGAACCTCGGTCGTTTCTCCATCCTTCGTCTGATGCTGGAAATAATTTTGAACAAGCGGACGCTTGGAATGATAAATATTCGTTAAACCATGCACCTGTACTTGTACTTCAAGCGTTGTATTGCTCTTCACATCGATAACTTGATCCATGTTAAGCTCACGTGCCAGAACGAACCTTGTTGCGCCGCGGCGTCCCCAATAATTCGCTGTCGCATAGTTCGTCGAAGTCATCTCCGCGTTCCAGTGCAGCTTCATGTTCGGCGCTTCAACGCGCGCAACCATCAAAACTGCAGGATCCCCGAACACTAAGCCGTCTACTCCCGCTTCAGCCAAACTACGAATGTAGCCAGGCAATGCGTTGACGGTTTCATTATCCATTAAGTTATTGACTGCTGCATATACGGAAACTTGATGGGAATGGGCAAGCTTGACGGCTTCCGCCATAAGTGCCAGGTCAAATTCACCCGGCAAGCGCATGCCGTAACGGGATTCTCCCAGAAGGAATGCATCCGCACCCGCAGCAATGAGCCGCTCCATATCAGCAAGGGAACCCGCATCAACGAGCAGCTCCGGTTTTGTTGCCATTGTAAATCCTCCTATTGTCCAGCCGTTTGATTGCTCTTCTCGATGTTGCGGTTATGCTCCTTGAGCGTTTCCGCAAACAGATGCTCGTGGCTGCCATCTTTCTTCGTCACATAGAAATAGTATTCCGTCTCTTTGGGGAAAAGCGCAGCTTCGATCGATTTCAAGCTCGGAGATGCGATTGGCCCAGGAGGGAGACCATTAACTTTGTACGTATTGTAAGGGCTGTCCACTTGCAAATCGTCCACAAGCAGCCGTTCTTTCTGTTTATCAAGCAAATATTGCACGGTCGCATCAATCTGAAGCGGCATGCCTTTCTTCAGTCGGTTGTAGATAATGCCTGCAACGACTGGACGTTCAGCATCCACGACTACCTCACGTTCGACGAGCGAAGCGATAGTCATCATACCATGAAAATCAACCTTATTCGCTGCAAGCGAATCCTCCCAATTCTCGGGAAGGGTGTCCAGCTTATGATCCAGCTCTTGAAGCAGACGTTTAATGATATCCTCCGGTTTGCTCGCAGTCACAAGCTCATACGTGTCCGGGAACAAATATCCTTCCAAGCGATGACGAAGGTCCGGATTCTTCGGAATATTCTTCACGGCATCCACGTCGCTCCACACTTGATCCTTATCTGCAAGCGCCATGAAATCCGCTTTCTTCGCATAACCTGCTTTATCTAGTGTTTCCGCTATTTGCTCTACCGTAAACCCTTCCGGTATCGTGAAACGCATCGTTTCTTCCTTTAACGTCTCTCCGGCATTTAATTTTGCAATGATGGCATCCTTATCCATCCCCGGTGACAGCTCGTACACACCGGCTTGAAACCTCGGTCCTTCGTTCTTGTAGCGCAAGTAATATTTAAAAATAAATGCATTGCGAATAACCCCTTGATCTTCGAGCACTTCAGCAAATCGAAATGGAGATGTCCCTTTCTTCAGCTCTACTTGAACCACATCGCCTGACGAAGCAGGCCGCAAGCCATTCCAAATGTAGAGATAAAGACTTCCCGCAGTAATAAGCATTACGCTGAGTATCGACACGATAACCCAGAATGTAATGCGTCCGCGTCTTGGTCCGGAGGGCCGCATGGCTCCCTCATTCGGCAAATCTTCTGAATTCTGATGCTCTGCTCTTCTCAAGCGACCTATCCTCCATTTCTATATCAGCGCGGAAAAAGGGCGGCCCGGCGCCGCCCCTTCCGAACTCCTATAAGTAAAACCGGGCTATTGCCGCCCTGTTTAAAGCTAGAGGTGCATGTTAAGGCTGATCTTCGCCTTCGAACAACAAATCGTCATAAGCTTCAGAAACAAGCTCCCACTCATCATCGCTTTCAATGGATTCCAGCTCCGGCTCGGCGCCATCCTTGAATGTAATGCGGAAGAATGCGATTTCGTCTTCTTTCTGCATGTCATGCGATTGCAAACCGGCATAGGATCGGTCACCCATTTGGAATTCGGCGATAATTTGGAATGGTTCCGTAGCGCCTTCTTCTCCAATGAGATCCACTTCCGTACCATAAATGTCCTTCAGGACAGAAATACGTTTTATTTCAGACACGCTGTAAGCTCCCTTCGACTATGGCCCAAGCCTTAGTCGTTATCGTCGATTTCGGCGAGAAGTGTGTTAAAGGTTTCTTCCACCATGTTCCACTCTTCTTCGTCCTCAATGGTATACAGTTTCAAATCATCGCCGTCTTCTTCATAACGGAAAGCGTAGACTTCATCGGAGTCTTCATCTTGCTCGTCTTCGGAATCCACGTTGAGCGGAACCACCATCATATATTTCTGATCAGAGCCGTCTACCTCGAACTTCATGACTACCTCGAATTCTTCTTCGTTGCCGTCTTCATCCGGAATGTAGATGATTTCCGGCTCTTCAAACTGCATGTTGTCCTTTGTCATCGTTACCCTCACCTTTTCGTTTTAGAATCGAGATAATTTTGCAAAATTAGCGCTGCCGCCATTTTGTCCACCACTAACTTTCGCTTCTTACGGCTAACGTCCGCCTCGAGCAGCGTGCGCTCTGCGGCAACGGTCGTTAGCCGTTCGTCCCAAAGGTGTACGGGTACATTTAGCTTTTGCTGTAAATGTTGTGCGAATGCGATGCAAATTTCGCCACGCGGCCCGATGGTGCCATTCATGTTCTTCGGTAAACCGACTACAATCTCGGATACTTCGTGTTCAACCATAAGCTTGGCAATGACTTCGTCTTCGCTGTTATCGCGGCGTTTCTCAACGACGCCTAAACCTTGCGCGGTCCAGCGGAATGCATCACTGACGGCAACGCCGATTCTGCGGTCACCGTAATCCAATCCCATAAGACGCATACGACAGATTGCCTCATTTCCTTGAAGGTCATTATTTGCTGTGCTGACTCAGGTAGGAACGGACTAGTTCTTCAATTAGCTCGTCTCGCTCTTTCCTGCGAATTAAACTTCTAGCATTGTTATGCCGTGGAATGTATGCGGGATCTCCGGACAATAGATAACCCACGATCTGGTTAATCGGGTTATAGTCCTTCTCGAGCAGCGCATCGTATACAGACAGCATAATTTCCCTCGAGGAAGCTTGTAGCCCTTCCGCCTTCACGTCGAATTTCATTGTCTTGTCCATCGAATTCATCGCCAGCACCTCACTTTCCAAGCCGCTTAACAGCCGTTTAATACTCTTATCATATCACACTTGATTGTGATAGAACCAGTTCTTCGGCAATTTGGAGCGCTTCACCCAATTTAGAAGGATCTTTTCCTCCGGCTTGGGCCATATCCGGCCGTCCGCCGCCGCCGCCGCCGCATGCCGCGGCTGCTTCTTTAATGATTTTGCCGGCGTGGAAGCCTTTCTTCACGAGCTCTGGCGAAACCGCCACGACAAGGTTTACCTTATCTTCTGCAACAGCGCCAAGCACGATTACCGCATTACCCAGCTTCGTTTTCAGCTCATCCACGATACCGCGCAGCGCATCCATGGAAGGAGCATTAACCTCTGCAGCCAGCAGTGTGATATCCCCTACTGCCTTCGCTTGCGATTCTAACGAACCCGCTTCGATACGGCTCAGCTTGCTTTGCAGCGATTCGTTGTCACGCGTCAGTTCTTTCACTTGACCATGCAGCGCTTCGATACGTTTAGGCACATCTGCGAGGTTCGACTTCAGCTGCGCAGCCGCTTGCTTCAACAGATCAAGCTGGCTTTCCATGTACAGGTAAGCATTGCGGCCTGTTACAGCCTCAATACGACGTACACCTGAACCGATACCGCTCTCGCTCACCAGCTTGAACAAACCGATTTGTGCGGTGCTTGTAACATGGCAGCCACCACATAGCTCAAGGCTGTAGTCGCCTACACGAACGACACGCACAACATCGCCGTATTTCTCGCCGAATAGTGCCATAGCGCCCATCTCTTTTGCCTCGGCAAGCGATTTGTAGTCGATTTGGAGCGTCGTGCCCAGCCAAATCTGTTGATTGACGCGGCGTTCGATCTCTGTGAGCTCCTCTTGGCTGATGCTGCCAAAATGCGAGAAGTCAAAACGAAGACGATCCGGTTCTACCAGGGAACCCGCTTGATTAACATGCTCGCCGAGCACATCTTTGAGCGCACGATGCAGCAAATGCGTTGCCGTATGGTTCTTGATCGTATCCTCGCGTGTTTGCGTCGAAACCGCCGCTTGAACCTGATCACCGACGGTTACGGTACCGCTTGCTACAACGGCATGATGCACCGACTGACCATGAGGAGCTTTGGTGACATTTTCGACTGTCAGCGTGAAGCCTTGGCCCGTAATCGTACCGCTGTCGCCTACTTGACCGCCGCTCTCTGCGTAGAACGTTGTACGATCCAAGATCACAAGCACTTGGCTGCCTTGGGCTGCGGAGTCGACAAGAGCATCGCCGTTTACGATCGCAATTACCTTCGCGCCTTCGAGCGTCAGATCCTGATAACCCACAAATTCCGATTTCTCAGTGAAATCAGCAAGCGGTCCCCCTTGCACATTCATACCGCCAGTGTCCTGACGAGCTGCACGTGCGCGTGTACGCTGCTCCTCCATCGAAGCATCGAAGCCGTCACGGTCCACAGTCATGCCGTGTTCAGCCGCATAGTCTTCCGTCAGATCGAATGGGAAACCATACGTATCGTAAAGCTTGAACGCATCCGGACCGCTGATCAGCGTTTGACCGCCGGCTTTTGCCGTCTTCACAAGCTCGCCCAGAAGTGCCAAGCCGTCAGAAAGCGTTTCATGGAAACGTTCTTCCTCTGTACGGATCACCTTCTCGATAAACTCGCGTTTCTCGACAACCTCCGGGTAGTGGCCGCCCATAATGTCGCCAACTACTTTCACCAGATCATGCAGGAACGGACGATCCACACCGAGTGTTTTGCCGTAGCGCACTGCGCGGCGAAGCAAACGGCGGATGACATAACCACGACCTTCATTAGAAGGCATGACGCCATCGCCTACAGCGAACGCCACAGTACGGATATGATCGGCAATGACCTTCAGCGCAATGTCCGTATCCGCATTCGCATGGTACGTTACGTTTGCGATTTGACTGGTCCGGTCGATGATCGGACGGAACAGATCCGTATCGAAATTGGAGTCTACGTTTTGCAGAATCGACGTAATCCGCTCCAGACCTGCGCCTGTATCGATGTTTTTATTCGGAAGCGGAGTATAGCTGCCGTCTTTATTATGATTATATTGCGAAAATACAAGGTTCCATACTTCCAGGAAACGTTCGTTTTCTCCGCCAGGCCAGCATTCCGGATCATTCAGATCGCCGAAAGCTTCGCCGCGGTCATAGAAAATCTCGGTACAAGGACCGCAAGGGCCTTCGCCGATGTCCCAGAAGTTATCCTGCAGACGGTAAATGCGCTTCTCAGGAAGACCGATTTTCTCATTCCAGAAACGGAACGCTTCTTCATCTTCAGGGTAAACCGTGACGGAAAGTCGCTCCGGATCGAAGCCGATCCACTCTTTGCTGGTCAGAAACTCCCATGCCCAAGTGATCGCTTCTTCTTTGAAGTAATCGCCAATGGAGAAGTTGCCCAGCATTTCAAACATCGTTTGGTGACGACGCGTTTTGCCGACATTCTCAATATCATTGGTACGGATACACTTCTGCGAATTCGTAATCCGCGGATTGTCCGGAATAACGCGACCGTCAAAATAGGACTTTAGCGGTGCCATCCCTGCATTAATCCATAGCAAGGAAGGGTCATTATGAGGAACTAATGAAGCGCTGGGCTCAATCTTGTGCCCTTTGCTCTCAAAAAATGCAAGCCACTTGGAACGGATTTCACTTGCTTTCATCACGGTTCAGCCTCCAATTATAGAATAAAAACAAAAAAACGCCCCCAAAAAACAGGGACGAATCATTCGCGGTACCACCCTGGTTATCGCCCTAGCCGCCCACGATGAACAGCATAAACGATCTCCTTAGACAGACGTTAACGGGTCTGATCCGGTGAAGTTCATTCACACTCCGAAGCCAGCCTTCAGTCATCCTTCACCCTTAGAATTCTCTCAGCCAGCGCGGGCCTAATCGGCGTACGCGAAGGAATTCTTTCTCTGCTTGGCGGTCTATGACCTACTACGGTTTCATCAACGTTTTTATTGATAGTCAGGCGTAATTGTCATAAGTATAGCGACTGTTGGCATGGTCTGTCAAATCGTCTTTCGCCTAACGTAATACGCGAAGATATGCTGCACGATGACCTTCACCGCGGCAAAGATCGGCACAGCCAATATCATCCCGACGATACCCGCCAGCTCGCCGCCAACGAGCAGGGCAAAAATGATCGATAACGGATGCATATGCAGCGTTCTTCCCACCACCTGCGGCGAGATGATGTTCCCCTCGAGAATTTGGCAGAGGGTGTTCACGATCGCCACGAGCAGCATCATTTTGATCGACACGGTAGATGCCACGATAAGCGCAGGCGCTGCGCCGAAGAACGGTCCCAGATAGGGAATAATGTTCGTCACCGCCACAACGCTTGCCAGAAGGAGCGGATACGGAATGCCAATAATCAAATAACCGATATACGCCAGTGTGCCGACAATGACACAAACGAGAAATTGTCCCCGTATGTAGCTGCCAAGCGCATGATCGATATCCTTGAGCAGCCGAACCGCATGCTTACGATGTGATTTAGGCACATAGGTAAGCAGCGTTCGTTCAAACACCTCGAAATCCTTTAAGATGTAGAACGCCAGAAACGGGATGATAAACGCGATAAAAATCACATTAATCATTTCACCGATATTGTTGATAAAAGCAAATATCGCATCCGAGCCCTGCTTCTCCAGCTTATACAGCGACTTCTCTATTCCTGTTCGGATGCTCTCCGGGAGAAAAGAGGAGTTGTTTAGGTCGTTGACCATACTCCGAGCCTGCATGGTAATGTCCGGCATATGCTTGTTCAGTTCCTTGAGCTGATCCATAAACATCGGAATCGCGTTCACAAGTACAACCGTAAGCGACGCTAAGAATACGGCATAAATAAGCAGCACCGCGATCGTACGGGGCACCTTGCGTTCATTCAGAAGACTGACTATCGGATTGAGTACGTAAGATATAATCATCGCAATCAGAAACGGTGCCAGAACCGCACGCAAAAACACGTAAATGTGGATGATGATCGGTTTGATCAGCAGCAATAGATATAGAGCCGTCAGTCCCAAAATGAGATAGACAAGCCATGCAAACAGACGGTTGTTCGTAAACCGTTCCACGGCTTCACTCCCCCTCGACTCGCGATACCCTTTACTGTCAGTATATGTACAAGTTGTCCAAATCATCCTTCCGTTTCTTCCGCTAGGCCTTAAAACACAAAAGAGGCGACCTTGGGCAAGGTCGCCTCTTACGCTCCGCTTAGTTCGCATGAACCTGCGGCATTTCGTCTTCAAAGAACAGATCGTCCAGCGAGCTTAATGTACCGTCTTCTTCTACTTGATAGACCGACATTTTGTCACCGTTAACGGTCAATTCAATGAAACAGCCCCAGCAGTAATACTGGTGTGATCCGATCTTTCCGATATCCTTCGAACTACAATTTGGGCATTTCATCATACATTTCTCCCTATATCCGACTCAGAAACTGCGACCGGTGAGAGGAAAGCCTCACTTCCGGCCGGTACTATGATTACATTCTCACCAAGCATAACCTCATCAGCTTGCCGTGGAGCAGGAAGCCACTTGCGGCCTTCCATTATATCCGCGATAAATCCGTCAGTCAGCTCATATCCTACTATTTGTGTACCCTGTATCTCGTCAAAATAAACATCAGATACACGACCAAGTTGTTCACCATCCACCGTAATGACGGGTAAATCCTTCAATCGGATCGATCCGGTATGAAAAGAGCGCTGAATTTCGGCTTGTTTGGTCTTCCGGACGGACGCTTCGTTCATAATGATAACCGCATCCTCGCCACAAACCATGACTTCCTTCCAGATCACTGATTTCATCGCAGTCAGAAACCGTCTGCCGGCGTCCAATATGATTCCGCCAAGCTGCCAATGCTCATCAAACCATGCATCCTTCACATGTCCGACTTGCTTGCCGGCGTTCATTTCGATGACAGGAAGACCAATCAAATGCTGTAAACGCAACATCGATGGCAGAGCCTCCTAGGCATTAGTACGAACACGCTCCATAAAAGTTGCAACTTTCTTGGCGGCCAGTTCGAGTTCCTCCATAGTATTTCCCAAACCAAAGCTGAAACGTACAGCGGATGCTTGTCTTTCTTGCGAAACATTCATCGCTATGAGCACATACGAGGGTTCAATGGCTCCCGACGTACAAGCAGACCCACCGGAAGCCGCAATTCCAGCTATATCCAGATTCATCAGCATCGACTCTGTGCTTATTCCTACAAAGCTCACATTCAGAATATGAGGAGCATAGTGTTCAGCATGGCCATTGACGATAAGTCGATCCCCACCTGCGATCTCCCGCAACCGTTCTATCCAAGTATAACGAAGTTTGTCCAACAAAAGTTTCCGTTCCGGCATCGAATTCACAGAAAGTTCAAACGCTTTGCCGAATCCGACAATGCCGGCGATGTTTTCGGTTCCTGCGCGCCGTTTGCGCTCTTGCGAGCCGCCGCTTAGGAGTGGTTCCACAGCTGTACCTTTACGGATATACAGAGCACCAATGCCTTGCGGTCCATTTATCTTGTGAGCCGAGAAGCTCATGAGGTCGACCTGAAGCTGACGCAAATCGATCGGGATAACGCCTAATGCCTGTACCGCATCTACATGCACAAGCACGCCACGAGACCGGCCGAGTTCACCGATCTCTGCAATCGGTTGAATCGTACCGGTCTCATTGTTGACATACATGATGCTAATAAGCGCCGTATCCGCTGCAATAGCTTGTTCTACATCCTGCACGCTCACTAGACCTTGCTCATCTACCGGCAGAATCGTCACACGAAATCCTTCGCGCTGTAACGCCTTGCAGGTTTGGAGCACGGCCTGATGTTCCGTTGCGGACGTAATGATATGGGACTTGCCTTGTTTGCAGGCAGCTCTGGCAGCGCCAATGAGCGCTGCATTGTCACTTTCTGTTCCACCGCCGGTAAAGACCAGCTCAGAGGCTGCGCAGCCGATCCCGTGCGCAATGATATCGCGCGAACGATTCACGAGCTGCCTTGCCGCACGACCGAAACTATGCGTACTTGAAGCATTGCCGGGAGTACCGGTCATAACCTCAAGCATCGCTTTGGCTGCTTCGGGATGCATAGGTGAAGTTGCTGCATGATCATAGTAAATTCGATCCATTATACAATCATCCTTAAATATAGAACATGTAGGAGTCCTGAGGCTCCTCTTCTTTATACGTTACGAGATCAGCGAGCGTTGTCGAATCAAGCACTTCAGCAATGCTGTCACGAATTCTGAGCCACAAATTCCGCTTGGCCGGGTCATCCTCTTCCGTGAAATCGACAGGCGAAATCGGACCTTCCAGGATACGAATGACATCCCCTGACGTGATTTCCTGCGGTTCCTTCGACAGAATATAACCGCCGTAAGCGCCGCGAATACTCTTAACCAGACCCGCATTACGTAGCGGTGCAATAAGCTGCTCGAGGTAATGCTCTGATAGATGATTCCGCTCTGCGATGCTCTTCAATGATGTTGGACCTTCTCCGAACTTACCTGCAAGCTCCATCATAATGGTTAGACCGTACCGGCCTTTGGTTGAAATTTTCAACTACGACACCTCTTCCCGGGCTAAACTATATCCTATTGTAAGTGCTGGAGCGATCATGGATTACAATTCATGGTATTCCCATATCATATCTATGTTAACATAACGGAAACAGAATTTGTTGAAAAAACGATGACACTTTCATGAAAATCATACGCAATCTATGCTACAATAGATGAATTGAATCGGTCGCACGGTGGAAATGATCCTCCGGAGCGACTTTGAACTATCAAGGTGGTGGTATTAAGAGATGAGCAATTCATCTATTCGAGTCGTAGTTGGCATGTCCGGCGGTGTGGATTCGTCCGTTACCGCATTGCTGCTCAAACAGCAGGGTTATGATGTCATAGGCATTTTCATGAAAAACTGGGATGATACCGACGAGTTCGGCCATTGCACGGCTGAAGAAGATGCGGAAGATGTTCGCCGTGTCTGTGATCAAATCGGCATTCCTTATTATACGGTAAATTTCGAGAAAGCTTATTTCGATAAGGTGTTTGCTTATTTCCTCGATGAATACCGTAATGGTCGTACGCCAAATCCGGATGTCATGTGCAACCGCGAGATCAAATTCGGCGACTTCCTGCACAAAGCGATGGAGCTTGGCGCTGATTATTTGGCTACCGGCCATTATGCTCGCTTGGAGCGAACTGCTGACGGGGAAGCTAAGCTCCTCAGAGGAGTAGACTCCAATAAGGATCAGACCTACTTCCTGCACGCGCTTCGTCAGGATCAGCTGGCCAAAGCGATGTTCCCCATCGGTCATCTTCCGAAGCCGGAGGTCAGAAGAATCGCCGAGGAATTCGGTCTTCATACGGCTAAGAAGAAAGACAGCACAGGCGTCTGCTTTATCGGCGAGCGCAATTTCAAGGAATTCTTGAGCGGCTACCTTCCTGCTCAGCCCGGTCCGATGATTGACATTGAATCAGGTGAAACGAAAGGTCGTCATGATGGCCTCATGTATTATACGCTTGGACAGCGGCAAGGACTTGGCATCGGCGGCTCCGGCAATGGCGAGCCGTGGTTCGTAGCAGACAAAGATCTCAAAGAGAACATTCTGTATGTCGTGCAAGGCGATCAGCATGCAAGCTTGTATTCCACGAGCTTAACCGCAACCGGAATCAATTGGATTGCACCGCTTAAACCGGAAGGCCCAATTACGGTTACGGCGAAGTTCCGGTACAGACAAGCAGACCAAACCGTCACATTGACGCTGCGCCAAGATGGTACAACAGGCGATGTGGTATTCGAGAAACCGCAGAAAGCTATTACTCCTGGTCAAGCCGTAGTCTTCTACGACGGCGAAGTATGTCTGGGCGGCGGAACAATCGATATCGTGAATAAATAAATCCGCATCACCATTAAGAAGTATCTCCGATCCCTTGATCGGAGATGCTTTTTTATATGAAATCAAACAAAAGCTGCCCCAAAAGTCATCTTGCACTTTTGGGGCAGCCTCTTATACGTATAATGGCGGTTAACCGGTTTCTGCTTGCAATTCGATACTTTCTTCTTCTTCTTCGATTCGGCTTCCTTGCTTGCGGATGATGATTCTGGATATCCGTAAGTGGTCGGTCTCCTCAATCACAAACTCAAAGCCGTCCGGTTGCACGACACGTTGGCCTTTAGACGGAGGATTCTCGATTTGCGCGTAGAACCAGCCGCCGATCGTATCGTAATCGTCGCTTTCGATTTCCAATCCGAAGTAGCTGTTCACCTCTTCAATCAACATCATGCCGTTGATCGAATGGGATTGGTCATCTCTTGGCTCGATATCGGGGCGTTCTTCATCAAATTCATCCTGAATTTCACCGACGATTTCTTCCATGATATCCTCAAGCGTTACAAGTCCGGACGTGCCGCCATATTCATCGATAAGAATGGCGATTTGGGTCTTCTTCTTCTGCATCAGCTTAAGCAGGTTGCTGATTTGCATGGAATCAGGCACTGTAGTCATTGGACGTGTAATCGTGCGAATATCCGGCAAGCCTTGATGCGTCACTTTAAGTAAGTCTTTAATGTGGACAAATCCGATGATATTGTCCTTGTCGCCGTCACAAACCGGATAACGAGTATGCATTTCTTTAAGCGCAATAGCCTGGTTCTCGTCGAACGACAGATTGGCATATAAGCATATCATTTCGGTACGTGGAATCATTATCTCCCGCGCATGGGTTTCGGCAAAATCAAATATATTATCGACAAGCGTTAGCTCCGTATTATCAATTAGTCCGGATTTATGACTTTCTTTCATCAGGATGCGAATTTCTTCTTCGGTATGGGCGGATTCATGTTCTGCCGCAGGCTCAATACCAACGCGCTTAAGCAACCAGTTGGCTGTTCCGTTGAGCAGATAGATAAACGGATACATGATTTTGTGAAAACCTATGAGCGGCATAGCCGTCCACATTGTTACCGACTCAGCTTTTCGAATCGCAATCGTTTTGGGGGCCAATTCTCCAAGTACAATGTGTAACACCGTAATGATGGTAAAGGCAATAATAAAGGCAACCGTATGAATGGCGACTGGGCTAAAATGGAACTTCTCAAGCACAGGCTCAAGCATCGCTGCAATGGCAGGCTCACCTACCCAACCAAGACCAAGTGATGCCAACGTAATTCCAAGCTGACAGGCCGATAGATACGCATCCAAATTACTAGTTAGCCTGGATGCAAAACGGGCACGGCGATTGCCGTCAAGCGCCAGTGAATCAATCCGACTGCTTCTTACTTTCACCATGGCAAATTCCGCAGCTACGAAAAAACCATTCAAAAAAACAAGAAAAACGATTAAAAGCAAGTTCAAAATTATGGGTAACGGGTCACTACTCAACGATTCCCTGTTAGCCGCGATTGCGACGAACAGGTGCACCTCCTTCTGGGACTTAAGATTATAAAGAAACGTTATAATACTAGAGTAGTCGATGAAGCAACTTTACGTCAAATGCCGTCATCCCACCTTCTGGCCCGTATTCGCGGTTCTAGTTATGTTTATTCCATAAAGGTCGGCCTTTATGCGCTATTTTCTAGCTCCTGCTTACGTTTTTGAGGATTCAGCTGTTATTTTGGTCATTTCCGCCGCTCCTGATTTTGTCGAATCTTGTCCTCCATCCCCTGATTGGTGGCATGGTAGAACGTTTTGTTCGCTATCCGTTCAGGCAAATACACCTGTTTCACATAGTGGCCAGGGTAATCATGCGGATACTTATAACCAACATGCCCAAGACGCGCAGCACCGCTGTAGTGTGTATCTCTCATGTGATGCGGCACTTCGGCTGCTCCAAGCTGCTCGATGGCATTCATCGCGTTGCCGATCGCCACAGCCGCGGCATTGGACTTCGGACTTTCCACGGCAAACAGAATCGCCTGCGTAATATTGTATTTGGCTTCCGGCCAGCCAATTTTATGATACGCATCCATAGCCGTCACCGCTTGAACCATCGCCTGCGGATTCGCAAGCCCGATATCCTCGCTGCAAGCCACGATCAACCGCCTTATGAATGTCATCGGATCCATGCCCAGCTTCTCGACCGCATACAGAAACCAGAATAAAGCGGCATCGCTGGATCCCCGAACGCTCTTATGGAAAGCAGATAACACGTCGTATTGTGTCGATTCGTCTGCGCGAATGGTCGGCTTGCGGATGGACTCCTCCGCCACTTCCAACGTTACAATAACCGAGCCGTCCGGTTGTGACGGAGTCGTCACGGCTGCCAGCTCAAGCGCATTCAGCGCGCGGCGAATATCTCCGCCTGCCATGGAGGCCATGTGCTGCAGTGCTTCATCCTCGACCGTCAAATCCATGAAGCCAAGTCCACGATCACGGTCTGCCATTGCACGGCGCATTGCCGTGAGTGCATCCTCGCGCGTCAGCGATTCCAGCTGAAACAACGTGGATCGAGATAGGAGCGCGCCATTCACATAATGAAATGGATTCTCCGTAGTGGCTCCTATGAAGATAATGATTCCCTGCTCCACTGCCGGCAGTAGCGCATCCTGTCTGGCCGAGTTGAAGCGATGCACCTCGTCTAAGAACAGAATTGTTTTGCGGCCGTACATCGACTTGGTGATCCTTGCCTGCTCAATCACTTCCCGTACATCCTTGACGGACGCATCCACGGCATTCAGCTTTACAAACTCCCCTTGCGTACGTTTCGAAATGATATGTGCCAGGGTCGTCTTGCCGCAGCCTGGAGGGCCATACAGCAGAATCGATGTAATTTGATCCGCTTCGATTGCGCGTCGAAGCAGCTTGCCTGGCCCGACAATGTCGGACTGGCCTATATATTCTTCAATCGTCTGAGGGCGCATGCGGTCTGCCAACAGCTTGGCTCGCGGTGCTTGTTCCTCATTCTGATAGCTAAATAAATCCATCGCTCACCCATTCCTTTCCTGCTTATCATAGCACACTAGCACAAACGTTCGCTATTCCTGTACGCAGTTGCTATATGCAAGAAGACCTTCCCCAGTAAGGAGAAGGTCTTCTGAATCGTTACCAATGATTAGCCAAAAAACGTCTGGAAGAGCAAATAGATGTTCAATCCTGCAATGACGATGGCAACGAACCACGCGAGTATCTTAAGCCAAAGCGGGTTAGCAAACTTACCCATCTTCTGTTTGTCGCTTGTGAATTTAACAAGTGGGATGACCGCAAATGAGAGCTGCAGCGACAAGATGACTTGACTTAGAATGAGCAGCTGCGCTGTTCCGCTTGCACCGTACAGCCAAGTGACAATAACGGCGGGGATGATCGCTATGAGCCGTGTAATCAGTCTTCTCAGCCATGGAGCCAGTCGGATGTTCAAGAACCCTTCCATGACGATCTGCCCTGCGAGCGTGCCGGTCAAGGTGGAATTCTGTCCAGCCGCGAGCAGCGCTACCCCGAACAATACACTTGCCGCTGTTGTTCCCAGCATCGGCGCCAGCAGGTGATAAGCTTCACCGATCTCCGCGATCTCGGTATGACCAGCCGCGTAGAAGCTTGCCGCAGCAATGATGAGAATAGCAGCATTAATGAATAATGCGAAGAATAAGGCAATGGTGGAATCCCAAGTCGAATATTTAATCGCTTGGCGTTTACCAAGCTCCGTCTGTTCGAATTGACGCGTCTGAACGATAGATGAGTGCAAATACAGATTATGCGGCATGACTGTCGCGCCTAGTATGCCAATCGCGATGTAGAGCATCGCTGGATTCGTAACAATTTCCGAGCTTGGAATAAAACCCTTCATGACTTCGCCAACTTGTGGCTGCGACCAGAAGATTTCAACCAGGAAACAGCCGCCGATGGTGACGATCAGTACGATTACGAGCGCTTCTATATATCTGAAACCCTTATTCTGCAGGAGCAGTATGAGCAGTACATCCAGTACCGTTATTATGACCCCTGCTATAAGCGGTATGCCAAACAATAAATTCAGTGCGATCGCTGTTCCGATGACCTCTGCAAGATCACAAGCAGCTATTGCAAGCTCACAGAGCACCCATAGCGACATGGCGACTGGTTTGCTGTAATGGTCCTTACAGGCCTGTGCTAGATCGCGTCCTGTGACGATGCCGAGCTTCCCGGCAAGTGCTTGAAGCAGAATCGCCATCAGATTGGATAATAATATAACGGATAAGAGCGTATAGCCGAACTTTGAGCCGCCCGCTAAGTCGGTTGCCCAATTGCCCGGATCCATGTAGCCAACGGCTACGAGATAACCCGGTCCGGCAAAAGCTAGAAACTTGCGAAACCACGATCCGTTCTTCGGAATCTTCATGGAACGATACACTTCGGGAAGTGTATTCGTCGTTCTTCGATTTCGCCAGCCTTTCTCGGCTGCCACCGAATTAGATTGATCACTCATTGTTCTCACCTCATGTAAACACTAATATGTCGTATATCCCTTACACATATGCAGGAGTGAAACTGTTGTTGCCTACTTTCATTGTACACACACAAAAAAGTTTGTCAAAGGCAACTTTTGTTGACTAGGACAAAACTCCGCGCAAAAAAAGCCCGAATCTTCAGGATCTACCTGCAGATTCGGGCTTCTGATCATTATTTATCCGAAGGGCGTTTCAACTGTTTTTCCAGTTTATCCGCCATTTCATTGATGCGTTTCGTACGTGTCACTTCTTGCTTCGCTTCATTGATCCAACGAATGTACTCTTTGCGATGCGATGGCGCAAGCTCAGCGAAGAATGCAGCTGCTTCAGGCTTTGCGGCAAGTGCTGCCGTGACGTCATCCGGAATAACCAGTTCTTTCACTGCAGTAGTCGTCGTACGGCCGATATCAGCAGCACGGCTGGCTCTTGCCGAGGTTTGCACCATGCCTACCGGACGGAAGCGCATAGCTGACCATGTCTCATCGACAGACACAAGTGAAACGCCTTCCCAGCCTTCGTCTTTGACGACTTTCCAGCCGCGATCGCGGTTAATGTCTGTGCGAATTTTGGCCGTTCCTTTCGGATAGCAGATCCAGAGTAGACCTTCTTTCTTGACTGCTTTAAGCGCCTTAGGTGCATGTTCATTCAAGCTTGCAATGTCCTTTGCGAACAGCATGACAAAATCATAAGTACCGCTGTCCATTTCATCAAAAGCTTCGTTCTCCTCAACACCCAGCTCTTCCTCATAAGAAGGAGCAGGCGCTTCCAGTACCGCAATGCGCATATCGAGCGATAGGCGTAATTTGTTAACGAGTTCCGCATTCATTTAGGAAATACCTCCTTTAGCGAGCAAGTCTTTCACGACTACACTCACCATAATTAGTCCCGCAACCGGAGGGACAAAAGCATTGCTGGCCGGCGGCTGCTTTGCTTTGCGTATTTCAGGCGCATTCTCAGGCACGATACGCTGCGTGACATCTTCACGGGGCTTCATCGGCTCTTCCGTCGAGAATACGACCTTTACGCCCTTCTTAATGCCCTCTTTACGCAACTTCTGACGGACGACCCGTGCAATCGGATCCATCGAGGTTTTGGAAATATCCGCTACCTGGAACCTAGTCGGATCCATTTTGTTCGCTGCCCCCATGCTGGAGATGATCGGGATTTGGCGCTCCAAACATTGTTTGATCAGATGGATCTTGTAAGCTATCGTATCCGAAGCATCCACAACATAATCCAGCTCATATTCGAAAAGCTTCTCGTACGTTTCTTCCGTGTAAAACATCCGCAGTGAAATGGCATCGCATTCCGGATTGATCAGCTTAATGCGGTCACGCATGAGGTCTGCTTTGGGCTGGCCGACCGTCGTTGTGAGCGCATGAACCTGGCGGTTAATGTTCGTAATATCGACGACATCTTTGTCGATGAGTATAATGCGGCCAACGCCTGTCCGCGCAAGTGCTTCTGCGGCTATCGCACCGACACCGCCGATACCGAGCACCGCAACCGTGCTGCCCTTCATCATCTCCAGACCTTCTGGACCGATGGCGAGCTCCGTTCGTGAAAATTGGTGCAGCATAATGGAAATACACCTCTTAGCTATAATTTGTACCTGCTATAAACATAAAGAATCCGGCTCTCGACGCTACACGCGGACGAAAGCCGGTTGTTGGATTAGTTAGTTTGCTGTGCGGAAGCACCGGCTGCTGCAGCCTCAGGCTGTTTTGCAGGCTTTTGAATGGTACGGATATGCAGCTGTTGCAGCTGAGAGATATCCACTTCGGATGGCGCATCGCTGAGCAGGTCCGTTGCACTTGCTGTTTTAGGGAACGCGATCGTTTCACGAAGATTCGTGCGTCCGGCCAGCAGCATCACAAGGCGGTCAAATCCGAATGCAAAGCCGCCGTGTGGAGGCGTTCCGTAATCGAAAGCATCGAGCAGGAAGCCGAATTTCTCATGCGCCTCTTCAAGGGAGAAGCCAAGTGCTTTGAACATGAGCTCCTGTACGTCACGTTTATAGATCCGCATCGAACCGCCGCCAACCTCGTAGCCGTTAAGAACAAGGTCATAAGCCTGCGCGCGGATAGCGCCCGGATCTGTTTCGAACAGCGGCAGATCGTCTTCGTTTGGACGTGTGAACGGATGGTGTTCCGCTACATAACGTTTCGCTTCTTCATCGTAGCCGAGCAGCGGGAAGTCTACAACCCACTCCAGCTTGAATTTGGACTCATCGATCAAACCAAGCTGTTTACCGATCTTCAGACGCAGGTTGCCAAGCACATCTGCAACGACTTTCTTCTTGTCTGCAGAGAACAGCAGCAAATCGCCTTCTTCTACGCCAAGACGCTCTGTCATCGCCGCGATTTCTTCAGGCTTGAAGAATTTCACGATCGGACCGCGCCATTCTCCTTCCTTCACTGTCACCCAAGCCAGACCCTTACCGCCGTAACGCGCTGCGAACGGCTGCAGATCGTCAAGCTCTTTACGGCTCCAGCTTGCACAAGTTTTGGCATTCAGCACCTTAACAACGCCGCCGCTAGCCGCCACCGATGCGAATACTTTCACGTCGCTGTTAGCAACGATATCGGTAATGTCTTCCATCTCCATGCCAAAACGCAGGTCAGGCTTATCGGAGCCGTATTTATTCATCGCATCTGCATGCGTAATACGTTGGAATGGTGTAGGAATTTCAACGCCAACGGTTTCACGGAACAATTTCACGACAAGCTCTTCCATCAGGTTCAGCAGTTGATCCTGCGACAAGAAGGAAGTCTCGATGTCGACTTGCGTGAACTCCGGCTGACGGTCCGCACGAAGATCCTCATCGCGGAAGCAGCGTGCGATTTGGTAATAGCGCTCTAGACCACTAACCATAAGAAGCTGTTTGAAAATTTGCGGCGATTGCGGCAGCGCGAAGAATTCGCCCGGATGAACACGGCTTGGCACCAAGTAGTCACGCGCGCCTTCCGGTGTGCTCTTCGTCAGAATCGGTGTTTCCACGTCGATAAAGCCTTGACCGTCCAAGTAGTCGCGGAACACTTTAGCCGCTTTGGAGCGAAGAAGAAGCGTCTTCTGCATCTCAGGGCGACGCAGGTCCAAGTAACGATATTTCAGTCGTAGCGACTCATCAACTTCAACGCCATCCTCGATTGGGAACGGAGGCGTCTTAGCCGCATTCATGATTTCGATTTCCGTCACGCGGATTTCAATTTCACCTGTCGCGATGTTTTTGTTTACCGTCTCCGCATCACGTTCAACCACTTGACCGCGAACGGCAAGCACGAATTCGTTACGAGCACGGTCTGCAATTGCCAGCGCATCACCTGAGAAATCAGGATTGAATACGATTTGCATAATTCCGGTACGGTCACGCAGGTCGATAAACAACACTCCGCCAAGGTCGCGGCGGCGTTGTACCCAGCCGTTCAATGTAACCGTTTGTCCTACTTCCGCTTTCGTCAGTGTTCCACAAGAATGAGTTTTCAACATCATGATAGGTTAGAGGCTCCTTTTATAATGGGATTATAGGGCAATGCCTTATTTCAAAATTTCATCAGCAAGCTGATCAAGCGCAACCGACTGTTGTTCGCCTGTCGTCATGTTCTTCAGCATGATTTCACCGCGGGCCAGTTCGTCGTCGCCGAGAATGGCTGTGAAACGAACTTGAAGGCGGTCAGCAGACTTCATTTGCGCCTTCATTTTACGACCTTGATAATCCCGCTCCGCTGAGATGCCGCGCATTCTCAGACCGTGCAGCAGGCGCGTCACTTCGCGATCAGCCGCCTCGCCAAGCCCTACCATGTACACGTCAACCTGATGCAGGTTATCGAGCTGTACGCCTTGACTGTCCAGCAGCATAACTGTACGCTCCAAACCCAGTCCAAGGCCAACGCCCGGCTGATCCGGTCCGCCGATGTCGGCTACAAGGCCGTTGTACCGGCCGCCGCCGCCAATGGTATCGATAGCTCCGATACCTTCCGCTTTGTACTCAAATGCCGTGTGCGTGTAATAATCAAGACCGCGCACCAGTCGCGGATTGATGTAATACGGAATATTCATTCCCGTCAAATGAGTTTGCAGCGATTCGAAGTGCGTGCGGCACTCTTCGTCCAGGCTATCCAGAATGGAAGGCGCTTCTTCAAAACGATGCTGATCTGTCTTGCAATCCAGCACGCGCAGCGGGTTACGATCCATCCGCGATTGGCAATCCTTACACAGGATTTCGCGCATTGGTTCTAAGAAACCAAGCAGCTTCTCGCGGAATACTGCGCGAACAGCCGGAGTCCCGACGGAATTGATTTCAACGCGAACGTCCTTCAATCCCACTTCGGCGTAGAAGGTATAACCCAGTGCAATGACTTCCGCATCCAGCGCAGCATCTACAGCACCAAGCGCTTCGATGCCGAATTGGTGGAACTGACGGTAACGCCCTGCTTGCTGGCGCTCATAACGGAACATTGGCCCGATATAATACAGCTTCGTCAGATCAGGCTCGCCATACAGCTTGTTCTCGACATACGCACGAACTGCGCCTGCCGTACCTTCCGGACGCAGCGTTAGACTGCGATTACCGCGGTCGGTGAACGTGTACATTTCTTTCTCCACGATATCGGTCGTTTCACCGACACCGCGCTTATACAGCTCCGTCATTTCAAACATTGGTGTGCGGATCTCACGGAAGTTAAAGCGACGGCAAATTTCACGCGCTTTGCTCTCGACAAACTGCCATTTCTCTACCGAGCCCGGCAAAAAGTCCTGCGTGCCCGGAGGCTTCTGAAAGCCCATGTCCATTCCCCCTAAAAAGTGATGCTGTCCAGGATAATCATCAAAAAAAGCCCTCGTCCTCCGCCTCAAAAAGGCAAAGGGACGAGAGCTTGTTAGATACAAAGCTACCGTGGTACCACCCACATTCCGAATCAATGCAATTGATTCGCTTCAATCGGTTAACGCCCGACTACGCATTACAGCTAATGAGCAAGCATGGAGCCTGCAGGTTCACCGCATGTCCTCTGGGAAGTCTGTCCGCTCAAGCACGCCAAGGATTCTTCCAGCCAAGGAATCCCTCTCTGAATCGGTGCGGGTAGAACGAATCGGTCCCTTCAACGGATCGACATAATATAACCTTTATTGTATCGTTCACATCACCATGTGTCAAGAGATTAACACACAATCATTTCCACTCATTATGCCCACTCCGCGACGTGGCATACCTGCTCTTCGCTCTTGCTCTTTGCTCTTGCTCTTCGCTCTTGCTCTTTGCTCTTGCTCTTCGCTTTCCGCTTTCCGCTTTCCGCTCTTGCTCTTAGGTCGCGATAGCGGCCGTCTCGCTCTTCGGTCGCGATAGCGACCAAAACCCAACTAACTTCCCCGCGGCCTACGAGCGGGCCTCCAGGTTACCGTGCGAGTGGCAAAGCCACGAGCACCTGGTAACCAATCGCGCGCCGAAAGTAAAGCGTGTCCCGTATGGGACGAAAGCGAGGCTAGCACGCACCTGATCACATGCGCCTCTGAGGCGGCAACGTTATGCTGGTCCCGTAAGGGACACCAGGTCGATAAACCCCGCCAAAAGTAAAGCGTGTCCCGTATGGGACGAAAGCGATCCATGCACCAAACGTAACTCGCGAGCGGTACTCTGTAACTCCGACGTTAGTCCAATTCCGGGTGTCCAGAGGGACGGAGTCCCTCGGGGTCCCCCTTTCAGGGGGATTTAGGGGGTCTCCCTCGGGATTTAGGGGGTCTTCTCCCATATAAAGAAAAAGAACCCACAACCAAGTTGTAGGTCCATCAAAGTAATATATTCAAAAAAGGGGGTCGAGGTTCATTATAGCCCAGCTTTGTTAGAGAATCATTTTAAACACATTACAGTTTAGTTACAAAAAATAAAGCGATTTCTTAGGTTTCATTCCATTTCGGACAGCAAAGGACGGGGCGCTTCGACAAAGAAGCGCCCCGTCCTTCCTGTTCAGCTGTTACATATGCTCGCCAACCGGAGAACGCCTAGGCGTTGCGGCGAAGCCGCCAAAGTCAGCAGATGCTTCGATATTCTCTTCCATTTCTGCGAAAATCAACGCTTCGCGGCGATCCGCATGAAGCAGCCTCCGCGAAATCCGTTCGACACTCTGCTCCTTGCGCGACTGATGCATAACGAGAATCCCTCCACCGTTGTCGTGCACGAATAGAGCTGTGCACTTCTAAGGCTAGTGTTCCCGTTCGAACCTATTCTAACACCTCAGCCAAGAGAGTCTTGGCTTAAGCTTTACTGTCAATAATCAAGGTAACCGGTCCCCAGTTGGTCAATGCAACATCCATCATCGCACCGAATTTGCCGGTTTCCACAGCTAGTCCACCTAATTGGAGCTGCTTATTGAATGCGTCATATAGCGCTTCTGCTTGCTCCGGACGTGCAGCAGCCATGAAATTCGGCCGTCTGCCCTTCCGGCAGTCGCCATATAGAGTAAATTGCGATACCGAAAGAATCGCGCCGCCTACGTCTTTGACGGAATGATTCATTTTACCTTCTTCATCCTCGAAGATACGTAAACCCGCAACCTTCTCCGCCATCCAGCGGATATCGGATTCATCATCCTCATGGGTAATGCCGACGAGCAGCATCAAGCCCATGTCGATCGAACCGACCGTTTCTCCATCTACGGTAACAGACGCCTGTTTGCTGCGTTGAACAACTACTTTCATAACCTAACGGACTCTCCCTGCTGAAACATGATCAATAGCTGTTGCTGTTATTGCATAATCCGCTGCACGGAATAAATATCTTTCACCCGTTTAATCCGTTCCACCACGGACTGTAAATGCTCGATGTTACGGATCAGAACCGTCATATGAATCATGGCGAGTTTGTTCTTGTCCGAACGTCCGGAGACGGCAGAAATATTCGTTTTGCTCTCCGACACGGCCTGCAGCACTTCGTTGAGCAATCCCGGACGATCATGACCGGTAATTTCGATATCCACGCTGTAGTTCGCCTCGACAGATTGTTCCCAATCTACCTCGATAACGCGAGCAGCCTCTTCACCATCCGAATTCGGGCTCACATTCAAACAATCCAATCGATGGACCGACACACCGCGTCCGCGTGTAATGTAACCGACAATGGCATCGCCCGGTACCGGATTACAACAGCGTGCGAACCGGACAAGCAGATTGTCTACCCCTTTGACAGACACGCCATGCGTCGGACGGGTTTTGCGAAGCGACGGAGAGGATTTCATCTCCTTCATCTCGTTCGTAAGCTCGATCTGATTCGCCTCTTCGGCTTCCTTGCGCATTTTCTCGGTCAGCTTCGTCACGATCTGTGCAGCGGTTATCCCGCCAAATCCAACAGCAGACAGCATATCTTCGATATCGTTGAACGTAAATTTATAAGCCGCTTCCTGCAGCTGGGAATCAGACATGAAGCTCGATGCTTCAAGCCCCAGACGTTTGAGCTCTCGCTCAATGTTGTCTCGGCCTTTCACAACATTCTCTTCGCGTCTTTCTTTCTTAAACCACTGCTTGATTTTGCTGCGCGCATGAGACGACTGTGCAATCTTGATCCAGTCCTGGCTTGGGCCGTACGAATGCTTCGAGGTCAAGATCTCGACGATATCGCCGGTCTTCAGCTTATAATCGAGCGGAACGATTCGGCCGTTAACCTTGGAGCCGATGGTACGATTCCCGACCTCGGTATGAATTCTGTAGGCAAAATCAAGCGGCACAGCGCCAGCCGGAAGCTCGAATACTTCCCCTTTTGGCGTAAACACAAAAACAAGATCGGAGAAGAAGTCCATCTTCAACGATTCGACAAATTCGGAAGCATCGCTGGCTTCATGCTGAAGCTCGATGATTTCGCGGAACAAGGTCATTTTCTCCTCGAACGAACCACCTGGTACGACGCCGCCTTCTTTATATGCCCAGTGGGCAGCGATCCCGAATTCAGACGTACGATGCATATCCCATGTCCGAATCTGCACTTCCGTCGGCTCACCGGTAGGTCCGATCACCGTCGTATGGAGGGACTGGTACATGTTTGCTTTGGGCATCGCAATATAATCTTTGAAACGGCCGGGCATCGGTTTCCATAACGTATGAATGATACCGAGCGTTGCGTAACAGTCTTTTATATTGTCAACGATGATCCGAATCGCGAGCAGATCATAAATTTCGGTGAACTGCTTGCTGCGTGCGGTCATCTTCTTATAAATGCTGTATAGATGTTTCGGTCGACCGGAAATGTCGCCTTCAATCCCCATATCCTCAAGCTTCTCCGTGATTCGGGTAATGACATCTGCGATGTATTGCTCCCGTTCCGCACGTTTCTTCTTCATGAGATTGGCAATGCGATAGTACTGCTGCGGATTCAAATAACGCAGCGCAATATCCTCCATCTCCCACTTGATGGCCGAGATCCCTAGCCGGTGAGCGATCGGACAGAAAATTTCCAGCGTCTCGTACGCGATACGCCGCTGCGCTTCCTCGGATTGATATTTCAGCGTCCGCATATTATGAAGCCGGTCAGCCAGCTTGATCAGGATAACCCGCATGTCCTGTGCCATCGCAACGAACATCTTGCGGTAATTCTCGTTCTGCTGCTCTTCCTTGGAGCGGAATTGAATCTTCTCCAGCTTCGTGAGTCCGTCTACGACAGCCGCACAAGCCTCACCGAAACGGGTTCTGACCTCTTCAAGCGGGACAGTTGTATCTTCAACGACGTCATGAAGAAGCGCAGCGATAATCGACAACACGTCCATCTGCATGTTGACGAGAATTTCAGCTACGGCGACAGGGTGTAAAATATACGGCTCTCCCGATTTACGTACCTGCCCGTGATGAGCTTGATCGGCGAATTCGTATGCTTCTTTGATCCGTGTCAAATCTTGCTCCTTCATATAGGTCGATGCTTTGTCGAGTAACTGCTCTATGCCCATGAATGTCCCTTTCCGGAAAAGCACGCTGCCTCGCGTTTTGCTTCCCAAATCAATTAAAGTGATGACGCCCGAGTTTTCCTATTATTATGCCTGTTTTAAAGCCTTTCCGTCAACCTCTCACTATGCAGCCATAAAGGCAGGTATAGAGAACGCCGGACCGCAGAAGGATGATCCTTCCGAGTCCGGCGCCGAGTTGTGCAGCAGCGATTAATACGTCATTAGCGAGAAAATGTCGATTCCGTCAAGCTTCTTGCGGCCATCTAGGTAACCGAGCTCAATCAAGAATGCGGCTCCGACCACTTCGCCGCCAAGCTGGCGAATAAGGTTGATCGTAGTTGCAATCGTACCGCCTGTAGCAAGAAGGTCGTCTGCGATCAGCACGCGTTGACCCGGCTTGATCGCATCCGTGTGAATAGCGAGCTTGTCATTGCCGTACTCCAAATCGTAGCTGGCTTCAATGACTTCGCCCGGCAGCTTGCCGCTCTTACGAATGGGGACGAAACCAGCTCCAAGTGTTACAGCCAGTGGCGCACCGATGATGAAGCCGCGCGCTTCCGGTCCGGCAACCAAATCGATTTGTTTGTCGGCAACTGCTTGACGAATAGCATCAATGGCATGTGCGTAGACAGGTCCGTTGTTGGTCAGCGTTGTGATGTCCTTGAAGCGGATTCCCGGTTGTGGGTAGTCTTCGATGATGCGGATGTAGTCTTTGTAATTCATGAAATAACGACTCCTTCGTTTAGGTGTAATAATGAGTTCTGAACTTCTTTGATGATCCAATCCGTCAACCGTTTAATCGGTGCGCTGATGATTTCGTTCCATTCCGCAATACGCTGCGCATCGCGGTATTCCGCCGAATGCGACAGCTCTCGCTTAACCGTGACAGGGCTAAGCTTGACTTGCCCCTCTTCCATGTGAATAAATTCTAATTCCGTAAATACCTTCAACATGAGCGTGATAGTCGATTCACCGGTTCCGCTTAACTTAGATGCCAATTGTTTACTTATGCCCTCTTCATCAAGCGGGCATTCGCGCCGCAACAGCTTATACATGTCTCCGAACTGCTCCCGGGTTGGGAAAGCTGGTCTTGCTTGGCTTGTATCGTAATGAAGATGGACGGCTTCCAGACCTTCACAAGCCGCTAGGACATAGGATAGTTTCTCAGCGGATGGCGGCCGGCCAAATACGAATAAGTGCGAGCATGAGATCTTCTGCTGCTGCATGAATGCATCATAAGTCATGAATGAGACATCTGCCCTTGCTTCCTGCGAAGTTTGAGCCGCCGCTTCGAGCCAAGCTTCACTTGGAACCAATACAATCGGTACTTTATAACTGCCTGCAGCAAGCTGTTTCCTAAGTGAAGGAAGCGATTCACTGCCGGCATCCCCTCGTTTGTCGAAGACTTGAATATGCGGCACTCGCAAATCGTTCACCATAAACTGCGCTTTTCGCTGACCGTTCCACTCGTTAACCGAAAGCTCCCCAACCAGTTCGATGGCAGCGCCATGCGAGAGATGTTCAGTGAGATGGCCGCTGCCGAAGGAGATCGCATCGAGCAGTTTACCTTGTCCGCTAATGGACAGCTTCAAATGCTTGCTTTCTTTCCCCATCGCTTTGCGATCGGCAAGCGTAACACCTGTGAGCAGCAGCTTCGGTGCTTCATTGCCGATACCGAACGGTTCCAGGTGAGCGAGCTGCTCTCTAACGCGCAAGGTTGCATCTTCCATTTTGCAGCTCAGGTCGATCATCGTTTTGGGAATCCAGTCTTCCTCTGTTAGCCAGCTGTCAGCAAGTCCACTGAGCTGCGCTTCAAAGGCTTCCAGGTTGTCGCGGTGCAAGGTCATCCCGGCCGCAGCTTGATGCCCCCCGTAATGATCCAACAATGCATCGCATTCGGTTAAAGCCGCATGCAGATCATATCCTTCGATGGAACGAGCAGACCCTTTGCTTTTGCCCGTCACGGTGTCGATGCCGAGAATCAGTGTCGGTTTATAGTATTTCTCAATAAACTTCGAAGCTACGATGCCGACAACGCCAACGTTCCAGCCTTCACCTGCAAGCACGATAACGGAAGGCTCCGGAACACCTGCTTCAGCGGCAGCTTTGCATTTGGCCATCCACATCTCCTGTGCTTCCTGCACGATCGTCTCTACAATGAGCTGCCTTTGACGGTTTAACGCGTCCAAGCTGATCGCACTTGCTGCTGCGGATTCATGATCGGTTGAGGTAAGCAGTGCCACAGCCTGCTGTGCATGCTCGAGTCTGCCCGCTGCATTGATGCGCGGCGCCATCCCAAATGCCACATTGGACGATACCAGCGATGCCAGCTCGATGCCTCCGACCTCTGCCAATGCTCGGAAGCCCGGTTTCTCGGTTTGACGAAGCTGCTCCAGCCCCAGTCTGACGAGTACGCGATTCTCATCCTTAAGCGGCATTAGGTCGGCAATTGTGCCGAGCGCAACTACATCTGTCCATTCAATCGGAGGCTCGTCCAGCAGCGCCTGCGCAAGCTTAAACGCAACTCCGACACCAGCCAGTCCTTTAAACGGATATCCGCAGTCCTCTTGCTTCGGGTTAACGATTGCGTAAGCTTCCGGAAGCTGATGAGGCGGCTCATGGTGATCGGTGACCACAATATCAATGCCAAGCTCATTGGCATAGGCAATCTCTTCTACCGCGCTAATTCCGGTGTCAACGGTCACGATAAGTGTAATGCCGCTGTCGGCAGCGGCGCGAAGCGCAGCTTTATTGAGTCCATACCCCTCCAACGTTCGGTGGGGGATATAATAATCGAAATTCAGCTCCAGCCGCGTGAAGAGGTAGGACATGAGCGTGGTTGACGAGACGCCGTCACAATCATAATCGCCATAAATCCTCACCCGTTCGCCGCGCTGGACAGCCGCTCGTATACGCGTAACGGCTTCATTCATGCCCTTTAGCAGAAAAGGATCATGCAGACATTCGATGCCCCCGTTCAAAAACTGACGCGCTGATTCAACCCGGTCGTAGCCGCGCTGAACCAGCAGTCTCGCGACAAGCGGAGAAAGGGACAAGCTGCGCGCTAAACCGGCTGCACGCGCCTCTGCCTCCAAATCGAACGAAGCGAGACTCCAGCGTGTTTTGGATTGCATCAATTGGCTGACACCTCTTTTCTCAAAAAAAATCAACGCTGCTGCTATTGCAGTAGCGTCGGTAGTTGTTCCTGACTTGGATCATGATTTGTTTTGTACGGATATCCCGGATCATACGGTTCTACATGTACGGTAACTTCCGTCATATGACTGAACCGCTTCATCACAAAATATTTCACGCGTTTGGCGATCTCATTGCCTTCCAGCACCGATATGCGTGGATTGACGCTGATGACCACATCCGCAACCGCGTAGTGACCATGCTCTCTCGCGCGAAGCACCTCGACCCCGATTACGCCTTCCATGCGTAGCACGACTGCCTTAAGCTCCGACATATCTGCCGGCTCGACTTCCAGGAATCGACTGCGCATGACGGAAGCGGAAGCGACTCGGTACCCGCTTGAGAATACGATCACCACGATGATGAGCGATGCCGCCGGATCCAGGTAATACATGACAGGCATGCCAAGCGGCTTGCCCAGCATCGCACCGCCTGTTCCGACAAGCGCCGCAAGCGATGCGTATAAGTCCGCTCCCCGTTCCTTGATCGGGAAGCGAACCTCTTTCAGTATAAATGCAAGGAATATGACAAGGGCTGCCAGCCAGCCCGGTGCTTTGTCAACACCGTCTGCAATAGATTTGATTGCAGAGATGCCAATTTCCAGACCTAGAATCATAAGCAGAATGGATGCCAATACGCCGGTCGCTGCCTCCGTTCGCCCTCTGGTAGCCGGCACAGGTGCATGAGGTGATCCCAGCTCCCTGCATCGACGAACACCTGTTAAGGAGACGAATGAGGCCGCTGCATCCGAAGCGGAGCGGCAAGCATCAGCCATTAACGCTTTGCTGCCTGCCAACATGCCGATTCCGCCTTTAATTACTGCTATACAGACGTTACCTATAAGTCCGGTCCATGCGGCAGACTCGGCTTTGGCATAACGTTGGGTCGCTGTCATGGACGCCTCCTGTTCAAGCATATTCGCTTAAGTTTTGTGCACATGGATGAGCCCGGTTCGGCCACCCTCTACTTATCATACTACGATGCAGCCGGAGACTTGACTGTTGCTTTTGGTTTTTGTTTCTTCTTCATGACAAGCCACAGCTGACTCGCAATAAAGATGGACGAATACGCTCCGCTTATAAGACCAAACAAGATTGCCAGTGAGAACAGTCGGATGGACTCGCTGCCGAAGATAAGCAGGCAAAGCGCAGCCACGACAACGGTCATTACCGTATTAATGGAACGCGTCAGCGTTTGCCAGATACTCTCATTCACCAGCTTGGCGATATCCGCTGCATTCTTGAGTTTAGCGAATCGCAAATTCTCACGAATCCGGTCAAATATGACGATCGTATCGTTGATGGAGTAACCGATGATGGTCAAGATCGCCACGATGAAGGGAAGATTCACTTCGAGCTTAAAGATCGAGAACAAACTGATTACGATAAAGGCATCATGCAGCAAGGCAACGATCGCCGCAATCGCGAACCGCCACTCAAACCGGATGCTGACATAGATAACGATCCCGATGCTTGCTACGAGCATCGCATACAATGCATTCGTCCTAAGCTCTTTGGCAATTTCAACGTCTACCGTATTGACCTCGGCAGACGCATCCTTGTCAAATTTCTCGGCGAAACCTGCCTTCAGCGATTTCTCCTTCGCTTCTGTCAGCACATCGTCGAAACGAAGCGTTACACGGCTTGTACCAACCGTTAAACCAGGCTCACCAAATTCATTATCCTTCAGATACTTCTCAATCTCTTCTTTCTGACCCGTCAAATCCTTCTTCACGGCAATATCAACGCTGGAGCCCGCCCGGAAATCGACGCCGTAGTTCAAGCCATGGATACCAAGCGTTATGATACCAAGAACGGTAATAATAATCGAGAAAATGAAGAAGTAACGAGCCTTCTTCACGAAATCGAACTTACGATCCGAAACCTCTGCAAATCCACTAAAGCGCACGTACTTCACTCTCCTTGACACCGAAGTAAGATTTCTTCTTCACAATGCCGCTGCGGATAATCAAAGTAAGGAGCAGGCGAGAGAAGAACACGTTCGTCAATACACTGATGATGATACTTAGGAGCAGGATTACCGCAAACCCTTTAACGGAACCGACGCCGATAAAGAATAGCACGAGTGCAGCAATTGTAGTCGTAACGTGCGCATCGATAATGGTGCGGAACGAACTCTTGGAGCCTGCTTTTTGCGACGATAGAATGCTCTTGCCGCTGCGCATTTCTTCTTTAATCCGCTCTGCCATAATGATATTGGCGTCAACCGCCATCCCGATTCCGAGAATGAAGGCTGCGATACCCGGCAATGTCAGCGTGGCATCTATCAAGTTGAAGCCGAGCAATAGGAGCCAAATGTACACGATGATACAGAAGCTCGCAATAACGCCCGGTAACCGATAAAACACCAACATGAAGAGCAAAATCAGCACAGTACCGATCGCACCGGCAATTACCGTCTCTTTCAGAGATAATTTACCTAGTGTTGCACCGACACTTTGCGTGTATTTCTCGGTCAGCTTAAGCGGCAACGCGCCTAAGTTGATTGTATTTTTAAGGTCATTCGCTTCTTCACGGGTGTAATTACCCGTAATAACCGCTTCGTTTTGGTTAATTTCACCCGCAACGTTTGGCGCAGACAGCTCCTTCTCATCCAAGTAGATGGCGAGCTGGTTGTTCGGGCTAAGCTTCGCAATTTCGCGTGTTACTTCAGCGAACTTACTCGCGCTCTTCAGCTTTATTGCAATCTCGAAAGCATTCAGGTTCGTTTGGTGAACGGCAGCTCCGTTCTGTTTGAAGTCGTTGCCGGTAAGCTCGATTTTACAGTATCCTTTATCAGCTGCGCAGCCGCGCGCACTGCGGAATGTCAGTTCTGCCGGTTTCTTGAGGACATCCCTGACTTTGTTCTCGTCAGAAACGCCGGCAATCTTCACGCGAATCCGATTGCTGCCTTCTGTCGTTACTTCCGGCTCTGCAACGCCAGTTGCATTGGCACGTTCCTCAAGGCTCTTAGCCGTCTCGATCAGAGACTCCTTCGTCACTTTACCGCCAGCCTCAATTGGCTGAGCTTCATACAGGATTTCAAATCCGCCTTTCAGATCAAGTCCTAATTTCACGTCGTTGAAAAGCCAAGAGCTTGTTCCCGCTACTACGCCGGCAGATAGCACGACGATGAGTACGAATGCTAACAAACGATTCATAATACTCTCAGTTCCCCCTTAAATTCTCTTGTGTCAACATTCCTATTATAGCGATGCCTCAAAAACGAGTCAAAAAAAAGAGCCCACTCGTTAAAAATGGGTCCCTTTATAGGCACTTACCGTCAAAAAGTTCATAAATTTTGTCACTTTCAGCGACAAAATATCGTTGACGACCTGATGCATGGCCGGTTCGCCTGTTTTGGTATACCGGTCCTTCACGCACTGCCATATATCATTCCCAGTTACATGCTCGTAGCCGATCAATCGAAATTCATCCGCTTTGCTATCACATAAATGTTCGATGGTCGCGATCCATTCTTCATTCGTTAATGGTACTAAATCGCCCGTCATACTCACGACCTCCTCACGTTACTATGCCCTTTATCCTACATTCATTCGATGCCCGCTTGCCACTTTCCTGCTTCATGCAACCGCATTTGAAAAATTGACATGGATTCGGACATGCTGCGCATAAGCATAAGGATAGAACAGGACAGGTCTTGCAGGTAATGGGAAGTGAAGGAAAGGGATCGAACGTAAAGGGAGAGGAACCGACTGTGACCAAGCAATCTTTTATTAAAGGCGCATTAATTCTGCTGCTTGCAGGCATTGTGAATCGAATCCTTGCCTTTGTACCGCGCATTGCGCTTCCCCGCATTATCGGTGCTGAGGGAGTAGGTTTGTATCAGCTCGGTTACCCGTTTCTGATCGTCCTGCTCACCTTGATTACCGGCGGAATTCCACTGGCCGTTGCCAAATGGATAGCGGAGGCGGAATCCAAGGGCGACTCTAAGCGGGTGAAACAAATATTCCGTTCAGCGATGGCACTTACGGTGCTTCTGTCGCTCCTGCTTACCGGTTTATTTGTTTGGCTGACGCCTTGGATAACGACGCGGCTGATGACAGATCCGCGCGTTTATCAAACCTTCCTCATGATGACACCGCTGCTGCTCATCATTGGGATCTCCTCCGTGTATCGGGGTTATTTTCAAGGGAAGCAGAACATGATTCCAACTGCACTTTCGCAGACGCTCGAAACCGTGATTCGCATTGTATTTGCCCTGTTATTCGCGAAATGGCTGCTGCCATTCGGACTAGCCTGGGGTGCGGCGGGAGCGATGCTCGGCGTGGTCGTGGGTGAAATCGGAGGGCTTGTTGTGCTGCTTTGGCAATATGCGCATGACCGTAAACGAGTAAAACTCGCTATTATTCAAGACAATGCTGTAGCTGAACTCTCATCACTAGATACTACGCATGCTTCTGTCAAACCTCAATTCCACATTCCTTTTCATAAACGACGCGTTCCGGTCATGAGACGCTTGATCAGCCTCTCTGTACCGGTAACAGGCAGCCGAATGATCGGATCCTTATCTTATCTAATGGAATCTATTCTGACTGCACGAGCTTTGCTGGCGGCAGGAATTGCTGTCGGAGTGGCAACCTCTCAATATGGCGCACTGCAAGGGATGATCATCCCTATCCTGCTTCTTCCCACAGCACTCACTTACTCCCTTGCCGTTTCACTTGTTCCTTCCCTCTCAGAAGCAGCTGCCAAAGGTGACCGCGCAACGATCCATAAACGTCTCCATCAATCCATGCGCCTCTCCCTTGTTACAGGAGCTCCGTTCGTCGTGGTCATGCTCCTGTTCGCAGAGCCGCTGTGCCGCATCCTCTATAATCATGTCGAGATTGCCCCAATGCTGCAATGGTTAGCTCCTATCGGCTTGTTCATTTACTTACAGGCTCCTCTTCAAGCAGCGCTGCAGGCGCTCGATAAACCTACTACCGCTCTCATGAACACTTTTATCGGAGCCGTGGTGAAGCTCGTCCTCATTGTTGAGCTGGCGTCTGATCCGTCCCTTGGCATCTACGGTGCCATCATTGCAATCAATGTCAATATCGTACTTGTCACGGCATTGCACTGGATCGCCGTTGTTCGCTCTGTAGGTTTCAGCATGAACATACTGGATTTCCTTAAAGTCGGAGCCGCCATGTGCATTATGGGAGCTGCTTCATTATGGGTGATGAACCTGCAAGCATTGCCTGCCTTGTGGCATAATTTGTTTGCAGCCTGCACAGCCGGCATCATCGTCTATCTCATTCTCATGGTCATGATGCGCATTATTGACCGCTATGATGCGGAGCGCATTCCTCTTCTCGGCAGATGGTTCAAATCCTAATGAAACACCGGCTTATCCAAGCCGGTGTTTGTCGTTTACTTATGTGGATTTCTCCCCCGCCTTGCATCGAGAAAGATTTTGCCGCGATGATCAATCGTCAATAAGAATACTTGCTTCACATCTGTAACTCCGCGCTGCCGCAGCTGATTATTCAACCAGAAACGGTCTTTGCCGAGCTGCTCCAAATTCGTCTTCTGAATCTCGCCATCCATGATGAGCGGAACGGGCAGCGTTTCGAAACGGTAATTTCTGGGGAACGGCTTGGGGAAATAGGAATCATGTCCTTCTCCTTGCCCTTGTCCGCCATGCTCGCCTGATGCCCCCGGATTGCGATGTTCATGCCGATCCTTCTGAATGATGGATAGTTTGCCGGTCGTCTCCAATATGGCAAACTCGACGTCCGCGATATTCGTTTTATTCTCCCGAAACTGCAGCATCAAATCATCTAAATTATATCGCTGCTTACGCATCGCTTCACGATTGAGCTTGCCGCGCTCCACGAGCACAACCGGCTCACCATCGAACCAGATTCGCAGCTTCCGGCTTTTCAGCGAAATGACGGCAATGACAATCTGAATGACGAGCAGAAACACCATCGGCAATATGCCATTCAATAACGGACGATGCGTATCCTCAATGACGAATACGGCAATCTCGGCAATCATGACGGAAATGACCAGGTCAAATACAGACAGCTTGCCGATTTCCCTCTTCCCCATAAGCCGCATAATGAGAAACACGATGAAGTAGATGAGAAGCGTCCGGAACATCAGTGTCAAGTATTCCACATGAGCCGCCCTCCTTTGGTTCATGCCAGCACAAAGTACAACTATTGTCACCTGATGCAAAGTACATCATACGAAGGACAATGTTCGAATATTTGGTAATCACGCGGAATGCCTGCTGCTGACGGCCAACTTGTACTATTCTGATCAGCTTGACCATATCTTGTAATAATCGTGAACACGAGCGCAAATAATTGGAGGGATAGCGATATGAAACCAATCAACGCCATGAAAAATGTTCCTAAGGTACACATGGCTTCACCGATGCTCGCAGGCATTTTGTATGCATCCATTTGGCTGGCATTAGGGGCTATACTGCTCTCAACTATGCTGAGGTGGGGAAGCATGCAGGAAACCCAGCTGCCGCTTTACAGTTTGATCGTGCACGGCTGTGCTTCACTTGCAGGCGGTTTCGTATCGGGAAGAAGATCCGGGATGCGCGGATGGTATTACGGCGGAATGCTCGGCATCGCTTACGGCCTGTTGATTCTGCTTGTCAGCTTTCTTTCTACAAACACCGGCATTAGCGGCAGAACGTTCACCATGCTGATCGAAACCTTGCTTTGCGGCGCATTTGGAGGCATGATTGGGGTAAATACCAAACGGTCCTGACAGCTTGTCCCGTTTGTGAACACTTTTGGAAATGGTCTCACTTGGGTATAGTTTGTGATATACTAGATCGAGCTGAAATAATGAAGGTGCTTTTAGGAGGAAATAATGTATCATGACTTTGTTTGACAACATGACGACGGTCGCGATCTATTCGGCCATTACGGTGACGTTTCTGATCTGGTACGGAGCAGCAGCGAACCCGTTCAAGGTTGGTGGATTGTTTCTCAGAGAGATGGTACTAAACCGCAAATATTTGCTGCATTTCGGCGCTTTAATGTTGATTCTCTTCATCAACAAGCTGGAGATGCGCATCGAACATCATATGACCTATACTTATGATTTCGCAACGTTCTTCCAATCGATCGAAGGAAACTTCGTCGCCAATCTTCAACATATGTTTGAGAATCGTTATTTGACTGTTTTCCTGGCTTTTATGTACGTGGTGGTCTTTCAAGCGATGCTTATTGCATCCATCGGCATTTACTCCAAGCGCAGCAAAAACAAACGAATGTTTTACGCGCTGTGTTACGCGATTATGATTAACTATTTAGTCGCGATCCCGTTTTACTTGTTTTTGCCGGTCAACGAGGTCTGGTATCATGATCCGACGAACGTTTCATTCCTGATGTTAAACGTATTCCCGGACTTCGAGAACCAGTATCGTGCTTTGTCTGGACTTGATAACTGCTTCCCAAGCTTGCATACGTCGATATCGGTAACGCTTGCGATATTGGCCGTACGCTCCGGCATCAAACGATGGGCTTGGTTCTGCTGCATCTGTGCCGTCATCATTATCTTTGCGATCTTCTATCTGGGGATCCACTGGTTGATCGACATGTGTGGTGGACTGGTGCTTGCTACATTTGCTTCCACGGTGGGCATGCGTCTAAGCGTGATGAACCTCTCGCTCCGCCGCGGTCGCCACAATGGCTCCATTACCCCGGCGAATATGACGTATTTGCGCGAGGATGCAAAATAAACCAAATAGAGACCGCCGGTTGATTGTGTTCATTCACCGGCGGTCTCTTCTTGTTTATTGATAAATAAGCGGCCTGACCTCATCAATCAAATGCTGAAGCTGCTTGGAGCAGGCAGCATATTTCTGTTTCTCGGTTTCGTCTGTCGTCAGCAGCCCGTACATCTCCATGTCCGCTTCACATTTCTTCAGTGCTGCAAGCAGTGTCGCTTGATGCTGGCTCTTAGGCTGCTTGACCTTATCATCGTACAAATCGATTGTCAGCGTCCCGAAATCATCAATTTGGGCCAGAAACACATCCTGAACGCGAAGATCCGATTTCTTGAGCTCTTTGACCAACCAAGCCTCGTTAAACCCTCTCACTTGAAGTGGATCCACCAGCACGACCCCATCCATGATGACTGCGATCGGTTCTCTCTCAGGTGTCACTTTAATGCCCAGCTGCTTCGGGGTTAATGGTAAATTCTCGGTCTTGAGCAGCACATTGATCGCCCCGCTCGCCTCCATAATCGCAAACTCAACGTCAGCCGCTTTGAATATATCTTTCATTCGCAGCTGCTGCAGCAGTTCATCGGTTGTCAGACGCTCTTTCTTTAAGTTCTTCTCTAGTATTTTGCCCTTCTGAATCAATACGGTCGGAGTTCCGTCAATCCAGTTTCGGACTCTCTTGCTCTTTAATTGAAGCATCTCGATGCCGAGTGACACCGCTACCCAGACACCTAAAGACAAGAAACCTAAGTACCATTTCTCATCCGTATCCAGTGAAATATACCCCGCCAAGTTACCTATAGTGATGCCTGTAATATATTCAAATACGGACAGCTCGGTAACCTGGCGTTTTCCCAGCAGTTTCGTCATCAAGAGCAAGAAGACGACAGCCATTAACGTCCGCCACGTGATCTCCAGCCAATTGCCCATTATTCTCCACCTCCATCGGCGCCTGGCATGTACGTTCATTATGTGCGCAAATGCTGGAAATTATGAGCGGGTTCCGTCTTATCCCTTAAGCAAACAAATAGAAGCCGAAACGAGTAGGACTCATCGTCCGCCTTCGTTCCGGCTTCTGTTTACTGCTTAGATTAAGCTTTAATATTCTCTGCTTGATCTTCTTTCTTCTCTACTACAGGCGCAGATGGTGCTGCAGATACTGCCGCGCTTGTTGTAATCGTGTTAATCGCACTGCGGTCGAATGTAATCTTCGTTGCATCGTTGACACGAAGGACAACGACATCATCCGAGATTTCCATGATCGTTCCGTGCATACCGCCGATCGTTACGATTTTGTCGCCTTTCTTCAGCGAGCTAAGCATCGAGTTGCGCTGCTTGGATTTACGCTGCTGCGGACGAATCAGAAGGAAATAAAATACCGCAAACATAAGTACAAACGGGAGTAAAGATGCTGCTGATCCCATATTGGTTCACCCCTTTCCTTAAAATCCTTTATCGTTCTCGTGCAAGCCGTACTTATTAAAGAAGTCATCACGGAAGTCAAGTAATCTGTCATCCATGATTGCTTGTCTCACGCCGCGCATCATCTCTAGAAGGAAGTGCAAATTGTGTATGGTAGTCAATCGAATGCCGAACGTCTCGTCAGCCTTGATCAGGTGACGCAAGTACGCACGGGAGTAATTCGTACAGGTATAGCAGCTGCATTCCGGATCAAGCGGACCGAAGTCCTCGGTGAATTTCGCGTTGCGAATGACCAGTCGACCCGAGCTCGTCATCGTTGTACCGTTACGAGCAATACGGGTAGGCAGCACGCAATCGAACATATCGATTCCGCGAATAGAGCCTTCAAGCAGAGCATCAGGCGAGCCTACGCCCATTAAGTAGCGAGGTTTGTTAGATGGCAGCAGCGGAACCGTACAATCAAGCACATTGTACATGAGATTCTTCGGTTCTCCGACGCTTAATCCTCCAATAGCATACCCCGGGAAATCCATGGAAGTCAACTCTGCTGCGCTCTGACGGCGCAAGTCTTCGTACATGCCGCCCTGCACAATCGCGAACAATCCTTGATCATGCGGACGAGCATGAGCAGCCAAACAGCGCTCTGCCCAGCGAGTCGTACGTTCCAGCGATTTCTTGACATAATCATAGTCGGCTGGGTATGGCGCGCATTCGTCGAATGCCATCATAATGTCCGAGCCGAGTGCGTTTTGGATTTCCATCGCCACTTCCGGAGACAAGAACAGCTTGTCGCCGCTGAGATGACTGCGGAATTCTACGCCTTCTTCTTTGATCTTGCGCATGTTGCTTAAGCTGAATACTTGGAATCCGCCGCTGTCCGTCAGAATCGGGCGATCCCAATTCATGAATTTATGCAGGCCGCCTGCTTTGCGGACGATTTCATGTCCGGGCCGGATAAACAGATGGTAGGTATTGCTCAGAATAATATGAGCATCCATCGTCTTCAGCTCTTCCGGGCTCATCGTCTTGACCGTAGCTTGCGTGCCTACCGGCATGAATGCAGGTGTTTCGATAATTCCGTGAGGCGTATGTACGCGTCCGAGACGCGCTCCTGACTGCTTGCAAGTCTTAATTAACTCGTATGTGATTGCCACTCGTGCACTTCCTCTTTCTGTCCTAGTAAATAAACATCGCGTCTCCGAAACTGAAGAACCGATATTCTTGTTCAATCGCTTCCTTGTACGCCTTCATAACTGCCGTCCGTCCGGCTAAAGCACTGACGAGCATCACCAGCGTTGACTTCGGCAGGTGAAAATTCGTGAGCAGCGCATTAACCAGCTTGAACTCGTAGCCTGGGAAAATAAAAATATCTGTCCAGCCGCTGCAAGCCTGTATACCCTCATACGTAAACCGAGCCGCAACGGTTTCAAGAGTTCGTGCAGAAGTTGTGCCTACGGCAACAATTCTGCCGCCTCGTTCCTTCGCGGAGCGAAGCATGGCTGCTGTTTCTTCGCTTAATTCGTAATATTCCGAGTGCATCGTGTGCTCCTCGATTGTATCTACTGACATCGGCCGGAACGTACCAAGGCCGACATGAAGCGTAATATATCCGATATGTACGCCTTTAGCCTTCAACTCATCGAGAAACGGTCTAGTAAAATGCAATCCCGCCGTAGGTGCCGCAGCTGATCCCTCATGCTTGGCATACACGGTTTGATATCGCTCGCGATCGCCAAGACGTTCTTTAATATAAGGCGGCAAAGGCATTTCTCCGAGTCGATCCAGCAGCTCGGGGAAGATCCCTTCATAATGAAACTCGATCTCGCGACCGCCCATTTCGCCTTCCCCTACCACGGTTGCTCGAAGCAGCGGCTGACCGCTGCCATCATCACCGAAAGAAAGCTGTGCGCCAACCTTTAACCGCTTGCCGGGCTTCGCCAGCGTATCCCAACGATCCCCTTCGAGCTGCTTGAGCAGCAGCAGCTCGACTTTAGCGCCCGTATCGGACTTGATCCCCATCAAGCGTGCCGGCATGACACGAGTGTCGTTGAGGATTAAAGTATCCCCCGGCTGAAGCAGCTCGGCCAGCCTCGTAAACGTATGATGCTCCACTTCGCCCGACTCTCGATTAAGCGTCAACAGCCGGGAGGACGTTCGGTCTGCAAGCGGAGTTTGTGCGATTAGATGTTCCGGTAAATCAAAATCAAATTCATTTACATTCATCGACTGGTTCTCATTCCTTAACGATCGTCACGTCTTTGTAATAGTATTGCATAATATATTTATAGTCATACCCAAGCTCTGCCAACCCGCGCGCTCCGTATTGAGACAAGCCTACGCCATGTCCGTTACCGGAACCGACGAATCGGAAACCCGGATCTTTCGTTGCCGCTCGCACTTTGCCATCGCCATTGAGGATAAAGACATTGCGATCTTTCAATTCTCGCGTTTGTCCATCTCCACCGATGAGATACATCGTACCGTTATCGGTGACAGTCGGACGTTCACGTACGGCTTGATTTCCGCCGGCAATGGTCATTCTGGCTGTTTCATCGATCTGGAACAAGGTGCTTGGCAATCCTCCGAATGCAGCGCGATAAACATCCGGATATTTGACCTGCATCTTCTGACCATTCACTAACAGCTCAATAGGACGCCCCGACGGACCGCTCTGACTGACTTCCAGCGTCGCGATCTTGCCTGAGATAGGTTTCTGCAGCTTACCGTTCGTGAATGCCAGAATCTCTGCAGCCGTGTACGTTCCTCGTACCCATGACATCTCATTGGATTGCGTCACTTTCTCCAATTGGACTGCCATCGTTCCACGGTTCGCCAAATCTACGACAGGCACATTATCTTGAATGAGCGGAATCGGACGCAGCTTCGATCCGTCGGTATTCACACGGAGAAGAGGTTGTCCGCCCTTTGATTTCTGATCGGTTGTATCCAGCAAGTCCTCACGCATATAACCAACGGATCCATTCGGGAGCGCAATGCGATACCACTGATAAAGTCCTTTCTCGGAGGAGGAATCCGGACTCTGCGCGCTCTTCAAGTAAGTGATGCTATTGCCCCATATCTCACTCGCATCGGCCGAAACGCCGCCGGCACTTGAAGAGAATACGGCCTCGATGACCTTGCCGTTGTACATGGCCACTTCGCCGTTAGTCGCATCTACGGCTGCAATCGTTGATGGCTTCTCGGAACCGAGGCCGCCGTAAGCTTGACTGAGCGTTGTATCTACCACATGCGCAACTTGAAAGCCAAATCCTTGATAGATTGCATATGTACGTGCCGCAACCGCCTGCGATTTCAATGCTTCCGCGGGCCAAGATGAAGGCATCTCTGCACCGACGACGGCATACAGATACTGCTCGAACGGTAATTCATTGATGACAGCAAGCTTGTTGTTTAAGCCGCTTACTTCAAACTGTCCGCGATAGCTCCGATTATATCGTTCCATCAGCTTAATGCCTGAAGGAGCGGAAGTCGAAAGCCATAGTTTAGCACCGGTAGTTGGTACCGAATAAAGCGAAACCGGAGGTTTGGAAGCCGAATCAACCGTCGTATAATCATCCCGTATAACAAAATAAGCGGAGGCCGCATCTGTCTGCTGCAGCGACAAGGCACCATTCACCTTCTGCGCCTGGGCTTTAACCTGAGCGAGCGCCGTCTGATCGCTCTCTGAGCCAACCACGACGGTAAACACGCCTGCTTCCATTCCGGTCTGTTTCATGGCGGCATAAGCCTCTACTCCGCTTGCGCCGAGAGACTGCGCTGCTTTCACAGCTTCATCCTTGGAGGCATAGACCAAACCGGTATCCAAATGAAGCGGACCGATCAGCTCTGCTTTACTTGATTTGCCTGCATAGCCAGCCAGCGTGGCATCCTTCAACAAACGATCGCCCGCTGCTTTCGCTTCAGCAGCAGTGGCATATGAACCTTCTTCGATTTGATACACTTTCCCGCGAGAGTCGCTCGCTGCTGTCATGAAACCTGCTGCTCCCATTGCCTTGACTCGTTTATAAGCGGCCAGTGCCGTCATATAATCGGTTGTCTCAAGCAGCAACGGCTTGTAGTCGTCCAGCGTAAATCTCGTCGTTTCGCCGTTTGCCGTCTGAAACATCGGGACAACGCCGGAAGGCTGACGAACGCCCACTTGCAGCGCAGCGACCGAGCTGAAAGTGGCGGCAGCCGAATCGAGCTTATACTTACTTGTATTCAGGAAGATCCCTACACGTATGTTATCGAGTTTAGGTACCGCCGCACCGCTTGATGGCACAGATGTCCAAACGGAGAGGCCTACAACTCCAGTCAACAGCAGCGTAAATGTTCGCATCGTCTTCGGCAGCCTTGATCGCTTCACTGCCGGCTCTATGGACTCGTTCGCATGAACGACGTTTATGCCTTTCATCGGCAAAACATCCATTCCCCCTCACCATTAGTCTTTCTTAGGTAATGCACAGACTCCTTCATGACAGCTGTCATCGGTTCGGCCGAACCAGTCGTAACGTTTCGCCGCAATCACTCGGTAGATGCCGTCTGCAGCGAGTCCCAGACCTGGCACACGGTACAGCCAAGCCAGCCATCTTAACCCTCTGACCGTCCGCATAATTCGAATGACGCCGGCGGCTCCCGCGTGCAGCGTGCCATCTGCTTCAACGACATGCATCTTCGTTAGCAATGTCTCTGTATTTAACGATGCCAGACCCGGAATTGTTTCGTAAGTTTCGTCTAACGACTGAACCGGAATGAATCGCAGCACGGCTGACGACTGCAGCTCCTTCAACTTACGAACACTGCCCAGACATAAGTTGCAGGTACCATCATACAAGACAATAAGCTTCTCGCGTTTGCTCTCATCCGTACTGCGTTCTTTCTTGGCCATTATACGGAGCTGCCTCCCTCTCCTTGATCGGCGTCAGCGCCGGGCTGCTGCGGCACAGGAAGGCCTAAATGCCGGTAGGCAAGCGGCGTTACCATGCGACCGCGCGGCGTGCGCTGGAGGAAACCGATCTGCATCAAATAGGGCTCGTAAACATCTTCAATCGTTTGACTTTCTTCACCGATCGTGGCTGCTATCGTATCGAGCCCGACAGGACCGCCGCGATAGATGGAAATCATGGCACGGAGCATTTTGTGATCGATGCTGTCAAGACCAAGCGGGTCCACTTGGATAAGACCAAGCGCCGACCGGGCTAGCTCATGGGTAACAATACCCTCGTTTCTTACCTGCGCGAAATCTCGAACCCGCTTCAGCAGTCGGTTTGCGATCCGCGGCGTCCCACGGGAGCGCATCGCAATCTCTTGCGCTGCGTCTCCAATAACGCTGACGCCGAGAATATCGGCTGTGCGTGACACGATAAATGCCAGCTCATCCACCGAGTAGAACTCCAGCCGGCTCACGACACCGAAACGGTCACGCAGCGGAGCAGACAATAGTCCTGCCCGCGTTGTAGCACCAATCAGCGTGAACGGCGGCAGCTCCAAGCGGACCGATCGCGCACTAGGGCCTTTGCCGATCATAATGTCGAGCGCAAAGTCCTCCATTGCCGGGTAAAGCACTTCCTCCACCGTGCGATGCAGGCGGTGGATTTCATCAATAAACAAAACATCGCCTTCCTGCAAATTCGTCAGAAGCGCGGCGAGATCGCCCGGCCGCTCAATGGCAGGTCCGCTCGTAGTCCGTAAATTCACGCCAAGCTCGTTGGCGATAATATTCGATAACGTTGTTTTGCCAAGTCCCGGAGGACCGTAGAGCAATACATGATCGAGCGCTTCTTTACGCAGCTTTGCCGCCTCAATGAATACTTTCAGATTCTCTTTCACTTGAGTTTGACCGATGTACTCGGCCAAATAGCGAGGGCGCAAACTCAGCTCCACCGCTTGATCTTCCATCATGAGGTTGGCGGAAATAATCCGATCGTCCATTCACGCATCCCCCTCTCTGCTAGCCTTTAAACAACTGCTGCAGCGCACGTTTCATCAGTGCATCCACAGATTCATCCTCTGGCGCAGCATCCTTCATGCCCTGCCATGCGCGATCCAGCTCAGCTGCCGTATAACCGAGCGTTGTAAGAGCTTCGCGCGCTTCCTTCCAGTTCGCATTGCCGCCGAACAAGGATCCATTATCAGCGCCATCGTCCAGTACGATTCCTGCGGCCGCGAAGCTGAAGCCGCCCGGAATCGCATCAAGCTTATCCTTCAAGTCCAGAACCATCCGCTGCGCCGTCTTCTTGCCGATGCCGGGCAGCTTGGTCAGAAACGTCAAATTCTCCTGCTGGATGGCAGCCGCAATCGTCTCCGGTTTGCCCCCTGCCAGAATTCCTAGCGCGACGCGCGGTCCAATACCTGACACTTCAAGCAGCTTGCGGAACATCGCCTGTTCCTCGCGTGTTGCGAATCCAAAGAGCAGCGTCGCGTCTTCCCGAACATGATGATGCGTATAAACCGTCACAGCTTCATCACTCTTGGCAAAAGCGTACGGATTTGGCGTAAACACCTGGTAGCCGATATCTCGTACATCTACTACAACAAACTCTGTATCCAAATGGACGACGCGTCCTCGTACATAATCGATCATTTCCGGTTCACCCCGTTTATTTTGTCCGTCAGAACGGAAGAATGGGCGTGGCAAATGGCGACCGCAAGTGCATCCGCCACATCATCGGGCTTCGGTATTGCACTCAGCTTCAGGAGCATGCGCACCATCTCCTGCACCTGCCGCTTCTCCGCTTTGCCGTATCCGACAACCGCCTGCTTCACCTGCAGTGGCGTATATTCAGTCACAGGCAATCCGCGCTGGGCCGCTGCCAATATCATTACACCGCGTGCCTGGCCTACAGAGAATGCCGTCGTCACGTTCTTATTGAAAAACAGCTTCTCTACGGCGACGGTATCCGGTTTATAGCGATCCATCAGCGCGCAAGTAGATTCGTAGACCTGCTTGAGCCGCTCCTCTTGCGGTGTATGAGCTTCGGTTTGAATACAGCCGTATTGGACGGGAACCAGCTTACTCCCGATTTTGTCGATGAAACCAAATCCAACGATTGCAATCCCTGGATCAATCCCTAAAACACGCAAGCCTCTTCTCTCCCCATGCCAAAAAATAGTATGCTCAAAAATTGGCTTCCATCTATTATAGCAAATGATAGGCATGATGAGAACAAGCGTTTTGTCTTTTGGGCAGGCTCCTCCTCCTGTAACAACACAAAAGACGAACGCTGCGTGCGTTCGTCTCTGTGCGATTCGAATGTTAAGCTGGGCTGGCATGAACAGAGCGGCTAGAAGTCTCGTTTCATGACTTTCTCTGTGCGATCGACGGCATAGTCACTGAATGTGGACAACACACTGTTATACTCGTCTTTGTCGGTGATCCGAATCCCGTTCACGAGCTCCTCGATCCGTTCCTTCGGCAAACTGCTCTCCATGTAGTTGACATCCAGTTGGAAAAAGGTCCTCAGCACCTTTTCCTTCTTCGGCGAACCATCGAATAACGTTAAGTTGCCCGCTTTATCCATACTGATATAGCCGTTATGCTTGCATGATTCCGACAGGTCGTCAATCCGCTGCTCCATGACGACAGCTGACTCTGTATCAAGCACAGCCGTCCATTCCGGATGTTCCTTGAGCAACCGAAGCGTTTCTTTCGATGTCATCTGCCCCAGCGTACTCATCTCGTCGCCGCATAAGAAAATACGGTGCAGCTTGACGGTCACCTGCTCTGAAGGTGATGCCAGCACTTCGATAACGCTTCTTGTTCCTGCTCCGGTGGAAGGTGGATTCGTCTGCTGCATAGCTTGTACAGATTGAATGCTTGTAAGCGATGCGATAGTCACGGCAAGCAGGCAGCCTAATTGCCACATTGGCCGTCGATTCCGCAGCAGCCTTTTTTTGATTTTCTTCCAGAGGCTGAATTCCATCATCGGGAACTCCCCTTTTTACCTTTTTTGTTAGTCTTTCACCTCTGCTGGAGAATTATGCACATCAATAACCCCGGCATCCTCACATGCATGAATCCATGCAAGCGAGGATAGCCGGGGTTAGTTCGAACCAGCAATTAACGATTAATCCACGGTAAACTTCCGCGGCGTTTTGGCTTTACGGTGCGTGTTTGACGAACGACAACCTTTTTGGCTGTTTTACGCGGAGGGGCTGATTTGCTCGGGGATGCACTCAGTACGTTCTCTTCCTCGAACTGGTCAACTTCATCCTCACGTTTCTCATGGCAGCCGCAGTTGCAATTTTTTTTGCCTGTTGAAGCTCCGGCTACGACAGGCGCCATTTGACCGCCGCCCATGTAACCGTAGCCGCCTTGCGGACCCATATTAGCCGGAGAGACCATCGACGGATCATAGTAGCCGTAGCCGCCTTGCGGACCCATGTTAGCCGGGGAAACCATCGACGGATCATAGTAGCCGTAGCCGCCTTGCGGACCCATGTTAGCCGGGGAGACCATCGACGGATCGTGGTAGCCGTAGCCGCCTTGCGGACCCATGTTAGCCGGAGAGACCATCGACGGATCATAGTAGCCATAGCCGCCTTGCGGACCCATGTTAGCCGGGGAGACCATCGACGGATCGTGGTAGCCGTAGCCGCCTTGCGGACCCATGTTAGCCGGGGAGACCATCGACGGATCGTGGTAACCATAGCCGCCTTGCGGACCCATCTCAGCAGGGGATACCGCCTGAGGACCCCAACCGTAGCTCGGTGCTCCCCATGGCAATGTCACCGGCGGACACCATTCCATGTCTTCTGCAGGACTAACAGCTGATGGATAACCATAGCCGCCTCCCATCGATGCAGGGGATACCGCCGTCGGCTGCCCATAGCCGCCTCCCATCGATGCAGGGGATACCGCTGACGGATAGCCGTAGCCGCTTCCCATCGATGCAGGGGACACCGCTGACGGATAGCCGTAGCCGCTTCCGATCGACGCCGGTGATACGGCTGTCGGCTGCCCATAGCCGCCACCCATCGACGCCGGTGATACGGCTGTCGGCTGCCCATAGCCGCCACCCATTGACGCCGGAGATACCGCTTCTGGCATTTTCGGCATATCATACAGCGACATAACCTCAGTAGCCGGCACGCCATATTGTTTGAATAAATCAACATGCTGATCATAAGAATTGTAAACCGGATATTTCTTCTCTGCGACAGGCATGATTTCCGGCAATGGCATCGGCATTGGAGCCGGTTCCGGCATCTTTGTCGGCGCGACTTGCTCTGCTTCCACTTCCGGCATCGGCGTTGGCACCGGCATCGGCATTGTGTTCGGTTTTTGGCCAGTCGCTTTCTTACCGCCGAGTAACGAAGGCGCAGTCGACATTTTGCCCATCAAGCCTTGAACGCCTTGCATGACCGATGAAGGGTGAAGCGGATGATGCCCTGAGCCTGAATTCTCGTGAACACTTTGCATATGCGTCTCATGCATAGAATGTGATGCGCCTGGCTTAGGTATATTTACGACTTCGCCTGTCAGCAGCACGTTTGGATTCTTCAGCTGCGGATTAGCTTTAATCATGTCACTCAGCGGGATTCCCCATGCTTTGGAGAGCTTCCACAATGTATCACCTTGCTGCACCACATGCTGGTGCATAAAGTCCGTTCCTCCGGATTGAGAAGCCGGTACTTTGATCTTCATTCCGATGTCGATCATATCCGAATTGGTGATATTGGGATTCAGTTTAATGATTTCTTCCTGCGAAACATTATACTTCTGGGCAATGAGGTATAGTGTATCGCCTTTTTTGACAATATGAATTTTCACCCGTCAAAAACCTCCTGTCACGTTTGTACGCCTTGGGCAGACGTGGTAAACGCCCGTTATCAATCCCTACATCCTATGCATGAGATAGGCGAGTGTCACCCTTCCTTACAAAAAAAAGTTAAAGCCCTACCTCCATTACAGAGGCAGAGCTTTAACTTTCGGGACTGATCACAGCTATTCAGAAGCTGTATATTTGAAACTCGGATAACTCCCCAGCACGCGGACCTGACAGCCGATCGCTTCGATTTCAGCAATTGCAGACGGCAGCAAGACGGTATTGAGCGACATATCGATGTCGATCAAGAAATAATAATTGCCGAGCTGTTTCTTCGTTGGACGCGATTCAATCCGCGACAGGTTGATGCGGCGCCAAGAGAACGCAGAGAGCACCTGATGCAGCGCACCCGGATAATCCTCAGGCATCGTAATGAGGATACTCGTCTTATGGGTCTGTGAATCACGAAGTGTAAACGGCTCCGTCCCTACCAATAAGAACCGAGTGAAGTTGTTGTCATGGTCGGTTACTGCTGTTTCCAGTACGGCAAGTTCATTATCGGCAGCTGCCGACACTTGTCCGATAGCCGCCCAGCCCCGACCGGGATTATCGCGTACAATACCAACCGCTTCCGAAGTACTGCCGACATGCTCAAGCTCTGCATGCGGAATATGTTTCTTCAGATATTGGGTACACTGAGCCATCGCGACCGGATGACTGAGCACCTTGACGATTCTGTCATAGGCAAGCTCCCCGCCCACAGCCAGCTCTTGCTCATTGCCGATTAAGTTTTGGATGGAGGGGTACACCCACTCCGCTTGAATCGGCAGGTTCACTTCATCCACGATCCAATCGGTATGAAGGCCCACAGAACCGTCAATCGTATTCTCAATCGGAATAATAGAATAGGTTGTCTTGCCTTCCGAGGTGGAAAGAAACACGTCCGCGATCATACGATGATAGGAATAGTGAATATCGGCACCATGACCGCCGTTTAATAAGTACCTTGCTGCTTCGTCAGACGTTGAGCCTTTTGTCAAACATGCTACGCTAATCATGCCCTGACTTCTCCTTTAATCCGTTCCATAAATGATTGCTCCTGCTGCTTGCTGCTCACCGTGATCTCAGGACCTTCCGCACATGGCTTCAGCCACATCGTCTGAGCTTGAATACCATGTTTGCCAATGGTTTCGCCGAGAAAAGCTTCCAGCTCCGCCTTGCGCGGACTGTTCCGGTCAACAAGCGTCAGAAGCGTCGGCCCCGCCCCGCTTAAAGCGACGCCAAGCGCACCGCGTTCCGGTGCTTGCTCTAAGATTTCCGTCATGCCCGGCACCATTGGCGCGCGATAAGGCTGATGAAGACGATCGCGCATCGCGAAGCGAATCAGCTCCAAGCTGCCGCTTGCCAGTGCCGCGACCAGGAGCGAGCTGCATCCCACGTTGAAGACGGCATCCTTCATCGAGATTTGCGTTGGCAGCGCATGCCTTGCTTTCTCCGTTGACAGCTCGAATGACGGGATCGCAACAAGCACCTCCAGATCGGCATGCGGCTCGATCCGGACTTTCTCTGCGCGCTGGCCATCCCAAGCCGAAACGACGATGCCGCCGAACAGCGAGGCGCTGACATTGTCCGGATGACCTTCCAGCTCGCTGGACATTTGGAAAAGCTTATCCTCGCTGAGCGGGCTTCCGATTAACGCATTCGCTGCAACCAGCGCCGCGATAATAGCGGAGGCGCTGCTGCCGAGTCCGCGCGTCAGCGGAATTTCGCTGTACATCGAAACGTGCAGCTCCGGCACTTGGACGCCCGCAGCCTCGAACACCTGCTGTGCCACGGTATAGATTAAATTCGATTTGTCGGTCGGGATACCTTCGTTCCCGTCTCCGTGCAAATCAAATGACGTAATGCCATCCTTTGGAATCGACATTTCGATCCAAATAAAGAGCGACAACGCCATTCCAAGTGTGTCAAAACCCGGACCGAGATTCGCCGTGCTGGCCGGGACCTTTACCATTACCCGGCGGTTCATCATTTTGCCGCACCCTCAAGCTGACGGATCGCGTTCATAACCGCTTCTTCGTTGTCTTCTACGACGATCGGCTCGGCTTGTACGCTCTTAATGGCGATGTTAGGATCCTTCAAGCCATGGCCTGTCAATACGCAAACTACCGTCTCGCCGCCTTTAAACGCGCCTTCGCGCTTCAGCTTAAGAACGCCGGCAATCGATGCTGCAGATGCAGGTTCTGCAAAGATGCCTTCGCGGCGTGCAATCAGCTTGTACGCATCCAGAATCTCTTCGTCTGTCACGTAGTTAATTTGGCCTTGGGATTCTTCAGCAGCAGCGACAGCTGTTTTCCAGCTTGCAGGGTTACCGATCCGAATCGCAGTTGCGATTGTTTCAGGTTCAGCAATGGGCTCGCCTTTCACGATTGCCATTGCGCCTTCTGCTTCAAAGCCGACCATCTTCGGCAGCGAAGAGATTTTACCATGTGCGTGAAGCTCCTTGAAGCCTTTCCAGTACGCCGAGATATTGCCCGCGTTTCCAACCGGAATCGCCAAGTAGTCAGGCGCTGTGCCGCCAAGCTGATCCACGACTTCAAATGCAGCTGTCTTCTGGCCTTCAATCCGATAAGGATTAACGGAATTCACGAGGGTAATCGGGTGCTTCGCCGTAATTTCGCGAACAATTTCAAGAGCACGGTCGAAGTTCCCGTTGATTGCGATTACTTTGGCACCGTAGATAATCGCTTGAGCCAGCTTGCCAAGCGCGATGTTGTTATTCGGGATTAGCACGATACAGTTCAGACCGCCACGTGCTGCATAAGCAGCAGCCGCTGCCGAAGTGTTGCCGGTAGACGCACACATGATCGTTGTGCTGCCTTCTTCCATTGCCTTCGCAACCGCCATAACCATACCGCGGTCTTTGAAGGAACCGGTTGGGTTCAATCCTTCATATTTGAAGAACAGGTTCAAGCCCAGCTCCTTGGACAAGTTCTCTGCGCGTACAAGGGGCGTGTTGCCTTCTTGCAGCGTCAGCATCGGTGTGTTTTCGTTGACGGGTAGAAATTCTTTATACGTTTCGAGCAAGCCTAGGTATCTCATGGGAAATAGGACTCCTTTAGGTGAAATAATATTTAGCCTTCTACGCGGTACACGCTCTTAATAGCTTTGACGACTTCCATGCCTTCCAGTGCTTGAAGCACTTTCTTGGCGGCTGCTTTATTGGCATCATGCGTAATGATGATGATTTCTGCTTCCTGGATGCTTGGGTTCGGCTGTTGAAGCACAGACTCGAGGCTCACTTCGTACTCGGCAAAGGCTTGCGTAATGCGCGCAAGAACACCTGCACGGTCATCCACATGGAGCAGCATAAAATATTTCGAAGCGATCTGCTCGTCGGTTTTGAGTTTCTTCTCTTTATAAGCGAGCTTCTCTTGTTTGCCGTTCACGCCAAGCTTCAGGTTCTTCACGACAGCGACAAGATCCGCTACTACAGAAGTGGCCGTCGGCAGCTCACCTGCGCCCGCTCCGTAGAACATCGTTTCTCCTACTGCTTCGCCATACACATATACAGCATTGAATACGCCGTTAACAGATGCGATCGGGTGAGTAAGCTTGACCATCGTCGGCTGCACGCTGACACTGATATAGTCGTCCTGACGCTCAGCGATACCAAGCAGCTTTACTTCATAGCCGAGGCGCTTTGCGTAGAGAATATCTTCCTTTGTGATGGACGAAATGCCCTTAACATCCACATCTTCCAGTGCAACGTTAGCGCGGAAGCCCAGTGTCGCAAGGATCGTCATTTTGCGAGCAGCATCCAAGCCTTCAACATCGGATGTCGGATCGGACTCGGCGTAACCAAGATCCTGTGCTTCCTTCAGCACATCACCGTAAGCTGCGCCTTCTTTGCTCATTTTAGTTAGAATATAGTTCGTCGTACCGTTTACGATACCCATAATCTTCGTAATGCGATCCGACGAGAAGCCTTCAACCAGTGTACGAATGATTGGGATACCGCCGGCAACACTCGCCTCATAGAGGACGTCACAGCCATGCTCTTGTGCTTTGGCCAGAATTTCCGGACCGTGCAAGGCCATCAAATCTTTGTTCGCTGTCACGATATGTTTGCCGCGGGACAACGCTTCAAGAATATAGTTCTTTGTCAACTCAATGCCGCCCATGACTTCAACGATGACATCGATATCCGGATTATAGATGATTTCCCAAACGTCCTCTGTCAGCTTTTCTGGTGAAACGCCGATGGAACGGGCTTTGTTTTTATTTTGAACGAGCACTTTCTCAATGACGATCGGGGAACCCACTTGGCTTTCCAAATCGGATTGATGTCCTTCTACGATGCGTACCACGCCTGTACCGACTGTTCCCAGCCCTAGCAAACCTACTCTGATCGGCTTCATTGTTCTGATTTCCTCCAATTCAACTCTCAAATTCTCTATCCTTGCCCAATAATCGTCGCTTTGCGTACACCATCATGCTTACGGATACCGTCGATCAATTCAGACAGCGCTCCGTTCATCATGGACGTATCAACGGAAATAATGACATTGGCAAGTCCTTGCAGCGGGATGGTTTGGTGAATCGTAAGTACATTTCCTTCCGTGCCGGCCACAAGGCCAAGCACTTTCGAGAGGACGCCCGAACGATGATCGAGATCCATGGAAATGGTTACGATCGCTTCCCGTTTCAATTGATTCTGGGTATAGACGCCGTCTTTGTATTTGTAGAAGGCGCTTCGACTTAAGCCCACCCGTTCCGTCGCTTCATGAACGGTGGCGGCTTCGCCGCGCCGGAGCATCTCTTTCACTTGGATCGTCTTCACGATCGCTTCCGGCAACATGTCCTCACGGACGACAAAATATCGTTCCTCCACTTGCCGTCCTCCCTCAAGAGACATTTGTTCTTCCATAGAGGACATTATATCGAATAATGACGAAAGCGGCAATAGGCAATCGATAAACACAATAGTTTCATTATACCTATTTTATCCTTGAAATGAACAAAAAACTGCTGCAGCGTGTCTGCACTTTCATGCATCGACACCGCCGCAGCAGTTGTAACATTACTTATTCATGATAGGAGAAATCGCTGCCTTCGAAGAACTCGAACGAATAATCGCCGATTCGGACGATATCGCCATCCTTCGCGCCGATCTTACGAAGCTCCGCGTCAACACCCATCTTACGCATCGTACGAGCAAAACGCATAATCGCATCGTAGGAGTTATTGAGGTTAACCCGTTTCATGAACTTCTCGATTGCGGCACTTTCCACGAAGAAGCCTTCGTTTTCCTTGCCCACTTTGAAGGAACGATCTTCTTCTTGCGGCAGCGTGTACACTTTACGCTCCGCTACATCCTTCACTTCCTCGATCAAGCGGGTATCCGGAACGGTTGCCAGCAGATCAGCAGCCTTATACAGCAGCTCTTGAACCCCTTGCTTCGTGAGCGAGGACATCGCAACCAGTTGATGCTTCTCGGCATCGCCGCTTGCTTCAAGCTGTTCACGGAACAAGGCAAGCTGCTCCTCTGCATCCGGCATATCCATCTTGTTCGCCACGATAATTTGCGGGCGTTCTGCCAGAATCGGATTGTACATCTCGAGTTCTTGGTTGATTTTCACCCAGTCGTCGAAAGGATCGCGCCCCTCTGACCCCGACATGTCGAGAATATGCAAAATAATTCTTGTACGTTCAACATGCCGCAGAAAATCATGGCCTAGACCGACGCCTTCACTTGCGCCTTCGATGAGACCCGGAAGATCCGCCATAACGAAGCTGCGTCCGTCACCAACATCAACTACGCCAAGATTAGGCGAGAGAGTTGTAAAGTGATAGGCGCCAATCTTCGGTGTTGCAGCCGATACGACCGACAACAGCGTCGATTTCCCTACGCTCGGGAAGCCGACAAGGCCAATGTCCGCCATTACTTTAAGCTCAAGCGTAATCGTGCGCTCTTGACCTTCCTCACCGTTCTCGCAGAAATCCGGAGCCGGATTGGCTGCCGTAGCGAAACGGCAGTTGCCGCGTCCTCCGCGTCCGCCTTTGGCTACGATAATCTCCGAGCCGTGCTGCGTCATATCCGCAATGATCGCTTCGGATTCATCATCGATGATGACCGTTCCCGGCGGGATACGTACAACCATATGCTCCGCGTTAGCGCCGTGCATCGATTTCACTTTGCCGCGCTCGCCTTTTTCGCCTTTGAAATGCCGCTGATAGCGGAAATCCATCAGGGTCCGAAGCCCTTCATCTACGCGGAAAATAACGTCGCCGCCTCTTCCGCCGTCACCGCCGGCCGGTCCGCCGTTCGGTACGTATTTCTCCCGGCGATACGAAACGATTCCGTTTCCTCCGTCGCCGCCTTTTACGAATATCTTTGCTTTGTCGACAAACATGTCCTAGCCTCCGTTTATTTCCCAAGCTGCGCTTGCAGCATGACACTTGCTGAGTGCAGGCCGTTCTCCGCCAGCTTAAGCGGTGAATTATCAAGCGCCCGCTTGCATTTCAACTTCCAATCATCCATCTCTTTAATGATGCCTTCACAGTGGAAAGATACACTTAGCTGCTGCTCGTCCCGCGAAATCCGTACGATGAGCCGCTCAGCATCACCTGTGCCGGGTCTGATGGCGAATCGATAGGCATTGATAATACCGACGATCGATTCCGCAGCAAGCTCCCCGTCAAGAGGCAGCTCCGCCAAATTCACATCACCGTCAATCTCCACATCAATTACCAATGAGTGCGATATCGTGCGAAACGACTGTATAAACAGGACAAGCGACGGAATACCGAGCTTCGCGATCTTGCTCTCCGTTAACATCCGTTCTCTTATCTGTTCCACGTACTGAACGGTCTTATCCGCTTTACCCATTCGAATGTATCCGTATATGACCTGCAAATCATTCATCCAATCATGACGATGATGATTAAGCGTTCGAATGGATGCTTGCTGCATCGCAGAAGCAGCCCTTGCCATACGCAATTCTTGTTCCCTGCGTTCCGTATGAACCCAGAACACAGCTACAAGGACCAGCCAGACTATAAACACAGCCAGCAGCCAGAGTTCCGCCGGCCAAATGAAAACAGCAGCAGCAGGAGCCAAAAGGGATGCAGCCGCAAAATGTTTGGTCATTCCGATGCGATTCATGAGCCGAGCCTACTTTCCTGTTCTTTCCTAGCCTTAAACAGTATATCACGAGAAAGTAGAAAGATCATCTTTGCATATTGCTTTGTTCATAAAAAAAGAAAACCCCGGTCTGCATGCAGACCAGGGATCTTTCACTATTCTGCTGCCGCTACCGGAGCAAGTGTAACTGGGTAAACGCTGACTTTCTTACGATCGCGTCCCCAACGCTCATATTTCACAACGCCTTCCACTTTCGCGAATAGCGTGTCGTCTTTACCGATGCCAACATTGTTGCCCGGGTGAACTTTCGTTCCGCGTTGACGAACTAGGATGCTGCCAGCAGTTACCGTTTGACCGTCAGCGCGTTTAGCGCCAAGACGTTTGGATTGGCTGTCACGTCCGTTCTTCGTGGAACCTACACCTTTCTTCGAAGCGAAAAGCTGAAGATTCAGTTTCAACATGGATGTTCCCTCCTTTATTCCCGAAATTGTTGACGAATATCAACATACTTCCCGTACGAGGCTGCAATCGAATTCAGCATCACGATCATACCTTCCAGCAGCAGCTGCGCCTTCTCGTTAGAGCTGGCATCATTCGTTACCGGAATATCTGATCGGAGCCAGCCGCTCTTCATGGAAGCAGGGAGAGCTAGTCCCGCCAACTCCTCAATCGCGTTCACTGTACCTACCGAGACGGCCGATACGCCAGCGCAGACAATATCTTTGCCCGGCTTCGCAAACTTGGCATGTCCTTCTATTGCAAACGCTACGATCCGTGTATTAACGGCGGATTGCCGTTCAATGGTGACCGTAATCATAATTTAACCTCTTAAGCTTGGATTTTGCCAATCGTTACTTTGGAGTACGGCTGACGGTGACCTTGCTTACGGCGGTAGTTTTTCTTCGCTTTGTATTTATAAACGATGATTTTTTGACCTCTGCCGTGTTTTTCGACTTTAGCTGTTACAGTAGCGCCGGAAACAACCGGAGCGCCAGTTACTAGCTCGTCGCCTTTAGTTACAGCCAAGACGCGGTCAAACGTTACCTCTTCACCTTCAAAAGCATTCAGCTTCTCAAGAAATAGAACGTCGCCCTCTTGAACCTTGTACTGTTTTCCACCAGTTTCAATAATCGCAAACATATGTTGCACCTCCTTATATCGAAGACTCGCCTGATGCAGGTGCCGACCTCAGAAGGTCGAGCTTAGAAACCTGTTCTGCGCGGTATTTGACTGCAGATCAGATATCCTCTGCAGACACCATAACATAATAGCACATCCAAATGCCCATTGGCAATTACTTTCTTATAAAATCATTCGCATGCACGAATTATGACTCATATGATTGGCGCTGTTGTTTGCTCACGAACCTTCTTGCGGGTAATTTCGAGCAAACCAAGCCTTGTCCAGCCGACAACCTGACATTTGGTTCGATCTGCGCGAACAAGCCGCTCAAGCAGCTGCATCACTTCGTCCCGATGCTCTTCTTTCTCCATATCGATAAAATCCACGATGATGATGCCGCCGACATCGCGAATCCGCAGCAAGCGGGCAATCTGCTCCGCCGCTTCCAGGTTCGTGCGGAATACGGTGTCTTCCAAATTGCTCGTTCCAACGAATTTACCGGTGTTGACGTCAATGACCGTCAGTGCTTCCGTTTGATCCCAGACCAAATCCCCGCCGCAGCCTAAGCGAACACGTCGTTCGAACGCTTCATGCAGCTGCTCATTGATGCGGTAATGTTGAAACAGTCCTGCTTGACCCTGCTTCTCAAAGTGCCTCAGCCTTGGCAGCATGGCCGGCGCCATTTGCTTCATAAGCGCCTCGGTTTGGAGATAAGCGGTACGATCATCGATCCACAGCTCGTCCATCTCAACAGTGAGCAGATCACGCACCAGTCGATGAACAAGATCAGCTTCGCGATGGAGCAGTGCCGGCGCGGACGATGACTTTCCTCGTGCTTCGATGCCTTGCCATAGCTCCCGCAAGAACTGCACATCATGCTGAAGCGAATCACTACATTCTCCGATCGCAGCGGTGCGCATGATGACGCCCTCGCCGGGTAATCGGATCTGCTCCCCGATGCCGCGCATTCGGACGCGCTCCGCTTCTCCAATTACTTTCTTAGAGACGCCTATGTAATCGGCAGCAGGCATATAAACCAGAAATCTGCCAGGCAGCGAATAATGCGTCGTGACACGGGCTCCTTTGCCGCCGAGCGGCTCCTTCATCACTTGAACGATCAGCTCTTGTCCGGCTGTAAGCAATTGATTGATTTGCGGTTTTTCCTTACTCTGTCGTTCCAGATGCGGATGGAGCACATCGTCAATATACAGAAATGCGTTCTTCGTCAGCCCAATATCAACGAAAGCAGCCTGCATGCCGGGAAGCACGTTAATGACCTTGCCTTTGTAGACGCTGCCCACTAATTGACCGGCGTCTTCGTTTTTTTCCATATAAAATTCGTATAGACGGTTATTGTCCACTACGGCAATTTGCAGCCAATCCTTCTGCTTGTGTACCAGCATTCTTCTCATCTTGCGACCTCCTGTCCAGTCGGTCTTCACTGATACTTATATTACATGAAAAGCTCCAAGACTGCACGGTCAGCCTTCCCGTCGGCAAGAAATCCGTTCACAATTCGCTGCTCCGGCACTACGCCGAGCACATCTCCTTTATCTTCCATAATGACGATTAGATGATAGCTGTCCCGTTTGAACAGCTGCAATGTATTCTGAACCGTATATCCCTTCGGAATAATAATGGGCAGCGCCCATACCCCATTGGCCACTATCCGCGAAGATGCCATCGCTCTTGTCGTTAAGAACCGCAGAAACAAATAGGGGATATTCCGATAGGCTGTCCAATTTGTGAGCAGCAAAAACAACCCGACCGCGAACAAATTCATGTGAATATGGACGGCATTTCTCTCCAGCAAGGCGGGGACAAAGGCATATAGCAGCATCAAGACGCTAAAGAGCAAGCTGATGCGTCCGCCCCAGACAAGCGTTCCATAGAACGTAAGCGCACGGCTTAGTGCCGCTTGCATCAACTTCCCGCCATCCAGCGGCAAAATCGGCAGCAAATTAAATAAACCGATCATGACGTTCGCTTGCCACACATAATCCGCCCATTCATGGCTCCATATCCCGAGCTGGCCTAAGAGCCAGGCTACGGCAGCCATCCATACATTTTGGAGCGGCCCGGCAATGGCGACGAGGGCTTCTTCTTTAGCCGGCACGCCGCTGCCCTCTTCGACCTCCGCTACGCCTCCAAACGGCAGCAGCTTCACTTCTCGGATTCTCCAGCCGAATCCTTTTGCCATCATGACGTGGCCGAGCTCGTGAACCAGAACGATCGCGAATAAAGTCAGCAGCTCAACAAAATACCCGGTCACAACGGAGGCGAGCATGACCAGCACGAAGAGCGGATGTACGGACCAGCGGATGCCGCCAAGTTTAATCAATCGGTACGACGTCCGCCGGATCGACGTACTGGCCTTTGTCCTTCACAGCGAAATACAACAGGCTTTGCTGGCCTTCCTCCGCTACCGGCAGCTTGCCTATCGTTTTCCCCGCTTCAATCCAATCATTCACGGCTACACGGACTAAGCCCAGATGACCATAGATCGATACGCGATCGTTGGCATGCTGCACAACAACCGTTTCACCTAATTCATCATCATTGGAAACGACAAGCACCCTGCCCGTCTCCGCGGCAACGATCTCTTGACCTGGCTCACCGGCCAGTTCGATCCCGCTTAGTGTTTCCGCAAACGTTCTGACAACGGTCCCGGATTGAAGGGGAGACACAATCGGGAGATCAACTGCGCCTTCCGCCAGTTCAGACTCCTCGCCGCGATGGTCGCCGAATAAGGGAATGAAGGACGGTGCACCGGCAAACCAATCCTTGTACAATTCCGCAGCAGCGTCGAAGTTCATTTCATCCGTTAGCGCGGACGTTACCACTTGCTGACCTTGTTTGGCAGCAGGTACATCCAGCTTAAACAGAGCAAATACAATGATGAATAAAGCACCGGCAATCGCGGTCTGGATGAACAGACCTCTGATGATGAATCGATAATCGCGCGGTGGAGGAGCTTCCGGCCCACCTTGCTTACTCGCCTTCACATCTTTGCTTGGCAATGGCGCAATTCGCCATCCCGCGCTTTCCCACGGATTCGGATTCGCTTTCCACAATCGCTCCGGATCATCTTCTATATCGCGCGGAGTACTTGGAGAGTTAGCTGTCTTCGCTGAGGGAATGGGCAGCTCAGTTGGGGACAGCATCGGCAATAATGGTGCTTGAGGCTGCTGCATGGCCTGCTTTAGCGGAAGTGTGGTGTTGTTATGTTCCATAATCCGGCGGATACGCTCTTGTCGGCGCTCGCGGATACTTTTTCTCGTATCCATACTGATCCCTCCATCTCTAATCGCTAATGTATATGAGCATGTGGGACTAGTTATGTTGTAACACCTCAGTAAACAGCAAAAAGCCGCCAAGCGGATTGCTTGGACGGCTAAGTGGCCATTTCGTATTTCTCCTGATGCGCCTTGACGCTGAATACAAGACCGATACAGAGCATATTGAGCAGCAATGAGGTACCGCCATAGCTGATGAATGGCAGCGTAATCCCCGTTATCGGCATAAGCCCGATCATCATGCCAATGTTCTGGAAGACTTGAAAGACGTACATCGAGACAATCCCGATTACGATGAAAGAGCCCTTCAAGTCATAACACTGAAATGCAATGATAATCATGCGGTAGATTAATAAGAAATAGAGCATAAGCACGACGGCGGCTCCTTGAAACCCGAACTCCTCACCGATTACGACAAAGATCGCATCTGAATACGGATAAGGAATAAATTTGCGGTTCTTCGACTCGCCTTTCATATAACCATCGCCCGTTAATCCCCCTGAGCCGATCGCTATCTTCGCCTTCTGGGCTTGGTAGACTTCTTTCTCGGAGGCGGTTTCGGGATTTATGAATCCGTTAATACGTTCGTACCAGTGCGTCTTCTGATGATCCTGCAAATAGTCGTGGATTTGCTTGTTATACGTGTTGAACAGAAACATGAATAGAATAAGCGAACCTACTGTAATGGCGAGACCAAGCAGAACATGCGTATATTTGACATTCCCGATCCACAGCATGCCAAGGACGATAACGAGATAGATGATGGCATTGCCTAGATCCGGTTGAATCATGACAAGAGCGAAGGGGACAAAAGAAAAGAACGCAATGACGAGCAAGTCCTGTCGGACCCGAAGCGCATCTCCATTCCTTCTGCCCATGAGGTAGGCGACGGTGATGATCAGAATGATCTTCACCATTTCGGCAGGCTGAAACTGGAGTCCGCCGGGCAGCTCGAACCAGCTCTTGGCACCGTTAATCTCCTCGGCCGTGAAGTAAACGACAATCAGCAATACAATTCCCAGGCCGTAAAGAAACATCCATGCTTTGAGAAACACCCGGTAATCGAACAAAGTGGCTACTAACGCTACGAAAAAGCCCAACCCGTAAAATATGACCGTTTTCACGTCGTAATTGGCGTAATCGGGATTTCCGTAAGTCGCGCTGTGTACCAGCATCGTACTGACTACCATGAGTGCCAGCAGAATGATCATCATGCCAAGGTCAACCTTCTTCAGTTTGTTCAGCACCTAGCAATCATCCTATTCCAAGAAACTTGCGGAACCGTTTAATGACGCCTGATTTCTCCTCAAGCGGCATCAGCGGCACCATATCGCCGAGCATGCGGCGCGAGATATTCCGGTAAGCAATCGCCGCACGCGAGGAAGGGTCCATCACGGTAGGTTCGCCGGCATTCGCCGAGCGAATAACCTTCTCGTCGTCCGGTACGATACCCAGCAAATCGATGGCGAGCACCTGGCAGATTTCGTCGATGTCGAGCATTTCTCCGCTGCGTACCATGTTAGCACGAATCCGGTTGATGACCAGTCTCGCAGGCACATGAATCTGCTCCAGCAAACCAATTACACGGTCAGCATCGCGAACGGCCGCATTCTCCGGCGTAGTCACTACGATCGCACGGTCAGCACCAGCCACTGCGTTACGGAAGCCTTGCTCGATGCCCGCAGGGCAATCGATGATGACAAAGTCGAAGTCTTTCTTCAGTTCCAGAATCATGTCGCGAACTTGTTCCGGTGTCACATCTGATTTATCCTTCGTCTGGGCAGCCGGAAGCATATAGAGCTCCTCGAACCGTTTATCCTTCACAAGCGCTTGATTCAGACGGCAGCGGCCTTCCGCTACATCGATCAAGTCATAAATAATCCGGTTCTCCAGCCCCATGACGACATCTAGATTGCGCAGGCCGATGTCGGTGTCGACCATGCACACTTTTTTCCCCAATAATGCAAGCGCCGTTCCAATATTCGCAGAGGTCGTCGTCTTGCCAACGCCGCCTTTACCCGATGTGATTACGATCGCTTCTCCCATGACTCAACTCTCCCCGCTCCAGCCATTGGTACTGCTGCTATACAGACCTGCTGCCTAATAATTTCCCCGCTATTGCTGCGCCAGCTAGGCTCTAAACACGACCGGCAGCTTTCGCAGCCGCTGCAGCTGTGTCATTTTGTCGATTTTCATGACGCCCTCGCTTAAGTACGCGAATTCCATCGTTGCATCACCGGTCATCCATTCATCCGGCGGTCGACTGATCACTTCACTGATCCGAAGCTGTGTCGGCCTTAAGAGCGATGCGGCGATAATCGAATCTTCTTTCCCTTTGCAGCCGGCATGCGCCAAGCCTCGCAGAGCGCCAAGCACATATATATCACCTGTACATAGTAGAGAGCCGCCGGGGTTCAAATCCCCCATTAACAGCAGGTTCCCGTCATGTTCAAGTGTCTGGCCAGATCGGATTATGCCCGTCAATACCTTTAAATTGTTTCCGTCTTCTACAATCGGCTCCGGCTTCGCTTCACTCTCAATGGATTGCACAAGCAAATTCCCCTGATTCCGAATGGCTGTTCGAATTTGTTCCTTGTCTTCCTCATTCACTTGCCGGGTGCCGAGCTTCACTTGAACGTGAACAATGGGACCTGTCAGCAGCTGTTGGTGCGACTTTTCCAACTTAAATTGCAGTTCATCCAGCAATACGGAAAAATCACATGTGTCGTCAAGAAGGAAAATCAACCCGTCCTTAACGCCTTTGATCGTTATATGCTGCTTCTCGGCCACGCTCGTCTTCACCCCTTCTCTATACGATTCTTTCACGGATGCGTATTTTCCTGCCTGACTTTCGCTATTCTTCTTCTTCTTCCGACTTGGCATTGCTGCCGGTTCGTTCAAACCATCGCCTTGCGGGCACATAAATCACTAACGCAAATAGGATTTGAAGAAAAACGCTAGGAACGATGTGATGGGAAACGGCCCATTCAAACGTCTGATCCGTCAATCGGAACACACGATAGATGAAATAGACAATGGTATCGTAGGCAAGCGTGGACATGCAGATCATGAGCAGCGCCATCAGCAAGGTGCTTCTTTTGCGCTCCAGAAGAAAACCGGTCATGTAACCAACCAGTCCCATAGAGAATGAGTGAACCCCGAGAATCCGACCATAGAAGGCCAAATCCTGCAGGAGTCCAAACGCCAATCCAAGGATAAGCGCCGTATGTCTGCCTCGATATAAAGCGGCAAAAAGTACAAACGCTAGCGTGAAATGAGGAATGATCCGTCCGACCATGCTATCAGGGAGCAGCCAGTAGAACCATGTACCTTCGACAAGGAAGAACAGCAGAATGACGGCAACGATACGCTGCATACTCATTCTGCATTCTCTCCAGTCTCTGGCAGTTGGACGACAAACACTTCCGTCAAATGATCAAAATCCGCAGCCGGCGTAATGGTTGCCGTGTACGTCAAACCGAAGTCGCCGACTTGGCTGGAATCGACCGTACCGATAACCATCCCTCGAGGGAATACATTGCCTTGCCCGGAAGTAATGATGGTATCGCCTTTCGTAAGCGGATCATGTTCGGATATTTTGGACATCGACAGCTTGCCCGTGTCCGAATGATAGTTATCGACAATCCCGAAGGAATCTTTCTCTTTGCCAAGCACTGTAGCGGCGATCGCCTTCGTATCCGGTGAAGTTTCACTTAACTTCGTAATCGGCATTACCGAGGAGAAGAACGGATCTACGCGGTTAACAAGGCCGACAAGACCCTTGTCCGTAACGACAACCATGTTGATCTTGATGCCGTCTTTGGAACCCAAATTAATGCGGATCGTTTCCGAGTACGGATCGTTGCCAACGGCAACTACCTGGGCAATCAAATATTTATAGTTATACAGCTGCTTCTGGCGCTCCGTAAAGTTCAGCATTTCCTGCAGCTCTTTGTTCTTGGCTTCAACGAAATTATACTTAATGCTGTCTCTTGCATAGGCAGCGGCCGCAATGCGCAGCTCCTCGTTCTCCTTGTAGATCGTGTGCAGGTTGGATAGATCCTTGAACAGCCCAGCTACATAGCCGGCTGGTCGGTACAGCCATTCCTGCACGAATGCCGTGGAATCGAGCGAGAAGTTTTCCGGCCATGTCAGCTTCTTCCGATCGCCGATGGAGAAGCCCATGACAGCAACGAATAAGATAAACACGATCATTAATACAAACATCCGCTTATTACGCATCCAATTAAACAACTTCTCTTCACCCGCCCATTTTGCGCTGATTGCCTAACGACCCGAAGGCTCGTTCAAACCAATCAGCGTCGCGTATCCGTTTTCCCCAAGAATGCTTCCGGATTTTATCGCTTGGAACGAGAAACCGGGCCTCCACGTGTTTTGAACAGCTCAATATTATCCAATGCGCGGCCAGTACCGATCGCAACACAATCCAGCGGATTCTCTGCCACGATGACAGGCATACCCGTTTCGCGCGAAAGCAGCTTGTCCAAATTCTTCAGCAGCGCGCCGCCGCCTGTCAGTACGATGCCGCGGTCCATAATATCCGCAGACAATTCCGGCGGACATTTCTCAAGCGTAACCTTAACTGCATCGACAATGGCATTAACCGTATCGGACAGCGCATCGCAAATTTCCTCCGACGAAATCGGCAATGTCTTAGGCAAACCGGACACGAGGTCACGGCCGCGAATTTCAATCGTTTCCTGACGGTCCAAGGACAGTGCAGAGCCGATCTCCATCTTGAGCTGCTCCGCCGTACGCTCACCGATCATTAAATTGTACATACGCTTAATGTATTGCATAATGGCTTCGTCCATCTCGTCACCTGCGATACGGATCGAACGGCTGGTTACGATACCTCCGAGCGAAATAACGGCAACCTCAGTCGTACCGCCGCCGATATCAACGACCATACTGCCGGTCGGCTCCCATACCGGAAGATCAGCACCAATCGCTGCCGCGAACGGCTCTTCAATCGTGAACGCTTCGCGGGCTCCTGCTTGAACCGTCGCATCTTTAACCGCACGTTGTTCTACCGCGGTAATGCCGGACGGTACGCACACCATGACGTTCGGATGACGAGGAAACAGGGAACGCTGTTTCTGTGCTTGACGTATAAAATATTTAATCATCGTTGAAGTGGTTTCGAAGTCCGCAATAACGCCGTCCTTCATCGGACGAATCGCGCGAATGTTGCCGGGTGTACGGCCAATCATTTTCTTGGCATGTTCACCTACAGCTTCAATTGTTTTCGTATCTGTACGTATAGCAACTACGGAAGGCTCTCTTACTACGATGCCTTTGCCTTTCACATATACCAGCGTATTCGCTGTACCAAGGTCAATACCTAAATCTTTTGTGAATCCACCAAACATGTTTAATCTTCCTTTCTTTCTTAAGACAATACTTCTTATTATATTACATGTGACCTTGCTCCTTCAAACTTATAAAGCGATTGTCACCTATTACCAAATGATCGAGTACATCAATTCCGACAAGCTCTCCGGCTTCTATGAGGCGCTGCGTCAGCGCTATGTCTTCCGAGCTTGGCGTGGGATCGCCGCTAGGATGGTTATGTATACAAATGAGAGAGGCACTGCTGCATTTAATCGCGGCCCGAAATACTTCCCGCGGATGCACCAGTGTCGCATTCAGTGTTCCGATCGACAACGTTTCTTTTAAAATAACCTGATTCTTCGTATTTAAAAACAAACAGATGAAATGTTCCTGCTTTAGATAGCGAAGCTCTTCCATTAGGAGGCTTGCCGCATCTGCAGGCTTACGAATGGTCGGCAGCTCTCCCTGCTGGCTTCTGGCTATGCGTCGGCCGAGCTCGATGCCCGCCCGCAGCTGAATAGCCTTCGCTGTTCCGATTCCGCGAATCTTGGTCATCTCGGCAATGCTCATATCAACAAGTCCATGCAGATTGCCGCATTGACCGAGGATACGGGATGCGAGAAGGACGGCGGATTCCCGTTTGGTACCGGTACGTATTAAGATCGCTAGCAGCTCTGCATGACTTAATGCTTCAGCCCCAGCGGTCATCATCCGTTCTCTTGGCCTCTCGGTAGTTGGAATATCCTTCAGTGCGTAGGGTTCTCGTTGCGATTCCATCTCTGTTCCCTGCCTCCCGCGATCTGCTCGGTCAAATAACCTCAATCTGAAATTCAGCCAGCATGTCCGACAGCAGAGATAGAGAAAGTCCTACCACGTTGAAATAGCAGCCGTCGATGCGGTCAACAAGTGTTGCGCCAAGTCCCTGTATACCATAACTGCCGGCCTTGTCCATGGGCTCGCCGGATGCGACATAACGTTTGATTCGATCATGATTCATAGATTTCATCATTACCCGCGTCACGCGATGATGAACCAGCTCTCTTCCTGAAGACGTATCAAGAAGAGCAATTCCGGTATAAACTTCATGCTCCTTGCCTTGCAGCTCGGTCAGCATACGGATCGCATCTTGCTCGTCGACTGGCTTGCCCAGCACTTGTCCATCCAGCACAACAATGGTATCCGCTCCGATTACGAGCGAATGCGAAGCATCGTCATCTTGCAGCATCTCTGCAGATGCACGTGCTTTACGCAAGGCAAGCTGCTCGACAATGTGAGCCGGCAGCCAATCTGTTGGGGTACTTTCATCGGTATCGCTTGACAAAATGAGAACCGGCAAGGAAAGGTCAAGAGCTGCGACCAATTCCCGCCGGCGAGGAGATGATGAAGCCAGCACAAGCCGGCGAAATTGCGATGAACTTGTAGGAAGGGGGACTCTCATGGATGCAGCGCTCCTTAACGCATTGTGTCGGTTACCTATAGCTTGCGGTAAATCCATATTGCGGCGATCAGTCCGATAATGCTTAGGAGACTAATCTCAATCCGCAGCGTAAACGAGTAGCTCAGAACGAGTAAATCCGCAGCCGGTGACCATACGACAGGTGATGTTTTGGTTAGGAAAGCCAGTCCCGGCACTTGAGACAACCAGCGGGAGACAAGCGCGCCCGTGAGCAGTCCAATCAGTATGAAAAGCAGCAAAACCCAGAAGTTTTTCTTCATCTTCCAACGTCCCTCGCCATATTTTGACACGTATACTTTATTATACGCGCCACGGGAACGCTTTACAATGCATCCATCGATTCAAACCAGGCTTTCTCCGCAAACACAGCTTTCATCAGAGAAGCCTGCATATCCCAGAGGTAAGCATCCGATGGTTTCTTCGTATATTCCTCAGCAGCGACAGCAGCCGAGTTAATCAATTGGGTCAATTTCTGAAGCGACGACTTGTTCACTTTATCGGTTAATCCCGCTGCAAGCGCATTAGCCGAAGTGATCCACTGCTGGTGCAGCTCCTTCCAGTCTCCCGCATCATCCGCCCCGCCGCTCAACCGTTCTACCGTAAGGCGATCCAAGCTTGCGATCAGCTCGCTTGTTTGTTCGAAGAAACCTTCCACTGCAGAAGCCTCGCCTTTGAATGCGATGCTGCTCACCGCAGGAAGATCGATTTGCTTGACATACACGTCCATATTCGTCAGCAAATGTCCCAGCATTTGCGCTTCGTCTCGATCCGGCGACATGCCTACGTAGACTCGGTAGTCCTCTTGGGTAGTAAGAGGCGCAGCTGCCAGCCCTTTAGCGGCAAGCTCATCCACCGCGGCACTCAGTCCTTCTTTGTTGCTGAATACGCCGTATTGAAGCATGTAATAGGAGCTCTCCGGAATGTTAACTTTGATCAACGACTGCGCTGCTGTCGAGCCGTTTCCGTTATCGGCTGCGCTGCTGCTATTCGCAGCACCTGAAGAGGATGATTCATTGACCTTGCCGCCTGATGCGGCGCTGTCGCTTTGATTGGTTGTTCCTGCCCCGTCTGTAATGGCCCCGCTTACGGAGGCACCAGGTTGATTGACAGAGCTCTCGGATCCGAATGAACCGTTCCCCGTGAACATTGCCAACACGAAGTATCCGAACAGCGCGCCTGTCGCAATTGCCCCTGTTACAGAAGCAAACACTTTAAACCATGAAGGTCCCTTGGTTGGCCTTTGATTCGAGCCGTTCATATAGGAGCCAAGCGAGGTGCGCGCATGCGATTGCAGCTCGCTCCGTCGACGTTCGGACTCTTCCACTTCCTCGCCTAGAATCGGATACATATCAATTACATTCGGTTTCGCTTGGACTCGTTTCCGCGGCTCCTCATACTCATCGCCGAGCAGAATCGTTTCTGACTGTTCGAAATGCGGCGGCAGCTGCTCCTGAGCAGCATCATATAAGGGATGATCGTTCTTCTTCGCCCTTACCGGCTCGTTCGTGGCCGGCTTCCGTGTATGCTGACCGTCTGCATCGCGAATAAGCTGCTCTAAGGCATGGGCGTCATTTTGAAAAGGGCTGTTCCATGATCCTATCTCGGACGTGAATTTCATTTCCTCTTGGAAGAAAGGGATGACATTCGCGGAATTCCTCAATTCCTGCTTCTGTTCCGGCTTCTGTTCTTCTCGCGCTCCGCTCTGCCGATCGAATCGGTACGTAATGCGTCCTTTTGCACTCATCGCATTCTCTCCTTGTCCACATACTCTAGTAAGAGTCTATGAAAAAGTTAAGAGGATTATGACCCGCCGCTCGCCAAACCGCAATTCATTCCAGATTGTTTGCATTCCTTGACCGGTATATTCCTCTTAAGGTATATTCAGTTTATGAATGCCACAATGAGCGCTCTTGCCGAGCCTAATCGGTTACGTATCGTCGAGCTCTTGCGGGAAGGACCGCATACCGTCGGTGAAATTGCCGAACGTCTTGGCCTTCATCAGCCGCAAGTGTCCAAACATTTGCGCGTCCTCCTGGATGCCGGCCTCGTCGAGGTTCACCCCGTCGCCAACAAGCGGATCTATAAGCTCGGGACGAAACCTCTCCGGGAGCTCGATGATTGGTTAAGTTCCTTTCGCCGTACATGGGAAGAGAGATTCGATCAATTAGACGATTATTTAAAGAAGCTGCAAGGAAAAGATGAGAATGCTGAAGAGTAGGAGGGCAGTCGTCGTTTATACATAGATTGTAAGCAAACCCGCACATAAAGAACCCCCACTTCACATACGAAGAGGGGGTTCTGCATTTCTATTAAGTTCTGGCCCGCAGCGTCTTCGCAAGCGAATCCGCTACTTTCCAAATATCGCCTGCTCCCATCGTAATCACGAGATCACCCGGCTGCACTTGCTCAGTCAGAACAGCTAGCACTTCATCCTTCGTAGGATAGTAGGTAGTGTTGGCATTGCTGTTCTTAATGATAAGCTCTACGAGTTTCTTCGAGTTTACGCCCTCGATCTGCTGCTCCCCGGCCGGAGAATAAATATCCGTGATCAGCACCTCATCCGCCTCCGTGAAAGCACGGCTGAACTGATCAAGCAAGAAGAAGGTTCTCGTGTAACGCTGCGGCTGAAAAACAGCGATAATCCGTTTGCCGGTTGACTTGGCTGCACTGATCGTAGCCTCAATCTCCGTCGGATGATGCGCGTAATCGTCAATGACCAGAATGTCATTCACTTCGCCTAACACCTGGAATCTGCGTTTCGCCCCGCGGAAATCAACAATAGCCGCCGCAATAGCTTCGAAAGAAACACCGGCTTCCAGACAAGTAATGACTGTAGCCATCGCATTGTAAACATTATGACGCCCCGGAACAGACAGCTCGATTCGACCGAGCAGTTCACCATGACGCGTCATATCGAAGGATGCTTTACGATCGCCCAGCGTGATGTTCTGAGCGCGGTAGATGGCCTCATGGTCGATGCCGTACGTCAGCACGCCTTCACTGCCGAGCGGGCCAGCAATCAGCTCCGGGAGCATCGCTTGCATGTTCGTGTCATCCGCGCATACAATTGCGCTGCCGCCATCCTTCACTTGGCTTAGAAACTGCACGTAAGCCGCTTTCAATTTATTGAAATCACCGTCATAGTTTTCGAGATGATCCGGTTCAATGTTCGTTACGATTGCGATTGTGGGATGGTACTGCAAGAACGACCCGTCACTCTCATCTGCTTCCGCCACGACATACTCGCCTTTGCCTGCTTTAGCGTTCGTGCCGACATTGACGATCTCGCCCCCGATGATGTACGTGGGATCGAGTTTGCAGTTCTCCATGACCAGCGCGATCATAGAGGATGTCGTCGTTTTGCCATGTGCCCCGGCAACTGCGACGCCTTTGCCGTAATTCATCAATCTTGCAAGCATCTGGGCGCGGTGCAGAATCGGAATGTTCAGCTCTTCAGCCGCTCTGCGTTCCACATTGTCTCGAGACAGAGCCGTCGAATAGACGACCAGATCGGCTCCTTTGACATGCTCCGGCTCATGACCGATGTAGATGCGGGCTCCATTGGCAGCAAGCTTCTCCGTAAGTTCTTGCCGAGCAACGTCAGAGCCGGTCACTTTATAGCCCATCTCCAGCATAACGCGCGCGATTGCGCTCATGCCGTAACCGCCAATTCCGATGAAATGTACGTGTTCTGCCGTATTCAAAGACGGTTCACCAACCTTTTTCAGAATCCTTATTATAGAGCAATTGGGAGCGGACGTCGGCAATCAGATAGAGTGTTCCTGTAACGACTGCCAAATCATCCGCATTCGAGAGCGATTGCAGCCGCTCAAGTGCAAGCTTCCAATTCGGTTCGATGATGAGTTCGAAGGAACGGCCGATTGTCTCCCGTAATTCCTGAACAAGCGCTGCCAGCTCTTGCGCCGGCAATGCTTTGCGAAAATCCGGCTCGGTCACGACAAGCGTATCCACTAGAGGTAGTATATGCCGCAATGTGTCACGATGATTCTTGTTCGCGAGCATACCCATCATAAGGTGAAGTTTATCGTACCGATACGTACTTTTAAGAGATTCCGCAAGCATTTGCGCACCTTCCGGATTATGTGCACCATCGATTAGAAGCCGCGGCGATGTACCGATCATTTCAAGCCGTCCGGGCCAAGCAGCTGTGCGAAGCCCCTCTCTTAGATCTTCATCTTCCAGCATGAGTGCGTAGTACTGTCTCATTACTTCGAGCGTCATGACTGCAACGGCGGCATTCGACTGCTGATGCACACCGTTCAGCGTAATCGTAAGCGGCTCAATGGAACGGAACATGCCTTCAAAACGGAACGTTTGTTCATTCTCCTCCACATGAAGCGGCTGGATCGTGAACTTATCTCCAAGCATATAAAGAGAGCTGTTCTTCGCTTTAGCCGTGTCCCTAATGATCGCTGCTGCTTCCGGCTGGCTGACTGCGCTTATGACTGGAACGCCGGCTTTAATAATGCCGGCCTTCTCTCTTGTCACAGCCTCAATCGTATCGCCGAGTATGTCCATATGGTCATGACCGACATTTGTAATAACCGAAACCAGCGGAGTTACGATGTTCGTCACGTCCAAGCGGCCGCCAAGACCGGTCTCCCACACGACAAAGTCGGGATAGGATACGGTTCCGTAGTACAGAATCGCCAGTGCCGTCGAGACTTCGAACATCGATGGGGAACCCAGCTCTGTCGCTGCGATCTCTTCAACCAAAGGCTTCAGCCTGTTCGCGAGCAGCAACAGCGTTTCTTCCGGAATATCTGTTCCATTGTATTGGAAACGATTCGTGAATTTCGTGATATAAGGGGACGTGAACGTCCCCACATCATACCCGCAGCGAAGCAGGACGCTTGTTAGATAGGCGCAGACAGAGCCTTTGCCGTTCGTGCCGGCGACATGAATAAATTTGAGTCGACGCTCCGGATGACCCGAAAGCTCCATCAGCTTCTCGATTCTCTCCATGCCTGGGCGGATACCGAAAGCAACGAGTCCTTCGATCCAATCTCTTGCTTCTTCATAGCTGGTGAGCGATTCCGATGCCGATGCCGCCATATCCGACTCAGGAGTAATCTTCTGTTGTTCTGTCATCGTTCTATTCCTTCTTCCCGGCGGTCCGAATTAGCCTCTAAGCTCGGCGATCCGCGCTTTCACCATATCACGTTTTTCCGCATAATCAGCCATTTTGGCTCGCTCTTCCTCGATCACCTTAGCAGGGGCTTTCGCAACGAAACCTTCATTGCCGAGCTTCTTCTCTACCCGCTCCACTTCATTCGTCAAGTGAGCAATTTCTTTCTCCAGACGAGCAATCTCTTGCTCGATATCAATTAGGCCTGCCAGCGGCAGATACATTTGGGCTCCGGTTACGATCGCCGTCATTGCTTTGTCCGGTGCCGCCAGTTCTTGGCTAATGGTTAGCTTCGACGTGCCGCAGAAACGAATAATGAACTCTTCATTACGGGCCAGGATCGCCGCTTCGCTCTCGCTGGACGGCTTGATTTGCAGCTCGACCTTCTTGCTCATAGGGACATTAACCTCGGCACGGATATTCCGAACCGCACGGATCATATCCATAAGCAGCTCCATCTCGGCAACTGCATCAGGCGCTTCAAGCGCTTTATCATATACCGGCCATTGTGCAAGTGTAATGGTCTCGCCTTCATGCGGCAAGTGTTGCCATATTTCCTCGCTGATAAACGGCATGAACGGATGAATCAAGCGCTGCGTGCGATCAAGCACGTAAGCAAGCACCGATTGTGTCGCGCGTTTGGCATGCGCATCTTGACCGTTCAGGTTCAGCTTCGCAAACTCGATGTACCAGTCGCAGAGATCATCCCAAATGAAGTTATAGAGGACACGGCCGGTTTCGCCGAAATCGTAGCTGTCAATCAAGCGAGTAACATCAGCAACTGCAGCATTCAGACGGTGCAGAATCCAGCGGTCTGCTGTGCCAAGCTTCACGTTAATATCAATATCCGCAGCTGTTACGCCTTCTAGGTTCATAAGCGCAAAGCGGGACGCGTTCCAGATCTTGTTCGCGAAGTTACGCGCTTGCTCAACACGTTCCCAGCGGAAACGCAAATCCTGACCCGGCGTGCTGCTAGTCGAAATCATATAGCGCATTGCATCCGCGCCGTATTTCTCAATAACATCAAGCGGATCAACGCCGTTGCCAAGGGACTTCGACATCTTCTTCCCGTTCTCATCGCGAACAAGGCCGTGCATCAATACGTCTTTGAACGGAATTTCATCCGTAAACTCTAGCGCGGTAAAGATCATGCGAGCAACCCAGAAGTAGATAATGTCATAGCCCGTAACCAATACGTCTGTCGGGTAGAAACGTTTCAGATCATTCGTTTCCTCCGGCCAGCCCAGCGTCGAGAATGGCCATAACGCCGAGCTGAACCACGTATCGAGTACGTCCTCGTCTTGACGAAGCGATTCGTTGCCGCAAGCGGAGCACGCGCTTTGATCTTCACGTGCAACATGCATGGCGCCGCAGGAGTCGCAGTACCAAGCCGGAATGCGGTGACCCCACCACAGCTGGCGGGAAATACACCAATCGCGTACGTTCTCGATCCATTGCAGGTAAATTTTCTCGAAACGATCCGGAACGAAGTTTACGCCTTTGCCGGACTGCTGCGCGTTAATCGCAGCTTCCGCTAGCGGCTTCATATCAACAAACCATTGCGTAGACAAGTACGGCTCCACTACGGCGCCGCTGCGCTCGCTGTGTCCGACTTGGTGCACGTGATCTTCGATTCGGATGCAAACGCCGCTCTCCTGCATATCGGCCACGATCTTCTTGCGGCAATCTGCACGGTCCATTCCATTATAAGGACCTGCTTCGGCATTCATCGTACCGCTCTCATCCATCACGACGATTTGCGGCAGGTCGTGACGCAGACCTACTTCAAAGTCATTCGGATCGTGCGCAGGCGTAATCTTTACCGCGCCGGAACCAAACTCTTTCTCAACGTATTCATCCGCAATGATCGGAATTTCTCTGCCGATAATCGGCAATACAATCATTTCGCCGATCAGGTGCTTATAGCGCTCATCCTCCGGATGTACCGCAACCGCCGTATCGCCAAGCATCGTCTCCGGTCGCGTCGTAGCAACCGTAATGAAGCCGGAACCGTTCTTCAATGGGTATTGCAGGTGATACAGGTGACCGTTTACTTCTTTATGCTCAACCTCGATATCCGATAGCGCCGTACGGGCAGCCGGATCCCAGTTAATGATTTTCTTACCGCGGTAAATAAGACCTTTCTCATAGAGGCGAACGAATACTTCGCGTACCGCCTGCGACAAACCTTCGTCTAATGTGAAACGCTCGCGCGAATAATCGAGAGAGAAGCCCATTTTGGCCCATTGCTCGCGAATGGTTTCGTTATAAAGCGCCTTCCAATCCCATACCTTCTCGAGAAACTTCTCGCGGCCAAGGTCATAACGCGACTGACCTTCCTCACGCAGCTTCTGTTCTACCTTCGTTTGAGTAGCGATACCGGCATGGTCGCTGCCTGGCAGCCACAGCGCATCATAGCCCTGCATCCTCTTCGTACGAATCAGAATATCCTGCAGCGTAAAATCGAGCGCATGACCGATATGAAGCATGCCTGTTACGTTTGGCGGCGGAATCACGATCGTATATGGCTCTGCCGAAGGGCGCTTGCCCGCTTCAAAAAACTTGCCTTCCATCCAATAAGGATACCATTTCGCTTCTGCCGTCTTCGGATCGTACGTTGTCGGCATTTCAGTCGTTGCTTGTTTTTGTGTCATCAGCTTATCCTACCTCCACTGTATTTCTAATCCATTTAAGGATTCTAATACGCCTAATTAACGAAAAAAAATAAACCTCTCGCCCTTAATTCAAAGGACGAAAGGTTTAGCTTCCGCGGTACCACCTTTGTTCCGAACCGTGCATGACGCAGCTGGCTCGACAACTTTAAACAGATAACGGCTGCAGCCGGCCGGTACTTACGAAGAAAATACTCTCCGTTCATCCAGCAACTCCGGGGCGACAAATCGCAGTTCATATCCTACAGAACCTCTCAGCGCAGCGGTTCTGCTCTCTGAAGGTATTCCTGCCAATCTTCCCCATCAACGTTCATTATAATAAAAGTATTACCCTATTTTTTCTATCATACACGTTATTATTTGCATACGTCAATCCCAGCAGGATAGCGGCCTAAATCGAGCTATCCGCAACTGGCAAAAAGCCCCTTCAGGGACCGTGTAAGGTCATTCCTGAAGGGGCTTGCACAGTTAAGTATGGACTATGGAATATAGAGCACCTGGCCCTCACTGACGCTTTGATCCGAGAGTCGGTTGTATAGCGCGATCTCACGGGCTTGCAGCTGGTAGCGTCCCGCTATGACATCAAGCGTCTCTTCTCGCTGGACGATGCAGATGCGCAGCTTCCGGAACGATTGTTCATCGCTTGCTCTTCCATAGAACAAGTTCTTCCACTCGATCTCGTCGCCGCTCGATTTGCGGGCTTCCGCAGCCTTCGCTTCTGCAACTTGCTCGGCGGCGGCTCTGGCTTCCTGCTCTCTGCGGCTCGATTGCAGCAGCGCCCTGAACCCGACTCCGCCGGCGGACTGCTGCTCGGCCTCATCCTCGGCTTGCTTGCTTGCGACAGCGACGCGCATCTCCTTGCGGGAGGCTTCTGCCTCAGAAGCGGAGACGTCGCCGTACTGCTGCACTTCTGCCGGGACCGAGACGGCTTGCGCTTGCGGGCGAACCTGGGGATCACGCTCAGCTGCTGCAGCAGGAATGAAAGCCTCCTGCTGTTCAGACGCAGCGGCATTGACCGCGATCTGGCTCGGTTCATACACGGTAGGCTCAGCGATCGGAACTTGATAGAAGGCAGCCTGAGCTTCACGATTCAGTGCTTCCTGTCTTTCCTGCTCCCTCGCCCAAGCCGATGCTCTAGCTGCGATGGCCTCATTCTCGGCCGCCTCGCGCAGAGCTGCTTCCTCTTCGGCTTTCCGTTCATATTCTGCCGCTAAACGCTGCTGCTCGTAATCATATTGGGTGTATCGCGGCGCTTCCTCGGTTTCCCTAGAATGAACGACTGTAATGGGTTCTTCACGCTGCCAGGATTCGGCGGGCTCTGTTTGCTCGATTTCGATGCCTAATAACGAGAGAACCCCCGTAATGTTGAGTGTTCGAGTGGAGAGCAAATCCACATCAAAGTTATCAATCTCAACGGAAATGTCATCCAATCGATGAATACGATTCAAAGGCAGCGTAATTTCGACAGGAATCCAATGCTCCAGAGATTGTTCGGCTAAAGGCTCATTCTGTGCGCGATAAACGCCTGTAAGGAGCAAATGGCCTTTTAATAACACCTGCTCGTCTTGCTGAACAATCCCGATTCTCGGCACAAGCTCGATCTCGTCAAGCTCATCGATCGCCGCTACCTCTTCGGGCAAATGCACACGCTCATAGATGTCAAATCGCAAACCGCTAGACGGACTGGGCACGCTTGTCGTCCTCCTTTCCCTTGTCAAGAAGCTTGGTTACAGCTTTCTTCCCTATTTATCTATATGGCAAGGGGTGGGTAGGCATGACTACGATTTTCACAGAGAAGCATACCGCTCGCGGACCTCCGCAAACCAATCCGGCTCGGTTGCGGACAGAATCGTCTCTTCATTCGTCCAGGGATGTCGAAATGTCAGCCGCTCTCCGCGAAGAGCCTGATGACGAAGCTTACTGTCTGAGCCGCCATAGAGCGTGTCCCCGACAAGCGGATGTCCCAGATGGCTCATATGTACACGAATTTGATGCGTCCGCCCGGTTTCCAGCCAAACTCGGACAAGTGAAGCGCGTTTGAATACTTCAATGGTTTCATAATGGGTGATCGCGTGCTCACCACCCGGCGAAACTCTCCGACGTCCATTATGATGACGGTCTTTGCCGATCGGCTCGTTAATGACGCCCCGACTCCGTTTCATTACACCTTGCACCAAAGCGACATATTGTCTGCCGATCGTTTTCTCTCGCATCGCTTCGTCCAGCCGCAGCTGGGCCAGTTCATTTCTCGCGTAGAGAACCGGACCTGCCGTATCATCGTCCAGTCGATGGATATGCTTGGCAGGCAGACCATCCCCGCGAAGCAGCCCTGTACGCGCCGCCTCTTCGTCCAGTGTTCCGCGCTGACCCGGTGCAGAAGGATGCACAGGCATGCCAGCCGGCTTATCCATCACAAGGCACCAATCATCATAGAAGAGCAGGCCGGCGTGAAGAGAAGTACTTGAATCAGCATCTCCTTGCGAGAGCATACGGAAGATCGCATCACTGCCTGGATCCGCTGCAATAAAGGTACGCAGCAGAATGCTGCTCCCCTCCATCTGAATGCCGCCGACGGAGAACAGCCGGTTCAGCCACTTCTCCGGAAATAAACCAAGGGCCAGCAGCCATTGCCGCACATGATGCGGATGGCTCCCGGCCTCTATTACTGGAACAGCTTGTGTGGGAGCAGCGAAGCTTGCCAGCGTCTCCGCCGGCAGCTTCAGCCACTCCCCGCTGCGTTCATAGCTCATCGATTGTCCCATTATAGCTCAGCTCCTACAATACGCTTATTACAAGCGACGAAACGCCTCATCATGCGCCGCAATGGTCGCATCAATGGCGGCTTCATCGTGAATGCCGGAGACGAACATCCCTTCGAACTGCGAAGGTGCAATGCTGATGCCAAGATCGAGCATCGCTGCAAAATAAACTTTAAAGCGCTCCAAGTCAGAAGTCTTGGCCGTATCGTAATTGATGACATGCTGCTCTGTAAAGAACGGACAAACCATCGATCCGACGCGATTAATTGTGCTAGGAATACCATGCTTCGCTGCGTTGGCTTCAAAGCCGCGCTGCAAACGAACCGCCATCCGCTCCATGTGCTCATAGGTTTGCGGAGTCAGCAGGCTAAGCGTCGTGAAGCCCGCCGCCATCGCAAGCGGATTGCCGGAGAGCGTGCCTGCTTGATAGATCGGGCCGCTTGGCGCCATCATTTCCATAATCTCGCGTTTACCGCCGTACGCGCCTACCGGCAAGCCTCCACCGATGACTTTGCCAAGGCAAGTGAGATCCGGCGTTATGCCATATAACCCTTGTGCACAGTTCATGTGAACACGGAAACCGGTCATCACCTCGTCGAAGATCAGCAGGCTTCCGTACTGCTCCGTAACCTCGCGCAGCCCTTGCAGGAAGCCGGGAAGCGGAGGAACGACGCCCATATTGCCGGCAACGGGCTCAACGATGATGCAAGCAATCTCTTCGCCGAAGCTTTCGAATGCCAGTTTCACTGAATCCAGGTCGTTGTAAGGCACCGTTATCGTATGAGAAGCTACGCTATCTGGTACGCCGGGGCTGTCAGGCAAGCCAAGCGTCGCTACGCCTGATCCTGCTTTGATAAGCAAGCTGTCGGCATGGCCGTGATAGGAGCCTTCGAATTTCAGGATCTTGCTGCGTTTTGTATAACCGCGAGCCAAGCGAAGCGCACTCATGGTCGCTTCTGTGCCGGAATTGACCATACGTACGATCTCTACGGATGGCACGCGCTCGCACACGAGCTCCGCCATTAACGTCTCGATTTCGGTCGGGGCGCCAAAGCTGGTGCCTTTCTCAGCCGTTTTCTTAATGGCCTCGATGACCTCCGGGTGGGCATGACCCATAATTAGCGGACCCCAGGATGCCACGTAATCGATATAGCTGTTCCCGTCGATATCATAGACTTTGTAGCCTTCGCCACGGTCCATGTAGACCGGATTTAAGCCGACGGACTTGAAGGCCCGAACCGGAGAGTTCACGCCGCCTGGAATGACTTTTTTCGCGCGTGCAAAAGCTTCTTTGGAACGTTCATCCGCTCTTTTATGATTTTTTTCGCTCATTTCTCGCACCTGCCTGTTAAATAGTGACTTTCGTATGGTAAACTGCTAGGAGATTATCAGGTTGTACCTGTTGTGCAGTTCAGAGGGAGAGGCTGATCATAAGTGATTGAATTGCTTAAGAAAGTAAAGCTGTTTGAAAATTTAAACGTAGAACAGCTTCAGCGTATACAGTCGATTGCTCGAACGCAAACGTTCACGCCCGGGACAGTGCTCTTTCAAGAGAATGACCACGGAGCAGCCTTTTATATTTTGCTGAAAGGCTCCATTAAAATTTATACCCGCAGTTCGTCCGGCGATGAGAAAGTATTGTCGCTGATTCAGGCCGGAGAAAGCTTCGGAGAGCTGTCATTACTCGACGGACGTCCACGCTCGGCATCTGCCCAGACGCTGGAAGGCTCGACACTGCTTGTGATCTCCGCCAATGACTTTCATGCCCTGCTTCGCGAGCAGTTCGAGATTACGCGCCATATTATGACGGAGCTATGCCGCAGACTGCGTGATACCAATCAGCATGTCTACGATCTTACCTTTGTGGATTCGCGGACTCGCGTGCTGAAGAATGTCATTCTGCTTGCGAATCGGCATGGCTCACGTGCCGGTAACATCATCACCATTAAGATGCCGCTCAACTACGATGAACTCGCTCAGATGGCCGGCGTGGCCAAGCAGGCGCTCTCCCAAGTGTTGAGGGATCTTGAAGATCGCCAGATCCTCACGTTTGGCTTAAACGAATATAAGCTCGATTTAGCCCGCCTGAACGGTTAACACCGTCCAGGTTTTTTATTTGCCTGCTCTTACGCTTCGCCTCGCAGCCAGCGTGCTGCATCCAAAGCATGATACGTAATGATCAGATCCGCACCTGCGCGCTTCATCCCTGTCAAAGTCTCCAGAACAACCGCACGCTCATCGATCCAACCGTTCGCCGCAGCCGCTTTTACCATGGAATATTCCGCACTCACGTTGTACGCCGCAACCGGCAGGTCGAAAGTCTCTTTCAACATCCGAATGACATCCATATAAGCAAGCGCAGGCTTCACCATAAGGAAGTCTGCTCCTTCGATAATGTCCGCCTCCGCCTCGCGCAGCGCTTCACGCGCGTTTGCCGGGTCCATTTGATACGTCTTGCGGTCACCGAATTGCGGCGTGGAATGAGCAGCTTCACGGAACGGTCCGTAGAAAGCCGAAGCATATTTCACCGAGTAGGACATAATCGGCACCATATCGTAGCCCGCCGCATCCAATCCTTCGCGAATCGCTCCCACAAATCCGTCCATCATGTTGGATGGCGCGATAATATCTGCACCTGCTTGTGCTTGGGACACGGCTGTTTTCACTAACAACTCCAGCGAAGAATCATTGTCGATAAAAGCATTGCCTGTATGCGTATCATGATGAATCATGCCGCAATGGCCATGGTCCGTAAATTGGCACAAACACGTATCAGCTACAACCAACAGCTGCGGTGCCCATTCTTTAATGGCTCTGGTTGCCTGTTGAACGATCCCGTTCGGATCGTACGCGGAGGAACCGACAGCATCTTTCGAATCCGGAACGCCGAAGAGCAGCACGGCTTTGACGCCTGATTCAACGACCGCAGCCACTTCCTGGCGGAGCAGGTCAAGGGAAAGATGATAAACGCCCGGCATCGAAGAAATCTCTTCCTTCACGCCTGTACCATGTGTAACAAATAACGGATATATGAAGTCGTCTACCGACAAATGCGTTTCGCGCACCAGCGAACGCAGTGCGCCTGATGAGCGAAGTCTGCGGTTTCTTGTAATTGGAAATGCCATAATGGGAAAACCTCCTTCTTAATTGCGATGCACAAGCCGGGACTCGGCTATGGCATCAATAAGTCCGTCAATGGTTGCATCCTGCGGCTGTATCGTAACCTTCAGACCGGCTTCTTCAGCCGTCTTCGCTGTTACCGGGCCGATGCAGGCAATATCTATTCCTTGCAGCAGCTCAAGAGGATCAGCGACCCCCATTCGGCGCAATACTTCGAACAAGTTGGTAACGGTAGAGGAGCTGGCAAACGTAATGACATGAACGCTTCGTTTCTGAAGCAGCTCAAGCGTCTCCTCGTCCTGGTTATCGGCCAGAACCGTTTCATAAACATCGATTTCAACAGGAGTTAACCCTTTCGCCTTCAGCTCTCGCGGAAGAACTTCACGCGCGAGGTCACCTCTAGGCAGCAGTACACGCTGACCTTCGACTAAGTGCTCCGATAAGCTATCCAATAAATCATCGGCTTGGAACTTCACAGGCAGCACATCTACGAACAATCCGCGTTTCTCCAGCGCTTCGGCTGTCTTAGGTCCAACGGCGGCGATACGTGCCTTGTGGAACCGCCTGATATCGATGCGCAGCTTACTTAACCAGTCGAAGAAATAGTCTACACCGTTCACACTCGTAAACATGATCCAGTCGAATTGCTCTGCTTCATTCAGTGCGTTGTGAACCGAGTCCACGATAGCTGTTTCCGTAGGTTCACGCGTCTCAATGACAGGAAACTCGCAAGGCTCGCCGCCTAACTCTTCGATCCGTTCCGCCAAATCACTGCTTTGCGCTCTAGCGCGTGTTATGAGTACGCGTGTTCCGAACAGCGGCTTGCGTTCATACCACTGCAGCTTCTCTCGCTGCTTGACCACATCGCCGACCACAATGACTGCCGGAGGCTGGAAGTTGGCCGCTTTCACGATTTCCTCAATCGTTTCCAGCGTGCCCGTAACGGTTCTTTGCTCTACCCTTGTTCCCCAGCGAATCAGAGCAACAGGAGTATCTGCAGGCTTGCCATTCTTGATAAGCTGTTCTGCTATATAGCCGATCTTCGCCACGCCCATCAAGAAAACAAGCGTCCCCGTAGCAAGGGTAACCTTATCCCAATGGATGGATTGATCGAGCTTATCCGGACTTTCATGCCCGGTAATAATCGATAAGGAGGACGCCAAATCACGATGGGTCACAGGGATTCCCGCATAAGCCGGTACCGCGATGGCCGAGGTGATGCCTGGCACGATTTCAAACTCGATGCCATTATTATATAACAACTCAGCTTCTTCACCGACTCGTCCGAAGATGGTCGGATCGCCGCCTTTCAGACGGGTTACGATCTTGCCCTCGAGCGCCAGATCCACAAGCAGCTGATTAATATCCTCTTGTTTCATGGTGTGCCGATCCGGCAGCTTACCGACGTATACTTTCTCGGCCCCCGGCTTTAAATACCGAAGCAGCCTCGGACTGGCCAGGCGATCATAAACAACGACATCGCATTTGCTGATGCATTCTTGTCCGCGCAGCGTAATCAGCTTTGGATCGCCGGGTCCGGCTCCAACCAAGTAGACTTTCCCTTTGCTCTTCCCCTTCAGCAAAACGTTCATCCCCTTACTTCTGCTAAAATACGATCTGCTCCTCTTGCTTTGAGTGCTTCTGCGGTTTGTAACCCCAATGCTATCGGATCATGTCCACGTAACGTTTCTTTGAGCAAAATACCGCCGTCTGGTGAACCGACAATACCTGTCAGCTCGAGCAGACAAGTTTCACCATTCTCAGCAGTCTCCACAATTGTGGCATGTGCGCCAATCGGAATTTGACAGCCACCGTTAAGAGCTCCGAGGAAACTGCGTTCAGCGGATACGGTAAGTGCTGTGAGCGGATCATTAAGAAGAGACAGCAAGTTACGAACCTCTGCATCATCCGTTCTGCATTCGATGCCAAGAGCGCCTTGACCGACGGCAGGCACGCACAGATCTTCTGGCAGATAGGAAGAGATTTTGGCCTCCCAGCTCATACGGTGAAGCCCGGCTGCCGCCAGAACGATCGCGTCGAATCCTTCGCTCTCCAGCTTCTTAATTCTGGAATCAATATTGCCACGAATGGATTCGATCTGCAGATCCGGTCGAGCGTTCTTCAGCTGGCTTGAACGACGCAGGCTGCTTGTCCCAACCTTTGCCCCTTTAGGCAAATCCGAGAACGTATAACCATTTGAGGTAATGATACAATCCCTCGGGTCAACCCGTTTCGGAACCGCGCCATTCATCAGTCCCTCCGGAAGCTCATAGGGCATATCTTTCATACTATGTACAGCCAAATCAATCTCTTTATCAAACAAAGCCTGTTCGATCTCTTTCACAAACAGACCTTTTCCGCCGACCTTGGATAAGGTTACATCCAGAATCTGGTCGCCTTTTGTAACGATTTTGCGAATCTCGAACGTATACGGCAGTCCATGCTGCTCACTAAGTGCTTTAAGCTGATCTATAACTTGACCGGTTTGCGTCAAAGCAAGGGCGCTCTGCCGTGTACCGACTACAATGACACGGGGTTGTTCATAGTTGTGGGACATTATTATTTGCTCCTCTCAGCCGCTTGCAGCAGCCTGCTCATCCATTCGTCGATCTGATTCTCTGTATAGGTAACTAATCCATCGTTTCGTTCTGCTTGCTCTGCAACCTCTTCTGCCGCGAGTCGCAATAGAGTAGTTCTAAGCTCCGGGTTCATGACGCCGGATAGCACTCTCGCTCGCAGCAATCGAAGCCCTTCGACGTAATCCCCGAAGCATTCGTTGTATTGCCTTGCAAGCTGCCGCTTCATTATTGCAGCCAGAGCAGGGCTCGCCCCGCCTGTCGTGACAGCTAAGAGCAATTCACCGCGTCTTACAGTTGATGGTGTAACGAAGCTGCCTTCTTCGCCAAGATCGGCAACATTGACGAATATCCCGAGTCGGTCTCCTAAAACTGCGATTTCATGATTCACCTGGCGATTGTTCGTCGCAGCCATAACAAGCATCACTCCTTGGAGATCCCCTTCCCTGTATTCCCTTTGCACCAGCTGGATAGACCCTGCACCAGCAAGCTCTCGAAGCGCAGATGAAGCAGCAGGTGCAATGACTTCTACCCGATTCGCTCCGCCATCCAGCAGTCCTTGCACTTTACGTTCGGCAACAGAGCCGCCTCCAACCACGACACAGCGCTTACCCTGAAGATTCACCATCATGGGATAATAAGTCTTCACGAATGCAACCAACTCCTTGGCTCCCCTTAAGACCAGCCGTGAAAATTAGACGCTTGATTCATCAATACATTGAGCAGCATGACGCCGTAGCTGATCAAATTCAGCCGTGCGAACTTCCAGCCCGAGCCGTCAAACCAGCGATGCCCTAGCAAATTCCAGATGTAGATCGACAATGCTATAAAAGATGAAATAACCTTTAAATCAAGCAAAAGTCCATAGCGGCCTTCTATGAGAATCGAAGTGACAGCTACTGCTAGCGATAAAGTCAGCAGCGGCGTGCCGATCAGCGCAGCCCTGAACATGAAGCGATCCGCCACATCCAAACTCGGCATTCTCTGCATGCTCTTGGTCCACTGCTTGCCTTTGAGACGAGCAAACAGAAACATATACATGCCTGAGAAAATACCACTGATTGTCAGGGCCGCATACGCCAGGATCATCAGAATGATATGAACGACCAGCATGTTCTCCGCCAATTCCCATCTCTCCAGGGATGCGCCGGAGCCGATACCGAACAAATTGACGGTCAGTACTGCGAACCCGATTACATTCACGAAGAAGACGATAAACTCCATCCTAAAAAAACGGCTCATCACAAGTGAAACCGTGATAAGCAGCCAAGAGAAGACAAGCAAATATTCAAACAACGAGATGGTGGTCATGTCCAGATGCGAGATGATGCGATTCACAATAAAGCCGGTTTGCAGCACCCAGACGAAAATAAGCAGCCCTGTCCCCACTTGTTTCGCTTGCCGATTCCGATCAACGAAATCAGAGAAGTAAAACAGGAGGCTCAGGGCATAGATATACAGCATTCCATCATAAAACCAATTTTGTGTAACCATCGGGTGGCCTCCGCAAACTTTGAACAAGTTATCTGGTAACCTAAACGCCCGCTTATTCGCAGGCGTCTAGGTTGTAATCGCCGCAATTGTACCTTTAAGTACCGGCGTTGTATCTCCGCTCGATGGGACTTCTTTAATCCCAGCCGGATTACGCTGCTCTGCGTTGTTCTTCGTTTGTTCAAGCGTGTCTTCCAAGGCGAATAGCTTCACGAACATGTCCATTGCCTCGTCAGCATGCTTCTCTCCTGCCATTTCTTTAATGCGCAGAATCGGATCATGCATCATTTGGTTGACGATGCTCTTCGTCAGCTTGTGGATGACTTTAAGCTCGCGGTCGCTTAAATCAGGAAGCTTGTTCGCCAAGCTGTCCATCGTTTCCGCATGGATGTCAGTCGCTTTATCCTGCAGCGCGCGAATCAGCGGTGCAACGCCTAATGTTTTGTACCATCCGCGGTACACATCCAGCTCTGATGCAATCATCGTTTCAATCTTGGCAGCCTCCGTGCGGCGCTGCTCCATATTGCTCTCCACGATGCCTTCCAGATCATCGATATCGTACAGGAACACGTTCTTAACCGATGCGATAGCAGGATCAAGATCACGCGGCACAGCAATATCAATCATAAAGAGTGGACGGGATTTGCGTTTCTGCATGGCTGCCGCAACCTGCTCACGACCAAGTACATAGCCGTCTGAACCGGTCGAGCTGATCACGATATCCGCTTCATGCAAACGTGAAATCGCATCTGCCATGGACAGCGGCGTTCCGTTAAATTTATCTGCCAGCTGCACGGCACGGTCATAGGTCCGATTGACGACAAACACCCGTTCCACGCCGTTCGCGTACAAATGCTTAGCGGTTAATTCGCTCATCTTGCCGGCGCCGACGATCATGACCGTCTTGCCGTTAAATTGTCCGAAGATCCGTTTACCCAGCTCTACGGCTGCGTAACTTACTGAAACCGCGGCTTCACCGATAGCTGTATCGGAATGTGCCTTCTTCGCAAGCGTTACAGCTTGTTTAAAGATCGTATTAAACAAGGTGCCTGTAGTTTTCTGCTGCTGCGCAAGTAGGAATGCATTCTTGACTTGACCCAGAATCTGCGTCTCGCCAATGACCATAGAATCTAGTCCACAAGTGACACGGAACAGATGGTCGATCGCCTTCTCATCCTCATACATATATAGATCCGAGGTAAACTGCTGTCTCGGCGTATTAAACCATTTCTCCATGAAACTGCGTATATAATGTCCGCACAACGTCGGACGGTCAACAACAGCATACAATTCAGTGCGGTTACAGGTCGCAACAATGACACCTTCCATAATGCTCTTCGTTTGCTTCAACTGCTCAAGTGCCTCAGGCAGATCTCGTTCGGAGAATGTAAAACCTTCCCTCACTTCAACCGGTGCTGTGCGGTAATTAAGACCGACGACTATAATGTGCATGCGCGTTCACCTGCCCTTCACTAATCATTTTTTCATCATTTAGTATAGCACAGTTAGTCATGATGTACCCCTGCAAATATGAAAATTGTTTGAAAACGCGCGGTTTGGTTTATAGCATCAAAAAAGACCATGGATTTCTCCATGGTCCCTCTTTAGTCATATGAAAATGCTACACAAGTTCAACTTGCTTCATATCCGCTTCCACGACTTGCAATTCACCCATACCGCGAACTAGCTTCTTAGCATGTGTTACTTTTGGTTTCAAAACAGACATCATGTAGTCAATCGCCAATTGCGGATCGACTGTTTCTCCACATGTATAGCAATCAAGAGCAGCGAAGCCTCTCTCAGGATACGTGTGAATGGAAAGATGACTTTCTGACAGCAGTACGAGCACTGTTGCGCCTTGTGGCTCAAATTGTTTCGCTTGAACTGAGAGTACTGTAGCGCCGCATGCTTCTGCAGCCTCTACCATTTGGGCTTGTAAAAATTCCGCGTTGTTGAGCAGGTCAAAATCCACACCCCAAGTGTCAACAGCAACGTGTCTTCCGAAAGTTGAGTATTCCATCTCTCGGTTCCCCCTTCCTAGGAATAAAATGTTTTGTAATTTCATCCGCTAGGACCTACGTCATTCACTGCCCGAGGGACTTTCCTCTCGCAACATTACCATGTCCTGAGTGAATCCTGGTTCCTATTCATTGCAACGAAAATAAAAATAACATCTATCGCTCAGAAATGCAACAGTTTTTTTTGGGCAGAATTAAGTTGACAACATGCAGTAAACTCCAGTAAACAACGTATGTGCGAATTGTTGTGCTGGTGATGGCCCTCTGCAAATTTAACACAAATAAAAAAAGCCGCATATGAGCGGCTTTAGAAGAATGATTCTCTACGGTTGTGCTTACGCCTCCATCAAGAACAGCGCTCTTGCATGCTGTGCCAGACGTTGATCGATAAGCGATATTTGCCCGCGATCACTGCATTGGTTGCGTAAATCGAGCAATTGATTAATCGCGCCTTGCACGATTTCAATCTCCTTCTCGATATCGTTCACGCGGAAAGTCGCTTCAAGCTGACCGATCGTATCTTTGAATTCAAAGATCACTCTCGACTCATTGTTCTTGATTTCGACAATTTTGCGAACAGTTCCTTCAGCATAATGATAGATCATCGTATAATGTGGATAAATGCGATTGACGACTGCATCTCCGCGGAACAGCGATACCGCTTTGCGCATTGCGTTCGTAAGTCTCGGATGTACGATGCGGCACGAAAGCGCGCATACATACAAATCTTGCTTACGTTCGAAAGTAAGGCGGACTTCTTCTCGTCCTGCGTCGTCCTCGAGAACCATCTCGTGATTGCCGTTCTCCAGTACCCGCACCTGCTGCTTAATATGCTGGTCTTCAAAAAACCGGACAAATCCCGCCATCTCTTCAGCCGTTAATTGCAGAGAAGCATTGACATACTCCGTGGCTATCCGCTGAGCCATAAAAATCTCCTCAATTCTATAAAGTAACGCGTTTGTAAATCAGTTGCTTACCTATATTATACCTGATCGAAGCGGTTTATTCCTGCCGCCCATTCGCGATATTCACGCATATTTCTGAATAATCAAGGAGATTTTACGAAGAGTCGTTGCTTTTATGCGTTATCCTCACTTTTCGATTGAAACTTCTTCGGTTTCTTCCGCTTCTTCGCTTGTTTCCGCTATTGATTGATTTATAATTGCCCAAAGCTCATCGCGGCCAAGGCCTGTCTCGGAAGAGAAGAGCACATGGTGATCTCCCGTCTGGAAGCCCAGCTTCTTCTTCACCATCTTCACGTGCTTGTCCCACTTGCTCTTCGGAATCTTATCCGCCTTCGTTGTCACGACGCAAACCGGAATTTCATAATGCTTCAGCCAATCGTACATCAGGCAGTCGTCTACGGATGGCTCATGACGGATATCGACAATAAGGAAAACCATATGCAGCGGCTCGCGGTCGCTTAGGAAGGTTTCAATCATCGTGCCGAACTGGGCACGCTGTACTTTCGATACTTTGGCATAGCCGTAGCCGGGGAAATCGACCAAATACACTTCGTTGTTTACGCGGTAATAGTTGAGCTGCTGCGTCTTGCCCGGCTGCGAGCTCGTTCTGGCTAATCCTTTGCGCATAATCATCTTGTTGATGAGTGATGATTTGCCCACATTAGAACGCCCTGCCAGAGCGAACTCTGGCAAGGCATCTACTGGATATTGATCCGGCCTTACGGCGGATATAACAAATTCTACATTCATAATCTTCACGTTTAAGCAACCTGCTTTCTTAATGCGTCTGTACCGGTGCTGCTGCCTCCACCTTTACGAGCGCGTGTTTGATAACCTCATCCATCGAACTGACCGGAACGAACTCCAAATCGGCTCTGACGCTGTCTGGTATGTCACGCAAGTCACGCTCATTGTCTTTGGGAATCAGCACCTTCTTGATGCCCGCCCGGTGCGCTGCTAGCGATTTCTCCTTGAGACCGCCGATCGGCAGCACACGGCCGCGAAGCGTTATCTCTCCGGTCATCGCTACTTCTTTATCAACCTGACGATTGGTTAACGCAGAGATAAGTGCCGTCGCCATCGTAATCCCTGCAGACGGTCCGTCCTTCGGAATCGCACCTTCAGGAATATGGATATGGATATCATTCTTCTCATGGAACTGCGGGTCAATACCGAACTCATTCGCACGGGAACGTGTATAGCTGAAGGCTGCCTGCGCAGATTCCTTCATGACATCGCCGAGCTTACCAGTCAGTGTGAGCTTCCCGCTGCCCGGCAGCACCGTTACCTCTATAACGAGCGTATCGCCGCCGACCTCGGTCCAAGCAAGGCCTGTAACGGCGCCGATCTGATTCTCGACCTCGGCCATACCGTACCGGAACTTGGACGGTCCTAGCCACTCCTTAATCCTCGCAGAGTCGACTACAATCGGGGTTACATTCTCATCGGTCACGATGGCTTTCGCAGCTTTTCGGCACATGGCCGCAATTTGCTGCTCCAGATTACGCACACCGGATTCTCTTGTGTACTCGCGAATGATTTGAAGTAAGCCGTCTTCTCCAAGATCCACTTGCTCTTCAAGTAAGCCATGCTCCCGTTTCTGCTTCGGAAGCAGATAACGATTGGCAATTTGCAGCTTCTCAAGCTCCGTGTATCCGGGAATGTACAGCACTTCCATCCGATCCAGCAATGGCCTTGGAATGTTGTGAATCGCATTGGCCGTCGTCACGAACATGACATTGGAGAGATCGAACGGCACTTCGATAAAATGATCGCTGAACGTATTGTTCTGTTCGGGATCAAGTACTTCAAGCAGTGCCGAAGCCGGATCTCCGCGGAAATCCATGGCCATCTTATCGATTTCATCCAGCAAGAATACCGGATTGAGCGATCCCGCCGTCTTCATGCCTTGAATGATACGGCCCGGCATCGCGCCGACGTATGTACGGCGATGACCGCGAATTTCAGCTTCGTCGCGTACGCCGCCAAGCGAAATACGTACGAATTGTCTGCCAAGCGACTTCGCGATGGACCGAGCCATGGAGGTTTTACCGACACCAGGAGGGCCGACCAAGCAGAGAATCGGGCCTTTCAGCTTCTTCACGAGCTGCTGTACCGCTAAGTATTCCAGCACACGCTCCTTCGGCTTCTCGAGTCCGTAATGATCCTCGTTGAGGATCCCTTCCGCTTTCGCCACGTTCAGATCATCTTCCGTCAGCTTGTTCCAAGGTAAGGAAAGGAGCCAATCAATATAATTGCGGATGACACCGCCTTCGGCAGAAGTCGATGGCATCTTCTCCAGACGGTCGATTTCCTTCTCGACCTTCTCTTTCACTTTTTCCGGAATACCGGAGTCCGCCATCTGAGCACGAAGCTCTTCCACTTCGCCTGCACGGCCTTCTTTCTCGCCGAGCTCCTTCTGGATGGCTTTCATTTGCTCGCGCAAATAATATTCCTTCTGTGTTTTCTCCATCTGTTTCTTCACACGCTGACTGATCTTGCGTTCCAGCTCCAGCACTTCGCGCTCGTTATTAAGAATATCGAGCAGGCGCTCGAGCCGCTCCCGCACATCAATCGTTTCAAGAATATCCTGCTTATCCTTGATCTTGAGCGACAGATGGCTGGAGATCACGTCGGCAAGTCTGCCCGGCTCATCAATATCCGAGACTGCCGCCAGCGTCTCCGGCGTCACTTTCTTCGACAAATTGATGTAATGCTCGAACTGGTTGAGTACCGTCCGCATAAGCGCATCAATCTCCGGATCTGTCGATTCCGCCTCCGGCAGCTCTTTAATCGTGACCTCGTAGTAGTCGTCATTCGGCAAATAATCTACGATTTCGGCACGGACAACGCCTTCCACCAGTACGCGAATGGTACCGTTTGGCAGCTTGAGCATCTGTCTGACTCTTGCAGCCGTGCCGACACGGTAGATATCTTCCTGCGACGGCTCTTCAATATTCACTTCCGATTGCGAACATAGCAAAATCATATGGTCGTCCAGCATTGCGCGATCCAGCGCTCGCACTGATTTCTCCCTGCCTACATCCAGATGCAGCACCATGCTGGGGTATACAAGCAGCCCCCGAAGCGGCAGCAGGGGCATACGACGACCTTTCCATTTAGCAGGTCCCATTCCAGCACCTCCGTCTTTGAAGCTTCCTCACAGATCTTTCGTAACCGATTCCCTCGGCCTTAAGTCTTAGGGCTTTCATCCATTTTATCACTCAACGGAATCCGCCTGCAAATAGGGCAGTCCGGTTGCGATAAATACGTCGGCTGCAGGTGCCTGAGAAGCAGACTGCATTTGGGTATCTTCTGCACCAAACACGTGACGGAATACCTCATCCACATGCTCGACGGGAATAACCTGCACGCCTTGCAAATCAGCGAAGATCGCCTGCCAGTTCTCTCTCGGGATCAAAACGGTATCTGCCCCGGCTTGGAAAGCCGCCTCTACTTTGGCAAGCACGCCGCCGACAGGCTTCACATTACCATGAATGCCCACCTCACCGGTCATAGCAAGTTTATTGCTGATCGGCTCCCCTTTTATGGCAGATGCAATTGCCGTTGCCATTGCAACACCCGCAGACGGCCCGTCAATCGGCGTCCCACCGGGGAAATTAATGTGTAGATCGTAATTTTCCGGCTTCATGCCCATTCTTCTAAGTACAGTAAGCACGTTCTCGATGGAGCCTTTGGCCATGCTTTTGCGTCTGAGCGTTCTGCTGCTGCCGCCGCCCAGTTCTTCCTCGTCTACAACACCAGTGATGGTATACACACCTTTGCCGGCTCTTGCTCCAATTGCGCTAACCTCGATTTCAAGCAGCGTTCCCATATTCGGTCCGTATACGGCCAGTCCGTTCACGAAGCCGACTTGTGGCGCTGACGGCACTTTGCGGTCAGGACGCGGTGGAATTTGACTGCTATTGACGACCCATTCAATATCAGCGGCCGAAATCGTATCGCGTTTCTCCGAAAGCGCAAGTCCAGCGGCTAGTTGGATCACGTTTACGGCTTCGCGGCCATTCGTTGCATAACGCGTTACAACATCGATGGCTTCCTGAGAAGGCGGCAAGCCGATCTTCTTGAGCGCATTCACTGCAATTTGCGATATTTCATCCGGAAGCAGCGGGCGGAAATAAATCTCCATACAGCGGGAGCGAAGCGCCGGAGGCAGCTCCTGCGGTGAACGCGTAGTAGCGCCTACAAGCCGGAAGTCAGCGGGCAAACCGTTTTGGAAGATATCATGGATATACATCGGGATATTGTTATCCTCTGAGTTGTAATAGGCACTTTCGAGATACACCTTGCGATCTTCCAGTACTTTTAACAACTTATTCATCTGAATGGGATGCAATTCACCAATTTCATCAATAAACAGCATACCGCCATGCGCTTTCGTTACAGCCCCGGGCTTCGGCTGCGGAATCCCTGCGACCCCCATCGCCCCTGCCCCTTGATAAATGGGATCATGCACAGATCCAATAAGCGGATCCGCAATCCCGCGCTCATCGAATCGAGCCGTTGTCGCATCAATCTCCGTAAATTTCGCATCCTGCAAGAACGGCGAGGTCGGATTCTTCTTCGCTTCCTCCAACACGACCCGCGCTGCAGCGGTTTTCCCGACGCCCGGAGGTCCGTAAATAATGACATGCTGCGGATTCGCACTGCACATCGCCGCTTTGAGCGCACGCAGACCGTCCCGTTGCCCCACAATATCATTAATCGTTTGCGGACGTGTTTTCTCGGACAGCGGCTTCGTTAGCGAAACGGAGCGCAGCTTGCGCAATTTATCCATTTCTTTACGGGACTCCCGGTCGACAGCCGTTCGATTCGTTTTCTGATTGCGCAGCAAATTCCAGAAGTACAGACCGATCACAATAGCGAAAAAAACCTGGATCAACATCAAGATCAAACTTAAACTCATAGCAATTACTCCTCTCTTAAGAAGACTAGCGGCGCGTGCGGTTTCGTTCCTTCTCAATCTGAAAAGAAAAGAAACGGCTTACGCCGTTTTTCTTCAAACAAAAAAATCCGGCTTTACGGGGCTCATACTGTTCAGTATTGCCCCCGGCCGGATGGAATAATCGCTATGAATACGTAAAGTTTGAATGGCTTTCCTATGTGGTTACATGGGGTCCGGGCTGATGCTTACGCCCCGGAATTTCGCCTGTCGCTTCAAACACGCGCACAATCTCGTCAATTTCCTTCTTCAGCTCCGAGAGCAGATCGGCCTCAGGCACTTTACGAATCATCTCTCCGTAACGGAAGAGCATGCCTTCGCCTCGTGCGCCTGCAATCCCGATGTCCGCCTCACGCGCTTCGCCCGGACCGTTAACTGCGCAGCCAAGAACGGAAACCTTGATCGGCACCTTGATTTTGCTGATGTAGTCCTCCACCTCATTGGCGATCGAGAACAGGTCGATATCCAGTCTTCCGCATGTCGGGCAAGAAACCAGTGTCGCAGCATTCGTAATCAGACCGAAGGTCTTCAGCAATTCACGCGCTACTTTCACTTCTTCTACCGGGTCCGCGCTAAGGCTGATTCGAACGGTATTACCAATGCCCATAGCGAGCAGAGCACCAATACCTGCCGAACTCTTAATCGTTCCTGTATGAAGCGTTCCGGCTTCCGTAATACCAAGATGCAGTGGATAACGAATCACTTCAGCAGCCATACGGTAGGCTTCAATCGCCATCGGCACGTCAGAAGCTTTAAGCGATACGATAATGTCGTGGAAATCCAATTCTTCAAGAATTCCGATATGAAAAAGGGCGCTCTCCACCATAGCTTCAGGAGTTGGGTAACCGTATTTCTCAAGCAAGTGGTTCTCCAGCGAGCCGGCGTTGACACCGATTCGAATGGGAATCTTCTTCTCTTTGCATGCTTTTACGACGGCTTCCACTTTCTCCCGGCGTCCGATATTGCCCGGATTGATCCGAACTTTATCTACACCGTTCTCAATCGCCGCAAGTGCAAGACGGTAATCGAAGTGAATATCTGCAACAAGCGGAATATGAATTCGTTTCTTGATTTCTTTGATTGCTTCGGCAGCTTCCTTGTTGTTGACGGTAACCCGGACAACCTGACAGCCAGCTTCTTCAAGACGCAGAATTTCGGCAACGGTTGCTTCCACATCCGCTGTTTTGGTTGTGCACATACTTTGAATAATGACTTCATCACTGCCGCCAATTGTCAACGGACCCACTTTGACCGGCACTGTATCTTTGCGCAAATACATCAGGTAACCTCTCCCATGAACGTCAAAGTCCACCCCAGCGGATCGGGTTGCCGCGCCGCTGGGGTGGAAGCATTTGAGGTGTTATTTATTGGATCAGGCGCTTTCTTCCTTCTTCTTGCCCTTCTTGGAAACAAGCTCAGGCATGATCCGGTCTTGAACGACCTTCTCTGTAATTAGGCAGCTGGTAACATCGTCACGCGAAGGTACTTCGTACATCACGTCGAGCATCAGCCCTTCAATAATCGCCCTTAATCCACGTGCACCTGTATTACGCTTAATCGCTTCTTTCGCGATGGCATCAAGTGCCGCAGCTTCGAACTCAAGCTTCACATTGTCCATCTCAAGCAGCTTCTGATACTGCTTCACAAGAGCATTCTTCGGCTCGGAGAGGATACGGACAAGCGCGCCTTCGTCAAGCGGCTCCAGTGTCGAGATGACAGGCAGACGGCCGACAAACTCCGGGATCAGACCGAATTTGAGCAAGTCTTCCGGAAGTACCATCGACAAATATTCACCCGGTTTCAGATCCTTCTGACCGTCTCCGGCAGCGTTAAATCCGATAACCTTCTTGCCAATCCGGCGTTTAATCAACGATTCTAGACCGTCAAATGCACCGCCGCAAATGAACAAGATGTTTGTGGTATCGATTTGAATAAATTCTTGGTGCGGATGCTTACGACCGCCTTGCGGTGGTACGGAAGCAACGGTGCCTTCAAGAATCTTGAGGAGCGCTTGCTGTACGCCTTCACCGGAAACGTCGCGTGTAATCGACGGATTCTCGGATTTGCGCGCTACTTTATCAATCTCATCGATATAGATGATGCCGCGTTCGGCTTTCTCTACATCGTAATCTGCTGCTTGAATCAGTTTGAGCAAAATATTCTCAACGTCTTCACCGACATAGCCGGCTTCCGTAAGGGAAGTCGCATCCGCGATTGCAAACGGAACGTTCAAGATCTTGGCCATCGTTTGAGCAAGCAGTGTTTTACCTGAGCCTGTAGGACCTACAAGCAGAATGTTACTCTTCTGCAGTTCTACATCTTCAAGTTTATTCTGCGAGTTGACGCGTTTGTAGTGGTTGTATACCGCTACAGAAAGCGACTTCTTCGCTTGTTCCTGACCAATAACGTATTGATCCAGAATGTTGCGAATATCGCGCGGTTTCGGAATATCTTTCAGATCCAGCTCTTCTTCATGACCGAGCTCTTCTTCAACGATCTCCGTACATAGTTCGATACATTCATCACATATATAGACGCCAGGTCCGGCTACGAGCTTGCGAACTTGATCTTGCGATTTGCCGCAGAACGAACATTTCAACTGGCCCTTTTCGTCGTTAAATTTGAACATGAGTTTTCACCCCTTCTTGTTGATTCGCGCAACCTACAGCGACGTTACGACCTTATCGATCAGACCGTAGTTCAACGCCTCTTCAGCACTCATGAAATAGTCACGATCCGTATCGCGGTCGATTCTGTCATAAGGCTGACCTGTACGATCCACTAAAATTTGGTTAAGCTTCTGTTTGGTCTTCAGAATCCAATCCGCATGAATCTTAATATCCGAAGCTTGACCACGCACGCCTCCAAGAGGCTGGTGAATCATGACTTCACTGTTTGGCAACGAGAAACGCTTGCCTTTGGCTCCCGCGGTAAGCAGAAGCGAACCCATGCTGGCAGCCAAGCCTACGCAGATCGTAGATACGTCCGGCTTGATAAACTGCATCGTATCATAAATACCCATACCAGCGGTAACTGAACCGCCAGGCGAGTTGATGTACAGATGAATGTCCTTCTCCGGGTCATCGGCCGCAAGGAAAAGCAGCTGCGCTATGACGGCATTGGCAACATCGTCGTCGATCGCACTTCCCAGAAAAATAATCCGATCCTTCAATAAGCGGGAGTAGATGTCGTAAGAACGTTCTCCCCGATTCGTTTGCTCAACGACCATAGGCACCAGATTCATGCGATCAACCTTCTTTCGTAATCGACTTTTTGAAGAAAACCACCTAGCCGGCGGTTTATGCCGGAAGCTGTTTCTTCTAATCCGTTCTTATTTTAACATGTTCAAGTTGTAATGTCATTTTTCTGACTATTACATTATACGGTACGGGTAAATACATATGTATGTTTCGGTTCCTGCCGCATGCCCTGAAGCCGCGATGAGGATAAAATAAGGCACGTAAATACGTGCCTTATCGTTTCATTTCTTATGCAACTACTGGAGCTGTTGTGCTGTTGTCAAGCAAGAACTTGATTGTTTTACGCAGAACAAGATCTTCTTGGATGTTTTCCAAGTTGCCGTTAGCTGTGAAGATCGAACGAAGCTCTTCAACCGTACGGCTGTATTGCTTCGAAAGTTTCTCAAGCTCTTCGTTCAGATCTTCTTCACCTGCAGTGATGCCTTCGTTCTTCGCGATTTGCTCAAGAACAAGGTTGTTGCGAACGCGTTTGATCGCGTCAGCGTGCATTTGAGTGCGAAGAGCTGCTTCGTCTTGGCCGGAGAACTGGTAGTACAGATCCAAGTTCATGCCTTGCGATTTAAGACGGTTCTCGAAATCGCGAAGCATGAACGAAGTTTCGGAATCGATCATGGAATCAGGAATTTCGATTACTGCCGCGTCAGCAGCTTTCTCAACGACAGCTGTTTCACGAGCTGCTTCGTTTTCTTTAGCTTTTCTGTCAGCAAGCTTCGCAGCCAGATCTTGCTTGTACTCTTCAAGCGTATCGAACTCGCTTACGTCTTTCGCGAACTCATCGTCAAGCGCCGGAAGGCTCTTACGTTTGATTTCGTGAAGTTTCACTTTGAATACGGCAGGTTTGCCAGCAAGGTGTTCTGCATGGTATTCCTCAGGGAATGTAATTTCGATATCCTTGAAGTCGCCAGTTGCCATGCCGATAACTTGATCTTCAAAGCCAGGAATGAATGCGCCTGAACCAAGTTCAAGGGAATGACGCTCGCTCTTGCCGCCATCGAATGCTACACCGTCAACATAACCGTCAAAGTCGATTACTGCAGTATCGCCGTTCTCAGCTGCGCCTTCTTCGATCACGTTCAATTCAGCGTGGCGTTGTTGCAAACGAGTAAGTTCTGCTGCGATTTCTTCTTCCGAAACGACTGCTTCAGCGGAAGGAATTTCGATGCCTTTGTACTCGCCAAGCTCAACTTCAGGCTTAACTGTTACTTTCGCAACATACTTGAAGGATTGGTCTTTCGCAAATTGCTGAACGTCGATGTCAGGACGATCAACCGGAATGACACCTGTTTCTTTCAGTGCTGCTGCATACGTGTCAGGAAGCAAAATGTCGATTGCATCTTGATACAAGCTTTCAACGCCGAAACGCTTCTCGAACATACCCCGTGGTACTTTACCTTTACGGAATCCTGGTACGTTTACCTTCTGAACGACCTTCTTAAATGCCTTGTCGATCGCTTCATTAACTTGTCCTGCCTCAACCTCTACGTTGATGGAGACAAGATTCTTGTCTATTTTTTCCCAAGTTGCTGTCATGTTATGCTTTCCCCTCCAAATTAAATAACGCTTCTGCGTCAGATCTTACCCGTAATAAACCATTCTATTATAATCAACATTTGCGTTAATATCAAGACTAGCCGCCATCACCGTCCAATTTTAATTGCGCGATCTGTCGTAACGACCTGCAGGCCTGCTCATAACGGAACCGAAGAGCATCCGTAATCCCGTAAGTTTCCCGCACATCGTCGTCGTCTACTCTTCCATAAAGTGACAGTTCAAGCACTTGATGCAGCGCAGCTGAGTAACAATCCACCGTCTCATCGTCATCAGATAACAGCCGACTGTATGCCGTCGTGCCATACAAGCATTGCAAGCATTCTTTCCACAGCTCACGTGCAAAATGCGGCAGCGAGGCTTCCTGCACCTCTGTTACCGATTCTACCCGTTCAACGACTCTTGTAACCACTAGCGGAAATTCGTCCATCGAAAGCGGTGTCGCTTCGATCTCGAGATCCACCTGCTCCCCAAGTCGTTCCAGCCTGATTGCTCCGGTTACACCGCGCTTCTTCAACGATTGCAGCGCCTTGAATTGCAGGGCAGGATGCAGCTCCGTTCTCGTCAGCCATGTGATGATGGCTTCGTCGACACTCGGATGATTGATGTAAGCAGCCCGCTCCAGTGCCAAAATTTGCTGATCGGCTACAGGATGATGCTGCATAATATAAAGCACCTGCTGCACGTAGGCTTCATCGTGTTCACCGGAACTCAGTGCTCCTTGGCGAAGTGACTCCTCATCGCCTTCCGGTTCGGATGATTCTGTATGTATGCTGTCGTTCGAGTCGCCATAGCCCGGAAAAGCAACATCAAGCCATGATAATAAATTGGTCCATTCTTCATAGTGACGCTTCTCTTCGCCCTGACAATTCAGCAAGAAACGAAGCAGTCCCTTAGCTTCTCCATATTGTTCGGATTCAAGCATGCGAGTCAGTTGGTTCTGATATTGATCCAGCATATTCGGAAACAAATATACGTTCTCTCTGTTATCACCCTGCGAGGGGTCTGAGGTTGTAATAGAATCACCGCCTTATCAATCAAACTGCCTGCAGAAAAACGTATTATGTACAGTTAGAGTTCGATTATATCACTCTCTGCTGTTGATTTCCATTTTAGCCTGTGCTATTATTTGTCTACTTTGTTTTTTCTTTGCGGGTGTAGTTCAATGGCAGAACGCCAGCTTCCCAAGCTTGAGGCGAGGGTTCGATTCCCTTCACCCGCTTATAACAAAATTCAAAGTATCACTTTCACCCGCTCCAAATTGTAATTCGTTACATAAGCTGTACAAGCTCTTCAAAAAAAGTAGTTGCACTACCGGAACACTCCGTGATATACTACTTCTTACGTGTCCCAGTAGCTCAGTTGGATAGAGCACACGCCTTCTAAGCGTGTTGTCGGGGGTTCGAATCCCTCCTGGGACGCCATTTAACCAAGCGTTTCAGACACTACATCACCCACAACAGCCTCCCGTCGAAATGTGTTTCGTCACATTTCCGGGAGGTTTTTTTGTTTTTCGTTCATCCCCAGCTGACTCGATTACCCCCTCCCCAATGGGAAACCAAAAATGTTGCAATTTGAGCAGCATTTCAGCACCTGTCGGGATGAAAACTTTTCATATACACACTGCAATTATTCCCATGATTTTTCTCAAAATGTGGTACTATTAGTCTATCATTCTAGCGAATAATGACTTTCAATGTCGGAGGCTGTCGAAATGAGCTCATTTGCCGATTCAAATCGCCATACACGTAAACCCGCTTCACCCATTCAGCGTGAAAGTGCCGAGCAGAGCAGCAAAACATCCCCCTCGTCAGCTGGGAGCCGGGATAACGAATCGGAACCCGGAAAGCTGCTGCAGATGCAGCGCGCATCCGGTAATCAAGCCGTGCTGCAGAAGATGCAATCCGGCAAAGGTACCATTATGCGTCAAACCGGTGCGGCTCGGATGGGAAGACCTGACCGCGTGAACAGTCCGGCATCTTCCACAGTTAAGCCGTCGCCTGCAGCCGCTCAAGCACCTGCGCCTGCAGCACCTGAGCAGCAAGCGCAAGAGGCAGCCGCTGCCCCGGTTTCCGCTCCGGCTGTTACGGCAAGCACACCGGCGGCCCCGCCAGCCCCCGCCGGGCCGTCTGGTCCAGCTTCGGCTGCCGCTCCGGCAGCCTTCACTCCACCTCCTGTTCCTGCCAATTTAAGGGGGAAAGCAGGATACAGCGAGGTTTACAACTGGCTGAAAGAACAGTCTACGAAAGAGAAGAAATCTGCTCTGTTCGCATACTTCGACGCCCTGACACCGGAACAGAAAATGTCCGCGATTCGGGCGATGAACGGGGCGAGCAAGCGTTTCGTCGACCTTGATAACGTCAAGAAAACAATGGTCACAGGTATCATTAGCAAGTCGGTCGATTGGGATAAATTCTCGGTGTTCGCCAGAGATGCCAACAAAACAGATACCAAGAACTACAATGCGGACACGGACAAAGATTATCTCGGTTATACCGCAATTGGCACTTCCGCTTCTACCGGCGGCGCGGGAGGTTCGGCTACCATTAGCGCAGGCCTTGGAGCGAAGGCTGCATTGCCCGTTGCGGAAGGCATCGCTCCTGCGGCAGGAGTCCTTAGCGGACTCGCCTCGGTCTCGCAAATCTACAATGCCACCGAAAACTACGACGAATCGTTAAGCAATACCGGCAAAGCACAGCAAGTCATCGGCGAAGGCGGTGCAGGCGCGGCCGATTTGGCCCGTTTCAGCGCAGGTACCGTGAACAGTGTACGTACCGTTGCGGGCATGGGGCTCAATGCCGGTGCAACCGTCGCCGCAGGCGCGGCCGGCATTGTCGGAGGCGCGGCCTACATGGTCAGCGGTGTAGCCGGCTACCGAGAGAATAAGAAGAATGCCAAGAGCCTTCATGAGATGGAAGACAAGATGAAGGAAGGCAGCGATGAGCGCGCCACAAATCTTGGACATGCTGCCAACCTAGGCGGTTCGACGCAGGAAATGAACAAAGACAAGAACAAAGCTACAGCCGTCAAAGGAGCGCTTATGGTCGCAGGCGGCGCTGCCCTCTTGATCGCAGCGGCTTCTCCTGCCGGCCCGATCCTGATCGCACTTGCTGCGATTCTTGGCGGCATTGCGGCGATCGTGAAATTTTATAAGAAATACAAACGGAAAGAAGCCTTCGTCGATCGCGTCCTTAAGGTCGATGAAGCAATGAAGAAGCCTGAGAACGAGAAAACAGGCAAAGATAAAGTCAGGCAGCAGCTCATGGAAGAGAAAGGCTTTAACAGCGTAGGTCAGTGTTACGCCCAGATCGTGACGGATCTGGCAGGCATGCTGTTCGAATCCGGCGTACGCGGCGACGATGCGGACAGCAAAGCCGTTATCGAGAGCATCGGACTCAAAGTCGACAGCCCCAAACAAAAACCGACAAAAGAAATGATTGCAAAGAAACTGCACACCTAACAAAGGAGACTGAACCGCATGTCCTTGCAAGAAGACGTGATCAGTATCGATTACTTGAAGCGAGCGCTTCGTTTCTACGAGAATATTGATATCGCTTCCCAATTGATGGGACCCACGGATGAAGCACCTTACACGTCCCTCATCATCCGTTTTACCGAAATCGGTGGACGCGAAGCGACCATCGACCTAGAGATGAGCTTCCTGCCTGGACTGCAGGAGCTGAATCAGGGGGGCGTGTATCTCTTCCAATCGTTCGCCGTGCTTGCTTCTCAAACGGTTAAAGAACATGAGATGGAGCTGCTCCAGGCGATCAGCATCCTCAACATCCAGCTTCCGCTCGGCAATTTCGGCGTATTCCCCGATGGCGGAGCCTTGTATTTGAAGCAAACGGCCATGTTATCCCGTGAGGGACTAGTCAGCGGCGATGCGGTTAAACTGCTGGATCAGCAGAACGGCGTGCTGCTGCATCAGCTGCATCAATTCACCGATTATTTGCTGGATGTCTCGGCAGGCAAGCAGAAAGCCGAATCAACACTGCTTTAATAACGCAGACTACTCCTTGGAAAGGAGTGGTTGAACCGATGACAGCCAACCAGCAAACTTCAAGAAGACCATCGTCGTTCCCGCCGCAGCATCAGAATCGACAGCCCGGGCTTGAAAGCGAGATGACCCCTCGCCCGCAGTTTGAAGCACCCGCCTATAAGGCGGCAGGCAAACTATCGGGTAAGGTTGCCGTCATTACCGGAGGAGACAGCGGGATCGGCCGAGCCGTCGCACTCATGTATGCCAAGGAAGGCGCAGATATTGCGATTGTCTATTTGGACGAAGACAGCGACGCCATTGAAATACAACGATTAATCCAAGGATTAGGCCGGAAATGCTTGGCCATTGCCGGTGATATCGGAGATCCCGAGTTTTGCAAGAAGGTCATCTATGATACGACCTCGCAATTAGGCGGCCTTGATATTGTCGTGAACAATGCCGCGGAACAACACCCGAAAGATTCGCTTGCGCTCATTACGCCGCAACAGCTTGAACGAACGTTCAAAACCAATGTTTTCGGCATGTTCTATTTGACTCAAGCCGCTTTGCCGCATCTCTCCCAAGGCGCGACCATCATTAACACTACTTCGATTACGGCTTATCATGGCAGCGCGAATTTGCTGGACTACTCCTCCACCAAAGGAGCCCAGGTTGCTTTCACTCGCTCCCTCGCGATGAACCTTGCCGCTCAGGGCATTCGCGTTAACGCCGTAGCACCGGGGCCAATATGGACGCCGCTCATTCCATCGACGTTCGATGAGAAGACCGTTGCCAAATTCGGTTCCGACACACCGATGAAACGTGCTGGACAACCGGAGGAGCTCGCACCTGCTTACGTCTATCTCGCTTGCGAGGACTCCTCTTATATGAGCGGACAAGTCCTCCATGTGAATGGCGGGGAGATCGTTAACGGATAATCGCCATCCCGCACAAACAAAGGCCGTCCGCCAAATTAGCTCATGTCGAGTTAACTTGGTGGACGGCCTTTTCCTATCTTATATTCGTTTCAACAGCCGCGCTATGGATCGGTCCGCCTCACGCAGTACCGTTCGTTTATCTATCGTTCTTACTTTGCCGCGCTCCACAACCATCTTGCCATCTACCCAAACATCGGACACGTTGCTCCTTGAAGCCGCATAGACAATTCGCGAATACGGATCCGCATCATAGGATGGAAAGGTGTGATAATCATTCAAATCCAGCAGCACGAGATCCGCTTTCTTGCCTGGTTCAATACTGCCGATCAGATGATCCAGTCCAAGCGCCTCAGCCCCACCCATGGTCGCCATTCGCAGCACCGTTCGTGCATTCATGGACTCAGGACCGCAGCGCACCTTATGCAGCAGCGCCGTTAATCGCATCTCCTGAAACATATCCAGCGTATTGTTGCACGGCGCACCGTCGGCACCAATCCCCATACCGATCCCCTGCTCTAATAGCTCAGGTATGGGGGCGATCCCGGACGACAGCTTTAGATTGGAGCCTGGGCAATGGGTCATTTTCGTTCCGGTGCGCCTGAGAATATCCTTCTCTTCGTCATCCAGCCAAATACAATGCGCAAGGACAAGCCGCGGCGAGGTCAACCCGATATGATCCAAATATACGATGTTTCGCATACCGCGCTGACGCATGACCAGCTCGATTTCCTCCCGATTCTCGGCCGCATGCGTATGGACGAGCACTTGATAGTGGAACGATAGATCCCGCACCTCTTTCAGCAGCTCTTCCGAACACGAAACAACGAAACGCGGGCAGTAGGCGTATCCGATGCGGCCATTGTCATAACCATGCCATTTCTCGAGCAGCGCCGTGCTCTCTTCAACCGAACGTTTCGTATCTTCCTGCAACCCAAGCGGTACATCACCGCCTGCATCCATCATCACTTTACCCGAGATTGCTCGAATTCCGCTGCTTGCGATAGCCTGGAAAGCATAATCGGTATGGCTCACCGTCTCCATATCGAGAATCGTCGTAGTGCCGCTGCGCAATAATTCGCCGATTCCAAGCATCGCGGAGTAATAGACCGATTCCTCGTCATGCGCCGCTTCAAGCGGCCAAACCCGAGTCCGCAGCCAGTCCATGAGCGCCATGTCGTCTGCGCGGCCACGAAATAACGTCTGACACAAATGGATATGCGTTTGCACGAAACCCGGCAGCAGCAGCCTTCCTTTGGCTTCGACGACCGTCGTCACGGCAGCGTCATAGCCGCTCGTAATCTGACCGCCTACAGCGACAATGACATCATCTTTGAATAGTACGTCGCCAACGATAATTTCGTCCTGTTTATTCATGGTGACAATGGTTGCATTTCGTACCAAGGTGGTTCCCATAAGGCTGCCTCGCCTCCCTCACTCACTTGGACTGCATGATATGGTTTGTCAATTATGCTTACATTGTACCATGGGTACATGTGAAAGAGGCAGCATTTTACAGCGCAGCAGCATTAAGACCAATCCACTAATCTCCCGATCTCCGCTCGAATCCCCGGGAACGACAGCACCTGTTCCTTGAACGACTCCCGCTCCCCCCAATCCGTCTTCATCGTCGGCGTATCGAATAAGTCATCCGTAACATTGGTGAAGGCATTATGCATATTGTTGTCGTACCAGTCGATTTCCGTCTTCGCATCGTTCTTCACGACCGCGATCATATCGTAATCGTTATCTCGTGAAGCGCCAAAATAAGCAAGCAATTCAGGCGTGCCCGCGTCATTGGTATGAACTTCGATTTCACAGCTCGGAATTCCCTCGCGTTTCACCGCGCGTCTAACGCGTGCATCCGTCACGATCATTTCAAGCTCCCCTCTGGAAATAATCCCATCGTCGCAATATGATTCTTGGTCTCAGACGTGCCGAGCTCGTACAACAGCCGATAAACATCGAGTAATATACCGTCTACGCCTGCATTCATTTGTTTATCGCTGGCCGAGCTGAACATCTTCATGCCGTATTGACCAGTTTGAGCTTCGTCCATCGAAGCATATTCCTCGAACAACTCTTGCAAACGGTTTAACTCTTCTTCGTTGGCAGTAACTTCGAACTCAAACGCAGTTGCTTCTGGATCCTCTAATATCGAGCCTGCCTGTACGGACACATAATAAGGTTTGCGTGCGTAAAATGACTCATCGTGATCGTTGACCATATCGAAAGCACCCTCCTTCATTGCTCTAGCATCCCCCCACGGACAGACATTTTATCCATATTTTTCGCATAACCATCATAGTATCGCTGTTTGAAGCTCTAAGAGAAAGGAATGAGCACCATGTGTGGATTCACGGGCTGGATCGACTGGACCGATGACCTGACCAAACAATCCGTTACCCTCGAGAAAATGACCGGAACGCTGGCTAACCGCGGCCCGGATGCATCGGGAACCTGGATCTCGCCGCATTGTGCGCTAGGCCACCGGAGACTATCCGTTATCGATCCTGCGAACGGCGCGCAACCGATGGTTCGTACGTCGGATGACGATGCGTATGTTCTTGTTTATAACGGAGAGCTGTATAATGCACCGGAGCTGAAGCGTGAGCTCGAAAGCCGAGGCAGACGGTTCACAACAACTTGCGACACGGAGGTATTGCTCGTTGCCTACATGGAATGGGGCCCTTCATGCGTAGAGAAGTTTAACGGCATCTTCGCTTTTGCTTTATGGGATTCCAAAGAACAGCAGTTGTTCATCGCAAGAGATCGCCTCGGCGTTAAACCATTCTTCTATGCAAAACAGCTTGGACGTTTCGTATTTGGCTCGGAGCCGAAGGCGCTGCTCGCACATCCTTCCGTCAAACCGGAGGTTGGACCGGAAGGTTTGGCCGAAATCTTCATCGTCGGACCTGCGCGTACGCCGGGCGTCGGCGTTTATCGGGATCTCGGTGAGCTGCTGCCGGGACACTGCGCCATCTATAATCGCTCCGGGTTAAGCATTCGTACTTATTGGAAGTTAGAAAGCAAGCCTCATACCGAAACCGTGCAGGAGACGGCCAAAACAGTAGGTGACCTGCTCAAAGATACAGTGGAGCGCCAGCTCGTCTCCGATGTACCGCTCTGTACGCTGCTCTCAGGTGGACTGGACTCCAGTGCACTTACTTCACTTGCGGTTAATTACTACAATGAAACGGGGCAAGGGAACGTTCATACCTTCTCCGTCGATTACGTAGATAACGATAAACACTTTAAAGCCCATGCGTTCCAGCCGAATGCCGATGCGCCTTGGATCGAACGGATGAACACCCATCTGGGCACGATTCATCATTCGATGGTTTTTGATACGCCTGAGCTTGTTGCCTCACTTCGTGAAGCCATGCTTGCCCGTGATATGCCGGGAATGGCGGATGTCGATTCCTCCCTGCTGCTCTTCTGCCGCGAAATCAAGAAGGAAGCAACCGTTGCGATATCCGGTGAAGCGGCAGATGAAATCTTCGGCGGTTATCCATGGTTCCACCGCGAAGATGCGCTGAATGCCGGTACGTTCCCGTGGTCGCTTGCAGCAGGCATGCGAGCCGATCTGCTCTCGCAGGACGTCGCAGCATGGATTCGGCCGCTAGAATATCTTGGAGACCGTTATTCGGATGCGATTGCCGAGGTACCTCATCTAGCCGGTGAAGATGCCGCAGCTCGCAAAATGCGTCAGATGTCGTATTTGAACATTACAAGGTTCATGCCGACATTACTTGACCGTAAAGACCGGATGAGTATGGCAGTTGGCCTTGAGGTGCGCGTCCCCTATTGCGATCACAGACTCGTGGAGTATGTATACAACATTCCATGGGAGATCAAAACTGCGGGAGACCGGGAGAAAGGGATTCTCCGCATGGCGCTGGAAGGCGTACTGCCTCATGATGTGCTCTATCGGAAGAAAAGTCCCTATCCGAAAACGCATAACCCTAACTACCTCAATGCGGTGCGCAAGCAAGTACTGGAGATCATTCATGAAGGCACCTCCCCGCTGCTGCAGCTCATTAATGTGAAGAAGATTCGGGAGCTCGCCGAATCCGAAGCAGCCAGCAGCAACTTGCCGTGGTTCGGTCAATTGATGTCAGGACCGCAGCTGTTCGCTTACCTGCTGCAATTAGATATGTGGCTGAGGGAATACAAGGTTGTTATTCGCTGACTCTCTCTAATTAAGCGGTCGCCTCAACGTGTGTAAGTACACGTTGATGGCGGCCTTTTCGCTGTGTAAGAGTAACCTTTAGACATACAAAAAAAACCGTCCCCTGCCCGTAATAGGCATAAGGACGGTCCACTATAGATCAGCTCTTGCTAAACGCCAAATACGCGCGCCTGATTAAGATAATCGCCTGCTCCCTTGTTGTCTTGCCAAGGGGATCGATGCGCCCGCCGCCTACACCGCCCATGACGCCTGCATTAGCAGCGAAGTGCACGGAGTTTTTAGCCCAGGCTGCAATTTTGCCCTCATCTGCGAATGTCGTTTTGACACTCGTATCGTAGTTGCCGGAAGGTTTAGCCGCTTTAATCGCCCTAAGGAGCATCACGCACATTTCCTGCCTCGTGATCGTCGCATGCGGCGAGAACTCCGTTAACGTCGATCCGAATACGATGCCCAGTTTATTCGCTTTCAGCACTTCCGCGTTCACGGTATCGGTGAATGGATTTGAACTGATCGGACCCGTCATCTTCCCGCTTAAAGTTTCGTACAGCTTCACCGCAACACTTGCGAATTCCTCGCGCGTTATCGCATCCTTGTATCGACTTAACACCGCGTCCGTTGTCAAATTGAGCTTAATCGCATCTTTCACATCGTGTTTCGCCCACTCGCTGGCGCCCGCCGCGAGTTTCTCCAGCATCTCTTCCGACGGAGGCGAAGGCGGCTGCGTTACTGGCGGTCCCGGGTCAACAGGAGGCGTCGGTGTCGTCGTCCCGCCTCCTCCTGTGATAATGTCCTTCAGATTAATATTCGGATTGAGCGATCCTGTGATGATGTCGTCATCCAGCAGCTGACCAGCCGTAATGATTTTTGTTTTTACAATCAGGCTTTTATCGCCGGGCTTCAAGAAATCGGGAAGCGTGAATTGATCGATGACCGCCAGAACGGAATAGACATACACCGTGTTCGAGCTGGTCTCTTTGTCCACATACGTCAAGTTGCCGGTACGCTCCATCGTATCGCGGACATAGAAGATTTTCTCCTTCTCTTTTCCGCCGACGCGTTTGATCTGATAATACGACTCCATGTTGGTATTGTCCGACCACGATAAGGTAACGGAACCGTTGGCATGGGAAGTCGCTGTAAGATCTGTAATCCCGCCCGCCTGTCTAATCTTAAATGGACCTAATATGGTTCTGTTGTAACTATTCGAGCCGATCAGCGGGGAGTAGTACGTTTCTAACATGATTTGAGCCGAAGTAAGCGCCGGATCCTCCGGCAAGCCGAAGGTGCCGTATGTCCCGAAGCCGGGGTCTTCTACCACCAGATCCAGAACGGGTTTCCAATTCAATCCGTTGTCCGCTGAATAAGAGATCTTGGCATATTCCAGACTGGTACCGAGCGCCCGGTCATCGCCGAAACTAAAGTTAATCTTGTCTCCAGCCAGAATATACGGTTTACCATACGTATGGACTTCAAACGCAAGCACCTTCACAGCCGCATGTGCACGATAAGGAAGAATTGCAACAAACACAAGCATGACAGATAAGATCATGAAAGCCAGCCTTTTGCCAAGCGAAAACCGAAATACTACCACGTCCACCACCACTCCTCATCCTATTGCACGCTATTTGCCGTTCGACACATAGCTGTCTTTTAAGATGTATATGAAGGGTCCAATGATCTGATTAACATTGCCTCCGAAGCCGTAAACCATGATGCCGTCACTGCCTTGCAAGTCAATATCCACTTCAGTAACTTGGTCCTTCACAAGTTTGATATCTTCTGTCAGCTGCTGCTTCTTGCTGTTGTACACTCTGACGGTCAGATCATCTTTGCCGACCAGCATCAGATGCAGTTTATTGTACATGGAACCAAAATCCATCTTCACGTTAAAGCTCGGGCTATAGCTGCTTCGGAATGCAAAAGCGCCTTTATACGTTTGGCCGCCGAATACGAGCTGATTCTTGTCGATCACATCGATGAACTCCGCTCCGTCATGATCCGTCTTGACCTGCGAGGAATAGAACGTCAAACCAGGAACCGATGATCCGATCTGGATCGTTTTGGATTTCGGATCATACTTGACGGGAAGCTGGAAGCTGTTCGCCAGCACGCGAAGAGGCAAATACGTAGTGCCCTTGTATGTAATGGGCAGCGCTTGGTTGCCATTCTCATCTGTCGGCCGCCAGTTTCCGCCATCCTTCGAAAACTTCAAATCCCCGTTCAGCACCGCTTTGATCGTGGTCACGTTCGTTGTTGCGTATGCGCCTCCTGCTGCGGAAAACATCGCTGTGGCTGCCAGCAGCGCCACAAGTTTCTTCTTCTTCATTCCATTCCCTCCCCGAACCATCCCTAAAATAAATGCCATATTCACCATCATTTTATATGGGATCGCAAGTGGAAGGATATTGTCCGAAGGTAGTATTTGCGGGCGACAACGGAAAGCTCTAAGTGGATACCATGCGCCCCGCTTTGCTCATCAGCTGTTTACGGTTCCTGACCTCAAGTTTCTCGTAAATATGGGAGAGATGTTTCTTCACCGTCGTCTCGCTAAGGTACAGCTTCGCTGCGATTTCCAGATTTGAGCGGCCGTCCATTAGCAGAGCCAGCACTTCCTTCTCCCGGCCAGTCAGCAGGTTCACATCAATCGTTTCTTCCGTCGATCGATCTGAAATGCCGGATAATGCGGCCATGCGATCCAAGTAAGCCTGCCGTTTATGTCCCCGTAAGTCGACAACAAACACCGGTGCAGGTGCATCCTCATCATAATCATGATGGATGACAGGCTCCGTATCTCTTTCGCAACCCAAGCTCTCGAAGATCGCTCTCGAGATCGGCAGAGGCGGCGGTGAGGCGACCACATAACCCGATGAGATTAAATGATTAATGAGAATAAGTCCTGAGGCTTGCATCATGACAGGATCAGCGTAGTCATAAGCATCCAGCGTCTTGACGAAATAGCCTGCCATGAATGGGGATTCGACTCTTAATTTACGAAGAGCACTCTCGGGAAGTCCGGAGAAAAATGCGGCTGAAAGCGGCTTGGTGCACAAATAATCAAGGGTTTGCGAGTTGATTGGAATGATGGCGGTTAAGCCGATAATGGCTCCACTAGCGTTTCGCACCAGCTTTACGATGGTGGGATCGAGCTGATACAGCTCATCTAATTGAATATGCTTAAGTCCATATAAACTGTGCTGCCTGGTGAGCAGAAACTCCGTCTTCTCACGGGTTTCCGGGTGCAGGAGCGATAGCTTGGTCGTCTTCGCCGTGAGATAGCGATTCTCCATATAAGCCACCGCATCTGCCCAGTTGGCAGGGCTCAGCTCTTCTAAACTGAACGAGGAGGGCTGATGAAAGAACAACGAACGGATAAGCTGATCGCCCAGATAATAAAACCAGTCCTCGTTCTCTCTCATTAAAGGATCGTTCGAGCGCTTAAGCGTCTGGTAATAGTAGCGAATGCATCGCTTCCAGAGCCTGTCGCAATAATCGGGAGCGCGCAGGCGCATCTGTCTATGTATGGCGTCACGAAGCAGATCATGGAGCAGCCAGCCATGCCCAGAACGCTGAACGAAGGAGTAATTAATCAACGCTTTAAACTGCGAAGCCGACACCTCTCGCTGCAGAGCGAACGTAATCAGATCCTGGTTGAAATGACGCAGCACCGCCACGGCTTCAACCAGCTCCCTCATCGGGGAATCCGGCACTTCCTTGAGCCAAATATCCACAACCTGGTCGAAAACATCCTCATCCACAAAATGCGTCTGCTGCTTCCGACTCGAATGAAGAGCAGATGCCAGCAGAGAAAGCGTGAGCGGATGCCCCTTCGACATGGACCAAATATAATGAATTCCCTCTTCCTGCAGCTCATGATCCAGCCGTTTGAGGTAGCTGCGAATGTCTTCGTAATTCAGCTCCGCGATCGGAAGCCGCTCGATCAGTTGATTCCATGCCGGTGAAGACTGCCACTCCCCGCGTAACGGGAATCGGCCGGAAATAATGACAAGCACCGCCGGATCCGTACCGGCGATAAATTCGCGCATCCAATGTTCCAGTTCGCCGATCTCCTCGAAAGTGTCGAATGCGAGAATCAGCTTTTGCTTGGCCGCCGCCTCCCGGATAGCCTTCACACAGTTGTCCTTCTGCAGACTCGGATCCGCCGAACGCCGGCGCGTTTTCCGCGCATTCGGTTCGATCAGCCGGTGCAGGTAGAGACAGAATTCACCGGGGTTTCGCGGCATCGTGCGGCAGTCCATAAGGACGAACCTGGCATCTGCTCGTTCAGCAAGCCGGCGAAATTCAGTGAGAAGGAAGCTTTTGCCCGCACCGCCCGTTCCGTGTATGTTCAATATGCGGCCTTTCGGCGAGCGCTCCTTTAATCTTTTGCGGAATAATCGGATCTCGTTTTTTCTGCCTACAAAATAATGACGCTCCAGCTGTTCAATGCTCCGGGATCCTGCCGGAGGCAGTTCTTCTTGAATGGACATAACCTGATCCCCCTTTATCTGCGAATAAGGTTCCCGTACACGCCTCCGAAGTTAATCAATTATTCTGCAACGAACGATAATTTACCTCTTACCTGATAAAAAAGCAGATAAAAAAAAAGAGTTCGCAAATTTGCGAACTCTTTAAGCCATGATCGATAGGTCTCGCTACTGCTATTCGCTCACTGCCGTAATCTTCTTCAGCAGTTCGGCAAGTGCAGTGCCGCGGTGGCTGATTGCCTGCTTCTCTTCAGTCGTCAGCTCCGCCATGCCTTTGGATTGCGATTTCAAATAAAACAACGGATCATACCCGAAGCCGCCATTCCCCCGGGGACGGTCCATGATAGATCCGTCAACTAGGCCTTCACTTTCAATAAAGGTCCCTGTGACCGGATCATATAAGGCCAACGTGCAGATGAAATTCGCTTCGCTTAGCAGCGTCGTTCCATCCGCGAGCCGCTCAAGCCCCGAATCATCGGCTGTGATGCGAGCCAGCTCCCGCAAGAGCTTCTCGTTATTGCGAGCGTCTGTCGCACCTTCGCCCGAATACCGTGCGGAGTATACGCCGGGCTCACCGCCGAGCCTTGCTACTTGAAGTCCGGAATCGTCAGCTAACACGGGCAGTCCAAGCGCTTGGGCAACCGTCTTCGCTTTCTTGCGCGCATTCTCCGCGAACGTCGCTCCGTCCTCCACCACATCCGGCAGATTCGGGTAGTCGAACATGCTGACGACCTGCATGCCAAGCTTGCCGAAAGCATGAGCGAATTCGCGCACTTTGCCGGCGTTTCTGGTCGCTACGACAACTGTATCGCCCTGCTTCATGCTTTGGGATTCCCGATTCGACTGCCCATCAAACCAAGGGCATCACGCTGCTTGGCAATCAGGCTCGCGATCCCTTCTTCAGCGCTGGCCAGAAGCTCGTTAAACTCTTCACGCGAGAACGGAGACTCCTCACCCGTTCCTTGCACCTCGACGAATTTACCCGCTCCGGTCATGACCACATTCATGTCTACCTTTGCTTTGGAATCCTCTTCATAATTAAGGTCAAGCAGCGTGCGATCGCCGATCACGCCTACACTAACCGAAGCAAGATAATCGGTCAGCGGGTATTTGGCAAACTCATGATTGCTGTTTATCTTGTGTACCGCCAGCGCCAGCGCTACGAACGCCCCTGTGATCGACGTTGTGCGTGTACCGCCATCTGCTTGAAGAACATCGCAATCCAGTGTAATCGTACGTTCGCCAAGCGCATGCAAATCGACAACCGAACGCAGTGCGCGGCCGATCAAGCGCTGGATTTCCATCGTGCGGCCCGTCAGCTTCCCTCTAGCCGATTCACGTTGATTCCGGACTTGTGTGGCACGAGGCAGCATGGAGTATTCCGCGTTGATCCACCCTTTGCCTTGTCCTTTCATGAATGGGGGAACGCGTTCTTCGATGGAAGCCGTGCAGAGCACTTTCGTGTCGCCGAATTCTATCAGCACGGAGCCTTCCGCATATTTGTTGGGATTCATCGTAATTGTAACCGGCCGCAGCTCGTTTGCCTGACGTCCATCTATTCTCATTATGTATAGCCTCCATCTTTCTGCAGCAATTTCATGTGCCATCTGTGGGCGCAAGCGCAATCTAACCTATTTTACCAAAATAGCGCTCGAAAAGCACCCGTCCTTGGAACAGATCATCCGGCGACAGTTAGAAAGAGTTCACTGAACAGAATAAGCTGCCGGTAGGTGCCGGCAGCTTGTGTTCATCCTATGATCGTGATTCAGCCGGTTAAAACCGGTTTCGATACACCCGCATCGCGAAGAAGTAGGCGACGAGCAGAATGCCAGCGCACCATGCAAGCGCGGTCCATATGTCATTCCCCACCGGCTGTCCGGATAACAAAGCGCGAATGGCCGCTACGATGGAGGTTACGGGTTGATTTTCGGCAAATACGCGGACGGCTTTAGGCATCGTTTCGGTCGGTACGAATGCGGAACTGATGAAGGGCAGGAAGATGATCGGATAGGAGAATGCGCTGGCACCGTCTACCGATTTAGCGGATAGTCCGGCAATGGCTGCTACCCAAGTCAAGGCTAGCGTGAAAAGTGCGAGTATGCCGGCTACGGCAAGCCAGTCAAGTATTCCGGCTGAGGAACGAAAGCCCATGATCAATGCTACGAGGACGATGACGACAAGTGATATAGCGTTGGATACCAGCGAAGTTAAGACATGACCCCAAAGCAGCGTAGAACGCGAAATCGGCATGGAGTGAAATCGCTCGAATATGCCTCGCTGCACATCGATAAACAGGCGGTAAGACGTGTAGGCTATCCCGCTTGCAATCGCGATCAGCAGAATGCCGGGCAGCAAGTAATTGACATAATTATCGGCTCCGGTCTGAATCGCACCGCCAAACACGTAAACGAATAACAGCATGAGTGCAATCGGTGTGATCGTAACGGAAATGATGGTGTCCAAACTGCGGGAAATATGGCGCATGGAACGACCCAGCATGACGCTCAAATCGCTGAAGAAATGTTTCTTTACCGTTTCCATTTAGGCTCCCTCCTTCTTACCGATTATGTTCAGAAAGATCTCTTCTAATGAAGGCTGTTTCTCCACGTACTCCACTTTCGCCGAAGGGAACAGCCTCTTCAGCTCCGATAGCGTACCGCTGGCGATAATTTTACCTTCATGCAAGATGGCGATTCGATCAGCAAGCTGTTCCGCTTCCTCCAGATACTGCGTAGTGAGGAATACAGTAGTTCCGCTGTTTGCAAGATCCTTCACAATTTTCCACACTTCGATGCGCGCCTCAGGGTCAAGCCCCGTAGTCGGCTCGTCAAGAAAGATGATTTGAGGTTTCCCCACCAGACTCAAGGAGATGTCGAGTCTTCGGCGCATACCGCCCGAATAGGTGGATACTTTGCGGTCGGCTGCCTCCGTTAAGCCGAATCGCTTGAGTAAATCTTCCGCTACCTGACGCGGATTCGGGAGGTACCGGAGCTTGGCGATCATAATGATGTTTTCTCGTCCGGTCAATATTTCGTCTACCGCTGCGAATTGTCCGGTTAGACTGATTGCCTGCCGCACATGGTCAGGTTTGGAGCCAACATCGTGGCCGCTTATGATGGCAGTCCCGCTGTCTTGTTTAAGCAGCGTGGTGAGGATTTTGACAACTGTTGTTTTGCCTGCGCCGTTCGAGCCGAGCAGTGCGAAGATACTGCCCTTCTCCACCGCGAAATCAACGCCTTTCAGAACTTGAAGCTGCTTATAGGATTTCTGCAGTCCTTTTACCTGGATGGCATGGTTGTTCATCCAATTCCCCTCCTTAGTTAACTGAAACGTTGGACAGATCGGCTCCCATTCCTTTAAGCGCGTTATAAGTCAACTTATCCATCGTTGCGCCGTCGAAGCAAATGGTTTTGATCATTTTATAGTACTTATTCGTGAGGACGAATCCGGGATGGAACGAAACATTATGAAAGGAAGCGCCTCTGAACGAAGCTTCAGTTAAAGCCACTTTGTTAAACTTCACGCCGATAAACGTCTGTCCGTCAAAACGCGCCCCGGTTAGATTCGCGCCGTCAAAATTAGCTTCGCGGACATCGCTGCTCTTGAATGTGCTCCCGGTCAAGTCTGCTCCTGCAAAATCGGAGCCGCGTAACGCGCTGGCATTAAATTGACCTTTACGCGCCGTAACGCCTGCAAAATCGCTGTCAGCCAGATTGCTCGCGCTAAAGTTCGTCAGCAGCTGCCGCTCGAGCGAGCGTGAGAGGTTGGAAACCTCCAGAATCGTTTGCTCGATGTCGCCGATACTCTCAATCGTCAACTTGTAAGCCGTTTCTTCGTCTTTCCCTTCTGCTCTCAGTTCGTTATACCGTTCTTGTAGATCAGCATGCAGGTCCGCCTTTAATTCAGTGACGCTCTTCACACCTTCATAAGGTGTAAATACACCGTTTAGATAGCTCGTTAATTTCGAATTCATAGATCATCTCTCCTTATAATAAGTTTTCTAATACGCGCTGCGCATACTCCCAATTGCTTTTGTTATGAACGTAGGTGTCTTTACCCTTCTCGGTAATTCGAAAATACTTGCGTCTTCCACCTTGCGATTCATCCCCCCAGTACCATTCGATATCGCCGTCCGTTTCAAGCCTGCGGACACTGGAGTACATCGTCGCTTCCTTCAATTCATATTCACCGCCTGAACGCTCGGCAATCAGCTTGACGATTTCGTACCCATAACGATCCGATTCGGACAGGAGCCGTAAAATCATCGTATCTGTATGTCCCCGCAGGAGATCTGATGTAATTTTGTTCTCGCTCATTTGATCACCTCTCATATTCACATCATACAGCACACTACTATGACTGTCAAGGTACTGTTTTTATAATAATACCCGGTTTGTAAATGTTGTATACTTGCCGCGCATGTGTGGCTCCCAGAGCTACACATCTGCGGGAATTCGGCGGTTGCGACGCATGTGTGGCTCCCAGAGCTACACATCTGCGGGAATTCGGCGGTTGCGATAGCCGAATTCGCTCCCAGGCAGACTTCCTGGTTCGCTACATTGGCTCATTTCGCCGAATTCGCTCACATGTAGACTTCCTGGTTCGCTACTTTGGCTCATTTCGCCAAATTCGCTCGCATGTAGACTTCCTGGTTCGCTGCTTTGGCTCACTTCGCCAAATCGGCTCTCACGTAGCTCCCCTGGTGCGCTTCATCCGCCGCCCTCCACCTGCTACTCTCCCATTTAGCTCCCGCGCATACTCCCGCTTCATAACAAAAAGACCTGCCGCGCACGCCATTGGCGCATCACGGCAGGTCTTCTATTCAAGCAGCTTGATTACGATTTAAAGGCGTTCACATGTTCAGGTCGGCTGACCGGCTCGGTGTAGGACTTGTTGTTCGTATCCACGAAGTCTGTTTTGCCATTGAGCTTGATTTGAACCTTGCTCATTCCTGTATTCTCGGTCAGAGCAAGCACGACGGCCTGCAGCATTTCGGCCGGCTCCTGCTGGCCTTGCTGGTAGCTGTCATCCTGCAGCTCGACGGTCACGACATCATTCTTCTTCGTGACATTCTTGACCAGCACGTCCGGCGTCATAACGGCCTTCAGCGGCAGATCGTTAAGCGGACCGCTGATTAATTGCTCGATTGCCGTTTTCGCTTTGTTGTTCGAGCGCGTCACGAGTCTTGTTACCGGTACATAGTATTGCACGTTATCCGGTGTTACTGCGGAGAAGTAGATCGTAACCGGCGTCGATTGGCTGTAATCCACATTATCGGCAGCTTCAAGGTTAATGCCCACCGCGCGAGTCAACTGATCGTCGATCGGCAATCCATCCTGCGGCATTTCGCTCAGCTTCTGCCCCTCTAGATCGATTTCGACATTCTGCACGCCTTCAAGGCTTGTCAGCGTCCAAGTAATGGCTTCGACGATCTTACGCTCGTCCGATACATTGTAATCGGTAAACGATTTGGAGAAGTCGACAACGGCAAGCTTCTGATCCGGAACGAGACTGAGCCCCTTCACGGTTGTCCCTTTCGGCAGCACTGCTTCGAAACCATCCGGAATTTCGCTTTCGTAGGCGCCGCCTTCCACCATCATCTCAAGCGCTTTCTGACCCAGCTTCTCATCCGGGCCGAGCGTTGCCAATACCGTGACCGGCGCCAGCAAGCCGTTGCGGTCCTTCAGGTACAGCGTCATCTGCGATTGATTGCCTTCGGTTACGGTTTGTCCGGGATTAATGTCGGCATCAACGTTTTGGGTGCTGTTTTGCGGTGGATCGATCGATTCACTGGCAGGCTGTGAGAATAATCCGCAGCCGGTCGTCAAGATGGGCAAAGCAAGCACTCCGGCGAGCGCAGCCCGGCGAAACAGTCGATTGTAAGTCATTGTTCATTTTCCTCCCTATTTGAATAATTCGATTGCTTTGGTACAAGTTCTGCTTTTGTAGTACTATATATACGAGCCCTCCAAATCAATTAGACCAGTTTTGTCCACCATTTTGAGACAAGGGGTGTAGCGATGACGAAGTCCAGTGATTACCGCCTAAATAGTACGAAAATCGCAGAAGCTACGCGGGAATGGCTCACCAAACGCGGTGTCGAGGTGCCGCAAATCGCAGAGCTGGTTCTGTTTCTGCAGAAGGATTATTATCCGGAGCTCACGATGCAGGAATGCGAAATGTATGTAGAAGCTGTACTCACGAAGCGCGAGGTACAGAACGCCATCTTGACCGGCATCCAGTTGGATCTGCTTGCCGAGGAAGGCAAGCTGCTGTCGCCGCTTCAAGAAATGATAGAAAATGACGAGGGACTCTACGGGTGCGATGAAATTCTTGCCCTGTCCATCGTGAACGTTTACGGAAGTATCGGATTTACGAATTTCGGTTACGTCGATAAATTAAAACCCGGCATACTGAAGCATCTGAACGATAAAGAAGATGCGCAGTGCCACACGTTCCTCGATGATATCGTGGGTGCAATAGCCGCTGCCGCAAGCAGTAGGGTCGCTCACCGAAAGCAGGCGGAGCGTGAGGGGAAAGTCGGGCCCCCGATCGATTAGGAGAACCCGATACCCTATAAACTAGAAGAAGCTTACCGCGCACCGACCATAATCGGTGATGCAGTAAGCTTCTTCTATTATCCCGTCATTCTAATACGGCTTCATGTCATTCATGCCGGAATGGAGAATATTCACGTGAACGTTCACCTTCTTCAATGAATCCTCCGTCAACATCAGTTCTCCATTGACACCTGATGATCTAAGCCTTTTCCACTCTTTATTGTTATTCCGATATAAGAACTGCTCCAAGCCATACAGATCTACATGCTTTGCGATCCCGATCTTAAAGGTGTTTAGCACTTCGCTGCGTATTCCCATTTCGGCGTTTTCCCTAATGAGCTCAACCGGTGAATCATCCAACATTTCTTCTATAATCCCCGTAAACATCAAATCCATCTCAAATACCGGTTTACCGGCCTTGGCGGCGGCAATATGGATTTTCTTCTTTGGATTGAATAGCGTCACCATTCCGAATGCTTTATGATTCCGTACCACGGGGATAACGGCTCGTTTCATCTGCGGCTGGACCCACTTCACGCCATTTAATTGTTTTTCGGTGAAGCTATGCTGCGCTTTGCCGTTATTTAATGCAAATGCACCGTTCATGAATAATACAGGCTGCGGCTTATCGTTATCCTCCCAATCCTTCTTATCCATGCTTAAGGTAGGAATAAGATCCGTTTCTCCGGGCTCCCCTTCGTTGGCCAACACTTTATTGAGGCGAATAGGGGCAATAACCGACAATTGCTTATGAAGCACCAATGGATTGTGTAAGAGATTGGAGATGGGAGAAAAGTTAAAAAAAGTGGAGTGCTTAAATACCTCGTCAATAGACTCATCCGTCCCGAAAATCCATGAATTATACCGGATCTGCGGAAAGCGGGGGATGGAATCAATAAAACGGTTGATATCTTTCTGCAGCACGCTCTTGCTTAAGACAATCGCCATCAAATGATCCCAGTACAAGCTTTGCTGCCCGGTTTTGTATAATTCATTAATTGCCGCAAACAGCGTCTCTCCTTCACTCCTGCCTACCCAGACCGTCGCTCGTTCACTCCCGCCGTCTCCGCCCTCTTCTTGATTGCTGATCGAACCGAAATCCATTAATTCGGTGTAAATCTTATATTTGCCTTCCGCATAATCAATACCGAGGGCGGTGACGAAATTATAGTCGGAGATTGTCTTCACATCCCAACATCCAGTAAGCATGATACAGGCACACAGGGTCATACACAGAACTCCGACCAATCTGTTCATTTGGTTTTCTCCTTTCTAACGCGGTCTCCAGTCCTGTAAATGAGGGGCCTTGTGCGGTTAAGCACTCTTGGTTTGGTCATGACGGCCATGAGCAAATCTTTAAATATCGGCGGCGACATAGGTGCCAAATACGGGACGCCAAAGGATTCGAGCGTGGATAGATACAAAATAATCGCGAACATCCCCAGAAAAAAACCATACATACCCAAAAATGCAGCACAAGCTAAGACAAATAATCGCAGCGCTGTTACGAGTCCGCCAAGCGATTGATTGACTAATGTGTATGTAGCGACCATCGACAGCGCTGTAACGACAAGCATGGCCGGAGAAGTCAAGCCCGCTTCGATCGCTGCTTGTCCAATAAACAGCCCTCCCACGACGGTTACCGTTTGTCCGACGCCTTTCGGAAGTCTGATGCCCGCTTCGCGAAACAATTCGAACGTGATTTGCATGAGGAAAGCTTCCAAAGGCGCCGGAATTGGCAAGCCTCTTCGAACATTGATTACGCTTGCCAAGGTTGTAATCGGGATTTGATCCATGTGAAACGTAGTCAGCGCTATATAAAAGCCGGGAACACAAATCCCCAAGAACAGTCCTATATACCTCAGCAGAGATTCGAAGGCTACATATAGAAAGGAGGCATGAATATCTTCAGGCGTCTTCAGCAGCGATGACAGCGTAGTCGGAGCAATTAATACCATTGGCGTGCCATCCACAATGACGATGAATCTTCCCCTCAGCAACGCCTCCACCGCAAAATCAGGACGTCCTATATAATCGACCAAGGGGAACAAGCCAAATGGCGAATCCGAAATCGCCTCGGCAAGCTCTTCGCTGCTGACCAGCGCATCCACATCTATGCGTTGTATCCGCTGGCGCGCCATCTCAATAATAGCCGGATTTATAATATCGTCTTCATAGAGAAGTGCCACCTTGGTCCGAGACCTTCGGCCGATCACATAGCTCTCGCAGCATAACGACTCCGTGCGAAGCCGTTTACGGATCAGCGCGATATTCGTAGAAATCTGTTCCGTGAAACCGTCCCTCGGACCTTTTACCGATACTTCCGTATTGGATTCCTCCGGCTGACGCTGAGGAGGATTGGCGATATCAAGCATAAATAAGGAGCTGTTGGTATCGAACAATAACAGGAGTTTGCCCGAGAATACGGCATCAACAATAGCCTGCGCGTTATTTTCCAGCGGTTGGAAGGACAAGTTTCCGATCTTGCCTTCTTTCACTTGATCCGCCGGCAGCTTCTCAAGCTGCGGCATCACGATTTGATCGATTCGTTTGCTATCCGATAACCCCTCGCAGTGAATCAACAGCACTTCAAAGCTCTCATCTTCGCTCAATAAACGAACACGCTGGAAGATGACGTCCGAGCTTCGATTGAACAATGCTCGTAATGTTTCTTCGATAGATTGGTGGTCTAGAACAGCCGTCATTGACTCGGACTCCCCCTTTCCTTCACGCGTACGATTATCGAGAACAGGAACAATAACGACACAACGCCTACAATAAGGAGCAATAACACGGAATAATAGAACTCACGCAAAAACCATACGAACAAGGCATCGCTTATCGGCAGCAGCGGAACGATAAACATAATGATCGTAATGATATAGAGGATCAGTTTGCGAATGGCAGACTTCTTCAGTTCAAGGAGCTCAACCATCACATACATGCATAAGGAGATTCGGATAAAAGAGCCGCTTAACCATTCGAAGATCGATAAGAAATCTAAATGAGCGACATTTTTGCCCAAGGTGACTAAACCCCACTGCTCAAAGGTAGGAAATCGCTGTCTGGCTGCTTCAGCGGGTCCGAAATCCACGATGGATTCCATCAGAGGACCGAGGATCATGCCAACGGTAATAATCAACAAAATCAGTAATGAGCTATAGCGCACCTTCTCCTTCAAGTGCTGCTGAATCAAGAGGAGAATCAGGATCTCGAGAACTCCATTGGTTGAATAAATAAGTCCATCTGATAGGGGTGAAAATCCGTTCGCCAACATCGGCGTCATATAATGAAAATTTTTGAATTGAATATTCGCGGTGACCATGAACCCTTCGAATACAAATACAAATGGCAGCAGTATCCCCGCGCAGACCGTGATCGACCAAAGTCCGGCATAAGCAGCAAAAAAACAGATAACGGTCAAAGCGGCGGCGATCACGAAACCCGGTGTCTCCGGCAGAAACGTCACATCCACCCAATTGGTCGTATCCTTCAATGCAATGACACTACTAGAGAATAAATAAAGGAAGAGGATCAAACCCAGAATTGTGCTTGCGAAAGCGCCGAATTTCCGTTTTACCCAAGGAATGATCGCTTCTTGTCCGGTCGTAGTCATAATATGTTTCATTACGCCTAACAAGAGAATACCCGGGACAAAGGCCAATAGGACGCTAAACCATGCATCTCTTCCCGCGGAGTCCAGAAGCAGCGGAACGATAATATTTTGATTCGTGATCACTGTGGTAGTAAGAAGGAGAAGAACGACTTGTAATACCGAGAGCTTTCTTTGACGCATGGTACGCTTCACACCTTCATGAAAGTTGTGTTTATCATTTCCTCTTTTCCCAAAATAATCCGAAGCATGTATCGATGCATACCAAAAAGAGTGCCGACAATGTCTAAAGCGAAACGCTTTAGACGATGTCGACACTCTGATTCGGCGTGACTTATTTATACTCCCCCAGCAGCGACTTGTAGACGCCGGAAGCAGCTTCTTTCCCTTGGCGGATGCAGTCCGGCAGCCCGACACCATCGAATGCGGCACCGGTTAACCATACACCTGGCATCTCTGCTCGCAGCTTTGTACGAAGCTGCGCGGTTTTCTGTAAATGTCCGACCGGATATTGCGGCATAGAATGATGCAGACGGGTAATTTCAGTGAACAGCGGTTCAGCTGTAATTCCCATCACCAGTCGAATGTCGCTCCGTACGGCTTCTTTCAATACATCATCCGGCAAGTCGACAACCGCCTCGTCGCCGGCACGGCCGACATAACAGCGAAGCAGCACTTTATTGCTAGGACTGGAATGCAGCCATTTAGCCGATGTCCATGTACAAGCTGTTATCGTAGTCCCCTCCGAACGAGGGACGACAAACCCTGATCCATCAAAATCTACGCCCAGCGACGCTTTATCGAAAGCCATGACAACGTTAGCTACCGATACATAACGAATGTCACGAAGCGTATCTACGTTCATGTGCGGCTCCAGTAAATCCGCGGCATCATAAGCAGGCGCCGTAATTACGATGCCATCTGCCTCCAGAATCTCACCGTCGCTCAACAGCACTTCATATGGTGCAGAATCTTCACCATGCTCATCGGGATCGTTCTGACGGAAAGCGACTGCCTTCCGTCCCATACGCCGCTCCACACTAGACAGGGCAGAGTCCAGCGCTTCCAGCATCGTGGATAGTCCGCTTTTAAACGTCAGGAACATGCTGTTCTTGACGGCCGCAGGCACTCTGCTCACGCTTGGCGGCGCTAGAGCTGCCTTCCGTTTATTGGCACGCATCCCTCGAATCAAGCTGCCATGCTTACGCTCCGCATCTCGAAACTGCGGGAATGTCGCCGCCAAGCTCAAATTCCGCAGCTCACCGGCATATATACCCGCGAGCAGCGGCTCTGCAACCCGCTCCATGACTTCGCTTCCCAGTCGACGAGACAGGAAGTCTCCGATCGATTCGTCGCCCGTTTCTTTGCTCGCCGGCAGTACGAAGTCCATCATCGCACGAAGCTTGCCTCCCCAAGTCAGCAGCCCTGTCTTGGCGAAAGGCGCGATTTCAGTCGGCACACCAAGTACAAGGCCAGGAGGCATGGCATGCAGCTTACCGTGGTGAAGAATATAGGTTTTCTTGGCAGCCGGGTTGGTGCCGGTTAATTCATGCTCGATGCCAAGATCATAAGCCAAATCAATAATCGGCGTCTTGCGTGCCAGGAAGGAATCCGGTCCGCGTTCAATAATGAAGCCGTCGCGGCGAAGCGTGTTGATTTTGCCGCCGATTCTCTCCGATGGATCAACAAGCGTAATGACCGCTTCCCGGCCGCGCTGCTTCGCTTCCTTAAGCAAATAAAAAGCGGAGCTAAGTCCGCTGATTCCGCCTCCGATAACGACGAAGCGATCGAGCTTACCGTTCCCCCGCATGCGAGTCATCTCCTCTGTAATAACGCTATCTGCTAAACGAATTCCGCTCTTGACGCGTCTTGAACGGAATCGGCCAATGTTTCCATATAGAGCGGATCGGTGCCCAGCATCTCGATACGCTGCAATTTAATGCCCAGTTCGAGGGCTTCTGCTTGCGCTTCAATATCAACATCGTAGAGCACTTCCAAATGCTCGGATACGAAACCGATCGGAGCAACCAGCACGCCTTTATAGCCAGCTTCTGCGGTTTCCTTCATCGTCTCGAGGATGTCCGGCCCGAGCCATGGCTCACGAGTACGACCCGCGCTCTGCCATGTAAACTGCCAGTCCGCAACACCTGCTCCATCCGCTACAAGCTTGGATGTCTCTAGCAGCTGCTGCTCGTAAGGATCATCCATCTCGCGAATCTTGACCGGCAAGCTGTGCGCGCTGAAGAGTACCTTCACAGGCTGTACACCTTGCAGCGCCTCATATGCGGATTTGACTCGCGTCACAAGCGCTTCAATCAGCTTCGGATGCGTATGATAGCTTTCGACCGTTGCAAATTGAATGCCGAACTCTTCCGCCTTCTCTTGTGCACGTTTCATATAGCTGCCGACACTCATCGTGGAGTAATGCGGCGCCAGCACAATACCTACCGCATGCTTAATGCCATCTGCAGCCATTGCCGAAACGCCGTCTTCGATATAAGGGCGCGCATGCTTCAAGCCTTGATAGCAGCTATAGCGACCGGGTGCTGCAGCGTCAAGCGCTGCCTGCAGGCCGGCCACTTGACGGTTCGTATTCTCGCGCAGCGGGAACACGCCGCCGACAATGGCTTCGTAACGGCTGCTCAGTTCAGCCAGCTGTTCCGGTGTCGGCGCATGTCCTCTGCGGATATGCGTGTAATATTCTTCGATTCCATCCATGCTCTCCGGCGTTCCGTACGACATGACAAGTACGCCAATTTTACCATTAGCCATGGAGAAGCTCCTCCTGCTTACCGCCTAACGCCTTCATAGCTTCAGCGGAGTAATCATGAACAAACTCGGTAAGCTCACGAAGCTTGTCGAGCGATGCTTCCGGGAACAAGCCATGACCGAGGTTGAATACAAAACCCGGTTGCTTGATGCCTTCGTCAATGATGGCTTTCGCATGTTCTTTGATGACTTCCATTGGTGCGGTGAGTACATACGGATCAAGATTCCCCTGTACAGCGAAAGAACCGCCAAGTCTGCGGCGACCTTCCGCAATCGGCACGCGCCAGTCTAAGCCGATGACATCGGCTTTAACATTCGTCAGGGTCGGGAGCAGCTCGCCGGACGCTACGCCCGGGAAATAAATTTTCGGCTGCGGCAAATCCGAAAGCTCGCTGAAAATCCGTTCAATCGTCGGCAATACGAACGTCTTGAAATCATGCGGAGCAAGCGCGCCAACCCAGCTGTCGAACAGTTGGAACGCCTTGCCGCCTGCGTTTACATGCGCCCGAAGATAAGCGATGACCATGTCGCCTAGTTTATCCATCAGTTGGAACCAAACCGCCGGTTCCGAGTACATCAGCGACTTTGTTCGAATGTACGACTTCGAAGGACGTCCTTCAATCAAATAGCTTGCAATCGTAAATGGTGCGCCTGCGAACGTAATCAGCGGTACATCAAGCTCGCGGTCCAAGATGCGAATCGTCTCTAATACATGGGACAAATCGCCTTCCACATCGATCGGCTTAAGTTTAGCAACATCTGCGGCCGAGCGGATCGGGTTCGCAATGACAGGACCAACATTAGCCACAATGTCAAAATCGATGCCGATCGACGCCACCGGATTCATAATATCGGAATACAAGATCGCTGCATCCACGCCGAGCTTCTTGATTGGCATCATCGTAACCTCTGCAGCCAATTCCGGTCTCTTGCAAATTTCGAGCAGCGAGTAATTTTCTTTTATTTTACGGTAATCGGGATCGTAACGTCCCGCTTGTCGCATATACCAGACGGGTAAGCGATCGACTTGTTCTCCTCTGCACGCGCGGAGGAATAGGTCGTTGTAGCTCATTGAAGTTCCCCATTTCTATCGTTTTCCCTACGTTTCCATTATGCCCTTTTTGCCCAAGTGTAACAACCGCCCGTCCCCCGCTATCATTGACAAACATATGACAATGTTAGGTTTCGGCTATGTTATACTGTCGTTACGATGTTTACAGCTTGTCAAATCTGAGTCTTGTGATTGGAGAATCGAAATGGAACAGTGGAAGAAAAATCTGGCCGTCCTCTGGTTCGGTCAATTTCTCGTCATGGGCGGAATGACGATGATTATCCCTTTTATGTCGCTTTATTTGCAGTCGGAACGCATTGGATTAACCAATAAGCATGAAATCGCGACATGGGCCGGCGTGATTTTTGCAGGGAACTTCGTGACCGCCTTCCTCTTTCAACCGCTCTGGGGAAAACTATCAGACCGCTATGGGCGCAAAATGATGCTGCTCCGTTCCGGCTTCGGCATGGCCATCGTCATGATCCTCATGGGTTTCGCTACAGCCCCTTGGCACTTGCTGCTGCTGCGAATGGTCAATGGCACCATCTCCGGCTTTAACCCGGCCGCCGTCTCACTCATCTCGGTGTCGACACCGAAGGAGCGGACGGGCTTCGCCATGGGGACGCTGCAGTCCGGCGGAATTGCGGGCAGCATTCTGGGGCCGTTCATCGGCGGATTGCTCGCAGATGCGGTCGGGTATCGACCGATATTCTATTTAACCGGAAGCTTGCTGTTCTTAGCTTCCCTATTGGCTTATTTCATCGTTCGCGAGAGCTTCAATCGACAGGAAGCGGCTGCTCGTCCGAACCTGTCCGTCATTGACGGCTTTCGTAAGCTCTCGCGTGTACCACAGCTGATGTCGCTCTTCGCCGTAACGTTCCTGCTGCAGTTCGCGATCATCGGCCCAATGCCGCTCATGCCGCTCTATGTGCAGGATTTGCACGGTACGGTCGTCAATCTGGCATTCTGGGCCGGATTCGTCGGCTCCGCGGCAGGCCTCTCCAATATGGTCGCCTCTCCTTTACTTGGGAGGCTGAGTGACCGCATTGGCCAAGAGCGCATACTCGGCATCTCGCTGATCGGAGCGGCGCTGATGTTCATCCCGCAGGCTTTTGCCGGTTCGGTGTGGCAGCTCCTGCTGTTCCGCTTGCTGCAAGGCTGCTTCTTAGGCGGGCTCATTCCATCGGTTAATTCGCTCGTCCGCCGGTTTACCCCGGACGGTATGGAAAGCCGCGCGTTCAGCATCAACAGCAGCATGCTGTCACTCGGCAACATGATTGGCCCGATCGTCGGCGGCATCATCTCGGGCTGGACGGGAATACGCGGCGTGTTTCTCATCTCTTCGGCGCTGTTTGTGATCAATGCCGTCTGGGTCAGGCGGACGCTGGTATCCAAGCGAGCGATACCTAGCGAAGCAAAGAGATAGTTGGATAGATGGCCCAGGGGAATCCCTGGGCTATTTTTTCGTTAGAGTATCCCGCCGTTCGCACAAAAAAAAGCAGCCGAGCATCCCCTGCTCAACCGCTTCAACAAGTTTACTTCACAACCGCAACGGCGAGGCCGTCGTAAGCCGGCAGCAGCGTGCCGATGAGCCGCTCGTCGCTAACCATCGATTCATTGAACTCGCGCATCGCGAGAACCGATGGACCGTTCTTCTCGGGATCAATCGTTCTGCCGTGCAGCAGCGCATTGTCTCCCGTGATTACCGCACCAGGGTTCGCGAGCTTGATCGCCCACTCCAGGTAGAGCGGGTAGCTCTCTTTGTCCGCGTCGATGAAGAAGAAGTCAAATTTGCGGCCTTCTTCGGCGAGCACAGCCAAACTCTCCTTAGCATCTCCGACTCGGTATTCCACGCGATCGCCAAGACCGGCTGCTTCCAAGCTTCCGCGCGCAACATCCGCATAGTTCTGCAGCAGCTCAAGCGAAGTCAAGCGTCCGCCATCGGATAATCCTCTGGCCAGGCAAATCCCGCTGTAGCCGCCAAGCGCGCCGATTTCAAGCACATTCTTCGCACCGGACATGCGCACCAACATCGTCAGCAGACGACCATATCCGGCTGCAATCGAAATCTCCGGCATCCCTAATTGCTCGATCGTCTGATGCACCCGAGCCAAATCCGCATCTTCCCCAAGCAGCCGTTCTACGTACTGTTCCGTCGACATCGTTTCCTGCTCCTCTCCATAATAACGAATGTAATGTTTGTAATTAATCCCTTGGATGACCTATACTTGATTGTATGATTTTTATGAAAGATAAGAAAGTATAAGTTTCACCTTATATGATGCTTAGGCGGAGTGATACACGAATGGACAAACTGCAGTTGATTGCAACGGCTCCTATGGGGCTCGAGGCAGTCGTCGCACGCGAATTGATGGATCTTGGCTACACCGATCAGAAGGTGGAGAACGGACGCGTTATTTTTACAGGTGGTCTGGCTGATATTTGCCGCGCTAATCTATGGCTCCGCACTTCTGACCGCGTATTGATCAAGATGGCGGAATTTCCCGCAAGAACGTTTGAAGAATTATTCGAAGGCACCAAGGCGGTCAATTGGCCGGATTGGATTCCCGAGGATGCTGAATTTCCGGTGGAAGGGCGTTCGCATAAGTCACAGCTGACCAGCGTGCCCGCCTGCCAAAGTATCGTGAAGAAAGCAATCGTCGAGAAAATGAAGTCTGTCTACGGCACCGAGTGGTTCCACGAGGATAACGGACAGCGTTATGTCATCGAAGTTTGGCTGCTGAATGACGTGGCGATGCTAACACTAGACACTACCGGCCCAGGCTTGCATAAGCGCGGTTACCGCAAGCTGGTAACGGAAGCGCCGCTCAAAGAAACGATGGCAGCAGCCATGATACTGCTCAGCAGATGGCGCCCGGAACGCCCCCTCTATGATCCGTTCTGCGGATCCGGCACGATTCCGATTGAAGCCGCGATGATCGGCTGGAACATCGCACCGGGACTTCGTCGCACGTTTAACAGCGAAGGCTGGTCCATCATCCCAGAGGAGCTCTGGGAGCAAGCACGCGAGGAAGCTTTCGATTCCGTGAAGGATAACGTCCCGCTCCACATTACGGGCTCAGACCTCGACCCGCGCGCACTCGAAATCGCTGAGGCTGCCGTGAAGAAAGCCGGCTTCGCGAAGGAAATCAAGCTGCAGCAAATGGCGGTTTCCCGCGTGAAGCCGGAAGGCGACTACGGCTGCATCATCACGAACCCGCCTTATGGAACAAGACTTGGCGACGAGGACGAAGCGGAGAAAGCGATCAGACAGCTCGGACTAAGCTCCCTCTATATCCCGACTTGGTCGATGTTTGCATTGACCCAGTCCCGTACGTTTGAAGAAACGATCGGCCGCAAAGCGGATAAGAAACGGAAGCTGTTCAACGGTCGTATTGAGTGCACGTATTATCAGTATTTTGGACCGCTGCCTCCGCGCAACAAAACGGACAGCCCTTCCAAATCGTAAGCTGCTGTGAAAGGAAACCGCAATCGATGAATATACCTTCTCGAAGCATAAAACGGCGCCGGCAACGGACGTCGTTTTATGCTATTCCCCTCCTTATCGCGCTTGAGCCGTTACTCTTCATCGGACTCATGCTGTTTAAGCTTATTTTGTTCGATCGACTCGTTCACGTACCTAACATGGCCATGAACCGCGATGATTTATTGACCGCAGCCGGAACACTTGCGCTCGCGTCCTTCTGGACCTTGTGGCTGCCGCCGCAAGGAAGAAGAATCGCGCTCATCCTGCTAAACATCATCCTGACAGCCATTATCTACGCCGATCTTATCTACTTCCGCTACTTTCAGGATCTCATCTCGGTCCCGGTTCTCATGCAGGCCGGACAGGTTGGAGCGCTGGGGGAAAGCATCGGTTCCCTGCTGAACGTCGTAGACCTGTGGTTTTTTGCCGACTGGCTGCTGCTGCTGCTTCCTCTTGCTGTGTTCACTTTCTTCCGGATACGCAGCAACCGAAGAACCCCCATGCAGCTGTCTTACCTGAAGCCGAATCGGCTCAGAATCGCCATTCGTCGTTTGGTCGCAGGAATCGCCTTGTTCATCATGGGCTTCATGCTCGTGTACGTCCCGGTTCATAAAGCGAAACAAACCTGGGCAGCGGAGCTCTTCACGGGCAATTGGTGGAATCTATCCCTGTACAATGTGACGGGCGTCCTCGGCTTCCATGGCTATGATCTGTATCGGTATGCGAATGAGCATTGGTTTCAAAACAGCAGCGTTACTGCCGAGCAAATAACCGAAGCCAAACAGTGGTTTGAAACTCGCGCAGCACAGCGCAAAGCGCTCGAATCCGATGCCCTGTTCGGCAAATACAAAGGGAAGAATGTCATCCTGCTTCAACTGGAAGCCTTTCAAAGCTTCGTCATTAACCAGCGGATGAATGGCGTCGAGGTCACGCCGAACATCAATAAGCTGATCGGATCATCCATCTACTTCAGCAATTTCTACCACCAAACCGCACAAGGGCGCACCTCGGATGCCGATCTGGCTGCCAACGTGTCGCTGCAGCCGCTCCCTTCCGGCTCCGTCTTCATCCGTTACGCACAGCATGACTACGACAGCATGCCGCAAACGTTGAAAGATCACGGTTATACCGCAAACGTCTTTCACGCTTATGACGGAGGCTTCTGGAATCGCAATATGATGTACGACCGCTTAGGATACGATAATTTCTTTAGCAAGAATTCGTACTATATCGATGAGCCGATCGGATGGTCGCTGGGAGACAAATCCTTCTTTAAACAGTCCGTCGATCGAATGGTGAATGAGAAGCAGCCTTTCTACTCCTTCCTCATTTCACTCTCCAGCCATCACCCCTACCAGCTGCCGAAATCCGCGCAGACCCTGGATGTCGGCACCTTCAAGAACACCATGTTCGGCAATTATCTGGAGGCGATTCATTATGTGGATGCTGCGATTGGCAGTTTGGTTGAAGAGCTCAAGGCAACGGGATTATGGGATCAATCGATATTCATGTTCTACGGCGACCACGATAATTCCATCCGGGAATGGGAGCCCTTCGAAGCGTTCCTCGGTCATCCTTTAAACGAGACCGAACAATTCCGGATTCTGAAAGGAATTCCATTCGTCGTGCATTTACCCAATGACGAGAGAGCCGGTACGTACGAACAGGTAGGCGGGCAGCTGGATATCACGCCAACGGTGCTCCATCTTCTCGGTATCTCCAGCGCTGACCAAACGATGATCGGAACACCGCTAATTACCGCGCAGCCTGATAAGCAGCAGCATCAGAAACGGATTGTGTTCCGAAACGGAGCATTCACGGACGGAGCCGTCCTCTATCTTCCAGCGGAAGACGGGCTGCCCGAGCACAGTAAGTGCTACGCCTTCACAACAGGTGAAGAGGTCACCACGGACCCTACCGCCTGCAACTCAGGAGCAGCGGCTGCGAGGCTTGAGCTTGAAGCATCGGATCTCGTGATCGAGCATGACCTGGTCAAGTCGATGTTCGCTCGTTAACCGGCGCAATCGCGCAAAAAACCCCTGGCAAGCTTCGCATGGAAGCCTACCAGGGGTTCTTTATCTTATTTCTTTACATATTTGCGTGCCTTCTCGATGACTTCATCCTCGGTCGGAGCCGTAATATAACGGCCGTTAATGAAGACGAAAGCAAATCTCGAGCAGGGTCCGCAGTACGATTTGCACGCGACTTTGATTTCCGTGCCAGGTGCCATCTGCTCGAGTTTCGGCAGCATGGATTTCGTACGCATATGTTTGCATTTATCGCAAATCAGAATATCGTTAGCCATGTTTCTCTCCCTAACCGTTTACGAATTAATGGTCGCCGTGGTTGCCTTTAGTCGGGTTGGAAATCATGAAGCCTTCTTGAGGTACATAGAAGTAATCGATTCTGACACCGTCCAGCAGTTCTACGCCTTTCTCCAAAACAACCTTGATATCTTTATCTGTTTCAATGATTTCGTCATTGTCTGTAGCATCGTCCATCTTCATCCCGTAGTGGGCATGATCACCGTGCGAATGCGTAATGAAAATACGCAAAAACTTACCTTCGTTCTCAGGGTTGTCCACTTCTTCGCGAAGCACTTTCGCAGCGTTACGTGTAATTTTGCAATTCATCGTCGATTCATCTCCTTATTTATGGATGCAGCCGTACCATGGATGTCCGGCGTTCCTTCTTTCATCATCTCTCCTATTGTAAATAAACGAGGAGCATTGTTCAACCGCTATCTCAATCGATTGCTGTATTTGCGTTCCATATAGCGCGTGTACCATTCAGCGGCAATCATGGTTACCGCGATATCATCGATAGGCAGAAAAGGCAGCACATCAGGCATTACCCAGTACAGCAGCACTGGAATAACATAGAGCAGCTTGTCCATCAGCCGAACTTCCCTTGCGATCAGCAAGCGGTAGATTCGGACAAACACCGTCCGCCAGTGGCGGAGCGAAAGCAATTTCCTCATGGGAACCGCCCCCTTCTTCCGTCTATTATAGCATATCCGGAATGGCTGCCTCCAAAGCAGTCAGGAGTAGCGGTTTAATTTCGTCGTACAGGTCATGAAACGATGACATCGGCAAAGGATTAACTCCATATCCGACCTCCACGGTATAACCCGGCTTCCGGTAGTCCTGGATGAACCAATCCTTATACCCGGCATCGCTTCCTGACAGCTTCACCGATTTATAGCCGCTGGCTTTGGCTAGCTTCGCGGCTATCCGCTCCGCTTCCGGCGGTTCGTAGCCGCGGTAGTTCCAATAAATCTCCTGTCCCTGCGTATGCAGCGCAACGACAAGGTCAAATTGCTCCTCCTCGGTAAAAGAAGCAAGCGCCTGTGCCTCCGGCTCCGATAACGGCCTCGGCCCCGGATAATCCCGCGGACCGGGACCTGCAACGTCGCGCCGCTCTGCTTCTACTTCCCAGAAGGCCGGGAATTGATCATTCAAATCTACGCCGCGGATGTTCGCCTTCCACTTAGAGAACCTTGTTGAACCGTTGTTCCAGTCCAGCAGCTCATGATAAAACGGATGATCCTCACCCATGCCTTCTTGGACGAGCTCTGCGCCATCGGGATTAACCAGCGGCACTAGCCATAGCGTCACCTTACGCAATAACGATCGAATATCCGTGCCGCAAATCCGAGTCCCCGTCGCCGCTGCCTGTGCCAAGTCCTCCGCGAATGTCATTAACAGCGGCGTTGTAATCCATTCGTTAGCATGCATGCCTGCATTGATATGCACTTTGGACGGTCCTTCCCCGAGACTGAGCGCGCTAATCGGCTTGCCCATAACGCTTTGCCCGATTCGTCTGCACAGCAGAAACGGATAGCTGTTCTGAAGCTGTTCGATATCCGTCATCAGCTCTCGCGCGCCATACTCAGCACTTCCATTTACGATACGACCGGAACTCCCGACCGGAATGCAAATGAGCTGGCCCAGCTGTAACTGGGTGAGATCGATATGACTGTTCACCGCAATCAGTGCATGGGTGGAAACAGCAAAAAGAGCTGCAATACGCAGCAGCGTATCGCCAGCGTTTACCCGATAAGTAAAGGTTGGCTGAGCGGGTACTGCAAGCAGCAGCCCCGGCTTCAATCGTTCGCCGGCAAGAAGCCGGGGATTGGCGGCTAACAGAGCTTCGGAATTAATGCTGAAGCTGCGGGCTATCCGCAGCAGCGTATCACCGGTCTGAACAACATAAGGATGCAGCATATGATCACCTCTGAATAGGTCTAGTCACATGCTATGCCGCTTCTCTGCCCGGCATGCCAATTCATAGCAAAGAGCCGCCCCTGTCATATACGACTGAAGGAGGCGGCTCCGGCTTGCTCACGGAACATCTATACGATATTAGGCACCTGCCATACGACAGGCGTTAGCTCGATTTGCTCACCTAACCATTGTTGGGCAATCTTCCGAAACATGCGCGGATCTCCGCTGCAGAAGAATTGATGCACGGGAATACCCCCATCACGCGTCAAACGATTGCGGTCATGCAGAATCGTGCTGATCTCGCGAGCGGTTTCATCTGCCGAGTTGATTAGTGTCACATCACTGCCCATTACGGAAGCGATCGTATCGGATAAATATGGGTAGTGGGTGCACCCCAAGATTAACGTATCGATATCGCGTTTCTTCAGTGGAGCCAGTGACGATTCCACCGCTTCTTGTGTTTCCTTCGAGCGAAAATTCCCCTGTTCGACAAGCGGAACAAAACGCGGACAAGCGAGGCTGATGACTTCAATGTTCGGAGATAGCTGCTTCAGCGCAATTTCGTAGGCGCTGCTGCGAATCGTCCCTTCCGTACCGATGACGCCGACAATCCCTGTTTGCGTGCGACCGTTCGCCGCGCGAGCGCCGGGATAAATCACGCCGACTACCGGAATCGCGACACGGGAGCGGATATCCTCAAGCGCTACTGCCGTTGCCGTATTGCAGGCGATAACAATCATTTTAGGGCGGTATTGAATTAAATAATCAACGATTTGCCTAGTAAACCGAGTCACCTCTTCAGCGGGCCGCGGGCCGTACGGGGTACGAGCGGTATCGCCGAAATACATGATTTTTTCCCGGGGAAGCTGGCGCATGACTTCTTTGACGACTGTCAAACCGCCTACACCAGAATCCAATATTGCGATCGGTTGTTGCACAGACACACCGCTTTCTTGAACGTTTTGGCTGGACTTCAATAGAATATGAATACGATGAAGAAAAGGTACCTACATCTTAGCGCAATTCCAGACAAGGTTCAACAAACGTCAACATGCCGGCACGATCCCGAACAATGAACAAAAAGCCGCCCCAACTGCCAGAGCATCTAAATCTGCTCAAGCAGCCGGAGAGGCTTTATTTAACGTTGTTTCGACTTATTTGTAAGCTGGAAGCCAGTCGCCATGGGCAACGATCAAGTCATCGCACATTGCTTTGATATCATCCATCGACAGCTCTGCACTTGTGTGCGGATCAAGCATCGCAGCATGGTAAATGTGCTCGCGTTTGCCTGTCATCGCAGCTTCGATCGTAAGCAGCTGCGTATTGATGTTCGTGCGGTTAAGCGCAGCGCATTGCGGAGGCAGATCGCCAACGAATGTCGGCGTTACGCCATTGCGGTCAACGAGGCAGGAAACCTCTACGCAAGCTTCTTTCGGCAGGTTGGTGATCAGGCCTGTATTCATGACGTTGCCGCCGATTTTGAACGGAACGTTCGTTTCGATCGCTTCGAAGATGTACGACGCATACTCATGCGTACGTTTATGCTGCAGCTCAGGATTGCTTACAAGCTCTTCCTTCAGCTTCTTCCAGTTGCCGATCTGCTCGATGCAGCGGCGCGGATACTCATCCAGCGGAATGTTGAAGCGCTCGATCAACTCCGGATAATTGCGCTTGATGAAGTACGGGTGGTACTCGGCGTTGTGCTCGGACGATTCGGTAATGTAGTAACCGAAGTTGAGCATCATTTCGTAACGCACCATATCCCAGTGCTTCTCGTTCTGTTTCTCACGAGCGCGGCGCTTGATTTCCGGATACAGGTCTACGCCGTCCTTGGATACTTCAAGCAGCCAAGCCATATGGTTGATACCGGCGATTTTGGACTTTACTCCCGTCATATCCATGCCGAGGTTACCGAAGAGGTGGTCTACGCATACCTGAACGCTATGGCAAAGACCTACCGTGTTGATGCCGCCGTACGTGTTCATCACGTTGGTCAGTACCGCCATCGGATTCGTGTAGTTCAGGAACAACGCGTCCGGACATACTTCTTGCATATCCTTAGCGAAATCCAGCATGACCGGAATCGTACGCAGGTTACGGAAAATACCGCCGATGCCTACAGTGTCCGCGATCGTTTGACGCAAGCCGTATTTCTTCGGAATTTCGAAGTCTGTAATCGTACAAGGATCGTATCCGCCGACTTGAATGGCATTTACGACATATTTGGCACCGCGCAGCGCTTCCTTGCGATCCGTGTACGCTTTAATAGTGGAAGTGCTTCCGCACGTATTCTTGATATGGTTCAGCATCGTTTCGGAGTCGGACAGGCGTTCTTGGTTAATGTCAAACAAAGCGATTTCGAATCCTTGGAGCGCCGGTGTGTGCAATACATCACCTAGTACGTTCTTTGCAAACACAGTGCTTCCTGCACCAATAAAAGTAATTTTCGGCATGATATCCTCCTTGAAAATGGTCCGCCATGTAAGCGGATTAATGTCTTCTTCTATTCTCTACTATAGTGCACGGAATAGCGGGTTGAGTAGGAAATAAAGCATGTTTTATATGTACATTTGTAGTTTTTTGATCTACAATGATCCTACTGAAATGATGAGGATTGGAGCCTTAATGATGCCGAATAGAAGCAGCAAGAACGATAGTCTGCACCGCACCTCCGATCATTATAAATTTACTGACTACAATAATTCGCAGCCGGCTCAAGGTGAATTGTCGCTGCTCTTCAGCGGGGAAGGCAAGCCGGTCGCCGGTCATTTCATCGGACCTGCCGTTCATAACTATTACCTCGTGCACACCGTGCTATCGGGCCGCGGAACCTTCGAAATCAACGGGATTCGCTATTCATGCGCGAAAGGCGATACCTTTATTATTTTTCCGGATGAACTGTTTACCTATAGAGCCGATGAGAAGGAGCCCTGGCATTATATGTGGGTTGCCTTCAAAGGACATATCTCTGAGCATCTGCTGCTGACGCTTGGTTTCTCCCCGTCTCGTCCCATCGTTCATACGGACGATGTTCGACAGCTTGCAGCGCTATATCGCAAAATTCGAGGTGCACTGGAGTCCAATCCGTTCCCGGAGCTTGCTGATTTGGAAGCAAACGGGCTGCTTCGTATCTTCCTGAAGGAGCTTGGGCTATTGAATGCAGGCAATCTGGCCTTTAATTCCATTGCTATCGTTTCGGACATTGACAGGCAGATAAAACAAGCGGTTCGCTGGCTGTCTTACCAATATGCGCAGCAAATTTCAATCGAGGACTTGTCCAGAAGCTTAGGCTACCATCGCACGCATTTATCCAAGATGTTCAAGCAAGTGACAGGCGTGTCGCCGATGCAATTTCTGCTCAAGGTACGGATGGAACGAGCGAAGGAGCTGCTCAATGGCCAGTATCACCTGTCAATCGACCACGTCGCGTCTTCTGTCGGCTACACGGATGCCCTCTATTTCTCCAAGCAGTTCCGTAAAACATTCGGTTACTCGCCGTCGGAGTACCGGCTGCATGCTCGAAATTTCAAATAGGATGCAGGCAACAAAAAGGCTTCGCCGCATAACTCATGCAGCGAAGCCTTTTTGTTCATTCACCATGTAATGCGATTCATTAACTGATCGTTTGAAGCTCTTCTTTGCTCTCGTGAGTCAGTTCTTCCACTTTATCTTGAACCGCTTCTCCCGCTTCTTGCACGAGCTCGCCGGCGTCATCCAGCACTTCTTCTACTTCTTCTTTGCCGGCTTGGCGCCAGCTGCGAACATTGTCCATGACCGTGCTTGCTGTTTCTTTCGCTTTGGTTGCTGCAACTGTTACGCCGCTGCCCACTTGTTTGGCGATACGGGTTGACGATTCGCCTACTTGGCCGGCAATGCGAACGGTATGCTCGGAAACAACCTGTGTTCCGTCTGCGATATCTTTACGAAGCTCACGACCTGATTTAGGTGCAAGCAACAGAGCTGTCACGGAACCGATTACGCCACCTGCAATCGCACCAACTAAGAAACTTTTCTTTCCACTGACTTTTGCCATCTTCAATACACTCCTTTGGTACAGCGGCTTGCTCTGCTTAGGTAATCGCAGCAGCGTAGCGACTGTATAATTAGTTAGTAGTATCCTGCCCTTGGTTATAGCTCGAGCATGCAGAGGCGCGGCTATCTTTCCGTTTGTTCTGCCAAAACTGCCATACCGCATAACTGACCTCAGCCCAGTCAAGCGCTTCTGTGATGCCGTGCTTCACTTTCTCGCCTGACCTTGCAGCATGTCGTTCAACCGTTTCGTTCAGGTCTGTGGAAACCCGGTTCACGGTAAAAGACAATCGATTCGCTGCATCGCCAATTCGTTTCGTGGCTTCTGCCACTTTGGACATGCCGTCCAGCTGCTTCTGCACGGTTCTGACAGTTTCGGTCACCGGATCCATCAGCGCAGTTACCTGAGCTGCCGCATGCTGCGTATACTGCTCCATCGCTTCGGCTGTTTGAATCAACTTCCCCAGCTTGCGATCCGCTGATCGGAGCCAGAGCAAAATCCCAATTACCAATGCGATGAAAGCAGCAACCGCTGCTCCCTCAAGCCATATTCGATCCATGAGCGGACACCTCCTAACGTACTGCCTTGCGGGCTATTGCCCATTTACTTACTGACATAATACCCACCATGGGCTTGTTTTGACACAATACTCGCAAAAAAAAGAGGCATTAGGACCATCTCCTAATACCTCTTTATGCTTATAAACCTGCGATTCGGTAGCTGCACTTGCCGCCGCCTTTAGCCAAACATTCCGTTCGTTCCACGTCCGTTCCAAGCAGCTGCTGAAATAACGACAGCTCGCATTGGCAGGCCTGCTGATAGCGATTGGCGACCTGTGCAATGGGACAATTGTATTCGTGCATCACAAGTCCGTTCTCGTCGTTCTCGAGCGATACCATGTAACCGCCCTCGTTCTGGATCGAAGCCAGCTCGGTTACTTTCTCCTCCAGCGACTTCCCATCCATGCGATAAGCATAGCGTTCGATCAGCTTGCGTTTACGGCCTTCAAACAACCGGTCAACGATAATGGCCGTCTCCGGATCATCCTCCAGCTCTTCCAGAAAGTCCAGTGCGAGAACATGGTAGTTCTTCGGGAATAACAGCTCCGCTTGCTCCGTTAGTCGGAACATATGGGTAGGTCGACCCATTGCCTGACGCACGATGGTCGGCGCAATAAGACCGTCCCGCTCAAGCGTGCCGAGATGGCGGCGCACAGCCATTTCCGTAATTTGCAGATGTTTCGCGAGCTCACCGGCATTCATCTGTCCATTTGTCTTGAGCAGCGTGAGCACGGTCTGCCTTGTCGAACCTTCCAGCCTGAATAGCGGCTCCTTCTGCATATTCGTCGGAGTTCCATCCTGTTCCATTCCCTCACCACCTTCGGCACTACAGCGCGTTCTAATGTCGTTATTGTAACGCATTTTCGCTGATTCGTAAATCGACAACAGCCTCCGGCAGCTAGCTGCCCAGCTCTTGGACGAGATACGCTTCAACAGCGGATTTAAATGCGAGTAACGTTGCAGGCAGCTGCGTCGTTAAGGGATGAAGCTGCGCCCGGTTCCATTCAAAATAATCTTGCACGAGCGGTTTGCGCAGCCGGACAAGCTCCAGCAGCGTCTCCTGCAGCTCGGCCGGATACACGCGCTCACCTTCAATAATCGCAACGATGTCTTCATAGCTGCTTGCATCGCGCATAATAAATCCGTCGATCAGATAACTTCCGATATCCGTGACGGTCTCTATCGCCAAATGCAAGGCACGTTCCTGAGCAAGACCTTGCAGCAAGCTGCCATCCCAATTCTTCTCAAGCTGCGCTAGCGCGATTGTGACTTCCGGGATGACGGACAGCCGCACTGCGAGCTGCTCTCGGTTTACATAATACATACCTGCAAAACCCCTGTTCCGTTATTACCTCTTGTTCTTGCGTGCTTTGCGTTTCAGCCAGACCGTCATGACAATCGCACTGATGATCACGACGATCAGGTAGGTCATCATTTCAAATACGTCACCCATGATTTAAATCGCCCTTTGCCCTTTTCTTAGCTCTCGAAATCTACAGATACGGATGCTTCGCGAACCTCCGTTATATGCGCAATAACTTCTTTATGTATCGGATGAACCTGATAAGCCGCCAGCGTGTCCATGGATTCGAATTTCGTAATCAGCGCGATGTCATACGAACGTTCCGAGTGCAGAACGTCAGTCCCTACTTCAATGGACAGCAGCTCATCGATCTTGCCTTCCATATTCTTAAGCACTTGAACGGTGCGCGCAACGCTCTCCGGGCTGCCGTCCTTCAATTTGAACAATACGATATGCGTGATCATTATAAGTTCGCTCCTTCGACAATGTTTGTTGGATGCTGAACATCCTTTTGTCACATAATAACCCAAGGTCAATCTTCCAGTAAAGGAGATTCAACGCATGCGCTATCCGGTAACGATTGCTGCAACGCTTATCGGCGTCGCTTTATGCCTTTATAACTCTACAGGCTACGATCCACATAATCTGGTGTTCTTCATGTTCAGTGTTCCGGCTTGGATTACAGACATGATCGTGGACATTCATGAGGTCAATGTGTACTTGATGTACGTGCTGACGATTGCGAGCTGGGCACTGCTCGGCTTCATCTGCGATTACGCGGTTGCCAGAAGCCGCAGAGGCCGTCGCCGCTCGTATGACTAATGTTGTGATAATGATAAAAAAGGAGCCGTTTGCGGGCTCCTTTTTGCTTGTTATTCAACGATTAGAACGGACTTCATCTCAAGATGGCCTGTTCCGCAAGCAACGGCACAGTGCATCTCGTATTTACCCGGTTTATCGAATACCACTTCTTGCTCCATCTTGTCGCCTTGAAGATCAATACCCAGATCAGGAATGGCAAGACCGTGCACGCCGCTCTTATTGATCAATTTGAGTTTCACTTTATCGCCTGCTTTAACTTTGTACTCTTCTTTGTCGAATACGAAGTCAGATGAGGCTTCCACTTTCAATAATGTAACGCCCGGCGGCAATGACGCTGCCTCGTCAACCGGCTTACCCGGAAGCTGAGTCGTCAGCAAGTATACGCCCAAAACCGAAGCTGCTGCGAAAACGATGAACATAATCCACTTATGCATTGCTTCTTGCTCCCCTTTTCATCAAATGTCTACTCCCTATATTACATAAGATCGTCCGTTCTTCTCAACCTTAAACCGCTTCTGCAAATAAACTTTTTTCGGCTTTTTGACAAAATGATGAACGTCACCTCGTCAAGTAGCTCTTCAGCAGCCGCTCGGATTCAGCCTTCACGAAGGTCCATGGCATCGAGAACGAATGCCGGTAGCCCATGCAGCTGTATTCCGCACAGAGTCCTGCCGTGCTCCGCTTCTCCTTGTCGACGCCGATGCCGCTGTCCCGAAATTGCCTGCGCATGGCAGCCAGCTCAAGCAGCACCCGATCTTGGAGCCCTCTAATCATCGATTCGTAAAGCCTCGGCAGCTTCGTAGCAGTCGCGCCAATGATTCGAATATCATGGTCGAGAATTTGATTCACGATACCAAGCAGCACGTAGCGTTTCACTAATTCCAGCTCCTTGCCGATCTGAACGGGCGTTGAAGACCCCGCCATATCTACAGCCATACTGACCCCTCCAAGCACCGCGATAAGAACATTTGTTCCCATTATAACAAGTGCAATTTGAAGTTGCAAGACGTGCAAGCGGTGTTCGGATAAGAAAAAAAGACCATCCCAAACAGGATGGCCTCAAAAGAAGCTAGCTATACTTTACTTTTTGTTCTTGAGCACTTCTATAAGTTGACGAAGGCGATCCGGCATGGGAACGCCGATTCTTCCTAGATTCTCGGTAATCGAAATGAGTTCATTTGCCAAATAGAAGTATATGGCTCCTCCCATAGCAATACTGCTAAGCTCCAGTAAAATGTCAACGCGGTGCGCCAGAAGGATGACAACGAGCATGATGCCTTTTCTGGCGATTCCCCATGAACCTATGGAACTGTTTAGTTTCTTCTCCTTAATAGCAGCCGTTATACCTGTGATATAATCCGTCCCCATCGCAACGAGGAGGAGTGTTAAGGATTCCGGCCACATACCGAAGGAGAAGGTTACAAGTGATCCAAACAATGCGGTAATGGTGCAGACAATGGTGTGCGGCACAACCTCACTCTCCCTTCGAAATGCGCTTACAAATCTATCATATGCAGGAGAATATGAGGTTGTCCGTCAAATAGCCCTAGAAACGTATATCGTTTGTATATGTTTTGGTGCAGCAGCAGTAGATCTTCCTATCAACTAATCTTGAGCTGCGAATCGATACACCGTGCTGAAATAATCGCTATGCGGGATGGATTTGGCTACACCGGCATACATCAGCTCGTCGCCGCCTACGACCTCGTCCGTTCCGATCCATTCATAACTATAGTCGCTGCGCAGTCCTTTGAGCTTCAGTCTGCTAAGCGGCGCATTCGGCTCATTCAATTCGACAACATGGACGACCAGCACTTCCCGCTGATCCGGCGACACGAACATCCATGCCGTCTCATTGCCCTCAAACGGGCTGAGCAGCCTATAGAAGGTTCCGTATTGCACGAGCTCGCGAACTTCCTTCACCTGCTCGACTTGGCGCTTGACCTCTTCCTTCTCCGCTTCCGTGAATGCCGTCAAATCAAGCTCATAGCCGAAATTGCCGGACATCGCCACATCCCCGCGCGTCTTCAGCGGTGTTACACGGCCAACCTGATGATTAGGCGATGCCGATACGTGGGCGCCCATCGAGCTGATCGGATACACGATGCTGGTGCCGTATTGGATTTTCAGCCTGCTGATCGCATCGGAGTTGTCGCTTGTCCATGTTTGCGGCATATAGTACAGCATCCCGGGATCGAAGCGTCCTCCGCCGCCGGAGCAGCTCTCGAACAAAACATGCGGGAATGCGATCGTAATTTGTTCCAGTACGTTATAGAGTCCAAGCATGTAACGGTGTGCCGTTTCACGCTGGCGTTCCGCCGGCAGCAGCGCCGAGCCGATCTCCGACATATTGCGGTTCATGTCCCATTTCACATACGTAATCGGCGCGCTCTTCAGGATCGAGCCGATGGCCTCGATAATGTAAGCTTGAACATCCGCGCGTGAAAGATCCAGAATGAGCTGCTTTCTGCCCTCTGAGCGGCGACGCCCAGGCACGTGCAGACACCAGTCAGGATGCGCACGATAAAGATCGCTGTCCGGCGAGACCATCTCCGGCTCGAACCACAGACCGAATTGCAGACCATGGCTGCGTACCCGTTCAGCCAAATCTTCCAAGCCTTGCGGAAGCTTCTTCGGATCGACGAACCAATCGCCGAGCGAACAATTGTCGCTGTCGCGCTTGCCAAACCAGCCATCATCGAGCACGAAAAGTTCAAGTCCAAGCTCGCTTCCTGCTTTCGCAATGGATTCGATCTTGTCGGCATTAAAATTAAAGTACGTGGCTTCCCAATTGTTGACCAGAATAGGTCTTATCGCATCGCGGAAAGCACCGCGGCACAGACGAGTACGGTACAACTCGTGATACGTATGGGACATAGAGCCAAGTCCGGCCGAGGAGAAGACCATCACAGCCTCCGGTGTCTGGAACGCTTCACCCGGCTCAAGCCGCCAGGAGAAATCGAAGGGATTAATCCCCATATAAGCGCGTGCCGTGTGGTATTGATCTACCTCGACGCCGGCCGTGAAGCTGCCGCTGTAAACCAGACTGAAACCATACACGTCCCCTTGATCCTCTGTGGCACCTTCGCCAAGCAGCGCGAAGAACGGATTGTTGGCGTGACTGCTTGATCCGCGGCGGCTCTCGATAGCCTGAACGCCGGGCGTCAGCGCGCGTTTATGAATATAACGCTCACGCGCCCAAGTGCCGGAGAGCTGCAGAAGCTCGAATCCATCATGCGGCAGATCAATGCTTACACTCAGCGCTCTGGTCAGCTGTATAACAGATTGGCTGTCGTTCACGATACGAGCCGAGCGAATGACCGCGTCAAACGCTTCAATAACCGTATAAGAAAGCTCTACCGTAAGCCCTGCAAGCTTGTCCGCCAATGTGACGATCAGCGTCTGTGCTTCATCGCCCGATTCCGCGTAAACGGCAGGCAGTCCTTCAAGCACCGGCTTGCCGTTTACGATGCGATGCGAGACATAGAGCAGCTCCGTTACGGTTGTCCCGTTGGCCAGCTGCACCGCATAGGCCGGGTTTCTCAAATCGCTGGAACCATAGCCGGGATATTCCTGCGGAAGCGTATCGAGTGAAATCGAGCGGTCTTCCGGAATCGGATTCGGACTGAACGAACACCGTTCCGTGCGCTGCAATAGCCGCGAAGCATCCGGATTATTGAGCTTGCGACCCCAATAGAGATGAGTCGGGAATCCTTCCAACGCTTGGAAAATATAACTCATGGAGCGGGTCTGAAGGTGAAAGAGATTGGTAGCGGAATTGAAAATAATTGACATATGCAGCTCTCCCCAATATGGAATAAACGACTCTCTTTAGAGTTCGTTCGAAACGACTAAACCGTAGTCGTCTACCAGTATAGGGCCTTATGATTCCGTACTACATGGATGCTTTTAGCCGTCATATGGATGAATGTAGGATTCTAACTCGCCCCATATGCCTACTTCATCTCAAAAACGCCTGCATGCACGATTTTGAAAGCTACGCTCACCTTGAGATCTGCTTCGCCTGGATGCCAACTCTCGGCTGACGCTGTCTTCTTCCACTGGCGGAGATGGTACCGATACAGCACCTCTTCTAAATTAAATAGATCTGCGCCTTGTTTAATTCCGGCTGTGTACGTCTGCTTAATCTCGGCCTGGATGATCTCACGAATCCGACCTTCAAGCTGCGGAATCGACAGCGAATTGCCCATTTCACTCAATTCGCCTTTTGCTTTCACCTGCAGCTCGAACGTGGGTCGCCCATTCTTCATCTTTACTTTTTTCTTCACTTTCATTTTCCTAATCGTAACGACGTCGGTGCCATCCCCGTTGTTCGGCACGGCATAAATGGCTCGTTTGAAACTATTGTTCGACCAGCGAACGCCTAATGTTTGCTTCAGCGGCAAGTAGAGCGGCTTCTTCTTGTCCTTGAACGCAAACACGCCATCGAGCTCCTGCACCGTTATTGGCTTCATATTCTCGTGCCAAGTATCCTGCGTTATACCAATGCTCGGCAGCAGTGCCGTAACCGCCTTTTCATTATAATTCGCAACGAATGTCTGCATCGTAACAGGCGGCACCGAGCTGCTCTGTTTCGCCTGGGTAAGAGGACTGTACATAAGGCTATATAACTGAGACAGATTGAAGAAAGCACTCGAGGTCAGCAAGTTAATCAGCTCGTCTCGGGTCCCGAATATCCATGATGTATATCTGGTGACACGAATGCGATTCACAGCATCCAGGATTTCATCCATCTTGGCCATCGCCGGTTCTCGAACGATAACGACCTTCACTTGCTCGAAATTAAGCGTGCTCTGCGTGGAAATGGCAATTTGATTGGTTGCGGTATGGACACTCTTCCCGCGGCCAACCCCTACCCAAACGGAAGGCTTCATCATTTTGGGACTCTCTGACTTTGCAATCGAAGAGAAGTCAAGCGTTTGCACATTGACCACAAACTGCCCATCCTGATAATCGATCCCCATTGCCGTGACAAAAGCTTGCGCGCTGAGATCAGTCGTATCCCCGCAGCCGCTCAGCATCCCCGTCAGCAATAACGTTGGCAGCAACAGCAGCAGTGCCTTCCTTAGCCAAGTCATGATACGTTTCGCTTGGCGCGGTATTTCCATGGCAGCTGCCAAACCGCGGAGAGCATCTTCTTGAACTGGAACGGAGCGATCGGCTTTAAGAACGGCATGCCAAACGACTCCAGCGTACAGAAATAGAGCATGACCGAAAAGAACGAAATAAAGAAACCGAACAGCCCCAGAAACGAGGACGCCACAATAATATAAAGGCGAATGACGGTGGCCGAACCGTTCAGCGATTGGTTGACGAGCGTAAACGTCGACACGGCCGTCACGGCCGTAACGACCAGCATAGTCGGCGACGTCAACCCCGCCCTTATCGCAGCGTCGCCGACGATAAGTCCTCCGACGACCGTAACCGTCTGGCCGACCGCCCTCGGCAGTCGAACGCCGGCTTCACGGAAGATTTCGAACATCAGCATCATCAAAATCAACTCCATCTGCGGACTGAGCGGCAGTCCGATTCTAGACATCGTTACGGTGGCAAGCAGCGCAAACGGGATTTGATCGTTATTGAAGGCAAGCAAGCCCAGCCAGAAGCCGGGAAGCGTGCCGGACATGAAGAAGCTGACTAAACGCAGTGTCCTTTCAAAAGCTACAAAGTAGAAAGGCTGATAGGCGTCCTCCGGGGATTTGACCAACAAAGAAACATTTACCGGTGCAATCAATGCTGCCGGGCTGCCGTCCACAAGAATCGCAATTCGTCCATTCATCAAGGACTGCACGACGAAGTCAGGTCTGCCGACGTAATCAATAAGCGGCATCAATGCAATGGAACGGTCTGCGATGATGTCTTCCAACTCTCCGGCTCCATGTAAAGCGGCAATATGAATCCCATTCAGTCTGTGTCTCGCTTCATCGATGACGCTTTGCGACGTAATGCCATGCATGGAAAGCAAACAAATTTTCGTCTGCGTCTCCGTTCCGATCGTGAACCACTCTACATGCATGTTTGGCGTGCGCAAGCGTTTGCGGATCAACGCCAAATTGGTTTTAATCTCTTCGACGAACCCATCGCGCGGTCCCTTTACAGACAATTCCAGCGTGGATTCTTCCGGGCTTCGACCGGGCTGATGCGAACAATTGATGGCATAGAATTGCTCGCCTCCCTGCTTCCATATAATGGCTTGTCCGGAGAATAGACTATCGAACAGCTTCCTCCCGTCAGGACCCGGTTCTAGGGTTGAAATAAACGGGCTTTTCTCCGGATTTATCTGCAAGCGGCTTGCGTCTGATCCCAGCAGGTTCTGCAGCAGACGGGTATCGATCATCCCTTCTGCATACATCATTGTAAATTGCTCGGTCTCTTCATTCCCTCCCGGATCGTGCTCCAAGTGATGTATAACGACATCTCCGCAGTCGCCGACGGCTTTACACAGCCATTCAGAGGTTATTTGCCGCTCCTGCTTCAGCTCGTTGTTTTGCGTTTTCATCAAGGCCGCCCTCCTTCGGAACTCCTTTGAACGATAACAACCATAACCACGTAGTCACGAATACAACAATGCCGATATCCATGATAAAAGTAGATTGGATGATCGTCTGTGCCGCATTTAAATGTCCTAAGAGGATTTTACCGAGCACAATATAGATCAAACTTAACGTTACGATGAAGATTAACCGAGCCTTCGGTTTACGCAGCGGGATTAACTCCAGCACAAGTGCCATCCCAAGCGAGATCCGTACGAATGCCCCGGACATCCACTGATAAATCGCGAAGAAATCCACATGCTCGACATACTTCCCGATGGAGACGAGCCGCCACTGCGCGAATGCGGGATAAAGCAGCTTATCTGCTTCTTCAGGGCCAAACTCGGTAATGGCACCTACTGCGGGTCCAAGCATGAGCAGCATAATAAAGCCAAGCTGCAGAAGCAGCTGCCAATTCTTCATGACGCCGCTGAAGAAGTGTTGAATAAACAACAGCATGAACAATTCCATCAAGCAGCTGACCGCATAAACGGCTCCGTGCAGCGGAGGCCCCCACCCATGCTCCGCCATCGGAAGCAGGAGGGCATAGTTCTTGTTCGGCATATTGACGCTCATGACAAAATCGCCAAGAAAAACGACTCCCGGCAGCAGCAAGCACGACATGTAGGCAATGGCTCGCAATCCGTTCCAAACCGCAAATCCAATGAGGATCATGAAACAAATCATCACGACAAGCTGCGGCGTTTCGGGTAAATACGTGGAGGATGTCCACGAGGTCGTTTGAAGAAACGATTGAAAACTGGTATGTAGGAGAAGGACAATAACGGGAGAGATAAGTACCCAAGCTCCGAATGGGGATAATCGCGTCCGCAGCCATTGGCGTAAATTAATCTGTTTGGTACGCTTCATCGTCCCGGTAATGAAAACCGTTGCCCATGGTATGAGAACAACGAAGGCGATAATACCGCACATCCATGCATCCCTGCTGGAAACTTCAAGCACCGTCGGCAGCAGGACGACATGAGATGAAAGCCCAACCGATAAAGTCAGCATCATGAATACCGGCCAAAAGCCGAGCGATTTCTCCTTCATGTGGGTTCGAGCCTCCTTCCATTTCGGCATAGTTTTACCAAGTTGCGCACAAAAAAACCGACCGCCGCCGATTAAACATCGGGGCGATCGGTTGATTTGATTCAGGCAAGCTAGGCGATAACGCCTTTCTTGAGAATGAGATTGGCATATAAGGCACTTTCGCTGGTAGCGACGATCGCATAGGCTTTGCGCGCACGATCGTAGAACTCGAAGCGTTCGATCATTTCGAACGTCTCGCTTTTGCCTGTCCGCTCGCGAATGATGGTTTCAAAGGTGCCCCAGATCGGCGTTTCTGCTTTGTCGCCCGGTACAACCTGCATAAGCGTCACCGGTTTCTCGACATATTGATCGAGCGGGAACAACTGCAGAATCGCGTTCAGCACTTCCGGCACATTATGGCCGTCACAGCGTACCAAGCGCTGTGCGTTGCTGGCTGCGGGGTAGTTGCCATCCCCGATGACGATTTCGTCGCCGTGTCCCATTTCCATTAAGATCTTGAGCAATTCTGGTGAGATGATATTAGGAATTCCGTGCAGCATGATTGATCCTCCTAAGATAGGTAGTGATGACTTATTTGTACAGCGCTCCGAAATTGTTGCATGCCCGGTAGTCCGCGCTCTCCGGATTGTCCGTACCGAACAGCGACCAAGCGCGCGGACGGAATATGTTCTCTTCTGGCACGTTGTGCATATTGACCGGAATACGGAGCATGGAAGCGAGCGTAATCAGATCCGCGCCTATATGGCCATAGCTGATCGAGCCATGGTTTGCGCCCCAGTTGTCCATGACGTCGTAAACGCTGCGGAACGCGCCTTTGCCTGTCAAGGATGGTGCAAACCAAGTTGTCGGCCACGTCGGGTCCGTCCGTTTGTCGAGCGTATCATGTACATGCTCAGGCAGGTCTACGGAATAGCCTTCGGCGATTTGGAGAACCGGTCCGATTCCCTTCACCAGATTGATGCGGGACATCGTCATCGGCATGCCGCCGCGCGTCAAGTAATCCGACGAATAGCCGCCGCCTCTGAAGTATTCCAAGGATGCCGGACGCCATGAGGTCGCATCCAAGCAGCGCTGCGCTTCCTCTTCGCTGATTTCCCAGAAAGGCTTCATCGCCGGCTTGCCGCCTTGTTCTTGCTGTCCCGTACCGTCAAGCGTTGCCGGTCCGGAATTAATCAGATGCAGGATGCCGTTCTCGGCATGGCCTTCCAAGCGATGCCCTGTTACGCGTTCAACGGAATCCGGGCTCCAGAACGTACGCACATCGGCGAAGATTTGAGCCGTATTCGTAAGCAGGGTTCCGAACAGCATCACGGCGCCGTTCAGGCTGTCATTCTCTGTCGCAACGATATAAGGTGCACGTATGCCGTTCCAGTCGAAGGAGGAATTCAGCATCGCCTCCATGAAATCACCATTCGGGAAGTGGTCCGTCCACGCCCGCTGCCCCTGGAATCCTGAAACAATCGCATTATGTCCAAGCGCTTCCTCGCCATAGCCTAGCTCATCGAGGCGCGGATTGCCGACCATGAGGTCACGGGCAATCTGCGTCATTTTGACAACCGTTTCCCAGTCCTTATCCTTCTGTTCGCGGGTCGTACGGATGGAATCCGGATTGTTGTCCGGGCCTTCCACGCAGTTCTTCTTCACCCATTCCAGCGCTTGCTCGTATTCGGCAGGATCGTAGATGCCCTGCTCCATGCGGCGAACAAACTCTGTCATATCTACATAGTCGGTACGCATGCCGAGATATTCCTGGAAGAACGCATCGTTGACGATGGAGCCTGCAATCCCCATGGAAACCGAGCCCATCGACAGATAAGTCTTTCCTTTCATGTAAGCAACTACAAGTCCTGCACGCGCAAAGCCGAGCAATTTATCACGTACATCTGAAGGAATCGTGGTATCGCCGGTATCTTGCACTTCATTCCCGTAAATGCCGAACGCCGGGAGTCCTTTCTGTGCGTAACCGGACAACACGGCTGCGAGATATACCGCACCTGGACGTTCAGTCCCGTTAAAGCCCCAAACCGCTTTCGGAATCGAAGGGTCCAAATCGATCGTTTCTGTGCCATAACACCAGCAAGGCGTTACCGTGATGGAAACCCCGACATTCTCGCGCGCAAACTTGGTGCCGCAAGCCGCAGCTTCCGCTACGCCGCCGATACATGTATCGGCGATTACGCATTCCACCGGTTCCCCGTTCGGGTAGCGCAAATTCTCTGAGAATAGTCTTGCTACCGATCTCGCCATCTCCATCGTTTGCTCTTCAAGCGACTCGCGGATCCCTTTGCGTCTGCCGTCAATTGCGGGTCGAATCCCGATCTTGGGAAATGAGGATTCAAATCGAGTGCGGATATCTGCCACAGCTAACCCCTCCATTGTCCATAAATGATAATAATGTTACCGATAACATAAAAATAACAATGAAACCGCTTGCTGTCAATCCGTTTCTTGTATACTATTAGTGCATGATTTGTCGATAAGGAGTACGTCCATCATGGTTACAATCTATGATATTGCGGCACAAGCGAATGTGTCGGCGATGACCGTTTCGAGAGTTATCAATAACACTGGCAAGATCAGCGAGAAAACCCGTTTGAAGGTGAAGAAGGTGATGGATGAGCTGGGGTATGTGCCGAATCAGATGGCGCGAAGCCTTGTCTTGCAACAAACCCGCATCTTGTTTCTGCTCATAACGGATATTATGAACCCCTTCTATACGACGCTCGCACGCGGCGCGGAGGATGCTGCGCGCAAACACGGCTACCGCTTGCTATTTGGCAACAGCGACGAGAGCATGGATAAAGAAGGGGATTATATCAACACCATTCTGACCACACGGGTAGACGGGGCATTGCTTGCGCCGACAGGCGATCCATCGCTCCCTCACTTGGAGCAGCTGCGCAAGCACAATGTGCCGTTCGTACTGTTAGATCGCGAGGTTCCCGGCATTGCCTGCGATATCGTACTAGGCGACAGCAGGGATGGAGCCCGTTCGTTGGTCGAACATCTGGTGGAGCAAGGTCATCGTCGTATCGCGCTAGTGAACGGTTCCCCTTCCATCTCGAGCGCTCGGCTCCGGCTGCAAGGCTTTCAAGAAGCGATCAAGCTGAACGATCTGACGCTTCGCGTTGGTGATATCCATGAAACAACCTTCGGACCGCATCTGGATGTGGAAGCCATGGGGCAATGGATAGACAGTATGGCCGGTGAATCGATGCCCACTGCCATTATGGCGGGCAACAACGTCCTTGCAGTCGTCCTCATTCGCCTGCTGCGCGCGAGGGGACTGCGCATACCGGAGGATATTTCCGTTGTCTGTTTCGATGATTTCGGATTGAACTCGGAAATAGATCCGTTTATCACCGTGGCTGCGCAGCAAGCTTATCAATTTGGTTTTCTTGGGATGCAGATGCTGGTTGAGCGCATTCAGGAGCGCAGCAGTACGCCGCCGTGGAAACGGGTCATGCTGCCGGCGGAGCTTATTGTGCGGCGGTCTGTGAAGAAACAGGAGTAGTGTTTATTTAGTAGAGGCGGCTGTATGCCCGAGAAACCGACGTTGGAGACAACGTCGGTTTTTCTGCGCTTCCGGCACGGATTATGTTCTGTTCCTTCGCGATTGATGAGCGCATGCATTGTCGCATTGCCGAATCTAGCAAATTTGGCGGAATTGGTGCATGTAGCGTACCAGGAAGTCTACATCGTAGCAAATTTGGCGGAATGAGCTCATGTAGCGTACGAGCAAGTCTACATCTTAGCTAATTTGGCGGAATCAGCGCATGTAGCGTACGAGGAAGTCTACATAGAGTAACGGTTGCCACCTAGACAACAGTTGGTTTTTTATTCTTGTTGCATGAGCTAAACAGTAGGTCTCGTGACGTTGCGCAGACATTTGTTGCTGCTGGATGCTGTGAAAAACTGTCGATAATCGTAAAAGTATACTTTTTATATAACCCCATCGAATACGTCTATTTTCTTGAATTTATTAATAATCCGGTTAAATCCGTCATTGAAAACGCCTCCAACAAAGTATATATTAGTATATGTAAGTATACTTTTGAAGGAGGTTAATTATGAAGAGCGTTAAACGTTGGATGATTTGGATGACTTGCTTGGCGGTTCTAATTCCATTCATTCCGGGTCCCAAGACGGCCGAGGCAGCTGTGCTGCAGACGGATGTCGGAAGTTTCGAATCTGGGACCGATGGCTGGCAATGGGGCAGTAACGTAACCGGGTTATCGAATGTAACAAGCAGCCTGAATGGTCCGCAAACCCCATACGGCGGCAACCGCATGGGCGAGCTGACAACCTCATCCGCAGCGGGGACAGCGTGGCGGTCGACTTACAAGAACTTCTCCCCTGCCCTCAACGTCTCGGCAACTCCGTACTTCCACGGTGCTTTCAACACCTATGGCATTAACCAATCGCATACGCAGTTTGAAGTAAGGATTACGTTCACTAGCGGCACTCAAACCTTAGTCTCCACACAAGCCATTTCCGGTGACTCCTGGAATGAGCTCAGCGTCGACCTCAGCGATTGGGCCTACCGAACGAGCATTTCCAAAATCGAAGTCGCCTTCCGCTCTGTAACCTACTCATCTGCTTGGACCGGTAAACATCAGCTGGATAATATCGGCTTCTCTGCTTACCCTGCTGCGTATCCGGGCTCCATAAGTTCAGTCTCCGCCAGTTCTACGCAGATCACAGCTGCCGGAACCTACAACACCGCTACCTCCGTTCAGCTTGACCTCATCGAGCTCCAAACCTACGAACAATACAACATCAATACAACCTACACGGCGGATGCCACGCAAACTGTAACGCCAAGCGGCGGAGTTGCCAGCTTCTCGCTTTCCACCGCACGTTATGCCTCCTCCCGCGACAAAGCCTACTCCAAGTTCGTCGTCATCAATCACACCACCAAGAAACTCGTAGCCAGCCCTACTTATGTCACGCAGCAGACAGCCTCCGTCAACACCTTTGCTTTTCCAACGGCGAGCTCGATCAAAGGGCTGCAGGTGCAAACGGTCGATGACGCGCAGAAGCTCGGTATCAGCCATGCGGCACTGAACGTGTCCTATAACGAGCTGTTTCTAGACAACGCAACAGGTGCCATACCGTTCGTGATGGACGGCACTACTTATTATTTCAAGCAATCTTACATTAACGGGCTTGACCATGACATTAAGACATTGTCGGATGACGATGTCATCGTAAGCCTCATTCTCATCATGTACAATGCAGCGGGCACGATTAACTCGAAGCTCGTTTATCCCGATTATGCCGGCGGCACTGTCGCGGCAATCAATACGACCAATGCGGATGGCGTCCGCTATTGGAAAGCAGGCACCGAGTTCCTCGCGAGCCGTTATACCAGAAGCGATGAGTTATACGGCAGAGCTGTTAACTATATCGTCGGGAACGAAGTGAACTCGCAAGCCTATTGGTACGACATGGGCAACAAGCAGCTGCAGGACTTCGTAGAGCAGTACGCCCGGGCTTATCGGATTGCGGAGACAGCGGTGAAGAAGTACTATTCCAATGCCAGAACCTATATCTCCCTCGATCATTTCTGGAACGGAAGCGTCGGTTCTGATGCGCTGCGTACCTACAAAGGCAAAGGGATTATGGACGAATTCAATAAACGAATCACTGCCGAAGGCAACATCCCTTGGAATATCGCGTACCATCCTTATCCGGAGGATTTGTTCGATCCGACGATCTGGAACGATACGAGCGTGACGAACAGTTCGGACTCCGTACGCATCAACTTCAAGAACCTGCAGGTGTTGACCAATTATATCGGAGCGGCGAATTATTTGTATGGCGGGAATAAGCGGAGAATTATTTTGTCCGAGCAAGGCTTCCACTCCCTCAGCAACTCGCTCGCGGATCAGAAAACGCAAGCTGCCGCATACGCCTACTCCTACTACAAAGCGAAATTTCTTGGAGGCATCGACTCCTTCATCCTGCATCGCCATGTCGACCATGGCGGCGAAGGCGGATTGAATCTCGGATTATGGGCACGAGATACGGCCAAATCGGTATTATATGCGCCTAAGGATCAGAAGTACATCTACAATGTGTTCCAGAAGATCGATACGAGTGATTCCGCGGCGGTAACCGATTTTGCTAAAGCGATCATCGGTATCAGCGACTGGGCTTCTGTTATCCCAGGCTATAATGCCTCCCTGCTGGCCGATCGGACGCCTCCTGCAGTCGGAACGCTTTCGTCTGTGGGTTCGATCACGCCGACTGCTAATGTATCTACCTTCGAAACCTCTGCCGATGGCTGGGCCATCTCCGAATATTCGCAATCGGCAGCGACCGTATCCAGCTTCGCCAACAGCCCAGGTACTCCGTTTAGCGGTTCTAAAGCTTTCGAGATTAACATCAACAACGCTACGACCGGCGATGGTGAGGGGGGCGCTCGGGCAGAGAAAGGCATCACGAAAGTGTTCTCTTCGCCTATCAATGTGACGAGTACGCCGAAGTTCCAATTTGCATTGGATTCGTATGGGGCTTGTCCGGGTGCCACGCAGTACAATGTGACCGTTCGGATTTACAGCGGCGGCAACATTATTGAAGGGAAAGCGACGATGACGCCGGATACGTGGAACAAGTATTCGATGGATCTCAGCGGCTGGGCGTACAAAGGCAGCATCGACAAAATCAAAATCTGGTACAGCGCCAATTCTACTTCGATCTGGAATGCGTATTACCAGGTGGATCAGATTGGATTTAGCTCTTAGTAGATAAAAGGTCACCCAGCAGCTGCTGGGTGACCTTTTGTTTAATTAACCGACACGTCATCGCTGATCCCGATATCATCCATCATCACTTTGCCTTGATCGCTAGTGAAATAGAAGGTAACCTGCGTCAGCTCCTCAGGATCGAAATCCGGATTCGCTTCCTCGAAGCGCTCGAATGGCAAATTGTACGTCTGAAATACCGCTTCAGTCGGCACTTTGTATTTGCCGTTCTTGATCGTCTTCTCGAGCCACGGAAAGCGCGTAAATATCGTATAAGGCAGCCGCGTAACCGGCTTGAATTCATCCAGCGGCAGACGAACCGTTGCGCCATCCTCGCTCTTCAGCTCGACGTCGATGTCAGGAAGCGGGATATCCAGACCTTCATCTGCATCCGTCAAGTCTTGCTCCAGATTCGTCATGGAGAAGATAAGCTGCTTGTCCTCGCCCGCTTCACCGACCTGCTCCCCGACTGTATCCGGCAGCTCAAGCGTAAAGCTTCCGTCCTCTTCTTTCCACTGAAGCACGACGCCGCGGGAGCCTTTCTTATTCCCGTCACGATCCTCTGCCCCTTCTTCGGACCACTGCAGATTCTCCGCTTTGGCCTTCACGCCGCCGCTCATCTTGGACTTGTCATAGTCTTCGTCCATTCGAGCAAGCGGCAAGAAACTGCTGTCTTCGAAACGATTGATATACGTCGCTTGCGGAAGCCACTTTAATCCTGTGCGATAATCGCTGAACAGCGGCTCATATTCCTTCTTCCCGAGCAGTGCCGCTTCCAGAAAAGAGCTAATATAGACTTTGGCGATCTCTCGCTGATCTTCTGCCGGAATCATCCCGCTTCTGCGCAGCAGCAGGCCACCGGGCAGACTGTCGTCCATCGTTCCCCAGTCCGTATTAAACCGGCTGTGATTCGCCTCCCCGATATAGAGCGTCGCCTTGAAGCGATCCGAATCAGGAGAGAACGATGTTCGAATATATTGGCGTTCGCCGTTAAAGGTGTCTACGTCCCCGTCACTCGCTCCTTGCAGCGACAGATAGTATTTATCCTTCAACTCCGCCTTCATCTTATCCACGTTCGTATCTGTCGGTGCTACGCCAACAACGGCTTGAATGTTGATGTTCTTCATGCTGGCAAGCGTTTTGTCGTCCTTAAACCACTTGTTGCGGTCAGCCGCCATCGCAACGGCCTGTCCGCCTCTGGAATGTCCGATTAACGCCACTTGCTGCAAATTAACCGATTGATAGAACGGATTGTCCTTCTGCTCGCTAAATGTCGCAATTTGCTGCAGGTGCTTTAGCAGAATCCATGCCCGAACTTTCATATCATTGTTTGGGATATTGCCCCAGAAGGAGTAATTCAGAAAATTCTCATCCACCGAGACGGCGATAAATCCTCTGCTCGCAAGCATTTCACCGAGATATTCATATCCGCCATCCGAGAATTGCTCCATCAGATGATTACCGTGAACGATGAGTACAAGCGGATAATTCCCCTTCTCCTCAGGCATCCATACGCGGCCATTCAGGGGAAGCTCTCGCTGATCGAATCCCCAGAAGAAATGGCGCAGCCAATTCCAGCGTTTGATATACGGGGATGCATCTACCGACAGGGATGTCAGATCGACACCTGAGCCGAATTCATCGCGATGCGTATCATTCCCGCTGCCATAGGTGAAACTACGGACACGGTAAAGTCCGGGCTCCGCCGGATTGTCGGCCTGCAGCAGTTCGACTGCGCCTGAATCCTGAGCAGGCAAGGCAGTTACAGGCAATACGGCAGACTGTACATTCATCGGCCACTTATCGAAGGTCAAGCCGGCTAGCGTTATGGCAATAACCAACGTCACCTTCACTAGCACCGCAATCCGGCGGCTTGCCAGCACACCGATAAACAGTCCGCCTAATACGCCGATCAAGGCAAAGCTGACACTCATAATAATGGATAATGGATCTCCGATATCCGTTTCATCACATATTTTATACATGATCGTACCCGAAGCGGCGAATACGGCCAAGGTCAGTCGCGGAACCGGCACATAGCAAAGTGTCAGCAAATAAGCGCCAATCACGCCTGCTGCGCCTATTACGATAGCCCCGAGCAGGACAACAAGCACACAGTCGAAGAGGATTCCAATCCCTGTCGGCATCCCCAGCGCTGCAATAATCAGTAATGTGCTGCAAACGATCCACACGCCAACTAAAGCGTATCGCCAAATCGTAGTGTCATAGTGAAAGGTATGTTTAGCCCGATCCAGCAGCCAACCCGCAAGTCTCTTCAAGAAGCTCTCTCTCGCTGGAGGCGCCGGCATCGGCGTTATGAGTTCAAGTTCCATAGATGGCTGGCTCCTCGGATTCATAGATTATAGCTCGATTATACGCCGCTTTCGAACCTCAACCAACAGCTATTTGTTGTCATTGCTGGGACTCTCGAAATTCACCTTGATCGATAAAATCTCGCTCCGACTACCAATTCGAATCGGCGGCCCCCACGTTCCGAAACCGGAAGAAACAAATGCATGCAGCTGGTCTTTGAGCAAATAACCGTAATCCAGCTCAAAAATCCGTCTGGTCACCAGATGATTCGGTGCCATCTGTCCACGATGCGTATGACCATGCACAGAGAGATCTACAACGCCTGTTTTGGCTAAATCACCGATGGAGCTTGGCTGATGATCCATAACGATTACCGGTAACGCGTGATCCAATCCCTCTATCAGCTCCGCAACTGGCTTTCGATTATGATCGGATTTATCCTTGCGCCCGATGAGGTAGAATCGATTGTCAATGAGCTGTGCTTCATCAAGCAGCACCGGGATGCCAACATCCTGCATCTCTTTGACATAGACGGGAACGCCGCCGCCGTAATTCTCATGATTGCCCAGAATAGCGAATATGCCGTAACGGGCTTTGATTTCCGCCAGTTTGCGACCATATTTATGTTTAACGAACGGCTCTACAGCATCATCCAGCACATCTCCTGGAAGCAGCATGATATCCGGCTTTAAGGCATTCGCTTGATTCACAAGTCGCTGCAAATGCCTTCCGCGTACGGTCGACCCGAGATGAAGATCCGAAGCAACGGCGATATGGAGCGGTTGTCCATCCCCTGCTGCCTTCGGAATCGCAACCTCATAACGCCGAACGATCGGACTCCATGCGAGGAAAGAGCCAACAGCCAGAATGAGCAAGACAATCACAATCACTGCCGAACCCGTTATGAGAATCGAATCTCTATTCGAGAATGAAGCTGCGCGGAGTCCCCATGCAGCCAAGTCGGCGAACGGAAGAATCAGCACACTGTATTGCATCACTGCAATCCAGTAAGAACCGATCCATTTCATGCCTTCTCCCATGAATCCGGGTAACGCTTTGCGAAGCATCCTTGCAAGGATGTACGAGAATGCAATAATACCAAATACCGGCCAAAACAACCCTCCCGGTACATGCCCGCCCGTTGCTGAAATAAATAACTGCAAATGCCATCCAATATAAACCTGCAAGCCTAGAAAGATGGATAAAATAATGGTCAATCTGACTGCCATAATGCCTCCCCCGCATGGAGCTTCTCCATGTTTTCATCGTTCTATGATTCTTTAAATCTATTTCTATCAGTATACCGATTCCACGCGCAAATAGCGATTTCACTCTGGTCGAAGGCGATACCTTCGCATCATAGCAAAAAACCGGCCAAGCTCTGCTGGGGGGCGAGAGCCGGGCCGGGTGATACCAAGCGATTATATTATTGTTTCCGGAATAGTCTTGGCGGCAAGCTGAACCGTTTCTTAAAGGCACGTTCGAAATGCGGCAGCGTATTAAAGCCGGAAGCGAAGCAAATTTCCGTGACAGGAAGCTGCGTGGTCTTGAGCAGCGACTTCGCAAATTGCAGCCTTAGCTCCTGAACGTAGCTTTGGAACGTAGAGCCTGTCCCTTTACGGAAGCATTCGCTAAAATAATTAGCGGACAATCCGCAATAGGACGCCACTTCCTCGAGCGGGATAGCCTCGCGGAAGTGATGCTGGATATAAATCAGCGCTTTGCGCACGGATGATTGAACCGGCTGCATGGGGTCTGGCGTCGCAGTCTGCGTAGGCTGAGATCCCTTGCATTTGCGTGACAGGTCAATAAGCAAGCGCTCCACGCTGCCTTGGATGAGCAAATCGCTGCCCGCTTGCCAGTGCAGCGTCTCATCCCAGATGCGTTCGTACTCCCGTTCAATCGCATCGATTTCTTCACCGACATACCAATACGTATGCTCGGAATTCGGACCGAATAGCAGCTCCGATAGCTGTTCTCGGATGAATTGTTCTTTGAAAATAAAATCGTACAGCTGGAGCGTCTCTCCCGGATCGGACTTTAAGCTGTGAAAATCCGCAGGGGTCAGCAGAAAAGCCGAGCCTCTCGTTAGGCGAGTAGGCACGCCATTGAGCACATGCGTACCGCTTCCCGATACGACAAAGCCCATTTCAAAAAACTCATGCCAATGCGTATCGATCAATCCGTCTATGGAATGCTTGAAGAGGCGGAAGGGAGCAGACAAAGTCATATAACTGTCGTTTAATAATCGTTCTGGGCCTTTATAGACGCTCATCCCACTCTACCTTTCGCCTGATGTTGGTGTTCGTATTGTTCGTATGGTAGTTAAACCGTTATCCGTATTATACGTTAACGAAGTCGCTTCCTGCGATATCTTTACCGCGGGCAAGCCAAATCTTGAAGTTCGGGTTCTTCTCCGGAATGACGCGCGCTTCCGTCGAGAAGTAACGCATCGTGTATCCGCAGCGGCGGAACGGACTTGGATTCGGTGTTGCGCCGTGAATGATCCGCGAATCATGAATGGAGCATTGTCCCGGCTCAAGCTCGAAGTAGACGGCTTTGGATTCGTCGATGTTCTTGATCTGCGTCGTGAAGATGCTGTCGTCGGTATCGATGTCTTCGTAATCGGAGAAACCGTTGCTGTGCGTACCCGGAATAACGCGCATGCAGCCATTCTCTTTCCAGCTGCGGTCGATCGCAAGCCATACGGTAGCGATTTTGTCATAGCGGCTCAGACGGCCTTTCCAATACGCGGAATCTTCATGCCAAGGTGTCTGTTTGCCAATAAGCGGCTCCTTACAGATAAAGTGACTCGACCACAGACCGATGTTTGGTCCAAGGATAGGTTCTACCAAATCAAGCACTTCATCACTTAGCAGAAACTTCAAGAGACGCTCGTCGCGGAAATGCGGCGTGTCGAGTTCACTGTTCAGACGACGTCCTACCAGCTCCCACTGTTCCTCGAAGATGGCGGATAATTCGGCTTGCTTCTCCGCACCGAATACTTGGTTCTTATACAGCATATACCCGTTTGTATTGTAAAAATCCACTTCTGCTTGTGTCAATCGATCGTTTGCGATATTGGACATTGTAATGCCTCCTAAGCGATATGATCTATGGATCTATTATCGCTCGGTTCGCCATCCATCCGCTTCGCATCTTCACCGATAAACTATGCATATCTTCGGCAATACATACAAACCGCATCACCATACGGTGCTGCGGCTCGCATGAACAGCTCATTTAATGATACGTAAATTCTCCCATTTCTACGCCGCACGGACCGCCATCCGGATTTCCTTCCAGCTCGACCTTCGTTCCATCTGCTTTATAGAGCGGGTTGTAGTGCACATTAATCCGGCTTGCGGAAGAATTCGCATAATGGCAAATGAATGCGCGACGGAACTGGTCCTTCGTCTTGTTCCGATAAGAGCCGTGGATCAAATTGCCGTTAAAGAACAGCACGTCGCCCTTCTCCATGATGACCGGCATGACAACACCGTCTTTGGGCGGTTTCACGTAGTGGGTCGTAAAGGATTCATTCGTATCCGCCTGATCCGGACATGAGATTTCATGTGCATGCGTCTTAGGAACAACTAGCAGGCCGCCATTCTCCTCATAGGCAGCATCGACAGCTGTCCATGCGGCAATGCAGTTGCCCGGTTCGACCTGCAAATAAAAATTATCTTGATGCAGCGCTTGGCCTCTGGAGCCCGGCGGCTTGTAGTAGAACATACTTTGTGCCGCATACGCCTCTTCGCCGTATAGATCTGCGAGCACTTCCATAACCGGTTGATGAAGCATATATTTCATCGCTGTATCGTTGTAACGATGCGGATGCATGACACGCGGAAAACGCTGCAGCGGATCGGTAACACCTGGCTCAAGGTTCGGCTCAAAATAACCCGGAATCGTCTCGTGACTCATCGTATCAAAGGTCTCTACAATTTCAGAAAGATGCGAAGGTGCGAACAACCCCTTCACAATGAGATAACCTTCCTTATCGAATTGCTGTTTCTGTTCCGGCGTGAGAACTCGCAAAGCTTCTGACATTCCTCTTCCCCCTATTAAGTAGATAATGACAGTCCATCACTGTACCTTTATTGTAGAGAATTTTGCGTTCATGCAGAAGTAACAATGTTGCTAATTACTCCTACTATCCTGCTATAATGGATGTCAGAGGAGTGAGCCGGACATGAACGCAAAGGGACCTGAATTGCCTTCCTATATCAGGGAACAAGGCGGATATATGGTTATCGCCAACCATTTTCAACAGCCTGATAACTACTCCATTAAACGGTCGGAAGGGATGGGGGATTGGCTCATCACCTATACGATTGCAGGCGAAGGTTATTTTCTGATTGATGGAGAGGAACGATTCTGCCAGACGGGCGATGTAACCTTGATGCATCCCGGTGTACCGCACCAATATGGCACGCGCAAAGGGAGCAACTGGAATTTCGTATGGGCACATTTCACGCCGCGGTTTATGGAGACTAGCCTGCTTCCAAGCGAGAGGCTGCTTATTCATGCGATCGACAGCAACGTGGCGAGGAATCGCATCCATCAAGCATTCAATCGGCTGATCTCCGACTCCATCGAGCGCAGCCTGTACTGGAACGAATTATGCGAGAGTACCATGCGCGAAATCCTGCTGCTGCTGGCCCAGCGGTTATCCAAGCAAGTGGATCCCCGTATAGATGAGATCCGACATTTGCTCTCCACGCGTATGCAGGATCCCATTCGAATCGATGAGCTGGCCCGGGCAGTCGGTTTATCACCATCACGACTGTCGCACTTATACAAAGAATCCACAGGGTCATCCATCGTTGATTCGCTCAACGACATGCGCATCCGCCAGGCTGCCCTCCTGCTGGAGCATACCGACCGTCAAGCCTCCGAAGTCGCGCTCGATGTCGGCTTTCAGAACTACAACCACTTCGCCGGCCAATTTCGCAAACGGTACGGCATGAATCCACGTGCATATAAGAATCGTGAGCTGTGATTGGCGCGAGCTTGGGGTATCAGCTTTCGTCGCATCAACCTCCTCAGATTGTTGCATAAACTGCAACAATAATACGCTAAAGCAGCTGGATACTACTATTTGTTGCAGAAAATACAACATTCCCCTACCTTTTCCTCTCTAGAGGGGACTTTCCCTTATTATTGTTGCAATTTTTGCAACATTCGCTTCGAAACTCCTTCACCGTGCGCTAAGTGTTGCAGAAACTGCAACTTTTGACTGCATCTGAGAGACAATGCCTGGAGTTAATTCACTCATTCCTCTTGCAGACTGTCATGTGTTATAATTTACCTAGACGAAGAACGTCCTATTTAGCCGAGTGCGGCGATGGGGTGTTCTTTTTTATTTTAATAGGAAAAAAGAAAGGAAGAGGTGGTTAACATGCCGGACTTTGAAGAGGAACATGCGCGATTGCTGGAACGACATCTGTCCAAGAGATCAGGCGAGCGTAGAGGGAGATTGTTAAGAGGGCATCAACATGCGGAGAAACTATTGCTGCAAAATGTTTGGTGGCCGCTATTTGGCAGCTTCGATCACTTGCATCCGGAATATGAAATTCATGATTGGAACCGCAAGTCTCAGTTTCTGGACTTCGCATTCCTCCCGCCTTACGGACGTTTTGGCTTGGAATGCGACGGCTATCAAAGTCATATCAAAGATATGGACCGAGAGAGCTTCAGCTATTCGCTCAATCGCGATACTTATCTCACAGGAATGGGCTGGAAAATGATCCATTTCTCATTCGATGATGTACAGAAACGTCCGGATGTCTGCCGCATGCTGCTACAGCTGGTTATCGGCCCACATTTGATTCGAACACCTGCTTCCCTATTGCTTTCGCCAGATGAAAAGGACGTTCTTCGATTCGCAATTCAATTGGGTAAACCTATCCGAACACGGGATGTGATGCTTCAATATCAAATTAACTTCCGAACTGCTCGAAAGCATCTGCATAATCTGTCCGTTCAAAATCTACTGCGACCAATCAAACCTAACAGCTATGTCAGTTGCTACGAAGTAACAGATCGCGCGGTACTGCATGTGATGTAGCTTTACAGTATCAACTAATGGTTAACATCAGCTCGATGCTTTATTTCCTCCCAACAAAAAAAGCCCGAACCCGGGCTTTCTTTGTTCCAACGATCATCCTTCCGACATGGATGCTTCCAATTGTTCATAAACCGCGACGCGGTTACGTGTCTTCTTCGCTTCATAGAGGCATTTGTCGGCGTAGGCGACCACCATCTCTTCGTCTTGATCGAAAGTGGGGATCAACGTCGCCACTCCCAGACTGATTGTCACATAACTGCTCACGGTCGACTTGCTGTGAGGGATGCGGTTATTCTCCACGCGTACCCTTACGAACTCCGCCAATTCGGCCGCCTCTTGTTTCGTTGTATTCGGAAGCACAATGCCGAACTCTTCGCCGCCGTAACGAGCGATGAAGGATTCCGGTACCTGTAGCGAATCCCGAATTTCGGATGCGACCGTCTTGAGGCACATATCGCCGCCTTGATGACCGTAAGTGTCATTGTAGCTTTTGAAATAATCGATATCCAGCATAATGAGCGACATCGGCACTCCAACAACCGCATGTTTCTCCCACTCCACGCGCAGCTGTTCATTGAAATATCTGCGGTTGTACACGCCTGTCAACCCATCCAAGGAGGACAGCTTCCTCAGCTCGTCGTTAGCCAGTTGAAGCTTGGATTCCACAGCAATCCTGCCGGTAATATCCGAGAGCGAGACCAGGACGCTCGTAATCTGTCCCCGACTGTCCAGAACCGGCGCAGCATTACAGGATACGATGACCGTGGACTCGTCGGCTCGTTTATACACGAATTCGGAATTGGACACGACTTGGCCTGTACGAAACACATGCGCAACCGGATAATCCGCCTTCGGAATTAGATTTCCGCTATTGTCGAACAGAACCATGCATCATCCGCATAAGTCCGACTGAGTATCGCTTCTTTATCCAATCCGAAAATATCCTCAGCCATCTGGTTGGCCATCGTAATTTGACCGGAGCCATCCACGACGACAATCGCATTCGGGACGGTTTCGATAATGGTGCTTAGGCGCGATTCGCTCTCTTTTGCCGCATGCTCGAGCTCTTTACGCTGCGTCACATTCTGGAAGTAAATCGACAGTCCATCCTTCGACGGATAAATATGCACCCCGTACCAAGCTTGCATGAACGGAAGATACTCCTCCGTAAAGATCGGCTGCTGCTTGTCCATCGCTTCGCGATACGAGCCGAATATGGCAGTTCCGATGATCTTAGGGAAACAATCCCACAGCAGATTGCCCATAATGCTCTCGCGATTCTTGCCAAGGATTCGCTCAGCTTCACTGTTCACGTAAGAAAACGTCCAGTCATTGTTCAGTGCCATAAACGCATCCGTAATACTTTCCAATATATTATTCAAGCGTGCCTGCGTCACCTTGAACGCTTCCTCTGCCTGCTTCAACTGCGTGATTTCTCGGCTGACGGACACGACACCTTTCACTTGGCCACCGTTATCAAGGAGTGGTGAGTACGAGGTTTGATGATAGGTAGAACCTGTTGGCGAGCTGATCGACCAGTCGAGCACGGTGTTTCTCTCAAGCAGCGCCTTGCGCTGGGCTTCTTCATGAAGACCTGCGTTGTCGGCATTAAGCAACTCATGAATGGTTTTGCCGGAATAGAACGCATGCGGATCATGAATAATGGAATCCATGGATCTGCCGTATATCCCTGTGAGCTTCAGCTCCCTGTCAAAGGTAGACACCACTTCGTCCATCGACCCGACCAGCAGTCGAATCCGTTCTTCATTCTCGATCATGGCCTGCTCAACCGCACGCTGCTCCGTAACATCGATGCCGATGCTTATAATCGAATCACGCTCGCCCTGCTGCCCTCTCAGAATCGTATTGGACCAAGCAATCAGCCGAAGCTCTCCTGTCCGTGTTCGCCAATGATTCTCGTGACGAGTCTTCCCGCTCGCATTGATCAGGTTATAGAAATGTACGCGGACGGCCGACTGTTCTTCAATCGGAACGAACAAATCAAAGATCGAACGCCCCTGCACCTCTTCGGAAACATGACCTGTAATTTGTTCACAGCTATGATTAAACCGAATGATATGACCATCCGAATCGATGACGACAACAAGAGAAGCAGCCGTCTCGATGATCGAATTGACAAAGTTTCGTTCCGTGCTGATTGCCCCGATCTGCTCCAATATCGTATCCGACATGGAGTTATACAATCTGCACAGCTGCTGGAATTCCAATGTCGTGTTTCTGAATACTTCCGGTTCGATACGGTAAAGGTATCCGCCTTCTTTGATCTGTTTCACGCCTGTTAACAGATGGTTCAGCGGATCGGTAATCTTCTTGGCCGTTCGAAACATGATGAACACCGCTGCCGCCATCGCGAGCAGAATGAAGAGACTCGTATATTTGAGTTCTGCATAGAGCGAAGCGAATACGTCCGCCTTGGCCGCTTCACCGATTACAAGCCATCTGCCGTTATTCGCATAAGTGTACGCACCATAGACGGTTTCACCACGGTAGTTTGTATAAGCGGACTTGGACTTGCTGTTCGTCTTTGCCCTGTCTATGATGGCAGAATCAATCGCCTTCGAATCGAATTCAACCGTTCCTGCTCCTGCGCCTGTAATCAATTGATCATCATCCGAATCGACCAGGTAGGTCTGTCCACTCTTGCCGTACACGAATTGCTTCATTAAATGCTCGATCGTCGTAAGATCAACCGTACCCGCGACAACGCCAATGAACTGTTGATTCGCGTCTCGTACTGGAGCGGCGAACACGATGATCCGCTTGCCATCCTTCCTTGATACGATTACATCGGATATGGACTCTTGGCCTTGCTGCGCGGCAATAAAATAAGGACGGTCCTTCACATTCAATTCACTCTTCAATAAAGCGCTGTAGCCTTCATGATCGATCAAGCCCATCGCTTTAAATTCTACATGTTTGCTCTGGGATAAGGTAAGAATAGCTCCAATTTCAGAAAGCTCCCAATTCTTCACAGCGGACAGGCTGGCAATCATGCTGATTTCCGACATGCGTTCAGACATCCATTTATCAATATACTGCTGCTGCAGTCGAATCGTTTGTTCCAATTGATTATGAATATCGCGTTCTTGATGATCCTGTTCGAAGTAGGAGAAGATGGCTGTACAGAAAACGCCGACGATGAGAACGAAAACGACACCAAGCATACGGAGTCTGCTGTTTAACAGTTGGAGCTTTATTCTTTTCTGAAGAAAGGTTCTCATTCGCAGTCAACTCCCCAGCTGTAAGTCCCAAACATATTTATCCTTCTTTTAGCATTTATTCGACATAGATTCGAGCAAATCCTCTAAGCGAAACTTTAATATTTGTCGAGTTCTGTCGAGGAAATACGCATTAAAATAGCCCGCACGAGGCGGGCCCACTCTGATCTATTTCTCACAAGCAATGCCGTCACGATCTCCGTCAAGCTTCGTACTGTAGCCGGGATCGCCTTTGCGCAGCTGCGCTTTGCCGGCTTCCTTGACGGCAGCGCAGCTCCGATAAACAACGGTCTTGTCTGATGCTGAATTCGCATCCGGAGCAACAGCGGAATTCTCCGCTTCATCAGGCGGAGTTGTAACTTCAAGCGCATCCTCTGCAATGATCGGCGTTATCGCTTGAAACCCACCCGTGTCTTCCCACATCTCTTGAAATTGCGCTGCGAAGGACTGGGCAACCTCGCTGTTTCGAAGCACCATCAGCACTTCATCGTTATCGGTGCTGGCCGATTTCGAATAATTGAACGAACCTGTCGTCGCTATTGCGCCATCGGCTATCGTCATTTTCAAATGCATCAGCCCGCTGTGCTTGTTGATCTTCATCGGAACGCCCGCGCTGCCGAGCAGCTTGAGCGCTTCCTTCTGTGCTTTGCCGCCTGACTGCGTCTTGTCGGTGATGATACGAACGGCAACCCCGCGCTTCTTCGCCTTCTTGATCGCATCTACGATGTCCGGCTTCGTTAAGCTATAGATCGCGATATCAAGCGTGGTTTCCGCGTCGTTGATCACACCGATAAGCAGTTGATCCGGCTGTCCGCCGTCCTGCGTAAACGCCCATTCCGCTTCGATGTCTTTCACGGTAGAGGGCTGTGACGACGAGGAAGAGGCATACATAACGCCTACCGCGGCACAAGCTGCCAGGATAATAACGGATAGAATGTATTTCATGAGTTTCATGGGGAAAAGCTCCTTCACTTGCCCGTTTTATGCTAGTTTACCACGAAGAGGCAACCATCAGCCAACAGTCCTTCGCCGCAATGAAGACAACTCGATCCAGACGCCTCCTTGCAATTGCATAAAAATCCCAGATGTTCTTCATACTAACGGAAGGCCATTATAGGATAAGAAGAAAGTGTGGAATTTCCTGATGAAGGATGCTGAGAAGACAACCGAACCTGAACTGCTTAGCAGAACGCTTCAAGCGCTCGACCATTGTGCTGACCTCGTACATCAGAATTTCCCCCGTCACGCCATAGACCTCATCTATTTCGCTCATCTGACGGGAAAAGAACAACTGCGCAAAGATGTGCTTGAGCCGTTCGGCACCGTCGACAACCATCAAGCACAAATCGAAGAGCAGCTGACGCAATCCCACTATGTTCAAGCCACATCATCAGAGCAGCTGACGCAAGGCATACTTGGCGGGCAAGTCGCCATTTACTACAGCGGACAAGCCTATCTATACGACTCGTATTCGCCCGATACCCGCTCCATCACGTCATCGGATACAGAAACCGTCATTAGCGGACCGCAGGATTCGTTCACGGAATCACTAAGCACGAATTTATCCCTCATCCGCAGAAGACTTCAAGACGCACGGTTAAAATCTCTTTCCTTCAAGCTCGGCAGCAAATCAGGTTCGTCGATGTCTCTGCTCTATCTCGAAGGCGAAGCCGATCCGGGGGATGTGCAGCTGATGTGCGAGAAGCTGCGCGGCATTCAGACCGATACCATTCTTGATACGAATACGCTCACGCAATATTTGGATCCAAGGAGTTTCATCGTTTTTCCGCAGTTTCTCACCACTGTACGTCCGGATGTTGTGGTGAGCAAGCTCACAAACGGCAAGATGGTCGGCCTGCTGGATGGAAGCCAGGTCGCATTCAGCGCACCTGCTACTTTCTATGAATTCTTCTCCTCGTCGGACGATTATTATTTGTCTTGGCTCGTCTCATCCGCAATCCGGCTGCTGCGATATATCGCCTTGTTCATCACGCTGGGCTTCACGGCGTTCTATGTGACCGTTGTCACCTACCACTACGAGATGATTCCGCCTTCGCTGCTCAATAACCTGATGGAGTCTCGTAACAAAGTCCCGTTTACGCCTCTCATGGAAGCCATCATTATGGAGTTCACCATAGAGCTGCTCCGTGAAGCAGGAGCCCGTCTTCCGACTAAGATCGGGACTACCATCGGCACCGTTGGAGGAATTGTCATTGGCCAAGCTGCCGTACAAGCCGGGATAACAAGCAATATTCTGATTATTTCCGTTTCGATTTCCGCAATCGCGTCCTTTGTCATTCCAAGCTATTCCATGAGCTCGGCGATCCGGTTATTTCGGTTCGGAATCATTGTACTGGCTGGTTTACTCGGCAACTTTGGTCTCGTTATCGGGTTTGCCTTGTTCGTCATCCAGCTCTCAGGTAAGAATGCGCTCGGTAGTGCAGGCAGCTACATGTCTCCTGGCAATTGGCTCGATATGATCGTACGTGCTCCGGTGCAATGGATAGATAAAGCCAGAAAGCACGCCAAATCCTCCTCACGCTAGGAGTTCCATATGAATGAGAAACTAAAGTTTTCACAAACCGTCATCCTGGCAATCACATTGCAGTACGGCATTATTTCGTTCGAAATGCCGCGCTTGCTCGCGGAGGAATTCGGCTATAATGGGTGGTTGGCTTTATTCGGATTCGGTGCCATTTCCTCTTTAAATCTGTGGTTGATTGCTTTCGTGTACCGGTACAGCAATGGTGTCAATATATACACGATCGCAAGACGCGTTCTTCCTGCCGGTATCGTGATTCCTCTCTTCAGCTTGCTTACCCTGCAATGGACCGTGCTAGGCGTCCTGATCAGCAAGCAATTTCTGCTAATCTTGCGCTCCACTTCGTTTCCTACAATAGAGCCTCTCTACTTGTACATCCTACTCGGAGCTCTCATTCTATTGTTGCTGAGCAAAGGCATCATCGGCATCGCAACCACTACTGTGATCTTCTTCATTTGTATGTTCTGGCTGGTTATCTTGGTTCCGGAAACGCTGTTCAATCAATTCAACTTCACTCGCTTCACACCTTATCTGTTCAAAGATGGGGCTTTTACCTTAAAGGGTATGTTGAACATCTATTTTGCATTTTTAGGCTACGAATTATGTCTATTGCTATTTCCCTATTCAGGCAAAAAGACTCGATTAATGACTGGTTTTCAACTTGCAAACCTCATTGTGACGCTGCTTTATTGTATCTCGGCGATCCTAACTTTCAGCTTCTATAGCTTTGAACAGTTACAGCAGCTCGCATATCCGTCTTTAAATACGTTATCCTTTATCCGTTTCCCGTTCGTGCAGCGGGTAGATGATCTCATCTTCAATCTCTTTATGCTTCGAGCACTTATCATTACGTCCATGTATCTTTGGGCGGCAATTGAATTGGTTAGGAATATGGTGACAAGCGTCAAGAAGCGGGTTATTCCTTCTTTGGGAATGGCGATTCTCGCTGCAATCATCGCGCTGTGGAATCGAGGTGATTTGCAGAAGACCGAACGATGGCTTTACTTTCTGGGCATGGTAGAAATCGGAATCGCGTTTCTACTGCCGGCTTTGCTGCTTATTCTCATCACTATTCATCATTGGAAGGAACGGCGAAAACATGTATAGACGAGGATTTATGCTGCTTTTGCTCCTGCTTCTAACGGGATGTATCAAAGAACAAAAGCTTGAGGATCTGGGAATGGTAAACAGCGCTGCTGTCGATGCGTTGAAACAAGAGGATGGCGATTCGAATGGAAAGAAAATCACAGTTGCCGTCGGCATCCCCCGTATTGGCCTTGGGGGACAGACAGAAGTGACCAATCTGCAAACGGAATCGGAGTCCACGAAGGAAGCTCGCCGCAAGCTATCACTCAAAACGAGTCAAATCCTCGTCTCCGGTCAGCTGCAAAATTTGATATTCGGCAAAGACCTGGCAGCATCAGGTCTATTGCGATACTTGGACTCTTATCGTCGGGACTATTCGGTTGGCGAAAAGATTCATATTATTATTGCAAATGGGAGCGCGGTAAAGTTACTCACGGATCAATACCCTGGCATCCCCTCTATTAGTGAACATATTAGCACTCTCGTTGAGCAAAAGGGGAAAATAAACGAAGCGCCGCCTGGCCGCTTATATGAATTTGTGCGCGATTATTACGATGACGGTATCGATCCGATTCTACCGCTCATTGCACAGGAGAAGGACTATGTAGAAATTGACGGAATTGCACTGTTTGATGGCGACAGCTATAAGGGAAAAATAGCTTCCGACGAATCTGTTCAATTCTTCTTGCTGCTTAGATCCATGAAGAACGGTGAACTGCTTATCAAATTCACCAATAGTGCTAACGGCTCGCATGAAAGAGCCATGCTCTCTCAATTAATAACGAAACGCTCCATCTCCGTCAAACAGGTCGACGCTTCCTACAAGGTCACGTTAAACGTCCGAGTTAGCGGCATTATTCTCGAATATGACGGCAATCAGAAAATAAACAAAGATAAGGCCTTCACGCAGATGGAGCAAGACATGTCGAAGGCGCTGCGCGAAGAATTACAGCTTATTGTTAGCCGGCTGCAAGCGCTTGGTACAGACAGTTTAGGTATCGGCAGCGCCGTACGAAACAGCATGTCCTATGAAGATTGGAAACGTTTCGATTGGAGGACCATCTATCCTAAACTGCCTGTGACCATTAACGTCGATGTCAATATCCGAGATGCGGGGATGATTCAATCATAAATTCATGCCCTCTACGTAGAACTGCTCCGGCGTCACCGGGCCCTCCATGGAAGTTACGGTGAGCTGCTCCCCTGGAAGCAGCATCAAATAATTGCGATCGAGATGGATAAGCTGACTGGCATCTCGCTGGATCAAAAACACGCCGACTGCCGCCGTCTCTGAAATATTAGCCAAAACAAGCTGTTCAGGCAGTGCCCCTTGTCGCACTCGAACTGCTGCCTCGGGCAATCTCCTCACAGGCTCAAGCGGACAAACCGCATTCGCCGTAAACAGATACTCATTCGTTGCAACCTGCTGATTATGCTCATCGCATACAGCCAATCGCAAGATCAGCACAGAGCCGGGAACATCCACTACCTGCCAATCCAGCTTGCCAATCGTTCCGTTCAAGCGACCACCTTCTGCCAAAAATCGCTGGCTTTGAAGCACCGCGCCATCTGCCTGCACCAGATGCACATCCACCGCAAACGGCACTAGCTCCTGATCGGCCCGATCCGCGTGCAGGAAAATCTCGCAGCCTAACGACTCGCCTGTACGATAAGATAGACGATCATACTGGGCAGAAACATGCAAACCGCCAAATACTTTCTTCATCGCATAGTAAACCGGCTTCGGCATCCCGTCATATTCCAGCATGGAGGTGTTGGCATTGTTGGCGAACGGTTCATTGCCCATCCAGATCATAAATCCCGAAGATTTCGGCTCTCTTCGACGTGTCGCCTCCGCCATGTACCGCAGCGATTCCAGCTGCAAATAGCGGCTGGCCTGACAATACTGCTCCAGTTCATCCCGCTCCTTATCCCACGGACCAAACATATCGGAGAGCTGCTCCCACTGAATCCACCATGCGCCGCGGTGCAGCCAATAGGCGTTCTCCTTCGTCGGCGGCCATGGGGACATGCGGTCAGCTAACACGCGAATCCGCTCCGCTCTTGAGGCTCCGGGCGTTCCTGTCTCCGTCTGCACCAAGCTGTCATTATGATTAAAGAATCGGTAATGATTCTCCTCGCCCAGGTACAACCACGGTCCATGAACATCATGATGAAGCCCTTTGCCGAACTCCTCCTCGGTTGCGCCGAATCTCGGGCCGGATGCGCTTGACGGGAAGAACTGACGACCGGGGTCCAGTTCTTCTACCAGCTTCTTCAGCATCGCAATGTTCCCATGTCTCTCGTCGACAGGAGAGAAATTTTCCCACATCAGCTCATTGCCTCCGCACCACGCCATCAAACTCGGATGCGAGCGCTTCTCGATAACAGCTGCACGAGACACGCTCGCCAGCTCCTTCAGAAATGCAGCATTGTCCGGCGGACAGTTGTTGAGCCCGCTTGATGATTGCAGAAACTCCTGCCAGACCAGAAGGCCATGGCTGTCACAGTACGCATAGAAATCTTCCTTCTCCGTAATCGCTCCGCCCCATACGCGGACTACATTCACGTTCATCGCCTTGAATCGACCTAGATAATGCGCATACTGTTCACTCGTTACGCCACCAAAGAACGGCGAAATGGGGACCCAATTCACGCCATTTAAGAATACCCGCACGCCGTTCACAAGCAGCGTATAAGGCAGTGCATCCGCAGGGGAGTCCTCGTTCTGAACGAACTGAAGTGTGCGAAAAGCAACTGTCTTCACATCTGCAGCACATAATCTGCCTTCCGCATCATAAACGGTGACTCTCGCCTGATAGAGCGGATGATCCCCATAGCCGTTTGGCCACCAGCGGCGAACAGCCGCAATGGACATTTCATGCTCTATGCGATGGATTCCGCCGCGACGAAGCTCATAGATCTTCTTCTCGCTATGTACGATATCGCCCGCTGCATCGACTACTTCATAAGCCAGCTTATAGCTGCCGGGCCGCCAAATCTCAGCTTCCAAACGATACAACACTTTACCGCCGTCACCATCCTCAGCCGGAACAGCCTTCGGATAGTAATCATTCAGCTTCAGCGCAGAGTGAGTCTGCAAACTTACGTCCTTCCATATCCCAACAGGCACGATGCGCGGACACCAGTCCCAGCCGTAATTGAAGCGAGACTTCACCTTGCTGATCTCATTCGAGTACCCAATCTGCCCATCCACTTCAGGACTCGGCAAGAATACAAGCTGAAGAATGTTCTCATTTCCCGAACCTACACGCAGCTTCGTCGCAACATCAACGGTTACCGGAAGAAACATCCCTTCGAATGCTGTAATTTCCTCGCCGTTCAGATAGATGAGTCCCCTATAATCCAATCCTTCAAACACCAATTCGCATCGGTCCTGCATCCAGCCATCCGGCACCTCGAACCTTCGCTCATACACCCAATCCCGATTGTTCACCCACTCCAGCTCCATGCTGCGCAAGCCTTCGTTCGGATCGGGCAGCCAGCCCGCCGCGATTAAATCTCGTTGCACTGCCCCTGGAACTACAGCCTTAATAGCCGGGAGCATCGGATTGATGCTAAAGCCCAGCTCCATGCTCATGCCAAGCTTCCACTGGTTGCGATTCCATCCGGTCACTGTCCATTCACTGCCGCTAAGCTCTATACGACTGCTCATTAACAAGCCCCGCCTTCCGCTCTTCTCGCTCTCCTTACTTTCCTGCTGTAAACGCTTCATATTGCTTATTCAATTCGTCAACGATGACTTGTCCTCCTGCTTCCGTGGCTGCAACACGGTTTATAGCGATGACTGCACAAAAAAGCCGAGAAAGTCTCAGGGACTCTCTCGGGCATAAGATTCGTTACCCTATCCATACCATTACCAGCGTTAGCGCACTGAGCAGCACGTTGACAACCATCACGATAAGCTGCGTTGGTTTCCGTTTAACCTTTGTAATGAAAGCATTGAGCGAATCGTTCCGGAGGTTCTGTTCGAGGTAGCTTTTGCATGAAATTTGAAAAATCCCCGCAACCGTCAAGCTGTTCGCTCGCATGATCAGCCACAATCCCGGATTCCAAGCTCCGAGCACGATCAGCATGGGGGCGATAAGAACCGCAATATGGTAGAACCCGATTTGCTGCTTGAAATTGTAAATGACAAAGTTCCAATTCCATAGCGTGTAGGCAATCGCCCAGTAGATCATGGCTTCGTTGGTCGTGACGTAATACGTTCCGAGCCACTCCCCTTGAAGAACGAAGGAAGAAGCGATTAGTGCAATGCCCGAAATCACGTTGTAATAGCTGCGATTCTTGTAATCGGTCAAAGTCGCTTCCAAGATATTGATGCGCAGCAGCCACACAATGGTTGGGACAAGCCAATTGTCCGGGAAGAAACCTAAGAAGGTCACCACTACCAATATTCGGCCGATCAGCAGAGTGGAAAGTTTGAGCTTTTCAAAAAAATCAGCTTTCAAGACCAATAAAATCACGATCGGAACGACAACATTAATGATGCCATTCCCATAGAGCGGTGAGAATGCGGTGATGACCGTTCCGCCGATGATGACAGCCAGAATGATCTCAAACAGAATGGATTGCGGTAGCTGTGCCGGCTTCATTGACATTGGAATTCCTCTCAGTTCATATATGTTGTGAAGCTATTCGGTTGATATCGTCGCTTTCAATGAACGGAGTGGCATAACCCCGCTGCGAAACGACGATCATGGCGCGTCCGACTTTATCCGATGAAGTCATCGCGCTCTTGAACCCTCTCTCCAGCAGCGGGTAGAACGGCCTCATCAGGATATATATCGCTTGATAAAGCTTGGTCTTCGACCTCACGCCATGCCGAGGAATGATTCCGCCGGGCCGGAACATATAAGCCGCTTTAAACGGCAGCTTCAGCAGCTCGTTCTCCGTTCTGCCCTTCACACGAGCCCACATACTGCGGCCTTTCTCCGTGCTGTCCGTACCTCTGCCCGTCACGTAGATAAACGTCATCTGCGAATTTAACCGCGCCAATGTCTTCGCCACGCTGAGCGTCAAATCATAGGTAATCGCCGTATAACGCTCCTCGCTCATTCCCGCGGACGATATGCCAAGACAGAAGAAACAGGCGTCAAAGCCCGTTAATTGCTTCTCGATGGCAGAGAGGTCGAGTAAATTAGCCTGCTTAATCTCATGCAGTTTGGCATGCTGCTGGCCTGTCACATTCCGTCCAACTGCGGTGACCGCCGTAACTTGTGGATCTACGAGACACTCACGAAGTGCGCTTTGCCCTACCATGCCCGTTGCACCGAACAGCAGTACTTTCATTATGTAATCCCCTCTCGTTACTTCTCCCTCGTATCTATCAACGATAGCAAATTTAATGGTCGCTGAATAGTAGATTTCTAGTCGGGACGTGTCGACCTGTACTATTTCGCACATAAAGAAACTGAGCAGGTTCTCCCTGCTCAGTCATTCCTTCATAAGCTTACCTTAAGCACTCCGCCTTCAACCGTTCCGTTTCCTGCACCAGCGCATCCATTTCATCCACAGCAGACGCAAGGACAGTTCGCTCCGGTGATAGTTGCGAGTAACTTCGATGAATGCGCTCAGCAAAATCTACCGGACTTATCGGAAAGCCAGCACATGCTGCAACTGCCCCTTTCTCGTTCAGCATATACGTCCGATTGAGTGCAAATAACACCTGCGTCATGCAGCTCACTGTGCGAAACAGATGGCCCGCAACATATGAAACGTCGCCGCGCTTCACACCTTTATGCGCATTGGCAATGGAGAAACCTGCTTCCCACATGAAAGTATCGGCAACTGCCTTCTGCAGTGCATCCGGATATGGCGTGCATAAACTTTTAAGCTGCTCAATCCTTCCTTCCGGATCCCATAAGATTCGGCAAGCCGCTGCCTCCCCCATGTAGATCGGACTGCAGAACGCATGCGGATGCCCCGGTTGATAATGGACGGATAGGCTTCCTTGCCGGCAGTCCATCGCTACTACCGTAACTTTGTCCAGCTCCCGATATAGCAAATCGACAGCCATTCCACCGATACGGAGCCAGCCGCCGCCATTGATCCAAGGTCCCCAGCCCCCGATCGGCGTTACGAGCTCTTCCCTTCGTGAGTCGTCAAGCTCGGTCGCAACCACAGACAGCGCTGCGATATCGAGCGGCTCAGCCGCATCATAGTAGATGCCGATATCCACATCGGATTCAGCGGTATGCGTTCCCGTTGCGCGAGAACCGCCGAGCACGATGCCCGCAATACCAGGAACCACTTTCAACCGTTCTACGATAGTCGCCAGTAGATTTTCCATGTCCATCATCATAATCACCTCGAACTTCAGCCTCTTCTACCTATTATGCCCCTTCGATCTCGATCTCTTCAACGACTCTGATATCAGGGTTGTAGAAGAACAGCTTCTTATTCAAAATATGCACATAGTAGACCTTATCCTCGCTAAGCTTCTGCGTGGTATGATCCAGTAGATTCAACCGATACAGCTTCTTGCTGTATTCACTATAGTTGCTGAAATAGAGCCGATCCCCTTGAATATTAATATTGCGCGCATCCAGATCGGAAATTTGCGTTAATGCCGTACCGTCTGTGTGCATCGTATACAACTTCCCTTTGTAATTGAAATACAGCGATTGTCCCTTCACTTCGACCCATGTGATGTAATTCCCCGTGAGCAGCTTCTTCTTATTGCGCCCGTCCGTGTCCATCACGAATAACTTCTGCGCTTCGATCGTATAGTAGATCTTTCCATTCGTCACTGCGATGCTGGATACCTGATAGTTTACGAGCAGCTCTCTCGCTGTTCCGTCCAGCTTCATCCGATAGAGCGGCTTATACATATAGGTGCCCTGTGTGTAGTAGATCCAGTCCCCTACAATCGAGACCAGATTTGCTCCCAGACCAAAATCATGCACAAGCGTCCGGTTCGCCCCATCGATATCACACTTGAAGAGCTTGTTGTCGCTTGTATAGTACAATTGCTTGCCTACTAGATTCAAAGCCCCAATATACTTGTCGTCACTGACCAGCTGATTCTCCGAGTTGTCATATTTCTCTTTATACAGCCTACCGCTATCATTCTGATTGTTATAGTAGATCCATTCTTGATCACTTACATACCAACCGCCGTTATTGAGATTGCCTATAGAATTGCCACGTGTAGTCTCCTCAGTAACTGTGTGGATGTGAACTTGATGGTTCTCGTAATGGACTGTTGCCCCGAAAACCTCCGAGAGAACACGAAGCGGCACGAGCGTTCGGCCGTTTATTAACTTAGGCGCTGCCTGAAGCTCGAGCTCCTTGTCATCAATCGTTATCTTCTTGGAACCAACCTTCATGCTAATCGTTTTGGTTCCTTTCGTGATGATTACTTCATTGTTGCTCGACCCTGCAATTTGGCCTCCAAGCTCATTCACGATAAACCGAAGCGGAACGAACACGATTCCATGATCAATCATAGGTTTCGTATCAAAATCAATCAAGCGATCGTTTACCGTAACTGTGATGGCAGCAGCAGCTTGCGCTTCGGCTGTTGCAACTGCGAAGCTGCTCCCCGAGCCTATGAGGCAAGTGCATACCAGCATGCCAATTAACCATTTCTTCATGATTCGAACACCTCGTCTATTGAAATGAATAGGTAGAAACAAAGTCCCTTTTCTTTCTAGACGAAGCCCCGAATGGATTGTTGCATAAAAAAGCTGCCCCAAAAGTCATAAGTTGCACTTTTGAGACAGCTTCCGCTAGCTTCCTATAAGGTAAACTCTTTGCCGCCTGCAGAAACGTTCACGCCGGAAGCATCGCCATACAGCACCTTCACGTCGATCTCATACTCGCCATCTATTCGCTTCTGGCTGTACGTTCCCCACGCACGGCCGGTGCTCCAGAAGCCGGTATAATCCGCTTCATTAATAACCGGCGCAAACTTCATTTCGCCGCGAGCCATATCGAATTCGAAGCCGCTTAGCGCGATCAGAAGTCCCCAGCTGGACATCGACCTTGCATAATGATGGCCGCACTCGACCTCATTCCAAGGGCTGCGGCGGAATCCGTCTTGACGGTCGCGAACCGCTTTTACAATCGTAAGTCCCTCTTCAATAAAGCCTTCATAGATCAAATGCGTAGCCACGTGGTACTCGATACCGGTCCACACCTCATCGGAATACACGAATGGCAGCTTCGGACGGCCGCCTTCCGGCCACGAGCACAGCACTAAGCCCTTCTCGTCATTGAGCGTGTACGTCCGCTGGCAGTTGACATGGTTGTAGAAATCCTCTTTGAAATTATGCTTGAACACCGCATGAATCGCGCTTTGCACGCGTTCCTTCGGCAGCAAATAACCTAGCCCGTACAGATGTGCCAGCTGCTGGCCGAGCAGTTGATCCGACAAACAACCGATCCCATGTTGATACTTATGGGCATCCACGTCTTCCAGTCGCTGCACATAGTACTCGCCGTTCCAAGTCAGCTCATCCAGTCGCTTGGAGCTCGTTTCGAAGGCAGCCGCATACTTCTTCGCCGTTTCCTCTTCGCCGAGATAAGCAGCCATTTCTGCCCCTGCGCGAAGTGCGCCTAAGAAGAACACGCCTGTGAGCGGGTTCGGTCCATAAAATTCGATATCATAGGTGTTGTGCTGCACGCCATCGAACACCAGGTCGCCATCCGTATCCCAGTGCAGCGGCGCATAATTCAACGTCTTCTGAATCGATGGCCACAGCTCGCGAAGGAAATCATCGTCGCCTGTCAGCTTCCATTCGCGATAGGCGCGCATGATCGTACCCATCTGGCCATCCGCTGCGGCAGGTGCAGAAGTTCCTTGCCATGTCCACTCGGACTGGAACATTTTGAATGCACGGAAATTCATTTTGCCATCTTCTTCGACTTCGGTCAGAAACTCTGTTCTACGCATGCTCTGCTCAAGCTCTGGGAAGAGGAACGCAAGCGTCTGCGCGTAGTTCCATACATGCGTGCAGCTTCCGTCGCAGCAGCCTTGATGATCGAAACAACCCTCGTAGCCGAAGAACCGCCCGTCAATATGCCGGAAGCAGGTCGGACTGCGAAGCACCGTGATATTGCTCGATAGGGCATCCAGAACATGCGATGGCAGCGTGGATTCGAATAGCGCACTGTGGAACAGCTTCGTTTCTTGCGTCAACCGGGCTTGATTGCTCACCAGGTATGAAGCTGCAGACCAAGCGCTATCGAATAAGCCGGCGTAGTAGTTCTGCGTAATTTGCCGTCCTTCTTCCTTCACGCAGATATGATCATTCCAGCCGTTGACGCGGTTTGGAAAATGCCATGCCAGCACGAATGCGAACGTCTTCGTCTCGCCAGGCGCCAACGTCTCGCAAACGCCGAGGGAGCCGGTATCCGTCCGGTTCTTCTCGGAAGGCGTATCGTAGCCAAGATCGTTCAGCAGACCGTCTTGGACAAAGTCATCCCAGAACTCCTGCAGAAAATCGTACCAGCCTCCGCGAAACCATGCACGTTTATGAGTGACCTTCGGATTCGTCGTCACCAGTGACAGGCTGCCGTAGTTTAGCTCCCCTTCACCGAATGCATGCGATGTGAAGTTCAAGCCGGTGAATCCATTATCTTCACGGAACTCGTTGAAATTCCCGCCGGTGTTCCGTACATCCAAGTTACCGAATGAGTCATAATTAATACCGCCAATTGGATTCATCATCGAGCCTGCAATCGTAACATCAACTGTTCGATCCGATGTATTGGTCACCGTGTACGTCATATACGCGCCTGGAATGCTGGAATCGTTCGTATTCAGCGGAATAAACGGCGTGAACGCTTCAAGCGAAACTTGTACAGGCAGCTCTTTATCTTCAAAATCTACCCAAACGAGCGGATACTCGCCGCGCATCGTTGATTTCTCAAGACGAGGCAGTCCGGCACCTGTAATCGGATGATAACCGTGCGAACGGCTGTGAGGCAGCGGCAGTCTCGACTCTAGCACTTTCGCGACTGGTGCTTCACCTTCTTGCTTCGCCCAGATGGAGAAATACGTGTTTGGCAGCAGATCGCCTTTGCCCGGGCGATTGAAGATCTCCCAATCTCTAAATTCGCCGCGGCTGCCGATCGAGATATTCCCCGTACCGATGCCGCCCAGCAGAAAAGCCGCTTCCTTCGCTTCCTCCGAGTACGTGCGCTGCCCTGATGAATCGAATAATTGCGCTTTCGAATAAACCATTTGTCGATCGCTCCTTGTAGGCTCGTTTATGGTTCCGCTATGAATGCTGTGATGTTCGTAAGATGGAATTGCCTATTAATTTGGCATGCACGGTATTACCGTGCACGTGAACGATTCTAATTGTATCAGCCATGTATATTTTTGTAAACGCTATTATAGGTGAGTTAAAACTTAAATTTTCGTGTACCGTGCACATGAACGGATTGACCGGAGCCCTCATTCTATACTACGATTATCGCAAAACTATGAATCCAAAGTCGGGAGCTGCCGGAAGCTGATGAAAGTGACAAGCAAACAAATCGCGGAGCTATGCGGAGTAACTCGGGGTACGGTCGATCGTGCGCTTAATAACCGTCCCGGCATTAATGAAGCTACTCGCGAGAAGATTATGAAGGTTGCCGGTGAACTGGGGTACCGACCTCATTTTCTGGCTCAAAGCTTGGTCAAAGGAGAAACGAAGACGCTTGGCGTCGTGCTCTTCGACGTATATAACCGCATCTTCTCGCAGCTGTTCCACTCCTTCGAAGCGGAAGCAAGAAGACACGGTTATTTCGTCTACCTCGTGCTAACCAACAAGGACAAAGCGCTGGAAATGGAATATATCAACAATTTACTGGACCGCAAGGTCGATGGCATTGCGCTGTCACCCGTTAATATGGGCACGACGTTCAATACGTTCTTGAAGCAATCCGGCGTTCCGATCGTCACGTTCGCCAATCGGGTATCGGCTAAGGTGCCATTCGTCTGGATCGATGACAAACAAGCGATGAAGACAGCCGTTCATCATATCGGCTCTAAAGGCTATAAGCGAATTCTGTACGTAAGTCCACCGCTGCGTTACAAGGGCAAGAGCAATATCTACGTGCCGGAGCAGCGTCATCAAGGCTTTCTCGAAGCTTGTGCCGAGCTGCCGGATATCCGTTATACCGTCATTACGGACCACGATTACATGGAGAGCATGCTGCAGCTTATAGCTGAATCTGATGAGAAGCCTGCGATTCTCTGTAGCAGCGATATCTACGCCCTCGACATGATGCGGTTTCTGAAGGCGAATCATATCCGGGTACCGGAGCAGGCAGGCATCATGGGCTTTGATAATATCGATATTCTTCATTATGTAGATCCTGCGCTGACTACGATTGATTTTCACGTCGACGAAATCGGGCGCATCGCCGCTGAACAATTAATTGCCAGCATCCAAGGCCGTGACATTCCGCAGCGTACGAATGTAGCTTACTCTATTATCGAACGGGATTCACTTTAGCTATTGTCATAGATGGGATTGTATGTGGTCTTCTTGCCAGGCTGTCGCTCATACTTATAGGGGATGTACTCAGGATAAAGCATAGGAGGAATCGCGTTCATGACAAATCCTACCCCGGACGATAGGAAGCCTTTTGTTATTCCGCAGCCGATCAGAAGCGATGGCGCAGGCGGTCTTGATTTAGGGCCGCGCGATATTATGAGAGATATGGAGAATCCGGATATGTTTGTACCTCCTGCAACGGATGCAGGCTTAGTGCCGAATTTGAAAATGTCGTTCTCCGATACGCATATGCAGCTCAATCACGGCGGCTGGTCGCGTGAAATTACCGTGCGGGATCTGCCGATTGCAACAACGCTTGCCGGCGTGAACATGAGCCTGACACCGGGAGGCGTTCGCGAGCTGCATTGGCATCAACAAGCGGAATGGTCCTATATGATACGAGGCTGCGCGCGCATTACGTCCATGGACTGGCAGGGGCGGAATTTCATTGCTGATGTCGGTCCGGGAGACCTGTGGTATTTTCCGGCGGGGCTGCCTCATTCCATCCAAGGCTTAGAGGAAGGCTGCGAATTTCTGCTCGTCTTCGATGATGGAGCATTCTCTGATTTGAATACCTTGTCCATCTCCGACTGGTTCGCCCATACGCCCAAAGACGTGTTGTCCGCCAACTTCGGCGTACCGCAAAGTGCATTTGACGCCATTCCGAACGAGCAGGTTTATATCTATCAAAGCAATATTCCAGGGTCGATTGCGGAAACGGAAGTTCAATCCCCTTACGGCACCGTGCCGCTAACCTTCAAGCACAGCTTGCTCGCCCAGACGCCGGTCAAATCATCAGGTGGCAATGTCAGAATCGTGGACTCCACCAACTTCCCGATATCACGAACCGTAGCTGCGGCACTTGTCGAAATCGAACCAGGCGGCATGCGGGAGCTGCACTGGCATCCCAACAATGATGAGTGGCAGTATTATTTGACAGGTCAAGGGAGAATGACGGTATTTGCCGGGAATGGCACGGCGCGGACCTTTGATTACAGAGCCGGCGATGTTGGTTATGTTCCTTTCGCGAACGGCCATTACATTCAGAATACTGGAAGTAACTCCCTCTGGTTTCTTGAGATCTTCAAGAGCGATCGGTTCGAAGATATTTCGCTTAATCAATGGATGGCACTTACGCCTCGAAGCCTTGTTGGGAGCAATCTGAATGTCGGTCCTACGGTGCTGGACGCGCTGCGCAAGGAAGAGCAAGCTGTCGTCAAATTCCCGGGCTTCACTTATTACCCGAAGTAAGGCTCGTGCCGCCTGCGAAACGTCATGGTTAAACTGACTATAATTCTTCTTTCAGCTTCTTTCGCTTCTTTAAGCTGTAATTGAACAACATCCGAAGCAACGGCGGAACGGCGAAGAAAATAAAAAAGGTGCGAAACAGCTGATAGCCCGCCACGATCGACAGATCCGCTTGAATTTCATGCGCGATGATGCCCATCTGATCCATGCCTCCCGGTGCGAGACTAAGCAGTGCTGTGGGCATGGAAATCGGATGAAGCTTCGTCAGTACGAATCCGAATGCAGAGGCGCCGAGAATCAGCAGCAGCCCGCTTCCAATCGCCAGCGAAATCGTCCGAAGCTTATTCGGCAGCTGCTGCGGTTTCAGGAGAAGCCCTACATAAGTTCCGATCATGAACTGAGCGGCATCAATGAGGAGTGAAGGCAGCGCCGGACCCTGAAATCCACTGAGCTGTAGGATCGCCGTTCCAAGAGCCGGTCCGAGCAAATAGGCGGTAGGAAAATTCACCTTATTGCCAAGTACAGCGCAAGCCACACTTACCGGAGCGAAGAGGAGAATGTTCGGAAACAATCCGCTCCAATCAGCAGCAGCGGCGGCTGCTATAGACTGCGATGCTGCCGCCGCTCCATCCGTGTGTGCTTGGCCGAAGAACGGATTAAAGATGAGAAGAGGCACGCATATAATAATCATCATCAGCCGGATGACTTGTGTCACGGTTACGACCGTCAGATTAACCCCTTCTGTCTCTTCCGCAAGCGCAAGGACCTGTGTTAACCCGCCCGGCACGCTGCCTAGCAGCGCCGTCTTGAAATCCGTATGCGATAGTTTCGAGACGAGATAAGCCATTCCCGTACAGAAGAGCAATAATAACACGATCATCAGCGTCATGGACGGCAGTTGATAGGACATCTCTCTCAGTGCTTCCGCTGTCATCGACAGACCGATCGTATACCCAACGATGATCATGCCGGCGTTTCGTGCTTGCATCGGCCATTTATAGGTTCTGCCTAACAGATTAGTTCCAAGCAACACCGCAATCATCGGTCCAAGCAGCCACGGAATCGGGGCATGCATCAGCTTAAATGCCAATCCTCCGATCAGCGCCGTCAGCAGCGCACTCCACATTCTCTTACACCTTCCTGCTTCTATAACATCTACTTACCATACAACGAGTTCACCTTTTACGCAAAAAAATACGCCCCAGAAGGCGTGTTCGAGCACTTTGAAGACGATGCATTCTTTAGAAAGGAAACACCTTCTTGCCGCTGCCGTCATAACATATCCCATGCCAAATGCCTATTAACGATAAGAAAGCAGGGAGAGCTATGACGGTTTCATACATGGACTACACATCCCCGTCTGTCCAATTCACTTATAATCTCAATAACAATACCACGTTTAGAAAAGATGGCCGCAACTACATTAATACGTTATCCAATCAACAGTTGAATACGCTCGTCGATGTATCGCTTCTGGACATCTTCATGAGCAAAGGAAATGTCGTCGAGCCCCACTATCATCAGAATGCGGCAGAACTCGTTTACCTCATCTCCGGTGCGATGGTTGTCTCGTTAATCAATCCTTTCACGAATGAGCTGCTCAACTTCCCTATCAGCCAACCGGGACAGGTGGTCAACGTTCCGCAGGGATGGTGGCATTACGAAGTTGCAACGATGGATAATACCCATGTATTAGCCATATTCGACGCACCGGTACCTCAGTTCATTGGGGGATCCGATCTGCTGAGACTGACTCCGGCGAATGTGCTCGCACATACCTATTGTCTCAACGAAGCCATGGTGAAGGAAACGCTGGCGCCAATTACGCAAACCGTACTTATTGGACCGCCGGCTGATTGCAACAAAACTGGACAAATGGTGCAGGGAATAGCAGCGGCGGCACCTAGTATTCCTGTACCCGTAACCGGCTATAACGGTCCTAAGCGCTCCGTCATCGGAAATGGCTGGAATCAATATTAATTAGAACTGTACAATCGGCGAGGCAAGCAGAACGGCCGCGATAAAAATAAGCTGGAGCAGCGTCCGCAGCGCCAGTCCCGGCACGGGTCTGCCGCCAATCGTAAGCTTCTCCCGCGCCGCGCGTACATTCGCCGGGAACATTGCCGCGAAGAGGAGCGCCAAGCAGACGGATGCGGCAGGAGCGAGAAGCGGAATGAGAATAGCTGCCGCTCCTGCAAGCTCCAGCCATCCGGTTGCAGTGACGAGCCATTCTCGTTTCGGGAACGACGGCGGAACCATCCGAATCAGATCCGGCCACCTGCTCCCCCAGTGAGCGGATGCAGTCAGCAGCAGCATAAGGGCAACCGCTGCTTGAAGCGGCGTCTGCCAGCCGTCAAAGTAGGACAAGCCTGCCCATCCCAGGCAACGAAACAATAACCACGAACCCGCCAATACGATAAAAGGTGCCATAATACACATTCCTCCTCGTTATTAATTAGTAGGTTTAAGCAAGCCGGTAATAAACTGAACGAATTGTGCGGCATTGAAATGACCGCTCACGATGGAGAATGAAGAGCGGACTCGCAGTCCAAACGAGATCAAGACGAACAGCTCTGCCGTATGTTCCGCATCGACTGCTGCCGGGATGACGCCATGCTGTTGACCGGCGGTAATCCAGCTGCGAGACAGCTGAACAGATCGTTCATAGAATTGATTCAGCGCCTCGGCTACAGCCGGTTCCTCCTCCTTACCGAGCAAATAAACAAATACTTTGTTTGTAACGTCATCCGATTCTTCCAAGCTGTTCAAGCGACTGGCTATACTCCCCATCGGACCTTCAAACTCGCCGCCTTGTCTGCCCACCTCGCTCATAAATCGGTTGTTCGTTTCCTCAAGCCGCTCCAGCAGCACCCAGGCAAACAATTCATCCTTGCTCTTCACATAATGAAAGATAGCCCCCTTTGAAAGCCCCGACCGCTCCATGATGTCCTTCAACGTTAACGATGAGCAGCCTTTCTCTCGAACAAGGGATTTAGTCGCCTCCAGCAATAAGCGTATGGTTTGCTCCCTGCGTTCCTCTTGCTTCATATTGGATACCTCCATGTTGGTGTGTGCATTTCAATTTTGTTGGCTGTTGCTCTTATTATATAAACCGACCATCGGTTTGTAAATAGGATAAATGGTGAGGCCAAACATTTTTTTATAATGCCTGGCCTCACCGCTCGATTCTCTATCCAATCGTCACATATTCCCGCTTGCTTCCATTCACTTCAATTGTACAATCCGCATCGCTAATGATCTCCACTACACGGTTCCCTTCCAATCGAATGCCAACGAGGACGCCATCTGCAATTGCAATCATATTCCCTTTAAAGGTAAAGCTGCAGTTAATTCGAGCTCCCCATCGTCCGGTTATCGACAGGACAGCATTGTCGCCATCATAAGATACTTTGCTGATTGTATCCGGTGGGAGATCCAGCTCACGTGCATGCGTAAGCGTAGCCAACAACGTTTCAAAATACGACGTGAGCGGCATCTCAAACGAGAAGTATTCCACATTCAACTTGCTGACTCCTATGATGTCACCTTCGTGAACCAGCGTCGTTTCGCCATCTAACGGCATTAGCGGGAAGACTTTCATGTCGATCTTGGTTTTGGCGAACCAAATATCCCACTCAACGTATTCATAATCGCCGTTATAGAGCTTGCCATCGAATGGGCTCCCGCTCCGAGCGCCGGTTAACTGCTCGAATTCGCTGCGAATGTCGCGGCCTTCCACTGTACACTGCGCCGGCGGACCGATGAAGATCACTCTTCTGCCCGTTGCGGCATAACCTTGAATCGACTCCCAAGCAGCCTCCGGCATCATGGTCGGCCATAACACGATTAAGGTATCATACCGCTCCAAATCGGCTTCGCTTGTGGGAATCAAATCAATTTCATAATGTTCTTGCATCATTTTATCGAGAACTGCCTTCATGCTGAGCCTGTGGTAATGCATATACTCATTGTTGAAGAACGCAACGGATTCCCAGACATACATCATCGCAAGTTTCGGTCTGCTGACAGCCTTTCCAATAAACTGCTGGAAGGTTTTCTGCCGCTCCAGACAAAGCTTCGTATCCTCCCAAGTACTGTGATCGGGATATCCCGGGCCATAAGGACCGACGTATCCGTACGCATGACCGACCCATCTCACATTGCGCACAGCCAGCAGGCGCTGGTAATAGTCCAGTTTCTCCTTCGTCGTGTTTCGATCCCAGCACATATTGTAGGCATTGCCGCTCGACGAATATTTTGCTAATGACTCGGCTAACATCGTCATCGATACCATCGTTCGCTCGGCATCAAATTGCGCATCAACAAACCCGCCGCTCAAATTGTCCGTCAGCCTGAAATAGTCGATATTTCCAGCCCATAAATCCCCTGAGTTGCCTTCTCCCCACCATGTGCTGTGGAAGCCGCCGAACAGGTTGTTTCCGAAACGCTCCGTGTAGCGATCTTTTACATATTTTTGCAAGCCGTACGTGAGGTCGATCGTCAGTTGATAGTAGTCGTATCGTACTTTACCTGCATTAGCATCGATCGCTTCATTCTTCAGCAGGTAGATCCGGTCCAGCAAATCATAGCCGTACTTCGCTTCAAACGCGGCAAGAAAATGACCCCCGACAAAATATACATCCTCGCTCGATCTGCTGCCCGCTCCGAATTCATCGATGGCATAACCGTCCTGCGGCAAGCCTTCATACTGCTCCAAGAACGAGTCTACCGATTTGTGCATCCCGCTATATGCAAAATCCATATAATCCGTATCATACCTCGCGTATACGAGAATTTCTCCGTCCTGCTCACAGGTACCTGAGAGTGTCGTCTCGATGTTCATGTCGATGGCGAATGTCATTTGGTCCGTAATGTCGACGGCTTCGACGATGCGCCGGCTGTCATCTCTGATGATGCGAAATGCTTTGGTAACCCCTCGGACTCTGGGATCGGTACTCACGAATCCGACATTATGCACGCGTTTAATGGCTATGGAAAACCGATTATTAATGACATGACCGGTGTGCTCGACTGCCCAAGATTGGCGTGCTTCCGGATGCTCCTTGACGATGTTCGGACCGAGCATCGGCATAATCATCAGAAATTGTATGCCCAGACTCGTGCATTCTTCTGAAACTACTTGAACCGCCGCTTTGCCCTGCACATCATATTCATCATAGATATTGTTGCGAAACTCCACACAAACCGTATCGAAGCCCTTCTCGTGTATATCAGAAACGGCCTCCCGAATGCGTTGATGATCCATTGTCATGCTGGTATCCAGCAATAACATAATCGGTGCTGAGTACATGTGAAATTCCCCTTCTCTCCTGCAGCGTTTGCTGCTCCCGCGTTAACTAATGATTAACAGCCCATCCTTGTCAAAAGGTGAACTGCCTGTAAATTCATTGCTGCCTTGATGACCCGCTGTCGTCGCTATTCGTTCTCCGCTCTCCGGACTCCACCAGACTGCCGATTTCCCTTCCACCGCGAGCCCGCTTACATCCAGACGAATCTCGCATTTCTCCGGCAAATAAACCAGCAGCAGACTGCCTGCTTCCGTACATGCCACCGATACGGTACACGATTGCGTACTGCGTAACCGCTCGGATGCCGGCCTAAGGTCGAACCATGGCAATGTTGTCAGCAGCTGCATCATACGAACCAGATCCGAGGCACCGGGCAGCTCCATCGCATCTCTCCAGCTGTATGGTGAGGGGGTTCCGTTAAGTGGTGCTTCCCCGCTTTTCGCCCAGTTCCAAATCCAATAGGCACCATAAGTAATGCCTGTTAACGATCCCTCCAGGACGCTTCGCCAGCCAGCGCGCCGAACCCCATATCGGTCGAAGCGCCTTTCACGTCCGATCATGGGATGATGCTCGTAACAGGGCTCGGCATTAAGCACCGGCTTAGGCGGCTGTTTATCCCATTCCTCACGGATCAGGCCCAGATTATAGTCCTGATTCAGCCCATGCCCGCTCTGCACCATATTGAAATCGAGCCAGCTCGCATGATGGTACGTATCGCCGGATTTATGCACCGGGTGGGTCGTGATCAGTCGTCCATACGGCTCGGCTTCCTTCATGGCCATGCCGACTTCGTTGTAGAAGGCTGCGACTCCCTCTCCCTTGAATTCATCGTCACCGCTTACGACCCATACGATATTCAACTCTTCCAGCTTCTCTACCAGAAAAGTTCCGTAGCGAATCGCCTGCTGCACCGTCATTCCTGGATGAACGGGGATCACATCAAGCCGTGAATTCGGGACATGCTCGAACCACAGCACGACCAGCGCGATTACCATCCCTTTGCCGTTGGCATACGCGATCATTTTCTTCAGCCTGTCAAAATAATCATCTTGAATAGCATCATAATCCCAGTTGAAGATCCGGCCATCCGCGCTTTCCTTATTTATGAGAGCAAATGGGTGGCGGCCTTCTCGAAAAATCGGCTGATACGCATCATGCTGGGGCAGCGAATTGAGCTGTATCACGTTAAAACCTTGCGCCGATCTGGCATCCACATAGTCCACCCATTCCTCCCAGGTTGCTCGGCCCGGGCAAGCCCAAGCCGTATCCCCCAGCCAGAAAACCGGCTTCCCCTCCCCGTCTTGGAAGCTTCGCTGATTAGCCGCTACTTGCAAATACCCCTTAATTGCCACTGGCGTACATCTCCTCTTGCGCGATATTCGCTGCTTTCGCTAGCATGTAGACCTCTGGGTCAGCTTCTTGCTCGATTTTCGCTGCTTTCTCCACCATGTAGACCTCTGGGTTAGCTTCTTGCACGATATTCGCTGCTTTCGCTGCCATGTAGACCTCTGGGTTAGCTTCTTGCACGGTATTTGCTGCTTTCGTTACCATGCACTCTTCGGCGAATGTGTTGCTCCCGGAGCTACTCTTCAGCCCACTCCGCTGCTTTTCGGCGAATGTGTTGTTCCCGGAGCTACTCTTCAGCCCACTCCGCTGCTCTTCAGCGAATGTGTTGCTCCCGGAGCTACTCTTCAGCCCACTCCGCTGCTTTTCGGCGAATGTGTTGCTCCCAGAGCTACTCTTCAGCCTACTCCGCTGCTTTTAAGCGAATGTGTTGCTCTTGGAGCTACTCTTCAGCCCACTCCGCTGCTTTTCGGCGAATGTGTTGCTCCTGGAGCTACTCTTCACCTAACAGCGCTGAACACTCGGTTTACTGAATAACCAGTTCTTCACTTTGCCCGACTTTCAAATCCACTTCCACAATAGCCTTGCCCGCTGCGGCATCATACTGTACGTTCACGCTTCTGCCGCCGATTGTGACGACAGGTTCACGCTGAGCGATCAGCTTCAATCGGCTCGTTCCCGCACCTTGCATCTGCGCGCGAATGATGCCGTCCACATAAGAGTAATCTGACAGCTCGATGCCGAATGCTTTTTGAATGGCCACGGGGTAAGGGTTCGATTGAACGCGTCGCACCGAGATCTTCGAAGCCGCATTCTGCCCAGCTCCCACAGCATCCACAGGCAGCTTATTAGTCGCTTCCAGCACATTACCGTCCACTTCAATCGACCCCACGTACGGACCCGAGCCGGTCATCGCGATATCTAGTCGTTGTTCACCATAGTAGAACCCTTCCAGCGTCATCTCTTCCCCGGCATACGGATGGAAGGTTAAGCCTCCCGCTTCCATGGAAACGCCCACCACGCCATGAATAGCCGCTTGATACCAGCCTCGCATGGAATAGGCATGCCAGGTACCATTCTCCGTATTCCAACGGTCCACGTCCGGCTCAGCCGTATCGATATAACAAGAGATCCCTTCCGGACAAGTCAGCTTCCCGGTCCAATAGCTCACCCAACCAATCCATTGTTCAATCAGATCAGGGCGATTGCCGTCGTTGATCAACTGCATGAAGTACTCACCGGTCACCGGCCACCAGCAGTGCAGCTGGTTAGCATCCATATCAAAGGCATCCGACCAGACCGGAATTTCACGCAATCCCGCTTTGCAGACGATATGGTTCGCGAAGAATTCGAGGGCTCCCGCATTTACCTCGTCCATCAAATCACTTAAATAATGGCTCTCCCATTTGACTGCATTGGCGTTATACGAATTGCGCTTCTGCAGCGTAACCGAATCGATAGAGCTGACAACGAATTGTTTCTCTTCGTCATAGAACAGCGGAAGAAAGTTCTTCTCAATTCCGGTAAAGACGGCTTTCGCACGCTCTTTGCTCTCCTGATCACCTACAAGCTCAGCCAGATATTCCATCGAACGAGCCGCGCAATAGAAGATTGTATTGTTCAGGCTGCTAATATCGCTCGTACCCGTTTCATGCATGAACGCCGGAAAATCCGGGAATAGTGAAGCCCCTTCGCAAAAGCCCGTTCCTTGCACTTCCCGCGTCAGAATCAGGTTGAAGATCCGTTTGACAAAATCATAGCGGTCCAGCACCTCTTGCTTATTGCCCGTTGTCGCATAATACTGCTGCAGCAGCGATATATACATGCTCTGCGCCGGAAGGGCGCTGACGCTATTCAAAGTCATATCGTGGCGGTAGCTGTGCGCAATGCCCCACTCCGCATCTGCCGTCTCCTCGTAGAAACGAAGCATGTCGCCGATAAACGATTGATCGCCCCAATAGAGCGACGAATAATTGCTCGTAATGCCGTCCCAGCCCCATACCCAGTACTGTTTGTTCTTAGCTTTGATGGCCCCGGGAACATCCGTAACTTTGCAAGATTCGTGATACAGCGGAATCAGACTCATGAAGTCATTTAAGGTTTCATAGGGACTGTTAAGAATCGGAGAACGCTCCCGAATACGTTCATAACGCGCAAATTGCTTCGATACGGCTTCTTCAATGCCGTCGGATAGCTCATAAATTTTATTCAGCAGCGCTTCCTTCTCACAATCAAAACTTATGATAAAGCTATAGGTCCGGCTCGGTTCCAAAGGTTCGCTGCCAGTAAGAATGTACTTCGAGTTGAGCGGTCGTTTCGAATAGCCAATCGAAAAATCCGCACCAATGCTTACAAATAGCGGAACCGGCTCCTCACGGTCATATTTACTCACATCCGGATTATTAATATTGATATCATCGGGATGGCCCGCTTCCCGCTCCTTCTGTATTTCGAGGAAGGAACCGTGCAGCAAACTGGCTGCTTCATCATAAGACCATTCCTGCCACACACGGCTTGTGCCGCCCGCGCTGAACCGGAAATCCTGCGAATCAGCCGGAATTAAGGCAAAATCCTTGTAGAACTCCATCTTGTATCGCATAGAAACCGGCAGCTCCGCAGGCGTAGTCACTTGAAAAACGATGGACTCTTCCACGGCCATAATCCGATGTTGAAGCTTCACGCCATTAACTTCACACTCAGATTCGACGCCAAATGGCCATAGTTTTGAATTTGTATAGGGGAGCTTATGTGTCACGCCGTCAAGCTCAACGAAATGTCTAAACCCATCCCATAACCGCTGCAGAAATATCGTGTTGCATCCGCGGATGGCAAGCGGATTATGATAATTCACCTGAGTGACGGCATTCTCATCGATTTGAAAATTCATCCGGCTGTCCGAGAACCATCTCGGCGCTTCCGGGATGCCTTTCTTGCTTTCGATTACGCCTCTGTCTACGCTATAACTCTTCATCTTGTCAGTTCTCCTCTTTTACTCGTCTTATGCTGAGAATCCAATCCTCTTGATCCGGCGTGAACGTTCGCCACATCATTCCGCTGCCGTAGCCGTGATACTGGAAGTCCGCGGCCTCAACGGCATGCCATTCTCCCGTACGTGGATTCATCCACTGCCCCGCGTAGGTTTCGCCGTCTTTCTTTGCCCCCATGATCATCACTAGAACAGGTACCGGAGCTTGACCGCCTGTGCAATAGATGATGTATTGCTGTCTCAGAATGGCAGCACAATACACATTGCTCTCCGCCACCGTACTCGCCCACTCCGGATGGGGCTCAAGCTCCCACCACTGCACCGTTTCCATGAGGTCCCGCACATGTTTCATCTGTCCGGATCCTGGCAAATTCAGATCGTCCCACCATAAATCCGGTCTCATTTGATCCGTCCATCGATCCTTCTGCTCCCCGTTATATAAGGACCAAATCCCATGTGCACCATACGTCTGCCCGATACAACCCTGAAGCAGCGGAACGTAAGTGGCGAACCGGATATGTTTATCGTTCATGCGAATCCCGTCATCCAGCACACAGTTAGGATGATTCTCATACCAGGATTCGCTCATTATCGAAGGTTTTGGCGGCTGCATCTGATAATCGTGATAAGGCAGCATCTCCATGAAATTTTTAAATCCGAGCACATGCCCCACTTGAATAAGGTTGAAATCATACCAATCTTCCGCATGATAATGTCGACTGCCGCTGTGCGGGGCGACGGAATGAACCGAGGTCGGATGCCCGTATGGATCGCAGCGGTGAATTTCTTCTCCCAGCTCTCGCCAGCCTTCCACATCATCCGTGAACAGATACTCGCCTGCCGGGGACCACATCACGTTGTATGCAGCATAACGAGCAACCAGATAGCGGAGATATCGCTTGCCGCCTTCCACTTTAATGCCTTGCAAATCCTGACCCCACATCGCCATTAGACAAGGCACGAAGCCCATGTTGAGCATGAGGCGAATGCGTAAATCCAAATGGCTGAAATAAGCCGGATTGATGAGCGTATATCTCTCCAGATAAGGCGCTCCGCCTTCATTAAGGAAATACTCCGGCTCATATCTGACGTAGCTGCTTGTTTCTTCGCCGAATTGGTCTGCCGTCGGATGGCCGACAACCAATTGAATGACATTGAAGCCTTTCTGTCTGCGATCTTCCAAGTAAGTCGGAAGCGCTTTCTTCAAGTCGCAGCGCATCGTATGCGCGGACCATAATGTATCGCCTATCCAATAGAACGGCGTTCCATCCCCATACTCGAACCATCTGCCCGATGCATGGATGCGCACGAAGCCCCTTCGATTCGGATTATGCTGAAGCTCCTCTTCTTGCCATTCGGAGGCCGTAACGAGGCCTGTATGGCCGTGAAGCCCGGCATCCGCTTGATCGGAGCAAATCGTTGTATAATGCCATTCTCCAGCAGTAACCGGAGCAAAACGGACCTTCCACAAATTGCCCCCGTCCCAGAAGCCGGGAATCATCAGCAACTGTCCATCAGGACCAATAAACTCAGCATGCAGCTCTACTTCCAGAAAGGGATTATCATAGGTTTCTCCCGCTTTGAAAACCAGCTCTGCGCATTCCCATACTCTCGTGTCCACCTTGCGGTTCAAGCTCGTCACCTCCTCTTCACTATTACCCGCTTACTTACAAGTGCTCCTTGTCGCCAACTCTATTCTAGTGCAAGCGCTATCAAGGAAAATAGTGAATATACGGCTGACTTATGCTGCAATCTGGAAATGTGAAAAAACAAAAAAACAGCCAACCGCATCAACGCGGCTGGCTGTTCGATGAAGAATAATCAGTTCGTAATAAGCACTCTGTCCGCTACTACCCACGTGAAGGAAGAGCTTGCGTTCTTCGTTCCCGTCACGCGAATCTTAACGGTATGGCTGCCGCTCGAGAGTGTTGGACTCGTGTAGATCAACGTATTTTTGAGCAGCGTCGCATTGTAGAGATCCACCGTCGTTTCAGTGCCGCCGTCGATGGAAATCGCCGCAATACCCGAAGAGTTGTATTTCTGGCCGTACACTTCTACCTTCGTTCCTGTGAAATCCACTTGATAGTAATCGTTCGTATTGCCGGAGTAATGCTCATCGTCCAAGTAAGCGCCAGTGCTTGCACCGGAACCCCATGAGCCGACATACTCGAATTGGTTCTGGCCCGTACCTGTTGTGAAATCATTGACCGTCGTCGTGATCGTATATGCGGCGCTTGCTACGGACGAGTCCGACATACCGGACTTGATGGCAATCGCCTTCAGCGTCATGCTGGACGACACGCTGACCGGACCGGTGTAGAGCGTAGAAGAAGCTGTCGGCGTGCTGCCGTTTGTCGTGTAGCGAATATCGGCGCCGGAGGTTGCAGTTGAGAGTGAGACCGATTGCGTACCGCTATACGTGCCTGCTGCAAGACCAAAAGTCGGCGTAGCCGCAGGTGATGCTGAAGCTGTCACGACAATGCGGTCCGCAACAAGCCAGTAGCTCGACGAGCTGGCATTCTTCGTGCCCGTTACGCGAAGCTTCACGGTATGCGTGCCGCTCGTCAGTGTTGGACTTGTGTAAATAAGCGTATTCAGAAGCAGCGTAGGATTGTAGAGGTCGATATTCGTTTCCGCTCCGCCGTCAATCGAAACGGCGGCAATACCGGACGAACTATATTTCTGAGCATATACTTCGACCTTGGTTCCTGTGAAATCGAATTGATAGTAGTCGTTCGTGTTCCCCGAGTAGTGCTCATCATTCATGTACGCTCCTGTACTCGCGCCAGAGCCCCACGATCCGACATACTCGAATTGGTTCTGCCCCGTACCTGTTACCGTGTCATTCACAGTTGTCGTTCCCGGCAGGTTAATCGTATAAGCAGCGGAAGCAACTGCTGAATTCGTCATGCCCGACTTGATGCCAATCGCCTTCAATGTCTGCGATGACGAGACGTTGACAGCACCTGTATACAGTGTCGAAGAAGCTGTCGGCGTGCTGCCATCGGTTGTGTACCGGATATCTGCGCCGGAAGTCGAGCTAGAGATCGTAACCGACTGTGCGGAAGTGTACGTTCCTGCTGCAGGACTGAACGTCGGCGTTGCCACGGTTGAAACCGGAGCGACATAACCCGGAACCCAATCCGTGCCGCCGAACTCATAAGCCCCAATGTCCGGTGCAGTGCCTACATAACCGTCTGTTACGCCGGAGATGACCGCTCCAGCGTCTTTGGCCGGGGATGAAGTCGTGATACGGTATTGCAATCCGCCGGTCCCGCTTCCGACAAACAGCGGATTCGTCGTTTGGAAGATAGACGTCGTCGATGGATTATAGTTAATGACTTCGTCGCGGAAAATATTATTTTTCATATTATCCGTTGCTTCGTTTGAATAGGTCACATAGGACGCGTATCCTGACGTTGCCAAGGTGTTGTTGAATATCTTCTGAACATCGGCGGAGGAAGTATGCTGAATATAAATGTCCGCAACGACGTTATTCCATAGCACGTTATGATCGATCTGAGCCAGACCTGAGCCTTGGTCAAAATAAATACCGACTTGGATGCCTTCTCCCGACGAAATGGCCGAGGAATCATGGATCCAGTTGTGGTGGATGCGCAAGCCATCCGTTACATAATCTCTAGAAGAATAGATCGCTCCCATATCCATGTTCAGCATACCGAAGTTATACATGTCGTTGTAGCCGACATTAACGTTCTGGCTGTTCATGAAGTCGATGCTCGCACGGCCTGTGCGATAGATGGTATTGTTCGTAATGGTTTGACCATTCGTTCCATCTACAGGCATGACTGCACTTGCATAAGTACCCTCATAGTCAATATCGTGGATCTTATTGTTATTCGCCGTCGTGTTCGAGCCAAGCGCAACACCTACGCTGGAGCTGTACGCAATTTCACTGTTCTGAATAATGCTGTTCGCACCCATCAAGCGAATGCCCGTACCTACTCCTGTCACGACTTGACCCGTATGCGTGTATGTGAGGTCCGAATCCGTAATCGTAACGCCATGATTGATATACTTTGCATTCAGTCCGTCAAGCGTAATGTTCGTGCTGCTCGTATTGGACGTAATGGAAGCCGCGAACAGCTTCAAATTCCGGATTGTAATATAAGACCTGCCGCTAAGGTCAAACGCGTAGTTACGTTTCTTCACTTCGACGTTCGTCGGACTTCCTCCACCCGGCGCATACAGATAGAGCTGCGAGCCGTCATAGAAGAATTCCTTCGCAACGTCAAGTGCACCAAGACGTCCCGTTAAATAGTAGAACTTCCGTAGTCTGTCATCCCCGCCGATAATGCCGCCGGACAAGGTTAACTGTGTTCCCGATTGCGCCGTGATGCTGCGGGTTTGCGAGATAAACCATCCGTTCACCCAGATCGTGCCGCCTACCCAGCCGCCGCTGATGCTCGGAATGCCGGAGTCATTAACCGTTTGCGCCCCTGTTGTCGACCATGTACCGAGTGTGCCGTTGCGGAAATCATTACGGTTAAACAGATCATTCGAGTCCGGCAGGTTTGGCCAGCGGGCTTCGATCATCATTTGCCCGTTCACGAACACTTGGTTAGCCAGTAGTGTTGTGTTGTTCGTCATATTGGCATTGTAGCCGTTAGTCATCGTAATGGTTTTCTTGTAAATGCTGCCGCTGTGTACCGACCAGCCGCCATCTGCCGTGTCGGCACCGCTTACCGTAACATCTGCGCCGCTATCCGGCTCATAAATAATCGGATTACCGGCCGAACCGGAATTCGTCGGCGTGATCGTCTCGCGATAGATACCGGTACGAATCTTAACGGTGTCACCGGCTGTCGCAACGGTCGATGCTTTCTGAATGGTCGCAAAAGGTTGCGAGGACGAGCCCGGATTGCTGTCCGAAGCGCCGGTTCCACCTACGTAAAAGGTAGCTCCTGCCGCTTCTACTTGCTGCGGAGATGAAATAAAAGGAATGCTGAGTGTTGCAGTCATTGCCAATAAGACCATTTTGCGAAGAAAGCTGCTGCTTTTCATTGAAAAGTTCATACGTTCATAATCCCCCTCGAATGATGGTTTGCTTCACTTGGCCTTTCATTGTAAAACTACCACATTACCGAACTCTCTCAAATGCAGTGCACGGAAGCGCTTACAAACTCTGGAATCTCATAAAAAGCTGGTTCATTATTCACCCCCTTCAGGTGGATTCAACTATAATGACGGGAGGGCAAAAGTCTTACAAATACGACTAAAGCCCTCCCGGTAAAACCTGTTATGCAAACTTAATAATTTCGTTATTCATTCTGCGCAAATACGGACGCTTCCGAAAGCAATGTTCCGTCTTCACCTTTCACATACACTTTCACTGTGTAATGCTGCCCATTCTCGTTGAAAACTACTGACACTTGCTGTTCAGTTATAATATCTTTTGCTACGGTTTTTATCGTTTTCTTGCCGTTCTTCTTCGTCAACTCAAATACGATAATTTCATTACCAGCATGCTGTCCAACCGGTTTCACGGTCACTGCTGCCGTAAAACCTTTCTTACCTATTAGGCTGCCGTTTACGATTACAAACGGAATTGCAGGTTCCGGCTCAACAACTTCTTCTCCCGCAATGCTGATGTAGTCGATGTTGATTAGTCCCGTGTCGCCTTCGTCTTTCTTAATGACGATCGTATTATCGCCTTCAGCAAGAGTCAGCTTCACCGTTCTGTTGCCCCAAGTGTCCCAGTTGCCTGTGCCCGAGAAATGAACCTGCTTAAGCTTCGTTCCGTTTACGTAGATGGATAAAGTGCGATCATCATCGCCGTCTGCATAACGGATCGTCACATCTTTGCTGCCTGCAGCAGCTGTATGGACGGCAAAGCCGATTGAAGGGCCGTCGCCGTGGATGCTGTCCACAAATCCGGTTCCGGAATACCCGGCATGATCCGTGTTTTCTTTGACATTACCGGTAAGTGTAGCCAACTCAGCCTCATACTTCATACCCGGTGCATGTTCCTGATTCGCATCGAGCGGAATACTGATGTTATCGACATTTACTGCACCTGTATCGCCTGCATCATACTTGTACGTAATCGTATTTACTCCGGCTTGCAGAACCAACTGCTCCGACTTGTAACCCCAGCTATCCCAGCCGCCGGTACCCATCAAGCTCGTTTGTTTGATTTTGACGCCATTGAGATAAACGCTGAGGGACCGAATGTCGGAATCTCCGTTGGCATAACGAAGCGTAACATCCTTCGTTACGGTCGCAAAGGTATTCACGGTGAAGGTTACTGCCGCTCCTTGGCCGTTAAAGCTATCTACGAAGCCCGTTCCCGTATAATCGATATGATTAGTGGCTAGAGCAGTTCCGCCCACAAGTGCAGCCGTCTCCGCTTCATAGATCACACCTGGGTCCGGAGCCGATTCAGGAGTCGGTACCGGCGGATCTGTCGGGTCTGTTGGATCCGTCGGATCTTCCGGCGCAGGTACTGTTGTAGGCGTTGGCTCATCAATCGCTCCGCTGGTCGTAATGACTACTCGGTCTGCGGTCGTATAGGTGCCACCAGAGTTCTCATTCTTCTTCCCGGTAATTCTCACTTTCACCGTATGCTGCTCAAGCGGTAAGCCCGGGCTTGTATACAGCAACGTATTGGCATTTCGTGAAACATTATACAAGTCAACGAGCGTTTCGAGTCCGCCGTCCACGGAAACTGCAATGATACCGAAGGCATCATTCTTCTCCCCGTATACCTTCACTTGCGTCCCCGTAAATTTAAATTGATAGTAGTCATTCGTTGTCGCGTTGAAATGATCGGTTTCCAAGTAAGCCTGACCATTCGCGCTTGCATTCCAAGTACCAACGAACTCATACTGATTCTCGTCCGTTCCTGTATCCGTATCGTCAAACGTTAATGTCTGCGCAGGCTCAGTATCGCTGGTTGTAATAACAACGCGGTCTGCTGTTGTATACGTTCCATTCGATATGGTGTTCTTAAGCCCGGTAATTCTGACTTTTAGACTATGGCTGCCGTTCGACAGTGTATGGCTTGTGTAAAGCAGTGTATTGGCAAGTCGTGTTGGATTGTAGAGATCGATCAGCACTTCAGGACCGCCGTCAATAGAAGCAGCGATAATACCGAAGGCATTGTTCTTCTCGCCATACATTTCAATTTGTGTACCTGTGAATCTCACTTGATAATAATCGTTTGCGGTTCCACTGAAATGATCGGTTTGGAGGTAAGCTTCGAGGTTCGCGCTGGCATTCCAAGAGCCGACAAATTCATATTGATTCTCATCTGTGCCAGTGTCATCATCGTCAACGGTTGTGGTTTGTGCATCAACAGAACCTAGAATAACGACAACCTTATCCGCTGTATGCCAGTAACCTCCCGAGTTCACGTTCTTCGTTCCGGTTAATCTGACCTTCAGGGTATGCTCGCCTTTTGGCAGCTCCGCACTGGTGTAAAGCAGCGTATCTACAATTCTTGTAGCGCTGTAGCTGTCTACCAGCGTTTCTTCGCCGCCGTCAATAGAGAATGCCGCGATACTGAAAGAACTGTTCTTCTCCCCGTACACTTGGATTTGTGTACCGTTGAATTTCACTTGATAATAATCGTTCGTAGTTCCGCTGAAATGATCGGTCTGCATATAAGCTTGATCATTCGGGCTCAAGTTCCATCCGCCTACAAACTCATACTTATAAAGACCTGTACCTGTCTCATTATCATCCACCGTCACCGTTCCCGTAGTTACGACTACGCGATCGGCAGTTACCCAATTTCCGCCGGAGCTCGCATTCTTCTCTCCGGTCAGTCGGACTTTCAGCGTATGGCTGCCGAGCGAAAGCATCTCGCTAGAAAACAGCAATGTATTAACCGACCGCGTCGCACTATACGTATCGACCAAAGTTTCCGGTCCGCCATCGATAGAAACGGCAGCAATACCGAAACCGTTGTTCTTCTCCCCGTACACGCGGATATGCGTTCCGGTAAACTTCACTTGATAATAATCGTCCGCTTTGTTGTTGTAATGATCGGTTTCCATATAAGCTTTGTCATTTGCGCTTGAATTCCAAGTACCGACAAATTCGTATTTCAATTCACCTGTTCCTGTCTCTGCATCATCAATCGTGACCATGCCAAGCACAGGAGGAGGCGTCGGAGGCTGAGGTGTTGGTTCGAGCGGTTGTTCTGTAGCGTAATAAGCCGGTACATAACCGTCGGCCGTATAACCCGGTACCCACTCATCGCCGCCTAACTCGTACGCTCCGATATCTGGAGCCGTACCTACAAATCCATCCGTTACTCCTGCAACGATACCGCCATGATCCACCGCAGGAGATTCTGCTTTCAAGCGGTATTTCAGCCCGCCGTGGCCTTCATTGACGAATTTAGGATCTGTTTTTTGTCTGATGGTATTGATCGCATTATCGACAGAAAGGATGGCATCACGGTGAATGTTATTCTGATTCACGTCGATCGCCGGGCTTGTGTAAGTGGTGTATGACGCTGTGGCCATTGAACCGAACGTATTGTTATAGGTATTAAAAATTTTGAGTGGCTTGCCTTCACCAAATTCGTGCTGGTTGTAATAGTCAATCATATTATTCCAGAGCACATTGTGGTCGGCTTGTGCCGGACCTGATCCTTGGTCAAGGTAGATACCTGTTTGAATGCCGGTATCCGGGATATTATAAGGCGCTTTGTTATCATGGATCCAGTTGTGATGAATGCGTGTTCCTGTCAAATCGGAGGATCTGGACGAGTACACCGCACCTAAGTCCATATTGGCTAAGCCGTAATCGTACATATCGTTATAGCCGATCTCGACATTCAGATTGTTGTACAAATCAATGCTGGAACGGCCTGTTCTGTAGATGGTGTTGTGCGTTATAGTTTGGCTGCCGGTACCATGCTTCGGTACGATACCACTTGCATAGGTTCCGTCGTATGCGATGTCGTGCACCAAGTTATTGGTCGCGCTGTTGCCCGCGCCAAGTACGATACCCGCTCCCGAGCTGTACTCGATAACACTGTTCTTGATGCTGCTTCCCTCGCCGATCAGCCGGATTCCCGTTTCATCGATGTGGGAGTAGGTCAAATCCGGACCCGGAAGCGTTACGCTATGATTGATGTATTTTGCCTTCAGCCCGTCAATGGTAATATTCGAGCTGCTGCCATTTGTCACCAGGGATGCTGCTTCCACATGAATGTTATTGATTGAGATATTGGATTTGCTATTCAAATCAAACGCGTAGTTACGTTTCTTCACTTCAACGTTCGTCGGACTGTTTCCATCCGGAGCCCACAGATAGAGCTTTGTCCCGTCATAGAACCATTCCTTCGCACTGTCGAGCGCGCCTAGTTTGCCCGTGAGGTAGTAATAATCACGGAAAGCTTCACTCGTGTTCTTCGAAAGTGTCAGCTTCGTACCTGTCTGGGCTGTAATCTGTGCGGTCGACGGAATAAACCAGCCGGTCATCCACATTTGTCCGCCAATCCAGCCGCCTTCGATATTCGGAATTGCAGCATCATCGACTGACATACCGGCGCCTACTGTAGCCCAAGTACCGTTGCTCGCTTCTCTCCAATCCGCACGGTTCATTAAATCATCAGAATTCGGCAAGTTCGGCCAGCGTGCTTCAATCATCATTTTGCCATCGACGAACACTTGGTTCGCCATCAGCGTATCGTTCGTGGTCATATGATCGTTATAGCCGTTTACCGGAAGCGAGATCGTCTTCTGATAGATGTTGCCTTGATAGACGGACCAGCCTCCATCTGCAGCATCTGCACCGCTAATCGTTACAACCGCATCGCCATCAGGCTGATACACGATCGGACTGCCTTCGGCTCCGGAATTGGCAGGCGTAACCGTCTCCCGATAAGTCCCGCTGCGGATCAATACCGTGTCACCTGCCGCGGCAACACTAGCTGCTTTCTGAATCGTTGCGAACGGCTCGGCGGATGTTCCGGGATTGCTGTCAGATGCGTTGGCACCGCCGACATAATAACCAAGCTCATCGGCTTGGACCTTCTGGGTAGGAGCGAGATAAGGGACGATAATCGTCATTGCCAGCAGCGTGGAGCCTGCAGCTCGCAGCAGCTTCTTCTTATTTCCTTGCAATGCGGACATGCTCAAACCTCCTAAATAATTGTAATCGCTTTCACCAACAGACGTTTTTAAGGCCATTTTCACAAAAAAAGGCAAAAGAGATCCCTGACTACACATGAACGATAAATTCATATATAGCCAGGGAGCGTCATTCTAAGAAGCTATGAGTTACGGCAACATGCCTTCGTTGCTCTTCAAGAAGTAATCATTGATTTCTTTCAGCGTTTGATCGTTTGCACCGTTCTTGGTTGCAATGTCGCTGAACGTTTTCCACAATTCTTCGAATTGGGCATCGTCTTTGGCAGCCATTGTTTTGGTCAGTGCTTTCTCGAATGCATCTCTGCCTTTCCAGAACTTATCTGCACTCGCTACCGGACCAAAGAAATTCCAGATGGCTGGGTCTACTTTAATCGTTGTCGTAATCGTTGAAGTGGTATTGTTAGGCAGGTTACCTGGGTTAAAGAAGCTCAAACCATCAGCTGCGGATACGACTCTATCGTAAGCGTAGCTAGGTGTTACAGTGGAACCACCCCACATGTAAGTTGGGTATGGCGGCCATTGTTTAGACGAGGAACCGAGTCTGTTGTTATGCAGGTTGTATTTATTGTTGGCGCCATTGTCTTTGTTGTACACCATGGCATCTTCAAGCGCTTTATCCTTAAACACGCGTTTGCCGTCTGTTTCATCGAACAATCCAGCGCTTTTCGGACCCCAAGTGTACATTTTCTCGCCGACTTCGGAGATCATGTAATCGAGGTAATGAATGATTTGCGGCAGATCTTCTTCAGCTACTTTGTCTTTGAAGATCAAGATACTTTGGTTATTGCCGCTAGGTCCTGTTGGGGAGATGAATTGATCCGTATTGACAGGCGCATCGATGAATACTTTTCTGTAGCGGAACGTCTTGCCTGCTGCTTTCAATACGCTCTCATCCGGAGTATCCCACAGATAAGCGACCGCATATTGACCGTTATTCATTTTCTCCGTATGCGTTGCTTGGTTCTCGAGCAGCGATTTCGGATCCATTACTTTATCGCGAACCAGCTTATTGAACTCCAGTAGCGTTTGTTTGAACCATTCTTGTTGGAACATGAACTCGACTTCTTTGGTTTTCTTGTCATAGTACGTGAAGTAGTTGTTGTTCGCAGGAATACGGTTAATGTACGTTTGAAGCATGGTCAACGTACTCCAGTTATCGCCGCCACCGAATGCATAGGACGTTTCAACCGGTTTGCCGTTTTCTTTAATGTTATCTTTCTTGATCAACGCTTGCATGTCATAGAGGAACTTGTAGAAGTCGTCCTTGGATTTGATCGGCACATCGTACAGTTCTTCTCTTGAGAACTTACCGCCGTTCTTCACGTACAGGGCATCGATTTCGTCCTGCGTCTTCGCTGTTGGGTACAGCTTCTTCAAGAGGTCATCACGTACCCAGATCGAACCCAATCCATCCGGCGCTTGTTGGGAGTTAGGACTTACGAAGGACGGATCAAGCACTTTCAACGTGTTGTCCGGATCACCAAGCTCCAGTGGGAAACCATACGTTTTGCCATCCAAATTTTTGACTGTAATATTTTCCAGCACTTTTGGAAGTTTGTCGAATGGTGTTCTCTTCGCCAAGTTCGGAGCGTATTTGGAGATGACATCTGTCAAATCGTATACCTTGCCTGCCTTTACGAGGTCAGCCAATGCTGTCGTATCCGAGCTCATTACGATATCCGGCCAATCGTTGGCCGCGTTCAGCATGCCCATCTTCACGTTCAAATCCTGGCCGCCGTTATCGAAGGAATTTTCTTGATCGATTTCAACGCCGGTTACGCGTTTGGCCTCAGGTGTAACGACATCTTGCTCCGCAGAGTTGTGTGTAGGCTCGCCTGTACCATGGGAGTACCACATTTTGAGCTTCAGCTGTTTCCCTTTCCAATCCGGGAAGTCCGAGCTGTCAGTTACTTTGTCATACATATCATAGTAGAATTGCTCAGCCGGAGCTGCATTTTCGGTCGTGTTCGCTGCATTCGTCGTGTTTTCTGCTGCAGCTTCCTTATTCGTATTAGTGGCCGCGCTTGTATCGTTCTTAGCAGGTTCGTTATTATTACTCGAGCAGCCGGCCAGCATGGCCACAGACAATGCTGCTGTCAGCGATAGGCGTACGCCTGTTGATAGTTGCTTCTTCACACATAATCCTCCCTTATTTATGTAGCTGTTTGATCAAATTAGGTATGGAATGAGCTTGTAAGGATATGCGATAATAGAAGTGCTACAATCTCGAGAACATATTCATGAGTTCGGCCGGCTAGTAGGTTTGGCGACAGATTAGCCCGCTTGCTCACTTGTGATATGTTCTTTTTCATGTTCTTGCCAATGTATGATCCCCTTAATCTCCAAAGCTTGTTATCCCCAATACTACTCTATCACAGACAACTGTAGGCCTCACCACCTTTAATAGATCACCTGATTGAATGCGTTACTCTTTCACGGCGCCGAGCGTAATGCCTTGTACGAAATACTTCTGCAAGAATGGATAGATAATGACAATCGGGATGGTCGTAATGATGATATTAGCTGCCCGAATCGCAGCCGGCGTCATTTGGCGCGGTGAACTCGTTGCACCCATCGTCCCCATTCGGATTGCTTCCTCCATAAGCTTCGATACTCGCTCGCCTTCCCTCAAGATTTGCATCAGAATATATTGAAGCGTATACAAGTGCTTGTCGGTTATAAAATACAGCGTTGTCGTCCAATCATTCCAATGACCAACCGCACTCCATAAGGCCAGAACCGCGATAATCGGCATGGATAAGGGGACATAGATTCGGAACATAATGATGAATTCATTCGCACCGTCAATACGTGCCGATTCTGCAAGACTTCCCGGGATACTAAACAGATACGAGCGAATGATGACCATGTAGTATAAGCTGAAGGACACCGGGAGCACGTAAACCAGAAAGCTGTTCAGCATGTGCATTTTGGAGAAAAGCAAGTATTGCGGAATCAGTCCACCGTTAAAATACATCGGGATCATCAGGAAGATCAGGACCATCGCTTTGCCTTTGAAGTCCTTTATCGTAAAGGCGTAGGCACACATATATTGGACGACCAGCGCAATGAGCGTTCCGATGATCACCCGAAGGACCGATATGCCGGCTGCAGTAATGACATCCTTGTTCTGAAGCAATACTCTGAAATTATCAATGGTGAACACCCGCGGCCAGAACGTGATGCCTCCGAATTGCGAATCCATCGGATCGTTGAACGCGATCGCGAGCACATTCACATAAGGGAAAATCATCGCTATGACTAAGATAAACAGGAGGCTGATGTTCCCGTATTTAAATAGTTTGTATGCATTCGATTCGTGACTCATCTGGTGCCTCCTACCATATCGATACGCCTGATATTTTCTTGGCTATCTTGTTTGCAATAATGATTAGCAGCAATGCGACCAACCCTTGCGCGAATCCAACCGCAGTAGCTAAGGAGTAGCTGCCTTGTTGAATACCCGAGGAGAAGATAACGGTTGCGATAACATCGAAGTTAATAAATGCGTTCTGCATCCCATACACGAGCTCGAAGTTGCTGGCGAACAGCGTCCCGAGCGTAAAGAGCAGCAGCAGAATCGTCGTTTGCTTCAGCCCCGGCAATGTAATATGCAGATGCTGTTTGAACCGATTGGCGCCGTCCATCTTAGCGGCTTCATAGAGATGCGGATCAATCGATGTTATCGTTGCGAGATATACGATCGTTCCCCAGCCTACTTCCTTCCACACGCTTAGCAGCAGCAGCAAGGGGAGAAATAAGCCTTGCTGAGACAAGTACATTTCCCGCTCCGTTTCCGGTCCAAACATCGCAACTCGCAGATCGTTCAGCGGTCCGTAGGAGTCGAAGAAGGAGTAGCAAAGTCCCACTACAGCGATCCAGGATAGGAAGTGAGGCAAATACGTCAGGGTTTGAACACTTCTCTTGTACAAGCCGTTCTTCAACTCATTTATCATGAGCGCCAGTAAGATCGGCGCCGGGAATCCGACGATAATGGTGAGTACGCTCAGCTTCAGCGTATTAATAATGGAGCCCCACAGCAGTGGAATTTCGAAGATTTCCTTGAAATGCACCAATCCAACCCAATCGCTTTTCCATAAACCGGCGAACATATTGTAGTCTTGAAAGGCTGACAATAATCCGGGCATCGGCAAGTAGGAAAATATGAAGGTCAAAACGATGGAAGGCAGCATTAGCAGGTAACCAAACATATTCGTCTGAATGTTTTTAATAAGTCTGGCACGTACCGTTCTCTTCATAGGCACTTGTGTTGCAATCGTTTTCAACATATTCCCTCCTCTCTCTTCACTAGCTTTCTCTTGTATGATTGAATTATAGAACGCTTTCATTTTTGGATATAGTAAAAATACGGATTACAAATAACAGAATAAGGATCTCCTTATTTTCGCAAAAATGACCTTATCCCGATATCGTGATCGGAATAAGGTCATCGTTTATTACGCTGATATTGATTTGACATCCATACGATCGGCCTTGTAATTGGACGGCGTCGTAAGAATGACCTTCGTCCCTTGTCCGGGTGCGCTTTCGATTTCAAGGCCGTATCCTGAGCCATAATAGGTTTCCATTCGATTACGAACATTCTTCATCCCATAGCCGCTGTATTTGCTTTCTTCGGTTCCATCCAGTATTCGCTTGATCTTCTCAGGTCCCATGCCTAGTCCGTTATCCGCAATTTCGAAACGGATCGTGTCGTTGCCGTCATTGGTGCTGACCCGAATCGTAATTAGACCGCCTGATTCGCGCCCGCTTATCCCATGCAGAAACGCATTCTCCACGATCGGCTGGAGCAGATTCTTCAGTACCAGTTGCTCACCGGTGTCACCTTCGATATGAATGTCATAATCGAATTCATTGCCATAGGCAAACATCTGCAGGCGCAAATACTCCCTTATCATTTCCGTTTCCTGCTCGATTGTAATGATACTGCTTCCTTTGTTCAAGGCAATGCGGTAATACTTCACCATCGAATCCACGACCTCATGAACCTTCGGATCGTTATAAATCCATCTGAAGGTCGACAGCGTATTGTACAGAAAATGAGGATTGAACCGCTCCTGCAGCAGCTGCGTTTCCAGTACGGTCTTCTCCAGCTCGTAATCGGTGACTTTACGATAATACTCCTTGATCCGCATCGTCAGCTCGTAGAAAATCCGTCCCATCTTCCCGAATTCATCTTCGGTTTCTTCGAAAGGCACGAAGCTGTCGCTGCTGATTAAGCTTTCGACATTGGTGTTCATTTTCCTAAAGAGCGCCTCGAGCTTCTTCGTAAGGAAATAAGAAACCATCTCGACGGTAACGAACAGAATGCCGATGAGCATGATGAAAATAAAGAAAACGGTAATCAAATAACCCTTTAGTTCTTGAAATACCAAGCTCTTTGGAACAAACATGGAGATTTCGCCGATTCCCGGCTTTAGCTCTTTATTGATGATATAATAATCGCCTTTAGCCGGCTTTCCCTCTGGGATCATTTCTTGTTCTTCGCCTATCACCCATTGCATCTTCCCATCGATTTCGTAAACGATGGAGCTGCCTTCCGGAATTTCATAAGCGAAAAAGTCCGTGATTTGCTCGATTGGGATTTGCAGTTCAATAATGGCCAAGGGCTTGCCGAGCGACATAATCTTCTTGTAGCCGAACAGATACCTGGACTCCTCCGCGCTGAATTGAGCTTTAATCGTCCGATATTTCCATAAAATCTGGGCATCATCGTAGTTCAGAATTTCATCTTTCAAACTCGACGTTAACGATTCTCTTACTTTCTCCAGGTTTTGTATGCTTCGTAAATAATCACCATCGTAGTTCGTATCCTCAATGGCATAAATTTGAAAGTTTACAGCCTTATTGTCGGCCTTCATCGCATTGATGACGCTCTGCAGATAATCGCTGAAATTCATGACCCCGACGAGATTCTGATCTGTCTTCGTATCCAAATAATTAAAAATATAGAAGTTGTTATTAATGGCCATCAATTTATCCATGTTTGAGGACAGGAAGCTATTAATTCCGTTAACGCTGCTTGTCAGCTGGATATCGTTCTTGTTAATGATCTCTTGCACCTTGGCGCTCCACACTTTCTGAATCATCAAGGAACCGAGAATGATCATAGGCAGAAAAGCGAACACGAATATGATAGCGGCGATTTTGTGGCGATACGACAGCTTCCCGATCATAAGACAACCTTACTCTTGTATTCGGCAGGCGTCATCCCGACGTTCTTCTTGAATGCAAGGCAGAAATACGACGTATTCATGTAGCCGACCTCTTCGGCAACGGCAGCTACTCTGCTGTCCTTGTCCTTGAGCAGCTTCTTCGCCGCATCAATTCTCACTTCGATGACATAGTCGAAAATCGTTTTGCCGACTTCCTTCTTGAACAGGGCGTTGGCATATCTGCCGCTTAAGTAGACGGATTTCGAAATATCCTCGATCGTGATCTGCTCGTGGTACTTCGTCTTGATGATATCCTTGATCGTGTCGACGACCTTCGTATTCTTGTTTGTATTCTTCTCCGATAACCGATCGATAATGGTCATGAGCCATTGGTAAACCTTCTCGCTGACATGAACCGGCGTATCCTTCTGGCTGAATTGCTTCCAGACCAGCAGGTCGTCCTCGGCCAGATCGCGGAAGGATTGATTGGCTTCCTGCAGAATAATGCGTGTAATATTTACAACCATGAAAGCAAAGTTCTTCACATAATTGGCATCATGCCGAGAGACACGTTCGCCTAGATATTTGTTCACGAACTCCCTTACATCCACTGCGGTGCTATAGATCATAAGCGTTTTCAAATCCTGATAAACAGCTTCGAGATTCGGCAGATCCTCGAATGGGACATCCGTGCGATCCTCGATTTCTTCAAAGGTGATGATCGGGTTGCTTCCGCTGTAGAACCGGGTATGGACGGCTTTCTGGGCCTGCTTATAAAGGGTTGAAATAGCTGCGATGTCTTCGGAAACTTTACTGATTCCGGTTATGGCCGTAAGCTCGACTCTTCTGCTAATCTCCATGCTGATTTCTACGGCTGTATTCATGATATTGTCTTCGTCATCCGCTTCGAAGATAATGGCGGCATAATCCAAGGGAGAGAACTGAATCGGATAGATATAACGATTGCCCGTGCTTAAGGAGGTAATGCTTCTCTTGACGGAATAGGAGACGAAATACGCATCCGCCACGCCATGCTCGGTGGCTTGGTCTTCCGCTTCATGAAGCTGGATCGACAGCACATGAATCCGGTCATGCGGCCGTACAGCAACCTTAAGGAACGCCATCCGTTTAATAATATCCGTCTCATTGTGGAAATTGCCGAGCAGCAGTTCTTTGAAAAACTGCTCTTGCACGAGCGGCAGCATCATTTCCAGCTGCTGCAGCATGCGTTCCTTCTCCATCGATTGCGAATGCTTGATATCGATATCATGGACAAGTTTCTTGACCGCCGTGACGAGCTCATCCGCGATAATCGGTTTGAGGACATACCCGTAGATGCCTAGATCGACGGCTGACTTGGCGAATTCGAAATCACTGTGGCAGCTGATGAAGATGACTTTTATATCAGGATAACGCTGATAAATCTGCTCGGACAGCTGTACCCCGTTCATGACCGGCATCGCAATATCGGTTACGATGAGATGCGGCTTGAGTTCATCAATTCGCTCCAGCGCGGCCGCGCCATTCGGGAAAGTTGCCACCACTTCAATCCCAAGCGATGCCCAATCAATATGATTCTTAAGACCATTACGCTCGTACTTGTTGTCATCCACGATGAACATTCGATACATGCTAGTCCCCCCAAGCCCTTTTTCTATGCGTTACCCTAAAAATATAGTGAAAGCGTTTTAATAGCAAGATGTTTTTGGGTGAGGTGCTGCTTGCTGTGGCGATGCTTCGGCTTTGTTGAACTCAGGCAACGATCTGCCTGAAGGTGGGGATGAGTTTCCGCCGATGTAGACTCCCTGGTTCGCTTCTTTCTCCGAATGCTTCGAGTTTCCGCCGATGTGGACTCCCTGGTTCGCTTCTTTCTCCGAATTCTTCGAGTTTTCGCGAATGTAGACTCCCTGGTTCGCTTCTTTCTCCCATTTCTTCGAATTTGCACTAATGTAGACTCCCTGGTTCGCTTCTTTCTCCAAATGCTTCGAGTTTCCGCCGATGTGGACTCCTTGGTTCGCTACTTTCTTGCCAAGAGAGGTACCCGGTACCTCTCTTGATCCCAATTCCACCATTCCGCCCCAATTTGCGGTACCAGATACCTCTCTTCAATGGTTAGCCAATTGAAAAGGCTGCCCCTGTCATCTAATCGATGACAGAAACAGCCCCTCTGATAAATCTGCTAAACTATATCCGCTTCCCAATCTCCCAGTGGTGGCCAAACGGATCAATCAGCCGTCCGATTCGCCAGCCGTGGCCTTCATTGACAGGCGCGACTACCTCCGCACCGGCCGCGACGGCTTGCTCGAACAGTGAATCCGGATCGGCTACAGTCAGAATCATCCGAACAGAACCTGGCACATCCGGTTTCGGACTTGACTCCGGATCCTCTTGAATCCAGAAGCCTGCACCTTGAACCGACAGTTCCGCGAGAACCGGCTTTCCCGCTTCTTCTTCCAACCTGTAGAGCTCAACAGCCCCGAAAGCAGCTTTATAGAATGTTAAAGCTTCAACTGCACTGTGAACTGAAATCCATGGAGCGATTGATGTTACTGTAGTTTGCGATTGGACATGCGACATCCGATTACCTCCCTGATGGACATTCCTATTCTCGTACGAGTGCTTTCCAGTAATTCCATGCTTCCATATATGCCGGCAGATCGTGCGGATGGTGAAGCAAACAGACGCCAATGCGATAATAAAGCCCCACCACGACCTCCCAGACCAACTCCTCACGCTCCAACGGCTCATGGTCAAGGAGTTCGAATGCCGGGAGCAGCGTATCCATCGTCAGGTCATCCGGTGAAGAAACGAATGCGAAGACAAAATCATACAGCAGCGGTCCGGCCATCGGGGTCGGATCTATAACTCCTACCAGCTGCTCGTCACGAAACACGAAGTTATGTACGCCGCAATCGCCGTGAAGCGCATAAAGAGTACGTCCTTCCCTACGCACGAGCAGCTTCCTCGCAATCGCATGCACCAGCTCATAGTCGGCAGCAGGCAGCAGACTTCCAATCTCGTTTTTTGCAAAATCTAAACCATCAAGCGTGTGATCATCCCACACGAGAGACGAGTCCGTTTGCTCCACTTTCAAGTAGTGATTCAGCAAGTCTACCGTCAACTTCGGCAGCCATTCCTTCTTCGGGCCACGCTCATCACCTGTAGTTCCGGGAATGAACGCATACACGATGAAGGAATGATCCGGCGCCAAATAATAAAGCTTCGGCAATAGCGGACTACCCGCGTAATCATTAAGAAATCGCGCCACAACAGACATATACTCCGCTTCTTCCAGCTTCAGTACATAACGAGGCGCTTCGTCCACCATCAAGATATAGACGCGTCCTTCTGTCGTGCCATTCATCTGATGCATAAGCTTCGAATCCGGATGAATGATCTGTTTATCCGAAAGCTCTCTTATGATTTCACGGATATCCGGACCAGCAGTTTGTTCGGTTTCCACTTTGTTTACGCTCTCCATTCCTTTATCTAATTCCAACCACCTCGTCAAACGCTACCACGAAGCAATACAGCCGTCTGTTCTCGGTTCGGTTCCTCCGATCAAGACACCATTCGCATCCCGCCAAATGATCTGTCCGCAGCCAAACGCTTTACGATCGGACAGCACTTGAATGTCATGACCTTTACGCTTTAGCTCCTCTACGATCTCCGCACTAAACTCACCTTCAACGACGAGATGTTTGCCTTCCATCCACTGCCACCTAGGCGCATCGAGCGCTGCTTGCGGATTCTGATGATGATCCAATAAATGAGAGATCACCTGCAGATGACCCTGCGGCTGCATGAAAGCCCCCATCACGCCGAATGGTCCAATCGGCTCCCCGTTCTTCGTAAGAAAACCCGGAATAATCGTATGATAAGGCTGTTTGCCCGGCTCCAGTACATTCGCATGCGCAGGATCAAGGGAGAAGGATGCCCCTCTGTTCTGCAGGCTGATCCCGGTTCCCGGTACCACGATTCCCGAGCCGAAGCCCATATAATTACTTTGGATAAAAGAAACCATGTTCCCTTCCCCGTCGGCAGCAGCCAAATAAACCGTTCCGCCTTTAGGCAATTGGCCAGGTTCAGGCATCAATGCTTGTTCACCAATCAAGCTGCTGCGAAGCGCAGCATAGGAAGGCGACAGCAGCTGCTCCACGCTGGCTTTCATTCGGTTTGGATCGGTAATATAATGCTTCCCATCGGCAAAAGCGAGCTTCAGTGCTTCAATCTGGACATGAAACCTGCTTGCGCTCTCCTGACCTGCGAGATCCCGTCCATTCAACATATTCAAGGCCATTAAGGCCACTAGTCCTTGCCCGTTTGGCGGCAGCTCCCATACATCATAACCTCGATAGGGCACAGAAATCGGGTCCACCCATTCCGGCTGAAAGGAGGCAAGATCCGTGCTGCGAAGCAGCCCCCCGCTTTCTCTCGCATGCCGATCGATCAACGCTGCCAACTCGCCTCGATAGAAAGATTCGCTGCTAGATTCTGCAATCAGCCGAAGTGTCCGTGCGTGATCCGGTGACCGCCACATTTCGCCTGCCTTCGGTGCTCGTCCAGCCGGAGCGAAGACGCGAAACCACTCTGCGAAAGCCGGATCATTCCCGCTTCGCTGCGAATACACCTCATAAGCACGCTGCCATTTCAAAGCGAGCTCCGGCGAAACCGGATAGCCGCCATCGGCGTAATCAATGGCGGATTCCAGCAGCTGCGCGAATGGCAATGCGCCGAATCGAGCAGATAAGCCTGACCATGCTCCCGGAGCGCCGGGTACGGTCACCGGAAGCCATCCGCTTGCCGGCATTTCCTCTTCGAATCCGCGCTGCCGAACCGCGTCCGGCGTCAATAGCTCCGGCGCTCCCCCGCTTGCATTCAAGCCATACATTTGCCCTTTATACCAAACGATCGCGAACGAATCGCTCCCAATGCCATTGCCTGTCGGCTCCACCACGGTAAGACATGCTGCCGCCGCAATCGCCGCATCAATAGCATTCCCGCCTTGCTGCAAGACACGAAGTCCCGCTTGAGATGCGAGCGGCTGCGAAGTAGCGACCATCCCTTTCCTCGCCACGACTGCCGTTCTTCTGGATGGATACGGATACTCGGATAGATTGAACATGACAAGCTTCCCCCTTATCGTGTAGATCGCTAGATTTGCACCGCTTAGTTGGCATTACCCATTTCCTGCGACATCCCAATAAGCTTCGTCAATGTATTCCAATTCCGAACGGTTACAGGAGCATTCAGCTTGTCTACTTGGACGGAAAGCTTGGAATCCCGCACGCTTTGGCGAAATAATAGATACACATCCCGGCCCGCAATAACATACCGATCTTCTTTAAAATCATAGCTCTCCAGCTTCTCCACTTTATTGGCATTCGGCTCATCCAGCATCATCGCAATATAGAGGCACTCCCCTTCAAAAGAAGCTTCGGCTGCCTTAACTGCTTCATCCGAGAATGGAAGATTAGCGGCAATTTCAGTGAGTTCATCGGCTGTGCGAATAATAACGCGAATGGACAAACCGAACTTGCTCTCAATCAGCGCCTCGATTTTCCCACGTAATGTCAGTTCATCCTCATCCGACTCAAACAAAATATTGCCGCTCTGAATATACGTTTGAACCCGCAACAATCCCAGAGTTTCCAACGCTTCTCGAAGCTCTGCCATCTTAATCTTGTTCTTTCCGCCGACGTTGATACCGCGCAACAAAGCAATTTGAATCGCCATCTACGCTTACACCACTTTCTGTAAAAACTAGTTTTCAATAGTCTACCATATTCGCGCGTCTGGGGCGTATAGGGTTGGGAGGAATTCATTGACAAATGCAATTGAGAACAATTATCATGATCGTAGTTTTAAAACCACAGGTCAGGAGAATTGCCATGCTCCCATTGGATCCAAACGTTATCGTAAACCGACATAAGTTTAATTTCGGCGCGCCATCCGTCGAAACGACCGTATATTCATTCGAAGGAACCGACCCTGCTGTAGGGATTACAGAACTGGTTGACCGATTTGCCTCACAAATTAATGCTCCTGACAACAAGACAGTAGGCATGTTGTTCTGGAAAAGATATTGTGCATTATTCGCCGGAGCTGTCTATACGTGGCTGCATCAGCGTTATCCGCTTGATCTCTCCTTCCAGAATGTTCGTTTCGTACAGAGTGGCGCTAACGTCAAATTCTATTTGCTCAGCGATGCGCCTGTTACTGCTATCACGCTGCTGCAGAGCGAAACCGAACAAGACGAAGCCTATCTGCGTCATCTCTTCCATGACCATGCCTCGCAAGTAATCGCTGCTGTCGTCAGTCATACCGGTGTTCCCGTCCCCGGAATGTGGCATACGATTGCCTATTTGCTCGCCCATTGGAAGCAGACTTGGCTGCGAGAATCGCCATCTGAGGCGTTTACTTCACGCATCGAACAATGGTTCGAATATGCGACAAGAAGGCTGGAGCCGGATTGGCTGCCCGGTCGTGCCGTCAATCCTATGTCCTGCACTTTCCGAGCCGTAGAAGATCCGCTGCATGAGGGTCGCAGTATATTGGTGCGCAGAGCCTGCTGCATGAATTACAGACTCCCCGGGGATGACGATCCATACTGCTATACTTGCCCGCTGATCACCGATGAACTGCGCATCAAGAAATTTCTGGAATCTCATGCCTAAACTTCGAAATCGTATCTTGCATTACACACAATAAAGAGGCTTGCTCACGCAAGCCTCTTTATTTATACATGTACCAATCCTAAAGATAACGATCTGCCTTTTCCATGCGGAATACACATCGGCGTGCCAAATAACGGATCGGGAATAATGTCTGCTTTCATGTTGAACACCGCATCGATCATACCGGAGGTGACAACCTCCTCAGGAGGTCCCTCCGCAAAAACACGATGGTTCTGGATGGCCACAATATGATGCGCGTAGCGGCAAGCCAAGTTTATATCATGCAGCACCATCACGATCGTGCGGTTCTCCTTCGCATTCAGCTCAAACAGTAAATCAAGCACTTCGATTTGATGCGTTAGATCCAAATAGGTGGTCGGTTCGTCTAACAGAATAATATCCGTACCTTGTGCCAGAATCATCGCAATCCATGCACGCTGCCGTTGTCCTCCAGACAAGGAGTCGACTGTCCGCTCAGCTAAATCCGTCAACCCCGTCGTCTGCAACGCTAACGTGACATGACGTTCATCCTCCTTCGACCATTGCTGAAGCCAGCTCTGATAAGGATAACGGCCTTGTTTGACGAGCTGCAGCACGGTTAACCCTTCCGGCGCGGTCGGCCCCTGCGGCAGAAGCGCCATCCGTTTGGCAACTTCCTTCGTAGGCAGCGAAGCGATATTGTCCCCTTCAAGCAGCACATTGCCCTGCTCAGGCTTTAGTAAACGCGCCATCGTGCGGAGCAGTGTCGACTTCCCGCAGCCGTTGCTGCCGATCAGCGCTGTGACTTTGCCTTTCTCAATAGCGACATTCAAATCCTTGAATATAAATTGGCTACCGTACGCTACCGATAGCCGGTCGGTTTGCAGGGCATTCACGCGGCGCTCAACTCCTTCTTTTACCATCGATTGTATGAGGATTCGAACATCGTTGTCAATGCAAATGAAAATCATTATCAGAAAAGTATTGAAAACGATTCTCACTTGAACTAAAATAGCTTAGTATTGTTCCGCAATTCCATATTCTCACTCGTAAGGAGGAATCAGGATGAAACGTTATTTCGTAATCGCCATCGCGGCGGCCGCATTGATGACCGCAGGGTGCAATAATACTCCTGGCGCAGGACGCTCGCTCATGGGCGAACAGAATGATAACGGTAAAGCAGTATCGCAAGAAGCAGCACTACTGGATGCACAGGAAACAGAAGCAACCGCAGCAGAATCGGAGACCACCGAGGTTGAAGCACCAGCTAATGACGCTGATACAGAAGAAGCTGTCGCAGCAGATCCCCCTGCCGCAGCAGCAGAAGATACGGCTGCAAACCAATCGTCAGAAGCTGCAAGTGAATCTACCAAGCCGGAAGCGAAGCCGGCCGAAGAGAAGCCTGCACCTCCCAAGAAAACAACTAAGACCGAACAGAAAGTAAAAGAAGCTACGAAGAGCAACCTCGACGCAAACAAAGCCGTTACGGATTCCATTATGGATAACGCTGCGGATCAGAAGACCGCAGATAAGCAAGTGTCCGAAGCGTTCAAGAGCTCCATCGAATTAATCAGATCCCAGATTAAAGACTTGAAACAGCATGCAGAGAACAACGACGCCGAGCAGATCAAGACAGTCTCCGATCAGATTATTACCAGTTGGGACGCGATGAAAGCAGATGTCAAAGCAGCGGCTTCCGATATGGTTAAATTTCTGGATGAGAAAGTCGTCAAGCTAACCGAGCTGAACGGCACCGAAACAATCGACCAGACTGCCATTCTGCAAATCGACTATGAGCTGTATCAGGGATTTCGTCAGCTTGCAGATAAAGCAGGCGTGAAATAGCTCGGTTCTTTTGGCAAAATTTGTATTGACTTCTCTAGTAAATTTGCACTATCATTCTCTATGACAATGATAATCATTATCAATATAAATCGAAAGGTTGTGCACTTCCCCCATGTTTAAACCCGTATTTCGTACGTTGGCCTTATCGCTTACTTTCATTCTGGCAATCGTTTCCGTACCGTTCACAGCAGCGGCAGCAGAAACCCCGATTAGTGTCGTCCTAGACGGCAGCAAGCTTTCCTTCGACGTACCGCCGCAAGTCATCAGCGGCTCAACTATGATTCCCTATCGTCTATTATCCGAGAAACTGAATGCCAAGATCGGATTTGATCAAGCCTCTAAGAAGCTTAGCGTTACTCGCGGCACAACGACCGTACAATTGACGATCGGCAGCAATCAAGCGACAACCAACGGCAAATCGGTCACACTCGATGCGAAAGCCGTTGAGAAGAACGGCCGTACGCTTGTCCCTCTTCGCTTCCTTGGTGAAGCTTTCGGCTTATGGGTCAATTGGAATGCGGGCTCCAAGACAGTCAACCTGGACAGTAAACGCACCATTACGCATGCTATGGGCAAAACCACATTGAATGCTGTGCCCAAACGTATCGCGGTTCTGTTTAACGGCGGCGTCGACGTTTCTCTTACTCTCGGCGTGAAACCGGTAGGTGCAGTTGAATCATGGGTACAAACCCCTTGGTACCACTACCTCCGCGCGGATATGGCCGGCGTTACGAACCTCGGCAGCGAGCTGCAGCCGAATATGGAAGCGATCGTTGCTCTGAAACCGGACCTCATTATCGGATCGAAAACACGCCACGAGAAAATTTACGATCAGCTCTCTGCTATCGCGCCTACGATCTTCGTTGAAGAAGTATTCGGCTGGAAAGCGAACATGCAGATGGCTGCACTAGCCTCGAACAAAGAAGACAAAGCGGCAGCATTCATGGCGGACTGGAACAAACGCGTTGCAGACTTTAAATCCAAACTCGGCAGCCGTGCGAATACGCAAGTATCGATTATTCGTTTCCAAGACGATAACACCGCTCGTTTCTATGTCACCGGATTTGCCGGCAACATTCTCGAGGAAGTTGGCTTGCAGCGTCCTAAAGCTCAGAAGGTCGATGGCAAGGTGCTCGTGAACCTAACCTCGCAAGAGCAAATTCCGCTCATGGATGGGGATGTCATCTTCGATATCACATCAAGCTACGGTGAAGGCGAAGAGTTCAAGTCCCAGCAAGAATGGCAGAAGAACCCGCTGTGGAAGAATTTGAAGGCGATTAAGAACAACAAGTACTATAAAGTCAACGACATCACATGGAACATGTCCGGCGGTGCTACTGCTGCGAAAATGATGCTTGACGATCTTTACTTCTACTTCGATCTATAAGAGACCGTATCTACAATAAGTACGTCTGAGAGAATGGGCCGGTCGGCTCATTCTTTCGTGCGTCAGGGGACTGGAGCGACGAGCATGGAAAGGTTGTTTGCCGGCATTCCGGCTAAGATTACAGGTCTACTACTTGGATTCATTATTATGATCCTCTTTATTATTGCGAGCATGGTATTCGGCGCAACGCCAATTTCGCTCTCGGATGTCTATCATTCCTTCACTCATTACGACGAATCCTCGAACGAGCAAATTATCGTACAAACATCGCGTGCGCCGAGAGCTTTCGTCGCTGCCGCTATCGGAGCAAGCCTAGCCGTTGCCGGGTCGTTGATTCAAGGGTTAACGCGCAATCCGCTGGCTGATCCGAATGTGCTTGGCATTAATTTTGGCGCATCGTTTGCTGTCGTGTTTACCGTAACCATGTTATCGGTCAGCTCACTGCCTGTGCTTACCGGCGTCTCCTTCCTAGGTGCCGCAGTCGCTGCTCTGGCGGTTTACATCTTAGGTTCCATAGGCCGGGACGGTCTAACGCCGCTCAAAATCATACTTGCAGGCGCAGCACTAAGCGCTTTATTCTCCTCCTTCACGCAAGGCATGCTTGTTCTGGATGAGCAAAGCTTAAACGAAGTCATGTTCTGGTTAACGGGCTCCGTTGCCGGCCGTTCCCTGGATATGCTTCAAGCCGTCCTGCCGTTTATGGCGGCGGGCTGGATTGCGGCTTTGTGGATTTCGAGGCATATGAATGTGTTAACTATGGGCGATGACACGGCGCAAGGACTCGGGCAGCGGACGATTTTCATTAAGCTTGCCGCGGGCATCATTATTATGGCACTAGCTGGCAGCTCTGTCGCTGTAGCAGGTCCTGTCGGTTTTATCGGACTCATCATTCCTACGATTGCCCGTTTATTCGCCGGAAACGATTATCGCTGGATCATCCCATACAGCGCCTTGCTTGGCGGGATTCTGGTACTAGCAGCTGACATCGGCGCCAGATTCATCGTAAGACCCGAAGAGCTGCCGGTTGGCGTCATGACCGCCGTCATTGGCATTCCTGCATTTATCGTGATTGCCAGAAAGGGGATCGTTAAATCATGAGAAACTTTACCTATATCCGGTTCAATAAGGCTCCGGTATCCTTTTTCCTACATAAGAAAACGGTTAGGCTCACGATCGGTCTTCTGCTGGCAAGCTTCTTGTCCTTACTAGTCAGTGCCGCGCTTGGCGATATGCGCATCTCTCCAGTGAACGTGATCCGTACGTTGGTTGGCGGAGGAACGGAGGAGTACAAGCTCATCATCAATACGCTGCGTCTGCCGCGCATTATCGCCGCTTTTCTCGTAGGCGCTTCGCTAGCCGTCGCCGGTGCCATATTGCAAGGGATTATTCGCAATCCGCTTGCTTCCCCGGACATTATCGGCATTACCAGCGGCGCTTCTGTTGCGGCAGTCGCCTTTATCAGTTACCTCTCGAGTACGCTTAGTATCGTATGGTTGCCGGTTGCGGCTATGGTTGGCGCAGGCATCACCTCTATCTTGATTTATTTTCTCGCTTGGAAGAAAGGCGTTACACCTATTCGCCTCGTGCTCATCGGCATCGGCATCAATTTCCTGCTTGCCTCGATTACGAAGGTCATGCTTGTTATGAATCCCATTACTACCGCTTCACAAGCCTATGTCTGGCTGACAGGTACCGTTTACGGCACCGATTGGAAAATGGTATGGACCATCGTGCCATGGGTCAGCGTCTTTATTCCCCTCTCCTTCCTATTTGCGCGGAACGTCAACGTGCTGCAGCTTGGCGATGATATTGCCAAAGGAGTAGGCAGTGCCGCACAACGTCAACGTTTCGTGCTGCTAATGATCAGCGTCGCGTTAGCCGGAGCTGCGGTTTCGGTCGGCGGAGCCATCTCTTTCGTCGGTTTGATCGCGCCGCATATGACTCGCAAGCTCGTAGGTCCGGCCTTCGGCGGCGTATTGCCGATTGCAGCATTGATCGGCGGACTCATGGTAGTACTAGCCGATACAGTGGCTCGCACCGCCTTCTTGCCTTATGACATTCCGGTCGGTGTCTTTACAGCGGGAATCGGAGCACCCTTCTTCATCTTCCTGCTCTATCGCAATCGAAACGCATAGGGAAATGAAAAGTAACGATTGCAGAGATGATTCTTTCGCAGGTATAATCTTCCATATTAGCGTGCAGGACCATGAGTCTTGCGCGTTTTTTGGTTCCATAGCATGGTTGCGAGCTGAAACCGGAGGAATGAGAGAATGTCGATCGTTACGGACGCAAAGGGAAATGTTTTGTTGGCATAAACGCCATACGAGAGGAGGAGCTTAGCCGCATCCCGTTAGAAGCACCACTGACTCATGCCTTAATTGTAGTAAACTATCAGGGTAAGCACCTCTTAATGCCCAACAAGTGGCGGAATAGCTGGGAGCTGCCAGGAGGTATCATTGAATAAGGTGAAACACCCAGAGAGTGTGTGGTCAGGGAATTATACGAAGAAACCAGTCAAACCTTACGCAATGCAGTGTTCAAGGGGCTCATGAAATTTGATCTTCAACCCAGCTTTCACGGCCCGAGGAGAATCGAGTATGGCGCTTTATTTTATGGGGAGCTCGATGACTTCGTTGCGTTTATTCCAAATGATGAAGCGGAATCCATCGTCCTATGGGACGGTTCATCCGACATCGGCGATATCGAAGGAATTGATCGAAAGTTAATAGAGATTGTCTGCACTAACCAATCCTAAGAAGTGGGTGGATGGTTATATCATTGGCTTCGGCTCGGGTAAAAAGGGATAATCCACTCGCATTCCACTCGGCGCGAACGGCTAACGAACCGTAGCGGCTTTATTGGGTCGGAATTCGGGGTTCTGATATTCTAACGAACCGTACAGGTGCTATTATGGCACAATCGGCCCCAAACTACCGGCAAACCACCCAATAAGACCTCGTCGGGCGATGTAAAATAGTTTGTGTACCAAGATTTGGAGCCTTAACAGGCAGCAAAAAAGTAGGGTATTCTCGGGGTTACCACACGCACCAAGAAGGA
>NZ_FNNV01000021.1 GCF_900106745.1 Paenibacillus sp. CF384 | reverse complement strand
CCTTCTTGGTGCGTGTGGTAACCCCGAGAATACCCTACTTTTTTGCTGCCTGTTAAGGCTCCAAATCTTGGTACACAAACTATTTTACATCGCCCACAGAGGCCTTATTGGGTTGAAATAGCTAGAAATACATGAGTTTATAGCTAAATAAGTCCTGTAGGATTCGTTAGAATTTCAAATCCCTATTTTCCAAGCAAATAAGACCTGTACGGTTCGTTACAATTATTCGCACTTAGCAATATTGTCGGGAAGTCCACGCTGGCCTCAGGTTGACCTTGACCTACAAAAAGAGCCAAACGCATCAAAGCGCTCGGCTCTTTCTCTACCATCTAACCTGTCGGACCATCTGCGAACAATACGCGCAGCTCTTCCAGCCTCGCCTGCATATGTTTAAGCTCAATCGCCAGAAACTCTTCACCAGAGGCTTCGAACGCCGATCTTAGCTTCGCTAAACTCTCGGTTGCCTCCGGCAGCAGCTTGAATGCCTCTTCAGCATGTTTGTAGAAAGGGTGGACTTGGACCGCCTGATGATCTGTCATCGATGCTCACTCCTTGCGCGTATGTAGGTACTCTATACTCTACCATCTCGCAAGCCGTTTTGCAAAATCCTGCCAGTTCAGCTTCCTCTATATGTGCTGTAACCGCCTGGCGAGACTAGCAGCGGGATATGATAGTTGGAGCTCGAATCCTCGACGAGGAATCGAACCGGAACAAGAGTCAGAAACCGTATCCCCCCGCCAAAATAGCCCCCAACATCAAAGATAAGTTCATACTCGCCTATGTGCAGTTCGCCTCGGCCCAACAACGGCGCATCCACACGTCCATCCGCGTTCGTTTGAACCTCTTTGATTAACTGCGGCGGTTTTCCAAGAGAGGAATGTACCCACAGTTGAATGTTCATCCCGACTGCCGGCTTTCCTTGCGACATGTCCAGCACATGCGTGGTTAATTGTCCCATCATGGCGACGCAACCGACTTTGCAGAAGGATTAGCAGCCAGCGCCTTCAGAAAATCCTCGCGCTCCAAATCCACTCTGCTCAGCGAGAACCCTTGGAACCCGAATGGAGGCCTCGGTTCCGTATATACACCTGCTCCTGTGACCGGATCACGCTCGACGATCGTTTCCCATGTCCGATTGTTGGATTCGAAGCTAACCTCCTCCAATTGCGGAAACCTGGTCAATAGCCGTAAGCCAATTTGGCAGACTAGATATTGAATAGACGGAGACTGAACCGAGTGGAACACATGCTGGGCCAAATCTCGGACTTGCTCCGCCGCTACATACCCGCCACCGTTCCCGTCCAACGCGTCCGCAACCTTCGAATACCGCCAATGCAGATTCAAGAAAATAAATAAAGGCCGATCATAGCTCTCAGGCAACGTCGTATATTCATCACGAATGAACCCGTAGAATGAGCTTCCGCTCACTTTGATAAGCTGCACATCCACGATTCCGCTGCAATGACCGACAACGACGGCTCCGGTATCGGCTGCCCGTTTCATCTGTAGGGATGCATGTGAATGCTCGTTATGAGACCGCCGAAACACCAATTCACTCTCGTTAAATCCGGCTTCTCCGCCTATCGAGATCGTCTGAAAGGGAATGCGATCCGCAGCAATTTCAATATCCGTCACGTGCGGGTATTGCGCGAGGAAGGCTTCTGATACAAAGGCTAGAAAGCCTTCGGTCGTACAACCGTCATAAGCAGCAGCATGTCGGAGTATGAAATTCTTCATCGAGTCGGTAGCCACAACATGCGTGTTGTCCCCTTCGCTAAACGAGCCCAGCAGCACCTCGCTGCTGACGGAGAACGTCACATTATGTGCAAAAACAACATTGGATTCGCCACAATAAGGTGATTCCGGAATCGGCGCTACAACAAGCGGAGCCGCATAGGTTCGATAAGTCAACACATCGCCTTTGCCATAATAAAGCGTCCGTCCATCACGAAGCTTCATCCTGCATCATCCTTTCACCTCAAGACTTATTCTTCGATTACATCCATCAGACGGAGTTGGGTGATCCGCTGAATTTCCAGCAGTGCTTGTCTGCGCTCCTGTACGGTAGAGTGCTGCAGTCGCTCTTGCATCGCCGCAAGTAAATCGGCCTTTGTTCTTCCACGTACCGCCATGATGAAAGGAAATCCGAATTGAGTGGTGTAAGCCGCATTTAACTGGGCAAATCGCTTATACTCGTCCGGAGACAGTTCATGCAGCCCTGCCCCTTGCTGCTCGGCAGAGGAGTAAGACGTCATCGTCATGCGAGCTGCCAAATCCGGATGTGCTCGCAGCAGCTCGGTCACTTGATCTTCCGGCGCTTGTCGCACTACGTCCAGCATCGCTTCATGCAGCTCATTCACGGAATGAAAAGGCCTTGCTTCCCAAGCCTTCTCCGCAATCCACGGCGAATGCTCAAACACACCTCCGATTTGACCCACAAACATCTCTTTACTGAGCGTATTCAGCTGCCATAAACTTATGCTCATGTCCAGTACCCCGCATGTACGGAAGCCGTCTCCGCATCGATTTCCGGGAATGGTCCAATGACTTCGATCGGCTTGCGACCGCAGGCAAAGACGTCTCTGCAAGGCAAATTCAACGTTAAATTCCGTTCATCTTCTCCGGTGAGCTCCGACAGTCTTTTCTCCGAGATGCCATATACGACCGTGCCCACATTCCCCCAATAGATTGCGCCTGCGCACATGGCACAGGGCTCTACGGAAGTGTAAAGTGTGAACTGCCATAGCTGCTGCTTGGAGAAGGTTCGGGAAGCGTTCACCATGAGCGTCGTCTCCGCATGACCGGCACAGCTGCCTGTAGTCACCTCCACATTGCCCTGCTCCAGAACGATCGTGCCGGACGAATCGACCAAGATCGCGCCAAACGGCGTATTGCCCGAAGCCAATGCCTGCTTGGACACCTCGATGCTTTTGCGCAAATAATACAAATGCCGTTCCTTCTCATTCATGGCTGAGCCCTCCCTTGTTCAATCACCCTGTGCACTGCACGGATAATTCCCCCATAGCCCGTACACCGGCATAAGTTGCCGGACAGCGCCTCCTCAACCTCTTCAAGCGTCGGGTTCGGCTGTTCCAGCAGCATAGCGGTTACCGAAACAATCATCCCAGGCGTGCAATACCCACATTGGTAGCCGCCTTCGTCGAGAAAAGCTTGCTGGACCGGATGCAGCCCTTCACGGCCCTCTATACCTTCAATCGTCGTGATGTCCTTCCCGCTGCATTGGTAAGCCATCGTCAGGCAGGCGTTGACCGCTTTGCCGTCCACCATCACCATGCAAGCGCCGCAGCGCCCGATTTCGCATGATATTTTCGTACCGGAGAGCTCTAAGTCTTCTCGAAGGATGGCCAACAACCGTTTACTCTCGGGCACGTTCAACTGTATTTCTTCGCCATTAACGGTGCAGCTTAGCGGAGAAGGCGAGGACCACTGCTGTAAGTCGTGTTCATTTTTCATAGATCCATCACCGCCTTCGCCATGAAAGTCGGACGCTCCAGCAGCTCCAATGGATCGATTGGTAGCTTATTCAATCGCTTTCCGGTTGCATCATGCACGGCTGCCAGTATGGCAGGCGCGACGCCGACCGAACCGATTTCGCCGACTCCTCGCGGACCGTAATCATCGCCTTCAGGCAACTCCTCAATCGCTTCGACATGAACAGTTCCGTTAGCATCCTTGATCGTTGGAATGAAATAGTTATCGAGGTTCGTCGTCAAATAACGCCCTTCGTGCATGAGTGCTTCTTCAGTCAGCGCGTAACCGAGCGCCATGATGCTGCCGCCTTCGATCTGCCCCAGATAGCCTTGTGGATTTACGACCGGACCGGCAGCTACAGCATGATATTGCTCTAGTACGTGAACACGGCCTGTCAGCGTATTTACCTCCACCTTCACGACCACCGCAGCAAAGGTGTACAGATAATGAGCTCCTGACCGTGGAAACGTCGTGGTAGGAAACGCGAATTTTGTCTCGGCGCGAATGTCCCGTCCGGCAGCGCCATCCGCCAACGCTTTGTAACTCAGCAATAGAATACCGCTGCCTTCGCTCGCTTCACCTTTACGCCAGATACCGCCTTCGCCAACGCGCAGCCCTTCCTCGGGAAGAGACAATAATTCAGCCGCCGCGCCGAGCAGTCCGCTTATGAAAGGAGACCGCAGCTTCTGCAGCGACTTCCACATCATCGTTGTCGCTCTGGAAGCGGTCGTCGATCCGCTGTCCGGCACGGCATCGGTGTCGCCGATAATGAGGCGCAGATCTGTTGACGCAAAGCCGAACTGTTCGATCAGCATGAGCTCTAGCGATGCTAATAGCCCTTGCCCACACTCCTCGTAACCGAAATGCGCTTCAATGACGCCATCTCCGGCGAGCACCAGTCTGCCCCCAGCGGGATCGGGTATGCCGGCTCCAAGCCCCGCTCCATGCATGATGAACGCCGCTCCTATGCCGGTATGAAGCCATGGTTCCGACGAGGTAAACCGCTGCACCTGCTGCTTTTCCTGCCACAATGGTGAAGCTGCTGTCGCATCCCATACTTGCCTGGCACCGTCCGTTGGTGCGATGGGATGGCCGAATGGTCCCGGATCATCGGGTTTACGCATATTGAGCAGTCGGAATGCCCAAGGCTCCATCCCGCATGCTTCCGCCAAACGATCCATCTGACCTTCCAGTGCAAATATCGCCTGATTGCCGCCAAATCCGCGAAACTCGCCGGACATCCCGTTATTGGTGTAGACAGAGACACTTTGTACATCGAGTGTTCCATATCGGTAAGGCCCAATCACATGCTCGGTGGCAAAATGAAGCACTTCCGCTCCAAGCGTCGCATAAGGCCCGGTATCCGCAGTTATTAGTACTTGATGAGCGAGGATGGTGCCGTTCCCATCCATACCTGTTTTCATCGTAATCGTCATCGGATGCCGTTTAAGTCCGGCTCTGACTGACTCTTGCCGGGAATTGTGTATCTTTATCGGCCGATTCGTCTTGAGGGCGAGCAAAGCACCATACGGCTGAACATTCAGTTCATCCTTGCCGCCGAAGGAACCCCCGATCGGACTGGACAAAATGCGAATGGCAGTCTCCGGCAGTGCCGTAATGCGCGAGAGCTGCAAGCGATCCATAAACCCATGCTGGGTCGGGGAGTGAACCGTCAGCCGTCCATCCGCTTCCGGAACGAACAAGCCGCCTTCGGTTTCCATGTACGTATGCATCTGACGAGGGGAAATGTAGGTCTCCTCCACGATGTGAACGCAGTTCGCGAACCCTTCCCCGATATCTCCGCGAGCAAATTCGGTTTGATGCAATATATTCCCCTTCGGATGCAGCTTCACCGCATCTGCCGCCATCGCCTTCGAAGGACTGTCCATAATCGGCAGCTCTTCATAATCGACCTCAATCAAAGCCAAAGCCTGTTCTGCAAGAAGCGCCGACTCTGCCGCAACACAGGCAACCGTATCCCCGACATAGCGGACTCTGTCCCAGCACAGGACAGGTTGATCTTGAATCGCAATCCCGTACCCATTCAAACCTGGGATATCCGCATGCGTCAGCACGGCATGCACGCCAGGCAGCTGTTTGGCTCGTTCGGTACGAATCGCTAGAATACGCGCATGCGGATAAGGGCTGCGAAGCACGCGTCCGAACAGCATGCCGGGCGTTGTCCGATCCGTGAGATAGGCAAGCTTGCCAGTCACTTTGTCAGGACCGTCGGGCCTGACTCGCCACCGCTCCTTGCCGGAGCTTCGGTTAAGCAGCATGCTCATCGCCCTCCCATCTTTCCTGCGTTCTGCCATTGCTGCCACAATAACGCCGAGATAAGCCCTGCAGCCGTTCGTTTCCGGTACGCCGCAGACACGAATGCATCGCCTATGAGCTGCGCCTCAAGCACGACTTGCTCATACAGCTTCTCCATCAGCTCGGGGCTCATCACGGCATTGAGCAGCAGCTTCTCTGCGCCATGCAGACGATGCGGAACGGTCTGCCCCCCGCCAACGGCGATCCGTATACGGCCGATCTCCCCGCTAATTGTATCGATGTCGCTGGTATAAGCTGCCGTCACGACAGATGGAGTAAACGCCTCGCGTCTGCCAATCTTCTGATAGACTTCCAATCTCCGCACAAGCGGGTTCGCCTCCGGCAGCTGCAGTTTCACCTGCGTCAGTATTCGTCCCTGCGGCGACGTCCCTTCGCTTACACGTTCGAGCCACTGGATAAGCGGTTCACGCTGCACACTGCGTCCATCATGCCAGAGCAGCTCGGCTTCACTGATCATTAGCGCCGGGAGGATGTCTCCGGTTCTGCAAGCGATATTCCCTCCGATTGTTGCCGCATTCCGGATCGACGGTGCGGCGATGCCGGTCACTGCATCGACGATGCTCCTGTAATGTTCGCTTAGAAATGGGTCTCGCCGAAGCGTCGTTAAGGCGGTTAACGCGCCGATTGTCGTTTCTTTCGAGCTGAAAGTGATCCCTTTCATCCCGGAAATGCAACTTAGATCGATCAGATGCTTAGGTTTGGCTGCTCCATTCTCCCACTGCGCGGAGAGCCAAGTGCCGCCGGAGATATACGTCGCTTCATCGCCATAGCTCTGCTTCAATCGCCAAGCTTCCGCCGCGTCTATCGGATGCCAGACCGACGGGGGGTCTTGCCAGCCCTCATTGCCTGTAATGCTCATCGTTCGATCACCTCCTTACCCAAACGAACAATCGAATCAGAATCGTTGTTCCCGATAATAAGGGTTGCCCAGCGCTTCAGGTGCACCGGACGGTTTGTTGCGGTTACGCCACCCTAATGCCATAAGGACGAGAATGGTGACGAGATATGGGATCATTTTCAGAAAATAAGAGGGGATTTCAACGCCAATGAGCTGAAGTCTAAAGCCGATCGTACTAAGCAAGCCGAAGAAATACGCGCAGAATAACGCACGAATGGGGTTCCATCTGGCAAATATAATGAGCGCAACGGCGATCCAGCCTCGTCCAGCCGTCATTCCCTCCGTCCAGGTCGGGGTATATACAAGCAGCAGGTCGGCACCGGCAATCCCGATCAGCATCGAGCCCGCGATCACGCAACCGTAGCGGAATGCATATACGCGGATCCCCATCACATCCGCTGTCGCCGGACTGTCGCCCATTGCACGCAGATGCAAGCCCCAAGAGGTACGATAGATATATACATGCATCGCGATAACTAGCAGGAAACTAAGCCAAGTGAACAAGTCCATCCGAGCAAAAATATCACCGATCACCGGCACTTGAGTAAGCCAAGTCAAACGAACCACAGGGATGGCATGTGCAATGGGAATACCGCTGATTCCTTTGCCCAGATAAGCGCTTAGTCCTGAACCGAATAACGTCAGCGCAAGTCCGGTCACGATTTGGTTCGTTCGCAGCGAAATCGTAAAAGCCGCATGCAGCAATCCAAGCACAGCGCTAATCCCGATGACAGCCAGCATGGTGAGTGCCAGATTTGCGGTATGCAAATAGGTCAGCCCTGCCATCACAGCGCCGAGCAGCATCAATCCTTCCGCTCCAAGCTGAATGATGCCGGAGCGTTCAATCAGAATGCCTCCAAGCGCTGCAATCAGGAGCGGCGTACCGGAGGAAATGGCGACCTGTATCAGCTGTACTACGGTATCCATAGGCGTGGCACTCCCCCGTTAGACGTTTCGACGCAGCCGCAATCGGCCAATGAAGCCCCCTGCTATGAGAAAAAATAAGATTGCGCCTTGCAGCATATTCGAAATAGATGACGGCAGGCCGATGGTTTGCACGCTGTAGCCGCCGACGATCAGCCCGCCGAACAATACGGAAGATAACACCAAGCCTAGCGGGTTCAGTTTAGCAAGCCATGCCACGATAATCGCTGTATACCCGTATCCCGGTGAAATGCCGTACATGAGTCGATGCGTAACGCCTGACACCTCGCTCATCCCGGCAATGCCGGCTAAGCCGCCGCTAATCAGCATGACAAGCAGGATATGTTTGCGCAGCGGAATTCCCGCATGCCTGGCCGCTTCCGGGTTAGCACCGATCACCCGAAGCTCATACCCCCATTTCGTATAGCGAATGGTAACGGCGTATAGTGCCACTGCGATGAGTCCGATAATTAGTCCGGCATGGAGTCGCGTGCTGCCGAGTACGGGCAATGTTTGTGCGGCGGTGAATATTGGCGTGCCGGGGAAGTTGAAGCCTTCCGGATCACGCCAAGGGCCGAATACCACGTAATCCAGTGCGAGCAGAGCAACATAATTCAGCATCAAAGACGTAATCAGCTCGTTGACACGAAAGAAAATGCGCGGCAGCGCCGTGAGCAAGCCCCATAATCCACCGGCTAGTATGCCGAATAGGGCCATTAAAGGAATAGAGAAGTACATCGGCAATGTCGGAAAATAAACCGTGACTGCAGTCGCCGCAATAGCGCCCGCTGCAAACTGTCCTTCTGCACCAATGTTCCAGAACGAGATCCGATAAGCGATGGAAACGCCGATCCCGCACAGGAGGAGCGGTATCGCTTTAACAAGCGTTTCCGATAGGCCATACGAGGTGCCAAATGCACCGGTCACCATCTTCTTATATACGATGAGCGGGTTCATCCCATTCATGGCAATGAAGATGCCTGACACGATCAGTGCCAGCATGATGGAAACAAGGACGACCCACCACGGATTCCGGACCGAATCTCCTCCCGGTTCCACTTCTAGCCGGAGAGGAAACCTGCGCTTTGCTTCAACCTGCTGCGACAATGTATGACCGGTAACGGGATGGTCGTTCATATCACTTCCTCCCCTTCACCGCTCTCATCTCGGACTCCTGCCATATAGAGACCGATCTGCTCTCGCGTAGCTTCCTCCCGCTTCATTTCCCCAACAATTCCTCCTCGGCTTATGACAAGAATACGGTCAGACAGACGAAGCACCTCATCGAGGTCCTCTGAGATTAGAAGTACGCCTCCACCTGAATTGCGAAGCTGAAACAATAACCGGTGCACGCTGCTTGCAGCCCCTATATCCAAGCCTTGCGTCGGATGAACGGCAATCATCAGCTTCGGAGACTGATGAATTTCCCGTGCGAACAGGAGTTTCTGCTGATTGCCGCCGGAGAGCCGGCTGACGGGCGTATCCACAGAAGGCATTCTTACATCGAATTGCTCGATAAGCTGCTGCGACCAGGCCATATTGCGTTTCATCCGCAGAAATCCAAGACTCGTCCGTTTACCGGAACGATAGGACTTCAATAACAGATTATCCGCAGCCCCCAAGCTTCCCGCCAATCCGCTGCGCATCCTGTTCTCGGGAATATGCGCAATGCCGGCCTCGATGAAATCTCTCACGGAAGCGGAACGCATATCCTTGCCTGCCATACGGATGGAGCCTCGAGTCGGATGGCGAAGTCCTGTCAGCACTTCAGCCAGTTCTTTCTGTCCATTGCCTGCGACACCTGCGATACCAACGATTTCTCCGTGGTGTACATGAAGCGACAGGTCCTTGCACGCCACGCGGCCATGATCGGCGATCACTTCAAGCTCTTGCGCGGAGAGCAGCAGCTCCCCGCGCGCATTCATGGCTGAGTGATGCGGCATTTCGATGATCGCTTTACCAACCATCAGCTTCGCTAAATCTCGTTCATTCGTTTCGCCGGTTTCCATCGTGACGACCATCTTGCCTTTGCGCATGACGGAGATTCGATCAGAGGCTTGCATCACTTCACCCAGCTTATGCGTCGTCATAATGACGGTCTTGCCTTCCTTCTTCATCGCTTCGAGCGTCTGGAAGAGGAGCTCCGCCTCGCCCGGCGTGAGCACGGATGTCGGCTCATCCAAGACGATGATATCCGCTCCGCGATATAAGGTTTTCATAATTTCAACGCGCTGCTGCTCCCCTACGGAGAGCTGCCAGATCGGACGATCGACATGGATCGCGAGACCAAACTTCGTCGCAATGGCTTCAATCTCTTCCTGCTTCTTCTTCATCCAACCGGTACCTCGCCAGATGGAGGATGGCTCGCCTAGCACGATGTTCTCGGCAGCCGTCAATGTCGGAACAAGTCGGAAGCTTTGAAAAACCATACCGATACCTTGCTTCAAGGCATCCTTCGGCGAACGAATTTTCACCTGCTCGCCGCGAAGATAGATGGCGCCGCCGGTCGGCTGGTACACCCCCGAGAGCATGCACATCAAGGTGCTCTTGCCAGCCCCGTTCTCCCCTAGCAGCGCGTGAACCTCACCTGCGCTAGCCCGAAAGTTCACCTCGTCGCACGCGATCACGCTTTCGAAGCGCTTCACTATGCCTCGCATTTCAACAGAGAAGCTTTCCTGCATGATGAAACGCCTCCCGACAATTGACGATAGAATTACTTCGGAATGGTACCTTCGACTCCTTTGACGAACCAATTCATGGTCAGAATGGTATCCAAACTCATCGTTTCGCCGGCTTTCAGCTTCTCTACTCCGCTTGCATCAACAATCGGACCGGTAAACACTTGAAGTGATCCGTCCAGAACCTTCGCCTTCGCATCCTCAACCATCTTCTTCACGTCATCCGGAACCTTCGCTCCAAGCGGTGCGAGATCGACCATCCCATCTGCCATCGAGCCCATAAATTGTTCGTTCTTCCACGTTCCGTCCTGCACGGCTTTCACGATACCGGTGTAATACGGACCCCAGTTCCAGACGGGGTTGGTCAAATACGCGTCCGGTGCATATTTGCTCATATCCGAGTCATTACCTCCTGCGAACGCACCACGTTCAGCCGCCGCTTGAACGGTAGCAGGTGAATCCTGATAGGCCATCAATACATCCGCACCTTTGTCCAGCAAACTAATCGCTGCTTGGCGCTCCGTATTCGGGTCAAACCACGTGTTGGACCATACGACATCGACTTTAATATCCGGATTCACGCTCAGAGCTCCTAATGCAAACGCGTTGATATTATAAATAACTTCAGGAATCGGAAAAGCACCTACATATCCGAGATGATTCTTTTTCGTCACTTTACCTGCCGCAATGCCTGCTAGGTAACTGGCTTCGAAATTTTTACCGAAATAAGTACCCATGTTGTCAGCTGTTTTGTAACCAGCCGTATGTTCGAAGATGACCTTCGGAAATTTCTTCGCCACGTTCAAGGTATAATCCATATAACCGAAGCTTGTGGTAAAAATAATATCGTGATTCTGCGCCAGCTCCGTAATGATTCGTTCCGCATCCGCGCTCTCCGGTACATTCTCTACCGTGTCAGCTTTAATGCCTGTCTGCTCCTCCATATACTTACGCCCTTGATCATGCTGAAACGTCCAGCCGCCATCCCCGGGCGGTCCGATGTAAACAAACGCGACGCGAGGAGCTTTCGTTTTAGTTTCCGTAGTTGTCGCGTTCGCGCTTGTCGTAGTGTTTGAATCTGAATCTTCTGTCTTAGACGCGTTAGTAGAGGTTGATGTCTTATCTTCGTTGTTCTTGCTGCTGCAGCCAGTGAGCACCATGACTGAAGCAAGAATGGCAGTCAAACCAAACGTCATTGCCCGGTTACGAAGTTTCATACCGTTCCTCCCCAAACCTATCTATATTCATCCCAGGTTCTGCCTGGGACGTAATTCCACTATAAGTCCGCGTCATCAATACGTCAACTTATATAACATAAACATAACTCACACATCACTTCGCATTCAACTGCATCTGCGACCAAATCAACTTCGCTTTCTCCAGCTGTTCTTTCGTATCAATATCAATAAACGCCCATTCCGCCGCGTAGCGAACCACTTTCCCCCGATAATCCGGCGATTTCAGCAGCTTCCTCGCTCCCGCGTCCCCCTCTAGCTCACAGAGCAGCGGGAACATAGATTTGTTGAAAATCACCGGCGGACCCGCAATATCCCCATATCCGCTGGCCACATAATCTACTGACGGATCTTCTAGAAACACCGAAACAAGGCGTTTAAGCAGTGTCGCGTTAACAAACGGTTGATCCGCAAGCGCAATTAATACGGCATCCGGATTCTCCGGCAGCAGCGCTTGAACACCGCTTCGGATGGAGTGCGACATTCCGCCGTGCGCTTCTTTACAAGGCGTTATGCGATATTTAGGCAGCACGCCGAGCCGTTCTCTGCGATCATAGAGCCATAAGAGCGGATCATCCGGCCGTACAACTACCGTCAGCGGGTGAAATCCGCAGCCGCGCAATTCCTGCAAACCTCGACTGCCCATTGTGATACCCGGGGCTAATTCGAGCGATAGCTTCGCCTCCCCCATCCGTTTACTCGAACCTGCCGCAAGATAAATACTGCCTATCTTCATCGCGGCATCACCTCCTCTCCGTTTCTTTTGCCGACCTGCCGCGCGGAAGCACGTACCTCAATCAACTGAGCCACTACGCTAATCGCAATTTCCTGCGGACCCTCTGCATGGATCGGCAGTCCCATAGGCGCATACAAATTCGAACTTCGATCTAACCCTTCCAGCAGCTTCGCTGCCCTCGAACTCGAACCCAACAGCCCAATATAGCGCAGCCCTAGCGGAATTGCCCGACTTAGCATCTCACGATCATGGCGCATGTGATGGCTGCACACGATCAGATAGTCGTTCATTCCGAGTTGTAGTTGATCTATTATTTCTTGAGGAGTCCCGATAACAAACGCCGCATCCATACAAAGAACAACGTTACCCTCACGTATACCTGCACCTGCATCTTCATAATCACGTTCACGCCAATCAGCGATAACGACGCGAAAACCAATCTCTACGGCCGCCTTGGCAATTGCCGCAGCATCTTGGCCATCCCCGAACAGAGTAAGCCGAGGCATCGGCTCCCATGTGAAGACGATACTCCGTCCAACCTGCCAGATATCCGTCTCGAATTGAGCTGCCACATCGTCACTGCCAATTACAATGGCATCATCATTCACCAGTGTGTACAACATTCGATCGCCATCCCACCGTCTGCTGAATGCAATCGTTTGCCCGTTCTGAAGCCGTCGACCTGCTTCTCTGAGCAATCGCAGCAGTCCGCCATGCGCGGCCTCCAGCAGAACCTTTATTTCACCGCCGCAGCCGACGGCCTCTCCCCATATCGCATCCTCTTCGGATCTCAAATTATAATTCACCAGGACTGGCAAACCGCTCTCGAGCACATCTACTACCCTCGCATGCAAATCCTCTTCCAGGCAGCCCGGACTTAAACTCCCGATTCTCCTGCCGTTAGCGAGAAGCAGCATGGCCGCTCCTTCTTTGCGGTAAGAATGACCACTCACCTGAATAATCGTGGCCAGAACAGCCGAAATTCCGCTTCGATGATCTGCCAGTTTGACTAATATCGGAGTCATATTCACCGTAGTCGCCCCCTAAACCTAACATATAGGTTTCACGATAGACATAACCGTCATGTCATTAATGTTATGTTATATAACATAATAGAATGCTTGTTCCATTAATTCAAGTGTCTAATGTAATGTTAATTTACATATTATATGCCAAAAAAACCTCCTAGCTGCACGTCCCAGACGTTGCAGCAAGAAGGTTTTAATGGGCTTATTCGATTGTTATTGCATATAAGGGTTCGGCTGCGAGACAAGCGAACTCTTCACTTGGGCCATCGCTTGCTGAATTTTCTGTTGAATGAGCTGAATTTGACGTTTCTGCGCATCCATTTGCATTTGCAGCTGATTCTCGGCAAGCTTCAGCTCGCGCTCAATGTTATACAGCTCTTGAACGACCTGCTGAACCTGCTGTGATTTAGGGTCCAGCCCTGCATTGCGGAGCGCTTGCTGAGCCTGCAGCTGCTCTTGCTGCTGTCTCAACTTGACCTGCTCTTGGAACTGCTCGTAGCTAAGCTGTTGACTGTTTAAGTTCGATTGACCTTGCATCTCCATCGTGTGAGCCTCCTGTGCGGAATCCTTATTCCGCTTTAGAATGCCCCCACATCGGCATGATTATGTCATTTCGTACCAATCAGCGCTTAATCCCGCCGTCACGATTGACGAGCTCCTCCACCAATTCATTCGAAATCGGTTGTTTTCCATAACGCACGCTGTGATAAGCGGCAAGCAGCGAATTCGCTTCGACAGCACCCTTGTCTTTGCTCAGATCCGATCCAATTTCATTCGGCGTCAGATGCGGCCTAAACGAATAGCCCTTCTTCACGAAGCTGCCCACCCAGCGGCGATACAAGTAACGAACACGCGCTTCGTTATCCGCAAGATCCTTCCACTTCAGCTTCTGCTCTTTGGAACGATTGCGCCACGAGGTGAACCGATTGCCGGTACTTCGAATTCGTTCGACTTCATCGACATAGCCGCTAGTCGTCCGTGCCGCATCCCTGCGGAATAGCTGTGCGAGTTTGCTGCGGAGCAGCTTCAACCACTGCGGCAGTTCCTTCAGCTTGCGAAGCGCGAGCCAGAGCACGAAGCCAACCATGATAGCTGCGATACCGTACAATATGATCTCTACCCACAGCGGAAGCCCCTTCGATGCACCGTCAATCGGCGGCATTTCTGGCATTTGCTGAGATTCTGCTCCGGTCTCCGGCAGAGCGGACTCTTTCCCGCTTCCGCTAAGCAAACCTCCGAGGAGATCCTTGACCTCTCGACCCAGAGCGCCAAACATCGCCTGCAGCTGGTAACTGAGCACGATCAGCACAGATATTGCTGCCGCAACCCCGACGAAGTACCGATTATGCCTGCGCACCGTATAGTCTACGTTCGGCTTGGCTTCTCCGGACAACGTTTCCCGGCTAACCGTGCTGCGATTGGTCTGAAACAGCGTCAAACCCAGTGTAAGCAATCCCGCAAACAGATAGAAGACATGATAGTTGTCGAACCCCTCTTTAAACTGATACACGACCGATCCGGCAAAATAAAACGACGTCCCCATCACATACGTTCGCGGCAGATGACGCAATAACGGATGTGTGACCGCGTAAGCCGAGCCTCGGAACAGTGCAGCTGTCACATACAGAAACGGAACAATCGCGTCTACTGTCAAACCGAACAGGAAGAAACAGCTGACGGCCGCAACAATTGCAGCAAGAACAATTCTGCCAAACGAATGCGCAAACTTCACCAGTAAGTTGAGGCCGCAACCGACCATATAACCCGCAAGCAGCAGAAGCATCATGGCAGGCAAAGGCATTTCAAATTGCGATTTCCATACATAAACAGCGAGGTAGATCGGCATGAACAACAATAATTCGATCAAGCCTGAACCGAATAACGAGAAGACGGCCCGCATCAAGTTTCCCTTCGTATTCGAAGCACTCATCCAGCAGCGACCTCCACTCCCGCAATCGGCAGCCAATCAACGGAATGACCGTCATTACGCAGCTTTGCCATTTCTCGTTCTATAGGGTCACTCATGAAAGCTGAAATGATGACTACATCGCAGCGTTCCTCCCACTCGGACCTAAGCTGATCCACCATTGCATCGAAAGGCTGCGTACGCACGATAACAAGCTTCGCGAGCTGACCGTACAAATGCGTCAAGTGCTCGCTTCCGCTTCCCCGCTCCACCTTCATCACCGTTTCCGGATGATCAAGCTCATGACCATTGCTCGCAAAGGCCGTTTCCACGCCTTGCTCCGTTGCGTATTGAAGAATCGCTGCCGCATAACGAATGCCTTCCTCTATGAGAGCCGGGTTATTCACCGCTTCCCACATCCCGGCATGATCCTCAACATTGAGCAGAACGATAAGTCGGTAATCTGCCGTGTAGTCGCGGCGGTGGACCTGCATCGAACCCGTGCGCGCAGTCGCGCTCCAATTGATCATTTTGAAGGAATCGCCCGGACGGTACTCCCGAACCCCGCTGATATAAAAGGGATCTTCCACAATCCATCTGCGCACCGCGATATCCCCTTGCCAGCTCCGAGAAGGAAGCTGGATCAATGAACGATCGGCAGGCTGCGGGTACACGAGCAGTTCCACTTCAAGCGGTACCGAACGCCATGAGCTGAACATCCCGAACAGATCGCCGAACGTCAGCGAAGCGCTGGTCAGCCGGTAACAACCTCTTGATGCTGCCAGAACCGTATGGCGTCGCTTCAACTGTTTATTGCCCATAAGGCTGAACAAGCTGCGATGATTCTGATAGAACTGTCCGTGGCTGACCGCGAAATTAGTATCGCTTTCGAATTTCAATCCGGTGTGCAGCAAGGATTCAACGCGAAGCCATGGCACAGGTACAAATTTGCGATTCGTTAACCGCTCCACCATCTCGATGCGGTCACCTTCAAAGCAAGTCGCCACACTGAACGTACGCGAGTATGTCACGCCTCTCATTCCGAAATAGCGGAAAAGATACCGCTGCACCAGGATGACGAATAACGCGCTTAGAATATACCAATGAATGCCCATGCTTCATCTCCCCTCCACGGCTGACTTCCTTAAGTCCTGCCGACAAGCGGCGAATCCGCAGGTACCGAGACGGATGCAAGAATGCTGCCGATAACCTGTTCCGCCGCTTCAGGACGCATCCGCTGTACGCTTCTAAGCGCGATACGGTGAGCCAGCACCGGCACTGCCATTGCCTTCACATCGTCCGGCAGAACATAGCCTCTGCCCTTAATAGCCGCATGCGCTTGGCAGGCACGCAGCAGCGCCTGACTGCTTCGCGGGCTTGCGCCGAGCGCAGCATCCGGATGTACCCGGGTAGCTTCGACAATCGCAAGCATATAGCCGAGCAGCTCCTCGCTCACTTGAATGGTGGTATACAGCTGCTTGGCCGCCTCGATTTCTTCCGCGCCGATAACCGGCTCCAGCTGCTCCAGCGGGCTGTCCGCCATAAACCGCTTCATAATGGAGATCCCTTCCTCCGTCGTCGGGTAGCCCATCTTAATCTTGAAGAGGAAGCGATCAAGCTGTGCTTCCGGCAGCGGGAACGTACCCTGCTGCTCGATCGGATTCTGCGTCGCAATGACGAGAAACGGACGACCAAGCGTATGGGTCGTGCCGTCGATACTTACCTGCCGCTCTTCCATGCACTCCAGCAAGCTGGACTGCGTACGCGGAGTCGCTCGGTTAATTTCATCGGCAAGCACGATGTTCGCGAAGAGCGGACCTGGTCGAAACTCGAATTCCGCGACTTTCTGATTATAGAAGTGAATGCCCGTCAGGTCGGACGGGAGCAAATCCGGCGTAAATTGAATCCGTTTGAACGCGCCGTCGATGGACTTGGCAAGCGCTTTTGCGAGCAGCGTCTTCCCCGTCCCCGGTACGTCCTCCAGCAGCACATGGCCGGATGTTAGAATGGCGATTATTAATTTGTCGACGATATCTTCTTTCCCTACGATGACTTTACTGACATTGGAACGAATTCGATCTGCCGTTTGACTGATTTTACTTAAACTCATCCTGCCTGCTCCTCTCGTTTTCCAGCGAATGGAAGTACATCCTCTCAAGTATACCCCCATTCTGATAGAGAGGCTAGACCCGATTGAGAGCGTTATCGAAGCTCCGAGCGTCCTCTCATGTAGGGACGAAGTACCAGCGGGATATGAATCGAGCCATCTTCGCGCTGATGATTCTCGAGAAGCGGAATGAGAATTCGCGGCGTGGCGACCATCGTATTGTTAAGCGTGTACGCATATTGCGGTTTGCCGCTCTCATCCAAATAGCGGATATTCGAGCGCCGCGCCTGGAAGTCCAGCAGCAGCGAAGCCGAATGCGTCTCCCCATAGCTGCCGCGGCTTGGCATCCAAGTCTCGATATCGTACTGCTTATAATTCTTCTGCGACATATCGCCGGCACACACCGCTACTACTCGGTACGGCAGCTCGAGAAGCTGCAGCAGCTCCTCGCTCATCGCCGTCATTTGCTCCAGCAGCGATAATGCCAGCGGAAGATCCGCTTTACACAACACAACTTGCTCCACTTTCGCAAATTGATGCACCCGGTAGAGACCTTGCACATCGCGGCCTGCCGATCCAACTTCGCTGCGATAACAAGGGCTGACAGCCCCAAGCCTCTTCGGGGCGGTGAGATCCACGAGTTCCCCGCTGTAATACGAGATAAGCGGCACCTCCGACGTGCCGATCAGCCACTTATCCTCGCCTTGGATACCGAAGGTCTGATCCCGATTGGCGGGAAAATAGCCCGACGAAACGAGCGTTTCCTCCTTCACCATAGCAGGTACATCCATCAGCTCAAACCCTTTATCCATCAGCATGTCGAGTGCGAGCTGTTGAACTGCCCGGTGCAATTGCAGCCCGTAATTGGCCAGCACATATTGCCGAGTACCGCCGATCTTTACCCCTCTTGCAAAATCCACCATTCCCAGCCGTTGCCCGATTTCCACATGGCTTTGCGGTGTGAACGAAGCAAAATCTGGAATCTCCCCCACTCGCCGGATTTCAACGTTATCCTCATCGTTCGCTCCGAGCGGCGTATCCGCCGAAGTCAGATTAGGGACGCGAAGCATGAGGTCCTCGTATCGAAACATCGTCTGACGATACTGCGCCTCTGCTTGCTTAAGCTGCTGCAGCAGCTCCGAGGTTTCCTGCTTCATCGGCGCCGCTTCTTCCTTGCGCCCTTCGAGCATCAGCTGCTCAATCGCCTTCGAGCGCCGGTTTCTCTCCGCACGAAGCGTTTCCGTCAGTTGAAGCAGCTCCCGTCTGCGGTCATCCACCGTGAGGAGCTCTTCAATCGATATCGAAATCTTCTTCCAATCTGCGGCTTGTTGATACGCCTGCGCTTGCTGTCTAATCGTCGCGATGTTTAACATGGTTAGCACTCCCTTTGATTTCTATTGTCGCTGGGACAAACAAAAATACGCGTTCCTTTTGTCCCATAACAATGGGACGAAGAACGCGCTCGCGGTGCCACCCAAATTAGTCAATCGCATGATCGACTCTCTCAGATCCGCCGATAACGGTGCGGTACCGGAATGCTTGGAGAGCCTGGAACGGCAACGAAAATTGCCCTCAAACTCTGTACGCAACGCCTCCGAGTTGGATGCTCATCATCGGCCTGTGTGCTTATTGCTCGTAAGTATAGCAGAGCCATACTCACGATGCAAGGGGCAGTCATGAAAGACTGCTCGGGAAATTACAGAACGGAAGAAATAAGCTCTTTATCAAGCACTTCGCGCTCAAACGCTTCTTGATACTTGCTCATGCAGTTGCAATAGTAATCTCTTCTGCAGATTGGACAAGGAACCGTAAGAAGACGGTTAACGCCGATCAGCTTCCAATCCGGTTTCTTCGTGAAGATCAATCGGCATTGCGTGTTATCGGACATCGTAACGACAAAATGATATAGTCCATCTGCTACATTAATGTCTGCAGCTGCAAAATCTTTAATTTTCATATTGAATTTCATAATCAATCTCCTGTTTTGTAGATTTGAAAATTCCTTGTAAGCTTATTAAATTTGCGGGTGAATGTCAATTCATTTATATAGTTTACCCATGTGGGAACCGCGCGAAACGTGAACTTCGGTCTAATCTCGCAATTCCGAGCATATCTAGCGCGAAAGAAAGAGCAGCCCCCAGAGTAAGGAGCTGCTGCCCAAGCGAATCTTAAGCACCCGTCTGCATCGCAAGCGACTGCTGCATCTCGAATTGCGTCATATAAAGCTTGTGATACAAACCGCTTTGTTTCATCAGTTCATCATGCGAGCCTTGCTCCGCAATCTGGCCGTCCTTCACAACGAGGATGATATCAGCATCTCTAATTGTAGATAGCCTATGCGCGATAATGAAGGCAGTCCGACCTTCCAGCATCGTCTGCAACGCTGCTTGGATATGCTGCTCCGTTTCGGTATCGACACTCGAAGTCGCTTCATCCAGGATGAGAATACGCGGATCGGAGAGCAGCACTCGCCCGAATGCGAGCAGCTGACGTTGACCGACGGACAGCTTCGAACCGCGTTCCTCCACTTGCGTCTGATAGCCGTCTGCATATTGGGAGACGAACTTGTCGATGCGGACATTCTCGGCTGCGCGGCGCAGCGCCTCGTCGGATGCATCCTCGTTGCCGTAGCGCAGATTCTCTTCTATCGTACCGGAGAAAATGAAGGAATCCTGCAGCACGATGCCCATCTGACGCCGCAGCGACTCCAGTGTAACATCCTTGACCTCTTGACCGTCGATCAGGATCCGACCTCCGGTTGCATCATAGAAACGCATGAGCAGATTGACGATCGTACTCTTACCTGCACCGGTCGGACCTACAAGCGCGACACGCTGACCCGGCTTGATATGAAGATTAATATTCTTGAGCACGTCCGGTTTATCCGATTCATAGCGAAATGCTACATTCTCGAATATAACCTCGCCTTGGATCGGCTTTATGGCTTTCGCATTGGCGCGATCTTTCACTTCCGGCTCCGAATCCAGAATCTCGAAGATGCGCTCAGCCGAAGCCATTGCGGACAGCACCTGGCTATACACTTTGGAAAGCGCACTTAGCGGTCCCCAGAAACGCCACAAGTAGTTAATGAATGCCATAATGAAGCCCAGTGTTAACTCTTTATCCATTACAGCTTGCGCACCGAACCATAACACGACGCAGGTTCCGATCATCCCGATCATCTCAACGGATGGGAAGACGATGGATTCCAACGTCACGGCCCGCATGAACGCATTCTTGTTGCGTGTATTCAACTTCTCAAACCTCTTGTTGTTCTCGGATTGGCGAGAGAACGCTTGAATGACGCGAATGCCTTGCAGCGTCTCATTCAAATTGCCGTTGATCGCGGACATCGTTTTGCGCGAACGCGACCAGGAGCCTTCGATTTTGGATTGCATTTGGCCGAAAACCAAGTACAGCAACGGCAAAGTAATGAAGGATAATAACGCCAGCTTCCAGTCCATCCAGAGCAGAATGACCACGATCCCGATCAGATGCGTAAACTCCATGACGAGCGTAATCAATCCACCGTTAATGAGCTCACCGATTGAGTTCGTATCATTCGTGATGCGAGACATGATTTTGCCTGCAGGTCTGCCATCGAAGAATCGGAAGGATAAGGACTGCAAGTGATTGAACAATTGCTGACGCAGATCGAACAAAATCCGCTGCCCGGTAAAGTTGATGAATCTGGTGTGCAAATAGCCAAACAGCCACCCCGCCACTCTAATCCCCAGCAGGGTAAAGCCAATCATATTAATCACGAAGAAATCTTGTTTCAGGATCCCCTCGTCAATGATGTACCTTAGCAGCAGCGGTTCCGCGAGACTGAGACCCATGTTGAATAGGACGATAATGAGGACGATGGTAAGGACTTTGCGATACGGGAGTACATAGCGGAACAATCGCTTCATGTACGCCCGGTTAAACGGCTTCTCTTCTAAATCTTCGTCGGAATCCCATTCGACTTGACTCATAGAGGTTTCCCTCCTTTATGACGTTAATCATATTTTTTATTGCCATTAATTGATCGACTATCTGGCTGCTGCAGCCTCTTGCATCTGGAACAGATTCCGGAAGAACCCTTCCTGCTCGAACAGCTCTTTATGGGTACCTTGCTGCACGATCTTGCCTCCGTCAAGCACGACGATGCGATCTGCCCGTTTCACAGAGGATAGTCGCTGCGCGATGATGAACGTTGTGCGCCCCTTCATGACCTCCAGCAGCTCCTCGTGAATCGCGGACTCCGTAGCCGTATCGACGCTTGCTGTTGCTTCATCCAACACTAGAATCGGCGGATCCATTAAGATCGCGCGTGCCAGTGCGACACGCTGACGCTGCCCGCCGGACAGCCCGACTCCGCGTTCGCCGATGATTGTGTCATAGCCATGCGGCAAGGTATCGATAAAGGAATGAATCTGGGCTTTACTTGATGCCCATTCTATCTGCTCCTGTGTCGCTTCCGGCACGCCATATGCGATATTCTCCCGGATTGTCGCAGAGAACAGGAACGTTTCCTGCGGTACGATACCGATTTTGCGACGGAGTCCTTCAAGCTCATAGTCACGGACATCGACGCCGTCAATCAACAGCCGGCCTTGGCTGACATCGTAGAATCGCGACATCAGCGCGATCAAGCTGCTCTTGCCGGAGCCAGTTGCGCCAAGCACGGCGACGACTTCCCCCTGCTTCACGCCAAGCGAGATGTCCTCCAGAATACCTGCGTCTTGCTCCGGATCTTGATCGGCGAAGTGGAAGGAGACGCCTTCAAAGCTGACATTCCCTTCTATGCGATCCGAATCCGCCTTAGCGCCCGTCTCCGAGCTGATATCTACCGGGGTATCCAACACTTCAAACACGCGAGGCGCGGCTTTGATCGCCTGCTGCATAATGTTGATTTGCCAGCCTAGCATGTTAAGCGGCCAGATGATTCCCCAGGTGTACCACTGGAACGCCATGAATGTACCGAGTGTCATGTGCCCTTTGGCCACGAAATACGCCCCGACCCACACCATGGTCAGAAAGACGAGACCTCCGTAAAAGTTCATGAGCGGGAACGATTTGGCTTCGAGCTTCGCCCGGTCCATATTCGTTTCGAAATTCTGATCGTTGCGTTCCTCGAACTTGGATTGTTCAACATGCTCACGAGCGAATGCTTTAACAACACGAATACCCGAGATATTTTCTTGCAAGGTTGTCGTCAACTTGCCCATTTGCTCTCTAATCTGACCCCAAGCCGGACCAACCTTTTTGTTAAACTGATAAAGTGCCAGCAGCAGCAATGGAACGCTGGCCATACAGAGCAGTGTAACTTGCCATTGAATAAACGCCATGAAAATAATCGTACCGACAAAGGTCATCACCCCTGTGAACATCGCCATCGCTCCGAAACCGATGAAGTTCTTCACGGATTCGATATCCCCTGTCATGCGCGACATCAGCTGTCCGGTCTGGGCTTTATCGTAATAGCTGAAGGATAACCGCTGCAGATGATTATAGAGCTGCTCCCTAAGCGTATAGACGACGTTCTGCCCGACAAGCTCTTGCGCTCGGCCTTGGATGAACATGGCGACGCTTTTCACGACTTGAATGCCTGCCAGACCTAAGATCAAGGCTAGTATCAGCTTGACATCGCTATTGGCAATTCCTTCGTCGAAGATCAGCTTCAGCATCCATGGCGCGATCAGATCGATCGCAGTTCCGAGCACCATCATCACAAGCGAGATGACGACCCAGCTCGTGCTTGGGCGCAAATAACGCAATAAGCGAACCAAATTTTTCATTGATGTATTCCCCCTTTAAACAGAACATGCGCAGGTTCCTTGACGGCAACAAAAAAGGAGACCTCGAGCCGCATGGCTCAAGATCTCCTTATACACAGACGGGTACACAGCTAGTTAAGGCTGCAGTCTGTGAAAGAAGTCGGGCCGATGGACTCTGTTAAACGCTTCATTGCGCACATCAATAAAAACGTTTACCATATCCATCGCCCTCCTTTCATCGTTTTCCGTAAATTGGAACAACCAAATCTTAACACCACTTCCGGCAGTGCGCAAGAGGCTCTTGAGAAATTTATTTTCGCCCTAGGGTGAAAGATATCGTTCTATAAATCGACGATGTCTTTCACCCTCAATCGGTCTAAATCAGCCTAAACGCGGTCATGCTCCCTTTAGCAGCAGCTTACAAATCACTGGTAGGTTCGAAATCCGCAGCCGTAATTCCTTGTTCCACCGCAAATTCGAAATCCTCTATATCGTACACCTGGACAGGCACTTCAGCCTCCAGAAGCTTATCTTGAAATTCGAATTGATCCGACAGCAAAGGCACGCTCAGCTTGATCGAGGTCAACAGCAGCTCAGTTTCAATCGGGTCAAAATATTCGCCGTAGTGCGCGTTATCCACCGCATGCACGATGGTAAATTGAATCCTGTCGTCCAACAGCAGAGGCGAACTCTGACGCCAAGGCATCTGAAGGGCACGCTCGATCTTCTTCTTGTTGAACGGGTCCTCGAAGAACGCGATAAGCTCTCCGATCTTCGCTTTCACATGCGCATCGTCTTCGGGATCATCCATCACAGGATCTGTGCCCGCTTGCATATCGTAGAGTTCCATAATTGTCGAATAAGGCAAGACAAAATCGACCGGCCGGCTTGGTACGAGCAAATGACCATAGGTTGCTACCATTACGGCTTCAATGACAAATCGCCGTCGCATTCCATCTCCCCCTTCTAATCCGTGTTAGCTTATTATACAACATAACCTTTCACGTACACAGAGCTAAATGCTTGTTTTACAGGAAGCAACTGTTTGGAAGCTGTGCTAAAATAAGACTGGTCCTTACCCTAATGTTAAATGTGTATTGGAGTTGATCCCGAACTTATGCATAACGAACAAGTAATCATCGTCGGCGCCGGTCCATGCGGACTAGCCGCAGCTATTGAATTGCAGGCGATAGGCATCGATCCGCTCATGATCGAGAAACGCAATGTCGTGCATTCGATATCGCAATACCCCACCTATATGCACTTCTTCAGCTCACCGGAGCTGCTCGAAATCGCCGGCATTCCGTTCACGACGGCCAATGAGAAGCCGTCTCGCATTGAAGCGCTCAACTACTACCGAAGCGTTGCGCTTCGGCGAGAAGTGCGCATACATGCTTATGAGGCTGTCACGTCGATTCATCCGCAGCCGGATGGCAGTTTCGTGCTAGAGAGCTCGAATCGTCATGGCGAATTGAACACGTATCACGCCAAAGCCGTCATTATCGCAACCGGGTACTTCGATCATCCGAATGAGCTTGGCATTCCCGGCGAACAGTCCGATAAAGTGACCCATTTCTTCCGAGAAGCCCATCCGTATACGGGCATGCAGGTTGCCATCATCGGCGGCAGCAATTCGGCGATCGATGCGGCTCTGGAGCTGGAGCGAGTTGGCGCGAAGGTAACCGTCGTGTACCGTGGCGAACACTATTCTTCGAGCATCAAGCCATGGGTTCGTCCGATCTTCGAGAGTCTTGTATCGAAAGGCCGTATCCAGATGCGATTCACTTCCCGCGTTGTTGCCATCCATTCGCGAAGCGTCACGATCGAAAGTGTAGACGGTCTGGACGAACTGCCGAACGACTTCGTCCTGGCCTTGACCGGTTTCCATCCGGATCGTGCATTCCTTGCCTCTTTCGGCGTAACGATGGAGGAAGAAGGGTATCCGACCTTTAACGATGAAACGATGGAGAGCAATGTACCGGGTATATATTTGGCAGGCGTTGTCGCTTCTCGGCGGGAAGCCAATGAAATCTTCATCGAATCCGGTCGGTTCCACGGGCGGAAGATCGCCGCTCATCTTGTACGTACCGGTGCTATAATGCTATAGTCATCTTCGAGATAATAGAGAACTTAAAGAGGCTTTGCATCCCGAATTGAGCAATCGCGCAATCGGAAGATTCAAAGCCTCTTAGGTATGCTTATAAACTAACAATCGGCTGAATTCCGTCCTTATCGATGCCTTGGAAGGTCATCACTGTCGCAATCTTCTGCAGCCGGATATATTCATTATGAAGCAGTTCCGTTCGAAAATACGCAAACATATAGACCGCTTCGATGAAGGTTAATGCCGGATATACGGTAATGTTCTGATTGCTGAACGGATTATCGAGCAGCACCTGCCACTCGCCGCTTCGCTGGTCTTCCGGTATGGATTCGAATACATGCCGCTTGGTCCGAATGATGCCTGCGAACTCACGCCAAACGTACGTCCATGATGGACTTGTCCGTCCAGGCTCGGGCACTGCAAGTTGCCCGCGTCGCAGCAGCTCTAAGGCAAACTCCGCTTCCTCATCGGTAAATGTACGCAAATACTGCCTGAAGTCATCCAGAAATCGTCTTATTGCGGTGAATCCTTCCGTTCTGAGCGTCAGGCCGAACGCTTCTATTTCCACATCGGAGCCCAGCCCCTTGATCTGTTGAAAATAGGATTGATCCGTCACATTCATTCGCCTCTTACCCTCCTACACGTACGCTATGACTTCAGCAGCCTGATCGTCCCATCTTGCTCCAGCACTATTCTTCTAGTCGGATTGTTGTTCAGCTTCACGTTAAACAGCTTCAACCGCTCTTCCTTCACTTCAAGAAGTTCCCATTCTGAGTAGGGTTGGGCGAAATCCCTCTCCATCAGGGCATGTTCGGCCAGCTGTTCAGCCACATCAATATCCTCCCACCAGAGAGCGCCATAGTATGCAAAATCATACACATTTCTCAACATCCCACATGCGATCTCTCCTGTTATGCGATGACGCAATACGATAGGCATCGTGTTTCACCTCTCCTTCTAACGGGCATGGTGTGGGTCAAAACGAAAGGCGCGGCCGCTTATTCGCCGCCGCGCCCTCACAGATGTTACAAGTACATATTCTCGTGTTTCGCTTTCAAGCGAAGCCAGCGGCGTTCCACTTCATCCTCGAATGCCTTAAGCGCTTCGGCATATTCCGGACGCGTCATATGTTTGGTTTTGCCCATATTCTTCAGCCAGTCGCCAAGCGGGATTCGTTTGCCCTTGTCTTCCGGGTTATACGTAATCGTCGTGACGCCTTCTTCGACCTCATACATCGGAAAGAAACAGGTGTTAACCGCTTCGTCGATTAAAGTCTGACCGATCTTCTCCTCCGACAGCCAGTTCAGCGGACAAGAAATGAGAATTTTGCCGTACACAAGGCCGACATTCTGCGCATAATACTGCGCCTTGGCCGCTTTGCGAAGCAAATCCTGCGGAAGCGATTCCGAGCCGGTAAACACATATGAAATATTGGTTGCCGCCATAATTTGCGCCGTATCCTTATGATGGAACAGCTTACCGCCTTGATGTTTGCCTACGTTGGAGGTTGAAGTACGATGGCCAAGCGGTGTTGAATACGACATCTGCGCGCCGGTATTCATATAACCCTCGTTATCGTACTCGAGAATGATCATCTTGTGGTTACGGAGCGCGCTTCCGATTGCCGGCCCCATACCGATGTCCATCCCGCCGTCACCCGTAATCATGACGAAGGTGAAATCATCCTTCAAGCCATATTGTTCAAGCTCGCCGCGGCGCTTGCGTTCCCAGAACATCTCAACGACACCGGACAGCGTTGCGGCACCATTCTGGAACAAGTTATGAATATAAGTTGCTTTATGCGAAGAGTACGGGAATCCGGTCGTAACCACCATTGCGCAGCCCGTTTGGTAGAGGGCGACGATATCGCCTTCGATTCCCTTGAAGAACAGCTCCAAGCCGGAGAAGATACCGCAGCCCGGACAAGCGCCATGACCCGGCGCAAGGCGTTTCGGCTTCTTCGTCAGCTGTCGAACCGGTGGAACTTTAACCTTCAGCTTGCCGGTAGCCTCATCGCGGTCAACCGTAATCAGTCCGGTCTTCAGGTCCTCATACTTAAGCGGCTCCAGCACGCGCTTCGGCGCTTTCTCCGGATCGCCCGGCGTATGGCCCCAGTAATCAAACGGAACTTCGACTTTGCCTGATTGCGCGGCTTCAATCGCCAGCTCAAACAGGTGATGCCCGTCTTCGGCGTAGAAATCTTTGCCGCCCAGACCATAAATCCGACTGATGACGAGCGTATCCCGCACGCCATGCGTAAACAGCGCCGCTTTAATTTCGTTCGTCATGTTCCCGCCATGACCGCCATAGGAATCTGCGCGGTCACCTATCGTTACCGCTTTGACGCCGCGCAATGCTTCGGCGATTTCTTTGGCTGGGAATGGTCGAATGATATTCGGCGCTATAGAGCCTGCTTTGATCCCTTTGGCGCGCAGCTGATCCACGACGTCCTTGATGATTTCGGATGCCGAATTCATCAGGAATACCGCAACCTCGGCATCGTCCATCCGGTACTGATCGAGAATCGGATAATCTCGGCCGGTCAATTCGGCATACTCGGTGCGGATGCGATCGAATACTTCTCCTGCATTGTACATGGCCACCGACTGCTGATAGCAGTTGTTGATATAATCCGGTTCATTCATGTAAGGACCGACGGTAACCGGATTGTTGCGGTCGAGTACATGCTTGAAGCCTTCGGGAGAATGCTCGCCAACGAATGCATGTACATCAGCACGGTGTGCAAAGGTTTGGACGCGGCGTTTCTGATGAGAGGTGAAGTAGCCGTCAGAAGCGACTAGAACAGGCAGACGCACCTGCGGATCTTCAGCAAGCTTAAGCGCAATAATGTTCATGTCATATACGGCTTGCGGATCGCGGCACATCAAGATCGGCCAGCCGGTATTGAGTGCGAAGTACAAATCGGAGTGGTCACCATGAATATCAAGCGGTCCGGAGACAGAACGGCAGACGAGATTCATTACCATCGGGAAACGCGTACCGGATTGGACCGGCATTTGCTCCAGCATATACAAATATCCATTGGAGCTGGTTGCATTAAACACGCGGCCCCCGGCTGCGGACGCGCCATAGCAAATTCCTGCAGAGCCGTGCTCGCCGTCCGCTGGAATCAGTTTAATATCATGCTGCCCGTTCGCTTTCATCAGATCGAGAAACTGGGCAACCTCGGTAGAAGGTGAAATCGGGAAGTACCCCATAACGTGATAATTGATTTGATGCGCGGCATATGCAGCCATCTCGTTGCCTGACTCATAGACCATACGCTGCTCTACTTTACCTCTGCTCACTTCTTTGTTGATTTCAATGGCCATGTTATCGCTCCTCTCTTCCGTGCAAACCTACACGACTTTAATTCGCTTTTGCCCAATCAAACTTATGTGGCACTCGGTTTTGTTCGCCGTAACCATCCGTCTCGCGTTCAGAAGCAAGCGCTTCGGTCGGACAGGCGACAACGCATTTCAAGCAACCCTTGCAATATTGGTAATCGATCCCCTGCAGGAACATTTGCGGACGACCCTTCTTATCCGGCTGCTCCTCCCATACGAAGCAGAAGTCCGGACACGCGGTGTCGCAAGCTGCGCAGTGGATACATTTCTCATCGTCGAAATGCGGCATCATGCCTTGTCTTGAAATACTGATATCCTTCAGCACACTGTTTCCGGGATTGATGATCATCCCGCCCATAGGCTGCGTCTCATAGCCGAGTGAAGGAACATCCCACCGTGTCGGCTGCGGCATGCTCTCGCCTTCGGCAAGCGAGTACGTCTGGAACTTCACTTCATCGTAACCGCGCTGGAACGTTCGCAGCGCCGGCTCGACAGCCTGCGGATATTTCTTCTCCAGCGACTTTCGGATAATTCCTTTCATATGCTCAAAATCCAGGAAGGTGCAGAGTCGGAATAGACCCCCAAGCATTGCCATGTTCACGCGATTGTTCTCCTCGAGTGAAATGCTTGTAGCATCAACAACAGCAAGTGTACCAGCGGACAAGTTCATTTTCTGCTTCAATTCATCGGTTGTTTTACTAGAATTGACCAGCACCACGCTGTCTTCATAGATCCCGCTGATGACATTCACGGTCTTGGACATATTCTCGTGAAACACCCCAACGATATGAGGGCGCTCTACCGGTGTCGTGTCGCGGATATTCGTCTCCATATCGCAGAAGCGAATATGCGCCTTTACCGGCGAGCCCTTCTTCTCTGATCCGTAAGAGGAGAAACTGACCCCATTGAAACCGCTTCCAACTACGCCCGCTTCAGCTAACATCTTTCCGGCCAAGTTAGCGCCCAATCCACCTATTGATTCCAATCGAATTTCAAAGAATCCAAGATCATTCTGTTTTGGAAGTACCGCCACTTGCTCCACTCCCTCCGAATTAACTGAATACTTATATAATTCACAACTATCAGTATATCACCACGAGGAATTGACGAATAGCGTTTATTTCCAAAACAGGAGTGTTCAAACAGTAATACAGGTGAATGTCCGGTATGCTGTTCTAGTACAGCTTGTCCGAATTCAATAAACAAAGCTAGCACAGCAGCTGTTCATTTCCGACATGGACAACCCTGCATGCTCGAATTATGGCCTCGAATTGCGGCGTTGATAGTGCCGTAATTCCTTCCAGCCGATCTGTTTGATTCCCTCGTAATGCATCACATCTTGTACTTCTTTATCGCGAAAAATATCCATTTCCATCCCGCGTTTTAGCGGTTCCGAGTGAAACGCGGTCAACTCGTCAGTTACGAGCGCCGGGTGTATGATCAGTTCGGATACGCCGGGCTTTAACCGTTTCAGCAATGCAATCATTTGCGACTTGAACTGTGCATACGTTTCACCTAGCTTTGAATGAAACGGCAGTGCTACGAGATAATCAAGCACGACGACTCCGCGCCGATCTGCTTCCGCAGCATGTTTAAGCGCCTGCAAGGCCAGCTCCGGAGGCGCCGGCGAACCCGATTCCAACTGCAGAAACCGAGGAAGTCGGAAAGGCAGCCCATATCCCGCGCATACCTCAAACACTTCCGCCAGAAAATGCCTGCCCGTCTGCAAGCCATACAAGCTTCCCATATGGTTATCCGCGTGAGTCACGTTAACGCCCATCTGCAGTGCCATCTCCACTTGAGCGATCAGCTCCTGCTTCACCTGCTCCCCGTCAGCTCTGCGCTCGAACGATTTGGAATCCCGATGAAAATACCCTTCACCCGTTACTAGCGATTCCGTTGATCCGCCGCGGTAAACCGGTCCCCACTTCATCACATCCCATTCGCTTGTCAGGGTGAAATGGACGCCGACATCCAGGAGCGAATGGCTTGCACTCCATACGGCTGCTTCTCTTGCCCAGGCGCAAGGCATCATAATCGTAGATGAAGAGACAATCCCGCCTTCAAGAAGCTTCTGAATTCCTTTATTGCTGGAGTGACACAAGCCATAATCATCCGCATTAATAATTAACAAGCGATCACTCGGTCCGTAACCCAGCAGCTCTGCCGTACTCTTCATATGCATGCCTCCCCGCCTTGCTTCAGCATGAATGTTCCGGTCCACCGAAATTGCACATGTTCATGTTATCTATATGAATAAAACAAGGCCGATCATTCTCCACAAGCGGAGATAGATCGGCCTTACATGTCCTCGCGGTTTAACTCAAGTGGCGACGGAACACCTTCATTAGCTCTTCATGCCAGCGATCAATCCAATCGCATACGAATGCAGCACGTTCGACCTGATCAAGCCAGATTTCATCGGAATCCATCCCCTCGTATAACCTGCCGGCAAAATGAAGCCAAACATCGATCATCCGAAGCTTAACTAACGCAGGCAGCATCAGCACTTCTTCCTCCGTCAGCTTCGCCGCTCTACCATAACCGCTGCAAAATAACGCTATGCGCCTGATGGCTTCTTCATGGTCTTCACTTGGAAACTCGGCTAACGCAACAGCCAGCTCCATCACTCTAACATCGATCGTGCAAAATTCGAAGTCCAGCAAACCCGTTACTCGTACGCCTGCTGCCACTGCGTTGGTGAACACAATATCGCCATGTATCCATTGCTGCGGCAAGCTCGCTATTTTATCCCTTAATACCATTAATTGTTCCCGCTCTAGCTGAAGCGACGCCAGCTTCTCACGACTGTTTAAGAGGCGCTCAGAACGTTCACACAGCCCTATAAGGACTTCTTCCGACATAGAGCCGTGGTTTTCATCGAGCTCGTAGTAAGGTTTATATTGGGGTACGATTTCCCCATTGACGTTTACAAGCGCCAGCGCCTGCGAGAGCTCTCCTGCCGCATTGCCTAATCCGAGCAGATGTGAATCGAGTTCTGGCGTCGGCCTATTTCCATTAATAAAGTGATATAAGGCTGCCAGCTTGCCACTCGAGCCCTTTGTAATCGTACAACTTGAGCGATTAAGCACCGGCAGAGGTACTTCAAAGGACAGCTTCTGTCTCTGGAGCTCATCCAGAATTGCATGCTCCGTACGAATAAGCGCTTCGTCACGGTGGTTCTCATAGATGCGGAGCACGAACTTCTCTGAACCGGAGTAAACCATGCGAGTCGTATTGTTCATCCCGCTTTCTTCCTGTACGATCTTCCGACTCGGATCAAGCCGATATGCATGTAAGTATTCGGCTAATTCGCCCTCATTGATTTGACCCATGTCAGCCGCTGCCTCCTGTTGGTTCCCTTCCCAATCCCCACTGCTGTTACATCTAATTTCTTTGCCTGTCGCAAACAACGTTATTCGGCATTCAGTTTCTCCAGCCTGCCGGTAAGTGTTTGCTGCCAACTTGCCGACAACTCCGTAATGGCAAGCAATGCAAGCATGCCGGCCTTGTCCTGTTTATCGATATGCATCACTCGGTTCGCTTCTGCAATCGTAATCGCTGCCGGATGCCTGCTCGTCAGAAGCAGCTTGTCCCCCAGCTTGACATGACCTTCCTTTATCACGCGCAAGTAGAACCCGGTATAACCGTTCCTCTGCACCTCATGTGGAAGCTCAGGCAATTGATGTTTCATTCCGAGCTTGTAGCAGGGCTGTCTCGGCTGGCTGACTTGGACCACGGTTTCACCTACGCTCCAAATATCACCGATACATACATCAAGCTCTGTTAGTGCGGAGACAGTGAAATTTTCACCGAAAGCACCTGGGAGAACCTCGCGCTGCCAGCGTCCTCCCCAATATGGGAAATGTTCGGCCGAATACACGCAAACGGCTTTATCTGCTCCGCCGTGAAAGACAAGATCGCCTTGCCCATCACCTTCCAGCCCGGTACGGGTGAGATAAACAGGCTGTGTTCCGATCGGCTCCTTATTGATGCCCGTGCTTATATCTTTCTTCCCGAATTGTACGGTTTCCGGCAGCCCCGTATTAAGCGAGATCAGTGTTCCAAGCTCCATCCCTGCTCCTCCTTCATCAACAACGGCATATTACAACGAATTATAAGCTGGAATATGGGAGCCATGCAAACCTTAATGCCGTTAATAGTAGCAGTTTTGACATGATTTCCCTTATTCGCTCAACTTGTTACAGAACGTGTCGAAAGCGCACTTTTCGTGTTGTTTCATGCGCTTCCCCGGGAAATAGTTGCGAGCATTTGGGGAAATATTTTCCGATGACAAGATTATTATTTCCCCATGCTCCATGCTGTATTTTAATTAATCGAAGGTTGGATATCTAATGTTGCGGGAATTTTCTTTCAATTCTGATACATTCATCGATCGACCTTCGGCTGAACCGAATGGAGCCTACAACTTTGAACGGCAGCTTCTTCAGCAATGCTCGGTATTTCCACTCGATTAGCAAGCCGCCGATCAACGCTGAGAATGCCAAGTAGAGAAGGAGGACAGAATCCATGTATGCGAATGCTGCAGTTGCACTTATCGTAAGCCAACTGAGTGCGATCGCATCCACATAGATCCCATATGCACCGAGATTCCATGGTCCCTTCAGCTTCGCAAGATTCCTATTCGTTATTTCCCCATAGAGCTTAGCTCCAATAGGTAGTGCCAGTGCAACATGGAGCGCTCCTACACTTATTAAAATCAGCTGTTGAAGAGTGTATTGCGGAGTCACTGCGCCTGCAGACAGCGATTTGAGCACCAATGAGCATACGCCTGCACCTATAGATACGGCCAGAACCGCACGAAGCGGCGTACGATAGAGCACTGAAACGGCTGAAAGCCTGCCTGAGTAAGGCGCGGCTTCATCTCTCGCCATGGCAAATAACGTACGAGAAGCTGCTGCCATTGAGGCATTCCCATTCATCCACACGAACGAAACGATAAGCAGCAGAAGGATCGCGTTGCTTAGCGCTCCCCATTTGGTCCACAAGGTCACGAACCAAGTACTGATGTCCGAATAGGCGGTCAGCCCCTCGCTCCCGAGCGGAAACCACATAAACAGAAGCACGAATAATATGAATCCGAATAATCCAAGCATGACCGATGAGAAGAAAATGGACCACGGAACGATAATCCGAGGGTCCCTCGTTTCTTCTGCCATCTGCCCTGCAAAGTCGCTGCCCAGTAAGAGCCGCTGCAGCATCAGCATGCCGATAATCAGTACAGGTTCGGTATTACCCGCAATTGGGTCCGTGCCGGCCAACATTTGAAATGGATAGTTAGCCGGCCATGCTGCAACAACTAAGAAAAAAAGGATAGCAATCCATAAAAACAGCTGCAATCCGGTCGAAATGCCTGCGATTTTCCCTAACGCGTGAACCCCTCGTATATTCAGAAGAGCTTGCGTAAGAAACAGCACAATCAGGAGCGCATAATACAACTCCCCGCCGCCTGCATACCCTAACCGCTGCTCCATCACTTTATAAATCCAATCTGCCAGAAGCAGATTAGTCGTTACTAGCATGAAGATCGTGCCTAGCAAATGCAGCCAGCCCGACCACAAGCCCATTCGCCGTCCGCCGGCCGATAGCGCCCAATGATAGCAGCCGCCTGCGGTAGGCACGGCAGAAGCAAGTGCCGCAACCGAGCTTGCCGTTACGATGCCAAAGCAGGTTAGGACTGGCCAACCGATACCGATGACCGCAGGGCCCCCTTCAGCTAATGCAGGACCTATAAACAGGACCGCTCCGCCGATAAACGATAAGGATGTAAAGGACAGCCCAAACAAGGATAAACCGCCGAGATGCCGAGTAAGCTGTTGTGCGAATCCGATTCCGTTCAGATCATGCTTATCTTGCATATAGCGCACATAAGGCGAGTAGTGATGCAAGGATTGGTGCATGGACCGCTTAGCGCCGCGTTCCGCAGTCCGTGCAAGGAATAGGGAGAGACCACATGCACATACGACAATCAAACAACCTGCCCACAGCAAAAACAATGTCTCCACCCCCATACTTGACTCTATGAGCGTGACAATCCCATCAGCACAACTAAAAAATCCGCCTGCATGGAAGCTGCCAGAACGGATTGGACCTTGCATGATTATTCGATTAGAGGGTCATGCTCAACCTTGCAATCCTGTTTCTTCAAGCTGTTCAATACATGACACTTCACTCGCTCAATATCAAACGGCTTGGTGAAAAACGATTGCACGCCCAGCTGTTTCGCAGCCTCCATTTTGAGGGGATCGCCGAATGCGGTTATCATCGCAACCTGCGCATGTTCGTTCCATCGACGAATCCCTTGCAGTGCTTCTATTCCGTCCATATCCGGCATCTTCAGATCAAGCAATATGAAGTCAATCGCCGTTGAACGAACGGTATCAATCGCAGCAGCACCATTAATCGCCTCATAGACAGTCAAACCTTCAAGCTCGAACAATTCCCGCAGCAGCATTCGGATTGCCGACTGGTCGTCAATGATGAGAATGCTGCAAGTCGCCAAGTTATCACTTGTATCCGTTTCGGCATCCGCTGTCCGTTTACGCTCTTCTGAAGCTTGCTGAGCATTGAATGGATGCAGTTGGCTTGGATGGTCGCTGACAATGACTGGTTTATTATTCTCGCGCTGTCTTCGTCTGATCATTGTGAAAGTCAGAATAAAGCATATTGGCAGCAATATGAGAACATAAATCATAAGGATCTCCTCTAGTACAGTTAATTGTTCACATCCATTCGGCCAAGTGGTCCGTTCGGATTAATGATATCGCTAAGGTCATAGACGGAAATCGGAAAGTACGGAAACCCGAATGCATAAGGAGCAAGCTCATACAAGGCAAAATAGATGACTAGCGCACGATCTGCAATGTAGAAGGGTTGATCCGGCCGAATGGCGTTGAACGGCTCTAAAGTGGCGATTTGTCTCTCATCGATTTGAGCCTTGATGATATCGGACAGCCTGCCGACATAATTACTGCCTGGTTTGAAAAGCTCAGACAGCGTGTATGACTTGCCTGAACCTGTATCGAACGTAAGCGACTCCTGAAGCGTTAGCCCATGAGCCCCGCCCGTAAAGGCATAATTAAACAGCGATAAGCTTAGAACGTCCTTCTCGTTCGTCTTGATCTCGAAATACCCTTGCATATCGGCGCGCGGATCCTCAAGCGAGCCTTGATTTTGCACAAGCTCACTTACTGTTCTGCGTATTTTACCATTAATCGAATTGCTTGCCGCTGTGTTATGAAGTCCGCTTACGACCGGAACCCAAAGCTCGGCTTTTGGGAATGTGACACGGGAGGCATGAATGACGGCCGGAAACTGGAATGCCATGATGGAACACCTGCCTATTCTAGGTTAATGCTCCATTGTATGCCGGTTCCTATTTAGATGACTCTTCTCATCTCATGCCATTCAATGCCCCCGTGCGTAGATGCCGAAACGGCTGCATATTCAAACCCGAGACCTTCATAGAAAGCAATCAAATGTTGTTCACACATGAGAACGATTGAAGCGAGCCGATCGGATTGGGCTTGCTCTATAAGCGCTCTCATAAGTGCAGTTCCGATGCCGCTGGATCGATACTCGGGAGCGACTGCGACGGACAGGATAACGAGGTGGTTTCCACCGGTTTCGGCACTGTGCGCACTCTTCACCGCATCGCTCTCGCAGCTGCTTTCATCTGTGCGAACACCGCAGGAGAGGCCGATTAGCTCGTTGTTCTGCCAAGCCGACCAGAAATAGCCCGGGAAATGCTGTTGTCTGAACGCAAAAGATTCCCTCGTTGCCGCGGCTTCTACGGAATAACAAGCGAGCTCCAGCTTATGTGCGGCATCCAGTTCCGTTTGGTCAATTGGCCGAAGATCATAAGTAATGGAAGTACTCACAGCAGCATTTTCTCCCGCTCCGTCATTCTTCTTCCCTTGATATCCAGCACGATCTTCCCGTTATTCAAACCGATAATCCGATCCGCGAAGCGTTCTGCCCAGTCACCTTGATGCATGACCGCAACTACCGAGATCCCTTGCGTCTGGCACATCTTCTTCAAGTCTGCCAGCACTTGCTCAGCCGCATGCGGATCCAAGCCGGATACCGGTTCATCAGTAAGCAGCGTCTTGGCACCGTGGACCAAAGCGCGTGCCATCGCAATACGCTGCTTCTCCCCACCGCTCAGCTTGTCGCCCTTCTGATGCGCCTTCTCGAGCAGTCCCATCTTCTCGATCATATCCATGGCACCCATGTAGTCATCGCTGCGAATCATGCCTGTCACTCGCCGCCAGATCGGCGTTTGATGCGACGTGCCGATGAGCACGTTCTTAAGCGCGGTCCTTTTGGCAATTAGAGTCGGCTTCTCTTCCAGGTATGCGATTTCACGGCGGATTTTCATTTTGCCGAGCAGACCTTTTTTGAGAATATCGACGCCGTCCACGATGTAGGTTCCGCTGCTCCACGACTCTCTCATCGCTAAGCATCGGAGAAGCATGGACTTCCCGCTTCCGCTTGCCCCTTTGATGGCGATGAATTCACCGGGATCTATGTTAAAGCTGATCCCGGATAGCACCTTCGGCCCGCCGGGAATTTGTTTGGATAATTGATCGACTTTTATCATGAGTGGCGCTCCTTTATGCATGCATTTGCTATTGAATTCGCAGAGTTCTATGTAAGCTATTAATCTAGTTTAAGTTAAAAAAATAATAGTTTCCATACGAACAAATGTTTGCTATAATAAAAACAAGAACACACGTTCTAAATTCCCGCCAATTGTGAGGAGGCTAACCATCATGAATAACTGTGAAAACTATCGATTTATCGAAACGCATCGACCTTTCCGGGATCTAACTTTTAAGTTTTATTCCAACGGCTCCTTGACTATTATCGACAACAGTGCTGAAGAGGTTATTAGCCCCCGCGAATTGAAAGGGGCCAGCTATGACTTCTATGTTCGCAAGAGAATCGCTTATATTAAGCAGGATCTCACTGCGAAATTAAATAAGTATGCTTAACATCTCACAGTCTCTATACTTGTTCGCAGTTGCCCTCTGATTTCTGACTGCTGACCGTATAGAGACTGTTCCCTGTCTCTTCCCTGCCGTATATTAAGGCAGCTGTTTGTTAATGCCGTTTAAGCTGGACGGTCTGCTTGCGAATTTATCCAGCTTCTTTAATGTGGAAGTATAATCTTTTCCTTCTAATTCACTACCACGGTTTCTCGAATTGCTGTTCCGATTTGTTGGCATACATCATTCACCTCCACCTACAGTATTTGTAAATCTTCCCAGTACTATTCGATTTGACGGCGAATCCCAAGATGCGGTAGATTGAATCTACACAGCGAAATCATCTGGGGAAGGAGCCGTGCCTAAGATGAAACAAAGTATTTTATTCGATCTCGATGATACGCTAATTTACTGCAACAAGTATTTCTACTTCGTTATTGATCAATTTACGGATCTCATGTCAGACTGGTTCAGAGGTTATGGAATTTCGGCTCAGGAAATTCGTGACAAGCAAACCGAAATCGACATTGCCGGCGTACATCTATCCGGCTTTAAGAGCGATCACTTCCCACAATCCTTTATCGGAACGTATCAGCATTTCTCCGATCTGCTGGGTAGAGCATTATCCCCTGTAGAGGTAGACATGCTGTGGAAACTAGGAAGAAGTGTTTATGAACATGAGGTTGAGCCTTATCCGTTCATGGAAGAGACGCTCGACGAACTGGCCTCGAAGGGGCATGAGCTGCATCTTTACACCGGTGGGGAAATGTTGATCCAACAACGCAAAATCAAGGAGATGCAGCTGGAGCGGTATTTTGGCCCGCGCATCTATGTGCGTTCAATGAAGAATGTCGAAGCGATGGAGAACATTCTGCGCGAAGGCAAATTCGATCGCAAGTCGACTTGGATGATCGGCAACTCCATCCGTACTGACGTCATACCCGCTCTAACTTCGGGCATACACGCTATTCACATGAAGACGGATTCCGAATGGGCGTACAATATTGTCGGTATTGATGTGGAGCCTAAAGGCGCATTCTTCACCCTGGACCAACTCCGCGATGTTCCGACAAGTATTCATACTTACCTGAACCAGCGCGGTCCTAACTAACGGCACACATGAAGAGGCTTGTCCCGCACAAGAGTCATTATTGACTCCTGTGAGGACAAGCCTCTTGTTCATTATTATGGGGCTGGTACAAATTCTACTGCTCCGGTTGTGTTATTCGTTAAGATCAGTTTGCCTGACTCGCTGGTACCGTCTTCCTTCTTAAACGTGGAAGTACGCGTTGCGCCGCTAACAGCCAGCGCCTTCGCCATAGCTGCCGTGACCAGTCGTCCCTGCTGTTCTTTCCAGATGACGAAAGTACAGCCTTCCCTGAAACGCAAACAGCCATAGCCGCGTTTACCTTCCACAAGCTCACCGCCGCAGCCCGGCCGCGGACAAGATGCAATCACCTTCGGCGTGTTTGCTGACGGTTCCGGAGATGCTGCAGGACGTGTAGCTGTTGCAGCACGGGTTGGGGAGCTGCTGCTTCCAGTCGTTGAAGTGCTTGCCGACTTCGAGCGAGATGCAGCTGCGCTCCTAGCAGGAGAGCCCGAGCTCGATCCGGCCTCCGCTGACTTCGCTGCCTTCCCCTTCGAAGAAGACCTCGTGCTCTTCTCGCCCGAAGCAGAAGCTTTCGCCCCTCTGCCTCTGCCCTTAGCTTCTCCGCCCGCTTGCCCCGGCTCCTCGAAAAGACTAGCATCCGCTTGGCGCTGATGCTTCACTTTGCCGACAATCATCTCGGCAAACTGCTTCACCTTTGCAATGAACTGCTCATCCGATGCTTCGCCCTTCGAGATCTGATGGAGGCGCTGCTCCCATCGGCCCGTCATTTCCGGTGAAGCGAGCAGTTCAACGCCGGCGCCGCGAATGAGCTCGATGGCTGCGCAGCCCTTCGTCGTGATATCGAGCCGCTTGCCTGTAGGCTTAATATAACCGACATACTTGAGCCGCTCAATCGTCGCCGCGCGAGTTGCTGGCGTACCCAGCCCCGTCTGCTTCATAGCATCTCGAAGCTCTTCATCCTCAATCGCTTTGCCGGCACTCTCCATCGCTTTGAGCAGCGTGCCTTCCGTATACGGCTTCGGCGGTTTCGTCGCCTTCTCCAGTGCATCAGCGCCGTCACAATGGACGGCAGCATCGGGATCTACCGAGAATGGACGATCGGTTTCAACGAGATCATCCTCTTGTTCGTCCGGCGCATCGTCGGATTTCTTCTTCGACTTGCTCTTTGCTTTGCTCGCGTTTCCGTCATCCTGATCGCCTAACACGACGCGCCAACCGTCATCCAGCTGTTCCTTGGCACGCGTGCGGAACTGCTCCTCTTCTACCTCTGTCAACACTTCATGATTGTTATACACAGCGGGAGGATAGTAATGAGAGAGGAATCGACGAACGATCATATCGTAAATGTGCTGCTCTTCCGTGCTTAAGGTGCCAGGACGCTTAGGCGTCGGCAGAATTGCATGGTGATCCTCGACCTTAGCCGGATTACAGACGGCTTTGTTGCCCTTATGCACCCTGCTGCGATCCGCACCGTTAGCCAGATCACCGTAAGACGTTTGTTTTAGCATGTTAAGAACATTGCCCATGATGGAAAGGTTCTCTTCCGTCACATAGTTGGAGCTTGTCCGTGGATAGGTAATTACTTTATGTTTCTCATAAAGGGATTGTGCAATATCGAGCGTTTTCTTCGCCGGATAACCATATCTGCCATTCGCTTCGCGCTGCAGCAGTGTAAGGTCGTAAAGCCGATATGGATATTCCTTCGACTCGGTCACCGTATAGCTGACAATCTTAGCCGGTTTCCCGGACACCTTCGCAGCCAGCGCTTCAGCTTGCTCGCGCTTCGTTATTCGATCTCCTTGCCAGACGCCTTTATACGTAAAGTCGCCCTGACTGAATGAAGCTTGAACGACGAAATACGTCTCACTGTCAAAAGCCGTAATTTCTTTATGCCGATCATACAGCAGCGCTAATACAGGTGTTTGTACGCGTCCGACCGACAGGAGCGTTTTGTGGCGGATGGTAAATGCCCGCGAAGCATTCATGCCAACCAGCCAATCCGCTTCACTTCGTGCCTTCGCCGCACGTGTCAGATCATCGTACTCCTGATCGCTGCGCAGCCCATCAAACCCCCGGCGAATCGTCTCCGGCGTCAAATCGGAAATCCACAGCCGATCTGTCGGCTGCGGCATTTTCAAATATTGCCGAATCAGATGGAAGATAAGCTGACCTTCACGCCCGGCATCGCATGCGTTAACAAGCCGGTCACAGCGCTTCGACAGCTCGCCAATTGTAGCAAGCTGATCCTTCGTCCTCGCATTAGGCCATAGCTTAAAGCGATCCGGAATGATGGGCAAATCCGCTTCATTCCATCTCTTATACTTGGGGTCGTACTGATCCGGCTCTGCGAGACTGACCAAATGGCCGATTGCCCACGTAATAATGTAGTGCTCGCCTTCCAAATAAGCGCGTTTGTTCTGCGCCTTCGGCTCCACGACTGCGGCGATTGTCCGACCCATATCGGGTTTCTCTGCGATAATCAATGTTTTCAAGCAATCGCCTCTTTACCGTTCGTTAACCGACATAATCTGACGTTTCATCGCTTCCAAAATCGTCCGAACGCCTTTCGACCAATTGACGTCTTCGGCATATTTGGTATTGATCCAAGTGAGTGCGTCGATATCGTCAGGTCTTCCTTGACTTTTATGTACAATCGTATTGCTCGCGATCTTCGCAGACTCGCTGATTGTTGTATTGAACTCTTTCCAGCTGTGAAACACATTAAACGGATTGTTTGCGATCTTCTTCGCATCTTTATGCGACTTCGGGACAAAAGCCTGTTCTTGTCCGGTTATCGCAAACAGCAATAGCGGATGGATATCATGATCCTTAGCCGCATTAACAATAGTACTGAGGTACGGCTCCTCGGCAAGTAAAGACGATTTCCCCGCCAAATACTGTACGAGCCGTTCTTTATTAATTTCCACATACCTCAGCTCACCGGGAAGCTCATTCTTATACTTCTGAACGACCGCGTCGGGCGGCTGGGAAACCGGACGGCTCACTACCAAAGGTTGTCCTGTCTTAACAGGGATGGCTGCAGGAGATGTTGGCGGTTGTAGGGTCCACCAGCCGTAGAACAACGTCGACATGCTTAACGCCACCGTAAGGAACATATACGTACTCGGCTTGCTCCTGCTGCCAATACGGCCATTACGGATGCCAGGAAGCGTGATAATCTCTGCCACTCGATCCGGCATGCGATAATAGCCTGCCACAGTACCGACCACCGCATCCCAAGCTTCTACTTGCACATCGGGAGAGTTCGCAATATGAATGCCTTCTTCAACGATGCCTTTGAACACTTCAGCCTCGATCGTCACGCCAAGTCGCTGTTCTACCCACTCGTGCAAGGCATGGAAAAGCTGAGGATCACGATAATCGAGCCTCAGGCATGCTTCAAAAATATGCTTCTCATGAACGGGAACTTGCTTCCGAACCGCAATACTCCGCAGCAACTCAGTCGAAACGCTCATCTTATGAACCTGCGGAAAATCAGGCAATTGTCGCAGGACGATACGCTGCATCGCATCCGCTACAATCTCGGCTCGGCGATCACTAGGCAAGTCACCGTACTTATGCTGGACATAATGTCTGATATTATGGATATCTGTCGGCGTAAGAACCCCTGCAGCTGTGGTGCGCAATCGAATCTCCTCCCACCAAGAAACGATAACCTACAGCTCATTTTACCACATCTTACCTTATTCGCCGATAGAGAGATTTGCAATCTGTTCTTGCATTTCTGCAGATTCTACGTACGCTTGTATCTGTTCCTTCTCATCAGAGGTGAATTGAAACTCGCAATCGCAGCCTTCATCCAGCGGAACGATCTGAGCAATTACGCCGCTGTGCGTACAGATAACTAATGCCGTTAAATCAATTAGCCCATCAGGGATAGGCGTTCCTTGATCCACAATCATGCGCAGCTCAAGATCAATCCATTGATCGTCACGTCGCTCTATGCGAGGAATGAATGTCATAAATCGCAGCTGTGTAATCTGCTCGGAACCGTATTGAATCATCTTCTTCCTTCCACTCCTTCGTTAAACGAAATAAAAGCGCCCGTAGGCGCTTTGCATTCCGAATTCCTTCGTACATTAAGGAAGCATCGTAGTTCCCATCAAATAACGGTCCACTTCACGCGCAGCCTCGCGTCCTTCGTTGATTGCCCAAACAACCAAGCTTTGTCCACGGCGCATATCGCCTGCAGCGAAAACTTTATCGACGCTCGTTTTGTATTTGCCGTATTCGGCTTTTACATTCGAACGACGGTCTTGCTCAAGTCCAAGCTTCTGAATCAACGTGTTCTCAGGACCTTCGAAGCCGACCGCGATCATAACCAGATCAGCTGGCCATACTTTCTCCGTACCTGGGATTTCCGTGTAGATTCTGCGACCTGTTTCGTCCACAGTACGCTGGATTTGCACAGTGTGCAATTCTTTCAGGTTGCCATTCTCGTCGCCTACGAATTTCTTCGTCAGTACGGAGAATGCACGAGGGTCTTCACCGTATAGTGCGCGAGCTTCCTCTTGTGCATAGTCAAGCGTATACACGTTAGGGAATTGCGGCCATGGGTTCTTCTCTTGATCGCGTACCAGCGGTGCTTTACCGACCGTACCGAATTGCGTGACCGATTTACAACCGTGGCGTAGTGCCGTTGCCACACAGTCAGTACCTGTGTCGCCGCCACCGATTACGATAACATCCTTGTCTTTAGCCGAAATATAATTACCGTCTTCCAAATTGGAATCCAGGTAGCTCTTAATAGTACCGTTCAAATAATCCATTGCCAAATGAACGCCATTCAGGTCACGGCCTTCAATGTCAACTTCACGCGCTTTGGTAGCACCGCCGCAAAGGACAATAGCATCGAATTCATTCATCAACTGCTCCGCCGGTACGTTTGTGCCAACTTCAGCGTTCGTTACGAAGTTAATGCCTTCAGCTTCCATCAGATCCACACGACGTTGAACGACCTTCTTGTCGAGCTTCATCGTTGGAATCCCGTAAGTGAGCAAGCCGCCGATACGATCTGCACGCTCATAAACCGTTACCGTATGGCCGGCTTTGTTAAGCTGTGCTGCGGTAGCCATGCCGGCAGGACCGGAACCTACAACGGCAACCTTCTTGCCAGTACGCATAAGCGGCGGCTGTGGAACGACCCAGCCTTCTTCGAAGCCTTTGTCGATAATGGATTGTTCAATTGTCTTAATGGTAACCGGATCGCCGATCAGGCCGACCGTACAAGAGCCTTCACACGGAGCCGGGCAAACACGGCCGGTGAATTCCGGGAAATTGTTCGTTTTGTGCAAACGATCCAGCGCTTCGCGCCAAAGTCCACGATAGATGAGGTTATTCCATTCCGGAATAAGGTTGTTCACCGGGCAGCCCGATGCGCCTCCCGGAAGCTCGATACCTGTATGGCAATAAGGCGTACCGCAATCCATGCAGCGCGCGCCTTGCGTTCTCAGCTGATCTTCACTGAAATGCTTATGAAATTCATCCCAATCCTTAATCCGTTCAAGCGGATCGCGGTCAGCAGGCAGCTCGCGTTTGTAGTCCATAAATCCAGTAGGTGTAGACATGATCGCTTTTCCTCCATCCATTTTCCCATTACCGAATGTTCGTTATCTCTCTAAAACTATATCGGGAATCGACATTGAATTCAATATCAAACTTTACCATATAAAACCTGATAACTATTTACAATATCTTAGCAACTTGGCTGAACGCAATAAATGGATTTTCCGTACAATCATTTGCACTTTCTCACATAATGTTTGGCTTTTGCCAAACAAATCGCGATTGCTCTAACGAGCGTTCCTGACATATGTAACGATTGTAAAATCATAGGCGTTCTTCTCATCCTTCGAGAAATGCTCCCGATCCTGCACGGTCCACTCATTCATCTGGAAGGTCGGAAAATGTGCATCCCCCGCCACTTCGGCTTCGACTTCAGTCAACCACAGCTTGTCCGCATAGGGCATAAACAGTGCATAGATCTCTGCGCCGCCCATGATTACAAGCTCTTGGCCATCAATACTGCCATACTGAGTCAACACTTCCTCAACGGAATGAGCAACCTCACAGCCATCCGGCTTGTAATCCAGGCTGCGAGTCAAGATGACATTACGGCGATTCTTGAGCGGACCGCTAAGCGATTCGAAGGTCTTACGCCCCATCACAACGGTCTTGCCCGCTGTAGAACGGCGAAAATGGGCCATTTCTGCCGGCAAGCGCCATGGCATGCCGTTGTCTATCCCGATCACGCGGTTGCGCGCCATAGCGGCAATCATTGCAATAGTCATAATCGGCACACTCCCCTATATCGCGACTTCAGCTTTAATCGTTGGATGATGCTGATAATCGGCAATTTCGAAATCATCATAGACATAATCAAATATCGATTCCGGCTTCCGCTTTATGATAAGCTTCGGCAGCGGCAGCGGTTCACGAGTCAATTGAAGCTTTACTTGCTCGATATGATTGCTATAGATATGAACATCCGCGCCTGAATAAATAAAGTCCCCCACTCCTAGATCGCACTGCTGGGCGATCATGTGCGTAAGCAGCGCGTATTGCGCAATATTAAACGGCAAACCTAAGAATGTATCGGAAGAACGCATCGTCAGCATACAAGAGAGTTTTCCGCCCGCCACATAGAATTGGAATACAAAATGGCAGGGAGGAAGCTTCATATTCTCGATTTCCGCTACATTCCATGCACTGACAATATGGCGCCTGGAATCCGGATTATGCTTGATCGATTCGATTACAGCAGCAATTTGATCGATATGACGACCGTCAGGTGTCTCCCACGCCCGCCACTGCGACCCGTAAACAGGACCCAGATCACCGTTCTCATCTGCCCACTCGTTCCATATCCGAACGCCATTCTCTTGAAGGTAACGAACGTTCGTGTCGCCTTTGAGGAACCAGAGCAGTTCGTGAATAATGGATTTCACATGCATCCGTTTCGTCGTGACCAGCGGGAACCCTTGATTCAAGTCGAATCGAAGCTGACGACCGAACACGGATCTCGTTCCTGTTCCTGTGCGATCCTCTTTAACAACCCCGTTATCCAAGACATCCTGAAGCAAATCCAAATAAGCCTTCAACGTCCGTTAACCCCTCTCCATCATTCGACAAAAACCGTTTCCTCTTAGTGTACCATTTAAAGGCTCTTCTGTCTGTCCTGTTTTCTCTGCATGCGAAGCTCGTATCGATCCGGTGCTGACAGATGAAGTGCCTGTTCTTCTTCATTCTGCGGGATGATGCCTGGAACAGGGGTCGGCTTGCCATGCTCATCGAGCGCTACAAAGGTGAAGAATGCGGTGACAGCTGTTTTGCGCTCCCCCGTGTAGACATGCTCGGTTTGTACTTTCACGTAGATTTCCATAGAGCTCTTACGAGTCCATGTGACAAAAGCTTCTACGTCGATCATATCGCCTACTTTGATCGGAGCAACGAAATCCAAACTATCTGTCGATGCGGTTACGACCGGCCCCCGCGCATGGCGCATACTTGTAATCGCCGCGATCTTATCCATGTATTCCATTACTTTGCCGCCGAACATCGTTCCGTGGTAATTCGTATCCGACGGGAAGATGAGCTGCATCATCGTTGATCTCGACTCGTCCGTTGTCTTCTTCATCACTTCGTTCGTCATTGCAGGCAGCCTCCTTGGCTAAATGCCTAAAGAAGAAAGAGGCCCAGCTGCAGAACAACTGCGGCGTGACCTCTTGTATTCCTGTAAGCCTTGGTTATATAGATTTACTTGTTATTTGGCAATGGCGTGAATCGGATGTCCAAGCGCCACTTCAACCGCATCCAGAACGATTTCGCCAAGCGTTGGATGTGCATGGATCGTCAGGGCGATATCTTCAAGCGTCGCGCCCATTTCGATTGCAAGTCCCAGCTCTGCGATCATGTTGGAAGCTTCGATACCGGCGATTTGGGCACCAAGTAAGAGGCCGTTATCCGCATCTGCGATTACTTTGACAAAACCTTCGTTTACGCCAAGGGACAATGCACGTCCGTTGATGTTGAACGGGAATTTGCCGACCTTCACATTGTGGCCTTTATCCTTCGCTTCCTTCTCGCTGTAGCCTACGCTGGACAATTCAGGATCGGAGAATACCACAAGCGGAATGCACTTGTAATCGATCTTGCTTGGCTGACCAGCAATGACTTCCGCAGCAACGCGGCCTTCATACATCGCTTTATGCGCAAGCGCAGGTCCTGCGATGATATCGCCAATTGCGAAGATGTGCGGAATGCTTGTACGGCATTGCTCGTCGACTTCGATCATACCACGATCGGTCATCTTCACATCGATCATATCAAGGCCAAGCTCACCATCTGTATTTGGACGGCGTCCAACCGTTACAAGCAGGTAATCCGCTGTAACTTGTTTGTCTTCGCCACCTACTGTGTACGTAACCGTTACATCGTTGTCCGTTTGTACGGCGCTCTTCGCTTGAGCACCCGTTACGATATCTGTTTTCGTGCCTTTAAGCTTCTTCGCCACGAGCGAAGACATGTCGCTGTCAAAGCCGGGAAGAATCGAATCGGAACCTTCGATTACCGTAACCTTCGTACCGAAACGAGCATACATTTGACCAAGCTCGATACCGATGTAGCCGCCGCCGATAACAACGAGGCTCTTCGGAATTTCTGGCAAGGACAACGCTTCTGTCGAAGAAACGATACGGCCGCCGTAAGGGAATGCCTTCAGCTCGATAGGACGGGAGCCTGTTGCAATGATGCAGTTCTTGAAACGGTAGCGCGGAGCTTCTTGTTCATTGAATACGCGTGCTTCCGTATCGCTGATGAACATTACTTCGCCGCTGAAGAATTGAATTTTGTTAGCTTTCAACAGTTGGCCTACGCCGCCGGTCAATTTCTTAACAACGCCGTTCTTGAACTCTTGAACCTTGCTCCACTCCACTTTCACATCGGATGCAGTAATACCGAAGGAAGAAGCGTGAGAGATGGATTCATATTGGTGGGACGCCGAGATCAGCGCCTTGGACGGGATACAGCCGACGTTCAAGCATACGCCGCCTACATATTGTTTATCTACAACAAGGACACTTTGGCCAAGCTGTGCAGCGCGAATTGCCGCTACATAGCCGCCTGGGCCTGCTCCAATGACGAGCAAATCAATATCGAGTGATGCATCTCCTACTACCATGGTTTTAAACCTCCATTACAAGTAATTGCGGATCAGCCAGCAGCTGTTTAATGTAGTTCATGAAGTTTTGCGCTGTTGCCCCATCAATGAGACGGTGGTCAAAACTTAGGGAAAGTGCCATAACCGACGCTGCAACGATTTCGCCATTCTTCACAACCGGTTTCTCGGAGATACGGCCTGTACCCAGAATAGCAACTTCAGGGAAGTTGATAACCGGTGTAAAGAACATACCGCCTGCGGAACCAATGTTCGTAATGCTGATTGTGCTGCCTCTCAGTTCGGTAGCTGTAAGCTTACCGTCACGACCGCGAGTAGCCAGATCTTTGATCGCATCTGCAACCATCCAAACGTTCTTACGGTCTGCATCCTGGATAACCGGAACGATCAAACCGTTATCTGTATCGGTAGCGATACCGATATTGTAGTATTTCTTGTACACGATCTCTTGTTTCTCTTCATCAAGCGTCGCGTTCATGATTGGGAACTGACGGCAAGCCGCAACAAGAGCTTTCACGATGAATGGCAGGTAAGTCAGCTTAACGCCTTTCTTCTCTGCGATCGGCTTCGCTTTCGTACGAAGCTCAACAAGTGCAGTAACATCCACTTCATCCATCAGTGTAACGTGAGGTGCTGTGTAGACCGATTTCACCATCGCGTTCGCGATTACTTTGCGAATGCCTTTGAATGGTACGCGCTCTTCAGCACGGTCGCCGATAACAACCGCCGCTGGTGCTGCTGCTTTCGAATCAGCCGATGCCGATGCCGGTGCTGCTGCGTCTTCTTGAGCTGCCGGAGCAGCTTGTGCCACGGTGCCGCCGCCTGCAGCAATTGCAGTTACGTCCTCGCGCGTGATGCGGCCATTCTTGCCGGAGCCTGCTACGCCGGACAGATCAACGGCTTGTTCGCGAGCGAATTTACGCACGCTTGGCGTTGCCAGGACAAGACCGCCGGCTGCTTTAACAGGAGCCGCTGGTGCTGCTGGCGCTGGCGGTGCTACTGGCGCCGGAGCCGCTGCAACTGGTGCCGGTGCTGCTGCAGGAGTTGCTGCCGCTGGTGCCGGTGCACTATGGCTGTCGCCGGCTGGTGCTGCTTGCTCAGGCACTTCGCCTTCTGCATCAATGATCGCGACGATATCGCCAACATGGCAAACCTGTCCGTCCTTCACGAGCACTTCAAGCACTTTACCATTTACAGGACAAGGAACTTCTACGATTGCCTTGTCATTCTGTACTTCCATGATGATATCTTCATCCGTTACTGTAGCGCCTGGCGTAATATGCATTTTGACGATTTCGCCTTCATGCAAGCCTTCGCCCAGCTCCGGGAAACGATATTCGAATTTTGCCACGTCCCGTGACCTCCTTCTCAGTCTTCACAACCTGCTCTATGGTGGGGTTATCTATTAAAAGTTCAGCACTTGGTTAACTGCTTTAATGATTCGAGCAGGGCTTGGCAGCCATGCGTCTTCCACTTGTGCGAACGGGTAAACCGTATCCGGGCCGGCTACGCGAAGTACCGGTGCTTCAAGATGAAGGATTGCGTTCTCGTTGATTTGAGCAATGATTTCCGCAGCTGCACCGGAAGTTTTCTGTGCTTCTTGTACAACGATTGCACGGTTTGTTTTCTTGATCGAAGCGACGATCGTTTCGATATCAAGCGGAAGCAGTGTACGAAGATCGATAACCTCTGCTTTAACGCCGCTCTTCTCAAGCTCTTCAGCAGCTTTGACAGCCGTGTGAACCATAAGACCGTAAGCGATGATCGTAACATCGGAACCTTCACGAACAACATTGGCTTTACCGATCTCAACCGTGTACGCCTCTTCAGGCACATCTTGGCGGAAAGCATGGTAAAGGTTCAAATGCTCCATGAAGAATACAGGGTCATTGTCGCGAATTGCCGCAACCAGAAGACCTTTTGCATCATAAGGGTTGGAAGGCACGATTACTTTGATACCAGGCGTTTGAATCGCCAAGCCTTCAAGGGAATCCGTGTGAAGCTCAGCTGCCTTAACGCCGCCGCCAAATGGCGTACGGAATACGATTGGCGAGTTGTAGCGTCCGCCGGAACGGTAACGCATACGTGCTGCTTGGATAAACATTTGATCCATGGCTTCATAGATGAAACCAACGAATTGAATTTCTGCTACAGGGCGGAAGCCTTGAAGCCCCATCCCTACTGCCATACCTGCAATTGCAGATTCAGCAAGCGGTGTATCGAATACGCGATCTTCGCCGAATTCGCCTTGAAGTCCTTCTGTCGCACGGAAAACGCCGCCAACCTTACCAACGTCTTCACCGAAAATGTATACGTTCGGGTCATTCTTAAGCTCCACGCGCATTGCGTCGCGGATCGCTTCTTTCATATTCATTTGAGCCATTGTCGCGAGTTCCTCCTTAGCTAACTTCGATAGTCATCCCATTTATTGGAAATCGGCTTTTTGCGCTTCCAGGTGAGCAGGTGTGTGCTCGAACATGGAATCAATCAGTCCGTTCACAGTCATTTTCTCTGTTGCTTCTGCTTTCTTGATATGCTCGTTTACAGTCGCTTTCGCTTCCTCTTTTACGCGGGCTGTATCTTCATCCGACCAAAGGCCCTTCTTCTCCAGGAATTTCGCGAAACGAGTGATCGGATCTTTCAGGCTCCATTCGCCCTCTTCATCCTTCGTACGGTATTTCGTCGTATCATCCGCCATGGAATGCGGACGGAAACGGTATGTCAGCATCTCGATCAGCGTAGCGCCTTCGCCGTTACGGCCGCGTTCTGCAGCATCGGATACGGCTTTGATAACAGCAAGTACGTCCATACCGTCAACTTGCACGCCGCGAATACCGGCAGCAATTGCTTTGTGTGCAACCGACAATGCTGCCGTTTGCTTCGCGTATGGTGTAGTGATCGCATAACCGTTGTTTTGAACTACATAAATGACAGGGAGCTTGAATGCGCCGGCAAAGTTCATGCCTTCGTAGAAGTCGCCCTCGGAAGAACCGCCATCACCTGTATAAGTGATTGCTACGCGCTTCTCGCCTTTTTTCTTAAATGCCATAGCAACGCCTGTAGCATGTAGAATTTGAGCGCCGATAATGATTTGCGGCATAAGAACATGAACGTCCGCAGGGATTTGACCACCGTGCTGATGACCACGGGAGTATAGGAATGCTTGATACAGCGGCAATCCGTGCCATACGATTTGTGGCATGTCACGATAGCCCGGGCATACAAAATCGTCTTTGTTTAGTGCGTATTCGCTTCCGATCATGGAAGCTTCTTGACCCGAAACAGGTGCATAGAAGCCAAGACGGCCTTGTCTGCCCAAGTTTACGGCACGCTCATCCCATGTGCGTGTGAACACCATACGATACATGATTTCTTTCAATTGCTCATCCGACAAATTCGGCATAAGCGCTTCGTTAACAATTTCCCCTTCAGGAGACAAAACGGAAAGTGGAGTTACAGGCTCCGTCTGAACTTCGTAAGGCAGCTTGCTCATATTGTTCACCTCAGTTGAATATTTGAAAAAACGAGTATCCCTGTTATAGAATGATTATAAACCTGTTTAACCATAATGGTCAAAGCATAAAGCACAATAAACCGTTGTATTTTGCAACATTTGATCTATTAGCCTGTCAAATTGTATATGTAACAGAACTATTGAACTAGTAGTACAGTATAGTACAACAGGGCATATTTCTAGCAAAAGCTTCATTTGTTTCCTCCCTTTTGTTTACCCACAACACGTCCAAACCATGCAAGGACAAAGGAGTTTTTATTCATGACCGATCCTCGTTATTTGAAAAGAACGATTGTAAAGGATGTCATTACCAGTCAGTTGCTGCCGGAAGGCTCGCGTGATCTAAGGGTATATTTACCACCCGGCTACAATGAATTGCTCAGCTACCCGGTCGTTTATTGCCAAGACGGTGAGCAATTTTTCAATTTTGGCCGTATTGCGACGATTGCCAACCAGCTCATTCTGGACGAAGGCATCGAGCCTTTCATCATTGTCGGAGTCGATGTGGACATTAAGCTGCGCACGGCCGAATATGCGCCTAATGGCGATCGGCACCACAACTACGTCAGTTTCATCGGCGAAGAACTGATTCCATACATCGAGTCCAAGTATGCAGCTAGACGAGACGCAGGCGCTCGGATTCTTGCCGGCGATTCCTTAGGCGGATCCGTCAGCCTTCACATTGCGCTCACCTACCCCGAATTGTTCCATCAAGTTATTTCCTTGTCAGGAGCGTTTTATCCCGCTTCACGAGAGATTGCTCGGAAGGCTTCCGATCTTAGCAAGCTCGAACTATTCATGATCGTAGGTTTACAAGAAACGGCGTTTAAATCCGACAGCGGCGTATTCGATTTTGTCGCGATTAACCGTGAGATGAAAGCCATTCTTGAAGCACAAGGCGCCACAACCCATTACAGCGAGCATGATGGCGATCATGTGTGGGGCTTCTGGCAGCAGCACATTCCGGATGCGCTGCGAACGTTTCTCCACGCTGAAGCCTGACACCAGCGTCTTATGTAAAAAAGACCGCATCCCATCTTCTCAATGGAATGCGGTCTTTCTTTATTTTATAGTTGATGTTCGTGGCGAATGCGCTCCAGAAGATTCTCGCAGCCTTTCGATACCAGTCCGTAGACTTCATCGAAGTTGCCTGTGTAATACGGGTCAGGCACATCATTGCTCGATTCACCCGGCAGCAAATCCATGAATTTGAATACTTTGGCATGCAGATCGGAACGGCTCCCGAAGAGCGCCTGAACATCTCGCTCATTGGCACTGTCCATGCAAATGATATAGTCGAAGGTCTGATAGTCGTCGATAAGCACTTGTCTAGCTCGCATTCCCTCGTACGAAATTCCGTAACGCTCCAGCAGCTCGCGCGTACCTTCATGCGGCGGCTTGCCGAGATGCCAATCTCCCGTTCCGGCGGAATCGACTTTGATCCGGTCCTCCAACTCGCGCGCCTTCAGTTGATGCCTCAGCACCGCTTCGGCCATCGGCGACCGGCAAATATTTCCCAGACAAACAAATAATACGCTAATCATGATCCTTCTCCTTTTTCTTGCTCAATCTTGGCAGCTTCAGCGCGCTCTTTATCCGAATGGACCGACTGCGCGAGCGCGTATTTCAAGGATCGCCTCGGCAGCCGCCAATGGTAGTGAACGGATAGCATTCTGAAAATAATGACGATGACGAATAATATCAATAATTCCACCGGGGATTCGAACAATCCCAAGCCAATCGCAGCGCCTGCGGCAAGCGCCCAGACCGCATAAATCTCATCGCGCAGCACCAGCGGCTTTCGACCTGCCAGCACGTCGCGAATCATGCCACCGCCAATTCCGGTCAGCATGGCTGCAACCATAACCGCGCTTAGAGGGTACTTGCCCGTTGCATACAGTGCCCCTTGAATCGCAAAGGCGGATAACCCGATCGCATCGAAGAAAGCTTCGCTTTTCTTCCATCTGTTAATCCACTTGACCGGCATGACGAACGCGATCGTCATTGCGATTACTGCCGTCTTCAGCAGCATGCCCTGCGTCCATATCGTCGTAATCGGCACATTGATCAATAGGTTGCGGATTACGCCGCCGCCAAATGCAGTAACCAATCCGAGCACATACACGCCCAAAATATCATACTCTTCTTCCATGGCTACAATTGCACCGCTGACCGCAAATGCAATCGTTCCGATAATGCTGAATACGGTGAAAATGTCCATGTCCATCTGTAAATTCATTGCTTGATGCCTCCGCGTGTCTCCGCTCGATATGATCCTTACTCATTTTAGCCGCGGCTGGCCCAATCTTCAAGCGTTACATTTTCCACGTCGTCCGTATTTCGGCTGGTCAATCATTCTCATGCGAAGTATACTGGCGTAAAACGCTGCTGGTTCCCGAATGAACCAGCATAATGGCAAAGGCAGGTCTACCTATGATTCCTAAACGAATAGTTATTTTTACAGGCGGACGCCTTGGCCGGTGGGCGCTCGATCTCCTCACCTCTGACGATGTATTGATCGGAGCGGATGCCGGCGCATTATTCCTAGTCGAGCATGGCTTGCGGCCGGATATTGCACTTGGCGATTTCGATTCCGTTACAGAGGCTCAACTGGAATATATCCGCGCGAACAGCGGCGAAACACATGATTACGATCCGATCGATAAGGATTACACCGATACGGAGCTCGCTTGGCGCCTTGCGTTGTCTAAGCGGCCGCAGCAAATCGTCATGCTAGGCGCTCTCGGAACAAGGTTCGACCACTCGCTGGCGAATGTTCACCTGCTCCGAATGGCACAGCAGCAAGGTATTGCAGCCTCGATTGTAGACGAACACAACTGTATACAGCTTACCGCAGATCAGACCAAACTGTTAAACAGCAGCTACACTTACGTATCTTTATTGCCGCTATCCGAACGTGTGACAGGCATTACGTTGACTGGTTTTCAGTACCCTCTCCATGAGGCTGAACTCGAAATCGGACAATCTCTCGGCATCAGCAACAAACTGCTAGGCGAGGAAGGTCAAATTTCCATCAAGCAAGGATTGCTGCTCGTTATACAAAGCCGGGACTAAAGGTGACTATTATAGAATAAGCAGTCTCCTTATCATGATCTTTCGCCACAATCAAGCTTTTGGCTCATCAGGCGGTATGATGATGGATAGTCCCGGGACATATTTGCGCCCCATCAGCTTGCGCGTTTTACGGTTCTCCTTCGATTCGAACACGATATCCATATCGTAGCCCTCTTCCAGTTCCGGGTACAACTGCGTACTCGGAATATAGAGAGACAGCCGCTTGCGGTTGAAGGTCATCTTACTCTTCTGAACCTGCACAACCACATCGCCACGCTCATTCGCAGGTTGGAATACGATTCCCGTCCGTTTGAGCGGATAGATCCAGACACAATCCCCGACAACGAAAGGTTTCTTCGCGCCTGCTTCATTCGCAGCTTCCTCATTTCTCTTCACTTGAGCCTTCGCATCTTCTTTGCCAGTTGCACGCTTCAGCTCGTCATCCCATCTTAACGCAGACTTGGCATCAAACTCCGCAGCATTCAACGTCTGTTGATTGTGCGTGGAATTTGTAGATTTGGCAGCAACGACGCGCTCCTCTGCACGTATAATCACATGCTCAGGCAATCCAAATCGCCTCGCGATTGCAAAAGCATAACTGTCCCCGGCTTCTCCGATTTCAAGCTTGTAGACCGGCTGCAGCGTATCGGCATCGAAAGCCATGCGTGCATTCGTGCATCCCTTCATGACGGAGGCAAATCGTTTAATCTCGTTAAAATGTGTCGTGGCGGCGACAAGTGAGCCACGCTTCAGAAGCTCCTCCAGAACCGCTATGGACAACGCAATTCCTTCACCTGGATCTGTGCCGGCTGCCAGCTCATCAAGCAGAATCAGCGAGCGACCATTCGCTCTTCGAAGCATGTCGCTGAGACATTCCATGTGCGCGGAGAATGTACTTAACGATTGCTCGATGCTTTGGCCATCACCGACATCCGCCATTATGGACTGGAATAACCCCAGCTCTGTTCCGACTTCAGCAGGGATAAGCAGCCCGGACTGTACCATTAGGGCGAATAAACCGATGGTCTTAAGTGCGACGGTTTTGCCGCCGGTATTAGGCCCGGTAATGATAAGCTGACGCCATTCGCCGCCGATTTCAATCGTAAGCGGTACAGCTTTGCCGCCTAACAGCGGATGTTTGGCGCCAATCAGTTTCACATAAGGTTTATCGACAATGACCGCTTTAATGCCGTTATAGGTGCGAGATAGCTTCGCTCTGGCAAATATAAAATCAAACGATGCCATCGCCTCCATATTCCATCTTAGCGAGTCACTCTGCTCCTCCGCCAGATCAGAGAGCTGCGAGAGGATCAGCGTTCGCTCGCGTTCCTCCTCACTCTTCCACATTTGCCATTCCGCCTGCAGATCGGCCACGTCCACCGGTTCAACGAACAACGTCTGACCGCTTGCCGACTCATCCCAGACCGTACCCGGCACCTGCCTGCGCAGATCCCTCTTCACAGGGATCACATAATGACCATTTCGTTTGCTCACTAATTGATCCTGCAGAGCATTCTTGTATTTCCCCAGCAGCTGATTTAGCTTGCGTTCGATTCGCTCTTCCGCGGCTGCGAGATGCCTGCGAATGTCAGCCAACGCTGGAGACGCTTGATCGGTCAGCGACCCGTGCCGGATGCAGCGCAGCAATTCCTTCACAAGCTCAGGACAATCGTACATCGAATCGGCATAGCTGCTGATAGTCGGCGCAGTGAATCGTTTACTGTCCATATATCGTTTCATTTGTCCGATTGAGGTGAGCCAAACGGCCAAATTGCCAAGCTCCTGCTCACTGTAAATTTTTCCTTTGCCCAGGAGCGCCATGAATACTTCCATGCCCTCCATTGCCGATATAGGAACGCTTGCACCGGTTGCCAGCAGCGCCGCCGCTTCCTCTGTTTCGCCAAGCCACGCTTTCACTCGTCCTGGCTCTGCGCTTGGTTCATGCCGCTCGGCAAGGGCTCTTCCGGCTTCAGAAACGGTATATGTCAGCAGCATGGCTTTGATTTTATCGAATTCTAATTTCGTCATTGATGCGTTATTCATTGGGTTACCCATCCTTTTCGATGTTTATATTTAAATACAACAAAAACAGGGACAGAACGCATACGCATCCCATCCCTGTTCATGGACTTCTCGGTAAACTCCCTCTTCGATTCGACGAGGAAACCCGCTTCCGGCTAGCAGAAGGAGGTTTTCCCGTAGAACAAAAAAAGGCGTGCTCGAGTGAGCACGCGAATTTACCGTCCAGTAGGAGGCGGAAATTGTCATGTTCTTAACTCATTGGTTCACGTCTTCGTGCGATATAACGATATAAACCTACTCCAACAGGAGAAAGTCCACTTGTATATCGTACAAAAGCCGTGAATCCGGCAGCGCTTCCGGCGCCGGATCATATCCAATTTAGAAGTTAAGAACCATAACCCGCATCAAAATTTCCCCTTACTGCTTAAAGTTAACTTTATAATAGCGCCAACACTCCAGCCAAGTCAAGCGGCAATCGCCTAGACAATGACGGTAAGCCCAGCATGTGCAAATGCGGCACCTACAGGCAGTCCATAGTCTCGCCGTAGATCAATATCATGCGACATATGCGTAAACATTGTTCTAGCCGGCTTTAGCTCTTCGAGCAGCACCAGCGCTTCTGTAACATCATAGACGGAACGCGTCTCGAATGGGAATGGCTCCTGATAGAAGCTCGTCCCCAGAATAAGGAGATCTAACTCTGCGAGCGGCACTAGCTCATCGCCCTCGAGCGCGATGGAATCTGAGCAATAAGCGAATGACTTACCACGCTCGGCATGCGTGAATCGGAACGCGTAAGCATAGCCATTCTTGCCATGGTTCACTTTCCATGTCCGCACTTCCCAGCCGCCGAATTGAAGCGGTCCCATGATGGGATGAAATTCAATATGAGACCTCAGCCACGGAAAGCGGGTCAGTATCTCGTCAATAACATCAGGCATCGCATAAGCTTGGCCTTTGCATCCGAGCCATCTGCATAGATCCGCCCATTCCGGGAGCCCTGCGATATGATCGAAATGAGCATGCGTAATCAGAACCGTATCGATCCGTTTGAGACCTGCCGCTTCCATCTGACTGCGCCAATCCGGGCCGCAATCAATCAGCATCGTTCCAAATTCTTCATCGGCGAGATGAACGAGTGAACGCAATCTGCGGTTCACAGCGCCGGATCTCGCTTCTTCACAAACCTCACATGAACAATAGACGCGAGGAACGCCCATTGCATCACCCGTTCCCCAGAAGGTGATTGTCGTCGCCAAAACTGCTTCCCCCATTCCTGCCTGCGTTGTTGAAACACTGCCTCTCTACAGTGGTTTCAGTGCAAGCTTGGATTGCCCCTTCAAGCCTTCGACCATGGCATACCATTCATCCGGTTTATTAGGCAGAGCCGAATAGTATTCCGTCAAGAACGCCACCACGAGTGATGCATCCAGTTCAGTCCGGTTCTCGTCTTGAGGCAAGAAACATAGATCAAGCCCGCCGACAGCCGCACCATCCTCTTCCCAAGATGGATGTACGTAAGGGAAGTCAATCCGCATATAGCCGATATGCGACAGCACTTCACGACGAACGAACGGGTTCATCGGATAGACGCCGCCGAATTCATATTCGGCTACCGTTGGGTTGTAAATTTCCGCAAACATGCCGATAGGTTCAGTTCCGCTTTGCTGTGCCAACTTCTCTAAATCACGCGAGCGGTTGCGCATCAGAAACCGACCTACGCCAAGCCCCGGACGACCGACAATCGTAAAATCCGTCATCGCGACTTGCATGCCGGGATAGTACCGATATTCCGTAGTGCCGACAACCTCGCCATCGTGTACCGCTACATAGACATGAATGCTGGGATCTTCAAGAGGGCCTGCCCATTTCTCATAAGCAAGCACTTCTTCTTTCGGAAAAATCGTTTTCATCAAATCATGCATGCTCTTGAATAATGGATTGTCGATCGATTGAATGCGTATGTAGTCCATGACTTATAACTTCCTCTCTATTCGTGTATAAATGGATTCTTCCACTCCATGAGTGCGGCATATCCGCAGGATTCTTCATCCTCCAGATAGTGCTGGGCAACGCCGACAGGCAGACGACCGCAGCGCAATAGAAACGAGATCACGGGATCATTGTACAAGCCCGAAGTAATTCCGGTTAAGTACTCTTCGGCAGATACGGATTCCGAATACCGATGGTAGCCAGGCATCCGACCGCCGCCAAGCAGTCTCTTCAACCGGAGATGAATGACGACCTCGTACATGCTTTGCATGAGCCATTTACCGATACCGGCTTTACGCATTTCCGGAATGACGCACAAATCAACCACATAGAGCGTGCTGCCATCCGGGTCGTGATTGCGAATGTAGCCGCTGTCCGTGACAGCCTCCCAGGTATGTACGCCCTCCAGCAGCTTCTCGCTTACAAGAAGTGCCGTCATAGAGCCGATCAATCTGCCATCCATTTCCGCACACAGCGCACCTTCCGGAAACCTGGTGATGTGCTCCCGGAGCTGCGTCTCGTTCCACCATAGCTCCGAAGGAAACGGAGGCGGAAAGGATTCGCGCTGTATCGCGATCATCCCCTCGATATCGGAAAACTTGTAATTACGAATTACAATTTCGATCGGTTTGCCCAAGTGATAAACAATCAACTGCTTATGCATCTCTCACCCTCCCCTACTCCGGCGGATAGATCACGCACGATTAAGACCAATCACAATATAAATCCGTGCGGCGATCTCGCCAAGTCGTAACCGAACCGGCAGCGCGCACATCATGAAGCAGCTGAACGTTGAGGTCCGCAACGACGAGCATATCGTCATTAATGATACCTTCTGTCATGATACCGGCAGGAGGGAATGGAATGTCGTTTGGCGAGATGACTGCAGCTTGACCATAATTAGCTCTCATAAAATCAACCTTGCGCAGTGACCCTACCGTACCTGTCGTCACGATATATACCTGGTTCTCCACTGCCCTTGCATGGCAGCAGTAGCGTACCCGGTAGAATCCATGACGATCATCGGTGCAGGAAGGACAGAAAATAATGTCCGCCCCTTTCGCCCTGGCCATGCGGACCACTTCCGGGAACTCGATATCGTAACAAGTAAGCATCGCGATTGTGCCATGCTCTGTATCAAATACACGCAAGTCTTCGCCATGGGACATATTCCATTCCTCGCGTTCGGTCGGCGTCATATGAAGCTTCGCCTGCCGCTCCACGCGGCCGCTCGGGTAGAACAGATGCGCGGCATTGTTCAGCTTGCCGCCTCCGGCATCGATGACATGCGTGCCGCCAACGATGTGCACTTGATATTCAGCTGCAAGCGACTTAAACAAATCGACGTATTGTTCCGTAAAGTCAGGCAGTCGTTCAATCGACAACGGTCGTCCCTCATCGTCTCCGATCGAGAGCAATTGTGTCGTGAAAAACTCCGGAAACAGAATAAATTGAACCCCATATTCAGACGCATTCCGAACATAGTGCCGAACTTGATCGGCAAACTGTTCGAAGCGCTCGATGTCCGCCAGCTTGTACTGGACGGCACAGACACGCAAACTCCTCATCGTTCTCCCCGCCTTTGTTAGCTTATGAATATTTATTTGCGCAATGGCAGCGCAATCGAGATGGTCGTACCTTGTTCAGGCTTGCTGAATACATCGATTTGACCTTCATGCAAATCCACGATCCGCTTGGCGATGGACAATCCAAGTCCGGCACCGCCGGTTGATCGGCTTCTGGCGCTGTCTACGCGGTAGAAGCGCTCGAACAAATGAGGAATTTCGTCCTCGGGAATGCCCATTCCTTTGTCCGAGACCGATATCCGGATGACGCCTTTGTTAGCGCCAAGGGTCACATCGATTGGATCTTTGCTGTATTTGATTGCGTTGTCAATGAGAATGACAAGCAGCTGCCTGATTTTGTCCTTATCTCCGATCATCCGAACGTCTTGTTTGCCTGTATGTACGCGAATCATGCGCTGGAAGGTGATATGAAGCATATCCGCGGTTTCATCCGTCAGCTGCACGAGATTGAAGTTCTCCAGATTGAGCCAATCTTCTTGCTCGGCTTGCGCAAGCTGAAGCATCGATTTGGTCAAATTCTGCAATCGCTGCGATTCCTTGCTAATGGCTTCAATGGCCTCATCACGGATGTTGACGTCATCTCTTCCCCATCTTTTCAACATGCCTGCATAGCTGGTAATAACCGTTACCGGTGTTCGAAGCTCATGCGACGCATCGGCGACGAATTGCTTCTGCCGCTCGAATGTGCGATCCAGCCTGTCGATCATCTGATTAAAGGCGCGCGCAAGCTGAAGCAACTCAGCAGATTGGTCGCGCTGGGCAAGCTCAATCTGTCGCAGCTTCCCGCTGCGGTCAATCTCCCTCATCGTCTGCACCATGTGTTGAATCGGTGACGTTAATCGCGAAGTAAACCAATAGGTGCCGAAGATCGCGAACAAGATCGCCCCGATGCTGGTGATGGTCAGCGCAATGACCAGAACCTGTAAGTAGCTGTCGAGCAGCGTCAGCTTACGGTAGAGCTCTAACGTACCTATCACTTGACCGTCATGAAAGAGCGGTACCTTCATATACAGCACGCGTCGACCTTCAAGGAAGAACATCCCCGTATCATGTTGACCCGAGAATTCCGACTTCAACGCAAGCAGCTCGGAGTCCGAGCCTTGTGAGTTCACCGTTCTGCCGCTTCGATCTACAATACGAATAAGCTCGCTGATGTTATAGAAATCCCGCAGCAGCTCGCCGTTGGACAGCTGCGAGGGGTCAACGATTCGGGGATCCTCAAGCAGGATATTCACTTTATTCGTCAGCAGTTGATCCTCGCTGCGAATCGTGATTTTTATCACAAATAAATAAACGAAAATGTTAAAGAGGATCAATATGAAAATAAGCCAAAAAATCGTGAAAAACGTAAATCGTCTGCGCAGCGTCATGCATCCGGCTCCTTGAGCATATAGCCTACGCCGCGAACCGTGTGGATGAGTTTATGCCGGTACCCTTTATCGATTTTCTGGCGCAAATAACGGATGTATACATCCACCAAATTCGTTTCGCCGATGAAATCGTAGCCCCATACCTCGGACAAAATATCTTCTCGTGACTTCTCTTCATTGCGATGCTCGGCCAAATAAACAAGCAGCTCGAATTCACGCGGAGTGAGCTCAATCGCGAGATCCTTACGGAATACTTTGCGCGTGCGCAGCTCAATCGAGAGATCGGCTGCTTTAAGCACATCCGGACTCTCCGTCTCCTTCGGCTGCTGCTGGAAGATACGGAGCAAATTGCGAACGCGCGCCAGCAGTTCTTCCATCGCGAACGGTTTGGTAATATAGTCATTGGCGCCATGCTCGAAACCGCTTACCTTGTCCGGGATCGTATCACGTGCCGTTAATAGAATAATCGGGATTTGATTGCCGGACTGCCGGAGTCTGCGCAGCACTTCAATTCCGTTTAGCTCAGGGAGCATCACGTCGAGCAGGAGCATATCCCATTCGCCGTTGTTGACTTGTTCAAGTCCGCTCCTGCCGTCTGCGGCTCGACCGACCGAATAACCTTCATGCTCCAGCTCAAGCTGAAGAACCCGTGCAATGCCGTCTTCATCTTCGATAACAAGAATGCGTTCATTCATTCTCGCTGTACACCCACTTTGTTATAGACTTAATCAGGACTAGCCCGTTCCCACTATCATAAAGAAGCAAATGCGCCATTGCAAGCAGCAAAGCCGCCAAACCTAACGCTTGGCGGCCTTGCTCTCTACGCTTCTAGTTCATGGCATGCTGCAGCGCCCATTGTTCAACATCCCATACCTTCGTGACCCAATCCTCGTAGAAATCAGGTTCGTGGGAAACCAGGATAATGGTTCCTTTGTAGGACGCGAGCGCACGTTTTAGTTCTGCTTTCGCATGGATATCCAGATGGTTGGTCGGCTCATCGAACGCGACCCAGTTGCTCTCGCGCATAAGCAGCTTACATAGACGAACCTTCGCCTGTTCGCCGCCGCTCAGCTGGTTCAGCGCGCGCGTGATATGCTCGTTCTTCAAGCCGCAGCGCGCCAGAGCCGCTCGTACTTCATGCTGATTCATGCTGGAGAACTCGTTCCACACATCATCCAGCGGCGTTAAATTCGGTGCTTTCACCTCTTGCTCGAAATAAGCAGGGAATAGGTAGTCACCGCGGTAGATCGTGCCGTCAAGCGCATCGATTTTGCCTAGAATCGTCTTCAGCAGGGTCGATTTACCTACGCCGTTACTACCGACAATCGCAATCTTATCTCCCCGCTCCACAAGCATATTCATTGGCGGAATCAGCGGTTTTCCGTATCCGATTGTAAGCCCTGTAGCCTCGAAGACAGTCTTGCCGCTTGCTCGCGCTTCTTTGAATACGAAGGTCGGCTTAGCAGCTTCCTCCGGTTTCTCAATTCGGTCAATCTTATCAAGCTGCTTCTCACGGCTCTTCGCCCGGCCGCTGGTCGAAGCACGCGCTTTATTCTTCTGAATAAATTCTTCCTGCTTCTTGATATATTCCTTCTGTTTCTCATACGCATCGATATGCTGCGCTTTGTTCATGTCCGCCATTGTTAAGAACTTCTCGTAATTCGCCGCATAACGCGTGAGCTTCGTGAACTCCAAATGATAAATGACATTTACGACTTCGTTCATAAAGCCCGTATCATGCGAAATAAGAATAAAGGCATAGGGATAGTTCTTCAAGTAGTGAGACAACCATGTAATATGCTCTTCATCCAAGTAGTTCGTCGGCTCATCGAGCAGCAGTACCATCGGTTTCTCGAGCAGCAGCTTAGCCAGCAGTACCTTCGTACGCTGTCCACCGCTTAGCGATGCGACATCACGATCAAGACCAATGGCACTGAGTCCGAGACCGTTCGCCATCTCGTCGACCTTCACATCCAACAGATAGAAGTCTCCAATTTCAAGCTCCTCTTGAATTTCGCCCATACGAACGAGCAGTACTTCAAGCTGATCGGAATCGGCATCTGCCATTTGGCCGGCGATCTCATTGAGCTCCCGCTCCAGCTCCAGCAAAGGATGAAACGCATCTTTCAGCACATCACGGATCGTCTTGCCAGGTAAAAGCTTCGTATGCTGATCCAAATAGCCATATCTGACGCGAGGGGTCCATTCTACTTTACCCTCGTCTTTTAATAATTTGCCTGTCAAAATATTCATCATCGTCGACTTACCCGTACCGTTCGCGCCAACTAGTCCGACACGTTCGCCGGCGAGCAGCCGAAACGATACATTTTTGAATAAAGTGCGGTCACCGAAGCTATGGGATAATTCCTCTATCGTCAATAAACTCATGATCAAGCTCGCTTTCCAATCATAATTAAGCGCCTTAATTCCGACGCTCGCAACTCATTGTATCACAGGATGTGATGGAATGTGCCGAGAGAGCGGAACTATTTCTTGCAAAATAGGCTGAAAGGCGCGTTCCAGAAGGCTTAGCCAATTTTTGTGGGAAGTTGCCCACTTGCCTGACCATAGAAGTTCGGCCAACTGATCTGCCGGAAGCATCGGCACGGAACAAGCAGGTTTCTCAGGAATAGCAGCCAACCATTCACTCCGATTGCGAAATGTCATGTCTTTGTTTGCGACCCAATAGGTCCTAAGCCCAGCCTTCGAGCGTTCGAAACAAATACGTTCGGCCTCTTGCAACCGCTGCGGTGTCCATTTGAATGGAGACGGATCAACAACGAATAGCAATGCATCGCTTTGCGTCAATTCCAGCGTTAATTCAGAGGCGTTGGTCCATTTGCTGGAAATATCGGTCAGAATGACAGAAGAGTTCGTTGATTCTGATAGCAGCCGGTATTTAAGTGTAGGTTCCGCATCTGCAGCGTAGCGGCTGTCAGGCTCCAATGCATGCCATTTCGTATGCTGAGATGGTGAATGGAAGGATCGATATTTGCTAAGCCACGCTTGCTGGGATTTCGACTGAAGCCGCTTTTGTACTTCCGGCGTGTACAATAAAGCATGCCATTCAGGTTCAACCACCGGATGTTCGATCGCTGTACATAAGATGCCTCGCTGCTCGAGTAAATGTGCCAGCGTAATGGTTGTGAAGGTCGCACCTGCGCCTGGTGACAGCGAAGCTACCATGATTGTTCGTCGTCGATTTGACGGAATAGGAACCGTTGGACCACTGATGTGATGCGATGCGGCGGGCTCATTACCCAAACAAGCTTCAAGGGCATGCTTGGCTTCCATCATGGAGCTATATCTGCATACCGGATTTGGATCGAGCATGCGGTATATCACTTCAGTCAACTTGATGGGCAAATCATGCGGTAATGTATGGAGCCGCCGTGGAGCAGGTCCCTCCTTTGTTATGTAGCGATTGCCTCCGCTAAGCATGTAGTATAGCAAGGCTCCTAAGCCAAATACATCCGTCCTCGCGTCACTCTGGTACTCTCCTTCCTGCTCTGGGGCTGCGAATCCCGGCGTTCCCAGCATAACCGTATCCTGTGCTTTACCCCGCTTATATTCTCTGGCAATGCCAAAGTCGATCAACCGCACAAAACCGCCGCGATCGATCATCACATTCGTCGGCTTCAAGTCTCGATGAATAATCGGTGGATGCTGGCTGTGCAGATAATGCAGTGCCTCGCACAGCTGACTTCCGATTTCAAGAATATCAGTGAAACGAATATCGCCGCCGCGAGATGCCAGATAAGCTTGAAGTGTGTTTCCATCGATGTAATCCATGACCACAACTTCACAATCCAACTCCTCGACCCGTGGAAAATAATCCACGATTAAAGGCAAATGGGGATGGTTCAAACGCATCAGAAGTTCCGCCTCTTCTGCCCCTTTTACACCTCCGAGCTTATGGATTGAAGCGACCTTAAGTGCACGGAGCTTCCCATGCAATCGAAGATCCTCTGCCGCGTACACCTCACCCATACCGCCTCTGCCAATTAATCCGACAATGCGATAGCGACCTCCAATCATAATGCCATCCTTAAGCAAATCCTGATTTTCATTAGCTGTGCTCATCCGCTACCCTCCCAAAATGCAAAAAAGCATCCCGAATGCACAGACATCGTCTGCTCATTCGGGATGCTTTCCCGACTACATCTTATCTTCTACCGTTTCACTAAGTATAACGTAATTTCATCCCGATTGTGGAACAATTGCTTCGCTTTCTTCAGCTCAAATGCCGTCTCCAGCTTCGCGATTACGTCTCGAATCGTCTGCAGCGGCTTCTTATGCATCAGCTTAATCGTGATGATCGCAGTTGCTCCATCTGTCAGCGCATCGGTTTTCTCTAATACAAGCTTAGCCATCTGCATCGGGCTCCAGCTCATATCACAGACGAGCAAGTCGAACGTATTCGGCGGAAAGTTAACGTCCGACGCATTCTTCTTCATCTTCGTTAGACGCGGGTATGCGGACAACGTTGGATGCAGCTCTGCAGGGTCGATCGCCGTCACGCGCAGACCGCGCTCCAGCAGCAGATGTGTCCATCCGCCGGGCGCAGCGCCGATATCAAGCGCTTCACGAAACGTTTCAAAGTAGACCTTGAAAGCCCGTTCCGCCTCCAGCAGCTTGAACTTCGCACGCGAAATCTGACCTTCCTCACGCTGAAACCGGACTGCGCCGCCCGGCCAATCCGACAACTGCTCGGCTGGAGTCCCCCACCCTACATACAGCTCTTCGGATGCTGCGAAGATGGAGAAAATTTGATCCGGCGACTGCATGGTCGTTTCTCCGCCTAACTCCATAATCACTGCATCTAACACGGCCTTTGTATCGGCAGCAGAGTAAATGAATGGCGTTCCATCCATCCGTCTCAGATGAATAGCCGTTGTCCCTTCCTCACAGCGTATTCTTGCGCTGCGCATCAGCTCCGAGAGTGCCTGCAAATCATCGGCATTGCCATGTATCGGCAATGCGCGGTCAATCGGCTGTATATGTCTTAAGAAGATCGGTTCATTCGTCTGGATGAGATCAAGCATCTCTTCTTTGCTTAACGGAACCTCCATCTTGAATACTTCGCCTGCGATAAGCTGCGTAAATTTAATGCCGTTTATTTGCCTACGAAGCTCTTCCATTGCAAGCGACGCAAAACCATGATTAGCTGTTCCAATCCAATGACTCACTACTGTTTGCCTCCTGATAATGCTCGAATCCATGGCCGGTCATCGGCCCATTCTACTTCAACCGGCCAGTCGTACGCACGGCTTAGCCATTCCGGACTAAGCACTTCCTTCTTCGGACCCGCAGCTACGATGCGTCCGTCCTGCACTAATGCCACATGAGTAAATAGCGGTATGATTTCTTCCATATGATGTGTCACGTACACCACGGTAATGTCACGCTCAGCCAGTCTGTTCAAATCAATCAGCAGCTTCTCACGCTCGTACAAATCTAAACCTGCACAGGGCTCGTCCATAATAAGCAGCTTCGGATTGGACATCAGCGCACGCGCGAGAAGCACCTTCTTCCGCTCGCCTTGAGAGAGCGTTGCCAATGTTTGATCGGCCGTATACAGCAAGCCCACTTCATCTAAGTGACGAAGCGCTTTCTGACGCACTTCTTCATCGATGGTCTGGTAGAAACGCAGAAACGCGTACTCCCCGGTCGCGATAACTTCCCAAACCGGATCTCGAAGCGTCAGTTTCTCCATAACCGCCTGGCTGATATAACCCACTTGCTTGCGAATCTCCCGCACATCGCACTCTCCGAAACGATTGCCGAGCACGTCAACCGTGCCGGAAGAAGGGAACTGGTAGCCGGTCATCATCTCCAGCAATGTTGTTTTTCCACAGCCGTTGCGGCCCAGAATAACCCAGTGTTCCCCTTTGTTGATTTGAAGATTAACGCCATCAAGGATTTGTCTTTCTTCACGGCGGAATGTGATATCTTGCATTGTAATCATGTTCACGGTTTTCCCTCCCAGAAGTTCACATGAAGTAGATATTCGCTACCTGCTCGCCGCAGGCATCGGACCATTATGGATTTGAATGTTTAGCGGTGCATGCTGGGTTAACAAGTGGACCATTTGCATTCTGCCTGCAAGACTGGACGTATGAAAATAGCAGGTGCGCGGAAAGCGTCCACTGGATACGATATATTCTGCAACGGCAAGCCCACTCGGCTGCCCCCAGCCAAGCTCAAAGTCGAGCGAGAGGATATCCACTTCCTCATGCTGCAGCAGAAGGATGCATTCGGCAGCCGTCTTCGCCAGAACGAACCCTTCCGGACATGGCCGATAATCGTCTAAATATACGTTAATCATGTTCCGCTCTCCCCTCCTAACCGCTGGACCAGCTCCATCTGTTCTCGGTGCGTACCATCTTCCCCGGATGGCGTTTCCAGCACGAATGGCACCTGCCTCAGCATCGGATGACGCAGCAGCCAGGCCAAGCCGGCCTCGCCAATATAACCCTCACCGATTCTCGCATGACGGTCTTTCTTATCCCCGCTTGGAAAGACGGAATCATTCAGATGAATGGCAATCAACTCAGAAATCACACCGAGCTCTTGCGCTTTGTCCATCCATGCAGCGTCAGGGCTTCCATCCCAAACGCCGCTGGCGAAGAGGTGACATGTATCTAGGCAGAATCCGATCTTGTGCGGGTCTACGCACAAGCTGCGAATTTGAGCCAGCTCTTCCATCGTAGTCCCCATGAAAGTATGATCACCGGCTTGATTCTCTATGAGAAGCTTCGCTTTACCGGCCCATTGAGAGGTAACCGTACTTAACGTAACAACTGCATTGCGGTAGCCCTCAAGTGGATCCGGCCCTTTATAGACGCCAAAATGCACCACGACCCCCAAGGAACCGCAAGCTTCGGCAATAGCGAGATCATTCAGTAGAGATTCCACCGTTCTCGCGCGATGCTCTGCATCTTCTGATGCAATATTCGTCAGGTAAGGGGAATGTGCAATGGAAACAATCCCGTGCGCCTCACAGAAGACTGCACACTGCTTCGCTTCTCTGTAATCGATGTCTTTAACGGAAAGACTTCGCGGATTTTTCGGAAAATATTGATAAGCGACAGCTCCAAGCGCTGCCGCTCGCCTTGACGCTTCCCTGTAACCGCCTTTGGTGGAAACATGAAATCCGGTCCGCATCCGCGACTACCTATCCTTCTGGCAAACCGGGCAATAGAACATCTTGCGGGAGTTGATTTCTTCTTGCACGATCGTTCCGCCGCAGTTTAAACAAGGTTCTCCGCCGCGGTCGTATACCAGGCAATGGTTGTTATAACCGCCGGTAACGGTGTCCTCATTCGTGAAGGGCATCTCCATATAACCGCCATGCGCTAATGCCGATTGCAGCACCTTGTGCATCGCGTTATAAATACGCTCCCACGTTTCCGGCTCCAGCGCAGATAGCTTCGCATCCGGGCGAACTCTCGCTTCGAAAGCAATCTCGTCTGCATAGCAATTGCCGATGCCTGCGATAACCCTCTGCTCGACAAGAGCTGTCTTCAGCGATCCTCTGCGTCCCTTGAAGCGCTCCTTGAATTTCTCCAGCGTCAGCCATTTGTCGAACGGCTCCGGTCCAAGATCGGCCAGACGAGCGATGGTTTCCTTCACCGTCAGCAGATGGATATAACCGAGGCGCAATCCGATAAAGCACAGCTCCCCTTGCGGGAAACCGATCATAACCTGCACAGTGCGATCCGTTCGCTGCTCTGGATCCATGCCCCGTGCTTCATAACGAATCATACCGCCCAGCATGAGATGCAGCAGCAGCCGCTTTCCGTTATCCAGGTGTAGAATCAACATTTTGCCGCGATGCTCCACGAACCAAACGGTTCTTCCGATCAGCTCCTGCTCGAAGGTTTCAACAGGAACGTTAATCGATTTCTGACGCGTAACCTGCACATTCATAATGGGCTGACCGGAGATTCGCTCCGCCAGCATCTTGCGATAATGTTCCATTTCCGGCCATTCCGGCATCGTGCTTCTTCCTTCCTAACGGCTCTGCTGCCCACTTGCCAGCTGATCGCCTATAAACTGCTGCAATGTATGTAAATTATCAATAATGACCGTTGGTTCACAGCCGGCTGCCGCAAGCAGTTCTTTATAATTGTCGCCAGTTGCGAGCCCGGTTAAAACAAGGATCGACGGACAATCTACGGCTTGCGCCGCTGCGATATCCGTTGCAGGATTATCACCGATCATCCATGTCTCGGAGGCTTGTAGTCCCAGACGGTTCAGCGCAAAGTCCATTAAGATCGCCGATGGTTTTCCTATAACGATAGGTTCGACACCGGAAGCTGCCCGAAGCATCGCACCAATCGACCCCGCTCCCGGCACTAAGCCATGTTCAGCGGGCACCAGCAAATCCGGATTCGTCAAAATATAGGTTGCCCCGCTGCGGATATACGTGACCGCTTTGGCCACTTTATCGTAGGTAAGCTGCTTATCAATGCCTTGCACGACGATATCCGGCTCATCTTCTACCAATTGTAGGCCGGCATCCTGCAGAGCTGTTCGTAGTCCATGCTCGCCAATGACATGTACTCTTGCACCCGGTTGACGCTCCGCTATATAGGCCGCAGCACCTTGCGCCGAAGTACATACTTCAGATGGATTCGTCTGGATTCCCATTGCGCTGAGCCGACCGGCGAAAGCTTCCGGAGTAGCGGAAGAATTGTTCGTTACGAATAAGAATTGAATGTCTAGCCGGCGCAGCTGCGCAATGAGCGCATCTGCTCCCGGAATCATAATGCCGCCATGATACATCGTTCCGTCCAAATCAATGAGCAGACCGCGCAGCGAATTGACGCTCATGAATGTCCACTCCCTCTACGTTGCTTCTGATATTCGGTTTATCTTCAGGCGTAAACGGTCAATCCGTTTACGCAGCACATCGAGCTCCGTTCGCCGATTCCCCTTCAGCCGCACACCTGTAAGACGCCGCTGTGCGATTGCAAATGCAGTTTCAGCTAACTCAAGCGCTTCAGCCAATTGCTTCGTCTTGTGCTCATAATACATCGCAAGCTCAATATGAGCTTCATAATCCGGCCAAGCAGCATGCGCTGCTTCATCTATAGCCTTCTGCCACAATACCACAGCACGCTGCCAATTTCCACATTTCTTGTCTCGTTCCGCCAGTAAACACAAGCCTTTGATCGTTGGACGAGGATGCTCGGCTGCAGCTGCATACAGCGGTTCAGCCAGGACTGATTTCCCCATTTTCTCCAGCCACAGCCCCGTACGCAGCAGTTCCTCCGCTTCCTCCGGCATCTGAACCGTACCTGTCCCAATTCTTCCGCCAAGCAAGTGGCCGAACCGGATTGCGAGCGCAGCCAGAGAGAGCATATCGATTTCATTGTGTTGAAATACGCCCAGCAGCGGCTCAGGTTTTCTGTCGGCTAAATATTGAAAATAGATAGCCGGTGCGAGTGAACCCGGTACATCGTCATGTCTGGTAATGCCAAGGCGTTCTTCCTCCACATGGCTTAACCGACAAGATACCAGCGTGTTCCGCCAGACAGCCCGGGAAGGATGCAGTAAATCGATATGGATCGGCTCCCATTTGAAATCGCGGAAGCCGTTTAGTATAAACCGATTGAATAAGACAGGCCAATCGAAAGTCCGACCATTGTAGGTTACTAAGTGAGTAAAGCTAGGCAGCAGGTTACACAGATATCCGATCATCGCCCGTTCCTCCGCCGGATGACGGATAAGCATTTGCTCGACAATGAACACATCATCCTGCAAATAAGCAAGCCCTACCATGAAAGGGACATTGCCCGCGCCGACTCCGAGTCCGGTGGTTTCTAAATCAAGAAACAACAGATTCGTATAGCCGAGATCGACGGAATCGGGTTTGCGAAAAGCATCGAGATTGATCTGAGCTTCGGAGAGCTCGATCAGCTCATGTATACCGTGCTTATGCGTCAGCGGATAACGGCTTTCCCGTACAAGAAATGCGCCTTCCGTCGATTGCACGATGCGCACACCGAGCTCTTCCCACTCCGAAGATAACGTGTCATCATCAGAGGCTTTCGATAAAACAGAACCTACAGCTGCAGCATGAGCTTGCTCATCGCCGTGTATGACCGCTCCTTCTTCACCTTCAGCATGAATAGACGTCTCTACCGAAGTAACCATGCCGGCTAGTCGTTCCTCTTGAGCAACTTGCGCGTTCTTCAATCGCAGCAGTCGATCCCTTAACCCGCTCATAATCCCTCCAAGATGAACAGCGATTTGTTCTTCGCATTCATGCCTACGATTTCCGAGCCGATACAGGAAGGACAGCCTGCTTCGCAAGGGCATTTCTGAATGAGATTTTTCGCTGCTGCTTTGATATCATCGAATCGTTTATATACGTCTTCCGCTAACCCTATCCCGCCGGGGTAATGGTCATAGATGAATATGGTCGGCAGCTGCGAATGTTCAGCCCTGATCTGTGAAACGACATGGATATCGCTTCGATCGCACATGACATGAACCGGCACGATATGGCGAATGACATTGGATATGCCCATGAGCAGCTGTTCCAGCGTTTTGGTTTCGATCGAAGGGTCAACCTCGTTGATTTCTACCCAGGTCGCGCTCGTATGCAATTCTTCTTCCGGAAGCTTGATTGGGCCGTAACCGATATTCTCGAAACTCGATAAACGGATTTTTTTGTACATCGTAGCCATGACATTCACGGCAGCGTCGCCGTAATGAATGGATGACATCTGTCTTCTCTTCGATAAATCGATCGATAATACCTTTAATTTAACCGCCAGATTAGCGTCCGTATAATACTCTACGTCGACTTCCCGTACATAGGCCTTCTTATGCTCCCAATCCAGCTTCTCAACTTGGAACTGAACGCCTTCATGCAAATAAATCGCTTCATCATGCAAGAGGGTCATCGCGCTGAATCGGTCCATCTCGCCAATGATTTTAACATTTCCTCGTTCGGATTGGTCGATAATGACTACATTTTCTTGCGCTGCGGAGCGCAAGCTCACTTCATGGGCAGGGAAAGACTGATTCGCCCAGTAGAATGCCCCTCCGGCTTGGGTAAGGACTCTTTCTTCAACTAAATATTCCAGGATATCTGAAATTTCCAGCGGGCCGAATTCTTCTCCCAATTTGAGTGGAAGTTCATAGGCCGCGCATCGCAAATGGTCAACCAGAATCAATAGATTCTCCGGGTTAATGCGTGCCGATTCCGGGGATCGCTCAAAGAAGTAATCCGGATTCTGCACGATATATTGGTCAATTGGCGTATTGCTGGCTACCATCACGACCAAAGCCTCGCCGTGACGTCTGCCCGCCCGACCTGCCTGCTGCCAAGTGCTTGCGACGCTTCCGGGATAGCCTGACATAATGCATACCTGCAGCTGCCCGATATCCACGCCAAGCTCAAGCGCATTCGTGCTCACGACGCCAACGATTTCACCATTTCTTAACCCTCGTTCAATTTCACGGCGCTGATTGGGCAAGTAGCCTCCGCGATAGCCTCGAATGGATTTGCCGCCTAGTTCGTTCTTCACTAGTTCCTGTAAATGACTCAGAATGAGTTCTACTCGGACTCGGCTGCGCGCAAACACGATTGTCTGGACTTTATTGGCCAGAAATTGTTTAGCTAATTGGTTAACCTCTACGGTTGCACTTTTGCGAAGATTTAAAGGCTTATTGATGATAGGAGGATTATAGAACACAAAATGTTTTCTTCCCCTCGGGGCGCCGTTATCGTCAACCAATCGCATGGGTTGACCTGTAAGCTGTTCAGCCAGCTCCTTCGGGTTCGCAATCGTCGCCGACGTACAGATGAAGAGCGGGTCACTGCCATAAAACTTACAGATTCGCCGCAACCGGCGAATGACATTGGATACATGACTGCCGAAGACGCCTCGATAAGTATGCAATTCATCGATAACGATATATTTGAGATTGCTAAATAAGCTGATCCATTTCGTATGATGCGGAAGAATAGCGGAATGAAGCATATCCGGATTCGTAATGACAATATGACCGACGTTCTTAACAATTTGCCGAATTTCAGGAGAAGTGTCTCCGTCATAGGTAAAACTTTTGATGTCGATTCCCATTTCGGCGATGATCTCGTTCAATTCACTCTTCTGATCCTGCGCCAGCGCTTTGGTAGGGAACAAATATAACGCGCGGCTTGCATCGTCCTCGGCGATGGATTGCAAAACGGGGAGATTATAGCAAAGTGTCTTCCCCGATGCTGTCGGGGTTACTGCGACCATATTCTCGCCTTTGCGAATGGTTTCGTAGGCGGTGTACTGATGACTGTACAGGTCTTCGATTCCTCTTCTGGCTAATGCTCCTTTGATGCGTCCATCCACACTTTCGGGCATGGGTTTGGTTCTAGCTTCTATCGGTTCAACTTCGTGCCAGTTGATAACATTCTCGTTTGTTCGTAATTCCTGTATGAGATCAGATAAATTCTTCTTGCGCAGCATCATGATAACCCCCGTGATAGAACGACTGTTCCCCTCATTATAACCGCTCGGGTTAAAATATAAAAAGCCCTATTTTTAACAAACAATAGAAGCCGCCCTCTCGCAGCCTGCGATCGGACGGCTTCTGGGCGAACACCTAGTCGCCAAGGGCGGGCACTATGTGGAACGCTTCACTTGGAATTCTGCATAATCGTACGCCGCGTCAGTATGCGGGAAGATCGTCCGGGCATCCGCGACCAGCTCCGCTACGGCTTCATCGTCGAATCGCGAGCTGAAATGCGTGACCACCAGCCGCTTGACCCCTGCTGCAGCCGCAATTTCTGCAGCTTGCCGAATCGTGGAATGGCCGTAAGCAGCCGCTTTCTCCTCCATTCCGCCTGCGAAGGTCGCTTCATGCACGAGCAGATCGGCACCTTTGGCCAGTCGAATCGCATTATCGCATGGCGTTGTATCTCCAAGAATGGTGACAATCCGTCCGGGCAGCTGAGGACCTACGACATCTGCCGAGGAAACGGTACGACCATCCTCTAAGGTAATGGATTCACCGCGTTTGAGCTTGCCGTACAGCGGTCCCGGACGAACGCCTAACTCAGCAAGCCGCGCCAACTGAAGCTGCCCTTGCTGCGGACGCTCGGTGATGCGGTAACCGAAGCATGGCAGTCGATGCTCCAGCTCGGCTGCCTCAACTACGAAACGATCATCCGCCGCTACAACTCCTGCAGTGACCTCTATTACTTCGAGCTCATAACCAAGATGGACCCCGCTATGTTGGAAGATCACGTTCAAATATTCTCGCAACCCGGCTGGACCATAGATTTGAAGCTTACCTGCCCCTTCAAAATAGGTCCGACTGCTTAGTAAGCCAGGCAATCCATAGAGATGATCGCCATGCAAATGGGTGATAAAGATTCGTTCCAATTTATTCAGCTTCAATCCGCCGTGCAGCAGCCGATGCTGCGTGCCTTCGCCGGTATCGAACAGCCAGAACCCGCAATACGGTTCAGGAAGACAGAATGCAATGGAAGTCACATTGCGAGTTTTCGTTGGCCTTCCTGCGCTTGTACCGAGAAACGTGAGCTGCATGTGCATGCCCCCTCCAATCGCTATCTGCTATCTATAACAATACCCTCCAAAGCTGCAGCTTAACACTGCAAGTTTGGAGGGTACCTATGCTATCCGTTACGCTTTCTCTACGTTGAAATACTGCGCTTCCGGATGGGCGAATACCATCGCGGATACGGATGCTTCCGGCTCCATCATGAAACCTTCCGTCAATTGAACGCCGATATCCTCCGGATTCATCAGCTCGAATAGCGGCTGTTGGTCTTCCAGATTCGGACAAGCCGGATAACCGAACGAAACCCGAATACCTTGATAACGAGCGCCATGGCGCTGTTTCATCGTCATCTCAGGGTGATCCGGGAAACCCCAAGTATCGCGCATCAAATGATGGACGCGTTCGGCCATTGCTTCCGCAACTTCAAGTGCAACGGACTGCAAGGCATGGGAGCGCAAATAGTCTCCGTTGTCTTTCAGTTCAGTTGCTTTCTCTCTTACGCCTTCACCTGCTGTTACAACGAGGAAGCCGACGTAATCCATCACGCCGCTCTCCACCGATTTCAAGAAATCCGCCAAGCAGAGATACGGCTCAACTTGCTGGCGCGGGAACGTGAAACGTTTGATCTCGACACCGGGTTGACTCGGATCATAGATAATAATATCGTTGCCCCACGATTGTGCCGGGAAGAAGCGATACATGCCGTTAGCCTTCAGTAATCCTTTGGCAGCATCGGCAAGCAGTCCATCAACCGTTTCCTTCAAATTCACGGCTTTCTCATTGCCTTCGGCAAGCAATGTGTCCACGTTGCCCTTCAGACCGAGATGGTGACCAAGCAGCATCTGCATGTTCACATAAGGCACGACATGCGGAATCGGTACGTTGCGAAGAACATGTCGCTCCGTATCCGGCGGAATATAAACCGGCGCATCCTTGGACACATTCGACTTCACGGCGCGTGTCAGCTCAGGCAGAGGCTTCTTCTCTACTTCTTCCAAGTAGCCGGAAGCTTTCAGCGCAGCCATTTCTTCCTCATAGACGAGTCGGTGTTCTTTGTCCATGAGCTTATTAGCAATGTCCAGACCATCCATAGCATCCTTCGCATACAGCACTAAGCCGTCATACTCCGGTCCAATCCGATGCTTCGTAAATTTACGAGTGAGCGCCGCACCTCCGACCAGAATCGGAGCGTCAATGCCTGCACTGCGCAAATCCTGCGCGGTCAAGATCATTTGCTGCGCCGATTTCACGAGCAGACCCGAGAGACCAATTGCATCAACCGGCTCTTTGCGATAGGCTTCGATAATTTGTTCAGGCGGCACTTTAATGCCTAGGTTAATAATTTTGTAGCCATTGTTGGATAAGATGATTTCCACCAAGTTTTTACCGATATCATGGACGTCACCTTTAACGGTTGCCAGAATGATTTTACCTTTAACGGCTGATTCATTCTTTTCCATGAACGGCTCCAGATACGTAACGGAAGCTTTCATGACTTCGGCGCTCTGCAGCACCTCGGCTACGATCAGCTCATTTCCGTTGAACAAGCGACCGACTTCCTCCATCCCTCTCATTAACGCGCCATTGATGATTTCAAGCGGTGCATACTTCTTCAACGCTTCATCAAGATCCGGATAAAGTCCTTCCTTCGTACCTTCGACAACATAAGAAGCAAGACGCTCCTCCAGTGACAACGTGGAAATCTTCTCTTTCTTCACGACTTTCTTCTCACGGAAAGCTGCAACGAACGCTGCCAACGTCTCATCGTTCGTATTATAAATCAATTCTTCAGCAAGACGGCGCTCTTCTTCCGGAATGGATGCATACCGCTCCAGTTTCTCCGTATTCACGATTGCGTAATCAAGTCCGGCCTTCGTCGTGTGATACAGATAAACCGAGTTGAGCACTTCACGGCCCGCATCCGGCAAACCGAACGAGATGTTACTTAAGCCGAGAATCGTCTTCGCCTTCGGATACTTCGCTTTAATCATCTTAATGCCTTCAATGGTCTCCACTGCAGAACCGATGTACTGCGGATCGCCGGATCCAACAGGGAACATGTTCGGGTCAAAAATAATATCTTCCGGATTCATGCCATACTTCTCGGTAAGCAGCTCATAGGAACGAGTTGCCACTTCCATCTTCGCTTCGCGCGATACGGCTTGTCCACGCTCATCGATCAGAATACAAACAACCGCTGCCCCATAGCGATGTATGAGCGGGAGAATTTTCTCGAACTTGGATTCGCCATCCTCCAGGTTAATGGAGTTGATGATCGCTTTCCCTTGGGAATACTTCAAGCCGAGCTCAATGATATGATCATAGGTGGAATCGAGCATGAGCGGTACTTTAATCTTCTTTACAACTTCAGGCAGGAAATTATGAACGGCATGCGCTTCATCAATATCCGTATCCTGCAAGTTGATATCAATAACATGCGCGCCGCCCTTTACTTGAGCGCGGGCAATTTCGGACGCTTCATCATACTTCTCTTCTTTAATAAGGCGTTTAAATTTACGTGAGCCGGAAATATTCGTACGCTCACCGATCATTATTGGACGGTTATCTTCTTCAATATAAACCGTCTCGATACCGGAAACCGCCGGCGGATGCTCCCCTGGCTTCGTACGCGGTGCGTAATTTGCCAAGGTTTCAGCCATTGCGCGGATATGATCCGGCGTTGTTCCGCAGCAGCCGCCAGCGATATTAATCCAGCCATGCTCGGCAAAATCAGCGATTTTCCTCGCCAGCGATTCCGGCGATTCGTGATAATTCCCATTCTCATCCGGCAAGCCGGCATTCGGATAACAGCTGACTGCTGCATGCGAGATTGCCGAGAGCGAACGGATATGGTCACGCATAAACTCCGGTCCCGTCGCGCAGTTAAGCCCAATCGAGATGGGATTCATATGCTCAAGCGAGATATAGAAAGACTCGATATTTTGTCCGGCTAATGTCGTGCCCATCGGCTCGATTGTACCGGAAATCATGAGCGGAAGCGTAATACCTGTTTCTTCGAAAGCTTTATGAATGCCGATTGTGCCGGCTTTTACGTTCAAGGTATCTTGAGAGGTTTCCAGAAGCATGGCGTCGACGCCGCCTTCGATTAATGCGATGGCTTGCTCGTAATAGCTCTCGACCAGCTGATCAAACGTAACTCCGCCTGTTACCGACAGCGTCTTCGTAGTAGGTCCTAGTGCACCGGCTACATAACGCGGCTTGTCCGGCGTGGAGTATTTATCTGCAGCAGCACGCGCAAGCGATGCCGCAGCAAGATTGATCTCCCTTGCTTTCTCCGGAATATCATATTCAGCGAGAACGACGCTCGTCGCGCCGAACGTATTGGTTTCTAGAATGTCTGCACCAGCAGCTAAATAATCTTCATGGATGCCTTGAATAACATCGGGACGTGTCAATACGAGCATTTCATTACAGCCGTCCAGTTCCTCGCCGCCAAAATCCTCCGGCCCCAGATCCGCCTGTTGAATCATCGTACCCATAGCCCCGTCGAGGATGAGAATTCGTTGTGCGAGCATATCCTTCATTGTCGGTTTCGTCAAAAGATGCACTTCCCTTCCGATAATCCAACTCACTGCCTTTACGCTAGCCAAGGCGTGGTCGATTCAGCAAAAATCATTTCCCTATACTCTACCAGAATTCACCCCGCGTGCAAAGAACCTTTTCAGGTCATTCGTTTTGTTCTATAATTATTCTGATCGGAATTACGATTTTTGTGAAAAGAGGGATTATACAATGGCAGAAATTCGAATTCGCAGCACGGATGAGCGCATCTCCGGCGAAGAGAACGTCCGCGCCTTTCTAGAGAAGCAAGAAGTACTTTATGAGCACTGGGATGCAAGCAAGCTTCCAACTGAACTTCATAACAAATTTGTATTGAATGATGAAGAGAAGCAAACGATCCTTAGCACATACGACGATGAAATCAAGGACCTTGCGGCACGTCGCGGCTACAAAATTTGGGATGTTATCTCTCTGTCAGACGCAACTCCGAATATCGAAGAATTGCTGAAGAAGTTTGAGCAAATCCACATCCATACCGAAGATGAAATTCGCGGAATCGTGTCCGGTCGCGGCATCTTCATCATTAAAGGTGACGAGGAAACCGGATATTTCGACGTTGAGCTGGAAGCCGGCGATGTCATCTCTGTTCCGGAGAACAAAGCACACTTCTTCACGCTGATGGACAACCGCGAAATCATCGCTGTTCGCCTCTTCATCGAGAAGGACGGCTGGGTCGCTCAGAATATTGAAGATCCTTCTTTCGCCTAATAATCGGATTCTAGGTGAAAGCAATAGAAGAAGACCCGTCCTCGGACGGGTCTTCTTCTTTGTTCCTCTATAAGTGCTGCTTGCATCCTGATTACAGTAGTAGAGGCAGCAATTCTTCCAAATGCTTGATTTCATGCGAAGGAATAATTTCATCGGAACGCGTCATGCCATGACGATTAATCCAAACGGATGTCATGCCAATTGTATTGGCGCCCAGAATATCCGTCGTCAGCTTATCCCCCACCATAATGCCGTGCTCCGGCTGAACGCCTAAACGCTCTAATGCATGATGGAAGATGGCAGCAGCAGGTTTCCCTTGGCCAAATTCACCCGAAATAATAATATGATCAAAATAAGGCACGATCGCCGGAACGCCGGCCAGCTTCTCGCGCTGCAGATCAGGCGATCCGTTCGTCAGCAGCAGGAGCTTGTACTTGCCTTTGAGCTGATCCAAGATTGCAAACGTCTCTTCATATACATAGGGGCGGCTGCGACGTTCAGCCGGGAACTGTTCCGCGAGCTGAGCTCCGAGCTCTGCGTTATCCACGCCGAGCGCCTTCAGGCCACGTGTCCAAGCCTCGCGGCGGTAGGCCGGAGCGAGCTGCTGGAGCTGGCGGAACTCTTCTTGTTCCCCTTCCAGAAAGTTCGCCCATAGCCCCTCAAACGGATTGATTCCGATCATTTTGGTGAATGGGAACGTTTCATAGGATTCATAGAGTGCCCGAGCTTCACGGCGTACCGCGTTTTCCAGCGCTTTGGCATCCACCCCGGTTTGTGCTGCAGCGGTTAGACAGGTCGCATCGAATGCTTCCTGTACGCTTCGGTCATCCCATAGTAGCGTATCGTCGAGATCAAATAAGACTGCTTGTTTAGCCATAATCGTGTCTGCACTCCACTTCCGAATTATTTTTCAGTAAACGAAATACCATGCTGCGCGGAGAACGTCCGCAGGCGTTCCGACATTTGATCCGTTGGGAATCGGTTGATGACGCGCGAGAACACCCAGTTGCCGCCTTTATGCTGCTCAACAACGATGTAGCCTTTCTGCGAGGAGATGGCTTTAATGTTGTTTACATTGATTGAGCGATCACCTGTGAACCGGCGAGAGCGAATATAGTCGCTGCCTACCGATAGATACGGACGGCGCAGCGTGAATAGCAATGCCAGGATGACATAGCAACCTACAGTCAGCCAGAACATATTGCCAGTCTGCTTGTATGTATCCGATGTAACAGTCACGATTACATAGAAAAGGATGAACAGCATCAGGAATGCCGGCATCAAATAACTTCTTCCTCTGAACGTGTCGAGCTTCTCTCCACTTGATTTGGCAGCCATGAGCGGCGCCTTTCCATGCTTCTTGCGTTGTTTGTTGATTTCTGCTTGATTCTTCTGTACTTTACGTTCCCACGATCTTGACAAGGGTGTTCCTCCTTCATAATCTTCAACACGCTGTAATCGACTTGCTCTAAGTTAGATCGGTCTGGCGAATTTCGCAATAAATCGGTTCGGATATTCGCTTGGCAACGCGCTTACTTCATCAAGCTTGTTCCATACGGAATCCGGCATCATCCAACCGATCGCACCCATATTATCTTCAAACTGCTCCAATGTGCTTGCACCAAAGATCGGAGATGTAATCCCTTTGCGTTGCAGCAGCCAGGATAGCGCAACTTGTGCAGGTGTACGATCTAGTTCCTTGGCTGCGCTTAGCACAGCCTCAAGCACGGCAAAATTCCCCGCGTTAGCACGAAGTGCCCAGGAACTCTCGCCTTGCTTGGACGTTAATCTTCCACTTACAGGCTCTTCTTGCGTATATCTGCCCGTCAGAAATCCGCCGCCTAGAGGTGCCCAAGGGATAACGCCTACATTCTCCTCCAAACATAAGGATAACATTTCGCGGTCCATTTCACGACTGACTAGGCTGTATTGCGGTTGAATGGAGATGAATCGAACATAACGATTCCAATCGCTGGTGGACAACGACTTCATAAGCTGCCAGGCGAAGAAATTGGAACAGCCGATATAACGAACTTTACCTGACGTAACCAGATCATCCAGTGCGCGAAGCGTCTCTTCAATCGGTGTTGCGTGATCCCACACATGCACTTGATAGAGATCGATATAGTCGGTATCCAGTCTCTTCAAGCTTGCTTCAACGGCATCCATAATATGCTTTCTGGAAACACCGACGCCGTTAGGGTGATTCGCGGTTGCGAATCTCACTTTCGTTGCGAGCACAACTTCTGAACGTCGATCTTTGATCGCTTTGCCTACGATCTCTTCAGAGCGGCCGGATACATACACGTTCGCAGTATCAAGGAAATTGCCGCCTTTCTCGAAGAAACGATTCATCATCTCTATCGAATCCGTCTCGCTTGTCGTATTACCGAACGTCATTGTACCTAAACAAAGCTCCGATACGGCTAAACCGCTTCGGCCTAGTAAACGATATTGCATGCTACATGTCCTCCTTCAAATAGACTGCTGCTAATGCTTGATCGTGTCTTCCCCGTTCTCTTCATCTTCTACATATTTAATGGTATCGAGCTGGTTCCGGAAGTTTTTCTTGAAATTCTCAAGGTATAGACGACGAAGCTCGTCGCGTTCGACCAGTTCCTCCGGTGACAACCCTACGGTTTTGTTCTTTCTGGATAGTTCATTAATACGGGCGATAATCTTTTCCATTTCGAATATGCTCCTTCCCTGATTCGGCCAACATGTCATTCTTTACTTTGACATTTTTAATTGCCCATTGTCAAGGCGAAATGGCCCTCTCTGAGGCTCGTTAACGCTTGTCTTGGCCATCCTCTTTCAACCTCATCTCGGAAGTACCTTATTATTACATTATGCCGTAAGAAATGAAAAAAGCCTGAGCAACAAAGACTCAGACCTCTGAACGTAGACTATGATAGATCATTCTTGCAAGTATGTATTCTTTCTTATAGAAGCTGTTTCGATCAGCCCAGTTATTCAGCGGGTATAATCAAGGATTGTCCAGCTTGCAGCGAGCTGGAAGTTAGGTTGTTCCGTTGTTTCAAGTTAAACACAACGTGACGTATATCTTCGCCTTCCTTACGAATACTGCTAGCGATGTTCCATAGTGTGTCGCCGGAACCTACAACTACAATCTGTTCCGAAGCAGATGGTGCCGCCGGGTGTTCACTGTTCGCTTGGCTTGTCATCAGTGACAATCCTGTGAAGAGCAATACGAAGAACAGAGTTGCTGCGGCTAGTCTCATTAACAGGCGTTCTGTTCTTCTCTCTTGCCAACTACGCTTCACAGCGCGAGTATTCCTTGTATTGCGAGCTTCACCTTTATAAGTAGAAGAGTAAGTGGACATCGTTGTCATCATTCTCCAGCACCCCAAACGTTTGTTCTATTTGTTAAACCTAGAATAACACGAACATTTGTTTGTGGTCAAGCATTTTTGGAACATTTGTTCGCGAAAATATGCGAACTTGTGTTTCTCGAACTTATGTTTGTACGAACTCCGGTTCTGTGTTATAATTTGACACAAATGAAACTTTGGAGTGATTCCGGTGTCGAAACTTTCAAACCGCCAACAGGCGATACTAGAATTCATTAAGACGGAAGTTCGCGAGAAAGGTTATCCGCCTTCCGTTCGCGAGATCGGTGAAGCGGTCGGACTCGCTTCCAGCTCAACTGTCCATGGCCATCTTGATCGCCTGGAGAAGAAAGGCCTTATTCGCCGTGACCCAACCAAACCTCGCGCAATTGAGATCTTGGACGGCGAAGACAACGAGATTCCATTCCCGCTCTCCATTGCAAAGGTTCCTGTAGTAGGTAAGGTAACTGCCGGTGTACCGATAACTGCAACTGAGAACATTGAGGATTACTTCCCCCTTCCGGCTGATAAGGTTGGCGACCACAACGTATTCATCCTTAACGTTGTCGGTGAAAGTATGATCGAAGCAGGCATTCATAACGGCGATTACGTCATTGTCCGCCAACAGCAAACCGCTTCCAACGGCGATATCGTCGTTGCGATGACAGAAGAAGACGAAGCAACGGTTAAGACCTTCTATAAAGAGAAGGATCATATCCGTCTGCAACCGGAGAATTCCACCATGGAACCGATCCGTCTGCGTAACGTCTCCATTCTCGGCAAAGTCATCGGACTTTTCCGCGACATCCATTAGCCTACACATCATTAGAGGCATTTCTACTCGCTGCTGCAGCGTTAGGAAATGCCTCTTTTCCTGTCATCCGCCACGCAACGCCGCCGATGTGCCTCCATTATGTCAGCTAACCTACGATTTCGCGGAATAGCAAATGACGATAGGTGTATTTACTGCTCTTGTATTTGAAGCTTAAGGCTATGCCTGAGAAATCAATCGTTATCGATTTCAGCGCATATGCTGTTACTTTTTGTCGAATCAAGGCTGCCAATCTTGTTCGATTATTGTTGTTCACGGCAGCAGCAACGGCAGCTGCGTAAGTCGAAGAGGATCGAAGCATTTTATAGAAAGGCAGTATTGCTCTTGCAATAGCTCGATGTATCGGAGTTGAGAATGTGAATTGGGTCGTTCCGGGGGGGATCGTCGTTCCGACGGAATATAGAAGGATCGGTTCAGGAAACTCAAAATCAAAGAAGTAGCCTATGGCATTCGTAGAGAACCCATTTAACTTAGCTGAAGGCACAACCGACTTAAATAGAGCGGATAAGACATCTAAATCCGCTCCGCGAACAGCCTTGGACCATTTCAAGGCATAGGAATAGTTCAGTACGATCTTCCTTAAGAATGGCACCATCGTTGCTGCTACATGAGATAATATCGCTCCGGTAAGTCGGAACGGTTTCTCTGCTCTTGTCGCCGCTTTACTCTTCACACACGCTGCCTCCTTCATGGATCGAATGGCTATTGTGGCATCGTATGCGGAAGCAGAGGTACAAGTGCGGAAGCACGATCACTCGAAGACGCAAAAAAACCCTTGATACCATATCGCATCAAGGGTTTCTTCGGTTCTAGTAGAGCGTCAAGTACTGATCGCGTTCCCACTCGTGGATTTGCGTACGGTACATGTCCCACTCAATTTCTTTAAGCTCATAGAAATGGGCAAGCGCGTGATCGCCAAGCGCTTCACAAACAACTTCGCTGCGAAGCAGTTCCGTTAACGCTTCTTTCAGGTCATCCGGCAAGGTAGGGATGCCCTCTTCGATACGCTCTTCGTCCGTCATCACGTAGATGTTACGGTCAGTCGGAGCCGGCAGCGGAGTCTTGTTACGGATACCGTCAAGACCTGCTTTAAGCATAACCGCAAGCGCTAGGTACGGATTAGCTGCTGGATCCGGACTGCGAACTTCGATGCGTGTGCTAAGACCGCGCGAAGCCGGGATACGAATCATCGGACTGCGGTTGCTTGCGGACCAAGCCACGTAGCAAGGAGCCTCATAGCCCGGAACCAGACGCTTGTACGAATTTACGGTAGGGTTCGTAATCGCTGAGAAAGCACGTGCATGGTTCAGCACACCGGCCATGTAATAACGAGCCGTTTGGCTAAGACCCAGCTTGTCGCTCTCATCGTAGAACGCGTTCACATTGCCCTTGAACAACGATTGGTGACAGTGCATCCCAGAGCCATTCACACCGAAGAGCGGCTTCGGCATAAACGAAGCATGCAGTCCGTGCTGGCGAGCGATTGTTTTGACAACCAGCTTGAACGTTTGGATTTGATCGGCTGCTTTGATCGCATCCGCATATTTGAAGTCGATTTCGTGCTGACCCGGCGCCACCTCATGGTGAGAAGCTTCGATTTCAAAGCCCATTTCTTCCAGCGTCAATACGATTTCACGGCGGCAGTTTTCACCCAGATCCATCGGCGCAAGGTCGAAGTATCCGCCTTGGTCGTTAAGCTCTGTAGTTGGATTGCCCTTCTCATCTGTTTTGAATAAGAAAAATTCCGGTTCTGGTCCTACGTTCATCGCAGTAAAGCCAAGCTCTTCCGCTTCTTTCAGAACGCGTTTCAGAATGCCGCGCGGATCGCCGGCAAAAGGTGTACCGTCAGGCATATATACATCACAGATCAGACGGGCAATACGATCTTCTGCAACCCACGGGAATACAACCCATGTATCCAGGTCCGGATAGAGGTACATGTCGGACTCTTCAATCCGCACATAACCTTCGATGGACGAGCCGTCGAACATCATTTTGTTATCGAGTGCCTTTTCCAGCTGACTTACCGGAATTTCGACGTTCTTGATCGTTCCGAGCAAATCGGTGAACTGAAGTCGAATAAACCGGACATTCTGTTCTTTGCAAATACGTCTGATGTCATCTTTGTTGTAGCTCACAGAATCATCTCCTTAAAGGCTAATTGGTTTGGCTTACTTTTTGTTATAGAAACGGGACAGCTGGCCTTGAATCATAGATGCTTTGCCAGGTCTCTTCTCTAGCAGCTGCTGCTTGAGCAATCGATGCAATTGAGCATCGGAGAGCTCGCGACGCTTCACTTCCGACAGCTCGCTGACGACGGTCGCGTCTTCGGATTCCTTGGATACAGGGTTCATTACTTGCTTAATACCCGCAATGTTAACGCCCTTCTCGATTAACGATTTAATCTCTAGCAGCCTCTCCACATCGTTGAACGAGAACAGCCGCTGGTTCCCAGACGTACGAGCGGGAACGATAAGTTCATGCTGCTCGTAGTAACGGATTTGCCTCGCGGTCAAGTCGGTCAACTTCATGACGATGCCGATCGGAAAAAGCGCCATATTTCTGCGTATTTCGTCACCCATGTCGCATCAACCTTCCAGTTTCTGATATATGCTACCATTGTACCGCTCTGCCAAAAACGTGTCAAGTCGTGTAAGGTTTAATTACAACCAACTCGCGTTCAGCAAGTACCGTTAAAGCATTCAGAACACCGTATTTGACATGAGCGTAAGTAAGTCCGCCTTGCATATAAGCGATGAACGGTTCCCGGATCGGAGCATCGGCTGACAACTCTAAACTGCCCCCCTGCATGAAGGTTCCCGCAGCCATAATCACGGGATGCTCGTACCCGGGCATATCCCACGGTTCCGGCACCACATGAGCATCAACCGCCGATGCTTTCTGCACACCTTGTACGAAGGCAATCAACTGTTCCGCTCGATCGAAGCGAATCGCTTGGATCAAGTCCGTGCGCGGCGCATCGTAACGCGGATTGCTCTCGAAGCCGAGCATTTCGAACATGGCCGCGCCGAAGACGCTGCCCTTGAGCGCTTGTCCGACCAAATGAGGCGCCAAGAACAAGCCTTGGTACATCGCACGAAGCGTCCCGAGCGTGGCCCCGACCTCTCCGCCGATTCCCGGAGCTGTCAGTCTGTACGCCGTCAGCTCTACGGCTTTCTTCGTGCCGGCCACGTATCCGCCGGTCGGGGCAATACCGCCGCCGGGGTTCTTGATCAACGAACCCGCCATTAGATCGACGCCAACCTCTGTCGGTTCCAGTTCCTCGGTAAACTCGCCGTAACAGTTGTCTACGAAGACGTACACATCCGGCTTCAGCGCCTTCACCTTCTTAACCATTTCACCGATTTCTGCAACAGTATAAGAAGCACGCCAGTCATATCCGCGCGAGCGCTGAATGCCAATCACTTTCGTCCGCTCTGTCAGGCGCGCCGCGACGGTCTCCCAGTCAATCGAACCATCCCCTAATGGGGCGACTTCCCCGTAGCCGATGCCGAAATCCTGCAACGAACCTTTCCCGTCACCGAGCTTACCAATGACTTTATGCAGCGTATCATACGGTTTCCCCGTTATGTATAACAGTTCGTCCCCCGGACGAAGAAGTCCAAACAAGGCGCAGCTGATCGTATGGGTACCCGATACGAAATGCGGCCTGACAAGCGCCGCCTCCGCCCCCATAACGTCCGCATATACAAGGTCCAGTACTTCGCGTCCACGATCGTTATAGCCATACCCCGTCGACCCGTTAAAATGATAATCGCTGACGCGGTGCTTCTGGAAAGCATCGATAACCTTCCACTGATTGCGCTCACTGATTCCATCGATAGAACGAAAAACAGGGGCGGCCTGCATCTCTGCAGCCTCCGCCCACTTTGTTAACTCTAACCAATTTTCACTCTCTTGCTGTTTCACTTTCCTCTGACTCTCCTCATATATCTCATCTTTATCGAGTTGTTATACTTGCTCCGCATAAGCGGCAAGACGGTGGCCGTGCACTTCAAAATCTTGCTTGTTCAGTTCTACCGTCAGCTTAATAATGTCCCCATCGACAGCTTGCTCAATGACGTCGCCTGTGCGGTAAGCTAACGCGATCAGATCGCCCCGATCGGCCGGCAGTTTGAACACACGCGTATCGCCGCTGAGCTTATCTTGAACCGTCTGCACCAGTCGCTGCAAATCATCTTTATTGAATGCGCTCATGACGAGCGTATCTTGTCCGCCTGCACGAATGAACTGATGATCGTCACCAAGGCACATATCGATCTTGTTATAAACCATAATCGTCGGTTTGCCGTCAGCGCCTAAGTCACGCATGATGTTGTTCACGACGGAGATTTGCTCCTCGCGCATCTCAGATGCACTGTCAATGACATGAAGCACCAAATCCGCTTCGCATACCTCTTCCAGTGTTGCCCGGAACGCCGCAACCAAGTCATGCGGAAGATTCTGAATAAATCCTACCGTATCTGTCAACACCACTTCTTTGCCGCTCGGAAGCTCTAAGTTACGGGATGTAGGATCCAGCGTAGCGAATAATTGATTCTCGACATATACATCAGCTTGCGTCAATTCTCGCAATAGCGTTGATTTGCCTGCATTCGTATAGCCGACCAAAGCAACCTGCTGCACGCCTGACTTCCGTCTGCGCTCGCGGTGAAGCGTGCGGTGCTTCACGACCTCATCCAGCACGTTCTTCAGATCCGTAATCCGATCCCGGATATGACGGCGATCGGTCTCAAGCTTGGATTCACCGGGACCTCGCGTCCCGATACCGCCGCCAAGCCGCGACAGATTCTTGCCGTGGCCGGACAGTCGCGGAAGCAAATAGCTGAGCTGCGCGAGCTCAACTTGAATGATCCCTTCGCGCGTCTTCGCTCGCTGAGCGAAGATATCCAGGATCAGCTGCGTCCGGTCGATGATTTTCAGATCCAGTGCTTCCTCCAGGTTACGAACCTGTGCGCCGGACAGCTCCTGATCGAAGATGGCTGTTGTTGCACCCAGCTCCTCCGACATCGCCCTTAGTTCCTCGACTTTACCTTTGCCGATAAACCACTTTGTATCGACTTTCTCTTTGTTCTGTGTCATCGACGAGAGGACTTCCACGCCTGCTGTTTCGGCCAAGCTCACAAGCTCCTGCAGAGAAAGCTCGGGGTCGCTAGAGCCCCGTTTAATATTCGGTGTCACCAAGCTGACGAGTATCGCTCGGTCCTGTAAATCCGTATCGGTATCATAGGTAGATTGCCGCATAGGTTGATTGCCACTCCTTCATACTTGCCTGTTACTTTTCCCACTTCAAATCTTCCGGTCGAACTGCCATCAGCTCTTGTTTCCCCGGCGACCCTGTAGGATACTGATTCAATAATCGCACCGCTTGGTGCCGAAATGCCTTCTCGATCACGTTACGCACATAGCGCGCATTGCTGAACGCAAACATCGTCATCGTTTTCTCTTGCATTAAATGCTGACGCAGCTTAAACACAGACTGCGGCATGAGGGTATAATCCCGATCCTTCGCCATCAGCTCCGCAATTTGAATCAGCTGATCAATCGAATAATCCGGGAAATCAATCTGGATCGGAAACCGCGACGGAAGCCCGGGGTTGGTTAAGAGGAAATGCTCGATCTCAAGCGGATATCCGGCCAAAATCAACACAAATTGGTTCCGATGATCCTCCATGGCTTTGACCAATGTATCGATTGCTTCTTTGCCGAAATCCTTCTCCCCGCCTCGAGCTAAGCTGTACGCTTCGTCCACAAATAACACGCCGCCCAGCGCCTTGCGCACCAAATCACGTGTTTTCTGCGCCGTATGCCCGATATATTCCCCGACGAGATCCGCCCGCTCCACCTCGATCATATGCCCCTTGGAGAGCACGCCCATCTTGTTAAACAGCTTGGCAACGATTCTTGCAATCGAAGTTTTGCCGGTACCCGGATTCCCTGTGAAAATCATATGATACACATGCGAGCCGCCTGTCAGCCCGGCATCTGAACGCATCCGGGTAATCTGCAGCAGCGCATAGATTTCATAAATAAGCAGCTTTACATTATCAAGACCCACCATCGAATCAAGCTCACGCCCGATTTCGAGAAACGGATCATTGGCGGATAACGGTTTGGCAACCGCTACCGGTTCACTCTCCAGCGCTTGCGCCGAGCTGCTTGTGGATGCAAAAGGCTCGCTGCTTCGCAGCACCACATTGATCTGCCGCGAAGGTCTGCCGCTGCCGTTCCCTCCTGTTGATACAACTCGTTCGTCCATCTGCTTCATCACCTATCCTTCGCTGAATCATCGGCATAAGCTGCACGTATAATCCATTGTATTCTAGTGATTTCAGCCATATTAACAGTTTTCAAAGGGAGCTGCGCTTCGCCCAACATCAGAACGAATTCGGCAGTTGGACGCCCATTCGAAGCAGCAATTCATCCATTTTCCACTTCGTAAAAGCCAGCACTTCACGAGATTGATTGAACGCAATAGACAAGACTTGAGACTTCAGACCAATTGCAGTCGTTTCTGCAGGGTAATTCAGATAGGAAGCAATATCGGCAGCTCTCGGAGCGTGAAAATCATGCGATACGACCAGCAGACTCTTCCAGCCCCGCTTCATCGCCAAAGGCTTGCTGAACAGCAAATTCTCGTAGGTGCTTCGGGAATCTTCCTCCAGCACCAGCCGTTCGGCCGGTACGCCTACCGACACCAAGTAATTGCGCATCCCTTCTGCTTCTGAAAGCGTTGATCCATTATGATCATGTCCGCCGGACAGAATGAAATACTTCACGTTGCCCTGCTTGTACAATTGAAGACCTAAATCGAGACGCTCGCGCAGTCCGGGGCTTGGCTGATCAGACCATAACGCAGCACCAAGAATGATAGCAGCATCCGCTTTGGGGACAGGCTTAGGCATCTCATAACTGTTAATGACCCACAGCAGATAAGCACACCAGAAAGCGCCTAGGGCCATGACCCAAGCGCAGATTCGCAGCAGGAGGAGGAATTTATTCGTCCGTCTGCGCGCGCTGCGCTTATGGGGTCGTTTGGAAATGACCGTTTGCTTCATGATTCGCTTAGCTCACCGTTCTGGGCAAGTGCCTTCCGATGTTTCAGACTGAGCGTGAAATAACGGAATCGTCCGTTACGTATCGTGGACAAGAGTCGGCCTGCCGTCTTGCGTGCGAGCGCGGCATCTTTGTTCGTCACCGTTCCTTGACTCACCGCTTCCTCCAGTTCATCTTCATCCAGAAGGAATACCTCGCCGCTCGGCAGCACGACTACATCCAAATACAAATCATCGAACCAAGGCACCTGTTGATCCGTCAGACCTTGCGTCTTGCAAATATCGATATACCATTGAACGACCCGGTTCTTATCATCGAACATCGTCGTTACGACAAAGTGTTCACCGCGAGGGAAATGCTGCATCCACAAATATCCGCGGTCAGCCAGGCATAGTTTCCGCCCATTGTATTCTTTCCAAAGCGGTTCGCGCAATTCGTGAATGCGGTAGAACGTCACAAGTCCTTTAAACTCGTCTGCGTCCATCGCGAGGCACGTATAGCTTCTACGCAGAATGCGGCGCCAATTGGCTCGGTCAGAAAATTTTCGTTTCATACGGAACGACCTTTCCGTTAGGATCGCGCCCTTAAGTTGCGGCGCAGAACGCATACAACTGCACGACTGGTTCCTGTCTAATACTCATGCAGTAGGGTAGAATTACCTCATTAAAAAAAGCTTACCACAACTTACCGTCTATCTCCAGCGACCCGGGAAAATAAACCAAGCCCTCCTTGTCCGAGTATAAAAATAAGGAGAACAGCGCGGCTGCTCTCCATGTGGGACTTGCTTATTTCTCCGAAATGCTGACGGATTCGATCGTTACATCCTCTGTCGGCTTGCTATCCGTCGGTTCGCCATTACCTGGCCCAACCGGCGTATTCGCAATAGCCGTTACGATGTCCATTCCCTTCGTAACTTTGCCGAAGATCGTATAATTCGGCTGCGTGTTCAGGAAATCAGCGCCTGTACCGGTGCAAATAAAGAACTGGCTGCCGCCGCTCTCGGGCTGCCCTGTATTCGCCATGGCAAGAATGCCTGCCTCGAACTTATGTCCGTTGTTAAACTCATCCGGGATCGTATAGCCGGGACCGCCGGTTCCGTTACCAAGCGGATCTCCGCCTTGAATCATGAAATCCTTGATGATCCGATGAAATTTAACGCCATCATAGAACTTCTCTTTCGAGAGGAAAACAAAGCTGTTAACGGTTTGAGGTGCATCCTTCGCAAACAACTCAATCGTGAATTCACCTTTGTTTGTCTTGAATGTGGCGTTGTAGTTCTTCTCCTTGTCGATTGCCATAGCAGGCATCTCCGACCAGGACTTCGGCGATTCTTCCTCGTTTGCAGCACCGCCGGTTGTGTTGTTATCTACGGATTCTGTAGGTGTACCTTGGTTCTCTTGAACCGAGTTGTTGGTTTTGGCTCCACATCCAGCCGTAACGATTAACATGGCTGATAGGATGAATACGAGTGCAGTCCGGTTCATCATAATCTAAAATCCTCCAAGCGTTGCGTAATAGTAGTCAGCATCTGCATCTGAGTCGATGAAATAGCTGCTTCGTTTAGTTATGGCGTTGCGGGAGGGGGCGAGTTGGTCGCCCCGTTCCCGTTGCCATTCGCGTTTCCTGCTCCCGGATCAGGCTGGCCGTCCGCTGGAACGGAACCGTCTCCTCCCGGCGTATTGCCGGAGTCGCCTGTTCCGTTACCGGGCGTATTGCCATTCCCTGGATCGGTCGGCTGACCACCGTTGCCCGGCGTTTCTCCGCCATTGCCAGGGGTTTCTCCGCCATTGCCCGGCGTTCCACCGCCGTCATTCCCGTCGCCAGGCGGAGTATTTCCATCGCCTGGCTCTCCATCGCCGGGAGGCGTTTCATTGCCGTCGCCCGGCGGAATTTCTCCGCCCGGCTCATCCGTCGGCGGCGGCGTAATCTCCGCTTCCGGGATTTCCACGGTCAATTGATCGGAAGGTGTCCCTTCCATATTTTTGCTTGCATCGTAAGCCGTCACATAATAGGTGTAGCTCATCCCTGGTGCAACGTTCATATCATCAACAGCCGGCTCTAAGGAATCAAGCAGTTTGATAAAGTCCTTTTCGCTCGCTTCCTTCCGGTACACGTGATACTGAACGCCTTCCCCTTCAATCGGCGACCAGGACAGCTTCACATACGCAGCAGCCTCATCATAAATCGCGTTGAAATTCGTAATGCCAACCGGCGGTTTCTCTTCCTGGACATCGGAAGGTTTAGCGAAACTGTCTTTCTTCACACCTTTAATGGCATCTTTCATGACTTTTCCGAACATGGCGGCGGATTGCGCACTGCTCTTCTTGATCATATGATTCTTGTCCGTAATATCATAGCCCATCCAAACAACCGCTGTCCATTCGGCGGTATAACCGGCGAACCAGGCATCGCGATTATAACCTGTCTTCAAGCCCGGGATACCATGCTGCGTCGTACCTGTTTTGCCTGCTACCGGACGATCGATGCGAGCCGCTGTACCCGTACCGCCTTTCTCCGTTACAGCCTGCATCATATCCGTCATGTAGTAGGCTGTTTTGGGACTCATCAGCTGTTCAGGCTGCGGAGCGTCGTATTGATAGAGAACTTCCTCGTTTTTATCGGTAATTTTGATCAAAGCATGCGGATCTACCGATTTGCCCTCATTAGCAAAAGCGCTGTACGCTCGTGCCATTTCGAATGGAGTAACCCCATTGGTTAATCCGCCGAGGCCGATTGCAAGGTTGCGGTCTTTCGAGCTGTCCAGAGTGAAGCCCATTTTGTCCGCGAACTTCAGTCCGGTCTTCACGCCCATTTCGTTAAGCAGCCACACAGCTGAAGCATTGCGGGACTCTTTCAACGACTGCCGCATCGGGACAGGACCGATATATTTCACTTTGTTCGAATCGGACGGACAATAAGAGCCGTAGCACGTTTTCACATCCTGCAGAATCGACCACGGGAACCAATCGCCACTCTCGATCGCCGGTCCGTATACGGTAATCGGCTTAAAGGCTGAACCCGGCTGACGACGTTCAACCACTCGGTTCGTGCCTTTGTTCACATAATCGCGACCGCCGACCATCCCTTGGATCTCGCCGTTCCGGTGATCCACAATGATCATGGCGCCTTGAACCTGCTTGTCGTCGACGCTCTTCTCGAAATTGTCGTCATCTTCGAATTCGCGCGCCATAACCGACTGGGCTTGCGTATTCAGCGTCGTATAGATTTTGTAACCGCCAACACGCAGTTCTTCCTCGGTTAAGCCGCTTTTCTCGACCGCTTCATCGACGACGTAATCAATGAAAGTAAGGTTGGAATCGTCAGATGTGCTTGTTTGATTGGCCGGACGCTTATACTCAACTGCTTTCGCTTCATCCATCTCGGCCTGCGTAATATAACCCTGGTCAAACATAAGCTGCAGCACTACCGATCGTCTCTCTTGCGAATTAATCGGATTATTAATCGGGTTATAATTGCCCGGTGCCTTCGGAATTGCCGCTAACGTCGCCATTTGCCACAGCTTCAGATCTTTAAGCTCGGCATCGAAGTAAAAGCTTGCAGCTTCTTTAATTCCATAAGCACCTTTACCGAAGTAAATCCGGTTTAAGTACATCGTAATGATCTCGTCTTTGGTTTTCTTATGCTCCAATGCAATGGCTATTGAAGCTTCCGTCGCCTTACGGAAGAAGGTCTTGTCTTGGGTCAAGAACAAATTCTTCGCGAGCTGCTGTGTAATCGTACTGCCGCCCTCTACTGCGCTGCGAGCTACGATATCTTTGACAACCGCTCTTCCGATCGAATAAAGGTCGATCCCGGAATGTTCCTCGAAGCGTCTGTCTTCTGTCGCAATTACGGCTTCTCTCATGAGCAATGGAATATCTGCAAACTCCACCGTTTCACGATTCCCGCCGGCCTGAGACAGCTTGGTAACTTCTTTGCCCTTCGCATCATAGATCGTCGAAGACTCCGGCAATATGAATTTATCCTGGTTATCGGCCAGAATGCGTTCGCCATTCAAAATAATCAACAAATAACCGATGATGCCGCACACAATGGCAACCGCTCCGGTAAAAAACAACCAGACGGCCCATTTACGTTTTTTGTTGGTTTTCGTTTTCTTGCCTTTCTTCTCTACCTTCTTGTTCCTCGTGCTGCGTGGTCCATCAGCCATAAGCTCAGGTCCCCTCCAGTTCTCTCACACCTAATTGTGCACTCTCTCTATTTATACCCTATATGTGTAAACGGCAACAGGCGGTTTGAAACATCCTTGTCACGTGCTCTCCTGCCCATCAAAAAAAGAACAACCCTGCACGTCGCAAGGGTTGCTCTGTCGTGCCGCTATCCAATTAAACGTTACATGCTCTGAAAAGGTTTCAAAACATGCGCTCCGGAAGTTACGCTTCGTTGTCTTGAACCTGCATGAGCGAAACATTGCGCTGCGGGGTAAAGGTCGAGATTGCATGCTTGTACACCATTTGCTGACGGCCTTCGCTGTCAATGACGATCGTGAAGTTGTCGAATGCTTTGATGACACCGCGGATTTGAAAGCCGTTCGTCAAATAAACGGTTACCGGCACGCTGTCTTTGCGGAGTTGATTCAGAAATGTATCCTGAATGTTGATTGATTTGTTCATTGCGCGTTACCCCCATCGTCAAAAGGTTGGTTAAAAGTATATTCAATATCGATCTTAAACTTTCCTGCTATTATACCATAAATTGCTTGCAAATTCTTGTGAAAATTTTCATCGGTGTCAATCCAATGGATATCGTTCATATGCCGGAACCAAGAAAGCTGTCTTTTGGCAAAACGTCTTGTATCGCGTTTCAGCAGTTCAACGGCCTCTTCAAGCGTGAGATGGCCTTCTAAATAGAGGACAATTTCCTTGTAGCCAAGTCCGTGCATCGAGACCGCGTTGGCCGGAACACCGTCTTCCAGCAGCCTCTTCACCTCTTCGACAAGCCCCTCATCCAGCATGGCATCCACTCGCTCGTTGATCCGCTCATACAGCTTCGCACGATCCATGGTGAGTCCAATAATACAGAGTTCGAACGGCGAAACTTTTTTCTGTCCTTCGAGCTGCTGCGAAACCGTCGTACCAGTCAGGTGATGCACTTCTAACGCGCGAATGACGCGGCGTTGGTCGTTGGGATGCAGTCGCTCGGCTGCCTCCGGGTCGACGGCGCGAAGCCGTTCATGAAGCGCTTCTGCCCCATGCGCAAGCGCATAGAGGCGCTGCTCTTCCCGATAAGCATCATCAGAGCCTACTTCGGCAAAATCGTAGCCATAGGCTACTGATTCCACATAAAGGCCTGTACCGCCTACGATAAAAGGCAGCTTGCCCCGGCGCTCGATCTCCGGAATAAGCACCGCGCAGCGCTCTTGAAATTCCGCGACCGAGAAGGAATGGGTCGGCTCGCAAATATCAATCAAATGATGCGGAATGCCTTCCCGCTCCTCTGGTTTGATTTTGGCAGTGCCGATATCCATTCCTTTATACACTTGAATGGAGTCCCCGGAAATGATTTCGGCATTGAAAGCTTTGGCGAGCTCCAGGCTTAATCTTGTTTTACCGACTGCTGTCGGGCCGATCAGCACGAGCAGTTTCGGCTTGTTGCTCTCTGTATATGTTGTCGCTGAGCTCATGTTGGCAGAATCACTCCGTAAGCTATTTTATTGATATGCCGCCGCTCGAAGCCCAGACGCTGAAATTCATCGCTGCCTTGGTGCTCCTTGAGGACAACCATTTTGCGGGCTACACGGGTGGCCTGACGAACCGATTCTTCCTGAAGCGCATCGTTGTTGGCGAGTCCTCGCAAGGGCTGTAACGCAGATGAATCATGCATCGGCTTGCGGAACATCGGGTCAAAGTACACGATATCCACGCTCTTATCCGGCAATGCGGTCAGATACTCGATGTGGTTCGTATTGCGCATTTCAATTCGACGCAGCGCTGCGTTCACGTCCGCGTGCTCGGTCTCGTAAGTCTTCAGCCCTTCACGAACGACAGTGTATAACATCTGTTCGCTTTCAAGAGCTGTTACGCGGCCTTCCTCGCCAACGGCATAGGAAAATACCAGTGCATCAGAACCTAGACCTGCCGTACAATCAACGACATGATCGCCCGGCTGACAGCCGGTTAGCGATATGAGCGGATCGGATTCGCCTTTGCGCATCCGTTTCACACGTACGTAAGCCATGCTGGGATGAAAATACAGCGGCTCCTCCGATTCCTCATAATAGCGCAGTCCCCGGTCGTCTGCAACAAGCAGGCGATTGTCGCTATATTTCGTTCTGAGCAGGCTGAGCGAGTCTTGTTTCCTTGGAACATAACGGCCCCCAAGCTCTTCGGCCAACCCGGCTGCATAGGCGACTTGATCGGCTGCAGGCTTATGCGGCGTCGTTACGATCATGACATCACCCGCTTAAACATCTTCTCCAGCTGATAAGTGGTCATATGAACGACAATCGGCCGGCCATGCGGACAGGTGTAAGGCTGGATGCATGCCCCAAGTCTTCGCAGCAGCCCCTCGCCTTCCTCGCGCGTCAATCTATCATTTGCTTTAATCGATGCTTTGCAGGAACACATGATGGCAGATTTCTCACGCATCTTGCCAATATCGATGGATCCGCGTTCACTGATGAGCCACTCTGCCATTTCTTCGATAACATTGTGCTCATCGCCTTCCGGCAGCCACTCCGGATAGGAGCGAACTAGAAATGTATGCGACCCGAACGGTTCGAGCTCCACACCGGCTTCTTGCATGTAGTGCAGCTTGCCTTTCAAGGCAGCAGCTTCCGCTTGCGTAAATTCCATGGTCAGCGGCACGAGCAGCTGTTGACTGGCCTGCTCCGGCCTGCTGAATTTCTCAAAGAAATACTCGTAATTGATCCGTTCATGCGCCGCATGCTGGTCTATCAAGAAGAGCCCTTCTTCGTTCTGCGCAATGATATACGTGCCGTGAAGCTGGCCGATCCAGTACAGCTCAGGGAACGAAGGCGTAGCTGGATCACGTACTGGCTGTTGCGATTCAGCCGCATAGCTTGATGCGACGGCACGCGCACTGGTGAAGTCGCTTGCCGCGCTGTCCGGCGCAGAGTCAGACTCAGGTGCCTTGGCGGCAGCGGCTGATAAAGCAGATGCGTTGCTTTGCTCTGGTGCTTGGCTTCCTACGCTGTTCGGCGCGTAGTCCAGCTCGGATTCTCGCGCAATCGCCCCCTGCGTGCTTGGCGGCGCGTAAAGTCGCTCGGTCGCATCCTTGGGAATGACAGTTCGATTGACTCCCGCTTGCCAATCCGGGGTATAACTGCGGCTCTCTTGAGTGCGAGAGCTGTTATTCGGCTGCACCTTATCCGACAAGGCCGCAGTCTGATATGACTGCCGCGCTTGCGGCTGTTGTGGCGCTGCGCTTGTGGGATCACTCGAATTGCTGCTCGCAATCGCTTCTTCGGCAATGTCTAGAGCAGCCGCAATTTCTGCTGCGGAGACCGACTGACCGCTTGACGTGGCAGTTAGAGGCGCTGCTGACGGCGCGGCCTTCGGGAACGCATCATCCGGTTGATGGAAGGAGATACGATCCTGGACAAATAACGGCTTTGAGCGTTCCGTAGTCGCAGCCGGGCCTGGAATATGCCGCTGCTTGCCGAGTGCGCGTTTGACGGCTTCCTCAATAAACTCGCGCAATTCGGCTTCTTTGCTGAATCGCACTTCCATTTTGGAAGGGTGAACGTTGACATCCAGCAAGCTCGGATGCATGCCGAGCTCGAGCACGACCATAGGGAATCGGTTAATCGGAAGCAGCGTGTGATAGGCTTGCATAATCGCCTGATTAATGACGAAGCTCTTGATATACCTGCCATTCACGACGATCGTAATCCCGTTGCGGTTCGATCTTGTCTGCTCGGGTTTCGAAATATAGCCTTGCAGTTCATAATCCGGATGTTCGCCGGAAACCGGCAGCATCGCCTTAGCCGTCGCCGTACCATAAATCGCGGCAAAAGCTTGCAAACGATCGCCGCCCCCTAATGTCCGAAGCAGCAGACCTCCGTTATGCTTTAATGTAAAAGCAATCCCGGGATGTGCCAGAGCAAGCCGGTTGACGTAATCCGCAATATGACCGATCTCCGTTTGGATCGTCTTCATATACTTAAGCCTGGCGGGCGTATTATAAAACAGCTCGCGCACGCTAATATCCGTTCCTTGCGGCGCATTCGCTTCTTCATTCGCAGTAATGCTGCCGCCTTCAATAACTAGACGGCGGCCAAGTCCGGTTTTCTCCGGTGACGACACGCATTCAACGCGGGCTACTGCGGCAATACTCGGAAGGGCTTCGCCCCGGAAGCCCAGGCTTGCGATACGAAACAAATCTTTGCTGGAAGAAATTTTACTCGTTGCGTGCCTGTAGAACGCCGTCTCTATATCATCGCCCTCAATGCCGGAACCGTTATCTGTCACACGCACAAGGGTTAGTCCACCTTCTTCAATTACGATATCGATGGCAGTGCTGCCTGCGTCAACCGCATTCTCCACGAGTTCCTTCACAACGGACGATGGCCGCTCCACCACTTCGCCTGCGGCGATTTGGTTGGCTAATTGCTCGTCCAGGATACGGATTTTGCTCATCTCGACCATACACCTCCTGAGCTATCATTGCTCGTCGTTTAGCTTGAGCTTCATATCATTCAGCCATTGCATCGCTTGCATCGGCGTCAAATTAAACAGGTCCAGCTTACGAAGCTGCTCTGCCAGCTGCTCTGCGCGGGTGTTCCCCTTACGCGGCTTGCCAGTGCTTGGAGCGGCTTCTTCAAATATGGAGAGTTGCACGACTCCAACCGTTGGTGCAGATTCGGCAACAGGAACCGGTTCAACGATGCGTGGCAATTCCACTGCTGTTGGAACCACTTCTGCCTCTTCCGATGGTGGTGCATAGGCTGCAGCAGCCTCTGCGACATAAGGAAGCTTAACCGCAGCGGCAGCAGCAGCTAGATTTTCCTGATCCGTGTGCAGTTCGAGCAGCGAATACGCACGTTCGATAATGCTGCCGGGCAATCCGGCCAACTGCGCGCAGTAAATTCCATAGCTGCTGCCTGCCGCTCCGGGAACCAGCTTGCGCAGGAATGTCACATTGTCGCCGGTTTCCTGAACGGCCATGCAAGCATTTGCTAAACGCGGAAGTGAATCTCCAAGATGAGCCAATTCATGGAAATGCGTCGATACCAGCGCTTTACAGCCGACTTCATGATGAACAAACTCAATAACCGCCTGTGCAATCGCCATACCTTCGCCTGTTGAAGTTCCACGTCCCAGTTCATCGATAATGACTAAACTCTGAGCCGTTGCTTTCTCCGTCATGATCTGGATATCCTTCATCTCTACCATAAACGTACTTTGGCCGCCGATTAGGTCATCTGCTGCTCCAATGCGCGTGAAGATGCGGTCAATGAGCGGAACCTCAGCGAACTTCGCAGGCACGAAGCAGCCGATCTGGGCCATGATGCTGACCAGGGCAACCTGGCGCATATAGGTGCTCTTTCCCGCCATATTCGGTCCGGTAATGAGCAGCATGGAGGCTTTATCGGCACCATCCGCAAGGGATGTATCATTAGCGATAAACGCCGCATCCATGACCGCCTCGACAACGGGATGACGACCTTCCTGCACGACAAAATCATACCCTTCCGTCACATTCGGCTTCACATAACGCTGCTCGCCGCTGACGGTAGCCAAGGATTGAAACACATCCAGGGACGCCAGCACTTCGGCAAGCTTCTGAAGACGGTGCAAATGAGCGCTCAGATGATCGCGGAGCTCCACAAATTTGGCATACTCCAGGTCGATCATTTTATCTTCAGCTTCGAGGATCAGCGTTTCTTTCTCCTTCAGTTCCGGTGTTACGTAGCGCTCCGCGTTCGTTAGCGTCTGTTTGCGTTCATAACGGCCTTCGGGAAGACTGCCAATGTTCGCTTTGGACACTTCAAGGTAATAGCCGAACACTTTGTTGTAGCCGATCTTCAGTGACTTAATTCCAGTCGCCTCACGCTCTCTGCGTTCCAGCTCTGCAAGCCATTTTTTGCCGTTCACGCTCGCTTCGCGAAGCTCGTCCAAGTAGCTGTCATAGCCAGCCCGGATTAACCCGCCTTCACGTACGGAAATAGGCGGATCTTCCACGATGACCGTTTCAATCATCTCGGCGAGATCAGCGCAGTGATCGACGTCCTTCACCAGCTTGCGCAGCGTCTCGGAGTCAGACTCCGCGCAAAGCGCTGCGATGGCAGGCACATGCTGCAGGGAGGACTTCAATGCATGAAGATCGCGACCGTTGGCGCTTCCGTACGCTACCCGTCCGACAAGCCGCTCCAAGTCATAGATTTCATTCAATTCACGGCGCAGCTCATCTCGCAATATAAAATTGCCATACAGCTTGTCCACCGCTTCTAGCCGCTCATCAATCGCGGGCTTCGACAGAAGCGGTTTATCGATCCATCTTCTCAGCAGCCTAGCACCCATCGAGGTGCGCGTACGATCCAGAAGCCATAGAAGCGAGCCTTTCTTATTGCGGTCGCGTACCGTTTCGACCAGCTCCAGATTGCGTCTCGTAAACGGATCAAGAATCATATATTGATTCGGCTCATAGACCGAAATACGTCTAACATGGCCAAGTGAGCGCTTCTGCGTCTCGTCGAGGTAACCGGTGAGCAAGCTGACTGCGCGATGTCTGGCAGGGGCCAGAGCATCCAGCGTCAATTGACTGAATTGCTGCGCTAGCCGCTGGGGATCCATCGGCGTTCTCTCCGTGAAGAGAACCTGCCGATTCCAACCGGCAGCTGCCGAGCGAAGCTGGTCCATCGCTCCCGCGTCACCGACGATCTCAGAAGGATGATACACGTTCACTTCATCCGTCAGCGCTTCTTGCGCAGCGGAGATCGACGTGACATAGAGTTCGCCTGTCGTCAAATCGCATGCGGCAACACCAAACGCGCCGCCATGCTCCGCTACCGCTACGATGAAATTGTTCGCTTTATCCGCGAGCGACTTCGATTCCATGACGGTACCCGGCGTTACGACGCGGATAATCTCACGGCGCACGACTCCTTTGGCAGCGGATGGATCTTCAACCTGCTCACAGATCGCAACTTTAAAGCCTTTCTCAATTAAGCGAGCTATGTATCCCTCTGCGGAATGATAAGGTACGCCGCACATCGGAATTTTCTTATCGCCGCCGCCTTCGCGGCCGGTAAGTGTAATCTCCAGTTCCCTGGACGCGTTGATTGCATCGTCAAAGAACATTTCATAAAAATCGCCCAGACGGAAAAACAATATCGCGTCCTTCGCGCCTTCCTTTATGCCCAAATATTGCTGAATCATCGGGGTATATGCAGTCATGCGGCCCCTCCTATATGAATTTACGTAGATTTGCGTGCTATGAACAAACAGACCTTCATTATAACAGAAAAAGCGCTCCGAATGGAGCGCCAGAATGTCGAGAAACCCAACGTTTTTTTTCAAACGTTGGGTTTCTCTTTGGTTTTAGGGTTGGTTTGTGGAGGTCGAAGGGCGTTAAGCCTCCT
>NZ_FNNV01000038.1 GCF_900106745.1 Paenibacillus sp. CF384 | reverse complement strand
GGTTGGTTTCGGGGTTGGTTTCGGGGTTGGTTTCGGGGTTGGTTTCGGGGTTGGTTTCGGGGTTGGTTTCGGGGTTGGTTTCGGGGTTGGTTTCGGGGTTGGTTTCGGGGTTGGTTTCGGGGTTGGTTTCGGGGTTGGTTTCGGGGTTGGTTTCGATGCCGATGCCGGCTGGTCGGTATCGGTGCTGGTGTCGCCGCTTATGTTGCAGATAATGCAACAGATATCGCAGGAGATGACGCCCATATCGTGATCTGGAAACGATAATGTTGCATAAAGTGCAGCATTTCGACCAACTTAATCCCGAAACTCCGATTATGTTGCATTAAATGCAACATTCTCCCGAAGTTGAAGCCCAAACCGAGATATCGAGACGATAATGTTGCATAAAGTGCAACATATCGACCAATCAAATGCCGAAACTCTGATTATGTTGCATATAATGCAACATTTCTCAGTAGAGGTGCAAGTGCGGCCATAGAGTAGCGCCAATCTAGCGCCAATCTGTCCCCAACGCGCACGAATCTAGCACCTGTCTGTTGCCCACGGCCTCTTGATGCGGCCCGCGGTCCGCACCAAGAGGCCGCGATGGATGCCACAACAAAAAAGGAGCTAAGCACTTTCAGATGCTTAGCTCCTTTTCATACCATGTGAACCCGCTATCGCGTCATCGGATACGCTTTATCCCAGCTGTGATCCTGCTTCATGAAGCGATCATTTTTCAAGAAATACGTACGACTGACTTCACCGGGCCGATCCGGAAGCGGATCATCCCAAGTCACGTCCATGTGATGCCAGCCGTTATTCAGGCGCACCAAATTCCAGAGATGGCTTCCGGAATCAACCTTGCCTTCCACGATTCTCGACTCCACACCTGCATGCGACAGCATACGGTAGGCCAGCAGGGAGTACCCTTGACAGACGGCCGTACCCGTTTCAAGCGCATCCATCGCCGTGTAACGCTGCAGCGTTGTATCGTAAGCCACATGCTTCACAATCCAATCATGAATGTAGGCCACCTTCTCGAGCGGATCCATTTTATCCACGACAACCGAAGGCAATGCTTGAGCAATTAATTGATCCACACGTCTTGTTTGCTCTGCTGTCTCCCGATAGGTAATAGTCAGCTTAATCTTGGCGGCCGTGCCCCAAGTGCGAATCGTATAGAGATACGAGTCCACAATATACGCAATATAATCGTCTGTCGCGAAGGTATCGCGTATAAGCCTCGGGAATTGCTCGGACAACTCTGTGCGATTCCCATCATAGGATATGGAGATTTCCGGCTTCTGCTCGAGCAGCTGCTGCAGGATTTCTGCTTTAAGCTCTTGAAGTGTCGTGCTATTCGATGCCGCTTGGACGACTTTATATTCTCGAAAATCCGAACCAAGTCCCACGAACAGAATCAAAGTGACGAGGGCCAATCTTATTATCAATCGGTGCATGTCCTTTTGACTCCCTTCTACCTGCCTCTTGGCTTACCTATATCCATTATAGCAAAGTGGAATGGATGTAATAAAGCAAAGAAGGAAAATATGGGAAATTAGTCTGATTCCGATATTACACAACCGTCAGTCTATGAAGGGTCAATAATGCCGATTCTTCAATCTCCAGTCCGCTGAAAACAATGCCCTCCGTCATCAACTGCTCCCCTGTATGCACTACCGGTTCCTTTTGATTCTCGCTGGATAGGTACGTCAATTGATAGGCCGCTGCCGCGTCCAGTCCCTGCATGCGAATCGAACGAGTCGCTTCCGCGCCGGGCAGACGGAACACGAACAGCAGATGTTCCTCACCGCTTCGCCTGCTGTATTGAAAAGAAGACCAGCAATCGCCAAGGCCGCCTCTCACCGGCTGTCCGGTCAACCGATACAAATCAGCCGAGCGGACAAAAGGCTTCACCGTTTGTTGATAGACATCAATGTGATGAGCAAGCCGTTCACGCATCCACTCCGGCATCTGCGGCAGCTTCTGTGAAATGCCGAAGCCGCGAAGCATCGCTACTCGGGTGTAATAGTCGAATTGATAGGGCTTGAGATCGGGTGAATTCGGATGAAATTGCTGTTTCTCATAGTTCCATAGAAACTCGGAATAGCTCCAGTGCAAGCAGACATCCGCCGCCAGCATCGTCGTTGCTCCCCAGAAAACTTGCAGACTATGCTCCGGCCAATCCGGATCGCTTAAGAAGGTTGTATGGGTATGACTCATCATCCCAAGATCAATACGAAGTCCGCCGGAGGAGCAGTTTTCCAAAATCACTTCAGGATGTTTAGCACGAACACGATCGAGCATCCGATAGTAACCCTTGTAATGCTCGAAAAGTCCATCTCCGGCACCGTGTCCGTGATCGGTGCAATTACAGCCTGCTTGCGGATCCAAGTTAAAGTCCAGTTTGATCCACTGACAGTTGTAGCCCTCAATCAAGCCATCCAATGTACGGAAAGCCCACTCCTCTACTTCCGGATTTCCAAAACAGAGGTAACCAAGCTGCTCCCCATCTCTGCGTGCAGGGAAGGATGGATGCCGCTTCGATAAATCAGCGGATTTGCCCAGCGCTTCGATCTCGCACCACAGTCCAAACTTCATCCCAAGCTCGTGCACGTAATCCGACAACGCTCGAATGCCACTTGGAAAACGCGTCGTATTCACCATTTCCCAGTCGCCGCGGTTCTCGAACCATTCTGAAGCCGCTTCGGATGGTCCGAACCAACCGGCATCGAGCGTACAAATTTCAATGCCGAGCTTCGCCGCTTCGGCCGCATTGGCTCGGAAAACATCCTCGTTAATCGTCTTGTCCTCGTAGCTCCACCAATGATTCCATTCTGCCGGCAGAGAACGGGAGAATTCATTGCTCACATACCAATGCTTGCGTCCCACTCGAGCAAATTGGATTGACGTGCTATTAAGCTCGCCGCCGCTTCCCGGAGCAATGGCCACATGAATGCCCTCCATGGATTTCCCCGGCTGCAGCACTTTAGAGAATTCCCAATCATTCAGCCCCCCGCTCACTTCGAAACGACTGCCGCCTTCTTTGCCCTCGCCTCGTGCACTTCTTCCACTTTCCCCGGCTCGTTCACAGCGCAATATCCAATTGCCCGACCACATCGGCGATATCGTTAGCAGGTCGCCTTCACTTCCGAAGAGCGTCATCCAAGGATGCATGTCCTTCGACGAGCGTCCTTGCTTTGTTTGCAGAATCACATCCTCATCCGCCAGTTTCAATTGAACCGGTTCGAACTCCGCTCCCCACTCGCTCTTGTAGTGCATTAGCGTCCACGAATCCTCGGGGAGCTGCAATCTGAAGGAATCTACTCGTTCAATGGTCACGGACTCCGTTCCTTCATTACGCACCGATACCCAGCGCTCTACCAGCGAAGTTTCCTCATACGCCAACACATGACTTTCTATGACCAAATCCAGCGTACCGCCATACTCATAGATAGACACGTTATGCAGCGCACCTTCTGCCGCCGCTCTCTCTTCTGTCCCTACTGATCGAAGACCTTCCGTTTGCTCATCTATTCTCAGCCCATTCACATAAACCGCGAAATCCGTCCCGCTAATGACATCCTCTACTCTATTCAATCGTCCGCACTCTCCTGTTCAAGTCACTGGATACTCAATAGCTATCACGATTTTGCAGCAAGCAAAAGGCCGCACCTTAAAGTAGAAATTCTACTTTAAAGCACAGCCTCCTCTTCCCTATTTCTTCGAAATAATTTCGTTCACTTGCTCATCCATTTTCTTCAGCGCTTCGTCCACTGTTATCTTGTTTGCAAAAATTTGATCAACCAGCGGCGTAATTGCTTTATCTTGCGCTTCACGCCATCTGAGGTGATAGATATCGCCGATGTTGCCGTATTTCATCCAGTCGAAGCGAGCCGTTTGGTAGCCTTCCGGCGCCCATGCCGGTGTTTCCACCTTCGAGAGTGCTGTTTTGTTGATCGGAATCCACGATTGCTGCTTCGCCAGCGTTTCTTGGTTCTCGGTCATCGTCCATTTAATGAACTCCCACGCTTGATCCGGGTGCTTCGACTTCTCCGTCATCGCATAACCGCCCATCCAGTATGGAACGACACGTTTGTCTTCCCACTTCGGCATTGGCGCCATATCCCAGTGCAGATCCTTCTTCTCTTTGAGATTACCAAGATCCCAGTCACCGCCAACATACATGGCAATTTTGCCTGTCAAGAAGTCGCCGCCAAGGGCGCTCGATTGTGCCGCATCCGGTGCAACATGATGCTTGTAGATCAGATCCTGCAAGTATTGCAGCGCATTCTTCGTCTCCGGCGTATTAAACGTCAGCTTCTCCGGATCGTGAATGTTCGGTGCCAATGCACCGCCTTGCTCTTGGCTCAGCGCCATCCAGCCCCACCATGCGCCGAGGGACATGCTCGTGCCGAACTGTACGGTTTTGTCGCCTTCTTTGATTGTCAGCTTCTGAGCTGCAGCTAGGTAATCATCCCAGTTCCAGTTCTCGTTCGGGTACGCGACATTCGCTTTGTCGAACAGGTCTTTGTTATAGTACATGACGAGTGTTTGATAGTTTTCCGGTGCAACGTACATGTTGCTGCCATCAAATTTGAACGGCTCGAACAGCTTCTCGTCGTAGTCGGCCATCTTCAGATCGCGGTCGAAGTAAGGCTGAAGATTTTTCATAAGTCCTTTTTTGTACCATGCATAGGCAGGCACATCCCAGTAGAACAAGTCTACAGGCGAGTTCGATGCAAGGGACATCTCGATTTTCTTGAACGTTTCGTCCCATGGCAGGAGCGTCATTTTCACTTGAATGTTCGGGTGCGTATCGTTAAAGCGTTTCACTTTATCTTTCTCTTCATCATCTAAAGCGGGGCCGTTCGACCAACGGATGAAATTGAGTTCAACCTTCTCATCCTTGCTGCCTGTGTTGCCGTTGTCATTCCCGCCGCAGCCATACAAGACCGTGGACAGTGCCATGACGAGCGTCATTACTAGAGCCAGCTTACGTTTGCGAAACATACAGATCCCTCTTTTCTCTGTTTTACGTTATGGTTGTCAACCTTTAACGCCGGTAAATACCATGCCCTTGACGAAAATCTTCTGGCATAGGAAGTACAGAATGACACATGGCGCGATCGCATAAAGCGACGCGGCCATCAGGAGATGAAGATCAGGTGCGCTTCTTGCAGAGCCTTGGAAGTAGGACAGCCCCAGCGCCAAAGTACGCTTATTCTCATCCGTCAAATAAATGAGCGGTCCCATAAAATCATTCCAAGTTCCCATGAACGTGAACACGCCTACCGTAACAAGCACCGGCTTGCTGAGCGGAACCATGATCCGCGCCCATATGCCATACGTGTTGCACCCGTCGATCCGCGCCGAATCCTCGAGCTCGTAGGGGATGCCCATGAAGAACTGCCGCATCATGAAGATGAAGAATGCGCTTCCAAACCAAGCGGGAATGATGAGCGGCAGGAAGGTGTCCACCCAGCCCAGCTTGTTGAAGAACAGATAAATCGGCACCATCGTTACGGCGCTCGGCAGCATCATTGTTGCCAGCAGCACGAGGAAGATAAAATTGCGTCCAGGCGCATTCAGCCTTGAGAAGCCATACGCGGCGAAGGAGCAAGAGAACAGCGTTCCAATCATGACGAATACGACAATGAAGAGCGAGTTCTTCGTATATAAGCCAAACGGAAAGGTTGTAAAAGCTTCCACGTAGTTATGCCATTGCATCGGCTGCGGGATCCACTGCGGCGGGAAGATGTAGACATCCGCTTTGAGCTTCAACGAAGTAGACAGCATCCATGCGAATGGAATCAGAATAATGATGGAGCCGATGCAGAGCAGCAGATAGCTGAATAGTTTGGACATGAGCTCTGATTGACTGCGAGAGAGCTTTCTACGGACAGGCGCATCTGTTTGTGTGATCGTGTTCATTATTTTCCCGACCTCCTGTTCCCTTCGTAGAAGACCCACATCGGCGATGATTTGAAGATGATTAACGTGAACGCCAGAATGATGAGGAAGAGCACCCAAGCCAGTGCAGACGCATAACCCATTTGCAAATAGTCAAAAGCATTACGATATAAGTACAGCACGCTGAACAGAGTTGCGTTGTTCGGTCCGCCTGCCGTCATGATGAAGCCTTCCGTGAATACTTGAAGCGCTCCGATAATGCCGGTAATCAAATTGAAGAAAATAACCGGCGAGAGCATAGGAAGCGTAATATGCCGAAATTGCTTGCGTTTATTCGCTCCGTCAATCTCCGCGGCCTCGTAGAGATCCGTTGGAATGCCTTGCAGGCCGGCCAGATAGACCAGCATGCTTCCGCCAACACCCCATAGTCCCATAATAATGATCGGCGGCAGTGCCCACTGTTCATCGATGAACCATTTCGGTCCTTCGAAGCCGATTAAGCTGATCGCCCAGTTGATGAGCCCGAAATCCGGATTGAAGATCCACTTCCACAGCAATGCAACCGCAACCCCCGACATGACCGCAGGCAAGTAAAAGATCGTTCGGAAGAAGAAGATGCCCTTAATATTCTTGTTGAGCAGCAGTGCCAGCGCCAAGGAAACGACCAGTCCGAGCGGTACGCTCACGACGGAGTAGATCATCGTTACCTTAAGCGATTGCCAGAACAGGGAGTCCTTGAACAATTCGATGTAATTGTCCAGCCCGACCCATCTCGGCGTGCTCAGTATATCGTAGTCCGTAAAGCTGAAATAGGCAGACGCCGCGATTGGTCCCAGCATGAAGAATAACAGGCCGAGTATCGCAGGACTCATAAACACGTAACCATCCAGCGCTTCACGTCTGGACCGGGTCCACCATCTTTTCTTTGTGTTCATACTCGTCGTTCACCTCCAAGATCGTTTGGAATTAAACTTATTTTCGGTTTTCCGAAACGTTTCGGAAGCCCGTCTGAAAAAGAGCGCTGCTGCTCTCCTCAATTTGCTCACTACTGCCAGCTTCCTAAGGTATCGCTCTCGTGCTCTCTCGAATAATTAATTCATTTTGCAATACGATCTTGCGGTCCATTTGGCGGTTCTCCATCATATCGATGACGAGCTGCGCTGCCTGGTAACCCATCTCGTATTTATCTTGACGGATTGTTGTCAGCTTCGGCGAGCAGTAGGCTGCTACCGGGATGTCGTCATAGCCGACGATCGACAGCGATTGGGGGACTTGCCGCTTCAGCATCTCCATTGCGCGGAGCGCGCCGAGTACCATTAAGTCACTCGCCGAGAACACCGCCGTTACTTCGGGATGATTAAGCAAGATGCGGTGCATCGCCTCGCAGCCGCCGTCTTCTGAGAAGTTGCCGTCGAAGACGAGTTCCGGATCGTAAGGAATTCCGGCTTTCTCCAATGCTTGCTTGTAGCCCTCCAGCCTTCGGATACTGACCGCTGCTTCGTTATGGCCGTTGATCATCGCGATCTTGCGATGCCCAAGCTCCAGCAGATGATTGACCGCTAGCGTTGCTCCGTACACATTGTCCGTTGTAACATGGCCTGCGTTCTTGCTTTCGACCGGAATGTCGATCAGCACGCACGGGTAATCGGCTTTGCTTACAATCTCCTCCAAATACGGATCATTCACCCGTAAGCCGAACACAATCGCGCCGTCCACGCCGCGCTCCCTGCATAGATCCGAATAGGATTTCTTCAGCTGTTTCTTGGAGCTTGTGCTGAATAGCAGAATATCGTAATCGAGCATCGTCGAGCAGTCATTGATGCCGCACAAGATCTCATAGGCGAGCGCATCCTTGACGCCTGCCCGGTTAATATCCGAGATGATGACGCCGATCGTTCTTGATTTCTTCATCACCAGACTTCTGGCAGCAGCGCTTGGTCGATAATTCATTTCTTCGGCTGCCTGCTTGATTTTCTTGCGCGTTTCCTCATTGACGTCGCTGTATCCGTTAAGCGCTCTTGATACAGTCGTAACCGACAATCCGGTTGCTTTAGCCAGGTCTTTAATGGTGGTCACCACTTGCACATCCTCTATCGAAACGTTTCGAGTTGATTATGGACTCAGTATAGGTCAAAATGACAGCGTTTGCAAGATCTAAATTAGGGGACAAACAGCGAGGAGCGGCCGGCTGTTTGTCCGTTAATTCGCCGCTGATGTGATGCAATGAGGGCTCCTATTTTGCTAGATTCGGTGGCTTGACGGTGATGTGTTGCTCTGGGAGCTACACATGTGCTAGATTCGCCTACTTTAGGCTGATGTGTTGCTCTGGCAGCTACACATTTGCTGGATTTGCTTACTTACTACTGATGTGTTGTCCTGGGGACTACTCTTTCGCTAGATTCGGTGGCATGACGGTGATGTGTTGCTCTGGCAGCTACACATGTGCTAGATTCGCTTACTAACTGCTGATGTGTTGTCCTGGGAGCTACTCTTGCTCCACCCCCACAGGTTTTCCGCTCGAGAGTTGCTCTCAGAGCCGCTCTTTCTATTCATTCACTAACTAACCAATTATTTGTTGTCCTAAAGGTCGCACTTTGCCAGTTTCCCGCACATGTGCGGTACCTGCTACCTCTCTTGATGCTACTTCGCCCATTTCCTCGCCACCAACCACTTCCCCACGGGTTGAGCATAAATAAGAGCCATCTCAAAAGTTGTCCTTCACACTTTTGAGATGGCTCTTGAATGACATTTTATACTTGCCGCCAATCCAAAATGACCCCTAAGCATGGGCTTTTCGGGGCAGTTATCAGCTCCCATGCTTCGGCAGCATCTTCTGCAGGAAACCGATGCGTGATCAGCTGTTCGGTCGTCAGCCAACCTTCTTGGATGGCTGCTATCGTAGCTGCCATTCGATCTGCCGACCAGCCAGATGGGGTATGCAGCGTGATCTCCTGCTCACGAAGCTTCTGAATATCGATCATTCCCGCTTCGCCCAGGTAGCCTGCCGAAACGAGGTGGCTGTCGTGTTTCATATGCGGCTGCAGCTTGCGGAATGTGTCGAGGCTGCCCACCGTGTCAATCACAATGGCGAGCTGCTTGTTCTCACTCTCCAACACTTGCGCGGGATCGCTGATATGGCCATTGATCGGAGTAGCATAGCCGCCTGCAACGGCAAGCTTCAGCCTCTCTTCCCGATGTCCGAGCAGATACACCTGCGCTCCTCGATGAGCCAGCGTCTGCGCTGCCCATTGGCCAACGAGCCCGTCGCCGATTACAACCGCAATGTCTCCCGCCGCAACCGGCGGCCGCATGCCGCAGTTATAGCCGACTTGCGTCAGCACCGTGCCGGAGTATGCCAGCGGCTCCGGCCCCTCCTCCGATAGCTTCCACACTTGGGAGCCGTCTGTAACGGAAGGATTGATGTGACCGCCAAAATCAAAGTACATGCCATCTACTTTGCTGACCGATGCGAATACGCGATCCCCTGCTTTTACATGCGTCACTGCTGCTCCGGCTGAAATAACACGCCCAACCTTCTGATAACCGGGTACATGAGGGAAGGGCCAAGGCCCCCCATCCGTATATGGAACCTCGCCTGAAATACGCTCCCCTCGGAAGAATGACGATTCGGTTCCGATGCTGATCCAGGAATATTCGAGCTCAATAACGACATCACGATCAGTAGGTTCAGGTACTTCTACGGTCCGAACGCTCACCACTTCTTTTGTTTCGAAGACGACTGCCAATGCTTTCATATTAGAAACCCTCCTGCAGGTTGAAGCAAATCTTGATTGCTTGCTGCGTTCTAAGAAGCTCGACGCCGCGCTTGTATTCCCTAAAAGAGAGCTCCACCGTTTGCAGACATTCCGTGTTGAAGGCCGGATTGCTTAGTGCATCCAGCAGCAGGTGCCGGTCCCGCTTCGTAACGGGGTGATAGCGGTACGATTCCAGCTTTGTTCCTTTGTACCAATACGATTCCGGGTACGTAATATTGCCCTTCAGTACGCCGAATATGATGACATGTTCCTCAGTGCGATCAAGCACGTTCTGCACAGATGCTGAATAGCCTACGCAATCGTATCCAAGATCGAATCTACGATCTCCGAGATCATCGGCATGTACCGCCTCGCCGCCCAGGGATAGCCCATTTACGAAATCAACGCGCTCTCTATTCACATCGATTGCCGTCACCTTTGCGCCCCAATGTGAAGCGAGTTGCATCGCCAGAATACCCGCAGGACCAAGTCCTGCAACTAACATCGACTTGCCTTGCATATCATCAAACTGATCTAGTCCATACATGACGCATTTGAGCAGCTCCGACGAAACGGCGCGCTTATCCGAAATGTGGTCCGGAAGCTTCAACAAGTCGTTCTCCCGGTAAGCCATGTATTCTGCATACGCACCAAAGCCAGGTGATACATGCTCCAGCGCCACTACGCGATCGCCGGGAACGAAGCCCTGAACGCTCGCGCCGACTGCCTCCACAACACCAACCGCTTCATGTCCAGGGAAGCCCGGGGGCAGCGGATAATCCGGCTGGCGATTCTGGATGAACATATCCTTACCGCCCATCATATGCAGATCCCAACGCGGACAGGTTGCAACAAGATGGATACGAACTAGCAGTTGATCATCCTTGATTTCGGGAACCGGCACTTCAATGGATTCATACTGGTCAACGCCTGTAATCTGGATCGCTTTCATGTGCTTCATCTCCTTTTGGACTAGCCCTATTTGACTGGTCCTGCTACTTCTTAGGATAAGCGCTTACAAGCCGGATGTCTTTGCACTTCATAGTGATGGTGAAGGTAATGCAATGCAATTCAACCGTTTACGGGCATTGTGGTGCATGATATGATTTGCACATCATTGACATGTTGAGAGAGGGGGGATATGGTGAGGATCCGAAAACATGGCTTAGCTGAAGTGGAAGGAGCTGTTGGCAGCCGCGCCGGAGGCGTTCATCCGTACGGTGAGCTGCTCTGCATTACAGAGGGTGAGGCTGATTTGGAATGGTCAGGGATGACGTATCATGCTGATGGAACGGCTTTATTTGTGATTTTGCCGAATACGCCGCATCAGCTTGTTCAGCGATCGCATCGACTATGTTATTGGTTTGTTGAATTCCATGATGAGGATGCCGCTGCACTGCCGAGCGTTGATCTAATATATCGCTGGAACAGCATGCAATCGGACATTAGTTGGAGTAGTGCGCCTTATCCGGCGATGCGTGCTGCTTTTGAGGCAGTCCGGATGCTGATGATGGCTGAAACCTCGCTTGCCCCGGCTATTTTTCAAGAAGCGCTCTTGTCGGATCTACACAAACTGCTTGTGTTCATCCCTAATATCACGGCATTGACGCCGCAGTCTCCCAGCTACTCTTCCGGTGAGGTACTCGTCACGGAGGTGCTGCGTTTCTTGGAATCGGTTTTCCCCCAATCGATTTCGCTGCAGACCATCGCCGATTATACCCACTACAATCCCTCGTATCTCGTGCGCCTATTCCGGCAGCATACCGGAAAGACACCATTCAGTTACTTAAACGAGCTCCGGCTCGCGGCCGCTTCCCAGTATCTGCTGCATTCGGATATGACCGTGCAGCATGTCTCACAGGCATGCGGTTTTCAGAGTATTCATTACTTCAGCCGGACCTTCAAGAAACAATTCGGCGTGTCGCCGAGCGAGTGGCGTAAGCCGACGCGGACTTGACTGGGTTAAGGCATTGCTGCTGGGAGTCGAATTCCCGACTCCTAGCAGTCTCGCGCTGATTCAGGAGCGGAATCAGTTGCCACTCTATACGAGCTCCCCCGAATGTAGACGTCTAGGTTAGCTACTTTCTCCCATTTCCCCGCATTCCCGCCATGTAGACATCTAGATTAGCTACTTTCTCCCATTTCACCGCATTCCCACCAATGTAGACGTCTAGGTTAGCTACTTTCTCCCATTTCCCCGCATTCCCGCCATGTAGACGTCTAGATTAGCTACATTCTCCCATTTCCACGTATTCTCGCCAATGTAGACTTCTAGGTTAGCTACTTTCTCCCATTTCCCCGCATTCCCGCCAAAGTAGACTTCTAGGTTAGCTACATTCTCCCATTTCCACGTATTCTCGCCAATGTAGACTTCTAGGTTAGCTACTTTCTCCCATTTCCCCGCATTCCCGCCAATGTAGACTTCTAGGTTAGCTACTTGTCTATCAAGCATTAGTGACGGCTGATTGCTGCTCCGAATTTTGGTGCGATGTACCCCAACCAGTGAGTTACTTGTCTATCGAGAATCTGCAGCGCTTGTTTACTCCTACGAGTTTCGCCCCAATTAAGCCTAGATTAGCTACTGTTCCACTCCAATGAACGGTACCCCGTACCTCTCTTTAGCCCAAACCCACCATTCCACGCCAAGTATCCCGTACCTCTCTTCAGCCCAACCCTACCATTCCACGCCAATGTGCGGTACCTCGTACCGCTCCTCGACCGGCCGACGAACGAACGCGAAAGGCTGCCCCCATCATCCATCCAATCAGATGATAGGCGCAGCCCTTCAACAGCTAGATTCGTTCCAAGACCAGCACCCAGTCTTGGAAGATTTTAAACGCGCCGGTGCTCCATTTGCCGTCCGAATCTGGGACAATCGTCGGCCCAAAATCATGTTCATCGCCTGTAGCCGGGTCGAACATGAACGCGCGATAAGTGACATCCTGCTCGATGCCGAGCACTTCAACACCGCTGAAAGCGAGCAGGAACGGCGCATAGATGACGCGAACCTGCCCCGGAATGCCTGCCGCGTATGGCCTCGCCGTCACTGGTACGTCCTCTGTCTCCGCATTCAGCCACTGCGGCTGCGGCTCGAAGGACCACCACATGACCACATGCCCCGCCGAGCATGCACGTCCAGAACGTGAAACGCTGAATATCTTGATAGCTGGTGCCGCCGATGCCTTCGTAGCATACCTCGGAATTAATAACCGGCGTACGCGGCTCCCTGGCAACCGACTCCTGAATCATGCGGACCGTCGGCTCAAGCGAGATATAGGCGCCATGCCCCGTTTGCAGCATATCCAGATCCAGAACAGCAGCATCCTCCACCATGTTGTGCCCGTATTGCGTTGGGTGGATGGTGAGCAATCTGCCAAACGGATCGGTATCTTTGACATAAGCCGCCATAGCCGTCCATTCCTTGCGCAGCCGCTCCACGTAGAGCTGTTTCTGATCCGGATTCTTGAACGCATCCCACTGATAATACGGCATATCGGCCTCACCACAGAGGCACCAAGCAACCGGATAAGCACCATATCGGGCGATCAAGTACTCCCACTGCTTCTGAATCACATCACGTCCGGCAAAATCAAAATAATACCCCCAACACGCCACGATACATGGAAGCAGCCCGGACTCCACCATCCATTCAATCTTCGGATCAGCAGCGTCGAAGAAGGCCGGATTGATGCGGGCAAAACCTTCCTCCCAAGCCTGCCCGCCTTCATTGCTGCCGCGCGGATCGAACGGTCCCATGTCGGGATAGAGTCCGGCAACGACTTGGATGACGGTGAAACCTTTTTCGATGCGATCTTGAGCCAGCCATTTGAAATCCTCCGGCCACTTCAACCGATCCGTCAAGGACATCCACCACGTATCGCCGAGCCAGAAGAACGGCTTGCCATCGCCATGCGCCAGATAGCTGCGACTTGCAGCAGCCCGCGGACTGCCATGCAGATACAGCGGATTATCACCCGTATAGGCCGTAACCTCAATCGTTCCCTCTTGCCCATGCAGACTGATATTCGTACTGTCCGAGCAAACCGTTCGATACCGATGCACGCCGACTTGATCAGAGGAATAGCGAAACTTCCACGTCTGCCCACCGCCCCAGAACCCCGGCACCGCACGTTCCCTGCCATCCGGTGATACAATCACGACTTGCATGCCGATATCGTTAAAAGGATCCGGATACGCCGTGCCCGAATGGTACGCCCATTCCGTCACTTGATTTTGCATGATGATGCTCGCCATTCCCTTGATCAGTCCCTTCATCCCTTAAGATTAACCCACTCCTACAACTACTCCACGTTGATCCGAATCGTCAAATCATGCTGGAAATCCGGCAGCCGAATAACGGTTCCAGCCGCTCCGCTTATGCGAATAGATGGAGAATAGAGACCTGTTGCCGGGTCGAAGCAGCGAACACGATAATTGCCATCAGGCAAATTAACAATCAGTTCCTCTGATACAAGAGGCGAGCCGGCTCCCTCCTCCGTAAGCTCCCTCTCATCTGCCACGTAGATGTGATACTCTTCGCCCGGGATGCCGAGCGTGCAAGTAACCGAATGTTTCGGCTCCCCAAGAACGAAGTCCGGCAACGGTCGCGCCTCAGCAAGATCGATAGCATGTATATATGCAGACAAATGCTTCATCCAAATTCTAATATGCCGCTGGGAAGCTGGCGTTCCGGCTTCAACGTAATTAATAATGGAAAAATCGATATAGTCATAATGGCAGCCGCTCATGAGTGTCGCCCACGCGCGCTTGCGATGAATCGTCCAACCGTCCGGATCCTTGTACTGACTGGCAACGTTATCTTCATCCAGATTAAGCGGCTTGCTCTCGTTCCGCGTAGCCAAACAATAGTCCCGTACTTCGCGCAGCCGAAGCTGCTTCGACATGAACTCCCCCATATGGTAGCCGCGTCCCCCGTAGGTCGTGTTCGGCAGCGGATGCATATTGACGATATCAATGACGAAATCGCCAAACGACAAGTCCGACGATTGCTCCCAAGGCTCGTAGATGAATGCCCCTTGCCCTGCGATCATATGCTTGTTCGGCAGCCCAGCTTCCGTCTCGCGGATCACCTCGGCTATCGCCATCTGCCAAGCATTCACCTCCTGCGGCGTCGGGTGCTCGCTGCTCCCAGGGAAACTCCCGCCGGGTTCATTGCAGATCTCGTAGAAAATATTATCGTAGCGGTTCGTTTCCTCTACGATCTTGCGGACATGCGCGAGCTGACGTTCAAACAGCTTCGGAGCGCGCATCGTATTGTAATCGGTCCATGGAATGGACTCTATATCGCTAATCGTGTTCGCGGCATTGAGCGGGTTGAGGTTCCATACGCTTTCACCATAAGTATTGCTGAGAAGGACAACCTCTACGATGATGCCATAATCGGATGCGAGGGATAGAAACCGATGCAAGCGGTCGAAGAATTCCGGATTCCAGGCGTCCAAATCAAACTTTGGCTGCCAGTCCAAAGCTTTCTCCGGTCCTACCCGAGGATACGGGGCGATATAATCCGGCGATTCCGGCTTGCAGGTGGAATAAGGATTGCAGTGACTTTGCTGCTCACGAAACAGCATGAATAACCTCGTGAGCGTCTGCTGCTTCTCATGAGCGTCGGCCAGATATTTGGCGAAGTCGAACGGACGGTTGATGACCGCGCCGTAATGCTCGGTTGCGCATACGAGAACCAGCGGTTTGCCGCGAAACTCGAACACGCGGCTGTTCCTAGGATGTTGGCGAATCGGAATAGCCACTGCACACACCGCTCCTTTCATCCTCGCTCAATTGTGGAGAATCGTTCCAGCTTCCTTATGAATCCCGGGCGCGCAAGCACTTCCCGGTTCACAACATTGGCAGGTGCTGAACCGCTCGCGACATCCATAATGGCATTCGTGGTATCCGCCCATAATCCTCCAACCATCTCCTCTGTCCAACAAAGACTGTGCGGGGTCACAATCACATTGTCCATATGTAGGAGCGGCGAGTCGCTCACGAAGGGTTCTTCCTCGAATACATCCAGTCCGGCGCCGCTTATCCAGCCTTCTTGCAACGCGCTCACCAATGCTTGCTCATCCACGATACCGCCACGTGCCGTATTAATCAGGAAAGCAGATCGCTTCATAGCCCGCAGCTGATCGTATGAAATGAGGTGGAACGTCTCCTTAGATAAGAAACAATTGATCGTCAGATAATCCGAACTTTCACATAAGGTCTGCAGGTCAACAAGTTCCACGCCATACGAGGCCGCCACTGCCGGATCGGCGTAGGGGTCATATGCAATCGAGGTCATCTCGAAGCCGCGCGTCATACGGAACAATTCCTTGGCGATGTTGCCGAATCCGACGGAGCCAAGGGTCTGGCCGGTAATTCGGTAGCCTGGATAATCAATCCGATCTTGCCATCGTTTCTCCGCAATCAGCCTGCTCTTCACGGGGAGTCGATGAGCAAGCGCCAGCATATGCGTCATGATGGCATACGCCACCGGCTTGCGAATGCCTTGAGGCGTAATCGTGACTGCGATGTCAGCCTCCGTGCAAGCTTGCACATCCACCATGTCATAGCCGACACCATATCGCGCAATGACGATCAGGCGATCGGCGGCTGCAGACAAGGCTTCTGCCGTGTACCGAGGCGTTAAGCTGATTACACCGTCGTAGTGCTGCAATTGCTCCGCCGTTACTGTGTTCAGATGCTCGTCGAAGTAAGACGGTTGAATGTGATTTTGCCGTGAGATCCGCTCTATGCCCTCCGTTCCGAAGGCCGGCTCTCCCCGGCTGTTCAAGAAATCGCGCGTGAGTCCGAGCTGAAAGGTCGCCACCTCGCGTCGCCTCCTTCCTACTCCATATGGAATACGATGCGATCCAGCACTTCCATGCCGCCTGTCGTCACATCCGTCACCAGCACATCGGACATATACGCTTCCCATCTCACTGTATCTGGATTCGCCTGAAACCGAGCCCACGCCGGGGCAAAAGCATCTTCGGATTCAATCGTCGCATACAGCCTGTTGTCCTTCATAAAAGTAATAAAATTACTGAAGCCCGCCTCGCGCAGCGCTGCGATAACCTCCGGCCAGACGGCTTCATGGCGCCTGACATACTCCTCTTCCATCCCTCGCTTGCACTCGTAGAAGAACAAATACTTCGTTTTAGCCAATGCGCTCGACCTTCTTTCCGACTTGATAGGCAGCCTCGATAATCTCCATCGTCTTCAAATATTCCTCACCAGAAGTAACAAACGGCAGCCCGCTCTCAATGCCATCGATAAAATGCTGATGCAGCCGATTATGCGACTCTTGAAAAGCTTCCTGCGGTCGCGGAATCTGCTCCACAGTACCATCCGTTCGAAGCAGGAGCATTTCGCCGTCTGCGTTCAAGCGAAGCGTGGCCTCGCTCCCCTCGATCACTACGTACTCCATTAAATTCTCGCCGCCCGGCAGCGTATAGCTCCCGTCCCGGAATTCCCGCGAAGCCCATGAAGCTTCAAGCATGCCGGTCATTGCCGTATGATGGAAGATGACAATCGCCAGATCATCGCCTTTAATATGGGGGCTGACCCGCTTCGTGACGGCGGTAATGCCGTCAGGTTCTCCGAACAACGACCTATAGCTGTCGATGTAATGCGGTCCCATCTCATACAGCAGCAGTCGCTCCATATCGCGGAAGTAAGGCTGCGTCATCTTGGCGGGATCGTCGAAGCGAGGAGTGAAGAACCATTTTGCGCTTATTTTGGCATAGGAGACCTCACCAAGAACGCCGCTATCCAGCACGCGCTTCATCGCGAGATAATGACCCTGCCAGCGCCAGCCTTCGGCTACCATGAGCCGCACTCCGTTCTCTTGGCAGATGGCAACCATCCTGCGGCATTCCTCCATCGTAGGGGCAAAAGGCTTCTGGCATAACACATGCTTGCCGGCTCGAGCCGCTATCTCCACCATCTCTAGATGCGTGTCGGGACGTGTGATAACGTCAACAATATCGATATCCGGATGCTGGACGGCTTCGTGCAAGGACGTATACAGCTGGTCGTCCGTTAACCTGTACATCTGCGCTTTCTTCGCCAGCTTCGGCGGATTGCGATCGGCGATTGCCGCAATGCGAACATTGCTTAATGAGCCCCATGCTTGAAAATGAACATCGGACCAGTAGCCCATGCCCACCATACAAACGTTCCATTGTCGCACCATTTTAACCTTGGCCCCTTCATTGCCCGTTTTGCTCTCCCTTTAGAACCACAGATGGGGCTTCGGCTCCCGCCCGACTGCACGCATCGCGCTTTCCATGGATCGGATCATGAGGCCGATGTCGGAGCCAAGCCCCACCATGTTGAAGCCTTGCTCCTGCCTGAGCTTCGCATCCTCTGCGTTCATGCTCATTAAGCCTGAAGCGATGCCAAGCTTGGCTGCAGCGGCTCGCACATTCAGAATGATTTCAGCTATGCCGGGTCCTTCCCAATCCCCTAAGTATCCGTAGGATGCCGACAAATCCGCAGGTCCGAAAAAGATGGCTTCAAGCCCCGGAACCTGTAAAATCTGCTCGATATCGTCCACTGCATCCTTCGTTTCGATCAGCGGGATGATGAGCGTTTCCTCGTTCGCATCCTTCAAGTAATCCTGCATCCCCATTCCCCATTTGACGGACCGTTCGCCTCCGATGCCTCGCACTCCCTCTGTCGGATAACGGCCGTAGCTCATGCCCGCCTCCAGGTCCTCTCGACTTCGAACAAGCGGAAGCACCACGCCATGTGCGCCAAGATCGAGCACCCGCTTCACGATACCTTGTTCGATACTCGGTACCCGAACAAGCACTGCTGTGTCTGAACCCCGGACCGTTCTGACATGCTCCATGACTTCCTTCAAGTCCAAATGTCCATGCTCCATATCCACGCAGATCCAGTCCGTGCCCATCATGATTGCCGCCTCGGTGATAGACGGACTTTCAAGCGTTATCCATACCCCTGTTGTTGGCTGGTTTGCTTGCAGTTTACGACGTAACGGGTTTCGCGCCGTTCTATTGACCGCCAAACGTACTCCTCCTTACCTTGACAGCAATTCCTCGATTGCTGCGCGGCTTTCTGTGTGTATAATTTAATTGTAGCGCTTTCAACACCGCTGTCAGCGACGATTCTTTACCAATTATCTACGCTATTTGACTTTAGAGAAGGACGGGGAGCTGCGGCATGCGAACGTCGTATTATTTTGACAATATCGAGGAGCCTGTTATCCTTCCCTTCACCCCGCTCGCTGTCTCGCGCAAGCTGCCGTATCAGCTGTGTACGGTGGGACATGTTCATTTCGCCGAGAAGTTCTATACCGAACGGGAGAAGCAGAAAAACTACCAAATCATCTTCACCGATGAAGGCAGCGGAATCCTGACCTATGAAGGCAAAAAGGTTGTGCTGGACCGCGGCAAAGTCGCCTTAATCAACTGTTTCGGCCATCATCATTATCACACCGGCGATTCCGGCGCATGGAAATATCGGTTTCTGCATATTAAGGGCAGCGGCGTGCCTGCCTTCTACGATACGATCAACCCGAGCGGCTTGGCCCCGGTCACGCTGCAGCATTCTTCGGAGTTTAATAGCTGTTTTGACAAAATCATGCGGTACGTCGAGGCCGGCGATCATCAGAGCGATCTTGCGATTCCGGTGCTTATTATGCGAATCCTGACGGAGCTGTCCTTGAATCGCAATCGCGGCGAAGGCGCGCGGAAGACGGAATATCACCAGCAGGTGATTGAATCGGCGATCCTTTTCATGGAGGCGCAGCTGAGCCGCGGCGATTTCAGCGTAGCCGAGGTCGCGAGGCATGCGGGCTTCAACGAGAGCTACTTCTCCCGCCTCTTCAAACGGATGACCGGCACCTCGACGCAGGAGTACCTGATGCGGCTGCGCATTGACCGGTCGAAGCATCTGCTGAAGAAGTCGATGTCCTCCGTCTCCGAGGTCGCCTACGAGGTCGGCTTCGAGAACGTGAACGTCTATATCCGCGATTTCAAGAAATTGACCGGTGTAACACCGCTCAAATATCGCTTGTTCGCGGACGGTGTGTAGGGACAGGCTGGGTCGCTCACGCGAGTATCCGCCTGCTCCTACCGATTTTCGGTCCGATAGAGAGCCATCTGCTCCTCCCCTATTCCTGCCTGTAAGTAGAATGTTGCATATTGTGCAACATTCCACTTACTTCGTACCCCCTTGGAGGAAAATGTTGCATTTTATGCAACATCATCCCCGTAATTAGCCCATTTTCCTGCCCTACACCGTAAAATGTTGCATTCTATGCAACAATCTGCGATATTAACCTACTTTCACCGTGAAATGTTGCATGTTATGCAGGTCTGTTGATTAACCAGAATTTAGGTTACGGTAAGACGAAAAGGCTCGTCAAATAAACCGTCCATTCCAGTGGCAGATCATTTCTACTG
>NZ_FNNV01000014.1 GCF_900106745.1 Paenibacillus sp. CF384 | reverse complement strand
TTGTCCTAAATGCTTCCCCATAACGGATCATCCCCTTAGCTAATAGTTTAAATTATTGGCTGAGAGGACTCCAGTTTAATTAAGGGGCCTTGGAGCAAACTGCAACAATTTCTCCGTATCAGCCTCGTAATTCCACAAATGTTGCACGAAATGCAACATTTGCTTAGAAGATGGGCATCTAAGGCTTAAATGGAGGTGAAATGTTGCATAAAATGCAACAAATTCAACATCTTAACCGCCATGGGCCTGAAATGTTGCGTAATATGCAACAATCGGGAGCAGCAGGCTACCCGCAATCCCACAATCCCGCAACCCCCCGCAGCCCCGCACCCCGCCCCGCGCCCCGCGCCCCGCGCACCCCGCCCCGCGCCCCGCGCCCCGCGCCCCGCGCACCCCGCCCCGCGCACCCCGCCCCCGCAACCCCGCCCCGCGCACTCCGCCCCGCGCCCCGCGCACCCCCCAACCCGCCCCGCGCACCGCGCCCCGCGCACCCCGCCCCCGCAACCCCGCCCCGAGCACCACACAACCAACAAACAAAACCCGCAACCAGCATAAAATAGATAGATAAACGTAGAACATAGATCACAACTCCGAGTAACTGCCACTATCGAGCAAGTAAGGTCTATCCGGTTCAATAGCGCGAAATGCAGTCAGATGACTGCCCCAACATTGCTCCAAAACAACTTATCCCCAACATTACCCACAAAAACAGCAAGGAATGTGTATAAACATGGGAAACCCGCATAAATCGGGCATTTACAATGTGAACAAAATCGGGATAAGTTTTTCACAGCCCGCCTGTGGATAATGTTAATAATGTGGGTAAAATGCCACCGTCTGTATCCACATTTAATGAATTGTTAAAGAAACGTTAAATTTATTATTGTTTTACGTCGTTAATAGTGCCAGAATTGCCGCACAATTCATCCAGCGCTGTGGATATGTCTGTGGACAAGGGGGATAGATTGCGAAGTTGTCCCAACTGTGTCGAAATCGTAGAATGTTTCCTACTACAGCCGATACGATTTCATATGCCGTGGAAAGCTGCCGTCATCTCATCTCGATTGGCAGCTGAAATGAAACAATCCGGACAGCAGATGTGCTGTCCGGATCGGATTTGGTTCGCTTCTATTATTGGTTCTACTTAAACGCGACAGGTTAAGCCAACAACTCTTCCCACGACTCGTAAACGGTCTGCAGCTGTGCCTTGAGTCCATCCAAGTTCGTTTGGATGCTCTGCACGCGCACATAATCATTGTAGATTTCAGGGTCTACAAGCTGCTCCTCGAGTGCCGTAATTTCGCCTTCAAGACGAGCGATTTCGTTCTCCAATTGCTCTTGCTTACGTTGACGATTTCGTTCGTCACGCTTCGCTTGTTTGTCGGCTTCATAAGAGGAAACAGGGGCCGGATCCGGCGCTGCTGTAGCCTTTCCCTGTTTTCCTTGCGAAAATGACAGCGTTTCCATCAGCAGTTCATCGTTTTCACGTTTTTTCTGGATCATTTCGTCATAATTTCCCAGGAAATGCTGTGTCCCCTGCGGCTCCAGTTCGACAATCCGCTCCGCCATTTTGTTAAGGAAGTACCGGTCATGGGAGATGAACAGCAGCGTGCCATCGTAATCCATAAGCGCGGACTCCAGCACCTCTTTGCTATAGAGGTCCAAATGGTTGGTAGGCTCATCGAGAATGAGCATGTTGGCGCGAGCCAGCATCAGCTTCGACAACGAGACGCGTGCCCGTTCTCCGCCGCTTAACGAACTGATCCGTTTCTTCACGTCGTCGCCGCTGAAGAGGAAGTTGCCAAGCACGGTGCGGATACGCGCTTCTTCTATAGAAGGATAAGTGCCCCACAGCTCTTCAAGTACCGTATTGGCATGGTTCAGCCCGGTGTGTTCTTGATCGTAATAACCGATCTTGATGTTGGTGCCCCAGCGGATCGTGCCTTGTTCATACGGCTGCTGGCCGACAAGCGATTTAAGCAATGTCGATTTGCCGATCCCGTTCGGTCCGATAAGAGCAACATTCTCGCCGCGCTCTAGTCGGAATGATACATTTTGGAACAATGGGTCGGATTTCTCTTGGAATTTAATCGACAAATCACGGACATCCAGCACGTCATTGCCGCTTTGGCGTTCAATTTCAAAGGAGAAATGCGCTTTCTTCAAGTCTCCCAGCGGCTTGTCGAGCCGGTCCATTTTCTCCAGCGCTTTGCGTCTGCTCTGGGCACGCTTCGTGGTGGAGGCGCGCACGATGTTGCGCTGCACAAAATCCTCCAGTTTGGCGATTTCATCCTGCTGCTTGTCGAATTGCTTCATTTGCGCTTCGTATTCTGCTGCTTTGATTTCAATATAACGGGAGTAATTGCCGGTGTAGCGTTTAGCCGTGTGGCGCTCAATTTCGACGATCGTCTGCACGACCGCATCGAGAAAATACCGGTCATGGGAGACGACCAGAATGCCGCCATCGTAGCCGCGCAAGTAATCCTCCAGCCAAGTGAGCGTTTCAATGTCCAGATAGTTCGTAGGCTCATCGAGCATCAGGAGGTCTGGGGACTGCAGCAAAATACGCGCAAGTGCCAGTCGCGTCTTCTGCCCGCCGCTTAACGTCGAGATGATCGTATCGGGAGGGAATTGACCAAAGCCCATCCCGTGCAAAATGCCGCGAATCTTCGTTTCAACCTCAAAGCCGCCCTTCTCGCGAAACCACTCGGAGAGCGCGGAATACCGGTTCAGCACAACTTCATATTGCTTGGCGTCTTCGTGCATCTTCGGATCGGCAATTTGCTGTTCCAGTGCGCGAAGCTCCTGCTCGGCTTCTATTAGATGAGCAAATACAGCATGCATTTCTGCATCGATCGTTTGATCCGACTGCAGGCCGCTGGATTGCGCGAGATAGCCGATTGTTGTTTCTTTGGATTTATAGATGGTGCCGGAATCGGCAGACATCTCGCCGGCGATAATACGAAGCAGCGTCGATTTGCCTGCGCCGTTGACACCGACAAGCCCAACCCGCTCACGAGGCTGCACTTGGAAGGTGATGGACGAGAGCACACTGCTTACTCCGTAGCTTTTGGATATATCGGATACTTGAAGAAGCATGATAGGTGAAACCTCCAAATAAGTTGAATTCCTATACATTTAAGTGTACATGAAAAAGCCGCATAACGCGACAAGGTTCACGCCTTTAGACACGGATAGGGGTTGCCTTCGTCTTATTGGCGAAATCTGGGCAACAGTGGTAAACTAAGTACAACTATGACTGAAACTTACGCCATTGCGGCCAATAAGAGGCAAAGCGGTGACCATGAATGAGTCAATCGGAGAAGAAAACAGCCCGGCTGTCCGCGATTAAGAAACGTGACGGCTACCCTGAGCAGCTGCGCTTGGCTTGGTCCGACACGGCCTGCCAGCGCGTGGTAGAATGGCTGCAGGCAAGACCGGGCAAGGCGGTCCGAAGCGTAATGGTGTATGTTTCTTTTCGCTCGGAGCTTGATCCTACCCTGCTCATTGAGTGGTGCTGGCGCAAAGGAATTGACGTTGTCGTTCCGCGGTGCATTCAAGCAACCAGGGGCATGGAGTTATACCGGCTGAGGGCTTGGGATGAACTTATGCCGGGCGCTTATGGCATCAAGGAACCTGATCCTCAGGCTGCACAGCGCTGCGAATCGGATTTTATCCCTGACATTGTGTTTGTACCGGGACTTGCTTTTGATAAGCGGGGCGGCCGATTAGGTTATGGAGGCGGTTATTATGACCGGTTTCATGAGTTAATGAGAGGGCTGGCCGCAGCATCTGGCAGATCGATGCCCGAATGGATCGGGCTCGGGTATGAGGCGCAGTGGATGAAGGATGAAATTCGCATCCCTATGGATGACCACGATGCTTATGTAGATGCAGTCATTACCGAACATGGGCTAACAAGGAGGCGCTAGGCGCGTGGATTTGACGCATTTCAATGAACAAGGGCGCGCACGGATGGTGGATGTGTCCGATAAGGAGATCACTTCCCGCATTGCTGTCGCACGTACGACAGTTACGATGGCGCCGGATACATTATCTCGCATTAAAGCGGGCACAATCGGCAAGGGGGATGTGCTGGCCGTTGCGCAGGTGGCTGGCATTATGGCGGCGAAGAATACATCGAACTGGATTCCGATGTGTCATCCGCTTCCGCTGACCGGTGTTAATCTGGCTTTTGCAGATAATGGCAAGGATGAGCTATACATAGAAGGAACGGTCAAGACTACCGGCAAAACCGGTGTTGAAATGGAAGCTCTAACGGCCGTTTCAGCGGCTGCGCTGACCGTGTACGATATGTGCAAGGCGCTGCAGAAGGATATGGTGATCGGGCCAACCATGCTGACAGAGAAGAGCGGCGGCAAGAACGGCGATTATAAGCGATAAAGTGTAAAACTTTGCCCGAGTACAACGCGAGCAGCATCGTACTTCAACGGGTATCGTTAATGGCATTTAGATTTCATGTTGTACATTCATGCTGTACATGGCATATCTTTTTCATAAATGTGAACGGGGGAGAAGCTCATGCGGTGGAAAGTGGCGTTGTTGACAGCCAGCGACAAAGGATCGCGCGGCGAGCGGGAAGATACCAGTGCACAGGTGATCCGGGAACTGGTGGAAGAGGAGCTTAGCGGCGAAATTGTCGATTACCGAATTGTACCTGACGAACAGGATGAAATAATGGCTGCTCTAATCGAAATGACGGATTACTTTCAAGCGGATCTCGTTATTACGACAGGCGGTACCGGACTTGCTCCGCGCGATTTGACACCGGAAGCCACGATGAAGGTCATCGACCGTTTCGTGCCTGGACTTGCGGAAGCCATGCGAATGGGAGCTATGCAGCGTACTCGGCGTGCGATGCTTTCACGCGGTGTGTGCGGCATTCGCGGACGCTCACTCATTATCAATCTGCCCGGCAGTCCCAAAGGCGTGCATGAGAATCTGATGGCCATTATGGACCAGCTGCCTCACGCGCTCAATATTCTCTCGGGTCGAATGGGGGAGCACAACGAATGATGAAGCCGAAGAACGGAACGATTCTGAAGGAAGTGCCTGTTCACGAAGCGATCGGCTTGCGGCTTGCTCATGATTTGACTCAGATTATTCCCGGGCAATTTAAAGGCAGATTGTTCAAAAAAGGCCATGTTATTGAACAAAATGACATTTCGAAGCTCCTTGATATAGGCAAGGAGCATATTTATATTATGGAGCTTGGCGAAGGTGAACTCCATGAAGACGATGCGGCGAAGCGAATGGCAGTAGCCCTTCAGGGCGAAGGGCTGCAGCTATCGGAGCCGCATGAAGGTAAAGTGTCGGTGAAGTCTGCTCTCGATGTGCCGGCTATTGCCGAGATTGATCCGTCGATCGTTCACGCGATCAATGATTTGGGCGAAATCGCACTGGCTACACTGCGTACACACGCAGTCGTCATGCCCGGCCGTCAACTGGCTGCGACACGCGTCATTCCGCTCGTTGTGCCGGAGTCGAAAGTGCAGGCGGTAGAAGAGCTGATCAGCAGCTATCGCGCGCAGCATGAAGGACAGTCGCCGCTGCGTCTTAAGCCGCTGCGCAAGTTTAGAATTGGGCTCCTAACGACAGGCGGCGAGGTGTTCTCAGGCCGCATTGAAGATAAATTCGGGCCAGCAGTAAGACGCATCGTGGAGGAGCTGGGTTCCGAAGTAATGGAGCAGCGGTTCGCACCGGACGAGCGTCATATAATTGTCAAGGAAATACACTACTTGCTGCAGCAGTCCTATGATATGATAGTGGTAACTGGCGGGATGTCAGTGGACCCCGACGACCGTACGCCTGCTGCTATTGCAGAGTCCGGTGCAGAGATTGTCAGCTACGGAACACCGATGCTTCCGGGATCGATGCTGCTTATGGGCTATTTGAACGGCGTTCCTATTATGGGACTCCCAGGCTGCGTCATGCATGATCCCTATACTTCGTTTAACGTGTTATTGCCCCGTATCTTGGCAGGCGATATCATCACCAGAGAGGACATTGTCTCCATGGGTTATGGCGGTTTAAACAGCTGCTAATCCTATGAAATGAGAGGTGTACCCGGACGAAGCCGATTATTCCTTTCTGCTTGTAAGAGCGGAATTCCGTGTATGTACAACTCGTAATTTAAAGGAGGCTGCCAATCATGTTTAGTGGAATTGGTGTCACAGGATTTTTACTAATTGCTCTTGTCGCTCTATTGTTGTTCGGACCGAATAAGCTGCCTGAGCTTGGACGCGCTTTCGGCCGTACGCTGAAGGAATTTAAAGCCGGTGCGAAGGATATCATGGAAGATGATGATGATCGCAACCGCAAGCCAGTGAGTCGGGTTGAAGTTAACCGCGATGAGCAAAAAGACGAGAAGCGGCTCCCAGAGTAAGTGGGGCCCGCTTTTTTTATGACCGTCAGGTAAGGCGGTACAAGCTGATTTCAGGTGTGAGAAGAGGTGAGCATAGCGGTGGTAGTTGAGAAAGATGAAGCAGCCGAGAAGGAAGCGGCTCGCGGCGATCAATTAATGACCTTGTTCGACCATATCGGCGAGCTTAGGAAGAGAATTATTTTCATTCTAGTCATTCTTGTCATTGGAATGGTTATTGGACTCTTCTTGGCCAATCCGGTTTACCAATTTCTGCTGAATCAAGAACCGGTTAAGGGCATGAAATTTTATGCGTTCTCTCTGTGGGACGGTATTGGCATGTATATGAAGTTTGCCCTTGTCATTGCCCTCATCTTCGCCTTGCCGGCAACTGCCTATCAGTTGTGGTCTTTCGTGAGACCTGCGCTTGGTCGCAAGGAACAACGGGCGGCGCTTATGTTTGTTCCGTTCGTCCTGATTATGTTCTTGATCGGATTAGCCTTTTCTTATTATGTAGTGTTTCCGATGGCGTTTAATTTTACGACCGATGTTGCGAAGCATTTGAACCTCGAAGAGAACTACGGGATCATTCAGTACTTTACGTTTCTGTTTAACATCGTCATTCCGATTTCGCTGCTCTTCGAGCTGCCGATCGTCATTATGTTTCTGACGCAGCTGCGCATCGTGAATCCGAAACGACTTAAGAAAATGAGACGGCTGGCGTATTTCTTACTGATTATTGTCGGAATCGTCGTGACGCCGCCGGATTTCATATCCGATTCTTTAGTGGCTGTTCCGCTCATCCTGCTCTATGAATTCAGCGTGTTGCTCTCGGGTATTGTCTACGGCAAACAATTAAAGGCTGCTCAAGCTTGGGAAGAAGAATATGGAGACAAATAGAGAAGTCGGCGAAAGCCGGCTTTTTTGGTTTGTTGTGCTTGGATGTTGGCTGCATTCCACCGGTAATGGAATGTAAAAATCATATAAATTGAGTGCGAGAGACTTGAAATCTGCAATCAAAATCGTTATGATTAGAAATGTTATTAGCACTTGATGATTGCGAGTGCTAACGGGACAAACAATTTGCAGCATTACTATTAAAAGGAGGCTATTTTTCATGATCAGACCTTTGGGTGAGCGCGTATTGATCGAACCAATCGCGAAAGAAGAAACGACTGCTAGCGGCATTTTGTTGCCGGAAACAGCTAAAGAAAAGCCGCAAGAAGGCAAAGTAATCGCTGTGGGCAGCGGAGCGGTTAAGGACGGCGTACGTATTGCGCTTGAAGTTAAGGAAGGCGACCGCGTATTGTTCTCCAAATATGCAGGTACCGAAGTGAAATACGAAGGTAAAGAGCTTTTGATTATGAAAGAAAGCGACATTCACGCGATCCTGGGTTAAGCCGCCTTCGGGGGCTTGGACTCCACATACATGCAACGCTTTTTACTTAAACTAATAAGATTAACTAGGAGGTTTATCTACGATGGCAAAGGAAATTAAATTCGGCGAAGACGCTCGTCGCGCAATGCTGCGCGGTGTGGATGCACTTGCAAATGCCGTTAAAGTTACACTTGGTCCTAAAGGCCGCAACGTGGTGCTTGAGAAGAAATTCGGCAGCCCATTGATCACGAACGATGGTGTTTCCATCGCGAAAGAAATCGAGCTTGAAGATGCATTCGAGAACATGGGTGCTCAGCTTGTTAAAGAAGTTGCTACGAAAACTAACGATGTTGCCGGTGACGGTACAACTACAGCTACTGTTCTTGCACAAGCGATGATTCGCGAAGGCTTGAAGAACGTAACTGCAGGCGCTAACCCAATGGTTATCCGCAAAGGTATCGAGAAAGCAGTTCGCGCTGCAATCGAAGAATTGAAAGTAATCGCTAAACCAATCGAAGGCACAGAATCGATCGCACAAGTTGCTTCGATCTCCTCTGCTGACGAAGAAGTTGGCCAACTGATTGCTGAAGCAATGGCAAAAGTCGGCAACGACGGCGTTATTACGGTTGAAGAATCCAAAGGCTTCGTAACTGAGCTTGAAGTGGTTGAAGGTATGCAGTTCGACCGCGGTTACCTCTCCCCTTACATGATCACAGATACAGATAAAATGGAAGCTGTCCTGGACAACCCATTCATTCTGATCACAGATAAAAAAATCTCCAACATTCAAGAGATCCTTCCGGTTCTTGAGAAAGTGGTACAATCCGGCAAGCAATTGCTGATCATCGCCGAAGACGTTGAAGGCGAAGCATTGGCAACATTGCTCGTTAACCGTCTGCGCGGTACATTCACTTGCGTAGCTGTTAAAGCTCCTGGCTTCGGCGACCGTCGTAAAGCCATGCTTGGCGATATCGCTGCTCTTACAGGCGGCCAAGTGATCACAGAAGAGCTGGGCCTTGAGCTTAAAGCGACTACTGTTGACCAACTGGGTACAGCTCGTCAAATCCGCGTTACCAAAGAAAACACAATTCTTGTTGATGGTGCTGGCGACAAGAAAGATATCGATGTTCGTATCGGCCAAATCCGTGCGCAGCTGGAAGAAACAACTTCCGACTTCGATCGTGAGAAGCTGCAAGAGCGTCTTGCTAAACTTGCTGGCGGCGTAGCTGTTATCAAAGTTGGCGCAGCGACTGAAACCGAATTGAAAGAGCGCAAACTTCGCATCGAAGATGCCCTGAACTCGACTCGCGCAGCAGTTGAAGAAGGTATCGTATCCGGTGGTGGTACTGCACTCGTGAACGTATACGCAGCAGTTGCAGCAGTTAACGCTGTCGGCGACGAGAAAACAGGCGTAAACATCGTGCTTCGCGCTCTTGAAGAGCCTGTTCGCACAATCGCGGCTAACGCGGGTCAAGAAGGCTCCGTTATCGTTGAGCGTCTGAAGAAAGAAGCAGTAGGCATTGGCTACAACGCAGCTACTGGCGAGTGGGTTAACATGTTCGAAGCAGGTATCGTTGACCCTGCGAAAGTAACACGTTCCGCTCTTCAAAACGCAGCATCCGTTGCAGCGATGTTCCTGACAACTGAAGCTGTTGTTGCTGACAAACCAGAAGCTAACAAACCAGGCATGCCTGACATGGGCGGCATGGGTGGCATGGGCGGTATGGGCGGCATGATGTAATAATCGCCCAAAACCCTTGATTTATAAGGGGTTGAAGGTGCGAGGTTGTCCTTTGGGTAACTAAAGGGTAACATCGGCGGAAAACTAGAGGCTTCTCATGAGTTCACCGAACTTGTGGGACGCCTCTTTTTTCTTTGGTTTCGTGACATGCAGATACACGTTCTTGGTTGTATCGTCGTCCTTGTGCCCGAGACGCGCCATAATCGTTTCTAAGCTTACTCCGGCTTCTGCCAGTAACGAAGTGTGCGTATGACGCAGAGAATGGGGAGTTAGTTCAGGATTGAGTTCGGCTAATTTCAGCAGCCTAGCCATACGATTCTGAATTTGTTTGAGGTACTCCGGGTATCCAGCGTTCTCTTCATCGGACTTAGCAAAAACAAAATCATGATCGTGTTAGCTCTTGCGGTATCGCATCATAATAATGTTCTGTTTTGCCCGTTGCCGCTCAAGCTCACCTATGACAATATCCTCAACATCGATTTCGCGTTTCGAGGTCTTCGTTTTAGGTGGAAGGAGATGATATTCCTTCGTGTTGTTCGTCGGGTTATAATACGTCTTCGTGATACTTATTGTTTGCTCTGCAAAGTTGATATCCCGCCATTTAAGCGCACAAAGCTCCCCAGCGCGAATACCTGTATAGGCCAACGTCAAGAAGATGGCAAAGTCGCCGTCCAAGCCTTTATCCTTGGCAGTCCGTAGAAAGAGTGCGAGCTCTTCCTTCTCCAAATATTTAGGTACTTCGATTTCCTGTTCAAGCTCTTCTACCGTTTTTTGTACTTTTGGAACAAATGAATACTCGGTAGGATCACTCTTTATTACCTCAAGCTCTACTGCTCGCTTGAATATCATCCGTCCCGTACGATGCACACCATCAATAGTGTTATCGGCGTAGCCCTGCGACTTCAGATTGTTGAGCGCATCTTGATAACGTTTCTTTGTGATGTCGCGCAGCCGCAGTTTACCGAAATAGGGTATCAGCTTGCCGATCTCATGCTGTCTTACTCGGATGGTGCTGATTTTGACCTTTCCTGTACCTTGGTATCCGTTAAGCCAATCTATAGCGAATTGCTCGAACGTAATGTTCTGTTCCTCGATATATGTACCCTGTGACAGTTCAGCTAACATGACCGTTGCAGCTTGCTCAGCTTCGGCCTTCGAGTTAAACCCGCCTTTTTTCTTCTGCTTGCGACGTCCCGTCTGTGGGTCAATCCCGACATTGACCATATACGACCAAGATGCACCGCATGAGCATTTCTTGGATTGCTTGCCGGGACATTTGCAATGAGGCTTGTATAAGTACGCCATCCAACATTCCTCCGTTCTTATGGTTCAGTATCATTGCTTGCTTCAAAATAGCCGAATGCTGCGCTGAGCGCTTAAGTCATACGTATTCGCAGATCCGGTTCTGAGAAATTCGGCCAAGGTTTTAATGCCCCCTTTCATCTGCTTGGATATCACCCTTTGGTCGGCTGCGGTCCAGCCTTTTTTGGCATGCCTTCGAGCAGACGGCGGCATCTTTACGAACGCTTTGAAACGGATTCCCACAAACTTTGCACATCTTTATTGGCTTTTCATCCGTTAAACGCCGCCAGATATCGTAATAGATGGCTCCTAGTAGGAAAATAGTTTCTCTTGATTCTTTTATGACAAAGCCCAGTCGAGATTCATTTGATTCAACATTACCTGTCGTAAGGCGGATGCCATCACGCATATACCACTCGACGCGGCGAATTAACTGTTCTCGGATCTTGGCGTTCGGTTCATCTAGGAGTTGGCTGTACCACTTTAGTAGCGTCCGGACATGATCGATGTGCCATTCCCAATATGAAAGAGGTTCGTAGAATGCTTGGAAGTGATAATAAAAATGTTTGTAATTGAACACGTCAGAAATAAAATCCTGCTGGTGAATTAGTCGGCAACCAAGTAATCCGTAAACCTTCGCAAATTCAAGGATTTCATCATCGTTCTTGAGCCGAGAGAATTCGACGGCGATGTCGGCCATCATCTTCTGGTTGGTTCGAGGCACCTTATTCCTGTTCTCCCGAACGAGGTCACTATCCCGCCAGGAATCTATATCCCAAATTAGTGCTCTTCCCATTTGTGGAAGGTCAAGTTCATCAAGCCCTGATCCTGTTACATGCGTCATGATAGAGTACCGTGAAATGTCGTTCAAATCGCTTAATGATTCCTTCGTCGGGTCGAAGAAACGAATTGCTTGAACAGCAAGCTCAGACGTGGAATTTAATTTATAAACCATGGCTCACCAAACTTTTCTTTGTAGCATTGAAAGAGAAAGGAGCTAGCCAATAAAGAAGTTAAGGCTGCCATCCCCGGCAGCCTTATTATGATTAGGGCAGATTAACTCAGTAATTTGTCTATTAAGAAGGAGTATAAGATAGGCTGGCGCTAAATGAAAGTTGCGTGATATCAGCTGCAGAGGGATCCGTAGACTCAAGCGTCCTTATACGAATCCCTATACGATCGCCAGCAGCAACGACTAAAGATCCCACGTTTATATTCGTTGCGGCTCGGAAAGTGCCTGCTGTAATGATATTATTCGGAAATCCGAAACGTAGCGAGCTAGTTAGTGGAGTGGTCACGTAAGGCGAAGCGCTATGATCAATCCCGTTATTAGGAACGGACGGTGCGAGGAACACGGTAAAGTCATATTGAAGACCGAGTGTATTTATAGAAACGACAGAAGCAACCAGTAGATCAGCACTTATTTGTAAATTTTGAATCGTACCAGCAAAGGGAATTGGGAAAGCAAAACCACCTGCTTCGGGAGGCATAGTCGATTCTCCCGAACCGTCAATAACTTCAACCGTGTGACTGCCAAAACCCATTAAAATTGGAGCAGCTGATACGACTGTAGCGCCGCTAATAATGATCCCAGTTGAAAATGGAATTAATCCCCCAGATCCTGTAGGCCCTGTTGCTCCTGTTGGTCCTGCTGGTCCTGCAGCTCCCGCTGGTCCTATAGCTCCTGCTGGTCCTGCTGGTCCTGCTGGTCCTGTTGCTCCTGTTGCTCCTGCCAATCCAGCTGCTCCAAGTGCGCCTGCAAGCCCCGCAAGTCCAGCGGGTCCAGCCGCGCCAATTGCTCCAGCAAGTCCTGCTAATCCAGCGGGTCCAAGCGCTCCGGCAAGTCCAGCGGGTCCAGCTTCTCCTATTGCTCCAGCAAGTCCTTGAAGTAATTGGGCTCCTTCTGCTGGAGGTCCTGCTGGTCCTCGCGGCCCTCGAGGTCCTTCCGGTCCCGGAGGACCTGGAGGACATTTACATCTACCCATTAATTCATCTCCCTATTTTTGAGGTGCTTCATCATATTCAAGTTCACGAAAATAACTGGCAATAAACGCCTAAAATAATCGAAAAATGGGTGGTGATTTTTTCCTAAATTTCCTTCCTAGTATGTGATTGTCCCTTTCAAAATCTCTACTCCCAGATTATATTGTTATAGGTTTGAAGACTAGGGAGTGGAGAGTATGGAGAATCGGCCATTAGTAGGGATTCTAGTATCCAATAAAAATGATAGAAGGAGTGTTTTGGAGCTTTATCAGCGTTATGACCGTTTGAACCTTCACCTCTTCTCCTTTACTCCAGCAGATATTAATTGGAAGAATCAACGTATTAACGGACTCAGCTTGAACAAGGGCTTATGGAAACAAAGCTCCTTCGCTTTCCCTCACGTCGTTTATAATCGGTCATATAACAAAAAAACAATCACGATTCAACGTCTCGAGGACGTGATCGGACCAAACAAATGCTTCAACAAGATTAACTACTTCAATAAATGGGATCTCTATAACCTATTCAAACAGTCAGAGCTAAACCCGTATATTCCAGAGACTCTTTCATACGATCAAGCGAATGTATCGGAACTATTAGAGAAATATCATGTCGTATATATTAAGCCTACTTATGGATTCAAGGGAAAGTCTGTATACCGGGTTGAACAAACGAAGCATGGGGATGTCAATATCTCTTTGCATTCTTTGGCTCCGAGGTATATTTGCAGACCAAATGAAAGCTATCAGGAAAAACTAGATGAACTTCTCGTCTCAGAGAACTATATGGTTCAGCAGGGGGTTTGTATCCAGCGGCTTAATCGCCGATATTTTGATATTCGTGTCCTTGTTCAGAAAGATATTTCGGGAGAGTGGACGGTTTCGACACTCGCATGCAGAGTGGCTTATGAACGGTATTTCAATACGAGTATGTGTGAATTCATCTATGAAGCTGCAGAAATTATTCCTTTAGTATTTAGTCAGGATAAAACCAATGAAATTTTCCAATCTCTTCATGAGGTAAGCCTTGCGGCTGCGCAAGTAGCGGAAGTTCATATAGGTTCTTTGGGAGAATTAAGCGTGGATTTCGCAATAGACGAACAAGGCAAGCTGTGGATTATTGAACTGAACGGAAAGCCTCAAAAAAGTATATACAAAGATATAAAGAGTTTAAAATATAAAAATCTAGTTTATAGTAGACCATTGGAATATGCTTATTATCTCTCTCAGTCTTCAGATTTCACACACGAGTCTGCAGAACCTGTGAGTGAAGCATCTATTCCTATAATATGAACTAGGTGAGGAGCCTGCTGCACACGGCAGCTCCTTTTTTTTTATTTGTTGAAGTAACGGGTGCGTTCGTGCAACGTGTCTTTGAGGTGCATCAAGTATCGCCATGCGGAATAAACTCCAAAAAGATGGAAGATGTCTCTACCGGCAAAATAACTGAACTCATCACATGGTCATAAGATGTTCAGTCTAAATAAAGGAGAGCATACACCTATGGGAAGATTTCGAGGTTCTCCAGGGCCACCTGGTCCGCAAGGTCCGAGAGGTCCGAGAGGTCCGAGAGGGGCGCAGGGTCCGCAAGGTCCGGAAGGCATTTGTCTCCCGTGTCCTACGGGGGCTCAAGGGCCTCAAGGCGCAACGGGTGTAACTGGCATAAGGGGAGCAACAGGTGCAACCGGAACTACTGGTGCATCGGGAGCAACAGGAGTAACGGGAGTCACAGGTGAAACTGGGGCAACTGGCATAACCGGAGCTATAGGTACAACAGGTGTCACTGGTGCAACGGGATTAACGGGAGGCACAGGAGCAACCGGATCAACGGGAGCAATGGGATTCGTTGGTGCAACCGGGGCAACAGGTGCAACCGGGGCAACAGGTACAACTGGAGTTACGGGAGTCACGGGAGTCACAGGAGTCACAGGAGCAACTGGATCAACGGGATCAACGGGAGTCCCAGGTGCAACAGGATCAACGGGAGTCATTGGAGTCACGGGAGTCACAGGATTCACAGGAGCAACTGGATCAACAGGATCAACGGGAGTCACAGGATCAACGGGGGTCACAGGTGAAACGGGAGTCACAGGTGAAACGGGAGTCACGGGAGCTACAGGAGTAACCGGAGTCACGGGAGTCACCGGAGCAACAGGTGCAACCGGAATAACTGGAGTCACTGGTGCGACCGGAGCTACAGGCGCGACAGGTGTCACAGGAGCCACAGGAGCCACCGGAGCCACAGGAGCAACAGGCGCAACTGGAATAACGGGAGTTACTGGTGCGACCGGAATAACGGGAGTTACTGGTGCGACCGGAGCAACAGGCACGACCGGAGCCACAGGAGCAACAGGAGCTACAGGAGTAACCGGAGTCACAGGTGAAACTGGATCCACCGGAGCAACAGGAGCAACTGGAATAACGGGAGTTACTGGTGCGACCGGAGCAACAGGCGCGACCGGATCCACAGGTGAAACCGGATCCACCGGAGCAACAGGAGTTACAGGAGTCACAGGAGTCACAGGAGCCACCGGAGCAACAGGAGCAACAGGCGCAACCGGCGCAACCGGCGCAACCGGCGCAACCGGCGCAACCGGCGCAACCGGAAGTGTACTAGACTTTGCGGATTTTTATGCGTTGATGCCTCCTGATAATGCGGCAACGATAGCCCCGGGTACTGACGTCAGTTTTCCGCAAGATGGACCTTCTAGTGGAGGAGGAATCGTTCGCACCGGCACCAGTACATTTAACCTGTCTGCGATCGGGACTTATATGGTCTTGTTTCAGGTGAGTATTGACGAAGCGGGTCAACTGATTTTGACGCTAAATGGTGTAGATTTAGCCTATACGGTGGTAGGGCGTGCAACAGGCACTTCTCAAATCGTAGGAATGGCTCTTGTACAAACAACAGTCCTCAATTCAATTCTCACATTGCGAAATCCATCGGGCAATCCTGCTGCATTAACAATTACTCCTGCTGCAGGAGGAACAAGGCCTGTCTCCGCGCATTTTGTTATAACACGACTTGCCTAAATGAAATTGATTTAATGTTGTTACTGTGCGTTGCTTTCAAAGCTGTTCCAGAACCATAATCATGCCAAACACTGAACTGTCGGGCGGGTAATTGGTATTTTGAATCTTTTAAATTGCTACGCAGATTTGTCGGAGGACAAGAACATTGTTCTTGTAACTGACATTTGTAACATGATTGAAACGGGATCAAGTACGATCCTTCCTAAGTTAAGGGATCTAATTGGGATATAAAAGCGAATTGAGGTGTTGAATAACCTTGGTTAGTTACGAGATTTCCAGATTCGTCAATCCCGAAAACAGATACAACAACTTCATTAATTAATTCCATTACTGCATATTGAACTTCATAGGCAACATTACCTGCAATAAAATACGTCATAACTTGGCTTGTATTTGGTGGTAATATAAATGATGATGCATAAACGGGAACAAAACTTGAGGAATCAACCGAACCCAGGACTTGAACGATGATCGTTGCTGAATTAACTTGATCAGCATTTTTCATATTTACTACAATGTTTGTTGCAGCTGTTCCAAAATCACGTGTATTTGTGATCCAACCTGTTGTTAATGGCATAAAATTCACTCCTTTCTTTTATGTTTATCTTAATCTATGAAACTGAACCAAGGTTGTCCTGTATGATTATCTTCATTGCAATAAATTTTCCAATAATAGTTAATTGAAGCGTTATCATCGGTTCATTAAGCTAACGGGACACTATCGCTCAATTAACACGTCGGCAGCTGGCTTAATGATTAGCTGCCGTTGTTTATCAACAAAACGGCAGCCATGTTCCAACGATGCAAAGGGTAACAATTGGGTAACGCAAGCAAGTGAAAAACGATTCTCTTTCGTTAAAGATGTTACAACGACAATTCACAAAAACGTAGAATTTACGTGCTCTCGTAAACTGTCGTTAACAATGTTGCAGCTTGCGACCTTATGGGCGGCATGATGTAATAATCGCCCAAAACCCTTGATTTATAAGGGGTTTAAGGTGGTATCCCGAATTAACTAAGGGTAGCATCGGCAGAAAACTAGAGGCTTCTCATGAGTTCATTGAACTTATGGGAAGCCTCTTTTTATGTTGATTTTGTAACGTGCAGATACACGTTCTTAGTCGTGTCGTCGTCCTTGTGGAAAAGACGAGCCATGAATCGAAGGCGAGATTCGTATCCGTTGTGTCCGTAGCGGGTATAAGAAAGAGAATGAGGGTTGTGGTGAACCTTCCTATACAACCGGACTCATAATTAGGTTCCTATTAATCCCAAAACCTGTTATATATAAAAGTAACTATTCTAGTTTTCGGATCTTCTGAGAGGTGATTTTATGAAAAAATATTTATTTATTATACTCGGGGTTCTAGTTATGTTTGTGGGTTTATATGGATATCGTGCTAATTTTATAGGTGATGCCAATTCAACTGATGGAGTACAGCATGTTTCTGAAAATGAGAATATACAAATTAATGAACAGTCATCAGTTTTGACAGACGACGAGAGTAGTTCCGCTTTAGACGAAGTGTGGTTTTCGCCTGACAAGGTGAAGGTAGTCGAGTCACTAAGTAACTTAACAATTGAGCCTATTAAAGAAACCCGCGATTGGGAAACATTGGCTTCAAACTCAATCGATTACTCAGCTGATGCAACGGGTAACAGTGGGGGGTATCTAGTAACTAAAGATAAAGCACTAGTGTTTGCTCCGTTAAATAATATCCAAGAAGGAGATATTCTAACCAACTCCTTATTTAGCTTTCCGTTGCCGAGCGCTTATAGCAATGAATTAAAGATATTTGTTGGACAAGACTTTAACATAGTATTGTTTGACATGAAAAATGGATATATTTCCGAGATTAGTATGGAGGATCCTAGAGATTCAACCCAATCCCCAGAAACGATTTCAATTCTTCAAACCGTACAGCTACAAGATATTAGTAAGTTGGGTACATTAAAAGTGCTAAAGTATTGGCTTGGTGGAGAATTCAATGCGGCAGTAATTGCTGATGAAAGTAACCATGTATACGTAATTGATACATCAAATATTAAAGTGATGCAAAGTAATGATTATGAAGAATGTTGCACTATTTCACTTTCCTCTAATGAAGAAAATGGAGTTACACACGATTATTTATATCAGATTAATTCTGCTAGTAATGTTTTAAGAAAATATGATTTAACGGGTAAAAAAGAAATTTACCGTCATACTTTTGATGAATCCCAAATTAGTGGAAAAATTGTAAAGGTAGTATCTGATTTTAATATTATTTACCTGCTATGTGATGTCGATGGACAGAAGAAATGGTATGAAACTAACGAGAAGACATGGCATAGAATTGAAATGGCGGAAAAGTATATAGAGATGGAAGTTCGTGGAGTAATGAGATTGATGATGCATGGTTCTATAGTGCTGGAAATCACTACTCAGGAATTGCGATATTTGATCCTTCAAGTAAAGAGCCAGTTCAATTTTTAGATGTTTTACAAGGATGGAGGGCGGTTTATCGAGCAAAATAATGTAAAAGAGAATGCAGATTGCTATTATTTTCGAACACTCAGTGTTTAATTAAGTTTCCAAGAGGCTTCTCACGAGTTCATTGAACTTATGGGAAGCCTCTTTTTTGTTGTGTGACGTGGGTTCTATCGTCGTCCACCTTGTGGCCGAGATCGCCTTCCTAATTTTCCGCCTCACCTCTTCCGACTAGAAAAACCGTGAATGTGTAAACGATGGTTAAGCAAGTAAAAAGATGCTCGTTGTTTAGGGATTTCCGGTCTGACTATAATGAAAGCGCAAACAATAAAGCGCTACCAAACCGAGGGGGATTGAAGTCGGGATCATTGATTTGCCTATGAATAATGGAAGAGAGGAATGACAAAGTGAGAACGCAACCCTATCGCATGAGAAGCATGTCCATACGCAAATTTCTCTACATCCTGCCGTTCATGATTTTACTTGGCGTCTTCGCCTACTATCCGCTATACGGATGGATTTATGCCTTCTATGACTATATGCCGCCGATTCCGTTGTCCAAATCGCCATATATCGGGTTTAAATGGTTTCAATCCTTGGTTGAAAACCAAGTGAAGATCGATCAGCTGCTGCAGATCATCAAGAATACCTTCGGAATGAGCGGATTAAACCTACTCTTTTCTTGGCTTCCCATGATATTCGCCATTTTTCTGACCGAGATTAAAGCCGTCCGTTTCCGGAAGTTTATTCAGACGGTCACCACCCTTCCAAATTTCATTAGCTGGGTCTTGGTCTATTCGCTGGCCTTCTCCATGTTCTCCAGCGAAGGAATCATCAATGGCCTGCTGAGGCAGCTCGGGATGGTCGATTCTCCCATCTTGTTTCTCCAGAATTCCGACCATGTGTGGTTCACGATGTGGATGTGGACGACTTGGAAAGCATTAGGCTGGTCGGCCATCCTGTATATCGCGGCTATTATGGGGATCGATGACTCTCTTTATGAAGCCGCTCATGTAGACGGCGCGACAAGAATGCAGGTGATCCGGCATGTCGTCCTTCCAAGCATGCTGCCAACCTACTTCGTGCTATTGATGCTGCAAATCGCAAGCTTCCTGAATAACGGGCTGGAGCAATATTTCGTCTTCCAGAATGCCTTTAACAAGGACAGCATTCAGGTATTGGATTTATATGTCTACAACCTGGCTATGGGAGGCGGCAGCTATTCCGTGTCCGTCGCGATCAGCATGCTGAAGAGTGCAATCAGCGTCGTGCTTCTCTTCTCGGTGAACGGACTGTCCAAATTGTTAAGAGGAGAGAGCATCGTATGAGCGAGAGTGCAGCTGAACTGACGAAGCATGAACAGGTACATCAACGCCGCATCGATAAGAAAGTGAACTATCAGGTCAGCGCGACGGACAAGTTGATTACCGTCGTCATTTACACCTTGTTTTCCCTTTTCGCTTTCTTATGTGTCTTTCCATTCTACTCGATCATCATCAACACCATCAGCGCCAACGATATCAGCGCCAGAGGAGATGTCGTGTTCCTCCCGAAACAGATCCATTTTCAAAACTACATCGACGTGTTTAAGATCCCAGGGCTCGGGAATGCCGCGCTTGTGTCGTTAGGAAGAACGATTATTGGAACTTCATTAACGGTTGCTGCTTCTGCATTCCTCGGCTTCATGTTTTCCCAGGAAGATATGTGGGGGCGGAAATTCTGGTATCGCTTCACGGTTATCACGATGTTCTTCAGCGCCGGGATTATTCCATGGTATTTGACCATGAGATCGCTGCACCTGACCAACAACTTTCTGGCCTATATTCTGCCGACGATCGTTGCGCCTTTCTTCATCATTCTGGTCAAGACGTTTGTGGAATCGACGCCGAAGGAGTTGCAGCAGGCGGCGAGTATTGACGGAGCCGGAACCATGACCATCTTCATTAAGGTTATGCTGCCAATATGCAAGCCCATACTGGCGACGGTCGCAATCTTCGCGGCCGTGGATCAGTGGAATTCCTTTCAGGATACGTTGTTGCTGGTGACGGACAGCAAGCTCTACAGCTTGCAGTTTATCCTTTACAACTACATTAATCAGGCGAGTTCCTTATCGACCATGGTCAATCTGCAGAATGCCGGCTCGACTGCCATGGCCAGTCTGGCGACCAAGCAGACGACGACCTCCATCCGAATGACGGTGACCGTTATCGTCGTGGCCCCTATTTTGTTGATTTATCCGATATTCCAGAGGTTCTTCGTAAAAGGAATTATGATCGGCGCCGTAAAAGGTTGAACCGTGCCATTATAATAAATTAACTAAAAGTGGGGGTTGCAAATGATCAAGAGCAGGAAAGCCGTATGGAAATCAATGGCGGTATCGTTAGCCGGTGTCTTCCTAGTATCAGCAACATTGACAGGGTGCAGCGGATCGGAGAACTCGCCGGCGTCCGAGGAGCCGTCCAGTTCCGTGAATACGAACGAGGGCACGTCTCAGTCCACCGGAGCAATCGATCACAGTAAACCGCTGACCATCACCGTATTCGACAATGCAGCCAATTACCAAGGAGAACAGACCGGGTGGTACGGCAAGCTGATCAAGGATAAGTTCAATATCACGTTGAACATTCTGGCTCCGCAGGTAGCAGGCGATCAGTTGTACAAAACGAGGACGGCGGCAGGCGATCTGGGGGATCTTCTGATCATCGATAACAGCCAGTTGGAGGAATTGATTCCGGCCGGACTCGTCATGGACCTCACGGATAAGCTCAAGGATCAGAAGCACTTGTCCCAATTCGTGGACAAACATTTCAAGCCGTTTAACGCAGGCTTCGATCAAGTCAATCCGGAAGGCAAGATTTACGGTTTGCCGACCTTCGAAGCCGATACCTCTCCGACGACTTTCTCGGAGGAGATCCCGTACTCGAGCCCGATCATGCCTTGGGATTATTACAAGGGTGTCGGGGCGCCTAAGCTGAACAATCTGAATGATCTACTGAGCGTCCTGAAGCTGATGCACGAGAAATATCCGAAGACGCCGGATGGCAAGTCGATCGTGCCGATCACGTTGTGGAAGGATTGGGACGGAGGCAGCATGGAGAACGTGCGCTGGCTCAGCAACTGGTACGGATACGAGCAGCCGGACGGAACGTCGACCATTCAGTTGAATGCGAAGGGCGATATCGTTCCGCTCGTCGACGACAACAGCATGTATAAGAAGATTGTACAATTTTACTTTAACGCCAATCAGTTGGGCTTGATCGATCCCGACGCGATGACCCAGGATTGGAACAAAGTGTCGGAGAAGCTGACCAACAAGCAGGTACTGCTACTATGGTACTCGTGGCAGAGAGGCTTCTACAATTCCATCGAGAGAGGCAAGAACGGGGACGGCAACGTGGCGATTCCGATCGCCGATACCCGCATCATTCAGACCAGCGACGCTTATTTCGGCAACGGAAGAGTGTTCGCGATCGGCTCGAAGGCGAAGGATCCAGATCGCATTATGGAGTTCATGGACTGGCTCGTTTCTCCGGAAGGGCTTCGCTATTATACGAACGGTTTTGAAGGGTTCAATTACCAGAAGACAGCCGATGGTAAATTCGAACTGACGGAAACCGGACAGACCGCCTTCCAGAATAATACGCCTGTTCCGGATCAGTACGGCGGCGGCGGATATCAGGACGGACAAAGTAAGATCAACAGCATGATTATGAGCGATTTCATGATCGACCCGGAAACCAAGGAATTCTACAACAGCACCTACTGGAGCACGACGCTCGAAGCGAACAAGACCGCTCTGACGACGGATTGGCAGAGCGCCTTCAATGCCGAGAACGCAACGGACTACTACCAGAAGAACAATATGATCGACATCGTGCCCAACATCAACACGAGCCTTGGAACCGATTCCTCGGATATTAAGAACAAACGCAGCCAGATCTCGGACTATATGAAGAATACATCCTGGAAAATGGTCTTCGCCAAAAATCAAGCGGAATTCGACCAGCTGTGGACGAAGATGCAGAAGGATGTAGAAGGCCTAGGCTGGAAGGACGTCGTGGCCGCAGATACGGCGAAAGCTCAAAAAATCGTAAAAATGCGCGCCGAAGCGTTGGCTAATAAGTAAACTTATCTTTTTATCGAGCAGGGAGGCTGGATATCCAAGTGATATCCTCCTCCGTGTTTTCTTTGAATTCGGGGCTCTTCCGTTCCTGGGAATACAATCCGGACGGCATTCAAGCGTTGTATTTCACGTATACGAGTATGGGCGGCGCTAGCTTGGCTTCATTCACCCTGGAATAATGCGTTGTCGGTTGCTTTCACGTCAGCCTATAATGTTCGTAAGACCCTATAGGAGGTCAGGCCAAGAAAGGCGGATTGCGATGTATAGAGGCAGAGCTCTTTCTATACTGGCTTTGGGTTCGGCCATGCTGCTCACGGCGATGCTAACTGCCTGTGACGGCAATGATTATAACAATAACAAAGCAACAGCGAGCCCTTCTGGATCCCATCTATCCGACGGTAACACGGAGGAAACAGCGGCGGATCCGCTTGGGACATACGACCCGCCGATCGAGATCACGACCGTACGCAATCTGAGCGACATCGTCGAGAACAACGTTCTGGGCGTATTGAAGGACGAGACGTTCGAGGATAACCGTTGGACTCGACTATACGAAGACAAACTTGGCATCAAGATCAAAAACAACTGGGTGATCAAAGGGAATGATACGTCGGATCCTTACTTGCAGAAGATGAACATGACCTTGGCTTCCGGCGACCTTCCGGACATCATTCCGGTCAATGCTACTCAGCTTAAGCAGCTGGCCGATTCGAACCAGATCGAGGATATGACGGATTTGTACGAGAAATACGCTTCTCCTCTGCTCAAGGAAATTCTCTCCGAGGAGGGTTCAGGACCGTTCGATGCCGCGACGTTCGACGGAAGACTTATGGCCATTCCGCAGACGGGATCGTCGATCGAACAAGCGCAGTTCATCTGGATCCGTACGGACTGGTTGGATAAATTGGGATTGAAGGCGCCGAGAACGATGGACGACGTCCTGGCAATCTCGAAGGCGTTTGCAGAGCGGGACCCTGACGGCAACAACCAGAAGGACACTTTCGGTCTCGCCATCACGAAGGACTTGTGGGGAAGCGCAATGGGATTAGAGGGGTTTATGGCCGGTTATGGGGCTTACCCGAACATCTGGCTGGAGGACTCGCCGGGCAAGCTCGTATACGGCAGTGTTCAGCCCGAAATGAAAAATGCGCTTCATTCGCTTCAAACGATGTACAACAACGGCGAGTTGGATCCGGAGTTCGGTGTCAAGGAAGGCAGCAAGATCTCCGAAGTCATCGCGAACGGTAAAATCGGCATGGAATTCGGTCAACAATGGAATTCCATCTGGCCGTTGCAATTGAATAAGAACAATGATCCAGACGCGCAGTGGCGCGCATTCCCGATCGTTTCCGAATCCGCGGGACTTGCGATGAATCCGTTAAAGTTCAGCACGACGAAGTTTTTCGCCGTTCGGAAGGGAGCCGCTTATCCCGAGGCACTAATCAAGCTGTTCAATAAGCATGTCGAGAAGAACTGGGGAGCGACCCAGGAGAACGAGTACTATTACGCGCCGCCGGATGCAGAGAGCGTATGGCAGCTGTCTATGGTTCAACCGGCACCGACCAGGAAGAACCTCGAGTTGTTCAGAACGTTGGACGAAGTGCGCAAGACAGGCGACAAGCCGAAGCTGTCCGGTGAAGCGAAGGCGGTTCAGCAGAAGTTGGATGCGTACGCATCCGGTTCGAAGGAAGGCTTCGCTTTATGGGGCTGGGAACGCATCTACGGACCCGAAGGCGCTGAAGCTGTCGTCGATCAATACGACAAGAATCATCAATTTCTGTTCGATAAATTCGTAGGGGCCCCGACGGCAACGATGGTGGAAAGGCAATCGACGCTCGAGAAGATGCAAAACGAGACTTTCGTCAAAATAATCCTCGGCGCGCCGATCGATGATTTCGATAAATTCGTGGAGGATTGGAACAAGCTTGGCGGCGAACAGATGACGAAGGAAGTCAATGATTATTATGCTTCCATGAAGAAGTAACCTCGAGGAGGCGCGGATCATGTTCAACACGCCGGTGTTATCCATTCGTAGAACCGTATTCCTCCGCTTGATCTTTACGTTCTTGCTTATCTTGATGCCTTTAATAGTGCTGGGAGGGTATCTCTATCAATGGACAGTTCACACGGCGAGAGAGGATATCGCCAAGACGGCGGCTTCTCAGACGGCCTTCTATCTAACCGATCTCGAGAACGAAATCGAGAGAATCAAGCTTCTGCAATTCGGACTGCTTGAAGACGAGGATTTGAACAAGCTGACGCTCCTCTGGAATCGGATGGGGGTCATCGAGAAGACCGATATGATCAACTCGCTGCGCAATCGTCTATACCTTATTCAGAACAGCAGCATGTACATTAAAGAAGTAAGCGTCTACATTCACCCGATCGAACGCACGATCTCGTCCGTCGACGGTGTTAGTCCGCTTGATCAACAGCGTTATGAGGCAATACGCTCCGTTTATGGCAGCCGAAATACAAGAATCATCGAGTGGAGGAAGGGGCTCTTCCTTAGTGCAGCGAAACCAAGCGGAAGCCCGAAGGAGAAGCCGTTATTCGTCGTCGAGATCGAATTGGACCAACAGAAGCTGAAGGAAGCGCTGGCCCAATTTAATACCTATTCGGGAAGCGGCACCTTGCTCGTCTCCGAGAATGAGAGCATCCAGCTTGCGAGCGGTTCCGTTGCTTCCTTCTTGAACGACGCTTCTTCTACCATCGGACAAAGAAAAATCTCCAAGGACTATGTGGAAGCCCGCGAGTTCGGAGGGCATATGTATTATGTCGTATTCGCCGGTTCGGATAAATTGAATCTGGCCATCTACCGATTCATTCCATCCGAGGTCATCCGCAAGCCATTGGACAAGTTCTATACGTGGGCTTGGTTGTTCGCGGTGGCTGCCCTTGCAATTGTCGCTCTGTATGCGATGTCGACGTATAAATTCATACACAAGCCGCTGCTTCGGCTCGTGAAGAGCTTCCGCCGCGTGGAGAACGGCGACTTGGATCAAGTCATCACGCACGCTTCCAAAGATGAATTCGGTTATTTGTATAACCGATTTAACCAGATGGTTGCGAATCTACGGTCGCTGATCGATCAAGCTTACCGGCAGAAACTTCTGGCTCAGCGTGCGGAGCTGAAGCAGCTTCAATCGCAAATCAATCCTCATTTTTTGTTCAACAGCTTGTTTATGCTCAGCACGATGGCACGGAGGGGAGACTTGGAACGGGTTGATCAATTCGCGATTCAACTCGGTGAGTACTTTCGCTTCGTAACCCGAAGCGCCTCCGACGAGATTCCCCTCGGACAGGAGATCCAACATGCTCGAACGTATACGGAGATTCAGCTCCTTCGCTTCTCGCGGCGCATTCGGGCGCGGTTCGAGGATCTCCCGGAGGAATTCGCGCATATCCAAGTGCCTCGGCTGATCGTACAGCCTCTTATAGAGAACGCTTTCGAGCACAGCCTTGAGCGTAAGGAGGAAGACGGGTTAATCGTCGTTCGCTACGAGAGCGAGGAAGATGAATTCCGCATTGTAGTTGAAGATAACGGCGACGACTTGACGGAAGAGAAGCTTAACGAATTATCGTTGGCCTTTGCCAATCGGGATGAATATGCGGAGACGACAGGGATGGTCAATATCCATCGCCGCTTGTCGATAACGTTCGGCGAGAGAGGCGGACTTGGCGTAGCCCGCAGCGTTCTTGGCGGACTTCAAGTGATACTTCATTTTCCAAGGAAGGAGCGATTGGATGTACCGATTGCTGATCGTTGACGATGAAGAGATGATAACGGACGGTATATACGAGACGCTTGCAGAACGTAATATGGGATTGGATTTGTGCAAGGCTTATTCAGGCAGGGAAGCGCTGAGTTGGCTTCATCGAACCCGGGTGGATATCGTGCTGTCCGACATTCGAATGCCCGGGATCGACGGAATTCAGCTCTTGTCCATCATCAAACAGAATTGGCCGTATTGCCGGGTGATCTTTCTGACCGGCTTTAGCGATTTCGATTCCGTGTATCAAGCGATTCAGACGCCAGGCGTGCAATACTTGCTCAAGAGCGAAGGGTACCCGAAAGTTATCCAAGCCGTCTGTGAAGCGGTGACCGAGTTGGACGACAGCCTCCGCCGGAACGAATTGGTCCGGCAGGCACAGGAGAAGCTGAACACGCTGGAAGTGCTGGCGCGCGGCGAGTACTTTCGCCACCTGCTGCACGGAGTGAAGCCAGCCCTGGGCCTAGGAGTGGACTTCCGCAAGCTGAATGTCCCGCTTGCTGCCGACAAGCCGGTCTATCTGGCGCTCGGGGATCTCTCCTATGCCTCCACTGACGTGCTGTCTTATGCAAATCGGCAGGAATCGGCTCTAGCAGTGACGCTGCTTGCGGAGAGCTTCTTATCCGGCCAAGCCCGGATCCTCGGAATGATCGACCGTTTCGGAGATCCTGTCTGGTTCATTCAGCCGTCGGCTGAACGAGCTGATCGGAACGAAGCTCAGAGAGCGCCCATTCTTCCGTATCTGGAAGGACAGTTTGAATTAATCCAGAAAGCGTGCTTGGAGAATCTGGGTATCTCTGCAGCAATTTCATTAAGCGACCGACCCTGCGAATGGATGAAGCTGTCTTCGTTCTACGACAGGATCAGAAGGCAGCGGCAGGTAAGGGCGGGCGATGGAGCTCTAATGGTTCAGTTAGTGAACCTCGATGTCTCATGCAGCACGAAAGAAGGTTCGCCTAGGGACAAATCGGATGCATTGTCAGCGCACCTGGAAGCCGGCAGACGTGCCGAATTCCTCCAGCTTTTCCTGGAGCTGACGGAGTCTGAGAAGGTCAATGGCGCGTACCTGATGGAGCTGTATTATACAATCTCGCTGGTCATATTGTCTTATATCAACCGATGGGAGATGGAGGACCAGTTGGCCGACGTCTCGGCCCTCATGCGCCGCGACGAATTCGCGTCGTGGGAGGAGGCGTTCGCATTCCTCCGAACGACGGCGGAGACCCTCTTCGAGCTAAGAAGTTCGGGCGAAAGGAATCGCGCTGCCGAAGCAATCCGGAAGGTTCGAGCTTATATCGAGGAGCATCTGAACGAGGATCTTTCGCTTGTTCGTCTCGCCGGCTACATCCACTTCAATCCGTCTTATTTATCAAGGCTCTTCAAACAAGAGAGCGGCGTGAATCTATCCGATTATATTGAAGCCGCTCGAATCGGGCGCTCGAAGGAATTGCTTAGGAACGATGAGTTAAAGGTGCTAGAGATTGGGGTTCAAGTCGGCTATGAAGCTTCTCAGTCGTTCACCCGTTTTTTCAAAAAAGCAACGGGCGTGACGCCGCAGGAGTACCGAGAAGCGGCGAGATTGTAAAGAACGAATTCGCCTCTTTACCCTACAGAATGGAAGGTGAAAAAACGGACGTGGCGGCAGAACGTAAGACATGGAGAAGTTCATGGAAGCTGGGCAAAGACTCGCGTCTTCGTTCCCTTTCGAGGAACTCGTCGCGTCCAAGTCATGAATACCAGGGCTTCTCAGGAGTTCATTGAACTTGTGAGAGGCCTCTATTTTCGTAGACCGGCTTGGTTCGGATTCAGATGAATCTATAAAAGGTTAATATTTATTAATTTATATTACATAGGCTGTCATAATTAACGCTATCATTCGTAGAATGAATGATTGATGAATTAATGGAGGTTACTTATGTATCGCGTCAACCTTGATCAGAATTCATTTACCGGACAAGTCTTCAAGCATGCTTCCTTCGGCATCGCGTTGCTGACTCCTGATGGATTGATTCTAACCGTGAATGCTGCGCTCGAGCGGATTTTAGGTTATAGCAAGAACGAATTGGAAGGTATGCAGTTCGGTGACTTCTCGCTTAAGGATGATTCGATAACGAACATTCATGATTTAAAGCTTGTCATGCACGATGCAGATGAAGCGGAGATGGAGAGGCGCTATGTCAGAAAGGACGGCGTGGCGATTTGGGGCTATCTCTCGATTCGGTTATTCCGTAACGAAGATGGAGAGGCGATTTACTACATCGCGCAAATCATGGATATCTCTAAACAAAAGGAATCCGAGCAGCGGCTTCAAGAAACCGTAGAACGGTATACATCGCTGAAGAAGTATAACCATGATGCCGTCATTTCGTTTGATTTACACGGAAATATCATTAATGCAAACGCGATAGCTGAGAAAATGACAGGTTACAACATTGAGGCGGATTTGATTGGGATGGCGCTTGCCAATCTTATTGGGCAGCCCAATGTGGATCGTATTCTGGCAGATGCGCTTCATGATGATACGGTTGAGCTGGAGATCGACAGTGTCGTTACCAAAAACGGCGAAGCGATCGAAGTGCTCACAAGCATTGCTCCTATCTTTGTACATAAGCAGAATATCGGCTTTTATCTCATCTGCAAGGACATTTCAGAGCAGAAAAAACTTATATATGCCAAGGAGTCGGCAGAGGCCACGAACAAAGCCAAAAGCGAGTTTGTAGCCATGATGAGCCATGAAATCCGAACGCCTATGAACGGAGTGATCGGAATGACCGATCTCCTGCTCGATTCAGACCTGAATGACGAACATAAGGGATATGTGGAGATTATTCGCAAAAGCGGGGAGTCGCTGTTATCCATTATTAATGATATTTTGGACCTTTCGAAGATCGAGGCAGGAGTAACCGAATTGCAGGAAGAGATATTCGATCTGCGATCATGCATTAAAGACAGTCTTTCCGTCATTTCCTCGATGGCGGAGGACAAGAATCTAGAACTATCCTATTCCATCAATTACGATGTGCCCGATTGTATATACGGCGATGTCGAACGTCTGAGACAGGTGCTGCTAAATTTGCTCAGTAATGCCGTCAAGTTTACGATAAGCGGAAAGATCGCGGTTGCCGTCAAGAAAGTAGTGGAGCAGCCTCCGTTGCTGATGTTTACCGTAACGGATACGGGAATCGGCATTCCGCATTCCCGGCTTGAGGATATTTTCGAGCCTTTTGCTCAGATTGATAGCTTAATGTCACGAAAGCATGAAGGGACGGGGCTAGGTCTTTCCATCAGCAGAAAAATCATCAGCATGATGGGAGGCAAAATATGGGCTGAAAGCGACGGTAATTGCGGATCGTCCCTGCACTTCACCATTCGATATCATGAAGCATCGTTTGATACCTTGGAATCTCTACCGATGAATGCCGCGATTACGGGCCGCGCGAATATTTTAATAGCGGAAGATAATGAGATCAATACATTGGTGTTGCAGAAAATGCTGGAGAAAATGGGACATCGGGTGTCGGTGGCCGTCAATGGCAATGAAGTGATCGAGGCCGCCCTTCGAGAATCCTATGATTTAATATTTATGGATGTCCATATGCCTATTGTTAATGGTTTGGAAGCAACGCGATCAATAAAAGAAAGATTGTCACCGGAAAAGTGTCCGCGAATTGTAGCTGTAACCGCAAATGCGTTGAAAGGGGACCGGGAAGATTGCTTGGCAGCAGGCATGGACGATTACATAACCAAACCTATAAGTGCGCGTGTCCTTGAGATGTTTATTCGCAATCTGATTTAAGAAAAGGGCAGACAAGAACTGTTGAACCGACTACCATCCTTATCCGAAGGAGGTAGTCTTTTTGCTGAATATCGAGTACAATTCCCATGACTAGTATAAGGAAATCATCAATTCCGAAAGGGCGTGAGACGCACCGTGTTGGAGACGGAAGCTGCACTCCGGCAGCCTTCTTTTACGAAATTCTGGGTTTCGCGAACGTTATCTTCGACTTCCTTCCAGATGTTATCGGTTGCGATTGGCTGGCAGATGTATGCACTGACGCATGATGCCTATAGCCTTGGGCTCGTGGGATTGGCACAGTTTCTGCCGATGATGCTGCTAACGTTAGTTGTCGGGCAGGTCGCGGATCGCTACGACCGGAGGAAAATCGTTTTCTTATGCCAAATCATCGAAAGCGGAATAGCCGCGCTGCTGCTTGTCGGGAACCTAGCCGGATGGCTCGGGCGAAATGAAATCCTGGTGGCTGCGGCCATACTTGGTGCTTGCCGGGCATTTGAAGGTCCTTCGTCTTCATCGCTGCTGCCGATGCTGGTGCCGAAGGAACTCATGCAGAAAGCGATCGCCTGGACAACCTCTACCGGACAAACCTCTCAGATCATAGGACCGACCCTTGGCGGTGTTCTTATTGCGGTGGGTCCGGTATTCGTCTATGTCACTGCGGCGGTGGCGCTATTAGTTGCCGGGATTCTTACCTTCCTCATCCGAATGGAGATCATTGTTAGGAAGCCTGAACCGGTGACGGCCAGCTCCATCTTCTCCGGCTTAGTATTCGTCAGACGCAACCCGGTTATCTTGGGAACGATATCGCTTGACCTGTTTGCCGTACTTCTTGGTGGCGCGACAGCGCTTCTGCCTATATTCGCGGAGGATATTTTGCATACAGGACCATTGGGGTTAGGTATTATGCGAACTGCTCCTGCCGTTGGCGCGTTGTTGATGTCCATCACGCTAGTCTATTACCCCTTGAGGAAAGCACTCGGTCCGATTCTGTTCGGAGCACTCGGTGTTTTTGGATTAGCTACCATACTCTTCGCGGTATCGACGAATATCATGATTTCGCTGGTTGCCTTGCTGCTTATCGGGGGTTCAGATGTCATCAGCGTGGTCATTCGTTCTTCCCTTGTGCAGCTGCAAACGCCGGATGAGATGAGGGGCCGCGTGAATGCGGTAAACTCGCTCTTCATTGGAACCTCCAATCAGCTGGGAGAGTTTGAGTCGGGTACGCTTGCCGGCCTGGTTGGCCCTGTCCAAGCTGCATTCATCGGGGGGATCGGAACAATTGTAGTAGCAGGCTTGTGGATGGTTCTGTTTCCGTCGCTTAGGCGGCTGCGATCTTTGTCTAATGAATAAGAGGCTGCTGCTTGAAATAACGTTTAAGAAGAGCAGGCGATTCGATCTGAATCGGCTGTTTTTCCAATCTTGCATTAATCCTCGGCAGCGGGTAGGCTTGATAGTAGCTAACATCAGGAAGAGGGTAAAAACAAAATGAGTTATAACCAATCGGAAGACGAAATTATCGACTCTATTGAGCGACTGCGGGAGTTGGTAGGCGTTCCGCATGAGGCGGTTGTCAAGAAAACCATCGACCATATCGACGATCACGTCCGTAATTATTTGGCCAAATGTCCGCTGTTTTTTCTAGCGACGTCCAACGCCGAAGGCCAATGCGATGTATCGCCGCGCGGCGATCAGCCAGGGTTTGTGAAGGTATTGGATGACCATACATTAGCTTTTCCTGAGCGAATGGGGAACAGGCGGGTTGACTCGATGATGAACCTGCTGGAAAATCCGCGGCTTGGCATGATTTGCATTTTGCCAGGGATGAATGAGGTGCTTCGCATTAACGGAACGGCGCGCATGGTCTATAACGAGACTTTGCAGCAAAGCATGGCTCTGAATGGCAGACCTCCGCAATTCGCAGTTAAAGTAACCGTGGAAGAGTGTTTCATTCATTGTCCGCGGGCGCTGAATACATCGAGCGTTTGGAAGGCAGAGTCGTGGCTTGAACGGGAGCAGTTTCCGAATATCCAGCAGATATTCGAGGATCATATTACGAAGAACGGTTATGTGATAGAAAAAGAATCGAATGAATAGCTGAGATAGAGCTAGCTGGTTTGCTCTCTATTCTTTGCGGAGACACTAGAGTATAGGGGGAGGAAGAAACCTATGCTCTTTTCTGCATTAAAGCCCATGATCGTGAGTATGGGGAAGGAAGCCTTCGATAATGAAGGTTATATATTCGAGCCCAAATATGACGGCTGGCGTCTGCTCATTCATAAGCAAGGTGAACGGATTGAAGCCTACACGCGCTACGGAACCCTTGTTACAGTCAAGTTTCCCGAATTGAAGGAAGCCGCCGCCGCCATTAAGGCAAACTCGGCTATTTTGGATTGCGAAGGGATTTGTATGCGCGGGGGACGGCCCGTGTTTGATGATTTCGCGTATCGCGGGAGGTTAAGCCTTTCTGCAAGAATCGCGCAAGCGACGCTTACGCATCCGGCAACCTTCGTGGTGTTTGATCTCATTTATACGGATCGAGCGCATGTGCATGAACCATTGATGCAGAGGAAGGAACGCTTAGCCGATGTCGTGTCCGATTCACAGCTTCTCACGAAAACCATGTTTGTCGACGGGAGGGGCAAGGCCCTATTCGCCATGACGAAAGAGAAGAACATGGAAGGCATCGTCGCGAAGCGGAAGGATTCCAGCTACCAACTGAATAAGACATCGCCGGATTGGCTGAAAATCAAACATTTCAAGTCCATCGACACCGTTATCCTAGGCTATCGGACAGATCCGTTTGCGCTTGTCTTAGGCCTTCACTTCAGGACATTACGGAACAAGCCTGTAGGAACCGTTGAATTCGGGATTAAGCCTGAAGAGAAGCAAGCTTTTTTGGCGCTCGCGGAGCAGCTCCATACCTTGCAAGATAAGCAAACGCAGTGGATCGAGCCGCGCTTATGCTGCCGAATCGATTATCTGGAGCGGACGGATATGCACCAGCTGCGTACTACGATCTTCAGAGGGTTCCTTCCGGATAAACTGCCGGAGGATTGTGTTTGGGATTATGATTAGCGAATGCTGTAAAGAAGCCAACCACAGAATAATGGCTGGCTTCTCTTTGTTTTATGCATATTATTTAACTCTCTCAATATCGCCATATGTGCAGCCTCTCGTTTCTTAGTGAGTTATATTTACCTATATTTTCTTTAATATGGTAGAATACATAGGTCGTAACTACTAGAAACAATTATACGCTGCAATCAGCGATCAGGGAGGATATGTATGATTTATATTTTGTTGCTTCTAGTATTAATCCTGGCTATCATTAATAAATCTCCAACTATTAAAGGCATTATAGGAGAGAAATCCGTCATACGTAAATTGAATAAGTTAGACAAGAGGAAGTATGAAGTTATTCATGATTTAACTATTCCCTCAACATCAGGAAGAACCACGCAAATCGATCATGTGGTTATTTCTATTCATGGTATTTTCGTTATTGAAACGAAAAACTATCGAGGCTGGATTGTTGGAGATGAGCGATCTGAATACTGGACACAGGTCATATATAAACGTAAAGAAAAATTGTACAATCCTTTGCGGCAAAATTACGGACATATTCAAGCAATCGCTTCATTGTTTCCTGATGGAGATAATCTGCCGCTAATAGGAATCGTTAGCTTTAGCGGAAGAGCTGATTTAAAAGTAAAGACTTCGCAAGAAGTTATATATGCTTCCAAACTCGTTCGAACGATAGAGAAGTATAATGATGTCGTTTTGGATATGCAGCAAATAGAACATATTGTAGCGGTTATGAAAGCGAGTCAGTTGAATGGTAAGCAAGTAAAGAAAGAGCACGTGAAAGCCATTAAAGAGGTAGCGGCTACAAAACAAAGAATGGTCACAAACAATTTATGTCCCAAATGTGGTAGTGAGCTTGTCGAGCGCACAGGGAAGTACGGAAAGTTTAAGGGCTGTAGTGCCTACCCCAAATGCAGGTATATCCTTAAGGGATAGCGAAGCAAGTAATAGCGCTATAGTTTAGTCCAGGAAGGGATGTATGACTGTGGAAAATAATCGGAACTGGGCAGGGAACTTCAAGTACAACGCCTCGGAGGTTCATGCTCCTGAAACGGTAGAACAAGTTCAAGCGTTAGTTGCTAGCAGCAAACGAATTAAGGTGCTTGGTACACGTCATTCGTTTAATTCAATCGCCGATACGAACGGATGTCATCTCTCGCTGCAGAAGCTGAACCGAGTGGTCGAATTAGATCGCACGAACAATAGAGTAACGGTGGAAGCGGGAATTCGGTATGGTGAGCTGTGTCACTATCTTCATAGTAACGGCTATGCGCTGCATAACTTGGCATCACTTCCGCATATCTCGGTTGGAGGTGCTGTGGCGACAGCGACGCATGGTTCGGGGGATTTGAATGGTAATCTCGCGACAGCGGTTTATTCTCTAGAGGTAGTGAAAGCGGATGGAGAGACGATAGTACTCGCTCGCGATCAAGCGGATGGGGTTTTCGCCGGGGCGGTCGTTGGGCTTGGGGGATTGGGTGTAGTTACGACAATTACGCTAGATGTGGTTCCATCTTTTAATATGAGTCAGGTTATCTACGAAAATTTGCCGCTTGCGCAACTGGAGAACCACTTTGACGCGATCTTCTCCAGTGCTTACAGCGTGAGTTTGTTTACGGATTGGAAGTCGCCGTCGTTTAATCAATTGTGGATGAAGATGAAACTACCAGATGCTGCCGCAGCGACCCTAGCAGAACCAGAATTCTACGGCGCGAAACTAGCGAAGTCGCATCTGCACCCGGTGCCAGGCGCCTCTCCGGTGAATTGCAGCGAACAGATGGGAATCGCCGGACCGTGGTATGAACGGCTGCCGCATTTCCGCATGGACTTCACGCCGAGTGCGGGAGAGGAGCTGCAAAGTGAGTATTTTGTACCGCGTAAGGATGCCTATCTGGCTTTGTGTGCGATTAACCGCCTGCGCGATCAGATATCGCCGTACCTTCATGTTTCTGAGATTCGCACAATTGCCGCAGATAGTCTATGGCTGAGTCCTTGTTACAAGGGGGAAATGGTGGCCATCCATTTCACATGGAAAGATAATTGGGAGGCTGTTCAACAACTGTTGCCGATTATAGAAGAGCAGCTTAAACCCTTCCATGCTCGTCCTCACTGGGGAAAGCTGTTCACCATGTCGCCGGCCGAGCTGCAATCCCACTATGAGAAGCTGCCTGACTTCCAGCAGCTGCTTCGCAGCTATGATCCGGAAGGTAAATTCCGCAATGATTATATAACTAAATATATATTGGGGACGTAATTTTAGTTGTTCCCACTTGAACATGAAGCTGCCGGCTTAGTCGGCGGCTTTTCGTATTATTAGGTCAACCAGAATATACTGGTTGGCCTATTTTTATAGGTAAATTATGATGGCGGTAGCCGGGAAAGCGTGCGGCTTTTAGGGGCTGAGACCCCGAAACAAAAACTGCTTTCCCACTACCTCCAATGACCATGTTTGAGCTGGTTGAGGCAATGACCTCGTATCACAAGCGAAGCTATGGGTTTGGAACCATCGTGGGAGTGCCGGCAAGTTTGCTTAGGAGGTTGTTATGGAACCAGTGGTAGGTTTAGACGTTTCAAAAGAGAACAGTGTTATTCAAGCGTTTTTACAGAGAAATGAAGTGTTCGGGAAAATGGAGATAATTCCGCACACTTAACAAGGGTATGTACGACTAGATCGTGTGCTAACAGAATTGTGTAGTACTTCAGGCAATGAACCTGTTGTTGTGCTTGAGGCAACCGGCCACTATCATCGAGGACTTGTCTCGCATTTGAAGCATAGGGGATGGAAGCATGTCATCATAAATCCATTACAGTCTAAGCGAGCGAAAGGTACGCAACTTCGAAAGGTAAAGACCGATGCTGCCGATGCATGGCATTTGGCTGAAATGTACTACCGCGGAGACGTAAAACCTCATCGGACGTGGGAAGAAGCTTACACAGAGCTTCAACATGTAACCAGACAAAATGAGTTCGTCACTGGAATGTTCGTGCAAGCTAAGTTAAACTCACGAGCATTGCTCGAACAGGTTTTTCCGACGTACTCACAAATGTTTCGAGACCTATTTTCAGTCACATCCCTGTTGGTATTACAACGATGCTTGGAAGGCAACGTTTTTAGGATCGATGAAGTGCTGAGGGAAGTTACGGGTAAGGCTCGTTCGAAACAGTGGGCGGCCGAGAAAGCAGAGAAACTACAATTGTTGCTGGCCGATTGGTCCGAACAGCCCAAAAGCCATTCACAGGCAAAAGCATTGAGTGGAATGATTGCCTTGTTGCTTGAATTTACGAAGCAGTTAAACAATCTCGAGGAACTTATGGAGCAGATTGCGAAGGAACTTCCTGAGGTGGAGCTGGTAAAAAGTGTTCCGGGCATTGGTGACAAGCTTGCAGCTGTCCTAGTAGCAGAGATTGGCGATGCAAGGCAGTTTCATGACGCAAAACAACTTGTAGCTTATGCAGGCCTGGATCCTGGCATCTTTAGCTCAGGGAAGTTTACGGCAACAAGTAGCCGAATTACGAAAAGGGGATCCAAGCGCTTGAGAAGAGCGTTGTATTTGGCCGTTCAATGCGGAATTCGAAGAAGTGCAAACAGCAGGATGAAAGAATATTACGACAAGAAAAGGAAAGAGGGCAAGCCGTACAAGGTGGTCGTGATCGCTTGCGCCAACAAGCTTCTCCATCACGTGTACGCCATCCTTAGTAAAAGCGAGCCCTACAGAGCATAACCATATTTAACCAACATCCTTCACGCCAATGAAGGATTATTTGTTGTGCTTAGAAAGCAGTATACCAGTAATTCAAAGATTGACCAACATGAAATGCTTGACAAGTATTAGCTGGTTTTCGTTTGCGAAATGTGCTAACGAACCGTACGGGTCTTATCTGGCCGAAAATAGCTCCCAAAAAACGCTAACAAACCGTACGGGTCTTATTTGATGATTTTCAGGTGTGTTGGAGCTGATTCTTCCACAATAAGACCTCTACGGTTCGTTAGAATCTCGCAGGCTCGAAATACGGCCGAATAAGGCCTGTATGGTTCGTTAGATTTTCGCGGTATGAGGGGGCGAGTGCAATTGCGAGTGCGACTTCGGTGCCATGCCAAACTTTGTCATTCATCGTAGATATTATTTGTTATATATATTATAGTAAATATTAAGAACTTTAACATCATGTAATCACCCATCAACCAACCATTCGTCCCAATAGGAGGAGATCCATTGAAAGGCAGATTAATGTTTACTTTATTCGGATCCGTAATTGTCGTAGCCGCTGCAGCCGTCACCACTTATTTTGCCTGGCCTAGTAGTAATAAGGAAGGAGTCCATTGGCCGGAGGGGCAAGCGTTGCCTTCATTCGAGGAGCCGGCTCCGACACTCGATCTGATGTACACCACAGATAACTTCTACTACCAGGCGGAAGATGTCTCGTTAGCGCATAAAACCGGCAAAGCGGACGGAGATGGCTGGCTAGCCACAGCAGGCAGTGATGCGCCGAATGTTCCGATGCTGGATATCACGAATCAAACGAACATGCCGGCCGGGGAGAACAAGGCGATTGTAAACATGCAGGTGGATAGCTTTGCGAATGAGAACGGGGTTGTAGCGAAGCTGGAAGTACTCGATCAAGAAGCGGGTACGAGTCTTGCTTCGCTTGATATATCGAACTGGGATTTCAAGCTGCCGAATGCATCGCAGAGCTTCGAGCTTCCTTTTACCGTAGCGGAAGATGGGCAAGCGCTTGAGTTTCGGGTGCAGTGGACCGGCAAATCCACGGTGAAGCTGTTCGACATCGGCATCTCCTGGGCGCTTCGCAAGGATGAGAACCTCGTGTTCACTTCCTTGAAGGGGGTAGTCAACAAAACGAAACCTCGCTTGTACGCCTTTACCGATAACGTGAATGGCAGCACGGGTACGTCATGGCTGACCTCGCTCGGTCTTGCCTATAAAGAAGAGAAAGATAACTGGAAGCTGCTCGACAAATATCGCTCGGAAGTAAGCGGCATCGTTGTCTATGATGACAGCCAGCCGGACACCGTCAATCTGGCAACGACGATTGCAGGCTTGAAGGACGGAATTGTGGCACCTCCGGCGCTGGTGGAGAAGCTGACTGGAGATCCCTACAACCTGCCTATATTGGAGGATTTGCGCGGTGATTTCGCATCGAAGCTGGATGTCTATGAATATATGCTGGAGCACTATTGGCCCAAAGTGACGCACCGTGTTATTATCGGCCTCGACCCGGCGCTCAAGTCCTATCTCAGAGATTATGCGATGAATCTCACAGCCGCTGTCGTCTGGCTTAATCCCAAAGAGCCGAAGGAAAGCGAGCTGCTCGATAAATTTCTGACGGATTTGCCTTACGGAAGCGGGCTCTATATGGGCTGGTGGCCGGATGAAGGTGAAGGCGTGAAGAAGACCTCGGACTTCGGATTAGCTACCGTCGCGAGCGATTACTCCTCTAATCTGAGCGTGTTTAGCGGAACCACTCGCGAGATTACGGTACCTGAACTGCCGAAGAAGCCGCCGCTGGAAAATAAAATCTACGTGTCGTTCATTCTGAGCGATGGCGACAATCTGCAGTATATGGAACATTCATTTAAGCGATTCTGGGATAATCCTGACCGTGGTAAAGTGCCGCTTGGCTGGACGGTCTCGCCGTTAATGGTAGATACGATGCCTGGCATTCTTGATTTCTTGTACAAGACGGCTACGCCTAACGATGCGTTAATTTCCGGTCCGTCGGGAATGGGCTATACGTACCCGAACTTCTGGAAGGACGGAGAGGGGCTCGACAACTTCGTTACCCGCACGAATGATTATATGTCGCGAGCAGGACTTCGCGTGTTGACCATTTGGAATTACGTGAAAGGGGAGATTACGCCGGAGGCGGCCAATCGTTTCGCGGAGCATGCTCCTTCGCTGCTTGGTTTTACTTCCCAGTTTGGCACCGGCAAGATCCAAGTGTACAAGAATGAGCTTCCGGGACAAGAGCTGAACGTCTCCTATGGCAGCGCGGAGAGTGACCTAACCAATGGAATTGAAGCAGCCGTTAAGAAGTGGGATGGCGAATCTCCTGTTTTCGCAGCCATACAAGCTAATCCATGGCAGGTATCGTATCAGAATTTCGTGAACGCAATGGATCTGTACGCGTCGAATAAAGATGTTGTTTTTGTACGTCCGGACACGTATTTCCAGCTGGTTCGTGAAAGTGAAGGTTTGCCAATCGAACCCAATTCTTCGACTAAATAAGTCATTGACAACATATAATATATCAAAGTATTGTATTTATTATATTAAATAAGTTATTAAACTGGGTTGGGAGTTATCCAAGATGCAGAAAGAGCGACAGCCGCTATATCTCCAAGTACAGGAGCATTTTAAGAAGCTGATCGGTTCCGGGGCGCTGACGATTGACGAGAAGATTCCTTCCGAGAAGGAATTAATGGTCGATTTCAATGTGAGCCGGATCACAATTGCCAATGCATTAACCCAGCTTGCCAAGGAAGGGTGGATATATCGGATTCCGGGCAGGGGCAGCTTTGTAAGCAAGGATATGCCTCTCGTTCCCGAGGTGCCTCCTTCCCCAACCGAGAACTTGCCGGCAATAACGGAGATCGTGCGCGAGAAACGGGGATTCATCGAACGTGACCGTCCGCTCGGTAAGCGGATGATCGGGTTTATTATCCCGTCGCTGGATGATTATTTTGCCCTTCGTTTGATAGAGGGGATGAACAAGATTATGAGACATAGCGATTATTACTTGGCCGTCATCTTAACGAATCATTCCAATGCATTCGAGAAAGAAGCGATTGTTCAGCTGCTGGAGAAGGATGTAGCCGGTCTGATCATCTTCCCGATTGATGCCGAAACGTATAATGAAGAGATCCTATCGCTCAAAATGAGTCATTTTCCGTTCGTGCTCATCGATCGGTATTTGCCGGGGGTAGAAACGCATTTCGTCTGCTCCGACAGCAGGCTGGGAGCGCAATTAGCGGTCTCCCATCTATGGGAGCTTGGCCACCGAAACATAGCGATCTGCTCGGACTCGCCGCTTCCGACAGTGACGGTTGAAGAGCGGATTGCCGGTTATGTTGAAGCGCTCAAGCAAAGAGGAGCGATGATTGATCCGGCGCTCATTCTGACGGAACTTGTTGTCGATTATGATCAGAAAGACGATGCTCATGCATTGGCTCGCTGTCTCAAGAATGGTCAGGCAACCGCTTATATTACGTTAAATGCGAAGCTCGCTCTCTATATCTCCGGGTTGGCCCGCAGTATGAAGCTGAATGTTCCCGGACAATTGTCGATCTTATCATTCGACGATCCGTCTTCGGATGTGGACAGTCAGGAGTGGTATACGCATATTGCGCAGTCTGAAGAAGAGATCGGCAGCAGGGCGGCTGGTATTCTGACTGATTTGCTGGACCGTCCAAGCCATGATGAAGGGTATCACAAAATCGTTCTCGAACCTAAGCTGGTCGTAGGTCAATCGACCGGACCTGTCGTTCAGTACGCGAGGGGCCGGAAATAATCGTTTGCATCCGCACGTAAGGAAGGCCGCGTTCTCCGCACAGGAGGAAGCGGCTTTTTTGCATGGCTATCACCATCTAGAGGATCAACTATCACGCGTTATAATTTTTAACAAAATTTATGTAATTTTTGGCCGTAATGTATATTGATATTATAAGATATATACGATATATTTAATTTACATTGTAAGCACTTACATCATAGAGGAAAGGGAATAAATCCGGTGGCGAAGGAGGATACGGGTTATATCGAGTATAGCATTACGCGCATGGCCGGCATTCATTTGGATTCCAAACTATGAACGTATTGGAGGATGAAAATGAGAGTAAAGAAATGGATTGGTTTAGGATTGGCAGCCGTCATCATTGCCTCGGCATCTCCGCTTCCGCTTCTCCCGACTTCACCAGCAGCAGCAGCAGGACTTACTTGGCCATCGGGTCAAGTGCTTCCTTCCTTCTCGGCACCTGCATCTACGCTTGACTTGATGGATGTCCGAACAGATGATATCGAATACAAGTATGAAGGGGAAGGCTCGGCGGTCGGACATGCAACGGGTCGCTTGGACGGCGATGGCTGGCTGGCACAAACCTCTATAGATGCGCCGAATCTTAACATGATTACCGGTCCGAATGTGACCACGATCCCTACCGGAAGCTATAGTGCCTTCTATGATTTGAAAATCGACAACAATACCGCGAACGATGATGTCATGGTAACGGTTGATGTCAGAGACAGTACGAGCAGCGTTGTACTAGCGAGCAGGAGTATTACACGGAAAGAATGGAGACAGGCGTCTGTCTATGAGCGGTTTGAGGTTCCTTTCACCAATGCGACTGCCGGACATGCGCTCGAATTCAGGGTGTTCTGGCATGGTGGCGCTTATATGAAAGTCAATAGCGTAGGCGCAAGGCCGTTGATCAAGGAAGAAGAAGCGGTGCTCTTCACGACGCTCAAAGGGCTCGTCAACAAAACCCAGCCCCGGATTTATACCTTCGATAATGCGGTTAACAACGAGGAAGGCAAGTACAACTGGCCGAATTCCTTGGGACTCGGTTATGCCGATGTGACTGACAAGTACACGCTTATTACCAAATACAGAAGCGAGATCAGCGGGATCGTCGTCTATGATGCCGCGCTTCCGGATACCGTGAATCTGGCGACTACAATCGCATCGCTTAGCGGCGGCATTGTAGCATCGCCAAGCATGGTTGCGAAGCTGACTGCAGCACCATACAATTTGCCGATTCTTAATGATTTGCGCGGCGATTTCACGACCAAGCTGCAAGTCTATCAATACTTGTATACGAATTACTGGTCGCTGGTCACGCATAAGCTGATTGTCGGATTAAACCCTGGTATCAAAGGTTTTCTGCGTGATTACGCCACTGCTGTAGGTGCGGCTACGATTTGGCTGAACCCGGCCGTTGCCGCCGAGAATACATTGCTTCGCCAATTCCTGGCTGACATGCCGTATGGCAGCGGGATCTATATGGGCTGGTGGCCGGATGAGGGCTTGGGCATTCAGACCGTTTCCGAATATGGCGTGTCAACGATTGCGAGTGATTTTGCATCCAATTTGACGGTGTTCGGCGGCACTTCCAGAACGGTCAATGTGAAGGGCACTCCTAACAAGCCGCCGCTGGAGAACAAAATCTATATATCGCTCATCTTAAGCGATGGCGATAACATTCAATATTTGGAGCATCGCTTCAAAACATTCTGGGATCATCCGAATAGAGGGACGGTGCCGCTCGGCTGGACCGTGTCTCCGGCCATGCTGGATGCCATGCCGGGCGTACTGAACTATTTGTACAATACGGCTACGCCGAATGATGAATTGATTTCCGGACCGACGGGTATCGGGTATACGTACCCGAATTACTGGGGGAATCAAACGTACCTCAACAACTATGTGGCGTTGACCAATGATTACATGAACCGTGCGGGCTTGCGAGTGCTTACGGTTTGGAACCAAATCAATGGCGCGACGAATGCAAACGTAGGGAACAGCTTTGCTCAATATGCACCTTCACTATATGGTTTGACGGCCCAGAATGCGGGCGGTGCCATCACCGTGTATGACAATACGCTGCCTAGCCAAGGGCTTAACGCCACGTATTGCTACTCGGAAGCGTCGATTATTTCCGAAATCAACGGCGCCATCTCGGGCTGGAACGGAACGTCGCCTCGCTTCGTTACCATTCAGTCGAATCCATGGGAAGGCATCACGTATCAGAGCTTTATCAATGCCGTCAACAACTTCAGCAGCAACAGCAACATCGTATTCGTTAGACCGGACACGTACTTCCAGCTCATGCGGGAAAATAATCAACTGCCGATTGACCCGGCTACTGCCGTGAAGAAGTATGAAGCAGAAACCGCGTTCTCACATACGGTTGGCCGTGCGAGCGGCAGTGACTGGAGCGCCAATACAACCCAGGATGGTTCGGGCTTCATGATGTGGGGGCCGTATGACAATACGCTTCCGGTCGGTCAACTAACGGCTTCGTTCAAGATGAAGATCGATTCCATTACGGGTGTAAACGATAATGTCGTTACATTGGATGTTCGAGATAACTCGACCGGACAGACACTTGCCGCCCTCGACGTGTATCGAAACCAATTCAAGGCGAACAATACGTATCAGGATTTCAGCCTGAGCTTCACTAATCCAACCGGAAGTGCGCTGGAATTCAGGGTGAATTACAAGGATAAAGCCGCCATCAACGTCGACAAGGTTGCCGTAACAACTAGACTCGGCAAATATGAAGCGGAAGGTACTGTAGTCGGTCATGGACTCGGACGCGTAAGCGGCGACGGCTGGCAGGCGAGTCCGACGCTGGACAACGGCGGGCATATGGTTTACGGACCGTATGATACCCAAGTGCAGATCGGCAATCGCAAAATAACATTCCGCCTCAAGGTAGATAACAACACGCTGGACAATCTGAATGTCGCCAAAATCGATGTCTGGGACGCACAAGCAGGTGCTGTTGTGGCACAGGCGGACATTACAAGGCAGCAGTTTACGGCGGCTAACACGTATCAGGATTTCAATCTGACGTTTAATCAGACGCTTAACCGTAAACTGGAGTACAGAGTGTATTTCTACGACGTGGCTACGATAACGGCTGATCGGATTACGATTAATTAGTCTGAGCTGTTGTAGAGAGAAGAGAGAAACCCGCGGTTATTAAACCGTCGGGTTTCTCTTTTTGTTTTGTTGAGCGCACATTATTTGACATGATCATTATATTGTTTAAAATAACGGCTCGAGAGGAAAAATAACTAATAAATTGCATAAATGTTTGGTTGTGGGAGGTATATATTTTTTTATTAGGTGCGTCATGTAAGGTTACTTTATAATCCAGAATGTTTATGATATATTTGATATAAAGGTACGTGCGGTGAAATAAATAGATAATGGGGGAGTGGCTCATGAGTCAGGATAGAGAGCCTCTATATATTCAGATTCAAAATTATTTTAAGGACCTGATTATAACCAGGAAACTGGTAGAGGATGATAAAATTCCGACAGAGAAGGATCTAATGGATCAGTTCGAGGTCAGTCGGATTACGGTTGTTAATGCATTGGCAGAGCTGGCGAAGGACGGCTGGATCTATCGCATACCGGGTAGAGGAAGCTTTATCAAAGGCATTCCGGAGACGCATATTGCGACAAGTACAATAATTGAAACGCCTGTGCCGAATCGGGCGACATACCGGGCGAAGATTGGTTTGGTGTTTCCGTTCATCGGCGATTACTTCGCGATCCGGCTGCTTCATGGGATTACGGAAATGCTGGAAGCGAGCAAGTATTCCGTGGTGGTCATGTTCACCTACAACTCCAAGGAAATGGAGAAGGAAGTCATTCGTGAGCTGAAGAATAGCGTGGACGGATTAATTATTTTCCCGGTGGATGCCGAAGTCTACAACGAAGAAATTATCGCACTGAAGATGCAAAATTATCCGTTCGTGCTTATTGATCGTCACCTGCCTGGCGTCGAAACGAATGTCGTATCTTCTGATAGTGTCCAAGCTTCCATATTGGCGGTTGATCATCTATGGAGTCTGGGTCACCGGAATATTGCAATCTGTTCGGATTCTCCGCTTATGACCGTATCGGTGGAGGAGCGGATTCAAGGCTACAATGAAGCGCTGAAACAGAAAGGCGCACTCATTAATCCGGCGCTGATTCTGACTGACTTCCATGTTAATGCTTCGCAAGGGAGTGTAAATACGCTATTTACTACGTCAAGTGAGAACCACACCATATTGAACCAGGATCATCCGCTGTATCGCTTTATCAAGAACCGGATGGCGACGGCCTACATTGCACTGAACTGTGCGCTCGGTGTCCACATCTTGACGATTGCCAAGCAAGTCGGACTGCGCGTGCCGGAGGATATCTCGATTGTTACCTTCGATAACCCGAGTCCGCTGCTGGACGAATTTAGCCTGCTGACGCATATCGACCAATCGGAGCAAGAAATCGGCAGAGAAGCTGCTCGCTTGTTGCTGCAAGTGATTGACAATAAAGGCAAACAGCCGAGCTACAAGAAGATTGACCTACAACCAAGCCTTGTCATTCGCAAAACAACAGGTCAATTAAACTAATAGACCTATACTCAAATGAAGGACCGATAGCGCTGTGGATGTAACATTCACAGGGCTGTCGGTTTTTTTTATAAATTTCAATTGACTATAATGATATAATTAATATAATTTATATTATAGTGATTAATATATGGAATGTGACGTGTGAGACGAGGGAGATGCTATCGATGACATATGGCCGAAAGACGCAGAAGAGGATTGAAACAAATTTAAGGTGTAAGTGATAAAGATGACAGCTGGACGTTTAAGAGAATAAGGAACAAAGTTCGCTATTCACTGAAGATTATCCGGTATAGCCAGATTCAGCTGATGAGTTAATCCGGCGAGCAAGCCGCGGTTTGAAACGTGAAGAATAATAATTCGACATAGGAGGCGCGTGAATATGGAGAAAAGCAGTTTAACTGTGAGCGGTCAAACTTCGCTGCAAAACAGTGCAAATGTGAGCAGTCAGTCAACGTTAAAAAAATTCACCAAGAAACACCGAGATGCGATTATTGCCACGGTTATTTTAGGTCCGATGATATTATGGTGGCTTGTCTTATCCGGTTTCCCGATTCTATTCGGCTTCTTGCTGGGATTCTTCGAATGGATCGGCATTGCCGGCAGTCCGAAGTTCGTTGGCATAGATAACTACATCCGATTCTTTCAAGATCCGCTGTATTACGAAGCGCTCTGGAGATCCATTTGGATGGGCGGCTTGGTGACGGTAGTTACCTTGGCGGCGGGTTTCGGAGCAGCTATGCTGATGAACATGCCTTTGTTCGGTAAAGGGGTATATCGCTCCGTCTGGTACATTCCGGCTGTTACTTCGGCAGTTGCGACAACCCAAATTTTCAACATCCTTCTGGATACGAATAACGGTGTCATTAATAACTTTCTGAAATCGATTGGCAAAGAACCGATTGTATGGCAATACTCCGTGTTCTGGGGCGTGTTCTGGATCGTCGTGTACTCGGTTTGGAAAGGCGTAGGCGGTGCGGCGCTCATCTGGCTTGCCGGCCTTCAATCCGTTGATCCGACGTTGTACGAAGCAGCGGAAATCGACGGTGCCGGCCGCTGGGGCAAATTAATGAATGTCACGCTTCCTGGTTTGAAACCGATTGCAACCTATATCGTCATCACCAGCTTGATCGGCGCGATCCAAATTTACGAGCAGGTCTTGTTTATGACAAACGGCGGTCCTTACGGACAGACAGAAGTGCTCGTGTTCCGTATTTATCGGGATGCATTCTGGGATTTCAACATGGGAATGGCGGGAGCCTCGTCGCTTGTGATGGCGGTTGTTGTATTCGCGGTAACGGTGCTCTACTATCGCTGGTCAACGAATTCGGACAGAAGCAATACAATCCCGTTGAAAAGGAGGAAATAATCCATGGCAGCAACAGCAGGGTTTCGTAAACAAGTCGCGGTTCAGTTAAAGCCAACCCATTTATTCGCACATATCGTATTGTTCGGTGTCGGCCTAGTATTGTTATATCCTTTAGTATTTATGGTATTGGCGGGCTTCTTCAGCAGAGCTGAATTCACCTCATCCGTACTAGGGCTGCTCCCGATTCCGAAGGAGCCGACGCTGCGTAATTATTTGGTCCTGTTCTATGGATCTACGGAAGCAGGGGTACAGAAATATTTTATCAACTCCTCCATTCGAACGGTTTACAACACATTCTGGGCATTATTGACCTCCTTCCTGGCGGGGTATGTATTCGCTCGGCTGAAGTTTAAAGGGAAAGATCAGTTATTCCTATTCCTGCTCGGTACACAAATGATTCCGGGTACGATTGCGTTAATCCCTACTTATTTGGAGTATGCGAGATTCCCGTTTGCCGGAGGCAATCATATCTTTAATGGCGGTACGGGCATTCTGGATACTTGGTGGGTGTACCTTATCGGCGGGCCGAGCATTAATATTATGGGCGCGTTCCTAGTCAAACAGTCGATTGAAAAGGTTCCGTTTGAATTGGATGAAGCAGCCAAAGTGGATGGTGCGAGTACGCTCCGGATCATATTCCAGCTGTTGTTGCCGCTGCAGCTGCCGATTATGGCATATATAGCAATTACAACAGCGCTTGGGACATGGAATGATTTTGCTACCCCGTTCTTCTACACATCAACAGACTCGCTGCAGACGCTTCCTGCCGCGATTACGAGATTGTCGTCCGCTGCGGCCGGTCCAGCCGGAATACCGAACTGGCCTCTCATCATTACACTTGGACTTGGCGCAACAATCCCTGCACTATTAATGTTCTTCTTCTTCCAGAAGTACATTGTGCAAGGGTTGGCTAACACGGGGATTAAAGGCTAAAATAAATCTAAATAACATATTGAATATATTATATTAGTATGTTATATTTCAGATGTAGCAAATAGTCATCCACAAATGGAGGGGTTTATGTGAAATTAAAAAAGACCACAGCCTTAATGGGAACAGCGCTATTAATGGTTGCTCTGACGGCTTGCGGCGGGAATAACGGCAATTCCGCAGCAGAGAATGAGAAACCAAGCAACACAGCAACAACGGATACGACTGAAGCAACGAATGAGGCGGATAACACAACGGAGAATACGCCCGCTGCTGCAGAACCTGTTACGCTTACTGTATTGAATGAAGGCGCTGTCGGCATTGGCGTGGGCTTAGTGGATGATTTGTTAGTTTCGAAAGAGAAAGAACTGAAAGACGGCGGTACAGATACAAGCTATACGCCGGGCAATCAATTTGAAGGCGGAGCATTCGGTCTTTATTATCAGAAATTCATCAGCACCCAATTGAAAGAAAAAAATATTAGCATCAAAACCGAAGATTGGGGCTGGGGCGAGCCGCTGGTCCAGAAAGAAACAGCAGGCTTCCTGGCTAAGAACATTCCGGATATCATCGTAGGCGAAACGCAAATGCCTGGTTTTGCTCAACAAGGATTGCTTGAGGCTTTCCCGGATGATATGGCAGCAGAGATTCGTGAGAAGCTCGCTCCTGCAGCTTGGAAACCGATGGAATTCGACGGTAAGATCTATGGTTTGGCTTCACAGCCGGGCGTAAGCAGCTTGTTCTGGAACAAGAAATTGGTGAAAGAAGCCGGCTTGGATCCTGAGAAAGCCATCACGACATGGGCTGAGCTTGTAGACAACGCGAAGAAAGTAACGGATGCAGGCAAAGGTAAGTTCTACGGCGGCGGCGTATATGGCGCTCCTAACTTCGGCGGCTACCTTCGTTACGGTGCACTGGTTGCAATCAATGGCGGAACTTTCGCCGATGATAAAGGACAACCGACCTTCAATTCCGATGCTAACGTTGAAGTGATCGAATTGCTAAGAGCACTGAACGCTAACCACCCTAAAGGTTTGATGCTGAACAACAACGAAGGTACATACTTCGATGCTTGGAATAAAGGTCAACTGGCCTACTTGATTGATGGCCCGTGGCGTGCGCAAGAATGTAAGAATGTTGGCCTAGAGTGCGGTATGGCGCCGATTCCATTGTCGCCAAACGGTAAACCGGGTAACGTAACGATCGGAGCTGCGTTCCACTCCGTTCCTGTAGATGCTAAGAATAAAGAAGCGGCATTTGATTACATCAGAGCGATGTATGGCAAGGATGTTCAACAGCTTATTGCGGATTCCAACACGCGCTCGCCAATTCTGAAAGAAATCGCAGAGTCGGATGACTACAAAACGAAGCATCCGGAAATGTACCTGCACTATCAAGCGATGATCGGCAACGTTCAAGGTCTTCCAACCTTCTCGAAAGACAACTCGAAGGCTTGGCAAATCTTTGGCGATGCAGCAGTGAAATCGCTTATGACAGACGGCGATATCAAAGCCATTCTGGATGATGCTCAGAAGAGAGCTGAACTAGTAACCAAATAAATAGGCACAAAGACGAAGAGGACTGTTTTTGTCAGTCCTCTTTGCTTAATAAAACAAACGTTCAGGAATGGGAGGGACCGTAATGCCCTACGAGACGAAGAAAATAATACTGGAAAAGGCAAAAGGGCTCTTGCCAAGAATTCGAAATGCCATCTATGAGCCAATAGCAGCTTTGACAGTTTCAGCGTGGGTGACGAAGGAGCCTGTCCCTTATGCAGAGCGTACGTCCGGAAGCTACATGGATGTGAAGCCGGGTGATAAATGGGGGAATTTATGGGATTGTGCGTGGTTCCGCTTCGAGGGCCGCGTGCCGGAGAGTGCTGCGGGGAAGAAAGTCGTGCTTCTGATTGATGTCAACGGTGAGCTGTGCTTAGTCGATAACGAAGGGTCACCTTATCAAGGACTCACTAACATTAACTCCGAATTTGATTTCAGCCTTGGATTGCCGGGTAAACGTGTGGTGGATATCAGTGAATCCGCTGCCGGAGAAGCCATTCATCTATGGGCAGATGCCGGGTGCAACGATTTATTCGGGAAATATCGAAGCGGTACGCTCAAAGAAGCGGATATCGCGATATGCAGCGACGAAACCCGTCGTCTCTATTATGACTATGAGGTACTGCTGGAGCTGGCGGAGCAACTGCCTGATGCCGGCGCAAGGAAAGAACGAGTTATTCAGAGTCTATATGAGGCAGCGCTTGCGCTTGAAGTCATTAATGAAGAAACCGTTGCTCGCGCTAGGGAGATTCTAGCTGCGCAGCTTGCTAAGCGCGGAGGAGATCCGACCGTGACGGTTAGCGCGATCGGACATGCGCATATGGATTTGGCATGGTTATGGCCAATTCGGGAGACGATTCGCAAGGGGGCACGGACGTTCTCGACCGTCCTTCGCAACATGGAGAAGTATCCCGATTATGTGTTCGGCGCCAGTCAGCCGCAGCTGTATCAATGGATGAAAGAGTATTATCCGACCCTCTACGACCAGATCAAGGCGAGAGTGAAGGAAGGGCGCTGGGAAGTACAAGGCGCCATGTGGGTGGAGCCGGATACAAATATTTCCGGCGGCGAAGCGCTGGTTAGGCAGATCTTGTACGGGAAGAAGTTTTTCCAGGATGAGTTTGGCGAGGAGATGAAGGTGCTGTGGCTTCCGGATGTATTCGGCTACAACGGGAGTCTTCCGCAAATTCTGAAGAAATCCGGCGTCGACTATATGATGACACAGAAGCTGTCTTGGAGCGTATACAATACGCATCCGCATCATAGCTTTCATTGGGAAGGTATCGATGGCAGCAAAGTGCTTGCCCATCTGCCGCCTGAGGATACGTATAACAGTCCGGGAGCACCGAGATCGCTTGCGAAGATTGAGAGCAACTACCTAGACCGCAACGTTTCCGAGCATGCGTTGATGTTGTTCGGCATCGGCGATGGCGGCGGCGGACCGGGCGAAGAACATTTGGAACGGTTGGCGCGCGAGCATAATCTTCTCGGATTGCCGCCTGTTGTTCAGGAGTCTTCTCTATCCTTCTTCGAGAAGCTGGCGGAGGAAGGGCCTCGCTTCCAAACGTACCGCGGTGAGCTGTATTTGGAGAAGCATCAAGGGACGTTGACGTCGCAAGCGAGAAACAAATGGTATAACCGCAAAATGGAAAAGGCACTGCGGGAGCTGGAATTTGCCGCATCGCTGGCACTTGCGCTCGGCGGGCAGGCGTATCCTGCAGAAGAGCTTGATACCATATGGAAAGAAGTTTTGTTATATCAATTCCATGATATCCTGCCGGGTTCTTCGATTACGCGTGTGTTCGATGAATCACTGGCTCGTTATGAAATCCTTCATACCCGAGTGGCAGAGATGATTGAGCAGACTTATGCGAACGTTGCGGGACTGTCCGGCATTGCCGGCGGGCAGGCGATCGTTGTCAATTCGCTGCCATGGGATCGTGAAGAGGTCGTGGTGCAGAATGGCGTTCCATACGCTGTAAATGTGCCGTCAATGGGCTTTATCGCGCTCTCGGAAGAGCTGCGCAGCACGCGTCAGGCATCTCATGAGCTGCAAGCAGAGGAAGCTTTACTTGAAAATCGCAATCTGCGCGTTACGTTTGCGCCGGATGGAAGCATTCTATCCATCTATGATAAAGTCGCGGGCAGAGAATCTATTGAAGTCGGCAAGAAGGCGAATGTGCTGACCATCTATCATGACAAAGGCGATGCATGGGATTTCCCGCGCGATTACCGAGATACAGTAGCAGGTACGATGCAGCTGGAAAGCGCTTCTGCTTCCATTGAAGGCTCCAATGCAGTGCTTGTGCAAACCTATCGCTATGGCGAGTCTTTCTTGGAGCAACGTATCGTATTAGCTGAGGATGGAACGACGATTCAATTCGAAACGAAAGTAGATTGGCAGGAGTCGGAGAAAATGCTTCGTACCTCTTTCCCTGTCACCGTAATGTCGGACCAAGTCAATTGCGAGATTCAGTTCGGTTATCTGAAACGGCCGACAACGCGCAATACGATGGTAGAGTTCGTTAGGGATGAAATTTGCGCACATCAATATATAGATTTATCGCAGCCTGATTATGGTATCGCGCTGCTTAGTGACAGCAAGTACGGCTTCAGTGCGGAGAGAAACGTACTGGATATGAATTTGCTGCGCAGTCCCGGCTATCCGGACCCTGCCTGCGACCGTGCTGAGCACAAGTTCGTGTATGCGATCTATCCGCATCAAGGGGACTTCGTTCAGGCGAAGGTATACCGTAAAGGCTATGAATTGAATACGCCGCTTACGGTTGTGCAGTCGGCCGGTGCCGCTCCTGCGGCAGGGCGTTCCGAGCTGCGTTCCCTGATTCAACTCGATAATCCGAATGTGATGATCGAGGCTGTTAAGAAAGCGGAGGATAGCGAGCATCTTATCATCCGTCTGTACGAAGCTTCAGGTACGCGGGCGCAGGTGAATGTGAACTTTGGCCTGACCTGTGAGACGATCGAGGAGACTGATCTGCTGGAGAATCCGGTAGCTGCTTTGCAGGGAATGTCGAGCTCGGCAGAGCTGACCTTCCAGCCTTTTGAGATTAAGACGCTTCGCATCAAGTTGAATGCATAAACAGAGAGGGAAGGGCTGACCTTCCCTTTTTTGTACACTGATAAGGAGGCATGCAGCCGTGTCCTTGATTTCAAGAGAACGTTCGAACGAATTAACTGGTTTCCAGGAGGGTGGGCCGTACCATCCGTCGTATGATTTGCAGACTGATTTTGTAATGGTGTATGGGATTCGCGGGGACTTGAAGGAACGCATTCGCACGTGGAAGGAAAAAGGGTATGTGGTGCATCTGATGACAGGCGTTTCTTGGGGCGGTTATCAGCATTATTTGAATGGCGAAGTGGATGGCAGAACGCACTGGGATGAAGCGCAGAAGAATCGCAGAAACGAACATATCATTCACGGGACATCCGTGGATATTCCTTATATGGTGCCAACGATTGCTTATGCGGATTTCCTGACCGAGCAGATTCGTGTCGCGGTTGATGCAGGCGTGGAAGCGATCCATCTGGAAGAGCCGGAGTTCTGGGTGGAAGGCGGCTATTCGGACGCTTTTAAACGAGAATGGGAAATTTACTACCGGGAGCCGTGGCAGCCACCGCATGCGTCGGTTGATGCGCAATATCGGGCTTCGAAGCTGAAGGTGCATCTCTATGCCCGTACGCTGGACCGGATTTGTAACACGCTGAAGGAATATGCAAAGGTTAAGTATGACCGGAATATTCGCTTCTATGTGCCGACACATAGTTTGATTAACTATACGCAGTGGCGCATTGTCAGTCCGGAATCGAAGCTGCTCGAGCTGCCGGGTGTTGACGGTTATATTGCGCAGGTGTGGACGGGGACGGCTCAGACGCCGAACGTTTATGAGGGAGTTCGTAAGGAGCGAACCTTCGAGACGGCTTTCCTGGAATACGGCATTATGCAGGAACTTGTTCGCGGCACGGACCGCCGGATGTGGTTCTTGCATGATCCGATTGCCGATGATCCGAAGCATACGTGGGAGGATTACCGCCAGAATTATATTCGGACCTTGGTTGCCTCGCTTCTGCATCCGCATGTAAGCCGGTACGAGGTATGTCCTTGGCCTAGACGGATCTATCAAGGTACGTATCCGAAGCAAGGTGAAGAGGGGCGCGTAAACATTCCGGCTGCGTATGCGACGGAGCTGCAGGTTGTGCTGAACACGCTGGCAGATATGGATCAGCCGGATACGGAATGGTTGACCTCGAACCTGCAAATCGGCGTGCTGCTGGCGGATTCCGCCATGTTCCAGCGCAATCATCCCGATTGGAGCGAAGAGGCGACCGGATTCAAATATGACGGTACGGAAGTGGCATCTGCGCTTGGAAGCGAGTTTATGGAACTGCTTGATTGGTCGCCATTCTATGGGTTAACCTTGCCTTTATTGAAACATGGTGCGGCAGTGCGGCCTGTACAGCTGGATAACGCGGGAAGATTCGCGGGTTATCTGGATGATTACAAAGCGCTGGTTCTTAGCTATGAGTATATGAAGCCGGAATCAGCCGGTCTTCATAACGTATTGGCAGAATGGGTGAAGGATGGGGGAGCGCTCATCTATGTAGGCGATGGCAGCGACGACTTCCATGCCGTTCGGGAATGGTGGAACCAGGGATCGAAGAAATACGCCACACCGATGGAGCATCTCTTCACATGTCTGGGCTTGGAAGCCTCCTTGCAGCCCGGTGTCTATTCCGTTGGCCGAGGAAGTCTGGCGTATTTGAATGTTCATCCTGCTGAGTGTGCGCTTCATGGAGAGGCGGCCGATCAGCTGCGCTTGACGGTCAGGGGAGCACTTGCGGCAGCGGGTGGAGCACAAACGCAGGCACTGGGAGGTTCTGCCTCGCAGTGGGAAACGATGAACCGCATGGCGCTGCGCCGTGGTCCTTATGTTATAGCAGCCGTACTGGAAGAATCGGTAGATACGCAATCCTTCGTGCTGAATGGGGCCTATGTGGATTTGCTGAATGCTGACCTGCCTGTGCTTCATGAGGTAACGGTAGAGCCGGGTCAACAAGCGCTGCTCTATGATCTAAGCAGAGCTGGGGATGGCGTGCAGCTCCTTGCTGCTGCGTCCAGAATCGATGGGATCGAGGAGCGGGACGTAGGGTTTGCGTTCGTTGCTCGAGGACCGGAAGGCATTCAGGCTTCTGCACGCTTCCGCTGCCCGCGTGAGCCTAAGCAAGTTATTCTAGGCGCTGCGGATGGCTCGAAGTCGCAAGGGGCTTACGTGTGGGATGAGGGAAGCAAGACGGTGCTGCTCCGTTATGCGAACAGCCCTGACGGCGTTCAGGTGGAAGTGTTGTGGTAGTTGATTAGGAATGGATAAGACCGAAGACTGCAGTCGCGGTCTTCGGTTCATCGCGAACCCACGTTCAATAGAACGTGGGTTTTTCGGCTTTCCACACGACTCTGGGGCCAATGCCACCGCGATGTGCGCATGCTGCCGTCGCTTCCAAGGCTAACGGTTGTGACAGTGGCTATTTGGCATGAATGTCCCCTTTTTATTTTCTAACGGTTGCCAGCGAGCTTAATTGCACGCTTTCCACAAGAAATCGACCCGTATGCTGCAAATAACGTCTGTCACAACCGTTAGCGCTTCAAACAAGTCAATTTGCATGAAATAGCCACGCTGACAACCGTTGCAGTTGTAAGCATGTCGTTTACACTAACATTGGCTGTCGAGACTTTATTGGACAGCATGAAGACCGCGATTGCGGTCTTTTTTGTTTGTCGTTTATGGATACGAGGTGGTCCCAGATGTAGGGCTAGCTGTTTATTTTTATGGGAAATTTTGTCGAAACGATTGTGTAATCATAAAAGATATATTAAATATATACATGAGATTAAAGTTCTGGTGCGCTACGAGCAACGGTTGTTAAGGAGGTGTGGGTGTAAGCGACTGGAACTGATTTACGAAGCCAAACGAACGAATCTGAACAAGCGTTACAATCCCATAACTGAGAGGTGTAAGTAAATATGATCCGTAAGCTAACCGCAATCAGTCTGGCATTAGTATCCACGATAACATTCTCGTCAGGCACATTCGCCGAGTCTCCTCAAGAGAATGCTTCACAGGCGCAGAATACCAACCCATCTTCTCAGTCCATCTCCTGGCCGAAGGAGCAAATGCTTCCAAGCTTCAAACAGGCGAAGCAGCTTGATGTTGCTGATATTTATGACGCTCCGGGAGACATAAAGCTGTTGTTCAGTACCTTGCAAGGGATTGTGAATCGCCAGGAGCCGCGGATTTACTTGATTGAGAACAAAGAAGAAGGTAAATTCAAATGGCTTAACGATCTGAATGTCAACTACCGCGTCCATGACAGCTACTGGGATATTCTCAAACGCTATAAAGGCGAAGTCAAAGGCATCATCATATATGATCCGGCCGTCCCGGATTCGATTAACGTTGCGACCACGCTGGCGGGGCTAAGAGGCGGCGTTGCTGTAGGCCCGGAGCTTGCGGCACAGCTGAAGGCTGCTCCATATAACCTAAGCGTAATTGAGGATCTGCAGGGGAAATTCAAAGACCGGTTGGATGCCTACACGTGGCAGTATGAGAATCTATGGAAAGAAACGACACACCGGATGATCGTCGGCCTCAGCCCTGACGTAACGGCGAAGGCGCCAGTCGAACAGCCGGACCGCTTCGAAACGATCGCGCAGGAGCCGACGGAAGAGCGGGATGCAGCCAATCGCAAAGTATATGACCTCGACTTAAGCAAATATCTGAGCAAGCCGGATGTGTATGTGAAGTTCGGCGATGCGTTCCCGGCTGACGGGTGGGGGGCAGCGGTGCATGAAGTAACCGTGAAAGCGGATGGCCAAGTCATCGCACATTTCCTTCCGGGTAAGCCTGAGGAAGAGCCGTTCCTCTATGATCCGCAGAGCTCGCAAGTTTCGGATGGCAGCGGCGGTCATCGTTTTGCGGATAACGGTCGTTACTTCACGTATAAATTCACACCGCCGGCCGGTACGAAAGAGCTGGTTGTGTCCGCGGAAATGTGGAATCAATACAAAGTAAGCGCAAGCAATGAGAAGCCGTTCACGTCACTGACGAAGGAGCCGTATGGTTACCTGCGCGACTACGCGGTTGCCAATAAAGCGATGGTGTTCTGGCTCGATTCCAATGTTCCGGCGCAGAAGGAGCTTTTCGAGAAAATCCTATCTGATGTGAAACCGGGCACGCCTTACTTGGGCTGGTTCAACAATGATGTGGAAGGCGAGTTCAACGGCGTTGAAGTCACTTCCAACCATGGCGTTTATGTTCTGGCCGCAGACTGGTTTAGCAATCTAACGGTGTTCTCCAGTTCCAAGCCGAAGGATGTGAAGTCCAAAGCGCCTGCACCGGTGAAGCTGGAGAACAAAATCTATGTCACCTATACGTTCAGCGAAGGGGACAACCTGCAGTATAACCAGCACCGGATGCGTATTCTGTGGGATGATCCAAAGCGCGGCCAAGTGCCGATTAACTGGACATCCAGCCCGCTGTTATATGATGCGGCTCCGGTCATGCTGAACTACTTCCGGAGTTCGGCAACAGCGAATGATCAAATTATCGCCGGACCTTCCGGCGCCGGATACTTCTACCCGGACGCATGGCCGGACAGCTCGTTCGCCGATTTCTTGAAGAACAGCAAGAAGTATCTGAAGCAGACGGGAATGGACATTCCTTATATCCTTAACCGTGTAGACGGACAGAACATTCCGCTTAGCGATGCGAAGAGCACGGCATACCGTAAGGAGTACAATCCATCAGGAGTATTCTTGAGCTGGGGCGATACTTCCGAGGTGCAAATCAGCAATGGACTGCCGGTTTCGACAATCCGAGGTATCAGCGCTGTGAGCGAAGGAACTAAAATACTCGCCGATGCCAAAGCCAAATGGGATGGCAAATCGCCGCTATTCGTCTCTATCGGTCTTCTGGCCTGGAGCTTGACACCTACAGACGTTGTTGCGATTACCGATTCGCTTGGACCTGAATATGACGTCGTCTTGGCGGACCAGTATTTCTCGCTAATTCGTCAAGCGAACAAACTGCCTAGCAAGCCGTAACGCTAGTACGCGCAAGAGGCTTCCCTTCGCACGTTCAACCGAACGTGAGGGGGAAGCCTCTTTCATTACCATGTTTTACTAGTTTATGTCAATAATAATCTAACAACCTGAATTAATATGTCAAATCTTGCAATTCGATTTATACTATTACTATAAGAACAACTGCCAAAGGGGTAAGTCAAAGTCCATGGACGAAGTTCGGCGTATGATCGAGGAATTGAAGAAGGAAATACCGGAATTACATGATGTGCAGACGGAGGAATTGATTGCGTTTATTCAGAATGCGATCATCCTGTCGATTCTTCAAAAACAAGCTGAATGATCTTCTCCAGCTTCTCTCTGGTACGATCTCTTGTCAGATCAATATTATAGCGCTGCACGAGGTCCTTGATGATAATCTCCTCTTGCGTAGATGCCATCGGCGCATAGGCGAACTCTTTGCCTGTCGTTAGCCAATCCACACTAACTTCGAAGAATGCCGCGATATGTGATGTCATATCATGGCCAGGCTCACGTTTATTTGTCTCGTACATCCCTAATGTGCTTTTTCCGATCGACAGCATCTTCGAAAACTCCTCCTGCGACAACTCTTTGCGATGCCTCAAGTAAGAAAGTCGTTCTCCGAACGTACGCATCCGTTCACCCCCATAACGTCATCCAATTATTAGCTATTATAGCTTACAACCTATGGTCGAGGAAAATCAGACTCTAAATGTGTCTAAACATATTTACAATCACGTAATGTGAACATATACTAATAGCTATGAAAGTCGCGATATGTGAATTTATGGGAGGTAGAATGCAATAGGTGGTCAATCAGGGCAACAAGAACAACGAGAAAACGGACTCCATTTATGTCTACTGCGTCAAAATGGAACCGGTCAACAACCAGGTGATTTGCCGAAATTTGAATCTGGCCACAGAAGTGTTATACATGGGCGTAACGCCGCAGTTAAGGGGGAAGTCGAGCTATAAGCCTGGCATTCCGATGTTTGTAACGAGTGACGGCGTCTACCTGCAATTGGTCAACGTGGAGCACTATAAGCAGGTGCTGACTCCGCTTGGCTATGATTTGTTTCATCCGTCCTGTCTGGTCAATGTCCCTCTAGTGGACCGCATTGAGGTAGGCTTGTACGGCAACGATGCCTATTTCAAAGGGGATGCGGGAATAAGTGTCCCGATTTCGAAGGCGAAGATTAAGAAATACACGCATCTGCTTGTTAAGGTGAACTAACGATTGCTATAGCATGACATACAACGCAGGCTTCTCACCCATGTTCAATTGAACGCGGAGTTGAGAAGCCTGCGTTGATTATTTACTGCTGTCTGGGGGACGAACTCTCGCCAATGACGACATCGGCCGCTAAGCGCACCGTCTCGAACGCGCGGTTAGGCTTGCTCATGCGGGTAAGCAGCTGCTCCGTTGCCCGCTGGCCTAGCTGGTACTCGTCGAGCGCGACAGTCGTAAGGGTGAAGCCGAGGAACTCAGCTTCACTAATCTGGTCGAACCCAGTCACAGCGAGATCGCGAGGGACCGATTTGCCGATTTCATAGAGATACTTGATGACATGAAGGGCAATCTTGTCATTCGCACAAACGAAGGCGGTTGGCAGCTTGCTTAATGCCTTCAAGGAACGTGCAATCCCTTCATAGTTCTGATAACTCTCCGCGTTCTGCGATGTAATGCAAAGGGATGGCTGAATCAGCAAATTCGCATCGAAATGAGCACGCTGGAAGCCGAACCAACGCTCCATGAAACTGCGGCATGATTGAATTTCGCCGATAAATCCGATCTCGGTATGGCCGTGATTCATCAGATGCCGCGTGATCTGGTAGATGCTGTCTTCATTCTCCATAAAGACGACATCTGCCTGCAAGCCGGGCAGCGGTATATGGGGATGGACGTTAATGAATACCTTCGGATGCGGAAGTGCCATCAGTTTCTCTGTGTAGGGTTTGTCGAAGCTGCCTGCTACGATAAATCCGGCAATGTCACTTGCAAGCAAGGCCGGCAGCTCAAGCGCTTCGATATCTTCATTCTTAATAAAGCTAAGCTTCATCTCATAGCCGTTCTGGCTGATCATCTGCTCGACGCCGCTTAAGACATTCATCCAGAAGCCTGTCCCGTGATTGATCTGGCTCTTGGTGATATATGCAATGCTCCGGGCTTTGCCGACGGATTCAGCAGCGGTACCGCTAGCTGCAGAGGGCTTCAATTTCTTATAGCCCATTGCAATGGCGTGGTCCACCACTTTCTTGCGCGTTTCTACGGTAATGCTGGGATGGCCGTTGAGTGCCTTGGAAACGGTGTTCCGGGAAAGGCCGAGTGCTAGGGAAATATCGCTGGTCGTTATTTTTCTGTTCACGGTAACCATCCTTCGATGTTGAAATCTCTCTTTTCATTGTAAGTTACCCAATATTTTTGTCAATAAACAAAACGCCAATTTTGTAACTAAACAAAACAATGAACGAACATAGCCTGAACGATAAGTGAATTCGAAAATTGCATATTTACAGGAATAAAATGCATCGACTATAATCAGAATCACTAAACAGTTAAAGATTCAACTCAAAATTGTAAACTTAAATCTTACAAAAATAATTACATTGTAAAGTTTGAGTTGCAAAGCAGATTCCTAAACCGTGTCTCTATTTTTTCGCAATCATGTAAGCGCTTCACGATATCGAGAGGGGGAGTTCTAGCGGGAATGTCAATGCTAGGCTTTAGGAAATCTACTAAAACTACATTAGTTGGGGTGAATGAAGAATGATTAAGCTTCGTAAACAGATCGCCTTATTCCTCATCATGTCTATGTTGGCAGCTTTGCTAGTCCTACCTGCAAGTGTAAACGCTGCAGCAGATCCGGCACAATTCAATTTCGAGACAAATACGCAAGGCTTTACAGGAACGGCAGGGGCAACTCTGGCTGTTACCACGGAGAAAGCCTACCAAGGCAATCAATCCATGAAGATGACACTTAATGTTACAGGCTCCGCTGGGCCATTCGCTAAACTGAGCTCGCCTGCCGGACTAACCGCAGGAAGCACTTATGAATTCCATATTTGGGTACCGAGCGGTGCAAGCATTGCAGGCGTCCAGCCTTATATGATGGACAGCACCTGGTCATGGACAGGCAACTACGTGCCGTATGCCAATTTGACCAAGGATGCATGGAATACGATGACACTGACAATCCCGGCCGGTGCCAAGACGCCTTTCAATGAATTTGGCGTTCAAGTGCAATCGAGCGGCGACTTTGCTGGCAGCGTCTATATCGACAGCATCGGCATTCAAGGCGGTACGCCTGTTGAAGTTCCGAATCCTGCGGGACTAAGCGATCTTCGCGTCAACGGCACGACGGTAGCCGGTTTCACAAGCAAAGATCTCTCGTATATTGCACATGTTCCGAACGGCACAGCTTCAGCAGCTGTAACGGCCACAACTACTGCAGCTGATGCGGCTGTGACAATTACCGGAGGCAGTAATCTTGGCGTTGGTGAGAATGCAGTTACGGTGGAAGTAACGGCGAAGGATCTAACGAAGCAGACGTATACGATTAGACTGATTCGCGATCTTCCTTCAAGCCAAGGCAATCACATTACAATCCAAGGCACGTCATTCAATGCCGGTCATGAGCGGATTTGGTTCAATGGAGCCAATACGCCTTGGGATAACTGGAATGATTTCGGCGGCGATTTCGATTATGACTTCTGGGATACCCACTTTGCGCTGCTGCATGCTAATGGCGTGAATGCATCCCGTGTCTGGATTACTTCCAACGGAGAAGTTGGCATCAACATCGATGCTAACGGGTATGTATCCGGTGCGACGGCGGCACATTGGAATGATCTGGACAGCTTGTTCTACCTGGCTCAGAAGCATGGCGTCTATATCATGGCAACGCTGCTTTCTTTTGACCATATGAAGAACTCCCATCCGAGCTATGACAGCTGGAGAAAGATGTTGATGAGCGAGTCTAACATTGATTCCTATGTCAGTAACTACGTTATTCCTTTTACGAATCGGTACAAGGACAATCCTTATCTGTGGTCGATCGACTTTATGAACGAGCCGGATTGGGTATTTGAGGAAAGTAAACTTCCTTGGGAGAACCTCCAGTCCCTCTTCGCCAAAATGAGTGTGGGCGTTCATGCGAACAGCAGCGTGCTCACAACAGTAGGCGTAGCGATGATCAAATACAACAGCGACACGTGTACAGAAGGCTGCCAAGGCAATAAGGTTGGCGATGGCGTGTTGATGGCTAAAGCCGGCGGCAATCCGCAGGCGAAGCTTGACTTCTGGTCACCGCATTACTACGACTGGATGGGTCAATATTGGGGCAACCCGATGTACATGACACCGGAGCAGTTCGGATTGTCAGCGGATCGTCCGGCAGTTATCGGCGAGACAGCAGCACTAGGCACGACAGGTCACACATTGACGCAGGATTATGTCAGTGCATACACGAATGGCTGGCAAGGCATGATGCCTTGGACCTCGAACGGCGTAGACGGCCTCGGTGATCTTACACGAGTCGGTCCGGCGGCAAGCAGCTTCTACAACCAACATCCTGACTTGGTGTTCCCATCCGGCATTTCCAAGAATGCGAACCTTAGCGACCTGAAAGTCGATGGTGTCACGGTAGCAGGCTTCTCGGCGGATACGCTCTCTTATTCCTTGCAGGTGCCGAACGACAAGACTTCGATCGCGGTGACAACGACTGCTGATCCGTATGCAACGGTTGCGGTGAACGGCGGTACGTCACTTGCGGTTGGAACCAACACGGCCACGGTAATGGTAACAGCTGAGAATGGCAGCAGCAAGGTATATACGCTGACAATCACTCGGGCTAAATCCAGCAACACCGCGCTAAGCGAATTGAAAATTAACGGGCAATCGCTGATTGCTTTAGTACCCGGCAAGCTTACGTATTCCGTAACCGTGCCGAACAGTACGATTGTGGTGTATGTGAGTGCTAAAGCGGCAAGCGAGACAGCCAAGGTTTCCGTCGATCCTGCTTTATCGCTCGTCATCGGGAGCAATCAAGTAAACGTACAGGTAACAGCGGAGGACGGAACCAAGCAAACCTATACCATTACGATCACCCGCGCCAAATCCAGCAATGCGAACTTAATAGGCTTGTTCATTGACGGGAAACCGGTACCGGGCTTCTCGCCTGACAAGCTTGCTTACAAGGTAAACGTATCTAAGAACACGAAGTCGGTTCAAGTTACAGCGCTGACCGTATTCCCTACGGCCAAAGCAGCGATTACCGGGGGCAGCAGCTTGGTGAAGGGCAACAACACCGTGACGGTGAAAGTAACGGCACCGGACGGTACGACGCAGCAAACCTACACCATCACCGTAGTTCGCGGTTAATCCAACATACTGTAAACTCTTCCAATCGGAGGCTGGTTCTTAGTCTATTGACTAAGGCCAGCCTTGCTTCGTAGGTTGGGAGCGCATAGATTGTCAAATGTTGGATTATTATGGCGGATTGACGGTTCCCTTTTGCATTCCTTACAATAATAACAATCAATGGAAACTACTCACCAGGAGCGGGGGAACCACAATTTGCTGCCGAAATCATCGTACTCTCTGAAGAACAGAGCTTACTTCTTCTTAATTCTTAGTTCTATCATTCCCTTATCTCTAATCGGCTACATCTCCTATGTATCTATGATTTCCCTGCTAAACACGAATATCGATGATGGCATTCACAGCAATATGAAACAGTTCCAAATTAGCGTTGACCATGTATTCTCGAATTTAGAAGATTCAGCGCTGCAGCTTGCGATGTATAACGGGCGAGTGGCCGATGATATTGAGACCTTCATTGATACCAAGGATATTATGACCAAATATGAGAAGAAGAAAGCGGTCATTGAAAGCATTTCGCTCATTAATGCCGCTAAGCCGGATATTGGGCTGATTTTCTTCTATTATGCCAATAAGAATCAAGTCATGTTCGAGAATCAAAGTGTCGATGATGGGTTCAGTCTGGAGCTGCTGCCTCAGCTGGCAGATGGCCTTAACGCAAACTTCTACGGACCGCATATGACAGTGAAGCGTGCGAAGGACATGATGGTTTTCTCGATTGCGCGAAAGGTCAACCTCATTGAGGGCGCCGATTTATACGTCTATATCGAGACCAGCATCAAACTGTTTGAAGATCTGTTGAAATCGCAGCGATACAAGCTGGATGTATCGTCGATCCTGCTCAATGACAAAGGCCAGGTGATGTACAGCCAGCGTCCGGAGGATTTTGCGATTGGCGAACGGATCGATGTAAAGCAGCTGAGCAGCACGGGCAAATCGGATTCTATTAAGAAAGGCTATTATGTCTTCTCGCAGAGGGGCGAGCTCGGGTGGTATATTCTCTCCGCCGTTGAGACGAAGGCATATAGCGCAGATGTGAAGAAGTGGATCGGCAAATTCGCGCTGTTCGCCGTACTGTCGATTGTCATCAGTATATTGCTGGGGCTCTCCATATGGAGAATTGTCTCGCGGCCGCTGCGGACAATTAATAGAGAGATCATGCTGCTGGCGCATAACAAATTTAATTCCAAGGTGAAGATGACCGGAATTGTAGAGTTCGATAGTCTGCTCGTGCAGTTTAACGATATGAAAATCAAAATTTCGGACTTGTTCAAGGAACTGGAGGAGAAGGAGCGCAAGAAACGAGTCGTTGAGGTGGAGAAAATCCTGCATCAGATTAACCCTCATTTCTTGCATAATACGCTGAATACCGTCCAGTGGCTGGCAAGAATGAATGGGCAGGACGAGATTGACCGTCTGGTCGCCCTATTCACGAGAGTGCTTCACTATAACCTGGGCAAGGAAGGCGGCATCGTTTCCTTGAACGAGGAAGTGGAGGCGCTTCAGAACTACGTGGATCTGCAGCGAATTCGGTACGCCTATCATTTTGACGTGCAAATTGTCGTCGATCCTACGCTTGGCGATGTCAGTATTCCGCGGTTTATCATGCAGCCGATTGTGGAGAATGCCATCTATCACGGTCTCAAGGATGAGAGCGGGTCCATCAAGATTGCCGTATACGAGCAGGACAAGCAGTTGATTATTACCGTTGAGGACAGCGGCGAAGGGATGACCGACGCGGACATTGCAAGAATGCTGGAGCCGCAATCCGAAGAACACAAGAAGGTCGGTATGGGAATCGGACTTAGCTATGTCAAATACATGCTCGAAGTGAATTACGGCCAAGAGGCCGAAATGGACATCAAAGGCGAGAAGGGCAAAGGCACCGTATTCAAGCTTCGTCTCCCCATCAACCGCAGAGAGCATAAGGAGGAACTGCAATGATCAGAACGTTAATTGTAGACGATGAAATCTATGTGAGAAAAGGGCTTATTTCCGTCCTGCCCTGGGAGAAATTCAGCTTCAAGATCGTTGGGGACGTGAGCAGCGGGGACAAGGCGCTTGAGTTTCTGAAAGGCAACGGTGTTGATGTGATGTTCATGGATCTGACGATGCCGGGCATGTCGGGGTTCGAGCTTATGAAGGAAACTCGCAACAGCTTCCCCGATCTGAAGGTGGTTGTCCTGACCTGCCATCAAGACTTTGAGTTCATTCAAGAGACGATGCGCCTGGGCGCTATTGATTATATTGTCAAAACACAGCTGGAGAAGGAGAAGGTAGAGGATGTACTGGAGCGAATCGAGAACCGGATTCAGCGTGATAACAAAGACCGGAGCGGGAGCGATTATGCGCCGATCTTCAAGAACGAACATGGGAAACGTTATTCAGAGGAAGTGGTCTCCTGCATCAACAATGCCGTCAAATTCATGAACGAGCATCTGTTTCATGGCATCAACCAGGAAGAGGTCGCCAAGGCCGTCAATATGAGCAGAGGGTATTTCAGCTTGTGCTTCAAGGATATCGTAGGAACCCCGTTCAGCGAATACTTGAAGAACATGAAGATCCAATCGGCCGAATCGCTGCTGCGCAAAACGAGCAAGCCGGTCTACTTGATCGCCGACCAGCTCGGCTTCCAGGATGAGAAGTATTTCAGCAAGCTGTTTCGCGAGCATTGTGGCATGACGCCTACCGAGTTTCGGGAACGGAACCGATAAGAGCCAATAAACAATTTAAGCGCTTTCAACAACAAGGGAAAATTTTGCTGAAATGGTGCGAAATTTGTATTGGAAACGTGTACATTTGATAACCGGATTCCCAGTTGCTGATGATGATTGTCTATCTCGTCCTTCCGCAATTCAGGCTTACTATAGAGATACGCAATACAACAAATTCACAGAGGTCAAGGGGGATTCAAGTGAACAACAAAGTAAAGGCAGCAGCATCCATTTCACTGATCGCGGCATTAATGTTGACTAGCGCAGCTTGCGGTAATTCAAACAACACAAACGAGAATGGCAGCACTGCAGCAACCAACAATGCGGCAGCCACGAATGAGACAGGCACCAATAACGCCGCGGCAGCAGAGAACACTGCGCCTGCTGAGAAGCCTGATCCGTTTGGCAAGATGGACGAGTTAGTTGAATTCACGACAGGGATATCGATTTCCGCGGAATCGAAACCGCCTGCCGGTGAGAGCTTTGAGAATAACGATGTACAGAAATGGTTCGAACAGAACTTGAATGTAAAGCCGAAGATGGCATGGTCGACAAGTGACCAGAACTTTGCTTTCGAGCAGAAGGTCAGCTTGTTGATTGCAGCTAATAACATCCCGGACGTACTGTCCATCAGCGTGGACCCGAATGGTCTTAGCATCTTGAAGAAGCTGATCAAAGCGGACATGATCGAGGATTTGTCTAAAGTATACGAGGATTATGCATCGCCATTCCTGAAAGAAAGCATTGCACTAGGCGGACCTGATGCGCTGAATTCGGTGTCTTCTGACGGTAAGCTCTATGCGATTCCATCTATTGCAGACGTTGAAACGGCAATCCCGGTGATTTGGACACGTAAGGACTGGCTGGATCAAGTAGGTCTTCCTGAACCGAAAACACTTGACGATGTAGAAACAGCGCTTAAAGCATTCAAAGACAAGTTCGGTGCAGGCGTGCTTCCTGCTCAGCAAAACATCTATGGCGCAGACACCAACTCCTTCGACTTCGTATTCGGAGCGTACAATTCCTATCCGGGTCAATGGGTGAAAACAGCAGACGGCAGCGTGGGTTACGGTTCCGTTCAGCCTGAAGTAAAGGGCGCGTTGGAAAGACTCGCTAAATGGTATAAAGAAGGCATGGTTGCGCCTGATTTCATCATGAACGACAGCAACAAATCGGTTGAGCAGATTGCAAAAGGCAAAGCAGGTATCTTCCAAGGCGCTTGGTGGTCTACTTGGTATCCGCTTCCTGACTCCATCAAGAACGATAATAAAGCGAACTGGCAGGCGACTGTACTGCAAGGCGTAGACGGCGTTGCTCACGCTAAAGGTTACGGCGCGGTTAGATCGTTCGTAGTGGTGAAGAAAGGGTTCAGCCATCCGGAAGCCATTATGAAGATGCTGAACTATGCACAAGAAGCGAACACGAAGCACCTGGATTGGTACAACAAGCTTACCATTGACGAAGGCGCTAAATACTTGAATGCGAAGATGCCTTTGCTGCCGGTTGGCGTAAGCGCGAAGGACCCGCATGAAATTACGGTTCGTTACAAAGCGATTCAAGATGTTCTGAACGGTACGACACCTATGGATAAAGCAGATCCGGAGTCCAAAGCACAAGCAACAGCGATTCAGAACTACGAGAAAGCAGCAGACAAGTTTGCAGATATGGGATTGTGGAGCCTTGCTAACCAATTCGCGGTCGGCGCAGCAGGTCTGGTGAAGAACCCGGTTCAACAAACGCTTCCGGCATTTATCGGTTCGACTGATTTGATGCAGAAGAAGAAAGCATCCATGGATGACTTGGAGAAGAAGACTTTCCTTGAAATCATTACAGGCAAGAAGTCGATTGAAGAGTTCGATAGCTTCGTTAAGCTGTGGAACGACATGGGCGGTAAAGATATTACGGCCGAAGTGAATGATATCGTAGCTAAATAAATCCGATTATGACTCTCTAACAAGTGCTGAGTGCCTCCAGCCTCAGCACTTGTTTCATCCGAATTGAGGTGGAATGATGTTGAAGACGAACAGAGTGCGTAGCAGGGAAGCCATCCACTATCACTTCATGTTGTTTCCGAGTATTCTCCTATTGGCTATTTTCAGCATTTATCCAACGCTTGGTTCGATTCTGGCATTCAAATATTTTGATCCGATTGCCGGCATATGGGGATCGCCTTGGGCGGGGCTGGACCATTTCAAAATGCTGTTTCAAATACCGGAGTTTAAACAAATCACGATTAATACGATCACGATCTCTATTGTCAAAATCATCCTTAATACTTCTTGCGCACTTGCCTTTGCTCTGCTGCTGCACGAAATTAAGAAAAAATGGTTCAAGAGATCGGTACAGACGATCGTGTATCTGCCGTTCTTCCTGTCATGGGTTATTATGGCAGGTATTTTCAAAGACTTCTTCTCGCTTGACGGCTTAATTAACGGCTTGGCTCACAAGCTGGGCGCTAGTGAACCCACCATGTTCTTCAATAGCAATACATGGTTTATGATTATCATTTATGTAACGGATGTATGGAAAGGCTTTGGATTTAATGCGATCGTCTTCTTGGCTGCACTAACGGCCATTAATCCGAATTTGTATGAGGCTGCCGATGTGGATGGCGCTTCAAGATGGGCGAAATTGGTGAATATTACTCTCCCTAGTATCAAAGGAACGGTTGTACTGATTCTGATCTTGAGTCTTCAAGGCATCCTGAGCGGAGGCTTCGATCAAATTTTCAACTTGTACAATCCACTTGTCTATGAAGTGGCTGATATTTATGACACGTATATTTATCGCATGGGTTTCCAGAGCAATCAATATGAATTTGCTACTGCAGTAGGTTTGTTCCGATCGGCAGTTGCCTTTATATTTATTTTAGTCTCGCAATGGTTGGCCGAAAAATATGGCGAATATAAAGTGTTCTAGACGATTGGGGTGCAACAGATGGGCATTCGATTAACGAAAAGCGATATTATCACCAACTCGATCATATACGGTATTCTGACCTTGTTGGCCGTCATTACACTTGTTCCGCTGCTCAATATACTGGCCATTTCACTCAGCGACAGTGCCAAAGCGACCGCGGGTCTTGTAACGGTGTATCCGCTAGGCCTAAGTTTTAAAACATACGCGACGATTTTCCAAGATCACGCCATCCTGACTGCGGCCGGCGTATCGTTCAAACGGGTTATCCTTGCTCTGATCCTTAATATGGTGCTGGTTGTCCTGGCTGCTTATCCTCTGTCCAGGAGCAAGCGAGTATTTCGTTCCAGAGGCGTGTACATGTGGATCATTATCGCCACGATGCTGTTTGGACCGAGCATTGTCCCCATGTTCTTTACGGTGAAGGATATGCACATGCTTGGAACGATCTGGGCGCTTGTCATTCCAGGTGCTGTAGGCCAATTCAATATTATTCTCATGCTCAACTATTTCCGTAATATCCCCTCTGAGCTTGAAGAATCCGCAAGTATAGACGGTGCCGGTCCTTGGCGCAGATTGCTGCAAATCTATGTACCATTATCCATGCCGATTATGGCGACCATTGCACTATTCGTCGTCGTAGGGAACTGGAATGCTTATTTCGATGGCTTGATTTACTCCATGACAACGGACGATTTCCCACTGCAAACCTATATCCAGCAGCTTGTTGTCAAATTCGATACGACGGTACGCGATGTAGAGCAGATCAAGAGCATGGCTTCGGTATCCAACCGCAGCTTGACCGCTGCGAAGCTGGTCATTACGATGATCCCGATTCTGGTTGTGTATCCGTTCATGCAGAAGTACTTCATCAGCGGCATTATGCTGGGTTCGGTGAAAGAGTAGTTGACGAAGGAAGAAGAAGGCTCCGAAGCGTGTTCGCTGAACCGGTTCGGGGTCTTTTTTTTGACTAGACAATTAGGTGCTAGTAGTGGCATTAATAGGTAGAGGAACAATTATATCCCTAATAGGTCGGAGGTAGCTGCAGCATGCTGTATGAGTTGAAGAACATAGAGAGTCGAGCTTTTACATCCGAAAATAAGTCAGGAGCAGTCGGCGCCGGCGGGCAAACGCAGAATGGCCGGAAGGGTTCGCCGTGTATTGAAGGTTTCCGAAAGGGCCAGACGATCGAGCTAGTCAATTGCGACGGACCGGGTATCATCCGTCATATATGGATTACGCTGCCGCCGGGCAACATCGATCATATGCGGAATGTCATTATCCGCATGTATTGGGACGGCCAGACGCATCCGAGCGTGGAAGCGCCGATCGGCGATTTCTTCGGCGTTGCGCATGGTCGGCAGAAGGCGATGTTATCCGACTGTGTCACGATGCAGAGCGGGAAAGGGCTGAACTGCTGGATTCCGATGCCCTTCAAGGAGAAAGCGGTCGTAACCATTGAGAACGACTCCAGCTCCGATGTTTCCCTCTTGTTCTATCAATTCGATGTGACGCGCGGCGACGAGCTGGACGAGTCGACCGGCTATTTTCATGCCCAATTCAGACGGAGTAATCCATGCCCGATGCACGAGGATTTCGTCATTGCGGATAACATTAAGGGGCGAGGCGTTTACCTCGGAACGACACTTGGCGTGCGCAGCATCTACCGGGATTGCTGGTGGGGTGAAGGCGAAGTGAAGTTCTATATCGATGGCGATTCGGATTACCCGACCATCTGCGGAACAGGCGCTGAGGATTACATGGGTTCAGCGTGGGGACTCGATGAGGTGTTGACACCGTATCAAGGTGCTCCATTGGTCGATCATGACAACGGTCTATATTCCATCTATCGTTTTCATGTCCGCGATCCGATTTATTTCCAAGACAGCTTGAAGGTGACGGTACAGCAAATCGGCTATGGCTCCGGTACCAAAGCGCAGGCTTATTTGGGAGAGGATTACACGGGGTATCGGGCGGCAGGTAATGGACCTGAAGCGGATGATTGTTATTTTGAGCTGAGTGATGATTATAGTGCGGTTGCTTACTGGTATCAGTCCCTGCCTTCGCAGCCGTTTGCTGATTTTCCAAGCAGGGAAGATCGAATAAAGGATTTGCTTGTTGGCTCGGCGGACGGTCCGAAGCGCAGTGACGTGTAAGAGAAGAGAGTAGGGCAAGGCGTTATCTGACAAGCACCATCGAAAGCGATGGGCTCGTGGGATAGCGTCTTTTTCATGAAACAAAACAGCAAAATGTCACGGAAACGGAGCAAATGATCCTCTATAATCCTCCCCTTATCCGACTTAACATAAGGTCATGGATAAACATTTGGGAGGTTGAATCGATGCATTTGCATGAATTGACGATGGAGCAGTATCTTTCCTGGGAGCGAGACGGCTACTTAGCGATTGAGGATTTTCTAAGCGAGGAGGAGCTTCTTGCTTACAACACGGCAATGGATGCAACACTCGCGGCTTGGAAGGCTAAAGGGCATATCATGCCGTCCAATATTGATAAGGTGAGCAGCGTCATTGAGCACGGGGAGATATATCTTGCGTTGATGGAGCATCCACGGATGATGGGCATTATGCGGGATGTCATTGGCGATGCGTTCACAATGATCGACAATGAGCTGTTTATTAAGCATCCCGGACAAGTGACGCATGCGAATTGGCATAGGGATACGGCAACGACGATGCTAATTGGAGGGAAGCGGGTGCCGTTTATGGTGAAGGTGTTCTATTTTACGGCTGACGTGCCCTACGACGGAGGCTGCCTCTCCTTCCTGCCGGGAAGCCGGCATATGCACGATGATGTGCTGCCATCTGACGAAGCAGGCGGACAGATGCCAGGTCATGTACGGATGAACGTGAAAGCAGGAACGGCTGTCTTGTTCGATGGGGCCACCTATCACGCCGCAATGGATAACACCTCCAATCAGCAGCGAAGATCGCTGATTTACAACTATGGTCCGCTGTTTCTCAAGCAATGGCCGGGTTATGAACCAAGCGCTGCACTGCTCGGTAATAAGGAGAACACGCCGCTGCGAAATATGCTGCTAGGCGCTTCCCCGTGGCCGCGTGATCCGCGCGTATTCCAATAAAGAGGTGATGGAATGGATAATCTCTTGCTTCGGCTGCTGACATGTCGAGAGAAATCGATTCGTGTGGGCATTGCCGGTGCCGGTAGATTCAGCACTGGACTGGTCATTCAGGCTGCGCGAATGAAAGGAATGAAGATTGCGGTTCTTTATGACGCGAATCCCTATTATGCAACTGAAGCTTATTTGGCTGCCGGATTCAGCAGGGACGAGATTAAGACGGCGGATTCTGAGGCTGCTATTCAAGCGGGGATTGAGGCTGGTAAACCCGTCATTGCGATAAATCCATACGATATGCTGAGCTGCGATCTCGATGTCATCGTGGATTCGACGGGCTTGCCCGTATTCGGGGCACAGTTCGCCTACGAGGCACTCCGCCATAAGAAGCATGTGGTGATGGTCAATATTGAAGCAGATGTTGGCGTTGGCGCTGCGCTTCGCAGCATTGCCGAACAGGAAGGCGTCGTTTATACGCTTGCCGATGGCGATCAACCCAGTCTGGCCAAGGGGCTGTACGATTGGGCGCGGACTTTAGGGTTTGACGTGCCGGTGCTCGGGAAATGGATGACCGTTCATTCACAGGAGGAAGTCGACCGCAGATTAAATGACCGAGATGCGATGCGTGACACTGATATTGCATATTGGGACGGTTCCAAATACCAGATCGAGATGGCGTGTATGGCCAACATGACAGGTTATGTACCGGACATTCCCGGTATGCACAAGCCGCAGGTACCGCTCTCGCAAATTCCCGAGGTGTTCCGACTGCGGGAAGAAGGAGGGATTCTTCACCGTCATGGAGTCGTCGAAGTTGTTGATTTTCGTGAAATCGGCGATGTCAGCCATGATCATCTGAACGGCGGTGTCTTCATCGTCATTGCCAGTACGGATCCTTTCGTACAACGACAGTTGCGGGATAAGGGGATTCCGATGTCAACGGATGGATCTCAAGGAGTTATCTATCGCGCGCATCACTTCGTTGGTATGGAGACGCCGATATCGATTGCAAAGGCCGTTCTGCTCGGCGAAGCTACAGGAAGTCCCCAGCTTAAAGCGACAAGCGACGTCGTGGCTGTTGCCAAACGAACGATTAAGGCAGGGGAAACGCTCGATGGAATGGGCGGGGAGACGGTCCGTGCACATCTGGTAGCGGCGGTAGGCTCCTCTTCAGAGGACGGTCTGCCTTATGCACTGGCTCAGAACGTGATTGCCAGAGTGAATATCCCTAAAGGGACGATAATTACGTATGGGATGCTGCGGGAACGCGGCTCCGATTTTATATGGCAGCTAAGGGAAATGCAAGATGGGCTGCGCGCATTCTAGCAGGGATAAAAACAATCCAAACGCCTAAGGGGCGCAGCGGATTGTTTTTTTGTTCACGTGCGACTGTCATTGAAATGTGCAAGTTTTCATTGCTCACTCTCATAGGAAAGGGGTCTATTCTTTTCTATACTAAATGTAACAAATCAGGAGGGGGTAACAAGTTGGAGGCGCAGCAATCCATCATTGCGGCGGCGGCACAAACAAAGCAGAAAACAAAGCCGAAGCTGATTGAGACATTAAGAAACCAATGGGATTTGCAACTTATGATCATCCCTTCCATCGTGTTCATCTTTGTATTTAGTTACATTCCGATGTACGGTGTGCTGATGGCGTTTCAGGACTACAACATGTTTGAAGGTTTCTGGGCAAGCCCTTGGGTAGGGTTTAAGCACTTTAAGATGTTTGTGGAGGCGCCTGAGTTTTGGCAAATCATGCGCAACACGATTATGATCAGCCTGCTTAAACTGTTCTTCGGATTTCCGGCCCCGATCTTTCTGGCACTGATTCTCAACGAGGTCAGAAGTATGGTGTTTAAACGGATTGTCCAAACGGTAAGTTACCTTCCTCACTTCCTCTCTTGGGTTATCGTGGCCGGCTTTGCGATGTCTATGCTTTCGACGGATAACGGCAGCATTAACATCCTTCTGCAGAAGCTGCATATGATCGAGGAACCGATTAACTTCTTGTCCATGCCGGAATACTTCTGGGCAATCGTGGTTACGACGGGCATCTGGAAGGATATCGGGTTTGCGACGATTGTTTACCTTGCGGCGATTGCCGGCGTTGATCCGCATTTGTACGAATCGGCCTCCATAGACGGGGCAAGCCGCTTCAGGATGATGCTTCTCATTACGCTTCCTTGTATTATGCCGGTCGTGATCATCTTTCTGATCCTGGCGGTAGGCGGTATATTGAATGCGGGCTTCGATGATTTGCTGCTGCTGGGCAACAACCCGATTTTAAGAGATGTATCCGATGTCATCGATACCTACGTGTATCGCATCGGTATCTTGAGCAATCGGTACTCCTATGCAACGGCAGCCGGGCTGTTCAAAGCCGTTATCAGCGTGGGGCTGCTCGTTCTCGCTAACCGCGTAGCGCGTCGTCTGGGTTCGAGTTTGTGGTGAACCGCGGGAGCTCAGCAGCTTGGAATAGGAAGGAAAGGGGCGACCGGTCATGCATTTAAGCGGCGGAGACCGCGTTATGCAAACGTTTATTTATAGCTTTCTCGTCATTCTTGCATTCGTTACGTTGTATCCGTTTTGGAACAGTTTGGTCATCTCACTCAATTCCGGGACCGATACGACGCTAGGCGGCATCACCTTCTGGCCGCGTGACTTTACGCTGGTTAATTACCGAATCGTCTTCAAGGATGAACGTCTGTTGCAAGCTTTCTCCATATCGGTCTTGCGCACGGTCATCGGCACGGCCATGGCGATCTTCTGCACGGCGATCTTCGCTTATGCCATGTCCCGCAGGGGAGTGGCCGGCAAGAAATTTTACATGGTCTTCTGTATCGTCACAATGTATTTCAGCGGCGGATTAATTCCATTCTTCCTGCTTTGCCGTTCTCTGGGCATGATGAACTCCTTCTGGGTCATGATTATTCCAGGCCTGATAAGCGTATGGAACATGATTATATTTCGGACCTTCTTCATGGAACTGCCGGACGGACTTGAGGAATCGGCCAAAATCGACGGTGCAAATCATTTCAGTATCTTCTTCCGCATCTTCCTTCCGTTGTCCGGACCTGTCGTTGCCACATTGTCGCTATTTACGGCTGTTGGCCATTGGAATGACTGGTTTACGGCGACGATCTTCATTAATAATCCGAATCTGATTCCGATTCAAACGCTGCTCAATCAGATCCTGAATTCCAACATCGTTTCAGAGCAGCTGGCTCAAGCTGCCGGGGGCAATGCTTCCGCGCTGGACGCCATGGATCGGCTGAAGACGGTCACGACCAAATCTCTGTCGTCGGCCACGATGATGGTGGCGACACTGCCGATTATTATGGTTTATCCTTTCGTGCAGAAGTATTTTGTCAAAGGTGTATTGGTTGGCTCGCTAAAGGGCTAATCGAATCGTAGGATTGGTGATAAGCTTGGGAAGAGCTTGCACATACATGATTTACATTATTCGTTATCAGGGGGAATCCACTTGAAGGCCAGAAAAATGCTCTCGGTAATTCTTGTAAGCATGCTCGGTTCGGCTCTACTTCTTTCTGCTTGCAGCGGCAATAACAGCTCGAACAATGGGAAGTCGGAAAGTGGCAATGCGACGAGTACGGAAGGTAATGGCAACGATACGAAAGCTGTAAAGGAGGAACCACTGACCTTCTCTTACTTTGGGAACTATGATTGGTGGGGACTTGACTCTTGGGGATCCGATATGATTTCCAAATGGATTACGGATAAGAAAGGCGTAACGGTAAAGGAAGTAGCTACAGGAGGCGCATCGCAAGCCAAGCTCAATACGATGATCGCATCCAACGAACTTCCGGATCTTATCTTGATGGATCGCGGACCTGGAGTGGAACGGCTGCGTGCCGCAGGCGCGCTTGTGCCACTCGATGAGTATTTGGATAAATATCCGAACTTCAAGCAATATGTCGGGGATGCGACGCTTAATTTGCTTCGGTCATCGGACGGCAAACTCTATCAGCTGCCAAACTACTATACGTCTACGCCGAACGGGAACTCGGGCTGGCTGATCGAGAAGAAGATCTATAAAGAGCTTGGTTCACCGGCACTGGATACCTTCGATGATCTGCATGCTTATCTGAAGCTCGTCAAAGACAAATATCCGAATGTCATTCCGCTGGAAATCGATACTTCCGGCTGGGGTCACCGCATGATCTATACCGGCTTCAAAGAGAATAACCCACCGATGCTGGTTGATCACTCCGTATATGTCGATGGGGATGCGTTGAAACCGGTTTGGGGCGATCCGGCTTATGCCGAAGCGCTGAAATACACGAGCATGCTATTCAGGGAGAAGCTCATTTCCCAGGATGCGCTTACGCAAACCGGAGATCAGCTCTCGGAGAAATTGATCAACGGACGCGTTGCCGTCATCGCAGCAGGCGACGCAGCGAACCTCGGACGCTCACCGGATGAAGAGCTGAAGAAGAAAGATCCGGAAGACGGCTACATGGCCATCTGGCCGATTCATAAAGCCGGACTTGATAAAACCAAAATTATGCCGAACAACTGGAACTCGCTTGGCTGGAACGTAAACGTCATTACGAAGAACGCGAAGGATCCGGAGGCCATCTTCAGATTCTTGGATTGGATGACAAGTCCGGAAGGACAACAGGTCGTATGGTTCGGTCCGCAAGGCGTACTGTGGGATTCGGTTGACGGGGACGGCATTCCGATTCCGAATGACAAGTGGACAACGATGCCTCCGGAGGAGAAGGATAAAATCGGTTTGCAATCGTATAACTTCGTAGGCAATACGACCTTCATTGATGGCGCTAAAGTGAAAATCGAGATGGCGTTACCTGAAGATAAACGGAACTGGTCGACGGTGCAGCAAACAAATGTGTTCTGGAAAACATCGGTGAACGCGACCCAATTCGTTAATCTGGATCCTTTACCGGATACTGCAGAGGGGATTGCGGCGCAAAGCGTAGGCGAAATTGCGAAGGAAGCATTGGCTAAAGCCATCTTTGCAAAGAATGACGCGGAGGTCGATGAAGTGTTGGCGCAAGCAGAGAAAGACGCACTCAAAGTCGGTTTTGACAGTGTGTTGAAATTTAAAGAGAATGCTTGGCACAACAACCAGACTATCGTTGGACAATAATTGTATCTTGCCGGGTACTGGAAGGAGAGTATACTTGAAACTAGGTATACTCTCTTTTTTTACCAAGCGAGAGATGGAAGGGAGAATGGCTGTGTACACTGTGTTGCTTGCCGATGATGAACGACTCGATCTGGAAGGACTTCGAAGGCTTGTCCCATGGGAGCGCATGAACATGCAAGTCATCGGAGCTGTGAACAGCGGCTTCGCGGCCCTTGATTTTCTGAACCGGCAGAAGGTGGATATCTTGGTCACGGATGTGCGTATGCCGCGTATGACGGGACTTGAACTCGCGCGCTCGGCGCTTGATTTGCAGCCGGCGTTAAAGGTTGTTTTCGTGAGCGGCTTTGAGGATTTTCACTATGCCAAAACGGCATTGGAAATGGGCGCCAGCAACTATGTGCTAAAGCCGGTAGATGACGAGGAATTCAATCAGGTCATGAACGCAGTAAGCATGCAGTTGGACGAGGAGCGAGAGAAGCAGTCGTGGATTGAAACCTACACGCAGTCGATCCCTTATTTGCGCAACGCGTTCATCCGTCAATGGCTGGAAGGCACTGAAACAGGAATAGGCGAACAGGAAGAGCTGTTCATGAAATTGGAACGGCTTGGTCTGAGTAGCTTCAATGCCTCCTATGCCGCAGCCATAATCGAAGTCGACGATGTTTCCTGGAAGCTGGTTACGGGTCAGAACGAGCAGCACCGGGATGGGATCGATCAGCTGCAACAATTTATTACCAATGCATGCGTGGAAGAGGCAATCGGATACCCGTGCAAGGTAGAAACACATCGAATAGGTCTGGTAGTAGGCGGCGATGATTATGGAATGAAATTGACGCGGCTGATTCAGAGGGTGAAACAGCAGTTCCAGGCTTCGATTACGATTGGGATTGGAAGCGTTGTCACCCGCCCCGAAGAACTTCCGTCCTCCTACTTGCAAGCACGAAAGGCATTGCATGCCAAGCTGTTTAGCGGGAAAGGAAAGATCATTACATACGAGGGGCTGGAAGAGCAGCCGATCGCAGGCAGCAGTAATTTGGATCTTATTCTGTCCGAACTGTTCAAAGCGGCCACCGACTACGACTTAGTAAAGGTCGACGATTGTTTGGTGGATTTGTTCGCTTTCGCTTCCAAGCTGGAGCAGAAGAGTACCGTATACAATTTCCTGCTGCATTTGATCTCAAAGCTGGAGCACTATTTGCTGGGCATCAATGAAGATCTCTATCAAATGATCGGACTGGATTATCGCAGCTTGGACATTCTGCATCAGTACGAGACGATCGACGACATCGTGTCATGGTTCCGGCGTAAATTGTTCGAAGTGTCGGAGAAGCTGCATGTGAAAGGGCAGAAGAAGAACAGAAAATTGATCGAAGAGGTTCGGATGTACATCGAGCAGCGATTAGGTACGGATTTGACTCTGAGGGAGGTAGCGGATCACTTCTCCTTCTCCCCGAATCACCTGGGCTTGTTGTTCAAAGAAGAGATAGGAGAAACCTTCAGCAATTATCTAATTGGAGCTAGAATGACCGCCGCTAGGAACCATCTGCAGGATCCTAAGCTGAAAATATACGAGGTCGCGCACAGGGCAGGCTATCAGAACATTGCCTACTTCAGCAGGCAGTTTAAGGAATGGTCGGGCATGACGCCGGGAGATTTCCGCAAGCAATGCTAACGTCGTTTCAATAGAGGGAGGACCATTTGGGATGGGGAATAAGCTGTCGTTCCGGTTCAAGCTGATGGTATCCTACATTATTCTGATTATGACGCCCGTTATCATCATTGGCACGTTCTCCTATCATTCTTCGGTAGAATCGGCCAAGAGGCAATCCCGTCAGAATATCCAAGGAACGCTGCTTCAAATGAAAGATAACGTCATGTATCGAATCAAGGATGTTGGACGCGTGTCTGACCAGCTTTATATGGATCAGCAGCTGCAGGGCAACTTGAGCATAGAAGAGGATGCTTGGAGCAGCTATGAGACATTGACTAAGCATCTGAAGCCAACCTTTCAGAACGCGATTGACTTATCGACGCTGCATATTAACATGCAGGTGTATATCAAGAACAGGGCGATACCGGAGTATTATTTTACGGCGGAAGACGAGGACCCGCTTGCGCTGGGTAAGCGATACAACCTCTATCAGCTTGATCGGCTGGAAAGCGAAGCATGGTATGAACCGTGGAAAGTCTCAACCATCTATGGAGCCAATCAAGAGGTGAAGTGGCTGCAAGTCGCAGAGGATAAGCAGTACGGGAATATCTCGCTGCTCCGTAATTTAAACGATTATGCCAAGATCAATCAGATTGGCTTTATTCGCATTACCGCGAAGCTGAGCGAAATATTCGATGCCATCGATTATATGAAAATCGGTGACCATGCGACATTGGTCGTTTACGATAGGGCGAATCGGCCGCTCTTTTCCTCCGGGGACAAGAATACCGCACTGCTTGAGCAAGGAGCAGACAGCGATAAATCGGATTATCTCCGGATAGATGAACCGCTGGATGGCGGGCTCAACTGGCGAATCGTCGCCTATATTCCGACGCAGCTGCTTGCTGCGAATGCCGATTCCGTACGTCAAATCACGGTGCTGGTCTGCTTGATCAGCTTCCTCGTTTTAACGGCTGTAAGTGTCATGGTATCCCGTGTTTTCTCCATCCGCATCACCAAAATCATTGCTTCCTTAAATGCTATTCGAGGCGGCGATTTCCGCAAGCGGATCTCGTATAAAGGAAATGACGAATTCGCCCAAATAGCAGCAGCTTTCAATGACATGGGCAAGGACATAGACGAGTTAATCCGAGAGGTGTACCTATCGAATTTAAAGAAGAAGGAAGCCGAGCTCACCCTGCTGCAGGAGCAAATCAATCCTCACTTCCTGTACAATACGTTATCCTCGATCAGCAGGCTTGCCCGGTTCGGCGAAATCGAACGGCTGCATCAAATGGTCATGGGACTTGCCAAGTTCTATCGACTGTCGCTTAACGAAGGCAAGACGATCATCTCCGTCGACCGGGAAATCCAGCAGATTCAGACGTATATCGATATTCAGAAAATTAAGTTTGCGGATGGCCTCGATGTGACCACCGAAATTGATCCTGATGTACTGCCATACAGCACAGTAAAAATGATTTTGCAGCCGTTCGTGGAAAACGCGCTGCAGCACGCCTGGAACGGCGACCATATCCATATCCATATTCACGCTTACAAAGACAATGATCGAATCGTATTCACGATTTCCGATGATGGTGTAGGGATGCTCAAGGAAATGATCGATTGTGTGCTTAATCGTGAAATCAAGGGCGGTTACGGTATACGAAATGTAGATGACAGGATAAAGCTGCAATGCGGTAGCGCGTATGGCGTGCAAATTCAAAGCGTGTTAGGCGAGGGGACGTCCATACATATTGAAATTCCATGCTTCTATGACCAAGATGGTGACATGGCCGTGGTGAGGGCAGGCTGAGCGGCCGGAATCGGTTCAAAGTGCTAGATTTCGTTGTACAGTCACATTGTTTAGGGGGCGCTGCTGAATCTATGATTGGGTTGACGGAAGACCATGGGGGTGAATGATGATCCAAGGATGAGCGTATCCAATTATCGGCTGCTTTGCATGTACACGATCTGGCTGTTTGATGCTTGACGACACAAGTTGGCAAACCATTCATTGGGGGGTAAACGATGATTCCTAGTGTTTCACGATGGTTGAAGAAGACGCTGCTCGTAGTCATGATCACCGCAATTGCGCTACCTATTATGTACGCGGCAAGCACCGATAAGGCTGCTGCTGCTGTCTCGCCTATCAATGCGAATGCATCGCAGGAGGCGAGAGATCTGCTGGCCTACTTATACAGTCTTGAAGGAACGAACATCTTATCCGGCCAGCACAATTTCCTCGAAAGTCCGGATTATTGGACGAATCAGGTCTATGCCATAACAGGCAAATATCCTGCCGTTCACGGCTACGAGATGGGTGCGATTTCCGGCCAGACGGAAGCCCAATTGGACGATCAGCGACAAGCCGTCGTCGACAGTGCGATCGACTGGTATGAGAACGGTGGAATTGTAACGATGATGTATCACGCCAATAAGCCGGGAACGGGTTATTGCTGGTCAGAATGCGTGCAGGCAGGTACAAGCGAGACCGAGTTTAACCAGATCGTTACGCCGGGAACGACGCAGTATGATCAGCTGATAGCAAACATCGATCTTGTTGCTGGCTACTTGGAACAATTGAGGGATGCAGGCGTGCCGGTTCTGTGGAGACCTTTCCATGAGATGAATGGCGGCTGGTTCTGGTGGGGGCAGCAGCCCAATTACTATAAGCTGTGGGACATTATGTATGATCGGTTTACGAACTACCATGGCCTCAATAACTTGATCTGGGTGTGGAATGCCAATACGCCGAACACTCCTTGGGGTGCTCCGTATTCGACCTACTTCCCTGGCATTGATAAAGTCGATGTGCTCGCCGTGGATGTATACAACAATGATTATCAGCAGAGCTACCATGACGATCTGCAGACGTTGTCGCAAGGTAAGATCATTTCGATCGGCGAGTGCGGCGAACATCCAAACCCGTCTACGCTAGCTTCGTCGCAGACCAAATATCGCTGGTTCATGACCTGGGGCGAATTCTTAACGAACGGTAATACAACGGCGCAAACCCAAGCGCTCTACAGCGATTCACGCGTCCTGACACTCGATGAGGTGAACATAGTACCGGGCTCCGGCGGTATTGGCGGAGGGGGACCGGGTACGGTTGACGACTCGGTAACGGGTACCGGCTTGAACCAATTCGAATATGTCGGAACGTGGACGGCTACCTCCGGCAGCAGCGTGAAATACAATGGCGGGGATCATTACTCCCTGACGACAAACAGTTATTATCAAGTCGATTTCAACGGTACGGGCATTAAATTATACGGAACGAAAGATGCTCATCATGGCATCGCGGCTGTTTCCATTGATGGAGGAACGGAAATTGATGTGGATTTCTACGCCGGTACTCGTGCCGACAACATCTTGATCTGGACCAGTCCGGCACTGGCGGCAGGCAGCCATACGGTGAAGGTAAGGGTTAAGGGTACGAAGAACGCAAGCTCCACCGGTTATGTCGTGACCGCCGACCGTGTCGTCATCGATTCGGATACCCAAGCACCGACGGCACCGGCAAGCTTAACGTCGCCATCGCAGACGCAGACATCCATTAATTTGTCCTGGAGTGCTTCAACCGACAACGTCGGCGTCACCGGCTATGATGTCTATCGAGGTTCGACCTTGGCGGGATCGACGACAAGTACGTCCTTCAGTGTGACAGGCTTAACGGCCGGCACCGCCTATTCTTTCACTGTGAAGGCTAAAGATGGAGCAGGCAATGTATCCGCAGCGAGCAATACTTTGAATGCGAGCACGGCTTCGGTCAGCAACGAAACAATCGTCAATGATGCCACAACCGGCACCGGTCTGAATCAATTCGAGTATGTAGGCACATGGAATACGTCTACCGGAGCGGGGACCTATAACGGGGACGATCATTATTCCCTGACGACAAACAGTTATTATCAAGTCGATTTCAACGGCAAACAGATCAAGCTCTATGGCAGCAAAGATGCCCATCACGGTATAGCGGCCGTATCCATCGACGGGGGAACAGAAGTAGATGTCGACTTTTATTCAGCTACACGGACCGACAACACGCTGCTCTGGACCAGTCCGGTGGTGACAAGCGGAGCGCATACCTTGAAGGTGCGCGTGAAAGGGACCAAGAATGCCGGTTCATCAGGTTACGTCGTGACAGCGGATAGAGTCACAGTTATTTCAGAAACGGTCGTGACGACAGATGATCGCGATTCGGCGATTACCTACAGCGGCAGCTGGACGCTCGATAACTGGACCGGGGATTATGCAGATACCGAGAAATATTCGAAAACGACAAATGATTATGCGCAGTTTACATTCACGGGAAACAAAATCCAAGTGATTGGCTACAAGCAGCACAACTTGGGCAAGGTTGGGGTTTATATCGATGGCGTGCTCGATTCGACGGTGGACCTCTACACCTCGGGAACAGGTCCGCAGCAGGCGGTGCTGTATGAGAAATCAGGCTTAAGCAGCGGATCGCACACGATTAAGTTGGTCGTGACCGGTACGAAGAATAGTTCATCCTCTGACTATTTTGTCGTGCTCGATGCGTTCAAAGTATTTAATTAATGAGGTAACGTAAACGCGCTGTAATGCGCTGGAATGACAAGAGAGACGCCATGGAGATGCATTGGCGTCTCTTTGTGCTAGAAGCAAACCGGAGGGATGATTATGGTGATGACAAGCATGGCATCAACGTTCGCTGAAGGGATCATGCCTGCAAGCAGCGAGCTGCGTTTGATTAATCAGAATGTGGAATGGATCGCTTCTCCCGGTGAATTTACAAGATCCCGCTTATTATACGCCATGCTCTCCGGCATTTATTGCGCCAAGAGCAACTATAAGCTCGTTCGGGATTTCTATCCGGCATGTGAAGTCATACATGTGGTTTCAGGGAAGGGATGGTACTTGAAAGGCAAGGAGTGGATTGAGATATGCGAGGGGGACAGCGTTATTCAAGATTTGCGCTACCCGAATGGCTATAAGGCGCATGCGGAAGAACCGTTCGTCTTGAAATACGTTGTGTTTGACGGCATGCCGCTCGTGGAGCTGTGGAATTTGTATTTCACTGATCGGACGATTATCATGACTTCTCCTGCCCTAAAGCATTCGTTGCTGCCTTGTATGGATGCCATTATTGCGCTTATGCAGGAGCCGGAACCGACTGTGGAGCAAGATTATGAAATATCGAAGCTGCTTTATGAGCTGCTTCTTCAAGCACTGGCTTATAGAAGAGGCAAGGGAGGGGAAGCATCGGGGGAAGTGTATCCGGCTGCGCTTCAGCTTGCTAAGCAGTATATGGATGAATCTCTAGCCAGCATCCGGGACATCAGGGAGGTCGCTAACCGGAGCGGGCTGAGCTATTTTCATTTTAATCGGACATTTAAGCGATATTTTCAATGTACACCAAGGGAATATCTGCTCCTAAATAGAATTAATCATGCTAAGCAATTACTGCTGCTGTCTCGTCATTCGATTACGGAGATTGCCTATCGCTCGGGGTTCGATAGCTATAGTACATTTCTTCAAAGCTTTCAGAAAGTTGAACGGTGTTCTCCGACCGCCTATCGAAAAAATTGGCGTCAGGACTAATGACAAGGGGGAGCTTGGATGGTACACAGCTGGATTGGAAATCACCTCCGTTTTAAATGGTATGAGAACGAGGGTTGGAACGAGTATGAACTTGTTGAGGAGCATGAAATGCGCAGGGCATGGAGCGGTGAATCCGAGAATGGCGCTAAAGTCAGTGTAACTATTCTGGATGAACAGGGCATAACCTCGGAATATCGCTGCAGTCGTGTAGAGGTGAGGCTAAGCGCTGGCAGTGAAGGCTTGTTAGGCGGATTTCAACTGGTGATGCCGGTCGATACCAAGCTTGACCTTAGCTGGAAGACTCATCTTACCCCGCTAGAGGGGATGACAATTGGGGATATTGTTTTTCGCTCACCGGCCATTATTCTGGAGAACGAGTCCAAGATGTGCGCGTTGATACCGGATCTTGCACATCTGGCTTCGAATCGGGTTATTCCTCACATTATGGATTATGAATTGTCCGCGCATGCGCTCTATTATGGAGTCTCGGATTATCGCGCGACCGGACATACGTACTATAAGCTGGAGCCTCAGCCGCGGGTCGTTCAAACGCCGATTACGCTTAGCTTCTATTTAGTGGAGTGGGCTAAATCGGAAGCAAGTGTGCCGCGGGACTATAGACCGGTCGAGCATTTCCTATGGGAACGGTTTGCATCAGCTGCAATGACTGGTGTGGAACCCGATAGCGGCATCAAAGAGCTGGAGCGCTACACCAAGTATGCCTATGAATGGGCATTCGAAAGGTGGGAATCGGTCACCTGGCAGCAATTTGAGCTGGACGGTCAGGAAGTCGGCGGCGTTGTATTTATCGTCACGACAAGGCAGCAGCCGGGTTATGGGCATGAAGATGTATGGCGCGAGAAGAAGAGCATCTGGAATCAGGCTTGGTTCTGCAGTCTTCGCAGCGCGTATGGCTACTGGTTGTGGGGAAAGGCGTGGGGCAAAACGGACTGGATGCAGAAGGCGGAGAAGTCGCTGGCTTTCGCGCTTGCAGCGCCGCAGACGAACGGGTTGTTCCCGGCTTGTTATATGGCAGGACCGGATAATCGCTGGGAGGATGGACGCTGGATCATGTCCCACTCTCGTGTTCCAAAGGGACAGAATGATTATGCTCATTTGCTAGATTGTTCATGGACAAGCATCTGGCTGCTGAAGTGGTATGGAGATATTAATAGAGATGAACGGATTATGGGCTACGTGGATCGTTATGTAGATACATTGCTCGCGCTGCAAGAAGAAGACGGCAGCTTCCCGGCTTGGGTTCATCCGCAGACCTTGGAAGGCTCCGAGTATCTGACGGTCAGCTCGGAAACGGCGGCACATATTATGCTGCTGTGCAGCTTGTACCGACTGCGGCCGGAGCCTGCGTATCTAGAAGCAGCGAAGCGTGCAGCGGCGTTCTTGGAGAAGCATGTGATAGCGGAAGGACGTTGGGAGGATTTCGAGACCTACTGGTCATGTGCCGGGATGTGGGAGCAGAAGCAGCTGGGGGTTCGCGATGCAAGGAGCGGCTTGTACAACCAGTGTAATTTCGGCATGTACTGGACGGCTGAAGCGATGCGCGATCTATATTTGCTGACGGGTCAAGCGCATTATCTGGAGCAAGGCCAAGTCGTGCTGGCTGAAGCATCGCTGTACCAGCAAATTTGGCAGCCGCCGTTCCACAGCGTTCCTACGGTTGGCGGCTTCGGCGTAATGAACTGCGACTCGGAATGGAACGACGCCAGACAAAGCTTATTTGCCGGCATCTACATGGGCTACTACGAAACGACCGGCGACGAAGCCTATCGATATCGAGCCTATTGGGCGATGAAGGCGTCGTTCTATATGATGTACTGCCCGGAGAACGGGGATGTGAAGGCCAAGTACGAACAAGTTCATCCCCATATGAAGGAAAGCGATTATGGCTTTCATATGGAGAATGTCAATCATTCCGATGGTATGGCGGTCGGTGAATTTACGATCTTCGATTGGGGCTGCGGAGCGGCGTCCACGGCATTGTATGAGCTGACTAAGAAGCAATTGTAAGTGCGGAATACCGATCTACATCTCCTGATTCGCAGGAGCGTTAATAATTTGCTCCACCGGAATATTAAACGTTGTTGCTAATAGAACGATAATATCGAGTGGGGGTTTCCTTCTGTTCTTCTCGTAATGCGAGAGCGTAGATCTGGAAATCCCCAGCGTTCTGGCTAAGTCTTCTTGCTTTATTGCCCTGGATTCCCTAAGCTCTGCAATGGTATTACCAAGGTGTAACACCAACTTAATCCCTCCATTAGTTTAGCATCACGTATTCGTTACTTTGATGGTTCCATACACGCTGCTTGAAGCATTGCCTAAAATTTGAATCGACAGCTTGTCTTCCGGCATGAGATCGGCAATCGGAGCGAAGCTAAGGATCCCTGCTTTGTAGGTTACATTCTGTAACTTAATAAGCTTATCATTGCGTGTTGCCGTAATGATAAAATCACGAAGCGACAGCTCCCGATCCGCATCCATGTGAAGGGAAAGCTGAATCGTGCCGGCAGTCAGATCCGAATTAGCATCTGTAATCTGAACCGGAATGGGCCGCCAGTTGTAGACGGTATTTGTAATAATAATGGGTTTAGCAAATGTAATCGTGTAATCTACGGAAGGCTTTGCATGCGGGATTGTGATGATCCAGTGGAATCCATCATTCTCCGAAGCTGGCTCTACGTTTACTAGCGCATCGTTTGCTTTTATGTATTTTTTGAACTGTTCTGCGCTGGTTTTAATGGTGGATGTCAATTCGAATGTACCGATTTCCAGGTAAAAACCCAGTTCCCCATCGATATAATCGGAGCGCCACAACAGGCTGAGATCGACGGCTTTAGCCCGATCGAGCCCTTTGCCAAGCTTAACGGGATAGCCGAGTCCTTTGGCGGCATTGTCGATAACCCCGTAATAGGACTTGTTGTACCCGCCGTACTGCTCGGTATACCACTTGATTTTCTTATTCGGGATCGTAAAATTCGCTTCAAGGTGCTTCAGGCTGATCGGTCTTGAGAACGTCACAGAGAACTGACCGGGCTGGAGCTGTTCATCCAGCGTTAGCATAACGGGGTTTGCGGCTGTTGTGGTGTTCGTTTGAGCATGGGCGGCTGTTCCGGCACATAGAACAATTAATAGAGAAAGAAGGAGTACGATACTTCGTTTGAGCATGAACGATGCCCCTTTCTATCCAGAGAGTGGTGAATCAAACGGCTCAGCTCATTAATGCCGCTGCGCGGAGCCGCCCAGTCAGAACGAATCACTTTTTGTCGTTATCCCGAATCGTAACGAAGGAAGCGAAGAGGCCTAACGTTGCTCCGCCGGTAGGTTCTTTCAAATAGACGCTGAAACCTTCCGGTGATTCCGGCTTGGAATCGTCAACGATAGGTACCGTGATCGTTTTCTTCGTTTCACCGTCACCGAATACGAGAACGCCTGAAACATGATTGAAGTCTTCACCGGCTTTGGCCGTCAAACTGCAGTTGCAGTACTTTACCGATACGACACCGTCCTTACCGCCAATTCGATGAACGGTAATCGTAATCGATCCTTGGTTTTCATTTACCTCGTAATAAAGCGAAGACAGGGTTAGTTTCCCGGGCTTCTTTGGTTCATCGCGCGGCTTTGCCGATGCTTGAAGCGGTGCTGCGAGCAGGAAGATCATGCAGAAAGCGAGAAACAGGAAAGATAGCTTTTTGAAACTTGCTGTCGAACGAAGCATGAAATAACCTCCATAACTAGTTATTTTGATACAATTTGTAGCCAAATATATTGTATGATACTAATTGTAACGTGTCAATCGTATTTTACTAGCGATTGGATGTAGCAAATGCAGCAGTTCGAAGCGCCGGGAGGTTAACGGTAGCAGCAGGAAAAAGGAGTCCAAATCCCGAACTTTCAAGCTGAGGTGATAACTATGGATGAGTTACTTTCACGAATGAAGCATAAACACGGAAGGGTAATTGACGGAAAGCGGCATATCTGGGACGTAGAGAAGCTGTGGGCGTTATCTAAAAGCTTACCGGTACAACCAATCCAGATTGATTCCATCATGGAGCTTGATCAGGATTGTTGGTTTACGGGCAGCAGGAATACACCCATTCCAACGATACGGAATGTTGCGCTTCATTGTCAGCGAATTATCAACGCCAACATGGAGTACCCTATATTACTATGTTCGGATGGGCATCTGATCGATGGAGGACATCGAATTGCAAAAGCATTAATTGATAATAAAAGTGAAATTAATGCTGTCTATATTACATTGCCGGCGGCGGATGTCATTCAGTAGTCTATAGGGTAGGGTCACCTCAAGAATGTTTGAGGGGCCTCTACCTTTTTCACTATCGTACAAGCCCGAACCCTATCGTTCCTATTCTCATAGAATAAGTGTAAACGAGAGGGGGATATGCGCTACGCTAACACTATTGAACCGTCTGAGAGGTAAATTCGTCGTGCTTAAAACAGCTTCGTCCGAAGAAATCGGAGGCAGAGTCATCAAAGCAAGCAACGGGATTGTCGTGCTGCGAACCTTATTGGGAACGAAAGTATTCGTGCCCTTGAATAAAATCATTGCTGTCATTACAAAGTGAATGACTGCGCATAAAACGTCCTCGATGAGGACGTTTTTACGTTTGCAGATCGTCAAGAAACCGGCGTGTTAGCCAGCGTCCAACCTGTAACGGTTGTGAGAGTGGTTATTTGGCATAAATTTCCCGTTTATTTTTTCTAACGGTTTCCAGCGGGCTTATTTGGACTTTTTTCGCTAGAAAGTGACCATTATGCCTACAATAGCGACGCTCACAACCGTTACAATTTTTGATGGTGTTCATTTCATGAAATAGCCACTCTGGCAACCGTTAGGGATCAATAGGCCGTAACTGAATTGGAAACGGAAGGATATTTTAGCCAGCTTAACGAATTATAAAATAACCTGATAGGGAATAGGTAGATGTCATTTATTCAGAGTAATAAATAGATAAGAATTTTGTTTCTGGGAGTGGTAACGATGACCAGCGTGAGGGACGTTTTACTCGATCAGTTGGCAGCTTGTCATAACGATGAAAGTTGGTTTAAATCCTCAACAACAATATTAGATGATATATCGGTAGCTGATGCAACTCGGAAAACAAGCGGTCATTCAAGTTCCATCTGGGAGATCGTGAACCATCTTATTTACTGGAATGAAATGTGGCTAAGACGGTTTGTTAACGATGAAGTTATCGAGAAGCATACTATAGAAAATGATGAAACGTTCAAAATGGATTATACGAAGATAGATGAAGCGGGTTGGAACGAAGCCAGAGAGCGATTAAATCAGAGTTTTTTAGAATGGCGAGATACGATCAGGAATTGCGAGGAGTCCAAACTGGAAAGAAGAATTCCATCCTACTTTAATGCTCAGTGGTGGGGTGTTATTTCAAACTTGTGCATCCATAATGCGTACCATATCGGGCAACTGATGGTATTGAAAAAACAGTCTTAAGGAGGAGGACGAAGAATGGAGAAACAACGAATCAGCACAATAGACGACTATATTGCACAGTTTAGCGAAGAGAGACAAGAGATCCTTACCAAGCTGAGACAACTCATTCACGATTGTGCCCCAAGCGCGACCGAGAAGATCAGCTATCAAATGCCGACATTCGCGTTGAATGGAAACTTGGTGCATTTTGCAGCGTTCGAGAAACATATCGGATTCTATCCTACGCCCAGTGGAATTGAACGGTTTAAAGAGGAACTGTCACCTTATAAAATGGCGAAGGGATCGGTACAATTTCCTCTTAACAAGCCATTGCCCTACGATTTAATCAAGAGAATCGTAGTGTTCCGCGTTAACGAGAACCAAGCGAAGTAAGGAGGGTCATCGAATGCTTGAGGATTATCTGAAAGAATGGTCTTACTTGGCGGTATTCGTTTTGTCGGCACTGCCCTGGATAGAGTCGGCGGCGATTGTCGTGTTGGCTATTGCGCTAGGTTTGAACCCGATTTGGTCAACGATTCTTGCTTTTACGGGCAACTGGCTAACCGTGCTGTTGATGATCCTATTATTCCATAGGTGGCAGGAGTGGAGGGCCAACAAACGTAATGTCGACGAAAGGCAATCGCAGGAGAGTAAGAAGAGCAAACGGGCTCATCAAGTGTTCGTCAAATATGGACTGCCCGGACTGGCCATAATCGGTCCGCTGATAATTGGAACGGAAGTCGCTGTCGTGTTCGCCATGATTTTTAAAGCCCCGCGCAAAAACGTTCTCGTCTGGATGACGACGAGCCTTGCATTCTGGACGATTCTATTTGCGGCAGCCGCGTATTTCGGTTTTGAATTTATTTAACAAACTTTCCTGAGACAGAATGAAACGGCCTTGGTTCAACTGGACCAAGGCCGTCATTAATGAAGGAGATTATTTCACAGCTCGAACTGGTTTGAGCTTACCGACGTTTTCCTGTGCTTTCAACTCTGCGATTAACTTATCTCCCTCGACATCCAAGTTCGGAATCGAACGGTCTAACCATTTCGGCAGGCGCCATGCGGCATCTCCGAAGAGGGCCATGACAGCGGGAACAAGGGCCATGCGGACGATAAAAGCATCGATGAGAATACCGATGGCCAATGCGAAACCGATCTGTTTGATCATAATATCCGGAGCGAAAATAAACCCTGCGAAGACGGATACCATGATTACGGCTGCGGCCACAACCACGCGGCTTGCCTGATTGTATCCATGAATGACGCTCTGGGCGCCATGGTGCCCATGGACGTAAGACTCACGCATGGAAGTGACAAGAAAGACCTGATAATCCATCGCCAGCCCGTATAAGATACCGGTAACCATAATCGGCATAAAGCTTAGCAGCGGTCCGCCGGTGTCAAAGCCTAGTAGGGAATGCAGCCATCCCCATTGGTATACGGCCGTGGTGATTCCGAATGTGGCAAGCACACTGAGAAGGAAGCCGACGGTCGCTTTGATCGGAACGATCACCGATCGGAAAACGAGCAGTAGGATAATCAACGAAAGAATGACGATGATACCGACGTAAAGCGGAAAAACCTCTGAGAGCTTAGACGACATATCGATGTTAATGGCGGTGAAGCCGGTAACGCCCATTGTAACACCGAAAGATTGCGCAATCTTCGAATCAGGTGCACGCAAATCTTGCACTAGGTTTTTGGTAGCAGCCTCAGTAGGACCTGTTTTCGGGATGAGGCTAATAATCGCCATATCGCCGGATTTATTGATACCCATAGGGGTCACTAGCATAACATTCTCATGCTTCTGAAGCTCCTGAACAAGACCATTCAACGTTTCAGGCGTGACTTTGCCAGCGGCGTCTTGTGGTTCAGCGACAAGAAGCAGCGGTCCGTTAAATCCTTCCCCGAAGCCGCTTGTAATTGCGTCGTAGCTTTGGCGCGAAGCGGTGTCTAGGTTTGCCGAGGCGCCGGAAGGGATGCCCATTTCCATCTTTGCAACCGGGATGGCTGCTGTACCAAGGACTGCAATGACACCGATCACGATGAGCCACCGAAACTTTACAACGCCCTTAACCCAGTGATACGAGAATCCATGTTGGCTTGTATTAGCTTGAGCCATTTGTTTCTTACGTGCTTTCGGAGAGCAAATCCGTTCTCTGACCAATCCGAGCAGCGCCGGGAGCAGGGTCAGCGCAATAAGTACGTTCACGACTACCGCCGCTGCTGCGACAAGTGCCATGGCGGACAAGAAGGCTATACCGATGACGAGCATCCCGCATAGCGCAATAATGACCGTTAAACCTGCGAATAGTACGGCGCTTCCTGCAGTGCCGACCGCTCGGCTCACAGCTTCGCGAGCGCTTAGCCCCTGATCGAGCATCATACGGCGCTGGCGGTTCACGATGAACAAGGAGTAATCGATACCGACGGCAAGTCCGACCATGAGCGCCAGGGCAGGGGTGATATCGGTCATATGGATGAATTTCGAGAAGGCATAAGCGCCGCCGACGCTAATCCCAACTCCGAGAATGGCCGTTAGTAGCGGCAAGCCTGCTGCAACAACCGAGCCTAGCGTCATGAACAGGACAATGGCGGCGACGACAAGACCGACCGCTTCCGTTGAACCGAGTGCAGGCTTCGTTTCCAGCGAATCGCTAGGTAACGCAGTTATGCCGGAACCATTCTCTTCTGCGGCCGTGATAGCCTGGATCACGGAATCAGGTACCGATTCGGGAAGCGACATCTGCTGGACGGTGAATTGGAATTGGAACAAGGCAACGCTGCCGTCCGATGACAGCATCACACCGGGAACCGGTATGCCTTCGTTCAATAGAGGGCCAAAAGGAGGCATTTCGACCGGCGCAGACTGCGTAGTGTTATTCTCTTGGCTAGTTTGACCGGCTGATGCATTTGCTTGATCATTGCCCGGCGCCGATGCACCGGCTTCTGCAGCCAATTCAGCAGGGTTAATGACATAATCCAGGTTATACACATCGTTAACGGCTTTGGTGATTAGGCTCAAACGGTTCGCCGTGTCCAGTCGTTCGCCCTTAGGTGCCGTGAATACGACACTGGCTTGACCGCCTGAAGCCTCAGGAAGTTCCGCCGTCAATTGATCGAGTACCTTTTGCGACTCTGTGCCTTCGATTTTCATATCAGAGCTGATATGCACGCCGTTTACGCCGAGCAAGGCAAGTACAATACCGAGAATCGCAATCCAACTGATGATGAAATACCAAGGTCTGTCATAAGCGGATTTGCCCAATTTGTAAAGAAATGTAGACATAATGAGGTTATATCTCCTTTATAAGTAGATAAAGTGGTAAAAAGTAAAGTCACTAGAAACCTTGTCGTAAGTAACCGAACATATTGTTTAAGTATTGATCGAATGTGGTAGCTCCAGGGACTTCCTCGGAAGTTTGGCCAGGCAGCAGCACGTTCAAGCTTCCATCGAGCAGAGGCATAAATGCCCCATAGACAGCACCGGCAAGCAGATGAGTATATCCTTCCGGGTATCGTCCATTGGCAAAATCACTTAATATCTCTTGCGATGATTTTTGCAAATGGCGGAGAGCATTAAGGATATACGGTTCAAGCGAGGGGGATTGCTTCGATAGCGTGATGAGCTCCCGCAATTTCCACAGAAGTTCTGCAGTAAGTTGCATCTGCAATAGACGGTACAGCAGGTCTAGTGGGGAGCTGTCATCGGGCATACCTGCTATCAATTGATCGGCTTCTTCTGAGCTTTGAAAGGTTATTGCGGCACTAGCTACGGCTTCTTCTTTGCAGGAGAAGTGGTTGGCAAACGTTCTTCTGGAATAATTGGCTATTTGAACGATGTCGTCGACGACGAAACCATCCATGCCTCGTTCAAGGGCAAGCTTGAACGCTGCTTCGGCCAAGGCAATACCGGTTGCCTCTCGTTTAATATCACGCAAACTTTGTTTGTTCATTTGATCGCTTAAGCGCACACCTCTTCTATGGAGATTGTATGGTGACTAACCTACCTATATTATTGCCCAATGGGAAATGATGCACAATGGGAAGCTATTACGGAATTGTGGCAAGTTGTTGGAATATGTTCTCGTCCCATGACTAGTACAAACAAAAAAAAGCTGAAAGCGCGATAATCGCACTCTCAGCCTAAGCTTTTCTATAAAGTTACTGCTTCTTCAGCTCACGGCGATTCTTGATGGCCTTATAGTTCATGTAGATACCAATAAGCAGTAACGCTACGCCAAGCACCCAATTGACGAACAAAATATCAATAATGCCGTAACCGATAAAGAAAATGCTCACAACCTGCAGTAATCGCGGACTCATTTTCATAGGTGCACCCCATCCATCATCAGTACATTTCTTTTGCCCAAGTATAGCGTACAAGATGCCGAAATGCTAGCCGTAGAAGGAGATTGCGCGGCTATCACGAATAGGGTTGTATGGCTAATTAGCCCAAATGACAGGAGGCTGCGACGACATGAAAGCGACGAAATTAAGACCATTTGTTCCATCCGGTGCGGACTATGAGCTGGCACAGCGATTCTTCAAGGAGCTTGGCTTCGAATGTATCCTTTCCGTACAGGACATCAGCATCTTCCGACTATCCGAACAGGAGTTTATTCTTCAGAATTACAGCAACCAATCGTTCCAGGACAATTTCATGATGGACCTGACTGTAGACGATCTGGATGCTTGGTGGACACATATCCAATCTATTATAGAGAGTGGACAATTCCCGACGATCCGCGCAAACGAACCCAAGCTATTCCCATGGGGCCGCCGCGAACTCCATCTCATTGATCCGGCAGGCGTATGCTGGCATCTCGCGCAAGCCGATTAGCAGCCAACCATCGCAACTCAATAGCAACACGGGAGGAACATCATCATGGACATACAACCAATCACACTTACCGGCAGCAAAGTAGAGCTGATTCCGATGACAGTCGGACATGTCGAGGGCATCTATGAAGCAGGCCGATATCCTGAGATATGGACGCTTACAGCAGGAGCCATAGCTACACTGGACGATGCCAAGGCCGATGTCAATAAGGCACTGTCGCAGTCTGCGGCGCTGCCGTTTGTTATTGTGGATCGGACAACGGGGCGAATCGTGGGCAGCACGAAACTTTTCGATATCTCTATTGCGAATAGAGGGCTGGAAATCGGCTCGACATGGCTGACCCCTTCGGTATGGCGCACAGCAATCAACACGGAATGTAAGTATTTACTGCTGAGGCATTGCTTCGAGACGCTGGGTACGATCCGCGTCCAGCTCAAGACGGATTCTCGGAATACGCGCTCCCAGCAAGCAATTGAACGCCTCGGCGCCGTGAAGGAAGGCGTGCTCCGCAACCACATGATCTATCCGAACGGCTATGTAAGAGACTCCGTCTATTACAGCATTCTGGATCGGGAGTGGCCGGCCATCAAGGAGCGGCTTCAGAGCTTGCTGAATCCGCAATAACCAGCTGAACAATCAGAGTAACAACCAGTACGACAATCAGCACAACAATCAATTAGTGCAAAATGATCCATCATCCCATAAAACAGTCCGGTGAGCATGATCTTATCATGCACCTGGGCTGTTTTTTTGTTGTATTGGAGCGCATCAACATGCGGATGTGGTGGGGGAGGCGCGGAATTGGTGGAAAAGTAGCTCCGAGAGGAACACACATGGAGGTTACCTGAAATTTTGCGACCGAAGGTAAAATTTGAGGCCTTATATTGCCGGTGTCCGGCGGCTTACAATAAGTCCAGAAGAATGAAAGCACTTACATCGAACGTCTAACGTAGAACAATGAACACATCAATCCCTGGAGGTCTGCCAGCATGAGCGCCAATCTGAGCTATGAGCTGTCTACGAGGCAGCTGCCGGCAAGCCGGAAGGACAAGGCCAAGAAAGTGATCCGCAAGATGATCGGCCAGAAGTATTTGCAGGTGATGGCCCTGCTGGGCGTAGCCTGGATGATTATTTTCAACTACATTCCCATGTACAGCGTCATAATCGCCTTTAAGGAATTTGACATCATCCATTCCGTACACGATGCACCTTGGGTCGGTTTCCAGCATTTCCGCGAGTTTCTCGAAGATGATGAGCTGCCCGGCGTCATCTGGAATACGGTTGGCATGAGCATGATCAAGCTCATCATCGGGTTCCCGCTGCCGATCATCTTCGCCCTCTTCCTCAACGAGCTGCGCTCGCTGAAGCTGAAGAAGTTCGTCCAGACGATCTCCTACCTTCCTCACTTTCTCTCGTGGGTCATTCTCGGAGGGATTCTGACAACATGGCTCGCCGATGTCGGTATCATCAACAACATCCTTATCGCACTTGGCTTCATCGATGAACCGATTAGTTATTTGGCGGAGCCGAGCTACTTCTGGTCGATCGTCATCTCATCCGATATTTGGAAGGAACTCGGTTGGTCGGCCATCATCTACTTGGCGGCAATCGCAGGCGTTTCGCCGGAAATGTATGAAGCCGCTACGATCGACGGAGCAGGACGTTTTCAGAAAATGTGGTTTGTAACGCTTCCAAGCATCCAAGGTACGATCGCGATCTTGTTCATCCTTGCGGTCAGCGGCATTCTGAATTCGAATTTCGATCAAATTCTCGTACTGCGCAATTCGCTCAATGAGAGCGCGAGCAACGTCATAGACGTCTACGTCTATCAAACCGGTCTCTTAAGCGGACGTTATTCTTACTCGGCCGCAGTCGGATTGTTTAAATCGATTATCGCGCTGATTCTGCTGATCATGGCAAACCAAGTGTCGAAGAAGCTGAACGATACGTCATTATTCTAATAGATAAGGTGGTTGCGCCGACTGATGTTTACATCCCTACTTCGAAGAAAAACCGCCGGCGAGGCACTATTCGATGCCGTCAATACGATCGGCATGCTGCTTATCTGCTTCGTGACGATCTATCCGATCTGGTACGTGCTCGTCAATGCCTTCAATGAAGGGCAGGACGCGATGCGCGGCGGCATCTACTGGTGGCCTCGTCTGGTTAGTCTCGATAACTTCCAAGCCGTGTTCAACAACCCCGGCATTATGCTGGCCATGGGCGTAACCGTTGCGAAGACCGTTATCGGTGTTCCGGCACATGTGTTCTTCACCGCAATGGTTGCCTACGCCTTCTCCAGACGAGAGTTGGTCGGACGCAAAATCTACATGCTGCTGGGCACGATCACGATGTTTTTCAGTGGCGGTCTGATCCCGTTCTATCTGCTGATTCGCGACTTACATATGCTCGATAATTTCTTGGTTTATATCATTCCGGCCATGTTCAACTTCTTTGATCTCATTATCTTCTTGGCTTTCTTCCGAGAAATTCCCGCAGGGCTTGAAGAAGCCGCGAGGATCGACGGAGCCAATGACTTCTCCATCTTCGTACGCGTCGTCCTTCCGGTATCGATGCCGGTTATCGCCACGATCGCCTTGTTCCACGGGGTGTATCAATGGAACGATTATTTTACGGGGATGATCTACATCAACAATATGGATTTGCAGCCGATTCAGACGTACCTGTACCGGGTTATCGCACAGTCGAGCTCCAACATTATGATGGCGGCGATGCCGGGCGGTATTACGAAGAGCGTTACCTCGCAGTCGATCAAGCTCGCCACGATGGTGGTTACAACGCTGCCAATCGTGCTGGTGTATCCGTTCCTGCAGAAATATTTTGTCAAAGGCATGATGATCGGCTCGATCAAAGGTTAGGTTATTCGTCCAAGCAGGCTGGATTCCAAGTCGGCAAAGACATTATAATAAGCGAAGCAAAGGGGTAGAACACATGGGAAAAGGTAAGGTTCAGCGCTTAATTGCTTTAACGACAGTGTTTGCGCTTGTCTTCACGCTGGCGGCTTGCTCCGGCGGCAACAACAACAATAAGAAGAACGAAGCGGCAGCCGGCAACAACAAAGCCACAAATACTGCGGACAACACCGCGGCGGAGAACACGACAGCAGAGAACAAACCTGCCGTATCCGCTGACGAGCCAGGCTGGAAAGCCGACACGTCACCAATCACGTTCGACTGGTATCTGAACTTCTCTTGGTTCCCGAATAAGTGGGGCGTAGACGCAACTTCCCAATACATCACGAAGAAAACCGGTGTGAACGTCAACTTCATCGTACCGGCAGGCAACGAGAACGAGAAGCTCAATACGATGATCGCTTCGGGCTCGCTTCCGGATTTCATCACGCTTGGCTGGTATGAGGACGGCGTGAAGAAGATGATCGAAGGCGGTTTGGTTGAACCGCTGAACAAGCTGGCCGATCAGTACGACCCGTACTTCTTCAAGGTTGCCGACCCTGCGAAGACATCCTGGTACACCCAAGAAGACGGCAATGTGTACGGGTATCCGAACGCATCGTCCTCGCCGAAGGATTTCGAGAAATATGCACGCGATTACACGTCGAACCAAACGTTCGTCGTTCGCAAAGATATGTATGAAGCGCTTGGCAAACCGGACATGCGCACCAAGGAAGGCTTCCTGAACGCGCTCAAAGCAGCGAAGGAGAAATTCCCTGAAGTAAACGGACAGCCGCTTATCCCGCTTGGCTTGCATGAGTTTGGCGAGACCGGCAACAGCTCGCTGGAAGGCTACCTGCAGAATTTCCTTGCTGTTCCTTATGAGAAAGACGGCAAGCTGTATGACCGTGTGACTGATCCGGAGTACGTAAGCTGGCTCAAAACCTTCCGCAAAGCCAATGAAATGGACCTGCTGGCGAAAGACATCTTCATCGACAAACGTCCGCAGATGGAAGAGAAAATCGCGCAAGGCCGTTACTTCGCGATGCTGTACCAACGCAGTGATTTTGCCGCACAACAGAATGCTTTGTTTGCCAAAGATCCGAATTCGGTCTACATTGCAATCGACGGTCCTGGCAATGATGCAGGCGACCAACCGACGCTTGCCGGCCCTGGCATCTCCGGCTGGACAGTAACGCTCATTTCCAAGAACGTGAAAGACAAGGCAAGAGCAATCCGTTTCCTTAGCTACCTTGTAAGTGAAGAAGGCAACAAAGACTTGTTCATGGGCGAGCCGGGCGTTACGTATGACACCGCTGACGGCAAAGACGTGTTCAAGCCTGAAGTCCTTGATCTGCTGAACAAAGACCGCTCTTCCTTCGATAAGAAGTATGGCGCGTCGTACACCTTCTGGATGCTGATGGATACCAATATGAACTTGAAATGGGCGCCGCCGAGCGTGGAGCCGTCCAAGCAAATGGAAGATTGGACCAAAGGCAAAACGCAAAGCTTCTCGCAATACGACCAAATCAATCCGACGGGCAACTCCGAGGAAGGAATTGCGAACACGAAGATCGCACAAACATGGGGCAAAACGCTTCCGAAGCTGCTCCTTAGCAAGTCCGATGAAGACTTCGACAAAACGTTCGCGGAGTTCGTAGAGAAACGTAAGGATGCAGGCTTCGATAAGGTGCAGGCGTTCCAACAGAAGAAATACGAAGAGAACGTAGCAAAGCTGAAGGAATTTCTGAAATAGAAGACGACAAACTAGTCGCAACAATCGGGTAATCGAACAGCCGGCGGTGCAAGCCTCGGCCAAGAAGAGTGGTGAAGTCTGCCGCCCTGCTTGGCTGCGGGCTTCCGCCCGGCTGTTCATGCTCGTTTTCTGCGTTATACTGGAGACTAGGCATTCATCCCACTCTATGGACGTGATTTCATTTGCTTAAGAGACCGCGCATAATCAGCCGTGAAACGATCATTTATAAGCTGGAACAGCTGTCCTTGCAGAAGCGACTGTTTATTTCGTACATCCTCATCCTGCTGCTGCCGAGTCTCCTGATTTCGCTGTATATTTTCCAAGAGCTGAACGACAATTATATGAAAGACATTGTGAAGAAATACGAGAACACGCTGGAGATCGAGCGGGTCAATATGAACAATAATATCGAAACGATGGAGCGGGCCGCGCAGCTGTCGATCTCGGACAAAGAGGTACTTTATTATCTGGAGCGGACCAGTGAACCCAACGCCACGGAGCTGATTGAGTTCGACACGACAGTGGTCTCGAATATATTGCGCCTTCAGTTCAACAATCCGAATATCGAGCATATCCGGCTGTTCTCGAATAATAAACGAATTAACGAGCTGTGGCCTGTCATTATGCTGGAGCGGCGTATTCAAGGGGACCCTTGGTATGAGAAGGTGAACAGCTTAGACGGACAGGAGTTATGGTATTTTGACCGGATGGACCGAGAGCCGATACGCTCGCTTGTCCCCGATGCGAAGGAATACAGACCGAAGCTCTCGCTGCTGCGCGAGATTGAATATCCGGCGGGGCGCCATGTCGGCATTATGCAGGTCGATATGCTGCTGACGAATTTCTTTCAAGGCGTGTTTCATGGTACGGATACAAGCCAGTCGGAGATGTTCGTTATTGATGGCGAAGGCAAAATGTTCCGTAATGACGCCAGTCCTTTTCTGGCTACAACAGGTCTTGAAGAGACGGACATCCGCAGCGCGCTGATTCAGCATGTCACGCAAGGAACCGGACACTTCCTGTTTAACCACGACAAAACGCCGTTTCTAGGCAACTACATGTACATCGAGAAGCTGGACGCTTATGTTGTTAACGTCGTATCGCTGAAGAATGTATTCGCTGATATCAATAAAACGCGCAATAAACTCATTATGGTCAACGTGATTTTGCTGGCGATTCTGTCTGTTTCGACTTATTTCCTGAATGCGCTTATATTGAAGAAATTGCATACGCTCGCTCATTTCATGAAGCGGGTGCGCCAAGGCGATTTCAACTTTGATTTCACGATCCGCGGCGGAGGCGAGGTCGGAGAGCTTGCGCATCATTTTCGCAAAATGTTAAAGAAAATCAATTCGCTCATCGCCGAGGCCGTCACGAAACAGGCTGCATCCAAGGAAGCCGAGCTGCGGACGCTCAAGAATCAGATCGATGCTCATTTCCTCTATAACACACTGGAGAACATTAAGATGCTGGCAGAAATCGAGAACCAGCCTGTCATCTCGGATGCGCTGACTTCGCTTGGCGGCATGATGCGCTACAACTTAAAGTGGACGAGTGAATACGTGCGGCTGAAGGATGAGCTTGGACATATTACGAACTATATCGCCATTATGAACGTTCGGTTTGATCATAAGGTCAGCTTGCAGATCAACATTCCGCCGGATTATTTGGATCAGGAGCTGCTCAAGATGTCACTGCAGCCGATCGTGGAGAATTCCGTTAAGCACGGCATGAAATTTAAGCCTTCGGAGGCGCGCAATGTTGTCATCTCGATTAAAGCTGAAGTCGTCAATTCCAGCATCGTCATCGCAATTGAGGATAACGGGATTGGCATGACTGCGGAGATGGCAGAGGAACTGAACCGGAAAATCAGTCAGGAAGAGGCGGGCGGCCTCACCGACAAACGGGATATATATGCGCAGCAGGAGAAGCAAACGGAAGGCAGCGGGATCGGTTTGCGCAATGTGCATCAGCGTATCCAATTGTTCTATGGTACAGAGTACGGCTTGTTCGTCGAGAGCAGGGAAGGTGCTTACACGCGCGTCATTATGCGCGTTCCTTATTTCATATTAAGCGGAGGGGTGACCTGACATGCGTACACTGCTGATTGTGGACGATGAACGTAATATCAGGCTCGGGCTGAAGGCGATCATTGAACGAGGTTATCCCGGACGGTATGAGATGTTATTCGCGGCAGATGGGGAAGAAGCACTCGGGCTCATTCAAGGCGGTCAAGTGGAGATCGTGATCACGGACATTCGAATGCCGGGGATGGATGGTTTGGCGCTGATTCGCCAACTGGCGCTGCTTGAGCAGAAGCCGGTCGTCATGATCCTCAGCGGGCATGATGATTTTCAATATGCGAAAGAAGCGATGCTCTACGATGTACGGGAGTATCTGCTCAAGCCGATTGTGCGGGATGAGCTGTTCGCAGCGCTTGAGCGGGTGGAGCGGGAATTGGAGCGGCAAGCTGCGCTGTCCGAGCGGCTGGGTGAAGTGCATCACTATCGAGATGAGCTGCTGGCGAGCCAGTTGAATTATATTTTCCTGCATCCGGCTATGACGGAGATTGAAATTGCTGAGCGTTGTGCCAAAGCTGGCTGGGATGCGCTGGTTGAAGCCCGGGATTCGTCGGAGGCGGTTCAGCGTGGTTATGTAATCGCACTGCTGAAGCTTCGCGGCGGCTTCTCCTCCGGGAAAGTAGGTCAGCTTGAGGCGATGCTGGCGGCTCGGCCATGCGGAATTAGGTTCTATTTGAAAGATAGAGACGAGCAGTTAGTCGTCATTTGCGAGGAGGACGAGGGACCTAGTGGATTGCTCGCATTCATGAAGGAGCATCATGTATCCGGGAAAATCGGGGTAAGCGAGCGACTGAGTGGCGCAGGCGGAGTCAAACAAGCGTACGAGGAAGCGCTCGAAGCGCTGCGATATGGCTTCTTGCAGGCGGTAACTGCTGAGCCGGTGCTGCTGCATTACGACCGGAAGAGAGCGCGCCATCAGGAGAGCCATCTGCCGCTGGAAGACATCCGGCGTCTGGCGAATATGCTCGGCACGGAGCGGGATAAGGAAATGAAGCAGATCCTTACGGAGCTTCTGGATCCGAAGAAGCTGGCCGGCTTCGATATCGCGTCGATCGAGGAAATCAGCAAGCAGCTGAACGAGCTTGTGTTTGACCGCGTATTCAATCAGTACGGCGAGGAATCGGTGGAAATTCTGCGGATCTATAAGAAGGTCGGCTGCATGTATAACTTCGAGACGATTCATGATTATTTTCACAGCGTGGAGGATTTGCTGCTTCGGTTAAATGATTATGTGAAAGGACTGCGCCTTGTGCATGTCGAGCATAAGGAGATGAAGAAGGCGGTCAGCTACATTCACGATAATTATCACCGGGACCTAAATATGGCGACGGTATCGAACCATGTCTCGCTGAACTATTCGTATTTCAGCCAGGCATTCAAGGAGTTTACCGGCGAGAGCTTCGTCGTCTACTTGAAGCGGGTACGCATTCAGAAAGCAAAGTCGCTGCTGGAGGAAACGGAGCATAAGATCTACGAAATCAGCGAGCAGGTCGGCTTCGAGAACTCGAAGCAGTTCAATCGCGTCTTCCGCGAGATGGAAGGCATCTCGGCGATGGAATATCGGACGAAGCATGCGGTGCAGCATCGCGTGTGAGAGGGAGGGCAGCCTATAGTGGGCTGCCCTTTTATTGCGGCAAGGCGGGTTGCCGGAGCTGCATGGCAATGGTAGCATGCGCCAAAGCTGTGATGGCCGCCACGCACCTACATGATGCTGGCCATCCCTTCAATACCACATCGAGCCCAAATGTTGCACACTATGCAATATATCTACCATTTCAATCGCGAAATAGCGGAAATGTTGCACAAAAGGCAGCATTTCCTTAGCATACGAGCCCAAAAAGGCCATAACGAACCCGAATGTTGCATAATGCGCAACAAATCCAACTAACCAGCCGTAAAACGCCAGTTTTGTTGCAGAAAATGCAATATTTTCGTAAATGATGCGCCTGAGGAAATGCCATATCAGCCTCTAATGTATGGCTCCAGGGATACATGCAATTCCACTCCATATTACCTGCGAAAAAAGGAAATATTAGATTAATAGTATGCTATAATCCGTTTTAAAGTGGTTACTTTATTCGTGCAAGGAGTTCAATTCGAGCAGGAGGCTGTCATGGAAACGAATCAAGCTAAGAAGCATGAAGAGCAAATTGCCAGAGCCAATCAAGCAACGGAAGAAGGAAGCTCGAGGATTAAGGAGGAACGCTTCCGGCTTCGCTATCATTTGATGCCGAGAACCGGCTGGATGAACGATCCGAATGGACTTGTATACTTCAAGGGCAGCTATCATGCCTTCTATCAATATTATCCGTATAAGCCGAGCTGGGGACCGATGCACTGGGGGCATGCCAAGAGCGAAGACCTCGTCAATTGGACCCATCTTCCGGTCGCGCTGGCACCTTCTGAACCCTATGATCAAGGAAGCTCCGGCGGTTATGGCTGTTTTTCTGGAAGCGCTGTCGTAAATGGCGATTCGCTTGCTTTGTTGTACACCGGGCATGTTTCCGGCAATTCGCCGGTGGAGGTACAGTGTTTGGCTGTCAGCACGGATGACGGCATCACTTTCGCGAAAAGCGAAGCGAATCCGGTTATCCCGGGGCCGCCGGAAGAGGGATTATTCGGCTTCCGCGATCCGAAGGTCTGGAAGCATGAAGATACATGGTACATGGTCATTGGAAGCGGTCAAGAAGGCCGAGGCAATGTGCGGCTATATGCTTCTTCGGATTTGCATGAGTGGCGCTATGTGAGTATCGCTGCTGACAGCGATGGCTCGCAGGGCGATATGTGGGAATGCCCGGATTTGTTCCCGCTTGGCGGTGGAGAGAATCATGTGCTGATTGTCTCTCCAATGAACATGGGAGCAACGAAGACGATGTATGTGTCCGGCACGTTCGACTACGAAGCTGGCAAACTCACGACTACTCTTGCCGAAAGACTCGACTACGGCTTCGATTTCTACGCGCCGCAGACGTTGGAGGACGATCAAGGAAGACGCATTCTATTCGGATGGATGAATATTTGGGGGGCGACGATGCCCGAGCAGCAAGACGGATGGATGGGCGCGATGACGATTCCGCGCGAGCTCATTCTGCAGCCGGACGGCAGCGTTCGTATGCTTCCTGTGCCGGAGCTGGAGACACTTCGAGGAGAGCGGTATGAGGTGGAATCGCAGGTAATTGAAGCGGGCACGGAACTAGCGCTGCGAGGCATCACGTCGGATGCGGTGGAAATCATAGCATTGTTCGACGCTGACGCGGCGACCGAGTTTGGCCTCAAGCTGCGCTGTTCCGCGGACGGCAGCGAATACACCGAGGTCGGTTACCGCGCAGCGGATCGGACGCTCTACGTGAACCGCGATCTTGCCGGCCTTGGCGACGGCGGAATCAGTGAAGTTCAGCTTACGCCGCAGGACGGCGGATTGCTGAAGCTCCATCTGTTCCTCGACCGTTCATCGCTGGAGCTGTTCGCGAATGACGGCGAGAAAACGATGACGAACCGAATCTATCCGCAGCCGGATAGTTTGGGGGCTTCTCTGTTCAGTCGTGGAGGAAATGCGATTCTTCGCTCGTTTGTAAGCTATGAGCTGAATGCGATTCAATAATTATACAAGGCGAAAGAGTCTGCCAGGCAGCAGGCTTTTTCTTTTTTCTAGGTGATATCAGAAAATAGACCAATCCAACCCGGATTGGTCTATTTTCTATGGTCAAAAGGTGGCGTTTATAAGGTTGGGACGCTGCCCGCCATCCTCCATAATGAGGTAGACAACCGAGGGGGAGGGAAGCAGATGAAATTCGGCGCTTGTTATTATCCGGAGCATTGGCCGGAGGAACGGTGGGAGCTGGACGTGAAGCTCATGAAGGAAGCCGGGCTGAACGTGCTGCGTATCGGCGAATTTGCTTGGTCGAAGCTGGAGCGCTATGAAGGCAGCTACAATTTCTCATGGATGGATCGCATCATTCACCTACTAGCAGCACAAGGAATCGACGTCATCTTAGGGACGCCAACCGCTGCGCCGCCTAAGTGGCTCATGGATAAACATCCCGATATCTTTATGCGGGACAACAAAGGCATACCAAGGGGTTTCGGCAATCGGAGGCATTACTGCTACAACAATCCGAATTACATGGCAGCCTCGGATCGCATTGTAACGGCAGTCGCGCAGCATTACGGCGAGCATCCGAATGTCATTGCGTGGCAGACCGACAATGAATTCGGCTGCAACGATACGGTGTACTGCTATTGTGAGTATTGCCGAGCAGCCTTTCAGACTTGGCTTCGCCACACCTATACAACTATCGATCAGCTTAACGAAAGCTGGGGAACGGTATTCTGGAGTCAAACCTACAACGAGTGGGAGCAAATCGTGCTTCCTGCGTATACCGTCTTCCATCTGCATAACCCGGGGCTAGAGCTCGATTATCGCCGGTTTGCTTCCGATTCCGTCATCGCGTATCAGAAGCGGCAAATTGACCTGTTGAAGCAGCTTGCCCCGAGTCAGCCCGTCACTCATAACATGTGGTCGGAGATGAATGAGATCGACAGCTTCGAGCTGTCTAAAGATCTGGACTTCGCTTCCTGGGACATCTATCCCAATCTTTGTTTTACCGATCAGCCGGATCCCCGCGAAAGCGCCATTCAGCTCGACATGGCCCGCGGCGTGAAGCGAGCTCCCTTCTGGGTGCTGGAGCATCAAAGCGGCGCGCCGGGCGGTAACATTATGTTCCCAACTCCGCGTCCGGGGGAGCTTCGCAGATGGACCTATCATTCGGTTGCTCACGGCGCCGATGCGATTGTTTATTTCCGCTGGCGGACCTGCTTATTCGGGGCGGAGCAGTTCTGGCATGGCATATTGCCGCATGATGGCATTCCGGGCAGGCGGTATGACGAAATCAAACATGTTGGCGAGGAGCTGAAACGAGTCATGCCGCTCATCGAAGGCAGCAGCGCGGGAGCGGAAGTCGCGATCATTCGCTCCTACGATAACGAATGGGTCATGAATATTCAACCTCAAGTAATGGGGCACCGGTATATCCGCCATCTTAAAGGCTATTATCGTTATTTCTACGATCATCATATTCCGGTTGATATCTTATCCGACGAGGCGGATTTCAGCCGATATCGACTAGTCGTCCTGCCGCACTATATGCTGTCCAAGCCGGGAGCCAAGCAGCGAATCTATGATTATGCGGCGCAAGGCGGTACCGTTCTGCTCGACTTCCGTTCCGGCTCGCGGCTGTGGGACAACCGGATGTCGGACCAGACGCTGCCCGGCATCTATCGGGAGCTCCTTGGCATCTCGATTAGCGACTATGGCATTCTGCGTGAAGGTCAAACGCGCAGTGTCCGAACGCACGACAACAACAACAGCTACAACGCCACGACCTGGTATGACGTCATCGAGCCCGAGACGGCGGAGCCGATCGCCTGGTTCGGCGAAGACTATTTTGCCGGATCACCTGCAGCAACATGCAATTGGTATGGTCAAGGCGCCGCCTATTACATGGGCATGGAGCCACAGCCTGCCTTAATGAATGCACTTATGGATCGCATATGCGACGCCGCCGGAGTAGCACCGATCCAGTGCATACAGGTTCCGGACAGCATCGAGCTCACGCGAAGGGTAAGCGACACCGGCAACGCGTATATTTTCGCCATCAATCACGGTACAGATCATCAATCCATCACGCTCGCAGAGCCGCTGTACGAACTTACAACGGAGCAAACCATAGGAGCGGGCACGATCGAATTACCGGGTAATGGCGTGTTTCTCTTCTGCAAGGATCACCCGCTACTAGGGTGATAAGCTGCAGTTTATCAGGTTGTTGATGTTACCCGACCCTCGCATAATAAAACTAGGATGAGAAATAGGGTTGAAAGGAGTATGGCAGTGTGAAATCAATCGCTCCAACCAGGCAAGACACAGCACCAAACAAACGCAGCTTCGGCAGAAAAGTCATCATGCAAAGACAGCTGATCTACATGTCTGTTCCGTTCGTCCTCCTAATTGTCTTGTTCTCCTACGTTCCGCTCTGGGGATGGGTAATGGCGTTTCAGCGGTACACGCTTGGCAAAGGGATTAAACATAGTCCTTTCGTCGGCTTCGATAATTTCGTCGCGCTCTTCCAAGATGAACAGTTCTACCACGTGCTGCGCAACACGCTGGCCATGGGGCTGCTGCAGTTGATCACCGGGTTTGTATGCGCTATTGCGCTGGCCCTGCTGCTGAACGAGGTCAGATTCGTCTGGTTCAAACGAGTGATCCAAACGATTACCTACATTCCTCATTTTGTCTCTTGGGTCGTCATTGCGAACATTACGCTCACGATGCTTTCTCCGGATGATGGGATGCTGAACCGTATTCTAATGAAGCTTGGCATCATCCAGGAACCGCTCTACTTCATGGGTGAGGAAAAATGGTTCTGGTTCATCCATACGACGGTCAGCTTGTGGAAGGAGCTAGGCTGGAGCACGATTATCTTCTTGGCGGTATTAGTGGGGCTGAATCCCGAGCAATATGAAGCGGCGGAAGTCGATGGCGCAAGCCGGTTTCAGAAAATGTGGTACATCTCCATTCCGGGCATCATGCCGACCGCGATTCTGCTGCTCATCTTAAATGTAGGCTGGATCATACAGGGCGGCTTCGAGTCGCAGTATTTGCTGGGCAATCCAATCGTCGTTGATTATTCCGAGGTGCTCGATCTCTATGCGCTGCGCTACTCGACACAGCTTGGAGACTTCTCGTTCGGGGTAGCGATCAGCATGTTTAAATCGGTTGTCAGCGTAGTAATGGTGCTGGGCGTTAACTACTTGGCCAAGAAAACGAATCAAAGCCGATTAATCTAGCAGCGAGCTCACACGTACACAATTACAATCCCGACAAGAAATGGAGGGTGGTCAAGAATGGACCGCAATCAGGCGTGGGGCGCATTCGCGTTCAACTTCTTTAACCTTACGCTGCTGCTTCTCATCGGCATGGCAACCTTGTTCCCCTTCTTGAACCTCATTGCGGTGTCGCTTAACGATCCGCTCGATTCCTTGAAGGGAGGAATAACGCTCCTGCCCAGAGAATGGACACTAATGAATTACAGAGCGATATTGAGCGATGACACGCTTGCATGGGCGGCTGTTCGTTCCGTAATTCGTACCTTGCTTGGCACCGTGCTCGGCGTTACGGGCACTGTCATGATTGCCTATACGCTAAGCCGCAAACATTTCATCTTCCGCAAAGCGTTTAACGTCATCTTGGTGATAACGCTCTACGTGAACGGCGGCCTCATTCCGACGTATCTGCTCATCAAGAACCTGGGGTTAATGAACCATTTTGCCGTCTATATCATTCCCGGCTTAATCGGGGTGTTCAATGTCATTCTCATTCGCAGCTACTTCGATCAGCTTCCGGAAGGACTGGTAGAATCAGCGCAAATCGATGGAGCGACCGACTTTCAGACGCTTTTTCGAATCGTGGTACCCATCAGCTTGCCGGTTATTTCGACCATTACGTTATTCATCGCGGTTGGCCATTGGAATTCCTGGTTCGATAACAATCTCTATGCCAGCCGCAATCCGGATTTGAGCCTGCTGCAGTTTGAATTACAGAAGATTCTGATGCAAAGCGTAAGCCAGGTTGCCAATGCGAATGAGCATGTGGACGGCAAAGCCATACAGTCCAACCCCGATACGATTCGGGCTGCATTAACCATTGTAGTTACGATGCCGATTCTGCTTGTTTATCCATTCCTGCAAAGGTATTTTGTCAAAGGCGTTACATTGGCTGCAATTAAGGAATAACGAAGGATTCGCACAATATCAAACGGAGCGATCGATCCGTTGATATATACAAAAACGAGGATTGAAAGGGAGTCTAACGATGAAGGGTACAAGGTTAAAACGCAGACTTACAATCGGACTCATCATTACTGTACTGGCAGTGCTTATCTCAGGCTGCGGTTCCTCCAATAATAACAATAACGATGGGGCAGCAAACACAAACGAACCGGCGAAAAGCACGAATACAGCAACAAACGAAGCTAATACAGGCGACAATGCCACAGCAGAGCCGGCAGCGGATTTAAGTCCGATCGAGTTTACGATCAACACGGCAGATGACAAGCTGAAATGGGATACGCCAATTACGAAAGCGATTACAGACAAAACAGGCGTGTCGCTCAAGTATGACCTCTCCGTGGGCGATCAGTTTCAGAAATGGGATCTATGGCTGGCGGCCGGAGATTATCCGGATGTCGTCGTGCTCGATGCCAACTACACGCAGAAATTCAAAGATGCCGGCGCCATTATCCCGCTTAACGATCTAATCGAGAAATACGGTCCGAACATTAAAGAAAAGTATGGCAAGTACTTCAATTTGCTCAAAGACAAAGACGGCAATATCTACTCCTTGTCCGGCGTCAACAAGAGCGAAGAAGCGGCAGCCAACTCAACTGCTAACTTTATTGTGCAATACGATGTGCTGAAGGAAGCCGGATATCCGGAAATCAAAACCTTCGATCAGCTCTACGACGTCATCAAAGCGTATGCCGATAAACACCCGCAAATCGACGGGAAGGATACGATCGGCTTCGCCGCTTCCATGGCCAGCTGGACGATGAAGATTGAGTTCAACAATCCGGTCATCAATGCGCTTGGACTGCCTGACCATGACCGCTCCCGTATTGATGCAAGCGGCAATGTAACGTACAACCCGGTTTCCGAGGAATCCAAGGCTTATATGAAGTTTCTAAACAAGCTGTATAATAACGGGCTGTTCGACAAAGAGGCCTTCTCGCTCGACAACATTGCAACGAAAGCCGCACAAGGCCGCGTCCTTGCTGCTTATTCACCGGGCTGGTTCTTAGGTGACGCTGAAGCCTCCCTGCGTAATTCGGGTCATCCCGAACGTGCCTATGCCCATATTCCGATTTATTTCTCGGAAGGTACGGAAGATCACTCCAACACGCTGACACCGACGCAGGCAGGCAGCTATCAGTGGACGATCAGCAAGAATGCGAAGAACCCGGAGCGCATGATTCAGATGATTGATTTTCTGTTCTCCGATGAAGGGCAAATCCTCACGCAGTGGGGAATTGAAGGCACTCACTTTGATGTGAAAGACGGCCGCCGCGTGCTGAAGCCGGGGCTTATCGCACAGCGTCTTGCTGATCCGGATACGGATTACAAGGAAGGCTTCCACGGCATCGGAACAGGCAACTTCTCGTGGTTCGGAGTCGGCAATGGCGCGAAGCTGGCAGATGGCGACTATTCCACGCCGCTTACCAAAGACATGGTTATCGCGAATTACGATGACATGACGAAGGAAGTGCTGGCGAAGTATGGCAAGCAGGTATGGGCTGATTTCTTACCGCCGGTTGAGTATGTACCGGGTTATATCTGGCAGCTTACGCCACCAGAGTCAACGAAGGTGGAAGAACAGAAGATCGATGATACATGGCGCAAATACTTGCCGAAGATCATCATGTCGAAGGATGACGCTGCGTTCGATTCCAACTGGAAGGATATGCAGGATGGCATCAACAAGAATGGTCTGGAGAAAGTAGAGGCGGCTTATACGCAGCTATGGGCGGATTTTAATGCCAAGTACAACAGCATTTTAGGCCAGTAATCGTGTATTGTTAAGCTACTCCTTGTTCGCAGCACTTGCGGGCAAGGAGTATGTTTCGTACGGCAGCGGGAGGAATAAGGCGAAGAGGAAGCGAATGAGTGAGAAAACGTACAGCCACGAAAGGTGCGAGGTAGCCGCCACATGAAAATACGGACAAAGCTGATCGTAGCCAATTTACTCGTTGTATTGCTGCTGCTGGGCTCCCTTACGTATGTGCTCATGAAACGCAGCAGCGATCTGGTCTACGAGCATATCATCGAGAATGCTGAACTCTCGCTGTCTCAAGTAAGCGCGAACTTCGATAATAAGCTGAGCTCCTATGAGGAGAATGCGAACACGTTGTTCTTGAACTCTTCCCTGAATGAGAAACTCCAGAAACGATATAAGGATCAGCAGGAAGCGTACGATACGTATTTTGACTATTATCAGCCATTTATTTCAGCCGTCCAAGCGACCAAGGCGATCTCTCATCTCAACTTATATACCGATAATCCCACCTTTCTATTCGCGAATGTGTTTCTGATTGATGAGGAAACGCGACAAAGCGATTGGTATCGCAAGGTGTTTCATAACCGAATCGGCGGCTACTGGACCGGACCCTATACGCCGCTTCTTGAGCATAAACCGGTGTTCAGCTTCCGCAAACGAATGAATAATTTCGAGCCGGATTCCCCAAATGTCGTCTCGATCGAGATCCAGCTTCGTGTGTTGTCGGAGCTTATTAATGTAGAGAGTAAAAGTAAGCGTTTTATTTTTACGCTCGCAGACGGTACGGTACTGATCGATAGTGCGCAGACCGGCGGGATTACGCAGATCAAGGAACTGCCCTTTTATGCGAAAATCATGGAAGAAACAGAGGGAAGTTTCAGCTACGAGGATGAGCATAACGGTTATCAGATTATGTTCCAGACGCTTGAATCTCACAACTCGGTTAGAGGGATGAAGGTGCTGACCTTTATTCCTATAAACGAGCTGATGCCGAAGATCGAACAGCTTCGCTCGCTCTCGATTCTCTTGTTTCTGATTGCGATTGTTGTTTCTGCGCTCTTCATTTCCACGATATCGGTAGGTTTGACGAGCCGATTGACGGAGCTGGCGTTTCGGATGAAGCGGGTGCATAAGGATAATTTTCAGAGTTTCGTCGAAGTAAGGGGCAAGGATGAGGTGGCGCAGCTGGGCCAAATGTTCAATCTGATGGTGCAGCGGGTCGGTCAGCTCATCCAAGAGGTGTATCAGTCGGAAATCGATCAGAAGGAGCAGGCGCTGCGGACGAAGGAAGTGGAGCTGTACGCGCTGCAGACGCAGATCAATCCGCATTTTCTGTTCAATGTCCTGAATATGATCCGAGGCAAGCTGTTAATCGCCGGCGAGCGGGATACGGCCAAAGTCGTGGGGCTTCTGGCGAAGTCGTTCCGGATGATGCTGCGTAATGGCGGCCCTACGATTACGCTGAGCGAAGAAATGGAGTTTATCTCGATCTATCTGCAGATCCAGCAGCATCGTTTCGGCGATAAGTTCACCTTTGCCATCGCGATTCCGCCGGAAGCACTGGATGTGAATTTGCCGAAGCTGTGCATTCAGCCGCTTGTCGAGAACGCGATTACGCATGGGGTGGAGCTGAGTCCTAAGCAATCATGCATTCAGATTAGAGGCGAATTGGTGGATGGCACGCTTCAGATCACGGTGGAAGACGATGGTCTCGGCATGACGCCGGAGCGTTTAACCGACATACAAGCCGGCTTGCAGCAGGATTCACTGGAAGTCACCTCCCACATTGGTCTTCGCAACGTGAATCGGCGATTGAAGGTCAGGTATGGGGACAGCTATGGTCTGACCGTGCATAGCGAGCAAGAGGCAGGAACGAAAGTGACGATATTCATTCCGATGCAGCAGGCGGATAATGGAGGCGGAACAGATGTATAGCGTACTGATCGTGGAAGACGAGCCGCTCGCAAGAGAATCGCTTAAATATGTGATTGATTGGGAAGCTTACGGGTTCCAAATCCGCGCGGAGGCAGAGGACGGCAGACGGGCGCTTGAGCTTATGCAGCGCAACCACTACTCGCTTGTCCTTACGGACATTCGCATGCCGACGATGAACGGGCTGGAGCTGATTGCCAAGCTGCGGGAATTCACGGATGTCCCGGTGATTATTCTTAGCGGGTACGAGGACTTCGAATATGCACGGCAAGCACTTAAGATGGGTGTTCACGACTACCTATTGAAGCCTGTGGAGGAAGAAGAGTTAATCGCGATATTGGAGCGGATGGGCCAGAGCATCTCGGAGAAGCGGGCGTTACAAAGGCAGCATCATCTGGGTTTAACTGCACTTCGCGATCAAGTGCTTCGGAAGCTTGCGCATGGTCCGCTCAGCCGAAGCGAATACGAGGATGCGATTCGAATGATCGGCAGCGGAATGGGAGAAGGACCACTTCGCACCCTGCTTGTGGAGATGGATTCCCTCTCTTCGCCAAGCCCGGCTCTAACCGAGCATGATGCGGAATTGAAGCGATACGCGGTGCGTAATATCCTGGAGGAGCTGTGCGTTGGTCGGGGGCTAGTGTTCGAGATCACCGAGGAACGGTACGGCATCGTTATGATCGGGCAGGAGGACGGCGCTGATGGTGAAGGATTGGTTAGGTTTGCTGGGCAGCTAAGAGATGCAGTAGCCGTGAATGCCAAAGAAACAATCAGTATCGGCATCGGGAGCGTGGCTGCGAGTGGGAGAGAACTTGCGGGGTCCTTTGCCGCCGCGGAGGAAGCGCTAGATGGAAAATTCCTGGTGGGCAGCGGTTCGATTCTGGTGGGCAGAAATGCGGTTGAGCATGTAGTTGGAAGTGGGAGCGGGAGCGAGGACGGAGGAGGGGGCGGCGTTTGCGGCAGCGGGGTCCAACGTACAGGCAAGCTGCAGTCCGGCGTGCTTGAGGCGATTTCCAATTTGCAAGATGAACAGCAGGTGGAGGAAGCCATTGAACGGTTATGGGAAGGCTTCAAGGCGGAGCAAGCACCGGGAAGTGTCGTTCGTAAGAGCGTGCTGGAGCTGCTCGTCCAATTGCAGCAGCTGGTCAGAGAGCTCGGCGCCAGTGCTGACGGTCTCTTCGAATATGAGCTTGGCGACTACGAACGGGTCATGAAATGCAAGACGATGGAGGAGCTGCAGCTTCTCGCAAGTCGAAAGGCTATGGATGTGCGAGCGCGGTTATGCGGGATAAAGCAGCTGCAGCCGAACACATTGGTTACAACGGTGAAGAAGCTCGTTCAGGAGCAGTATCACACCAATATTAGCTTGCGGAGTATCGCACAGCAGGTCTTCTTGAACCCGAATTATTTGGGCAAAATGTTCAAGGCCGGAACCGACGAGTCGTTCAACGATTATTTGCTGAAGGTGCGCATGGAGAAAGCGAAGGAGCTGCTCAGACAGTCGGATAAGAAGGTTTACGAGATCGCCGAGGCTGTCGGTTATGGCGAACTGGACTGGTTCTATAAACGCTTTAAGAGCTATGCCGGGATGAGCGCCGGGGAGTATCGGATGAAAGGATAGCTTGAGTGGAGCGATGGAGGCAGTGAGCAAGGAAGTAAGCGATGGAGGAAGTGAGCAAGGAAGTAAGCGATGGAGGAAGTTCTTCCATCGCTTACTTGCTTATAATGGATTCATTTTGCGGTAGGCAAGCGGCGTCAATCCGGTCATTTTCTTGAAGATGCGGTCAAAATGTCCCGTGTTCTCGAACCCGGTCCGCTCCGCGACGACGATGACTTTAAGATCCGTCTCCTTGAGCAGGCGCTGAGCCTCGCGAATTCGCGTCAGATGAACGTATTCGATTAGGGTGAAGCCCGTGACCGTCTTGAAGCTTCGGCTGAGATAGTAGGGGCTCATGTAGAATTGTTTGGCGAGATCAGCCAGTGCAAGCTTGGTGTCATAGTGCTCGTTGATATGCAGGGCAACCTCGGAAATTTTCTGATGGAGAGCAGTCGGCTGCTCGGCTTTCGCAGCGTCTGAGTCCGCCGGTGCGGGAAGCCTTGCCGCGAACAGAAGAAGTTCGGTCAGGAGAAGCCGCAGATAGGATTCAAAGCCGGGACGCTGCTCGGAGGATTCGGTGATCATTTTGCCTAGCAGCTGACGGACGAATACTTGCTCTTGCGGCGTAAGGTGCAGCAGCAGCGCGTTATGCCCGAATGGTTGCAGCAGCAGCGGGTCATAGAGGGGATGCTCCGTTCCGAGGAAAGCATCGCTGAAATTGATGACGATTCGTTCATGCTCCGGAGGTCCATGCTCAGAGGAGTTGTGGACGACCTGTTTATTCACCAGCACTAAGTCGCCGGACGTAATCGAATAGGAGCGGTCCTCGATGAAATGCACGCGCTGCCCCGATACCAAATAATAGATTTCATAGGTGGGGTGGAAATGATTGTTGCGTCCAAACGGCTTCGTTCGATGCACATGCTGAATATAGAAATCGCCTTCCTCATCTCCATATGAGAGCGGTTCGTCGACGGTGAGCTTCATTCGATCCTCCTTAAGGCTGAACTAACAAGATAACTCTACTTTAGCGCAAGATAGGTGAATAAACCATCACTTTGAGCAAAATATGTCACGATATTCGGCAAATATTGCGTTATGCTGAATGGAGATACGGACTTTAGAGGAAGGTGGTACATCCCACTATGCGTAATTTTATGGATGATGATTTTTTACTACATAATGAGACTGCGAAACGGCTTTATCATGAATATGCGAAAGCCATGCCGATCCTGGATTATCACTGTCACCTTAGTCAGCAGGATATTTACGAGAATAAAAGCTATACCAACCTGACCGAAGTTTGGCTGTATGGCGATCATTATAAGTGGCGGGCGATGCGCGCTAACGGCATTGAAGAGAAATACATTACCGGCGGCGAAGGGGTCAGCGATTATGACCGTTTCCTCGCTTGGGCGCGGACGGTACCGATGACGCTTGGCAACCCGCTCTATCATTGGTCGCATTTGGAGCTGCGCCGATTGTTCGGCATCGAAGAGCTGATCAATGAGAAGAACGCGCCGGTCATCTGGGAGAAGGCGAATGCCAAGCTGCGTGGCGGCGGGTATGCCGTACGGGATTTCATCCGTGACGCTGGCGTGGAAGTGGTCTGTACGACAGATGATCCGATCGATTCGCTGGAGCATCATGTGCTGCTGGCACAGGAGCCAGATTTGGGTTTCCGCGTGCTACCTTCATTCCGTCCGGATAAGGTGCTGGAGATAAACCGTGCTCCTTTCGTCGGTTATATTGCGAAGCTGGCCGAGGCTTCGGGGAGAAGCAGCATCGAGAGCTATGATGAGCTGCTGCTTGCGCTGAAGGAGCGGGTACAGTTCTTCCATTCGGTTGGAGGCAGAGTGTCTGATCATGCGCTAGATTATGTACCTTGGGCGGAGACGACGCGCGAGGAGGCGGCGGGGATTTTTGCGCGGGCACTTCAAGGTGGCGGCGTAACGCTTGAAGAGGAGAAGAAGTACAAATCCTATACGCTGGTTTACTTAGGCGAGCTCTATGCGGAGCTAGGCTGGTCGATGCAGCTGCATATGAACGCACATCGCAACAATAATGCGCGAACCCTTCGCGAGCTTGGCGTGGATACGGGGTTTGATTCCATGAACGACAGTCCGGTAGCTGTGCCGCTTGTCCGGCTGCTGAGCAAGCTGGATGAGCACGATAAACTGCCGCGTACGATCGTATATTCTTTGAATCCTGCAGATAACAACGTGCTGGCATCGCTGATCGGCAGCTTCCAAGGCGGTGGTATTCCTGGCAAAATCCAGCTCGGTGCAGCATGGTGGTTCAACGATACGAAGGACGGCATGCTGGAGCAGCTGAAGTCGCTTGCGAATATGGGGCTGCTCAGCCGGTTTGTCGGCATGCTGACAGACTCTCGCAGCTTCCTCTCGTATACGAGGCATGAGTACTTCCGCCGGATCTTCTGCAATTTGCTTGGCGAGTGGGCGGAGAACGGGGAAGTTCCTGCGGATGCGGAACTGCTCGGCGGTCTTGTGAAGTCGGTGTGCTACGAGAATGCAAGAGGGTATTTCCGTTTCTAGCTTTCGGTAAGTTGAGAAGGTAGAAGACCATTCAGGAGGGATACCATGGAGGGCAAACTGACATCACCCGATGAGATCAACAGAAAGTTGTATCCGCACGGCGAGATTCATCAGGCTGTTCACCGCGTTACCGATGTTGAGGAGGAGCTGGTTCAGTTCTATCGGCAGCAGGGATACGCTGCGGTACTGGATGTGTTGTCCGGCGACGAAATTTGGCGTGCGACTGAAGCAATTATGGCGCATATTGCCGATGATGGGACAGCCGTAAAGGTGCAGTTCGTGAAGCCGAGGAGCGAACTGCACAGCGATGAAGAGCGTGAGCTCGCCGTCCGCAAATTGTATGAGTTTGTGGAGGTCGACGATCGGTTGCGAGCAATCGCCTATCATCCGGACATATTGGCCGTCGTGGAGAAGTTGCTCGGCGCGAAGCCGAAGCTGGTGCAGGATATTGCATTGCTTAAACCGCCCAAGGGCGGGGGAGAGAAGCCGTGGCATCAAGATATGGCCTACGGCAACCTGGCTTATGATCGGCCTGTGATTGGCGTTTGGATTGCGCTTGACGAAGCGGGGCTCGATAACGGCTGCATGCAAATTATCCCCCGTTCGCATATGAACGGCGGCATTCCGCATTATGCGGAGCGGGATTGGCAGCTATGCGATACGGTTGTGCCTGTCGAGCGCAATGTCGCTGTTCCGCTCGCGCCGGGCAGTGCGCTGTTCTTCCATGGACTGCTCATGCACGGCACCGCATACAATTTCTCACAGAAGCGCCGCCGCGCGCTGCAGTTTCATTATGCGCCGGATACCGCTGAGAAGATCAACCCCAGAGAGTATAAGCGTATGTTTACGAGCGAGATGACGGGGGCGGACTGTTAGCCTTTGTTTTGAAAAAAAGGGATATCTCATCCAGGCCGTTCGTGGTGACGGCAGGTGAGATATCCCTTTATTTATTTGCGGGTAGTGAACCGTGCCCACTCCTGCTTGATCTTGCTCTCATCGAGTTCGATGCCGATCATGACAAAATACGGCTTCCCTTCATAGCTGCTCATCGACCATTCCAGTCGTTTGCCCGCCAACTGGAACAGCATGAGGCTGCCATCCTTGCCGTAAGGCAAATATCCTTTGGCACGCAGGCAATTGTTGCCGCGCCCGCTAATAAAGGCTTCGAACTGACGCCGCGAGAGTCCGGCTGCATTTGCGCCGGGATAAATCGCTGCCGTTCGAATGCGCGAATACGAGCTCGGCGCTTGGGTTGCGGTGGCGCCTTGCTGTGTGGCCGCGGCTTGCTTGTTAACGGCCGCCTGCGACTTGCCGGCGCCGCCTCCGCTGCCCGGCAGCTTCTCCGGCAGCACGCGGCCGCCGATTGCAAAAGCCGTCCGCGTGCCGGAGATGACAGGCTGCCTCCGCGCGGGTGAAGGAGAGATTCCCGCGAATACAAGCGCGGAATCGATCTCGCAGCGTGTTGCCGTGATGACTTCGGCCGCCTGGTTGCGATCGCGAATGAGCTGCTTCACTTTATCCGCGGTTCGATTGGATATGAGGTCGAATTTATTGGCGATGATCAAGTCCGCCGCCTCAATCTGCTTGCGCAGCGTACGAATCAGCTCGCGGTCAGAGGAGAAGATGCTGTTATAGTCGAGCGCATGCTCGGCATCCAGCACCGTTACGATCCGGTGCAGCTGCACCTTGCCGATAATCGTCGGCTCCGTTAACGCCTCGGCAATTTCCTCCGGGTTCGCCACACCGGTTAGCTCCATCACGATCACATCCGGCTGCATCAGCGCAAGCCGCTCCAAGCAAGAGGCTAGCTCGCTCTTCTTGCTGCAACACAGGCAGCCTTCCGTAATCCGCTCCAGCATCTGAGTGGCGGATGCACTGCTCACCATCGTTCCATCCACGTCAACGGCTCCGATTTCATTCATCAGTACAGATGCGCGTAAACCGGTAGCCTTGGCATGCTGCAGCAGCCTCAGAAGCAGTGTTGTTTTTCCGCTGCCCAGAAAGCCGCTTAATACGATTACCGGGATTGCTGATTGTTCCATGTTCGAGCGCTCACACTCCCTCCAAGGTCCACATTCAAAGAAGGATATGCGGCATCCGGCCAAAATAAAACCTCTTGGGGCAGAATCTCCAACGCGCGCAGCAGTAGGGGCGACAGAGAGCGAACTCACCCGAGCAAGCTGTTAAATTCATCGAAATAACGGTATAATTTAGCCAACTTCGTTCGGAGACCAATCAGCACGCAAGCGATTTGTCCCCAGAACATTAACGAGAGGACGAACACGAACTATGAATGCCATTCCAATCCATCTGCTGTCAGGCTTCCTGGGCAGCGGCAAAACAACCCTTCTAAACCATGTGGTAGATTACTATAAAGCACAAGATGTGAAGGTCGCGATCATCATGAATGAGCTCGGCGACGTCAACTTAGATGGTCAATTCGTCGATCAGGATGTACCTATGGCCGAAATGCTAAGCGGCTGCATCTGCTGCACCATTCGCGGCGATCTGAGCATCGAGCTGAAAGAGTTGATCGAGGAGCATCAGCCTGATGTTGTGTTGATTGAGTCGACGGGCGCTGCCAATCCGATGGAGATCATCGATGCGATTACGGAGGCGGCTTTGTTCATGCGCCTCGATCTACGCACGATCGCAACGGTCGTCGACGGACCGGAGCTGCTCGTTCGCAGCCGCCGGGGCGGCAAAACCTTCAAGCTCATGCAGGATCAAATTCGCTGCGCGACGGATCTGATCGTCAACAAAGCCGACAAGCTTGCACCGGAGGAGCTCGTAGAGGTCCAGCAGCTGGTACGCGAGCTGAATGCGTATGCTCCGCTCACGGTGACGGTTCGCTGCGTCGTCGATTTGGGGATGTTCGATCAAGCAGCCGCGGCCAAAACGAAACCGGAGGCCGGCGCAGCACAGCCGGCGCAGAACGGCAATCATGTCTGCGGCGCTAACTGCCAGCATGACCATGATCACGAACATGATCATGACCACGACCACGATCATGACCATGACCACGATCACGATCACGATCATGACCATGACCACAACCACACTGACGAGCCTTATAATTCGCATGCGCATGTTATGACGCTGACGCATTATTTGTCAGGTCCCGTTGACAGTCATGCCTTCGAAGCACTCATTAACAGACTGCCGAAGGAAGTATATCGAGCCAAAGGCATCGTCACATTCAGCGATACGAACAGTCGATTCCTCTTCCAATACGCCTATCGCGAGGTGGAATTTATTCGGATCACGCCGCAGGGAACTGTGAATGACGTTGCGGTGTTCATCGGGGAGCATTTTGCCAAGGATGTCTTGGAGCGGGAATTGGCAGAGCTTACAGAGGCTCATTAAGATTAGTGAGTTTGGAATATTTTGGGGTATGTCGGGGATACTATCGCAGAATGGGCAGTTTTATAGCCCGCGAAAGGGAGCTGATGTACATGACAACAAATCGGTTGCGTACGCGGCTGGCCATCCTCGGCACAGCTGCCGCGCTCATTCTAACAGCAGGAACGGTATACGCGAATAGTGCTGAAATTGCGATTCCATCCTCCGACCAGCTGCAGGCGCAGCATGAACAGAAGCAAGAGCACTGGAAACATGGCGATCACGGCAAAGGCCGTGAACACCGCGAGGCTCGGAAGCTGGAACATCTGCAGAAAGCGGCTGTTTACTTCGGGATCTCAACCGAAGGGAAAACCGCAGAGCAATTGCAAGAAGAGCTGAAAGCTGCCATTAAGAAGAGTCCTACGAAGTGGGAGAAATTCAAGGCAGAGAAGAAAGCGGAGCGATTGGCACGTCTGCAAGAGAAAGCGGCACGTCTGGGTATCAAGACGGAAGGGAAAACAGCCGAGCAGCTTCGCGAAGAACTTCACGCAGCCTGCAAGGAGCATGGCATGAAGAAGGATGAGAAGGGCCAGAAGTCCAAGTCTTATTCTGCTTCATAATAAACCGCAAACAACAAGGGCAGTCTCAGAAAGTTGCAAAAGCGACTTTCAAGGCTGCCCTTGTTTTGCTAATGTGGCTGGTATCGCTAGGATACGCTTCGTATGCGCCCGAGCCAGGACAAGGCCAACCCATCGATCCCACGCGATGAATATTGAGAGTGCGACAAACGTACGCTCAGCACTAGAAAACACGCTGAAATGAAGCTGAGAGTTCCAAAGTCGCACGCTCAGCAAACAAACTAACCCGATTCCCTCCGAGATGGATGCTGAGAATGCGTCAAACGAACTCTCACCATTTAAACCACGCCATAATGGAGCTGAGAGTTCCAAAGCCGCTCTCTCAGCAGGCAGTCTAATTCGATTCCCTCCAGTCGAATGCTGAGAGTGCGACAAACAAACTCTCACCACCTAAACCGAGGATGTGTGGTCCTGGGAGCTACTCATTACTCGTTTCTGCTGCATTTCGGTGGATGTGTGGTCCTGGGAGCTACTCATTACGCGTTTCTGCTGCATTTAGGCGAATGTGTGGTAGTGGGAGCTACTCATTACTTGTTTTTGCTGCATTTAGGCAGAGGTGTGGCTCTGGGAGCTACTCATTACTCGTTCCCACTGGATTTCGGCGGATGTGTGGTAGTGGGAGCTACTCATTACTCGTTTCTGCTGCATTTCGGTGGATGTGTGGTAGTGGGAGCTACTCTTTACTCGTTTCCGCCGACTTTCGGTTTATCAGACACCACGCCGAAATGAAGTTGAGAGTTCCAAAGTCACACGCTCAGTATACAGACTAACTTGATTCCTCCCTCACGATGATGGTGAGAGAGCAGAAAACAAACTCTCACCACCGAAACCACGCCGAAAATATGCTGAGAGTTCCAAAGTCGCACGCTCCGCAAACATACTAACCCAGTTTCCCCCCTCCCGTAATCAGCTCGCATATACCCGAATACGACTAAATTAGCCTTGTACGATCCGTTAGAGCTTCCCGCGAAATATATGCGATTAATATGATCCAATTTGTTTGCGCAGATAGGTTTACTCAGTGTGCTGAGGTGGAAATGTTGCAGAACATGCAACAAATCGGACGTTACGATGGGTGAAACCCATTTATGTTGCAGATTCTGCAACATTTTTAAAGTTCGGAGCACTAAAGGGGCATATAGTGGAGGTAATGTTGCAGAATCTGCAACAAATTGCCCATTGCATAAGCAGAACGCCATTTATGTTGCATGAAATGCAACATTTCCGCTTAGGACGAGCTCCCATAGGCGGCCAAGCCAGGTAAGCGGTCAAGTATGAACTCCAGCAGGTGGCCAAGCCAGGTAAGCAATCAAGTACGAGCTCCCAAAGGCGGCCAAGCCAGGTAAGCGATCAAGGATGAGCTCCAGCAGGCGGCCAGACAGAGCGAATTTGCATGAAATGCAAATGAAACACTTTCGCTCAGGACGAGCTCCCGCAGGCGAAGCCATGCCGAGAGCCAGCACCCTGCGCCTCTTCCCCCAGCCTCCTGGCCCTCCCCAAAACAAAGGAGCTAAGCGCATCCCAGCCGCTTAGCTCCTTTCCATTACGCTATAACCGAAGTCTGTGCCTGTATCTTGCGGAACACCTCGAAGCTTCTCCGAGCGCAATCCGAAATGGCGATCGGATGGAAGCCGGTTACTTCCGCGTACAGCTTGTCGTTCAGCGGTGTCGTCCAAGAAGCAGGCAGTGCGCCGGCCCCGAGCATCGCGCCGAGGATGGAGCCGACAGTCGCTCCGTTGCAATCCGTATCCCAGCCGCCGAGCACGGCCGTCGTAATGCCTTTCTCGAAGTCGCCGCCGGAGTAGATCAAAGCTGCCGCACAGAGCGCCGCATTATTGTTCGTATGCACGGCATCGTAATGCTTGAACGCTTCCCAGATGCGGCTGACCAGTTCAACTTGATCCGTCGTCGAATTGGCGATCTCGATGGCGAATCGAACATCGTGCGCGAGTCTGCTTCCCGAAGGGATAACGCTGAGCCCAATCTCTACGATGCGGCGCACGTCAGTCTCTACGAAAGCAGCGGCAATCATAGCCGAGCAGAACATCGCGCCATAGATGCCGTTCTTCACATGGGAGAACGAGGAATCCTTCCAAGCGAGCTCCGCTGCCAGCTCAGGATTACCGGCAGCGCCGTATGCGTACCCGTCAACGCGGATTTGCGCGCCGATCCATTCCCGGTACGGATTCAGATAGGTGCGCACCCAATCCTTAGAGGCAAGCCGATCTTCCGGGCTGGAATCGCCCATATGCGAGGTTACTTGGGCATAGTTCAGATAAGCCTGCGTTTCCGCCGTGCAGACCTGGGCATAGCTGAGCTTGCGGTGCCACATTTTGCCGATATCCCACGAGTCGAAGTCCGTTCCGCGTTCCTCCAACATATGAAGGCCGAGCACGGTGTAGCGGATATCGTCATCCGTTTCCATGTATGCGATATGCTCGCGCGTGCTCGCTTTGCACCACATGGCGATATGCAGGTCCGGGTAGTCCGCTACACTGGCGGACTCGACAGGCGTATACCCTTGAATCGGCCAGGCATCCGCGCCTTCAAACCACAGCTTCACATTCTCCCAGCCGGGTCTGCCGCCGGAACCGTTCATGTACGGACCTGCCTCGAGCGGCTTGCCGAGCGCGCAGCCCACGGAACGACCGAGCCATGCGCCGTTAAACTTATCGAGCCACTCGCCATCGGTTAGTGAAGGCGCTGCAATTGCCGGTCCTGCCGGGCTTTCGGCACGGATCGTTTCCAGATCGGAAGGCTCCGAATAAGGGAAATCCGCTCCAATCGGAAGTGCCATCAATTCATTGTAGATATCCATCAGCGCGGACTCGTTATAGCCGTTAGCTTTAGCCGCAGCTGCCGCCTCCGCTTTAACCGCCTCCAGCTTCTCTGCAAACCCGGTCACATCACAGCCTTCTTCGCCGCGCTGCTTGATCTCTTCTTGAATCAGTGAAAATAAGGGAGCCCAACCTGCCATATCGCATTCACCTGTCCTCTCTAACGTATATATCTATTGTAGCGGACAACAGTTGATGCATCTTCTCATGGTACAGGCGGGAAACTCTCATTTTTTGCGGGAGCTGCATCCGGTGCAAGCCCGAGGGTTTGGCGAAAATGAACCGGTGAAATGCCTGTCGACTCCTTGAATACACGGTAAAAGGTAGCTAGGCTTTGGAAGCCGCATTCGAACCCGATATGAGCCACTTGCTTGTCGGTTCCGGCCAGCAGCCGCTTCGCTTCTTGGACCCGAAGCATAGCCACATAGTCGGCGAACCGTCGGCCTGTAGTCTCATGAAACACACGACTCGCCCGAGAGACGCTGATGCCGAGCTCCTGCGCGATATCTTGGAGACTGATCGATTCGCGGTAGCGCTGCTCCACCAGTGAGGCTAATGCCTTGGTCTGATTGACCGATTGCACCATCATTCGCTGCTGCGAGGCGGTAAGTCCGCTGTGGTAATGCCGCAAGAGCAGGCCGCACAGCTGGATGAGCGCACTCTTGGCCAGCGCGATATAGCCCGGCTTTCTCTCGCGCAGCTCCCGTTCAATGGCGGTCATCCATGGCGCGATGGCCGCAGCAAGCGGGGTATCGGCGGCAATGAGATTGCTGAAATGCTCCGAATGGTAAGAGAAGGGAAGCAGCAAGCTGGGATCTTCCTTCATGAGCAGGTCGCTGTCGAAATTCAGAAACAGATAGTGACTGGGATGAAGCGGATCGGACTGCGCGATATGCAGCTCCTCATTATTAACAAGGAAGAAGTCGCCTTCCCGGACATGATATTGTTTATTGCCAAAATAAAACGTCCCCGTCCCCGACAAACATAATCCCATTTCTAAACTTGTATGCGCATGCAGGGGCTGTCGATAGGCTTTAGGTGTCCAATAGAAGGCGTTAATCGGAATTTCATGCTCATACGTAATCGTAAGCTTCATAGACGGAATTTCCTCCTTATCACAAAGCGATGATAGCGGGATAGCCCAAAAGACTCTCTTTTTAGGGACAAACCGATTGTGCAGAATCGGTTTTGACGATACTATTGGGATAGATAAGAGGTGGAACATGCATCAGATGCGCTTCAAATGGAGTTATCTTGCAGCAATTGTCGTATCCCTGGCGCTTTGGGCGGCCATCATTATGGGCGTAAAGCAGCTGCTGCACTAGAAAGATGTCAATCGCACGGGTGTTTCCCGGAGCGAAAGGCATCTTTTTTAGTTTCACGATCATAGAGTTCAAGCATATCATCTTGCAACAATCGGTCAACCAAATTACACTGATAGGCGAGTAGTACTAGGACTTCAAGCAAGCAGCAATGAAAGATGAACCGAAGGAGACAGTGGGATGAAGGCATTAAGCGCAAAGGAAAAATGGTCTTATGGATTAGGCGCACTTGGGCAAAACCTGATTTATGGTCTCGTAACTACCTTCCTGATGGTTTTCTACACAGATGAGTTCGGCATTAATGCTGCGATTGTCGGCACGTTGTTTCTGATTGCACGGATATGGGATGCTGTGCTTGACCCGGTGGTGGCTGTGTTTATCGACCGCGTCAATACGAGATGGGGCAAATTCAAACCGTTTGTGCTGATTGGCGGCGTCATTGTCGCTTTGCTAACCGTAATGTGCTTCTACGCCCCTGACTTTAGCATGCCAATGAAAATTGCCTACATCTATGTCACGTACATGCTCTGGAACACGGCATATTCCCTATTCGACGTACCGTATTGGTCCATTGCACCAACGCTCACGAATGATCCGGCAGAACGTACTAAAATCATTGCCTTTCCCAAAATCCTCGGTGCAGTCGGCATTATCATTGCCAGCGGTGCAGTCAGTCCGCTTGTGAAGGCGCTTGGCGGTAACGATGATGCAAACGGTTACTTGTGGACGGCGATTATATTTGCACTCATCTGTGTCTTGCTTATCATGCTGATGTTCCGAAACACACATGAGCGATTAGTTGGAACAAGAGCAGAGCATGAGTCGCTCAAAGCCAGCGTAAACGTCGTCATTCGGAATAAACCGCTGCTAATTGTGACGCTTGCCAGCTTCTTCGCCACAACGCCGCTCGTGCTGAAGAATACGATGGCGATTTATTTTATGAAATATAATGCTGGTGACGAAGACAAGCTTCCGCTGTTTCTGTTAAGCGCGATGCTTCTGATGCTCGTGGCAATGGGCATCACGCCGAAGATAGCGGCGAAGAGAGGGAAGAAAACGACCTTCATTATCGGCGGTATGATTGGAATCGTGGCGAATCTGGTACTCTTCTTCATCCAACCGGAGAATACAGCCGCCTTGTTCACTGTCAATGCGATCAGCATGTTCGGACTCGGCTTCATTCTAGTCCTGATTACATCGATGCAGGCGGATACCATTGAATATGCAGAGTGGAAGACGGGGAAACGCTCCGAGAGCATTGTGACCTCCGTCGGAACGTTCAATGCGAAGCTTTGCTCTGCAATCGCAGGCGCGATAGCGGGATACGGACTTTCGCTGTCCGGCTATGTGGCTGATCAAGACCAAACCGATACCGTGCTGACAGGTATTCATGTGATGATGTCCATCTTACCGGCAATCGGCTTGCTGCTTTGTGTTCTATGTATCTCGTTCTATCAACTAACTGAACATCGATACGCGGAGATGATGGTAAGCCTGAACGCGAGGAAGAAGGGTTCATAGATAATTACATAAACCCCCAGTCATTGTAGACAGCTTGTCATATAATACAGCATGTCTACTTGAAAGGAGTTGATGTGATTATGGCTTATTCAACGGGCGTAGTTACCAACACCAGAGCTTCCGGAACTGCGGCGACCAATATCGTCGTGAACACGAGAAATCTGGACACTGATGATTCCGTTTGGATTACTGTACAAGTATTCGCTTCTGTCGATTCCAGTGACTTCTATACGGCGTATTACTCCATGTACGAAGTACTTGAAGATTCGTACGACGTACGGGAATTTTATATTGCAGGGAATGTCACGTATGAAGTGCAATTGTCGGTGACTGTAGAAGCAGGGGTGCCGAATGCGCTGATGTCCGTAACCGGACTCGACGAATATGGAAACTTGGTCGAAGACCAGCGTTACACGCAAGCCGACCTTGCTTTCATTACCAGTCTCAGCCCAATTAAGCTGTAACTACACATGAAGATGGCTCGTTTGCAGAAAACTGCGAACGAGCCATTTTTCGATTCACCTTATTCGATAAGAAGTGCGATTAATCGGCTGACGGCATCATCCTGCCCATGCCGCCGCATACGCTCTTTGATCGCATCCCGATTGCTGTACAGCCTGGCAAGGCGCGATAAGAAGGCTTCATCGGTCAGCTCTTCCTCCTGCAGCACCTCGCAATAACCGGATTGCCGGAACGATTCGGCATTCAGAATCTGATCGCCGCGGCTCGCATCCTTCGAAAGCGGGATGAGCAGCATCGGCTTGCCGAGTGCGAGAAACTCGAAGATCGAATTCGAGCCGGCCCGTGATATGACCAGTTCCGTACAAGCGAGCGCATCAGCCAGCTCATCATGGATATATTCATATTGCCGGTAGCCGGGAATGCCGTCGCAGCTTGCATCGAGCTCCCCTTTGCCGCATATATGAATGATTTGGTACGTGCGCGTCAGCTCGGCGACATTATGCCGGATGGCTTCGTTGATGCGCTGGGAGCCGAGGCTTCCGCCCATAATGAGAAGGACAGGCTTGCCCGGGGTGAATTTGCACCATTTGATGCCTTTCCACGCGCTTCCCTTGCGCAGCTCACTGCGGATGATCGGTCCGACATGAACGGCTTTGTCGCCTTTAATATGCTGGGCGGTCTCCGCGAAGGTAATGCAGATTCGCTTAGCGAATGGTCCTGCGATCCGATTAGCAAGGCCGGGGGTCAAATCCGATTCATGGATGATGACCGGCACCCGGTTCAGCCAAGCGCCGATGACGACCGGAACGGAGACGAAGCCGCCTTTGGAGAAGAGCATGTCAGGCTTCAGTGCTCTAATGAGGCGGAAGGCTTGGAAGACGCCTTTGACGACACGGAAGGGATCTTTCATATTTTCCAAATCGATGTAACGGCGCAGCTTACCTGTCGAGATGCCGTAATAATCGATGCCAGAGAGTCGGCTCACGAGCTGCTTCTCAATCCCGTTCTTCGAGCCGATATACGAGACCTTCCAGCCCCGTTCGAGCAGTGTGGGGATTAGTGCCGTATTGACGGTCACATGTCCCGCTGAGCCGCCGCCGGTAAACAGAATATGGCGCGGCTTCGTTTCCCGTGGCGGGGAAAGGGTTTGATTTGGCATGAGGGCACTCCTTGATAACATCATTATGACAAGCGTACCACAAGTTTCAATAAGTCGGGAGATAGTGAAGGACGTTACTGAACCACTTTCTATATCTTAGAACACTATGCGCGTATACAGGGCGAACATGACAAGGAAATCCCTCGCTATGGCTTGACTTTGAAAATGATTTTCATTATCATGCAATGTAGTGAAGAAATCTTTATCATCAGGGGGCACTTACATTGTTTAAGACAAGTACGATTAGAAAGTTTAGTTTGATCATGACGGGTTTGCTGGCATTGATGCTGGTTCTATCCGCTTGCGGCAACAAATCCGAGAATAACAGTGGCAACACCGCAACTGAGAATAGCGGCAACACTGCTGAGAACGCCGGCAACAACGCGGCAGCTGAGCCTCCGACTGAGAAAGTAGTTAAGGATGGCATGGGCCATGATGTTACAATTCCTGCTGAACCGAAGCGTATCCTCGCTTCTTATTTAGAAGATCCGGTAATAACGCTTGGCAAGACGCCTGTTGCTCAGTGGTCTGTAGCAAACGGCGTTCAAGATTACCTGGCTCCGCAACTGAAAGATGTGCCAACAATTGGCTGGGATCTGCCGGTTGAGAATGTACTGAGCTTAACACCCGATCTCATCATCGTAGGTTCCGAGTCTGCTGTACAGAAGGGGCTTTATGAGCAATATGCGAAGATCGCTCCTACTTATGTACTTGGCGACAAAGTAAACAACGACTGGCGCGAGACGCTTAAAACAATCGGCGGCCTGCTGGGTCAGAGCGAAGATGCGGACAAAGCAATTGCCGAGTACGATCAGAAAGCAGCCGACACCAAAGCGAAGCTTGCCGGTGCGATCGATAAGCAATCCGTAGCCGTTCTATGGCTGGTAGCGAAGAACTTCTACATCGTGGATGAAACCAAATCAAGCGGCGCGGTCCTTTACAAGGATCTTGGCTTAACGCCTCCGAACCTGGTTAACGAAATTCCGGAGAAGTCCAAAGCTTCTTGGAATCCGGTAGCGATGGAGAAGCTTGCGGAATTGACAGCCGATCACATCATTCTGGTGAACAGCGACAAAACCGATGCAGCCGAAACGTTGAAAAACCCAGTATGGAAGAACATCCCTGCCGTGAAGAACAATCATGTTTATGAAGTTCCGGCTTCAAGCGCATGGCTCTACTCCGGCAAAATCGCCGGCGAGCAAATGATGGACGATGCGGTTAAGCTGCTCGTTAAATAATAATTTAGAAGCGTGCAATCCTCTCATTTCGATGAAGAGGAGCTGCACGCTTTTATTTTGCATACGGTAATATCGACACTGACAGCGGTTTCATCTTCTGTGTTATAATTAGAGTCGAAACGTTTCAAACCATATGTAGGCAGGATGACAGACTATGAATGTGTTGCGCAAGCTCCCGATCAGAGGGCAGATGTTTCTCATTGCTGCATTAACGATGGGCATGATTATCGCCATTCTGCTGTTTAACTACAGCCGAAGCGCTGCCTTTCTGACGAAGAACAACGAGGTCTATACAAACGATATGTTCAGCCAGATTGAACAAACGATTCTATCGAATTATGATGTTGTGAAATGGCTGACCTACAACGTCGCCTATAATAAATCGATCCAGGATTATTTGCTGGACGAGGATCCCTTGTCCAAGCTGCAGCGTTATCCGACGCTCAGGAATTTATTCATCAACTTATCTACGGTTAAGCCGGGGATCTTGGATTTCCTAATCATCGGTAAGAACGGCGAAACCTTCTCCCTGCAAGGCAGTACGCTGAGTCAGTTTAACGTCAAGATGCCGAAGAAGGCAGACTCGTATTTCTCTGCCATTCAAACCTGCAAGAACATAGGGCTCGAACGTTACTGCTTCGCTGTCGGTACGAACATTTTCTCCAGTGACATTCACAATAACTATACGAACGAGATCGGTCAGATCATCCTGCTTATCGACGCAACTACACTTACCGGCGGCTATGACATCAAATCTCTCCAGCCCGGAACAAGCGTATATTTGCTGGATCGGAACAACACGATATTCATGAGTAATGCACGTGACAAAATCGGACAACCATTCCACTTGCCAAGCGACGAAGCGGATAACGGCATCGTGCAGGTAGATGGCAAGCTGCAGCATATTCAAGTGAAGGAGCTGCCCCAGATCGGCGGGAAATTCGTCCGTTTGATTCCGGATGATGTTTTCTTCAAGGATATCCGCAAGCTGCGCAAGCAGACGATGATTGCCTTAGGTATCGGTATCCTGCTGATGATCATTCCGTTCGTGCTGATCCTGAACAATATGATTTTGCCGCTGCGCAAACTCTATCATTATATGAGAATTCATCATAAGGACGATTTGAACAAAAGGCTGGATTTGCAAGGATCTACAGAAGCGGAAGTCATCGGCATCCGGTACAATCAGATGCTCTCGGACGTACAGGATCTCACCGAGCAGCTGGTCGATTCCAACGAACGGCTGTTAAAGTCGGAAATTGAGAAGAAGCGCGCCGAGTTTGATTTTCTCAAGAGTCAGGTCAATCCGCATTTCCTTTACAATACACTGGATACGATTCGCGGGCTCGCCTCCGAGCGAGGCGTGCCGGAGATCCGCGAGATGACCGGGGCTTTGTCTCGGATATTCCGATACAGTATCAAAGGCCAGGACACCGTATTGTTGTCTGATGAAATCCGCATTGCAGAAGCGTATATGAACATTCAGATGATTCGCTTCTCGAACCGATTTACCTTTCAGTGTGATATTCCCGAGAGCTTAAGGTCTGCTGTTGTACCGAAAATGATCCTGCAGCCCTTGGTCGAGAATGCCGTCTATCACGGGCTTGAACCGAGATATGAACAAGGCAAACTGACCATTACCGCTCACTATGATCTCAACAGCGGGCATGATCTGATTGTGACCGTCAGCGATGACGGCGTTGGCATTGACGAGAAGCGCCTGGCTCGATTGAGGTACCAGCTTCATTCGGACCGTCAGGTGAAGCCGGATGCCGCGAAGTCTGCCGGCGTTGGACTGATGAATGTCCATCATCGTTTGCAATTTCATTATGGCCATGATTATGGACTGGATATATGGAGCAAAGAAAATAGAGGCACCGTCGTTACGATCCGGATTCCCGTTCAAATGGAAGGAGGAGCTAATCCTGTATAGAGCTATAATTGTCGATGACGAGCAGTGGGTCGTGAAGAATCTGCTGGATACCATCGTGTGGTCCCGTTTTGGCTTTGAGATCGTCGCTACCGAAACGCAAAGTCCAAGAGCGCTTGAGCTCATGAAAGAGATCAATCCCGATTTGGCCTTCATTGATATTCGGATGCCGCAGATTAGCGGTTTGGAGCTCATTAAGAAATGTAACGAGCTGCAGCTGGATACGCTCTTCATTGTCGTCAGCGGCTTTGCGGAGTTCTCGTATGTACAGAAATGCATGAACCTCGGAGCGATCGGGTATTGTCTGAAGCCGATCGAGGAAGAGGAGATCATTCCGCTGCTCAAGAAAGCCAAAGAGAGGCTGGATGAACGTTCGGCCAAAGATGTGCCTTCTATGCTGGAGTGGATTGTCGAGGATAAGCAAGAAGGCAGCGAGCGAGTGATGAAGCTGCTGACCAATGCCGGCATCGATGCTGCGAGCGGCTTACGCGTTGTTGTCGGCTTGGATGTGAACGACTCGAATCTGCTTCGTCCGTATCGGCATATGAGGCTGAGCGCAAGCGGGGGGAAAAGCGTATATATTGCGATGGAAGAAGAGGATCAGCCGGAATCGCTGTACGGCCATTTGGCGAATAGCAGCGCTACATTCCGCGGCATCGGGATCAGCGGATTATTCCATCACGTGGCAGAGCTGAAGGGAGCCATCGAGGATGCGGAGATGGCAGCCTTTCAATACTTTATAACCGGCCACCCTACTGTGCTCCAAGTCGGTGAGTCGAAGGGCTTCTCGGATTTCAAACAGCTGCCCGCTGCGCTTCAGAATCGAAATTTGTCTGAATTAATGTCGCTGTTTGAGCAATATGAGCAATCATTCCGTGCCGGCGCCTATCAGATCAAGCACGCCTTCTTCCTCCACAACACGGTATTAACGACCATTATTCATTCGCAGAATAACGATTCAGAGAAGCTTGCCAGATACTTGCTGGTCGACTATGAACGATTAATCGAGCGATATCAAGATATCTCGGAATTAATTCAGGATTTGAATCGGATGTCCGGTGCATACTTGGGCGGCATGTATCATCAAGGGCATTTCCGCAGCGAATCATTCGTTGCCGTTATTGAATACGTGAACAATCACTACCAAGAGAATCTATCTCTTCAGATGCTGGCTGATGAATTTTTTATGAACCGGAATTATATCAGTCAGCTGTTTATCAAGCATGTCAGCCAGTCGTTTACGGATTACTTGGCTGAGCTTCGCGTCCGTCATGCCTGTGAGCTGCTGAGGAACAGCAACTTGCCCGTCCACCGTGTAGGGGAGCGTGCAGGTTATCCCGATGCTTATTATTTCAGCAAAATATTCAAGAAGATCGTCGGCAAGACGCCAAGAGAATATCGAGTGAGTAAATAGGAACGGCATCCTGCCGTTCTTTTTTTATTGAACGAAAATGGACAATTATTATTAGTTCTTGTCTATTTGTTAGATGTAAGGAGAAGCCTAACGGAAAATGTCCGATTCTGAATACAAAAGCTGCTATTCATTGTACATGGGAAGCGCTTTCATTTGCGGCTAATATAGTTCTATAAGAAACAGAACAGCAGGTAAGACGACTTACATGTATTGGGGATGGTTCAGTTGAACGGTACAGTGCTATGGAAACGGATCTTGCAGTATAAAATGTTTTATTTGTTCTTAGTGCCCATTGTCGTTTACTACGCAATCTTCGCGTACATCCCGATGTACGGCGTCACACTCTCCTTCAAGAAATTCATGTACAACAAAGGCATATTGGGCAGTCCATGGGTTGGGCTGGACAACTTCCGATACATCTTCAAGTACTCCGATTTCTGGACGGCGTTCCAGAATACGATTGTCATCAGTATCGGCAGGCTCATCATCGAGTTTCCGATGGCGATTATCGTAGCCCTGCTGCTTAACGAGGTAGCAGGCTCCAAGCTGAAGAAGCTGTACCAGACCGTTTTCACGTTTCCGCATTTTCTATCCTGGGTCGTGCTTGGCGGTATTCTCGTGAATATCCTTGGCAACACAGGCGCGGTACATTTGGTGCTATCCCATATTGGACTTGAGAATGTCAGTTTGCTATCCGATCCGGATACGTTCAGAGGTTTACTGTACTCGACGAATATATGGAAAGAAGCAGGCTGGGGAGCCATTATCTATCTGGCCGCTATTGCCGGGATAAGTCCTGAGCTGTATGAGGCGGCTTATATGGATGGCGCGAACAGGTGGAAGCAGATGCTTCACATTACTTGGCCATCGATTAATGGAGTTGCTGCAATGATGCTGATTCTGGCTGTCAGCGGCATTATGAATGGCGGTTTCGATCAAATTTTCAACCTGTACAGCCCTGGCGTATACGATGTTGCGGACATTCTCGATACGTTTATGTACCGATTATCGTTCTCCGGCAGAGTTAATCTTGGCTTCGGTATCATTACGGCAGTTGGATTGTTTAAGTCGGTTATCAGTTTGGCCCTCTTGCTGATTGCTAATTATTTCGTGAAACGTATGGGTCAGGAGGGGCTGATGTAATGGCAGAAACTACAGTTGTAAATCAGAACGTCGGCGGCGGCCAAGACGAGCATCGTTTGGCAAACAGGGGAAAGAGTAAAGCAGACATCATCCTGCATGCCCTATTCATCATCGCAGCAGTAGCGGCCATATTTCCGTTCTACACCGTATTAATCAGCTCATTCGGAACGCCGACTGGCTTGATCTGGCCGACGACCTTTACACTTGAGGGGTACGAGCAGATTATTAAGTACGGCGTCGGCAGAGCCTTCGCGGTCTCGATGTCTGTTACAATTATTGGAACGTTCCTCAGCTTGTTTCTAACGACGGTTGCCGCTTATGCGCTCAGCAAGAGAGGGATGCCGGGCTGGAAGTATATTATGGGCTTTATTATCTTCACGATGTTCTTCGGCGGCGGCCTCATTCCGTACTACTTGACGATTAAGGGTGTTGGCTTACAGAACAGCTATTGGGTTATGATTCTCCCATCAGCGCTGAATACGTTCTATATATGGATCATGCTTTCCTTCTTCCGGGACTTCCCGGCGAGCTTGGAGGAGTCGGCTAAGATCGACGGGGCAGGCGATTTCGCCATTCTGATGCGTATCGTCATTCCGACCTCGATGCCGGTCATTGCTTCGATCTCGCTCTTCTACGCGGTAGATCGCTGGAACGATTGGTATACGCCGATGCTGTTCCTGACCGATGCGGATAAATATCCGATGCAGCTCATGCTGCGCAACATGTTGACTAGTATTTCTCAAATATTAAGCATGAATAACGGCGTATCGGTTATCGATCAATCGAAAGTGAAAATTCCACAGGATTCACTCAAAATGGCAGCAATCATGGTAACGAGCTTACCGATCATGGCCGTCTATCCCTTCCTGCAAAAGTATTTCACTAAGGGGGTGATGATCGGTTCGATCAAAGGTTAACGCCTTTGAAGCTGATTACCCGTACCTGAGCCTTGAAAGAAGATCCATTACTTGAGGGGGATACAAAAGATATGAAGAACAAGAAAACTCTTACCGTAGGTCTTAGCACAGCGCTGATTGCAACCACCTTGCTGGCAGGTTGCGGGTCGAATGCAGATACAACAAACAATGCAGGCAATGCAGCGACAACGAACAATGCTGCCAACACGGGCAACGGGAATGCAGCCGAAGCCGATCTGTACAAAGAGCATCTGGAAGTGTCCATTGCGTATTTCGACATCGCTTCCGCGATCAAAGATGGCCAACCGGACGATATGCTGAAGATGATTCAAGATAAATTCAATATTACAATCAAGCCGGTTAACGAATCTTGGAGCGATTACTCGGACAGAACGAAGCTGTGGGCCGCTTCCGGTCAACTGCCTGATGCCTTCTTCTCGGATGCGACAAGCGGCGACTTGTTCAATCAATGGGTCGATCAGGGGATCATTAAACCGCTGCCGGACGATATGGGCAGATTTCCGAATCTGAAGAAATATATCGATCTTCCGGACGTTCAAGGCGCGAATGCTGCCGATGGCAAGAGCTACTTCGTACCAAGGATGCTTGCTAACCGCAATGAGCTTCCGAACGACCGCGGCATTCTGATTCGCAAGGATTGGATGGAAGAGCTGGGGCTCAAAGATCCGACGACGTACGATGAGCTGAAGGCTGTATTGAAAACGCTGGCCGACAAGAAAGGCGTAATCGGACTGACGACGAATAACATCGGCTGGACGCATGACAGCGTCTTCCACAACGTTGCTCCTGGCGGCGGCTGGTGGCAGAAGGTAGACGGCAAATGGATTCCGGGCTGGATGACGGATGGCTATGCTGAAGTTGTAGAACGCGAGAGAGATCTGTTTAAATCCGGTCTGATGGATAAAGATTTCGCGGTTCCGAACATGGATGCCGACGGCAAGTTTAATCAAGGCAAAGCAGCTGCAATCGTTACTACTGTGAAAACCATGACTGGCATGATTCCGGGCTGGACAGCGGCAAACCCGGGCTCGAAAATTATCGATCATGTCAAAATCTTGCCGAACATTCCGGCAGCAGACGGCAAAAACTACTTGTACGGCTACTTTGACTACTGGTCCGGCACGCTCTTTAACGGAGAAGTCAGTGACGAGAAGCAAGAGCGCATTCTGGCCCTGCTGGATTGGCTTGCGTCCCCGGAAGGACAGAAGACCGTGTTCTACGGACTTGAAGGCGTAGATTGGGAGCCGAACGGCGATAAAATCACCAACAAGCATTCCGGAGAAGCAGGCTTTGATCTAGCGAAGAAGTACCCGTCTTCAACCGTATTTAACGGTCTGTCCATCTGGGGTGACGGCGTGCGTTATATTGAAGGTTATGGTCCGTCGGAGACGGAGCAAGTCCAACAGTACTTGGATGGTGTTGAAGCAGAGGCACTGAAAACCGGCGAGAAGGCTCCTGTAAACTGGGTTGTCAATTCCTTTGCCAGCTCGCTTAGCACAGGCGGCGGAGACCTTGACGGTTTGGTAACCAAGCTTGTTATGGGCAATGACGATATCAAAGCAGCGCTTAAGAAATTTGCCGATGAGCAAATGGGTCTTGGCTTGCAGGATGCGATCGATCAAGTGAACGAGAAGTTCAAGGATGAGAACTAAATAGCCGTACCCTTGGAGTGGGAGCCTGTTTGCGGGTTTCCACTCCAACCTTTTGTTCTGGCAGCGATTCGAATTAATTGGAGGTATAACCTAACCATGATAACGAACCACTTCGATGTATCGGATAACGGATGGAAGCTGGTATGGCATGAAGAGTTTGACGGGCCGGAGATTGATTTGTCGCGCTGGGATTATGATATTGACGGACATGGCTGGGGGAATAACGAGCTCCAGTATTATACGAGAGAAGCTCGAAATGCTTATATCGAAGATTCCAAGCTTGTAATTAAAGCGATCCAAGAGGAATACGAGGGAAGTCCATATACATCGGCGAAGCTGGTTACGCGAAACAAGGTGGACTGGACGTATGGACGTTTTGAAATCCGTGCGAGACTGCCCTATGGTCAAGGCATTTGGCCGGCTTTTTGGATGATGTCTACGGATTTACAGGTTCACGGTGACTGGCCGAGTGCCGGTGAAATCGACCTCATGGAGATGTGCGGACATGAGCCAAACAAAGTGCATGGCACGCTCCACATGGGCAATCCGCATTACTATAAAGGTGATTGTTATACGTTGGAATCCGGTAATTTCGCGGATAAGTTCCATACGTTTACGGTGGATTGGACGCCAACACAGATGAGATGGTACATCGATGGTCAGATTTACTATAAGAGCAGCGAATGGTATACACGAGAGACTGATTCTTCGATAGCCGAGCCTTACCCGGCACCATTCAACAAACCTTTCTATTTGATGCTGAACTTGGCCGTCGGCGGCAACTGGCCGGGCTATCCGGATGAGACAACGGTATTCCCGCAGACACTGGAAGTGGACTATATCCGTATCTATCAACCGGAAGACGGCAATTACGGACCAGCAATCTAAGTAAGCCTTGCAGGAGGTATAACTCGAATGAAAGCTCAAATCTTCAGCATGAATGAATGGATTTACCCGGACAGCATCGTTTCGGAGAACGGCAGCACAGCGATCAAGCTGCATACAGCAAGAGGCAGCTACGCTGCTTGTCAGATTCTGTTTAACGAAGTATCGCCGAACGCCGAGATTCATTGTGAGTTTGTACGTTCGACAAGCTGCGTATTTGTGCGCCAGCCGGAGGTCTATCAATTACTTGATATTTTGGTAGAAAAGAATACCGGCCCGATTAGCCACTGCATCAATGAAGGCGAATCTGCTGTAGGCTACACGACGCGCCAGGCGCCATTCCGGGTGTACGAAGCTATGAAGCCGCTTACGGAAGGTGTCGTTGCTCGCGCTGCTACGGAAGCACTGTATCTGTGCTGGGAAATTCCGACCGATGCGGGAGCAGGTACTTACACGGGGGAACTGGATGTAAGGATTGGTGAAGGGACTTGCCTCATTCCAGTCCAAATCGAGGTGCATCAAGCGGTCGTACCTGCAGAGGAGACGCTGGCGGTTACCAACTGGTTCAGCCTGCCGAATATGGCCAAGCGCTACAACGTAGAGCTGTGGTCGGAAGGGCACTGGGCAATGATCGAGAAGTATGGCAGACTGATGCGGCGTGCAAGGCAAACGCATTTCTGGGTGCCGATGGATGCGGTGCAGGTTAGCCTTGTGGGCGAAGATCGCTACCGGTTTGATTTTGCTAGAGCGGAGCGGCTTATTCGGCTGTACTTCAGCCTTGGATTTACGTTTATTGAAGGCGGTCTGGTTGCCGGACGCAAAGATTTCTGGGGCTCGGAGTTTCATATATGGAATACGTGGAACGGCGGAGAAGCGCTTAAAGCGATATCGACGGAAGGTTATGCGTATCTGTCGCAATTTCTGCCTGCTTGGCGAACGTTCCTCGAGCAGAATGGCTGGCTGGGCAAGCTGGTGCAGCATGTAGCGGACGAGCCGATCGGAACGAGCGTGGAGGAATATCGCATTCTATCGGGTATCGTTCGTAAATTCATGCCGGGCATTCCGCTGCTTGAAGCGGTAGAAACCTATGATCTGGCCGGTTCTGTCGATATCCTGGTGCCGAAGAATATCTACTACCTCGAGCATCGCGAACAGTTCGAGAAGCTGAGATCGCTTGGCGATAAGCTGTGGTTCTACACCTGCTGCTTCCCCGGGGGCTCTTCGATGAACCGCCTGTGGGACATGCCTTTGCTGCGGACGCGGTATTTGCATTGGGGCAATTACAAATATGATTTGGAAGGCTTCCTGCATTGGGGTCTTAATCATTGCGATGACGACAAAGATCCTTACGAGCAGACGGATCTTTGCTTCCCGCCGGGGGATACGCATATCACCTTCCCGGGAACGAATGGACCGATCGGAAGCGTGCGTTTAGAGGCGATGCGTGCAGGCATCGAGGATTATGAGCTTCTGAGGCAGCTTGCGAAGAAGGATAAGGGGCTCGCAGATGAACTGACGCATAGCTGCCTAATCAGCTTCAATGAGGCTAACGAGGATACGGCGCACTTCGAGCATGTGCACCGCAAACTGCTTCAGGCACTATCGGAGGAGAGATAAGATGGCACAGACTTTTGAGACGAAATGCGTCCATTCGCTTGTTAAGGTATTTGCCGATGAGGAGCTGCTGGAGTCCGCATTTCATGAGGGCTCAGCGCTGCTTGGCGAATATTATTCCTTTCAGGTCGCATACCGCGCCGCTTATCTGATGAAGAACATTCGGGTATTTGCCGAATCGCCGGATTTGGAGGGTGCCATCTCGCTTAGAAGCGTCGGCCTGGTACCTTCTGAGCTGACTAACTATAACGACCCTGACGATTACTTGCTGCGAACTACGCCGGGACTATACCCGGATCCGCTGTATCCGCTTGAGGATGGTACTGTACATGCGCTTCCGAAGCAGTGGCGGTCTGTGTGGGTTACGGTTAAACTCGGAAACGCCGGCGCTATTGCGCATGGCGAACATCCGATTAGGATTCGATTCACGGACGAATCCGGCGAGGAGCTTGGATCGGAGTCTTTCCGGCTTCGAGTTATTAATGCTGAACTGCCGGAGCAGCGTCTTCTCCACACGGAATGGTTCTATTTCGATTGTCTCGCCACCCAGTATAACGTCGATATCTTCTCGGAAGCGCATTGGAGCCTCATCGAGACCTATGTCGCTCATTATGCTGAATATGGCATGAACTTGATCTTGACGCCGCTGTTCTCGCCGCCGCTTGAGCTGGATTACGGCAAATATCGTCCGACTGTCCAGCTGATCGGCGTGAAGCGCATCGGTCATGGGCAAGAGCATGGTTATCAGTTCGATTTCTCGCTGCTGGAGAGATGGGTAGAGCTATGCCACCGCAATGACATCCATAGGTTCGAGTTCTCCCATTTGTTCACGCAATGGGGAGCGAAGCATGCGCCGAAGATCATGGCGGAGGTCGAGGGTGAGAATGTGCAAATTTTCGGCTGGGAGACCGATGCCGCCGGAGAGGAGTACAACCGATTCCTGACGCAGTTCATTCCGGAATTGGAGCAGTTCATTCGCTTGCATGGTCTGGAGCAAAGCTGTTATTTCCACTTGTCCGATGAGCCGACGCTTCATGATCTGGAATCGTATACGAAGGCAAGCACGCTTGTCCGTTCGTTGTTCAATGGCGAGTATCCGATCATCGATGCCTTATCCGAATTTGAGTTCTATGAGAAAGGGCTGCTGACGCATCCCGTTGTATCCACCGAGCATATTCACACCTACATTGCCGGCAAGGCCGATCCGCTCTGGGCGTATTATTGCTGCTGCGAGTACAAGCATAACGAATCGAACCGCTTCTTCAACATGCCATCGGCTCGCAATCGAATGATTGGCGTTCAGCTGTATAAGCACAATATTCAAGGGTTTCTGCACTGGGGCTACAATCACTGGTATTCTCAGCGTTCACGCCGCGTCATCGATCCGTTCACGGTGACGGATGCTGATCATGCTTTCCCTTCGGGGGATGCATTCTTGGTTTATCCGGGCAAGGAAGGTCCGATCACGTCCATTCGGCTTGAAGTGCTGCGCGAAGCATTCCAAGATATTCGAGCGCTTCAATTGCTGGAGAGCTGCATTGGCAAAGAAGCGGTGATTGCCTTGCTGGAAGAGGAAATGGCGGGGCCTCTTACGTTTAGAGATTATGAGAAAGGCAGTGCTTGGCTGCTGCGCATGCGTCAGCGCGTGAATCAGTGGATTCATGCCTGCAAGCAAGGGAAGTTCTCATGCTGAAGCGGACCGAGTGGCGGGAACCGATGCTCGTTCACGAGTCACAGCCTTGCGGCCCAGTCCCAACCATCTGCGATGAGGAAGGCATCTATCCGTATGTGAGTTTTAGCGAGACGGCGGAGCGGCCGGTGCTCCGCAAGCTGCGGATGATCGCGATCGAGAACGACTGGCTGAAGGTAACGGTATGTCCGGGTTTAGGCGGTAAGATCCATTCCATCCTCGATAAAGCAAGCGGCAAGGAGATTCTGTTCCATGCCGGCTCGGTGCGGCCGGTGCGCATCCTGCCGCGAATGGCATTCATCAGTGGCGGCATTGAGGTGAGCTTCCCGATTGCGCATACGCCTGTGCAGATCGAAGCGGTGCATGCTGCTGCCGAGCAAATCGATGATCGACTCTATATCTGGTGCGGCGAGCGAGAAGTGCGCTACGGGATGCATTGGACGGTGGAGTATTCGCTGGGGGAGCAGGACCGGCTCCTGACCCAGCGTACGACATTCGTGAATCCGACTTCGCAGGCGCATGCATGGATGTCTTGGTCCAATGCCGCTCTGCCTGCTCGCGCGGATTCACAGTTTCATTTCCCTGCAGGGCATGTGCTTCGGCATGCGGATGTGCTTGAAGAGCTGGAGTGGAGCAGGGAGCGCGAGTATCGTTTAGCGGATTTCGATCGAATGCAGGGGTTCTTCTGGAAGACATCCGATTGCACGGCATTCGGGATGTATACGCCGAGTCTAGGGAGCGGGCTGTACCATGTTGCCGACCCGGCGGTAACGCCTGGGATGAAGCTTTGGTTGTACGGCACCGGTCGACACGAAGCTTGGGCGCATCAGACTTCGCAGCGACAAGAGAGCTATGTCGAGATTCAAGCGGGGCCGCTGCTGGAGCAGGCGGACAATACCAAGCTGCAGCCGGGTGCCCGGCATACGCATGTGGAATATTGGCTGCCAAGTACAGTACCGCTGGACATTCGAGCGATTAAGCTGCCGACTCCGCGGCTCGTGGATCTTAGGCAAGTGCCGGTATTCGATTGGGTGAAGCGGGAGACGACATTGCCTTGGCTTGCGCTGTTGTCTGCTTATGAGGAGAGCAAGGACTTAGGCGTGCTGCTTCCGGCCCCGCCTGAACCTGAGAGCTGCTGCTGGCCTCCATCCGGAATGGAGCAGCTGGGCGAGGCGCTGCTCTGGGCGGCAATGCAAGAAGAGGATAAAGTGAGCCGATCGCTCTGGGTCTATTATCGGGCGGTATGGCTGGCGGCGCGTGATGAGATGGACGAAGCCATTGAGCTTCTGCAAACGCTGGAACTGGACTGTGCCTACGCGCTGCTCGGAAGACTGCTGCGCGTCGTGAAGCAGGACTATGAAGCGTCAAGAGTTACGTATGACTGCATGGAATCCGCAGCATGGCAGCTGCACCCGCAGCTGTTCATTGAGCGGGATATGACGCTCGAAGCCATCGGGCATTCCACGCTGGAGGAACGGGAGCGCTGGTTCAAGCTGGTGGATTCGCTGCAAGACGACGGGCTGGTGGAGCGCAAGGCGGCAATGTTAGTCGCTCGTGGTTCGCTGGCCGAAGCGAAGGCGCTCTTAGAGAACCATCGGTTCGGCAGCATCCATCAGCGTTATGAACGAACGCTTCTATGGATGCGAATCCATGAAGCGCTAGGTACCCCCAATGTTGAGATCCCCGAGCATCTGGGTGAAGATGATTTGGCCATATACGGTGCATACCGCGTATCGGATGCGAATAAGGAATCCTAGCTGGATCCGCGATGAGCCGCCCCCTTCACAAGTTGAAGGAGGCGGCTTTTTGGATATAAGGATACGCTTAGTCGCATAAAGATAACAGACAACGCTAGCATTCGGAGGCGATCGGTATGAACGAAGGGGTCAGTCGGTATGTGCCGGTACATCAGATTCGGTTCGTTACAGCATCCGCATTGTTTGACGGTCATGACGCATCCATCACCATCATGCGGCGAATATTGCAGGCGAGCGGCGCAGAGGTTATCCATCTGGGACATAATCGATCCGTACGCGAGATTATAAAAGCAGCCATTCAAGAGGATGTTCAGGGCATCGCGGTATCCTCGTATCAGGGCGGACATGTGGCATTCTTTAAATACATGGTGGATTCGCTCCGGGAATCGGGGGCTGGCCATATTCGCATATTTGGGGGAGGCGGGGGCGTAATTCTGCCTGCGGAAGCGGAGGAGCTTCATCGCTACGGTGTAACGCGGATCTTCTCTCCTGAGGACGGAAGGCGACTTGGATTGCAAGGCATGATTAACGTCATGCTGGAGGCTTGCGATTATTCGACGGTGGCCGATTTCGGTGATAAGCCTGCGGAGCTTGGGACCGGGAACGATCGCATAACGGCACGCTTCATGACTTTGGCAGAGCAGCGGGTAGCAGCCGCAGCGACTGAAGCAGCGCGACTCGGAGAGCTGTTCGCGGACGTTGCATTGGTAGCTGGGGGCGCGCCTGTTCTGGGTATTACGGGTACCGGCGGCGCGGGCAAGAGCTCCCTGACCGACGAGTTCGTGCATCGTTATCTGCAGCATGACCCTCTCAAGACGATTGCCGTATTGTCGGTCGATCCAACCAAACAGAAGACAGGCGGCGCGCTGCTTGGCGACCGCATTCGGATGAACGCGGTGTATTCGGACCGCGTGTTTATGCGGAGCTTCGCCACCCGCGGGTCAAGATCGGAACTGTCCGCAGCGATTGCGGACGCTATCGTGACAGCGAAAGCCGCAGGCTATGATTTAATCGTCGTGGAGACGAGCGGCATTGGCCAGGCGGATAACCAAATTACGGCGGTGGCGGATCTCTCGGTCTATGTCATGACGAGTGAATTCGGCGCGCCGAGCCAGCTGGAGAAGATAGAGATGATCGATTACGGTGATCTGATCGTAATTAATAAGTTCGATCGCCGCGGCTCCGAGGACGCGCTGCGAGAGGTGAAGAAGCAGGTCCAGCGAAGCCGGCAGCAGTTTGACCGGAATTGGCAGGACATGCCGGTGTACGGCACGAATGCGAGTCAATTCAATGATGCAGGGATGAGCCGGTTATTCGCGGCCATCATGCAGAAGCTGAGTGAGCGAGGCGGCGAAGCGGGAGCTGATGCGGGCGCGGCAGGCAAGGTAAGTGCGGCCAATGGGACGGATGCCAATGCGACGACTGCGGCGTCCGACGTCACCGCAGCCAGCCAAACCGACCAAATCGGCCAGCCCGGTCAGCCATCGCAGAAGCAAACGATCATCCCGGATGAACGAAGCGGCTATCTGAGTGAAATCGTGCAAACCGTCCGCCGCTACAAGCAGCTGACCGAGGAGCAAGCCGCGGCCGCGAGAATGTGCTACCGCATCGAAGGAACGCTTGAGGCGGCGCACTCAGCGGGCGACGAGAACGCGATTCCCTCACTTGAGCGGCTGCGCAATTCGTATTTCAGCAAGCTGAACGAAGCATCGCGAACCATTCTGCAGCAGTGGCCCGCACTAGTGAAGGCGTACCGTAACCAGACGCTTACCACGACCATTCGCGGCCAAACGTTCACAAACGAGCTGTATACCAGAACCTTGTCCGGCCTGGATATTCCGCGAGTTGTGCTTCCGACCTATGAGGATTGGGGCCAGCTCATCCACTGGGCATACCAAGAGAACCGCCCCGGCGAATTTCCGTACACGGCAGGCGTTTTCCCCTTCAAGCGCGAGGGGGAAGACCCGAAGCGTCAGTTCGCTGGAGAAGGTACGCCGGAACGGACGAACCGCAGATTCCATTACCTCTCGAAAGGGGAGCAGGCCAAACGCCTCAGCACCGCGTTCGATTCCGTAACCTTGTACGGAGAAGATCCAGCGTACAGACCCGATATCTACGGCAAAATCGGTGAGAGCGGCGTCAGTGTCTGCACGCTCGACGACATGCGCAAACTGTACGCCGGTTTTCGGCTGTGTCATCCGGCTACATCCGTCTCGATGACAATTAATGGGCCGGCGCCTATGCTGCTGGCGATGTTTATGAATATCGCCATCGAGCAGCAGCAGCTGGAAGCGGCCGCAAGCAAGCCTGGCGGCACTCTCACCTCAGAGGAATCTGCGGATACCCGCAAGCAAACGCTCCGCACTGTTCGCGGCACGGTGCAAGCAGATATTCTCAAAGAAGACCAAGGGCAGAATACATGCCTCTTCTCCATGCCGTTCGCGCTTCGGATGATGGGGGATATTCAGCAATATTTTATCGATCACGATGTACGGAATTATTATTCCGTGTCCATCTCCGGCTATCATATCGCGGAGGCGGGGGCGAACCCTATTACGCAGCTTGCGTTCACGCTGGCAAACGGGTTTACGTATGTCGAGTATTACCTCAGCAGGGGGATGCCGATCAACGCGTTTGCACCGAACCTGTCGTTCTTCTTCAGCAACGGGTTGGATGCGGAATATTCGGTCATCGGAAGAGTAGCGCGGCGCATCTGGGCGGTAGTGCTGCGGGACCGATACGGTGCCGACGAGCGAAGCCAGAAGCTGAAGTATCATATCCAAACCTCAGGCCGCTCACTGCATGCGCAGGAGGTAGACTTCAACGATATCCGCACTTCGCTTCAAGCACTGATGGCGATTATGGACAATTGCAATTCGCTGCACACGAACTCCTATGACGAAGCGGTCACGACGCCATCCGAGGAAGCTGTCCGCCGGGCAATGGCGATTCAGCTCATTATTAACAAAGAGCTCGGGCTGATGCGGTGCGAAAATTTGCTGCAAGGCTCGTATCTGATCGAGCAGCTGACGGATTTGGTAGAGGAAGCGGTACTGCTGGAATTCGAACGGCTGCATGTGCGAGGCGGCGTGCTCGGGGCGATGGAGTCCCAGTATCAGCGGGGGAAGATCCAAGATGAATCGTACTTGTACGAGATGAAGAAGCATAGCGGCGAACTCCCCATCATCGGCGTAAATACATTTCTGAATCCGCAGCCCAAGGAGCATGTAGCGGAGCTGCAGGTAGCGCGGGCGACCCCAGAAGAGAAGGAGCAGCAGATAGCGGGTTTATGCAGCTTCCATGAGCAGCACAAACAGACTGCACCTGAGGCACTGCAGAGGCTGAAGCAAATTGCGATTAGCGGCGGCAATTTGTTCGAGGAGCTGATGGACACCGTCAAAGTGGCAAGTCTTGGGCAAATTACACACGCGCTCTATGAGGTCGGAGGCCAGTATCGGCGCAATATATAGGACACGCAGAAACACCAGAAAACCCGCAGCCTTCCTAGAGAAGGAGCGGGTTTTCGTTCGTCCTGTCACCCTATTATTTTTATGATTTACATTGCTAGGACCAGAGAGGTGATGTACGATGAACGAAAATAGGATGATGGCGAGGATGGCTCATGCGCGGTTCGATTAGACGGTTATGGTCTTTTTTTATGGTGCACAACAGTATGCAGAAGAAGCTGACGGCAGTGTTTCTCTTTCTCATTATCAGTCCCATTATTGCGATCAGTTACATCTCTTACCAGAATTATGTCAGTTCGATCAATGACAATACGACGAAATACATGAACGAAGCGATTTACAACTTCCAGAGCAAGCTCGAAGAGAATATTTCCAACATGATGATGATTACGAAGATCCCGCTGTTCTCCTCCGAGCTGCAGCAGTTTCTCGTCTCGCCGAGCCTCGATTTGTCGAAGCAGAAGAAGATCGATTTCTATATCGGCCTGATGAACAATATGAACAAGGATATGAGCTCCACCTATATTCTGGATCTCTACGGCAACGTCTTTTACAGAATGAAAACGGATTCAGTCCGCTCCGACCTCAAGGAACAATTCCCGAAATGGACGAAGCTGGCCGCTCAAAGCAGAGGCAATCCGGTTATTCTGAGTACGCAGGAAATATCGATTCCGGGTCATACGCCCTACTACGTATTCTCGGTTATTCGGGATATCCGCGACGTCAGTTCCTATAAGTCCATCGGCACGATCGTCGTCGATACGAAGCTGAGCATCATCGAAGATACGGTCAAACAAATGGACTCCATCACCAAAGGCAGAACGCTCATTATCGACAATGCGCATCAGGTGATTTACGACAGTCTGAAGAAGTCCATCGGCAAGCCGCTCTCCGACCCGCAGCTGCTCGCAGACATAAAGGGCACGCAGGGCAGCGTGGAGACGACGATCGACGGCGAGAGCTACATTGCGACTTACAACGAGTCCAAAATAACCGGTTGGCGCACCATTGTCTATATCCCGGTCAAGCATTTGCACAAGGATGCCAAGATTACGCGCAACCTCACAACAGGCTTAACGATCATCATTATGATTGTCGCGCTCATCGTCTCGATTGTCATTTCATTCCGACTCACGCATCCGCTCCGCAAGCTGTCGAGTCTGATGGGAGCGGTTCAGCAGGGGAACCTCGATATCAGCTTCAAGGTAAAGAATAAGGACGAGATCGGTGTGCTTGGCACGCAATTTAACCGCATGCTTAGGCGTATTAAGGATCTGATCGACGAGATTTACGTCATCCAGAACCGCAAGAACGAAGCCGAGCTCGAAGCGCTGCAGAGCCAAATCAATCCGCATTTTATCTATAACACGCTGGAGACCATTCGCATGAAGGCGATTTTGAACGACGATAACGACGTGGCCGACATGACCTTCATTCTTGGCAAGCTCATGCAGTACAGCATTAACCGAGGCAAAGAAATGGTGACGGTGCAGGAAGAGCTCCAGCATCTGGGCAACTATCTCGATCTGCTCAAATACCGCTTCAAGAACCAATTCCAATGGGAAGCGGATTTGCCTCCCGAGGTGCTGAGTTATCACATGCTGAAGCTGACGTTCCAGCCAATCGTGGAGAATGCGATTCTGCATGGCGTGGAAGGGAAGAAAGCGAAGGTCCATATCCGCGTGTACGCGACGCTGGAGAGAGAGCTGCTGCATATTCACATTCAAGACGAGGGCAATGGCATCAATCCGCATACGCTCCAGCATTTGCAGCAGTACTTAAACGGGCAGACGGAGCAAACGGACATGAAATCCGGCATCGGCCTTAAGAATGTGAACGAGCGAATCAAGCTGCGCTACGGGAATGCCTATGGCGTTGCCATCGACAGCCGCGTCGGTGAGGGCACCATTGTCACGCTGTCGCTGCCTTACCCGTCTTCCGCGCTTAGCATAGATCAGATTACTGGGGGAGTATAATGATGCTTAACATCGCCATCGTAGACGATGAAGAAATTATAAGACTCGGACTTGAGAAAATGATTACGAGATTCTCGAGCGATTACCGCATTGTCGGGAGCTACGAGGACGGAGCCGAAGCGCTGGCAGCGATCGGCGCACCGGATCTGCAGGTGGATCTCATCATTACGGATATTAAGATGCCTTACATGGACGGGCTGCGGTTCATCGAGCTCGTGAAGGAGAAGCTGCCCGGCATCCGGTGCCTGATTCTGAGCGGCTACAATGACTTTGAATATGCGCGCAAAGCCATTCAGTTCGGCGTGGATGATTATATGATTAAGCCGGTAGACATGCAGGAGCTGTCGCAGCTGCTGCAAACGGTAGACCGGCGGCTGTCGGAGCGGCGCGAGAGCGAGGAGCAGCTGGCTGCAGCTTCGAAGCAGCAGAAGGGTCAAGAGCTGGAGGAGCAGCTGAGAAAGCTGCTGCAGAGCGGAGGTGCTGCCGAGCATGAAGCGACGAGCTTATTGCCTGAGCTCCAATCCGGCCGAGGCGCCGTCATGGTATTTCGCACCTCGAATAGGCTCGCACATGAGAGCCTGCTTCATTACCTCGACGAGAGCAAAGACATGTTCCACCATGTCGTCGTAATGGAGAATAACCTCATCGCGGTACTGCTTTCCGTTCAGGAGGACAGCAAACAGCCTGAGCGGAGCTTGCGTGCCATCAGCCTTCGGATGATGGACTATATGCATAACCGCAGCGGCGGTTTTATTGCCATCGGGGAAAGCGTGCTGCCGCAAGGCCCCGGCGGTACATGGCATGGCGCCTACGTAGAAGCTCTCGCCGCGAGCAGGCATCCGTTCTACAAGGAACGCGAGACGTTCGCGATGAATTTGAAGGATCTTCCTGCAAAAGCCGAGCAGTGGAATTTCAATATGCCGGCGCTTGATGAGCAGTTCAAGACGGCCTGCGAGATGCTCGACTCCCATACGATCAAGCATGTCATTCCGCTGTTCTTCGCGGAAGCGGAGCGGGGAAAAGCCGGCTATGACGAGATCATGCATATGGCTGGCCATCTCTTCTATACGCTCACGACCAAGATCGACGGCTTCTTGGACGCGCTCTATGAGCTGCAGGGGGCGACGTTTGATTTTCACCGGACGGTTGCCTCTCATTTTGCGATGCGAGATTTGAAGGAGTGGCTGATTGCCATCGTCGATCAGGTGGTGAAAGCGCTGGAGCCGACTCGCAATGCAAGCAGCAAACGCGTCATCGAGACGGTGAAGCTGTGGATTCAAGAGCATTACCGCGAGGAAATCGAGCTGACTGCACTTTCGGAGACGGTCTTCTTAAACGCGAGCTACCTAAGCTTCCTGTTCAAGCGGGAGACGAATCAGACCATAACGGAATACATTACTTCGGTTCGCATGGCCAAGGCCAAGGAGTATCTGAAGGACAGGCTCGACCTCAAGGCCTATCAGATCGGCGAGCTTGTCGGATATGCGGACGGCATCTACTTTAACAAGCTGTTTAAGAAAACAGTCGGCGTCACGCCGCAGAAATATCGGAATCAGACGAGCGGCAGCCAATAGTCGATACGGACCCAAAAAGAAGACAATAAATACAAAACGGCTGCATAGAAAGCGTTCTCATATTCCTCCATAATTCTAAATGTAAACGATAACAAAACGCTCCAGTACGGATGAGGGGGAACAAGGAAATGAAGAAGTGGGCATCACTGGTGTTGTCAACGGTCGTATTCGGGGCCGTGCTAGCAGGCTGTTCATCAAACGGCAACAACGAGGGGAATAAAGAAGCAGCATCGACAGAGAGCACAACCAATACAACAACGAACGAGGCTGCAACGAACGACGCTGAACCGGCGGCGGAGAGCGCGATTAAAGGCAAGATCGTATTCGCGACGAACCGTACGGATTTAGTGGAAACCGAGCTTAAGGAATACGCCAAACGGTTCAAAGAAAAGTACCCGGAAGCAACGGTGGAGTTCGAAGCGATCAAGGACTATGAGGAATCGATGAAGGTGCGTCTGGCATCCAACGAGCTCCCCGATGTCATTCTCGTTCCGAAGACGGTAACGAAAGCGAATTTGCCGGAGTTCTTCGCTCCGCTGGATGACCTGGGACTGAACGACCGCATTTATTTTAAAGATAATTACACGCAGGATGGTTCTACTTACGGAATCGTTTCCGGCAGCTCCGCGATGGGGATTACCTACAACAAGAAAGCCTTCGAGAAAGCAGGCATTACCGCTGTTCCAAAAACATTGGATGAGTTCTATGCCGCATGCGAGAAGCTCAAAGCAGCCGGTATTGTCGCACTCTCCACGAACTTCAAAGACAAATGGCCTTTGATGGGCTGGGATCAAGAAGCGTTCCTGTTCGCCAACGACCCGGGTCTGCACAACACGATGGCAGGTCAAGACGAGCCATTCCCTGTAGATGGCCCGCACTGGAAAGCGATGAATATTATTAAAACCATCGTGGATAAAGGCTATGTCGAAAAAGATCTGATGTCCACGAACTGGGAAGGCTCGAAGAAGGACGTTGCTTCCGGCACGACTGCAATGTACCTCCTTGGCAACTGGGTCATCAATCAAGTCATCGATAATGGCGCGAAGTCGGAGGATGTCGGTTTCTTCCCGCTTCCAATCGATAATAGCGGCGAAGCCAAAGCGCTTCTGAGCCCGGACTACGCATACGCAGTCAGCAAGAACAGCGGCAATGTGGAAACAGCCAAAGCCTTCTTGAAATGGCTTGTCGAGGAATCCGGTTATGATGATTTCGGCGGATTCATTCCGGTATTGAAGGATAAAGAATCCAAGCTGCCGCAGCTGGCAGAATTCATGTCCTTTAAGCCGCAAGTGGTTGAGATGGTAGCAGAGAGCGACGAGTATGTCAGCATTGGCAACAAAATGCAGTTTGATACAAGCGGCTTTGCACAGGATGTCATCATGGCAGACGATGTGACCAAAGTATTCGCCGACTACAACAAGCGCTGGAAAGAAGCACGCGCCGCAGTAGCATCGAAATAATTTCGACTGAGAGGGGCATGACGTGAACGGTTCATGTCATGCCCCGTTTCTATTGCATGTTTCTATTGAACCGGGAAGGGGCTTTGCATGTATTCCTCCATTTACAAGAAGCAGAAGATCATCGTGTTATTCACCTTTCTGCTGCTGCCTGTCACCCTATTGGTCCTCTTCTCCTTGTATCCGGGCGTAATGCTGCTCTATTTAAGCTTAACCTCTTGGGATGGCTATAGTGCGGCGAAGGGGTGGGTTGGCTTAGACAACTACAGGGAGATCTTCCGCAACAGTGAAATTTTCAGCGTGTTCTCCCACAACCTGTATTACTTCTTCGGCGGCATTATTCAAAATATCCTTGCCCTCTATTTCGCCGTCGTGCTCAATAAGAAGCTGCGCGGCCGCAATATCTACCGTGTGCTCATCTTCCTGCCTTACATCATGAACAGCGTGGCCATTGCGTATATGTTCTCCTACGTGTACGACTCTCAGGACGGCTCGCTGAACGGGCTGCTGACTGCACTTGGTCTCGACAGTCTCATTACAAGCTGGCTCGGCAATAAGCATACGGTCAATATCTCGCTGGCGTTCATCTCGATGTGGAAGTATCTCGGGTTTAATATGGTGATTTACTTAGGCGCCTTGCAGTCGATTCCGGATGATCTGTATGAGGCGGCGCTGATCGACGGAGCGAATGAAAGACAGTCCTTCATCTATATCACATGGCCGAGTATTCTCAAGATTGTCGAACTCTCCATGCTGCTTACCGTAACAGGCGCGCTTGAAGTGTTTGATTTGCCGTTTATTATGACCAAGGGCGGACCGGCGGGAGCCAGCGATACCTTTGTGACGAAGACGGTGGATACGGCGTTCCACTACAGCAACTACGGTCTTGCCTCGGCAATGGGCGTCGTACTGCTGCTGATTGTCATCGTTGTCATTACGATACAGCGTAAATTTATTCTTCGGGAAGAGAAGGGATGATGGAACACCATGTCGATCTTTAAACGCAACAATCCCTTTCTTGCCATGCACTATTTGCTGCTGACGTTGGCTGCCTTTCTCGTTCTCTTCCCGCCTTATGTCGTGATTCTGAACGCCTTCAAGGGAACGGAGGAATATAACACTTCGTCCGTATTCGAGCTGCCGCGCAGCTTCTTCAACCTGGAGAACTTCGAAACGGTGATGCGAATCGGACATATGGGGCGCGCCTTCTGGAATACGAGCATTATCCTCGTGCTGGCGCTGATCGGAAATATCATCATTGGCACGATGGCAGCTTATGCGCTCGGCCGCTTCCAATTTAAGCTGAAGAAATATTTGCTCGGCGGCTACGTGCTGGCTACGCTAATTCCTTCGGTGACGACGCAGGTTGCGACGTTCTCGATTGTAAAGGAGCTTGGATTGTTTAATTCGCATATGGCTCCTGTACTGCTTTATCTGGGCACGGACGTGGTGCAAATTTATATCTTCCTGCAATTTATTCGCAGTATTCCGTTTGATCTCGACGAGAGTGCGATGATGGAAGGCGCGAGCTTGGTGCGGATCTTCCGCTCGGTTATCTTCCCGCTGCTCATTCCGGCAACGGCAACGGTCACAATTATTAAGACCATCTCCATCTATAACGATATGTACATTCCTTATCTGTACATGCCGGCGCAGAAGCTGGGCGTCGTTTCGACGTCGCTTATGAAATTCGCCGGGGTGAACAGCGCCCAGTGGAATTTGATCAGCGCGGCTGTCGTGATTATCTTGATTCCTACTGTGATCATGTATTTGTTTCTGCAGCGTTATATTTTCTCAGGTATTGTAAGCGGTTCGGTCAAATAAGTTTTGCTTCTCCACACATTCCATGTTCGGGAGGTAACGATCTTGTTCAAACGTTATATACCTATCCTGATGACCCTGGCTCTCACGGTGTCATCTTTTTTATCGGTTTTTTCGGCTTCGCGGCCGGTTCATGCGGAAGAGCTGCCTGCGGCTGCATCTGTTTTTGAGGATTTTATTACGCGTGACGGCGATACATTGAAGGACGGCGAGACGACGTTCCGGTTTATTTCGGCCAACGTGCCAACGCTCAGCATGATCGAGGATATTCATTGGCGGGTTCCGACGGCATGGGAGCAGGAGGATGCGTTCCGAGCACTTGTACAGATGGGCGGAAATGTAACGCGGCCTTATGTGCTGTCCGTGAAGAAAGCGGATGACACGACGGAGGAGCGGGCTGTTATGGGACCTGCCACGCCGGGCGGTCCGCTGCAGTTTAACGAAGAGGTGTTCAAGGCGCTGGATAAAATGCTGCAGCTCGCCAATCAGTACGGCGTGCGCATTATTCTTCCTTTCGTCGATCAGTATCAGTGGCAAGGCGGCATCAAGGAGTATGCGGCTTTCCGCGGCAAGAGCGAAGCGGCCTTCTGGAGCGATCCGCAGCTGGTTGCGGACTTCAAGTCCGTCATCGCGCATGTGGTGAACAGGGTGAACAGTTATACAGGTGTAGCTTACAAGGATGATCCTGCTATTCTGGGCTGGGAGACCGGCAATGAGCTGGTGCCGTCGTCACAAGCATGGACCAGCGATATCGCGGCATATATCAAGAGCCTGGATGCCAATCACTTGGTTATCGACGGAAAATATGGCATTGACGATGCTTCGTTGAACGATCCCAACATCGACATCGTATCCAACCACTATTACCCGGATCATTACTCCGATTACGGTGCGCAGGCCAATCTAGACATGGGCAAGGCAAGAGGCAAGAAAGCATTCATCATTGGCGAGTTTGGCTTCAAGCCTACGGCGCAGGTAGAAGAGTTCTTAAACATCGTGGAGGAAAGCGGTGCAAGCGGCGCCATGATCTGGAGCATGCGTATGCATAACCGCGACGGCGGTTTCTACCCGCATACGGAAAGCGTGAAGGACGGCGTCTTCTACGGCGCATACCGCTGGCCGGGCTTCCCTTCCGGCGACGGCTTCGACGAAACGAATTTGCTTCGGGCATTGAGCAGGCATGCCTATCATATTCGCGGCATTAACGAGGTTCCGCCGCTGCCGGTTCCGGATACGCCGCAGCTGCTGCCGATCAATGAGGTGTCTACGATCTCATGGCTCGGATCTGTCGGAGCCAGCTCGTATACCGTTGAACGTTCGGATGCGGATGCGGTTGCGGAGGATGGAGCTTGGAGCGTCGTCGGGAATGGTGTTTCCGATGCGGTCGAAGGAGAAACGCAGCTGTTCCATGATACGTCAGCCGTAACCGGCGCGTCGTATTACTACCGATTGAAAGCGAATAACGCGTCCGGTTCCTCCGATTATTCGACTGCTGTCGGTCCGGTGATCGCGAAACATGTGATGAAGGATGTCATGCGCAATTTCTCGAAGCTGTATGACTATTCGACCGACTTGGAATTCGAAGCGAAGAATCCGGTTCGATTCGGCGGCGACCCTTCACGGTTCAAGCAGCTGGAAACCTCGCAGGAGCAATATATTGTTTATGCGCTGCCGACTTCTTCTTCAGGAGTGACGGGACTGCAAGTGAAGGCTACGGCGTATATCGACCCGGAGAAACTGGCTTCTACGGCCTACAGCATCTTCATTTCCGCAGATGGCGAGACCTATGAGGCACTTGATGTTGCAGCTGTTGATAACGGCGGCCCATGGCATCAGGTTGAGTATTCGGGCAGCCTGCCGGCAGCGGCGAAGTTCGTGAAGCTCGTGTTCCCAAGCGATTACAGCGCTTCAGAGCTTGGTGAAGTGGAAATCGAGTACAGCACGGACGGCAGCGCGCTGACCTTCCCGGATTCCATTCAGCGTCCGGAGCTGGCAAACGGCGTGCTGATCGATGATATGAATAATTTCGTCAAAATGAATGACCGCAGCATCAACCTTAGCTTCAGCACCGACAACCCGGATGCGTATTTTGGCGGCGATAACAAACGACTTACCCGCAGCTCCGATACAGAAGAGTTCTTCCAGTATAAGACGAGCGGTGACATGAATTACTTCAAGCTGCTTACGTATGCAAGGCAAGATCCAAGTGCCTATCTCGTGGGGGATTTCAAATTCTTCACGTCTGTTGACGGCGTGAGCTTTACGGAGTACGGCACGGCTGTGAAAGCCAGCAAAGGCGGGGACGGCTGGTGGACGCGCACCGAGTATACGGCGTATAAGTTGCCTGCGGGAACGCGATATCTGAAGGTTCAATTCCCGTTAAGCCAAGCGGATCAGACCTGGAACCCGCAAGTGAGCAGAATTGCCATCGGCGTAGGCGACGAGCAGCTTGAAGCACCGCCTGAGCTGTCGAAGAGCCAGCTTATTGACGGCTTTGACGGCTACAGCGGCTCGAGTACTGCACTTCGCAGCGCCTATGCGGTGAACGAATCCGGTTCGCCGATTACGCTAACGCTGGATGGAGCGCATAAGAACGAGGGCGATTATGGCTTGAAGCTGGAGACCTCGATGAGCCAGGGCTGGGGCGGCCTTGAGATGGCGCTGGACAACGCCGACTGGTCCGGTAACAGCGGCATGCAGTTCTGGGTTCAGCTCGGTGGTGTCGATATGGGCGTTACGCTGCAATTGACGGAGGGCCTTGATACATCAGGCGAGGTGTGGAAGACGGACCTGCGGATCTCCGGCACAGATCCGGTTCTCGTGCAGGTCCCGTTCAGCAAGTTCTACATTCCGCAGTGGTGGAAGGATAGTCATGCATCGCAAGGCAATGGCGTGATTGATGCCGGTAAGGTTGCCTCCTTCGGGCTTTACGTAGACGGTGCGCCTGCGGAGTATGTGGTTTATTTTGACAGCATCAAATTGTACCGGCTTCCGACGATTGATACCTTCGAATCGTATGAGGGAGATAATGCTCGTCTTCAAGCAGCCTATACGCCGAATGCCGGCGGAGACGCGCTTAGTTTGTCGCTTTCTTCCGATGTAAAGGCAGGCGGCGAGTATGGACTGAAGCTGGATTATGCCCTTACCGATGCGAAGGGTTATGCAGGCGTTTCGAAGAACATGGACGCCATCGATTGGAGCGGTAATAATGGCATTGAGCTGTGGTATAAGCCGGATGGCCAGAACCGCGGAATAACCGTACAGTTTAAAGAAACAAGCGGGGAGTATTGGGAAGTGAAGCTGCGCGTGTCCGGCGATGAAGCAAGGCTCGTGCAAATTCCGTTCCATGCCTTTGCCAGACCGGGATGGAATGCACCGGTTAATGGCGTGATCGATCTCGGTTCCATTGCAGAATTCTCACTTTATGTGGAGAAAGGCGGAAGTGGCGCGGGTGAAGGAACGCTGTATTTCGATTCCATTCAAGTGGCTAAAGTCGGGCATATCGATGGCTTTGAATATTATCAGGGCTCGAGCGGTTTAGCATCTGCCGCTTATGTGAGCAAAAGCGACGGTGACGAGATCGTTGCAAGCTTGGATACGGCTCATAAGTCTGAAGGGGACTACGGTCTTAAGCTGGCCTACACGCTGACCGATGAGAAAGGTTATGCCGGCGTGACCAAATCGCTTGGCGGCATGAATCTGGCATCCGGCGGCAACGCCCTTTCCCTGTGGCTCCAATCGGATGGTTCGCAGAACGGGGTCACGCTGCAGTTGAAGGATGCAGATGGCGACTATTGGGAAGCGCAGCTCACGCCTGCCGGAACGGAAGGCGCCGTATATGAAGTACCGTTAAGCGGCTTCGCGCGTAATCCGTGGTCGAGCGGAGATGGATTGCTCTCCTTGTCGGCATTGACGGAATACTCGATCTTCGTCAATAAAGGCGCGGGCTCGGCAGGCAGTCATGTGCTCTATGTCGACGATCTGATGCTTGGCAATGTACCGATTATCGACAACTTCGACTATTACGGCGGGGGCGAGCTGCTTGCGCAGAAAGCCTACACGAGCAATACGTGGGGCGGACCTGTTACACTGACGCCGGACAGCGAACATAAGGAAGCCGGCAAATACGGCCTTCGTTATACGTACACGCTAACGGAAGCCACGAACTTCGCCGGGATGACGAAGAACCTGAATGGCATGTCATGGGCAGGCTACGATGGCGTCTCCTTCTGGCTGACACCGGATGGATCGGGCCGCAAGCTGACCATTCAATTTATCGAACCGGACGGCGAAGCGTGGGAGGCTTACCGCGTTCTATCCGGCACGGAGGCGGGTGTCTTGAAGCTTCCGTTCTCCGAATTCCGGCATGCACCATGGAACACCAAGGGCAATGGCATTATTGATCTTGGTTCACTCGCAGAGTTCTCGCTGTACATTAATCAAGGAGACGGACCGGTAGGTGAAGGCACGCTCTATGTGGATTCGATTGGCGTCTATCATGGTACGGTCGATCCTGAAGTTCCGGATGGTGATGGCAACGGCTCGGGTTACGTTTATGTACCGGACCAGCTGCTCCAGAACCAGCAGAATCTCAGTGAGTCTGATGTGAAGAGCGGCATCAAGGATGGCAAGGTTTCGGTTACGCTGCAAGGCGGTAAGAATGAATTGTTAATTCCAGCATCACTGGCGGGTACTATTGGGGACAACACTCTTGTTGTAGACGCTCAAGGAGTGAAGGCGCAAATCGCTCCGGAGGTGCTGCGTGCATTACTTGCGCTGGTTGAACCGAATGTACGGGGAGATGCGAAGATCTCTCTTCAACTCGCTGCTAAGGAGAATCAGGGTACGGAAGAGGGAGCTCCTCTGCAAACGGGATATCAGCTGGAAGGTAAAGTCTATCAACTGGAGCTTACTATTGTAACGAAGGACGGGAAGCAGCATAAGCTGACGACGTTTGAGAAGCCTGTCATTCTTACAATTCCGGTCCATGTTGGGGCGGACGGACATCCGGAGCTCATGGGAATCTACTACTACAACCCTACCTCTGGCGCTTGGGAGTATGTAGGCGGGCAGGTCGATGAGCAAGCAGGCAGTATCTCTGCACCGCTCTCTCATTTCAGCACTTATGCGGTTATGACGTATAAAAAGACGTTCACAGATGTACCTTCAACACACTGGGCTTTCGCAGCAGTAACAGAGGCTGCGGCACATCATCTTGTGAAGGGGGTAAGCGCCGACAGCTTCGCACCGACGCAAGCGATCAGCCGTGCAGCATTCGTTCAGCTGATGGTGAATGCTCTGCAGCTTTCGGCAGGTGAAGATGCAAAACAGGTCTTCACAGATGTTGCCTCCGATGCTTGGTATGCGGATGCTGTAAAGGCTGCTTACGGGCATGGATTGATCCAAGGCAGAAGCGCCGCATTGTTTGCTCCACAAGCGACGATCAGCCGTCAGGAAATGGCGGTGCTGATGAACCGGATGCTGGCTTTCGGAGGTAAGAAGGAAGCTGCTGACACGCCTGCGGCAGGCGAAGCACAGCCATTCACGGACGCGGAGCAAATTGCTTCGTGGGCGAAGGAAGACGTGAATCTAGCTGTTGCTTCCGGCCTGATGCAAGGAACACGAGCTCAGCAATTCTCACCGCTTAACACCGCGACTCGTGCAGAAGCCGTGCAGGCGATTATCAACTTCATGCATCGCCAATAGAATGCGAAGGCCGGCTGCGAGATGCAGCCGGCCTCTTTACTATTTTGCTAGTAATGCCACGAGAATAACTGCCTAATTATTCTAACGAACCGTAGAGGGTCTATTAACGCGAAAATAGCTACCTATTAATTCTAACGAACCGCAGGGGTCTTATTTTGGCAAAATCGGCCCCAAATCACCTCTAAATCGTGAAATAAGACCTGCACGGTTCGTTACGTTTTTGTGGAGCAATTATGAGGCAAATAAGGCCTCCACGGACCGTTAGCGTTTCCCGCTACCACAAAAGCGGTACGGCCAAAGGCTAGAACAAGCCCTGAACCGCACCGCTTCTTAATAGGTCTAAACTTTGAAGAAATTGATGTTCTTGTTGAGCTCTTCCGACAGATGCGCAAGCGTCTGCGACGAGCTTGCTGTTTCTTCGGCTGCCGCTGCTGATTCTTCGCTTGCTGCTGCAATTGTTTCTACTGCGCGCATGACTTCTTCGGACTGCGCGGCTTGCTCTTCGCTTGCTGCTGCAATTTCAGTCACTTGGTCGGCAGTTTCGCTTACCATGCGTACGATGCTCTCGAAGGTTTGCCCGGTTTTGGAGGTTTGCAGGGTTGCATGCTCCATAGCTCTTAAGCTTTGATCGGTATTATGCTGCATGCCTTTGATGATCTCGGCAATTTGCTGCGTAGCTTCGCTGCTGCGCTCTGCCAGCTTGCGAACTTCATCGGCTACAACGGCAAACCCGCGTCCTTGGTCACCGGCACGTGCCGCTTCAATCGCTGCATTAAGGGCTAGCAAATTCGTTTGTTCGGAAATTTCGTCGATAACCTCAATAATTTGACCAATCTTCTGCGAGTCTTTCTCCAGCAATTGCATTTGAGAGGAGAGCCTCTCCATGCTTTGCACCGATGCACTAACCGTATCGCTGCCATCCTCTGCACCGCGTTTTGTTTTATCCGACAGCTCAGCTACAACAGAGGCTTTGTTCGCAACATCATTAACGGCAATGGACATTTCACGTACAAGCTCGCTAATCACCTGTGCTGATTCGGCTTGCTCTGTGCTTCCTTTAGCTATCTCTTCCGTCGTAGCGGAGATTTCCTCAGAAGCGGCGGCAACACTCTGTGCTGATGTTACGGTTTGGCTGATAAGCCTGCGTAAATTATCCATCATATCGTTGAACGCAGTAGCAAGAGTACCAAGCTCGTCCTTACTCTTCGATACAGCTTGATCGCGCAGGTCGCCTTTCGCCGCTTTGGTCGCTACGTTCAGAATGGAGCGGATCGATTTCACCATCGACTCGGAAATCAGAAGTGCAAGCCCAATACCGACAGCTATGGCGAAAATACCAAAGCCAATGATGAGGGATTTGCCGACTTTATTCGTTTGCGCAGCGCCGTCTACTTCCGCTTTAACGCCGTCATTATTGAACACAATCCAGCGGTCGAAGTCATCTTGTACCTTTTTTCGCTGTGAAGACAATTCATTGAGAAGTGCATACCCTTGTTCAGGCTTATTTTCTTTTCTCGCTTGGATAATAGGAGCTAGCCCATCAGAGTAAGTTTGCATGTTAGCATGAAGCGAATTGTAAATTTCAGTTTCTTCATCGGAGATAAGAAAATGCTCATACGCCTTAAGATCCTGTAAAGCTTTGGTCATACTTTCATTAATTGTTTGTTCAATAATCGCGATTTGGGCTGGATCGCTTTCCAAATTGATTTTATTGACATTAACGCGTGCTTCCATGAAGTCATCCTTGATGACTCCTATATTATTTAAACTCGGCAACCAGTTGGTTTGAACGATGGAACTGGATTTCTGAAGCGATCCCATTTGTACAATAGCAAGTACCCCGATCCCGGTCAGCAGTGCAAGAATGGCAAGAAAGCTGGACATTAGTTTTACGCGTATGGACAATTTCACATGGTTCACTCCTGTTTCATAGGATTAGGTTCTTCTTTGATACTAAAGATACATGGAAAGTGTTAAAACAAATGGGTAAAAACTATTTGATTTCTGTATGGAATTGGGTAAAAGCAGGTTGTTTTTAAGTTCAAATGCTAGAAAAGTGCGAGGTAAAGTCGGACGGAGGAATTTGGCTTGCTTGAAGGATAAACATAGGCTCGAATGCCCCTCTTTCTGAAGCAAATCCATTGCAGTTTCTATGAAAATGCACCTTATAGTAGAAGGGGAAATACGATCTGCAGGCATCTTCGAGATTATTAATAATAGATTAAAAGTTATCATTGACAATGAGAATCATTATCGAATATCATTATTTGTGTTGATTGAGAGTGATTATCATTATTAATTATTGGGAGAGTGGTCATGTGTTTTCCAAAGTTTTAACTCGTTCATTATTAGCTGCATCGGTGCTAGCAGCTCCTTTAGCAATAGGGTCAGGTCAAGCAGCACAAGCAGCAAGTTCATCCATAAGTGTTACGCTTGACGGGAAGTCAGTTTCGCTCGATGCCGCACCTAAAGTGATTAACGGCAGAACGCTTGTACCCTACAGCAGCCTCGTTAATGCGCTTGGCGGTCGTGCAACATGGGATGCGAAGAATAAATCCGTTTCCGCTGTACAAGGCGGCGTTACGGTTAAACTGACAGTGGGTTCTACTTCTGCATACATAAATAATGATTATAAAGCGCTGGAGTCGGCACCTGTGATTTCAGATGGCAAAACCTATGTTCCGCTTCGTCTGATCTCCGAGGCATTCGGCAAATGGGTTACATACAATAAGAACTTCAATTCCGTTGCGATCACCAGCACGATGACTGTGACGACAAGCACAGGCGCGTTTACGCTGAAGAAGAAACCAAGCCGCATCGTAACGCTGTCTTCCTCCGATACGGAAATTATTTATGCGCTTGGCAGCAAAGTTGTCGGTCGTTCCACTGCAATCGGCAAAGTCTTCCCTGCTGAAGCGACGTCCGTTCCAGAAGTGGGAAGCTCTCACGGTCTTAATTTCGAGAAGCTGGCTACATTGAAACCGGATCTCGTCATTGCAAGCCCTGCACTGAAGACGCAGCAAGCGACGATTGAGAAGCTTGGCGCACAAGTGATGTTCAACTCGCACAATTCCTTTACTGAAATTCAAGCTTCGATTAAACTTTATGGCCGCATTCTTGGTCAAGAAACGAAAGCCGCAGAGCTGATTGCGAAGATGAACAGCGATGTGACAGGTTTGAAGAAACCGGCCACAGCTCCGAAAACACTGATCGTTTACGGCGCACCGGGCAGTTTCGTTATTGCGCTTCCTACGAGCTACCCTGGCAACTTCTTGGAGCTTGCGGGCGGTAAGAACGTGGCTTCTTCGTTCAAAGGAATGGACGGCATGCCGCAATACGCGGAGCTGAGCCTTGAGCGGATCGTGGCTGCAAATCCGGACATTATTCTATTCATTACGCATGGCGATGCAGCAGATGTCAAAGCAAGCTTCAAGAAAGAATTCGAATCCAATGCAGCTTGGAAGAGCTTGCCGGCCGTGAAGAATGACAAGTTTGAAGTGCTGCCTTCCGATCTGTTCGCGGCAAACCCAGGCATCAGAGCGCCGCAAGCGATCGAAACCATCAACAAATTGCTCTTAACGGTGGATTAATCCGATGGCGACAATCGTAACCGGACAAAGAGCGCAAGAGGTGCGAACCTCGAGAAGTATTCGCAGAGGCAGTGTACTAATTATTAGTCTTGTCCTGCTGCTGCTTGCAGGGTTGTATGGCTTGATGTCAGGCTCAATTCCGATTCCGGCGCGCGAGGTGTGGAGCTCATTGCTTCACGCCTCCGACTCGGAATCGAGGCAAATTGTTTGGAATCTCAGGCTTCCGCGTGTATTGACCGGCATGCTGGCAGGCATCTGCCTGGCGATCTCTGGCACCTTCTTGCAAGGTGTCTTCCGTAATCCGCTCGCTGATCCCGGTATTATCGGCGTTTCCTCCGGCGGCGGACTTGCGGCTGTTGTTATTATGATTTTGTTCCCCGAGAAGATCGCCTATCTGCCCATTGCGGCTTTCCTTGGTGCGCTTACTGCAGCAGCAGTTGTGTATGCCCTCTCGTGGAAAGGCGGCGCTTCTCCGATGCGATTGATTCTGGCGGGAGTTGCGGTCAATTCGCTGCTCGGCGCGGCGATGACGGCGCTGATGATTTTGAATAGTGAAAAGGTTCAATCCGTTCTGCCATGGATGTCGGGAAGCTTGAACGGACGGAGCTGGCCGCATTTTCAAACGCTGCTGCCCTATGCCGTTATTGGCATCATAGCTTCGATCTTCTTGATTAAGACAGCTAACCTGCTCGTCCTTGGCGACGATGCCGCTAAGCTGCTCGGAAGCCGGGTGGAGATCGGAAGATTGCTTATTATTCTGCTATCTACCTTCCTGGCAGGTGCTTCGATCAGCATCGTTGGGATGGTCGGCTTCGTCGGCCTTGTTGTCCCGCATATCGTAAGGCTGTTAGTCGGCAATGACTATCGAATTCTGCTGCCCATTTCAGCCATGGGCGGGGGAACGTTAGTCATGGCCGCGGATACAGCTGCACGCAGCTGGTTTGATCCGATCGAGTTCCCAGTAGGTATTTTACTTGCGCTTCTCGGTGCGCCTTTCTTCCTCTATTTGCTTAGGAAAGGGGTCAAACGATGAATCCTGCAATAGCTGCCGATCAATTAAAGTATGGCTATGAGCGTTCCGCTCCGATCGTGAACGGCTTCAATCTTAAAGTTGCTGCCGGAGAATGGCTCGGTATCGTGGGTCCTAACGGCTCGGGCAAATCGACTGTTCTGCGCATGCTGGCAAGACTTGCAACTCCTCAATCCGGTAAGATTGAGCTGGAGGGCCGGGATCTTGCTGGCATGGATAACAAATCCGTTGCGAGAACGATGACGATGCTTGCGCAAACACAGGAAGGCGCCTTGGACATTACGGTGCGCGACCTTGTTCGCAGAGGGCGTAATCCTCATTTGAAATGGTATGAAGAATGCAGGGGCCCACATGAGGAAGTGGTCGATTGGGCGCTGCAGGTTACCAGCATGACGAGGCTGCAGCATCGTTCCCTGTTGGAATTATCAGGCGGAGAGCGTCAGCGTGCATGGCTTGCCATGTGTATGGCACAGACGCCTCGTGTTCTGCTGCTGGATGAACCGACGACTTATTTGGACATTGCGCATCAATTGGAATTGATGGAACTGATCCGCAGCTTGAATCAGGATCAAGGCATTACGGTTGTGATGGTCCTGCATGATTTGAATCAAGCGGCTCGTTTCTGCGACCGGATTGTAGCGATGAAGAACGGAGCGATCGTGAAGCAAGGCACGCCGGGCGAAGTATTCCGTGTGGAGTTCTTCCGCGAAGTGTTTGGCATCGAAGCCAAAGTGTACTACGATGAAGGTGTTCCCGTTTATTTGCCAAGCGGTATTGTAAACAAACAGCCTCATGAAGCGACAGCATAAAAGTAAGTTATAATGAGGAGGAGATTCGATTGGCCAAAGCAGCTTTAAGCACCGAATTGGTGCGGGAATTCGTAGGCGCAGCACACGCGGATTTGAATAAGGTCCAAACCCTGCTTGAGCAAGAGCCTGCTTTATTGCACGCATCCATGAACTGGGGCGGCGATGATTGGGAGACAGCTCTTGGCGCGGCATCTCATGTAGGACGCCGTGACATTGCAGAGTGGCTGTTGTCCAAAGGGGCGCGAATCGACTTATTTGCTGCCGCTATGCTCGGTGACCTGGAAGTGATCCAATCGACGCTTACCAAGTATCCGGAATCGATTCATGCGCGTGGACCGCACGGCATTACGCTGCTGCAGCATGCGATGATCGGCGGGGAGCAAGCGAAAGAGGTTGTCTCTTATTTGAAGTCGCTCTTGAATATCGATGAGAAGGGGACGAAGACGATGATTGTGGTAGAAAATCGGATTGAGGTTCGTGCCGGCTTTGCAGAGGCGGTATTGGAACGCTTCAAGACGCCTAAGACAGTACATACATTCCCTGGATTTGTCCGGATGGATGTTCTGCATGCTGTCGTTTCGGAAGAAACCGAAGAAATCCGCGTATGCACAACTTGGGAGAAGGAAGAAGATTTCCAAGCTTGGGCGAACAGCGATTCTTTCCGTCATGCACATACTCGCCGCGAGGGAGCGCAAGGTTCAGCTCACGGCCAAGGCGGCCAAGGACACGGTCACGGCCAAGGACACGGCGGCCAAGCACATGGTCAAGGCCAAGGACACGGCGGCCAACCGGCTGCGGAAGCAGCAGCAGGTCCAATCGTCGGCAACAAAGTGACCATCTATCAAGTTGTGGTCTCTCATTTGCCAGAGTCCGCACCGGTTGAGTCAGCCGCTAACTAATGCAGCAAACAAAAAGCCTCCAATAGTGGAGGCTTTTTGTTGTTTGCCCACGTTTATAAAACTTGAGAGTAGGAAAACCCGACTCTCGTAGCCGAAACCGTGCTGTTACGTAGCTGAGAGTCGTGAAACCCGACTCTCAGCCCTCAACCCCCCGCAATTACACCGGTTTAAGATGCTGAGAGTAGGAAAATCCGACTTTCAGCGCCGAAACCAAGGTGAAATGAAACTGAGAGTCGTGAAACCCGAGTCTCAGCCCTCAACCTACCGCAAATACACCGGTTTAAGATGCTGAGAGTAGGAAAACCCAACTCTCAGCGCCGAAACCAAGGTGAAATGAAGCTGAGAGTCGTGAAACCCGATTCTCAGTCCTAGAAACGCCACAGGTTCACGGCCTGTCCAGGCTGAGAGTTCAAAAACCGAACGCTCAGCTCCAAAACAGCTGCTAAAAACCATCGAGAATTCGAAAGTGGAACTCTCGACACAAAAATCGCCACGTGTGCTACCGACTGTTAATGTTGAGATTTGTCCCGGTTTGTGATATCCGTTAGCAATTCGGAAACCGCTGGAAATATCAATGATGCCAAAAATTGAAGGGCTGCCCAGTCATCGAAGACGACCGGACAGCCCTTTATTCTACTTCCACATATCTTTTACTTTAATTACCCACACTTGAGTTTGCTTGTCCGTAATTTTGAGAACGCCGTTAGCATCGTATTCACCAACGCCGAAGTCGTTGTCATTGGCAATAACCAGCGTGTTCTTGTTCAGCGCGGTCAACCCTTCGAATTTCTCGAACGGATAGTCGAGCGTCGTCAGATCCACAACCAGCTCTTTCGGCGCAGTTGTTACGTTCAGCGCGTTCCAATCCGATGTCCCTTCAACGTTTCCGCTCACAGCGGCGTTGTTAAGGATATTTGTAGCTTTCGCGAGGTCGATGCGGTAGACGCGTTTGATTTGCGCTGCTGCGCCTTCATTCTTATCGCGCTCATCCACGAGCAGAACATCATCGGACAGTGCGTGAAGATCGGAGATGACCACGTCCTTCTGCGCAACGTTCACGAATGATTTTGCATCCTCGGCCACATACACATATTCGCCTACAAGCTTCTTCGTTGCCAAATCCATCTTCAGAATGCGCAGATTGCGGGAAGCTTCGCCTGTCGCTTTATCCGGCACAGCCATCGGGCTTTGAATGGAAGCGTAGAGGAATTTGCCATCCGGGCTGATCGTTACGCCTTCGAAACCGCGGTTAACGATGCGTTTGGAATAGACAGCCGGAATCGCTTCGATTACCGGAATTTGCGCGTTTACAAGCTTCGCTTTATCGCCTACCGGAACATAACGGCTGATAATCGTACCGTCACGTTTCAATTGAATGAGCGAAGGGCGGTACTCATCGGACATCCAGAACGTATCATCTACCTTGTTGTATGCGATGCCTTCGAGATCGAGTCCATCCGGATCTAGCGGCAGCAAAGTCTTGCCTGTGTTGTCGTATGATTTCTCGTCGGAAGCGATGTTGCTAAGACCAGTCGTGAAACGACTTCCCGAAACGACGCCTTTGGTGCCTTCCGGAAGAAGCAGCTTGTTCGTCTCAAGGATGTTCACGGAGCTGCCTTCCAGCTTGATTTTATAGAAACGAGGTACATAATCCTGCACCGGGAATGTGCGATTAACCGTCTTGTCGATCGTAATTTGTCCGTTTGGACCACGATCAGCAAGCGTATAGAAGACATTGTCCGGATCGCCCGGCAAATGAGTCAGACCGGAGAAGCCGCCTTCCTTCAAATCGAGTCCAAGGCTTGGAGGGTTTGTCCACGTGTATTTGCCGGCAACATAAGGATACGCGCGCAAAGTCACTTTCTTGCTTGTGCTGTCCCAAGCCACTTCTTGTCCAAGTGCCTCGCCCATCGCTCTCACCGGCACGTATAAGCTGCCATTGATCGTGACGGCGTCTTTATCCAGCTTCACTTCAGAATCGCCTGCAAACAGCTTGATTTGGACTGCTAGTGCTTTGAGTGCGGTGTCGGCAGCTTGTACAATTTGCGTACTGCCCATGACGAGGCAAGCAGCGCCTGCTACGGCAACCCATTTCTTTGTTACAGCTTTCATTCCCATCTCTCCTCTATTATACATACTGGCAGGGCCATATCTCTGAACAGCATAGAAGAGAATTATTAAGCTAATATGATAGTGGTTTGGAGAAATTGTAAATCAGACCATTTTCACACATTGGAGGAGATCCTATACGGGCTCTTCTTTTCTTATGTCGAGATCGATCCCGCAAGCTTGTCATGCTAGTCTGCATAATTGTCCAAGTCCTCTCATAGACATAGTACAAGTCAAGCGTAAACGGCTTTTTGTCAAGGGCAACTCCGGATACGTTTAAAAATTGTGATGAGGGGTGGATCTCATGCGTCGTCGATTCAGTTTAATCGCAGCTATTTTGCTTTGCCTTACGGCGGTGCTCGCAGGCTGCGGGACTAAGGACGCGGAATCGGTTGTCAAGGAATTGGACAAAACACTTACTAACTTGGGCAGCTATCATGGCAAAGGCACGATGACGCTGTTTACGGGCCAGCAGCCGCTGGAGTATCAGGTGGATGTTTCTTATCAGAAGCCGCAATACTATCGCATTGCTTTGACGAACGCGAAGAAGGACATCACGCAAATCGTGTTGCGCAACGATGAGGGCGTTTTTGTCTTGACGCCGCGCCTGAATAAAGTGTTCCGTTTCCAAAGCGATTGGCCGGCTAACCAAGGGCAAGTGTACTTGTATCAAACGCTGGTCCAAAGCATTCTGCTCGACAACTCGCGCCAATTTGCAGTGGACAATGATGCTTATGTATTTGATGTCATGGCTAATTATCAGAACGGATCGCTTGCACGGCAGAAAATCTGGCTGAACAAATCCGACTATGCCCCGAGCAAAGTGGAAGTCAGCGATGCCAATGCAGCGGTGATGGTATCCGTTAAGTTCGATTCGTTCGAATTCGGCTCCAAGCTGGAGAAGAGCGTATTCGATACGCAGACGAACATGGGTGCAGCGGCCGACAAACCGACTACAGCTGAGCCGGATTCCGATCAAAGTAATACGAATGCAAATGTTGAAACCGATGCGAATACAGATACGAGTACGAATTCGAATAATGCAGTCGAATCCGATTCGGATGCAACGGCGAATCCGGACAATAACGGAACAACCAATGAAGAGTCCGATGACGGCTCACAAGGTACGCTTGGACCGATCAATCAGGCATTCACAGCGATGGAGCCATCCTATCTTCCAGATGGCGTATCGGAGAAAGACCAGCAGGATATCGTGTTCGGCGGAAATGCGGGCATACTGATTCGTTACGCAGGCAGCTTCGACTACACCTTGATTCAAACGCAGCCGAAGGATGTCGCGGTATCCGCAATGAAAGGTGATCTGATCGATCTGGGCTTCACTTACGGCTCTATAAGCGGTGCCGAAGACGAACAGCGCACGCTGACATGGACATACGACGGCACAGAATTCAGAATCACAACCGGTAATCTGCCGCAAAATGAAATGATCAAAGTCGCGCAATCCGTACAAGGCGAGATGAGTAAATAGTGTGTACAATAAACATTTTCCAGCCTGAATCGAGCCTGTTAAACCCTCCAATTCATTGACATCAGGAAGCAAAAACGTTTAACATATAGGTTACGGGTTAATAAGATAAACGCCTGCCCTCACCAAGGCGGGCGTTTACTTTTTGGAAATGAAGGTGGAGCAAGTTGGATGTGAACGCTTATTATCGCCCTACTCGGGCAGAGATATCTTTAGATGCGCTTTCTCATAATTTGCAGTCTTTTCGCCGGGCAATGCCTGAAGGCATGAAGCTTATGGCATCGGTGAAAGCGAATGCTTACGGCCATGGCGCCATTGAAACGGCTCGGGAAGCCGAACGCTGCGGCGTTGATTTTCTCGGTGTCGCTTTTCTTGATGAAGCACTTCAACTCCGGCAGGCCGGTATTAAGACGAACATTCTGGTACTTGGCTATGTACCGCCGCAAGGCTTAGCTGCTGCGCGGGATGCGGACATCGCAATTGCGCTTTTTAGCGATGAAATTTTGGAAGCTGCGGCAGCATTGCCGGCAGCCGATAAGAAACTCGCTGTTCATGTGAAAATCGATACGGGCATGGGACGATTAGGCCTGCTTGCTGGTGAGGATGCATTGGCGTTTATTTCGCGCGCGATGGAACAGCCAGGCATTCATGTCGAAGGTTTGTTTACGCATTATGCGAAAGCAGACGAAGCCGATAAAAGTTATACGCAGTTGCAATATGAGCGTTTCTCTACGTTCGTCAAACAGCTTAAGGCAGCAGATCTTCATATTCCAATCATTCATGCTGCTAACAGTGCGGCCGGAATTGATACACCGGAGATGGGCGGCGGCATGCTGCGCCTTGGTATTAGCATGTACGGCTTATATCCTTCCGCTGAGTGCAATCGGCAACGCGTTCAGCTTGAACCTGTCATGACACTCAAGACGGCTGTCGTAATGGTCAAGGATGTGCCGGAGGGCTGGGGAATCAGCTACGGTACACGTTATGTGACGAAAGGCAACGAGAGAATCGGAACGCTCCCGGTTGGTTATGCGGATGGCTTTAGCCGCATGCTGTCAGGTAAGGCAGAAGTGCTGCTGCGTGGTCAGCGTGCACGAGTACTCGGCACGATTTGTATGGACCAGTGTATGATAGCGCTGGATGATGCTGATGCCGCTCAACAAGGTCCCGTTCAAGTCGGTGAGGAAGTTGTGCTCATGGGCAGGCAAGGCGACGAGGTGATCTCTGCAGAGGAATTCGAAGAGAAGCTCGGCACGATCAATTATGAAGTCATCTGTATGGTCGCAGCGCGTGTACCGCGCGTATATATGCGAGGGCAGCAAGTTGTTGCTGTGACGAATCCCCTCCTGTAAGCGCGATGCAGGAGGAACGAATTACCTGCTAAGGATTTTCAATGGATTTAAAGGATTTTATCGTCTTATCTCGAATAATGTTGTTAAGATGTTCTTTGTTGTCGGTCTAAATCGTTTATCTTCGGGTGCAGCATACTTGCTATACGGTCTGCATACATATGAAGGTGTATAATACGGACCAAACAATGACATACTGTTACTGTTTTTTGCTGGAAATGTTTTGGGGGTGCGAGTTCGGTGGCCAATTTGCAAAATACCAAAAGGATTATGATCAGTTTACCGGATCATTTGCTGGAGGAAGTCGACGGAATCGTCGCCAAAGAAAACTCGAACCGAAGCGAATTCATTCGTCAGGCTATGAAATTGTATTTGATCGAGCGGAAGAAACGACAAATTCGCGATTCGATGCAGCGAGGCTATCTGGAAATGGCAAAAATCAACCTAGTGATGGCGTCGGAAGCTTTTCAAGCGGAGGAAGATGCCGGCGATACGCTCGGCCGACTCGTAAGCGGGGTGTAAAGCTTGATCGTTAAACGCGGCGATGTGTTTTTTGCGGACTTGTCACCTGTTGTCGGTTCTGAACAGGGGGGCGTTCGTCCTGTTCTGGTAATTCAAAATGATATTGGCAATCGTTTCAGTCCAACCGTCATTGTTGCAGCCATTACGGCCCAGATTCAGAAGGCTAAGCTGCCGACACATGTGGAGATTGATGCGGCGTTGCATGGATTTGACCGTGATTCCGTTCTGCTTCTGGAACAGATCCGCACGATTGATAAGCAGCGTCTGACTGACAAGATCACTCATCTGGATGATGAGACGATGCGTAAGGTAGACGAGGCGCTTCAAATCAGTGTCGGTCTAATCGATTTTTGAACTGAAGAGCATCACACGACAGCAGGGCCGGATGGCTCTGTTTTTTTTGTCCATTTACATAGCAAGGATATCAGTCTTCGGACGTAGCTTATGTTCCATCCTGCGCCGCTGTTTGAAAGCGTCGTTTCCATCCATAATGAAAGTAACATATGGAATGGATGGAGGGTCATGAGAATGACGACAATGAATCGACCGGATTTTGCAATTGCAGGCGTGGGTACGACTGGCGGAGGGGACTTTCACCGCGTTGAGCTCGAAGGTGTCAGCAAAGTAGACGGAAGCTTGGACTGCTATTCCTTTAAGATGAACGGCTTGGCTAAGGTGAAAGGCAGCATTCGTGTAGAAGAGAGCTTCGAAGCGTCGGGCAAGTTGACCGTGGATGGTTCGGTGAAGGCGGTCATGACTAAGATTGAGGGTCAGTCTACGATTCGTGGTCATGTGGATAGTGAGTACTTACAAGCGAATGGTTTTGTGAAAATTCAAGGTGATTGCAGGACGCAGGGATGCGATGTTAGAGGTGCGATGACCGTGGATGGTGTGCTCGATGCGGAGCGTCTGCATATTTATATGGATGGTCCTGTACGAGCGGAAGTCATTCGCGCCAAGCAAATCAGCATCATGATTACAAGCAGCGGGACACTTAAACGACTGATGAAATCGATTTTACCTGCAACATGGCAAACTCAACTTCGCGCAGATCACATTGAAGGCGATGATATCCAGTTGGTTGAAACTACAGCAACAATTGTGCGCGGCAGACGAGTTAAGATTGGCGCAGGCTGTGTAATTGACCGCGTCGAGTTCGAGTCGGAGCTCATTGTCCATCCGGATGCGGTTGTTCGCTCGCGAGAGCGGATTTTCGGATAAGGGGCGAGGTGGAGATGCAGATGATGACGGGGACCAGAAGAAAAGTACGGATTACCGGAACAGGCTCAACCTCCGGCGGTTATTATGAGAGTATACGCGTGCTGGGTGAAGGGCAAGTGCTCGGTTCGATAGAGAGTGAATCCCTTCATAGCATGGGGAACCTGACCGTATCAGGCGATTTGAAGGTCGGCCTTTATCGCCAGGTGGGGGAAACGACCGTTCGAGGCGATGTTTATGGCGCCCAGATGAATGTGCTTGGCGAGATGGATACGACAGGCAGCATTCGCAGCAAGTCGCTGAAGGTACGGGGGCAGCTGGCCGTTCTTGGAGAATGCGAGGCTGAATACTTTGACGTTCGAGGCGGGTTCCATATTCACGGCTTATTAAGTGCGAATGTAGTGGAGATTCGTCCATGGGGTCCTTGTCACGCCAAGGAAATTGGGGGCGGACGGATCAATGTTCGGCAGAGCAAGTGGGGCGGAATGAAGCAGTGGTTTACAAAGCCGCATTCGATGGAACTGAACAGCGAGCTGATCGAAGGCGAGAATATTTACTTGGAGCATACGACTGCCGATGTTGTAAGAGGAACGAACGTGGTCATCGGACCAGGGTGCAGAATTGGGCTGGTCGAGTATCGGAAGTCGCTGAAGGTAAATAAGGCATCGGTTGTGAATGAGGAAATGAAAAGATAACAATTTTTGAGAAAATGACAATTTATGCTAGACAGTGATAATTGGGTCTGTTATTATGAGTTCAATATTATAGTAGCAGATTTTTAGCGACCGCTATGCGAAGAACGCAAGCTTGGGCTCCATGCCCCTGCTTGCGTTCTTTTTTTGTTTATCGCTATTTGAAGAGCTGCGGAAAGGAATTGCCATGAATCGAAAGCGTCATATAGGGGTTACCGTTTCGGCAGCCCTATTGTCAGGTTTACTTGTCTACGGAGTATATGTTCTGCAGCTGCGTCAGGTGAAATTTCAAGAGACGGTGAATGTCATCGTGCCGGTTCGCTTCGTAGATGCCGGAGAGCGGCTGACAACGGAGATGCTTGGCGTGAAGCAGATTGCCAAAGCATCCTACGTTCCGGAGATGTTTCTGCATGAAGAAGAGATGAACGGCATGGAGGTGATCGTACCTCTGGGAGCTAATGAGCCTTTGCTTAGCTGGAAGGTGGACAAGTTCCGGTTGCTGCCAAGCCGAGAGCAAGCCACCTTTCAAATCCCGCGAGACTATGTCCTCTCCGTCTCGAATGGCATTCGTGCCGGAGACAAAGTGATGCTGTATTTATCGGGAGAGTCTGTGGCATCTGCCAGGTTGTTTGCTGAATCGGTAACGGTTGCCTCAGTGAAAACATCGGGTAATCTCGAAATTGACGATACAAGCAATTCGAACTTGATGTCGTTAGCCAACTCGGACAAAGAAGGCATGTATGCCGCCAGACGTGATGCGAACGGCATGATTGATGCCGTCAATCTTAATCTGACGGAGGCGCAGTGGCTGAAGCTCGATTCGATCTGTAAAGGCGGCAAGAGCAAAGTGGTGATTGCCTACTCGTCCGAATCGCTGGCTATTGCGGCAGCCGAGGGGGGAACGCGATGAATGATTATGCCGTAGCCGTAGCCGGTGCCGCGACATCCAATCCGATCATCACTTTTCTAGGTACGACACCTAATATCGGTACTACTGCTGCGGCTTTCGCTTCGGCCTGCCGAATTGCAGAGGAAAGCGGGAGGTCCGTTGGGTATCTATGCCTGAATCTCAAGAGTGCGAAGGCGCATCGTTTCCTAGGTGTAGATAAGCCCAGTGCAACATTGGATTCGTTGCGACCTGAGCTGCTTACCGGTTCCCTGCAGCCGGATAAACTGCTTCGTTCCATGCATCGCTGCCGAGGAGCAGCTGATCTGCATGTGCTGTTCGGCAACATTATGCGAGATCAGGCAGAGTTTTTTACCATCGAAGAAGTGGAGCATTTGCTCGCTGTCGCTGAGCAGACTTTCGGCATCGTGATTGCGGATGTCGGTGCGTATTGGGATAATGCAGCCACACTATGTGCGCTTCGTAAGGCACATAAACGGATTATCGTAACGACAAGCGCGTTGTCTCACTTTCAGGAGGACGGACAGCGCTGGATCAAGCAGCTTTCCGCTATGTACGGCGTTGCTCCTCACGATTATGAAGCGATTATAATACATCAGCCCTGGGGCAGAGGAGGATTTCATGTGAAGGATATTTGTAAAGAGCTCGGAGTTGCGTTTCTAGGTGAGTTGACATTATCGGAGCCGATGTTATCACAGCTTGATAGCGGAACACTCGACGAGTGGCTGCTTCATGACGAGAGAGGGAAGGCGGTCATGAAGGAGCCTTCAAGTAAACTCATTGCGCATTACGGCTTGAAACGGCAAATGAGGATGACGGTGCAGCCTTGGTATAAGAAGCTGCTAACCCATCGCGGCGGAGTCAGCTCCTAATGAAAGGCGACGGGCGCTTCTCGCCATCGGCCTTCTCGGCGAAGCTGCTGGCGGTTGAGTCGGCAACTGAGGCTGCTGCCCCGGCAACAGAGCATGATGCACAGCGGGACTTTAACCGGTTATCGGAAGACGTGCGTGCCTACTTGGCGTTGCCGCGCGGCGAGACAGAGGAAGAGCGGCGTGAATACAACGAGAGCTTGAATCGAGCGGTGCTTGGGTACACGTACGATCGGGAGCGAATTCTCGCGGTTATTGCAGATCGTCTGCTTCGGCAGCGGATTCACGAGCTGCCCGGCTATCAGCATCCTTATTCGACGCTTGCGGAGGCACTGTTCGCCGAAGTGATCGGAATGAGCGTGCTGGAGCTGGTGCTGCAGAAACGGGAAGGGCTGGAGGAAATTCAGGTCGTGGGCACGAGGATATTCGAAGTGCGAGACGGACGGAGTACGCCGTCCCACTATGCCTTTGAATCGCTTCGCGAGGTTGAGCGGATTCAGCAGAACTTAGTGCTCTACAATAATGATCGCATCAATCCGCGCAAACGATGGGCGGAAGTGATGCTTCGAGACGGGACACGGGTCACGATGACCGGCCATGGGTTTACGGCTCAGCCTACGCTGACATTGCGATTCTATACCGTTAGGCGATTTGAATTGGAACAGCTGGGGCAAGAGGAATTTGGAACGATTAATGAGCGGCTTCGGCGGATGCTGCTGGCCATTCTGGAAGCAAGATTCAACCTTGTTGTCATTGGCCCAACGAACTCCGGCAAGACGAATCTCATCAAGGCGCTGATTGGTGAGTTGCCGGACGAGGAGCGGATTGTAACCATTGAGGGCAGGCATGAGCTGATGCTGATGCGGGATTTCCCAAAGAAGAATGTGATTGAATATGAAGCAGACGAGGAAGATGCGATGCATCGATCTTCGCAGGCCTTCAAGCTGGCTCTGCGTCAGTCGCCACAGCGCATTATTCATGCCGAGATTCGAGATGAGGATGCCAACATCTATGTGCGAGCGTGTACGAGAGGACATGCAGGCAGCATGACAACGCTGCATGCCAATATGCTGGAGGATGTGCCCGAAGCGATTGCGGATATGTGCATGCTCGATGGCCGGGGGATGAACCCGGAGAGGCTGACGAAACGGATTGCTGAATATGTGACTCAGATTGGAATTGAAATGCGTATTGCTGCAGGGCGACGCCGGCTGGTCCGATTAGCGGAAATGGGATGGGCTGACGGTGTAGTGTTTGTCAGAGATTGGGCTGTATTCGATGAGAATCTTGGCGATTGGCGGTATCCACAGGGGCCGTCGGCGGCGGCGCAGGTTAGGATGACGACGCTGTCTGTGGAGCAATGGGATCCCGTATGGATGCCGGATATCGTGCGCATGGCGGGGGTTGAGCCGAAATGATTGTCAAGCTGGGGCTGCTTACATTCATCTTTGCGCTCTTCGGTGCCGTATTTGTTGCTGTTCGAGGAATAATGGGCATATGGCTGCATCGGCAGCAAGTCATCAATCGCCTGAATTATCGAAGAGATCGTGGTGTTCATGAACGGTTTACGCGTTTTCTTCAGCGCTTCGATCGAACGTATCGCCATCTATCTGAGCTGCTTGAATCGTTGCAGCTGAGCTGGCGTCCTGTCTCATTTGCCGTTGCAAGTTTGCTTCTGCTGCTAATTGGCCTATCCTTCGGGGCGCTGTTTTTCCAAAGCGCCAAAGGAGCATCCATGCTTGGCGGTGTGATGGTCACGGCGCCGTATATGCTGCTTCGGACGATGCTGGTGCACCGCCAGATGAAGACGCGAATCGATTTCCTGCCCGCAGTGGAGCTGTTCTATCAATGTTGCCTCGTCAGCGGGGGAAGGCAGATTAAATCGGCGCTTCAGCGGACGGTAGAAGAGAAGCGGCTTCTTGGTCCTATGCAAGCTGTGTTCGAGCAGCTGTACAGGAATGTATCCGTCCGCGGCGATGATGAAGCCAGTTTGCGAATTTTTGCGGCATCGCTTGGACATGTGTGGGCGGATTATTTTGTGAATATAGTCCGTGCAGGGCTGGCAGAGGGACATCCGATCGCTGCCAACTTAAAGGACTTGATTACCGATATGCGCAAGGCGCGCAGAGCCAACCAGCAGGAGCGCAATAAGCTGCTCGAGATCCGTATCGCGAACTTCTCGCCGATCCTGTTTCTCCTTCTCTTCATCGGGATCAACTTCCATTACAATCCTGAGAATGCTTACCACTATTATATTGTCGATCCGGCAGGGCGAGATTTATTGCTTAACGCAGGGATGATGATTTTCGGCTCATTCGTTATGGGGTTATGGTTATCTCGCAAGAAAATGTAAAGGAGGTTCATAGTCAACTATGAGTGACTCTATTGCGAAACTCGTCATGTGGGCAGCGCTTGGCGGCCAATATGCAGTGTTATTCCTGCTCTTCGTCTCCCTGATGAAGCTTCTGACGTTTAAGAAGCCGCGTTATGTGCATGTAATCATGCAGCATTGGCGGAAGAAAACGGTCAGTGATCAGTGGCTTTCATTTGCGAGAATCAGTCGTGAAAGCAGCTCATTTAAGGAGCGGGAACGACTACTCGCCGGATGCGGCTATACAGGTGATGCGGCTCTGTATGTGCTGCTGCGCAGACTCTTCTTCCTGCTTGTCCCGATCTGGTCGGCAGCAGCGTACGGTTTCACCTATGTGGAATGGAATGCTTTGCCGCGTATAAGCGCGCCGTTACTGCTGTTTATCGTAATCCTGTTCTTGCTCTGGGATCTTCCTTGGCTGGAAGCGATTCGGAAGACGAGAGCAGAGCGGATGACCAAGGAGATTTATGTCGTCAGCAATCAATTGCTTTATCTGGCAGGTTCATCGCTTCATATTCATACGAAGCTGATGCGCTGTTTGCCTTACACGCGCACCTTGCGTAGCGAGCTTCAGATGCTGCTTGGCGAGTGGTACCACGATGCAGAAGGGGCATTAAGGCGGCTTAAGCTGCGGCTTGGAACCGAAGAGGGGCTGAGCTTCGTCGAGACGATCGATTCCCTGCGGCTCCACGGGAGCGAGCAGTATTATGAGCTGCTGCGAGAGCGAATTCAAGATTACAAGGAGAAGCTGGAGTTGGCTAAGGACAGTCGCAAGGAAACGACATCCTACTTGTTATTTGCCATAGCAGGGCTTCCGATCATGTATACCTTTCAGATTTTTATTTACCCTTGGGTTCGAGAAGGCCAGAAGCTGTTTAGCTCCCTGAATTAACGAATTGTGAATATAAAGGAGGTGAGGGCATGAGGAATATTCTGATAACCGTTATGATGCTGGTTGTCGTTGTCCTGTTGTTTAATGCGATTGTGGCCAAGGATACGACAGGCACGAAGGATCAAATCGAAACACAAGGCAATGCTGCAAATACCAAAATTAACACCATTATGATTCCATAAGGAGGCAGTGGCATGCGCTCACTATTGATGACGCTGCTGCTTATCATCGTTGCAGTCACTCTGTATAAAGGTGTAACCGGCGGCAAGCAGGGGACGAACGCTCAACTCGAGCAATCCGGGCGGCATATGAGCGATGGGATTCGGAGGATGAGCCCTTGAAGAGTTTACTTGTCTTTATCCTCTTGTCTGCCATGATGTGCTGGTTTATGTTTTCGCCGATTTATAAGCATGTGCTGATTGTCCGGCAGGCCGTTCTTCAGCAGGAAGTAGATTACATGCTGGAGATTGGGGCTAACGGCGAGCATGGCTACATAGATGCAGCCATGCTGCAGGAGTCCAAACTTCGACTAGCCAAGTACGGTCTACTCCCCAGTTCAGTCGAGTTTATAGTCAGCTCAGGGAGCGGCGCCTCAGCGACCGACGCCGCTCAACCACTGCTAAGGGGAACATCCTTGTCACTGACAGCGAGCTATCCCATCGAAGGTTTGCTCGCCATCGACCGGCTGATCGGGTTGGCACCGCCACCGGCAAATACGAAGCTTCGAGCCTCCGGGATGAAGATGAGTGAATATGTCCCATAACCATTCCGGGGAGAGGAAGCTGACGTATGTATAAGCTGGTGCTTGTCATGCTGATGATGGTCGTATGGATGCTGCTGCACGCACTACAAACCGATGAGGAGCTGGCGATTACAGCACTGTTTCAGAGCAAACATGCGGTTAATCGCGCCGCGCATGCAGCGGCACAGCAGGTGGATGCTGCTGCGCTGGCAGAGGGCAGGCTGCATATTGACGAGATTGCGGCGAGCAGTGCGGCCGGGCTATACTTGCAGCGCAATCTGCAGCTGGATGAGAGCGGGCAGCCTTTGCCCGGCTCCTATTTGAAGGAGCAAGTGGAGGTCGTTGAATTCCAGGTAATCAACGGGGACTCTGCGGCGTTCCCATATACCTATCGCAATGATACCTACGACTATAAGGTAACACTGCACCGCCCCGGCGTCATTCTGATCGCCAAGATTGTATATCCCCGCGTATTTACGGTAATAGAACCAATAGAGTGGATGATTAAAGGAGCAGCGGAGCTGACGTCAAGTTGACGGGGCCGCTGCTTTTTTTTGTGTTGCCGGGCAGACGCAGTCTGAAAACTCAGTGGATTTGTGCACCTTTTCAGTTTCACAGTGTACCTTTCTGTTGTAAGCGTTTGCTATACTGTGTTTATCAAACCGGCAACGCTTCGGAAAGTGAGAAGGAGGAAGCAAATTTGGCAAAATCAGGCCTTAAGTCAGTCGCAGCTACGCATCCCTACAGGGCTCCTTCGAAACGCGGCCTATGGCAACGGATTGTGGATCATCGCGTGCTCTATCTGATGTTTCTGCCCGTCATCGCGTATTACGTTATTTTCAGGTATTGGCCCATAGTGCTGGCATGGATCGTTGCATTCAAGGATCTTCAGCTGGGTACCGGCGTCTTCAGCAGCGAATGGGTCGGCTTCGATAATTTTCGCATGATCTTCGAGGATCCCGAAATCGTCAATGTGCTGAGAAATACGGTCGAAATTAGCTTGCTCCGCATCCTGGTCGGCTTCTTCCCGCCTATTATCTTGGCTATCATGTTCCATGATCTCGCCTCGAACAGGATGAAGAAATGGCTGCAAAGCGCCGTGTACATCCCGCATTTCTTCTCGTGGGTTATCGTTTATGGGATCGTGTTTGCGTTCTTCTCCACGGGCTCCGGCTTCGTTAATAATGTACTGGCCTGGATGGGCTACACCAGATTCGAGTTTTTTCTATCCGAATCTTGGTTCCGTCCGCTGCTGCTCGGTTCTGCACTGTGGAAGGAAATCGGCTGGAGCACGATCATTTATCTGGCTGCGCTGACGACAGTTGATCCACAGCTGTATGAGGCGGCCACGATCGATGGCGCTGGACCGATCAAACGAATCACGGCGATTACGCTGCCGAGCATTCTGCCTGTGATCACCTTTGTGCTTTGCATCAGTCTCGGCAATATCCTGTTTGCGGGCGGTGAGCAGATTCTGCTCTTCTATAATAAGGCCGTGCTCGATTCCGCAGACGTCATCGAGACCTGGGTGTATCGTGAGGGACTTAATCGACTTCAATTCAGTATCGGAACGGCTGTCGGCGTCTTCCAGTCCATCATTGGCATGGTCTTCATCATCTCCAGCAACTTCATCGCCAAAAAATATACCGGCCGCGGCATCTGGTAGAATGGGGGCTTTATGATCTATAAATCGCGAAGCGACATGATTTACCAGATAATTATTCATTGTATCGTTATTCTGGTGGCGATCACCGCTATCTTCCCACTGGTCTACGTCCTCGGGATGTCGTTCACGACCAAAGCGGAAATGATTCAACGCAATTATTTTGTCATTATTCCGAAGGAACCAACGCTGGAGGCCTACAAGCGGATCATGGCTTCCTCCGTTGTGTGGCATTCGTTCCTGATTTCCGTCTTCCGCAGCACGGTCGGGCCGCTGCTTTCATTGGCGTTGACGACAATCGGGGCATACGTCTTGGCGCAGCGGACGCTGCCTGGAAGGAAGCTGTTTCTATTCTTTATATTGGCTACTATCCTACTGAATGGCGGTATGATTCCAACCTACCTCGTCATTAAGCAGCTGGGGCTTATCAACTCGCTATGGTCTATGGTTCTGCCTCTCTTGGTAGATAGTTTCGGGCTGCTCGTCATCAAGATCTTCATCGAGAATCTGCCCGATGGGCTTATCGAATCCGCCAAGATCGACGGAGCCGGAGAATGGAGCACATTAACGCGAATCGTACTTCCGCTGGCCGCGCCGGCACTAGCCGCCATTGGGCTGTTTAACCTCGTAGCGCATTGGAACAGTTGGTTTGATGCACTGCTTTATTTGAATGACAAGTCGCTCTATCCGCTGCAGATGGTGCTCAAGAACATGCTGACCGTCGATTCGATCAGCGGCGACAATATGAATGGGATGTTGAAGTCTACTCAAGCTGTGAGTACAGAAACAATCAAGATGGCAACCGTCGTCATCGGCCTTGTCCCGATTCTATGCGTCTACCCGTTTCTGCAAAAGCATTTTGTCAAAGGCATGTACATGGGTGCTGTAAAAGGGTAAATACCCGGCAAGTGTAACAGAGGTGTCGAGAAGCCATCAGGAGGCGCTTCTTCACATATATCATTGGTTTCAGAGAGGGGATCAAGAGCTATGAGAAAGAAAATGACCTATTCCGTATTAGCCGTTATATTGGCTTCCGTTACGATGCTGAGTGCCTGCTCCGACAACTCGAAAAACAACAGCGCCACCAATAATACGACAACGGATAACGGAGGCAGCAATAACACAACAACGGATAATAGCAGTGGAAATGCGGGTAACGGCAAGACAGAGCCGCCGCTCCAAGAGCTCAATTTCCCGGATGCGTTTCCGAAAATCCCGGCAGCCGTGGATAAATCAAGCTATGCGTACGACGATATGAGCAAATCCTACGACCTGGATATTATGGTATCCGGCTCCTTCAACCAGTCGGTGCCTGAAGATAAGGTGAAGGAATTCTTAGAGAAGCAATTCAACGTGAAGCTGAAATTCACAAGCATGAATGCGGATGATCTGAAAAACTCCGTTAGCGTGCGCTTCGCTTCCGGGGATGAACCGGATATGGTGATGATGCCGGTCAAGGATGTCGCATTATCGCTCTATAATGCCGGCCAACTGCTTGACGGCAAGGACGTTCTGCCATACATGCCGCAGGCGATGCAATATGTCACGAAGGAATACAAGAACTGGGCGACCACGAAGGATGATCAATTAATCGGGGTGCCGCGTTACAGCGTGTTCCCGGACAACTGGGCTTATTTCATCCGCCAGGACTGGCTGAAAGAATTTGGCATGAGCATGCCAACGAATGAAGACGAGCTGTTCGCTTATGCGAAAGCAGTGGTCGAGAAGGATCCCAACAAGAATGGCAAAGCCGATACCTGGCTGATGGGCGCTGCCGGTGCCGGCAACGGCTGGTCCATGATGGACGCGCTGAAGACGATGTATGGGCATCCAAGCTGGAATGAGCAAGACGGCAAGATCAATCATCCGATGCTGGATGGTACGACCAAACAGTTTCTGCAATTTGTGAAGAAGTTGTACGACAACAAGCTGCTTGCACCGGACTGGTATACGATTGGCTGGGAGCCGTTCAAAGCCTATAGCTTGAACGATCAGGTCGGTCTCGTCTGGTACCCGGGCTGGAATATCGTGCAGGAGCAATATGATGCGAAGAAGAAAGACGCGGTTGCAGCTACGCTGTGGGAACCGCTCAATCCGCTGAAATCGAATGACGGCAAAGGCGGCATGTACGGACCGGGCGGCAATCCGGGCGGGCTGTTCATTTTCTCCAAGAAGCTGAAGGATGACCAAGGCAAATTAATGCGTCTTGCCCATATGCTCGATACGATGATTTATCCGAACGAGAATTACTGGGCGGTATCTCAGGGCGGCGGGCCGGAAATCTTCCCGGATGACTCGACCGTGAAGCTGAATGACGATGGTACGAACGTCTTCTTCATTAAGGATTCGCACATCTCGAAAGTGAAGCCGGAATATCAATCGCTCGCTGACTGGCAGTTCTTCGGCTACACCTTGATCTGGCAAGTCTACGATGACGAACCGGTTGGCGTAACAGGCAGCAAATGGAATCAGCAGGTCATCGCCATGCCACGCTATAAGAACTTTGATATGAATCTGACACTCGATGGTCCAACGAGCCAGAAACTGTCTGACTTCCAGAACAAGAACGAAATTTCCTTCGTGCTCGGCAAACGTTCCTTTGACGATTGGGACGCTTATGTGGAAGAATGGAAGAAAGCAGGCGGACAGAAGCTCATCGACGATGCTGCCACGCAGCTGGGCGTAGAGAAACAATAAGGTTCTACAGGTATTCGGTATACTCATGAATGCGCACTCTCGCATTCGTGAGTATACTTGTCTATTCCCGGATAACGCCGCCAAGGAAGGGTGCAACAGGATTGAAACCTCGCTTCGCGCTTGGTTCGCGCGCCAAATTAATTGTGCTCTTGTTTATACCAAGCACGTTGTTCGTGTTTTTCGTCGTTCAGATCGCTAAAGACTATACGCTCGGGTTCCTCAGGGAAACGCAGAACGAAGCACTTGCCGGCATGTCCAGTCAGGTCACGCATCTGATCTCCATCTATAACAGTGAAATTACCTATAACATGCTGGAAATGGAGCAGACGATCAAACAGGAGGGCGGCTCGGGCGATAATCTGAGCAGTTCCATGCATACGGCGGCGCAAATCCGCTCTGATTTTGTTCGGGGTATTGTTTATATACGCAATGACGGGGTTATTACCGGATATCCGCAAACCTTCTGGGGCAATTTCTCGGAGAAGGAAGAGCAGCTTGTGCGAAAGCAGGCGCAAGAGAGCCGAGGCGTGTTCGAATGGTCGGATACGATTCGTTCCGATATCGGCCGGACTGGTGCATACGGCCCGACGAGCCTCGTGACAAAGACGGTTTTCGATGAAGAGGGTCATACTTCCGGCTATCTGGCGTTTCTCGTCGACTTGTCTGGTTTTCTGGATCGAAGCGCGGCCTTCGCCGGCAGCTACGATACGCAGACACTGCTCTATGGCAGCGACAATCAATTGATCGACTACATCTGGGCAAGCCCATCGACGCAGGGCAGAAGAAAGCTTATCGAGGAGAAGAACGTGGAGACGCTGCCTCAGGCGCTTCGTTATTTCAAAGAAGCCGGCGTCTATCATTCTGTCTCTTACATGAATACGAACTTAAAGTGGAAAGTCATCGTCGTCGGCGACGTCAATAAACTGGAGAACCGATTCAAGCCTCTCGGGCAGATCGCTTGGTCCTTGCTGTTGTTCGGGCTCATCGGTTTTCTGGGCATATATATTACCGTCTCTTGGTGGTTTACGAGGCCGATTCTCGCACTGACCAAAGGAATTCGCAAGGTTGCCAGAGGAGATCTGGAAGCGAAAGTGCAGGTGAAGCAGCGAGATGAGCTGGGGGAGCTGGCGAATCAGTTCAATCAGATGACCGGCAAAATATCCGATCTTGTCATCGGGCTGCAGCGAACGGAAGAAGCTAAGCGCCAATCTGACATGCAGGTGCTGCTGTCGCAGATCAATCCGCATTTTCTGTACAATACGTTGAATACGATCGACATCATGATCGATGTCAGCCCCAAACCGGAGCTGCACGAAATGATGGCCGTGCTCTGTAGATTGCTCCAATACAGTCTGGAGGACAACAAACAACCGCCGTTGGAAGAAGAACTCCGATATGCGCGCGATTATCTGCATATTCTATCCGTCCGCTACGGTAACCGCTTCCAGTTTCGGATTGGATCTGCGCCGTCTGAGATTGCGCGCATGCCGGTTATGAAGCTGGTGCTGCAGCCGATCGTAGAAAACGCGGTCTTCCACGGACTGCATGCATTGGAAGAGCGTCAAGGCGAGCTTGACGTTTCGGTTCATGTCGAGGAACGAGCGGTCGCGATTTATGTGCGCGACAATGGCGTCGGCATTCCGCAGGAACGACTGGAATGGCTGCGTCAGGCACTTCGGGAAGACGTGGATCCGGGCAGTGAACGCGGCATCGGGGTGCTGAATGTGCATCGACGGATTCGGCTTCATTTCGGAGAGCGCTATGGGTTATCCATCGTCAGCGAATTTGGTGAAGGAACGACTGTCGTTATTCTATTGCCACGGCTGGAAGATGAGAGAACTCTCAAAGCTGACGGGAGGTTAGCGAATGAATGAATCTACGTTTCGCCTGCTTATCGTCGATGACGAACCGTTAGCCAGGATGCGCATTCGTTCATTCGATTTGGCTGCCCGCGGTTATGCTATAGCCGGGGAAGCGGAGAACGGTGAACAAGCTTGGCGCATGATCGAGAAGCTGCAGCCGGATATCGTGATTGCGGATATTGGCATGCCGATCCTTGATGGACTTGGCTTATTAAAGCGCATCCGCGGCATGACGTCGCCGCCGGCAGTCATCCTGTTGACTTGCTTCGAGGACTTCGAGAAAGTGCAAAGCGCCATGAGGAACGGTGCGGTTGATTATTTGACGAAGCTGCTGCTAAGCGAAAAGGAATTTATCGCTTGCCTTGATCGGGCGGTCGAGGATATTCGCAAAGCGCGTATGCAGAAGCATTGGACACTAAGACAGCTGCTGCAAGACCGGCTGCTCTCCGGAGGTGCATCGGCATCAGCATCCGCGGAGGCGCCGGAATCCGAATTGTCAATCTACAAACAATTCAGGCTCTGCCTGCTGCGGTTTCCAAGCCATGTCAAGTATGATGCGGCGCAGCTGATAGACGCCTATGAGAAGGAAGAGGCACCTTATTCTTCATTTGTCATTCGTCTGGCAGAGCCGCTCTGGGCAGTGCTGCTCACTTCAAGCGATACGAATCATAGCGCCGAATTCAATGCTTGGACCTTGCATACGTTGAAGCAGGGCTTTGAAGAATGCACGGTTCGCGGCAACCAGCCGCTTCAATCGCTAACAGACCCCAAGTATAAATGGGCACAACTGCCGGATGCGCTGATAACCTGCCGCAAGCTGCTCGATCATGCTTTCTATGAACCGAAAGGGACTGTCATCATCAGTGAAAGCAGTCCGGGAGAAGAGTCATCAGCATCAAATGCCAGACTGAAGGCGCTCTATGCGGGTATAAAGAAGGTAACGGAAGACAACGACGTGAACGCTATCGGAACGCTTCTGAATACATGGCAGGATGAAATTTCCTTTCATTTAAAGCCCGGTATGGAACAGTTGAAGCATGCCGGCTTCGAGCTCAGCAGCTGCTTCAGAGAGGACGTAGTATTGGAAACGGAAGAAGGGACGGTCGCTGTTCGCGAATGGATTCTTGCTGCAATCGAGCAGTGCGAGCATGTCAGCAGCCTCTCCTTAATCGTCAAGCAGCTAATTGACTTGATCAATGACAAAACAATGCCGAATAATCGTTGCCGCCATGAAATCCGTGAGGCGATTCGATATATCCGCAGCCGTTATCAGGAGGACATTGATTTGGTGAGCGTTGCCCGTCAGGTCAACTTGAGCCCAAGTTGGTTCGGGACGCTGTTTCGCAATGAAACGGGACATAGCTTCTTGGATTTCCTCCAGGACTACAGATTAGAACAGGCAAAGGTGATGGTGGCTCAGTCGGACCTCAAAATCTACGAAATCTCCACCATGGTCGGCATCACGAACCCGAGATATTTCTCACGGCTGTTCAGTGATAAATACCGGATCAGTCCGCAGGATTACCGAAGCAAGTCAAGAAGCAAGCTGCTGGGATGATTGGACGGTATAGCTGCCAACGGATGAAGTGGGCCATTGAAAGGAACAGCGGAACGAACGTCAAGTTGACGGAGCCGCTGTTCTTTTGTTGTAATGGAGGAAATAAGCTTGGAGCAAGGAGCGGTTGAAAGTGCAGGTGAACAGCGGAATGACGGAAACGGTGCAGCAAGTCGAAATCGAGGATCGTATTAGCCGGCTGCAGCAGCTAATGGGGGCAGCAGGTATTCATGCTTTCCTGGTCACACAGCATGTGGACCTTTATTATTTTACAGGCTCGATGCAGGCCGGATATGCATTTATTCCTAGAGAAGGCGCGGCAGTGTTCTATGTGAGGCGCAGTTTGGAGCGGGCCATTCAGGAGTCGGCCGTTCAAGTGCAGCCATTACATTCGCTGCGCCATTTCCGAGCCCAGCTGGAGCAGGATCATCCTGCCGTGTTTGGCAGCGGCAATGGAAGCGGCGCTCAAGCGGTGAAGATTGCAACGGAGATGGATGTCCTGCCGGCAGCTACATTCGCCAAGCTAGCCGAAGTGCTGGCAGGCAGCAGCAATGATTGTTTACTCGTAGACGGATCAGCTCTTGTTCGACGCGTAAGGATGGTGAAGTCACCTTGGGAGATTGGCCGAATTGAGTCTGCTGCACAGGTTGTCGCAGAAGCGCTGGAAGCTGCAGTGGGCATCATTAAGGAAGGTCTTACCGAACTTGAGCTGATGGCTCGCATCGAATATGAAATTCGCATTCGCGGTCATATTGGATTAATGCGTACGCGAAGCTACAACATGGAAATTTCGACCGGCATGCTCGGCTCAGGCGCAGCGGCTGCCGTTCCGAGCGCGTTCGACGGTCCGGCAGGAGGGCTGGGGCTCGGACCTGCTTTTCCGCAAAGCACAAGCCGCAAGTCGATCATGCGGGGGGAGCCGATTCTCATCGATATCGGCTGCTGTATCGATGGCTACATTATCGATCAGACGCGAACCGCAGTAATCGGCAGTCTGCCTGATGACCTAGCGGAAGCGTATGCGCAGGCAGAGCTCATCATCCGCCAATCGGAAGCGCTGATGCGACCTGGAACATCCAGCGAGTCTATCTATGCGGCTGCGCTGAAGCAAGCTGCAGATGCAGGACTTGCTGATCATTTTATGGGATATGGCAGCAATCAGGTCAAATTCCTTGGTCATGGCATCGGGCTTGAAGTCGATGAGTGGCCTGTGCTGGCGAAGGGATTCAGCGATCCGCTCGAAGCGGGCATTACGCTTGCGGTAGAACCGAAATTCACGTTCCCGGGACGCGGTGTCGTCGGCATCGAGAACAGCTACCTCATTACAGATACCGGCTGCCGGCCTCTCACAAGATCGCCTGAAGGGCTGATCGTTATACCATAGAAGAAGAGGCTGTTTGCGAGTTAACGATAAGTTGCTCGCAGGCGGCTTCTTTGCGTTTTCCGGTTGTCGCCAGCTTGACTCAGATGCGGTACTTCTCTCTTAGATTTAACTGTGGTTAAGGTAATCGGTAAAGCCGATTTCTATTGGACTTTGCTGTGCTACAATAATGCTGACTTCAAATGCCATGTCGCGAATAGCGACCCCATTCTCCTATAAATAAGAGGTGCAGTCCGATGAAAATGACGTTTAGATGGTTTGGCAATGACGACCCTGTCACCTTGCAAAATATCCGCCAAATTCCTGGGATTTACGGGATTGTAACGGCACTTTACGATGTGCCGGTCGGTGAAGCTTGGCCGGTGGAATCCATCCATCGGCTGAAAGAAACGATCGAAGCCGCAGGGCTGCGGTTGGCCGTGATTGAGAGTGTCCCCGTACATGAAGACATCAAGCTGGGACGACCTTCGCGTGACCGACTTATTGAAAATTACAGTCAAACGATTCGCCGTCTTGGCGAAGCCGGGGTTCCGGTCATCTGCTACAACTTTATGCCCGTGTTCGACTGGACACGCTCCCAATTAGCCTATACGCTGCCGGATGGATCCACGACATTGACGTTCGAGGATGAAACGATTTCCCGCATGGATCCGGTGAACGGTGACTTGTCGCTGCCTGGCTGGGATCAGAGCTACACCAAGGAAGAGATGGGACAGCTTATCGACGCCTACGCCGAAGTAACGGAGGACGTGCTCTGGAGCAATCTCGCTTACTTCTTGGAGCGCATCATTCCCGTTGCCGAAGAAGCCGGCGTCGTAATGGCCATTCACCCGGATGATCCGCCTTGGCCTATCTTCGGCCTGCCGCGTATCGTAAGCAATTTCAGTCAATTGAAACGTCTGACTGAGCATGTCGACAGCCCTTCGAACGGCATTACCTTCTGTTCCGGCTCGCTCGGTGCTAACGAAGATAACGATTTAACTGCGATCATTCGCCATTTCGGCTCACAAGGCAAGCTGCATTTTGCCCATACACGAAACATCCTTCGTACAGGTCCGCGTTCCTTCCAGGAATCGTCGCATCGCTCGTCCGACGGCTCGATTGATATGGTGGGGATTCTGGGAGCACTGCACGAAACCGGGTTTACCGGTCCGCTTCGTCCGGATCACGGCCGCATGATTTGGGGCGAGCAAGGACGTCCCGGCTATGGACTCTATGATCGCGCGCTTGGCGCAACGTATTTGAACGGGATTTGGGAAGCGATTTCAAAGACAAGGAGCTGACCGCAAGCCATATGTTGAAACTTTCTGTATTCACGGTTGCGACACCGGACCTTACGCCGGAGGAGTTATGCGAAGCAGCATCAGCTGCCGGAATCAGCGGCATCGAATGGCGCTGCAAGGACACGCCGGCCGAGCTCCGCAAGGAGGCGCCTTCCTTCTGGGGGAACAACATTAGTACACTTTCGCAGCATGCGGATGAGGAAGAGATTAGCCGTTTCGAACAGGCGGCGAACCGATCGGGGATGAAGACCATCTCCATAACGCCGTATATCCAATGCGGCGACATTGAAAGCACAGAGCAGGTCATGCGGCTTGCTAAGCGTTTTGGCGCATCCATGATTCGAGTCGGCGTTCCCGGTTACAACCGCACCCGCAATTATAACGAGCTCTTCGAGGAAGCGACCGCGTACCTCAAGATAGTAGAGCAGCTGTCCCGCCATTATGGTGTCAAAGCGCTGGTGGAAGCTCATCATGTAACGATTGCGCCAAGCGCTTCGCTCGCACACAGACTTGTGTCACCTTTTGATCCGGACTGCATCGGCGTGCTCTATGATCCAGGCAACATGGTGTATGAAGGGTTCGAGAATTACCGGATGGGCTTGGAGCTGCTTGGTCCTTATCTGGCGCATGTTCATGTTAAGAATGCAGGCTGGCAGCAGCCGCGCGAGGAATCATCAGATCCTCTGCAATCGCAAGAATGGTCTTGCAACTGGCGCCCCGTTGCCAATGGCCAGGTGCCGTGGAAACAAGTACTCCGCGACCTGAAGGCTGTCGGATACGACGGCTGGTTTGGCGTGGAGGATTTCAGCAACACCTTCGATACACGAACCATGCTTCAGACGTACGCCAATCAGATGAAAACTTGGATGGAGGAGATCAACGAATGAAACAGCTTCGCTACGGCATTATCGGAATCGGAAACATGGGCTCGGGACACGCAAACATCTTGACTTCAGGTGCAATCAAGGGGGCTGTGCTCACGGCGGTTTGTGATGGCTTCGAGAGCAAACGAGACTGGGCCAGAGAGAAATTCGGCGATAAAATCGCGGTGTTTGAGAGTGCCGAGTCGATGATCGATTCCGGCCTTATTGACGCCGTCGTTGTGGCTACGCCGCATTACGATCATCCTACGGAAGCGATTCATGCTTTCAGCAAAGGCATGCATGTATTGATCGAGAAGCCTGCAGGCGTCTATGCGAAGCAGGTGCGGGAGATGAACGAAGCGGCTGCGGCAAGCGGCAAAACCTTCGGGATCGTCTATAACCAGCGGATGAACCCGCTCTATCAGAAGCTGCGCGAAATGATTCAATCCGGCGAGATTGGCGAAGTTCGCCGCATTAACTGGATCATCACGAACTGGTACCGGACGCAAGCGTACTACGACTCCGGCACTTGGCGTGCAACATGGGGCGGCGAAGGCGGCGGCGTACTGATCAACCAATGCCCTCATAACCTCGACTTGTGGCAGTGGACAACAGGTATGATGCCAACGCGGATGCGCGCATTCTGCCAATTCGGCAAGAATCGGAATATTGAGGTCGAGAACGACGTGACGGCATACGCAGAATATGAGAACGGAGCAACGGCGGTGTTCATCACATCCACTTCGGATGCGCCGGGCACGAATCGCCTTGAAGTATCCGGAAGCCGCGGCAAAATCGTCATCGAGAACGATAAAATGACGTTCTGGCGTCTGCGCGAAGAAGAAGCGGCATTCAACGCCCGCAACACGGAACCGTTCGCTTCGCCTGAATGTTGGAAAATCGATATCCCAAGCTCGGGACCGAGCCCGGAGCATGCGGGTATCCTGCAAAACTTCACGGATGCCGTTCTGCTTGGAACGCCTCTCGTTGCACCGGGAGAAGAAGGAATCAAGGGCTTGACGCTCTCCAATGCGATGCATTTGTCCACTTGGCTGGACGGATGGGTGGACCTGCCGCTGGACGAAGCGCTGCATGAAGCGGAGCTGAATAAACGAATCGCTAGCTCGACGTTTCAGAAGCCTGAGGCGGCAGCTGCAGAGACCAAACCGGCTGATCTGACGGGTACGTTCTAATCTTACTCAATATAAGGGAGAGTGGCCTCATTGTATAAGAAGCAAATCGCCGCACAGCTCTATACGCTCCGTGACTACTGCAAGACAGCCGAGGATCTGGATGCCGCGCTGAAGCGGGTCAAAGCGATCGGCTACGATGCTGTGCAAGTTTCCGGCATCGGCCCAATCGCACCGGATGAAGTGAAACGCATATGCGACAGCCATGGCTTGGCCATCTGCGCCACACACGTACCGACTAACCGTTTGCTGAACGATCTTGACGCGCTTATTGCGGAACACCAAGCATGGGGCTGCCAATATATCGGCATCGGCTCTATTCCTCCTGAATATCGGAATGACAAAGCGGGCTACACGGCCTTTGGGGACATTATGAATGAGATCGGCGATAGACTGGCTGATGCCGGCCTGGAGCTCATCTATCACAATCATAAATTCGAATTCGAGAAGTTCGAGGGCAAGACGGGCATGGATTGGCTGCTTAATGCCAAAGACAGCCCGAGCGGCGCATTCAGCTTCGAGCTGGATACGTACTGGGTGCAAGCGGGCGGAGCCGATCCTGTCAGCTGGATCATGAAAGTGGCCGACATGAAGGTCGTCCATCTGAAGGATATGGCGATCGTAAACGACCAGCAGGTATTCGCCGCAATCGGTGAAGGCAACCTGAACTGGCCGGCGATTATCGAAGCCTGCCGCGAAACGGGCGTTGAATGGTATGTCGTCGAGCAGGATGTCTGCCCGGGCGATCCGTTCGAGAGCCTAGAGATTAGCTACCGCGCGCTGCAGCAGCTCGCCTATCAAACGGAAGAGGAGTTGAAGGGCGATGTCAGGGTTTAATCGCAGCGACGGCATGAACTACGCGCCGGTAGCAATCAAGAAGCCGGAACCGGTCGTCGGCATCGGCGAGTTCGTATTCGCCGCCATGGGCCTCGACCACGGCCATATCTACGGTCAGACGAATGGCCTTCTCGAAGCCGGTGCAACGCTCAAATGGGTATACGACCGCGATCCGGCGAAGGTCGAGCAGTTTCTGAAGGTGTACCCGCAGGCGACAGCTGCCGCCTCGCCGGAGGTTATCCTCGAAGACCCGCAGGTCAAGCTGGTTGCTTCTGCGGCCATTCCGTCCGAACGCGGTCCGCTTGGCGTCACGGTCATGAAGCATGGCAAAGATTATTTTACGGACAAAACCCCGTTCACCACGCTGGAACAGCTTGCGGAAGCGCGGGAAGTCGCCGGGCTAACAGGACGTAAATACATGGTCTATTACAGCGAACGGCTGCACAACGAGAGTGCGATCTATGCCGGTAAATTGCTGGAGGAAGGCGCTATCGGCCGTGTCGTGCAGGTAATCGGAACCGGCCCGCACCGGCTGAACAAGCCGTCGCGTCCGGATTGGTTCTTCCGTAAGGAACAATATGGCGGCATTCTATGCGATATCGGCAGCCATCAGATCGAGCAGTTCCTGCACTTTGCAGGCTGTAAGGACGCGACTGTTGCGAGCAGTAAAGTCGCCAACTATAGCAATCCGGACTATCCGGAGCTGGAGGACTTTGGCGATGCTACGCTCATTGGCGACAACGGGGCGACGAATTATTTTCGCGTGGACTGGTTAACTCCGAATGGACTTGGCACTTGGGGCGACGGACGGACGATTATTCTCGGTACGGACGGCTATATCGAGCTGCGCAAGTATATCGATGTGGCGCGCGACAAGAGCGGCGATCATGTCTTTCTGGTCAACCACGAAGGGGAGCATCATCTCTCGGTTGGCGGCCAGGTCGGATTCCCGTACTTCGGCGAGTTGATTCTGGACTGCCTCAACCGAACCGAGAATGCGATGACGCAGGCACATGCATTTAAGGCGGCGGAGCTCTGTATGCTAGCGCAAAATAAAGCCGTCCGTTTGTAAAGGAATCTATACAATGGCGCTGTGCGACATGGTAAAATCATTTCATTAGGATGCGCCTCGGGCAAGACAAGGCGCCTCAAATGGAGGGGAACTGTGTGCCGCTCACGATGCAATGGCAGCAGCCGATCGAGCTGATGTACCGGAACGATGAACCGTATCCGGGCGCTCAATTTCATTCGCATGCCTTTTACGAGATGTATTATTTTCAAGAGGGCGAATGCAACTATCTGATCGGTGACAAGCTGATTACGCTTCAACCCGGTGATTTGATTCTGATGCACGGAATGACGCTTCATTGTCCGAACCCGGCACCGCATAAGCCTTACATTCGCACGATCATACATATGGATCCGGCTTACATCCATAAAGTGCTTCAAGCGGATACGGCGGCGATGCTGCTGAAGCCGTTCGATGAGCTGCGCAACATTCGCATTTCGCTTAGCCCGCAGGATCAGGCCGAGCTTGAAAAGCTGCTGGCTGAGATGGATCAGCTGTTTAAGCGGACGAACGAGGCAGGCGTGCGAACAGCTTATAATCGGTTTGTCATGCGGGTCATCGAGTTGCTGCATCTTATTCGGGAGTGGTGCAGCGAGCCGGTTAATGAGCGGGAGCATCGTTCCCAGAAAGAGCAGCATGTTCAGCGTGTCATCTCTTACTTGGAGGATCATTACCTCGAGGAAGTGACGCTTGATCATATTGCCAGTGCACTCCATCTAACGAAACCCTATCTGTCCAACCTCTTCAAGGATGTTACCGGCACGACGGTATTCAAATACTTATATAATCGGCGGATCAATCAGGCCAAAATGATGTTTCGGCTCGAGCCCAAGCAGTCGGTTTCGGAAGTGTGCCGCGCCGTAGGGTTCCACCATCTGCCGCATTTCAGCAGGCTGTTCAAAACCACGGTCGGCGCAAGTCCGGAGACATACCGGAAGCGAATGCTCCAGCTCGTTGCCGAAAGCTAAAGCCTAACGTGCGCCGCCGCATATACGGAGGCGTTCTATATCGGAAGCTCATTGTTTGATTTAACGGGCCGTACGGCGGTCATTATTGGCGGCGCCAGTACGCTCGGCAGTGTCATGGCCGAAGCGATGCTTGACCATGGCGCGCATGTGGCACTTGTCGTCCGCAGCAAGGAGAGAGCGGAAGAGAAGCTGACGCATCTGATGAAAACCGGCCAAGCGGCGCTGTTTGAAGCGGACGCAGCGGTGAAATCGGATCTGGAGCGGGTGCTCGACGAGATCAAAGACTGGTCGCCAACCGGCCGAGCGGATATCTTGTTGCATGCGGCAGGCACGAACAGTGCGACGCCATTCTTCGATATTACGGAAGAAGAATGGGATCGAATCATGGACGTCAACGCGAAGAGCGTGATGTTGGCCTGCCAGGTGTTCGGCCGATCGATGATCGACGCCGGCCATGGCGGAAGCATCATTACGATCAGCTCCGTCTCCTCGGGACCGCCGCTCTCCCGCGTGTTCACGTATTCGGCTTCGAAGCATGCCGTGAACAGCATGACGCAGTTTCTGGCACGTGAATTCGCGCCGCATGGCGTTCGTGTTAACGGCATCGTACCGGGATTCTTCCCGGCGGAGCAGAACCGCGCCATTCTATCACCCGAACGGGTGGAAAGCATTATGAGCCATACGCCGATGAAGCGCTTCGGCGATCCGAAGGAGCTGCAAGGCGCAGTCGTTTGGCTGGCCTCCGAGGCGGCATCCGGCTATGTCACCGGCTCGCTCATTCGCGTAGACGGCGGATTTGGTGCAATGACGATTTAACAACCCATACGGCCGTTCCGCATCATATGCGGAACGGCCGTATTTTTTTTGCGGAGCAAGTGAACAAACGAGCAACCTTGATCGTCATATTGGCGAGACTGAAGGAATGAGGCTTAATTCAAGCAAGCAGGTGGGGAGAACACGATGATCGGGATGGAACAGCTCGGGGATGAAGCGCAGCTAGTGAAACGTGCAGTTCGCGGCGATGACCATGCGCTGTCGACCCTGCTGCGCAGCCATTACACCTTGTTGTATCGATACATGCTGAAGGTGACGATGAACAAGGCGATGGCCGAGGACTTGGTACAGGATACGATGCTGAAGGCCATTGAGAAGATCGGCACGTTTCGGAAGCAAAGTAAATTTTCAACATGGCTGATTTCCATAGCAACCCGGCGTTATATCGACGAGATGCGCAAGCAGCAGAGAGAGCAGAAGTGGCAGACGCAGGAGCAGGCGCTGCAATCCATTCGGTTTCATGCCGCGATGCAGCAGCAGGAATGGCCGGATGCGCTCGATGTACTTGGTGCGTTATCCTATGAGATCCGCGTGCCGATCTTACTCAAATATTATTACGGGTATGCTTACGAGGAAATCGCCTCATGGCTCGACATTCCTGTCGGCACGGTGAAATCGAGGCTGCATAACGGCTTGAAACAGTTAAGGAAGGAGCTTAACGAGGATGAATAGAGACGGTAGGCGCAGCAAGCAAAGCGACAATGATGATCATCAAGAGGAGCAGCAATTTCAGCAGCTGCTCGGGGTTCATTTGGACGAATGGGACCGCTCCATGCAGCCTGACATTCCATCTGTCGAATCGATAACGAAGCTGGTTCGCGAGCAGAAGAAAGAGCTGGGTCGTCGTCATATGCGGGAACTGCTCTTATTCTGGCTGGTCAGCGCTTGTGTGCTAAGCGGCTTGCTGCTGCTGTGGGTGAGCAGCATCGCGATATTCGTAGCTGTGCAAATCTTGGCGTTTACGGCTGCGGCCGTATTCGTGATGCTGTTCATAGTCAAGGGCAGAGAAGGGCGGCGTCCAAAATGGTCGGATGGAAAATAGCTGTAATCATTGGTGCTGTCGTTATTTTACTATGCCAATCTTCTTGGCTGTTTAAGGATGCGAGGAAACGCAGTCGTTATCCTTGGTTTTGGGGAATATGGGGGCTTATTCAGTGCCCGATGCCGCTTATATTCTATCTGTTGATCGTTAGGGTGAACTGGTCGAAGCGAAGGAATACTTAAGGAAGAGGAGGTACGAATATGGATGATTTTTCGAATAAAATGCTGCTTTCCCTTGTATTGCCGTTCCTCATTGTGCAGCTAATCCTGATGGTTACGGCACTTGTTGTTTGCGCGCGCGCTGCTGAGACAAGAGGGCCGAAGTGGATGTGGGTGCTTATTATTATTTTTCTGAATTTACTTGGTTCGGTGCTGTTCTTCCTCTTCGGAAGGAAACAGTCGTCATGATGGAACTTGTTGCTGTCGAAGGACTTAGCAAAACATTCAGCGGAGCAACGTCCGCGCTGCAGGATATTGATTTCACGCTTTGGGAAGGGCGCTGCACAGCGCTTCTTGGTCCTAACGGAGCGGGCAAAACAACCACGATCCGCATTCTCAGCGGGCTGCTGCAGCCATCGTCAGGCAGTATCCGCTTCCGTGATCTTAAGCCGGGCGATGATCATCGCCCGCTTATTGGCTATTTGCCGCAAACACCGGCGTTTCACGGCTGGATGACCGGCGACGAATTTCTTCGCTACGCTGCGGGGTTGTGCGGACTGACGAAACGGGAAGCAGCCGCCCGCAGTGCGGAATTACTGGAGCGGGTTGGCATTGCCGATGCAGGCAGGCGGCGAATCGCCGGCTATTCCGGCGGCATGAAGCAGCGCCTCGGCCTGGCGCAGGCGCTTATTCACCGGCCGAAGCTGCTCATTCTGGACGAGCCGGTATCTGCGCTTGACCCGATTGGACGCCGTGAAGTGATGCAGCTGCTTGGGGAGTTGAAGCGCGAGACGACGATTCTGTTCTCCACGCATTTGCTCCATGACGCCGAAGAGCTGTGTGATGACGTGCTTATTATGAAGAGCGGCCGCATTGTTATTAGTGGGGCAATCGAGGATATACGCGCTGCCTATCGCGAGCCGGTTATGATGGTTGAGGTCGAGAATACGGAAGAAGCGCGGACGGCATTTTTGCAGTTGATTTCGGGGGTATCGTCTTCGGCGCAGTTTTTTCATTCTGTGAGGCTTCAACCTGGTGGAAACGCTGTTAAGCTGCATGTACAACACAATCAGATCGATCATGCCAGAAGGATCGTTCTTCAGCAGCTGCTGGATCGAGGAATACCCGTGACCAAGCTGGAATTCGGGTCGACGACACTGGAGGACTTATTTATGAAGGCGGTGCAGCGCGTATGAACCGGTGGATGGTGCTATTCGGCAAAGAATGGACAGAGCTGATCCGCAGCTACAAGCTGGTTTGGGTACCGCTTGTCTATATCCTATTTGGTGCGATGCAGCCTCTCTCCACGTATTTTCTACCGGACATCCTTGCGCACGCTGGTAACTTGCCGGAAGGAGCGGTCATTTCAATTCCGCAGCCTTCGGCGAATGAAGTCATGGCCGCGACACTGCAGCAGTTCAACACGATGGGACTGCTGGTGCTCGCCTTATCGGTAATGGGCAGTATTTCCGCGGAACGCACGAGCGGCTTGACCGCGATGATTCTAGTAAAGCCGATCTCGTATCTCTCGTTTGTCTCGGCCAAATGGGCTGCCATGCTGGTGCTCGTCACACTCGCATTTGCAGGCGGCTTCGGCGCCGCGTTGTATTACACAGCGACCCTATTCGAAACCGCAGATTGGCAGAGCAGCCTCTATGCCTATCTGTTGTTCTTGCTGTGGCTGAGCTTTGCAGGCTCGCTCACGCTGCTGTTTAGCGCTTTGCTGCGCAGCGGGGCAGCGGCGGCCGCGTGCGCGCTTGGCACTGCGGCCGTGCTCGCGCTGACGGCCTCCGTGTTCCCGCACGCGCTCGCGGCAAGCCCGGGCATGCTGCCGAAGCTTGCCTACGCGCAGTTCACGGCTTCGCCAAGCGGACAGGGCAGCCCGTGGCCGGCTGTCTGCATCGCGCTTGGCATCATGATTGCCATAATGGCAATCGCCGCTTGGTCTCTGCGACGACGTCCATCACTGGAAATGTAATAACCAATAACCATTCTCATCTATTGGACTTCCTTACTGAATTTTAGTAGGATAGAGTAGAGTCATAGAGTATGGTTATTGGTGACAGGAGTGAGACGCTAATGTATAAGCTTGGCCAACGTATTATTATTATATCGGACTTATTTGAACAGACCCTCCCGGTCGGGGAGTATGGTTATATAATCGCCTACGATCGCAATGCGGATAACGCGTTCGATTATGTGATCCGAGTTCCCAAAGCGAACCGGAATTTCTACGTGCCTGCCGCAGACATCGAGCTGGAGGAAGTGCTGATTAAGCAGGAGGTCGACCGTTTGGAGCGCGAAGCGCTGATCGACTTTGCGCTGGCAACTCATAATGCGGATCTGTTTCATCGCATCATGAACGGCGGGGAAGAACCGCTGCAAGAAGAAGAAGTGGAAGGCGAACCACAAACTCGCGAAGAGTTTATTCGTCAAGTCCATTTGAAGGCTTGGATTTAACGCTAACGCGAATGCGAACCAAGCTACGCCTAAAGAGAAAGCCTCCATCCGAGTTGGGATGGAGGCTTTTTCTGCTTGGGAGACTGCTGCCGCTGCCTCCGAGAGCGCCAAACTAACTGATTTCTAAGCTGTAAGCGGTATATCCGCTATCAAAGCTCCAAACTAACTAATTCCTAAGCAATAAGCGGCATATCCTCTTAAAATCGGTGAAATTCCCTTGATTAGCCTCGTTTCAGCACTTGAATCGCCTTGATAGCCGTATATCCGCTATCAAGGCTCCAAACTAACTAATTCCTAAGCAATAAGCGGCATATCCGCTTACGGGAGACCAAATTTTCTTGTTTCGAAGTTTAGAGTTCACTTTTGCGACTCTCACGATACGACGAGAGGGGATTTCAGCTAGTTTAACCACCGAGAGTTCAAATTCGGAACTCTCAACCTCAATTTCCTCCTGTTTCGAGCGCGAGCGTTCACTTTCGCGACTCTCACGATACAGCGAGAGGGGTTTCCAGCTAGCTTAACCACCGAGAGTTCGATTACGGAACTCTCAGCTGCATCTCTTCCACCTGAGACTCGCGCCATACGCACATGAACCCGCCCCAAAACAAACGAATGGCACAGGGGCAAAACCCTGTGCCGTTATCCCTAAGTCAACTTAGCTACTAAGCGTCCGTATCTGCTGACGGAGCCGCCGATGTACCCGTATCTGCTTTGGTGCTCGCATCTTGCTTCACACCATTACGGTCGATTTTGATGGTATGTGGTTTTCTGTCCATTTTCCCGTTCACGATCCGTGTGGCGATATCAGCTGCTTTGGCGATCTCTTTATCAGCTTCAGCTTGTGTGAGCTTGCCGGCTTTCACCGCGGCATTCAGATTGTCCACAATGACCTGCTTCTGAGCATCAATCAGCTTCTGAACGTCGATGCCTTTCTCTTGAGCTAGATCAGCAAGGGACTTACCGCCGCTCAGTGCAGTCTTCAACTCCTCATCGCTGAGTCCAAGCACCTTGGCAGACGCACTGAAGTCGGCTATTTCGGCGCGAATGCCTTTCTTGAACTCCATCTTGAAGTTACCGCCTCGCTCGCCGCCTCTTCCGAAACCGATGTTATCTTTCATTGTGGAATCCAGCGATTTATCGAGATTTTCGGTGAAGTCCTTCTTCTCTTCGGCCTGCCGCTTCTCGAAAGCCGCTGTCATCGTTGCCTTCAATTGATCCCGCGTGACGCCTTGTTCTTCCGCAATTTGAGCCAATGTTTTACCGGCTTCGATTTTCTCTTTCAACGCCTTCATATCCAGCTTGAGCAAATCCAAAACCTCTTGGCTGTAGAAGCCGCCAGCACGAACTTTCATCACTTCACCTTTACCACCAAGGCCAAAAGGTCCTTGTCCCACTACTACCGTACTGGTAGCCGTTGTTGTCGACTTTGCACTGTCCGAAGTTGTAGGAGTAGCGCTTGTTGCGGCATAGGCGCTAAGTGGAATCATCACCGCGATAGCGGCCGTTAAACCGAGAGCTTTCATTGTTTTGTTCATTATTTCTTCCTCCTTGAGTGTAGTTGTGCTTGGTTACATTCCCCAGTATGGGCAGCAAACCTTAAAGAAAGCTGAAGGCAACGTAAAAGCTCCCTTAGCCCAGGATGAAGTTTCTCTTCATATTTAGCCTTCATATTTAGCCTTCATATTTAGCCTTCGTATTTAGTCTCCATATTTAGCCTTCATATTTCCCCTCCATATGTCCTCTCCATATGTCCTCTCGATAATCTCTCTTCCTAATTTACTTATTGCCCAAATCCCAATGGCAACGTTATCATATAACAAAAACATCCAATTCTTAGACGAGGTTGGAAGGGGGGCTTGCATGGCTGCTTACTACTACTTTTTCAAAATGAGAATTTTAACGACGATCGCCTATCGATTCGAAGTGTTCACCGGTATGGCCTCTAATGCGGTCATGCTGCTTGCATCCGTATTCCTTTGGAAGGCGGCTTATCGGGGCTTGGGTTCCATACAAGACGTGAGTCAGGATCAAATGATCGTCTATGCTATCTTAGCCGTCGTGATGGGGGCGGTTCTATCCGTCAATGTTCAGAACGACATGTACTATCGGGTCAGGGAGGGGCATATCGCGACCGATTTCATTAAGCCCATTCATCTGCTTGGCATGTTCCTGGCCGAGGATCTCGGCACCACGGTAAGCGCGCTCGTCAACCAAGCCATCCCGCTTATTCTGCTGGCCTCCATTCTGTTTAGCCCGCCGCTGCCGGTAAGCATGACTGCCTTTCTACTCTTTATCCCAAGCTTGATGCTGAGCTTTCTATTGCTCTGGCTCATGGGGGCTATCGTCGGCATGATCTCCTTCTGGGTCATGGAGCTGGGTAACCTCGGCAACGTGAAGGATGCAATCGTGCGCATTCTGTCAGGCAGCCTTATTCCGATTTGGTTCTTCCCCGGCTGGATGGCGACCGTCTCGAGCTATCTTCCGTTCCAGTACATGTACCAAACCCCGCTTTCCATTTATATTGGCAAAATCTCATACGCACAGGCAGGAACAGCGCTTGTTATTCAAGCGGTTTGGATTGCGGTGCTCGCTTTTATCGCGTACGTCGTGTGGCAGCGTGCCCAGCGTGTCACGCTCATTCAAGGAGGTTAATCCGTCATGGTTACCGCGATTCGTTATCATGCATCCGTAGCTTATTTTTTTGCAAAATTAGCCGTTCAACGTCAATTGGAATATCCGCTGTTCTTGGTCAGCTGGTTTCTTATGATCCCCTTACAGTACATTAGCGGTGTATGGGTGCTGAAGCTGATGGTGGAGCAGTTTCAAGCGCTGGCAGGTTGGACCTTCCCGCAGCTCGCATTTCTGTACGGATTAGGACTGCTGAGCCATGGCCTGTCCGTTATTTTCTTCATTCAAACCTGGCATATCGATAATATGGTGATCCGTGGTGATTTCGACCGGATGCTTCTTCGCCCCATGAACGTCTTTTTTCAATTTGTCATCAACTACGTGAACTTTATCGGACTCATCGATCTCATTCCCGGCTTCCTTATTTTCTTCTACGGTTGTGCTCAGATCGGCTTCGACTGGACTGTCATCAATGTGCTCAAGCTGCTCGGCGTCGTCATCGGCGGGATGTTCATCCGTGCCTCGATTTGTACGATCATGGGTTCAGCGGCGTTCTGGACCAAGCGCAGCGGATCACTCGTTTCACTGACCTTGGCTACGATGGAACGGACGACCATGTACCCGCTCTCCTTATACCCGAGGCTGATCCAGCTGGCGCTGACCTTCATTTTGCCGATCGGGTTTATCAGCTTCTATCCCGCAGCGGATTTCATCGGCCAAGAAGACGGGTTCACACTCCCTGTCGGACTGGCGATTTGGACGCCGGTTGTCGGACTTCTTATTTTTACGTTATGCCATTTCGTTTTCCAAAGCGGATTGAAGAGATATGAAAGCGCCGGCTCGTAGCGAGTCGCAGCAGCAGAGAGAGAGGATACGTGCATATGATCGAACTTACGAATGTCGTCAAAGAATACACCGTCATTAAGAAGAAAAGCGGTCTAAGCGGCTCCATTCAGAGCTTGTTCCGGCCGGAGAAAACGATCGTGCGCGGCGTGGATGGCATCAGCTTCCGAATTGAGCCAGGTGAAATGGTTGGTTATTTGGGGCCGAACGGAGCGGGCAAGTCGACGACCATTAAGATGCTGACAGGCATTCTTCATCCGACTTCAGGCTCGGTGAGAATTGGCGGCATTTCGCCGCAGGAAAGCCGGAAGTCCGTCGTTAAACAACTGGGCGTCGTCTTCGGGCAACGCACGCAGCTTTACTGGGATTTGCGGCTTGGCGAAACGTTCGAGCTGCTCAAACGCATTTACCGAATCGATGAAGAGACCTATAAGACGAATTTGGCGATGATGCATGATGTACTCGGCATTGATCAATTGATTAATACACCTGTAAGGCAGCTGTCGCTCGGACAGCGCATGAAAGGCGACTTGGCGGCGGCGATGCTGCATTCGCCATCCGTTCTGTTTCTCGACGAACCGACCATTGGACTCGATGTCGAAGCCAAGCAGAACATCAGAACGTTTATCAAAGAGATGAATAGGAAGCGCGGCACGACGATTATTCTGACGACACATGACTTGGATGATGTGGAGCAGCTGTGCAAGCGTCTGATTGTCATCAATCACGGTAAAGTAGTCGAAGACGGTCCGTTGTCGGAGCTGATTCTGCGTATGGCGCCTTATCGATTGCTCGTGCTCGATCTGAGCGAACTTCCGGAGCCATCGGCCTTGCAGCATCCAGGTGCAGAGTTAATCAAACAAGAGGGTCTTAAACTGACATATCGGTTCCACAAAAGCGATATTTCCGCGTCCGAGCTCATCAGCGGTTTATCGGCCAAGCTTTCGGTTGTCGATCTCAGCGTCAAGGAGCCTGACATCGAGGATATGATTCGGGAAATGTACCGCAGCTCCACACCGGCTTAGGCACATCCGCATTCGCATTCTCATTGAGTTTAAATGCAGGCTTACGTTATAATAGGTAGAATGTGTGCAAAATGGATGGAAAGGACGGGACCATAGACAATGAGCATAACCATCAAAGATGTCGAGCATGTGGCCAATTTGGCCCGACTGGAGCTTTCTGAACAAGAGAAGGAACAGTTTACCGGACAGCTGAATGCGATTCTTAAATACGCGGAGAAGCTGGACGAGCTCCAAACGGACGGCGTGGAACCAACCAGCCATGTGCTGCCGGTTCACAATGTCATGCGTGACGACGTGACTCGCGAGTCGGTTACGAACGAGACTGCACTGCGTAATGCGCCGGATGATGAAGACGGCCAGTTCAAAGTGCCGGCTGTTCTTGAATAATAGTGTGAGGGTTTATACCGAAGGGAGGAACGGCTGTTGGCACTCTTTGACTTACGCCTACAGGAAGTACATAACCAATTAAAGAAGAAAGAGCTGTCGGTTGGCGATTTGGTGGATGCTTCGTATTCACGAATTGCAGCTACAGATGCTTCCATACAAGCGTTCCTGACGCTGAATGAAGAAGGCGCGCGCGCTGCAGCAGCTGAGCTTGACGGTGCTTTGGCAGCTGGCGAAGAGCAGGGATTGCTGTTCGGATTGCCGGCTGGCATTAAGGATAATATCGTGACGGAAGGCTTGCTGACAACTTGTGCGAGCCAGTTTCTGCGCAACTACGATCCGATTTATAACGCGACAGTAATGAAGAAACTGAACGCAGCCCAATCGGTTACGATCGGTAAGCTGAATATGGACGAGTTCGCCATGGGCGGCTCCAACGAGAATTCGAGCTTCCATCCGACACGTAATCCGTGGAATACGGAGTATGTACCGGGCGGTTCAAGCGGCGGCTCTGCGGCTTCCGTTGCGGCAGGACAAGTTTATTTCGCGCTTGGCTCCGATACTGGCGGCTCGATCCGTCAACCGGCGGCGTACTGCGGTATTGTCGGCTTGAAGCCGACTTACGGCCTGGTTTCACGTTTCGGTCTTGTTGCCTTCGCTTCTTCACTCGACCAGATCGGTCCACTTACGAAGAATGTTGAAGATTCTGCCTATGTGCTGCAAGCAATCGCAGGCTACGATGCAGGCGATTCCACATCAGCTAACGTGGAAATTCCCGACTATGTCGGTGCACTAAGCGGCGATGTCAAAGGACTTCGCATCGGCGTTCCGAAGGAATACCTCGGACAAGGTATCGATCCGAAGGTCAAAGAAGCAGTGCTTGCTGCGCTGAAACAATTCGAAAGCCTTGGCGCAACATGGGAAGAAGTGTCTCTGCCGCATACGGAATACGCGGTTGCGACTTACTATCTGCTTGCTTCGTCGGAAGCTTCCTCGAACTTGGCACGCTTTGACGGCGTTCGTTATGGCGTTCGCGCAGAGAACCCGGATAACTTGATTGAGCTGTATCGCAAATCCCGCAGCCAAGGCTTCGGACCGGAAGTGAAGCGCCGTATTATGCTTGGGACTTATGCACTCAGCTCCGGCTATTATGATGCGTATTATTTGAAGGCACAGAAAGTCCGCACGCTGATCAAACAAGATTTTGACAACGTGTTCCAGAACTTTGATCTGATCATCGGGCCGACTGCGCCTACTCCTGCTTTCCGTATCGGCGAGCAAGTGGGCGACCCGCTCACCATGTACTTGAACGATATTTGCACCATTCCGGTCAGCCTTGCTGGCATTCCGGCAATTAGCGTACCTTGCGGTTTCGCAGATGGCCTGCCTGTTGGTTTGCAAATTATCGGCAAAGCGTTCGATGAGCGCACGGTGCTTCGCGCCGCGCACGCGTTCGAACAGCATACTGAGCATCATAAACAGCGTCCGCAGCTATAATTCTCGGATGCCAATAAAGCAGGAGGGCTAAACGATGTTTGAACCGAACACTTACGAAACGGTTGTCGGGCTGGAAGTGCATGTTGAGCTCCATACGAAGAGTAAAATCTTCTGCGGCTGCTCCACCTCCTTCGGCGCCCCGCCGAATACCCATACATGTCCGATCTGTCTTGGACACCCTGGCGTGCTGCCGGTACTGAACCGTCAAGCACTGGAATTCGCGATGAAAGCAGCGATGGCACTCAACTGCCAAATTGCCGACATCAGCAAATTTGACCGCAAAAACTATTTCTACCCGGATTCTCCGAAAGCGTACCAAATCTCGCAATTCGACAAGCCTGTCGGCGAGCATGGCTGGATCGACATTGAAGTGAACGGCAAGACCAAACGCATCGGCATTACGCGCCTTCACTTGGAAGAAGATGCAGGCAAGCTGACTCATGTCGAAGGCGGTTTTGGATCGCTGGTCGATTTTAACCGTGTCGGTACGCCGCTTGTCGAGATCGTATCCGAGCCGGACCTTCGGTCGCCGGAAGAAGCGAAAGCTTACCTCGAGAAATTGAAAGCAATCATGCTTTATTGTGACGTTTCCGATGTGAAGATGGAGGAAGGCTCGCTTCGCTGCGATGCCAACGTCAGTCTGCGTCCTTACGATCAAGAGCAGTTTGGTACACGTGCCGAACTTAAGAACATGAACTCCTTCCGTGGTGTTCAGCGCGGTCTTGAGTATGAGCAAATGCGCCAAGCGGATATTCTCGACAGCGGCGGCAAGGTTGTTCAGGAAACACGCCGCTGGGACGAAGCGCAAGGCAAGACGTTCTCGATGCGCAGCAAGGAAGAAGCGCATGACTATCGCTACTTCCCGGATCCTGACCTTGTGCAGATCCATATCGACGAAGAGTGGAAGGCTCGTGTCCTGGCATCCATACCGGAGCTGCCCGATGCACGCCAAGCTCGTTACACAACTGAATTCGGTCTCCCTTCCTACGATGCAGGCGTCATTACGGCTTCCAAGAAACTGGCTGATTTCTTCGAGGAGAGCCTTCAATTTACGAAGGATGCCAAAGCGGTATCCAACTGGATCATGGGCGATCTGCTCGGCTACTTGAATGCAGGCGGCCTTGAACTGGAAGACATCAAGCTGACAGGTCAAGGACTCGGCGAGATGATCGGTCTGATGGAGAAAGGCACGATCAGCAGCAAGATCGCGAAGACGGTCTTCAAAGAAATGCTCGAAACAGGCAAACGTCCTCAGCAAATCGTTGAAGAGCAAGGCCTTGTTCAAATCAGCGACGAAGGTGCAATCGCAGAAGTGGTTGACCGCATTGTCAGCGGCAATCCGCAATCCGTAGAGGATTTCAAAGCCGGCAAAGAGAAAGCCATCGGCTTCTTGGTTGGTCAGGTGATGAAAGAAACGAAGGGCAAAGCAAATCCGGCGCTTGTTAACAAGCTGCTGCTTGCGCGCTTGAATCAATAACTACAATAAAGAGGCATGTCCGGCGTCATCATGCGGACATGCCTCTTTTGCTGTGGGAAATTATGATACAATATTTGTAATCATCAACAGTCAGGAGGTGCCATCCATCTCATGCGGGAATCATCTCGAAGTACACTGCTTGCGTCGCTGCTCGCTTTTCTCATTCCGGGCGGCGGACATCTTGCGCTGGGCAGGCATTTAACAGGCATGCTGCTGCTGCTTGGCACGCTGACCGATATCGCTGCAATGATTCGCTTTGCCGACGAAGGCGGAGGGAAATATGCACTGCTGATCATCTTCCTAGGATTGGCGCTGCCTTTCTTTTGGTTCTATAGCGTATTCGATACGCTCCAGCAGGCTGCGAAACAGCGCGAAGCAGCCGCGAGTCCGGCTATGGAAGAGTCGCCTCGTGTAGGAATAGGTACGATTATTCAAGGTGTTGCTGTCATCGGACTGGCCTTTCTCTTGCTGGTGTTTGTCCAAGCGCCTGTCGTCTTTCAAACGATCGTGGATACGATAGGCACCTATGCACCGGGAATTGCTTTTATTGTACTGGCGATCTGTTTTGCCTCGAGGAGGAATAGGTTGATGTTTAAAATGGGGAGATTCACTGCTGCGGCGGTGATGATTACGGTAGGGGCATTATTGCTCTGGGACCAAATTCGCGAACGCAACGATATGGAACTGATCGGACAATGGTGGCCGGCAGCGTTTGTCCTGTTAGGCATTGAAGTCGTCATCATGAGCCTTGTGTATCGCACAGCCTCCAAACGGCCGTCTTTTGATATCGGTGGCACGTTCCTTGCTGCTCTCATAGCGGTTACTGCTTTTGGGGTGACGCAGTTCGCTTCGATGCCATTTCGCTGGCTGGATGAATTTAAAGTTAATTTGACCGGAACGAGCGCCTACGGGGAAGAGAAAGGATTCCGTTATGCCAAGGAAACTATTCATGCCCCGGTAACGTCTGAGACTATAGGGATCGAAATCGTGAACCCGAACGGCAAAGTTACCGTCAAGAAGGGGAATGTAAGCGAGCTGACGGTTGAATCTGTCATGTGGGTCGATGCAGCTGAACAAACAGAAGCGGATGATACGGCCGGCAAGTCGGAAATCACGGTCAGCGGCGAGGATGAGCTCAAAATCGAGGCAAAAGGTCACCCGTATGGTGCTAATGGAGATCGTGTGCCGCGTATAAATATAGTAGTGACCGTACCCGCCGAGTCGGCATTTGGGAAGCTTATCCCAACAGAACCCGCCGAGTCGACTGATTCTGAAACAAACACCTCCGAGGTTTCTGACCAGCCCCCGTCTGTAGATGATGAATCTACAGGCACAGGTCAGCCCGAATCGGAAGAATCCACCAGTCCGCAGATCAATTACATGCAATCCGAACTCGCCATCCAAATCGTGAACGGTTCAGTCGATGTAACAGGGTTATCCTTACCGGGAGGACTAAGTATCAAAGCGACAACCGGTTCGATTATCATGCATGGCCTGGCAGGCTCGGTGAAGGCTGATACCAAGAATGGCAGCATTGATGCCTCGTCAGTAACAGGAGATGCGAAGCTGAGCACATACAATGGCGATGTCAAAGCAGGTTATATAACCGGCGCAATCGAAGCTTCTACGCTTAGCGGAAGCATCAACCTGCAGCAAGTTACCGGCGACATCGATACGGATACGAAGAATGGCGAGATCATGATTAAAGAAGGAACCGGTGCAATCAAAGCGGATACCCTCAATGGTGATATTCAGATTGCGAGCTCTCAAGTCGGCGGAGACTGGGACATCGACAGTTCCATCGGCGAAATCAAGGTATCGCTTCCACTGTACGGTAATTATTCGGTTAACGGCTCGGCTACTTTCGGCGAAGTAACAAGCGATTTACCCCTCACAATCAGTAAGAAAACGATCCGCGGCAGCATTGGAACGGCGAATTACAGAATCAATATAGACGCCAATAGCAGCATTCAGGTAAATCGTTACAAATGATAAAATGATTCCCGCTTTCATTGACAAAATGAAAAGTATCCACGTACAATGGTTCTAACAAAAGCAGAAAGGACGTGTTGGGCATGGGTGCGACCGTTGAGCAGGCGCTTGAACAATTGAAAAGTACCGGCGTACGAATGACCCCGCAGCGTCATGCAATTCTAAGCTTTCTCATGCACTCCATGACACACCCCACTGCAGATGAAATTTATAAATCACTCTCGCCATCGTTCCCTAGTATGAGTGTGGCGACCATTTATAATAATCTCCGGCTGTTTGTCGATGCGGGCTTGCTTCGCGAATTGACTTATGGCGATGATTCAAGCAGATTTGATGCCGACTTAACCGATCATTATCACGCCATATGCCGATCATGCGGAACAATCGTTGATTTTGACTATCCGCCTCTAACGGATGTAGAAGCAGCGGCTTCCAAAGAAACGGGCTTTAAAGTAGAGGGGCATCGAATGGAGATTTATGGGTATTGCGCTGATTGCTCCGCGCGGCACACCAATTAACAAGCGATGATTGAAAGACTAATAAACGCGCAGGGGTAGAGGCAGCTCACCATCATGCGCGTTTTTTATTTGAAGAGTTCGCACATCAGTGGACTAGCTTAATTTGGAGAGGAGCGCTTTACAAGTGGAAACCGTACGTATGCGGCCTAGACGACAAAGTGGCGGCGGCTGGTTGAAATGGGTAGTACTTGCAAGCGGGATAGCAGCTGCAGCAGCAGGCATGTGGTTGGGATGGCAGCGACTAACGCCTAATAATACAGAAGTTAAACCGGAATATGGTGCAGCGCACCCGATTCTGTTTCATGGACAAGTCGCCGAAGGCGGTGCACTGGTTAATCAAGATATCATTAGTCTTCCCTTGAACTTCATTCATGATCAGCTGGGACTTAAGGAAGAAGTTTATTATGAAGCGAAGACCGGATCGATCGTTCTAACCAATGCGAATAAAGTGCTGCGGATGAAAACAAATGCATTAACCGCCACGATCAATAAGAAACCTTACCCGCTGCGCATCGCCGCGCAGGTGAAGGACGATGCCGTCTACTTGCCGATCACACCGCTTGAAGAGCTTTATGGACTTCATGCTGAATATAATGAGCAGGACGATATTATTACGATTTTGCGAGCAGGAGATGCGGTTCAGCGCGGAGTTATAGATGACGATACGGTCATTAGACGCGGACCGACCATCAAGGAACCGATTGTAGATCGCCTTGCGAATACCGATACCGTGCGCATTTGGGGAGAGAAGGAAGGCTGGTATACGGTCCAGAGTACTGATGGTATCCTGGGATACGCCAAGAAACAAGATATCAAACTTACGGAAACGGAACAAATTAAACAGCAAGTTGAACCGGCTCCTTTCACAGCATGGAAAGCCGTCGGCAGCAAAATCAATCTAACCTGGGAAGCTGTCTACGAGAAAGCACCGAACACCGATCAAATCAGTGAAATGCCCGGTGTAAACGTCGTTTCACCGACGTGGTTCGAGCTTCTTGACGGCGAAGGCAACATTAGAAGTAAAGCGGATATGCACTATGTCAAATGGGCTCAGAACAGAGGCATGCAAGTATGGGCGGTGTTCAGCAACGGGTTCGAACCGGAGCGAACGTCGGCTGCATTAGCGAAGGCCGATACTCGCCTGCAGATGATTCATCAGCTTGCTGCTTTTGCGCAGATGTACAAGCTTAAAGGGATCAATCTTGATTTTGAAAATGTGAATACGTCAGATAAAGCAAACCTGGTTCAATTTGTTCGAGAACTGACACCGCTCATGCATGAGCAGAATGTCGTTGTATCCATAGACGTAACGCCGAAATCGAACAGTGAAATGTGGTCCTTATTCCTGGATCGAGGGGCACTGGGTAAGGTAGTCGATTATATGATGATTATGGCCTACGATGAGCATTGGGCATCCAGTCCTACATCAGGCTCGGTTGCTTCCCTACCATGGACTGAGCAGTCGCTTTCGCGGATCATCGAAGAAGACGGGGTGCCAGCTAACAAAATCGTATTAGGCATGCCGCTGTATGCACGGTTATGGACGGAGAAGAAAGATGATTCCGGCAAGGTCAAAGTAAGCTCGAAGGCGCTCGGAATGGAAACCGTAAAGTCGATTATTAATGAACGCAAGCTTAAGCCGACCTTTGATGCCGATTCCGGACAGAATTACGTGGAGTACGAGGCTGACGGCGCATTGCAGCGCATATGGATCGAAGATGGAGTCTCTTTGAAGGCAAGAACCGCACTAGCTAAGAAATACGGAATAGCAGGTGTTGCGACTTGGCAGCGCCAGTTCCAGTCCGATGATATTTGGGCCATTATTCATCAATCCTTAAATAAACTCCCATAATACTAATGCAAAAACGCCCTTCGCCGGCTGTAACCGGTCGAAGGGCGTTTCTATTATCGCGTATTCTAGGCTTGGGGCTGCGTGATTTCTTCTTTCTCTTCCGTATCATCCAGGTCAGTTGCCTGACTGGGATCCAGTGTAAGCTTTGTTTTGCAATACATACAACGATCTGTTTTGCCAAGCATCTTCGTATGTCTGCCGCATTCCGGGCAAACCAGGATAACTGCGCTTGTCGACAGCATGCCTGCCCAGAAGTAAACACCTACACTCGCCAGCATGGCGATCATCCCAATAACCATGAAGATGCCCGCAAATACTTTACCGGCTTGTCCCCAGAACACAATTCCCGCAGTACCCAGTATCATTAGTCCCATTCCAAACAGCGTGAACAGAAGGCCCCAGAGCCGAAATTCATTGATTTTACTTGATTTTCCGAACATATCACAAATCCTTTCTGACATTTAGGTACGGTTTTCTAAGACCATAGGCAGGAAAACCTGCGTACATTGTCGAACAAGAGTATAAACAACTGCGAAATCATTATAGCTTAAACAACAGCATGAAGCTATATGGGGGATAGACCGTGGAACATATAAAGGCATATTTTAAAACAATTTTTGAACATAATGAGGCGCTGATCAGTTTGGCAGCTATCGACAACCCGGTTCCGTACAATCCTATGATTGACGGATTGGATCTTCTATTATTGGTTGTTTCTACGCAGAACGACCCAAACCGGGGTATCGAACATGTACGCATCGGCGAAGATCGGGTGCAAATTCGAACCGTATCACCTGTAATGCTGGAGCAATGGACAACGGGCGGCGAGAACCGCAGCATCATACAATGGCTTGTTCGGGGGGAGATCCTGGTGGATCGAGACAATTACTTGTTCAACCTCAGGGAAAGCTTGCTTTCTTTCCCGGCATCCTTGCGCGGACAGAAGGAATTGGTGGAGTTCTCACATTTCATTCGTTCTTATCTGCAGGCGAAACAGGATTTGCAGGATAACAATTTGCTTGATGCTTACTCCAATGTACTAACTGCTCTTCATCATTGGGCGCATATCGCGTTTATTGAAGAAGGCGTACACCCGGAGCTTACGGTTTGGCGTCAGATGAGGCGGTTCAACCCAGGCATTTATAAACTATATGAAGAGCTGACCATTTCGCCGGAATCGCTTGAGAAGCGGGTACAGCTGGTATTGCTGGCTTGCGAGTTCTCGGTTATGAGCAAAATGAAATCGTCCTGCGGACTGCTCTTCTCCATTCTTGGCAGCCGCGAGGAGCCGTGGAGCGTGATGGAGCTGCAAACTCATCCGCACCTGAAGGACTTGCATATGGATTTGTCGCTGCTTCTGCAGAAGCTGGTCATGCGCGGGTATATAAGAGAGGTTGCCTACATGCCGCTTCTTGGGGATACAGAAGCGTTGGAACTGCGATATCACAGTGTTTCTTAGAAGGATTAATCGCGGGCAGCGTGCCCGCGATTTTTTTATTAATTAATGCTTGACGTAGCGCGCTGACATATGATAAATTCTTTATTACCGCCTCCGAGGCAAACATGAAACAGCTTAATGCTTGCAAGCGAGTAAGAAAAAAGAAATAAAAAAAAGCTTGCAATTGAATGGCCGGATGTGATATATTAATCAAGTCGCCGCTGAGACATGGGCGCACAAACATGAAGTATTTGTTCTTTGAAAACTGAACAATGAGCGACCAGTCAAATGGTCATAAATCGCGAAATTAACGTTTCGCAAAGCTAGTTTTTTGAATGAGCTAACAAGCGAATTCTTAAAAATGGCCAAGCCTTCGGGCTTACCACTTTTATGGAGAGTTTGATCCTGGCTCAGGACGAACGCTGGCGGCGTGCCTAATACATGCAAGTCGAGCGGAGTTATTCCTTCGGGGATAGC
>NZ_FNNV01000015.1 GCF_900106745.1 Paenibacillus sp. CF384 | reverse complement strand
CGAGCTTGGAAGTTTCGGTGGGGGAGTAGCCTCCCCCACCGAAACTTCTCACACCTCGAGCTTATTCCTACTTACACAAACTTCTTGACGCTACCCCTCTGTGGTTCGTTAGAATAATTGAAGGTCTTATTACTCCCGAATAAGACCTCTACGGTTCGTTAGAGCAGCGTAAGGAATGACGAGCAGTAATTCGTCAACTTGTGATTGTCACCTAGACACCTTCATTCATAACTTATGGATAAAGGAAGGTGATGAGAGCATGCGCGTAATTATTACGATGGCATGTACGGAATGCGGGACACGCAACTACATGACGACCAAGAGCAAGAAGAACAATCCGCAGCGACTCGAGCTTCGCAAGTATTGCCCGACGCATAAGAAGGTAACGCTGCATAGAGAAACCAGATAAATAGCAGACCATCCGCGGTTTCACGAACTGCGGATTTTTTCTGCCCAATTCCGTATCTAGGATGGCCCAACTTGCAGGCGGATCGCTTGTCCGTCGAATAAGGTGGTGTAACGTGAGAGGAGTAGGTGATGGAATGAGAATTACTATCGCGGCTGTCGGGGATCTGTTGATGAAGAAGAAGATGATCGCCTCAGCCCAGCGAGTAGGCGGATTCGCGCCGATTTTTGCCAAAGTAAAGCCGTATCTTCGTAATGCACATTTAACGATAGGGAATCTGGAGACGACCTTCTCCGGTTCCACTTTCCGCCCGGCGCGCGGCAAATTGTTGTTTAGCTCCCCGGATAAATTCGCGGCTACGCTTCGAAACTTGGGTTTCAATGTCTTAGGCACAGCCAACAACCACTGTATGGATGGGAAAGTCTCCGGTATGAAGCGGACATTAAACATCCTCGATCGTCATGGTATTCGACACACAGGCACAAGTCGTTCTGCTCAAGAAGCACGCAGACGGCTGATTGTGAACGTTAAAGGAATCCGAATCGGCATATTGGCCTATACGAAAGGAACAAATGGGATCGCGGTGCCACAAACATGGATGGTCAACCGACTTCAACGGAAGAAGATGATAGCGGACGTACGGAGCTTAAAACGCAAAACGGATTTGATCATCGCTTGCCTCCATTTCGGTAAAGAATTTCGATCTTATCCCGACCGTGGCCAAATTCGTCTCATGGAACTGCTATTTAGAAACGGTGTGAATGTAGTGCTAGGAGCGCATCCCCATGTGCTGCATCCCATCAAAATGTCCAAGATAAAGGACATCGACGGACAGATCAGAAATCGGGTAGCTGCATCTTCACTCGGTAACTTCGTATCCACCGAACTCCCCCAGCATACCGCTAGGCTGCGAGGTTCGATTTTACTATTAACCATAACGAAAAATGCAAAAGGGAAGACGGATGTGGTGAAAATGTCACGTGTGGCAACCCGAATTATTCAGCCTGCAGGGAAGAATAACGTGTATCGAGTGGTGCCTGGGAAAAAAGAATAGGTGAACCTGGTAATCCATCAATAATCGTGCAGCATTGGCAGATACAACTGTGGTCTTCATCAATTATTACTGCGGGTCGCGGGAGAACCTAACCAGCAGTAGTAAAGAAGGAGGATCGATCATGTCTACACGAACACAATCGCCACCATTACCGAATAATGACGACAACTTTTCACTAAAAGCCATTCTTCCGCCGCTTATGGCCATTATTGTGGGGATGATTATGGTTATTCTCGACAGTACGGTCGTTAATAACGCCATTCCGCATCTGGTGGATTATTTCGATACGGATCTGAAGACCATCCAATGGACGGTTACCGGTTATACGCTTGCGTTGTCTGCTGTTATTCCGCTTGCGGGCTGGCTGACGGATAAATTCGGCTCCAAGCAGATCTTTCTGCTGACGATCACCTTGTTCACCATCGGTTCGCTCTTATGCGGTATTGCTCAGACGCCGGAACAACTCATTATTTATCGCGTTATCCAAGGCCTAGGCGGGGGAATGGTATCCCCGATCGGGATGGCGATGGTGTTTAAGCTTGCGCCTCCTGAACGCCGCGGATCGATAATGGGTGTATTAGGCATCCCGATGCTGATGGCGCCGGCTTTTGGCCCCGTATTGTCTGGGTGGTTGGTGGATTCAGTCAGCTGGCATTGGATCTTTATTATCAATTTGCCAATAGGCATCATTGCATTCATCCTCGGAGTTAAATACTTGCCTAAGTCCGATCGTCATAAAGCGCCGCATCTGGACGTTATCGGGATGTTCCTTGCTCCGATCGCGTTTACGATGCTTGCCTTTGGTGTGAGCGAGGGAGGAACAAGCTGGTCTTCGACGGCTACAATAACGGGACTGACAGTCGGCGGCGTTGCCTTGATCGTCTTTATATTCGTGGAACTAAGACAGGAGCAGCCACTTCTGGAACTGAAAGTATTCAAATCCTCGGACTTTACCCGTGGCATAATCTTGACTTGGATTGTGCAGCTCGCGTTGTTTGGCGCTATGCTGATCGTTCCGCTGTACCTGCAAAGCGTTAAACATTACACAGCATTAGAAACGGGCTGGATTCTGATGCCACAAGCGATTTGCGCCGGAATCGGGATGCCGATCAGTGGACGTTTATTTGATAAAATCGGGGCTAGGCCGCTTGCATTCGGTGGTTTGGCTGTCGTCTCAGCTGCGTTGTTTATTCTATCTACGGTTTCGGTTGACACCAGTCTGTGGCTAATTATCGTATCCATTTGCATGATGGGCCTTGGTATGGGCTTCTCCATGATGCCATTGAATACACATGTTCTGAATTCAGCCCCTCGGCGGTTGGTTAGCCGTGTTACACCCCTTACAACTGCTGCTCAGCAAGTTGTAGTCTCGTTTGCGGTTGCCGGTCTTACCGGTTATCTGACATCGCAAATTACTTCCCACTCAGCAAGCGCTGGGCAAGGAGCAAATCCGCTTACTGCGGTCGTGGAGGGCTATGGTGATACGTTCTTCCTGTCCGCATGTATCGCAACTGCAGGCGTCCTGCTATCGCTCATTCTTCGTAAGCCAAGACTGAAGGAAGAGGATAAATTAAGTACCGGCGATGAATCAGGGGCAGATGCGGCTATGATGATGGGGCACTAGCTGACCTTTTACTCACAAAGACCGGCAATTAGCCGGTCTTTTGCATAGGTGGACTTATAAATGGGGGAGACACTCGGTTCGAAATAATTTGATGGAGCAGAGCACACTATAACACAGTATGTACTTCCGCTAAGGTCGATCAGGAGTAACGCAACCAATAGTTATGAGGGATGAAGATGAGGATCGAATGGTTGGAGGCTTTCCAGCAGACGGCGGAAACGAAGAGCTTGACGAAAGCCAGCGAATGGTTACATATCAGTCAGCCGGCTTTAAGCAAGCAAATTCGTAATTTGGAGGATGAATTAGGGGCACAATTATTGCTGCGTTCAACCGTCGGCGTAACGTTAACGACAGCCGGCCAGATCTTGCTTGAACGAAGCAAACGTATCCTTGATGAAGTGAACGCCTTGCGCCGTGAGATTGCGCTTAGTCATGAAGAAGGGAAGTCCGTCCTCACGATCGGTTCGTGGCCAAGTATCGCAACGATCTATTTGCCCGGTCGAATTGCCGGCAATCAACAAGCTGAATCCAAATTGGAGATTAAAGTACGCGTGTTTTATAGTTTTTTTGACTTGTTATCGAATGTTGAGAACGGTACGCTCGACGCCGCTTTTTTTGACGATCGAGGCGTGAAGCACTCCTTCTACACGACACCTGCGTTTACGGAGCGGTTCTTCTTGTTTGTTCATGTAGACCACCCGAAATATGGCAACAAAGATGAAGTATTGTTTGATGAGATTCAGAATGAATCGTTTGTGATGCTGCCGGAAGGCTGCGATGTCAGGATGTTAGTCGAGCAGGAATTTACGCAAAGAGGGAAAGAGCTGAACATCGCGATCGAAATCGAACTGGGACAAAGTGTCCTTGGTTTCGTGCACGCCAACCTGGGGATTGCCATTTTACCTGAAATCTTCATCATACAGAAGAAGGATACGATAAAAGCGATTCCGATTGCTGACTTCGGGACGATACGTCAAATCTCAGTCATTACACGCGAAGAATCCGTTTGCAGGCAGCTGTTAGGTTTCATCTAGTCGCTTTCGTCATAACGTTTGGTTAGCATGGAGCAAACTTATACGAAGTACAATGGACTCATTTATAATGGTACAGTTGTATAGCCCTATCGTCGTCTTTCTCACTTTTCAATAAACCAGCGCCACTTCTGCAGAGAAGCAGTTGAGGGTATAGAGGAGCATGCGGAATCATGTACAATTTGTTTAATGACTTTCATATAAAAGGGTTGGCACTAAAAAATCGAGTCGTCATGCCTCCGATGTGCCAATATGCTGTCAGAAATAATGATGGCATCGCTACAGAATGGCATTACGTACATTACGTAAGCCGCGCGATCGGCGGAGCGGGTCTTGTCATTATCGAAATGACCGATATCGAGCCGGACGGCCGCATCACGGATTTCGATTTAGGCTTGTGGTCCGATGAGCAAATCGGTCCGCTTAAACGCATTGTTGACGCCTGTCATGAATACGGTGCGAAAGTGGGCATCCAAATCGCTCACGCCGGACGTAAAGCAGAGCATGCCGAAGTTCCCGTCGCGCCTTCAGCAATTCCATTCGACGATAAATCCAAAACGCCGAGGGCATTGACGACGGATGAAACAAAGGCAATGGTAGAGAAATTCCGTTTGACCGCCGAACGTGCGATCAAGGCCGGCGTAGACACCATCGAGATTCATGGCGCTCACGGTTATCTCATTCACCAGTTCCAATCCGCCTTCACGAATAAACGAACCGATGAATACGGCAAGGATTTGACGCTGTTCGGTTGTGAAGTCATTCATGCAGTCAAGAGCGTGATGCCGGAGAATATGCCGCTTATCATGCGCGTTTCGGCCAGAGAATACGTAGATGGCGGCTATGGTCTTGATGAAAGCATTGCATTCTCTAAGGCTTACCGCGACGCAGGCGTGGATATGTTCCATGTAAGCTCCGGAGGCGAAGGACCTATTCTTGCGCATGGCAGACCGGGAACGCATGTTGCTTACCAAGTACCGATGGCAAGAGCGATCAAGAATGCCTTGGATGTGCCTGTTATCGCCGTCGGCAGATTGGATGAGCCATCGCTGGCTAACTCTGTTATCGGCAATGAAGACGCGGATCTCGTAGCTGTCGGAAGAGGGATGCTGCGAAACCCATACTGGACGCTTGAGGCAGCTGCCGTTCTTGGCAAAGAAACGTCGATCCCCGGTGTATATGGCATGGGTTTTAAAGGTTTAAAATAATTATTAACAGGGTTGACGATGGAGCACCGTTCGCATGTGAACGGTGCTTTTCTGCGATGCAACCGAGCCTGCATAATCTACCAGCACGAGATAGTGATATGTCTCGCGCCATTTACTCTAGCATCTCATAGGATAGAGGAATGGAAGAGTAGAGGAGGCGTCCCCTTTGCCGATCTTGGACACCGGGCTGCTGATTAATCGAGAACGAAGACGAACGGCGAGCCTTAGAATTACGGTCATGAATCGCGGAAGACAGCAAGCATCGGCGGGCATTCAAGTGTATACGATTGCAACCGAAGCGGCAGCATCAATGGATTCGAAACTGGTAAACAGTGATCAAGTAGGAGGGGGGTACGGGAAGCTTGTCATGCGCAGGCTGGCTATTGTAGAGCTTCAGCCTGTCGGTTATTCAAGCGGCACGTTCACGGTCCAGCATGAGGTCAGAGAACTGGATCAATTTGGCGTTAGCATTACGGCAAACGGTCTTGCTGCCGGTGAAGTGTTTGCTACGATGGCGGAGGTGGATGACCAAGGCGAGGTGATCGCCCAGCATAATTTGCAGGTCATGTCCTCCCTCATGGATGAGATGATGCACGCTTACGTAGCTAATCATACCGGTCACACCGTGACCGTTATTCAGACGGCAACCAATACGAGAGTGGCGACGATTCCGTTCCCAATCGGCAGCAGCCCGCGTCAGCTGGACTTTACCCCGAATGGGCGAGAGGTGTTAGTAACCTGCCAAGGGGATAAAACGGTCAAAATCATCAATACGCTCACGCATAGCATCGCCGGAGAAATCACGTTCCCGGTAGGTGCGGTGCCTCTTGCGGTTGCTGTCTCGCGCAATAGCGGCAAAGCTTACGTGACGACGATGGTAGAGGATTACATCGTCGTCATTGATACGGAAACCCGTTCGCTTATGAAGCTGATTTCGCTGCCGTCGGGCAGTGATCCGGTTGCGGTAGCTATCGCGCCTGATGGACAGAAGGCGTATTGCTGTTTAATTAACAAAAGCTGTATCGCGGTCATAGATACAATCACTCATACCATTGTGTCCACAATCAAGCTCCCTCATGGAGCTAAACCGTCCGCGATTGCTTTTACACCTGATGGTGAGATCGCGTATGTTACGGATGTGCAATTTGAACGTGTTTATGCCATCCGGACTTCTTCCCAAGCCATCACGGCTACAATCAAGCTGGATACGGGCAATGATCCCCAGAAGCTTGTTATTACGCCCGATGGCGCTTTAGCTTATGTGGCGAGCCGTGGCGGCGACGAGATCGTGGTCATCAATCTGTCGCGTAATGAAATTCTTACTCGTATCGAGCTCCCGGCAGGGAGCAATACGAGCGATATCGCGATTACTGCAGATGGGTTGAAGGTATATGTAACGATCCTGACCTTTGGCTATGTTGCGGTCATCGAGGTTGCCAGTCAACTGCCGATTGCGATTCTGCCAACGGGTAGTTTCCCTTCAGGCGTTGCGATATCACCGATTCTGCTGGATTAATTGAAACGGACAAAACAAAGCCGCGGAAGGTAGGAGCATCCATGCTCCTATCCACCGCGGCTTTATTGTCCTTACTCAAGCGGCAGCCATGCCAGTACACGCTGAATGTGCGAGTCCCAATAGCCCCATTCATGTTCGCCCGGCCCTTCTTCATAGGTAAGGGGCAGCCCAAGCATCTCGGCATGTTCGCGGAACCGCAAATTGTGGCTGTATAAGAAATCCTCGGTACCGCAGCATTGAAACAGCTTCGGAATCGGTTTGCCGGATGCAGCCAGCTCCTCTGCGGCTAGGAACAAATTGTTGGGCAGCTCGTCGACCTTTTCCTGCGATCCAAAAATCAAGTTATAATCAAGGGAGACACGATCGTTTAAGTCTCTCAGGTCAAGCGCGCCTGACAGGCTTGCTGCAGCCGCGAAGGACTCCGGTTTATTAAGCGCCAGCTTGAATGCGCCATATCCGCCCATAGATAATCCCGCAACGTAATTATCTTCTCTTCGGTCCGACAGCGGGAAGAAGGAGCGAGCGATTGCCGGGAGCTCTTCACTAATAAATGTCCAATACTTGCCGCCTGATTTCATATCCGTATAGAAGCTGCGATGTACGGCAGGCATAACAACAGCGATGCCAAGTGCGGCTACATAACGCTCAATTGACGTTCGTCTAAGCCAAATCGTGTGGTCATCCGACAAGCCGTGAAGCAGGAATAAAGTCTTATGCTTCGTCTGACCGGCATGTGAAGCCATCCCGATCTGTGAAGGAGCAGCCTGTGGTAAAATAACGTTCATCGACATGGACAAGCCAAGCACTTCCGAATAGAAATCACATTGAATAAGAGCCATTCCGTTCAATACCTCCGGTTTATTCGCATTTGTAAGGATTGGACAAGCTATTCTTATTTTACATGCCGGCCTTCCATTCAGCCAGTCAGAAAGGAACTAATATACATATGGACTTACTTACGCATGCATCAAACAATAAGGAAAAATTCGATACGGATGAACTAAGAAATCATCTGGAAACTTGGAAAATAAACGATGTCGTCATCCTGCGGGGCGGCAGCCTGCTGTGGGAGTGGCATGACAAGAATGCGGACCGAGTCAGCGCGATCTACTCTTGTACGAAGAGTATTCTCTCTGCCTTAATCGGCATCGCCATCGGGCATGGTCATATTAACAGCATTGACGACCCGATTGCAGACTACTTTTCCTCGCTTGCAGCAACTAATGATCAACGCAAACGTTCCATTCGAATCAAGCATCTGCTATCCATGACATCCGGACTGGAATGGCCGGATTTCGATAAGCCGTATTGGACTATGAAGCGTGCGGACGATTGGATCTCCTTCATTCTCTCGCAGCCGATGGCGCACGAACCAGGCGAAGCTTTTGCCTATAATTCCGGCGGTTCTCATTTATTATCTGCCATTCTGACGCAAGCAACAGGAACATCAGCCTATGCTTACGCGGAGGAGCATTTATTTCACAAGCTGGGTTTTCGTAAACCGAGATGGAACAGTCATGACGGCATTTACGAAGGCGGAGCGGGACTGCATATGACGTCCAGAGACATGGCGAATTTCGGTCAGTTATACTTGCAGGGCGGGCTATGGGAGGGGGAGCAGGTTATTCCACGGAGCTGGGTCGAAACTTCAACCTCGGTTCATCATAAAGGACTGGCTCATTATGAGCCTCCGATATTCGGTGAATACGGGTACCATTGGTGGATATCGACAGAGGCGCATAATGGTGTGGTAGACTACTGCTTCGCCAAAGGCTATGGGGGACAATATATTTTCATCGTGCCGTCTTATGATCTCGTTGCTGCGATTCGCAAGGAGCCTGAGGGCAAGAGCAGTGCGATGGCAGCCAAAGAGCTGCTATTCCAGCATATCCTTCCGTTCTGTTCATAATCTGTTCAAAAACCGCTGATATGCTTAACGCGTACTACAGAATAGATACGCAGAGGAAGGAACTGATTGCAATGAAAGACCAGGCACAACCAAGCGGCGGCTGGAAACCACTGCTGCGATTGATCGGGCAAACAAGACCGTCTAAAGGACTACTAATTACGGCTATATCGATGAGTTTAATCGGGACATTAATTTCGCTTATCATACCGCTCTTTACGAAGAATCTCGTAGACGGCTTCTCGATCAGCAATCTCAGCTGGCAGCAAATAACGCTGTTCGGCGGTATCTTTGTCCTGCAGGCTCTAGCCAGCGGGTTCTCGATGTATATGCTGAATGCGATAGGGCAGCGCATCGTGGCCAACTTGCGCGACAGGCTGTGGAAGAAGCTGCTGAAGCTGCCGATTCCGTTCTATGACAATCATCGTACAGGAGAGACGATTAGCCGAATGACCAACGATACAGGCGTTGTGAAGCAGCTGATCTCTGAGAATTTAACGAATTTCTTGACGGGGATTATCTCGGTAATCGGATCGGTTGCCGTATTGTTCTATATGGATTGGCAAATGACCGCAGTTATGCTCGGCGTTATTCCGATTGCTGCTATATTCCTGGTCCCGCTTGGACGTCAGATGTATATCGTTTCAAAAGGGTTGCAAGAAGAAACCGCATCGTTCACGACTACATTAACGCAGGTTCTCTCTGAAGTCAGACTTGTGAAGTCGATGAATGCGGAGAAACGCGAATACTCGGCAGGCAGCACGAGAATCAGCAGCCTGTTCAGCTTCGGCTTGAAAGAAGCGCGAATACAAGCGATGATTGCGCCGCTCATGTTTTTCGTGATGATGATGCTGCTTGTGGTCATTATCGGTTACGGCGGCGTGCGGGTGTCCTCAGGTGCCTTGACGGCCGGCGAGCTCGTTGCCTTTATCCTGTACCTCATTCAAATTGTGATGCCGATGACGCAAATCACTTCCTTCTTCACGCAATTTAAGAAAACAGTCGGTGCGACGGAACGAATCATTACGATATTGGAAGCACCGGAAGAAGATCACGATGGGGGCAAGCCGGTTGATCGTACCGATCAAGCGATTTCCGTTCAAGATCTCAGCTTCAATTATTCGAACGGCGAGCCGGTGCTGGCTGAGCTGAATTTCCGTGTGGAGCCTGGTACGGTTACGGCAATCGTAGGGCCTAGCGGCGGCGGGAAAACAACCCTATTCTCCCTGCTGGAACGGTATTATGAGCCGACAGGCGGATCAATCAAGCTTGGCAAGGAATCCATCGACAACTACAACTTGAGGTCTTGGAGAAGCCAGTTCGGTTACGTCTCGCAGGAAAGTCCATTGATTGCCGGCACAATACGAGATAATTTGTGTTATGGCATGGATCGCGAAGTCAGCGAAGCTTCTATCGTTCATGCAGCAGAAATGGCCTACGCCCATACATTCATCAGTGAGCTGCCGAATGGTTATGATACGGAAGTCGGCGAACGCGGTATCAAGCTCTCCGGCGGACAACGTCAGCGTATTGCCATTGCCAGAGCGCTTCTGCGTGATCCGAAGATCCTCATGCTGGACGAAGCGACATCCAGTCTTGACAGTAAATCCGAGGTTGTTGTTCAGGAAGCGCTGAAGAATTTAATGGCGGGGCGTACGACGCTGGTCATTGCACACCGGTTATCGACAGTTGTAGATGCCGACCAAATTCTGTTCATTGAGAAAGGGAAGTTGACCGGAAGCGGGACGCATGATGAGCTGCTCGAAACCCATCCGTTATACTTGGAGTTTGCCACGCAGCAGCTTCGTTTGAATGAACGTGAAACCGTAGAATTAGAGTAGTCAGCGTGGACGACCACGTGTATAGTAAAGTGTGGTAATTTCAATTAGGTATAGGTCTGAGGAGGAACATGTGATGCAAACGAAGTTTCTGAAAGCATTGTGGGGAATGGAAGGCACATATCGGGATATGTTTAACCGGATTCAAGCAGCAGGTTTTGACGGTGTTGAGACACCGATGCCCGAAGCCGATCAAGAAAATGAATTCAAGGAATTGCTGGAAGAGTTCAAATTTGACTTTATCCCGCAAATCTTCACAGGCGGCGCTGATCATGCAGCCAGCTTTGCTGAGCAAGTGGAGCGCGCGGTTTCGTTTAAACCGCTCTTCGTCAACTCCCATAGCGCACGTGATCATATGACCTTCGAGCAGCAAGTCAGCTTCTTCGAACAAGCGCTTGCAGTAGAACGCGCAACCGGACTTGCGGTTGGTCATGAAACGCACCGTCAACGTGCCATGTTCACGCCATGGACAACAGCTCGTTTGCTAGAAGCGCTCCCTGAGCTCAAAATCACAGCAGACTTCAGCCACTGGACTTGCGTTTGCGAGTCCCATCTGGAAGATAACAGAGCGGATATCGAGCTTGCGATTTCCCGTACGCTTCATATTCATGCACGCGTAGGTTATGCGGAAGGACCGCAAGTACCGGATCCATCTGCACCGGAATACGCGTACGAAGTGTCATTGTTCGAAGGCTGGTGGAAAGAAATGATCCAAAGCCGTGCGGCACAAGGACATGCTGTTTCTACGGTGGTGCCTGAATTCGGACCTCCGGGTTACATGCACACACTGCCACACACGAACCAACCGGTTGCAGATCTGTGGGAAGTGAACGATTGGATCTACAAACGTTTCCGCGAAAACGTGAAAAACTGGTAGTTGTAAAAAATAATAACAAATTCCATTCTCAATGATAATTATTATCACTGTTGGCTATACTACGGTATAGAAGGAAAGGACGAGCCGCCTTCTGGTCGAGGCGGCTCGTTGTTGTTTCATCGGGTTTCGTTACACAATCGGAACAAGCAGCTTAGATTTTCGCTTCAAAGGTTTTGCAATCTGTCTCTTCGGAATTGTTTGCTTGTTTCCCGCGGTTGCTCACCACATAAATGGAAGAAGCGTTGCAATGGTTGCCTGCAGCCCAATGCTTGCAGGAATTTACTTCGCAAAGTACATCTTTCGCCATCTGAACTCACCTCCGTTCTCATTTAGGATGGTCGTTTTGGCATGCCTTTTATACCCTGGCGCAGAAGTTTATTGCCTGTATGGCTGCGAAGCGGCTATGATAGGGAGCAAATAGGCATGCAAGGGCGACGATGACAATGACGATGATCCGAAAGAGTGTCAATTGGATAATGTATAGCGCGGTAATCGGGATTGCGGTGGGCTCGGCCGCTGCTTTATTTCTAGCCGGACTCGAATATGCAACTTATCTTCAGAATTCCTTTTCTTGGCTGCTGCTGCTTCTGCCGGTTGCCGGAGCGGGAATGAGCGGCTTGTTTGTGAAATATGGGGCGAATACCGCAAAGGGCAATAATCTCATTATCGAACAAATACGCAGGCGCGATAATCATCTCGATCTATATGAACGAGTCCCGATTCGGATGGCTCCGCTCATCCTTCTGGGTACATGGATTACGCATTTATTCGGCGGTTCAGCCGGCCGAGAAGGAACTGCCGTCCAGATCGGGGGCAGCCTTGCCGATTGGTTCGGAAGGACAGTTCAAGCTGATGCGGCAGGCAGAAGAATCCTGCTGCTCTGTGGCATAAGCGCGGGGTTCGGTGCTGTCTTCGGGACGCCATGGGCAGGGGCGGTCTTTGCTCTTGAGGTCGTAATTATGGGCAGGAGGCTCGCCTATAACGCGATTTTGCCATGCTTCGTAGCAGCATTTGTTGCGAATTATACGACACTGGCTTGGGGGATTGACCATATCAAGTACAGCATGGGGAGCGATATTCCTTCAATTAGCTGGGTTGTATTGCTGAAGGTGTTGATTGCATCGATCTTGTTCGGATGGATGAGCTTAATCTTCACGGCCGCGATTCAATTCGTTAAACGAATCTCTTCGAAGCTAATTCCACTCGTCTGGATTAGAGCGTTCCTCGGAGGATTGCTCATCATTGGATTAGTCTTAGCAGCCGGTACGCGAGAGTATCTGGGGCTAAGCTTGCCGCTTCTTGTGCAATCGTTTCAGGAGCAGGTGCCGGGTGCAGCATTCCTATGGAAAACGTTGTTTACCGTGATCACGTTAGGGACAGGATACCTTGGCGGAGAAGTTACGCCGTTGTTTGTCATTGGAGCCGCACTTGGCAATGCGCTCGCTCCGCTGCTTCATTTAAGTGTCGCCTTTCTGGCCGGACTTGGGTTAATTGCAGTATTCAGCGGAGCTGCCAATGCACCGCTTGCCTGCGCTGTTCTCGGTTTAGAGTTGTTCGGTACTTCCGGAGCCGGTTATATGCTGCTGGCGTGTTTCGTCAGTTATATGTTCTCCGGACATAACGGGATTTACAGCTCGCAATTAATCGGCGTCGCGAAACCTCGCTATTATCTCAAAGTGCCTGGTTTAAGCATGCTGCAATCGAAACGAGAAAAGGGAAGAAACGCTCAGCGGTGAGCGTCTCTTCCCTTTTAAGTTCAGTTACTGCTAAGATACACGGCGTGCTGTAGCGTAGTGATCCTTCCACCAACCGGAGTTGATGCTGGAAATCATGACGCCTGGCTTACCGTAGGTGTGAATCATTTTGCCGTTGCCGATGTAGATGCCGACATGATGAATCGGTTTATAGAAGAAAACCAAATCGCCTGGCTTCAAGTTGCTTTTGCTTACATAAGAACCGACTTTGGATTGGCTCTTCGACGAACGCGGAAGCGTTGTGCCATATTTCTTAAATACGTATTTAGTAAAAGAAGAGCAATCAAAGTATCGAGTCGTCGAAGTGGAAACGCCATATTTATAAGGTGTGCCGAGATATTTTTTGGCTGTACTGATAACGTTGCTTGCTTTGGAAGCTGAAGTCGCATGAACGGGAGTAGCCTGTAATGCCAATGTACCGCCTGCAAGTAAAGAGAAACTTAATGTAATGCTCATTACCAATTTGCTGATTGTAGTTTTCATGTGTAAGTTCCCCCTGTGATGTTGTTCCCAAGTAGCGTTGATGCCTTTGCTTGGGACAAATGACCTAGGAACACTATAGCATATAAAAAATTCCCATCATTTACTTGGAAAGCGGATTCACAAGGAATGACAAGGGTTTCAGCCGAAGTATGAGAATTGCATTAGAAAATCTTCATCGAATGAATATTGACAGGCGCCGCCGAATACTATCATGGAATGACGGGGTGACAAAGGGGCGTTTGATTGATGAATTACTTCTATATCGGCAGTATGGTTGGGGTTGCAGGCATGTCCGCCTGGTCGATTATCCGTACTTATTTAAGAAGTCAGTTCATTAGCTGTATGGCCGGCATGATGATTGCAATGACGATTGGGATGATGACCAGCGTCACTGTAGGCACAATTGCAGGGGTCATGTATCCTAAGGATTTAACCTTCCCTACAGCAGCCTCGGTGCTGCTGGGGCTTGTCTGCGGTTACCTCGCAGGGAAACCGATCAGTACGATGGCTGCGCTTGACGGCATGCTCGCAGGGATTATGGGAGGCATGATGGGGGCCATGCTTGGCGTCATGATGGGCACTCATGCCGTGATGATGGTGCTGTTCGTCGATGTGTTGTACCTGTTCGTTCATCTGGTTGTTTTGCAGCTGATTCGCGAAGAATCACAGGAAGTGAATATAGAAGCGCAGGAAAGCAGTAAACAGACGCCGCTGCTGCATCCGCTGGTATTCGGGCTTGGCATATTCGTGCTTGCAGCCGTGTTTCTGTATCAAGGTTAAGCGATCGGCGTGCAGGGAAGGCGCATGAGAATGAGGTTATGTTGTATACCCCCTGGAGGTATGATATAGTGAAGGATAGGAAAAGGGGGATGTGGTATGAATCATACCGAGCATGGGCATTGCAACGATCAAGCCGGTTCTGTCCGGCGCAGTTCGCATACCGATGAAATCAAGAACAGCTTAATTACGCGTTTGAACCGAATTGAGGGTCAAATTCGCGGTTTGAAAGGGCTCATTGAGAAGGATACGTATTGCGATGATGTGCTCAATCAGATAGCCGCTGCTCAGTCGGCCTTAAACGGGGTCGGGAAGCTGCTGCTGGAGCATCACATGAATAGCTGCGTTATCGAACGCATCCAGCAGGGAGATCATGATGTCGTTAAGGAACTGCTGGTGACCATGAACAAGCTAATGAAATAACAGACCGACAGACCGGAAGAGCAGGCTGTGCGGTCTTTTTTACACCACTTGCAATACCCCCATGGGGTATGTTAAGATGATGGTGAGAACATACCCTCCAGAGGTATACGGAAGGGAGAGAGGAACCTATCGTGGCGACACAGAAGACTACTCTGCAGATCAGCGGCATGACATGCGCCTCTTGCGCATCTCGTATCGAGAAGGGTCTATCGAGACTTGAAGGTGTCACGAGTGCCAGCGTGAATTTGACGATGGAAACCGCTCGTGTGGAATATAATGAAGCTGTCATCGCCATAGGCGACGTGATGACCAAAGTAGATCAGCTTGGGTTTCATGCTGAACTACATAAAGAGATGTCGCAGCTCGGTGAACAGCGTGAAGCGGGATTGAAGCAGTTGAAGCTTCGGTTACTTGTCTCGGCGCTGCTCTCATTGCCTCTGCTGTTAGCGATGGCCGATCACTTCGCGTTTGCATCATTTCTTCACATTCCGGGCTGGTTCATGAATCCTTGGCTGCAGCTTGTTTTGGCTACACCGGTTCAATTTGTAATCGGCGCTCCGTTCTATATAGGCGCCTATAAGGCATTGCGCGGCAGAAGCGCCAACATGGATGTGTTAGTGGCAATCGGAACATCTGCGGCTTATTTCTATAGTTTGGTCGAGACGCTGGCATCCCTAGGGGATCACATGCATAGTGTTGAACTGTACTATGAAACGAGTGCGCTGCTCATCACCTTCCTGCTGCTCGGGAAGTTGCTCGAAGCGCTGGCGAAAGGTCGTTCCTCACAAGCGATTAGTGCTTTAATTGGTCTCGCACCTAAGCAAGCCGTCGTCATAAGAGAAGGAATTGAGGTTCGCCTGCCGATTGAGGAGGTACAGACCGGTGATTTAGTCGCTGTAAAGCCGGGGGAGAAGATCCCTGTCGACGGCGTTGTGCTGGAAGGAAGCTCATCCGTAGACGAGTCGATGCTAACCGGAGAGAGTTTCCCTGTTCAGAAGCAAGCGGATGATCCGCTTATCGGGGCAACGATAAACGGAAACGGCGCTCTTGTCATGAGAGCCACGAAGGTGGGCAAAGAAACCGTACTGGCTTCCATTATCCGTATCGTGGAGGAAGCGCAGGGCTCGAAAGCGCCAATCCAGCGGATTGCGGATGTTATCTCCGGCATCTTCGTCCCTATCGTGATTGGAATCGCTGCGGTCACGTTTCTGGTCTGGTACTTTGCGCTGGAGCCGGGAGCATTCCCGGAAGCGCTTCGCAAAGCGATTGCTGTGCTCGTCATTGCATGTCCTTGTGCACTCGGTCTTGCGACGCCGACCTCGATTATGGCCGGCTCTGGAAGGGCTGCTGAGCTGGGCATCTTGTTCAAAGGCGGAGAGCACCTTGAGCGAGCGCATCTCATCGATGCTGTGCTGCTCGATAAGACGGGAACCGTTACAGAAGGGAAACCGAAGCTGACGCGTTATCAGGTTGAGGCTGGTTTCCGAGAAGAAGAGCTGCTGCGACTGGTTCTTACAGCAGAGAGCAGCTCCGAGCATCCGCTTGGCGAAGCCATTGTCGCTGGTCTTCTTGAGCGGGGGATCGAGAAGGCGGCGGCCGTCGAATCATTCGCGGCGATACCCGGCTTCGGGATCGAAGCGCGCATCGAAGGGAAGGAGCTGCTTGTCGGCACTCGGCGCTTGCTAGCACAGCATCGCGTCGAGTTTGCGGATCAGTCGCAGGTTGAGGAGCTGGAGAAGGCAGGTAATACGGTTGTTCTCGCAGCTGTTGATGGCGTGTACGCAGGTTATCTTGCGGTTGCGGATCGGATCAAGCCGACATCCCGTGCGGCCGTCGAGGCGCTGCAAGCGCTTGGATTGGAAGTTGTCATGATCACAGGGGACAACGCATCAACAGCGCGGGCAATCGCGGAACAAGCAGGGATCGGTACCGTCCTTGCCGAAGTTTTACCTGAAGGCAAGGCAGAGGAAGTGAAGAAGCTTCAAGCGCGCGGACTTCGAGTAGCCATGATTGGCGATGGCATCAATGATGCGCCAGCACTCGCGACCGCTGATATCGGCATGGCCATGGGAACAGGTACAGACGTTGCCATAGAGGCTGCGGATATTACGCTGATGCGCGGCGACTTAAGCAGCATTCCCGAAGCAATCGCACTTAGCCGCCAAACCATGAGCAACATCAAGCAGAATTTATTCTGGGCGCTTGCCTATAATGCAGTCGGAATCCCGATTGCCGCAGCCGGCTGGCTCGCCCCATGGGTGGCAGGGGCTGCGATGGCGCTGAGCTCTGTTTCCGTCGTGCTCAGCGCTTTAAGACTTCAACGATTCCGCAAATAACTTTGATTAGAGGAGCGATTGCATATGACAACTACCATTCAAGTAAAGGGCATGTCCTGCCAGCATTGCGTGAACAGCATCGAGGGAGCGCTGAAGAAGAACGGCGTAGCAGCGAAGGTTGATTTGCCCGGCAACCGCGTTACTGTCGATTACGAAGTGAAATCGATCTCGCTGGACCGCATCAAAACGCTGATTGAAGATCAAGGATTCGACGTCGTGTAACGACGTTGGCGGCAATTCTTTCATCAAGGCTAATCCACGAGTTGGATTAGCCTTTTTGAGCGGAAACATGGTATGATATCGGTTTGAATGTTGTTTGAAATTGAGTAGTGCTGGAGGCTTTGAAATTGGTGAACAAATACCCTTTTGACTTTGACCCGAAAGAATCCTTCGTCCAGCAAGCCAGCGATTGGATTGCGGACGTGTTCTATGAACGGCTGCCTGAAGCCGGATTTGAGCTCCGAGATGAGCAAATTTATATGGCTTTTCAGTTGGAACGGGCTTATAGCGAGAAACAAACGATTTTTGCAGAGGCTGGCGTAGGCACGGGGAAAACGTTCGTTTATTTGCTTTATGCCATTAATTATGCGCGATATACGCGAAAACCGGCCATTATTGCCTGTGCGGATGAATCGCTTATCGAGCAGCTGGTGAAGCCTGAAGGCGATATCGCGAAGCTGGCGCGTTATCTGGACTTGACGATTGATGCGCGTCTGGGCAAATCGATGGATCAATATATTTGCTTGAATAAGCTTGAGGATGCAAGAGGCGGCTTCACGGATACGGAGATATATCGGGACATGCACGCCGCATTGCCTGAGTTCGTCCATAACCCGGGCACGATGCAAGCCTTCTACCCTTATGGCAATCGCAAAGATTACCCGAATCTGACCGACGATCAGTGGAAGGCGGTTGGCTGGGACGTATTTCAGGACTGCCTGGTCTGTTCGCGGAGACATCGCTGCGGCCAGACGCTCTCGCGCGAGCATTACCGCAAAGCAGCCGACATCATCATCTGCTCGCATGACTTCTATATGGAGCATGTTTGGACGTATGAAGCCCGCAAACGCGAAGGACAGCTGCCGCTTCTGCCTGAACATAGCTCTGTCGTATTTGACGAAGGCCATCTGCTGGAGACTGCAGCTCAGAAGGCGCTCACCTATAAGTTGAAGCACAATGTATTCGAGTCCATCATCACGAGGCTGCTTCAAGGAGAGATTCGCGAGACGCTTGCTGTCACGATTGATGAAGCCATCGAACAAAGCGAGCATCTCTTCCGACTGCTGGATGCCAGCAGTCGTTCCGTTGCGGCGTCGGATCGACGCGAAGTGATCATGTCAGATCGGTTGTTGAAGGAAGTGACCCGTTTCGGGGCAGTGCTGGCAGCGATTGAAGAAGAGCTTGTCTTCGAGAGCGGCATGTTTACGATTGATGCCTATCAGCTCACCATCGTGGAGGAGCATATCGAGATGCTGCAGCTGGCGCTGAACTTATTCAAGAAACCAAGCGGCTTGATTACTTGGATCGAAGAAGAGCAGGACGGCATTACGCTCGTTATTATGCCGAAGCTGGTGAAAGAGATTCTCGAGGAGCGCGTTTTCTCGAAGCACATGCCCATCGTGTTCTCCTCTGCGACGATGTCCGTCAATGATTCGTTTGATTATATCGCAGACAATCTTGGCATCCAGAAGGCGTTATCCTTCTCGGTAGCGTCGCCTTATGATTATGAGACGCAGATGAGCGCGGCGGTTGCGCCGATAAGCAGCCAAGCTGATAAGTTGAAGCTTGCGCTGCGAAGACTGCAGCAATCGGAGGGACGAGCGCTTATTTTATTCCCGTCCAAGGAGGAGCTGCAGCAGTTTAAAGCAGATATCGCGACGATTCCCGATTTCGCAGCGTTCCGGTTCCTTTACGAAGGGACCGCTGAAATCAGCCATCTCATCGAGACGTTCCAACGTGATGAAGCCAGTATTCTATGTGCGGTTACGTTATGGGAAGGGCTTGATATTCCCGGTCCGTCGCTGTCGCATGTGCTGATGTGGTCGCTTCCGTTTCCACCGCACGATCCAGTCTTCACAGCCAAACGCAGAGATGCCGAACTTCCTTTCGAAACGGTGGACATGCCTCATATGCTGCTTCGGTTGAAGCAAGGTTTGGGCCGCTTGATTCGCGGTCGCGAGGATACCGGGATGATCACGATCATGGGCGCAGAACTGGCGGATGCACGCGTAATGGAGCAAGTAGAGCGCATTCTTCCGGCAGGCGTTACACCGCAGTCGCTTAGCGTCTGAATGAATTGACATCTAGTAAGTCGTTCTCTACAATTTAACTAGAATAGGCTCATAGAAAAGGATGGGGAGCAAATGTCGCAGCCAATGAAGAAATCCACGTATAAGAGTCAACGCAAAGCCGAGCAAGAGAAACTGGAGAAGCAGCGCAAGTTTATGAAGAAGCTGATGTGGGGGACAGGTATCGTTGTTATTCTGGGTATTATTGCAGCCCTGATATTCACGCCGAAGGCTGATCCGACCGCGTTCGATTATGAACAGCTGCCTATTCTGGGGAAAGCGGATGCGCCGGTGAAGATCGTCGAGTTCGGCGATTACAAATGCCCATCCTGCCAAGTGTTCAGTCAGCAAATTAAACCGCAGATCGAGAAGGACTACGTCGAGACCGGCAAAGTTGCCTTTTACTTTATGAACTTCCCGTTCATCGCTGAGGATTCGGACACAGCTGCTCTGGCCGCTCAATCCGTATATCATCAGAATAATGACGCTTTTTGGAAATATTTCGATGTCCTTTATAAGAACCAACAAGACGAGCATACCCTCTGGGCTACGCCTGAACATTTGGTTCAGCTAGCGAAGGACAACAATATCGATGTTGATCTGGATTTGCTGAAGAAAGATATCGAAGAAGGTACGTATGCATCCGAGGTCAGCAAGCACAAGTCGAAGGCCATTGCCGCTAACGTAAACTCCACTCCGACGCTGTTTATTAACGGAGAAGAATTTACAGGTCAATTCGGTGACTATCCCGGTATTAAGAAAGCCATTGATGACGCGCTGGCCGGCGGGGACAAATGATCCAAACGACGAAGAGCCTTGGGTTCTTTAGCAAATACGCGCTCTATTTGGCGTGGATCGTGTCGATCGTCGCAACGGGCAGCAGTCTGTATTTAAGCGAAATCATGCACTTTATCCCATGCAATTTATGCTGGTATCAACGAATATTCATGTACCCGCTTGTCGTACTCCTCGGAATTGCGAGTTACCGCAATGACCGCAGGCTGATCCCATATATATGGCCGCTTTCGTTAATTGGCGGGCTGATCGCCTTGTATCATTATGCGGAACAACAAATTCCGGCACTGGCCAAAATGCTTCCTTGCACAGTCGGTGTTCCGTGCAGCGAAGATTACCTCGATTGGTTTGGCGGTTATGTCACCATTCCATTCCTGGCTTTGATCGCTTTCGCCCTGATTACGATGCTGATGCTGAATGCGCGCGGCACGGTTGAAGAAGCGAATGAGGATTTCGGGCAAGACGAGGCGGACGAGGAGCTGGGTGAACGTTCCACCTTATAATAAGAGTAGAAGTCCTTCGGGACTTCTTTTTTTTGTGAAATTAGGGGCTAATTTACTTGCATTCTGCGGTCGATTAGTATGCATTTTTTCAGTCAACGGGGTTTCAGACTTTTAAATATGAACATTCCATGGACTTTTGCCTGTTCATTTGTCCCTGCTGTGTTGTTTCTGCTATCATGTATGGATGGACGTACAAAGGGTTAATTAATTAAATAAGCGCATCTAAATAGTTGGAGGTAGCCTGTAATGACAGCAGAGAATAATAGTCAGAAGTCGCCATGGGAACTCTATTACGGCCCGAATTTAGGGTACATCGAGGAAATGTATGAAAAGTTCCTGGTAAACCCTGAATCGGTTGAACCGGCATTCAGAGATTCCTTTGCGAAGTGGGGACCGCCGCCAGTCACATCGGCGAAGGGAATTGTGAGTATCAATCCGCCGCTCGCATCAGGCGTTTCAGGCTCTGATAGCATCAAATCGATTGATCCTGCTTTCTTGAAGAAAATCGTCGACGCCGGCAAACTTGTGCGGAATATCCGTACATACGGCCATCTGGCAGCCGACAACGATCCGCTTGGTTTATCTGCCGCACCAGATACGCAGCTGCTTGAACCTGTGACATTCAAACTGTCACCCGAAGATCTGGATTCGATTCCGGCTTCTCTCATCTGGGAAGAAGCACCTGAGACGATTCGGACAGGAGCCCAAGCTATTGCGCATCTGAAGGAAGTCTACACGAAGTCGTTTGGTTTCGAGTTCGGTCATATTCATGCTGAGGATGAGCGCATTTGGCTTCACCGCCAAGCTGAAATTGGCATGGCAAGCAAACCGATGAGTGCTAAAGAACGAATCGCTTTGCTGGCACGATTGGTTGACGTGGAGCAGTTCGAGACTTTCCTGCATCGCTCGTTCGTCGGGCAGAAGCGGTTCTCCATCGAAGGAACGGATACGCTTGTACCGATGCTGGACGAGATCGTCCGTGAGCTCGCACATGACGGCGCTCGTCACATTCTAATGGGGATGGCGCACCGTGGACGTTTGAACGTACTGACCCATGTTCTCGGCAAACCATACACAGCTATTTTCGGTGAATTCCATCATTCGCCAAACAAAGAGAAAGACCTGCTGCCATCCGAAGGCGCGATGGGCATCAATATCGGCTGGACAGGCGACGTGAAATATCACTTAGGCGCGCACCGTTCGCTTAAAGAGAATGAAACGGTTGAAACGCGCATCTCGCTGTCAAACAACCCGAGTCACTTGGAATACGTGAATCCGATTGTTGAAGGCTACACACGCGCAGCGCAAGATGATCGCAGCAAAGCCGGCTATCCGGTATCCGATTTCGGCAGCGCAGCCGCGATTCTGATGCATGGTGACGCAGCGTTCGCAGGTGAAGGTATCGTTGCGGAGACGCTGAACTTCAAGAAGCTTGCGGGGTATGAGAATGGCGGAACGATTCATATCATCGTAAACAATAAACTCGGCTTCACGACCGAGAGCAAGGATTCCCGTTCCACGCATTATGCGAGTGACCTTGCAAAGGGATATGAAATCCCAATCGTACATGTTAGCGCCGACGATCCGGAGGCGTGTATTGCTGCGGTTAGGATGGCATGTGAGTATCGCCAGAAGTTCCACAAAGACTTCTTGATCGACATGGTCGGCTACCGCCGACACGGTCACAATGAGACGGACGACCCGGAAACAACGCAACCGCTTGTCTATCAGAAGCTTCGCAACCACCCGGTTGTGGGTCGTATTTACAGCGAGAAGTTGAAGGAGAAAGGTCTTCTGTCTGAGGATCAAGTCACTGCCATTAGACAAGCGAGTCTGGCGAAGCTGCAAGCTGCGCTCGATGAAGTGAAGTCGAGCGATAAATCGTTCAAGCAACCGAAGATCGATGACACGAGCAAACGCCGGAAGAAAGAAGTCATTACTTCCGTACCGCTTAAGAAGCTTAGCGCGATCAACGAGGAACTGCTTAAATGGCCGGATGGCTTCAAAGTGCACGAGAAGCTCGAACGTATTCTGATGCGCCGTGCTACTGCGCTGGAGAAGGGCAGCAAAGTGGATTGGGGCTTGGCAGAAACGCTTGCGTTCGCGACCATCCTATCCGATGGCACGCCGATCCGACTTAGCGGTCAAGATTCGGAGCGCGCAACATTCGCATTCCGTAACATCGTATTGCATGACTATGAATCGAATGCGACGTTCTCGCCGCTTCACAAACTGCCTCAAGCGAATGCATCCTTCGCGGTTCATAACAGCCCGCTTGCAGAAGCATCCGTGCTTGGGTTTGATTATGGATATAACGTGTTCTCCCCGGAAACACTTGTTATTTGGGAAGCGCAATACGGAGACTTCGCTAACTGTGCGCAGGTTATCATTGACCAGTTTATCACGGCTGGCCGTGTCAAGTGGTCGCAGAAGTCCGGTCTGATCATGCTGCTGCCTCACGGCTACGAAGGTCAAGGACCGGAGCATTCCAGCGCGAAGCTGGAGCGTTTCTTGCTTCTGGCAGCTGAGGACAACTTGACTATTGTCAACCTGACGTCAGCGTCGCAATACTTCCATCTGCTTCGTCGTCAAGCCGCGATCATCAACACGGACGAAGCGCGTCCGCTTATCGTGATGTCGCCGAAGAGCTTGATCCGGAACCCAAGCGTAGCTTCCGACCCGGCTGAATTCAGCCATGGATCGTTCAAGCTTGTGCTCGAGCAGCCGGGCCTTGGCAAGCAGCCGGCACAAGTAGAGCGTCTGATCTTCTGTACGGGTAAAGTTGCCATCGATTTGGAAGCTGCATTAGAGCTTAAGGATGGACAAGCTGCGGATACTTGGAATTGGGTGCATATCGTTCGCGTGGAGCAGCTGTATCCGTTCCCGAAAACCGATATTGAACAAATCATCAACCGTTATCCGAATGTAAAAGAAGTGCTGTGGGTGCAAGAGGAGCCGCAAAACATGGGCGCATGGAACTATGTTGAGCCGCGGATCCGCGCACGCGTAACACCGAAGACAACCATCCGTTATATCGGTCGCCCTAAACGGTCGAGCCCGGCAAGCGGTTTCCAATACGTACACAACATGGAACAGCAACGTATCATTTCCGTTGCGCTGAATCGCAGTACACTAACAACGACGACTAAAGGGGAGAACAGCCATGAGTGAAATTAAAGTACCCGAAATGGGCGAATCGATCGTAGAAGGCACGATCTCTAAATGGCATGTCAAAGCAGGCGACAGCGTGAATGTCGGCGATGTGCTCGCTGAACTGGAAACCGATAAAGTAAACATCGAAATCAGTGCGGAGCAAGCCGGCGTAATCGAGCAGCTTCTTCGCGGCGAAGGGGAAACAGTAGCGGTAGGCGAAACGATCGGCATGATCGGCAGCGGCTCCGGTGCGGCTGCTCAGCCGATGTCGCCTAGCAGCGATCCTGCAGCAGCACCTGCTCCAGTAGCGCCTGCAACGACTCCGGCAGCACCAGTGGAAGCCGCGGCGCCAGTCGCTGCTCCTACACCTGCAGCAGCACCTGCTCCGGTTGCTTCTTCGGACGCGAATGCATCCGTGTTCGCTGCTACGCCTGCAGCGCGTAAGCTGGCAAGAGAGCGCGGCATCGACCTTACGCAAGTACAAGCGCAAGATCCGATGGGCCGTATCCGTCAGGAAGATATTCAAGCGCATAACACAGCGGCGAAAGCTCCTGCAGCAGCGCCAAGCGTACAAACAGCTCCAGCAGCGTCTGCTCCGGCAGCAGAGCCGGGCAAACCGGCTGAACGCCGCAAGATGTCCCGTCGCCGGATTACGATCGCGAAACGCCTCGTAGAAGCGCAGCAAACGGCTGCAATGCTGACAACGTTCAACGAAGTCGACATGACGGCGATTCTTGAAGTTAGGAAACGTCGGAAGGACGCTTTCAAAGAGAAGCATGACATCGGTCTTGGCTTCATGTCCTTCTTCACGAAGGCCGTAATCGGCGCGCTGAAAGCTTTCCCGCTGCTCAATGCAGAAATTCAAGGCGATGAAATCCTTGTGAAGCAGTACTACGATATCGGTATTGCAGTATCTGCCAAAGAAGGTCTTGTCGTTCCGGTTGTGCGTGAAGCGGATCGTCTGAGCTTCGCTCAAATCGAGAAGCAAATTGCTGACCTGGCCGGTAAAGCTCGTGCCAACACATTGGCACTGAATGATCTGCAAGGCGGCACATTCACGATTACGAACGGCGGCGTATTCGGATCGCTGCTTTCCACGCCAATTCTTAATGCACCGCAAGTCGGTATTCTCGGTATGCACAAAATCCAAATTCGTCCTATGGCGATTGACGATGTGCGCATGGAGAACCGTCCGATGATGTACATCGCGCTTTCGTACGATCACCGTATCGTCGATGGTTCCGAAGCGGTTCGCTTCCTCGTTACCGTGAAGCAATTGCTGGAAGATCCGGAATCATTATTGCTCGAAGGCTAATCCTTACTATGGACAAACATCAACCTCACCTTCTGACGTCAGGGCTTCTATCCCTGAACGTCAGCTTGTGAGGTTTTTTATTTGCTATTGGCACGCATTCTACATAGAATGAGGGTAAGACAGCGAGAAACGGAGGCGAATGCAGATGAACGTACGCAAAATGCGGTTATTTGATTTCGAGAACATCCACTCCAGCGAGGATCGGGATGAGTATGAGAAGGACTATGCCAGATTGATTCAATCCCCGGCATTTCGTCGCCTGCAGGGCAAATCACAGGTATTCGGAGCAGGCTCCGGTGACTACTATCGAACTCGTCTAACGCATTCGCTTGAAGTGTCTCAGATCGCGCGAGAAGTGGCTCGTAAGCTTGGGAAGAGTTATTCCTTCCTGGCAAGCAAAGAACATCCGGGACTGATGCTCGATCCGGAAGTGGTGGAATGCGCATCGCTTGCGCATGACTTGGGGCATCCTCCTTTTGGTCATAAAGGGGAAGAAGTGCTCAACGAACTGCTCATGGAAGAGTGCGGACTTAAATATGAAGGCAATGCGCAGAATTACCGGATCTTAATGTTTCTGGAGAAGCGTGCAGGAAGTGACAGCGGGCTCGATCTGACAGCTGCAGTACTGCTCGCGATTAATAAATACCCGTTCTGTCTCGACGATCCCGGTCGATTAAAAGGTGTCTACAGCATGGAATGGGAAGGAATCAGCGCGCTGCGGACCGCTTGGGGAATGCCTGAAGGCTGTGCGACGCTTGAGGCGCAGCTGATGGATCTGTGTGACGATATTGCTTACTCGACGCATGATATAGAGGATGGAATTCGGGCAGGGAAGATCCAGATGAATCCCAGCTTGTTTGAAGATGATCGCCTCGTTGCGAACGTCATGCAGGAAATCATCAACGATCCCGGCAATGCAGTGATGCACTGGGAGCAAGTCGATATGAAGCTCATGGTGAAACAGGCGCTGCATCATTATTTGGAGCAGTGGGAAAGCATCTATGTGGAGTGCGGCAGGGAGCCATCGCGTACACGAAGAGAGATGAAAGCGCGGTGGGTGAGGAAGTTTGTCAGCGGAGTAGGAATCATTGACGATCCGGCAACAGGCTGGAAACGAGTTACCTTCGTTCGTGACGGCGTGCAGGACTTGGAGCTGCTGCGTACGATGGAGATCTTGAAGAAACTGGCGTGGGTCATGCTGATCAAGGATTTCCGCGTGCAGCGGCTTCATAAACGCAGCGAGATCATCATTAAACGTTTATGGGACAGCTTCAAGGTGCAGGACTCGGGGCGGCTCATCATCCCGCCGGATTGGCTGGAGAGCTACGAGCGCCTCAAGGACGTATGGTCATGGGAGCGGATGGTGTCCGATTATATCGCGGGAATGACGGATGCTTATGCGGAGAAGGTGTATACCGAGTTTTACGGAAGCGCGTCAACGACCAAAGGCGGTTTACTGTACGATAGGGATTAAATGGAAAAGAGGCTGCATGGTTGCAGCCTCTTTTCCATTACTAGCTTATTGATTGTTATCGATTGTACCGTTTCCTTCGTTATTATCGCCTGAATTGCCATCTTCATTGTTGCCATTGTCTGTATTGCCACTATTATCCGTATTGCCGCTACTGTCATCCGCAACGACATGTCGAGCGGTTACAAATGTCTTGTCCCAAGAACTGCCTGAGAATTTAGATACCGTTACCCCGACACCTACGCTGTACGTCTGGAGCAGTTTGTCATCGCCAATATAGAGACTTACGTGATTGATAACGCCATCATGATTGGTATCGGAGAACACAAGATCCCCTGCCTGCAGCTGATCCTTCGCCACTTTCGTGCCGACTTTCGATTGTTGTCTGGAAGTGCGCGGCAAATCAATGCCATGCTTCTTAAAGATGTATTGGACAAAAGAAGAACAGTCGAATACGGAAGTCGTTGTCGTCTTGGCACCGAATTTGTACTCGACGCCTAAATATTGTTTGCCTGTTGCGATGATATCATCCACGATAGAGGCATTGCTGCTTGCGCTTGCGTTCGTTGTCGTGTTTGTCGCTGCATGTGTAGTAGTTGGTGTGAGAAGCATGCTTCCGCCGCCAATTGCGATGGATAAGCCTAATGTGAGGTTCAGAAGTTGTTTATTAAAACGTTTACAAGTTAGTGTGTTTGTCATGTTGAATTCCTCCTGCACTGAAGTGTAGTAGGGTACAGGCCGCTGTGATTGCCTAAGAACACTATAACACAGCATTTTGTACCACTACTTTCCAATGAGCCGGAAGATCTATGAGGCTTCTGGAATGATCCCAAATATGAGATTTAGATTAGAAAATTCTAATCTAATGCGTCTTGACTTGGAGCATCATTTCTTACGCAGCTCCAGCATGCCGGTAGCCATTAGTTTTACTTTGACATCGAGCTCAATCCCCGGTATTTCCTCGTTTACGGCAAGGCCCTTGCGGTACCAGACTTCGTTAAAGGAGTAGATATCCGTCGATCGTTTCTTGCCTACTTCATAGGTTTTCATGATCTCGTCGTATAAGCTCGACTCGAGCATTTTATTCATCTCATTCAGCGTGAAACCTTTCTGCTGCTCCCGAAGACCTGCGTCCATATTTATGGTGAGTTTGACGATTCGTTTACCATTCTTATAAGCCGGTCGTTGCTTCACTTTAAGGCTCTTGAGCGTAGCCGTTCCAACGAAAGTACCTTGATCGTCCTTGATGGGAAGCATACCGCGTTTGGTATTCTTCCGTAACCATTTCACACCGGTAGCCTCTTCCCGGGAGAATCTAGCCTCGCTTTTCCCTTGTTTGAGCGCAACCAGTCCGTCTACGATGGGCAGTGTGAACGGCTTGTTCCCTTTCTTCCAGTTGGTAGAAAGCTTCACATGGTCAATCAAGGTCGTCTGGAACGGTTCCCTTGTGGAGCGAATGAATCTCTGGTATTGGATGGGTTCAAAAGATGACTGGAGCTGTTTAAATAGCAGATTCGGCTGATAGTACAACGTGGCAACATAGGAACTGCCGGTGATGGGCATCGTGCTCAGAATCGCAGCAAGATCTTCATTCGTCGCGAACACCCAAGGTGTGTAACGTTGATCGCGAGTTCGCATCAATTCATCATGAATATCGAAAATCCCCCTGGCAAGAATACGATCACTGAAGATGAACGCTTTATTCTGCGTCCAATCCATTCGCATTTGACTTTCTTTCTGCAGATCGAATATCGCCATCCCGATGCTCTCGCCTTCGCCTTTGCCGATCACGATGGGTTTCGCGCTTTGGCCGGCGCCTTCTGTCTTGGCCATAGTGGTAAGGTCATTGATTTGCGCATAAATCTTATATTTGCCGTCGACGTAATCGACCCCTATTACGGTAACGAAGTTGAAATATTGAATGTTCTTCACATCCCAGCAGCCGCACAGCGATAACAAGATGCAGCTGATCACGATGGCCTTTACGGTTCGTTTCATGGGCTATCGTCCTTCATCCTTGTATCGTCCTGCAAATGGAGGTTCTGCGGCCGTTTATTCATGAGTTTGGCCGGTTTCTTCAGTATGGCTCCTACAAGATCCGGCCATGATGGCGGTGAAATCGGAGAAAGGTACGGAATCCCGAACGATTTAAGATCGGACAGATAGGCGACGACGAAGAAAATCGACATGAAGAACCCGAACATGCCAAGAATAGAGGAAATAATCATGATGACGATGCGAACAATGGATACGATGCCGCTAAGCGTCGGGTTTACGAGCGTGTAGCCGGCAATCACGGTAGTTGCTGCCACGACGGTTACCGTCGGAGACGTGATTCCGGCGCGAATAGCGGCATCACCTACGATGATGCCGCCTACGACGGTGACGGTTGGCCCTACCGATTTGGGCAGCCGTTGTCCGGCTTCTTTGAACAATTCAAACAATACGAGCACGACGATCGCCTCGAATGGAACGGTAAGCGGAAGGCCGATCCGATTCGATGCGATTGTCGCTAATAAGGGCAATGGCACCTGCTCGAAATTAAAGCCGATCAGCGCAATGTAGAAAGCGGGCAGAAACAGTGCCAAGTACCAGCCGCAAAACCGGATTAACCGCTGAAAAGAACTGATTACCGCCCGGAAATAGCCATCTTCCGGGGAGTTGATGAGCGATGTAAGCGTAATGGGGGCGATAATGGCCAGCGGCGAATTGTCCAGCAGGATCACGAAACGTCCGCTCATGAGGCATTCCGCGGCAAAATCGGGGCGTCCGGTGTTATCGATTAAGGGGATAACCGAGTACGAACGGTCCGAAATCGCTTCCTCGAGCTGTGAGCTTGTGACAAGCGCGTCGATTTGGATTTTCTGCAATCTGCGTCTTGCTTCATTAACAGCCACTTTATTCGCGATATCCTGGATGTAGAGAAGATTTATTGCGGTCTGGCTTCGAACACCGATTGCGAAGGCTTCGACTTTGAGTGTCGGCGTAGCCAAACGTTTGCGGATTAACGCCAGGTTCGTCTGGATACTTTCGGTAAATCCGTCGCGTGCGCCTTTCGTAGACGTCTCCGTGACGGACTCTTCCGTCGTTCTTTGAGGGGGATCAGCGACGTATTGAACATAACAACGAGCGGTTTTCAAGTCGAAAAGGAATAATTCCCCGTTAAATACATAAGAGGAGAGCTCATTCTTCCATTGTGATGTAAGTGTAACGGGATGCTGCCGCCAAAGTTCTTCGCTATAGGTACTAATTTCATTGATTTGCTCACGGTTCGACAGCCCTTGGCAGAAGATGAATAGAAAGGAGTCGTTCATTTCGAAAGTAATATCGCCGCAACCTTCAAATAAGAGCCGGATATCGCTTTCTCTTAATTTAGCCATTTCGCTGCACCGCCTTCTTGTTCTTTCCGACCCAGATGCAAATTAAGATCACGATGCACACGACACTGCAAAATAAAATGGAGCTTGAATAGTAGTTTCTCACTTGATTGTGGAAATTCACATCCGATAGTCGGAGCAGATTGACTACAAGGAGGACCGACGAGATCAGGATTAGCAGAATCTCGGGATGCTTCCATTTCTTCACCCACAGCGTGTGAATGATGTAAATACCTAATGAAATACGGATAAATGCTCCTGCCAGCCATTGATAAATGGACAAGAAATCCGTTTGGCTAAGCATGCTTCCGATGGCGGCCATCCGCCACTGCTCGTAGGCTGGGTATCGCAGCAGCGTAGCTTCGAAGGGTCCGAACATGGCAATTACGCCAGTCAGTGGCCCGAATGTCAGTTCAATCAACATGAGAACGACCAGACAGATATTCAGGCGCGACAGCTTTCCTTTCACTTCGTCTTTCAAGAAAAGCACGAGGAAGATCTCCGTTATGCCGGAAGTCGTATACCAAGCGCCTTTCGTGATGGCTTGTGCCGAATTTTTGAAGATGGGAAATAGGTAATGGTAGTCCTTATATTGAAAGTTGACCGTCATGACGTAGAACCCGGCGGCAATGATCCATGGCAGCAGGATTCCGTTCGTAATGGCGATGGCCGCAAGCCCTTTTCTTGCCGTGAAGTAACTGATACCAATGAGACAAAGGCCGACTACCCATTGCGGCGTATAGGTTAAGTAAGACGAGTTGGACCACATGATCGTATCCCGTATACTGATGCTTGCTTGTGTCAGGAAATATGCGGTGAATAGCAGGGTGAACATAAGCCATACAAACGTAGGCGCTTTCTCTAACATCCAGGTCGATAACGAAGCAGGGATCGATTTGTAAAGATAGACATATAGCAAGCCAAGAAGCAAGGAAGGGATGATGGCCGCCAAGACAGAGATCCATGCGTCGCGACTCGCAGTATCCAGCAAAATGGGAATCAGAATGACGTGGTTCGAGATTCCGATAAACGTAACCAGCAAGGTGGACAATTGGAAAGGGGTAATTTTATCTTTCATTTCCATGCTCCTCCTATCGATAGCCGTGTAGTTAAAATTACCAATTTGGCAAATTTTATGCATAGTTGCGGCGTTCTCGAGCATTCAGGATCGGATATGCGTTTGAAGAATGTTGCCCTCATGCATTGGAAGCGTATAATGAGAGGAAACGAACAAACGGTGATTATATAGGTGGATAACATTTGACCTGGGGAGGCTATAGGGATGGGAAACGAAGCGAATACTAACGTCAAGTGCGCCACTCAGCGGCTCGGGAAAGTGGTTGCCGCAGATGGGAAGTTCCTTGCCATCGAGGTGAACGGGAAGGCGCTGACACTGCCTCGCGAGAAGGCTGAGGCGGGAATCGTGGCAGGCGATGTGCTGCGCTGGGACGGATTGAAATGGGTGCGAGCGCAGCACAGTGACGAGGCAGCGGGACAATAATGAGAGAAGCTTAATCCCCTTTGCACCCTTATTGGAGGCGGCTGCTGCGAATCGTTAAATAAGGGGTGATTAGATTAATGGAAGTTTTAGAATCGAAACGCTGTTTGTTCTGTGACGAGCTTGTGAAAGTGAAACGTAAAGGCGGCAATGAATGGTATATTGACTGTATGTGCGCACCTGGCGGGTCTTACGGGCTTCGGGAAGACAGCTATGAGCCATTACGACTGTTGAGCTATTCGGAGAAACGGAATTCGTTCCCGATCCTATCGGCTTATATTCGGGAACAGACAGATTGTGACGAGAAGGTCATTCTTACTTATGAGGACCTTGTGACCATCTTACAATCTCCGCAAATTCCGATTACAACCGAAGAGAAGGGGAATCGACTTCTCCGATACTTGCATCGACATACCACGGGACCCGGTGAAGCGGTCGTTATTAATCAGTTCTCGCAAAGCTATAATTTGACTTATTCCTTAACTTTGCAAGAGCTTGTGTTTATTACGGAGAAGCTGAAAGAAGACGGATATATTGAGCGTATCGGCTCAACGTTCAAGCTGACGGAGAAAGGCTGGGTGGAAGCGGCTAATACCGCAAGCGGCAAAGCTTTAAAGCCTTGTTATGTTCAGCTTAGCAACCATAATGAGAGCATAAGCAGAGATTGGCTGGAAACGGTATTCCCGAGATTGATTCAGCTTGGGTATGCACCAAAGTTTCTGGAAGAGGATCTCTCGCTGCGACTTGATCCTAAACCGATTGAAACGGTGCTGCAGGAGATTAGCAACTGCAAGCTGCTGGTGGTGGATGTGACGGAACCGACTGCGGAGTTGTGGCTTCGTGCGGGGTTTGCGATTGGCAATGAGATCCAGATTATTTGGACAAGCCAAGTGGCTGATCAGCAGCTGCCGCAAGGAGTCAGACCGCTTGTATGGCAGGATGCGGAGGAACTGGTCAGAGTGCTGCAGAAGGTGCTGACGAAGGAATAGTGGCTGATTTAGGGGTTGCTCGGAGCGGTGTTCATAGGCTATAATCATTTTATACAATTTAATTAAATGCAATATACTGTGAACTCAATTCAGGAGGGACCTACCAATGAGCATTTATGATTTCACCGTCCAGACGATTACAGGCGAACAGCAGTCGCTGTCCGCATATAAAGGGAAGACGCTTCTCATCGTCAATACGGCGAGCGCCTGTGGACTTACCCCTCATTATAAAGGGCTGCAGCAGATTTACGAAGCACATAAGGACGAGAATTTGGTCGTGCTTGGTTTCCCATGTAATCAATTTGCAGCTCAAGAGCCAGGATCGAACGAGGAGATCGCTAGCTTCTGCGAGCTCAATTACGGCGTAACTTTCCCGATGTTTGCGAAAATTGAAGTGAACGGCGAAAATGCCCATCCGTTATATAAATACTTAGTGGATGCAGCGCCTGCCCCCTACCATACCGGTACAATCGAGTGGAATTTCGTAAAATTCCTGATTGATCAAGAGGGCAACGTTGTGAAGCAATATCCGGCATCGACGGATCCAGCAGCTATTGAGCCGGATCTTCGCAGTTTGATCAATAATGGCAGCCTGGGAGCGGCGCCAAATACGGTTAACGATTAACTGTATCTTAAGTTCAAACAATGGAAGCACCCCTTATGGGGTGCTTTTTGATTTCTCGATGGAGAAGGATTTGTTTCTCTGCAGGATAAGCTTCAAGGCGTGTTGTTTCCGGTAGGCTTGATACAGGACCCCGATAATAAGCCAGATCAGTCCCATGATCAGTGCATCCTTGCTCAGCAGGAGGAATAGGTAGCCGATGACACATGCGCCTGTAGCAGGCAGAACCAAGTAAGCTAACGTTCCTGAGACGGAACGCTTACGTTCCTTTACGTAGTAGTGGCAGATGACAGATATGTTGACAAAGAAGAAGGCGGTCAGTGCGCCGAAATTCACGAATTTGATCGCCGTATCCAGTCGAATGACTAAAGCTAACATAGAGACCATGCCCACAATTAGAATATTGACCGCAGGCGTCTTGAGCTTGGGGTGTACATAGGCGAATATACGGTCCGGAAGGATCGATTCACGTCCCATTGCGAGCAGCAGCCGCGACACGCTTGAAACGGAAGAGATTCCTTGCGTAAAGATTGCAAATAAGAGCACAATGATGAATACCGATCCAAGCATGGCTCCGCCGACCATCTTCACAATTTCTAGCCCGGCCGAATCGATGTCAGCGAAAGGGATTGGATTTGGGAACGTCAGCTGAGTCAAATAAGACGGGACAACATATAAAACGATCGCGATCCCAATAATAATGGCGATGGCTCTCGGGATGGTTTTGCTTGCGTTCTTCGTTTCTTCCGACATTGTCGTAATGGAATCGAATCCGAGAAAGGAAAAGCAGATCATGGAAGCGCCTGTCAGTATTGTGGTGAAAGGAATCTCGTGTTGGAGGAGCGGCGCAAGCGGATCGCTTATGGAAGATAAGTTACGGTAGAGTAAGATGCAAAACAAGGCGATGAAGCCCATTTGAATGAGGACGAACCATTTACTCAGATTGGCTGAGAATGAAGCACCGCGCAGGTTCACTAGCGTAATTAACAAATTGATACTGATCATCCACAAGTAGGACGGAATAGCCGGGAATTGCGCATGCATATAGATTCCGAACGTTAAGCATGCGATAATAGGTGAGAAGAGGTAATCCAGCAGCAATGCCCACCCGACAAGGAAACCGAGATAGGGATGGATCGATTTCTTCACATAGGAGTAGGCAGAACCGGAGCTCGAATGTGCCTTGGACATATGGCCATAGCTATAAGCAGTAAACATGATGGCGACAAAAGCGGTCAAATACGCTTGGGTTAACATCCCGGCGGAGGATTCGTAAGCAATGCCATAAATCGAGAAATAGATCATCGGTGTCATCCAAGCGAGGCCGAGGAACACGATTTGAAATAACGATAATGTTGGCGTTAGTTTGACTTGTACGTTCATGTGCAGCACCCTTCCGTCATCTCTCGTGTAACCATCACATCTCTCAGGATGGATGGCTGAAAAATAAAAAAAAGCGCGGAAGGTATCCCTAAATGAGATCCTCCCGGGCTTTTATCCCTCCGTGAACACAGCAACGGCTGTGCGTTCTCTCTCGGTCCAGTCCAGCATGCCGGAATGGTTGCTGCGGAACCCTAGAGAACGTATGGCATATTTAGTTACGTTGCTTTGTTAGATAATATAACATAACCTACCTGATCGTCAATTGAAAATTTAATGGCGTACGAACTAGCTTCGTTCAGGCAGCAAGAGAAAGGATGCTTTTAGATTGTCGATGAATGAAGAGGAAAAGCCGCAGTTGATCGCAACGAAGATTTGGAAGTGTAAGAACGCAGAGTGTAAAGCGTGGGTTCGTGAGGAATTTGCCGAGGCCGGTGAACAGGCATGTCCGATCTGTAAAGGACCGATGCATCGCAGTATGAGGCATCTGCCCAAAGTACAGAACAAGATCAAATCTCAACCGCGAAAGAAGAAAGGTGAATTTGACTTTTAGCCGCCAATTGGCGGCTTTTTTATGTTTTGAAGGGGAATGGCGGCGTTAGTAAAGGGTCCGCCAGAGGTAGAAGGTGGCATAGGCTTTCCAGTCGCCCCAGGCTGAGGAGAGCTGTTTAATCTCCGCGATGGAAGGTTTGTCCGGCCGCTTCATAAGGTGCTTCAGCGCATTGTGAAGACCTGCGTCTTCGATGGGGAATGCTCCGGGCATGCGTAAACAGCGCATGAGTACATAGTTTGCCGTCCACGGTCCGATGCCGCGGATGCGGGTTAGTGCTTTCTCGATGGCGGACCAGTCTTCAAGTGCCAAGAGTTGTTCTTTGGACAAACGGCCTTCGACAATTTCATTGGCGGTTCCGATCAGGTACTCGGATTTGCGGCCTGTGAACTGCATGTCCGTCAGGTCGGAAACCTGAAGGGCGGCGATCGTCTCCGGCGTAGGGAAGGTAAAGTAACATCGGCCATTCCATTCCAGCGATGAACCGAAACGCTCCACGAATCGTCTCTTGAGCGTATAAGCAAAGGTTAAATTAATTTGCTGGCCCATGATTCCCCAGCAGAGCGCTTCGAACAAGTCGTCGATGCCGACTACCCGCAGTCCGTGGAACTGTTTAACAGTGCCACGAAGCAGTTCGTCCTGCTCAGCCAGTTCATAGAAAGGCAGCAAATCGCGTTCGCAATCGAACCATTCCCATACATAGCGGGCAGCAGTTTCTCGAAGCTCCTGGGAAGGCTCTTCGTCCAATGCGGGAAACTCGATGCTCAGTGAATCGTTCTTCTCTGGTGTGATCCTTATAAGTACGGGGTTGCTCGCCGTTGGAATAAGCCGCAGAACAGTATTATCCTCCACATTGAATAAGCATTCGTTACTGGATCGTTTCAAATAATCAATGATATGGGCACTGCTGAACGGGGCAGGCGGATGAATCGTAATGGTATGCATATCTCGTCGGAGGCCTCCTTTCAAATCTGCTGCATTATTAGTTGTATCATATTTGGGTGGTTGTTCGCTTTCGTAATCTTGCGTTCTCATGCGGCAAAGCTTACATCAGCCCCATAAAGAGGTTATACTTCTTCTCATGGAGGTGATGGTGCATGCCCATGATGACGAGTGAAATGTGGCTCGCGATTGCAAGCTGCGATGCTTCGTACGATGGTCAGTTTTACTACGGTGTGAGTTCGACCGGAATATTCTGCAGGCCCTCCTGCAAATCGAGAACGCCGAATCCGAAGCATGTTCACATCTTCTTGCATGCTGAAGCTGCGCTTGCGAGCGATTATCGGCCGTGTAAGCGGTGCAAGCCGGAAGGAAGGCGGCTTCCAGAGGAAGAATGGGTGGAGTCGGTAGCGATGGTGATCCATGAGCGTTACGAGGAGCCGCTTCCTTTGTCCAAATTAGCGGAGCTGGCGCATGTCAGTCCTTATCATATACAGCGAACATTTAAGCGAATTAAGGGGATGTCTCCTGCTGCGTATTTGCAGCAGGTTCGAGTGGAGGCGGCGAAGGAGCTGCTGTTGTCCGCATCCGAGTTGACGATTAGTGAAATCGGAGTGCGAGTGGGCTTTCCGAATGCGGCACATTTTGCAACCGTGTTTCAGAAGGAATCAGGCAGCTCGCCGTCGGCCTATCGGATGATGGGTGCTGCTGCTGCTGCGGATCAGAGTGGGATGGATTAAGGGAGGATTGGGAATATGAAAGCTTTGTATTGGACGGAGATTGACGATGCATCGTGGCGGCTTATAGTGGTTGCGACTGATGAAGGATTAAGTTATGTCAGCTCGCCTGCTGCTACGCTAGATGAGGTTGCTGAATGGTGCGCGAAACATTACCCCGGCTATACGTTAACGAGAGATGATGAGCGATTAGGGGAATATAGCGGGCAGCTTCGTGCTTATCTGAACGGGGAGCTGACAAGGTTTCAACTACCTTTGCATGTGAAAGGGACAGCTTTTCAACAGATGGTCTGGCAAGCGTTGGAGCAAATCCCGCATGGGCAGACCTGCTCCTATTCCGATATCGCAGAGCGGATAGGCAAAGCGAGTGCGGTTCGAGCGGTTGGTACTGCAATCGGCGCGAATCCGGTGCTGATTGTTGTGCCCTGTCACCGCGTTATCGGCAAGAATGGTGCGTTAACCGGTTTCCGTGGCGGGATGGATGCGAAGGAAAAGCTGCTCCGCCTTGAAGGTGTGCTGGCAAGTCGGTAATCGCATGTGTTTAAAGGAATGAGAATAGACGATATACTAACAAGTGAGGCATAACTTGAGGGAATTGAAGGGATGAGGCAATGATTTCGATTACAGAATTTTCGGTGGACAAGATTAAAGACCCGTTCGGCATACTTGCTGGCGATCGGTACGAGTTTAGATTGGATGTGGACTTGCCTGAGGATGATGAGCTGTTCGTGGAGAATGGCGTTTATATCCGCGTCATTTATAAAGTGGATGGCGAATCTTCGGGCATCGTGAAGTATGAGCTGTACGAGCGTATGAACGACCGATATGTCGATGCGGAGCTGGAAGACGAGGAAGAGCAGCTTATTGATAGTTTTTGTAAAGCACATTTCTCGGAAGCCGAAGAATAGAATAAGGTGAACTGCTTAGAAAACGGCAGGCGTGTGTAATAGTTTGTACGGCAAGCAAATAGCGGGCCGAAACAAGTGATTAAGGCGGTGTATGACATGACAGTTCATTATCTGCTCAATTGCTACAACAATCAAATTATGGTGAAGCAAGTAGAAGGTGATGAAGAGCTATTTAATGTCAACATTCAGAGTATCAACAATCCACTCAGTTTCGGCAATACGTTATATTCAGCCCAAACCAAAGAACATGCCATTCGTATTGCCAATCAGCTGTGCGCGTTCTACTCCATGGCGCGAGTCAACGGCTACTATCTGGAAGGCAAGTGCTTCCGCAACGAGAACAAATCCGACATCTCCGCGGAGCATGTGCTCCGGCAGGAGCGGACGAAGGACGAAATGCACGCCATGCTGACGAGCGAGTGATCATGATGGCGAGTGAGTGATCATGGTGACGAGTGAGAAAGCATGATGGCGAACTAGAGATCATGGATGAATGAAGGCAGTCCCTTGGCTGCCTTTTTTGTTTTTGCTGCGACGTTCCCTGGATTGGGGAGGGGCGGCGGAGGTACCGCGGCTCAAATCGGTGGCGTTAAGAGGATATACCGCTTATGGAGGTTGAAACGGGGGTAAGTAGCCTGTTTAAGAGAATATACCGCTTATCGTATGCGGATAGAGCTGAAAGTGCTGGGAAACGGCTCAAATCAGTGGCGTTAAGAGGGAATACCGCTTATGGAGGTCGAAACGGGGGTAAGTAGCCTGTTTAAGAGGATATACCGCTTATCGTATGCGGATAGAGCAGAAAGTGCTGGGAAACGGCTCTATTCGGTGGCATTAAGAGGATATACCGCTTATGGTGGCCGAAACGGGAGTGAGTAACGTGTTTAAACGGCTATTCCTCTTAAGCGCAGCAGTGAGTAGTTAGTTTTTGAGCTGAGCGTTCGATTTTGGAACACTCCGAGTTAATTCAGTGTGTATTCCGAGCTGAGCGTTCATTTATCGGACGCTCATCATCAAACGGTTGGCAAGGTGGTTAGAGTACTGAAAGTCGCATATCCAGGCTCACAGCGACCGTCGCGGGGTAGAGTGCTTAGTTGGAGTGCTGAGAGTCGGTTTTCCCGACTCTCAGCGTCGATTCAACGTGGATTTGATGTTGAGAGTAGGATTTTCCGACTCACAGTCTTCACCGCGGGGGTGAAATGGCTAGTTGGAGTGTTGAGAGTCGGTTTTCCCGACTCTCAGCGTCGATTCAGCGTGGATTTGGTGTTGAGAGTCGGATTTTCCGACTCTCGGCCTTCGCCGCGGGGGTGAAATGGTTAGTGAGAGTGCTGAGAGTAGGATTTCCCGACTCTCAGCGTCATTTCGGCCTGGATTTCGTGTTGAGAGTAGGATTTTCCTACTCTCAGCCTTCACCGCGGGGGTGAAAGGGTTAGTTTGAGTGCTGAGAGTCGGTTTTCCCGACTCTCAGCGACGATAAAACGTGGATTCGGTGTTGAGAGTAGGGATTTTCCTACTCTCAGCCTACGCCGCGGGGGTGAAATGGCTAGTTGGTAACAAAAAAGCTGAACGGAATCTTGCTCCGTTCAGCTCTTATTAACGATGCTTGCATAGCGCTCTTCGCGCTGGGGGGCTGTGAGTTTCGGGCAGCTGTAGCACATGACGCCGTCTTCGTTGCAGTAGTACATGCAGCAGCCGGAGCGAATCATGATTTTGCTGCCGAGCTGGAAGGGGCTGTCGACATACCTAGGCGTATGTACGAAGGGATTGCGTTTGCTGCCGAACAGACTGGGATCGAGCTGTTCCGTGAGTACCTTGCAATCATGTGCGAATCGCTTTCGAACTTCTTCAGAGGTTTCATTTGCTTCGAAAGTGGTTATCATGTTAGCCAGCTTGCTGCCGAATTGCGTCCATATGACCGCAGCCTTCAGGTTCCCGGCAGAAGCGATGGTATTCAGCAGCGGTTCCACTACGGTTCGAAAATCCGCCTCAAGCGTATCTCGGACGAACATTCCGCGGTCTACATGTTCCGGTACCTCCGTGTAGCTGAAGTCATGCAGCTTATAGCCGAATGAATGATAAGTGCCGAAATCCTCCATTTGAAACGTAAGTTTGTCAATCGCCATGTCGAACTGCACATTATACTTGGACAACAAGAGCAGTCTTACTGCGCATAGTTGGAATAAAGAGCCGCCGATATAAGAAGTTGCCAGTTCGGAGCCGGTAGCGCGTGCAGTCAAACTTACGATCTCAAACGCACGTTGTATCACATCGGCTCCCCGTAGAAAATCGGTCGCAGGCATCTCGAAGGACGGGGTAGCAGCGCCTGTTGGCGAGACGCGTATGTAGTACTTATCGAATGGGGAGAAATCGATGACGGGTTTGTTCATCATCATTGGCTCGCGCTCCTTTGATAATATTTCTCATTCTCAATGGCATGATTAGCGCAATTATAAGTTGCCCTTGCCCGATGTGTCAATGACAAAACCGCTGTTTCCAGTGGCCTTAAGTGGACAGCTTTTGCATCGGCGATTTATAATGGAGGGTATGTTCTTGCACCGCAACCTATATTGATCGTATGAACGGGGCCTAATCGGGATGAAAAAATTCAAGAAATTTTATATCGAAATTACGAGTGTCTGCAATCTGGCTTGCTCGTTCTGTCCGCAAACGAAACGTCAGGCAAATTTCATTAAGGTCGAAGACTTCACGAAAATATTGGATGAAATTAAACCGCATACGGATTATATTTATTTCCATCTAAAGGGCGAACCGCTGCTGCATCCGAAAATCGATCAGCTGCTCGACATCAGTCACGAGCGCGGCTTCAAGGTGAATATTACGTCTAACGGAACGCTATTGCACAAAGCCAAACACAAGATCATGGGCAAACCTGCACTTCGTCAAATGAACTTCTCGCTGCACAGCTTTGACGGACATGAAGGTTCGGTTGATAAAGAAGGTTATATCGGCAGCGTGCTGTCGTTCGTGAAAGAGGCTGTTGCGACTTCGGACATGCTGGTTTCGCTTCGCTTGTGGAATTTGGCTGAAGACAATGAGGTCAATGTCGAGGTAAACCGTAATCATGAGATTTTAGAGCAGATTGAAGAGGCATTCGAATTGGATTTCCGCATTCAAGAGAAATTTACGCGCGGGAATGGGATTAAGATTGCGGACCGTGTTTATTTGAACCACGAGGTGGAGTTCAAGTGGCCGGATCTGAAGGAGCCGGAAGACGATGGCAAAGGCTTCTGTCATGCGCTTCGCAATCAAGCAGGCATTCTGGTTGACGGTACAGTCGTACCTTGCTGCTTAGACGGCGAGGGCGTAATCAATCTGGGCAACATTCATCAGACCGCATTCTCGGAAATTATTGAAGGTGATCGTGCGAACCGGCTCTATGACGGATTTTCGCGCAGGGAAGCCGTTGAAGAGCTTTGCCGGAAATGCGGCTTTAGGCAGCGGTTCAGCTAATAAGAAAGAAGGTACAGAAAGTCGATATGAATCATTTTCCAATTCGTCAGCGGAGGTCGCTGCTTTCTCTGAATCAGGAGAAGAATGCGGGAATTCCGCTATTCTATATGGCTATTGCACTATTCCATGCCAAAATGCTGCTGCTGCGCTATTTCTTATTTGACAAAATTGATATAACGCATATTATCGCAGACATCGGCGCTATCATGGTCTTGCTCAGCCTCGTTGAACTGGTTACGCCAAGCAAGCTTCGGACTGCCGTGTATGGCGCGGTGAATCTCGTTTATTCCTTCGCTCTGTTCTCATCTGCTGTTTATTTCGAGCATTTCGGGAACGTACCCACCTACACGGCGCTATATGAGCTGCATCAGGTGACGAAGATCGGATCAAGCGTTGAGTCGACGATCCAATTGAACCATTTCTGGTTTTTTGCCGATTTGGCGGTTGGATTAGCGCTTTGGATTATCGCGGCAGTGAGAAGGTCACGCCGAAACCGTTCTTGGAGCAGTTACAGCGGCGGTTATAGGAAGCGGGCGGTAACGCCAATTTACCGTGTCGTGATGACGGCTATTCTTATCGTTAGTTTCGCGCTTTCGGCGCGCGTTATTCAAGTGGGCATGCCAATCGATAACGAGCTGGTCGAGGCTGAGCAGGAAGGTTTCTTGAATTATCAAATATCGGCAGCGATTAAAGCGGCTCAAGACAACAGCGTGGCTGCCGAAGGGAATATCGACGAAATTACGCAGGAAGCAAGCGAACTTCAAGCTAGCTATCCTTACAAAGATGTGGCTAGCGGCGTTCCTGCGGCCTATTTCGGCTCCGAGAAAGGCAAGAATCTAATCATCATCCAGATGGAGGCCTTTCAGAATTTCCCGATTCATCTCTCCGTAGGCGGTCAAGAGCTGACGCCCGTGCTGAACAAGCTGGCAGATGAAAGCTTCTATTTCCCGCACGTGTTCCAACAGATTGGACAGGGGAACACCTCCGATGCCGAATTCATGTCCAACACGTCCATCTATCCGACTGCGAAGATTGCGATGTCTACCGGGTATGGGGATCGGGATATTCCCAGCCTGCCGAAATTACTGGACAAGAACGGCTATGTCTCAAGTACGTTTCATGTCAATGACGTGACGTTCTGGGATCGCAATAAACTGTACGCGGCGCTAGGGTTTGATCATTATTTTGACAAGCCTTATTACAAGAACGATCATTACAACAGCTTCGGAGCCTCGGATGAGGAGCTATACCGCGTTGGCGTAGAGAAGCTGCAAGAAGTGAGTGGCGGCAGTAAGCCGTATTATGGACAGTTTATTACGGTGTCGAATCACTTCCCGTTCGAAGTTCCGCTGGATCGCATGAAAATGCAGCTTCCGGAGAAGCTCAAAGGCACGCAGCTGGGCAATTATTTGCTGGGTGTGAACTACACGGATTATGCAATCGGAACATTAATCGATAAGCTCAAAGCCGCAGGGCAATGGGATAATACCGTTCTCGTGTTGTACGGAGACCACTTTGGGCTTCAGCCGGACGAGAACGATCCTGCGTTTGTGAAACAAGCGCTTGGCATCAAATACGACCCGCAAGTCAGTCGGTTTAATATTCCGCTTATCATCCACGCGCCGGGCCAGCAAGGTAAAGTTATCGATCATGTAGGCGGTCAGCTGGATATTATGCCGACTGTCGCGAACTTGCTCGGCGTGTCGCTGAAGGATGAACAATTTACGGCTTTCGGCCATGATCTGCTTAATGTGGACCGAAATGTGTTTGGGACGCGGTACTACCTCCCGACAGGCTCGTTCTACAACAATGACATCTTGTTCGTACCGGGCAAAGGCTTCGAGGATGGCAAGGCGGTAAACATTCGAACGCTTGAGCCGGTGACGAATCTTGCTCCTTATCGAAGCGACTATGACTATGTGATGCAGCTTATGGATGTATCCGACCGTTATGTCAAATCTCTTCCGCAGCGTCATTAATACGGCCCTCAAACAGCCTCTCCTATGTGCGTTTAACGCATGTAGGGGAGGTTTTTTTGTTGTTGTTTGCATTGCCTAACGAACGTTAATGTAATAATACCTTACATAAGGATTGACACTTTGCAGAAATCACCCCTATAATACGAATCAATAGCAGGTTTTAACAATTGAATATCGGTTCTCATGTTAGCTATTGAGAACAACTAACCATCTAGGGTTCCGTTGCATGATTGATTCGTTCATGCAGGTCTGGTCCGAGAGATGGTGTGCAGCAGCGCTGCATAACACGGAAGGATAAAAGCCTGGGAGAAACCAATCTCTCAGGCTTTTTATATTTCAATCATTTTTCGAGGGGGACTATTCAATGACGACAGGATTATGGACCACAACCTTTGGGGCAGGCGATAAATGGTCAGGGAGAATTAGCAAAGGGAGGCTGCTTCGTTTTACGGCCTTGCAGGATAACGCTAATTTATCGGTAATGATGTTCCACGCTGATGATTTGACTGAGCGCTACAATATGCCGGATACGCTGAAAGCCCAATATACGGCCCACCTGACTCATGGAAATATTCTGATGAGCGATAATGGCCGCGCGATGGCAAGCTTCGTCGATGATGAGCTTGGCTGGCATGATACGATTACCGGCTTTACGACTCGCACATCCACGGACAGCAAGTTCGGATTGACGCAATACCAGCTGCTTCGGAATGAGTGGCTGCGCAGCGGCTATGAGAATTTTGCGGTCGAGCTCGTTCGTAACGGGTTAGGTGTACGCGATATGGGACCGGTCGTTAATTTGTTCTCGAAAGTGAGCTGCGACAGCGTAGGCCAATTGACTTACGATGCTGCACATTGCAAAGAAGGCGCAGCCGTAACGCTTCGCACAGAAATGGATATTCTCCTTGTCGTCTCGAATACGCCGAACCCGATGAATCCCAGTACCCATTATCCGACAGCTGCTGTACAGCTTGAGGTATTCGCGGCTCCGGCTGTCAATCTGGAAACCGACTATTGCTGCAACTTTAGATCCGAGAATCGGCGAGCATTCGAGAATACGGCGGAGTACTACTTGCTCGCTGGTCGTTAATTATACGAGGGGCTTGAAGGATACACGCAACGCAATGACTACATTTGAGGGGGAACTAAGATGACTACTACTGCGTTTAACCGATACGAAAGCACGCTGCAACCGGAATCGGCGATTATAGATGAAATTGTAATGGCAGGGGATGGCTGGATGAAAGAGCTTCAGCCGGGTCAAGTGCTGCGGATCGTTGATTTGGAAGGAAACCAAGCGGCGGATACGTTGTTCTACGACGCGGATAATCCGGAAGATCATTATAGTGCGGTTGCGACAATTACGGGGCAAGGAAACATTTACTTAACTACAGGCTCGGTGCTTCGTGCCGAATCCGGCAAGGAACTGCTCAAGATCGTCGCCGATACTTGCGGCAGACATGATACGGTCGGCGGCTCCTGTTCCGCTCAGAGTAATACCGTGCGTTATGCGCATGAGAAGCTTCAGATGCACAATTGCCGCGATACCTTCATGCTGCAGCTGGCCCAACATGAAGGCGGCTATACGAAACGAGATTTGGCCCCTAATGTGAACTTCTTCATGAATGTACCCGTGTCTGAGGATGGCGGGCTGCGATTTGCGGATGGGGTATCTGCGCCAGGTTGTTATGTAGAGCTCGAATCGATCTGCCGCACGATGGTGTTAATCAGCAATTGCCCGCAATTGAACAATCCATGTAATGCGTATAACCCAACTCCGATTCGAGTGTTGATCTGGAATCCATAGAGAGAAATAGAGTCATTCAGGGAGGGAAACACCATGTCCATGTTCACTAAAGTTCTCATCGCGAATCGCGGTGCAATCGCCGTTCGAATCGAACGTACGCTTCGCAAGCTAGGCGTTCAATCCGTTGCCGTCTATACGCAAGCTGATCAAGACAGCCTTCATGTCGATGGCGCAGATGAAGCGGTATTGATCGGAACGGGTCCTGCCAAAGAAAGCTACCTGGATGTGGATCGAATTCTCCAAACCGCAATCGATACAGGCGCGCAGGCGATCCATCCGGGCTATGGTTTCTTGAGCGAAAATGCAGCATTCGCACGTGCCTGCCGCGAACGAGGCATCGTATTCATCGGACCTACTCCGGAGCAGATGGAGATGTTCGGTCTGAAGCATTCGGCTCGTGAAATTGCGGAGCGTGCAGGTGTACCGATGCTGCCCGGAACGGCGTTGATCTCGGAGCTGGACGAAGCGCTGGCGCAGGCGGAAGAGATCGGGTATCCCGTTATTCTGAAGAGCACGGCAGGCGGCGGCGGAATCGGCATGCGGGTGTGCGCAGACGAGAGTGCGCTTGCTGCGGCTTTCGATGGCGTCCGTTATTTGGCGGAGACGAATTTTAAGAACGGCGGCATCTTTCTAGAGAAATATATTGCAAGAGCCCGCCACGTTGAAGTTCAAATCTTCGGCAACGGCTTTGGTGAAGTCGTGACCTTGGGCGAACGCGACTGCTCGATTCAGCGTCGGAATCAGAAGGTCATCGAAGAAAGTCCGGCGCCGAATTTGCCAGAGCATGTACGTCAAGAAATGTTCGCCTCCTCGAAGCGGCTTGCTGCAGAGGTTGGCTACCGCAGTGCGGGAACGATTGAATATTTGTACGATCCGGAATCATGCGCTTTTTATTTCCTGGAAGTGAATACCCGGCTGCAAGTGGAGCATGGCGTAACCGAAGAAGTGCTTGGCCTTGATCTGGTGGAATGGATGGTTCGGGAAGCCGCGAATGAGCTGACTGACTTGGAATCGTTGATTAAACCGGCTGTCGGCCACAGCATTCAGGCGCGTATCTACGCAGAGGATTGTCTGCAGCAATTCCGTCCGAGCGCCGGTAAGCTGGATCAAGTGAAATTTACAGAACATGCACGCATTGAGTCCTGGGTACGTGATGGCATAACGGTAACCACGCTATACGATCCGATGCTGGCGAAGATCATCGTTCACGGCGACAATCGGATGGATGCCATTGCGAAGCTGATTCAAGCCATCGATGAGACGCGTCTCTATGGGGTCACGACGAATTTACAGTATGTCAAAGCGCTGCTTAGTCATGAAGATTGCTTGAGCGGCAACGTGTACACACAGCTGTTGAATACGTTTGAGCCTGCTGAGCTGGCTATAGAAGTCATCGATGGAGGCGTTCAAACGACCGTGCAGGATTGGCCGGGGCGAACGGGATATTGGGATGTCGGCGTTCCGCCTTGCGGTCCGATGGATCCGCTGTCGTTCCGCATGGGGAACAAGCTGCTTGGCAATGAGGATGACGCCGCAGGACTTGAGCTGACACTGCGCGGCGGTGCTTATAAGTTCCGTGATGATATGTGGATTTGTTTGACCGGTGCCGATATGGAAGCGGTGCTGGATGAGGCAGCTGTCCCATTGTACCAGCCGATCCATGCTCGAAAAGGTCAGGTGCTCAGCTACGGCGAAGCCAAAACAGGCATGAGAGGTTATTTGCTGGTTGCCGGCGGGTTTGATATGCCGCGTATCCTTGGCAGTTCCGCTACATTTACGCTTGGTAATTTCGGCGGACATGGCGGACGGGCACTTCGCGCAGGGGATGTGCTTGGCGTCAATCGGAGCGTAGGGCAGCAGGTTCCGCCGTCTGGAGCAGTCGTGCAGCTGCAAGAGTGGGACTTACCGACGATGACGCGGACGTGGACGATCGGCGTTATTCCGGGACCGCACTGTACAGCTGAATATTTGCTGCCTACTTACCTGAAGGAGCTTGCGGAAACAAGCTTCGAGGTGCATTTTAACAGCTCGCGGACAGGTGTAAGGCTCATCGGCCCTGCACCTCATTGGGCAAGAGAAGATGGCGGTCAAGCCGGTCTGCATCCATCCAATATCCACGACAACGCTTATGCGGTTGGGACGCTGGATTTGACCGGAGATATGCCGATTCTGCTTGGGCCGGACGGTCCCAGCTTGGGCGGATTCGTCTGCCCGGTGACGACAGCGTCCGCGGAATTCTGGAAGCTGGGCCAGCTGCATCCGGGTGACCGCGTTCGTTTCCAATTGCTGTCGCTGGATGAGGCGGACCGGCTGCGCAAGGAACAAGAAAGCAATCTGGAAGCGATCGGGCAAGGGGACTGGGAGCAGCTCGTACCGCTTGGCTTGCCTCCAGCCGATTACGAGTTGACTGAGAGGCCTGAATACCCGCTATTGAAGCAGGAATCGGTCAATCGCAGATTCCCGATTACGATCCGCTGCAGCGGGGATGAGAACATTCTGGTGGAGTACGGTGAGATGGAGCTGGACTTGCTGCTTCGTTTCCAAGTCCACGCGCTAATGCAGGCTATTCGGGAAACAGGCGTGATTCCGGTACAGGATCTGACGCCGGGCATTCGCTCGCTTCAAGTTCATATTGATCCGAAGCGGACGAATGTGAGAGAAGCGGCTGAACGCATTCTTGAATTGGACTCCGGCCTGCCGCCGCTTGAAACGATCGAGGTTCCTTCGCGAATTGTTCGATTGCCGCTCTCGTGGGATGATCCGGCTACTCAGCTGGCCATTGAGCGTTACCAACAAAATGTACGTCCGGATGCTCCATGGTGTCCGAGTAACCTAGAATTCATTCGTCGCATCAATGGCCTTGGCGATCTAGATGAAGTGTTCAAGATCGTACATGAGGCTAATTATCTGGTGCTAGGCCTTGGCGATGTTTATCTTGGAGCACCTGTTGCGACGCCGATCGATCCGCGTCATCGACTCGTCACTACCAAATACAATCCGGCTCGTACATGGACGCCGGAGAATGCGGTCGGTATCGGCGGCGCGTACATGTGCGTCTACGGCATGGAAGGTCCGGGCGGCTATCAGTTCGTAGGCCGTACGATTCAAATGTGGAACTTGAACCGCCAAACCGAGAGCTTCCAGGCAGGTAAACCGTGGCTGCTTCGCTTCTTTGACCAAATTCAGTTCTACCCTGTAACAGCGGATGAACTTCTGCGTCTCCGTGAAGACTTCACGCGCGGACGGTTCGAGGCGGATATTACGGAAACGACGTTCAAGCTAAGTGACTATCTTGCGTTCTTGGATGGAATCAAGGAGGGCACGGATGCCTTCCAAACGATGCAGCAAAAGGCCTTCCAAGCAGAGCGTGAGAACTGGAAAGCACTTGGACTCGCTGAATTTATATCCGAGCAGGATGCAAGTAAAGAAGCACCTGAGGATGAGCTGCCTGAGGGTACGATCGCGGTTCGCTGCACGATGCCGGGAAGTGTATGGAAGGTGCTTGTGACCCCTGGTCAAGAGGTGAAGAAAGGCGAAACGCTGATTATCGAGGAGAGCATGAAGATGGAGTTTACCCAGACTGCACCTTGCGACGGGTTTGTCTCTTCGATCTTCGTGAAACCGGGCGATGAAGTGCATACGGGTCAACTGATTGTCGGGCTCGTGAAGGAGAGGGAAAGAGAGGCGCTGAGCATATGACCACGACCACGATAGAATGGCCAAATGAACTGACCTTGCAATGGCTCAGAGAACAATATACCGCCAAGCTTCTGGAGCCTGCTGATGTGATTGCGGAGATCATCCGCCGAGCGGAAGCGGATGCGGAGATGAATATATGGATTACACCGCCGTCCATTGCGGTCATTCAGCCTTATCTGGACCGGTTGACGACGCTGACTCCGGAGAGCTCGCCTCTCTGGGGGATCCCCTTTGCTGTCAAAGACAATATCGATTTAGCTGGTGTGCCGACAACGGCCGCTTGTGCCGAATTCAGCTATACACCTACAGCCAGCGCAGTTGTGGTACATCGACTTATCCATGCAGGAGCCATTCCCATTGGCAAAACCAATCTGGATCAGTTCGCCACCGGTCTTGTCGGGACGCGAAGCCCCTATGGGGAAACGCATAATGCGCTGCGAAGCGAGCTGATCAGCGGCGGTTCCAGCTCCGGCTCGGCCGTGTCCGTAGCGCGCGGGCAAGTCGTCTTCGCGCTTGGCACGGATACAGCCGGCTCAGGGCGCGTTCCGGCTGCGCTGAACGGTTTGGTCGGCTATAAACCGAGCCTTGGCGCTTGGCCGACGAAAGGCGTTGTTCCGGCCTGTGCGAGCCTGGACTGCGTAACTGTCTTCGCGCATAGTCTTGACGATGCGCTGGCTGTCGACCGGCATGCCCGCGGCTTGGAAGAAACAGACCCGTGGTCGCGCTCGATTGCGCATCCTTCGGCGGGCGATATGCTTCCTGCTACGGTATGTTTACCAACTGAGACGCCGACCTTCTACGGACCGTTCGCGGGTCAATATGAGCGTGCATGGATGAAGTCGGTAGCTGTCATTGAAGCGATGGGCTTGCCTGTTGTTTACGTAGAGCTCAACCTGTTCGCGGAAGCTGCGGCAATTCTATACGGCGGACCTTGGGTAGCGGAACGATGGGCGGATCTGGGTCCATTCATCGAAAGCCATCCCGGAACGGCATTTCCTGTAACGGAGCAGGTGCTTCGAACCGGCGCATCGCCGGATTATACCGCGGCAGCGGTCTTCCAAGCTGCGCATAAGCTGCAAGCCTTCAAGCTGGAAGCGAAGCAGCTGCTCAAGGACGCGGTTCTGTTCTTGCCGACTTGCGGCGGGACATGGACGCGCGATGAGGTGCGAGCGAATCCGATCAGCACGAACAGCGATATGGGACGTTATACGAATCATTGCAATTTACTTGATCTGTGCGCCGTTGCGGTTCAGGCTGGAGAAGCGGATACGGATTTGCCGTTTGGCGTGACCTTGTTCGCCACTGCGGAGAATGAATCGCTGCTATGCCGAGCAGCGAAACGGTTCGTCTCCGCGTTTGGCGGTGAGCAGCCAGCAGGTGATGCGAAACCGTCTGCTCCGCAAACAACGGTTGTAACTCCGGCAACGACGCTGGTCGCGGTCTGCGGTCTGCATATGCGAGGATTCCCGCTAGAGAAGCAGATGATTGCTTGCGGCGCCACATTTGTACGGGAGGCCGAGAGTGCGTCGAAATATCGGCTTGTGAAGCTGCCGACTACTCCTGCGAAGCCGGGGATGATTAAGCAGAAGCAAGGCGGTTCATCCGTTACGCTCGAAATCTGGGAGATGCCGGTCGCTTCCTTCGGAGGCTTCACAGCGTCTATTCCAGCACCGCTTGGCATAGGCAAGGTTGAGCTGAGTGATGGAACCGAAGTGCCCGGGTTTATTTGCGAAGCCTACGCCGAGCATGGCGCAGAAGATATTACTGCATATGGCTCATGGCGCAACGCCGTACTGCAATAGCTGCCTGCCCTGATAGCCGTATAAACCGCTCATTATGCAAGCCGAGTTTCCCGTTAGTGGGACCGGCTTGTATTTTTTTGTCATGCTGCTCAAAGCGGCAGTAGAAGGGTAAACAGAAGGGGGAGTATAATAGGAGGAATGAGATCGGAGTGAAGACATGTGTTTAAGAAAATAGGAATTACGCTAATCGTACTGCTTGTACTCGTTATTGCAGCCGGAGTGGGTGCGGTTATGTATGTGAAACCAACGGAGAAATTGGATTTGAAATTCAATGAAGTGCCGCTCATGGAACGGGCGTTGACGATGATTAAGAATCTAAGAACATCGTTTGTGCTTTCGGAGGCGGACATTGACAATATCGGTAAAGCGGCGATCCGGCTGAAACCGGAGTACCAGCCGGGCGTCCTTATAACCGGGGCTAGATTTAATTTGGAAGGGGAGCGTTTGGTTGCGCATCTAAACCTCAAGCTGAAGGATCGTTTGCCGGTTGGGATCGTGATCTACTATAAGCTGGAGTGGAACAATCCGAATCTGGTTGCGAAGGTAGATGAAGCGAAGCTGCGGGGGATAACGTTGTCTAAGGGGTATTTTGACGATATCGTCATTCCGCTAGGGTCAGAGCTGCCGGAGCTTCTGCACATCAAAGGCATTGTGATCGACAAGGGAAATGTGGTTGTGAGCATAAGAAAGCCGACGCTGCGCGAGCTTCGCGTTCTGATTGAGCAGAAGGTGAAGCGGCAGGCCGGCTGATGGAAGAGCTTATGATTGCAGGATTAGCGGAGTTTCGGAAGAAGCGGTCGTAGGACAGCAATCAAGAAAGTTGCGGCAATGGCTTTGACCATGTCGCCGAACAAGAACGGATAGCAGCCGTTAACCATCGCTTTGGCGAACGAGTAATTGGCCTTATAAGCAAGCCATGGCACGCCGCCGACATAAGCAAGGACTACGCTAAACAGCACTAGGCTGATGAACAGCATCACATATTGGCTGCGATTAAGTTTCTTCGTTCGTGCGAAGATACGGTCGCTTGCCAGACCAATTAATAAGGCCGATATAGGAAACATCCATATGTATCCGCCGGTTGCGCCGAATATTACGCCTATGCCGCCGTTCCCGTGAAGAAGCGGCAGACCGCATGCGGTAAGAATGATGACGATGGCGATACTCCAAAAGCCGAACCTTGCTCCTAGCAGGCCGCCGGCTAACATGATGGCGAAGGTTTGCAGCGTGATCGGCACCGTTGTAAAACCGAGCGGAATGCTAACGTAACCAAAAGCGATGAAGAGCGCGGCGAATAAGGCTGTAAATACGATACCGCGAATCCAATAGGTCGCTCCGGATTGACCGCTGTCCGAAATAGGAGCGAGAACTGCAGAAGATGAGTTGTTTGCGTTTGAATTGGAACTTGAAGTCGTTTCCATTGAAAATGCTCCTCTCTAATGTTAACCTTGTTATCGTGTAATGGTTAACAATTGAAATCATAACATGGGTTAATCCGTTTGGGAAGAGGGATTTTCATGAGTCATTCTATTAACGATGAATGTTTGATCTTGAAGGATGTTTCTATAGATCGGCTGCTCGATAACGGGGATAGCAGTCCGCGTTTACACCAAATTAATTTGGTACTCGCTCCCGGAGAATGGTTGAATGTAGCCGGAGTGAATGGGAGCGGGAAATCTTCGCTGGCCCGGTTGCTGGCAGGGTTAACAATTGAAGGCGTGCAAGGGTCATGGAGTCGTGGTTTTGCCGGTAATAAGCCTTCGCCTTATGTGATGCAGCAGCCGGATGCACAGCTATTCGCCGAAACTCCGCGTGAGGAAATTCGATTTGCGCTGGAATGGCGGGGCATGCCTCCCCATGAAATTAGGCAGCAGACGGAAGAGATTCTAACCTTTACCGGACTTTCAGCAATTGGGGATGCCCCCTGGAGTCATCTGTCCGGCGGTCAGAGACAGCTGACTGCCGTTGCCGCCGCTTCGGCCGGCGAGACGCCGCTGCTCATATTCGATGAAGCTACATCTATGCTGGATGAGCAATCCATGGTACTGGTCCATGAATTAGCGAAGAAGCTTCATCGGCGCGGCACTGCTATCGTCTGGGTTACTCAGCGTTTGCAGGAAATTGAATCCGCTGCGCGAACCGTGGCCATGATGGATGGCAGCATTGTATTTGACGGCAAAGGCGGGGAGTTCTTGTATGGGGCAGCGGGCCAAGTCAATTATGGTCCGACACCATGCCAAACCTGCGGACTTCGTTTGCCCTACTTATCTGCTTTAGCGCTTGAGCTGGGAAGGCTCGGAAAGCTGCAGCCTCCTTATCCCGAAACGATGGAAGAATGGGATCAGGCGCTTGCACAGATCGAGGTGGTGCCGCGATGACCTTACATATTGTCGGTTTGAAGCAGGTGCCTTCAGGGGTACATAATCAGATGGCCGCCGTTCAAGAGAAGGAATTGCGACTGGAACAAGGATCGATCACGATCCTCATCGGCGCCAATGGCGTCGGCAAAACCAGATTAATGGAAACGATCGCCGGACTTACGAAGTCGGAGGACGTCACGGTTTCTTATGGCGTGAATTCGCTCTGGACGGAGCGGCGCTCACGCTTAGGACGGAAGAGCGCTGTACGCAATCGTCAAGCGATGCTCAGTTATAGTTATTCTTGCCAATCACCGGAAGAACAATTGTTTGCGAGAACCGTCCGCGAAGAACTGCACTATGTGATGCGTCCTTATCACCTCGATGACGCAGAGCGCGATCGCAGAGCGAGTGCGGCGCTTGCGGCAGTAGGATGGGATGAGACGTGGCTGGAGCGTGATCCGTACTTTATGAGCGGCGGCGAGCGGCGGCGGACGGCATTAGCCTGTTTATTCGCGCCTCCGTCTTCGTGGCTGCTGCTTGATGAACCGACCGCTGGGCTGGATGCCGCCGGTCATGAGCAGCTCGGTGAGCAGCTCAAACAGCAAGCGGCAGCGGGCAAAGGCGTGCTCCTCATCTCCCATGAAAGTGACTGGGCGCTGCAGCTCGCTACTGCTGTAATTATCATGCACACCGATGGGAGTGTGCAGCATTGCAGTAGGGATGAGCTGCTCGTCAATCCCCATTGGCTGGAGCATGCCGGGATGGAAATTCCGGCGTGGCTGCGTGTAGCGCATCAACTAGCTTGTCTAGGCGTGCCGCATATGCAAGTTTGGCAGCCGGCCGCATTAGCGCAAGAAGCAGCTCTAATCGTGAAGTCGAACGTGAAGATACTTCGGCCTAGCAAGCCGTTGACTGAGCGGGACAACAGAGCGCCGTTCTTGCTGCGAGATTCGGACAGTCCTCCATCGCCATTATCCTTATTCGATCCCAGATCGGTTTGGCTTACTTATATTCTAATTTCTGCCGCGATCCTATTCCAATCTACTTGGTCTGGTCTAGGGGCTATGGCACTTGTCGTTGCTGCCGCTATCCATCTCGGTAAAATTCCTCTGCGACGCTGGCGAAGCGCGATTATTGCACTAACCGTCTTCACGTTCTCAGTCGCGCTCATCGCCGGACTCGGACCGCAGGAAGGAGGAGGCTTCTGGAGCACGGACGCCGCACTTGTGTCGCTGCAATCCCTTCTGCGGCCGCTGCTTGCCATGCTGCTTGGCTTCGGGTTGCCGCTAGCGGTTACGCCGCTGCGGCTTCGCAGATCATTGGAACAACTATTCGGAGCAATCGGGAAAGTACCGCTCTGGGGCACGAAGCTGATCTTAACGATTACGCTGCTCCTTCGATTCATACCGGTCCTATTATCAGAATGGGAGCGTTTCGCGCGTATCGCCATTGCAAGAGGGAAAGAGACGGAACGCGCTGCGAGGGGATCACTCAAGCGGCTGAAAGAAACGTCTATCCCGTTCATGCTGGCTTTGTTCCGGCTGGGCGAACAGGTTTCCGATGCACTCGAGAGCCGAGGCGTTGGCAAAGAGAGGCAGCCAACGCTGCTTATAACCGAGCGCTGGAAGAGTCGTGACACGGTGCTGGCAGCGGCAGGTGCCGCCATTCTGGTCATTTTCTGGATGTGGCAATAGGCATTTGGCTCCGAATCGGCTATGATAGAACAAGTGTTAACTTTTGAAAGGAGTGTCTGGCAAGCTATGACTGAACCGCTTCATCCTCAGCTCGATCGAGCTTACATTCACCGCCTGCTGGAGCTACTGCTGACAACACCGAGCCCTAGCGGATTTTGCATGACGATCATGCGCATTATTCAAGAAGAAGCAGCCAAATTGGGTTACGCGCTAGAGCTGACTCCTAAGGGCAACGGCATTATTACGATTCCAGGTTCCGACCCGCAAGATAACGAGGTTATCGCCATTACAGCCCATGTCGATACATTAGGTGCAATGGTAAGGTCCATTAAACCGTCCGGTACAATCCGCTTTACACCAATCGGCGGGTATTCCATGCATACGGTAGAGAGCGAATACTGCCTCATTCACACGCGCGATGGCCGCACGTACGATGGCACGGTGCTGACTACGAAACCATCTGTTCACGTGTATTCCGACGTTCGTGATTTGAAACGCGATGAAGCCAATATGGAAATTCGAATCGACGAACTCGTGAAGAATAAAGAAGATGTACAGAAGCTGGGCATCGCTCCCGGTGATATCATTAGCTGGGATGCGCGCACGCGATTCTTCCCGAACGGTCTGATTAAGTCCCGACACTTGGATGACAAAGCTAGCGTGGCCGCCGTATTCGGTCTGTTGGAATGGCTGAAGCGCGAAGGCCAATCACCGCTTCGCACGGTCAAGATCATCATTTCGACTTATGAAGAAGTAGGTCACGGCAGCTCCAATATTCCGGCGGACGTTACGGAAATGATCGCCGTTGATATGGGAGCGATCGGCGATGATCTCTCGACGACAGAGCGCGATGTATCCATCTGCGCGAAGGATTCTTCCGGACCGTATGATTATCTGATGACTTCGAAGCTCATCGCCCTTGCCGGTCGCGAGAACATTCCATATGCGATCGATATTTACCCGCACTATGGCTCCGATGCTTCGGCAGCACTGCGCGGCGGAAGCAATATTAAAGCAGCATTAATCGGGCCGGGCGTACATGCCTCACATAGTATGGAACGAACGCATAGCGATGCTGTTCTGAACACGGCGGCACTGCTGTTAGCGTATTTATTGGAGCCTCGCTCATAATTAGAGGATACAATAGGAAAAATTACGAGTAGACAATTCGGAAACGAACATTATATGATGAATGATGGGTGATTGGACAATGACAACGAATGATGTATCTAATCAAAACGATACGCAAGAGCAAGCGGCAGGTATTCCTGAAGAAGAGATTCAACGTTTGATTCAAGCGCTTCACGAGAACGCGCTTCGGGCACTTCGGTTTAAGTTCGAAGAAGATCAGGTTGACGGACAAGTATTGAACCATGAAGTGTATGGGCCGATCTTCACATACAAAATCGAAGTGAAAGACGGCGGACACAAGTATGCATGCGGCTTCTTCATGCGCGAGCTGCTGCACACGTTCCAGAACAATGAAGATCCGGCGCTCTGGATGTCGTCGTTCTTCCTGGACCTGATGGATGCAGGCGGCGAGCGATTGCTCCCAATGCCTCCACAATCCGAGGATGAGGCGAAAGCGCTGATCGACAACATTATCGTGCCTTACTGCGCGAAGGCCATTCGCGAAGAATTCCCGGACGAGCAGGTTCACGTGGATCTGGACTTGAACGAACAGCATGGCGCGGTGCTTGAAGCAGGCTTTACGTCCATCTCCGATGGCAACAACGTCTGTGCATTGCCGTTGCATATGCTGATTGCGCATCACTTGCTGAATCGCGATCCGGCTGAGCCGATTATCCAAGGCTTGTACCGTATTCGTGAAGAACACGGCTTGGAGTAGTTCTTAATCGTAAATCATTAAGCTGTCTCAATTGTGCATTTATGCGCTGTTGAGGCAGCTTTTTGTATTAAAAAAGCTTCTCCTTCCCGTCAATGTGGATAACGGGGGGAGAAGCCCTATCTAAGCGCTGAGCGCTTCGTTCTTGACTTCGTCGATCGGGTGGGTTTGTTTCTCGGCTCGCATATAGAGGATAAGTCCGGCGATGACAAAGGCGCCTCCGATGAGCTGGAAGCCTGTGATCATCTCACGGAAGAGCAGCATGCCGAGCAAGCTGGCACCGACCGGCTCAGCGAGCACGGACATGGAAATCGTAGTCGGCTTCACGTATTTCAACAGCCAGTTGAAGATCATGTGACCAAAGACGGTCGGGACGATCGCAAGCAATAGGAATACAATCCATTCTCGGTCTGCGTAACCGGACATCGACGTACTGGTTGCCACATTATAGATGGCGAAACACGCCGTTGTGACGCCAAAAACGATAAAGCTATAAAGGAATGAAGAGACACGCTTCAGAATTTGTTTGGCGATCAGCATGTTCACGGCAACGGCCAGTGCCCCGAAGAAAGACAAGCTGTCACCGAAGAACGCGCGCTGAGACAGTGTGATATCACCGGAGCCGATGCTAATAGCCCCGATTAATGCGACCATCATGCCGATTACCGCGAACTTACGCGGTTTGTCCTTGAACAATAGAAAGGCGCCGACCATGACGAACACAGGCTCGAGTGCCAATATAATCGTGGAGCTTGCAATAGAGGTATACGTCAGCGATGCCATCCAGAGCAGGAAGTGGAGGGCGAGGAAGAAGCCTGCCCCCAAGAGCAATAGCCAATCTTTTCGCGAAATGGCCTTCATGCCTGGAAGCTGCTTTATCCCGAACGGCAGCATAAGGATAAACGTGAAGAGCATCCGGTACATGCCTTGAACGGAAACAGGCGCATTGGAATACCTCACGAAAATAGGTGCAAATGAGATGGCGAGCATGCCGACAATCAGAGGGAACACGGGAGAAATAGACATTTTGGATGATAACGAAATTTTCACAGTGCGGTTTCCTTCTTTCCGGCTCCGCAATCATGCGCGAAGCGACCATTCTCATTATGCACACAAAGGCTTGTCCTCGCAAGGGAAAGAGACTATTTGGCATCTGTATATCGGGTGCTGGCTGGACATCGTAAGGAACAACAGCGTATTCGGAATTCGTCAAAATGTGTTCATTTATCCGAGCGTCGCAAGGCATGCATAGATGTTATGATTTGGATAAGTATCGTCAGTATAGGATCGAACATAAAGGGGAGACTGGATATGGGTGTTCCGACAGGGGTATGGATTGCAGCTGCAATTATCGCGATCATCGTGACGTGGATGACAATATGGGTGACCAATAAAGCTTACTCCAGACGCTGGGAAGATCACAATGTAGAGAATGAGCAAGGGAAGAAAAACAACTAGATTTGACATGAGAATATGGACCATTCTATAATTAAAGCGAAACCATTTGGTTTCGCTTTTTTGATTATTTCATGAGGAGAATGATGATATGGATACACACGAAGCATTGCCGGATATTGTTCAAACAGGGATTTTCAAAGCGCCAATCGAGAAAGTGTGGGCGGCAATTTCAACAGCTGAAGGTCTTTCGGTCTGGTTCATGCCGAACAATTTGCAAGCGGTTGTCGGTCAAGAATTTACGATCGATGCCGGTCCGTTCGGGATGCAGCCTTGCGTTGTGAAGGAAGTGGACGAGCCGAACCGTATTGCTTTTGCATGGGGTAAGGATTGGGTTGTTACGATCACGCTTCAAACGATGGGTGACAATCAAACCGAGTGTACGCTTATTCACTCCGGTTGGAAAGCCGATTACGTCAACGAATTGGGAATGCCTCACGCGGTCGTGCGCACTCAGATGCAAGGTGGCTGGGTGGGAATTCATCAAGCTCTCGGCAAGTATGTAGAGGCTTAATATGGCACTTCCATCAGCGAAGCATGATGTGTTTCAAGCCATTGCCGATCCTACAAGGCGAGAGGTATTGAAGCTGCTGGTCGATCGGGAAATGCCGGTTACGGCGATTACGGGACATTTTCCAATGACGCGTACGGCAGTATCGAAGCATCTCCGTATCCTTGCTGAGGCCGGTCTTGTTAAGGAACGTAAGGTCGGGCGCGAAACCCGTTACCGACTGGAAACGCAGCCGCTGCAGGAACTCAAGAATTGGCTCAATTATTATGAACGCTTCTGGGATAATAAAATGTCAGCCCTTCAGCGCTTTGTTGAGTCTGATTGAATATGTACATCAAGAGTGGCTGAACCGGCCTAAACCGGTGCAGTCACTTTTTTGTTGCATCCATGTCGTCGTAACCGCTTCCGAGAAAGCGCTTTTTCTGATACGCTAAATTGGAAAGGGGTGTCTATCCAAATTGATCCATCATCCATCGACCGCAAACGCACAAGTCAAAGCATGCGCATCTGCTTCCATACAGTACATTGGACAAGTCGGTGTCATCATTCGCCGCAACGGGTTTCATGTGGCTATTGATCCCTATTTAACGGACTCTGTCGATCGTCTGACCGACTTTCCGGCAGGCTATTGGACGCGCAGCTATGCACCGCCTGTGCATCCTTCTGAGCTGAACGATCTCGATCTTGTCCTCCTCACTCATGAGCATCAGGATCATCTTGATCCGGAAACGTTGGCGATCCTTGCAGATGCTTCGCCTAACTGTAAGTTTGCAGGACCGCTTGCTTGCCAGACCCTATTAGCCGATATCGGAATTGCTCCGGATCGACTTATTGCATTGAAATACGGTACACCTATGCAAGCTAATTCAGAGCTTCGCATTCATCCCATTGCCGCATGGCATGAAGAGCGAGAAGTGGATGCAGAAGGCTGGGATCGTTATTTAGGATACATCCTGCAATGGGATGGTTTGACCATCTATCACGCCGGAGACACCTTGGTGCAAGAAGAGTTGATCGAGATGCTGCACGCTTATCGGATCGACATTGGCATGCTGCCAATTAACGGTCGGGATCTGTTCCGTAATCGATTAGGCGTTGTCGGCAACATGAATGCGTTTGAGGCAGCAGCTTTCGCAGCAGAATTGCGCATGAATGTCGTTATCCCGCTCCACTACGACCTTTATCCCAATAACAGCGAAGGCATTGCGGGTTTTGTGGATGCGCTGCTTGGCAAGTATCGCGGACAGAAGTTTCAGCTGTTTCAGCCAGGGGAAACGCGATTCTTCTAACCGATTCAATTCGGGGTGAATCCGTTTGCAAGTCGTGAAGGAAATCGGAAGCCGAATACCGAATGAAGAGGACAGGATCGGTTTACAAAAATACCAAAGTAAAGATTGGGTCAAAAAGAGCATCAGTCTGCTAGTTATAACGTATATTGGTGGTACTAGCCAATTTAATTTGGGGTAGTTTGTTCATTCGGTGCAAAGCATCCATTTGCCTTCGAAACGACTTGAGGGGGAGACGTTGATGGAGAAAGGACCGATTCTGATTCTGACCGGCGATTATGGTTCCGGGCATATTCAGGCAGCACATGCGCTCCGCAGAGCACTGGCTGCACTTCATCCTGAAATTAAAGTAGAGATCATGGATTACATGGCGGAGGCTCATCCTAGGGTTCATCCTATCAGCAAATATGTTTATTTGAATGGCGTGCAGACGTTTCCCAAGACTTACGGGTACTTCTACGGCAAAACACGTCATCATAATCGGTTGACGAGCAGCTTGAAGTTCATGCAGGCGCTGGGGCTTGGGAAATTTCTTACGATGCTGCAAACGGTCAAACCTTCCGTCGTGGTATCCACCTTTCCGCTTGCTGCCGGGGCGATGTCTTTTATGAAAGATAACGGACTGTATGAAGTTCCGACGGTTACCGTTATTACGGATTTCACGGATCACAGCTATTGGTTATATCCGGAGACGGACTATTATGTCGTGGGCTCCATTGAGGTTGCGCATAGCTTGTCCAAAGTCGGCGTTGAACCGGAGCGAATTTCCGTGACGGGCATTCCGATTCGTCCTGAGTACAACGGGGCTTATGATAGAACAACTATTTTGGCGGAAATCGGGCTTGAACCAGCGCGTCCGACGGTCCTTGTTATGGGTGGCGGCAATGGCTTGATGGGGCAGGAGATCGGGGAAACGTTATGTTTGTCTCTGGCTCGCAAGGAACTCAACGCTCAATTGATCTTTGTGTGCGGGAATAATGACAAACTCAGACTTCAGCTTACAAAGCTGAAATTTGCACATAAGCTGCCGATCGTCGTGACGGGCTTTACGGACCGGGTCCCGGAGCTGATGGCAGCATCTGATTTGCTTCTTACCAAATCCGGGGGACTTACGTCTTCTGAGGCACTCGCAGTCGGCTTGCCCATGCTGATCTTTAAGCCGCTTCCCGGACAAGAGATCGATAATGCGAACTTCTTGCGCAGCTGCGGCGCGGCGATACACATCGAGGATGAGGCAGATCTATTGGCAACCATGCGTATGCTGCTGAGATCACCGGGTCGCTTAGAAATGATGAGGAAACAGGCGAAGAAAGCGAGCAAACCCTATTCCGCTGAAGCGGCTGCTGGGCTAGTCGCGGAGCTTATTGCACAATCCAATAAACAAACGGTGTAACTTAGATGGAGGTGGCGCGATTTGATTCATGCCGCTCCGTATGTTAGAACAGTAATGTTGGAGTAGAAAAGGAAACTGGAGGCGAAACGTAACATGAGCATGCAATATCGCAGACTTGGTAAAACCGATTTGAACGTATCGGTCATTGGGCTTGGCACTTGGCAGTTCGGCGGGGAATGGGGACAGTCGTTTACCCAGGCGGAAGCGGATGCGATTCTGGACCGTGGTGCAGAGCTGGGCATTAACCTGATCGATACGGCGGAATGTTATGGCGACCATTTATCCGAAGCACTTATCGGCGATTATCTATCCCGCCGCAAACGGGAAGATTGGATTGTTGCAACGAAATTCGGTCATCATTTCCATGAACGTTTCACGCGCACGGATGATTTCTCGGCGGCAGACGTCATTAGGCAGCTTGATGCTTCATTGTCCGCGTTGCAGACCGATTACGTAGATTTGTACCAATTCCATTCCGGGCCGGATGTCGTCTTCGATAATGACGAGCTGTGGACCGTTCTGGACAAGCAGGTGCAAGCCGGCAAAATCAGACATCTCGGCACGTCGATCGGCAGCAATCGTAACGTGCATCAGGTGGATGCGTCCACTCAGGTCGGCTCTAAGGTGATCCAAGTGGTGTATAATCGCCTAGACCAAGCGCCGGAAGAGGAAGTATTCCCATCCTGCTTGAGACAGGACCTCGGCGTGCTGGCACGCGTACCGCTTGCGAGCGGATATCTCAGCGGCAAGTATAAGCCGGATGCCGTCTTCGATGTCACGGATGTGCGTCATCGCCACGACCGCGAGAGCACGGTGCAGAAGCTGCAGGAAGTGCAGCGCATTGCGACAGAAGAAGTGCCGGCAGGCGTCGATATGGCGGCATGGGCGCTGGCATGGTGCCTGAAGAATCCGGCAGTAACTGCCGTCATTCCAGGCTGCAAGAGCCCGGCGCAGGTCGATTCCAACGCAAGCGTCGTCGCGCTGCTGGAGTCCGGCCATCCGCAGGATGTACAGAAGTAGATGTGGAGGTTGAACAGGGGAATTCCTGTTCAACCTTTTTTTTGCGTGTGGCGGGAAAGCCGGCAGTGTGATCTGAGCGCGCAAGTGGTGGGCGAGAGTTGGGGGATCGGACTCTCAACTGGAAAAACAGTTGTGCTGAGAGTGCCGATAGTAAACTCTCAGTGGAGGCTCGGCGCGATCTGTGATCGCAACTACCACCATTACGAAACTTCGAGAGTTGGAAAACCCGACTCTCGGACGTAAAATCACTGAAAAATGCTGCTGAGAGTCGGAAAATCCGCCTCTCAGCGGCCAAAGACGCCAACCACAACCAATTCGAAGCACCGAGAGTCGGAAAACCCGACTCTCAGTCGTGAAAACACTGAAAAATGATGCTGAGAGTCGGAAAATCCGCCTCTCAGCGACCAAAGTCACCAACCACCACCAATTCGAAGCACTGAGAGTCGGAAGACCCGACTCTCAGTCGTGAAAACACTGAAAAATGATGCTGAGAGTCAGAAAATCCGCCTCAGCGGCCAAAGACGCCAACCACCACTATTGCCAAGTGTCGAGAGTCGGAAAACCCGACTCTCGGACGTAAAATCACTGAAAAATGCTGCTGAGAGTCGGAAAATCCGCTTCTCAGCGGCCAAAGACGCCAACCACCACCAATTCGAAGCACCGAGAGTCGGAAAACCCGACTCTCAGTCGTGAAAACACTGAAAAATGGTGCTGAGAGTCGGAAAATCCGCCTCTCAGCGACCAAAGAAGCCAACCACCACCAATTCGAAGCACCGAGAGTCGGAAAACCCGACTCTCGGACGTAAAATCACTGAATAATGCTGCTGAGAGTCGGATAATCCATCTCTCAGCGGCCAAACTCACCAACCACCACCATAGTCAACCACCTAAATTGCGCTGTCGGCGGAATGAAATGGTTCGCTTAAGTGTCATAAGCGGCATAGTCGCTTAAAGTCAGCGGAAAGTGCCAGATTGGCGCGGATTGGAAGAATATGAGGGCTGTAAGCGGCATATCCGCTAAAGGCGTCCTAAAGTGGTTGGTTTAGGGACTTTAAGCGGAATAGTCGCTTAAAGTCGGCGGAAAGTGCTGGTTTGGCGCGAATTGGAGGAGTATGAGTGCTGTAAGAGACATATCCGCTAACGGCGTCCGAATGTGGTTGGTTTAAGGACTTTAAGCGGTATAGTCGCTTAAAGTCAGCGGAAAGTGCTGGTTTGGCGCGAATTGGAGGAATATGAGTGCTGTAAGCGACATATCCGCTAATAGCGTCCGAAAGTGGTTGGTTTAGGGACTTTAAGCGGTATAGTCGCTTAAAGTCAGCGGAAAGCACTGATTTGGCGCGAATTGGAAGAATATGAGGGCTGTAAGCGGCATATCCGCTAACACCGTCCGAAAGTGGTTGGTTTAAGGACTTTAAGCGGCATAGTCGATTAAAGTCTGCGGAAAGCGCAAGTGTGGCGCGGATTGGAAGAATATGAGTGCTGTAAGCGGCATATCCGCTAACAGCGTCCGGAAGTGGTTGGTTTAGGGACTTTAAGCGGTATAGTCGCTTAAAGTCAGCGGAAAGCGCGAATGTGGTGTGATTTAAGCGGCATATCAGCTTAAGCGGGTAGCGTCAAGAAGTGGCTTGTTGGGAGCTATAAGCGGAATAGCCGGTATAGCCAGCTGATGGTGTTAAGGTGCTACTGCGGAATCAGGATGGTTAGAGTGCTGAAAACTTTGCCACAGTGTTGCTTTCCCATGCTAAACTAGTCATAACGATTAGCTCAATCATATGGAGGCTTGGAATGTACAAGTATACGATTTGTTTTATCGAACAAGGAGACAAGCTGCTTCTGTTGAATCGGGATCGACCTCCGGCGATGGGGCTGTGGAACGGTGTAGGCGGGAAGCTTGAAGCGGGGGAGACGCCGCTTGCAGGCGTGGAACGGGAAGTTATTGAAGAGACGGGATTGCATCTCACGAACTTCCGATATTGCGGAATCGTGACATGGCGAGTGGATCACGTAGATATCGGTGGCATGTATGTTTTCCGTGTATCGGTACCGGAGCATATCAAACTTAGCACGCCGCTTCGAGTTGATGAGGGCTTGCTGGAGTGGAAGGAAAAGTCGTGGGTGCTGAGCAAAGGGAATCCCGGCGTAGGCGTCATCATACCTAAATACTTACCGGCAGTCTTGTCTGAAGCAACCTGCTACGAGCATCGATGCGTCATCGACAATAATCAATTAACCGCATACGAAGCAGTACCGATATCTTCCGAAGTCGACGATCCGCAACATGCTATGCTATAAGTTCATAATCCCACAACGAAAAGCTGAGAAACGGCTAACCGTGTCTCAGCTTTTTTGATGGTTCTATTGGCTGATCAGCGCCAATCAGGATCGTTAAGCTGACCAGCGTAACGAAAATTGTAGCCCCCATGTCGGATAAGATGGCGATCCATAATGTCAGCCAGCCCGGAATGGTTAACAGCAAAGCGATTAGCTTCAGGCCAAGCGCGAATGAAATGTTGAAGTAAATGACGCGGTTCATTCGTTTGGCAACTCTGATCGCATCGGGCAGTTTTCCAAGGTGATCCTGCATCAGTACGATATCTGCGGTCTCTATGGCGCTATCCGTCCCTTTGCCCATCGCGATGCCTAGATTAGCGAAGGCTAGTGCAGGCGCATCATTAATGCCATCTCCGATCATCGCGACTCGGCCATCTCTAGCGAGCTCTTTGATTTGGGTTACTTTATCTTCTGGAAGCATTTCCGCTCGGTACTCCGTTACTCCAATGTGCTGGGCGACTTTCTTAGCGGAGATGGCGTGATCGCCGGTCAGCATCACGGTTCGCTTAATCCCAAGGTGATGCAGGGCATTAATGACGGAGGCGCTCTCTTCGCGAATCTCATCGGCAATCCCGAATATACCGAGCACGCTCGAAGCATCAGCAACGAGCACGACTGTCAGTCCGCGATCTTTGAGCACAGTTAATTGTTCTCGTACTTCCTGTTGGATGACCAGATGTGCAAGCGTATGTTCATTGCCGAGCCAGTAGGTTTGGCCTGCGATAACAGCCTTTACCCCACGACCAGGTAATGTCTCGATCTCTTCAGCGCTTAACAGCTCAGCTCCACGATCGGTGACAGCTTTCATAATGGCTTTGGCTAACGGATGTGAGGAGCTGCGTTCAATCGTACCGGCAATCCTTAAGAAACGTTCCTCGTCATAGACGATCTTTTCCTCAACGACAGGAAATCCTTTGGTGAGTGTACCGGTTTTATCGAACGCCAGGATGGTGATTTTGCCCAGCTGCTCTAGGTATACGCCTCCTTTGACGAGTATCCCGTTACGAGCATTTCTGGTTATACCCGAGATGATCGCAATGGGCGAGGAGAGGATGAGCGCGCACGGACAACCGACGATTAGCACGGCCAGGCCTTGATATAGCCATTTGCTCCAGGAGCCATCCAAGAAGAGAGGCGGCAGCAATATGACAATAGCAGCGATGATCATAATGATCGGTGTGTAGATGCGAGAGAAGCGGTTGATGAAAAGTTCGGTCGGTGTCTTGGTTTCTTGCGCTTCGGCGACCAAATGCAGGATCTTCGCTAGCGACGAGTCATTGTACGCTTTCTCGATTTCGATATGAAGCACACCTTCGTTATTTAGGCTGCCGCCGAAAACGTGATCCCCGATTGTTTTGTCTATCGGAAGGGATTCACCGGTAATGGCAGACTCGCTAACAGAGCTTCGACCGCTGACAACGTTACCGTCGGATGGGATTTGAGAACCCGGTTTCACAATGACGAGATCGCCCGGACGAAGGGAAGCGATAGGTACAAGTTTCTCGGTGCCATTGACCAGCATCCAAGCTTCCTTAGGAGCCGAATCAAGCAAGGCGGACATCGACCGGCGCGCCTTCTCCATGCCGATACCTTCGAGCCATTCATTGACCCCAAAAAGCAGCGAAACGAAGGCAGCTTCTTTCCATTCTTGGATGCCAATCGCGCCAATCAGCGCTATGGTCATTAATGTATCGATATTGAACCTTAGTTTGATTAAGTTTCGAAGACCGCGCATGAACGTGGTGTAGCCGCTCAAAAAAATGGATAGGAGATAAATCGCAACGATTAGTCCGGATATCCAATACTCCTGTGCAAAAAAAGCAACACCATACAGCACAGCCGCTGCAAGCAGGCCTTTGTTCGCAAGTAAACTGCCGCCATGAGCGTGAGAGTGGTCGTGGTCGTGATGACTATCATTGCCGTGACTATGGCCGTGAGGATGACCTTGGTGCTTATGTGATTCGCCGCGATCATAATCAGGATGGTGCTCGCGGCCAGTTACAGCTTCATGCCTATGTTCATGATTATGGGCATGCCCATGTTCGTGATCATGCTCATGCTCGTGTTCGTGACAATGCTCATGCTCATGCCCATGCCCATGCTCGTGACCATGCCCGTGACAATGCTCATGATCATGCTCATGTCTGTGCTCAAGCTTCGCATGCTTCTCGCCAGCCTCTTGTACGATATAAGCACGCTCTTCCTTAAGCAGCTTCTCCACGGCTTGGAGTGAAACGAGTGGAGGGAGTTTGAGTTTGCCGGATGTATAGCTCAGAGAGGCTTCATGACCATGGTCGAGCTTACGAATCTGTCGTTCGAGCTCTAATGTACAACTTACACACGAGAGTCCTTTTACACGATATTCATTCATGGAGTCAACCCTCTCTGCACCGTCGGATTATGGGATCTTGCCTTTAGAATAGGTTGAACCTGACGGGCTGTCAAACTGAACTACAATAGCTTTTGTCAGATCCCACAAAATAATAATTGAAGTAGAGCCTTTCCAGATGGTACGTTAGTAGCAGATATAGGCTTCGAGCGTAACGGGAGGTCATTTGCTGACATGGCACACAACACCATTAAGCGCATTAGCGCATTGCTTCTTCTCATACAAGTTTTCTGTTTTGCTGTTCCAGTCTATGCAGAAGAGGCTGTACAGGCTGAGCCCAACTTAGCTTCGGAATCAGCTATTCTTATGGATGCTCAAACCGGAACCGTGTTGTTTAGCAAGAACGCCGAGAAACAGCAGTTTCCGGCAAGTATTACGAAGATCGTTACAGGCATTGTCGCTTTAGAGTATGAAAGCGTTTTATCAAACTTGGTGACCGTGTCGAAGGAAGCCCGGGGCGAAGAGGGAACGCGCATTTATCTGGCTGAAGGCGAGCAGGTATCGCTGGAGAGGCTGCTCTATGGCATGCTCATGAATTCCGGCAATGATGCGGCAACGGCGATTGCAGAATATATAGATGGGTCCAAGGCCAAATTCGCTGAACGCATGAATGCATTTGTGAAAGAAAAAGCCGGCGCGGAACAGACCAATTTCGTCAATCCGAGCGGTCTGCCGGACGAAGCGCAGGTTACAACAGCCCTTGATATGGCTCGAATCAGCAGATATGCGATGCAGAACGAAATGTTCCGCACCATCGTCGCGACCAAACGAATGCCTTGGGTAGGTAAAGAGTGGACCTCATCGCTCATTAACCACAACCAAATGCTTAAAGACTATGAAGGCACCACGGGTATCAAGAACGGGTATACCGAAGCATCCGGCTTCACGCTTGTCACTTCGGCGAAACGTGACGGTATGGAGCTGATCGGCGTTTTGCTGAAATCCCCTTCCAAAACAGCCGTTTATAAAGATATGACCGATTTGCTCGATTATGGCTTTGCTCATTTTGAACTGAGGCAGCTGATTACGGCCAATGAATCCTATCCGTTCACAAGCCATTCACCCGCGGAATTCGTCGCTAAAGAACCGTTGTGGGCAGTACTTCCCAAAGGAGAAACACCTGCTATTACCGTAACCTCCCAAGGAAAAGTTTGGGTGCAAAGCTCGATTGGGACGGTGGATGCTGGTACAATGGAACCAGTCAAGCCGGAACTTCCCGTGTCCGTTGCTTCTGTTACGCCAAGTCCGGAAGAAGATGTGAAGATAGCGGCAGACGTACAAAGCGACGAACCTTCGGGGAGCACGAAGCTGACGATTCTTGTCATATGGTTGTCATTGCTTGTATACTTGGCAGTGCTCGCGTATCTGAGGCTTAAACGTCAGAAGCAGGAGCGATCGAGAGGGCTGTAGGTAGAAATAGGCATGAATTGATTCTTATTGAACAAAGAGGTAAAAGCGGGCTGGACGGCGTATATATAACATGTAACCGTATCCAAAATGAGGAGATGGAAGCGATGAGGATAATGGTAGAACAATCGGCCGCACGCTGGTATATCAGAGAAATGGAATTGTCGGATGGCGATCAATTGCGTATTTTCGTTCGTTTAGGTGGCAGCGGCAGTGTTCAACCAGGCTATTCACTCGGCATTATGAAGGATGAACCAAGAGAACCGGGGCTTCATCAGGTTGTAGAAGGCATTACGTTCTTTATGGAATCGGATAATTTGTGGTATCTGGAGGATCGTGAGTTGCAGATTCGGTTTAACGAGCAAGAGGATGACATCTGGATGGACCTCGTGTAACAGTTGAACAATACCGTAGAGTAGAAGGGCTTGCCTCCGTGCTTGCCCTTCTTTGCGTTCCCCTCTATAATGAGTCATTATGGCTTGACAAAGGCGGATTATCGCATGGATTTTAAGAAATATAAGACCTTCCAAGTAGTTGCCGATACCCTTAATCTTACAAAAGCAGCCCAGCTGCTCGGCTACACGCAGCCGACCATTACGTTGCAGCTGCAATCGCTCGAGAGCGAGCTTGGCGTAACGTTGCTGAACCGTGTCGGGAAGAAGACGTATCTTACCCCTTCAGGTAAGCTTGTAAAGCATTACGTCGATCAGACGTTCGCGCTGATGGACGAGATGGAAGCGGAGCTCCGCAAATTGGATAACCCGCACGGCTTGCTAACCGTAGCGGCGCCTGAATTTTATTGTACGCAGTATCTATCGCTGATCATCCATTCCTATATTTCTCAAAATCCGAAGGTGAAGCTGCAGCTGTTCTCGTGCGACAGTAATGATGCCATGAAGAAGGTTGCCACGAACGAAGCGGATCTTGCCATCATCGCCGGCCCTTGTGATTCCCAGCAGATGGAACTTATGCCGCTCGGCAAAGAAGATCTCGTACTCGTCACGACCAAAGAGTTGTTCGAGAAACACGATACGCGCACATTGCTCGAAACGTATCCTTTTATTACATACAAATCCGGTTCTAATATTCAGAGGCTCGTGAACGAATGCTTGCAAGAGTACGGCTTCACCCCTGACAAATATATCGAATGCGTCACCGACGAAACGATCAAACGCACCGTGCTTTATCATACAGGAACCGCATTACTCGGCTCTGCACTAGTCGAAGACGAGCTGCGCAAAGGCACGTTAGCCGAAATCCACCGCTTCCCCGGCAAAATCGAAACCTCCATGGTCATCCTCAAGAAACGGATTACCGAACAAAATATCCAATCCTTCTCCGAAATCGTCCAGCGAATCTGGAAAGAGTGGGACTAATCTTTGTCGCCAAAACCTTTAATCCGAAGTCATACAGGATTGAAGGTTTTTTTAATGATCGTCCCTTATTTATTACCGAGTTGTTCCGCCAACCCGATCAGAAGTCCTTCATTTCCACGAATGTAGCAGAGTCGATACGAGTTCTCGTACTGAACCACTTCGCCAACGAGCTGAGCACCATGCTTCATGAGTCTGGATATCAATTCGTCAATGTTCTCAACGGTGAACATGACGCGCAGATAACCGAGGGCATTTACAGGAGCAGTTCGGTGATCCGAAATGGTCGGTGGCGTGATAAATCGCGAAAGTTCAATTCGGCTGTGGCCATCAGGGGTAACCATCATAGCAATCTCTACACACTGTGAACCTAGCCCGGTTACGCGACCAGCCCATTCACCTTCGACAGTAGCTCGTCCTTCAAGCTTCAAGCCAATTTCCTCGAAGAAAGCGATGGCGTTATCAAGGGATTCGACGACAATGCTGACATTGTCCATTCTAAGTAATTTGCTATTTGCCATAATTAGATCTCCTTATGTGTTATAGTATTTGCCCAATCACTTCAATAATAGAACATTTGTTCTTATAAATCAAATAAAAAACCAATAATTTCCTTACGAGACACTCTTGTTTTTTTTGATTCCCAAAAACCTTCAATCCGAAGTTATAACGGATTGAAGGTTTTTCGCTCTAAAGTTGCACGGAGCATTAAAGTTACTTCAGGAGGGGATGGGTGTGGGGAGTGGAGAAGCGCCAGCGTCCGTATTTGTACTCGAATAATATCCGCAGGGTATTGTTCAAATTAATTCGAGTACAAGAAACGGTCGGAGCCCCCACACCCGATCCCCTCCGGTGCGCCGCAGTATCTCGCCCGTCACTCTCGTCACGCTTGTCACTCACATTTCGCCCGTCACTCTCGTCACTCCTGTCACTCTCATTTCGCCCGTCACTCGACTCCTCACATTTCGCTCACACTCTGCGACGTGCATAAAAATACATAGGTTTTCTCAATTGTAATCATTAAGGATTTCAATTTTTTCAATAAAAATCGCTATGCTACAATGGACATACTTGAAGATATGGAAGGAGTGCAGCAGATGAACGCGGTGAAAAACAACAACATTTCCATAATCGGTGTGCCGCTGCAGTATGGTGCAGATCGCAAAGGCGTTGACTTGGGCCCGGATGCGATTCGAGGCGCGAATCTTCATGAACGGTTGAAAGCGCTCGGTTTTAACATAGAGGATCTCGGCGATCTTAGCGTACAACGTAAGCTTGAAGCACCTAAACAAGGTGAGAAATTGAAGCACTTAAGCGAAATCGTACGCGTCAACACGGAGCTGTGCGAGCAAGTTTCCGCTGAAATGGGTAAAGGCCAATTCCCGCTCGTTCTTGGCGGTGATCATAGCATTGCAATTGGAACCATTAAAGGTGTTCTGCAGCATGTGAAACGGCTTGGCGTGATCTGGTTTGATGCACATACAGACGTCAATACACATGAGACTACGCATTCCGGTAATATCCATGGCATGTCGCTGGCAGCCGTACTCGGTTACGGGCATTCTGATCTTGTAGGCATTGGCGGCAGCGAGACTAAGCTTCGTCCGGAGAACGTTGTCATCATTGGTGCTCGGTCGATCGATCCGGGGGAGCGCGCTTTTCTGAAAGAGAAAGGTATTCGCGTCTTCACGATGCACGACATTGACCGCAATGGGATGAAGCAGGTCATGGAAGAGGCCATGGAGATCGTGACGAACGGCACAGACGGCGTCCACCTAAGTTTGGACCTTGACGGCATGGACCCGTTCGAAGCGCCGGGCGTAGGAACGCCGGTGTCAGGCGGGATGTCGTATAGGGAGAGCCATTTTGCGATGGAGCTGCTCTTCGAACGCAATATTCTGGTTTCCGCGGAATTCGTTGAAGTGAATCCGATGCTGGATCAGCATAATAAGACGGCAATGGCTGCAGTGGAATTGATCGGATCGGTGTTTGGCGAACGTATCCTGTAACCGCATATGCTGTAAGAGACATCGTAAGGGAGAGTGCCAGTATGGGTACCGTGACTAAACGCATTATCGAACAAACGGAGCGCTTCGGCGCCCCGAACTATCATCCGCTGCCGATCGTCATTTCGAAGGCAGAGGGCGTATGGGTGGAAGATCCGGAAGGCAATAAGTTTATGGATATGCTAAGCGCGTATTCGGCACTGAATCATGGACACCGCCATCCCCGCATCATTGCGGCACTCAAGGAGCAAGCGGACAAAGTGACGCTTACTTCGCGCGCGTTCCATAATGACCAGCTTGGCGAGTTCTACGAGAAACTGACTGCGCTAACCGGCAAAAGCATGATTCTGCCGATGAACACTGGCGCAGAAGCCGTTGAGACAGCGCTCAAAGCGGTTCGTCGCTGGGCATACAGCGTGAAACAAGTGCCGGCAGATCAAGCGGAAATTATCGTGTGCGAAGGCAATTTTCACGGACGGACGATTACGGTCACGTCGTTCTCTTCCTCGGAGGAGTATAAGGAAGGGTTCGGACCGTTTACACCGGGCTTCAAAATCATTCCTTACGGCGATCTAGATGCGCTGCGAGCAGCCATTACGCCGAACACGGCAGCGTTTCTCGTTGAGCCGATTCAAGGTGAGGCCGGTATCATCATCCCTTCAGAAGGTTTCCTAAAGGCAGCTGCTGAGCTATGCAAGGAGAATAACGTGCTCTTCGTGGCGGACGAAATCCAGACGGGATTCGGCCGTACCGGCGAGTTGTTCGCATGCGACTGGGAATCGGTGGTCCCTGATATGTACATTATGGGTAAAGCGCTTGGCGGCGGCGTATTCCCTATCTCGGCGGTTGCGGCAAACGAAGAGATTCTCGGCGTATTCAGCCCAGGTTCTCACGGCTCGACCTTCGGAGGCAACCCGCTAGGCTGCGCGGTAGCAATTGCTGCGCTGGACGTGCTTCAGGATGAAGAACTGGTGAAACGCTCGAATGAGCTTGGTGCTTATTTCCTGGAGCAGCTTCGTCAGATTGCAAATCCGGTTATTAAAGAAGTACGCGGACGCGGTCTGTTTATCGGTCTGGAGCTGCACGGCGAAGCTCGGCCTTATTGCGAGAAGCTGAAGGAGCTGGGTCTCTTGTGCAAAGAAACGCATGAGACGACCATTCGCTTCGCGCCTCCGCTTACGATTACGAAAGATCAGCTGGATTGGGCGATCACGCGCATCAAGCAGCTTTTCTAATCCGGCCGAAGCCGGCAATAAGCACGTAAACGACGAGTAGGATGGTGGCCACGATGGCAGAACGGAACCAAGCAGAGAACAAGAAGAAGTTGAGTCTGATCGCGGTGCCTTTCGGACTCGGAGCGGGAAGACCGGGCACAGAAGAAGGACCGGAAACCATGATGCAGGTCGGATTATTGCGTCAGCTCCGCAAGACAGCCTACGAGATCGCAGGCGAACATAAAGTGAAGTGTCCGCAGAAGCCGACAGCGGCGTCAGCCAAGGACTCTAGCCTCAAGCATTTGCCTGAAGTGAAGGAAATGAGCAGGCAAGTGGCTGACATCGTCGCTCAGGAAGTGAGCAAAGGCAGCATTCCACTCGTGCTTGGCGGAGATCACAGCGTAACGATTGGCGTATTGGCAGGTCTTGCGAAGGAAATCGCTAGCGTTGGTGTCATCTACTTCGATGCGCATGCAGGACTCAACACGGAAGAGAACACGCCGACAGGCAAGATGGGCGGGATGTCGCTTGCCGTCGCGCTTGGCAAAGCCAAGCTTACGCTTGCCGACATTACGAGCGGGGTATCCGCGAATGCGATTAAGAAACAAAATGTAGTCCTCATCGGAGTGCGCGATGTTGAACCGGAAGAGCGAGCGCTCATTCTGTCCGAAGGGATCACAGTGTTCACGATGCATGAGATTGACCGGATGGGCATTGAGAAAGTGATAGCCAAGGCAGTAGAAATTGCGGGACAAGGCACAGACGGCATCCATGTAAGCTTCTCCGCAGACTGCCTCGATCCGATGGAAGCACCTGGAGTCGGCATGCAAGTTCCGGGTGGACTGACGTATCGTGAAGCTCATTTTGCCTGTGAGCTGCTTGCAGAATCGAATCGCATCATCTCCATTGACGTCGTTGAAGTAAACGGTATGATGGATGAAAGCCGCCGCACAGCTCGTCTTGCTATTGGACTTATTGCTTCTTTACTTGGTAAACGAATCATTTAAGCGAAGAAAAGCCGTTACGACAACGATCCCCGGGATCGCTCGCAACGGCTTTTCTCCTTATTCCAGCCCGAATTCCTTCATCTTGTTGTACAGCGTCCCGCGGGATACACCGAGCAGCTTAGCCGCGGCGCTCTTATTGCCGGCGGTCTTGGCCAGCGCATCGTGAATGAGCAGCTGCTCCTCTTCGTTGGTGCTGCTTGCCTTTAATCGTTTCTCGCCATCGGCAGTAACGGAGTCGGCTTCCTTGCGGGTAAGAGCCAAGCTTGGCTGTCTTGCCTGAAGCGCTGGTGGCAAATGCTCTAATGTAAGGGTGTCTTCATCGCTTAGAATGATGCAGCGTTCAATGACATTGCGCAGCTCAAGGATGTTGCCCGGCCAGTCATAATTGGCAAATGCGAGCATTACTTCCGGCGACAGCACAGGCAGCGGCTTCTGATAATGCAGCGAGAACTGCTTCAGGTACATCTGCAGCATCGCCGGAATATCTTCCGGCCGCTCCCGCAGCGGCGGGATGGAGAGGGAGACGACATTCAGCGCATAATACAAATCGGACCGGAATAGCTGCTCCGCTACTTTGGCCGCCAGGTCAGTCGTCGTTGCCGCAATAATTCGCGTTCGCAGGGCAATCGGTTTGCTGCCTCCGGTGCGGGTAATCGTTTGCTGCGAAATGTAATGGTACAGCTTTGCTTGCAGCTCCAGGGATAGACGGTCGATTTCATTAATGAACAAGGTTCCGTCCTTAGCTTGCTCCAGTTTGCCGGCTTCCCCGGCTTCCGCACCGCTGAAAGCACCGCCTTGGAAACCGAAGAGCTCGGTTTCGAGCAGGCCCATCGGGACGATACCGCAATTCACAGACAGAAACGCGTGATCGGCACGCGGCCCGGAATTATGAATAATTTGAGCAAGCTGTTCCTTGCCTACGCCGCTTTCGCCGATCAGCAGGACCGGGGTGTCAGTAGCTGCGACCTTATTCGCCCACTGCATGACTTTTCCGATGGCCGGTCCTTTGCCTTTCATGAGGGAATACAGTTCCGTATCCGCTGATTTCTGCAGATGCGAGAAGGTATGCGCGGAGCTCAATTGTTCATTAAGTCTAACGAGCTGCGTAATTTCCTGCTCGGCTGCAATGCCGCCAATAATTACGCCTTGAGAGTCGCGAATAGGTGCGGCATTAATGAGAACATGCGTATCTTCGCGCGGCCGATGATAGGTGTTGCGGATCATTCTGCCTTCGTCGAGTATTTTCAATACCATCAGGGTCTCGGTTTCGAAATGTTCGCCGATGCGCCTTCCGAGAATGTCGGCTTTGGGTAAGTTATAGATTTCTTCGGCGACCGGGTTCCAGCAGATGACCTCCCCGCTGCGATCGACGACCGTAACGGCTTCCGTAACCGTCTCCGAGAGCGTAGTGAAATAAGCTTCCCAGCGCTGCTGCTCGGAGTGGAGATGACGGATTAGATCGGGCAGATGGATGTAGCCCAGAATGGTACCGCTTGTTTCGCGAAGAAGAACCGGACGATTCGTCGTTAAGGGGAATAAGTTAAAGTTGTCATTCGTTACATCGCAGAGGGCAGAACGGAACCACGGGTTCTCGCCGAACAGCTCCGGTGCTGAAGCATGATGGCTCAGAAGTCCGCTCTCCAAGAGAGCCAGGTCTTCAGGAATGACCAGGACAGCTTGTTTCAAGTCTTCCTTAATAGCAAGGATGACGGCTTTGTTTTCTCTTAAAGGTTGCAGCAGTTGTTCCACTGTCGCTGCGCCAGGCAGAAACATCATTTGATTGTTCAATGGTAGTTGTTCAATTTTGAACATAACAGCCCTCGCTATGGCGTAAGATGACTCAAATTTACCATACTTTGTCGAATATATTCAACCGAATTGCCCGTAGAGAAGGTTGTACAATTGTTCAAAACATTGGATGAACACTTTTATTGAACGAATACTGTTCAAAACATCAATTCGAGTGTATAATTCTCTGTAGTGAAATGAACAACTTTGTACAACTCGACTGGGGGGACTTGATCGCATGGAAATGATGCTTCGAAATATGTTTCAAGCATTGGGCAAGAGCCGATCTGCCAACCGTTTAGCTAAGAAATATGGTCTTCGCTTTGGCGCGGCCCGTTTCGTTGCAGGTGAGACGATTAAGCAGTCGATCGATGCCGTACGTAAACTCAATGATGATGGTCGTATTGCGACGCTGGATCATTTGGGTGAATTTGTGTTTAGCGAAGAAGAGGCACGTGAGTCCGCTGATATGTGTATTCAGACACTTGATGCGATAGCAAGCTCCGGCGTTACTTCCAATCTGTCGCTGAAGATGACCTCGCTAGGTCTGGATATCAGCCGCGAGCTTTGCATGAGCAACATGAGACGGATTTTGACTCGTGCTCGGATGCATAATAATTTTGTCCGTATTGACATGGAAGATTACGCGCATTGCCAAGTATCGCTCGATATTTATGAGGAGCTTCGCAAGGAATTCGACAATGTCGGCATTGTCATTCAAGCGTATTTGTACCGGACGGAGCAAGATATTCAGAACCTGAATGCGCTTAGCGCGAATTTGCGTCTCGTGAAGGGTGCATACAAGGAATCGCCGGATGTGGCGTTCCCGGAGAAGAAAGATGTGGATGATAATCTGAAACGGATTATCCAGCAGCATATGAAGAACGGCAACTACACCGCAGTTGCCAGCCATGATCCGGCCATTATTGATTTTACGAAAGCATTCGTTCAAGTGGAAGGCATCTCGAAGGAGCGCTTCGAGTTCCAAATGCTGTATGGGATCTGCGAGGATCTGCAGAAGCAGCTCGTGCAAGAAGGCTACCGTGTTCGTGTGTATGTGCCTTATGGCGTCGATTGGTTCGGTTATTTCATGCGCCGCCTGGCTGAACGTCCGGCCAATGTTTGGTTCGTGCTCAAGAACATGTTTAAGTAAATAATAGCCTTACGACTACATTAGACCCGTAACCGGGAGAGGAGCCTGACATGATGAAGACATTTACTGAAGTGAAACCATATGCGAACGAGCCGTTTACGAACTTTGCACTTGAAGAGAATAAGCAAGCCATGCAAGCGGCAATTGCCAAGGTGAAATCTGAATTAGGTCGTCATTATCCGCTTACGATCGGCGGCGAGAAGATCGAGACGGAAGCGAAAATCACGTCAATTAACCCCGGTAATATAGACGAAGTAATCGGTTATGTGAGCAAAGCGGATCAGAAGCTTGCTGAGCAAGCGATGCAAGCCGCATTGACTACATTCGAAACATGGAAGAAAGTACCTGCCCGCGAACGCGCCGAGTACTTATTCAAAGCAGCGCATCTGATGCGTGAGCGTAAACATGAGTTCTCCGCGACGATGATTCTGGAGTCCGGCAAAAACTATGTAGAAGCTGACGTGGATACTGCGGAAGCCATTGATTTCCTGGAGTTCTACGGTCGCGAAATGATTCGCTTGAGCAACACGAACGAAACACAGCCGCTTACGAAGATTCCGGGTGAAGATAACAAGATTACGTATATTCCGCTAGGCGTTGGCGTTGTTATTCCCCCATGGAACTTCCCTCTTGCGATCTGCGTAGGGATGACGACAGCCGCTGTTGTTTCGGGTAACACCGTGCTGTTGAAACCGGCATCCACAACACCGGTTATCGCGCATAAATTCTTTGCTCTCATGGAAGAAGTAGGATTGCCGGCGGGCGTTATCAACTTCATTCCGGGCAGCGGCGCTGAAGTGGGCGACTACTTGACGACGCATCCGAAGACTCGTTTTATCAGCTTCACAGGTTCCAAAGAAGTCGGTCTTCGGATCAACAAGCTGGCAGCTGATACCGTTCCGGGTCAAATCTGGATCAAACGCGTCATTGCCGAAATGGGCGGAAAAGACGGTATCGTCGTCGACGAAACGGCAGATCTGGAAGCAGCGGCAGCAGCAATCGTTGCGTCTGCATTTGGTTTCCAAGGACAGAAATGCTCGGCCGGCTCGCGTGCGGTTATCGTGGAATCGGTTTATGATCAAGTGGCTGAACGAGTTGTTGAATTGACGAAGAAGCTGAAGTGGGGTCTGCAGGAGCATGATTTTGCAGCAGGTCCGGTTATCGATCAAACATCTTATGACCGCATTCTTGACTATATCGAAGTGGGTAAACAAGAAGGCACGCTGCTTGTTGGCGGGGCTAAAGCTGAAGGCAACGGCTACTACATCCAACCGACTGTGTTCGGCGATGTAGGCGGCAAAGCGCGGATCATGCAAGAAGAGATCTTCGGACCGGTGCTTGCGCTTGCGAAAGCGAAAGACTGGCAGGAAGCGATCGCGATGTACAACGATACCGAGTTTGGTTTGACGGGTTCGTATTTCTCCACGGACGAAGATCGCATTGCAGAAGCGCTGGAAACCGTTCACGCCGGTAACCTCTATATCAACCGCAAGTGCACAGGCGCACTTGTAGGCGTACATCCATTCGGCGGTTTCAATATGTCCGGTACGGATTCCAAAGCAGGCGGCTACGATTATCTGCTGCTCTTCACACAAGCTAAACTGACTTCCCGCAAAATCTAATGAATGTTGCGGCCCTCTATGCATGCGAATGGCTTGGAGGGCCGTTCTCTTTTCGCGCTAAAGCCAAGCCATCATTTCATCGATCTTCACATCCACCTGAGGGGGCCCTATACAAATGAATGAGGTCAAAGAAAAAGAAAACGTCGACGTACTTGCAAGAACGCAGCAAGTCATTGAAACGGCTTTAACTAAGCTTGGATATGAGAGCGCTTTCTACGAACTGCTGAAGGAGCCGCTGCGTCAGCTAACCGTTCGTATCCCGGTGAAGATGGATGATGGCAAGGTGAAGGTGTTTACGGGCTACCGGGCGCAGCATAATGATGCGGTTGGTCCGACTAAGGGCGGTGTTCGTTTCCACCCGGATGTTACGCAGGAGGAAGTGAAAGCGCTGTCGATGTGGATGAGCATCAAGTGCGGCATTACGAATTTGCCGTATGGCGGCGGCAAGGGCGGCATTCAGTGTGATCCGCGTACGATGTCTTTTGGCGAGTTGGAACGGCTTAGTCGGGGTTATGTAAGAGCAATCAGTCAGATTGTAGGGCCCACGAAGGATATTCCGGCACCGGATGTATTTACGAATTCGCAAATTATGGCATGGATGATGGACGAGTACAGCCGCATCCGTGAATTTGATTCTCCGGGATTTATTACCGGGAAACCGCTTGTGCTTGGCGGTTCGATCGGCCGCGAGTCTTCGACGGCGCTTGGCGTGAGCATCGTCATGTATGAAGCAGCTAAAGTGCTTGGAATCGAGATCAAGAAGGCCCGCGTCATCATCCAAGGTTTCGGTAATGCCGGCAGCTATTTGGCGAAATTTCTTCACGATGCCGGGGCAACGATCGTCGGTATTTCCGACGCGGCCGGTGCTCTCTACAATCCGGAGGGACTTGATATCGACCATCTGATGGACCGCCGCGATTCCTTCGGCTGCGTGACCAATCTGTTCCCGAATCGCATTACGAATCAGGAATTATTGATTCAAGATTGCGATATCCTAATTCCGGCGGCAATCGAGAATCAAATTACGGAGGACAATGCGCATCTTATTAAAGCCAAACTGCTTGTAGAGGCGGCCAACGGGCCAACGACACATATGGCTACACAGATTTTGACTGAACGCGGCATTATGATTGTTCCTGACGTGTTGGCAAGCGCGGGCGGCGTGGTTGTATCGTATTTCGAATGGGTACAAAATAATCAGGGATACTATTGGACAGAGGAAGAAGTTAATGATCGTCTGAAGAAAATTCTTGTGGATGCGTTCAACAACGTGTACCGTACTTCCCAAGAGAAGAAGACAGATATGAGGCTGTCCGCCTATATGGTAGGATTGAAACGAGTAGCTGAAGCCGTAAGATGGAGAGGTTGGGTCTAAGATGGCACAAACTAGCATTATTTTCAGGTTGGAGCTGGATCACAAGAAAGTGACCTTCGGCGATGTAGCCGCAACAATCAGCAAGGCGGGCGGAGATATTACGTCGATTGACGTTATCCGCCCCGGTCATGACACGTCAACACGCGATATAACGGTCGATCTCTCGGATAAGAATGAATCGGTTATGGTGGATGCGCTGCGCGGACTGGACGGCATCTCCGTAATCAACGTGTCGGACCGTACGTTCTTAGTTCACTTGGGCGGGAAAATCACCATTCAACCGACGCTGCCCATCAAGAATCGCGATGATCTATCGAAGGTATATACACCAGGAGTGGCGCGCGTCTGTACGGCAATCGCCGAGAATCCGCATAAAGCCTATTCGCTTACAATCAAACGTAATACGGTTGCGGTCGTCACGGACGGTACTGCGGTTCTAGGTCTTGGAGATATCGGGCCACATGCCGCGGCACCGGTAATGGAAGGGAAGGCGATGCTGTTCAAGCAGCTCGCAGGCGTGGATGCGTTCCCGATCTGTCTGGATACGAAGGATACGGAGGAGCTCATTCGGACCATTAAAGTGATGAGCCCCATCTTCGGGGGCATTAATCTAGAGGACATCAGTTCTCCGCGCTGCTTCGAAATCGAAAGCAGGCTAGCCGATGAGCTGGATATTCCGGTCTTCCACGATGATCAGCACGGTACAGCCGTTGTCGTCATTGCAGGATTGCTGAATGCGCTTAAGGTCGTAGGCAAACGAATCGAGAATATTCGGGTTGTCGTGAACGGCATTGGCGCGGCAGGCGTTTCGATCTGCAAAATGCTGCTGCAAGCCGGCGTGAAGCGGCTCGTCCCGGTTGACCGTGACGGTGCCATTATTCGGGGCGGATCATATGAACATCACCCGATGTGGCAATGGCTCTCGGAGCAGCCGCAGGTTGAAACCACTAGCGGCACGTTAAAGGAAGTCATCGCAGGTGCCGATGTATTCATCGGGGTATCGCGTGCGCGCGTGCTTGGTGAGGAAGACGTGAAACGAATGGCTCCGGGAAGCATTGTGTTCGCGATGGCTAATCCGGAGCCGGAGATCACGCCGGAAGAGGCGCTTCCGCATGTGGCGGTATTTGCAACGGGACGAAGTGATTATCCGAACCAAATCAATAATGTACTCGTATTCCCGGGCTTGTTCCGCGGAGCACTCGATTGCCGGGCAAGAAGAATCAATGAACCGATGAAGCTGGCGGCAGCAAGGGCGATCGCATCGGTCGTCTCAAGCAGCGAGCTCAATGAGCACTACATAATTCCGAGTATTTTCAACGAGCAGGTCGTGATCCAGGTTCGCAAAGCGGTCATCGAAGCGGCCATTCTGACGAATGTCGCAAGACGGACGCCGCCGGAATATCGCTAAGCTGCTCTTACAAGCATCGATAGGCTGCAGGATAAGGTTGCTCCTTCCTGCAGCTTTATTTATGATTGGAATTGTTACTATTATCTTACATCTGCAGGGAGAGGGACGTTCTGACTACACATAAACAATTGGCATCATCATGCTTCAACAAAGTTTGGGATCTGCTTAGTAAAGAAGAGCGAACGGAGCGGGAGAACGAAGAGATGGTGCATCTGTGCCATAGCTCGTTCTGGCATTGGACTCAGGTTGAGGAGCATACGCCAGCGAATCTCTCTGTCGGTTACTGGCAGTTGGCTCGCGTTTACGCGGTTATCGGACAGGGGAGTCAGGCGCTGGATTACGCTGACAAATGCTTGAAAGTCAGCGCTGATGCGGAGCTGGACGCTTTCTATATGGCCTATGGTTATGAAGCAGCTGCGCGGGCTTACTCGGTGCTCGGCAATGCGACCGATAAGGATGAAGCGTTGGCGAAGGCTGCTGATTATATGGAACGGATTACGGATGCGGAAAGCAAGGGATGGGTCGCTGCTGATCTTGCGACGATTTCTTAAAAGCATAAAATGAAGTCTTACGAACCCAACAGCCCCAAATTGAGCGAAAATGGCCGATCTACGGATCAACCATTTTGACGCCAACTATGGGCCGAAGGGTTCTTTATAATTTCATCCCAAATCGGCTTTTATAGCGCTTCATGAGCAATTGACAATCTACGCTTACGACACCTTTCATGGCGTACAGCTTCTCCACCAGAAATGATTCCATGAATTGAATGTTCGGGAAGATCGCATGCATATGCAGCTTGCTCGGTCCTGTCATGTGATATAAGCTCGTGACCTCGTCAACGGTTGCGAGCTTTTCTGATATCTCCTGCAGGTGGGAAGGTTCAACATCCACATTAAAGAAGGCAGACACGTGAATACCGATCTTAGCGGGATTGATAACGGCAGTGAAACGTTCGATGACTCCGTTCTCCAGCAAAGCACTTATCCTCGATTGCACGGCTACCCGCGATAAACCAATCTCCTTGCCGATATCGGTGTAAGATATCCTCGCATTGTCATGAAGAAACTGAATGATTTTGCGATCAATCTCATCTAAAGGGTATTCTGCCCATTCATTCTTTTCGTAATTTTCCATGCTCGTCCTCCTGAATTCGATATACAAATAGCGATAATAACCCAATTTATTTAACGAAACGTAAGTATAAATTCATCATATACTAACCAATGGAATTTTCAATTGATATTTTCATGTCGTAATGAAAATATTGTTGTTGCACAAGCGAAATTTGTTTGATATGTTATATGCATGTTAATAAACATAACATAAACGAGAAATCACCTCCAAACAATTGAATATGAATGACATCTAGGGTTCCACAATGTCGATAATTACTTCATTGGTTCGGTCCGAGAGTTGTCACATGGCAAAGTTGCCGTGCACACGGAGGGATAAAAGCCCGGGAGATATCTTAGCAGATATTTTTCGGGCTTTTTATGTTGTCTTATACCAAGAGATCCATACTGGCAGGAGGGGATAACAGTGGGGCAATGGCTGCGTAATGTAATGGTGAATGAGGGGATACACCACATTTACATCGATCAAGGAAGAATAACTGACATCATACCGAAGCAAGACTTGATTCCACATTTCGATAAGAGTTGGAATGCCGAGAACTTGCTCTTGCTTCCGACGCTGGAGGATTATCACGTACATTTGGATAAGCAGTTTCCTGTAGACCGATGGTTATCGCGAAGAAGAACTGCCACCATACTCGATCAGTTTCAACTGGAGAAGGAGCTGCTAACACCTCACAGAGCAGACTTATTAGTTCGTGCTAAACAAACGCTGGATCACATGCTGGCATGCGGTACGACTCGCGCCAGAGTTCATGTCGATATCGATCCCGAAATCGGTTTACGTCAGTTGGAAACGATTGTTCAAGTACAAGAGCTGTACAGAGGTTTGGTAGATATTGAAATCGCTGCTTTCCCGCAGCAAGGTCTGCTCCGCTCCTCGTCAGTTCCGCTTCTGAAGCAAGCCCTCCGTGAAGGAGCGACCATAGTCGGTTGTGTCGATCCAGCAGGCGTTGACCGTCAGATTGAAGCTTGCTTGGATGCCGTGTTTGAGATGAGTGTGGAATATGGAGCAGGTGTTGACATTCATTTGCATGATCCAGGTCATCTCGGCCTTTATACCATTGAACGCATTATTGACTACACACAACAAACAAGTAAGCAAGGAAAAGTAGCCGTCAGCCACGCCTATTGCTTAGGAGAAATCGATGAGCGAGCTTCAGAAGAAATCGCGTATCGCCTCGCGGAGCAGAATGTCATGATCATCACGAGTGTGCCTATCGATTCCACGATGCCAAGAGTGGATCAGCTTACAGCGCTCGGCGTTAACGTCAAGCTGGGCACAGACCATACGGGACTGGATGCATGGACCCCTTTCGGAAGCCCGGATTTGTTAGCACGAGGCAGAAGGCTTGCTGAGAAATACATGTGGAATGACGATGAACGGCTTCGAGCTGTATATCCTTATCTGACTTCGGTTCCGCTGAAAGTTCATATCGGAGATCAAGCCAATTTCATGTTAGTTCAGGCGCTGAATGCGGAGCATGCGATCGCTGCAGCGCCTCAAAGGGAAATCGTTGCTGTCCAGGGTAAGGCTGTCGCCGGTAAGCAAATCGACCGAGCATGGCAATAAGAAGCTGAGATGACGAGAAACGAGAGGGGAATGGCGATGATTGCAGAGAAGGCTATACAAATTAGCAATGTCTCGAAGCGATATGGAACAGGTACGCTGGCGCTGCGGGAAGTCGACTTGGATATCGGAGAAGGTGAGTTTGTTTCTCTGGTAGGTCCGTCGGGTTGCGGCAAATCAACACTGCTGCGGATTATGGCCGGACTGGGCGAAGCAACCGAAGGCGATGTGTCCGTCCTTGGTCAGCCTTCACAGCAATTGATGAAAACGAGCGGTCAACTCGGCTTCGTGTTTCAAGAAGCTAACCTAATGCCGTGGCGCACAGTAGTCGAAAATGTTGAATTACCGTTAGAGCTTCGTGGAGTAGGGAAGAAGGAGCGGCGCGAAGAGGTAGACCGCGTATTGCGACTCGTGAGATTAGAGAGCTTCCGAAATTCATATCCCAAAGCACTGTCAGGCGGCATGAAGATGCGAGTGTCCATTGCTCGCTCACTCGTCTCGAATCCCAAAATCCTATTCATGGATGAACCCTTCGGCGCACTGGACGAGATGACTCGGCATCATCTGCACCAGGAACTGCTTGAGATTTGGCGCCAATCGAAGCTTACAGTTGTATTCGTAACCCATAACGTATTTGAGGCAGTCTACCTTTCCAGCAAGGTCGTCATTATGAAGTCTTATCCGGGTCAAATTAGCAGCACGATTGATATCTCTGCTCCTTACCCGAGGGACGACGAGTTTCAAGCTTCTGCAACCTTCGGACAGTTGGTGGATCAAGTATCGAAAGCTTTAAAGGGGGGCTAGAGATGAATGATATTTTGAACATCGAAGTAAGCGCAGCACCGGCCAAACCTGTGAAGGATCAATCTGCCGCTCACAAGCCAAGTAATGCGAAGCGTATCATTCCAATCGCTGCACCGCCGATCATTCTCATGCTGGCCGTTCTGGTGATATGGCAGGTCATTACCGTCATATTTGATCTTCCAAGATACATTCTTCCTTCGCCGGCGGCAATTGCGAAAGCAGCATCGGAGAGGGGCGGTGACCTGCTTCGCTCCGCTTTCAATACTTCATTATCGGCATTCTTCGGTTTCCTGCTCAGCATCGTGATCGGGAATCTAACCGCGCTGCTAATGACGGCATCCAAATGGGTACAGCGAAGCTTGTCTCCCTACGCCATCGTCCTCCAGACGATACCCGTTGTAGCTGTTGCGCCGCTAATCGTCATCTGGTTTGGTACCGGGATGAATTCGATTATCATCATTTCCTTTATCGTAGCGGTATTTCCGATTATCTCGAACAGCAATCTGGGCTTAAATGCGACGGACCACAACCTAGTGAACCTCATGCGCATGTATAACGGAACCGGCTGGAAAATGATGTGGAAGCTGCGTATTCCTTATGCGATGCCCTACATATTAGGCGGGATGAAGATCTCATGCGGTCTCGCCGTCATCGGCGCCATTATTGGTGAATTTGTAGCCGGTATTGGTGGAGCAAAAGGAGGGCTTGGGATTGCCATTACTTCGGCAGCGGTGCAAATGCAGACCCCTTACTTGTTTGCTTGCGCGATAACCGCCTCCTTGCTTGGCATGATCTTCTTCGCTGGCATCTCCATTTTATCCCACTACGTCCTCAGACATTGGCATGAATCAGCTTCTCAAACGGAGAACTGACCGATACAGATGGTTTCAACGCTTCACCAATTATAGATGATGGATGGGGAGATTGAGGATGAAGATGATGGAGAAAACGAAATTGGCTGCATGTACAACGATTCTGGCTGCGGTATTGGCAGGTTGCGGATCCAATTCGGGATCTTCTGACGAGCCAGTCAAAATTACGCAAACGATGAGCTGGTTCGCTCAACCCGAAATGGGTGGACACTATGGCGCGGTAGCCGGCAAGATTTACGAGGATGCCGGACTAGACGTTACGTTACAACAAGGCGGACCTCAAGTGTCCAACGTGCAGCTGCTTGCTTCCGGCAAAGTGCAATTCGCCATGGCTAATGCGGATGAGGTCGTGCTTGCCCGCAATGAAGGCATCCCGATCGTGACGATCTTTGCCAATCTCCAAACCAATCCGCAAAACCTCATTTTTCACAAAGACTCCGGCATTACGAAGATTGAAGATTTGAACGGACGTAAGGTATACACGGCGACCGGATTCCCTTTCTGGCAGTACCTTAGCTACAAATATAAATTGGATAACGTGCAAGTGCAGAATTACACGGGTTCACTGGCGGGCTTCTCCGCGGATAAGGATTCGGTCACGCAAGGTTTTGCAACCAACGAACCCTACGTGCTCAAAGGAGAAGGCATTGATGTGGATTGGTTCTTGAATGCGGATCTGGGCTACAACCCATACGGAAATGTCGTCATCACAACGGAAGACATGATTAAGAATCATCCCGATACTGTCAAAAAATACTTAAAAGCAACCATAGAAGGTTGGGATTATTATTACGCGCATGGCGATGAAGTGAATAAACTGATTAATGAAACGAACAAGGACTATTCCCTCGATCATCTGAAGAGCTCACAAGAAATTACGAAAGACTTTGTATTCGGCGGAGACGCGGCTTCGCACGGATTAGGCTATATGTCGGAGGAGCGTTGGAAGACGCTTGTGGACGAGATGAAGGAAGCCGGCATGATCAAGAAAGATATCTCAACGAGCGAGCTTTATACGAATGATTTTCTTCCGGAGAAATAGAAGGATGGTGTAGTTCGGGGATCCCCATGGGGGTCCCTTTATGCCAAACAAAGGAGGTAACGCGGTGAAAAACATCATGCCGATGTCCTACAAGAATATGGTTGCAGCACCGTATTACTTGGCCTCACAGGTGGGAAATCAAATTTTATGTCTCGGCGGCAATGCCATGGATGCATCGGTTGCGGTCAGCGCCGCTCTTGGCGTTGTTTATCCCCATATGACCGGAATTGGCGGCGATGCCTTCTTCATGATTCATCATAATGAGACTATTATGGGATTTAACGGCAGCGGCAGATCAGGTGGACTGGCCAGCAGAGATTATTATTTGAATAAGGGCTTGAATTCGATTCCCAGTCGGGGAGTCGAGAGCGCAATTACGGTTCCGGGTATGGTCGATACATGGTGGGAAGTATGGTCGCGTTATGGACGGCTGCAATGGGCGGAATTACTCGAGCCTGCGATTAAGTACGCGGAGGATGGTTTCCCGATATCAAGAGATTTGCATCACTGGATGGTAACAGACGAGCAGCTCATTCGAGCAAGTGAGCCTATGTCAGCGGTGTTCCTGAAAGATGGGAAGCTGCTGGGACTTGGAGATCGTCTTGTTCAGCCAGCATTAGCGGTAAGTTTAAAAGTACTTCAGTTGGAAGGCAGAGCTGCCTTCTATGAAGGTTCAATAATGAAGGCGATCACCGAGTCAATGGAGCGGGATGGCGGATTGCTTCGAGAAGCGGATTTTCGCAGTCATCATGGGGAATGGGTGAAACCCTTGTCGATTAATTATCGAGGCTACGATATCTATGAGATGCCGCCTAACTCGCAAGGTTTTTCCACGCTCATGATGTTGAACATGCTGGAAAATGTGAATCTAAATCAGATCCCTCGACATTCAGCGGACTTCTACCATTTGGCGGTGGAATCGATCAAGCTTGCTTTCATGGAGAGAGATCGGTATGTAACCGATCCGAGATTCACAGCGGATATCCCGATGGAGAAGCTGCTGTCCAAAGCTTATGCGAAGGAATTATTCGAGCACGTGTATAGAGTTGAAGGTTCGCCTATTCATGTCAAACCACACCTGTCGCCTGTATTAGGGCAGGACACTGCTTACGCTGCAATCGTCGATGGTGAAGGAAATGGAGTTTCGTTTATTCAAAGCCTCTATTTCGATTTCGGCTCTTGTTATATGGCGGGAGATACAGGGATTATTTTGCAAAACAGAGGTTCGTACTTCTCGCTTGATCCGGGCCATGTGAATACGTTGGAACCGATGAAAAGAAGCTTCCATACCTTAATGCCTGCGATGATCTGCAAAGATGGTGCGCTCTACGCATTGCTCGGTACGCAAGGCGGGGAAGGTCAGCCCCAGACGCAGCTGTCTCTCATTACGGGCTTAATCGATTATGGCCTTACCATTGCCGAGGCGATCGAGCTGCCGAGATGGGTATACGGCCGAACATGGGGAACAGACAGTGACGTACTTCGAATGGAAAATCGTGATCCGGAGTCGGAAGAAGCGGCTTGCGAATTGGCGGCATGGGGGCATCAAGTACAATTATTTGGCAGTTGGGATCGGATTATGGGGCAGGCGCAGGGCATCGTCATCGATGCGAACGGACTTCGAAGCGGTGCTGTCGATCCGCGTGGAGACGGTATGGCGATCAGCTCGTAGAGGGAAGGAATTGTGCAGATGAGCCTATTATGGAAATTATTCATTGCTTTCGGCTCAGCGACGATGCTGGGTTATGGCGGAGGACCTTCGATCATCCCGCTCTATCAAGATCAAGTGGTCAACCGCAACGGTTGGATGGATACGTCGGAGTTCGGCAGCGCGTTGGCATTCGGGAACGCGTTGCCGGGGCCGATTGCAACTAAGCTTGCCGCGTATATAGGTTTTAAAGTTGCCGGATGGGGCGGCGCAATTGTCGCTTTGAGTGCGGTAGTGCTGCCCACCGCATTACTGATGGTCGTGCTCTCCGGCATATTGGTGAAGCTGGAGCATGTTCCGGTCATCAAAGGCATGATCAAAGGCGTTCAGCCAGTTATCTTCACGATGATGGCGCTTCTTGCTTATGACTTTGCGAAATATGCTTTCCAGCCCGGCACAAGCGCGCTTGGCTTAAGCTTTCTACCGTTTATGATTGCATGCATGTTCTTTATTATGGTGCAGTATTTACATTGGAATCCGGTCTGGGGCATCTTAGGTTCATTGGCATTAGGAGCATTGTTTCTGAGAGGATAGTCGTCGTTAGCGGAGAGAAGGCAGGTGTCTATGTTAGATTTATTATTTCATAACATTGGGATTCCCACCGGCAAGGGTCGTTATCATGTCGGAGTTAAGAGCGGGTCGATTGTCCTTTGCGAGCCTGCAGGCGTTGAATTACCTAATGCACGCGAAATAATTGAAGGGGAAGGCAACATCCTGCTGCCTGGTTTGGTTGAAACGCATATTCACCTCGATAAAGCATTTCTAACCGAAAAGTCGCAGGTCGCTGCAGGCGGACTGGCTGAGGCGATTGCTGTAACTCGAGCGTTGAAAAGCAATTATACGTACGAAGATATATATAACCGGGCAACGCGGGTTCTCGAACGCAGTGCGAGATTCGGCGTGACAACAATGCGCTGCCAGGTTGAGGTGGACCCGATCATTGGACTTCAGGCGATGGAGGTTACACTCGCACTAAAGGAGAAGTGGCGAGATACGATTGATATGCAGCTTGTTGTTTTTCCGCAAGAGGGGATCATGCAGCAGCCAGGTACCGCGGAGCTGATGGAGGAATCGCTGCGGATGGGGGCCGATGTGGTCGGTGGTATACCTTATAACGATTACTCAGCGAGTGATCATATCACATTCGTATTTGATCTTGCGGAGAAGTATGGAAAACCTATAGATTTACATATCGATTTCTCTGATAATCCGAGTGAACTGAACGTGCTTACGGTTGCGACAGAAACCATTAATCGTTGTTATCAAGGGCGAGTAGCCGCAGGTCATGTTACATCGCTTGGCTCCGTCATGCGCGAGAATGCGCTTGAATATGCTGAGCGGCTGGCTAAGGCGGATTTGCAAATCATGTGTCTGCCGGCGACAGACCTCTATCTCGGAGGCAGGCAAGATATTCAAGCCGCACGCCGCGGGTTGACCCCGGTCAAGCTGCTGCACGAAGCAGGCGTGAACGTGACGATGGGGACGAACAATATGCGCAATGCTTTTACACCGTTTGGAACAGGCGATCCGCTAGATATAGCTTTGTTATTAGCTAATACCGCGCAGTTTGGGACGGTGCTTGAACTCGAGCAAATCATGCAGATGGCGACAAGCCATGCTGCGCGTGCACTGGGTTTAACGCAATATGGGCTGGCTGTTGGCGCTAAAGCCGATCTTGTCATGGTGCAGGCCGAACGGGTAGAGGATATCATCATCGATCGCCCTCCACGCTTAGGCGTTTGGAAGAATGGAGTGAAGAAAGCCGAGATGTTCGTAGAGACTAGGCGGTTCTAATCCAGAGATCGGAGGAAAGGGCGGAACATCTTGTACATTGAAGATACACTTAAGTTAGCTGTGAAATTAGCCGATGAGAATTGGCAGACCGGCCATGGCGACCGTTACGGAGCTGTATTGGTGAAGAACGGCAGCATCATCGCCACCGGAACGAATGAAGTGAATTGGAAATGCGATCCGACCGCACACGCCGAAATACAAGCCATCCGTACCGCCTGTCTTGCAATGAACGTCACCGAGCTGATAGATTGCGAATTGTATGCCAGCGACGAGCCTTGCCCGATGTGTATGAGTGCTATCCGGTGGAGCGGTATCAAACGAGTTTATTATGCCCGTGCATCAGAGACTAGCTTTCAAGATAATTGGAGCGAGGGAGCGGCAATCACTAGTCTGCATCTCATGGAATGAGTTTGTTAGCAGCAAAAAAAGGAAGCTCCTGAATGCAGGCATTCGGGAGCTTCTTTGTGGGTTCAGCCGATTATTCGAACTTCAACCGCTTCAATCAGTTCAAGCCGGCTTTAGTCAAACCGAATGCCACATCTGCCGATCCAGGCTCATATTTAAATGCGATGTTGATGCGATTCCATGCATTGATGGCCATAACCGAGTAGGAGAGGTCAGAAAGTTCTTTCTCCGAGAATTGCTCGCGAACGCGATTGTACACTTCGTCCGACACGCCATGCTCAGGAAGCTTAGTCAGCACTTCAGTCCATGCCAGCGCTGCGCGTTCACGCGGCGAGAACAACGTGGATTCTCTCCAGATGGACAGGTGATACAGACGAAGCTCTCTTTCACCGTTGATCTTAGCTTGCTTAGCATGCATGTCAAGGCAGAAGCCGCAGCCATTCATTTGGGATGCACGGATATGAACAAGATCGAGAATGGATTCTTCAATCGCGCTTGTTTTCTCGGCATTGCTGAAATTCATCAATTGCTTAAAAAATTCCGGTGATTGCTGCATGTAATTTATACGTTGGCTCATAGTCGTTAATTCCTCGCTTTGCTCGTTTTGTAAGTTCGGTTTAGTATGTCTCAACCGCTCTTCGAACATATAACGAAGCAGCATCATTTTCTGTGACACAAGCCGGAATCGATAGTGGACATACATATTAACATGGATGAAGGAAAAGCTATGTACCAAATGAATGCATTAGCATTTTGAAAATTTGTTCAAATCGCTTGTCACAATTTACCTTGGTACCTCGTTATATGTAATGGCCTTTTTCTATGCTTTAGGAAGGTAAGGATTATGAATGGAAGTGTTAGGATGCAGGAATTATATGAGCAGTACAAAGGATTGCTGTTTAAACTCGCCTATCAGCTGACCGGCTCCGTTTCTGATGCTGAGGACGCGGTGCAGGATGTATTTATGAAGGTATATGAAATTCCACCGGAGAAGCTGACGCAGCCCAAAGCTTATTTATGCAAAATGGTGACGAATCGCTGCAAGGATTTACAGAAGTCCGCTCGCAAGAAGCGAGAACAATATTTTGGAGAATGGCTGCCGGAGCCGTTAGTCAGCTCTTATGATGATGGAATGGAATCGGTTGCCCGGGATGAGCTACTATCCTACGCCATGATTGTTATGCTTGAACGGTTAGCACCTACGGAACGTATCGTGTTCGTCTTACGCGAGGCACTTGGGTTTGAGTTTCCCGAAATCGCGGAGCTCGTGGAGAAGAGCGAAGTGAATTGCCGCAAAGTGCTTAGCCGCGCAAGGGCGAAGATGGGGATTTCCTCCGAAGAACTCGTTCAACCTGAGGCAGCTAATGATAAATGGGCACATGGGTTCATAGCAGCGCTTAAACAAGGGAACCTCAATGAAATCCTATCCATGCTCGATCAGAATGTTGTGCTTGTCTCAGACGGAGGAGGCAAGGTTTCTGCGGTCGTCAAACCGGTTGCGTCGAGAGATATTGTGGCTAAGTTTCTCAGTAAACCGCTTCATAAAGCGTTTGAAGGATCGATTGTTGAGGTGGCTGGGCTAAACGGGCAGCCAGCGATTATTCTACGTTCGGATGAAGGAATCCATACCGTGGTGATGCTCCATGTTGAAGGGGACGCCATCCGAAATTTATATGTTCTGAGGAATCCCGACAAACTTCAGCATTTAGCCGTATAGCAGTAACAAGGAAGCAGGACGCATCGATGAACTTCGCTGCGTCCTGTTTTACGTTCTACGGCTCTGTCTGATGCTGCCGATCATCCAGAATATCAGTGGAATGCCCAGGAAGGCGGAGGGGTAGAAGTAACGGATCAGAAATGCATTCCTGGTTGTATTCGCAAATTGAATGTGGTGCGTGCTATAGATAACACTTCCCAGTAGAATGCAGGACAACGTACAGGATATGAACTTCCAATTCTTGAAACCGGTCCATTCCGATAATCCATAACTAAGGATGAACATCGCAATCGATAGCTTAATGAAGGCGCCAAATAACCAAAGCGGGATAAAGAAAGCGTCGATATTTTGCACGAAATTGAGGATGTAGACGAACTTTGTGAGGGAATAAACAGGGACCACGAGCTGAGCGGCTAGGAAAGGACCTGTTACGGATAGAACGACAAGTGTAGTTATCAACCCCCAGACCATGGAGACCGTTGTGCCCCAGAGAATGGCCCGTGATGCGGTTCGTTTGTTTTCCGCGAAGAAGAACAACATCAGGACAATGGATGGATCGACCATGTAATTGCACGATAGCAGTGCGCCATTCAGAATGGAATGCCACCCGGAGTCGGCATAGATGGGGAGAATACGCTTAATATTCATATCCTGAGGATTCAGAAACAGAATGGCGAAATAAAAAGTGACAAAGATCGGACCAATGATCTCTGCACAGCGGCTAATCGCGGTAAGCCCGCCTTTGCAAATGACACATGCAATGAGAAACAATAGACAAATTAAGATGACGATCATCGGTGTGTTATGGAGCATGACTAAGTTTTGAAATTCAACAGTACCTTCTACGACAGAAGACATCTGCATGAACCACAGCGCGAAATAAACGGTAACGATTATTTTACCTAACACGGTTCCAAACAGATCTTTAACGAATTGTACGACCGATTTGCCTTTATGCTGTTTGCAAACACGAAGTATAATCCAGGTTTCGATCATCATGATCATCGTGCCCAGTAGTATGGAAATCCAACTATCCTGGCGTGATTCCTCCGTAGCTAATCGGATGGGAAGGTAGGAGAACATAATAATGGATGAAATACTGATCAACCAGAACATCTGATAGCTGCTTACTTTCATGCCTCATTGCCCACCTTCCTCCGTTAATCGAGCGGTGCACCAGTCACGCCTGTTGACCGCAGCTGAATCTTCGCTTGAATGGTAACGTCGATTTTCTTGAAGTTGTTATCCCAATCCGCTTTCTGTGTTTTCCACCAGTACGGGTATTTGCGATGCAAATACTCTCCAATTCCGATTACATCAGGTCCGAAGTGCTGGATTTTCCCCATCGTTTGCTGCAATTCCTTCTGTATTTGCTTATTCAGATAGCGCTGAAGGGCGACCATGTTCTCTGATTTGGACATATCGAGAGACGTTGAATTCTCGAGCAAATACGCTTGCGCCTTTACCGTCAGCACTACGTGCGCGGGATCATTGCCAGCGTGAATTCGCCGTTTCTGATGGGTTAATCGAAAGGATAGGACACCTTTACCATTCTTCGATGGAATTGTAATACCGCCGTTACTGCCTTTCCCGATCATCCAGATTGCCAGAGCACCTTCACCCGCGTTCAGAAATCCTTTAATCCTCATATTCTTGTCCATAACGGCGAAGCCTGCAACGGCAGCTATTGGCGTCTTCTTCTTGCTGTTTAATTCTACTTCTTGGATCTGGATATAGGGGATAAACGGTCGAGTACCCTGCGCCAGACTTTCGATCACGATATGTCTCGACGTAAACCCTTCTAACCCGTTGATCTGCATTTCCTTCCCGGCCGCAACGCTCGAATTATATTCCATGGGATGCTTGAGCTTTAGAAATTCCTTCGCGCTGCTCCCTCGTACGATAACAATGGTATCCCTTAAATTGTTTGCAGGATCTCTACCTAGCTTATCGAATAGCTTGTTTAATTCGTGTTTGGCGAAAAACTCTTCGCCTACAGCAATTAAGATTCGGTGACTCGTCATCAATCTGCGAGATATTTTACCTTGGATCTTCTGACTGGCGTCGAATACATTTCTGCCTGTAGCCGATACGACGATATAGTTATCCTCTCCGCCGGACCCTCCGCCTTTATTGGAACCGTTAAGCTGAGAGGGAATAACGATCTGATTGCTGATTTCAATATTATCCCCTTCGGCATGATCAACCGCCGTCCCCAAGATAATGGCTAACTGATTAGGTTCGATAAAATCTGTACAGCCGGAAAGCGACAGCAGCAGGATGGCAGCGACACTCAAGAGCAGTGTAAACCGAACCATCATGGAGTCCCTTTCTTATTTCGTCCGTTTTTCATCCAGAATGGGTATCGAATGATCAGATCTCTTATTCGTTTGCGATCGAAAGGGGCGACCGGACTTAAGTATGGGGTTCCGAAGGATTCCAGCATGACCATATGGATCAACAAGAAAATAATGCCGAAAGCGAAACCTACGAAGCCAAGTGCGCCGGAAATAAACAGCATCATGTAGCGAATGATACGAAAAGGAAGGGTAGCGCTATATCTGGGAATCGTATAAGCAGCGATCCCCGTTAAGGAAATGACAATGATGATCGGCGTAGAGATGATGCCGGCTTCAACGGCAGCTTGTCCGACAACCAGCGCTCCGATGATACTGACTACAGGGCCAAGCTGATTGGGAAGATGGACGCCGGCTTCTTGCAAGCCGTCAAAAATAAACATCATGATGAAGACTTCGATAACGGTTGGAAAAGGAGAGGTTTCCCGGGCAGTCGCAATGCCGATCATAAGATTGCTTGGAATCATCTCCGGATGGAACGTCGAGAGGGAGACATAGATGGCAGGTAAAGCAAATGAAATGAAGGTCATGATATATCTAACTACTCGGGTTAGGATGATAAAGACGAATCGCTCGAAATAGTCATCCGCGGATTGGAGACCTGACCAGAACGTAATGGGAAGGATAAGAGCGAAGGGAGTTCCGTTCGTGAGAAGCGCGACCTTCCCATCCAATAAACTTGCGGTCACGATATCCGGTCGTTCCGTATTCTGAACTTGCGGGAAGAGGGAGAAGGAATTATTCTCGATCCATTCTTCGATATAGGCGGAATCGATGACGCCGTTAATCTCGATCTTCGCAAGCTTCGCTCTCACTTCAGCCAAAACCTTCTCGGAAGCTAAGCCTTGCACGTAAGTGAGGACGACTTCGGTTTGCGTGTACTCCCCGATCGTGAACGATTCCATCTTCAGCTGCGGATGAATGATCCTGCGCCGAATTAATGAAGTATTGGTACGGATATTCTCAACAAAACCTTCCTTGGAGCCACGCAGCGTGGACTCCTTATGCGGTTCTTGAATGCTTCGCATCTCAAATTCTTGAACCTGAGCAAGGAGTGCAGCTGCTTCTCCATCTACCAGGATTGCTAGACTGCCATGCAAAATATGTTGAACGAGATCTTCCATACATTCATCCGTCTTAATGTTCGCTAGAGGAAGCCATTCCCGTTCGAGCATTGCTGCCAGTGTTTGGATCCGTTCTATGCCTTGCGGCAAACCGCTGAAGATTAGCGGCTTCAGCACATTATTTTCGATGCTTTGCACATTAGCCATGCCATCCAGATAAGCGAGTAATAGCAAAGTTTCATCATTTAATGTAAATCGACGAAACACAATATCCGAACAAAGATCGAAATGATCTCTCAGGTAAGCTTCATTCGCTTCAACGCTGCTGCTAATGGCAACCATAGATGATCCCCCAGTTGTTAAAGTGCACTCGGTGAATATTATGAGCCAAGCAGGTTGCAGCTATGCAGATTCTGGTAACTTTTCCGTTTACATCAAAGAGCATGAATGTTACTTTTGAATAGTAGATTCTAGTTTCAGAGGGTCGATAGAGAAGGAGATTGTTATGCATAGCGGATTTCAAGTGGATACCGAAATCAGTCGGCAGCTTACACTTAAGCAAACCAAACAGGCGGCGCTTAACGCACTGCTGCACTACGATATCGAATGGAATGCCACCGGAGGAAGCGCTCGGATTATATGTGAAGGCCACAGAAAAAGTGAGCCAACATCTTCATCTTATGGAATCGCTGGAGCGGGACGATGATTATGGGATGATTCATGCAGACCTACATGTCGGCAATATTGTGTATCAGCATGGAAAGCCGTTCCCGATTGATTTCGGCAGATGCGGTTTCGGGTTTCATTTGTATGATATCGCACAGTCGATCATGGGGTTGTATCCGAACCAACGAGAGCAATTTATAGAAGGCTATCAGAAAGTAAAGCAGTTGAGCGAATCTGCAATTCCGATGCTGGAAAGTTTCTTTTTTATGTCGATCATCGAAGCTTACAGCTTCCATGCTGAGAATGTGCTTGAAACCGAAGGATTAAACGAAGAACAGCCTTATGCCCAGGCCTTATTACGTGCATATGTGAACGGAGAGCCGTTCTTATTTCAGCCGCTTGCCATCTAGCCAAACAACCCTCTAAACAACACGTTCACCGGAGACCAGCGCAGGCAGCGTTGGTTTTTTCTTGGTAAAAAGATCTATAAAGATTTGAAGAAATAAATGATATAATCAACGAGCAGTAGAATCGTTTCAATTTAATTTATATAGTTAAGGATGAATGGATATGAAAACCCGGTCACCGGTGCAAAGGTCAGATTCGGCTGTTAAGATTTCAATTATGTATGTGTTAATCGGCAGTCTCTGGATTATCCTCTCCGATAAAATAATAGATATGCTTCATTTGTCAGATGCCATCTCAGTCAATTTGACGAAGGGTATCTTCTACGTGTTAAGCACAGCCTTAATCCTCTACTTATGGGTTAAAGGAGTGAAGAAGGCGCTTACCGAGAGCGAAGAACGTTATGGCGCCATCGTCGAACATTCTCCGGAGCCGGTTGCCGTTCACCGAGACGGTAAGATCGTGTTTATTAATCCTGCAGGAGCCAAAGTAGTAGGCGCTGCAAGTCCGGAAGAAGTCATTGGTCATCCTATCGTTAATTTTATTCATCCCGATTTCATTGATAAGGTTCAAGAACGTGTTCGGCAAGTGATGGTCGAGGGAAGATCGACGGAGCCCGTTGAGCAGAAAATTATACGAATGGATGGACAAGTTATTGATGTAGAAGTAAGATCAGTGCCCATCAAGTACCAAGGCAAAACTGCCGTGCAGCTTCTATGTAAAGATATTACGGAGCGTAAACTAGCCGAACGTATGCTGGAAGAGAAAGAACAAGCTTATAAATCGCTTGTCGATCATAATCCGGATGCGATCTTTACCGTAAACCTCGAGGGCAGTTTGTCGAATGTAAATCCGGCTACCATTAAGATTACAGGTTATCCGCTTGAGGAACTTCTCCTCCAAGAATTCAAGCAGTTCATCATCGAAGAAGACCGGGATAAGACTTGCGATTTATTCAAGGAAGCTTTACTCGGTGAGTCCACTAGCATTGAAATTGCGATTCGCCATAAATCCGGTCATCCAATTGATTTGAATTTGAAGATGGTTCCGATTATCATCCATGACAAAATCGAAGGTGTCTATGGCATTGCCAAAGACATTACCAAACGGAAACGGACCGAAGAGTTATTGATTAAATCCGAGAAGCTGTCCGTAGTCGGTCAGCTTGCTGCCGGAGTAGCGCATGAGATTCGAAATCCGTTAACGTCGCTTCGCGGGTTCGTTCAATTGTTTCAAGCTAAAGAAGATATGAATCAAGAATATTTGCAGATTATGTTGTCGGAATTGGATCGCATCAATGATATCGTCAGCGAATTTCTCGTCATCGCCAAACCACAAGCTCTGAGCTTTGAAGTTAGAGACGTACGGCAAATTTACTATGAAGTGATCTCGCTTCTCGAAACGCAAGCTACCCTCAGTAACGTACAAATTCTCGCTGAAATCGCGGATGATATTCCGATGATCAGCTGTCAGCAGAATCAATTAAAACAGGTCTTTATCAACATTCTCAAAAATGCGATTGAATCCATGACAAGCGGAGGCAGCATCCTCATTCAGATGAAAGTCGTGGATCAGCAAATTAGGGTCCGCTTCATCGATAACGGCTGCGGCATCTCGGAAGAGCGATTGTTGATGTTAGGCGAGCCTTTCTACACGACGAAGGAGAAGGGGACGGGCCTCGGACTCATGGTATGTCATAAAATTATTGAAGCACACGGAGGAACGCTCCATATTGCAAGCCAGCTTAATCAAGGAACAACGGTTGATTTGATCCTGCCGATTGAAGAGAGCGGCGTCCTGCAAGAGGCATAGAAGATGGAGAGGGTTATGGAAGATCCGCGAAGCTCGCGGGTCTTTTTTTGTTGTGAGCAAGAGGGGAACGGCACGATATGGCGAACATAGACAACAGGAGGCGATTACCTTGATAACCGAGGATCAAATTAGAAGTTATGCGCTTTCTTTACCTGAAACGGACGAAGTCGACCACTGGGGCAAGCCTTCCTTTCGCGTGAGAAATAAAATATATGCCGTCATTCAGCCTGATGGCGTATCGTTGCTTGTCAAATTAACGGCAGACGATCGAGCAGCCTACACGACAATGGATCCTGCCGTTTATCAGGTTCCTCCGAAATACGCGACACTGAATTATGTCATCATCCAACTTGAACTCGTGGATCCGAATGAACTGAAGAGTCTGCTCTTCAAGGCGTGGAGTCTGGTTGCTCCGAAACGTGTCGTTAAGTCATTTGTTACTTAGGCAGTGAATGGATAGGGAGGAATTTGCGATGGCCAACGTTCATGTCATGCTGTGGTTCGATACGGAAGACTATATTACCAAAGAGTCCGAAGATGCCTTACTAGCGGTAGTACAGATGTTAAATAAGCGCGGCGTGAAGGGAATATTCAAGATTGTCGGCGAGAAAGCACGTAAATTGGAGCGAAACAACCGGCTTGATATTATAGAGCAGCTGGCACAACATGAAATCGGCTATCATACAGATTGGCATAGCGTTCATCCTACGGTCAGCGAATATTTGGAGCATTTCGGATTTGCGGATGGCGCTGAGGAATTTGACTTGCGAGAACGAGCTGGGCTAGCGGATGTGACGCGAATTACGGGACAAACAAGCAAGTGTTATGGCCAAGCAGGTTACTCATGGGCACCGCAGACTTTTCCCGTACTTCGAAAGTGGGGAATACCGGTTTATTTGGACGTACATGATCAGATTACGCTGGATCATAACCCGTTTTGGTACGGCGGGTTGCTCAATCTCACCGATATGCCTGGCATTATGCGAATGGAATTAAAGGCAGACGGTCTGGAAGAGGGCATGGCATTATTCGACCGGCTGTATGATGAGCTCTCTATACAAGATCAAGAAAGCTTCATTAGCATTTATTATCATCCATGTGAATTCGCATGCACGGGTTTCTGGGACGGCGTGAATTACAATCAAGGTCACAATACGCCGCCTGATCAATGGCAGCCGGCTCCACTTAGACAGGCAGGAGAGATGGAGCGCTATATCGAGATGTTGGGTGCATTCATTGATTATACGCGTACAAAATCCAATGTGAACTATATCACTTCGGCAGTAGCGCTGGAGATGGAGAAGTCCAATCGGAATCCATTGCACCCTTCGGATGTCCGGGCGATTGCGGCAGGACTCTCGGATGAGTTGAACTATACCGTTTATCGCGATTACTCTTTGTCTGCTTCTGAAATACACGCTTTGTTTTGTCGTTATCTGCTTGGACAAGAATTAATCCCTGAACTTATCTACGGCCCGGAAAATGAAACGCAAAGTGATCCATCCGAAGCTGTTCGGGTTGCGGACATCAAGAAGGCAATCTCCGAGGAGTATCCCAGACTGTTGGCATACAAACAGTTGCCGGATTATTTCACGGTAGCCGGGTACCGCATCAATCCCGTTGATCTTACCTGTACATTGGCAAGCATTATCGCTAACGATTATCGGGATGAAGATCGCATTGCGATCGTTTCCGGCGTGTTGAAGTCGAAGGAGCATGCCAGGACAGATGAGAATTGGGGGCCGCAGTGGAGTCCGTTTCCTCCTGATCTGAAAGTGCCCAATCTCATTCGCTTAGCTCAGCTTCAGACGTGGACATTGAAACCGGCATTATTCTAATGCAAACGGGCCATTGTATAGAGAGGTAGAGATTGCGGCGATTGATGTATTTACAAAACCTTAACAAAGAAAAAAGATTACTCACTGTAACCTTTTTCAATGCATGCTCGTCTACCTTATCTGAAAGCCAATATACTCCATGAGGTGAACGAACATGAAACAAACATTCAAAATGATCACATTAACTGCAGCAGCAGCCGCTATGGTATTTACTTTTGCAAGCCAAAGCTTCGCAGCAACTTCCGGTTTCACGGATTTGGGCAATAGCACAGCGAAGAACGAGATTATTTCCTTGCAGCAGCGCGGCTTGATCAAAGGGATTTCGGCCGATCAATTTGCACCGCATGGTACGATGACAGCGGCTCAAGGCGTTCAGCTCATCGTGAATGCGCTGAATTTGAACCTGGATCTGGTTCGATTCTTCAAAGAACCGAAAGCGACTGATTATTTCGTGAATGCAAACGATAAAGCTTGGTACGCAGACGCGTTGATCATTGCTGCCGTCAACAACCTTGAACTGCCGAAGGACCTGAATCCGAACAAACAATTAACGCGTGAGGAATTCACGCATATGCTGATCCACGCGATTGAAGTAACGGGCAAATTGCCGATGATCAAACCGGTTGTCGTAGATATCGCGGACCAAGACCAAATTACGATCGAGTACTCCGGATCAATCACGCGTGCACTAAACTACGGTGTCATTAAACTTGGCGAAGACGGCAAAGTGAATCCGAAAGTGATCATTACGCGTTCGGAAGCAGCCGTTGAAATCTACAATGCACTTGCTTACTTGAAAGCTCATGCAGCCCCGATCGATGCTAACAGCAAAGTATCCATCGAGCAAGGCAACGAGATGATCGGCGATGCAATCGGAGTAACACCATCCCTTAGCGAGGATGCAGATCCGAGCGCAGCATTTACGCGTGAAGCCTTTATTACGCAGCTCGTTAAAGCAGTTGAAGAAGCAGGCAAGCTGCCAATGATCAATGTTGTCGTTACCGATATCAAGGATGCGGACCAAATCGACGTCGTTAATTCCGGTGCTATCCAGCGCTCGCTCAGCTATGGCATCGTGAAACTAAGCAGCGATGGCAGCTTCAATCCGAAGAGCGAGATTACACATGGAGAAGCAACGGAAGCAATCAATAATGCGGTCGCTTACTTGAAAGCTCATCCGGCTCCTTCTGAGAAATAAACTTCAATTTACAACGACTGCCGGACGATTGTCCGGTGGTCTTTTTTTTCATTTGCAACTTTCTCCACGTCATTGCGTTTAATAGACAGCTGCCAAGAAGGAGACTGAGAGGATTGAAGGAGGATTCGCTGAAAGCTGCCATGGAGAACTTGATTCTACAACAAGCGGAACGATTAGCAGTCGATTATTTGCAAGACCAAGTGAAATCTTCGTACCAGATCTTAGGCAAAGGGTTGATCAACCAAGTCTGCGTAGTCGAGACAGCAACTCATAAAGTCGTCGTCCGCATGAATAAGTTATCTGAATATCCCATCTACCTCAAAGAACAATGGTGCATGGAGCAAGCTGCTTTGGTTGGCGTACCCGGTCCGAAAGTGTTGGCCATCGGCATTGCCGGAGAATACGCCTATATGATTCAATCTTTCGTCGAAGGCGACAACGGGTTAGACAGCATGGCTCATAAACCGGAAGTTTGGCGGCAACTTGGCGCTTATGTCAAACGGATACATGCCATTGATGTGAAGGGCTTCGGAGAAGAGCTGTTCGATCCGAGCGCCGGTGAATTCAAATCACCACCTCACCCAGGGTCTGACGGCAGCTGGCAGGGGTATGTGCAATATAATATAAACAGCTTGACAGAGCATGATCGGCTAATTGATCTTGGCGTCATCTCGCAGGCAGAATCGGTGAGAGTAAGAGAGATATTCGAGGCAGTGAAGCGAACCGCTTATCGATTCGGGTTAAACCACGGCGATCTTTCATTGAAGAATATGATGGTCAATTCAGAAGGACAAGTTCGATTACTGGATTGGGGCAGCGCGGAGGTTCATGTCGTACCTGACGGAGACATTATTCAAGCTATGCAAGGGATCTTGATAGGCGACGGTCCAAATGCGGAGGAATTGGATGCCTTTCTTGAAGGGTATGGGCAACGGCTTGATGACCTTACTAATCTGAAGCCGTTGATGCTGCTTAGAGCATTCGATAAGCTCAGGTGGGCAATAGATCGAAGTCCGGAGCATATCGAATCCTTTGCTGCTTATGCAAGGAAAGTGGTTGAAATGAACCTGGAAACATGACTCACGCGCTAAGGAGAACGGCAACCACGACCTAATTACTTGTTATATCCCCGCTGTTTCTAATATTAGAAACGACACGGATATCGGTTTCTAATTGGGGATAATACTTCTCCCGCCACTCCGGCAGCTGATTAAAGGGAAGCTTGTTTCTAAAATATTGCCCTGTACCTAAAGCATCGGATTCAAGCAGCAATAATTGATGAAATAGTTCTTCATATCGTTTCTTGATATCGTTTGAAAATGCTTCTTCAATTTCTCGATTACTGAGTTCGCTGTTATTTTCGATTAAGTGTAAGGAGAGCCGCATATTCATTCGTAATCGCGGATGCTGCCCATTCCAATCCGTATGCAGCTTGTTTTTGCATCCGACAATTGCAACACTTGTAGGACCGGCTGTTTGAACTACAGTGCCTTCAAACAATTCTTTATACAAGTTAATCAATAAGGATTGTTCCTTCTGAATTACGCCTTTCATCCGACCTTTCGACATCACGGCTGATCCCATGAATTCCAGCATCGTCGATTTGCCTGAACGGAGAATTGGGATGGAGATGTCTTCCGTATCCGAATGAATCGCAGCGAAGGTGCTCCAAACGAAGGCTAAATTGATCTCGGGACTCCAACCGGCATTTTTATTGAAAAAATTAATGAGTGCGCTTTCTTGGTTTTGAAGCACTTTCCCTGTGTGAGTGAGAAGGGTTTTGATATTATCGGAAGTGATGGCTAGAAGCACTTTGCTTGGAATCTGCTCGCTTCGAATGATGAAGGCAACTTCATCTTCTATGCCATCCTCCGCAACCTTGCGATCGATTACAATTAATTGGACATGCATATAGTCGATACCAGCTTCAATGTCGGTATCGATATCTGTAAGGGCTTTACTGATTGTATCCGCTTCTTTGTAATAGACCTCGGAAATAATCCGATTTTTTTCAGGCAGCGGTACTTGAATGTGAACTCTGTATTTATGTGACGTACCATATGAAATACCCATGACGATCGGTAAAACCCTGTGATTGAGGTCCTTGATATCCCAACAGCCGGTTAATAGTGCAGCACAAACGATAAGTATAGCTCCCGTATATAGCCTGCGCATCGTTATCGAATCCCTTCTTTCTTTCCTCCCCGTTGAACGTAGCCGCCTCGTATGTAGACTGCAATAGGGATGACTACAAAGACAAACAATCGGAACCAAATATCTCTAGTGTAGATATCCACGTACGTGTTCCAGTTAGGAATCCATATGGCAACAACAAAAATAAATAAACAGAGGAAAGGCCGGATATAAGATTCCTTCCAAGCCGGCACCATCTTTCTTACTAATACGGCAGAGGACCAGAGCACAAAGGATGTAGTTAACATGACAAAAGCGAGCAAGGCAACGGCATAAAATATCGCAATTCGATTAAATAAGGTCCAAGTAATGTTGACCGAGTCAATACTTGTTACGAGCGGATAATTCATCAGAGAAGCAGCGTTGACCCCATAAACCAGGATTGGAACGTAAACGATCGCCACATAAACGATCGTTATGGGTACCATTGTAAGTAAAATGGGCTTGATCTTTACTTTGATCACAGGAGGCAGCATACCAAGTAAGAGGAAAGGGCAGATCGAGAATAAAGGGACGAGAAACTTTCCCTGCTGCATGAAATCAAAGCTTGTATTCATGATTGGGAACAGATTCTGTAATCTAGAGTTTTTCATGCAGCCCAATAAAGCAAAAAAAATGGCTGGCAGATATAACAAGGACAATAGCGTGCTTGCCCTCAAGATACCGCGTGGACCAATGGATGAGCCGACGTAAGTAATAAAGCAGAGAAATAGCAATAACGCATATAATGGCGATCGGATAACGAAAACAATTTGCATGAGTTCAACAAAGCCACGCGTTCCCATAATTCCGATGAGCAGTAAATACAGGATAAGTGGGAGCAATAGAAGAGAGCTGGCGAATCGGCCAAGTGGAAGGAATAAATCCGCATAATCCATTTCTCCGGCTTTGCTGATTCCTCTCAGTAGAAAAAGCAGAAGGATTAGCTCGATAAGCATATTTAACAATGAGGGTTCCCAATGTCCATGCATCGTAGTTCGCAGCATGGCTTTGGGGAATAACAGAAATATAATACTGCAGTGAGTGACGAATACAAATAATGGGATTGTCACAATAGCATTCAATCGATAGATCATCAGCTCCACCCCTATCTGTTTATTCGTACTTAGGTTTTCCCCAGCCTCCTGGAGCTTAGGAAACTCATAAATGGAACACCGAAGCGTTCGATTCCACTGACATAGAAACAGATGGCGATAAAGCCGCCGAATACGCCGAAAACACCAAACATTCCCGCAGGCACGAGGATGCCAATTCTCAAGATTCGAATGGTAAAAGAGTTCAAGTAATTGGGAAAGGCAAAGTTGGCCGTTGCCGTGATCGAGATTACGATGATGACAAGACTGCTCACGAGCTTAGCGTCGACAATTGCTGTTCCGAGGACGATGCCGCTGGTAAGGGTAACGGTTGAAGCCATAACTTTGGGCAACCTCTGCGTAGCTTCAAACGTGATTTCGCTGACAATCATTAATATTAAGATTTCTAGAAACGTAGGTATAGGGATTCCGGTTCGGCTGGTAGCAATGTTGAGCGCGAGTTCGTTGCGTAACGCTTCCGGATTGACGGAGACGACAGCTACATAGAGTGCAGGAGTCAAGAGTGAGATGCCAATGCTGAGCAAACGCACTAATCGTAGACCCATCATGACGAGGAATGGATGATTCTTATCCCATGCCAGAGCAATATAATCGCTGAATATTAGAGGAAGCACATAAGCAACCGGTTCTCCATCAACCAACAATAGGACTCTGCCCTTCAAGATGGAAGCGAGCGCTTGGGCCGGAATTTCTGTTTTACAGAAAGGAGGGAGGATGTCGAAACGATTGCAACCGAGTACTTTGATCAGGTCTTGTCCGTTTTGCAGCTCCTTGCCTGATGCGGATGCTTTCTGCAAACAAGTTCTTAGTTGATTCAGCAGCTCTTTGTCGACGCAATTGGAGTGGTAGACTAAAGATGTATCCTTTGTGAGTGCACCGGTAAAAGTGAAACCTTCCGTTTTTAAGTAAGGGGATTTGATCGCATTACGTAAGAGTCCGATATTTGTATTTATTGATTCCATGAATGATACTGCCGGACCGTAGGGCAAAGTTTCACTATTGGGCATATCAATGGCTCTAGTCAGGGTTTGCAACTTTCCTTTAAAGCTGAATGCACGTTCTCCATCGGTAGCTATAAGTACAACCAGGCTTTGATCGAGATTATTCATATCTTCTGAGGACAATTCTTTGCCTGCTAATCGAATACAGATGTCTTGGAAGGAGTCTGCGGAAGTAATGCCGGAACTCCAAATATAGTTGATCGTTTCTTGATAATTCACGATGGATTCAAAGTAATTGAGCCACAAACAATCCGAGCCAAGCTGCAGTGGTTTCACTTTCATATCACAGTTCAATTCGGTTTCTTTTAGTTTGGCGTGCAAGAAATTATCCATTACCTGGTCTCCTAAGAAGTGATGTTTGCTGGAAGTATTAGGGTCACTTGGTATAGTTTCCAGAATAATGTAGGGATATTCAGGCACAGAAAAAGCCTTCTGATTCGCAATCGCTGCGGATCCGAGGGCTTATTGAATTTCATCGGCGTAATGAAGAATGGATGTCTTTATTTCTGAACTTCAGACGGCTGATGTGCCATCTCGGAATAGGTTTTATGACAAACCATATTGGATATACGTGGGATGACGATCATTTCGCCTACGTTCAATTGGTTCGGATTCTTATGCTGAGGGTTCGCTTCCTCCAAGATTGCCATCGGGATGTTATATTTGTGGCCGATCGAGGCGAATGTGTCCCCCGCTTGAACTTGGTACTGTGCGAAAACCATGTCATCCGATTGACCGTCTCGAAAGAATGGGAAGAAAAATGGCGAGAAGGAGAAGAAAGGAAATAAGAAACGTCCTGGGAAGAAAGGATGGGGAAACGGGCGGAAGAACGGGCGACGGCCGAATCCACCACCAAATCCGCCTCCAGGGAAAAATCCACGATTCATTAGGTAACCTCCATGATGTTGGAATAGTCATTTGACTATATAGAATATCCGCTATGGCTTGGAATCGTTACAGTGAATATGGAAAAATATTGTTTTCATTAGGGCAGGAATCGTTATCGAGCTCCAGAAATGTTGTAAATATAACGCAAAATGAGGTGTTTATATGAAGATAGAAATCGTTCAAACAAATGCAATTGCATCTTATGTTGGAGTAAGGGCAAGCAGTCTCATGACGAATTTAGGGAGTGCTGTTAGTTCGGCGCTGCAAGAGGTCGTAGAGAGAAGCAATGAAATTGCGAATATCAGAAATCGTGAAGTGACTTATGGAATCACGCCTCCGAATTATAAAGGGAACGACGGCCTTCTAGATTTCTACTGTTGTTATGAAGTGGAACCTCTGGCTAACGTACCTCAGGGCATGGTCCATCTTCACCTCTTGCCTCGATTGTATTCTGTTACCTACTATCGTGGGGCTGCCAGCAAGCTCGTTACAGCCTACGATTTCACATCGCAATGGCTTGCCGAGAATGGCTATGAGTATGACGATGTATCGTATTATTTGGAGCGATATGATGAGAAGACAACGCGAGAAACAGATGATGAACGAAATGAAATCGCGATTTATTGCCCGATCAAGAAGAAAGCAGTGGAATAAAAAAACGAATGAATATCGGTTGAACCACCTGAAATTCGCTTCTCTCTACGAACTACTATCTGAGGCAAGGCAGGATAGGAAGAGGTTGGGAGAAGGATATGAAACCGAGAAGCAAAGAGAGATCGACAGTACGACTGTCGTGGAGAAAGATATTATTAGCAATCATACTGACAGGTATCGTGGTTGTTGCTTTGGGCTGGGCCACCTTCGGCATACTGGTCAATAAACAGGATATTACTTTGCTGGCAAAGCCGCTTCCGGCAGCAACGATTATTTATGATCAGGATGACAAAGAAGCAAGCCGAATATCGCTCAATACCATTGAACCGGTCCAATTCGAGCAGTTGCCGAAACATCTCGTCGATGCGGTCGTTGCGGTTGAAGATAAGCGCTTCTTCGAACATGATGGAACTGACCTATGGGGGATCGGTCGTGCGCTGATGACCAACCTAACGAATGGACAGACCGTACAGGGAGCGAGTACGATCACGCAGCAGCTGGCTAAGAATGTCTTTCTGACGCATGATCGAACGTGGGGAAGGAAATGGAACGAAGTCCTCTTATCCAAGAAAATCGAAGGCCAATACGATAAGCAGCACATTATGGAGATGTACCTCAACCAAATTTATTTTGGCGAAGGGGCTTGGGGAATTAAACGCGCGGCAGAGACTTACTTCAGCAAGAAGGTTGAGAACTTGACGCTTTCAGAGTCGGCGCTGCTTGCTGGCATCATTAGAGCCCCTTCGGCGCTTTCGCCGTTCAAGCATCTCGATAAGGCTCTAGAACGCCGTAACATTGCACTTCAACTTATGAAGGATCAAGGAAAGATAAGTCAAACTACGTTTGATAAGACCATCCATGAACCAATTAAACTCGGAAGCTCCAAGCCAAACCGAGGTGAAGGTATTAAGTACCCGTATTATGTGGATCAAATCATTCGAGAAGCGGGCGCCTTGTACGGGTTGACCGAGAATGAAATTCTGCACGGAGGATTGCGGATCCATACCGCGTTGGATACGAAAATGCAGCAGGCTGCAGAACAGGTTTATTCGAAGAACTCGGTGTTTCCCAATAGCGTGGCTGACCAGCTAATTCAAAGTGGTTCGGTATTGGTCGATCCGCGTGATGGCGGAATTAGGGCACTAGTTGGCGGAAGAGGGCAGCAGCCTTTCCGTGGATTTAACCGCGCCGTGCAGCTGAAGCGACAGCCCGGTTCCACGATGAAGCCGATTTCCGTGTATACGCCTGCTTTCGAACAAGGCTATCGTCCGGAAGATACGCTGCTTGACGAGCCCGTAGCATTCGGTGGATATGAACCAAAGAATGCCGGAGGGGGCTACCACGGAGAAGTATCCATTTACGATGCGATCGTAAATTCGTACAATATCCCGGCGGTGCGGTTATTGAATGAGATGGGTATTGACGCCGGGATGGAGGCGGCAGAGCGCTTCGGGATTGAGCTCAAAGAAGAGGACAGAACACTCGGACTCGCATTGGGCGGACTGCAAGAAGGCGTTTCGCCGCTAACGATGGCTGAAGCTTTCGGCGTATTCGCCAATGACGGGGTTCGCATGCCTGCGCATTCGATTATTAGCATTGAATCAGCAGAAGGTGAAGTGCTGGCGGAAGCAGCTGATGATGAAGGGGTAAAGACGACCGACGCTTCCGTTGCACGTACGATGACCGCAATGCTGGAAGGTGTCGTACAGGAAGGAACGGGCGAGGCAGCATCACTTGAAGGTCGCCGCGTCGCCGGTAAAACTGGCACAACCGAAATGCCGGGAACCGGGGGCGAAGGTATCAAAGATAACTGGTTTGTCGGCTATACCCCGCAGTTGGTCGGTGCCGTATGGCTGGGATACGATCATACGGATGCGCAGCATTATCTGACTACAACTTCAAAGGCCGCCGCGGCTGTATTCCGGGAGCTGATGGGCGAGGCGCTGAAAGGCGAACCGGTCCTTGCCTTCCCGAAAGCGCCTGGGGGCGGAGTCAAGAAGCCCGGTAAACCGCCGAAAGCTGATGATCGGGACAAGGACCATAAGCCAGGAGATAAGGGGCCGGGTAAAGGGCCAGATAAAGGACCGGGTCAAGGTCCAGATAAAGGACCAGGACATGGAGGGCCAAAGAAAGACCATGGAAAGAAAGACGAGGAGCGCCCCCCGAAGGGGCATGACAAACATGGCGGACCTCGAGAGCGGGATTGAGTAGGGTTCATGGTCATGCAAACAAAGAAACCTTCCCAATAGGGAGGTTCACTGCGTTCGTTGAGCTTGAAAGGGAAGTTTGAAGCATATCGAAAGGGGCTATCCTGCGTCATCATCGATGACGCATCGGATAGCCCCTTTCTAGTGCTTGCTTCTACCAACCGCTCTTCGAGGCTGAAAGTTCGTTTTCTGAACTATCAGCCTCGACTTAATGTGAATACCACGGTGAGAGTTCGATTATCGGATTCTCATTCGCTCACGCGCGGGTAGGGTGAATAGTTCGGCCTCTGAGAGTACGTTTTCTGAATTCTTAGCTTCATTTCTTCACGGTTTCGGCGCTGAGAGTTCGACTTTCGAATTCAAAACACACGCTCACACACACGCACACACACACGCACACACACACGTACACACACACACACACACACACTCACTCACACACACTCACACACGCATACACGCCCACACGCCCACACGCCCACACGCCCACAGATACACACACACACACTCAATCACTCACTCACTCTCTCACTCTCTCACGCGCAGGTCAGTTATTTAATGATTAAGAGTAGGGGAATCCGACTCTGTGTGGTGGTGGTGGTGGGCGGTGGCTTTGGCCGCTGAAAGTCGGATATTCCGACTCTCAGCATTATTTTTCGGTGATTTTACGATTGAGAGTCGGATTTTCCTACTCTCGAGGTGTGGCAATGGTGATGGTGGACGGCTTTGGACGCTGAGAGTTGGATTTTCCGACTCTCAGCATTATTTTTCAGTGAATATACGAGTGAGAGTCGGATTCTCCGACTCTCACGGCAGGGAGATGGTGGCGATTCGCTACTTTAGCTCACACGAACTGAAAATGATGCCTTAAATACAACATTAAGCCACAAAAGTCAGCCGAATTAAGGACATGTTGCCTTTAATGCAACAATATTTCCACCACCAGCCGCCAATATGCCAATCTATCTTAAAATGATGCCTTTAGTGCAACATTAAGTCATAATCGACCAATCGGAACAGAAATTGTTGCATTTTTTGCAACAATTTTACTCGAACCTCCAAGGAGCTAAGTCATAAGCGCACTTTAGCTAAGCTCTTATACATGCACATCTTGAGCTAATAATTGCTGCGCCACAATATAGCCCGATCCGCCGTTTATGCCGTGTCCCGGCCATGTGGCTGCGCCAAGCATGTACAGATTCGGAATTGCTGTTTGGTGGCTGGGTTGGGATGGGAGCGGGCGGAACAGGTAGCTTTGTGCGAAATCATGGGAACCGCCGTAAGGGTCGCCGGGTCCGGAATTCGGATTAAAGCGAGCGATGGTATCCGGCGTTACGACGGATTTGCCGATAATGGCGTCCGGAATGTTCGGAATATGCTTGCTGACGACGGCTATTACGCGTTCTGCGAAACGTTCGGTAAGGTCAGTCGTCCATGTTCCGTCACCGACAACTATTAGTCCAGCAGCATCGCCGCGGGGACGACATGGAACTTCCAGAACTTGAAGACGCATAATGGCTTTGCCGGCCGGAGCTCGGGAAGGATCAAGGTTCGTTGAGCAATCTACCGTGAACGTCGGTTTGGCCGGGAGCAGATCAGCCATCCCTTGTGCAATAGCTTGAGTAAAGCCGTCAAGTCCATCCGTTAAGTGAGGCTGGCCTACGCGATTAAATCGCCCATCCGGCCACTTCGGTGCTTCGCTGAGTGCGAGATGGATCTGAACGCAGCCTCGTCCATAGCGGAATCGCTGAGCTTCAGCTCGGATCTGAGGGTTGACTTCAGTATTGGACAACAGCGACAAGAACAACTGGTCCGGTCCGGTAGAGGCGACAACGGCATCCTTCGCGTGAAACTCTTCGCCACCTGCTGTACGAACGCCGACAGCTTTACCATGCTTCACGATAATCTTCTTGACCATCGTTCCTGTCATGATCTTGCCGCCTTGATCCTGCACTAACCGAGATAATGCCACTGCCAGCTGCTCGCTTCCTCCAGCGGGTATTGGCATTCCGCCGCCCATTAGCGCCATCGAGGTGAGCGGCACCCAGATCCCGCTGCCGATTTCGTCAGGTGTGCGTCCTAAATGCGTGACCCAAGAAGCCAACATGGCGCGCATAACCGGCGACTTGAATTCGCTGACGACATTCCGGGCCGTCGAGAAGAGTGAAGGGGCGAAGGTAGTTAAGCTTTTGCCTCCGACTCGTTTGTCATATAGCAGCTTATGTATAATCTCGGTAGCCTGCTGGCTGGATAAGTCTAAGTTGAATAATTCGAATACATCTCCGGCATAGGGCGTAAATGCTTCGAACATGCGGCCAAGCACAGCCCCATCGCCTGGCGCCAGACGTTCGGCTTCGAGCGCGAGCTCTTCGGCTGACCGTGCGAAGACGGCCGTTTCCCCGCTCTCCATAGAAACACCGGTGGGCAGATCCGTATTCACGTAATGCAAGCCCCGTGCTTCGAGTTCTGTTCTGAAATCCGCGTATGCAGGGCCGGTTAGGAAAAGAGGGTGAGCAGCGGAATATACATCATGCTTGAACCCTGGCAATGTCAGCTCTTCCGTACGCAAAAATCCGCCCGGGCGATCGTTCTTCTCCAATAATAGGACGCTTCTTCCCGCACGTGTCAAATAAGCAGCCGCAATCAGTGCGTTATGGCCACTGCCAATCATGATGACATCAAACTTGTTCAATGACGATCCCCCTCCAAGACAAGACTGAGTGCAGTTCCAGTTTAACGCATAGGGAGTAGCGAGAACTGGCGCTTATTGTCGGACTACCCAAATTATTCCTAAAGATTTTATGTACAAATCATTTTGGCGATCATAACGCTTAGAGACGGTTATATAAAATCCAAAAGACCTATTTAAAACAGGCCTTTTGGAGATTACTTTCAATCATCTAGTCGACGAGAGAGATTATTATTGGCCGCGCCAAACCCACCAGCCGTTCTTGTTATTCTGCCAACCGTTATCGCCGCGAGAGCCATTGCTGCCACGAGATCCTTGCGTACCTTGCGTACCTTGGTTGCCGCGCTTACAATTGCAGCCATTAGAACTTTGGTTACGACGTGAATCTTGAGTGCCTTGCGTACCTTGGTTACCGCGATTACAGTTGCAGTTACGCGAACCTTGGTTACCACTACGCGAACCATTACAACCACATGCCATATCTATCAACTCCTTTATCATGGGATCTTAATACTATATGTAGTGAATCTATCAATTGTTATCGTTGTATGCCCATTTACTAGACGACAGATTTCGAATAAATATCGAAAACCATGCAGCGAAACGCAAACGAAGACCGTCTAATAGGGTGGAGGTGGTTATCAAGTGAAGCCGGCCGGCAAACAGAACAAAGAACAATTCTCGAAAGACCCTGCAGAAGCGCTTGAGCAGCTAATGGATCGTTACGGCGCAATCGTTATGCGTACCGCGTATTTCTATACAGGTGATCGCCATCTTGCAGAGGATATCAGTCAAGAAGTGTTTCTGCGCAGCTTTCGCAAATGGACATCGTTTCGTGGTGACAGCAGCATGAAGACCTGGTTGACGTCCATTACCATTAATGTCTGTCGAGACAAAATGGGGGTTCGAATGTTTACAGAGCAGCCCACCGATCCGAGCCAGATGGATCGAAGCCAAACAATCAGTGTCGAGGACGAGGCTCTTGAACGGCTAAAGAAAAGCGAAGTACTGCAATATTTGCTTCGTTTGCCAGTCCCTTATCAGGAGGCACTGTATTTGTACTATTATCTGGACCTCAGTACGAAGGAGATCGCGGATGCGACTTCTTCGCCCGAAGGAACGATACGAAACAGACTTCACCGGGCACGTGAAGCGTTAGCTAGCTTGATCGACAAGGAGGAACGGACAAATGACAGAAACAGATAATCGATTACGCCAACACCTACGGGAAGAAGCAGATGAAATACTATTCACCGACATGGAATTGAGCAATCGAATGAAGCAGAAGATCCGGCAGGAAGCAGCTGCGGAGAAGTCGAAGCGCAGGTTCTTTCTTCCGAAAGCATGGACGTTGGGATTGACTGCGGCTATTATGATCATCGCTGTGTTCTTGATCCTTCAACAACAGAATCCGGGCACAAATACGGCCGAGGATGCGCCTTCAACCAACCAAGGAACTAGTGGTTCCCAGCTGTCTCAATTGATCACAACACCAGTAAGCACAGTAGAAGAAGCGATTGCTTCATTCGGACCCAATCTGCGAGTGCCGAATGAATTACCGGATGGTTATTCACTTTCGGAGATCATAACGGTAGGGATGAAGGATGAACCAGTGAGAGACGTAATCTTCACGTATACGTCAGGCGAGAAGAGCATTACGTACGCCGTGAGCCGCATGAAAGCCATATTTCCTGTAGATCTGTTCACTCCTACGCAAGTAAGCGGCAGTGACGGTTATGTATTTGAGCAGCCTGAGCTCGTTGAGCTATATTGGCTTGTCGATGATATTCAGTACTCCATCACCGGTCCATTGTCAGGCGAAGAAGCGATGAAGATTGCTGAATCGGTCAAATAACAGCATGGGCTGCCTCCTCGAAGAGGCAGCCCATGTTTTGCTTATTCAAGATCATGAAACTGAAACTGCTTGCCGTCCAGGTCCGTATCAGATATCAGATATTGCTATTAAAAATCGCTTTAACGATCAGGAGGAGGCTAGTTCATTGGATTTATATTTCAGAGATAATTTCTTCAATTCCGGTGTTACGGAAATTCTGAACGAACAGGAGGAGAACGTAGGTCATCTGGACTTGAAGAGCGCTTTTGGCTCTGCGATCGAAGTGTACGGGAAGAATAATCAGCTGCTCTGTGCCGGAAGCTTTCCTTTCTTCTCCGGTAAATGGGAGGTTAGCGATGCAAACGGGGAGCAAATAGGCGTACTCAGAAGCCGATTTACTTTCTTTTCTAAGAAATTCACTTATGAAACAAAAGGGAGAGGCAGCTACGAGATCATTTCTCCGGCATTCTCCAAAGAATATGAGATTACCGATGAATCCGGCGCCTTGATCGCTCGTTTTGAGCAAGTTAACGGATGGTTTTCTTCCGGTGCTTTCCAGCTGAACAACCAAAGCGAATATCTGGACTCCTATGAACTTGTAGCCGTAATTATGGGGATGCACGCGATTCAGAAGAAGCAACGAGCGGCAAGCAGCGCGAATACGTAAGAATCGAACATGAAATGACACAACAATTGAAAAATATGGTAAGGTTAGCTTGGGTTGAAAAGCCTGACCTTTTCCAAAGGAGGATCCTCAGCATGAAGAGATTAACGATTAGCTCCCTGCAAAGTTTGAACTATAAACAACGGCGGTTGTTTGTATGGAGCAAGCAATAGATTTCCGCCTTGATTTCTAGAATAAGAAACGTTTATAGTTTAGACTTTGCTCCCTTAAACTTTCAATATATTTAAGGAGCAGAGCGATCATGAAATATGTAAACGCCGATATCGTTTTTCCAGAAGCATTACTTAAAGAAATACAGAAATATGTCCATGGAGGCATGGTCTATGTCCCGACCCCTGACGGATTTCGTAAGAAATGGGGCGAGAATTCAGGGATTAGAAAGCAGCTCAGCCATCGGAACGATGAGATCCGTCATAAGTTTTCGAACGGTCTGTCGATGGAGCAATTATCCGAGCATTATTGTCTTTCCTACGATAGCATTAAGAAAATCATTTATTCGAAAAAATAAGTTGCGATAAAGCCGCGTTGGATTCTTCATCTGATGCGGCTTTTTGTGCTGTCCGATGAATTGGACGACTGGAAAACTTTATTCTTTACTGATCGTTCTCAAAATGATAAGATACATGAAGCAACGGCGAGACAGTTAAAACTTCACGATTAAGAGAATGAGCGTTCCCGAAAAAACACACAATAACAAACAGGAGGTCATATAAATGAGTAAATCAATAACCGGTAATCTACCGCTCGAACAGCTGTCAGCAACTACCGAGAAGAAAACACTGTCCAACGAGCATTACGTTACGTTCATGCTAGGTTTTACAGTCGTATTGGTCATCATGAACACGATGATGTTCAACCTTGCACTTCCTAAGGTCGCCGAACAATTTTCACTCGCGACTTCGACGGCATCTTGGATCGTTACGGGCTATTCAATCGTATTTGCCATATCTTCCATTACGTACAGCAGGCTATCCGACATTTTACCGATTCGCGCTTTGTTTATTGCGGCGCTGCTGTCCATTGGGGGAGGTTCGCTGCTAGGTCTGTTTAGTGACGGATTCGGCATGTTGCTTGTAGCCAGACTTATTCAAGCATCAGGAGCCGGTGCAATTCCTTCGCTCGGCATCGTGCTATTAACCAGATACATTCCATTGACTCGCCGCGGCAGAGCGATGTCGATCATGCTGGCTGCTACTTCACTTGGTCTAGGTCTTGGTCCTGTCATCGGTGGGTCTGTCGTCCAATATTTGGGCTGGCATTTCCTCTTCGTCATTACTGGCGTTACGCTGCTGCTTATTCCGATTTTCCTGCGTATGCTGCCTGCTGAGAAAGCCGCAGGTGGATCATTTGACGTACTTGGCGCATTACTCATCGGGATTGGCACGACTTCACTGCTGTTATTCCTAACATCGAAGAGCTTGTTAGCGCTCGGCGTTGGCATACTTGCAATCTTGTTGTTTGTATGGCGAATTCGCACGGCCAAGAATCCGTTCGTTCTGCCGGTCTTGTTTAGTAATAAATCCTATCTGGCTTTAGCGTCGGTAGCCATTGCAGCTTACATGGTCAGCTTCAGCTTCCTGTTCCTTGCACCGCAAATGCTGTCTCACCTTTACGGTCTGACACCCGGAGCATCCGGATTAGTATTGTTCCCTGGTGCGCTGCTGGCTATGCTTGTTTCGAACCGAGTAGGTCGCATCATTGACCGCTATGGCAATGCGTCGTTGATTCGCTACGTGCCTTGGATGCTTCTCCTCTCTGTTATATTACTTGCGTTATTTGCTACACATTCTTATTACGCCCTTGGTGCGATCTTCATCTTAACAAGCATAAGTTTCACAGCGATTTCCAGTTCGGTTTCGAACGAGATGTCACGATTGCTGCCCAAAGAGCTAGTCGGCTCCGGAATGGGACTGTTTCAATTGATGCAATTCATAAGCGGCGGATTCAGTGTCGCGCTTTCGGCAAGTGCGCTTGCTTGGCAGCGTGATCTCCCTCAAGTAAGAGCATTCGATAATCTGATCTGGGGTATGGTTGTTGTTGCGCTGCTTTCCATTGCCAGTGCGGTGGTATACCGTTGGTACAAGAAGAGAACGACGATGACCGAGATGAACACCGGAAATTAATAAATATGGATTGGATCAAGTCAAAAGCAGCTGACCTGTAATTCTCAGGTTCAGCTGCTTTTTTTGTGCTTGCTCTTAGCTCTATCCTACTCAGCATCAGCATATTTTTGCCCAATAATGGGAAGATAGATATATCTATTTTTCATTGAGGAGGCTTATTCAGTGAAGAGGTTTAGGAAGGGGATACCAGGCCAGCCCGCGTATCCTACGATTCCGGAGGATTACTCAGAAGCTGAAGAGTGCGCCAGTCTTACTTCGGATTTAGAGCAGAATGAATTGCTGTTCAAACGTATCTTCGACAAAGATGCCGATATCGTATTCCGTACTGTCCGTTCAGCTGGCCAGAAACAATGGATTGTCATTTTCTTCTCCTGTTCAATAGAAGAAGAAATGATTGATAAGCATATCCTGCAGCCATTGATCGCTAGAAATAATCAACACGAACAGAGTCAGGTCCAAGCAGAAACATTGGATGATCTCTTCATAACTGCAGCGAAAACGTATGTCACCTCCAGCGTTACTGAAATTGTAAATCACCTATTGGACAGCCATGCGATCGTACTTACCAGAGCGGATAGTCATGCGGTGATGATCAAGGTGAAGGGCTCCAAACAGCGCAGCCTGGAGGAACCTTCTTCTGAGCCGGTTATACGAGGGCCGAGAGATGGATTCATCGAGAGTATATCGACGAACATCGGATTACTAAGAAGCAGGTTGAAAACTCCACGGCTCAAAATGGAGTCTTTAACGATTGGAGAGCTAACTCAAACCACAGTTGTTATGAGTTATATCAATGGCATTGCGAATGAATCGGTTGTAGAGGAAGTTCGAAATCGGGTATCGCGGATTAAGATCGATGGCGTTCTCGATTCTGCGTACATTGAAGAGTATATCGAGGATTCTCCCTATTCTCTGTTCCCGCTCGTACATAGCACAGAACGTCCGGATGTTGTTGCGGCTGAGCTGCTGGAAGGGAAAATCGCCATCCTTGTGGACACGAGTCCATTTGTACTAATCGTTCCCATGACATTCTGGACCGGGATGCAAGCGAGCGAGGATTATTATGTTCGTTGGCCGATTGCGACCTTTGTGCGTTGGATACGGTTTATTTTTATCTTCATCGCCATATTTGCGCCTCCGCTTTATGTTGCGGTAACAACCTTCCATCAAGAAATGATACCGACGAATCTCGTCTTGAGCATAGCGGCCTCAAGAGAATCTGTTCCATTCCCTGCTCTAATTGAAGCTTTCTTGATGGAAGTTATATTCGAGGCATTGCGCGAGGCAGGCATTCGTTTGCCGAAACAGATTGGACAAGCCGTAAGCATCGTTGGTGCACTCGTCATCGGTCAATCTGCCGTGCAGGCGGGTATTATTTCCGCTCCGGTCGTAATTATCGTCTCGATAACCGGCATTGCGGCTTTTACGATTCCGCGATACAGCTTTGCAAACGGCATCCGCTTGCTCCGATTTCCAATGTTATTCTTAGCGGGTACGCTTGGGCTTTACGGCATAGTCCTCGGATTTCTCGGTATCTTACTGCATGTTACATCTCTACGATCGTTTGGCGTTCCGTATTTTGCACCGATTGCGCCGCTTTCCTTCAGTAATCTGAAGGATGTTCTTGTAAGGGCACCAATTTGGGCCAGGACCCATCGTCCGCTTGCAACTGCAAAGAGCCATCCGGTTCGCCAGCCTGAGGGTCAGCAGCCAAGCCCGTCCAGAAGGAAACCGCAATCTGGGCAATAATGAACCGACTTGAAGTAACGGAGAAAGGGACATGAATTTGAAAATGAAACCTATCCTATGCATCGGTCTATTATTCATGGTATTCATCACAAGCGGTTGTTGGGACCGAACGGAAATCAATGACCTTGCATTCATCTTAGGTACGGCTTTTGACGTAACGGAGGAGGGCGAGACGTTGCTATCCTTACAGGTCGCAATTCCCTCTTCCGGTATGGGGGGAAGTGGCCAACAAGAAAGGTTTTTTGTACTGTCTGCTACGGGGAAGAATGCAAACGAAGCCTTCCAGAAGCTTCAGAATCAGAGCTCTCGGAGATTATTCACATCGCATCGCAGCGTTATCTTCATAAGCGAAGCATTCGGCAAACAGGGGATTAACGAGGTTCTAGATGTGTTCACGCACGATCCGCGCCAACGATTGAAAACATACATCATGGTGGTACGAGGGGGACAAGGACAGGAAGTTCTGCGTACGAAATACCCCTTTGAACAAGTGCCGACAGAAGCGGTCAAGGAAATGGAAGCTTTGGGAGGGAATTTAGTGGCCACGCTTAGAGATTTCTTCATAGAAGCCACAAGCGAGGGGATTAACCCGGTTACAGGGGTCATAGAGGAAGACGTGCATTCGACCTCACTCAAAGGAACCAAAAACAAACTATTCAGCCTAATGGGCTCAGCCGTATTCAAGGATTTAAAAGTGGTCGGTTTTCTGGACCAGGAAGAAACAAATGGATTATTGTGGGCTACCAATCGAATGAAGAAAGGAAGAGTCACTACTTATCTTCCACAATACGGAGGGTCGGTAGGGGTCATTATTGACCATTCTAAGCGGAAAATCACTTCGCAAGTAAACGGGGATGCCATTAAAGTCACTATTCAGGTACAAGGACAAGCGAGTTTAGTCGAGAATAACACTCACTTGGATGTAAGCAGACCGAACAACCTTGAGCTTATTCAGAAATCCATGGAGAAATCGGTTGAAATGGAAATCCGAAAACTGCTGGTCAAAGTCCAAAAGATTTATAAAGTTGACAGTATTGGGATTGGACAAGATATCTATCGAAACGATCCGAAGGCTTGGAAACAGCTCAAGAATCAATGGGATCGCAAATACCCCGAGGTTGAAGTTTCGATTCGTGCTGACCTGAGTATTAACGGAGCCGGGATGGCCGGAGCTCCACTGCAATTGAAGGATAAGGAGGTCATGAAATGATCGCGCAAATTGCGGGGTATGTACTTCTCTTATCGGTATGGGCCATTGTGAAAATAAAAGCTCTGCGGAGTCAGCATAAAGTTAAAGAAGCCGCGGTATACGGATGTATACTGGGCCTTTCCGCTCTAGTGGGTTCCCTCTTACTTGCCCGGGTTAAACTGCCGAGCTTCACGGAACCCGCCCGTTTGATCTTCGAACCCATTGGCAAAATACTGCTAAAGCAATGAACGCCGAGTACTTCTTCGAATGGAGTCAATCGTTAATAATAACAATGGCAAGAAGCTGTGGTTGAAGAAACCTAAGAGCGGGAATGTGAAGGAGAGATAGTTCAGCAGCTCTGAACCGTTCTTGAAGATCCACGCAGAGCCAACGAGGGCCATCAAGGATACCGGTAAGACGATTTCGCGATAATTCCGAATACCAAAGAGATGACAGACACAAAGGCACAAGATAAACAAACAAATGGCTACTTTAACAAAACAGCCCATGACCCAAATGGATACAGCAACTGCCTCCAGACGTTCAAATGATCCCGTAATGCCGACATATTGAATGACACTCAAGAAGGAATAGGTCAGTTTGCCTGTCAGGGGTCCCAGTACCGTAATAGTAAGCAATACAATGGCTACAATAATAAGAAAAATGGTGCTAAGTGCGATTAACGAAACTTTGCGTGCTTTATGGGGTTGATTCAGATAGGGATACAGCCAACCTAATATGAATAACTGATTCATAAATCCACCGGCCGGACTAACAGCTCCTTGAAGAACAGGAATAATGCCGTCACCTAAAATCGGCTTTAATTGGTTGAAATCGCCAATGCTCGCGGCCAAGACCAATAGAGGCAGCAAAGAAGCCAAGATGATCACACTAATAAGCTCATTGCATCTTGCGATCACTTCAATTCCGGTAATGACAGCTATCGCACATAGAATCAAGAATGTCAGGCTTCCGACGATATGCGGGCTTTGCGGTAATAACAGCGTGCTTACGAAACCTACGTGCTGCATCGTAATGGTTGTTATGGATATAAACCAATAATAGATATAATTGATTCCGAGTAAAGCCCCCAACCATTTGCCGACGATTTTGGAGCTATACTGGGTAATCGTTAATCCGGGATAACGTTTTCCAAGCGTAATCATGACCCAAACGGAAAGCAATCCGGTTAAGCCGGCAGGGAAGAGGGACAACCATGAATTTTGTTTGCCGAACATGTCCATAATTCCGGGGACCGTCAAGATGATTGTAGAGATGACGAATGTAATCAGTAAAAAGCCGAGCTGGGTTGCAGTGATTTGTTCTCTTGTTTGCACGGTCATTTGCTCATCTTCTCCTAACTGACAATAGTTGTTCCAAGTATTTACAAGGACAGAATGAGATATACAAGTCATAGTCACAACGCGATATGAGAACGATAAGGAATTGCACCTGAAATTTCCGACTTGATTTATTATCTACTAAAAGGTAGAATAACCACATGAGCAAAAACACAAACACAGCAGAAGCCATTTTGGATGCCGCTGAATCCATGGTGATGGAATCCGGCTTTAACGGATTCAGTTACGCACACATCGCCGAGAAAGTTGGAATACGTACCGCAAGTATTCATTACCATTACCCAAGTAAGGAGGATCTGGGAGAAGCGCTGATTAAGCGATATCGAGAAAACTTCAATGCTTTCATTGCCAAAGTCGATGGAGAATCGGCGAACAGTTATGACAAGCTGGTCAAGTTCATTGCATTGTATCGCAGTGGTCCGGCCGACAATTTTCGTACCTGTCTTGGCGTGATGTTATCGACTGATCTAACCTCGTTATCTGATCGAGCACGAGATGGGGTTGCGGAATTTTTTGCAATCAACTTGGATTGGTTATCGCAGGTATTGGAGAATGGTCGACAAGACGGAAACCTTCGATTCGAAGGCGGCGCTGTAATGGAAGCTCATAAATTATTCGCCGCATTGCAAGGTGCACAATTATTAGCTAGAAGCTTCAAGGATATGCAGAGATACGACACGGTTGCTGAAGGCATTCTATCCGCTTTGAAGTAAGAATTGGAGCGGATCTTTTTTAGAGTATTATCTACCTATCAATAGGTCGTAGATAATATAGATCTCCACAGGGCAATCTAAATTTCAGGAGGAGGAATCACGATATGTTGTACGAATTGCGTGTGTATCACATTATGCCAGGCAAAATGCAGGCAATCCAAGCTCGTTTCAGAGATCATGTCATAGAGCTATTCGGTAAACATGGCATGAAAATTACGCATTTCTGGGAAGATGCCGACGCAGAGCATAATCAGCTGTATTATATTGTGGAGCATGAGAATATGGAGCAGCGGAATATTAATTATGAGCAGTTTCGCAATGACCCCGAATGGCTCGAATTGAGAAGTGTTACGGAGGCCGACGGTGCTTTGGTAGCGAAGCAAGAAAGTATCTATATGAAGAATGTAGATTATTTCAAGAATAAATAAAGTGAAAGAAGTGCTTGATATTACCATTGATTTTCTACCTACTAAAAGGTAGAATAAAAACATGAAGAAAAGCAACACACATTTGCTGAAGAGTTAGTAAAGCTTAATGAAGAAGGTTTTAGCATTTCAAATAAACTACCTTTTAATAGGTCAAAGGAGAAAAAACAATGAACATGCAAGGTAAAACAGTCATCATCACTGGTGGAAGCAGCGGAATTGGTAAAGCAGCAGCATTGGAATATGTGAAACGCGGGGCGAATGTAGTGATTAACGGACGCCGAGAGGACACACTAGTTACGGCGGCGCAAGAGATTGATCCTACGGGCACTCAGGTTGCGGCAGTAGCCGGCGATATCTCCGATCCTGGGGTCGCTGATCGTGTAGTAGCAGTAGCATTGACTAAATTCGGACGTGTGGATACGTTGCTCAACAATGCTGGTATCTTCCTTGCAAAGCCATTTACGGAATACACGGATGAGGATTTTGCAAATGTGGTGTCGATCAATATGGGGGGATTCTTCCAGATTACGCGACGTGTTGCAGCTGAAATGCTGAAGACCGGCAGCGGCCATATCGTGAGCATTACAACGAGCCTTGTAGATCAACCGATCGCCGGCGTACCATCAATCTTAGCTTCGCTTACCAAAGGCGGCTTAAACTCCGCTACGAAGTCAATGGCTATCGAATACGCGGATAAGGGAATTCGCGTGAATGCAGTAGCGCCAGGCATTATCAAAACACCGATGCATCCGGAAGAAACGCATGATTTCTTGAATAAGCTGCATCCAATGGGCCATATGGGGGAACAAAGCGACATCGTGGATGCGATCCTTTACTTGGATTCCGCTAAATTTGTAACCGGGGAAATCCTACATGTAGATGGCGGGCAAAATGCAGGCCGTTGATTGAAATTGAAGTCAAGTAATTAGCAATTATCGTGTGACCTTATCAAACAAAACCAAAAAAACCAAACCGAATGGAGATTACAAACATGAAAACACTAGTTATTATTACACATCCAAATATGGAACAATCCCGAGTGAACCGCGCATGGCGCGAAGAATTGCAAAAGCACAGCGAAATCACAATTCATGAGTTGTATAAAGAGTACCCAGACGAGAATATCGATGTTGCGAAGGAACAAGCGCTGATCGAAGCACATGACCGCATCATATTCCAATATCCGTTGTTCTGGTACAGCACACCTACACTATTGAAAAGATGGTTTGATACGGTCTTGCAATATGGCTGGGCATTTGGACCGGATGGCACCAAAACAGCAGGGAAAGAAATTGGCGCTGCCATTTCCACTTACGGTTCTGAAGCATCGTACCAACATGACGGCTCAAATAAATACACGCTGGAAGAAATCTTACGGCCAATCGACGCACTTGCGGGCTTTATCGGCGCAAAATACTTGCCACACTTTGCACTAAGCGATGTGTCCAATCTCACTGATGAGCGCTTGGCGCAAAGCACAGTCGATTATATTCGTCATATCAAAACGGTTCAACCCGTTAAACAAGCGGTGGCAGCAAAGTGAACCAAGTAATCATAGATGTTTATTTCGATACGATATGCCCATGGTGCCGCATGGGAACAACGAGTCTGCTAACAGCAATAGAGCAATTGCCGGAAGACACGAAAGCAACGATTCGCTGGCATGCGTTTCAGCTTAACCCAGATATTCGGCCCGAAGGTGAAGATTATCGCAAAGTGATGATCGGACGATTAGGCGGTACTGCACAATTCGAAGCAAGAATGAAGCAGTACAACACAACAGGTGCGCTGTTTGGCCTTAACTATAATATGGACCTTGTGAAATATACGCCGAATACGGTTAAATCCCATCAATTAGTTGCGATTACGCCTGAGCATCTGCAAGTGCAGCTGATTGAAGCGCTATCCACGGCTTATTTTGAAGAAGGAATAGACATCGGGAATGTGGATGAGCTTGTTAGCATCGCACTCGCCTCGAAGGTAACAGATGATGCCGACGAGTTAAAGAAACGACTGCTGAGCGGCGAAGGCATCGAGAAGGTTGAAGCCGGACAACGTAATGCTCAGAAGCTGGGCGTTAGGGGAGTACCGTACTTTATCATTAACGAGAAAGTCAGTCTTTCCGGACTGAAGTCACCTGATGAATTTCTGGATGTCATTAAACAAACGATCTCTTAAGGGGGTGCATCATCATGCCAATCGTAACAATCCAAGTGACTAAAGAAGGTACAGCGCCAGACCGGCAGTCCGTCACGGCAGAGGAGAAAGCAGCTCTGATTAAAGGGGCAAGCGAGCTCATGCTAAACGTCCTTCATAAGCCTTTCGAATCGACCTTCGTTGTCATCGAAGAGGTTGACACCGACAATTGGGGCTGGGGTGGACTACCTGCTCTAGAGTATCGCCAGCAGCTGGCTGCTAAGAAGAAATAATTCACCATAATCCGAAACGAGTTGCAAACCCAGTGCTTGCTCAGCACTGGGTTTGCTGCGTTTATATCACTTCCTGACTATTCCTTAGACGGGTTACCAGCAGAAAGCAAGGATGGAGTGGCTAGATCAAGGAGAAACCATACATGTAGCTTCTTTTCTTGAAGTAAATAAACTTCTGGAGGTTGTGAATCCGTGAGAAAAGCAATCGCAAGTGCTGCTGTATGTGTCACTTTGTCTGCTATGCTTGCAATTCCAGCTATGGCACACACTTCTTCGATGAGCAATGTCAATACGAACCAAAGTCATTCGAGTATGTATGGAAACGGAAATTATAGTGGGACACCTGGCGCTACCGGTACACCGGATATATATGGCATTCCAGGTACGCCGAGATCATCTATGGACATGAATATGAACAACATAAACAATACGAACAGATCGAGGAGCTATAGCAGTAATTATGGTAGCGGCTATGGCAACAATAATGGCACTATGAGTCCGTATAGAACGATGACTAACAAAACAATTTCCGGTGGTGCTGGACTGACAAACGCAAATAACTTCCGGGCCACTGCAGTCGATACGACTGATAATGATTTCGATTGGGGATGGCTAGGCTTGCTTGGATTACTCGGTCTTGCCGGATTACGAAGTCGTTCAGGAGAGCGTGACCGAGCTTAATATGTGTTGGCTTGTATTAAAGGAGGCTACCGTAGCGGTAGCCTTTTTAATGCGATCAGAAGATTAAATAACTGCGGGACTAAGACCCGAAATAATGTTAAGTTCCGGGATCGTAAAGATTTGATCTTCAACTAAGTTCCCGAACTCATTAATTCCGGTAACGGTCAGCAAAGCATCGGACAAGGATAGATCGACTTGAACTTCAAAAGCAACATTCCCTGCAATAAAAAACTCACGTACATCAAAAGAATCCGCAGCTACGACATACGAAGTAAGATAACCGGTATAGAATACGCTGGAATCGACGGAAGCGTAAATTTCAATCATCACTGTAACGGGGCTTTGCAGATTTAAATTTCTTGTACTGACAACGATATTAGAAGCAGCTGTACCAAAATCTCTTGTATTCGTTACTATTCCTGTAGAATAGGTAGGCATAGTATTTCACTCCTTTCTTAGTAAGACATGCTCTATTCTATGGGGAAATGAGTTATTAGTTCCAGTTTGTGGAAAATAAAGAAGCTGCATCTTAAAATGCAGCTTCTTTTCACATTAAGAATAAGTAAACAAATCAGATACGAGAACCACGTGATGAAGTCTAACCTATCATTCGATACTACCTATTAACTAATAATTTTATTATCATTTGCATGTGATCCTTATTTTGTCAATATCTATTTTTGATAATAGGGCTGCTTTTACGATTACTACACATCCCGATAACGTTATTATTACAAAACGGGTCTAAGATAAGTCACACATGTTACTAGCGACAGTCTACAGCTCACTGTTCGATAACCTAACATCAAATTGACTAATCATGGAACGGGGAGTGTAATTCAAAGTGGGTAAGAAGAAGCTCGTCAAGCCGATCATCGGCGCACTGACGACGGCAAGTTTATTGTTGGGGCTCATGACACCGTATGGCTCAGGAATTGTTCGTGCGGAAGGGGCAGGAGCCGAGGCCGGATTGGATTTCTCGAAGGTGCCGAAATTGTTGATTACGGAGCTCGTGCCGGACAGCTTCAATGTGTCCGATTCGGACGAGTATGAATTTATCGAAGTCTATAATAACTCACTGGCGCCTGTTTCGTTTGACAATTACAGCATCAATTATCATTATCTGAACGCTTCAAACGCCGATGTGGATGCGACTTGGGCACTCACTGATCCAAGTCAACACCCTGTAATACCAGCCAAGAGTTCGATCGTCTTATGGGTGATGAATGGAGTAACCAAAGATTTGACGGCAGCGCAGTTCAATGCTAATTACGGTACCGGTACATCGCTTGTGGAAGGAACGAATCTATTCCGAATAAACGGCGGAGGAGGCATGGCAAACGATGCCGCACGCGATTTGTATCTGAAGGACAGTAGTGGGAATAAAGTTGCCACTGCAGCTTATGATTCTAGGGATAATAAGGATGTAACTACCCCTAATCCTAAGGGATTAACGAATCCTAATAAAGGCTTGTTTTACACCTATCCAACGGACGGCAGTGCGAATAGCACCTTGGTTACAGAAGGCACTTATGCCGCAGGTACCCATGCCGCTACGCCGGGTACAGTCGAAAGTGTCTTTATGCCGACACTGGCTTCGGATGAGCAGCCAACAGTACCGCAGCCTGCTTTTGTCATCGATCATACGCCTGTAAAGGACGGCATCGACGACAGCGATCTGGAGATGATCGCTTCGGTTTCGGCGGCGAACGGCGCAGACCTGTCCAAGGCGACGGCAAGCATCTATTACAAGCTGGATTCGGAGTCGACCTACACGGCAGTACCTATGACGCTGAACCCGAGCAGATCTACACCGGATCATTCTGCATTTGAAGGCGCAATTCCCAAGCCTAGACTGACACAGAAGAAGCTCCAATACTATATTGAAACGACGGACGGTTCGATTAAGAAAGACACGGACGTCTATACAGTGGACATTCGAGCGAGTCTGAACTACAACTACGTACCTTCGATTCTTATCACTGAATTGAACCCTAACTCAACGAATCTCACGGTGAATGGATCTGCGTTTGATGGATATGAGTTCATCGAAGTGTACAACAACGCCGATCGTACGATTAATTTGAAAAATTATAAGCTCATGTATGTGTACACGAATCAAACCAAGGAAACGCAGTGGCCGACAGGCGATATCTCAATCCCGTCCCAGAAATCGGTGGTTTTGTGGATTGGCAACGGCTCCAACGACAATTTGTCGGCTGCCGATTTCAACATGCATTTCGGCTCTACTCTGACCCTGAACAAGGATTTGTTCAAGATCGACAGCGCAGGGATGGAGAACGACGGCGCTCGCAGTCTTGTTTTCCGCAATGCCTTAAACAAGGACATTGTGTCCGCTCATTATGACGCGCAAGTCAGCGGAATTGAAGACAAACCACTCCTCTACAAATATCCCGATGACGGCACGCTTGCGATGCTGCTGGAATCCGCAGGAACGCAAAGTGCTACGCCTGGCGTAGTTGATGCGAGTCAAGTACCTAAGATGCCGGCTTCAATTCCGGATGAAGGCGAGAACGAGAAACCGGTGATTACCCATACGCCGGTAGCCTCTGCCGAGACGAATGTGAATCTGAAAATTATCGCTCAAATCACGAATAAGGAAAGCGATGACGGCAAGGTCGATCCCGTTGCGGCAACGGTATATTACAAAACCTCGTCACAAGTTAAATTCACGGCAGCTAAGATGTCCGTCACAACCGGTCACACGTATCTGGCCGACATTCCGCGCCAGGATCTGATCGAGGCTTCGCTGCAATACTATATTGAAGTGAAAGATACCGTGAATACGGTGACGTCGGATACGTATACAGTGAAGGTCAATGTACCGGAATTTGATCCAGCCAAAGTTCCAGCGCTGCTGATTACAGAGCTGATGCCGAATAGTGTAGGCGTTGGCGGTGACCAATACGAATATATCGAGTTGTATAACAATACGGATAAAGATGTGAATTTGAAAGATTACAAGCTGTATTACCGCTACACGGATTCCGGTCCGGATGCCGATATCGTATGGCCGACGGATAGCGAGAACATGACAATTGGAGCCGGTAAGACGATTGTTTTCTGGATTATTAACAGCGTCGCTAAGAGTTTGACGGTAGCAGACTTTAATAAGACCTATAAGACGAACCTGATTGAAAATAAAGATATTTTCAAAATGTATGCGGACGGCATGTCCAACACAGGTAAAAGAGGTGCCGCTATTGGGACCAATACGCATGTGGACTTATCCGCCGTGTACTATGACGGTACTGCAGCACTTGCAGGCATGCCGCCTAATGAAGAAACAAAAGAAGGCAAAGCCATCGTTTATAAATATCCGGCTAACGGCAGCACGACGATGATTAAGGTAAGTTCTGGCATCGCGGCGCCAACACCGGGCAGCTTGCTTGCCGATCAAGTGCCAGCTGTTCCAATTAAAAGCAAGGATGATTTGGACCCGCCAACCATTGCGGACATCAATGGCGTTACGACAATCGATCAATCCAAGAACTTGGCTATCAAAGGCGATGCTCTGGACGATCAAGGCATCAAGTCGGTAAAGCTCTACTACAAATCAAACTCAGATGCGAACTTCGCAAGCCGTTATTTGTACCGCGACTATAACGATTTCATGTATCATTTCACACTCTACTCGCCTGATCTAATTGGCAAAACTTCGATTCAATATTACTATGTCGTCTCGGATGGTTCGCATGATGTGACCTCGGCTACATACACGGTTAAGATCACTGGCGGTGAAGAACATACGCCGTTACGCTTGAACCTGAAGGACGACGATATCATCGGCGGAACGAAGGTTGTCAAAGGTACGGCCGAGCAGGCAGGACCGGATACGCTGAACATGAGCATCGACGATAAGGAGCTGACTTCGGGCACCTACCATGCACTTGAGAATGATCCTTACTTTGCGTTTGATGCCAATGCGGTCAACTATTACTTCAAGAACGGCGTTACGATGGGGGAAGATATCCTGAGCATCTTCATGGATCCCATCAATTCCTATCAAACCTTGAGTGTGCCGATTCCGGCGAATCGCTTGAAGGTAGGCAAGAATGTGATCTCCATTCGTGCAGGAACGAAGTCTTCTCCGTACGACGATCGTCCGACGGAAAACAAAGATGACTTCACGGTGAAGAATGTCAGACTGGTATTCACAGACGGAACACTTGTAAGAGATCCAAACTACGCCAATCCGTTGACGGAACTTAAAGTAGGGGACAGTACAGGGAAGAAGCCCGTTTACGATTTCACTTTTGCTTTGAATGATTCGGATTTGAGATCCAAGGCGTATGATTTGAACACGTCGGAACTTTCCGAAGGACCTCATCGTATCGTGGTTAGCAGCCCGGAACTCGGCGAAGTGAAGGCTGATATCAAGGTCGACAATTCAGCACCTGTTATCGTGCCGACGGTCGAGAACGGGAAGACATACCGTGGTACATTTACGCTTGATGCCAAAGTTACGGATGCCATCGCAGGTGTGAAAACGTCGGAGGCTAAACTTGACGGCAAAACAATTTCGCTGCCATTGGCTACTTCGTCTTCAAAGCTGAGCCCGGGCAAGCATGTATTGTCGATTAAAGCAGAAGACAACGTCGGTAATATTACCGAAGAGAATTTGTCTTTCGAGGTACCTAACGAGAACCCGGTCAAGCCGCAGCTTGTAACGCCTGGCATGGACGAAACCGGCGCACCCAATCTGTCGATTAAGGTTCAAGATCCAACGGAAGATAAGATGAACGTAAGCTTCTATCAAGGCTATCTGTTTGACAGTCTGCACAAAAGCGGATTCTCTGCGTACAAGAACGCATCCGAAGTTGAACCGCCTAAGATGCTGAAGCCTGAAGGGGAAACCGCGCTGAATCAAGGGGAATATGATTTGATCGGCAAAGCAGACGGTCAATATCTAAGCAATGATTCCGATGAGAAATTCCCGTACCATCGTTTCGAAGTGAAGCTGGATCCTTCTGTGAAAGAAACGGATAAAGTGGAAATCGATTGGCAGGGCAAGTCGCTTGAAGGCCGTAAAGTAAGCATGTATGCGTGGAGCCCTGCCGAAGAGAACTGGAAGAAACTTGACGAGAAGCTTGCAGGCAATGAGGATTTCAGCTTAACGGCTGAAGTACTTGCGGGAGACTACTCTGTCAACAAAACGATTCATGTCATCGTGCAGGATGAGCTGCCGGCCAGAGAGGACGAATATGACTTCAGCTTTGTCTGGATGTCTGATACGCAATACTACTCCGAGAGCTATCCGGAAATTTATCAAGGCAACGTGAAGTGGATCATCGATAACAAGGATAAGATGAAGATCAAGTACGTCATCCACACCGGCGATATCGTCGATGAAGCGGACAAGAACTACCAGTGGGAAGAAGCGAGCAAGGATATGAAGGTCCTTGAGGATGGTAACGTTCCTTACGGCGTACTTGCCGGGAACCATGACGTGTCGCATCAATATGCCGACTATGCAACGTTCTACAAGTATTTCGGCGAGGACCGCTTCAAGAAGCAACCGACTTATGGCGGTTCGCATCAGAACAATCGCGGTCACTATGACTTGATTTCGGCAGGCGGCAACGACTTTATCATTATCTATATGGGCTGGGATATCCGCGACGAAGACATTCAGTGGATGGACGAAGTCGTTAAAGCTTACCCGGATCGTAAGGCGATTCTGGATTTCCATGAGTATCTGCTCGTGTCCGACACACGTGCGCCGATTGCGGAGAAAATCCATGAGCGCGTGGTCGTGCCGAACAAGAACGTGATTGCAGTACTTTGCGGGCATTATCATGATGCTCAGCAACTGAATACCGAAATTGACGATGACGGCGATGGCGTTACGGATCGCACGGTTTACCAATTGCTAGCCGATTATCAAGGCGCGGAGAAAGGCGGCCTTGGTTACATCCGCCTGCTCCAATTCGACGTGAAGAGCAACAAGGTTCATGTGAAGACGTACTCGCCATATTTGGACGATTACAACTATTATGATCCGGCAACTTATCCAGGCAAAGACGAGTTTGATCTGGATGTCGACTTGCAGCCGATGCACAAACAAGTTGCGACAGACTATTTCGGCGTCAAGGTGTATACGGACAAATTGATTGGAAAGAACAATGATGTTGTCAGCGATACAACAACGGGAGTCACATGGAGCGGTCTTCAGGTTGGTAACTACTATCAATGGTATGTAACAGCCGAGGATGCGAATAGCGGATTTACGCGTTCCGATATTTGGGGATTCACGACTACCAGTTCCGGAAACAGCGGTAACGGTGGTAATGGTGGCAATGGCGGCAATGGCGGTAATGGCGGCAATGGCGACACAGGAACGCCACCAGGGAAACCGACAGAGCCAGACAAGCCAGCTCCTCCGGCTACGATACCGTTCAAGGACGTGGACAAGCATTACGACTGGGCAAAGGATGCAATCTCAACCCTAGCTAGTGAGGGCATTATTAACGGTACCTCCGCGACAACATTTGAACCAGCCAAGAACATGACGAGAGCCGACTTTATGGTCATGCTGGTCAAACTGCTGGATCTCAAATCAACAGACAGCAACAGCAGCAATTTCACCGATGTTAAAGCAACGGATTACTATTATGAATCGCTCGCCATTATGAAGAAGCTTGGCATTGCGACAGGCGTAGGCGACAATAAGTTTAATCCGAAGGCAAACATCTCGAGGCAAGAAATTATGCTGCTTCTGCAGCGTGCTCTGCAAGTGACCGGTAAGCTTAAGCTGAGCGGCTCGGATGCAGATCTTGAAGGTTTCAAGGATACCTCCAAGCTGGCTAAGTACGCGAAGGACGCGGCGGCGGCCATGGTCAAAGCAGGCATTGTTAAAGGTAACGATGACGCGCTTAACCCAACGGGCAAAGCAACAAGAGCTGAAACCGCGCAGATGATCTACCGCGTTTACCTGCTGATGCAAGAGCAAGAAAGCCAGTAATGAAGTAATCAGCGAGACGCTCTGTTCTTGCAGCGTCGTTTCGCCCATAAGTTGGAAGGAGCCGTTCGAGGTCACCGCAGGTGATCTTGGACGGCTTTTTTCGATTATTATTTTCGAATCAAAGGAAATACTAAAGCTGCTAGTACGTGTGATGGAGCGATGCAAATGACCCCAAAATATACATGTCCTTGCTGCGGCTATCAGACCTTGGACGAACAACCGACAGGCACTTATGAAATCTGTCACATTTGTTTCTGGGAAGATGACGGCATTCAATTTCATGATCCCGATTATGAAGGCGGGGCAAATGAGGTTTCCTTAAAGCAGGGGCAGAAGAACTACTTGGCATTCGGCGCATGTGAAGAACGGTACAAACAATTTGTCACGAAGCCCACACAAGCTGATGTCTGTGATCCTAACTGGAGACCTTATTAGGGATGTCTTCCTATTGAAATCGCGCTGCAATTGTGGATGCTAGATTGGCAATGCTTATTTGGATCAGAGACCTGCCCCGACTACAGACGGCAGGTTATTTGCGTGCAATATCCAGTCAGTGGCATGTTGACAGTTAGATATCCTAATATTATAATAAATTGTGTTAGGATAATTATTTATAGGATAGCTTGTTTAAGTTGTAGAGCAAGAACACACGATAAGAAAGGAGCAATTCATGTGAACATCCAAGTATTAGGTCCTCCACTTCAAGGGAAAGAGGAGTTTGACGGCGGTGCCATTCATGCTCAGAAGCCGCTTGGTTTCTCAGGTCAAGGTGCCGTTACCGTCAGATTAGGTCCTCTATTCTACTGGGCTTGGGGTCATGCGGGGAAAGCCGGTGGCATCGGGTTCCATCCTCACCAAGGGTTTGAGATTCTCTCTTATGGGATTCGAGGCAAAGGTCTGCACAGAGATACACTCGGTACTGAGAGCTACTTGGAAGCCGGAGATATTCAGCTCATGCAAGCCGGTTCAGGTCTTCAGCATGCCGAAAGCGTTGATGCCGGATTCGAGAGCTTTCAAATTTGGCTGGAGCCCTATCTGAATGATGCAGTAAAACGCAAGCCTACGTACGAGTTGTTTAAACATGAACGGTTTCCGCAGTCGAATCAAGATGGCGTGAATATAAAGACGATACTGGGAAATGGTTCGCCGATCCACCAGTTGGTGGCAGATGCGCGGATGTTTGACGTTGAGATCGAGCCTGGAGCGAGCTATATTCATCCCATCGTACCGAAGCGGACGTTTGCGGCTTTGGCGATTCGAGGTGCAGGCGGTTCAATCGTGTCAGCTGGACAAGATACCGCGACATTTGAGAACAAAGACTTTGTTATTGTCCAAAGTGAACAAGAGGGAGAAGTCAGCATTCGCACGGATGGAGAGAAACTTCGCATATTTGTCATTGAAGTTCCAACCGAAGTCGAATATCCTTTGTATAAGAAAGCAAGATAAGGTGGTTATTTAATGGTTGAACCTAATGCTGATGGAACGACTCTGGATTTAAGACTGATACGCGTCATGAGAAACATGGTGAACACGCTGTTTGGGAGTTTAGAGCGCGACATCACCAGTTACGGTCTCAATATAGAAACCTTCCAAATTCTCGAGTTTCTATACAATAAGGGTCCTCATCCGATTCAGAAAATAAGCGATACCTTCTCCATTCCAAGCGGGAGTATTACTTATGTGGTTGATAAATTGGAGAAGAAGGGTTATGTGGAGCGGCTTCCGATTCCCGGCGATCGACGCAAGACGAATGCGGCGTTGACGAATGAAGGACGCAGCTATTTCGATACGATTTTCCCTAAGCATGTGCAGACGATTACGGATAATCTGTCCTTTGTCACGGATGAGGAGAAGCAGCAGCTGATCGAACTGTTTAAGAAAATCGGCTTTGGCATTAAAGATAGTCAAGACAAAGAAACGAACGCTAAATTATAAAAACTCGGAGGTACTTATCATGTTGAAAATCGCGATTATTCTTGGAAGCACACGTCCCGGCCGTAATGGTGAAGCAGTAGCACGCTGGGTAACAGACATCGCAAGCAAACGCACGGATGCATCATTCGAGCTTGTCGATCTTGCGGATTTCAATTTGCCGCTATTGGATGAACCGATTCCTGCGTCCATGGGACAGTACAGCAAACCGCATACAATCGCTTGGTCTGAGAAAATTTCTTCCTTTGACGGCTATGTATTCGTTACACCTGAGTATAACCATGCTACTTCCGGCGCGCTCAAGAATGCCATTGATTTTCTGTTCCACGAGTGGAAAGATAAGGCAGCAGGCTTCGTAGGTTACGGCGGCAGCGGCGGCGCCCGTGCAATCGAGAATCTGCGCTTGATCGTTGGCGAGCTTCATATTGCTGATGTACGCGCTCAGGTTGGACTTTCCCTCATTACTGATTTTGAGAACTACAGTGTATTCAAACCAGGTGCTCATCAAGAGCCTGCGGTGAACACGATGCTTGACCAAGTTATCGCTTGGAGCGGCGCGTTGAAAACATTGCGTTAAGTCGAAGTCCAATAGGATGAATCAAGCCGTGTCAGATCTTATTCTGATGCGGCTTTTTACGATTTCCGAACATCGCTCGGCAGGAGTAGGCGGGATAATAGAGAAATAGTAGCGGATAATCATTCCAACTTTCACGAAAAGGATTGTGATATTCGCATGCATCAAGTGGGTACGATCATTCAGCAAGGTCCTCAGCCTTGGGCAATCATTCAACAGGAGAATGGGGTAGGCAGTATTACGTTAACCGGGGTATGGGTTGCTCCGGAAGGTGTGCCTTACAAGACTGCGCAAGTGCTTGCTCGGGTCGTTAGCGAAGAGGATGCAAGAGAAGTTGTTGCATGGCAGCCGGCTGTCATGTTAGCCGAGCAAGGATGGGAAATTACGTTACACGCCATTGCTCAGGGAGGGCTTTATCGTATCGAAACCAGCTTGCAGCTTGACGATAATCCGGCTCTAGAATGGGCAACGCGTGGCGATATGATCCATCATATCGGCGTCGGCGATCTCTGGGTTATAGCAGGGCAGAGTAACGCAGCAGGTTACGGGAAAGGGCCGTTTCAGGATCCACCGCAGCTTGGCATTCATTTGCTCCGCAATAACGGACAATGGGATTTGGCCTCGCATCCGTTTAATGAATCGACAGCATCGATACATATGGAGAATCGAGAAGGGGCTAATCCCGGTCATTCTCCGTTTCTGGCATTTGGCAAGCTGCTTCAGAAGGAGCTGCGCATTCCGATCGGATTGGTTCAAACCGCTCTAGGCGGCTCTCCGCTCAAAGCGTGGAACCCGGACGAGGATGGTGTTCTTCATCGCAATATGATGAACATCATTCAATCCGTCGGCGGGAAAGTACGCGGAATACTGTGGTATCAAGGTTGTTCCGATTGCTCGCCTGCGGATTCGGTTACCTATCTGGAACGGTTTGAACATACCGTTCAGCAGTGGCGCCGTGAATTACATGATGCCAGCTTACCGATTCTTACGGTTCAGCTTAATCGTTGCACGGATGCTTCTTCGGAAGACGGCGATCGTTCATGGGGGCGCGTTCGTGAAGCACAGCGTCAAGCTGCGCTGAATATTCCTCATGTGTATGTCATTCCGGCGCTGGATTGCCCGTTATCCGACGGCATTCATAACAGTCCTGCGGGGAATATGATCATTGGAGAACGAATGGGCAAGCAAGCTCTGACTCATGTGTATGAGCGTGCATCGTTAAACTCGTCGGCACCGTGCCTTACTTCTGCAACCTTTATCGATAAGCAGGACAAGCCTCGCATTCGTTTGCAATTCGAGAGCGTAGTCGGTTACTTGCTTGCGATTGGACCGGTTTCACAGGTTTTCACGGTGGAAGACGTTAATGGTCTGGTTCATGTAAGCAGTTGGGAAATAACCGCTCGTAATGAGATTACACTGAATTTAGACAGAGTAGCCGAAGGCGAAACCGTCGTGCATGCCGCTTATGAAATGAATCCGTCCAGCTTCCTGCCTTTGGATTCCGGAACGTATATGCCGATACTCGCTTTTTACGGCCAGCAGGTATATGAATAGATGAATATGGATCAATCAAGACGCTGCCAACTCGGCAGCGTTTTTTTGATGATCGTTCATAAAATGGAAGAACGATGCTCATACTACCGGAAAGTTCTAGATGATGAGGCGCTCTCGAACGATAGAAATCCGTTTTATCAAAAGGAAGAAGACCATGACAGAAGCTAATTATGAACTGACGCTTGCGGAATTCGGGGATAGTTATGACCTTGTTCATCGTTCTTTTCATCAGAATCGAATTCGTATTATTTATTTGCATTCCTTAATTGATTCCCAGTCATTAGAGTGGGAAATCCTATCTCCCTTGAGAGAAATGCCGTTCGAAAGTTTTGAACAGTCCACGCAACAGTCACTCTTTCAACGAGTAGATGATCAGGAGGAAGTCATACAGGGCATATTAAACGGTAATGTGGCACTGTTCGACGAGGGCCATGCTTATTTAATCAATGTGCCTGGATTCGAAGAGCGCGCTATTTCACAATCTGAACGAGAAGCCGTAATCAATGGGCCGCATGACTCTTTTAATGAGGTATTAAAAACGAATGTATCCTTAATTAGAAGAAGAATCAGAAGTCCTCGTTTAAAAATGATTACATTATCTGTCGGGGACATTTCAAAAACGAAAGTTCTTATCATTTATCTTGAGGGTATTGCCAAACTGGACATGGTGAATCTTCTGAAAGAAAGGATTCAAGCGATTAAGGTGGATGCCATAACGGATTCCAACTGTTTGATCCAAAAGTTGGATCATCATCAAAACTCGCCATTTCCTCAATTTTATACGACGGAGAGACCCGATATAGCCGTGACCAAACTATATAGCGGTAAGATTATTGGACTTGTCGATGACAGCCCCAATATTATTTGTATGCCTTCCGGTTTCTTTGATTTTTTTGATTCACCGGATGACAATTATCAGCATTGGACGATAGGAACAGCAGTGAAGTTTCTGCGCTACTTAGCTTTATTTATTACCATCGTACTTACCGCTTTTTATGTCTCCATATGTACGTATCATTACGAAATGATTCCTCAATCCCTCCTACAAAGCCTGATGCAGTCTAGAAGCAGGGTGCCTTTTCCGCCTTTTATTGAAGCGCTCTTCTTAGAAGTAGTCATTGAACTGCTGCGGGAGGCGGGTGCGAGACTGCCTACAAAGATCGGCCAAACCATTGGCATCGTCGGTGGTATCGTAATCGGCCAAGCAGCCGTTGAAGCGGGAATTACCAGCAATATCTTAATTATTGTCGTCGCCGTATCGGCAATTGCTTCGTTTATCGTCCCAAGTTACGGGATGAGTGCTTCCATTAGACTCGTTCGATTTCTCTTTATCATCATGGCAGGATTACTTGGTAATATCGGGATTTTCTTTGCGTTAGGGATAATCACGATCCACTTGATTGGATTATCGAACTTTTCCTCACCTTATATTAAGGCGGTTTCTCCAACCTATTTCAAAAAATGGATGGAGGATGTCATCATAAGGCCTTTTTATAAACACAAATGAGGGATGCAAGAAGGGGAAAATACGAGGAAATAATGGTGATTACGATGAATCAACGACTGCAGCCATTTCAACTGTCTATCTTAATCTATACGGTACAAAATGGACTTGCCTTGTATACCCTGCCTCAAATTACGGCCCGCTATTTTGGAACGAACGGATGGTTAAGTATCCTGTTCGTATTCTTTCTCGTGAATGTGAATCTTGTCATGATTGCAATCATGTATAAGCTGGGAAAAGGACGATCCATTTTCCAAATCATTGAGGCGACAGTACCCAAATGGGTAATGATGCCCTTCTATATGTTTATGATTTGTGTGTGGGTCGGATTGGCAAGCATGATTATGAGGGAATATATCTTCATTATCAAGATATTCTTCTATCCGGCCTTACCTGCCGTTTATTTCGTCATTTTCTTTACGCTGCTCAGTTTTCAATTGCTCACGGGTGGCATTCACCATATAACGAAGGCATTAGTCGTTCTTACTTGCTTCGTCATTCCGATGATTTTTTTACTGCTTTACTTGATCCCGGAATTCGAATTTTCCCGTTTTACCCCTTTTTACTTTAAAGGAGGAACGGATTATTTCAAGGGGACGCTTCATGTTTACTCCATTTATCTAGGTGTTGAAATTACCATGCTCTTCTTCCCAATGGTAGATAAAAAATGGACGAAGTCGCTGTTTATTGGCAATTTCCTGTCGATGTTCGCTTCTTTGCTTGTCACCTTTATGAGCTTTGGCTTCTTTAGCTTCGATCAAATCCTAAATGATCTCTATCCCATAATGACCTTGTTTGAATATACAGAAGTTTCTTTCCTTTCGAGGGCCGAAAATCTGTGCTTTTGCGTTTTTGCTTTCAAGGTATTGGCAACAGCTGTTATTTATTACTGGGGAGCACAGCAAACCCTTAGAAATATCACTGCGAAGGTAAAACCTAATTTGTGGATAATCGGCATATTGACAACGGGCTTCGTGCTCGCGTTAATTCCGGATTCGATTGGCCATGTAGACAAGTGGTTAAATTGGTTGAGCAATTGCGCCATTATTATTGCATGGGTCATACCTATCTTCGTGTTAGGCATCCTTGTCATACAAATGCTTAAAAACCAGATGAAGAGAGAGACCGAATATGCCAATTAAATGGATCTTATTCTTCGTCATATGTTGTTTCTTAACCGGTTGCGAAGAGAGTAATGTCATTGAAAAGCTAGCAGTGCTCGAAGCCGGTGCTTACGATTTGACGGAAAGCAAGGAGAACCCCATTGCGACAACCGTTCTTTTCCCCACCGTTACCAGAGAAGGAAAGTTTGATACCATGACGCTTGCCGCAAACGGTAAATCCATTCATGACACCTTCGTTAAAGTTCAAAATCTAACCAATCTCAAAATCGTTGGCGGTCAGGGGACGATTCTATTTGGGGAGGAACTAGCTAAAAAGGGTCTAATCAATGTCGTCAAATCATTGAAGAGGGATCCGGAAATCGGAACTCGCGTTAAATTCGCCCTTGTAGAGGGACAAGCGGGAAAACTTCTTGAATTGAAGTTTCCGTCCATCGAGGATAATGCAGAATTTATATATATGTTCTTGGAGAGAGCGAGCAAACAAGATAAGGTGCTGGTTACGAATCAATATCGCTTCTTAAGGGATTATTACGACGATGGGATCGATCCGGTGCTTCCCGTGTTTACCTATGAAGGCAAGACCATTGGATTACAAGGATTAGCCGCTTTTAAAGAAGATCGATATGTTGCACTCCTTACTTCAACGGAAACACAAATGCTGAATTATTTAATCGGAGACATCACTAACGGCAGATTGATGATCAATTTGTCTGATGGTTCGACGGGAGACAATGTTCAGCTTGCGTTAAGCAACATTAATGCTAATAATGACAAAAAAATAAACACAAGAAATATGCAGGCTGAAATCAAGTTGGATGTAAAAGGAAGCGTCCTCGAATATACAGGTACAATGGATATAAGCAAAGAAAAGTACGCCAAACAATTGGAGAAACGAATTGAACAATACATCGAAACCAATTCGGAAAAGTTGATCGCCAAGTTGCAACAATATCAATCAGATCCCATCGGAATAGGAAAAGTCGTACGAAATCATTTATCCTATGAAAGATGGCACGCGATGAACTGGTATGAGATTTACTCCAAGATGACGATTAAAGTAAAAGTAAAGGTCGAACTAGTAAATTCAGGAAAATCGAAATGATGAATCCGCGAAAGCGGATTTTTTTGTCTTCTTATGTGGGTTTATAGGCAGCTAATTGATGTTACAATAGAGGTGGAAAATAGAGGGGTACCTACTAAATGATGAGCATGAGGTGGCATTAGATATGAATCCCGTTGATCAGAAGTCTCTTTCTACGGAATTAGAAATAGTGTTGAAAGCGGTTGCCGACCGTATGGTTCCGGAAGATGCATGGCCATCAGCAACCCAAGCAGGTGTTCTTACATACTTAGAGCGGCATTATGACGAGGATCCTGATACTTGGCTGAACCTCGTGGAGCCGGGCCTTCTGGCTTTGCAAGCAGAAGCATTATCCCTTTATAGCCGTTCGTTTACTGAGCTGTCGGCAGCCGAAAGCGACCTTCTGTTGACGGCAGTCCAGCTGGGACAAGTGCAGGATTGGCCGGTTTCATCGAAGCGATTCTTCGATACGTTATTAACGCTAGTCATTGAGGGGTATTATGGAAGTCCCGAAGCAGGAGGCAATCGCGCCGGCAAGTCATGGGACATGATCGGATTTCGTCCGGGTCCTGTCTCAGGCGATCCAGTACCTGCCGAGGAAACGGAGTTGCCACAACGATCTATTGACGAGCTGCGAGATCAATATGATGTCGTCGTGATAGGAGCCGGAGCCGGCGGATCCGTAGCTGCTGGCGTGCTGGCCGAATCCGGGCTTCACGTACTCGTCGTCGAGCGAGGAAGCTGGCTGCGTTATAATCAGGTAGGGCGCGATCACTTGCGCAATCACCGGTTGAGCAAATACGGACATAATACCGGTCCGGCGCTTGTTGGCAACCCGCGGACGATTCTGTTGCCTAATGGACAGGAGCGAATTACGGTTCCCCACGAAGGGGAATACCACAATAATGCGATGACTGTAGGCGGCGGAACTAGGGTCTATGGCGCACAAGCGTGGCGGTTTCATCCGGAAGACTTCCGCATGGCGACACGTTATGGCATCCCGGACGGAAGCTCGCTCAGCGACTGGCCGATTACTTATCAAGACCTCGAACCGTATTATGAACGCGCCGAATGGGAAGTTGGTGTCTCCGGTGATGGCACTGCCTTTCCGGGCCGAGGGAAACGAGAGCGTTCCTACCCGATGCCGGCCATGCCAAGAACGATCGAAGGCGACCGTTTAGCCCAAGCGGCCGTGAAGCTGGGATGGGATGCAGGTGCTGTGCCGCTGCTTATCAATTCGGTTGAACGCGATGGACGGGCGGCTTGCGGGCAGTGTGGTCAGTGCGTAGGTTTCGCATGTCCAACGAACAGCAAGAACGGCGGACATAATACGATGATGGTGAGAGCCACCGCACCAGGGAATAAGTGCGATCTCATCTGCGATACGATTGTGGAGCGTATTGAGACGGAAGGCGGCAAACGTGCGACTGGCGTTCATCTCATCCAGGAGCGTGCGGATGGTTCGATGCAGCGCCGATCTATTCGCGCCGGGCATGTAGTCGTCGCTGCCGGAGCAATCGAGAGCGCCAGACTTCTGCTCCAATCCGCAAATGAGGCGGAACCGAACGGGATTGGCAATCGATTTGGTCAAGTGGGCAGACATCTGCAGGGGCATGTTTATGCCGGAGCTTACGGTATATTTGACGAGCAAATTCAGGACGGCAATGGTCCGGGCGTGAGCATCGCGACCTTCCGATTCGAACATAACGATGAGGCAGGTGTAATCGGAGGAGGGCTGCTAGCCAACGAGTTCATACGTCTGCCCCTCATTCACTGGAATCGAGCACTTGCTCCGGATGCAGCGCGTTGGGGGAGTGCGGGCAAGGAAATGATGCGCGAGACGTTTCTGCGCACCAGCCAAATTCAAGGACCGATCCAAGAAATTCCGACAGCTGATTCAAGAGTTCGCTTATCGCCTACGGTGAAAGATCGCTTCGGTCTTCCCGTTGTTCAGCTATCCGGAGGTGTTCATCCGGAGTCTCTTCGCGCATCGGCCAAGCTGGCCGAGCAAGCAGAGAAGTGGCTTTGGGCTGCGGGAGCGCGCCAAGTGTGGCGGACACGTGCCGGAAACGGGCTAAGCGGCGGACAGCATCAGTCCGGAACGTTGCGTATGGGGAATGACCCTGCGACATCCGTCACCGATCCGACGGGCAGAGTACATGGCTATGATAATCTGTGGGTGAGCGACGGTTCCGTGCATGTGACTAATGGCGGCGTCAATCCGGTGCTGACCATACTTGCGCTTGCCTTCCGCACGGCGGATAATCTGGTAAAGCAAGCGTGACGAGCGGTAAAGAATAGTTTCTATTCGTTTCTTATCTATGTTCAAACGTTCCCGATCGCTATAATTCATAATAGCTATTAGAAAAATGTGCCTATGTGGGAGGTAACTATGAATACGGATTTGAATCGAATAAACCGTCTGCACCTTATGCTGAACGAATACGTTGAACATGAACAGATTCCAGGTCTATCGGTAGGAATCGTGTGGAACGGTAATCAGTGCTTTGCAGGCGAATATGGTACAGCCAATAAAGGGACAGGAGCCCCCGTGCTTCGTGATACCTTATTTCATCAAGCTTCCGTATCCAAAACCTTCGTAGCTACAGGCATCATGCAGCTTGTTGAACAAGGGAAAATAGATTTGGATGCGCCTATCATGAAGTATCTATCCTACTTTAAGCTGGATGACGAGCGATATGGGTCGATTACGGTCAGGCAGCTGTTGAACCATACTTCAGGGATGCCGGATGAGAATGATTACGCTTGGGACCGGCCGGAATACGATGAGCAAAGCTTAGAAAGATATGTAAGAAGTAGTAGTCATCTTAAGCTGCAAAGCGATCCAGGCGATAAGTTTGCTTACAGCAATATTGGTTATGAGATACTTGGCGATCTTATCGCAAAAGTCAGCGGGTTGAGCTTCGAGCACTATATGAAGTCAGCCATTCTGGAACCGATCGGGATGCGTTCCAGTTCCTTTTTGAAGCAGGAAGTAGAAGAGAGGCTGGCCGCGCCGCATGTGCTCGGATCTTCCCCGGGTTATGGTGGTTATGTCAGCGATGTGTTTCCATACAACAGGGCACATGCACCAAGCTCCACGTTGTATACCAGCGCGGATGATATGTGCCGCTATCTGCAGATGCATGTAAACCAAGGGATTGCAGGCAATGGATATTCCGCGCTGCAGTCCGGCAGCCATGCTGCAATGTGGAAGCCGCATGCTGAAACAGGCTATGATCCTAAGAAATCGCATATCGGGCTGGGCTGGTTTATGGGAGATTACAAGGGCTCCCGTATTCTCTCCCATGCCGGCTGGGATACGGGCTTCCTAACCCATTTGTTCATTCTTCCGGATGACCAAATCGGTATAGCCGTTATGGCTAACAGCGATTATGTCTGGCTGGACAACGTGTCCTTCTCCATACTGGATCAATTGTTGGGGTTTAGTGACATGTCCCAAATTAAGCGATCTCTTGCTCATCAAGTTGCTTCTCTGGCTGTATCTGATGGTGTGGAGCAAGCGATGGAAGAGTATCAACGTATCCTGCGTGAGGAACCGGAAAGCTACTATTTATCCGATTATGAGTTCGTGGGCATCACCGAAGCGTTAGCTCGGAATAATCAAGAACAAGATGCGATGATTCGTATCCTATCCTGCGGCACAGCCATTGCTCCTGAGAGCAGCACCATATCAAGCCGGTTACAGGAACTTCGAGCTAACAAGATGTCGCAATAAGTAGAGGCCGATCTCAAAAGTGTGCAAGACGACTTTTGAGGCGGCCTCTTTGTGTGGGATTAGGTTTCGAATCTAACGTTAAATCATGTACGAAGTGCCCTAAGCCCCGCGCGAACCTCTTCGGAGAACAGCAGCGGCACTTCCCAAGCAGCGAAATGTCCGCCTCTGTCGACTTTGTTAAAGTAGATAAGATTAGGGTATGCCCGTTTAGCCCAGCTTAAAGGAGCTTCATACAGCTCATACGGAAAGACCGTTATCGCAGTCGGAATCTGGACGCCTTTTACGACGAAGAAGGAGAAGGTGTTCTCCCAATATAGACGAGCTGCCGAAATGGCTGTCTTAGTCAACCAATACAACGTAGCGTTATCGAGAATATTATCTCTGGTGAGACCTTCCGGATGACCATCGAATGCCTTAATCATCAGTTCCAGACTACAAGCATCGTGGTCCATCAAGAAAGCGGCTAATCCTATCGGCGAATCCACAAGTCCTGTCAGCGTCTGTGGACGTGTTCCCATCATCGAGGCATAGGCGATATGCCTGTATACGAATGACAACTGTTCGCAAGCCCGCATCTCTTCCGGCGTCAGATTGGAGGGGAGCGGATTGCCTTTCATGAGTGCGGTATCAATGTGAGGTGGAACGGCGCCTGGCATATTGGAGTGAATACCAAGTAATCCCGGCGGTTTCATAACGGCCATGAAATCCGTAATGATCGCTCCCCAATCGCCGCCTTGCGCAACATACTTCGAATATCCGAGTCGATTCATGAGTTCGATCCATGCACTTGCAATGCGTTCGGGACCCCAACCGGTCGTAGTCGGTTTACCGGAGAACCCATAGCCGGGCAATGATGGAACGACCAAATGGAAGGCATCCGAAGCTTTGGCGCCATACGCGGTAGGATTGGTTAGAGGGTCGATTACTTTGAGCAACTCGATGATGGAGCCCGACCATCCATGCGTGATAATCATAGGTAAAGCATCTTCGTGCTTGGATCGAATATGCATGAAATGGATGTTCAGCCCGTCGATCTCCGTCAAGAACTGCGGGATATTGTTGAGCGTAGCTTCGCACTTGCGCCAATCATATTCGGTAGCCCAATATTCCGCGACCTTCTGCATGGTTGCAAGCGGGACGCCTTGCGATTGGTTCGAAACGGTTTCCTTCTCCGGCCATCTTGTCGCGATAATGCGGTTGCGCAACTCAGTAAGCTCCGCTTCGGGAAAATGAATCTGAAACGGCCCGCGGATGGCTTTCTTGTCTATGGCTTGCGCCACTTGTTGTTGATTTGCATGTCCTTGTGCCATTGTATGTTCTCCTTTGGTAAGGCTGATAGGAACTCATCGGGATAATCATCTTGGATGAATTCCTATACCATATTCAACCATTCGCCCATTCGGACCAGAACATCCTTTCTACTCGAAGTTTGTTGACTTTAGGACTGGAAGAGGCAATAATGTGACTAAATAAGAGGTGGATGATATGAGTAAGAAACAGGATATCATGGCCGCCACGCTCGACTTGATTGATGAAGAGGGGCTTCAATCGTTTACCTTCTCAAAACTGTTCAAGCGTGCCAATGTCGGTTCAGGTACGATCTATAATTATTTTGCCAATAAAGAAGAGCTTGTGAATGCCGTTTATAAGGAAGCTCGCATGCATATGGGGGAATATTTGCTCCATGGCTATAATCCGGATGCGAGTCTTTATGAGCGGTTTAAACGCCTTCAGTTTAATCGGCTCCAATTCGGCGTTGATTTCCCCAAGGCGTTCATGTTTATCGACAGCTACTCCTACTCGCCGTATATATCGCCGGAGCTGCGTAACATGGACGATGCCCATCATTCCCGTGAAGTCGTTCAATCTTTAATTGTGGAGGGACAGAAGCAGGGGATGATCAGAGAGATGGATTCGCACCTGTGCCATCAGCTCATCCACGGGATCATTTCGTCCATCCTGAAAGGGTACTATGTACAGAAATATCCGCTGGATGAACGTCAGGTGCAGCAAATACTCGAGGCGTCATGGAAAGCCATCCTTGTGTAAAAGTCTTTTGGGCCGTTAAGGTCTCAAAGGGCTTTTTTATTTGCCTTTATGGAATAAACATTCCGAGAAAACAAGAAATATTGGTTGGAATATACATTCCAAAATGCATTGACTTAAATGAGATCGAGGTCTATACTAATCACATTGGAACGAACATTCCAAACCATTCACATCATTAGGGAGGCACAATCATATGTCTAAAGTTTGGCTTATTACAGGTAGCTCAAGAGGTTTCGGCCGCAGTCTCGCGGAAGCGGTTCTGGCTAAAGGAGATCAACTCGTTGCAACAGCTCGAAATCCAGAGCAGCTCGCTGATCTTGCTGAACGTTATGGCAGTCAGGTTCGCACGGTGCAACTGGATGTAACTCGGTTCGAGCAGGCTGAAGCAGCCGTGAAAGCCGCCTTCGAAACATTCGGACGTTTAGACGTCCTTGTTAATAATGCCGGATACGCGAATGTTTCTTCCATTGAAGAAACTCCGATGGACGACTTTCGTGCTCAAGTAGAAACGAACCTTTGGGGCACAATTAATGTAACGAAAGCTTCACTGCCTCTGTTGCGTGAACAAGGTCACGGACATATTGTCCAGTTCTCGTCCATCGGCGGTCGCACAGCAGCACCCGGTCTCGCACCGTACCAATTGGCCAAGTGGGCAGTGGAAGGTTTCTCTGAAGTCCTTTCCAAAGAAACTGCATCGCTGGGCTTGAAGGTCACATTAATCGAACCCGGCGGTTTCCGTACCGACTGGGCCGGTTCTTCCATGCAGCACATTGAACCGCGTGCTGAGTACAGGGATACAGTCGGTGGCCTGCTCAAGCACCTTCGCGACACAACAGGGCAAGAGAATGGCGATCCGGATAAAGCTGCGCAAGCCATCATCTCAATCGTCAATGAAGAGAATCCGCCGCTTCGTTTGCTGCTAGGCAGCGATGCAGTAGAGATCGCAAATGCGGTAGATGAAGGGAAATTAGCCGAAACCAAACGCTGGGAGAAGTTAAGCCGCTCGACAGACTTTGAAGCCAGGGAATTGAGCCGGGAAGTAACGCGCATGTTCGAGGAAATTGGAGACTAATAAGATACATTCAAGGAGGCGGCAGTATGACTCAAATTACAATGAACAATCCGATTCTTACTTTCATCAATGTATTCACGGTGGAGCCCGCGAATCAGGATCGTCTGGTTGAGCTGCTTACCAGCGCAACGGATGTCTCGGTGCGCTACGCGAAAGGGTTTATCTCTTCGAGTCTTCATCGCAGCTTGGATGGGACTAAAGTGACGATGTACGCGCAGTGGAGAAGCGAGGAGGAATATAATGCGATGCGAAGTGATCCTAAGCCGCTTCCTTATCTGCAAGAAGCATTAACGATCGCCAAGTTTGAGCCCGGGATGTATGAAGTGGTCCGAACTTTCGAGCCAGCCGTAGAATAACCGACTAGTTTACCGGAGCCCTTTGCGACCTAGAGTCCGAAGGGCTCTCTTTGCTAATGTCAGCGGAATAGGGGGAATATCGGTTTGCGATCATGGAAAATATAACGAAATAATTGATCGGAGATGGGGGAAGCTGCTTGGAAGTGTTTATCGTCGTACTTGTGTTACTCGTCCTTATAGGCGTGTCGAATGTGATTTACCGGTTCGTGCCATTCGTGCCGGTACCGCTCATCCAGATCGTGCTCGGCGGCTTCATTACAGTGCTCCCGATCGGCATTCATCTCCAGCTGGAGCCGGAGCTGTTCTTTATCTTGTTCATCGCCCCGCTGCTGTACAATGACGGCAGACATACGCCGCGCGAAGAGCTCTGGCGACTGCGTGCTCCGATCCTCTTGCTATCGGTAGGGCTGGTATTCGCAACCGTATTCGTAGTCGGCTATACGATTCACTGGATGATACCGACCATTCCGCTGGTTGCAGCCTTCGCTCTGGCAGCCATCCTTTCGCCGACGGATGCGATTGCGGTGAGCGCGCTTGCCGGGCGAATCCACTTGCCGAAGAGTCTTATGCGACTCCTCGAAGGCGAAGCGTTAATGAACGACGCCTCCGGCTTAGTTGCGTTCAAATTCGCGATCGCGGCTGCGGTAACCGGCGTTTTCTCGCTGCATAAAGCGGCTTTCAGCTTTCTTCTTATCTCCATAGGCGGCCTTCTAGTGGGGGCTTTGCTAGCTGTAATTATTGCAGGCATACGGCAATTGCTGCGACGCACAGGGCTGGATGATGAAACGATGCACATGCTGCTCCAGCTGCTAACGCCGTTTGTCCTTTATTTATGTGCCGAGGAGGTCGGTGTTTCGGGCATCCTGGCAGCGGTCGCCGGCGGGATTGTGCATGCGATTGAGAAAGATAAAGTGGAGTGCGACATCGGGAAACTGAAATCCGTTTCCACCAGCACATGGTCCGTTTATTTGTTTATTCTGAACGGACTCGTATTTGTCATTCTGGGGACGCAAATTCCTGACGTGACCTCAGTCATCTTCAAAGATCCGGGTTTTAATAATATTGTGGTTATCGGTTATGCCGTTGCTATCTTTGTGCTGCTGCTCGTGCTCCGATTTGTGTGGTCGCTGCTCTTTACCCAAGGCTGGCGGATATTCGGCTCCTACAGTAAAGAAGCATCGAGTTTCAAAGCACTCATCATGACCACCATCTCTGGCGTGCGAGGTGCCGTTACGCTTGCCGGCGCCTTCTCCATTCCGCTGTTTCTGAGCAGCGGAGAGCTGTTTCCGGAACGAAACCTTATGATTTTTCTCGCGGCCTGCGTCATTCTGTTGTCCCTCTTAACAGCCAGTATCTTGCTGCCGCTTATTGCGAAGAAACGTGTCGTATCGGACGAATCAGCACTGGCCTTTGAGGAGAACGAATGGCATGTTCACATCCTGCAAGCCGCAGTGCGCCAATTGCAGCAGGAGAGCAATGAAGGGAACGAGGAAGCAGTGGAAGCCGTAATCGAAGAGTACAACCAAATGATTCAGCAGCTTGGTTTGAAAGACAGCCAATATAGACGGATATCGCGTCTAAATCAGGACGAAATAGCGCTGCGGATGGAGGCATTGGAGATCGAACGCAATTATATTCAGGAGCGTCTCGAGAAGGGCACCATAACGAAAAGTCATGCGGAATTCTATAACAAAATGCTCGATCAAGTTGAAATTATACTGGCAAATCGGTTTCACTTGTGGGTGTTGGTGTTCAAAAGGCTGATCGGCAGATTAGGGGAACTGATTACGGGAGCGCAGCATTCAGGGCGGAGAGCATTAACGGAGCAAGATATTGAATCGCTGAGGGGACTACGCATCGAGTGCGGACAAGTGGTGATCAACCAGATGGGGCCGTTATGCGCACCGGAGAGCGCGAATGATCCGACAGAGTGCGTTGTTGCATATTATAAGCAGCTCGTCAATCGGCTTCGATCGTTTCAGCTTCATCACCAACGCAAGAAAGAAGCGTTCGATGAAACACGGAAGGAGCTTCACTGGATTGCGGTTCAGGCGGAGCGGTACGAGGTACAGAATTTATATGAGCAGGGGAAAATCGACCGTGGATTGGTATCCGAACTGCGCCGCCTTATACGGGACCGCGAGGCATACATGTACGAACAGATTGAGCTGGGTTGATCCTCTTCATGCAGAGGTTATCTACGGTAGGAGAAGGATTGTGCTAAACTACTAGTAGACACTTTTGCGATAAAGAGGGGTAGTATGTATAGCATTATGCTGGTTGAAGACGATGAGAAGATTAGACGAATTGTCGCGGATACGTTGGTAAAGTGGCAATATGAAGTGGTTGAAGTGACCGAATTCGAGCAAGTGCTAGCCGAGTTTAAGCGAACGGAACCGCATCTTGTGCTGTTGGATATTAATTTACCCGTCTTGGATGGTTACTATTGGTGTCAGCAGATACGCTCGGTTTCCAAGGTGCCGATTATGTTTCTGTCCTCGCGCAATCAGAATATGGATGTTGTCATGGCGATCAATATGGGCGGGGATGATTTCATCCAGAAGCCATTCGAATTGGACATTCTGGTTGCCAAGATCGGCGCGCTTATTCGGAGGAAATATACGTATCAGGAAGATGAGAGCCCCACATTCATCCACCGGGGATTGAAATTAAACGTGACGAACTCCACGATCGAATATCGAGGAAACAACACGGAGTTAAGCCGGAATGAATTCATCCTTCTACAGTTCATGATGCGAAATATCGGCAGGATCGTTTCGCGCGAGGACTTAATGCAAGCGTTGTGGAATGATGAACAGTTCGTCGACGATAACACCTTAACGGTCAACGTGAACAGACTGCGCAAGAAAATCGCGGAGCTGGAACTGGAATCGTTCATCGCAACCCGCAAGGGAATGGGGTACTTGATCGAATGACCTTCCTGCGTTTTCTATCCTACGAGAAACCCTACATTTATTTGTATCTAGTTGGTTTTATCATTACGGCCGCGGTTATCATGACCGATAGCGGTGGCGGGAGCGTGGCATGGGGGACATTCTTCTATGCATTCACCTTAACTTCGCTTGTATTGCTCGGATTCTTAATGGTTCGCTATCAGCAAAACTTGCGCGCGATGCGTCAATTGAGCAGCGGCGATGCTGACAGCTTATCCTTGGAGGGCGAGCTTACAAGGCGGTACTTGGATGAGCTGAAGATCCAACATATCCGCGAAATGAATCGGGTGCATGATCGGCAAAATGAGCATTATGATTTCATCGTCTCTTGGTTTCATGAGATCAAAACGCCGGTTGCCGTTCTGCGCTTGCTTCAGCAGACGGAAATGGATGCCAATAGTTTAAGAGAAGAGCTTGCGAAGATTGAGCATTACATCGATCAAGCGCTCTATTATGCCAAGCTCGATAGTTTTAATCAGGATTACGATATCCAGAACTGTGACCTGCTGCAAATTGCGAAGGAAATCGTGAAAACGCATTCGAAAACCTTTATAACTAAGAAAATTCGCATCGACATGCAGGCAGAGTCGACAGCTGTTCAAAGCGATCCCAAATGGCTGCAGTTCATCGTCAATCAGATTGTGACGAATAGCTTGAAGTACACGGAGCATGGCGGACAGATTACGATTACTTCCGTGGTAACACCGCTGGAGAAGCAATTGCTCATTCGGGACAGCGGGATCGGCATCAGCCCGCAAGACCTTCCTCGCATTTTTAATCGCGGTTTTACCGGAGAAACGGGACGCAAGTATACGAAATCCACAGGCATGGGCTTATATTTGGCACAGCAATTATCCAATAAGCTTGGCCATTATATTACTTGCAGCTCGGAGGTCGGGGTATCCACTCAATTTATCATTCATTTTCCGAAGGACGAAGATCCCTATCTGTCGATCAGGCAACAATAAACGCAATGAACGGTCAGTAATCAGGCTCCCGGCGTCGTCATGATGGACGTCTCAGGGAGCCTGATTTGGATTAGTTCATTGCGTTTGTTGGATTCACGATCCTGTAGTAAACACTCGCAGAGGATACATAAAACAGGGCATAGATGGCCACATACAGAATCAGAACCGCCGTAATAATCGAAGTGATCTGCGGGTAATCCTTGACTTCCTCCATCGTCGGATAAATCAACAGAAACCAACTGTGCAGCAAACCAAGCAGAATCGGAGGCAGGAATACAAACAGCAGCTGCTTGCGAATCACGTTCTTCATCTCATGGTCATCGACGCCGAGCTTGCGCAAGATCGAATATTGCCTCAGTTCTTCCGTGGCTTCCCGTAATTGCTTGAAGTAGATGATGCTTCCCAGGGCAAATAACGCGATGACCGCAAGGAATGCGGCAGAGAAGAGAAGCAGTGATGAAGTTTCCGTATCGATCGTGTAGAGATCGACAAATGCAGCGTAATACGATCCAGGAGTTGCCGTAACCAGATCATGAACTTGATGAGATAGCGCAGTGGAATTTCGGGCGTCCTTGATTTGATAGATGTCGAACGAGCTAACGGACGCACCTGTCTTGAGTCGTTCGAATGTTTTATCGGAAATGACCAGGATGGAAGGAAATGACCCAACGTCGCCTTTGGAGTCGGTGGCCTTGCTGAGAAACGTATAGTTCTTCTTCTCAATGAGCCGCAACGTCACTTCTTCCTTTAGTTTGACTGTAAATTCAGGCTGCTTGCCTACCGTAAACGTGATGGGCTGCGCTCCCACAGGCAGAAGGACTACGGCTTCTTGATCTTTCAAATTCACCTGTTGTTTATCCCCGCGCATGCTGACGATGGCATTGAATTGCGATTCCGAGAACAGTAGGATTCCTTCCTCGCCTGAATCTCGATCTCCAAAGGCAATCGCGATATCAGTGACAGGCACTGCAGATAGTCCATCGATTCTTTCATGGTGCGTAATGGGATGCTCGTTCTCCATTAATTGTTCAATTTGCTTTTGTTTGTCTGCATCTTGTGACGTAAACGCGATGTGGTTCGGAAATTCTTTCCCGGCGGATAAGATTTGTACGGTATAGTTTATCGAAACAAAACCAACCAAGAAAATGATTAACGCACTAAACAAAGAAATGAACGTTAGCATCATGGTGTTTCCGCGAATGGAGAATCGCAGCGAGGAAATCCATAACATGTTGTTGCCATTCAAGTAGTTATTCCGCTGGCTGATCTTATCCAGGATCCAGCCGAAGAACTGTCGGAAGAATAAATAGGTCCCGCCGATTATTCCGACGGTTACCCCAATCATGCTCACCATGGTGTAATCTTGCCAAACTACCGAGCTTCCGTCGCGACTGATGAGATAGAACGCTATTCCTAACAGGAGGACGGAACTTATCGCAAGCGTTGCGGAGAATGGGACGGGCTTGTCCTTCTTGGCTTTGGCATGGAACAACTCCACCAACTGGACTCGGCGTACGGTTAGATAGCTTTGCACGCAAATAATGAGAATAATGACCGCGAAGAGCAGAATCGTTGACCTTATCGACTCGATTGGGAAGGCAAATGAGATTACGTCATCGTAATGCATCAAATTCATCAATAACATGCCGAAGAACTTGGAAAGCAATCCGCCAACCATAATCCCACTGACGATAGAGATCGCGCTGAGAATGACCGTTTCGAGAAACACCATCCCTACAATCTGCCGCTCGCTCATGCCATACAGCATATACATCCCAAATTCCTTCTTGCGCTGCTTCATAAAGAACGAGTTCGCATAGAGGATAAAGAAAATAATGAACAGGAATACGACTACCGATGCGATGGAAACGCCAAGCTGGAAATTTTCTTTATTGGCGATAGCAGTCAGGATATCATCGTTATACATAAGAGACGAGAATGTGAAATAGATGATGACTCCGATGAGCATGGAAATGAAGTAGATCGAATAGAGTCGAAAGCTTCGTTTCATGTTGCGCCAAGATAAATCGAGCAAGCTCATCGCCGTTCGCCTCCTATGGCGCTTTGAACGGTCAGGATGCGATCGAAGAACTGTTTCTCGGATTGTTCGCCTTTAAACAATTCATTGACGATTTTCCCATCTCGGAGAAAGATGACGCGCTGGCAATAACTAGCCGCATAGGCGTCGTGGGTAATCAATAGCACCGTTGTTCTAAAAGATTGATTAAGCAGTTGGATTTGTTCGAGCAGCTGAGTAGCGGATCGAGAATCAAGGGAGCCTGTTGGCTCGTCCGCGAATACAATCGCAGGATTCGTAATGATTGCCCGTGCAGCCGCGGTGCGCTGCTTCTGACCGCCGGAGATTTCAGAAGGGTATTGCTGCAAGATCGATTCTATGTTTAAGGCAGCTATTATTCTCGCTAATCGCTGCTCCTTTTCCGCGACCGGCGTTTTCTGCAGCGAAAGCGGAAGCAATATATTTTCTTTCACCGTTAACGTGTCCAGCAGGTTGTAATCTTGGAAGATAAACCCCATTCGTTTCTGCCGGAAATCGCGTAACGCTTTCTTCTTCATATCGAGCAGCGAGTTTCCCTCGATCCATACATCCCCGCCATTAAAGCTGTCAATCGTGGAGAGCGCGTTCAATAATGTCGTTTTGCCCGAGCCGGACGGCCCCATAATGGCAGTGAATTCTCCTTGTTCAATCGTTAGATCAATGCTTTTCAAGACTTGTACATGTCCATACGACTTTGATAAGTTCTTGGTTTGTATACTGTTCCCCATGAATGTCATCCTCCTTCACCACACCACTATACCGACTAATTTGCCCCTCAACCATCGAATTAACAACATCTAAAGTGACAGTTTTGTCATATGGAGCGGTGGTTGTGGACATCCTGTTTGGGCGGTTTTCCATACATCCTGGCGTATTCACGGCTGAATTGGGAAGGACTCTCGTATCCGACGCGGAATGCGGCATCTGCAGCTTGCATGGATTCTGTCAGCATGAGCCGCCGTGCTTCCTGCAAACGAACCGTCTTCTGATATTGCAAGGGACTCATCGCCGTAATCCGTTTAAAATGCTTATGAAACGCGGATGTGCTCATGTTCACGGACTTGGCAAGCTGTTCGACCACGATCAACTGATCGAATTGCCGGTTAATGAGTTGGATCGCATGAGCGATATTGTTCGCATGGCCGCCGGTAATGGCAACTTGGTAGAGGCGTGCACCTTGCTCGCCTTGAAGGACGCGATACAAGATTTCGCGGATGACGAGTGGAGCCAGAATCGAAACGTCTTCAGGCTCATTAAGGAGCTGCATGAGTCGCACAATGGATTCGAGCAATGCGGGAGAGGTTCGACTTACAGTGATTCCGCGACTGAGTTCGGCGGGCACTTGCACAGGACGTGGCATGTCTTTCACGATTTCCAGGATCATATCGGTGTCGAAGCTTAATTTTAAGCTTAAATAAGGGATGCCCGGCGATGCTTCAATAATTCTCCCTGCAATCGGCAATTCAACGGAAGTAATCAGGTAATTCGAAGAATCGTACCGATACGTTTCGTCAGCCAGCGTGCCGGTCTTCGCCCCTTGTGCTACGACGCAAATGGATGGTTTATAGACCGCTTCCAGCGGTTCGGACAAATGAGTCGCATGCATGAGCTGCAACGAAGGCACTGCCGTCTGATGGGTACCGCTGAGCGGGGCGTGTTGAAGTATTAATCGTGACAATTGCTGCAATGCTTGCTCTAAGCGGAGGTCTTCATGAAGTGGATTCATGTGATCGCGTTCCTTCCCTTGTACGAAATCATGTATTCCTTATCATAGCGAACTTGAAGAGAAATAGGCAAGAATCGGACAGGTATGATCTAACGGCATCTAATCAACCATGCCTATAATAAACTTACAAGCCGAACACAGCAGAATAGTTATAGGCTAATTCCAAATGATAATAAGGAGAGATCAAATATGAGTTTGAATGGCAAAGTAGCGATCGTCACCGGAGCTTCACGGGGAATCGGACGTCAATTGGCGATCCAACTGGCACAAGCCGGAGCGAAGGTGGTCGTCAATTATTCCTCCAATCAAGGGAAAGCGGTCGAGGTTGTCACGACGATTGAACAACTCGGCGGCGAAGCGACTGCAATCCGCGCCGATGTGAGCAAAGTAAGCGAAGTCGAAGCGTTATTCTCAGAGACGATTGCGCATTTCGGGCGTGTAGACATTCTGGTCAATAATGCCGGCATCATGGAATGCACATCCATCGCGGATGTGACAGAGGAAATGTTCGATCGGCAATTCGCCATTAATGTAAAAGGGACTTATTTCGCTTGCCAACAAGCGATGAAGCACATGTCGCAAGGCGGGACAATCATCAATTTCTCCACTTCCGTCATCGGGGCTATGCTCCCCACTTATAGCGTATATGCCGCAACCAAAGGAGCGGTTGAACAAATCACGCGCCAATTGGCAAAAGAATTTGCTCCAAAGGATATCGTGATCAATTGCATAGCACCGGGACAGATTGCGACCGAGTTGTTCTTGAACGGCAAATCACCGGAGCTGATTGATTCATTCAGCCGCATGATTGCCTTTGGCCGTCTTGGCGAACCCGAGGACATCGCGAATGCGGTTGATCTGCTCGTCAGCGATAAAGCACGCTGGATTACGGGACAGACGATTCGCGTGAACGGCGGGTTTAATTGAAAATGAAACGAAGCACGCGATCATCCGTTATACTATAAATAATAATACGGAGGTGCTTCAGATGGATTTACTGAAAGGAATCGGGAAGCTGGCGGGCGATGTGACAGGCAGAGTAATCGGAGGAACAGTACGCGTTGCCGGAGAACTTGTCCATAGCGATTATATTAAAGAAATCGGCAATGATGTGGAGCGAGTAACTTCCAAGACAGGCGAGCTAGCGGGTCAAGCGGCAAGCGGCGTATGGGATGTCGGCGCAGGCTTGGTAACAGCCGACAAGCAGCGAGCGCAAACAGGCCTTAACGACCTTGGAGATGCCGCAACAACAACGGTGAGAGGTGCGGGGCAAGGCATCCAATACGTGGTCGAAAGCGGGATCGAAGTGGTGGCCGGCATCAAAGATAACGATAAGGAATTAATCAAAGGCGGCGTCAAGAAGCTTGGGAAAGCTGCCGCAATTACGGTGCTTGCCGTAGGCGTCATCGATCTGGCGGATGGGCCGGACGGAACAGGTTCATCGGGTACAGTTTAAGGTAGTTGGATGCTGAGAGTTCGATTTTCGGACTCTCAGCATTTTTTTGTCTGACGGAAGGTGACGGTTGACAGCGAGTTAATGATGCATTATATTGTAGATAACATTAATCGTCGATATAAGTTATCTACGATTAACGCAGCAAGAAAGAAAACTCAAAGGGGGATATTCCGCTTGTAGTCATGGAAATAGTATAGGACAGGGACTAATTAATGAGCGGCATTTCAGGCAGCCTTTGAACGAAACATGAATACAAACTAACAGAAGAGGTGTATAGATATGGAATTGAGATTAAACTACATGAAGGTTCGCCCCGATTCGTTACAGGCGTTGTTGAAATTGGAAGGATATGTGAAGAACAGTGGCCTTGACCACCACTTGTGGGAATTGATCAAAATTCGCGCTTCGCAAATAAACGGCTGTGCCTTCTGTCTGGACATGCATACGAAGGATGCACGTGCAATGGGAGAGACAGAGCAGCGATTGTACCTGCTGAATGCATGGAAGGAAGCACCGTTCTATACGGATGAAGAGCGGGCCGCACTGGCGTTAACCGAAGCGGTGACCAGAATTTCAGAGGGCGGCGTATCGCAGGAATTGTACGAGCAAGTCCGCAACTACTTCGATGAGGGTCAATACGTCGATTTGATCATGGCGATTAATGCCATTAATTCTTGGAATCGTATAGCGATCTCAACCGGAATGATACCTGGCGAATATCAACCGGCCGTACGCAAATAGTAAATGAACGCAGTCTATCACTGTACATCGCGGATGTATGGCGATAGACTGTTGTTTATTATACACTTACAAGAGGTGGGTACATGAGCTATAACATACTGCTATTTGATTTGGACGACACATTGTTAGACTTCGGAGCCAATGAAACCGAATCGTTAACCCAATTGTTCGGTCATCATGGATACACGTTCTCGGACGAGTTATTTGGCGTGTATAATTCCGTCAACAAACAATTATGGGCGGATTATGAGAATGGAACGATTGGTCTAGATGTGGTCCTTAATTCGAGATTCTCCGAAACGATGTTGAAGCTTGGCGAAGTTGTGGATGGCCCTGCATGGGAGAAGATGTATAGAGAACTGCTTGGTACCGGAAATCAGCTGCATATCGAAGGTGCTCTGGAAGTCATTCAAAGTCTATCTGCATCCCATCGACTGTTCGTGGTTACGAACGGCATCACAGAGACGCAGATTAAGCGATTGAAGATTTCGGGCTTGTTTGATTTCTTTGAAGCTGTTTTCGATTCGCAAAGCATCGGTTACTCCAAGCCGTCTATTGCGTTCTTCGAATACGTGATGAATCATATTAAGGATTTCAATCGAAGAGAAGCGTTGATTATCGGGGATTCATTAAGTACCGACATTAAAGGCGGCATTCTCTCGGGAATTGATACGTGTTGGATCAACCGTAAATCACAAAGCAGCCCCGCAGATATCCAAAGCACTTATACGATTACGACTTTAGTTGAGCTTTTTGCGATTTGCCCGCCTAACCTAACAAAATAAGAAGAAGTTGGTGTTTAATCGATGTCACAATCCGAGCAAGAGAAAATCTCCTTTTCCAGTTTCATGCTGGATCCTAAATTCGCTGATTTCAACAATATTGCGCATGAGAAGCAGCCGCAGATGAATGCCATTATTCAGGCTTGGGACAACCAAACCTTAGTGACCAATATCACGAAATTAAATCGCGAATTGCTTCGTCGTGATGCGCACGGTGTTCAAGAAACACCATTTGCAGAGACCAATGAGGAATTGCATTTGATGCTGTATTCGTTAACGATGTACCTGAAAGATCGCTTGGAATAGTTCGGCCGGATCTTGCAGTGTCAGCCCTCGCCATTAGATTGGCGGGGGCTTTTTGGCGTTTATTTGCGAGCTGGCTTTCAGGATTGTACATGATTTCGAATAATGTATAAGCACTCCATTCGGGAAGAGGGATCATTTTCAGTTATTGTACACTATCACCTGATTTGATCCGTGCTGTAGCATGTTAGATGGATAGAATGGCATTCACTACCACAGTTTCGGACAAAAGGAGGTCAGGTGTTCATCCAACAAATGACTTGAGAATCTGTAGCTGCAGCTGTAATCACCGCAACTAACCGAATGAGGGAGAGAAGTGAAGAATGAAAGTAAAGCCGTCCAAGAAAGCTGTCATCCGCTTGTTCTTGTCTGCCATTATGGTCACGTCTGCTATTCCTTTAAGCCATGTCGCTGCAGGTCCGGTCGCATCAACGACGCTGTCCGCGATCGATTTCGGGGCAAACGGGGCAGATAATCTCGATGATAAGGCTGCGATTCAAGCGGCCGTTGATGCAGCAGCACCGGGGGATACGGTACTGCTTCCGAAAGGCACGTACTATCTAGCAGGCACAGTGAAAGGGAAGTCAGGTGTTGCGATACGTGGAGAGGATCGCAACGGCACGATCGTGAAATATTCGGACAACCCCGAGACGTATATGTTTTATATGCTGAACGTATCCGGTGCCTCGATCAAGAATATGACGCTTGATGGCAACAACAGTACAGTAGCTATGTCAGCAGCCGTATCCGAAGGTGGTAGCGGTAACGAGATGAGCGGACTCATTGTGAAGGATTTCGCCGCCGTAGATGGCTTCGGTCCTCATGCGCTTTACGTCGTCGGATCTCAGAACGTTCGCATCACGAACAACACGGTCACGAACATCGGCGTAGGCTCAATCTGGGGGGCTGCCGTTCGAGCAGGCTGGGATTCCAAGAACGTAACCGTTGAGAATAACGTCATCGCGAATACCGGACGGGGAGGTATTCTCATTAATGATGGAAGCTCCGGCGCGGTTGTTAGATCCAATACCATCACCGGATCAGGCTTGAAGGAGCACGGACTATCCATTGAGCTTCATACGAATTCGGACAATGCCATCATAGAGGATAATCATGTGGATTTCTGGATCAGTGCCGTTCGCTCGAAGAATATCGCTGTACGCCGAAATGTCGTTCAGCCAACCGACGGCAGAGTCGGTTCAATCGGACTGGAAATCATGGCGGAGAACGCCGTAACGACGGACAATCTGGTAGACGGCGGACAGCAAGTAGGGATTCAGCAATCTCCGGGAACAGGACATCAATTGTGGAGCTACAATGTGGTGAAAAACATGGTCATGTGGGGCATGCAGCTGCAAGGTGCAGGCTCAGGAGAGACCGAGCAATATCAATATTTCTATAAAAACAGCTTTATCAATACGCAGCTAGGCAATCCGAAAGCCGCATATCCCGGTTATGAGGGGAATGGCGTTCGAATTCACGGTGATTCTCAGAACCTCTCGTTCGATAGCAACCTAATCGCAAACAACGGTCGCAAGGCGATTGAGATTACGGGAGCAGCAGGCGTGGATCGACTAAGCTTTACGAATAACATCATTTCCGGCAATAAAGGCGTGACGATGGATCCTTATCCGACTGCTGCGCAGCACTTGGAATGGTCGGGCAATCTTGTCTTCCTTAACGGCAGCAATGCACAGCCGAAGTCGCGCGGGTTTACGAATGCGAAGCCGGTGGCAAACTTTACGAATCCTGTGCTGGTACGCGCCGGTGCGCCGGTTACTTTCGTCAGCACGTCGACAGATAATGGGTCGATTGCTACCTATCTATGGGATTTCGGGGCCGGCCTGCCGAGCGCATCTGCTAAGCCGACATACGTCTATGACAAACCTGGAATTTACCGCGTGACTCTTGTCGTATGGGATAATGAAGGGCGTTCGAACGTGAAAGAGAAGCTCATCCTGGTAAGTCCGGGGCTGCCTGATACGAAGAAACCGAACATTCCTGCGAATTTGGTTTCACCATCCCAAACCGATGAGACCATTGATTTGATATGGAGCGCTACATCTGACAATGTTGGCGTCGTCGGATACGATGTCTATCGGGACGGGGCACTTGCGGGCACCACTGCTCCCGGTGAATTAGCCTTCACGCTCACGGGGTTGTCGCCAGTTACGACGTATAGTATAACGCTCCGAGCGCGTGATGCTGCAGGCAATGTTTCCGATGCCAGCGCTGCGCTCAGCGTGACGACTGAACTTCCGGATTCGCAGCCGCCAACCGCGCCGGCTGCTCTAACAGCTTCATCCGTAACCGGCACCAGCGCGTCCTTAACATGGACGGCGTCAACGGATAATAAGGGCGTTACAGGTTACGAGGTTTATAGGAACGGCAGCTTGGTCGGTGCGACAACTGGGGCAACGGCAACTTCGTTTACGGCGTCCGGCCTCATTCCGGGAACCGCAAGCACGTTCACTGTGAAAGCAAAAGACGCAGCGGGCAACCGTTCGGCTGCAAGTAACGAAATCAATGCCGTATTGGCACCGCCAGCTTCGCCGACCGTCTACCTCAGCGACTATTCATGGGATTACGGCGTTGCAGGCTGGGGCAATATCCAGCGTGACAAATCATCGGATGGCAAACCTATTACCCTAAACGATGTCGTCTATGCGAAAGGGTTGGGTACGCATGCCGAATCCACGATCGTATACACGCTCGGAGGCGAATACGACAAATTCCAAGCAAGTGTCGGCGTCGATGACGAGACCTACGGTAACGGCGGCGTTAGCTTCCAGGTTTGGCTGGATGGCGTACTGGCATTCGACAGTGGGTTTATGAACGCAACTGCAGCAACGCAAGATATTGATTTGTCCATTGCGGGTATTAATGAGCTCAAACTCGTCGTCACCAATGGCGGCAATGGCACTGACTGGGATCATGCGGATTGGGGAGATGCTCGCATCCTCTATCCAACTGGAGAATAAGTCATACGAATTCGGAGGCCGATCCTTGTGATCGGTCTCTTTCTTCGGAGCTGTTGGAAGATTATGAATAAATCCAAAAAACGTAGGATAGTCCATTTGTTTGCGTGAGTTAGGTGACTATACTTTTATTCAATTCCTACATTGTGGAAGACTAGATTTTTTATTCATAGCCATGGGGGGAGTAGTTGCGATGTCGGATATTAAAATAACGCATGTCGAAACGATATTGTTATCCAGAATGCATGAACCTGAGCGGCAATGGATGACTTCGACTTTCCGTACCATCAAAGCAGAAGCTGCAATCGTGGTCATTCGGACCGATGCTGGTATTACGGGGATCGGTGAAGCCTGCGCCTATGGTGTACCTGGCAAGATCAGTGATATGGTTAGAAGAGTCGGCCCTCTGCTGGTAGGCCGCGACCCAAGGGATCCATCCAACGTGCTGCACCCGAATGGGCAATCCTGGGCTTATGATTGCGCGGTTTCAGGCATTGATTGTGCGCTGTGGGACATTCGCGGGAAACTAGCCGGCAAACCGGTTGCGCAGCTGTTGTCGCCTAATCCGCTTAACAAAGTGCAGTTGTATGCTTCCGGCGGCTGCAGCTACGATTGGAGAGCGCGCCCGGAGCAGCTCATAGAGGAAGCATTATCTTATATCGCCGAAGGCTACAAGGTTTTCAAATTCAGAGTGGGCACACACTGGGCTTGGGATAACGTGACCGTAGATCGGATGCTTGGGCTTATTCAGGAGTTATCCCAGGAAGTGAATGGCCGCATGGAGCTTGCGATTGACGGTAATCAGCGTCTAACGGAAGAGGTTGCGCTCGCACTCGGCAAAGGACTTGATCGGATAGGCGGATTCCGATGGTTCGAGGAACCGATTCCGCAGAAGGACGTTGACGGATATGCGAGGCTGAATGCAGCCTTGAACGTACCGGTATCCGGAGGAGAACAGTACACGACGGTAGAGCAGTTCATTCCTTATATGGAGCGTCAAGCCTATTCGATTATGCAGCAGGATGCAGGGATTTGCGGGATAACCGCTGCGATGTCGATTGCTCAGTTCGGCATGCAGTACGGTGTTCCGACGATCCCGCATAATTGGCATAACGGAGTCATGACGATGGCAAATGCGCATGTGGTTGCTGCACTTCCGAATCCGATTCTAGTGGAATTATGCCGCATTCAAGGACCGTTGCAATGGGGGCTTGTCCAAGAAAGCCCCGTCATTAAGGACGGATGGCTTGAGCTTCCGGACAAACCGGGATTTGGCGTGGTTCTGGCCGAAGATGCGTTGGAACGGTTCCCTTATGTCGAAGGAAACTATTACGTATCCGTGGATAGATAGAAGCAGAGTTATAGTTGGAATTTCGATAGTTAACTGCATTAACAATAAGTTCAGCCACGTCGGAAATCATTCTGACGTGGTTTTTTTACATGAATCGATTTATTTCTTTGAATTTCTTTGCAAGTCGACATAAAAGCAAGTAGACTTTTGTCTCATTGTTAAATGGAATAATTATCCTTATACTGTCCTTACCGATTTGTGAAAGCGCATCCAAGATAACCCAATTTGAACGACGGACAGCTGTATTACTACCCTTTAGGAGCGATGCCAATGATGAAATGGATCAAAGTCCGCTCACTCAAATACAAAATCATACTTGTGTTTATCATCATCTCGTTCCTATTGGTCATCCTGCAGGCGGGTTTCTTCCAGCATTGGATTAGCGGCATTATTCTGCGGCAGTCAGAAGCCAATTTACAGGAAACAGTCCGGCAAATCGGCAAGCAGGTTGATCTGCAATATAAGCAAATCGATGCCAATGCTCGCGTCATTCGCAACAACCAAGTGTTAAAGAACTATCTGAAGGATTTGAACCGGCATACGATCAATTATCAAATCGCGAAATACCAGATTGCCAGGCAAATCGTAAGACTGCCTAATTTGGAGATGATCGAGAACATTTACATCTTCCCGGTTGGCTACGCGCCAATGAACTTATTTTATTCCGATGCGATATTCGAAGCGGACAAGCTTACCGAACAATTAATGACAACAGATCGGCCGAATCGCTCGGAGGATGTCATCTGGGCCGTGCAGCCGCAGACACATCTCATTACAATGATGATGCTCATCTATGACGGGGAAGAACTGCTCGGTCTGCTTCGAGTGGATTTAAATGAGAAATTTCATGATCAATTGGATGATGTGAGGCTGGGAGATGAGGGAAGCGTGTTCCTGCTTAAGGATCATACCATCATGTTCGCCACAGACAGGAGGCTTGTTAATCTGCAGGAATCCAGCTTGGCAGAGCAGCTTGATTCAGGTACGCAGGTCACCTTCACGTTGGATTACCAAGGGTGGAAGCTGATCGGGGTCGTACCCAACAAAGAGATCCTCAGTCAAGTCAACCAGGTCAATAAAGTGCTGCTGCTCATGGAATTAATCGTATTTGCTTTCATCTTTCTATTTGCTTTGGTCATTCTGCGCATGATTCTACGGCCGCTGAAACAGATATTGCGAGGGATGGAGAGCATTGAGCAGGGCAAGCTGGACGTCATTGTCAATCGACAAGGAAATGACGAATTCAGCGTCATTATCCGGCATTTCAACCATATGGCCGAACGGGTGAACCGTTTAATCAAGACCGTGTATTACCAGCAGCTAACCTATCGCAAAGCCGAAGTGATCAATCTGCAGTCGAAGCTGAATCCTCATTTTCTATATAACACGCTTGATATGATTTATTGGATGACAGTTGTCAAGGATGAGGACGAAATCGGCGAAGCGATTATTTCGTTGTCCACGATTCTGCGATACTCGATCTCCCATCAGAATGAATTCGTCACCGTCTCGGAAGATATGGAGCAGCTGGAGAATTACTTAAAAATTCAGCGGATGCGTTTTGAAGATAAGCTGTCCTATGTGTTTCATATCGATCCTGCAATAGCGGAGATTAAGATTCCGAAGCTGCTCATTCAACCTTTAGTGGAGAACGCGATTAAATATGCTTTCCAGCAAATGATGCTAGGCGGCATTATTACGATTCAAGGTTATACCCAGGGTGATGACTTGTATCTGGAAGTGGTGGACAACGGGATCGGCATGCCGGCTGAGAAAGTCGAGGCTCTGCTTGCGTCATTCGAGAATAAGAGCGTAAGCGGCGGTCTAGGCATTCAATTGGTCAGGCAGCGAATTACTTATATTTACGGCGAGGAGTTTGGATTGTCCATTCGGAGCGAAATCGGCCGCGGAACAGCGATTACGCTGAAGCTGTGTACCGACGCGGGGATTCCTCAAGAGGAGCATTGGAAGGATGAAGCATTGCATGCCTAACTCAAATGCAAGAAGGGGAGGACTGCTATGAAAATCGTACTCGTCGATGATGAAAGATCGGTTATTAAAGGATTGCAGCATATTTTCGCCAAACACTGCACAGACCATGAAATCGTCGGAACGGCACAAAGCGCGGAAGAAGCGCTGCATGTCCTGCAAGTTACGAAGGCGGATATCGTTATCACGGATGTCATGATGCCGGGGAAGAACGGAATTGAGCTAACGCGCGAGCTCAGTACATTATATCCGTATTTGTACATTGTCATATTGAGCGGTCACGCGGAATTCGAATATGTTCGGGAAGCGATGCGCTGCGGTGCAATCGATTACTTATTGAAGCCCTGCCATTATCAGACGGTCATTGACCTCTTGGATAAGATTAAAGTCAAAGCAGCAGAGAGAGAAACGCAGCAGGAGAAGTCCTCACACAAGCAGCTGCTCGCGAATGTAATTAGAGGAATCGTTGAGGTTCCCGAACGCTGGGCCGTCCAGCATGATTTGCTGCTGGCTGTTTTTGCTGATCTTGAGACGATCGACGCTCGATTCGAAGAGCTTGTTACCTCTCAACTGCTGCAAGGGAATGTCGAGCGAGAAGCGATGGATTCGATGATCTACGAGGGGAAATGTGTTGTTCTATACCGGGGCGTCGTGGAGTCAGCGACCTTCAAGCAGCTGCTTAATGAGTGCCGGCTGACGTTGCGCAAGCAGAACCGTACTGTAGTTGCAGCCGTTCATCGCTTCGATGGTGGTTCCAGATCGATAGAGCAGGCTTATGACACTTGCTTGAAATATTGCGAGTTCCTGACGTTTAATGACTATTCTGCCGTTATGGATGACGACATGTACGCTGAACAAGTGAAGCAACTGGAGCCATTTGCAGTAAGTGAGTGCTTTTCCGGTGATCGGTTTGGCAAATATTATGCCTCGGCGGATGTGAAGAAGCTTCGTCCCTATATCGAATCGATTCTGCAGCAGCTGCACCGGACGCACAGTAGAGTTGAGCCGGTTCGATTGAAACGGGAGCTGCTGAGCGAGTTAATCTATTTGGAGCATGTGATTAAAGATCATGGCGTGGAGCCATTCTTCGGCCATCAAATCGATTACAACCAGGAATTGAAGAGAATTCGAAATTTTAAAGAGCTGCAGGGCTGGTTAAAGACGTATTTGATGTCCGCGATCATGTGCATGAACGATGAAACTCACAATCCGCATTATATTCAGACTGCCATCCGTTATATCGAGATGAATTATATGAAAGATTTAACGTTGAAAGAAGTCGCTGATGCCGTCTATCTGAATGCCTGGTATTTCAGCTCCCAATTCAAGAAGTATACCCGTGTCACGTTCAGCGAATATATCAATCTCATCCGCATTCGAATCGCCAAGGAGTTTCTCAGGCAGAAGGATTTGAAGGTTTATCAAGTGGCGGAGATGGTAGGTTTTCAAGATGCAGCCTACTTCAGCACCGTGTTTAAGGGAATCGAACATATGAGTCCCAAAGAATTCCAACAATCCTTCCTAATCTCCAATGATTCTTAACGAAATCCAAGGTTTTTCAAATTAATATTTCCTTCTACTCGCTATACTCTGATTATCCCAATAGAAGGAGGAGTGTTCATTGCGAATCATGAAAAGGCTTACAGTGCTGTTCGTTCTCACGGCACTGATCATCACGGCTTGTAATAACGACAATAACAAGACCAACTCTACTTCAGACACGAACAAGAATAATACGGCCGTAGGAACGGACGGAAACAAAGGTTCGGGGGATTCCAAATCAGACGGCAAGATGACCGATGTCGGTACGCCGAGAAGCGAAACGTTAATCGTCGACATCTTAGGCGGCCGCAGCCCCGATCCGGATCGGTATAACCCGTATGTACCGGGAGCCGTTGCCATGGATGCCGGCGTGCATCAGCTCATGTTCTCGAACTTATGGGAAATCGATACGCAGAAGGGGACGCAGATTCCGGATTTGGCTGCCACGTTCCCCGAGCCATCGGACGCAACCAATACGAAGTTTACGTTCAAAATCCAGGAAGGCTTAACCTGGTCAGACGGCAAACCATTCACAGCGCATGACGTGGAATTTACGGCAACGATGATTGCAGGCGCTAAGGAGCTTGGGTACAACGGCTACTTTACGAATCTGATCAAGAGCATGAAGGCGACGGATGATTACACGATTGCAGTCGAAACCGTTAATCCGGAAACCAGATTGGCGCAGAAGCTCGGCGTCGTGATTTGGGGGAACAGCTTTAGAGTCATGCCGAAGCATATCTGGGAGAAAGAGGACCCGGCAACGTTCAAGTTCTCGAATCCGATCGGCGTAGGTCCGTACAAGCTGAAGGATCGCGATCCGCAAGGAAACTGGTTCCTCTGGGAGAAACGCGAGGACTGGCAGAAGAGCGATATCGGCAAGATTGTTGGCGAGCCCGGTCCGAAATTCATCTTGTTCAAGTTCTTCGGACCGGAGGAGAAACGGATTATCGCCATGATCCAGCATGATATGGATATCCTGCAGGATATCACGCCTGAGAGCTGGGATGTGCTGAGGCAGAAGAATGAATATGCCAAAGCATGGTATGAAGACTTCCCGTATGCAACGATGGACGATCCGTGCGAGCGGGGGATGTCCTTTAACACGGCGAAGGAGCCGTACAACAATCCGGATGTTCGCTGGGCACTCACGCTGATGACGGATATTAAGAACGTCTCGATGGCAACCTTCGGCGGCATGCTGCGCGTTTCCCCGATCCAGCTGCCACCGATCAAGGTGCTTCAGGATACTTATCACAAGCCGATGCTCGGCTGGCTGAAGGATTTTGCGTTAGAAGACGGCTACAAACCATTCGACGACAGCTATGCGTCAGGCATTGTCGATATGCTGAAACAGCAAGGTGTTGAAGGTTTACCAACGGATAATAGCGCGATCAATGATACTTTCGGCGTAGGTTGGTGGAAGTTCGATCCGGCTGAAGCGGCGAAGCTGCTGGAGAAGAGCGGATTTAAGAAAGACGGCGACAAATGGCTCATGCCTAACGGTAAACCTTGGACCATGACCATCAACGCGCCTGCGAACTTTGAAGTGCAGTCGATGAGATTGGCGTTTGCTGTGGCGGATTCTTGGCGTAAACAGGGCATTGACGTGAATGTGCAGCAAATGGAAGGCGCTTCCTTCTGGGACAGTGAATCGACAGGCGCGTTCACGGTTGGCTCCTATTGGCCGGCATGCGGATTGCTGCCAGATACGACTGCTAATATGACCGGCTGGCATAAGCAGTACATCGTGCCAATCGGTGAGCAAGCACCAGGTAACCGCAACCGCTGGGCAAATGACCGTGTGAGCACCTTGTTGGATGAGCTCGACAGCTTGCCTAGCGATGATCCGAAGGTGATCCAGAACATTACGGAAATCAACAAAGAATTCGTCAAGGGAATGCCGTTCATTCCGATGTTCGGGACCTCCAAATTCGTACCGGTGGATACGTATTATTGGGATGGATTCCAATCTTCGGAAAATGCGTTCGAGGGACCATGGTGGTGGTGGTCGCAGTTTAAGTTCTACACGCCTCACTTGAAGCCGACGGGCAGATAACGCTGAATTCGAATTCGAATACATACCGGGCTGCAAAGGTCCGGTATGTATTTTTCAAAACCAGTCATGCAGGCGGGGAGATGCTGCTTTATGGGGTTTTACAAGTTTTTGCTGTCCAAAGTGATTTCCTTTGTGCTCGTCGTATTCATCGGCATCACGACCGTTTTCTTCGTGCCCCGGTTCATGCCCTCGGATCCGGTGGAAGCGATGATCGGCAAGATGACGGCGAACCAGGCGTACATGGAACCGGATGCGATCATTACCTTGCGCGAAACCTTGAATGAATCCTTCGGGCTCGAAGGCTCGATGTGGGATCAATATCTGGGGTTTGTGAAGCGGGTTATCATTACGCAGGATTTCGGCCCGTCGCTGGCCAGTTACCCGAATCCGGTTAATGAATTAATCGCGAAAGCGCTGCCTTGGACGATGGGACTGCTGTTAATCTCGACGATTATTGCATGGCTGATCGGCAATATTGTCGGCCTGCTTGCCGGCTTCCTCAAAGATAAATCGTACTCCAAAGCGATGGAGGCCATATCCATCATGATCTATCCGATTCCCTACTATATATTGGCGCTGATTCTGATCATGCTGCTGTCGTATATTTATCCGATATTTCCCCTATCGGCCACCTTTCAAGGGGATGGATTCTCCTGGGTGCATATCAAGAGCATCGTTTATCATTCCATCTTGCCGGCTTTCTCCATGATACTTGTAGGAACAGGCTGGTGGGTGATCAGTATGAAGACCTTGTCTGCCGGAATCGCCGAAGAAGATTACGTTCAATTTGCCAGACTTAAGGGCTTAAGCGAACGCAAGATTATGACCAAATACGTGCTGCCCAATGCGGCGCTTCCGCAAGTTACGATGCTTGCGCTGCAGATTGGGACGATCTTCAATGGGGCGTTAATTACGGAAATCCTGTTCGGTTATCCGGGGATCGGAACCCTCATTTATACCGGTATTCTACAGGCGGACTATAACTTGATCATGGGGACGATTACGCTTTCGATCATCGCGGTGGCAGCGGCTACTTTTATCGTGGATTTCTTGTATCCATTCCTGGATCCCCGGGTTCGTTATAAATAAATGTGCTTCGGAGGTGAGTGACGCGTGAAGCATTGGAATTTTCGTTTAAAGCTAGGCGTTTCGATGCTGGGTATCTTCATTATTCTCGGCTTCATCGTTCCTTTCTTCTATCAGGGTAATCCGATCGAATGGGGCACGTATCTGAAGAATCTCAAGCCGAGTAAGGACCATCTCTTCGGCACGACTAACCTGGGTCAAGACACGTTCTGGCTGCTGGCCAAATCCATCCAAAACTCATTCATTATCGGGATCATCGTTGCATTCTTCGCTACGCTGATCGGCGTTCTGCTCGGGCTTTGGGCCGGATTTAAAGGTGGATTTATCGATCGGCTGATTACCATCATGACCGACTCTTTCATCGTCATTCCCTCGCTCCCCATCCTAATTCTGCTGGGAAGTCTTATGCAGGGCAAGGCATCGCTCTTCATGATTTCGTTTGTGCTCATCATCTTTAACTGGCCTTGGCCGGCGCGGCAGCTCCGCTCCATGGCGTTATCGCTTAGCGAGCGCGACTTTATCAGTACCGCCATCTTCTCCGGACAGAACACGCTTAAGATCATCGTCAAAGAAATCTTTCCTTTTGTCGCGGGATGGTCGGTAGCCAATTTTGTCAATACGATCCTCGTGGCCATCGGCTCCGAATCCGGTTTGGCCGTTATTGGCATGTCCAGCAATGAGAAGGCTACGCTCGGCACGATGATTTATTGGGCGAACCAGCATCAGGCCATGCTTGCCGAGCGCTGGTGGTGGATCGGTTCTCCGGTTGTGGCGATCGCTTTAATCTTCATTGCGCTGTTTCTGGTTATGACGGGCTATCAGCAATATTCTGCGCTAAGGAGAGGGAAGTAAGATGCTGAAGCTGAATCAGGTGAGTGCGCAATATAACATGTTGAACGGGTATGTGAAGGCGGTCGATAGAGTCGATTTTGAAGTCCGAAAGAATGAGATATTCGGCATTGCGGGCGAGTCGGGCTGCGGAAAGTCAACGCTGCTGAAGGTCATGTACGATTTGATCAACTATCCGCTTGAAATCGCATCAGGCTCTGTAGAAGTGCACACTTCGGACAGGAAAGGCGTGCCTGTTATCTATCGCAACGGCGAGATCCATAAGAGCTGGTGGAAAGACATCTCATACGTGCCGCAAGGCGCGATGCATGTCATGAATCCGGTGACGAGAGTGAAGAATCAATTCTTCGACACCATCAGCAAGTACCATGGCGTGAAGAACAAGAAACTACTCGAACACGAAATAACGGCGTATTTGAAGGAGCTGGAGCTTCCGCCGGAAGTGCTCAAAGCTTATCCCCATCAACTAAGCGGGGGAATGAGGCAGCGGGTGCTGATTGCACTTGCAACATTCCTGCATCCAAGTATTGTCCTGGCAGACGAGCCGACGACGGCGCTGGATGTTGTCGTGCAAAGAGGCATACTCACCATGCTTTCGCAGGTACAGAAGAAGCTGATGAACTCCATGGTCATTGTGTCTCATGACATGGGCGTGCATTATCAGATTACCAATCGAATGGGCATTATGTATGCCGGCCAGATGATTGAAATCGGCCCGACGGAGCGGATATTTAATGAGCCTAAACATCCTTATACCAAAATGTTAATCCATGCGCTTCCGCGAATCGGAGATAACAGCCAGAAGGAAGGCATACCTGGAACGCCGCCAAGCTTGAAGAATCCGCCTGCCGGCTGCCGCTTTGCCGCGAGGTGTCCGCATGTGATGGAAGCCTGCCGAGTGGTAGAACCGGAGCGGGTGAATGTGGGCGAGGGCCATTATGCCAGCTGCCACTTGCTCAACTAGGGCGGTGTCAGATCGAAATTCGTTCATGCCCATGCGGAGCAACTGCTAAGGAGGAGGTGTTGAATTGGCTGGAAACATACTGGAAATCCATGGACTCTCTATGCATTACAAAATCGGCGGGATGCTACTGGGGACCAAAATTACGGCGGTAGATCACATCGATTTAACGCTGCCCGGGGATAAACCGCAAATCATGAGCATCGTCGGTGAATCCGGCTGCGGGAAGACGACGCTCGCGAAGATGATCTTGCGCCTGCTGGAGCCGTCCTTCGGCGAGGTTGTTATTGAAGGCACGCCGCTGTCCTTCTATGCCAAACGGAAGAACAAGAAGGCGTTTCTGAAGAAAGTACAGCCGATCTTTCAGAACCCATTCTCTACGTTCAGCAGTCGCAAGACGGTGGATACTTATCTCTACGAGACTGCGCTTAACCTTGACGTGGCCGCGACTAAGCAGGAAGCCAAGGGCATTATTACGGAAGTTCTGAAGTCTGTCGGACTTGATTTGGCCAATGTGGCTGGCAAATTTCCGAATCAGTTTTCGGGCGGGGAGCTGCAGCGGATATCGATCGCACGGGCACTGATTCCGAAGCCGAGGCTCATCGTTGCGGACGAACCGGTTGCCATGATTGACGCTTCCCTGCGCATGAATGTAGTGAATCTGTTTATGAAGCTGAAAGACGAATACAACGTCAACTTTATCTATATTACGCATGATCTATCCACCGCTTATTATGTCAGCGATTATATTGCGACGATGTACAGAGGGAATCTGATTGAATACGGCAAAGCCAAAGAAATATTAAACCATCCTGCGCATCCCTATACCGAGCTGCTGCTGGAGTCCATTCCGCGAGTCGGGAAGAAGTGGGATGAAGATATGAAACTCCCTGATCTGGAAAGCAAAGAATACGGTCTTCATGGCTGCAAGTTCGCCGCAAGGTGCGTGTATGCCCAAGACATTTGTCGTTCGGCCAAACCGGAAATGCTTCAATTGACTGAGAATCATCAAGTGCTTTGCTTCAAGCACAGCGGTTATCAAGTCGCGGCAGGAGAAGCTCGAATCGGCGTACATGCCGCTGCAAGCAATAGTTCGGATCTAAGTGTGTAAATTTGATAAGGAGGTCGTTCACATGCTTCAAAATCAAGGTCTAGGCTTCGGATTATCCACAGCACCGCTTATGAGCAATGCGAAGACGCGTTCAATCAGCGCTGAGAATCCGAGGGGGGAAGTCGGTGCAGGCGGGAAGGAAGCCAGTAATTTAGGCGTTGGCCGGAAGGGCAGACCGTGTATTACGCTTCAACAAGGCGAGACGGTTACGCTGATGGAAGTGGACGGGCCTGGCGTCATCCAGCATTTCTGGATCACGGTTACGGATCGGACGGATAAAGGCTACTTCGTGCTGCGAGACTTGGTTATCCGGATGTACTGGGATGACGAGGCGGAGCCTTCGGTGGAAGTGCCGCTGGGGGACTTCTTCTGCAACGGCTTCGGCGCCAGAAGCATCGTGAACTCGCTGCCGATCGTCGTAAATCCGACGGGAGGCATGAACTGTTATTTTCCGATGCCGTTCCGCAGCAAAGCGAAGATTACGATAGAGAACCAGCATGCGCGCGAAATCGGGGGATTCTTCTATCAATTTAGTTATACGCTAGTTGATGAACTTCCGGAGGAAGCCGCGTATTTCCATGCGCAGTGGAGACGGGAGAATATTACGACCGCAGCGCAGGATTTCACCATCTTAGATAACGTGAAAGGTAAAGGACATTACGTCGGTACATACTTGGCTTGGGCTGCTCTGGAGCGATACTGGTGGGGAGAAGGCGAGATCAAGTTTTTTATGGATGGCGATGAGGAGTGGCCGACCATATGCGGTACGGGGACAGAAGATTATTTTGGAGGCGCGTGGTGCTTCTACGAGAAACGAGAAGGGAAAATTGTTGAAGTTCCCTATAATACACCTTATCTCGGTTATCCCTATTATTCGAAGACGGATACGACGCGCTGCGACATCTTCGGTGAAGACAGCGTGCCCATGCATGGCTTGTACCGCTGGCATTTAATGGACCCGATTCGCTTCGAGAACGAGCTGAAGGTGACCATTCAACAAATGGGACATAACAGTCGCGCCTTGTTCGAGAGAACGGATGACGTTTCCTCGGTGGCATACTGGTATCAAGCAGAGCCGCATGCTGCTTTCCCGGCTTTGCAGCCTGTCGAAATGCGCTGGCCAAGGTAAGGTTAAATCCTATGTATAGGCTGGAATGAAAGGCTGCCCCGGCAGTCTTTCTATCTATTTCAAGTAGAAAGGCAGGATGGGACATGGAAGCAGTGATCGGAAAAACGAATCTCTCGGGAAAAAAGAAACTTCGAGCCATGGAAAAACAAAAGCAGAAGGAACGCAAACGGTGGATCTTCTTCGGCATCTGTTTCGCAGCTATTGCGGCTATCGTCTTAGCGGTTATATTCGCTCCTAAGCCAAAACCGGTGGCTTTCGATTATGAGCAGATTCCTATGCTCGGTTCAGCCGATGCACCGGTCAAGATCGTCGAGTTCGGCGACTTTAAGTGCCCGGCCTGCCGCTACTTCAGTCAAGAAATTAAACCGAAGCTGGTACAAGATTATATCGAACAAGGGACAGTAGCGTTGTATTTTATGAATAACACCATTATCGGACCGGATTCTTTCGCAGCCGCTATGGCGGGCCAATCCGTGTATCATCAGAATCCTAAGGCATTCTGGAGCTACTACGATGCCATCTATAAGAATCAAGGGGATGAACGGGTTGCATGGGCAACACCGGCCTTTCTTGTTGAACTAGCCAAGAACGCGCAGCTTCAAGTCGACTACGAGAAGTTGATGCGAGATATAGAGAGCGAGACCTATGCCGATGAAGTGATTGCCCATAATGCGAAGGCTGAGAAGCTTATTTCGGCTACGCCGACGCTCTTTATTAATGGGGTTAAGTATGAGGACTTCGCCGATTACGATAAGCTTAAGAGAGCAATTGCGAAGGCCGGGTAGCTCTTAACTTATGCCGGCTATTTCATTATAATAAGTGAAGCAGATGTTTCAGCAGCCTGTTGATCTACTAAACCATAAAGGACGTGCTATGGAATGAATTTGGAATCCGTCATGCAGGAGCTTGAAGCAATCGGCAAAGAACGAAGCAAGAAAATGTACATGTCCAACGGGGCGAAAGAACCGTTATTCGGAGCGACTACTGGCGAGATGAAGCCGATTGCTAAGAAGATCAAAATAAACCAGCCGTTAGCGGAGGAACTGTACGCCACGGGAAATTACGATGCGATGTACTTTGCCGGCGTAATTGCGGACCCCAATGCGATGACTGCGGCCGATTATGATCGGTGGATGGATTCGGCTTATTTCTATATGCTGTCCGATGGTGTCGTGTCCGTTACTTTGGCAGAGGCTGATATTGCGCAGGAGGTTGCGGATAAGTGGATTGCCAGCGGGGAAGAGCTGCGAATGTCGGGGGGCTGGAGCTGTTACTGCTGGTTGCTCGGCAATCGCAAGGACAGTGAATTTTCAGAAGTGAAGCTTGCCCATATGCTTGATCAAGTAGCGGCTACCATCCACGATTCTCCCGATCGAGCAAAGGCCTCAATGAATAATTTCATCTATACCGTAGCGGTATCTTATATTCCTCTCCACGATAAAGCCGTCGAGATTGCGAAAGCTGTCGGCCCTGTAGAACTCAAGAAGGACAAGGCTAAGAGCAAATTTATATCTGCTATGGATAATATTCAGAAGGCTATCGATAGAGGGCAAATTGGTTTCAAACGCAAGTATGTCAGGTGTTAATTTCGTGGGATGATAATCGAGAGGAAACATTGAAAAATGGCAACGGCAGCAATCTTTTGGATTGGCTGCCGTTTATTGTTGTGCTGAAGTCTATCAAAGCTAGAGCGCCTCGCCAAAGTAAATCGTATGTCCTTGATCGTCCTCGATGATAAATTCCCTGGTACTCCATTCCGTCTCATGCACGTCTTTAGTTAACATGACTCCTCGAGCTTTCAGTTCCTCGGCCAAGGCAACGGCATTATCGGTTTCCAAGTAGAGAGTGAAATGGTCACCATCGCGAACATAAGGGATTGAAGGATCCTGGTCACATTCAAACTTGAGGTGGAAGAGCTGGCTGCCTGCACGAATGCCGGCATAGAAATCTTCATAGCGGAATGCGAGTTCCAAACCTAATTGCGTCGTGTAAAACTGTATGGAGCTTTCTAGATTCATCGTTCGCAGCTGAGGGATAACGCCTGTTATTTTCATTAGTTCTCCTCCTAGCAAATTGTGAGTTCCTAATTATACCATTTTTAGCGGCGGGCTACGAAGATTAATGTCATTAAATTATTATGTATTTGTATATAAACGTTAGGGGTGAATAGTCTGGAAGTAAACTTTCGAGTCGAAGATCATGTACTTGCAAAGACTCTTGATCTCGCGTACGGGATACAAGTTGAAAGCATTCACTTCATTCCTATGGGGGATTCTGCTTACTCTTATGGGGTGAATTGCAGCAATGGAGACCGTTTTTATCTGAAATTGTTCGATCATCACAATGATAGACAAAGAATGAGTATGGAGCGTTTAAGCCATTACTTGCCCCTAACGTGGGAAATGTTTCATCAACGACTTTTTCAAAATATCACCTATCCTATTAAGAATCGAAGCGGCGATTTCTCTACAACCTGCAACGCGTTCACAGTAGTCTTGTTTAATTATATCCATGGGGAATCATTGGCTGATGCCTATCCTTTCTCGAATGAGATCCTTGAAAGCATTGCTAAGTCGGTGGCTGCCCTTCATAGGATTACCCCGAATATCGACAAGTCTTTGGTTAGGACAGAGTCATTTGATATTTCGTTCGAGTGCGATCTCGAGAAGTGTATTTCGTTGCTCGAAAGCACTGTGACTTTTGACAACCTCAGTAAGCAATCGTTACGAGAGCATGTTTTGCCAAAGAAAGAGCAAATCTATGTCCTGTTGAACTTCGTTCGTAAACTACGTTTAGCGGCAATATCGGATAACCATGAGTATGTGTTGTGTCACGGTGATATGTGGGGAGGCAACCTAATACGTCATGACAACGTGTTGTTTGTTATCGATTGGGAATCTGCACTTATAGCGCCACTGGAATTCGATTTGATTGGTTATATAGGGGAAGAGTTCGATGTTTTCTTCTCCGCATACGAGCAGCATACAGGCAAATCTGTCGCGTTAGATTTGGATTTATTACGATTTTACGCCTACCGCCACCACCTTCGGAATTTAACCAATTGGCTCCTGAATATTCTCTATCGAAACACAGAAAACGCACAGAATGAGAACGATCTGGAGATGATTCTTTATCACTGTATGAATCGATGGGATCAAATTGAGCCGATGCTCAAGGAAGTGGAAGCTAACCTTCGGAAGAGGAGCGGTGGTTGTCTGTCTTCGATTATCGATGACAAATGAGGCAGACCACGATCTGATCGCTGCCACGGCAGCAACAGCAACAGGCAAGATAGATTACTGTTCATGCGAAGCAACCGATATCTATCGGTTGCTTTTCTTCATGTCCGCCGCCTAGTGATCCGGAACCGAGCAAAAGTAAAAAGGAACATCAAAAAAGTAAAGCGGGGCAATCCAAATTTCGAAATGAAAGCGCTATACTTTCAGTGCAAGTGCAAGAACACGCAGGCTGTAAGAGAGAGGACAGGAAGGGGGACTAGATTGTAATCGCAGGCATCACTTTGTCAGAAGGACACTAAGAGAGGATGTGCGAGAAATGCGACTGTTTAAATGGATGGCTTCAATCGTCTTATTATTAACGGTAGTCACGGGATTACTACCGGTTAAAGGGCCTCATGCTTATGCCGATAACCCCAATCACACGCTGGTTGGCGCCATTCGCTGGGATGCTTGGGTGGGCACGCTGAATACCGATGGCGTAGGTGCGCCGCAAGTCGGGTTGCAGGTCGAGCAGACGCTCGGACCGAACAAGTACCATTTTCGGCTGCCGTACTTTGGGGTAGAGACGGGGACGAATTCCGTCAATGCGCGGCAGCTGTCTCAGAGCCTCATGGACCAGGATATCGCCTTCGCGAAATATGCAGGCATCGATTATTGGGCATTCTGCTTTTACCCGGATGGCAGCGGCATGGACACAGCACGGAATCTCTACGATTCCAGCACGCATAAGAGCGATGTGAAATACACGTACATCCTCGGAACGGGCAGCTTGCCATCCACGAAATTCGACTGGTTGGTGAGTAAATTCCAAGAAAGCAACTACCAGAAGGTGATGGGTGGTCGGCCGCTGCTATATATATTCGGCGGTACAGGCGGCTATAGTGCTGCGGATATTACGTCGATTCGAAACAAGGCGACTGCGCTGGGGCTGGCCAATCCGTACGTTGTCGTTATGTCTGATAATTCTTCCGGAGCTTCGAGCGCGGCGTCATCGATCGGTGCAGATGCGATCAGTGCTTATATCACCTGGATGGGTGGCGGCGGTGCTTACTCGGGCTTGGCAGCACAAGACGAGTCCAACTGGAACAACCATAAAGCAACCGGTAAGAAGGTTATTCCTTGGGTGACGACGGGCATGGACACGCGTCCGCGGTACGATAATCCCGTGAGCTGGACGTCGGTCGGACCGAATGACTGGACCCAAACTGCCGCGCCTTCCGAAATCGCATCGAACTTGACGAACGCGCTAAATTGGGTCGGGAGCAACGCGTCGACCGCCGAAGCAAACGCGATCATCATGTATGCGTGGAACGAATACGACGAAGGCGGCTGGATCGCACCGACGCTGTTCGATGGAACGGAGCGGCTGGACGCGATAAAGAATGTGCTGAAACCGTCCGCGAATCCGGCGAATCTAGCACTGGACCGCGAGGCATACAGCAGTTCTTCCAATTGGGACGCCAGCCAAACGGCGGGGAAAGCGTTTGACAGCAACGGCGTTACGAACTGGCAGGCTGCTTCAGGTTCGACTTACAGCGGGCAGTGGGTACAGGTGGATTTCGGTGCGAATACACGCTTCAATCAAGTGAAGCTGTCGGAGTATGGCAGCCGCACAACGGGTTACCGCATCGAATACTGGAACGGATCAAGCTGGGCAACAGCGTACACCGGGACAACAATCGGAAGTACGGCATCGCCAACGACGGTGACCTTCCCGACTGTGCAAGGTACGAAAGCAAGAATCTATTATACCGGTGGCAGCTATACCCCGATCCTATACGAATTTGAAATCAACCGTCAGTATGTCAATCTCGCCGCAGGCAAAAGCTATGCCAGCTCCTCCAATTGGGATGCGGTTCAGACGGCAAACAAAGCCTTCGACGGTAATCTCGCCACCAACTGGCAAGCGGCTCTCGGTTCCTCCTATAACGGACAATGGGTGGAAGTGAATTTCGGCGCGAGCACGACATTCAACCGCGTTGTGCTGTCCGAGTATGGCAGCCGGACATCCGGCTACCGAATCGAGTACTGGAACGGTTCGAGCTGGGCGACGGCCTACACCGGCACGACGTTCGGCGGCACCGGGGCACCAACGGTGGCGACGTTTGCTGGCGTGACTGGGTCCAAAGCGCGCATCTATTATACCGGCGGTAGCAACACGCCGATTCTTTACGAGTTTGAAGTCTCTAATTGACAGATGGAACCGCTAAGTAGAGCGGATGCTTGGTTTGTTTTGGCGAGCCGGGAGGTCTTAGAGCTGAGAGTTCGAAATTGGAACTCTCAGCTTCATTTTTACTGTAAATTCTAGCTAAGAGTCAAATGTTTTGGGAATCTAATGGTTCAGTTGACCTTAATGAACATTTAAGGAGGAAAGTAGGGCTGCTTCACGAATGTAATAAAACGGAAATTCCAGGTTGAAGTAAGCGATTATTATAGCTCAACTGAAGGTGATAACGTAGAAGTGAAAATAAGCGAGAGTAGGGGTGGTTAAATGGGGATCATTTTACTTATTATTGTGCCTGTGCTTCTATTTCTATTATTGATCAATATTGATGCGAACGTGAAGAAACAATTATTAAGTAATGAACGCATTATTGAAAGACTCGACATCTTGATTAATACTCAAAAAGAGAAGGATAAGCATACTCCAGAATGATGTACGTACGGATTACCAGATTCAGTAGAAGGAAGCTGCGAGAAAGAATGATCTCCTTCTGCTGATTACAGCACAGATGATAATCTGGATAGGATTGACAATAACAGAAACGGCACATAAAATATGAATGAACGATTCATTTTCCGAGGTGAGCCATGGTAGACGAACGATTACGCAGCATTTATTTTCATGCGGGACGGTTATTTAATACCAAGCGTTATGCGAATACGAAAGTATCGGAGATTGCTGTAGCGGCCGGTATCGCAACGGGTACGATCTACAATCTGTTTGCAAGCAAGAAAGCCATTCTAACTTTTGTCATACGCGCTTCATTGGAGAAAGACTATCTCGACAGTGAAATTGCGTTGCCCGTCGAAGAGGCTGACATGAAACATCTGTATAACCTTTGCGAGAAATTGAACGAGAGGGTATTCGGCGAAGTATTGCGAATTACCGACGTCGATGGGGCAATCATTAAGAGCTTCACGCAGATGGTAGCCGATATCTTCGATATGAGTGCGGATATTCTTCTTGCAACCGGTAATATCGAAACAAACGCGAGTATCCTTCGCGAACTGGCAAACTCCTTCTTCCCAGCTAGGGATGAGTTCTTCCGCGTCTTCGAACATAACCTCAACTTGTATATGGCAGCCGGAGAGATCCGCAAACTGGATTACCCACGCGTCCACGTGCAAAGCATTAACGATATTTTGACATGGTGGGCGATGAACGCGAATATTGCAATGCCTGAAATTTCGGTACCGCGCGCTGCAGCCCGGGAAATTGCGGTTGACCTCGTGGCACGGGCTTACTCAACTCCAAAAAAATAATCGAGCAGCATCCCTATCGGCACGCTTCGGCGTGCTTTATTATATGAATAAAAACGAATGAACCGTTCATTCACCGCAAAAGGAGATGAGAAAATGCATGTAAAGTCAAAGCCTGAAACCCATCAACAGGAGACCCCTCCGGGTTCAATGCAAGTCATGCGCCGCTACTTCACAGTCAACAAGAAATACACGCCTATTCTCGTATCCACGATCTTTTTCTCCCTTCTCACATCGGCAATGCTAAGTCTGATGACGCAATGCTTCCATGCCATTATTGATCAATTCGGTGCTACAGGTACGATCCTAAACAAACAAACCACTATTCTACTGCTTGCACTTGTCGTGTTTATACCCTTCCAGTATCTGCAGCAGTTTCTAGGGATGAAATACAGCGAGCTGTGCGACCGAAATCTGCGCAATACCAATTTTGCGATCGTATCCGGAATCGACATGCGCCTGCTGGATGGTCAAGATAGCGGAGATATTCTATCACGTGCCAACAGCGATCTTATCCAAATCAACGAATCGCTGCAAAATTATTTCTCGGTGAAGCTGCCGCAGCAGATAATCGGTATAGTAGCGTTTGTGGCCTCATTGTACATTAGCTGGCAGCTTACATTATTCTCGCTTGCCGTCGTACCGGCCATCGCTTTCTTACAAGTTCGAATCTCAGTGCCGCTAACCCGGTTCGTCCAGCAATGGCAGCAAGCAGCCGGCGAATCACTCTCCGTCGCGAATCACTTGATGGGCGGCTACGAAATTGCGAAGTCGTATCAACTTGGTGACTTCCTTCGTCAACGTTATGAAGCGGCCGTAGATCGAGCCGCCGACAGCGGAATTCAAGCCAATCGCGCGACCATCTTGCTCGCCCCGTTAAGTCAGGTTCTAGTATTTCTCCCCCAAATCATCATCTGCGGCTTCGGCGTATATCTGGCAAGCGTCAATCAAATTACTTCCGGCGGTGTCATGTCTGTCATTATCTTAAGCGTCTTCATAGGAAATCCAATCGGTGATTTGTCATCCGTATTGTCTGCCTTCACAACAGCGCGGGGCTGCGCAACTCGCGTTTTCGAATTATGGGATCTGGCGCCAGAGCCGACAGGCGGTAAGGCAACGGAACCGGTTAACGAAGTGATCCGATTCTCCGATGTCGTATTCTCGTATGGGGATCCGTCGTCGCCAGTCCTAAGAGGTGTTTCTTTCACCATACTACATGGCGAGCATATCGCGCTTGTCGGCACAAGCGGCTCGGGGAAATCAACAGCGCTCAAACTGCTCATGGCGTTGTACCGCAAGAATGAAGGGGAGATCGAGATATTCGGTCATGCCGTGGAAGAATGGGCGACGGATGCACTCCGGGAGTTCATCTCCTATGTAGGGCAGGATACGTATTTGTTTGCCGGGACGCTATGGGATAACTTTGCAATGGGAAATCCGAGAGCTAGCGATGCACAGATCCAAGCGGCGATTGACGCCGCGCTGCTTCAAGATATCGATATGAAGCGAGATATCGGCGAACGCGGGATGCGTCTATCCGGCGGACAACGGCAGCGGGTAGCGATTGCTCGCGCGATGTTGAAAGACGCTCCGCTGCTCTTGCTTGACGAACCCACCTCAGCGCTGGATACGCAAAGTGAAGCTTTGGTGTCGGAAGGACTTCGTCGTCTTATGCATGGCCGTACCACGATCATCATTGCGCACAGATTGTCTGCCCTTCGCCATATTGACCGAGTTCTATGCCTGCATGACGGTCAGATCGTGGAAAGCGGTACACATGAACAACTGATGGCGATGCAAGGCGTTTATCATCGACTTTACAAGTCCCAGGAGGCGGAAACTCATGATTAATGCGGTTGACAGCATCCGGCATACCGTTCGAATGATGATCTGGTCGTGGCAATTCATCAAAACTAGGCAGAGGAGCTATATCGGATGTTCGTTGATTAGTGTGTTGCAGAACGCATGGATGTCAATCACCTCAGCCTATTTAATCGGACAAACGACAGCACACGCCGCAACGGGCAATTTTGCCGCTATGCTGCAGACGATAGGAGCAGTCGCAGTAAGTGTAATACTGGGCATTATCGTGATGACGGCAGTAAATTATAAAGCCGCCGCCATTAAAATTCTTGGCCTTGCGCAGATTCGTAAGGCATTATTCGCGAAGCTGACCGCTATACCGGCAGCTAAAGCGGATGCGCAGCTATCCGGCGATATGTCTACACGCTTAAGCATGGATGCAGAGCGAACGGCCGATTTCTTCGGTTCGATGATGACGGGGGATCGTAGTTTAGCCGCCATTCCGGTCAGTATCCTCATTTCAACCGTCATATGTATCGTTTCGCAACCCCTTATAGGTATCCTTAATCTCGTATTTGGATTGATTAGCATCTACGCGAACCTTGCTTGCATCCGCAGAGAGTATAAGTGGCTTACTCAAAAGATGGGGATTATGTCTACACTCTCGCAGCGAATGCTCGATCTGATTTCAGGATTAGTTGTTGTACGTATGTTTGGCCTTACACGGCATTTGCAGGCGAAGTATGAGGAAGAATCCAGGGCCGTCTATTCCCATGCCCTTCACGGAGCGCGATATAACGCCTTGCGATCATCATCAAGTTCTGCCATACAGTGGAGCGCAATTATCATAACTCTCGTCGTGGGTAGTGTATTTGTTTATAAAGGAGTGACAGACTTAGGTACTGTCGTGTTCATCGTGTTATTGCAGTCACAAATCAACAACGACGTGCTGTTAATGACCAACTCTTACCGTCAGCTACAATATGCAACGATTTCCGCGGTACGCGTCAAGGAGGTTCTTGATCTTCCCGATGAGCGAATGCGTGAACAATCCGTATCTCCGGACCTATCGGTGGCGAATGCAATCGAAATGCAAGGCGTGTCCGTAACCTATGAAAGCGAGCTGCCCGTCATTAAGCAATTGACTTTGCACATACGAAACGGAGAGAAGCTTGCCATTGTTGGAGGCAGCGGCGGAGGGAAGACGACATTGATGAAGTACATCATGGAACTTGTGGAATCCGATGCCGGATCCATTCGAATATTTGGTCATCCGCGCGAGCAGTATTCGCAAGAGTCCGTGAGAGAGCTGGTTGCCTATGTCCCGCAGAACAGTTATCTATTCGCCGGCACAATTCGAGACAATATTGCTTGGGGGAATCCCACTGCTTCAGACGAAGACATATGGAAAGCAGTATGCGAGGCGGGATTGCGGGAATTCGTGGATCGGTTGCCAAGTGGTTTGAATACGAGTGTAGGCGAATATGGTTCTCAATTATCCGGAGGCCAGCGCCAGCGAATTGCTATTGCGCGTGCAATGGTCAAGAATGCCCCGCTATTGGTACTGGACGAAGCTACATCCGCGTTGGATGGCGAGTCAGAAGAGCTCATTCAAACAGCGTTGGATCGACTTATGGAAGGGCGAACGGCAATTGTGATCGCACATCGGCTTTCCACCATTCAAGATGCGGATCGCATTATTGTTTTGGATAATGGGGAAGTGGTCGCAGAAGGGAAACATGCACATTTATTAGTCCATTCGCGGCGGTATGCACAGCTCTACGGATTGCAATTTGCCTAGATCCACCATCTTCAAACGTTAACTTGTGAAGGGATAGGAGGAAAATGGAATCGAAAATGGAATATGTTCCAATGAGAATCTATTATCTTGGCATAGGAGGATTTAGGATGAAAATCAGCATTTGTTCGTTCAGTTTTCACAGATTGCTCGCGGCGGGAAAACAGGATATTTTCCAATATATTAAGGATTGCAAAGAACTCGGGTGTACGCAGCTTGATCCTTGGAATGCTCATCTGGCCGAGTTGAATCAAGGTGAGGATGCGCTGCATGCCGGTGCCAACCCTGACCAATCCCAGCATCTGACGGCTGTGGACGATGAATTTCTGGAGCGCGTAAAGCGTGCGGCCGATGAAGCTGGGTTGCCGTTTGGCTGTATCGCCGTTGACGGGGCTCATATTTATGAAGAGTCTGAGGAAGCAAGAGCCAGCAATCGGCAGCGGGCGTACCGCTGGATCGAAATCGCCGAGAAGCTGGGTGCTTCCCACATTCGTATCGACTCCGGCGGACCGCAGCAATGGACGGACGACGTGTTTGGCATTGTTGTTGAGGGTTATCAGGATATCATTGCTCGTGCCGAGAAAGCCGGAATCCAAGTAATCGTGGAGAACCACTGGGGGCCAACCGTAGATCCGGACAATACGGTTAAACTATTGGAAGCGGTTCCGGGATTGGGATTGCTGCTGGATTCGTGGAATTGGGCACATGGGAAGCAGGCAGAAGGCTGGCTGAAATGTGCAAAATACGCAACGGTTACGCATATCAAATCCTTCCATTTCACAGAAGACGGGCAGGAACTGACGCAGAATGTACCTTCTTTCTGTAAATTGCTGCAAGACAATGGGTTTAAGGGTACTTGGGGTGTCGAAAGCGTACCGGCTGACGGTAATGAAATCGAAGGCGCTCGTAAAACCATTCAGTTGATCCAACGCTCTGTTCGATAACACGTTATAGTTCAAAGACGGCTTCCCTATACCAAGTGGAATCCGTCTTTTGGTTTTTGGAGAGCTAAAGATCATTTAGGACGGAGAATGAGAGATGCCGATGAACGAACGAAGACCCAACATCATTATATTCAATCCGGACCAGTGGCGGGGCAAGGACGTGGGCTGCCTTGGCAATCCGATCGTTCGAACGCCGCATACCGATGCGCTTGCCGAGGAAGGCGTTGCATTCTCGCAATGTTTTGTCCAGAACACGGTATGTACGCCGAGCCGTTGTTCATTCATGACCGGCTGGTATCCCCATGTTAGGGGACATCGCACCATGCACCATATGCTGTCGCCGGAGGAGCCTTTTCTGCTTCAAGAGCTCAAGGATGCTGGGTATACCGTGTGGTGGGGCGGCAAAAATGACGTTGTGAGGGTGGAGCATCAATCGGAGGTTTGTAATGTTCGTGTTACGCCGGAAGATGTTGATTATGACCGCGTCGCTCCGGCTCCTATGGAACAGGACGATCCGCTGTATTACACACATTATCGAGGCAAAGTGGCCGAGCATGAGATTGTCAGCAATGACGATGCGCTCGTTCAGGCTGCCATAGATTTTCTGCAAAGCCGTCCACAGGAGCCGTTCTGCATTTGTCTTGCTTTGCATGATCCTCATGTTCCTTTTCAAGTAGAAGAGCCTTATTATTCGATGTATGATCGCGAGAATTTGCCGCCACTGATTCCATTGCCGCCAAAGGGGAACAAGACGAGACATCTGGATGAAATTCGAGCTCGCATGAAATTGGACGGTCTGTGCGAAGCAGACTTCAAGGAAATTCTCGCCGTTTATTACGGCATGATTACGAAGACGGATGCCGCGCTTGGCAGGCTGACGAATGCACTCAAGCAAACTGAGAACTGGGATGATACGGCCGTGTTTGTGTTTAGCGACCACGGAGAATACGCAGGGGATTACCGAATGGTTGAAAAGACGCAAGTGACGTTCGAGGACGACCTGACTCGCGTACCTCTTGTCATCAAGTATCCGGCTTCGATACCGATACCGAGTAGAACGGCGCCGGTTGATGCACTCGTGGAACTGATTGATTTCTATGCAACGGTGGCGGAGCTTGCTAAGCTTCCGAAGCGGCACACTCATTTCGGCAAATCACTGATTCCCATTAGCACAGGTATAACAGCCGAGCACCGGGAGCATGTCTTCTGTGAGGGAGGCGCTTTAATCGAGGAGCCGCATACGCATGAACCGAAACCTGCTCCGTCACATGTGTATTGGCCTCGCGTAAGTGTACAGTCCGACTATATCGAACAGCATGGCAAAGCGGTCATGATTCGCTCCAAGACGTGGAAGCTTGTCCGCCGGTTGTATGAAAGAGATGAGCTTTATAATCTAGCAGCAGATCCGGATGAGCTGCAAAATGTCATAGACGACAAGGAATTCACGAACATTCGATTGCAATTGACGGAACGAATCGCAGATTGGTATTTGGCGACAGGGGATGTCGTGCCTTATAAGTTAAATCCACGTTCTGCGAAGGAGATCGTACCGGAATATGGATGACATCCCTCCAGGTCCCAATCTCTTAATAAAATGGGACAAGCAACCATTTTCGCCTTTCACTCGTCTAACTATGTGATCCCGGATCGAATGACATGCCGATCTATTACGATGTTAAGGAGTGGAAGGTATGAAACAACAACTTGCAGCTGCGTTAGTAGCGACTACGGTTATGGCAGGCACATTATTCGCGCTGCCCGGAACAGAGCAGGCTCATGCGAATGCAGCCGCTTCAGCCATTCAAATTGAAGTATTGGGGAAGACGGCCACTTCGGACGCTGCACCGATTATCGACAAAGGTCGAGTGCTTGTGCCGCTGCGCGCGGTTAGCGAAGCATTTGGCGCACATGTCGAATGGAATGCCAAGACGAATACGGCGGTCGTTCGTAAATGGGGCGTAACGGTCCGTTTCACGACCTTTAGCAATGTTGCAGTAGTCGAGCGCAATCAGCCTGGCGGTATGAGCAAATTGACGCAACGAATTGATGCACCTATGAAGCTGCATGGCAATCGTGCTTATGTACCGCTTCGATTCTTGGCTGTCCAATTCGGATATACCTCCGATTGGCATGACCGGACCGTGTTCATCTCATCCTATATCGGCAAGAAGAAACACGATACGTTGAATCAGGGCACTTTGGCCGAAGCTCGTAAGGTTGCGGTGGAGCTCAGCTATAGTCCGCAGTATGTGATCAACCCTTTGAATGCCGAGAACGTCGGCGAGGCGGACGGTGCAACCATGCTATTTGCTGAAGGAGAAGCTATGCGATTCATCCGAATCGATGGGAATCTTGCGCAGCAGATGGAAATCAAAGACGACCAAGCCGTTGTCACTTGGGCCGGTAGATTAGCCGGGCCGATCGAAGATCAGCTCCGTATCTTTATGAAGGGAAAATGGACGAACAGCGTCGGGACAGCTCCGAAACCAAGCGGCGATTTCATTTTCTATAACAGCGGGATATTCGGTGAAACCGGATGGACCGAATACGGTGTCGTGAACGCCGAAGGTGCGTACAAGCAGACGGGCTATAAGCACTATGGATTCGGTGAGGTGGATACCGAGACAGGCACGCTGGAAATCGCCAAGCCGGGCGAGAAGCGCACAGACACGGTTGGCCAAACAACGAACTAAAGCTTTCACCTGCATGATAGAGGAGCAGATCATTGCAATCTGCTCCTTTTTGCATGAAATCTTACCTCCGTGCTTATTGAGAGGTGGATGCACGTAGTAGTCGCAGGGCGCTTTATTGACTTGATACTAAATGATATCCTATAATAAACACGTCACCATTTGGTGTCCAATACCACAGTCAACAAATTAGGAGAGGGTGTTGTGAGCGAGAACAACCCGTTGCGGGATACGTTTGACGCGATTGCTGATCCAACAAGGCGCCAATTGATTCGACTGTTGGCAGAGGCAGAGGAACTGCCGCTCCACGAATTGACGGTACAGTTCCAAATGGGCCGAACAGCGGTATCCAAGCACTTGACCATTCTTAAAGAAGCCGGACTCGTACTGGACCGGAAAGTCGGCAGAGAAACGCGCTTTCGATTAAACGCCGAGCCACTCCGGGAAATTCAGAACTGGGTTTCTTTCTACAGTAAATTCTGGAACACGAATCTAATTCGTTTGCAGCACCTATTAGAGGAGGAAGAAGAATGAGTTTCACTTTAAATCTAGATTATCAATATACAGCAACCATCGAGAAGGTATGGAGCGCTCTAACCGATCCAACTAAACTTGCAAAATGGGTCTTGGAGAATGATTTCCAGCCCGTTGTAGGTCACCGTTTCCAATTTCGTCAGAAACCGACTGAATATTGGGATGGTATCGTGGAAGGCGAAGTGCTTATCGTAGACGAGCCGAGCACGTTGTCCTATACATGGGGAACCGGCGCGGAGAAACACACGGTTACTTGGACGCTGCAGGACCTAGGGGGCGGCAAGATTAACCTTCATCTGGAACAAACGGGAATCTCCAACGAACAAGCCTACAATGGCGCTAAGTATGGTTGGGGTGCAATGCTCGGCCAGCTGGTTAAGCTGTTTGAGTAGCAGCGTAAACTTAGCTGACCCGAAGCAGATATAAACCGGCTGTATGTTGCATGCAGCCGGTTATAAGTCTGCTTCGGAGAATGAACATAATCGGGGGAGAATGAGCATGAGCGTATCCAGTCAAGAATATATCGTTATCACCGGAGCTAGGGAGAACAATCTCAAGAACGTATCCTTACGAATTCCGAAGCGGAAAATCACGATCTTCACAGGGGTATCCGGATCGGGTAAATCTTCGATCGTCTTCGACACGATCGCTGCAGAATCGACGCGTTTGCTGAATGAGAATTTCAGCATGTTCGTGCGGACCTTCCTGCCCAAAGTTCCACAGCCTGAAGCAGATGCCATCGAGAACCTGAGCATGGCCGTCATTGTAGACCAGAAGCGGCTGGGCGGCGGCTCTCATTCCACGATGGGCACGATAACCGACATTTCTCCCATTCTCCGACTCCTCTTCTCGCGGGCGGGGCAGCCTTATGTTGGGCCAGCGAACATGTTCTCGTTTAACGATCCGCAAGGGATGTGTCCCGAGTGTAACGGAATCGGCCGCAGCATGGTCGTGAACATGAGCAGAGCGATAGACAAGTCCAAGTCGCTTAAAGAGGGTGCCGTTATGCTTCCGGATTATAAGGTTGACGGCTGGGAAATGAACATGATTCTGCAGTCGGGTTCCTTCGATGTCGACAAGAAGCTGAGCGAGTACTCGGAAGAGGAAATGGAGCAGCTATTGTACGCGAAAGCGCGTAAAGTCGAGATGGAATTCGCCGGAAAAGCGATGAATATTACGGTGGAAGGCGTCATCGAGAAGTTTACCAACAAGTACATCAAGCGAGATGTCAAGACGATGTCCGATCGGACGCAGCAAACCGTCGCCCCATTCATTATCGAAGGTTCCTGCTCCAGCTGTCATGGAGCAAGACTCAGTCAAGCTTCGCTGAACTGCAGAATCAACGGACATAACATCGCAGAGTTCTCTGCCATGGAAGTCGGTGAGCTTATTCGTGCAGTTCGGGAGATCGCGGATCCTGTCGCTGCGCCGGTCATCAAGTCGCTGACCGAACGGCTGCAGCATCTTGTTGACATCGGTCTTGATTACTTGACGCTGGACCGCGAGACGGACACCTTGTCCGGAGGCGAATCGCAGCGCGTCAAAATGGTCAAACATCTAAGCGGCAGCCTTGTCGATGTTACCTATATCTTCGATGAGCCCAGCGTGGGTTTGCACCCCCGCGACGTTCATCGGTTAAATGAATTGCTTCAGAAGCTGCGCGACAAAGGAAATACCGTCATTGTCGTCGAACATGATCCCGATGTCATCAAGGTCGCGGATCACATCGTTGATGTTGGGCCTCGCGCAGGCAGCCGAGGCGGGAACATCGTATTCGAGGGCAGCTACGTGGGCTTGCTGGAGTCAGGTACGCTGACAGGTAACCATATGAAGCGGCCGCTCCAATTGAAGCAGAGCTGCAGACAACCTTCCGGGAAGCTGTCCGTTCAGAACGCGACGCTGCACAACTTGAATAACGTGAGCGTAGATATTCCAACAGGCATCCTGACAGTTGTCACAGGTGTCGCCGGCTCGGGTAAGAGTACATTGATTAACGATGTATTCCTAAGTCAGCATTCCGATGCGATCGTTATCGATCAGTCGGCGATCGGCGTTTCTTCCCGCTCGAATCCAGCGACCTATACAGGCATAATGGATGACGTGCGCAAGGCATTTGCTTCTGCGAATAAAGTCAATCAAGGCTTGTTCAGCTTCAATTCCAAAGGTGCTTGCGAGAACTGCCAAGGGCAGGGCGTTGTGTCTATCGACCTTTCTTTCCTGGACAGCGTGGATCTGCCTTGCGAAGTTTGCGGAGGCCGCCGGTTCAAGGAAGAAGTGCTTGAATATAAGTTTAACGGCAAATCGATTGCAGATGTGCTGGAGATGACCGTGGAGCAAGCGCTGGAATTTTTCGAGCTCAAAGAAGTCGTCCGCAAGCTGCAGGCGATGAGTGATGTAGGGCTTACCTATATTACGCTCGGACAACCGATGAGTACGCTCTCCGGCGGGGAATGCCAGCGCATCAAGCTGGCAAGCGAGCTGCATAAGAAGGGCAGTATCTATGTGATGGACGAGCCGACGACCGGACTGCATATGTCCGATATCGCTCACCTTCTGGCGATCATGAATCGCCTCGTGGATGCCGGTAATACAGTGATCGTGATCGAGCATAACCTTGAAGTGATCAGCCAAGCCGATTGGATCATCGATATGGGACCGGACGGAGGCAGCAGAGGCGGACAGCTCGTGTTCGAGGGAACGCCTAATGATATTAAGCTTGCGGAGCAGTCCATTACGGGCAAATACTTGCAGTAATCGAGCGATTCTCGATTGAGATTGGCCCCATTTACGCTAAAAAACAACTATACCCGTTCTTTCACTTGTCTGCACGCTTCCGAATATGCGTTAATATAGATGTCGGGCCCGACAAAATCTTCATGAAAGGAGCTGATTCAGTTGAACAAGCACACGGAGGTGGCTTTCGCCTAAAGCGAAGGTCACTATAAAGAGGGAGGCCTTCCGGCCTCCCTTTTCTTACAAGAAGAAGACGGATCGAGCCGTTTTCACTTATAATGAGTATTAAAGCACGATATGATGAACAATCGTGTTTTTTCCATATTACTGAGAGGGGGAAGGAAACGTGAACAAATCGCATTCAGATGGCGTTGCAATGGCCGAACCGATTAAGGAGGTTTACGTTGAACTACAAGAACGGAAGAGATGTGCTTCCCCCTAGACTGTTGGAGGAGCTCCAGAGCTATATTCAGGGCGAGCTGATCTACATTCCTAAGCAGCAGAACGAGCGTGCTGCTTGGGGGGAGAAGAGTGGATCACGCGTCATCATCGGACAGCGTAACGAGGAGATCTACCAGCGCTACGCAAGCGGCAGTACCGTACAAGAACTTGAACGACAGTATCACCTGTCCGGAGATAGCATTCGCAAAATCATCATCAAACTGCGCAGCGCGACTATTGAAGCACCTAGCGCATATGAAGCGATACAAGCAGGTAAACATTGAAAGAAACAAACAAGCTGACGTCGGTTGATCCCGATGTCAGCTTGTTTTCTATACCTATACGATTAGTAAACTTCTAGTTCGAACAAGGAGTACCCATACTGCGTATTGCGTTCTGTACCGTGAACTTTGACAAAACGAGCTTCGACAGGAGCGATGAAGATGTTGTCGATACCGCCGTCACCTTGGGCCGTTGCATAAACGGTTGTCCAGCGCTCACCGTCTTGCGATACTTCGATGGTGTAAGCTTTCGCGGAGGCATTCTCCCAATTCAAGAGAACGCGGCTGATCGTATTCGTTGTGCCAAGGTCGACATTGATCCACTGCGGATCGCTGAATGCCGATTCCCAGCGCGTGCCTTTGTTTCCATCAACAGCACGCTCGCCGCCTTGAAGTGCGCCTTCGGATGTAGCGGTGTTTTTGTTAAGCGCAAGGTTCAACCCCGCTGTAAGCGGCTGTACCACGGAATCTGATGCGTATCCCAATGATTGCACCGTTACTACATAAGGAGTTGCTTCCGTGAATAATTCCGCATGAAGTGTGATCTGGCCGGCAGTCACGGTGTATTGATCCTCACGAAGAGTAACGCCGTTCAGCTCAACTGCGTTCATTGCAGTTCTCCATGCGATGTCATCCGTAAACGTGATGTCGATCGGTTTACCAAGTGTGTTATCCGTCGTGTCTGCCGTCAAAGCAGGACCCGCAAGAGGAGCCTTATCACCGGCATAAACCTCGAATTCCCATAAAGAGAAGCCATATGGAGAACCGCGTTTGATTCCGTTCATCTTCACGAATTTGGCTTGGACAGGAGCAAATGAGATATCATCGATACCGCCATTGCCATTGTCCGTGGTGTACACAGTCGTCCATTTTTCTCCGTCTAAGGAGACATCAATGGTGTATGCTTTACCGAATGCATTTTCCCAGTTCAGTACGACACGATTAATCGTTTTCGCTGATCCAAGGTTGATGCTCATCCATTGATTGTCGGCAAATGCCGATTCCCAGCGGCGATCCAAACGACCGTCAACCGCATCAGCGCTTGAGCGGTGATACTCCGGTGAAGAAGCGGTCTCTTTACCGAACGCGAGGTTCAATGGGTTTGGATTCGAACCCGGGTCCGGATTGGGGTTCGTATCTGGATTACCAGGCTGCTCTTTGGCAGTGACATTTTGTTGAACAGAAGCTTCAGTGTAATCTTTCGCTTGAACCGAGATCACATACGACTTAGCTGACTTAAACAAGGAAGCGTCAAATATTATTTTTCCCGCATTCACTTGATAGGTAGAAGCATTAATCGTTGTGCCGTCGATTGAGACGGTTTCGATCGCGTCTCTCCATGCTGCATCGTCGCCAAATGTAACTTCGATTGGTTGTCCTACTACAGTGTTTGTTGTATCGGCAGACAGCTCCGGTGCGCTAGGCAGACCGTTACCGTTACCGTACACTTCAAGCTCCCATAACGAGTAACCATAGTTGGTTGTGCGTTCTGTGCCGTTTACTTTCACGTAACGCGCAGAGATAGGGGAGAAGCCGATATCGTTGATGCCGGGCTTTCCTATAGTTGTTGTATATACCGTTTGCCAAACCTTGTTATCCGTGGAGACTTCCACGGTGTAGCTCTTACCGGCTGCATTCTCCCAGTTTAGAAGGACGCGGCTGATGATGTCTTCAGCACCAAGATCGACCATAATGGACTGCGAGTCGCTGGATTCGGACTCCCATCTCGTTGCTTTGTTGCCATCCACCGCATAGCTGCTCGCTTGTTTCGGAGTGGACGAGGTGAACGTAGGTTTGCGCAGGGCAAGGTTTACGTTCGAGCTTGTTACAATCGGCTGCTGAATGCTGGTCATGACGAACCCATTCGATTCAACTGCAATGTTGTAGTTGCCGGCAGCAGGGAATAGGGAGCCGTCCAGCGTAAGCTTGCCAGGCGCAACTTCATATTGTGCCGCGGATACAGCCGTTCCGTTCACTTTCACGGTCTGAATCGCTGTTCGCCAGTCTGCAACATCGTCGAAACCAATTTCAATCGGCTGACCTGCACGGTTCATCGTCGAATCGGCAATCAGATCCGGAGCATCCAAGCTGCCGGCTGGGGTCCCGAATACTTCCAGTTCCCATAAGGAGTAACCGTAGTTCGTCGTACGCTCTGTGCCTTCGACTTTGACGAACCGCGCATTTACGGCAGGGAACGTGATATCATCGATGCCTTCATGTCCGCGGGTAGTCGAGTAGACAGGTTTCCACTGTTTACCGTCGGTTGATACGAGTACTTTGTAGCTCTTACCGGCCGCATTCTCCCAGTTCAAGCGAACATGGCTGATGCGATATTCGGACTTCAGGTTCACAGCAACATATTGCGGATCGCTGAATGCGGATTCCCAGCGGGTATCCAGTTTGCCGTCAACCGCGTAAGAGCCCGGGTTATTCGGTTTGTCCGACGTGAACGTAGGCTTGTTCAGAGCCAGGTTGACCGTCGAATTCGTGATGACTACTTGCTGTACGCCAGTGTCCGGATAATCGGTAGCCTTCACCACGATCGAATAGCTGCCTTCAATCGGGAACAAGTTACTGTTCAAAGTAATTTTGCCGGCTTGTACAATGTAATCCGATGGGTCTAGCGCTGCACCATTCAATTGAACCGAGCTAATGGATTCGCGCCACTTGAGATGATCGGCAAAAGTAAGCTCGATTGGCTGCTTGATCATATTGCTCGTCTTGTCGGTTGCAAGCACGGGAGCTACGTTCGCGTCCAAATCCGTCACTTTCGTCGGATCGACTTTAACAAGGGATTTCGGACCGACTTTCGCCGAACCCGTTACACCTGCTGCATTATGGAAGGTTACCGTAATGGCTTTGTTGGTAGGGTTCCATACCTCAGCCGTGTAAGCGGCCCCTTTCTTATAAACGGAGGCGCCAGTCCAGCCGCTCGCCCAAATGTCCTCCGTGCGAGTACCGAGCGTTGCCATATTGTGCACGAACCAATACGTGTTGAAGATTTCGTTCTTCTGCGTGTTCTCTACCGTAAACTTATCGAGCACCGCTTGCGGATTGCTCAATGCTTCGATCGGCCATACGATATGCTGCCACGCATCTTCAGGACCTTTGTTATCCTTGACCATACCGTTGTACAAATCTGCTGCTTTGGCTGGATCGAAACCATAGCTCGTTAAATATTCGCCGGTTGGCAGCCAGTGGATACCGTAAACATTAACCGGATTTCCGCTGAAGAAAGTACCGAAGTTATAGGCACTTCCGTATACTTGACCTACTGATTTGTGAGCGAACTCCGGCAGCCAGTTGTCGTTATCATAGTTGAACCAGTATTGCTCGACAGCTTTCAGCTCCGTTGTGAAGCCATAGATGGAGATATCACGGGTAGCTTTGTCACCGGACAGTAAGCTCCACATGTATTCACCGACCCAGCCGAAGAGGGACTCGCCGGCAGCTTCCTGATTGTTCCCGTTGTTGTTGTCACCATAACCGCCGGCCCATGAATGGCCTTCGTAAGGATCAAAGTTACGGAGGAACGGATAGAGTGGATCTTCCTTGGACGGATTGGCATAATCCCGAATAAGGTGCTCAACCATGCCGCCATAATTGTCCTTAAAGTCCTGATCGTAAGTCGCGAGCACGGCAGAAGCGAAGACGTAGTAACCATAGGTGAAATGATGGTCCGTCAGGCCTGTATTGGCGCCGAATTCACTGTTCTTGTAATACATCGTGCCCCAAGTCGGATCGTAATACATGAAGTAATCCGGCTCGCCTTTGGTATACGTATACCAATCCGTTAAGATCGTTCTCATCCTGGAGAGGAATACGTCTTTGTACGCTTGGTCTCCGATTTGATCCGCAATCAGTACGCCCATTGCCAGCGGATGAAGCACTTTACCCTGCCAGTAAGCATCACCGGACATGATATTCTTGGATGTCGCTTCATCCAGATAGCTTAACTGCTCAAGCAGCGCCTCGCGGGAATACGAAGCATCTCCCGGCTCCGTGAATTGCGGTACAATTCCGTTAAACTGATCCTTAGTGGTGAACGCATTGCCTTCATGAAGCTTCAGCGTTCCGCGAATGGATGGATAGGAGAGAGGAGTCAGGGACGAATCGGTTTGCTTCCATTGGTGCGGGAGCAAGGCCATCAAGGTCGTTGGTTCCAGATCCGAACGTTTCTGATCGATCTCCACTTTGAAGTTAGTAACGACTTCTGAGGTATTCTCCTCGAAGCTTGGTGTGACGATCGTATTCTTAACGAACGCGTAACCATGCTTATAGAAGTAATTCAAGTCGCTTGTAGCGGGTATCGTTGCTACGGACAAGTAGTTGTGTCCGCTTCCCAGGCGAATCTTCACTTTGTTGCCGACTTTCATGAAGACAGAGCCTTCCGGCGCGAATACACCATAGTTGCGGGTTACTTTATTCGCTTGCGGAGAGCCGTCGACATTCGTCACGGCGAAACCGATATGATCGGCTGTCAACGTAGCGCCTTCAGCTGCGAGAACCGCATTGCCATTGTCATCATAGAAGCGGGTGGACACTGGGAAATACAACTCCGATGTCGTCGGGTCGCTGAATTCCGAATACAAATACGGCGAACCTTTGACGAACGTCGTTGTCATCTTGGGTGTATCATTGTCGCTCAATGCTACAGTCGCGGACCAATCCCCATAACCTGTAATCTTGTTCTTGACGTTGGTGGTGCTGATGTTGCCGGCATGCAGGTAGAAGTCCGGTCCGCCATCAGCCGCTTGCGAGTTGCCTGTATCATTCACCCAACCTGCGCCTGGATTCAGGATTCCGAGTCCGAGCGTGGAGTACTTGGATTTCAGAGGAAGCGTAATCAAGCTGTCACTGAAATTCTTGATTAAGACCGATTGCCACCAATCATTCGATGGAATCGGGGCATTCAGCTCATCCGACTTGTTCATCGGCGGACGTGGCTGCGGCATGTCGATATCGCTTGTTAGATAGCTGCCTTTACCTACATTAACCGTTGAAGAGGTAGGAAGAGTAGGAATCGTATAGGACGGCTTCGGATCCCCGTTAACGTAGTCGTAAACGCTGAAATTGAATAAGGAGTAGCCATAGCTGGTTGTGCGGCTAATTCCTTTCATTCTTACATAACGGCCGCTTGCATAGACCGGCGTATCGATCCATCCATCTTGCCCGTTCATTTCACGGTAGATGGTTGTCCAATTGGCAGCATCATCAGACACTTGGAGATCGTAGATGCGTCCTGCTGCATTCTCCCAGTTAAGGCGAATGCGGCCAATTTCATGCACTTGGCCAAGATCGACATAGATCCATTCATTGCTCGTATGAGCGGAGGACCACCTTGTCGTCGCATCACCATCATTGGCATTCTCCGGCGGCATAGCCGGTTTATCTTTGTCTGCTTTCTCAAAAGAGGAAGCTGTGACTGGTTTATTCTTGGCCACATCCTCGCCGAGCACGACAGGGATCGGATTCGTTCCACCTGTACCATAAACCTCGAATTCATAAAGCGATACGCCATAACCGCCGCTGCGCTCGAGCGATAGCATCCGGACATATCGTCCCTCGCCGGATAGGCTGATGGTATCGACACCGCCGTCGCCTTTGGCATCCGTGTAGATGTCTTTCCACTCTTTTTCGTCGTCGGACACTTGAATCTTGTACGACTTGGAGTAAGCATTCTCCCAGCGGATGACGGCCTTGTCGATCTTGGCAGGGGCGCCAAGGTCTACATAGATCCATTGTTGATCCGCGCTGAACGCACTTCCCCAACGAGAATCCAGGATGCCGTCAACTGCTTTCTCAGGCGTTAAGCCGCCTTCCGTAGAAGAAGCATATGCCGCTCCTCCATAGGTAAGAAGGTGCGAAGCCTCAGCTCCCTTAGCACTGGCTGCTGCAACGATTGCTCCGTTCCAGGAACCGAGAAGCAAGGAGAGGGTGAGCACTGACTTCGTTGTCAGGGGCATCTTCCTACGAACCTTTCTTGCAAAAGAACTCATTCCACCAATTCCTCCTCTAATTGCGCCTCATGGGCTAAATGAATGACATTTCTCGACAGAAAAGAAATATCCAAATCCCGGAAATGGAATGGGATTTTTTTTCAGCGCAATTATATCCCTTGTCGAATTTAGTTCACAATGAGCGTCACAGCCTACTCCGGAGGTGAGAATAGGGCTATATGCTTATGTATGAAGGAGGTGAACACGTTTAATAGACCTAATTCAACTGTAAAATTATAGAAGGTTGTTCATTGATCATGTTAACTATTAAGGCGATTAGTGACAGTATTTAAACTCAATAAGCGTTGTTATCTGTCTTTGAGACGATGTGGGTCTACGGACCTTAATGCCGTATTGCCTATGGAATAGGTCATAATAAACAATTTTAAGAAATCTTAATATAGATTCCTGCCAGAAATTAGTCAAAACATCCTGTATTGGTGAATTCAAGAGACATTTGTAATAGGGTGATTTTCATAGATGCAGATCATGCTCGTATCGAAATTTACGCTTCCTTCTCATAAAAACGATCCACCTCCATAAGCTATTATTTAGGTAATGGAAGCGTTGTCAGAATAGATGGGAGAGGTGAATTAACGAGGATGAAAAAGGGTGAGTGTGTCAAGGTGATTTGGCTTATTATTGTGGCGATGGTAGTTGCGTTAACCGTGACTATCGTACCGTCAGAAAGGAGTTACGCAGCGACGCAAGCTACATATTACGTGAATCCGTCAGGAGGCAGCGACAGCAATAATGGGTTGACGACAGGAACGGCGTTCGCAACGATTGCGAAGGCAAGGGATGTCATTCGGACGATAAACGGCAGCATGACGGGGGATATTTATGTTTATCTGATGAACGGCACTTATCCGCTCAGCAGTACATTGACGTTCGGTACGTCCGATTCCGGGACGAACGGTTACCAAATCATCTACAAGAACTATACAGGTGCAACCCCTATTGTAAGCGGCGGTGTTGATCTGACTACCGGATGGACGCTTCATGACGCTGGCCAGAACATTTACAAGAAAACAGGGGTCAATTGGAACTTCAGGCAGCTTTATGTGAATGACTCGCGAGGTGTCAAGGCGCGAAAACCGAATTTGACGGATGAAGCAACGGGTGGACCCTACTTAAACGCTACGAACAGCTCTTATCCGTATACCGTAAATGCGTCAGATATCGGTTCATGGGCAAATGGCGGTACGGCCGAAATGGTCGTTGTAGGCCATTGGAGCCAGCATCGTGGAAGAATCGCAAGTTATTCCGGGAATACGGTCTCGTTCAAATCTCCCGAGAGCGGCTTTGCCTATAATCATCATAACCAAGGTTCATCGCCTTATTTCTTCGAAAATGCTTATGAGCTGCTGGATGCGGCAGGTGAATGGTTCTTGGATACGGCTGCCTCTACGCTCTACTATAAGCCTCGGAGCGGTGAGACTATGAATACAACGACGGTCATAGCACCGAAGGTAGAGACGTTGATTCAATTTCAAGGCAGCAGCGGAACTAGCAAGGTGCACGATATTCAATTCGTTGGCATTACATTCAAATACAGCAACTGGTTGGCGCCTAGTTCCTATGGCTACGTAGATTCGCAAGCCGGATTCCGGTATCAATCGATTGGCGGAGGCTCCAACTCTGAAATTCGCAATACGGCAAGGTATTCCTCAGCTCTAGGTATGGTGCAGCTGAAATATGCCAGCACGATCACGCTGGAAGCTAACGTTTTTCAATTCGCCGGCGGGTGGGGCATCATGGGGAACGAGGGAACCGATCATACGCTGATTAAGGGCAATTCCTTCTATAAGAATGCCGGCGGAGGCATAGCGCTTGGAGTCGCAGGCGATCAGTGGGATGAGCAGACGGCTATGGACGGTCAGAGCACCTACGATTCGATTATGGATAATACCATTGATTCCGGCGGGCTTGATTACGCGGATATGGTCGGGATTGGCGCGATGGTCCCGAATAACATGACCATTGGTCGTAATGAAGTCAAGAATCTGCCGTATACGGGGATAACGATCGGGTGGAACTGGCAGGATTATGAGCACGGCATGACGGATAATATCGTTTTCGGCAATAACATCCATCATGTGGTTCGGCTTCTCGATGACGGGGGCGGGATCTATACACTGGGCAAAATGGTTGGGTTCACCCGATTTGATGCCAATTACATCCATGATCTATCCGGTTCGGTGTATAACGGCGGATATCCGATTTCGGCGATTTATTTTGACAACGGAAGTGCGTACAAAACAGCGGAGAAAAACGTCATCAACAACGCACCGCAAACGATATTCGCCAGCAACCCGCCTAATCATGATAACGTGATACAGAACAATTACAGCAACTCGCCGTGGGGAAATTGGAGCGGCAGCAACGTGTTCCAGGGTAATACGACTGTCAGTAATCAAAGCTGGCCGCAAGGCGCAATAGACATCATGAACTCGGTCGGTCCGGGAGGATCAGCCCAGAAACCGACGCCTCCTACGGCACCGCCGCCTGGCCCTGTAGTATTCAGCGATAACTTTAACGACAATACCATAGGGACTTCATGGACGACATATGGCGGAGCATGGAGCGAAACGTCTCAGACGTTGAAGCAAACCTCTACGGCAAACGGCGATCCGCGCAAAGCGATCGTGAGCAATGGTGGTCTAGGTACTTCTACCGATTACACGATTACCGCCAAGGTTCGAGTCGACAACTGGACGGACGGCGATTATGCACGCGCTGGTGTGGGACTATTCACGGGAACTTCTGACGGCAAAGGGTATAATCTCGTATTCCATCAGAACCACAGCACGATCCAGTGGCTGAACGACGAAATCGCTTGGGGCACAAGCTACCCATTCACATGGAGCAACAATACTTGGTATTGGTTTAAAATGAGCGCCTCCAATGGGACGTTGTACGGAAAAGTATGGCAGGACGGGACGAGTGAGCCGGCGAGTTGGATGTATTCGCAGTCTTGGAGCGGCAGAACGGGGTATCCTTCTCTCAACGGAGGCAGTACGAATACCGGAGGTTCAACGGCTTCCTTCGACGATATTACGGTGGAAGGACCTGCGAGCACGAACAAAGCATTGAACAAAACAGTAAACGCCTACTACATCGACGGCAGCACCGCAGCACTTCAACCGGGCGACTCCGTGGTTTATGCGACGGACGGCAATGCGTCTACGAAGACGCAAGCTACGGATCAATGGCGGTGGATGCTTCGCGTGGATCTAGGCGCGTCCGCCAGCATTAATCGAATCAAGGTCATCATGCCGGCTACTGCCTATGCGACTGCATTCGATATTCAGACTTCTACGGATGGAACCTCCTATACAACCGTCAAATCCGTAACGGGATTCGGTGGAGGAGCAAGCGACAACACCATAACGGCCACAACCGCAAGGTATGTTCGCGTTGTCGCGATTACCCCGAATGGCCCGGGTCAAACAGGCGGGCAGATGGCGATATCGGAGGTTGAAGTTTATTAGCAGCTGAATTAGCCGCGAGAGTCTGAGGTGAGACTTTCGCGGCTTCTTTATGCCAGAAACGAATCAGCGTCGCTGACATTGACAGAATATGTTGTCTGACATATAGTTGTCTAAACAACTATATAGGGAGAGGACTTCAGAATGTCAACCGAATCACGCAAGATGCCTTTTGGATTCGCGATGGGCTTAACCTATCGGAAGTTAGCGGCATTATTTCAACAACGACTAAGCGCTTATGGGATTACGCCTGAGCAATGGTCTGCACTGAATCAAATTGATTGTTCCCAGGGGCTTATCCAACGTGAAATTGCCCAGCGTATCGGCAAGGATAAACCTTCGATGACGCGGATTTTGGATCACTTGGAGAAGAAGGGGCTTATTTATAAGAAGGCTGGCGATCGGGACCGTCGCTCGTTTCTCGTATACAGTACGGAGCTCGGACGTGAGATTATTCGCGTGACTACCCCAATTGAAGAAAGTATTACGGCAGAAGTCAAAGCATGTCTCTCGGAAGAAGAACATGACAATATGATTGAACTCCTGCAGCGGGTACAGCTTCACATTGAAGGGAAGCTTAAGCACACAGACTGCTAATTGCAGAGAACGAGATAAGAATATTTATTTAGTTATGATTTTGTTCGGAGAGGATACTTAATTTGATGCAACAAATACAAGAACAACCATCGAAAACGCCATTATGGACACGACCATTTATCGCTTTGACCTTATGTTTCTTTCTGCTGTTCCTAAGTTTGCAGATGCTGCTGTCATCCTTTCCCGCTTATGTAAAAGCTGAATTTCATGCCGGGAACGTCCAGACCAGCCTTGTGACATCCGTATTCGCGCTGGCGGCTATCGTATCTCGTTTCGCTACCGCTGCACTCATGCAGCGAGTATCTCGGATGAAACTGCTGCTCACGGGTCTAATTATTGCTGCGGCAACGACAGCACTCTATTCCGCTGCCGGGACTTTCGCTGCATTATTGGCGCTGCGCATTGGCTACGGAATCGGCTTCGGGATGGCAAGCACAATTCTGCCCACGCTTGTTTCCCGTATTATCCCACTTCGCCGAATGGGTGAGGGCATCGGTTATTTCGGCCTGTCGACGAGTCTGGCATTGTCCATCGGACCGGCGATCGGACTGAATGTGATGAAACAAGCCGGATTCACGCCATTGACGATGATCGGATTGGTCACAACTGTAGTCATCTTCCCGGTCTTATGGCTGTCGCGTTCTAGTCGGGAACAACAAGTTCCAATGGAGCAATCGGGACCGGCTCAGAAGGAAACTCTGCCGCCGAAAGTAGCTGGCAAGGTTACATTTAATCGCAAACTGATGTTTCCTGCGTTGTTGAACGTCTTGCTTGCGATCACGTACAGCGGCTTGCTTAGTTTTCTCGCTTTATTCGGTGATGATGTTCATATCGAGCAGGTTGGATTATTCTTTATGTTTAATGTCATTACAATCATTCTCGTTCGACCATTCTCGGGGCGAATCTTCGACCGATTCGGACATACATCCGTGCTCATTCCCGCGGGATTGTTCGTGACGGCAAGTATGGCAGTGCTGGCGAATACACATACTATGCCGATGTTAATCGTGTCCGCGCTGCTCTACGGTGTCGGATTCGGCTCCATTCAGCCAACCATTCAAGCTTGGATGCTGCGCACCTCGAAGCCGGAGCAGTACGGCATGGCGAACAGCATGTTCTACAATTCAACGGATTTCGGCGTCGCTTTCGGTTCGATCCTGCTTGGCGCGATCTCTTCGGTAAGCAGCTACTCGGTGATGTACGGATATTCTGCAGTTGTTATGGCCGTGTTCGTCGTTCTCGGAGCGCTGCAGCATGTCGTGGCAACTAGGCGCGGTAGCAGAAGCAAGCGTGTCGCGACCGGTTCCTAACCGATCCGATTGCTGCTAAAGTAATGATAATGAAGACTGCCACGAGGCAGTCTTCTTGTGTTTCGCCCAGTAGAATATGGCATTAGACTTTTACCCGCCACATACGATTAGCTCTAGCTATGATGAACGTAAAAACAGCCCCGTATTTGCTTCAAGTCGTAGGTTAAGAATGGAAGTAGAACACATCCATTTTCAGAGCTACAAAGCAAAGG
>NZ_FNNV01000019.1 GCF_900106745.1 Paenibacillus sp. CF384 | reverse complement strand
TCCTAAATGCTTCCCCATAACGGATCATCCCCTTAGCTAATAGTTTAAATTATTGGCTGAGAGGACTCCAGTTTAATTAAGGGGCCTTGGAGCAATCTGCAACATTTGCAGGGATTCGAGCGATCAAAAGGTGATTGTAGGCGAGAATGTTGCATTTGATGCAACATTTCCTGCAAGAGGCCTCTTCTTCGTCTAAAATGTTGCAGAAAATGCAATATTTATCCCCGGGACTGCCGGAACGAGGAGGTATAGTTTACTTTACTATCGGCGAAGCGAGTACTGCTGCCCCTTGAAACGAAGTGCACCAATCGTTTAAGCTAGAGGAGGACCTCCCGGTGCTACAGGCGGCGGATGGCGGTCTCAACTTAATATGAGGAGTGTGCATTAAGAATGGCGAAGAGTACGGCGCGTAAGCAGCGCGATAAGAAGCTGCAGCAAGGCGGAATGGATCCAACGATGCAACGAGGGAATTGGAACGGCGTGAAACCTGTGACGAGGGTGAAGCCGGACAAACGGAAATATGCGTATCCGAAGAATGACGATGATCGAGGCTTTAAGCGTGCCGGAGCAGCTTAAAGATTGGATCATCGTCATTCTTTTTATCTATCCATCCTGCTTCCAGCTTCTTACTATGCAATCGTTTATTGAATAAAACCAAACAAGATGGTATATTATCTAGGTAATTATCAAACGAATGATGGAGTTGTTTGTTATGGATATTTCAGAATCCTTCTATACCGCATCGCTCTCTGAGCTGAAGCAAGGTTATGTATATCATGGGGAATCCGATAGCTATTACTGCTTGGTTTGCGGGGAACAATTTGAAGAGGGGATCATCTATTCCATTGATAATCGCCTGATGGAAGCTCACAAAGCAGTTGCCAAGCATATCGGCAGCGCGCATGGATCCGTGCTGCACTATCTGCTTGAACTAGATAAGAAAGCGACGGGTCTAACTGATTTGCAGAAGCAGCTCATCAGTGCTTTCGCCTCAGGCTCTTCCGATGCAGACATTGTGAAGCAAACCGGCAGCGGCAGTGCTTCAACCATTCGCAATCACCGTTTCGCATTGAAGGAGAAAGCGAAGCAGGCAAAGCTGTTTCTTGCCATTATGGAGCTAATGGACGGGGGCCTTGCACAAGGAGCGAAATTCGTGCCGGTGCACCGTACGGCGCCTCTGGTTGATGAGCGTTTTGCAATCACACATGATGAGTACAAAGCGCTGCTAAACAAATATTTGCCGCAAGGACTGGCTGGCCCGCTCACAGGTCTGCCGCGTAAGGAGAAACGCAAAGCAGCACTGCTCCGCCACATTGCAACGAGCTTCAAGAAAGGCCGCAAGTACAAGGAAGCAGAGGTTAACGAGCTGCTCAAGCGTTTCATGGAAGAAGATTATGTGACGCTTCGAAGATACTTGGTCGACTATGGTTTTCTAGACCGCGAGAGCGACGGAAGCGTATATTGGCTGAGCCTGTAAGATGGCAGAAGCACTTAGCATGAATGGGAATGGGAATGACTGGAGGAGGAATTTACAATGATGAACAGACGTAAGGAACTACAGAATGAATATGGGATGAAGCAGCGCGCGATGGGCGTGTTTCAAATCATCAATGATCGCAATGGCAAACGTTATATCGCCTCATCACCAACACTAGACTCAGCATGGACGCGCCAGAAGTTCTCGCTCGACATGAACGGTCATATGAACACTGCACTGCAAGAGGAGTACAGAGCGCAAGCTGGCGCAGACTTCAGATATGAGGTATTGGAGCAGCTCAGTCTTGGCGAAGAGGTGCGTAATGATTACAAAGATACGCTCATTCCCGGCACGGAAATCGTCGATCGCAATGCCTTAATGAACTACCGCGATTCCCTCAAGCGACTGGAGAAGAAGTGGCTTGATGAATTACAGCCGTACGAACCGAACGGTTACAACCGTCCGCCTAAATAAACCGAATAAGGAGTTAGGTACGAAATGAATACTAATCAAGCAGCACCGGCAGGTACAACAGCCCAAACGCCGCTGCTGCGGAACCGCTTTTTTCAAACGATTCTCATGTCGAATATTATGCTGCAAATTGGAATATGGGTGCGGAATTTTGCCATCCTACTCTATGTGACCGATCAAACGAACAACGATCCCATTGCGGTATCTCTGATCTCCGTTGCGGAGTTTTCACCGATTTTCCTATTCGCCTTTATTGGAGGCACCTTCGCGGATCGCTGGCTTCCCAAACGTACGATGATTTGGTGTGATTTCATGTCGGCGGCTTCCGTCCTGCTGGTGCTGGTCGCACTTGTGTATGAATCATGGGCGGCCGTTTATTTTGCCACCTTCTTATCCGCGACGTTATCGCAATTCTCGGCACCTTCATCCATGAAGCTGTTCAAGCGGTATGTCCCGCAGGAGCAGCTGCAAAGCGCGATGGGAATCTTCCAAACGCTGATGGCGGTGTTCTTAATCGCCGGGCCATCTGTAGGAACAATCGTCTATCAAAACTTCGGTATTCACGTCTCCATTGGTATTATGGGGGTAGCAAGTTTATTATCCGCACTTATCCTGTTCCGACTCCCGCAAGATCAAAAGAACACGCAGCGCGATCCCGGAGCGAAGCCAACCTCCGTCATGGCGGAAATGAAGGAAGGCCTTCGCTATGTGTGGAGCAGCCGCGTACTTCGGACGATGTGCATTACCTTTGCGCTGGCAGGCTTATCGGGCGGTATTGCGCAAACGCTGGGACTGTTTGTCGTGACGGAACGACTCGGGCAGCCGAAGGAGTTTCTGCAATATGTGCTCATGCTGAGCGGGATTGGCATGCTGATTGGCGGCGCATTTATTACGGTCATTTCGAAGAAAATGTCTCCGGTTAAGATGCTCGCGCTCGCTTTAGGCGTAAGCGCGATCGGTACAGTCGGCGTTGGTTATTCCGTGAACGTACCGTTTACGCTGAGTTTGCAGTTGATTATGGGCATGATTTTCCCGATGGTTCATATCTCGATCAATACGATTATGCTGAAATGGTCAGCGCCTGAATTTATCGGACGCGTCAGCGGCACACTAGGTCCGATGTACATGGGAGCCATGGTGCTCATGATGGCACTTGCCGGACCGCTGAAGACGATCCTTCCGCTTACCACGATTTATACGTTGTCCGGCTTATTGATGCTTGCCGGAGTGCTGTCGCTGGTACCTCTCTTTAAGCAGCGGGCACCTGAGCCGGCGGCAACGAGCGTATCCGCCTAAAGATAAATTTACCAAATACCTGTTGACACCGAAAGGGTCAGCGGGTATTATCATTTATAAATCATAGTAAATCGATAGGAAAAGAATATTTTAATCCACCGGATTACCGGAGAGGGACCAATCATCGAGAGATGAGTGCGTCTCTTTTTTTTATCACTTTTTCCTGTGATTCTGATTAAAATCCGATGGAGGGTTGCTCATGAAATCGTATTTTGCAAGGAAATCAGCCTTAACCGCATTCACGCTGCTCATCGCTTCATCCCTGGTATTGACCGGGTGTAACGAGAAGGATGCCAGTGCCACAGGCAAGACGGGGGACGGAGATCTAGAGGTATCGGAGCTCCGGTACCAAGGGTCGGTCGGCGCTGTAACCTTCTCCGAATTAGCGGAGGATCTCGGTTATCTCGCCCCGCTGAAGCTGAACTATATCGGCAATACGATCAGCGGTCCGCAGGATATTCAGTCCGTCGTGACCGGCGATACCGACTATGGCGGCGCATTCAACGGAGCAATCGTCAAGCTGCTGGCTGCCAAAGCACCGATTAAGTCCGTTATCTCCTACTATGGTGTGGATGATGCAACTTGGACCGGATACTACGTCCTTGATGGCAGTCCAATAAAGACGGCAAAAGATCTGATTGGCAAGAAGATTGCAGTGAACACGCTTGGCGCACACCATGAATTTGTCATCAAGGAGTATTTGCACAGAGCCGGGCTGACTGCAGAAGAGATCAAGCAAGTGACGCTAGTGGTCGTTCCGCCGGTCACAACGGAACAGACGCTTCGTGCGAATCAAATCGACGTTGCTGCCCTTGGCGGCACTTTGAGAGATAAAGCGGAAGAACGCGGAGGCATTCATCCGCTGTTCAAGGATAAGGATTTGTTCGGGACATTCAGCGCAGGCAGCTATGTCATGACGGATAAGTTCATCAAGAATAATCCCAACGCGGCCAAGAAGTTTGTGGAAGCTACTGCCAAAGCCATCGAGTGGGCGCGAACAACACCGCGTGAGGAAGTCGTTGCCAAGTTCGAGGACATTATCAACAAACGCGGCCGGAAGGAAGACACAGGCGCGATCAAGTTCTGGAAGAGTACGGGGGTAGCCGGCACAGGCGGGCTGATCGCCGATAAGGAGTTTGACACTTGGATCAAATGGCTGGTAGCCGAAGGCAACCTGAAGGATGGGGAGCTTACGGCGCGAGATCTCTATACGAATCAGTTCAATCCCTATCAGGGTGAAACGAAATAATCGCGAATCAGGAGAGGAGCATGACGATCATGGATGGCAAAATGGATGCCAAAATCAGCCTCCGGAACGTACACAAGTCGTTTCGGATTCAGCGTAATCTATCCCATCTGAAGGCGGATCTGCAGCCGGTATCGGCGCTGCAGAATATTAATTTGGAGGTCAAGCAAGGCGAGTTTATGGTCATTGTCGGCCCGAGCGGCTGCGGTAAATCGACCTTGCTGGATTTGCTCGCTGGACTGACAACACCGAATAGCGGGCAGATTCTAATGGACGGCAAACCGATTAAAGGGCCGAATCTGGAGCGCGGAATCGTATTTCAACAATATGCGCTATTCCCTTGGAAAACAGCGCTCGCCAATGTGGAATTCGGACTGGAGACCAAAGGCGTTCCACGCAAAGAACGCAGAGAGATCGCCCGCAAGTACATCTATCTCGTCGGCTTGGCCGGCTTCGAGAATCGGTATCCCCACGAGCTGTCCGGCGGCATGAAGCAGCGGATCGCCATTGCCCGCAGCCTCGCTTACGATCCCGAGGTGCTGCTTATGGATGAACCGTTCGCGGCGCTCGATGCGCAGACGCGCGAAACCCTTCAAACCGAGCTGCTCCGCATCTGGGAAGCGACGAAGAAGACGATTATTTTCATCACGCATGGGATCGAAGAGGCCGTTTATCTCGGGCAGCGAGTTGCGGTTATGACCTCAAGGCCGGGTAGGATTAAGCAAATTATCGACGTTCCATTCCAGTCGCGTACAACGGAAGAGGATCTGCGATCCAATCCGGAGTTTGTGCGCATTCGGCATCAAATCTGGGATTTACTCAAGGATGAAGTGTCGCGGGCACAGGAGCAGGAGAAGAACAAGAGCCTCGTCGCTGGCAGCGGCATCAAGAAATAGAGGACCAAAGGAGTGAATGTCTATGGCTAATGTAACGACAGGAAACGGTAAAGCTCTGGCGCGCTTTGAAACCGAGGCTGCTCAGGCTCAGGCACAGGCTCAGGTAGAACAGACCGGTAGTGCTGCACTGCAAGCTGCAGGTGTTCACGTGCGGAAATGGTTTCGCAACCTCGTTGTGATCGTTGCTTTTCTCGTCCTATGGGAGCTCGCTCCGCGCAGCGGATTGGTAGACAGCACCTTCTTCCCACCGCTGTCGGAAGTGCTAAAGGCGTGGTGGGGGCTGCTGTTATCCGGCGACTTGGCTGCGCACACCGAAGCAAGCTTGACCCGATCATTAGGCGGATTCCTGCTGGCGCTTCTCGTGAGCGTGCCGATCGGGCTTGCGATCGGCTGGTGGAAGCCGGTGGCCGCGTACTTAAATCCCTTGCTTGAAGTGATGCGTAATACGGCGCCGCTAGCGATTCTTCCGGTATTTATCCTGCTGCTGGGACTCGGAGAAACGTCGAAAATCTCCATTGTCTTCTATGCCTGCTTCTTTCCACTGCTGCTCAATACGATAAGCGGGGTGAAGAACGTCGATCCGCTCTTGATCAAATCCGCCAAATCGATGGGACTCTCCTCTGTTGCACTCTTTCGCAAAGTCATTATACCCGCTGCTATCCCTACGATCTTTATCGGTATCCGTCAATCCGGGGCGGCCTCGATTCTTGTGCTTGTTGCGGCTGAGATGGTGGGGGCGAAGTCGGGCCTTGGTTATCTCATTCAATATACGCAGTTTAGTTTTCAAATCCCTGAGATGTACGCCGGTATCGTGTCCATCTCCGTCATCGGCTTGATTCTCAACTATGCCATCTTGTACATCGAGCGGAAGCTAACGTCGTGGAGACAGACCTACGGCGACCAATGATTTCTCGAAATGAGGAAAGGTGCGTGGTGAAGCGATGGGCAACAAGCAGAAGAAACAGATGAATTTGAATGTATTTATTATGAATGCCGGCCATCATGAGGCGGCTTGGAGGCATCCCGGGACGGAGCCGCAGAACATTACGGATATTGCGTATTTTCAGCGAATCGCGCGAATTGCCGAGCAGGCTAAGTTCGATTCGCTGTTCCTGGCAGACGGTCTGGCGGTGAGCAATAACATCAAGCACGGTGCTTTTGTCGGGCTGGAGCCGTTCACGCTGTTGTCCGCGCTGGCTGCGGTCACGGAGCAGATCGGTTTGATCGGCACCGTATCGACGACCTACAACGAGCCATTCCATGTCGCTCGCAAATTCGCTTCGCTGGATCATATCAGCAAAGGCCGCGCAGGCTGGAACATCGTGACCTCGGGCAGCGAGTTCGAGGCAAGCAACTTCAGCCGCGATAAGCATCTGGAGCATCACAAGCGGTATGAGCGTGCCAAAGAATTCCTTGAGGTGACGACGAGTCTGTGGGATAGCTGGGAGGATGATGCCATCGTCATTGACCGTGAGGCAGGAGTGTTCGCGCAGCCGGAGAAAGTGCGGAGCATCAACCATGCCGGCGATGCGTTCAAGGTGCGCGGACCGCTGAACATTCCACGATCGCCGCAGGGTCATCCGGTGCTGGTGCAGGCGGGTTCATCAGAGGACGGCAAGGAATTTGCCGCGCAATATGCGGAGGCTATCTTCACGGCGCAGCAGACCTTGGCCGAAGCGAAGCAGTTCTACAGCGATGTGAAAGCACGCGCAGCACGGTATGGAAGAAATCCGGAAGAGCTCAAGATATTGCCCGGCATCTGCGCGGTCATTGGCGCAACGGAGTCCGAAGCGAAGGAGAAGGAACAGCAGCTGAATGAACTGACCGTTCCTGAGTATGGACTTAATCAGCTCTCGAACATGCTGGGCCTTAATTTGTTCACCTATCCGCTAGACGGGCCGCTGCCTGAACTGCCGAACGTCGGCGATATTAACGGGAACAAAAGCAGATTCCAGCTGGTAGCTGATCTTGCGACACGCGAGCGGCTGACGATTCGCCAGTTGATTCACCGGCTGGCCGGTGGGCGCGGACACCGCGTATTCGCAGGCACCGCGCTGCAGGTGGCGGATGAGCTGGAGGCCTGGTTCACGCAGGGCGGCAGCGACGGCTTCAATATCATGCCGCCGTACTTGCCGGCGGGACTGGAGGAATTTGCTTCGCAGGTCGTACCGGAACTGCAGCGCAGGGGATTATTCCGGACCGCCTATCAAGGACGGACATTGCGGGAACATTTTGGCCTCGGGCGACCGGTTAATCGGTATGGGATACAGGCACCGGATCAGGCTCCATTGGCAGCAAGGAATTAACCACATAGATGAAGGAACAATCGAAGTAAAACCAAAAACAATCCAAGGAGGCAATACCATGAGCAAAGTAGAACAAAATGAAACGGTTGGTCAAGCATTCGAGGTTCGTCCGGTAGCAGGTAGAATCGGAGCAGAGATTAGAGGCGTTACGCTCTCTTCTAGTTTGAACGAAGAAACGGTTAGCTTCATTAGAGAAGCGCTGCTGAAGCATAAGGTTATTTTCTTCCGCGGGCAGAATCACCTTGATGATGCGGGACAGGAAGCTTTTGCCCAATTGCTTGGCGATCCGGTATCTCACCCGACGGTACCGAACAAGCAAGGTACCGATTATGTATTGGAGCTCAATTCCAATCACGGCGGACGTGCCGATTCCTGGCATACGGATGTTACTTTCGTGGATGCTTATCCGCAAGCTTCCATTCTACGTGCAGTTGTCGTACCGGAGGCTGGCGGCGATACCGTCTGGGCGAATACGGCAGCAGCCTACGACCATTTGCCTGCCGAGCTGCAGAAACTGGTCGACGGCTTGTGGGCGGTACATTCCAATGAATACGACTATGCAGCCTATCGGAGTAAGCCAATAGATGTGGCGGCAGAAACGAGGTATCGCGAAGTATTCGTATCTACGTTATACGAAACGGAGCATCCGCTCGTACGTGTGCACCCGGAGACAGGGGAGCGGACGTTGGTTTTGGGCCATTTCGTGAAGCGGATCCTCGGGTTGTCTTCTACGGACTCGGCTCAACTGTTCTCGCTGCTGCAAAATCATATCACTAAACTGGAGAACACCGTTCGCTGGCGCTGGGCTGAAGGCGATGTTGTCATCTGGGATAACCGGGCGACGCAGCATTATGCCGTCAACGATTATGGCGATCAGCACCGTGTCGTGCGCCGCGTTACGGTCGATGGCGATGTACCGGTAAGCATTGATGGAAGAAAGAGTGTTACGCGCAAGAAGGTAGTAGGGCCAGCGGGTCAATCGGCGGCGGAATCCGCTTAAGTAATCACGATAGCGATGAATTGCTTGGAAGCCTCAGGTAGCGAGAAGCTGGAAACAGCTTTTACTGCCGGGGCTTCTTTTTATTTGCGAAAAAGATACTCTACTTCCCGCCCATACATGTGTATAATGTGATGGTACTTTATACCATTTGAGCACGGAATGATAGATTTCTATGATCCGATTAGAAGAGTAGGGAACCTTTCCAGCACTCTATCGTCTACTTGATGAGGTGAACGACTTGCAGTTTGATTACTTGAAGCATGTGACAGGCGGCTTAGACCGGCATGCGGTGCTGAATGAGCTTATGGCGGCGTACGGTAAAGACGTTTGGAATTTCGCTTTCTTCTACACACGTTCCAGAGAGCTGGCCGATGATATTTCCCAAGACGTATTCGTGAAGGTGTTTCAGCAGCTCTACGAATTCCGCGGGCAATCGTCGATTAAGACATGGCTGTTGGCCATTACTCGCAACACGGCGCGCGACGTGCTGCGGTCGGCATGGATTAGGCGTGTGACCTTCTTCGGAGGGATCGTCCGTCCACAAGAGCAAACTTCGCCTTCGGCGGAGCGGGAAAGCTTCGATAAACTGATGACCGAGGAAATTTGGGCGGTTGTCTTGAAGCTGCCGCAGAAGCTGAGGGAAGTGCTGATGATGAGCAGTCACTATGGACTTTCGATGCAAGAGATGGCGGACATGCTCCATGTATCGGTCGGTACGGTGAAGTCGAGACTTCATCGTGCCCGAGCTGCGGTCAATCGCAGTCTTACCCAAGAAGCGAAGTGGACTGGGGAGGAAGAATGGACATGAAAGAACCGTTAAACAGCTGGGAGCATAAGCTTGCAGGGAAACCTCCCGTGAAGAATGGGTTCACCTCAGAACTGGAGCATAAAGTGAGGGAGCGCATTCATATGCAAAATGAGAAAAGAAGGTCACCTTATCGCGCGGTTGCAGCATTGATGAGTATTGTATTGCTGCTGGGCTGCGGCTGGTGGTTCCGCGATGACGTGAAGGCGATGCTGAAACCAGATACAGCCGAGAACGTACCGGCCGCACTGCGCGGTGATTCACTTCGTGATCGGGAATATACGCTTAAGATCCATCAGTTTGCACAGGATGGCAGCATCGAATATCGGATTAAGCGGCCGTTCATTATTCGCCACCCATCCGTGAAGCTGAATACGGTCGATGCGCCTAGAGATTTATATAACGATCCCGAAATGTTCAAAGCTTGGGTGGACAAGGAGCAGCCGGACATGCTGCAGCTTCCGTTGAAGTTGTTTAGAGAGCTTGCGGCAGACGGGAAACTTAAGTCTCTGGATACGATAGTGAAAGAACACAAATTTGAGCTAGGTGCTCTCTATGCGCCATTGGTTGAACTGCTGCGCCAGTTTGGCGGAAGCGGCGAGTTGTATGGGGTACCTTCGGATTTTAATACTACAGCGCTGTATATTAATGAGGATGCTTTTGCGAAGCAAGGGATTCCGCTGCCTGAAGGAGAAGTTTCACCAGAGGAGATTATGCAGCTGGCCAAACGGTTCCAAGGTACAGGGATTAGCGGTCTCGGGGCATTTGATCGTGACAATAAATTTGCGCTCGCGAAATTATTAGGACAAGTCTCCGGGCTGCAAACCCTCAGTAAGAGCAATGAGGGTAAGACGGAGGCCACTATCAATACGGAAGCATGGAAGCAGATCTGGCAAACGGTCGCGGCCGGATATCAGGAAGGCTGGATCTTGCAGCAGAAGCCAATTGATTACGGCAAGAATGGCATCTCGATGAAGGATATGGGCAAGAATGATGCGTTTGCTCAAGGCAAAATCGCAATGATGATCGCACCGAGCTACTTCTATTCGAACTTGGAGAATTTTGAGTATGCGGGAGTCATGAAAGCGAACTGGTCGACAGTTCCGCTTCGCGTGGACCCTTCGGCCACAAACCAGTTGTCATTCTTGGGCACGAATACCGTTTATGCTATCAATGCGGCTTCCACCCAAGAGGATGCGGTCTGGGAGCTGATGTCGTTTATTATAGGCGGTTCTTGGCTGAACGGTCTGGATGATTCGCAGCGATATGCTTATGCTACTCTATTAGCGGATAAGTCGGTCATGGATGAGAAGGAAAGCAAGCACTGGAAAGCATTCTATGACAGTAAGGTAGATGCGGCAAAGGCAGCCGAGGGTTATAAGGTTGCTTACGACAATCGAGCGAGAGGGGAGCTGGATGCTTCCTTGTATACGCTTGGCGGTGAACAGATGGAAGCCGTTGTGAAAGGAACGAAGTCTGTCGATGCAGCGCTTGACGAATTGCAGACCACATTTGAAATGAGGCTAGCCAGAAAGGGTGATCAGACTCATGAATAGTCGAGTACGTCGCCCTTCAATCGTGGGTTTTATCAGCTTCCTGGTGGTTAGTTTCCTATTAAGCGGCTGTATGGCGGATAAACGGGTGGCCGGTAACGAGAAAGAGGTCATTCGTATTGCGTTATCTACCAAGAGCAGTTATAACTTTTCAATCGGGGATTTTGTGACTGCTGCTTTCCCGAATTTCCAGGTAGAACTCATCGAGATGGAGCCGGATTATAAGCCAATACCTGAGGAGCAGTATGAGAAGAAGCTGAAGCAAGAGAAGCCGGACCTTGTTCTGCTAGGCTACTCAGGTAAATATCCTGGTCTGGCGGCTCATGGCGTATTGGAAGATCTGTCCGTACGTCTGCAAGCAAGCGGGATGAAACCAGATGACTTCTATCCTGGGATGATCGATAAAATCAAACGCGAAGGGGGCGGCAATTTATATGCCTTAGCTTCTTCCTTCCAAGCTTCCGTTCTCTATTACAACGCAGATTTGTTTCATAAATACATGGTAGATTTGCCTCGGAACGGCATGACGATCATGGATGTAATGCAGTTGGCCAGCCAATTTGCGAAGGCAGGAAGTCGCAAGGACGGGATTGTCGGCTATCATCAGCCTTTCAGCAGTATGCCTAACAGTCTGCTCCTCAGTCTGTCTGACTCGGAAGGACTTCAATCCTACAATTTCCAAACCGGCAAAGTGACCGTAGACACGCCTGCTTGGCGCAGTGTATTCGCAACCGTCGTGGATCTCTATAAGAATGGCACCTTCATGATGCAGGATGTCAAAGGCGACATGGTCGATGGGACGTTAATGTTTGATGAAGATGCCGTGAATGAAGCGGATTTGTTCAAGCAAGGTAAATCTGCAATGACAATCGACAGATATAACAGCGTTAAAGGGATGAAGTTTGAAACGGGCATGGTTACGCCGCCGGTTAGTTCCATTGATACGAGCAGATCTGTTCATTTAGGGGTATACGATTATATGGCCATACCGGCAGGCGCGCGGAATGCCGATGCAGCGTGGCAAATCATCGAGTTCATGTTGAGTGATTATGTGGCAAAGGCTAAATCCGGTATTCAGGACGCTTCAAGCATGCCGACGCGCAGGTCCTACATGAGCTACGATCATAATCCCGTGCTGGCTGAGCTGTATGAGACGTTTCCGAGCATTGATCGGAGTTATTCGCTCGAAGGGTACGATCCTAAATTCTTGCAGCTGTTTCAGGAGCTTGAAGATCGTGAAGTGAAAGCAGCGGTTAATGGCGAGAAGAGTGTAGACGCATGTATCGCTGCTGTGCAGAAGGAAGGACAAGCCCTATTAGAAGCGGCGAAGCCTAGAAGTCAATAACGATTCAACTTGCTCAATTGACAGTCAATTTTACGAAATGCATATGTTCAAGCCCCAATCGAATATGGTATTATATTGGCAAAGAAACATAAACAGGCAAAGAGAGTCGGCGGCAACCGACTCCCGGCGCGATTAACCGCTTTTAAGGGCGGAAGGCTGTATCAGGATATGAGATTATAGAGTAGACCGCATTCCTTCGCGAGAGGGCGGTCTATTTTTTTTTGAGGTAAGTGAGCAGCGCGAGAATAAACATGCCGAACGTGAACATCAGCGTCATCGCGTCTTGTACCTCCATAGCGTCACCTCCCTTCCGGGAGACTAGCCGACCGCCCTTGCAAGCCATTCATCGCTTCTCTATTATAAGCGAACGCTTGTTCGTGTGTCTACATGTAATTTGGTACATGTTGGGAGGGGGCTGTGGCGCGGCGGCTGTGATATTTCATAGATAACTGTAAATGATTCAAAATAAGTTGTAATTTTTATTTCACGAATCAGGCCATTCAGTTAAATGTATAATTATGCATTCGTTAGTTGGACAATATGTTGCTCACTGTTGTAAATATCGATGAATCACAAAAGTCTCCTATATATGAGTTATTTATCTCGGATTAACGATCTCTCTTTGGTCGTAATACCCCGTTTATCCTGCATGGCGTTTTACCAATTTAAACGCTAGGACATTCGCAATCGCGACACCCGACGCCCGTTGTACTTGAGGCAATGAGCCCGGATCCGGCCGTCGACGACTGCCTTGATCTCAATCTGCCGCGTATATCAAAAAATATCAGTATTTAGATGGTGTGTGGGATGAACTTCTACCGGCGCTACATAGACTGTACAGTTCTTACGATAACTGGGAAGATATCCATGTTTTCGAAGAACTCGCTAATATAGTTATAAAGCTATGGGAACAGCTAGGGATTTATCCTAGAAATGAAAGTGGACAATTGTACATTTCAGTGCCATAAGTAGTCCGGACCAGCCTCAATCTAGGTCCTGTCAAGCAGGAGTGCACATTATAGGGCATATTTTATTAGCATAGAGCGTATTAGTGATTCTACTTAGTGGGATTACTTTGTGCTCTTTTTTGTTTTCAAAAAAGAAAAAACGGTGAACCCTATTGCTTTTAATAACTATAAACAGTACCAATAAGCGATTAAAATAGACAAATTAGTTAAAAGGCCATTTGAACTAGTTGTTCTAATACTTACACGCTGATCATCCCGAAAATGATCGGAAGTTGTGACGGAAAATAGTTTAGAACTAGTTGGAACCACAGTGAATTTTGTCGAAATATAGCTTCATATTTCCTATTCTTGATAAATTTCAAACTTGTTATGCTGGTTTAGCTGAAAATTTACAGGAAATATGTTGCATTATCTTTTTGGTGATAAGCTGGCCAGCTGTCATAGAAGTATCCTCAAAAGTTGATTGAGGATAGCGAAATTATTTACATTGGGAGGCATCACTTTGTTTAACCTGAAAAAAATAGTATCTATGGTTTGCGTTACAGCATTACTAGGCGTAAATCTTTTGACAGGACAGCAAGTCTATGCAAAGGATAGTGCAGCACCTGCTGCAGAAGAGCTAAATTCTGACGGTAATTATCTAGTCAAGCTCAAGCAAGAACCGAATGTTAATAATTTCAAAGATAAGAATGGTTTAAAGAACAAGAAAGTTAAGAAGCTTAAATCGAAATTGTTATCAGTTCAACTCAATAAAAATGAACTTGAAAATATAAAAAAAGACAGTGAAGTTGACTATATTGAAAAAGATTCAAATGTCACTATTAGTGACTCAGCGACTGGGGATGATATAAATAATGGATCGCAGACAATCCCATGGGGGAACCATTCAATTGGTGCAGATCTCATAAATGATTCAAACAAAAAAGGAAAAAATATTAAAATTGCTGTTCTCGATACCGGTATAAGCCAGCATCCTGATCTTTCCATTTCAGGAGGGGTGTCCTATGTTGATGGGACCTCTGATTATCATGATGATAATGGCCATGGAACACACGTGTCAGGAACGATAGCAGCACTGGATAATAATATTGGTATAGAGGGAGTTGCCTCTCAATCATTAATATACGCCGTCAAAGTTTTGGATCAAAATGGTTCAGGTAGCTACAGTAAGGTCATTGAAGGGATTCAATGGGCGATCGATAATGATATTGACATTATTAGTATGAGTTTTGGCGGAAGTGAGAACAGCCAGATTCTACATGAAGCTTTAATAGAGGCTAAGGATAAAGGGATCATTCTTGTTGCAGCTGCTGGGAACAAGGGAATAGGCGAAGAAACAGAAATGTCCCCGGCTTTATTCCCTGAGGTTATTTCAGTCGGAGCAGTTACTAAATCCCATAAACGATCGGTTTTCTCAAGTACTGGAGCAGAAATAGATCTTGTTGCACCGGGGACAGATATACTTAGTACGACGAATAGTGGAGCATACGGTGAATTATCTGGTACCTCCATGTCAGTTCCACATGTTGTTGGTTCTGCTGCAGCTATATGGTCAGATAACCCTCAACTTACATCAAATGAAGTCGTTAATAAATTATACGAGACAGCAACACCACTAGGGGAAGCTAATCAATATGGTCATGGTCTTATTAACTTAGCGAAGGCCGTTGGATTAACAGAATCTCCTATCGAACCATACACTAATGAGGATCAACAACCAAGCGAAAACACTTTGCCAACTCTATCTGATATTAATAAATCGGACAACTTGTTATTTGGCTACAATAAAAAATTATTGGATCTAAAAGCAAAGGCTAAAAGTGAGGGGAATAAACCGCTAGCTAAAAAGATTCTTCAGACATACAATGATTTACTCATTAATAATATTGAGCTTCATGAGCTATCTGATGAAGTTAAATCTCTATCAAAAGACGAAAATGTTTCACAAGCAATGAGTGATTACTATAGTCATAAAGAAACTGACTTTAAGAAATTAGAGGCATTGTACTTAAATGCAATTGATTTATTTAATAAACAAACCAAAGTTGAAAGTTCCGAAAAAGATAATCAGGTAACTGACACATATGAACCAAATAACAACTTTGAATATGCGCATACCATTAATCCTGTTAACACTTATAATTCAACTATCTCTAGTTCAAGCGATGTGGACTATTATAAATTCACTTCTGAGAAAACCGGTTTAGTTTATGTAAGTCTAGCTGTTCCGACTGACAAGGACTACGATTTCTATGTTTATAACAAAGACGGCTATATTCTTTCATTAGGTAATACAGGGGCGATTGGATCGGCAGAGGGATCATTTATTAATGTTGAGACCGAGCATACCTATTATATAGGTGTTCAGTCACACAACCTTGATTTCTCGGATAGTGCAGCTTATACCCTACAACTGAGTAATTATATCTTAGACCCTCAAATTCTTAGTCTAAATAATCCGATTGATGTAAGTCTTCCTCAAGGTTACTCTGTGTACCAATTTACACCAAATAAGTCCGGGAACCATAAGATTTTTACTGGCCCTTACGGTGGATATGGCGCAGCTAATGACACTGTACTTGAGGTTTACACAGATGCAGCCTTAACAAATCAAGTTGCTTCCAACGATGACTCAAATGGAACGACCTATTCTGAAATAAACACTTCATTAATTTCGGGATTTAAGTATTATATTAAGATCAGAAACTATAGAATATCAGATCCCTTAAATGCCCGCTTAATGGTTCAACTTGATTCACCACAAATTAGTCCAATTTCAGTATTTTCACCAGTAGATGTAACTGCTCTTGCGGGAGAAAGTAAGATTTTTAAATTCTCTCCCCCAGGCTTTGCGACATATAAAATTTTTACTGGGAATTATGGTGGAGAAGCAAGTACATCTGTTGTAAATGATACAGTACTTTCTGCGTATCTAGATCCTAACTTAACTCAACCTATTTCATTTAATGATGATTATAATGATTCGTTGTTTTCTCAGCTTCTTATTACTACAAGCTTGGACTTGTACATTAAAGTAGCTGGTTATGATGAAGGACAGCTAAAGGCTAGAACAACAATTCTCCCAATTGAGGATCCGGCAAGTGAATTGATTTCGTTGAATACACCTGTAGATACGGCTAAGGCACTTGGTACCAATGCGTATTATCATTTTACACCTGATCAATCGGGCGTGTATCGTTTCTACACTTCATCGTATCAAAATACCGGGGAAAATAACGATACCGTATTGTATTTATATGATAATGCTACAGGTCACAAACTTGCACGAAATGATGATGCAAGTGAAGCTAATTCATTTTCAAAGATTGAGTATGATCTAGAAGCAGGTAAGACATACGGAATTGTAATTCGGAATTTTAGTAACTGGGAGTATTTAAGAACACGTTTTCAGGTTGAGAGTGATATTAATAGTGATATAGATGATGCTATTCCAGCTACTTGGGAAGAGATTTATACCGATGATTTGTCATCTATCTATGATGTTGACTATTTTAAAGTAGAAGTAACGGAACCGACATCTGTTCATTTAAACATTACAAGTAATAAAGTAACGATTGAAGATATTGTAGGCAATCAGTATGGCATCTTTACACCAGATAATAGCGATGTATTTGAGCTTGGACCAGGTACGTACTATGCAAAAGTTGAATTTTTATCTGATGATGATTCAACTTCTACCATGGGTTCACAATCTATTAACTACGAAGTATCTCATAAGAGAGCTTCTGTTACCTATGGAAGTACGGAGACTACTACTCAAGCTGTACAAAGCTTTATCGATCCATCAAAACCTCAATTATCCGATTATGCGACACTAGATTGGTATTATTCTAGTGACCATGCTAGTACATTGGTCCAAATTATTAACGCAAAAAACTATGTGGTTTATGAAAAAACATTGGATTTTCTCCTTGGAACTTGTACTCCACCAGGAGCTCCTGAATATGTTAAGGTGTCACCTTGTAAACATAGTTTCAAGTGGGATGGTAAAGTAAATACGAATCTTTCATTTGGCATACCAGTCTATAATGTATTTAACGGGGATCTGGAATATTACTATGCTAAAAACGGGAAGTACAAAATAGTAATTAAGCCTTTAGATCAGTATTCAAAACATGCAGTAGTGCATAGCATCACTGTCATAAATCAAGCAACTACGCTCACCGGAATAATTCCTGCACCACCTGTAAAAATGAAAAAAGGATCTTCGCAAGTTGCTGTAACAGCTAGTAATAAAGGTAAATGTATTGAGTGCAGAAATTATTTCTATAAGTATGTTTGGAATAAAACCTTACAAACGCCTCAGGAAACTCAATATGTTGGCTGGTCTACTTCAATATATGGTCCAGATGGTTTGCAAAGATTTTGGAAAGCAGCAGAGTTATTTATTTATGATCCCAATAAGTCTGCAATTGATAATCTTCAAAACCTCATTTCGATACCAGGAATGATGGTTCCGGTATTTGACGCAGCCAATAGTGTTATCTATATGATGCGTGGAGATGAGGTCAACGCAGCTCTTTCGGCTGTATCCATAATTCCATTTTACGGCGATGGAACGATGGGTATTAAAATGTTCCGCAGGGTCTATAATTTGGCAGCTTGTATTAATTGTTTTACTGCAGGGACAACAGTTACCACCATTGATGGCGAAAAGCCAATTGAAGAAATTAAGATCGGGGACCAAGTACTTTCCAAAAATCCTTATACCGGAGAAGTTGCGTATAAAGGTGTTGAGCAACTTTTCGAAAGGGAAGTCTCCAGTACGTGGAATATTACAGCTGGTAAAGAAGTAATTTCTACGACTGCAGAACATCCTTTCTGGATCGTAGGTAAGGGCTGGACACTTACTAAAGATCTTAAAGCAGGGGATCAATTTGAAACCTACGATGGATCAAAATTATATGTAGAGAAAGTAGAAATCAGCAACAATAAATCCAAAGTATATAATTTCTCAGTAGCAGACTATCACACCTACTACATTTCGAATTTAAAAATACTTTCTCATAACACCGCATGTTTAACTCCAGCGGATTACATTGCTAAAAAAGTGTCTCAGTACACGAGTAGATTAACGGAAGGGACTAGTGGAACAATACTTGACAGAGAATTAATTGCAGCTGGTATTTCAAAGCCGGACGTGCCAGAAGTGAGTTCATGGGCTGCGCATCACATTATTGCAAAAAATATAAATGGTAATCCTGATATTGAAATTGCTCAGGCAATACTTGCGAAATATGATATTGATATCAACTCAGCAGCTAATGGTGTATGGCTTCCGAAGTTGAAGGGAGAATCCGGAGTACTAATTGACGGAACGATGGTATCTACTCATAATGGATATCATGTTGGAGATTATTTTGAGTATGTCCGCGAAATGCTAGAGGAAGTTCAAGATGATAGGGATAAGGTATTGTTGGCTATTGAACAAATACGTTCAGATTTGCTTACAAATAAGATTAAATTGGGTAATATTGATTCATAATAATACGATACATTAATTATCCCATATGTGATAGTTCAGTATCTATCACATATGGGATAAGTTTTGAGGTGAGCGAGTAATGCGAGTGTGGGAATTAAAAACAACAAATAAAGTACGCATTAATTGTGAGAATTTTAGCCAGATATACTATAAATATTTCGATACTCAGTTTATTGGTGCCCCAGTTAAAGAATGGGGGAGTATTGTAATGAAGATTACCCAAGGAAATGAAGAAGTATGCGATGCGCCAAATTTCGTATCTGGAAAACCTATCTTCAGCCAAAGAGCTGTAGAAGTGCTTCACGATATAATCAATCCATTCGTAGAAGTATTGCCAGTCATTCATGAGCTGTATCCAGTACACGCTATTAATGTCGTGAATGTAGTGGATTGTATTGATTATAGTAATTCCATTAAAGATACGTTATCTGATGGAACGTTTACAGGCTTTTCGAACTATGCATTTAAAAAGGAATTAGTTGAAAATCAACACATGTTTAAGATTCCTGAAAAGCTTAGGGGGCCAGTATTTGTATCCGATGAATTTAGACAAACAGTGATCGAGAATAAATTAACTGGGTTTGCTTTTAAAGAACTTTGGAATTCTGAACTCATATTAAAACCAGTTTCAAATTCTGAACATGAATTAGATGAAGCGCAAGTTGAAGGGGTATCTTTCCAAGAAGCGATGATAATCATCGAAGGAGGAGAGAAGGCTGCATTAAATGGTAAGGTTAAGTGGCAGAAAAATAAAAATAGGGTAATAGTATTAGGCCATCTACAAGATGATGGATCCTACGTCTGGATAAAACCAGTGTATATCCCAATACCGCATTTAAGCGCGAAATGGTTGATTACTGACAAGTCTTAATGGTATATAATCACGGCAGTCCGATGGTTGAGGTTAATGATCTTTTTCCGTGTCTTTGTTCATTAATGGATATAAGGTTGCTGGTGTGGAAATCCGAGTGCAGAATCCCTATTCTTAATTAACAATCAACTTGATACTCGATTCACAAATCGTATGAGGTTCTATCCATTCAAGTACGACAAAGCTTTTCGTTCATTTCTAAAAACTGTCGATGCGAAATTGCCTTTCTCGGAACGCTCACGTTTAGCTGATCCTGAGCTATCTCAAAAGCTACAGTATGCATCAATGGGAAACCTCCGAGTATTGATGCGGACAATTGAACGGGCAACCGGTGAGGCTGTTGCTGCAAATAGAGATCATATAAACGAGAATGATCTGTATGTTGCTTACAGCCAGATAGATTTATCCTCGAGACCACATGCCAAGAATCCGTTTAATGATGACAATTTTAATTTCAAAGTTGCTATTGTAGAAGAGAGAAAAAAGAGTAGTAAATAGTGATGATTAAGATAAATAGCCGGAGGTTGTTTACTTTTGACTGCTGACAATGTCGGCAGTCTTTTTTATATCCTTGTGGCACCTTTGATAAAGAAAACCCGGTCACAGTGGTTCTATTGTTGATCGCTGTATATTTATTCAAAAAATGCATGAGCCATAATTTGCACTATATTATATTATGAAATATTGTGGACTAATTCACTAAAATACCGATTAATTATGAAATAACAACAACGGAGCTATGCGGGTTTGCGGCCTCCAATTTACAATTAAAGATGAAAGATAACATGCGGCGTTATTTATTATTACGATAGAGTTTATTCATATACGCACATGATAAAAAATCAGTGGTTTGAACTAGCCAAAGAACTGGTAGCTGGACCATTCCGATTTTGTACAACCCAGATGAAGGGAAGCATCTCGTATTATTTGACATGGCTGGATTAGAAATTGCATCCTCAATCGAAGAGGCGTTAGAGATTGAACCTGCTGTTCTAGAGAGTTACTATCGTGCTTTAAATTTTTTGAAAGATAATATGAAATTATTCAAACGATAGTTTTAACATAACCAAAACATGGTACTTGAGTTGCGCAGTATTTTTCTCTCAGACTAAGCCTAGATAGGGAACATGAAAAACGCATAGGAAGAAATTAAGATCCATCTGGAATATCATTATTGATGTATTTAGTAAGTCTTGCTAATACATCTTCCTCACAGTCGAGACAGATAGTAACAGGGTACATATCAGGGTGAGAATAAATTTGAATAGGTCCGACGGTTTTTAAGGAATGAGTTGTGGCCCAACGTATCTCTTTACAACAGACACAGAATATTTGTGTAGGTAATGAATTCAATCAAAACACATCCTATTAAGGAATCATACTATTCATTTAATTGAAAAATGATTGTCCGACAAATGTCCAATCAATTAATGAAACTATCTTGTACCGAGAGCCTTGAAGTTAACGGCAGTTTTCAAGTAGTCTCCTGTTGTAAAAAACGAACCAATTGGGATGTTTTTGCTCGGTGTTTTTCTTGCACAAAAATGATCTCATTTTGAATTTCATCAGCATACTTGGTCGATCCCATATTTTTATGGATTCTATATTGTACTAAATCTTCATGTAAATAATAAAACTCATAATGTGGTAGCATTCGCAACCACATATCATAATCGTGCGTAAATCGCAGAGATTCATCGAACAAGCCAATACTTTGAAATACACCCATATCTATCATTACTGAGGAACCGTTTATAATACAGCCCAGTATTAAGGTATTAACTAGGTGAATTCTTTTCGGGAAATCAAATCCTTTCAGAGTTCCTATTATCTGATTTTTATCATTAATTTGAGAATACGATGTGTGACAAAAATGTCCACTATTATCAAGCATTACAATGATTTGTTTTGTTATTTTGTCCGGGTGAAATACGTCGTCTGCACTTAGCCAGACAAAGAAATCACCACTAGCATTGACAATTCCCGTATTTAACGCAGTCGCTGTACCGCCGTTTACTTTTCTGATGTACTTAATTTTCTCCATATACGGCTCCACTTTATCTAAGAATTGAGTAGATCCATCATCCACGACTAATATCTCAATATTTGCGTAAGTTTGGTTCATTACACTATTAAGAGCTTGGTCTACGTAAGGGCAATCATAAAACGGAATAACAACGGATACTAATGGCAGCATTTGTTTTCACACTCCACAACAGTTGGCTTATGTTCCGGTTCCTAGGAAAAAGAACCGAAAAGCTAAAGGAATCAACTTTTCGGTTACAAGTAACTTAGTTAAGATAATGGACTTAATACATCAATGAAGGCTAATTCAGGCGGTGTAAAGCGCTGGTTATTAACGAGATTTCCAAACTCGTCAATTCCGTATACTGTTAATACAGTATTGTTAGTTAGCGGCATTATTTCTTCAAATTGAACTTCATATGCAACATTACCAGAAATAAAATACGTCATGACCTGACTGGTATTTGGTGGCAATAGAAATGATTGTGCATAAACAGGTACGAAGCTAGAGGAATCCACTGACGCGAAAATTCCCAAAATGATTGTTGCTGAATTTACTTGGTCATTATTTTTGAAGTTAACGACGATGTTCGATGCAGCCGTGCCAAAATCACGTGTGTTTGTGACCCAACCTGTAGTAAAAGGCATCCAATATCACTCCTTTCTGTCAAATCAATTCATCTATGAAGATGGAGTAGAGCCACTTCTCATAAGAATCTTCAATTAGACATGTTATATTCTATGAAAACAAATTAGGGCTTGTTACATTATTTGGAATTAATAGGTTTTTTTGCTGTAACTAGCGCGTGTCCCTTGCATTATCTATTGGTAGTTGCCAGCTAATGTTCGTACGTCTATGGGAAGTGTGTTGCTAAATACAGCCGAGTCAACAGGTATGATTAACATCGCCATCAACAGCGACTTATTTAGGAGTTGTAAGGGCCTCAGCTATTTCATTGACAACTTATGGTTACGTTAATTTGAAGGAAGCAACCTTGGTGTATGACACCATGCAATAGTTAAATCAACTTTATTTGATTTAACTATTGCTCTAAAGTTGAATATGTGGTAAATTTTACTCAAGTAGATAAATCAAAAATAATTGATGTAATTGAGTTGTTGAATTGCACCTAATTGTGCAGCTGGATGAATAAGAGAAATGAAGTTGTATGAGGGGTAAGAGAGGCACGCTGCGTTAATAACTGCTGTGTAATCAATGCATAAAAGAAGGTGATCGTGATGACAAAATCTATTCCAGTCTATGAACTAACAACTATACCTTTAACATTTGAAAAGTACGAACAAAAATTTAAAGCATTAGCCGATGAAAAGAGACTTCAGATCCTATTTGAGTTGTGCCAGCGCGGCAATACCTGTGTTTGCGACCTAACTGAAGTAGTGGAGATGCCGCAATCCAAACTATCGTATCACCTGAAAATACTGCTGGATGCCGGACTTATTACAAAGGAGACCAAAGGTACTTGGAGTTATTATGAGCTTAATGCAGATGAAATTGGATCATTACTGTCCGAGCAGCTATGCTGTATTTTCAGACCGAACATGAAACAAGACGGCTGTTGCTAATTATTTGCTTAAATAATCAAAAAAAATTGATTTAAAGAGGAGTGTTGATGCATGAAAATGCACGTAGCCATTAATGTTAGAAATTTGGATCAATCGCTCGAGTTTTACAAAAAGCTGTTTAATGCAGAGCCGACCAAAGTAAAAGAAAACTACGCCAAGTTTGAGCTTGATAATCCTGCATTGCATTTTTCGTTAAACGTTCGTCCATACGAAAGCCGTGGTGTGTTAAATCATTTCGGTTTTCAAGTACAGAATACCGAAGAGGTGTTGGCAACAAAAGCACGTTTGCAACAAGCCGGACTGGTTTCATTTGATGAAATGAATACAACATGCTGTTATGCCGTGCAGGATAAAATTTGGGTATCAGATCCGGAAGGTAATCCATGGGAAGTGTTTTACACCAAAGAGGATAGTGAGTTTGAAGCAGCGGAAGATCACGTAAATACGCAACAAGATGTTTGCTGTGTCACGCCTGCCCCTCAACAAGTGGAACTTACTGATATGCGTGTAAAAAACAAATGCTGTTAATTCAAAGGGCCCGCTGGATACCGGCGGGCTGTTTTGTGAAGTGTATCATTTACAAAACCTCAATATATAATCTGTTGATTATATAATTAAATCATTATATGATTATGACGTGATTTCCACTATACGAGGTGATGCTATGAGAAAGCCTTTACGCATTTATTTTTTGTCCATTCATAGTCGTTGCAATGGGAAATACCTGATCCGACGCCTAAGAATGGTGAGCAAGGAAACATTGATGATTTTCGTTCAGTACGGGATGAAATAAAAGACAAAGTGCTTCAACTGCTGAAAGAACAGCGGATGATTGGTGCATAAGGGAGATTAAGTATGGAACAAATTCAAGTGATGGCAGATCAATTTAAATTGCTCGGAGACAAGACTCGTCTTACCATGCTTGCAATGCTGAAAGAACGGGCGCTTTGCGTATGCGATCTGGTCGATTTTCTTGAGACTTCGCAGCCAAACGTCAGCCAGCATTTGCGCAAGTTAAAAGATGCTGGGCTCGTTAACGAAACAAGAAAAGGACAATGGATTTATTACTCACTTCATATCGAGGACAAACCTTATATCGGTACCATATTAAATCATATCCCGTCCTTGAAAGAGCAAATAGACAACTTAAAGAACGACTGCTGCGAGTAATATGGGGGTTCATCATGACGATAATAGCGTTTTTAATTTTTCTGGTCACTTTAACGTTTGTCATTTGGCAGCCGAAGGGTCTAAATATCGGCTGGTCAGCAAGCGGAGGTGCAATTCTTGCTTTAATTTTCGGAGTGGTGGATCTCGCCGATGTCGGAACCGTAACAGGAATCGTGTGGAATGCGACACTTGCATTTGTAGCTATAATTTTGATTTCGCTCATTCTAGATGAGATTGGTTTCTTCGAATGGGCAGCCTTGCACATGGCAAGGCTTGCCAAGGGCAATGGTAAACTTATGTTTATTTATGTTGTACTCCTTGGCGCAGCTGTTGCAGCTTTTTTCGCCAATGACGGTGCCGCGCTCATATTGACACCGATTGTCCTTGCTATGGTGCGTGCACTTAAATTTGAGCAGAAGATGATATTGCCGTTCATTGTGGCTAGCGGTTTTATTGCAGATACGACATCGCTGCCGCTTGTAGTTAGTAACCTGGTCAACATCGTCTCTGCCGATTATTTTGGTATCGGGTTTGTGGAATACGCCAGCCGGATGATCATTCCAAATTTATTTTCGCTTTTAGCAAGCTTGTTGGTCTTGTCTTTGTTCTTCCGCAAGAGTATCCCTAGCAACTACGATTTAAATCATCTCAAGAATCCGGCAGATGCAATTAAAGACAATAAGCTATTTCGACTTTCGTGGATTATCCTCGCGGTGCTATTGGTTGCTTATCTAGTTAGCCAGTTCATTCATGTCCCGGTTTCAGTCATTGCAGGTGTCGTCGCGATATGGTTTATTATTGCAGCGCGCCGAAGCCCGGCAATTCATACTTGGCAGCTTGTCAAGGGCGCACCGTGGGCAGTTGTCATTTTTTCTATAGGTATGTACGTTGTTGTGTATGGATTACGCAACGTTGGGCTTACCGATGAGCTGGGCAAAGTTATCGACGCAATTGCGGATAAAGGACTTTATATCTCCACGATCGGTATGGGTTTCCTTGCTGCAATTTTGTCTTCGATCATGAACAATATGCCTACAGTGATGATTGATGCGCTCGCCATAAAAGGAACATCAACACAAGGTGTGATTCGCGAATCTTTAGTGTACGCCAACGTAATCGGCAGCGATTTAGGTCCGAAAATAACACCGATTGGATCACTTGCCACGCTATTGTGGCTGCATGTCCTCTCACGTAAGGATGTTAAAATCACTTGGGGCAATTACTTTAAAACAGGTATTGTCCTTACGGTTCCAACGCTCTTTATCACGTTGTCGGGATTATATCTGTGGCTGCATTTAATCCATTCAACAAACATAAACGTTTGGATTTTGATCGGTATAGTTGCGGTAATCACAATAGTCATTGCAATGTTGATCAAAGCGCTGGTTGGCGCAAAGACAAAACAATGAAAACCTTCAGAAGTATTAAATATCAAATAAATAGCCGAAAAGGGAGATCAACAATGATGAAAAACAACAAACCGCTCGTTTACTTTCTATGTACAGGAAACTCTTGCAGAAGCCAGATTGCTGACGGCTTTTTAAAGGCGCTCGGCAGCGATAAGTATGAGGTGAAAAGTGCAGGTCTTGAAGCACACGGCTTAAATCCTCGTGCTGTTCAAACCATGAAGGAAGCCGGAATTGATATCACAAATCACACCTCGGATGTCATTGATCCTGAAATTTTGAAAGAAGCGGACTACATCATTACCCTATGTGGACACGCTAACGACAACTGTCCAGTTGTGCATAATGACAAAGCCGAAAGATGGCACTGGGGATTCGACGACCCAGCTAAAGCAACTGGCACTGAGGAAGCAATCACGTTGAAATTCAACGAAGTTCGCGATTCGATTAAAGATCGTATTGAGCAATTTGTGAAAGAAGGCAAATAAATCAATGTCACAGGAAAAGAGGTATCATAACCTTCACGACAACATGATCTTCATGGGTGGAGCTGCTGATGTAGAAGCAATGGTGAAGAACGAAGGTGTTGAAGTTATCGTTGATCTACGAGCCGAAGCTATAGAGTGTGCTTATCCGGAAGCCGATGTAATGTGGATCCAGGTACCGCTCGAAGACAACACAGAGGATCTTGAGGAAGAGCTTTTTAAGGAAGCCATCAATCACGTCCTGGAAGCATATAAAGGTGGCAAAAAGGTGGGCTTTCATTGCGGTGGCGGTAAGAGTAGAACAGGAACTGTTGCAGCAGGTATGCTGATCGCATTAGGCGAGTCCAACACAGTCGATGAGGCTGAACAAAAAGCAAAAAGTATTCGTTCGATAATAAATATTAAACCGCCGCAACTCGCTGCGCTTAAAAAGATTTTTCCAAATAATTAAGTTGAAAAGGATGGCATGCGCCATCCTTTTTTGTAAAAAAAACCATACAAACGACTAGAGTACACGTCTGGCCGTTACGTAATGCGTGGACCAATAACCGGAAGTCAGCGAATTGATTGCAAGCCCGTCCTTGGACGGGGTGTTGTGGATGAATTGACCGCCGCCGATGGAAATCCCGACATGGTTAATGACTTTGTTGTTGCTTCCGATCGTATCGAAGAAGACGAGATCGCCTTTGCGCAGGCTGCTTTTGTTTGTGTAAGAGCCTTGGTTCTTCTGAGATTTCGTGCCCCATTTCAGATCCACGCCAACTTTAGCGAATACGAATTCCGTAAAGGAAGAGCAATCGAAGATCAGTTTCGACGGGTTGCGCGTACCGAAATCATAATGGACCCGGCCTATATAGCTTCTGGCGATATCGACGACGCGATCCGTTTTCGAGCTGCTAGAGCTTGATGAACCCGACGAGCTCGAAGCATCGTGGTTCGTATATTTATCGTTCGCGGATACGTAGCCGGTATTCCCTCGTTTATCGGAGACCTTAAGCCAATAGCTGTTTACCTGAGAGATGACGTGGATCGATTCACCTGTCGGAATCAAGCGAATGACGCGGCCGCTTGTGCTTGCACTTGCGCGCAAGTTAACTCCGGACGTGACCTTCGTTTCGTAGACAGTCGCGGCTGACGCTTTCGGTAGAAGCGAGGCTTGTCCGATGCTTATTGCTCCGAACCCGATTGCGGTGCACAAGCCGACGGCCATTATTTTACGCAGAATAGGCTTTATAGACATGAGAATCCCTCCATTGTTTGTTGTCGGGATTCACTCTATCACAAATCCGAAAGCCTAATCTTTTCCTCTAAGAGAGGAAAATCCGTCAGATCGGCTACTTTGACTCTTTATTAGAAAATTATGAGAATTTATTAAGGAATGCTAGGAAGCGTGATCTATACCGATTGGCGATTCTGCAATTGGCTGTAACTGGTTTCGAATATCGTAATCGTTTACAAAATTAAGCGTCTCATGTATGATCTATGAAGAACTGCATATTCGTTGTTTTCTAGGAGGAGTCTGCCAAATGGGGGCTCTTTTTGTCGTTTTTTAAGCTTAAATGGAAGATGAGAGGGCTAGTCACTTACGATAAAACCGTTTGGAATAAAATTAAACGCTTGAGAATAATTGGAAAATGGAATAACCTAAATATACGACATCACAGGAGGAATTATGGACGTACAAGCATACTGGGCCATTGGCATTTTTTTAGTTATTTATGCTTTAATCATCTCTGAGAAAATACATCGCACGATTATAGCCATGCTTGGCGGCGGTTTAATGCTTGTTTTCGGAATTGTGGATCAGGAAACGGCATTACATCATATCGATTTTAATACGCTAGGACTCTTAATCGGGATGATGATTATCGTTAGTATTACGGCTGAAACGGGGTTGTTCAAATATATAGCGGTTTGGGCTGCCAAAAAGGTAAAAGGTGAGCCGATTCGGATCCTGATCGCGCTAGCACTGATAACGGCGACGGGCTCAGCTTTTTTGGATAATGTAACAACCGTTTTGCTTATTGTCCCGGTAACGTTCAGCATCACGCGACAACTTCAAGTAAATCCACTTCCATTCCTCTTTACGCAAATCATCGCGGCTAATGTGGGAGGAACAGCTACGCTAATCGGAGATCCTCCGAATATCATGATCGGCAGCGCGGTAGAAGAACTAACGTTCATGGCGTTTATCGAGAATCTTGCTCCAATCACGGGGATTATCATGCTTTCCTATATCCCGATATTTGTATTTATGTTCAGAAAGCAAATCAAGACTACGCCGGAATTGAAAATGAGCCTGCTCCAACTGGATACCTCACAGCTCATTACAGATCATAAATTACTTCGCAAATGCTTAATCATGCTTGGGTTGACGATTATAGGATTTTTCCTGCACCAGTCGTTACATTTAGAGTCTGCAACAGTTGCACTGGTCGGTGCCTTTTTGCTGCTCCTGATGACGGGAGAGCATATGATGGAAGAGGCCTTTACGCGCATTGAATGGACTACGATATTCTTCTTCGTTGGGCTCTTTGTACTTGTATCGGGCCTTGTCGAGACCGGCGTCATTGCTGAATTGGCCGCACGTGCTATAGAATGGACCGGTGGTGACGTTTTAGCTTCGTCCATGCTGATTCTATGGCTAAGCGCCATTGCTTCCGCTTTCCTTGATAACATCCCCTTTGTGGCAACGATGATCCCTATGATTCAAGAGATGGGGCACATGGGGGTATCGAATCTGGAACCGCTATGGTGGAGTTTGGCATTGGGCGCATGTCTGGGGGGGAATGGTACTTTAATCGGTGCCAGTGCAAACTTAATCGTGGCAGGCCTTTCCGGGAAGGAAGGCCATCCTATTCGTTTCACTTCCTATTTGAAATTTGGCTTCCCTTTGATGCTGCTGTCGATCTTATTATCAAGTGTGTACATTTATTGCCGCTATCTTATTTAAGAAACGGAGGGCTACAAATGCTCAGCTATCAGTTTGATAACAAAGTGCTGGATATTAAAGAGACCCAAGACGGTACCGATTTTGAATTTCACATTCAAGTTTTAACGGAGAAGCCATATGTGGAACGCATCAGACAGGTTTGGCATTTCTTTGATCAGAATAAGGACTATACGGACGTTCTCTTCTATGCATACCCGAATCATGAATACAGAGTTATTGTACGGCAAGAGCATTACGTGGACTTTCTAACGGAACTGTTTAAAGCTCAATTACTATTGCGGTTGGAATGGAGTAACATTTAAAAGTTAAAACAACGTCAAATAGCCCACGTCATGTTTACATGACGTGGGCTATTTGACGACTATGAGATTATGTACTAAGGAATCACATGCCCCATTAAAGCATGTACCTTGGTACGAGCCAATTCAGCTGAGTCTGCAGGTTGAAAAGTAACTTCATAAATAAGCTGGGTTCCACCGCGCAAAGGGTAATAATAAAGTCGCACGTCCGGTTCTTGCCGGACATAGGCGTCTTTGTCAGTCTGATGTTGTAAGGCGATTTGCTTAGCTTGTTTGGGAGATAGAACGGGATGCGTCGCCCGATTGAACAAGGTTCGTTCCAAGTGTGGATATATAGTGCCTTCCACTAGGCGAACAATGCCCGAATGATCGATCCGAACCGTAAGCGTTGCGCCATATACAGGGGTATTAAAGAGCATCTGCTGCAATTTCAGGTTTGTGTTAAGATCAGCTGTACGCTCGAGATCCACGATTTGTAAATCGCGTTTAGGGTCACGCAAACCATAGGTGGATCGCAGCTTATTGAGAAACCCGTATGCAATCCATTGGGGTGAATGTCCCGATGGAGAGCTTAAGGAACCCTGCAAGAGGGAGGGGGTTCCTAATTTATCGTTCCAATGAATCGCGATTTCATTATTCTTTAAACCAAGCTTTTTTGTAATCGATTGTGTGGCTGGCGGGATTTGTGAAGAAGGGCTGGCAATGGTGCTTAAAGGCACTAAAGCAAACCACAGAAGCAGGATACTTGAAGCAATTCTCATATACACTTAACTGATGCGCCTCCGGATAATAGGATCCCTTTCTCTTATATGGTCTTTCCTATGCTATCTATTTTATACAGGGAAGGGATGCTTTTGTTTATCTCTGATCTGCCATACGCCACCATGTAAGTGTACCATACATGCCAAGTAGGCCGGAGAGTACCACGATTACGTAACTTACAACACTTAGTTCGGCATTCTCCGGTCCTGCGGCTCCGCTGAAGAATGCAGGAATCGACCATGGGAAGTAAGCGCCATAACCGATTGTTCCAATGATTTGGGATAGAAAAATCGTTCCGATGACGAAGCCCATAGGTGCCATGTAACCGCGGCCGTAACAAGCGATAAAAGCAACGGGAGTACACAGTACGATATTCATAACAGCTGCTCCTATAATAATAGAGGCACTATACCTTGCAAGCTCCGAAGACCAGCCCGGTAACCCGATCGAGAAGCCAACTACGAGTCCTACTGCGATAACAACCAAACTAAGAATCGTACACCATAATGCGATTGCGATAAATTTAGAGAGGACAACCTTTGTTCTGGATATCGGTAAGGCGAGCAGATCCTTGATTGTTCGATCGGTATATTCACGACCAAACACCCAGGCCGCGACGAATCCGAACAGTATGATGCCGCCGATGGAGACGACTTGAGCTATCATGCCGAAGTATGCAGGCCAGTCGGCTTCTCCGGCGAGATTTGCCTTTTTACCCAGTAAACCAGCATTACGTGCGAACTCCGGATTTTTTTGGATGAACATAAGGAATCCCAGCATGAGCGGAGCAAAGGTGAACCCAAGTATTGTGAGCCAAAGCATGTTAGATTTGATTATTTTCAGAATCTCTACCTCTAAGGAATTCCTAATCTGATTCATACAGCCGTAGCTCCTTTCTGCCCGATTACACGAACAAAATAGGATTCAAGATCCTCTTCGATTACTTGGAGTAAGGTTGGCGGACATTCTGCTTGAACGAATAGGCGGGCGACATGATCCGGTCGAAGAACTTCTGCAGAGCGGCTGAGTTCAAATATTCCTTGTTCGTTAACCGTATAGGGCAAGCCGTTTAGTTTCAGAATGGATTCGGCAGTATGTTGGTCGCGTGCAGCCACAAGGAGACGTTTTCTGAGGCACTGCTCTAACTCGGACGCCTTCACCTCTTGAAGCAGGCTGCCAGCGTGAATAATTCCAATGCGCGTTGCCAGTTTGGAGACCTCTCCCAGCAGGTGGCTGGAGATAAAGATGGTTACGCCTTGCTCATAGGCCAAACCTTGAAGAAGCTCGCGAATCTCGACAATACCGATTGGATCAAGACCATTAGAAGGCTCGTCTAAAATAAGGATATCAGGCTCGTGCAATAACGCTTTCGCTATTCCGAGCCGCTGTGCATTTCCCAGAGAGAGGTTTTTTGCCTTCTTATTCTGATATTCCCCTAGCTGCAATCGATCTATGATTCGTTCCACGCTGCGATAGTCAACGATGCCACGCAGTTTCCGCATGGCTTCCAGATTCTCTCTCACCGTCAAATCGGGGTAGGCATAGGGGGTTTCAACCATATATCCTACCTGATTCCATATCGTTGAAGAGGCAGCGTTGATAAGCTTGCCCTTTAGGTACGCAGCTCCGCTCGTTGGACGAATCATCCCAAGCAGCATGCGAATCATCGTTGTTTTCCCTGCACCGTTCAATCCCAGAAATCCGTAGATCTCTCCTCGAAGGACTTGGAGTGAAACATCATTTACTGCATTGAAGCTCCCGTATTGTTTCGCCAATCGCTCTGTAAGGATTACCTCATTCATAGGTTTCACCCTTTGTCACAATCAGTTGTTCTACAACGGCGTCGATAAGAAATGAGAGAGTTTCCGGATAGGCTGCTCCAACCTGTTTGCGTTGTGTGGCAAGCAGGAACAGGGAGCGTAATACCCCTGCCACGGTCTCTGGGTCAACAGATAGAAGTACGCCATCTTGTTTCCATTTTTCGATGATTGGCAGTAGCATATCGGTATCCTTGCGCAGGTGAGTTTCAAGCCATTTCGTGAGGGCTTCTTGACCGAAAATGCTTGAGAAATACCTGAGAAATATTGCAGGGAACACATATTTCGAAGCATTGACAACCATGTTTCTTTTAATTACAGTAATACCACCATAGGTTCCTGAGAATAATATCTTGAGAGTGGAGGGGCTTTTTTATTTGATAAATAAGGGGAGAGTGAACATGAGAAGCGCTATAGTTGGGGTTAAAAGGAAAAAAATAAAAATTTCGGCACCCAGAATGATTGTGTTCGGTTTTGCCATATCCATTCTGATTGGGATGATCTTGCTTGCGCTCCCGATATCATCAGAAACCGGAGATAGTATTGGGGCGTTGGATGCATTATTTACGTCAGCATCTGCGGTTTGCGTAACAGGACTAATTGTGCTAGATACGCCGTCGACGTTTACAACATTCGGGGAAGTTGTCATTATGATTCTGATCCAAATTGGCGGACTTGGTTTCATGACATTTGGCGTATTCATTGCAGTTCTGCTGGGTAAAAAAATCGGTCTCAAGGAACGCTTATTAATTCAACAATCTATGAACTCCCTGACATCGCAAGGAGTAGTTAAATTAGCATTGAATATTTTTTTTATTGCTATGATAATTGAGTTTTCTGCTGCTCTCTTACTTACTGTGGGCTGGATGGGGGAATATGGGGTTGCGAAAGCTTTATATTATGGCGTGTTCCATTCCATCTCTGCATTTAATAACGCCGGTTTTGCATTGTGGCCGGACAGTTTGATGAGATACGTTGGTGACCCTGTTGTTAACATTGTAATTTCCTTTTTATTTATTCTAGGCGGTCTTGGATTTACAGTAATATTGGACCTTATGAAGAAACGCAACTGGAAAGAATTATCTCTACATACCAAAATAGTAGTATCCACAACACTGATTCTAATCGTTCTGGGGGTTGTAGTTACATTTGTTATAGAGATGACCAATACAAACACCTTCGGGCATCTTACGTGGGAAGAAAGATTATGGGCGAGTTATTTTCAAGGCGTTGTGCCAAGAACGGCGGGCTTTAATTCAATTGATATTACAATAATGATGCCCGCGTCGCTATTTTTCATGATCTTCTTAATGTTTATCGGGGGCTCCTCGGGTTCAACGGCAGGTGGAATCAAAACGAATACTTTTGCAGTGTTGGTATTATCCGTAATCACGATAGTAACTGGCAGAGAGGATTTTCAACTCTACAAAAAAAGAATTGCAACCAGCCTCATTTTACGCTCATTGGCGGTTATTATTATTTCGCTTGGCGTTGTGCTAACTTCTACATTTTTACTTACAATCACAGAGCATCGTTTAAACAAAGACTTTTTGGAGATATTGTTTGAAGCGACTTCTGCATTTGGAACAGTAGGGATGTCTATGGGATTAACGAGTGAGCTTACTTCAGCAGGTAAGCTAGTTATTATTACCACCATGTTTATCGGACGATTAGGGCCATTAACACTAGCCTATGCACTGGCTCGAACGGAAAGCAAACAACTATATCGTTATCCTGAAGAGAAAATAATGATTGGTTAACTGGCTGGTTTAAATGGACGGGAGGAGGAAATAACTTTACATTACGGAGACTCCACCGTATAATCGGGATAAACCCAAACATAATATGCATGTTTTACCGGAGGAGCCTGCCAACAGCGGGCTCTTTTTGCTTTTTTTACATCATTTCTTCTTATGGAGGTTAACATGGAACAACAAGCTATCGTTGCAATCGGGGTATTTCTTGTTATTTATGGATTGATTATTTCAGAAAAAATCCACCGCACAATTGTTGCTATGATCGGTGGAGTATTGATGGTTGGTTTGGGAATTGTCAATCAGGAAACAGCTATTCACCACATCGACTTTAATACGCTAGGACTTCTGATTGGGATGATGATCATTGTGAGTACTACGGCAGAGACAGGATTGTTTAAATACATCGCCGTGCTTTCAGCCAAGAAAGCCAAAGGTGATCCGATGAGGATATTGCTTGCATTAGTCGGGATAACGGCAATTGGGTCGGCATTCCTTGACAATGTGACGACCGTTCTTCTTATGGTCCCCGTAACATTCAGCATTACACGTCAGCTGCGGGTGAATCCGATGCCGTATTTAATCACTCAGATTATTGCGTCTAATGTGGGAGGAACAGCGACATTGATCGGCGATCCTCCGAACATTATGATTGGCAGCGCGGTCAAAGAATTAACATTCATGGCGTTTATTAACAATCTAGCGCCTATCGCGATCATTGTCATGGTAACCTACATTCCGATGTTCTTTTATCTCTATCGTAAGCATATTCAGACGAGCCCTGAACTCAAGCGCAGCATAATGGAAATGAATGAAAAAGAATTAATCACGGATCAAAAATTGTTAAAAAAGTGCTTGGCTGTATTGGGCTTCACGATTCTTGGTTTTTTTCTTCATCAGATGCTGCATTTGGAATCGGCTACAGTCGCATTGGCAGGCGCATTCTTGCTCCTTCTTCTCACTGGAGAACATATGATGGAGAGTGCGCTTACTAAAGTAGAGTGGACGACGATATTTTTCTTCGTCGGATTGTTTGTCCTTGTCTCCGGACTAATCGAAACAGGTGTCATTGCCGAGTTAGCGGCACAAGCCATTGAATTGACGGGCGGCAATATAATTGCAACATCGATGCTGATATTATGGCTAAGTGCCATCGCATCTGCATTTCTGGATAATATCCCTTTTGTAGCAACGATGATTCCGATGATACAAGAGATGGGAAATATGGGGGTCAGCAATCTTGAACCGCTGTGGTGGAGTCTTGCACTTGGTGCCTGTTTGGGCGGTAACGGTTCATTGATCGGAGCAAGTGCCAATTTGATCGTTGCCGGCTTGTCGGCCAAAGAAGGGCATCCGATCAGATTTGTCCAGTTTTTGAAGATCGGTTTTCCGCTGATGATATTTTCCATCGTTTTATCAAGCTTCTATATCTATTTCAGATACTTGATGTAAAGATACGGAAGGTTAATCGATGGGACAGTTTTTTGTTATTATAGTAGAGTGTATTTATTCTGTTTTCAGGGATGTGAGATCGTAATCGTGTTGAATCCAATAGCTATTTCTTTGGGACCTATCCAGGTGCACTGGTATGGAATTATTATTGGTTTAGGTGCTCTACTTGGTTTAATGCTTGCGATAAGAGAAGGAAAACGATTTGGTATTTCATCCGATTTTTTTATGGACTTACTGTTAATCGGGCTGCCATCCGCTTTAATTGGCGCGAGGACTTACTATGTAGCATTTGAATGGAACTATTATAAAGATAACTTAACCGACATTATTGCAATATGGCACGGCGGCATAGCCATTTACGGCGCTTTAATTGGTGCTATTCTGGCGGCTGTTATTTATACGCGGAGGAAAGGGTATGACTTCTGGCGAATTGCTGATTTTTGCGCACCTGGTTTAATTACCGGACAGATGATCGGGCGCTGGGGGAACTTTATGAACCAAGAAGCGCATGGCGGTCCTGTATCGGAGAGTTTCTTGCGAAATACCTTGCATCTTCCAGACTTTATCGTAAACCAAATGTACATTAACGGGCAGTATTACCACCCGACGTTTTTATATGAATCAATATGGAGTTTAACCGGACTTTTGCTTTTGTTATGGATTCGCCGAAGATCGTTCTTGCGGTCAGGCGAGCTGTTTATGAGTTATTTCATCTGGTATTCGCTCGGTCGTTTTTATGTAGAAGGTGTTCGCACAGACAGCCTTGCCTTCGCAGGCCCTCAGTGGTTGGCCTCGTTTCTTAAAGAAATATGGAGCCCGATGAGTTCCTTTGGCTGGGGAGCGATGGAAGCGGGTAAAAATATTCGTATTTCTCAGTTGCTTGCGGTAGCCATTCTTATAGCAGCCGTTGCGTTTATTTTTATTCGCCGGAAACAAAAAAGCTCTATCCCTTATAGTTCCTCCGTTGAAACCGAAATCTGGGCTGCTACAGCAATTCAAGGGCAGCAGCCCCGTGAAACCTAATACTCCATTCTATACTCCTGCCATACTTATGGCAGGAGTTCATTTTTGTTATACAAAGGCGGGAATAGCAGTATTTTTAATGTATATCATGTTTATGGAATGAGAAAGATAATTCAGCAAGTGAATGTATTTAATGAAATTATTCTGGGGGGGAAGAACTAATGAAAACGACAAATAAAGCATCTGCTGTCTTGTTAGCTGTTTCAATTGTAGTTTTAGGATTACTTTTGCTTGCTATCCTTTTCAGTCTTATTTTCTGATGAAAAAAATGTACCCGATCCGTTAACCTATCCTTGCGCTATTCCTTAGTTAACGGACTTTACGTGTTCCAAAACAATAAGAGGTTGACGGAGAAGCAAAAGTTCACTATAGTATTTATATACCCATACGGGTATTGGTATCAATAAAAGGGGTCTAAAAAAGGATTTCTTTCGAAACCGGAATTGATAAATATTTTTTTTGCCTTAAATAATACCCCATGGGGTATAAAGACTGAAACATACTAAATTTATTTTTTAGAGAGGTAGGAGCCTTATGGATTTGGCATGGATCATGACCATTTTCGCGATTGGCTTCTTGGGCTCATTCATTTCTGGAATGGTGGGAATCGGCGGTTCGATTATTAACTATCCGATGTTGCTGTTTATCCCGCCTGCTTTAGGATTTGCGGCTTTTACTGCTCAGGAAGTATCAGCAATCAGTGCAGTTCAAGTTTTCTTCGCGAGTTTTATGGGAATGCTGGTTTTCCGAAGAGGCGGACATGTTAATAAAACATTAGTTCTCTATATGGGCGTGTCCATTATCACGGGGAGTTTCTTGGGCAGCTTTGTTTCAAATACGTTGCCAAGTTCAGTGATCAATATCGTATATGCCATCTTGGCTCTGATTGCAGCCGGAATGATGTTTCTGCCGAAAAAAGGGAATGATTCGCAAAATTTAAGCAAAGTGACATTCAATAAACGTTTAGCTATTACTTTAGCTTTTATGATCGGTACTGTTTCTGGAATTGTAGGAGCAGCAGGCGCTTTTATAACTGTTCCAGTGATGCTTGTGGTACTAAAAATTCCAACAAGGGTAGCAATTGCATCCTCGCTTGCAATTACGTTTATTTCGTCGATTGGATCCACGACAGGAAAGTTAATGGGCGGACATATGTTATTGATTCCATCCATTGTCCTGGTTATTGCCAGCACCATTGCTTCGCCGATCGGTGCGAAACTAAGTAAAAATATCAACACAAAGATGCTTCAATGGATCTTGGCAGGATTGATTTCAGCAACAGTCTTAAAAATTTGGATTTCGATTTTATTTTAAGAAGAGCTAAATGAGCAGAAAAACGTATTAGGAACAGCTTCTAGTTTGCCGCAGCGGCAATCGCAGTGGAAGAGCATGTGAATAGTTATGATTATGGAGTTTGGTAAATAACACAAGGGGGTTTTATGGATGACTAATTTGCAAGTTAACCAAACATTAGAATGTGAGGGTCTAGCATGTCCGCTTCCGGTGGTGCGTACCAAAAAAACGATAGAGGAGATGAGGACAGGCGAAGTATTAGAAGTACGTGCAACCGATAAAGGCTCCGTTGCGGATCTTCAAAGTTGGGCGAAGCGCACCGGTCATCAATATATCGGCTTTAAGGAAGATAAAGGTGTCTTCCGGCACTATATTCGGAAATCAGATCCTACTGAAACCAAGGAAGAAAGTAAATTTCCGCATACGATTTCCAATGAGGAAATCCGAAATAAGCTTTCCGCTGGCGAAAAGTTAAAAATTTTGGATGTCCGCGAACCTGCTGAATATGCTTTTGGTCGAATTGCTGGAGCCCAATCCCTACCATTAGGAGAGCTTGAAAAACGACTGCATGAGCTTGATCCGGAACAGGAATATTATTTGGTTTGCCGCAGCGGCAACCGTAGTGATATGGCTTGTCAAACATTAGCGGAGCAGGGTTTTAAAAATGTGAAAAATGCTGTTCAAGGCATGACCAAATGGACTGGCGAAGTTGAAAAAGATTAATCACAGGTTCCTTGACTTTGCGCAAGATGCAACTGTCACACTAATGTTCTAATACAGGAGGATGAAATAGCAACTATGACGATACAAAAAATAACTGCAAAAGAAGTCGCGAAAATGGTCCTTCATAACGAAGAATTGTGTATCCTGGATGTACGGAATGAATCTGATTTTAAGGATTGGAAAATTGAAGGAAACAGCGTTGAAATCATAAATATTCCCTACTTTGATTTATTGGATGACATTTCTCCAGCTCTTGAAAGTATCCCGGATGGTAAAAATGTCATAGTGGTTTGTGCTAAAGAAGGTTCGTCTATTTTTGTCGCGGAACAAATTGCTGAGGCGGGTAGAAGCAATGTTTTTTACCTTGAAGGTGGTATGAAATCGTGGAGCGAGTACCTTGAGCCTGTAAGAGTAGCCGATCTATCCGGTGGAGGAGAGCTTTACCAATTTGTTCGTATTGGCAAAGGCTGCCTGTCATATATGGTGATTTCTAATGGTGAAGCCGCAATTATCGATACAAGCCGCATGATCGATCAATACGAGCAATTTATGCAAGAGAAAGGTGTAAAGCTGCTTCATACGATCGACACACATCTTCATGCCGATCACATTTCCGGGGGAAGAGCACTGGCTCAGAAATACGGCGCGACGTATCTCTTGCCGCCAAAAGATGCGACTGAAGTGACGTTCGACTATGAAAAACTCGAAGAAGGTAAAGACATTTATGTCGGTAATGAAACGATTAAAGTGCAGCCTATTTATTCACCGGGGCACACAATTGGATCGACATCCTTCATTATTGATAATAAGTACCTTTTGACTGGAGATATTCTCTTTGTTGAGTCGATTGGACGCCCCGATTTGGCAGGACTCGCGGAAGATTGGGTTGGTGATCTTCGTGAGACGCTTTACAGCCGCTACAAAGATCTATCCGAAGCGTTGATTGTACTTCCTGCCCATTTCGGTAAAGGAACTGAACTTGGCGAAAGAGGTCTTGTATCCGGTCGCTTAGGAGCTCTGTACAAAGAAAATCCGGGATTAAATATTCAAAATGAAGGTGAGTTCCGCAAAATTGTAACCGAAAACTTACCGCCTCAACCGAACTCCTATCAAGAAATTCGCCAAACCAATATGGGGAAAATAAATCCAAATAAGGAAGAACAGCGTGAGATGGAAATAGGTCCGAATCGTTGTGCAGTTCATGATAAATAAGGAGGAAAAACAATGAACAGCGATAAAGTGTTGGATGCTAAAGGCTTGGCTTGTCCGATGCCTATTGTAAGAACAAAAAAGTCTATTACAGAACTTGAATCAGGTCAAGTATTAGAAGTGCATGCGACAGATAAAGGTGCTAAAAACGATCTTGCGGCTTGGACTAAAAGTACAGGACACGAATTGCTTAGCCACGCAGAGGAAAATGGCGTATATAAATTTTGGATTAAAAAAGCGTAATAAAACGAAGGAGAAGGAAGAAGTTCCGCGTCATTTTCCTTTTAAAAACCAAAACATCAATCTTTTTGAGGTTAAAACAATGTGCTTTTTTTTAATAATATTGAATACCCATACTCGTATATGTACAATAAGAAGGGATGAACATTCTTGACAGGAAATAATGAAAAAACGACAATCGTTCTTTTTAGTGGAGAATTAGATAAGGCTATTGCAGCATTTATTATTGCGAACGGGGCGGCTGCATATGACCATGATGTGACTATTTTCTTTACATTTTGGGGGCTTAACGCGCTTCGTAAAGATGAACAAGTAGCTTTAAAAAAGGGATTCTTAGAAAAGATGTTTGCAAAGATGATGCCACGCGGCGCGAATAAGCTGGGTCTATCCAAAATGAATTTTGGCGGAATGGGACCTAAAATGATTAAGCATGTAATGAAGAAGCATAATGCTCTGTCTCTCCCTGAGCTCATTGAATTAGCTCAAGAGCAGGGGGTCAAATTAGTGGCTTGTACGATGACCATGGACTTGCTCGGTTTGCAAAAGGAAGAGCTGATGGATGATATCGAGTACGCAGGGGTTGCTGCATATTTGGGCGATGCAGTAGATGCGAAAGTAAATTTATTTATTTAAAGATCGAACGAAAAAGTATACCCATATCCGTATAAAATTGGAGGGTTCCGAATGCAATATGATGATGATGTAAAACGAAGATTAAAGCGTGTTGAGGGACAAATACGCGGGGTCTTGAAAATGATGGAAGAAGAACAGCCTTGCAAAGATGTCGTAGCACAGTTATCTGCTGTCAGAAGTGCAGCAGATAAAGCAATTGCCTACATCGTAGCAGTAAACCTCGAAAAATGTATCTTTGAAGAAAAAGAAGCTGGCGGAGATACAAGCAAATTAGTCAAACAAGCGGTGGAATTGTTGGTCAAAAGCCGTTAAAATATTGCAAAATAATAAAAAATCATTAGCACATATGGGCTAATGATTTTTTTTCTTACATAGGTTTTATGAATTTGCACATAATTATTTTGTTGAATCCTTGTAATGCTCGATATATCCATCTAATGAAGGGATGAACTCCTTCTGGTAGTGTTCATTAGGGCATGATTTCAAGATATGAGAAAAAAGTGAGTTAGATTTATCAGCGGTTAGTGTTTCGTTACAGATGAATTGTAAATAAAAAAATCTATTGGAGGGACGTTATCTCTAATGAAATGTAACGTCGGTAAAACTGAGCAAGTTATAAGAATTTCGATTGGAACAATAATTATTCTTATTGGAATTTATTATAAAAGTTGGTGGGGATTAATTGGCTCAGCGCCAATTATAACGGGGGCTATCAGATATTGTCCTGTTAGCGCAATACTAGGTGTTTCCACATGTAAGCAAACAACAAGAAGTTAATTTTTATTTAAGGGTATTCGTGGTGCTGCCGTATGTGTAATCTCATTGCTTAGTTCAATTTATTTTATACGTAAACAGCAGCATAAGGTATTGGATAAAAATACCAGTATGACTACAGTTAAACATCCGGTATTATCCAATCCGATTGTGCTTGCGTACTTCGCACTTCCAGTTCTTATAATTTTCGGTGCGATTATCTGGTCACTTTTTTTAAGATAGTGGTAAAGGAGGATCTTACATGGAAAAAAGAAAATATTACGTTTCGGTTCAGTCAAAATGCATTATGCATAATCAAGGCGATGCTGCCTATGAATTAGAGATCTATGCGTCTGAAGATGAAGTCGAGAAGTTAAAAAATTTATTTGATGATTGGGAACGAGCGGAAGAGCATACTTATTTCCGTGCACATTATCCGGGTATTCCTTATCACCATGACAGTGAAAATGACGAATATGATTTCTTACTTAAGGAAATTTATAAAACCATTGGCGATATAGGTACTGATGAAACTAAGAAATTTATTGCTTCAATGGATTTACAAATGGGAGCACCTAAAGAGTTTTAAGCAGTAAAGTCGCAAACAATCATAATGTGACCAATTTCCAGTTGTGGAAATTGGTTTTTTAATAGCCTATTAATGCACATTTTGACGATCCCTTAATTAGGCATCTGCATATGATAAAAGATGAAAAACAGGTGTCAATGAAGGGAGAACGAAAATGTACCAACAATCATGCTATCCGTATCGATGGCATAATCCTATGTATTCGAACTGGAATCATAACATTTGGTGTAATAATTGGAATCCTCATTCTTACAATTGGAATACGATCAACCAGAATTCATATGGAAACATCATACTAACAGATTATGGACCGAAACCCTTTGTCGTGAATATTGATCAAGCCGCTAAGCAAAACAAAACATACCGCACGGCATTATGGACAGGGAAACATTTTCAAGTGACCTTGATGAGTATTAATGTTGGAGAGGACATCGGTTTGGAAGTTCATCCGACAACAGATCAATTCATACGTATTGAAGAAGGTCAGGGACTTGTTCAAATGGGTGATAGCAAAAATAAACTGGATTTTCAAGAAAGAGCCTATGACAACTATGCCATTATGATACCTGCAGGAAAATGGCACAATGTAACCAATACAGGTCATACACCACTGAAAATTTACGTTATCTACGCGCCACCTGAACATCCACATGGTACGGTACATGAAACCAAGGCAATTGCCACGGCTGCTGAATAATACTTCTTTCACAATTTAATTAGCTTGTTAATAGAGTGAGCATGACGACCCATGAATAGGTCTATGGATTGACCCAAGGATTGACAACTCTCGTATTATTGAGTACAGTATAACCAGCTTAGTTTCCGGTATAACCGGAAAACGGGGAAACCAATTTTTTGGGGCGAATCGGTCGATTATTCGATCGTAGGGAACCATCTATCCCGAGTCCGTCAGCTAACCTCGTAAGCTTTGGATGGGTCATGTGTTTTTTACAGTGTAACTCTGTATATCAATGACCCTTTTACGGGGTCTTTTTGTGTTTTTATTAGGCCCTTAGCGTGCAGAAAAGGTATTTTTCTGTTCGCGCGAGGGTCTTTTTTATTTTATTTTGGAGGTGAGAAGCGTTTCCCGGCAGGAAGAGCCGAGTGATAAATATACCTTTTGGAGGGATTATGAATGGCACAACCAAAGTATATTACGGACATTGGAAAGATCACGGCGATCACTGAGTTGGAACGAGAACGACTAAAGCGAATAACAGACAAATTCGTATTTCGCGTGAATGACTACTATCTCAATTTAATCGACTGGAGCGATCCTGACGATCCCATTCGAAAGCTTGTCATCCCTAATGAAGGGGAGTTAGAAGAATACGGGCGATGGGATGCTTCGGATGAAGATACCAATTACGTCGTGCCGGGCTGCCAGCACAAATATAAATCTACGGCATTATTAATCGTTTCCGAGGTGTGCGGGGCTTATTGCAGATATTGTTTCCGAAAGCGTCTTTTTCGTAACGATGTGAAAGAAGCCGTGTCAGACGTGGAAGCCGGTCTGCAATATATTGATGAACATCCTGAAATAAGCAATGTGCGCTTGACGGGAGGAGATAGTCTCATCTTGGCTACTCCGAAGCTGCGCTCGATTCTTAAGAGATTACGAGCAATAGGCCATGTTCGGATAATTCGTCTCGGCTCCAAAATACCGGTGTTCAACCCGATGCGAATTTATGAAGACAAAGAGCTGCTGGAAACGATTAAGGAGTTTTCCTCTCCGGAGCGAAGAATCTATGTGATGGCCCATATCAATCATCCGCGGGAGATTACGGAAGAAGCGAAGCGTGGTTTCGATGCGTTACATCAAGCAGGGGCAATTGTCGTGAATCAAACCCCCATTCTTAAGGGGATAAATGACGACCCGGTTGTACTCGGCGACCTCCTGGACCAACTATCATGGGCAGGCGTTACACCGTACTACTTTTTTATTAACCGTCCGGTAGCCGGGAATCGTGACTTTGTCCTTCCCCTTGAGGAAGTCTACGAAATTGTAGAGCAAGCCAAAGCACGTACATCAGGCCTTGGCAAACGGGTCCGGCTCTCTATGAGCCATACATCGGGAAAAATCGAAATTCTTGCAATAGAGCAAGGTAAGGCGTATCTCAAATATCATCAATCAAGAGATGGACAATACGGGCGCTTTATGATTTTGGATTGCCCTCCGGAAGCATCGTGGTTCGATGAACTGCCCGGGAATGAAAAGTATTGGATGAAGCCGTCGAAGAAAACGAATGCCGTTGTTTCAGTAAACGAAATGCCGGATCTACCATCGAGCAGAAGGGTAATCGCAGACAGGTACGTAATCAATGACTAATTCGCATGCGCATGAAGTAGTTAAGCCTTTGTTATCCAAAGGCTTAACTTGTCAAGTTGGAGGTAACCTATGGGTGTAAAACAAATGACTTATACCTTATACATAAGCCGATCTTGGAATTTTAATGGCGCTTACAACGAATTGGAGGCACTCTCCGGTGCGTGGGAGGCTAGGGATAAATGCCGTTCCTGTGGCGTCTGTACCTGAGGGACCGAGAATTCGCATCACGGTTTATGACGAGGGAAATGGTGTCCCTTCAGGCGAAGAAATGAAAATTTTCGAGCGCTTTTACCGGGTGGACCGCTCACGCAGCCGCGAGAGCGGCGGAGCGGGGCTTGGTTTATCGATTGCTAAGCTGTTCACGGAGGAAGCTGGCGGAACAATTGGAGTCGAACCGAATCCATCAGGAGAGGGCAGCCAATTCTGGTTCACTTTATACCAGGCATGATTGTTACCGAGTAGGAGGGGAATAGGCGTGGGAGAGCTGCTGAGTAGAATTCGCAAAGGATTCGGCAAGAAGCTGGCGCTGCTTCATACTTGGAACGGATGGATCGTTGTGATCCTTGCTTTATCCGGGCTCATGCTGCTAGGCGGATACTGGAGAGGCGTCTTAGGCGAAGGCAGGGTCTGGCTGAAATGGATCCATATCGTCATTGGGATTGCTTCTATGCTGCCGGTAGTATTCTATTTGCTTCTGGCGGCTAAGCACTGGAAGCAGTTGAAAGAGAAGCGGTGGCAGAAGCTGAATATCTTGGTAGTGCTAGGTTTACTGCTCGGCTGGTTTTTGTCCGGCGTACTGCTCTGGCAGTTCAGGGCAGTCGGCCCGAGATTAGCCAATTCAGCACTTTGGATTCATGACATGCTGACTTGGGGCGGAATACCTTATGTCATCTACCATTCTATTACTAGGCTGAGGTGGCTGAAGGAACCGGGCAAGCGCACTGTGAAGACTGGTCGAGAAAAGGCAATGCCTGCCTCCGATAAGGTGGTCCCCCAATCGGTTTATTCACGGCGAGCTTTTGTAAAATGGACAATCGGGGCAGGAATTGCCGTGGCAGTTGGCCCTTCATTCCTAAAGTGGCTAAACAATTCAATTGGCAGCGGGATTGGCGAAAGTAGTACGAACATGAACCAATTGGCTGCAAATAATGGAAACCAATTGCTTCCGGCGCCACAGGCTCTCCCTGCTTCGTCGCCTCCGATTGGCGGAGGAGCGCAAGGGAGGTTCCGACTCTATACGGTTACGCCGATTCCTAAATTCAACAATAACAACTGGTCTTTTACAATCGACGGGCTAGTCGACAATAAAATGATCTGGAATTGGGAGCAATTCGTAGCGTTAAAGCGAAAGGCACAAGTTAGTGATTTTCACTGCGTAACAGGTTGGTCAGTGTACAACAATACATGGGAAGGAATCCGGTTGAAAGATATGCTTCAGCAAGCTGGCATTCAGCCAGGTGCCAAGACGATCAAATTTCACTCTGCTGATGGGGTGTATACAGACATGTTAACCTTGGAGCAGGCGCAGATGGAAGATGTTATGATTGCGGTTCTGCACGATGGAAACCCGATCTCCAATGATTTTGGAGGTCCAGTGCGACTCATCGTCCCCAAGATGTATGCCTATAAGTCGGTCAAGTGGCTTAGCCGTATCGAAGTAATCGAGGGGACAGATATTGGGTATTGGGAGCAACGAGGCTATTCGAGCGATGCATGGGTATAGACATTAAAAAAAGGGGATGTTCTACCCTACCGACGATCTGTTGAGATGAAAGCGAAGGGAAGCGCTGCCGCAATGGAGGCTGTTTGCAACCCATTGTAATAACGCCAATCTTGCTCTTCTAATTCGATAGGCTCCGGCTGCCTTTTGGCGTCCGGAGCCTTTTTCGCATAGTTTGTTGTTTACGCAGCTCCCGTTAATTGGCAGTGTCACGAGGCAGCGACTAAGCTATCCATTCAGGATTGGAAGCCTCGTAGAGGAATGATCCATTTCGTTCTGGGTATATTACTTCAATATACCTAAATTTGGGAGAATGGATTCACATGTTGAAGACAGAGCAAACAGACCTAGAAGCGTTGCTGCGGATGTCGAGCCAATCGAGTGATTTCAAAGCGGGCAAGATCTCTTGTTCGAACCGGCAGCTGCACATCGCGTATTTCACTACTTTAATCGATCAAAAGCTGCTTCAGGAATACGTCATCCAGCCGATACAGAAATGCGCCTCGACGGCTATCATCGAAACGCTACAATATTGAGATTACGGATCAAATCGATGTTATTCAATCGAAGCTGTTTAAAGGTGCGGTTATCTGTAGGCTTCATGAATCGGATTCCGTATGCGCCTTGATTCACTTGGATAACAAGCGGGGAATCCGGACAAATAACGATACGGAGAACGAGTTCAGCGTTATTGGTCCGAAGGTGGGTTTCGTCGAGGATGAGGATACGAACTTAAGTTTGATCAGGGCGCTGCTTCAGGAAACAGCGAAATCTCAGTGAATAGTCGCAGCGGGGATGGCGAATGTCGTCGAAACTAAGTTTGTTGTCGACAGCGCCTTGCCTCCGTTAAGGAGTCATGCAAAAAATTATAACCGCTCAGAAGGAACTCTTTATTACGTGTAGAAATTACACATAATAGTAAGCGCTTCCATATCCTGATCGTATAAACGGAGGATGATGTGATGCATATTTACAAGGCAGTCGACTTTATCCATCAAGATGAGGGAATAGCGCTTTATAAAGTAGCCAATCACACACATGAGCCTGAGCACACTCACAACTTTGTCGAGCTGGTTTATATCTTGCACGGGACCGGAAATCATCAGGTGAATAATCAAAGCTATCATGTTCGCAGAGGTGATTTATTATGGATGAATGTCGGTGACAGACATTCCTTCCATGCCGAGCAAGACATGCAGTACATGAACATATTAATTCAAGCTGATTATTTAAATGAGCAGTCGACTACATATGAGCCTGAGCGCAGCTTGATCAACCATAGGCTGTTTCAGGAGTTTCAGCAGCCTATGCAAGGTGCCTTGCAGCACATTCGTTTTCAGGGCAAATCCATTCTGGAGCTGGAGGAGCTGCTCGAATCGATGTTCGGAGAGTACCTCTCGAAGAAGAACGGTTATCGTGCGATGTTGTGCGGTTATACGATGCTGCTGCTCGCATCGTCGTTTCGCAGAATGCAGGACAATCTGCAGACGCAGTTGACTGTAGACATCCATGAAATATTACCGAAGCTGTTGTCCTATATCGAGCAACACTACGCATCACCAATCACACTGCGGGATTTAGCCAAAGAAAGCTATTATTCGCCGCATTACATCAGTAAGACATTTAAATTATGCTGCGGCTACACGTTTACCGAATATTTGCAGGAAGTGCGTCTTCGGGAAGCGAAGCGTATGCTGTTAGAATCGACTGAATGCGTGGGAGCGATCGGCAGAATGGTCGGCTATCCGGATAAGGCGCAATTTTATCGGTTATTCAAACAATACTTCGGCATAACGCCCCAGCAGCTTCGAGAACAAGCATTGAAAACTTGAACGATGAGACTATGAGAAAAGTCCCGAATGGGGCTTTTTTGTCATTTATGGCCGTAAATCGCCGAATGTTGTCAGGGAGTAGACAATCTTTACTTCTTTCCGAAAATACGGTAAAAACCAAAAACATTTATTGAAATATGTGGGTTTATCGCCTAATAATTGTGGTGAGTCCACAAACTCAAAAATAAACAGAAGTATCGGAGGGTTGTAAATGAAGGTGAGACTGTTGGCGACTGCTCTTGTAACCGCTCTCATTTTTACAACGGCTTTAACCGGGTGTTTTGACAATTCGAAGAACAATTCGAATTCATCGAACTCGGCGAACAAGACAAATACAGAAAGCACCAGTAACACCAATGAGACGGTAGCAAACAACAAGTCAGACAACACATCAGACAATACGAATGCTTCATCGGAAGCAACCGGGGATGGAGCGATTACGGAGTTCCATCAATCCTCGTATTTGGACGGCAAGAACCTTCCGGATGTGAAAGACCGCTTACCTGCAGATTACAAAATCACTAACGAGGTAGCAGAAGGACAATTGAAGTATGAAATCGGATCCTTCGGCGGAACTTTGAGAACGGTTACATCGGTGCCGAACTGGGATGCAGACGTTTTCGTCATGGATAATGAACCGCTGCTTAATACGCCGAGTATTCTCGGAGAAGAACTTACAGGCAACGTTCTGAAGGATTATTTGCTCAGCGAGGATCAGAAATCCATCTCGTTCCAAATGCGCAAAGGCTTGAAATGGTCTGACGGCGAGCCAGTAACGACGGAGGATATCCGGTTCACGGTCGAGGATGTACTGATGAACGAGGAGCTGACCCCGATCTTCCCGCTCTATCTCCGTTCGGGTGGTGTGGCCGAAGGCGCTCCGCTTAAATTGGAAATTATCGACGAGTATAACTTTAAGCTTTCCTTCGATCGTCCATACGGCGGTCTCTTGATTCGCTTAGCGATTCAAGGCTGGCGCGGATACACAGAGCTGCTCAAGCCTGCTCACTTCCTGAAGCAATTCCATACCAAATATATCAAGCTTGATCAGTTGGAGTCGGCGATTAAGGAAGCCGGTTTCAAACCAGGCGAGTGGGTCAACCTGTTCAACTATAAAGATATTACGAACTGGAAATTGAACCATTCCGAAGCCGTCGGTTTCCCTGTCCTCTATCCTTGGATCATTACGAAAGCGACGCAAAGCATGACGACTTATGAGCGGAATCCTTATTATTTCAAAATCGATAAGGCAGGCAATCAGCTGCCATACATCGATAAAATCGAAAGCACCCTCGTAAACGATATTGAAATGGTTAGTTTGAAAACCATTGCCGGCGAGGTTGATTTCTCACGTGAATCGGCATCGCTCGTGAAGATGCCATTGTACAAGGAAAACGAGAAGAACGGGTATAAAGCCATGCTGAATAACATGCATGTGACTCCGACCGATATTTTCCTTAACTTGACCTATGAAAAAGATCCAAATTGGGGGAAAGTGGTCCAAGATGTCCGTTTCCGCCAAGCATTGAACATGGCCATCGACCGCCAAGAGCTTATTGATACGATCTACTATGGTTTTGCCAAACCGGGCAACATCGAGGATCCGACATTCGATTTGGATGGCGCCAATAAATTGCTGGATGACATGGGCATGAAGAAAGACGCAAACGGCAAACGGTTAGGCCCAGACGGCAAAGTATTTACGATTCCAATCGAAGTTGGAGCCCAAGCACCGGACATCGTTCCTTATACGCAGCTTATCGTCGAGATGTGGAAGGCACTTGGTCTTAACGTCACGATGAAAACGATCGACCAGACGCTTTGGTCGCAGCGCAATACTGCGAATGATCTTCAAGCGACGGTCATCTGGACGCACACACCGCTCTGGTACATGGGTGATTGGGGTCAAGGCATGTGGGCTCCGTTATGGGATCAGTGGTACACCAGCTCAGGCAAGAACGGTAAGGAACCGCCTGAGGATGTGAAGAAGCTGTATACGACGATTAGTGAGGCACTTGCTACGGACCCGGAAAATGCCAAACGCATGATCGAAGAAGTGAAGCAACAGATGAAAAACAATGTGTACTACTTCGTACCGCTCAGCGATGTGAAGCAGCCAATTATTGTGAATGAGAAGCTGAAGAACATTCCTAGTGACAGCAGCTTTGCAATTGGAACCGACTTCTCAGGCGAGCAATTCTTCTTCGGCAAATAAGATGTCCGAACCTAAAGGAGCCCAGACCTCATGAGAGGAGGCCTGGGCTCCCGGGTTCGTGTATGGATCTGCGGCTTACATTGAATGGAGGGAACCGCATGATAAATTTTATTAGCTATCGATTATTACAGCTCATTCCGCTGTTGATCGCCATAAGTATTATCGTATTTGTCATTATTCAGCTTCCTCCGGGCGATTTCTTAACCAACTATATTCAGCAATTGAAGCTGTCGGGCAATGATGTTTCGGAGAGCGCCATCCTTAATTTGCAGCGGGAATACGGACTGGATAAATCACTCATCGTGCAGTATGTCTACTGGATCAAAGATATCGTGCTGCATGGAAATATGGGTCGTTCCTTCCAATACAACATGCCGGTTGCGGATGTTATCTGGCCTCGGCTCGGTTTAACGATAACCATTTCATTGATATCGCTCGTGTTCGTATGGCTTGTCTCGATCCCTATCGGCATCTACTCGGCTACGCATCAATACTCCATTCTTGATTATGTGTTTACCTTCATCGGATTTATCGGCGTTGCGGTTCCCGGCTTTCTGATTGCCCTCGTACTCGTCTATTTCATCTTCATTGAAACCGGCGTATCGATAACAGGGCTGTTCTCGCAGCCGTATCTCGATGCGCCATGGAGCATGGCGAAGGTGCTGGATATGCTGCCGAGGCTCATATTGCCTGTCATCGTAATCGGAATGGCATCTGCCGCATCGCTGATTCGAGTCACGCGGGGCATGCTGCTCGATGAATTGTCGAAGCAGTACGTCATTACGGCCAGAGCGAAAGGCGTATCGGAAGGTAAATTGCTCTTCAAATATCCGGTTCGTATGGCTATCAACCCGCTCATCAGTACGATCGGATGGACGCTGCCGGCGCTTATTTCCGGAGAGGTCATCGTGTCCATCGTCCTCAACCTGCAGACAACGGGGCCGATGCTGCTCAAGGCGCTCATGACGCAGGATATGTACTTGTGCGGCAGCTTTATTCTGGTAACCAGCTTCATCACGGTATTAGGAACTCTGCTCTCGGATATTTTGCTTGCGGCCATCGATCCGCGTATCCGCTTCGGAGGTGTTTCGGAATGAGCGGCTTATCTACCGTTATCAATCAAATTCGTAAACCGAGAACACGCCGAAACAAAACGGCCGATACCATTAACGTCGAAGTAGCCTCGCAATGGCAGCTGATGTGGTGGAAGTTCAAGAAACATAAGCTCGCGATGATTTCAGCGGTATTATTAATTCTGATGTTTTTGATCGCCATATTTTGCGAGTTTGTTGCTCCTAATCTATCCGGTACACGTTATACGGCTTATAAGAATGCCCCTCCGCAGAAGATTCATTTCGTTGATCCGGATACGGGCTTTCAGTTCCGGCCGTTTGTCTACGGTTTGACAGAGAAAGTCGATCAGGAAACCTTCCTGCGAACCTTCAGTGAAGATACCACCAAAAAGTATCCGATCCACTTCTTCGTCAAAGGCGAACCTTATGAAATGTGGGGATTTATCTCTTCGAGCATTCATTTGTTCGGCTTAGGCGATAAGGAGGGTGCGCTCATTCTGATGGGAACGGATCAGCTGGGCCATGATCTATTCTCACGTATCATCTATGGAGCACGCATTTCCTTGTCGTTCGGTCTTGTCGGGATTATCCTAACGTTGATTATCGGACTGCTGCTCGGCGGAATATCCGGCTACTTGGGCGGCGTATCGGATACGATTATCCAGCGCATTATCGATTTTCTCATTTGTATTCCGACGATTCCGCTCTGGATGGCGCTGTCTGCCGCAGTGCCGCGAGACTGGTCGACAACCAAAATGTATTTCGGTCTCATCATCATCTTCTCTGTTATCGGATGGACAGGTCTCGCTCGTGTCGTGCGCGGTAAAATTCTATCGCTCAGAGAAGAGGACTTCACGATGGCGGCTCGGCTTGCAGGCGCCAGTGATTTGCGAATCATTCGGAAGCACTTGCTCCCGTCCTTTGCCAGTTACATTATCGTAAATGTCACGCTTGCGATTCCCGCCCAAATTCTAGGGGAAACCTCACTTAGCTTTCTTGGCATTGGGCTGCAAGCGCCCGCTGTATCTTGGGGCGTATTGCTGCAGGATGCGCAAAACCTGGAAACCTTGGCACATCATGCTTGGCTGCTATGGCCTGCCGCCTTCATCATGTTAACCGTGCTCATGTTCAACTTTCTCGGAGACGGGCTTCGGGATGCTGCAGATCCTTATAAATAGGAGGTGGACCTATGTCACAGCAAGAGAATGTCATATTGGAAATGAAGGACGTCAAGGTGCAGTTTCGATTGGATGAAGGACTTCTGAAAGCAGTAGACGGAGTCGATCTGCGAATTAAACGCGGGAAGACGTTAGGCATCGTTGGCGAAAGCGGCTGTGGAAAAAGCGTAACCTCACAGGCGCTGCTGCGCATCGTTCCGAAGCCGGGAGAAGTGCAAGGCGAAATCCGGTTGTCGCGCAAGAAGCCGGATGGCACCTACGATGTTGTCGATCTTGCCAAGCTCGATCCCCGCGGCTCGGAAATCCGAGATATTCGCGGCGGCGAAATCGCCATGATTTTTCAAGAACCGATGAAGGCATTCTCGCCGATTCATACCGTAGGCAACCAGATCATGGAGGCCATACTGCTGCATGCAACGGACAATAAGGATGAAGCCTATCGGCTTGGTGTTGAGATATTGAAGAAGGTAGGCATGTCCAATCCGGAGCAGCGGATGAGCGAATATCCCCATCAATTGTCCGGCGGCATGCGCCAACGGGCTATGATTGCGATGGCGCTATCCTGTAATCCGGCCATCCTGATTGCCGACGAGCCGACGACAGCGCTAGACGTCACGGTACAGGCGCAGGTGCTCCAATTGATTAATGACCTGAAATCGAGCCATGATACTTCCGTCATTTTTATTACGCATGATCTCGGCGTTATTGCTGAAATGTCGGACGATGTTGCGGTGATGTATCTGGGGAAGGTTGTTGAATATACCGACGTGGATACGCTGTTTCATAATCCGCAGCACCCGTATACCAAAGCGCTGCTTAATTCCATCCCTTCATTAATACGGTCGAACAAACGGCTGGAATCGATTGAAGGTACAGTGCCGTTTCCGATGAACTTACCGAAGGGCTGCGGCTTTTATACGCGATGCAAGATGGCGAAGGATGGCGTGTGCAATGTGGAAGATGTGCCACTGGTTGAAGTGGCCGCGGGACATTCGGTACGCTGCTTGCTTGTGGACGAGGTCAATAACTGAAGCGGAGGTTGAGCCATGACGCAAGAGGAGTTTGTATTAGACGTCCGTTCGATGAAGAAATATTTTCCCGTTAAAGAAGGATTCCTCAAGAAAACGGTCGGCTTCGTCAAAGCAGTCGATGATATCCATATTCAAATTCGGCCCGGTGAAACGCTTGGTCTGGTAGGGGAATCCGGCTGCGGCAAGACGACGCTCGGAAGATGCGTCTTGAGGGCAATTGAGCCGACTTCGGGTTCCACGCTATTTCGTGACAGACAAGGACAAGTCAAAGATGTCATGAAATTGAACAATCAAGAGCTGAGGGCCATCCGCAGAGACATGCAGCTTATCTTTCAAGACCCCTATTCCTCGCTCAACCCACGGATGACAGTGCTCAATATTATTGCGGAACCGCTTATTTGTAACGGAATGGCTCGCGGCGAGAAGCTCAAGGAACGTGTCAGGGAGCTGATGGAAATGGTGGGCTTAGACAGCCGGCATCTGGAGCGGTACCCGCATGCTTTCAGCGGCGGACAGCGTCAGCGGATCGGAATTGCCAGAGCATTGGCAACGAATCCGAAGTTTATCGTGTGCGACGAAGCCGTGTCCGCGCTTGACGTTTCAGTACAAGCACAAATTATCAATCTTCTGCAGGACTTGCAGGATAAATTAAATTTAAGCTACTTGTTTATTTCGCATGACTTAGGCGTCATCCAACACATTTCCAACCGGGTCGGCGTGATGTATGTCGGCAAAATGGTAGAAACGGCTGCGACCGAGACCTTATTCAGGAAACCGCAGCATCCGTACACCGAAGCGCTGTTATCTGCCAAGCCCGTGCCTGATCCACGTAAAAAGTCCAATCGGATCATCCTGTCGGGTGAAGTCGCCAATCCCGCCAAACCGCCATCCGGATGTTACTTCCATCCGCGATGTCCCTATGCGAAGGACATCTGTAAATCGCAGGCTCCGGAATGGAAACAGGTCGGCGAAGGACATTATTCGGCCTGCCACTTTGCCGGAGAGCTGCAGCTGCAGGGGGCTGCATCGCTATGACCGCCATCATGTTGATTTTGCTCATTTTCTTAGTTTGTTTGTCGCTTATCATGCTTGCTTCGATCTGGTACATGCGGTTTATGATGGCCAAGATCTTCGGGGAGAAGCATCATGATTTGGAAGTGATTTCATCCTCAGGCATGATTCCGGAGACTTGGTCGCGTAAATTTACGGTGAAAATGATCCAGCTTCATGAAACGGGCAATGAGGAAGGGGTTCGCAGCTTGCAGCAAGCAGCTGCTCGCAGCTACTTGAAGAGGCTTCGCCGGTTAACCGTTTATGTCCAGAAAACCAATCTTGTGGACAACGAAGAGACGCGAAAGCAAATGCTGCTAAAGCTTCAGAACGTCATTAGAGAGTGGAGTGATGAAGCACAGCATGGATCCTTTACTGCAAGAGCATAAGAAGGTAACCGCTGCCGGTTATCTATCCGTTCTACTAACGGCTGTCACTTCGTTCATCGGCATATTGAATTGGCTGGCGCTGCGAGGGCTTGTCATATATTTACTGGGTTACTATAATGTCAATCCTTTCTCTTGGCAGGCTATCGATTACATCATGTTCATTTCGCTAGGCATTGGTTGGCTGGCTTATGTCTATTACAGTCAATTTCATTTTAAAAAACGGGCTTTGGCTGGTCGCGTTTGGAAGTCTTTCACCCGATTTCTAGCCGTCCAACTAGGGCTGCTGTTCGCTTGTGGAGTTCCCTACTTCGTGCTGGGAAGCGGTAATCGACCTAAGGATGAGTGGTGGCTGCTAGCTTCAGAGGGAGTCGGCGCATTGGTGCTTACACTATTGTCAATTTGGCTAGGCAGAAGAGCTTCAAAAGCCTCAGACCGGTAATCGGATGATGCAGCCTGGTAAGGGGGGACAGTTATGATTGTCGCGGAAAGGCATCAACACATCCTTCGGATGGTGAACGAGAAGGGAAGCGTTCGTGTTACCGAGCTCAGCCAATCGTGCAACGTAACAGAGGAAACGATTCGCCGCGACTTGGATCGCCTGGAAGGGGCAGGGAGACTGCAGCGCAGCTACGGAGGCGCCATTCGCATCGGCCCGCAGACGCACGAAACATCGTACTTGCTTAGAGAAACGGTACATGTTGCGGAGAAACAGCTTATCGCGGTGGAAGCTGCAAAGTTTGTCGCGCCTAATGATCGGATCGTGCTGGATGCCAGCACAACGGCGTGGCACCTCGCTGTGCAATTGCCCGATATTCCCCTCACGGTATTGACGAATTCGTTGAAGGTAGCCTTCGTGTTAAGTGAAAAGAAAAATGTAGTTGTGATCAGTACGGGCGGGATGCTTGTACCTAACTCACTCTCGTTCGTCGGCCCTTTAGCCGAGCAATCGTTGGAAGAATATCACGTCGATAAAGCGTTCATCTCCTGCAAAGGGGCGCATATGGAACGCGGCATTTCGGAATCCAACGAGCTGCAAGCCCGCGTGAAACGGAAAATGATCGGAATGGCCGAGCAGGTTTATTTATTGGCGGACTACAGCAAGTTTAATACGCAAGCCTTTATGACGATAACGAGCTGGGATCGCATTGATCGACTCATTACGGATGCTGAAACATCTGCCGAAGATGTGCAGCAGCTTCGGCGCCGATCGATTGAAGTTATCCAGCTTAAGGAATGAGGAGTGCGGAGTCATGGAACGCAATGCCGGACTGGATATTATCCGCAGCACCGCGATTTTACTCGTATTGTTCTGCCATGGGATGGGGTTCTTTTTCATGCCGTACCATGATTTTAACCCGCTCAATTATGTGACCGGCTACTTAGGCGTAGAATTGTTTTTTGTGCTTAGCGGTTTTCTGATTGGACGGATCTTGCTTCAAGATGTCGTGGAGAACGGATCCCTATCCGGGCTCAAAACCTTTTATGTTCGTCGTTGGTTTCGAACGCTGCCGCTCTACTTCTTTGCGGTAGTCACAACATACCTGTTCTTTAACGATCACATGAATCTTACGAACCTTGTTTTTCTGCAGAACTTTAATGAACAGCATTTAGGCTTTCTGCCGATATCATGGAGTTTATCGATTGAGGAATGGTTCTATCTGCTGATTCCGTTCCCGCTGCTGCTGGCCGGGAAATTTCGCAACAAATCAGCCGCTTTCTTCGGCATTTCCGCTGTGCTCATCCTTGTCTTTCCCATCCTTCGAATGATGGAAGTGCACGCCAATCAGCCGGTGTGGGATTACGGCATTCGCAAGCAAATCCCATTACGCCTGGACAGTCTGGTGTTTGGCGTCATTCTAGCCGGTATCAAGTGCTATCATGCCTCTCTCTATCGAAAGTACTTGGCCGGTAAGGCATCCTTGCTCGTTGCGGTGGCCGGATTGATCGGCTTTAGCGGTTTCTATGTCTATAACGGCATTCAGGCGCAAACGATGGACCAGTCCTGGTTTGCCCGGACGATTCTCTTTAGTCTGGTTTCCTTATTTATCGCCTTGCTCATTGCGGTAGTTGAAGTGAATATCCCTAAGCTGGAACGGCTTCCGAAATGTCGTGCGTGGGTCGGTTTCATCAGCTCCCAAAGCTACGGGTATTACTTGTTTCATTGGAACCTGTTCATCTGGTTCAGTAGGGAGAACACGACGGCGAGTGTCGGTCACAGCTTGTATTTGCTAATCTTTGCCCTCGTCTTGTTAATCGGGTTTACGTTTGTTATGCATCGCTATTACGAGGTTCCGTTCTTGAAATTAAGGGAACGTATGACGAAGAAAACAAAGCGGACTGATGTCAGTGTCCCGCTCTCCAACGACGTTTGAGTGTAACGGGAAAGGAACAAACATAATCCAGTAGAAACGCCGGATGGACCCGCGATATGCTGCGGTTCGATCCGGCGTTTTTATATACTCAAAATTGATCCTATAGTATACACTTGGAGCATCATATCTTTCATATCTTTCCAAGCGAAAGGACGGAGCTAGCGGTGAAGCAATTAGGGAAATTGACAACGGGACTTCCGTTGTCCAAGCATGCCGGAGTTTACGAGAATCCGCTGTACAAAGGTGCCGAATCGAGCGGAGCATACTCCTCGGTTCATCCCGATCCGTATGTATTGAAGCACAACGGATTGTACTATTGTTTTGCTACCGGAGGAGCGGGTGTGCCGGTTATGCGTTCCGCTAATCTCGTCGACTGGGAGCCGCTGGGGTATGCATTCTCCATGCCTGATCGCGAGGGCTACTGGGCGCCTGCTGTCATTTACCTTAACGGAATCTTCTATATGTATGTATCCTCCGTTGCTCTGGGCGAAACCGATCCTCATTACGAGTATTTGCTCGTTGCGACATCTGATCGGCCGGAAGGGCCTTTTTCCTATGTGAAGACGTTATACGACACCTTTACCATCGATGCGCATGTCGTAAAGGATGAACAAGGACGGTTGTTCCTATTCTACTCGGACAACAATACGATGGGCATCGACAGAGATCGTCCGGGGACGGTTATTCTCGTTGATCGCTTGCTTGATCCTATTACGCCTGAAGGCAAGCCCCAGCTTGTCGTCAAACCGACGCTTGATGAGGAAATCTATGAAGAGAATCGGTTTGGCGATGGCCGCAACTGGCATACGATTGAAGGGGCATGCTATCTGCATCGCCGGGGGCGAGGGTACGTCATGTACAGCGGGAACGCTTTTACCAAACCCTATTATTTCATTGGTTATTCCATGACTGTTGACACAGGCAGCGGTATTGCCGAGAGAGAGTGGAAGAAGGTTCCGAGTGAGCATGTGTACGAACCGCTGATGCGTCGGAATGACGATGTTGAAGGCGTGGGTCACCATTCCGTAGTCAAGGCTCCGAATAATGTGGATGACTGGATCGTTTATCACGGACGGGACAACCATCAACAGCGCATCCCCCACAAGGAGCAGCGCCAGATGCGGATTGATCCGCTTCTTTGGAAGGGCGATCGGATGTGGGTGCCGGGTCCTTCGCATACGATGCAGGATGCGCCGGCGATGCCTGTATTCCGCGATCTGTTCGAAACGGCAGAAGTGGAGAGCTTGTCCCCACGATGGAGCATCGATTCCGGGGCTTGGTCGGCAGGCGGATACGAAGCACTGCAGAATAGTCTCGTAGGAATCGGGACGGCGCTGTCAACGGAGTCATTCACTCACTTCGTCTATGAGCTGAACGTCAAGTGGGAGCCCAACCATATGGGCGGATTGTATGGGGCGTACATCGGCTATTCCGATATGCGCAATCATGTACAAGTACTGCTGGATGTAGGAAAGAAGGAACTGATTGTTTTCTCTGTAATGAACGGTTTGAAGAGTGAACCCGTGCGGGTCAAGCTGGATCAGGCACTCTGCTACTCGGTGTTCCATAAGCTGACGATAACCAAGGTTGGTCAACTAATCGAGGTACTTGTGGATGATGTACCTACACTGGAAGGACGATTCCCGGTATCATCGGGACGTATAGGGCTGGTTACTCACTACACCCGTGCGAAGTTCGCCGGCGTTGCCGTCACGCCGCATGCGCAATTGAACGCGAAGACCACGGAAGCCTTCATCGGCATGCTTCAGGTTGATGAAGAAGATGATCATGCCGCGACGTGGCAAGTCAAAGAAGGCGTTTTGTATTGTGCAGCCAGCAATAAACCATCGTTGTTATGGATGAAAGAAGAGATGCTCGGCAAGCCGTTTCAGTTTCGTGCTGACCTTCAATTCGAGCAAGGAGGCGGTTCGGGTTCGGCAGGCATGTTCCAGCTGTGTCTGTCAGAGACGCCAAGCCGGTTGTCCGGACCGGCGTTTACATTGACGCTGGATCGCGCTGGTCTTGAAGTTAAGGTAGAGGGAACGGACGGTCAGGTTGTGCTTCAGGCAGAGCTGCCTGCGTACTTTGATTTTAGAGACGTGCATACGCTTGAACTGCGCCAGACCCGGAACAATTGCTTGATTCTGTTGGACGAGTATCTAATTTATCAAGGGGAGAGATGCGGAGGAACGATGCTGGGCCTCGGATTCTCAGTCCCTGCGCAGCTTTCCGGAATCGAGATTACCGAGCTCTCATAATAGAAGAGCAGCATTGTCATAAACACACAAAAAATCACAGCCGTATGTGGCTGTGATTTTTTGTGTTTGAGTCCTATCCTCGAGCGTAGAGAGATCAACCACTATTACCCTGAGCGAAATAGTTACGCGTATCTTGGCGAGACTTAGGCGTTAATACGCGATCGAGCTCTTCGTTCAGCCAACTCAGCGATTTGGTGCGAAGTTGATTACGCATGGTTTCCTCGGCATCGCGCATCGTTAAGTTAATGACGCAGGGAGTGGCCTTGGTGCATGCCGCAAACTCCTCGTCCTCACGGCACAGATAACTGTTATCTTTAATATTTTTGCATTGAAAAATAGGCGCTTGGCCTTCAACGGCTTCTACGACATCCCAAAACGAGATTTCCGCAGGAGGCTTGGCTAATCTATAGCCGCCTTTTACCCCGGGAACGGATCTGACGATGCCGGCTTTCGTTAATTTTCCGAAAATTTTCGACAGATAGGTCTCGGAAATGCCTTGAAACGCTGAAAGCTCTTTAATTCCTATAGTCTCATCAGACGGAATGTCGATTAAATATACCAAGCAATGCAGCGCATATTCAACACCTATACTGTACTGCATGCAAACACCTGCTTTCTGGACGTGAAACGTAATACTAACATCTTAGGGGGGATTCATACCCTTGTCAATTGAGGCTTGGCGGAATTTGTAAGTTGAAATGCGCTGCCTTTCATTTGACATCCTCGATGTTAATGGCTATATTATAGACAATCCTTATAGACGATAAACGTTGTCGACGATTAATAAGCGAGATAGAGAACAGGATTAACGGAGGTTAGACTGCATGAGCAATCATCACGAAGAAGCAAAGGAACGCAAAGCTGTTTCTCACCGGAATAAAGAAATCGAGTGGCAGCAAGTGGAACACGTACCGGGTGAACGAATCTGTATTCGCGTAACAGGCGAAGACACGAATGGCGCATACTCCATCTTGGATCTGGTTAAGGATTCTTCCTACGGTTCATCATTTGGCCCGCCCATTCATGTTCATGAAAGAACCGACGAGATTTTCCGCGTCATTGAAGGAAAGGCTCGATTCTATTTAGACGGCAAGGAGATCGATGCGGAAGCGGGCGATATCGTTGTCGTTCCCAAAGGCACGGAGCATACTTTCGCAAATTTCGACCTTAACACTCCGCTGCATCTGCAAATTACGTTTACTCCCGCGGGCGATGAGCTTGCATTCCAGGACTGTGTCGGCAAGACAATCGAAGAAATCATTGAACTGTCCAGAACCAAATATCAGGTCATCTTCACTGGGCCACCACTTGAACAATAAATGAGGGCAATTGCATGACACATCATGAACAAACTGACAAAGAACTACATGCCATTTTTCGACAAAATGAGGAAGCGGAGTGGATCGACTTGATCCATACCCCCGGAGAAAAGTATAGAATCCGCATTAAAGGCGAAGATACGAATGGAACATACTCCTTGATTGAAGTCATGATGGACCCGAAGGATGAACCGCCGTATGGACCGATGCTTCACATTCACCAGAGAACCGATGAAATATTCCGTATCTTGGAAGGACAAGTTCGATTTCGTGTAGATGGAGAAGAGTTTGATGCGGGAGTGGGCGATATCGTCAACATTCCCAAAGGTACGCCTCATGCTTTCGCTAATTTTGGCGACTCTCGTTTACATGTGCAGATCATGTTTATTCCAGGTGGAGAAGAAGCTTTCTGGCAGACAATAAACGGGATGCCATTAGATGAAATGGAGAAAGTATGCAAAACATTTCACGTAGATATAGTGGGTCCGCCACTTCATAAATAACGTAACGAATGCACTGTCATTTTCATAAAATCAAAGCACTTATTTGGAGGCTACTAATATGTCAGCAGTTTTGGATGTCATGGGACCACGTATTCAACTCTTAACAGACTTATCGGAAAATAGGGACTACTCCCTGATGAAGGCTGAAGTTCCGCCGGGTGTAATCGTTCCTGTTCATAGTCATGATGATCGCGAAACCTTCGTTGTTCTTTCAGGTGAACTCGAGGCTTTCACAAACGACAGCTGGAGAGCGGTTACCGCCGGTGAAACGATCGATATTCCGGGAAACGTAAAGCACGCTTGGAGAAACGCCTCTAACGAAACCGTAACCTTGTTAGTCGCATCGACGGCGAAAATGGGCGAATTCTTCAATGAAATAGGACGACCGACTGATACTGTGCCACCAGGCCCTCCCGCGCCTGAAGTGTTAATGCATTTCGTTACAGTAGCTCTGGCTTATGGTTATTGGCTAGGTACCCCTGAGGACAATGCATCAATTGGCATCTCGCTTGGCTAACATTACCTAACACAGGACTTCCACATCAGAAGGAGAGAGACACATGAATAAAATGCTTATCATTAATGCCCATCCGAAGGTAGAATCGGAAACGTCTTTCAGTTCGAACGTTCTTCATCATTTTGTGAAGACCTATAAGGAATTGAATCCAAGTGAGACCATCGAACAGATTAATCTGTACAGCGAAGAAGTACCGGCAGTCGACGAAACGGTACTAAGTGCATGGGACAAGCTTGCGAAAGGCGAGAAGCTTACTGCCGATGAACAGAAAGTAACATCGCGGATGGCTGAAGTGCTGCAGCAATTCAAGAGCGCCAATAAATATGTCATCGCAATGCCGCTGCATAACTTTAATATTTCCTCCAAGCTTAAAGATTATATGGATAACATCCTGATTCCTCGCGAGACATTCAAATATACGGAGAATGGTTCGGTAGGGCTGTTAAATGACGGTCGAAGCCTTCTTGTTATCCAAGCCAGCGGTGCCGTGTACACCAATAATGACTGGTATACGGAAGTTGAATTTTCCCATAAATATCTCAAATCCATGTTTCATTTCCTCGGCATTGAAGATTATCAGATCGTCAGAGTTCAAGGAACAGCTGTATTAGATCGGAATGAAATATTGGCGAAAGCTTATAAAGAGGCTGAGGGAGCCGCGTCCTATTTAGCCAAAGTTCCTGAAATGAAGCACTGATAGCCTATAAAAAACAATAAGCAACCACATTGGATTGAATCCAATGTGGTTTTTTTTGTGTGAAGTTTATGCAAAGGCATCATCGGCTCGTTTGTTCTTCATGGTTAATTAATATATTGCCGATTTAAAAACATATTAAATATGTTATATTTTTGAATAAATCGTATTGACAGTTCGTGAATCTGGGTAATTTGCCCTTATTGATCAAAACTGAGCTTCATTCAGAAGAATCATGATTTGTCGAATGCTGTTGGAAAGTATTTACTATGATAAGGCTTGATTAAATATATTAAATATATTATGTTTGTATAAGGTTAATGAAAACGATTTCAGTAATCGATTTCATTAATTTGAAAGGCTTCGATTGACCATATCCTGTAGAAGGTGGGAGGAGTAATGATTGCAAAAGATGCAAGAGTTGAAGTCATGCCCGAAGTGGCTCGGTTAAACAAGAACAATGCATGGGCTAAGATTTGGAGTTTCAGATCGATCTACTTATTTATGCTCCCGGCTTTTATCTGGTATGTCGTTTTCTGCTATTACCCGATGTACGGTATCCTGATTGCGTTCAAAGATTTCAAATACAACCTGGGGATCTTGCACAGTCCTTGGGAAGGCCTGCGGTATTTCAAACAATTCTTGGGCGATTCCAGTTTCTATTCGGTGCTTTACAATACGCTGTCCATTAGCTTCCTCAAGCTGTTACTTGGATTCCCGGCGCCGCTCATCCTTGCATTGATGCTCAACGGCGTTATGCATAACAAATTAAAGCGAATCTTCCAAACGATTTCCTATCTGCCACACTTTGTATCTTGGGTCGTCGTTGTGACGCTGATGCAGAAAATTCTTTCTCCTAACGTGGGACTTGTCAATGACATCAGGGATCATATGGGGTATGAGCCGATCTTCTTTATGGGGATGCCATCCTTATTTTATCCGCTGGTCGTCATTTCGGATATTTGGAAGGGCGTAGGATGGGGCTCGATCATTTATTTGGCCGCTTTGACCAATATCGATCCACATTTGTACGAAGCAGCGGAAATGGATGGGGCAGGTCGGTGGAGCAAGCTGTTTAAGATTACGCTGCCATGTCTGACGCCTACGATTGGTATTTTGCTGATCTTCTCGCTCAGCGGCGTTCTGAACGCCGGCTTTGACCAGATCTGGTTGATGCAGACACCTGCTACACTCAGCGTCTCGGAGATATTAGATACTTATGTATTGAAAACAGGTATTCAGCAGGGACAATTTGCTTACTCCACGGCTATCGGCTTGTTCAAGTCCATGATCTCGCTGATTCTCATCGTGGTCGTGAATAAAGTGTCCAAAAAAGTGAGCGACGTATCGCTATGGTAATCAGGCCAAATCTATTACATGAATCTAAGGAGGTGCAGGTATGGGTGTGAGAAAACTGTCGGCATCCGATAGATTCTATTCCACAGTGAACTATGCGCTGCTGCTCATATTCTGCCTGACGGCACTCTATCCCTTTATCTATTTCTTGGCGCTATCCTTCAATGACGGCTATGACGCTATGAAGGGCGGTATCTACTTCTTCCCGAGGGTCGGTACGCTTGAGAACTACACCAAAGCATTCAATAACCCTCAAATTCTCAATTCCTTTTGGATTTCCATTTCCCGAACGGTTATCGTAACCGTGGGTTCTACACTGCTGACGGCCTTGCTGGCCTATGGGCTTTCGCGGAAAGGTTTGCCGGGCAGAAAGTATATCGTCTTCTTCTTCTTCTTCACAACTCTGTTCAGCGGAGGTCTTATTCCGACCTTCATTCTGTACCGTGAGCTGCATATCCTGAACACGTACTGGGTGCTTGTCCTTCCGTCGCTGTATAGCTTCTTCAATGCCATCATTATGAAGACGTTCTTCGATGGGATCCCGTTAGGTTTATCGGAATCGGCGCGAATCGACGGTGCAAGCGAGTTAAGCGTATTCTGGCGAATTATTCTCCCGCTTTCGATGCCTGTAATGGCTACCATAGCGCTGTTCGTCGGGGTAGGCGTCTGGAACGACTGGTTTACCGGGCAGTTCTTCATCCAGAAAGAAGATCTTCAACCTGCAGCCACGTTCCTGAACAAAATGATCAGTGAAGCGTCGTTCCAATCGATGACGGGTTCGAGCAGCGGATCGTCCATTAAGAACATGAACGAAAACCAGATGGCGCTGCGAGGCGTAACGCCTGAGGCACTCCGGATGACATTCGTAATCATCATTACGGCACCGATCATCTGCGTGTATCCTTTCCTTCAGAAGTATTTCGTTAAAGGCGTCCTGGTAGGTTCGCTCAAGGAATAGTCGTGTACCGAGTATAGAAGGCATTGCCTTTTATATATAAAAAATTAGCAACAGAAAGGGGCTTGTCTAATGCGTAAGACCAGACTCAAAAGTTCTCTTAGCTTGATGCTTGCCATCCCGATGATTGCATTATCCGTAACGGCTTGTGGAGGAAACAACAACGATCCGGGCACTACGAATTCAACCAATTCGGAGAACTCGGGAGAAAACGCTTCTAATGCACCTAAGGAAGCAACGCTATCCTTCCTAAGTGCTTGGAACGGTGGTGGCGCAGGGTATCCGCAGGATCAGGAAAACAATCCGGTTGCGAAAGTGGTTAGAGAGAAAACAGGCGTGACGTTAAAACTGGAATCCATCACAACAAGCGAAGTTGAGAAACTGAACACGATCTTCGCTTCCGATACGGTTCCGGATATCGTAAATGCGCCGTACTGGTCGACGACAGGCGGGGAAGGACAAGTCATCAAGAAAGCGGCTTTGGAAGGCCAGCTTCTCGATTTAACCCCTTATCTCGATAAATATCCGAACGTGAAGAAACTGTTGACGCAAGGCGTAGCGAAGGACTTTGCAGAATTCGACCTGAATAGTCCTGATCTGGAGGGCAAGCAATATGTCATTCCAATGCAGACGCCGGACGGCACTCCGGAGAGCATTCATAACTGGAACTACGGTCTCTATGCCCGTGGAGATATCCTCAAGGCGCTGGGTGTGAACGGTGCTGATATCGACACGGAAGACAAGCTCGCGGATCTGCTGACTCAAATCAAGAACGGCGGCTTCAAAGATATTAGCGGCAAGCCGGTCATCCCTTCCGGTACGATGCATAATGGATGGGACTATAGCCAATTCCTATCCGGCTGGTCCGATTACAACATTTCGGACTTCCGTCAGGAAGACGGCAAGCTGATCCACTGGACGCAATCCAAGGACCAAGAAGCTCGCCTGCTGTATATGAGAAAACTGATCACGGGCGGTCTCTTTGATCCGGAGGCGTTCAGCAATACCGATACAACTGCGAAAGAGAAGCTCGCTACGGGCAAGCTGGCCGTATTCGGCGCTCAAAGCATGATCGGCGATTTGCAGAAAACGCTCTACAAGACGAATCCGGAAATGCAGTACGAGCTGCTTGGACCTATGAAGAACAAGAGCGGCAACATTGTGACGCAAGTCGAGAAGCCAGGCCGTTCCGGCTTCCCGGTTATCTTCTTGAGCGCGAAGATCAAAGATCCGGATGCAGCTCTGCGTCTGATTGATTACTTGAACAGCGACGAAGGCCGACTGCTCGCTTACTGGGGTATTGAAGGCAAGGATTATACTATGGTAGATGGTAAGCCGCAATGGGTTGCAGACGTGAAGAAGCAATTCGACGATAATCCGGATGTGAAGCGCGACGAAGGTCTGAACTATCTCTCCGGCAGCTTCATGGGCGCATTCTCCTCCGAAGTCACTTGGCCGATTCCGGATGACCAGAAGACGCAATGGGAGAAACTCGAGGCAAGCTACTCGAAGAGACTTCCGATTCAAATTATCGATAAGGTCAGCGCGACTTATCTAGTAAGAGATTGGCCGAAATACCAAGAGTTCAGAGACAAAACGGCAAGCTTAAACTTTGACGAAGAGTTCCGCAAAGCCTGCTACGCGAAGTCCGATGACGAAGCGCTGAAGATGCTGCACGGCATTCAAGACAAGTTTAAATCTGCCGGTGTAGAAGAAATGGCGGCGTATGTCGGTGAAAAAGCTGCAGCGCGCGACGATATCGGCTGGTAATATGAGGTTGATTGGAAATTAGTAAAATAGACCAAATCGCATGTTCGTGCGGTTTGGTCTGTTTTATGTTTGGGAGACTACTTATAATGGATTATAGATCGTATTAGGGTGGTGATCTTGCTTTGGATGGTAGAGATAAGAAGGTTGAGCACAACGACGTATATGCTTCACTGGAAGGCTTACTATGTAAGCTTCGAGATATCACGCATCGTAAACAGCACAGGAATGAATGGGAGCTTAAGCTTCAATTTATCGAGAAACATATGATGCTCGTCATGGCCAGCGGTAAAGGCCGTCTTCATATAGATGGATATTCCTTAGAACTTCGGCAAGGAAGCGTATATGTACTAAAGCCGGGCCAACTCATTCAAGCCACTGTTCATTCGCTTGATGAACGGGGTTTCTATGAATTGGGATTCGATGTTTTCAGTGATGAACTTGCCTCTTCGGATTCGCTGCAGAGAGTTACTCGGAACAGCCCGTTTCCGGTGCAAGGGGAAGTGAACGTTTCATCGCCGGTATCCCTTCATATTGCATGCCGGACAATTGACGAATACATGAAGAGCGGAGAACCTTTGAAACGCTTCCGAAGTCAAATTCTGTTCCAAGAATTGATTGAAACCATTCTGGGGGAGGCGCTTCTCGTCCAAGAAATCGGCTTGGAAGCCGCTTTGGAATATGCAAAAGGATATATTGAGCAGCACTATCGGCAGGAACTGACGATCGAACATTTGGCCAAATTAGTAGGCATCAGTTCGCGTCATTTCATGCGATTGTTCAAGAAGAGGTATGGCACCGGCGCGATTGATTATTTGACGTTATATCGAATTAAACAAGCGCAGCAGCTCATTCGAGCAGGTGGACAAGATCGGCTTCGAGATATTGCAAGGCATGTCGGCTATCAGGATGATATTTATTTCCGGCGCAAATTCAGACAGGTCACAGGCATACCGCCAGCGGCATTTATGAAGAACAGCAGGAAGAAGATCATCGCTTATCATAACGCGAATATCGGGCAGCTGATCGCCCTTCAGATTACGCCTTGCGCAGCGCCGGCTGAACATCCTTGGACCGATTACTATAGAAGAAAATATGAAACGGACGCTGTAGTACCGCTCAGCTCGATTGAATGGGAGAAGAAAGAGGAAATTGGGCATGCCGCCCCTGACTTTATCATCGGGGTCGATATTCATGCCTCAATTGAGGAACAGAACGAGATGAAGGCCATCGCACCGGCTTATTTCGTGCCGTGGATGGAGAATGACTGGCGCATGCATTTGCGATTAATCGCCCAGTTTCTGGATATGTCTGCCGCGGCGGAAGTTTGGCTGGATAATTATGATCGTAGAGCTCGCTTCGTAAGAGAAGCAGTCCGGGACACAGTGAAAGAGGATCGTCTTCTCATCCTGAGAATAACAGGTGAGCACTGCACCGTATTGGCCGAGCGAAGTCTGGCTACGGTATTTTACGATGATTTGCAGCTGATGCCCGCGCATGGTGTAGATCGCATGAAACCGGATGAGCAAGTGAATCCTTCGCAGCTGGCGGCATTTGCGGCAGACCGAATCTTACTCGTCGTGGACGAGGATTCCCTTTCCCAATCTACGTGGAAAACCATAGCGAATTCCGAAGATTGGAACAGGTTGGAGGCGGTCGTGGGCAATCGCGTAGCATTCATTCCCGCGTATCCTTGGATTGAATACACGGCGTTTACGCATGAGTTCGTGCTTGAAGAGGCGCTCAATATTTGGCGCAATCGTGCATAAGTTTATGTCGTTATTATCAATATTCCGAAATCCAAAATTCATTTATACTCCTAATAGATGATAATGATAATCAATTCTATTTAGAGATTATCCTGTCGATAATAGTTTTCAGGAGGAGTACCGGAGAAATGAAACGAAACGTACGTTGGGTCAGGGGTTTAATTATCGTATTACTCATTATGGTTAGTACGGCTTGCGGAGCGACTAACACATCGACGAATAAGTCCGATACGGCAGAAGAGAATGCGAGCAACACTAGCAGCACAACTAACACTAGCAACACAGATAATGCTGCTAACACAAGCAACACAGGTAATGCAGCTGCAGAGGAAACCAATCAACAGCGCGTGGTGAAAACCTTGAAAGGGGACGTCAGCATTCCGGCCGACCCTAAACAGGTCATTGGCCTATCCGTCGTTTATCCGGAGTTTCTGTACGCGCTTGGCGTAACGCCGATTGCCGTTCAAAACTATCACCTGGAATTCCCTTCCTACTTGAAGGATTCCTTTAAAGATACGCTCAAAATGGGCATTGCACGAACACCTGATTTTGAAGCTATCCTTGCATCTAAGCCGGATTTGATTATTGCACCGACGTGGTGGTCGGATAAGGATTACGGTCAGCTTTCCAAAATCGCTCCTACCGTTCTTCTGCCGGAGCGGAGCAATTGGCGCGACGAATTACGCGATATTGGAGAAGTCCTCGGTAAGAAAGAACAGGCCGAGAAGGTCATTACTGATTTGCAGGCCAAGGAAGAGGATGCTAAGAAGAAGCTCGATGAATTAGCCGGCGATGAGACCGTGCTCTATATGGAGATTATGGATAAGGAAATCTTCATTTACGGAGAAAACAGCGATCGCGGCAAGTTTGTTCATAAAGGGCTTGGCCTGAGCGCCATTAAAAATTTCCCGCAGAGCGAGAACAGCCTTTCGATTTCACTGGAGAAAATCCCGGAGTACAACCCGGATCATATCATTCTGCAAATGAGCGACGATGCGAACCAAGCCGTGAAGGACCGGTACAAAGAAATGATGGATAGCTCTCTATGGAAGAACATGACGGCGGTGAAGAACAACCACGTTTATCTCATGGGAAGCAAGGAATGGTTTAACCTTGGCATGTCTCCGCTTGCCGATAGCAGCGCCATCGACGATGTTGTTCATGCATTTGAAGGAAAACAATAATAATGGAGGGTATGCTATGAGTACGAATGACTTGGAGCGACTCGAGGAGTTTTTTCTGATATCGAGAGTGCCAGAGAAACCCGTGCTCATCATGCCCGCTGTAGATTTATTAAATGAAGAGAAACTGCTGCATTTAATGAATATATACAGTCCGCTGATCCAAGCAAAAGAGCGGCCTGAAGTGGCAGCGATCTTCATCAGCTGGTATGCGTGCGTGTGCGCCGCGTTGCATCATATGATGTTTCACTGGAATGACGCTGTCTTAGACGTATCATTCTCTAATTTGACCGTTCATTTAGTTCACGGAGAATCCTATCCGGAGTTTTTATTTCTAATCAACAACAACAACCTCTACAGAGAGATTCCGGTCGAAGGCCGCGGTGCTTGGGTGAAGAAAGAGCTGGATTCTTTCTACAGGGAACAAGTAACGCCTCTGGTTCAAGTGCTGGCGCGCGCGGCTCGAATGAATCCGATTCTAGTGTGGGGGCAAATTGTGGATGCCGCTTATGATCAACTGGAGGAGGAGCTTGACGAGGTTACGGAAGAGGAACGAAGACAGGCAATCCTCGATCACTTCCAGACCCGTCTGATGGATATCGATGCCAGCGCATTCGGACTGCCGAAAAATCCTTTTGCAACGAAACGCAGGTATATCGAGCATCCTGAGAATCCGGATCATACAATGGCATTGAAGACGGCTTGCTGCCTAGCTTATCGTATACCTTTTCGCGAAAGCAAGGAATTTATTTATTGTTATACGTGCCCGCGTCTGAAAGAGAATGAGCGTGCATTAATGAAAGCGGCTGGTCAGTACTAACCAAATGAATGACGCTGTTGCGCTTGCAACAGCGTTTTATTTTGCCCATCCAACCATTAATCCAATATGCCGGTATTAAGGATCTTGATCTTAACGATTGTCTTCATCTTGATCGTCGGATAAACTTCCCGCCAGTTCATGCCTGCATACAGCTTCGGATGATAGGCGGCAACCCGATGTCCAAGCTGGAGGGAGTCGCAATTGGCCTTTTGCAAGGTTTCCATCACTTTAGCTACCTTCGGAGTGAGATCATCGGCGATTTTCTTTTCCATCTCTGTGAGCATTTTGCTTGTGTGTTTCTTCCATTTAAGTCCGTCTTTAATTAATTTAACATCCAATCTTAGAGAGACTTCGATTTCTCGAATGCGGTTATCCTTATAGATAATCGGGTAATCCGCTTTAGCATTCTTAACCAGAATCGAATAACTCTCTCCGCCAATTTCACCGACAATCAGCTGACTTTTACCTTTTGCGCCATCCATGAGATGGGCCAGCAAGGTGTCCTCAGCATCCAGGTTAATTCCGGTATAAGTTCCTTCCCGAAACAACGAGGTTCCTGCTAGACGAGCCCCGTCCCCATAAGGTTCGTACCGGGTGAGCGCGAAATCGTTGATGAAGGCATTTCCCTCGAACATATATTGGAGCAATTTGTTACGGGGGAATGTTCCTCTCTTATTCTCATCTTCAATCAAGCCAACCAGATAATCGGATACGGTCTGATCGTTCATCTTCTTCTCCAGCAATTTCGAAATATCGCCGTCATATAAAGCCAGATGGGCATAAGTTGGATTGTTTAGAAATTGGCCGGCGATATTCAGATAGTCCAGCGGTTGATCTTTGGCGAACTTGGGGCTTATCAGATAGAGTCTCGTCTGCTGTACGGACAGAATACCAGGGTGTTGCTTATTGACATGACTTACGGCGTCATAGAGGTCATCCCCTGTTGCCTCCAGATATAAATTATTCGGTTTGCCTCCCCCCGTACTTGCATTCTCAAGCGAGGAAGTAACGAAACTTGCCTTAAGCTGCTTGCTGTTCTCTTCGTAATCGATCCCGATCACATCGACAAAAAGCATGTTCTTCAGTTTATCCTGATCCCAGCATCCAGTCAGCAGCAGGCAGAGGATCAGTGCTGTCATCACTTTCTTCATAGTTGGTTCCTCCCGGTGCCTCGAAGCCCGGAAATCATGAGCAGGACGACTGGCAGAAGAATAACCAAAATTATGGAGAGGCGATCCTGTACCGAGGATAAGTTCAAAATGTCCATACGTTTGGTCAAGAATAAACCTCCCAGGAAGCAAAAACTTACGATAGTCCATACCCAACCATGCTGCTTGCCGAGACCTTGACTGCGTAGATGCAGGAATGCTTTTGCCGCCATGAAGAAATAGACATAGACCGTTGCCGAAACCACGCATACATAGAAAATGAGAAACAAGATATCAATGCTCTGCAGAATTTCAAGCTGATAGTTTTTTAATATGAAAATAAGCGGCTCCGGAATAAGGTTGAGCTGTTTAACGCTAAAGCTCATGGAGCAAATCAGGCATACCGCAACATAGAAGACTAAGGTAAAGGCATTAGCCAGCGTCATCGCAAGAAGCAGCATCTTCTTGCTTGAAGTCTTCACATACGGATAAGCATATAGGAGCAGATCATATCCTACATAAGCGCTGAAAGCGGTATAGACTCCCTTCATAACCGGATACCAGCCGGCATGCAGAACAGGCAGTAGATTTTTCACGTCAATTCCGTAAACTCCGCTAATTACGATGAGCAGCAAACTGACGTAAGCGAAGAACATAAAGGATTGTGATATAGAAGCAAGCTTCTTCAGTGTCGACGTTGCCGCAAAGCCGGATACAAGCAGCAGCATCAGTAAAATGATCCAGGTAGGCGTAACAACAAACAACCATCTTTTTAAGATGTCGGTATAGAGCAATGTCACCAGAAGCCCGGAAATGGCGTAATAGCATCCATACACCAAATTGACGAGAGCGCCAATCGGTTTGCCTACAATTAACGGTACATAGGCGTAGAAATTACATGCCGGATATCTGCCCCCGAGCCACCAAATCAGCATAATGCCTACTTGAGCAACCAGCCCGCTCAGCAAGACCGACAGCCAAGTGTCATGTCCGGAAACACCTGCTCCTACATGGGGGAGGGATAATACCTCGGTACCGAGCTGCGCCATAACCACGAGCGATAACAACTGTCGTCCGGTAATGTGGGCTTCCTTCTTCAACGTTTCCAACTCCTAGGATTTCGCATCCTTGTTCGGTTTTTCGCTGCCGTTCCGTCTGTCCGTTTGTTCAAGCTCCAAATCGGTGCGCGAAATAATGTATCCTTCATATCGTTGAAGGAGAAGGGAGGCGTGAAATAGGGAAGCCCCATCGTATCCATTTGACATAGATGGATACAAATGATCATCAAGAATAGGACAAGACCAAGCAGGCCGAACAACGAAGATAGAATGAGCGCTGGATAGCTTAGCAAACGAACTGCGCTATTCATCTCGTACGAAGGCATGATGAAGGAAGCCAGTCCGGTTAATGCGGCTATGATAACGGCCGTATTGGAAACCAAATTGGCCTGCACGACCACCGTTCCGATTACGATACCGCCAACTACGCCGATCGTCTGGCCGACGGGACTCGCGAGCCGAATCGTCGCTTCTCTTAAGATCTCAAGCAGGAGCATCATCGACAGTGCTTCGGCAAGCGGCGGAAACGTGACGTATTTCAGAGAGCTCTGCAGCGTATTCACGAAATTAATCGGCAGCAGCTGCTGATCGAAGGAACTGACGGCAACATAGAAGGCAGGCAGGGCAATCGTAATGATAAAGCAGCAGATCCGCAGAAGCCGAAAGATCGTGCCTAACAGCCAGCTTATTTGGTAGTCATCCGGACTTTGGAAAAAAGACCAGAACGACACCGGAAGGATGATCGTGTCCGGTGACCCTGCAGTTGCAATGACAGCCTTCCCCTCCATTAGATAAGCACGTGCGCGGTCAGGTCGTTCCGTAATAAGCAGTTGTGGAAACAGGGTGAATTTCTGGTCCCGGATCATCTCATCAATAAATCCCGGTGCCTCGACATAATCCATATCAATGCTATTGATTCTTCTATCCACCTCTTCGATGATCGCTGTATTCGCAATTGATTTGATATACATCACAGCTATCTTCGTCTGCGAAAGCTTACCAAGCGTATACGTCTTTACGACGAAGTCCGTAGAGTTAATCAGCTTGCGCATCAGATTAATATTCGTATCTAAATTTTCTATAAACGCTTCGTTCGCGCCGCGCAGCACTCGCTCGTTGATCGGAATATTGATGGAGCGCTCCTTCTTTAAATCCACTCCGAGCAGGTAAAGCGTACTCTCTCCGGCACGAAGCAGCACGGCTTTACCGTACATCAATGCCTTAATTGCGTCTTCCGTTTGCTCGGATTCCGTATAGTCGAGAATCGAAACGACATCGCGGATCGGCTCCTTCGGACGCAGAAGCAGCGGCTTTATGATGAAATCTTGAACGAGGGAGGAATCAATCAACGTATCGAAATAAAACAGCCTAAATTCCGTTCCTCCAATAAACAGCTGCTTCGATTGAAAATCGCTTTGTTCAGAGAAGAACTTTTTGAAATATTGCTCCGATTCTTCAATCGATCGATCCGTTATCATAGATTTCCCTCCTTTCCACTGGTTTTCTTATGTTAACCACGAATTCCAAAATTATGTAAAAAAGACATCTGCCCTATGAAGTGAGGGCGGATGTCTTCGGGGTTAATAATTAAACAAGATGTTCGTCGTCTGGTTGCCCTCTCCGCGGTCGAGAAAACTATAATTGACGCGATAATCATTAAATCTCATATCCGTTCATTGATCCTGTCGTACTTATAGTTGTTGTCTCGTGCGGTTTGCGCAATGGAATCGGCTAAACCTGTGAGCGATTGGCCCGTTACACGCTCCATGAAGCCTTGTGCAACAGCGATCACTTCCTCGTTCTGGTCAGGCAGGCTCTCAATCTGCACGAAGCTGTCATAATGACTTAAGAGTCGCCGGATCCAGCTTCGTTCTCAGCACGGCAGAGACAGCAGTAAACACGTAGAGCTGACCGTTGTAATACTCCGCCGTCAAGATGTTGTAACCGAACGCAGTGGATAGCCGCGACCAGATGATGCCGTCTCTTGAGACTAGGATGACGCCGTCCCAGCCGACAGCGACGAACATCCCTCCCGTATACTGGATATCGTGTAGTCCGGTATGCGATCCACGTGCTTCGATGCCGCTGTTGTAGCGCACGTGGTAGCTCCAGTTCTTGGCGTCCTCCGACCGGAATAGCTGCACATCGTCGGAATTGGCGTACATCATATCCGTAATGACTACGAACGAGCCATTGCCCCATGCCACGCCGGAATAATCATAATAGTTATTTTTATTCCCCGCCCAAGGAATCGTCTTCGTCCAATTCCGGCCGTCATCCGAACGAACCGCCATGCCATTCTCGCCTACTGCAAGCAGCGTCTTGCCATTCCATGCAATGCCGCGGAAAGCAAGATGTGGATTGACCACGTGTTTACGCCAAGTCTTCAGATCCTTCGATGATAAAATAATGCCGCCATCACCAACAACGTAGTAGCTGTCTCCCGCCATTACGGCTTGAATGAGTGTCTGCTGCGTAGGTGAAGCCAGCTTCGTCCACTTCAGTCCATCGATTGACGTCATCATCAGACCGCTTTGACCGACTGCGAAGAAACTTTTCCCCGTCCAGATGACATCGTAGAGCGGAAACTTTCCCTTCACGCTGCTATACTGATGGTTGTCGTTTGCGTTCACGACCATAGAACCGCGCCAATTCAGGGGTTCATTATTAGCTTGTGACGTAGGTGTCGTGCCGCCAACGCTCACCAGCTTGCCGTTAGCTGCTGCTGCGCCGGTTAGAAATACCGGAGGAAAGGATTTCTTAGGTTTGGTTACCCAGTTAATACCGTCTGCAGATTCGTAGATCACATCATAGCGATTGAGCGCATACTTCGATTTCTCATAGACAATGCCATCGATATAGAAGTCATCGCTGGGGACCTTGGACGTTGACCATGTCTTGCCATTGCTGCTTGTCATATAGACAGGATTATCTTGCTTGGTCTTGCCCAAGACGAAGCATCTCTTCGGCAAACATCTAATTTGCGTCCAGTTTTTATTCGCTGTGGAAGTAACCGACCATTTGATTCCGTCCTGCGAAACAAGTATGGCGCCGTCTGCCGCGAGATAGAAGCTTCCATTCATGTACGCCAGATCCCCATAAGTTCCTTTAACGGGGATGGATACTTTCTTCCAAGCCAAGCCGTCGGTCGAATAGAAGAGAGACTTTGCGGTTCTGGCGAGCATGACTTTCCCATTCCATGCGAGCTCATTGATATCGGTCTCGAGCTGCCCCGGATGTGCCGTCCATGTCACGCCGTCATCGGAAGTCGCGACCACGCTCTTAAATTGCTTCGTATAGGATTTGCCTGAAGCAACCACGACGAAGCGCTTGCCCGTAAATACGACATCCACAACGTTGCCCATTGGGAGGTAAGACGGTGTTTCCGACCAACTTACCCCGTCTGCGGAAGTCCAAACAGAAGTACCTTTCTCGGAGCTCTCATCGTTAAATCCAATGAACTGCCCTTTGCCAAAGACAATTTTGCTGAGATCTCTCTCATTCTCGGCTGTCGTCTTGTTAGTCCAATGGACGCCATCCTTCGATGTATACTGGCTTGTGCTGACGTAAATTCCGTTCCCATAGGCATAGTATTGCGCTTCAATGGGGGCATCGCCCCCGTATAGATACGACCAGTCCGTCTGCAAAACCTCCATCGTCGCCTTCCCTTCAGCATGGACAGGTGGAGATGGGAGAGCTGACAGTATTGCGAATAGGCTCAGAATTGTGAGCAGAATGCTTCTGTTGAACGTGTTGATCGGCATTGCCGGCAAGCCTCCTTCTAGTTGATAGTAATCATTAAATTCCAAAATAATACAACCCGACATTCGCAAAGTATATCAAAATATGTAAATGTTGAACAGGTTTCAAAAGGAAAAGCAGAAGGGGGCATGCTTGGCGGTTTGTTGTCGCAACTTGTCGTCATTTTTTTGAAAATGGTATACTATTTTTATTAAGTCCAATAATTGAATGAATAATATAATATAGCGAGGGATATCCAGTGATTGTAACGAAGACGAAGCGAGGGACTAATCTTGAAGATGTACAGGAAATGAATCGTTCATTGGTCATTCGCCTCATGCGAAGGAGGTCGGTATGCTCAAGAGCAGAATTAACGCAAGCCTCTGGACTCAATCAATCCACAATCACGAATATCATTAATGAGTTGATCAGTTGGGGAATCGTGGTGGAGACGGGGGTTATCGATGGCAAGAAAGGGCGTCGTTCCATCGGGATTAAGTTAAATAGCGAGTCTTATAAGATCATTGGCATCCGCTTGGCAAGGAAATCAATCACGGTCGCCCTGTACGACCTGGAAGGAATCCAGTACAGTAAGCAGCACATTCCGATCGATATGGCGGATGGATCAGCTAATGCCTTCAATCGGATGAAGGAGCTGATTCGGGATATGATCCGATCCAATTCGGTCGGCAACGTCGTAGCAATGGGGGTGGTTACGCCCGGTCCGCTGTTTCGAGATGAGGGTAGAATCGGTCTCATGACGAATTTCCCGGGATGGGAGAAAATAAACATTCAGGAAGAATTAATGAATGAGTTCGCCCTTCCCGTTTATATCGAGCATGATGCTAAAGCAGGGGCTCTGGCGCATTGGTGGTTTGGCAGATCCGATCAGGACCAAGGCGTTATGATCTATGTGGCTGCAGGACAAGGCGTTGGAGCGGGAATCGTCGTAGACGGCAAGGTGTTCCGAGGTTCACTCGGCTTGGCAGGCGAAATCGGACATATGAGCATCGATTATCAAGGTCCGCCGTGTGAATGCGGCAATAGAGGATGTCTTGAGCTCTATTGCTCTACCTCAGCGCTGCTGAAAACCTTAAACAAGGAACATGCTTCGCTCAAGTCGGTCTGGAAAGAATTAGAAGAGGATAAGAATAGCGAAACGAAAGAAGCTGTTAGACAAGCAGCGTGGTTTCTTGGTTTCGGTCTTGTCAGCATCATTAACACCTTTAATCCGGATCGGATCATCCTTGGCGATGAATTGGCCGAAGCCGGGGCATTGCTTCATGATACCGTGAAGGCGGTCATCAACGAGCACGTGCTGCCCGATGTATCGAGTAAATTGACCCTAGAACTTGCTTCTGACGACACGGATACCATGCTGGTCGGCTCTGCAATCGTAGCGATCGAGAGCATATTGGACCAGCCATCCAGTTATTTGAATTTGCAAGGCTAAAGGAAGAGCGTTTCAGCCCAGCCAGAAATTTCTGGCTGGGCTTTTTTTTATGCCTGGAAAGAAGGAAAAAATAGCATATTTATTACTTGATTAAATCAATTAATTCATTTATAGTAACAATAGAAATAATCAAATAGAATATTAATTGAATTAATGGAGGTCGCAGCATGTCATTACTGATGGGGATTGATATCGGAACCTCAAGCGTGAAATCCATGGTCATGGATACTTCAGGACGAGTGCTGGGATTCGCGCAAATGGAGTATGACATCAATATTCCTGTCTCAGGTTACGCCGAACAGAATCCGGATGATTGGTGGGAGTTGGTCAAGAAGACAAGCGCTCAAGCCATAATGAAAGCGGGTATAGATGGCGGGGCATTGGCGGGGATCGGTTTCTCAGGTCAAATGCACGGACTGGTGGCACTGGACAAAGAAGGTCAGGTGCTTCGCCCATCCATCATATGGTGCGATCAGCGATCGATTCCTCAGAAGGACGAATTGGAATCTCGAATAACGACAGAACAGTTAGGCAATATGGTGAAGAACTCCGTGTCAACCGGGTTCCTGATTCTATCGTTACTGTGGATGAAAGAGAATGAACCTGATCTCTACAGCCGAATCGACCGGGTTATGCTGCCGAAGGATTATGTCAGGTATCGTTTGACCGGTGAAATGGGAACAGACACAACGGATGCCTCCGGCACATCGGCTTATGATACAGCATCTCTTCACTGGTCGGAACCGTTGATGAGCTTAGTGGGAATCGATAGCAAGCTGTTCCCGGCGGTGGGCAAGCCTTGGGAGATAGCCGGTTATGTTGCCAAACAAGCCGAATCGGAAAGCTGCTTCAAAGCAGGAACTCCGGTTGTATTCGGAGGGGCCGATCAAGCGATGCAAGCAGTTGGAAACGGTATCATCGAATCCGGTGACCTATCGGTTACGATCGGAACCGGAGGACAGCTGTTCACGACCATCGATCAGCCTGTCTATGATAAGAGGCTTAGGACGCACACGTTTGTTCATGCGGTTCCGGATCGGTGGTATCTGCTGGGGGCGACGATGAGCGCGGGACTATCGTTAAAGTGGCTGTCTTCTCAGGTGCTGAAGAATTCCGATTATAAGGCGCTTGATAGGAAGGCGAAAGAGGTTCCCGCGGGAAGCGATGGACTGCTGTTCCTGCCTTATTTGGCCGGTGATCGTACTCCGCATATGGATCCGCATGCAAGCGGCATGTTCATCGGGCTCAAGCTGAACCACAATGATGCGCATCTGATCAGAGCGGTTCTTGAAGGGGTCTGTTATTCGCTTCGCGATGGCGTAGAGATTATCCGCTCGCTCGGGGTTGATCTGAAGCGGATCATTATTTCAGGAGGCGGCGCGAAGAGCCCGCTGTGGAGCCAAATTCTTGCCGATGTTCTGAATCGGGACGTTTATGTAAGCACCACGGAGGAGCAGGCATGCGTGGGAGCATCGATCATGGCAGGCGTAGGTGTGAAGCTATATGACTCCGTCGAGCAGGCTTGTAAGACTATCGTCAAGCTGCGCGAGAATCCGGTTCAGCCGAACCCTGGCAACCATGCGGTCTATGACCGGCAATATGCCGTCTATACCAAGCTTTATGAGCATAACCGGGATCTCTTTCCCATGCTGAATACCATTACGAATGAGAATGGAGTGTAGAAATGATGCTGAATGCAACTGGCGGCGGCAACTTTATGGAGCTTAAGAATAAACCGGCTGAACAAGTCTTGAACCTTGGAACGCTCAAAGCATTAACGATTGGTGCACTAGTGAGGGGCGGAGAAAGAAGCGAGGAGCTGCTATGCCTGCAAGGGGATAATGGAATTCCTGTAATCCGCATCCATTCGGAAGAGCGGACAGAGGTGAATCAACTGCTGCTCCTGGTTGACTTTTATACGGATGCCAGAGATAAGCCGCTGCCATTATCCGTTCCTTGGCAGGCAATCGGCGCGGGAGAACATGACCTTCTGCTTCGCTATAACGGACATATTGTCGAACTATTCGTAGACGGCGTGTTGGTGGATGAGGATTGGCCGATGGGCTCCGTTCAATTGGAGAATGCTGAAGTACGAACGTACGAGGGGACACTTGAAGCGCAGCTCTGGTCCTATTCCTTGACGGAGGCAGAACGGGAGAACCTCATTCGAGATCAGCAAGGAGTGGAGAGTCGTAAGACGCTGTACCTTGGGACTGAGCCGAGCTCTATTCAATATTGGAAGCCAAGAGGGTTTAATACCGGTGTTGGCGATTGCATGCCTTATTTCGACGGGGAAACGTTCCACATCTATTATTTGTTCGATCGTCGCGGCCACGCCAGCAAATGGGGCTTAGGCGCGCATCAATGGGCTCATATTTCTACGAAGGATCTGAAGGACTGGACGCATCATCCCATGGCTGTCGCCGTTACGCAGGAGTGGGAAGGGTCGATCTGTACGGGATCCGTTATTAAGGAGAACGACGTTTATTATGCTTTCTATGCGGTTCGTGCGGTGGACGGATCACCTGCTCAATTGACCTACGCGATTAGCGGGGATGGCATTCAATTCACCAAGTCCGAGGCTTACATCACGATTTCTGACCGATATTTGCTCTCCTCCGTAAGGGACCCGCATGTATTTAAGGACGCGGAAGGCGTCTATCATATGTTGATTACGACAAGTCTTGTAGACGGAGCCAAGCACGAGGGATGCCTCGCCCATCTGGTATCTACCGATTTGCAGAACTGGCAAGAGGAAGAGCCATTCATAGTTCCGGGTTACCATGGCGAGCCGGAGTGTTCGGACTATTTTGAATGGAACGGCTTGTATTACTTGATCTTCAGCAATGACGGACTTGCTCGTTACCGTTATTCCACAGAACCGTTTGGTCCTTGGCTGCGTCCGGCGATGGATACGATTGATAGTGTTCAGCTGCGGGTGCCGAAGACGGCTGCTTTCCCTGAAGGAAGGAGAATGGTTACAGGCTTCTTGTCCGGACCGGGTCGTTACGGAGGCGAACTGGTTATCCGTGAGCTTGTCCAGGAAGAGGATGGATCGCTTGGACTCAAGATCCCGGCCGAATTTAACGGTTTATCCAACCAGGTTGTTACACAGCAAGAAGAGCTCTTATCCCTTACTAATTTGAATGGATTCGCTGAACAGCTCATTGGAAAAGTGGAAGGCGAATACGAGCTGGCCTTCGAAGCCGTTCCCGAACATCCGACGATGTTCTATGGATTTTCAGTAGCCGCGGATTCCGATTTCAAGCGAGGCAACGATATTCGATTCGAGCCTTCCAACAATAAGCTCGGCGTGCATGATACGATCTGCGTCGGTTTCCAAGAGGATGAGGTTTCGTCCATCTATCATGTGAAAGGGTTGGACGGACGTGTTCGCATTGAGGCTGTCGTGAAGGAAGGGTTCATCGACATCTGTATCAACGGCAAACGAACATCCATTAGCCGAATAAACAGAGAGAATGCTTATCTGCGATTCTTTGCACAGTTCGGAACCGTAAGTTTCCATAACATCACGATTCGATCCGTTCCGAAGAGGTAACAAGGAGGAGTTGTTCACCATGCAAAGCAAAGGGATGCTGGCTAATATGCTGAGGCGATGGCAACTGTATGTGCTTCTGCTCCCGTCTTTACTCTACATCCTGCTATTCCATTACGTCCCCATGTATGGCGTCGTCATTGCCTTCAAAGATTTCAAGTCCAGCAGGGGGATCCTCGGCAGTCCCTGGGTTGGATTCGAGCATTTCCATGCTTTCTTCGATTCTTTCGTATTCGACATGGTCGTGACGAACACAATCAAGCTAAGCGTGTTCTCGCTCGCAATCGGGTTTCCGATTCCGATTCTGTTCGCCCTGATGCTGAATCAGATTCGGAATCGGTTTGCTCAGCGATTCGTGCAAACGGTTACTTATGCGCCGTATTTCATCTCAACCGTCGTATTAGTGTCGATGTTGAACGTTTTTCTAGCGCCGAGCACGGGAATCATTAATAACTTCATTACGCTCTTCGGCGGTGATGCAGTTAATTTCATGGCCCGGGAAGAGTGGTTTCGTACGGTCTATATCTCCTCGGGCATTTGGCAGACGATGGGCTTCAGCGCCATCATCTATCTTGCGGCGCTAAGCGGCGTCAACCCGGAGCTGCATGAAGCGGCGACGGTCGACGGCGCAACCAAGCTGAGGCGGATTTGGCATGTCGATCTGCCATCGATTGCTCCGACGATTACGATCCTCTTCATCCTTGGAATAGGCAACATCATGTCCGTAGGCTGGGAGAAGGCGTTCCTGATGCAGCAAGGCATGAACTTGCCGATATCGGAGATCATCTCTACTTACGTATACAAGGTTGGCCTGCTGAATGCGCAGTACAGCTTTGCAACGGCGATAGGTCTATTTAATTCCATGATCAACTTCACGCTACTTATTATGACGAACTATGTATCCAGAAAAATGTCCGGAAACAGCTTATGGTAGCTTCCGAATGGAGGAATCAAGACGCATGAAATCCTTGTCCCTGAGCGACAGAATTTTCACCGTCATGAATTACACGCTTATGGCAGTGATAACGCTATGTATCCTTTATCCGCTCTATTTCATCGTCGTGGCTTCGTTCTCCGATCCCAACATCGTCAATCGCGGAGGCATCCTTCTTCTACCTGAGCGGTTGTATACGGAAGGGTATGCGAAGATTCTCGACTATAAGCCGCTTTGGACCGGTTACCTGAACTCCATTGTCTATACATTGTGCGGCACCTTCGTTAACCTGGTCTTTACGCTTACGGGTGCTTACGCGCTCTCAAGAAAAGATTTGGTTGGTCGCAAGCCGATTATGATGCTGTTCATCTTCACGATGTTCTTCAGCGGGGGACTTATTCCCAGCTATCTTCTTATAAACAAGCTAGGCATCATGGACACCATGTGGGCGTTGATCCTGCCGGCTTCCGTATCCGTCTGGAATATCATCATCACGCGTACCTTCTTTCAAAGTACGCTTCCGGATGAACTGCTGGAAGCGGCTGTTATGGATGGATGCTCGGACTTCAAATTTTTCCTGTCCATTGTCCTCCCTTTATCGAAGGTTATCGTGGCCGTAATGGCACTATTCTACGGCATCGGTCATTGGAACTCGTTCTTCGAACCATTGATCTATATCACGAGCGAAAACAAATTCCCGCTGCAGGTTATTCTACGGAACCTGCTGATTACGAACGAAGTTGGAAACGAAATGCTGTCGGACGCGATGTCCATGGCCGATCGACAACGTATTGCCGAGCAATTGAAGTATGGCGTCATCGTTGCCTCGTGTCTTCCGCTGCTGACCGTGTATCCATTCCTGCAAAAGTATTTTACGCAAGGGGTTATGATCGGTTCGATTAAAGGCTAATGCAAATGGCTTACTGGCTTACGGATCTATATTTGAAAAGGAGGTGATGGTGAGCTCGTTATCGGTTGAATGATCGCATTAGGGGAGTCAACTCAATTCAAATGAAGAGGAGAGAAGCGTACAATGAAGAAGATGATTGCTATTCTCTGTACGGCATTGATGCTGCCGGGGATTCTCGCAGGCTGCTCATCGAACAGCAGCAATGAGCCTTCGGGGAATAATAAGGCAGCGGAATCCACAACGACGAAGGGAAATTCCGGTGCTCCGATCCATATCGTCCGGCCAAAAAACCCGCAAAACCTTCCTGTTAATGAAATGATCTGGTATAAAAATTATACAGAAGTATCCGGCATTGATATTGATTGGGAAGAGATTCCGTCGGAGTCCGCCTCGGAGAAAGTGAATCTGATGCTCTCTACGGGTGATCTGCCGGAGGCGTTCCTGCAATCGCTGAATACCAGCATGATCATGAAGAATGTGGATCAAGGCATCTTCCTTCCTATTGAAGATTACATAAAGGATATGCCGAATTTCTCCAAAGTATTGGAGATGCGCCCGGAATACAAAGCGCTGATCACTGCGCCGGATGGCCATATTTACGGACTTCCTTATATTGAAGAGATGTACGGCTTAATCAGTAATCAAGGCATTCTTCATATCTATAAACCTTGGCTGGATCAGCTCGGATTGCCGATTCCGAAGACGATTGACGAGTACCGCGATACGCTTAAGAAATTCGTGGAATCGGATATGAACGGCAACGGCAAGAAGGATGAAATCGGATTGGCGCTGGCTAATAAAGATGTAACATCGGGCATCGGGCATTGGCGCAACGCAAACGACTTCGGGCAGTTTTTCGGACTATGGGGTCAGGCAGACCGTAACGATAGCCTAGGCGTAGACGAGAACGGCAAAGTCTTCAGTACATCGACCACCGATGCGTACAAGACCGGTATCAAATATTTGCACGACATGTACAAAGATGACTTGATTGATCCGGAATATCTGATTACCGACAGTCCGAAGCTTCAAGCCAAGCTCCGAAATCCGGAAGTTATCGTCGGAAGCGTACTAACCTTCTCCATAAGTGATGTCGTGGATAAGGAACGCTCCAAGGATTATGTAGCCGTACCTTATCTAACAGGACCAGGCGGGGAATTCGGCACGCGTGAGAACCTTGTTGAAATGCATAATCCGGTTGCTTTCGTACTGACGAAGGAAGCCAAAGATCCGGCGAGAATTCTAAAATGGGCTGACGGTTTATACGATCCAAGCTGGTCCGTTCAAACCAACTGGGGCCCGCTCGGCTATCAGTATAAGAAGAATGACGCAGGCGTAATGGTATTCGATGATTTGAAGGATGGACTGAAGACTTACAGCGAAATGCGCAACCGGAATACGATTGGCGGCGGGACACCGGTCGCGGTATTGACGGAGTACTATGATACAGTCGTCGAATATCCGCAGGATGCGAAGCGCCTGTTGGATGACATGAAGGCTGTTGGATTCATCGATAAGCATCTGAAAGACCCTTTCATTCCGCACACGATATTCTACGAGCCGGAAGTGGCGGATAAGATGGCACTTCTCTCCGCCCAAGTTTATCAGTTAATGGACAACAATCGGCGCAAGTGGATAACAGATGGCGGGATCGATGAAGGTTGGGATAAATACTTAAAGGATCTCGATAAAGCAGGCTGGAACGAATTAATCGGTTACGTGCAAGAGGCTTACACGCGGTATCTTGCAAATCAGTAAACCCATAAACGTCGAGAAACCCAACGTTAGAAAAAACGTTGGGTTTCTCGACGTTTAAAAGAAGTGATTTTCCGCCGGAGGACGGAGAGTTCTTACTCGAATTACAGGACTATTCGGAGCAAGTCCTGAATCATATGGCGAAGATCATCTGTGCTCTTGGCAACCGTTTTATAGCCACGTAATGCACTAATTATGAGGTGCGCCAATCTCATGGGAGTAATACCTCTTGCAGTGGAAACGTTCTGCTCCAGGAATGCGGCCAGCAGGGTTTCGAGTTTCCCATAGCTTGTATCAAGTGCCTGCCGGGCGAACTGGTAAGAGCTGTCCGTTATTTCCTTATGTTCCGGCGAATGCAAAGAATCGTCGAAGCTACGGATTGCCCACACATCAATGGCATATAAAATGTTTTCTTCCGTCGTTTTAGGGGTAGATAACCCTTCTTTGATCTCCTCTATGAGGAGATCGCCATGGTAAACAATTGCGGCGTTAAACATTTCCTCCTTGTTCTTGAAGTATAAATAGAGACCAGCGCGAGAAATACCCGCCGCCTCCGCAATTTCATTCATCGATACCCGTTTGTAACCGTACTTAAAGAACACCTCTAGCGCCGTCGCAACAATATGCAGTTTCTTGTTATCGTCCATATTTCCATTTTATACACTTTACATGATTTGTCTACTTGTATAGTATAGACGTATAGACATTTTATGTTTTATGTCTAATTCTATATTAAGAGGAGCAAATCACATATGTTGACTGAACAAAAACCGTTACTTTCGGGATTCGGTCCAGAGACGACCGCTCAAGAAGTGCTAACTGGATATGACCTCAGTGGTAAGGTGGCAATTGTGACAGGCGGACATGGAGGCATAGGTCTTGAAACAACGCGTGCACTTGCAAGCGCAGGCGCTACGGTCATAGTCGGTGCCCGTGATGTGAATAAAGCGCATGAAGCTCTTGCTTCTCTTAATAATGTCGAGGTCATCAAACTTGATCTCGCGAATCCCTCTTCCATAGACGAGTTCACGGCTGTATTCCGTAATTCCGAACGTGCGCTCGATTTCCTGATTCTGAACGCTGGTGTTTGTTTCCCTGCAGTGACTCATGACGTGCGAGGTTTCGATACCCATTTTGCAACAAATTCGCTTGGACATTTTCAACTAACTGTAGGTTTATGGGATGCTTTGAAGCAATCCGGGAACGCTAGAGTTGTATCCTATTCGTCCGTTGGCCATATGACTGGACCCATCGATTTCGAGGATCTGCATTTCACGAAGAGACCGTATAACAAGTTTGTCTCCTACGGTGAATCTAAGGTCGCATGCTCCTTGTTTGCAATTGAGTTGGATAAACGAGGCCGTGAGCACGGCATACGGGCATTTGCGGTTCATCCCGGCGCCATCCTCTCGGGTTTAACCCGGAACATGAGCAATGAGGAGTTGGCTTCTTGGGGCGTGACTCGGAACGAAGACGGCAGCTATACATCTTCCGGAGGCTTCAAAACCGGGGAGCAAGGCGCCGCAACAGCAGTTTGGTGCGCAGTCAGCCCAATGCTGAATGACATGGGAGGCGTCTATTGCGAAGATGGAGATATCGCTGAGGTTGTACCGGCAGACAGCCAACTCCCTCGCGGAGTCCGTCCTTGGGCTATAGATCCGGTGTCTGCTGAGAAGCTTTGGACAATCAGCGAAGAACTCCTGCAAATTCCGCACGGGACGATTCCTAGGAGTCGTGATTAATATTGTAGGAAAAGGACTATTTATGAAAATTGGCGTCACAGGTCTCCTTCCTGCGGCGCCATTTCTCATCTTCGGGCATTTGTAGCCCTCTTGAAAATTCTAACGAATCGTAGCGGGCTTATTTGGTGCAAATGAGCCGACTTGAAATTCTAACGAATCGTAGAAGGCTTATTGGGTTGCAAAATGCCCATTATGTCTCGAAATCAGCTAAATAAGACCTCCACGATTCGTTAGAAATAATTGGAGCTCATTTTCGCTTCAATAAGGCTTCTAGGATTCGTTAGCGTGTACCGTCTTGAAGTGGCCAGGGCGAAACCGAAGAACAAAACTAGATACAAATAGAAAATAAGGAACTTACTCAACAACGTACATGCTCGCGGATTGCCAAAGCTTCTATGCCAGCGTAGAGAAGGCTAAACGCGTAAGTTCCTTGAAAACAACGAGAAGCAGAACAGTACAGGGATGTAGAGGAAAATAATATATTCTCCGATGCTAAAGTAAAATTCGGTTACCATGTGAACCTGCTCATCATTCTTTGTAAGAAATAGCAGGATTAGAATGAGCCCTATAAATACTTTTAAGCTTGTCCGTTGTTTGGTTTTTAGGGTCTGTTTCATCGTGTGACAGGCTGCCCATAGTCCGAGAGATATAATGGCTAGTATTTTGACGATCCATATGGTAATTAAGAGGGTTTCCATGCGCTGCATAAGAGGATAATCAAGCGTTGAAATTAAACTTAAAGTAGGCCACATAATGAGCTCCAGTTGACTTTGACTAAAGTACATGATGCTTAATACAGACAAACTCAAAAATAATATACCGCCTACCAAAACAGCCCCAAAGGCCCAAGGCTTTGCTTTCTTCTGCTGCCTAATGAAGGGGTAGATGACAAGAAGGATTTCGCATCTAATATATTCATGCGCCATTTGCCTGGCGGATTTAGCGATGTCGGTTACAGGGTGATTGAAAACGGGAAAAATATTATCCGGATGCAGGCGAGTAAGAACCGCTAATAACTGAGGCATGATAAAAATAAAAATACTTATCGTTCCCCACATACATAATCCTGTAATGGACTGAAAACCACCTGAAATGGCGTAATAGACAACAATCAAAATAAATGCACCGATTGGCCATATATTGGTGTACGGAAAGACCCATGCATGGATGATTTGAAGATAATTTCTAAAGGTTACGAAAGAACCCAATACGAAATACAAGACCAGGATTAGATTAATAGCAGTCCCTAACGGTTTACCGAAATGCCTGTTGTTTATCATCACAAGATTGGCTTGTTCGGGCTTTTGGCGCATAAGGATAAAGAACATCATCCAGACGAGCAGCGCGATGAAGAGCGTGGCTATAATGACCGAAATCCAAGCGTCATGGCCGGCACTGAAAGCGATACTATGCTGAAAACTCATAGTCCCGAAACTCGCTAAACTTACATACATCAAAAAAAACAAGTGGATGGGTGAAACAGAAAATTTATCGCTGACTACTCCATTCACGTGCATGGTCCCCATTCGTTGGTGTCTTTATTTTTGTATACCGGATTTGATGATTTTTACTTTAGCGCTGACCGTCGACTTCATAGAAGGATAAGCTGCATAAAACTCGGAAGCATTCCACCCTCGGATCTTGCTTCGAAAGAAGCTGCCAAACCCAACCGGATCGATGCCTTCTTCGCAGCAGGATCGTATGAATTGCTCCAATTGTTCGGATAAGTACTTTTCAAGCTTCGTTTGTAACGGAGCCAGATCAGATCCCGCGTATCGTTCAGGAATCCCTTTTAAAACAACCTTAGCCGTAATATTCACCTTAACCGAATAAGTGTACTGTGAGCCGTTCATAGTCGTTTTATTTTTAAAGGAAGCTTTTGATGTAATCACTCTCAAAAAAGCAACGGATTCATGTTCATGATTGGAGTTTTCCAAAGGGAGCTCCAAGCTGCCGTTTTTACCGTTTTCAATTAGCATTTTGAGCCATAATGCATCCATGTTTCCCTTTTGTTGTATGAATTTCACGCCTTTTCGATCATTAAATAGAACAATGCCCTCGGTCTGGGCATTCTTCTTGTTGTCTAATGAAATAAACGGTAAAAAAACATCTCTTCCTTCATCGTAAAAATGGAATAGGATGGTTTGCAAGTCGCTATGAGGCAGATTAGCTTTTTCTGCATTTTGAATAATCATATTCATAATAAATAAGGGGTCATGTGTCGGGATGGTTGCAGCTAACAACTCGGAAGCTCTCTCGTTGGCAACAGCCAATTGAAGGTTACCGGAGATGGATACATCTTTAGCAAGGAAATTCAGAATCGAGCCCATGTTCTGCTTAGCATAGTCCTTTCCAAATACCATCATTCTCATTTGACCGTATTCGATAGGTTTATTGGTTTTGAAATTTAGCAGCGGCATCATGTCATAACTGTTAGTGGAAGTAGCCGTGAGCAGCTTCACTTTCGTTTTCTCTTTCTCCATATAATCTCCAATAAGTACACTGGTCAGTACCTTTCGGTCATCCTTGTCATAGCCGGCTGTCTGAACAATCTCGATTTGATCGATGAACTGTCCATTGCCGCAGGAAGCAAGAAGCATACTTAGAGCCAATAAAAGCAAAGGAAGATTACCATATATCCTGCATCCCAACTAGAAGTCACTCCTCATCGAAATCACGTTTAACTTTTGCCTTGTGGGGCATATAGCGAACGCTTGTAGTGGGTTTAAGAAAGCTTGGTCGTGTATTGATTTGCGAATAAGAGGAGCGGACTAAGCTATCCTTGAGATCATTTGTACGTAGCGGAAAGAAGGGAACCGTATACGGATATCCCAACGAACGGAGCTGGGATAAGTGGATAATCACCACGCTCACGCCTAATGCAATCCCCAAACTCCCCCAAATAGCGGCGAGAAATATAATCGGAAACCTTAGAAATCGAATGGCATTGGACATCTTATAGATTGGCGTTACAAAAGAAGCAAGAGCAGAGAGTGAGACAATAATAATGAGAACATTGCTCGTTAACGAAGCTTCAACTGCTGCTTGACCAAGAATGATTCCTCCAACAATGCCTAGGGTTTGACCGATGCGACTTGGAAGGCGGGCACCGGCTTCCCTTAGAAACTCAACCGTAATCTCTAAGAAGAGAGCTTCGATGAGTGGGGGGAACGGAACGCTTTGTCTGGAATAGATCAGACGTCCAAGAAGTTCTTTAGGAATAATATCGTAATGAAACGTAATGATGGCTACATACATAGCGGAGGCCAGGAGTGAGAATGCAACGCCAAGAATCCGAATGATTCGAAAAAACGAGCCAAGCAGCCAAGGCGTATAGTAGTCCTCTGGTGATAGAAAAAAATCAGACAAATTGGATGGGCCTGTAATAAAGTAGGGGGATCCATCACAAACGACAGCTACCTGCCCCAATACAAGTGAGTATACGACTCGATCCCTGCGCTCCGTTGTTGTAAATAAAGGGAAGGGGGTGAAAGAATTATCCGCAATCAGTTGATCTAATTGAGTCGTATCAAAAATAACATCGAAATCAATCGCTTTTATGCGTTTTTCCATTTTAGCTACATTTTCTTGATTCGCAGCTTCTGCTAGATACAGCAAGGAAACTCTGGTCTTGGACAACGTCCCGACTGTAAATTCTTTAATGATCAAGTCGGGGCTGTTTAATTGCAGCCGAATTAGCTTCAGATTATAATCCACGTCTTCTATGAAACCGACCTTTGGTCCAACTACGCTAAATTCTTCTTCCGTAGCATTGCTTGTCCGAAGGCCTTTTTTGCTTATAATCGGAACAAGTGCATACGAATCAAGCTCAGCGTCGCTGTGCACGAGTAAAAGGCCTTTCAATACACCTAATTGAATGCTCTCCATGTCATGGCTTATCTGAGTTTCTTCTATTGGAATATGGGCGACGATTTCACTGATTTTAGTTAATGAAGTGGATGGATCTACTTGTTGAAGCGATTTGATGATGAAATTCAGCATATCGATATCTACTAGTGTTCGATAATAAGAAAGCTTTATTAATGTTGGCGCGGTAAGCATAAAGGAGAGATCGATCGTAATAAAGTCACTTGACTGATGGCAAGCCGTAAGAAATTCCTTTATTGTGGCGTGATTCAATTGGTTGTTCGGCATGGTTGTCATTCCCATCGTCTCGTTTAGCTTATATTTTGGATGAATACGAAGTTTATTATTCAACTTATAGAACGATCGTTCTCGTGTTTAGGGAATGGATAAATTGGAGCGGGAAGGGAGAAGATACGGAAGCTTTTCCATGGAAATGGAGATGTTTATAAGGAATGACTAATTATGAATAACTAAACTAGAGGAGAAATGGTGCATGAATGCTATAAACTTGACTGCTCAAACCGTACCGACATCTTATATAGAAGCAGGTGGAACCAGGTATGCTTATCGAAAATTAGGTAAACCATCAGACATTCCGCTTGTCTTGTTAAATCGTTTTCGTGGCACAATGGACGATTGGGATCCAGCATTTGTGAACGCGTTAGCGATGAATCGGACGGTTATCTATTTCGACAATCTCGGTATTGGCCTTTCATCGGGAGAAACGCAGGATCAGATCGCTGGCATGGCAGAGGGTGCTGTTGGACTTATCAAGGCGCTGGGGCTTGAACAGATTGACCTTCTTGGCTTCTCGATGGGGGGATTCGTGGCGCAGCAATTGACGGTAGCGAATCCTAAGCTTGTCAGGAAGCTTATACTGGCAGGTACGTCAGGCGCTTCTAAGGAAGACGAACAAACGGTAAAGGAAGCCTTTCAGGTCGCGATCAAACCTGTGAATACAGAGGAAGATTTTCTTTACATCTTCTTTGAAGACTCAGAAATAAGCCAAGCTGCGGGACGTGATTACTGGTCTCGATTACAAGAACGACAAGACGATCGAAGCCCGTTGGTTAAGGCGGAATCGATTCAGGCTCAAGGAAATGCGCTGGGAAGCTGGAAGCAGCAATCCGTCTTCGACAAGCTGAAGAACATTCCTCAGCCGGTTCTGGTGGCGAACGGCAGCAGAGACTTGATGGCGCCTACTTTTAATTCGTATCTGCTATACAAGCAAATACCAGATGCTCAGCTAATCCTGTATCCGGATTCGGGACACGGCTTTCTATTCCAGCATGCTTCTACCTTCGCCGAGCACATTCACCTTTTCCTTCGCTAAGCGAAATATATCACCTCTAGGATTCTTCCTCGTGATTGTTGTATCATGAATTGAGGTGATGGAGCAGAAATGGTTATCAAATCGATTCAAACCAATTATCATAGCTACCTCAACGAGATTAAGGGCGATATGGACCCGATCATCAAAGCAATGCGAAATCAAAATGGAGAGAGATGGCGCGGCAAAGCTTGGAAGGGGCCGATGAAGACGGTAAGCGGCTATTTCAAGCAAGCTAAGCTGGTTAAAGGGATCTCCTGGACCACGCTCCCCATCATTGGCCCGATCGCAGCAGGCGTCGCGACTGGGAACTACGCACAGTGGCCGCTCTGGATCGGCATAGTGGCAGCCATCGTGCTTATTCTCGTCATCTACTATTTGCTCGTCCAAGCTTATATCAATAAGATGGCTGCAATCGGACAGCCTGAGTTTCACGTGGAAGCCTTCAAAGCCAAACGCCCACGAGAGTACGAACAGGTATGGGCTCCTTTTGTGAAGAAGGATGACTTTACCTTTGATGGTTTGTATACGCTCGTAAATGCCGTTTTTAGTCAGAATGATCAGGATCCTTCAAGCGTCGCTTACGTAGTAGCTTACTCGCAAAGTCAGCACGACTTCATGCAGAATAGCATTGCGGAGCTGAAGTCCACCATTGCCGAGCAAGAAGCGGCAATCGCGACACTGGAAGATGAATTGATCGCGTCCGATAGCGCGGTTTACACGTTAACCAAGGTTCTTAAGGCCGTAACGGAAAATCAATATCGATACGTCAACGACTCGCTTGCATTTACCGATTTGGATTTCGTATCCGGCTTTTCTTTATACCGCCAGGAAGGCAATACTCTGAAATTAATCATGGACAAGGGGACCACGGGGAAGAAAAGAGACCTTGATTTGGATAGCGATCATGACGTTGCAGCTGTAGCCGCAGCTAAAGATCAGCTGGGACAAGCCTACTCGAATAACCCGTATCCGGGCAGGCATGTTGTCTCGTTTCGCATGGACATGCTGGAAGGGGAAACGTGGGTGTGGTGTTTTCACTTTGATGATGACGATGAGCGTGCCTTGTCTCTGATTTTGGATAATGCTATCATAGAGTCAAGACAGATTCGTAGAGTGATCCATGCGTTTTGCCTGACGATCCAGAAACGAATGATTTCTCTGAAGGAGGTTGACTTGGATGCCGGAGCCAATTAATGCTGCTAATCTCGCTGGTACTATTCGAGTGGTAAAGGATGTTTCGCAGCAATCGATCATTCAGAAGCGCCGGGAACAGCGCGAGCAGCTGCTGAAGCGGATCGGTCAGCTGACTTCCACGACAGAGCAAACCATTGAACGCCTATATCAATTAACTCGATAATCGTAAAGCCTTCTGGTAGAGACCAGAAGGCTTTTTCTGTTTAATAGACGGATTCTAAGGCAATACTGACTACTATTCTCTCAAGAAGGGTGAATAGTATGAGTAAGAAGAAGATTGTTCCATTTTGCCCGAAGCCGGTTCCTGTCAAAGACCGCACCCAAGAAGAGATTCTAGACAATCGCCGGGCTAAGAGAGAGGCCATGTTGGAGAAAGTTAAACAGAAAACGAAGTAGAATATTGACTATTATAGTTTCCGGTAGAGCATGAGGGGGAAATGCTGCTTAATAAGCAACATTTCCCCCTCGGTATGAGCAAAGACAGCCAAATATTGCGCGTTGTGCAACATTTAGCTATGGAAAGGTAGTCAGGAGGCTAGTTAGGGAGAAAATGTTGATTTATGCGCAGCATTTCCTCCATTAGCCTCCGTTTTCGTTAGAAATGCTGCCTAATTAGCAACATTTCCTCTACATGCACGGGACTTGGGGCAACCCCTCTGCGAAGAGCGCATGCATGGTCGCATCCAGCTTTAACGGTTGTGACAGTGGCTATTTGGCATCAATTTGCCTTTTTTGTTTTCTAACGGTTGCCAGCGAGCTTATTTGATCATTTTCCACAAGGAATCGGCCAATATGCTACAAATAGCCTCTGTCGCAACCGTTAGAGTTTCAAAACGGCTGATTTGCATGAAATAGCCACGCTGACAACCGTTAGCCCTTCCTCACAGACGCTTGATATACCAAGCGTCACACGCAAAATGCTCCGATCCGGCAAGGGGAGCATCAAGCTGTGCGAAGCCATGTTTGGCGTAGAAACGATTGGCTGCGTGCATATTCGATAACGTTTCCAGATAGCACTGCTTGTAATGCTTGCGGGCAAACGTTAGAGCAGTATCCAATAATGACGCCGCAGCGCCTGTACCTCTCGCATGAGGCAGCAGATACATCTTTTGCAGCTCGCAAACCTCGTCCGAATCGGCAAAAGAAGCGATGCCGCAGCCGCCGATCACCAAGCCATCTTGTTCCACGACCCAATAGCCCCGACCCTCAGGCCGATAATAGTCGGCAAGCCGGCTTAAGCTATCATCCTCCCACGCCAATCCTGCACGATTGCCTCCGAATTCAATTAAGCAGGCTCGAATGATTCGTTCGATGGCTGCATTATCTTGTGGCTCTAATTCCCTAATAAGCACGGATACAACCTCCATTCCAGCTTCTATTATAGCGCAAATGAGTAAGGCTAAACGGTTTGCGCCGTGTGGAGCCTACTATCAAGATTATGGAAATTTAGTTAATTTCCTATCATCCGCAACATAGACGATGAATACGGCTATCGGTATAATGAGAAGTAATGTATGAACGCGGTTACATCAAGGGACTCCATATGATACATGCAAACTTTCCTATGAAGGAATGATGTTACTTTGACCCGTACATGGCTGCGTAAGATGATATGGTCCTACCTCCCGATATTCTTCATCATGTTCTCCTTTCTCTTCTTCGTATTCTTCCAGACGCTCGTCGAGCAGAGCAATCGCAATACCAAAGAATCCAGTAAAGTATTCGCAGGTCAGCTGCTCCAAACCGTCGATGTCAGCTTAAAGACGCTGGACACGATGATGATTCGCGAGCTGGTATCGAGCAAGCTGTTGAACGATTTCTTCCTGGCCAAAGGCAGCGACAACGTCTTTCTAAACTATCAGATTGTGAATCGGATGCTGCAATTGCAGTACGAAATGTCGATCATCGACTCCTATTATTTGGTCCGCTATAAGGATGGCATCGTCTTCAGCGGGACAACGACCAAGCTGAACGAATTCGAAGATATCGCCTTTATTCGCAGTCAGCGATATAGCAAGGACAGTAATCTCTCTTCGTGGAGTGCAATAAGGCCCTATCGCGAGCTGGTTGCCCAGAAGCCCAAGAATGTCATCAGTCTCGTACATAAGGTCTCCGTCGGCAACGACGCGGACGGACTAGTAGTCGTGAATGTCAGCGCGGCCTCGCTGCGGAACATCATCAAAGAGATGTATGATCCGGCGCAAGCATTCGTCCAGTTGTATGATCATGATGGCGAGCCGCTCTTAAAGCAGGGGGAAGCGCACGAAAACGGAAAAGTATTGGCGAGCCTGACTTCGCCGTACTCCGGCTGGACGGTAGAGAGCGGCATCGTGAACGGGAAAATGGTGTCCGTCATGTCGAGCCTCTCGAGTATCTGGCTCGTGCTGGGATTGATTATTTTCCTGGCCGGAGGCGTCTCGATTGTGTACATTACGCGCAAAAGCTATAAGCCGATCGAAGAGCTCGTCTTCCGTATTCAGGATCAATTCGGATCTGGGAAGCCCACGCTGGGACGGCTCGCGGTGGATGAGTTTACGTTCATCGAGACGGCGATTAACAACTTTGCCGAGCAGACCAAGCTGTTTCGCAAAGAAGCCGAGGCAGCGGCTGCCCGGAAGCAGAAAGCCACCTTCAGGGAGCTGCTGCAATTTGAGCGAGGCGCGCAGGCGGAAGCCGGTGATCTGTCCGCGCTGCCGCAGCATGATAAACAGCGGGTATTCGTGATTGAAATCGATCATCCGGAGCAAGTATTTAATCAGTATAAAAGCCGCGACCAGTCGCTGTTTAAATTCGTGATTAGCAGTGCGGCCCATGAATTATACACGCAGCACAATATTCCGATCTGGCTGGAATGGACAACACCGCTGCAAATGACAGGCATCCTGTTCATTCCGGACGCTTCAAACGATAAGGCAGAATCCATCTGCGAGCACATCACCACGTGGATTAATGAACATCTGGCTTTCTCGGTGACCATCGGACTTGGAGAAGCGGCCACAGGATGGGCGGGAGCTTCCAATAAACAAGCATTGGAGGCACTGACATTCAAGGCTGCGCTGGGTCACAACCGGGTCATCTACTACAGCGATACGCAGCAAGGACCGACAGCCAAAGCGACCAACAAGCATTTGCAGGCCATTCATCGGCTCATCCAGCAATTTCGCCTTCACGAAGAGAACTGGAGGGAAAGCTTCGACGCCATGTTCAGCGGCATACGAGGCTGCTGTCTGCCCAAGAGTGAGATCGACGAGCTTTGCCGTTATTTTGTCGCCCATATGGATCTCCAGCTCTCGCAAGCTTCGAAGGATTATTATGAGATATGGACGTCCGAAGCGGCGGTTACGCTGCGCCAGATCATCGACGAGTTCGATACGCTTGACGAGCTGCAAAGCTTGTTCAGCGTGACGCTGCAGTCCTTCGCGGATAAGATGGGGCACATGTACAGCGGTCGCCTGCATCATCAGCTGCTGCAGAACATCCGAGATTACATCGGACAACACTATGCCAACCCGGATTTATCGCTCGAATATCTCGGAGATAAGTTCGGCATCAGCGCCAAATATATCAGCCAGCTCTTCAAAGAAGAGTTCGGCGAGAACTTCCTCGATTACCTGTCCCAGCTGCGCATCGCCGAAGCGAAGAAACGACTGCTCGAGGAGCGGGATTCCATCCAGGAAGTCGGCGAGCACGTCGGTTACTTGAATGCGGCAACGTTCCGGCGAGTGTTTCGTAAAGTGGAAGGTATATCGCCAGTGGATTTCCGCAAGCGCCATGCGATGTAAATATAGAGGCTGTCCTTGAGCAGAAGCATTGCTCGGGGGCGGCCTTTTTTTGGTGCGCCCACATGGCAATCGGAAAGTTGAGCGCTGGCGGAAAGTTGAGCGTTAGCGGACGAAAATCCAGTAACGGCGCGGCTTTGGAAAAATGATTATGCGGTGGATTAGTGGTTGTTGCGGGCGGTGGCTTGCGTCCATTATCGTAAAAAGCAATCAAGGCCAACACTTCAATAGGGGATGTGATGAGACAACATGCCTTCATCGACAGGAGTCATCGAAAGGGAGAAAGCGCAAGCACGTGTCAGCGGCACCTCGCTCCTGCTGAGGGATCGGGGCAAACGTGTGAAGCGGCACTGGCAGCTCTATTTGCTTGTTCTGCTCCCGCTTGCCTATTTGTTTATTTTCAAATATATCCCCATGTACGGAGCCCAAATCGCCTTTCGGGATTTCAGTCCGGTACGCGGCTTCTTTGGAAGCGAATGGGTCGGTTTAACGAACTTCACCACCTTCTTCAAGTCGCCTAACTTCTGGATCCTCATTAAGAACACGCTCGTGATCAGTATTTACTCGCTGCTCATCGGATTTCCCGCACCGATTATATTAGCCCTTGCACTGAACGAGGTGCGAAGCATGCGTTTCAAACGAATTGTCCAAATGGTGACGTTCGCGCCGTATTTCATCTCGACGATCGTCATGGTTTCCATGATCATTCTGTTCCTGTCGCCTAGACTCGGCTTTATCGATCATATCTTGCGTTTGTTTGGCATGGAAGCCGTAAACTACATGGGGATTCCAAGCTATTTCAGCAGCATCTTCGTATGGTCGAACGTATGGCAGGGCATCGGATACGGCGCGGTTATTTATCTGGCGGCGTTAGCCGGCATTAATACCGATTTGTATGAAGCGGCCCGAGTGGACGGGGCTTCGCGCATTCAGAAAGTGTGGCATATCGATATCCCCGGCATCATGCCTGCGGCGATCATTCTCCTTATCTTGAATGTCGGGCAGATCATGAACGTGGGCTTTGAGAAAATCTACTTGATGCAAAATCCGCTCAATACGAGCACCTCCGAGGTTATCTCGACTTACGTGTACAAGATCGGTCTGCTTGGCGCGAACTTCAGCTTCTCGGCCGCCGTCGATTTATTCAATTCGGTCATCAATCTCATTCTGCTGTTAAGCGTCAATTATTTCGCAAGACGCATATCAGACAGCAGCTTATGGTAGGGGGTGTTCACAAGTGGCGCGTACGAACGCAATTCGAGAATCGTTCGGAGACAAGCTGTTTCTGACGATGGTTTATGCCTTCTTGACGATCATTCTGCTGGCGGTGCTTTATCCGCTCCTGTATATCGTAAGCTCGTCCTTCAGCTCCCCGCAGGCCGTAATCAGCGGGCGAGTATGGTTGTTTCCGGTGGATTTCAGCTTAGCGGGATACAAGGCGATTTTCTCCAACCCGATGATTATGACGGGGTACGGCAACTCGCTCTTCTACACGGGATTCGGGGTCTTAATCAACGTAACCTTGACCGTCATGCTTGCGTATCCGCTCTCTAAATCGACGTTCTACGGCAGACAGGCCATCATGGTGATCTTGGTCATTACGATGATGTTCAGCGGAGGTCTGATCCCGTATTACTTGACGGTGAAGAATGTCGGCATCCTGGACACCAGATGGGCGATGCTCCTGCCTGGGGCGATGGCGGTCTGGCAGGTTATCATTGCCCGAACCTTCTTCCAATCCAGTATTCCCAAGGAGCTTGGCGAAGCCGCGGAGCTTGATGGATGCTCGGACTTAGGCTTCTTAATGCGGGTCGTATTGCCGCTCTCCAAGCCGATCTTGGCCGTACTGGTGCTCATGTATGCGGTGGGACATTGGAATGCGTACTTTGAAGCGCTTATTTTCCTGAAATCGCAGGAGCTGTTTCCGCTTCAAATCGTACTGCGTAACATTCTAATCCTCAATTCCATCGACTCCAGCATGATGGTGGACGCCAACAAAATGTCCGCGATGCAGGGACTGCGAGATTTGTTGAAATTCTCGCTGATCGTCGTCGCTACGGTACCGGTGCTCGCGATTTATCCGTTTGTTCAGAAGTATTTTGTACAGGGTATTCTGATCGGCTCTCTGAAAGGATAATCGGGCTTATTCCGTCCTGGAGGTGATACCGGAAGTTAGCTGCAGCGAGGCATGTGCGGGAAGAGAGAAGCATGATAATATTGAGATTATCGAGGAGGCGTCTGTCTTGAAGATGAAGAGAAGCTCGAAAATGCTAGCTTTACTAGTCATGATCGCGTTAATCATCACGGCATGCAGCAGCAGCAACGGAAACGGTAACAGCAATAACGGTAACAGCAGCGAGGGCACGAATAACGGATCGGGCGATAAGGTCGATACCGGCAAAACGGTCACGCTCAATACGTTTATTAGTGTTTCGCCGAGGATTGAGGACATCAATACGAATGCAGTAACGACCTATATGGAGAAGAAGCTCAATATCAAATTCAAGTTCGATGCAACGCCTAGTGCCAATGCAGCGGACAAGAAGAAGCTGATTCTGGCGAGCGGTGATTATCCGGCCGTCTTCCTCTCCGGCAACTTCACCCAAGCGGAGCAAATCGATTATGGCAAGCAGGGTATTCTCATACCGCTGAATGACCTGATTGACAAATATGGCGATGAAATCAAGCGCGCATTCACAGAGGACAAGGATCTGAAGGACGCGATTACAGCTCCGGACGGCAACATCTATTCGCTGCCGCACATTAACGATTGTTTCCACTGCTGGTATTCGCAGAAGCTGTGGATTAACAAGACGTGGCTGGATAAGCTGGGTCTGAAAATGCCTACAACGACGGACGAATATTTCGAGGTGCTGAAGGCGTTCAAAACGCAGGACCCGAACGGCAACGGCAAAGCGGACGAAGTTCCGCTGTCCGGCGCATTCAATACTTGGCATGGTATTCCGTCCAACTTCTTAATGAATGGCTTTATTTATGATAATGATGAGGATTTCTTCTACTTGAAGGACGGTAAAGTGCAGTTGGCGGCTAATCAGCCGGAATGGCGTGATGGGTTGGCCTACATTAACAAGCTCTTCGCTGAAGGGTTGATCGACAAAGAATCGTTCACACAGAATATCGACCAGATGGCGCAAGTGGGCAATAAAGAAGGCGACAATGTTATCGGCAGCGTGACCGCAGGTCACATCGGCATGGCCTTCAGTTTGGCCGAAGGGCAGAACCGTCATAAGGAATATGTAACGGTACCGCCGCTTGCAGGTCCTGGCGGAGTTGCTTATGCGGGTTATTATAAGGCCTACGGTAACGGACAGTTCGCCATTACGAATAAGGCTTCGGAGGAAGAGGCCATCGCAGCGATCAAAATGGCGGATTACATGTATTCCGAAGAGCATGCGATCATGAACGAGTACGGGCTGGAAGGAAACTTCTGGGAGAAAGCGCCGGATGGCGAGAAGGATGTACACGGCAATCCGGCCAAATACAGCTTGAAACCGAAGTATTGGGATATTACGACGACGTCCAACGATACATGGGATCAAATGGGCATCACAAGAAGGACGCGTGATATCCGTGAATCTTGGACAGCGCCGGCCGATATGTTCTCTCAACAGGGCTATGAATTCCGTCTCTTCACCGAAACGGCGAATAATTACGAGAACAAGCAGCCGGAAGAGACGTTCCCGCTTACCATCTTCATGGATGAGAACGATGCGAAGGAAACGATTATGCTGCGCACGCAGATCAACGAGTACATTCGCTCCAATATGGCGCAGTTCGTGACAGGCTCGAAGCAGCTGACGGATTCCGAGTGGGATAGCTACGTGAAAGGCTTTGAGGGCTTGAATCTTGCTCACTATCTGGATATCTATCAAAAGGCGTACGATAGCAAGAAGTAATTAGCGGCAGCATATAGGCTGTGCGGCCAGGAGTGTGTTCACTCCTGGCTGCACAGCCTTTTTTGAGGGGTTGTGGAAATTTATAACAATCGTTATGCTGGATCAAGTACTAGTTCAACCATGCCTGATGAAGGATGTATAAGGAGATGAAAGCAGTGACGAACAAAATTGTACCAATCGCCATAATAGGGGTATTACTCTGGATAGGCGGAGCCATTCTGGGAGGACTCTATTATTTTAACAAAATCGCAGATCCGGATAACTTCTATGCTGACCCAAGTCCCGTACCGCTTTTCTTGTATACATTAATCTCGGGAATTGGTTTGATCGTGGCCATATTCTCCGTTATCGTATATGTCACCTCATTGCGAAAAAGATAGATGATAGCAATCCAGACCCGTTTGACCTGTCAATAATTATGACTTCATGTATAAATACGACGATGGTATACTGAATGAAGTATAGCCAATTAACCCGTACTGTAGTTGAACAGTCCGCAGCGATAAAGGAGTAAAGTGATGTTTCATACGGAAGCTTACAAAGGTTCACGAGAAGATAATTATGAATTGTTAATTCGTCAATTGCAGGCGTTGCTTGACGGAGAAAGTGATAGCATCGCTAATTTATCCAACGCTTCGTCGTTGCTCAATCAGTTTCTGGATAACATCAACTGGGTAGGATTTTATCTATATAAGGGCAGTGAGCTAGTGTTAGGTCCATTCCAAGGCTTGCCTGCTTGCGTACGAATCCCGCTGTCTCGAGGTGTGTGCGGTAAAGCAGCCAGCGACAAAGCGACGGTTCGTGTGCCCAATGTCCATGAGTTTCCCGGGCATATCGCCTGTGATGCAGCGTCTCAATCGGAGATTGTCGTTCCTATCATCAAGAACGGCGAGCTGGTAGGCGTGCTTGATATCGATAGTCCGATTCTGGAGCGTTTCGACGAGCTGGATCAGCAGTACTTAGAGAAATTTGTGGATGCGTTAGTGTCCCATTTGTAATAAGAATGAAGTCCGCGTGATTGACCGCGGGCTTTTTTTGTTGCGCCATTGGAGTAGGCAACTTAGCTTTCGCCCAGCAATATGCACTTTCTGTGTACGGGATAAGTAAACCCACAACTGCCATGTGCCGGGCTCTGGGTTTTTGCTGCGTTATTGAAGGGTTTGGGAAATCTTAGCATTGACCTTGAGAATAATTATCAATAAAATCAGAGAAGGGCTGTACGCCATGCGCGGGACTTAGCTGACAATATTGGTTCATCGGACTGGAGTAGTTACATTGTTATCATTCACGAAAACGCAAAGCCCGGTCCAGCAACCGGACAATCGAGTACGCGTTCATGCGAGGCCATGGACCGCGACTTTCATTATGATCGGCGGGCTAATCGGACTAGCTCTGTCGATTGCTTTATCCGTTTCCTTCGGAGCAGCCGATATTAAGTTTGCTGAAGTATGGGGAGCTATATTTCATTATCAATCGGATCTTGTTTCGCATCAGATCATCCAAGAGCTTCGATTGCCGCGAGTACTCGGAGCCGCGCTTGTCGGCGCCAGCTTCGCCATCTCGGGGGCGATCATGCAAGGGATGACTCGCAATCCGCTTGCTGATTCAGGCCTTCTCGGGCTCAACTCCGGGTCGGGGTTCGCGCTGGCGGTATGCTTTGCGTTCTTCCCAGGCTTGCCGTATACCTACTTGATGCTGTACTCGTTCGCCGGTGCCGGACTCGGCGCGTTGATCGTATTTGGGCTTGGCGCCGCATCAAGGGGAGGACTGACGCCGGTTCGACTGGTGCTCGTCGGCGCTACATTGTCAGCGATGCTGACAGCGCTCAGCGAAGGGATCGCCATTCAATACCGGATTGGACAGGACCTAGCTTTCTTCTACGCGGGCGGCGTGGCCGGTGTGAGATGGTCGCAGCTTGAAATTATGTCTCCTTGGTTCGCGATTGCAGTGGCTGCTGCAATCGCATTATCCCCAGCCATTACGATGCTTAGCCTCGGGGATGACGTTGCCAAAGGATTAGGCCTTAGAACGGGGCTGATCAAGTTTCTGGCGATGATCGTCGTGCTCGTACTTGCCGGTGCGGCCGTATCTGTCGCCGGTGCGGTCGCGTTCATCGGACTGTTAGTACCGCATGTGACTCGCAAGCTGGTCGGCGTCGATTACCGCTGGATTATTCCTTGCTCGGCAATTCTGGGGGCATTGCTCGTTGTCCTGGCCGATCTTGCGGCCAGGACGGTTAATGCGCCGGAAGAGACGCCGATCGGCGCACTGATTGCCATCATTGGCGTACCTTTCTTTCTTTATTTGGCACGTAAAGAAAGGAGGGAGCTGTAAGGATGAGAGAAATCGTGTTATCTTCCGCAGAGAAACGCATGCATAAGCGTAATCTTATCGTAGCAGGTTCATTCGGCCTTGGGATCATCATCGTGTTTATCCTCAGCATGAACACGGGCTTTATCCGGCTTACCCCGATGGAATTGATTCACACCATCCTGGGGAATGGGACGGCACAGCAAGAATTGATATTATTTGATTTTCGATTACCTCGTATCGTCCTATCGATTCTCGTGGGCACTGGTTTGGCGATATCCGGTTCGATTATGCAAGCCATATCGCGCAACGGGCTGGCAGACCCCGGTATACTCGGCGTAAATTCAGGAGCAGGACTAGCGGTTCTCTTGTTTGTCGTGTACTTCCCGGTAGCCGCCAACGCTCCCGTCTATCTATTGCCGGTGCTGGCTTGGGTCGGGTCGGCATTAACCGCTGCGATAGTCTTCCTGCTAGCCTACCGCCGCAATACAGGGATATCGTCGACGCGGCTGCTTCTGTCGGGCATCGCGGTGACGGCGGGTATATCCTCGGTGACGATTGTGCTGTCGCTGCGGATTTCCAAAGAAAAGTTTATGTTTATCCAAACATGGCTGGCGGGAAGCATCTGGGGGAAAGACTGGCAGTTCGTGCTCGCTTTGCTGCCGTTCATTGCGATTCTCTTGCCGTACGTGTTCTATAAAGCCAGAACGTTAAACATACTCAACCTAGGTGATTCCATGGCAACCGGTCTGGGGGCATTCGTCTCCCGGGAGCAGATCCTCTTGCTGGCAGCGGCTGTCGGACTCGCAGGCTCATGTGTTGCGGTAAGCGGAAGCATCGGTTTCGTTGGGTTAATCGCTCCGCATCTTGCTCGCAGACTGGTCGGTTCCAGGCATCAAGCCATGCTTCCGGTGACCGCGCTTGTAGGCGGGCTGCTCATTATTACGGCAGATACGATCGCCAGGTGGGCATTCATGCCGTCGGAAATTCCCACGGGTATCGTCGTCGCTGTAATTGGTTCACCTTATTTTCTATTCCTGTTAGTACGATCGAAAGCCTAGCGAGTAAGGGCAGCCTCAAGATGAGGCTGCCCTTTTGATGTTTGAAAACCGATTTCTTAGACCAAGCCATATACATAGCAGCGGAATATAGCCATACATTAGAATCCACCCGGACAGGCATAATGCAGAATCCAGTTTATTGATCATTAAGGGACTTTTCATGGGAAGCATGATGACGAACACAATGCCGATGGTGATCCATAAGGCGGGTCTTGATTTCAAGGGAGTTGTTTTCTTCAGAATTCGAGTACATCCCCATAAGCCGACGCAGCACGGAGAAATAATCACGAAAAACCAAAAGAAAATATAGACGTAATCAAATCGTTCCAGAACCGGAAAACGAATGATTTTGGACAAAATCAGCGTAGGCCAGATGAGATGCTTCAGCTCTTGAAGATTTAAGAATGCGAAAGTAACCACGGCGATCAATAATGAAATAAGCGTAGAATGGGCAACCGCCAGATGAGCCCATTTCTTGGACTTTTCCTGATTCTTAATGAAAGGGTACAAGAGCAGCAGAAATTCGGCGCCCATAAATGTGCTTAACGAATGGTAGGCCGACTCCGCGTACTGATACGCGGTATGGTCGAACAGCGGGAGAAAGTTCGTCCACTGCGCATGCTTCAGCGGGAAATAAAGAGACGGAATCAGCAGAGACGGAATGAGGACACAGAGAAGGGTAATGCCTGTTATGACCCTCAGGCCCCCGGAGACGATGTAAGCGGAAATCAAGAGCAGCAAGATCGACAAGCTCCACTGCGGTGAATTTGGAAAAACCCACACATGGATGACTTCGATGTAGGATCTTAGCTCATTTACGATAAACAGAAGGATGTAACCATAGAACACGAAAGTTAGCAGTTTCCCAATCCACATACCGAATAACTGATTGTGCAGGGAGATGATATCGCCCTCTGCTGCATGCTTAAGCAAATAAAACATCATGACAAGAAGGAGATGAAAGCTTACGCCCACGATGGCAAAAGATAGCCAGGCATCCATTTCAGCCCCTTGAATGATACGGTGCTGGAAAAGCAACAAGGTGCTGCGCATTTGGGTACCGTGTATGAGAATCCACAGGAAATAAGGGGATAGGGTTAAGCTTTCCTTTACATGTGTTCCCACCCAGATACCCCCTCACGAATTTATTCTGCGATTCCTGCTTTGGTCAATCGGATATGAATGTGGACATCGAATTGAATGTGATCGTATTCGGCAGCATAGAATTTCGCTTCGGTCCAGCCTCTTTGACGAGACCTTGTCAAATCGCCGATTCCAAGCGGATCTACGCCTTCCTTCACAAACTTGTGCAGCAAGTCAAGAAGATGGGTTTGAAGCTGCTTCTCCAGCTGATCAGCCAGAGACTTCGTATTGTCTTCCTCGCCTAACGAAAACCAATCCGGATATTCAGTGACCATTCCTTCTAACACGAAGGAATAAGTGAATGTCGTCTTATTGTCACTAGTGGATATCTTCCTCTTCATCTTGCCGGAAGTCGTATTAAATACAGCCGGCGATTGCTTCGAGTCCTTCCTAATGACAAACGGGATTTCTCCACGAAGTGCTCGACCCTGCAGCAATTTATAATGCACCATTTCTTCATGGTTCAAGACCAACTTCAAACGATCGTCTTTAAAGATCCCATATCCGGCTATTTCTATTTCCTTATTGGCGTTTAATTTAAGATAAGGCACGGAGATGTCCCGCCCTAGTCCGTAATAATCGAATAACACGGTGGCTACCGTGGAGTGCGGGATCATTTCTTGTTTCATATTCTGCTCGAGTAAGTGATAAGGAAACTCCTGGCTATCTTTGCCTAACAAACTTTCGGATAAGGATGCCACGGAGTCGTCCACGACAGCCAAGATGGCATAGAAGCTGATGATCGGATCTCTGCAAAATGTTTTAATAAAGGTTTTGACTCCCTCAGCAGCTACTTCCTTGCTAAAGGCTAGCATTTTCAGTTTCTCTATTCGAATGGGCTGCGCGGATTGGAAAGCCATCTCTTTGATCATCGTCCGCGTTCGATTGGAATCTCCCCGAAGTACCTTTATTCTTCCTTTATCCGCATAATCAGCATACAGCGCCGAAGCCTTATATCCGGAATTGTGTTTATCGAAACCCAGTACGGTCAAGCTGCGGATATGGTCGACTACGACTGCATTGGCGCATCCGGCAAGAACAAGAACCAAGACGATAACGGGAATCCATAGCAGAACGATGAACCTACTCATTGCTGATATCCTCTTTGTCTTCCTTAGGATGATAACGTTGTATCGATTTCGGCTTTAGATGCTTGCTTCTGTCAGTCATATAGGAAAGCGGAGCGCGGATGAAGCTGTCTGAGAAGTTACCCGTACGAAACGGGAATATCGGCGCCAGATAAGGCACGCCTAATGATTTCAGCCGTAGTAAATGTCCTGCAAGCAGCAGGAAACCGACAGCAATTCCTAACCCTCCCCATAAACCTGCAAGCAGGATAAAGGGAAATCGTAATAGACGGATCGTATTCGCCATTCTGAAAATAGGCGTTGTAAACGAGGCAAGCGCCGTTAGCGCAACGATAATCAACAGAATATTGCTGGTCAGCGCCGCATGAACCGTTGCTTGCCCAATTACGATACCACCCACGATACCTAACGTTTGACCGATTTTTGCAGGCAGCCTCGCCCCCGCCTCACGCAGCAGCTCGATGGTGATCTCCAGAAAGATCGCTTCTACCACAGGTGGAAACGGTACATGGCTGCGGGAGATGATTAAGGGCTCAAGCAGCGTTTCCGGGAGCAGGGCAAAGTGATAGGTTAATACGGCAACATATAAAGGAGTGGCGAATATAGAGAAGACAACGCTCATGATGCGAATAATTCGAAAGAAAGATCCGACGATCCAGGGCACATAATAATCCTCAGGCGACATGAAAAAATCCAAGAAAGCAGATGGTCCCGTGATGACATAAGGCGATCCGTCCGCGAGAATGGCTACTTGACCGGAAACAAGCGCATAGGTCACACGATCCACTCTTTCTGTAGATAGAAACAATGGAAAAGGTGTATTCGTGTGATCCGAGATGACTTGGTCCAGTATGGAGCTATCGAATATAACATCTGCATCTGCTTCACTAAGCCGCTGCCGAGCCGTTTGGATATGTTGATCGTTCGTTACTCCTTCGATATAAACGATCATGACCTTCGTGTTGGACATGGACCCGACCGTGATTTCTTCAAACACGAGTTCCGGCACGGAAATTTGCTGCCGAAGAAGGTGAATATTCAGTTCGATATTTTCCACAAAACCGACTTTAGGCCCGACGACGCTGAATTCATTCTCGCTTTCATTGCTCATGCGATGGCCAACGACCGCTTGATTCACGTTGACTAAGATAAATGCATGCTGCGCATCGTTCAGCTGGATGACTACATAACCTTTTATCAGCTTGTTCTCGACATCGGCTGGATCATGGGTCACTTTCACATCTACGAAAGGGATGATATTCTTAAGATCTTCTAGGTTATGAATATGTTCGATGTTTTTCTGGATTTCGGATACGACGAATCGATTAATTTTCGTGCAATCCACGAGCGTTTCATAATAACTGATTTGAATGCGTACAGGAAAGTCGCCCTCAACCGGAGAGAATTGATGAAAATCACCGGATTTCAGTGCCAGCTCAAAAACCTCGGAGATCGTTTTCGGTGTATGCTGCGGCTTCATCGGAATGCTCCTTGCCTATGCCTGTAGGTTTGTAGGTTGAATTAACACCATTATGTTTCGTGATACCCATTTCTATACAAAATGACTAGTTTGGAACTGACCAAGTTCAACCACTTGCAATTAGGGGAATATGAGACTAAAATCAGTTTATGCGATTTGGCAATAACGGATTGGAGGTGTATGACTAGGATGACCAACATGGATCTCTGCAACTGCACGAAGTTGAGACGTGCAGCAAGGCATATTACACGGTTCTATGACACCTGCTTAGCAGAGTCAGGATCGGGGCTGCGAGCTACGCAATACGCGATCTTAGGTTACTTGAAGAACCGCGGGGCACAGACGATGAATGAGCTCGCCGAGCTTATGACGATGGATCGAGCTACAATCGGACATAATCTAAGGCCGCTGGAGCGAGACGGTTTGGTTCGAATTGAAGTAAGCGAGCGCGATCGGCGTGCAAGAATCGTGTCGATTACTGATGAAGGTTTGAATCGAATGGAGATCGGTAGAGTGGGCTGGGAACGAGCTCAGGCTGAATTCGAAGAGAAATATGGCGCTGAGCATGCTAGCTCCATGAGAAACATGATGGATGAAGTTGTTGGTATCAACCTTCATGCATGACAGATGGACTGCGGATATCGACGGTAATGGTAGCATTCGTTATTATCGTCGATTCGATGTATGGTTGTTTTTTAAATAGGGGCATATAAGACCAATTAGTTTGGGATGCTTGTAATAATCAAGTCAACCTGTAGCACACTAAAATGACTGAACCTGTGAGGAGAAGAGAAATTACATGAAGAAGATGCTTTGGGTTATTTTAATCATGTCCTGCGGGGCCACTTATATTTCTTCGTTATTCCCTTTGTATGGGGAGCACTATCAGCTCAGCAGTCTGGAAATCACGATTTTGTTTGCCGTATATGCGGCTGTCCTGCTGCCAACGTTACTTGTCGTAGGAGCGAGAGCGAATGCTTGGGGATTGAAACGAGTGCTTCGTTACAGTATTTGGATATCAATCGCGTCAACCGTGCTGTTCGGCATTAGTACGGACACTTGGATGCTGTATGCTGCAAGGATTTTGGAAGGCGTCGCGTATGGTGCTTTTACAGGTGCGGCCAGTGCGTTTCTAATCAAGCAAAGCGCCAAAGACAAAGTGGGCATAGCGCTCAAGTTATCGGGGGCAGTGGTGAACATCGGTTTTGGCTTAGGCCCGGCGACTTCGGGTTTAATCGTGCAATACTTGCATGTTCAGCCGCTTCGTTTGCCTTTCTGGATCTTGATCGTCATGTTGTTCAGTTCTCTGCTTGTGCTGGAGATGCTGCCTAAACACGAGGATTTGGAAGCGAAGAAGCAAGCCAAAGCTAAGATTTCGCTTGGTGTACCTGACAATATTAGTGCGCACTTCTGGTCATTTATCGGACTACCGATCTTTACCGTCTTTACGTTAGGCGGCGTTGTGCTCTCGCTAATCCCATCCTTCGTTAAGCATGTGATTCACACGAACAACCTGTCCATTTCGGGCTTGTTAATCTTCGCGCTTCTAGGCCTCGGAGCGCTGATGCAGTTCTTCCCTTGGCCGCGTAATCCCGTTACACGGATGCGGATTGCAATCCTGTCTCTGGCCATTGGGTCGTGGAGCATCGTTTTTTCGGGTCAAGCAGAGAGCTTATTCTTATTATGGGCAGGCATTTTAATTCAAGGAATAGGCGCCGGATGGACGTTTCAGGTTGCTTTGCGGTTTGCCGGGCAGCTTCCGAAGCCGGAAGAACGTCCTCGCGTCATATCCGCATTTTATCTATGTGCGTATTTCGGGTTTATCGTCCCTCCGGTTGCTGTCGGCGTACTGACACAATTCTTCAATCTGAACTTGTCGTTGGTTATTTTCAATCTGTTTGCTGCACTAATCGTCATCTATGTACTGATTTATTCCTTCACGTTTAATCGATATTTCACTAAATTAACATCGCAATAATAGGGAGCGTTGGAAAGCGAGCCCATGTAATAACCGCAGCGCATCTGTCCATAATAATGGCGTGAATATAATAATAGCCATCTACAGATGCGCGTATGCGGAGGAATTGTTATGGGCAGTAGAAAGGCAAAACTGTTCGGCTTGTTGGCGATATCGTTGGTAATGGGGCTGTTTCTATCTGCTTTCACGGGTTACGATAATCGGAGTGAAGCGGCTCTTGCGGTCATTCACCATCCTGCTGATCCCGATATGGACAGGAAGAAGTTCTCCGATCAGGAGCTCATTAAGAAGGTTCCCGGATTCAAGAACGGATACAAGAAAGTAAACGGAGTCACGCTTCACTATGTGGAAGGCGGCAAGGGGAAACCGCTGTTCCTGCTTCCCGGGTGGCCGCAGAACTGGTATGCGTATCACAAAATCATGCCGGAACTTGCGAAGAACTATCATGTGTACGTCGTTGAATATCGGGGAATGGGGAGCTCTGACAAACCACCGACCGGTTACGATAAGAAGACCCTGTCTTCTGATATTCATGCGTTGGTCAAAGAGCTTGGTTATGACAAGGTTCATATGGTAGGACACGATATCGGGGCACAGGTTGCTTATGCGTATGCAGCTCAATACCCGGAGGCTACGACAAAACTTGTGATGATGGATGTACCGCATCCGTTCGAAGGATTTCTGAACATTCCGCTCGTGGCTCCGCCAGGCGTGTACGACATGAGCCCTGGTGAACGGCCCATTTATCCATGGTGGTTTGCGCTCAATTCCGTACCGGAACTGCCCGAACAGCTGCTGCAAGGCAAACAAATGAGCATCTTTCAAGATTGGCTCTTTCATTACTTGGCTTATGGCAAACCGCCGATGACGCAAGAGACCAAAGATATCTACTATGCGGCATATGCCAGTGCGGATGCGATTCGCGCTAGTAATGGTTGGTACAGCACGTTTAGACAAGATATCGATGATCTGAAAAGCTATAAGAAGCTGTCCGTGCCTGCACTTGGTATTGCCGGCTGGGACTCCACGGGTCATACGCTGGAAGAGTTTCTGAAGCAAAATGCTGCTGACATGAAAATGGTCAAAATCAATAAAGCGGGACACTGGATCGCAGAGCAGAGTCCGCAGGAAACTGTGAAACTGCTAAAGGAATTTTTCGGCTGAACGAAACAATCGCCCCTGCTTGGCCGAGAAGGCCAGGTAGGGGCGATTGCTATTTCGTATTATTCGCGCTGCCGGTTATTACAGATTCGCTTTACCCGCGTAAACGTTGATGTGATCGATATGAGCAACTTTACCTTTAACGACCTTGCTCGGGCCGACGAATTTCAGTTCGTATTTCGTTGATGGATGATAGACGTAGATTTTGTCCGTACCATTGTAGCGAACTTCTTTGGGCATACCCAGCGTTTTGATAACGGATGCGAACGTCAATGACTTAACGCCAACCGTCCGATCCACGGACTGTCCGAAATTGCGTAGATCGTAGATGACGCCGGATTTGTTGATACCGAAACCGTAGGCGCCTTGACCCATGCCGAAATTGTACATTTCATAATGGTTGCCCTTTAAGTCGCCCCCAACTTCTGGTGCGCCCCATTTGTAATGGACGGCAGAGATTGGCGTTTTGCCTGCGATTGCGTTTAGTCCGGGAATTTTACCTTCTTTTGCAAGACTATAGATGTTCTTGATATATGTGCTGCCCTGCTGTGCGCTAAGGGTGTTAGCTGCTTTTACCGATGCTGCATTTACATTCGAATGCGTAATAACTGCCATCGAGCCTACTGCAATCAATCCGGCCAGGGCCAGTTTGGTTCCTAATTTCACCGATGATCTTGCTTCTGTATTCTTCAACATGCTATATACACCTCTTCTTATTATTGTGGACTAGGACGGTTGACGTTGACAACTTGTCTTGCCTTACAACTACATATTAACCAGTCTGGCCATCGAAGGAATGACAGAAAGGTAACGAAAAAGTAACAATAAAGTTACGATTCATATCGCCTTTTATGGGGAAACTGAACCAATGGAAGGGTGTGTGATGACAATGACCAAGACTTACGACAGTACGACGACAGGACTTCTTCTGGTGGATCCGTATAATGATTTCTTAGCACCGGAAGGCAAGATTTATCCGCGAACGAAGGAAATAAGCGATTCCGTAAACTTGCTCGACCATCTCAGAGCAATTGTCGCAGCGGCTCGGAAGGCCGGCATTCGTGTTTTTTTCGTGCCTCATCATAGAGCGGAACCCGATGATTACGAAACATGGAATCACCCGACTCCCTATCAGCTTGGGGCCAAAGAAAGACAATCGTTTGCCAAGGGCACATGGGGCGGGGAATTTCATGCGGATTTTCAACCGCAGCATGGCGATGTGATTATCAAGGAGCACTGGGGAAGCAGCGGGTTCGCGAACACGGATCTGGATCATCAACTGAAAATGCACGGTTTACAAAAGATCATTCTAATCGGTATGATAGCCAACACGTGCATTGAATCGACCGGACGTTTCGGCATGGAGCTAGGTTACCATGTGACTCTTGTGAAAGATGCCACAGCGGCTTTCACACAAGAGGCGATGCATGCGGCGCATGTCATTAACGGGCCGACTTTCGCGCATGCCATTGTAACAACGGAAGAACTGCTTGCTACACTCGAGTTGTAAGAAGCATGCACGGAAAGCTTAAGATTAGGAAGGTACCCCCATGAATGACAAAATCGTAATGCCGGTCTGGACGTTCGGCTTGTTTATCGTTGTGATGAATACGACGATGTTTAACGTATCCATTCCGAGTATCATTCAAGACATTGGCGTTTCGGCGGTGCTTGGATCGTGGATCGTTTCCAGCTACTCCATCGGATATGCCCTATCGACCGTTATTTACAGCAGACTCTCCGACGTGCTGCCGATCCGAAGGTTGGTGGCAGTCGGACTCCTGATACTGGGGCTTTCCTCTGTTATCGGGATTCTGGCGACCAATTTCCAAACGCTGCTGCTCGCGCGCATCGCACAGTCTGCGGGCTCCGGCGCGATGGCCGGACTTGGTCTGGTTCTCGCCAGCCGTTATATCCCTTATGAACGGCGCGGCAGAACGATATCGATGATATCGGCGGGCTCAGCTATGGCATTCGGACTTGGGCCGATTGTCGGCGGGCTGATCAGCGAGTACATCGGCTGGAACGGGTTGTTCGCCGTTACTTGCATTGTGCTTGTCCTGCTTCCGATTCTGCTGCGACTGCTGCCCAAGGAAGAACCAAAGCCGTTTCGGTTTGATCTAGTAGGTGCCGTCCTTACCGTGGTGAATGCCGCGGCACTTCTGATTGCCGTTACGCATCGGTCGGTCATCTGGCTCATTGCCGGGTTACTATCCATCATCCTTCATGCCTGGCATCTCAAACAGGCCAAAGAAACGTTTATTAACCCGCAGCTCTTGTCCAAACCAACGTACTTAAAGCTGCTTCTTGTCGGTTTCAGCATCTTGGTTATGAATCTCGGCAACCTGTTCCTGATGCCGCTCGCCCTTGCGAATCTATTCGACAAAACACCATTGGTCATTGGCTTCATGATTGCACCCGGAGCGGTGTTATCTGCCTTTCTGACACGATTCTTCGGACGCTGGATTGATCAGTACGGCAACTTGCGATTCCTCATTCTCGGTCACGGTCTTCTAGCATCCGTATTGATCCTCTTTAGGTTTGAGCTCGGCGCATCACCGCTTGTCATCTTGATCGGTTACTTGTTCTTCTCACCGGCTGCCTCCGCGACACTGGCATCGTTAAACAATGAAACGTCACGGATTCTACCAGCCGAGCTCATCGGTTCAGGTATGGGATTTATGCAGCTCATCCAGTTTTTCGGCGGTTCATTATCCGTTGCGGTGTGCGGCTTGCTGCTTGAATTCCATAAGAAATATTCGCTGATGCATGCGTACGAATATGTATACGGTGTATTGATTGCCGTGAGCATATGCTCATTGTGCATGCTGTTCTGGTACTCGTTATCCGGTAAACGGCAAGCGCAGGCTTCCCGCGGTTAGTGAGTCAGATATCCATAACCAAACTTGTCTCTCTACCATATAGTAGCTAGTAGAGTATTCATCCTATATGGAGGAGGACGAGTTATGCCAATCTATGATACAGGCCCGATTCAAAATACCCAGGCACCACGCATGGTCAGCATGTCTATCCACGTTGCGAATACAGGGCGGCTGCCGGTGAAAGTGGGCATAGAAGCGTATACCCTTAACCCGCCCGGAGGCGGGATCGGCAGTAGAACGATTTACGCGGTGCAGCTGGTTTCGCTTAACTCGATGAGCGAGTCCGGTTCGTCGTTCACGCTTAACGATGTGTTCGCCAATCTAGAAGTCTTTGGGGTTCGGGTCATTACAAGCGGATTAGGAGGAAGCACGGTGGCCGTTGCCATCTCGGTCACGAGAGAGAACGATGCCGTGGATCCCTATTTTCTGGTAGGTGAGCTCAGTCAGGTGAATGATCTATTGTTCGCCTATGTCGCGAATCTAGGTCCTTCCATATCGGTATTCGATACCGGTACCAATAACCTGGTGACGACCATTGATACACCGTTCGATGCCCTCTATCTTGCCGTTTCGCCGGATGGGACGAACGTATATGCCTCGGATGAAGTCAGGTCGGTCATGGTTATCGACACGAGAACGAACACGGTAACCAATGTCATCACACTGCCGATCACGAGTGTACCTGCCGGTATGGCCGTAACGCCTGACGGCACCCGTCTCTATGTGGCTTGCCGGAACGATTCATCCATCCGAATCATAGACACCGCAACAAGCGCGATTATTGGGTTTATCCCTTATTTAACTGCCGTCGATCCGCGCCGCATCGTCATGAATACGGACGGCTCTCGGGCTTACGTATGCAATCCGGGGGATGACACGCTTACGGTCATCGATACCTTGTCCAATACGATCATCACCAACATTATGCTGCCCGATTCCGATCAGCCGGCCAACCTTGCCATTAATCCGGCCGGAACCGTCGTATATACGGCGGATTTTACATCAGGAACCGTATCCGTCATCGACGTAATCACCTTCACGCCGATCAGCGCCATATTCTTGCCTCCCGGCAACTTCACCACCAGCGTCGCGATTACGCCTGATGGCACGAGACTTTATGTGGCCAGCGAACAGGATCAAATCTTTCTGTATAATCCCGTTTCATTAGCTCTGATTACTACGATTTTTCTTAACAGCGGGACCACCCCGACTACGATGGCGATCACGCCGGATGGTTCACGCTTATTCGTTACCTGTTTAAACGGTGCTTGCATCAAAGTGATTGCTACGGCAACGAACGAGATCATCGCCACATTGCCTGCCGGTGCATTCTCTGATGGAGTCGTGATTACGCCAATTCTATTATTCTAATTCGATAACTCCAGCGATGCCGCAAAGAAGCGTCGGACAAGGTTGCTAGAACCTTGTCCGACGCTTTTTCTATGGGAAGACATTATGTAGGGGAAGGAGTTTGATGTAGACGGAACAACAGAGAGAGCTGCTTAGCGAGATAAAGCGGCGTGTACGGCATGTCATTACGAAGCCAGCAGACGATCGTACCGATGAATGCGGAGGAGCCATACCAGATGGCAATGTCGTTTGGAACGTTCACAGCCGGAGTAGTTGAGGAAGCGATTCGGCTCTCTGCTCGCTTGGTAATAAGTTCAACCATTAGATTCATAAGGCGTTCGGTGAACACAGATACTCGTTTGGAAGCCAGAAGCACCGTGTAAAACTTCGAATTGTCCGCGATATGTTCGAGAATTCGTAGCAGGATGGTCCAATCTACCTCTGCTTGGGGCTGGTCCGGCACTTCTTTCAAGATCGAGTGAATTTCATTGATCATGTCATCCGCCATCCGCTCCATGAGATCCGGAATATCCCGGTAATGAAGATAGAAAGTGACGCGACTGATCGTGGAGCGTTCGGCAATGCGATTAACCGTAATTTTCTCGAGCTCATGTTCCTGAAGAAGATCGATGAAAGCATCTCGAATCAATTGACGGGTTCGAAGGACACGCGGATCCGTCCGTGGTGGTGATTTTACCGACATTAGAGCTAAGCCCCTTTCTTTACCGCTTTTGTCAGGACGACACTTCTAAAAGACTTCGTAAAAGATGTTTCGTTTAGACGACACAATGGGGCGGATACGTTAATTAATTTACATATCGCGAAAAGCTGTTGCTTGTGATCGGGTAGTGCGGTGGCTATAATCTTACATTAGGTACATTATACAACATAGTGTAAATTAGTTCATCGAAGAGGGGTTGAGCAATAATATGAGTACTTCAGGCCTTGAAATCAGCAGTATTAAGAAAGGTCCTCTGATGTTTGTTATGATTCTGGGGGCGTTCATCGCGGTTTTGAATCAGACGATTATGAGCGTTGCGCTTCCGGAGCTTATGATTGACTTTGACATTGCGGCATCTACGGCCCAATGGCTGACTACAGGCTATATGCTGGTCAACGGTGTATTAATTCCGATCACAGCTTATCTCATGCAGCGGTTTACGACACGTGAGCTGTTCCAGACCGCCATGGTTATTTTTCTCGGGGGTACGATCGTTTCGGCAATCGCACCTAACTTTGATGTTCTATTGGTCGGTCGACTGATCCAAGCCGCCGGAGCCGGTATCATCATGCCGCTGCTAATGACGGTCATTCTAACGGTATTCCCTCCTGACAAACGAGGAGCAGCAATGGGCATGGTCGGATTCGCGATTATTTTCGCACCTGCAATTGGACCAGCTCTAGCCGGATATGTTATGGAGCACTACTCTTGGCGGACGATGTTCTATGGCATGATTCCGATTGCCGTCATCGTAATTGGAGTCGCTATGGTCTTCCTCCGAAATGTAGCGGAACGACAATTCCCGAAAATTGACCTGTGGAGCGTACTCCTCTCAACGATCGGATTCGGTGCCGTGCTTTACGGTTTCAGCAGCGCCGGTAGTAAAGGCTGGTCAAGCGCGGAAGTCATCGTTTCCATCGTTGTTGGCGTGATCGCCTTGATCCTCTTCACATGGAAGCAATTGGTGTCCAAAGAGCCGCTTCTGGAGCTTAGAACGTTCAAATATAGTATGTTCTCGCTGACGACCATTATTAATATTGCGGTTACGATGGTGATGTATGCGGATATGATGCTGCTGCCTCTATACTTGCAAAATGCACGTGGCTACACGGCGCTGGAGTCCGGGTTGCTGATGTTGCCCGGGGCGCTTCTGATGGGCGTTATGATGCCGATCACGGGTAAACTGTTCGATAAGTTTGGCGCGAAGTGGTTGTCCATTATCGGGATGGCCATTACGATTGCAACTACAATCGGCTTCGTGAATCTGACCGATTCCACCAGTTATACCTATCTGGTCTTAATGTCCACAGGAAGACGTTTCGGGATGGCGATGTTCCTGATGCCAATTACGACAGCGGGTTTGAACCAATTGCCTGCGAAACTCAATGCGCATGGTACAGCCATCTCCAACACGATTAAGCAAGTGGCCGGTGCTATTGGCACCTCCTTGCTGGTAACGGTTATGACGACCCGCACGAAGAGTCATCTTCAGGATATGATGGTATCCGGCGGTAATGCTTCACAGGAGCATATGATCATGGAGTCGACGATTCAAGGGATTAATGATGCCTATCTAGTCATTATTGGCATTGGCGTTGTCGGTCTGTTGCTTTCTTTCTTCATTAAACGCACGGGGCAGGTCGAGGAGAAAGCAGCAGCGGGAATCAAATTAGAACCCCAACCGGTTAGTCTGACAAACAGATAACGAAGGAGACGATCATCAATGAAACTACACAATCAAGTTGCAGTTGTTACCGGGGCAGCATCGGGTATGGGGAAAGCAATCGCCGAATTGTACGCAAAGGAAGGCGCTAAAGTGATTGTCGCCGACCTTAATTTCGAAGGTGCGGATCAAGTTGCACAAGAGATCGTCAATAATGGCGGCACAGCCAAAGCGATTCAAGTTAACGTCGCGTTATTGGAAGACATTGAAGGTATGATCGATACAGCCGTTAGCGAGTTTGGCACCTTGGATATTCTGGTTAACAATGCGGGCATTATGGATGGATTTGAGCCTGTAGCGGATATACTAGATGAGAAATGGGATCGCGTATTCGATATCAACACGAAGAGCGTCATGAGAGCCATGCGCAGAGCGATTCCGATCTTCCTTGAGAAAGGCAAAGGCGTCATCGTCAATACTGCTTCTACGGGCGGCTATAATGGCGGACATGCCGGCGCAATCTATACCGCTTCTAAGCATGCGGTTGTTGGCTTGACCAAGAATACGGGCTTTATGTATGCCAAACAAGGGATTCGCTGTAACGCGATCGCTCCCGGAGCAGTGATTACGAACATCGCGTCTTCGATGAAGAACATCAATGAGTTCGGCCTCAGCCGTTCGCAGGTGGTACAAGGCCTGATTCCGCGTGCAGGATCGGCAGAAGAGATCGCAAAGGTTGCCTTGTTCTTGGCTTCCGATGATTCCAGCTTCTTGAACGGAACGGTTGTTACAGCCGATGCCGGATGGACTTCCGCATTCTAAGAGAATCGTTGCGAGCGATAGAGTTAGTCTACTGATAAGAAGCAGTTTCCTCAAAAAAAGGAGGAGGCTGCTTCTTTTTTGCCTTATAATAAGGGCAGCGGAACCAATATAGGAATCGGCAGGTGATTGTGATGAACAGGACCATTATTCTGGCTGCGAAGCTCTATGAACATCATTCCGAAACAAGATTGATGTTTTATTGCTGCATTCCTGAGGTAAAAGAGGGCTATATGGCGCTCAACGTAGGGCAAGGCAGGGCCGATTATGGATTCTGGAGCGGGCTGCGCAAGGTCGTCGGTTTGCTGCATCGCACCTACCGAAGCTACGGGATTCAGCTTGCCGTTTCCAAGTCTGCTCTATCGCTGCATGGCTTAGCGGATAAAGATCAGGTCTCTGGTCTGCTGAACGAGTTTGTTTCGTATGCGCAAACAACTTGCGATCCCTATACGGAGCGGCTTGATCTGCTCAATGATATCAGCATAGTCGATCAAATACAGCCAGGCGTGCTCAAGGGTTATTCACTTGAAGCGGTCACTGCGGCACAGTTGAATCCTCCTGTCGTTGTGAAGGAGAAAGCCAAGAAGTATGACTACTACAGTGAGCTTACGATGCCGGATGAAGGTGTTGTACTGGACTTTGAGACCACATCCCCGATCGTGGAGTACGCTAAGATTATTGAAATCAGCGCATTGAAATTTAGAAACGGCCAAATCATTGATCAATTCCAAACGCTGGTTAATCCAAAACTGAAGATTTCCAAACAAATCAGAGAGCTAACGGGCATTACGGATGAAGATGTAGCTGGTATGCCGACATCGTTTCAAGCCGTGAAACAATTAAACAAATTTCTTGCGGGCACGCCGGTGCTCGTCGGTCATAACGTGCAATATGACTATCGCGTGTTGAAGGCGATCTGTGACAGAGCGAATATTCGAGTCTGGACAGGCAAGCTGCTCTGTACGATCAAGCAGGCAAGGGAATTAAAGCTGCCCATTTCGAGTTATGATTTATCCACGCTTTGCGAACAATTTGACATCATAAATGAACGGCCGCATCGCGCATGGGCCGATACGAAAGCGACATTCGAGCTCATGAAGTGCATTTATCAATCTCACCTCGTTTAGTGAGGAGTATAGTTCTTGAAAACCTCGATGCCGAGATGAAGGCACTGAGGTTTTTTTGCGTTTGATAATTAAAGTATATTTATTGTTAGAAATCAACGTGTTAAAGTATTGATAGTCGGTTTATAAAGAATAATTAGTATACTTAAATAACCGACTGAAGAAAGGAGGTTATTCATACACGCTTGTTGTGATTCTGATTCTGTTTTGGAAAGGTTTACTCCACGGATGTGAGGCGACTATTCGAAAAGGGAAGAGGGAGAAATGATGGATCTGTCGATAAGGATGACTTTCGGATCGAAATGGCTGAAGGCGATGCTGTTTGCACTGGTTGTGGGCTGCTGCTTCTTTGTATGGAATGCGAAGGCCAGTGCAGCGGACTATTACGTGGATTGCTCTGCCGGAAGCAATGGATCAGGCACGCAGGTATCGCCATATAACAGCTTTAACTCGATTAACAGCATCGGTACGATGAGCGCAGGGGATCGTATTCTGCTCAAGAGCGGCGTCACTTGCAATCAGCAAATGACGGTGACCGGGCAAGGGACCTCGACAAACTATATTACGATTGATTCGTACGGTGGCACCGCCAAGGCGAAAATCATCCGTAACGGCAATCAAGCAGATCGCGGGATTAAGCTGACGAACCCGAGCTATTGGAAAATCAACAATTTGGAGGTAGGCAGCGCAGGAACGGGCATTCTGGTCACGTTCTCGACAGCAGGGCATAATGATTTGTCCTTCACGAATTTATATTTCCATGATATCTACGGCATTCATCAAGGCTCAGGCAGCGGCAATGATTCAACCGGGGATGCCATCTGGAACTCGGCAGGGATTGAGTTCACCTCCAAAACCTTCAACGCTTCTAACCCCGCCAGCACCTACATTGTGGATAACGTCACCTTCGATACGATAGAAGGCACACGAAACCTCGATACGATTTCGATTGATTGGTATAATTCCGGCTACATGAATGCAACGGGCCATAAGGCGGCGGAGCATGTATTGATGAACAATCTCAACATGCACGGCGATAATGCGGGCGGCGGCACCGGCTGCGATGACGGGATGCGGCTGACATCGGTTCGGTACTTGACCATGATTAACTCGAAGCTCGACGGTGAAGGAGGCTGTCACTCGGATACGGGGACGGCGGCAATCTATATTGCTTTTGTAAGCGACTCGTATATTCTGAACAGCATGTTCACGAACGTGCCGAACACATCCTCGCCGGATATGGTCGCGTTCGACTATGAGTGCTGCACGGATAACCTGCAAATCAACAATAACTACATTGCTGGTAACGCAGGCGCCGGTATTTCGTATTTGGCAATCCATCCGGGACTCGGTTTGGAGACCAACAGCGTGGCAGGCGGCAATGTCTTCATTAACAACGGAAGCGGCTCGTTCCGCCGTGCAGGCAATTCGGATACGCCGAGCGGAACGATCCGCGACAATCTGTATTCGGAGCCGAACAATTTCTTGTACCAGGACGGCGCCAATTACAGCGGATTTACGCTCACCAACAATCTTCAAATTACGAACAGCAGCAATATCTATCACGCGGCGAAGCAGTTTAGTTCCACGCAAGGAAGCAGTAACTGGACGTATAAGGCTTATAACGGCTCCTCGTGGAGTAACCTCGGCTACTATGATACAGCAGGTAATATTTGGCAGGCATCTTCGGTGTCGAATGTGCCGCAGGTTTCGCAATTTGAAATGCACCCCGACACCGGAGTTGGCAAAATCGTTGCCCGCGCATGGACGGCGCCGACAAGCGGAACGGTTAGTATTCGCGGCCGCGTGCTGAAATCCGTCATTGCCGGCGGGGACGGCGTAGTTGCTCGCATCACGAAGAACGGGACGCGGATTTGGCCGGCTGGTGGCGATCAAGCGGTAGCCTACAATGACCGGTTTGGTTATGAAAGCAACCTTGATGGCGTAACGGTCGCTGCGGGAGATGAGATTCGCTTCGAAATTACGAGCGGCGCAGCGGGCAGTAACCAGTACGATAACGTAAGCTGGTCGCCGGCAGTCGCTTACACGGCTTCGAGTATTGCAGCGCAGTGGGATTTTGCAACGGCAGGCAGCACGGAAGGCTGGAACAATACGAATCAAATCAGCAGCAGCGTGTCCGGCGGGATTTGGACGATTACTTCAAGCGGCGGAGACCCGTATTCCGTTGGTCCGACTAACCTCGGCATCGCGTCATCCTATCGGTACCTCAAGATCCGATTGAAGAACAACACGAGCGATACCGGCGCGAAGTTCTTCTTCATCACGAATGCGGATTCGACCTGGAACGAAGCCAAGTCCAAGACGTTCACAACAGCAGCGAATATGGGCAGCTACACCGAATACACCATCGATATGGGAACCGTCGCCGGCTGGAGCGGGACGATTAAGTCCTTGCGCTTCGACCCCTTCTCGACCACAGGCACGATGAACGTCGATTATATATGGCTGACGAACACACCGTAGAGGGCGTGAGGCGGGTAGCTTGTCGGCGAAGCGAAGTGGCGGAGAGAGAGGCAAGACGATAGTTGGTTAGAAGTGGCAGGGTTAGCAATGGCAGTAGTAGAAGTGGTACGGCTGGAAGCAGCTAAGCTAGCCAAGGTGGCCGGGCAGGAGAAGTTGATCCTGCTCGGTCACTTTTTTGTGGCTTTGGTGGACAAGTAGCGGGTCCAGGAGTCTACATTAGCCGAAATTCGGTGGAATGGCGGAATGTAGCGGATCCAGGAGTCTACATTAGCCGAAATTCGGTGGGATGGCGGAATGTAGCGGATCCAGGAGTCTACATTAGCTGAAATTCGGTGGAATGGCGGAATGTAGCGGATCCAGGAGTCTACATTAGCCGAAATTCAAAGTAACGATTTTCCGACGCTGCGGCTCGATATACAAGTAGCTTGTCTGGAGATCTACATTAGTGGTATGCCGGAGCAAGAGAGGTACAGGTTACCGCACATTCGCTGACATAAGCGGATTTGAGAGCAAGAGAGATACAGGTTACCGCACATGAGCCGGTCATAAGTGGAGACGTGGCAAAGAAGAGAAAAACTGTCGACTACTAACTTTTGGTTGGTTTTTTGATAAAGTATACTATATAATCAAGTTATAGATTTATAAGTATAATGTAACTGTCCGCGCATCGGGTAGGAACCGGCAGAAGGGGTGTATGGTGATGAGAGAGACAATGCCGCTTTACAAGTTTATTGTGGAAGACATTAAAGCGAAGATCGGCAGCGGTCAACTGAAGGACGGAGATTCGATACCGACGCAGATCGAGCTGGCCAAGTTGTACGAGACGAGCGAGATTACGTCGCGCCGCGCGCTCAGCGAGCTAGTGAATGAAGGGCTCGTTGTCCGCATCCGCGGCAAAGGGACATTCATTCAGCTGCGCGACCTGCAACATGCCGAGTCACCGGAAAGCGGCAAAATCGCGCTCGAACAGATTGTGCTGATCCATCCATCCGCCTCGCCGCATCTGTTCAACCATCCGTTTTATGCCAATTTTATAAGCGGCATTCATGCGGCGTGCGAGGAGCATGGCATTCGTTTCCAGCTGCTCGACGTCAGCGAAAGCGATGGAATCGAGTCGAATCCGCTGGTCGGAGCGATCGTGCTGCCGGGTGCGCCGGGCGCGCAAAATATACTCATTCCCCAACTGAAGGCGTGGAAAGAAGCTAATCTGCGCATGGTGCTGGCCCACTTTTATTTTCCGCAGCTTCAAATTCCGTATGTCATCGTCGATAATCTGACGGGCGGATATCTAGCCACGGAGCATCTGATCTCTCTTGGTCATAAGAGGATCGGCATCATTGTCACGGGACACTCGTTAATGGACATTAACCAAGAATTTTCCCTTCGTCTGCAAGGCTACAAGTTGGCGCTCTCCCAGCACGGAATCGCATTCGATGAATCTCTTGTATCGGTGATGGAGGCCAACGAAGAGCTGGAAGAGATGGGTTACGAAGGGGCCAAGCAGCTGCTGGCACTGGAAAATAAGCCTTCGGCTATCTTCGCAACAAGCGATTACAAAGCCTTCGGCGCAATTCGAGCCGGCAAGGAGCTTGGGCTGCGCATTCCGGATGAGCTCAGCATCGTCGGCTATGATGATGTCATTCAAAGTCGCTACACGTCGCCGGCACTCACAACGGTCAATCAGAATACGGAGCGCATGGGCAAGCGTGCAGTGGAACTGCTGCTGAAGCCATGGAGCGAGAAGGCGATTGAAGAGTCTTTCGTCAAAGAAGAGATCGTACCGAAGCTGCTGGTTCGCAGCAGTACCACGCATTACTCCGCACACTAGTATAAGTATACCTATACACAGTAAAAAACAATTATTGAAACGAAATTACTTACATTGTATACTTAATTCGAAAGCGGCGCTGGGCTGCCACCTACATAGGAGACCAGCGCTGCCCCTACTCTCCTACCTCAAGTCACCTCACAGATCACCGACATCATCAACCAACCGACAGCAAATCAGACTCTTGCCTTTTCTTCAAACAAACACCGTACCTAAAGGAATCACTCAAGCAGAGAACCATAGGCTGCTTGATGTTTTTGGCATGCCATGCTTTTGTAAGCGCTTATATGTACGCAACTGCCAGGTGCTAGAATCCCCAATTAACAGATCAAGAGGAGGCTGCTTGTATGAAAATCGAGCATGTACGCGTCTTTATTGTGAATGGTGAGAAAGCTCATGCCCAGCAAGTGAGGCAGGGGAGCGTCAATACGGAAGGTTCTTGGTTGTCGGAAACGGTAATCGCGAATCCGATGTCCAATTACCCGGAATATTTCGACCGCAGGTCCAGCTGGCTTGGCATGGGAGGCCGCGTGATCGTGCAGATCATCGCCGATAATGGACTCGAGGGGTATGGCGAGAGCACGGGGGGGATGGCGACGGCATCGATCATTAACGAGCATATCAGCCGCATCTTGCTCGGGAAGGATCCTTTTCAAATCGAGAAGCTGTGGGACATGATGTTCAAAATCACGCTTCCTTACGGTCGCAAAGGCATTCCGATCATGGCCGTTTCCGCGGTGGATTTGGCGCTGTGGGATCTCATTGCGAAGGCCAGACAGGAGCCGCTTTATGTCAGCTTAGGCGGCGCGACGAAGGATAAAGTGCAAGCTTATGTCACTGGCAATGAATCGACGAAGATCAAAGACCGCGGCTTCATGGGACAGAAGCTCGCGATGCCATACGGTCCGTCCTCGGGCTGGGAAGGCATGAAGCGCAATGTGGCGCTGGTTGCGGAAACAAGGGATATTTTGGGACCTGATATGGAGATCATGCTCGATTGTTATATGGCTTGGAACGTGGAGTATACGATTCGGATGGCGGAGCTGGTCGCGCCATACCGCGTCAAGTGGATTGAAGAGACGCTGCCGCCGGACGATATCGACGGATACGCGGAGCTCAACCGCAAAGTCATCACTTCCGCGATCGCGACAGGCGAGCATGAATATACGCGATACGGCTACCAACAGCTCATCCAAGCGCGCGGGGCTCAAATTCTGCAGCCGGACATTTGCTGGGTCGGCGGGGTATCGGAAGCGCGCAAAATATGCACGATGGCATCCGCATGCAATCTCGAGGTCATTCCGCATGCAGGCGGGCTGCAGCCATGGGCGCTGCACCTGATTTTCGCGCAGGTGAACATTCCGTATGCGGAGTTTGCCTACTATCACGGAGCTGATAAAACCAACTATGATGTCGTGTTTGAAGGCGTACAGCTGCCGCAAGACGGTTGGTTTACGCTGCCGGAATGCATTGGAACCGGACTTTCACTGCGCGAAGGGGCACTAGAAGTGTTGGATGAGCTAACTAGATAGGAGGCAACTCAGATGAGCGTCTTTACGATTAAATGCTTGCGAACCGCGACGCACAGCGCGCCGAAGCCGGTATTTCTATTCATGGAAGGGTTCGGGGAGCTCGTACATGTGAATTGCTATTTTTGGCTGATTCAAGGGGCCGGGCATAACATCCTGGTGGATACGGGGATGGGCGGAACGCATCAACGCAGCTACGGTGACGAGTATGGCGAAGAATTTCATCGACTTGATCAGAACAGTCATGTCGGGTTCCCGGTCGCCGAGGGCGAAGATACGGTGTCATTACTCGCTGCGAATGGATTACAGCCGCTAGATATCGATACGGTCATACTGACGCATCTGCACTATGATCATATCGCCAACATTCCGCTCTTCGCAGGCGCCAAGATTTACGTGAATCGCAGAGGCTGGGATTTTGCGGTCGAACGCGGCGTACCGATCTTCGATACGTTCCCGCATGCACTCCTTCGATACATGGACAAGGAAATGAAAGAGCAGCTTACACTCGTACCGGACGAGGCCGAGATCGTCCCGGGTATTCGGGTTATTCACGTAGGCGGACATACTCGCTGCTCGCAAGCGGTATTGATTCAGATGGAAGACGGCATAGCTGCTATCACCGGCGATGTCGCATTCTTGTACGAAAATTTGGAGCGCGAGCATCCGATCGGATTCGGCTTCAGCGCGGAGGACAGTGTGTATGCGATTCGTCGATTGAAACGGGAAGCGGATATTCTGCTGCCCGGTCATGACGCGGCGATCTTGGATCGTTATCCGGATGGATGGGTAAGGGGGAAACGAGCTTGAGCGGTAAGTTGCAGGGGCAAGTTGCCATTGTAACCGGCGGAAGCCGTGGAATAGGCAGGGGAATCTGTGGCGAGCTAGCCAGCGCGGGAGCCACTGTAATCGTAAACTACACCAGTCACGAAGAAGCTGCACTTGAGGTAGTTGCCGAGATCAAACAGCGCGGCGGGCAAGCAGAAGCAATTGGCGCGGACATTGGGGTAAAGGCCGAAATCGATCGTATGGTTAGCGATGTGAAATCGCGGTATGGCCGCATTGATATTCTTGTGAACAACGCAGGCATTTGTCCATTTCGTGATTTCTTCGCTATCGAGGAAGAGACGTGGAACCGGACGATCGCCGTCAATTTGGCAGGCGCTTTCTTCTGTTCGCAGGCAGCTGGAGCCGTCATGCGCGAGCAAGGAAGCGGGGCAATCGTTCATATCAGCACCGTAACGACGATGAGGGGCGGACCCGAGCAAGTTCACTATGCGGCGAGCAAGGGCGGCATGAACGCGCTGACCTCGTCGATGGCAAATGCACTTGGCAAATATGGCATCCGAGTCAATGCAATTCTATGCGGCGGCGTGGCGACTGACATCAATCTCGAGCAGCGCAAGCAAGCGGGAGCTGTGGTCGATGAATGGGCGTCGAATTTGCCGGCCAGACGCGGGGGAAGACCAAGCGATCTAGGCAAGGCGATTGTCTACCTGACATCGCCGGATGCGGAATGGGTAACCGGTGCTTTGCTCGCTGTCGATGGCGGCGCACTGATCATGTAATCGGGGAAAGAGGAGATCGCGGATGAAAGCAGTGATGTGGACAGGACCGGAGCAAATGTCATTCATAGATTTGGCATTACCGGAGCCGAAGGAACAGGAAGTGGTCATCAAAGTCAGCCATGCCGGTATCTGCGGCTCTGACCTGGAAGGGTATCTCGGCCATAACAGCCTGCGGCATCCGCCGCTGCTGATGGGCCATGAGTTCGCCGGTGAAATTATCGGCGCTGCCGCAAGCTTCGCGGTTGGCGAGCGAGTCGTCGTGAATCCGCTGATCCACTGCGGAACATGTCCGCGCTGCGTTCGCGCGCAATATAACCTCTGCGATCGCAGGCAGATTATCGGCATTCACCGGCCGGGCGCTTATGCCGAGCAAATTACGGTGCCTGCTGCTCAAGTGGTGCGCATTCAAGATGCGCTCTCTTATCGCCGAGCAGCGCTCACCGAGCCGTTAGCATGTTCCTTGCGCGCAACGAGGCGTGCGATGGCGACCGTTCCTTTCGGCAATGTAGCCATTATCGGAGGCGGCGCCATCGGATTGCTGTGCGCATTTACGGCACGTTTGCTCGGTGCGGGCAAAGTGTTCGTGCTTGATAATAATCCGCTGCGATTGGAGCTTGTCTCCCGGATGGGATTTGATGGCGCGGTAGACAGCACTAGCGATGCATCACTTGCTGCGATGAAGCAGGCGACGAATGGCAAAGGCATCGACATCGTCATTGATGCGGCAGGGTTCAGCGTGACGCGAAGTCTCGCCAAAGCAATCGTCAACGCCGGCGGTACGATCATGAACATCGGGCTTGGCAGCTCAGAATCGCCGCTTCCGATCAACGATATGATTCGCTGCGAGACGAATGTGCTTGGCTCGTTCTGCTATACGCCGCAAGATTTCGCCGATGCACTGGAGCTGCTGACCGACGGGAAAGTGACCGAGGAAGGCTGGACGACAGAAAAACCGCTGGAGGAAGGCCCGAGAAGCTTCCAGCGGCTTGTGAAAGGTGAAATTGGGTACGGCAAAATCATTCTCGCAGTCTAGGCGAATCGCATTTAGCGACGTTTAGCAGCGTGCTAGCTGTCCTTCATCTTGGTCAGGAACGCGGAAATCGCGTAATGAGCGGCCCCGCGCACAGCGGACTTGTCACCTTGCTCCGCATAGAGCAGGCGGAATTGTTCCCGGTGATAAGCGAGTGCGCGACTGCCGACCGTAGCGGCGACCGCTTCGCGAATCCACGGTTCCGCGCGGCGCATCCGGTTGCCGATAATCACAACATTCGGATTGAATACATTCACGATGTTTGCAATCCCCGTTCCGATCCATTCCCCAATCCGGTGAAATAAGGCGATGACTTGCTCATCGCCTTGTTCGGCTGCGCCGATTAAGGCGTCCAAATCCGTATACCCCAAGGGCTCTGCCTGTTCGAGCAATGCGTTCTCGGAAGCATACAACTCCCAACAGCCGCGATTGCCGCAACGGCAAGGCGTACCATCCGCCATCACGGACAGATGGCCAAGCTCTCCGGAGAACCCGGCCGCCCCTTTGTACAGCTCCTTGTTCAGGATAATCCCCGTTCCGATTCCGATCCCGATGCTGACATAAATTTGATTGGCAATGCCGCGTCCGGCGCCGTATTTCTGCTCGCCCTGCGCCCCGGCATTGGCTTCGTTGTCGATGGTAGCCGGCACGCCGAAGCGTTCCTCAACCATGGCCCGAAGCGAAACTTTCGGCCAAGATAAATTTGGCGCGAACAGAATCGAACCGTCGCCATTGACGATACCCGGCACGCCAATCCCAATGCCAACCAGGCCATAAGGGCTCGCAGGCATGGAGGTCCTCAGCTCTTCGATGCAATCCATCAGCTTGGGAAGCACGATATCAGCCTCATGATTATCGATCGGCAGTTCACGTTCCAATACGACGGCGCCTTCCAGATCCGTTAAGATGCCGCGTATATAATTCACCCCAAGATCGATGCCGATCGCATAACCTGCACGGGCATGGAACAGGAGGAGAAACGGCTTGCGTCCGCCGCTCGATTCACCCGGGCCGATGTCGAGCACAAGATGACGGTCGATTAAATCCTGCACAAGGCTTGACACCGTCGCCTTGTTAAGTCCGGTCCGCTCTGATATTTGAGCACGTGAAAGAGGCGCGTGACGAAGCACCGCCTCCAGCACGATTGCCGTATTCATTTTTTTGACTAAGGTCAAATCTCCGGTCTTCTTAATGGCCATAACGTCCCCCGAATCCGCCTCGCGGATGATTTGGGTACGATTTTACCACGCGGAAGGTGAAGTTGCACTTTATTTATTCCTCGTCGTCGTATACCTCAACGATCCATACGTTCGACTCCGCAGTGCCGCTGACCGTATATCCGCCTTCTGTAAACGTAAAGCTGGCGTGCGCCTGATTCTCTAATCTGTGACCCGGCGGCTCTAGTTTTACTCTAGCCTTGAACGACACCGTCGCGAATGTGCCGGCAGGGATGGTGCCAATCGGTATACCCGGGAAGCCCGGAGTCGCATCAGGCAGCCGCTCGCCGTTGACCGATACACTGCCCGGAATAAAGGCGGCCTCCATAGGAAGCGGATCCCTCAGTACAACATTGTGTGCAGCATAGGAAGTCGGATTCCGAACAACCAGGGAATACGTGATGCGATCGCCGACAACGACGGAAATGGCGCTTGATGTTTTCTCAATAATCAAGCCAACGATATTCACGATCGCACGTGCTTCTACAGGAGCAGTTTCATTCGAACTGATGACAGCCGTGTTCACGACCTGTGATCCGATCTGCGCATCTTGTGGCAGGATGAACCACAATGAACCTCGTTGGTTAGCTCCTGGCGTCAGCTCCTCCAGGAAGAAGTCATACCTCGCAGCCGCATCGACCAAATGAATATTATGCAGCGTGACGTTACCGCTGTTGATGAAGAACAGTGCCATTCTTTGCTTGCCGCCTGGAACCCCGATGACCGGCAGCTTCTTCGTCAATTCAAGCCGCGGATCCGGAAGAACGAGCACCGAGCTGTCCGCAACGGCTGGCGGTGTCTCGCTTGTCGTTACCGTTACAACGTTGGTGATAATGGTGTTAGCCAGAGTACCGAGTGGTACGACGTAGTCGGAGTGAAGCGTGAACGAATCGCCGATATCCAGAGAGTTGATCGTTTCGTCAACTGCAACAAGCGGGTCATGCAGCACGAGATTCGTCAGGATCGCGTTGGACGTATTCGTTACGGTCGTTTCGAACGCAATCGTTCCTCCCGGGAGTACCTCGGTCTGTGCGGACGTCTTCCGAACATCAATCGAGTAGACCGGCAGAATATCCAGATTCGTCATGGCTTCCTGCGGGGTGGTCTGATCTGAGACGGCCACAACGGTATTGAAAATCTTCGTCCCAGCCTGGAGGCCGAGAGGGACTTGATACGGAACATTAAGCTGAATCGAGTGCTGCGGTTCGATCAATGAAATGACTTCGTTCAGATTCAGCAAGATATCCGTTAACCGAATGCCTGTTAAGGCTACATTGCCAGTATTGGTGACCGTGATCATATAAGTGACGATATCTCCCGGATTGGCCGATCTCGCGCTTTCACGCTTCTCTAGACTGAGGGATGGCGCAGCAGCCACGGTAACGGCAGCGGCGGCGGAAGTGGGCAGCGTCTGATCTGAGGAGACGGTTACGACATTGTTAATGATTGTCCCGGCAGGCGTTTGCGGCGGAATCGAATATTCGACGATAATGGTTCGAGTAACACCTGCAGAAATAAACGGCGCAACAATAGATAGGCCAAGCAGCTCATCAATAATCATTGCATTCGTTATAGCTGACCCAGAGGTATTAATGATCTGAATTGTAAACGTCACGGTCTCACCAGGCGCCGCAGAAGTAGGGCTCACCGTCTTCGTAACTGAAATGCTGGCCGGCGTATCTACACTGATCGATGCGGATGCAGTTACAGGCGTCGGAATCTGATCGGAGGTGACGGATGCCGTATTCGTAATAATCGTGCCGGCAGGAACCGCCGGAACCACGAATGGTACAATGAATGGCACACTTTGACCGATGGCGAGTAATGGGATCACATCCGCGAAGCCAAGTGTCGGATCGGTAACCGCCACATTCGTGAGCGGCACGTTCCCGGTATTCGTGACCGTTATGGTGTAGTTCACAATGTCGCCTGGCAGGGCAGTCGGCTGACTTGCCGTCTTCGTTAACGTTACCGCAGGAACTCCATTCACAGTGACGGTTGCCGTGGCTGTTTGAGTTTCACCGAGCGCATCGACGAAGACGGTATTGACGATTACCGTACCTCCTGGTGTGCCAAGCGGAACTGTATAAGGCACACTAATCGTATAGGTGCTCTGCGCCGGCAGTTCGGCCACGGTCTCGCTAATGCCAAGGAGAGGATCCGTAATTTGTACATTGGTGACGAGTCCGGTGGAGTCGTTAAACACAATAATCGTGTAAAAGATCGTTTCGCCCGGATCCGCAGTTAAGGTGCTCACGAGCTTCTGCACCTTAATATCCCCGGAAGGAATCGGCAATACTTCGACGCTGGCGCTTGCCGTGCGATCGCCGGTTTGTAGGCTGGTCGCTGTAGCTGTGTTCACAATAATGGTGCCAGGAGCGGCATCCTCCGGAATGGTGAACGGAATCATATACGTCTGAACAGCGTTAGGATCCAGCTCCGTAATCACCGTTTGCAGACCCGGAATCGGATCCGATACCGCCACATTGAAGAGGGATACATTGCCTGTATTTTCGACCGCAATCGTATACGTTATCGTTTGGCCCGGCAGCGCCGTGGCGAAGTTGACCGTCTTCGTTATGGCCATATCCGGCGCATTCTCGGTAGTGACGGAAGCAGATGCAGAGATAGGCGGCGTCTGGTCGGAAGAGACCGTTACGGTATTCACGTAAACAGTTCCTCCCAGTGAATCGAGCGGTATCATGAAATCGGCGTTAATAATTCGGGACTCGCCCGGTGCGAGGCTGTTGAACGTATAGTTCAGATTGAAAAATTCATCGACGAGCAGCACGTTCGTTAACACAACCAAAGACGTATTTGTAAGAGTAATCGTGAAGGTCACCGTTTCACCCGGAAGAGCGGAAGGTTCGCTTACCGTCTTAGTCAGCGTAATGGTAGGTGGAGTTCCCACGGTTACAAAAGCATCCGCGAAGACCGGAGTCGGCGTCTCGATTGAGGTTGCGTTCGCGATATTATGAATAATCGTTCCCGGCGGCAAGGCAGGTATTACCGATGGGACGTTAAATACGGACTGCCCGCCTTGCGCGATAAGCGGAATGGTGGTGTCCACGCCAAGCAGCGGATCTTGAACGCGTACCTGCGTCAAGTCGGTGTTGCCGGTATTGGTCACCGTAAACGTATAGGTGAGAGGAGTTCCTGCCGGACCGCTGGTTGGCACAACGGTTTTAGTCAAACTAAGCGACGGCACGGCAGAGATAACGACCACCGTCGTAGCCGTTACGGGCTCTGTCTGATCAGAATCCGCTGTCGCGATGTTCGTCAGGTTCGTCCCTGCAGGTGTACCGGCAGGAACCGTGTATTGAACGTCAAACATAATCGTGGCGCCGGCAGGAAGCGTGGCGATCGTCTCTGTAAAGGACAGCAGATTATCCGTAATGACGACGTTTGTGAGATTGGCATTGGAAGTATTCGTGACGGTGATCGTGTAGGTAACGATTTGTCCCGGTACGGCCGTACTCACATTCGCTTTCTTATCCAGCGACAAGCTGTACACGGCTGCGACGACGACTTCGGCCGATGCCGAAACAGCCGGTGTTTGATCGGTTATTACCGTTGCAGTATTGATGATCTTCGTCCCAGCCGGCGTTCCCAGTGGTACCAAGTAAGAGGCATTTGCGACATATTGCCCGCCTATCGGGAGAATAGGCACCGTAACGGAGAAGGACAATACCGGGTCGGTAATAAAAACATCGGTAAGCGGGATATTGCCCGTATTGGTGACTGTAATGTCGTAGAAGATCGTTTCGCCCGGCACGACAAGCGTCACACTTGGTGTTTTGGCTATCGTGATGCTTGGGGCTGCGAGGATGGTAACGTCTGTACTCGCTGTTTGCGTGCCAAGTGAGGATACGAGAGTAGCGGTATTATGAATAATTGTGCCTGCGGGCGTTCCAGCGGGAACGGTATACATGCCATGAAAGACGACCGACGTTTGCGGATCGAGCTTCGCGATCGTTTGATTGACATGCAGCAGCGGATCGGTCAGCAGAAGGTTAAACAGCGTCGTGGCTTTGGATTCATTGCTGACGGTAAGGGTGTAGATAATGGTTTGGCCAGGGATCGCGGTGGCGGTATCTGCTGACTTGGTTAAGATGACAGACGGTGTTTCCGTAATCAGGACGGTTGCCGAATCGGTTAAGGGCTGAGGCAAATTGCTCGCGGTTAACGTTGCGGTATTGACGAAATCGCTGCCAATCGGCGTGTTCGCAGGAATGACGAAGGGAACAGAAGCCAGCTCACCGCTGGTTGCTGATGGGAACGACAAGTTCAGACCAAGCACGGGATCGACCAGATTCACATTTAAGAGCGTGGCACCATTCTGAACCACAAGTGTAAATGTGTAAGTAACGGTATCGCCGGGTTCTGCAGTGGTAGGTTGAACGGTTTTGATCAGCTCCGCTACGATCGGGCCGACGATATTGATGGTGACGGCAGCGGATTGCAAAGGTGTCTGATTGCTCTTCGCCGTGACGATATTCTGATAGCTGCTATTAGGCGGGCCGGATTTGATGGAGGAATTGATCGTGAATTGGATGGACTGTCCGGCTGGCAGCGACGGGACCGTTTGGTTAAAGTTCAGTTCCGGGTCATCGACGACAATATTCGTTAATGTCCCCGCTCCGGTATTCTTGACCGTGATGACATAGGTCAGCGGTGTTCCAGGAGGGCCGCTTACGGAGCTTCCGCCATTGACGGTCTTCGTCAGCTGCAGCCTCGGCGTACAGAATACTTCCGGCAAACAGCCCGTAAAAGGAACGTGATGCTCTTCGATGGAACCGGTCGTATTGGTAAGCGATCCGACCGCAATCGTGCCGTCAATGTTCCCGAAGCCGGATGCGCTCCATGCTGCGAATGGGGCAAGCACGGAGCCTTTGATCGACAAATTGAGGTTGAAGGCAGTTGTCGCTTGATAGAAATTCCATAGAATGACGGCCCCGTTCGCCGGGGTGGATTGACCGCCGTTGATGAAGATCGCATAGCTGCCGAATCCGACATTGGTCCCGGAAATATTCACAAGCACAGTGGAACCGGGCGGTGTGATAATGTTAATGCCGTTTGCGGTGGCAAGCGAAACACCGGAACCCGCGACGTTATTGCCATTGATGTTGAAAATATTAAGGGTAGGGCTGTTGCCGCTCAAAACGATTTGGCCGAAGTTAACAAAGGCGGTTCCGGTTGGACCAAGTGAGCCCCACGAGCTGGAGGCACAGGTCAAATATTGCTCTGCTGCCGGAAAATCGATCGGTGTGGCTCGGAAAGGCTGACCGGCAACGCCGTTATTGTTCGTCATCGTGTAATTAATAATGGTTCCGGTAGGGCTGATGACGCTGTTCCCGCTGAAATTGGTGCCGCCGATAATGTTCATATTGCCGCCGACGATTAAGTCCGCACGCGTTGTTGATGAAGGGAGTGCATTGCCAATCCCATAGCTGTTGTAGGTTGCGTTACCACCAACGGCAACACGTCCGCCGGAATCTACGAAGGACTGGGTGTGGTTCCCAAGCACGAACACGTTGAAATCATTTGCTACGCCTAAATTGCCGCAGGCCATCCACGTTCGCCTCCTGTACGTTGAAAGAAAATAAACTATGTACAATGTATGCGAGCAGGCGGGGATGAATACCTGTATTTGGATCGGTGATTTTATAAAAAAAACATACTTTGTTTAGTAGACAAACTAAGTTTGATGATGCTAGAATAGCTGTAAGAGCGTTTTCAATACATCCATTCTAGGAGGAATCATTCATGGCTTATTTTCAAAATATCGGTAAAATCGCTTACGAAGGCAAAGGCTCGGACAATCCGCTAGCATTCAAACATTACAACCCTAAAGAAGTCGTACTCGGCAAAACAATGGAAGAGCATCTGCGCTTTGCAGTAGCTTACTGGCATACATTCACGGGTGCCGGCTCCGATCCGTTCGGCGTAGGCACAGCGGTTCGCGGCTGGGATTCCGCTAATGAAATGGATCAGGCGAAAGCTCGCGTTGAAGCGAACTTTGAATTCCTGAACAAAATCGGCATTCCTTACTTCTGTTTCCATGACCGCGACATTGCTCCGGAAGGCGCAACACTGGCTGAAACGAACAAGAACCTCGATATTATCGTGGACTTGATGGAAGAGAACATGAAAGCTTCCGGCGCGAAATTGCTCTGGAACACGGCGAATATGTTCACGAACCCGCGTTTCGTTCATGGTGCAGCTACTACGTCCAATGCGGATGTATTCGCTTATGCCGGTGCACAATTGAAGAAGAGCCTTGAAGTGGGCAAACGTCTCGGCGCAGAGAACTATGTATTCTGGGGCGGCCGCGAAGGCTACGAAACGCTTCTTAACACGGATATGGCGCTTGAGCTCGACAACCTGGCACGTTTGCTTCACATGGCGGTTGCCTACTCCAAAGAAATCGGATTCGGCGCTCAGTTCTTGATCGAGCCTAAGCCGAAAGAGCCGACTAAACATCAATACGACTTCGATGCGGCAACGACAATTGCGTTCCTGCAGAAATATGATCTCAAAGAATACTTCAAGCTCAACCTTGAAGCGAACCATGCTACACTTGCCGGCCACACGTTCGAGCACGAAATCCGCGTTGCTGCCATCAACGGCATGCTTGGATCGCTCGATGCGAACCAAGGCGACTTGCTGCTTGGCTGGGATACAGATGAGTTCCCTACGGATCTGTACTCCACGACACTTACTTTGTATGAAGTGCTTAAAGCCGGCGGTATCGGCAAAGGCGGCGTAAACTTCGATGCGAAAGTACGCCGTGGCTCTTTCGAGGACGAGGATTTGTTCCTTGCTCACATCGCAGGTATGGATACGTATGCTTGGGGTCTGAAGGCAGCTGCGAAGCTGATCGACGAGAAAATCATCGACAACATCGTAGACAACCGTTACCGCAGCTTCAAAGACGGCATCGGTGCCGAAATCGTTGCCGGCCGCGCTACGCTGCAATCGCTTGAGCAATACGCGCTGCAAAACAACACGATCAAGAACGAGTCCGGCCGTCTTGAGCGGATCAAATTGGTACTGAACGAAGTTATCTACAGCGTTTAAGTCGAGGAGGCCAGTCAAGCATGTCCTATGTTATCGGAATTGACCTGGGTACAAGCGCCGTCAAAGCGCTTCTCCTTGATCGGAGCGGAACTGTAGCTGCTGAAGCTTCCCGTGACTATCCGCTGTATCATGAACACTCCGGCTGGAGCGAGCAAACGCCGGATGACTGGGTGGAAGGTACAATTGGCGCGCTTCGCGAGCTGGTGGAGCAATCCGGCGTACCGGCTGATGCGATTGAAGGCATCAGCTTCTCCGGCCAAATGCATGGCTTGGTGCTGCTCAATGCGGCTGGAGATCCGGTCCGTAAAGCCATTCTATGGAACGATACGCGCACGACGGCGGAATGCCGTGAGATCGAAGCGTTAGTGGGCCAAGAGCTGCTGCTTACGGTAACCCGTAATCCAGCGCTTGAAGGATTCACGCTGCCGAAGATTCTATGGGTGCGCAAGCACGAACCGGAAGTCTTCGCGCAGGCGGTTTCGTTCCTGCTGCCGAAGGACTATGTGCGCTATCGCCTTACAGGCGCGCTGCACATGGACTATTCGGATGCTGCAGGCACGTTGCTGCTTGATGTAGCGAACAAATGCTGGAGCAGCGAAGTGCTCGAAGCCGTCGGTCTTCCGGCTTCCTTCGCGCCGCCGCTCGTGGAATCCCACGCGCTGACAGGCACTTTGCTGCCTGATCAAGCGGCAGCTTCCGGACTAACCGAGAGCACGAAAGTGTTCGCAGGTGGTGCGGATAATGCTTGCGGAGCTATTGGCTCCGGCATTCTGCAAGAGGGACTCACGATGTGCAGTATCGGCACCTCCGGCGTTATTCTTTCGTTCGAGCAGGGCAGCGGCAATGATTTCCGCGGTAAAGTGCATTTCTTCAACCATGGCAAAGAGAATGCGTTCTACGCAATGGGCGTTACGCTCGCGGCAGGCTACAGTCTCAGCTGGTTTAAGAATACGTTTGCTAAGGGTGAGTCGTTCGACGAGCTGCTTGCCGGTATAGGCGATGTGAAGCCGGGCGCTAATGGACTTCTGTTCACGCCTTATCTGGTTGGCGAGCGTACGCCGCATGCCGATTCGGTTATTCGCGGCAGTTTTATCGGGATTGATGGTTCGCATGAGCGGATTCATTTTGCCCGTGCGGTTATGGAAGGCATTACGTTCTCGCTGAATGAATCGGTGGACCTGTTCAGACAAGCCGGCAAAACAGTCGATACCATCATTTCGATCGGTGGCGGTGCTCAGAATCCGGTATGGCTTCAAATGCAGGCTGATATCTTCGGAGCAGATGTCGTATCCTTGGAGAATGAGCAAGGTCCGGGGCTTGGTGCGGCGATGCTTGCTGCATATGGCTGCGGATGGTTTGAAAGCTTGGAGGCGTGCGCGGAATTGTTCGTGAAACGCGCCGCGGTTTATCATCCAGACCCAGCTGCAGTCAGCGCTTATGCAGGACTGTTCCGCGTTTACCAGGACGTCTACGCGCAGACGAAAGCATTGAATGCAGGCTTGCAGCCGTATCGCAATTAGATGTAGTTATATAGAAGCCGCTTCTTTCGAACGTTGAGAGAAGTGGCTTTTTTGTGTCTGTACGATTAATTTTTGTTTAAATATTTAACTTTCAGCAAAAATATGGTAGATTAGCAAAATAGACATATGGCGCTAAAATGGAGGTTTTATTGCCTGTAATTAATGACATTAACTTATCTGGGGCAGAGGCGGAGATCCACATGGGGAAGAAGAATGGAAAGGTTAGATTTACGGTTGGAGCCAAGCTGATGATTTCCTTTATCAGCGTTCTGCTTTTGCTGCTTGTGAATGGGATTGTGAACTCCCTCATGATGACCAAAATTAATGACAACACGAAGATGATCGCGGACAAATGGCTTGTAGGCGTTGAGACGATCAACAACATCAACTACATGGCCGATCATGTGCTCACCTTGCAGTACAAGATTCTTCTTGAAACCAATGCAAGCTTGAAGAAACAATATGTATCCGATACCGATGCTACGGTTAAGAAAGTTGATGAAAGCCTCGCAGCGTATAAAGCCATTATGACAGCGGGAGATCAGACCGATCTGGATCTGTTCACGAAGCTGGAGGAAGCGTGGAAAGGTTATCAGGACGTTACGAAGAATGTGTCAGCGAATAATAAGCAAGCGCTGAGCACAGAGGAAATCGTTACGCTGATGAAGGATTCGGAGCACGCCTATGCGGCGATTCAAAGCAGCATTGATTATTTGGTCCGTAACAACCATTCCGGCGCGGAAGAGGCGAAGGCGCAAAACGCAACGATCAATTCGCAATCGCAGCGGACAAGCCAAATCGCACTGGTTGTCGGTACGATTCTGGTTATTTTCCTGACCTGGTATGTGCGCAGAACGATATCGAAGCCCATTAAGCAGGCGGCTGTCGTTGTGAATGAAGTCGCAAGCGGCAATTTGGTTACGGACGTGCCGAAGATTCGCAATAAGGACGAGATCGGCGCCTTGTATAACTCGCTCTCCGGCATGATCTTGCAGTTGCGCGCTGCTATGCAAGGCGTACAAGAAGCTTCGGCAGGTATTGCTTCTTCTTCTCAGCAAATGCTGGCGATCTCGGAGCAGAACGCAGGGTCGTCACAGCAAGCCGCTGAATCGGTTGCGGATATGGCTGCCGGAACTGAGATTGCGCTGCAGCGTTTCGAGGAAGTAAGCAAGACAACGCAGGACCTTGGCGAAGGGATCAACCGTATTGCGGAGTCGACCTCGCTTGTTGCCAGCTTATCGGCAGATGCGAGCCGTCAGGCAGCAATCGGGCATGAAGCCGTATCGCAGGCGATGGAACGGATGTCGGCCATTCACGAAACGGTGCAGCAAGCAACGGAGCAGGTAAATCGACTTGAAATGCATACCCGCAACATCGGCGGCATTTCGAAGCTGATCGGTGAAGTGTCGAAGCACACGAACTTGCTCGCGCTGAATGCGGCGATAGAAGCAGCGCGCGCCGGCGAGCACGGCCGCGGGTTTGCGGTAGTCGCGGACGAGGTTCGGAAGCTGGCGCTTCAAACTTCGGAAGCCATCGAAGAGATTGAACAAGTGATTGAGCATGTCACGAGTGACACGCTCACCGTCGTGGAAACGATGCGTTCGAGCTCCGTTGAAGTGGAAGCTGGTCTGCGCAGTGTACGTGAAGCAAGTGCATCCTTCGCTGGCATTGCAGCAGCGTCGGAGCGTGTATCCGGTCAAGTGCAAGAGGTGGCAGCAGCATCGGAGCAAATGGCAGCAGGCTCGGAGCAGGTCATCAGCTCGATGCAGCGTTTGCAGGAGATTGCAAGGAACAGCTCCGAAACGGCGATGACTGTGGCAGCTACAACAGAGGAACAGACCGCTTCCGCAGAGCAAATCGCCAATTCATCCCGTTCGCTGAGCGATATTGCGCTTGAGATGAACGAATTGACAGCGAAGTTTAAACTGTAACAAACAACAGAAGAACCGCCTCAGAAGTGTACGATACGACTTGTGAGAGCGGTTCTTTGCTATCTGTTAGGAATGTAGTTGTAGCTCACGGCGACGGCGACTCACTCAGTCGCCCCAAATTTCACATGGCTCTACGCCAAGCTCTGCCGCAATCAAATGGGCCGTTAGGCGCTGCGGCTTCTTGATTTTGCCGTTTCGGATATTGGAAATGGTCGTTAATGAGATTTGGGTGTTCTCGGCAAGCTGGGTGACAGAGAGCTTCTTCTCGACCATAAGCAAACGGAGCTTATAGGCCGGATCGATATCCGTATCACGCATGTCGCTCTTGAAAGATTGGGTTTGTTTACGGATGGCTTGTCCAAACTTGGATAGGTGAATGGCATTCATGGCAAGTGTAAGGATGGCATAACATTTAAAGCTGTCATCCGCATTGTAGAAGGGATGAATGAGAGAAGTTGTGAGGTATCTTTCTTCAAAAAGCCGTAGTGTGTACGTGATTTGACCGGACTGACGGCTTTCACGAAGGGAATGAAAGAAGCTGTGGACACGAGCTTGATCTTCTTCTACAACAAACTCTTTGTTTTGTTTCAGGGAAAGCTTGTACCTGTCGTAGGGAATCGAGCTGCGATAGCTGCGAAGCGACGTCATTAATCCACCGCTCGTATAGATGACCGAAGACACAACATTCTGTTTCATCACCATTTCTTCAATCCACTTGTGCTCAGAGCGGTCTACAAGCTTAACGGTGTAATAGACGGCATTGATAATTTCGAGCTGCTGAACGAACACTTCGGCGAAAATATGTTTATCTGACTGCATAGTAAGATTGCATTCCGCGTATGCGCTGCTCTTCTCATTCGAGAAGGTAGCGCAAAGCCGGTCAATAAGGCCCCATAGCGTGCTGGCAGTATCAGGCTGTATAGTTGCAATATCCTGCCCGACCAACTGCTCAGAGGAAAAGCCTGTGATAGTTAAGAAGGCATTATTAATCGTGTGTATTGTACGTACACCTTGATTCTCATGAATGATCATGATTGCATCTGTATAATACGTAAACAAATCATCCATTATTATGCCCCCCTGCTCATGTTGTTCGTTTATTATAACATATAATTAATGGAAGGGAATGGATAATGATGCTTCATCTCACAAATGGCGATCATGCTGCCGCCGATTGAGTGGGGCAAGCGGCAAGTTCGTCTTGCAGACAGCGGAATTGGATAAGGGCAGGAATGACTTCTTGCGAAGTGGGCATTCTAAACGGGAATGGACTATTTTGCCGGAAAAGGGTGTGCCTGAAAGATGCAGAATGATACTGCGTTATTTTTTCAATTCGGTGATAGCAATACCGCCGCGCTCGCGTGCAGCACGCTTCAAGAGCTAGGTTATGAACCTGTCATTCAGCAGGATGTGGGCGTGCATATTCATTTGCATGGCAGCGATCTTACGTCCGCACTTGAAATTGCACAAGCGCATGGCGGCCAGCTTGCGGTTCAGTCCTCCATACCGGATATTGAGCTCACGAACGATGCTTACAATATGGCCAATATTACGATACCGGCGCACGTGGTCAACGAAGACTTGATCGCTCAAGAAGAATCCCAAGCCGGCTTAACCAATTGGGACGACGACGCCCCCCAGCAGGATGAGTTCTTCCCGGACGACGGTTCGTACGGGTACTTCTCCGGCGATGTACATACGTAAGGAATAGCGCGCATTGGATGCGAGCTCATTAGATTAGCTGACCGGCTGCTGCTGGTTGGCTTTTTTGCTGTTTAGGACTTTGAAATTTGGCTCTGGCCATGAAATTCGGATCGTGCGGTTTGGTGCAGATGTCAAAATAACAACAGAGACAAGTAAAGATATTCTATTAATGCGTTCTGCGAATCGCAGTACAATAGCTGTGAAAACTTGAAAGCGCTTCAATCGAGCGAAATTACATACATGCTTTTCATTTAAGGAGCCGCAGAAATCAATAAAGGAGGCGTTGCAGAGAGGACAAGGGTGTCCCGAAACGCATAGTGTTTCAAGGATAAACAGATTAATGGAGCAAACAAACGGGAGGTTATATGAGCATGTTCAGACGAATAATTTCCATTATTCTTACAGGCGCATTGCTGCTTGGCTTAGTAGGTTTCGGTGCCGCACCTGCCAGCCGGGCTTACGCTGCTGATGATTTAATTAGCTCGGCAGGATCGGATCTACAAGAAGTAGTTATTAACGGTTTCGAGAACGTCGCGGACTGGAAGTCTAATGACGGTGCTATGTCAGTTGCAGCAGATACAGGGAATAAGACGGAAGGTGCACAATCAGTCAATGTCACCTATCCGGTACCGAATCCGCTAGGCGACAATGCTTGGCGCGAAATTCTATGGAACATTAAAGAAGATCCACTCGACTTATCCACTGCATCGCAGTTGAAGGTAGATATTCGTCCCGTAGGCAGTCAAACGGCAGGCGATTACGAGCCGCTCCGATTCAAGCTGTATAACGAAACGACGAATAAGGTTTTGTTTGAAGACGCATTGCCCAAGCAAACGGCGGATCAATGGAATACGTTTACGCTGGATTTAAGCAATATGACAGCGGCGGATAAGTCTTCGATCAGCCATATTGTCTTCTATATTTGGAATAAGGATTCTAGTATTGGCGGCAGGACAACGTTGCAATATGAGTTTGATAACTTAAGAGTGACAAAACCTGCGGATATGTTGATGGAGAGTGTCATTAACGGATATGAGAACATGAACGATTGGCAGGGTACAACGGCTACTGCAAATACAGCAGTTAGAACCGAGGGAACACAAGCAGCTGATGTTACGTTTTCTGTCCCGAGTCCGGATAACGGAAATGCATGGGTCGAGTATCACTGGGATATTAATGCAAATCCACTCGACTTATCCCCGGCTACGAAGCTGAAGTTCGACATTCGTCCCGTAGGTAGCCAAACAGCAGGTGACTACGAGCCAATCCGTTTCAAGCTGATGGATTCTGTAGGCAGTGTAATTTATGAAGAGCCGCTTCCGGTTCAGACAGCGGATCAGTGGAATACGTTTACATTAGATCTAAACACTATCCCGACAGCGAATCGATCTCATATTACGAACATCATTTTTTATATTTGGAATGGCGATTCCTCTATTGCGGGCAGAAGCACGCTGCACTATCTGCTCGACAATATGAGAATTCTTACGAGTCAGGTTCAACGTGTAACGGCAACTCCGAATTCTTCGTCCGTAACACCTGGTACAACGGTGACCCTTTCTACACCATCTGTTGGAGCAAATATTTTCTACACTCTCGATGGATCGGATCCAAAGTCATCTGCTACTGCAATTCTGTATACAGCTCCAATTACAATCTCGGATGTCACATCAGTTAAAGCCTATGCCGAGATTACGGGTAAGCCAAAGAGTGCGATTTCCGTCTTCGACTACACAATTGGAACCGGAGTGCCCGGAGAAGATATCTACGGGATTAAGAACAATGTAGCGGATATCGGAAGTGGGATGCTTGCAGGGATTCACCGTACGAGTAATTTCGGTGCAGATGGCTTTGTAAACGATTGGAGCGGTCATGCTTCCTTCGTTTTGCCTTCCAATGCTAGCAAACAAGTGAAAATCTCAGGCTGGGGCGGCGTTAACGATTCGTCTGCAAATGCGGCTATTGCCTACGATGACAACAATCTCTACATGCATGTCGATGTGAAGGATGCAGACCAGTTCGACTTTTCAGGCGGTGATATTTGGATGGGCGATAGTGTTCAGGTTGCTTTCTCCAAGGACGGCGCTGTTTACGGACCGGAATACGGCTTCTCTTACGGCGGCGGAACAGCAAGCAAGTTCAGCTGGAATAGTGGTAGTGCTAAGCTTGGCGTGGATTCGATAAAGCTGAAAGTCAGCCGTGACAATACGAATAAGGTAACCGCCTATGATCTGGTTGTTCCGTGGCTGGCGGCATTGCCTGCAGCACCAGGGGAAAAGGTTTCATTTACCCTGCTGATCAATGATAATGACGGTTCCGGCAGAAGAGGCTACATTGAATGGACGCCGGGGATCGGTAACGGAAAGGATGCAACTAGCCTAGGTTCCTTAATGCTGCTGGATCAAGACGAAACATGGAGTACATGGATGCATGGGCCACAGGATGTTCTTCAGAATACAACCTATGACTATTCAGTAGCTGTGGCTAACTTCGGCCAGGAAGCTGAGACTTACCAGATTTCTCTTCCGAATGTGAGCGGTTCAGAGCTCCAGGAAGTCACCGTACCAGCAGGTAAGGTGCTCAAGAAAGCTATTCCGGTATCATTCCCTGCAGTTGGGGATCAGCAATTCAAGGTAATCATCATGAAGAAAGAGACGGGCGAGTCCAAACAAGAAACAATAGCCGTATCCGTTAAACGGGATGCAGAAGCCTTGTTAAGCTTGTTGAATGAATTGAGTGAGAAGCTGCCGACGCTGGAGAATCTCCTTGCGACTGCCAAGGTGCGCCGCATCCCGGTAGACTACGAAACGGTGAATTACACCGTAATCAAGAACTTCATTCAATACGGCAAAGACGACATTACGAACAGTCTCTTAACGCGGGCAGATTATGTCGTAAACGAACTGGATCGCCTCTACAATGAAGCAATCACGAATGTGCAGGCTTACTTGAGTGGTAAGAAGACGGCGATGAGCGTTCCGAGATATATCTCTTCTCGTTCGAAGCTGAAAGGCTTCTCGTTTATAGGCCCGACAAAAACAGCCACATCGAATAAAGTCGACAACCGGCCGATTTTCTTCACGGGATACGGCCACTTCAATCAAGCTAAAGCCGATATCCCGCAGTTTAGCGACTATGGCACGAATATTATTCAGATGGAGCTGGGACCGGATGGAACGGTGCTGCCGCCCGCAGCAGGAAGCAAAGCCGAGTTCAGTATTTCCACAGAACTGATTCAGAACAGCGTAATTCCAACTCTTAAAAATGCAGAAGATCATAATATCGCGGTCAGTTTGCTCATCTCACCGCATTATTTCCCGCAGTGGGCAAAAGATAAGTGGCCGAATGTGGTGAATACCGATAACTCGGGCTTCCTTAAATTCAACGTTAATGCACCGGAAGCTCGCAAAATTATCGAAGCCTATATCAAAGCTTTGATCCCACTGGTGAAGAATTCACCAGCGCTGCACAGTATCATCATAAGCAACGAGCCGAAGTATGATACGAGAACGGATTCTTATGCAGTGGTACCATGGCATCAATTCCTAAAAAAGAAATACAAGAAAATCGCAAGTTTAAACACAACTTATGGTACCAATTTCAGTACATTTGACGATGTTGTAATGCCTGCATCAATTACTGCAACGCCGTATTACTATGACTGGACTGTCTTTAACAACGAGTACTTCTCATCATGGCACGAATGGATGGCTGAGCTGGTGAAGAAGCTTGCACCTAATGTGCCTGTCAGTGCCAAAATTATGGCTAACTTGACTGGTGCAACAACCTATGGTGTCGATCCGGAGGATTTCAGCGAATTCTCAGATATGAACGGCAATGACAACTGGAATTACCTTGGTAGTGGGATCGGCGGCTTTATCCGCGAGAACCGATTCTATGACTTGCAGGGTTCGTTTAGAAAAGCACCAATTTTTAATTCGGAAACACATGTCATTGCGGACAGAGATACCGTATATACACCAGATCAAGCTAAGCACGTCGAAACATCACTTTGGCAGTCCGCAGTACATGGCAAGAATGCATCCACGATATGGGTATGGGAGAGATCCTATGATCCTAACAGCGATTTCTATGGCAGTGTTCTGCAGCGTCCGGATGTGGTACAAACGATCGGTAAAGTGAATTTGGATTTGAACCGATTGGCTTATCAAGTGACTGCTCTGCAAAACAGTGCACCGAAGGCAGCTATTCTCTACTCACTTCCTTCCATGGTCTACTCGAACTCGTATCTGGATATGATGGATCGGGCTTATGAAGCACTGACATTTAGTGGTCAAAGAGTAGGCTTTGTTTCCGAAAAGCAATCACAAGATGGCGGATTAGATGACTACAAGCTGCTTATCGTTCCGCAAGCTACTAATGTATCGGAATCCACGCTGAAAGCTGTTAAAGCTTTCATTAAAGCAGGCGGTAAGGTCATTATGATCGGCAACAACTCAATGAGCGCTGATGAGAACAATAAGCCGCTGAATAACTCAATCAGAAGCGCGGTTCTTGCAGGTTCGAAGGTACTCGCAAGTGACATCGACAACGCCGCTTTAAAACAATCCATCAGAGCGAGTTTGACTGATTTACGGTTATTGAATGTTGTTCTGAAGGATAAGGTAACAGGTGAAGTGATTGACGGTGTGGAGTGGCTGAGCACAAGTTTTGAAGGTAAATTGCTTATCAACATAGCTAACTATGACCCGACTACAGCCTCCAAGACGATTAAAATTGAAGTGAATGGTAAAGCAGCAGGCAACGCGCGTGAGTTGATTAATGGCAGTATCGTGGATACAAGTAACTTTACTATCGCACTTGAGAAGCCGTACTTGCTTTCTGTAGATCTGGACAATCGCCCAAGCCACCATAATTGAGTGATTCATGATGTAGTGCTTAAACGAGAAAGCGATTTATCAGGCGCTGGAACATTCATAGGATTTCATAATGAGAACAAGTCCACGATGATGTCGTGGACTTGTTCTCGATCGTTGGGAAGTTTGTGTGCTGTGGAGTTAAGTTGCGGAATATCGGGTTGGTGGGAAGAGGAGCTTCCAGCAGCCGTACCTCCAATCAAGCATCTTTTATGCTATAATTCCCATAACTATGTTAGCTTAAGGAGCGTTGGTGGAAGTGAACCAAATGAGGGGGGCCAACAACAGGCGGGTCAAAAGCCTTAATCGCAGCACGGTGCTCCAATACATTCGCAAGCAGGGACAAGCGTCCAAAGCCGACATTGCGGCGCAAACGCATCTGAGCTTCACGGCGGTCAAGAACATTACCGACGAGCTGCTCTCTTATTCGTTTATCAGCGAAGTAGGCTACGATGAATCAACAGGCGGCAGGAAGCCGCTCTTATATAAGCTCAAGGAAGACCGATTCTACTCCGTGGGTCTTCATCTCAGCGTCGCTCGCATTCATGTTGTCGTGCTGAATCTATCAGGCGGCGTACATGCTCATTACGAGACGGAAACGAATCCGGATGCGCTTCAATCCAACGCCATCGTCGATCAGTTAATTGACTGCATCGAAGACGCAATTGTGAAATCGAACGTGGATCGCACTCGCATACTCGGAATTGGCATGGCGATTCCCGGACCGCTAGATCCCTTCGGAGGTGTCGTGCTATCGCCGCCAAATATGAAGGGTCTGGCGGGTCTGCCGCTGAAGCAGCTGATGACGGACCATTTTGGAATCGAGACCTTGATCGAGAAGGATGCGAACCTGATCGCACTCGGCGAATATTGGCATGGTGCTGCACGGGGGAAGCGTAATGTATTCTATCTCGATGCTGACGTTGGTATCGGAAGCGGCATTATCATAGACGGTAAGCTGCATTATGGATCGCCGTATGGCGCAGGTGAAGTCGGGCACGGAACGATCAACATTGATGGACCTCGATGCAATTGCGGAAATTACGGCTGTCTCGAAGCGGTGGCGTCGGGTCTTGCCATTGAGCGCCGTGCAGGTGAGGAGATTCGCAGAGGGGCTGAGACATCGTATCGAGAACGATATCTTGCGGATGAGAAGTCCGTCTCGATCGCTGCAATATTGGATGCGGCGCGTGACGGAGATTCATTGTCGCAACAGCTGCTAACGGAATCGGCACGCTATGTCGGGATTGCGGTTGGCAATGTCATTCATCTGCTTATGCCGGAGATCATTATTATCGGAGGAGCGCTTACGCATGCGTACCCTCGATATTTTGAGCATACGAAGGAAATTGCGATGAGCCGGATATTCGCTTCCTTTGCCGACCATATTCATATCTACAAAGCCGAACTAGGTGTGTTAGGCGGTGCAATCGGTGCGGGTACTCTGGTGTTGGAGCAGTTTTTTCAAAAAGATTTGAGCGAATGGATGGACATGAAGCCGCTGCTAAGTTGAGGGCGGCTTTTATTGTGCCAACTTCTTAATTTCATATTCATAAGGTGGAGAAAACCCATTGACGCATAAGTAGGTCAGTTGTAAAATCTATCCTATAATCACTACTTTTTAATATTATATTAATAAGTTTCTGCCGCGAAAGGAATCGATTGTTTATGAATCCGCATCTGAATGTGCTTCAAAGCAAATACCCCGAGCTTGCAGGATGCCTCGCGGATATCCAGCGCAGCTTCGAGCTGATTGAAGCCTGCTACCGGCAGGGCGGGCAAGTCTTGGTAGCGGGCAACGGAGGCAGCGCTGCCGACAGCGAGCATATCGTCGGGGAATTGATGAAAGGATTCATGCTGCCGCGTCCGGTTCCGCAGTCTTTTCGAGAATCGGTAACAAAGCTGTTCCCGGCAGAAGGGGACGCACTTTGCAACAGCTTGCAAGGCGCGCTTCCCGCCATCTCGCTAGTCAGCCACAGCGCACTGATGACGGCATTCGCTAACGATGTGGCGTCTGATATGGTTTTCGCCCAGCAGGTGTACGGATATGGCCGGGCAGGGGATGTATTCCTCGGGATCAGCACGTCGGGCAATTCCCGCAACATTATCCAAGCGATTCAAGTAGCCAAGGCGAAAGGGATGATCTGCGTCGGATTAACCGGAGGCTCAGGCGGATTAATGAAAGCGCTTAACGATTGTACGATCGTTGTCCCGCATGCCGTAACGCCGGACATCCAGGAGCGCCATCTGCCCATCTATCACACGCTGTGCATCATGCTGGAGGAGGCGTTCTTCGGATGAGGATAGTGACGACTTATGCCGGGTTCGATATCGGGGGCACGAAATGTGCGGTTACGCTTGGGCATGCCGCAGGGGCGGCTGGCGAGCAAATCGAATTGGTAGATAAGGCAGCTTTCTCGACCGAATCGACTCCCGAAGCTACACTAGATAAGCTAACAGCACAACTGGAGCTGCTCCTTAATCGGCATCCGGCGGAGAGAGAACGGCTCAAGGCAATCGGCATAAGCTGCGGCGGTCCACTGGACAGCCGCAATGGGCTGATTCTATCGCCGCCGAATCTACCAAATTGGGATCGCGTCGATGTCATCACGCCGATCAAGCAGCACTTCGGGGTCCCGGTCGGCTTGCAGAACGATGCCAATGCCTGCGCGCTGGCCGAATGGCAGTGGGGAGCGGGGCAAGGAACGCGGAACATGATCTTCCTCACGTTCGGCACCGGCATGGGAGCCGGACTCATTCTGGATGGCCGCCTGTATACCGGAACGAACGATAATGCAGGCGAGGTTGGCCATATACGACTTGCGGAAGTAGGGCCGGTTGGGTACAACAAGGCAGGGTCCTTCGAAGGATTTTGCAGTGGAGGCGGCATTGCCAGACTTGCGCAGTCGAAGGTAACGGAACGGCTTGCAGCGGGCCAGGACCTTCCGTCATTCTACCGGCCGCCCCATGAGATTACGACGAAAGCTGTCGCGGAAGCTGCAAGACAAGGGGACCCGCAGGCTCTGCAGATTTTCGGAGAAGTTGGACGTATGCTTGGGCGGGGCATCGCTGTACTAATCGATATTATCAATCCGCAGCGCATCGTCATTGGCAGTATTTATGCCAGGCAGCAAGAATTGCTTGATCCTTATCTGTTTGAAGAGCTGCGTCGTGAAGCGCTGAGCGGTTCCGCAGCCATTTGTGAAATCGTTCCTGCCGGACTTGGAGACCATGTCGGCGATTATGCCGCATTATCCGTTGCCCGGAATCTCATGGAGAAGAGGGATTGAATCGATGACTAACAGCATTCAGCTGCATATGATCGGCAATGCACATCTGGACCCGGTATGGCTGTGGCAGTGGCAGGAAGGTTATGCGGAGATAAAGGCGACTTTTCGTTCCGCGCTTGATCGGATGATTGAGTTCCCGGACTTTATATTTACTTGTGCTGGGGCTGCTTATTATGAGTGGATCGAGCAAAATGCGCCGGAGATGTTCGAAGAGATTCGCGCGAGAGTGAGCGAAGGGCGCTGGGTTATCGTAGGAGGTTGGTGGATACAGCCGGATTGCAATCTGCCTTCGGGGGAATCGTTCGTTCGGCATGGTTTGTACAGCCAGCGGTATTATCAAGAGAAGTTCGGCGTGATGGCAAAAGTCGGCTACAATGTCGATTCCTTCGGTCATCACAATATGCTGCCGCAAATCCTGAAGAAGAGCGGCATGGACAGCTATGTCTATATGCGCCCGCAAGAGCAGGAGAAGAGCATGGAGCGCAATGTGTTCTGGTGGAAGAGCCTAGATGGCAGCCAAGTGCTGGCCTTCCGCAATCCGATCAGCTATAACAATTCCTCTTCTATTAAACATGACGATCCCGTCTACGGCAAATCGCTGGAGGTCATGGGGCTGGCCGAGGAGCATGAGCACCATTTCATGGGCTTCTATGGCGTCGGCAATCATGGCGGAGGTCCGACGATCGCGAACATTCAGTCCATCCACCGGTTGCAGTCGGATCTGGGAAGCGAACGAATCCGGTTCAGCTCTCCGAATGCTTATTTTGAAGAAATGATGCACGGCGGCGTTCAGTTCCCGGTATTCAAGGACGATCTGCAGCATCATGCGAGCGGCTGCTACTCCACTCATTCCGAGTCCAAAGCATTGAACCGCAAAGCGGAGCACCGACTGATCACGGCTGAGAAGTTCGGTACGCTCGCACACTTGCTCGCAGGCTATGATTACGCAGCACAGGACATCCAGCGGGGCTGGAAGAATGTCATGTTCAATCAGTTCCACGACATTATGGGCGGCTGCTCCGTACAGGAAGCTTTTACAGATGCGAGGGAGTCCTATGGGGAATCGCTGAATATCGCGGCCGTGACGCTGAATGCGGCGCTGCAGCGAATCTCGTGGTCGATTGATACGATGAAGGACGAAATCCAGTCGCTCAGCAAAGATATGGACTGGGTGCTCTGGGAGCAGAAGGATGCTGGCGTTCCGGTCGTCGTGTTTAATCCGTTGTCTTGGGAAGTGGATGCGCTAATCCAGGTGAACAAGAAGGTGACGAGCGTTACGGATGAGAAAGGCGAAGTCATCCAGCATCAGATCGTCCGCGGCTCGCGGACCAATGGCAGCGATGACAAGTTCGATACGGCGTTCATGGCGCGTGTTCCGGCACTGGGCTACCGTGTGTATTGGATCTATAAGGAGAAAATGCTCGGAGCGGCTTCTTCGCCAGAACGTCAGTTGATCACGGAAACGGCAGCGCTCGAGAACGATTGGCATCGCGTAGAATTTGAACCACATACGGGCCATATTCGCAGGTTGTATGATAAGAAGAAGGCAGTAGAGGTGTTGAGCGGCAACGGCGCAGTACCCATCGTGATCGACGAGCATCATTGCGATACTTGGGCACATGGCGTTTTTGAGTTTCGGGACGAGGTTGCGAGATTCGGAGATGCGCAGGTGAAGCTGCTGGAATCAGGGCCGCTGCGGGCGGTGATAAGAGTGACGAATCGCAGCGGTCAATCGGAGCTGCGGCAGGACTTTATTCTCTACCGCGACAAGCCGGGGATTGAAGTAAGAGCGAAGCTGGATTGGCGGGAGAAGCATAAGATGCTCAAGCTTTCCTTCCCTGTGCGCGTCAGTGAGCCGAAGGCAACATACGAGATTCCGTACGGTTATATCGAGCGGCCGGTGAACGGGGAGGAAGAGCCCGGCCAGCAGTGGCTGGATGTGAGCGGCTTTACGGATGAAGCGGGCATACAGCATCGATACGGGTTAACGCTGCTGAACGATTCGAAGTACAGCTCGGATGTGAAAGACAACGACCTGCGGATGACGGTCGTTCGCAGCCCGATCTATGCGGATCATTACGGCGAACGAGACGAATACTGCGAATTTATGGATCAAGGGCTGCAGCAGTTCCGCTATATGCTCATTCCGCACGAGGGCGGTTGGCAGCAAGCGCAGGTGACCAAGCGGGCGCTCGAGCTGAACGTCCCGCCTATCCACATCGTGGAAACCTACCATAAAGGCTCGCTGCCTCAGACATCAGAGGGAATCCGAGTGTCCGCAGATAATCTGATCGTTACGGCGTTTAAACCCGCAGAGGATGGCGACGGTTATGTGCTGCGTTGTTATGAAGCGTGCGGGCATGGCGGCGAAGCCGTGATCGAGGTGCCGTCGCTGAAGCGGAAGTGGACGCTGCGGTATGGGCAATGCGAAATTAAGACATTCCGCATTCCTGCTGACCCGGATCAAGATGTGTACGAGGTAAATATGATCGAGTTTCCTATTTAGCTAGTTCTAGCAGAAACAGTCCGTTCCTGAGTGGCAGGGACGGACTGTTTGTGCTGTGCTTCACGATATCTATCACGATTTTAGTAGAAGGAAATCTAAAAACTAATGAAAGAAAGGCCCTTCTCCATCTATAATTTAAGTAATGAAGGTGAGAAGGTGTTTAGGATGCAGAAGATGCAGAAGATGCGGACAAAGGTGCTGCTATTTCCTTACCATTGGATAACAAAGTCGCTCTATCGGAAAATATGGTTCTGTTTCTTCATCACGATTTCCATTACCGTCTCTGCGCTGGGGCTCGATTATTATATCCAAACGTCCTCGGACATCAAGCAGCGTGCGGTCGGCAACATGGAGCAGATCAGCAATCAATCAGCCGCCACACTGGAATCTTATATGCTGAACGTGAAGAACTTCGCGTGGGATTATTTTGGCAATAAGGATTTCCAGCAGTTTGTCAGCAGGATGGGGGCAGATCCGGACGCGTACTCGCACTACTCTGCGAAATTCAGCCAGTTTCTGACCGATAACCCGGTGGTGGACTATATTATGGTCAGCCAATTGGACGGCTATATGCTCTCTAGCGGCAGAATGAATGAAACCAACGAGCTCGACTTTGATTTCGAGCCGATCGAGAAGGCCGCTGTCGCCAAGGACGGGAAAGGGATTTGGGTACCGACGCATACCATCGACGCGGCGACGAATCAACAAGTCAACACCTTGATGTTCGCGCAAGCGGTCAAAATCATTAATTTCAATATCGACACTCCGATCGTCGGTGTCATCTATATCCGGCTCTCGCCGGAATATCTCAAGAAGTGGCTCGGCGATATTGCCAGCGACGAACAGGGCAACTATATGCTGGTCGACTCGGCAAGCGGGCAAGTGATGCTCTTGGATCATGAACGGACGGACGCGCAGCTGCAAGGCCTAAACGGGCTGTTTCGGTTTAGCTATGGCATATCTTCCAGATACATGTTCGGTGATGACCACGGCGTAGAGACGTTGTTCGTTTCCAACGAGCTGAACAATACATCCTGGGCACTCATTGGGAAAGTCCCGCTGAAGGTACTGCTGGAACAGTTGAATACGTTTGCTCTCCGCACGCTTGTGATCGGGATGATCTGTCTGCTTGGCGCTATGGTGATTGCAAGCCTCCTCGCCAGTCGTATTATTACGCCGCTTAAGCTGTTGAAGAATGGGATCATTTCCATCGAACAAGGCAATTACGAGGTTTCCGTGCCCGTTACTTCCAAGGACGAAATCGGCTATTTTATCCGACATTTCAATCAGATGGCGAAGGAGATCAACTCGCTCATCGTGAAAGTATACGAGACGGAGCTGGTGAAGAAGGATGCGGAGATCAAATCGCTGCAATCCCAAATCAATCCGCATTTTCTGTACAACACGCTTGGGATGATCGACAGTCTGGCCTCGCTTCACGAGGATGACCGCATCAGTCTGATCAGTTCCTCCCTTGCCAAAATGTTCCGGTACAACATCAGCGGCGGTCATATGTCCACCTTGCAAACCGAAATTCGGCAGCTCGAGATCTACCTGTCGATTCAGCAAATTCGTTTCGGAGCGAGGCTACGTTATTCCATCGAGATCGAGGAAGGACTTCATGCCACGCTGACGCCGAAACTCCTGTTGCAGCCGCTGGTCGAGAACAGCTTCATTCACGGCATAGACCATCTGACGCAGGGCGGGGAAATTCGTATTCAAGCTTACAGTCTCTCCGAGACGGACGCGGCTATTACGATTTGGAATAACGGTCCTGCGATTGAAAAGCAGAAACTAGCGGTGCTGCAAGGGAAGCTGGAGCAATGCCAGCAGCTTAACTATTCCGATCATACGGCTTCATCTATCGGCCTGTTCAATGTGCTCTATCGCATCAAGCTAGTCTTCGGCAGCAGCTATGGGTTAACCGTTCAAAGCAGCCAAGATCAGGGGACGACGGTAACGGTTCTGATCAAAAAAACGCGAGTAGAGGAGCCTTCCTATGAAATTGCTAGTCGTAGATGACGAACAGCTGATGAGGCAGGGCATTATGAAGAAGATCCAGATGTCCGGCCTGCCGATCACATCGATCTTCGAAGCGGGAGACGGCGAGGAAGCTTTGCGCGTGCTGCACGAGGTGAAGCCTGATATCGTAATTACGGATATTCGCATGCCGCTTATGGATGGGCTCACGTTCTTGAAGGAAGCGGCGCAGGCCATGCCCGAGCTGCAATTCATCGTCATTAGCGGTTACGGAGAGTTCGATTACGCCCGCAAAGCGATTCAATTCGGGGTGACGGATTACCTGCTTAAGCCCGTCGACAAGGAAGAGCTGAAGGAGAGCTTGATGCGGGTCATGGACAAAATCCGGCAGCGCCTGGAGCAGTCCGAAGCAGGCCAGCAGATTAAGCATTTGCAGAACAGCGCGGAAGAGTCGATTCGTGAGCGGATGCTTAGCAAGCTCATCCAGTACGGACCCGGAGGCGTGCCTCAAGCGGAGAGAGACGAGCAGCTGCTCGCGCTGCGCCGGAACTGCAGCTATTTTGTCGCGGTTGTGTTCGTGCTGAAGGCAGTCAAGCTGCCGCATTTGTCCTTTCGACAGGGGGACGAGAAGCTGCTTTCGTTCGCTGTACAGAATATGATCTCTACCGTTCTCGAATCCACGGAACGCAAAGGCGTATTATTCCGACATGCGATGCTGGAAAATGAGCTTGTTTATGTGCTGGGGGGTCACTCGCCGGTTGAAACGGATACGCTCCACCTTGAGCTCAAAGAAATTCTCGGCGGCATTCAGCGCCATCTGAAGCTGGAAACAACCATCGGATGCGGCGGTGCCGTCAATCAGATGGAAATCATTCAGCAGTCCTACCAGCAAGCTAAGCAGGCGCTTCGCAATTGCATTCTTCACGGCAATGGCCGTATATATATGATCGACGCCGGCGAACAAGTGAAAGCGGGCTTGCATTCCGTGATCTCCAGAGAAGACGAGGCGCTGCTGCTGCGATTCCTGAGCGAGTGCAACGTCTCCGCGCTGACAGGCTGGATTGATGAACGTGTCGAGCTGATTGCTACAGGCAAGCAGGTGTACTTCGCCCATCTGGAAAGCTTCTGCGTTGAATTTCATCTCCTGCTGCGCAAATATTTGCTCACCCAAACGAGTATCCCCGAGTGGATTATCGGCGAGTTGGATGATCTGCTGACGTGGCTGCACGGCCTTACGCAGTGGCAGGATATTCAAGGACATTTAAGCGAAATGGTCCGCAATATCGTTGGCCACTTATATAAACTGCGTCATTCCTCGGAATACAGCGTCATCGACGAGGTGAAGCTCTTCATCGACAGCTCCCTGCATGAGCCGATAAACCTACAAACCATTGCAGACCGATTCTACTTCCATCCCAGTTATTTCTCCCGCCGCTTCAAAGAACGATTCGGTGAAAGCTTCGTCAACTATCTGACCGCAGCCAGACTGCGCAAATCCGAACAGTTTCTGAGAGATTCCAATTTGAAAATCCAAGAGATAGCCGAGCTGGTCGGTTTCAAGGATGCCGCTTATTTCAGCAGCGTCTTCCGCAAGTCTACCGGCATGACACCGGTGCAATTCCGGGCCGCGGTATCGTCAAAATTTTAATAGTGCATAAGTTCGTTATTTCCATTAACGTGCTCAGCCGATCCAGCTATGATTAACTTGTAAACGGCGGCGGTGGGGACTGTGACCGTACTGTTTATGCTCAGGAGGTAAGGAATGAGAGAGCCAGGGATTCCTAACAAGCCGGCAGCGCTTATGCTGGCAGCTGCCTTATGCTCAGTACTGCTTAGCGCCTGCAATTCCAATGATGATGATCTATCGGGTTCGGCTGCAGGAAAGGTTATCAACGGGGCTTTAGCGGCAGAGAATAACGAAGCTGCAGCAGATGCTTCGCTGGATGAGACGGAGCCCATCATCGAGATAACCGCTTGGGATCAGCCCGCACCTGACGATCCCGGCAAGCCATTCATTGAAAGCCGTTTTAAGAGGTTCGAGGAACTGCATCCTAACATTAAGGTTAAGCATGTTGAAGCGTTCCAGACGAATGTGCGCGAGAAATTTATGACAGCGGTTGCAGGCGGTGAAGGGCCTGACGTGATGGAGCAGCCGTTCCCGGATATGCAGCTCTACATGCAGAAGGGAATTGCCGCAGACATCACGGATTTGATGAATAGCTCGCCGGATAAGGAACGTTTCATTGACGGTGCATTTGATCTGGCAACGAAGGACAGCCGAATTTATGGCATTCCAAGCTTCATGTATTCGTCCGGCTTACTTTATAACAAGTCGATGTTCAAGAAAGCAGGGATCGACAGTCCGCCGAGGACGTGGGATGAATTTGCTGAGACGGCCAAGAAAGTGCAGCAGTATAATCCGGATACAATCGGCTTTGATATTCTGGGCATGGACTGGGCGGATTGGCATTTTGAATATTACGTGTGGCAAGCAGGCGGTGACTTGACGGAGCTTCAGCCGAATGGGACCGTTAAGCTGCATTTCAGCTCGGAAGCGGCTGTGAAGGCGCTCCAATATTATAAAGATTTGAAATGGACCCATAAAGTGACTCAGAAAAATGTCGTGCAAGATTACAACGAGAATTTGCGAGACTTCTATACCGGCCGATCAGCAATGATTCTGGGCAGCTCCGACAGCTTCGGCAACTTCTTGAAGCAGGGGATGAGAGCGGAGGATATTGGATTCACGCCGTTCCCGATCGGACCATCAGGCAGAGCGCCTTCGCAAGTGGGAGGGAACTTCTGGATGCTGAATCCCAAATCGACGCCGGAGCAGCAGAAAGCCGCATTCGACTATGCGATGTTCTTCCTGTCGAAGGAGCATATGGAGGCATGGGCACAATTCTGCTTAGATAACGGCTTTGCGATTAATCCGCTGTCGATCGTCAAGGACTTCGATGTTACCAAGTGGGTGAAGGATTTACCTCCGGATTACGTAGCGGCAGTCCAGGCAACGGCGAAGGATAAGCATCTGGAATACTATCTCAAAAGCAGCCTGAGCAGCTACCTCGTGAAGCCGATTCAGACGATTCTGCTTGATCCAAGCGCCGATCCGGCCACGGAGCTCAAGGCGGCTGAAGCACTTGCCCAGAAGGAAGTGATTGATAAGTATAACAGTGACATTTTGGCAGGCGTCAAATAGGTAGGTGGTGAGGAAAGTGGTGAATAAATGGAAGATCCCGTGGACACCGATTTTGTTCCTGCTTCCTTCTGTTGTTGTATTCTTTATATTCAAATATTATTTGCTGTTCAAAGCGGTCTATATCAGTCTCTTTAACTACGATATTATGACCCCTCCGGGCAAGTTTGTCGGCTTTGGCAATTATTTCGAATTTCTCAGCAGCCACACGTTCTGGGTGGCGATGAAGAACACGTTTATCTTCTTCGGATTGTCGGTACTGCTCGTATTCTGGGTTCCGATCGTGCAGGCGCTCTTCCTCAGTCATATGAAGCGGTTGAACGGACTCTACCTTGTGCTCTATCAAATTCCGAATGTACTGCCGCTTGTTGCAGGCGCATTGTTGTGGAAGTGGATGTACAATCCCGATCGCGGACTGTTCAACTATTTGCTGGGTAAGCTCGGACTTGGCCCGTACGGTTTTCTGAATGACCTCCGCATGACCAAGCTTGCGATTGTGCTGCCCGGCTTCTTCGCCAGCGGCGGGATCGGCGTGCTGCTCTACTATGCAGCCATCAAATCCATTTCATCCGAGCTCTTCGAAGCAGCGAAAATCGACGGCTGCGGACCGTGGCGGCGCATGCTGATGATGATTTTGCCGAACATTTCGTTTGTCATTATCATTCAGTTCGTCGGGTTCATGTCAGGGGTTCTGCTATCGTTTGATACGATATTTGTGATGACGCAAGGAGGTCCGGCAGATGCCTCGCTTGTCGTGGCGCTTATGATTCAGAAGACGGCTTTCGAGCAATCGAGATTCGGCGTTTCTGCAGCGCTCTCCTTCTTCATGTTCCTCTTGATCGCCGTACTGACCGTGATTCAATTCCGTTTGCAAAGAGAGGACGAATGACCGCAGATGAGACCTAACCGCATTGTGGAAAAAGGCGAACGCAAGCTGGACGTCGCTTCCTATCTGGTTACGATCGTGTTCGTCGTGCTGGGTCTTCTTCCGCTTGTTTGGCTGCTCGTAACGGCCATTATGGATAACGAATCGATTGAATCGACCACACCGAAATTTCTTCCAAGAATTCCGCATACAATCGAGCTTACACTCGATTACTCCGGCCTGGGTAACAAGGAGCAGACGTTCTACGAGAAGGATGCGATGAAAGCGATCTGGTACCCGTGGCGAGCCTTCATGCGGGATAATATCGGGGAAATTACCGTCACCGGCATTAAGGATGGGCTCAAGCTGTATAGGGCGAAGACAACCGCAGCGGAGTTCTATGTGGGTCAGCCTTTTATCGTGTCCACCGATCGTTACTCCGACAAAATCATGAATACGAAGCTGGGGCAAATCCGCGAGCGCCGCTTATCGGACTTCACGTGGTACGGAATTTCCGAAGGTGAAGTTTATGGAGGGAAGCCCTTTCTGTCAGATGAACCGCTGAGTACGCAGCTGCGAGCCTACTTCGACGAAAGCGGATTGCTGGATGGTAAAGTGGTGGAACTGGAGCAATCGCGTAACTGGCTGCGTTTGTTTGACAGCTTCCGAAGCTTGAATCTGCTGGCAGCGGAAACAGTGGGCAGCCTCGGATTCTATCATTTCTTCATGAACAGCCTCTTTATCTGTGTGGTGGTTATCGTGTGGCAGCTCTTCTTCGGGGCGTTGTCCAGCTATGCGCTGTCACAGCTCATTCCGAATCGAAGAATTCGATTCATCGTCCTGATGTATTTCCTCGCAACGATCATGATCCCTAGCGTATCCGTGCTCATTCCGCAATATTTGCTCATGCAGAAGCTCGGCCTCGTGGACAATATTTGGGCCATTATTCTACCGCATTTTGCATGGGGCTTCGTGATCTTTCTGTTCAAAGGGTTCTTCGATCAGCTGCCCAAAGAGCTGCTTCAAGCAGCACGCGTAGATGGCGCTTCGGAGCTTCGGACATTCCTGCGTATCGTCGTCCCGATGTCCGTTCCGGTCTTTACGATCGTGGCTGTGCTGACCTTCATTCCGGTATGGAATGATTTCCTCTGGCCTTATGTGGTATCGAGGTCGCCGCATAATTGGACATTCACGGTGGCGATGAACGATATGCAGAGCGGGCAGAACCCACGGCCCAACTGGATCAGCGCGAGCGGCGTCATCTCGATCCTTCCGCTGCTGCTCGTATTTATGATTACGCAAGGTGCGCTGGAGAAGGGGATGTTGTTTACCGGCGGCGTGAAGGGCTGAGAGTAGGAGCGGTATATGCGCTAGGTTGGGGGGATGATTGCAGAAGAGCATCGCGCATGTGGCGCTTGAGTGGCTAATCGCAGAAGAGCATCTCCAAAGTGGCGCTGGAGTGGCTAATCGCAGAAGAGCACCGCGTAGGCGCCATCTGCGCTGATAATGTTGCTGCAAATGCAGCATTTCACCTCTTTGAAGGGTAAATACTGCTAAATGTTGCATAAATGTCAGCATTCTATGCCAGCATGGCACCCAGAAGGCGCTACGGGCAGCAAATGTTGCATATTGCGCATCATTTTCTCTACAACGCCACAAACTGAGTTTAGGATAATAAGTGGACACAACATAACAGCGACCTGTTACTATAAATACAACAAAACAGGTCGAGGTGTATCATGAGAAAAACACGTCA
>NZ_FNNV01000022.1 GCF_900106745.1 Paenibacillus sp. CF384 | reverse complement strand
GTTCCATAAAGCCATGTAACAGCGCGAAAAAACAAGCAATCTTGTGAGAACTTGTTTTTTGGCTGGAAGGACTCCGGATTAAAGGGGCTGAGCCGATTGCACAACATTTTGCTCTCGCCGCCATTGGAAAGGCTAAAATGTTGTATTTCCAGCAGCATTTCACTATCCGACTCTACTCCGCTCCCTCCCAGCCGCCATCAATGCCTCCTCCACCCTCACCTCGGACACGTTATTAATTAAGCATTAGCTTAATTAAGTGTAGACTTAAATAACGAGCATTCTGTGGAGGGTATGCGAAGGCGAGCCAAATTAAAAAGCTGTCTCACAAGTTGCAATCATGCAACTGTGGGACAGCTTAGAAAGGGATCATTACTATTTTATGCTGTCTCGCGCCGATCAGGCGGCAGCAGGATCGCTAATAACCCGATCATCGGGAGGACGCTGGAATAGTTCATCACCTTTGTCAGCCCCCAAGCTTCTGCGGCATGTCCCAGGATGATGGCGCCGAGCGCCCCCATGCCGAAGGCGAGTCCCGTAATGAGACCTGACGCCATTCCGACGTTGTTCGGAATGAGCTCCTGTGCGTACACGACGCTGACGGAGAAACCGGACAGCAGGATGAAGCCGAGCAAGAAGCTCACCGGATACACCCACTCCAAGGATAAATGAGGCAGCAGCAGCGCGAACGGTGAAGCACCGCCGATTGAGAACATAATCATCCGCTTACGGCCGAATCGATCCGCGAGCACGCCGCCGAAGAAGGTGCCAAGCACACCGGCAGCCATGAAGATGAAGATCGGCACTTGAGCCGCCTTGGTCGACAACCCATACTTCTCTACGGCGAAGAAGTTATAGAAGTTCGAGATGCCGCTGAAATACCAGGATCTCGAGAAAACCAGCAGAATCAGTATCGTCATGGCGAAAATAATAACGCCTCTGCTCTGACCTGCTGCACCGTTCTGACTGGCCGCTCTCGCTGATTTCTTAGCCGGCTTCCCATGCTGATCCAGCTGCCCTTTGTACCAAGGAACCACCCGCAGCAGGATCGCGATAGCCGCAGCTGCCAATAACGTCCCCCAGATCGCGCCGGGTTGTCCCAGGGGCAAGAAGATAAAGATCGTCATCAGCGGAGCCAGCGAGCTCCCCGCATTGCCGCCGACTTGATAGATGGATTGCGCGAGCCCTCGGCGTCCTCCAGCCGCAAAATAGACGACACGCGAGCCCTCCGGATGGAATATCGCTGAACCTAACCCGATAAACACAACCGCTCCTATTACGGAATAGAAATTCGGCGCGTAAGCCAGTCCGGCCATCCCGAGCATGCTAAGCCCCATTCCAATCGGCAGCATCCAAGGCATCGGCCGCTTGTCGGAGAAGTAGCCCACGACAGGCTGCATGACGGACGAGGTCATATTCAGCGTAAAAGCAATCCAGCCCATTTGCCCGTAGCTTAGATGAAGTGATTTTGCAAAGACAGGAAACAGTGCGGATACGACGGCCTGCATCGTATCATTCAATAAATGTACAGCACTGATTGCAAACAAAATGATGTACAGTGTACCGGTTTGCAAAGCAGCTGTACGTGGTGAAGCTGTAGCCAAACTCCCCAACCACCTTTCTCAAATGCAACCCTATCACCAAGTGATAAGGTGAATCTCCGTCTTCCTTTAGTCTACTTGCAACCTTAGCATAATCGCTGAGCAGTGACAATTATCCATTCTTAAGCAAACTTTCCAACTAATATTTGGAAATGTAATCGTTGACATCGCTATACAGTGCCGTTATTCTTTACATAGTAGTAACGCTTGTCCTTCCATTTAGTGCCCATTAAGAGGGGAGATTATTTCGTGCCCAAGTTTCGTAATCATACTTCCGTTTCGTTGCTGCGCATGTCAATTATGGGATCGCTAGCCGCTCTAATGCTCAGCAGCTGCTCGCTATTGCCTGCTGAAGAAGAGTCGCTCCAGCCCCCTATACTAAGCAAGAAAGAAGAAATCCATGAAACAGAAGCCGTCAAACGCGGCAATATGGAACTCTATCTATCCTCAACCGCAACCGCTTCATCCGATACCAATCAATCTGTCTCGTTCCCGGAATCCGGCGCTCGCTTGAAGAAGCTGTATGTGCAGCCTGGAGACACCGTGAAGGCCGGTGCACCGATTGCCGAGCTGGATACCGGGGGATTACCGCTCCAGATTAAACTTCAAGAGCTTACCGTCGAGCAGCGCACGCTTCGCTACTCCGATGCCGTGAAGAGCGGCGATGAGGAAGAAGCACGTCTCGCCCACATCGACCTGGAGAAAGAGCAGCTTCAACTTGACGCCCTGCGCAAGCAGTACCAGAAGTCGCTTCTGATCTCTCCGTCAGACGGAATCATCACGTACTTGAATGAACTCAAGCCCGGTGAAACGGTAGAAGCGCTGCAAACGATGGCCATCATCTCCAATCCGAATAAAGTCAACTTTATCTACGAGGCAACAGACGCTTCCAAGATCGCCTCTGTCAAGAAGGGCATTGAAGTGGACGTCACGGTGGATAAGAAGACCTACAAGGGCACCGTTATCCAAACGCCGGCAACTGCGCCTAAGAGCGATGTCGATGCCATTAAACGACGTAATTCCAGAGCGCTTATTATCGCACTGGATGCGCCGAAACCGCAGATCGAGATCGGTAAGCTGGCTGACATTAAGCTGTTTATCGAGAAGCGCAGCAATGTCCTCATTATTCCGCGCGGCAGCCTAAACAGTATGTTTGGCCGCAACTACGTGAAGATTATCGAGAATGATCGCGTCAAAGAAGTCGACGTCGAAGTCGGCCTCAAGACCAGTGCCGAGGTTGAAATTAAGAAAGGGATCGATGAAGGCCAGAAGATCATCATCGATAACTAATAACAGAAGCGTCCCATGCGCAAGGTGTATGAACTCCATACACCTTGCAGCACGGGACGCTTTTTTAATGCTTATTTGCCTTGCAATGTGAAGGAGAACGCATACGTCTTATTCGCTTGCAGCAAATATTGCGGATGCGGCATCGCACCCCAGCTGTCATCCCCGCCTACGCCCATTTGCTTGTAGTTGATCCGAACAACCGTCTTATCGCTGGCAGGCAGCTTATAGACATGATCATGCGCTTCCAGCTCAAACGGCGTATACGGCAGCACATTGAGTTCAAAAGATGGTGCACCCGTGATATGCAGTGTCGCTCCCGCGCCATTGCCAATTGCAGCGCGGCGTACGCCCATCTTGTTGCCGCACTCCTGCGGACGCAGGTAGGGAACGAATTGCTCCGCCGGTGTGCCTTGGTGCAACCCAAGCTTCGCACTTCCTTGGCGATCCCAATACGATTCATGAGGCCCTTTACCGTACCATTCCAGGTTCTCGAAGGAGCCATCCATGACGAGCATCATGCCGACTTCCGGAATTTCCGGCAAGCCGTCTCCCGGTGCCAGCTGCTGGAGCACTTGGATCACCCCGCTGCCCATCACCGTGTACGTAATGGAGCAAGTGGATTCCACTGTAGTCGGCAGCAGATATTCCGCATGCACGATGACTCGGTCGGCCAGCGCTTCCCACCGGAGCGCACGCAGCACGCGTTCTTCGCCGGCACTGCGCCAAGTTGCACAACGCTCGTGGTGCTTGTTGCCGCGGTCATTGTCGGTATACGCGCGCCAGAAGTTAGGCGCAAGTGCGCTCTTCAGCAGCTCCGTTCCACCAACCTTGTAGGATACGAGACTGCCGGTTGTTTGATCGAATTCGGCTGTGAAGCCTGCCCCTTGCACGGTCAGCACATCCGCGAGCTCGGATACATCCACTGCACCACTGCTTTCAACGCGCACAGAGCCCACAATCGCCGACTTCGAAGCGGCAAGTACGAATTGCTCGAATGCGACCTCATGACCGGCAGCGGCCCATTCTGCAGCCTCTGTCGTGACGAAGCTGATGGTCAGGACAGCTTCCCCGGTTTGCTCCTCGCGAGCCGGCAGCGGAAGTGTAATCTCCGCAGCTTCACCCGGTGCCACAGAAACAGTCAAGCTGCCGTCTTCAGCAAGCACACCATCAAACGCAACCGACCACTGCAGCGTATAAGCATCCAAATTCGTGAACAAGTTCTTATTCTGAATGCGGTACAGGCCTTGATTGCCGTCAACCTCGGTAATCCCGATATTCTGGTAGCATTTCTTCACTTCCAGCAGTTTAGGCGAGATGGAGCGGTCCGCGAAAATCAACCCGTTGCCGCAGAAATTACCGTCATGCGGCTGCTCTCCAAAGTCTCCGCCGTAGGCCATGTAAGAGACACCGTCTTCGCCGGTTGTCCAGATCGCTTGGTCAACCCAGTCCCAAATAAATCCGCCCTGCAGCACCGGATGCTTGTCGAACAGCTCCGTGTAGATATGCAATCCACCGCAGGAGTTGCCCATCGCATGGCTGTATTCACACAGAATATATGGCTTCTTCGGACGATGATCATGCGCATACTCCGCCAGCTTATGCGGCTTCGCGTACATGAAGCTCTCGATATCTGTCGCGTCAGCTGACTCTCTCCACATCGTTACGCCTTCATAATGAACGAGACGTGAAGGATCTGCTTCGCGTAGGAAATCATGCATTTTGACAAAGTTGTCGCCGCCAAAGGATTCGTTCCCAAGCGACCAAATGATGATGGACGGATGGTTCTTATCCCGCTGCATCATGGAGTTCGCCCGATTCAGCACATTGGCTGTCCATGCTGGGTTGCTAGCCGGTACGTTATGCGGCAGCAGCTCCATTTGATCATAGGCCCAGCTGCCATGCGTCTCTAAATTCGTCTCGTCAATGACGTACAGACCGTATTGATTGCACAGTTCATACCAGAGCGGATGATTCGGGTAATGCGAAGTCCGAACAGAGTTGATATTGTGAGTTTTCATCAATTTAACGTCTGTAATCATGTCCTCAAGCGCGAGCGCACGGCCGGTATGGCAAGAGAATTCATGACGGTTAGTCCCTTTAAACACGATACGCTGTCCGTTAATGAGCATCAGCCCATTCTTGATTTCAAACTTACGGAAACCCGTTTGCGTGCTGATTGTTTCAAGCTGCTTCTGCTCGGCATCCTTCAGACTAATGACTAGCGTATATAGGTTCGGCTGCTCTGCACTCCACTTGAGCGGATTGGCTACTTGCACGGAGGCTTCAATCTCAACTTCCGCTTCGCTGCTTCCAAGCGTAGTGGTTACAACGATGGGCTGCGCTAGAACCGGCTGCCGCTTGCTGTCGTACAATTGCGCTTCGACCGTTACCGTACCCAGATCCGCTTCCCAGTAATTCATAATTGTAGCTCTCAGTTTAAGCTCGGCATCGCGGTAAGCCTCGTCAAGCTCCGTTGTTACGAAGAAGTCGTAGATATGCGCTTTCGGCGCCGTATACAAATACACATCACGGAAAATCCCGCTCATCCGCCAGAAATCCTGATCCTCCAGCCAGCTTGCATCGCACCAGCGGTACACTTCGACGGCAAGCTTGTTGTCACCGGCACGCAGATATGGCGTAAGATCAAACTCAGCAGGCGTAAACGTATCTTCGCTGTAACCGACCAGTTCACCGTTTACCCAGACGTAGAAAGCCGACTCTACACCTTGGAAGCTGATAAATACTGGCTGCCCCTGCCAATTATCAGGAACCGTAAAGCTGCGCACATAGGAGCCAACAGGATTATATTTGGTCGGTGCAAAAGGAGGCTTAAGGTCCGGCTCCGATGCTTCCCACGGATAACGGATATTCGTATATTGCGGGTAATCGTAGCCTTGCAGCTGCCAATGTCCGGGTACTGCGATTTCGTCCCAAGCGCTCGTATCGAAGCCATCCTCGTAGAAGTTCGTAATCCGTTTGGAAGGCGTTTCGGCAAAAGCGAACTTCCACTTCCCGTTCAGCGATAAGCTATTGTGAGATGCGTTGCGATCGCCGTTCAGTGCTTCTTCTATAGAATCGAAGGGCATCAGCGTAGCATGTGCCTTCATTCGGTTCAATTCAAAAATCTCAGGGTTATTGTTCCATTCCGGATAACCGTTAGCCGGCGGTGTATAAGTGAATTTCGATTTCAACGCGAGCACCTCTTTCTAGTAGTAGACATCCATAAGGCTACTTTATCGGAGTTGAATCCCTATCGTAAATATAATAAATAGACGGCATGGATATAAAAAAGAGGAGAGCCGGCAAGAAGGCTTCCCCTCTCGCCTGCACACTCCTCTTGCGAGCTATTCAAATCGCAGTGCTTCAATTGGCCGCAGATTGGATGCTTTGTTCGCCGGGAACAAGCCGAACACCACGCCGATGAAGACCGAGAAGCCGAATGCCAAGCCTATGATTGGCATCGACAAGACGACGGTCATGCTCATCGCCTTGGACAACAACTGCGAAGCCCCTACGCCAATGCCAACGCCGAGCAGACCTCCCAGTCCGCTTAAGGCGATGGCCTCGATAAGAAACTGGGTGAGAATATCCCGCTTCTTCGCGCCGATCGCTTTGCGAATGCCGATTTCCCGTGTCCGCTCGGTAACGGACACGAGCATAATATTCATGATGCCGATGCCGCCAACAAGCAGGGAAATCGCCGCAACGCCCCCAAGCGCGAGCGACAACGTATCCGAGATGCTGCTGAAGGAATCGAGCAGATCCTGCTGGTTGAATACGCGGAAGCTGTCCGTATCGCCGCGGAACTTCTTCGTCAGCGCTGTCTCCAGCTCGGTTACGACGGCATCCATTTTGTCCGCGTCCGCTACCTGCACGTTGATTGTTTTGACCCCTTTGGATTTAAACAATCTCTCTGCCGTTGTGATTGGGATAACAACTACCTCATCGTTGGAGCCTGTGAGCGAGCTACCTTTGGATGCCAGCACTCCGACAACTTTGTACCGTACCCCGTTTATCAGAAACGTCTGCCCGACCGCGTTTGTCGTACCGAACAGATCCGTTGCCGTCGTCGATCCCAGCACCGCAATCTTCTGATAATAATCGAGGTCGATTTGCGCGACGAACCGCCCTGCCGCCACATCATACTCCTTCACGTCCAAGTAGTCTTCTGTCGTACCGACTACGCTGACTGACGTGCTCTCGCTCCCGTTCTTGACGGTCGCATTCGACTGATTAATCGGAGCGGCAAAAGCGATGTCGTCCTTCGCCGTAATTTCCTCCGCTTCCTTATAGTCCACGGTCGTCTTGGAGCCGCGCCCCGTAATATTGACCGTGAGCAGATTGGTGCCTAAGCTCTGCACTTGATCGGTGACCTGCTTCGTTGTCCCTTGGCCGACACCGACCAAAGCAATGACGGCCGCTACCCCGATAATGATGCCCAGCATCGTGAGCAGCGATCTCATTTTGTTGGAAAGGATGCTTTTAGCCGCCATTTTGAAGGCTTGACTGACGTTCACGTCTCTCACCGCCTTCTTCACTGATTTGACCGTCTTGAATGCGCACGACTCGCCGCGCTTGCTGCGAAATGGCCGTATCATGCGTAATGAGGACAATGGTATGTCCTTGCTTGTTCAATTCCTTCATCAGCCCCATAACCTCGACCCCGGTACGGGTATCGAGTGCTCCGGTCGGCTCATCGGCCAGCAGAATCGGCGGGTTGCCCGCCAAAGCTCTTGCGATCGCGACGCGCTGTTGTTGTCCACCGGACAGCTCGCTCGGTTTATGCTTGACGCGCTCTTCGAGTCCGACCTTGGTGAGCGCTTCGATGGCCTGCTCCTTGCGCTGCTTCGCAGGGATGCCCCGGTAGATGAGCGGAAGCTCGACATTCTCAAGGGCAGACAGCTTATTGAGCAAATTAAAGCCTTGAAAAATAAACCCGATCTTGCTGTTGCGAATTTCAGCAAGCCTATTCTCCCGGAGTCGGCTCACTTCCTCGCCATCGAGCCAATACTTGCCTTCTGTCGGCGCATCCAGGCAGCCGATGACGTTCATCAGTGTCGACTTGCCGGAACCTGACGGACCGATGATCGCGATGAAATCACCATAATCGACCTTCAGCGAGATATCAGTGAGTGCGTGGACGGTTTCTCCGCCCATTTTGTACAATTTGGACAAATTCTCGATATGAATGAGTGGTTCACGTTTGGCTTCCATTAGCGTGTTCCTCCGCCGCCGGTGCCTCCACCGCCTCCGCCGCCTTGCGTACGCGTCTGACCTCCGCCTCCGCCTGCTGCGCCGCGTTCGACCCTGACACCGCCGCCTCCGCCGAAGCCGCCTCCACCGCCAAACCCGCCGAAACCGCCGGCTGCACCTGCGAAGCCTGCTTGAGCCCCGTTAGTAGTGGTTGAAGCTACAACAGTCGGCACCACCACTTTGTCGCCTTCTTTAAGTCCGGAGAGGATTTCAATGTAGTCTTCATTATGAATTCCGACCTCAATCATCGTTGGAATGCCGTTGCCGAAGCGGCTGCTTGCACCGTTTCTGCCACCCGCACGACCGCCGAATTGCCCGCTTCCGGTGCCTGCGCCTGCTTGGCCGCTGAATTGACCTCCTTGGCCTTGTTGGCCTTGGCCTCTGGATTGACCCTGGCCTTGCGTTTGCTCATCGCCGGAGCCTGCTTTATCTGTACCTTTATCCGTCGTTGTATCTGATCTGCCGCCACCTGTTGCGGATGTTCCGCCTGCAGTGCCGGTGCTTGCCGTTTGCGTACCCGCCGGGAGCATAACCATGTAACGTTTGCCCAATGATTGAACCGCGTCGATTGGAAGCATGAGCGTGTTTTCTTTCTTCTCGATCTCGATGCTTGCTTCCGCGGACATCCCGCTCTTGAGATTTTGCGCTTTATCCAGGGCAACGGTAACATCGAATGAAGCTACCCCGTTGCTCGCTGTACCTTCATCCGCGATTTTGACTACTTTGCCCGTGAAGGTCTGATCTGCCAATGCTTCTACGGAGATCGTTGCGCTCTGCCCCTCTTTGACCTTGGCGATATCGAGCTCATCGATGCCAACGACCATTTGCAAATTGGCATAATTTGCGATGGTTAAGATTTCAGTTGAAGGATTCAAGGAGTCGCCTTCGACAATAGACAGCGTTGTAACTGTGCCATCGATCGGCGCCGTAATGGTGCTGCCTTCTTGGCCGTCTTCCAAGTCGGCGATTGACGTTCTGGATTGCTCGATCGCGAGCTGCTGTTTCTTCAAGCTTAGTTTAATGTTGGAAATATCGCTTTCCTCTGTCGCTGTTTTCAGCTTGGACTGCGTATCCTCCAAGTCTAGCAGCTTGCTTTCGAGGTTGAGCTTCTCGGATTTGATTTTGTCGGAGTTGTCCACGCCTTCGATCGTCAGCAGCACGTCGCCTTTCTTGACGATGTCGCCTTCTTTGACGTTAATTTTCTCGACAGTGCCTTGCTCGGTCGCTTTCACCGTTTGTTTGTAGAGCGGAGCCAAGCTGCCGGTTCCACTCACATGCACCTCAATTGTACCTTTGACCACTTGGGTGGTGGATTGTACCTGCGCTAACGGCTCCTCCTTCTTGCCCATTTTCATATAAACCACTACTGCGGCCGCAACTAGCAGCACGCCGATCCCGAGCAGCCACCATTTTCTCATTGCCCGTTTCCTGCCTTTCCTTGAGTGCCCGGATTGAACCGGAGCGAGATATATTGCGCCGTCTTGTTATCGGAGGACAGCCACACGGTGAGGATGTCGCCTTCTTTGAGATCAGCGGCTTTGAGCGCATTGGTAGTCATGCCATCCTGACCTCGGCTCATCGTTATGATTTCCGTGTCGGCGTCGACCGCTACCGTTGTCTGCGCATCTTCAAATTTCATTTGATTCATGAAGCCTCCGCCGCCTCCGAATCTACCGCCTTGACGTTTGCCGCCTTGGGCACCGTCTGCGCCTGCGTTACCTTGCGGGGCATTAGCTGCCGCTCCGTTGCTGCCGTCGGTTGGGGGAGCTTCGCCTTGTGGGGCATTGCCGTTGTCGGCAGGGGCCGCATTCCCTTCCGAAGAGGCGGCATTGCCGGTACCTTTTCTGCCTTCGCCCGATTTCGCCTGCCCGTCCCGATTCGGACGCCCGCCACCGCCGCCTCCGAAACCGCCTCCGCGCGGCATATCGGCCGGAGATAACGTTGACTTCTGCACGATAATCGCATCGCCTGACACCTTCACCACTTTTGCCAGAAAATCCGCCGTTCGATCCGGCTGATTCACACCGCCGCCACTAAACCCGCCGACAGCCGCTTGTCCGTTATTAGTCGGCTGCTGCTCGTCGTTTTGCGAGCCGCATCCCGTCAGCATCGCCGTCAGCAGCATCGCCGCGGCCATTAATTTCAAACTGGAACGATCCATAAGGTTAGGATTCCACCTCTCTATTTGTTCTCCGTAATTCACAATAGCACGCATAAATGAAGTCCATGTGAAGAGAAGCGAAGTTGATGAGTTGGTGGGAATCTCAGTTTAATTTTCTGGCTAGTTTGCCGTTGAGAGTCGGGTTTTGCGACTCTCACCATCCGGCCGGAGCGAGATTTGGTTAGTTTGGCTGCTGAGAGACGGATATTCCGACTCTCGGCTTCATTTTCTGTCGTTTTGGCCGGTGAGAGTCGGGTTTTCCGACTTTCAGCATCCGGCGGGAGCGAGATTTGGTTAGTTTGATTGCTGAGAGACGGATTTTCCGACTCTCAGCTTCTTTTTCTAGTGTTTTGGCCGTTGAGAGTCGTTTTTCCCGACTCTCACACTGAGATGTTTATGAAGGTGGAGCCAATCTGACAGGGAGCGCAGGTTGGTAGATTTGTGGGTTGGTGGGTTGGTGGGTTGGTGGGTTGGTGGGTTGGTGGGTTGGTAGGTTGGTGGGTTGGTGGGTTGGGACGAGGTGAAGGGGTGAGGACTTTGGCGAGGGGAGCGCGGCACACCATTCACTCGCCATTCGCACGGTTTCCGCGGGAGCCAAGTTCTCACGGGTTACAATACTCGCGCTTCGAGCGAGCAACCAACAAAAAAGCCGGACAGGATCGCCCCTGTCCGGCTTCTGATTAGATCGAAATAACCGAGTATTCCGGTCTTGCTTTGTTGAAGTTTGGATTCTCGCCGCATACCATGAGGCCCATGCCCCAGTTGATGTGCTCTTGTTTGGATGGGAAGTCTGTTGCGCTGCGGTATTGGAACAGCACGTTGCGGCGAGTACGCTCGCTGCGGTTTGCCGGTGAGCCGTGGATGGTCAAGTAGTTGAAGAAGAGCACGTCGCCCGCTTCTGCTATACAAGGCACGCCATCGGATACCGGATATTCCTTCGCATTCAGGTAATGTCTGCCCATGTGCGGAAGTTCGCCCCATTTGTGCGAGCCCGGCATAACGTGCAAGCAGCCATTTTCCAAGTCGGCGTCGTCCAGATGGACGCTTGCAGCCAGCATCGTGTGCTGCTCATGCGGGAAGTACGGGTGATCCTGGTGCATTGGGAATGCGGCACCGTTCTCTGGCGGCTTCACCAGCATTTTGGAATGATGCAGTTGAACGTTCGGTCCGATAATTTGCGACAATACATCTGCCATATTCGGGTGCGACAAAGCGCGCAGGAAGGAAGCATCGTGGTAATGCACGTCATGGAAGCCTTTCAGCACGAGCTTCTTCAATTCTTCAGCCGGCAGGAAGTCACCTTGCCACTGTGCATTGTGATCCATATTCGCTCTTGCTGCACGATCGATAATACCGTCAACCGCCTTGCGCATCGTTTCGATTTCACCTTTGTTGAATACGCCTTTCACTAGCAAATAACCATTTTCTTTGTAAAATTCTACATCCTGAGCTGTAATCATGTTACAATCCCCCTATGAGTGAATTCGCTTTCCTATGACCTTATTGTAGTAGAATCAAGGGGTTTCGGTCTTTAGCTGTTGAAGCCAGCTTTTTGTCTTTTCACGCCATCCCTAATTATCCTGTACGGAGGTGCCTGCCAGTCATGTATATGTGGGAGGAAAGCGACACGTGGCTGAATCAATACGCCTTGCGGCTCAAAACAGCCGAAGCGGTATTTACCGTTCACTACTGGGGCGTTCACGAGCGCCATACATCCAATTTTCTGCATAAGCATTCCTTCTTTGAAATTTGCTACGTGCTCGGGGGCAAAGGCACCTATCTCGATGACGGCGTCACCTACCCTTTGCAGAAAGGAACCATGTTCTGCTCCCGCCCCGGCATCACCCATTTCATTCAAGGCGAGCCGGAAAACAGCCTTCTCTTCGTCGCCTTCGAGGTCGATGAGAAAGGAAGCTCCGAGGCGGTGCGCTCCGCCTTTCAAGCGATGGCGGAGACGGACACCGTCATCGTCTACGATTGCGACGATCTTCCTGCCTCTCAGCTATGGCGCTCACTGATCCGGCGTCAATCCGATACGCCTTCGCTGCCTGAATCCGTGCTGCCGCAGCTTGCTGTATCGCTGTTACTCGCTTTGCCCAGCCTATTCTGCAAGCCGCTCATGCAGCCTGGCAATATGCCGGCGGCCATACCACGCCGAAGTTCAACTGCACTGCTGAAGCAGGCAAAGCTCTTCATCACCGATAACTTAAACGATGACGAGCTCTCGCTCGACAAGGTCGCAGCCCAGATCAATCTATCGCCACGCCACTTGTCCCGCCTGTTCTCTTCTGGTGTCTACGAATCCTATACCAATTACGTTCGCCAGCAGCGCGTTCGAAGAGCGGCCGAGCTGTTACGCTACTCCGAGCTAACGATCAAGGAAATCGCCGAGCGGACCGGCTTTGGCTCCGTCCATTATTTCACGCGTACCTTCCACTCGCTCATGCATGTGACACCGGCCAAATTCCGAGACGATGCAAGACCGCATGACTAAAAGAAGGCTAGCCGAACGCAATCGTCCGGCTAGCCCTACCTCTCTCGCCCTCCCTAAGGCCAGCGATGCTTATCCTTATAATCCTTCGGCGTCACACCGACCATTTTCTTAAACAGCTTATTGAAATAAACCGGGTCGCTGTAGCCGACGAGATGCGAAATTTCATAGTTCTTCAAATGCGGATGATCGGCCAGAAACTGCTTCGCCTTCTCTATTCGGAGCTGAATCAAGTAATCCGTAATCGTCATCGACGTCTTGTGCTTGAACAGCCTGCTAATGTAGCTCGCATTCATCCCGACACTGTCCGCCAGCCGTTCCAGCTCAAAGTTCTTATCATATTCCCGATCCAGAATATCCTTCATCTGATCAATAATATAATGATCGCTCTCCAGCTGCGCCCCATCTTCCACCGCTGCGCCGCTTGCGCTGCACTTCTCCGAGCGGATTTTGCCAAGCAAATCGAACAACGTACTCTTATCCACCGGCTTCAGCAAGTAGTCTCTTACCCCAAACCGCAAGGCAGACCGCGCATATTCAAAATCACTGAAGCCACTCAGAATAATAATGGTAATGTTCTTATATTTCTCCCGCACAAGCTCGCTCAGCTTCAGCCCGTCCATCATCGGCATTTTAATATCCGTTATAAGCACGTCCGGCTCTTGGCTCTCATGCCCAAGCAGGAAATTCCATGCCTCCTGGCCGTTGCCGAAAGAACCGATCACATCATGCGTTTCATCGCTCTTCATAATGATTTTCTCGAGGCCAAGACGGATGAACTGCTCGTCGTCCACGATCATGATTTTCATTGCCCGTCCCGTCCCTCCCCGCTCAAGCGAAAGTAGCCTTATTTTACCGCACCGCTCGTCACGCCCGCAAAAATATATTTCTGCAGGAACAAGTAAAGCAGCGAAGTCGGAATCATGATGATGATGATGGCCGCCGAGATGCTCTGCCAATCCCCGCTGTTCACGCCGAAGAATCGCATCAACGAGGTCGATACAACGACCAGCTCGGGCGTCGGCATATACAAGAATGGCGTGTAGATATCGTTATAAATGCTGATCGTCTTCAGAATCACGATCGTCGCCGTCGCAGGTGCAAGCAGCGGGAAAATAATCGTCGTATAGATTTTGAACAACGAAGCGCCTTCGATCATCGCACTTTCATCCAGCTCATAAGGCACATTACGAATGAACTGCAGATAAATGTAGATTTGCAAAATATCAGCGCCAATATAGATCAGCATCGGCCCCATCAGGTTGTTCGTCAGATGCATCGATTGAATCGTCTTGAAGTTCACGACCTGTGTCGTAATCGAAGGTATGACCGTCGCCATCAGAAACAGCCCGACAAGGAACCCTTTGAACCTGAACGTAAACCGCCCAACCGCGTAGCAGAACGCCGAGCCAAGCACGATATTCAGAATCAGCGTAACCGCAACAATAACCAGTGTATTGCCAAAAGCCTTCGTCATATTCGCCTGCTGAAACGCATGCACGAAATTGCCGAAATGGAAGAACGAATCCGGTAAGGACATCGTCGACTTCGTTTGGAACTCTTCCTTGGTCTTGAAGGCATTCACGATAATGACGTAAGGCGGGAATACGATCATGAAAGACGCGAACAGCAAGGTCAAATATTTCGCAGTGGATGCAATCGGATTGTTCGTGCGCATGCCTTAGTCCCCTCCTTTGCTGAAGAGCAGACGCTGAACCGATAGCACCAGCACGACTATTAATAGAAGCACGACGCTCATCGCCGATGCCAAGCCGTAATTATTGAATTGAAATGCCGTTGCAATGATTTTGAATACGTAAGTTTCGCTCGCGCCTGCCGGTCCGCCGTTCGTCAGCACAAACGGAAGATCGAATACTTCAAGCGCTCCAGTGACGGTCAGGAACAGGTTGAGCTCGATGATTTTATAAATATTAGGCAGCGTAATGAAGAGAAATTGTTTCCACGCGTTCGCCCCGTCGATTTGTGCCGCTTCATACAGATCGGATGGAATGGACTGCAGCGCCGCCAAGTAGATGACCATGTTAAAGCCCATAAACCGCCAGAAGCCGATCGAAGCCAGCGTGTAGTTGACGAAGGATTCACTGCCGAGCCAGCTCGTTTCACCACTCAGGCCAATTGCAGCAAGCAGCGTATTAAGCGAGCCTTGCGTCGTGTCGAACACATAACCAAACAGGTACGCCACCGCCACGCCGTTTAGGATATATGGTAAAAAGAGCAGCAGTCTGAAGAAATAACGTCCCTTCAGCTTGCCGTTCAAGACGATTGCAAAGTAAATGGCCGCGATGTTCTGCACGATTCCTACAGCGAAGTAGGCAAAATTGTGCTTAAACACGCCGAAGATATCGGGGTCGGTGAAGACTTCCTTGTAATTGTCCCAGCCGATCCATTCTTTATCCGGGCTCAGTCCGTCCCAATTCGTGAAGCTAAGGTGAAACAGCTCCAGCGTCGGATAATAAGAGAAGGTCAATAGCAGCAGGAGCGGTATGATCGTGAAGGAGGCAATGATAATGATGCGCTGTTTCTTAAAAGATAGGTTGCTTAGCATGTTGCGATCATTCCTTTCTGCAATTCACCTTGTGGCGGAAGGCCCTCCCCTCGAAGCTGAGAGAGCCGATCCACCTTGGCAAAATTGTTCTAGCTCTGGCTTGCTTACTGCTATTTCACGATTTGTTTCTTCGCTTTCGCCCACTCTTCGTTCACTTTATCCAGCACGGCTTGCGGGTTTTTGGAGAGAACGAACTCTTGAAGTACCGCATCTTGATCGATTTGAGCTTTATTCAAAATTTGCGTCGCCACGTCGTCACCGGCTACAGCTTCAAAATAAGTCGGGTTATACGTATTGAATTCAGCCAGCTGCGCAAGCTTCGGTTGTTTGTCCTTCAATGTCGGGATGAAGCCTGCGAACTCATCGTAGCCGGACTCCTCGATCATCCATTGCACGAACGCTTTGGCCGCTTCCACGTTGCCGTCTTTATTGACGCCATAGAACCAATCCGGGTTAAGCGGTGCTTTGGCTTGACCGGAGTTGTCGGCCGGGAACGGGAAGAAGCCTACATCGGACGCCGGTGCGCCGGCATCGATAACTTGGTTAATAACCCAGTTGCCAAGCAGGTACATCGCGAAGTTGCCTTGCGCGACATCCTTCTTGGACTGCTCCCAGTTCGTGGAGTTCACGTCCTTCTCGAGGAAGCCTTTCTCCTTCAGCTCGCGGATGATGCTCCACGATTTGCCGTATACGTTATCCATTGTGAACGGCGTGTCGGTGTCTTTGCGTTTGTTCTGGTGGTCTGCGGCTGCTCCGATAATCGTCGGCACATCGCCGGACCAAGCGCCAAGCGGCCATTTGTCCTTGAAGTTCGATGCGAGCGGCACGATGCCGGCATCCTTCAGCTTCTGGCAGGCAGCGAGGAATTCATCGTATGTTTTCGGAACTGCGGTCACGCCTGCTTTCTCAAAAGCTTTCTTGTTATACACGATCCCTACCGTGCTGTTACCGGAGGAGATGCCGTATGATTTGCCTTCAAACGATTTGAAATCTTTGAAATAGATGTCGCCTGAGAACTTGATATCATCCAGCGGCGCGAAATATTTCGGATAATCGGAGTTCGGAATCAAGCCGCCGAGCAGCACTACATCCGGATAGGTGCCGGAAGCGATGCGGATTTTCTCGTTTTTCTCATAGTCGGTAATGGCTTCGAATTGCAGGTCTACGCCAGGGTACTTCGCTTCGAACCGTTTCTCGTAATCGTTGTACTCCTTGTCGACCATATCTGTACGGTTGGTCAGGAACACCACTTTGCCGCTCAACGCCTTAGTGTCTCCGCCATCGTTCGTCGCTGCTGCGTCGTTCGTTGCTGCATCATTGGTTGCCGCTGCATTATTCGAAGTATCTGCGTTTGCCGTGTTCGTTGCGGCATTCGTGTTCGTGTTTGCGCTTTCATTATTGCTGCCGCAAGCAGCCAGCGAGCTGACGAGAAGAAGTGAAATCATCGTGTACGAGATCGTTTTGTTCATTTGTTGTTCCCCCTGTTTCGATTATGATATCGCTTACATGTGTAACTATAAGCCAATCGCTAAGGGGGTAAAATGGTTTCAATTGTGATTTGTAGTCTTCAATTGACTTTCTGGTCTAGGTTGATAAATGTCTATTGACTGCACGCCCTCGCATTTGTTTTACTGGAGCAATGAAACAGCAGTGTAATGAGATGGAGGCCGAGACGACGTGCAGAAATCGACGAACTACTATGGTGGAATGACCTGGGGCTGGACCGGAATTAGAGGAACTTGGGGGACCGAACAGGCGGAGCGTTCTATGGAGCTGATGAAGGAAGGGCTCGCTGTCAATTGGACGGCGATTACCTTCGCCGCGCTCCAGGAACATCCGCAGGCAACAGAAATTAAGTACGGGGACGCGCCTACAGTGACGGATGAGGAAGTACGCTGGGCTATTGAGAAAGCCAAATCGCTTGGCCTGCAAGTCTGCCTGAAGCCGGTCGTCAATTGCGCGAACGGCACTTGGCGCGCACATATTAACTTCTTCGACGTGGATGTCCCCTGCGAGCCGAAGTGGTCGGAGTGGTTCGCTTCGTATACCCGCTTCATGCTCCATTACGCGCAGATGGCGGAGGAAACCGGCTGCGAGATGCTGTGCGTCGGCTGCGAAATGGTGCAAACCGATCGGCGGGCTGCGGAGTGGCGCGCTTTGATCGCGGAGGTAAGGCTTGTCTACTCCGGCGTCATTACCTACAACTGCGACAAATATCAGGAGAATCAGGTGAGCTGGTGGGATGCGGTGGATGTGATCTCGTCCAGCGGCTACTATCCGATCGACACTTGGGAGGAGCAGCTTGACCGAATCGAAGGTGTCGTGAAGCAGCACGGCAAGCCGTTTATGTTCATGGAAGCAGGCTGCCCAAGCCGCGAGGGTTCGCAGCATTTGCCGAACGACTGGGGCTTGCCGGGCGAAGCGAGCGAGGATGTGCAAGCGCGCTATTACGAAGCCATGTTCAGCCATTGCGACAAGCGCGGCTGGGTAGAGGGCTTCATGCTGTGGGATTGGCCGGCCAAGTTGTATAAGCCGGAGGACGCGGCGGCTAATAAGGACTATTGTATGTACGGCAAGCAGGCCGAAGCAGTCGTCCGCGACTACTATAGCGCGAAGACGGTAATTTAAAGAGGCTGAGAGTCGCAAAACCCGACTCTCAGCAACCAAACTAACCACTTCTCGTTCACGCTGGATGTTGAAAGTCGGTAAAACCGACTCTCAACCGCCAATACGCCAGATAAAGATGCTGAGAGTCGGAAAATCCGACTCTCAGCAATCAAACTAACCTGATCTCATTCCCGCGGGATGCTGAAAGTCGGAATAACCGACTCTCAACCGCCAATACACCAGATAATGAAGCTGAGAGTCGGAAAACCCGACTCTCAACGGCCAATACGCCAGATAAAGAAGCTGAGAGTCGCAAAACCCGACTCTCAGCTTCTTTCCTACCAAGGCCCACGCTCCGTCAGCGCTGCTATTCATATTAAATCTCCACTCCGCTCCGAAACTTCACAGTGAAGGCGCCGGCCCACTCGACAGTGTTTCACGCTAACGAACCGTACAGGTCTTATTGGAGTCAAATAACCTGGTCTGAAATTCTTACGAACCTCATGGGTCTTATTTGGTGGCAAGCTGCCCCCTATCACTCCGATTCCCCTCAATAAGACCTCCACGGTTCGTTAGATTTGAAAAGCAGCCATTTTCGCCCGAATAAGGCCCCTACGGTTCGTTAGCGCAACGGCGTCTAGGCATTGTCCTTTGCTCCTGGCGTTTAGGCAACTTCCCTTGCGTCCGGAGGAGTCTAGCAACTCCCATACACGCTCCCCCGCAAAAGCCAGCAAGCACCTTCCACACCGAACAAGCCACCTCACTCACCCGTTCGAGCAATACCGAATAATCTCCTCCCAGGTCACGACCAACCGCATAATGTCTGCTTCAACGAGCTCCGTCCCGATCTGGATCTCAATATATTCAAGCGGCGTAATGGCTTTGATGGCATGTTTCGCACCGGCAGCAATTTGCAGAACGTCTCCGGTTTGAATAGCTGTACTGACGCCCTCCAAGATGAACTCTCCTTGACCACTAATAATGGTCCATATCTCTTGCCGCTTCTGGTGCGAATGATAGCTTGTATGTTTCCCGGGCAGCAATTCTACTTTCTTCGTCAACGTTTCCAGTAGGCCGCCGCCTGTCTTCGATTGATCCAATACCCGATAGGTCCCCCATCTTTTCTCTCCGTACATCGGCTGTTGCCGACTGCTGCGAAGCTTCTTGATTTGGTTGGATTTGTCCTTATTGGCAACGAGAATCCCATCTGCACTCGCCGCTACAATAATATTCGAAACGCCCAGAACATGAATAGGATAGGCAAGCTCGTTCACCAAATGCGTATGCACGCAATCGCTGGAGATCTCCCCAAGGCCAACGACACTGCTTCCAAAATAGTTCGGCAGCACACTCCAGTCGCCTAAATCCTTCCACATATTACGGAATGGGAGAACGACGACAGGCTGCGTTTTCTCCACGATCTCGACATCGAAGCTCGCTTCAGGCAGCTGCTCGTAGCAGGCTAGCAGTTCGTCATAATCAGTCGGCAATCCCCTGCTTTGCAGACCAGTGAGCATGAAGGACAACGGAAAAGCGAACACGCCGCAATTCCACATCGCCTGACTGCCGATGAGGCGCAGCGCGGTCTCCTCATCCGGCTTTTCCACGAAATGAGCGACTTCTAAGTAGTCCTTATCAGCTGGATCTTGATGCGGCGCTGGAACAATGTAGCCGAACTGGCTGGAGGGATGACTAGGGGTTGTTCCAAGCAAAGCGAGCTCCGAGCCCGACTGTTTGAGGATTTCAGGAAACCGGCTCAACAGGCTGAAGAAATCCGATTCTGCAAACAAATCCGCCGGAATCACGCATATCGTTTCATTCGGCGCTGCCTGCAGCTTGGCATGCAAATAAGTCACGGCCAAGGCAACCGCCGTGAAGGTGCCCCTTCGATGAGGTTCTGCCAGGAAGAGGACTTCGTCACCGATATGATTTTGCATAATTTCGGCTTGGCTCTGATGCGCTACGATCGAGGTATGTGAAAGAAAACCCGCTTCCCCCAATTGTCTGCAGATCCGCTGAATCATCGATTCCATACCGCCATCCTTCGAGGGCAGAAGCTTTAGAAATATTTTCGAACGAATCTCATTCGATAATGGCCAGAGTCTCTTTCCCGAGCCGCCGCCCAGTAGAACAATCCGCACGTACATGCCTCCCCCTCGAATTGGATTGAAGCAGCATCATTTCCGCTTCCCAGCCGCTTTTCTTGAATAACCTTTCCGTTTATGAAAAGAGAGCGAGCGATAGCTCTTAGCCAGCCTCTTCAATTGGTTAGGCGTCATTCGTGCAATATTCGTGGATAGACTCTTATTCAGCGCCTTCCTGCGAGCAATCCCGCCCGGATTCTGCGCATAAAGGAAGTTGCCGTAGGTCTCGAATTCAGAGAAGGCAAACTGCTTGGTTTTGTCCATCTTCCGCAGGATTGCCGAGTACCAGCTCATTCCGTGTTTCGCTGCAATCGTCCGCTTCAATTGCCGCAGCTTTGCCTTCTCGAACAGCATGTAGTGGGCAACGAAGGAGGTAGGCGATGCGGCTCGTTTTCCCATAAGCTTGCGATAGGTTCGGAAATATTCTGGCTGGCTCCAGCTGCGCGTATAGAACAACGTCTTCTTGCCGGTTCGGAATACATGAGGCCGAATTAAGATGGTGTCTGCGTCGATAACCAGGAAGTATTTCGAGGTACATAATCTGTCCCCGCCCATTTTTAACAACTGCTGAAACATCCACCCCGACCGTTCCCACTTCTTGGAGCGATAGTTGATGTTTCTCTTCGTAATCGGAAGCACCCTGTTCTCGTTGACGAACGTGCATCTCTTGCGCTTGCATAAATTCCGCATTCGGACTCGGTTCGGAGCTACGATCATAAAGCGGCCAATGGGATGCTTTACCTGTTTGCGCACAGCATCAATGACGTAAGGCAGCGTCGATAAATCCTTCTCGATTGCCGGAATCAGGACATCTATTCGGGCGTTGCTAGCTCTGCTCTTGATAGGGGCTGACATCGCTTCATCTCCATTTTAGCAAGTAATGAGATCATGATATGCGGATAGAGAATAATTGGACTAGGCATCCCCATACCTGCCTTGAAGACTATAAAAAAACTGACCCAGCAGAGTTTGCACTCTAACAGGGTCAGTCCTTGTCCTCTTATGTCCTTATCCTCTTAAATCGAAAATCCATTGCGATCGCCATCCGGCGGCCGCCTCGCAAGGACTCGGTTTAATATCGTATTCTCGTAATGAGTAAATCCGCTGTCCTTCTCGCGAGGGCGTGCCAAAGCAATGGAGACATCCTGCGCAATGGTGCCGTTCTCCACCAGCACCACTCGATCGGCTAGCGCAACGGCCTCACTGACGTCATGCGTCACGAGGACGGCAGTAAATCGCCGCTCCCTCCACAGACGCTCAATCAGCTGCTGCATCTCGATTCGAGTAAGCGCATCGAGCGCACCGAGCGGTTCATCCAGCAGCAGCAGGCTCGGATCTCCGACGAGCGCTCTTGCCAGTGAAACGCGCTGCTTCTGACCTCCCGACAGCACAGACGGCCACTCCTTCGCACGATCCGCGAGTCCAACGAGCTCCAGCGCATCCATGGCTTTGCCGCGGTCACCGCCCGGCACGCCAATCCGAACGTTATCGAGCACCGTTTTCCAAGGCAGTAACCGAGCATCTTGGAACATCACTCGCACATCCGAGTTTAATCCGGTGGACGCTGTTCCGCCGAACTTAACTGAACCTTGCGATGCGGCTTCCAAGCCACCGAGCAGCCGCAGCAGCGTGCTCTTGCCGCAGCCGCTTCTGCCTATTACCGCTAAGAATTGTCCCGACGGGATGGACAAATCCAAATCCCGCAGAACCGCGAGATCGCCGAAACGTACGCCGGCATTCCGAACGTCTACTTGAAGTCCGCGAGATGCCTCGTGCACGACCAGAGGCGTCTTCCCTTCGGGTTCGATGCTTATTTTCCTGGACGGAAGTGCGAATGCCATTTCAGCCAGCTCCTTTCCATCAGCTTTGCCATCCAATCCGAGAGCTTGCCGAGCAACGCATAGATGACGATGCTGAGCACGACGACATCCATCTGGAAGAACTCACGGGCATTCATGGCCATGTAGCCAATACCGCTGTTCGAGGATATCGTTTCGGATACGATTAACGTAATCCACATAATGCCGAGCGCGAATCGAAGGCCGACTAGGATGGACGGAAGCGCACCTGGGAAAATAATCGTTCGAAATAGGGAATACCCTCTCAAACCATACGTCCGTCCCATCTCGATTAAACCGGGATCAATCGATCTTATGCCGTGGAGCGTATTCAGATAGATGGGGAAAGCTACTCCCAGCGCGACCAGAAAAATTTTACCTTGCTCGCCAATGCCAAACCAAGCGATGATAAGCGGAATAAGGGATAAATGCGGGATCGTACGAATCATCTGGATACTGGAATCCGTCAGCTTCTCCGATAATGGAAGCAAGCCGTTCAGAATGGCCAGGACAAAACCGATGCCGCCGCCAATGGCAAAACCAATCAATGCACGTCGTGTGCTGTCCCCGATATAGATGAACAAATCTCCGCTTCGCACGAGCTTAGCGCCTGCTTCAAGTACAGATACCGGTGTCGGCAAGATGCGGGAGGATATCCATCCCACGCTTCCAAGCCATTGCCACAGCACCACGACCAGAATCGGAATGATCCATTCAAGTCCTACGGATAGCGTTCTGGTTTTCCACTTGTTATCTGCTGGACTCTTCATCTGCTTTCCCTCCTAGCTGACCGGCGCTCGTTCCGACGGCTTGATCGCATTCGCGATAAGCTCGCCGAACGGACTGGTCGATGTCGGGCCGTGCACCGTTGCTGCTCGATTTAAGGGTAGCAGAGGGAACACGAGATCTGCGAATTGGTAGGCTTCCTCGAGATGCGGGTAACCTGATAGGATAAACGTATCAATGCCGAGATTAGCATACTCCTGCATCAGCGCAGCCACTTCAGTGGGATTGCCTACGAGCGCCGTTCCAGCTCCACCGCGGACTAAGCCTACACCTGCCCACAGGTTTGGATAAATTTCAAGATGGCTTCGATCTCCGCCATGAAGGCGCGTCATCCGCTGCTGCCCTTCCGAATCGTAACGGGCAAATACCTTCTTGGCCGCTGCTATCGCTTCTTCATCGACTTTGCTGATTAGGCGATCGGCTTCCTTCCAAGCTTCTTCGGACGTTTCGCGGACGATGACATGCAGCCGAATGCCAAAACGAACCTCGCGGCCTCGCTCTGCCGCCAACTTACGAACACGATCCAGCTTCTCCGCTACTTCTTGCGGGGGTTCGCCCCAAGTGAGATAGACGTCGATATGGTCAGCTGCAACTTCCTGCGCAGCTGGCGATGATCCGCCGAAATAGAGCGGTGGATATGGTTTCTGAACCGGCGGGTAAAGAACTTTGCCGCCTTCCACTTTCAGGTGAGTGCCTTCGAAATCAACCGTTTCTCCCGCGAGCTCCCTGCGCCATACGTCCAGGAACTCCGACGTCAAATCGTAGCGTTCATCATGCCCGAGAAACAAGCCATCTGCCGCCAGCTCTACCGGGTCTCCCCCTGTCACGACATTGACGAGCAATCTCCCTCCGGAAAGTCGATCGAACGTGGCAGCCATTCTGGCCGATAAGGTCGGTGACATGAGGCCCGGTCTCAGGGCAACGAGAAACTTCAGCTTCTCCGTAGCCGATATGAGCGAAGAAGCCACTACCCACGCATCCTCGCATGAGCTCCCTGTCGGTAGTAAAACACCGCTATAACCAAGTCGATCTGCAGCTTGCGCGATTTGCCTCATATACGTTGCATCAACGGCGCGGGCTCCTTCAGCAGAACCCAGATAACGCCCATCTCCATGTGTCGGAATAAACCAGAATACTTCCATTTCAATCACCCTTTCATCTACATTCGCATGTTCGATTATTTTAGTGTGGCATCCTTAACCGTAATTTCTTTCGGAATCAATTGCAGGTTGAAAAAGGTATCTGCAATCTTCTGCTGCGCTTCGATAATGGCATCATCGATTGGCAAGACGCCGTAATCTCTGCGTCCCGATGCCAGTTCAAGGGACGGAATATCGATGCCCAGCTGCGGTGACAGGAGCGCCGCCACTTCCTTCTGATTGGCTTTGGACCACTCGTCAACCTTGTTCAGCTCGTCGATGAATGAATCGATTGCCGGTTTGTTCGCTTCTGCGAATGAACGAGAAGCCAGATAGAATTCGATATTCGATACAAGTCCTTCTCCATCCGTGAGCAGCTTCGCTCCCGTTGCCGTCTGAGCCGCAGCCAGGAACGGATCCCAGATGACCCATGCATCTACGCTTCCGTTCTCGAACGCAACTCGGGCGTCGCCGGGCTTCAAGAATACAGTCGTGATATCCTTGTAATCCACGCCTGCTTTCTCAAGCGCCTTGACCAGCAGATAGTGAACATTGGAGCCTTTGTTTAGGGCGATCTTCTTCCCCTTCAGATCGGCGAGTGTCGTAATCTTGGAATCCTTCGGTACGATAATGCCTTCACTCTTCGGGCTAACAGGTTCATGGGACAGATAGACAAGAGGTGTATCGGCTGCCTGCGCGAAGATCGGCGGTGCTTCTCCGGTATGCCCGATGTCAATGCTGCCGACGTTGAGTGCTTCAAGCAATTGCGGGCCGCCCGGGAACTCCGTCCACGTCACTTTATACCCTTCGGACTCGTAGCGTTTCTCCAGCGTCCCTTGCGCTTTGAGAATATTAACCGTGCCGTATTTCTGATAGCCGATATGAATTTCTTTGGTGGTTTTAGGGGCATCTGTTGTTGTTTCCGTCGTTTCTCCAGTAGTCGTCGTGGCGTTGTTTGCCTCTTTGCCGCATGCAGATAAGAAAAGGACGAAGCTTAGAAGTGAGATCGCGAGCATGCTGATGGCTCGCAGCGATTTAGTGGCAGTTGTCATCTTTCAAAACCCCTTTTTCTCTTGGAATGCAAACCAAAAACCGGAGGCTCCCACAGTCCAATCCCCATAAAGGAGTATCGGCTATGGAAACCTCCGGTTGTCCGGTAGGCTTCTTGCTATTTGTTGTTGGTTTTATGATATACACATTAATCCGATAAGTCAACTATGAATTGGATATGGGGCAAGCCTTTTTTTTAAAAATGGAGACTCATTCACAAAATGACACAGTGTTGATCCCCTGCGCCACCACTACATTTTTGCAAATCGAATCTGTTGTATCCGACGATTAATGTGTGGTGCACTGTCCGCTGCCCCCGTTACCGTTGTCCATTTGTCCGTTGTCCGCTGTCCATTGCCCGCTACTGTTGCCCACTGCCTCCGCTACCGCTATCCGTTAACCGTTGTCCCTCCCCGCCACGGCCGCTATCCACTCGTCCCGAAAATCGAACGAACCGTACGGGCCTTATTTAGCCGATTCTCCCGCCTCTGAAAATCTAACGAACCGTACAGGCGTTATTCTGGCGAAATGGGCTCCAATTCCTCCACAAACCGCCAATTAACGCCTTCACGGTTCGTTAGCGCTTTTCATGAAATTCTAACGAATCGTAGGAGCCTTATTGGACCGGATTCCTGGCCACTGAAAATCTAACGAATCGTAGAGGTCTTATTCTGGGAAATCCAGCTCCAAATCAGCCTCAAACCGCCAAATAGCGTCTCCACGATTCGTTAGAATTTTTAAAGAGCTATTTTGGGGCATATAAGCCCTGTACGATTCGTTAGAGCTATCGCGGATCGGATTCGGGGGATCGCATCGCTCCATGTTTGTCCTATACAACATAATACCGAGCGCGTTTCTCACGCGGCTCGGCACTCCTAACCCTCTACTAAACATACACCAGCCACAAACTAATCAGCTGGAATGGTTCCGTGCCGCCGTGATTGCTTAGAGCGGTCAGCCTGATATGCGTTGCCTCGACAAGTAACCTAAACTCGCTCATTCAGAAATTGTTCAAACTGACCGAGATTGTTAAATCGGTTAATCGCTACCCCTCGGGACAGAAGATATTGCTCGAGAAGCTGATCCAAACGCACGACAGCATCATGAAGCGGGACTAGATCAAGAGGGTCTAGAAGCGCTAACAAGTTGGGTAAGCCCGCTTCGTTATAGAAGGATTGATAGGCTAAACCGGACGCCAATGACTCGGGCCAGATTCCCTTCTCAAAATAGTATAGAAACCGGGCAACTTCATCCTGTACGCCAATTGACCAATAGGAAGCTGTCGTATAATCGTTCTTCTCGCACGCTGTCCGAATTTTATCGAATATCCCTTTGACCTCTTCGTAGAAACCTTTGGCACGCTCGGGATAGGAAGAGGCGCTTGCGAGAGTATCTCTCTGCTCCGTCCATAAGGCAGCTATCTCCGCAGTAAGCTGCTCGCAGGTTTCCCGAATTTCCGCGCAGGAGCAAGCGCTCAATATCGTTTCGATCTGTTCTTCCAGTTGAGCCGGTCGCAGCGAGAAGTTCAGCAGCTGCTCTCGATTCTTCCCCCAGCCTCTTGTCATATAGGTACGATTGAGCAGAGCGAGCGTATATACGAGCTTATTTAATATACCGTGGGCTTCGGTCCGGCAGCCTGAAATGTCGTCCTCATGAAGCCGAGTCATTTTATAGAGATGCACATAAACTTCCCTCAGCTCAGACTCCGCCTTCTCGATGAACGTCTGTGCCTGCTGGGGGAGTTCAGCGATAGTCTTGCTCAGTTGAAGAAATCGCGTGCGGTCTTCTTCGGAACGAACATACAAGATTTCGCAGTCGGCGATGATCGTCGTATTCTGCTCCTCGAATTTCGCCATTCGTTCCGCGCGTTCCCAACTGATCGGCCAGAAATCAAAGCTGATGTCGTTCAGCACAAACTGGACGCTGGCACCGTAACCTCTGCCGGATGCAGGAATGAAGAAGAAATCCAAGTCCGATCGAGCTGTCGCTGTCCCTTGTGCGTACGATCCGTAATAGGCAATAAGAGCAACATCCTCCGAGTAACGCTCGCGTATATGATTAACTAGCGTTTGTGCAACGTCGAATACATGAAGCATGGTATAGCCTCCTTTGTTAGTTTAAGGAATCGTTCGTTCCGTGAAGAGCAGGAATATGACAAGTTTGGACTTCCAATGGGCCTGCTATGAAACCGAATTGGTGATAAAGCGCTTCTGCCTTATTTCCTTGCATCACATAGAGCCGAAGAAGAGGGTAATCATGCTGCTTTAGTACCGTCACCGCCCTCTGAAGCATCTTCGTTGCAATGCCTCTGCCTTGATGCGATGGAGCAACAGCGATGTTATAGACAGCCGGCATATCATCTTGAGATGAAATAAGGCAAATGCCGACTAACTGCGATGTTTCACGATCATAGACAAAACTCGACGCCTGCAGCAATGATTCATTCGTTTGGCCGGGATAATGCTCCATCCAAGAATTATAATCTTCGCGTGAGGTTTGCTTTCTTCGCACGTCTTCAAGGGTGTTTCTATAGACGCGATAGGAGAGCTCGCTTATTGCTTCTGCGTCCCTGAGAAGGATGGACTCTTCATCGGCTGCGCTCAACTCAGGCGAGCATACCTTCAGTGTTTCGTCCCATTCCGTCATCAAGATTTCGGCCGGCCGCTGCATCCAGCGGCATCTAAACTCACCGGGCCAGAAGCCTGCTCTGGCGAAGAGCTCGATTTGGTTCGGTAAAATTTCGTACGCCGTAATATCCTTCGTCCGATTCGACCAGTGCAAGAGCGCATTTTTCAGTAATTGGAATACCTTCGTCTCCTCATGGAACGGCGGAATAAAGAAGAGGCCAAATATAACATTAGGTACAATGACAACCCCGCCAACCTTCTTCTCGCCATTATAAATCCAGAACTTCCTGCGTCCGTTGTTCATCGTTAATCCTTGGTCTTTGAAGAACCCGTTATAGTCCATATTGTAATAGACGGAATAATAGATTCCCCAATCCTTCGCATCCGCTTGTTCTAGATCAAATTGCTCATCTAGCTTAAATCTTCGAACATCCTCGGACCAATCGTTCATGTAAATCCTCCCGTGTTATGAAATCTAGTTTAGGTAAAGTAGAGTGCGCCATAAGAACGACAAAAAGCCGTGAATGAATATTGCTCATTCACGGCTTCTCAAATATAGCCAGCCCAGACGGGACGTAAATAACGTCTCGCCAGAGCAGTCTACACGGAGCAATGATGATCAATAGGTTCGATTCAGACACCCATAAACGTCCGCATAGCTAAGCAAACCTCACTCTATCGGAGGCTGACACCGCTCTCGTTCATGGTTATTCAGTTCGCTATGACGCGATATCTGCTGCCTGGAAACCTATTCGATCAACAATGCCCTAATCCCACCATTCCTTTAAGTTATACCCAGTATAGTAAACAAGGGAATATATTACAATTGTTTTATTCTGCGAAACTGCTGCTACTTCTGCTTATCCGCTTCTTCAACAGCTGCTTTGTCCGTCGATTGCTCAGTCGGCTGCTTCTTGTTCGACACTTCTATCCCAAGCACAAGCTTCCTTGCTTCAGCCCATCGTACATTGTAGCTCTGGAAGGATAGCTTCAGGTCCGGCGCCGCGACCCACTCCTGCACGTAATCGCCGGACCAGAATGCCATCTGGGCCTTCGCCGAAATATTCAAGAAATCATCGCTTGGCGGCTGCCGTTCGACGAAGATGGGATCAAAGGTTAGAAACTGCCGGATTTGCGGCAGTTGAGAAGTCTTCGTCGTATCGACAGGCAGGAATCCGGAATCGTCCACATAACCGGACTCCTTCACGAAGAAGTTCACCCACGCCTCGGCGAGCTCTTTATTTTCGCTGAATTTGCTTACACCTAGAAACCAATCCGGACTAAGCGGCGCATACCGCTTCGCATCGTTATTATACGGGAACGGGAAGAAACCGAGGTCCTCCGAGCTTCCGCCTGCTGCAATGACTTGATTGATTACCCAATTGCCCAGGAAATACATGCCCGCATTTCCTTTCGCCACCTCGCCTTTGGACATCTCCCAGTTGTTCGTGAAGAGGTCCTTCTCGACGTAGCCTTTATTAATTAGCGTTTTGACGATTGTAATGGTCTGCCCCCATGGATTCTCATTGGTGAACGGCTGATCGGATGCTGTCATCTGATTCAAGTAATTCGCACTCCCGGTCATATAACTGACTAAATTCTCACCCCAAGACGACATCGGCCACTGCGCGCCATAGTTTAGATAGATGGGCACGATGCCTACTCGCTTCAGCTTGGCACATGCGGCATAGAACTCCTCCAGTGTCGCAGGCACCTTCGTAATGCCCGCTCTCAGAAAAGCCGTTTTATTGTACACGATACCATCCGTAGCGGCACCTGTTGCAATCCCATATCGCTCGCCGCGGTAGGATTTGAAATCGGCAAACCGCGTATGCTCGAAGAGACTGTCATTCAGCGGCTCAAAATAATTAATCAAGTCCTCATTCGGCAGGTTGTTCGGCAGCAGCAGCACATCGCCTGTGCTCCGCGTCGACAGTCTGACGAGAATATCGCTGGCATAATTGGTCAGTCCCTCAAACTCGACATGCGTACCAGGATGCTTCGCTTCAAACTTGTCCGCGTACTTCTGAAAGACGCCGTTCTCCACAAGGTCAACACGATTCGTCAGCATCGTGATTTGCTTCAAACCATCTGTGTTCTCCTCCTTGATGCTAGGAGAAGGCGGCGGAGTCTTGTCAGCGGTTTGATGGGATGCACAGCTTGTCAGCATGGAGCTGCAGAGCACAGCAGCTGCCAAGGTGAATTTGATACGTTTGGATGCTAGAACCGGCATCTTCATTCCACTTCTCCTCCCACGATAGGTAGCCGCAGCATCACTTGTGTCCCTGTGCCAGGCTGACTTGTTACTGTAATTCCATAGTTTGCGCCATAGTGCAGCTTAATGCGTTCATTGACATTCCGCAGTCCGATTCCGGTTCGATGCGAATCCGAATAACCGCCCTCCAGCGAAAGCACACCGTTCAAACTACCGTTCAAACGCTCCAGCGTCTTCTCGTCCATCCCGATTCCATCGTCGGTAAGCTGAACGAATACAGCTTGCTCGGTCTTCCATGCCGACGCCTCAATGACCATCTTCGGCTTGTTATCGTCCATCCCGTGGTAGATCGCATTTTCTACGATCGGCTGAAGCACGAGCTTAATCAGCGCGTAGCTCATCAGCTCATCAGGTGCATTTACCTTCAGCTCGAATCGGCCTGGATAACGATAATTCAGAATTTCCACGTAGTATCGGATATGGTTAATCTCGCTGCCGAGAATGACTTCTTCATTGAGATCGCTGATGCTGTATCGTAGCAGCTTCCCGAGAATCGCCAGCATATCCGCTGCGTCCGTATCATCATTAAGCTCGGCGGCCATCCGAATCGACTCCAGCGTGTTGTACATGAAATGAGGATTGATCTGGCTTTGCAGCGCATGCAGCTCTGCTTCCTTCTTCTTCGTTTCCATCAAGTAAATGTCTCGAATGAGATCATCAATGCGCAGAATCATCCGGTTGAACTGGTTGCCAAGCTGCCCGATTTCATCACGGTGTTTGACTTGGAATTGGACGCTAAAGTCGCCCTCTTGAACCTTCCTCATCAGCTTCATCATCTTCCGCAGCGGCTTCGTCAGCGCGAAGGAGAAGAAGATCGAGATGAGCAGCGCGATACCAATCGTTAAGAACGTAAGAATCCACGTCACATTGCGGATGACAGCCGTATTGCGCGTCAGCTCCTTCACCGGGATGGAGGTGATCACCTTCCAATTCGTATGCGGAGATGTGGTGAAGATATAGAGATGCTTCTCTCCGTTTTCCTCCAGGTAGAAGCTCCCCTTCTCCCCTTGCGCCATCTTCACCATCTGCATGTCGCTTATATTCGTAGCCAACAGCTTCTTATCGCTATCGTAAATCACGTTGCCGAGTGCATCGAAGATGAATGATTTGCCGTGCGTGACGCCATCGAATTTAACAATTTGGTCTTCAATTACGTTGATGTTGGCATCCACGGCGATTAGGCCAATATCATGCAAGGATTTGTCTATGATCTTACGAACCACCGTAAACGCATAGCGGGTGCTTTTCAAATTACTCGTATATTTCTGGGTGCTAATCAGCAGCGCTTCCCCTTTGGAATCGGCTGCACGCTCCATCCAGTATTGGTAGCTTTCCTTAATGTTCATGCGGATGCCGCCGGACTTCGTCGAATAGTAACCGTTTCCATATTGATCGAAAATATAGACCGACGTAGCGCCCCGCTTGATCGTATTGATAAACGAAATATTGCCTTCAATGCCGCGCTGAATCGCCAGCAGCAAATCAAAATCCATCGGCGGCGCGCCGCTGTTCTCATCCGAAGAATATTGCGCACGCTGCTCATGGTATTTGCCGGATTTGATCAGGTTTTGCTTAATGTCATCCTGATAGGCGGGAATGGAAGAAATACGGCTCATATCGTCGATATAATCATCCACGCGATCCATCATGTTGCCCAGCATCGTGGTGGAATAGGCGATGGTGTTCTGTTCAATCGAATCGGAATAATTGCGAAAGGAAACCGCCCCAATGAACGTCAGCGGCAATGTAATCAGCACCAGGAAAACAAGCAACAGCTTGCGTTCCATCGGCATATCGCTAAATGAGGAGAATAGTTGTGAGAACCGACTGATGGGATTCATATATGCGCTGACCGCTCCTTCTGCTTCACTACTTGTTGCACCACCTCACTCAATATACCAGAGAGGAGCGGAAGCGGACAAACAACTCTTTATAACCGGTAAGTTGAACTGCTTGTTGACTCGAAAATGGAGGGAGGAGCGTGGTACGTTGTCTCGTTCGCAAAAGTGGAGAATGCTGCATTTTGTGCAACATTTCCGAGAGAATTTCGGCCTGCGTGGAGGATTGTTGCACATTATGCAACATCTTACCTCTGAATCAGCTAATTGGCGTCTTTGCAGTCTGTAATGCTGCATTTTCTGCATGATTTTGTGGTTCGAGGGCAGCTAAGGGGGATTTTGTTGCAATTTATGCAACAATGATCCGAGAGTTGGATATCTCGCTTGGGAAAACGCTCCTGAATGATCCCCCTCCTCGGCGCAAGGCCCGCTGGGGTGATCATCCGCGACACCTGCTGTACAATCTTCCGCGAGGCCAGCTGTGGCGATCATCCACACGCGATACGCGCGCAGAAAAAAAGCCGTCTCAAAAGTCGCAACACCACGCTCACTTTTGAAACGGCTCTCCTATTACTTCGCTTCTCCCGCCAGCATCACAACAGCGCGCAGCGCTGCAGCGATCTCGCGCTCGACGGCGTCCGCGACCACGTTCGTGTGCGGGTCATACACCTCGGCGAGGTCGCTGTCAGCGTAGCCGTCCAGCGCGACAATCGCGCCGGCACGCGCGCCGCGAAGCGTCGCGACGACATACAGCGCCGCGATCTCCATCTCCACGGCGAGTGCGCCCGCTTGCTTGTACTTGCGGTGCGGAATCTCTTCGACCCCGGTGAAGAATGCATCCAGTGAAACGGTGATGCCTTTCTTCACGATGCCTTCGCTCTCCTGAGCAGCGGCGTACAGAGCGCTGACAACATCGCTGTCGCCGACGGCCGGGAAGCCGTCCGGCACGAGCTGGCGAGTCAGTCCCTCCGCACGTACCGCAGCGGTACTGACGATGAGGCTGCCCGCAGGATGGTCAGCCGAATACGAACCGGCCGTGCCCACGCGGATCAGCGTCTTCACGCCTGCGCGGATCAGCTCCTCGAAGCAGACCGCTGCCCCGGCAGAGCCGACGCCATGGCTTGTAACTAGGACGCGCACGCCCCCAACCTCTCCTGCGAAAGTACGATATTCACGGCTGAACGCCAATTCTCGCGCATTGTCCAGCTTCTTCGAAATCAGCTCGGCGCGCTTCGGATCCCCGCATACAATCGCGAAATCCGCCGCGTCCTCGCTATGAATTTGTAGTATAGGCATTAGTGTCATTAGTCGAAGTCCACATCTTTCCACAAATCTTCCGGCAGACCAAGATCTTCCCCGGAGAAACGCTCCTCGCGGAACGGGTCGGCTACGTTATGGAAGCCATTGCGCTCCCAGAAGCCAGGGCGGTCTTCCTTCATAAACTCGATGCCTGTAATCCACTTCGCACTCTTCCAGAAGTACAAATGCGGCACAACAAGACGAAGAGGGAAACCGTGCTTAGGCGTGAGCGGCTCGCCGTCGAACAAGAAAGCAAGCAGGATATCATCGCCCATCAAATCTTCAATCGGCACATTCGTCTCATAGTCGTTATCCGCATGGATCATGACATAACGAGCTTCCGGTTTCACGCCGAGCAAAGGCAGCAAATCTTTGAACTTCACGCCTTCCCACGTCGTATCGAACTTCGACCAGCGCGTCACGCAGTGAATATCGCACAATACTTCGGATTGTTTCATCGCTTTCAGCTGCTCCAGCGAGAACTCCATTTCCTTCTCCACTTCGCCGAAGATGCGAAGTCTCCAGTCCGGCAGCGAATAATTCGGTACTTCCCCTTCATGCAGGATCGGGAAGCGCTCTGTTAAAGCTTGGCCCGGCGGCAAACGATGCGCGAGCGAAGCATCTACTTCTACTTGCGTAATCGGTTTCGCTTTCTTCAAGCGTTCTGCTTTATTGTTCACTTTATTGTCCCTCCTTGAGCACTACTAGTATATTTCATTAACGGGAGCTTTCATTCGCTTTGCGCGCTTCCGCAAGATAGCTCTTATCCTTGAAGAAGAACATCATCACAAGCGTCACGACATATGGCAGCATGTTTGTAAAATTGGTCGGCAGCGCCAAGCCCTGCAGCCGAATGCTGATCGCATCCATAAAACCGAACAACAGACTGGATGCGCCAACGCCAATCGGATTCGATTGACCGAGCATCGTTGCGACAAGGGCGATAAACCCTCGGCCTGCGGTCATATTTTCCGTAAACATCGTCACTTGTCCAAGCGACAGCTGTGCGCCGGCCAATCCGCATAATACACCGCAAATCAACACGGCGCCGTATTGAATGCGTTTGGACTTGATGCCAATGCTGCGCGCGGCAACCGGATTCTCGCCGACAGCCAGCAGCCGGAAACCGGACACCGTTCTGAACAAGAAATATTGAAACACGAAGACGAGCAGGAACGCAGCATACACGAGCGGCGAATGTCCGGACAGAACGTCGCCAAGCCACGGAATATCTTTGATTAGCGGGATATCCCATGCCGGCAATCCTTGCATGTTCTTATCGTAATAAGCGCCTTTCACATTGAAGATGGCACGCAGACTGAACGAGGTTAAGCCCAGCGCCAAGAAGTTAAGCGATATCCCGACTATAATAACATTCGCCTTAAGCTGGATGCTTAGATAAGCGAATATCATCGAGAATAACATGACGCAAACGACCGCAAACGCGACCGCAAGCCACACATTGCCCATCAGGTAATTGCCGACGATCGCGAAGAAAGCGCCGAACAGCACAAGCCCTTCCAAGCCTACATTGAACAAGCCAACGCGCGAGCAGATCGCGCCGCCGAGTGCGGCAAGCAGAATGGGTGTCACCATTCGTAGGGCAGAGTTAAACAGTGAAGCATCAAGTAATTGTTCCACCTTGAGCCCTCGCTTTCCTGCGTTTTAAGAAGCCATAGCTTAATTTAGCTGAGACGAAGAGGATCAGCGTAGCTTGGATAACACTCGCAATCTCAAGCGGAACCTCGGTATTGCGTTCTACGCCCATACCGCCGGTTTGCAAGGCCGCCAGCAATAAGGCAGCGAATGCGGTGCCAAGCGGATGCGAGTTAGCGAGAAGCGTTGCCATAATCCCCGACCAGGCATAACCCGGCGTGGAAAGCGAGCCATCCAAATAGCGGTATTGCGTACCAAGCACTTCTACGGCACCGGCCAAGCCTGCGAAGCCGCCGCTCGCAATCATGCTGTAGAGCATCAGCTTGCCGCGCTGCACGCCACCGTAAGCAGCGAACAACGGGTTATTGCCGAGCATGCGCGTTTCATAACCGCTCACCGTGTATTTCATATACAGATACAGCAGCACTGCGCCTAGAATTGCAATAATGAATCCGGCGTGAAGACTCATGCCTTGAAACAATTTAGGAAGCCAGACGCTCTGATCAATCATCTTCGTTTGCGACATTGCGGCCGAGCCGGATGTATCCTTCAGCGGATAAGCTACCAAATAGCCGGCAAACAACGAAGCAATATAGTTGAGCAGCAGCGTCGTAATTAGCAAATTCATACGGAATTTCGCATCCATCCAACCGGCAAAAGCAGACCAAATGCCGCCTGCCAGAATGCCGGCAACCAGTGCCATGATAAGCCTGTACCAACCGGGACCGGGAACGTATAGGGCGATCAATGCCGCACTAAGTCCGCCAAGAATCATTTGTCCCTCTGCCCCGAGGTTGAAGAACCCCGCTCGGAAGGCAAGCGTTGCGCCAAGTCCGACCAAGATAATCGGCGTTGCGCGGGACAGCGTATTCGTTACAAAGTAGAAGCTGCCGAATGCGCCTTTCCACATCTCCGCGTAGGTCTCCATAATGGATCCGCCGACAAGCGAGATGGCAATTGCACCAATCAGCAAGCCAAGGATGACAGCAATAACCGGCTGGAAGAGCGAGCCTGCAAATTGGGTGAGTTTACTTTTCAAGCCTACTTACCTCCTGCCATCAATAAACTAATCCGTTCTTCTGTCGCTTCCTCGGCACGCAGCTCGCCCACGATCCGGCCTTCATTCATGACCAGGATACGATCAGACAGCTTTAGAATCTCCGTCAATTCCGACGACACGAGCAGGATAGCGCCTTGTTCATTCCGTTTCTTGATCAGCTCGCCATGGATAATCTCCATCGCACCTACGTCAACACCGCGCGTTGGCTCTGCGGCAATAAGAAACGGCGTACCTTGTGCCAGCTCTCTGGCTACGATCAGCTTCTGCAGGTTGCCACCGGAGAGAAACTGTGCTTTCGTGTCCGGCGAACCGGTCTTGATCTCAAACTGTTTAATCCAGCCTTCCACCATGGAACGAATGCTCCGTCCACGCAGAATGCCAAAGCGCTGCTCTCTGCGAGCATGTCCCATCACGCCGTTCTCAACAACGGTCGCATCCTTAGCCGCTCCCCACTGATAGCGGTCCTCCGGAATATGGGCAAGTCCAAGCTCCCGGATCTTCCGCACCGGAGCTCCCGTAATCTCTTTGCCTGCGAGCAACACTTGGCCGCTGCCGATATCTACGAGACCTGCGATCGCCCCGATCAGCTCGGACTGACCATTGCCGGAAATCCCTGCAATACCGACGATCTCCCCGGCTCTGACCGATAGATTGACATCGTTCACAAGCGGTTTCCCTTTATCGCCATTCACCGTAAGCGACTTTACTTCTAGCACTGCCGTGCCGAGATCAGGCTCCGTACGGGTCATCTCTACCAAATCGCGGCCGACCATCAGCCTTGAGATCTGATCCACGCTTGTATGCTTCGCATCCACCACGCCGGTTACGCGACCATCGCGAAGCACCGTAATCCGATCAGCTACATCCATGATCTCTTGCAGCTTGTGGCTGATGATAATGAAGCTTTTCCCTTGTGCCGCGAGCCGTTTAATTGAAACCAGCAGCTCCTTCACTTCAAGCGGCGTCAGAACGCCAGTCGGTTCATCCAGAATAATGATGTCCGCACCTTGATGAAGCACCTTCAAGATTTCTACGCGCTGCTGAACGCCAAGCGAGCAAGCCGACGTTTTCTTGCGCGGATCTACTGGCATGCCATATTGGCGCGACAGCTCCTCAACCTCTGCAATTGCAGCCTTGCGGTTAAATCCAATACCGGAGCTCGGCTCACGTCCGATGACGATGTTCTCGGCTACCGTGAAGGAGGGAAACAGCATGAAGTGCTGATGCACCATGCCGATTCCGCTGCGAATGGCATCAGAAGGCGTTGCAAAATGCCGCTCTTCGCCGTTAATCTGAATGGAGCCGCTGGTCGGCTTCTCCATGCCGTACAGAATGCGCATGAGCGTTGTTTTGCCAGCGCCATTCTCGCCGACGAGTGCATGAATTTCACCTTTGTTCAGCGTAAAATTAATATCGGTATTGGCTTTCACAGGACCGTAAGCCTTCGTAATATTCTCCATGCTAAGCAACATTCGGCCGTTCTTCTCCTCTCATACCGTTTAAATAGGAAGAAACCGGCTGTATGTTCATACAGCCGGCAGGGTAACATTATGGGTTCAGCGGGTTCTTAACAACCAGTTTACCGGATACGATATCATCTTTGATCGCTTTTACTTTATCAACGGTCGCTTGTCCGATGAACGGGTTCAGAGGAGATTGGCTGTCTCTTGTTACATAAGTAAGACCAACGCCGTCTTCCTTCAATCCGTAATCAACTGCTCCGTATGCAAAGTTGCCTTCTGCAAAAGATTTAACCGTTTCATATGCAACTGTGTCTGTACCTTTCAGCTGTGCAAGGACAACGTGCTCTGGGTCAACGCCAGTGTTGTCGATGTCTTGACCGGAAGTATAGAAGCCTTTTTCCTTAGCAGCCTCGAACACGCCAAGGTCGCCTACAGCCGATGCGCCAGCGATGAAGTCAGCGCCTTTGGAGAATTGAAGCAGGGCAAGCTCTTTCGCTTTCGCCGGATCCGTAAATCCGCCTACATAGTTGATGAGCATTTCAGCTTTAGGGTTCGTGTATTTCAAGCCTTCTGCAAAGCCTTCAGTATATTTCTTAAGCAGCGGCGCGTCGATTGCAACAACCATGCCGACTTTATTCGTTTTCGTGGAAAGACCTGCAGCTGCGCCCAAGAGGTACGATGCTTCGTACTCACGGAATACAACACTGCGTACATTCGGTAGATCTACGACGGTGTCGATAATCGCGAATGGTTTGTCCGGATTCTCGGCAGCCACTTTCTTCAGTGCATCTTCCGCTTGGAATGTAGCGGTAATGATCATATCGTAGTTCTCAGCAACCGTCGAACGAAGGTTCTGCTCGAATGCGGCAGGGTCAGTCGATTCGATTGTTTTTACTTCTACGTTGAACTCTTTGCCTGCTTTCTTGAAGCCCTCGTCCATTTGTACGAAGAAGGCGTTAACGCCGATTTTCTCCGGAAGAACAAGTGCGACTTTCTTCGTAGGCGCTTGTTCACTTGCATTGCCCGAATTACTCGTGTTCGCCGAGTTATCGGCCGTGTTATTGTCTTTCTTCCCACATGCGACGAACAATGAAGACATTAAAATAAGTACTACAGCAAGCAGAATCCCTTTTTTCATCTGTTTCTCTCCTAGTCTTATGTGTAATCTCTCTCTCAATTGCTCAAATATATCAAAAATCGACAATTTTCGCGCAATCCGTATGGATATTATACCGCTATGTACCAGAATTGGCTATCCATAAATACGACAATCCATTATGTAAATATTGCGTAATTCCGGCTAAAACCAACCATAGTATCCCAGAATTGGAGCCCACCTATACACGCTGTCCTTCATCAGACAAGCAGCCGGCCGTAATCCGCAAAAAAAGCGTGCGAATGAGCCGTTCCATTCATACACGCTTTATCGTTTAGAAGAAGCTAAACAACAGCAGAGAATAGATGAGAAGCGTCTTGCCCCAACGTTTCTTCATAAAATCTTTCCCGCGATGAATACGCGACTTCACGGTATTCACAGGGATATTGTTCGCAATGCTGATATCCTCCATCGACATCTCCAGTACGTAACGCTGATAAACAACGCTTCTATATTTATCCGGCAGCTTATCGATGAGCTCCGCCATCTTCGACGACAGCTCGCGTTCGATTACTTCGCCTTCCGGAGAGAGCGATGCATGCGCGATGACATCATGGAGAGAGAGCGTTTGATCGGACTGGGCTAAGACAGGCTGGTCCAGCGGCAACGGCGGGGTTTTGCGGCGACGAAGAAGATCCAGGCAAATGTTCTTCCCGATATGGAAAATCCACGTCGAGAATCGTTTATTCTCATCAAAGCGGTTCAGGTTCAAATACACCTTGAGAAACGTTTCCTGAACGACATCCTCGGTATCACTCTTACTGCGAAGTATTCGATGTGCCATACGGGATAATTTATCCTTGTAGAGCTCGACCAATTTGTTAAAGGCCGTTTCATCGCCTTGCCTCGATAACATCACTAATTGCGCTTCATTCACGGCAATTCTCCTTTGCCACCCGTCATCCGTCTTATCTCTTATTATAACAGGAAAAAGAAGAAACGCATCTGTAAAAGCATGCGTTTTTGTGACGATATCTGACGATTTCACGGTCCATACAGTTCAAATTCAGAAATTTGTGCCGCCGGCCAGCCTGTGTTGCCTTCTACGATTAGCTTCACATACCGAGCGCTCGCTGCATCCAGCGCAATTTCAACCGTATTCTCCTTCGCAGGATCAAAGGTGTAGGTGTCTAGCGCTTTGATTACGGTATAGTGCTCGCCGTCATCGCTGCCTTGCACAGCAATGGACTGATCACGTGCTGCCCACGCATCAAGCGGCGGCAGCTTCAATACGATTCGCCCAAGCTGCTTCTTATCTCCGAGATCTACGGACAAAGACTGAGGAAATTTGTTCGAGACACTCTCCCAATACGTGAAAGGATCGCCGTCTCCTGCCAGCTTTGCAATTAATTCCGTATTCGTGTTCGTACTGGATTGAAGCTCATGCCCTTGTACAAGGTTCTCCTGCACCCTCACCTTCTTGAACGGCGATTCCTTTACCGGACTCGCATCGTCCGTAGGCGTAATCGAGACATAGGCCGCCATCTTGCCGCCCATGTCGGCAATAAAATCGACCATCAGCCACTCGCCTGCTTCAGCAACGGGAATATCCGCGATTTTCTTGCCGTCTGCCTCATAGGCTGCTGCATGAGCATGCTTCCAGCCTTTCATCGGCTTAATCCGCAGCGTAGTATCGGAACCGATCGGCTGATAGACGCGAATTTCCTTCTTCTCACGAATCTCGGCCAAATAATGCTCGCCGGGATCAAGCTCATAACCGTTGTATCTCGCATAGCTGCCCGCCCGTACTTCTTTGGACACAGAAGCAATATCAAAACCGCCCGCCGTGAGCGTCGTCTGCTCATCCATCGTATAAGGCTTCTGAGTATCCCAGTTCGCCGTTACGATATGCGTCCCGAAATCCGTCCTCGTCGTGGTGGCATCGATCAAATCATAACGCTGAACGAGAGCATCGGCATAATCAGCAAGCACATACTTCTGGAATACGCCGATCAGACTGACCCATGGATTCGTAGTACCGGTATACAAATCGCCGCTTAAATTGTAGCCCATCGCCGCATTCCAGCGGAGCATATCCTTATTATCCGTCATCGTCTCTGCAGCAAGATCATGCTGATAGAGCAGCACTTTATCACGCAGCAGCATGCCGGCAAGCGGATAGTAGTCGGTATAAGAAGCGGTATTTTTCCGGTAGCCAAGCAAATCCCACAAGTAGTTCGTTCCCAGAAATCCGATGCTGTTATCGGCGAGCACATCAATGCCGTCTTCGGTATACATACGATGTTTAGAGGAGGCAAAATACTGCTGAACCCCTTCGAAATAAGCGGACCAAGCATCCGTATTCTCGGGGTGCTGCTCGCCTGCCACGAACGGTGCGCTACGTATTCCCCATTGATCTTCGAAAATGCCATCCACGCCAGCGTCAATCAGCTTCTGATGTTCCTCTGCAATCCGCTTCGTCACGAACGGGTGGTTCAGATTCATCACATAGCCGCTGTGTTCGCCGTAATCTTCCTTAAGCAGCGTACCGTTCGCCTGCTCCACGACGATATCCTCCAGCTTCACGCCTTCCGGCAATGCCGCTAATGTCGGAGAATGCACGCCCCACCAGGAGAAGTTCGTATACGGCACAACCTGATTGCCTTTGGCCTTCGCATCTGCAATGAAGGCTTGAAGAGCATCCTCGCCGCCCCACTTCGGATCGGCAGGCAGGAAATCCGGATAGTTCTCATCGTGACCGCCTGTCTGGAAACCCACGAGATGTAGCATCCCGTTGTATGGCAAAGCATCCACATAAGCGCTCGTCAGCGTATCCCACTTTTCTGTGCCCAAAGCCGATATATCCAGCTTCATTAACGGAAGCTCCGCGGTGTGCGCCTTCGCGCTGCCGAGTTTATGATCCAGCGATGGAAACCGGTCAATTCCGCCCAGCTTGCGATAGCTGACAATCGAGTCCATATAATCTCCGCCGATTTCAAGCACTACAGTTGGACTTTGCCAGCTCGCTCCGGATTCCGTCCAGACGTTATATTGATGCACGAAAGCACTCTTGCCGGCATCATCCGTTTGGTTCTTGAATCCAAGCTCTGTCGTCACGACGGCTTTGTCGCCCTCTGCGCTCAAATCATAAAGTGCAACATTGCCGCCTGTTGTGCGCAGCGCCGTATACGAAGCAAACATAACGCCGGGATATTGCCCTTCATAAGCGTTGTTGTCCGTAAAGAAAGAAGGCTTCAGCTTCACGCCAGGCAGCATCGGAAGCAGTCCGTCAACGACCGAATCCGCAGCGAATTTCAGCTCGTAGGGGAACCGAAACGACTGCAGGATGTCATTCGTACCATTCTGCACCTCAGCACGAAGCGCAATGCGATTGCTCTCATCGAAGCTCGCGGTCACATCCACGGCAAGCTTGCCGCCATAATGCAGAAGCAGCTCGGATCGTCCGCTCTTCCACTCATAGTCAAATTTAGCTGCACCTAAGCTGTTTATGGATGAATTGTCTTTCAGAAAAGCCCACCACAGTGCTCCTTTGCGGTTGCCTTGCATCACTTTGCTGCCTGTGCCCATGTCCTTGATATAGGCGATCCCGCCGGTTGCCCGCTGAAAACCGATTTCGTAGCTGTCATTGGCCAGCACGAGCAAGCTGCCGGTTTCCTTGAAGCTTACCGCGTGTGATGTGAATAAATCTTTTCGGAGGGAGATAAGGGACAGCAGCGCTACCAGAAGTAGCGCTGCTGCGAGGAAGAGTCTTGTTCGGGATTCCGGCTTCAAGGCCTGCATCGAACGGACCTATTCAACCTTGATTGTGTTGTAGAACTTTTCTTGCATGTTTTTCGCTGCCGCATCCAACTCCGCTTTCATGTCGACGTCTTTCTTCGAGAACACTTCTTGCACGACATTCGTCATGGCCGCGTAGTAATCTTGCGTGTTGAACTGTGCTTCCGGTTTACCGTCAAGCAAGCTCATGATTTCCGGGCTGTATTGGTACACGTTGTCGTATTTGTCGTAAACCGCTTTTACCTTCTGACCGTAATCCGAGTTATCGTTGTAGTACTGAATAACCGGCGGGATGAAGAATTTGTTGTCCGTTTTGCGTTGTTTGATGCTTTCTTCAACAGACTCCAAGCCTTTGTCGGAGAAGTAATCGAACGTTGCGTAGTTGAACGCCATCTCTTGCTCTTCTTTGGAAGCGTTCGGATTGATAACCAGGAAGTCGCCGCCTAGTACGCCAGTGTGCTTGCCGCCTTTCTCTGCTGCAGGCATTGGGTACACGAGAATGTCTTCCGGCTTCATGCCGCCTTGGTTCAGCCCTTGGTCAACCGGGCCGTCCGGACCTGCGATAACCATAGCCGTTCTGCCCTGTGCGAATGCGCCTACTGCATCGCCCCAGCCAAGTGCGAAGTCCTTCGGAATTGCGCTCGCTTCCCACGCCAGCTTGTGGTAGAACTCAAGCGCTTTAAGACCTGCTTCGGAATTGAAGGCTGCCGTTACTTTGCCGCCGTCAACCGTTTGAATTTCGCCGCCTGCTTCGAACAAGAAGTTGGTCCAGTTCCAGCCCGCTTCATTGCCTTTACCCATTGGCGCGATGCCGGAAATGCCTTTCTTCGGTTCCGCAACCGCTTTCGCCGTATTCAGCATGTCGTCCCAAGTCCAGTCGAAGGATGGAACGGCTACGCCTTTATCCGTCAGCATTTTCTTATTCACGACTGTGCCGGTTACATAACCTTGCTGCGCGATGCCGTACACTTTGTCGCCGATGATGAATTGATTTTGCAGAATCGGGTTCATTTGATCTTTGAACGCATAGTTGTTGAACAGCTCTGTGATATCCGCTGCCCAGCCACGCTCTGCCAGGAATTTACCTTCTGTCGCATAAGTATTGAACAATGTCGGTGCTTCGTTCGCACCCATCTTGATTCCGATCTCGTTCGGGTTGTACTGCCACTCGCTCTTCACGATCTCAACGTTCGGATATTTCTCTGTGAAACGTTTGATTTTGTCGTCTTCAAGCGCTCTCTTCTCCACCAAATCCGGTGTTGGATAGTAAATGCTGATCGTTACTTTAGCAGCAGGTGTTTCTTCCGCAGCGGTGTTATCGCCTGTGTTATCCGCCGTATTCGTGCTGGTATTTGTGCTGGTATTCGATGAGGCCGCATTGTTCGTCTTGCCGCTGTTCTCGCTGGTGTTGTTGTCGTTCGAGCTTCCGCATGCCGACAGGACGCCTGTCATTAGAAACATGCTGGCCAGAATGAATGAAACCTTACGCATCTTACGCATGTTAGTTCCCCTTCTCACGTTTATTTACCTTACACGCTCATCATAATAGAGGCGCAGAGAAAGCAGAATGTGTATTCCTATGTCGATCATGTGCAGGTCTACGATTACGATGTGATCCTTTCTATCCTTTGACGCCGCCCATATGCAGCCCTCGAATGATGAACCGTTGGAAAATAAGGAATACGGCAATCGGCGGCAGCATGACCATGGTCAGCATCGCGAATTTCACGTTCGTATCCAGCCTGCGCACGTTAATGACGTAATTATAGATTGCCGTAGCAAGCGGTCGTTTCTGGTCGGTATGCATCACCAGCGATGGCCAGAACCAGTCGTTCCATGCCGTGGAGAAGACGAAGATCGCAAGTGTCGAGAAGATCGGAACCGACAGCGGAATCGCAATCGAGACAAACAATCTGAAATCCGACGCCCCGTCGATGCGGCCCGCTTCGAACAGCTCATGGCTGATGCCATCGAAGAAGTTCTTGAGCAGCAGCAGGAAGAAGGCATTCGCCCCGGCCGGCAGCCAAAACGCTTGGAACGTATTGAGCAAGCCCAAATCCTTCAGGTTGACGAAGTTCGGGATGATGTACGTTGTTGGCGGGATGAACAAGGCCGCAAGGAAGAAGAAGTTAATCGCCCGGTTGTACGGGATATTGAGCCTCGACAAGCTAAAGGAAGCCAAGCCAAGCACAAGCACCGTGACGAACATATTGCCGCCGAAGATTATCATCGTATTGCGGAAGAAGAGCGGCAGCTGAATATAGTTCCACCCTTTGGAATACGTATCCGCCTGCCAGGTCTGCGGAATAAAATGCGGCGGGAACGAGTTGACCTCCACGTTGGACTTAAAGCTGTTCAGCAGCGTAACCAATATCGGATAAAGCATGGAGCAGACCATCGCTGTGATGACGAGCAGCATGAGGCCATAAACCAGCTTATTGGATGTTTTCTGCAAATCATAACGGGATAGTATACCTCGGTCATAGCTCTTCATCTTAGTTCACCTCTCTGCTGGAAAGTCGGTGCTGGAGGACGGCAAGTCCGCCGAGCACGAGGAACATGAGCACGCCAAGCGCAGATGCCGCACCGTAATCGAGCCTTGTGAAGGCGTATTTGACGATGAGCAGCGCATAGGTCAGCGTTGCGTTGTTCGGTCCGCCGTCAAGCATAGCGAACTGCGACTGGAAGCCTTGAGAGGTAGCGATAAGCTGCAAGATTAGCAAGAGAATGACCAGGTTACGAATGAATGGCAGCGTAATATGACGAATTCGGTTCCATACGCCGGCGCCGTCAATCTCAGCCGCCTCGTATAGATCGCGAGGAATACTCAGCACCGCAGCGAGATAAATCAGCATCGCAGCACCGAATTGCTGCCAGGTTTCCATGAAGACGAGCGAAATCATCGACCATTTCGTATCGGTCATGAAGGAGATCGGCTCGAAGCCGGCTTGCGTAATGGTTGCGTTGATCGGACCGACAGGATCGTACATCCAGCGCCATAACCCGTACAGAACCACAACCGGAATGACGTTCGGCAAATACGCCGCAACGCGCACGAAGCCTTGGAACCGCTTCAGCTCCGAGATCGCAATCGAGAATACAATCGGTACCCAGAAGCCGATCAATAGGCAGAGCAGCATATAATACAGCGTGTTCTTCACCGCTGTCCATACATCTTGATCATGCAGCACGGTCCGGAAATTATCGAAGCCGACAAACGTATTGCCTTTGACGAAATCGACCTGATAGAAGCTGTAAATAAATCCTTTCACGATCGGCATCCATAAGAACAGAATGAAGATGACTGCTGCCGGTACCACGAACAAATAACCCCAAATATGTTTTTTAAACCGCGCGGACGTTCCCATATGGTCCCCTCTTTCATGTTGTAGCCTTGAGAAACGGCGACTTCGCTTGGAGGCTCGTCGTTTCTGCTTGCCTACTTTCATTCTAGAGAAGCGGGTCATGGCTGAACATGTGCAGTTCTATGAGGATCATAGGCGATATTACTTCTTCAGCTCCGTTGGGCTGACACCGAAATATTTTTTGAAAATTTTACTGAAATGCTCCGGCGACTCATAGCCTACCCGCTCCGCAATCTCGTACCTGCGAAGATCCGTGGTGAGGATCAGCTTCCGGCTCTCTTCCATGCGCAGCTTAATAACGTATTCCCATAAATTATGGCCGATGTTCTTCTTGAACAGATAGCTGAGGTAATTCGGGCTGACATGGTTCTTCTGCGCCACCTCATGAAGCGTTAACCCCTTCTGGGCATAGTGTTCATCGATATAGCTCTTCGCTTTCTGGGCGATAATGTTGTTCTGCGCATCCAGCTCCTCCACCGTCGGGTCCTGCTTCGCGTCATAACGGCTCCAATTGAAGTCGCCATAATAGAAGACGCTCAGCTCCTTATGGTCGTGGTTCCATCTGATCGCCTTCTGCGCTTGTTCACCGAGCTCGCTTAAGAATGGAACACCTCGCAATACTTGGCTGATGCCGATGACGCAGTTCATCCCGAGGTACTTCGTAATGTTGAATTGCAAGCTGCGACCCAGCATGTCGAGCTGGTTGATCCGCGATGTGCCGCTATCCTCGAAGCGCTTATCGTCCCACTGAATAATGATGCTAACCTCATCCTCCGGCGAGTAGAAGGCGACCGGAAGCCAGGCTTGGTCGAGCAGCTCCATCGCAATGTTGAGCGCCGCATATTGCAGCAGCTCCGAGGAACGGCTTAGCTTCACGCGCAGCACGGAGAAATACGGCCCAGTGAGCACGGTGGCATGTTCGCGCTTCAAGAGTTCAGCCGTCGCGAGCGCTTCTGCCTCCTTTGTATCTGTCAGCAGCTTGTTCAGCAGTGCTGTTCGCTTCGGCGAGGGCTGCTCCATGTGGAATTGCTCGCGAAAGCCTGCCAGCAGCTCATCTTGCGAGGGGCTTGTTTTGTTGGTGTTCAACAGCACGTTGCGCACCGAGTCGAGGAACTGGTCGCTGTTCAGCGGTTTAATGAGGTAATCCTTCGCGCCGAGCCGAATGGCCAACTGCGCATATTGAAATGTCTCATGGGCGGAGATGATGATCGTCTGCACCCAAGGCTTGATCATCTTGGCTTGATGCATCAGCTCGATGCCGCTCATTTCGCCCATCTGGATATCCGTCACGAGTAAATCTATATCTTCCAGCCTTAAATAATCCATCGCCTCGTACCCGTTATGTGCGACGTACAGCTGGGAGATGGCCAGACCCGATGACATGAGCAGACTGCTCAGTCCTTTGCAAATTAACGGTTCGTCGTCTACTACCAATATGGAATACATGTCGTGTAATTCCCTCCTTGCTCTTGCTTATATAGTAGGTCCCGCGGCTGCATCGCTGCTTTCGTCGTGGCTGCGCGGCAGAATAATAACAACGCGCGTTCCCCGTTCTTCCCGCTCCTCATAACTAATCCCGAAGCTCCGGCCAAAATGAAGCCGAATCCGCTGGTCCAAATTCCGAATGCCGTACCCGATCGCCGGATCGCCCTTCTCTTCGTTCAGCAGTCGATGAATCGCTTCGAAATCCACTTTCTTGTAGCCGTTATCCTCGACGCGAATGATGATTTTGTCATGGTCCAGCAGCGCGCCCGTAATGATGATTTCGCCGTCCTCACCCATGTTGCGAACGCCGTGAATGATGGAATTCTCGATTAGCGGCTGCAAGGTGATCTTGGGAATCAGGTTGTGCAGCAGCTCCTCCGGAATGTTCCAGATGACTTGAAAGCCGTACTCGTACCGTTTCTGCTGCAGGCTGATGTACGCCTTCGCATGCTCCATCTCGTCTTCCAGCGAGATGAGCTCCCGCCCACGGCTTAAGCTGATCTTCATCAGCTTGGACAGCTCCTTGATCATTTCCGCGGATTCGGAGTTGCCCTCCAGCGTGCTTTTCCAATAAATACTCTCGAGCGTGTTGTACAGGAGATGCGGGTTGATCTGTTGATATAACAGCTGGAGCTGGGACTCCTTCTCCTTGATTTCCATCTGGTATTTGTAATGAATCAGCACATTGAGCCGCCGCGCCATGTCATATAAGGAAGAGATGAGTACGCCGACTTCGTCTTTACGTCCTTTGCCCGGTGTCTCCGGCACCCTCCTGCCCGGCTCGTAGGAGCGGACGAAATATGCCAGCCGTTGCAGCGGGGTCATAAGTGAACGCCAGAAATAAAGGATGACGATGATGCCGAAAATCGTATATACGATGGAGATGAGCTGGATGACGCGCTTGAGTTCATTTTGCTGCTGGAGCAGGGAGTTGACGGGAATTTTATAAATCAGCTTCTGCTGCAGCAGATGATTGTCGTTAATGACATAGATAAATTCCGGCGTGATGATGTTGCTCATGCCATCCGCCTCATTAGGTTTGATTTCTGCCGCTTCAGGCGGAAGCTGCAGCGTCGTGCCGATGATGCCAGGCGTGGTCGCCGTCAGCACCCGATTGTTGGCATCGGTAAAAAAAATCTCCCCATCGGGCAGCGTCACGCTCTGAAACGACTCTCCAATCTTCTTATCCATCTTCGTTGCGACCAATACGCCGATGACGCCGTGTCCGTTCGAGATGTTGTTGACCGAACGAACGTAAGCCAGCGTTGTTTGCGTCGAGAAGCCGATGTTGTTGCGGATCAGCTTCATGTAGCCTTCGCCTTTCTTCTTCACGGCTTCGTCGAACCATTCCGGCTTGTCGCGGTCGGAGAAGAAGTAGACCCCGGTCTGCGTCATGGGGATTTTGGGTGCAAAATAGTAAAAGTCCTCAGGGTCATACACGTAAAGGCTGTAGTAGACCGCTTCGCCGCCATTCACGCTGATCGAATAGCCTGCGATGAGCTTATCGAGCTTCGAATACTCCTGCACCCGTTCGAACACGGACTCCCCCGGTGCCGGGACGAGCTGCTGGGTGAGCGGATTTTGAATGATCGTCGTGGTAATTTTATTGACGGTGTCGATATCGCGGCTGAGGAGCGCCATGTTCTGCTTGTTGAGCTCCACGTAGGCATTGGTCACATGGCGCTTCAGAATAAGCTCCGCCCTCGTGTTCCCATACCACTGCAAGAGTAGAATCGGACTGACCATGATGATAAAAAGTAAAATAATTTGCTGTCTCACGTTCATCCGTGTGAGCGGGTTCGTCATATGGGCCATCGGAACAGTCTCTCCTTCTCGCGTTACTGGTACTATATCTTACTTACGCTAGGCGCGCGTATGGCTATTTTTATGGATGTTAGGTGTAGATCTATCGGGATTGTTGGGGGCTGGCGCTAGTCGCGTTAGTGACGCAAAGGGCAGCTGTACCCGCTATACTTTTGATTACTATATATACCTTGTATCATTACGTATCAATATTTTCACTACTTTTATTTTGCATGTTACTGCATCATAATGAAACAGGAGCTTGACCATTCCATATGAAACATTGGAGGATCCTATGACACAGAAACCTATTCCGCTGCAACGCCGTCATATAAATGCCAGCCAACTCGTACTCGGATGCATGAGACTTGGAGGCGACTGGAACGCTAGCAGCCCCATTACAGCCGAGCACTACCGCGAAGGCAACGAAGCGCTCGATGCCGCGCTTGAGATTGGTATCAACATGTTCGACCATGCCGACATTTATACGGCTGGCAAAGCAGAGCGCGTATTCTCGCAGCTGCTGAAGGAGCGTCCTTCGCTTCGCGAGGAGATCATCATCCAGTCCAAATGCGGTATTCGCTTCGGGGATGAGAGTAACCCGCATCGATTTGATTTCTCGGCCGACTATATTTTGGACAGCGTGGATGGGATCTTGGAGCGCTTGGGCACGGACTATCTCGATATCCTGCTGCTGCACCGTCCTGATCCACTTGTCGAGCCGGAAGATGTAGCCAGTGCAATTCATGCGCTGAAAGCATCTGGCAAAGTGCGCCACTTCGGCGTGTCCAACATGAGTCACGGCCAAATCCGTCTGCTGCAAGCTTACAGCGACGAGCCGTTCATCGTAAACCAGCTCGAAATGAGCTTGCACAAAATCGGCTTCTGCGACACCGCCGTCAGCGTAAACCAAGAAGCATGGCGCAACAATGTGTTCCCGGAAGGCACGATGGAACACAGCCGCCTGGAGAACATTCAGCTGCAATCATGGGGACCGCTCGCGCAAGGCCGTTATTCCGGCGGCTCCTTGGAAGGCCAGAGCGAAAGCGTCGTGCAAACCGCTGCGCTTGTGGCCCAGCTTGCCGAGAAGCATAACACGACACGCGAATCTATCGTGCTCGCTTGGTTGATGACGCACCCGGCCGGCATCCAGCCGGTGATCGGCACGATTAACCCGGAGCGCATCCGCGCTTGCCGGGATGCGGCCACCCTTCGCCTCTCGCGCGAAGACTGGTACCGCCTGTACGTCGCTTCGCGCGGCGTGAACTTGCCTTAAGGCATTGAATAGCCCGAGGGGAACTGAGTCGCATGATCGTATGCGGCTCGGTTGCTCTTGGGCTTTTTTGTGTGGAGGGGAGTGGAGTGGGGCTGTAAGCGGAATAGCCGCTTACGAGGCTGGAATTGGGTTAGTTTCGTCGCTGTAAGCGGAATAGTCGCTTATTGCGAGATAACTCAACGATATGGTGCCAATTTTAGTGGGTTGAAGGTATTTTAAGAGGAATAGTCGCTTACGATGCTCGAATTGGGTTAGTTTGGTCGCCGTAAGTGGAATAGCCGCTTACATCGAGTTAACTGGACGATTTGGTGCCACTTTTGGTGAGGAAGAGTTACTTTAAGAGAAATAGTCGCTTACGAGGCTGGAATTGGATTAGTTTGGTCGCTGTAAGCGGAATAGCCGCTTACAGCAAGATAACTGGGCGATATGGTGCCACTTTTGGTGGGTTGAAGGTATGTTAAGAGAAATAGTCGCTTTCGAGGCTCGAATTAGTTAGTTTGGTTGCCGTAAGCGGAATAGCCGCTTACGGCGAGATAACTGGGCGATATGGTGCCACTTTTGGTGGGTTGAAGGTATGTTAAGAGAAATAGTCGCTTTCGAGGCTGGAATTGGGTTAGTTTGGTCGCCGTAAGCGGAATAGCCGCTTACAGCAAGATAACTGGGCGATATGGTACCACTTTTGGAGGGGATGAGTTAGTTTAAGAAGAATAGTCGCTTTCGAGGCTGGAATTAGGTTAGTTTGGTCGCCGTAAGCGGAATAGCCGCTTATTGCGAGAAAACTGGGAGATAGGGTGCCACTTTAAGTGAGGATGAGTTACTTTAAGAGGAATAGTCGATTACGAGTCTGGAATTGGGTTAGTTTCGTCGCCGTAAGCGGAATAGCCGCTTACAGCGACAGTTCACTTTTGGAACTCTCGACTCTCTTTTACGCGAATTGTGACGCTGAGAGTTCCGTTTTCGATCTCTCAGCGTCTGCCACGCCTAGTCTAGCCACGCTGTAGACGCCGAGAGTTCACTTTTGGAACTCTCAGCTCTCTTTTTCGTGACTTGTGACGCTGAGAGTTCCGTTTTCGATCTCTCAGCGTCTGCCGCGCCTAGTCTAGCCACGCTGGAGACGCCGAGAGTTCACTTTTGGAACTCTCGACTCTCTTTTACGCGAATTGTGACGCTGAGAGTTCCGTTTTCGATCTCTCAGCGTCTGCCACGCCTAGTCTAGCCACGCTGTAGACGCCGAGAGTTCACTTTTGGAACTCTCAGCTCTCTCTTCCGCGACTTGTGACGCTGAGAGTTTCATTTTCGATCTCTCAGCGTCTGCCGCGCTTGATCCAGCCACATTGTGGTCGATTCGCCATGCTGCATAACGCATGAAGAGCCCTGCCACAGTCAATGTGGCAGGCCTCTTGCTTACTCCAGCTGCAGCCAGTCTCGAAAGAACGAATCATCTTGCAGCGAGAAGTAGGCCACCGCAAATCGCACGAACTCCTTCGTATCCACTTGCTGATTCTGATACTTCTCATAATACGCGTGCAAGAAAGTTACTCCCGCATCCTTGCCGCCATATCGATCGAACAACTCTCGCATTTTCATAGCCGGCTGTGCATACAGCGACTGGATGATATCACGTGACTCGTACGCGGAAAGCGGTAAGTTCGAGCGTTTCGAACCGGCTCGATAGAACCGCTCGTCAAACGAAAAATCATCCAAATAGTACGCTGTGCTGAGCTCCGCCATCCCCTCGTCCAACCATCCGTCGACATAAGGATCGTTGCTTACCACATTGTAGAACCATTGATGAGCTAACTCATGCACCAGCGTATGTTTTTCCTTATCCGCATCGCTATCCACCGTCACAATCCCCGGGTACTCCATGGAGGATACATTATCGAACATAACGTCTAGCTGTTTGTACGGATATTTGCTGATGTGCTGCTCGAAGTATTGGAATGCTTTGGTGATGATTGGAAGTGCCTCTTCCGCTTGCTCCTTCCATTTGCCACTCCCCCATACGCGAAGGTCAACACCATCCACCTTCGTTTCCACGAACGTCAGCTCTTTCGCTACCGTTACCATCAACTCTTTGGCATGGGAGAGGCGAACGTCCCCCGAATCAGAAGCGACGGTCGCATCTTCATCCGATGAGCTGATTACCCGGTATCCGCTTGGAAGGTCATAGTGAAGCGTGAAGTCACTAAACCCTGTGTGGTAAGACTCGCTCAGAGGCGTATAAGGCTGCTTATTCCACCCACCTTGATACGTCGCCAGCATGGGATACCACTGTGCTAAATAGTAGCTCGCACCAGAGTTCGTGTAACGAATCCCATGTTCCGGCACTTGAAATGAATAGGTCACTTCGACCTTTGCATGATCTGCTGGCAATAACGGCTTCATTAACGGAACGCTCAACTTGTCCCCCTCAAGAGTAAAGGAAGTGCTCTCTCCATTAACAGTAATACCGCCAATCTCAAACCGCGCAGAAGCCCGGTACAATTGGGAGTCGCTCTTGTCGCTGAACACATGGGGTATCATATAGAACACAAGCTCGTCCCATTCTTCACCCGATTGATTGTTTACTTCGATAGCCGCCTCAACACTGAATTTCGCTTGATCATTCATCCGCAGCTGCAGATCATAAGAAGCTCTGCTGCCGTTCTCCACGAACTTGGGCGTATACCCTTCCAGCTTGCCAACTTCTACCTCACCGTGAGGATCTGCGGTAATAACGACGTTTGCCTCTACCGATGGTGTCTCCCGGCCCAGATCTAACATGACTAAACGTCCGATCGAAGCTGCAGCAACAAGCAGTGTAACCATTGCCACCGCCATAATAATCTTCTTCAGACGCGCTTCCGTCTGCTTAGCCGTCGTGTAACTGCCTTTCATTCCCTCAACCGGAGAGAGAGCTACCGCCATTTCGGCAGGAAGGATTGAGCCTAATAAGCCTGTGAGAACAGGAACCACGCCTACCATTAGCAAATACCACAACTCATCAACGGGCACCTTCCGGTACAACAACGCGATGAACATAACACCTAGCACAAAAGCCAACAAACCTGCCACGATCCCGGTTATCATGCCCTCGTACCAGATAAGCTGACGAATGGAACGATTGCGCCAGCCTAACGCTTTCAAAAGGGCAATTTCGGGCTTTCGTTCGGAAACATTTTGCCAGACGATTTCCGCCGTGGTGAGTGCAGCGATTAATAAGCAAATGCCGATCGCAATATAGTGCATGCTCCCAATCTCGGCAGCGGCATATTGGCCAAGCCATGACGTATAGAACACGCCTTTCAGCCGGATGGTCACAAACACGAAAAACATCAGCAGCATAGTCGGAACCGCCATCGCTAGTACAGACAACCAATTCCGCTTCATTTTGCCATGAAAGTGAGCCGCAGCCAACTGAACTAAGTGTCGAACCGGCATCATTCTTCGAGTGGACGCCATGTACTCACCTGTACGCAGTGCTTCCATCGGCTTGATTCGACCTACTTGCAAGATCGGTGCGATGACACCAAGCATATAGATAACGAACCCACAGCCCCCTATGAACAGAAATCGAGACAGTGACAGCTCAGATCCGCGGGCAAGAATAAAATAGGATTCCATTGTCCACGTCACCAGCGCCACAAAAACACCGATTAGCATAGACTCCATGAGGAGTAAACGTCGTAGGTTCGATTTTCTCCACCCGATGGACAGCATGATTGCAAATTGTTTCTTCCTAACGAGAAATGACACCATATTCGTAGCCGCAACATAAATCATCGATACTCCGATTACCAGCAGCAGCATACCCGAGAAACCGAGCTTCACTTCACTTACTATGGAGAGTGCGGCACCAAGCTTGATCCACATCTGTTCCATCCAACCGATTGCGCTCTGCGTTCCGCTCTCCGGGACTTGAATCAAAACCGGTTGCGGCGAAGAGCCCATCATAATATCGGTTTGTAAGCCGGTCTGCTGTTCAATGGCTGCGGCAATTTGCTCCAGCTTGGCTTGATTGGCATCTGATACCTCATTGATTCCGGCTGCCTTAATTCGAATGACAGAGATCGGTTTGTCACCGGATAGCATGGAAGCAGCTTCGAGCGTTGTCAGCATTGTAGGCGGACTCGTCAAGAAGCCGAGCGGATTGTTGACCGGTTTAATCGTAGATTGCGGGTTTGCAGGGCGGCCCTTTGAATCAAAAACAAACTTTGCTGACGGTGCTGTATAGGTATCCATTGGAAAGAGATGCTCCAGATCTTTGGAAACTTGCAGCTTCGTAGGATCATAGAGCCCAATATAGGTCGCTCGCAAGATGTTACGATATACAGCATCCGGATGCTGAGCGTCGACAAATCGCTCATAGGGACGATAATAGTCCGGAAACCGCTCGGCAAGCGTCAGAGCAGGATCCGTGTACGTTTGTAATTGATACGTGTAAGGCCAACGATTCGAGAATGGACTCTTCGTCGATTTGAAGGTAAGCGGAGTCGCTTTCTGAACGAGCGGCAGAATATCCGGGTCGGTTTGCGACATCTTAAACTTCTCCGCTAGCCGTTCATTGGCATCCACTTCTTTGTCCTGATAAGTATAGGTTTGAGTGTTAAATTGATCCAGGTATCGAAGACCGCCGTTTGCTTTTATCTTCGTCCTTGTTTCCGCTACCTCAGCCTCCGTTTCAAAAGGGACATCCAGCTTCTCGAATTCAAACGTATATTTCTTATCCGTAAATGGCCGATTGCTCATCAGAATAGGGACATCTACTGCACGATAACTCCCGCCATACAGTTGGTCCAAGTTATAAACCTTGCTGCTATCCGTACCATTAAAATAACGAGATGTATAGGACGATAGAACGGCCTTGTCCAACCCTACCAATTTGGCTTCTTCCACCGGGTCAATCCCTACCAACAAGGTAGTATCATAAGTACTCAGCTTGAATTCCGGATCATCTGCGAGGTCGTAATTATAATAGCTGGAGAACGGAACTGACGTTTGATGTTGTACACCATTATTCGTTGTCGTTTGAACCTTCCAGCGATATACACCGTGTTCTTTGAATTTAAAGGATTGATTAAGCGGCATTGAATATTCCGTATATCCAATTACAGCCAGCGGCGCTGCAACGCTAACCCCGGGAATCGCTTTGATTCGCTGCAACTGTTCGCGACTGATCCCACCGGTTATGCCATCTTGAAAATTCGGCTCAAACATGCGATTCGCTTCATCGGTTGCCTGCGTCCCTTGAGGACGAACAAGGATATCATAAGAAACCTTCCATTTGTTCTCCAGCGTTTCCATGACGGTCCCTTTGTTGGATTCATTCAGGCCAAACAGAAAGCTAAGCCCCGCACTAACAATGAACACACCAACAAGCATGATGAGAAATCGTTCCTTATGACGCCACCAATTCGACCAAATGAACCTTAGCATGAGCTTCCGCCATCTGCATGTAGACTGCGGTCTTCCACAACGCGGCCATCTCTAATCTCAATTAACCGATCGGCCTTCTGTGCGAGCTGCATATCATGAGTAACCACCACAATGCCGCAACCAAATTCACGCTTTAGTTGATGCAGCAAATCATAGAATAGCTGCGCGTTACGAGAATCCAAGTTTCCTGTAGGCTCGTCAGCCAGCAGCCACTCCGGCTCATTCACCAGGGCACGTGCTATTGCAACACGCTGCTGTTCGCCGCCGGAGAGCTGCGACGGAAGCGAATTTTGTTTGGCTGCAAGACCCAATTGTGCAAGCAGCTGTGCAGCCTTCTTCTTATAATCAACTTTCGTCCTCCGTCCAAAAAAAGGCGACATGACGTTCTCCAGCGCAGTTAACGTAGGCAGAAGATGAAAATGCTGAAATACCATTCCGATCCGCTCGAATCGAAAGTCAGCCAATCGATTTCCCTTTAATCCGGCAACATTGACGTCGTCAAAAAAAACTTGTCCTGAGGTAGGTTGATCCAGCGTACTGACCAGACTGAGCAGCGTGGATTTGCCGGATCCGGACGCACCGACGACCGCCGTGAATTCATTGCGTTTCAAAGAAAGCTGTACTTGATTCAGTACAGGTGTCTCAATCAGGTCGCCGGAATAAACCTTCTCAATATCTACTAGCCGAATGACTCCCATCACCAGACACCACCTAATATAGGAATATATTGTTTTTAGATCGTAACATATATGAAATCAATAGAAAAATAGACGAAAAAAAGAGCTGCTCATCATCCGCAGCTCCCTGCCCTTATTTCACGAATATCCGAACTTGATTCGGCCCGATCCGTTTCATGACGCGATATCCCGTTGCAGCTGCCGTCGCTGTTCCCTCATCGTTCGACATGCAGTAGCCCCCGGGCACACATGTGCCGTCATCCCGAACAAGCAGCTTGCCGACCACGCCGACGGCCACCCACTCCGGACGCTGCGAACGCGGCACATAATCCATAGCTTCGTTCCAATCCGGGTTCAGCATCGGCTCCATCTTGCTGCCGGCTGGCCTTAATACAACACCCGAACCGTCAAACATTGCGGGCACATTCACCTCATGGTACTGAATGCGGTCCCATTCATCGGTAACAAACAGCCCATGCCAGCGCAAATCGCTGGAATCCGCTAAGACGGCCGGACGAGCGCTGACAACGCCGAGGATGTAACCGTCTGCTGCCGTTGCTCGACGGATTTTATCACATGCCTGATCGTCAAGCGTGACAAAATAGCCGACGTCGATTCCAAGACCATCTGCCGTTTCGAACATTTCGGCGTAATCGGCGGCGTTCGGCGAGCTGACCGTGCCATCCAAATACAAGTTACCGGTCACCCCTTCGATAACGGCAGAGTTCAAAGTCGGGCCTACCATCAACCCATTGGCTAAGTGCCATGAATACGGAAATCTGGTTGTCCCATTCAGCCCCATAATATGAGCGCCAGTATGCAGCATATCGACAGATGTATTTATACCTTCTGCATGGGAAGACGCAGCTAACGCACTCGTAGCGGAGCCTTCCGCATGCGATGCTTGACCGCCTGCCAGCGTATCGGCTCCTTCCGCATGCGAATAAGGTCCATTCGCGCTTGTGCCGATGCCCTCTGCATGGGAGAACGGCCCGCTCGCACTCGTGTTTGCGCCTTCCGCATGTGTCCCGGGGCCGCTCGCGGTAGTCTGAAAGCCTTCCGCATGAGCCGCCGTTCCACTGGCCACGGTGGTTTGCCCTTCGGCATGCGAAAATGCAGCCAGAGCCCTCGGTCCTGGCGCAACGGTCACATCATTCGTGCCCCCTTCCGCATGGGCAGCAAACCCGATCGCTATCGTGCCTACCCCTTCGGCATGGGAGCTGTCGCCCGATGCAACGGTTGGAGCAAAATTGCCCAGCGAATCCACTGCGCCGCCTTCAGCATGGGAAGCTCTGCCGCTTGCCGTGTTGCTCTCTCCCTCGGCGTGGGAGGCCTGACCGCTTGCAGTCGAATCGGCACCTTCCGCATGCGAATAAACGCCGCTTGCATTTGTTCCTATGCCTTCGGCATGGGAGAAACTCCCGCCGGCAGTCGTATTGGCGCCTTCTGCATGCGCACTGGGTCCGCTGGCGAGCGTTTGGAAACCTTCCGCATGCGCGGCCGTTCCGCTCGCAACAGTGGTTTGTCCCTCTGCATGCGCAAAGGATGCCGTCGCACGAGGACCTGGAGCAATCGTAAAATCCACCGTTCCGCCTTCGGCATGAGCGCCATCTCCGCTTGCCTCGGTCCCTATCCCTTCGGCATGAGAAGAAGCGCCGATGGCTTGGTTGGGTGCAGGATTGCCTAGTTGATCCACGCCTCCGCCTTCCACATGAGAAGCACGGCCACTTGCTATATTGCCTTCCCCTTCCGCGTGCGAATTCAAAGCAAGCGATTGCGTATTACTGCCCTCTGCGTGAGATGAACCGCCACCGGCTACAGTCTGGGACCCTTCCGTATGAGCAGCAGCTCCGACTGTTAAGGTCTGGTAGCCTTCCGCATGCGAAGCATCCCCGCCTGCTGTCGTTTGATAGCCTTCCGCATGAGAGGTATCCGCATTAGCCATCGTTTGAAACCCCTCCGCATGCGAAGCTGCACCATTCGCAGTGCTTTCCCTGCCTCCGGCATAGGATGCAGAACCATTCGCTACCGATGAAATCCCCTCCGCATGCGAAGCAAGTCCATTAGCAGCACTCAGATAACCCTCTGCATGAGAAGCTGAACCATTGGCTGCGGATGAACTTCCTTCCGCATGGGCTGCAACGCCGCTCGCAATTGTTGCCGTTCCTTCCGCATGAGCGGTATCCGCTGCCGTTTGCGTCTGATAGCCTTCCGCATGGGCAGCGCCGCCTCCCGCCGTCGTCCCGCTTCCTTCCGCATGGGAAGCATCCCCGTTCGCGGTTGTTTGATACCCCTCAGCATGGGAAGCCATACCGTTAGCGGTAGTATCACGACCTTCCGCCTCCGAGCATTCACCGACTGGATTTTGATTACAATCCGCCACTGCATTCACTCCTTTTCCATAGAACAATAGAATTAACCTCGAGATAGATCGCATCCTCTCCTCTATTAATCTATGTGGAATGCGCCAACTAGCTTGGACCATTGAAGGAATGTATCGCCGCCAGCGCGAATACTGTAAGCAATATCTAAATCCATCAGGAGGAGAGCTCGCGATGCCTAAACTGAAAATCCCCCGGTAAGCCCGAGGTCCACCTCTCCTTTCGGAAGTATGACAAGGCAAGACTCATCATACAAACGAGAGGAAGATTGCAATGTGGCCCCAAACAGTAGATTGGAAGCAGCTGAAGTTCGGCGTTGAGATTGAGTTTATAGGCGGTAAACCAGCGGAATTAGAGCTGCTGCCCGGCTGGGAAATGTCTTTGAATGAACATCAAATCGATGAAACCGGAATCGAGTCCGGCAGTGAGCTGAAGCCCCCGCCGATTCTATGGGAGGAGCGGGATCAGATTCGGATCATGCTGAGCCGACTTCAAGCGCAAGGCGCAACGGCTAATTGGAGCTGCGGACTTCATGTGCATGTCGGCATTGAAGCCTGGGGAGAAGCGATGGTGCTCCCACTCCTAGATGCGGCACTGGCTTATCAGGATACGCTGAAAGCCTTGCTGCAAACGAGCGAGCATCGCCTGTTGTTCTGTCCACCGGTAACGACGGCGATTCGTGAACGATTCACGATAGATCCTTCTGCCCAAGCTGTACGCAACCATGGCCGTCCGCAATCTCACCGATTCGGGATCAACGTAGCCTCTTGGTTTGATATCGGCACGGTTGAAATCCGTTACGCCAATGGCTGCGTGCAAGTAGACGAAGTGCTGAATACGATTGAGCTATGCCTTCGCTTCGTAGCCGCTATTGGGGCCGGAACGGAGCTTCCGCTTGAACAGGCTCAATTCGCAGCTGCTCTCCATGCTCCGGCAGATGGCTATCCACCTTCGATTGCTGTGCCACGCTGGTATGAGGAACGAATCTGGCTCGAAAATATGCTCATCCCTATCCTAGAGCCGATTGCCCAGCAGCTTGTGCCAGGCGGTGAGATTCATAACCTGCAGCCGGTATCGGATGGGCTGTTAGTTGTCATCGAGAACCCCGATGGACAGCCGCAGCAGTACGTCTTGGATGCTCCGGCCGATGGCTGGCAGCTGAAACGCAAGTCGACAGACTAAACCCAAGCAGTAAAAAGAAGCTAGCCGCGATCACAGCGGCTAGCTTCTTTTCATCGTCGCATAATTACGCAGCCAACAGCTCGTTCGCATGCTTTTCCGAATGATGAATACATTTAAGTATTCGAGGATCAGGAGGAACGAAACATGGCACACAAGAAGGAATCGTTCATGAGAGGGACGATGGCCTTATCTGTCGCTGCTTTCATCAACCGCATTCTTGGCTTTATCAGCGGCATGTTTGTCGCTCGCGCACTGGGAGCGGAAGGAATCGGCTTGTTAATGATGGCACACCCTCTCGTGCCTCTTGTCATTACGATCACGGAGCTCGGCCTGCCTGTTGCGATATCGAAGCTGGTCGCGGAAGCTTACGCTCGCGGCGAGAAGGCAAAAGTCAGGCGTATCCTGCACGTTTCACTGGCCGTGACCGGCTTCTTAAGTGTAACGCTAACGACCTTTTCTCTGCTTGGCTCTCACTGGATCGCATCCATCCTGCTGAGTGACCAACGTGCCTATTATGCCATGCTCGCAATAACGCCCATTGCACCGATTGTTGCAGTCTCCGCCGTGCTAAAAGGGTACTTCCGAGGCGTTCAGCGAATGAAAGTAATCGCCGCTTCGGATGTGCTCGAGTATTCGGTGCAGATTGCCTGCGTACTCGCGATGGTCCATTTGCTGCTCCCTTATGGTGTCGCATATGCAGCGGCAGGCGCGATGGCTGCCTCCGTTATTAGCGAGGCATTCAGTCTCTCGTTCCTTGTGATCAGTTATAAGCTGAGCGGTGAAGCGAAGCTGCCCGGCGAGACCTGGAGCGGCCATCTGAGACATGGCAAAAAAACACTCACCGAGCTGCTGCAAATCGGCCTGCCTACGACCGGTCAAGGCGTGGTGCAATCTATCTACAGTGCATTTCAGCCCTTGCTTATTGCAACCAGCTTGGCACTAGCCGGGATAAGCACGGCATTAGCGACGAAGCAGTTCGGGATGCTGGCCGGTTATGCCTTCCCGCTGCTCTATATGCCGAGTTTTATTACGCAATCCCTATCCACCGCGCTTATACCGGCAATCGGCGAAGCGGCGGCGAATAAGAATGATCGGCTCATGCATCAGCGGATGAATCAAGCGCTGAACCTCGGTCTGCTCATCGGGGCACCGGCTACCGTTATTCTTTTCGTATGGGCAACTCCGCTTACAACACTGGTTTACGGCGCGCCTGACGCGGGATTGCTGCTCCAAATATTAGCGCCGATCTTCTTCCTTCACTACTTCGACGCTCCCCTGCACGCCATTCTTCTCGGACTCGGCCGCGCCAATGCTACGCTTTGGAATTATATCGTGTCCACATCGTTCAAAGCGATCGCCATATTCGTGTTCGGCAGCCAGTTCGGCATTGTCGGCATCACCTTCGGCATCGGAATCGGGATTATCATGCAGTTCCTGCTTAATTTCTTCTCGATTTCCGGTTCGATCGGCATCTACATGAGTATTGCACCTTATCTCAAGGTTGGCATCTGTATGCTGCTGATGGCGATTTGCGGCCGTTGGTGCTCTGACTATCTGACTGTGGTCCAGAACCTCCCGCTCCTCTGGAGCTCCGTTGGTTCCATGATCTTCGCGCTGCTGATCTACTTCGCTGCACTCCTATCCATGGATGCTTTGCTCAAAGCAAGCCGATCCAGCGTGATCCCGCGATAATTGACTCACTTAGATTACTGCGCACATGGGGCATGCTTATGCTTCCGGCCATCTGTTCACCTCAATCATCCTTGTAGGAATGTTGCAATTCGTGCAACATTTACGATGAATTCGGAGGCATTTTGTGAAAATGTTGCTTAAAATGCAACATATGAGCCCCATTGCGCCGTACAGGAGTGATTTACATAGAAAATGTTGCATTCTATGCAGCATTCTTCTGTATCAGCGTGTTGGGGAGCGGAAATGCTGCCTTTTCTGCAACAATTCTCAGCTTAGGAGGGGAGCCCCTCTACATAGGCCCCTTCAAATACGCCGGATACCAAAAAAGCCGCCTCAACCGTTGCACCCGGCAACTTGTTGAGACGGCTTCCTTTATCCCGCCCGCTATCGCTAACGGCGATAGCCGGGCAATACAGCGCGATCTTCAAGCAGCTTCCCGGTTGCCGCATATCGGCAATTAGCCGCTGCCACTTGGAATGCGTAGGCACGACGCGGCTTTCCCGTATGATTTTGCTTGCTGTGATGCAGCGTTTCGCGATGAAAGAACACCGCATCCCCCGGTGCCATCGGCTTGCACGGGATGCCGTTCTCCGGGTCAGCTGCCCGCTTATGGCCGCCTTCCGCATTCAAGTTCGGCTGTCGTCCCAGCCGATGCGACCCTGGAGCAAGCCACAAACCTGCATTATCCTGCGTGATCGGATCAAGCGCAATGAACCCATTCAGCATATGCCCTAAGATGTGCGTGTATTGATTATCTTGATGCCATTCCAGCCCATTGCCATACGGTGCAACAACGGCGTACATGCCCATCCAAATCCGCACGCTGTCGCCAAGTATCGTTTCGAGGAGGCTCACGATATCCGGGTCTGTCAGAAAATCAGTCGTCGCCGGAAACCTGTCCCTCTCTTGCTCCACATCAATAATGGCTTGACTCCTCCATTTGCCGTCTCCCTGCTGGTAGGCGAATTCGGCATGCTCGGCATTGATGGCATCCACCGCATGAGCTGACAGCAGACCCGGCGCATAGAAGTAACCTTCCCGATAAAATTGTTCAATCATGTCTGGGGTCAAAACAAAGTCCGTTAGTTTAGACACTGGCTTCCCGCCTCCCAAGATTGTTCATTTATAGGATACACTCCCATTCTGAATCGCCCCATCCTGCCTGTCAATCCAAACAAAGAAGCTAGCCGCGATTTCCGCAGCTAGCTTCTTTGTCCGTAACTATTCTATTAACGATGTGCTTTATATCCCATCGCCTGCATCAGCTTCGTGAAAATTTCCGTGTTCTCGTAGCTGCCTGCGAACAATTGCGCATTCTTGCCCATTACAGTTACCGGAACATCCACCGCCGTATGACCGGAAGTTGTCCAGTCTACAACAAAGTTTTGCTTGGAGTTAGCGATTGCGAACGGACCGTCTTCTTTGGAAATGCCATCGCCAGACTCGTCTTTTTCATCGACTGGTTCGATGGAAAAGCCGCCTGTTTCATGGTCAGCAAGCACGAGTACAAGCGTATCCGGATTTTTCATAGCAAAATCCTTCGCGATTTGCACGGAGCGATCCAGTTGTTGACCTGCTTTAATCGTCATTTTGGCATTGTTTTGGTGAGCGAATTCATCCGTGCCTTCTTCTTCAACCATCAGGAAGAAGCCTTTTTTGTTGGCGGACAATGTTTCAATCGCCTTCTTCGTCATATCCGGAAGCGAAACGACCGGGTTGTAAATGTCTCCTTCGCCTTCAGCACGCTGTTGGAACATTTCTTCGTTGGCGAACAGACCAAGCAGCTTGCCGCCTTTTGCTTTTTGCATATCCGTCTTGTTCGTCACATAGCTGTAGCCCAATTGTTTTGCTTTATTGATCAGGTTGCCTTGCGTGCCTTTGCTTTTCTCCGATGGATCTTCAGCAGGCTCGTCCTTGAATTTACCCGGCTCGCCGGCTGGATACCAGAAATCTTCGCCACCGCCGAGAAGCACGTCAACTTTGCTCTTCGTCAAATATTGCAGCGCGATATCGCTTTGCTTGGCGCGGTCTTCAACGTGGGCGCCGAATGCTGCACCGGTAGCATCTGTTACTTGGCTCGTTGTAACAACACCCGTCGATTTACCTGCATCCTTCGCATATTCCATGATCGTTTTGACCGACTTCTTATCGGCATCCATTCCGATAGCGCCGTTGTACGTTTTTACGCCACTGGCATAGGCCGTAGCAGATGCTGCTGAATCCGTTACCGGATCAGTAGAGCTTGTATGAATTAGTCCCACGAATGGCATAGAATCCATTGCCAGGCTGCCTTTTTCACCGACAGTAGCCAAACGGATCGCATTACGCTGTGCTGTACCCATGCCGTCTCCGACGAACAAAATAACATTCTTAGTTTGCGAAGAAGCAGCCTCTGCCTTCTCAGTCGACGGTGTAGCCAGGATGCTTGTCACAACAAGCGCTGCTGCCGCTGTTGCAGCAAGCGTGCTTTTCATTCCAATTCTTTTGTGCAAAACCATTTCCCTACCTCCTAGTAATCATCATTTCTACTTGAGTTTACAAATAGTAGATTAAGAGGATGTTTTCTGGATGTGTACTTCTTGTTAAGCTGCTGGAGTTAGATTTGTGTCCATATTTAATGATTAACCGACATAATGTCTTTACCTACGTTATTGTAAAATATAATTTTAAAGTTTGGAGTCGGATTCCATATTCTTTCATCAACTACAATAATATTATTTCCATTTTTAAACTCAACTTTACGACCCTCTGCTATGCCATCAATAATAACCGTATAACTACGTATATCCTTTGCGATTTCTATATTTTTAATAATGATAGCCACAGATCCCTTTTCCATTCCTCCTATAATATAGTTTCCTAGTTCGTTTCCAACATAGTGTTCATAATTTGACTTACCTCTAAATACATAAATATTATTTGAGCCAACAAAGATATAGGACTTATCTTTAAGGGTTACTATCTGCGGATCTTCTATTTGCTGCTCCTTAATAAACTGATTGATATTGTAATTGTTGCGAGCAAAAAATGTTTGACCCAAAATCACAACTAATAATAAAGCAAAAAAGACAGCAAGCATCCTATTACCCATAAAACACATCCTTAAAATTGTTTTCGACACAATACTATAACAAACCCCTTATTAATGTAATTTTATGTAAATTATACATCGACCGATGTCGAATTCACAACTATTAATTCCGATTTTTTTCTCATTAACTTTGAATCTCTTCTCAAAAATTATGACGTCACACATTTAAATTCACCCATCATTTTCATATTCATTTCATATTACTATGTTACGATGGGTAATGATTCCATATTGGTAGAGGAGTGATAGAAACATGAAAGCCAAATTCGCAATACTTGCAGCAGCATTACTACTCATTGCAGCACTGGTCAGCGCCTGCGGGAATAACAACGGTAACAACGGCAACGGCAACAGCAACAATGGCGAGAATGAAGGCAAGGCGACGAATGAAACTTCTACGAACGCGGCTGCAGATCCGGCAAGCGGACCAACCGTAGAGATCAAGCTCGAGGCCAAGGATTTCGAATATGATCAGCAGGAAATTCGCGTGAAGAAAGGCGATCATGTCAAAATCACGCTTCACAGCGACGACGCCGGTCATGGTTTCTCGATTGCGGATTATAATGTAGACATCAAAGGTGATGGCGAAGGCGAATTCGATGCCGCGAATGCGGGTACCTTCGAATTCCACTGCTCCGTCATGTGCGGTTCAGGTCATCGCGATATGGTCGGCAAGCTGATTGTTGACGAAACTTAACGTTTGGATGGTTTACCAAATAGCAATGGCTGCGCATCGCTGCGCAGCCATCTTTATTGTAGGGCATGTAGAATGCGATCGGCCATTTCTGTGGTACTCTGCGTACCGTCGATGACGATGTCCGAGTTTGGTTTGACACTTCTTAGCATCTCCAGGTAAGCATCCCTGCCGCGGGATAGATAGTTCGTTAACTCATGTCGCAGATCGTCCATCGACCGATAGTTATAATCGCGCAAGACCCTTCGGGCTAACGCAATATCCAGAGGGGTATCAATAAATACCGTCAGATTGATGAATTCACGAATGTCGTTATTCAAATACGCAAACGGATAATCGAGCACCAGATAACGAAGCTCAGCATCCTGCAGATAGAGTTCGACATCATGCCTTAATGAAGTAAGATTCCATTCGTTATAATCGGCTCCTCGCTCCACCCAATCACAGATATCCTCCGGGCTGTCCTCAAAGTCATAATCATCAAAATATAAAGCCTGCGCATACGGTAATCGTTCAAGCAGCTGCTCGGTCAACGTCGTCTTCCCGCCTCCGGATACAGCAGCAATTGCAATTACATAAGGTTTTCCGTCCATTATTGCCCTCCAGAGTTGTGTTCATGCTCCTATATGGAACATTTTTCCCCATACCTTGCAAGCATAACACAATCACCGCAAATTGGAATGGGTTTCCAATCCCTACTTGCTTATCATGCCTGCCTTATGTATGCCCCCTATTGTACTGGCCGTCCAGCTTGCATTATACTAATAAAATATATATTAATGAGACGGATCGGTTTGGAGGATCAGCGTGAAAGAGCATAGACCCCGCTATCAAATCTTAATCGACTACTATACGGACCGCATTGCCTCAGAGGAATTGCGAGCAGGAGACAAACTGCCGACAGGGCCGGAAATTGCCGAACAGTTCGGCGTGAGTGCCATTACCGTCACTCATGCCATGAGGCAGCTGGAAACGGATGGACTGATTAAGCGGATTAAGAAAAAAGGGACCTTCGTAACGGATAGAACGCCGCAACCGCTGGCTGACTCTCTTACCGAATCAAGAGGAGTGGCAGGTTCGGCATCCATGGCCTCGACGCTGCCCATTCCAGTCATCTCGCTCGTGATGCCGTTTAGCGAAACGATTGGCTATGAGATCTTACGCGGTGTAGAGGAAGAGTGCGCTGCGCAAGGGCTGTATGTTACGTTCCACAATTCCAAATACGACGATGTGGTCGAGCGGAGCATTATTCAGAAGCTTGCAAAGGATCGCGTCAGCGGCATCATCATCTATCCGGTGTCCAGCTATAAGAACATCGATGTCTTCAGCCATCTTGCTATCGAGGGAATTCCGTTTACGCTCATTGATCGGAACATTGAAGGGCTGGAAGCACCGCTTGTCGTTTCCAACAATATCGAAGCAGGCTACAGCCTTGCTTCGCATCTCCTCCGGCTTGGTCATACACGGCTCGCCTTCGTATGCCAATCGTGGAAAGAAGCGGTATCCGTCAGCGACCGCTACAAGGGATACTGCAATGCCCTCATTGAAGCAGGCATTCCGCCTCAGCCCGAATGGCTGATTAACCTGGAGACGCTGAAGGTGAACAAGACGGCCGGCAATCCGTATGATGTGCTGCTTGACCATCTGCTTGCCATGACACCAACGCCTACGGCTGCTGTAGCCGTGAATGATTATACCGCCACGGGCCTGCTCAAGGCCGCACTCCAACGAGGAATCGCGGTACCGGAGCAGCTGTCTGTCACCGGCTTCGACAACCTCTCCTTCACCGCACATCTCGAGGTGCCGCTCACAACAGTCGAGCAAGACTTCTACAGTATCGGCCGCGATGCGGCGAAGCTTGTCTTAGCTCCGGCACAGGATCGCAACCGCTCCAAGCTAGTACTCGGAACGAAGCTGATTGTGCGGCAATCGACCGGCAAACCTACTTTCCCATGACGCTAGAGCGGTCATGGGATTTTTTTATATATATTTTAATAAATACAGATTTACAATAATCGGTGTTCGATTTATGATTAAAACATATTTTAATAATTCAAATGAAATGAGGTCTGTCCTTCTATGCCGACGCCAAAAGCAATTATACATGTTATTTCGCACACCCACTGGGATCGTGAATGGTATATGCCTTACGAGGCGCATCATGCCAAACTCATTCAAACGATGGATGGTCTGCTCGAAATTATGGACCAGGATCCGGAGTTTCGCAGCTTCTATTTAGACGGTCAGACGATCGTGCTCGAGGATTATCTGCAAGTGTATCCCGAGAAACGTGAGAAGCTTATTGAGCTGGTCCAAGAAGGTAAGCTCTCTGCCGGCCCTTGGTATATTCTGCAGGATGAGTTTCTGACCAGCAGCGAAGCCAATATTCGCAACATGCAGATCGGACATCGTGATGCTAAAGCTTATGGTCCTGTTTCCAAGCTTGGCTACTTCCCCGACTCCTTCGGGAACATGGGGCAGGCCGCTCAGATTCTGCAGCAAGCAGGCATCACGACAGCCGTGTTCGGACGCGGCGTGAAAGCTACCGGCTTTAATAACAGCGTTTCGGAAGCATTGGACCTCGAATCGCCATTCTCGGAGCTGCACTGGGAATCGCCGGATGGCTCACGGGTGCTCGGCATCTTGTTCGCCAATTGGTACAACAACGGCATGGAAATCCCTGAGGAGCCGGCAGCGGCGCGTAAGTTCTGGGATAATGCCATCGCGAATGCATCTAAGTATGCTTCAACACCGCATCTGCTTCTCATGAACGGCTGCGATCACCAGCCAGCACAAGCGAATTTATCCGCTGCACTTCGGACGGCTCGCGAGCTGTATCCGGACTATGACTTCATTCATTCCAATTACGATGATTACGTAGCCGCCGTGCAATCTGCTTTGCCGGAGACGTTAAGCACAATCAGAGGCGAGCTTCGCGGTCAGCGTACGGATGGCTGGTATTCCCTCGTCAATACGGCATCATCGCGTATTTATATTAAGCAGCTCAACCAAGAGAACCAGACGATGCTGGAAAAGATCGCTGAACCCTTGGCTGCTATGGCCCATGTGAATGGCCGACAATATCCACATGGACTGCTCAACTATGCCTGGAAAACGTTGATGCAAAATCACCCTCATGACAGCATCTGCGGCTGCAGCGTGGATGAAGTCTACCATGAGATGAAAACTCGCTTCGAGAAGAGCAAAGGAGTCGCTGCTGCCGTAATCGCTGACAGCTTGGCTCATTTGAGCGCACAGATCGATACCGCGAGCTTCGCATCCATCAGCTCGGACAGTGCGCCATTCGTTGTATACAGTACGAGCGGATATGCACAGAGCGGCGTTGTAACCGTGGAGCTAGAGCTTGGCCGCCGCTACTTCCAGCCTGGCGAGAGCCCGGAGAACAATGCGAAGTTTGTCTTGGAGCATACAACAGCAGATGGCTATGTCGTGAACCATCTGGGCGACAAGCTGGATTTCACAAGCGTGGACCTTGGCGTGCGATTCGGCTATGATTTGCCGGACGATAAGTTTAGGCAGCCGTATTTTGCCCGCGTTGTTGCTGTAACGTTCGAGACCGTAGCGCTTCCTGCGATGGGGTATTCCAGCTTCGCGTGGATTCCGGCGGCGGCATCGGCTTCACTGACGATGGAGTCATCATCGCTAGTCGCTGCTGAGAACACGATGGAGAATGCTTACCTCCACGTTACCATTGCCGGTGACGGCAGCCTGACGATTACGGACAAACGATCCGGCGAGACATTTGCAGGCCTGGGCGTTTACGAGAATGTAGGCGACATTGGCAACGAATATATTTTCAAGCAGCCTGAAGGCGACACCGCCATTACTACTAGTGGGCTCGATGCTCAAGTTGTACTTGTTGAAGATACAGCCTACCGGGCGACGTATGAAATTACGCATACGTTCGACATTCCGGAGCAAGCCGATGAACGGCTGCAGCAGGAAATCGCCACGATGGTTAATTTCCTCGACCGCAAAGCACAACGTTCCTCGAAACTTGTGCCGATCACGATAGTAACACGCGTTAGTCTCAGCCGTTCCGAGGAAGGCGTCCGTGTTCAAGCCGCTTTCAATAATCCTGCGAAGGATCAACGTCTGCGCGTATTGTTCCCATCTGGCGTTACGGCAGCGAAGCACTACGCCGATTCCATCTTCGAGGTCGCTGAGCGGGATACCATCCCGACTGAGGAGTGGGTGAACCCGAGCAACTGCCAACATCAGAGCGCTTTTGTCGATGTGCATGAGAACGGCCGCGGTTTAACCATTGCCAATAAAGGTCTCAATGAATATGAAGTGCTGCGTGATGGAGACGGGACGATTGCGGTGACGATCTTGCGATCAACCGGCGAGCTTGGCGATTGGGGTGTATTCCTAACGCCGGATGCACAGTGCTTGGGTCCGAATGTCGCCGAGTGGATGATCCTCCCTCATAGGGGCGGGGATTCGCGATTCACCGCTTATCAACAAGCTTACGGTTTCCAAGTGCCGATGCAGGTTAACCAAACTGATGCGCATGAAGGGAAGCTGCCCCCTCAGGGGAGCCTGCTCGATTGGAGCTCTGCTGGTCCTTCCGGCCTCGCCCTCTCCAACGTGAAGATCAACGAAGACCGCGGCGATCTGATCGCCCGCTGGTATAACCTCTCCGGCGAATCGGCTGAGCTGACCGTCAGCTCGCAATCGCATGGCCGTCTGTACGAGAGCACCGTGCTCGAAGACGCGAATGCTGCCGGCGACTTAGGAACTGACGGCTCCGCTACCGTGCCGGTTCAAGGGTATAAGATTATTAGCATTGGGATGAGCGCTGAGTAATAGTAAAAGAAACTAGAAATGGCAGTCTGGGATGGGAGCATCCTGGACCGCCATTTCTTATAGCGCTATTGGCCGAGTTTGAAGTTGCTGAGATTCTAACGAATCATAGAGGCCTTAATTGCAGTAAATTGGCTCCAAAACACAAACAATCCGCTCTATTCTCGTAATTGATCGACATTCTCACTTATATTTTTCAAATACTTGCTTATACTTTTCTTCATAATACGGATCACGTTCGTTAATTTCCAGTGCTGCCAGGTCATCTGTTAAAACGGATCCGTCTTTAACTTTTGCTTTATCAAAGTTATATTTCCCTTGCTGCAATCCTATGATTTCGTAGTAGTCTTTTCCTGGCTCATTATACAAAAATAATACATACTCTTTATTATCCTTCAATGGAATATACACTTCATTACCAACTATTCTGTAGGCTCCTGAAATATCTCGCCAGTCCGCATACCATTCGACCACTTTTATTTTGTCTTTATTAATAACAGAAGTGTTTTTTGGTTTATATACTTTTTGCACCACGAAAGTTGAATAGGTTTTGAATTCACTAGGTACCTTCTCGTTATCAAAAACAATATCAGTCGATACTTTTTCGCTTAATGTTCCTCTTACAATTAAGGTAGCCATTTGTTCGAGTTCATTTAATGAATACAACTTCTCCTTGCCATCGACTCGTAACTCTTGCGTATGAAAGTGTCTATAGCCGAAAAAGCTAATCATGAATGTCAGACAAAGAAGTGTGGTAAATAACATTCTCTTCTTCATATATGTGCCTCCTGCTAGTATTTGTATTGGATCATCGAGACATCATGACTAAGTGGTGTTGTTTTATCATTGAAACCGTATTGTCTCATTATGGAAATAGAGTCCTCCGTTGTATTCGAATTATGTTTTAATGCAGATACGTGACCGAACTCATGAGTAACCGTTTCTTGAATACGAGTGTATGATAAATTCTGCAATCCATTTCCGGTTGTATTCGTATTCGTATTTAATCTAACAATAGAATCTTTCCATTCCGCACTCCAATCTGCAGTATAACCCCAAATAATAGAATAACTATAATTTGAAGTATCAGCATACAAGCCCGTTACACCAAGATCAGCCCCTCGGACATTAACGCGGGCAACATGACTTGTATCAGTTGAGGAACTAGTATATACAGACGAAAAATTTAAAGCAGGTTCTATTCCATTCCAAGCTGATGCTGCATTTTGAATTCGCAAAAGATAACCTTGGGCACTAGTCCCTACTGCAACGTCTAAATTATTAGAGACTGACGATGGCCAATTACCACTGTAGATATCTGTGTTTGTATGTCCCATTGCTGTGGATACTCCCAATGTACCAGCAAGCACAAAAGGAACGATCGAAGAAAATATCTTTTTATTCATGTTTCAATCCTCCTTGTAGTCATAGAAGCCTTTCAACTAACTCTAAAGATGCTAGTGAATACATAAAAACGAAATAGTATACCCCCTCTCAACAAATCTCATATTTTGTATATATTAAATTTTTTTTCATATAATATCTATAAAATGGTATTTTGTAAATAAAAATATTTTTTGCACTTGCCTTGATTTCTCTAGAAAAAATGATAATTTTTAACGAAAAATCTGGAATGTAAACATCCCGGACTGCCGTTTGTTATTGGCCGAACTTGAGACTTATTTATCTCCCAAACTTTAACACTGAAATTATAAACAAAATTTAACAAAATTTTAGAAAAAGGCAACTTCACTATCTTGATCCATCTAGTAAATAATGCTAAGTTTCTAATGTAAATATTTACTATCTGTACTAAGGAGTGCTTGAATAGTGGACATCAGGAAGGGCTTGTTCTCATCCATTGCAGCTATGCTGCTGCTTTCTTCCTGCCAAGAGGAAGACAGATTACTTAGGAGCGCCGATCAGAAGACTACACTGGAGATTGCGTATTTCTCCGAGGCCAATTTCAAAGAGAAGTATCGGGACCTGCTTGATCGCGAATTTCCGAATCTTCACTATACGATCGAATCCTATTCGGATGTGGTAAAAGGCAAGATAAGCGCAGAGGAATGGTTAAATAAGCATCCGGACATCGATGTGATTTTCGTTCCGGGGCAACAAATAAATGAATATATCGATCATGGTTTATTAAGAGATATGGACTCCATTGCAACAAACGATCATTATGATTTATCTTTATTTGTTCCATCGGCGATTGAATTTGTTCGTGCATATGGCAATGGCAAATTGTACGGAATACCATCAAATTTCAATAGTAAAGCGATCCTATACAACAAGCAGCTCTTTGATCTTAATCATGTAGCGGTGCCGACAGGAAATGAAACGTGGCAGGATGTATTGGAAAAATCGATTCATTTTGTTTCCGAAAACCAGCCAACGATAAAGGGACTGCAGATCGATAGCCCGACTCCTTATTTTTTGCTGCGTGATATGGGGTGGAGCAAGGGATTGTCCATGTATCAATCAGACAACGTTTCCCTTAATTCGAAGGGATGGGAATCGGTTTGGAATACGGCATCGGAAGCATTGAAGAGCGGATCAATCGTATTTGAGCAAGAGCCGACTGTGGATGAATTTGTTCGCGGAGAACGGGCGATGATACTGGCTTCCTACGAAGAATATACACATATCGTTCAGCAGAATCCTGCATTCGAATGGAATGCCGTTCCTATACCGTCGGAAGAGGATAAACCCGGTACCACGCGTCATTTTACAGTCGATGGGATCTATGCGATTGCGAATCAGACCCATGATGAAGATGCCGCATGGGAGCTCATTAAGTTTCTCAATTCCGAGAAAACGATGAGATGGACATCACAAAATAACCATGGGTTTCCTGCTCTACTCAGTCAAATTGATCAAGAACGTGCAGCTGCTTATTATCATTCATCGGCTCTGCTTCCATATAACGATTACTTGTCTATTTCGGTTTACAACTTGGTGAATCAGACACTAGGGCAAATAGTAGACAACAAGCTGGATGTGCAAGCAGCTCTGGAAGAATTGCAAAGTAAAGCAGCCATTCAATTCGCTGAGGAGCAAGCCGGTACGTCATGATTCAATAGATGGGCAACCTAATTCTACCCGGGTTTGAGTCAATCTCTATACTGCAGATGGAGAATGACTTCAATATACCAAATTGAACAGTAGGAGAGATCGCTAGAATGAACAAGCTGTCCAGAAATCTAGGCATTTTGACTGTACTAGGGACGGTATTCGTCACCTCTGTACTTCCGGCATCGGCAGCAATTGACCCGAATGTCAGCACCAACGCTTATATTAATTACAGCCAGTCAAGCTCAACTTATGTAAGAGGCAAAGCTTATGCGGTTACGACAAACAGTAACATGCAGTCGCTGAATGTGAATGGTGTTTTCTCTCAAGGCGGTGTACAGAAAGAGTCAGGCGTAGGGTCAACCACAACGATTGGCAGCGAAGCTGCATGGTACACGAAAGACTTAACCTATAAAGCGAATGTATCTTGCTCGTTGAGCGTTGCTTCTCGCACTTATTATAAGAATGGTACCAGCAGTGACCAATCTTACAGCAACACTACTTGGTAATCTACCTCGGGTGGGGATAACATCCCCGCCTTTTCTTATGGAGGAATGAGATGAACGTTCGAAAAGCAGCACTTCTATGTGGCTTGGTGTTAATGATGAACACGATAACCGGATGTCAGACCGCGGACTCCAAGGAGACAGTCACACTAACGGTAAATTATCCAAACGCCGCGGCGTTCTATCAGCGCTATGGATATGAGTTTGAAAGGAAGCATCCCGGAATGAAAGTAGAAGTACTAACCATCGGAGCTGACTCCGTTACAGCCGGAGAACGGGTTCCAGATGTTGTATTTACTGATACTATGATGCAGTACAATAAGATGATTTCAACGAATAAGTTAGTTGAACTTCGGCAATTTATGCATGACGATGAAGTAAGCATGAACAAGCTATCCCCCATCGTCATTGATTTATTGTCTACTAAAGAAGATCAATTATATGGCTTGTCTCCCTCGTATATGAGCCAAGGCATTTATTATAATATGGATTTGTTTAAGAAGTATGGAATACCGTTCCCGACGAATCAGATGAGCTGGAAGCAAGTGTTTGAGACTGCTAAACGATTTCCACAAGAGATGGATAATGGTGAAAGACTCGACGGTTTCGTAACGAACTATTACCGCGATATCGAGTTCGCCTCATTTCTTCGTGTAGGTCAGACAGAGGGACTACGGTTCATTAATCCAGATGAGTTGAAGGTTTCTATTCATACAGCTCAATGGAAAGCCATCTACACTGAAGTCGTGGAAGCCTATCGTGCAGGAGCCATCTATAATGTAGCGGAAGAGCCAGGCGGCACCATCAAACCTGACCCGTTTCTGAGCGGCAATGCCGCAATGCAGGTGTTCACGCAAACGGCAGCATTTCAACTTAATAACGGTGCTGAATATTTTCATCTTCCGCCAGTGAACTGGGGGGTTGTTACAGCTCCCGTTCAAACGGGCAATCCTACCTATTCCGATTCGTACAGCGTAAATGAAATTTTCAGTTTATCGTCCGCGTCGAAGCATCAGTCAGAAGCATGGGAACTGCTATCTTTCATAGTAGGTGACAGCAGCAATATGAAGTCGAATATGCAGGCGAACGTGGAAACAGGAATTCCGGCGATCAGCGATATAAAGTTGAATGCAGCCGGACATGACATTTCGGCCTTTTCCAGCCAGATGGCGGCTAAACTTAAAGTTGACCCCTACATTGACGTTGACTATGAAATTATCAATGCATTTAAGACTGTCGGACAACGGATTATGAAGGATGTCATTGAAGGGCGAGTATCCCTTGAAGATGGTTTGCGGTTTACCGAGCAGAATGGGCAAAAGGCGGTCGATGCAGCGGCAGTGCAGCTAGAGCAAAAGAAGTAATCATTTGGCGATGGCTCGTCTCGAAGAAAATGTTGCCCGAAAGGCAGCATTTTATTTAGTTTTCATTCTGGTAACCATAAAATGCTGCCGAATAAGCAGCATTTCGCTATGGTAAGGTACTTTGAAGCGGTTATGAGCCGAAAATGTTGCATTCTAAGCAGCATTTCATCAAATAGTGGCCTTTCGCCTCTGAAATATTGACTAATCGGCAACATTTCGCCCTCCGCCCCCCGCCCCACTGCTCGGCGCAAAAAAGAGGCCGATGAGCAATCATCAGCCTCTTTCCTATGTCCTAGTTCATCTATATCCTACAGTTTGCTAAGTGTTTCAGTCAGAACTGGAACGATTTGCGATTTGCGGGAAACTACGCCCTTCAGAACCGCTTTGTTGTCGTCAAGCTTCACGCTGTACGCTTGCTCAACGGCTGCCGCTTGTTTACCAAGTGCCAGCGCAACGGAATCGTTGTTCAAGATGTCAGTTACGACGAATACGAACAGGTCAAGGCCTTTGTCAGCGATGATCGTGTTCAGTGCCGCTTCAACTTCTGCTTGGCGGGACAATACGTCGTTTACGTCAACCGCGTTTACTTGCGCGATTTCTACCTTGTAGCTGCCCATCGAGAATTCTTTCGCATCAAGCGAGATCAATTGCGCGATTGTTTTGTCGCTGAGATCAGCGCCGGCTTTGAGCATTTCAAGGCCGTAAGTTTCAGGCGTTACACCTGCGATTGCTGCAAGCTCGCGAGCTGCTGCAACGTCTTCCGGCGTGCAAGTCGGCGATTTGAACAGCAAGGAGTCGGAAATGATGGCCGAAAGCATCAAACCTGCAATGTTGCTGTCGATCGCGATGCCGTTTTCTTTGTACATTTTGTTAAGGATGGTCGCCGTGCAGCCTACAGGCTCGCAGCGGTAGTAGAGCGGGTGAGCAGTCTCGAAATTAGCGATACGGTGGTGGTCGATAACTTCAAGGACGCGCACTTTATCGATGTCGCTAGCGCTTTGCTGACGCTCATTGTGGTCAACAAGAATAACGCTGCTTGTTTCGTTCGAAACGGTCTCAACCAAACGAGGCGCAGCCGCTTTAAATTGATTCAGCGCGTATTGCGTTTCGCCGTTCACTTCACCAAGACGAACCGCTTCAACCTCTTGGCCAAGCTTTGTTTTCAAGTCTGCATAAGCAATTGCCGAACAGATTGTGTCCGTGTCCGGGTTTTTGTGTCCGAAAATCAATGTTTTTGACATCTTCATACTCCTTATTCGCTGTTTATTGGGTGCTGGCGACCATAAGAACGCCGGTAAGAATAAATCCCTAATCGGTATTATACCGTTTATTGCCGTGAATTCCTATTCCATTACAGGTAAATTCCTCACAGTTCTATATTTCGTCAAAAAGTTCAGGTGCCTTGTCCGCCCGAAGACGCTTCTCCACCAACTCGAAGAGTGCATCGTAGAACAAATCCGCCTCGTTCTCCCGCAGTGCTCCCAGAATCGGAATCGTTGTCGCGAGCCCGCCCCACTGCTGCTTAAAGTACGCTTTGCGCACGGCATTGCCGCCATCCCGTTTCATTGGATTGTACGTCCACCGCAGATGAGACGCTATCCCTTCGCGATCATAAACGAGCTTCTGAATCTCGGCATGCGTGGTCGATTTATCCCCTGCATAGATCACCATATAATAGTTGTCATTCCGATGCCAATCGATGAACAGCACATATAACGCGCCGCCGATTGTACGGGCAATATGATACGCATTCACAAGCGGTTTGCCATTGGACCATTGATGAAAATTCGATAGCGGCAATCCATCCATACTGATACGTGTTACATCATAGGCTTCGACTGGCCCAACACTAGATCGCTCTATCCATTCCGAAAGTACAGCAGCTTCCTGCTTCTCCACAACTATCAACTCCTTTTGCATGCAGCCTTCCATATGATCGCGATATAATGAAGATAACCTATTATTGGCTTGTCCGAAAGGATCTGTGGCATTATGAATTCGTTCGAAATTGTCGGCACGCCAAGCGAGTTTGCGCGGAGTCATCTGTTCTTTGGATTAATCGGCGGTTATGATGCACCTCGATCGGATTTTCTCTATACGCGCGACTATTATCCGGCTTATGAAATCCTGTTCATCACCAAAGGCAAAGGCGCCTTCAAGCATGCCAACCAGTGGATTGAGATCGTGGAAGGCGACTGCGTTGTGCATGACATGCGGCTGCCTCACGCTTATAAGACGGAAGCGAAGAACGCTTTCGAAATGTATTATTTGGTATTCGACGGCATTGACATGGAGCATTTCTGGCCGAAGCTGTTCGGCGAACCGTCCTATTCCATCGTGCAAAATCTTCCTTCAGTTAATGAAATCCACAGTCTGCTCGAACAGATCGCAGCGCTTATGAGTGAGCAGCATCCGGCCTATGAGATGCCTCTGTCTGCGCATATCTATCAGCTGCTTATGGAGATTTTCCGGAAGCAGCGCGACTTAGGGGGTTCATGGCTGACGAACCACGGCTCCGAACCGGAGCCTCTGCAGCGGGCACGAGCGTTCATGGATGCGAACTATTTGGAGGTTGAAGACGTATCGCAGCTGGCACAAATCGCCAATCTCAGCCTGTATCATTTTATCCGCCAATATAAGAAGCAATACGGCGTTACGCCGAAGGAATACGTCCTGCTCAAGAAGGTGCATCATGCGAAGCGTTTGCTCATCAGCACGTCTCTCTCGATCGGGGAGATCAGCGAGCAAAGCGGATTTGCCAGCTATAATTCCTTCCTGCATGCTTTTCTGAAAGTTCAGCATGATTCGCCGCGAGATTTCCGCCGGAGCTTGCGTCGTCTCTAATATTGATTGGGCTATTCTTATAAACAGCAATTTATTGAGTTTAATCGGCAATTCGCCAGCTTCAATCGTACCTCTCTATATCGTAAACTAAAGTTAATTAAAGCGTTTACTGACTAGGAGGGTCTAAGAATGAGCCTATACGGATTAACGAGCGAACAGCAATTGATGTGGGAACGTGATGGTTTTCTGGTGATTGAGGATTTTCTGAGCAGCCAAGAAGTCGATTCCATTAACGAAGACATGGATCAAGCTTTTCATGACTTCGAAGTCAATGGTCGCGTCAACCCAGCTACCGGGCAGTTGAACCATGTGAAGCAGATTTGCGGCATCATTGAGTATGGTGAGACCTTTGCCGGGCTTTTGGAGCATAAACGGATGATGAATATTTTGCGGGATATGATCGGCAATCAATTCGTGATGATCGATAACGATGCCCTTCTCAAACCTCCGGGCAAGATTTCGCATACCAACTGGCACCGTGACACGACTACGAAAATTTTCTTTGGCGATAAGCAAGCACCTTTCATGGTCAAAGTGTTCTACTTCCTCTCCGATGTGCCGTATGACGGAGGTTGCCTCGCCTTCTTGCCAGGCAGCATCCACATGAAGGATGAGGATTTGCCTAAAGTGGAGAAACAAGAGGACCTCCCGGGCCATGTCAGAATGAACGTCAAAGCCGGAACGGCCGTTATCTTCAACGGCTACACGTACCACTCGGCGCTGAACAATCTGTCTGATGTCACTCGCCGCTCACTCATTTACAACTACGCCCAATCCTGCTTGCGCACATGGCCTGGTTACGAGCCTTCCGAAGAGCTCAAAGCCGGTGCAACCTCGAATATGCGCAAAATGCTGCTCGGCGTAACGCCGTGGATGACCGATGCGAAAGCCTTCGAAGAAGAAGACGCCGCTGCCGCGTCCAGCAGCAAAATGATGATGGGCTAATAAGCAAGGGTACCGGGCTGCCGGTACCCTTTTTTTGAGTTCACTCATCCACCTGCCACCATCATCCCTCAGCGCTCCATTATCGCGTACAATTCTGCTATAATTCTTTATTGGACAGTCACCAATGAAACACCTGCGAAAACCAATCAACTATTAAAGGAGCGAATTCCATGTTTGAGCATATCGTTATTTTCAAAATGAACGCCACCGTTACGCCCGAGAAGGAACAAGAGCTGGTAAACAGCCTGCTTGCATTCAAAGGCGCTATTCCGGGCATCGTCGAACTCACTGCCGGACGCAACATCACAGAAGAAACAGGCAATATCCACGGTTACTCCCTTGGACTTCGCGTAACCTTCGAGAACCAAGATGCACTGCGCGCTTACGGCCCGCATCCTGTTCATCAAGCGTTCGTGAAATCGCTGGACGGTCTGCTTGAGAGTGTAGTCGTCGTCGACTATCACATCTAATATCAATTTCAGATATATATCTGATAATGTCAGCCATTGTCGCGGACTCGCCTCTCACAGTAAGCTTGAGTTAACCAATGCGAGAGGATGAGAGCGATGAACAAAGTAGTCCCACGCTTAACAACGCCGATTACACAAGCCCAAATAGATCAATTTAATGAAGAGGGTTTCTTGCTGATTAAGAAAGGCTGCTCAGCTGACCTAATCGACGCCTTTAACGGACATATTTATGATTTGCGCGACGAGAAGCCGATGCCGGAATGGGCCGCTTGCGAAGAGAGCAAGAAATATTCGATTCGCTTGTTTAACCCCCATCTGCATGACGGATTCGCGCGCCAAATGATGAAGCTGCCAATCGTGCGCGGAACGCTTGCTCAGCTTATGGGCCGTGAAGCTGTGTGCGTGCAAAGCATGTTTTTCTACAAAGAGCCGGGTTCCCCAGGACAAGCGGCCCATCAGGATTTCTATTATATTAAGAACGATCCGATGACGATGATCGCCGCTTGGATCGCGATGGAAGAGAGCGTAGACGAGGAGAATGGCTGTCTCTGGGTCATCCCGAAGTCGCATAAGCTCGGTTTGCTTCCCCACGGAGCCGTCAAGAACATCGATGAGCATGAGCCTTGGACCGACGAGACGGAAGGAATCGATCTCAAGCAGGAAGTTCCGGTCATTATGGAGAAAGGCGATATCCTATTCTTCCATGAGCTGCTCATCCATTCGTCTACTCGCAATCGGAGCACCGACCGCTGGCGCCGTTCTTATGTGTGCCACTATATCCGCGAGGATGCGACGACTTCGCGCAGCGATCTGCAGAAGAAGTTTCCGCTCTATTAATGCGAGTGATGCCCGGCTATGGCTGCCGGGCTTTTCTTTTTTCCATCAAAACACAGGTTATTTCCCGCATTAGATACTGGTATGCTGAAGTGGTGGTCTATACATAAACAGGGATGGAGGGCAATCATGAGAAAGAAAACCATACTGGCGGCCATCAGCTTTATGCTTCTGTCAGGAGCCGTACAAGCGACGACCTTCACTGGACATACTCATGCGAGCGCTGTCACCTACTCGATCGGCGCATCTAGCAGCGTGATTACGAATTTGCAGACGGATCTGAAGAAGCTTGGGTATTTCAACTATGCAACTGCAACCGGTTATTATGGCACCGTTACTCGCGATGCTGTTATCGCCTTTCAAAGTAAATATGGACTTGTGGCTGACGGAATTACCGGTCCGTTAACGCTAGAAGCCGTTAGTAATGCCATCTTGAAGCAAAAGCTCGTTGCCGATACATCCTCTTACCTCGGCATTCCTTATGTATGGGGTGGAACGAGTCCGGCAAGCGGCTTTGACTGCTCCGGTTTTATCTATTATATGTTTACGAAATTCGGCGTTTCTCAAACGCGGACAACCTCTACGAACCTGTTCAGCCAAGGCTTCTCGGTTAATAAGTCGATGCTGCAGCCGGGGGATCTTGTTTTCTTCCGAAATCCGTCAACAGGAGTCGTGGATCATGTCGGCTTCTATATGGGCGGCGGTTCGTTCATTTCGGCATTGTCCTCGAAGGGAATCTATGTTCAGCAGATGGACAACGCCTACTGGGGTCCGCGCTACGCAGGCGCCAGAAGAGTTTATTAGCATGTTGAAGACAGCCTGGCGGCCATGCCGGGCTGTTCTTTTTTTGAGCTGCGCCATGTTCCTGTTTTGCAATTCGGGCGCTATAATGAAAGGAAGGAGGAACGATTCACATGAGTTCAGCACTCCCTTACGACAAAATCACATCCGCCTACGCCGGCACCATCGTCTATCCGCCCAAAGGCACTTATGGACCTCGCGTACAGCAAGATGTGCAGCTGGTGCTGCTTCATACCGGTGAGCTCGATCTGATGATCGATAACGCTCGCTATCAAGTCAAAGCCGGACAAGTCGTTCTGCTAAAGCCGCAGCATCACGAATATTTTGCTTTTGCCGAGTCGCAAGAGTCTTGGCACCGCTGGGTTACCTTATCCGTGTCAGCACTTACGGATGCTGAGCTCCAGTATTTGGACAGCCTGCCCTTTAGCATGCCAATTCCGGAGGCACTCAATTCGGTGACCGATATGCTGCTTTCTTTGCAAAATGATTATTTAAAGCAGGACGAGCTCATGATAAGTCTGGGATATTCCGCCTTTCAACTGTTTACTGCGAGAATCGCGCAAACGAAGCAGCAGCAAGAGCTGCATCCCAGCATCATTGCAGCATTAACCTATATTCAGCAGCACTACACAGAAGAAATCGCTCTTCCTGATCTCGCCGGAGCTGCCGGTGTATCTCCAGAGCACTTGGTCCGACTGTTTCACGTTCATCAACACCTGACACCGATCCGCTATCTGTGGCAATACCGTGTGCTCAAGGCAACCGAATTGCTCTCTCAATCCGGCCTTTCTATCGGAGAAATTGCGACAAGATGCGGGTTCAAGACTGCGTTTCATCTCTCGCGGCTCGTGAAGGAACAGACTGGCAGCACGCCTTCGGAAATCCGGAAAGCCGCGTGGGGAACGACGAATTAACTTGGAGGACATGCGATGCGAATTATCGATAACGGCAACAACAACGATCCCTCTTGGAATCTTGCACTAGAAGAATACGCGCTGCGCCATTTGGGCGGCGATGGAGAAGATTATCTTCTCTTCTACATTAATGAGCCTTCCATCATCATCGGCAAAAATCAAAATACCGCCGAAGAGGTAAACGGCGCTTATGTGGAGGAGAACGGCATTCATGTCGTGCGTCGCTTATCCGGCGGCGGTGCCGTCTATCATGATCTCGGCAATCTCAATTTCAGCTTCATCACTTCGGATGATGGGCGTTCCTTTCATAACTTCCGCAAGTTTACCGAGCCTGTCGTTGAAGCTCTGCGCAAGCTAGGCGTAGAAGCGGAGCTCAGCGGGCGTAATGATTTGCAGGTCGGCGAACGCAAAATCTCCGGCAACGCACAGTTCGCCTCCAAAGGGCGGATGTTCAGCCACGGCACGCTGCTGTTCAATTCCGAAGTCGATTCCATCGTTTCCGCGCTGAACGTCAACCCAGCCAAGTTCGAGTCCAAGGCGACCAAGTCCGTCCGCAGCCGTGTCGCGAACATCACTGAATTTCTGCGCGAGCCGCTGACGATGGAGCAATTTCGGCAGTTTTTGCTGGAGTCGATCTTCGGCAGCAGCTCCGAAATTCCGGCGTACAAGCTGACTGACGCGGATCTCGCTGCTGTGCAGAAGCTTGCGGAAGAACGCTATCGCAGCTGGGATTGGAACTATGGTCGGTCGCCGGCCTTTAATGTGCGGCAGGTCAAACGGCTAACCGCCGGCACCTTCGATGTCCGGCTCAACGTGCAGGAAGGCGTCATTACTGAAGCATCCGTCTTCGGCGATTTCTTCGGGACTGCGGAAGTATCCCTCGTTACAGATCGACTCGCCGGTGTAAGGTATAATGCACAAGATGTTGCTGAAGCGCTCGCGGATGTTGATCTGACCTTATGCTTCGGTCCGGTAGAGCGGGAGGAATGGCTTGCATTGTTGTTCTGATCTTGCTGACTGGTAGGCTGGCTGAACGACTGACTGGCTTACTGGATGAGTGAGTGAGTGGATGACTGACTGGATGACATACTGGATGGCATACTTGATCGATGGATGACTGACTTACTGGATGAGTGAATGATGACTTGGATGGCATGCTGGATGACTGAATAACCGGATGACCGACAACTGACTGGCTCAAGTAATTCGAATGGAATGGGAGTGGGGAATCGCATGAACAAGGCCGATAATGTCACTTCACTTAAAGCATTGCAAGCTTGGAAATCCATCCCGCAGCAGCTGCGGGACAAGCTCGTCCGCAACGTATTTTGCGGCAATTGCGGCGGTGCCGTCGAGATCGTCGATTACAGCATCCGCGAGGAGAAACGTGCGCTGCTGCTGACCGGCAAATGCCGCACCTGCTCCGGCCCCGTCGCCCGCGTCGTCGAGAACGACTGACGCGGCAGCCGTCGCTTGTCGCGCGGCGGGCGCGTTTGAAGCGGCCGGATCTTTTCGCAGCTGAGAGTCGCCTTTTGCGACTCTCAGCTCTCGCCAGAGGCGAGTTCAGCCCTGCGATTGTGCTGAGAGTCGGTTTTTCCTACTCTCAGCTTTTTTTATTAGCGCTTTTGCCTCTGAGAGTCGCCTTTTGCGATTCTCAGCTCTCGCCTGTGGCGAGTTCAGCCCTGCGATTGTGCTGAGAGTCGGTTTTTCCTACTCTCAGCTCCTTTTATTAGCGCTTTTGCCTCTGAGAGTCGCCTTTTGCGACTCTCAGCTCTCACCAGAGGCGAGTTCAGCCCTGCGTTTGTGCTGAGAGTCGGTTTTTCCTACTCTCAGCTCCTTTTATTAGCGCTTTTGCCTCTGAGAGTCGCCTTTTGCGACTCTCAGCTCTCGCCAGAGGCGAGTTCAGCCCTGCGTTTGTGCTGAGAGTCGGTTTTTCCTACTCTCAGCTCTTTTTATTAGCGCTTTTGCCTCTGAGAGTCGCCTTTTGCGACTCTCAGTTTTTTCTGTTACTCTTCCTCAGGGCTGTAAGCGGTTATGCCGCTTTCGGCTCCACTTCGGAGTAGATTGTTCCACCTTTAGCGGATATACCGCTTATAAAGTGGATCTATCGACAACTACACACTAATCTCACTCTTGTTGGAGCTGAAAGTTCCACTTTGGAACGCTCAGCATCATTTCCCCTTTGATTCACCTCTGAGAGTCTCGTTCCTGTACTCTCAGCCTCCGCCAGCGGCGATTCCGGGCCTCCGACTGAGCTGAAAGTTCCACTTTGGAACGCTCAGCATCATTTCCCCTTTGATTCACCTCTGAGAGTCTCGTTCCCGTACTCTCAGCACCCGCCAACGGCGATTCCGGACCTTCAACAATGCTGAGAGTTCCACTTTGGAACGCTCAGCATCATTCCCCCTTCGATTTACCGCTGAGAGTCTCGTTCCCGAACTCTCAGCCTCCGCCAACAGCGATTCCGAGCCTGCATCATTACTGAGAGTTCGATTCCCTAACTCTCAGCCCCTGCCACATGCACGGCCCACAGCCTGCGACGTTCAGCCTCCGTCGCCTTCACAAAATAAAAACAACCCTCACATCCAATTATTGCTTGTTGTAAACTCAAATTTGAGTATAATAAAATGAGTAGTATTCAAATTTGAGTACATACTACTCAACAAGGAAGGGAATGAACCCCGTGGACGCCAAAAAAAGTAATGTTAAACTCGTAATTGCGGGCCTACTACTCGGTCTGTTTATGGCTGCACTCGATCAAACGATCGTATCGACGGCAATGACTACGATCATCGAGAAGATCGGAGGCTTCGATAAATTCATCTGGGTGTACTCTGCCTACATGATCGCGATGGTCGTATCGACCCCGATCTTCGGTAAGTTATCCGATATGTACGGACGCAAACGGTTCTTTCTCGCCGGTTTGATTCTGTTCATGGTCGGCTCCATCCTTTGCGGAACCGCAACGAACATGGAGCAGCTCATCATCTACCGCGCCATTCAAGGGATCGGCGGCGGCGCTCTGATGCCAATCGTCTTCACGATTATTTTCGATCTATTCCCAGCCGAGAAACGCGGCAAAATGATGGGACTATTCGGCGCCGTATTCGGTGTATCCAGCGTCTTCGGACCGGTAATGGGCGGCCTGATCACCGACAATCTTAGCTGGCGCTGGATTTTCTACATCAATGTACCGATCGGCATTCTAGCGGTGATTTTCATCGCGCAAGCGTATCACGAACAATCCAATCCGCGTAAACAAATCATCGACTGGTTAGGTGCAATCTCGCTGACAGGTTTTGTCCTTACGCTGATGTTCGGCCTCGAACTCGGCGGCTCGGACGGCTGGGCATGGGATTCGGCAAAAACCATTTCGCTCTTCGTGGCTGCCGGCGTATTGCTGATCGCCTTCTTGTTCATTGAACGTTCTGCGAAAGATCCAATTATTAAACTATCCCTATTCAAGAACAAAGTCGTTACCAGCAGCATGGCCATCAGCGTTCTGTACGGCGGAATTATGATCGCTGCTGCAACGTACATCCCGCTCTTCATTCAAGGCGTTTTCCACAAAACAGCGACAGAAACGAGCAGCGTTCTAACACCGATGATGCTTGGCGTCGTGCTCAGCAGCCAGGTTGGCGGTCGAGTTGTCAGCAAACTCAAATATCGCGACGTCATGGTCGTATCTGCTCTGACCCTGTTAGTTGGCACGCTTCTTCTAGGTTATGTAATGGATCAAGAAACATCCAGACTTGTCATCACTTTGTTTATGATTATCGTCGGTCTTGGCATCGGGGTTTCCTTCTCCTTGCTCAACATCTCGACGTTGAACGCTGTTCCACCTCAATACAAAGGCTCGGCTTCGTCCCTGATTACGTTCTTCCGGACGATCGGTTCTGCGCTTGGGATTACCGTATTCGGTGCGATGCAGAAATCTGCTTTCCAATCCGGTGTGAAAGACATACCAAACATTAACCCGGAAGTAGCTGCTCAGATCAAAGGCGGTCAAGCGCTGCTTAACCCGGATATTCAAGCCAAATTGGGATTGCCTGCCGATCTCATTTCACAGTTGATCAGCAAGCTCGGCGACTCCATCATCTTTATTTTCCAATGGACGATTATCCTTCCGGTGCTGGCACTCATCTTCGCAATCCTAATGGGACGTGCAAAGCTGGAAGTATCCAAATCCGGCGGACCGCAAGGTAAACCCGGTGCACCCGGCAAGTCAGGCGCTGAAGGACAACAGGGTCCCCAAAGCGACGGCAAACCAGCGCCTTCGTTCCACGGAGGATAACCTTCATGTCAATGAGGCTCTTAATCTTGGGGCTGCTCATGGAATTTGAACGCCACCCCTACGAAATTCGCCAGACGATAAAAGATCGGAACTGGAATGAATGCTTCAAGCTTCGCGACGGATCGCTGTATTACGCAGTAGACCAGCTTCGCGAGGATGGACTGATCGAGGCGGCCGAGGTCGTCTCGGTACCTGGGGAGAATCGACCGGATAAGACGATTTATCGGATTACGGATTCCGGACGAACGGCATTTCAAGAGCTGCTTATCGCACAATTCGAACAAATTTCTTACCCGCAGCATCCAGTCTTTCTCGCGTTGGCATTCGTTCGCCACGGTGATCCGAAGACGGTAGAAACGAAGATCCTGAAACAGCTGGAAGCCTGCCAATCCCGTATTGAGCGGATGCACGCCGTGCTCCAGCTCAAAGGAAATTTCCTGCCTCGCGGCTCCGCGCTGATGATTCAAGGCTTCATCGATTTCGGCGAGACCGAGAAGAAGTGGCTGTCAACCTTGCTGGAGGAAGCGCGCTCCGGCAGTCTCTTCGAAGGACACAAGCTGACGCCGGAACAGTGGGAAGAATTCCTTAAGCATAAGAAGCTGCCAACGTCGGAATAAGAACATCAAATAAGTCGCTTGGCCGTGTGAGCATGAACGAATTCGTTCCCCTCACATCGCCAAGCGGCTTTTCCATAACATACAACCCGGCGACAGCCGGTTCTCCTTACTCATTCCCCTTACTTAGCTCAATCGCAGCAAACTGCCCTTCTGCGAGCAAATATACAGCTCCCCGTCTGCGTCAACGCCAAACGAAGTAATCAGCTGATCGGTCTCGATCAACACTTTATTGTCGACACTGCCATCTTCATTCTCCCTTAACGCCCAGATCGTGCCCATTGCGTAATCCGCGTAGACATACCAACCGACAAGCGCCGGCAGCGCCTTGCCCCGATACACGAAGCCGCCCGTAATGGACACGCCTTTGTCGCGACCATAGGTGAAGATGGGCTCGATCAGCCCCTCCTTCTTACAGCCTTCTTTAGGTTCGAAACAGAGATTCCCCTCCATGACGTTCCACCCATAATTGCCGCCTTTCTCGATGAGGTTGATCTCCTCAAGTCGATCCTGCCCGACATCTGCCGCCCATAGTTTACCCGTAACGGTATCGAAGCTGAAACGCCATGGATTGCGCAGCCCAAGCGCGTAGATTTCCGGGGCACCACCACCGCCTGCAAAAGGATTATCCGCCGGAATACTGTAGTGCTTCCCGTTAACGCCGGTATTCACGTCGATGCGCAGCACCTTGCCGAGCAAGCTTTGCTTATTCTGTCCGTTGCCATGCGGGTCACCGCCGCTGCCCCCGTCTCCTGCTGCAATATATAAGTACCCGTCGTCCGGTCCAAAAGCAAGCTGTCCGCCTTTATGATTCGAGAAAGGCTGCTCATACGTCAATATAATCACTTCGCTCGCCGGATCCAGCAGCTCCGGATGTTCCGGATCACTCATCACGAAACGAGAGATGACCGTATGCGTCTTCGTTGTGTAATTCACGAACGCAATCCCAGGCTTCTTCGGATGAAAAGCCAACCCGAGCAGCCCTTGCTCATTCCCGTCACTGTACACGCGATCACGGATATCGAGCACAACCTGCGGTTTCTCAGAAGGTTGCTTCAGATCCAGCATCACCACTTGGCCCGGCTGTTCAATCACAAATACTTTATCTCGCAACGCGGTCGTAACACCGAGCTCGCTCACCATCCCAACCGGATTATCCAGCGTCCCATCTGGCACAACGGCCTCTAATGTAACCTGCGTCTCTCCAGCCGAATTAGCTTGCCCGCTTTCATTCGAAGGCATCGCCACCGACTCTTCATTCCCTTTACAAGCAGTGAGCAGCAAACAAAGTCCGAGCAGCCACACAGCTGCAGTTAGTCCCCTCGGCCATGTCCTCATCATCATCCTCTTGATCAACCTCCTCTGCTTTCTTCTAGTCCGATCATCTCATAGCTGGAATTACCAATTCAAGTTGAATGGCTACCTCATCGCAAATAAAAAAAGGCCAAGCAAGGTCGCCCCTGCTCAGCCATTTCTTATTATTTCTTCACGATATCCGCTACAGCTTTATCAAACTTGCCAAGCAGCTCGTCGGATTTGATGCGCTTGCCCATGTACTCCTGCATCGCAGCACCGAATTGTTGCGTGATGCCGTCTGGGAAACGATCCCACTGCCAGCCCTTCACTTGATCCGGATGTTCTTGGGAGAACGTTGCGAAGTCTGCCGCGATTTTACCGATTGCAGCTGGATCAGCCGGAATCGAAGTGATCGACGGAATGAATTTGAAATCAGTTGCTACGAATTTCTTACCTGTTTCCGAAGTGGCCATCCAGTTCAGGAATGCTTTGGCTTCGTCCGGATGAGCGGATTTGTTGTTAACAACCCAGTTGCTTGGTACGCCTGTGAATACGTTCGGCGCGCCTTCCAGCGGTACCGGCATCATGCCAAGGTTCAATTCCGGATTCACTTCATCGACCATGCCTTGAATCCAGTTACCATGCTGAATCATCGCGTATTTACCGGCAGCAAACTCAGCCACTTGCGTGTTGTAGTCCGTTGTCAGTGCAGCCTTCTGGCCGTTTGCGAACATGATGTCTACAAGGCGAACCCATTGTTTAGTAAGCGCATCGTCTTTGAATGTTTTCGTGCCTGCTTTGATTTCATCGATGAATGCAGCAGGATCAGCCTGCGTTGCGTTCGCGATATTTAAGGTATGAATACCGAGCGACCACCACTCGTTGGTCAATGCGAAAGGAATAATGCCTGCATCTTGAAGTTTCTTACAAGCCGCTTCAAGTTCATCAAGCGTTTGCGGTAGCGTTGTGATGCCTGCTTTTGCAAACAGATCCTTGTTGTACGTCAAGCCGTACGCTTCAAGCGTCATCGGCATGCCGAGCAATTTGCCATCGCGGGAAATTTGCGCACGGGAAGCTTCTACCAGATCTTTCGCCCATGGCTCGCCCGAGAGGTCAACCGCACGGTCCACGTAAGGATCGAAACCAGACCAGCCACTCGAAGTAATGATTTCAGGCTCTTCGCCTGCTGCAAGCTCAGCCTTCAGCAATGCGCTGTAGTCCTCGCCGCCGCCATGCGTTTCGATTTCGACCTTCACGCCTGTTTCTTTCTCGTAAGCCTCTGCCATCTTCGCAAGTGCAGCTGCAATCTCTACTTTGAATTGGAATACTTTAATCGTTACCGGTTCTTTCGGCGCGTTTGTTGTCTCTGTAGTCGCCGAATTGTTTGCAGCAGCGGTGTTGTTCGCTTTGGTGTTATTCGCTTTCGCGTTCTCCCCGTCTGTGCTGTTGCCCCCGTTATTATTGTTGCTGGAACATCCACTAGCGATCAGTGCAGTGGCAAGCGTAAGTGCGAATATCGATCTTTTCTTCATGATTGGCCTCCCAAATGGTATTGGTTACATTTCCAATTATAGAGTGCATATTTCCGCGAATACACCGAATAAATTGAACTAGATAGTGTAATATTTTGATTAATTTAGTTAAATATCAATTTATTACCCCTTAACGGATCCTGCCGTAATGCCTTGAATAATATGTTTTTGTAGAAATAGGAAAAATGCAATAATCGGCAATGTACTCAGTGTCAGCGACGCCATCGCCAAATCCCATTTACGCAAATATTGTCCGAAGAATTTCTGCACCGCCAGCGGGATCGTGGTGAAATTGTCATTGATGACGAGCACCGGCAGCAGATAGTCGTTCCAAATCCACAGAACGTTCAGAATGATGACCGTAACGGCAATTGGCTTCAGCAGCGGGAATACGATGCGCCAGAACACCCCATAAGGCGAACAGCCATCCACGACAGCAGCCTCTTCAATCTCAAGCGGCACGGATTTGATAAAGCCGTGGAACAGAAACATCGAGAGCGAAATCCCAAAGCCGATATAGCAAATGACGATTCCGTATACATGCCCACGCAGTTCAAACATGGACGTGATCCGCATCAGCGGCAGCATGACCGACTGGAACGGAATAATCATCGCCGCCACATAGACGGTAAACAGGAACTTATTGAACGTTGTCGGTTTTCGCACCAAGCGGTAAGCGCTCATGCTTGCTACAATCACCAGACAGCCTACGCTTAGAACGGTGATCACAACGGAGTGCATGAACACGACCGGAAAATCAATCGCGATCCAAGCTCGCTTGAAATTCCCAAACCCCCAGCTTGTCGGCAGCTCTGCCGCGTTCAAGAGAATAGCACCAAGCTTCTTGAACGAGTTGATGATTAGAAAATAGAACGGCGTCAGGAAAAGCAGCGCCAATAGTGCGCATAAGAGCTCGAATACGAACAGAAGTGGCGTATATCGTTGTTTGTCTTCCATCGTTACGCTTCCACCTCTTTCTTCTTGGTGAACCAAACCTGCGTGACCGTAATCAGCGCGACCGCGAAGAAGAAGATCATCGCTTTGGCCGTGCCTAGTCCGTACCGATTATTCGTAAGCGCCTCACGATAAATGTTGAGTGCGATCGACTCGGATGCATAACCCGGTCCGCCGGCAGTCAAGGACAAATTCAGATCGAACATCCGGAATGCATTCGATGTCGTCAGGAACAGACAAATCGTAATGGCCGGCATAATGAGCGGAACGGTGATCGAGCGGAAAATCTGCCACGGGTTAGCGCCGTCTATACGTGCTGCTTCCGTCAAATCCTTCGGAATCCCGATAATCGCTGCTATGTAGATGATCATCATGTAGCCAGCTGTCTGCCACACGAACACATTAACGATGCCCCAGAACGCTGTAGTCGGCGTACCGAGCCAAGGAAGATTGAAGAATTCCAGCCCCGTCGCTTCCCCGACAGCCGCGAACCCGCGCACATAGATAAAGTACCAAATGTAGCCAAGCAGCAAGCCGCCGATGACATTCGGCAGGAAGAAGATCGTGCGAAGCACGTTTCGGCTCTTCAGATTGCGCGTAAGCAGCATGGCCAACAATAGCGACATCACATTCGTCAGCAGAACCGCCGCGATTGTAAATCTCGCCGTAAACCAGAAAGCGGTCCAGAACCGTTCATCGTCCGTGAAGATGCGATGAATATTCTCGAAGCCGACCCATTTCGCATGGTTCAGATCCAGCCCGTCCCACTCCGTAAACGTATAATAGAAACCCATAAAGAACGGTACCGCGACGATCAGCAGAAATATCAGAAGTCCCGGTCCGACAAATACGGTTTGCTGCAGCCATTCATGCCATTTGATTTTGCGATTCACGCTCTGCACCTAGATGTCCCCTTTCTTAACCCTCGTACCTCAGTATAGCGGCTCTCGATAACCGCAATCGACAGACGATCGTGAACTTCATGGTGGAATATATTGACCAACTCACAATTCATAGCGTATGTTTATACCAAAATCCACCCCATCGATTCGGGAGGCCATCCTTTGACTACATCCTTGTTCAAAAACACGACAATCCGCAAAAAGATGATGACACTCTTCTTAATCGCCACCATACTGCCGATCGCAGCTTCCATCGCAATCTCGTATCACCAGACGAAGTCTTCCATTACGAAAGAGGCCATATCGAAGAACAACCGACTGCTCGCGCTCGGTGGAACGAATATCGTCAACTATATGAACAATATCAACCAGAAGTCGCTTGCTGTCTACAATTCGATGAATGTCCCCCGCTCACTCTACTATATTTTGGAGCACAATATGGAGAACGAAGTGTTCCCTAATCAAATCAGCGATGTCATCCAGAACCGGAATTTGCTCAAGGATCATCTCTATAATATCTATCAAAGCGTGCAGGAATTTTATAAAATCAGACTCTATGTAGCAGGTCAGAATACGAGCTACCTACTATGGAATGACGACATCAAAGTCGGCAAACATCAGAATGGATCTATCGCGATGGCATCCAAAACCTATATCGAACCAACGCATTTGAGCCACAATTACGGGTTATCGATCAAGTCTCCCGTGAAGGAAGAACAAGTCTTCACCCTTCATCGTCCGATCTTCTTGGCCCCTAGCGATGTGCAGTTGGCGGAGCTTACGATTGATGTGAAGACGAGCGTGCTGAGTGATTTGAATCGTCAGTTGTACGATGCCGGACATGAGCATTTCTATCTGGTTGATGCCGATGGCGGCGTCTTAATCTCCTCCGATGAAGCTCAAATTGGAAAGCGGCTGGATACGGAATGGTTTAAGTCTGTTCGGAGTGCCTCTACGAAGACGGGGCATTTTGACTGGGATGGGCATGCGTTCTCCGGGATGATCTTCTACCAGCAGGTGAAAACCAACTACATGAATTGGTACCTGATCAAGCAAACGCCTAACAGCCATCTGTACGCGACTGCGAATGAAACCGCTTTAATAAATACCTGGGTCGGCGCGGCCTTCCTGGCTATTGCGGTCATTGCCCTGCTGCTCATCTCTTATCGCTTCACGAAGCCGCTGCTCGCGCTGATCGGTTATGTCAATAAGATTGATTCCGGGAATTTGAACGTCCAGATCGATATCCAGAGCAATGATGAAATCGGGCTGTTAGCCAAGCGATTCCGGTCGATGATGCAGACGATTAACAATTTGATCCTGAAGGAGTACCGGCTTGAGCTTGCCAACAAAACCATTCAGCTCAAAGCGCTGCAGGCACAGGTGAACCCGCACTTTCTCTATAATGCGCTGCAATCCGTCGGGACCGTTGCGCTGCAGCATGGCAACAAGAAAGTATATCAGCTTGTGACCTCACTTGGGAAGATGATGCGTTATCAAATGGACATGGCAGATGTTGGGGTGGAGCTGAGCCGGGAGCTGGATTACGTGCAGGCTTACCTCGATTTGCAAAAAGAGCGCTTCGACTCCTCGCTCGATATCATTCTGATGATCGACGAGCGTACTCGCAGCATAAGGCTGCCGAAGATGATCCTGCAGCCGCTGGTGGAGAACTTCTTCAAGCACGGTTTCTTGCCGTCGGAGCAGCCGGCGAAGCTCGTTATTGCCAGTTCGCTTGGCGATGACGGGGCACTCACGATCGTGGTATCGGACAATGGAAAAGGGATATCTGCTGCACGTATGGCGGAGCTTAATCGGCTTCTAATGCGTGATGATGAGCTCGAAGATGAAGAGGAAGAAGGGCTGGCAATCGGGCTGCGGAACGTATTGTTCCGTCTGAGACTTTACTTTAAACAGGACGCCGCGCTCAGTATTCAGCATTTGCACCCGCATGGGTTTTCGGTAACGCTACATATTCCGCATGCAATGGAGGATCACACAAGATGAAAGCACTCATTGTAGATGACGAACGGCATGTTCGCGAGGCGATCCGGCTGCTTGTACCCTGGCAGCAATTTGGCATTGAGACGGTGCTGGAGGCCGATGATGGCACGACGGGAATGGCAATGATTCAAGCAGAGCGGCCCGCGCTTGTATTTACGGATATGATGATGCCGATGATGGGCGGCGACAAGCTGATGGAGTGGATGGCGGAGCATGCGCCGGATAGCAAAATCATCGTCATCAGCGGGCATGATACGTTTGATTTTGTCCGAACAGCCGTGAAATTCGGGGGCATGGATTATATATTGAAGCCTATCGATGCGGATCAGCTGACGAGTGCGGTTGAGCGGGCGGTAAACAGTTGGCGCAGCGAGGATGCGAGCCGTTCGCGCGCACGCGGGCAAGATATCGAGCTGAATCAGCTGAAGCCGCTCTATACGGAGCAGCTGTTGGCTGCGCTAATGAAGGGGAACGGTTCCGCGCAGGAGTTCGCGCTGGCGATGAAGCCGTTTGGAATGGCTTATGAGGCCGACGGAGGCGGAGGAATTGCGGCTGGTGGCCGGATTGAAGGCGGTGGAGGAATTACGGCTGGTTGCCGGACTGATGGCGTAGACAGGACTGGGGAGGACGCTGCGACTGCGACTTCGGCTGTATCCCAGACCCTGATTCGGACTGCCATTGTGGAGCTAAGCTCTACCCCGCTTGCCGTAGCGGAGAAGTTCGGCTCCTCAGGCCGGGATCTCTTCGCCTATGCAGTCGCTAATATCGTGAACGAGATGCTGCGTGAGCGCGGCGCGGGTCATGCTTTCCGCCACCATGCCGGATCTGAGCAGGAGATCGTTCTACTCTTCTGGGACGGCACGGTGGATGTGCCCGGACTGCTCGTGGAGTGCAACGATGCCTTGTTCGTTGCCTTGAAGGCGCGACTTGCCATAGGCGTCGGGCTGCCGGTTGCCTTCCCATCCGGACTTACCGCTTCCTACCGGCAAGCGCGGACTGCACTGATGCAGCGTAACCTGCTTCAGACGGGGAAATGCATTCACTGCTTTGAAGGTGGCGCGGCTTCGGCTTCTGTTACGGAGCCGGCGCTGTTCTTCAGCTCCTACGAGGAGCGTGTGCGTTACGCCGTGCAAAGCGGCAGTCCGGAAAACATCCGCCGTGCGCTGCAGCTATGGTTCGATGCTCTCGATCAGAGAAACCGGCTTACGCCGGAGAATCTGCTGCTCTGGCAACGGGAATTCCAGCTCGCCGCTGCGATCTGGGAGGGCGGCCGCAATGTCGAAGGCGTGGGTAACACGTATGCCGGGGATAGCAGCCGTTCCTTGCCTGTAGATACGGGCGGCGCCTTCCTGTATGCGGCATGGAAAGAAGCCTTCTTCCGCGAGGCCTGCGAGATCGGTGCACGGCTAAACGCGGTCAACGAGCGCGGCAGCACAATTCGCGACATCGCCGCCCATATCGAGAAGTTCGCTCACGAAGACTTGACGCTGCAGAGCATCTCGGACAAATTCCATCTCAGCCGCGAGTACATTTCTCGCAAATTCAAGCAAGAGCTGAACCAGAACGTCTCGGATTTCATCACCGCATGCCGCATTAATCGGGCAAAGATCCTGCTAGCCAGCGCCCATCTGAAAATCACCCAAGTCGCCGAAATGTCAGGCTTCCAAGATGAGAAGTACTTCAGCAAAGTGTTCAAGAAGCTGATGGACTGCACGCCAAGCGAGTTCCGCAAGCGGCAGTATGGGATGGAATAGTTGGGTTGGCGGCGAGGCGGCGGAACTCCAGGTATCTCGGCGGATGTAGATCTCTACATGCGCTTCTTGCGGCGGAAACCCAGCATTCTCGCTCATGTAGACCTCTACGTTCGCTTCTTGCGCCAAAAATCTAGACTTTCCGCTCATGTAGACCTCCTCGTTCGCTTCTTGCGCCGAAAACCCGGCAATCCTCACGCATGTGTTGCTCCAGAGCAACTCTTTCCCACAAATTCGGCTTTCCTCACTCATGTGTTGCTCCCAGAGCAACTCTTGCCCCACAAATCCAGCATTCCCGAGCATGTGTTGCTCCCAGAGCAACTCTTGCGCCACAAATCCAGCAATCTCGCGCATGTGTTGCTCCTAGAGCGACACATGCTCACCTCAATATAATAAAATAAAAAAAGGCTGCCAATCGGCAGCCTTCAATACCATTCTACTACCGCACCAGCTCCGGCTGATGCTCCTTCAGCCAGCCGCGCAGCGGCACATCCTCGTCCGTCGGACTGTAGTGGCCGTTGCAATTCACGCTCGCGCCAAGCAGCTGCCTCCGAATCGGGTCGGAGCTCTCCCACAGATGCTGCACAGTCATGTCGTCCTTCGTGCGAATCCAACGATAGCCATAACCGTAGAACAACACTTTGCGCGTGTAGTCCGACCAGTTCGGCGAACCGGCATGCCATGTGCGGCGATCGAAGAAGACAGCCGAACCCGGTTTCACGCATACCGGAATCGCGCCTTCCGGCTGGCCTTGCCGATCAGCCGGCATTTCCAAGTTGTCCTTCAGGTGACTGCCCGGCACCACCCAGAAGTTGCCCCGATCCGGCTCCGACACATCGGAGAGGAAATACGCCACCTTCAGCGATAAACGTGGACGCGGATGCGACTCCATCTCCATATTGACGCGCCCGCTGTCTTGGTGCCAGCCGAACGTCGCATCACTCTTCGGCTTCCCAGACGGAGGAGTCGCAATCATATGCGCATGGTATAAGTATATGTTCCAGCCGAGGATATCCCATACTTTGGGCAGCACTTTATCGTAATCCACAAGATTAAGAAACGAACTGTGATCCGGGATGAAATTTGGATAAAACAATGCCGTACTCGGGTCATGCCCGCCGCTCAGCTTATCTTCATAAATACGGTCAAATTCTGTAGTCAGCTCCGCAACCTGCTCCGGCGAGAGCGCATTCTCGACAACCAGATAGCCCAATTCGTTAAACTGCTTCCGTTCTTCTTCGGTCAACGCATACTGCAAGCACGATGGATCCACGCGTAATCCCCTCCGTATGATTGATAATCAACCTTTCTCAATCATAGTTGGTTTGCTGGCTGCTTTCGAGTAACGATCCCGCTTTCTTTTGGACGATTCAACGATTATCATGATAGCGCTACCACAACTACCACTACGAATCCGTTCATCCCGTCCTGCCCTTCATAAATGCCGTAGGCGAGCAGCCCGTCACTTTCTTGAACACCCGGTTAAAATACGCCTGATCGCAAAATCCCGTCTCCTCCGCGATTTCGCTGATCGACATCATTTTATCAATCATCAACTCCTTCGCCTTTACGATCCGGACATGATGCAAATAGTCAATCGGCGACAATCCCGTGACCGACTTGAACAGATGCGAAACATGATTCGGCGTCCTCCCCGTCAAATGCGCCAAATCATCCAGCGAAACCGACTCCTTATAATGATCGAGCAGATAGGTTTTGATATCCTCCGTCATCTCAATCTTCTTCGCCGGAAGCTTCCACTTGTCGCGCTCATAATTGATAATGCTAAGCAGCTCCAGCAGAATCGCATAGCATGTCGGTTCCGAATACGGCCCTCTCATGAGCCAGTGATGCTTCAGTAACATGAACCGCTGCTTAAAATATTCAAACCCGCTTATGGTTGTCTTGCAATAACGATTCTCCGCGAGAAGCGGCAGCAGCAATCGATCATTATCGTCCAGCGTAAAATGCGTGGCATACCGCTGATGCTCTTCACTCATCGATATCCCCCCGCGCACCGTGCCGGCCGGCATGAAGAGGACATCTCCCTTCTGCAGCAAGACGGATTCATCATTGACGTAATAGATAATTTTCCCTTTCGTCACGACGAGCAGGATGTGAAACTGCGTGGGGCTTTTGCCCATCTCCCATTTCCCGTGAAAATCCTTCGCATAACAGCTATGAAGCTTGATCAACGCTGATGACCTCCTTCAACTGTTATTGCACTGGGCTCCATATTTCAATAAAATTGCCATCCGGATCATAGAACGAGAACGATTTGCCTTGATAGATGAAGAGCTCACCGACCTTAATCCCTCGTTCAATAAACGCATGATAAGCAGCCTCCGCGTCGTCTACCATAAACCCATACGAGGACTGAAGCGCGCCATCCGGGTAAACGAAATGCGAGTTGAGGCTGTGCTCATATTTCTGGAAAAGAATGCGAATACCCGACTCATTCACTAATTCGATATAGAATGGATCCTCTTTCACCACGCGAAATCCCAGATGTTCACCATACCACTGGGTGGATTGGGCGAAGCTGCTTACCGGAATGGTAAGATACGTGCTCCTCAATTGAATCGACATTTTCTATCATCGCTCCTTCTCTTCCTGATTGGAACAGTCCAAGCAAACCAGCTTCCCATCATCCAAAATCAAACCTTCCAGAAACCCATCCTTGCAGAAAATCTCCTTCTTACATTGCTCGCATTGCCCGACAAGCTCCTGCATTCCGCGACCTCCTCTAATCCTCGGCTTCCATTCCTCGCATAACCGGAGCATCTATAGTAAAATGAGGACTTAGCTACACTAAACGAGTATGAGGTGCCCGACATGTCCATTAATTTCACCAAAGCAATTGTCGATCGTTTGCAACGCGAAATTGCTGAAATAGAGAGCAAGATCCCGCAAGAGAAAGCCAAAGCGGACAAGGCGCAGGCCAAGATTAAGCAGCTGCAGCGCGACATGAAACTAAGTCAATCCGCCAGTGATCTCAACAGCAAGCTGTCTCGCCAGAATAAGCTTAATGAAGAGATCAAGACAAGCACGCGCAAGCAAGCCGATTTAGCCAAAGAGCTGGCCACGAAGATAGTTTCACTCAAGCAGCATCTGCCCTCCAAGGACTAACCTCGTCCTAGTTATTTCCATCTGTACCTCGATTATCAAGCGGACCGCGATGGGAAGTCAACTTAAATAAAAGCAGCCCTCTCGGGCTGCTCAGGCTGTCGAGAAAGTCTCGACAGCCTTTGTTATATCCTCATAATTTAACACGACACCGCGTTAATATAGTATAATACAAGTAACAAATAACAAACGGATGGTGTTGTAAAATGCTACGTTCAAATCGGGATAAACAACAGAATTACGAGTTCGTTTCCATAGAAGATCTAGT
>NZ_FNNV01000042.1 GCF_900106745.1 Paenibacillus sp. CF384 | reverse complement strand
CCTAAATGCTTCCCCATAACGGATCATCCCCTTAGCTAATAGTTTAAATTATTGGCTGAGAGGACTCCAGTTTAATTAAGGGGCCTTGGAGCAAAAAGCATCATTTGAGCGGGAATTGCCTCCTATATGGCGATACGAGATGAATTTGTTGTAAAAAGAGCAACATTTCCTCTGCGCTGCCTCTTTTCAGGGTAAATGTTGCACAAAAGGCAACATCTCGCACTCCCCAATGGCAATATGTCGCCTTACACTCCCGTCACTGTCCGAGCCACACGAAATCCAAGATCATCGATGCCAAAGGTCGGGTGGCTGCGACGGCGGCAAGTTGCTCCGCAGCCTCTGGCCTCTTCGGCCCAGCTTCCACCTCGAAAAATCCGATAAGAGCCGTACACTTCCTTATCATAGAGATCCCAGCACCATTCCCACACATTTCCGAGCATATCATACAACCCCCATGCATTCGGTTCCTTTCCACCTACCTCATGGACGATTCCCCCTGCGTTCTCCTCATACCAAGCAATCTGATCAAGCTCGCCGTATCGATAACCGGTAGTCCCTGCTTTACAGGCGTACTGCCACTCCGCTTCCGAGGGAAGTCGATAGCCGTCCGCATGCCAATTACACGCCACATCGTCGGAGGAACGAATCACATAACAAGCTTCCAATCCATCTCTCGCCGACAGCAAATTGCAGAACTTCACTGCATCCAACCAAGAGACGTTCACTATCGGCTTCATTGCATCACCATCCGAAGGAGCAGCTGCGTGACCCACGATCTCTCCGTACAACCCCGCTGTTACCGGATATCGCGCTAATAGAAAAGGTGCGATCTGAACCGTCCATTTGCTTTTCACACGGTCGTCCCTTAGTTCGACTTCTCCCCCAGGGATCTCCATCATTGTATTGTCGTCTACACTTTCCAAGCTATCGTGTGACACACTGCTCGCCTCCTTGCCGTGACTCCATTCTATATACGTTCAGAAAAAGAACTCTAGCATCCAAGCATAATCTCATTCATGTAATAATATGGAAATAGATTCACCATCATTATGGCTTACCAAAGGAGATGTTGCAACATGGCACCATGTAACGCACAAGCCACCGGGACATGCTCCGAGGCTGAAGGTTCAGATACGTTAGCAAGCGGGGACGCCTCCCACGCGGAAGGGTTTCAATCCACGGCGAGCGCTTTTGCCTCTCATGCGGAAGGATATGCCAATACGGCTCAAGGACCCGCTTCCCATTCAGAAGGCGGAAGTACGCTCGCGGAGGGAATCTATTCGCATGCCGAAGGCAGAGAAACGGCTGCCGCCAATGAGGCTTCGCATGCGGAAGGGTTTCTGTCCGTTGCAAGCGGTTTTGCCGCGCACGCCGAGGGCTACTTTACGATTGCGATTGGACCTGCTTCACATGCGGAAGGCGGCGGCTCGACTACGTCCGGCATCTATTCGCATGCAGAAGGTGAAGTAACACAAGCCATCGGCGACCGCTCGCATGCGGAGGGTATGAATACGATAGCGGGTGGGATGAATGCACATGCCGAAGGGGAGTTGACCCAAGCTTCCGGCTTGAATTCTCATGCCGAAGGAATGGAGACTTACGCTACCGCGCAATGCGCGCATGCCGAAGGAGAGAGCAACACCGCAAGCGGACGAGCATCGCATGTGGAAGGCAATCTGAACCTAGCCAGCGGCCTATTCGCGCATGCAGAAGGACAAAGCACAATCGCTAGCGGCGATGTCTCGCATGCCGAAGGAAACCAAAGCATTGCAAGCGGTCAATCCTCGCACGCAGAAGGAGCGATTACGACCGCAAGCGGATTTACCGCCCATGCTCAAGGCGTCAATACGGTCGCTGACGGTAGCTTTTCGCACGCGGAAGGGCAAAACACGTCCACAAACTCACTGGAAGGGGTACACATCATGGGGAAATTCGGCTCTGCCAATGAGCTGAGTTACTCGTGGTATTTGGCCAATGGAACCAGTCCGGAAGCGCCCGGCCTGGCAGCGAAAATATTAAGCACCGGCGATGTAAAAATCGACGGAACGGTCAGCAGCCCGGCTGCAGACTACGCGGAGATGTTCGAAACCTATGATGGACAACCGATCGAACCGGGCTATTTCCTTGCTCTCGTCGATGACAAGGTTCGGATCGCAACTTCTGCTGATCGCTACATGGTTGGCATTACCAGCGGCAAGCCTGCTTTTCTATCCGATAGCGCCGATCTGGGCTGGCATCACAAATATCTGACCGATGAATGGGGACGAATCCTCTATCAGGATGTACAGATTCCAGAGCGGCTCGATGCGTCGGGACAACTGCTCTTGCCTGAACGCACGGAACGGCAGCCTATCCTGAATCCCGATTGGAATCCGCTGCAAGACTACGTTCCACGGTTAAACCGGCCGGAGTGGGTAGCTGTAGGCATGGTTGGCAAATTACTGGTACGCGATGATGGTACCTGTCAGCCAGGCGGGCTATGTGCACCGAGCAATACAGGAATAGCCACCAGAGCTGACCAAGGGTATTATGTGCTCAGAAGAACTCGCCCGAATCAAATCCTAGTGTTATTGGGCAACCGCTATTAGAGCACTTCCTTCATCTGCAGAAGAAAAAACCGCCGAATCGGCGGTTTTTCTGCGCGTGCTCGGCCAGCTGTCGCAGCTAGAACATACCGTTCTCATTAAGTGAATGCTCCGGTATGGCCTGACCTAAATCCCACAATTCGACGATGCGGCCGTCTTTGAAGCGAAAGATGTGGACCACAGCGGCTCCGAGGTCATCTGGCTTCTGTTTCACATGGGAGTGGACCATAACGCAATCCCCTTCTTCGAGGGTGCGTTTGACTTCAAGTGTCTTGTGAGGGTTCAACTTCGCGTTCTCTTCCATTGCCAGCATGAGCGAATCTGCATCGCCGCGGAAGTAGGCATTGTGATGACGGAAGCTCTCTCCTACATATTGCTCGTAGGCTTCGCGCACCTTGCCCGAGGCTACCAGACTTAAGAACGTTACAGCCATCTCTTTAAGTGGTTTCGTATGCATTGCAATCATCCTTTCGATGAGAAAGTACAGGTTCTATTACAATTACCCGGTGATAGGAATGAGTCTTAGCCCACCGGATTTTTTCACCTATTTTAACACAAATCAGCAGCAAGCCGAACCGGCAACCGCTATTCCATTTCCGGTTACAATATTTCTTTTCCAAGCATCGCAACTTTCTGGTAAATAAAGTCGTTTAAACAGTGGTCATCTAATTTATCGCTATACAATAGAGAAGGAGTCGCGTATGAAACCACTTAAGCATTATTTTGTCTGTACACTGGCACTACTCACTTTATTTCAAACGTCGCCGCTATCCGCGGAAGGAACGGTCGATGCACCCGCATCTACGACCGATGCACCAGTAACGACTCCAACTACGACGGGGGACTCCACGATCGCGAATCCGATTGTGGACGTCGCCCCGATTAGCGGCATGCTCACACCGGACAACGAGCTTCTGCTGAAGAAGAACAGCACCGCGATGCTGTTCAACAAGAAGCCGCTGAAAGCCGCGCAGCCGTTAACGATCAAGAACGGCTCTTCTTATGCCGCGCTGAACGGGATTGCAGGTCCTTTCGGCTACAAGCTGTCTTATGACGCGAAGACCAAAGAGTCCATCGCGAAAGCCGGAGACATCGAGCTTCGATTCAAGCCGGGCAGCGATATCATTAAACGCAACGGCGAATCCGTGAAAGGACCTGGCCCGACCTTCCTCCTGAAGGGCTCGCTCATGGTACCGCTTCGCATGTGGTCCAATTTGACCGGAAGCCGCATTACAGCACGCGGTATCGACACCGTCATTACCTGGGCGGCACCGCCGTCTGCGGAATTCACCGTGCAGCCTACTGAAATTTTCGCACAACAAACGCTAGTTGATTATTTGGTGAATGGCGTTCCTACCGTAGTGGACGAAACCAACACCCATGAGCGCTGGGAAGGACGAGAGTCCATCTTCCAGGAAGCCGGTATGCATGTTGTAACGCACTGGGTGCAAGGCGAGAACGGCGTATGGAGCGAGCCATTCAGCGTTACCGTTAACGTGCAAATGCCGAATCAAGCGCCGGTAGCTGATTTTACAACGGATAAAACGACTTATCGCATCGGCGAGCCTGTCACCTATACCGATCTGAGCACCGACGACCGCAATGACATCATTTCTGCTAAATACACGGGTAACTCGCCTGCTTTCTTCACTGAAGGTCAGTTCCCGGTCACGCTCGAAGTCAAAGATGGCGGGCAGCTGATCGGCACCGTTACGAAGATGATTACCGTCATTCCGGAAATTTTGTACACCGAAGATGAGTTTAACCTGCTTTTCACGCCGGTTGGACGCAAATATACGATGGATGGCACGGCTGTGCGGAACTACCCGACCCTCTCCTATACGTACACGAATGAACCGGCAAGACTTGTACACAGCAACAGCCCTGAACGTTGGATGACGACAGGCCTTGTATATGACACAGAGCTTTCCGGCGCAACCCGCTTCCTTTTCTATAACGAGAATGGAGCAGGCTACCCGCTGAAAATGTACTTAGTAGCTACAAACACAAGCAGTACCGGCCAAGCTTCCGTCGGTATCGGCGCATGGGGCAAAGGCGGTCCGGACAAATCCACCATTATGGCTGGCAAAATGGCCACGATCCGCTATATGGATGCACTCAGCAAAAATGTACCGGCTAACTACGTGACCCTAGCTCCCGGCGAATCCAAGGTATTGCTCCCTGAAATGTCGAATGTACCGGTAAAGCCGGGGGATGTATTCTCCGCTTATGCCGATGTCGTTTCGACGACAACGATTCGCTACCGGATCGTCGTCGTACAGGATAAACAAGATCCGCTGCCGATTCTCGATTCCTTAACGGTCATGCCTCGCGATAATAAGCATGTTCGCGGCACATTCGATTACGCCGACCGCGTAATCGATCTCACCACCTCCGAAGCAGTCGGCGCGAAACCGCAGAGTATCTTGCTTGGGGACAGCAAGATCGATAAGCTCGTGGATGGAATTGACGAGATGACCGGCCTGCTGGAGTACGATTCCGGCAACTTCGGTGTCTTGTACAAAATGAAGGTGCTAGTCGCGCCTAACACGATTGTCGGCATCAATGCCAGAGGCGGCCACTATGCAGGAGCCTTCATCGTTAACGGGAAACTCGTGCCGGTTACAACCGACAGTGCGCTTCTGACCCAAAATGAAACTGCCGTGCTCTACCGCACAGGTGCAGCCGCGGAAACGCTCGACATCGTCTTCACGCTCGCATCCGGCAGCTACTTGCCGATCAACATGACCTTCCAACAAATGCCGCAGCTGCGTCAATAACAGCAGCGGATACATCAAAACGCCGCACAGCGAAGTTCACTTCGCCGTGCGGCGTTTTATTATGTAAATTGCTCGCTCCCCCACCTATCTCCGTGTAACTCCTCCACCGTCCTCCTCACAGTCGCTCATTTTCCCACTCATCTCAGAGTAACTCCCTATTGTCCACCTCACAGTCGCACATTTACCCACTCATCTCCGAGTAACTCCCCACCATCCACCTCACAGTCGCTCATTTACCCACTCATCTCCGAGTAACTCCCCTACGGTCCTCCTCACAGTCGCTCATTTACTCATTCATCTACAAGTAACTCCTCCACCGTCCTCCTGACAGTCGCGTATCTAGAGGAAATTTTGCATAACATGCAGCATTTTAAACGAAAAGAGAGGCTAGTGGAGAAAATGTTGCACGGAATACAACATTTTAGTCCAAACTAGCCTCCTGACTACCTTTCCATAGCCAAATGTTGCATATTGCGCAACATTTGGCTGTTTTAGCTCATTCTGAGGGGAAAATGTTGCATAACCGGCTCAGCCCCTTTAATCCGGAGTCCTTCCAGCCAAAAAACAAGTTCTCACAAGATTGCTTGTTTTTTCGCGCTGTTACATGGCTTTATGGAAC
>NZ_FNNV01000020.1 GCF_900106745.1 Paenibacillus sp. CF384 | reverse complement strand
TTGTTATTTGTTACTTATATTATACTATATTAACGCGGTGTCGTGTTAAATTATGAGGATATAACAAAGGCTGTCGAGACTTTCTCGACAGCCTGGGGCAGCCAATTGGCTGCCCTTTCGGCTGGCTGTAGATAAAGTCTCGACGGCCATCTGGATTAATAGAAATGAACATATCTCAGCATTCATATCGTACTGATCTTACCTCGTACACTCTCTCTTGTATGTGGTGAAATTCTAACGAACCGTGGGGGCGTTAGTTGATCGAATTTCGGGGTTTTGAAAATCTAACGAACCGTAGGGCATTAGATCGAGATAACTGGATCAGAACTACACCAAACCGCCGAATAAAGCCTCTACGGTTCGTTAGCATGTTTGCGGAGTCATTTACGGGCATATAAGCGCCGTACGGTTCGTTAGAACATGCAGCATGAAACGTGGAGCGAAGTTTACCGGAAGGATGCAAAAAGCCCTCCAGCGTCCATAGATGGACGGGAGGGCTGTTCTTTGAATATTTCTACTTAAGCAGTTTGCAGGGAGATTTCGTCGTCCTTGTCATTGTTGAAGGCTTCACGGTCAAACTCGTCTTCCGAATTGGCAACGAGCAGGGAAGTAACGGTTGTTCCTGTCGCGTTGACCGTTGTGCGGCCCATGTCGATCAGTGCTTCTACACCGGCAACAATGGCAATACCTTCAAGCGGGAGACCTAGTGCTGTCAATACGACGGTTGTCGAGATAACGGCAGGTCCCGGAACGCCGGCAACGCCGATTGATGAAACGATGCTTACAAGCACAAGTACGATATAATCCGTAAACGATAGATCAATGCTGTACACTTGAGCGGTAAAGACAACGACAATGGCCGGCCAGATGCCGCCGCATGCATTGAAGTTAACGGAAGCGCCAAGCGGTGCAACAAAGCTCGCGATACGCGGCGACACGTGCAGACGCTTCGTAATGACATCCAGATTAACAGGAAGCGTTGCATAGCTGCTGCGGGTAGTGAACGCGACAGCGATTGTCGGATAGATTTTGCGGAAGAACCGAATGGGATTGACTTTGGCTACGAAGAAGACCAGACCGCCGAAAACGAGAACAAAGTGTACGATCAGCGCAACATAAGAGGTGATAATTACACTTCCGAGCTCCTGCAGCGTTTCCCAGCCATAGTGGGATGTAACGCCGGCAATCAGTGCGAATACGCCATAAGGCGTGAGCCGAATGATAAACTTGACGACCTGATGAAGCACTTGAGCGAGCGATTGAATCAGATCACGGACAGGTTTTACCGTTTCCGCGTTTCTGGATCCGAGCTTGATAATCGCTACGGCAAGGAAAATTGCGAAGATAAGTACAGGAACGACTTTGCCATTAGCTGCTTCGTTAATCGGGTTCGAAGGAACGAGGCTCAGAATAACTTCAGAGAAGGCCGGGATTTCACGAGCCTCAAAATCAGCCGGTGCCGCTTGTTGAATGCCGCTGCCCGGATTGAACGCAAGTGCGATCACTAGGCCGATTATAGAGCCGACGCCGGTCGTTCCCAGGAACCATGCGAAGGTTTTAAGGCCGATTTTGCGTAAGTACTCCAGGTTCGTTAAGGATGAAATACTGTTTAGAACAAGGATGAAGACCAGCGGCACGACGAGCATCCGAATTAAGCTTATGTAGATACTGCCGAATGTTGTAATGCCTTTGGTGTCATAGTCCAAGTTCTGAAACAGAATGCCGACTACAAGTCCGATGCCTAGGCCGATCAGTACCCGAGCACCGAAGCTCACCCGCTTGCGTGCAAGATAGAATAATACCAAGAATACAAAGATGGAAGTAACAAAGCTGTACCAGTTCGTTTCAATGGCTGACAAAAAGTTGTTGTCTATATGTCCCATCGTTTAATCCTCCTAATCCAAGTTGTTTTGTCGGAAATATATTTTCACTCTACTCGCGAAGGGGAATATTGTCAACAAAAATTAGCAAAAAAATGGCATCTTTGATGATTTCTTCAGGCCATATAGGTGAAAGTGATGGAACTCATAGATACTGAATATTTCACGGATTCGATTCGCTCTAGTATGATGGAGGCAGTTATTGGGAGGTGTTCGGGCATGGAGAAACATGAGCATGTGCGCAGTACATTCGATGAAACAGCAGCCGTTTACGATCAGCAGCGGCGGAAATTAATCCCTTGCTTTGACGACTTCTATGGCGTTGCTTCGGCGCTCGCAGAGGTTGAAACGGAGGCACCTGCGATTTTGGATTTGGGTGCGGGAACAGGGCTGCTCTCTTCCTTTCTATTAGCGCGTTATCCGGGGGCGAAGCTCACGCTCATCGATCTATCCGATAAGATGCTAGCCGTCGCGAAATCGAGGTTCATGCATATGGATTCGTCGAATATTACGTATCTCTGTGAAGACTACACGACCTTCGTCCCGAGAGACTCGTTCGATATTATCGTTTCCGGGCTGTCGATCCACCATCTGTCCGATACCGATAAGCTGACCTTGTACCGCAACAGCTTCGCTAATCTTAAGCCGGGCGGCGTGTTTATCAATGCGGATCAGGTGCTGGGACATACGCCTTTTGTGGATGCTCTCTATAGAGAGGATTGGAGAGGGAAGGTTGAAGCGAGCGGATTGACGGAGCCGGAAATCGCAGCCGCTTATGAGCGGACGAAGCTTGATCGGATGACGGATTTGCAAACCCAGCTTGGCTGGTTGACCGAAGCGGGTTTCTCAGATGTGGACTGCGTATACAAGTATTATAATTTTGTAGTCATGTTCGGGAGAAAGCTGTAGCGTTCGATTGAGGAGTTCGGCGAGTGAAGCGCGCATGATGCGCCTTGTGCTGCCGAACTTTTTATTTTGGCGGGCGATAAGCTATTGTGCCTATTTTACGGGTATAATGAGGAACAACACCAAGATGAAGAAGGAGGACAATAGGATGAGTCAAATGTTGAACAAGCTATGCGTGAAAACGTTCAATAATACGAATGTCATTACCGAAATCGGCGTCGTGAAGAAGGTGAATAGCCGTACCATTCACGTGGATTGGGGCAAGAAAGTATGGGTCTATCAGAATCGCGAGTTTCGCTGGGTGCCGGTGACGGAAGAAGAGTTCCTTCAGAAGTACGGTAAGAATAAGTTTTCCCCTGAGGCACTTGCCAGAGCAGAAGAGCTCGGTCTGAATATCCAGAAGAGATAGGGACTTTTGTTTATGATTTGGAATCGACTTTGTTCGACAACCTTCGCAATACCTAATTATTTTGTAAAATAGGATGCCCTAATCGGCAAACTGCTGATATAATAAGAGTCTACCTTTTTTATCCACTGGAAGGAGACTCTATGCGTAGATATATCAGCCTAGTAATCATGTTTACACTTCTGGTCGGCAGTCTCGGTATTTCGTTGGTTTCTGCCACGTCGGCATTCCCTTATCAAGCTAAAGTCAGCAGTTCTGCACTGAATGTACGCAGCGAGCCTTCTTTGCAATCCTCCGTAGTCGGCAAGCTGAATAAAGGCGATGTCGTTACGGTTACGGATGAAGACAGCGACGGCTGGGTTCAAATTAAACACAACAAATTGACCGGTTATGCCGCAGGCTACCTGCTCAGCAAGCTGAATAACGCAGGTGAAGAGTCCAGCCCGGCGGCAAGCGAGCCGCCTACGAGCGGTACAGTAAGTACAAGTCCCGGTTCAACGGCGACTGTGCTTGCGGATTCGCTTCGAATTCGTTCCGGCCCTGGCGTAAGCTATAAGGTAGTCGGATCCTTGTCGCAAGGCGAGCAGATAACGATTACGGGCAGTCAGAGTGATTGGATTAAAATTCGCACATCAGGCCGTACAACGGGCTGGGTGTCCAAGGCATACGTCGGCAAAGGCGCTGTCCCGCCTAAGCATTCCGGCAGGGGACTTAGAGGCAAGGTCATCGTCGTTGACGCCGGACATGGCGGTAATGATCCGGGCATGATCGGAACAACGTACGAAACGAAGGAGAAAGATCTTACGCTGAGTACCGCCACTTATCTCAAGCAGGAACTGCAAAGCTTAGGCGCTACGGTCATTATGACGCGGACGACGGACAAGAAACCGGAGCTCTCGGAGCGTGTACGGATAAGCGAGAAAGCGGACGCGGATGCGTTCGTCAGCATTCATTATAATTCCTCGGAGAAACAAACCTCTGGCATCCTTACTTTCTTCTATTCCGAGAAGAAAGACAGACCGCTCGCGCAAGCGATTGAGGATGAGTTGACTGAAGTCGGCGGGCTTCGCAGCCATGGTCTATCCTTCGGCGATCTGTATGTGTTGAGGGAGAACGACACGGTAGCGACACTCGTTGAACTTGGATTTCTATCGAACCGCAAGGACGAATCCATCGTTCGCGGATCGGCTTATCAGAAGAAAGCGGCTGCGGCGATTGCCAGAGGTTTGGCGAATTATTTTGGATAAACATGGTTTGGCGAATTATTTCGGATAAACGCGGCTGCTTAGCAGCGCAGATGAGAAGGAGACTGCCCCTTATGAGCTTGTGAGGGTCGGTCTCCTTTTCTGTATGGCGTCGAACTTTAGCGGATTCTCGGAACCATTGTCTTGCGCAGAAAAAATTGATATTTTTGGCAAACTGGTAGTGTTAAATGAAGCCGAAATCCGCTAAAATAACGATGACACCCACCTCATTATTCCATGTGAAGAAAAGGGGAATCGCCATGCTGACCGTACTGCGCCGAATGCAGAATAGGCTGAGTAATTGGCAAGCCATCTCAGGGTTGTTCATCGTATTGCTTGTTATTGAAGCGGTTGTGCTGCCTTACGGATCATCGAAGCTCAATGATTATTCCGGCGGTGCAGGCATTCTGGATTTGCGTCTCTCTTATTCCGCAGACAAGGCCTATGCCATAATCGGCGCCTACAGCGACGCAGGGAGATCTTTCTACGTCACATTTACGCTCGCAGCTGACTATATCTACCCCATCGTATACAGCCTGTGCTTCTCGCTGCTTACGACTGTAATTTACCGCCGGGCATTCGCACCGAAGTCATGGTTACATCAATTACCTCTGCTTATCTATATCACGCTTCTCCTGGATTACTTAGAAAATGCATGCATCTTGACGATGCTGACCAACTATCCGGATCGAATCACGTTCATCGCTCAGGCTGGCAGTCTCTTCACCACGCTTAAATGGACGATGGCGGCGATCAGCATCCTGCTTCTGCTGTTCGGGATAGTGATGCTGATCGTCAAACGATTGCGCAAAACCCATTAGAAAAGAGGAGTTCCAGTGTCGCACGAGCATCAGTCCCCGTCTGCCAAGTTCAAACGTCCTACCGCTCATCAAGTGGAAGCCCGGAGCGCCGCAAGCTCAGTCTCAGCTTCAGCTTCAGCTTCAACCTCAGCTTCTGGCGGTGAGCGTGTGCTCTCTCCCCAGCATGTGCTGCAGCTGCAGAAAGCGGCAGGCAACCGGGCCGTTGTGCAGATGATGCACAGCAGCCGCTCGTCCGTTCTGCAGCGAAGCGCAGAGGGAGATGACGAGCAACGTGAGAAAGGACGGCTTCCTTCGAGCGTGCAGGTGAAGATGGAGGCTGCCCTGCAGTCGAATATGTCGGATGTGCGCGTCCATGAAGACTCCTCATCTGCAAGAGAAGTAGGTGCGCTTGCGTATACGCAGGGCAGCGACGTTCATTTTGCGCCGGGTCAATATCAACCGGACACTCAAGAGGGGCAAGAGCTGATCGGCCATGAGCTGCAGCATGTCGTGCAGCAGCGCAAAGGGCGAATCGAACCGACCATGTCGGTAGCCGGCATGCCGGTCAACGATGACCCTGCGCTTGAGCAGGAAGCTGACGCCATGGGCAAGAAAGCCGCTTCGCAGAAGGTTGATTAATTCGCAGAATGCTCCAGTTACAGCAGCAGAATGCTCCATTCGAAGCTTTGGCTTCGAACGGAAACCAATCTGCGTCACTGCTCTCCTCCCGCATGGGAGTAGGGCATTTTTTCTATCAAGAGAGGGGATAGGGAAGATGGGTGGGCGTGATGAACAAGCTTTTCTGGCAGGAGCCATTCGGTGGGACGCTTGGTTTCCGACGAACGCATCCTACGCGGGATTCGTAGATCCATCGCTGTATACAGCTTACAGAAGTAGGGAGCCGATCGATGGCTGGTTCGATTCGGAGGTGCCGGATCACGCCGAGCGGGTTGATCGCCAAATTCAAGCGGCCGCTGATGGCTTGCTTGATTTCTGGGCTTTCGTCTGGTATCCGGATGACGATGCTCATGAGGGGATAAGGCGCCTTAACAATCCCTTGAAGGATTACATGTCTTCTGTGAAACACGAGCTGCTGCAGTTTGCGCTTATTTTACAGACGGGCTGGGTTAGCGGTACCAATCAAGAGGAGCGACGAGGCTGGCGGAAACGCAATGTGCCGGAGTTTGTATCCTTAATGAAGGACAAGCAGTATGTACTCGTGGACGGCAACCGACCGCTGTTGTTCTGGATGGACACTGCCTTTCTCGATGATGCGGAGCGTGGATTCGGCAGCAGTTGGGCGGAAGAACTGGCTTATCTGGCGGAAGCTTGTGCAGAGGCTGGGTTAGGTGTGCCTTATTTGGTCGATATGCGAAACGATTATGAGTCTGCCGCGAAGTTTGGGTTTGACGGCGTTTCCGATTATGGTCCTGCGTCACACAGCGGCGAGGGGCATTATGCCTTTGAAGAGCTGGCTCGCCATGATCGTAATAAACGAGATATTGAGAAGGGGCTTAAGGTGATCCCCGGCGTCAGTGCGGTAATCGACCCGAGTCCGCGGCATAATGATGCCTGGACGGCCGCTGTTGGGGCCAGTTATTATGGCTACTCGTTTGAATATCCGACGTATACGGAATGGTTCGAGCATCTCAGTGAAATGCGCAGCTGGCTGTTTAATCATGCCCAGCATACGAGTTCGCCGCCGGTGATGGCGATCTATGCATGGAACGAGCTCGATGAAGGCGGTCCCGGCATAATGCCGACGAAACAGGAAGGCACGATGTTTCTGGATGCGTTGCGCGCTGTGAAGACAGGCATTCATCCGGAGCATATCGAGAATCGGATGAATGATTCGAATCCGGGCATCACCTATGAAGGGGACTGGCAGCGGGAGCGGGGAGCTGCGGGCAGTTATAACGATGACTACACGTGGAGCGACACGGATGGCGATGGTTTCAGCTTCTCCTTCCATGGAACATGGGTGAAGCTCTGCGGAGAGCTCGGTATGTCCTTGGGTTCGGCAACGGTAGAGATCGATGGTGCTGTCGTAGTTATCGCTGATCAGGCCGTGGAGCGGGACAGCGTTTGGTTTGCAGTTGAAGGCTTGGCCGCAGGTGCTCATACGGTACGCGTAACGTTGACCAGCGGCAAATTGGTGCTGGATGTGATTCGGTTCGGCGGCTAGGGCGGATATCGAACAAGGGCGGAGCGCTTTAGTCGTATTTTGATAACGAAATGTAACTCTTCTGTAACGCAAAACAAGCTATCTCGTTCTATAATCAAACATGCAGCCTAGAGACAGGTTAGTCAGACAGCAAGTCGGGGGAAACGGTCCCCTGCCGGAAGGAGAATGTGAATATGCCAAAACCATTAGGAAACAGCGGTCGCTACATGCCCGGAATCGATGGTTTGCGCGCAATTGCCGTCTTTGCGGTAATCGCTTATCATCTGAATCTATCGTGGGTACCGGGCGGATTGCTGGGCGTAGGCATTTTCTTCGTCCTCTCCGGTTACTTGATCACCGATATATTGTTAAAACAACAAAGTCACACAAAGCGGTTGAATCTCGGCGAGTTTTGGATTCGCCGGGCGAGAAGGCTGCTTCCGGCGATGGTTATTATGCTCCTGCTCGTTGCAGCTTGGCTGCTGTATATAGACCCGGCAAGACTCTCTTCGTTAAAAGGGGAAATGCTCTCAGCACTGATATACACCAGTAACTGGCGGTTAATCTTCCATCAGGTCTCGTATTTCGAGTCGTTCGGGCCGCCTTCGCCGTTTGGCCATTTGTGGTCGCTCGCCGTTGAGGAGCAGTTCTATCTCGTATGGCCTTTGTTGCTTGTGCTGCTCGTGCGCTGGGTGCCGCAGCGCGGTAAGCTTGCGCTTGTTATATTAGCAGGGGCGGCAGCATCAGCGGGGCTGATGGCTGCGCTCTATGTGCCGGGGCTTGATCCGAGCCGCGTATATTACGGCACAGATACACGGGCATTCGCGCTGCTCATTGGCGCTGCTTTGGCTGTAATTTGGCCAAGCTGGAAGTTGTCCGAGTACGCCAGAAGCAAGACGAAAATGGTGCTGGATATCGTCGGCTTCAGCGGATTGGCTGTCGTGCTGGCCATGATCGCGACAGTTGGCGAATACGATGAGATGCTCTATCGCGGCGGCATGGTTGTATTGTCTGTTGCGACTGCGGCTGTTGTCGCTTCGCTGGCCCATCCATCAAGCAGGTTTGGCCGCGTGATGGGCTGCAAGCCGCTGCGCTGGTTAGGCGTGCGATCCTACGGCATTTATCTCTATCATTATCCGATTATCGCCTTGACTACTCCTACAGCGGAGGTAGACGAGTTTCATGCGATGCGAGCCGTGCTTCAAGTGGCGGCAGCCATTGTGCTGGCCGAGTTCTCTTGGCGCTTCGTCGAGGAGCCGATCCGGCGCGGTGCGCTGGGCAGACTCCGCGGTAAGTTATCGCAGCTGGCCGCCAGGCAGCGGCAGTCGCTTCGCGCAAGTCGGATCGTGCTGGTCATGTCATTATGCACGCTGATGGCTGTCAGCGTATCATGCTCGACACAATTGTATGCGATAGATGGTGGACTATCGGTGGGCATTCCCATTCTGAAGCCGGGAATCACGAATGAGAGACCGACTGGAGATCAAGCAGATCATGCTGTATCGGAAGGTGGTACTGAGGATCGTCCGGTCGTGACGAAGCCGAACGATACACAGCCGGGTGATACGACTGCGAACGATACGAAGGCTGGTGATACGGCTTCGAACGATACGAATCCGGGGGACTTGAGCCCAAGTGAACCAGAATCAGGCGTCACGGATTCAAGCAATACGAACCCAGGCGATGCAGGCGTCGTTACGGATACTGAGCCGGAAGAGAATGGGACAAGCCCTGATCAGCCGGTTACAAGTAAACCGGGCAAGGCAGGTTCGGCGGAGGATAAGCCGGACAATGGTGCGAAGGATCAGGACAACGCGAAAGGCAACGGAGCCAACAAACCGCCAGCGACTCATCCTCCTTCCAAACCGTCCAAGCCGCTCAAACCGATTAAACCAGCAGCAGGGAGTGTTACCGTGATCGGCGACTCGATCCTTCTGGATGCGAAGCCCTATCTGGAAGAGCTTGTGAAAGGCATTGTCGTGGACGGGAAAGTCGGACGGCAGATGTCGGAGGCTGACGAGGTGGTCTTGGAACTGAAGGAAATGAACAGGCTGGGCCAAACCGTCATCATCGAGCTTGGCACGAACGGTTCCTTCACGGAGAAGCAGTTGAATACTTTGTTAACGGCCATTGGCAGTGAACACAAAGTCATTCTAGTCAACACGCGCGTTCCTCGTAAGTGGCAGGATGTCGTAAACGGCATGCTGGCAGAGACGGTCACGAAGACACCGGGCATTTCGCTCATTGACTGGTATTCCGCCAGCAAAGGTCAAGACGGTTTCTTCAGCACGGATGGCGTTCATCTGAAGAAGAACGGCGCGCAGTTTTTTGCGCAATTGCTTGTAGACGCATTGGCCAAAACCTAAACAAGAAGCCCCCTGTGTGAGAATGATGCGAAAATGGAGAGTTGGCGACAACGAAAGCGGTATATTCTCTTAAGTACACTAGATTGAGCTAGTTTGCTTGCTGTAAACGGAATAGCCGCTTATAGGGGGAGAATGATGCGAGCAAGGAGCGAATATGTTGGCTCGCTGACAACCGTTACAGTTGATTCGATCCCTGGCTGTCGAGACGTTCTCGAACAGCCACAAAAGCCCCCGCGGGTCTGTGTAAACACAGTCCCGCGGGGGCTTTTTGAAATTAAATTAATAGCGCCTCACTCACATCCACACTTACACTAGCCGTCTGCTCCACCTGTTCACCAAGAAGCCTCCGACCCTTGCCGTATGGAATACACAGCGGTGTGCCGAAGATCGGATCCTGCACGACTTGGCATTCCATATTGAAGACTTCATGGATAAACGACTCATTCACAATTTGCTCCGGCTTCCCTTGCGCAAAGATACGTCCTTCCTTAACCGCCACGATATGGTGGGCGTAACGGCAAGCAAGATTGATATCATGAAGCACCATCACGATGGTCCGGTTTTCTTGCGCATTCAGATCAAACAGGAGATCCAAAATTTCGATTTGATGCGTCATATCGAGATAGGTGGTTGGCTCATCAAGCAGTATCGTTTGCGTGTTCTGCGCTAACGTCATGGCAATCCAAGCGCGCTGCCGTTGTCCGCCGGATAGGGAATCTACCGTACGTCCGGACAGCTCCTCCATATGTGTGGCTTGCAGCGCCTTCTTCACCATTTTCTCATCCTCTGCAGACCACTGTTGAAGGAAGCTCTGATAAGGGTAACGCCCTTGCTTCACGAGCTGCTGGACGGTCAGTCCTTCCGGAGCTGTCGGCCCTTGCGGGAGAATGGCCAGACGCCTTGCGACTTCTTTGCTGGACAGCTTGGCAATGTCGGAGCCATCCAGCACAATAGAACCCTCTTGGGGCTTCAATAACCGGGCGAGCGAGCGGAGCAGAGTGGATTTGCCACAGCCGTTGCTCCCGATAAACACCGTTATTTGCCCTTTAGGAATCTCCAGTTCAAGATTTGCGAAGATCGGTTTCTTTCCATACGATAACGTGAGGTTATTAGCTGCAATAACGGACACAAGATTCACTCCTTCTACGAGTTGCGATGGCGGTACAGCAAGAAGATAAAGAACGGCGCTCCGATTGCGGCTGTAAATACGCCTGCAGGGATATCGAGCGGAATGAACGCGACTCTGGCGACCAAATCAGACAGCAGCAGGACAAGGGAGCCAATCAGAGCGGACACGGGGATGACTCCGCCGTACGAAGGTCCAACGAGCTTGCGCGCAATATGCGGAGCCATGAGTCCGATGAAATTGATGGCGCCGCCAATGGAGACGGCCGTACCTGCGAGTGCGACACTGATAATAAGCAATATCGTTCTCTTGGTATTGACGGAGCTGCCCACGCCTGTAGCGACCTCATCACCGAGCTCCTGTACGTTCAGATGCCGGGCATAGATGAGCGCGATAGGCATTAATACGACCATCCACGGCAGCAGCGTCAGCACATCGCGTTTCCACGATACCCCGTAGATGCTGCCTGTCATGAACGTAAAGGCTTTTACAGCTACAGCAGTCGGTGTGAAAGATGCGGTTAGAATGAGCATATAAGTGGCCGCCGTTAACGCGGTTGCCATGCCAATCCCGATCAGCACGAGCCGAAGCGGAGTGATCCCGCGACGATAGGCAAAGAGATAGATTAGGAATGCCGCGGCAAAAGCGCCTGCAATCGAACTAAGCGGCAAGAAGCGTATGCTGAGATGAGAGAAATAAATGATGAAGAACACGGTGCCGAGCGAGGCTCCGCCCGAGATACCGATCACATCCGGCGACGTAAGCGGATTACGCACGATGCCTTGCAGCAGAGCACCGGATACAGCCAGCATCGAGCCGACCATAATGGCAATGACGACACGAGGCATTCTCAGTTTGAAAATAATCATGGAATCCGCTTGGTCGCCTATGCCGAGCAATGAGCGAATGATCGCGATCGGGCTTACGACCGTGCTGCCAAGACCTACGCAAACAATAAAGGCAACCAAGTTGGCAGCTATTAATAACAGAATAACAGACAAGGTTCGGCGTTCAATCAGAAACGACAGACGATTGTTACGTAAAGTCAGTGATTTGCTCATCTTAACGCTCCCCCCTTCTAGCAATGTACACGAAGAACGGAACGCCGATAATGGCGGTCATGATACCGACAGGCACTTCTCCGGGATACGCGATGAAGCGTGAACCCACATCGGCGACAAGCAGCAATATAGCGCCGAGGAAGGCGCTGTAAGGGAGAACCCAGCGGAAATCAATGCCTACCACGTAACGTGTAATATGCGGAATTATAATGCCCACGAAAGCGATCGGCCCCGCTATGGAGACCGAACCACCGGCAAGCAGAACAATAATGACGGCAGCTGCGAGCTTTACGTAGACGGTCGTTTGCCCAAGTCCTGTTGCGACGTCATCCCCTAATACGAGCAGATTCATATGACGAGAGAGGGCCACGGTACCTAGAAGTGCAATTCCCATATATGGGGCTGCAGTCGTGAAAATATGCATGTCTCGTCCGGCCACCGAACCTACGAACCAATACAAGACTTGATCGAAGGTTTGGCCGCCGGTAAGCAGCACGCCCATCGAGAGGGAAGAGAAGAACGCCGTCATGGCAGCCCCTGCAAGCGTAACCTTGAGCGGAGTCAGGCCATCGCTGCCGATGGAGCCGAGGATATAGACGAGCAATGCCGTAAAAGCAGCGCCAACGAATGCGAGCGTCGCGAACGTGCCCAGACTGCTTGCCCCGAAGAATGCAGAGCTAACGACAATGAAGAATGCCGCGCCGGCGTTGATGCCGAAGAGGCTTGGCGATGCGAGCGGGTTGCGTGTAATACCCTGCATTAATGCGCCCGCTACAGCAAGACTGGCGCCGGCGAAGGCTGCGATCAGTGCTCGCGGCATCCTTGCCGTTTGGATGATGAGATGCTCTTGCGATCCGTTATAAGCAGTGTAAGATTCCATGATGGTATGAAGGCTTATATTGGAAGTTCCAAAGACGATACTGGCTAACATCCCGAGGACGAGAAGTACGAAAGAGGCGATTAGACCTAGTACCTTCTGAAAGCGCGTTGTAAGTAAGATTTTCATAATTGCCCCATTCCTTGCGTGAGAGATTAACTATAGAAGCGTATAATAGCACTTTGTAATTCTAGGCGATGAGCACCTCGATGTCAATGAGAGTGATTCTCAAAATCATTGACATCCGAATTTATCCCTGATATAGTTGCTATCTGTAAAAGCATTGATAATCATTTTCAAACACGAAGGGAAGTTTATTACGTAATGGTATCCGTTAAGAAGAAGAAGTATATGTGGTCCGTCACTGTTCTGTTGTTTTCTTTCGCACTCCTCTTGTCCGCTTGCGGGCAGTCCAATTCTAGCAATACTACCGGCAATAACACGGGCAATTCCTCGAATTCGCAAGCGGCGAATTCCGAAGAGCATAAAATCACTCATGCAATGGGAGAGGCTACGATTAAAGGCACTCCGCAGCGCATCGTTGTATTGACGAACGAAGGAACAGAAGCACTGTTGGCACTTGGCGTGAAGCCTGTTGGCGCTGTTAAATCATGGACAGGCGATCCGTGGTACGACCATATCAAAGCAGACATGGAAGGCGTTACGGTAGTTGGTGAAGAAAGCCAGCCGAACGTGGAGCTGATTGCCAGCCTCAAACCCGATCTGATCATCGGCAACAAGCTGCGCCAAGAGAAAGTATTCGATCAGTTGAATGCAATTGCGCCGACGATCTTCTCGGAAACGCTTCGCGGAGCATGGCAGTCGAATTTCATGCTGTATGCGGATGCACTGGGTAAAACAGCCGAAGGCGAGAAAATCATCAAAGCCTACGACGACCGTGCTGCTGATTTCAAAGGGAAAGCCGGCGACAAGCTGAATGAGAAAGTATCTGTTGTCCGGTTTATGGCAGGGAAGACGCGTATTTACCTAGGTGATACGTTTACGGGACTAGCATTCTCCAAGCTTGGCATTACCCGTCCTGATAATCAGATGAACTATAAGGATACGTTCGTTGAAGAAATCACGAAGGAACGTCTTCCAGAGGTTGATGCGGATCGATTGTTCTACTTCACTTACGAGACCGGCGATGGCAAAGGTACGGCGATGGAAGAGGAAATGCTGAAGGATCCGCTGTGGCAGAGCCTGAACGTTGTGAAAAACAAGAAGGCGATTAGCGTGAGCGATGCGATCTGGAATACAGCCGGCGGCGTAATTGCAGCGAACTTGATGCTGGATGAATTGTTCAAGATCTACGAAATTAACTAATATGCGAAACAAAAGAGGCTGGGGCGTCCTGAGTAACAGGGCGCAACCAGCCTCTTTTTGCTATACCTATTTCGTGAGTTTGTTGATTTTGGTGCTCATCTTCATGTAACCAACCGACAGCAAGGTGAAGAGGGAGATATAGATGAATGCCATGGGAAACACTACGCCCCAGAATTGATGGCCGCGAGGCAGCAGGTTTGCCATATTTATCGCACACAGAGCGACGTTCAAGAGCAGCATCACGCCCATCATGCGTTGAATTTTCTTATAATGTGCGGCAAGCGAATCACGGTCGGAGTATAGAAGAGGCACCTCTCCGGGCTCCCATGCTCTGCGAAAATAGTGCCAGATTCCGCCGTAGGAAGTCACGTACTCCCAGCCCGCATCTCGGTAGAGTTCAATATATTCCTGCAGCTTGCCGTTCTTCTTCGTCAAGCCTGATTGATAGTCCAGGGAGTAGGAGTAGCGCACTGCCTCATCTCGTACGAAGGTACTGTTCAAGAAACCGGGCTTCTCGAGATGCAGACCTCGTGCGGAATGCTCGTTCATCCACTTTTCCTCGTTCTCGTAATCCCAGCTCAAGTTGAGCCGATATTTCTTCACCTTATTTGGTTTCATCTCGGATCACTCCTTATATGAAATTTGAGCCAGCTGTCCGGCCTTCAGAAGCTCTTCAAGCCGAATCATTTCGGCGGCTACGACCGTCTTGCCATCCTCTGTGATCGCGTACATCTTACGCCTGGGATCAAAGCCATCCGGTGCAGGGAACGGATCTATGAGCCCTTTGTTCAGCAGCGTATTGAGTGCGGTATACAGCGTGCCTGCGCCGATCTTCACGCGACCGCTGCTCATCTTCTCGACGTCTTGCATAATCCCGTATCCATGAGAAGGCGCTGTGTGCAGTGCTACCAGAATGTAATAAAACGCCTCCGTGAGGGGCAAGGATTCTTTGACCATAGGGTTCACTCCTATCGATAACTATATCGACAACCGATATATCTTATATCGATATAATACTCCTGGATATATCGGGTGTCAATATAGTTATCGCACAAAAGTTGGAAAATGGGCGGGGCGAATCCGTCGGGAATCGGTCGACGCCAGAGTTGCTTCAGAGCCATAGTAAAGAAAGCCCCCTCTACATGAGGGGGCTTTCGATTTGATTGTCCTTATGATTCAGAATGCTATCCTCCAGCACCGCGGATCGATCGCCATATTCTTTAATAATATGCGTATCTCCCCAATTGCACAGCGCATTTAAGATGGATTCCAAGCTCCATCCATAGTCGCTGAGCTCATATTCCACTTTAGGCGGAACCTGATTATAGCTTATCCGATTGACGATGCCGTCATGCTCTAATTCTCTAAGCTGCTGCGTTAACATTTTCTGCGTAATCCCTGGCATGAGGCGCCGGAAATCACTTGTTCGCTTCTTCCCGTGTGTCAGATGGCAGAGGATGACGCATTTCCATTTTCCGCCGATCACCTCAAGCGTTGCTTCGACCGAGATATTGTATTTCTTCTTAAGCAAAGGCCGTTCCTCCCCCGAACATCCAATAGGCACTTTTAAGTGCGTATAGCACTTTGAAGTGCCTATATCACTATAAAGTACGTACTGTTCATACAAACTTATTTCATCTATAGTAGCACTTACCGGCCGAGAATACCAAAACTAAACGAAAGAAGAGATCTCACATGGCATTAGATAAAAAGAGAAGTACATTAGCCCTGCTTGCGCTCGCCATAAGCGCCTTCGCAATCGGGACAACGGAGTTTATAAGCGTGGGACTGCTTCCTCTAGTCTCGCAAGACTTGCACATATCTGTGACTACTGCCGCTTTAACGGTAACTATATATGCGCTTGGGGTAACGCTTGGCGCCCCGATACTGACTACCTTAACGACTGGTGTCCCGCGCAAAACCTTGCTGCTATGGATCATGATTGTCTTTATCGCGGGGAACAGCCTTGCGGCAGGGGCCAGCGGGATTGGCATTCTGCTCGCAGCTCGCGTAATTTCGGCATTCGCACACGGCATCTTCATGTCGATTGGCTCAACCATCGCGGCTGATCTCGTACCCGAGAACCGCAGGGCGAGCGCGATTGCGATTATGTTCTCCGGACTTACTGTGGCGACCGTTACGGGTGTGCCGCTCGGAACTTTGATCGGTCAACAATGGGGCTGGCGGGCTGCGTTTATTGGGATCGTTGTGATCGGCATCGTTGCGCTGATCGCCAACTTGATCTTGATTCCCTCGACTATGCGCAAAGGGAGTCGAACACCGATTCGCGAGCAGCTCAAGATTGTTACGAATGGGCGGCTGCTGCTGGCATTTTCTATTACGGCAATAGGATACGGGGGGACCTTTGTCGTCTTCACTTATTTATCCCCGTTGCTTCATAATATAACCGGATTTAAAGATACGACGATTGCAATCATTCTTCTCGTATACGGCGTGGCCATTGCAATCGGTAACGTCATTGGAGGTAAAGCGGCCAACCGCAAGCCGGTGTCTGCATTGTTCTATATGTTTATTTTGCAATCCATCGTGCTGCTCGTCTTAACGTTTACCGTGCCGTTTAAAGTTGCGGCTCTGATTACGATTTTCTTCATGGGGCTGCTGGCTTTCATGAACGTGCCGGGCTTGCAAGTGTATGTCGTGATGCTGGCTGAGCGCTATGCGCCCAAAGCGGTTGATACCGCTTCTGCCGTCAATATTGCCGCGTTTAATGCGGGCATTGCGATTGGCGCTTTTATGGGCGGCGTCGTGACGGACTCGATCGGACTTGTTCATACGGCATGGGTCGGAGCATTGATGGTCTTCGGAGCGGTTATCTTAACAGGTAGAGCACGAGTCTTGGAGCGGCGAGCTGAGGCAAAGGTCCCTGCTGCATCTGCATCGGAATCTACATCTGCACAAGCATCTTCATACTAAACATAAACACAGGAGGTTTTTACATGATTTCGAAACATATTCAAGATACAACAACGCTGCACAACGGGGTTACAATGCCTTGGCTTGGGCTGGGCGTATTTCAAGTGGCAGAAGGCGAGGAGCTCGTCCAAGCTGTCAAAACAGCGATTAAACAAGGCTATCGCAGTGTGGATACAGCGGCAATTTACGGAAATGAGCAAAGTGTGGGGCAGGCCATTCAAGAAGCCATATCCGAGTCTGGAATCACAAGAGAAGAGCTGTTTGTGACATCGAAGGTTTGGAATGCAGACTTGGGCTACGAGGCGACGCTGGCGGCGTATGAGACGAGCTTAGCCAAACTAGGACTGGACTATCTGGACCTGTACCTTATCCACTGGCCGGTGCAGGGCAAATATAAGGAAGCATGGCGTGCGCTTGAAACGCTCTATAAAGAGGGCCGAGTACGTGCGATTGGCGTGAGTAATTTCCAAATCCATCATCTTGAAGATGTCATGAAGGATGCTGCCGTTAAACCGATGGTGAACCAGGTGGAGCTTCATCCACTGTTATCGCAGCAGGAGCTGAGACGATACTGCGCGGAGCACGGCATTCAAATCGAAGCCTGGTCCCCTTTAATGCAGGGTCAGCTGCTGGAGAATCCAGTTCTACGCGAAATCGCAGATACCCATCACAAATCGATTGCTCAAGTCATCCTTCGCTGGGATTTGCAGCATGGCATTGTGACGATTCCGAAGTCAACGAAGGAGCATCGCATCATCGAGAATGCATCGCTGTTTGATTTTGAGCTTACCGCCGATGAGGTAGCTCGCATCGATCAACTGAACCAAAGCCTCCGCGTCGGCCCGGATCCGGATAACTTTGATTTCTAAGGTGGATTCGGCTGGCGAAGATGCAGAGAAACCCTCGATTTTTTAAATCGGCGGGTTTCTCTTTTGATTTTAGAGCCGGGGAAACGAGAAAGTAGCCGCAAGAGAGGTACCGGATACCTCTCATCGTTACGCGTTGGTCCATGCCTCGTAATACTCCTCGATTGTCGCATGTCGATCTTCTTTATCGGCACTAATCGCTCGCAGAGCCGCGCGATATTGCTTCTCGGAAGCCTGCCATTTCTCGATAGAGCGGTCCATTCCGCCGCCCATCAGTTGAAATGCGGTGGCCCCCATAACGAAAACATTGGATCGCTCATCGATTGCTGCGCCCAGCTGAAATTCTTCCGGAGACATGTAGCGACTGGAGCCCCACATGCGTCCCATCGTATTGATTACGGGGCTCTTGCTGTATACTTCAATATCGCAAATCATAGTCCGCTGCGTGCCGAAGTCGTACATGATGCTGCCGTCGTAGAAATCTAACGCGATATAACCGCATTTATTAATATGGATGTGAAATAATACGAGGTCCGAGTAGATCTTCAGCTTCTCTTCAATCGGCAGGGCTAAGAATTTATCGTGAGACTGATATTGCCTGCCCATACAATCGCCTTCGAACCACTCATAGACGGTCAGATATCCGCCGGGGATCCCCTTATGCGCGATCATATCAATGAGCACCGGATGACGTAAATCCTCATATACAGCTACGGTGGATTGGAGTCGAGCGATGGCTGCTTCCGGACTGACATTGCTCTCTAAAGTGGCGGCACCGGCCATTTTCAAGAACAGCTTCCTGTTCTCGCTCTTGCTCACGCCTTTGCTCACGCTCACGTTCTCGCTCTGAACGCCAAAGCACAGGTAACCGGAATCCTGTTTATCGAAGACTGCAAACACCTTGCCATACTCACCAAGAAAACCAAAGTCAAAATCCGCTTTCAACCCGAAGGATACGCCATCGATTGTACGAGTTATCATTGCTGCCTCCTTGGACGACATGCTAGCTGTTTAAGAAGAATTCGTAGTAAGCCCCTTGAAATAATAAAACAATCTCGCCCAAAATACCGATTAGCAAAAACATGAAATAGTACGTCGCCGAGGATACTTCCTTATTGAACAACTCTTTAAACGCTTGACTAAATAAGCGCTCAAATCTAAACCAACTTAGAATCCAACCGATGAGTAGAAAGGTAAGGATCGCCATGCCGCCGTTTCACCTCCCTCTCTCCATTATAACGGATTCCGGCCACCGCAGGTGAGAAAAGAGGGCTGTCCCGCAAGTCATCCAAGATGACAAGGGGCAGCCCTCAACACATTTATTTCACGGCGCCAGCGGTAATGCCGCTCGCAATTCGACGCTGGAAGATAATATACATGAACAGCACAGGCACGATCGTAATGAGCAATGCAGCGAATAGGGGACCCCACTCGGTCCGATATTGCATCTCCGCTCGCATGACGCCGATCTCGACAGGCAGCGTATACTGCAGCGGATCGTTGACGAGGATCGTACCTACGATATACTCGTTCCAGATGTTTAAGACATTGATGATTGCAATGGTGATCAACCCCGGCTGCGACAAAGGCAGCATAACCCGGAAGAAGGTTCCGAAATAAGAGGTACCATCCACGATAGCGGCTTCTTCAAGTTCCTTCGGCAGCGATTTGAAGAATCCGACGAGCACGAAGATCCCGAAAGCCAGCAAGCTTGAGGCATACACGACGATCAATCCGAGCTTCGTATTAATCAAACCCATCGAATTCATTAAGAAGAACAGAGGAATAAGAGCAAGCACGAACGGGATCATCATCGAAGAAATGTAGAGCAGATACAGCGCGTTACTGCCCCTGAACTTATATCTTGCGAGCACGTAGGCCGTCATAGCGGACAATATAAGTCCTAACCCCGTGGAGCCGGCCGTAACGACCAGCGAGTTGATGAAATACGTACCGAAATTGTAGTTGCTCCATACGTAGGAGAAATTGGACCACAGCAGCGGGAATTCCGGCAAGGACCACGGCGAGTTGCGGAAGAACTGCTCGTTATTTTTCAAAGCATCCAGGAATGTCCATAGCAGCGGGTATAAGACGGATATCCCCCATACGCCAAGGATTCCATAGAAGAATAGTTTAGCGACCGGATTTTTTAAGCCTACAATCATCTCGAAGTCCTCCTTAACTCATCTCGACGGTCTCATGACGCATTAACCGCTGAAGTACGATTGTCGTAATTAACGACAAGATCAAGATGATAAATCCTATCGAAGCACCATAGCCGAAATGATATTGGCGGAATGCCATTTGGTACAAATAAGAACCCATAACCTGCGTACTGTTATCCGGTCCGCCCTCTGTCATGATCCAGACAATTACGAACGAGCCGTTAAGCGTAGTCATCATGATATTGAGCGTCGAAACTTTAATTTGCTCCCATGCGAGCGGAAGCGTAATGTTGCGAAACTGAGCCCATTGCCCCGCACCTTCAAGATTGGCTGCTTCGTAATAGGAGTCCGGAATACTCTGAATCGCGGCGATCAGGAGAATCATATAAAATCCGATACCGGCCCAAATCGCCGGAGGCAGCAGCATCCAAATCGTGTGATTCGTAAAACCAAGCCAGGTAATCGTGACCTGTTCTTTGGTGAATAGCGACAGAAACGCGTTCAAGAAACCGATTTGCGGATTATATATGAAGTTCCACAATACGCCGATGACGACGACGGAAATAACATTCGGAATGAAGAAAATCGAACGGAAGAACCCTGACAGCCTGAAGCCAAACCGGGTAAGCGCCACAGCGAAAAAGGTCGCGATCGTCATAATGCCGATAACCTTGCCCACTACCAGAAAATAATCGTTGCCAATCGCTCGCCATACAATGGGATCGTGAAACAATTCCTTGAAATTATCCAAGCCGATAAAGGTTTTATTCTTTGACATGCCGGACCAGTCGAAGAAAGAGAAATACAAGCCTTGCGCAACCGGATAAATCGTAAATACCCCAAAGAACAAGAGAGTAGGGATAATGAAGGTTGCGATAAAAATATTACGCTGCCACTTAGCCGTTCTATGAGTCATAGTGCCTGCCATCCCTCCGAGTAAATTCGCAGAGAAGGATCGAGGCGGCTGCCCCGATCACCCTCCGCGTTAAGCCTCTGAAGGCTTATTATTTACTTGCTTTTTTCACTGCGTCAGTTACACGTTTGACCCACTCTTCAGGAGTGATTTTGCTGATTGTAAGGGCATCTGTCGCATCCATCATCGCTTTATCCACGTCCGCGTTGTAAGTGATCGTCGGGATAACAACGGTGTTCGGATCTGTTAGGTATTTCGCAGCATCCTTAACGAAGTTCGGCGCGTTGGAAGCGCTGATATCGCCTTTGATGTTGGAAGGCGCACCGCTAAGCTCTGCCCATTGGGAAGCTTGCGCTTTGGAGAAGATGAATTGCAGGAATGCTTTTGCTGCATCTTTGTTCTTCGCGTCCTTAGCGATTGCTACTGTGGATGTCGAAGTATTCGCTACGACTTTGCCGCCCGCATCTTGCGTTACGGAAGGAATGAAGCCGAAGTCGAAGCCGTCTGGAATGTCTTTGGACATTTCGTTAGGCAGCCAGAGACCATTCGGGATAAAAGCATCCTTGTTTTGCAAGAAGAGCATTTGCGAATCGGTATGGTTGATTTGAATCGATGCCGGATCGATGAAGCCTTTGTCGCGCAGCTCTACGATTTTGTTCAAGGCCGTAAGCACGGCAGGGCTTTCGAAAGCTTCTACTTTGTTAGCAGCCATGTCTTGAAGGATCGTGAAATCATTGTTATTAGCCGATACGATTGCCGGGTATAGAATCGATCCGTTGATGTAGTACGGATATTTACCGGTGTGGATAAACGGATTGATGCCGGCCGCTTTGATTTTGTCGCTTGTGTCTAGGAAGGATTGGAAATCAGTAGGCTCCGTCCACCCTTTTTCTTTGAACAGGGCTTTATTCCAGAACACGCCCCATGAGTTCAGCACAAGTGGAATGTTGTATACTTTGCCGTCGAATTGCTGTGCAGGCTGCGCCAGAATGTCGGTGATGAGATCGCCGTCAATGTTCTTGGCATCCTTCAGCCAGTCGGTCAAATCTTCGAGTTGACCATCTTCCACCATTTGGCGGTCATTCAAGCCGGCGCCGTCGATGTACACGAAATCAGGCGGGTTGCCGCCGATCCAACGCGGTTTCATTTGCTCGTTGATTTGCGGACCGCCGGATTGTTTGATTTTCAGATCCGGGTTAGCGGCTTGGAAATCATTAATAACTTGTTTCCACCATTTGTCGCCGTAGCCGCCAACGAAGTATTGAATTTCGAAGTCGCCGGTCAATTTCGCAGTAGTTGTATCCGTGGAAGTGTTAGTAGAATTAGTTGTTGTGTTCTCCGTGGTATTGGACGTCGTATTCTCAGTAGTCGTGTTGGTGCTTGCAGCCTCGTTGTTATCCTTGGAACCGCATCCTGTCAGTGATACGGCAGCCAGCATGCTGGCAAGACCGATTGCAGCCATTTTTTTAGTCATGGTCATAAAAGCAAAACCCTCCCATTAATGATGATTTACGCTTGTTGTGGTCGTTCACAAGTGAACGCCTGCGCTTGTTCTCATCATAAAGTGGGAGGGCTTAAGTCTCTATCGAATATCTTCCACGAATTCTTTGTTTTCTTCTTTTCTTCTTCTGCCGCGTTATCGACCGCTCTTCGTTTCGGCGAATTGCTGCAGCTTGTCCAGCGCGTCCTTCGGCGTAAGATGCTCGTAGAGGACGGCATCTCCCATCTTGCGGGCGTAATCCAGCACAGCTTGCCATGCCGGTTCCCCAACCGGATAGAACATCGCTTTGCTCAGCGCATCCAAATTGCCTTTCATGACGTTGTCTTGCACGGACAATTGGCTGCCTACCGTGCTCGTGACGGGGAGCAGGCCCTCGCGCTTAATCATATCGCCATAAGCCGAATCGTCGTACAGAAAATCCAGAAACGTAGACAACGCTTCTTTGTTCGTATGATCCGTCTTGAAGGAGATGAGCACATCCTGCACGGCGAACGTAATTGGAGGCTGCCCGTCCTTCACGGGAATCGGACCTTTGTCCCACTTGAGCGCCGGAAATTCCTTCGGCACGACGGAAGTGAAGTAATTGCCTGAGATGAGCATGGCCAGTCCGCCTCCGCCCAGAATCCGCTGCTTCTCGTCGCGAGTCGTAACGGTCGGTTCCGGATCGGTTAACCCTTTATCGAATAACGTCTTCAGATACGTTAGGCCCGCGACATTCGCAGGAGAATTGATCGTCCATTTGCCGTCCTTCGTCCAAGATCCGCCGGCTCCGTAGAAGAAATAAGATAAATACGCTTGTGTCTCATTGTCCGTCAAATCAACCCCGAAACCATCAGCAGCACCTGTTGCTTTAATTTGATGCGCCGCTTTCTCGAGCTCGGACCAAGTGGTAGGCGGGGACTTAATACCGGCCTTATCGAGCAATTCCTTGTTGTAGTAGAGATTCCGTGTCGAGGCCACATAGGGCAAGGCGAATTGCACGCCATTCATCCGATCCATCGCCACTAAATTCGGGTAGAGTCTGCCGGCGAGCTCCTTCGAAATAATCCCACCCAAATCATTGAGCATGCCATCCTGGGCGAAATGGGCATATACATTCGTATTAAGAAGATCAGGCGGTTGGTTTTTGCTGATCATCGTCGTATAGATGCCATCTAGATTGTCCCAGTTCGCGACTTGAAGCTCGACGTCAATCAGCGGATTCTTGATTTCGAAATCCTTCACGAGCTTCTCTAGGAATGGCTTCGTCTCCGTGCTGTATTCAGCGGCAACAAACCGAATCAGCGCTCGTTCCTCCTTAGGAGGAGGGGAGGTTTCTTCGTTCGATGACATACAGGAAGACAGGATTACAGATAGGAAGATGACGGAACAGGTTGCCTTCCAATGCGGACGGAAGAAGACGGTCATATGCGGCTCACATCCTTCTCCTAAGTATTATTTGTTCTCAATGAATGGAAACAGCAGCTTCTGATTCTCCGGTAAATACATATTCTTGCGATTGATCACATTGGATTCGATGTACGTAACGGGGGCCGTATTCGTGCCTTCGATCAGACTTAAAGCCTTCTTCACGCCGAGATAGCCCATATTAAACGGCTTCTGCACGATGACCGCATTCAGGACGCCTTCCTCCAGCAGCTGGATTTCGTAGAAGGAGCTGTCGAAGCCGATCAGCTTGATCGCGCCGGCTTTGTTCTGTTCCTTCAGCAATTTGGCTACGCCGATGGTCGCGGATTCATTCATCGTAATGAACGTATTGAAGGACTGACCATCGCCAGTCTGCAGCTTCTTGGCTATCTCGTAGGCTTTATCTTCGGACTGTTCGGCGTAATAAACCCCGATAATGCTGTTCTTATAGCGCTCAAGGGCATGCTTCAGACCCTGCAGCCGCTCCTTCGAGATCGTGGCATCCGCATCATCGCTTATGATCGCAATGACGGGTTTCCTCTTCGTCTCGTTCACGGCGGTTTCTCCCGCTAGTCGCCCGGCCTCTACATGATTGTTAGAAACGACAACAGGGGCAGATTTCATCTCAAGCGGCGTATCGATCACGACCAATTTAATGCCTTCGTCACGAATTTGTTCGAATAAGGCAGGCATGCGATCGTCTGCGTAAGGTGCCACCACGATCGCTTGCGGCTTCTCCCTAATGGCCTCTTCCAGTGCATGAATTTGTTCGTCCGCGTCACCTTCTTGAAGCGGGCCTTGGACGCTAAGCGAGAGCCCGGTTTCTTTAGCCGCTGCTTCTGATCCTGCGCGGACCGCCTGCCAGAAATCCGAACGAACGTTTAAGGACTTCAGGACGACGGTGATGCTCTTCTCATGATGGCCGGGCACGCTAAACAGCTTAAAGTAGAAAATCGAATAAACAGCAGCAATGAATAGTACGAGCGCCAGCCCTATAGTAAATCTCTGCCTAAACATAACATTCTCCCTTTAACCGAGTTTCGGGATCGAAATCGACACGCAGGTGCCGACTTCGATTTCGCTGCGAATTTGGATGCCGTATTCATAGCCAAAATAAAGCTTGATCCGCTCGTTGACGTTCCTGATCCCAATCCCTTGATTGCGGGTTTCCCCTTCGACGGGGATCAGAAGGCGTTCGGCTTGTTCCGGTGTCATGCCGAAGCCGTTGTCCTCGACCTCGAATAGGATTCGATCATCCGTCTGCCAGCCGCGAATGGTAATGATGCCGTCATTCATGCCGTATTTGTTGCGAATGCCATGATAGATCGCATTCTCGATCAAGGGCTGAAGCAAGATCTTCAACGTCTTGAAGCCGAGGATCGATTCATCCATCTGAATGTCATATTCGAGCTCCTCGTAGCGCATTTTCTGAATGAGCAGGTAGTTCGTAATATGTTCAATCTCCACGCGGATCGGTACCAGCTCCTGATCCTTCGTGATACTTGCGCGGAACAGCTTCGCTAGTGCCGAGGTCATTAGAACGACCTCCTCATGCTGTTTCTGCTCCGCCATCCATACGATGGAATCCAGCGTATTGTACAGAAAATGAGGGTTGATCTGTGATTGCAAGAGCAATAGCTCGCTCTTCCTCTTGCTCTCTTGATTAAGAATCGTCTCTTCCATGAGAAATTTGGTTCGGCTGACCATCATATTAAACGATCGCCCCAGCTGACCGATCTCGTTCATTTGCCCGATTTCCGTCTGAATGTCGAAATTGCCTTTCTCCACTTGCTTCATGTCGGATTGCAGCACTTTAATCGGCTTCGATAACCGGTGGGAGAGCCAAACCGAGATGAGCAGGGAGATGGCCAGTCCGCATAAGGAATAGAGAAGGATCGAATTTCTTAAGTCGTCCTTGCTTGCAATGAGGTCATCCGTATATGCGACACCGGCGATTTTCCAACCGAAATTCGTATCCTGTACGGAATAAATCCGTTTGCCTTCACCGTCATTTACGACAAAAGAGCTGCCGCTTGATGCCTTGATGACATCGGCGATTCGCTCCGTCCGCAATTTGCTGTCGATCAACTGCTGCTGCGGATGATAGACGATGTTGCCGTTATTGTCCACGATGAAGAGGTACCCTTTCTTGCCCAGATCGATATTTTTGCAAATATCGTTAATGATGCTCAAGTTCAGATCGACGAGAAAGACACCTTCGGCCGTAATGCCGTCCGTGCTCTTGAGCTCCCGGCTTAAGGAAACGACCCAGCGGTATTCGTTCTGGATAATGTTCTGCACATGGGGAGAGGAGATGACGGATTTGCCGCCCTCGCTCTTCGCCATCTGGAACCAGCTTTGATCGGAGAGCTTCATATTGGGGTTCAAATTCGTAATCCGCCTGTCGGATACGAAACGACCGTTATAGCCAAAAACCATAATTGAAGCGATGTCTTGGCGAGTATATAAGATCGCTTGGAAGAGGTCGGATATCCGTTTCTCGTAGATCCGGCGATCCTCGGCGCTTATGTACGAATTGTCGGATATGTAGTACTTCACGTCCTTGTTCGTCAGGGCGAGCAAGGAAATGTTCTCCATGTTATCGACGTAGGATTGAATATTCATGTTGACTTGTTTGATGATTTCTTCGATATAACCCTTGGAATTTCGTTCAACCGCATCGACCGACAGCTGATAGCTGATTAAGCTCGTGAGCACGATGGCCGCGAGAATGAGAAGGGAGAAAGCCAAGGAGATATTCGATTGAATGCTCTTTAACGGAAAAAGGGGTACTCTTCGCGCGCGTTCACTTGGCATCGTTAGTTTCCGCTCTCCTTAAGCTGCTTCTCTCTGAAGTCCTTCGGGGTCATGCCGGTATGCTTCTTGAACAACATGCTGAAATAATTCGGGTCCTTGTAGCCGACCTGCTCGGCGATCTCATAGAATTTCATCGTCGTGTTAGGAAGGAGCTCCTTCGCCCGCGCTATGCGTACCCCGGTTAAATATTCAATGTACGTTTCACCGGTATGCTGCTTGAAGACGAGACTGAAGTAGCTGGTGCTCATCAAGACGTGACGGCAGATGTCCTGCAGCGACATTTTATCATTGGCGTAATTCGTTTCGATATATTCCACGGCCTGATGAATCTGCATGTTCGTCAATTGGCTGCGGTTATCGGCAATCGTGGACATGACGGTACGCACGACATCCTTGAGCCAAATCTCGACCTCATCCAGTGTCTTCAGTCCATACACATCCATAAGCCGCATCTGTCTGTCGAAGGAGGCTTCCGGATCATGCGCGACGAGCTCCTGGATCGAGTTCATCAAGGACAGCACAACCTTCTGCATTTGCAGGAAACAGGCTTCGATCGGAGCGAGGGAAGATTTCAACTCCGCAACGCCGTTCTCGATAAGCTGAAAAGCTTCCTGGGCAGCGCCTCTCTTAACGGCAGAGGCTAGCTTGCGGTCCCAATCGAGCTGAGGCGGCAATGGAATGGACGGTTTGCCTTCCATATCCAGAATGCTCAGCACGCGGTTCTTCCCGAGCAAGAAGCGGTAATCCAATACGGAGAGCGCGCTCTTGTAGGATTCCGGCAGCTGTTCAAGGTGCGCGCAGGCTCGTCCGATGCCGATCGTGACGGTAAACTTCAAATACTTCTCGATATGGTGCCTGACTTGCTCCGCCAAGGAATAGACCTGCTCGTAGAGCAAGCTCTCGTCATCTTGACCGGATATAATGGCCACCATTCGTTCCTCCCTCGTACGGAAGAGCATAATCCCTTCGCGTTCGAGCGTTTCCTTGAAGATATCAAATGCTGCAAATCGCAGAAATTCCACGTCATGCTCATACGAGTGAAGCTCCCGGTCGCCGAAATCATCAATATCGACGATTAGCACGACATGAAGGGGGAGAGGTGCCGGAATACCGAAATAGGAGAATCGTTCGGTAATTTCCGCATGGTTAAGTCCTACGGCAACCAACCGCTCGAGGAAGCGTTCTTTCAACAGAGGAAGGCTCTGGTTCAATTGGCTCTTCAGCCGCCCGAGATCCTCGCGATGCTGGGTCTCCTCGTCCATTTCTTTCTTGACGCGATCAAGCAAGGAGCGGATTTCATTGGCCGTAATCGGCTTCAGAATGAAATCGGACACCTTCAGTCTTATCGCTTGCTGCGCATATTCGAACTCGTCAAAGCCCGTTAATATGATCATTTTGATATAAGGAAATTGAGTAGAGATCAACCCGGCCAGCTCAAGGCCATCCATGAAAGGCATGCTGATGTCCGAGATCACCAGCTCCGGCTTGTGCTGCTCGACGGCCTCCCAAGCTTCGCGACCGTTCGCATAATCTCCGATCAATTCGAAGCCATGCTCGTTCCAATTGATCGTATTCTTCAATCCGACCCGGACAACCGCTTCATCATCCACGATAATCACTTTGTACATCGGCGTTCCCCCAGCCTGCTGCGGTAAGTATAAGCGCTATAATGATTTCAATTATGCCTCATTCATAGACCGCTTACAAAGACTTATTATTTGATGATTGGTTTAGGGAGTCTGTTTTACCGTCTGTTTATGTATATTAAACTTGACATCGTGTATGGTTTTAATTACATTATGTATAAGGTAATTTACTTCATTTATGGGAAATGATAAGTAGGAGGCAAATCCATGACTTACCAAGAGAAGAAGAGCATCGTTTCTTTAATCAGCACTATCGTTATTTTTGGCTCGTATTGCTTGTACATGTATTCGCAGTACCCCGAAGGCGGGCTTGAAGCGGAGAAAGCCTTTCATTATTGGGGCTCGTTCGTCCTCATTCTCATGGTGGTCTCTATCGTTGCGCATATCCTGATCAGCATTATTTTTAACATCATCTTCAGAATCACCACGCAAGAAAAAGAGCCGACCTTCGCAGATGAGCTCGATAAACTTATCGAACTGAAAGCGAACCGGATTTCGTTCTTCGTGTTTATCCTCGGTTTTCTGCTTGCTATGGGATCGCTGGTTATGGATCAGCCTCCGCAGGTCATGTTCGTTATTCTGATCGCCGGCGGATTCATATCCGATGTGACCGGCTCCTTCACGAAACTTTATCACTATAGGAGAGGAGTTTAAGTCTAAGATGAGCAAGCATCTTGTCGGCAATCACATCCGCAAATTACGCTTCAACCATGATGAAATGACACAGCAGCAATTGGCTGACAAGGCGGGCGTAACCAGACAAACCATCGTGGCTTTGGAGAAAGGCAATTACTCCCCGTCTTTGGAGCTTGCTTTTCGGATCGCGCACGCATTTAATTTGCCTTTGGAAGAAATTTTCTTTTACGGAGAATAGAAGAGGAGATGAGGAACATGATGCCACCTAAATTAGCTGCGAAGATTGTGGGAGTACTGTTTATTCTTGCAGCCGTTACGTCGATAATCGCTGCTTTTATTTTGTACAAACCGATCCTAAATAATCCTGATTATCTGGTTGAAGGCGCTAAACAAGCAAACCAAGTCATATTGGGAACGGTGATGGAGTTAATGCTTGTCGTTTCCGCGATTGGTACGGCAATCACCATGTTCCCCATACTCAGAAAATACAATGAAACGATTGCGCTGTGGCATGTATGCTTTCGATTTCTTGAAGCGATTATGATTGCGGTTGGCATAATCAGCGTGCTGTCCTTGGTGACGCTAAGCCGAGCATTTGTTGCGGGAGGAGCGACGGATACGGCCGCGTATCAAGCTTCCGGCACTCTATTAACGGCGATACATGACTGGACCTTTCTGCTTGGGCCGCTTTTCATGCTTGGTATCAACACTATGATGTACAGTTATATCTTCTACAGATCGAGACTCGTACCGAGGTTTATTCCGATCCTGGGCATGACAGGGGCGATTCTCGTTTTCGTTTGTGCGCTGCTGGTCATGTTCGGTGTCATTGAACAAGTTTCGTTCTGGGGTGGTGTTCTGGCGCTGCCGGTAGCGGCGAACGAAATGATTCTCGCAGTGTGGCTCATCATTAATGGCTTCAATGATGCTGCGCTTACTTCTCTGTCCGCTAACAAAAAAACGATGGCGATAGCAGCGCCTATGTAACTGAGACGGGCGGCAAGCTGCAGGCGGGCAAATGGTTGATGCAGATCAACCGTTTACCCGCCTCTTCAACTAGCTCTACCCACAAGCCGGGTACGGCAAAATATCTTGGATCTGATTCAACGGATAATGGAATGTCGCGAATTGAGTCGCGTACAAATATTGCATGACATATACTTCTCCGCCTTGGATGCCGCAGATGACGCCGGAAACGCCTTGGCCGTTGCGCAGGGAGATTCCGACTGGACGCCCAGTAAGATACATTGCTTTCTGCTGCAAGGACATGTTAATCTGTGCCTGACCGGGGGTTTGCATTTGACCTGGGCTTTGCATGAACATAAGGAGTCACTCCTTCATATATAGGCAAGTTTGAGCATGCGGAAACGGAATCACATGTAGTGTATGCCCTGCCGGGTCAGATGCCCTCCGCCGCTGCCCAGCACACTGTTTATGCAAAAATTGGTATACGAATTGTGTTTCAATTATGCGGAACTAAGGTTAAAACACTCTAGTACCCGCAACCAGAGGAGGAGCTATGTAATGGAAATTGGATTCTTTCTGCTGCCGAAAGAAAAAGTGTCATACTTGACGACATCAGCCACCATGAAAGACGCAGTCGAGAAGCTGGAAGCCTGCCATTATTCAGCGATTCCGATTATTGACGAGGAAGGCAAATATATCGGTACCTTATCCGAAGGGGACATTCTGTGGAAGCTTCGTGGAACGGCCGGACTCGATTTTGAGAATATGCATGAAATTCCGGTGATCAGCATCAAGAAAAGAATTTATAACGAGTGCGTCGCGATTACAGCGCTCATGGACGATATGTTAACCCTCGCCGCTGATCAGAATTTCGTGCCGGTCGTAGATGATGATCGCGTGTTTCTCGGCATCATAAGGCGTAAAGATATTATTGAGTATTACACGCGCAATATTACGGATTGATGGATGGTAGTAAGGCATGAAAGGCGTCACAGATCTAGGATCTGTGGCGCCTTTTCGCGTCTTCGGCTATTTTGATATCTCTAACGAATCGTAGAGGGCTTACGCGCAAATAAGGCTTCTACTATTCGTTAGCGCGTATAGCCTTGCACTGGCCACATAAAAGTTTTAATCTGTGGGCTCCTCCTTGAGTTGTACAAACTACACGTCAAACCGAAGCCTTCCGAGAAAAAAGGTACTCAACGTGTATAATTTGCATTTGAAATACGCATAACCAGTTATATTCATATGGAAGAAACGAATGAGTTGTATTTTGTACACGTCATCCGTCATTTGGGACCAGAAAGCAGCGAATGTGTTGTACTTCTTACACGTTATCTTCGAGCCGTGTGACAGATGATCCCCCGGACCTCATTACTTTGGCAACTAGTGAGCAATGTCACTAACAATCGCATCGACGCTACGATCGCTAGACAAAGAAAACCTAGTTCTTCAGTGGCCACCTTACTTCTGGGACAGCCCTCTGCTCTTGTCATCCTCGAGACGGATTACAGCTGCATCGATGTCATGCTATATTGTTTCCTAGGAAACAACGAGTGCAGAGGAGTTGTGAAAGCATGGGCTTGGTAGAAAGTTTGGTTAAGAAAATGTCGCGTAAGGCTGTCGTTGTGGGTAAGCGACAAATTGCGGATCATACTTACCGCATTTCAATGGAACTGCAGGGTGCGGACAAGATGCCGTATACACCTGGGGAGTTTCTTCGCGTATTCGTAGGAGAAGGTCAGCCGGTCAAATTATCGGAGATGATAAGGACCTATTCCGTCTGGAACTATGACACGCAAAGCGGGATTGTAGATATAGCTGCATGTACATTCTCATCAGGTGCAGGGGCGCGTTGGGCCAAGCAAGTGAAAGTCGGCGACCCCGTTCACTTCGCAGGACCGAAGGGGAAGTTCGTTTCCGACGATTCGGGGGACTATTACATCCTGATCGGCGATATTTCGGCACTGGCCCATCTCTATGAGCTTAACCGCCATATCCCTGCTTCTAAGAAAGTGTTCAGTCTCGTGTATGCGGAGAACGAACAATCCTTCTTCGCAGACCTAGATGGCGAGACGAAGCTTACTTTCCGTGCATTACCTCCAAATCCGGTACAAGCATTGATCGAACAGATCGAGGACATCACGAAGCAGGCACAAGGAAGAGGTATGGTGTATGTAGGCGGCGATGGGCGAGTATGCGTGGAGCTACACGATTATTTCAAAAAAAAGTTACAATGGGATCGTGGGCAAATTAAAGTAAAGCCATTCTGGATGCCAGGCAAAACCGGACTCGAATAAGCATGGACGATCAGGAGAAGAAGCTATTATTTCACAAGCTGCAGCAGCTGTTTCATCAGTATGAAGCGTTTGAGAAGAAGGAGAAAAGGCTCGTTCTGCCTTTTGCCAAGCAGTGGGGCATTGCCAAGGTTACGCGTGATCTGACTCTGTCAGAGGTGCATGTCGTGGAGCAAATCGGTCTCCATGAACCCATCAATGTAACCGGAATTGCAGATAAGATGGGCATGACCAAGGGGGCCATTACCAAAATCAGCGCTAAATTGCTGAGAAGAGGCTGGATCGTGAAAGGGACTGCCGGCGGAAACCTGAAAGAAGTGTATTATCAATTGACCGCCGAAGGAAAGAAAGTACATCTCGCGCATAATCACTACCATGAGAAGGTCGAGCGTCAGTTCAATGACTTTATCCAGAAATACTCCGATGAGCAATTGCAGTTTATCGGCGTCTTGCTTGCTGATTTATCTCATGAAATGGATAATGCCATGGCCCAAATGGATAAAATGATAACGAATTAGCAGACTGCTCTGACCAAGCATCGTAAGAAAAAGACCCTATCCGACAGCTCGGATAGGGTCTTTCTCGTTCTCGCGGACATTGAGATATAGGAAGGCGGAGGCGATCAGCACGCCGCCTGCGACGCACCAGGTGATGGAGATCGAAGCATACTGCGCGATGAAGCCGTGGACGAAGGAGCCGATCATTCCGCCCAGCTGCAGAAATAACGAATTGAGCGACTGCATCGTGGAACGATTGTTTTCGTTTAGCTGCTGATTAAACAGGGCCATGTCCGGTGAGCCGGCGATGCCGTTGCTCATGAACAAGATAAAGTAGAAGACGGTAAACCCTGCAACGCCATGCTGTGCAGCAAGGATAAGGAACAAGATGCCGAGAGCTGAGCGGAATCCGAATAGAAGCACTGTCACCGGCATTCGCATCAGCTTGGACAGCGGTGTGAAGAGCAGGCTCCCGGCGGATGCGGATAGGAAATAGCCGGCGGTCAGCAGACCGAATTGCCAGTTCGCGGAATCAGGGCCGAGCATGTTCTTCACTTGCGGCTGCCAGTAGGTTTCGAGGCCGGAGAAGGCGAAGCCCCAGGCCAATGATGTTAATAATAACAGGAATACGGCTATCTGCTTGAATCCGTATTGCACAGAATCCGTGACCAGTTGAGGCAGCTGGCGGAAGCCGCTCAGCATACTCATGGTCCTACTCTCATGAATTTGCTCCACCACGAGCTTGGCAGTGAGGAGGAACTGCACCAGGATCATAACGGCCATGGCAATGAAATTAATGGAGTAGATGCCTGCGCCGAAATCCGAAGTAAGCGGACCGAGCAGATCAGGCAGCCAGCCACCGGCAAGAGCACTAATTCCCATGGCAAGCGGGATGAAGATACCTGCTTTCGCAAGTTTGCTGCTTAAGTCGCCTTCGGGCTCAAGTCGGTTATATTCATCGACGAACCATGCATCGATGGATCCGGAGGAAAGTGCTCTTGCTATTCCGAACAGAATGTAGCCAATCATAAGTGTGATCAAGTTCCAAGAAACCATGACTAGCAGCACCGCGCCAAGCATGAAGAGGAGGGAAATCAGATAGACCCGCTTACGGCCTAGCGCATCCGATAATCCGCCGGTCGGTAATTCGAGCAGCAGCACCGCCGCCGAGGATACTGCGAAGATAAGTCCGATCTCTTGCAGATTTAGTCCCTTATCTAACATGAACAAGCTGGATACGGGCAGAATCAAGCCGATAATGAACCAGTGCAGCGATTGATTCAAGATATAGACGAACAATAAGGATTGGGCAGATCTCATGCGGGTAGAACCTCCTGAAGAAGATAGGTTAAATTCTAACGGTAAATGAATCAGCGAACAAGATAATGTTACATGGACAAGGTCGCGTAAACGCGTTAAACTGATAAAGAAAAAGTGGTATTTCCTGCTAATTTGTCGAAACGAAGGCGAACAGGCACCATCTGTATGGGATGGTTTCTCGGTCATTTGAGGCTGATTGTGTTCGGAAATGGAATCCGATTACAGTATGAAGCAAAAAAACGAATTTATAGCCAAATAAGATGGAAGAATTTAATCGTTATGGGAATGCTATACGTGAATAGAATGAGATGTGACATAAGTGTGAGGAAACGTTACATATTGAGGCAGAGGCACTGGATTTAATCCGCGAAACTAGTTTACAAAAAGCCCAAATCACCGTATATTTGATACAGGTCAAACAAATGCTAAAACAGGTTTTTTACAAATGTTCAGACTGGGGTTAGCAGTAAACTAAATATGGAAATGAGGAGTAGAACACCATGAAGAAAAGTTTAGTAACAATCGTGATCTGTATGCTTGCATTTGCAATGGTCGTAGGTTGTGGAAGCAAGAACAACAACACCAACAACGCAGGTGGGAATGCAGGTACGAACGAAGGCACCAAAGCTTCCTTTAAAGCGGGTATGGTTACAGACTCTGGTACAATCGATGACAAATCGTTTAACCAAGGTACTTGGGAAGGTTTGCAGCGCGCAACGAAAGATCTTGGCGTAGAGTCCAAATACCTGAAACCGGCTGGTACAACTGAAGCTGACTACCTGAAGGAAATCGGCAACCTGTACGATGCAGGCTTCAAAGTTATCGTTGCACCGGGCTTCAAATTCGAAACGGCGATCTTTGCGGCACAAGATAAATATAAAGACGCAAAATTCGTTCTGATCGATGGCGCCCCTCATACTGCTGACGACTTCACACCGGTTGTGAAAGAAAACACAGTATCGATCTTCTTCGCAGAGCATGAGTCCGGCTTCCTCGCTGGCGTAGCGACTGCGCTTCAATTGAAAGAAGGCGAAGCAGGCTTCATCGGCGGTATGGAAATTCCGGCTGTACAGAAGTTCAACTGGGGCTTCCAACAAGGCGTGAAATACGCGAATGACAACCTGGGCACGAAGATTTCGATCAAGAAAGAAAATGTTGTCTACCAAGGCAGCTTCGATAACGTAGCGGCAGGCGGCCAACTGGCAGCTCAAATGTACGACCGCGGCGTTAAAGTCATCTTCACTGCAGCTGGCGGCGTAGGCGTTGGTGCCATCAACGAAGCTAAGACTCGCGCTAAAGCAGGCAAAGAAGTATGGATCGTTGGCGTAGACGGCGACCAATTCAAAGACGGCGTGTACGAGGGTGACAAATCCATCATCATCACATCCGCTATGAAGAAAGTTAGCTCCGCATCCTTTGACATGATGAAAGCTGAGCAAGAAGGTACATTCCCAGGCGGCCAAACATTGACGTTCGACATCAAGAACGATGGCGTAGGCTTGCCGGCTGAGAACCCGAACCTTAGCGAAGATACAATGACTAAGGTCAATGAGGTTTCAGCTAAAATGAAGAGCGGCGACATCAAAGTAGCAGCTGAAAAAGGCGACCTTATTAAGTAAGAGTCTTTTTGCAATAAAACTTTAATTCTAAGAAGAGACGGGAAGCTCCGTCTCTTTTTACCATTAATCGTCCTAATCAGCTTTACCCTTACGATCAATTAGGTAAAGGAGCCTATCGTATGGAATTTGTAGTGGAAATGTTAAACATTCGCAAGGAGTTTCCCGGAGTTGTAGCTAACGACGATATTACGCTCCAGCTGCGCAAGGGTGAAATTCACGCTTTGCTCGGAGAGAACGGAGCAGGCAAGTCGACGCTTATGAGTATTCTGTTCGGGATGTATCAGCCGGACCTCGGTATGATTAAGATCAATGGCGAACAGGTTAAGATCGCCAGTCCGAATGTAGCAAACAAGCTTGGCATCGGCATGGTTCATCAGCATTTTAAGCTGGTCAGCAATTTTACCGTTACCGAAAATATCATTCTTGGCAATGAAAAAGGAATAGTGTTGGACATCAGTGGAGCAGCTCGCCGTATTGAGGAGCTCTCGAAGCGTTATGGCTTGAATGTGGATCCACATGCGAAGATTGAAGATATTTCGGTTGGCATGCAGCAGCGCGTGGAAATTTTGAAGATGCTGTATCGCAATGCGGAAGTGCTTATTCTGGATGAACCGTCAGCCGTTCTGACGCCGCAGGAAATTGTAGAATTGGGCAAAATCATGCTGAGCTTGATCGCAGAAGGCAAGTCCATCATTCTAATCACGCATAAGCTGAAGGAAATTAAAGCAGTAGCTAACCGCTGTACGGTCATCCGCCGCGGCAAAACAATCGGTACGGTTGACGTCGCGACAACGAGCGAGCTCAAGATGGCTGAGATGATGGTGGGACGCAATGTCTCGTTTAAAGTTGAAAAAGAAGGTAGTCGGCCAGGCGAAGTGATCCTGAAGCTGGATGGGCTCACCGTGAATAATAATAAGAACGTACCCGGGCTCAAAAACTTCACGCTCGATGTTCGGGCAGGCGAAATTGTCGGTATTGCCGGCGTAGAGGGCAACGGGCAAACAGAGCTGGTGGAAGCGATTACAGGTTTGCGCAAGGTGGAGAGCGGACGCATTGAGATGGAGGGTCAAGATATTACGCGCGAATCCATTCGCGGCCGGATTCATAAGGGCATTGCCCACATTCCGGAAGATCGCCAGAAACGCGGGTTAGTACTGGATTACACGCTTGAAGAGAATATGATCCTGCAGGTTTACAATCGCAAGCCATTCGCTAAGCGCGGCATCCTTAACAAGGCTGCCATTCGTAAATATGCAAGCAGCATATTGGAGAGCTTCGACGTGCGTTCAGGAAGAGGTCCGCTTTCCATGTCGCGTTCGCTATCCGGCGGTAACCAGCAGAAGGCGATCATCGGGCGTGAGATTGAACTGGATCCGGGTCTCTTGATCGCGGTTCAGCCTACGCGGGGCCTTGATGTGGGGTCGATTGAATATATTCACAAGCGACTGATCGAGCACCGGAACAGAGGCAAGGCGGTGCTGCTCATCTCGCTGGAGCTTGACGAGGTGCTTAACGTGTCAGACCGCATTGCGGTACTCAATAACGGAGAATTGATCGGCGTCGTCAACGCGTCCGAAACAAACGAGAACGATATCGGCCTGATGATGGCCGGAGTTGGAAATGGGGGAGACCAATGAGGAATGTCATTATATCCCTATGTGCGGTGATATTCGGCTTACTCGGGGGCGCAATTCTGATGGCCGCGACGGGTCATCAGCCAATCGAGGGTTATAGGTACCTCTTCGAAGGCGGGCTCAAGAATCCGTCGCGCTTCGGAGACACGTTAGCAACCGGGACTCCGCTTATCTTTACAGGGCTATCGGTCGCTTTTGCATTCCGTACCGGTTTGTTTAATATCGGAGCGGCGGGCCAGATGTTGTTCGGCGGCTTCTGCGCCTCGGCAGTAGGGCTCAATATCGATACCTCAAGACCGCTGCTTTTACTGCTCATGATACTTGCCGCTATCCTGGGCGGCGCAGTTTGGGCATTTATTCCTGGACTGCTCAAGGCCAGATTTAATGTACATGAGGTGGTTTCCACCATCATGATGAACTGGATCGCTTATTGGACCATCTACTATGCGGTTCCGGCTTATCTGAAAGCGGAGCAAATCGAGACGGAATCTCGTTCACTTGCCGATAAGGCTACGTTGAAATCAACCTTCCTCTCCGATATGTTCGGCGGCTCTTATGTGAATTTGGGATTGTTTCTTGCGGTGATTGTCGTGATCGTCATTGCCTTCATCATCAACAAAACAACGCTCGGTTACGAGCTTAAAGCAGTCGGCTTCAACCGTCATTCCGCTGAATATGCAGGGATTGGCGTGAATCGCAGCATCATCACGTCCATGCTGATTTCCGGCGCTCTTGCGGGACTTGGCGGTTTGGCGCAATATGCCGGTAACGGCAATAACATTCAGATCGGTGTATTGCCGACGCAAGGTTACGATGGAATTGCGGTTGCCCTGCTTGGTGCCAACTCTCCGGTAGGCGTGTTGTTATCCGCGCTATTCTTCGGCCTCCTGTACTCCGGTCGCGGCTTCATGAATGCGATGACGGAAATACCGCCGGAAATTGCGGATTCGATTATCGCGATTATTATCTACTTCGCAGCAACGAGCGTATTGATGGACAAGTTGATTTCGCGATTTATGTCCAAACGCAAAGAGGCAGCTGCAAACTCAGCGGTCAGCGGAAAGGAGAAGGTGTAGCGCATGTGGATTACGATTCAACAAATATTCCCGTATGCGATCGTGTTTACGATTCCCTTACTCATTACCGCGCTGGGCGGTCTGTTCAGTGAACGAAGCGGAGTCGTGAATATTGGTTTAGAAGGGCTGATGGTCATTGGTTCCTTCTCGGCGGCTTTCACGATGTATAAGCTCCAGACGGCTTGGCCTGATCATCAGATTGCATCCATCTGGATCGGACTACTGGTGGCAATTGTGGTAGGGACGCTCTTCTCGCTGCTGCATGCTTTTGCGAGTATACATCTCAACGCGAATCAGGTCATCAGCGGTACGGCGATTAATATGATTGCCGGAGCTCTTACCGTGTTCCTCTCCCGTAACATTACAGGCAGCGGTAATATCCGCCTTGCCGGCGGTTTCCCGCCGTTTGATGTGTGGGGATTATCGGATATTCCTATCCTTGGACCGCTGTTCTTCACGAAGACGTATTGGACGACTTGGATCATTCTGCTCGTCGTCATTCTCAGTTCATGGGTGCTGAGGAAGACGGCTTTCGGCTTGCGCTTGCGCTCTTGCGGTGAATATCCGCAAGCGGCAGAAGCAGCCGGTGTAAATGTTCGCAAAATGCGCTATATCGGCGTTCTGATCTCCGGTGCTTTCGCAGGTCTGGGTGGTGCCATCCATCTGGTTACGATTGCCGGTGAATTTACGGGGACGGTGTCCGGTCTAGGGTTCTTGGCACTCGCGGCTTTGATCTTCGGACAATGGCGCCCAATCGGCATTCTGGCCGCAACGCTGTTCTTCGGTTTTGCGAGCACGGTTGCCAACGTATCGCAGGTTATTCCGGCCTTTGCTTCATTTCCGCCGATTATTCTTAAGGTGTTCCCATATGTCATTACCTTGATCGCGCTCGTTCTGTTCTCCAAGACATCACAAGCGCCTAAGGCAGCCGGGGAGGTATTCGATTCGGGCAAACGTTGATGAACAGTGAATGAGCTATTGACAGGGGAGAGTTGAGAGCCAGTGCATGAAGAACGTTCAGATGATAAAAGGGGAAAAATGCTGGATGCGGTCCGGATGTACTATCAACTGGACTACAGCCAGCAGGAGATTGCCAAGACGCTTGGGGTATCCAGGCCGACTGTAAGTCGCTTCATTCAACAAGCTAAAGAAGAAGGCTATGTGATTATCAGCATCGTCGATCCGCTGGAGAACAACGACCTTCTCGCATGTCAAATCGAGCGTAAGTTCGGGCTCAAGAAAGTCATTGTCGTCAATGTGCCGCATTATGAGGATGCCGTGGTCAAGAAGTATTTAGGCCCGGCAGCGGCGAAGTACGTGGACAAAATCATCAAGGACGGCGATATCGTCGCTACCACTTGGGGAACTACGCTGTATGAGGTTGCGCTTAACCTGCAGGATAAACATGTCAAGGACGTGAAGGTCGTACAGTTGAACGGCGGCGTCAGCCATTCCGAGACGAACACCTACGCGTATGAGATTGTGAACCTGTTCGGTAAAGCGCTCCATACGGTCCCGTATTTCATACCTCTGCCTGCGATCGTCGATCACCCTGTCGTGAAGAAGACGATTGAAACGGATCGCCATATCCAGAATATATTGGAACTGGGCAAGAAGGCGAACATCGCGATTGTGACGGTGGGTGCGCCGACGGAAGATTCCGTCCTGATTAAAGCGAACTATTTCAACGAGAACGAGCTTCGGATGATCTTCGAGAAAGGCGCGGGCGATATTTGCTCGCGATACTTCAATCTAGATGGCGTGATTTGCTCCCAAGAGCTGAATCAGCGTACTATCGGCATTGATCTCGAGGATTTGAAGAAGAAAGAGAAATCCATTCTGGTGGCAGGCGGCATCCGCAAGGTCGACGGCATCTATGGCGCACTGCGCGGAAGATATACGAATGTGCTGATAACGGACCAATTCACCGCCAAGTACCTGCTGGAGCGGACTAATTAAAACAGACAGAGAGTAGGAAATAGGATGGGTAACGAGTTACAAGGAGCAGCATTAGCCGCTTATTTTGACCATACATTATTGAAGCCGGAAGCGACAGCGACGCAAATTGCTAAGCTCTGTGAAGAAGCGAAGCAGTATAAGTTCGCAACCGTTTGCGTGAATCCCTACTGGGTATCGGAAGCAGCGAAACAGCTTGCAGGTTCAGGGGTCGGCATCACGACTGTAATCGGCTTCCCACTGGGTGCATCAAGCTCGCTCGTCAAAATAGCAGAAACGAATGACGCCATCGCCAATGGCGCAACGGAAATCGACATGGTGCTTAACATAGGCGCGCTGAAATCCGGACGCCTCGAAGAAGTGGAACGCGATGTTCGCGGCGTAGTCGAAGCTTGCCAAGGACGCGCGGCCAGCAAAGTGATTCTTGAAGTGGGCTTACTCACGGATGAAGAGAAAGTCACGGCTTCCGAGATTTGCAAACGTGCCGGTGCAGGTTTCGTGAAAACCTCGACCGGTTTCGGTCCGGGCGGCGCGACCGTTGAAGATATCACGCTTATGCGTCAAACAGTCGGACCCGATATGGGTGTTAAAGCTTCGGGCGGCGTGCGTGATCTGGCAGCAGTTCGCAATCTCATTGCAGCAGGTGCGACACGCATTGGCGCAAGTGCGAGTGTGACGATCGTCAGCGGCGGTACAAGCGAAGGTTACTAATTTCATGCGGCAAGACAAAGTGTGGGGCTGTCTCAAAAGTGCTTTTTACGACTTTTGAGGCAGTTTTTATTTGCATTATGGAGTCGAGGAAGCTTGTAGGAACCGGGGAGTCAGAATTGCTGCAGGAACTGCAACATTTCCCCCTCAACACGAACAAAAACAGCCAAATGTTGCGCAATATGCAACATTTGGCTGTGGAATGGCGGTCAGGAAGCTAAATAGCTTGAAAATGTTGACTTATGTGCAGCATTTCCTCCACTAGCCCACTTTTTCATTAGAAATGCTGCAGGAACTGCAACATTTCATCTAGCTAAGCGAATGTCAGGAAAACAGAAAATGTTGCCCCGCATTTGGGACAACATCTTTTTCTAGCGATTCAAATATCGTTCACGGATGACATTTAGATGATGCAGCTCATGGCCGACGATGACGTACGCAAGTGCTCTGGCGGATATGTCAGTGTTGCTCGCAAAGCCTTTCAGGAGGAATGCCTCAGGCGATAAGCTCCGTAGAAGCGAAGCGGTTGCGCCTTTGACGGCGTTGTAGTTGTCCAGCAGCGCAGCAACCGTTTCGTTATCGAACGATGCCCCCTGCACAAAATCATTCTCATCAAAACCCGGAAGCGGCGTACGATCTCCGCGTGCGGCTCTCAGCAGGCGATAGCTCATAATCCGTTCTGTATCCGTGATGTGGCCGAGAACTTCTTTCATACTCCACTTGCCAGGTGCATACCGATAGAGTGCTTGTTCTTCGGTCAGTGCGGAGAACAGGGCTGTCGTTTGACTGCGATTGACTTCAAGTTGTTCGCGCAAATCTCCGTCCGGAGCCGCCGCGATATACGTGCCGAAGTGTGCGCCGTATTCATCTGCTGAAGGTCTGGTTAACAAGAGCATCATCCCCTTAGGTTGAATTGAGCCTGCGATAAGGTGTAAGCTACTAGAACAAGAGTAACCCCCGAACCAAGTAAATACAAGGAGTGTATGTGAAAATGTCAGGAAGATCCAAAGAAGAGCTGCAAAGCGGCGGCATTACCCAGCTAGGCAATCAAGGTACGTCCTACCTGTTCAACTACAGCCCGGAGGTGCTGGAATCGTTCGATAACAAACACATCGGCCGCGATTATTTTGTGAAATTCAACTGTCCGGAGTTTACAAGCCTGTGCCCGATTACGGGACAACCCGATTTCGCCACCATCTATATCTCGTATATTCCCGATGTCAAAATGGTGGAGAGCAAGTCGCTCAAGCTGTACCTGTTCAGCTTCCGTAACCATGGCGATTTCCATGAGGATTGCATGAACATCATTATGAATGATCTCATTGCGCTGATGGAACCTCGCTACATTGAGGTATGGGGCAAGTTCACGCCGCGCGGCGGCATCTCGATCGACCCTTATACCAACTGGGGCCGTCCGGGTACGAAATTTGAAGAGATGGCACAATACCGTCTGATGAATCACGATCTGTATCCGGAGAAGATCGATAACAGATAAGTCAGGAAGTGGCTGCAAATGAATTTTTCATGGGAACGGAACTTAGTTGTACTGTGGATCGGGGTTTTCTTCTGCAGCATGGCCTACTCCATCTCGATTCCTTTTCTGCCGATCTTCTTGAATACCGAGCTGGGCGTGGAGCATCATCTGGAAGCGTGGTCCGGGATCGCATTTGGCATTACCTTTCTGGCGAGTGCATTGATATCCCCCTTCTGGGGCTCGCTCGCCGATAAATACGGCCGCAAGCCGATGTTGATTCGCTCAGGCTTCAGTCTTGCCGCACTTTATTTATTGAACTATTTTGTCCATGATCCGTACTGGTTTCTGCTTATCCGTATCTTCCAAGGGCTGCTCGCAGGCTTCGTGCCTGCCTCAATTGCGCTTGTGGCAACGAATACGCCGGAAGAGAAGACAGGCTATGCGCTTGGCATTATGTCAACGGCGGGAGCTACAGGGAGCATACTTGGACCGCTAGCAGGCGGCTTAGTCAGCCACTATATCGGTAATCGGGAGGCTTTCCTGTTCTCCAGTGCCATTGTTCTGATCTCTGCCCTTGTGGCGACCTTCTTCGCGAAGGAGCAGAATTTCAATCGCAAGGCTGCTAGGTCGCATGTGCGTGATGATCTGAGGCATGCGCTGGCCAATCGGCCGTTTATGATTCTGCTGATGCTTGTTGGAATCAGCACCTTCTCGGTTATGATTTTGGAGCCGCTGATTACGCTGTATGTGTTGAAAATGGGCATCTCCCGAGAGAAAGCTTCTCTAAGCTCCGGTATTATTTTCTCGGCGGTCGGTATCGCTACGGTCATCATGGCGCCGAGATGGGGCAAATGGGGGCGTAAGCTCGGTTATCAGAAGGTGCTGCTGATTGGGCTTATCGGCGGTGGTATCGGCAATCTGCTGCAAGTTTTCGTTACCGGCTATATCGGCTTTGGGGTGCTGCGGTTCGGTTACGGCCTGTTCTTCGCCGCCGTTAATCCGTCGATTAACGCGATGATTGTACAGAATACCGAATCGGAATTCCGTGGCCGGGCATTCAGCTTGAACCAGTCCGCCTCGCAGCTTGCAACGATGGCCGGGCCGATTATCGGGGGCTTGCTCGGCGGCATGATGCCGATTCATTATATCTTCGTCATTAACGGTGCTCTGCTGCTGTTATCTGCCTTGCTGTTTAAGTTGAAAGTAAAGCAGAATTCCTCCGCTGTTACCAGTCAGCAACCATAAAATATGAAATCCGAAACCGCTTCGCGAGATGAATCATCCCGCAGGCGGTTTTTTCGTCATAAAATGACAAAAATATGGCACTTTCGCATTCTCTATCGAATGCTCCCGTGGTATAGTAGCAGTAGTATAAATGGTATAGAATGCCTATTGCGATCATAGATTCCACTCTTCATATAAGCCAGGGGAAGGATTTGTTCGTTCATGACTAAGAAACAGAGAAAACAGCGGTTGAAGTCCGTGAAGAAAGCAGCTGAGATGTTCGGTACGGCAGCAGCGCTAGCCATTCCGGTTGCCCTCGCGGTTCCCGGATTTGCAAGTGCAAGCCCTGAGATTATCCCGCAGCCGGATAATCTGCCGGTCGTCATCAAGAGCATCAACAGTGCACTCGCCAATGAGCATGCTTCTAAACTAAAGGCGGGAACTACCTTTCAAATCGACTTGAGCACGATTTTTGAAGCGGCTTCTACGCTAGAGTATACCGTTGTTGTCCAGAACAGCAGCGTGGCTGACGTTAAGATCACGAACAATAACACCTTGAACATTAACCTCAAGAAAATCGGATCCACCATGGTGGATCTTATCGTACATAAACCGAATGAGAGCATGTCCATCCATGAACGCTTCACGCTGAAGGCTGTCGCTAACGGAGCACTCGATCCCGATCAAGACGGGGCTGGGATTGCTGATATTATTAAATATTTCAACAGTCATGCCGGTGAGTTGCAAACCACGGGTGATTATCGTACCCTGCTGCAAGCTGCCGTTTCAAGTACCGTACCGACGCCGAATCATGCGCCGCTTGTCTCCCCTGAAACCACATCCATAGTAATGACAGCAGGAACCTACACCGAAATCCATCTGAATGATCTATTTAGTGACGAAGATGGCGATGAGCTTTCTTTCGAGTTGATTGACCCTCCATCCAGCACTTCTTTTGTAAATGCACATCTGTATAGCGAGACTAGTACTCTAGTCCTGTACGCTACGAATGCAAGCTTGCAGCCTCTCATCGTTACCGTGGATGGTAGCGATGGTGAAGAGAGTGCAACGAAGCTGTTTAGTGTTACGGTTGGGGCTGCGCCGGTGGAGAATCATGCTCCGGTGGCGAACGAACTAAGTGTAGTGGTACTGAATGAGGACACTACGGCCTCCATTCAACTCGGCGGTACGGATGTAGATGACGATGAGCTGACAGCGATTATTGTAGAGGGCAAAGGTCCGTCGCATGGACAGTTGATCCCAAGCTCATCGGAGCAGAACAGATTCACGTACGTGCCGGATGAGGACTACAATGGACCGGATTCGTTCACGTATATCGTGAACGATGGCACGGTGGATTCGGAAGAGGTTACCGTAAACATTACGGTAAATCCAGTGAATGACGCGCCGGTGGCGAACGAACTCAGTGTGGTGGAACTGGATGAAGACACCACGGCCTCCATTCAGCTCGGCGGGACGGATGCAGATGAAGATGAGTTGACAGCGATTATTGTAGAGGGTAAAGGTCCGGCGCATGGCGAGTTGATTCCAAGCTCGTCGGAGCAGAACAAATTCACGTACGTGCCGTACGAGAACTACAATGGACCGGATTCGTTCACGTATGTCGTGAACGACGGTACGGAGGATTCGGAAGAGGTTACCGTAAACATTACGGTAAAAGCAGTGAATCATGCGCCTGAAGCGAACGAACTCAGTGTGGTGGAACTGGATGAGGACACCACGGCATCCATTCAACTCGGCGGGACGGATGCAGATGAAGATGAGTTGACAGCGATTATTGTAGAGGGTAAAGGTCCGGCGCATGGCGAGTTGATTCCAAGCTCGTCGGAGCAGAACAAGTTCACGTACGTGCCGGATGAGAACTATAACGGACCGGATTCGTTCACGTATATCGTGAACGATGGTACGGAGGATTCGGAAGAGGTTACCGTAAACATTACGGTAAATCCAGTGAATGACGCGCCGGTGGCGCAGGATATCAGCTTTGAAGTGAATGAAGGAGCAAGTAAAGAAGTCAACTTCAATGGCTGGGACGTGGATTCTGGGGAGACGCTTCAGTATATCATCGTCGACGAGCCGGAATACGGCATGGTTACGCCGGATTCGCCAAATTCGGGACAGTTTTCTTATGTTCAAAACAATGGGACGAGCGAGTCCGATTCGTTTACATACAAGATCTATGACGGCCAAGCCTATTCGGACGTGAAGACGGTAGCAATTACGATTATCGATGTGAATTATGCGCCGGTAGCGAATGAACTCAGTGTGGTGGAACTGGATGAAGATACGACGACTTCCATTCAGCTCGGCGGTACGGATGAAGACGAAGATTGGCTGACAGCGATTATCGTAGAGGGCAAAGGTCCGATTCATGGCGAGTTAATCGCAAGCTCATCGGAGCAAAACAAATTCACGTACGTGCCGGATGAGAACTACAATGGACCGGATTCGTTCACGTATATCGTGAATGATGGCAAGGTAGATTCGGAAGAAGTAACCGTTACTGTGAATATAACGCCGATAGACGATATACCTGTGGCTGGTATGGTAGGCCAAGAAGGCTACATACAACTTCACCGTAATCAGAGCGCCATGCTTGAGCTGTCGAAAGTTTTTACAGAGGTTGATGGTCAGCAGCTCACCTACCGAACGAACTTCCAAGGTAATGGCTACAGCTTAACGGGAACGTTCGATGGTTCGAATTTATTTTTGAATGCACTTGGCTCCTTTAGTACCATTTCTTTCGATGTACAGGCTAGTGATGATAATTTTGCAACGTGGGTTTCGATCCCGCTTGAGGTTGAAGTCAACGATGGGGAATTTGGAAGCCTTCCGGATCAATACGAAATCAGTAACTTGCAGAATGAGTATACTGTTGACTTAGCCGATTATTTTGAAGGAAATTATGGACATTATTTCTCGTATATAACGGAACCTCCTTTCAGCGGTCTGCAAATCGTGGGATCGACACTTACGGTTCCATTGGAAGATGATCACAACGTTAACGTTGTCGTATCAGCTTGGGATGACCATGGCCTCACAATTACAGATAATTTTAACTTGTATGTAGGTGTGGGATTAAAAGATATCGGTGTGCAATTTTTCAATAATGTGGAGTATTACACGGATCACAATGCTCATGTTTACATGAAGGATATCTTCCAAAATGCGGATGAGTTCCGAGTTACTGCATATAACGATGAAGAGGTCATGAGCATTGGCAGTTATGAGCTGGGCGAATGGACGAGTGAAGACTATCTAAGTCTATGGACAGATGCGACATTTACGAATGTGTCGGAGATTACGGTTGAAGGTCGTACATTAAATGGGCAAATCGTAACCAACGAAAGAAGCTATACGCTTCGAATTCGGGAAAATTCGGCTCCGTATGTAGACCATGACAATGAGATGCCGACCCCGCTCAAGAAAGGCGAAACGGTTGAGTTGGTGGTCACGGATGCTGAGGGAGATCCAATAACTTCGGTTGTTGCCCTGCCTGACGATTCCATCTGTGGCGAAAGCGGCATCTGCATCACGACGAACTATGAGAATGGTATTCTGTTTGTTACAGGAGTAGAAACCGGCACAAGGTCTCTGAGAATCAGTACATCCGATGGACTGCCATTTGGTGATGACAGTGTTTATCGCTACTTTACCGTTTATGATGATAGCATCGATATTGTAGACGACTTTAGTATTGATAAAGACCTCGCAGGGCTGTTAACGGGCATGAACTTAGGTTCATTGACGCTCTTAGGTGTTGAAAGTGAATACATGATTCATGATCCTGGAGCCACGCTGAATGGGACAACGTTACATTTTGATGTCAATTCAGAGGTTATGTACCCAGGCGCGAGTGAGTTCATAACCGTAACCATTACGGACGGCTCTATCACCCGAGTACTCACCTTGTACATGAATGTTGCTTGGGTGGAACCGGGTCCGGGATCTGCTTAGTAGCAATGAAATTTTAACCATTGGCCAACTCATTTCCGGTTGGCCTTTTCTTATCAAATCAAGCCGAAGGAGAATGAGCTCTTGGATCAGGCAACGGATAACAAACAGTCAGCTTCGAACGCCATTCGTCAAGCGCTAACGGCTCGCAAGTTCAAACTGGCAGAGAAGCTGGCACTGGATAGTCTGCGCAATCGGCCGCTGCTTGCACAGAATTGGGTGTTTCTTGGCGAAGCGCTGCTGCATCAAGGCTGCACGCAAGAAGCGGGACATGCCTTCGAGAGAGGAAGTCTGCTCGACCCGCAGGCGCAGTGGGGGAGCGAGGTAGAGAAGGTATTGGCGGGCAAACCGCCTGGGGAATCGCGCGCGGATTTAGAGGAATTGTGGCAGTTGCAACCAGCCGTTACCGTTGCAGCCGCTATTATGACACGTAATGAAGCACGCTGTATCGTCCGCTGCGTGAATAGCCTGCAGGATGCCGTAGATGAAATCCTCATCATTGACTCGGATTCAACGGACGGCACGATTGAGCTAGTCGAGCATTTGCCTAAGGTGAAGATTATTCGGAGCGTCGCGCTAAATGATGATTTTGCATGGAAACGGAATCAAGCCCTGCCGCACATCAAGAGCGATTGGGTGCTCTGGGTGGATGCGGATGAATGGTTGTTTCAGGAGGATATTGGCGCTGTACGGTTGGCGGCATCGATGTTCCATAATCGCTATCCCCACACGGTTCTGAATGTATGCCAAGTCAATCAGATACAAGGCAAAATATCGGCTGATTATGCGAATCCACGCATGTTCCCGCTTAATCGCGGTTTGCATTATTACGGGCGAGTACACGAGCAGGTCGTAATCGAAGGGGAAGATATGTATGATGACCGCATGATGCGGCGTCCTGTCCGTATACGGCTTCATCATGACGGCTATGAGCCAGCTATTATGGGTCAGCAGAATAAGCTTGAACGCAACCTGCGATTGCTGAAGCTGATGGTGGAGCAGGAGCCGGACAATCCGGGCTGGTATCTCTATTACGGTAGAGAAACGCTAGCGACAGGGGATATTGAGAAAGCGAAGGGCTTATTCCTTGAAGCGGAGCGGCTTGCGCCGGGGAAGCCGAATTTTGGCAGGCTGCTGGATGTCCTGATGTATTTGAATAAAATTTATATGAGCACGAAGAATTATGAGCAGGCTGTACGCGTATGCTTGCGTGCTCTCGAAGTGCAGCCGAACTTCCCGGACGCCAAGTATCATTTGGCCAGAGCGCAGATGAGGCAGGCGGGAGTGCTGTTGCAGCAGGCAGAGCGCAGCCTCAAAGAATCGAAGGCGGCATTCCGTACTTATCGGGGCACCGTAACGGCGGATGCTGCCATTGCGGATTGGAAAGCTGATCTTGCGCTCGCGGATCTTACGGCAATAGCGGGCAAGCAAGCAGAGGCGAAAGCTAAATATGAACAAATTCTCGCCAGTCACCCCGAGCTGAACATGGTGCGAAAGAAGCTGGACAGCATGAACCGTGTATAAAAGTTGAACTCAACTGACATGCTGTTGTCAGCAGACCTGCGATATAGTAAATACGAGAAGTCATTCGAAGCAGGTTATGGAGGCGAAACATATGTTTAGAACGGTGAAAGATTTTATTGAGGACTACAAGCAGGAATCGCAAGGGACGCAGAAGCTGTTGGATCTGCTGACGGATGAATCGCTGGGACAGTCTATCGGAGAAGGCCGCAGAACGCTTGGGTTCCTGGCATGGCATTTGGTTCACGATGATGCAGGTATGCTGGTCAAGATCGGACTGAACTTCAAGGCACCGGCAGCTAATGCTGAACAGCCGCAATCGGCCGCTGTTATTGCCGATACTTACCGCGAGACAGCGGCATCCATTCTTGAAGCGGCATCGCAGTGGTCCGATGAGAAGCTGCTCGAGAGCCACAACTTGTTCGGTCAGGTATGGGAAAATGGCGATACGCTGCAGAAGTTCATCAAACATGAAGTCCATCACCGCGGTCAACTGACCATCCTGATGCGCCAAGCCGGACTGCCTGTTGCAGGTGTGTACGGCCCTTCCAAGGAAGAATGGGAACAGATGGGCATGACAGCTCCGAAGTGATGTAATGGACAAAAAAGAAGGCCGAACGGTTTCCACTCGCATGCGAGTGGATGACTGCTCGGCTTTTTTGCTGTCTTTATACGCCGCCTAAACTGCGCAGAAGCGCCTCGTGCTCGGTCCGCTTGAAATGATTCGCCCATCCAATCGGCGTACTGTGATAGCGACGATCCTGGATATTCAGATCTGCGCCTCGGGCCACAAGCAGTTGGATAATAGCCGTGTTCGTTCCGGCCGCTGCCCAGTGGAGAGGAGCTGCACCGGTATGGTCGAAGCCGGAAGGAATGCCGTTCACATCGGCACCGCGGTCTACCAGATAAGAGGCCGATTCATGGCTGCCTCCAATGATGGCATAGATGAGTGCCTGCTGCAGCAGCTCCTCGGGAGCGCTATGGTCCGTTGTGTTTACAGGCTCGCGATGTTTACCGGCGCTCGGCAGCAGCTCTCCATCGGGACCGAAGAAAGAGGGAAGCAGATCGGTTCGGCCTACTGCAGCAGCAAGCTCAAGATCAAGCGACGCGCCTCGGCGGACGAGCAGGTCCGTCACTTTCGTGCAGCCGTACCACAGGGATTGGGCTAGCGGTCTCCGGTCATCATTCAAGCCGTCAATTGGCGTTCCTGCATCAAGCAGCAGATTCGCCATCGCAACATCGTCGTTGCTCGCTGTCCATTGCAGCGACGTTTCTCCCCGCTCCGGATCAATTGCCCTCGCATTCACATCCGCTCCAGCATCCAGCAGAGCTTGTCCAATTTCCAACTGGTTCGGATAATGGCCGGGCCAGTCGCATAGATGATGCAGCAGCGTTCTCCCTTGCAGCGATCTGGCGTTCGCCAATGCAGGATGTGCGTGCAGCAGCTGCTTGAGCAGCTCTACATTCCCAGTCTTCACCGCTGCATAAGCATCCGGAAATACTGCCGTAAGCGATTCCTCTTTGGCTTGATTATCGAGTTCATTTCTATGATTCATCCGTCGATCAACTCCAACCCATCATGGTCAAATCATAAGGCCTTTGTTCCCACTCTATCATGAATCGGCTCCGGCGAAAATACGATGTAATAAGCGCCAAATAGCAGGCAACGCTTCTGTCTGATTCAAGAAGGGGGAGCGTATGAAGTGAAATTCTCTCTGACGGAAGAACAATTGATGATTCGCGAGATGGCGGCACGGTTTGCGGAGCATGAGGTGGCACGGGAAGCAGGCGGACTGGATGAGGCCGAATTATTCGACAGGCGTTCGTTTGACGAGATGGCGCAGCTTGGTTTTACAGCATTGCCTTGGCCCGAGGAGGACGGGGGGGCGGGTGGCGGTTTTCTCAGTTTTGTCCTGGTGCTGGAGGAGCTGTCCAGAGTAAGCGCGTCGCTTGGCGCGGCGCTGTGGGCACATGTTTTTCTGTCGGCGTGGCCTTTGCATCGATTCGGGAGCTTAGAGCTGAAGCGGCATTATCTAAGGAGACTTATTGAGGGCATTAGTATAGGTACGGGCGTGCTGCCGGGAGCAGTAGATCCGGGGACAACACTAAGAATCGGCGTCTCGGCGCAATTGCAGTCGTCGCAGGGTGATGGCGTGCAAGAGGAGTGTTATGTCCTAAACGGTCAGCAAAAATATATCCTTGGCGGCACGACGGCAGACTTCTTCATCATCTATGCAGTGACCGGAGAGAGTGCGAGAGGACGACGCAAGCGCTATAGCGCTTTTATCATCGAGAAAGACAGCCCCGGCCTCCTGATTCAGCCGGTCACGAAGAAGCTTGGTCTGCGCTCGGCGGGTATGGCGCATTTGAAGTTTCAAGATTGCCGCGTGCCGAAGCGGCAGCGAATCGGTCGTGACGGTCAAGGCGGCGCGATTGCATGCCGCTCGGCGGCAGGCGTGCGCTACGGTCTTGCGGCAGTTGCCGCCGGTATTACGCAAGGTGCAGCGGATGCTGCGCTTGGTTATGCGAAGGCGCGTTCGCAGTTCGGCAAGCCGATCGCGAAACATCAGGCGGTGGCCTGGATGCTGGCGGATATGCGAACCGCTGCCGATGCCTCCAAGCTCCTTGTGTATCAAGCCGCTTGGCAGGAGGATCGGGGGCTTACGGGAGACGGAGAAGGCTGGGAAGCTGCGCTGGCACTCAGCTTTGCCGCGGATGCTGCGATGACGTCGACGATTCATGCCGTTCAGGTCTATGGCGGTTACGGCTATATGAAGGAATATCCGGTAGAGCGGTATATGCGAGATGCGAAGGCGGTACAGATTTTCAAAGGGCTGGACCTCAGTCCGAAGTTGCCGCAGCCCAAAGGAAGAGGCAGTGGAGGAAGGGAAAGGGGGGGACGCCATGGCTGAGCTTGTCATTGTAGGGAGCGCACGGACGGCATTCGGCAAGTTTGGCGGAGCGCTGAAAGGGATGAGAGCCACTCAGCTTGGCGGTCTCGCCATCGAAGGTGCACTGCGTCGCGGCGGTATTTCGCCTGCTGCGATAGATGAAGTGATTATGGGGATGGCGGTTCAAGCGGGAGCAGGCCAGAATCCGGCGAGGCAAGCAGCGATGGTGGCAGGGCTTAGCCATACGATACCGGCGGAGACCATCAATAAAGTGTGCGCATCGGGCATGCGGGCGCTGACGATGGCCTCGCAGATTATTAGGGCGGGCGATGCGGAGCTGATCGTCGCAGGCGGCATGGAGAGCATGAGTCAGGTCCCATATGCCTTGACTGAGGCGCGTATGGGCATGCGGCTTGGAGATGGCCGGGCAGCGGATCTACTGCTTCGCGATGGGTTGCGCTGCGCGTTTGCTGATATGCATATGGGTGATTATGCCGACAACATTGCGGCTGAGTATGGCATCAGCCGATTGGAACAGGATGAATGGGCGCTGCGCAGCCACGAACGTGCCGTGCAGAACAGTCTGCATGGTTACTTCCAGACGGAAATTGTTCCCGTTCCGCTGCCAGGCGCAGTGCCGACGAAGAGCCATGTGTTCGCGATCGATAAGGATGAAGCGCCTCGCGGAGATACAAGCGCAGCGAAGCTGGCTGCGTTGATGCCGGTATTCGCTGCCGGAGGTTCCGGCACGATTACGGCGGGCAACGCCCCGGGGCTAAACGACGGAGCGGCGGCGCTCGTTGTGGCTGCGAAGAGCAGGGCGCTGCTGGAAGGCTTTGCCCCGCAGGCTGTGCTGCTCGGTCATGCCGCGGTTAGCGTGGAGCCGCGCAATTATCCCATCGCGCCGGCTTTTGCCGTGCAGAAGCTGCTGCAGCAGCACGGACTCGCGATGGATGCGATTGACCGATTCGAGGTCAATGAAGCATTCGCGGTCGTCGTCTTGGCCTGCGGGAAGCTGGCAGGCTGGGATGCCGACAAGGTCAACGTGCATGGCGGGGCGATTGCGCTCGGCCATCCTGTCGGCGCAAGCGGCGCACGGATTGTCATGACGCTGATTAACGGCTTGAAGCGGCGCGGCGGAGGGATAGGGGTTGCCGCGATATGCAGCGGCGGCGGGCAGGGCGATGCCGTGTTGGTTCGGGTGGATGATAGCTGCGGATAGGTCGAAGCGAGGGGAAGGCGGTAGTCAATCATGGCAGATATCCACCATGTGTCGGTCGTCGGAGCAGGCCAGATGGGAAGCGGCATTGCGCTTGTTGCCGCGCAGGCAGGCTGCCAAGTGCTGCTGCATGATGCGGAAGCGGCACGCGTCAGCAAGGCATTGGCGCAAATCGGCATGCAGCTCACCAGCAGCGTTGCCAAGGGCAGAACTACAGAAGGGTCGGCTCTGCAGACGCTTGGAAGGATTACCGCAGCGGCTGACTTGGAGGCAGCCTCCGGCGCTGATCTTGTCATCGAAGCGGTAACCGAAAGCATGCCGGTGAAGAAGGCGCTGCTTGCTAAGCTCGATGGGATTTGCGGGGCGGGGGCGATTCTCGCAAGCAATACCTCATCGCTGTCGCTTACGGAATTGGCAGCGGCGACAAGGCGGCCGGAGCAGGTGATCGGGATGCATTTTATGAACCCTGTGCCGGTTATGAAGCTGGTCGAAATCATTCGCGGTTTGCGTACATCGGATGATGTCTATAACACCGTTGCGAAGCTGGCGGAGCGAATGGGCAAGACGCCGCTGGAGGTGCGGGATTTTCCGGGATTCGTGTCCAACCGCGTTCTGATGCCCATGATCAACGAGGCCGTGTATACCGTTTATGAAGGCGTGGCTTCGATAGAGGCCGTTGACGGCGTGATGAAGCTTGGCATGAATCATCCGATGGGACCGCTGGCATTGGCTGATCTGATTGGGCTCGACACCTGTCTCGCCATTATGGAAACGCTGCACGAAGGCTTCGGCGATTCCAAATACAGGCCTTGCCCGCTGCTTCGCAATTATGTAGCTGCCGGTTGGCTTGGACGCAAGAGCGGGCGAGGCTTTTACGTGTACGAAGGAGGCTGACCGCTGCTATGCTGCTGCATTTTACGGATGAACAAGAACGGTTGCGCGCCAGGGTACGGGACTTTGCGATGCAGGAAGTAACCAAAGTCATCCCTGAAATGGAGGAGCATGACCGCTTCCCGGCGCAGCTCGTGAGGGAGATGGGCTCAAGGGGCTTGATGGGGCTGCCTGTGCCGGCTGAATGGGGCGGAAGCGAGCTTGAGCTAACCTCCTATATTCTCACAATCGAAGAGATTGCGCGTGTTAGCGCGACGGTCGGCGTTATTTTGTCGGTGCATACGTCTGTTGGGACGCTTCCGATTCTATACCATGGCACTACGGAGCAGAAGCTGCGATGTCTGCCTAAGCTTGCTTCGGGGGAATGGTTAGGCGCTTTCGCATTAACGGAGCCGCACGCCGGTTCCGATGCCTCGACGATTCGGACGGCAGCGGTTCGACATGAGGATAACTATGTGCTGAACGGCACGAAGGTGTTCATTACGAATGCGGGCGAGGCAGATCAATATGTGCTGTTCGCCTCCGTGCATAACGGCTTGAACGGCAGTGTAGGCGGGATTACTGCTTTTCTGGTGGAGAAGAATACGCCGGGCTTCCGTGTGGGGAAAAAAGAGAAAAAAATGGGGCTGCACGGATCGAACACCTGCGAGCTGATTCTGGAGGATGCGATCGTGCCGGTTGGTCAGCGCCTCGGCGAGGAAGGGCAAGGCTTCGCCATCGCCAAATCAGCGCTGAACGGCGGGCGAATCGGCATTGGCGCGCAAGCGCTCGGCATTGCGCGAGCGGCGCTGGCGTTGAGCGAGCAGCAGCTGCGTGCGCTGCCGCTTCGCGAACGGAGCAGAGCGGCCGCGGAGTATCGGGAGCTCGCGGCACAGGTGGAAGCGTCGGCGCTGCTCGTGTACCGCGCGGCGGATATGCATCAGCGCGGTGTACGCTGCACGAAGGAAGCGTCCATGGCGAAGATGTTCGCCAGCGATACGGCGATGCACGCGACGACGAAGACGCTGCAGTGGTGCGGTGGCAGCGGGTTGGCAGATGAACTGCATGCCGAGCGGTTGTTCCGCGATGCGAAGGTGACGCAAATTTACGAGGGTACGAACGAAATTCATCGTTTGGTGATTTCCGGCGAGCTGCTGCGGGGGAGTTGATCTGTTGGCGGCTTGCTTACTTGTTTGCTTGTTTGCTTGCGCTCTGTTCGTGAAGGGAGATGAGAGCTTATGGGTTCAATGAATCGCAGTTCGCCGGGACTTCGGCTTCGAGAGGCGCTTCAGCGGGAGAAGCCGCTTCAGGTGGCAGGAGTCATAAATGCTTATGCCGCGCTGCTCGCGGAATCGGCGGGTTTTCATGCACTGTACGTGTCTGGCGCAGGAGTGGCAAACGCTTCGTTCGGATTGCCGGACCTCGGTATTACGACGCAGGGCGATGTGCTGGAGGACGTGCGGCGCATCAGCAGCGCTGTTGATTTACCTCTGCTTGTGGACGCCGATACCGGCTTCGGTTCGGCGTTTAACATTGCGCGGACCGTGCGCGAGATGATCCGCGCCGGTGCCGCGGGCATTCATATCGAGGATCAGGTGGCCGCCAAGCGCTGCGGGCATCGCCCGAACAAAGCCATCGTCAGCACAGCGGAGATGGTAGATCGCCTTCGAAGCGCGGCAGATGCGAAGGTTGACGCGGATTTTGTGCTTATGGCACGTACGGATGCGCTCGCTGCGGAGGGAATGGAAGGCGCTGTAGCAAGGGCGCAAGCGTATGTGGAGGCCGGCGCGGATATGATTTTTCTGGAGGCGGCTGGCAGCTTGGAGGAATATCGGGCGTTCACGGACGTGGTGAAGGTGCCTGTTCTTGCGAACATAACGGAATTCGGGCGTACGCCGCTCTTTACGGTCGATGAACTGGGGGCAGCCGGAGTGTCGCTGGTATTGTATCCGCTGTCGGCGTTTCGTGCGATGAATGCGGCAGCGCTGAAGGTGTACCAGACGATTCGGGAGCAAGGGACTCAAGCCTCCGTGCTTGGCAGCATGCAGACGCGCGAGGAGCTGTATCGTTATCTCGGCTACTACGATTACGAGCGCAAGCTGGATGCGCTGTTCGCCGCACGGAACACGGAGGAGGAATGAGAGATGACCGTGAAGAAGCCCGGAGGGTTGGCCGGCATTGAAGCCGGTGAAACGGCAATCAGTACGGTAGGCAAAAATGGACTTGGACTCACCTACCGCGGATATTCCATCGAGGATTTGGCAGAACACGGCAGCTTCGAGGAGACTGCGTATTTGCTCATACGCGGCAAGCTGCCGAATGTCGATGAACTTGCGGCTTATCGGCGCAAGCTGGCGGATGCGAGCCAATTGCCGGAGACGCTGCAGCGGATCTTGGAGCTGCTGCCTGCTGATGCCCATCCAATGGAGGTGCTTCAGGTGGGCTGCACTGCGCTTGGGACGATGGAGCCGGAATCGGCATCGGTTGATGCAGCCGATATTGCCGATCGGCTCATTGCGCTGACAGGTCCGATGCTGCTGCATTGGTATCATTTTCATAGGCAGGCTGTTGATGGGGATGGTTTGGTGGAGACGTCTCAGGTGGACTCGGCGTCTGAACCTGAACCCGAAGTCTCTGAACCCGCAGCCTCCTCGGGCAGCTCAGACACGGCAGAGCCGCAAGAAGAAACGTTCAACCTTGATCATTACACGGTTGCGGGTCATTTTCTCTACCTGCTTCACGGCAAACATGCGGAGCATCTCGCGATTCGCGTATTCGATATTTCGCTTATTCTGTATGCCGAGCATGAGTTTAACGCATCGACTTTCGCCGCTCGTGTAACGGCTTCTACGCTATCGAACTATTACTCTTGTATTGCGACCGGCATCGGCACGCTGCGGGGCAATCTTCACGGCGGAGCGAATGAGGCGGTCATGGAGCTGATCACGCAGTTCGACAATGCGGAGGAAGCGGAAGCGGCCACGCGCGCAAGGCTAGCGGCGAAGCAGCTCATTATGGGGTTCGGCCATCGCGTGTACACTGTGTCCGATCCGCGTTCGGACATCATCAAGAAATGGTCGGAGACACTCTCATTGTGGGCGGAGGACAGCCATCTCTATTCGGTTTCGGAAGCGGTTGAACAGGTGATGCGTCAGGAAAAAAGCTTATTCCCCAACCTCGACTTCTACAGCGCGACCGCCTATCATTTCATGGGCATCCCTACGCCGATGTTCACGCCGATCTTCGTCATCTCCCGTTTGACGGGCTGGACAGCGCACATTATGGAGCAGCGGCAAAATAACCGTATCATCCGGCCGACTGCCGCTTATGTCGGACCTGAACCGCTGCCTTGGCTCGCAGTACATGAGCGCCATTAAATGATGGGGAGGTGTTGCCGCCATGGGATATGGTCAGGATAATAATCGGCCTGAGCCGGATCAAGTGCTTGCCGATATGGCTGCGTATGTAACCGACTATACAGTGGACAGCGAGTTAGCCTATGAAACGGCTCGCTATTGTTTGATGGATACGCTGGGCTGCGGCATGCTGGCGTTAAACTATCCGGCTTGCACGAAACTGCTCGGTCCGATTGTGCCAGGGGCAGAGATGGAAGGCGGCGTACGTATCCCGGGGACTGCGTTTCAGTTAGATCCGGTGACGGCTGCTTTCAACATTGGCTGCATGATTCGCTGGCTGGATTACAATGACACTTGGCTTGCTGCGGAGTGGGGCCATCCATCGGATAATCTCGGGGCGATTCTCGCCGCTGCCGATTATGCAAGCAAATTAAGGCAGGCTGCCGGACAGCCTCCGCTTGTCATGCGCGATGTGCTGACGGCCATGATTAAGGCGCATGAGCTGCAAGGCGTGATGGCGCTTGAAAATAGCTTCAACCGAGTAGGCCTCGACCATGTCGTGCTTGTGAAAGTGGCATCCACCGCGGTAGCAACCGGTTTGCTCGGCGGGACGAAGGATGAGATCACGGACGCCTTGTCCCATGCGTGGGTTGACGGCCAAGCTCTTCGCACCTACAGGCACGCGCCGAACACCGGATCGCGCAAATCCTGGGCCGCCGGCGATGCAACTAGCCGCGCATTGCGACTGTCGCTCATGGTGCTGCGAGGGGAAATGGGCTATCCATCCGCGCTTTCGGCGAAGGGGTGGGGTTTTTATGATGTGCTTTTCAAAGGGCGACCGTTCTCGCTCCCCCGTCCATACGGCTCTTACGTCATGGAACATGTGCTGTTCAAAATCTCATTTCCAGCCGAATTCCACGCACAAACGGCGGTGGAGAGCGCAATCGCACTGCATCCCCTCGTTGCCGATAGACTTGATGAGATCGCTCGAATTACTATTACAACGCACGAATCCGCAATCCGTATCATCGATAAAAAAGGTCCGCTACACAACCCCGCCGACCGTGACCATTGCTTGCAGTATATGACTGCGATTGGCCTGCTCCACGGCGCTCTGACTGCGGATCATTACGAGGATGAGGCTGCGGCAGATCCGCGGGTGGATCGTTTGCGGGGCTTGATGGAGGTGAAGGAGCGGCCTGACTTCACGGTCGACTATCTGGATCCGGGCAAACGCTCCATCGCGAACAGCGTCCAGGTGTTCTTCACGGACGGCAGCGCGACGGACGAGGTGCTGACGGAGTATCCGATCGGCCACAGGCGAAGAAGGGAGGAAGGGATCCCGCTGCTGAAAAAGAAATTCGAAGCGAACCTGCTGACACGAATCTCTGTGGAGCAAACAGCACGAATTACAGCGATATGCGAAGATCCGCAACAGCTGGAACTGATGAGCGTGAGCGCGTTTCTAGAGCTGTTCGCGCCTTGAAAGGAACCGACTCGCTAACTTAGGAGTCGGTTATTTGTTAGCTGCCTCAAACCTCACCACTCATGCCACTGAGAGTCTCAAAGTCGAACTCTCAGAGCCGAACTAGCCCCAAAACCAAGCCGAGAGTTCCAATATCGAACTCTCAGCCAAGAAAACCTCCACCCACAACAAAACCAGCCATCCGAGAGTCTCAAAGTCGGACTCTCAGAGCCGAACTAGCCCCAAAACCAAGCCGAGAGTTCCAATATCGAATTCTCAGCCAAGAAAACCCCCACCTACAACAAAACCTGCCATCCGAGAGTCTCAAAGTCGAACTCTCAGAGCCAAACTAGCTCAAAAATAAAGCCGAGAGTTCCAATATCGAACTCTCAGCCAAGAAAACCTCCACCCACAACAAAACCAGCCATCCGAGAGTCTTAAAGTCGAACTCTCAGAGCCAAACTAGCCCAAAAACAAAGCCGAGAGTTCCAATATCGAACTCTCGGCTTCTTAGGTTGGGATGCCCCGCCAACTATAACTAACGGTGCAACCGGTAAGGCACAGTCGCAATAACAACGTCCTTCTGGTTGAACAAATACGCGCGAAGCAGCAAACTGGACTGGTTGTGCAAAATGTTATGCCACCAGTGCCTTGTGATGAACTGCGGAATCAGCACGGTGATATGATCCGTTTCCTGCGTCTTCCATTCGACCGTCTCGATGAAGCGGACAAGCGGGCGGATGATGCTGCGGTAGCTGGATCGCAGAACGATCAGCCTCACGCCGGGATCCCACTCTTCCCATTTCTTCTCGAGCCGCTCGATTTCTTCCTCATCGAACCCGACATAGACGGCAACCACATTATCCGTCAGCGATTTGGCATAGCTGATGGACTGCAGAACGACCTTCGTAATACCAGCTACAGGAACCACTATGGTGCTGCCTTTAATGGCCGGCTTTTCTTTATCAATGTTAATGCGAAGCTCGTCCGCGGTGTTCATATAGTGACGGTTGATCTTGTAGAACCCGATAATTACGATCGGCAAGAAGATGAAGACCATCCAAATCTGACTAAACTTCGTGAAAATAAAGATTAACGTAATGATGAGCGTGGTCAACATCCCGATCGTATTGACGGTCAGTCCAACGCCCCAGTTTGCCGGTTTCAGCTTAATCCAGCGCACCATCATCCCCAGCTGAGAGAGCGTGAACGGGATAAATACCCCCACCGCATAGAGCGGGATGAGATTCTCCGTATCCCCGTGAAACAGGACAACCAAGAGCGCGGAGAACACGCCGAGAAAAATAATCCCGTTCGAGAAACCGAGCCGATCTCCACGCACCATGAAGGCATGGGGCATGTACTTGTCTTTGGCCAGCATGAACGCGAGCAACGGGAAAGCCGAGTAGGCGGTATTGGCAGCCAAGAACAGAATTAATGCGGTAATCCCTTGAATCGCATAATAGAGGATGCCTCGTCCGAACGTCGCATTTGCGATTTGGGAAACGACGGTTTCCGTCGCGCTCGGCACGATGCCGTACCAATAAGCGAGCAAGCTGATACCGATGAACATCGCACCTAGAATGGTACCCATCATGATGAGGGTAGTCGCGGCATTGCGCTCCGCGGGTTTCTTGAAGTTCGGGATCGCATTGGACACGGCCTCGACGCCGGTTAGCGCCGAACAACCGGAGCTGAACGCCTTAAGTAACATGAACAAACTGATGTTGGACACCGCCGCACCGATCTCCGGCACATCGGCATGGACGCCGCCTACGATTACTTTGACAACGCCTGCTATGATCAATACGAAGATCGCACCGACGAACAGATAGACGGGATAAGCGAGAACGGAAGCGGACTCCCCGATTCCCCGCAGGTTCATGACGGTTAGAAATACGATCATGATTAAGGCGACGCTAACCCGATGATCATGCAGCGAAGGGAATGCGGATGTGATGGCGTCCGTTCCTGCCGATGAACTAACGGCTACGGTCAGAATATAGTCGACCAGCAGCGATCCGCCTGCAAGCAGCCCGGTGGAAGTACCTAAGTTATCTTTGGCCACGACGTAAGCGCCGCCGCCTTTGGGATAAGCGAAGATGGTTTGACGATACGAAATGATTAGTATTAGTAATAGACCGAGCACGGCAATGGATATCGGAATGGAGTACCAGACTGCGGCAAAACCGGCAGCCATGAGTACGAGCAAGATCTGCTCCGTTCCGTACGCGACCGACGACAAGGCGTCGGAGGAAAGTACGGCGAGCGCTTTAAGCTTACTGAGCTTCTCGCCTTCTAGTTCTGCGCTTTTCATCGGCCGCCCGATAAGAAGTCGTTTGAATCGGCTGATCATACATGTTCCTCTCTTCTTTGCATGGGGCATGGGGTGGAAAATTTACAAGGATTTCTATTTTAGATTAACCTAAATGAACAGAATTCATTATAACAGAAATGCCGCTTGTTGGAAGAAGCAGTTTTGCGTGCCCCGATGCTTATTGAAGGCATTCATCAAGATGATATACTGAGTAGGTACATATTGCCATTCAGGCAGTCATTATGCGGTTAGAGGAGTGGGTAGAGCAGCATGTCGAACGTAATGAAATGGGATGGACATACGCATACAAAGTTTTGCTACCATGGCAGCGATGCACCATCGGAACACTATGTGGACCGTGCCATTGAGCTTGGTTTTACACGATATACAATTAGTGAGCATCCGCCGCTTCCCGCAAATTGGGTGCAGGATGCGAAGCTGATGTACGAGCTTGCCATGCCGAGTGAGGAGCTTCCCCTCTATATGGCTTATGCGAAGTCGATCAAGCAGCAATATGAAGGGAAAATCGATATCGCCGTTGGCCTTGAGCTGGATTATTTGCAAGGCGCGCTTCCGTTTACGGAAGCAATTATTGATCAGTACCAACAGCAACTGGAGGATGTCGTTTATTCAGTTCACTACTTACCGGGTAAAGACGGTATGTATTGTGTTGATTTCACGGCAGACGATTTCTCGGCCAACCTCTTAAGTTACTACGGTACGATGGAGAAGGTCGTGGACGAATACTATAACCACGTCGAAGCGGCCATTGCTTTCGCGAGTAAGCTTCCGATGCGTAAACGGATCGGACATATTAATTTGATTGAGAAATTCGCGCTCAAGCTCCCGCCGATCGATGAAGCGCAAATTCGGAGCCGCTTGACGACCATCTTGCCGCTGCTGCAGCAAGGAAATATCGGGATCGACGTCAATACGGCGGGACTGCGCGTGCCGAGCTGCGGCAAGCCTTATGTGCCGGAATGGTTTATGCAGGCTTGCATGACCAAGGGGATCGAACTAGTTTACGGCTCGGACGCGCATCGTCCCGAGCATGTCGGCTCTGGCTGGGATTGGTTTGAATCGCAAGTTGCACGAAGCTAGAAGCTCTGGACTTATGTAAGGAATATATATTTTTTCGGCCTATCAGTAGGCATTCGCTGTCGCCTTGCGTATAGATAAGCAAAGGACCATAAACCAAGAAGGATTGACGCATATGGGAGAAACAGCGGTTCAAGTATACGACCCTAGCATTTGGCAAATCAGTTATTTGGAGCTCACGATTCGATTAGTGCTGGCGCTATTTCTAGGCGGTTTGATCGGCTTAGAACGCGAGCTTGGCGGACATTCAGCAGGATTTAGGACACATATTCTCGTTTGTTTGGGATCAGCGGCGATCGTCTTGTTATCGATGTACGGGTTTGCTGAGTTTGCTTCCGATCCGAATGTGCGGCTCGATCCGGCTCGGTTAGCGGCGCAGGTGATCAGCGGGATTGGTTTTCTTGGTGCAGGGACGATTTTGCGAACAGGGATCACCGTATCTGGACTTACGACGGCAGCCTCATTGTGGGTGGTTGCTGCGATTGGACTTACGGCGGGTGCGGGATTCTATTATGGTTCAGCGGTACTCACACTGCTAGTCGTGGTCAGCTTGTTCTTCCTCAATAAGTTCGAGAAGAAGTTCTCGCGAACCAAGCGCAAGCAGGATCTGGTGATGAAAATCAATAAAGATTCCTCGAGCCTAAACCAAGTGGTAACTCAGCTTCATCACTTCGGCATCCAGATCAGCAAAATCATCGTCGAGAACGAAGAAGCCGCACAAGGCGATTCCGGTGAGATGTTGATCGTCCGCATGCAAGTGAAGCTTAATTATAAGAAGCGCTTCGAGGAAGTCATCGTGTGTCTTGCTTCCATTGAAGGCGTTGTCGGGATAGAGGCCGGAGGAGAATCGCTCTAGATGGGGGATGAGTAAGATGGGGAAAGAACTGCATTACCGCGAGGACGGCACGTTTACCATCGTGCAATTTACAGATCTTCATTGGCAGAACGGGGAGCCGGGCGACATCCTGACCCGATTGCTGATGGAGCGGGTGCTTGATAAAACTTCTCCAGACTTGGTCATCTTTACAGGCGATGTGATTTACAGCGATGACTGCATCGATCCGAAGCAGTCGTTCCGTGAAGCGGTGCGTGAAGTCGATGCCCGGGGCATCCCGTGGGCAGCCGTGTTTGGCAACCATGACTCCGAGCATAAGGTCACGCGAGAAGAGTTGATGGACGTCCAATTGGAGCACGAGCATTGTGTGAGTCAAGCAGGACCGGAGGAGATTGCGGGTGTAGGTAATTTCGTGCTGCTGGTCAGAGAGCCGGGCAGTGGCAAGCCGCATCATGCCCTCTACCTGCTCGATAGCGGAAGCTATTCCGAGTATCCGAATCTTGAGGGTTATGCCTGGATCAGCCGTGACCAGATCGATTGGTATACGCAGCAATCCGCGGCACTGACGGAATCCAACGATGGTGAGCCGCTTTCCTCGCTCGCATTCTTCCATATTCCTTTGCCCGAATACGACGAAGTATGGCGCAAAGAGCTATGTTATGGCAGCAAATACGAGAATGTCGCATGCGCGCCGATCAATTCGGGCATGTTCACGGCGATGGTAGAGATGGGCGATATTGTAGGCACCTTTTGCGGGCATGATCATGTCAATGATTATCAGGGCGAAATGTACGGCATCAGCCTATGTTACGGCCGGGCCAGCGGGTATCAGACCTACGGCCGGGAAGGCTTCCCCCGCGGCGCGCGCGTCATCAAGCTGCACAAGGGAGCGCGGGAGTTTACAACCGAGATCCTGCTGGACGATGGCGCGGTCATTCGCGAGCCGAAGCCACATTACCCGAAAGGGATGGAATAGAATGAAGGAGCTGTCTCGAGCGTGTGTGGGCGCACGTTTGAGACAGCTTTTTCGTTGCTCGAAGTAGGTGAACAGTCTGCGAATTCATCCAAGCGTTCGTGACAGTTGGTGAAATTTCGCCACTCGTATGCTACCCTTATCTGGAAGAGTAGACGAGGAGCAAACCGCGATGAAGCAGGTACTGATTACAGGCTATAGAGCAACAGAGCTGGGCATCTTCTCGGCCAAGCATCCCGGCATCGCCATTATCAAGAAGGCGCTGAAGAAGCAGATTACGGCTCTTGTGGAGGATGGACTGGAGTGGGTGATTGTAAGCGGCGGCTGGGGAGTGGAGCTGTGGGCAGCGGAAGTGACGATCGAGCTGAAAGCCAGCTACGAGAGCTTGCGCCTCGCGATTATTACGCCTTTTCTGGAGCAGGAAGAGAACTGGAACGAGCAGAAGAAAACGACATACAGCGAGATTCTGGCTGGTGCGGATTACGTGAGTGCCATCTCTAAGCAGAAGTATGATGGTCCATGGCAGTTTAAAGCGAGAGATCGGTTCCTGCTCGACAACTCCGAAGGACTCATTCTCGTCTATGATGAGGAACAGGATGGGTCGCCGCGTTATTTGCTGGAGCTGGCTAAGCAGCATGCCGAGATCACGCCGGACTACCGGATCATTACGATATCCGGTTACGATTTGCAAAGCATTGCAGAGGAAGAGCAGCTGCACGAATACGAATAAGCAGGAGGATTACAACAGGTATGCCCCAATTAAACGTACGAGGCGTTGAAACGTCTATTTTAGTGGAAGTGAGCAAGGCTTTGGTCGAAGAAATGGCTAGTATCTGTCAGTGTGGCACCGATAACTTCACAATTGAGGCGCTGCAGATGGTTTCCGTGTTCGGAGGCGAAACGGTACCGACCTATCCGTTCGTAGAAATCGCTTGGTTCGAAAGAGGACAAGTCATTCAAGATGAGCTTGCCCGTGCCGTAACTCAGCATTTGAATAAGGCTGGCGTTGCTGAAGTCGAGGTCGCGTTCAAGGTCTATCAAGAGACCTCCTATTATATCAACGGTCGTCCTTGTGCGACGCCCTAATAGCTGTGCAGTCAGCGGCAACCTGGCAAATGCCATACAGCTGCCGACTTCTAGGTCTTAGCGATTGCTCGGCTTTGTCTGAAGGTGCGAGGTGACTCGCCCTTCTCCCTTTTGAACATTGTACAGAATTGAGCATCGTTCGAGAAACCGCATTCCATTGCTATGGTGGTGACAGGTAGCGCAGAATGCAGGAGCAGATGCTCGGCTTTCTGAATGCGCTTACGGAGCAAGTAGGAAATAGGCGATACACCGAATTTATCCTTAAACAGATGCCGGAAGTGGTGGTAGCTGTAGCCGACCATTTCAGCCAATTCCTCGATCGTAATCTTCTGGTTGCAGTTCTCGTCGATGAACGCGCGCGCGTATAGAAGGTGATCAACCGATCCTCCCGATGTGCCGGTATCCGAGGCTCGCTGATGCGCGATTACGATGGAGCTGATGTAATGATTCAACTGGTCGGCATAATAAGCGCGTTGTTCCTGCATTTCCTCAATCATCTTCAATAGAAGCGGCAAGATGGGTGAAGAGGCATCATCCTGATAGAGCCCTTCTTTCACCAGCAGCTCCCTCCTAGATAACCGAAAGCCGACAAAAATAACATCCGTATCCTCTGTTCGCCGCTCGTCATGCAGTGTTCCTGCCGCAATGATCGTGTACGTGCCAGGCGTGTAGGTATAGACCTTATCGTTGAAGCTGGTAAGGCCTTTCCCCGATTGATAATAGACCAGTTCATAGCAGGTATGATCATGCATCGGCATATACGAATGCGCGTGCCGCGTAGCTTGAAACAGAAAATCCATTTGTGCCAGCATCCCGCATGCTCCCCTTCCGTTATCCTAGCCAAATCATGCAAACAAACAGCCATATCCTATAATCTTCATCTGTAGTATTCGTTGTAGAATAAGCGTAGCAAGCGAGTGAAATTCCTGCATTCATAACCACATCATAAAAGGAATACAGGATATATTCAAGGAGGATGACAAGGGACATGGTTGAATTTCCAAAATTGCCTCAGCAAAAGCTTTTGCAGCGTTTAGAACATCCACAGCGCAAGGTTCGCATGGTATTGGATACGGATACATATAACGAGATCGACGATCAATTCGCCGTCATCTATGCATTGAAATCACCGGAGAGCGTCACGGTCGAAGCTTTCTATGCCGCTCCATTCTTCAATGATTTATCTGAGGGCGCGAAGGACGGGATGGAGAAGAGCTATAATGAGCTTCTCAAGATTCAATCCATTATGCCAGAGATGACGGATATTCCGATCTACCGGGGTTCGGAAGGATACCTGGCAGAAGCCGGCGTTCCTCAAGAGAGTGAAGCAGCAAGAAACCTGGTGGAACGGGCAATGGCCGCAAGCGAAGACGATCCTCTGTATGTAGTTGCGATCGGAGCCATCACGAACGTAGCTTCTGCCCTGCTGATGGAGCCGCGAATTATTGAGAAAATCGTTGTCGTCTGGCTCGGTGGCCACGCGCTGCATTGGCATGATACGACGGAATTTAATCTAGCTCAAGATCTTCACGCCTCCCGCACGGTGCTGAATAGCGGCGTTCCGCTTATTCTGGTCCCTTGTGCCGGGGTAGCTTCCCATCTGGCGACAACCTTGTCCGAAGTCGAGGATTACGTCCGTGACAAAGGGCCGCTCGGCCAATACTTGTACGAAACTTACCGGGACTGCAGCAACAATCACTTCGGCTATTCCCGTGTAATCTGGGACATCTCGACCATTGCTTATCTGGTCGATCCAAGCTGGATTCCGAGCACGCTTGTTCACAGTCCGCTGCTGTCGGAGGACTTCCGCTGGAGCGTCGATCATTCCCGCCATTTCATTCGCTGTGCCCACTATGCGCACCGTGACTCCGTCTTTAAGGATTTCTTCCAGAAGCTCGGCGAATAGCGCAGCATAACAAAAAGGTGGCTCAGAGCTTGATTCTGAGTCACCTTTTTATTGCGCTTCGCCTAGGTAGCAGCAGGATCACGAGAAATGTTGCACTATCTCCTGCAACAATGATGCTCGTACCGCCTAAGTAGCAGAATCTCCAAGAAATGTTGCGCAATCTGCAACATTTCCGGAGTTTAATGCGCGTATTCAAGAAGATGTTGCGCAAAGTGCAACATTTCCGGAGGGATAAGCTCATTTGGCGCTCATCTGCTTAGAAATGTTGCGTTTCCTGCAACATAATCTACTCAAGTGCCTCCTGAGTGCAAAAATGCTGTATTTTCTGCAACATTTCTCACTCGCCTCGCCTAGGTAGCAGGATCACAAGAGTTGCGCTATCTCCTGCAACAATGATGCTCGCACTGACTAAGTAGTAGGATCTCCAAGAAATGTTGCGCAATCTGCAACATTTTCGGAGGTTATCGAGCTTATTCAAGGAGATGTTGCGCAAAGTGCAACATTTTCGATGCAATAGGCTCATATGGCGCTCATCTGCTCAGAAATGTTGCATTTTCTGCAAGATTACTGCTCCAGTGCCCTCGCGAGAGCGAAAATGTTGCATTTCCTGCAACAATGATGCTCGCACCGCCTAAGGGAAGGGCAGGGCAAGGCAGGTCAGGGCGAGGTAGGGTAAGGTAGGAGGGTAGGGTAGGGTAGGGTAGGAGGGCAGGGCAAGGCAGGTCGGGTCAGTCAGGTCAGGTCAGGTCAAGGCAGGGCGGGGTAGGGTAGGAGGGCAGGGCAGGTCTGGGCAGGGCAGGTCAGGGCAGGTCAGGGCAGGGCAGGGCGGCAGGGTAGGTCAGGGCAAGGCAGGCCCTGCCACTCCGGGTAGGTCAGGGCAGAGCTGGTTGGGGCCGCGAGCAAAAACAAAAGCTGCCACAAAAGTGAGCGTTACACTTTTGTGGCAGCTTCCTATTAGAACTGCGCCATATAAGCTTCCAGCGTTACGCCCTGCTTCTTGATTTCCTTTGCAATGGAAACGCCGACGTAACGGATATGCCACGGTTCGTACATGTAGCCGGTTTCGTGTTCTTTGCCAAGCTCGTAGCGGATGATGAAGCCGTAATCCGCTGCATGCTCCTTCAACCATTTGCCTTCCTTCGTTTCGCCGAAGCTCTTATCCAGATCGTATTTGACACTGGCGCTCGACACATCCATCGAAAGTCCGGTTTGATGCTCGCTTTGTCCCGGATGCGCACTGAACGTATTGGCTTCTTCCTCGCCATTCTTCTTGGCGTAGTTGTTGAAGATGGAACGTTGAGACGCATACGAGCGATAGCCGGATACGGCTTTCAGCTCAATGCCGTCTTCTTTGGCACCGGCAAACAGCTTCTCCAGCGCCGTCGGCGCAACCTTGCGCAGCTGCTGCTTCGGATTGTCGCCGGAGAAGGAGAAGCCCACGTCTGCTTTCACGAGATCCTTCGGCACGTAAGTCGATTCGAGCTCACGCGTCTTATTGACGAGGACAAGCTGGCTGTCCGTATTAGTGACATAAGCGACGCCGTCCTTCTTCTTAATGGTGCGAGACGGTGAATTCTCGTGCAGAAACGCCGTCAATGAAGACTGACCGCTGCCCGTTTGGGCATTGGCAGGTGCATCGTCGTTTGATTTTCCGGGGTCAGACGTGCCTGTACCAGTACTGGTGCCAGTGCCTGCTGAGCCGGATGAACCGTCCTTCGGATCGGACTTGCCGGCTCCCGAATCGCCATTCGTGCCGGTACTTGTCTTTATTGGGCTTGTCGGCGCATCTTGACCTGCAGCTCCCGAGTTGCCGGTGTTTTGTTCATTGCTGCTCGAATTGTTTGTGCCAAATAAGTTGTTGGTGCAGGCAGTTTGGGTTGATAGAATAACGGCACTAAGCGCCGCTCCGAGTATGAGATAGGACATACGTTTGTTCGTTTTCAATTGCTGTTCCTCCTATGAATAAAGCGCAAACCATAATAAAGATAATTATAGACGCTAGAATCTCATTTACAACTGGTCACTGCTACCAAGCATGGCTTGCAGCCTATATCAGATTAAACGAACTCCTGTCGCAACTTGTTGCACAATGCTGATTGTTGTCACATTTTGTAAAACTTTTATCTTCCCATTCCATTCCAAATGCTGTAAAATATCGCTGTAACTTCTACTACTAGCACACGGAGGAATCATGGTGACTCACAAGCATTACTTCTCGTTTGGACGTAAAATGATGGTGGCATTATTTACGATTATCGTTGCTTTCACGACATTCCATACCTACGAGGTCCAGGCAATGGATGTATGGGGGATATTCAAACAAGCACAGAAGCTCGAACAGCAGGGCAAATATGCGGATGCAATTGTGAAATACAATCTAATTGCGCCTGAGTTTCTGAAGAAGCAAGAGTACGGTAATGCAGCCGGTATGTACCGCCGCATCGGCGACGATTACGCCAAGCTGAAGAAATATGACGATGCCGTAACGAACTGGGATAAGGAAGCGCTGTATACCGGCAAAGCGAAGATGACGCAAATGAGCATTGCCGCGAAACGCAAGGCCGATCAGCTTCGCAGCTCGGCAAGACTGTTTGTGGAAACTACAGCATCCGCACTCGGTTCATCGAACACGCACGGAGCGATTTTCGAACCGAAGAATGGCGCCTATATCGGTGCTTACGCTGAACTTGATCCGGCGGTTCACAATGCCAAGACGGCCAAACCGTTCTACACGGAGGGGTTTCCGGCGCTTACGGGCAAGGATCATGCAGCGTATTTGATTTATTTTACATACGGGAAGCCGCTTTCAAGTATTAAGAGCCACATCGATCGCGCTCGCGAGGCCGGGGTTGCCCTTCAGCTTGGCATCCAGCCGCTTGACGGGCTTGGCGTAGTTCAAGATGATGATTATTTGCGCCAGCTGGCACGCGATATTGCGGCATCCGGAGTCAAGGTGTTCCTGCGTTTCGCGAATGAAATGAATGGCGATTGGGTTCCATGGCATGAAGAGAATCCGAAGAATTACATCGATAAGTTCCGTATTGTTGCGAAGGTCTTCCACGAGGAAGCGCCGGATAATGTGGCCATGGTTTGGGCGCCTGACCGCTCGCCGGAGTATAACATTAACGACTACTACCCGGGTGATGATACCGTAGATTGGGTGGGTGTCAGTCTGTATACGATCTTTAACCCTACTCTTGACCCACTGAAGCAAGGGGAAGATCGTTCGAGCCATTTGGAGAAATTCGATTATATCTACAAGCAGTATGCGTCGCGTAAACCGGTTTATATTTCGGAAGGTGGCGTAGCGTACATGTACCCGGAGAAGAAGCAAGATAAGACGGACTGGGCCGTGTACAAAATGAAAGAATTTTACGCTTCTCTGCCGATGCTGTATCCGAAGGTAAAGGCGGTATTCTGGTTCGACAGCAACCATGACGCTTCCGCTCGGATAAAATATTATATGCTTTCGGCCAATCAGAAGCTTCTGGAGGGCTACAAGCAGTCGGTTGCGAATCCTTTCTATCTAAGCGGGCTTGGCGATGAATCACCGGTAGCTTACAAGCCGATTAACACCGCTTCGCCGGTACCGGCATCGACGCAGAAGGTTTCAGCCTATGTGAAAACATGGTCGCCAACACTAAGCAAAGTGACCTATGAGATCGGCGGCAAGACGGTAGCAACGGTAACTTCGCTGCCTTGGACGGCACAGATTGATTTTGCACCGTATAAAGGGAAGAAGATTGATGTGGTGGTCAAAGCGTTCGACAGCAAGAATGTCCTCGTGACGACGCAGAAGGTTGCGATTGCGGTGAAATAAGAAGCTAAGTAGTCTCAAGGTAACATGCAAAGTTCCGATAGGTGCAGTACTTGGCGTTCTCCATGGAGAGCTTCGGTTGCTGCGATGTCGGAGCTTTTTTTGTACAATGGGGCGGGTCAGCGTTACAATAGGGAGAAATGACGTGAATAGAGAGAGGGGGAAGCCGGCGATGAACGAGCCGATTTCTTCATTGCAAGAGCAGCTTACACAGGCACAAGCCGAGATTGAGCAGCTGCGCGGGGACAAGCTCCGTCTGCAGCAAGAGGTCGCAAGGCTTCGCGGAATGCTGCGTGCGGGAAGCGCGGATAACATGTCCACCAGGCTAAAGGATGCGCTGCGGGAGTAGAATGCGGGATATAATGGCAAAGATGTGAAAATTGCTGCCTCGTACACTGGAAAGCGAGCGAAAAAAAAGCTACAATACAACTAGTACAAACAGACGAGGTGATCTGAAATGGAAGAAAACCAAACGACGCCGGAAACGCAAGAGCAAGAGCCGAAGAAAATTTCCCTTGCCGAAGCAATGAAGCAGAAGCTGGCTCAGAAGAAACAAGACCAAGCGAATGCGAACAATAAGCAAAAGCATGGTCCAGGCGGCAACCAACAAACGATGAAAAGCCAAAACCACAAAAAAGTAAACAATCAACGCAAGAAAATGGGCGTATAGCAGCGGAACCGAGGAACTGAGGGTGAATTTCACCTTCAGTTCTTTTAAATTAGCTGGAGTCGAAGATTAGGATGGAGGAAGATCATAGTATGCTGCAGCAACTGACAGGCATAGGCGCGGGAGAGCGCCATGCCGCGATTATATTGAACAGCTACAACCGATTGCTGGGCAAGCCGTTGATTCCGCAGGCAGAACAAGAGTCGGCGGCTGAAGCATTATTCCATGCGGATCTCGTGGTGCTATCACATGGCACGCAGCAGGACCCGGTACTCAATTACGGTAACCGCGCTGCATTGGCGTTGTGGGAAATGGATTGGGATGCTTTTACGCGAATCGAATCGAAGCATACTGCGGAGCCAATGATCCAAGAGGAACGCCAGCGGTTTCTGGAAGCCGTCGCGGGGCAAGGGTATATTGACGATTACAGCGGCATCCGAATTTCCAGCAGCGGCCGACGTTTTCGAATCGAGCAGGCGATCGTATGGAATTTGTACGATGAAGCCGGCGAGTATTATGGACAAGCGGCGGCCTTTGCGAACTATACTTTGGTGTGAAGAGGAGAAGATAAGCGGATGGAAGCGTTACTTACCTATTGCTTGTCCATGCCAGGGGCGGAGAAGGATTATCCTTTTGGGCCGGATCCATTGGTGATGAAGGCAGGCGGCAAAATGTTCGCAATTCTCACGGAAAGCAGCATGTCCTTGAAATGCGATCCCATTATCGCGGAGAATCTGCGGCAGCAATATGAGGCGATTACGCCGGGCTATCATTTGAACAAGAAACACTGGAACTCCATCGCGATCGATGGATCGATTCCGCAAGACGAGCTGCAGGATATGATTAAACACTCTTACGAGCTTGTGCTTAAAGGGATGACGAAGGCGGAGCGAAGCCGCATCGCGGAGCTGGCCGGTTCAAAGAGCTAGATGGATCGCCGATACATACCTAATAGGGATCGGTCTGGCTGATGTCCTCATGATTGAGGACACCAGCCGGGAGGTCCTGAACAAATCGCCATCGTAAATGCAGGTGATTCCCGTGCCAAATCGGCAAAATAGCTGCTGATCACATGATTCCCTCCGACGGAGCCCATGCGGAAGTTTAGTTTAACCTCTTCCTTCACGTGCAGATAATAGTACGTTTTGTCGGTATTCGGGGATTGATAGACGAGCGGCGGCAGGTGAGGCACGACGTCGTATTCATTTTGCACCCGGAAGGTGACGGGTACGGCTGCATTATAGGCGCGAACGAAGGCGGGATCTCCCGTGCGCGGCGATCCGTACGTATAGGTGATGAGGGCGGCAGGCATGCGGTTGGTCGCGATGTCAAGCGAGGCGAGTGTCGCCAGTGCTCCGCCAAGACTATGTCCGGTTATGAATAATGGCTTCGACTTCGGTACTTGATCGAGTAAGCGGAAGACTTGATCCCGTGCGGACATATAGACCTCGGTAAAGCCTTTGTGCGTATTGCCGCCATTCTTAACGGGCTTGAACGGAATTTGCTGGGCAATCATATCCATGACCCAGTCTGTAGGGGAGCTTGTGCCGCGGAAAGCCAACACGACCGCTCGGTCCGACTCGATGACGAAGCCGAAGGGTTCTTCTTTGCCAGTGTAGGAAGCGGCGTTAAACGATCCGACCAGCCGGTAGGAATCCGGCACAAGGAAGTACCCGCCATTATTGTATTGCACATAAGTTTGCCCACATACTGCAGCCAAAAAGATGGCCGTTCGAATGTCCATCGCACTGCCATTGTTCATTTTCTGCACCCACTCTCCTTGCTATCAGTGTATGAGGGTATGGGCCAATGTGCTTTAGGCAGCTGTCCTACATGTTCCAGATTCAAAGCATGATCTGCAGGGGTAACGAAGTACATCACGTCGTGCCGGTGAAGGACAAGGATAAGGAGATCAGAATGCCTAGGAAATTGAAGATGCGAATTGCGGTCGTGGACGATAATCCGATGAATATTACGGTTGTCCGAGAGATTTTGAAGCGTGCGGGGTATACGAATGTGTTGCAGGCTGCCTCTGGCAGCGAATTGTTTAGTTTGCTCGGGTTAAACAAACAGGGGCTCGAGCCGGAGGAAGTGCCGGGCGATGACGATCACGACATCGATTTGATCTTGCTCGATATGATGATGCCCGGCGTGGATGGGATTACGGCTTGCGCGATGATTCAGGAGTCGCCGCGTTTGAAGGATATTCCGATCATCATGGTGACGGCGATCGGCGATTCGAAGAAGCTGGCTGAGTCGCTGGATGCCGGAGCGATCGATTATGTGACGAAGCCGATTAATCGAATCGAGCTGCTTGCTCGTATTCGTGTGGCGCTCCGGCTGAAGGAGCAGAAGGATTGGCATAAGGAGCGAGATCGGCGGATGCGGGAGGAGCTGCAGCTGGCGCGAGAGGTGCAGCTGGCGGCGCTCCCGCAGCCGGTGGATGACGAGCGTATTGCCATCGATGCGATATTCCGCCCGTCGGAAGAGCTGTCCGGCGATTTGTACGCGTGGCATCGAATCGATGAGAATCGCTACGGTGTAGCTGTGATTGATGCGATGGGCCATGGCATATCGTCCTCGCTGGCGTGCATGTTTATCGCATCGGTGCTCAAGGAAGCGATGACGAAGCAGTCCGGGGCCAAACGGGTCATCAAGGAGCTGAATCGGCGATCACTGCAGCTGCAATTTGCGGATCAGTTGATCCAGTATTACTTCACCGGGCTGTATATGGTCGTCGATTTAGGCGCAGGCACGCTCGAATACGTGAATGCTGGCCATCCGCCTGGCATGCTCATTCGCAGCGATGGCAGCATCGAACGTTTCGCCCAAGGCGGCGTCGCCATCGGCATGTTCAGCGAGATGCCAATCGAGAAGCACATGCTCGCCATCGGACCCGGCGACCGCATCGTGCTGCTGACCGATGGCATCTACGACCTCGTCGGCAGCGACTACGCGGAAGATCGCGAGGCCAGCCTCACGGAGCTGCTGCAGCCATATGGCATACACGCTCCGCTGCAGGCACTCGAAGAAGCGCTCTTCTCGCGCGAGCAGGCGGAGGAGCTGCAATCCGACGACCGCTGCTTGGTCGTTGTGGATTTGAAGTAGCGCTTTTAGAAGAGCCCCCGCGTTGCTGGGGCTCTTTTTGTTTAGGGGAAACCACCCGAAAAAAGCAAGATAAGAGGATATGCCGCTTATCATGCTCAGGAACTCAACCAACTAGCTAATTTCACATGGTTTCGTTCGCCGTAAGCAGCATATCCGCTAAAAGTAGGGGAAACTGCCCGAAAAAAGCAAGATAAGAGGATATGCCGCTTATCATGCTCAGGAACTCAACCAACTAGCTAATTTCACATGGTTTCGTTCGCCGTAAGCGGCATATCCGTTAAAAGTAGGGGAAACCGCCCGAAAAGAGCATGATAAGAGGATATGCCGCTTATCATGTTCAGGAGCTCAACCAACTAGCTAATTTCACATGGTTTCGTTCGCCGTAAGCGGCATATCCGCTAAAAGTAGGGGAAACCGCCCGAAAAAAGCATGATAAGAGGATATGCCGCTTATCATGCTCAGGAACTCAACCAACTAGCTAATTTCATATGGTTTCGTTCGCCATAAGCTGCATATCCGCTAAAAGTAGGGGAAACCACCTGAAAAAAGCATGATAAGAGGATATGCCGCTTATCATTCCTGGCACTCCAACTAATATGCCCACAGCACATGATGTCCCTCGCCGATAGTAGCATGTCTCTCTTAAAAACCAAGCTAGTCTGCCCGTGCCGAGGGCTGAGAGTCGGAAAATCCGACTCTCAGCGGCGAAACCGCACAAAAAAGAAGCTGAGAGTACGGAATTCCGTCTCTCAGCTCCAGAAACTCCCTCAAACTGCCCGTGCCGAGGGCTGAGAGTTGGAAAATCCGACTCTCAGCGGCGAAACCGCACAAAAAAGAAGCTGAAAGTACGAAAATCCGTCTCTCAGCACCAGAAACTCCCCCGAACTGCCCGCGCCGAGGGCTGAGAGTCGGAAAATCCGACTCTCAGCGGCGAAAACGCATAAAAAAGAAGCTGAGAGTACGAAAATCCGTCTCTCAGCTCAAGAAACTCCCCCAAACTGCCCGCGAACTTCACCACATGCGCCGCCTCAGGCTCCCCCGCGGCTACGCCCGCGCCTCCCGCACCCCGCGACCAGCGCATCATCGCCGCCCTCGCGCCGGCAGCGGCGCGTCGTGTTCGACGCCGCTGCCGGCGGCGTCCGCCGAGCGCACCGCTCCCGTCGCCGCTGCGCTGACGCGGCCGCCTCGGCTTCGCCGCGACAGGGGCGCATCGTCGCCGCCGACTAGCGCGAGATCTTCGCCGCCTGAGCTGCCGGCGCGGTCGCCCTTGTGCCGGCCGGTCAGCAGATCGCCTGTCCAGCCTTTATGCCACAACCACCAATAGATGAGGATGGTGGTTACAACGATGACGAGGCTGACCGTGATGAATCCCCATCGCTCGCTGGCCCAAGGGATATCCTTAAAGTTCATGCCCCAGACGGCGCCGATGACGGTGGCCGGCATGAACAAGGCGGTGAAGATCGTGAGCGTCTTCATGATATCGTTGCCGCGGAAGTTCGAGATGGCATCGTCCATCATGAGCAGCGTGTCGATCTCCATAGCATAATGGCTGAGCAGGCCCTGAATACGGTCGAGCTTCAGCTCCATCCGTTTGAACTCTTCCTGCTCCAGCAGCGTATGCATGAATGCTTCTCTGGCCGCGCCTTGAATTTCCTTGACGGGAATGAACAAGTGGCTCCAGTGCAGCAGCTCATAGCGCCGCTCGAAGATGACATTCATCAGGCCGGTACGGTTCGACTTGCGCATCTTCTGCTCCAGATCGCCAAGCCGCGTCTCGAATCGATCGAGACCGTCATGGAATGTCTCCAGCACGGCGCCAAGCAGTACGAAGAAACCTTCCGGCGCACTCTGGCAGCGGTTCAGCTTATCCTGCCAAGGATCAAGCTGCAGCCTCACGGATAATCGCATATCCGACATATAGGTGACCAGCTTCCGATCGGTTATTCGAAAATGCAAAGGAAGAATGTCGCTCTCATCCTCTGACACCTGGAACAGCAAGGTCCCATGCAGAATAGCGTCACCGCCCGGAAGCTCGGACACGATAATTTGATTGTGTGCAACGACTTCGACATCATGAATCCAGCCGGCAAGCTCCGGGTGGGCTTGGATAACGGCTTGTTTCGCGTGGGCCAGCTCTGCCGCCAGTTCAGCAGCAGTAGCAGGCGCCTCCGAAAGGGCATCATCGGCTGCTGCTTTGCTGCTGCGACTAAGACCGGACGTTCCCGCCGGCCGCTGTTCGTGAAGCATGAGCCATTCCCACGCTTGCGGAAATTGCAGCATCCGATGCATCATAGTTTAGAGCCTCCTGCTTGTCCGTGCGTATAGCTATACATGTTACCATCATAACGCGAACCCCGCGTGAAGCACAACAGCGCCGCCGACAATTTTATCCAAAAACACAAAAGCACGCCGCGGCCATGATGCTCGGCCTACAGCGTGCTCCTACTCTTCCTGCTCATGATGCTCATGCAGCAGCTGCTTTAGTTTATCGATCGCACGCCGCTGTATTCGGGAAATACTCATTTGTGATATGCCAAGCTGATCCGCGATCTGTCGCTGGGGAAGCCCATCCTGATAGGCCAGCAGCAGCACTTTCTGCTCCTCGGCCTTCAGCTTCGAGAGCGCAGCCTGGAGATCGAGTCGCCGATCGATATTGTCAAAATCATTGGAATCCGATCCGAGCAAATCACCAAGCGATGACGTATTGTCATCATCCGAAATCGGCGTGTCCAGCGAGACGTAATGATAGAGCTCGCGACCTGCCAGAATTTCAGTCGTTTCTTCCACGGACAGCGACATGACCTCGGCGATTTCTTCGATCCTCGGAGAACGTTCAAGCTTCACGGTCAGCTCATCGATGGCTTGCTGAACGGCGATTCCTTTCTCCTTGATCCGACGAGGGACCTGAACGTACCACGACTTGTCGCGGAGATAATTTTTCATATGCCCAATGATACTCTTCATGGCGTAAGGCTCAAACTGCACGCCGAGCGAACTGTCGAATTGGCCGAATAAACGAAGCAGCGCAATCTGGCCCACTTGCATTAAATCCTCGTACAAATCCGGGCGGTTACGCGAAATTTTACCGGCGGCCATTCGAACCATCGACTCGTAATGGGTGATGAGCTGTTCAGCGATTTCGTTGGACGGATCGCTTTGATAAGCCATTATAAGTTCCATGCTTGTGGGCGTGGGCTGCTTAATCGGCTGCGGCGCGCTCATTACAATTCACCGCTTTTGACAAGGCGCTTGGTAAGAACCACTTCCGTTCCCGTTTCGCTGTTCACTTCCACATCATCCATCAGCGCTTGCATCAAGTACAGGCCAAGTCCGCCTGCCTGAAGTTCATCGATCGATTGTCCGTTTACCGGCTTCGCACGTGCGGCTGCGGCTGTTGCGTCAAAGCTGCGTCCGTCATCTTTGACAACAATGGAGAGGGCATCGTTCTTCTTAATAAAGCGCACCTCGATTCGCGGCGCAGGCTGTGGAACGGGAGCGGCCTGCCCGGAGCTCAAATCGCCGTAAGCGTACAGAACCGCATTGTTGCACGCCTCGGACACCGCGACTTTCATATCCTCGATTTCCTCGAAGGAGAATCCGATTTTGACAGCTAAGCCATAGAGAGTCAATCGAACCAGATCAATATATTCCGCCGAAGCCGGCACCTGCAAGGTGATTACTTCTTCGACTTGTATGTTCATTATGCGCTCGTCCCTTTCTGCTGCAATTACCTACTAGGCTTGTTTGAGTAAAAATGGCGTGATGCCCGTCATGTCGAACAGCTTGCGAATATGAGTCGGGACAGCTTCCACGGAAAATGGTGCTTGCTTGGCATGTCTGGCTTTCAGCACGGACACGAGAATGCCGATGCCGGTACTATCCACATAACGGAGCTCGCGCAAATTAAGGGTCAGTTCTCGATCGGTCAATTCAATCAGTGGGGTCATCACTGCACGCATATGAACGGCGGACTCCAAATCCAGCTCGCCTCCGACATAAACGATACATTTGCCTTCCTGATTCTCCGTACGCAAAAATAGTTTATCGGTTTGTTTCATAGCTCGACGCTCCTGTATCTTAAATTTCTTATTACGAGTTGTATACCCCTTCCACAGGGAGTTGAAACATAACGGCTTATGCCCGGAAGGAAGGTGCAGCCGTTGTGCCACCGATCACAAGACGCGGAGACAGCACGATCTTCTTGCGCTCCTGGGCAGGATTGGCGACAAGCGAGAGCATGAGTCGGCCGGCTTGGGCGCCGATCTCTTCTTCCTGCTGAAGGATACAGGTCGGACGCAGCGTCCACCGGGTCGAGTATTCATAGTCATCGAAGAAGATAACCGACAATTGATCGGGAATGGAGAGCTGCAGCCGCTCCGCAGCCGCGAATACTTTCAGGCCGAGTGAGGAGTTTAGCGCGAATACAGCGGTGATATCCGGATTTTGCTGCAAGTAGAGCTCTATTTGTTCCGGCTCCGTCCGGGTAAAGACGAGTCTTGGATCACTTAATAAGGCATGGTCAGCCAAGGCTTGCCGATAGCCTTCGAGCCGGTCCTCCATGCTCGTCGTTCCCGTGTATGGAGCGGTCAGGAAGGCAATCCGGAAATGCCCCGCATCAATGAGATGTGACGTGGCCGCATAGGCTCCGCTGAAGTGATCCGTGCATACGCAGTTGGTTTCAAGCCCTTTGAGATAGCGGTCAATGACCACAATCGGGTAGCCGCGCAAGGTCATCCGCAGAATATCCTCGTTATAGCTCTCCCCTTCGACAGGGTAGACGATGACACCTGCAACGCCCATTTCCTCAGCTTCAGCAAGCAGCTGACACTCTGTTTCTACCGACTCATGAGTCAGCGAGACAATAACGCGGTAGCCTTGACTCGAAGCGGCGTTTTCCACACCTTTGACCAAATTCACCATATAGGCGGTTTTCAGGCTGGGGATCAGCAAGGAGATCAGCTTCAGCTTGCGAATTTCCGGCGTTTGATAACGAAGAGGCTCACCCTGGGCTTGGTCCGCAATGAAGGAGCCTTTGCCCTGAATGCGGTAAACGGTGCCTTCTTTCACGAGGGAGGATAAGGCACCTTTGACGGTAATGCGGCTGACGCCAAAATGCTCCGCAAGCTCGTTTTCCGATGGCAGTCGATCTCCGGGGAGCAGCTGGCCTTGTACGATTTGGTCGGTTATGTACGTGCGTATCTGGTTGTAAAGAGGAACTCGTTTCGTTGGTACAGTCATCTAATCACACTCTCTCTCCTGATATAATGAATATACAACTTTCTTTGCGAGTTTCCAATTTTTTTCTTTACAGAGGCTCTAATATGGGAGTATGATGCAGGTAAACAGCCACCTAGCAAAGTTTATAAGTTGTATATTTGATATATAATTATGAACGCCTCCTTGCACACCACTTCAGTAATGCCCGCCTAATCGAAGTTCAACGAGACATACCGACACCAAGAGCAACAACCAAACACCAACACCAAGAGCAACAACCAACACCAACACCAACACCGAGAGCAACTACCAACACCAACATCAACAACCAACATCAACAACCAACATCAACACGAACACCAAGAGCACCACCACCACCACAAGCACCACCACCTTGAGCAAAAAAAGTAGTACTGACTGATCGCTTATGGCATGTCATGTGTTTAGAAAATGTTGCAAAAACTGCAGCATTTAAATGAATGAATTAAATTCCACGACTAAATGTTGCGCAAAATGCAACATATGGTTAGAAAGTGGTCGGAAATTTGTAACTCGAAGCGGGAATGTTGCATAACGAGCAACAATTTCTTCCCTGTAGGCTTAAATGCTCGAAAATGTTGCACAAAACGCAACATTTGCTACCACTAATCGATGGCGGCCAACCAACCGCTGGGGAATGGGGATTCTCGATTCTCTACTCTAACGGAGGCAGCCGGTGGTGGACATTAACCTCCATGCACAAGAATGTCAGGAGGCCCTTACCAAATCTTTTTCAAACCTGAAATGTAAGCGCTCTATTTTCGTCGGTAGAGAAGCGCGATTCATTCCAGTGAAATAGAAGTCGACTTTCTTATTTGAGCAAACAGGGGGAGTAGAGATGGTAAACGAAGCTCACATGGCAAGCAGACCGAAGACGTATTATTTGCAGGAAGCAATCGAGCGCGGCTTCAGCGCGATTGCGAACCGACTAGATCCGGAACAGAATATGCGGCCTTATTTTCTGCTTCGCTTACAGCCTGAACCGAAGCTTGAGCACCATATCTGGGATTTGGGCGATATGTGCTCTCGATTTACGGATGCGTATTTACTCGGCCGTCCGATTACCGGGACCACCGATTATGTGGAAGAAGAACAAGCGCTGCGTGCGATGCTGGATACATGCGATCCGTTTCTGAATCCATTCATGGCGGGGAGGATGCTCCTGGCCTACGTCGATTTGTATCTGGATTCGCCTACGGAAGCCGGGCAAGAGATCATCGAGAAGCTCGCCGTTGCCATAAGAAGCAAGCTGCAGCACGAAGAGGACTACAGCTATTGGTTCCGTAATGCCGAAGGCTGGAACACGATGGAGCATGCCGTATTCGGTGACTTCAACGGCTATCCCACCTTCCCGCTCGGCGGGATCATGCTGGCATTAGCTCGCTACACTGAAAGCGTCGATGCCCCGGATTGTGAGGACTTGCTGGATCGAATGGGTCGTTTCGTGCTGAATGTCAGCGGAACGTTCGATGCAGAGGGGCATTATCAGGGACATACGCACTCCGGCGGCATCCTCACAGCGGCCGTTGCGCTCATGCGCCGTGCCCTGAAGACGAATGACACCGTAACGATTCAGAAAATGAAAACGGTCTTCGACTGGACGCTGCGTTATTCCAGCACGTGGGGCTGGATACCGGATGGCGTCGGCCCGGACGATGCTTCATGCGAATCCTGTTCGATTACGGATGCCATTCATTTGGGACTGCTAATCGCCCGGCATATCGATTCGAACTATTATGCGATCTTAGAGCGGTTCGCCCGCAATCAGTTGCTGGAGAACCAAATTGTACATACCGATCCGATGCTGCCGAACGTGGATCAAGCACAAAAACCGCAATTCGAGCGGGCGCTGTACGGCAGCTGGGCATCCTGGTCGAAGCCGGGATCGCTGGATAACTGCCGCGAGAGCGTGGAGGGCTGCTGCCTCGGAGCAGGCATTCGAGCCTGCTACCTGGTTTGGGACGATATCGTCACGAAGCACGCCGGTATCGTTTCCGTCAATATGTCGTTTAGCCGGAGCAGCGATTGGGTTGAGGTTATCAGCTATCAGCCGTATGAGGGCAAGCTCGAGCTCGCCATCCACGATGCGCCAAGCTTACGTGTACGTGTGCCGGATTGGGTGAATTTCGAGGATATCACCGTATCCATCGACGATGAGGTCATAAGCGTTCAGCTTCCGGAGGACGGCTATATTCGCTTAGATGGTCTGCAATCGGGTCAGCTGGTGCAACTCCTCTACCCAATAACCACGGTTGAGAAGGTCGAGCATGTTTCCGGACAGGACTACAACGTTCGTTGGCGCGGTGACACCGTTATCTCGGTTACACCTTCGGGTCACATTTATCCGCTGTTTAAGCGCGAATGGATGAATCAGGGGGCAGCGCCGCTGGTTCAAGGTATTCCATACGCAGCCCAGCGCAGCGGCAAGGTCCATTGGTAATCTATTCGTCTTTGTTGTCGTCTTCGTTGTCGTCGCAGCCGGATGGCTGCCACAAACCCGGGATGAGGATGAGCGGGAGGCCGTTTCTCCCGCATCACCTGTACCACATAGATGGGGATTGCGATTGCTTGGCATTGCCAAGGGGGGCATGAGAATCCCGCACACAGGTATCGCTTAAATGAAGTAAGGGGGAGTGGAGCACGGTCGATTGGCCGGGTGGCTTGGACTGCACTACTACTTAAAATCAGTTGTGTTCCTTTATTGAGCAAGGTTCCATCACTCATGTACAGGGGGAATAACGTGTGAGAATCCAGCGTAAAGTAGGCATTCTGTTAAGTGTAGCAACCCTTTCTCTAGGCGTTGTTGGCTGCAGCGGCAGCAATAACAACGACAATAAGACCAATACCGCCACGAATGATGCAGCGAAAACAAACAACGCAGCAGCAACGAACAACAATACGACGAACAATGCAGCAGCGACGAATACAGAAGAGAAACCGCTTGGCACGGTCAGCGATCTGAAGATCACGGCGTTCAACTGGGGCTGGGATAATGCCGACCCGGCTAAGGACATCGTCCTCCCCGAGCTGACGAAGCGCGTAGGACTGAACAATTTAACGTATGACGTGCTCAAGACGGGCAGCTACGGCGATGTCGTCCAGAAGCTGCAGCTGTGGGCATCCACGGGCGGTTCCGATTGGCCGGATTTCGTAGCGGTTGGGGCAGACGGCAAAACAAAGCTGATTCTGAACACCATGGGCGAAAGCGGCAAGCTGGAAGACCTCACGCCGTGGCTTGAGAAATATCCGAATGTGAAGCACGCCGTCGAGAAGCTGCTTCCTTTCTCAACCAATCCCCACGATGGCAAGCTGTACAGCATCCCACAAAACTTCTCCAACATGCAAGCCTACGCAATCGACCAGCCGACTATCTGGATCCGCAAAGACTGGCTCGATAAAGTCAATCTCGGTTATCCCAAGACAGTAGACGAGTTCTATAACGCGCTGAAAGCATTCAAGGAACAAATCAAAGACGTGAACGGCCAGCCGGTTGTACCTTACTCGGCATTCGGCGAGAACTTCCGCAACATGATCAACGTGTTCTTCCCGCCGGGCCAGAACAACGGCACAGGCTGGTGGTACACGGATGCTGATGGCAAAGCAGCACGTTCTGACGTGTCGCAGCCGGATAATTTAATCCGTGCGCTGACCTTCTATAACAAGCTGTACAAAGAAGGCTTAATTGAAGAAGAAAGCTTCTCGCTCAAGCAAGGCCAGATCGACGAGAAAGGGAACCAAGGCCGCATCGGTGCCGTTCACGGCGCTTATTGGGAGCAGGCGAACCCTTACACGGACAGCATGAAGAAGACCGATCCGAACGCGAAGTTCGTCGGCATTCAGCTGTATGATCCGACTATTGCACAAGGACCGAGTCTGCCTCAATTCCGGCTTGAGGCTTGGAGTCTGTGGGCCGTGAAGGCGGGTCTTCCGCAAGAGGAAGTCAATACCTTCTTCAAGACGCTTGATTATGTACTCTCCGAGGATGGTACGATCCTGACCAAGTACGGCTTGGAAGGCAAGCAATGGGAGCGCAACGCCGATGGCAAAATCGTAGACACGAAAGCCTTCTTCGATGAGACGCAAGGCGACTGGAACAAACGCGCTCATCTGGGTATCGACGTCTACTCGTTCATTCCGAACTACGAAGCGCTGATCAAGAACCAAGCTCCATCCGGCTATGAAATGCGCGAAGATATGATCGAAACGTGGAAGAATCTAGGATCCAAATTCCCGACGGAGTTCATTACCGATCCGCAGCGTTATGTAGATCCGGGCGATGTAGAGAACAAAGTAACCGTAGGCGAAAGCGATCGTTACAAGCAATTGGTGGCGAAGTCGATTACAGCGAAGAACCCGGATGATATCAAGAAGCTTGTAGAGGATTGGGGCAAGAATGCCCGTGCGCTCGGCTATGACAAAGTCGTGGAAGAAAGAACGGAAGCGGCGAAGTCAATTAATCTCGATAGCTTAAAATAACAGCTGAATGCTGCATGTCCGATCTTTGGATCGTACACGCAAACCAATCAGCAGAAAGGGGAGCGTTCCTGCGCTCTCCTCCATCATTTATCCGAAAAGGAGGGTCTCGCGATGACGACTCTCGCTGAAACGCAGACGCACACGCCAAGCAAGAGACAGCTTCTCATGGGGAAAATAGGCCGCAAAATGTGGGATCAGCGCTGGTTGTATATCTTTGCGATACCGGGGCTCATCTTCTTCCTGTTGTTCTCCTATTACCCGATGATCGGGATTATTATGGCTTTCCAGGATTACAATCCGGTTAAAGGGTACTCCGGCAGCGAATTTGTCGGCATGGATAATTTCCAAACGATCTTCCATTTGCCTGACTTTACGAATGCGCTGCGCAACACGCTGATCATCAGCGGACTTAAACTGGTCATTGGCTTCCCGGCCACGATTCTATTCGCACTGCTCATTAATGAGATTCATCAAACGGTATTTAAACGCTTCGTTCAAACGATCAGTTATCTGCCTTATTTTATCTCGTGGGTTATCGCGGCGGGGCTGTGGTATAAGCTGCTGTCTCCGGATGGCGGGCTTATTAATGACATGCTGACGAAGATCGGCTTCTTGAATGAACCGTTCTATTTCATGGGGAGCACGAGTGCTTTCCTGCCGATCGTGATCTTCACTGAACTTTGGAAAAATATCGGCTTTAACGCCATCATTTATCTTGCAGCCCTTTCAAGCATCGATCCTCATCTGTACGAAGTATCCAGCATCGACGGCGCAAGCCGAGTTCGCCAGATCTGGCATATCGCGCTGCCCGGCATTCGCGGCACGATGGTGCTCTTGTTCATTCTGAGCGCTTCCGGACTCATGAGCGCAGGCTTTGACCAGCTCTGGACGATGGGAAACCTGCAGGTGCAAGAGGTCGGTCAAATTCTGGATACGCTCATCTTGAGCTATTTGCGCAATTCGGGCGGATTCATGGGTCTATCGCTCGGCGCCACTATGGGTGTTTTCCAAGCGACGGTGGGATTGCTTCTATTCCTGCTCTGCAACTTCATCGCCAAGTTGTTTAAACAAGAATCGCTTATTTAACGACAATTGGTTTGAGCTGCCGATAGGTGGCTCAGCATTTGTCTAATAAGGAGGGTAGACATGCAGAGATCACGTGGAGAAAAATGGTTTAACGTTGTCAATATGCTGCTCATGCTCGCGTTCTCGTTGCTGTGCCTCTATCCGTTCATTTATATTTTGGCGATTTCGCTAAATGATGCGATGGATGCGCAGAAGGGGGGCATTTACCTCTGGCCGCGTATTTTCACTTGGAAGAATTACAACGTTATTTTTAACGATAAAGATATTTTCCTTGCTTATGGCGTGACCATTGCTCGGGTACTCGTAGGCGTGGTTACACAAGTGTTGCTCGTGGCTATGTTTGCCTTTGTCCTCACGAAGAAGACATTCCCGCTGCGCAAGTTTCTGAACTGGTGGATCGTCATTCCGATGTTCCTGAGCGGGGGGCTTATCCCGTTCTACATCACGCTGCAGCAGCTGCACTTGCTGAACAGCTTCTGGACCTATATTATTCCCGGGCTGTACGGCGCCTTTAACATCATGCTGGTGCGCACGTTCATGACGGAGCTCCCGGAGGCGCTTGAGGAATCGGCGAAGATCGACGGCGCTTCGGATTTCCGGATTTTCTTCAGCATTATTTTCCCTCTCTCCAAGCCGGTTCTGGCTACGATTGCGTTGTTCGTCGGCGTAGGTCACTGGAATGATTGGTTCACGGGCTTTACGTTCATTTCCAATACGAAGCTGTGGACGGCGCAGAATATGCTGCTGTTCCTCATTCAATCGAATGAAGCGTCTAACCTCGCGGTTCTGAGCAAGATGCATCAAGGAGCCATTACGGTGACGGCGGAATCGATCAAGATGGCGATGCTGATCGTCACGACGGCGCCGATTCTATGTATTTATCCATTCTTGCAGAAGTATTTCGTGAAGGGCATCATGCTAGGCTCATTGAAAGGGTGATCAGTAGGTGGAACTCGGCAGAGCACTGGATTACAGAGAATTGGCCGCGTTAGCGATTCATCATTATAAGGAAATGCTTGATCCGGACTATCATCATTTACCGTATTTCTTCGCGAAGATCGGCAGTGACGAATCGTTCGCCTGGCATAGCGAGTGGGACTTCGGCGATGCGGTTGGCCGGTTTCTCGATGCCTCGATACTATGCGGCGAGATCGTCGGGGAGCGTCTTGGCCGGGATGCAGAGACGCATATGAAGGATGCGCTGCGCTGGATGCAGAGCGATTCGGATGGGCTGTTTTACCGAATGAGCAATGATTGGGATGTTCCTGCCGGCGCTAATATGTTTGACCAGCGAAGCGTGTTTCTGGGGCTCTTAAGCTGGCTCAAATTCGATCAAGAGGATGAGGCGAAGACGCGGATCGAACGGATGTTGCAAGGAATGCGGAGCATTGCGGTCGAGCGTGAGGATTACATCTGTTATCCGTTTGAGACGTATATTCCGGGTATGGCGGTACCGGAGGAGATCTATACGGAACATGGGTTTATCGTGGAGCCGACGCATTATGGCGGAGGCGTCTTCATCCTGCCGCTGGCGATTTATTATGAGCAATATGGCGATCCGCTTGCCGCGGAAATGCTGGAGAAGCTGACGCGCTTCGTCGTGAATCATTCACGAGTCTTCGAAGCAGACGGCAGCTTCTGGTCGCAGGGGCGTTACCCGGATGACGGTCATTTCCATTCCAAGATGGGCGCAGTTGCCGGCATTCTGCGCTACGCCACCATCAAGCAGGATGCGGAGCTCATCGCTTGGTGTCAGAAGGTGTATGACTGGGCCTGCAGCATGGGCAGTACATATGGTTGGTTCCCGGAAGGCACGGGCCTGAATGGGGAGGAGCCGGTAGACGAGCGGTACCGCTGGCTGCCGGGCGTCATTCAGCACAGTGAAACCTGCTGTACGACGGATATGATTCATACGGCGATTTACTTGGCGAAGAACGGCAATATTGCCTGCTGGGACGATGCGGATCGATTCGCCAATACGCTCGTTGCCTCTCAGGTGCGAGACGTGTCGTGGGCGAGGGAAGTGACCGATAAGCCGGACACGCCGACGCGCACGTATCGCAACGTGCCGAAGCGTTATCGCGGCGGCTTCACGGGGCGGATGAATCCGAATGATTTCTCCAACCGCGGCAAAGTGGATACGATGGCTTGCTGCTGCGCCGCCGGAGGCCGAGGGTTGTACTTGGTCTGGGATCATGCGACCTCGCTCAGCGGAGATCGGCTCTACGTCAATCTGTGGCTGACGAAGGAGAATGAGCACGTCAAGATGGAGTACGAAGTGCCGGAGGCCGGCGTGCTGCGCGTACAGCCGAAGCAAGTCGGTGATCTCTATATCCGCGTCCCGGGCTGGCTGTCCGCAGAAGCGATTGCTTGCTATACGCCGCGTAAGCAGAGTGTTTGGCTTGCACATCCGTATTTGGTTATTGCGGGGCTGGAAGCGGGGGAGACGGTGGAGTTGGCCTTTCCTGCGGAGCTCGTGAAGCGGGAAGAAATCGTAGCCGGCGAGCGATACGAAGGCACTTGGATCGGCAATCGATTGTTTGATGTGAGTCCAAGAGGCGTCATGCCGATGAACAAGGCGCTCATCATAAAATCATGATTTAAGGGGGAATTTCGGAAATGAGCATGACTCTCGAAGAGCAGGTCGATCAGTTTAAGCGGGATGGGTATTTTGTCGTGAAGCAGGCTTTGTCTCCCGCGCATGTATCGACATTAATCGATAAAGTGATTGAAATATCGGAGGGCTTTACGTCGCGAGAATTTCCCGACATTATTGACCGGGACGAGGCGTTTGTGCCGCTGCTTGTTAACCCGCCGGTATTTAATCTGATGCGGGCGTTGATGGGGCCGCGCATTCAGATGGAAAGCGTGAATGCCACGCGTATAAAGCCGGGCAAAGGGATGCCGGTCGGCTGGCATATGGACTCGCATGTATACCCGGATCCACTGCCGCCTTATTGGTATTTTCCGGTATCGATCAACTGCGCCTATTACTTGGATGACATTACGTCGGAGAAGGGGCCGCTTGTCGTCGTTCCGGGTTCCCATCTCTCTGGGAAGAATCCGCCGGATGGGCTGAGCGAAATCGAAGGTCAGATTGATGTGCTGGTCGAAGCGGGAGATGCCGTCATTTTTCACGGCGCTCTGTGGCATGCAGCGAAGCCGAATGTGCATCCGACTGAAGAGCGGCGCGCCTTGTATTATAACTACTTGCAGTCGTTCTGCAAGAATCGGGTGGATAACTTCGTCGGCGAGCGTTCCCGTCAGCTCCGTGAGAGCGGACCGTTCTACATTCAGCAGCTGCTCGGCAAATTCGACGGCTGGCATGAAATTCCCGCGGATGCTGAAGAGCAGCTAGCTAATCTATAGGGTTCAAAAGGAGCTGTCCTCTCTATGGCACAAGTGGAAATCAGGGACGTACGGGTCATCATGACCGCGCCCGATGGGGTTAATCTCGTTGTCGTGAAGATCGAAACGAATGAGCCCGGTCTATATGGCCTAGGCTGTGCAACGTTTACGCAGCGGCATCTTGCGGTCGCGGCGGCGGTGGAGCACTATTTGAAGCCGTTCCTGATTGGCAAGGATCCGAGACGGATCGAGGATATTTGGCAAACCGCTATGGTCAGCGGTTATTGGCGCAACGGCCCGGTGCTGAACAATGCCGTCTCCGGCATTGATATGGCTTTGTGGGATATCAAAGGCAAGCTATGCGGTGTACCCGTCTATGAATTGCTAGGTGGGAAAGTGCGTGATGCTGCAGCCGTCTATCGCCATGCCGACGGTCGCGATGCCAGCGAAGTGGAAGAGAATGTTCGCATGTTCATGGAGCAGGGCTGCCGGTATGTCCGCTGCCAATTGGGCGGCTATGGCGGTCAGGGACATAAGCTTCATCAGCCTGATCATGTGCTGCCGGGTGCTTATTTCGACCCGGATGCTTACGTGCGCAGCGTGCCGCAAATGTTCGATCATTTGCGCGCCAAGCTTGGCTTCGAAGTCGAGCTGCTGCACGATATACACGAGCGGATTGTGCCGATTGAAGCGGTGCGATTGGCGAAGCAGCTGGAGCCGCATCGCTTATTCTTCCTCGAAGATCCGCTGCCGCCGGAGCACTTGGATTGGTTCCGACACATCCGTGCGCAATGTGCGACACCGCTCGCGATGGGGGAGCTGTTCGTCCATTCCGCGGAATGGATGCCGCTCATTACGGAGCGGTTGATCGATTTCATCCGCTGCCATGTCAGCGCGATTGGCGGGCTGACGCCTGCGGAGAAGCTGGGTACATTATGCGAAGCCTTCGGCATTCGCACGGCTTGGCATGGGCCTCCGGACCTGTCGCCGGTTGGCATGGCCGCGAACATCCATCTGGATCTCAGCAGCCCGAACTTCGGCGTCCAGGAATGGAGCGCGATATCCGATCGGATGCGCGAGGTGTTTCCGGGCAGTCCTGTACTTCGCAACGGGTACGCTTATGTCCCGGATACCCCGGGTTTCGGCGTGGAGCTGGATGAACAGAAAGCGGCGTTATACCCTTGTCATGACGTGCTGCCGGGGTGGACGCTCTCTCGTATTCCGGACGGTTCGCCGTCTCGTCCTTAACCGTCTTGCGGACTTGTTCGAAGCTTGTTTTCAATGGCAGGATTTCCTTCGTCATCCGGTTTAATCCTCCCTATTTAGGGTATAACAAACTTAAATACGGGATGCGGAGGCGATGAACATGACATATAAAATTGGCATATTCAATACGGAAAATGAAGCAGTTGCGGCCATTCAGGCACTGGAACAGGCGGGGTTTACGAACCACGAGCTGAAGGTGCTGGCTAAGGATCGAGAGCATTCGCGGCGGGTCGAATCGGAAACGGACGTGCATGCCGACGAGATGACGGACCTGCTTGGCACGCGCGCGGCTGCAGACGATCATGGGGTAGAAGATCTTCGCATCTACGCGCCGATGTCTGCGGCAAGCGGCCTCAATATCAGCGGCGGCTTCATCGGCGGGATGACCTATCCGAGCAACGGTTTCCTGATCTCAACCGCTTTCTTGGGCGATGACCGCAATGTGGAGCATACGCTGACTGACATTGGATTGACAAGCAGTGATGCAGAACCATGCCGCAAGGCGCTCAGTCAGGGAGCCATTATCGTGGCTGCGGATATCGGCAACAGCGATCAGGCTGACGGACCGGATTTGTCGCGCGGCGGGGCGGCGGAAGCTGCTCTCCGCAACTGCGGGGCAGCGCAGATATTGTAGGTTTATGAGGCTCTCTTTAGTGAATGAGGTTGACCGCCTACACTGCGCAGTCGAATGTACTTCCAATCGCGGTTGTTCTCGGCACCCTTGAATATATAGGCAGAGGTGTTGACCGAAGACGAAAAATGGCGCCACAGGCATGAAACCTGTGACGCCATTTCTCATCTGCATAGTTCTTCTGAAACCACATTCGTACTTGTAACGGTTGTGACAGCGGCTATTTTGCATCAAATGGCCATTTTTATTCGCTAACGGTTGCCATAGAGCTTATATGGCCATTTTCGATCCGAAATCAACCTTTTTACTGGATATAACCTCTGTCACAACCGTTAGCGTTCTGAACATCGAATTTTGTCTAAATTAAGTACGCTGACAACCGTTACAATGTAAAAGCATTGGCTATTCCGAGGGACAGACCCACTGCCGAGCTATCTTTATGAATATATGGCTGATTTTAAGTGAATAGGGCTGTCCATAAGTTGAATGACCTACTTATGAGCCAGCCCCTTTTTTATGTTATAAAGTGCTAATTAGAAAAATTAAAACTGTCTAGCCGACACATTAATATCCAGTAGATTTCCAGTTGAACTATATACATAGACTTGCCAATTACCGCTGATACCAGCAGCAACTTGTTCTTCGAATTGTTGAGTTCTTTGTGTTGAACCTGCAATTGCTATCGGAGAAATAAATTCGACATTATTTCTTTTTATTGTTAAATAGACAGTAGAAGAGCTAAGATTCTGAACCCAGACATTTAAAAATTTACCGTTAGCCGGTGCTGTAGTAAAAGAGCCTGTATAAGCCCCTCCAGTATGATGTGTAGGATTAATAACTTGGGATTCATAAGGGAAAATGGAGCTGCTGGCTACTTCTCGAGTTACAATATGAGAGGTTTCAGTTTTTACAGCCGGCGTATTCTGAATGATAGTTGGAGCTGGTGCGGAGGAAACGGCTGAGGTGGTCGATAACATAATTGCAGTAAATGGAACAGCGAAAATTTTGGATTTCTTCATGAGATGTGAGTGCCTCCGTAAGTGTATTTTGCTAACATGTGTCAATCAAATTACGAACTTAGGTGCCATGAATTCGTATCTTTAGTATACATAAATTTGGAAAAAGTGGCATTGATTTTTTTCTAATTTATGTAATTTTTATCATTGGAAATCTCATATTTTTCGGTTGCCAGGGAGGAGGTTAGATTCTGGTTTCACTCGTGCCACGGTAACTCATCAGGACATTACAAGAAAGGTGACTTCAAGCTGCAGCCATCCTATCAGATGATTTAACCCCATTTACAAGAAGGAAATTACTCTGCTATGCTAGTGAAAAACTGTCACCTAGACAGATCTTAGCCCAAAGGGTGAGGCAAAATGAAATCGGTTACTGTTTACGACATTGCAAGAGAAGCAAACGTTTCCGTCGCAACCGTCTCACGTGTCTTGAACAACACGGCGCCAGTGAAAGCATCGACTCGGGAACGCATCTTGGGTCTCATCCAGAAACACCAATTCCAGCCCAATGCGCTTGCACGCAGCTTGATCAAGAAGGAAACCGGCATGATCGGCATTATTTTGCCTGACATTACGAATCCGTTCTTTCCGGAAGTGCTCGCAGGACTAGAACAGGAAGCAAGAAATAACGGCTATACGTTCTTCCTATGCGACACAGGCTCCTCCAACCAGGACATCAAGGCGCAGTACCAGCGGGAATCCCAGTACTTGAATATCCTCATGGAGAAGCAGGTTGACGGCATCATTATGATTGGCGGCCGGATCGACCTTGCCCGTTGCAGCAAGGAGATGGCGAAGGAAGTAGCGGAAGTGAACAAGCGTCTGCCTGTCGTGCTCATTAACGGCAATTTGCCGGGGGCGAAGTTTCACCGCGTCATTATCGATGAAGTTGCAGGCGGCGTACTAGCGACCGAGCATCTGATTGGACTTGGCCATAAGGACATTGCTTTTGTCGGCGGCTACAAGCAGATGTCCAATACGGTGCAGCGCTTGGAAGGCTACACGAAAGCGATGCAGCAAGCTGGATTGCCGATTCGCGAGGATTGGATTATTACCGGCGGTTTCACAGTAGAGGCTGGCAAAGTGTTCATGAACGAGCTGCTTAGCACGGAAGGTGCACGCCCAACGGCTATCGTTTGCGCGAATGATCTATCTGCAATCGGGGCGATCAAATCTGCGGTTAAGCATGGTTTGCGTGTGCCTGAGGATATGTCGATTATCGGCTTCGACGATATTCCGCTTGCGGCTAATGTGATTCCGGAGTTAACCACCATTTCGCTCAAATGTTTGGAGCTTGGCCGTACGGCTGCTCATATTCTGCACCAGTTGATCGGGAAGAACAGCATCGATACGCTGACCGTCCTTCAACCTGAGCTCGTCGTGCGTGAAAGTACGGCACCATTGTCGGTTAATGTCATCAAAATGGCTGATTACCTGTCGTCGCAGGGATAAACCACATTTCAAAAAAATAGTATTGACAGCGCTATCATTTTGAATGTAAACTTCAAATCAAGATGACCCTCTAGCAAGGGTTTAATTTTAACCCAGGTATGAAATGGGTTTCATAAAACCCGCACAATCGTATAATTCCGGCACGATGCTAACGCATGTAGTCTCCTGAAATACACTTACAAACGGTATCTGTGATGTTGTTCAAACTTCGCTCAAACCCGCAACGTTAAAGTGTATTTTTATTTTAACAGCGTATGAAATGGGTTTCATAAAAAAGTGGTCACTGCTCACCTCAGGGAGGATCGAACGCATGAACATGGACATGAAAACAAGTTCCGCCTTACAGCTGTCGTCTTCGGCACTCCGCATCGACGGTCAAGCCGAAATTATCCTCTGCGCCTCACTCTTCTACTTCCGCAATCCACGTGCCCATTGGCGCGAACGTTTGGAACAGGTGAAGGCCTTCGGGTACAACGCCATCGATGTGTACTTCCCTTGGAACTTCCACGAGCTGGAAGAGGGCAGCTGGGATTTCTCCGGCGAACGGGATGTAGAAGCCTTCCTGCAGATGGCTGCTGATGTGGGTCTCTGGGTAGTGGCAAGACCAGGGCCGTACATTTGCTCCGAATGGGATGGAGGCGCACTTCCCGCTTATCTGTTCGCTAAACCGGATATGGTGATCCGCAGCACAGACAGCACTTATTTGCAGGCCGTAGAGAAGTGGTTCGATCGTATTCTCCCTCTAATGGCCAAGTATGAACAGCAGCGAGGCGGCTCCATCATCTGCGTGCAGCTTGAGAATGAGCTCGACTTCTACGACTGCCCTGATCCGAAAGGTTACATAACCGCGCTTCGAGACATGGCAGTTAACCGCGGCATACAGGTCCCGTTAATAGCTTGTGCGGGGCAAGGTGGACTTTACGAGGCTTCGGGCCTTGTGGAAGATGTCGCACCGACTTGTAATTTCTATCCGAATGACAAAGACCCCGAGTTTGAATATAAAGTAACCGCTTATGAACAGAGACTGGCTGAGCATGATCTACCGCTGCTAGTCACCGAGACCAACCGATCGCATTTTCTGCTTCGACGTTTATTATCCTGCGGGGCGAAGCTGCTCGGCCCTTACCTGCAAGTTTCCGGAACCAACTTCGGCTTTACCAACGGTACCAACAACTGGGGAGACCCATTAGCGCTGATGACTTCCGATTATGACTTCTACGGCATGATTTCGCCGGAAGGCCACATTCGCCCTGAAGCGTACGAAGGTCGCTTGATGCGCCGCATAATTACCGCTTATGGCAGCTCGCTTGCAGAAGCGCAATCGGCTCCTGCGGCGGACATCGCAACAGCAAGAAGGCTCGTAGTAGATTCGGCTGATGCGACAGCACCGGGTACACTGGTTCAGCGTCAACTGCAGCTTGCGCAAGGCGGACATCTCCTGTTCGTAGCCAATGTGGGCGAGCAAGAGGAAGTCGTGCAGCTAGAACTGCAAGGCACCGGCGGTGGCGTGATTCCACAAACTTCAAAGCTTCGCACCATTCCGGCCAGATGCGAAATGCTGCCAATCGGGGTTCCGATGAGCGGCTGGGGAATAGAAGGCGTACTGCGCTATTCGACGGCAGAGCTGACGGATGTACACCGCGAAGCTGCTAAGACGGTCATCGTATTCCACAGTGAGTATGAAGGAGAAATCGCGCTGAACTTGAAGCAGCCCGCAGTTCGCATCGCAGAGAATGGCGTTGCAGCATCGGCTAACGGCGAAGATGGCAACTATCTCTTCGTCTTCCAGGGGAAAGCCGGAACGATTGCTTCATGTACCTTAGAGCTGGCGGATGGTACGGTGCTTGAGCTGGTATGCTTGGCAAGAGCGGATGCGCTGCTGATGAATGTCATCCAAGATGGCGGCGAAGTAACGATTGGCAGCCCGATTGCTTATGATGATGCTCCTCGAGAGACACTTGTAGATTGGTCATTGAAAGCGGTATCACCAACTGCTTCCTTGTCGATAAATGCAGCAGTATCTCTGCCAGCAGCGGACTTCCTGGAGAATAACGGAATCTACCGTGGTTATGCATGGTACGAAGCCGATAGCGGCATCGATACAGAAGAACAAGCTGTGCAAGGAATCCTCGTTCAGAATGGTAGCGACATGATCTCGCTCTATGCAGGAGACAGCTACCTCGGAACGATGACGCCCGGGGGCGGCAGCCGATTTATCCGCGGCGGTGTGGGAAACAAACTTACGGCTCGCGTGGAAATTTGGGGACATACCAACTTCGATGATCCTCGTCTGCCGGCACTAAGACTTGACTCCATGAAAGGGTTAACCGGTCTTGTCTCTGTCACAGGCGTGAAGCCTTTGCTGCACTGGCGGATACTGCGAGTGAAATCGCGCACGCTGCAGCCGGAAGTGCTCGAACGCGACTACGATGATCAAGCGTGGGCGATATGCACCTTTGGCGGATGGCTCTCACCGGATCATCCATCCAGTGAATATTACCGCAAAACCTTCACAGCGTCAGAGAATGCAGATTCGTGGACGCTGCACTTCAAAGGAATCCAAGCGTTGGCGCAGGTGTTCGTAAACGGTGCATCCATCGGTACGGTTCACCCATTTGATCCGTATCTCAATATCTCTAAGCATGTACAGCCGGGCGAAGAGGTTCAGGTAACGGTATTCCTGGAACGTGTACTCGGATTAGGAGCCGGGGAGGTTATCGTATACGAGGGGAACGCTGCTCGTAATTGGCAGCTATCCGCTGCAGACGAAGCCGGATTGCTCGCTCATGCGGAAGCCGAGCAGCAGGGTGCAGTACCAACTTCGCTGCCGGTCTCGATGGAAGCAGGAAGTGTGTCTTGGCTGTATGGAACATTGCCGGAAGCCAGCGGCTCGAATGGCTGGCGGGTGTATGTGAAAGGCAGCGGGATGAAAGCAACGATTTATTTTGGCGGCGTGATAGTAGGGCGGTTATGGACAGCAGGCGGCGATTCGCGACCGGCGATGAGCGGAGGCGGTCAGGATTCGTTCTTCCTCCCGGGACCTTGGTTCGCGGAGGGTGAGAACAAGCTGATTATTCTGCTCGAAGCGGTTGAAGCCGGATCGACATCTCGGCTTGAGAGCTTAACCTTTGTACCTGCCGGCGTGCAGCTATAGTTTAATGACAACTTGATCTGGAGGGGGGAGTTAGGATGGAAACAATCGCGCAGCAGGCCGGATCGGCGAAGTCGACTTCAAAGTCGATGCAAACGCGAAGGAAGAGGCTGTGGAACAATCGTACGCTGCTTCTCATGTGTGTACCGGCTATTCTGTTCTTCGCCATATTTGCTTATTTGCCAATGCCGGGCTTGTACCTTGCCTTCATTCGATACAACTATACGGATGGAATTTTCAAAAGCGCATTTATCGGGATGGATAACTTCCGATTCCTAGTGATGACAGGCGACCTCTGGCGATTGACTGCCAATACGATTCTGTATAATCTGGCCTTCATCATACTCGGAAATTTCCTGCAAATCTTCATCGCCATTCTATTGAATGAGCTGCGCAAGAAATGGTTCAAGAAGGTATCGCAGACGATCATGTTCCTGCCGTTCTTTATCTCATTCGTTATTATCGGGCTTATTGCCTACAACATCCTAAGTTACGATTACGGGATGCTGAACGGGATCTTGAAAACCATCGGTGCGGATCCGGTCAAAACGTACTCCAATCCGCATGTGTGGCCATTCATCATTATCATCACTTACCTCTGGCAGTCGACAGGTTACGGGTCCATCGTTTATTTTGCCGCCATCATGGGGCTGGATTCCGAAGTCGTCGAAGCGTCCGAGATCGACGGTGCCAACGCCTTGCAGCGGATACGCTACATCGTTCTGCCATGGCTGAAGCCGACGTTTATTATTCTGCTTCTGTTCTCGCTTGGCGGCGTGCTTCGAGGGAACTTCGGTTTGTTCTACAACCTCGTCGGCGCTAACAATACGTCGCTCTACGCCACGACCGATATTATCGAAACGTATGTATTCCGCTCCCTGATGAACAACTTCAATTTCTCGATGGGCAGCGCAGTAAGCTTGTATCAGTCAGTATTCGGTTTCGTCGTCGTCCTCACAGCAAACTGGCTTGTGAAGAAAACATCACCGGATAACTCGTTATTCTAGTGTATGCTCCCGTAAGTGAGTTTTCACTCACGAGGAAGCGTACGAATCGTATATCTCTTAGGAGGGACTCGCATGGAAGTGGTCCACAAACGCATTCGGACGGATGGGACGTCCTTAATGGTTCGAGGCTTCGGTTATGTATTCATCGGCTTGTTCGCACTCTGCTGCTTGGTCCCGTTTCTAGTCGTACTGGGCACTTCGTTTACCAAAGAAGCGTCCATCGCGAAACATGGCTTCAATATTTGGCCGCGGGAGTTCAGTACCTTTGCTTACAAAATCGTCTTCGAGAATCCGGATTTAATCATCGGTTCATACGCGGTGACGATCGGACTTACGATAGTAGGCACTATTGCAGGATTATTCTTGGTTGCCATGACCGGATACGCGCTGCAGCGGCCGGACTTCGAGCAGCGGAATTCCATATCCTTCTTCATTTACTTTACAACGCTGTTCTCCGGCGGACTGGTTCCCTTCTATCTGCTTATCAAACAATACTTAAGTTTGGGCGACAATTACCTTGCGGTCTTGCTGCCGGGATTAATGAGCCCGTTCCTCATCATTATGATGAAGAGCTTCACGAAATCGATCCCGCATGCCATTACCGAATCCGCTAAGATCGACGGTGCAGGCGACTTCACCATCTTCATGCGACTCATTCTGCCGATGACAACACCTGCGCTCGCTACGATCGGCTTGTTTATTGCACTGGGTTATTGGAACGAGTGGTATAACGCGATGCTGTTTCTGTCGCCGGATATGAAGTATCGTCCGCTGCAGCTGTTCCTCTATAACGTCATCACGAGCGCAGATTTCATTCGAAATTCGTCAGCTTCGTCGAACGTTCCCCTCCGGGATATGCCGCTGGAATCGATGAAGATGGCAACCGCAGTTGTTGCGACAGGGCCGGTCATCATGTTCTACCCGTTCGTACAACGTTATTTCATTCAAGGGATTACGGTTGGTGCAGTAAAAGGGTAACAGGTATAGGAGGGAGCTTGCCGGCCCTCTTGCCATAGCCGCTCGTAAGCGCTTCCATAACTTAAGGGCGGAACAAAGCGATTTATCTAAAATAGGGAGGCTACAAAGAATGGGAAACTTGAAGCGGGTATCCACTATCGTACTTATGCTCATCCTAGTTTTCAGTATCGCGGCTTGCGGAAGCAACAACAACAAGAACACTGGTAACACAAACGACACTTCCAGCAACACATCAGGTGATTCCTCCAGCAATACGGGCAATGACAGTGCAGATGTAGGCAAAATCGACACAAGTGAATTTGAAACCATTTCGTATGTCGTGCTAGGCGATAAACCAAAGAACGGCCAGCTCGAAGCGGTTATGGAGAAAGTAAACGCAATTATGAAGGAAAAAATCAACGCGAAGCTCGAGTTCAAATGGGTAGAGTGGGCAGACTGGCAAACGAAGTACAACTTGCTGCTTGCTTCCGGCGAACCGATTGACTTGATCACAATCGGTACGGACTGGCTCGATACATGGGGCAATGCACAGCGTGGTGCTTTCCTGCCGCTGAACGATTTGCTGGAGCAATATGCACCACAAACTTTTGCTGAAATTCCGCAAGAGGATTGGGAGCAAAGTAAATTCAAGGATGATATCGTTCTGATTCCGGAGAATCATTACACGCAATGGGTTAACCACGGCGTTTACTACCGCGGCGACTGGGCGAAAGAATTCGGCATTACTGAGCCGATTAAAGATTTCGAAGGACTTGGCAAGTACTTCCAAGGCGTGAAAGACAAGAAAGAAGGCGTAGTTCCTTATGATGTAAACGGCGGCACAAGCACGTTCTATAACGGCTTTGCTACTACTTACACCGACAACATTGAGCTGCCGATTTCCACTGGTTATGCGAACGTATACTATGCCAAATCCTACGACGATCGCTACACCGTTGACAGCCCGATCTTCAACGACGATTTCATTAAATTTGCTGGCTTGATGAAGGAATGGGCTGACAAAGGCTTCTGGCGTGAAGATGTACTGAACTATAAAGGAGATACGCGTGCTGCGCTTAAAGCAGGTCTCTCCGGCGCAGATTCCCACCATACGCAAACGTACAAAGGGCTTCGCGTTGAAATGGATAAACAACAACCGGGCTCCGAGCTGCAAATGTTCTCCTACTCCGATACTCGCGGTAACCTGATCTCCATGCCGATTACGCACGGCGGTACTTCGGTAGGCGCACACAGCAAACATCCGGAACGCGCTCTGATGGCTTATGAGCTGATCCGTCAAGACAAAGAAGTGTACCAACTGATCAACTACGGACTTGAAGGCGTACAATATGAAATCAAAGACGGCAAGCGTTTCCGTCCAGCTGCTTACGATGAAGCAAAAGACGGCTTCTACACAGACTTCTGGGGCGGCCGCGTCGACAAATTCGAGATTCCTTCCGACACGGACTGGAGCGGCATTGGCGATGTTTATGCGAAATACGACCAAATCAAGAAGCCATTCCCTTACGGCAAATTCGTATTCGACAAAGCAAGCGTAGATCCTGAGATGACTGCCATCTCCCAAGTAATCGGCGAGCAACTGCCAGCGATTCTGTTCGGTAAAGCAGGCGACCCGGCTGCTGCAGTTAACGCACTTCGCGACAAGCTGAAAGCTGCCGGCTATGACAAAGTAAAAGACGAAATCCAAAAACAATTGGATGCGTACAAAACATTAGTTGAAGGTTAATGCATGATGAGAATCAGCCGGCAGAGTTCGCTCTGCTCGGCTGATTTTTTTTGCGTTGTTGGTGTGTGGTGACAACGCGCGCGGAGATCGTCGTTAGCTTTTTTTTACCGGTGTGCTATATTTGGGCTAAATGCGTCGTCTTAACAGATGAAGGAGGCGAATACATGGTAAACCAGAATAGGCCGGAACGGTTTCAAGCGTTGTTCCGGGAACATTATCCCGCCGTGCTGCGCAAAATTATTGCTCTCATCGGAGATCGCGCAGCAGCGGAGGATTTGACCCAAGAGGTATTCCTGCGGCTTTACCGAAATCCACCGGAAGAGCTAGATCGCACAGGAGCATGGCTGCACCGGGTATTGACCCGTATCGTATATGATCATTACCGCAAGTCCGGCAGACAACAGAATCTGACGGAGAAACAGATGAACGAAGCATTAACGGAAGAACAGGTCCATCCTTCTAATGATGCAGCTGTCATTCAGAATTGGGAACGAGATGTCGTCCGGAATGTACTGAATAAATTATCCGAGCGGGACCGTCAGGCACTGCTGCTCAAAGAAAAAGGCTATACGCATGCTGAGATTGCGGAGGCATTGCAGGTGAACCCCAAGATTGTCGGGACCCTGCTCATGCGGGCGGCGAGTCGGTTTAAGAAGAATATGAATGCCGAGGAGGTTATGGAGCAATGAAACATAAACGACTAGATCATGCAGATACACATGAACCCAGCATCAGCGATGCAGATGTGGAGCATGCGCTTGACCGATTGTTTGAGGCGGTGAAGGACGAAGAGGTACCAGTTGCCTGGATGGAGGATGCTGAGCCCGACCGAGCCAAGCAGCATTCGAACGAGCAGCCTTTGACTGATGAATGGACTGCGAGAGAAGAGCCGCCAGCGCCAATTCAAATTGCACCTATTAATGAAGGAACACGATTGAAGAAACCTCGCAGGCTGAAGAAACGGTGGCTGTCCGGCGCGACGGCAGCTGTACTTGCAGGCATGCTGTTGTTTACGTCTTGGGGGCAAGACGTAATGGCGTCCATGCTGGGGACGTTCCGCGTGCAGCACTTTGAGACCATTGAAATCAGCCAATCCGATATCAACGGTTTCCGCGATGCACTGCAAGCGGGAACGGCCGGGATCCAACAGCTGGATCTCAATCGGTACGGCGATATCAAGCAAGAAGGCGGAGGTACGGCCCGCGATGTCGATGCTGCCGAGGCCGCGACTCTAGCCGGAGCACAGAAGCTTAAGCAGCTTCCGGGCGATGGGAAGAGCATCATCACCTACATGCCGGAGCAGCAGATTACCTTTAACCTGCATCCGAAGGAAATTAACAAAATGATCGCGCTGCTCGGAGGCGAAACGACATTCCCGTCTTCCGTCGAGGACTCGCCGATCGTCATCCGCATGCCGAACACGTTTAGGATGAATCAGGCAGCCGAGGATGGGAGTACGGCTAAGCAGCTGTTACAGATGCCGGCTCCGTCCATTGAAGTATCCGATGACGTCGATGTGGAGCAAATTCGGCAGGCTGTCCTTGATTTGCCGATCATCCCCGATGAAATGAGAGCGAAGCTTGCGGGTATTGGCGATTGGCGCCATACGCTTCCGGTTCCATCGACATCGACGGACAATGTCCGCACATTGAAGGTGGACGGCAATGACGCCATTCTGGCCATGACGGGCGATGGAAGATCGCTGATTTGGCTGCAGAATGAGTGGGTGTACCAGCTTAGCGGCTCCACTAAGGCTTATCCAACGGAAGAGGCCCTTATTAATGAAGCCAGAGGAATTATGAAATGATGATTCTGCAAACGAATGGGCTGTCTAAGACCTATGCGTCCGGAACGGGCTGCACCGATATTTCCCTGGAAATAGAGAAGGGGAAAATCTTCGGTCTGCTCGGACCGAACGGCGCAGGCAAGAGTACCTTTGTGAAGATGGTCGTCGGTTTGCTGCGTCCGGATTCCGGCAGCGGTACACTCTTCGGCAAACCGATTGGACACCCTGAATCACGAATCAAGCTCGGCTATTTGCCGGAGCTGTTTCGCTTCCAGGAATGGCTGACAGGCGCGGAAGTGCTCCGTTATCATGCAGGATTATGCGGAATGACGCGATCTCAGACGAAATCAGCCGACTTCACGGCGCGTATTGAGGAAGTCTTCCGCATTAGCGGGTTGAACGAACGAGGCTGGAACCGTGTCCGTCATTATTCGAAAGGCATGCAGCAGCGACTCGGAATCGCCTGCGCGCTGCTGATGGACCCGGAGTTTATTATTTTGGATGAACCGTCTTCGGCACTGGATCCGATCGGCCGTTATGAAGTTCGCATGCTGCTAGAAAGGCTTCGTTCGGAGGGAAAGACGGTTTTCCTGAACACCCATTTGCTCGAGGATGTGGAAGCGGTTTGCGATGATGTCGCATTCCTCCACCTAGGCAAACTTCGTGCAGTGGGGCCGATGCGAGAGCTGCTGCGGAGCGGCACGAGCTGGGAGGTTACGACTTCGGGCTGGCTGCCGGAGCTGCAGGAATCGCTTGCGAGTCAGCTGCTGCCGGGAATGTCCTTTACGATTGCAAAGCAGGATGGAGATGGCGGTGCTATGCTTCATGTGTCCGCCAAGGGGCGGGAGCAGATCGGTTATTTGAACCGGCTGCTGATCGAAGAAGGAGTTACGGTCTACGAGGTACGACCGGTTCAAGGCAGGCTCGAGGAATGGTTTCTGGCCATGTCCGGTGAACAGGGCAACAGCGGTGCAGGTAAAGGCGGTGTACGTTCATGATGTGGATTGCGTTTGCCGGCAAAGAATTGTTCCGCAAGAAAATCATATGGGTCAGCGTTGTACTGACCGTGCTGTTTATCGGATTGTTCTGTTATGGATTATCCCGAACCCCTGTTGATCCTAGTCAGCTTCAGGTGGCTGCGTTAATGAACGGCGTGATGCTGCTTTCACTTGGACTGCTCTTCGCGCAAATGATTATTGCTTTTCTGGTTTTGTTCACGACGATGGGAGCGATCTCCGGTGAAGTGGAGAATGGACTGATGCTGGCCGTATTAGCCCGCCCAATCCCGCGATGGAAAGTGTATCTGGGGAAATATGCAGGTATCGCATGCTGGCTCATCGGGTATAGCGTCGTGTTGTTCTTCGCGATTCTGCTGCCGATTCACTTCTGGCTGGACTTCCCGCTGTATCCGCTCGTCATCCTGAAGTCGCTGCTGCTATTCATCTGGGCGCCGCTGCTGCTGCTTGCCCTTACGATGTTTGGCTCGATCTACTTGCCCATGCTCGGCAACGGCGTCGCTTGTGCCATGCTGTATGGCATAAGTCTATTCAGCGGTTTCTTGGAAAATCTCCCGTTCGCCAGCGAGAAGATCTCACAATTCGCGTTGGTCTTCTCCATGTTGCTGCCATCCAATATGATGCTGAAGCGGGTGACGTATGAGCTCCTCAATGGACTCGATTTGCCGGTCACGACCGATATGGTGAACACGATGGGTCCGTTATCCGCCATCAATGTTCCTAGTATGGCATTTATTCTGTATACGGTCTTCTATCTGCTTGTGCTGCTCGTTGCCGGATGCTTCGGGTTCCGCCGCAGAGATATTGCTTAAATCATCGAAGGAGCGTTACTAACCATGAATCAACCAATTCTGCAGGTCCGCGGACTCTGCAAACATTATAAAGGCGTTAAAGCCGTGAATGGCATTGACATGACGTTAATGCCCGGCGATATCTACGGCTTCCTCGGACAGAACGGAGCCGGCAAGACGACAGCGATTCGGATGATGATGGGACTCATCCAGCCGACGGCGGGATCTGTTGAACTGCTTGGAGAGCGGATCGGCAAGGGCCGTAATTCCGTGCTGCGGAAAGTGGGCTCCGTAATTGAATATCCCGGTTTTTATCCGAATCTAACGGCTATCCAGAATCTCGATATTCATCGCAAAATGATGGGTGTTCGCGGAAAAGATGCTATGGAGGATGCACTCCATACGACAGGCTTATGGGAGGCCAGAAACCGTAGAGCGGCTCAATTCTCTCTCGGCATGAAACAGCGTCTGGGCATTGCCAGAGCCATTCTTCACAGTCCGGAGATGCTCATTCTTGATGAACCTACTAATGGCCTTGATCCAATGGGAATCAAGGAAATTCGACTGTTGATCCAGGAGCTTGCGCAGAAACGGAAAATTACGATTCTCGTTTCCAGTCATATTCTAAGTGAAGTGGAGCAGTTGGCGACGAAAGTCGGCATCATCCATCGCGGCGTCATGTTGGAGGAATCGACTATGGATGCGCTTAAGGAGCGTAATCGTCACTATATCAGTCTGCAAGTGGATCAACAGGAGAAATCAAGGGAGCTGTTGGTTTCAGAGATGGGCATTCGCGATTGTCGACTGGATGAGAACGGCTGGCTGCGTATCTATGATGATGGACTGATTCCGGGCGAGATGAACCGGTTGCTCGTGAAGGAAGGCATTCTTGTGAATAGTCTTTCCGCTATGAAAGATTCGCTTGAAGACTACTTTGTGCGCCTTGTGGAAGGAGGTGCGGTCCGTGCTTAATCTGATTGCCTGTGAATGGCTCAAGTGGCGTAATTCCCGCATGCTTTGGCTGGTTTTGCTTGGAGCGCTGCTTCCGGGGGCACTCGGATTCTTCATACAGCTGAACAATTCGGGAGCCTTTGAATGGAAGGGATTGTTCGAGAATAACTTGTTCATATTAACGATGCTGATGTGTCCGTCCTTATTTGCTTTATTAGGCGGTTATCTATTTGCAAGGGAATTCCAAGAGCGTACCGTTAATAATCTACTGACGGGGCCGCATTCCCGTAACCAAGTGCTGATCGCTAAGTTTATCATCGCTGTTCCGGTACTGTTCTCGGTTATCCTGCTATCGTTCTTGCTTACCTTCGGTACAGGCTTCTTGTTTACAAGCGAAATGCCGACCTTATCCGTCATGACCACGATAATCGGGAAATACGGTTTGCTCTTTATCTTGGAGTACGCTTTGCTGCCGATTGCTGCTGCAGTAGCCCTATTGTGGCGCAGTTATATTCCGGCGATGGGCCTTGGCGTGTTTGCCGTCGTTTCGGAGCTCACCATTATGCAGTCCAGATTCATTATGTATTATCCGTGGAGTGTGCCGCTTAATCTGGTTACCAATATGTCGCCGGCACATAACACGACTTCAATCGGTGTAACGACGATGCTGATCGCCTTTGTCGTTCCGCTTCTCTTTATCGGGTTATATTTCCGTAGAGCTGACGTACACAGCGGATAGTTCCTGTTCCAAATGACCCTTAAGCCTGGCAGTGCATGCACTGCCAGGCTATTTTTATTTAAAGCGGCATTCTGCTCGAGGCTTCAGCTTCACGGTAGGTCTGAGGAGACATGCCGACATATTTGCTGAACATTCTGGAGAAGTAGTGAACGGAATTGAACTGGTATTTGTCCGCGATCTGCATCACGCTCAAATTGGAAGAGAGCAGATCTTCCCTCGCTCTGTTGATGCGAAATTGATTGATGTATTGAACTGGTGATAATCCCGTTGTTTTCTTGAACAGCTCGAAGAAATAACCTCGGCTTACACCAAGCTGCTCCGAATAGTGCTCCAATTCGATAGCATTGCCATTCATTAGATCCGCCTCCATGCGTTCGAGCAGCTTGCTAATCCTCGGATCTGGGATATGCCTCTCTTGCAGCGAGTAGGTTAAGAAGTGATTGATGAATACGGCAAAATGGCTCTGCGCAGCCATGCTCCGCAGGAAGGTTCGCTCTGTCGTATGCTCGCTCGAAATAAAGCTTCTCTGCAGCAGGTCCGTCCAGTTGAGCATGGATGCAGCGCTGATTGTGGATATTTCGGGCAGCGGGTAAGGGAACGCTTCTCCTACCAGCTCGGTTCGCAATTGAGCATAGTCATAGCAAAGCGGAGCGGCGTGATTATTAAACACTTCGGTTCTGTCTACATAATACCAATCGAAATAGCAGCACACATGAACGAGCGGGTCCGTTGCGTCCGCAATCCAATCGTGAGGTTGCCCGGCTTCCATATAGACCATCATGCCCGGCAGTGCCTCGTATTGCTGGCCGCGCAAGCCGAAGATGCCTTTCCCTTCCGTCACCATATAGATGGAGCTCGAATAGACATAACGGTTTAAGCTGGACTGTCCGCGATAGAAGGCGTATTTGGTCGCGTAATAGACATAGGGATGGAACTTGCTGAAATCCATGGCCGAAGGGACCTCCTTTATTGTGAGTAGGTAGATTTGGCCAAAAACAACCTGACTATTGTGCAACTGGATGACTGTAAGCTAAATACAATATTCACCTTCTCGTATACATTAAATATAACACAATAACTTACGAATGAAGGGGCTGCATGACAGTGCTTGATGAAATGAATTTGCTAAGCGACGAGCAGATGATCTCGTTTATTACCAATGGATTCGTGGTTTTACACAATGAATTGCCGTCGGTGCTGCATCAGAATGTAATGAAACAAATTGACTACGTGCTGCAAAATGAAGGTAATCCGGGCAATAATATTTTGCCGCGCGTGCCTGATATCCAGCGATTCTTTGATACGCCAACTGTAAGAGGCGCACTGACAAGCGTCCTCGGACCTGACTATTATATGCATCCGCACCGTCATATGCACTACAATCAGCCGGGGAATCAAGCACCGGGCGGCGGTCAGTGGCATAAGGATGGCTACTGGTCCTCGATGCGGAGCCATCGGCCTTGGTGGGTCATGATGTTCTACTATACCCAGGACATTACGGAAGCAATGGGACCGACCGCTATTATGCCCGGCTCCCAATACAACGAGAAACTCCCGAATGAAGAAGTCGTATTGCCTACCGGCAAAGCAGGGACGATCGCATTAGTTCATTTTGATATCTGGCATAAAGCATCGCTGAACACCTCGAATCTCGACCGGTACATGTTGAAATTCCAATTCGTTCGTTTGCGGGAGCCGAAGTCGCCAAGCTGGAATCATACGAATAGCACGCCGGCGTTTCCGGTTGAAGCACCTGCAGCACATCTTAATTTATGGCATGACGTATGGAACTGGCTCAGAGGAGAGAAAAACTTTACGCCTGTCATCGCAGGTAACGAAGAAGAGGTGCCGGCATTAATTGAGGAGCTAGTGAGCGAAGATGCAGTCAGTCGCGGACGCGCTGCAGACAAGCTCGGCTTGATGGGCGAGGCGGCGGCTACCGCAGCTCCGAGGCTGGCCGCATTAGTCCGAGATTCTGCCGAAGATGCGGCATTAAATGCGGTATATGCGCTGGGTCACATGGGATCGGCCGGGATGCAAGAGCTGCTAAGCGTCCTTAAGGATGGGTCCAAATTAACTGCGCAGCGTGCAGCCTATGGACTTCAAGCCGCAGGAGGTGCAGCAGTGCCGAGTCTGATCGGCGTACTTCAGCATGCAGAGGAGGAGAACAGCAGAGCGCTTGCCGCTTTCGTACTCGGTATGCTCGGAGAAGAAGCTTCATCCGCAGTGCCGGCTTTAATAGCCGCAATTGCGGATTCCAGTGAATGGGTGAGACGTAACGCCGTAGAAGCTCTCGGGATGATTGACGGAGCGGCTGAAATGACGGTACCGGCATTGGTTCGTGTCATGGAGGAAGCTGTCCTGCAGGAGCAATCAGAGAACGAGGCGGCTGGCAGTACAAGCTTCTATGTACACAATCAAGAATATATCACGAACAAAATCGGTTATACGGCAGCGCTGTCCTTACTTCGCATCGGCAAGTCCGGCGATCCTGATCTCGTGGTGTCCGGTCTGCAATCCGGGTTACGCAGCGCAGACCGCTATACACGAGCCTATGCATTCGAGGCGTTGACTGCCATTCGAACAGATAAAGCGATCGATGTCCTCATTTCCCACTATCGCACGGCACGTTGGTGCCCGGATACGCACAAAGTAAGTACATTTTAAGAGCAGCGGAGGAGAAACCAGTGAAAATTGTTAGCGCGCAAAGCTTTATCCTGCATGTACCGATCACACCGCCTATTACGGATGCCATCAACGTGGCAACTCATTGGGGCGTAACGGGCATCAAAATACAAACGGATGAAGGCATAACGGGGTATGGCTATACCGGCACGACTGCGAAGGGCGACGAGATGATTGCGGATACGATCGACCGTTACTATGCTCCCGTATTGATCGGCAAGGATCCGACGATGATCAAACAGATCTGGGATGAGCTGCGTTTTGGACCGATGCACTGGATTGGACGGGCAGGCATTACCCATATGGCGCTCGCAGCCGTGGATATCGCGCTCTGGGATATCGTATCCAAGGCGGCTAATCTGCCGCTTTGGAAGTATCTAGGCGGACATAAGCCGGAGAAAATCAAAGCCTACAATACGAACGGCGGTTGGCTCAACTGGAGCAAGGAACGACTGCTTTCGGATATTGCCGGCATTGTGGATCAAGGGTTCACGGCTGTGAAGATGAAGGTCGGCAAGCCGGATCCGCGCGAGGACTTTGATCGCGTGCAAGCGGTACGCAAAGCCATCGGCGACGATATCGGCTTGATGATCGATGTGAATCAGCAGTGGAATATTACGACGGCTATGACATGGGGCAAGAAGCTAGAGCAGTTTGATCTGATGTGGCTGGAAGAGCCGCTCAACCCGGACGATGTGGCCGGTCACCGCAAATTGGCGGATGAATTGAATGTGCCGATAGCGCTCGGCGAACATGTCTACAATAAATATGCGTTCCGCGACTACATTCACCAAGGCGCCGTTGAATACGTTCAGGTCGATGTGACACGTGTGGCAGGCATTACGGAATGGCTGCAGGTTGCCGGCCTTGCGGCATCTTACGATTTGCCGATTTGCCCGCATGTCGGGGATATGGGCCAGATTCATCAGCATTTGGTCGCTTCCACTTCGAATGCGATTATGCTGGAGTACATCCCGTGGATTCGTCATATTTTCGAGGAGCCTGCTACTGTAGTTGACGGTTTCTATACGCTTCCGCAGCAGCCCGGCGCTTCAACGACGATACTTCCTCGCTATTTTGACGAATACCGAATTCGTTAATTGACCAGATCAAGCTCGCAAACCGTGCCTTTCTTCGAGGGGGGCGGCTTGTGGGCTTTTTTGGATTGTAAACTTACAAAAAGAACGTTGACCATCCGTGGAATCGGGGGTTATGCTAACCGATAGAATACCGGAATTTCGGCATCTATATCTATTGTTAGAGGTGAACGGTTCGTGAATGGAACTTGGCGTGATCAATGGACATCGGATGTCAGACTAAATGTGCTTGCCGGCATGACGGCAACGCTTGCTTTAATACCGGACTCCTTGGCGTTTTCGTTTATGGCTGGGGTGCCGCCTCAAGTGGGGATTTACGCGACCATTTGTATTTTGCTCGTCATTACGTTCTTAGGCGGGAGGCCCGGGATGATTTCGGCGGCAGCCGGCTCTATGGCGGTGCTGATGCTGACACTGGTGAAGGAGCACGGGATTGCTTATTTGTTCGCAGCGACCGTGTTAACCGGCATTATCCAATATTTGATGGGCGTCTTCAAACTCGGCAAAGTGATGCGTTTCGTACCGCAGCCGGTCTTAACGGGCTTCGTGAATGCGCTCGCGATCCTGATATTCCTGTCGCAGCTGCGTTATCTCGTGGATGCATCCTTCATGATGTACGTGCTGATCGCGGCAGCGCTGCTTATCATTTATATCCTTCCGCGTTATTTCAAGGCTGTGCCGTCGCCGCTTGTTGCCGTGGCCTTGCTGACGATACTGGTATGGCTGCTGGGAATTAGCGACGTCACTCGCATTGGGGATATTGCTGCCATCGATGCTTCGCTGCCATCCTTCCTGCTGCCCGATATTCCGTTTACGTGGGAAACGTTCTTCATTATATTGCCGTACTCCCTGTCTCTGGCCGTTGTCGGTTTCACCGAAACGATGCTGACGCAGAACCTGCTCGATGAGATGACAGGCGACAAGACCGACAAGAACCGAGAAATGCGAGGTCAAGGGATCGCGAATTTCATCGCGGGATTCTTCGGCGGGATGGCAGGCTGCGCGCTTGTTGCGGAGTCTGTCCTTAATGTGAAGATGGGCGGACGGAATCGACTGTCAACGCTCGTTGCGGCGTTATTCCTGTTACTGCTCGTTGTCGTGCTTGGCGAGCTGCTCGCTCTTATTCCGATGGCCGCGCTTATTGGTATTATGCTGATGGTATGCATTGCGATTTTTGACTGGAAATCGGTGTTTAAAATGCGTGCAGTCCCCGCCAGCGAAACGATTGTTATGGTAGTTACCGTGGCTGCGGTTGTAGTTACTCATGATCTTGCGATCGGTGTTATCGTCGGCGTCATTCTCAGTTTCTTGATTGTCCTGCTGCAGAAGTCACTGGGGCGTGGTTCGCTTGAAGGGTAATCTTCAGCTGTAAGTCTACTACTTAAACGGTGAAATGGAGGCGGGTGCTTGCATGCGATCTTACAGCTTATACGATCCTTACTGGAGAGAAGGCGGGGATTACCGCCCCAATATCGTCGCTTACTATTATAAGCAGTGGCTCGATTATGATATGGACTTCCATGCTCATGACGCGATTGAATTTATGTATGTGATTTCCGGTACGTGTACGGTGGAGACCACAAGCGATGTGTTCCAGATGCGCAAAGGAGATCTAATCTTACTGGATGCTCGCGTATCGCATAAGCTGATCGTGCCGAAAGAAAGTCCGTGCCGGATGCTCAATGTGGAGTTTAACTTTACGGAATGCGATGGCATATATCCGTCTATGATGCAGCTTGTACAAGGGCATGAAGCGTTGGCCCAGCTATTGGACCGCAAGGTTAGCACGATCGTGCTGCGGGATCCCAATGAAGTTCATCATACGCTCAAGAGTATCGTCATGGAAATGGATACCGGCGGAGCGCAGCGCCGCAGCATGACCCATTTGCTGCTTGCGCAGCTGCTCGTTCGTGTTGCCCGGCTCGCGGCAGACGAAGCGAAGGATGTTGCCCATGGACAGCATCACCGCTATGTGCGGAAGGCGACAGAATATATCCATCAGCATTATGATTGCGATATTCAGGCGAAGGACGTTGCTGCTGCAGTAAGCCTGCATCCGGTGTATTTGCAGCGGATTTTCAAAGCGAACATGAATGTGACGATTACGGAATATCTAGCCGAGCTGCGCGTGGAGAAAGCCAAGATGCTGCTCGCTCGGTCCGATGTCCCGATTATCGATATCGCCGATTATATCGGCTTGAACAGCCGGCAATACTTCAGCATGCTGTTTAAGAAAGTGACCGGAATGTCTCCGGCGGCTTACCGAAAGTCCATCGAAACGATGCAAGGCTTCGATAAGCAGTTGCAATAGTTGACATGCTTGGGGCAATCCGGTTGGATTTGTGGAAACGCATTCTTGATGCTCCTGCTAGAATGAGGGTAATGAACGTGTATCCAACAATTCCATTATCCTCAGGAGGGTTTAGCATGTCTTTCAAAGTTACTTTTATCGGAGCGGGCAGTATCGGATTTACGAGGGGATTGCTGCGTGATTTGCTTGCGGTACCTGAATTTCGCGACATCGAGCTTGCGTTTACGGACATTAATGCGCACAATCTGGACATGGTTACTCAGCTATGCCAACGTGACATTATCGAGAATGGGCTTCATATCCAAATTAAATCGACGACCGATCGTCGTGAAGCGTTAAAGGATGCCAAATACGTACTTACCGTCGTTCGCATCGGCGGCTTGGAAGCCTTCCAGCATGATGTCGACATCCCGCTCAAATATGGCGTAGACCAATGCGTTGGCGATACGCTCTGTGCAGGCGGAATCATGTACGGGCAGCGGGGCATCGCCGCAATGCTGGACATCTGCAAGGATATCCGCGAGGTTGCATCACCGGATGTCTTGCTGCTGAACTATGCGAATCCGATGGCCATGCTGACTTGGGCTTGCAATAAATACGGCGGGGTGCGTACGATCGGACTGTGTCACGGCGTTCAAGGCGGTCATCATCAAATCGCGACGGCACTTGGGCTTACTAAGAAAGAAGTCGATATTATTTGCGCAGGCATCAATCATCAGACTTGGTATGTATCGGTTAAACATGATGGTGTTGATAAGACAGGCGAGCTGCTTGAGGCATTCGAGAACCATCCGGAGTTCCAGAAGACAGAGAAGGTGCGTATCGATATGCTGCGCAGATTCGGCTATTACTCGACGGAATCCAATGGTCATCTCAGCGAGTATCTGCCTTGGTACCGCAAACGCGCGGATGAGATTCAGGATTGGATCGATATGGGCGTGTGGATCAATGGGGAAACCGGAGGCTACTTGCGCGTATGTACGGAAGGACGTAATTGGTTCGAGACCGATTTCCCGAACTGGATGAAAGGCGATCCATACGTATACAGTCCGGAGAAACGCTCGGAGGAGCACGGTTCCTACATTATTGAAGGGCTTGAAACAGGCCGGTTGTACCGCGGGCACTTCAACGTTGTGAACAATGGCGTAATCGCGAACTTGCCGGGTGATGCCATTATCGAGGCGCCGGGTTATGTCGATGCGAATGGCATCAATATGCCGGTCGTCGGCGAGCTGCCTCTTGGCTGCGCTGCCGTGTGCAACGTGAGCATTTCCGTTCAACGTCTCGCAGTGGAAGCGGCTGTTCATGGCGATGATAAGCTGCTCCGTCAAGCGATGATGATGGATCCGCTTGTAGGTGCAGTATGCAATCCGAAGGAAATTTGGCAAATGGTCGACGAGATGCTTGTCGCGCAGGAGAAATGGCTGCCGCAATACAGCGCTTCTATTGAACAAGCGAAGGAGCGGCTTGCTGCAGGCAATCTCATTCCGACTCGCCAAGACTATAAAGGTGCGGCCCGTCTCAAAACCAAATCAATCGAAGAGATGCTGGAGGATCGCGAAGCGGCAACCCGTAACGCGGGTGAAGCGGACAAAGCGGAGGAACGTCCGGCGGCAGCACACTAAATAGAAGAAATAGGGGATCAGAGTGCCAACCAATGCGGCACTTCGATCCCCATTTGCTATATACAATAATCATTAACGTTTCGGATAAAGAGGGTAATCTACGTTGGTCGGCACATCAATCAGAATGAGACGCAGCGGTGTGCTGCCGGTTGCCGTGATGACGGCTTCTTGCGTTTCGGCTGCTCGGGCTAAGATGAAATCTTTATGTTTGAAAGCAGTATCCTTCGCTTCTTCTGATGAATAAGTCCATGAGCCTTCTCCGCGAATGGCCAGAGCAGTCAATGTCCGTCCGCCTGCGATCGGATGTGTATATTGCGCGCCAGGTGCAAGTTCAACATCCCACATCCGCGCATCTGCCGTGATGGAAATTGGCGAGCCTTCCCCCATGACCGTTTTCTTGGTATAACCAGCACCTTCAATTAGTGGGAAATGCTCATGCTCATACTGGTTGTAAGTCGGCTGCTGTTTAAGTGCTTCCTGGATAGAGGGCTCGAACCAGATTTGGAAGCCTTCCATGTCCGGTCCGACAAAACGTTCTTCATGACTGACGCCTGAGCCCGTTTGCATCAGCTGCACGCCGCCGGGACCAACCGTGCTCTTGGTGCCGAGCGTATCGCCATGTTCCGCCTGACCTGCAACAACATAGGTCATGATTTCGAAGGCTTGGTGAGGATGAAGCGGAATATAGCCATCTTGCTTGGCATGTGCCCATGCCCAGTAGAACAAGGTGCTCACACGTTTCACGACAGAACCTTCACCGGAGAAGCCGATTGGCTTCTGTTCCGTGATTTTGCCGCCATCAAATGCACCTGTTGCTTGAAGAGAAGGTCCGTATACGAGTGTTTGTATCATACAAATTACCTCCAATGAGTGAATGTATAATTAATTCGATCAACCGCCGATTGCGTACTCGCCTGCGCCGATAAGGGTAACTCCGATTGCGATTGCAATGAGAACAATGTTGTATTCCATGCCATTGCCTGTAATCCAGAAGCCGTTTCGGCGATGGACCGCAATGATTGCGCCAAGCATCGTAAGTACAAGAAGTACGGCGGATACCGGCAGCCATAAGCCGAGGGCGAAGAGCAAACCGCCGACAAGCTCAGCAAGACCCGCAGCCAGTGCGATCAGAATGCCGGGTTTCAATCCGATGGAATCCATCCAGCCTCCGGTCGACTTCAGGCCATAGCCGCCGAACCAGCCGAACAGCTTCTGCACGCCATGCCCGACAAACGTCAAACCAACAACCAACCGAATAAGCAGCAAGCCAAGTGCAACACTCATGAATGATTTTCCTCCATACAATAAAAATATTAAGTTTCTTAAAATTAAGATATCCATTCCGTCAAATCGAAAGGAAGAAGGGCTACGAAAAGCTGTTTTGTGCTGCGATACCGAGTTTCTTTAATAGAAGAATGGCTTGCTTCTGTTCTTCGGACGATAAACCACTCACTGCCGCGGAGATCACTTCACGGTGACTCGGAAAGACATCATCAAGAAATTGTATGCCTTGCTTCGTAATTTCAGCATAGATCACGCGACGATCAGTCGGGCAGGCTTTGCGATGCGCCAATCCTTTGGCCACAAGTTTGTCGATGACATAAGTAATGTTTCCGCTCGTCATCAGAATTTTCTCGCCAATTTGCTGCAGCGGCTGCTCACCCTTATGATACAGGAGCTCGAGTACGCCAAACTCCGTCGGGTTGAGGCTGTGCTTGCGGATATCTTGATGAACATGAGCGCTGACCCACTGATGAGCTCGGGACAATGTAATGAAGAGATGCAATTCCTGATCGGTCTCGTTAGACATGATATTCACCTCGAATGCGGCAAGTTTTGTCTTAATATTTGATATCTTAATTTAAAGATAATTGTTTTTCGGTAATTTGTCAAGTCTGCGTCATCCTCGATTTGAGCACACTTATACCATGTAATAAATACAAGGTTGAATTTTCCCTTCATTATATAGATGTCATTTACAACTCGCAAAAGAGGACTGAAACGCATACTGCGCATCAGTCCGGCTAATCGTATGAACACAATCGTTATTAAGGGTTCATGTGAGCGCGAGCTCGAAGCTGACTATCGATCGGTTGCGGAACTTCGTTCCCGCCAACGAATTGATGTTTAACGAGTTTATTAAATGAAGACAGCCACGGCGTGAGGGAATGTCCAGCCCAAGCCTCCTGTGCGTATTGTACCATGTGGTTGTTGAACTCTTTGTTCGCCGAGATATGAACCTCCTGTACAGCCGGAGCCAGCTTGCGGACATGAATGGCGATCGTCTGCTTCAATTCACCGGAGATTTCATTGTGGTCATTGATGGTGAGAGCAGAGTTGTAAGGTGTTGCGACTCGCTGGTTGTTCCAATAAGGGCTGCCGTTGTCGACATTATAGACGCCTTCCGTTGTACCGCCGTTATTTTGCTCTTTGGGACCGCCTGTTTTGCGCGTGCCAGTAGCAGTCCAGTCTGTTGTAATGGCGACATAAGCATTCTTATCGGTAAGCATGACGATTGCACCGGCGACACCGTTCACATTAGACACATCATTCGAAATGAGGGAGCTGTATTCAAACCAGTCGTTGTCGTGCTGACCCGGCAATCCGCTCATTGTGCCATACATCCGGCTGCCGAGCATCTTCGGATCGCCTTTCTTCTTAGAGCCGTAGTCGAACGTGCTGTTCTGAACATGGCGCTCGTAGTTACAGCCGCTTAAGGCCATGACGGTTACCATTGCACCGGCGGCAATCAAAATGAGAAACAAACGATAAGCTGCTCGCTTTTTCATTAAGGGTAGCTCCTTTCATTAACCTAGCTTTAGGATGGGCTAGAGGGAAACAAATATGCATGCTATTTCGATACATAAAGAACCATGGTTTTTGCACACAATGTAGGATAGACATGGTGGTTCGAAACGGTAAAATGGCAAGCGGAAAAACCGTGAAAATCGGCGATTTTACTGGTATGAGAACAATTTGTGAACACGCCTGGGAACATTGACAAATAACACCTTCAACTTTATATTTAATAAAGTGATTAGATTGAAGAAGTTGTCTAAACATCTAGGATTTCACGCAGCACAGCCGCTTTTTGCGCCATCTACGGCAGCTGCGAAAACGTAAAAAGTGGGGTTGATTGATGATGAATCGGTGGCACGTTCTAAAACGGCTAATGCCGCTTCTTGCCGGAATGGTGTTGCTGCTGTCAGCTTGCGGACGAGCTGACTTGTCGACGCTTAGACCGCAAGGGCCGGTTGCCGAAGAACAGTACGGACTAATGAAATTAACGATCTGGGTTATGATCGGGGTCGTTCTAGTCGTTTTCGCTATTGCAGTTTATGTTATTATTCGCTTTCGCCGCCGTCCAGGCGACAAATCGATCCCTGTTCAAGTGGAAGGGAATCACAAGCTGGAGATTATTTGGACAGTCATTCCGATTATCCTGCTGATCATCCTCGGCGTTCCGACCGTTAAGTCCGTATTCGGGCTCGCGAAGGACTATACGAAGGATCCGGCTGCAATACAAGTTAAAGTTACGGCTCACCAATACTGGTGGGAGTTCGAATATCCGAACCTTGGCGTGAAGACTGCACAAGAGCTGCTCATTCCAAACGATGCGGTTATCTCGATCGAAGCGAAAACAGCAGACGTGCTTCACTCCTTCTGGATTCCATCGCTAGCTGGTAAAACAGATACGAATCCGGGCGGCAACGTGAACATTATGTACTTCAAAGCACCGAAGACAGGTGTGTACTTAGGTAAATGTGCCGAGCTCTGCGGACCTTCTCACTCCTTGATGGATTTCAAAGTGAAGGTTGTAGACCGCGCTTCATTCGAACGCTGGGTAGCTGCTATGAAGAATCCGGTTGCGCTGCCTGAGAATCAGGAAATCGCGGAACTGCTTAATAAACAGTGCTTGTCTTGCCACGCAATCGGCGGCAACGGCGGACAAATTTATCCGAATCTGACGGGTATCGGAAGCAAACAATCGGTAGCAGGTATTCTGGTTAATACGGACCAAGCGCAATACGCTAACGAAGGTACGGTTGAAGAGAACCTGAAGAGATGGATTGCAGATCCACAAAAAGTAAAACCAGGCACATTGATGCCTAAGGTTGACCTCACCAAAGAGCAAGTCGATGCCATCGCGAAATACCTGGCAGGCTTGAAGCTAGAATATTAATTACTTACGGAATGAAGGAGGTACCTACTTTGGCTCACGGACATGCGGTTAAACGGTATAGTGGCCTGATGGATTGGCTGACGACCGTTGACCATAAAAAAATCGGCATTCTATATCTGATATCAGGCGGATTCTTCTTCCTGGTTGGCGGATTGGAAGCACTCCTGATTCGGATTCAGCTATGGAAGCCGTTGAATGATTTCGTAGCGGCGCATACGTTCAACGAATTGCTGACGATGCACGGTACAACAATGATCTTCCTTGCGGCGATGCCGATCATATTCGCCTTAATGAATGCGATCGTACCGTTGCAAATCGGAGCGCGGGACGTTGCGTTCCCGTTCGTTAACGCAATCGGCTTCTGGACATTCTTCGCAGGCGGCGTTCTACTGAACGTCAGCTGGTTTGCCGGCGGCGCGCCGGATGCGGGATGGACAGCATACGCACCACTTTCGACATCGACTTATAGTACAACGCACGGTCTCGATTATTATGTTATCGGTCTTCAAATCGCCGGTATCGGAACGTTGGTTGGCGGTATTAACTTCTTGGCAACTATTATCAACATGCGTGCACCGGGAATGAGCTTCATGCGTATGCCAATGTTTACATGGTCTGCGTTCATTACTTCGGCGCTTATCTTGTTCGCTTTCCCTGCACTGACAGTCGGTTTGGTAGCGATGATGTTTGACCGCGTATTCAGCGGTAACTTCTTCGAACCGACTAACGGCGGTAATGCTGTACTCTGGGAGCATATCTTCTGGATCTTCGGACATCCTGAGGTTTACATCTTGATCCTGCCTGCTTTCGGGGTTATCTCCGAAGTCATCAGCGTATTCTCGCGTAAACGGTTGTTCGGTTACAGCTCCATGGTATTTGCAACTGTTTTGATCGGTTTCTTGGGCTTCATGGTTTGGGCGCATCATATGTTCACGACGGGTCTTGGACCGGTTGCGAACGCATTGTTCTCCATTGCAACCATGTTGATCGCAGTTCCGACAGGTATCAAAATCTTCAACTGGTTGTTCACGATGTGGGGCGGTTCGATCCGTTTCACAACGGCAAATCTGTTCGCAGTAGGTTTCGTTCCGACATTCGTAATGGGTGGCGTAACGGGCGTTATGCTTGCAGCAGCACCAGCTGACTTCCAATATCACGATTCGTACTTCGTAGTTGCCCATTTCCACTACGTTATCGTTGGTGGTTTGATCATGGGTCTGTTCGCAGGTTTGTACTACTGGTGGCCTAAGATGTTCGGTCGCATGCTTAACGAGACACTCGGCAAAATCATGTTCTGGACGTTCTTTATCGGCTTCCACCTTACATTCTTCGTGCAGCATTTCCTTGGTTTGATGGGTATGCCGCGTCGTGTATGGACTTACCTAGACGGCCTCGGCTTCAACAACTTGAACTTGATCAGTACAATTGGCGCAATGCTAATGGGCGTCGGTACGATTCTCTTCTTGCTTAACATTGTTATCACATCCATGAAACCACGCAATGCAAGCAATGATCCGTGGGAAGACGGCCGTACGCTGGAATGGACGATTCCTTCTCCGGCACCGGAGTTCAACTTTGCACAAACTCCGCTTGTTCGCGGATACGATGCTTACTGGAAAGAGAAAATGGAAGGCAAAACAGAAATGGTGCCGGCTGAACCGCTTGGTCCGATTCACATGCCTTCACCATCCATTCTTCCTTTCTTCATGTCGATTGGCTTGTTCATCGCAGGTCTTGGATTCATGTACGCGAAGGGCGATTACGGTACAGGCGCTTGGGCGTATATTCTAAATCATCACATTGTCGCGATATTCGGAATGCTGATTACACTTGCGTGCATGTTCTTGCGTTCGGTGTATGACGATCACGGTTTCCATATCGAAGTGGATGAGATTCAAGGGAATAAGGGGGTTAAAGCATGAGCGGACATACACACGTAGACGGCAAACTCCCTCATGAGCCGGAAAAGGCAACCCTTGAGGGACGTAATAAAGTTCTTGGTTTCTGGCTGTTCCTTGGCGGTGAAACGGTATTGTTCGGTACGTTGTTCTCGGCGTACCTGGCACTCCGCCACCAAGTAGGCGACGGCAACCCAACTCCGATGGAGTTGTTCGATCTTAAAACCGTTGCAATCGCAACGTTCATCTTGTTAACATCCTCCTTGACTAGCGTGTTCGCGATTCAATCGATGCACACGAATAAAGTAAAGTCGATGATATGGTGGCTTGTTATCACCGTTCTCTTCGGTCTTGCGTTCTTGGGCCTAGAGATTTATGAGTTCACGCATTACGTTCACGAAGGACATAAGTTCTCAACGAGCGCATTCAGTACATCGTTCTATACGCTAGTCGGCTTCCACGGTGCTCACGTATTGTTCGGGGTTCTCTGGATTTCGATTCTGATCGCGCAGATCTTCAAAAAAGGTCTAAATGTCGTAACTGCTCCTAAGATATATGTTGCCGGCATGTATTGGCACTTTATCGACGTCGTGTGGGTATTCATCTTCACCGTCGTGTACTTGATGGGAAAGGTGGGCTAACGAATGGCTGGTCAACATTCTGCTGCCGAAGAGAAGAAACACCATAAACACGAAGGTCCTAAGAAGCATATCATTGCTTTCATCTTCTCGATTCTGCTCACCATCATTGCGTTTGCAATGGTTGCTGCAGGCGAGATTAACACTTCGTTTATCTACATCTCATTGGTTCTGATGGCGTTAGTTCAGGTGTTCGTTCAAATGGGCTTCTGGATGCACATGAAAGACCGCGGTCATATTTTCCCGATTGTCGGTATTCTAATGGGCGTGTTCGTTGTATTCACGATTGTCATCATGGCCGAATATTGGGCTTGGTGGTAATACGGGTTTAAATTGAAGAGAGGGAGGTCCTAGTTGGCCCCCTCTTTTGTTGTAAATGTGTGTTTGTATGGAAAGGGGTACCATCATGCTCGGATTGCAATATTTCAGCTTTGAAGAGTTATGGAGCCCGTGGGTTTTCTTCATGATGACAGCATTGGTTATCCTCTATTTCTACTTGGCTGGACCTTGGAAGGAAAAACATGCGCCCACTGAACCTCGTGTCACGGTGCTGCAGAAGATCTTGTTTGTATCTGGAATGGTGCTTTATTATTTGGCGCAAGGCGGACCACTCGAACTGCTTGGCCACATGATGTTCACCTTCCATATGGTGAATATGTCCCTATCGTATTTAATCGTGCCGCCGCTGCTCTTGCTCGGCATTCCCGCATATATTTGGCGTTATGTGTTTGCCAGACCGTTCTGGAGAAGATTCAGCTCGTTAATGAATCCAATCTTCACGTTAGTCTTGTTTAATATGTTATTCTCGGTGTATCACGTACCGGCTGTTCATGACTATGTCATGACGCATTTTACGATTCATCGAATCTACTACTTGGTATTACTTGCCACTTCGTTTATGATGTGGTTCCAGATTACGTGCCCGGTACCGGAGTGGAATCGTCTGACCGATGTTCGTAAAATGGCGTATATATTCGCAAGCGGCATGCTGCTTACGCCGGCTTGTGCGCTTATTATTTTCGCCAGTCATCCGATGTATGCGACTTACAACGACCCTGAAGTTTGGGCTCAGGCGATGGGCTATTGCGTAGCCGGCGATCCGAGTGTACTGCTCTCGAGTTATGACGGCGGACCGACCTTCTTCAATTTAATGGGCGTAACCGAAGACCAGCAGCTAGGCGGTATCGTCATGAAGCTGGTTCAAGAAGTGATGTACGGCGCAATTCTGGCCTATGTCTTCTTCCATTGGTATAAGAAAGAACATGCTGATTCCGACGATGAATTGCCGGACAGTGGTGCGCTTAGCTAAAAGATAGGTTTGATATTTCATGAATGGACGGGATGCTCCTTGTCACTTTACACGTTATTGCCTACTATAAGTACTTCCTTTATCGCACTTAGTGCGATTCTCGTTGCAATCGGCTGGAGCCTGGCTATCAAGAGAAGGTTTGAGTCTCACAAGAAAGTGATGATTGCGGGCGCTGTGTCTGCAATGCTTTTCTTTATCATCTACGTATCGCGTACGATATTCGTCGGCAATACAGATTGGGGCGGCTCAGATGAATTGAAGCCCTACTATCTGACATTCCTATTCTTCCACATCGTGCTGGCAACAGTAGGCGCCGTATTCGGAATCACAACGCTGACACTTGGCTTCAAGAGCCGTTTTGCCAAACATCGCAAATGGGGTCGCGTGACGTCAGTCATCTGGTTCTTCACGGCAATCACCGGAATTACAGTTTACGTGCTGCTCTATCTCTTGTATCCGGGCGGTCATACGAAGCCGGTACTGGATGTATTGTTCGGCAGTTAAGCAAACAAGTATAAGATTAAAAGGTGACGCAGAAGCATGTTCTGCGTCACTTTTTTGCGTTTAGGGGCTTTCTGCTTTAGGGGAGGTGCAAAGTTGCTCTTTTCGCACACCTGGTTGTGAAATGTTGCAAGAAATGCAGCATTTGAAGCGGTGACGGGGGGATTTGAGGGAAATGTTGCAATTTATGCAGCATTATTAGTTGGAATGGCTCGATAGCAATGAATTCTCCAGTTAATGTTGTATGTACTGCAACATTTGAGAGAATAGAGGTCTGAATGGGTTCTAATGTTGCATGATTTGCAACACTTTCAAATGCAATAACTAAGGCGCTCATCATGAACTTTCGCGCACCAGGCAAGTTCGTATAGGCTTATGTTTACAGACAGATAGCAAACCAGTAAAATATGTGAATAAGGAACAAATGATGTTTGAATCGAACAGGGGAGTGCGAACGCGATGCAGCTGCATGGACGACAGTATACACGCAGGGAAATAGAAGCCAGAGTCGGGCGAATCGAGCAAATTGGCGGGATTCGCAGGCTGACGTTGACGGAAGGCAATGAAGCCGGTTCATCGGTGCTGTCTGTTCGAACAGGAGCAGGCTTATCGTTTGATGTGATGCCGGATAAGGGACTAGATATCTCATCTGCATCGTTCGGAGGTGGATCGCTATCCTGGCAGTCGGCAAACGGAGATGTGCATCCTTCTCACTATGATGATCAGGGATTAGGATGGCTCCGCACCGCTTCGGGTGGTTTGTTGATGACTTGCGGATTGATTAGCGCGGGATCGCCGAGTCAAGTGGATGGCCGGAACTACGGTTTGCACGGCAGAGCCCATCATACGTCTGCAAGGCAAGTGGTTGCCGAAGGTTGGTGGGAAGGTGATGAGTACGAGATACGAATTGCAGGAACGCTGGAGGATACGTCCATGTTCGGCGGTCATCTTCGGCTTAGGCGCGAGATCCGATGCAGACTGGGCGAGAATCGAGTTACGATCCGCGACGTCGTAGAGAATGCAGGCTTCAAAGTTTGTCCGCATATGATGCTGTATCATGTGAATTTTGGTTATCCGCTGCTGACGGAACAGTCGCGGATCGAGTTCCCGGATGGGGATAAGGTTGTGCCGCGTGAAGCTGAAGTTCCGGTTGAGGGCTACGACCGCTGGGATACGCCGGATCCGGAATATGCGGAGCGCGTGTATTATCATGAACTGCCCGAGCGTGTAGGCGAGAAAGCATCCGTAACGATCCACCAACCAGAGTTCCCAATTGCAATGGGACACACTTCGCCGATAGCGGTGAAGCTGAGCTGGAACACGGACACGCTTCCGAAGCTGGTCCAGTGGAAAATGCCGGGCGCCGGCGTTCATGCCCTTGGCATCGAACCTTCGAACTGCGATGTGGAAGGGATGGAAATTGAACGCCAGCGGGGAAGCTTGGTCATGCTGGAGGCCGGGGAATCGCTGGTCTATGAATTGGAATTGACAGTTAGCTAAAAGGCAGTGCGGAAGGGCGAGTGAGCTAGATGACGATAAGCATGAATGAGAGACAGCAGCAGCTGCTCGGGATGCTGGAGAACAGCGGCGAGGTGAAGGTAGCCGGGCTTAAGGAAACATTCGGCGTGACGGAGATGACGATTCGCCGCGATCTGGAGAAGCTGGAGCTGGCGGGTTACGTGAAGCGCACCTTCGGCGGTGCCATATTGGCATCGAAAGATGTGGCGCTGCAGGATCGGTCCGTCGTGATGACCGAGGAGAAGAATCGAATCGGAAGAGCAGCGGCAGCACTCGTAATCGAGAACGATTCGATATTTATCGACGGCGGCACGACTACCCTCTATGTCGCGCGGCACTTGAGGGCGGGAATGAATATCACGGTAGTGACGAATGCACTGAATATCGCAATGGAGCTTCTGGAACGAGGGATTACCACCGTTGTCACGGGTGGGATGGCGCTGGAAACGACGTCTACGCTAGTAGGTCCCGGAACGGTAGAGGCGATTGGGAAAATGGCGTTTGACCGTGTGTTCCTTGGCGCGACAGGGATTACGGCAAAGCATGGCTTCAGCAACTCCAACATGTACGAGGCTGAAATCAAACGGATGGCCATCGTGCAAGCGACAGAGGTCAATGTCGTCGTCGACCATACGAAATATGGGGCGAAGGAGCTGTTCTCGTTCGCTCCGCTGTCAGCGGTCCATCGCGTTATTTGCGATCAGTTGCCCGAGCAATCGCTGATTGAGGCTTGTCGCGAGAATGGGCTTGAGCTGTTGGAAGCGTAATAGGCATGTCATTATGTGTTTGTTTTAAACATTTTGATAGACAGGTAGGATAAGGTCATATAGAATAATGTTATAAACGAACATTATTTGTTCCAACAGAACAGAGGGGAATGGTAGATATGGCATCGACAGCACCACGTCTCAATCGGATGTTTAGCGAGCAAGGGAAGTGTTTTGATGTAGCGGTAGATCATGGTTTCTTCAATGAGTTTTCCTTCCTATCGGGTATCGAGAATATGAAGCAGGCGATTGAAACGATCGTCCAGGCGAATCCGGATTGCATTCAGCTCAGCATCGGTCAAGCGAAGTGGCTGCAGGCGGTTCCCGGCAAGAAGAAGCCCGGACTTGTCCTGCGTACGGATGCAGCGAATATCTATGGAACAGAGCTGCCGCGTTTCTTGTTTAGCGAGCTTGTGGATCGTGCAATTGAGAAGGCGGTCGCGCTCGATGCCGTCGCGGTATGCGTGAACCTGCTGCTGCTGCCGGGTCAGCCGGAGCTGCATCATCAGTGCGTGCGGAACATCTCGCTGCTTAAGAGCGAGTGCGAGAAATACGGCATGCCGCTTATGGTCGAACCGCTGGTTATGCTGCCGAACGCGGCGAAAGGCGGCTATATGGTTGACGGCGATATTACCAAAATCATGCCGCTTGTTCGCCAAGGCGTGGAGCTTGGCGCGGATGTCATCAAAGCTGATCCATGCGACGATGTGACGGAATATCACCGCGTTATTGAAGTAGCCTCCGGGATTCCGGTGCTAGTTCGCGGCGGCGGTCGGGCAAGCGACGAAGAAATCGTGAATCGTACGGTAGAGCTGATGAACCAAGGCGCATCCGGTATCGTATATGGCCGTAATGTCATTCAGCACCCGAATCCGGCAGGCATGACGAATGCACTGATGTCGATCGTGCATCATGGTGCTGCGGCATCGGAAGCACTGGCCATTCTAGGCGGAGAGGGTGCGAAGTAGGATGGAGAAACATATCGTTCGTTTCGGCGTCATCGGCTGCGGCTTGATGGGCAAGGAGTTCGCCAGTGCGGCGGCAAGATGGCTGCACCTGGAGGGAGTCGGGTTTGAACCCCGTATTGTGGCGGTATGTGATGCAAATCCTGCGGCGGCGGAGTGGTTTCAACGTCAGGTGCCAAGCGTAGAGCGCGTGTATTCGGACTATAAGATGCTGCTGTCCGACCCTGATGTGGATGCTGTATACTGCGCTGTTCCGCATAATTTGCATGCGCAAATCTATGTGGATATTATTGCCGCAGGCAAGCATTTGCTTGGCGAGAAACCTTTCGGCATCGACAAAGAAGCGAATTCACGCATTAATGCCGCAATGATCGCGCATCCCGAGGTGATTGTCCGCTGTTCATCGGAGTTCCCTTTCTATCCGGGAGCACATCAGATCATTCAATGGGTGAATGAAAATAAATTCGGGCGAATCATCGAGGTGGAGGCAGGCTTCTGGCATTCGAGTGACCTCGATCCGACGAAGCCGATTAATTGGAAACGCCGCGTAGCTACCAATGGCGAGTATGGTTGCATGGGCGATCTGGGGATGCATGTGCTTCATCTGCCGATGCGATTCGGTTGGAAGCCAGCGAATGTACGTGCTTTGCTGAGCAAGATCGTATCCGAGCGACCGGATGGCAAAGGCGATAAGGTTCCTTGCGAAACATGGGATAATGCAGTGTTAGCCTGCGAAGTGAAGACAGCTGATCAAGAGTTCCCAATGGTGTTATCCACGAAAAGAATTGCACCGGGACATGCGAATACTTGGTTTATTCGCATTCAAGGAACGGAGATGTCCGCGGAATTCAGCACGAAGAATCCGAAGCAAGTATCTTCGCTCCCTTATTCGCCGGGTAAGCAGCAGGCGTGGCATACGGTGGACGTACCGTATAAGTCTGCTTATGGGACGATTACGGGCGGGATCTTCGAGTTTGGCTTCTCGGATTCGATATTGCAAATGTGGGCTGCGTTCTGCGATGAACTTGTCAGCGGCAAGGATGGGATGAGGCAGCCGTTTTATTGCGCAACCCCGGAAGAAGCGCGTGGCAGCCATCTTGTATTTACGGCGGCACTGGCATCGCAGCGCACCGGAGAAACCGTAACGATCGACTGGAGGGATTAGCCTTGAGCTTGAGCGCTTTACGCGCAAACGCGGATGTCGAAGTTGTGGTGGCGGGTCATATTTGTCTGGATGTTATCCCTGCTATGCAGGCGAAGAAAGACGGAATGGACGCAATCCTCGTTCCGGGCAAACTGGTGGACATTGGGGCAGCCGTGATATCAACCGGCGGGGCTGTGTCCAATACGGGACTTGCGCTGCACCGGCTTGGTATAGGCACGAAGCTGATGGGCAAGATCGGCGATGATTTGTTCGGAGGGGCTATCTTGGATGTGCTGCGCGGATATGGACAGGAGCTTGCAGGTGGCATGATCGTTGCTCCCGGTGAGCATACTTCCTACTCGCTTGTTATCAGTCCGCCGAACATCGACCGGATTTTCCTCCATTGTACGGGGGCTAACGATACGTATTCGGCCGATGATCTTCCGATTGAAGCGCTGAGAGGCGCGCGGTTGTTCCACTTCGGTTACCCGCCGCTGATGCGGAATATGTACGAGGACGGCGGAATGGAATTGGCTGAGCTGCTCTCGCGCGTGAAGGAAGCAGGGCTGACGGTATCGCTGGATCTGGCGAAACCCGATCCGGAATCGCCTGCAGGTTTAGCAGACTGGCGGAGCGTGTTTATGAAAGCGCTGCCGTACGTAGATGTGTTCCTCCCGAGCTTCGAGGAGATTCTGTATATGCTCCGGCGTGAAGACTACGACCGGCTGTTAGCCGTTCATGATACGAATGATTTGCTGCCGTTCGCAGACGGTCCGCTTCTGCGGGAGCTGTCGCAAGAGCTGCTGGAGCTTGGCGTCAGCGTCGTTGTGCTGAAGCTCGGCGAGCACGGGCTGTACCTGCGGACAACAGACAATCGCGAGAAGTTGACGGCTATGGGGGCCGGAACGCCTGCGGATGTAGATGCGTGGCTGGACCGCGAGCTGCTCGTGCCGTGTTTTGAGGTCGAAGTTGCAGGGACCACAGGAGCGGGAGATTGCACGATTGCAGGATTTATAGCCGGAATGCTAAAAGGGTTGAGCCCTGAAGCAGTCTTGAATGGCGCGGTTGCGGTAGGCGCCAGCAATGTGGAGCATGCGGATGCGACGAGCGGCGTTCCGGCGTGGGAGACCTTGCAGCAGCGCATGGCGACAGGCTGGCGAAGAAAAGCGGTGACGTTGACATTGCCCGGCTGGAGCAGCGAAGCTGCGGGTGCTGCGGCAGTGGCTGCGGAGCGAGTGGCGGCAGAACCGACAGCGGCGAAGGGGCAAGTGGAGGGCAAACCGACAGTGGTCACCGGGCAAGCGGCGGCAGGCGTTTGGTATGGGCCGTTGGAAGCAGTGACGAGGGCTGCGCGAATGGCTGAATCCTAAGGAGGCGGATGAGTGTGAAGAGGAGCGATGTGCGTGCTGCACAGCAGCGGACGGCGGAGTTGTTTGGTCAAGTCGGAATTGTGTTGACGGCGGAGGAACGTGACAACATCGAGGTTGCAACGTTTGGCTTAGAGGATTTGGAATCGCAAGGTCTCGAACTCATCACGTATATTAATAATGATCGCTATTGCGCGAAAGAACTTGTTTTGTTCGCCGGCCAAACCTGCCCCGAGCATCTGCATCCGCCGGTTGGCGCAGATCCCGGCAAGCTGGAAACATTCCGCTGCCGCTTCGGTAAAGTGTGGCTTTATGTAGAAGGGGAGCCGACTCCAGCTATCCAAGCGGTGATTCCGACAGGCAGTGCACCGTATTACACGGTATTTCATGAAATTGAGCTGAACCCTGGCGAGCAATATACCATCTCCCCGGGTACGAAGCATTGGTTCCAGGCAGGCGGTGAAGGCGCGATTGTGTCGGAGTTCTCAAGCACGAGCCGCGATGAATTTGATATTTTTACCGATCCGAACGTACTGCGTATTCCGGTCATTGAAGAAGATCTATAGGATGTGCAGAGTGGAAGCCGGTATCTCCGCGATGGGATACCGGTTTTGTTATAGCCGCAGCTTGCGTTACAAGGTGGCTGTTTTGTCGCGAAGAACCTGCTCGACCTTGGCGAGATGAATTTCCATCCGGGAGGAGGCGAGCGCTTCATCCTGCTGTTCGATCGCATCGACGAGGGCAATGTGCTCTTCGAGCAGCCTGCGCGCAGATTGCCGTTCCGCGTAGAACCAGAGGGAACGCGTATCGCGCATGCTCTCATGCAGCCGTATCGAAAGCGACTTCATGAGCTCGATGAGCATGGGGTTGTGGGTCGCTGCTGCGATTTGCTCATGTAAGCGGACGTCTGCTTGCTCGCTGAAGGCTTCGTCTGCGAGCTGCTGCTCCATTTGCCGGAGCGTCTCGCGCAGGGCGGCAAGATCGTCAGCGCTGCGATGCTTAGTGGCGAGTGCGGCGCAGCCGGTTTCGAGCACTTTGCGCACTTCCAGCAGCTGAAGCAAGGAATCGGCGCGACCCAGCCAGTCTTCCTTGAGGGCCGCGGGTGAGCTGTCCTCAAGCTGTGCGGGTTCAGGCGTTAAGACAAAGGTGCCGCCGCCTTGACGAATATCGAGCAGCCCTTTCGCTTTGAGTGCGCTTAATGCTTCGCGTATCGTAGAGCGTCCGACCCCGTATTCAGCGGCGAGGTCCACAACGGACGGAAGCTTGTCGCCGGGGAGAATGGCACCTGATGTAATGCGGCTGTAGAGCTCGCGAGAAACCCATTCGTTACTCTTGAGCGGGCGTTCCATTCTATTCATAGGGAGAAACCTCCTGCGTGTGAGTGGCTGATTGTCGAAATAACGGTTATTTATCGATGTCACATTTCTCCATCCTATGATATACTTTTTTCAAAGCAAAGTCATCAGACGACCTGATCTATTTTCCGCTGAGGGGGAACTTGTTCATGCTTCATGACACGGTCACAATCAAGCTGCGCGCCATCGTTGGCGAGCAGTGGTTCAAGGATGATCCGGAATCGCTAATTACCCATTCTTATGACGGAACACCGATGCTGCAATCGCTGCCGGATGGCGTGATTTATCCAGCGGATACGGCACAGGTGTCGGCCATATTGAAGCTGCTGCAGGAGCACCGCATCCCGGTTGTCAGCCGCGGCTCCGGTACGAATCTATGCGGCGGAACCGTTCCGGTTCAAGGCGGGATCGTCATGGTGATGCACCGGATGAACCGCATTCTGGAAGTGGATCTCGAGAATCTCACGGCTACCGTGCAGCCCGGCTTAAATACGAAGCAGTTTATTACGCATGTGGAGCAGCTGGGTCTGTTCTACCCGCCGGACCCGAGCAGCATGGCGATCTCGACCATCGGAGGCAATATTGCCGAGTGCTCAGGCGGGCTTCGCGGCTTGAAATATGGAACGACGAAGGATTACGTCATCGGCCTTGAAGCCGTACTCGCAAATGGTCAGATTCTTCGTACCGGCGGGAAGCTGATGAAGGACGTTGCCGGCTATGATCTGACGAAGCTGCTGGTCGGCTCGGAAGGCACGCTTGCCGTGATTACGGAAGCGACGCTGAAGCTGATCCCGCCTCCGAAGACGAAGAAGACGATGCTCGCGATGTATAAGGATTTGTACGGCGCGGCGCGCACGGTCTCCAAGATCATTGAGAGCCGCATTATTCCGGCGACGCTGGAGTTTCTGGACAATCCAACGATTCGAGTCGTGGATGATTTCGCGAAGCTGGGACTCCCGCTGGATATGGATGCGATTCTGCTCATCGAGCAGGATGGCGATCCGGAGATGGTGGAGCGGGATATTGAGCGGATCGCGGAGATCTGTCGCAGCGAGGATGCGGAGCGGGTATCTATAGCAGCCGATGAAGCGGAGGCGCTGAAGCTGCTGACTGCGCGGCGGAGTGCTTTTACGGCGCTGGCGAGACTGCGGCCGACGACGATTCTGGAGGATGCGACGGTGCCGCGCTCGAAGATCGCCGAGATGGTGCTCGCGATCAACGAGATTGCGGAGCGGCATAACGTGACGATCTGTACGTTTGGCCATGCCGGGGATGGCAATTTGCATCCGACCGCTACGACGGACGCGCGCGATAAGGATGAGATTCATCGTGTGGAGCTGGCTTTCGAGGAAATCTTCGAGGCCGCGATCGCGCTCGGCGGCACGATCACGGGTGAGCATGGCGTTGGCCTTGTGAAAGCACCGTATTTGGAGTGGAAGGTAGGCGCGGCAGGCATGGAGGTTATGCGGGCGATCAAGCTGGCTTTTGACCCGAACAACATCTTAAATCCGGGCAAAATGTTCGCCAAATCAACACGCAAAAGGGTGGTGCTCGGCCATGGCTAACTCCCTTGTCTCTCTGCTTGAATCCAGGGAAGGCGGCAAGTGCAGTGAGCTCGCGACGACGCTGAAGAGCACGCTCGATTATGATCAGCTCACTAATTGCATGCGCTGCGGCTTCTGCTTGCCGGCGTGTCCAACCTTCCGCGAGACGGGTATTGAAGCGGAATCGCCGCGCGGACGAATTGCATTAATGAAGGCAGTTGCGGACGGGATCATGGATCCCGACTATGCGTTCGAGACCCAGATGAATCATTGTTTGGGCTGTCGTGCTTGCGAACCGGCATGTCCTGCCGATGTGAAATACGGACAGCTGCTGGAGCAGGCGCGCGATTCCATCGAGCAGCATACGACGAGCCATCGCTGGTGGGTGAAGCTGGCACGCAAGACCGCCTTCGAGGGGATGTTCCCCCATCAGAATCGGATGCGGCTGCTTGGCGGAGTGCTGCAAATCTATCAGCAGTCCGGATTGCGCAAGCTCGTTCGCGGCGTCGGTCTCATGAAGCTGTTACCGGCCCATATGGGACAGATGGAGCAGATCTTGCCGAATGCCTCGTATCGCGGCGTGGTCGAGCAAATCGGCTCCTATCACCCGGCTTCAGGTGAGCGCGTGGGAACGGTAGGTTTGTTCAGGGGCTGCATTATGGATGTCCTGTTCACGGAAACGAATAAGCACACGGTTGAATTGCTGAACGAAGCCGGCTTCGATGTCGTTATTCCCGAGACGCAAAATTGCTGCGGCGCGCTGCATGCGCACAGCGGCGAGCAAGCTGGGGCGAAGGAGCTGGCCAAGCGCAATATTCGCGCGTTTCAGGCGGCCGGCGTCGATTGGATCGCTTCCAATGCCGGCGGCTGCGGCGCGCTGCTGGTGGAATACGACCACCTGCTGCACGATGATCCGCAGTGGGCGGAAGGCGCAGCTTGGTTTGCGAAGCGCACGCTTGATGTGAGCAAGCTGCTCGTGGAGCACGGCCGCCTGCAGGCTGCGGCGACGCAGGCCGTGGCGGCGAGCAAGGCAGCCGCGGCGCCGAGCTGCGGCGGAGGTGCGGCGAAGGCGAGCTCGAGCGCTCCGGCGACAGCCGCAGTAAGCAGCGGCGGCGACTCGGCGAAGGCTGGCAGCGTCAGCGCCAGCACGGCCGCGGCCGAAACCGCCGCTGCCGCCGGATGCGGCGGCTCCTGCGGAGGGGGCGGCGTAAGCTTCGCATCCACCGACAAGGTCCGCATCACCTACCAGGATTCCTGCCATCTTCGCAACGCGATGCGCTCATCCGAAGCGCCGCGTAAGCTGATGCGCAGCGTGGCGAACGCGGAGTTCGTTGAACTCCATGAAGCAGATCGCTGCTGCGGCTCTGCAGGGATCTACAATTTGACACAGCCGGATATGGCCGGTCAAATTCTCGATCATAAGATGGATCATGTGAAACGAACGGATGCCCACTACTTGCTCACGAGCAATCCTGGCTGTCTGCTGCAGATGAAGCTCGGCATCGAGAAGCATGGGATGAGCGGCAAGATGGAGGCCGTGCATCTGGTTGATTTTCTGCATGAGCGGATATGTAAGTCGGAATAGTCACATAAAGAACAATCCGGGAGGCCAAGTCCCGGCTTCAGAAAGAAAAGAAACCCAACGTTCTTATAACGTTGGGTTTCATGCGTTATCGGCTTGATAAATAGCCTATAGCTTCGTGTTCTGCACAATCGCGGTCATTAGCGTCATATGTCGGTTCGCCAACCTATTATTCTGTCGTAACGGTTGTCAGCGTGGCTATTTCATGAAAACAGCCGCCCTTAAAACTCTAACGGTTGTCAGCAGCGTTATTAACTGCGCAAGTGGTGATTTTTGCCGGAGAATGTCCAAATAAGCCCGCTAGCAACCGCTAGAAAATAAAAACGGGCTTTTGTGGACAAATAACGACTGTCACAACCGTTACAGGTTGGATAATGGCTCTTATGCCTGTCGTCCCGACAGTCCGAGTCCGAGTCCTCAGGCTCGCACTGTTTCTACTCTTTCTATGTCTCGCTCACAATCTGCCAATGAGGAAATAATCCTCGACATGAACATGGTCCCTGGTGACTGAAACGGTAAAAGCAACGCCGCTGCCTCCGATACCGGTTGTCTCAATACGGACGCCGAAGACATTGACTCCTGCATATACATTGTCCAGCGTATAGCTGGAGCTTGGTTCTCCAATCGGATTTAGCGAAACCAGCTTCATGACATAAGGGATTTTCTCGTCGACTCCGGTGCCGGACGGCACGACTTGATAGACTTGGATTGCTGCAGTAGAAGGCTGTCGGTCAGTAGTGAACACACAAATCGAAAGGCTGGTGATCTGTGGAAACTGGCCGTTCCAAATCGCTTCTGAATCATAGATAGGCATAACTCGTCCTCCTCTTGCTTAACGAATCTGAAAGTCTACTAACTACTATATGAGAGGAGGACAGGTTCGGTAATAGATGGTCATCTATTTAACAGATAAATCCATATTAAAAAAGAGGAGCGAATTCGCCCCTCCATTGCACTCCTATTTATCGAGCCGATTGAGTGTCACTGAATTACACCCACCAGCCATTATCCTTCTCATCCAGCAGTTCTGCGGAAACTTCGTTCCATTGGAACGAAGTCTCTTCGCCGTTCAGCACCCAGCAGCTTGGACATGTCGTACGCAGCCAGTCCAGTGGTTCGCCAACCGGCAACGGCTGAGCCGCCAGCTCGAAAGCGGCGCGCAGCTCGAGCTCCTGCTCCTTCGTGACGATGGCCGGATCGGCCGATACGAACAACGGCGTACCGCTGCCTGCGAGCAGGCGCAGCCATTCCCGGTTGTACGACCAAGGCACATCCTTCGTTAAACCGAGGCAATCTGCGTCGTGGCTGTAGAAAGTGCCATGCTGCGCCATGCGAAAAGCCATCGTATTCACGCCCATGTACCGAGTCCGCTCCCACCAGCGTCCGCTTGTATCATCGCCGGTCCGCTGAATTTCGAACAAGCCTGCAGAGAGATGACTGAAGGTGTTGCAGCCAATGATGTCCGCCTGACCGGAGGCTTCGGCAATGGTCCGGTACAAAGCGAGCGTAATCTCTGCGGTTGTCTTGGAACGGTCATGGAACGCATAAGGCAGCGCATGAGGCTTGGATTTCATTGTGAAGCCCCATTGTCCGAGCATATCGTACGTCGTAAAATCATGCTTCAGCATATCGAATCCGTAGCCTACCATTCGTTCTACCGATTCGCGAATATGTGCCAGTACATCCGGAATACTAGGATCGAGCACGCTGCTCCCGGTTGATGCTTCCTTATAGCGAATCCATTCTGCAGGCACGTTCTCAGTCGTCAGGAGCGGGCGGAACCAGAGGCCGGGCTTCACGCCAATCTCTTTCATTTCACCGGCCAGTCGCTCCATGTCCGTAAATTTACTGTTGCCGATCCATGGCCCCCCGTTACAGCTGCCCCCGTTATCTTTGGCTGACTGCCAGCCATCGTCAATGACCATATACGGACGATTGAGCGTATTCGAAGACAACGAAGAAATGAACCGCGAATCCTCCAAAATCTCTCGATGCGAGCTTTCCCCGTAAGCATAATACCAGTTATTTCCGCCGTATACAGGCTGCTTCGGCATCAAAGGCTTGTCACACATCATGGCGCAGAAACGTCTTGCTGCTGCAAAAGGCGTTTCACCCAGTGTGCCCGGATCAAATATGATATCGGCTACTGAGAGAGTACGCGCACCCAGACATACACCGCTATTCCCGCTTGTGACATCAGCCGTGAATGTTACGCCATCCGTATCGAGCTGCCAATAACAGAGCGAATTTGCGCCTGTCTTCACGCCGTAACCGGCTGTGCGCAGTCCATCATGGGCAAGGAAATACCAAGGCATAACGCGCTCCGGCACGATGCCTCGCCATTCGAGGTCCCCATAACCGCGCTCCCAGTGATCGCCGAGTAGGAGCAAATTTCCTGCGGGTGCTTCGTTCCAGCGCAGTTTGATTGTGCGTACTGCTGCAGTAGGCGCTTCCAATTCCAGTGCAATAGTGTTCTCTCTGCGTTTCATCGTAATGGCAAGACCGGCTGCTTCCCATCTATCCGCCCCGGCACGGGCAAGAGTGTGCCACTTATCATCCGTTCGGATGACGATTGCGCTTGGTTCGTTTGACAAAATCATAGCTGTCAAAGTAATGCCTCCTTATGTAATCGATTTATAGATCTATTCTAATACGGATAACCCCTCCCAGCATACACATAAGTAACATCGGGTGCGGAGGTGGTAGGTATGGAAGCCTTCAAGTCTCTCCTGACAAAACTACTGATCCTCCTCTTTACGCTTCTGTTCATCTATCCAGCGATTGTATTCGCTATGCTGGTGCTGGGCTTTACGGATTCATGGAAGTCGGGTACCGTTATGCTCGTATCGGCACTGCTGCTTCGCTTTATTTTGAAACGTGAAGTGGCTAAGCTTCCTCCCATTCGCAGAATGAAGCAAGAGCAGTTAGGCAGCTTTCCCGGTGTTTATACTAATGAGGAGTCTCCACCGCAGCTCAGCGACATCTACTACGATATTGCCGCAAAGTTGAGAGAAGAAGAGGAGATCGTTCGAATTGTGAATCAAATGAAGGAGAAGCCTGGGCTCAAATGAGTTTTACAGCCGCCAAGTTAGAGCATGCATAGTGCTCTGGTAAGGTGTTTTTTTGCGTTTCCAATTGTTTACAAGAAAGCGGATCGTTTTCTATAATAGAGTAACCTAATTAGCGGTGGGGAGTGAAAGTCTATTGAAGCGTGGTATGCTTATGGACCATTTATCCAACTATCGTCATATCCAATCCATTGCGAGGGCAACGATGAATGATTTGCAGACCTATATCCGTGAAGGTGTAACGGAGCGCGACATCGTGGACAGAGCGGAGCGCTTCATGCGGAGTAAGGGAGTTGATACCTTCTGGTACTATGGGATCGGAGCCTTCGTCCATGTCGGCAAGCGGACGCTGATCTCCGAATCTGGGAGAGGCTACGAACCGACGGCGTGCCTTGTTGGCCGCGATGACATTGTGACTGTCGATCTCAGCCCGGAGCTGAATGCGTATTGGGGTGATCATGCTCGAACTTTTGTCGTTTGTGCTGGCAGGGTGGTGGCGGAACAGGAGTTACGGGGTAGCGACATTGATTTTGCCGGTGGCGTCCGAATGGGGATCGCACTACATGATGCGTTTATTAGCTATGTAAAGCCGGACCGGACGTTTGAGCAAGTCTATCAATATATCAATGAGCTTCTGCGTCAGCATGGCTGCGAAAATCTTGATTTTGCCGGCAATGTAGGCCATACAATCGCGTTTCACAAGGACGATCGAAGATACTTCGAGCAGGGGAACACGATGAAGCTCAGTGAAGCAGCGCTGTTTACGTTTGAACCGCACATCCGTCGGAAGAATGGCGAGTATGGGTTCAAGCGAGAGGATATCTATTATTTTGACGAGGGCAAGCTTGCTTGCTTATGAGACTGGGCGGCTGATGAAGCCGTCTTTGTTATTTCATGGGGACTAATTGGAGAAAATAATGCATTCAACGGGGTGATGGCCCCCTGGTAGTCTGGCGAATGTTGCAGAATATGCAACATATTAAACTCCTAGCAGCTGTAGATGGGCAATTGTTGCAGAAACTGCAACAATTCTAAGCAGTTTGGCCTCTATGTGGCCGAAATAGCATGGAATGTTGCCTATTGTGCAACATTCCTCTGGATTAGAGCAATATTGCTCAGAAATGTTGCAGAAACTGCAACACTTCTAGTTACATATGGATGAATTCTGGGCTGGAGCGGGAGTAGGAGTAGAAGTAGAAGTTAAAGATGGATGTGATTGACAGCTGCACTGCCGACTGAGTATACTGTATATATGAATATACACAGTATACAGAGCGGGGGCGAGCGGGGGATGACGAGCTGGCAAGGTGCATGGAGATTGCTTCGTTTTGATGGGAGCCGTTCTTGGATCGGACTGCTGATAACGATCGTATTCGTTAGTTATATGATTGTTGTAATGATGCCTATATTTGACGATTTGCATCAACATGAGAATACAGGAGGCTCTTTTTGGGGATATGATCTCGTCTATTTGTCCATTCTGCCGACCATGGGTTTTCTGATGAACCGAAGTGTGCTGCAATACTGGGGAAGAGATCCGTATACGCGATATAATGCTTACCTGCGAACAATGCCGATTGGCTGGAATACGATCATCCTGGCAAGGCTGTTGCAGTTTATCGTTGTATTGACCATCGTTTCTCTATATTTCTTTACTTTACAATATGTCGCATTAAATGAGCTCCGTGAGCTGATGACGCCCGGGGAGTACGTTATCTTCTCGTTCATCTGGTACGGCTATGCCATGATGGCAGGATCGACTTATGTCTTCTTTGAACAGAGCGTAAAAGGGAAAATATATATGTTCATCTGCTTCTGTTACCTGCTGCTATACGCTCTAGTCGGCTTAATGCTGTGGCAGGCAGATACGCATCTGATGTTCACCGCCATTGAGGTGTCGCGTGATCATTCCATCCTTTGGCCGCTGCTGTCGGTGCTCTTGGGATTCACGGTTGCCGCACTGATGGGCGTCCTGATTTGGAAGCGAAATACGAAACGCAATTTGCTGGAATAGCGTAATGAATGCGAGAGAAGGTGTGGACGGTGTGGATTCCTATACAGCTGAATGAACATAGTGCGGAGCCGTTATACCATCAGATCGAGGTGCAGCTTCGTGCATTCATTGTGAGCGGTCAATTGCCGGAAGGGACGCTGCTTCCATCTATACGTGAATTGGCACAGCTGACCAAATGCAGCATCATAACCGTTCGGCGGGTGTATCAGGATTTAGAAAATGAAGGGCTGCTTCGCACTCGGCAGGGAATGGGAACGTTTGTCGCGAAGGTAGACACGGAGTCAAGGGATCGACAGCGGCGAACCGCGGTCATAGAAGCGATGGAGCAGGCGGTGGAAGCTGGGCTTCGGGTACATTTTAGCGATGAAGAATTGATTGACATGCTGCAAGACGTGCTCCGCCGGAAGCGTGAAGGAAGCACGGCATACCATCAGGGCGGGGAGGCGGATAAGGATGAGTGAAGCTTCAGTTCAAATTACCGGAATGTCGCAGCGCAGGCCGAATTTCGAGCTTGGTCCTATCGATCTGGTCATTCCGAGCGGCTTCGTAACGGCAATCGTCGGCCCTAACGGTTCGGGGAAGAGCTCGTTGTTTCGACTGCTGCTGGACCTCGCCAAACCGAATACGGGGCGGATCGAGCTGCTGGGCGAAACAGTCGGATCAGGTAACGATACGAAGCTGAAGGAGCGATTGGGTTATGTGCCTGAGCAAGCGGTCGATCTGGAGGATGGGCTGCGCGGGAATCAGAAAGCGGCTTTCGTCCGGCAGTGGTATCCGAAGTGGGATGTTCACCTCTATCAGGAGCTGCTGCGCCGGTTCGAGGTAGACCCTGCGATCAAGCTAGGCAAAATGTCAAAGGGGATGCGGCGGAAATTCGATCTATCGCTCACGATGGCACATCATCCGGAGCTGCTGCTCCTTGATGAACCTTCCTCGGGTCTGGATCCGATTGCTTGGAAGACCATGATCGATGTGCTGCATCGCTATATGGAGCAGGGCAATCGGACGATTCTAATGGCTTCTCATATTGTCGACGAAGTCAGGCGGCTGGCCGACTATATTGTGTTCATGGTGCAGGGTAAGGTGCTCGGGATCTATGAGAAGGATACCTTGCTAAGCGCATGGCAGGTGATGTACATCGATGCCGCCGGAGTCAGTATCAACTGGAAGCAGATGCCTGGTTACCGCAATGCGAGCTTATCTGGCGCAACGACGTACAAAGTGGTAACAGAGGATGCGCTGCAGGCCGAACGATGGCTAATGGAACAGAAGCTCGGATTAATCAGCAAACAGAAGCTGGAGCTCGATGAGATTTTGCTGCATCATATCGAACATGCGAGGGGAGTTTTCTAGAAGATGAATGCATTGAAGCTTGAACAAGTTTTTAAGCAATACGGGGACAAAACAGCCGTTAATGGAATCAGCTTCGAAGTTGCGCAAGGCGAGATTTATGGATTGCTCGGCGCCAACGGAGCGGGAAAAACAACAACGATGCGTATGGTGCTCGGCCTCATTTATCCGGATTCCGGGAGCATTCGATATGATGGCAAAGCGTATGGAAAAGAACTGCTGAAGGGACTTGGCTATTTGCCGGAGGAACGCGGTCTGTACCCGAAGGTGAAGGTGTCTGATCAGATCCACTATCTCGCACAGTTGCGCGGCATGTCCAAGCGGGATGCCGACCAGAACTTGAAGCGCTGGCTGGATCGATTCGGCGTGCCGGAGTATTACAACAAGAAGGTCGAGGAGCTGTCCAAGGGGAATCAGCAGAAGATCCAATTTATCGCTGCCGTCATCCATCATCCGCGCATCGTTATTATGGATGAGGCGTTCAGCGGACTGGATCCCGTTAACGTGGAACTGCTCAAGTCGACCGTTAAGGAATTGCGTGATGCCGGTTCATGTATCTTGTTCTCGACACACCGGATGGAGCATGTGGAGGAGCTTTGCCGCAACATTACGATTCTGCATAAATCGAATACGGTTCTGCAAGGCAACCTGAAAGCCATTAAGAAGCAGTTTCCCAGAGAGCGCATTATACTGGCTACGGACAGCGATGTAACCGGTCTTGAAGCAATCGGCGGTGTGATGAATGTGAAACGGCATGAGTACGGTTACGAGCTGTTAATCAATGATGAGGCTGCAGGCCGACCTGTATTGGAGCTGGCCATGGCGCAAACCGGCGTAAATCGTTTTGAAATCTTGGAACCGACGCTCAATGAAATCTTTATTAAGACGGTAGGTGAGAGCCATGAATAGCAGCTTCTGGACGGTTGTCGGATTTACAACGAAGAATAAGGTGCGCGGCAAAGCTTTCCTGATTACGACACTCATTATTGCAATCATCATGAGCATTGTCATCAATTTACCTTACATGATCGATAAGTTCAGCGGCGAAGGGAAACCGACTGCGGTTGGTTACTTGGACAGCACGAGCGAGAAGGTGAAATCAGAGTTATTTACCTCCACGCGAATTGCAGCTATGCTGAACAATTACTACGGGAAACAGGAGAAGCCTGAGCTGAAGCTCGTTCCGATTGCGGATGCAGGTTCTGCGGAAGCTAACGAGAAAGCGCTGAAGCAGGCTGTGGCAGACGACGTCATTCATGGCTACATTGAGTTCTCGCCGGGTAAGGAGAGCGATTTCCCTGCCATTACGTATAAATCCGAGAGTTTAATGGAATCGAAGGTGTCGTCATCGTTGTCCGCGGCACTGCAGGTAGTTAAGATGGAAGCGGTTATTGGCGGAGGCGGATTGAGCGACGATGTGAAGGCGCTCCTGACGAAGCCGATTGAGCTTGATTCCGTGCAGATTTCCACTGTGGAAGGAGCAGGATCGATCGGTTCAGGCAAGACGAAAGCACAGCAGGGGATGGATTTCGGAACGGTGTACGTGATCATTATCATGTTGTTCATGGCGATTATGATCAGCGGCCAGATGATTGCCAGCGAAATTACGGCCGAGAAGAGCTCCCGCGTCATGGAGATTCTCATCACGAGCGTCTCGCCGCTGAAAGCCATGTTCGGCAAAATCTTCGGCATGTTCTTAGTCGTCCTGCTGCAGATGGCGATTTATGTTGTCGTGATCGTGATCAACATGACGCTGCCGCAGAACGCAGATAAGCTTGGCGATCTTGGTATCTCGCTAAGCGACATCGATCCGGTACTGCTTACGTATTCACTGGTATTCTTCTTGACGGGTTACTTCTTGTTCGCGACGTTGTTCGCGGCCGTCGGTTCCATCGTCAGCCGTACCGAGGATCTCGGTCAAGCGGTACTGCCAATTACCATGCTGTCGCTTGCGGGTTTCTACATCTGTATCTTCGGCGGCATGAACAATCCGGGCTCGATGCTGATGAAGATCTGTTCGTTTATCCCGTTCTTCGCGCCTTACGCGATGGTTTCGCGACTCGGCTTGTCCGACCCGCCGCTGTGGCAGGTGTGGATATCGATTGCTGCATTGCTGGCTTCCATCCTTGTCTTCGGCTGGTTGTCCGCGAAGATTTACCGCGCAGGTGTGCTGATGTATGGCAAGAAGCCGTCGCTTAAGGAGCTCGGCAAGGCGATGCGTGCTTATAAGTAAGATTGGCAGCGCAGTGGTGCACAGCACCTCTCAAAAGAATGGGCCAAGTATTTGTTTGTTTGCTTAGCGTGTCGCACGAAAAAATAGAGTGGGCTATCTTATCGATAGCCCACTCTATTTTTATTTTTTGGTTCAGTGCCTTAACTTAATGACATTGGCCTTCTGGCTTGAGCTCTTTTATCGTCGAAGAGGCTTTTGAAGCAGGAGCTAGTAATCGGGATTTTTATTTGCACTATTTGTATAAAACTAATTGAGAATAGAGCGGAATTTTATATTTATCTATTAATAGATAAATATAATGACAAACGACTTATCCGTAAATTGTTGTTATAAAATATTACACATTAATTGAAAATTTACTTTATTGTATTAACGCATTAGCTAATTAATTAAATAACTAACTAAAGAATCAGGGAGTAAAAGCGTTTTTCGTTTTAAGTTTAGCTATATATAACACTTAAGTAACATGATATGTTATTTAAATTATTATATTTTACGAGGGATTAAGTGATTCCTCTACATTCAACTGCTAGAAAATAGAAATATTTAATTGATAATGAATTTGCACTATGTTACAATTCCCAGCATGATAGATTTACTTGAATTTAGTAGATTCCAACGTTAGAGGAGGGGAGGCGAAGCGATTAAGAGAGGTTGACAGCTAGTTTGCATAAGCCTAAATTTTTGCCAATCAGGAGGGTAACAACTTGAAAAGAGAACAGGTAATGAAGTCGCTAGCGGTCACGGCCTTCGCTTCGCTCGTGATTGGTTCGGTCAGCCCCGCTTTTGTACATGCGGAAGGGGCGAAAGCTAAGAAAAGCACGTGGACGGTGGAACATGCACCAAAAGACACAATCGTTGAAATCGCTCCTGCGACGGGAAAGCCGGATGACGCGGTAAAGCCGGCAGCGCCTATGACTGACGATTCGTTGAATGACACGGATCGAATTATCGTGAAGTACAAGAAAGGCTTCAGTACGACAGCAGCTTCGATTCTGACATCCAGCACGATGAAGAGCAGCAGCAAGCTGGCGGACATCGACGCTACTCTTGTAAAGGTATCGGTGCCTTCAGATATGAAACAGCTGCTAGAGAAGCTGAACAAGGATCCGAACGTGCTGTACGCCGAGCCTGACCGAAAGATCTATTCCTCCGGCAAGTCGGAAGAGCGTCTTCAGAAGACGATCGAATCGCTGGCCGCCCCTTCCCCCTCACTACCGAATGACACCTATTTCGAGAAACAATGGGGGCTTCACAATACGGGACAGACGCCTCCGTGGAACTATAACAATCCTTACCAAGAAGGATACCCAGGCGTTCCTGGACTCGATATCCAAGCCCCTGAAGCTTGGACCATTACGAAAGGCAGCGCGAAAGTTGTCGTTGCGGTCATCGATACCGGCCTTCAAATCGACCATCCGGACCTCGTGAATAGTATTTGGACGAATCCGGGAGAAACAGCCGGTAACGATCAAAAGGACAATGACAACAATGGCTATGCAGACGACGTACACGGCTGGAATTTCGCCGAGAACAACAACAGCGTTTATAAAGACCTCGATTTGCATTCGCACGCTACGGCGGTAGCCGGCATTATTGCAGGCGCGACGGATAACGGAATCGGAATCGCAGGCATCGCGCCGAACGTGAAGATCATGCCGATTAAGTATATCGGAGAAGAATACGGCTACCTATCCGATCTGATCAAGGCCATTGAATTCGCGGAGGACAACGGCGCGAAGATCGCCGACATTAATGCCGGATTGTTTGATTACAGCCAAGCTCTGAAAGACGCCATGCAGGCTTCTTCCATGCTGTTTGTAACGCCTGCCGGCGATTATGGCGTGAATGCGGACGGCATTCCTTATTATCCATCTTCCTTCGGTCTCGATAACGTACTCTCGGTTACGTCGATCGATAATGAAGGACATTTGCTGTTCGATGCCAATTATGGCTACGAGTCGATCGATGTGGCTGCGCCCGGAGAAGCGATTGCTACGACTGCTCCGGTGGAGAACCCCGGGTTGTCGGCTGAGCTTCACGATCCCGTATCCGGCGCGAAGGCGATCTTCAACGGAATCGGCTTTGAGAACATTCTGGACGACGAGGAAGAGGACGAAAACTATCGTCAAGAAGCTTTCGATAAAGCGATGGAATATCTTGGCGTTTCCAAATCCAATGCCGGACAGAAAGTTCTTCTCGTGCAGGATGATCTTTCGAATTACACAGAGCTTCCAAGTACCAGCAAATTAAAGAAATATACCGATCTGCTAGAGGATTATCCCGGTGTAGAAATCGTGCAATCCACGCCTGACGGCGGAGACGGACCGACGCTCGCGAAAATGCAAAGCGGCTACGACGCGGTTATTTGGTTCACGGGCATGGCGGACCGGTGGTACGTCTCCAATTTGACGGTGAACGATCAGAAGAATCTAACAGACTATCTAAACGGCGGCGGGCATCTGCTGCTTACGGGATCGAACGTGCTCAACGGACCGACGGAATACGGCGGCGGTGAGGAATCCAGCATTATCGACTCGCCTTTCGTGAAAGACGAGCTGCACTTGGCTTTCATCGAGCAGTACTTCTACAGCAAGGCTGTCGGCGTTAAAGGTACGATTTACGAGGGAGAAACGTATCCTTTGGACGAGGATAAAGACAGCTACAACTATTTGATCTCCAGAGATCCTTCGATTACAAAAATCGATTTGATCAACATTACGAGGGATTTCAACGGTAGCAGCTATACGCATGGGCGGGGCACTGCAATGGCGGCTGCGAATGCAGCAGGAACAGCTGCATTGGTACTTAGTCAGGAGCCTTCGCTAAGCGCGCAGGCGATCAAGCAGCGCATCGTGAACAGCGGTACCCAGTTAAGCTCGCTGTCAGGCCGAGTCGCAAGCGGACGAATGATCAACGCCTATCAAGCGCTCTCCGACGATGAGATTCCGGGTACGCCTTTGGTAAGCGACAGCACAACGAACAATCTGAATGAAAGCACGGATGTGAACGACGTGTATGCCGTCGAACTTCATGCCGGGGAAACGATCAACTTCTCCATGACAGGCGACAAAGGCACGGACTTCGATCTGTATCTGTATGCTCCTAATGCCACTACCGTTAATTCGACAGAGAATCTGCTCGTGTTCTCGGAGTATGACAAAACCTCCACGGAGTCGATCAATTACAAGGTGACGGAGAGCGGTACGTATTATTTGAACGCATATGCCTATAGAGGCAGCGGCGCATACCAATTATCCGTTCAAACCAACAATCAGCTTGGCGGCTATAACGATACGAATAAATCGCTTGTATTCAGCGGTCCGTGGGCAAAGGTGAATGACAGCATGTACACGGAAGGAACCAAGAAAGAAATCAACGCATTCGGCAGCGTAGAATTTGCTTTCGTTGGCAGCTATTTCTCCTGGATCGGTTCCAAAAACGTAAATCAAGGGATTGCGGACGTTTATCTAGACGGTTCGAAAGTCGCATCGCCTTCGCTCTACAGTAAATCGTCGCTGAACAAGCAGATCATTTTTGAAAAAAGCCTTCCTCTCGGAAAGCATGTGATCCAAATTGCATGGACGGGCGAACGCGATCCTGCGGCTGCTAAATCGAATAAGACGTTTATTAACGTAGATGCGTTCAACGTTGCGCAATTGATTCAGGATAACGATTACGCCTTCAAATACTCCGGCTTGTGGGCGACGAACTACAGCATGAAGCATTTTGGAGGTTCGGCAAAATATACGACTAAAACAGGCAACTATGCGAAGGCGAAATTCCAAGGCACTCAGGTGAAGCTGTATGCCATTGTCGGCAGCGACCGAGGCATGGCGGATATTTATATCGACGACGTACTGGTTTCGTCCGGAATTGATATGTACCGCGCAGCAACTTCGTATCGCACGGCGGTATTCGAATCGAATCAGCTTGCACCAGGCGCACATACAATCAAGATAGTCCATGCAGGCGCGAAGAATCCGTTGTCAACCGGAACGGTCATCTCGGTGGATGCGATATCAATTACGAAGTAATGGACCGGCTCATACTTTTCATAGGAAATGAGGAATCACCACGTGGCTAATCTATTGGTTAAAAGATCCGTCGCGCTTCTTAGCGCTGCGCTGCTCGTAACGTCGCCCTTCAGTGGTATCACGGCTTCGGCAGAAGCGAAAGCGACACTTGCCGATGTAATAAATCCAAGCAGCCCGCTGTTTCCGGCTGCGCTGAAATCGAACCTGGCTGCGCTGCAAGCATTAACGGCGGCCAGCAGCACAGGTCCGGCTACGATTGATTCGGACCTGGATACGACGTCCAATGCAAAGATCAACGTCATCGTACAGTTAAGCTCGCAGCCGATTTCCGTCGCGAAGTATGCATCGGAGTTGACGAGACGCTCGTTCTCCCCGGATGCAGCGGCGCAAGCGATTAAGAAGGAGCATGCTTCCTTCTTAAGCACCGCCAGCAGCAAAGGCGTGGCGATGACCGTAAACTATCAATACGATACGGTGCTGAACGGGATGGAAGTGACCATCACTGCCAATCAAATTCCGAAACTGGCCCAGATGAGCGGCGTCAAGGCGATCAGTAAAAACAGGACTTATTTTCCGATTCCCCTGGCAGCAACGCCTGAATTCGATGTTGATGGCGCAGCTGTAGGATACTATGATATTAATCCGATCAAACAGATCGGTGCGGATGTTGCTTGGACAAAAGGATGGACGGGCAAAGGCGTGAAGGTTGGCGTCATTGATACGGGCGTCGATTATCTTCACCCGGATCTGAAGGATGCATATAAGGGGGGTTATGATTCCGTCAACAAAGATAACGACCCGTACGAGGATCTTCCGGATATCGGATATAACTTTCCCGGATCTGAGCATGGTACGCATGTCTCCGGTACGATCGTAGGACGCGCGGCCCAAGAAGGCTCCGATATCGTACAGAAAGGCATCGCCTATGAGGCGGAGCTGCATTCCTATAAAGTGCTGGGTGCGAAACTGGACCCGATTACGTACCAAGTTAACGTGACGGGATCGTCGGCAGAAGTAATCGACGGCATCGAGCATGCCATCGAAGACCATATGGACGTCATCAACATGTCTCTTGGTTCCGATATGGAGAAAAGTCCGAATTCACCGGATTCCATCGCGGTTAACAACGCCGTTCTCTCCGGCGTAATCGCGGTCGTTGCAAACGGCAATGCGGCCGGCAACCCTTATTATTATTATTCCATGGGTTCGCCTGCCAGCGCGCAGCTGGGCATTTCGGTTGCCGCGGCAACGAGCGTGAGCAGCCATTTCAGCGGCAGCTTCGCGGAGTCGTTCGTGACGAAGACGGAAGAGCCGCCGGTGCCAGATGCTCAAGAGCCGCAAGAATCTCAAGAGCCTCAAGATGCTCAAGAAGTTCAAGCGGTGGAAGAATCACTAGAGCCGCAGGCTGCTGCTACTTCACTCGATGCGATTGCTTGGCCGAATGGCGCATCGGACTTCAACAATTACCTGGGCGGTCAAACGTTTGACGCCGTATACGTAGGATTAGGTGATTATGGTGACTACGACGTAGATGTCGAAGGCAAAGTTGTTCTCATCTCTCGCGGTACCTTGTCTTTCGTAGATAAGATTAAGATTGCTAGGGAAAGAAAGGCCAAAGCGGTCATATTGTTTAACGGCAACGCGTTGAACGGAACGGCGGAAGCCGATTTGTCCGAGCATATTGAGGGGCGGGACGGCAAGATCGGTTCGGTCGCCTACTTGGGCGAGAACAGCGATTTCTTACCAACGTTCGATATGTCCGGACTTGAAGGAAGAGCGCTTGCGAAGCGGATAATTGATCCAGCTAACGACGATAAAGACGTTAAATTCACCTTTGGAGCGGATTTCCCGGAGACTGTCGTTCCCGGCGACCAAATCGCCGATTTCAGCTCGCGCGGTCCGAACTCGGACGGGAATTACGGCATTAAACCCGATATCAGCGCACCGGGCGTAAACATCCTCTCGACGTGGCCAGCATACGGAGAAAAAGAATTCGGTTATCCGGTGCCTAGCTATAAGACGGCGTACTACCGCATCAGCGGTACGAGCATGGCTGCGCCGCATATCGCGGGTTTGGCTGCTCTGATGAAACAACAACATCCGGAATGGACGCCTCGCGACGTGCGTGCAGCGCTTGCCAATACGTCGGATACCATTCACGACTTAGAAGGTACGCAGTACGATGTGTACTCGCAAGGCGCCGGACGGGCCGACGTAGCCGATGCGATCGAAACGCCGGCCATCGTGGAAGCGATGGACGAGATTAAGATTTACGATGAGCAATTAAACGAGAACGTCATTGCCAGCGAAGCAAGCAGCTTGAGCTTCGGCACGCTAGAGCCTGGGGCTGAAGCACTGACGAAGCCGCTGCGCGTGAAGAATCTATCGGAAGCATCTGTCACGTACACGGCTTCTGTACTTATGCATGACAACGTAACGTCCGATCCAACAAACCCAATGGATACGCCAGATGTCACCAATATCGAAGTGGAACTTGGCGGGCTGGATGCCAATGGAAGCACGATTACGGCGGATGCCTTGTCGAGCCAACCGTTCACGCTTTCGGCGAAAGCCAAGGACGAAGAGATCGATGGCGTTTATGAGGGAGAAATCAGATTGGAAGCCGACGGGCTGCCGACACTGCACCTTCCGTTTGTCATCCATGTCGGCGACGATGAGAACAACAATTTGGCATTGCGGGATCTGACTTTGTCCAGCCAACGCATTACGCCGGATCAACCGATCGACGTGTCGGCCACGCTGGCCGATGGCGACATGAACTATGCGGCAATCAACGTTTATAACCTCGACGAGGAATATGTCGGTACGTTGGCTTATATGTACGACAGCGATGAGGAATTGACCAAATTGAACCCGCTGCCTACAGGGGAACTGAAGTTCGAGAAGATTGACGGCGGTTACAGCAGCGAGACCGTCGACGAGAATGGGTTTGACATCATCCAGAAGCTGCCAGAAGGCAAGTATGTGCTCGATCTGGTCGTGGCCCAATTCGATGAATATAACGAAGTGAAAAAAGTACAATCGGCCGGCACGATGATCGTCGTCGACGATGGCGATGGAAGCAACGATATTCCAACGGATCCGTCGGACCCAGGTGACGGCGGAGGCGCTGGCGGTGGCGAAGGAGAAACCGGTGGTCACGGCGGTCACGGTGGTACAGACGGCGGTTTCGGTGGCGGCGTACCTACCGAAGCAGCCGTGTCGGAAACACTGAATGCAGTCGTACCAGCCAATGGGAAATTGGCATCGGTCACCGGCGCTGCCGTTCAGCAAGGAGATACAGCGGCCATCACGGTAACGGATGCCGATCTTCAAAAGGCGCTGGACGATGCCAAAGGCGCTCCGGTCGTAGTCAGCGTCAATGCAGCTTCGGGCAATGTGACATCTTCAAACGCGCAGCTCGTCTTGACGGACGCGCAAGTGAAGCTGCTGCAATCAGCGGCTGAAGGAAGCGTCGTCGCATTTACCTGGAAGGATGCTTCGGTATCCATCCCTGTGTCCGTATTGAAAGCTGTCGGCACGGATGCCAAGTTTATTCTTGAAATCAAGCCGTCGGCAGACAGCAAATCCGTATTTGCCAAAGGTTATGCCGATACATCCGTTCTCGGAACGCCATATGCATTCGAAGCTTATTCGCTCTCCAATGGCGTGAAGACGCCGGTTGTCCTACAGCCGGATCAAGGCGTCCGCAGAGCATTCTTGCTCGATGCGGCGATCGATACAAGCCATGCCGGCGCGCTTTATACCGATGGCGGCAGCGTTTATCCGGTACCGGCAACCTTCAACAAAACGACAGATGGCCGCACGATCGTAACGATCACACGTCCGGGATTCTCGGTCTACGCGGTTGCAGTAAGAAAGGTATCCTTTACGGATACGAAATCGTCATGGGCGGCAGCACAAATCCAGACGCTTGCCGACAAATTTATTCTAAACGGAACCTCGGCCACGACATTCTCGCCGAAGAGTGCCGTAACCCGTGCGCAATTCACTTCCATGCTGGTGAACGCAATCGGCTTGAATAAACAGGCCGGAACATCGCCGTTCAGCGACGTGAAGGGCACGGATTGGTTCGCTCAAGACGTGATTGCTGCGTACAAAGCCGGTCTAATCACAGGCAGCGGCGGAGCGTTCAAGCCGAATGACCAAATTACACGTCAAGATCTGACCGTCATGCTCGCAAGAGCAGTGAAGCTGCTGCATATTAAGCAAACAAGCGGCACACCGGATAAACCTTACGCAGATGCATCTAAATTCGGTGCATATTCGCAAGCAAGCATCCAAACCGTCACTGCTGCAGGCTTGATGCAGGGTGTCGAGAAACATGGACAGCTGTTCTTCGATCCAACGCTGCCTACTACGCGCGAAGCTGCTGCGAAGGTGCTTTATCAATTGCTTACAGCTGGACACTTGATTTAACGATTCACAGGCAAGAGCAGTTCTTTAGTAAACGGACAACTGAAACGAAAATCGGCAGGCGGACACGAAAGTGTCAACCTGCCTTTTTTTTTGTATGGGCGTGCCCAGAGGCAGGAATCTTCTATTTTATATAGCGATTTCATGAATTATCAGGTATATTCTTTGCTGTAAACGCTATCATTCAGTGATGAAAAAGACATGCCGTGAAGGTATGTACATCCTCAATTCTCGCAAAGTCCCCTAATATAAGAGGGGTAATTAACCTAGAGAGGTGATTCATATGCATACGATTCAAATCGGCGAACGTTGGTCCTTAAACAGTGAGCATACGATAAAATGGGATATCAAGCCTGATAATAGACTTCCGCACCATGATCACATTGAAATGAGCGGCAAGCGAATATCGATGATCGTCCATTATGGGATTGATCATCAGGGAGAGCTGGTACTGAAACGGGGCATTATCTGGCCCATGCTGCGGACGATTCCTAATGATACCCATGCCAGCTTAATTCAAGAGTATGGTGCGGAAATTATCCCCGAGTTCACAATCAACGGTGAGCGAGTTCAATCGGAGAAACCGTACGAAGTAACGTTTAATGGCATGCTGGCCATTAAGAGTCGGACAGACAACAACCTTCGAATCGAACATGTGCTCTTTCCAACCACGGATTACAGCGCGGCAATGGAGAAATACACGGTTGTTAACGAATCGGAGCAGTCCATGACGATTGAGATAGCTCCGCTAACGAATACGATCACCCGAAGAGGCGTTTATGGGATCTATGTACTTGATGTTAGCCACGATGCACCTTCCAAAGTTACCTTACAACCGGCAGAGAAGCTATCCTTCTATTTGACGATCAGCGGAAGAAAGCTGCTTGAATCGGTTCCGGTCTGCAGCGGGGAAGAAGAAGAGGCGAAGCGAGCAGCATTCGTAAGTCGGATCCGTTCCAGTCTGCAGCTTGAAACGCCGGATCCCGTGCTGAACCAAATGTTTGATTTTGCTAAGCTGCGGGCATCGGAGAGCATATTCGCTACAAAAGGCGGTCTCATGCACGGACCGGGAGGCGGAAACTATTATGCTGCGATCTGGGCCAATGATCAAGCGGAGTATGTGGGTCCGTTCTTTCCCTACCTGGGAGACAGTGCCGCAATTGAGGCGTCCTTAAACTGCTACCGTTTATATCGCGCATTCATGGGGCCTGATTACTCACCGATTCCATCCTCAATCATTGCGGAAGGTGTGGACATATGGGAAGGTGCCGGGGACCGGGGAGATGCGGCCATGTATGCTTATGGAGCCTCGTTATTTACGCTTGCGCAGGGAGACTCGTCAATTGCTCAAGAACTGTGGCCGGCGATTCAGTGGTGTTTGGAATACTGCAAACGCAAGCTAACGACGGATGGGGTGGTTGCATCAGACTCGGATGAGCTTGAAGGTAGATTTCCTACTGGGCAAGCGAATCTCTCTACTTCTTCCCTCTACTACGGGGCGTTATGTGCGGCGTCTAAATTAGCTCGATCTCTGAGTGACGAAACGATCGAAGAACAATATAGTTCGGAAGCAGTACAGTTAAGACAAGCGATAGAACGTTATTTCGGCGCAACAGTTGATGGATACGAAACCTATCGTTATTACGAAGGCAATGATAAATTACGCTCTTGGATTTGTCTGCCTCTGACCATGGGAATCATGGATCGACAAGAGGGCACGGTTAACGCGCTATATTCGCCTAATCTGTGGACGATTGATGGTCTTGCCACGCAGTCGGGAGACAAGACGTTCTGGGATCGCTCTACGCTATACGGATTTCAAGCGACATTCATGGCGGGAGAGGTCGAGCAATCCCACCAATATCTGAAAGCCTATTCGAGAAGAAGGCTTCTCGGGGACCATGTCCCTTATGCGGTTGAAGCGTTTCCCGAAGGCAACCAGAGACATTTATCCGCAGAGAGCGCCTTATATTGTCGAATCTTTACAGAAGGGGTATTTGGCATCAAGCCGACGGGTCTAGATTCCTTCACATGCGCCCCGCAGCTTCCTGCTGAGGGGCCCACCATGAACCTTCGTTCCATTAGAGCCTTCGGAAGAAACTTTGATCTTCATGTGTCTAGAATGGACAACCGACTTCATATTCAAGTGGATGTTCATGGAGCAGCGTTAACCTACGAGTGTTTGCCGGGAGAGAAAATTGAAGTGGTCTTTCCAGCCAGAACGTTAGGAATTTCAACAGACTTTCATCATCAGCGCTGTGCAAGTATCCATATAATTGGAGAAGCCTCCGAAGTCCCGTCTTGAGAGCAGCGTCATTAAGATGGACGGATGAACAATTTTCTAGCTATGATGAACGTAAAAACAGCCCCGTATTTGCTTCAAGTCGTAGGTTAAGAATGGAAGTAGAACACATCCATTTTCAGAGCTACAAAGC
>NZ_FNNV01000048.1 GCF_900106745.1 Paenibacillus sp. CF384 | reverse complement strand
TTCGGTAATGTGTTTGTACCCCTACAAACATCCGAAATGAGGCGGCCCTATGAAAAAGTCTACTATGTTTACCACCATCCTGCAAACGATTTTACCTAAAGAAGAAGTGCTTCCTCTCGTTGAACAGCTTGGCTACGTGGACAATGCTCGAAAATTCAAAGTGTACGATCTGCTACAGTTTCTAGCACAATCTGCCCTCCAGCAGTGGAATGGCTATCGGGACGGGGAAACGAGAATGGTTTCTTCAGGCCTCGCAAGAGCGGATTACTCTACAATCTCAAAAAAAGCCAAAGATGTTCCGTTCGAGCTGTTTAAGCAACTTTTAGCCTTAGTTATCAAAAAATGCAATCGAGGATGTCGGAGACGTCTTGGCATTCCCAAGCAATTACTCGTCGTCGATTCCACCAAGATTACCGTGGGAAAAGCACGTTTGCCATGGGCACCACTAAAAGGTGAACGCGCCGGCATTAAACTACATGTTTCACTCGTTGCGGATGAAGGTCGTTTGCACAAAGTAACGGAAACAACAGGCAATTGCCCCGACATTTCGAGTTGCACAAATGTGCTCGACAAGCAATTTATCTTAGTTGCAGACCGTGCATACGGCAAGCATAAACAATTCGATATCTACAATGAACAGAACCAATATTTCATCATTAGGCTACGGGACAATACCTGCTTTCATGAACCGCTCCAGCGGATACGAAAACAAAAGTACGCCGGCACCATTGAACAGGATTTTACTTGCCAGGTTGGCACAAAACAGACCCGATCCCAGCAACGGTTTCGGGTCGTTACACTCAAGGACCCAGACGGGAACCCCGTTCTTCTAGCGACGAATCTACACAAACCATCCGCCGAGTCCATTGCAGCGATGTACAAAAAAAGGTGGCAGATTGAAGTGTTTTTTCGGTGGATTAAGCAGCATCTGAATGTACCAAAGCTATTTGGTACAACACCAAACGCCGTATATGGTCAACTTTATACAGCTTTGTTGGTCTATGTGGTGCTTAAACTCATCTTCGATCAGGGTAACGCGGCTGTTCATAAGTGCGCAAAACTAACCTTCGTGGAATTTGATCGGCTTTACAGTAGAAATGATCTGCCACTGGAATGGACGGTTTATTTGACGAGCCTTTTCGTCTTACCGTAACCTAAATTCTGGTTAATCAACAGACCTGCA
>NZ_FNNV01000049.1 GCF_900106745.1 Paenibacillus sp. CF384 | reverse complement strand
GAATGGATGCGCATACGGTTGTACTCCAACTCAATATACTCGTAAATTGCATCATACGCCTGTTTACGAGTCTTGAATTTGGTTTGGTAAATAAGCTCTTTCTTCATGACACTGTGAAAGGCTTCGATGCAAGCATTGTCGTAGCAATTTCCTTTTCGACTCATGCTTCCAACCATGAGATTGTTCGTCAATCGCTCACGGTATTCTGTTGAAGCATATTGAGACCCTCGATCCGAGTGGTGGATTAAGTCTTTGGGCGGTTTTTGGTTTTCAACGGCTTTATCGAATGCCTCTAGCACAAGATCTTTGGTCATCCGTTCGCCAAGTGACCAACCTACGATCTTACGCGAGTACAAGTCCATCAAGCTCGCTAAATACACCCAACCTTGCTGCGTCGCAATGTAGGTAATGTCAGCCACCCAAACGCGATTTGGCGCGTCGGGTTGAAATTGACGGTTGAGCACGTTGTCATAGACGGGCATCTTGTGTTTGGAGTTCGTAGTAGCTTTGTACTTTTTCACCGTAATGGAGCGAAGACCCATGTCTTTCATGTAATTACTAACCGTTTTAGTGGAGACTTCCAACCCTTCTTGGCGCAGTTTTGCTGCAATTTTATCGCTGCCATAGCGCTGTTTAAAACCATAGAAGTGGTACTGGATCCGTTTCTTCAGCTCCTGACGGCGCTTTTCCTGCCCACTTGGTTTTCGGTTGACCCACTTGTAGTAACCGCTTCGTGACACATTCATGACCTTGCACATCTTCTCAACACGGAACTGGAAGCGGTGTTTATGGATAAACTTGAAGATCAGTTTCGGTTTTTTGTGAAGAAGTGCATCGCCTTTTTTAGAATTTCGTTTTCCTCTTGAAGTTCCCGGTTCATTTGCTCGAGTTTCTTGAGTCTCTCCTGGTCAATGTACACTTGGGCTTTTTCCCCGGTATCTCCAAACTGTCTTCTCCAAGTACGGATGCTCCCCACGGGGATATCCAGCTCCATCGAAACTTCAGATGCCGTCTTGCCGCTTTCTTTCATGTGCTTGACCGTTTGACGTTTAAATTCCTCATCAAAATGTTGACGTGTTTTTCTCATGATACACCTCGACCTGTTTTGTTGTATTTATAGTAACAGGTCGCTGTTATGTTGTGTCCACTTATTATCCTAAACTCA
>NZ_FNNV01000050.1 GCF_900106745.1 Paenibacillus sp. CF384 | reverse complement strand
ACGAAATGCCTCGGGGAGCCGTAAGCAGGCTTTGATCCGGGGATGTCCGAATGGGGAAACCCGGCTGGAGTAATGTCCAGTCACTCATAACTGAATACATAGGTTATGAAGAGGCAGACCAGGGGAACTGAAACATCTAAGTACCCTGAGGAAGAGAAAACAATAGTGATTCCGTCAGTAGCGGCGAGCGAACGCGGATTAGCCCAAACCAAGGAGCTTGCTTCTTGGGGTTGTAGGGCGTCTCACATGGAGTTACAAAGGTGTTGGGTAGACGAAGAGGTCTGGAAAGGCCCGCTATAAGAGGTAAAAGCCCTGTAGTCCAAAGTCAGCACTCTCCGAGACGTACCCTGAGTACCGCGAGACACGTGAAACCTCGTGGGAATCCGGCAGGACCATCTGCCAAGGCTAAATACTCCCTAGCGACCGATAGTGAAGCAGTACCGTGAGGGAAAGGTGAAAAGCACCGCGGAAGCGGAGTGAAAAAGAACCTGAAACCGTGCGCTTACAAAAAGTCAGAGCCCTCTATATGGGTGATGGCGTGCCTTTTGTAGAATGAACCGGCGAGTTACGTTCCCATGCAAGGTTAAGGTGAAGAGCCGGAGCCGCAGCGAAAGCGAGTCTGAATAGGGCGACATAGTATGTGGACGTAGACCCGAAACCGTGTGATCTACCCCTGTCCAGGGTGAAGGTGCGGTAACACGCACTGGAGGCCCGAACCCACGAATGTTGAAAAATTCGGGGATGAGGTGGGGGTAGCGGAGAAATTCCAATCGAACTCGGAGATAGCTGGTTCTCCCCGAAATAGCTTTAGGGCTAGCCTCGGAGTAAAGAGTCGTGGAGGTAGAGCACTGATTGGGTGCGGGGCCCGCCAAGGGTTACCAAGTCCAGTCAAACTCCGAATGCCATGTACTTATATCCGGGAGTCAGACAGTGAGTGCTAAGATCCATTGTCAAGAGGGAAACAGCCCAGACCATCAGCTAAGGTCCCCAAGTGTGTGTTAAGTGGGAAAGGATGTGGAGTTGCAAAGACAACCAGGATGTTGGCTTAGAAGCAGCCACCATTTAAAGAGTGCGTAATAGCTCACTGGTCGAGTGACTCTGCGCCGAAAATGTAACGGGGCTAAACACACCACCGAAGCTATGGATTGAT
>NZ_FNNV01000051.1 GCF_900106745.1 Paenibacillus sp. CF384 | reverse complement strand
GGGTAGCGTCAAGAAGTTTGTGTAAGGCAGTAGGGATATCCATCGGGACGATGGATATCTGTCCATTATAAGTTTTGGTAGGGGGAGTTAACTCCCCTACCAAAACTGCAATGGAATCTAGTTGAATATTGCGACTAATGAGTTGGCGTGGTGCTTTAATCGACTACCCAGATAATGGGATGATAGGCACCAATCTCTTCTCAAGTGATTGGGTATCGTTCCTCAAACATCTTCGTTAAATGTTGTTTGACGGAAGCCTCACTAAACCCCTTGATGGTTCGGTCGGCAAACCGGTCGTTGTACGCCACTGTTTCGAGGTAAATTACCTTTTCTGCTGCATCCATATTCGTTAAACTATTCATCGGTTTAAGTCGCTTTCGAATTTCTTTGTTCATTCGTTCTATGGGATTGGAAGTGTAAATGGCATCCTTGATCAAGGCTGGATACTTGTAAAAGGCCAGCAAGGTCGTTAACTGGTCCTCCCAGGAACGGATCTCTTTCGGGTATAACTTACCCCATTTGGCTTTTAACGTATCGAAAGCGGCCATGGCTAGATCGTGATCCATTGCATTGTAGATCGTTTTTAGATCTGTAATGAAGTCGGTCTTATGCTGTACTCGAATTTTCGGGAAAGTGGCACGTACTTTGTGGACAATACAATGCTGTACATCCGCCTTGGGGTACGTTTCACGGAACGCCGTGTCCAGACCAGGGAGACCGTCGAAAACTCCGAGCAGAACCTCCTGTACACCTCGCTTATACAGGTCTTTGAGTACATCTCGCCAACCATTTGCGCTTTCCTGACCACCTACGTAAAAACCAAGAATTTGACGATGCCCTTCCTCGTCAATGCCCATCGCAAAGTACACCACCTCACCACTGACGGTGCTGCGTTTGAGTTTTACATACAGCCCATCCAAGTAAATCACGGCGTACCGTTTCTTCAAAGGCTGCACTTGCCAATTCTGAATATCTTCCAGTACTGTTGCTGTAATGTTGCTAATTGTCGTTGGCGAGTACTGACTGCCGAACATACTCTCAATGAAGCGAGCGACGTCACGAGTACCCATACCGCTTTTGTACATCTGAATCACGGCTTCCTCAAGCCATCCATCCCGCCGCTGATACGGCTCAAATACTTGAGTC